>CAVXIL010000004.1:0-2627202 GCA_963761895.1 uncultured Alphaproteobacteria bacterium
GACGGCAAAGCGGTCAGTGAACTCGGCGCCGTTATCGGTTAGGATGGTGTAAATCCTCGTGCCTGCACGGCACGGGCGCCTTCGCCGATCTCCTCAATGCCGAACGCAAATCCTCGGCGTAAGCACATGTCACGAAAGTGCGGGCCGGGTGCTGTATGTACGGCATACTTGCTTTCCCTATCCAAGTCCGATGGTCCGACGACGATGGAAAGTCTTCTGTCTTCTTCCGCCGCGCTCCAGGTCGTCGCATAGAAGAGCGGTTCCCGCCGGAAACTCATTAGGAACTGCGCGATGTGATCAGGCGCGCTCAGTTCGCCGTCATCGAAGGTGGCAGAAGCAAAGTTGCGTGGCGGATCAAATCGCGGCGTCGGCCGGGAAACTTTCAAAAGCCAAGCGCGCCGAGCGCCTCATCGTCTTTTTCGTCGAGTGCCGGCGGGGAAAGCCTCTCCAGGCGTTTCAGAACGTTTCCCGCGACCTCGACCTCCCAATTGAGGTCCTTTCGCGCTTCGCGAGGAACGGCCGACGTCATTTCGATCAATATGCGGCGGCAAAGCCCTTCGTCGATCCCTTCCTGGTCTCCGAGTTCGGAAAAGAGGTGCGCGAACCGCTGCCGAAGTCTGGCTCCGTGCACTGACGGAAGCAGAGCTTTCCAAACGAGATGTCTGATCAGCGCCCTGGCGCACGCGAGCGCCGCTCCGTCAATCCGATGTCGCTCGACCAGAACTCTCGATCCGTCCCGAGGCTCGTTCGAAGTCAGGGGGCACGGCGCAGTCAGCGATCATCTTTTCGATCTCTTCGATACCGTATGCGGCTCCTCGATGAGCGATCCACTCGCGGTTGTCGCCTCTGGATGGAAGATCCGTATGGCGCTTCGAAAACGAGGGGCCGACGAAGTCGGCATATGACCCGAGGTAGTAGATCGGTTCGCCTGCATCGAGCAGCACCTGGTCTCCGCAGAAGAGTACCGTCGTCAACTTTAGCGCCATCATTAGTGGCACGAGCTGATATGCCCTCGGCTCCACGCCTAGATGAGCGGCACTGCGAAATGGGCCGGCCCCCCGCCGGAGTGATAGACGCAAACCGTCCGACAGAAGGCGGGCGGCGTCCTGGGTATCTAACTGCTCCAATTTCGGCGTATCGAACCGCGCAGGGCGAACGGGCATCCGTTCGAGCGCCGGTGCGATCACCTGTGCGTCCGCCTCGGAACCTGAGAGCGGGCGAATATTCAGGAGCCCTTCGGCGGGCGAAGGCAGGACTACCCACTCCCGGCCGCGTGCTTCGATAAGATCGCCAGGAGAAAAGCGGGCCGTTTCCCTCAGGAGGCCCCCAAGGTGGCGACCAATGCGTCAGGTGGAAACTCACCTGGTTCCGCTGGCAGCGAAATAAGGTCGATACCAAGATCGTCACATCGCTGCCGATGCGTGTCGATTTCGGCGCCCGGCGCCGCGAGCAGTCGGTGCATCTCCCAATACAATGGGTACAAGGTTCCATCGATTTGCCTTCCGCCAGGCAGGGGAAGCTTCCAACGTTCAATTGCCGTCGTCCAAACGTCGGATCGCTTGTCAGTTTCGGCTTGCGTCAAATTGGCACCGATAAGGGACCTCAGGAAATCGACCACCTCCGGGTCGCGCCGGTCGATTGATTCGTGGTCGGTTTGATTGAAATAAGACAGAAGGCAACGATAGCAGCCTGCGACACAGGCATCGGCCGTTTCCTTCAACGGAGTACTGTCGAGCGGTTCCTCGTAATGCATGAGCCGCAACGCTTCGCGCGCGACCTCGGCCATCCGCTCGGGACCTGACACCAGACGATTGAGTACGCCGGCGCCGCCCTCCGTTGCCTCATAGAGGAGAATCGCATTTCGCTTGTCGCGCTTGGGCATGGGTTCGCCCAGCAGCTCGCCTTCTTCTAGTTCCGCAATGATTTCAATTCCACGTATCAGCGCATGCTGGAGTGTTGCCATCTGGGCTTCGTCGAACGACGTCACAGGTCGGAGCAACAAGGCGTTCTTGTAATCTTGGACAATAGGCACGATTCTCTGCGGCCGTGGAATCGTGACGTCGCCATCGTCTTCGCCACCATTGATCGAATCCTTCACCCAGCGGCCCGATGAGGGGTCAATACAGAATCCGTAAGTCGTCTTTGATTTGCGGCGGCGCAGACCCTTATTGATCCGGGATAGCTTGGTGACGGCCCCATAGTCGAGATGAAGCAGAGGACTGTCGTCAGTCCAGCGAGGTCGCGCCTTGGGCGGCCTCAGCTTTTACGGCGATCTTCAGCGAACGGACCCATTCCGCGTCCCCCACCGCTTGGGCGAGGAGTTTTGCCCCGATCATCGCCGCGAACAGGACCTTGGCTTCCTGATCGGACGACGCGCCGTTCGCCGTGCCGGACTTCGCCAGGTGATCGAGAAACTGCGAGTACAGGGCTTCCGTCCCGTTCCTGTAGGATTGGCGTGAAGACTCGTCGGCGGCCTCGGACGTCACGTGGGGCGCGAAGGCGATCATCGGACAAGCGTGATCGGCCCCTTTCTTCTTCAGATAGTAGTCGACGATGGCGGCCGATCGGAGACCTGGATCGTCGTACTTGCGTTCGGAAACTTGGCGCCAAGTAGCCGAGGATTGCTCGAAGGTAAGAGAGAAGACCTCCTCAACCAGGGTGTCCTTAGATTCGAAATGCTTGTAGAAGCCGCCTATCGTCATGTCCGCGGCGCTCATGACCTCGGCTACCGAGACGTTGTCCACGCCGAACTCGCGGAAGAGGCGAGCGGCGCACTCCACGATCCTCTGCCGGTTTTTCTGCGCCTGCTCGTGCGATGAGCGACCCATAATCGTTGTTCCTTTCCGAACTCATCGAGATTCGTGACGGTATGCCGGCGTCGGCGGATGAAAAAACCGCCGCCTTGCAAACAATCGTGACTGGCCAAAATAGATTATATTCATTATCTATTTATTGGAAGCCTCAGGCGTGCCCTTTCAACGAAGGAACACATCATGACCATGACCTACGACCCCAAGATCACGGCGCTTCTCTGCATCGATTTCTACAACGATTTCCTGAGCGAAGGCGGCAAGCTCTGGCCCTGGGTCAAGGACATGGCGAAGGAGGTCAATCTTCTCGACAACCTGCGCACCATTGTGCGCACGGCCCGCGAGGCCGGCATCAAGATCTATCACGTGCCCCATCACCGCTGGGAACCGGGCGATTACGTGAACTGGAAGTATCCGTCGCCCTATCAACTCGGCGCCGGCGAGCGTCAGGCTTTTGCGAAAGGCACATGGGGCGGCACCTTTCACGATGATTTTCAGGTCCTGGAGGGCGACATCGTTGTCACTGAACACTGGGCGTCGAGCGGCTTTCCGAACACCGATCTCGAGCACCAGCTCAAGCGCTACGGCAAGGAAAAGATCATCTGCGTGGGCCTGCTCGCCAACACATGCATTGAGGCGACGGCGCGCATCGGAATGGAACTCGGCTTCCACGTCACGCTCGTGCGCGACGCCACCGCGGCCAGGTCGCCCGAAGCCTATCATGCAGCTCTGAACATCGATGGCCCGACCTACGCGCACGAAATCCTGACGACTGCCGAGCTGCTCAAGGCGATCAAGGCGTCCCCGGCTGCTGCCGCGGCCTGAGAGGAAGAAGCGTGACTGGCGACATCGAGACCGCGGTCCACTATCGGTACATGGAGCCGCTGCTGGCGACCGGGCGCATTCCGAATTCGGGCGAGGTCGCCGAGCGGCTCGGCGTTCCGGTCGAAGACGTCCGGTGCGCTCTGCGAAGCCTCGCCAACTCGCACGGCGTCGTCCTGCACACGCACGTCTGCGAGCCCTGGGTCATCCATCCGTTCTCTGCCTCTCCGACCGCGACATGGGTCGAGAGCGGTGACCGGGGATGGTGGGCCACTTGCATGTGGTGCGCCTGCGGAGTCGCCGCGCTCGTCGGCGGCGACGCCGAGCGAGCGCCACGGCATTCCGTTCGGTGCCGTTGCGCCGATATCGCAGATCATGGACCTCGGCAGACGATGGTACGCGCGTTATGCCGATCCGGACTGGCGAAAGTGGACCGTGCGCGAAGCCGGCGAAATTTTCCGTAAAGTCGGGCTCGTCGGCGAATTCTGGGACATTGCCGTAACCGAAGGAGGATTTTGAAATGCCGGTAGCCAAGATTCACGTTCACGAAGGTGCGTTCGACGATCGCGAGCTTTCCGCAATCGGGTTGGCCGTGCAGGCCGCCCTGGAGGAAGTCCTCTCGGTCCCGCCCGAGGACTACTTCCGCGTCACCTATGTGCTCCCCAAGGGACGGTTCGTGCATACGCCCGCCTTCGTCGGTTGCACGTACAGCGAGCGGCTCGTCTTGCTCGAACTGACCTTTATCTCGGGTCGTCCGAAGGAGAAGCGTCTGGCGCTGCTCGCTGCGCTCAACCGGCTCGTCGTCGAGAAGGTCGGCCTGCGGCCGGACGATCTTCTCGTTATGTTCTACGAATTGCCGGGCGAGAACATCTCCTTCGGCCACGGTCTCGCGCAGCGGGCGCATATCTCGGCCTGAGCACAATGACGGAAGTCGACAATCAGGATGCTGCTGGCGCCGACGTCTGCAAAATCGTCGGCCTCGCGTTGCGGTGCGAGCGGAAGGCCACCGATAGGATACTCAAAGACCTGAGGCAGCTTCGTGGCGGGGCCGGGACCCCGCGGCGGTTTCAGCCGCACGAACTGAGAGACTCGATGGAGCTATCCAGCGAGGCGCGGAATACCGTTACGCGATCGACATTCCCGCCCGCTCCCAGATGCTTTCAACCGCTTATCCAGCCTAGACAGCAGCTTCATTAAAGCGGGTCACGCGAAGCCCCGAACAAGAGGTTCATTCACCGCATCGTCAATTTGAAAAGGGAGCTCTGAAGTGGCGAACGACTGGCTGATCACGGGAACGAACAGCGGCTTTGGCCGCATTTTGGCAGAGCTCGCGCTTGAACGGGGAGACAATGTCGTGGCTACGGTGCGAAAGCCTTCGGCATTGGACGATCTCAAAGAGAGATACGGAAATTGCCTTCGTGTCTCGATCCTCGATGTTACAAACCCGAGGGAGATCGTATCGGTCGTCGACGAGGCATTTGACGCATTTGGCAAGATCGATTTCGCTGTCAGCAACGCGGGATACATCATGGTCGGCGCAGCTCCACCATGAAACATCAACCCATCAGGCACGCCCCCGCAAGCGAGTTCGAACCACGGCACGTGGCTATTCTCGCTTATCCGGGTGTCGCGTTGCTCGATGCTGTCGGGCCGCTCGAAGTCTTTGCCGCCGCCAATCTCGTTCTTGCCGAGCGCTCACCACGGTGCGCTAAACCGTACCAGGTCGAAATCTGGTCCGAGCACGTCGGAGCGATTGACGGATCTTGTGGTGTTAGCTTGAACGCGACGCGCTCGATTGCGACGGCAGCACCTTTCGAGCTCGATACCCTGATCGTGGCGGGCTCGCCCGGGATCAACAACCCTGCCTCCCGGCCTTGTGTCGACTGGCTCAGGCAGTCCACCGGAGGAATTCGCCGGGTGGGCGGAATTTGCACCGGCGTTTTCCTGCTCGCGGAAGCCGGCTTGCTAGATGGTTGCCGCGCCGTGACGCATTGGGCCTTCTGCGATGAGTTGGCGCGGCGCTATCCGACGATCAAGGTCGATCCCGATCCGATCTTTCTGCGAGACGGCCGCTTCTACACGACCGCTGGCATGACCGCTGGGATGGATCTCGCCCTAGCGCTGGTGCAGGACGATCTCGGTCGCGACGTGGCACTTGCAACCGCCCGGCTGCTGGTGCTGTTCCTCAAGCGCCCCGGGGGCCAGTCGCAGTTCAGCGCTCATCTCGCAGCCCAGCTCGATGGCGACGGGCCTATCGCCGAACTGCAGCGTTGGATTCTCGACCACCTCGATACTGATCTTACAGTTGAAGCGCTTGCAGAACGAGTGCATATGAGTCCACGCAATTTCGCCCGCAACTTCGAGCGAGAGGCGGGTGCGCCGCCCGGCGTTTTTGTAGAAGGCGCCCGCCTCGATGCAGCGCGCCGTGCTCTTGAGGATAGCGAGGATCAGCTCGAGACCATCGCCAAGCGGTGCGGCTTCACCAGCGCCGAAATCCTTCGTCGCCTCTTTCAGCGACGCCTGGGCGTGAGCCCGACCTCTTACAGGAAGCGCTTTCGATCGGTGCGCTGAAGGGCATAAAGGCGGGACGATGTTGTGTGTCCTTGAAAGTGGAGGGTGGTCGATTCCCGGCCTGACCGCGAGACCGGCTCCAATCCCATATTTGGCACGAAACGTGGGACGGATGGCATGGTCCGGGGTGTCGCAGGCCCTGTAGATTCCGTCTCCAACATTGAGCGATGGAGCGGACCAATGGAAGACGCGAAACACATCGCCCTTCGTGCTTTGACCGGCGCCTTCATCGACCGGGATCTGAGCGTGGTAGAACGCTATTTTGCCCCTGACTACATTCAGCATAATCCCGTCATTCCCAGCGGTCGGACAGCCATTCCTGGCCTGATTGCCGGCTTGAGCAAGGAGTTTTCCTACGAGCCCGGCATGGTCGTGGCGGAGGGCAATCTGGTGATGGTGCACGGCCGCTATGTCGGCTGGGGACCGAAACCCATGATCGCTGTCGATATTTTCCGCGTGGTGAATGGCAAGCTGGTTGAGCACTGGGACGTGATGCAGGAAGAAGTGCCCGCGTCCAAGACAGCGAGCGGTAACCCTATGTTCAGTCCGCTTCGCGGCGGGACGTGACGGCCGACCATTGTGGCTGCTTCGTCGCCGCGCGGCCCCGTTAGCATCGCCATCGCCAAGAGCGTTGTGACCTGAACGCGCGCGCGACCGCACCGGCTCGCAGATTTGGCACGAAACGTGGGACCAATGGCATGGTCTGCGGGGGTGTTGGCCCGCTAGGATTCTCTCTGCAGCAACGGACAGCGGAGGGATAAAGTGGGGAAAAAATCCACCTATCGCGCAGTGCAGGCGGTCAGTCCTGGAAAGCTGGAGCTGACCGAAAAGCCAGTGCTCGATCCATCAGCCGGTCATGTTCGCATCCGCGTCGAAGCATGCGGCGTCTGCCATTCCGACTCCGCGACCGTGGAGGGAGTCCTGCCAATCGAGTGGCCGAGGGTGCCCGGCCACGAAGCGGTCGGCCGGATCGACGCGATCGGAGAGGGCGTTGAGGGCTGGAAGCTGGACCAACGGGTCGGCGTCGGCTTTCTCGGCGGCAACTGCGGATACTGCGACTATTGCCGCGACGGCGATCTCGTGAACTGCACCAACCAGGGCTACACCGGTGTGCAGCACGATGGCGGCTACGCCGAGATGATGATAGCCAAGGCGAGTGGCTTGATTGCCGTGCCGGACGACCTCTCCTCGGTCGATGCGGCGCCCCTGTTATGCGCTGGCCTTACGACCTTTAGCGCGCTCAGAAACGCGCCGGCGCGGGCAGGAGACCTGGTCGCGGTGTTCGGCGTCGGCGGACTTGGTCATCTCGGCGTGCAATACGCGCGTCACATGGGTTTCGAGGTTGTGGCGATCGACCGCGGCGACGACCGCGCCAATATTTCGAAAGAGCTGGGCGCGCATCACTATTTGAACAGCTCCGCAGCCGACGTCGCAAAAGAGCTGCAAAAGCTTGGCGGCGCACAGGTGGTGCTGGCCACGGCGTCGGGCGGCAAGGCAGTGGCCGCTGCCCTCGGCGGCCTGCGGCGCGGTGGCGTGGTGATTTCGCTCGGTGCGACCGATGAGCCGATCGAGGTGTCGGCGTTCGAGCTTCTCTTCAAGCAACTTGGCGTCGACGGCGCCCTGACGGGCACCCCGCGGGCGGGCGATGCGACGCTCAGATTCAGTGCGATGAGCGACGTCGCCGCCATGGTCGAGACCATGACGCTCGAACGGGCGGCGGAAGCTTATGCGCGGATGATGTCGGGCGAAGCCCGTTTTCGGATGGTCCTGACCATGGTGTAGGCCTCACCGCCATCAACAGCAGCCCAAGGGGGTTATATGAGCAGCAGCCTAGATCTGAAGGCGATCACCGAAAAGTTTTTCGCCGCCTACGACGGTCATGACGTCGACGGCATGCTGGCTCTTTGCGCTGACGGCGCGCAAGGACGGTATCTTCCTTACGGCAAGAAAAGCGACATGCCGATCCGGGGTGGCCTTGAACAAATCTGGCGCGGCCTGCTGGGAGCAGTGCCCGATTTCGGAGTCGAGGTAGTTGAGATGATCCAGGGCGAAGGCAACATCGTCGTCGTGCAGGCGTTGCTCGGCGGCGCCATGCCGGCGGATGTCCCTGGCCTTGTAACGAAAGGCAAGTCCGACCGCATCGCCCACGCCTACATCATCCGCTACAGCGCTGAGGGCAAAATCATGCGCCTGGATTGTTATTGGGACAACACCGCCATCAACGCCATTAAGGCGAGCGTTCTGTGAGCGCACGCGAAGACGTCCTGTCGAGAAGATGCGGCGTACCGCGTCGCGTCGCTGAGAGAAAGTCTGTGATTCTGACGTCTGGCGGAGGTTCCGATGAATCAATTTCAGAAAATATTCGACACCCAGAAGGCGCTCTTCGCCACCGGGGTCACACGCAGCTACGAATGGCGCGTCGACCAACTCGATCGCATGGCCCGCATGATCAGGGAGAACGAGGCGCGCTTCCAGCAGGCGATGGCGAAGGAATTCAAGACAGCCTCGCAGGAATACATCTTCGAGACAGCGGCATCGGCTGGCGAGAGCGAGGTCCAGAAGAGCCAGCTGAAAGAGTGGATGAAGCCGGTCGAAGCACCGGTGCCACAGTTCCTGGCCAAAACCGGCCACAAGGGGATGATCTATCGCGAGCCTTACGGCGTGGCGCTTATCATCGGACCGTTCAACGGACCTTTGCTCCCGCTGATCCGCCCGGCGCTCGCGGCGCTCGCGGCCGGAAACACCTGTATTATCACGCTGAGTGAAGCACTCCCGGAAACGACGAAAGTGCTACTCGACCTTGTCCCGAAATATTTCGATCCAAGCGCCGTGACCATAGTGGCCGGCGGCAAGGAGCAAAACACCGAGCTCCTGAAGCTCTCGTTTGACTTCATTTTCTTCACCGGCAGCACCTTTGTCGGGAAGATCGTTGCGCAGGCGGCAGCGAAAAACCTCACGCCGGTTCTGCTCGAACTCGGCGGGATGAACCCTGTCCCTGTCGGAAACCTAATTCGGCTGGCAAGTGAAGCCGAATTGCGCAATGTTTCTATCTTATGAGAGAAGCTTGCAGCCTGATCTGGTCGGCATTGGTATTATTGTTCCGATCGCGGGCCTCGTTGGCAGCCGAGATCCTGGTCCTTCGGCATCAGATTAACATACTGAGACGGCATTCGCCCAAGAGGCAGACGTTCAGCGCCATGGACCGCTTGATCTTTGCCGGGCTGTATGGATTGGCGCCAACAGTCCTAAACGCTCTGGCGGTTTTGAAGCCAGATACCGTTATAAAGTGGCGCCGCGCCGGGTTCAGATCGTACTGGCGCTGGAGGTCACGACGTCGTGGTGGCCGACCAACCTTACCGACAGAGATACGCAAGCTTATCCGCGAGATGAGCATCGCCAACCCGTTGTGGGGAGCGCCGCGGATCCACGGAGAGCTGCTTAAGCTCGGCATCGATATCGGCCAGACGAGCGTGGCCAAGTATATGGTGAAGAGACGAGGGCCACCGTCGCAAGGCTGGAAGACGTTTCTTCATAACCATGCCGACGCCATCGCGGCGATGGATTTGTTCGTCGTGCCGACGATCTCGTTTCGCCTGCTCTATGGATTGCTGATCATGGGGCACGGCCGACGACAAATTTTGTGGTTTGGCGTCACAGCTAACCCCACTGCAGAATGGATCGCAAATCAGGTCACGGAAGCATGCGGTTGGGAACAGGCTCCCCGCTACCTGATCCGTGACCGGGATGGGGCCTATGGTGAGGTCTTCATCCGAAGACTTCGATCAATGGGCATTCGTGACCGGCCGACATCGCCGCGCTCCCCATGGCAAAACGGATATGCCGAACGGCTGATCGGTTCGATCCGACGGGAGTGCCTTGACCACGTTGTTGTGTTCGGCGAGCGACACCTCCGTCATGTCCTGCTGTCGTACATGAAATATCACAACGAGATAAGGACGCATTTATCTTTGGAGAAGGATGCGCCGGTCTCGCGCGCCGTCAAACTGGCCGGGACCATTCTTTGCCGCCCGGTCCTGGGCGGGCTGCACCACCAATATGTTCGGATTTAATTTACGACAGGCACAGCAGGACGATCTCGGGCGCGATGTTGCGCTTGCGACTGCCCGGCTACTCGTGGTTTTCCTCAAGCGGCCCGGGGGGCAGTCTCAATTCAGCGCCCATCTTGCGGCCCAGCTTGATGGCGATGGTCCAATCCCCGAACTGCAGCGCTGGATTCTAGACCACCTCGATACCGATCTCACCATCGAGGCGCTTGCAGAACGTGCGCATATGAGCGTACGCACCTTCGTGCGCAACTTCGAGCGGGAGGCCGGCGTGCCGCCCGGCGTCTTCGTGGAACGGGCGCGCCTCGATGCTGCGCGCCGCGCTATTGAGGATGGCGAAGACCAACTCGAGACCATCGCCAGGCATTGCGGCTTCACCAGCGCGGAAATCCTTCGCCGCCTCTTTCAGCGGCGCCTGGGAGTAAGTCCGACCGCCTACAGGAACCGCTTTCGATCGGCGCGCTGAAGGACAGAGAGGCGGGACGATGTTGCGCGCCTTGAAGGTGAGGGTGGTCGGATCCGGCCCGACCACGAGACCGGCTCCAATTCCATCTTTGGCACGAAACGTGGGACCAATGGCGTGGTCCGATATGGGCTGGCTTGGTAGACTCCGCGGGCATGTTGGGGTGACCAATGGAAGACGCAAAGCAGATCGCCCTTCGCGCGTTGACCGGCGCCTTCATCGACCGGGATCCGAGCGTGGCCGAGCGCTATTTCGCCCCCGATTACATTCAGCATAATCCCGCCATTCCAAACGGTCGGGCAGCCATTCCCGGCCTTATCGCCAGCTTGAGCAAGGATTTTTCCTACGAACCCGGCATGGTCGTGGCCGAAGGCAATCTGGTCATGGTGCACGGCCGCTATGTCGGGTGGGGACCGAAACCGATGGTTGCGGTCGATATTTTTCGCGTGTTGAACGGCAAGCTGGTTGAGCACTGGGATGTGTTGCAGGAAGAAGTGCCCGCATCCACGACGGCGAGCGGCAATCCTATGTTCAGCCCGGTTGGCCGCGGGTCGTAACTGGCCGCGCGGGTCGGTGCGCTATCGAAAGCGTCAAGCAGTCGTGAGTTAGGCGGGCGACCGTCACCACGATCCGAAACCAGAACCTCGGATCGGCAGCGCCAGCCGCTTCTCGGACTGCAAAGCTGTGTCTTGAAGGTAGCGAGGGTACGCATTCGTAACAGTGCAGCTGCCGGCTGCATCATCCCCTCATGTCCTGCAAGCGCAGAGCCAACCTTCAAAGTCTTTCCCAAGCCGAGCAACGATCTCTAAGGCGAGAGAGCGCACGTCCGATCCCGTAGCTTCGCGATGTCTCTGGAATGGTCGTGCCGGCCGATCGGAAGACGCTCAAACCGCACCAACTCGTATTTTGGCACGGAAGGTGGGGCCAATGGCATGGTCGAAGATCGTGTCACCTCGCTAGAATTCCGAACTTTAGCAACGAGCACCGAAAAGAGAAGTGGAGAACAACATGTCCACCTATCGCGCAGTCCATGTAGTGAGCAAAGGCAAGCTTGAACTAGCCGAAAAGCCACTGCTTGATCCGCCCGCGGGCCACGTCCGCGTCCGCGTCGAAGCCTGCGGCGTGTGCCATTCGGACGCCATAACAGTGGATGGGCTCTTGCCGATCCAGTTCCGCGAGTGCCTGGCCACGAAGCGGTCGGAAAGATCGATTTCATCGGCCCTGGCGTCGAAGGCTGGCACGTCGGCCAACGTGTCGGCGTAGGCTTTCTTGGCGGCAATTGTGGGTATTGCGATTACTGCCGCGACGGCGATCTCGTGAACTGCACAAACCAGGCTTTCACCGGCGTACAGCATGATGGCGGCTACGCGGAGGTGATGATCGCCAAAGCGAGCGGTTTGATGTCCGTGCCGGACGAATTGTCATCGGTCGACGCAGCGCCGCTGCTGTGTGCCGGCATCACGACGTTCAGCGCCCTGCGGAATTCCCCCGCGCGAGCGGGCGACCTGGTCGCGATATTCGGGGTCGGCGGGCTTGGCCACCTTGGTGTGCAATACGCCCGTCATATGGGATTTGAGGTGGTCGCTATCGACCACGGCGCTGACAGAGCCGAGCTCTCGAAGAAGCTTGGCGCGCACCATTATATCGATGGCGCCACCTCTGATGTCGCGAAGGCGCTCGAGGCGCTTGGCGGCGCCTCGGTGGTGGTGGCGACCGCATCGGGCGGCAAGGCCGTCGCCGCAGCAGTCGGTGGCCTTAGACGCGGCGGGGTCGTGATTTCACTCGGCGCGACCGACGAGCCGATCGAGCTGTCGGCGTTTGAACTCCTCTTCAAGGGCGTGGGCGTCAAGGGCGCGCTGACGGGGACACCGGCGGCTGGCGACGCGACGCTCAAATTCAGCGCGCTCAGCGATGTCGCCGCCATGGTCGAAACCATGCCGCTCGAACGGGCCGCCGAAGCTTACGCCAGGATGATGTCAGGACAGGCGCGCTTCAGGATCGTTCTCACCATGGTCTAGGCGGCGTCGCCAGCACCAACAGCCCCGATGGAGGTCACAATGAGTAACAGCCTGGACTTGAAGGCAATCACCAAAAAATTCTTCACGGCTTACGATGCTCATGACGTCGACGGCATGCTGGCCCTTTGCGCCGATGGCGCGCAAGGACGTTATCTTCCCTATGGCAAGAAGAGCGTCATGCCGATCCGAGGCGGCCTTGAACAGATCTGGCGCGGCTTGCTGGGGGCCGTGCCGGATTTCGGAGTCGAGGTCGACGAGATGATCCAGGCCGAAGGAAACATCGTCGTCGTACAGGCGCTACTCGGCGGTGCGATGCCCGCGGATGTCCCTGGCCTTGTGACGAAAGGCAAGTCCGACCGTATCGCCCACGCTTACATCATACGCTACGACACGGCCGGCAAGATCACGCGCCTGGATTGCTATTGGGACAACACCGCCATCAACGCCATCACGGCGAGCGCATTGTAAGGAATTTCCGTCGAACGACGGGAAAGCTCAACCTATCGAGCAGCTGCGACGCACGGCGTCGGCATTCGAGAGACGGAAATTCGACGGAAAACCTGACATTCAGCGAGGACGCAATGAACCGGTTCCAGAAAATATTCGACGCGCAGAAGGCACTTTTCGCCACAGGCGTCACCCGCACATACGAATGGCGCGTCGATCAGCTCGACCGCATGGCCCGCATGATCAGGGAGAACGAGGGGCGTTTCCAGAAGGCGATGGCCAAGGACTTCAAGACCGCTTCGCAGGAATACATCTTCGAGACCGCAGCGTCGGCTGGCGAGTCGGAAGTTCAGAAGAGCCAACTGAAAGAGTGGATGAAGCCGGTCGAAGCGCCAGTGCCACGCTTCCTGGCCAAAGCCGGCTACAAGGGGATGATCTATCGCGAGCCGTATGGCGTGGCTTTGATCATCGGCCCGTTCAACGGACCGTTGCTCCTGCTGATCCGCCCAGCGCTCACGGCGCTCGCGGCCGGCAACACCTGCATTCTCACGCTGAGTGAAGCGCTCCCGGCAACGACCGAAGTGCTGCAGGAACTCATCCCGAAATATTTCGATCCGGGTGCCGTGACTTTTGTGGCCGGCGGTAAGGAGCAAAACACCGAGCTCCTCAAGCTGCCTAACGACTTCATTTTCTTTACCGGCAGCACCTTCGTTGGAAAGATCGTCGCACGTGCGGCGGCGGAAACCCTGACGCCGGTCCTGCTCGAACTCGGCGGGATGAACCCGGCGGTCGTGGACCAGACTGCCAACATTCCCGACGCGGCGAAGAAGATCGTTTGGGGCGCGATGGCTTGGGGTGGTCAATGGTGCACCTCGCCGGGCTATGCCTACGTTCACGAGTCCGTCGCGAGCGCATTCGTCACCGAGGCCAAGAAGGCCTTGGTCGAGCTTTTTGGCAATGACCCGAAATCCAATTCCGACTATTCGCGCATCATCAATGCAAAAGCGGTGAAACGGTTGGCTTCGCTCATCGATCCTGCGAAGGTGATCGCCGGCGGCAAGTCGGATCCGGAGGCGAGCTACCTCGACCCGACGCTTCTCTATCCCATCACGTGGGATGACAAGATCATGGAGGACGAAATCTTCGGTCCGATCCTGCCGATCCTGACCTACAAGTCCTTCGACGAGGCGATGGCGCGGATGGCAGCGACATCAAGTCCGCTCGCCGGTTTCATCTTCAGCCGTGACCAGAAAACCATCGACCAATTCATTGGCCAGCTGTCGTTCGGTGGCGGAGCGGTGAACATGGTGAACGTTCACCTATTCGTCGAGTCGATGCCGTTCGGCGGCACGGGATCGGCCGGGATGGGCCACTACTACGGGAAATACGGTTTCGACGCGCTCACCCATGCGAAGTCGATGCTGATCTCTCCGCCCGACGCCGCGATCGATCATCTCTACTCACCCTTCACCGACGAAAAGAACCGGGCGCTGGCGGGGTGGTTTGAGTATTGAGACGATAGAACCAGCGAATGCAATGTTCTTCCGCGGGTGGCCGATGAAAGTCTTGGTACTCGGAGCCACGGGGTTGGTGGGACGAAATGCGTTGACCCAGGTCCTGGCACGGCCGGTGATCACGCAGGTCATAGCGCCAACTCGGAAACCGTTGCCAACGCAGGATCGACTGATGAACCCGGTGGCCCCAAAGCTGGAGGAACTTTTGCCGGAGATGGCAAACTGGAGACCCAAGGCCGTAATCTGTGCAACGGGCACAACTAGCAAGAAGGCGGGATCAAAAGAAGCATTCCGTTCGGTTGACTATGATTTGCCTCTGGCGTTTGCGCGACAAGCATACGAACAAGGAGCACAGAACTTCGCACTCGTCTTGGCCATTGGAGCATCCGTCGATTCGTCGTTCTTTTACCCAAAAACAAAAGGCGAGTTAGAGCGAGACATTCAGAAGATAGGCTTTAGGTCGCTCACTATCGTACGGCCCGCCATGATCGATGGAGAACGCGATGCATTTCGTCTCGGAGAGAGCATCGCGCTGATGCTCTCACACTTTCTTGCTCCGGTCCTTCCGAAGGGATTTAACGTCAATCCCGCTTCAAAAATTGCCCAGGTGTTGGTTGATGCGATCGTGACCGGCGAACCTGGTTGCCATTTTAGATATTCGGACAGTCTTGTCTGATGATTGTTCTCCTGTAACACGCGCGCGATTTGGAAACAGAATTTGATGTACCGTCTACCAGGGAGCTCACGATGACGTTGGCACGTTTGAAATCGGTGGCCGGTATTACGATTCCGGATACGGCACTGTGTGGTGCTGCCATCGACCTGTTGGAGTCCAGTTCACCCCAGTTTCTCTGCAGCCATTGTATGCGGACGTACGTCTTCGGTTACCTCGCGATCAAGGGTCTCGGGCGCTCGGTGGTTGATGAGGAAGCCGCCTTTTGCGGTGCGATCTTGCATGACCTCGGGCTCATTCCTCCCTACCGCCGCGACAACCGTTTCGAGGTGGATGGTGCCGATGCCGCTCGCGAATTCTGTGCGAAGCATCAGGTGTCCCCGGAGCGCGCCGATCTGGTTTGGGAGGCGATCGCGCTACACACCTCGCCGGGAATCGCGAGTTGGCTTGCGGATGAGATAGCGCTGGTCCACTTCGGGGCCGGGCTCGATTTCTTGGGACTGGGTCTTGATCAGGTGCCGCGGCAATTGGTCGAGGAAATATTCGGAAAATATCCTCGGATGAAATTCAAGACGGAATTCCGAAACCTTTTGGTCGAGCACTGTCGACACAATCCGGGCGCTCAGGTGTTGACCTGGACCGACGACGTCGCGCGCAGCGCGGGATGCACGTTGCACGGTCAGCCAATCCCGACGTCATCGCAGATTATGTCTGCGGCACCGTTCGACGAGTGACCCACAGGTTCATTTTTGGCAACGACGGAGAAAAAGGGAAACTCACATGATCCAGGTGCTGAAAGTCGAACACCACGAGCACGTCAGCAGACATTCCTTTGAAGAAGTAATGCACGCGCTTTACCAAACGACGGGCTCGATCGAAGAGGGATTTGGCCAGGTCGCGAAAACCGCCCATTCGGCGGAGGATTTCGAGCGGATATTCAAGGCCCGCGAAGGGTCGAGCGGCTTCATGCGCTTCGATGTCATCGATCACGGAAGCTGGCTGGCTACGATCGGTCAAAAGGCGAAAGCGGTGATGGTCGTGCTGGGCAATCCTCTAATCGCTCGGACGATGCTGCAGCACGATGTCGGTGCGGGCCTGAATGTGCCTGTACGCATCTTCATTTATCAGCACGGTGACGGGAAGACGCGCGTCGCCTACGACTTGCCGTCGACGCTGATGAGCAATCTCCCGGGCGAAGATGTCACCGAAGCGGCGTCAAAGCTTGACGCCAAGCTCGTGGCTCTTGCAGAGCATGTCTCCGGCGTTAAAGCTGACGCGAAGAATTGTACCGACTGAGCTCGGCTGCTTGCTCGATTTGAGAAAAAGGTATCCACAGTGATCGGATGGGGGACGTCCGAAAAGCGGCAGATGAAACGCATCAGCGTCGAGGGAATGGCGACATGAGCAAGGACCAAAAACGTATCGCCTGGATAACCGGCGGGGGTACCGGAATCGGCTTGGCAGGTGCGGAAGCCCTGGCCGCATCCGGTTGGACGGTCGTTATTTCCAGGCGACGGCTGGAAGTCTTGAAGGACGCCGCGAAGAGCATCGTCGCAACTGGCCGGGAGGTCGAGTGTCTGCCGGTGGATGTGAGCGATGCAAAGAACGTGAATGTGGTCGCGACGTCGATCCTGGAAAAGCATGGCCGGATCGACCTTCTCGTCAATTGTGCGGGTTTGAATCTTCCGAAGCGCAGTTGGGCCGACATGAATGTTCAAGGGTGGGATCAGATCGTCGACATAAATCTGAACGGGCTCCTCTACTGCATGCGAGCCGTCTTGCCGGCGATGCGCGCTCAAAAGGACGGTAGCATCATCAACGTGGCTTCGTGGGCGGGCCGAATGGTGTCGAAGATGACCGGGCCGGCCTATACCGCAACGAAGCACGCGGTGGTCGCCCTTATGCATTCGTTCAATATGGACGAATTCCAAAATGGGCTGCGCGCATGCTGCCTCTGCCCCGCGGAAGTTGCGACCCCTATCATGAGGATGAGACCGGTACCGCCGAGCGAGGAAGAAATGGCGAAGATGCTGCAGACCGAGGATCTCGGCAAAACCATCGCTTTCGTCGCGAACATGCCGAAGCATGTCTGCGTCAACGAAATTCTAATAAGCCCGAAATGGAATCGGATCTTCGTCGGAAGCATCCAATGATCGCAGCGCCGATCCGACAACTCGATCCTCCTATCAGTCCCAGCGTGAAGCGTTGTTAAACTCGTCGTCCGGTCTGCCGAATGCGGCCTCTAAAAGACCAAGAAGCGCTTTCCGAACAAAATCCGGCTTGCACCTCCTAGCTCTTCACCGGGAAAACCGCTCGATCCGCAAATCGACCGAACAGGGAAGGGTCAGTTCGATTAGTGTATTTAAGCTGTGAATGGTAGTTTATTTGTCCACAAATCGCTTGGATTATTATGCAAATATTGTGCATTCTAAATAGGAACCCAAGATAACGGTCCCGAAGAAGGATCCGCCCAGAGGAGAGAAGCCATGACCGGGCTTCAGGCGTCCAATTCATTCGTCCGAATGGTGGGTGGTGATCTCGTTTCGTCGAGCATTACCAATACCGAGACGATGCGGATCGAGGTCTTGCGCCGAACCTCCCGGCCCAAGATGGAGTGGCATTTCCGACAGCCCGAGGTCACGCTGTTCTGGTTCCGACAGGGCGCTGAAAATCTACGGGGCAAGATCGACGGATGCAGTGCGGCCCATCAGTTCAACGGAAATGTCAGTCTTGCCCTCTTTCCGGCGGGCATGGAGATCCAGGGTGAGTGGAGCGTCGGGCCTTCGCTCGACTACGTTGTCGTATTTCTCGATCCGGGGTTCGTACAGGCGCGACTGAAGGCCAATATCGATCGTCCGCTTGTGGGCTTTGCACATGAACAGTTGACCAGAGGCCTGGCCGAGCTTTGCCGGGAGGCTCTCGCGCCGGACAATGTGTTTGGTCTTTTTGCCGAAGGGTGGGGGACGCAGGCTCTGGCTCATTTGGCGCGGGTCACCCAGGTCACTGACGCGGAGAAGGTGGTGTCGCGCGGTGGCTTGAGTGCGCGGGTGTTGCGGCGGCTCGACGAGTACATCGAGGTTCGCCTGGCGGAGCCGATTTCGCTCGAAGATTTGTGCGGTGTTGCCGGGCTGAGCAAGCGTCACTTTCTCCGGGCCTTCCAGGCAAGCATGGGGACGACCCCGCATCAGCACGTGCTGGGCCAGCGAATAGAGGATGCCAAGCGCCGCCTGATCGGTTCAGACGAGGATCTTACGGGTATCGCTTGTGCATCCGGCTTCAGCCATTCACAGCACTTCTCCACCACGTTCCGGCGCGCGACCGGCATGACTCCTTCGGCATTTCGCCGCAGCCGGCTGTCGTAGCGGTACCCAGCTCGGCTTACGGCGCTTTTTGGCAAATGCTGGCGCTTCGACGGAAGTATTGCACTACGCGTCCTTCTAGACATCAGCCACGGCTGCCCACCCGCGGAAGACGGGTGCCGCCGGGCGATGAACCGCGGGAGGACTCGGATGAAGAATACAGGCGCGCTTTCGGCTGCAATCCTATTTGCCCTGTGCACTACGGCGCAGCTGGCATTCGCAGAAGATCTGCCACCCCTGAAGATCGGCCTCATGCTTCCCTACAAGGGCGTCTATGCGGTTCCGAGCGAAGGAATTGATCGAGGCTTCCAGGTCGCTCTCGCCGAATACGGAAACAGCATTGCGGGCCGCCGCATCGAGGTCGTCCGGGCAGATGATGAATTGACGCCAAACGTTGGCGTCCAGCAATTCAATCGGCTCGTCCAACTTGAGAAGGTCGATCTAGTGGCGGGGATAGTCAGCTCCAGCGTTGGCATCGCCGTTTCAGGCCTGGCCGACAAGGCGAGCGAGCCACTTGTTCTTGCGAACGCCTTTGCGGACGAGATCACGGCCAAATTCTGCAGTCCCTACGTCGCCCGTACTTCGTTCAGCGCAAACGGGTTCCAATATAATTCAGGCAAATACTGGGCGAGCCACGGCATCCACACTGCGGTCATCATGGGGCCCGATTACTCTGCTGGACATTCATTCCTCGACGCATTCAAACGCGGGTTCGAGGAGGCTGGCGGCAAGGTCGTTCAGGAAATCTGGACGCCATTCCAGAAAACAAGGGATTGGGCCGCCGCACTAACCCAGGCGAGCAATTCCGGCGCACAAATCATCTATTCGTTCTACGCCGGTGCCGAAGCCGTCCAACTGGTCAAGCAGCATGCCGACTTTGGCCTGCGCGAGAAGCTCCCGCTGGTGGGCGACCACTGGATATATGACCAGCTCAACAGGTCGGACCTCGGCGACCTCATTGTCGGACCGGAATTCATCACGACCTACCTGCCTACTGCCAAGACGGAGGCGAACGAGAAGTTCGTCGCCGAATACCGCGAGATGTTCAAACAGGAACCCGAAGTCAACGCCGAACTCGGCTACGACAACGGAAAGGCGATCATGCTCACGCTGGAAAAGCTGGGCGGCAAGATGCCGGCTGACAAATCCCAGTTCATCGCCACGATGCGGAGCCTGGTCTTCGATTCGCCGCGCGGAAAAGTCAGGTTCAATGCGACCAACAGCGCGCTGCTCGAGAAGGTGTACGTCGTGAAGATCAAAAAGGACTCGGCCGGCAATCTTCTTCCGACCTATGTGGACGAGTTTGCCGGCGCCGAGGATTTGCCGGGTTGTACCAAGTCCTTCTGAGCCAGGTTCAGTGAGAGTACAGTCCGATGCAGGTTTTCCTCACACAGGTACTGAATGGCCTGCAGCTCAGTATGCTCGTGTACCTCCTTGCCGCGGGCCTCACCCTGATATTCGGCTTGATGAACATTCTTAATCTCGCGCATGGGGCCTTTTTCACGCTGGGAGCCTACTGCGGCGTCGTTGTCGGGAGCTACACAGGTTCATTCTGGCTCGCATTGCTTGTCGGGCCCCTGTTGCCGTTCCTGGTCGGCGTCGGCCTCCAGTCGATGGTGCTGCAGCCGCTGGCCGAACGCGGTCGGTCCACTCATCTTGACTTGGCATTGCTGACGTTCGGCCTGCTCTTTGCGACGGCCGGAGCGGTCGAATGGTTGTTCGGATCCGCGTTCTTGTCGATACAGACGCCGGTGACGCTGTCGGGCCACGTCAATCTGCTCGGCATATCCTATCCCGTGTACCGGCTGTTTATCATCGGCGTCGGCCTCGCCGTCGCCGTCGGGCTGACTTTTGTGTTCGATAGGACGCTACTTGGCGCGACGTTGCGGGCAGGCGTCGACAATCGCGCTATGGTGACGGCGCTCGGCGTGAATATCAACGCGCTGTTCGCGGTCGTCTTCGGGCTCGGAGCAGCATTGGCTGGGCTTGCCGGCGTCATCGCGGCTCCGCTTACGAGCGTTTATTCACAGATGGGCATCACCATCGTCGTGGAGACGTTCGTCGTCGTGGTAGTCGGCGGCCTCGGTAATCTCCGGGGTTCCTTCTATGCGTCGCTCGTCGTCGGAATGACGAATGCGATGTCGCAGGCATATCTGCCTGATGTCGAGATGTTCGCAATCTATGCTCTTCTGATTGGCGTCATGATCGTGCGGCCGCAAGGCTTGTTCCGCAATGTGGAGCGCGTGGCATGAGCGACGAGGTCACAATCGCGAGGACGTCGACGGCGCGCGAAGGGATCACTCTCGCATCTCAGGTCCGGCGGGCCACGCTTGTCCTGGCGACCGCGGCGATGATGGGGGCGTTAGCGCTTCCCTGGCAGTCGGCCTCCTACGCCACGACGCTCGCAATCGAAATTATGATTGCGGGGATCTTTGCGTCGGGCATCAACCTGCTCGTCGGCGCCACCGGGCTTATCTCCCTGGGACAGGGGATGTTTCTGGGACTAGGCGGTTACGAGATCGGAATCGGGAGCACGGTGCTAGGCCTGCCTTTGTGGCTGTCGGTGCCCGTGACGCTTGTCGTCGTCGCAATAATGGCCGCCGGAATTGGCGCAGTCTGCACCCGTACCCGCGGCGTCGAATTCCTGCTCATTACTCTTGCCTTTTCGCAGATGTTCTTCGGTGCCGCGATCAAGCTCCGGTTGACCAACGGGTCGGATGGCATGTCGGGCATACCGCGACCCGATATGACTTTCCTCGGTCTGAACGACGATAATCCGGTTGTCTTCTATTACTACGTACTGGTTGTTACCGTCCTCGCTGTCGCTGCCATGCGGCGAATCGTGGAGTCGCCCTTCGGCAGCGTCCTGGCCGCGATCCGGGAAAGCGAGCGACGCGCGGCGGCCATGGGTTACGCCGTGAGCAGCTATAAAGTCGGCGCATTCATCATTGCCGCTGTCACGTGCGCCGTCGCCGGGATACTTCAGGCTCAATACACCTACTTCATCAACCCGGACTCCATGAGTTGGCAGTTGAGCGGCGAGGGTGTCCTGATGGTCATCATCGGCGGTACGACAACGGTCGTTGGTCCGCTGGTCGGCGCGGCCCTCTTCGTTCTCGCGAAGCAGGGGCTGAGCATCCTTACCACCGAATACATGATGTTTTTCGGTATCTTCTTCATGCTGGTGGTCGCATTTTTCCGTAACGGCGTCGTTGAAGGGTTGAAGTCGGCCTTGTGGAGCAAACCATGAGTGCGCTCGAGGCCAGAAACCTGCACAAGCGCTTTGGCGGGCTCGAGGTTATCTCGAACCTCAATCTGACAGTGCCGCCTGGGCAACGCCGCGCCGTGATCGGTCCGAATGGGGCCGGTAAGACGACGTTTATCAATCTGGTCACTGGTTGGCTGAGTCCAACCAGTGGAAATGTGTTCGTTGACGGACAAGCGGTCGCCGGTCGTCCGGAGAAAGTAACGCGTTCGGGGATTGCCCGATCGTTCCAGCGCAACATGCTGCTGGAGGATCTCACGGTCGTGGAGAACCTCAGGGTTGCCTGCCAGGCATTTCATCCGTGCCGCCGCGTCTTCTGGCGTTCCAAGAGAGCGTTCGCCGCCGTGATCGAGAAGGCAGAGCGCGCGGCGGAACGCATGCACCTGACAGATATCCTTGAGGTGCCTGCCAAGCATCTTTCCTACGGTCAGAAGCGGCAGCTCGAAGTGGCACTGGCGCTATGCGCGGAGCCAAAAATCCTTCTCATGGACGAGCCCGCGGCCGGAACGTCGCCACAGGAGCGTGCCCGTCTCATCGATCTCATTAACGGGCTTCCGAGAGATCTCACGATCCTGCTCGTCGAGCACGACATGGATGTCGTGTTCGCAACTTGCGACCTGATTACCGTTCTGAGTTACGGCAAGGTGTTGGCCACAGGGACGCGCCGCGAAATTCAGGACGACCCTACTGTAATGGAAGCCTACCTGGGGCATCGCCATGCTGGAGATTGAAGATCTGCACGCCTATTACGGCGATAGTCACGTGATTCAGGGAGTGTCGCTCGCCGTAGGCGCATCCGAGTGCGTCGCGCTCCTGGGCCGCAATGGGGCGGGGAAGAGCACAACACTGAAGGCTGTTGTAGGCCTGGTTTCGTGCAGGGGCAAAGTTATCTTCTGTGGGCGCCATATCGAAGGACTGCCGACCTATCGGGTCGCGCGTGCCGGGATCGCATATGTCCCCGAAGATCGCGGAATCTTTCCATCCGTAACCGTAGATGAACACCTCGGTATCGCGATGTCTGCCTCGCGAGGCCGTCCGTCGAGGAGAAGTCCGGAGTATGTTTACGGCCTCTTCCCGCGACTAGCCGAGCGCCGGCGCAGCCTCGGCGGCCAGCTTTCCGGTGGCGAGCAGCAGATGCTGGCCATCGGTCGCGCACTCCTGTCCGGTCCCGACCTTCTCATACTGGATGAGCCGAGCGAAGGACTGGCCCCGATCATCGTCGATCATCTGGCGGATGTCCTTCAACGGATTAAGACAGAAGGAACTCCAATTCTGCTGGTCGAGCAAAACTATCGGCTCGCGGCACGCCTCGCTCACAGGGTCTACGTCCTGAGTCAGGGATGCGTTCAATTCTCCGGCACGATGTCGGCGCTGGATTCTGATGAGGCCATGCGTCGTACGTACCTGAGCGTCTAACAATTCGAGGCAGTTACACACGTTCTACAGCAAGAGAGGAGAATCCAATGCCGGGACCACTCGACGGCGTTCGCGTACTGGACCTGACTGCCGTCGTGTCCGGCCCGTTCGCGACCATGTTTCTGGCCGATCAGGGCGCCGACGTCATCAAGATTGAGCCGATCAGTGGGGACAGCGCCCGCCGCAGCCGCGCCGCCATCGACAAGGCCGGAGAATTCTCCGCCATGTTCATCTCGTCCAACCGTGGCAAGCGATCGCTGTCGATCGACGTCAAGAGCGACGCCGGCCGCGAGGTCCTGGCCAAGCTCGTCGGACAGGCCGACGTGCTGGTGCAGAATTTCCGCCCGGGCACGATGGAGCGGCTGGGTCTCGGGGCCGAGGAACTGCGAAAGCGTCACCCCCGCCTTATTTACGTGTCGATCAGCGGCGTCGGCGATACCGGCCCCTACGTCAAGAAGAGGGTCTACGACCCCATCATCCAGGGACTGTCCGGCTTTGCCGATATCCAGTCGCAGCCCGTCACCAACCGGCCGCAGATGATCCGCACCATTGTCTGCGACAAGACCACGTCGGTCTATACCGCGCAGGCTGTCGCGGCCGCCCTCTATGCCCGCGAGAAGACCGGACAGGGCGACCACATCCAGGTCGCGATGCTCGACGTGATGCTCTCCTATCTTTGGCCCGAGGGCATGATGCAATATACGGTGGTGAATTCGGAGGTCGCGGCGGCCGATCCGAACGACCGCCCGGACCTCGTTTTCAAAACCAGCGACGGTTACATCACCGCCGGCACGATCTCTGATTCGGAATGGCAAGGCTTCTGCCGCGCTTCCGGAGATCCTGAACTCGTCAAGGACCCGCGCTTTGCGACGCCTGCCGCCCGTTCGGTAAATGCCACGGCCCGCATTCACAAGATGGGGGAATACATCGCGCAGCACACGACGAAAGAATGGCTGGAGCGCCTGGACGCGGCTGACGTTCCCTGCGCGCCAATCCTGCGTCGCAGCGAGGTCATCCATAACGAGCAAGTCGTGGCGCGCGATATCATCGCCGAATTCGACCAGCCCACGGTCGGGCGCGTCAGGCAGCCGAAGCCCGCCGCCCGGTTCGAGGTGAACGAATCGGTCATCGGTGGGCCGGCGCCGCGCGTCGGACAGCATACCAAAGACGTCTTGCGAGAGCTCGGCTACAGCGACGGCGACATCGAGACGATGATCGGAAATCGAAGCGTTCGCGTCGCGAGCTAAAACCAAAAGTAAAGGCGAGGAACAGGTCCATGACAGAAGCTACCAAAGTCGCACTGCTGGTCGGTGCGGGAGACGCAATCGGCGCTGCGGTCGCGAGACGCTTCGCGAAAGGTGGATACGCCGTTTGCATCGCGCGGCGCGAAGCCGCCAAGTCACAGGCGGTGGTCGACGAGATCAACGCCGCGGGCGGCAAGGCGCGCGCCTTTTCCGTCGATGCGCGCCAGGAGGAGAGCGTGAAGGCGCTTTTCGCCGGGGTCGAAAAGGAAGTTGGGCCGATCGAAGTGTGTCTGTTCAACGCCGGCTCGAATGTCAGCAAACCGCTGCTGGAGACGACGGAAAAGCTGTTCTTCAAGGCCTGGGAGCTGGCTTGCTATGCGGGATTTTTGGTCGGTCGCGAGGCCGCGAGCTACATGCTGCCCCGAGGTCGCGGCACTATGCTCTTCACCGGAGCCACCGCCAGCGTAAAGGGGCGCACCGGCTTTACCGCGTTTTCCTCGGCCAAGTTCGGCTTGCGCGCGGTTGCGCAGTCGATGGCGCGTGAGCTCGGCCCGAAGAATATCCATGTGGTCCACCTGCTGATCGATGCAGGCGTCGACAGCGAGGCGATCCATCAGCGGATGAAGGCGGCCAAGGGCATTTCCGCCACCGACATTCCGCCTGATAGCCTGACGAAGACCTCCTCGATCGCCGAAGCCTACTGGTTCGCGCACGCCCAGAGCAGGGACGGCTGGACCCACGAGCTCGACCTGCGTCCATCAGTGGAGACATGGTGATGAACGAGAAACTGGTTCTCTGGGGTGTCGGCACGTCCCGCACCATCCGCGCCCACTGGGCGCTGCACGAACTCGATTTGCCGTACGAATCCCGGCCGATCCTTCCGAGGTCAGGCGAGACCAAGACGCCGGAATACACCAAGCTCAATGCCCGGCAGAAGATTCCCCTGCTTGAGGATGGCGATTTTCGCATCGGTGAGAGTGCTGCGATCGTGGCCTATCTTTCTCAGAACTACTCGACGCCGGACCACGTGTTGATACCCGAACAGAAGTCGCTGCAGGCCAAGTGGCTCGAATGGTGTTTCTTCGTGGTCGCCGAGCTGGATTCGACCAGTCTCTACGTGATGCGGCGGCACGGGACCAATAATGGGCTCGCGCATATCTATGGCGAAGCGCCCGCCGTGGTGAGCCAGGCGGCGGAATATTTTCGTAACCAGTTACGGCACGTCGACGTCGCGCTCGCGGATGGTCGGACCTATCTGATGGGAGATCAGTTCACGACGGCCGACATTATCCTGACGACCTGCCTGACCTGGGCCATCGATTACGGAGTTGGGATATGCGACAGCGCGCTGCCATATCTCGAGCGTACCAAGGCGAGACCGGCGTACCTGCGCGCCTCTGCGGCTAACACGCCGAAGGTGGCTGTCAGTCCCAAACCTTGTTAGTCGCAAGCCTTGTCAGTTCTGGTCCGGTTAGTTCTAAAAAGAAACTTGAACCGGCTTGTGTCTTGACGCCCTCGCAAGATCTTCCGGCGGCATTCGGCGTGGCCGAATTTGACGGTTCCGAGGAGATGATGATTCCGAATCGCTATCAGGCGGCGCGGCCCGAGGATTTGGCCTTCGCCGATTTCTTTGGCTTTTCGGGGGTCGGAAGGCGACCGAGACCCGGCCCCGGATGAACCTGCACGTGCTTGGCGTTTAGAGGCTCACCACACTCCGAGCACACCATCAGCGGATCGAACATCTTGCCGCAGTTCTTGTGCTCGTGGAGCAACGGCTTGCCGCGGGAGTCGACCATATGCACGTTGCCCCAATGGACGATCGACATCACGATCGGGTAGAGGTCGAGCCCCTTCTGCGTGAGGATATATTCGTAACGTTTCGGCGATTCCATATAAGGGATGCGCCGTAGCACCCCGAAGCGCACCAGCTTCTTGAGCCGCTCCGCCAGCAGGTGCCGGGTAATCCCGAGCGATGACTGGAAAGCTTCGAAACGGCGTTTTCGCAGGAAGCATTCCCTCAGGACCATGAGACTCCAGCGATCACCGATGACGGCGACGGTGCGTGCCAGAGAACATGGCTCCTCTTCGAGTGCGTCCCATTTCATTCGTACAGTCTCCGCCGCCCAGCCGCCGGAAAACCGTCCGACGCGCTTTTCCTAATTCTAAATCGGTACCGACCTCTAAACAACAAAAAATGCGCGATCGACGGTTCATAAATGCATCGATCTCGCTTCAATTAATTTGACAGTTCTAAAATGGAACGGTAGAGTTCTGGACCATGCCGACGGGGTGGTGGTGCCGTACCCGCGCAAAAACGCCGTCAAGAAGGTCAGTGACCAGCAGGAGGATTGCCGTGCCCAAGGACGTGAAGGTCGAATTTCAGTTCGATTTCGGTAGCCCGAACGCCTATTTGGCGGAACTCGTGCTGCCGGAGATCGAGGCGCGGACGGGAGCGAAGTTCGAATATGTGCCGGTGCTGCTGGGCGGCATCTACAAGGCGACCGGCAATATGTCCCCTGCGGATTCGCTTCGGGGCATCAAGAACAAGCCGGAATACCAGAAGCTCGAGACCGAGCGTTTCCTGCGCCGTCACGGCATCACGAAATTTATGTCGAACCCGTTCTTTCCGGTCAACACGTTGATGCTGATGCGCGGAGCCGTCGCAGCCGGGTTCGAAGGTGTATTCGATCCGTATTTCCGGGCGGCGTACCATCACATGTGGGTCGAGCCGAAGAAAATGGACGACCTCGAGGTCTTTCGCGTCGCCTTCAAGTCCTCTGGCATCGACATCGACGCGCTGATCGCGCGTGCCCAGCAGGACGATGTCAAGCAGAAGCTGATCAAGGACACCAATGATGCGGTCGCGCGCGGCGCTTTCGGCTCGCCGACATTCTTCGTTGGCTCCGAGATGTTCTTTGGCAAGGACCAATTGAGGGATGTCGAGGAATTGATCGTCCTGCAGTCATCCAGCCGCGAAGCGAAGCGGGCCTGAAGCGGTCCGGCGCCAAGTCGCCGAGACCGAGATCGAAGCTGCAATCGAGTGGTTCGTGATGGGAGAGCGACCTTGTTGAAACCGGCAGAGACCGAACACGTAAGCAGGACCCTTGCTGGTCTGCCTCGCCGCATCCACGAGGTGATCGACCGGTATGCCGCCGAGACTCCGGATTGCCTTGCTCTGAGCGAGGAGGGCAACGAATGGAGTTATGAAAAGCTGCATCGCTCGGTTGGTGAGATCGCCGAGGGGCTTCGGGCGTTGGGAGTGCGCGCCGGCGACCGGATGATGATCGTTAGCGAGAACTGTGTGGCTCTCGTGGGGCTGCTTCTGGCGGCCAGTCGGATTGACGCATGGGCCATTGTGGTCAACCCGCGGCTGTCGGCGCGCGAGCTCGATCAAATCCGGGACCACAGCGGTTCGCGACAGGCATTTCTGACAATCGCAATTTCGAAGGAAGCCGAAGCCCACGCGACGCGATACGGCGCCGAGACACGCGTGATCGGTCCGCTTGCCGATATCGGTGTGACGGCGCTGAACGAAGATGCCGCGCCGGAGCCCGTCGAGCCGAGCGCAAAGGATCAAGTCGCCGTCCTGATCTATACCTCCGGGACGACCGGCACGCCGAAAGGCGTAATGCTCACCCACGAAAGCCTGCTTTTCAGCGCCAAGACGACCGCCGACATTCGCCGTATGACGCCGGAGGACAAGCAGTACATCGTCCTGCCGATATCGCATATCGTTGGAATCTCCTTGTTGGTCATGACGCTGATGACCGGCGCCAAGGTGAGGCTGGTCAGCAAATACGACCCGGCAGGCCTGGTGAAGGCGATTGCCGAAGAGGGGATTACCATCCTGAACGGGGTGCCCGCGACCTATCAGCGTCTGCTCGAATACAAGGCGATCGCCGGACTCAAGGCTCTTAATCGTGGCTCGCTCCGCCTGATCGCGGTTGCGGGCGCGCCATTGGATCTCGACCTTAAATCGCGGGTGCAGCAGGAGCTAGGACTTTCGCTTCTCAATGGATACGGCATCACCGAATGCTCGCCAGGACTTTCCGGAGTCAGAATCGATGCGCCGAGAAATGACCAGGCCGTCGGGCCGCTGCTGCCGGGAATCGAAGCCAAAATCGTCGGAACGGACTGCTCCGTAAAGCCGGCGGGAGAAGTCGGCGAACTTCATGTTCGCGGACGCAATGTGATGCGTGGTTACTACCGCGCTCCGGATCTTACCGCAAAGGCCATCGACCCCGACGGATGGTTCAACACCGGAGATCTCGCGCGCTTCGAAGATGACTGCCTCTTCATCGTGGGCCGTACCAAGGAAATGATTATTCGATCCGGCTTCAACGTCTACCCGGCCGAGATCGAGGCCGTGCTGAGCACCCATCCCTCGGTCGTCCAGTGTGCCGTCGTTGGCCGTCCGGTCGAAGGCAATGAAGAGGTCGTCGCTTTCGTTCAGTTGCTAAGCGGCACTGCGACGAGCGTCGACGATCTGATGGCGCACGTATCACCGCAACTCACGTCCTACAAGCGTCCGTCCGAGATCATCGTGCTGCCGGCGTTACCGGCGACTTCGACAGGAAAGATACTCAAGCACAAACTGGCGGAGTCGCTGCGCGGATAGTGAGAAGCCACAGTCCGCGCTGCGCAGATCACATGGTTCATTTTGGGAGAACTCAGTTGGAAAAACGTAATGCAACGGTTGCAGTCGTCGGCGCCGGAGACTTCATCGGGGGCGAAATCGCCAAAAAATTCGCAGCCGAAGGCTTCACGGTCTTTGTCGGCCGGCGTCAGGGAGAAAAGCTCGCGCCGCTGATCAAGGAGATAGAAGCGGCCGGCGGCAAGGTGTTTGGCCGGTCGCTGGACGCGCGGAAGGAGGAGGAGATGATCAAATTCCTCTCCGACGCGGACGCGCATGCGCCCTTGGAGGTCTGTGTGTTCAACATCGGCGCCAACGTCAACTTTCCCATCATTGAGACCACCGAACGCGTGTTCCGCAAAGTCTGGGAGATGGCCTGCTATTCCGGCTTTCTCGCCGGCCGTGAAGCCGCGCGGCTGATGCTCCCGCGGGGCAAGGGTAATATCTTCTTTACCGGAGCCACCGCCAGCATGCGCGGCGGATCGGGCTTTGCGGCTTTTGCCAGTGCGAAATTCGGCCTTCGCGCCGTGGCGCAATCGATGGCGCGGGAGCTTGGTCCGAAGAATATCCACGTGGCGCATCTGGTGATCGACTCCAGCGTCGATACCGAATGGGTGCGGCAGCTCATCGTCAGCCGGGAGGGTGCCCAGGCAATCGAAAATCTGGATCCTAATCGCCTGATGCGACCGGCCGCCGTCGGTGAGACCTATTGGCAACTCTATCAGCAGCCGCGTGATGCCTGGACCTTCGAGCAGGAGATTCGCCCCTTCGGAGAGAAGTGGTAGGAGCGCTCGGATGGAACTCAACCTTTCCAGCGAAGACGCGGCGTTTCGCGACGAAGTTCGGGCATTTATCGCGGAGAACTATCCGCAGGAGATGCGCGTTCCCAATCCGGAGACCGATCTGACCAAGGAGCAGTCGCTGCTCTGGCACAGGATTCTCTACAGAAAGGGGTGGATCGCGCCGTTGTGGCCCGAGCAATATGGTGGCACCGGCTGGTCCATTATCCAGCGGTTCATCTGGGAGCAGGAGACCTCGCGCGCCGGCACCTTGCCGCCATTGGCCTTCAGCGTGACGATGGTCGGGCCGGTGATCTATACCTACGGCAACGACGCGCAGAAGAAAAAATTCCTGCCGCGGATTCTATCGGGTGAGGATTGGTGGTGTCAGGGCTATTCCGAGCCGGGCTCGGGTTCGGATCTGGCGTCGGTTCGCACCAAAGCGGTGCGTGACGGTGACCACTACGTCGTCAACGGACACAAGACCTGGACCACGCTTGCCCAGCACGCCGACTGGATTTTCTGTCTGGTCCGTACCGATCCCGAGGCGAGGCCGCAGGCCGGGATTTCCTTCCTGCTGATCGACATGAAGACACCGGGCGTGACCGTGCGTCCCATCATCACCATCGACGGCTCCCACGAAGTCAACGATGTATTTCTGGAGGATGTCCGCGTCCCCGTCGAGAATCTGATAGGCGAGGAAAATAAAGGCTGGACCTACGCCAAATTCCTGCTCGGCAATGAGCGCACCAGCATGGCTGGTATCGGCAAGTCGACGCGGTATCTCAATCGGCTGAAAGACATCGTCAAAGCGGAGATTCCCGAAGACGATCCTGCGAGGTGCGAATTTGTCAAGGACATCGCCCGGGTCGAACTGGATGTGCTGGCGCTGGAAGCGACCGAGCTGCGTATCGTGGCGCAGATGTCGCGCGGCATTGATCCCGGTCCGATCGCCTCACTGTTCAAGATCCGGGGCACCGAAATCTTCCAACGCATCACGGACCTGACGCATCGCGCCATCGGCAATTACGGCCTGGCGCTTCGCGAGCAGCCTTCCAGCGCAAACGTCTTCATGCCAGGGCCGGTCCACGGTCATACGGCGTCGGAAAAATATCTCAACTCGCGCAAGCTCAGCATTTACGGCGGATCGAATGAGATCCAGCGCAACATTATCGCCAAAGCGGTGTTGGGTCTTTAACGGCGCCGTACGGGGACTTGAAGATGGACATTCAATTTACCGAAGAGCAGGAGCTGCTGCGCAACAGTGTCCAGCGGCTGCTCCGCGACCAATATGATTTCGAGGCACGGCGCAAGATCGTTGCGACCGAGGGCGGCTGGAGCCGGACGCAATGGGACCGCTTCGCCGAGCTGGGGTTGCTGGCAGCACCTTTGCCGGAGGAATTCGGTGGGCTTGGCCGGCGCTCGCTCGCGGCCATGATAATCATGCAGGAATTTGGGCGCAATCTCGTCGTCGAGCCGTTCTTCGAAACCGTAATACTGGCGGCAGGATTAATCGACGACGTCGGCTCGACGGCTCAGCGCGAGGAATTCCTGTCTGATATCGCGGAGGGAAAGGCCATTTGGACACTGGCGTGGACCGAGGCGGGATCGCGCTACAATCTGAACGACGTCAGCACGGTCGCCCAGAAGACCGGCGATGGCTACATCCTGGCCGGCGCGAAAGCGGCTGTCATCGGTGCGCCTTGGGCGGACAAGCTGATTGTATCGGCGAGGACATCAGGCGAGCGGCGTGATCGGGGCGGTGTAAGCCTGTTCGTGGTGGACCGTGAGTCGGCCGGTCAGCATTTACAAAGCTTCAAGACCATCGACGGCCGTCGTGCTGCCGAGATCGATTTCCGGGATGTTCGGGTGCCTGCAAGCCGGCTGCTTGGCAACGAGGGCGAAGGCGTCCTGGCGCTCGAGGCCTGCCGGGATTCCGCCATTGCCGCCCTTTGCGCGGAGGCAGTAGGCGCCATCAACGCGCTCAATTCGGCAACCCTCGGCTATGCCAAGACACGCAAACAGTTCGGCGTCGCGCTCGGTTCGTTCCAGGTGTTGCAGCATCGCATGGTGGACATGTTCATCGCCGCTGAAGAGGCCGTGTCGCTAATGCAGCACCTCAATCTGGCGCTCGCCACCCAGGAGGGGCACTGCTCCAAGCTGGCGTCAGGCGCGAAATCGAAGATCGGTGAGGCCGCGCGCTTCGTCGGCGAGCAGGCGATCCAGCTCCACGGCGGCATGGGCATGAGCGACGAACTAGATGTCGGTCACTACTTCAAGCGAATTGCGGCGATCAATGTCCAATTCGGCGATCCGACCTGTCACCTGCTGCGCTACGCCGGAGCCAACTAGCACTGCGACGTTTCAAATGCCGCGATCCGCGGTCTACAAAACAAAGGTAACACCATGACTGAAGCCGTTATTGTATCGACCGCACGAACTCCGATCGGCAAGGCCTACAAGGGCGCTCTTAACAACACCGAAGGCACGACCTTGCTGGGTCACGCCATTTCATCGGCATTGACGCGCGCCAAGATCGAGGGCGCCGAGGTCGAGGACGTCGTTATGGGTTGCGCCATGCAGCAGGGCACGACCGGCAGCAATATCGCGCGCAAGGCGCTGCTGCGTGCCGGACTTCCGGTCACGGTGGCCGGTACGACCATTGATCGCCAATGCGCGTCGGGCCTTCAGGCGATCGCACTCGCGGCACGCTCGGTGATTTTCGATGGCGTTGAGGTTGCCGTCGGCGGCGGCGGTGAATTGATTAGCCTGGTGCAGAACGAGCATTTCAACACCTGGCATGCGGTCGATCCGGGATTGATGGCGATCAAGGGCGACGCCTATATGGCGATGCTTGATACGGCAGAGGTTGTCGCCAAGCGCTATAATATCTCCCGGGAGCGGCAGGATGAGTACAGCCTGGAGAGCCAGCGCCGCACGGCGTCGGCGCAGCAGGGCGGCCGATTCAATGACGAACTGGCCCCCATCAAAACCACGATGGCCGTGACGGACAAGGCGACCGAAACGGTCTCTTACAAGGATGTCACGTTGTCGACGGACGAAGGCCCGCGTCCGGATACGACCGCTGAAGGCCTTGCCAACGTCAAGCCGGCCAAGGGCCCTGGCTTCACGATCACGGGCGGCAACGCGAGTCAGCTTTCCGATGGCGCAAGTGCGGCGGTCATCATGAGCGACAAGCTTGCTGCTCAAAAAGGATTAAAGCCGCTTGGTATTTTCCGCGGTTTCGTCTCGGCCGGTTGTGAGCCGGACGAAATGGGCATTGGTCCTATCTTCGCGGTGCCGCGGTTGCTCAAGCGGCACGGGCTGTCGGTCGACGATATCGATCTCTGGGAATTGAACGAAGCTTTTGCGGTGCAGGTGATCTATTGCCGCGACAAGCTCGGGATCGACCCTGAAAAGCTCAATGTCAACGGTGGATCGATTGCGGTGGGCCATCCGTATGGCATGACCGGGGCTCGCCTCACCGGGCACGCCCTGATCGAAGGACGCCGTCGCAAGGCCAAATATGCTGTTGTCACGATGTGTGTCGGCGGCGGCATGGGCGCAGCCGGGCTACTGGAAATCGTGCATTAATCGATCGGAATAAGCGGCGGCGCAACCGCAACAGAAATTGGAGTTAACCCCAATGAAAACAGCGATCACCGAACTGTTCAATATCGAACATCCGATTATCCAGGGCGGCATGCACTACGTCGGCTTTGCCGAACTCGCTGCCGCGGTCTCCAACGCAGGCGGATTGGGTATCATCACAGGACTGACGCAGCGAACCCCCGAATTGTTGGCCAAGGAGATCGCGCGCTGCCGCGACATGACCGACAAGCCGATCGGCGTGAACCTGACGTTCCTGCCGACGTTCAGCTCGCCGCCATATCCGGAATATATCGCAGCCATCAAGGAGGGAGGTGTGAAGGTCGTAGAGACCGCGGGCCGCAGTCCGGAGCAGTACATGCCGGCGCTGAAGGCAGCCGGTATCAAGGTGATTCACAAGTGCACATCGGTCCGGCATTCGTTGAAAGCTGAGAAGATCGGCTGCGACGCGGTCAGCGTCGACGGCTTTGAGTGTGGCGGCCACCCCGGGGAGGACGACATCCCCAACATGATCCTGCTGCCGCGCGCAGCCGACGAACTGAAGATTCCATTCGTCGCCTCCGGCGGCATGGCGGACGCGCGCAGTCTCGTTGCGGCGCTGGCGATGGGTGCGGCGGGTATGAATATGGGCACCCGCTTCATTGCGACCAAGGAAGCGCCGGTTCATCCCAATGTGAAGAATGCGCTGGTCAAGGCAACCGAGCTCGACACGGTGCTGGTCATGCGCGCGCTGCGCAACACCGAGCGCGTGCTCAAGAACAAGGCCGTCGATCAGTTGCTTGAGATCGAGCGCGAAAAGCGCGCGACCTTGCAGATCGATGACATCCACGACCAGGTTGCCGGCGTCTACCCGAGGGTGATGGTCGACGGCGACATGGAGGCAGGCGCCTGGAGCTGCGGCATGGTGGTCGGCCTGATCAATGACGTCCCGACGGTCAAGGAGCTGATCGATCGCATCATGGCCGAGGCCGAGCAGATCATCCGGCAGCGGTTGACTGGGTTCCTCGACGGTGCTGTCGAAGCCAAGCCAGCCCGCGCGGTCGCCTGAGGGAGAGTGCCGTGACCGAGCATGTGAAGACCGAGATATCAGGCGGCGTGCTGACATTGACGTTGCAGCGGCCGGAGAAGAAGAACGCGCTGACCGGGGCCATGTACAACGCTCTGTCCGACGCGCTCAACAAGGCAGAGGTGGATCCGTTGGTGCGCGTGATCCTGTTCCAGGGCGATGGCGACAGCTTTACGGCCGGCAATGACCTGGCGGACTTCGCCAGCCAGGCCCGCGGTGAAAGCGCGGTCGATAGCCCCGCCCACCATTTCATCGAGACCATCAGCAAGGTCTTCAAGCCGGTCGTTGCGGCGGTCCAGGGCAACGCTGTCGGGGTCGGCACGACCATGCTGTTGCACTGTGATCTGGTTTATCTCGCCGAAAACGCGCGCCTGATGACGCCCTTTGTCAATCTCGCCCTGGTGCCTGAGGCGGCCTCGAGCTGGTTGCTGCCTCTGCGGATCGGGCACGCCCGCGCTTATGCCATGTTTGCGCTGGGAGAGCCGATGGAGGCGTCCGCTGCGGTGGCCTGTGGTCTAGCCAACGCTGTGGTGCCGCAGGCTGAGTTGCGCAAAAAGGCGCATGATGCGGCGATCAGCCTAACCAAACGTCCGGCAGGCGCGCTGAAGTTGACCAAGAAGCTGATGCGCGATCATGAGCGTATCGCGGCGCAGATCAGCGCAGAGTCGCAATTGTTCAAGGAGCGCCTCAAGACGCCGGAGGCGCGCGAGGCCTTTGCCGCATTCGCCGAGCGGCGGCCACCGGATTTCTCAAAGGTCGCCTGATGTCCGCGCAAGTACGGCGAGGGAGGAATACAAGATGACCGGATTGCGGATATTCTCCTACCTGCCGAACCCGCGCGTCTGGAAGGCGACCATCGCCGCTCGCTTCTGCGGTGTGGACGTCGAGGTCAGGGGGGCCTCTCCTAAGGAGCTGCGAGACTGGCTTTGGGACTACGATGCGCGGCCGCTGGCGGAGCAGGAACGCCAATCGTTGTCTTCCCTCGCCCGAACCGGGCGGGTAGGGCTGACCGGCGCGACACTGTTCAAGACCGATGCATTCCTGGAAGCGCAGCCATTCGGCACTGTGCCGGCAGCGTTCGGACCGGACGGAGCGATCGGAATCTTCGAGTTGAACAGCATCATGCGTACGGTGGCACGGCTCGGTGAGGCTAGGTATCCGCTATACGGGCGCGACGCCTACGAGGCGTCGAGGATCGACGGTTTCCTCGATGTCAGCCTGGTCTTCGCGCGGGATTTCGCAGATCTATCTGCTTGCGCTCTCGGACGGCACAATCGACGCAGCCATTCATGCCCGCGCCAAGCAGGCCTTCGCGATCTATGCCTCGGGACTTGAACAGGCGCTGTCGCCGCGACGTGACGTGCTGGTGGGCGACAGGCTGTCGCTTGCCGACATCTGCTTTGCGGCCGAGCTTGCGCTATTCATGAACGAGCATGCGCGGGCCCCGCAGCTGAAGGAGCGCGGTCTCGACAGGATCCTGCATGCCGGTGTCGAGATCGAGTATCCATTGGTGTTCGCTCATTTTACCCGGCTGATCGCGCATGAGAACTTTGCTCCGGATCTCAAACCTTATGTAGCGAAATTGTCTGCAAAAGCGGCGGCCTGATCGTCAGGACTGCCTCTTTCAACGCGGAGGGTTGATCGCATGACTGCCCCAGTCTGCCTGATCACGGGTGTCGGGCCCGGCACGGGCTCGGCACTTGCAAGGAGATTTGCCGAGGGCGGCTATCGTGTCGCCATGCTCGCCAGGAACGAGGAGCGGCTGAACGCGCTCGAAAAAGAGCTGCCGAGTGCCAGGGGATACCGATGCGACGTGTCGGACGCTGCGCAGATCGAGGCGGTGGCGTCCGCCGTCGAGCGCGATCTCGGTAACCCCGGCGTCGTCATCCATAACGCCGTCGGTGGGGCGATCGGCACGTTCCTGGAAATCGATCCGGCAATTCTGAACCGTAACTTCCAGGTCAACACGATGGGGCTACTGTACCTGGCGAGGCGGTTTGCGCCGGCGATGGTAAGCTCCCGAAAGGGCGCGATCATCGCCACCGGCAACACCTCGGCGTGGCGAGGCAAGCCTGACCGTGCCGCGTTTGCGCCGACGAAGGCGGCTCAGCGGATTTTGGCCGAGGCGGTCGCCCGTGAGCTCGGTCCGCAAGGCGTGCACGTCGCCTATGTCACTATCGACGCTGTGATCGACCTCGAGTGGACTAGTCTTACTGCGTCATGAGTTTTCGTTGTCTGCTTGGTGCGGCAGCGGCTCCGCAACATGGACATCGTGGTAAGGTTTTGACGAGCGCGCAGATCAAGCGGGCTCGCATGGTCGCGATTGAGTTTGGGATGTGACGTTCAGGCCGCAAGGGTGGATCCTCTGGGTCGATAATCGTTGGGAAGGCGAGGTCTTTCGAGCAGCGAGGCGGAACGAGGTCCTGAGGGGGGAATCGTCGCCCGCTCGGCGATCAGGAATCCATACGCTGCGATGCACAGCGTGGCGTGATGGTGGAAGCCGCGCCATCCGCGGCCCTCATAGTGACCCAGCCCGACCTCCTGTTTGAGCTCTTGATAGTCGCGCTCGATGCGCCAGCGCAGCTTGGCAAAATCGGCGAGGGCGCGGAAGCTGGTGTTCACCGGCAATGTCGAGAGCCAATATTTCGTCGGCTCGGCTTCACCCTCGGGCCATTCGATCAGCAGCCACTCCTCCAACACTGATTCTGGAACCAGCTTGTTATGCCCGACACGAACACGCACCCGCGCAAAGCGTGAGGACAACCAATCGGCCGAGCCCTCCCGCCATCTGACCGTGCGCCAGGCCCGCTTGGGCAGACCCAGCATCACCTCCTTGGCCGAGACAAGATCGGGTTCGTCGCGGCGGCCCGTGTTGTTCAGCGGCTTGCCTCTCCCCCTTGGGCCGGCTCCGGATCGCCACATCAACGTGTTCGGTTGAATGCCTACCACATAGGGCACGCCCAAGGCCGTCATGCCCGCGCGCAGCCGCGAGTCGTTGCCGTAGGCCACGTCCATCAATGCGACACCGCGTGGCAGGCCGGCTTTGCACGCCCATCGTATCTGATCGAGCGCGATCGCCGGCTTTGTCTTGAACTCGATCTCCAGTGGCACGCCTGCCTTGTCCCGGCGGGTGACATCCTCGGCCCAGTCCATTGGCAGATACAGCCGATAGGCCACCGGAAGGCTGACGGAGTGATTGGCAATCGACAGTGACACCGTCACCTGACAATTGGCCTGCTTGCCGAGCTGCCCGCAATACTGATGGTGCACCCCGACCGAATGCTTTCCTTGCTTCGGGAACGAAGTGTCGTCGATGATCCAGGCCTCGATCGGCCCGCCCTTCTTCATCGCCGGCAGCACCATCTCGCGCACCTTGGCTAACACCTTCTCGTCTGACCAGGGCGCGATACCGACAAAGTGCAGTAACGACTGGTGTTGCGCGGCCGTCCGCGCCGGAGCCGTCCTCGCCGCCATCGGTTCGACGCTCTTACGCTCGCCAGGCAGCATCAAACCGGTGCAATAATCGCGCAACGGCCCGGCCCGATCCGCGTGACCAATGACGCTCGCAAGCCCTTCCACATACGCCGCAAACCGTGCTTCGCTATCTCCGCCGCGCTTGAGATTCATCTGGCCCTCCACGTGCCAAAATCTGAATCTCTTCAATTATTTGATTCTCTGCCGTTAAGGGCCGCGACCTTCTGACTCAGTAAGACTAGGAAGCGCTACCCAGACAGACCAGACGACTTCTTCGTCAAGCCGCAAGCGATCGCCGATGAAATCTGGCACGTCGTCCACCAGCATCGCAGTGCGTGGTCGTTCAATGTTGAGTTGCGCCCGTTTGGAGAACATTGGTAGTCACACGGAACGGATGGGTCAGCTCCGGCAGCCCGTCGTAATGTCGTGTTGAGGAGAGGTAGCGTTCGGCGGGGCACTTCATGTCGAGCGCTTTGTGCGGCCGTTCGGTATTGAATTCGCGAACGAAGGCGTCGAAGCGATCCTGCTGCTGCAGGCTGCTGAAATCCGGAGGGCGAGGCGCCCCGAGATGGTCACCTTGTTGCCGAGCTTGTGCAGCGCCTCGGCAAGTGCGCGTCCGATACCCGAGGTCGCACCGGTGATGAAGATCGTGTTGCCTGAGAGCTTCATGGTTCGTCTCCTTGTGAGAAGTTTGACGTTGGAAAGTCAGTGGGAAAGCGGTCGCCGAACATCGGCAAGCCGCTGGCGGATTGAGCCTTGGTCGCCTCGTCCTGAAGCACATCCCAGTGCTCGGCGAATTTGCCGTCCTCGACGCGGATGACGTCTGCGGCGACCCAGGCGGCCGGTCGGCCGTGGCCGGAAAAGCGCCCGTGTGCGATCACGTAGTCGCCCTCGGCGACGATAAGCTGGTTCTCGTATTTCAACGTGTCGGGCAGTACGCGGATCAGGTTGAACAGACCGTCGCGGCCGGGCGCGATATGCGCGCTATGCTGAATGTAGCGATCGGACCAGAAACGTTCGGCGGTGGCGTAGTCCCGCTTGTTGAAGAGCGTGTCGAAGGCTTCGAGTACGAGCGCCTTGTTTTGCGCCGGGGTAGTCTTGGACATGATGGTTCTCCTGTTCGGTTGATTGGTGATCACACGCTTTCCGGCTGAAGAGCCGGGTAATCGGAATAGCCCTTCGGTCCAAACTCATAGACAGTCGTCCAGTCGATCTCGGCGAGCGGCGCGCCGGTCTTGAGGCGTTCGACCAGGTCGGGATTGGCAATGAAGGGACGGCCGAATGCCACGAGATCGGCGAGTCCTTCGGCGATCAGGCGATTGCCGCGCTCTGCATCCATATCGGTGTTGGCGATCAGCGTGCCCCGGAATATCGGCCTGAAGTGTCGGAACATGCCATCTCCCATGAGCGGCTCCAGCGGCGTGCCGGTGAAGTCGGTCGTGTTGCCCATGATGAGGAGGTGCGAGAGGCCATACCCGCCCAATTCGCGAATGGCATATTCGGCCATCGGTAGCGTTTCGTCGTTCGCTGCGAAAGGACCGGTCTCATGCATCGGTCCGATCTTGACACCGACCTTCGACGGCTCAACCTCACCGAGGATGGCCTCGACGACTTCGAAGAGCATGCGGGCTCGTCCCTCGATTTCACCGCCGTACTCGTCGGTCCGCCGATTGGTCGCCTTGTTCAAGAACTGCGCGAGCAGATAGAGGTAGTTCGCCTGGATCTGCACACCGTCGAACCCCGCGTCCATCGCGTTGCGCGCGGCGCGCGCGTAATCGGCTGTGGTCTGACGGATTTCGTCCCGGGTCATCGCACGCGGCGCGACGGTAGGCACGCGGCCCGCCGCGGTAACGGAAATTTGCTGAGGATCGATATCGGAGGCGGACAACGGTCGCGCGCCGCCGCGCAGATCTGGATGCGAAATGGCACCTGTGTGCCAGAGCTGGGCCACGATACGTCCGCCGGCGGCGTGGACGGAATTCGTTATGCGGCGCCAGCCGCGTACCTGCTCCGCGCTCCACAAGCCAGCGGTATTTGCCCATCCGAAGCCATCGGGGCTGATCGCGACGCCTTCGCTCACCATCAGGCCTGCTGCGGCGCGCTGCGCGTAGTACTCGGCCTCCAGCGTGCTCGGCACATGGTCGTCCGACCCCGCCCGCATACGAGTGAGCGGGGCCATCACGATCCGGTTGGCCAGACCGAGAGCTCCCATCCGATAGGGCGTAAACAGCGGCTTGGTCGACATGGGCTTTTTCCCTCATCGCGTCAGTTGCGTGAGGTGAACATCGTCCGTGCCGGTCCCGCCCGGTAGCCACTGCCTTGCGCTAACTTCTATGTACGGCGCGCATCAATCGGCGGGGAGGCCGTAACCGTGCCGGGCGTGCCACTAGGTGGGCTCGGCAGGCGGCTCTCGCTCGAAATGCGCAACCAGGTGATCGATGATTGCGCGGGCGGCGGCCCGCGTGGCGCGCCCCATCGGGAAATAGGCATACACGGGAATGCCGACCAACGCCCACTTTGCAAGGACGCGTACCAAAGCGCCATTATCGAGTTCACGACGGCATGCCCAGCCGCTCGTTGAGGTAATTCCGAAACCCGCCACCGCCGCCGCTATGGCACCCTCGTTCTCGTCGGTCGAGAAATGCGGCTCCAGCTTGATTGGAGCTTCCTGGCCGTCTCGTTCAAATCGCCATGCAGACGGTACGGCGGCGGCCGTCCCTCCGATGATACGGTGCCGGCCAAGGTCCTCGGGAACATCGGGAGCGCCATGACGCGCGAGATAGTCCGGAGATGCGACGACGACGCGTGGAATCGTGGCGATGCGCTTCGCGGTGGCGGTCGAATTGGCGAGGCTACCAAGTCGTATCGCGACATCTACGGCGTCCCGGACGACGTCATGACGCCTGTCCCCCAGTTGGAGCTGTATGTGTAAAGCCGGGTGCCGCTCGGCGAAAGACGCGAGGCGAGGAATGACGTCGCGGACGCCGAAGCTGGTCGGCGAGCTCATCCGGACGAGGCCGCGAAGTTCGCCGCCCTCACGAACACTGTGCTCAGCCTCATCCAGAGCCGCCATGATCGGCTCGATCCGCGCCAGAAATTCTCCTCCGGCCTCGGTAGGCACCACGGCGCGCGTGGTGCGGGATAGAAGCCTGGTCCCAAGCTCGGCTTCGAGTTCGGCAACGATGCGCGAGGCCTGCGACTGTGAGAGGCCGCATTCGCGCGCGGCAGCGGAGAAACTGCCGAGCCGGGCAACGCGTGCATACAAGCGAAGGGCGAAATTGTCCTTAATCAAGCTCGATAGGCTCCAGTCAGGAACGCTCCTAGGATAATAGGATACCTGATTAATGTATTCTATGCATGGACTCTTGGGGGCCCGAATTCGTCCACCTGCAGCAAACGTTCGCGCACCAGGGCGGTTACGGAGAAGCGGGCGCGGGACGGCGCCACCCGGGTGGAGTTGAAAGCCGTAGCCGGAGCGGCAATGATTGCTTGACCGGGCGGCGGCTAGGCGTCGCGAACGTCGGCCTCTAGACCGTAGCCGATGGCTTGGCCCAACAACTTCGTCAACGCTCTACTGTAGCGCGTGAGCGCTCCCGGCGGCTCCATTGTACCCACTCCCGAATGATAATAGGTGACCTGGGTTGCGGGGTCATCGACGAGCGCGAAGTACAACTTGACAACGTTGGTGCGGTCCACGGCAACTGCGTCGAAGTTTCAGGTTCGGTACCGGTTTTTCGGCGAGTGCAGGGCAGCCGCCATCAATCCGCGTCGAGGGTATCCGTGGACGATTTGGACCGCGAGATAGAGATATTCCTCTTTTCGCCTACTTGACCGCATGAGGCACCATAAGGCCGGCCGATCACCTTCGAGAGCCACGCCGGTTTTCCACCACTTCGTGCGGGCCGCAAAGCCTCGAGTCTTCCTTCTAACACGCGGATCTGCGCAAGCTTGCCGGATCCGGCGGCGACGAGCGCCGCGGCGCGGCGGGGCGAAGAATGAAGGTGGTCCATATAGATTCAGCCAAGAGCGAAGTTTCAGAGATCGACATCGTTCCGTCGCCGGACGAGCTTGCTAGGCTGTGCGGCTCCCATCCAAGCAAGGTCGCTACTCTCCCGAGCGGAGACATTCTGCTCGCTGCCGTGGGCGACGCGTCGCGCGCCGGATTTTCGATCGGCGGCTCTGCTCCAATCCGATCATCCGGACTTGTCATCGGAAAGCGCGACACATGGCGTGGCTTCACCACGGCACGTTCCAGCGCCGGTTTGCTCGGCCGCCTGGTTCGCTGGGTCTATCCAGAGCCTCCGCTCGAAACGACCGTCGGAGACACCGTGAAAGTCCTGCTCATCGATCCGACGATCCGGACGGTTGAGCGCAAAAGCATCGCGCCCGCGATGACGGCTATCGAGAAACTCGTCGGAGCGGAAGTGCGTCTCGCGTTCCGAGCACCGGATGGCGATCAGGTCTACTCTGCGCGGGGTGCAGAGGGCGACCACTGGCGAAAGGACGACGTGGAATTCGTCGGTCGTTGCATCGTCGTCGGTACCGACCGCACCGGCGAGATGGCGGATGCGGTAGTATCGATCGATGCTTTCAAGAAGACCGTGAGATTCAACTCGGGGAAGCCCGATCGCTGGACGCGCTATCGCGAAGAGGCGTCAGGAGGGTGGCCCGCTGGTAGCTCCGAGGCAGGTTAGGAACCCGGTTTCGCGCAGCGAGAACGCCGTGGGAACATATCGCCGACATTCTCGTCGACCGCGGCCGTTCGAGGTCCGGACCTGAGGACCATCGCGCTTCATGCGTAGTCGCGCTCCAACTCCGCTTCTGCCGACGAGAAGTTATCGGTCTATTCGGGATCCTGGGGGATGCGTTCGGTAACTACGGGCCGGCATTGATGGTCGCTGCCGCGACGAATTTGATCGCTGCCGTCGTCATCGTCCGGGGTGGCCGGAAGCCGCTTCCACCAGCCGGCTAGACCGCCCCTGCGTCTGCTTTCCCGGGTCCATGGAAAAAAACGCCAGTGGATTTTGGATTAGCTTCCAGTCCGGCCAAAGAATGTAGAATTCGCCATGCAATATTAGGACGGCGGCGGCAACAGCGGCAAAGATGGCTCGAACGGTATGTGAACCATGAGCAGCATTCGCAAACTCAATCGCCTTCCAAAACGCAAAACTCCCAAGCGCGATGAGCATGCCGCCAATGAGCGCGCGGCCAATGAACGATTGAAGCATCGACGATCGCGGTACAGCTGACGCGGCCGCCCCGACATACTAAGGGTCGCTGATGCGCTCTGCCGGGCCCTTCAAGGCTTCACGGTTACCCGCCCAAGCGAGGAAAGAAGCTTGGCGAGACCATCCTAATCGTCCATCGAAATCTTGGGTACCCGCAGTGGCGCCGCTTTCCTCTGCCTTCAGATGACGACGGCACTGGAGGCGGTCGTTAATGTTCGAGGTTGACGGCGCCATCGGGGTGACCATCGCTGGAACTCGCCTCCCGGTTTTGGCGCAACTCTTCCTTTAGCCGTGCCAGCTCCTGCTCCAAGCCTTCGATGCGGTCGAGGGTGTAGTCGAAGCCTGTGTAGTCGAGCGCTTGGAGCCAAGCGCCGACGGCGGCGAGTGCGCGGCGAAATTTCCCATGCTTGGGGACCGGATCGATTGCTGTGTCGGGCATCGGAAAGCTCCTCGTTGCGCGATGCCGGGCTCGCCCGCCCGGAAACCGCAAGGCTTGACAGGTTCGGATATCGCACCTAGTTAGTCAACTGACTGAAAGATCGCTGACGCCCTCGCTTCATCGAGGCGGGCGAACAAACGGGTCGTCACCGCTTGATCCCTTGTCCAGGAGCGCCGTCATGTCCGTCCAGCCTCTCTTTAACCCAGTCCGCATGGGCGAACCGGATCTGCCCAATCGCATTGTCATGGCACCGCTCACCCGCATGCGCGCTGGGCCGATCGATCATGTGCCGACCGTGCTGCAGGCCGAATACTATGCCCAGCGGGCTTCGGCCGGACTGATCGTCGCGGAAGCGACCGCGATCAGTCCCCCAATCACGTCATGCGGGAAGGTCGAGGACGATCATCCCGATCGTGCCGCGTATCTCGGGCACGGCTGGACGGCGTACGCCGCCCTGACGCGCGGTCTCGCCGTGCATCCGGGGGACGCTGTGTTTGTGCCGAGCGGCGGAGAGCGTCCTCGCAACTTTGTCGATGGTCCCATGATTTGGAAGGGTATTTAACCATGAAACTCAAGAGCAATACGATTTTGATCACCGGCGGCGCCAGCGGCATCGGTTACGAACTCACCAAACAACTCACGGCGCTTGGTAATAAGATTCTTATCACGGGCCGCGATCAGGCTAAGATGGGCCGTGCGAAAGCGGCCTTTCCAAAAATTCACACCTTTCAAAGCGACGTTTCCGATCCGGAAGCGATCGCCACTCTTTACGAAGAGGTCAGCAAACAATTTCCCGAACTCAACATATTGATCAACAACGCCGGCATCATGCGTAAGATCAATGTTCACGACAAAGCTGGAAGCATCGAAGACATCACCCGTGAGATTGAAACCAATTTGATCGGGCCGATTCGCATGGTGAAACAGTTCTTGCCGCATTTGAAAACAAAATCAGAGGCCGCAATCATGAACGTTTCATCGAGTTTGGCATTTGTTCCGTTGCCCATTTCACCGGTTTATTGCGCCACCAAGGCCGGTCTGCATTCGTTCACCGAGTCTCTTCGTGTGCAACTGAAAAACACCAAAGTGAAGGTATTTGACCTGGCACCGCCTGCGACACAAACCGAACTCTTGGGTGACTTTGATGTTGAAGACATGAAAGGCGCTTCCGTCATGAATGTGGAAGAAATGGTTCAAGTCGCCGTCAAAGGAATGCAAACCGATCGATTTGAAATTCGTCCAGGTCAGGCGAATCAGCTCAAGATGATGAATCGCGTGGCGCCAGGATTTATTTTGAAGCAGATGAGCCGATCGGTCGATCGTATGCTCAGAACACAGAATTAATTCGAAGTATCGTGCCGCGCATCTCGGTCACGTCTATTGCTTCGGCGCACTATCCTACCTTGGAAGCAATCAAGGTCGGCAGCGTCGCCTTCCGAACGGGCGCGGCTCGTGCGGTTTGTTCGGGCCCCAGCAGAGAGAAAATGAACGATGGGTAAACTACAAGGGAAAGTGGCTGTCATTACTGGAGCTACGCAAGGTATCGGCCTCGCCACGGCAAAACTCTTCATCAGTGAGGGCGCCTATGTTTTCATTACAGGCCGTCGTCACAAGGAGCTTGAAGAAGCCGTAGCGTCAATCGGCAGCAACGTCACGGGCGTTCAAGGCGACGCGTCGAACTTGGCCGACCTCGATCGTCTCTACGAGAGCGTCAAAGCGAGAGGCCGAATTGATATCCTCTTCACCAATGTCGGACTGGGCCGGATTTCTCCCGTTGGGAAGTATCACCGAGGAGCACTACGACCAACTCTTCGATACGAACGTCAGGGGGCTGCTCTTCACCGTCCAGAAGGCGCTCCCGCTTCTGAACGATGGCGCTTCCATCATTCTGACCGGTGCGGCCGCGGGCTCCAAAGGCACCCCCAGCTTCGGCGTCGCCTCTGCGACCAAGGCGGCAATTCGCTCATTCGCGCGAACCTGGACCGTGGAGCTGAAGGACCGGCACATCCGCACAAACGTTCTTAGCCCCGGACCTGTCCTTACGGCGTCGCTGAAGGCGGCCATGCCGGCTGAGGCCTTCGGGCGCATCGTGTCTACCGTCCCAATGGGCCGCATGGCGGAGCCCGAAGAGATCGCCAAGGTCGCGCTCTTTCTGGGCTCGGACGACTCCAGCTTCGTCACGGGGATCGAACTGTTTGCCGATGGCGGCAGAGCGCAAGTCTGACTATCGCTGATCTTGGGAAATGGCCGGTCAATTCTGGAACCTCCAACCGGAGAACGCGGCTCCCACACACCGCATCAGGCCCCGTGCTCTCCCTGGCGACCGACTGCGGGCCGATGGAGGAGCGAGCGACATGCCCGCACTCGAACGCCCTATCGGGTACGTCAGGATCAGGGATCGTGGCTGGCCAGATGAAAGCCGCAGACTTGACAGGTTTGCCAGTCCCCATCATATCCAAGTTAGTTGCCGGACTTATGCACATGGCTAGGACAAATATCGACAAGCGATCGCGGCTGCTTAGCGCGGCAGTGGAATTGACGTACCAGAACGGGTTCGAGGCCACCTCGCTTGCCGACATCGCGCGCGAAGCCAAGGTTCCTCTCGGCAACGTCTACTTCAAGACCAAGGACGAGATTGGCGAGGCGATCGTCGAGCTGAGGCTGGCGAAGCTGTCCGCGCAGCGGCAGCGATGGAGCGAAGCCGGATCGCCCAAGGATCGACTTTGCGCCTGCGTCCAAGGCGTCTTCGAGAACAAGGATTGCTTGGCGCAGCTCGGCTGCCAGGTCGGGACGTTTTGCTCCGAGCTCCACAAGGTGGGCGGCCCGGTGGCCACCAGAGCGACCGAGATATTCGCTCAACACCTGGTCTGGATCGAGAGCCAGTTTCGGGCACTCGGAAAGGGGAAAGACTCCAACGGCCTTGCCGTGCACCTGCTTTCCGCCATGCAAGGCGTTTCGGTCCTGGCTCATGCCTTTCATGACTCCGGTCTGGTGGCGGCGGAGACCAAGCGCCTCAAGAGTTGGATTCGGAGCTTGTGAGACACCAGGCGGGCTGAACCCCGCAGGCCCACACGGCGAAGACTGACGTGTGGCACGGCAAAATGTGCATTGTAATTAGTCAGTCAACTAACATACACTTGGATTAACCGAGGTGATCGGACGCCACAACAAGCCCCAAGCGGGGAGAATGGAGCTCTTATGAAAATTGTTCTAATTGGCGCAAACGGAAAGATCGGGGAACTGGTTCAAACGGCCATGGCCGGCGCCGGCCATGAGATCGTCAAGGTCGGACGCAAGTCAGGCGATTTCCAAGTCGAGATCGAGAACCGCGAAAGTGTCAGGAAGCTTTATCAAGCCGTCGGCTCGTTTGATGCCGTGGCTATTGCAGCAGGTGAAGTCGCATTTGCTCCGCTTTCGGAACTCACCGCTGAAAAGTGGCAGTTCTCGTTGGGAAGCAAGCTCATGGGCCAGATCAGTCTGGTTCAGGAGGCGATCCCGCTCGTCAACGAAAGGGGATCATTCACCTTGGTTTCGGGCGTTCTTAATGAAGAACCGATCTTCGCCGGTGTCGCGGGTGCAACCGTCTCGGGCGCATTGGAAGGTTTTGTTAGGGCTGCCGCCGTCGAACTTCCCAAGGGACTGCGCATCAATGTGGTGAGTCCGACGATCCTAAAAGAATCCGAAGCTCAATTTGGTCCGTTCTTTCCCGGCGTAATTCCGGTCGAAGGCTGGAGAGTGGCACAGGCCTACAAACGCGCGATTCTGGGGGTGCAAACCGGCCGCGTCTACAAAGTTGATTGAGCTTGCCCAGCGTTTATTCGAAGACCGCGGGTTTGACAAAAGGATCGATTTGTTCCGCAAAGTCAACCGACTGACTTGTGCAGTCAAACACAACAAGCCCTAAGCAGGCAGAACGGAACAAAAAGAATGAGAGTCCGGCACTGGGCCCTTTCGCCTGCGGTCATGACGGTCTTCAGTCTAGTCGGGGCCGCACTGGTCGTAGCGAGCAACAGCGCGGTCACGCCGCTGTACCGGCTGTACCAGCAGTCCATGCATCTGACGCCGCTGATGATCACTCTGGTGTACGCAGTCTATACCTTCAGCCTGCTGGCCGCGCTGCTGACGGTCGGGGGGCTGTCGGACTATGTGGGGCGCCGGCCGGTCATTCTCAGCGGTCTGCTGTTGAACGCGATCGCGATGGTCCTGTTCTCTTATGCCACCGATGTCGGACAACTGATCCTGGCGCGCGCCGTGCAAGGCCTGTGCGTGGGCACTGCGACGCCGGTGCTGGGCGCTGCAATTCTCGACACCGACCACAGACGCGGACCCTTGCTCAACAGCGTCACGGCATTTCTCGGGCTGACGGCTGGCGCGCTCGGTGCTGCGGCCCTCGTCACCTTCGCGCGCGATCCACTGCATCTGGTCTATGAGGTGCTGTTCGCGCTCACGGCTCTGATGATGGTCCTGCTGTTCATGATGCCCGAGACGGTGTCGCGCAAGGCCGGCGCGTTGGCGTCTCTGCAGCCGCGTGTCAGTGTGCCCAGGCAATCGCGCGCGGCGCTGTTGCGCATAACGCCGGCCAGCATCGCTGCCTGGGCGTTTGGCGGCTTTTACCTTTCGCTGATGCCGACGGTGGTGGCGACGACCTCGGGCGTCCGCGCGCCTTGGGTCGGTGGCATCGTCGTTGCGGCGCCCTGGTTGTCGGCCGCGCTAACTGTGGGAGCGCTCCGACAATTGGCCGCGCGCCGCTTGCTGGTGCTGGGTACCGGCGCATTGTCGCTGGGCGTTGTCGCCTCGCTGCTCGGCATTTGGCAGCACAGCGTGGCCGCCTTGTTCGCCGGTGCCGTGATCGCCGGTCTTGGCTTGGGCGCATCGCTCTCCGGCTCGTTGAGCGCGCTGTTGCCGACCGCCGAAGCGCATCAGCGCGCCGGCTTGCTGGCGACGTTCTATGTGCTGTCCTATCTCGCCCTCGGCCTGCCGGCGCTGGTCGCGGGCGCCTCGGTGCCGCTGATCGGGCTGGATGCCGTGGCCTACGTGTACGGCGCTGTGGTCATTGTGCTCGCCATGATCTCGATGATCGCGTCACTGCGCAGCATTGAGAACGCGGCTGACGAAGGGGTCAGTTGAAAAAAGGGCTTAGGCCTTCCTTCCGAAGATGGAGAATGCTTCCTTGTCCGATGCCTTGATTACCTTGATCCCAACCTACGGGCCGTGGATCATCTTTGGTATTGTTGCACTCGAAAGTGCCGGCGTGCCTCTCCCCGGAGAGACTATCCTCGTTGCAGCTGCACTCCTTGCCGCTACCACTGGTCAGATCAGCATCGTCGTCGTTGTACTAGCAGCTGCAGCGGGTGCCATTGTCGGGGACGGCATTGGATACATGGTCGGGCGTCGATTTGGTTTGCCCCTTATTCGAAGATACGGCCGGTACATCCGCCTCGATGAGAATCGATTGCTGATCGGTCGATATCTTTTCTTCCGGTATGGAAACGTCGTCGTGTTCTTTGGGCGTTTCGTTGCAGTGCTACGAATGTTTGCGGCTTTGCTTGCGGGCGCCAATAGCATGCCGGCAGGTCGTTTTTTCTTCTTCAACATAACTGGTGGAGTCTGCTGGGCGTGCCTCTTCGGCTTCGGCGCTTATGCAGTGGGTGCCGGAATTTACACTATTTCGGGAACGCTGAGTGTGATCTCATTGGGGCTGCTTACTGCGACGGCATTTGCACTCTCAATTTTTATGCGCCGAATGAAGTCACGCTACGCCGTCGAGCGGAGCTGGCTCTGTCAGATCATTCGCGCGGATGACTAATCCGACCAAGGAGCCTCATACCAATCCAGCTCCCGCTGCGCTGGTCGCGATAGTTTAGACCGCGAACTCGGATCGAAAGGACCAAGCCGATGCTTGAACTGAATGTCTCGAACGTTCCTCACGCGACAGCCAGCGACGACGGATTGACCCTCACGATCATCTTCGATCTCGAAGACGGCGGCCAAGCGCGGATGCACATCCCTTACGGCCAGTACGACTGGTGGATTCAAGCGATGCAGGTCGTAGCCTCCGCCGCGTTCCGGAAGCAGGTCGAGGCCGGCCGAGTTACGGCAATTCCCAATCCCGTCAATGCCACGCAGATCGCCGACAGTGTGCGTATCCTCGCGAATCCAAAGCACCAGCATGCCCTCATGCAAGTGACTGGCCGGGCCTTCGAGAACGGACCTCTCGCGATGGGGTCAGTCTTGTTTTCGCCGTCGCTTGTCGAGTATCTCGCCCAGAAGTTTGCGGAAATCGACGGGCAACTCAGGCGCGCAAACAACCTTTCATAAGCCTGCGGCGGCGTCGGAAGCATGAAGCCGCCTTGAGCCGGTACAAGCGAGGCTCGATCGAAACCTCGATATGATGCGCTTTCGCCGCCACACCGTCGAGCAGCTTTTCCATCTGTTTCGGGCTCGGCATGCTGTGCGGCGGCCGAAAGAATGACTCGGCTATCCCGTTGATTTTCAACGACCCCGCATTTGAAGAACGACTCGATTTTGGCTTTAAGCACAACTCGGGCTATCTCTGGACCCGGGGCTACATTCCTCGTCAGCGGACCTATCCCGGCCGCGAAGTTCCGAACCCGTTGACCGTAGAGATCAGACAGGGGGAGTTCGCTACTGACTAACTCTTCCCATCGTAGCGAGTTGTCCTTCGACGCCGATTTCGCAGTACACCGCGGCGCTACCTACGATGATGAAGACAAGCGGGTCTCGCTTGGGCCTGATCATCTGTCTGCACCAAGACCTGCGGTCGATCCAAGACGGCGTCGGATGGCGCTCGGGATGGGTGTGCCACTCGCCGACGAAGTTGATGGCGCCTCCGCTTTGCTGCCATTCCCTCGTAGCGATTTCCTGATGTCCCTTGTCCTGCCGCACGAATCCGAAGCGCGTTCGCCGATCCCCTGGCATCGGCGTCGTGCATTTCAGTATCTCGACGTGCGGGCCGCGATGGTGGCCCAGGAGGATGCCGCCGGCCTCGCGGCTGGATTCCGGCGAGGTCGCGAAGCTGGCGGTGTCCCGCATGACGCGTTCGGTCAGGGTCACCAGACGGCCCTTCGCGAGGAAGATCATGCCGCTTCGCCGCCGCAGGCGGGGCAGCGGGCGATCCGCTTCGGATTCCCGTCTTTGACCCCGACTGCCTTGCGATGGTCCATCGTGACCGATCTCCAGCGGTGACGTTCGTCGCCATTCGCCCAGTCCAGAACCATGTCGCAGGCGAGGCCGACCATGTAGGCCTCATCCTTCGAGAAGCCGTTGTTACATGGCCTGCAGCCCGGAATCGTCGGCAGATTCTCCGGACGTGGGTCCTGGAGAAAGCTTTTCGACGACGCGTGGTCCAGGTTGCCGTCGAGGTTGACCAGCCAGCCAGCCGCCGCAATGGATGCACCAATTCTTCAGGCGGTCGTCGGAAAACTCTTCGATGATCTGTACAACTCGCTCCTGTCAGGCAGAAATTCCACTTATCGTCCTGTGCAGATTTCCGGGACCGGCTCTGTCGGCTACTTGCTATTATGCGCGATCGAGAGCGAACGACCATTTCTGGTAATGGGTGGCACGACCGGTAAGTGATGTGTTTCTTCGCTGACGATGTTTTCCTGGAATGACACAGAAAAAGCAATAACGGCGGCTGTTCGTCATAACCATCCGCGCTCGCCGAACGCGGCAAGGTCAACACCCGGCGGAGCATACCATCTACCTGAGCCATAGCGGGCGCCCAGCTTCATAGCGATCTCTTTGTTTCCATAAGGAATCCGCAGCGGCGTCCCTGCCGCCGGATTTGGTTGGGCGGGCATTGAAGCACCGGTGGCAGCAGCAGCCTTTCGTTTTCGGGCAATCTTCCTCGGTGCCGTCAATTGAGGTGCAGTCGATCCCGCCGGCCGGAAGGCGGTCTTGCGACCGCTCTTGCGGCGCTTCGTGCCTTTGTTCGAGTCAATCCACGCGGCCATTGCAGCCGAGTTGGCCTTGGCCTCGTCGGGAATGACGACGCCTTTGCCGAGCGCGATCTTCTTGGCGTACAACAACTGCGCTGGACTAACTGATTTGGGTTCGAGCTTCCCAGTTGCTTCACCATCGGTTTTCTTGGGCGCGTGCTGCTTGAGAAACGCGCCGCAGATTGATATTGACGTCTTGTAGCCGGGCGGCGGTTTGATGCCGCTTTGCCGGGCGAGGCTGTCGGCAAAGCGCTTCATCGCAGGTGTGGGTGGATATGCTGCAGCGCCGTTGCCGACTGAGGCGCCAAGCAGGGGAGGCCCTCCGGCGGCTGCGCCCTCCTTGAGTTTGCCGATGATGCGTTCGGCAACATCACACACGGCGTCGATTGCGCCGACCATCTCCTGCTTGCCGACGACGACATCGTCGAGCAGGCATTCAAGTTGCGCCGTCACGCCCGGATCAACCAGCGCCGGATCTGCCTGTTTGAGAATGCCGAACAGCGATAGGCCGGCCTCGGTCGGCGCGATGTGCTTTCCCTGGGCAATCAGAAAACCCTGCTTCTTCAGCCCGCCGATGATCTCGGCTCGGGTCGCCGGCGTGCCAATGCCCTTAGCTTCCTTCAGGCGATCCCGAAGAACCTCATCGTCGACAAAACGCCAGGCATTCTGCATCGCCTCGATCAGCGTGCCTTCGTTGTAACGCGGCGGCGGTCGGGTCTCCTTGGCCTCAATTTTGGGGTCCTGCAGCATTGCGGTCTCGCCGTTGCGCAGCGGCGGCAGCAATTGCGCGTCGTCGCCCTTTTCGTCGGCGGGTTGCCACTCCGGAAATGCTGCTCGCCAGCCGAGATCGATAGGCTGGCGGCCGGCGGCACGGAATTCGAAGCCGCGCACGTCGAGCGTTGCGGTTGTCTGCCGGTAGCGAAAGTCAGGCATCAGGGCGGCGAGATAGGCCCGCGCGATGATGTCGAACAGCTTCTTCTCGTCAGCCGACAGACGAGGCCAGACGTCCCGCAGTTGGTCGATCGTATTGACGTTGGGAATAACGGCGTGATGACTCGCGCCTTCCAACCCCTTGTCGTAAAACGTGCCGCTCGCGCCTCTACGGATAACCGGCGGCACGGGCACCGGAATTGCGCTGAACGATTGGCCCGCCTGCAGGCCGGCCACGATCCGCGGTACGTCCGATATCAAGCTCTGCGGCAGGTAGCGCACCTCGGCGCGCGGGTAAGTGATGATCTTCTTGCCCTGACCGTCATAGAGCTCCTGCGCCACCTCAAGTGTCTTGCTCGCCGACCAGCCGAAGCGTGAGCCGCAGAGTTTCTGCAGCGACGGCAAATCATGCAGTTTGGGCGGTCCTCGACGCTTATCTTCGACGCGCACGGCGAGCGTGCCCTCGAAGCCTTCGGCTGCTTTGACGACGTCCTCGGCAATTTCGTGTCTAACGATCCGGTCCTGCGGCGCGTGCCGCATCTGGAATTGGCCTTCCGCTACCTTCGCGGTGGCGACAACTTCAAAATAGGCGAGGGGCACAAAATCGCGGATTTCCAACTCGCGCTTGCACACAATGGCCAAGGTCGGCGTCTTCACCCGGCCGACGCCAATCACTCTCCGCGCACCTCGACCCAGGATGACGGTCGCAGTGCGAGTGAGTGATAAATTGTAGATCTGGTCGGCCTGCCGGCGCGCGACGGCGGCGGCGTAAAGGCGGGCGTATTCGGCATTTGGCTTTGCCTGGCCGAATGCGTCACGGATGGTTTGCGGGTCCTGCGCGGTGAACAGTACCCGCATGACTTCGCCGCGGTATTTGTAGTGCTCGAGAATTTCCTGACCAATTAGCTGACCTTCGCGATCGCAATCGGTGGCGAGCCAAACTCGCTTGGCGGAACGCAGAGCCTCGGGAATCGCTTTGAGCTTGGCGGCTTTGTTTCCGCCCGTTGCCGGGCGAGTGTCGTAGAGACCTTCGGGTCGCAAAAGTATCGGTGACCAGCACTTCCAGGCCGGCACAACGTCCTCCGGTTCGAGGAGGTCGAACAAATGGCCCTCGGCCGGGAGGACATCTCCGTAGCGAGAACCAACCGCTGCGCGGACGTCTTTTGCCTGGCTGGTTTTCTCCGTAATGACGATCTGATCAGGCACGTCGCGCTCGTTTGGAAGAACAAATTCGAGGAGGATGTTACATGGAACATATCGTGAACATTGAAGCCTCGCAAGCTAGGTTTTGAAGTGTGTACCCGTGTGTGTGCCGAAAATTAGATTCTGCAATATTGATGGTGAAGGCCGCCGAGGACAGGTCGTGAGACGACGGCGCCGAGGCGCTCAATCGCGCGATGGAGAGGGGCGTCCTTGTTCAGAGATCGATGCGTCCTCGACACATTATAATAGGCGGCATATCCGCGTAGGATCCGGCGCAGGTGCGCTTCGCCAAACACGATCATGTGGTCGAGACATTCGCGGCGGATCGAGCCGATGAGTTTTTCAACGCAAGCATTTTGCCAGGGCGATCGGGGTGCGGTCGGATGGTCCCGAATGCCCATTGCACGGATACGCTGCAAGAAGACTGGACCATACGAGGTGTCTCGATCCCGCATGAGATATCGCGGCGCGTGGTCCCACGGGAACGCCTCGGTGACTTGGCGCGAGATCCACGCCGCGGTTGGGTTTGCCGTCACGCCAAACGACACCCAAAGTCGTCGTCCGTGGCGCACAATGACAAGACAATACAAAATTTGGAATGCGATCGTCGGCAGGACAAAGAGGTCGATCGCCGCGATGCCGTCGACGTGATTGCTGAGAAACGTCCGCCAGCCCTGAGACGGTGGCCGCGAGTGGCGGCACATGTACCGAGCGACCGTCGACTGGGCGACCTCGAAGCCGAGCTTGAGCAACTCACCATGAATACGCGGTGCGCCCCAAAGCGTGTTCGCACGGCTCATCTCGCCAATGAGCGTGCGCAGCTCAGCCGAGACCTTCGGTCTGCCAACACGGTTGCGGGATCGCCAGCGCCAATACGTCCGAAACCCGGCACGGTGCCAGCGAATGATGGTCTCCGGCCTGACAATCGCAACCACCTCAAGGACGGACGGAAACCAGCGATAGAGCCAAACAAATAGAAAACGATCCGTATTGTTGAGATGCGGTCGCTTCGGCGTTCGCCGGCGAAGCACATTGACCTGTTGCCGCAGGACCAGGTTTTCCGCTTCCAGCGTTGCTCTCGCCTTGAAGCGCGAAGCCAGCATACCGAGAATCAGCTTGAACAGATCGGTCATCAGGATGCAAGTTTACGCCGTCCGCTTGCTGCGTCTATGCCGAATCGAATTTTCGGTACACACACGGATGGTCGGCAGCGCCCGATCGCGGTCGCCGCCCTTGAGGACAAAATTGTCCAGAGGGCCACGGCTGCGGTGCTGAGCGCGATCTACGAGGAAGATTTCCTCGGGTTCTCATATGGGTTCCGGCGCGGACGCGGCACGCACGATGCGATGGATGCGCTCTTCTGCAACAAACACGGGTATCCGGCGATCAGTGCGTTCTTGGTAGTCCGCGTAAGGCGGAAACGCCGCCACAGCGAGCTTCCAGAGCCGAGTCCGTTCACGGTCATCCTTGACCTCACGCACTTGCATTGGTCGCACGACGGTCTCGTCCCGAATTTCCACATTCGGATTGACGCGGAGATTATGCACCCAGGCTGGATCGGTTGGCGCGCCGCCCCGTGACCCGATGAGGACGTAATTATTGCCATCCTTTACGCGCATGAGCGGGGTCTTTCGGATGGCGCCGGTCTTATTGCCGACGTTCGTCACGATGACGACGGGCAGCCCGGTGTCACTTAACGTGGTGCCTTTCGTTCCACCACTACTTTCGTAAAGCTCGACCTGCTCGCGCACCCAGTTTCGGGGACTAGGAACATACTCCGCCATTGCTAAAACTCCATCGAGGGAGGGTGGTAGGGGACTGGCCTAAATCCAACTCGCACAGGAACGATCATACAAAATAAACGATGCTCGCGCCACGAGGCTCTCCCAGAAGATGACGGTACAGGACTGATGCGCACAAAATGGGTGATCTGTTTGATGTTGCTCGTTGCAAGCGGCAGCGCCAATTCGGCAGATATGGTAGGGCAGGTTAGCATTATTGACGGCGACACGCTGGAAATTCATGGGTCGCGCATTCGCCTGTGGGGAATCGATGCGCCGGAGAGCAGCCAGCTTTGTCGGGGCGATGACAGCTTGCAGTAGCGGTGCGGTGTCAAGGCGGCGAACGATCTGGACGCCTTCATTGCCGGGCGGCCGGTAAATTGCCGGCCAATATCGCTGGACCGATACGGTCGCACAGTGGCGACATGCTCGGTCGACGGCGCAGACCTCGGGGATTGGTTGGTGCGCAATGGTCTCGCCTTGGACTGGCCGCAGTATTCAAAACGAAAGTACGATGATGTGCAGCGTGAAGCCGAGCAGGCGGGGCGAGGCATGTGGGCAGGCAGCTACGTCGAGCCCTGGCTTTTCCGCGTCTGCATCAGGCAAGGCGGGAAGCCGGGTGAATGTTTGGATGACGCCAACGCCCATCCTTGAGAATAAACCGCAAGGGCGATCGAGTGTGCAACCTCTATAGCATCACCACGAACCAAGCCGCGATCATCGCGCTATTCCGCGTGATCAACCACTACGTCGGCAACCTGCCGCCGATGCCCGGGGTATTCCCCGACTACCCGGCGCCCGTCGTACGCAATGACGGTGGCGGGCGCGAGATAGTGATGATGCGGTGGGGAATGCCGCCACCGCCGCGGGCTGGCGGATACCCAGTCACCAACATCAGGAACACGTCATCACCGCATTGGCGGGCCTGGCTCAAGCCGGAAAACCGCTGCTTGGTCCCGGCGAACAGTTTCGCCGAGTATGCGCCGGAGCCGAACCCCGAGACCAAAAAGAAGGACGTGGTGTGGTTCGCGCTCAATGATGACCGTCCGTTGTTCGCGTTTGCTGGCATCTGGACCGAATTCAAGGGCGACAGGGGCACCAAATCGAAACCCATTCCCGGCCCGCATCTCGTTTATGGCTTCATGACGACGGCACCGAACGCCATCGTTGAGCCGATTTATCCCAAGGCCATGCCGGTGATCCTGACGACTGAGGAGGAGCACGATGTCTGGATGCGCGCGCCATGGGATGAGGCGCAGTCGCTGCAACGTCCGTTGCCGGATGTCGCGCTCAAAATCGTCGCCCGTGGCGTCGACAAGGAAGATCGGGCCGCGGCGGTCTAACCTGCGTGCGGCACCTCACCATGCGGATGTCCGCCTTGGAGCGCATTACGGACTCAAGTCAGACATCGCGCCAGGTCCGAAATGTGCCACAAAGAGACGAAAATCGAGGAAATCCGCGATTTTGAAGCGGACCTTTCGCGGCCCGGGAAGAAAAATTGCTGCTGCGAGCACGAAGTAGCCGGCGATAATCAGCAGCAACGAATGCCGGCGCACCGGCACACAGACAGTTATCCAATTAGAAAACTATTGTTGACAGATGCTCGTCGCGCATCCATTGTTAGCTGTATGGCTAACCATTCTCCTCATCTCGACAACGTGTTCAGCGCGCTCGCCGATCCAACGCGGCGCGCAATCATTGGGCGGCTCTCGCAAGGCGAGGCTTCCGTGGGCGAACTCGCTCGGCCATTCGACATGGCTCTGCCGAGCCTGATGAAACACATACGTGTGTTGGAAACCGGTGGCCTTGTCGAGTTGGAGAAGCATGGCCGCGTCCGCACATGCCGCCTGATGCCAGGCGCCATGAAGGGGGCCGAGAACTGGCTCGCCGAGCAGCGCGCCATCTGGGAAGCCCGCCTTGACCGGCTCGAGTTTTATGTAGCGACGCTTGAGAAGAGGCCGCCAAGGAGAAGGCGTCGTGACTGATGCGCCCAACTACACTACATCCTCAAAAGCACAGGAAATCGCCATGACCTCAACTCCGGACGCCGCCCTCGCACACTGGGATATCGAGCGCGAGATCGTTCTCTCGCGTGTCATCAAGGCAAAGCGTGATGTCGTTTTTGCTGCCTGGACAGAACCGGAGCATTTGCCGAACTGGTTCGGGCCGGCGGGGTTCAAGATCGAAACCAAGGAAATCGACATTCGCGTCGGCGGCGTGTGGCGATTCGACATGCTCGCCCCAAACGGCCAGCGATTTCCGAATCGAATGCGCTTTCGGCTCATCGAGCCGCCGTACCTGATCGAGATCGATCACGGTTCGGACATGGATGACGATCCAGCCCGTTTTCGCACCACGATTACGTTCGATGAGCAGAGCGACGGCAAGACCGTGATCACGCCGCGGCAACTGCATCCGACCAAAGCACAGCGCGACAGGACGATCGGCTTCGGCGCCGTCGAGTACGGCTACCAGACCCTGGATAAGTTGGCTCGGCACGTCGAGACAGCGACAGGCTGATGATTTCGAATGGAACCCTGCAAGACGGGTGTGATGAGCGCCATGATGTCCGGTTCCGAAAGCGCTGGCGATGTCTCTTGCGGGTCAAACTCGGAAGTGGTGAGCCATTTGCTGAGAGTCCGGTTTACCCCGAACAACGGACATCGTCAGACCAGCCGGTCTGGTCCGTTTCGTGCCAAAAGCAGAACATCGGGTTGATCGCATGAACCGGCAATGTGTTTGAGCTCAAGCACGTCGTGGCCGCTGTGTGTTCAGTGTCCACGTGAAAGTGAGTTGAGGTAGTCGCCGATTGGGCCTGCCCAGAGATCAGGATAGTGAATAACGTTGTGGCCCACGTCGCTGGGCACATCGAACTCGATGAACTTTCCTTGGCCGCCGGCTTTTTCGAAGGCCGCAAAGTTTTTTCTGCTGTGGTCAATCGAGTAATAAATGTCACCCTGGCCGTAGAGCCAGATCGTTGGCTGGTGGTAGCGCGCACCACGCTCGAAGAGTGTTTGATTGACTAATTCAGCGCCGGCATACTTTTCGCCAAACCACCCGCCCACAAAATTGATGACACCCATAATTTGCTCGGGATGCATTCCTGCATAGGCGATGGACAGCACGCCGCCACGTGACTGTCCGCCGATCAGAACAGGACCGGGACCAACGTCCTGCCGACGGCGAAGGACGGCAATGGCCGCATTCACATCGGTCAATGCGCGATCCGCACCGCTCACCGCTCTGTCGGTATCGCCGAAGCTGTTGCGCTCTTCTTCATAGAGCCCATCGGATTTTCCGCGACCCCGACGCTGCGGAAAAGCAACGAGCCATCCTTGCTTATTGAGAAAATCGGCAACTTCGAGCGAGACCCACGTTTGCTTGACAAGTCCGGGTGTCGCATATCTGCCGATTGAGCCGTGATTGAACACCGCGAGAGGAAACGGCCCCGGCCCCGGAGGCTTGAAAATGACTGTCTCCAGCCTGATTGGATTGCCATCTTCGAGCAAATCCGTTTGGAGCAATTCGGATGTACCGCGCGACCAGGCGACGGCAGCATCGGGCCTGGTCAGGGACGCCAATTCGGCTCTGCTCATCGCCGCACGAGCCATCCTGCTGCCTTTGAAGACGGCCTTCAACTGCCCATCGTCATCCATGTCGTAGGTGGCGGTGAACAGCGGCGCTCTAACGGTAAGAGTTCGCCCAGACACAGCCGCGTCCAATCGCCACCACCTCGCGTGCAACCCGGAGTATAGGTTGTCAGCTTCCGCATAAACAATGCCGGCTGCTCCATCTTCGCCGATACGTTCGACCAGCAGGACATGCTTGAGGTCACCGTTCCATGCTCCGGCCCACACGCCGCTCCAGCGCCGCTGCAAGTCGGTAGCGGATTTCGGAACAAGGGCTACGCTGGCGTCGGACGGAAGCGGCACGCCATCAACGAGGAGATCAGCGTTTTCACCGGCACGCGCGGCTAACGGCCAAGTTACTGCCGCGCCCCCGAGCACTGTAATAAACTCGCGCCGTCGCATACCTGTGCCCAAATGATCAGAGTTGGACCCTAACCGCTCGAATGTACTTTTGGGAAGAGATCAAGTTTTGACCATCGACCAGCCACTTCCACTCTACCCCGATGAACGGACATCATCAGACCGCGCTGACTGGTCCGTTTCGTGCCAAGAAGGGCCTCATGCACCGGAGCAATTATTAACTTCACTCGATCACCTCGTCGGCGCGGGAAAGGAACGCCTCTGGGATCGTTAAACCAAGGGCCTTCGCAGTCTTGAGATTGATTGTTAGGTCGATTTTGGTCAGCTGCGCAACCGGGATATCGGCTGGCTTAGCCCCCTTGAGAATCTTGTCAACGCAATCGGCAGCTAAACGGAACTGGTCGACTTCGTTAGGTCCATAGGAAATAAAGCCGTTTACGCGCGCGTATTCGCGCGCACCCCAAAGGGTCGCTACGCGAGCGTCGCGCGCAAGGGCGTTGATGTTGCGCACGTTAGAGAGGATTAGCGGGTCGGTACAGACGTAGAGCGCCTGTGAGTTGCCATTGAGCGACTTGATCGCAGGCGCGATATCATCGGCGCGATGTACATCGAGAATACTAACCGCGAGCCGGAGCTTTCCGGCGATTTCTTGAACCGTAGCCGATTTCGCGGGCGGCGCCCGGGTGGTCGGCATTGGCCAAAACGGCAATTCGGCCAAGGCCCGGAATGGCCTCGCGTAGAATTTCGATGCGCTTAGGAGCGATGTCGCTCGACTGCATCGACAGCCCGGTGACGTTGCCGCCCGGTCGGGCGAGACTGTCGACGAAACCGCTGGCGACTGGGTCCACTGCAACCGCGAAAATGATGGGGATGGTTGAGGTGGCCCGCTTCGTGGCCGCAACCGCGCTTCCCACGGTAAGGATGGCGTCGACCTTGAGGTCGACGAACTCTGCCGCGATATCGGCGTTGCGCTCGGTCTTCCCATCCGTCCACCTGTAGAAGATGGCTACGGTGTTCCCAACGGCCCAGCCGAGTTCCTCAAGGCGGTTCTCAAAACTTGCGACCATTGGGCTCCACACGCTGGCCATGCCTGCGCCGAGAAAGCCGATGACCTTGCCGGGCTGCTGCGCTTGTGCCACCACCGGCCACGCCGCTACGCCACCAACAAGCGTGATAAACTCGCGTCGCCTCATTGATGATCAGCTCGATGCTCTCAACCCGACCGTAAGCAATTTTTGGCAAAGGTCCAAACGAACAAACTTCCGACTTGGGTCAATCGCGTCGCTTCGACCGCGCGCCGCTCACTTCCGGTCTTCCCCGATCAACGGACATCGCCAGATCAGCCGGTCTGGTCCGTTTCGTGCCAACAAGAGACTCATGCACCGCAGCAATTTAACAGTCTATTCGATCACCTCGTCGGCTCGGGCGAGCAGCGTTGGTGGGATGTCGATGCCCAGCTGTTTCGCCACCTTGAGATTGATTACCAACTCGAACTTGGTGGGCTGCACAACCGGAAGCTCTGACGGCTTTTCGCCCTTAAGGATGCGCCCGACATAGACACCTGCTTGCCGCCATGGGTCCGATAGGTCGGGACCGTAGCTGACAAGGCCACCAACAACGGCGTCCACCCGACCGTTGCAGAACGCTGGAATCCCGTAGCGGTAAGCCATTGTGATATGCAGGCCTCGACCGTTAAGGCCAAACAAGGGATCGGTGCTGGGGAGAAACGCGCCCACCTTCAACCGGCTCATCGTTGCGAATGCCTCGTCGAACTCGTTCTCGTTAGTGGCATTTACAACATGAAGGGCCAATCCCAGGGCCTGAGCAGCCACTTTTGCTTCGCCGATCTGGACTTCCGCGAGGGTGCCTTTCGGGTTCACAAGCAGCGCAACATTTGAGACTTGAGGCAGTATCTCCCGCAGCAGGCCCATCCGCTTTGACGTGAGTGCCGTTCCGATGAAGGTTGCGCCGGTGACATTCCCTCCGGGCCGGTTCAAGCTTGCAACAAGGCCATCGCGGACTGGATCGCCGCCATATGCAAAGACAATCGGTATCGTCGTCGTGGCTGCCTTCGCTGCGCGCGCCGGGACCGGCGATCCGGTCGCGAAAATGACCGAAACTTGGCTCTTTGCGAGCTCCTCCGCAAGTGCCGGTAAACGGTCGAACTGGCCCTCTGCTGAACGATAAATGACGGTTAGGTTGCGGCCTTCGACGAAGCCGCCCTCCTCGAGACCCGCACGAAAGGGCTTGATTGCCCAATCGGCCATTCACTTGAGCTGAGCAAACCCAGCGTCGGCCGCTGCTGTGCCTGTGCCACGGCTGGCCATGCCGCCGACAAGCTGATCAGTGCGATGAATTCGCGCCGCTTCATTACCAATCCCGTCCCCGATGTTCTCGACATGAGCGTAGGCAATTTTCGACGCAGGTCCAAGCGGTCGATTTGGGTCAAACTGAGAAGAACTCAATGTGAGCAGATGTCTTCCGGGTTGCCCCTGGAAGCGGACATTGCCCAATGCAGTCGGCATGTCTCGAAGGTGCCAATAGCGGGCATCAGCCAATTCTCACGTCAGCTTAAAAAGAAAGACCGTCTGGCGACGGTCTCTCCGTAATCCGATAAGGTGTTTTTAACCAGGCGATTGCGCGTAGGGCTTGGTGTCGTCGATAGGCTATCAGCCGGCCTTTCCGCGGACCGGAAACTTACCGCAATTGGCTGCCTACGGTCGCGCCTCTAGGATCATGTTGAAAGGCGTCTCCGCAGCCCGGCGCACGCTGGAGAAGCCGCCGTTGTGGATGACCTCGCGCAGTTTCGTTTCGCCCGCCTGTGCCCCGAGAGCCGCACCAACTTCTTGCGACAGTGAGGTGGGCACGCAGATCATGGTCGAGCCGGCGTAGTAAAGGCGTCCGACCGGGTTCAGGTTCTGCTGCAGTGTGTCGCCTGCCATCGGCTCCACGATCATCCAGGTCCCGTCGGATTTCAAGGATTGACGGATGTGTGCGGCCGCGCCTGCAGGATCGCCCATGTCGTGCAGACAATCGAAGCAGGTTACGAGGTCGAAGTCTTTGCCCGCATAGTCTTTGGCCAGGCCCACAGCGAACTTTGCGTTCTGGGTGACGCCATGACTCTTGGCGTGCGCGGCGGCGTCGCGGATCGAGTTCGGGATGAAAATCGTAGCCGATGAATTGGGATTTCGGGAACGCCTTGGCCATCAGGACGGTCGACCAGCCGTGTCCGCAGCCGACGTCTGCAACGCGCGCCCCAGCCTCGAGCTTCTTCACGACCCCTTCCAGGGCGGGCAGCCACGCCGAAACGAGGTTGTTGTGGTAGGCCGGCCGGAAGAAACGGGCGACTGCGCAGAACATGCAGCCGGCTTGGTCGCCCCAAGCAACGCCGGTGCCCGATTTGAATGCCGCCTGCACCTTGGGCTGATTGTCGAGCATTGCCACCATGACATCGAAGCCGCCCATCATGTAGACAGGGCTCTCCTCGCTGGCGAACACCATGGCCTGCTCGGGCGGCAGTGCGAACTTAGCGGTTGCAGGATCGTAGGACAGATAGTTGGAAGCTGCCTGATGCGATAGCCATTCGCGCAGATAGCGCTCGTCGACCTTTGCGGCCTTGGCAAGTTCCATCGACGTCATCGGCCCTTGGGCCTGGATGGTCTTGTAGAGCCCCAGCGCATCGCCCATGCGGACCATGGCGATGCTGGATGCGCCGCCAAGGTCCGACAGCATCTGGCCGATGAATGCGTTGAGCTTGCCTTCATCTATGTTCGTAGTGGACATGGACGCACCCCCTTCGAAAAGTTACTCACTGAATCAGAGGACTTCTGCGAGCATGCGCGCGGCGCGCATGGCGCCATCGACGGCCTTTCACCAGGCAATGCGGTTGAATACACGAGCGTTGGCTCTGCAATCATGCCAGCGGAAACGTTATCGAGGGTGCTCGCGGAGCAATTGCATCCAGCCGCACAGGTGATCCCGGCATTGGTGAATTTGAATATGCCCCCAACCGGGCTCATACGCAATCAGGATCGATGTCTCAGAAGGGTCAAACTCAGACTTCGGAAAGCGTAACCGTGAGGTCCGCTTCACCCCCAACACCGGACATTTTCGGCTACGTCAGCCATGTCCGAAAGGTGCCATCAACGGACATGCCAATCCGGCCTTAAGCAGCGCAGCTCGAACCGTTCTTGACGAAATGCGGCGCTGGGTCTTTTGGCGCGCTGCCAACCCGTCCTCCCCCGTTCAATGCCGAGCTGGCGCAAAAAAGCAAATCATTGGCCTTGCATCAACAAGACCAGCGCGTTGACAGTTGGCCGGGGACGGCCTAGCGTTCCTTCTGACGGTCAAGCGGATTGCTTGTCTGTGAGCTGCGTAAAACGGCGACGCACCGAAGTCACCGTTTCATCCAATGGCAGCCAAAGGCCGTCGGTAGGCAAAAATCTTCCTTAAAAATTGAACTTAAATCGCATCTCGCGCGGGGCGGAGTCCTGCTTATCGCGGAGCCATTGCCCAGATGGGCGATGCTCCCGAGCGGTAACGCATTTTCACAGGGAGGAATACTCATGAACTTCAAACCTGTTGGTTTCTTAAAAGTCGCATGCCTTATCGGGGCAGCAGCGTTCTTTCCAAGCCTAGTTCAGGCCCAGGACGCGAAGGTCAAGCCAGCCATGTGGCTGTTGGAGTCAGAGGCGAATAAGCTAGGTTCACCGAAGATCGATGGGACTGATACTGTGGCTGGCAAGCAAGTTCCGGCAATCTATTTTGGTTCTACAAAGATGAACAACAATTTCGATTTGGTCGATGAAGTGGTTAAGGAAGCTCAGGGTACGGCCACCATATTTGTGAAGAACGGCGAGGAGTACGTTCGGGTTGCCACTAACGTTAAGAAGGACGACGGCTCGCGAGCGGTCGGAACCATTCTCGACCCCAAAGGCAAAGCGATCGAATCCATCAAGAAGGATGAACCATTCTACGGAGAGGTGGACATTCTCGGTAAGCCCTACATCACAGGTTACAAGCCGATCCGGGACGCATCGAAGAATGTAATCGGTATCTACTACGTAGGATACATGAAGTAGCCTAGGACGGCGCTGTTTCCCGAAACATCAGCCGCGACGCGGGTCTGGAACTTGCTGGGATCGCAATTCAGTGCGATCCCAGGGGCGCGATTGTTTTCTTTCGACGTGTGCATCGGGCTTGCTGGCCCCCCACTCTCATGCCGCGTTTGGACGAGCGCCGACGCGGGGAACCATTCGACGAAGCTCCGTCGTCGGTGGTTCGGTGCGCCGACCGTCGTCTTGCGCGAAAACAGACGGTCTAGGAGCTTGATGACCGTGCGCCGTTTGACTGCTCAGTGCCTTCCCCCGCTTCGGAACAAAAGAAATAGCACAGGCGACTGACACGCTGCGGAATTTCAAACCGGTCGATGTCGCCGATGGGTCAAACCCGGAAGTCGGCAAGCCCCAATTCCATAGCCCCTTTGGCTCGTAGAACAGAGGGATTCCGATTCAGTCAGGAAGCCCGAGCTTTCGGAGGTTCTCAGCCATACAGTTTAGGGGGACGGTGGAAAAGACCATCGCTTGTTTGAATTTTGCAACCGTCAGATCTGGATAGTTACGCATCATCTCCGCAAAAGCGCGTTTAGCCTCTTCGACCCGGCCAGCTCCCGACAGAGACGATGCTAGATTGCGATAGATCCAACCCGCGTTCGGCCGTTCCTCAAGGGCGCGTCGATAGAACGCCGCGGCCTTGTCGTATTCCTGCGCTACTTCATGCGCCGAGCCCAGACCTACATAGTTGTTGAAATTCATTGGATCGATCGGGCTCAGGCGCAGCGCGCGCTCGAAATTCTCGATAGCCTTTTGAGGTTGATCAGCATAGTTCTCGAGCCACCCGAGCCAACTCCATGCCCATGCGGCATTAGAATCGAGTGTCACGGCGCGCTCGAGCAGCACACGTGCGGTTCCATAATTGCGTACAAAGGTATGCACTGCGCCGAGAACTGTTAGAATAACAGGATCGTCGCCACTCATCTCCGCGGCTCGCTCGGCGAGTGATCGAGCCGATGCCTGACTCTCCGCGATGTCGTCGGCCCAATTGTAAACCGAACGCTGGGCGTGGCACCAACCAGCAAGCGAAAGGGCCAGCGGATATTCCGGATCGATCGTGAGCGCCTTTTCAAGAAGTTCCAGCGCTTTGACACTTTCTTCCTTTTCGAGCGCCCAGACATGGGGCATCGCCCTCATAGTATAATCGTAACTGCCTAGATCTTGTGGTCGTTTCCGTCGTGACCGTTCGATCTCGGCAATGCGGATAGAGGGTTGTAGCGCGCCTGCCACCTGTTCCGTTATTCGATCTTCGAGATCAAAGAAATCATCGATTGCGCCGTCAAAGCGCGAGCTCCAGACGTGCGCGCCTCCCTCGGTCTCGATTAGCTGAACGATGATGCGGAGGCGATTACCCGCTTTCTGAACACTACCTTCGAGCAAATAGGCAACGCCCAACTCTTTGCCGATATCACGCGCGTTTGTCGTGCGGCCCTCATAGGTGAATGCCGAACTACGTGCGATGACGAAAAAAGAGCGGATGCACGAAAGTGCTGCGGTAATCGCTTCGACGATTCCATCGGCGAGGTAGTCTTGTCCCGGCTCAGCCGACATATTGTCAAACGGCAGGACGACAATGGAGGGCTTGTCAGGAAGTGCTAGATCTTGAACTCTTATCGGAGTCGAGCCTGGTCCGATCGCAGTGGCGTCCTCGCCAGCAAGCCGCATGCGCCATGCGCGCATCGGTTCGGCAATATTCTTTAAAGTCTGCTCTCCCATGTCATCGAAGGCGATATCGATCTTGCCGCGAATTTGTCTGTGCGCATCATCAGAGATGCAGACGCCGCCTGGCGCGGCAATTCCCTCAAGGCGCGCTGCGATGTTGACACCGTCGCCGAAAATATCGTTGTCGTCGATGATGATGTCGCCGACGTGTATGCCGATCCGAAACTCTATCCTGAGTTCCGGCAACACGTCGGCGTTTCGCTGGATCATCGCGCGTTGGATTTCTACCGCACAGCGCGCTGCATCGACGGCACTTGCGAACTCGACCAGCATGCCATCGCCAGTGGTCTTGACAATGCGACCGCGATGCGCGGTGATTCCGGGATCGACGAGCGTTTTTCGGAACGACTTAAGCTGCGCGAGTGTGTGTTCCTCGTCGCGACCCATCAGCCGGCTATAGCCGGCGATATCCGCCGCCAGCACGGCCGCCAGTCGCCGTTCCACGCGCTCGCTGGTCAAGAAAACCCCCTAAAACGGGAAAATTCAGCCAACCCGAACAAAGCACGGACGGCGTTTGACGGCTAGGGCTCGCGGGACCACAAATGGGCCGGTGAGGTCCGTTCTGGGTCAAAGAACGAACCCGCTTTGCGGGAGCGCGCTGCGCGCGGAGCGGAGCCGGTGGCACCGATGGAGTGACGAAGTAAGCGGGAGACGATGACAAGCCGGACGTCCTGTCTTGAGAATCGAGGGGTCTACCAACCTCCACCTCAAGACAGGAGCACCCCGATGAGTGAGAAGCCCATCAGCCCGCTGCGCCGGCGCATGATCGAAGACATGACGGTGCGCAACTTCGTCGAGAAGACGCACAACGACTATATCCGGCACGTCAGGACATTTACAGCCTTTCTCGGCCGCGCGCCGGATACGGCCGCGCCTGAGGATCTTCGCCTTTTCCAGCTGCATCAGACGCAGGCCGGCGTGCGTGCGCCGGGCATCAATGGCTCGGTTGCAGCGCTGCGTTTCTTCTTCACCGTGACGCTCGACCGCCCCGAGATGGCAAGGCACCTCACGTTCGTGCGGGAGCCGCGCGGGATCCCGGTGGTGTTGAGCCTGGAGGAGATCGCACGGCTGCTGGAGGCGGCCCCCGGGCCGAAGTACAAGGCCGCGCTGAGCGCCGCCTATGGCGCCGGACTGCGGGTCTCCGAAGTCGTGGCGCTAAAGGTGTCGGACATCGATTCCGAGCGCATGCTGCTGCGCATCGAGCAGGGCAAGGGGCGCAAGGATCGCTTTGCAATGCTTTCCCCGCGGCTGTTGGAGTTACTGCGCGATAGGTATCGCATCGCCCGGCCCGCGGTCTGGCTGTTCCCGGGCCGTGATCCGCTGCTGCCGCTGACGACGCGGCAATTCAATCGCGTCGTTCATGCCGCTGCCGATAGGGCGGCGATCAAGAAGCGAGTGACGCCTCACACATTGCGCCACAGCTTTGCCACCCACCTGCTCGAAGAGAAAACCGATGTGCGTTTGATCCAGGTTTTGCTCGGACATGCCAGGCTCGATACGACCGCGCTCTACGCGCCGATTGACAACGACCGCTAATTCTTCGTCCAAATGTATCGATGGTTTCCATCGATCCTAAAGGTGGTTATGATTGACCGACGGGGCACCAGTACCTCGATCAGATATAATCCGCCTCCAGTGCGCGGAGAAAGCGGCGCCAAGTTTTTTGAGCTCTCCACTCTTATGTTGTTTTAACTACCGCATGGACCTCATTTGGGTGCGGATGTCCTGAGCTGTCTTTCGAAGTAGCGTGAGATGTTTCTTCTTCGCTGCGGCCTGGCTCATCGTTCCCGAAATCATATTGACGCTGACGGCCGCCACCACTCGGCCGGCTTGGTCGCGCAAGGGCACGGCAATTCCGCAGATCGCCGGGTCCAGTTCGCCATCGACCCAGGCATAACCCTCGCTGTCGACGGACGCGAGGATTTCACGAAGTCGCTCTGGATCGGTCACCGTCCTCGGCGTCACCGCCTTGAATTCGCCGCTCGCAAGATAGGCCTCTCTCTGTTCGGGCGGCAGGGCTGCGAGGAGTACGCGCCCGAGTGAGACGAGGTGTGCCGGCAGGCGGCTGCCAATACCGAGATTGGTCGAGAGAATGCGGCGCGCGGGCAGCCGAAGTGCGTAGACGATATCGTGTTCATCTAGCACGGCGAGCGCGCAAGATTTCTCCAATTTCGTTACGCAGATCCTCAAGCGCACGCTGTGCGTATCCCCAGTAGGGCAGGGCATTGAGATAAGACAACCCGAGCCCCAAGGCTCGCGGGCGGAGACTGAAGTAACGTCCCTCGGCGGCGCAATACTTCAGCGTCACCAGCGTCGCAAGAATGCGGCGTGCCGTTGCCCGATTCAGCCCAGCGAGCTCGGCAGCTTCGGCGAGCGTGTGGCGTCCCGGTGGTTTTCCCAGAGCTTCGATGATCGAAAAGCCCCGCGCGATCGAGCGCACGAAGTCGTCGCTGTCCTTACTCATCTCAGTTGCCTCAATATCCGCCTTGCCAGGCGTTATGGTTTGCACTACGCAAAGTACACGGAACGAACATATGGTTCGCCAGGCGAACAAAATACGGGAGTTAATGCGATGGCGCAAGCCGTGCCTTCAAAGGCGACCTTTGAGACCGATTTCTGGAAAGACGCCAATTTGCGGAAAACGTGGGATGAGATCATTCCCGGCGAACCGCGCAAAACCTTGCCTTATAAGCTGACCCAGGAGGCGATCGCGCTCTATTGCAAGGCGGTCGGCGAGACCAATCCGCTTTATCTCGATGAAGTGGTCGCCAACGCTGGTCCGTATGGCGGGCTGATTGCGCCGCCTTCGATCCACATTCTCTTGATGTTTTCCTGCACGCCAGCCGACGATTGGATGCGGAGCCCTGGCACGGTGAATGCGGGCCAATCGTGGAGCTACAACATTCCCGCCAGGCCCGGCGATACCATCACGCTGCAGGCGCGTGCGCTCGATAAGTTCATCAAGCGTGAACGGCTGTTCGTCGTTCATGACAACGTGTTCTTCAACCAGCATGGCGACGTGATCTGCTCAGGTCGCGGCCAAACCATTCGCCCGATGTAAGGAGCAACTCACGTGACGATTAGTTTCGACGATCTCAAGGCGGGCGATGCGATTGATGGCCCGACATTTCCAGTCTCGCGCGAATCCATTCGGTTGTTTTGCGACGCTTCGCTCGACTACAACCCGCTGCATCTCGACGACGAGTACATGAAAAGCAGTTTTGGCAAAACCAGCTTCGGCGGGATCATCATGCACGGGATGAACAACTTCGGTCTCATCTCGCGCATGCTGACTGATTGGGCATATCCGGCGGGCGCCATTCATCGCCGTCTCGAGACGCGATGGGTAAAGCCGGTGAAGCCGGGAGATATGATCAAGCCGACCGGAACCGTGAAGTCGAAACAGACCACGGACAAGTCGCGCTGGGTGCTGATCGACGTCATGGTGAATAACCAGAATGGCGAGAAGGTCGCCATTGGCGAAGCGATGGTGGAATTTCCGCTCGTGGCCAAGGTCGGTTAGGGCCTGACCGGCAAGCGCGGAGCCAATGATGACAATTCTGATCGCCGGAGGGGAGGGGGACTGCATGCTGCTGGCATGCAGGTCCTTGAAGCACCTCCATCCATCGGGCCTGTCGGCGTCGGGATCAATTTGCCGCCCCTGCAACGCGCCAACTGACCGAGTTCGGGCTCGCCGATAGAGGCCAATCCCGCCAAGAACAGCCACGCCATGACGCGCGTCAGCGAACTTGCCCGCCGGCAGGTCTTTGGCGGGGCTGCCGACGAACTGATGCTGGTCGAGCGTGACTTAGGCGTCTCGCAGGTTCGAGGCAGAGCATGAGGTCAATCGCGGCGCCGGTGGCCGCGGTGGACCGCTAATCAACCTCCATCCATTTTCGGGAGAGAAGACAGACGTGGCCTCGCAAGCACTTTCGGACATCAGGGTCCTTGATCTCGCGCGTGTACTGGCGGGGCCATGGTGCACGCAGAACCTCGCCGATCTTGGTGCGGACGTCATCAAGATCGAGCGTCCGGGAGTCGGCGACGATACCCGCGGCTGGGGGCCGCCATGGCTGAAGCAGCCGGACGGTAGAGACGCGAATGATTCGACCTACTATGCCTCAGCGAACCGTGGAAAGAAGTCGCTGACGGTCGATATTTCCAAACCCGACGGGCAGGCACTGATCAAGGAACTTGCAGCGGTTTCCGACGTGTTCATTGAGAATTACAAAGTCGGCGACTTGAAGCGTTACGGCCTGGACTATGAGGCAATCCGCAAAATCAATCCTGGTATCATCTACTGTTCGATCACCGGATACGGGCAGGATGGCCCGAGCGCGCATAAGCCCGGCTATGATTTTGTATTTCAGGGTCTCGCTGGATTAATGAGCATCACCGGGGAGCGTGACGGTGCGGCAGGTGGCGGGCCGCAAAAAGTCGGCATTGCGATCGCCGACGTGATGACCGGGATGTATGCGACCGTTGCTATTCTGGCCGCGCTGCATCACCGCTCCGTCACTGGCGCCGGACAATACATCGATATGGCCTTGCTTGACTGCATCGTCGCGATCGGCGGCAATCAGGTGGTCGGTCACCTGACAACGGGTAACATTCCCAGACGCTACGGCAATGAGCACGCGAGCCTCGTGCCCTACCAGGTATTCGCCACCAAGAACGCGCAGATCATCGTGGCCGTTGGCAACGATGTTCAGTGGCAACGGTACTGCAGGGCGATCGGCCGCGACGACCTCGCCGCGGATCAGTGCTTTGCCAAGGTCAAGGGACGGGTCACCGGCCGAGATGAACTCATTCCCGAACTGTGCCGCACCATGCTCACACAGGACACCGAATTTTGGATCAAGCGGCTGGAAGCCGAGGATGTGCCTTGCGGACCCATCAATGACTATGCGCAAGTCTTTGCAGATCCGCAGGTTCTGCATCGCGGATTGCGAATCGACATTCCTGCCGCCAGCGGAGCCTCGGTGTCGACTGCGGCGAGCCCGCTGCGACTGACCTCGACGCCGCCGCGCTACGATTTGGCGCCGCCGGCGCTCGGCGAGCACACGGATTCGGTGCTGACGAGCCTGCTCGGCAAAACTGAGCAGGAGATCGGCGCATTGCGCCGCGACGGCATAATCTGACCCGGCTCGAAGCGTGCCGGGGCTGACAACGAACAAAATAAAAGGGGGCAGGGGGGAAGACGATGTCTGAGTTCATCAACGCCGACGAGAAACGGCTTTACCGGAAGGTGGCGTGGCGGCTCATTCCGTTTTTGCTCGCGTGCTACACCGTAGCAATCATCGACAAATTCAACATCAGCTTCGCTAAGCTGCAATTCCTGCACGACCTGCACATGAACGATGAAATGTTCGGCTTGGCGGCCGGCATTTTCTCGATTGGCTATGTGGCACTTGAGGTGCCGAGCAACCTGCTGCTCGACCGCATCGGCGTACGCAGGACATTGTTGCGGATCATGGTGCTTTGGGGGCTGGTGACCGCGCTGCTGATGCTCGCCCGTAACGAGTATCACCTATACATCCTGCGGTTCCTGCTCGGCGCCGCCGAAGGTGGACTGTTTCCGGGCGTATTGTTTTATCTCACCTTCTGGTTTCCAGATCGGCTCCGCGGCCGGATGACAAGCTTGTTCGTCATGGCCGTGCCGTTCGGCGGCATCATCGCCGGTCCTATTTCCGGCCTCATAATGGACGGAATGCAGGGCATGTGGGGGCTTCATGGATGGCAGTGGCTGTTCCTGATGGAGGGATTGCCGGCTGTTGCACTCGGCGTGATGGCATTCTTTTGGCTGCCGGACCGGCCGTCGGACGCGCGATGGCTAACGGCGACCGAGGCCGAGGCAATCCAGCGCGATCTTCGCCCTGATCAACAGCGGGCCGGGCACAGCACCAGTTTCGGCGCGGCTCTAAAGGATGGGAAAGTTTATCTCCTCGCCTTCACTTACTTTAGTTTCTTCTGCTCTTTGAACACTATTCTGCTTTGGTCGCCCAGCTTGCTGCGGCAGGTTGGAGTCGCCACGACCACAAACATCGGCTGGCTCAGTAGCGGCATCTCCGTGGTCTCAGCGCTGGGCATGCTCGCGGTTGGCTACAGCTCAGATCGCAACCGCGAACGCCATTGGCACGTTGCTCTTTGTGGTTTCGCGGCGGCCGCTTGTTTCATCCTTCTTCCGCTCGCCGCAGGCAATGTGGCAATGACCGTGGCGTGCCTGATGATTGCATCAATTAGCATCTTCAGCATCTTAAGCCTGTTCTGGACCATCCCAAGTGCTTACTTGCAAGGTAGTGCCGCGGCTGGCGGCATAGCGCTGATCAGTGCCATTGGCTCGTTCGGCGGTGCCGTGTGCCCGGCATTCGTTGGATGGCTGACCGTCAAAACCGGAAGTCTTTACTGCGCGATTGTTGCCGTTGGGGTGCTGCACGCCGTTGGAATGATCGCCCTTCTCATCTGGGGGCCGCGAGGCATCGAACGTAAGGAAGTCAGCCGGACGGCATAGGTCGCGCAGCCCGGCAAACTAGTACGATGATGGCTCCTGCCTGGATCGGCGGAGTCTTGATGATGGTAGCCCCAGCTATTCAGTCAGGCGGAGCCCGTCCTGCATTTTCGCGGGAATCAGTTGCGCCGCCGGACCGTCCGCGGTTCTCTCGCCAGCATCATGGTCTCCGATAGCTAAGGAAGAAGACGTTTGCATGGATACAAAACATGAGCTCTCTGCTCCGCGTGTCGCGAGCGAAGCCTCCGGGCCAGACAACCAGTTTAGGGCCTTCCTTGCGGAGGGCCGGTTCATGCTGCAGCGCTGCCAACTCGACGGCAAGTTCCTGTGTGTGCCGAAAATCAAATTCTGCAATATTGATGGTGAAGGCCGCCAAGGACAGGTCGTGAGAGGACGGCGCCGAGGCGCTCAATCGCGCGATGGAGAGGGGCGTCCTTGTTCAGAGATCGATGGGTCCTCGACACATTATAATAGGCGGCATATCCGCGTAGGATCCGGCGCAGGTGCGCTTCGCCAAACACGATCATGTGGTCGAGACATTTGCGGCGGATCGAGCCGATGAGTCTCTCAACGCAAGCATTTTGCCAGGGCGATCGGGGTGCGATCGGATGGTCCCGAATGCCCATTGCCCGGATCCGCTCCAGGAAGGCTGGACCATACGAGGTGTCTCGATCCCGAATGAGATATCGCGGCGCGTGGTCCCACGGGAACGCCTCGGTGACTTGGCGCGAGATCCACTCCGCGGTTGGGTTTGCCGTCACGCCAAACGACACCCAAAATCGTCGTCCGTGGCGCACAATGACAAGACAATACAGAATTTCGAATGCGATCGTCGGCAGGACAAAGAGGTCGATCGCCGCGATGCCGTCGACGTGATTGCTGAGAAACGTCCGCCAGCCCTGAGACGGTGGCCGCGAGTGGCGGCACATGTACCGAGCGACAGTCGACTGGGCGACCTCGAAGCCGAGCTTGAGCAACTCACCATGAATACGCGGTGCGCCCCAAAGTGTGTTCGCACGGCTCATCTCGCCAATGAGCGTGCGCAGCTCAGCCGAGACCTTCGGTCTGCCAACACGGTTGCGGGATCGCCAGCGCCAATACGCCCGAAACCCGGCACGGTGCCAGCGAATGACGGTCTCCGGCCGGACAATCGCAACCACCTCAAGGACGGACGGAAACCAGCGATAGAGCCAAACAAATAGAAAACGATCCGTATTGTTGAGGTGCGGTCGCTTCGGTGTTCGCCGGCGAAGCACATTGACCTGTTGCCGCAGGACCAGGTTTTCCGCTTCCAGCGCTGCTCTCGCCTTGAAGCGCGAAGCCAGGATACCGAGAAGAAGCTTGAACAGATCGGTCATGCGAGCTTACGCCGTCCGCTTGCTGCGTCTACGCCGAATCGAATTTTCGGTACACACAGGCCTCGGTGCCTTCAGCAGCCGGCGTCATTTTTTGTCGAGCGCCAAGACACTAAGAAGACCGACCACACCGATCATGAATAACGCGGGTAACCACCTGCTTTAACGATCGACCAGCTTCTCGACTTGTAGAGCGTGCGCTCCGAGCTGAAGCCTTCTATTGCACCTGGTCGCCCCCGGTTGCTCCAGAGTCGACGCTCCGAATGTTGGGCATTGGATACTGAGTCGGATCGCAAGCTCGCGCATTATCGATCGGGAATTATTTGAGCAGTCCGCCGGACCACTGCTGCACCAGACTTTGAACATTAATCACTTCTTAACCATGCGGTCGCCTAATGCGAACCATTGGAGAGAATTAGACCATGTCGGCCCCTGCGACGCGACCGAAGTCGATGCCTTTTTCGGCCGCTCTCACCTTTCGTTCCTTTGCCAGGCCGGCGGTTCGCGTTGCGGCTGTTCTACGCGGAGCAAAAAAATGTTGGGAAAGAACGACTTAGTGGACAATCTCAGCCGTGATCTCGATCGCGCGCGGGGAAAACGCGACGCACTTGCATCCGATGTCACGACACTGACGGCTCAGATCGCCGAAATCGAAGCCCGCCTTTCTGAGGAAAAAAACCGGCGAGAATGTGATCGCGTTATAGGGCAAATCGAAGTCATAAAAAAGCAAATCAAACAAACTGCCAGCGCGTTTTCACCTGTCATCCGTGAACTCTGCGAGGCGACCGAGATAGCGGCGGCGGTCGTGCCCGAAGCTCGCGAGCTCAATAGTTTTCTAATATCGGTTGATACGGTGATCGATCCCTTGTTGCGCGAACTGGATCGACGCGCGGATGCGGTGCGAGTCGGCCACGCCGCACTAGATCTCCCGTGTTTAGCCGATGAGCCCCCGGTCGAGTTGCCAAAAGATGATAATGATCGCCTACTTCGGTTTCCAAAATGGCTGTCTCCAAACAAGGAGGCGGCAAAAGGAGAAACAGCGGAGGACCCGCGCAGCACAGCAGCGTGAATCATCGGTGCACTGCGCATCCCAAAGAAAACCCTCGATGCAGATCTGGCGGTCCGAAATCTGCTATGGAGCTCACAGATAGCAAGCCTACCGGTATGCGCGTCACCGCCTCCTCAATATCGCGATGATCCGCCACTGCGGTTCCGGGATGATAGGCCTCTGCGGGGAGCCCGCAAGCATCCCCAATTACAGCTCCATAAGAGCGAGCCGCCCGACTGCAATCGTTGGCCCCTCACTTGTTCCGGTAGAGTATTTCCCAGGGATCCGAAAGAGCGCGATCAGTACTTCGTCGCTAGTAAAAGAGTTGCGTCCGCGTCACGTCGCAGCCGTCTGCTTCCGGCACTTGGAAACCGGTTACTTTGGTTTTTACGGCGGTTCAGTTGGCCTTGCGGCGCAGGAAGGCCGGGACATCGAGAACGTTTTCCTCGATCGAATTGCGCACAGGAGGGGAGCGGCCGTACGGATCGAGGCCCTGCGGAGCCGCATGGCGCGCATATTCCGGTCGCCCTTCGGGGTGGCGGGCCGTCGGGCGGAGCAACGAACTCTCTAATTGCGGCAGCGGTGCACTACGCTCGATCCGGTCGGCGATGCGGCGGCTGTCGTTGCTCAGCCTGCCGGCGAATTCCGTGAGTGAGCTTTGCGCTGGTTGAATCTGGCGCGCCGGGTCGAGATTATCGATGCCGGTCGCCACCACCGAGACGCGGACGATACCTTCCAGGCTTTCATCGAAAGACGCGCCGACGATGATGTTAGCGTCCGGGTCGGCCTCTTCACGAATGCGGGTAGCAGCTTCGTCGACCTCGAATAACATCAGGTCCTTGCCGCCGGTGATGGAGATTATGAGGCCACTGGCGCGCTTGATCGAGGGGTTCTCGATCAATGGATTGGAAATCGCGGCCACAGCGGCGGTGAGCACGCGCTTCTCGCCAGAAGCCTCGCCCCTGCCCATCATGGCCTTCCCCTTCTCACGCATTACGGCGAGAACGTCGGCAAAATCGAGATTGATGAGACCTTCCTTGACTATAAGATCGCTGATGCAAGCCACACCCGAATAGAGCACCTGATCGGCCAGGGTGAAGGCATTGGCGAATGTGGTCTTCTCGTTGGCCACCCGGAACAGGTTCTGGTTTGGGATGATCAGCAGGGTGTCCACTACCTTCAACAGTTCCACGATGCCGGCTTCGGCAAAGCGCATGCGGCGCTGACCCTCGAAGTGGAATGGCTTCGTGACTACACCGATGGTGAGAATGCCGAGTTCACGCGCGGTCTTGGCGATAACGGGCGCTGCCCCAGTGCCGGTACCGCCGCCCATGCCGGCAGTAACGAACACCATGTGTGCGCCGCTCAAATGATCGCGGATCTCGTCGATTGCCTCTTCAGCTGCGGCGCACCCCACTTCGGGTTGCGAGCCGGCGCCAAGGCCTTCTGTCACCTGGGTGCCTATCTGGATGATGCGCTTGGCCTTCGACATGGTGAGCGCCTGTGCGTCGGTATTGGCGACGATGAAGTCGACGCCCTGCAGCCCGGCCGCGATCATGTTGTTGACGGCATTGCCGCCGGCGCCGCCGACCCCAAACACGATAATGCGCGCCTTCATCTCGCGAATATCGGTGATGTTGGTCATTTTTGGCTCACGATTGCTCCAGCAGCCTTGGGGAATGAGAGGTGCTATCTACAAGCCTTACGGTCTGCTTCCACTATGGTCGCGGCTAGTGGATCGAATCTAACACTTGGTGCCCCCGTCTGACAGCGGCGATGATTTTGTTTGGGTCCTTGGTCCAGGTGAAGGGTTTTGGGTTTGCGTTGGTGTGGTCGAGGAAGCGGTGGATGGCATCTTTGAGTTCCCGCAGAGATCGGAATACGCCGCGCTTGAGACGCGCCTTGGTGAGCTTGGCAAAGAAGCCCTCGATGGCGTTGAGCCAGGAAGCGGATGTCGGGGTGAAGTGGAAGACAAACCGCCGATGTTTTTCGAGCCACTGCATGACGTCGGGATGCTTGTGGGTGGCATAGTTGTCGACGATGATGTGGATCGTCTTTTTCTTGGGTACTCTTGCCTCGATGACGTTCAGAAACCGGATGAACTCCTGATGGCGATGGCGCTTCATGCACTGGCCGATAACCTTGCCCTCAAGGACATCGAGCGCCGCGAACAAGGTGGTGACGCCATGGCGCTCGTAGTCATGTGTCATTGTTCCGGCGCGCCCCTTCTTCATCGGCAGCCCCGGCTGGGTGCGATCGAGGGCCTGAATTTGGCTCTTCTCATCGACCGACAAGACCATGGCATGGTCGGGCGGATCGACGTAGAGGCCGACGATCTCGTGCAGTTTAGCGGCAAACTGCGGATCGTTGGACAGCTTGAACTGGCGTACCCGGTGCGGTTGGAGGCCATGAGCACGCCATATCCGCTGCACCGAGCTGACGCTGATCCCGGCTGCCTTCGCCATCGCCGAACCGGTCCAGTGACTGGCCGCCGGCGGCGGGCCTGCCAATGTCAGGGCGACCACACGTTTAGCCACCTCGGGGCTCAGCGGCGGAATGCGCGACCGCCGCGTCTTATCCCGCCAAAGGCCCGCGGATCCTTCGTCGCGGAAACGTTCCTGCCAGCGCCAGATCACCGTCTTGGCCTTGCCGGTAGCTTGCATGATCTCTGCCGTGCCGCGCCCAGCGGCGGTCAGAAGGACAATCTTGGCCCGCCAAACGTGCTTCTGCGCGCTATTGCGGTTGGCGACCACGGCCTCAAGCTTGCCACGGTCGGCTCGGCTCAATCGGATGTTCGTTCGCTCGTGCATCCCCCAAACTCGCACACGCGAGTCAGTCAGGGAATCCCTAAGCGAATCGAAGTGTTAGATTTGGTCCACTAGATGTCCCAGTCGGCTTGCAGCTTGTCCGTGGCTATCGATCGGGCCGCCAGCTCGGCCACCGCTCCGCAGAGCCGCCAGCTCACCTTCAAGCCGTGCCGTCGCCTCCTTGGCTGCCATAGTCTCGGCAGTCCTCTGCAGAAGCTCAACCGTCAGGCGATCGGCGCGCTCGCGCTCGCGGTCAAAATCTGCTCTGTGATCGGCTGTCCTTGCTTCGAGCCGCGCGATCTCCGCCTTCAATGCCTCGATCTTTTCCGTAAAAAGGGCGATGTTGTCTGCCTGCCGACCACCTCGTGGGCGGGGCGTATGCCGTATTTCACCGAGATCAACACTTACCAGGGCTTTGCCATCATCCGAAAGTGAGCGCGGCAACTGGCGTCGCTTGGCAAGCGAACGAGCGGCCTCTGGCGAGATTTTCAGGCAGATACCTAAAGCGGCATATGTCAGCGCCTCAACGGACATCGGCTGTTCTCCTAGAACGAACCGGGCGGTAATCGGCTGATGATGACCGGGCGATGACCACAAGCTAGGCTGCGTTGGTTAATAGACTGTTAACGGGCGGGCGGCGATCTGCCACTTGAGCGGGCCGCGCGGCCGGGAGCAACAGCAGCTGCTGTTGGTACGCGATGCGGACATGCGGCCAGCGCTCTCTTCAGATTCGCGTGCGCTGATTCCTCGAGCTAGACGTTTTTGTCTTTTTGCGGTCGCGGTTGAATGTCGGTCGTGAACAAGCCTGCTTCAGAAGCCCGCAACGGTGTAAATCCTTTCACGAAAGAGCCTATGGAGTTCGCGGCCAAAGCCAGCCAGCAAGTCGGTCAAGGCGTCACCCCTGAAGGTTGCTAAAGACGCTGTTTGAAGCGGACGGCTTGGTTGAGGCGTGTTCGTTCGTCTGAACTGTGGGTAACTGCATCACACCCTGGACAGGCACCTCTACCCGCACACTATGCGCCCCGAGACGGAATCTCTGGAGGGCCTAGGGGGACCGTCTCGCAAAGGCCATGCGGTGTAATGCCCGCGTGGCCTTTTGTTTTTTATTGTCTGAACGTAAAAATAGGGACTCTGGGTGAACGGCCGCTTGTGGCGCGAAGCTGCCATTCGCGGTCTGGGAAGAGCCGGTGGTCCACGTTTTGCCCAGCCCTCGGACAATCTCGGAATCACCTCAAATTGCCGTACGGGCGTCATGCGCTGAGTGTGCGTGTTGGGCGCACGTGATTGCCGAGACTCGCTCTGTAGCCTCCGGAGCGGGTTGGGCCGGTGCCCTGGAGGTGAGCATGGTCATTGCCCATCGTAAGGGAGCCAATCTTGCTTCTTCGGGGCGAGAACGAAACGTGTTCTCGCGTGTCAGAAACGTGACAGAATAGACGCGTTCTCCTGCATCGTTCTGCATTTAGACCGGTCGGAAATTTTTGGAGCGCTTGATAGAATACTGATTTTATTGGGAAAACTGGTGCTGCCAGACAGGATTGAACTGAGGGGTTAATCCTGGTTTGCATTGATATTATTGTACTTTTCGATCCGGCGAGGAGGATTTGTGTGGCACTCTTGCGTCGCGCCTTGTCGCCGAAGACTACCCCATACGGACCTGAATTGCAGCTCGGTTTTTATGGTCAGTCCGCGCCGCTCAACTTGCACCAGAAACGAATATTCTGCCTGAGACGGATAAGATGGTGCCCAGGAAAGGACTGGATTGTCCCGCCCTTAAATCGGCTATTTTTGCTGGGTTTTTCGAACCGTCCGGCAGCAATTGTGTACCGGTTTTGTGTACACCGGCAGCAATCTTAGTCCGTCAAATGGTCCTCGGCGCTGCATTGTTTGGGGCGACTATAGTTGCAACCTGCCGTCAAATCGCTGGTAGTTGATGAGGTGCCGGTATTTTTTGAAGGCGTAGATACAGCTGCTTCGCTCGCTCAAGCCGTCCGCCCTCTGCCTTTTCCGGTTTTCGGCGAGCTGTTTCAGCCCAAGGGTCAGGAAATCTCTCGTACGCTAGGAAAGCAGCGGTGGCAGCCAGTTCAAGTTCCACGGCATCGGCATTTGCCATCTCTTGCGCGAGTCGCGCGAGCGGGGTGCATCGAAGGATCAGCAGGCATTTGAGTGTAGAAGGTCGAATACTGCCCACCCCAAGCTGCAACGGATTCGTTTTCGACGATCAGCCGCAAGGCCGCTGCATGCTGAGCTGCAGCGGCGAGCAGCTCGGAGTAGGGTCCATAGTGCTTGTACCGGAAAGGAAAACCTGATCCTACGCCGGCCGCTTCCAGAAAGAAGGCGATCTTCTGAAACTTGGTACGCCCTACGATGTGGCCCCCTGCATCGCGAACGATAGCTGCTGCTCCATGTGCGTAATCTATGCCGGCCATTTTGATATCCCCGCGTCCACGATTTCCATCACCGTCCTTCGAGCCTCTTCATCGCCATCGGCGTGGTAAAGACGGAAGGCCTTGTAGGTCCTAAGTGCCGCCACAACGTTTGACCGCTTTGAAAGATCGGCCAAGTGGTCACCCTCAGTACGGATATCAATTTGGCTGAGCGGACCTTTCGCTCCCTCGGTCAACTCTTTGTAAGGGGACCGTTCGACCTCATCGATCAAAATCCGCGGAGGTTCATCGGGGGATTTGGCGGACCATTCATCCAAGCACTTCACAATCTCGTCTCGGATGCCAGCGCACACCTCGTCGGCCTCTGAAGACGAGGCAGCACCATCGTCCTTATCATGCGCAATCTTAGCCCGCACATTGATGCACTTGTAGAGTTTGCGATCCCGCAAGCGCTCAGCGAGACTGCCGATCCATTTGTCGTTGCTGTCAGCCATAAGGGAAAGCCCACCCCAAATAACCGTATCGTCGAGCGATAGCGCGCAATCGATATTATCGGGCATTTGAGCAAACTTGACGAGCGGATGCGTTTTCGGAAGACCAGTTTTTTCGATCGAGCCCTCCTTAATCAAAGTTATGGTGCGGGTCAGCAGCTCGGTGTAGATCTTCTCCGCGCCCCGCGTTGCCTTGTGAAAATAAACGGTTGGATAGAGTTGGAAAAGCCCAAGCACGTAGGCTTCGGCGGCGAAGATCGCCTTGCGCCCAAGGACAAAGGTTTGAACGGGCTTGAGCGAGGTTTCGTCGACGCCATGCTGCACCTCGCCAACCTCGAGGTTCTCAACCAACCACTCAAAGTCGATTCCCGCGTGCTGACTGCCAACCATGAGGCGATCGCGTCTCATGTAATCGAGGCGGTCAGCATCGAACTGGCTTGACACGACTGCCGAGTAAATCGTTGGCAGTGCCACTGCCGCTATCCACGCCCGCAGGAGCTGAAGCGAGAATCTCGTTCCGCGAGCCGTTGCCATCGTTGATGAGGACGGTCAGTTCGCCCCAGCGGGGAAAGACGGCCGCACGAAATCCCAGAGCGGCGGCGAGTTGGGCGAGAGCGGATACAACCTTTTCAGTAGATTGACCATTCTCGAATAGCAGCCTTGCACTGAGCGATATCTGGGCAAGTTCTTCCGCAGACGCCACATGCGCTTCCGGGTGAACGGACAACGATCGCGCTTCAGGCGACAGCACACAGGCATGATTGGTGGTGGTATGGCTCATGGCTCGTTTGCTTCGCGCGATTCCCTGACTTTCTCCGGATGTGGGGGGCAATTCATCAACTTCACGAGACGATTAATAGTGCACGGTTGTTGTTCTGATCTTGCCTCTGAAGACGCTGTAGCTGATGAGCGTGTAGACCAGCATCAGGGGAAAGACGACCACGCCTCCCCAGAACATGAACATGAGACTGGACTGCGGCGCGGCAGCTTCGTCGATCGTGATCACTAACGGGATGAGGTAAGGCCAGAAGGACAGCGCGAGAGTGCCGAATGCCGACACGAAGATGGCCGCGACAGTGTAGAACGGCCAGTGGTCGTTGTGACGAAGGATGCTGAGCGCGAGCACGATCGCGGCGACCGCGCCAATGGTCGGGAATGCGAAGAGATAGGGCCGCTCGATCCAACGATGCAGGATCGGAAGGTGTTCGGCCATCGCGTACGCGAAGACGACGACGAGAAATACCAGTACGGCCAGTGCGAGGACGCGAATCCAGCGGTGCGCCGTATCGCGGACCTCGCCGTCGCATTTCTTCACCAGCCAGCAGGCGCCGAGAAGTGCATAGCCAAGGCAAAGGCCGACGCCGCAAAGGATCGCAAATGGTGTGAGCCAGCCGAAGTCACCACCGGAATATTGACCGTTGGTGACCTGCAGTCCTTCCACCAAGGTCCCGACCGTTGTCCCCTGCATGAAGCTCGCGACCAGCGAGCCGCCCGCAAAGCTGACGTCCCAGATCCAACGCATCCTCTGCGTCTTGTCGCGAAACTCGAATGCTACACCGCGAAGGATCAAGCCAGCCAACATGAGAAAAAGCGGAAGGTAAAAGGCTGACAAGAGGGTCGCGTAGACGGGGGGAAAAGCCCCCCACAAGATGACGCCGGTCACCACGAACCAGGTCTCGTTGCCGTCCCAGATTGGCGAAACTGCTTTCAACATGATGCGGCGGTTTGCCTCGCCTTGGGTCAAGCCGAACAACAGACCGACGCCCAGATCGACACCGTCGAGCAACACGTAGAGCAAAATGCTGATGGCCAAAAGCGAGGTCCAGAACATGACCATGGTTATTCTCCAGCGCCGGCGTGGCTACTTTCAGGGAAAATGTGATCTGCGTTGACCAGTGACATCGGTCGGGTGGGCACCGCAAGACGCGAGGGCTCGAATAGTCTGCCAACGGGGCCCGTGCGGATGAGCCGATAGATGTAAAACATGCCGAATGCGAAGATGAAGGCATAGATCACACAGAAGATGAGGAGCGAGATCGTCGCCGCACGTGTCGTCAAGAACGGCGTCATGGCGTCTGCGGTCCGCAGCACGCCAAAGGCTACCCAGGGCTGCCGGCCCACTTCAGCGGTGAACCATCCGGTGACTATCGCAATGAAGGGCAGGGGGAAGCTTAGGAAAGTCGCCCACAAGAGGAGTCGATTGCGCTCCAGGCGCCGCTTGAAACTGAGATAGGTGCCGAGCCACGCAAGTCCAAGCATAAGCATGCCGCATCCCACCATGATCCGGAAGCTAAAGAACGGGATAACGACCGGCGGCCAGTTCTCCGGAGGGATGCTGTTGAGTCCGGTTTCGCCCGCGGTGAGACTGTCGGAATCGATCAAGCTGCCGAACGGCGGCGGCAGCGTGATTGCGAACAGATTGCGCCGGTTCTCCACGTCCGGCCACGCGAACAGCACTTCGCCGGCCGGTTTCTCATCGTTCCAGCGCCCCTCGATCGCAGCCATCTTCGAAGGCTGATATGTATTGACATAGCCTCCGTTCAGATGCCCGAAGAACAGCTGGATCGGGATGAGGACAGCGGCGAGACCAAGCCCCATGCGCAGCATGATGCGGGACTCGGTGTGATATTCCCTCCGCAACACGTACCACGCCCCGGTCGCGGCAACGCAGAAGGCGCCGGTCAGATAGGAGGCCAGCAGCATATGCGGAAACCGCGACCATACGACTGAATTGAAGATGATCTTGGTCCAATCGTTGGGCACGTAGAGGCCATTTTCCACGACATAACCCAAGGGCACCTGCATCCAGCTGTTATTGACCATGATCCAGAACGCCGAAAGGGTCGTCCCCAGCGCCACCATGGCCGTTGAGAACAAATAGAACCATGGCGGCACCCGGCTGCGGCCAAAGATGAGGACGCCGAAGAAACTGGCCTCGAGCATGAAGGCCGTAAAAGTCTCGTACATCAGGAGCGGGCCCTGGATCGGCCCGGACATTTTGGACAATTCGCTCCAGTTGGTGCCGAACTGGAACGCCATCACGATCCCGGATACGACGCCCAATCCGAATGCCACACCGAATATTTTCAGCCAGAAGTCGAAGATCACGCGATAGACCGGCCGGCCGGTCGCGAGACGCAACGCCTCCAGAACCGTGAGCCACGCTGCCAATCCGATTGTGAAGGATGGAAAGATGATATGGAACGTGACAGTAAAGGCGAACTGAAGTCGAGATAGGAGGAGCGCCGTTATGTCCATTGCAATTCTCCTGACCTCAAGCCCACAGATTCGATTTAGCGAGATCGACAAGATCGTCGGCGCGCCCGTTGAAGACGGCTTTCGTCATGTAGAGCGTGAAGCCCTTGGCCATTTCGGCAGTAATGGCGGGCGGGATGGGAAGTACGGTCCGACTGACCACCGCATCAATTAGCACCGGCCCATCATGGGCAAGCGCAGCAGTGATGCCTTTCTCGACGTCGGTGGGATCCTCAAGCCGGATCCCGCGCACGCCACAGGCTTCAGCCATCGCGGCAAAGTTCGGATTCTTGAACTCGGTACCGAAATCGAGAAAGCCAGTGGATTTCTGCTCGATTTCGATGAAGCCGAGCGCGCTGTTATTGAACACCACGACCTTCACTGGCAGACCGAGCTGCGCGAGGCTGAGAAAATCGCCCATTAGCATGGTGAAACCACCATCACCTGACAGCGAGATCACCTGCCGCCCCGGAAACGCCGTCTGTGCGCCAATCGCATGCGGCATCGCGTTGGCCATCGAGCCATGCCAGAACGACCCGATCAGCCGTCGCTTGCCGTTCATCGCCAAATAGCGTGCGGCCCACACCGTCGGCAGACCGACGTCGCAGGTGAAGATGGCGTCTGGCGAAGCGTGATCGCTAATCGCCTTGGCAATCTGCTGCGGGTGGATCGGCTTACGACCGGGCTTGCTAACCGCGAGACCATCGAGCTCCTTGCGCGTCTTGCGGTAATGTTCCGTCGCACCGTCGAGGTGGGTACGGTCGCGCGTTTTCTTGACAAGCGACAACACGCTTTCAATGGTCGCGCGGACGTCGCCGACCACGCCGATATCGACCGGCACACGGCGGCCGATCTGTTCGGGCCGGACATCCACCTGTGCGATGCGCACCCCCGCTCCACGAGGATAGAACTGGCGATACGGGAAATCGGTGCCGAGCATCAAGAGAATATCGCAATCGAGCATCGCGTAGTAGCCCGACGAGAAGCCGATCAACCCGGTCATGCCGACGTCGAACGGGTTTTCCCATTCGACATGCTCCTTGCCTCGGTACGCGTGCACGATAGGAGCCTTCAGACGATCTGCCAGCGCAAGCACTTCATCATGCGCCCCCTCACATCCCGAGCCGCACAACATGGTCACCCGGCCATCGCTGTTGAGGAGCGCCGCGAGCTGATCGACGTCGGCGCGTTCTGGCACCGCGATGGCTTGCCTGGGCAGCAGGCTCGATACTTTCGGCAGTGGCGCGTCTACGGCGGGCTGAAGGGCGACGTCGCCCGGAATCACCACGACCGAGACGCCGCGATTACCGACCGCTTGCCGGATCGCGATCTCCAGAATGCGGGGCATCTGGTTGGCCCCGGAGATCAGCTCACAATAGTGACTGCACTCCTTGAACAGATTTTCCGGATGGGTTTCCTGGAAATATCCGGCGCCGAGCTCGGCCGACGGTACTTGCGCGGCAATGGCAAGCACTGGTAACCGCGATCGCTGACAATCGAACAGGCCATTGATGAGGTGAAGGTTGCCCGGTCCGCAACTCCCGGCACAGACCGCAAGCTCTCCTGTCACATGCGCTTCGCCACCGGCCGCGAAAGCCGCGACTTCCTCGTGCCGCACATGCACCCATTCGATCTTTCCCTGCCGGCGGATCGAATCGGTCAGGCCGTTCAGGCTGTCGCCGACGACGCCATATATCCGCTTCACACCGGCTGCAGCGAGAGTTTCCGCAAATTGATCAGCGACTGTTTTGGCCATGACTAAATCTTCTCCATCTGTGGCTTTGGAATTCTCTGTGTGTTTTTGGCAGTGCCGCCGGCGCCTGCAGGCAGATCAATATTCTCAACCTTGAGAACTTGCGCTGTTTGCGCGCGAACATGCTGGAGGAGATTGGCATCTTCGATCAGCGAAACGCCGTAAGATGGAATGATCTCCCTTAGCTTTGGCAGCCACGCGCTTGCCGTCAGCTCACCGGGGAAACACTTCTCCAGCACACTGATCGCGATGAATGCGGCGGTGGAAGCGCCGGGCGAAGCTCCCAGAAGCGCCACGAGCGAATGATCCGCAGCCCCGACGAGCTCGGTTCCAAACTCCAGCAGACCACCGCGCTTGACGTCGGGCTTGATGGTCTGAACGCGTTGCCCCGCTACTTGAAGCGTCCAGTCCTCGGGCTTCGCGTTGGGGAAATACTCGTCCAGCGCGGCTAACCGGTGACTCTCGGACTGCAGGACTTGTCCGATCAGGTATTCCGTGAGGTCGAAGTTGTCGCGCGCCACCGACAGCAGCGGCTTGATGTTGGCCGGCCTGACCGATTCGAATAAATCCAACAGCGACCCGTGCTTCAAAAAGTTACTTGAGAAACCGGCATAGGGGCCGAATAGCAGCGAGTGCTTGCCGCCGATGACGCGGGTATCGAGATGCGGCACCGACATCGGCGGCGAACCTACCGCCGCCTTGCCGTAGACCTTGGCATGGTGGCGCTTGTTGATCTCGGGGTTGTCGCAGCGCAGCCAGATGCCGCTGACGGGGAAGCCGCCATAGCCTCGGCCCTCCGGGATACCGGACTTCTGCAGTAGTGGCAGCGCGCCGCCGCCAGCGCCGATAAAGACGAATTTGGTCTTCACCGACCGCCTCTCGCCGCTACCAAGATCGTGAACCTCGACGCGCCAGCGCCCGTGATCCTCGCGGACGAGATTAGTGACGCGATTCCGGTAATGTACCTTGCAGCCCGGCTGGTCGACGAGATATTGGACCAGATGATGGGTGAGGGAGCCGTAGTCCACGTCAGTGCCCGTCACCATCCGCGTCGCCGCAACTGGCTCGTTGCTGGTTCGGCCTTCCATCACCAGCGGCGCCCACTCGGCGATCTTCTGCCTATCCTCGGTATACTCCATGCCGTAATAGCAATGGTGCGCGCTCATTGCCTTGAACCTCTTTCGGAGGAACGGGACGTTGCTGCCGTGCACGAAGCTCATGTGCGGCACGGGATGGATGAACGAGCGCGGATCGGCGATCGCGCCTTTCTTTACGAGGTAGGACCACAGCTGACGCGACAGGTCGAACTCGACGTTGACTTCCAGCGCCTTGGAGATGTCGATGCTGCCGTCGGGCCGCTCAGGCGTGTAGTTCATCTCGCAATTGGCGGCATGTCCGGTGCCGGCGTTGTTCCAGGCATTCGAGCTTTCCAGGCTGCAATCCTCTAGGGTTTCGAACATCGCGATGGTGAGCAAGGGATCGAGCTCTTTCAGGAAGACCCCAAGCGTGGAGCTCATAATGCCCGCACCGATGAGGACGACGTCCGGTTCGGTATTGAATGTTTCTGGCATCGGATTTCTCTTTCAGATTAATGGGTGGCTGGTTGCTTCTTCGCAGATGACTCGATCAGGCCATGACCCGCTGCAGCTTGCGCGCGCGAAACGGCACCGCGGCTCCTGGTTGAAGGACCACGTAGGCGCGGCGCCAGGAGGAGTCGTCCGTCAGCTTCCAGCTATGTCCGGAGCCGACAGTGTCTTCAGCGAGCAGGATATTGCCGGGGTGAAGCAAGAAATGCTCGCCCCCACGCGTCTGGAAATCCAGCGTGCCACTCAGCGTGATGACCAGTTGCCGAACAGGCGCAGTGTGCCAAGCGAAAGCGCCGCCCGATGCCGTTTCCTGAAACGAGATGGTGGCTACGGCGAGCTTGTCGCTCAGCCAATCACCGCGCGGGCCGGCCGTGAGTTCAATCACGCCCTCCTCGAAATGCGAATTCTGGTCATCGCCGGTCCATAAGCGAACGCATCGGATCATCTGCATACTCCTGTGTTGCTTGCTGTTTGTTCGCAGGCCCCTTCTAGCCAGCAACAGCTGGCTTGAAGGGAATGACGGTCTTTGCGTCGAGGATCGTGTAGAGACGGCGCCAGGGCTGGTCGCCGACCATCTTCCAATTATGGCCCGCTCCGCTGGTGTCCTCGGTGAAGAGGATGTCACCCGGGCGAAGCGTAAATCGCCCATCCGGTGTTTCGAATTCCAGGGTGCCGCTCAGGGTGATCACCAGCTGTCTGTCGGAATCAGGGTGCCATCCGAGTTTCGGATCCTTGTCCGTTTCATGGAACGATGCCGAGGTGATGGGAAACGTCACGCTGAGCGCGTCGCCCCGCACGCCGGGCTCGAGATCAATGACGCCCTCTTCGAAATGCGACTTCCTGTCGGCGCCAGTCCACAGTTTGATGCATCGGATCATCACACCTGCTCCCTAACGCTGGTCTTGACGAGGTCGATTGGCTTGGCGACGTAGGGCCGAACCATCTTTGCCGGATCAACGAAGCGATCGAACTCCTCCTCTCCGACGAAGCCGAGCTTGAGCGCGGCCGCCTTCAGCGTGAGGTCGTTGTCCAACGCGTAGTGCGCGATCTTGGATGCCTTGTCGTACCCGATCACCGGAGCAAGCGCGGTAACCAGCATCAGCGATCGCTCGACATATTCATTGATCTTCTTCAGGTTGGGCTTGGTCCCTTCCACCAGGAACTTGCGGAAGTTGACGCAGCCATCGCTCAGGATCGTGATCGAGTGAGTGATGTTGAAGATCATCAGCGGCTTGTAGACGTTCATTTCGAGATAGCCGCCGGCACCACCAAAGCCGACCGCAACGTCGTTCGCCATGACCTGCACAGCAATCATCGCCAGTGCTTCGCACTGGGTCGGATTGACCTTGCCGGGCATGATGGAGGATCCCGGCTCATTTTCCGGTATCAACAGTTCGGCAAAGCCCGCGCGGGGCCCGCAGGACAGCAGGCGGATGTCGTTCGCGATCTTGTACAGAGAGACCGCAAGCGTCCGCAGCGAGCCGGAGAGCTGCACGAGCGCGTCATGAGCGCCCTGCACAGTGAATTTATTCGGTGCGGTCACGAACGGCAGACCAGTGAGCTTGGTGATCTCGGCCGCCGCCGCCTCGGCAAAGCCGGGGGCCGAATTGATGCCGGTGCCGACCGCGGTGCCCCCGAGCGCAAGTCGATAGACGCCCTGCAGGGCAGCCTCGATCCGCTCGAGATTGTCCGACAGCATGCCGACATAACCCGACCATTCCTGGCCCAGCGTCAGCGGGGTAGCGTCCTGCATATGCGTGCGGCCGATCTTGACGATTTTGTCCCATTCCTTTGCCTTTGCGGCGATGGCATCGCGCAGGGCCGTCACCGTGGGAACCAGGCGCTTCTTGACGTTCACCGCAGCCGCGATGTTCATCGTCGAGGGGAAGGAGTCGTTTGACGATTGCGCCATATTGACGTGATCGTTGGGATGAACGGGGTAGTGGCCGCCAAGCGGCTTGTCAGCGAGCTGACAGCAGCGATTTGAAACCACCTCGTTGACGTTCATGTTGAACTGCGTGCCGCTGCCCGTCATCCAGACATGCAGAGGGAACATGTCATGGTGCTGGCCCGCCAGAATCTCGTCGCACGTCTGTACGATCAGTTCATATCTCCAGTTATCCAGCCGCCCGCTCGCATGGTTGGCGATCGCCGCCGCCTTCTTCAGGATCGCGTAGCCTGTGATCATTTCACGCGGAATCAAATCCGTGCCGATGCTGAAATGTTCGAGCGAACGTTGTGTCTGCGCGCCCCAGAGCTTGTCGGCGCGGACGTCGACCTCGCCAAGGCTGTCCATCTCTTTACGAATGTCGTTCATGAAGTTTTCTCACCGGGTTCAAAAAGTCGGCCGGCTGTACTCACCGGCTTTGGTCAGAAGTGCAGTCACGGATCTACCCGATGGTCTCGGATGGGTCTTGGACGGCGCTGCGGTGCATATGGATGACCCTGCCTCGTCATTCGGGGACGCTCGAACAACATGCGAGGGAGAATCAGCACGAAGGTCGTGGCCGTGACGATCAGAAATGCTGTGTCGCCATTCGCGGCGGTGGTCGTCAGCAAAGCTGGCGGCGTACTCGGCCGGATCGAGGCCAATTCGACAAGGCGCGTCGCGGCGTTGAACAGGAAAAGCCTGGCATCAACGAGAAGACGGCGGCGAAGGCGACCAGATCGCCACCTCGATCGTGCAATGGTCTGAGTTGAGGGCAACACGATTTTGGTGTGCGGGCTCGATTGCCCGGACGAGAAGCCGCTGCTTGATGTCAAGCCTGACCGCTGCGAGTCCACGCCGCGCGCGCCGGCGCAGCCGGCTGATTTCAAGACGGAGTGATTGCATGAGCATCACCCAACCTTAAGGGTGGAAAAATAACTGTGAGCCAGGGACGGGAGCGTGTGGCGAAATGGAGCTTCGGTCGCCGATCATGGAGCTAATATTAACGATGGCGCCTGCCGACGACGTCGGGCATGACCGACGTGAAGCCCTCTTACTCCATTTCCTAAGCCAAGATTTACGCGGCGCAACCACAGCGGTACTTCGAAATGACTCACGTGCAATAGAAGATGCTCCTGCAGAACTGTAAGTTTCCTCGTGATAACTCGCTCTTTGGAGTTCAGGTCATGAGGAGAACAATTGTTCTCATCGCTTCTACCGTGATCATCGTATCTATTTTGGTGGTTGCGGCGGAGTGTAAGTCAAGTAAGGGCATCGACGTCACTCGAATAGGCTCGGCGACGGTGCGTAGCCAACCAGCCGATGCAACCGACAACGAGAAAACGTGTCGGGCCTACGCCGCGTCGTTCTATGAGTTGGCGACGCTGCGGCAGGCCGCATACGCCGACGGCAAGCGAACTCTGGCCCTGCTTGATTCCGTGATCAACGCTTTCAATGAGTTGTTGGCGATGAAGTGCGGCGGTTGAATCTCATTATTCGCTGACAAATCTAAATCCGCGGAGGTGGCAGATGATCCTCTACCCTCTCATGAGCACTTGGATGTGGTTTCAGATCTTCACAGCATCACCACTTCTGTCTTCGAATCGCCGCACCGAGGAGTGCGCCTGAGCAGGCTTGGGCACGACGTGCCGTGGGTGAAGGCGTGAAGTTTTGTCCGAGAGCTGGATGCGGGAAATCTGCCTGTCCAGTTCTCTGACGCTTGCCTCTCGTTGCTGCTCATCCCATTCAAAGGAGACCGTACATGACCCAGTTGTATTTTCATTGCTCCAACACGAAGAAGGTTTTCGTCGATCAGCGCGGCGCCGTGGTGGAAGATTTGGCTGAAGCGCGCGATTATGCGACTCGTGTTGTGCAATCCTTCACCAACGAGCGCAGCCTCGAGGATTGGCGGGGCTGGGTCTTGCATGTCAACGACGACCTTGGTGATGAGCTTTTTGTCGTCCCCTTCGCTTTCGTGCTGGGTAAGCCGCAATGAAGTCGGCATGCTTGCCATTAACTCACCCAGTCGGGCGTTCCTTCGGAGCCACGCAAATCAAAGCAACTGAAGGACAGAATAGTCTCCCCAACCCCTCGGATGCATCCACCTGCCAATCCGGGCGCACTGATGGTCGATGCCTCAGAGGCCGTAAATGGAGGTGTGCTGGTTCCCGATCACCTTCGATCAGCTGCTGAAGAACCGCCCGAACACTATATGACCCTTTCGATCTCGCAACGAGGCAAGGAATATTTGGAAACGGCTCGGACATTGCTGCGCGCTGCCAAAACCATGACCGACCAAGCGGTTGCGAGTCAGCTCAAGGCGCTTGCCGACGACTACCAGAGGCGAGCTGAGAAAGCAGCTTCGCGTGTTGATGCAGCAAAAAGCATTGGCTCGTTCGACTGCTAGCACTGCAAGTGAGTGGCATACATGATCTGACGGGTAGCGACATAGCCCACCCCATAGGGCCGGCCGTGGCGCGGCGGCAGTCTCAACATTTTCCTTTACGGCTTGGCGGCCCGGCCGAGCCTCGAGTTTTCTATTCCTTCGTTACCGCCTGCAGAGCTTCAAGGCTGGCGCTCAGGTTCGAAGGCCAATGTCAGTGCGAGATCAATCTGGCTTGTGTTCGCTTGCACCTGATTTCGGAGCGGCTGCATTCATTCCGGCATGAGCTGCTTCTTCGGTTGTCTTTAGGCGCGGCTAAGCTAAGGTTTAGGCTCACACGTAGAGCAGGGCCGAGGTCGATGGTATAGTGCTGGAGCGCGCTTAGCCAGCAGCGGGGGCTAGTCCGGCGATGGAGGTGACCTTGTCTCGCAAAGGGGCGAAGAGCCGAACGCGAGGTCGCACGCCTCGCCGGACCGAAGCGAAGGCGCGCGTTGGCCGGGCTCCCAAGACCCGTGCCGATCTCGAACTGGAACTCAAGGCATGCCGGCGGGAGGTCGCCCAGGCACGTGAACGCCTTGCCGAGGCTGCGATACGACAAGCTGCCACCTCTGAGATGCTGCGCCTCATCTCGAACTCACCGATTCCGTCGGTGCTCAATGCGGTAGCCGAAAATGCCGCGCAGTTGTCCGACGCGAGCAATGCGGAGATCTTCCGCCTGGAGAATAACCTTCTTCACTTGGTAGCTTCATACGGGGAAATTCCGGTAGTCATCCGTGCCTACCAAGGCGTACCCGTAAACCGAGATACGGTGATCGGACGAGCCGCATGCGATCGTCGAACCATTCATGTCCATGATCTCGCTGCAGCGGAGGATGAGTACCCGGTGGGCAGCGGTAAGGCAAAACGCGAGGGGCACCATACCACGCTCGCGACGCCCTTGTTGCGCGAGGGTGCCCCCATCGGAATAATTCTGGTACGACGAAGGGAGGCCCGACCGTTCTCCGATCAACAAATTGCGCTTATCGAGACCTTCGCCGATCAAGCGGTGATCGCGATCGAAAACGCGCGTCTGTTCGAAGTCGAGAAGCAGCGCACGTTGCTTGCAGATGCAAACCGCGATCTCGCGGAACGCGAAGCAAAGATTCGGCGCTTGGTCGATTCCAACATCATCGGAATTTTCATTACGGGCTTGAAAGGTCGGGTTCATGAGGCCAATGACGCGTTTCTTCGCCTCGTAGGACATGACCGGGACGATCTGGTTTCAGGTCGCATACGTTGGACGGACCTGACGCCACCGGAATGGCGCGAGCGCGACAAGCTCGCCCTGGCGGAACTGAGCTCGAATACGTTTGCTCGGCCCTACGAGAAAGAGTTTTTCCGAAAAGATGGCAGCCGTGTACCCGTGCTGATTGGGGGTGTGCTGTTCGAACAGGGCGGCGATGAGGGCGTTGCATTCGTGGTCGATCTGACCGAGCTCAAGCGTACCGAACAATCTCTGATGCGAAGTGAGGGTTATTTGGCCGCGACGCAGAAGCTGACCCACACCGGCAGTTGGGCATGGGACGCTCGTAGCCAGAAGGTGCTCTACTGCTCCGACGAAATGTTCCGAATTTTCGGATTGGATCCGCAGGAGGATTTGCCGACCCGCAAAAATTTTCGGCAACGGGTCCATCCGGAGGATCGCAACAGGGTGGACGAGAGCTTTGCCAGAGTGGTCAACGAAAGAGTTGACAGCTTCGACGAGTATAGGGTTGTGCTGCCTGACGGGACAATGAAGCACGTCTATTCATCGGGGCACCCGGTTCTCGATGCGAACGGAGAGCTCATCGAGTTCGTCGGCACTGCTACAGACATAACGGAACGCAAGCGCGCTGAGGAAGCATTGCGGGACAGCGAATATAAGCTCCATCAAATCATTGAAACGGTCCCTAGCTTGCTCTGGTCAACGGACCCCAACGGCGAACCGACCCACATCAATCAGCGCATGTTGGACTATAGCGGCATGCGATTTGAAGATTTCAAGCAAGGTGGCTGGCACGCGTTCCTGCACCCCGATGACCTTGCGGAAACTTTAAGGGCTTTCTCTCACGCAATTCAGACCGGCACTCCGTACCAGCGCGTGAACCGTCTCCGCCGGGCGGACGGCGAATTTCGTTGGCACGATATTCGCGGTCGGCCTCTGCGTGATCGGCAGGGACGCATCATCCAGTGGTATGGCCAGTGTGTTGACATCGATGAAGGGAAGAAGGCCGAAGACGCGCTACGTCGCAGCGAGGCCTACCTGGCGGAAGCGCAGAGGCTGAGTCACAGCGGCGTGTCGTCCTACAGTGAGACAGCGATTCTCTATGGATCGGAGGAGACATACCGCATCTGGGGATTTGACCCGGCGCAGGGTGTTCCAAGTCGCGAAGCCGTGTTCCAACGGATCCATCCCGACGACCGGGGCCGGTTGAACACAGAAGTTCAGCGCGCGGTGAGCGAGAAAAGAGATTACTCGGCCGCGTACAGAATTGTACTCCCCGACGGGACGATCAAACACCTCGAAACAATCGGCCGACCTGCGTTTTCCGGCAGCGGAGAACTTGTCGAGATTGTCACGACACAGATGGATGTAACGGTACGGAAGCGCGCTGAGGACGCATTGCGGGAGAGCGAAGCGAAGTTCCGCGACTATGCTGAAACCGCTTCCGATTGGCTTTGGGAAACCGGTCCTGATCACAAGTTCACCCGCTTGACGGAAAATGCGTTTGGCTCGGACCCGGCGGATCGGATTGGCACAACGTGTTCGGATCACGCGCTCGACCTTGAAACGGAACCGGCAAAGTGGCGCCTCTTTCAGGCAACCATCGATGCCCGCAAGCCGTTCCGTGACTTTGTATATTGCTCGGTGGGCGGCAACGGTTCGCAGATGTACGTGAAGAAAAGCGGAAACCCGGTATTTGATATCAACGGCGAGTTCGTTGGCTATCGCGGCACCTCGACCGATGTAACAGCAACCGTGCGCGCACAACGAGCGGAGGCATCGCTGCGCACAGTACAGGCCGAACTTGCCCATGTCAGTCGTGTAATGACTTTGGGTCAGCTCACGGCCTCAATTGCTCACGAGGTGAATCAGCCAATCGGCAGCGCACGTAACAACGCGCGGGCGGCTCTGAATTTTTTAGAAAGAAGCCCTCCAGACTTAGACGAAGTCAGGGAAGCGCTCGGCTGCATCGTGGCCGATGCTGATCGAGCCGGAGGCATTATCGACCGGATCCGGGACCAAATCAAAAAAGTGCCTCCGCGAAGCGATCGCTTCGATCTCAATCAGGCGATTGAGGAGGTCATTGGATTAGCGCAAAGCACGATTGCTGAGAACGGAGTTTCGGTGCAGACTAGGCTAGCAAAGGGAATGGCCCCCGTTCTTGGGGATCGCGTTCAACTTCAGCAAGTCGTTTTGAATTTAATCCTGAACGCGGTCGAAGCCATGAGCTCGGTTGAAGCGGGCGAGAGGGAGCTGTTGATTAGCACAAACCAAAGCGAGGCAAATGGTACGCTCGTCGCGGTACGTGACTCCGGGCCTGGAATTGATCCGAAGCACCTTGAGCTGGTTTTGGAGGCCTTCTACAGCACGAAATCCGGCGGCATGGGTATGGGTCTGTCAATCTGCAGATCGATTATAGCTGCTCATGGAGGCCGGCTGTGGGCCGCCGCGACCGAACCTAGGGGCGCTCTGTTTCAGTTTACGCTGCCAAGCGCAGAAGCGAAGTCATCAATCGCGAGGCCCTTCGCGACGCTGGAGAGCGGCAAGAAGACATCGCTCTAAATCCTTCTCGTCCACTGGTTTGCGGAGGTAACAAAGAACGCCATCCTTCAGCGCGCGGGACTGGACATCATCGTCGGCATAGGCTGTCACGAGAATTGTCGGAATCGCATGACCTAGAACTATAAGTTGTCTGTAGAGCTCAACTCCAGTCATCATCGGCATGTTGACGTCCGCGATCAAGCAGGCCGTCTCGCCAAGACGAGGGGATGCGAGGAAATCGGCTGCCGATGCGAAAGCCTCAACTCCGTAGCCCAGCGACCTCATGAGCCTTCTCATTGACTCACGAAAGTACTGATCATCTTCCACGACCGAGACCAATGACCGTTTCGGCATACGGCCTCCTGCAATTCGTTCAAACACGTCATACAAGCGTTCCCGAAGACAATGCCGCGGCCGCATGAGTTTGTGTGGACGTGAACCTGCGCCAAAGCGCGCCGCCGGGCAATCGCAACCTCCCTAAATTTTGGCTTATGCTGCGTCACGGGTTTGTTAAGAACGGGACTGTTCAGATTCGCGGTTTGGGATTAGGCTGGTCGTTACATGGCTAATCTCACGAATGGAGAGTGGGGCTCATTTCGGCAGTCGTCTAACTCTGAGCAGCAAGCTATGCTTGACGCAACTTCCGAAGTCCTGGTCATCGACGACGACGTCGATCTTCGTAACTCGCTTGGGCGACTGTTGCGGTCTGTCGGCTTGAACGTCAAACTGTTTGCGTCCGTTTCCGACTTTCTCAAATCTGAGCCGACGGAGGGGCCAAGCTGTCTGGTACTGGACGTGAGATTGCCGGGGCAAAGCGGTCTTGAATTCCAGCGTGAGCTCGCAGCGGCAGGCAGAGAGCTCCCAATCATCTTTATCACTGGGCACGGCGACATTCCGATGTCGGTGCAAGCCATGAAAAGCGGCGCGATCGAGTTCCTCACGAAGCCAATACGCGATCAGGAGCTTCTTGACGCTATTCAGTCCGGCCTGACGCGTGATCGCACCCGTCGAGAGAATGAAAGCGCGCTGGCCGACCTCAGAAGGCGTTTCGCGACCTTAAGTCCCAGGGAGCGAGAAATTATGCTTCACGTTGCGCGGGGGCGCCTTAGCAAGCAGATTGCCGGCGATATCGGTATTGCCGAAGCTACAGTGAAAGTCCACCGCAGCAAAGCGATGCGGAAAATGAATGCCCGTTCGCTTCCCGAGTTTGGCCAAATGGTGGCTAAGCTCAATCTGATGCCTAAGGAATCGCAACGCTCCTAGTGTCCTCACCCTCGACGACACGGTCTGCCTACCACGGCATCACATCGCGAGTAACTTACTCGTAAGATATAACCGCACTGAAATCATCAAAGAGGGGATCGTAATGCGCTGCGCATTACGGATTTAAACCTTCTTTCTGAGGGACCCAGCAGCCTCGCATCGGCAATCGTATAATGATCCCTGATTTGCTGAACGCGCTGGTTCAGGATGCGTGGCCTCAGAGCAAACCAGGCCCACGAACCGTTCGATTCTCGCGCCGATCTCTATTCGTGGGGGTTACTGACACACGGGCCCCGGCAGACAGGCAGAACATTTGTTGAAAACGCGCTGCGACTGCAGGACTCCGCTATCATCTCTTCGCTTCCCTACACTTTAGCTTAGCACTGGAAACTAGAGACTACGTGCGAGCTACCCGCGAGCAATTTATCGCCGAACGCTAAATCGTCAGAATGGGTGTTGGGCGGTGAAACGCGGAGCCGGTCGCTATGTACTTCGCACTCCGTCTGACATAGGAGCCAATGGTGTCAGTCCGACGAAGCGGAAACATAAAACTCGCTGCAGATCAATTCGCAGAAAGCTTTCAAGCCAACCCAACGAGCTCGCCGGCTGTAGCTGGTTTGCCGCTTCATCATTTGGCAAAAAGTTTGGCGAATCTCCTTGAAACGGCGCGACGCGAACTCGACAGTGATCGTGAGGCAGCAAAGGCGTCGCTAGTCGCGGCGTCATCCATTCTGCAGTTGGAATTTGAACGCAGCTCGGGCGTTAACGGCTCTAAGCCGGGAGCACTAGCGGGCTGGCAGATAGCGCGTGTGCGCGCGTTTATCGAAGAGAATTTACACAGCAATATCGACGCAAAGAATCTCAGCGCCGTAGCGCAGCGAAGCCGGGCGCACTTCTCGCGTTCATTCAAACGAGCCTTCGGAGAACCGCCGCATGCTTACGTGATTAAGCGTCGCCTCGAGAGAGCACGTCATTTGATGGTAACAACCTCAGAATCGCTCAGCGAAATAGCTCTGAGTGTCGGCTTTTCGGATCAATCGCATTTATGCAGGCGTTTTCAGCGAGCGTTTGGTCAAAGCCCAGCGACCTGGCGGCGCCATCACAAGATCCAAGCTTCGATCTCAAAGGGCGATGTTGGGGAAGAATGCTAAAAACCGCAGAAATCCACAAAACCTACGCAGGCCGATCAAAACAATTGCGATCGAGCTTGGATAGAGTCCTGCCGAGGTTACGGAAAGACGCCCACTCGTCGACCTTGCGAAGGTCAATCTTTCACGCTGACTGAGTCTGAAAAGGAAATGAAGACATGGTGTGGACCGCGCTCTTGTTGTCTCGTTTGCATGCCCGCTGCGAGTAGGGCTTGCCTCGTGAGGTCGCTTCGCATGCGGGCCCGCCCTCCTAGGGAGTACCACTCCCGGCTTTCTGAAGGTCGGAGAGTGCCGTGAGCACCGCGGTAGACAGACAGCCGACGCTCTTTGCGGGATTGCCGGGAAGTTCCTGGGCGTTCGCGATCAGGATCTGGCTGGCGATCGTATTGGCACTCTATATAAGCTTCTGGCTTGAGCTGGAAGCACCGTCGTCGGCTGCGGTGACGGTTACCATTCTCGCGCTACCAACCCGAGGGCAGGTTCTCGAGAAGGCCGTCTTTCGACTGATTGCAACCGTCATTGGCGTAGCGGCATCGATCACCATCATTGGTCTTTTCGTCCAGACCGGCAGCCTCCTTCTGGTCGCATTTGCGACCTGGCTGGGAATTTGCGTCTATACTGTGGGATTGCTGGACGGCAATCGTGCCTATGCGGCAGCGCTCAGCGGTTACACAATTGCAATCATCGCTGTTCAGCAGATTGACAATCCCCAACATGTCTTCGAATCCGCCATGGCGCGCGGTGCCGCTATCACGGTCGGGGTTCTTACGGTCGCAGTCGTGAACGATCTGCTGGCCGCACCGGATCATCATCCGCAATTGACAGCTCAACTCGAAGCCCTTCGTCGCCGAATAGCCGACTACGCGCGGCGCATTCTCAACGGAGAAGCGATGCCTGCTATAACGGCGGTGGGATTGTTGCGCGACATCGTCGCCCTGCGGCCCGAGATTGCCAGCCTCGCCGCAGAATTGAACAGCGGCCCGGCAAGGAGTGCCGCCGCCCGCAATGTGATGGTAGGCCTTGTTGCCGAGCTGTTCGCAGCTCGAGCCCTGGATGTGTTGCCTGCGGCTGCCCGATTGCCATTGCGGGAGCAAGTCATCGCCCAGTTCGAGAGGAAGCCCGGCGGCCTTGTTTCGTCGTCAGATCTATTGTTTCTCGAATATGGGGCAAAGGATTCGGAGCCTGTAGCAGCTTGCCTATCGTGGTTGGCCAAATATCTGATTCGAACGGATGGAGAGGTGAGGAGGAGTCTCGACGACCTAAGCGCGGGCAGGCGTCCGCCACGAGCATGGCGCGCGCCGTTGTACCGTTCCCATCGTATTGCGGCTGAAACAGGCATTAGGGCAGCCGTCTACTTTTTGTTGGCAGCGACCTTCTTCGCAGCCAGCGGCTGGTCCTCGACAGGGGTTTCGCTATCGTTTGTCGCGATCATCATCGGGTTGGGCGCTACGACACCTGATTTGCGCGCCTTCACGATGATAGCAGTTGTGGCCGCGCCCGTCGCATCACTCATGGCCGGCATACTGGAGTTCGTCGTTCTTGACGGCTCCACGACGTTTCCCTTGCTGGCGATCGGCCTGGCACCCTTCATGATCGGAGCAGCGCTCCTGATGACCTCGCCGAACCGGATCCTGTCGGCGCTCGGCCGGCTTAACCTGGTCTTCATCCTGGTGCTTGTTGCCCCCAGCAATCCACAAACCTACAATCCGCAGACATTTTTGTTTTCCGTTCTCTTTCTCCTGCTCGCGACAGGCCTTCTGTTCGCGGCGGAGATCCTCATTCCTCCGACATCGAACGATCGTCGCCGACATTGGTTGCTGGCCTCGGCGCGCCGCGACCTCGAACACTTGCCAAGTCAACGGAGGCAGGATCTTGCACCTGAGGAGGCCATGTTCCGTGATGCCGGTCGGGTCGCGCAGATCCTGGCCGCCGGTAGTGACGTCCCGCAGCATCGCCCGGCAATGGAAGAGGCCATGGCGATCTTTGACCAGGCGGCGACCATTCGCCTGTGTGAGGTCCAGTTGGATCGGCTTGCCCAGGGTCCGCTGCGGACTGAAGTCGGCGCGGCGTACACTTCGCTCGTGAAGCGGGATCCCGACGCCATCGTCGCATCGGCCCACGGGCTCAACGAGGCGACATCCATCCGAGACATTTCCGTGGCCGGCGCCTGCGCAGCGCTCGTCCTCGCAAGTGTCACGTTCGCCTCGCCGCGTCTCGGCGCGGAATTTTCCGCGGAGAGAAGGCCATGACGCACAGCTATCGGGAATTGGTGATTGGCGGAGTTCTAATCGCGCCCCTCCTTTCCTACGCCGTAGCGACGATTGCTCTCATCATAATATTGCGGCCAGTTCTACATCTCGTCGGATTCTCCAATTGGTTCAGCAATCCGCCGATTGCGGAGCTCAGCTTATACATCGCCATCTTCGGATTGCTGACGTTGTTGTTCTAAGGAGAAAGTCGTGGAAGCTCTTGTCAACGAGGACCAGGTCTCAACAGGCGATGCGCAGCGCGGCAAGATGCAGGCTGATGTCGGCGGCGGCAAAGCCCGGCTGCCGGAGACAGAGCCCATCGAACGTGTCGACCCTGACGCCGGCGGTCATCAGCCGCAGGCTTCGCCGGAATCGGTGACGATTCCTCCTAAGAAGCGCAATGCCGCTTCAGTTTTCCTGGTCGCGCTTGGTAAGCGTCTTGCCACGCTTGCGATTGCGCTACTCGCCATCTTGACCGCCCTTCTGACTTGGCAGCACTACGTATCGGCCCCCTGGACGCGGGATGGGATCGTGCGTGTACAGGTTGCGAGCGTTGCACCTCAGATATCAGGCAAAATCGACGATGTAAGGGTTGTCGATAACCAATTTGTGCGCAAAGGTGACGTCCTTTATACAATCGATTCTTCTGATTTCGAAGTTGCTCAACTCACCGGAATCGCAACCGTAAGGCAGCGAGCTGCGGATCTCCAGGTCAAGCAACTTCAATCGGAGCGGCGTCAGCATTTAACGGACTTGGCAACCTCCCCCGAGGAGCAGCAGACCTATGCCGGCAACGCGGTTCAGGCGAAGGCCGCGCTAGACGCCGCTCAGCAGCAACTCGCTCAAGCTGAGATTAACCTCCAACGGACCAAAGTGCGCAGTCCCGTGAACGGCTATGTCACGAACCTCCTCATGCGGGTCGGCGACTATGCGCGCGCTGGAACAAGCAATATCTCCGTCATCGATGCCGACAGCTTCTGGATCGACGGCTATTTCGAAGAAACAAAAATGGCGGGAATTTGTGTTGGGGATCGCGCCGAGGCGAAGTTGATGGGCTATTCTCAGCCGATCATAGGGCATGTTGGAACGGTCACCCGAGGCATCAGCACGTCGAATGCCGCTTCAGGTACCCAAGGCTTGCCCAACGTTGATCCAGTGTATACGTGGGTACGACTCGCCCAGCGCGTGCCGGTTCGCATTGCCATCGACACGCTACCAGCCGGTGTGCCGCTTGTTTCCGGAATGACTGCCACGGTGACCGTACGGTCGGGATCAGAGGTCGATCATCGAAGCTGGCTCGATCGCATACGCACGAACGTCCTGGACCAGCTCTCTGATCTTTTCACGGGACCGCGGCCGCGCCCAAATTGCCTGCCAGTCTTCACTCCGCGGCGCGCTCCGATAGAGTTGATTCCTACCGAAACCCTACCACGCGCAATGTCACCAGAGCAGATCAATCCCGGCCTCGCGCCCGGCATGAATTTATCACCGCGCATTCGCTGATCTCGAATGACGCGAATGTGGAGGCGGAAAAACGCTTGGTGGCGTCGATTGAGCGAAGCGTCAGTCAGCCGAGAGCCGTCGATGGTGCGAACTGAATCAGCGGCACGGATCAAGCGAACGACCGCTTCTGGCGGATATCCACGGTGCGGATATCCCGCCCTGCGCCGCGGTCGGGAACAGATCAGAATTCGGCGCGGGACAATCGGGTGAAGCGCTGGCGTAAACAATCCCAGCCGTGTAGGCTCCAGAGGATCGGTCGCTCAAGACGGGCGACATGCCAGCCGCGAACAACAGGGTTCGAGGTGCGCGGACTCTCCTCGCCGAATTCATGCAACTCTGAGTGAAATGCCTCTCTGCGGGCAAGGCGCTATCACCCTTACAAATTCTGAAAAACTGGGACTTTCCGGATCGCCTTCGTAGAGCAAAAAGAGCGGCAGTTCGAAGATAATCAGTGATCAGCTTAGATCTCAAAGATCATAGCAGTTTTCATCGGATTCGGCGAAGGTTAGGCTTCGATTCGGTTGCATTTGTGAAGTCACCCAACCTGCCTGCCTAGGAGGCGCATTCTGGCGCAGCTCATTCCGATCGTTAATCCATCTGTTGTTACGCGGCATGTCGTGTTTGTGCACGGATTGCGTCGCGCTGGCGAACCCGTGTGGATGTCCTGGAGAACAGTCGAGAAGTGGCCTGCATGGTTGGCTACTGACATTCCCGAGTGCGCAATCTGGAGTATTGAGCACGAGTCAGCCCCCACGATTTTTCGCGGGAGAGCCATGCATCTCGTCGATAGAGCAAATAATTGTCTGCCGCTCTTGTTATCCGAACCGTCGTTGAAAAGTGGCGAGATCGCATTCGTCACACATAGTTTTGGCGGCCTGATAATCGCCGAATTGCTGCGCGTGGCAGACGGGCGATCCACCGCAGAGGGACATGTTGCCAATTTCGTTCAGCGCGTCCGACGAATCGCATTCTTGGGCACGCCGCACTTGGGTGCAGACTTGGCGAGCTTGGGCGGACGGCTCGCGCTGGTCTCAAGAGCGTCGAGCGTGCTTCCCAGAAACGATCCGCATCTTCGGGGTCTAAACCAATGGTTCCGCAGGTACGCCGAAGACCATCACATCGCTACGCTTACACTGACGGAGTCCTACAAAACTGGTTGGTTTGGGCAGATCGTTAAACCTGACTCTGCCGATTTTGGTCTGTCTTCATTGCCAATTCCTGTTGATGCAGATCATTTTACCATTGCCTCGCCGGCAGACCGCAATTCGGAGATTTATCGCCACATACGTGACTTCCTAACCGAGGCCGGACCTCCAGCGCATCCTCAAAACGAGCTAACGCAGGCAGTCGCGGGTCAAGGAGAGGCCATAGAACGACTTGCTCAGCAAAACGCTGATGGGTTTGAGCGCTTAGAAAAGAGCATTGCCGATAGTGCAATAAAAGCGGCATCCCCCTTAAAAATCCCGCAGATCCTTGTTGATGGAGAAGCCGATCGTCGTCTGCTGGTGCTGCTAAAGTCTAAATTCTTCGTGGGCGTGAATGCTCAGCAAGAGGCTTCACGTTTAGCCAGCGACTTAATTGAAGGCGATTTGCAGGCAACGTCCTCCCTGAAAAAAGCGGAGGGGCTTGCGTGGTGTGCGAGACTACTCCTTAGCAAAACTAACAGGACCGAGGCCAAGATAATCTTAGAAGCCAGCCGCAAACTGGCTAATTGTGATGCAAACGAAATTGCAGATGCCTTTCTAGTTTTTTACGAAGGCCAACCTGCGGAAGCGCTGTCTCGTCTAGCTAAGCTCAATACAAGTGAAAGTCGATCGGCTGCGTTCATCATTGTACTTAACAGCCGCTCACCTGAAGACGCCCTTCGGTGGCTTGATGACGCTAAGATCGACATCTCAATGCTGGATGCAGATGGAAAATTCTTCGTCCTAAGCACTCAGCTTCGATGCAGTAGGTGGATTGACGCTTTAGCGACGGCCGAGAAGCTTGCAGAGAGCGATTTTCAACGCGCGCCGGTGCTTTTGTATGTTGCTGCTGGCGCGTACCTCGCCCAAGGCGTTCCTGATGACCTACGCATTGAGGCACTCGCAGAGATCCCTTTGGAGGCGTCGCAATTTCCTCTCTCGTCGACCGCAGAGGCTCTCGCGTCCCGCCGCAAGGCGCAAAGTTTATATAGTCGAGCAAGCCAGCAGGCCGCTTATTTGTGCGTCTCCAGAGCTGAATACGAAGCAAGCGATCGAGCGCTATGGCTGGCCCTGCGCGATCAAGAGAGCCGGCAGGAGGCCCTAGCGCAACTTGAATCGAGCATGCGCGATCCTGCGCACTCTCTTCGTCGTCTTGCGCTGGCGTTGAATTGTGGGTTGAAACTCGATTTGAATGCTGTCGCAAGTGAGATCGAACGTCAAAATGCGATAACGGGAGGAAAGTCGCTAGAAGTCGCGTTGGCGCGATTAGCAATGACATTCACGAAGAAAGACCCGCGGGAAGCCGCGGACTATTTAGAAAAATATCGCGCCGGATTAGTGGCGTTTTTGAATCCCGTTTTCATCGCGTCGATAGAGATTCAGATGCTGGTGAAGTCCGGACAGATACAGTTGGCGCAAGAGCGGTTCGACGCACTCCCGCAAGACTCTACACCCTCGGTATTGGCCCGGCTGCAAAGAGTGATCTCCGAGGCAAACGGAACGGATCCAATAGCTAGTAGAGAGCAGCTGTTCAAACAAAGCGACAATTTCGCGGATCTAGCAAATCTCGTAGAGCTTCTGGAAGAACGAGGCGACTGGCCGCGCCTTGTGACCTACGCGCGAATATACTTCGCACGCTCGCACGATCTGAAAGGATGTCACTTCTTGTCGTGCGCTCTTTACGAAGTGGGCGACTACGAAGGAGTGGTCTCGCTGCTTTCAGCAAATTCGGGGTTTCTAGCGCTGTCCGATTCCTTGTTGTCGCTCTTTGCATGGTCGCTTTATTGGCTTGGTGATCTGAAGCAGGCATCGGAAGGTCTCGACAAACTCAAGCAGAAGCGTGATGACGCGAATGACAGAAGCTTGACTCTTAGTCTCGCGGTTGCTTCGGGCGACTGGAATTCTCTCAATATTCTAGTTGAGACGGAGTGGGATCGCAGAGAAAGTCGGACTCCGGAAGAATTGCTGCGGGCTGGCCAGCTCGCACAGCAGCTTGGCTCATCAAGAGCTAAGCAGCTTGTGCAGGAGGCTGCCACCAAAGGTGGGGACGATCCGGCGATACTGTTGGGCAGCTACTCCGCAGCAGTGTCGGGGGGGTGGGAAGATAGCGCCGACGTTTATCAATGGCTCGCAAAGGCGGCCGTGCTATCGGGGACGGATGGGCCGGTTCAGCAAGTATCAATAAAGGACGTTATGGACCGTCACCCGGATTGGCAACGGAGAGAGACGCATCTTTGGGAGTTGCTTCAGAAGGGGGATGCTCCAATCTTTGTCACTGCGCATCTCTTAAATCGAACCTTAGTGGACTTCTTCCTCTTTCCCGCGCTGTCCAATCCAGCACAGACAGATCCGCGCAAACGCGGTGCAATCTATGCGTACAGCGGCGGACGCGCGGCTATCGACGTTAGTGCAAAAACGATCGCGTTCGATCCAACCGCGTTGCTAACCTTCGCCGTCCTACACCAATTGGATAGAATTATCGGCTCTTGTCATAAAAGTGTTGTCGCGCATTCTACGTTAGGGTGGCTGTTCGAGGAGAAGCAGCGGGTCCAATTTCATCAGCCTAGCCAAATCGCTGATGCCAAAGAAATTAAACGGCTATTAGCCGCGGATGATCTCAAAGAGTTTAAATCGACCGCCACGGCAAATAGCGAGTTGTCAAATGAGGTCGGTAATGACCTAGCCGCGATGCTTGCTGATGCCGAGGCCGATTTTGGCGCCGACAAACGTCAACGTGTCGTTGTTCGGCCGGGGCCCGTTCTCCGCATTGGGTCGTTATTGGAAGAGGAGGCAGACCTTAGCGCCCATTTCAGCCATCTCTGCAGTTGTGCCGACGTTGTCGATGCTCTTTATCGTTTGGGACAACTCACAGAGACGGAGGCGCATCGGGCTCGCGACTTCTTGAGTGTCCGTGAAAAGCCGTGGCCTCGTCGGTTCGAGGTAACGTCGGAAGCGATGCTTTATCTCGACGAACTGGCTGTCTCTTATTTGCAGCACTTGCGACTGCTGCCAAAACTTCGGGCGGCTGGGTTTACCGCTGTCCTCCCACCTGGGGAGATCCGGCAGGCGGATCGATTTATCCAACACGAAGATCTAACCACTCAGGCGGCGGCAGTCATTGAGAGTATCCGTAAGTCACTTGCCGATGGTATTGCGTCTGGGAAAGTCGTTGTTGCGAAGGCCTCGAAGAGAGGCGACGATCCCATTCAAGATGAGCGGCTTAAGTATCATCCGGGATTCGAGATCATGGAGATAGCGTCAGCCGCCGATGCCGTCATCGTCGATGATCGCTATATGAATCAACATAGGCATATCTCGGAAAGCTTCGGGGAAAGACCGATTTATACGTCTTATGATCTGTTGACGAGCTCCTATTTCACCGAGGCGGAGCAGATCGAGTTTGTCACCGCCCTGCGGCGGAGTGGCTTTTCCTTCGTTCCCGTGGACGCCGGCAATCTCAGCAAAATGCTGAACGCGTCGCCCGTTCACGATGAGAAGGTGGTTGAAAATGCGGAACTTAAGGCGCTCCGGGAAAGCCTTCTCATCGCACGCATGTCCAATAGTTTACAGCTTCCCAGGGAAGCTTCTTGGCTTGATAACCTGATGCGAGTGCTGTTGGACGCCGTTAGACTGCAATGGCAAGACGGCGCCGACATCGTTCGCGCGCGTGCGAGATCGATTTGGTTGCTCGAACTGTTGGATATTCGTGGATGGGCTCAGCGCACAAATCCGACCCCGCAAGCACTGATTTCCGAAGTGCGCTATGGCGCCGTAGTTCTAAGCCTCAGCTTGGCGCAGGGCATTCCGCAATCGCAACGGGCGTCGTATTGGGGCTGGCTCGAAGAAACCCTCTTGCGCGAAATTAAAGAGGAAGACCCTGAACGATACCAAGCGCTTATAGCGCAGATTCGCTCGCACATAAGTAACGCGATCAATAACGGTGCAAAAGATGCCTGAGCCGTCCCTGAAAGTCGAACTCGCGTACTCTCTTGTCAAACTTTTCCCTCCGCTGTTTCGCACCTCAGTTTTGGAGGATGCTGATTTTAGAAGAGCGACGGGCCTAAACCTGCAGGCGAATATCCGACTGAATCAGAGTGGAGTGACGTTTGATCGCACGACGCTCTATGCCGCAGTCAGGGGAGCTCTTTCAAGTGAAGGTGAAACGAAAACAATCGAGGCAGTCGACAAGACCAAGTGGTTGATGTCGAAGAACGAGGGAGGAAATCTCGTCGTCATTGCGGGAAGCATGACTGTGCCGTTGCCAGATTTCGATTGTCTTTCGCCGGCCCCGGCGGTGCGCTTAGATTGGTTCGAGCGTCAGGTGAGAGAGTTCGGCATTGACGACGTTTCCGCTGACAAATGGCGCAGCGTTCTCGCTGCACGAAGCTGTGATGACGAAGAAGTGGAAGAGCTGAGAAGCGAATTTCAACTCACGCCGCGCTGGTTCGCTGGCGCTTTGTTACAGGGCGCGGAAGGTGGAGCGAATGTACCCATCCCCAGTCTGGTGCCCGATGATCCACGATACTACTATCGGCTTGCTGGTAGCCCGGCCGAAAAGGACCTGCTTTCGTACGTCAAATCGGACCTCTCTCGCCATATCGAACGGCAAGTAGCAGAAGCGAGCGTGAATGGTGTTGCGCTTGCGCTGCTCCTATCCGCGCACTCCTCAATTCCTCAAGAAATTCGGCTGAATGGCATTTCGAACAGCGAAATCGTAAGTTTGTTCGAATGGCTTGAAGCACATGGTGATCGCATTTCTCAGCTCGGCGGGATTGAGCTCGGACTTGCGCATCTTGATATCTACCCAGAAGTGGAGCCGATCATTACAAAAATGACCCGAGCCTTCGTTGAAGAAGCCACCGGAGAGGTCGGGCGACTGGCGCAACTTGCCGGGCTGGTGGTTCTCGTCGACGGTGAGTTGGCAAGGACTGGCATTCTGAGAACACACCAACCTTATTGGAGAAGGTTGGCCGCTATCGCGCATGCTTCTTTGCTGGAAAGGGAGCTGTTGCGGCTCGGAGCGAGTATCAGTGATTTGAGCGCATGGGCCTATCCAAACCGAGGCCAGCTATACTTTCTTCAGAACAACGTAGATCTGCGGCGGGAGCCGCGTTGGTTGCCCGACTTTTTGTCTCCGGATCAGCTCAAGGCAGAACTTGTCGGCAGGATTTCGGCGGCAATGATCGGCAACGAAGGTAAAATCAAATCCCCCGAATTGCGGTCACTCGCTCTCGATAAGAACGGGCCCCTTCAGTCCTTGATGGTCTTTCCGGCTCCATATTTGCCCGGTCCGCTTGAGGGTGGTGTTGAGGCTGTCAACCCGATGCCTTCCGATATCGAGCAGCAGGTCTATGAAGACCTCAAAGCGGAGGTGGTGACGCCGCGGTCCTTCACGGGGCTAGTCAATACGGCGTTGATATTTAAGCTTGGACCGCAGATGGCGGAACTAGCAGCCGAGGCGCTGCGGCGAGCAAAGTATCAGCTCAGGGATACGGCCGCGAATGCGCCAGCATTCTCGCTGCTATATGGCTTGGCAATCGTTGCCGCAGTGACGAGGTCCGAAGGGTTGGCCGCCGAAGTGCGAGTGCTAGTTCGTGTCGTTCGGAGGAGACCGGGCTCAACTATCGACCTGAGCGATAGCCTTCGGATCACATTGGTCGCCGCCGCAGCCTCTTCGGATATAGACAAATGGTGCACATTTCTGGGCGAGTGGCTTACGGAATTGTCTTATGAGGACATGGATCGTTCAGCCGCGAAGGCGCTTTGGAGCCATATCAAAGGTCTTTGTCAGATCGAGCGGAGACTTTGGGGAACTTGCGCCCGGGCAGATGCTGCATGTGCAAGCTTATCAGCCGCTTGACCATGCCAATTTCTCTCGTGCTCGCTTGGTCGTTACTGGGCAGGTCTGCCAATTAGCGTCAGGGAAACCCAATGCCGAAATGCATATTCTGCGAGAATGAACTGACACATGACACGACCCCGGAGCACGTCCTCTTGAATGCACTTGGCGGCCGCATGACGACCAAGAAGGCTATCTGTTCAGAGCACAACAATACATTTGGTGGAACCATTGATAAGGCGCTCGCCGCACAGGTGGAAGTAATTCGCAACCACCTTCAGCTTCAATCCGGCACGAAGAAGCCTCCGCCGCCGCTGAAAAACCTGACGGCTGGCTTGGAGAAAATCAGCATCGGCAGCGATGGCGTCCCTCGGATGAACGTTCCTCCGTTCGAGACGGTTGAGCTGCCTGATGGGCGCTTCGACGTGAAAATCATGGTACGCTCGGAGGAAGAGCTTCGCCAGGTGCTGCCCCACATAGCTGAGAAGCTGAACATTCCGCTGGATCGGCTCAAACGACAAATCCTGAGCGGATCGGCCGCAATCGTCGAGCGCCGCCCGGATACCGTAGGACACCATCTTGCCTTCGGCGGCCAGGGCGCACTTCGCTCAATCGCCAAGTCATGTCTTGTGTTGCTTGCGACGAAAGTCGGCTCCGACGCGCTGAAGGGCGCAGCTTTCGAGGATGCGCGAAACTTCGTCGTGAACGGCTCGGACGCCTTCTATCACGCTCGGGTCCACATGGATGCGCGTGAGCTGCCGTCCGCGAGCGAGTTAGTGGCCGAATACGGCGACCTGTTCAATCTCATCTACGTGAAGAGCGATAGTGCGGGTCGGGTAATCGGGCATTTCACGCTGTACAATCTCGTGAGCTGGCAGCTTGTTCTTGCCGAGGCCGGCGGGGTGGCCGATACCGCAATAGCGCTCGGCTCCGATCCGCTTACAAGCAAGTGGAACAGCAACCTAGCTGACACACTCAATGTTGACTTTGGCTGGCTCGATACCTTCGATCAGACCGACGTACAAGCCCGGGCCAGGAAGCGTTTGGAAGCCATCGCCCGACGCTACTTCGATAACGCCCGCGAGCGGGAGTTTGGGCGAATCGTCCGGGACGTCTGTGGAAAGCATGGCATCAAAGGTGAAAACGAACCAATTCCGGTCGACAAACTCGAGGAGATAAATATTGAGGTAAGCGCGAGGGTTGCGGCGCATTCTCTCGGCCTACCTTTTGAAGATAAGCTGACCCCGGAGCGTCTTCGCCAGTTGCTGCGCTTGTCTGATGCTGCTTCAGACTAGCGAAACGTTGCGAGCTGCCTTTGGAACAACTTTCAGGCAGTGATGCCGCCGCTCTGGCGGCATGCCGCTCTCCATTGATGAATTTGAGCAGCTTGGGCTGCAGCGCGAAAGTCGGATAGCGCCAAGGTTGTTGGTTCTTCGCGACATATTGCACCGGCACGTGACGTCGCTCGCTAACGGGGCAAAGCGGACATGACGTTGTCGCGTCACGCCTCCAGATTTATAGGTGCAAGGCCTAGTTGTCAGAGTGCTGGTAGTCGAGACCAGCGTAATACCTGCGACATGCTGACGAAGCTTTGGGATAGCTCAGGGATAGCGTTCCCGTATCGAATGAAAGCAACCCATCTCCACGGCTAAGCATTCGCGGGCGAGCCTTCGCATTTGGTGGACGTCCGCATGGGTTACGCTCTTTCCAAGATGCACAAGCTGGCTGCGCTTGCCGTAGAGAGCACCTGCCGCTTTCGCCGCTTGCGAAGGGGCGGGGTCGCCTAACGCGACCGCCGTCTTCCTGGCCAGCATTCGAATTGAACCTGTGATCGACTCGTTTTTCAACCATTTGGCCGACTCCTGAAGCGAATTGAGTGCGGCCTCTAGCTCTTCATCAACTGAAGCTTTTAGGTCGCACGCATGCTTAAGGAGATCGTTTACGAGGCCAACACAAACAGACGGCCGCTCCTTTGGTGCCGCGAGAACTTCTAGAACCATGGTGAACGCGAGGAATTGCGCGTTGACCGAAGACTCGAAATCAACCGCAGCAAAAATCTCGCACGCCAAAACTAGTTTACTGTCAGGCGGCTCTGTGATGATTGGCGTTTGTTGTGCGCCCTCATTCAGCGCAGCGAAGAGGCGGGTCGAAGGCTCTTCACTTCGATGCTTGGCTTCGACGCGCAAAGGACTCGCCTGTAGTCCGGTAGGAATCGCCGTTGGGCATTGACCATCATACAGCACGAATTCGGCGCGTTTGAGCTGCGCATTGCTCGCCACGATGCCTTGATCCAAGCGAACGGCTGCCCACGCGAGGCAACGCCGGACTGCGTCCAGCTTTGTCTCTATGTCGTCTGACGGAACGTCTTCAAGCTTGAGGTACACATAGGACCCCTCAAAGACCAGACCTGTGCGGCAGCCAAGAAGAATCTGATCAGCGCCAAAATTGAAGAATCCTTGGTGCGGGGGCATTCGCAACGGAACGTGCAAAACATACTTCGTCACAAGTTCATACCAATTATGGAGGTGATCGTCACTCAAACCGCCTTCCCTTTGTACCGCCGAACAGAACAGGTTGGTCCAAAATCTACCTATGCGACAACCTGCAACATGCTGACGAAGTTGCTGACCTGTCAAACGAGACAGCATCAAAATTTGAAATTTGTTGGTTGATGTGCTATATGAATTTTCACATCGCTAAATATTAGAGCAAGGGCCCCGCCCAAAGTGGGGCTTTCGTCGTCCGTAAGGCTCAGCAATTCGGCTGGGCCTTTTTTGTCTTTTAGGAAGGAAAGAACAAACGTGGCAATGCACTTCGACCCCGACAGCGTTCGCAGTTACATCGGATTTCATTTGCCGGCCGACCAGCTTGCATCGCTGGACAAGGTGCGGATCGAAAGGCGTCTGTCCAGATCGCAGTTCATGCGGCAACTGGTCACCGCGCATCTGCAACAGCTTCAGGCCGCCGGGAAGTAACCGCAAGAGAAAGCCCCAGCGCACCAACGCCGGGGCCTAAAGAAGTTAAGAAATCACAGGGCACACAATGACACGAAAGGCCAGGGAAGGCAATTTTTCCAACGACAACTACCGCTCCATCTCGCCCCTTAAAGAGTTGCACTTTCTTGACGCCATGATGGCGGACCATGAGTTGTCAATGACCGCAAGAGTTGTCGGATATCTCTTGGTCAGATGGACCAATGGAGATAAATCCCACCGCTTCCATGGATATGCGTGGGCTCCGCGCAACACGCTCGCCGATTGGATCGGACGGGATTCAGAGACAACCATCACGACCGCTACCAATGCGCTAAAGGCCCGGGGGTGGATCATCGTAAGGCGGCGCCCGAACGCTTCGAGCCTGATCCGGCCAAACTGGGACCGGATCGGGCAACAGCAAGACCTGCGGGAAAGCCAGAAAACTGCATTTCTGGAAGACCAGTTTTCTGTACATCCGGAAGACCAGAAAATTGGTCCCAATAGTGCTGATCATGATAGCGCCTACCAAGATAGCGTATCATTCCCGAACGCTTCGCATCGGGGACGACAGACGCCTCTCTCCGAGGAAGCGCCTCCGGCGCAGGCCGGAATGGGCAATGAAAAACCTGCTCCCTACAGGCAGACCAAGGCGGAAGCCGATCAAGCGTTGGAAACACTCCGGAGCATGCCGTTCTGTACGGAATGGGACGATCCAGCTTTCGAGCTGAGCCATGACGCGGCCACAGCGGAGGCGGTTCACTGGCACAAGCTCCTCAAGTCAGGCATCGCGTCTAGTCGTATCGTGCGCGCCGCAGAGCGCTTCTTGATTGAAGCTCCAGGTGACCAGCTTCCAAGCCTAGCCGGCTTCCTAGCTCGATATGCGTGGGACTGCATTGAACCAGATTGTGACCTTTACACCCCGCCGGACGATGAAGAGCCTGCCGCTGCGAACGACAATCAGCTTTCACCGGAACGCAAGGTTAGCGGCATCGATTGGGAGAATGATCCTCCCTTTTGAATGCCCAGCGGCTAAGAAGACAGGATAGCAACCCGCCGGCCTCTTGATCCTCATGCTGGCGGCACACCTGAACCGACACTGCATCCTGATCAGCAGAGCGCGCCGCTCAGGTGCTTATGGAGGATGACGCCGCTGCCAACCCATCAGCGATAGCAAGCCCTCACCAGCGGCCATCTCTGGGGCTTTGAGACCTATGCGATGTTCGGTGACAGAGACCCATGGTCGTGATGCAGCACGCCTCGCCGTTGGTGGACCGTCGCGCGCCGCTTTTCTAGCTGCATAAAAGCACAATTGTTTTTAGGCATAAAAGATCAATACAACCAAAAATTTCTTGACGTTTTGCCGGGTTTGTGTCAGTATTTGCTCCAGGATGGCGTCTATACATCATCCAGCAAGGGGAGCCCAACCGGCTCCCCTTTTCATTTCTCACCCAACCCGCTGCTGCCTCACTGGCACGGCGGGTTTTTCATTTTGGAGTCCACAGTGAAACCCAAATTCGATGCGGCGGAACTGCTGACATCGCCAATGGTGCACGTCACCATGCTGCTGCCTCAAGTTTTGCTCGATCACATCAACGAAGCCACGAAGGTAGATGACCCTTCATGTCCAAATAGATCAAGCTGGATGCGACGCGCGCTGATCGATCGTTTGAAGCGGGAGGCGGCGTAATGACCGATATCGAAGACCTGATCCTGAAAGAAGCACGTCGGCAGGGTGTCATGCCCAATGCAGACGCGGTGCGGCAAGCAGGAATTGACCTTGCCGGCGCTGTGTTGACCGGTGATGGACTGATCTCGCTGCCAGGGCGTGGCGCAATCTCGCCGGCTGATTTCACTCGCTCGCTTCGGCGCGCCATGCCGAACGGGTTTGTGTCCATAGCCGACAGGCCGGCGACTTCAGATGAACGTCGATCGGGCGAAACCATGACCGATTTCATGCGCCGGCAGGTTGAGGCCGGCCGGAAACAACTCCAACTGCCCGACGATTGGGAGCAGGTCCGCAGCCGATACATCGGCCTGACCGCCTCAATGATGGACTCGATCAAGAAAACAAAATACGGGAAATAAAAAAATGAAAGTCCGCTCCAGTTCCGCCGCCGCCACCGCCGAGTTTTGTGCCTCCGTTTCCGATGACGTTCGCGCCGCACGCGCTAAGCATCTGCTAGAACTAGATCGGCGCTCGCGTCTTGCGCAGGCTCGTGAGGCCGTTGAGGCTGCGAAGGCTGCGCTTGCACGGGTTCGTGACAGTAGCGCTGAGGAAGCCGCGTTGCAGACCGCCATGAAACGTCTGGCCGAAATTGAGCGCGAGGGGCAGGCATAATGCGGAATGATCCGACCACCACGCCGCGCCTGCTATCGAAGATGGATGCAGCTCGGTATCTCGGATACGCAACTACCGACTCGCTTCAGAACCTTATCAATCTAGGCGTCATTCCGGGACCGATTCCGGGGACGGCGCGGTTTGATCGGCGGGCAATCGATGCCGCACTCGACCGGATTTCCGGTCTGGCTAGGAAAACCGGCTAAGCACGCGCTGGACCTGCACCGCCTGCCACTGACCACCGCGTGGCGTTGGAATGCCGGCAGTATTCAAGCCGGCTGCAATCTCCCGCAGAGACGTTGCACCGGCCGCCTGTAGCTTCCGGATTTCCGGCTCAAGGTCAGCCGCCTTTGCCGAAACCCTCGCCTTGACCGCTGCCGTCGCCTTGGCGCGCGTCTGATCGGTGGGGATCACGCCACGATCGCCACCGAGTTTCTGGCCCCTCGTCTTCGCAGCCGCCAGCGCCGCCTTCGTGCGGGTCGAGATCAGTCCGGCCTCAAGCTCCGCAACTGACGCCATCTGTTGCAACATGAACCGGCCGGTCGGTCCCTCGATCTGAGGGAGGTCTGCGAAGCGAATATCAACGTTCGCCTCAAGCAAACGACTAAGGAATGCAACCGAACGTGTCAGGCGATCGACCTTCGCCACGACCAGCGGAAGCTTTCGGACCCGTGCATAAGCCAGTGCCTTGTCAAGCTCCGGCCGATCGCTCTTGCGACCAGACTTCAACCTCGACAAATTCCGAAGCGATCGTCCACCGGCCGCCATTCAGATAGCCAGCCACGGCTGACCTCTGAGCTTCCAGGCCCAGACCGGAAGCGCCTTGCTTGGCAGTGGAAACCCTGAGGTACGAAACAAACTGACCGTGTGCCATCGATCAACCACCGTGTTACAAATCTAACTACGTCCATTGTTTGATTTGTTACAGCGTCGGTCCGTGGTCCGCAACGGAAATCTTTGGGTCTCGGTCAAAGAATTTCCGGCTGCCGGTCAGACCTGCATCGGCGGTCAGCGCCGTCTGTCAGTTGGGCGCGCCGCACTGGGGCGGCGGGCCTGCTTCAGTCACCGGCCCCGCCGCTCCGGTCTCCCAGCACTGAGAATCCGCGAGGGGTTTCCCGACGACCAATCAGGGGAGCCGGATTTTTTATGCGACATAGGCCCCTGGGTCGGGAAACCCATTCATACCAGCGAGCAGCAAAAGGCGATTTACCGCCGACCCACCGCTCCCTCCGGAAAAGACCCCACCACATTTGATCTGTTTTTTGGATCGCATTCCTAAAAGGCCATTACCCCCGGCCTTGATGCGTCAACGCCTGACGCCAACAACATCAATCAAGAGACTCACATGTCAGAAAATCTCGACGTTCGCGCTCGTTTTACCGCGATCGACGAAATGTCGCCCGTGGTCCAAAAGCTCACGGCCAACCTCAAGAAATTCGGAGACATCGCCAAGAACATCAACAATTCGTTTGCCGGCATAGGCCGTGCTGGTGTCGCGTCGATGGCTCAATTCGATCGCGTTGCTCAGAATGCCGCTGCCCAGATGCGTGGGCTCGGCAATGCCAGCAAAACTGCTGCGCGTAGCTTTGCTGACGACTGGCGAAAGGCGGCGGACCAGCGGATCATCGATGCCCGCAAGATGTACCAGTCGCTTGAGCGAATGGAGTTGCAATACCAGCGACACCTTGATCGTCGTATTGCCGCTGGACGCCGGACCGAACGAAGCTCCGGCCGGATCGGGTTCGGCAGCACTGGCCGAATTCCAGCACCACGGATCAGCACGCTCATGATCGGCGGTTCCGCGATCGGTGCCACTGCCGGCAGCGCCATCAAGCGGCGCATTGAAGTTGAAGCGGCCGAAGTGCGCGCACAAATGTTCGGCGATCTGAGCAAGGCCGAAGTTGACGCGCTCCGCACAAGCTTCGCCGATCGCGCCGGCATTCGCTTCGGTATCGGCACTTCGAAAGCGCTTGATGCTGCGACCGAAGGTCTAAAGGCAGGCGTTCAAAAACAATTCGCCGGCGAGTTCGCGGAACTTGCACTTAAGGCACAAGCGGGCCTCGACATTCCAGCGGCTGACGTTGCCAAGTTGCTGGGGCGTCTCTCAACGCAGATGCCGTGGAGCAAGGATCGATTTGGCAAAATCCTGAACGCGGTCGCCGTCGCCAACAATGCCACCGCAGCGGACGGTTCCGAGATCGTCCAAGCCATGCGGCGAAGCTTGTCGGCGCTCGCAACCACGAAAATGACGCCGGAGCAACTGGCGGCGCTGGATAGCACGGCAATCTCGTTGGGCCTTCAGCCTCAGAAAGCCGGCACCTTCGTTAGCTTCCTGACCAGCCAGATCGCTGGTGCAGATAGCGCCCACGGCCAACTGGCGAAGGATTTGAACGGCGCGGGTAACGCCCTGGGCTTCGGTGGACGCACCGGCATGGCTGCCATGATGCGGAGCGATCCGATCAAGGCGATCCAACAGATTTTGGACAACCTTGCAAAGATGCCGGAGAAGCTTCGGGCCAAGGTAGCAAAGCAGCTAGGTGGTCGCGAGTGGATGGATGAGCTTCTCACCCTCGTCCTCGGTCGCGATAAGCTCAAGCAAGTTCTGCGCGACGTTGAAAGCAATCAAGGCTTTCTCGACAAGACCGCTTTGCAAAAGATCAGATCAATGCAGGGGCGATGGGCTTCCATCCAGGCAGCATTCGGCGTCGTTTGGGAAAAAATCGGTGCCGGCTTCGAAACGATGTTCGATCAGATCACCGACGCCGTTATCGGCATTGCCGACAAATTCGACTTCAACTCCGTCCGCCAGCATTTTGGCGCGCTGATCGACGGACTCCGCGAAGGCTTCGGACTGAAAAATTGGGGCGAGGTCGTGAAGTCGATCGCGGACCAGTTCGATGCTGGTTCGATCAAAAAATGGAGGGGTTTCGGCAAGAGCTTCGCAGAAGGCATCAAGGAAATTGGCAGCGGTTTTAGAACAGCGTTCACGATGCTGTCGTTCATGTTCAACGGCAGTCAAGACGCTGAAGGTCTCGGCAAGTTCATTGCCCGGCTCACAGGCCTCGCTGTTGCGCTGGCGCTACTATCTCCAACGCTGTCGGCGCTGTCGATATTCACCGGCCTCGTCACCACGCTTGCGAGCCTAAATCCGTACGCTCGATTGGCTCTCGGGTTAATCGCGCTGGCGGTAGGCATCAAGCGCGTTCTAGAATACGTCAGCGACAAGATCTTTTCAGTTTTTGTTCACATCGTTGATGCGATCAAGACCGCAGCGCTGGCAGTCATCAACAAGGTTCGGTCATGGATCGGGTTAGGTCCGATCGGTGGCGGCGGCGGTGGCGCTTCCGGATCGTGGGAAGATGGCTCTTCTGGTCCGGTCCAACGGCAGTCATTCATGGGACCGTCGAAGGCGGCTGGCGCGCTCTTCCAAAGAGCATCGTACTCTGGCGGCATCATCAACCGCGCAAACGTTCCGTCATTCAATGGCAGCGGCGGAAGCGCAGGCGGACTGGACCGGTCTGCATTCGATCGGAAGTTCTCCGGCACCGCACTGGCTGGAAAGTACGACCAGATCGTTGCGGAAGCCAACGCCCAAGGTATCCCGCCCGCGCTGCTTGCTGGCATCATCGCGCATGAGACGGGGAACGGTCTGGTGCTGTCCGGCAACAATCCCGGCGGCATCATGGACCCGTCCACCGGCATGTCGCGCAAGATGCGGTTCGCCAGCATAGACGACGGCATCCGAAAGACTGCTCAGACTATCGCCAAGCGCTACCGCGAATCCGGTGGCGATCTCAGGAAGATGGGAAGCGTATACGCGCCACCTGGGACTGCCAACGATCCGCGTGGATTGAACGGCGGCTGGCCTAGCGGTGTTGAGAAACAGATGCGCTCTCTGAGCGGTGGCGTAGGGAGTGCCGGCACCGGTGACGCTGTCGGCATCGCCGGCAAGTACAAGGGCCTGAATGAGTATCGGGACTACCGCGTTCTAGCTGCTTACATGGGCGCTGATGTCAGGGGCCGCTCTAACGCTTGGTGCGCCCGTTTCGTGAACCGGACGCTTGAAGCCGCCGGAGGAAAGGGGACCGGCAGCGCAGTCGCGAATTCGTTCCAGCGATGGGGATCAGCGGTTAACCCCTCCGACGTCAAGCGGAACGATGTCCTGCTACAGACTCTACGGCCTTGGCTTCAATCAGCCCGGCGGACACGTCGGTTTCGCTACCGGTGAAACGCGGATGGTGAACGGCAGGATGCAGGTCAAGATGCTTGCCGGTAACGACGGGGACTCGGTGAGGGAGCACTGGATCGACGTTGACCGGAATTTGATGATCCGCCGGGGCAGCCTTCCCACTGCCAACGTTCCACCGGCCTCCGCTGTTCAGAACGTTCCTCCGGCAGTCACTCCGCCGATCGGTGCCGGTGACGCTCGCATGATCCATCATGGCAACGTGGCCATTCACATCAATGGCGGCAGCAACGATCCGGAAGCTCTGGCGACGTTGGTCCAGCGCCGCATTGACGAGTTCGATGAACTGGCGTATCCACGACAGCGAGTTTGAGTACACCTAGAAGAACTGAAGCGCGGCCTTCGCGTGGTCGCGCGAAAACATATGGCAATGCAAATAGCACTTGATCACGAGTGCGACTCGTTGAAGTCATCTCTTTCAAAGGAAGCATCACCACTATGAGTTATCCCGTTGAGGCGATCGTTACGAAGCTTTTGCCGATCTTGTTTCGCGTTGAGGGCGATCAACAGATCATGGGCGCCGCGAAGGAGGCGGCAGAAAATCTCATGCAGTTGGTCGACGCCGGAGCATTTAGCCTGCGGAGCCAGCCGAACGCGCCTGAGATGTTGATGAGGACCATCTCAGAAGACCCGAAAATGAACGGGGCCGACCGCGTTGTTGTCAAAGTTCTGCTTGACGCATTCGACAAGAAAGCAGGAGATGCGTGTATCTCCCATCACGAAATCTGCGAGGCGAGCCGCTTCAGCCTGAGTGCCGTGCGGACGTCGCTGAGAAAGCTGACCCGAGACGGCGGATACTTCAGAGTCATCCGCCCCACACAGCACCAGATTTTCGAAGGGAAGTCCCAGGCGCTCCGTTATGAACCTCAGTTCGAGGAGCGCTTGACCTTCGAAGCCGGTTCGATGGATCAGGCGTCCTGATCCTGTAGCGCGGAACGGCGGCTATGGTCTTGTCTTGAGTTGACCATAGTCGCCGGATCGATCTGGGGAATAGCGTTGATCACGCGGGCCATGGCGACCACCGACACGTCGCCATAGTCCTCGCCAGATGTTCGCGCCGCGTGGCCTTGAATGGCATCAACGACTCGCGGATCAAATCCAATGTTGCGGCTGATCGTCTTGAGGCGGTGTCGCCATGCGTGGTTAGGCTGGACACGTTCGTCGGTTACGACCGTCCGAACAAAATCAAGAACGCGCTTATAGCTGCCTTTCGCAAACAGCGGTCCATGATCGGAGTCATCAACGAAATTCAGCAGGCCCAATTCGATCAAGTGCGGATGCAGCGGCACCAGCCGGTATGTCCCTGATTTGATGCTGCCGGCTAGTGGATTGAGATCGAAAACATGATGCCCAGAATCTTCGCGAACATCTTCCTTTCGGAGCTGAAGGGCCTCGCTGATCCGACATCCAGTGTAAGCAGCTATGAGCGGAGCCCATTTCTTGGCGGCGGCGGTCTTGAAGTCCTCTTTCGGCTTCCGCACGTACGCAAGACATGCGTTGACGATGGCTTTGGCTTCCTGGTCGGTGAAGCCCTTTGAGCGGGTGAGGATTTTCTTTTCCGACTTCACCTTGATCACATCGGCCGGATTCTTGGCCAGCTTCCGATTGTCCACCGCCCAGCCGAACACGGACTTAATACCCGGCAGATCACCGTCCTTTAGGGTCTTGGCAGTCACTACCTTGAGACGGGCATCCTTGAACGCAAGCATGTCCTGCTCAGACACGCGGCTCGCATCATCGTGACCGAGATGTTTGACTAGCCGGTCGATCGCGCCCTTGTAAGTGTCATGGGTCTGTTCACTGCGGCCGGTCGCCTTGGCTTCCTTCCACCATAGATCAAACAAGCCGGTGATCGTCTGCTTTGGTTTAACCGCTACAACGGTTTCGATGAGCTATCGCCAAATTTTGGTGACGGTGGGACCGGTCAGGCGGCGGCGGTTATGGGCTGACGGTCGGTCGGCTTGGCGATGACCTCGATCCCGTCGTTGAATGTCACACCAAGAACGAGTTTTGGCAACTGGTTGTGGCCATCGAGACGACGCCAGCTATTCTGCGCGCCCTCAAGCAATTTGAAGACCATCGCGAGCGCGGTCCTGTTCGACAGACAGCCCTTCGATCGGATCGTGCGATGGCGCACAGTGGCGAAGGTGCTTTCGATGGGGTTGGTGGTCCGCAGGTGTTTCCAGTGCTCGGCTGGGAAGTCGTAGAAAGCCAGCAGCGCGTCTCGATCCTGGCTCAGGCAGTCGGCCGCCTTCTCGTATTTTAGCGCGTAGCTCTCCACGAAGGCGTCGAACGCCAGTTCGGCGGCGGCCTTGGTTTCGGCCATCCAGATCTCCTGCAACGCGCGCTTGGCTTTCGGCTGCTGGCTCTTTGGCAACTTGGCGAGCACGTTCGCGGTCTTGTGCACCCAGCAGCGCTGCTCGCGCGTTCTCGGCCAGACCTCGCCGGCGGCCTTCCAGAACCCGAGTGCGCCATCGGCGATGACGAGCCGCGGGGGCGCATCGAGCCCGCGCCGCTTCAGATCAAGCAGTAGATCGCGCCAGTCGTGCGCGCTCTCGCGGGCGCCATCGCTGAAGCCGACCAATTCCTTACGGCCCTCCGGCGTCGCGCCGACCAGCACAAGGATGCATTGCTTTTCGTCTTCGAGGCGCGCCTGGAGATGGATGCCATCGGCCCAGATGTAGACGTAGCGCTTCGCCGACAGATCGCGCTTCTGCCACGCGGTGTGCTCGTCGAGCCAGCCATCCTTCAGGCGGCCGATGGCGGATGCCGACAACCCGGCAGCATCCTTGCCGAGCAGCGCAGCCAGCGCCTCGGAGAAGTCGCCGGTCGAGATACCCTTCAGGTAAAGGATCGGCAGCAGCGTCTCGATCGACTTCGAACGGCGCATGTAGGGTGGCAGGATCGACGGAGAGAACCGGATGCGGTCGGGATCGGCGGCGTCCGCCTCGCGATCGCGAACACGCGGCTGGCGGACGGCGACCGGACCGATACCGGTCATCACCTCGCGCTCCGGCAGGTGACCGTGGCGGACGACGCGCTGGTGGCCGTCCGCAGTCTTCAAATCGGCATGCTTGCCAAGAAAGTCCGCGACCTCGGCCTCGACCGCCTGGGCCAACAGGGCACGCGCCCCATTACGCAAGATTTCGGTGAGTTGGTCGTCGACGTTTCCTGGCTGAATCAGCTTGATGATGTTATCTTTGGACACGGCATATCGCTCCTTCGGTGGAGAAGTGGAGGCGTCAAGCACCCCCACGATATGCCGCCTTTCCGATTCCCGCCGTCACCAACTTTCGGCGATAGCTCGGTTTCGATCGATGGGAAGCGTTGCGCCTTCGGATCAGGGCTATAATCCCCCTCAGCATTGCGTCGGAGTTGCCAGCCGGCATCCAGCACAGCGGTCCCGACAAGACGCAGGAACCGTCGCCGATCTTCCGGGGCCAAGTGGATGCGCTGGCGGATCAGCACCCAGTCTCCCAACAATCCGAACCGATCTTCCAGACTGTCATATTGACCGGCCGGCAAGGCGTTCACCGCTCCGGTCAAATCGCCAGCTCCGAATAGATCGATCGCACTGGCCGTTTCGTTCGCCATCAGCGCTGCAGCCGGCGGGCTCTTAATTCGCCCTTCAAGCGCCGCACGATGCAGTGCCTTGTGGTAGGCCCATGCAGAGGGCTCGCCAGGATTATCGCCATGGATTTCGTTGTAGAGCCGGTACGTCTCTCCGCTCAGCGCAACCATATCCTTGTGAGAGAGGTTGACTGGCTCCGCTTCTGTCAGGTCGATCAGCCGGCGGAGATGATCCAGGGCGTTGGCTTGTCGTGCCTCTGCAATGACTGGGTCTTTCGTATCAAGGCTGAATGCAACCTCGGTCCCGATCGTCGCGACCTTGATGCAGGGGCTATCGTTCGGGGTTGATATGCTGAACAGCACACGCTTACCGCGTAACTGATCGGCGACCTTGGCGGGGACACGAACGCGGAACTGCGGGACGTTAGATCGGGCTCGTTTGGACATCGAACACTTCAAGGAAACCATGGGTCTGTGTGGCACTTTTGTGTGGCACTCAGGACCGAATTTCCAATAAAATCAACATATCCAAAGGGATGGATGGTGCTGCCAGACAGGATTGAACTGTCGACCTCTCCATTACCAATGGAGTGCTCTACCTGATCATCGCCTAGCGAATTCGGACTACGAGATGGGTGCCGTCGGCCCTATTGCGAAACGTGAGGGTGCATCAAAGCCTTCTTTTTCTTCTTGCCGGCAAACGGATAATCCAGAGGCCCAACGCCATGCTTTTGCGTGCGAGCAAGCCGCTGCTCCCAGCGCTCCTCGCCATATCGAGCACGGAAGATTGCGCCACCGACCGCCTCTGCATCGAGCAGCGAAGGATCCTCGGCGATCGCGGCCTCGACCTGCAATTCGAGCCAGCCGAGCCACTTCACCATGATTTCCCGCTTCTTCGCGATCATCGGGTCGAGGGCGTAGTTTCCCGCCGTCACGTCCCCGGAGGGGGCACCTTCCGAGTGATCCAGGATCAGCTTGATGTCAGCCAGTGAAAAGCCGAGTTCGCGCTGCCCGTGGCTGGCAAAGCCTCGCCGCCAACTGTGGCAACTCATATCGACGCCCGGCATGTATTGCAGGGCGTGATTGATGAAGCCGGGGTCGGCGTGCGGATTTTTGGTCTTGCCACCTGTCGGGCGTACCGGAAAATAGTAGCCCTGATCGACGGCCATGTAGTCGAGTTGGTGAACCGCCTTGGCGACCCAACCGACGAGAACCACGTCATGGTTGAGATGCGCGCGCCGCTTGTTGGAGCGCTTCCGCATATAGGGCGGAATGGCCCAGACAATGTCGGCGCTCTTGTCCGACCATTCTCCCATCGTGTGGAAGTCGGCCCGGTGGCCGCCGATGACCGCCCGGCGGCGTTGCAGCGAGCCTGCGAGCAACTGCACCGAGAGCGCGGCCGGCTGCTTCATTCCTCCGGAGCGGGAGATGGCGAGCGCCCTGCCCATGGTGAGCGCGGAAGGCACGTCCCGTCGGGGATCTTCGGTATCATCCTTGAACAAGCCCATGACGTCCAGCGTCGCCGGGTCGCCTCGAAGGACGGAGGGCTGCTCGGGAGCCTTGAGCCTCAGCAGGAGATTGGCGGGCACCGACGTCTCACGGCGGCGGGAGTCGTCCCCAAGGAACGTCCACATGCTGCTGAGCACGCTCTTGAGATGAACCCCCAACGGATGCTTTCTGCGGCAAACCTCCGCAATCGTCTCCGCTATTTCTTCCCTGCTGATCGAGGCGACGTCGCGGCCGAGGAAACGCTTGAGTTCGGGCACCATGGCGTGGCGTTTGTCCGGTTTCGTCCGGTTCTTGCCGCCGATGGTGCGCGCATAGTCGTCGTAGGTAATTCCCGATCGCAGGGCCAGGATGTGGTCCATGAACTTGTCGACGGCCTTCTGCCAGCCCCAGGACAGGGGAGGGCGTTCGCCTGCGACGCGGACCTGATAGGCGATCGAGATTCCGGTCATGTACTGGGTGACGAGCTTTTCCGGATCCTGGTCGCGCCGGCACCAGGCCTTGACTTCGCCTGCACGATTGCGGGCGTCCTCGGGCTTGGTCTCCGCGTTGCCAATGATCCAGCGCTTCTGTACCCCGAACAACCTCGTGCGGACCGTGAATGTGACGGCGCCGCCGCGGACGCGCAACTGCAGCCCTGGACACTGAGGATCAGTCAGATCGTACGCCTCGCCCTCGGCTGCTCGCTCCACGGCAGAATTCACCGTCGACATCGTGATATTTTTTTTCTTGTCAGCCATACCGGGTCACACGCGCTTTTTGTTCTCAATGGGGTCACAGATTATGGAATAATCGTCGAAATGGCATTTGTCCAACATTGACGGGCCCAACACACCAATAATTGATATTCTTTTGTGAATTCAAAGGGAAGTAAAGTGGATTTTAGTATCCTTAATTCGACTTAGGACCACCCCAACTCGCCGGGTCACGCTAACTCTTAATCATCGGGTCCCAGGTTCGAGCCCTGGTGCGCCCACCATCCAGCCCTCGCAAACCGCAAATTTCCGAGACGATGCCAAACAGGGCGTTTCTGCGGGGACTTTCGGCCACCCAGTTCCCGAACCTTGGTCTCTGCATACGGTGGCGCGTTTGAGCGGGGACTTTTGGCGCCCTGTCTCTGCACCCAAAAATTCCGTTCCCGATGGCCGGGCTTGAACCCGAATTCCGACCGTATTCGTAACCGCAATTGGGATTTTTCGAGCTAGCCTAACTCGAGATGCCGGGGCGGGGTTGAGGTTATTCCGGATTGAGGCCGAGCGCCTCGAATTGCCGGCTCCATTCTGTCGGCGGATCGCGGAGCCGCTCGACGCCGATACCACGCGGCAGACGACCTTCTACGGCTGCTTTGACAAGGTTGGATGCAAGGAAGGCGAGCGAGATCATCATGTTGACCTGCCGAGAGTTGCACCTCTCGCGCGCGCAAAGTTCGGTGACGTTGGTTACTCGACCAGAGACCACATCATCCAGCCACCGGCGGCCTTTGGCGATGGCGTTGACCAGGCGCGTTCGGCGCTCGAACTGCTCCGGCCGAATTTCGCTCCGAGATGCGTTATGCGAGAGTAGAATCCAGCGCGATCTTTTGGATGGCGGTTTATGCCAGGCAATGGTGAGCGATGGATCGTCCGAGCTATCGGGTGCTTCGTCTGAGGGATCTGACTTAAACCGAACGATTAGCTTATCCCTTTGCACAACGATATCGATGCCGATCACGGCGATCGCTGCGCTGAGTTTCTGAGACATGGCGTGCTCCTTGTCTTGAGCGCCCCTCGCCAGCCTCTCGTGCTGGCAGGGCCGGAGCACGGCCGGACCATCCCATTAGCGGCCATAGGGCGGACGTCTGACAAGAGTCCGGTTACGACCCAGGCAGGGTCTTAAGCGCGACGACGTTGACCTGGATCAATGGGAGCACACTGCGATATTCCGAACCTGTGTTGGCTTAAATGGGCCGCATCGGATTGACACATGACGAAGAACTGGCGCGGGCCGTTCATAACTTTGGTGCTGCTTGCACTGTTCGCCGCGTTCAATCGTTCCAGCGGCGCTGACCCTGACCTGACAGCGGAGCAGCCCTTTATGTCCCGCGCTGAGGTTCGCCAGCAGGGAGCGGTCACCGTTCGCGCTGCGGTGCTGACCGACGACGAAAGTGAACGATATTTCGGCGCATCACTGGCTGACCATGGCATCCAGGTCGTTTGGCTGAGCGTAGATAACGCCAGCGATTTGCGGCTGCGCTTTCTGCCGATCGTCACCGATCCGAATTATTTCTCGGCCCCGGAAGTCGAACGGTTACTTCGCGTCTGGTGGTGGTCGGGCAGTACCAATGCATCGATCGCAGCGGTAGTGGCGCGAACCCCGGTGCCGGATGTGATTCCGCAAAAACAGACCGCTGCCGGGTTCGTCTTCACGCACCGTGAAGGCGGTTTGAAGCTGCTTGAGGTCGGGTTCGAGACCGATAGGCAGATGCTTCGGTTCAGGTTCGTGCTGCCGGTCGGCGGCCGCTCATACGCGATTCAGAAAACCGACTTTGGAACCATTTATTCGCCCGGTACAATCGAGGCCGTCGATCTCGCGACACTGCGCGAAAAGCTGGCGCAGTTACGCTGTTGCACGACCAACAAGGCCGCTAATACCAACGGTGATCCGCTCAATATCGTAGTCGTTGGGCGCGGCATTGACGCGCTATTTGCCTTCATCGAGCGAGGCTGGAGGCTTGACGAGCCGTTCGACCTCCACAGCGTTTACCGGACTATTCGGGCCTTCTTGTTTGGCAGCGAATATTTCAACGCGCCGGTCAGCCCGCTATATGTTTTTGGGCGCCAGCAGGATGTCGCGCTGCAGAAAGCGCGCGACACCGTCAGCCTGCGCAATCACCTACGGCTCTGGCTGGCACCGTTCACCATTGACGGACTTCAGGTGTGGGTTGGCCAAATCAGCCGCGACATCGGCATCAAGCTGACCACACAATCCTGGTATCTGACGACCCATCTTATTAGTCCGGAAGTGGATCAGGACCGCTTCTATCTGATGCAGGACTTGTTCCTGTCCGGGGCTGTTTCACGCTTTGGCTTTGTCCGAGGCGTAGGCGTGTCGTCCATGCCCGATCCACGGGTAAATCTCACCGGCGAGCACTATTTGACTGATGGCCTGCGGCTCGTGTTGTTCCTCAATGAGCCGCGCCGCGCGTTCGACCAGATCGATTTTCTGGATTGGGAGCGCGTTGACCCGTAGAACGGCCGCTGCCGCTGGGCGTGTCTGGCGGACAAGTGAGAGGCAATGTCGCTTTCTGGCACTTTTGAGACATGCCGACGGACGCTGAGCATGTCCGTTGATTGGGGTAGACCGGAAGTCACGGGCAGACGGTCAAAACGGCGCTTTTGACCCAGAGCCGACATTCCTCACATCCGACGCCGCGCCAGGGACATTGGTATCGCAACTGGAGGAACTTACGATGATGTTAGACCCCCTCAGTGATTTGCGCCACCTGCGCAACGAAGAAGCGACTGGCTGCTCTCGGCGCTGACTGGAGTGCTGATACTGATAATATTTGTCTTCGCTCCACTCCAGGCAGTTGGCATCTCCGCGTTTCATTTATTTGCCATCGGCCTGTTACTCGCGATCATCGGCGGCATGGTGATCATTTCTAACAGCCCCACGGCCCTCGTTTTAATGTCGATTGCCCTCGCTGCCAATATTGCCGTATTTTTCCTGCGGCTCTATTACCCGGTACCCTTCCATCTTCACATATTGGCCGGCGCATGGTTGATCATCGCCTGCACTCTTGGGATCGTGGTCACTCGGACCGTATTCAGGCGAGGCCGTGTCACATATCACAGAATTATCGGAGCGATCCTTCTGTACCTGTTGATCGCGGTGGCCTTTGCGACGCTTTTTCTTTTTGTCGGCCTGTCAAATCAGGACGCGATCAAGGGAATAACATTTGACGACGATCAGTCACTCGCCAGCGCGCTTTTTTATATGAGCTTTGTTACGCTGACATCGACTGGCTACGGCGACATCGTTCCAGTGCATCCGTTAGTGCGAAGTCTATGCAACATCGAAAGCGTAATTGGCCAACTTTATCCGGCGACGCTTTTAGCAAGGCTTGTTTCCCTTGAATTGCAAGATCCAGGCCGATAACTTCCACAACAGAGGACATGCTAGAGTGACCTCCGCATCTCCGTTGTTGCGGCGCGAGGTCCGGGTTTGACCCACAACGGAAGTCGGCCCCGGGAATGGCGTGCCTGCGAAGGCCAAGATCGGTAAGCTCGAGAAAAACAACCCCCTTAGTCAGAGCATGAGCTGTCGTCGGCTTGATTTGAATCAAGCTCCCAACCCGCCGGATCTCTACCAGTTGTGCGGCACTGCAATATGGCGGCTGCCGCACCGCGTATAGCTCAGCATATCTGCGGTGAGAGAATGTCGTTCGACGCGGACGCGCGACGTCTTCAGACGAGGCTATCGATGAAAGCCGTCCTATCGTCACTTGCCGCTTTCCTCGCTGCGGGCGCGCGACCGCCAACCCCGCTCTCAAAGGCAATCGTGCTTGTGCTGGTCGTCAAGCTAATGGCAATCGCAGCTATCGGCGTTTTTCTGTTTTCGAGCAGCGGGCGGATGGTCGTCGACTCGACCAGGATCTCGCGCCTGATCGGTCCCTCCGTGCCGTTGCCAAATGAAGGGGGACATTGACGTGTTCGATTTTGATCCCATCAACCTTTCGCGATTGCAATTCGCAGTAACGGCACTTTATCATTTTCTGTTCGTGCCGCTGACGCTGGGGTTGTCGTTCCTGCTTGCCATCATGGAAAGCGTGTACGTCATGACCGGACGGGAAATTTGGCGTGACGCGACGAAGTTCTGGGGAAAATTGTTCGGTATCAATTTCGCGATGGGGGTTGCTACCGGCATAACGATGGAATTTCAGTTCGGAACCAATTGGGCCTACTACTCGCACTACGTCGGCGACATCTTCGGCGCTCCACTGGCGATCGAGGGCCTGATGGCTTTCTTTCTCGAGTCGACTTTCGTCGGTCTGTTCTTCTTCGGCTGGGACCGACTTTCGAAGCTCGGTCACTTGGCCGTGACGTGGCTGGTTGCGATCGGATCCAACTTGTCCGCCTTATGGATCCTGATTGCGAACGGATGGATGCAGCATCCAACGGGGGCCGTCTTCAATCCAGACACCATGCGGATGGAGCTGACGTCGTTCTGGGACCTGATCTTCAACTCGGTCGGTCAGGCCAAATTCGTGCATACGGTCGGCGCAGGCTACGTCACCGGCTCGATGTTCGTCGTTGCCATTTCGTCCTATTATCTGCTTTCCGGACGCTTCCAGGCGTTTTCCAAACGGTCGATCATCGTCGGATCGGCGTTCGGCCTTACCGCGGCGCTATGTGTGGTCGTTCTCGGCGACGAAAGCGGATACACCGTATCCGAGAACCAGAAGATGAAGCTCGCCGCCATTGAGGGCATGTGGGAAACCGAGCCGGCGCCCGCCGGATTCAATGTGTTCGGCATTCCCGATACGCAGAGCCGCGAGGTCAAATACGCCGTCAAGATACCTTGGATGCTCGGCGTGATCGCGACGCGCTCGTTCAACCAGCCGATACCGGGAATCAACGACTTGGTCGCGCACGCCGAAGAGAGAGTCCGGAACGGCCTGACCGCCTATGGGGCGCTTGAGAAACTCAGGCAGAACCGTGGCGACAGCCAAGCGGCGACGCAGCTCCGCGAGCACGCGGCCGACCTTGGTTACGCGCTCCTCCTGAAGCGCTATGTCGACGATCCGCGCACCGCCGACGCTGCAACTATTGAGCGGGCCGCCGGCGACACCGTGCCAAAGGTCGCGCCGCTGTTCTGGAGTTTCCGCATCATGGTGGCGCTCGGCTTCTATTTCATTGCAATGTTTGCGATTGCGTTCTGGAACGCGTCGATTCGTAACTTTTCGCGGAAGTGGCTGTTGCGCCTCATGCTCTGGTCGCTGCCGCTTCCCTGGATCGCGGCGGAGCTGGGCTGGATCGTCGCCGAATATGGCCGCCAGCCATGGGCAATCGACGGCGTGCTGCCGACATTTCTTGCCGTATCATCGGTGTCCGCCGCGCAGGTGCTGTTCACCCTGACGGGCTTCGTTTTGTTTTATTCGTCCCTCCTCGTTGTCGATGTCATGCTGATGCTCAGATACATCCGCATGGGACCGGTTGGCGCGCTGGGATTGCCAGAACCAGCGCTGCGGCCTGTAGCGCTGCCTGCGGAATGAGGTAGGCGCGATGACGACGATCCCGGTCGACTACGAAATCCTTCGGCTCGTGTGGTGGCTGTTCCTGGGCGTGCTGCTAATCGGCTTCGCCATCATGGACGGTTTCGATCTCGGCGTGGCGATGCTGCTGCCCTACGTCGCGCGTACAGACATCGAGCGGCGCGTCACGATCAATGCCATCGGACCGGTCTGGGAGGGCAATCAAGTTTGGCTAATCCTCGGTGCCGGCGCCGTGTTCGCGGCATGGCCGCCGGTCTACGCCACGTCGTTCTCGGGCTTCTACATCGCCATGTTTCTGGTCCTCGCCACGCTCATCCTGCGCCCGGTCGGGTTCGAATTTCGCAATAAGGTTGCCGATACGCGCTGGCGGACGTTCTGGGACTATGCCCTGTTCGCGGGCGGGCTGGTGCCGAGTGTGGTGTTCGGTGTGGCGTTCGGCAACTTGTTGCAGGGCGTTCCGTTCCACATCGATTCCGACCTGCGCGTCTTCTACGAGGGAAGCGGACTGTTCGAACTGCTCAATCCATTCGGCCTGCTGTGCGGCCTCGTCTCTGCCGCAATGCTTGCCACTCACGGCGCGATCTATCTGACGCTGAAGACGAACGGACCGATTCGGCAGCGCGCGCAAGAGTTCATCAAGATTGGCGCTGTGCTCACGGCGGTTCTATTCGGCGTGGCTGGATTATGGGTGTCGGTCCGAATCGACGGTTATGCCATCACCAGCACAGTGACTGGCGACGGGCCGTCGAATCCTCTCATGAAGACGGTCGTTCGCCAGCCGGGCCAGTGGCTCGCCAATTACGCAACGCACCCTTGGATGATCGTAGCGCCTTGCCTCGGCATAATTGGTCCGCTGCTCGCGCTGCTCCTGACCAACGTCCAAAGGCGCGGGCTAGCCTTCATGGCCAGTGCGCTCGGCATTTTTGGCATCATCGCGACCGCCGGCGTGAGCATGTTCCCCTTCTTGCTGCCGTCGAACGTTGCACCAACCGCGAGCTTAACCGTATGGGATGCCTCATCGAGTTCAACTCACCCTGTTCGTGATGCTGCTGGCGACGCTGATCTTTCTGCCTGTCATCCTCGTCTACACCGCGATTGTTTTCACTGTGCTGCGCGGGCGGGTGACTGCGAAGGGTATTGAGCACAATTCATCCGGTTTCTATTGAGGAGGCAGAATGTGGTACTTTGCCTGGATACTCGGAGTCGCTTTCGCCTGCACTTTCGGTATTCTCAATGCCGTTTGGCATGAGCACCATCTGCCGAACGAGACGATCGACATTTAGGCTCCCGCAGCCGGATGTGGAAAAAATGGCGACGGCGAAATCGCGCCGCACGTCTGTTTGTGGCACTTTTCCGAATGTCGGGGCGGTCTGACTATGTCCGTTCATAGGGGCAGACCGGAAGTGGCCGAACCACGGTCGACGACGCGATTGACCCGACTCGGAAATCGGCCTTTTTGGCAACCTATTAAGTCAACATCTCTGACTTATGGTTCGCCAGTCGCGGATGATGTAGCTTGACCCGTGTGTCCTCGTGTTCGCGAATGCGGAATTTGCCTAACGGCTGAGCCGCTTGACATGGAATCGCGCATGACCCTTGATCCGATTCACCAGTTCAATATCGACAACCTCTTCAAAATCGGCCAGATCGGCAATCAGGCCATCTACTTCACCAATTCGTCCATCTACATGTTGGTCTCGGTGGCGGTAATTTGCTTGCTGATCGTGGGTGGCACTGCAGGCCGGCAATTGGTCCCCGGGCGTTTCCAGTCGATGGCCGAAGTGAGCTACGAGTTCGTGGCCTCTATGATCCGCTCCACCGCCGGCCCGGAAGGGATGAGGTTCTTCCCGCTAGTGTTCTCACTGTTCACGTTCATCCTGGTCTCAAACGTGATCGGCATCATTCCCTACACCTTCACGGTCGCGAGCCACATCATCGTTACTGCCACATTGGCGCTGCTCGTGTTCTTCACGGTGCTGATCTACGGCTTCTACAGGAATGGCCTGAAGTTCTTTAGGACCTTCGTGCCCTCGGGCATTCCGATCTACATCCTGCCACTTGTCGTCGCGATCGAAATCATCTCCTTCCTAACGCGGCCCCTCTCACACAGCGTGCGTCTGTTTGCCAACATGTTGGCCGGCCACATCACGCTCAAGGTGTTCGCCGGATTCGTTGCGCTGCTCGGCACCTCGCTTGGCGCGATTGGTTGGATCGGCGGCATACTACCGCTCGGGTTGACGGTTGCGATGACCGCGCTCGAACTTCTGGTCGCGTTCCTGCAGGCTTACGTGTTTGCCATCCTTACCTGCATCTATCTCAACGACGCTATTCATCCAGGACACTGAACCGCCCGGGGAATTTCTACCCCACACCTCACGACGTGTTGCCGATAAGTCCGGAAATGGCACGAAATGGTCATGCCGGTGCTGTCGCCGCAAGTCCGCTATGAAGAGGTGAACGGACCTAACTTTGTTGCGGTCCGATGCTAGAGTTTGACCCGAACCGATCACGCACCAGTTTGCCAACGACTGATCGGTTGCGCGGTCCCCCGACGCTTGCTGACTGCTTCCCGCCGATATGATATGCTAATCATAGAGGAGAACGGGTTCCATGGCATGCCCCCCCAAATGCGGGGGCGAGACCGGCACTGCAACGCAAGTCAATGAGATAGGCGGCTAGGCCACACGATGGGAGGAGGCTATGTCCATCGAAAGCATTCTGATGCGGAAGGGCGCCGACGTCACAACAATAGCTCCGGAAGCCAGCGTCAAGAGTGCGGCGGGCTGGCTCCGCGCAAAGAATATTGGCGCTCTCGTGGTGACGAGTGGAGACGCAGTTCTTGGTCTCATTTCCGAACGTGAAATCGTTCATGCATTTTCTCGCTATGGCGAGACAGTCGGGTCGATGCCTGTGAAGGAAATTATGCAACACGGTGTGACCACCGTGTCCCCGGACGAGAGTGTCAATCGCGTGATGAACCTGATGACGCGCCATCGCGTGCGCCACATGCCGGTACTGCGCGGCGGTAAGCTAGCCGGTATCGTCAGCATCGGCGATGTAGTCAAGCATCGACTGGAGGAACTGGAGCTTGAGACGAACGTCCTTCGTGATGTCTACAACGCCACGCGTTGACGGCTCGGGCGTCGTCTCATAGGCGTGCTCGTGTTTCCCGATCTTATTCCAATTTGAACGACGGCCAACTCGCTCGGGCTTGCCCTGCATGCTCGCGCGCGCCTGGTCATGTCCGCTATTGGCAGTGCGCCCCGAAGGCGCGGATCACTAGTGGAGGAAGATTCCACCCAGAGAGTTGTCGATTGATCTTGTAGCTGACGAGCGGTTCGGTCGGGTAACCGGCAGGGCTGGAGCCTCGTGACAAAGGCCGCTTTTGGCGGTTGAGCAATCCGGCGGGCCGTAACGTGAGTGAAGCCTGAGCAGGCCTTGTATGGGGTATGTCAAGAGGTCATGCCGGCACAACACATCTTTTCTCCTTCATCAGTTTCTTTGTTCGATCTCAAAGCTCGTTTCTTCGTCCCCACGCGCGCTTTGCTCACGGCGGCGCGCGCAGGGGCCGTCAAGGTTGGCCGTCGCACCAACCTTTCCGCATGCTCCGCCCTGGCCAGGCCATACCTAGACGGCTCCGAGCACGACGGCACACTTGACGCGATCGGGACGACGATCAGAGGGGAGCTTGCCATGGGGCGCGAATCATCGCGCCGCAACCTTGTATTCGGTAGGTCCATAGAGACCTGACCATGATGCAGTCATGCGCATCGGCGGCGAAGCTCCTCGGCGGCGGACCCATTCTCGAAACCGGTGTTAACACCATGGCCTGCTTCGGGCGACCGCCACCTCGGATCGTCATCGGATGCTGACGAGGTTCTGTTCGTCAAGCTCCGAGAGCTTATCTTGTCTGAGTTCTCCGATCACACGGCTCGCAACACGAAGCCAGCTGGAACCTCTCCAATTGTTACCAGACGCCACAGAGCAATTAGCAATTTCCGGGCCAGAGCCACGATCATTGTCTTACGCTTTTTGCCAGCACTTTCAGTCCGTGTACGATACCATTGGGCCAATGCACTATCCTTCTGGAAGAGCAAAAAGCGCCAAGCCAACTAAATCATTCCGCGGCGTACCCGTGCGTTGCCCGCCTTGGCAAGTCCTTTCTCTTGCCGTCTGCTCCCGCTCTCATCTGGCGCGCCGGTGAGACCAGCGTAGCGCGCCACAGCTCGTCGATCCCGCAAACTCCGCGACAGGATCTCATGCACCAGCATGTCCGCCGTTTCGATGCCAACGCCAACAACACGGGCGAGCAGTCGGACCATCGCTTGCGATTTTTCCTGAGGCGCCTGTTCCAAGCGTTGCGCACGCGCCTCCTCAACTTCCTTGATCTGGTCCATGATAAAACGCAGTCGCGCCATGTCTCGACGAAGTTCGAGAAGTGTATTTGCCGGGAGCGGAACCCCCTCCGGCGTGACCAGCGTTGCGAGACGTTCCGGTGCCTTGCGCAACGTCGGCTTGAAGCTTCGAACACCGAAGCGGGCCAGACAACACTTCATCCGGTTTACAATGCGCGTACGCTCACGAACGAGTCCCTCGCGCTCACGGTTCGGGCGCTTCGCATCCTCCTCCGCCAGCGTCGGAATCGCCACCATGTGGCAGTGATCTGGTTCACCACGCAGCCAGCCGATGAAGACGCGTTTGAGCAATCGAGTGTCGAGTCGATCTGTTTTCGCGCGGCGATGCTCGCGCGATACAGCTACACTCGTCGGGTGGATGACGTAGGTTTCGATGTCGTGCGCCCGTAGCCAGCGCGCCAGCCAAAATCCGTCGCGGCCAGCCTCATACGCGACGGCAATGCGCGTGATCGTGCAGCCCATTTTGGTTGCCTCCGCACGCCAGCGCATCAGTAAACGGAGTAACTCCCCCTCGTTCGGTTCAAGCTTTTTTCAGCGGATGGCGCTCTATGCCTGGAACGATGCCGGCGACGAGCCAGCTCGATTGACTCATCTCGATTACCGCAATGATCGCGTTGTCTTGCTCCAGGGAAGTGAGGGACCTGCTTAAGTCGTTGAGTTGGGACATGGGATGCTCCATCGACGTTGCCTTAAGTGACGATGGTAGAGTCTCGCCGCGGTCTGCCCCATAGCATCTCGAAAGTTCTAATGCGGATGCCGACCCACCGGTCATTTGGGGAAGGCAGCACGCGTGGGGAAGTAATCGACAAGCGCACCCACGCGATCCGCCGGGGTAGTGGGTACGGCACGTCGGAAGGGTGGTTCGTAGTTACAGGGGGAGACCCGTCAAGGGCGAGGGTAGCGGCCTCGACGTCGCGAAAGGCGGCGGCCATGGCGGGAGTCGGACGGGGTCGTATGACCGTCGAAGCCGGGTAATGCTGGCTGAGGAAAGGGCCCCGACTTCTGGTGCGCTTTCGAAGATGGCGAGGTCGCGGTGATTGGCGATAAGCCTGCAAACACTATCAACGACAGGAGTCGCCGGAGATTGCTGTGTCGAGGGGCGAAGGGGAGTTACTCACCGCACCGAAGCCGCGTGCGGTTAGTTTGCTCTTCGTATACCTCGCGGTGAAGCCAGTCGGAGAGCCGGATGCCGGAGATCGGCATGTCCGGTTGTGTGTCCAGTGAAGGCTGGCATGTTCAGCAGGAGACAAACCTGCCGGGGTAGAAGTCAGAGCCCCGTAGTTTGGATAGCAGAGGTGATGGAAACTGAAACTCTGAAGCCTATCGACGAGGTCTCCCCAGGGGAGGCTACGAGTCACCGGGCCGTAACAAAGGTAAACGCGTTGTGGCCTCGAAAATGAGTATCCCCGAGGGCCGAGCCTTCAACCGGAGGGCGAAGGCCGCATGAGCAGCCGAAGACTGACCGATACGGATGCTCACCTCGGCGGGGTGGAAGCGACAGCACGGTGACAAGGACATGCTAAGCAACTGGAGAAGCCCTCTTCGTCCCGGCGCGAAATCGTCGGAGCAAGGTAGGCCGTATAACCGGCGAAACCGGGAAGTCGGCCGAAGACGAGAGGGTGGCGGCTGGGTCCGTAGTAGCGATGAAGCGGAGCAATGTCCGCGGAGCAAAGGGGCCCTGCCATTTGCAATGTCTCCAACATAGGGGAAGGCAAGGACGAGATGACAAAGGCGTCCATTGATTTGCAGGACCTGAGGCGGAGAATATACGTCAAGGCGAAGGCTGAACCGTCCTGGCGTTTCTGGGGACTATACGTCCACGTCTGCAAGATGGGGACCCTGCGCGCTGCGTATGAGATGGCCAAAAGGAACGATGGGGCACCGGGAATAGACGGGGTCACCTTCGAGGCCATCGAGGCGCAAGGCGTGGAGGCTTTGCTCGAGCAGTTACGGGACGAACTGATCGGGCGCACCTACCAGCCACTTCCCGCGCGGAGGCAGGAGATACCGAAGGACGGGGGCAAAGTCCGTGTCCTCTCGATTCCAGCGATCCGCGACAGAGTGGTGCAAGGCGCGCTCAAGCTCATACTCGAGCCTGTCTTCGAGGCGGATTTCCAACCGGGATCGTTTGGATATCGTCCCAAGCGGACTGCTCATGATGCGATCAAGCGAGTTGCTGAGGCGATAGTCCAGCGGAAGACGCGGGTCCTCGACTTTGATCTGCGCGCCTACTTTGACAATGTTCGGCACGACCGGCTGTTGGCGAAGGTGGCGCAGCGGATAGACGACGCGGACGTCATGCACCTTCTGAAGGTTATGCTGAAGGCTTCTGGCAAGAAGGGCGTTCCACAAGGCGGGGTCATCTCGCCCTTGCTCAGCAACCTTTACCTCAATGAGGTGGACAAGATGCTGGAGCGGGCGCGGGAGGTCACGCGAAATGGCAGGTACACCTACATCGAATATGCGAGGTTCGCTGACGATCTGGTGATCTTGATCGACGCCTACAAGCGACATGACTGGCTGGTCGGGGCTGTGGACAAGCGGCTTCGGGAGGAGTTCGGCAAGCTGCAGGTTGAAATCAATGATGAAAAGAGCCGCACGGTGGACCTTGAGCGCGGTGAGTGCTTCGGGTTCTTGGGTTTTGAGTTCCGCTACCTCCGAGGTCTAAGCGGGGCGATGCGGCCGCATTACACGCCCAAGCTCAAAAAGCGGACGGCGCTGGTGCGGGCGCTCAAAGAGGTGTTCCGCCGACACCGGTCGCAACCGATTGAACGGGTGATAGGCCTGATCAATCCGGTGCTACGGGGATGGGTGAACTACTTCGCGGTGGGGCATTCCAGCGAGTGCTTCAGCTTCATCAAGGACTGGGTGGAGAAGAAGGTCAGGCGCCATCTGGTGCATGCTCAGAAACGAAAGGGCTTCGACTGGGAACGATGGAATAGGCGGTGGCTGTACGACACTCTAGGGCTGTTCAACGCCTATCGAGTGCGACGCGACGGGCCGAAAGTCGCCCCAGCAGGATAGGTCCCATAAGCTTTGGCGTGAAGCAAATGGGGGCGCGCAATGCGGGAAATCCGCACGTTGCGTGCGACGTGGAGGGGGCTGGAGACGTGGCATGGTCGAGATAGTGGGACACTCGCAGACGAAAGGGCGAGACAACAGGGAACCCAAACTTCGACCTAAACCGGCGCGCCAGTCCTCGACCCTACCGATAAGCGTTGCGCCTTGAACCGATCACTTCTCGCCCAGATAGGCGGCACTAAACGCCGCCCGGTAGATGACCCAGTACGCAGCGCCGACCAAACCGGCACCACCGACGATATTGCCGAGTGTGACTGGAACCAGGTTATGGATAATCCCGGATATCGTAATAAGTGAGGCGTCGAAATTAGTCGGAGCGTTGCCAGTCTGCGACAGCAGCCAAGCCAACGGTAGAAAATACATGTTGGCGACGCAGTGCTCGAAGCCGGCCGCTATAAAGGCGGAGACCGGAAATATGAGAGCAAGAATCTTGTCAGTGACCGACCGGCCTGCATATGCAAGCCAAACCGCCAGGCAGACGAGCAAATTACACAGAATGCCCTTGAAGAAAAGCGTCACCACGTCAGGCTGAATCTTTGCGACAGCCGTATTCAATATCGACAACCCGATGCGGCCACCGTTCATGTCAAGATGATGTGAAAAAAAGACCAGCACAACAAGTCCAAGGGAGCCGACCAAATTGCCGAAATACACGATGACCCAATTGCGCAGTATTTCTCTCGTAGAAACTTTTCCACTCGCCCAGGCCATGACGATCAGGTTGTTCCCCGTAAACAGCTCGGCGCCTCCCACCAAGACAAGTACCAGCCCAAGCGAGAACGCCAGACCGCCGACCACGCGTGTGGTAGCGAAGCTCAGCCCTGCGTCGCTGGCGACAATCGTATAATAAAGCGCCCCGAGGCCGACGCTGCCGCCAGCCACGATCGCCAGCATGAAGGAGGCTTGAGGTGGCAATTTCGTCTTCTTGACCCCGACTTTTTCGACTGCCTCTTTGATCTCGGCCGGGCTGTAGGCGTTTAAATTGAAGATGGGTGGTTGCGGCACGGGTGCTCGGTCAGCCATCCTGTATCTCCTCTACACGGGTTCTTATTGTCCAGACAGGGCCAGTGATCGACGGCTGCGCCGGCCGGGTGGACGGCGGGAAATGGCAATTCGCCGATGATCGGGCCGGATCTAGCATCGCTAGCCGGCGTTACCTGCAATCGCCAAAAGACCGACGATCTGCACCGCGACGACTTTCACGAGGGTCATCGAGGGGAAGATCATGGCATACCCAATATCGGGACGCTCGGTCGGCGCCATCTTGGTCGAGTAGACAAGGATAGCGGGATTTCCTGTCGCGCCAGATGCGACGCCAACGAGGTCGTCGTACGGAATCTTCAGCACATAGTGGCCGGCCACCAAGACGATGAACACCGTCGTCAACAGAACTGCGACACCGATGAACAGCATCGTCAACCCGGATTCCGCGACCGTACGGACGAAAGGCTGTCCGGCGTTGACACCGACGGTGGCGAGGAACATCGCGAGGCCGAAATTTCGTAGCACAAGATTGGCCGGCAACGGCATCGTCCAAAGCAAGGGGCCCGTGCGACGCAATTTGCCGAGGATAAGAGCAACGATCAACGGACCGCCGCCAATTCCGAGCGTCACGACGCCGACACCGGGAATCGGAACTGGAATAAGTCCGAGAAGGACGCCGAGGACCATCCCGATCCCAAGCGATACGTAGCTGAATTCCGCCGCCGCCTTGATTGTATCGCCGAAGTGGCGGCGAATATCCTCCTTCCGGTCGGGAGGCGTCAGCACCCCAACGCGGTCGCCGAATTCAAGCATCAGGTCGGGCGTCGGGGCCAAATCGGCATCGTAGCGACGAACGTGCAGCAGGTGGGTTGGGTAGCCGGCAGGCATCGGAAGACGCGCAAGCGGGATGCCTACTACGCCTGCCTTCCCGACGAAGACCCGGATGTAGTCGAGGTCGGCGCGGTCGCTGGCCAACCGACCGGGTTCCAGTCTGCCAAGCTCATCCGCCGCTTTTGCGATGGCCTCTTTGCGTTCGGCAACGACCAGGACGCCATCGCCAGCGGACAGGACAGTATCATCTGTTGGGACGAAATTGCGTTCACCCTTTCGAACCATGGTTACCTGCAGATCGCTCATCGCTTCCGCCGTCAGATCGGCAAGCCGCCGGCCGGCAAAGCCTTCGCCGATCGAAATCTCTCCCATGTGAAAACGCTGCACCTTGGTCGGGAATTTAGGCTTCACCATTCGCGTCATGAAATAGATGCAGAGAATGGGACCAATGACGCCGAAAGGGTATGCTATGGAATAGCCGATCGACGGGTCCTTGTTCTTGACGACGTCAAGTGCTGCCTGGAGAGACGCAGTGCTCGTCATCGATCCGGCGTAGATGCCGAGCGTATGTCCAACTTTTATGCCGAAGATGTGCCCGAGGCCGAGTGCAACGAACAAGCCCGCTAGACAGGCGACAAGCGCGAGCAGGTTGTACTTCTGCCCGACGCCCACCATGCCCTCAAAAAATTGACGGCCGTAGAGGATACCAATCCCGTAAAGAAACATGATCAGGCCTGTCAGGCCGATCGGCCCTGTGATCTGGGCTTTTGGCGCAAAGGCTCCGATGGCGAGGCCGACAAAAAGAACGGCACCCACTCCGAGCGAAAATCCGCCGATGCTGATCTGGCCAACCAGATAGCCCAATCCGATCGCCAGGAATGCCGTCAATATGGGTTGGCTTCCGATGATATCGCGAGCAAGGTCCAACATGTCTAATCTCCCCAGACCACTTCTGATCAGTTAGCGTGCTTGGCAGCCCGCGGCTCGGAACTGTTCGATAACCCAATTCACCAAATCCCGGCTCGGTGCAGGAGTATCGAGGTGCTTGTATTCGAGGCCGATCGCCTTCCACTTGAATGAACCCATCTGATGGAAGGGTTGCACCTCGACCCACTCCACGTTTTTCATGGGTGCGACGAACCGGGCGATGCCGTCGACATTGGCCGGATCGTCGGTTTCGCCGGGAACGAGGGTGAAGCGGACCCAGACCGGCTTGGATAGCGAGGCAAGGCGCTCCGCAAAGCGCAGGGTGGGAGCAAGGTCCCGGCCGGTCACTCGGCGATAGGTCTCAGGATCCGAACTCTTGATGTCGAGTAGAACGTGGTCAATCGCCGCCAGGTACAATTCATCCGCACGATCGCCCAGAAATCCCGACGTCTCGATCGCCGTGTGCAGGCCCATCTCCTTGGCCCCGGCAAATATTCTTCGGGTGAAGGCAAGTTGTACCATGGGCTCTCCGCCCGAAATCGTCAGACCTCCGCCCAGGGTGCGAATCGCGGGCGCAAAGTCACCGAGGCGGCGGAGCACGTGGTCGACCGATACGTAGGTGCCGTCCTTCAGGTGCCAGGTGTCCGGATTATGGCAGTAGGTACAGCGTAGAAGGCATCCCGAGACGAAGAGGACGAGACGCAGGCCCGGCCCGTCGTAGCGCGACGAGGTCTCGTAGGAATGGCAATATCCGAACGAGCCCTCTTCGTCCTTGATTTTATCTTCATCGGGGGCGTCGGGCGAAATCCCAACCCGCATGTCATAACGACTTCCGGATTCAAGCGGCTGCACGCTCGACATCGCGAGACCCCGCTAGATCTGGCCGTGGAAAGTGCGGCTGATCACATCTCTCTGCTGCTCCGGCGTCAGACGAACGAAGTTCACGGCATAGCCCGACACGCGGATCGTGAGTTGCGGGTACTTGTCCGGATTCTTCATCGCGTCCTCGAGCGTCTCCCGGTCGATCACGTTCAGGTTCATGTGAAAGCCGCCCCGCTCGAAGTAGACGTCGAAGGCCTTGACTGCTTCGTCAACAAGCTTGGCTTCAGACAGATGCGCCATCTGCGGAGCGATGGAGACGGTGTAGCTGATGCCGTCTTGCGCATCCTTGTAGGGGAGCTTTGCAACCGACAGGCAAGACGCGAGCCAGCCATGGCTGTCCCGGCCGTGCATGGGATTCGCGCCCGGTCCGAACGGCTCACCCTTCCGGCGGCCGTCGGGGGTGTTTCCCGTGGCCTTGCCGTAGACGACGTTGGAGGTGATGGTGAGAACGCTTTGCGTGTGTGTCGCGTTTCGATAGGTCGGGTGCTTGCGTATTTTTTCCATGAAGCTGGTGACGATGTCCGACGCTATTTGATCGACGCGATCATCGTTGTTGCCGAATTGGGGTGTTGCGATGTTACCGACGTTTTGATAGTCGACGACCAATCCGCTCTGGTCGCGCATCACACGAATCTTGCCGTGCTTGATCGCACTTAGGCTGTCGGCGACCACCGAGAGGCCGGCGATCCCGAACGCCATCGTTCTCAGAACGTCGCGATCGTGAAGCGCCATCTCCAGGCGTTCGTAGAAGTACTTGTCGTGCATGTAGTGGATGCAGTTCATCGCATGGACATAAGTCCGAGCGAGCCATTCCATTGTCGTGTCGAACTTGGTCATGACGTCGTCGAAGTCGAGGAACTCGCCGGAAACAGGCAACGTTTCGGGGGCGACCTGTTCGCCAGATACTTCGTCCCGGCCGCCATTGATCGCGTAGAGCAGCGCTTTGGCCAGATTGACGCGGGCACCGAAGAACTGCATCTGCTTGCCGAGCCGCATGGCCGAGACGCAGCAGGCGATGCCGTAGTCATCGCCCCAGAACGGCCTCATCAGATCGTCGTTTTCGTATTGCAGCGAGGACGTGTCGCGGCTGATCTTGACGCAATAGCGCTTGAAGGCGGTCGGCATCTGGTTCGACCAGAGAACCGTGATGTTCGGCTCGGGCGCCGGACCAAGATTATAAAGGGTGTGGAGCATCCGATAGCTGCTCTTCGTCACCAGTGCGCGGCCATCCAGATCCATTCCGCCGACGCATTCGGTCGCCCAGTAGGGATCGCCGCTGAACAGCGCATCATAATCCGGCGTGCGGAGGAATCGGACGATGCGAAGCTTTTGCACCAACTGGTCCCAAAGCTCTTGCGCCCGCGCTTCGTCAAGAACGCCGCCCTTGAGGTCGCGCTCAATGTAGATGTCCAGGAAGCTGGATATACGGCCGATCGACATCGCGGCGCCGTTAGCTTCCTTGATCGCGCCCAGATAGGCGAAATAAGTCCATTGGAACGCCTCCTGGGCATTCGAAGCCGGCTTCGATATGTCATGACCGTAGAGCTTTGCCATCGAGGCCAGGTCCTCGAGGGCGCGCATTTGCTCCGATAGTTCCTCGCGCTGCCGAATGATTTCATCGGTCGGCCACATGTCGTCGATCTGCGCCCGCTCCGCACGCTTGGCCTCAAGGAGCCGATCGACCCCGTAAAGAGCCACTCGCCGATAATCACCGATGATACGGCCGCGCCCGTAAGCATCGGGAAGCCCGGTGATGATTCCGGACCTTCGGCAATTCATGATTTCCGGCGTATAGGCGTCGAACACGCCGTCATTGTGCGATTTCCGATATTTCGTGAAAGTCTCGTGCACAGCCGGATCCGGCTTGAGGCCCGCTGCCTTCAGGCCTGCCTCGACCATGCGCAGGCCTCCGAACGGGAAGATCGCCCGCTTGAAGGGCTGGTCCGTTTGAAGACCTACGATGATTTCGTTGTCACGATCGATATAGCCGGCCTTATGGGCCAGCAGCGTCGAGGGAGTTTCCGCATCGACCGCCAAGACCCCCTTCTTTCTTTCCTCCGCGAAATACGGCTGCAGCTTTGCCCAGACGGCTTTTGTGCGCTGCGATGGCGCCGCGAGAAAGTCCTCATTCCCATTGTAAGGCGTGACGTTCCGAACAATGAAATCGCGAACGTTGATTGAGGTAGCCCAACTTCCGGGCCGAAAGCCTTTCCAGCAATCTCCGGAGTCGACTTCCTTTCTTAGAGCTGCGCTTGCCTTCATGGTGCGTCTCCGGGCGGTACACGACTGGTTGCCTGGCCGGCCACGGTCGATCTGGAGTTGCGGCGGCCGGTTCGAGGTACGCCTATCATTGGAGCGTGAGACCTGCGGCATTTGATTTATGTCAAGCTAGGCAGATCAGCTTGTAGAGGTGAGCGGTGTAGTTCGGCTAGTCCGATTGTGGCACGACCGACTGGCCTAACTGCTGTTCGAGGCTACTTGCGATGACGGCTGGACTGACTTGCATCGTGACAACGAAAGCGGACTATCTCCCGAGCCTCTATCGTCACGCTACCGACGCGGTTTGCCAAACAGATCTCGGCGAGGGAGCGGTCTGCGCCACTTCGTTCAGTCAACGTCACCTGCCCATTGGGACAATGACCCTGAGGGCAATAGTCCGAGAACGGGACCTGTCGTAGGTTGGCGAGGATCAAATCAACCCTCAGGCAGGGGGTGCCAATGTCGAGCCAGTTGGAGTGCAGTGCGCGAGCTGCGCTATGTATGAGACTCGCGAAGCGTGAGCCGGCCAACAGAAATCTCTGGATGGCCGAGGCGGAACATTGGTCACGCTTGTCGAAAGAGAGGCTTCACGGCGAGGCCGAGGCAATAATTCCTTTCGGCATCTTGGCAAGCTTGCGGGCACGGTCGGCAAGATGCTTACCAGTTTCGGCGTCGGCAAGAGTTCTCATGAAAAAATGGGACTGACTGACGCCCTTCGGCCGCCAGTCAAGCGCTGCAAGAGCGGGTACCTGGCGAAGAAACACGGGTCGGTGTCACGACGCAGCAGGTCGCTCAGAAAATTGACGAGTTCTTTGACGCTGCGTTGGCGGAGATCGAAGCCGGACATTCACTGATGGCGACGGCGACATCAAACCGAACGTGAACCTGACCTCTCCGCAGTTCGCACTCGGAATACGAGGAAGATAAGTCCTGATCCCTGGCCCTTGGCTTGCCGCGACCTCTTCAGCAGGCCAATGACAGCGCGCCTCCGGGTCAGGCAAGCTGCAGGGTCAGATGTATGACCTGAGGCTCCCGTTTGGAGGCGAGCCGGAAGCCGAACTTCTTGAACACTTTCAACATCGCGGTGTTCTCGGGTAAGACCTCCGCAATCAGCTCCTTGAGGCTCCCGTCGCGCGCCAAAACAGCCAGATGCTGCATGAGGATCGTGCCGATACCTTGACCTTGATAGGTATCGACCACGACGAAAGCTATCTCGGCCTGGCCGGGCCGGACAACGATATAGCGTCCACCACCGACGATCGTCGGAGATTCGTCTTCATCAATTTGTGCGACCAGCGCAACATGGTTTTCGAAATCGATGTTGAGAAAAGACGCCAACTCCTGCTCCGAGAAACCCTTCTTTGGTGCGAAAAAGCGTCGCTGCAGCGATGGCGAACTGGTTCGTCCGACCGCCGCCAGCATCTCGGCTCTGTCATCGGGACGAAGTGCGCGGATTTCAATCGGACGACCGTCGCGAAGATGCTCGACGGCCGAATAGTCGGCGATTCCAGACATGAGAAATGGTTTCCGGTCTGCTCGAAAACAGCAAGCTGCTCGGCCGGCATTGTGCCCTCGCAAGAGGGAATGATCTCGCCGTGGAGATGCTTGATCTGGATCAAGCCGGGATTTGCGCAGGCGACAATAGATTCGAGATGCGAATGGAGGTTCTCACATGCTGCATCGTTCCGCGCGCGGTCGTTGTAATGCGGGCGAGCGGGATATTGAAACAGGGCCCTGAGGGTGCTTCGACAAATCAAATCCGGTGACGAGATCATACAGCTGGCGATCCGCCTGGCTCTGCTCACCTTCCTGCTTTATTGGTCGTTCGTCCTTGTTCGTCCATTTATTCCCATACTGGCCTGGAGTATGGTCCTGACCGTAGCGTTGTACCCGACGTACAACTGGCTATCGGTACAGCTTGGCGATCGGCCGAAGCTGGCGGCTGTTATCATCACGGTCATCAATCTGGCGATCATCATCGGACCGGTGACGTGGATCGGATTTGGCTTGATTGATGGATTGCAAGACTTCGCGGGCCGGCTCGGCGCGGGCACCTTGGCCGTTCCATCCCCACCAGACGGCGTCAAAGACTGGCCGATCATTGGTGTGCGGGTTTACAGCCTCTGGGACCACGCTGCTACAAATCTCGGGGCTGTGCTGGGCGAGGTAGCTCCGCACCTGAAGCCATTGGCCGGTCCGGTACTTGCCTTTGCCAGCAGTGCGGGCGTGGGAACGCTCAAGTTTATCGTATCAGTGGCACTGTCGGGGTTCCTGTTCCTCTACGGCCCGCGCTTCGTTGCGGCAAGTAGAAGGATTCAAGCGCGTCTGATGGCGCAGCGGAGCCAGGATTTTGTTGCCCTGGCAGGGCTGACGATACGCACGGTGTCGCAGGGAGTAATCGGCGTTGCTGTCCTTCAATCGCTGCTGGCCGGAATTGGATTGAAACTTGCCGGCGTGCCTCACGCAGGCTTATTGGCGTTCGCCGTGCTTATTCTTGCAATCCTGCAGATCGGATCGGCAATCGTCCTCATTCCCGTGATCATATGGATTTGGGCGACCAAGGCTTTTACGGTGGCTCTCCCGCTGACGATCTATCTGTTGATCGTGGGGCTGGCTGACAACATCCTGAAGCCGATGCTCATGGGACGCGGGCTGAGCACGCCCATGCTTGTCATCTTTGTCGGCGTCCTGGGCGGGATGCTGGCGCATGGCATCGTCGGTCTGTTTATCGGGCCCATCATCCTGGCAGTGGCCTGGGAATTGATGATGGCATGGATCCAACAGGATCAGGCTGGCGCCGTCTTGCCTGATACGGGAAGCGACGGAGAAAAACTCGTCGCGAAAGGCTAGCGTTCAGGACCCGGCCGGTAGCGGCGGTTTTCCCCGCTGGCAAATCGCGGCAGAAATGACGACGCGTCAAGCGAGCGCCGGGATTCCCTTGACCTATGTCAAAGGTCTCTTCCGTCCACGCGCAATCCTGATGCGTGGGCTGCGATTAATGAGAGATTTGAGCATGTCTACCGACAAGCCAGCCATTCCGGGCGATACGCGGCCTGAGGTTTTTGCATCCGCCTTCGAATACCTCGTGGATACCGGGCAACGCAGCGTCCTGTTCCTGGATGTCATGCGCCAGCGCGGCGTTCAATACAGCGAACATATCGCCAAAACTGCACCTCATGTTCTCGACTATGATGTCGAGCTGATCGTCGACGGAAGGAATCTCAAGCGGCCGGTAAATTATGCGCTCGTGCGGGTCGCCCCGCCGAGCGGAGTGGAGATTGATATCAGGCGTCGTCCGTTTGTGGTGGTCGATCCTCGCGCGGGTCACGGGCCGGGGATCGGCGGGTTCAAGGCGGACAGCGAGATCGGCGTGGCGATGAAAGCCGGCCACCCTTGTTACTTCATCGGCTTCCTGCCCGAGCCGATGCCCGGCCAGACAATCGAGGACATCGCGAGAGCCGAAGCGGTCTTCATCGAAAAAGTCATCGCCCTGCACCCTGACGCCGACGGCAAGCCGTGCGTAATCGGCAACTGCCAGGCCGGCTGGGCGGTCATGATGCTGGCTTCGCTGCGGCCGGAGCTTTTCGGACCGCTTATCATCGCCGGCGCACCGTTGTCCTACTGGGCCGGCGTCCGCGGCAGGAACCCGATGCGCTATTCGGGCGGCCTGCTCGGAGGAAGCTGGCTGACCGCACTCACCAGCGACCTCGGAGGCGGCAAGTTCGACGGCGCGTGGCTTGTCCAGAATTTCGAGAATATGAATCCCTCGAACACGCTCTGGACCAAGCAGTACAATGTCTATTCGAAGATCGACACCGAGGCTGATCGCTATCTCGATTTCGAGCGCTGGTGGGGCGGACATGTCAACCTGAATGCTGAGGAGATCCAGTTCATCGTCGATGAGCTGTTCATCGGCAATAACCTCGCGGCAGGGCGTATCAAAACCTCAGACGGTAGAGTTGTCGACCTGCGGAATATCTCTTCGCCAATCGTGGTATTCTGTTCAAAGGGTGACAATATCACGCCGCCGCAGCAGGCACTCGGCTGGATTCTCGATCTGTATGGCGATGTCGATGAGATCCGCGCCTACGGGCAAACCATTGTCTACACCGTTCACGAAACAGTCGGTCACCTCGGAATATTCGTATCCGGCGGCGTCGCCAAGAAAGAGCACAGCGAATTCTCAAGCAACATCGACCTGATCGACGTGCTCCCGCCCGGGCTTTACGAGGCAACTTTCGAGGCCAAATCCGCCGATACCGCCAACGCGGAGCTTGCGGGCGGAACGTGGATCATGCGTTGCGAGCCTCGCACGCTCGACGATATTCGGGCCATGGGCCGCAATGCCGCCGAAGATGAGCGGCGCTTTGCGACCGCCGCTCGGGTATCCGAGATCAACCTCGCCAACTACCGGAATTTCGTGCAGCCATGGCTCCGCGCCGCGGTTCCTCCCCAGCTGGCGGAGTGGATACGCAAATGGCATCCGCTCCGCGTTTCGTACGAGACCTTCGGCAGCGATAACGTTGCCATGAAGGCCGTGGCCGAGGCGGCTGACAATGTTCGGGAACACCGCAAGCCGGCGGCAAACGACAACCCATTTCTTGCCTTCCAGGAGACCGTCTCCAAGAACATCGTCAATGTACTCGACAAGTGGCGCGACGCGCAGGAGGCTCTCAGCGAGTCGCTTTTTCTCGGCATCTATGGATCGCCCGCGCTGCAGGCCGCGGTAGGAATAAAGCCGGATGCCGACGTGTCGCCCAAGCCCGAGATGTCGCCAGAATACCGCAAGCGTCTCGAGGCGCGCATCGCAGAGCTGAAGTCGCAGATCGGAAAAGGCGGTCTCAGGGAATGCGTCATCCGCGGCCTGCTTTACGTCGGCATGGCCCGCGGAATGGTCGACGAGCGAAGCCTGGAGGCGTTGCGCCGGGTCCGCGCTGACGACGCCGCTTCGCGCCTCACGCTTGCACAGTTCAAGACGATGGTACGCGAGCAGTTCTTCATGCTGCTGCTGGAGCCGGAGGCGAGCCTCGCTGCGATTCCGAAACTCCTGCCGGCAAGCGAGGACCAACGCCGTGAGGGTCTGGCTGCGATTCGCCGCGTCCTGTCCGCGAGCGCGGAAATATCCGGCGAAACCGCCACGCGGTTTGATCGAGTGAAACAGCTGTTCGGCGGCCTCGCCGCCGAACCCCAGGCGAAGGCGTCATAGGCCTTTTTTGAGGTGATGAGGAGTTGAATCATGAGCGTTGCACCCATGGAAGCGGGCGAGGCCAGGCCCGGCGCAAAATATGATCGTCTCATCGCGGCAGCGAAAGCGATCCCGTCCGCTGCGACGATCATCGTGCATCCATGCGACGAAAGCTCGCTGCGTGGCGTGGCCGACGCTGCCGAAGCCGGCATCATTAAGCCGACATTGGTCGGGCCGGCGGCGAAGATCAAGGCTGCTGCTCTCAAATACAATATTGATATCAGCGGCTTCGAGCTGGTCGATGCCCCTCATAGCGAGGCTGCTGCAACAACGGCCGTGGAGATGATTCGCGCGGGCAGGGGCGAGATGCTGATGAAAGGCAGCCTGCATACTGACGAGTTGATGCGAAGCGTCACCGCGAAGGCCGGCGGGTTGCGCACGCAGAGGCGGATCAGCCACGTGTTCGTGATGGATGTCCCGGCCTACAGCGAGACCATCTTCATCACCGACGCCGCCATCAACATTTTTCCAGATCTCGATGGCAAGCGCGACATCGTGCAAAATGCGATTGATCTTTACAACCAGGCCGGATTTGGCACGTCTCCCCGGGTCGCCATTCTCTCGGCAGTCGAGACTGTCACATCCAAGATCCCGTCGACCATCGAGGCCGCCGCACTCTGCAAGATGGCGGACCGCGGGCAGATCACGGGAGGGCTGCTCGATGGACCGCTCGCGTTTGACAACGCCGTCGATAGGGAAGCGGCGAGGATCAAGGGAATAAAATCGGAAGTCGCGGGGCGAGCCCAGATTCTGGTGGTGCCGGATCTCGAGGCCGGCAACATGCTGGCCAAGAACCTGACGTACTTCGCCAAGGCGGACGGAGCCGGCATCGTGCTCGGCGCCCGCGTTCCGATCGTGCTGACCTCGCGGGCCGATTTACCGAGAGCCCGCATGGCATCGTGCGCCGTTGCAACGCTCTATGCCGCCGCACGGCGCCGTGCCCAGACGATCGCCGCGTGATGCCCATGGACACGATCCTCGTCGTCAACGCCGGCTCCTCAAGCGTGAAATTCCAGGTGTTTGCCGTGGATGGCGACGGCGGGCTGCGACGCCAGATCAAGGGTCAAATGGACGGCATTGGAAGCCGTCCCCGGTTGCGCGCCACTGGACCAGTGGGCGACACGCTGGCGGAACGGGCCTATCCGGTTGAGAGCGTTCCAGACGTTCCGGCGGCGCTGATGCTTGCGAGCGCCTGGCTGCGGGATGAACTCCAATTGAGCCCGCTCGCCGTCGGTCACCGGGTGGTGCATGGAGGCCCCGACTATGACCGGGCCGTGCTGATCGACCCTGGCGTGGTTGCGCGCCTCGAGAATTTCACGGCGCTAGCGCCACTTCATCAACCCCATAATCTGGCACCAATCCGTTCGCTTCTTGCCAATTTCCCTTCACTGCCTCAGGTCGCATGCTTCGATACTGCATTTCACCGTGACCATGACGAAGTGGCGGATCACTATGCCATACCTCGCCAGCTCCACGATGAGGGTGTAAGGCGTTATGGATTCCATGGACTCTCCTACGAGTACATCGCGAAGACCTTGCCCAACGTTGCGCCGGAAATCGCCAAGGCGCGTGTCATCGTCGCTCATCTGGGCAGCGGCGCGTCGATGTGCGCCATTCACGGAGGCCGCAGTGTGGAAAGCACGATGGGCTTCACCGCCCTCGATGGACTTCCCATGGGAACGCGGACTGGCCAGATAGATCCCGGGGTCGTTCTCTATCTTATGACTGCAAAGGGCATGTCGCCCGCCCAAGTGCAAGATTTTCTCTACCGTGATTGCGGGCTGAAGGGACTTTCCGGCGTCAGCAACGATATGCGGGAGCTTCAGAACAGCAGCGATCCCGGTGCGGCTTTTGCCGTTGACTACTTTGTCTACCGGGCGTCGCTTCACGCCGGAATGCTGGCGGCTGCCTTGCAAGGCCTTGACGCCTTCATCTTCACCGCGGGCATCGGCGAAAACTCCGCCGGCATTAGGGCGAGGATTGCGGAGCGGCTCGAATGGCTCGGAATATCTCTCGATCCGGCAGGCAATGCCCGGCACGCGCTGCGGATATCTTGCGCGGCTAGCCGTATCCCCGTCTACATCGTGCCAACCGATGAAGAGTTGATGATTGCGGAGCACACATTGTCGCTGCTGTGGGATCGACATTCGTCCTCCAGCCCAAATCGCATGAGAGCGTCATGACAATTGCCGCATTTCCAGAGACGAGGGTTGCGCTTAAAGGACGAAAGGGACTGATCGTCGGCATCGCCAACGATCAGTCGATCGCGTGGGGATGCGCCAAGGCGTTTCGGGCGCTGGGCGCGGAGCTGGCGGTCACCTATCTGAACGAGCGGGCAAGGAAACATGTCGAACCGAAGGCCAAGGAGCTTGAGGCGTCAATCTTTATGCCGCTCGACGTGAATGCCGAAGGGCAAACCGAACAGGTGTTCGAGCAAATCGAGAAGGAGTGGGGCCGGCTTGACTTCCTCCTGCACTCAATTGCGTTCTCCCCGAAAGAGGCACTGCACGGGCGTGTGGTTGATGTTCAGCGCGACGGCTTCCTCAAGACGATGGACGTGTCCTGCTGGTCATTCATGCGCATGGCGCATCTGGCGGAGCCGCTGATGAAGAACGGCGGTGCCCTTTTCACCATGACGTATTACGGCAGCCAGATGGTGGTGCAGAATTATAATGTCATGGGAGTTGCAAAGGCGGCACTGGAGGCCGCCGTCCGCTACATTGCAGCCGAGCTCGGCCCCAAAGGCATACGGGTGCACGCGATTTCGCCGGGACCGCTGGCGACGCGCGCGGCTTCGGGTATCCCCGAATTCGACGAGTTGATGGACAAGGCGCAGGCCAAGGCTCCCGCTCGAAGCCTCGTGAGCATCGACGATGTCGGTGCGGCGACGGCGTTTCTTGCACTCGACGGTGCTAGGCTCATTACCGGCGGCGTCATGTATATCGATGGCGGGTATCACATCATCGACTAGGGTGTACGCTCGTTCGCGCGTAGCAGGATTCAATCGCCGATATTTCCAACCTGTTGCAGCAGTCCCAGCGGCGGAGGCACCTGTATGTTGCGGCAATATCTCGTGGGCGCAGCCACCACCGTCTGCAACATTGCGATCCACGCTTTGGTGATGGTGGCCGTCATCAAGGTGGCGCGCATCGCGGATGAATTGGCAACGTCGCGTCAAACGCTTCGACTGATCGCAGTCATGATTGCTACTGTGACGGTCTTGATGATCGCACACCTTGCCGAGGTGCTCGTCTGGTCATTGATCTACGTGATTACCAGTGCCGCGCCTGCGGGCACCGATCTCATCTATTTCGCCTTTGTGAACTACACAACTCTTGGCTACGGCGACGTGACGCCGGTCGAGCGCTGGCATTTGCTCGGGCCAATGACCGCGATGAACGGTGTGCTGTTGTTTGGTTGGTCGACTGCCGTGATTTTCGAGGTGTTGCGGATGACGCTGATGGCGGGCGGCAACGAAGGGGAACAGAAACGTTGGTGGCCAGGGTAGGGCGGTCGCTCAACTGGTGTGACAACCGGTTCCATGCGGGCCCTCTATGCTGTTGTCGTATAAGCATTTAAACCCGAAGACCCCGTGCCAAAATGGCAACAGGTCGCCTCCGCGAGGCGGTTCATATTGGCTACTGGGGTTCGCCCTATAGGTCCAGCTCGGCCAGCCGTATCCGGTCCTTCAGCACGATCTGCCGCTGGGTTGGTCCCAGGAAAACAAGGATACCTCTGCCATGAAGGTATGAGAGCGCACGCGATACGGTTTCGAGTGTCAGGCCGAGATAGTCGGCGATATCGCGACGACACATGGGAAGAGCCATTACGCTGGTAGCGGTCAGGCGGCGATCCATCTCCAGCAGGAACGCAGCAACGCGCTCAAGGGATGTCTTGCGTCCCAGCAGCAGCATATGGTCCTCGGCGTGCTGAAGGCTGCTCGTCGTCATATTCAAGAGATCAAGTGCGACGAGCACATCGGTCTCCGCCACGTGCTCCAGACTGCGCCGCTTCATAAGGCGCACGGTCGTGTCGACAATCGCCTCCGTGGTAAACCGATGGACGGAACCGTTTTCCAGGCCGAAGATGTCGCCGACCAGGTGGAAGGCCCCGATTTGGCGGCGGCCGTCGGATAGAAGCTTGTAGCTGCGAACCGCGCCCTCTACCACGTGGTAGATGTAGTCCGCTGGTTCTGTTTCTCCGTAGATCTCCGAGCCTTTATTATACTTGAATTCACTTAAATTGACTCGTGCACGGGAAAGCTCTCCGAGCTCACCGAGAGCACTCTGCCTGCCAGCCGAAGCGGCGTTGATGTTGACAAGCATGGATATCCCCCTGTCTACGCAATCCGTTCGCTTACGTAAGGTCTTGAAATGTAAGCGTTTCGTAACTCCGGCGCCGATATCGCACTGTGTCGGGAATGGTTTACAACTTAGCCTGTGCAGTCGACTATTGGCTTGAGGACCATTGTCCCAATGGTCATTGTCCGGAAGGACATTGCCCTTGGGGACATTTTCGGCAATTTTCGCGGGCACTTCGCGTTGGGTGCACACTTTTATCGACACAATCGGACGTTAGTTTGCGTTGAGATCCGCGTGTCACGTTTGTCACGCTGCGGTTGCCGTCCGCACGGGTACTCTCGAACTCGTGCCGTGCTCGTGGCCGGGAATTCGTGTTGTCCTTTCGATGGTAGATCGATTTCACGCGATCAAAGCTGCCCTAGGAGATACGTCATGCTGGGCGTCGTTCATGTCGTTGACGATGATGCTTCGTTCCGGACGGCTATCGAACGCCGTTTGAAGAAGGCTGGCTACGAAGTCGCAACATATCCTTCGGCCCAGCATTTGCTGGACCGCTTGCCCAATGAGAGCGGTCCAGGCTGTATCCTTCTTGATGTGCGGATACCTGGTTTGAGCGGTCCGGAGCTGCAAAGGCGCCTCAGCGAACTCGGCTCGACGCTGCCCATCGTGTTTCTGACAGGCTATGCCGATGTCCCGACCACGGTCCAGGTTATCAAGGCGGGCGCCGATGATTTCCTGACCAAGCCGGTCACGTCTGATCGACTGCTTCGCACCATTCAGCGGGCGATGGCGCATCATGAAGCAACGCGCGATACGAAGAGCAAGATCGACACCATTCGCGCCCATATCGCTGCGTTGACGCCGCGCGAGCACGAGGTCTTTGAACTTGTCATTCGCGGTAAGACCAACAAGGAGGTCGCGAACGCACTGGGCGCAACCGAACGCACCATCAAGGCTCATCGCCACCGGGTGATGGAGAAGATGCAAGTCCAATCGCTCGCCGAACTTGTCTCCCTGGCCGAACGAGCGGGCGTCCTGGATGTCAGGTAGCCGACAGACGAGCTGAGCAATCTATCAACAGCGTTTGAATTTCTATTGTCCGATGGGACAATAGAAAAGCCGATGCGCGAAGCGTATCGAGTTTATCCGATGTGATTCCAACAGACTTGGCACGTTTTGGATTGGCCGAGAGTCATCGGTCGGGCGAGCTATGTTGGCTACGTGTTTTTGAGCCGTATCGCGATTAGAGCGAGGTCAAAGGACCAAAGGTTACTGATCGTGCCGAACCGAAAGACCATATTTGTCGTGGATGATGATCCGGGCACGCTGAGGGGCGTGAAAAGGTTGTTGAGGGAACATGGCTATGACAGCGTGCTGTTCCAGTCGGCGGAGGCTTTTCGAAATCACGGCGATTTCGATCAGGCGCTTTGCATCGTTCTGGACATCAACTTGAACGATGCGTCCGGCATCGAGGTGAGGCACCGCCTTAAAGCCGATGGAATTTCTGTTCCGGTTATTTACATCACCGGTAACGACAACGATGCCGTTCGCATGGCGGCGATGGAATCGGGATGTATTGCCTTCCTCACCAAGCCATTCTCCGCGAAAGCGCTGATCGACCCGATTGAGAAGGCTTCCGCCGGCCTCGCTTAGGTGTTTCCACCTTTCGTTATGCTTCTTGGGTCACTCGTCGATTGTCTGTTCAAAGATCTGCGTCGGAGTTCCATGTCGAACTGCTGTGAATTGGTTGAGCGGGAGTGACGTACTCACGGTCAGGACACTGGAATCGACAACCTCCAGCAGGAGCGTTTGTCCCGCTTCCCCCATGACGGGGCGTGGGGAACGCACGGAAATCTCAATCGCGCCGAGTCGTGCCGCCTCGATGGCCGCGCCTAAGGCGGAGGCTTGCCGCTCTCAAGCGCTGTATCTCTTTCTCGGTGGCTCTGATTTTCTTGTCGAGCTGGCTGGTCTTCGCGTTTTTTGGCCCATCGTCGCGGCGCAGCTTGTCGAGCACTTTGCCGACGGAAAGCTCATTTATTTCAGCCATCATAACCGCCTCTGCGCTGCACTAGCCGGTTCGGCCTTCCTTCCCAGGGCGCGAGCCTGCCCACTCGTCGCAACCACGCACGGGCTTGGGGCGTCAGGTTGTTTTCTTCACGATTTGGAACCCCTTTGCCCCCAATTCGAGCATTACGACCTTGGCGAGATGCGCGCATTCCTCCGGCTTAATCCAGTGAGGGCTTCTCCAATCCGGGTCGTCTTCCTTTGGGTAACTGACAAAGGCTGAACGAATCGCAGCCTCAACCACATCTTTAGGGTCATCCGGCATCGTACCTGACCTTGGGCGGTGAGCAGATAAATTACTGTGGCAATGGCCCCCCGATGACCCTAGAGGTCCCATCGGGTTCTTCCCAGGACGCACATCAACGCGCAGTGTACGTTGATCTAAATCAAGCGACGGAAGCGCCTGCCGTTTCATTGCAGATTGCATCCAGGGATCGGGAGGGGCTTGAGTTAACTTGCATCATGAAACCCTGCAGGACGAAGGATCTTTGTTTCGTCGCAGGAGAAAAAGCTTTTGCGACTTCGGCCTCCGGATCGGTCTTGGCAGGGCAGGCCTGGGTCCGGTTCCGCTCGGTGTCGCTACGCTGCTTGTTCGCGCCTCGCAAATTGGGGGCGATCGCCTCCCGTTCGCCAATGACGGGTGCTCTATTTTCGAAGCTGTCGTATGGACCTTGATCTATCTCAAGCCTTCGAGCGACGAGGGCCCGAAATCTATAAGGGGCTTAAACATGAGCCGCACCATCCTCGTTCGGTGACAGGTCCGAGTGACGGGGCGGTTAACGGAGGAGCAGAATGATCAGGTTGATTGCTGTTGCTAGTTTCGCCTTATCGGTTGCAACATCGTCGCAAGCTATGACACCGGCGCCAATTCCTCAGCCGGACGGCATGGTCACGCAAGTCGCACTTGCCTGCGGCGTGGGTAGGACACGAATTAATGGGGTGTGCGTGGCAAGAACCACCGTCCGTCAAACTCGCCGCGTCGTCCGCAGGTGTGCAACCGGAAGAACTTGTTAGCGCTTGATGTTTTCAAACTGTCGGCAGTTGGAGGCGGTGCCGGTTTGAACGCACGCAAGGCCGCCAGAGCTGATGGCCGGAGGCATGGGCATCGGGCTCTCCATTGCGCGCACGATCGTGCAGGCCCACAAGGGGCGGATCTGGGCAGAGAACCAGACCGGAGATGTGCTGTATTTCGTCATTCCTGACCGTTGTCGCCATCCTAGGAGACATATTCGTGCCGGGTGTTGTACGTGTCGCTGACGATGATGCTTCCTTCCGAACGGCCAAGCATCGGCCGGACTGGCTTCGGTCCGTCCTCGCCGGCACCCCGACGCTTGCATCACTCGTCGATGGCTTGTTCAAAGGTCTGCGCCGGGGTCCCTTGCCGAACGGTAGCGAACTGGTTGAGCGGCAGAGAGGTGCTCACGGACTGTACGCTGGAATCGACGACCTCAAGCAGGAGCTTTTGACCGGTCTCCATTTCCTTGAGTAGCTCGGGATCGGCCAGATCGGCCGCGATGCAAGTGTTCGTGAGGCACCAGACATAGGGAATCCGATAGCTGGCACCCTGGTCGACCGTGATCTTGACGCCGGCCTGCAGGTAAAGGCCGACGGGGAGGAACAGTTGCAGCCTCGCGGCGTTGTCGCCCTCGCGTTCAATCAGGTCGATGCGGACGGCGGACTGTCCGGTCTCAAATGTACCGGTGATCGTGGTCCGGCACACGATGTTCGTTCCAGGAACCTTGAAACAGAACTTGCGCCAATCCGAATACCGGATTTCTCTCGCCGCGCGCTGACCGCGCAAAGTAAATTCCTGGCCGGGAGGCCTCCCATTTGGCAGGGGATCTTCCGGTTTTGCAGTTTGCTGTCCACAAGCGGCTCCAGTTCCAAAATCCAGCAGCAAAAGGATTGGCAGTGCCGCCAATCGGCTTGTTCCAAGGTTTGATCGGGTGGGCCGTGGCTTGATCATCCTCTGTCTCCATCATCTGCGCCGATCTCATCGGTGCTTGTCCAGGAACGGTCCTACCAAAGGCGCCCATAAAGGAATGGCGTCAGGCGAATCGACCAGGAAATGCCCATCGCTGCCGAACGGGGGAAGCAGGTGATATTCCGCACTCCCGCCGGCTTCGGTATAAGCCTGGTGCATCCTCTTCGATAAGGCCGGACCAAAGAACGTATCGTTCTCGGTGTAGATCCACAGCATGGGTACGCGCGCGGTGCGCCCGAACTCACCCGTTGCCGCAACCAGCTTGTCGAGTGCGCAATTGTTGTTGGGTTTGCCACCAACGCGTCCGCCGCGGCCCGCCGCAAACGTAATGATGGCCCGCACGCCTGGTACGTTACGGCTGGAAAGCGCGATCGCCGCCCAACCGCCAGCAGATTGACCGACCACAATGACGTTGTCCGGCACGATCAGCTTCTGATCGGCCATGTAATCGATGATCCACTTGTCGATCAGGGCTACCGCAAGTCCGGCATCGCGGAAGTTGGGATTGTCGCATCCGCCGACCTTTGAATAGAACAGCGAATAAACGCCGCGCTCCGGTTCGTCGAGCGCCGCGGCGCCATATCCACCAGAGGGCGCAACGACCATGTAGCCCCTCCGGGCGAACCACATCGCGGCATCCCTGAATTCAACGAGCGGAAAAAATCCGCGCTCTTTTTGGTTGAGCGAAACACCGTGGTTCATGACCACCAGCGGGAATGGACCATCGCCAACGGGACGGACCACGTAAGCGATTGTCGGCAAGGTGACAGGGATTGCCCACACTTCCTCTTGGATGGTTCGATCTGCGGGTTGATCGTCGGCGAAGGCTGTCGCAGCCAACACCATGACCGCAATTATACAGACCACGAGAACACGCAGCAGATATCGGCACATGGCTTTCGTTCCCTATCCTCCGGCAGCCGCAGCTGGCAAGAGCAAGCCTTTTCCTGACTGTCGCGCCGGACTTTGATCTGGATCAACGGCGTCGGTCACCACATCATCCGGCATAGGTAAGTGTCACGATCACCGGCCCGAGGATGGTCAGGAGTACGTTTCCGACCGCGTAGGCACAGCGACCCCGAGTACCGGCGTCTGACTGTCAGCCCGTTCGCAGCTCCCTGTGACGGCCGCATCCACCGTCATCGCTCCCGCGAGCGCGCCACAAATGATGACCAGGTTCAGGCGCAGGATGCGATGCGCCACGATGGTCGCGATCGTCAGCGGAACGAGCGTAACGACCATGCCCAATGAGAGAAGCAGCAGGCCGTGCGATTGAATGGCTGCAATCGCTGCTGGGCCGTTTGCGAGCCCGATGGCCGCGATGAACCCACCGAGGCCGACGTCGCTTAGCGTCTGCTGCGCGGCGGGCGGGAAGCTTCCGACGGTTGGCCGGCGCGCACGCAGCCAGCCGCAGATCAGTCCCACGAGCAGGGTGCCGCCGGCGCCGCCCAGCGTCAGAGCGAAAGACCCGACCTTCATGCTAAGCAATCCTATCAGCAGGCCTGCCGCAATTCCCGCAGCGAGGAAGGCGATATCGGTCCGGTCACCATAGCGCAGCACCTGACCGACCCTTGCCGCCGCGCGTTCGACATCGTGCGTCGCACCGACCAAAACGCATGAACCTCTTGATCTAGGATGGGTGCAGCCCCTCAACCAGGTAAACGCGGTGAGCGAGCCAGCGGTCAGAAAGGCGGTGGGTCAGTCGCTCCCTGAGAGGTCTGGTCGCCTCGTTGAATGTTCGCTGTTGGGAGAAGAGGGCATACCTAGCCCGCCGCAGGTTCAGATTGCTCGGAGATATGTACTCAATAAAAAAGCCCCGGACGATGCCGGGGCCTAAGTTCGCCGGAGATCAGGGAGTTCAGTAGTTACCTACGACCGGGTTGCCCCAGCCAAAGTGGTAGTCCAGGCGTACGGTGACCATATCCACGTCCTGGCTTATGCGATTGAGTGCACCAGCAACGATGGGGTTCACGACGGAAAATGAATTGTTCGAGTTACCCATGAAGAGGTGGTCGTATTCAAGACCGACAGCCCAGTTCGACGCGAAGCCATACTCGAATCCGACACCCACGGTCCCACCCCAGCGGGTCGAGCTTGCGGAGGCCACATCAACGTTTCCAAGCGTGGTAAGAATGTCAAAACGATTGCTTGTCACGGCCGCGCCGCCCTTCACGTACAGCAGCGCCGCGTTCCAGGCATAACCGATCTGGCCCGTGAAGAGGCCCAGGCCGTCAACTTTGGTACCGGTTGAGAAGGCTGGATTGATAAGGCTGACGCGCGTGCTGCTCAGATCCGCCCAATCGCCCTGACCCTCCAGACCGAAAACAAACTGACCGGTTTGCCAACGGTAGCCGAGCTGCCCGCCGGCGAGGCCTCCAGACCGATCGCTGCAACCGGCAGGAACGATTAGTCCGCCTGCCGGAACGAAATCCCAACAATTGCGGCTCTGACCCCAGCCACCGTTGCCGCCAATGTAAAAGCCGCCCCAATTATATATCGGAGCCACCACCGGGGGTGGTGGTGGCGCCTTGACCGCCATATCAGCAGCCGAAGCCGGCGTCGCCATCCCCAATGCAATTAAGCCAACGCTAGCCAGCAGAAGCAACTTCATCGTATTTTCTCCATCTCTGTCTCACGATAAAATACATGCCCGAATGCCCTTGCAACCAGCACTTGATTCCAAATGCTGAACGCACTTTAAGCGCATGCGCCTTAGGACCCCGTGCCAAAATGGCAACACACAAGAACAATCAAAATTTATGTATGGGTTGCTGACCTTATCTGTGGACATCAGTCAGCGTTGCTGAACGCGAGCGGACTCGGGTTAGCCGGAAAGAACATCGCCTTGGATCGCAGAAGCATCGGCTCAGGCGCGATAGATCGGTCGCTGGTTTCGGCATCGTCGAACTGTTGTGCAAGCCGCCTGTCAAGCATGATCGGAACGGGACGGACCGAGACGTGACCAGAAGTAGCCGCAATCCTGCCGGCTACCTCTTTTGCTCCTGGGCGCCATCTGGCTCCGCGGTCTCTTGTTCTTTCGCGGGTTCGATCCAGAAAGGGATGCTGCTCGAGGGGATCAGTTGTCTCGGTGAATAAGGGTTGATGGTGCCGGCGTAGACGATCAATCCCTCATTGAGTTTCGCGCGAGCGAAGTCCTTGGCTTCCATTTCAGTCTCAAATTTTCTGGTTGCCCGAGGGCTTCGCCTTCGAGGCAACACACCGCGTTTCTGCACCTCAAAAGTCACATACCAAGCGTACGGCATCTATCACCCAAGGATGACGCTCGGGAATATCTCTGACGCGGTTGTTCTAGTCGCTACATTCCTTGATCAGCACCGGCCGAGCCCACAATCTGAACCCGGCTCTCGAACACACCGACTGGCTCGACGAGCAACCAGACGCGGCGCCGGTGTTCCACGCGCGCGCAAGTCCAACCAAGCGCGCACTGCCGGCCACCAAGATTCGCACCGTCCGGTCCCCTTAAGGAGACCGGGCTTCACGATAGTCCTAGTAGCAAACAGTCCTAGTAGCAAGGTGGGTTGGGATAGTATCCGCAGCGTGGCCCATAATAAGTTCCGTAAGCCCCGTAGGCCGCAGCGCCGACGGCGGCAGCGCCGACGCCTACCGCCACTCCACGACGTACGGCTGCGCCGCGGTAAACACCGGCGCGATAGGCGCCTCCGCGATAGCCAACGCGGCCAACGCCAACGTGACCAACGCCAACGCGGCCAACGCCAGCGCGCCCACCGCGATATGCGAAGGCATCATTTGAAACCATGGCAGTGCACGCGATGCCGACGAAAACCGACGCAATCAACGAAAAGATCGTTCGACGTGGCATGTTGTTCTCCTTCTACAGTTGTCAAAAAACGTATCCTCTGGGTCGCCGGATTAGATGGCTTTGGAACCAGTCGCGCCGGAGAGCCGCAACCTGCCGCCGAACGTTGCGCCCTGTGCCGTTGGCCTCGTTGATCTAGATCAACACAGGCACCTTGGAATTGCGTGCATCAGAACAACTCACCAGATCCGCGTGAGGAGTTCTGGCATGGGCGAAATGATCAAATCGGAAGAGCTCTCCCGTCGAAAGGCGCTTTCTCTTTTGGGGTTGTTTGCTGCGTTCAACCTCGCGGAACGGCGCGAGGCGCGACGAACAGGACGCAGGGAGCGGCGCGAGCAGCGACGTAACTGAGCGAAGTGCATTGGAACGAGCGGTACCGGAAATCCAGACGTCGAGTTGCATGGCCAAACACGACGGTAAATCGGCTCACATGTCGATGGCGTCCTTCTTCATTGACGGCTCGATAATCGACCAGTAATTGCCAGATCGACGCTTGGGGGGGCAGATGGAGCGGCGGATGCCCCTCGCGCGATATTTTTTCTATGTTGGTGGCGTATTGCTCGCGCTGTTGTTTATTGCGGATGCATATCTTCCGAAATTGCCGGTTGCACACGGGGTCGATAAGGATTCTTACAACATCCGCATTCATTCCGATCGGAAATGGCCGGAGCGCATTGTTTACGACACCAGCCTCCCGACCATCACCGCTCCGCAGAGCGCAAATACGGAGCAAAGCGCCACGTCCCCGGCAATAATCGCCTCTGCCAAGCGGCGGGAGCAGGAGGCATTTGCGCAACTGCCACCGTCCAATGCAAACCAGCTACAATCACCCGACTCAAAAAAGCCACAGCCGAAGCAGCAACGCCAGCGCAAAATTACAAAACGACGAACGCCGCCTCCTGTGTTCCTGGTCGCGCGGCAATCGCGATTTGGCTGGTTTGGCTATTGGTGAGCAGAGGCTAAGCCTTTACGCACCCTAACATCCGCGTAGATTGTCAAGCGACGATCACCATGATCGACGTTGCATTGATTGGCGCCAGCAGCAACTGCCCAGGGAGGCTCCACAACCGCGTGGCGATTCCATTCCGATCGGGCTCGGTCACAATTGCCTCCTGTCGTCCAAGATACCGGGCTTTTCCCTTCCGCACAGACATCGACCATCCGGAACCGAACAGGGAGCTGGCGTCCGATCAGCGCAAAACCGAACGCCCGTTCGGTTCATTCACTCGTACGCAGCGCAAACGCCAGCCTGCCATCGCATACACCTGCGGACGGCTCGGCGCGTCTGGCGGACGGTGGTTCGTGCCACGCAAACACCATTGACTCTTGTCCTGCCGGGGCCGCAGCCGACAGCAATTTGCGTCACCATGTCGTCCGGCTGAGGAAGCGGCGCAGGCGTCATGCCTTGCGCCGATGTTGCAATCGATAAGGCGAAGCCAACCACAGCAATCAATCTGAGCATTATTCTCCTCCTTTATCATCAGACGATGCACAGTTCATGCCGACTGTCGGGCCGGCCTTGAGATGGATCAAGGTCCGCACGGCCTTCGAGCCGGATCCTTTCCGGCATCAGCGACAAGCCGCGCCACGATTGGAGGTTGGCGAGTCCCGACGGTCAGGAAGTCACCTGCAAAGTGATATCTGCTTCGTGTTGATACAGATCAGCCGTCGGCCACTTATTGGGCGCAACGTGGCTGGCCGATGGATCGGCCACACCGGCCGAACTCGGCAGTGGAGAACACATTATGATCCATGTTCTGATCGTCGTTAGCTGGCTCGGCGGTGCTGTCCAGGGCGCCACGATATCGACACAGGAATTTTCGAGTGCAGAGCGTTGCGAAGCAGCCCGGCTGGCACTGATTGAGTATGCCAAGGCCCGCAGCATCGAAGAGACGCTTCGGCCTGTCTGCACGCAAAAGTGAGAGAGCGCGCAGCGGCTGAAGGCCCACCACCGCTTTTCAATATCCCTCGTCCCATCGATACTGCCACGCGATGCCGGCTGCACTGAATTCGCTGCCGGTGCGAGTTGAGATGCCGGTGCTGGCGGAAGACTTCAGCGAGTTACGGCGGTCGATCGGTAGCGCGAGGGTGAAACCGGCCCCGCGTGTTCCGTTGCTCGTTGTCGCTCTTTACGCCGTTCAGCGTGGTGTGGCCGCCCGTGAAATAGATCCCGTCGAGCGCCATCCAGACACCGGACTGGAACGTGTAGAGGATATGTGCCTGAACGGCGTAGATTGGCGCCTGAGCGAAAATATTGCCGCCGAAAGAAGTCGGTGTTGTCGCTGAAGATTGTCACGCTGGGGGCGACCGCGAATGTCCAGGGACCCCAGGCCTTGGAAATCCCCAGCTCAGGCTTGAACGACCAGCGATTGTTGCCGAGGTTGAGCAGCTTGCTGTTGTCGTACTGTCCAAGTGGTGCGGAAACCTGAAGGCTCATGCCAACGATGAGATCCTGCCGGTAGCTGGCGAAGTCCTTCACCGACAGCGCGGGGCTCCAAGCGCCATCAGTGGCCGGTCAGCACCAACGTCTTGATCGGCAGCAGCAGCGCCTGGATTCGCAGCAGCAGCGCGTGCACCAGTCCGACGCCGTCGACGACATGCAAAGCGATCTTGCGGCCGGTGCCGGTCTCCTTCGCAGAGATTTCCTCGTGGTTGCTGGTGTAGGCGTTGACGATACAGCTGCTGCCGGCCGTCACTCCCTCAAGGCCGCCCCTGTAGAGGGGCTCCAGGTAGACGAGGATCGTCCCGGGTCTGGTGATGTTCTGCGCTTCGACCAGCTGCTCGCCGCCGCGAAACTGACCGGCGGCGATGTAATCCTGAACCGTGGTGACAACCATCGGGATGATCACCCAGGGCCTTGAGATGCAGGTCGCCTCCGCCACCATTCCTTCCTTCATGACTTGAGCCTCAATCTGGCCGAAACCCGCCTGCAGCACCTGCTGGCCGGCGCCTTCCGGAATCAGAATCCCGGCGGGCCGCATGAGTGGATTGACCACATCGCCTATGCGCAGCGCGAATTGCTCGACCCGGCCCGTAACCCCAGCGCGGACAAAGGTCTTGTCCAATTCCACCTGCGCCTGCGCCAACGCCGCTTCGGCGCTCGCCTTTTCCGCCGGCAGGAGCGTCGAAACGCGCAAGGACGCCGATTGCTTCACCGCGGCGGCCGCATCGACCCCGGCCTGGCGCTGGTTGACCATCACCTGCAGCTTCTCGATGTCGCGCTGCGGCACGATGCCGGGATTGCGGCGCTGCAGTTCGCTCTTGACGTCGAGCTCGTCCTTGGCCTGCTGGAGATTGGCCGTGGCTTCCTGAACCTGGGCTTCCGCCTTGACCACCTCCAATTCCGCCGACACCATCGCGGCATCGACTTCAGAAATCTTGCGCTTGGCCGTTTCGAGCGCCGCATCCTGTTTCGAGCTATCCAGCCTGAAGATCACGTCGCCCTTGGAGACCGGCGCACTGAAGCCGACGTTGACTTCCGCCACGCGTCCTGACGTTTCGGGAAGAATCGGAACCGTCCTGAAGAACAACGTGGCGCTGCTGGTCGAGGGATGAAAATAGAAAATCATCGTTATCAGCGAGATCGTCAGCATCAGACATCCGGTGATGCCCCATCTGAGCTCGTACCAGACCGAATAGAACGTGATCTCCTTGCCGAACCGCTTGTTCTGGACATAGCGGCGGTAGAGATAATCGGGCAAGATCGTCACAAGGGAGCATATGATCAGCTCAAACATGGCCGCCTCTCGCCTGCTTTGCGATACTCGCCCCCTTCTTTGCAGTGTCGGGCGGAACTGAGCCGGGAGCCAAGCTGGGTTCCTGCTCAGTTCCGCCACCAGTATCCGGCATGGTGTCTGCGATCTTCTCGACCGATCCTGCGATGCTGCGCAGTGGGGTGCCGAAATCGGGGATGTCGATCATGGCAAGCAGCAGCCCCGCCACCCAGAACAGGTGGATGTGCGTGAAGAGCGCCAGCAGGCCCAGAATGGCCACGATCTCGAACTGCAGCTTCTCCGACTTGTGCGCCATGCGCTCCGGCAGGCTGTGCAACCGCAAATAAAGCGTGCCGACCCAGATCAAGGTGGCGACCAGGAAGATTCCCGTCGCCACCATCAGCACATCGGTCCCGCTCCCCGGGGCGAGGTAGAAGGGCAGATGATGCGGGCCCATCGGATGAATCTGCGCGTTCAATGTTCTCTCCCCGAAAGACCCAAGGCGTTCTGTGGTCGAGGACACCGTATCGGGGGTCTCGGGCGTTGACCTGGATCAACGGAAGGGGGCAGGACCGGATTCCAGTCGCACGTCCCGCGTCTTCGACCGAAGCAGCGCCTTCCGTACTAACGCATGGCTGGTCGCGGAGCCCGGCGGGGACGCTTCTGGACTCTGCGATCCTAGCTTCACTCTGCCGGAACGCGGTTCGCCGCCGCGTACATGTCCCAGTAGCCGCGCGCGATCAGCCGCACGCCCCGCCCGTTTGGTCGTTGATCTACGCGACGGTCAGCGACCGCACCGTGACGATCGCGGGCGTCGATCAATTGCGTGCAATCTCCGACGTGATCCGCAGCTACGCCGGCAAGGGCGTCGCGCGGTATTCGTGGTGATGAGGCAACTTCCGTTGTTGGCAGATTTTGTTGCAAAAGTCGGTTATAACCCATGGATGTTGGTCGGCCGTTTCACTAACGGCGACCGGCTTTGGTCCACCGGCCCCGACGCTCTCTACGCAACTCCTACTCTACGCAACTCCTACTCTACGCAAGCTGCGGCAAATTCTGCGCGCTTACCGGCGTTGCTTGTTACCGATTGCTTGTTACCGGCACCGCTCGTTAGCGGCACTGCTTATTGTAAGCGCTCCCTCGGCAGCGCCTTTCTTACTTGCCTAATGTGGGAGAGAGCGCAGATGAGGGCCCGGACGAGAACAAGCTTTTACCGACTAACAAAATGCAAATGCTATCCGGCCTTGCGCTGTCGGGCCGGGCGTTTCGGCGACCCGATCTCGTTCGACACGTCCCTCGTACTCTTCACCTCATTTGCCGGTCAGAACAGGTTGCGGGCTGGCCGGAGGCGACAAGTGTGTGAGAAAAGGACGCCTCTGATATCCAGATTGGATTTCGCTGTTAACTCGATTTCGATCCCTGTTATCCGATAACTTTACCCTGTTAATTTTCCTAGGAAATTTGGTGAAAAAACTGCTGCGGCACAGCGGCTTCTCCGATGAAAAAATGCCTCTAAGGCCTAAAAATCGCGAACGTCCCTGTTAAATTCCCTGAGAACAGGGAAATATTCAGTGGAGACCGGTTCGCACGGGACTGCACACACCACCAAGCTTTTCAAGCACTTAGCCATCTAATCGACGCGAAACCAATCGCGTTTTGCAGCTCATTTGACAGTTTTGTTCTCTTTTCGAGCTTCAGCACCGTTTCTTCTGACGCCGTGCTTGCGCAACTTCCGAACGGTCAACTCCATCTCGGCAACGTTGCGGAAGAAACGATTGAAGGCGGGGAAAGCGATTGCATCCGGTTTGACTGGATGCAGTCGGCTAGTTGAAAGAATGGCGGCTATTTAGACAAGTGCTTCGTCCACGCGAGCCGCGCCTGTTACGGGATTATTTTCGGTTCTCTCCTGACTGGCGTTCAGGGCCGCCACAAGTCGTTTTCCGGTGCTGCGTATGTGTTCCCGGCACAATACCGCCATGCGTTCAGCGTCCGCATCTCTGAACGCTTCGAAAATCATCCGATGATCGCGATTAACCTGCTCTAAATTCCCGGCGATCAGCCCGCCCAAACGGATGTATCGTTCGACCTTGTTTCGCAGACCAAGCATCACACTCGCCGTCACGGGTCGGCCGCTCACCCTGTGAATCAAATCGTGAAATTCGCGGTTTATCAAAGAGAATGCAATCGCCTCGTCGGAATTCGAAATCTTTGATTGCTCCATCGTGTGGATCAGCTTTTCCATCACATTGACATCTTCCAGGGTGCGCCGTTGCGCCGCAAAATGGGCCGCGCGCTCTTCAAGCAGCATTCGAATATCGAAGATTTCTTCGACATCGTTCGGATCGAGTGGGGCGACGGCAAAGCCGCGACGTGGACGTGAGATAACCAGCCCCTCCGCATCAAGCAATGTGAGCGCTTCACGGACCGGCGGCCGGCCCACTCGAAATAGCTGACTTATCTCTTCTTGTCGCAAGAGCGTGCCGGCCGGAATTTCGCCGGAGATGATCGCCTCGCGAAGTCTTGCCGCAACGGACGCTGGAACGCCGCCACGCATGTCAATGTCGGCTTTTGTAACCGTAATCTCGATGTTCGGGGACCGGGTCATGAAATAGATGCCACCTCTAGAGGATACGCGGATGCTGTGGGGAGCAGATCAACCGCAAATTCGAACAAACATCCTCGACTTCGGTCGGCACGATTTTTGAAGTCAGAACACCAGCTTAATGCGGCAATACCACGGTTTAGAGGCTCCCGTTGACAAAAGGACAGGCGGCCCAGACCTGAACCATATCAAAAGAAGACTGTCTTCAATTATTGTTGCCTTTCCCTATTTGCGTTGTTAATGGGCCAAAGCAAACGGCGCTGGATAAGCCAAGACTCCTTGCCGCGAAGCGCTGGCAGGTTCGCAGCATTGGGAGCGGCTCAGCTGGCGGTGCGTTCCGACGACAAAGGCAGAAATTATGCACGTACAGCCCGGGCTTTTTTACCGATTCGATCCGACCATTCAGCCCCTGCCGATCGTCATCGACGTCTCGCGCAGCGGCCGCGAATATCCGCCGGATATGCGTTCGCAGGTTCCATTCACCGCGATCCATGACAATGTGTCGATGTATGTCGACGAGATCTGGGGCGATGCGCCGAGGTCTGGCGCGACGCTTCTGTATGCGTCATTCCCTCACATGTACATCGACGCCAACCGCCACGAACTGGACATTGACCCAGAGCTTGTCGAAGGCGAGTGGCCGGTGCCTTTGCAGCCTACCGTTTCCAAGCGCGGGCTCGGTTTGTTGAAGTCCAAATCGAGGTACGGAGAGCCGGTGCAAGAGCGAAAGCTCACCTACGCCGAAGTTGAGGACCGCCTCAATCGGTATCATCGGCCATATCACGCGGAGTTAAGATCCACCATTGATCGCCATAAATCGTCATTTGGATTCGTATATCATCTGACCTGTCACTGCATGTCAGCCGTAGGCGCGCCAACGCATATCGACGCTGGCAAAGAGCGGGCCGATTTCTGCGTCGGCGACCTGAACGGCGCCGGCGCGAGCCGCGAGTTCGTGGAACTCGTAGGGAAGCATATAAACTCGCTTGGCTACACCTATACGATAAACATGCCGTATGACGGGGGAGAGATCGTAAGGCGATACGGCAATCCGAAAGAGGGGGTCGACTCCATCATGGTCGAGATCAACAAGCGGCGCTTTATGGACGTCAAAACGTTCCTGAAAAATGAAGGCTTCGAAGACATCAAGGCGGCTGCAAACGCGATAGTGACCGCCCTTGCGAATTCGGCTCGTGAGCGTCTGCGCGGGTAGAAGCGTCAATCCAGCAAACTTCGGCCTGTCACTCGTTGCATGCGCAATCAGCTTAATTGGATCTTTCCGCAACCGCTTCGTCACACCGTGACGCCACGCGCCGGACGGACCAGGGCCGCCCAGCGTCCGCGAATGTGCTACGTTTTCCTCTGAAATCGTTTGGGCGAAACTTCCTGGCACGAACGACAAGGGGTGCCGGCATCTTAGAGAAGAGCCGCGGCGCGCAAGGGCTTATATCAGGGGCTAACCTTCATCCCGGGCTTTGTCGGTAGTCAGCCGGCAAAGCCCTGTGTCCGTCGAAGTCCGCCCGAGCCAAGACCGTTCTGAAAACAGCAAGATCCGTCTCCGGCGCGCTAAATTATTCTTTTCAAAAAACTCACCAACGTTCGGCGTTCGGCGTCCGTCAGCGGAGCAAAATGCTCTTTTATGCTCGAGCTACTGTACCGATACACGCCAGACGGAGACATCGTGAAAAAGATATTGGTAAACAATCCAGCGAAACTATTCGGTTTCCCTCATTTTTAGCGCATGCTGTGCATCATCACAGGATGGCTCTCCGCTTGGTGTCCCCGGGCGTCCGAACCGACGGGCCTGTGAGGCGCGGGGCTGCTTCTCGCCAATAGGCATGTTCAAGTGGTGAGGATGCCACCGTCCACCGGTATAGTTGCTCCGGTAATGAACCCCGCCCGTTCGGAAGCGAGAAATGCTGCGATGTCTGCGATGTCCGACGGCTGAGCCAGGCGGCCGAGAGGAATGCGCTCCAATATTCTGCGTTTTGCATCTTCGGTGAGTGCCGTGTGGGTCATCGCGGTGTCGACGACAGCGGGAGCAAGGGCGTTGGCTGTGATGCCAAATGGACCTAACTCGCGCGCCAATCCCATGGTGAGCGCGACTACACCGGCTTTGGTAGTGCCATATAGCGTGTTGCCGACCGAGCCACCGCCGCGCATGGCCGATACCGATGCGATGTTGATAATGCGGCCATGGCGTTGCTGTTTCATGACCGGGATAGCGGCTTTCACGCAATAGATCACGCCGGCGAGATTAACCTGTGCTATCCGCTGCCACTCCGTGATCGGCAGATCGGCTACCAGACCGGTCGAGAGCACGCCGGCTGCGTTGACAAGAATATCGAGGCGGCCATTTCTGGCGAGGGTCTCCGCGAAAGCCCTTTCCACAGCACTGGGATCGCCGACATCGACCGCCGTAGATTGGGCGACGATGCCGGTGGCGGTGAGCGACGACGCCGTCTCTTGCGCCGCGCTCGTGTCGCGATCCCAAATGTGAAGTTTGCAGCCTTCGGCCGCGAGCGCCCGGGCAATGCCTTGCCCGATACCGGAGCCGCCGCCAGTGACGACCGCGACGCGATCTTTGAGGTTGAGATCCATATGATGATCGCGCCGGTCCTTGTGATCGGTAAAAACGGTCGTCCAGTTACGCTGGTTTGGCTGCCCTGTTGTCGACAGCCATGTCCCGCTTGTTCGACTCCTTCATGGCATAGACCGATAGGGCGCTTATGACGCTCACCACCAGTACGTAAAGGCAAATCAGCCATGGCTTGTTGTCGCCCAGTGGTAAGAGGGCGGTCGCGATGATCGGGGTCAGGCCGCTCGCGAAGATACCGGAGAATTGATAGACGAAGGACGTTCCGGTATAGCGCACGCGGGTATCGAAAAGTTCCGAAAACAACGCCGCCTGCGGCCCGTAGACGGCGGGGTAAACGAAGGCGAACGGAATAGCGATCGCGATCCAGACCAGGATCGGTGATTGCGTCTGCATCAGCCAGAAGGCCGGGAACGACAACACACCAATTCCAACCGCGCCGAGGGCGTACAGGCGGCGTCGGCCGTACCGGTCTGACAGATTACCGTAGATCGGCAGCATGATGATCATGATTGCCGACGAGATCATCACACCCGCCAGCGCTGTCTGCCGTGACAAGTGCAACGCGCCGGTCAGATAGCCGACAATAAACACGCCGAAGGTGTTGAAGGTCACGCCTTCGATGTAACGTGCTCCCAGTCCGAGAAGTGTGTTTTTCCCTTGGGTTTTGAATAGATCCACCACCGGCACGGCTGCAATTTTATTCTCCTGCTGAATTCGATTGAAGGCGGGCGTCTCCATGACTTTAAGCCTGATATAGAGACCCACGGCCACCAGAACGGCACTGATCAGAAATGCAACGCGCCAGCCCCAGGCGAGAAAGTCGGCGTCCGGCAAGTAGGAGAGTACGTAGACGGCGCCGGCGCTCAGCAGCAATCCTGCCGGCACGCCAATCTGCGGCCAGCTTCCATAGAAGCCGCGCCGTCCGGCCGGCGAATGCTCGACCGCCATCAGGACCGCGCCGCCCCATTCCCCGCCGATGCCGATGCCCTGAAAGACACGAAGCAGAAGCAGCAGGATCGGTGCCCAGATTCCGACGGAGGCGTAAGTTGGCAGCAGGCCGATCAGGAAGGTGGCCATGCCCATGATGACCAGTGTCAGGATCAGTACGGTCTTTCGGCCGATGCGGTCGCCATAGTGACCGAAGATGATTCCGCCGATCGGGCGAGAAATGAAACCGACAAAGAAAGTGGTGTAGGCGAGCAGGGTCCCGGCGACCGGATCAAAGTTCGGAAAAAACAGCTTGTTCAGCACCAGCGGCGTCACCACGCCGTACAGAAAGAAATCATACCATTCGATCGTGGTGCCGATCGCGCTGGCGAATGCCACGGTACCGGGCGAAATCGCCGCGCTCCGGGTCTCCATGTCTGCTTTCATTATCGTTGCCTCCCCCTGTTTTGCCCTCGGCGGCTAGGCTTCGGGCAGTTTTAATATTTGACGCGCTTCTGCCGGCGTGGCGGCGTGTCGTCCATACTGCCCGCAAAGCTCGGCGACGCGCGTGACGAGTTCGGCGTTACTGCGAGCGAGACGGTCCTTGTCGAACTTGATGTTGTCCTCGAGTCCGGTGCGGACGTGGCCGCCGAGTTCGAGACACCAGCGGTTGACCTCGAGCTGCTGCCGTCCAATTCCGGCGGCCGACCATGTCGCGTCCGGCATCAGCTGGTTCAGTTCTGAGATCAAGAATTCCAGCAGCCTGCGGCGCGGCGGCAGCGCGTTCGGTATTCCCATCACGAACTGTACCTGGCACGGCCGTTTGAGGAGGCCGCGGTCGGCGAGGTTGCGCGCATTGTAGAGCATGGCGACGTCGAACACCTCGATCTCCGGCTTGACGTCGTATTCAAGCATCGACTTGGCGAGGTCCTCGACAAGCTGTGGCGGGTTCTCGTAGATCTGGGTGGCGAAATTCACCGAGCCGGTGGCAAGCGATGCCATCTCCGGCTTGAGATACAGCATCCGACCGCGCTCGTTTTGCGAGCGGCCGCGACCGCCCGTCGAGAACTGCACGATCATGCCGGGGCAATGCTTGACCACGCCTTCCTGCACCTGCGCGAACAGGTCCGGGTCCGAACTCGGGCTTTCATCGGGATTGCGCACGTGGATATGCGCGACCGTGGCGCCGGCTTCGAAGGCCTCGTGGGTGGATTCAATCTGCTCGACAGGTGTGACCGGCACGGCGGGCGTATCGGCCTTGCGTGGAATGGCTCCGGTGATGGCAACAGTGATGATCGCGGCGGTTGTCATGCTAATGCTCGGGGGCGTTGGATGAAGTGGAACGAACGAATATCGCGTCGCAATGCCACTTCCTTAAGCAGCGTGGCGAGCGGGGTGGAAGCTAGCGGATAGCTGGTGTCGATCGGGCCGGCAGCCTTGAGCGCCTGGTATTCCCGGTCGGGATAGAACGCCGTTAGCAACAAATCGTCATCTGAAACGAAGGGGCCACGTTCACGCCGAACTTTCCGGATTCCAGGCTCCAGCAGGTCGCCCGGCCGCGCGGAGGTAGGCTCGGCGCCGTTGGCAATGCGATCGAAAAGATCGGCATCAATCGGTCCGGCGATTTCGCCATAGTAGCCAAGCACGTATTTTCGGACCTCGTCCGGGACGGTGGCATATCGCTCCTTGCCCATGACGTTCAGCACGGCCTGCGTCATGACAAACTGTGCGAATGGACTGACGATGATGGGATAGCCGAGGTCGCAACGCACCCGCGCGGCCTCCTCGAGCACTTCAGGCAGGCGATGACCGATCCCAAGAGGCGTCAATTGAGACTTCAGATTGGAAATCATGCCTCCGGGCATCTGGTGTTCGTAGTGAAATGCGTCGTATTCAACGATATCTCCAAGCGGTTTGTCCTCGCGCTTGGCGATGTAGCGGAGGCGCTCGGCGACCTCCTCGACCGGCGCGAGGTCGACCGGAACCTCAAAGCCGTTGCGGCGCAGGTTCCGCGTCAACCATTCGGTAGAGGGATGGGAGGCGCCGTTGGCGAGCGCCGAGGTCGCGGTGTGGACCACATCGATCCCCAATTCGGCGGCGTGACAAGCGGTGTAGGGCGCCAACCCCGTAAGACAATGGGAATGAAGATGCAGCGGCAGCGCGCCGCAGGCGGCTTTGATCGCAGGCACGAGTGTTTTCGCACGCTCGGGCGTCAGCAATCCGCTTGCGTCCTTCAGGTAGACGGCGTCAACGCCGAGGGCGACCAACTCGCGCGTCTTGCGGGCGTAATACTCGTCGGTATGGACGGGACTAATGGTGTAGACCACGCCGCCGGCGGTGTAGAGGCCGACTTTCTTGGCCGCGCGCACCGGGACCTGCATGTTGCGCATATCGTTGAGCGCGTCGTACGGCGTGTGATAGCGGATGCCGTTGGCGAAGATGCGCTCCGCCGTCAGTTCGACGATATCGTCGGGGAAGAACTCGAACGTGAACAGGCTCTGGCCGCGCGTCATGACAATGAGCGGGGTTTGCTTTACCCACCCGCTGAGGATGCGCATCCGTTCCCACGGATCCTCGCGAAGATAGCGTACGCAGACGTCGAACACTGCCCCGCCAACCAGGTCGATGGCCTCAAACCCGGCGCGGTCCAGCCGCGGCGCGACGTCGGCCATCATCGCGGTGGTCATGCGCGTCGCCCACAGGCATTGCGGCGCGTCACGCAGAGTCACATCGACGAGCTGAACGGTCTTCTTGTTTGCCATCAGTTGGTCGCCATGCGAAAGTCTCTTTCAATCCACCGGGTATGGATCTCCGCGCGCTCGAATTCCTTTTGTTGCAGCAGGTGCGCGTGGAACGGGACGGTGGTGGCGACGCCGGAAACTTGAAAGCGCGCCAGTGCGGACCTGGCGGTTTCGATGCACGATGCCCGATCGGATCCGCTGACGATCAGTTTTGCGAGCATGGAATCGTAATAGGGCGGCACCGCGTAATTCTCGTATGCGTGGCTGTCGACGCGGACCTCGCGTCCTGTCGGCGGGCGCCAACGTTTCAGTGTCCCTGGCGACGGCTGGAAATCTCGTGAAGCGTCTTCGGCGTTGATGCGGAATTCGATGGCCGAGCGTCCGTTGGCAAAGCTTGAGCCGAACGACAGCCTTTCGCCCGCGGCGACGCGAAACTGTTCCGTTACAAGATCGGTGCCGGTAACCATTTCGGTCACGGGATGCTCGACCTGGATGCGGGTATTCATTTCGATAAAAAAGAATTTTCCGCTCGACGGATCGTAGATGAATTCGACCGTGCCGGCGTTGACATATTTGAGCGTTCTGACCAGCGCCACCGCCGCGTCGGCCATTTGGCGGCGGGTAGCGTCGTCGAGCGCGGGAGAGGGCGCTTCCTCGACCAGCTTCTGGTGTCGGCGCTGCACGCTGCAATCACGTTCACCGAGGTGAACATAATTGCCGTGTCTGTCGCCGAATACCTGGATCTCGATGTGGCGGACCTGGGGGAAGAATCTCTCGAGATAAACCTCGGCATTGCCGAACGCCGCCAACGCCTCGGCCGAGGCTTGCTCGAACTGGGCGACGAACTCTTCGGCGCATTCGACGACCCGCATGCCGCGGCCGCCGCCGCCCGCGCTTGCCTTCAGCAGCAGCGGAAAGCCGATGTCGGCGCTGGCCGCCTTGGCCGGCTCCGCCGATGTGTAGCCGTGCTCGGAGCCGGGGACGACGGGAATGCCGGCCGCCGCCGCCGCCTGGCGCGCCGCGACCTTATCACCCATGCTTGCGATGGCGTCGCTGTCGGGTCCGATGAAGGTAAGACCTGCTTGCTTGCTGCGCTCGGCGAAGGCGTGGTTCTCGGCGAGAAAGCCATAGCCGGGATAGATGGCGTCGCATTTCAGCGCGACGGCGGTTTCGATCAGTGCCCCAGCGTTCAGATAACTCGATTTCGGCGGAGGCGGACCGATGCAGACGGCGTGATCGGCGCTCCAGCGATGCGGTGAATTGGCGTCGGCCGAACTGTAAACGGCGACGCTTTCCAGACCGAGCTGACGGCAGACGCGGATCGCCCGCAGGGCGATTTCACCGCGATTAGCGACCAAAACCCGGCGCACGAGCTAATTCCGCTTCTCGACGGGGGCGAACATCCGCAAAGCGCGTCTCCCTACTAAATTACCATTTTCCTTCCTTAGCAATCAGACTGGCATCGTTTTGTTTCATATTGCAAGACTTTTTGTTCCGGTTTCTAATACATCCATGCAACGTCCTCTCGATCCCGCTCAGGTCCTCAAAAGTCGCTTCAAGCGCCGCGCCAACGATCGTTCCGCGACACCCGTTTCCGAAGGAACCGGCAAAGCGTTCCCGACCGTCAAGGCCGTAGCCATTCTTGAGGTGATGGCGACGGCCGGGCGGCCTCTCGGAATTTCGGAGTTTGGCGCCTTGCTCGGGCTTCCGAAGCCCACCGCCCACCGCATCGTGCGCATGCTGGAAGGCGAAGGCTTGCTGCAACGTGAGCCCGGCAGCAGCCGCTATGTGCCAGGGGCGCGATTGGAGAGGCTCGGACTTGATATCGTTGCGGCCTCGATGTCGCGGGCGCCGCGGCATGCGATACTGGAAGCGTTGTCCCAGCAAATCGGCGAGACCTGCAATTTCGGCGTGATGGCCGGCAGCCACGTTGTCTATCTCGACCGCGTTGAGTCGGCCTGGCCGTTGGGGCTCCGGTTCGAACGGGGGTCGCACGTCCCGCTTCATTGCACGTCGATGGGTAAACTGTTCCTCAGCCTGTTGCCCGCGCACAAGCGCGCGCTGATGCTTCGGTCGATCCCGCTTTATCGCTACACCGAACACACCATTACCGACGTCGATCGTCTGCAAGAAGAACTGGAAAGGATCCGATCAGCGGGAGTTCTCGACCGATGACCAGGAGTTTCTGACCGGGGTGGTATGCGTCGCGGTTTCGGTCCTTGGTCCGAAAAAACAGCCGGTCGCGGCGCTGGCGGTTTCTGCGCCCCTTGCGCGCATGTCGCTCCAACAGGGTGTAGCGCACATTCCGCTGCTGCGGGCCGCCGCCAACAGTCTGACTGCGACCGTCGAGCAGGGTGCAAATTTGGGGGAGGAGGAGCGTTAGTGAGTTTGAGATACGAGGAAGTCGCCGAGATCCTGAAAATCATCGACAGCAGTTCGTGCGATGAACTGATTGTCGAAACAGGCGATATCAAGCTGGTCGTGCGCCGAAACGGTTCCCCCGGCTACGTCGCGCCGGCGGCCGAGCGAACCGAATCCGCGCCGGCAATTACGGCTCCGCCACGCCCGCGCGCCGATGCGGCGGCCAAGCCCGGGGCAATGGCGGCGCAACAAGCGGCGACCGCGCAAACGGCAACTCAGATTGAGGTGACGGCGCCCATGGTCGGCACCTTCTATCGCGCGCCGAGTCCCGATGCGCCGCCTTTTGTCGAGATCGGCACGATCGTGCGGCCGGGGCAGCCGCTTTGTATCATCGAAGTCATGAAATTGTTCACGACCATAAGTTCCGAGTACGCCGGGCGCGTGGTGCAGATCGGCGCCGAGGTCGGAGATTTGGTGGAATATGGACGTACGCTGTTTGTCATCGAGCCGGTCTAGGAGATGATGAAAGCCGATCTGCTTTCGACGCCTGCAGCTTGAGACCATCATTACGATTTGCGGAATTTATCCGCCAACAAAAAAATGAAATTGGTCTGGGAGGAAAAATGCAAAAGCTATCAGGAGCGCGTTACGGAATATTGGCAGGAGTCGCTTTAGCTGTGCTGTGGTCCGGCATGGTCCCTGCAGCGGCGCAGAGTTTCAACGACTGGGGTTGGCCGCAGCCCTACGAAAAGGTTTCCGAGAAGTCGATCGCCTGGCTGAAGCAGAAAGGCTGGTGGCCGCTCGCGGTCGGATGGCAGGGCCCATTCTCCGGTCAGAACACCGTCAATGTGGTGATGGACAAGGCCGGATTGCTGGAGAAGCGCGGCCTGGAATCCAAATTCCAGGTTTTCGCCGCTGGTCCGGATGTCAACGAGGCCGTAGCCGCCGCCCGCATTCAGGTCGGCAATGGCGGGAACTTCCCGTTCACTTCCCTACTCGACCGCGGCATTCCGGTGCGCGCCATCGCTGTCGTCGCACCCAACCTGAAGCATTCGACGGTCGTGCCGCTCGATTCGCCGGTCAAAACACTCGCCGACCTCAAGGGCAGCAATCCGCCGGCGACGATCGGCATTGTGACGGGCTCTTCGGCCGAATTCTACTTTACCCAAGCCGCCGAAGTGGTTGGCTTGCAAATCGGCAAGGACGTCATCCTGAAGAATATGCCTCCCGCCGAGCAATTGCTGATGGTGAAGGGGATCGGCGCAGTGGTGCCCTGGGAGCCGTCGGTGACCATCATCACCGACGACCGCAAGACGGGCCGCGAAGTCGATACAATCTTCCCGTATAACCTTTACGAGGGAATGTTCTATGTACGGCAGGAACTGATCGACAACGTGCCTGATGTCGTTCAGGCGATCAGCGATGCCTTCATGGAAGCGACCCTGTGGATCCGGCTCAATCCGGACAAAGCTGCCGACTTCCTCGCCGCCGAGCCCATGCTGAAGGCGTATGGAAAGCCGCTGCTGCTGCAGCAAACTCAACTCTACAATAATTTGTACAAACCGACCTCCAGCTATCCCTTCGCAAAGATGTGGGGCGAGGAAAACGCCCGTATTGCAAAATGGTTGAAAGACCGCAACCGTCTTACCAGGGTGCTGAGCGCAAAGGATTACGAAGATTCTTTCGACGCCAGTTTTATGGAAAAGACCTATCAAAAACTCGGTTGGGCGATACCAGCGCAGGCACCGTTCATTCCAAAGGGCTGGTCGGGAAAAATCGGCGAGCTTCCATATCCCGCCTACGCCAACGTCACTACGCTGAAGGATCCGCAGCCGTGGCCGGAAAAGGGCGATCTAACCAAGGCTTGGTCCTTTAATGGCAAGACCTTCCAGCCCTGATGACGATGCCGTGGTGGCCAAGCCTCCAGCCAATCATGATGGCGCGGAGGCAGTCGGGTTCGGCGTGAGCGATGCAATGCGGCGCACCGCCCCAATAAACGCGTTAGACCCCACGCCGGCCGAAGCAACGCTGAGAGCGACGCCAGCGCCCGGCCGCTGGTGGTGGCGGCGATTGCTCAGAATGCTGTTTGCGCTTCCGAACTTTATCACCCTGTTCGTTCTGCTGATCGCCTGGCAATTCGCTTCAAAGGTCTGGCTGCCGCGGATCGATCCGCAAATGGCGGTGCTGATGCCGGCGCCAAGCACTATTGCGGTGACCGCGGCCGGGATGATTGCCTCCGGCGAACTCTTTCATCACCTGATGGCCAGCCTCAAGCGGGAGGCGGTGGCGTTTCTGTTTGCCTCCACCGCTATTCCGCTCGGCGTCATGATGGGCTGGTGGCGCGTGGTGTATGATCAGGTCAATCCAATCATGGAGATCCTGCGTCCGATTCCGCCGCTGGCATGGATACCTCTGAGTATCCTGTGGTTCGGCATCGGTGATCAGCAGAACGAATTCATCATCTTTCTCGGAATCTTCTTTCCGATTCTGGTCAACACCATCGTCGGCGTTAAGAACATCGACCCGATCCTGGTTCGCGCGGCGCGCAGCCTGGGTGCGTCCGAGCGCAGATTGCTGGCGCGCATCGTGTTCATCGGTGCGCTGCCACAAATCATTACCGGGGTTCGGATCGGCCTCGGCGTCGGCTGGATGGCGCTGGTCGCCGCCGAACTGGTTGGCGCAAACTCGGGTCTGGGCTTCGTGATCAACGATGCCCGCAGCATGCTTCGAACCGACATTATCATCGTCGGGATGCTGGCAATCGGCCTCATCGGATTGTTGATCGATACCGCGATCCTGGCGCTGGGCCGCCGGCTGCTCCCCTGGTCCCTGGCGCTGCGCAAATAGGATTTTTCAATGGGTCGGCTGGCAGTATCCGGGGTATCGAAAATCTACGGGGACCGTCACGCCCCGGATAGCGTGATCGCGCTTCGCGATGTGACGTTCGAGGTGCCCGACAACCAGTTTTGCAGCATCCTGGGTCACAGCGGTTGCGGCAAGACCACGCTGCTCAACATCGCCGCCGGTTTCGAGCGCGCCACCACCGGCGCCGTGACGGTGGATGGTGCGACGATCAACCTGCCGGGGTGGCGGAACACGATGATCTTCCAGGAATACGCTTTGTTCCCCTGGATGAGCGTGTTCCATAACATCGCCTTCGGCCTGGAGATGAAAGGAGTGTCGCGCAAACAACGCGAGGACATCACCCACCATTATATCGGGCTGGTCGGTCTTGACGGTTTCGAGACCAAGCTTCCTCATCAGCTCTCCGGCGGCATGCGTCAACGCGTGGCGATCGCCCGGGCGCTCGCCGTACAGCCGAACCTGCTCTTGATGGACGAACCTTTCGCCGCCCTTGATGCGCAAAATCGCGCCTTCATGCAGGACGAACTGGTCAGGATCTGGCAGCGCGAACCGAAGACCGTGCTGCTCGTCACCCACAGCATCGACGAAGCCATCAAGCTATCGGACTGCATCGCCGTGATGACGAGCCGTCCGGGACGCGTGAAGGAATTTGTCAGGGTTGATTTGCCGAGACCTCGCGACGAGGATGACGTCTCGTATATCGAACTCAAGCGCCGATTGCGTCAGCTGATTCGCGACGATTTTGTGAGCCGCTAGGTCCAGCGTCGATCCTGGAAGCTCGCCTCACTAAGCGAGTTCGCCAGCCCGCGCCTTGGTCGAGACCCAGCCGCCATCTACCTTTAGCTCAGCGCCCGTGATGTAACTTGATGCATCAAGCGCGAGAAATAGCGCCGCATTCGCGATGTCCTCTGGTGTTCCCCATCGTCCAACCGGCGTCTCCTTGCCCCAGTCATGGTCAGCATCCGCCGCTTGCGATGCATTCATCGGCGAATTGATTGACCCAGGTGCGATCGCGTTCACAGTGATGCCGGTACCGCCAAGGTCGATTGCCAACGCCCGCGTCATACCCAATAGCCCTGATTTCGCTGAAACGTAGGCGACGCGGTTGGGCCGTCCGACGAAACTGGCGATTGAAGCGGTGTTGATGATACGGCCGCTCCCGCCGCGGATCATGAACGGCGTGACCGCACGGGCGCAAAAAAACGGCCCCGTCAGGTTGGTCGCAATCATGATGTTCCAGTCCGCGTCGGTATGTTCGAGAAACGGCTTGGTGATACGGACGCCGACATTGTTGACGAGAATATCGATGCGGCCGAAGCGCCGGTCGACTTCTTGCGCCATTTGATTGACCGAGGCGGAGTCCGTCACGTCCGCGCGGAGGCAGACCGCTTCACCCCGAGCGCCGATCTCAGCAGCAGCGTCCTTGCCTTTACGTTCGTCGATATCCACCAGAACAACCCGCGCGCCCTCTTGCACGTAGGCAGCCGCGATGGCTTTGCCGATCCCGCTGGCGCCGCCCGTCACGACGGCAACTTTATTACGCAACCGCATGATATTCTCCGCTTGCTTTAAAGGTCAGGATATTGGATCGCCGCCACCATCGCGCGACGACGCGCGAGCAGACTGCGCACGATGGGATAGGACAGCGAGACGACGGATAAAGCCATCAGGCCGCCGGCGATCGGCTGCGTAAAGAACACCGTCCAGTCGCGATGATAGGTGATCATGCTGCGCATGTAGGAATCCTCTGCCAGCGGACCGAGGATCGAGCCCAGCACCATGGGCGAGACCGGGAAGCGATAGCGTTCGAACAAGGCCGCCAGCGTGCCGAAGATGACGATCATCCACATGTCGGAGATGGTGTTGCGGTCGGCGAATGCTCCGACCAGGCAGAACATGATGACGATCGCGGCCAGCACGCCCTGGGGGATGGTCAGCACCTTCACCACGACATGGATCCAGGCAAAACCCATCAGGCACATGCCGACAACGGCAACGAACATCGATGCCATGATGGTATAGACGACCAGCGTCGACTCCGGATTGCTGAACAGGAACGGGCCCGGCTGCACGCCGTGCAGCAGGAACGCCGCGAGAATGACCGCCGTCGCCCCGCTGCCGGGAATACCCAGCGTCAGAAGGGGGACAATGTGCCCGGCGACCGATGCCGTCGATGCAATTTGCGGCGCGACGATCCCTTCCGGAATTCCGGTTCCGATCTTGTCGCCGCGGCGCCCATATTGCTTCTCGATCGCATAGGACACGAAGGACGTGATGGTGGCACCAGCCCCCGGTACCACGCCGAGAATCGTGCCCAGAACCGTGCTGCGAACGAATGTCGCGCGCAATTGCCACAACTCCTGGAATGACGGGAAACGGGTCTTGGTGCTGGCGCGGTCGGGCGGTACTTCGACGTGCAGGCTTTGCCCGAGCTTGATCAGGATCTCGCCAAAACCATACATGCCGACCAGAACCATCACATAGGGGACGCCGTTGGTCAGAATCGGCGAGTCGAAGGTGAAGCGCTCGATCCCATAGGTGCTGTCGGTGCCGATGGTCGCGACCAGAAGCCCGAGGAACAGGCTGATCAACGCGTTGGGAATCGACGTGCCGGCCAGTGCGACGACGGTGGTGAGACCGAAGAACACTGCGGCGAAGTATTCGGGCGCGCCGAATTTGAGGGCGAACTCGCTGAGCGGCGTTGCCAAAGTCGTCATCACCGCGGTCGAGACCAGCCCGCCGGTGAGTGCTGCGACCAGCGCCCAGCCGAGGGCCTTGGCGGCCTCGCCGCGCTGGGTCATCGCATAGCCGTCCCACAGCAGCGGCACGTCCATCGGTTCGCCGGGAATGCGGTAAAGAATGGCGGTGAAACAGCCGGCATAGGTTCCCGACATGTAGATCGCCGTCAGCAGGATGATCGATGGCTCAAGCGCCATGCCGTAGGTAAACGGAAGCGCAAGAACCACGCCCATCACCAGGCCGAGACCGGGCATGATCGATACGGCCATGCCGATCAGGAGGCCGATGAACATCATCAGGAGGTCCAGCGGCTTGAAGACCTCGCCAAACCCGGCCAGCAGCAATTGCAGCGTATGCATCCAGCCCTCTCAGTGAACGCCGAGAAGGCGCATCAGGGTCGTCGACAGCCATTCAAATGGACCGATGCCGATCGGCAGTGCGACGAAAATCACCCGCATGAATACCAGCATGAACAGCAACGTCGTCACGGTGCTGATGGCGAGCGCGGCCCAGAAGTGACGAAACCGGCCGATCCAGATCAAGGCCATGACGAAAACCAGCGTATCGACAAAAAATCCGACGATCTCGAACAGCGCCAGATAGATCAGCGACGCCGCCACGCAGGCGAACACGATCCGCATGTCGGCGGGCTCGCGTTCGAACGGGGACTCGGTGACCGGTGCGACGCTTGGCGCGGACTGAGCGCTGCGGGCCGTCAGAAGCCGGCGGATGCCTTCGAACGCCGACGTCGCCATGATCATGTAGAGGACGAGCTTCGGCCAACTGTCCGGGCCGATCTGGTCGGCCGACGCTACGAACTCAAAATGCTCCGCGCGGTACAGCAGGAAGGCCGCCACGCCAAAAACCAGCGCATAGGGAACCACGCGTTCAGCTCCCGTAGCGGCGCCACGGACATCGCTCATGGCTGCTTGGCCTTGGATGACGCGCTGAGCGCGCTGGCCTCTTCAAGCCATTTATTCATGTAGGGGATGGCGTCACCAGCCGCGACGAAACTCTGCGGTTCGCCGAGCTGTTGCTTGAGGTAGGCGGTAAATTCCGGATCCGTGCCGACTTTCTTGATGGCTTCGGTCAGAACCTTGACTTGAGCCGGGCTGGTTCCGGCTTTTGCGATGATCACCCTGAACTGCGGCAGCTTCACATCGTAGCCAAGTTTCTTTGAGTAGGGAATGTCAGGATACGCCTCGAAAGGCTTGTCGCTGAAGAATAGAACAGGACGTATCTGCTTGCCGTCGAGAAAACTTCTGATGTCGCCGGCCTGCTCGTATACCAGATCGCTCTGCCCACCGATCACCGAAGAGTAGCGAAGGCCCGGCTCGGCGAAGGGCACGGATTCCAGCTTCAAGCCCTTACTACGGAAATAATTTACGGTGAAGTCGTCGGGGCTGCCGAAGCCGGTGACCGCAACCCGCAAAGGCTTCTCGCGCGCCGCTGCCTCGACGTCGGCCCAGGTCTTCCACGGGCTGTCCATCTTGACGAAGAATCCGGAAGGTTGCTGGATCATGACACCCAGCGGCACGAGCTGGTCCAGCTTGAACCGTGCGTTCGCCGCAGCAAACAGCGCGAACGTATCGCCGGTCATGACTTCGATCGTATATCCATCAGCGGGCCCGGTCACGAGCTTGGTCAAACCGGTCTGGCCGGTCGCTCCCGCCACGTTGATGACCGGGAACGATACCTTCAGTTGCTGCTCCATCAACTTGCCGGCGACGCGCGCGAGCTGGTCGGCGCCGCCACCGGGACCCCAGGGAACGATGAAGGTGATGGGACGCGTTGGATAGGCATCTTCTGCGGCAACGCCTGATACCGCGGCCGATCCTAACAGCAGGCAACCTGCCATGATGAGAGCACGACGCATTTCGAAACCTCCCTTTATGCCCGTCCTATTGGCGTGCAATTTTTTACTTCGCGGGCGGACGACGCCCGTGTCATTTTTACTACTGTATCGAAACCACCAAGTCTGTCAGCTAGCTGACAACTTCCGGCAACACCGATCGCCGGTAGAGGCTCGTCATACTACCAGAAGTCGCGCCAGGCGGCCCGTATCCTTGACCATGATGCTGCGGCCGCATTTTTCAATCAGGCCATCCTGAAGAAAACGGTTCAGGGCCGACGTCACCGTCGGCCGCCGCGCGCCGACCATGTTCGAAAGGTCCTCGTGGGTAAGCGAGATCGACGGTGTGGCCTCCGTGATCGGGTCGTGCCGGCCTAGCGCCAGCAATACCCGCGCCAGCCGTTGATCGACGCTGGCTGCCTGTAAATCCGCAAGACGTGAATGCAGATCCGAGAGCCGATCGAGCAGCATGCGCATCACGCGAAGCGAAAGCGCGGAATCTTCCAGCAGAATCGCCTGCATTTCCGATCGCGTCAGTTCCACGACGGTGACCGTTTCAAGCGCGGTCGCGGTGGCATCTCGCATCGGCGGCGCCGCCAGCGCCGTAAGACCCATCAGACTGCCCGGCAGATGGATGCGAAGGATGGTCTTCTGTCCGGAAGAGCCGATCAGGCAAACCTTGACGCGGCCCTCGAGCAGCAGAAAAACGTTCGCGCCGCCGTCGCCCTGGTGGAACAGGCATCCGCCGCGCTCGAATTTCTTCTCGACGCCACGCTCCGTCAGCTTGCGCGTGTTTTCAGCCGTCAGCGTCGAGCTTAGATCCTGGTCCGTTCCAATGGCGTATTCTCTCATCCGGATTGACCTTCGGTACGCAAAAGAAGCTTGCCGCATGACCGGCCCGCTTCCAGATAGGCATGTGCGTCGCATGCGTCCGCCAACGGAAATTCGCGGTCGATGGCAACATGCAGGCCACCGCTTGCGAGCAAACGGAACAGGTCATTCGACCGGCCGCGAATCTCTTCGGCGTCGCGCATATAGTCGGCCAGATGCGGCCGGGTGAAGAAGACGGAGCCCGCTTCGGCCAGCTCGATCGGTTCGATCGACGGGACGACGCCGGAGCTGGCTCCGAACAGAATGCACATGCCGCGCTTTTTCAGACTGCGGATGCTGCCGTGGATGGTATCGCGGCCGACCGAATCGTAGACGACATCGACGCCGCGTCCATCGGTATGACGCATGATCTCCTCGCGAAAATCGGTCTGCCGATACAGGATCGTTTCGTCGGCGCCGCACGTCATGGCGATCGACGCCTTGTCCTCGTTGCCAACCGTCGTGAGCACGCGGGCGCCGCGCGCCTTTGCAAGCTGGATCAGCAACTGTCCGACGCCGCCCGCGCCGGCATGGATCAGGCAGGTATGCCCGGGGGCGAGCGGAAAAGCGGAATGGCTGAGATAATGCGCAGTCGAGCCCTGCAGCATGAGGGCCGCGGCGACGGGGAGTGGCACGGCGTCGGGAATCGGAACCGCTTTCCACGCCGGAACATTGATGGCTTCGGCATAGCTGCCGCTGACGAGACAGAATCCGACGCGGTCGCCGATCGCGTGTCCGGTCACCCCGTCGCCGAGCGCCGTCACCGTTCCTGCTCCCTCCATCCCGATCGTCATCGGCAGCGGGGTCTTGTAGGTGTGGGATCGCGCATAGGTTCCGTTGCGCATGTAGATGTCCATGAAATTGACGCCGGCATAGGCGAGATGCACCGTCACTTCACCGGCGGCGGGCCGCGGTTCGGCGGCGTCGGTCAACCGGCAGACTTCGGGACCGCCAAATGTCTCAATGCTGATCGCTCTCATATAACGGCTTTCGTGGCTGGGCTGGATTCAACAGCGCTGTAGTCCCTCAACAGCAGCAACGGGACCGGCAGCAGTGCAAGCAATCCGAGCAGCAGGAACGCAAGGGTGACGGTTCCGCTGATCGATGTGACCAGACTGAACAAGGCCGGTCCGATCAGCGCACCCGTATAGATGAAAAACATGATCCCGGCGGTCGCTTCGCCGACCTGACCGATCGGGGCGAAGTGGGCGGCCTCGGAGAGCGCCAGGCCGTTCCAACTCGAGCCCGACGCGCCGAACAGAAACGCGATTGCATAGACGACAACACCCGGCCACGCCGGCGCCAAAAAGGCGCAGGCGACCGTCGCGGCTGCCATCATCGCGCCAAGCGCTGCCAGCACGAAACGCGGCGGTACGTGATCCGCGACCCATCCCCATCCGAGCCGTGAGGCCACGCTGACGCCTAACGCGATCGAGAGCGCCGAACCCGCCTCGACCGGCGACCATCGCATCCGTTCCACCAGGACGGCCGCGAACACCGCGGTGAAATTGAATTGCGTTGCCGCAAAGCAAACCGCCATGATTCCCAGCGGTCGCAAAGTCGAAGTCACAGAAATCAGACGCAGCGCCGCGACGGCTCCCGTTCTGCCGACCGGTGCGTCATCATCTTGATGATCCAGCGCGCGACGCCAGCCGCCGATCAGGATGGCGCCGAACAGGCAGAAGGCGGCGACCACCAGCGCCGCACCAAGCCAGCCGATCCGCGTCATCAGAAAGGGAACGGCGAATCCCGCGACCGCGCCACCCAGTGGCACAGCGGTTTGCTTCAGCGCAAACACCCGCGCCCGTGTGCCGGATGATGTGTAGCGCGTCAGCAGCGAAGAACTCGCGGGATTGGCGGGGCCGTAGGCGAGCCCGAGCAGCAATGCACTGATGATAAATCCGGCCAGCGTTTCAGCCGACAGAACCACCAGCCCCGCCACCGCCACCAGCAACATGATTTGATGGACGCGGATGGCGCCGTAGCGGCGCACCCATTGCGGCGTTGCAAGCGAAGCAAGGGCCGCGGCCAGAAAGGTCAGCGATGCGTAGTATCCAACCAGATGCGGTTCGAGGCCAAGGCTCGGCGCAACGGCGGCCGCCGTCAGCGGCACGACCAGCGACGCCATGACGATCATCGCCTGCACGCCCAACGTGGCAGTAATCGCCTTGGCCAGCATGGACGCGCGACGCTCCGTTAGAATTCAGCTCCCGGCCCCGACGCTAGCCGATTTCCGACCTGAGGCAATTGTTTTTCGAGATATTTCGTCTCGGTTTCTATTATGCTATGGTATTGGTGCGATGCCGCCGATCAGCAAAAGGGTTTTCCGCCTTGAGGCCTGGTTCGAAAACAGAAACCAAGGCGCGCCGGCCGGGCGCCGGCTCGGTCGTGCCGGTAGAACCGATTGATTCCGGCGCGGCCGGCTCGTCAGCCCTGCAAAAGGGCTTTTCGCTGCTTGAACGCCTGATCGCAGCGGACCGCGCCTTGACGCTTGCCGAGTTGGTCGCCCAGATGGACATGCCAAAGGCGACCGTGCATCGGCTGCTCATCAATCTGGAAGCCGCGGAGCTTTTGAAGCGGGACCTGACCGGCAAGCGCTACGTGCCCGGCGACCGCCTGGCGCGCTTTTCGCTGCGGGCGGTGGTTTTTTCGGCACGAATGTCGCCGGTACGGGCCATTCTCGAGCGCCTTGTCGCCGAGATCGGCAAATCGATCAATCTTGGCGTGCTCGACGGCAGCTCCGTCGCCTATGTCCAACGCGTCGAATGCAATTGGCCCTTGCGCACGCATTTGAGTGCCGGTTCGCGCGTGCCGCTTCATTGCACTGCAACGGGAAAATTGTTTCTGGCGTTGATGCCGACGGCGCGGCGAACCGCGTTACTCGACGAGATTGAACTCAAGGCCTATTCGCCCAATACCATCACCAGTCGAAAACGTCTCGACGAAGAGCTGGCGCGGATTCGTGACGAGCGCATGGCCGTCAACAATGAGGAATTCATGGTCGGCGCGACAGGGTTGAGTGTTCCATTGATCGGCATCGATGGCGAGATGATCGCCGGCCTCGCCTTGCATGCACCCGTCGCGCGACTGAGCGTCGATGACGTCCGCGCGCACGCATCGACGCTTCGCCGCGCTGCTGAAAAGCTCGCGCGTACATTGCTCTAACAGCAATCGCCTGCGTTTGCCGCATCCTCCGGGGAACACAGGGCCTGTCTTTGGGAGTAAACGATGTCAGAGTCTTATCTTGAGCGGATCGAGCTTGACCTTCTGCGGGTGCCGCTCAAAAGCCCCTACAAGCTGGTGTTTGGCAACGTCGAAGCCTTCGATACCCTGCTGGTAACAGTGGCTTTTGCCGATGGCCGCTCGGGCGTCGGCGAGGCGACGATCCTGACCGGATATACCGAGGAGACGCTCGAACAATGCTGGCAAGCAGCGCGTGCGATCGGATCCAAAATGCCCGGTGTTCGAACAGGGGAGGTGGGCGGCCACCTCGCGCCCTGGCTGAAGGAAAATCCATTCACGGTGACCGCCTTTGCGACCGCTGTGGAAATGGCGGCGGGCCACGCTACGCTCAACCCGAGTGCCGCATCGCTGCCACTGCTCGCCATTCTCAACGAGACCGAGCCGACAGCCCTTGAGGCCGAACTGGAACGGCTGCTGGCGGCGGGCTATTCGACCATCAAGGTCAAGGTCGGCTGGAATGTCGACGATGATTTGCGCCGCGTCCGGCACATTCAACGCGCGTTGCGCGGACGCGCGGTAATCCGGATCGACGCCAACCAGGGCTATTCGAAAGAGGACGGCTGTACCTTCGCGCGCAGTCTCGACCCGGCCAATATCGAATTGTTCGAGCAGGCCTGCGCCGCCGGGGATTGGGACGCTGCTTTGGCCGTCAAGCGCGCGGCGACGGTTCCCATCATGCTCGATGAGTCGATCTACACCATGGCGGATGTGGAAAAGGCCGCGGCCCTGGGTGCGGCCGATATCATCAAACTGAAATTGATGAAGTTGGGTGGAATCGACAAACTTGAGCGGGCTTTGACGCGCGTCCGCGCCTTGGGACTCGGCGCCGTGCTCGGAAACGGCGTTGCCACCGAAATCGGGTGCTGGATGGAGGCCTGTGTCGGCTCGAAGCTCCTGACGACGGCCGGCGAGATGAACGGCTTCCTCAAGCAACGCCACGGTTTGCTTAACACTCCGCTCCGCGTCGAGCGCGGCAGCATTCAATTGAACGGCGCATCAATGCCGCAGCTTGATCCGCAAGCCATCGCCGCGGCGCGCGTCGCACGCGAGGAATTCCGCGTGCCGGCGAGAATACCGACCACGGCAGAGTAAAACCCCGGCAAAAAATGCTTGCGCGCGGAAGGGTTTTGGCGTCACTCTGAAATCGGTACATTTCGTCCCGGTTTTTGTGCAGCGAATGAGACGACCGCCATGCTTCTGATCGACGCCGACGTTCATGAGAGTTTCGCCGGGATTCGCGATCTCGTTCCCTATCTGAAGGAGCCTTACCGCGAGTGGATCGAGCGCGGCGCCTGGCGCGGCTTCAGCCAGCCGTTTGCGTACACTTCACCGGGTTGCGGCAATCGCGCCGACGTCCGCAACGCCGACGGTTCAGCCTCGGTCAGCGACTACGGGGTGATGCGCCGCCAGCTGCTGGACACCTATAACCAAACCTATGCGGTCCTGACCGGATATTTTTATCCGACGATGCTGAAGTTGCAGTACGGTTTGAGTTCGGCGCTCGCTGCCGCCTATAACGACTATGTTGCCGAGCATTGGCTGGCGAAAGACAAGCGCTTCATCGGCAGCATTCAGATCAACGCGCGCGATCCTGAAGCCGCGGCCCGCGAGATCGACCGGATGGCCGCGCATCCGCAGATCAAGCAGGTGATGTTGCCGGTCGTCGACGACATCGCTTACGGCCATCCGATGTATCGCCCGATTTTCGAAGCCGCCGAGCGCCACCAGCTGGTCATCGCGTTGCATCATACCATCCTGGCCGAAGGGCCGTTCGGCATGGGGCTGCATTATATCGAGCGGCATACCCTGCTGCCGACGTCGATGATGGCCGAAGTCATCAGCCTTATTCTGAACGGGGTCTTCGACGGCTATCCGTCGCTGCGCTTCATCATCCTCGAGGGCGGATTCAGCTGGTTGCCGCATTTGATGTGGCGCATGGACCGGGAGTATCGCCAGGGCCGGGTGGAGGTGCCCTGGGTCAAGAAACTGCCGAGCCAGCATATGCGCGAGCGTTTGCGATTTTCCACCCAGCCGGCCGAAGATCTGACCGGCGACCAGTGGATGAAGCTGATCGATCTGATGGGGAGCGACGAGTATCTGATCTTCTCGACGGATTATCCGCATTTCGACTTCGATGATCCCGAAGTTTCGATTCCCCGCTCATTGCCCGACGATCTGAAGGAGAAAATCTTCTGGAAAAACGGTGCGGCGCTGTATTGCCTCGAGGCGCCGGCGCAATGACCAGGCATCGTATCTGCAGCGTCAGCGAAGTTGCAAGCAACGCCATGAAGCCGTTTGCGATGGGGCGAGGCACCATTCTGCTGACGCGCCTGCCGTCGGGTGAAATTAAGGCTGTCGGCGCCCGCTGTCCCCATCAGGGCGCAAACCTCGAGCACGGCTGCGTGACGGGACACGCTCATAGCGATCAACCGAATGTTTTGCTCATGGACAGGCCCGGGCAAATTCTTCGTTGTCCATGGCACGGGTTTGAGTTCGACCTCATCAGCGGCGAGTTTGTCGCCGATCACGGAAAACTGCGGCTGCGGCGTTTCAACGTAGAGATCGAACACGACGACGTTTTTGTCGTGATGTAATCTAACGCCGGCTTCGGTTTCCACCGCCGGAAATATAATCCTGCTGCATCAGCGCGCGTGGAAGGTGCTTTCAATCGCCTTTGCAGCCCTTAACAATGCAGGCGTCAGAGCCAGGGCGCGCGCGAGCGGCAACCGGACGCTGGGACCGTGCACGGCAACCGTCGCGCAGATATTTCCCTTCGAGTCCATCACCGGGACGGCGGCAGCGGTCATGCCTTCGATGAATTCCTCATCGTCGGTTCCAATTTTCGTTTCCCGTATCTTGTCCAGTTCGCTCTCCAGGGCGGCAAGATCAACAATGGTTCGCGGCGTGTGTCTTCGCAGCGGGTGCGACTGGAAAAGCGCCTTTCGCAGTGAAGCGGGTGCAAGACCCAGGAACAGCTTGCCGCTCGCGGTGCAGTGAAGCGGAACACGCGATCCGATCTTGAGACGAATCTGCAGCGGCCAATCGGATTCGACGCGGTCCAGATAGACCAGCTCGGTCCCATCGAGCATCGTGATGTTGCATGTCTCGCCGACCTCGCTCACCAAACCCGAGAGGATCGCGCGGCGCGGCGCAAGCTGAAACGAATGACGCATCGCATCGATCGCGAGTTCGGTCAGGCGATATCCGATTTCGTATCGTTTTCCGTCAATGGTGCGTTTGGCGAATCCCAGTTTCTCCAGAAGCGTCACGAAGCGATGCGTGGTCGCCTTAGGCAATTCGATCAAGGTCACGAGGTCGTTGAGAGTCGGCGGTTCTTCCGCTCTTGCAATGATCTCGAGCATCAAGAGTGCGCGCTCGGAGACTCCGGTTGTCGTCGGTGTGGTCATTAGAAAAAACTCCAATCGCCGAACACATGCCTCCCCCCTTTTGACAAATTTTATTCGTTGACCCATTCTTTGAGACAAATTGTCTCACTCAATGAGACAAATCAAGGGTGGGACGACTTTGAGCGTGGCAGAATTCGATTATGTCATCGTCGGCGCAGGATCGTCGGGGTGTGTGCTGGCCAACCGGCTGAGCGCGGATGGCCGCCATAAGGTCCTGCTCTTGGAGGCTGGTCCCAGGGACAATTACCTCTGGATCCATATCCCGATCGGATATGGAAAAACGATGTTTCATAAGGCCTATAATTGGGGGTTTTATACCGACCCCGAGGCCAACATGCATGATCGAAAGATCTACTGGCCGCGCGGAAGGGGGCTTGGCGGATCGAGTTCGATCAACGGACTGGTTTTCATTCGCGGCCAGAGCGACGACTACGACCACTGGGCGCAACTCGGAAATGCCGGCTGGGACTGGAAGAGCGTCCTTCCATATTTCATCAAGTCGGAACACAACAGCCGCGGTGCCAGCGAGACCCACGGGGCTGACGGGCCGCTATGGTCGACGGACATCGAGGAAAAAAGCGAATTGATGGAGGCCATCATTCGCGGCGCCCAGGAACTCGGCGTTCCCCGCACCAACGATTTCAACAGCGGCAGTCAGGAAGGCGTTGGTTACTTCCAACTGTTCACGCGCAACGGTTGGCGCAACAGCTCGGCGGTGGCTTATCTCAAACCGGCACGTTCGCGGAAAAATCTGCGCGTTGAAACGGATGCACAAGCCACCGGCCTCATTCTCGAAGGCCGCAAAGCCGTAGGCGTGCGCTACCGCAAGCACGGCGTCATGCACGAGGTACGGGCGGCGCGTGAAGTCATTCTGTCGGCGGGTTCGCTGCAGAGCCCGCAACTGCTGCAGCTCTCCGGGATCGGACCGGCGGAGCTTCTGCGTCGCCACGGGATCGACGTCGTTCACGATCTACCGGGGGTCGGCCAGAACCTGCAGGACCATCTGCAATTCCGGCTGATGTATCGCGTTTCGAAGCCGATCACCACGAACGATGATTTGCGCACGCTCGCGGGTCAGGCGCGCATCGGCCTCAAATGGCTGATGAACGGGACGGGTCCGCTCGGGATAGGGATCAACCAGGGCGGCCTTTTCACGCGCATTTTGCCTGGCTCTGCAACACCGGACATCCAATTCCATTTCGGAACCTTGTCTGCGGAGCTCGCCGGCGCCAAGCCTCATCCATGGTCCGGATGCACGTTCTCGGTTTGCCAGCTACGGCCTGAATCGCGCGGCAGCGTCGAGATCAGGTCGGCAGACCCGATGGAGGCGCCGTCGATGCGCCCGAACTATCTCGCGACGAAAAAGGACCGCCTCTGCGCCGTCGAATCCATCAAATATGCGCGCAGACTGGCAGCGACGGACGCGCTCAAACCCTACATCGAGAGCGAATACAAACCCGGCGCCGTGGTGCAGTCGGACAGCGAGATCCTCGAATTCGCGCGTGAAAACGGCGCAACCATCTTTCATCCGACCGGCACCTGCAAGATGGGGGCCGACGGCATGGCGGTGACGGATGCCAACCTTCGCGTTCACGGGATAGCGGGTCTTCGCGTGGTCGACTGCTCGATCATGCCGACGCTCGTGTCGGGGAATACGCATGCACCGGCGGTGATGATTGCAGAAAAAGCGTCCGACATGATCCTTTTGGCCGCGAGAGATGAATCGATAGCAGCGTAGCCAAACAAAATTTTAAAAATGGGGAGAAACAAGATGAATCAGAGCACTTTGCTGAAACGGGTCGTATTCGCTTCGCTGATCGGCGCCACCGTCGAATGGTATGATTTCTTTCTGTACGGCGTGGTCGCGGGCATCGTCTTCAACCAGCTGTATTTTCCGGCCGGCGACCCGGTCGTCTCCACGCTGCTCGCCTACACGACGTTTGCCGTTGGATTCGTCACCCGTCCGCTCGGCGGCGTCATCTTTGGTCATTTCGGCGACCGGATAGGCCGCAAGAGCATGCTGATCCTGACGCTGATGATCATGGGCGTCGCTACGTTCATGATCGCTCTCGTTCCCACCTATTCCCAGATTGGAGTATGGGCGCCGATTTCGCTTCTGTGCTTGCGCATTTTACAGGGCATCGGCCTTGGCGGCGAATGGGGCGGCGCAGTTTTGATGACCTACGAATATGCCCCGCCCGAAAAGCGCGGCCTGTATGCGAGCCTTCCGCAAATCGGCCTTTCGATCGGGTTGTGCCTGGCTTCAGGTGTTGTGGCGTTGCTTTCCTACACTCTCACGAACGAGCAGTTCCTCGCCTGGGGCTGGCGTCTGGCTTTCGCTTTGAGCTTCGTGCTGGTGCTGATCGGGCTCTATATCCGCTTGAACATCATGGAGACGCCGGAATTTGCCAAACTCAAGGAGAGCCGGGCCGAAGTCAAAGTCCCTTTTGCCTCGATACTTTCGGAGTACCCGAAGGAAATCGTCGCAGGCATGGGCGCGCGCTATATCGATGGCGTGTTCTTCAATATCTTCGGCGTGTATTCGATCTCCTACCTGACACAGCAGCTTAAGGTGCCAAGGACAGAAGCGCTTCTCGGCGTGACTGCCGCCGCCCTGATCATGTGCGCGTTCATTCCCTTTTTCGGCCGGCTGTCGGACCGGATGGGACGCACCAATGTTTACTTCTGGGGCTCGCTCATCACCGGCTTCTCGGCGCTGCCCGCCTTCTGGATCTGGATGAACTATGCCGATAAGGCAATTTTGGTATGGGCCGCGCTGATTATCCCGTTCGCGGTGTTCTACGCATCGATCTATGGACCCGAGGCTGCGCTGTTCTGCGATTTGTTCCGGCCGCAGGTTCGCTACACCGGAATCTCCTTTGTCTATCAATTCTCCGGAATCTTCGCGAGCGGTCTGACGCCGATCATCGCCACGGCGTTGCTGCAGGCTTATGGACCGAACGGCGGCTGGGCCATCGCGTCGTATTGCACGTTTGCAGGAATCGTGAGCGCTCTGTCAGCTTGGTGGATCGGCTCGCTGGCGCGGCGGCGTTCGCAGGCAGCGTTCGTTCCCGTACCAACGATCGCTTGACCGTCTGACGACGAACATCGTGTTTCATCAGAACGGCCCGGTCATAATCGGGCCGTTCTTTTTTACCGGACTAGGGCAGGCTGAGCCGCGCCAATGCGCAGGACGCGATGCGCGCGCGCCGCGAGTCGGAGCGGCTGGTGAGAATGATCGGCACGCGCGCGCCAACTACAACGCCTGCACATTCTCCGCGTCCCACATAGATAAACGACTTGTAGAGGACGTTTCCGACGTCGAGGTTCGGCACCAGCAGAATGTCGGGTTCGCCGGCAACCGGCGAGGAAATTCCCTTTGTTGCCGCGGATGCGGCAGAAATCGCGTTGTCGAATGCCAGCGGACCATCGATCACCGCGCCGTTGATCTGACCGCGATCGGCCATCTTCGAGAGCACCGCGGCGTCCATGCCCGAGGCATGGTCCGAATTGACGGTCTCGACGGACGACAGGATTGCGATCTTGGGCGCGGCCTGTCCGATCGCATGCGCAAACTGAATGGCGTTTGCGAGGATGTCCACCTTGTCCTTCAGGCTGGGGGAGATGTTCACGACAGCGTCGGTCACCATCAGCGGCTTGTGGTAGGCCGGAAGATCGAACCAGAAAACGTGACTCATGCGTCGCGAAGTTCGCATATTGGCGTCGCGGGACACGACGGCCCCCAACAACTCGTCGGTATGCTGCGATCCCTTCATCAGCGCGCTCACTTCGCCGGAACCGGCCAGGGCCACGGCCATCCGCGACGCGGCGATCGGATCGTCCTCCGTTTCGACAAGCCGAAAACCTTCGAGGCTTACCTGCAACGCGCTTGCACAGGCTTCGATCCGCCGGCGCGGTCCGACCAGCACGGGTTCGATGATGCTCTCCTCGTGGGCGGAAAGCGCCGCGCCGAGAGAATCCGCCGAACAGGGATAGGCGACAGCGACTGCAAGGCGCCCCTTGCCGCGGGCCGCGGCTTCGAGAGCGTCGAGCTTCGGAAATGTTGGTTCAACCGTTGGCATCATGTGATTCGTGGTTACTCGGCGAGGGTGAGGGCCAACATTTCGGCGGCCTTTTGCAGGACAGGCAGCTTGGTCAGGATATTCGCATGGGACATCCGCGTGACCGGCGCCTGAATGGCGAGTGCCGCGACACAGGCGCGCGACCGTTGCTTTTTCTGAAAGATCGGAACGGCAAGACACACAAGGCCGGACAGGAATTCTTCCCGGTCCAGCGCGTATCCGCTGCGGCGAATTTCGGCGAGCTCTTTGAGCAGGTCGGATGTGTTGGTGATGGTGTTGTCCGTCAGACGCTCCAGCGGCATTTGACGGAGCAGCAGATCGCGCTTGGCCGGCCGCATCAAGGCAAGAAAGAGTTTGCCGCTGGCCGAGCAATAGGCCGGGACCTTCGATCCCTGTTGAAAGGAGATCCGAAGCAGCCATTCCGCTTCGACGCGATCCAGATAGGTGACCTGCGTTCCCTCAAGCACGGTCAGATTGCAGGCTTCGCCGACCTCCTGGACGACGCGCTGCAGGATCTCATGTCTTATCGTTCCACCCGGCCTGTTGCCGAGGATCGAAAAGGCCAGCCGCGAGGAGCGGGGAGCGAGTTCGAATCTTCGGCCGTCGAGAGTCCTTTGCAGAAGTCCCGCCGTCTCGAGCGAGGCGAGCCAGCGATGCATCGTTGGCTTGGGCACGCCAACGCTTGCCGCCAGTTCAGCGAGCGTCGCGGGACGCGACATGCCGGCTACGGCCTCCAGCAAACCGAGCGGCTTCAATGCGCCAAACAGGTCGTTCATGCCCGATGAATAGCAAATATTCCGAAATATGAAACATAAAAAATGCAAAATTGAGATATTTGTTGCGAGCCGGGAGCCGTCATGCCATTGATCCCGGCCAGAAAGATCAAGCTCCGCCGCTGTCTGGTTGGACCAATCCGAGGAAGCCGCCATGAAAATGACCACCGAAGAAGCCTTTGTTAAAGTCCTGCAGATGCATGGCATCGAGCATGCGTTCGGGATCATCGGCTCGGCGTTCATGCCGATCTCCGATCTTTTTCCCAAGGCCGGCATCACCTTTTGGGACGTCGCGCATGAAAGCAACGGCGGCCTGATCTGCGATGGCTACACGCGTTCGACCGGCAAGATGGCAATGGCCATCGCCCAAAACGGTCCCGGCATTACCGGTTTCGTCACGCCGATCAAAACCGCTTACTGGAATCACACCCCGATGCTTTTGGTGACGCCGCAGGCGGCGAACAAGACGATCGGCCAGGGCGGCTTCCAGGAAGTAGAGCAGATGGCGCTGTTCCGCGACATGGTCTGCTATCAGGAAGAGGTGCGTGACGCCTCGCGCGTCGCAGAAGTGCTCAATCGCGTTATCCTCAAGGCGAAGCGCCTTTCTGGTCCGGCGCAACTCAACATACCGCGCGATTTCTGGACTCAGGTCATCGACATCAACCTGCCGGCCATCGTCGAATTTGAACGCCCGGCCGGTGGCGACCTCGCCGTCACGGAAGCGGCGAAATTGCTGTCGGAGGCAAAGTTCCCCGTCATCCTGTCAGGCGCAGGCGTCGTCCTCGGAAACGCGATCGAGGCGTGCGTGGCTTTGGCTGAAAGGCTCGACGCGCCGGTTTGCAACAACTACCAGCACAACGACAGCTTCCCGGGAAGCCACCGGCTTGCTGTCGGTCCGCTCGGTTATAACGGGTCGAAGGCGGCCATGGAACTGGTGGCGAAAGCTGACGTCGTTCTGGCGCTTGGAACGAGGCTTAATCCGTTCTCGACGCTCCCCGGCTACGGCATCGACTATTGGCCGAAGACGGCAAAGATCATTCAGGTCGACATCAATGCCGACCGTATCGGCTTGACCAAGCCGGTCACCGTGGGAATTTGCGGCGACGCGAAACTGGTCGCCGAGGCCATTCTGGCCCGGCTGGCGCCGGCCGCCGGCGATGCCGGCCGCGAGGACCGCAAGGCGCTGGTACACTCGACCAAGTCGAAATGGCTTCAGGCGCTTTCCAGCATGGATCACGAGGACGACGATCCGGGAACGACGTGGAATGAAGATGCGCGCAAGCGGGACAAGGAACTGATGTCCCCCCGTCAGGCCTGGCGGGCGATCCAGGCGGGACTTCCGCGTGACGCCATCATATCCAGTGACATCGGCAACAATTGCGCGATCGGAAATGCCTATCCGTCGTTCGAGAAGGGTCGCAAGTATCTCGCGCCGGGTCTGTTCGGACCTTGCGGTTACGGTTTTCCGTCGATCATTGGCGCCAAGATCGGCAACCCGGACACGCCTTGCGTCGGATTTGCCGGTGATGGCGCATTCGGAATTTCGATGAACGAGATGAGTTCGATCGGCCGCAAGGAATGGCCAGGGATCACCATGGTGGTGTTCCGCAATTACCAGTGGGGCGCCGAAAAGCGCAATTCGATCCTCTGGTACGACGACAATTTCGTCGGCACCGAGCTCGACCTGAATTTGAGCTATGCCAAGGTCGCCGAAGGCTGCGGTCTCAAGGGCGTCACGGTCAAGACCCAGGCCGAACTGACCGACGCCCTCCGGCTATCGTGTGAAGAACAAAAGAAGGGCATCACGACCTTCATCGAGATCGTTCTCAACCAGGAACTGGGAGAGCCGTTCCGCCGCGACGCCATGAAGAAGCCCGTCGTGGTCGCCGGCATCAAGCGCGAGGACATGCGTCCACAAAAAACCGCTTAGAGCGTGATGAAATGAAGTTGGGTTGAACTGCGACGCAGCGGAAACTTCACTTCACCTCTCCCATAGGGAGCGGTCGGCGCGTAGCGCCGGGTGAGGGGTTGCGGTCTCTCGTTAGTGCAGCACCCCTCACCCGATTTGCTGCGCAAATCGACCTCTCCCCGCCGGGGAGAGGTGAAGCACACCGATTCAAATTAAAACCATCTTGCTCTAGCGAGCTGGCTTCAGGTTCGAGTTGAGCGGAAGCGACGGGTTCTCAACCTAACCCAACTTGCGCAAAATCGTACCCTGAGTATAAGCAAATCAATGCCTTAGCCAAAAAATTGGCACTACATTTTGGTGCAGGTCGGATCAGGCGCTGTGTTTGAGAGCTGGCAAGTCGTGCTCGGCGAGACGCATGCGTTTCGGCAGGACGATGCCGAGACGATTGAGGAGAGCGGCCTGGGCCGCGTCTGGTTGGGTCACACAGCGCAAACGAATCTGGCCGTGCGTTGCGGTCGGCAAGACGACGTCCTGGGACTGGATGCGCTTGAGTTCTTCCATAATGGTGCGCGGGGAATTGCCGAGACCTGCGCGGCTCTGCCACATCTCCAGGCTCTTCCACAGCACGAAGGCAAGAAAGCAGACGAGGATATGAGCCTGTACGCGATCCTCGCGCTGGTGCCAGATCGGACGGACGTTGAGTTGATCCTTCTGAATCCGGAAAGCGGCTTCGGCCTGCGTGAGCTGGATATAGGCCTTCCAGAGCTGTTGATCGCTCCAATCGGTGATGTTCGAGCGCAGCAGATAGGCGCCCTCGGAGAGAGCGGCCCAGTCGTCGAACGATGCGTTGTAAACCACGCCGAGGCGGAAACCAGCGGGGCAGCCATCCGGCTCCAGCGCGATAGCGAAGCGGGCGGCTGCTCGCTGATTTTGCTGCAGGATGCGGCCGATTTGCCGGTTCACGGTCGACGGATCGACACGCTTCTTTGAGCGAGCCAGGCGCGCAGCCAGGCGCTCGAGTGCTTCTTCGATCCGCCGGCTGAACTTGTCGTGCATGGCGCGTTCTTTGCTGCGCCGATCGGCGGAACGGCACAAGATCACTGTCTCGCCGGTCTCGGGGTGGCGCGTGAGCTTGACCTCGACGCCCTCGTGGACCACGCGCCAGCCGTCCGCGGTGGCGAGCGCAGAGCTGAACTTCTTCAGCTCCGACTTCGGCGCGCCGATGATGTAGCGCCGGTCGGTCCGGCGCAGCCAGGCCAGATTGTCGGCGCTGGCCATGCCGCGGTCGGTGATCCAGACGCGCCCCAGCATGCCATGCCGGGCCTCCATGGTGGCCACGATCGTCTGCAAGGTTCGCGAGTCGTGGGTGTTGCCGGCGAATACTTCGTAGCCCAAAGGAAAGCCGTCGAAGGTCACGACGAGAGCGATGCACACCTGCTTGCAGTCGGGGCGATGATCGCGGGAATAGCCGCGCCGAGCCTGCGGATTTGCCTCGGCCTGGCCCTCAAAATACGTGCTCGTCACGTCGTAGAGCAGCACCTCGTTCTGGACCGCGAACAGCTCTCCGCAGCGCTGCGACAGATGCGCTTCGAGCTCGGTCTTGTGGGCGAGCAGATGATCGAGCCCGCGATAGAGCCGATCCTTGTTGACCTCCTCGTCACCGAACTGCAGCAGATCTGAAAGCGCCGTGCGTCGATACCAGTCTTCCGCAATGTGCAACTCGCTCGATGGCTCGCAAAGCCGCGCGGCTACCAGCACCGCCGCCATCTTCGACCACGCGATGCGCTCTTTGCCGATCGGAAGCAGCCGTTCGCACAAAGCCTCCAGCCCGGTTCCGCGCCACAGGGCGAGCGCCAAATACACATCGCCGAACTGACGCGGGCGCTCGATGCGGATGCCCTTCAACCGCACCGGAACCGTCAATTGCTCGCTGCTATCATCGAACAGTTGCGCGCGCTCGGGAGTGCCAATCAGCCGACGCGCCAGCGCCTGTGCCTGAACGCGACCCTGCTCATCGAGTTCGCCGAGCTGCGCCACCGTTTGCTGAATGACCCGACGACCAACGCGCACGCTGCGCACAACACGCCAATAGCGATGAACCTTCCCGTCCTTGCGTATCGTGGTGTGGCGCAGATACATGCGCGCGAATCAATCCAACTCGTCGCCTCCAGAAAATACCCAAGGTTGGCACTACACGCCCAAATCCAATCTTCGCCACGTCTAACCGATTGATCCGATTCAGGTCACGCGACGCAAAATCCCGAAAAATAGCCAAATCCCGCCCCCAACTGCGCAAGTTGGGCTAACGCAACGGAGCTCGGGGTCTAATCCCCGAGCTCGCGAACGATATATTGCGCGAGCTGCTCGGCGGCGTCGGAGATGCCCTGGTTCTTGCGATGCATGACGAGTTCGATAGGCGGCAATTTCGGCAGGCCGTCCGCCTCACCGAGACAGCGCACATTCGGTACGATGGCGCAACGCGGAAAGACCGATACCGCAAGGCCCGCGAACACGGCGGCCTGCAGCCCGGCGATGCTGTCGCAGACCGAACGTATCGACCATTGTTTGCCGGCAGAGCCCAGCGCCTCAAGGGCATGGTGTCGGTAGACGCTCCCCTGCGGAAGAACGGCCAACGGAAGCGGTTTTCGCAATTCCGGGCTGCTCCCGACGCCGGCGACCCACACAAGAAGTTCACGACGCACGAGTTCGCCGCGCCGGAAGTCCGGCTGGTTGGTCATCAGCGCGATGTCGATCTCGTTGCGCTCTAGGGCGGCATGAAGATGAACGCTGCGGGTGCAGCGCAACTCGATTTCTACGTTGGGGTGTGAACGTGAAAAATTCTCCAGCACCTCCGGCAATATATAGGACGCATAGAGGTCTGGCGTTCCCAGCGTGACATGTCCGGTAATGTCAGGCGCCGAAAAACGGGCCCGCGCTTCATCGTTCAATCGCAACATGGCGCGGGCGAATTCGAGCAGGACTTCTCCGTCGTGGGTCAGGCTGAGCTTGCGGCGGTTGTCGTCAAACAGGGTTCGTCCGATCAGATCTTCCAGGCGCCGGATCTGATGGGTGATCGCAGGCTGCGTCCGGCCGACCTTTCTGCCGGCGGACGTCAGCCCACCCGTATCGACGATCGCGACGAACGTCCTGAGCAGTGAGATATCCAGATCTTGGCTCAATGGTTCCGGCTCAATGATAAATTCCGCGAATGATGACGATGCAAATTATCGATTTCGCCATGGTTGCCAGGGATTGTACCATAAGCAAAACGATGGCCCTGCCAAACGCCGAATTCGACCGCTGAATTCGAATCGGGCAGAGGTACAATCGGACAGGGAGCAAACATGAAGGTTATGCGGAACCAGGCCAGCCGTCTCGTCCTCTTCATCATTTGTCTCATGTATCTCATTTTTTACGTCGATCGGGTCAATCTCTCGACCGCGGCGCCGATCATGCAGAAAGACCTGGGTCTTACCGCAACGCAACTAGGTATCGCATTTTCGGCGTTTGCGTACCCTTATGCCTTCTTCCAGATTGCAGGAGGATGGCTCGGCGACCGCATGGGACCACGCGTGACATTGTGTATTTGCGCGGTGGTTGTCGCGGGATCCACGATATGGACGGGCCTCGTCGGAGGCCTGGCGTCTTTGTTCCTGGCCCGGCTTGCGCTTGGCATCGGAGAGGGGCCGGCCTTCCCAACGGCGACGCGCGCGCTTTCCAACTGGATGCGTCCCGACCAGCGCGCCTTTGCGCAAGGAATCACTCACGCATTCTCGCGGTTCGGAAACGCGGCCACGCCGCCGGTCATTGCCGCGCTGATCGTGGCGTTCTCCTGGAGGGCCTCGTTCTACGTGCTGGGCACGGCCAGCCTGGTTTGGGCAGGGCTGTGGTGGTTCTATTTTCGCGACGACCCGCGCAAACATCGTGACATCACGCCGCAGGATCTTGAAGGACTCCCGCCATCGAGGGTAGCGGCGACGCAAAAGCAAATTCCCTGGGGCCCGCTGCTGAAGCGCATGCTGCCGGTCACCTTGACGGACTTTTGCTACGGCTGGATTCTCTGGCTCTATCTCAACTGGTTGCCGTCGTTCTTCCTGCACGAATACAAGCTCGACCTCAAGAAATCCGCCTTGTTCGCGGCGGGCGTATTTTTCGCAGGCGTGGTTGGAGACACCGTCGGAGGGATTGTGAGCGACCGTATCCTCAAATCGACAGGCGACGTCGCCATGGCCAGGATTTCGGTTATCGTGGTCGGCTTTCTGGGATCGTTCTGCTTTATGCTGCCGATCGTGTTCGTCCACGATCTGATGACGGTTGCGATCTGCCTCAGCGCGGCGTTCTTCTTTGCGGAACTGATCGTCGCGCCGATCTGGGCGATCCCGATGGACATCACGCCGGAATATTCCGGCAGCGCCAGCGGCTTCATGAACTTCGGATTCGGCATGGCCGGTATCATCTCGCCGGTCGTGTTCGGCTGGGCGATCGACTGGACGGGAAGGTGGGATATTCCCTTTATCGGCTCGCTCGGGGTTCTGCTGCTGGGCGCGGTCCTTGCCTTTACAATTCATCCCGGAAGCCGCTTTGTCGATATAAGAGAAAGCCCGATGCCGGCCTGACCCTGCAAATTGTCTTATGTTAAATCAACGGAGCCGAAAATGAGTGCGGTAGTCGAATTAAACGATCGAGTTTCGGGCGCGAACGCCATTGCACAGGATCTGGTGCGTCGTGCGCGGATCGCACAGGAGGTTTTCGCGAACGCCGATCAGGCGCGCGTCGACGAAGCTGTGCGGGCGGTTGCCTGGTCGCTCTACCAGCCGGAGCACGCCCGCGAGCTGGCGGAGCTCGCGGTTGAGGACACCGGATTGGGCAACGTTCCGGACAAAATCATCAAGAAGCAGCGCAAGACATTCGGTACGCTTCGCGATCTTCTCCGCGTCAAATCGGTCGGAGAAATCGAACGCGATGACAAGCGCGGTATCGTGAAGTTCGCAAAGCCGATGGGCGTGGTCGGCGCCATTACGCCATCGACCAATCCCGGCGCGACGCCCGTAAACAAGGCGATGATGGCGATCAAGGGCCGCAATGCGGTGATTATCGCGCCTTCGCCGCTCGGCTACCGGACCACGGCACTGACCGTCGAATATATGCGCGAGGCTCTCGGCAAGATCGGCCTTCCCAAGGATCTGGTCCAGATCCTTCCGTCGCCGGTCACAAAGGATACCACGCAGGCGATCATGGAGGCGGTCGATCTCGTGGTTGTCACCGGCTCGCAGGATAACGTCCGCCGCGCCTACAGCAGCGGCACGCCGGCGATCGGCGTCGGTGCGGGAAATGTCCCTGTTATCATCGATGAGACCGCCGATCTGACCTCCGCCGCGCAAAAGATTTGCGCATCGAAGATTTTCGACAACGCGACATCATGTTCCTCGGAAAATTCCGTGGTGATCGTGTCCTCGGTTTACGACGCGGCGATCGCAGCCCTGAAGAAGGCGGGCGGTTATCTCGTGGATGACGCGCAGAAAGCCCGGGTCCAGGGTGAGTTGTGGAAAAACGGCAAGCTCAACCGCCATTTGATCGCACGAGACATGCCGGTTCTCGCGGAAGGCTTCGAGCTGCCCCCGGAAGCCGCTGCCTCAAAGTTCCTGCTGGTGGAAGAGACCGGGATCGGCAAGGCGTTTCCGCTCTCGGGCGAGAAGCTCGCGCTCGTGCTCACCGTCTACCGCGCGCCTGATTTCAAAGCCGCGAAAGAGACCGTGCGCAAGATCCTGGACTTTCAGGGCCGCGGTCATTCCATGGGCTTGCACACCACCAACATGGCCCGGGCGCGAGAGCTCGCGGAAGACCTGCCGGTCGTCCGCGTGTTGATCAATTTCGCGCATACATTCGGCAATGGCGGCGGCTTCGACAGCGGACTTGAATTCACGCTGACGATGGGATGCGGCTCATGGCAAAAAAACAGCATCTCGGAAAATCTGAACTACAAGCACTTTCTCAATATTACTCACCTCGTGGTTCCCATCCCCGAAGACAAACCATCCGAAGAAGAGCTTTTTGGTCCGCATTGGGCCCGGTACGGAAAATAGGATCGTCCGCGATGAATCTCGAAGAATACGCCGCCAAGCAAGGCGTGCTGATGCCGGCCGGCGTGCCGATACCCCGTGGTGTTGTCTGCAAGACCCCGGAAGAAACATCCGAGGCGGTGGCAAAGATCGGGCCGTCCGTTGTCAAGGCCCAGGTGCCGACCGGCAAACGCGGCAAGTCCGGCGGCATCAAGATGGCTGATAGTCCCGAGCAAGGTGCCGCGGCCGCGCGCGCCATACTGGGCATGACGATTGGCGGCAGCCGGGTCGAGCGCGTCCTCGTCGAGGAGCGCTGCCCGATCGATCGCGAATTATATGCTGCCGTCCTGATCGACGTGAGCAGCCGGAGCCCGCTCGTTCTGTTCTCGACGGAAGGCGGAATGGACATCGAGGAGGTAGCCGAACAAAAACCTGATGCGATCAGGCGGCATGTCGTCGATGTCAAACATGGCTTCGACGCGTCGGATGCATCGGCACTTCTCAATGGGTTGGATCTTGGGCCGGCCGCCGCCGTTGCAGATGTGCTGGTGAAGCTCTATCGCGCTTTTTGCGATGAGGACGCTGAGCTTGTAGAGATCAACCCGCTTGCAATTCTGCGCGACGGCAGGGTCGTCGCGCTGGATTGCAAATTTGTTCTGGACGATGCTTCGACGTCGCGGCAGCCCGAACTCGTCAAGGTCGCGTCTCCTCCCAAAATGACAGCCTTGGAAGAACGCGGCGCATCGCATGGGCTGCGATTTATCCAGCTCGACGGAAATGTCGGCGTCCTTGCCAATGGCGCCGGCTTGACGATGACGACGATGGATGTAATCGATCATTTCGGCGGCAAGCCGGCCAACTTTCTCGAGATCGGCGGAGAGGCCTATACCAAGGCCGAGGTAGCACTGGATCTGGTGCTGTCAAATCCGGGCGTCAAAAGCCTGGTGGTCAATTTCTGCGGCGCGTTCGCGCGGACCGATGTCATGGCCGAGGGCGTGGTTCTGGCTTGGGAGAGTCTCAAGCCGAAGATCCCAGCCTTCTTTTCCATTCACGGTACCGGCGAAGACGAGGCAGTGAAACTTGTCCGCGAACGGCTCGGCATCGAACCCTACGATTTCATGGAAGACGCCGTTAAGGCGGCCGTTGAGGCAGCAAAATGATCTATCGACGTGGTCAAAAAGTTCTCGTTCAGGGGATCACCGGAAAACAAGGCTCGTTTTGGGCAGCCAAGATGATGGAATGCGGCACCGATGTCGTCGCCGGGGTCAATCCCAAGCGCGCCGGTGATTCGCATCTCGGCGTGCCCATTTTTCGTTCCGCCGTCGAGGCGGCCAAACAGACGCCTTGCGACATTTCAGTGATATTCATCCCGCCGACGATGGCGAAGGATGCCATCATCGACGCCATCGATGCGGGTGTCGGCACGATCGTCACGCTGACGGAGCACATTCCGAGCCACGACGTGCTGGAGATATTTGCCCGCGCCCGCGGATCGAAGAGCAGGATCGTCGGTCCCAACACGGCCGGCATCGTGACGCCGGGCGAAGGGTTTGTCGGAATCATGCCGGGTCACAATCCCAACATTTTCATGCCCGGCGATATCGGCGTGATTTCGCGCAGCGGCAGTCTGGGAACCCTGATGTGCCTCAATCTGACGCGCGCGGGCCTTGGCCAATCAGCCTTTGTCGGCATCGGAGGTGATCCGATTATCGGAACCACAACGCGTGACGCGCTCGAGGCGCTCGATCGGGACCAGCGTACAAAAGCCGTTGTTCTGGTCGGCGAGATCGGCGGGGCGATGGAAGAAGAGGCGGCGGAATATGCCCGCGGGATGAAGAAACCCGTGGTCTCCTTCATCGCCGGACGTTCGTCTCCGCCGGACAAGAAGATGGGCCATGCAGGCGCGATCGTGACCGGCGGCCGTGGCGGATATGCTTCGAAGCGGGCCGCGCTGGAAAAAGCAGGCGTCAGGGTTGCCGATACACCGGCCGAGATCACCGCGTTTCTTTCGCAAGCGCGCGTCGCCTGACTTCCTCGTCACCAGTTTATTCCCCGAAAAATTCGCGCGCCACCACAGGGAGAGAGTCAATGATGAACAGAAGAACAGTCCTAAGGGGTGGGGCAGCCTTGCTCGCGGGAAGCGGCGCGGTCGGCGGATCTTCGTTTGCGAGCTTCGCGGCCGATACGGTGACGATGCCGTTCGAAAACGGGGAGCGGCCCATCGTCAAATACCCGCAGAAGCGTCCGATGATCGGATTGACCAGCCGGCCGCCGCAGCTGGAAACGCCGTTCGCGGTATTCGATGAGAACATTATCACGCCGAACGATGCGTTCTTCGTGCGGTACCATCTGGCCGACGTGCCGCTCGACATCGATCCCGACAAGTTCTCGGTGGAGATCAAGGGGAAGGTGGACAAATCGGTGAAGTTGTCGCTTGCCGACATCAGAAAGATGCCGGCGGTAGAACTCGTGGCCGTCAATCAATGCTCCGGTAACAGCCGCGCATTTTTCACGCCGCGGGTTGCGGGCGGCCAGCTTGGCAACGGCGCCATGGGCAATGCGCGATGGAAGGGCGTTCCGCTGAAGGCGGTGCTGGACCAGGCCGGCGTTCAGGCAAGCGCCAAGCAGGTGGTGTTTGGTGGCATGGACGGTCCTGTCAGTGACAGGACCCCGGATTTTGCCAAAGCCCTCGACATCGATCATGCGCGCGACGGCGAGGTCATGCTGGCCTATTCCATGAACGGTCAGGACTTGCCGGTCCTCAATGGATTTCCGCTGCGGCTGATCGTGCCCGGCTATTACGGCACCTACTGGGTTAAGCACCTCAACGAGATCAATGTTATCGACAGCGTGTTTGACGGCTTCTGGATGAAGACCGCGTATCGAATTCCAGACAATGATTGCAATTGCGTCGAGCCCGGCACTGCGCCGAAGGCAACGATCCCGATCAACCGCCTGACCGTCCGGTCCTTCATCACCAATATCACCGACGGCGCAAGCCTGAAAGCGGGCGGGACAACCTTGAAAGGTATCGCGTTCGATAGCGGCAACGGCATCAGGGATGTTGCGGTCTCAACCGATGGCGGGAAAACGTGGGAGTCGGCGCGCCTCGGCAAGGAGCTCAGCAAGTATTCGTTCCGCGAATGGAGTTTGCCGGTGAAACTTCCCGCAGGCGCGCACGAGTTGAAGGTGCGTGCGACCAGCAACGACGGCAAGACTCAGCCAATGGAAGCACTGTGGAATCCGGCAGGGTATTTGCGCAACGTGGTCGAAACCGTCCGCGTCACGGCGGCTTGAGGAGAATGACGATGAAGCGATCGACCCCCGTCGTTCTTACGAGCCTCGTCGCGATGACCATCGCCGGCTACGGTCTTGTCGCGGCCAGCGCCAAGCCGATTTCCTACAAGCTTCCCGAAGAAACCGCGGCGTTCAAACCGGGTCCTAACCTTGAAGTCGTCCAGAACAATTGCGCGGCATGCCACTCGGCCGACTACATCAAGACCCAGCCCGAGGGTCCGAAGTACAAGAAGGATTTCTGGCAGGCCGAGGTGACCAAAATGATCAAGCTCTATGGTGCGCCGATCGACGAGGCCGATGTGCCCAGGATCGTCGACTATCTCGCCTCGACTTATTGAGGAAGGTGCCTGTTTCAGGGGGTGTCAACCGGTCGCGCAACGGTTGTTCCCTTTCCAACCTGTGGGGGAGAAGAACAGTCTCCCCCGGAGGGTAAATTTCCAAGACGGTTCCTTTGCTTTCTGCCGCCGGCCGCCGACATATGTACCCACCGTTTGAACGGTTCGGAGACTTCGGAGGCGGCAATGCAAGAGATGCGATTTGAGGCTTTCGGCGAGCCCGTGAAATACGATGAGTCGCGCATTGCGGCGCCGCAAGGGCCCGTCTCAAGCTGGCTTACGCTTGCCGGAACCAGCCTTTTCTGGTCGCTGGTGGCCGTGATCGTGGTGGCGCGAGCCGTCTATTTTGTCCCGGATCTTCCCGGCAAGTTCTGGCAGCTCGAAGCCCTCGGGCGGAGCGCGCTAACGGTATTCGGCGCCTAGGAGCCCGTCCAGATAGGCGTTCGGGCATTTGTTGAGGTTAGCCGGCTGAGGCTGCGTTTGCGAGGGTGAACAGCTTCAGGAGATTGTGGGTTGTGCAGATCATGGCCCATTCGGCGCGCACTTTATCTACGCCCCGCAACAGGAACTGGCGGAAGCCGCGAGCCTGTTTGATCTGTCCGAACACCGGTTCGACCACTTGCTTTCTCAATCGGTAGGGTGTTTCGAAGCCGCCGTCGTCGATCTTCTTCCGCATCCGTTGGGTCAGCGGTCCACCGATTTTTCCGTTCGCAGCTGTCGGGTGCTTGGCGCGTCCGGGCGCGACATAGCCGTCAACGCCGTGTGCTTCGAGCGCTTCGAGATTGGATTCGCTGCAGTAGCCGGAGTCCGCCGAGGCCTGATCCGGCTTGCGGCCGAGATTGTTCTTGATGGCCTCGATCAGGGGCACCAACTGGCCCTGATCGTTGCCGCACTGCGTCAGTTCGTGCGCGACAATGATCTGGGCGCCTGCGTCGACGGCGGCCTGTGCATTGTAGGCCTGAACGAAGCCATCCTTCGACTTCATGATGCGGCTTTCCGGATCGGTGAAGTTGCGTTGCGACTTGGGATCAGGTTGGTCCGATGGCGGCGCCGCCGGTTTGCCCGGCTTCTTGCGGCCTTCAGCTTGGCGCTGCTGTTCCTTTTCGGCCTCGATGCGACGCTCTTCCGCCGCCGCCAGCCTGGCGTCGGCTTCCAGCGCCGCCATCGCCTGCTGGATTTTCGCCAGTCGTTTCTGCTTGTCGCCGGCCCAATCCGGCATCTCGTCGCCGCGCTTGTCTCGGCCGAAAGTCTCGTCCTCTTCGGAATCCGCCGCCTCGGCGGCCGCCAGCATGCGAGCGACCTCGGCTTTCAATTCCGCCTCGCGTTTCTTCATGCGCTCATAACTCATCGCTTTATGTTTCGACGCGTTCGCTTTGATCTTCGTGCCATCAAGCGCGACATGGCCGAGTTTGACCAGCCCTGCCGTCTCGCACAACCTCAGAACCTGCAGGAACAGCGCGCCGAGCGCCTTCAAATGCCGCTTGCGGAAGTCGCTGATCGTGCGAAAATCCGGCGGATCGAGCGCCACAATCATCACAAAATCGTTCCGTTCGCGGCAGGCCTTCGCGATCCGCCGCGACGAATACAGCCCACTCGCATAGCCGTGCAGCAGAAGCGCCACCATCATCCGCGGGTCAAACGGCGGCTGCCCAAGACCACTCACATAGCTGCCCGTGATCTCCCGCAGATCAAGGCTCTCCCGCACCAGCTCAACGATAAACCGCGAGACATGGCCTTTCGGCACGAAGTCCTGCACATTCGGCGGCAGCAGCAGTGTCTGATCGATATTCCACGGACGAAAATACTTGCTCATAGCTCAAGCTTGAATCAGACTCGCTCAAAATTGAACAGCGACTATTCGGACAGGCTCCTAGGACGAGGTGCCGGCGACAGACAAGCGCCTGGGCACCTCGTTGAGGATTTGCTCGAAAACGACCGCGGCGGGCGCATCCAGCCGGCCCGGTATCTTCAGCTGCCACAACTGCCGCTTGATGGCTACGTTGCGGACAGAAATGATTTTCAATCGGCCCTGCGCGACCTGATCGCTGACAGCAGCCCTTGAGACGATCGAGACACCAAGACCCACCGCAACGGCCTGTTTGATCGCCTCGGTACTGCCGATTTCCAGTGTCCGGCGCGGTTCTATGCCATGATCCGCCAGCGCTCTCGTCACGATCTCCCGCGAGCCCGATCCGGGTTCGCGCACAATCAGCGTTTCGGATGCGAGAGCCGAGGCGGCAATCGGTGTCTTCGCGGCGGCGAACGGGTGGTGCGAGCCGACGATCAGTTCCATGATGTCGGTTTGCCACGGCTCCGCTATCAGGTTTTCGTCCCTGATCGGCCCCTCCACCAGTGCGATATCGACCTCGTGTCCGATCGTCAGGTCGGCGATTTCGCTCGTATTGGCGCTGATGATGTGAAGATCGATGTTGGGATAGGCACTGTGAAAGATGCCGAGATATTCGGCGATCATGTAGGAAGCGATCGTGGTACTGGCGCCGATGCGCAGCGAGCCCTCCTCCAGCCCGCGAAGCGAGCGCATTTCTTCCTCGGCCTGGCGCTCGGTCGCGAACAGGGCTTCCGCATGGCGCATCAGGGCCAAGCCTTCGCGGGTCGGACGCACGCCCTTTGGGATGCGGTCCAGCAGTCGGCAGCCGATCTGGAGCTCAAAGTCCCTGACCCCCTTCGAAATCGCCGGCTGGCTGATATGGAGAGCATCCGCCGCGCGCGAAAAACTGCCGGTTCGAACCACCGTCGTGAACATGCGGAGCAAATGAAGGTTCAGAGGCATAACTTGTCCATATGGGTCTAAATGTAACCGGTATTTCCCCTAAGGCCAGCTTTTAGCGCATAATCTTCTCCCCACGTAGGAGTTTGGTATGCCTGCCCCAAAGAAGCCTGCTGCAACGGACAAGGGCTGGCGCGCCGTCATTGCCCGCATCGGTGGTCTGATGCCCGGCATTGGACTGAGCGTCGTCATCACCGTGATTTCGGTGGGTGTTCAGTACCTGGAAGAGCGTGTTTTCAGCCATCCTTATCTGGAAGCCCTGGTCATCGCGATTCTGCTCGGGATGGCCATACGAACCGCGTGGGAGCCGAATTCGCGCTGGCGCCCCGGTATCGCCTTCAGCGCCAAACAATTGCTCGAAACCGCCGTGGTGCTGCTCGGCGCAACCATCAGCTACTCGGCGATAGCTGCTTCGGGCCTGTCACTGATCGCCGCGATCGTTGGGACCGTCGCCGTTATTCTGGCGGCCAGTTACGGCATCGGCAGATTGCTCGGGCTGCCGGTCCGGCTGTCTATTCTGGTCGCATGCGGCAATTCGGTTTGCGGCAATTCGGCGATTGCGGCGATCGCGCCGGTGATCGGGGCTGACGGCGACGACATCGTGTCCTCGATATCGTTCACGGCTGTCCTCGGAGTGGTGATGGTGCTCGGTCTGCCGCTTTTGGTTCCCTTGCTGGCGCTCTCGCCAACCCAGTACGGTATTCTTGCCGGTCTGACGGTGTATGCAGTTCCGCAGGTCCTCGCAGCCACTGTACCGGTCGGCCTCATCAGTACCCAGATCGGGACCTTGGTTAAATTGGTGCGTGTTCTCACCCTTGGGCCTATCGTGCTCTGCTTCTCCCTTTTCGGGCGAGGGCTTCGGAAAGATGCAGAAGGATCAATTGCGTCGAAGCGCTTCAAGCCACTTCAATTGGTCCCTTGGTTCATTATCGGTTTCCTGGTTCTGGCGGGGCTTCGCTCGTTTGGAATATTGCCCGAATCTGCTGCGGCGCCGATCCTGAGGGTGGCCTCTCTGCTAACGGTCGTTTCGATGGCGGCGCTTGGCTTGGGTGTCGATATCAGCGTTCTCAGACGCGTCGGAGGCAAGGTTACGGCCGCCGTAACGCTTTCCCTCTTTTTGTTGTTACTCATCAGCCTGGGTATAGTTCACCTGTTCTCTTGACGGGCTCCCAGTGAGCCTCACGTACTTGCCCGGACGGACGAACGGATTCTCGTGAAATCATTCTACGAAGGCGAGGACTATCTGTCTCGGCTGGTCAAGATGTTGTCCGGCGGAGGCTCGTAAGCCGGTCGCCGGTCGCGGCGGGAGAAAATGGTGGATTATGCCTTCGGCCTTCGCTTCAAGCTACGGCGGATAGGCGACTGATTTGCCCGACGGGCGTGCTTGCCGATTTCGTGTCCAGCCCCTTTTGCAAAAATATTCTGGTTTTCCGAAGACCCAAATCACCTTATATCCACCGCCATCCCGTCCCGATCAGAGGGGCGTTGGCCATCGTCGTGAACGTTGGGGCGGGTTGCGGTGGACGCGGCAGCGTCGGGTGTGCAAGGGATCGCAGGGCGGGTTTCCCGTGAGCGACGACCGGCATGCTGACGAACGATGTTGCTCGCGGACGGCGAAGACGTGTGGTCCTGACGCCTCGACGCCGGCGTCAAGTTTGCGGAAGGCAAGTCGGCCCGACCGGGCGCGGACGAGCCAGGTTTCCGCAGATGACGGTGACAAGAAAGCCGATCACCGGGGAGAGCGCGGTATAAGCCGTAAACCATCGCGTGCGGGAATGCCGGGTGATTCCGGTGGCTCGCTGTGAATACTCGTGTGCATACTTGTTACCCTATGCGCACACGAGGCTGCGGGTGCATCGGGCGCCCGGCATTCCCCACGCCCTCTGTTTTCAGGGCGGAGATTATTGGCAAACCTCGGACGCATCGCGCCGCGAGATCGCGAAGGTGTGTCGCTAACCCCTCAGCTGTCTTCGCCCGCCACCGGGTCTCGCCTTCGGCGAGCCCGATGACAGGCTCCGGCGGGCGATCGGGCGCGCATTCGCGCGCCGTTAGCCCTCCCAATTCTGAAGTTCCTCTTGAGAGAGCCGTCTACTTAAGGTAGCTGCTTTTGTGTCCTCGAGTGTGGTCGAGATGCGGGAAATCGAATGCTAACCAAACATCGATCGTTGTTGTCGGATACCGAGGTTCCCTGTGCATTAGCCAAGTTCGGAATTGGTCAGCCGATGCCCCGCTTGGAAGATCGGCGGTTTATTACCGGTACCGGCCAATACGTCGATGATTTTGGTGAGCCGGATATTCTTCACGCAGTCTTTCTGCGATCAGTGCACGCTCATGCCGAAATCCGTTCGATCGACACCTCTGCCGCTCGATCGGCGCGAGGGGTTGTCGCTGTCTTCACCGGAGCAGATTGGCAAGGTGAGGGCTTTTCAGGGCTGCCTCTGCGCCCGTCGATTAATCAAGCTGACGGCTCCCCGATTGCAACGGCGCCCCGCCCGGGACTGGCGATCGGGCGGGTGCGGCATGTCGGCGAATGCGTCGCGATGATCGTGGCGGAAACGGCGCGGCAAGCGGAAGACGCGCTTGAGCTTATCCGTGTCGAATACGCTCATGTCGATTGTATTGTCGATGCACGGCATGCGTTGGATCATGGTGCACCCACGATCTGGCCGAACAATGTATCCGGGAATCTCGCTTTCACCTGGCGTGTCGGAGATGCGGAGAAAACCAGCAGGGCTCTCGCAGGTGCTGCCCATGTTGTGACGCTCGATCTTGTGAATAATCGCATTGTGCCGAATTCCATGGAAACACGCGGCGTCACTGTCCAACGCGATTCCGAAAGCGGCAATTTGACGCTTTCAGGCTCGATTCAAAATCCGTTCGGTTTCCAAGGCTTGCTTTGCGAGCTTTTCGGCTGGCCAAAGGAAAAGCTTCGGTGCAAGGCGGACGATGTCGGCGGAGGCTTCGGCTGTAAAAACCAGCTGCAGCCTGAACACGCGATGACAGTGTTTGCTAGCGAGAAACTTCAGCGCTCGATCAAATGGATCAACGACCGCAGTGAATCGTTCGTGTCAGATGCGCATGCTCGCGATCTCGTCTCGACGGTCCAACTCGGTCTTGACAACTCGGGACGCTTCGTCGCCCTCGCTGTCGACACCATAGCCAATCTCGGCGCATACATGTCCACCAATGGTGCTCTCATTCCGACCCTGCCGACTGCGGCAGTCCTCGGAGGTGCGTACACTATTCCCAATATCTCGATGGAGGTCCGCGCCGCTTTCACCAACACCGTGCCGGTCGACGCCTATCGGGGAGCCGGTCGACCCGAAGCGACCTATCTGCTGGAACGCACCATCGACGTTGCGGCCCGCGTCACCGGCATTTCGCCGATAAAATTGCGCCGGATCAACCTGATCAAGCGAAGCCAGCTTCCCTACTCGACGGCGCTTGGGCGGAAAATCGACGTCGGCGATTTCACCACGGTCATGGAGCGCGCGACGGAGCTTGCCGATATAAGCGGATTCGCGAAGCGCGCGAAGGCGGCGAGGAAACGGAACGCTAGCCGTGGCATCGGCGTGGCGTATTACCTCGAGGCGACCCTTGGTCCGCCGGCGGATGCCGCCAGGATCGAGTTCGCGCAGGATGGACGGGCAATACTGTCAGTTGGAACCCAATCCAACGGGCAGGGGCACGAGACTACTTTCTCACAAATCGCCGCAGCGCAGTTCGGGATCGCGCCGGATCAAATTGCATTCCGTCAGGCCGACACCGATGCGACACCGGAGGGCGGCGGCCATGGAGGCTCGCGTTCGCTTCAACTCGGCGGCACCGCCGTTCTTCTGGCCGCGCGAGCGATCATCGAAAAGGGCAAGCGCATTGCTTCCAATCTTCTCGAAGCCGATGAACACGACGTCGACTACACGCCCGGAGAATACCGTATCGCGGGCACGGACCGGAATGTTTCGTTCCTGGATGTCGTCAAGGCCTCCTTCGATCCCGCCCGATTGTCGCTGGGCGAAAAGCCAGGTCTCGACGAATCCGCACGTTACGAGCGCGAGGGTTTCAACTATCCGAACGGCTGTCACGTCTGCGAGGTCGAGATCGACTTGGCGACCGGCGTGACGCGTATCGCCAACTACACGGTCGTGGACGATTTCGGCCGCATCATCAACCCATTGATCGTGCGCGGCCAGGTGATCGGTGGCGTGGTTCAGGGCATAGGCCAGGCCCTGCTCGAAAACACCAGTTACGACTCCAGCGGCCAGCTCAGGACCGCGTCATTCATGGATTATTGCCTGCCCCGCGCGGATAACCTGCCTCCGGTCAACGTGACGCTTTACGAGGACGCGCCGACCCAGACGAATCCTCTGGGTGCAAAGGGATGCGGAGAGGCTGGGGCGACCGGATCGCCTCCGGCCGTTGTCAATGCGGTGGTCGATGCGCTCAAAGAATTCAATGTCGATCATCTCGATATGCCGCTGACCCCGGTCAAAATCTGGCAGGCCTTGCAAGGCAAGGCGACGCAGCAAAACACCGCGTAGCCCCCGGCCCAACCATTCAAGGGGCGGCTCCGGTCATATAGGGGTGAGTGACAGACATTTGCCGTAATGGCCGGGGTCCCCTGCATATTGGAGCGTTGTCGTTTCAGCGGTGCTACGCTATCAGAAGGCTCCGCCGGAAATGCCCGAAATGCCGGCACTATTTGAGAAGTTCGATGCAGGATTATACCCCTCCACGTCGCGAATCTCCAATTGCTGCGGCGCAAAACAACGGTGTCGGGCAGCCGGTCCGCCGCAAGGAAGATGACGCGCTGATGCGCGGCAAGGGCAGGTACACCGACGATTTCAATTTGCCCGGCCAGCTTTATGCATGGATGGTTCGCAGCAACCAGGCCCACGGCATCATCCGCGATATCGATACCGCGGCCGCCAAGGCGATGCCGGGCGTTCGGGGTGTCTGGACCGGCGCGGATTTCACGGCGGAAAATTCCGCTCCCTTTACGTGCGGCATGCCGCTGAAGAATCGCGATGGTTCGCCGCTGTTGCAAACCAATCGCCGGCCGCTGATGACCGACAAAGTTCGCTATGTTGGCGATCCTGTCGCGTTCGTCGTCGCGGACAGCGTCGCGCAGGCGCGCGACGCTGCTGAGGCCGTGGTGCTTGAGATCGAATCGTTGCCGGCCGTCACCGAACCCGACGCTGCCGCGAAGCCGGGTGCGCCACGCCTCTACGATCACATTCCCGATAATGTCGCGTTGGACTACCACTATGGTGACACCGCCGCGGTGGAAGCAGCGTTTGCGGCTGCCGCCCACGTGACAAAGCTCGATATTGAAAATACCCGCATCGCCGTTGTTGCGATGGAGCCGCGTGCCGCGCTCGCATCTTGGAACGAGTTCGAGCCAGCGCTATACCATTCATGCTCCGACCCAAGGGGTGGCAGGCAATGGGGTCGCGCTGGCGCAGCTTCTGAATGTACCTCGCGATAAGGTGCGGTTGCTCACCGCCAATGTCGGCGGTTCGTTCGGAATGAAGAACATTCACTACCCGGAGTATCTCTGTATCCTGCACGCCGCGAAGTCGCTCAATCGCCCGGTGAAGTGGACTGACGAGCGCTCCGGAAGCTTTCTTTCGGACAGTCAGGGCCGCGCTCAAAAGATCCACGCTGAACTGGCGCTGGACGGTAACGGCAAGTTTCTCGCGATCCGCGTCAGCGGCTACGGCAATCTCGGCGCCTACATTTCCAACGTGTCACCGAACCCGCTGTCGGCGAACATCGCAAAGAACATCGCCAGCGTTTATTGTACGCCGCTGCTGACGGTGGATATCAAATGCGTGCTCACGAACACGACGCTGATGGGAGCCTATCGCGGCGCCGGCCGTCCCGAAGCCAATTATTTCATGGAGCGCCTGATTGATCGCGCCGCCGCTGAGTTGGGTATTGACCGGCTGGCGCTGCGCAAACGAAATTTTGTCAAGTCCTCCCAGATGCCGTACTCCGCAGCATCTGGAGTCACCTATGACAGCGGTGATTTTGGCGGCGTGCTCGGCACGGCGCTGGAATTGTCCGACTATTCCAATTTCGGCAAAAGGAAGAAGGAAAGCCGCAAGCGCGGCCAACTCCGTGGGATCGCCGTCGGTTCCTACCTTGAATCCACTGCGCCTCCCCGGGGCGAACTTGGCGAAATCGTATTCGAGCCGGACGGCACGGTGACGCTGGTTACGGGTACGCTGGATTATGGGCAGGGCCATGCGACGGCGTTTGCCCAGGTTCTCTCAACCCAACTCGGAGTTCCGTTCGAAAAGATCAAGCTCGAACAGAATGACAGCGACATCGTGCACACTGGCGGCGGCACCGGAGGATCGCGTTCCATCACCGCCTCCGGCTTGGCCATCGTCGAAGCTGCCGCACTGGTGGTCGCCAAGGGTAAGCTGGCGGCGGCGCATCTGCTCGAAGCGGCGGAGGCCGACATCGAATTCGCCGACGGCCGTTTCACGATCGCCGGAACCGATCGCGGCATTGACATCATGGAACTGGCGCGCCGCTTGCGCGAGGGTAAGTTGCCGGAGGGGTTGCCAACGTCGCTCAGCGTCGATCACCAGAGTAAGGAAGTTCCCTCGACCTATCCAAACGGCTGCCATGTCGCGGAAGTCGAGATCGATCCCGATACTGGCGTGGTGCACGTCGTCCGTTACACCGGCGTCAATGATTTTGGAACCATAGTCAACCCGATGCTGGTCGCGGGGCAGTTGCACGGCGGCGTTGCCCAGGGTATCGGCCAGGCGCTGATGGAAAAGGTCAGCTATGACACGAGCGGCCAGCCGATCACCGGCTCGTTGATGGACTATGCGCTCCCGCGCGCCGCTGATATTCCGCTGATGGAGGTCGGCAGTTATCCGTCACCGGCAAAGTCCAACCCGTTGGGTACCAAGGGCTGCGGCGAAGCTGGATGTGCCGGTAGTCTTACCACGATCGTCAACGCGGTGATCGACGCACTCTCGGAATTTAACGTTGCGCAAATCGATATGCCACTTACTCCGGAGCGGGTGTGGCGCGTCATTCATGACGCACGCAAGGCCAAGGTGGCCTGATATCTGAACGCAAGTGCTTGCCACTCCAGTCGTCTGCGATCATTGTGACGGCTGTGTCACAACAGCGACCAGAAGCGTTACCACATGCCCAAAATCGGTCATGAATCAGACCGAAAGTGTAGCCGTGGGGCGAGGGCGTGCAAAATGGATAAAATATTTGAACAATTTGTTCAAAACCTCTCGATGCACGATAACGCGTCTGAAATTGAGCGTCTGTTGCGACGAACTTTGGATCAATACGGCTTTCCGTGTTTTGCCTATCTAAGCTTCGCGCCACGAGGCGATGATGACGATACACTGGCAATGACGACGTATCCGAGTTCCTGGGTGGAACAGTACTGCGCAAATCGGTATGACAGGATCGATCCAGTGATCTCGCGCTCGATCGCAACGACGCTTCCCTTCGCGTGGTCGGTCGACCGATCCGATCCAAAGCTGACCAATAAGCAAAAGCGGCTTTTTGAAGAGGCCAGCGAGTTCGGGATTCAACATGGCTTCACCATTCCGATCCATGATCGCCAGGGAAAGGTTGCAACGCTCACGCTCGCCGACTGCGGTTCTCGTTCGCTGTTCGATGCCCGAGCCGAGCAATACCGCCATCAGCTACATCTCATTGCGATCTACCTGCATGCGCAACTGCGTAATGTAACGCCGGCAGCCGTTTCACCGCCTCGTCCATGTCTGACTCAGCGCGAGAGGTCCTGCCTGCAATGGGCAGCTCGCGGAAAGAGCGCTTTGGATACTGCGAAAATCATCAGTGTCAGCCGGCGAACGGTGGTCTTTCACACCGAGAACGCCAAGCGCAAGCTGGGAGTGGCAACCGTGCAGCAGGCGGTCGCCAAGGGGCTGATGTACGACATCATCAGCATGTAGCCGATCGCCGATGCGATCGAAGGTCTGTGCGCATCATGGCGCTTCGGCCGGCCGAGCGTGAGTGCCCGCCAGAATCTTGATCCAGCTTCGCTGAGTCAGATACGTCGCTTATCTTTTTGTTTGGTGCGACATTTTTCCGGAAACCGGTTCCCGCCCTCGGGTCAAGCCCGGGGGCATGCTTTTCGGGTTCATGCGTTGGTCTGTCGCATCGCCGGTCCACGCACGGTGGAACACGTGACACGCGACCAGCTTTGATTTTGTTCTCTCATCCTTGTGTGCAGGATACCTGTAAAGGTAGACAGCTCAAGCTAATGCTCGCCGTCGCGTAATGTCCCTAATGCACGTGATGAGGACGCAGATGATAAGAATTGTCACAAAAGACAACGAAGAACGTAACGTCAGAAATTTGTATCAAATGCATCGCCTGCGGAAGGCGGTCTTCAAGGATCGCCTCGGCTGGGACGTCACCGTAAGCGGCGAGCTCGAGTTCGACCAATACGACGCCTTGGGGCCGAGCTATCTGCTCTCGATGGATAGATACGGAACCCTCAACGGTTGCGTCCGCCTGCTGCCGACGAACGGCCCGAATATGCTTCGCGACATCTTTCCGTATTTTGTAACCAAGGCGGCCGTGCCTCGCGGCGAACGGGTGTGGGAAGCCAGCCGATTTGCCGTGAGCGGGAACGCCGCCACGGTTGAAACAGGACTGTCACAAACGACCTACGACCTGCTGATGGGCGTTCTGAAATTCGGCCTGTCAAACGGCATAAGCACGATCGCCTGTGTTGTCGACGTGCGAATGGAACGAATCCTGAGGCGCGCTGGCTGGCAACTCGAGCGCCTCGGTCCCGCGCACCGAATCGGCAACACCATCGCCTTGGCCGGACAGCTTGCCGTGTCCGCACAAATCCTCCGACAGCTCGAAGCACGTGCCGGAACCGCGCACGCAGCCGCAGCCTGATCGCAAGCCCGCGACTGAACCCATTCCCCTAACCGAGATCGGAGCATGACAGGTGAGCAACCCTTTCGACGATCAAGGCGGCGCCTTCGTCGTCCTGATCAATGACCAAGGTGAACACTCGCTCTGGCCTGCAGCCGCCGAAATTCCGGCCGGCTGGTCCACCGCCTTCGAGCAGAACCGCCGCCAAGCCTGCATCGAATACATCAATGAGAATTGGACGGACATGCGTCCGAGAACCGGCGCCGGTATCCAGCCGGCATAGCCGCTGAGCCGGTAATCGATCATCCGCCAAAGATATACAGAATAGGGGAAGCCGTGGACGCGATCAACAACTCTTCACAGCTGCTGCCGCTGACCGCTGCGCAGGCGGGCATGTGGTTCGCCCAGAAATTCAGCTCGCCGGATTCGATATTCAATCTTGCCGAGTCCATAGAAATTCACGGACCGATTGATCCTGTGCTGTTCGAGCTGGCCTTGCGGCAAGCCGGAAGCGAGGCGGAAACCGTGCGGGTACGGTTCATCGAGCAGAGCGATGGACCTCGACAGCTGATTTCCCCCGTATTGAACACGACCTTTCCGTTCATCGATGTCAGCTCCGAGCCAGATCCGCGGGCGACGGCAGAAAGCTGGATGATGGCAGAGTTGACCAGGCCGGTGGATCTGCTGACAGGGCCGCTTTGGGTCTGTGCCTTGTTCAAGGCCGCGCCGGACCGTTATTTCTGGTACCACCGCAGCCATCACATCGTGATGGACGGCTTTACCGGCGGCCTGTTCGCCCGACGCGTCGCCGGGATATACAGCGCGTTGGTCGAGGGACGCTCTCCCGAAGAGGCCACGTTCGGTCCATTGGCGCGTCTGCTTGAAGAAGAGACCAGATATCGAAGCTCCGAACGATTTGCACGCGACCGCCAATATTGGTTGAAGCATTTTGCTGATCGGCCGGCCGCGCTCAGTCTCGCCGATCAGCGACGGCAAAATGCCGGCGGCCTGCTCCGTCAGACGACCCATCTTTCCGCCGAAAGCGTGAAGGCGCTGCGCGCGACAGCGCAGGTCAGTGGCGCAAGTCTGCCTCAGATCATGATTACCGCGGTCGCAGCTTATCTCTATCGCATGACAGGGGCTGAAGATCTGGTCATTGGTCTGCCGGTGGCGGCCCGACCTAAGGGAGGCCTGCGCAGCGTTCCCGGCATGGTCGCGAACGCTGTGCCGCTGCGTTTGGCCATGAGTTCCGGCATGAGCGCGACGTCGCTCATTCGCGAGGTGGGACGGCAAGTCCGCGAGGCGATTCGGCATCAGTCCTACAGGTACGAGGATCTCAGGCGGGACCTCAACCTGCTTCCCACCAATCAGCATCTTTTTACGACCGTCATCAATATCGAGCCGTTCGACTACGATCTCCGCTTTGCCGGCCATCCGGCGACGACGCACAACTTGTCGAATGGCTCCGCCGACGACCTTGCCATGTTCGTCTACGACCGCGGCGATGGAAGAGGCCTGCGGATTGATTTCGATGCCAATCCAGCGCTCTACAGCGCGAAGGATCTAGCCGATCATCAGCAACGTCTTGTGAGGCTTGTTGAGGCGATTGTACGCGATCCTGATCGGCCGATCGGCGGCATGGACATTCTCGACCCGGCGGAGCGGGGCAGGGTGCTGGTGGAGTGGAATGACACCGCGCGCGCGGTGCCATCGACGACCTTGCCGGCGCTGATCGAGGCTCAGGTCGCGCAGCGCGGTGACGCCACCGCGCTGGTGGGCGAGGACGTCACGCTGACCTACGCTGCGCTCAACGCCCGCGCCAACCGGCTCGCGCATCTGCTGATCGCGCAAGGCGCCGGCCCCGAGCAGATGGTCGCCCTTGCCCTGCCGCGCTCGGCCGAGCAGATCGTCGGCCTGCTCGCCATCGTCAAGAGCGGCGCCGCCTATCTGCCGCTCGACCCCGATTATCCCGCCGACCGTCTCGCCTTCATGCTCGCCGACGCCAGGCCGGTATGCCTCGTCACCAGCGATGCCATCGCCCAGCGCCTGCCGGAGAACGCCCCGCGCCTTGTGTTGGATGATCCCGGCACCGCGAGTGTCATCGCTCGCCAACGCGACACCAACCCGAACGACCAGGACCGCACCGCGCCGCTCACCCCGCACAACGCCGCCTACGTCATCTACACTTCCGGTTCCACCGGAACCCCCAAAGCCGTCGTCGTCTCGCAAGGGGGGCTCCTCAATCACATGCAGTGGATGATGAGCGAATACCCGGTGAGCGCAGAGGATCAGGTGCTGTCTCGGACGTCGGTCAGCTTTGATGCCGCGGGTTGGGAGATATGGCTGCCGCTGCTTTCAGGTGCTGTGCTGGACGTTGCGCCAGCGCATGTCGCTCGCGACCCGCGGCAGTTGATCGACTATATCAAGCGTCAGGGCATAACCGTTGCTCAGTTCGTGCCATCGCTGCTCGCAGCAACATCCGAACTCATCAGTCCGGCCGACACGCATTGCCTCAAGCACGTCTTCGCCGGCGGGGAGGCGCTGACTTCGAATCTCGCGACAGAAGTGACGTCGGCCTGGAATGTCCGACTGGTCAATCTCTACGGTCCGACCGAGACAACGATCCAGGTGACGTCGTGGTCTTGGCACCACGACGGGGATGGTCAATTCGTGCCGATTGGGCGTCCGATCTGGAACACGCGGGTCTATGTCCTGGACGATGGCTTGCAGCCGGTGCCGGTCGGAGTGGCGGGCGAACTCTATATCGCCGGCATCGGTCTGGCGCGCGGCTACCTCAACCGTCCGGGCCTGACCGCCGAACGCTTCGTCGCCGATCCGTTCGGACCGCCGGGCAGCCGCATGTACCGCACCGGCGACCGTGCGCGCTGGCGGCCCGAGGGCACGCTGCATTTTCTCGGTCGTGCCGACCATCAGGTCAAGATCCGCGGCTTCCGCATCGAGCCCGGCGAGATCGAGGCCACGCTCGGTCAGCATGACGGCGTCGCCCAGGCCGCGGTCGTCGCCCGCGAAGACCGTCCCGGCGACAAGCACCTCGTCGGCTATGTCGTCCCCGCCGCCGGTCATGCGCCGGACGCCGCGATGCTGCGCCAGCATCTTGCGCGCACCCTGCCGGACTACATGATCCCCGCCGCGTTCGTCGTGCTCGACGCGCTGCCGCTCACCCCCAGCGGCAAGCTCGATCGCAACGCCCTGCCGGCCCCCGACCAGCAACCCGTCACCGACTACACCCCACCGCGGACAGCTACGGAGAAGGTGCTGGCCGGCCTCTGGGCCGAGACGTTCGGGATCGAGCGCGTGGGCATCCACGACAATTTCTTCGACCTCGGCGGTCACTCGCTGCTCGTCACGCACCTGATCTCGAAAATCCGTGCTGCTTTCGATGTCGAGTTGCCGCTTGGTACGCTGTTCGAAGTTTCCACCATCGCCGGGTTGGCCGAACGGCTCGATCAGGCCCAGGCGGCGGCACGGCCGGCGCTTCGGCCAGGGCCGCGCCCGGAGGTAATCCCGCTCTCCTTCGCACAACGTCGGTTATGGTTCCTCAACCATCTCGAAGGACAAAGCCCGCGCTATAATCTCACGCTCGCGCTCCGCATTCGCGGGACCCTCGACCAGGCTGCCCTCGAATTGGCACTCGCCGATTTGGTCGAGCGGCATGAGAGTCTGCGCACCGTCTTTCCGGAAACGGCGGGCATACCGCGCCAGCTGATCCTTGATACGGAAATCGCCCGGCCCATCCTCGCGGTGGCGGCCATCACCGAGGCCGAGCTTCCACAGGCGCTCACCGCGGCCGCGAGCCGGGGCTTCGATCTCGCCGTCGAACCGCCGCTCCGCGTCGACCTCTTCGTCCTCACGCCGCACGAGCAGGTTCTGTTGCTGCTCGTCCATCATATCGCCGGCGACGGAGCATCGCTCGGGCCGCTGGGTCGTGATCTCGCTGCCGCGTATGCCGCGCGCAGTGAAGGCCGCGCACCTGTCTTCACGCCGCTGCCCCTGCAATATGCCGACTATGCGCTTTGGCAGCACGCGCTGCTGGGTAATGAAGATGATCCGGAAAGTCCGATAGCGCGCCAGCTGGCGTACTGGACGACGGCGCTGCATGGCCTGCCGGAGCAACTGGAACTGCGGATTGATCGTCCTCGGCCGGCTGTATCCAGCCATCATGGCGATACTGTCGCCTTCGAGATCTCGCCGGAACTGCACCAGCGCCTGCTGATGCTGGCGCGCGAGCAGCAGGCGAGCCTCTTCATGGTGCTCCAGGCCGGCCTCGCCGCACTGCTTACGCGGCTCGGCGTGGGCACGGACATCCCGATCGGCAGCCCGATCGCGGGGCGAACCGATCACACGCTCGACGAACTGATCGGATTTTTCGTGAACACCGTGGTGCTGCGCACCGACACCGCCGGGAATCCCAGCTTCCGCGAACTGCTGGATCGCGTACGCGCCACGGATCTCGACGCCTACGCAAATCAGGATTTGCCGTTCGAGCGCATCGTCGAGGCTATCAACCCGGCACGGTCTCTGAGCCGTCACCCGCTGTTCCAGGTGATGCTGGCGTTCCAGAACGCGGGCGCGCTCAGCCTCGATATGCCCGGCCTCTCCGTTGCCGCGCAACCGATGAGCAGCGGCGTGGCCAAATTCGACCTCGCCCTGATCTTGACGGAGAGTCGCGTTACGCAGGGCATGTCGGGTGGGATCGAAGGCACAATCGAATACAGCACGGATCTGTTCGAGCGGAAAACCGTCGAAGCCATCGCCGCGCGTCTGGTGCGCCTGTTCGAATCCGCAATCGCCGATCCTGATCTGCCTATTGGCGGAATAGACATTCTCGACCCGGCGGAGCGGGGCAGGGTGCTGGTGGAGTGGAATGACACCGCGCGCGCGGTGCCATCGACGACCTTGCCGGCGCTGATCGAGGCTCAGGTCGCGCAGCGCGGTGACGCCACCGCACTGGTGGACGAGGACGTCACGCTGACCTACGCTGCGCTCAACGCCCGCGCCAACCGGCTCGCGCATCTGCTGATCGCGCAAGGCGCCGGCCCCGAGCAGATCGTCGCCCTTGCCCTGCCGCGCTCGGCCGAGCAGATCGTCGGCCTGCTCGCCATCGTCAAGAGCGGCGCCGCCTATCTGCCGCTCGACCCCGATTATCCCGTCGACCGCCTTGCCTTCATGCTCGCCGACGCCAGGCCGGTGTGCCTCGTCACCAGCGATGCCATCGCCCAGCGCCTGCCGGAGAACGGCCCGCGCCTTGTGCTGGATGATCCCGACACCGCCGGCATCCTTGCCCGCCAGCCCGACACCAACCCGGGCGACCACGACCGCACCGCGCCGCTCACCCCGGTCGACGCCGCCTACGTCATCTACACTTCCGGCTCTACCGGAACCCCCAAAGCCGTCGTCGTCTCGCATATCGGCATCACGAGCCTCGCCGGAGCCCAGATCGAGCGGCTCGGCATCACTGCCGACTCGCGCGTCCTGCAATTCTCCTCGTCCAGTTTCGACGCTTCGATCATGGAACTGCTGATGGCGTTCCCTGCGGGGGCGGCGTTGGTCGTTCCACAGGCCGGCCTCATCGACGGCGAGATCCTTGCCGATACGCTGACCCGGTACGCCGTCAGCCACGCGCTTATTCCCCCAGCGGTTCTCGCGGGCATGCCCACCGAGGGGCTCGAGCAATTCGGCACTCTGATCGTGGGCGGCGATGCCTGTCCGCCCGATCTGGTCGCGCGCTGGTCGGAAGGGCGGCGGATGGTCAACGCGTATGGACCAACCGAAACGACAATTTGCGCCACCATGAGCATGCCGCTCTCCGGCGCGGCGGAGCCGCCGATTGGGCGTCCGATCTGGAACACGCGGGTCTATGTCCTGGACGATGGCTTGCAGCCGGTGCCGGTCGGAGTGGCGGGCGAACTCTACATCGCCGGCAGCGGTCTGGCGCGCGGCTACCTCAACCGTCCGGGCCTGACCGCCGAACGCTTCGTCGCCGATCCGTTCGGGCCGCCGGGCAGCCGCATGTACCGCACCGGCGATCGTGCGCGCTGGCGGCCCGAGGGCACGCTGCATTTTCTCGGTCGTGCCGACCATCAGGTCAAGATCCGCGGCTTCCGCATCGAGCCCGGCGAGATCGAGGCCACGCTCGGTCAGCATGACGGCGTCGCCCAGGCCGCGGTCGTCGCCCGCGAAGACCGTCCCGGCGACAAGCACCTCGTCGGCTATGTCGTCCCCGCCGCCGGTCATGCGCCGGACGCCGCGATGCTGCGCCAGCATCTTGCGCGCACCCTGCCGGACTACATGATCCCCGCCGCGTTCGTCGTGCTCGACGCGCTGCCGCTCACCCCCAGCGGCAAGCTCGATCGCAACGCCCTGCCGGCCCCCGACCAGCAACCCGTCACCGACTACACCCCACCGCGGACAGCAAAGGAGGAGAAGCTCTGTGCGCTATTTGCCGATACCCTCGGACTCGCGCGCGTGGGTATCGATGACAACTTCTTCGACCTCGGCGGCCATTCGCTGCTCGCGATCCGCCTCGGCCGCCGCATCCGCAACGAGATCCGGTCGGACTTCCCGATCACGGCGGTCTATACGACGCCTGTCGTCAGGGACCTTGCGGCGATGCTCGACCTCGATGGACCCTCGGACGGCGCCCCGGACCTGTCCCGCGACATCTTCCTGCCGTCACACATCAAGCTGACCGGCGCGCGCGCGCCGAACAAGCCCAAGCGTATTTTCCTGACCGGAGCCACCGGCTTCGTCGGCAGTCATCTTCTCTCCACGCTGCTCCAGGAGACCGACGCGCATATCTTCTGCCACGTCCGCGCCGCGGACCGGCGATCCGCCGAGACCCGCTTGCGGCAGGCGCTCGACAAGCGAAAGCTTTCGGCGTGCTGGGACGAGCGCCGTATCGACGTTTTGATCGGAAATCTCGGACATCCGGCACTCGGACTCGATGAGAAGGGAACCCGCATTGTGCGTGACGAGTGCGACGCGATCTATCATTGTGGCGCGAACGTGGAATTCCTTCATCATTATGCCGCGCTAAAGCCCGCCAATGTGGACAGCGTCCTCACGCTGCTCGATTGGACCGCGAACGGACGACCAAAGAGACTGCACTATGTTTCCACCCTTGCGGTGATCGACAAGTTTCAGTCGGGCCCGGTGTCCGAGCAGACCGACCTCACCTCGTGGCAGGGTCTCGCGGGCGGGTATAGCCAAAGCAAGTGGGTCGGCGACACGCTCGCCCGCCGGGCACAGGCTCGCGGCCTGCCGGTGTCGATCTATCGGCTGAGCAGCGTCACTGGCGATCGCATCAGTGGAATCTGCAACGAGACGGATCTGATCTGGCGACTTGTCCGGCTCTATGTCGAATTGGGGGTGATTCCCGACCTGGATCTTCTGCTGAACATGACGCCTGCCGATGACGTCGCGCGGGCGATCGTCCGGCTCGCGGGCCGCGAAGCGTCCAGAGATAGCGTCTATCACCTCATGAACAGCGAGCCGCTACATGTGCAGGAGGTTCCCCGGATCTTTCATCGACTTGGCCTGCGGCTCGAGCTCGTCTCGCTCGATCGATGGATGGACATTGCGCGACGGCGGCTTGAGGAAACGGAGGACGACGATCTCGCAGCTGTCCTGTCGATTCTGTCAAAAGAGGACACGTCGCGATCGCATCCCGAGATCGCATCGGACTTCACGCAGCAACAATTGGCTGCAGTGGGCGCGCCGATCGGTCCGGTCAGCCCTGTCCTTCTCGAACGTTATTTTGCCAGCTTGCGGCTCCCGGAAGCTGTATCCGACGCTCGGGTGCCGGCCACCGCGAAATGAGCAGCGAGTCATCTGACAGGGATAGGGAGAGCACATCATGGCACGGTTTCTCATTGCCGCTACCGCGGTACCCGGTCACGTCTTCCCCTTATTGGCAGTTTCCCAACACCTCGTTGGTCGCGGCCACGAGGTCGTCGTGTACACCGGGAGACTATTTCGGGAGCGAGCGGAGGCCACCGGCGCGCAATTTGTCGCGTTCCGCCCGGAAATCGACATCGACTATCGGCAACTCGACGAACGCTTTCCCGAGCGCCGCAAGATCACGTCTGGCCCCGGCCAGTTGTGCTTCGGATTGAAGCACGTCTTTGCCGATGCAATACCGCATCAGAGCGCCGGGATACGCGACATCCGCCGCGATTTTCCAATGGATGCGATTATAACCGATACGATGTTCTGCGGGACCTTTCCGCTCCTGCTCGGACCACCGGAGAAAAGAGTCCCGATCGTTGCGCTTGGGATCACGGCGCTTGCCCTGTCGAGCGCGGACACCGCGTTCTTCGGAACGGCGCTTGCGCCAACATGGGCGGCGGCGGATCGCGCGCGCAATGCCGCAATGACCAGCCATCTGCAACAGACGATCTTCGGTTCCGCGCAGCGATACTTCAACGACGTCCTCGCGAAGCACGGCTCGCGTCCTCTGCCGGCATTTCTTTTCGACGCCATGATTACGCTGCCTGATCTGTATTTGCAGCTCACAGCCAAGGAATTCGAATATCCGCGCAGCAAAATGCCCGACAGCATCCGCTTCGTCGGACCGTTGCTGCCGCCGCCATCTAGTGACTTTTGCCCGCCGCCGTGGTGGGACGATCTCGACAAAGCCGGCCCGATCGTGCTCGTCACCCAGGGCACCCTCGCAAACGATGATCTTGGGCGACTGGTCGGGCCCACTCTGACCGCGCTGGCGAACGAGGATCTGACGGTGATCGCAAGCACCGGCGGCCCACCGGTCGAATCAATCCCCGCGGCGTTGCCGCGCAATGCCAAGGTGACGACATTTTTGCCGTTCGATCGCCTGCTTCCGAAAGTGAGTGTCATGGTGACCAATGGCGGCTATGGAGCCGTCAATCACGCGCTCAGTCTCGGTGTGCCGTTGGTCGTTGCCGGGGATAGTGAGGAAAAACCGGAAATAGCGGCGCGGGTCGCGTGGGCGGGCGCCGGCATCAATCTCGGCACCGGCCGGCCAACGGCCCCGCAGATTCGCCAGGCGGTCCGCGCCGTACTCACCAAGCCCCAATATCGACAGCGCGCGCAGGCGCTACGCGCCGCATTCGCTCGCCACAACGCGCGTGACGAGATTGCGGAACTGGTCGAAGGCCTTGCGGCCGGCGGCACGGCGGCGAGCTCTCACGAAAGTATACGCCGTGGGCTCGGCTCTGTCGGCGCTCCGAGGGAGGGTACAAGCCGCCAAGCCGTCGGCATGGACACCGCTCTGATACGTGAGATGTCGAGGACGATTTGATCCGTCTCGATGCTTCACTGGTCTCCATCGTGCCTCGTTGATGATGATGCTGGCTGTCATGTTCGGATGCCATGCCGCCCCGCTGGGGCGGATCCAACGGAAGGCGATGGGGTGAAAAAGACGTCGTTGAGGTCCGCTGGCATCGCCCTCCTAGTACTCGTCGTCACAGTCTGCGCTTATATCTTCGCCGTGATCGGCGCGGAGCGTCCGCATATCGAGGCGGTTGCAACGGCACTCCCGGACCCAAGACGGGAAGCGAATCCGGCTGGGGACGTCGCACCGATGGCCACGACGCTCGCCCGAGCCGAACGGCATTCAATAACCGAGACGCTTACGGTCACCGGATCCCTTGTGGCCCGAGAGGAGACTGTCGTCGGCGCGGAGGTCGACGGGCTACGCATTATCGAGATCCTCGCCGATGTCGGCGATCGTGTCGAGCAAGGCCAGGTGCTCGCCCGTCTCGACGCCACTATGCTCCGGACTCAGCTCGCGCAAAATACTTCGATGATCGCGATAGCCCAGGCGTCGATCGCGCAGATGGAGGCATCGATCGCGGAGACACAGGCCAACGAAGCCGAAGCGGCGGACGCGCTGAAACGCGCGCAAACATTGGTCGCCTCCGGCACGACCTCTCCGGTGCAACTCTTGGCGCGTGAAACCGAGGCCAAGGTCGCCACCTCGAAAGCCACCGCCGCGGAAGAGAATTTGCGCATGGCCAAGGCTGAAGAAGCGTTCGCGGAGGCGCAACGGAGCGAGATCAATCTGAAAATCGCACGAACCGAACTGAAGGCGCCGACCGCCGGGACTATCTCGCATCGCGCTGCCCGCCTGGGCGCAGTAGCCAGCACGGCGGGCGAGCCTCTGTTCCGGCTGGTCCGCAACAGTGAAATCGAATTCGACGCCGAAGTTCCGGAAGCGTCGCTCCCGCAGATCGTGCCAGGCCAAGACGTCGAGGTCTGGCTGCCCGGCGTCAGCGAGGCGATCGACGGCTGTGTGCGGCTGGTCGATCCGACCGTAGACAAAACTAGCCGGCTCGGCCGGGTCGCGGTCGCGCTTCCGCACCATCCGGTGCTGAAGGCCGGCACTTTTGCCCGCGGTAACATTACACTTGGCAGGCGACTAGCCGTCACCGTGCCGTTGTCGGCCGTCCTCTTCGGCAAGGATGGTCCCTATGTCCAGGTTGCGACGAACAATGTCGTCGAAATCCGCAACGTCGAAACCGGCCTCAGACGCGGCGCCCGTGTCGAAATCGTGAACGGACTGATTGAAGGCCAGGAGGTCGTCGCTCGTGCCGCAGCCTTCACCAGGCCCGGCGAACGGATCATGCCCGTCCGCAATGACGCGAGAGCCGCGGAAGGAGGTTGATATGGCCCTCAACATCTCTGCCTGGTCGATTCGCAAGCCCATTCCATCGTTGGTGCTGTTTGTCGTCCTGATCGTGCTCGGCGCGGTCAGCCTGAAGACCCTGCCGATCACGCAGATGCCCAACATCGACATTCCCATCGTCACCATCACCGTCGCTCAGACGGGTGCTGCGCCGAGCGAGCTGGAAACGCAGGTCACGAAAAACGTCGAGAACGCGGCGGCCGGGGTCGTTGGGGTCAAGCACATAACGTCGAGTATCTCTGATGGGGTGTCCATCACGACGGTCGAGTTTCAGTTGGAGACGCCGGCCGATCGTGCGGTGAATGACGTCCGCAACGCGATGGCGAACATCCGGTCGGAGCTGCCGCAAAGTATCGAAGAACCGTCGATACAGCGGGTCGACGTCGAAGGGATGGCCATCGTCACCTATGCTGTGTCGATTCCCTCGAGGACGGCCGAGCAGGTGTCCTGGTTCGTCGATGACGTCATCGCGGGAGCGCTGGAGGGCGTTCGCGGCGTCGCGCAGGTCAAGCGCGCGGGCGGCGTCGACCGTGAAATCCGGGTGTCGCTCCTGCCCGACCGGCTGATGGCGCTCGGAATCACCGCGCCGGACGTGAATGAGCAGCTGCGGGCAACGAATGTCGATCTCACAGGCGGGCGCGGCGAAGTGGGCTCGCGAGAGCAAACCATACGGATGCTCGCGGGCGCCGAGACGGTCGAGGAACTGGCCAATCGCACGATCGTGCTGCCGGGCGGTCGAAAGACCAGGTTGAATGAGATCGCCACGGTCACCGATGGCGCGGCGGAAGCACGCAGCTTCGCCAGCCTCGACGGGCAACCGGTCGTCACCTTTGGTATCTACCGTGCAAAAGGCTTCTCCGATGTGGCTGTCGCGGAGGCCGTGTCGAAGAAGTTGCAGGAGCTCGCCAAGGCGCATCCCGAACTGTCGGTCTCCGAGATCGACAGCACGGTGCGCTATACCAAGACCGATTATCGCGCAACCATGCAGACGTTGACCGAAGGCGCAATCCTCGCGGTCGTCGTCGTGCTGATTTTTCTGCGCGATTTTCGAGCGACGGCGATTTCCGTGCTCGCGATACCGCTGTCAATTCTTCCCACTTTCTGGGCGATGGACATCCTCGGGTTTTCGCTGAACGCCGTCAGTCTGCTTGCGATCACGCTCGTCACCGGCATCCTGGTCGATGACGCCATTGTGGAGATCGAGAACATCGTCCGGCACATTCGTATGGGCAAATCGGCCTATCGCGCCTCGATCGAGGCCGCGGACGAGATCGGACTCGCGGTAGTCGCGACGACCATGACTATTGTCGCCATGTTCATGCCGGTCAGCTTCATGGGCGGCATCGCTGGCCAATATTTCAAGCAATTCGGTCTCACGGTCGCCATCGCAGTCACATTCTCTCTGCTGGTCGCGAGGCTCATAACGCCCCTGCTGGCGGCTTATTTCCTGCGCGACCGTCAGCGCCGCGTCGAAGGCGACGGCATCATCATGGGGCGCTATTTGCGCCTGCTCGAGTGGTCGCTTCGCAACCGATTCGTCACGCTCGCGCTCGGGGCGCTGATCTTCGTGGGCTCGATCGTGATCGCAGGGTCTTTGCCGTATGGCTTCCTGCCGACCAATGACCTGTCGCGTTCGGTTCTCCTGATCGAGCTGCCACCGGGCTCGACGATCGCGGATACCGCGGCGACCGCGGACCGCATTACTGCATTGTTCAAGGAGCGGCCCGAAGTCAGGAGTGTCTATGCGGTCGGCGGCGCCACCGGTACCAACGGGCTAAGCGTCACCGCTGGTGAAGTACGCAAAGCTACTATCGTCATAGACCTCGTCGCCCGCAGCAACCGGTCGCACGACCAGAAGGCATTCGAGCGCGACATGCGCGCTGCGCTCGGCGCGATCCCGGATATCCGCTACAGCTTCGGCAACGGCGGCGGCGGACGCGAATTCACGCTGATCCTTTCCGGGCCCCCTGGCGCCGCGCTCGAGCAAGCGGCGCTCGCGCTGGAGCGGGAGGCCCGGCAGCAGGTATCCGTTCTCGCGAATGTGGTCTCGACCGCGGCACTAGACCGGCCGGAGATTCGCATCGTGCCGAGGCTTGAGGAGGCTGCCGATCTCGGGATCTCAGGGGCGCAGATTGCCGAAGCGGCACGGATTGCGACGATCGGCGATGTATCTGCGCATCTGGCGAAGTTTTCGGCCGCCGATCGCCAAGTGCCAATCCGCGTGCAACTCGACGAGCGGGCGCGGGACGATTTATCGACCCTCGACATGCTGCGCATCAAGGCCAGGAACGGCACAACGGTACCATTGGCGACGGTCGCCGATACCGGCTTCGGCGAGGGACCGACGACCATAGAACGCTATGATCGCAGGCGTCGCGTGGCGATCGAGGCTGACCTTGTCGGAAGCACCCCGCTCGGCGAGGCAATCGAGCAGGTGATGGCGCTGCCCTCGGCACGAAACCTGCCGGCTGGCGTAACGATCACAAGGTTCGGCGATTCAGAAATCATGGAAGAAGTCTTTTCGAGCTTCTCGCGTGCGATCGCTGCAGGCGTGCTGATGGTGCTCGCCGTCCTCGTTCTTCTGTTCGCCGACGCGATGCAGCCGATCACCATTATCTTCTCCATGCCGCTTTCGATCGGCGGAGCATTCCTCGCGCTGCTTCTGACCGGCAATGCAATCAACCTTTCGGTGATCATCGGCTTTCTCATGCTGATGGGAATCGTGACCAAGAACGCGATCCTGCTCGTGGACTTCGCAATCGCGGAAATGGCGAGCGGTGTGAGCCGCACGCAGGCATTGGTCGAAGCCGGCCGCAAGCGCGCTCAACCCGTGATCATGACCACAGCGGCCATGACCGCAGGCATGGTTCCGTCGGCACTGGGAATCGGCGAAGGCGGTGCGTTCCGTTCCCCCATGGCGATCGCGTTGATTGGCGGGCTGCTCGCCTCGACCTTTCTCAGCCTTGTCTTCGTGCCGGCAGCCTTTACGATCATGGACGATTTCGGCCGGATCTTGAGCAGTAAGCTTTCGCGCCTTATTGGACTGAGGAGGCGAAATGAGCTCGACGGCAATGAGCCGGCCTGATCGCGTGACCCTCGGCACCGCATTCATCGTCGCTGACCCGTCATGTCCCGGCAGATAGCCTGCGAGGCTCGAGCGGCGCAGCCAAGCCCACATCGGCTTTCGCAACGGGTTTGCTATCGTTCGCTCGACTACACCGATGCCGCCTTCGCGCTTCCGCTGAATACCGAAACGCGATCGCGTTTGCCACACGCTCTCCGGCATGCAACTCAGAAACGCCAGCGAGAATTTCTCGCCGGCCGATGGTGTGCGAAGCAGGCGCTTCAGTGTCTGGGCGCCGGTTCAACTCATGTAGCCATGGCCGAGGACCGCGCACCGATCTGGCCCGACGGTGTGGTCGGCTCAATCACTCACACTGGCGACTTTGCCGCTGCCGCGGTCGCATGGGCGGCAGACGTCGCCGCGCTCGGCATCGATTCGGAACAGATCATCGATCCTGCGGTGGCGGCCGACATCGCCGACATCTGTATGGTCGATGAGGCGACTCTGTTCAGAGCGGCCCATGGCCGCAGCTTTTGCGAATTCTGCACATTGGTGTTTTCCGCAAAGGAGTCTGTCTTCAAGTGTCTCTTTCCGCTGACGCGGAAATTTCTCGAATTTTCCGATGTGCGAATAACATCGATTGACTGGCATCGAAAGTATTTCACGTGGACGACCATCGGCGAATATATCGGAACGGGACGACTGTCCCACGCTGACGGCTTTGTGCATACCTCGGTCGAAATGTCGTCGCTCACTACGACAGCCGAGTAGCGACATCTTGAAACCCCTGCCAAGACGGACGATGACGAAGACCCGCTTTATGACGCAAAGCGGTCATTCATGTGCGGACCAGCGGATCATTTGCGACTGATAACGCCAAACGCATCTGACGCTCGCCAGGCTTTAGAAAGACGCTCCCTCCGCTCTGGCGGTCGACAGGTCGCTTGACTAATAGTCCCAGTCCGGGCCGGCCAAGGCCCGCGCCAGCTGACGAAGAAGTACGTTCAGGTGTTCTTTGTCGGCGGGAGTAAAGTATTTGAACAACAGCGCCTCGCGTTCGAGCGAAACCCGCAATAGCTTTTCGGAGAGCTCGCGTCCCTCGACTGTCAACTTGGCGATTGCGGCGCGACCCCGCGTCCTCGTCTGCTCGACAAAAACGAGATTTCGTTCTTCAAGCAAAGCGAGACTTCGACTAACAGCCGCCTTGTCGAGGTCCGCCGCCTCGGACAATTCGCCCACATTGAGGAATTCGGTATCCTTCAGCACGATCAGCAGGCGCCACTCTACCATGCTCAGATTCCACGCCGTGCGGTAATAGGCGGTGGCGCCTCGATTGAGCCGGGTGCCGACACTGGATAACAGGACCGCGATGTGTTCCTCGCCGAGTATTCCGCCGATCCGCGATGTTCTCGGGGACACATCGTTGATCCCAGAGGGTTTGGTGGTGGCGGGCATTCAAAATGTCTCCTCGCAAGCTTCGGAACCCTCACCAGGTCGATTTCTGGCCCCTCAAGTCAAATAGCTTGACATGTCATTTATTGATCCGTCAACTTAAGTCCAATCTGGCCAAAGCGCCAACCCACAACGCAGAAAAGTCCATGGCAGGAGACCGTCCAGCGATAGATGCCGACCGTCCGGCCAACTATTCCGGCGCGATTGACTGTGATCTGCATCCAGCATTGCCCGGGATGGGTGTGCTGTTGCCGTATCTCGACGATTACTGGCGCGAAATGTGCTCGATTCGCGCGCTCGATCGCCTCAATCTAAGCCTTACGAGCTATCCCCAAAACGCGCCGCTGTCGTGCCGCCCGGACTGGAAGCTCGACCGCGACCAAAAGCCGGGATCGTCGCTGGAAGCGATGCAAGCGCATGTGCTGGATCGTTACCAGGCGCGGTTTGGCATTCTCAACCGCCTGTACGGTGCCCAGGTCATGCACAGCGAAGACATGGCCGCCGTGCTCTGCCGCGCCACCAACGATTGGATCCGTGATCATTGGCTCAGCCGAGATCCTCGACTGTGCGCGTCGATCGTGATCACGGCGCATAATACCGAACTTGCGGTTGCCGAAATCGAACGACGCGCCGACGACATGCGCTTCGTGCAGGTGTTGATGCTGGTGTCCGGCGAGGTCACGCTGGGACGCCGGCAGCTCTGGCCAATCTATCGCCTGGCGGAACAGCTGGGCCTACCCATCGGCGTTCACGCCGGCAGCGCGTATCGCTACGCGCCGACCGCTGCGGGATGGCCATCTTATTATGTCGAGGACTACGTGTCGCAGTCCGCCGCGTTCGAAAATCAATTGCAGAGCATGATCTCCGAAGGCGTGTTCGCCAAGTTCCCCGGACTTAAGGTGGTCGCCATCGAGTTGGGACTGACCTGGTTGAGCGGCTTTATCTGGCGCGCGGACAAGACCTGGAAGGGCGTTCGGGCCGAGGTTCCCTGGGTGACGCGCGCACCGTCGGAGATTGTGCGCGACCATGTGCGCTTCACGGTTCAGCCGGTCGATGCGCCGGATGAAGGGGAAGCGATCCTGCGGCTGATCGAGCATCTTGATTCCGATGAGCTGTTTCTGTTCTCGACGGACTACCCACATTGGCAGTTCGACGGCGATCGCGTGTTGCCGGACGGACTATCCGGTGCGTTGTTCCATAAAATCACCAGAAAAAATGCGCTCGCAACTTACCCGCGGTTAGCGAAGGCCGACCGTACGATGGAGATCAGCGTATGAGCATCGTCGAACTTGAGCGAGGCAGTGCCGCCGAATCAAAATTGCGGGTGATCGATTGCGACATCCATCCCGCGATGACGTCGTGGACCGAAGTTCACCCCTATCTGGCCAGGCAATGGATCGAGCATCTCTCGATCTATGGCAGCCATTTGCGGCATGCCTTTTCCGAGGCGCTGACCCATCCGCGGATGTCGCCGGACGCGGCGCGGGTGGATGCCTATCCCGACGAAGGTGGTCCTCCTGGCTCCAGCCTGGAGTTGATGCGGACGCAGCATCTCGATGCCAACGGCGTCGAAATCGGAATGCTGATTCCCTTGCGGTGGAATCCCGGCAGCCAACGAAATCTGGATTTCGGCGTGGCGCTGACCCAGGCCATGAACAGTTGGCAGGTTGAGCGGTGGGTCAAGAACGAGCCGCGCTTGCGTGCTTCCATTCTCGTTGCGCAAGAAGACACTCCTGCTTCGGTCGCGGAAATCGATACGCGGGCAAGCGATCCAAGTTTCACGCAGATCCTGGTTTTGCCGCGGACTGATGAGCCGCTTGGCCGGCGCCGCTACTGGCCGATTTTCGAGGCGGCCGTGCGTAACGACTTGCCGATCGCGATCCATGTCGGCGGCACCAACGGGCATCCGTCCACCGGCGGCGGATGGCCGTCTTATTATATGGAAGAGCACCATGCGGTGGCGCAGACCATGCAAGCGGTTCTGACGAGTCTGGTGTTCGAGGGTGTGTTCGAGCGGTTCCCGAAGCTTCGCGTCGTGATTATGGAAGGCGGCCTTGGCTGGATTCCATCGTTGACGGCGCGAATGGACAAGCACTGGTCGCGGCTGCGCAGCGAAGTTCCCCATCTGAAGCGGCGGCCTTCCGAATATATCCGTGAGCAGGTCTGGTTCACCACCCAGCCGATGGAAGAGCCAGGCCGTGCCGCCTATTTGATCGATCTGTTCGATCGAATCGGCTGGGATCGTCTGCTGTTTTCGACCGATTATCCGCATTGGGATTTCGACGATCCGAGATACGCCTTCAAGGCGCCTCTCAGCGAAACACAGCGCGATCAGCTTCTCTATCGAAACGCACAGGCGTTTTATGGATTCCGCTGATGGCTCGGCACATCGTGGCAACCATCGATGACATTCCACCCGGCAAGCGAAAGCTGGTGAACGTGAAAGGCCGGGAGATCGGAATCTTCAACGTCAACGGTGAGTATTTTGCAGTCGGTAACCGCTGCCCGCACGAAGGCGCATCCTTGTGCAAGGGGCGCATGGTCGGTCTGGTGGAATCCAGCGAGCCGGGGTCTTACCAGTTCAGCCGCCGCGGCGAATTGTTGCGCTGTCCATGGCATGGATGGGAATTCGATCTAAGAACCGGAAAATCATGGTGCGAACCGGATCGCACCAAAGTTCGCAGCTTCGAGCTGAAAGTGGAATCCGGCAGGGCGTTGGTCGAAGGCGAGTTGCAAGCAGAAACCTTCCCGGTTTCGATCGAGAAGCGGTACGTGGTGATCGAAGTCTGAGATCTGATCGAGCGCTCGATCGGCATAACAATAAAACGAGGCGAGGACGCAATCTTGGTGCTGAATTTGAAAAGACTTGCCGTAGTCGCCTTGTTAGCCGGTGCCGCCGTTCCCGCGTCGGCGCAAGATGCATCCTGGGACGCGGTTGTCGCTGCGGCCAAACAAGAGGGCAAGGTCGTCGTCTACAATATGGCGCTGGGGGCGCCTTACTTCCAGGCGGTTATCAAGTCATTCGAGACGACTTACGGGATCCCCGTCGAGAGCCTCGATTTGCGCGCCAGCGAACTGGTCGAGCGCATCCGGACCGAACAATCGGCCGGACGCTATCTCGGCGACGCCGAAATGGTCACCACGACCATGATCGAAGAGCAGCTCAAGAATGGCGACTTCATTCAGAAGCTGCCGCCGATCCCCAATGCCGCTAACCTTCGTCCGCCGTTCAAGACCACCGACTTCAGCGTGCCCGCCTATGTTCAGCCGATGGGCATCCTGATCAACACCAGGCTCGTCAGGAGTGAGGACGTTCCGACCAGTTGGAACGACCTGAATGCGCCGAAATGGAAGGGCAAGCTGCTGTCGGATGACATGCGTCCGCTCGGCAGTGGCAACACCCTGTTTGCGATTCTGCAAAAGAGCATGGGTGCTGATTTCAACGAAAAGTTGGCCGAGCAAAAGCCTGTCTTTAGCCGCGACATGCGCAACGATGCGCGCCGCGTCGCGCGGGGCGAATACCCGATTTATATTTCACAAGTTTTTGCCTTCGCCTCAGATCTCAAGGGCCTGCCGGTCAAGGTCGTGGTGCCGAAGGAGGGGGCGCCTTACGCGCAGATGGATATGGCGATGCTGAAGGGCGCACCGCATCCGAATGCCGCGCGGCTCTTCATGCAACATTTCCTGAGTGTCGATTTGCAGGCACTTTACGCCAATGCCTGGATGCTTCCGGTCGTGCAGGGGGCGGCCGAACGCGCCGATCCGGACGCCCAGCCCTATGCCAACGCCAAACTGATCGGCCCGGCCAAACTTTCCGAGCGCGCGGACATGATGGCGCTGGCCAAGAAACTCTACCCGTGAGGCTGCTCGCTCGATGACTCTTTCGGTCGACGATCGCGTATCGGGTATCGTGACGACGCCGTCACCGTCGAGCAGTTCCGGCGCTTGGCGATGGCTGCGCGCGACGCCGGCTGGCCGCATCGTTGGCCTGACGCTGCTGGCCCTTTTGCTGGTGTTCCTGACGGTCTACCCGCTGTCGATGCTGCTCTATGGCAGTCTGCATTCGACGCCTCCTGGCGTCGTCGGCGTGTTCAATCTCGACGGCTATCGGGACATCGTTTCGCAGCAGAGTTTGCTTATCCTTCTCAACACCATTGGCATATCGCTGGCTAAGACCATCCCGTCCGTAATCATCGCGGTATTGCTAGCCTGGATTCTCGCGAGGACGGATACCCCGTTTCGCGGAACGCTCGAAGTGCTGGTGACGCTGCCGTTCTTTATCCCGCCGATCCTCACCGCGATGGCCTGGGGCATGCTGGGCAATCCGCAGGTTGGGCTTCTCAACCAGCTCTACCAGTGGATCACGGGATCCACGAGTTCGCCAATCAACGTCTATTCCTACGGCGGCGTGATCTGGCACATGATGCAATATTCCGTGCCGTTCCTGTTTTTGTTGATCGTCGATGCATTTCGCGCGATGGATCCAAGCCTCGAGGAAGCGGCCCGGATGTGCGGGGCGACGCGCCTGCGGACATTCTGCTCCGTCACATTGAAGCTGATGCTGCCGGCGCTCACCGGTGCCGCGATCCTCAGTTTCATACGCGGCATCGAGAATTTCGAATCGCCTCTGTTCTTCGGCTCGCCGGCTGGCATTCATGTCATCACGACTGACATTTACGATTTCATCAACCAGCGCTCGCCGCCGCAATATCAATATGCGACCGCGATCAGCTTCGTGATCATGGCGCTGATGTTCCTCATCATCCTTTTGCAATGGGGCGTGTTGCGCGGGCGCAGCTTCCAGACGGTAACCGGCAAGGGCTATTCGCCGGCGGTGATGAAGCTCGGCAGATGGCGCTGGGTAACCTTCGCGTTTTGCGCACTGTTCTTCTTCGTGACGGTCGTTCTGCCGGTAGGTCAACTGCTGATCGGATCCTTTTTCAAGTTCTTCGGTTTCTACCATGGGACATGCTGACGCTCGAACATTATCAGGAGGTAGCCGGCAGCAGTGAGTTCTGGCGCGGCTTCGGCAACACGATGCTTCTGGGTTTCGTCGGAGCGACGCTGACGATGGGGCTCGGCGGTACCGTTGCCTACATCTCGGTCAGGACCAAGTGGCGTGGACGCAGCCTGATCGATGCGATGGCATGGTTGCCCTGGATGATGCCGGGCATCGTTCTCGGAGTTGGTTTCCTGTGGGGCTTCGCGATGCTGCCGCATGCCATCCCGATCTACGGGACGATCTGGGCGCTTCTGCTTGCCTATATTTCACTGGGCACGCCGCTCTCGGTTCGGGTGATGTCGAGCGCCTATGCTCAATTGTCGTTCGATCTCGAAGAGTGCTCGCGCGTGCATGGTGCGAGCTGGCTGCAGACGATGCAGCGCATCATGATCGCGCTGGTCTGGCCTTCTTTTGCGGTAGGCTGGGTGCTCGTGTTCTTTGGGATCATGCGCGAACTCAGCGCTTCCGTGCTGCTTTACTCCGTCGGTTCCGAGGTTCTGTCGGTGGTGCTTCTGAAACTCTGGGCCAATGGCAGCGCCGAGCAGGTGAGCGTGATCGGGCTCATTATGATGGTTATGGTGATTGGTTTTAGATGGGTGCAACTGCGCGTGATCAAGAAATGGGTCGGCGCGCTGTAATTGGATTGGATGTCTGATGTCTAACGTTGTTCTTGAAAAGGTCAGTCGGCGGTTCGGCGATTTCGCCGCCGTCAGCGACGTCGACCTACGTGTCAGCGAGGGCGAGTTCGTCACGCTGCTGGGGCCGTCGGGATGCGGCAAGACTACGACGTTGCGCATGGTGGCGGGCCTCGAGCAGAATACCGGCGGCCGGATCAGTATCGGCAACGAACTCGTCAGCGATGCAGCCTCGCGCGTTTTCGTGCCGTCGGAGCGACGCCGTCTTGGCATGGTGTTCCAGTCTTACGCGATCTGGCCGCATATGACGGTGTTCGAAAACGTCGCCTATCCCTTGCGCGTGCGCCGGCGGTCAGCTGCCGATGTCCGCGATCTCGTATTGAAGGCGCTGCGCCTGGTCGAAATGGAGCGGTTCGCCGAGCGCCCCGCGCCGGCGCTGTCGGGCGGTCAGCAGCAGCGCGTCGCTATCGCACGCGCGCTGGTGTTCGAGCCGAAGGTACTTCTACTCGACGAGCCCTTGAGCAATCTTGACGCCAAACTGCGCCTGCAAATGGGCGACGAGTTTCGCGCGATCCAGCGACGGCTCGGTATGACCACGCTCTATGTCACACACGACCAGTCGGAAGCGATGGCGCTCTCCGACCGCGTGGTGGTGATGGATCAGGGCCGGATTCAGCAGATTGGAGCGCCAGAGGATATTTATCGTTATCCCGCTAATCGGACAGTGGCAGGTTTTTTCGGTACCCCGAATCTGCTCACGGCCAATGTAGAGGCTTGCGCGCGCATCGATGGCGGCAAGGTACGGCTCGACGTGGTCGGACGTGGTTGGCGCGGGCGCTGCGAGGCCGCGACCGAGGTAGCGGCTGGGAGGGCCGTCACGGTGATGGTGCGGCCCGAAGATATAAGCATTGCGCCTGCCGTCGCCAGTTCCGATGACAGCGGCCTGCGCTGGTCCGGACGGATCGCACACACGATTTTCCGCGGTCCGACGCGGTCGATCTTTGTGGAAACGGAGGAGGGCCGACTTAACGTCGATGCGCCCGCGTTCGGCGGCTATGCCGTGGGTGACAATGTAACCGTGGCCGTTCCGCAGAGCGCGGCATGGGCCGTGGTGGATCAAGGGGAGGCCCACTGATGAAACTTCCATTTCGCGGAGCCGTCGATTGTGACATTCATCCCGCCGCGCCTCCGATGCCGGCGCTGCTTCCCTACATGAACGACTACTGGAGCGATCAGCTTCACAACCGGTACGTCGATCGTATGGGCTTCGCCATGACGAGCAACAATCCGTTGCTTCCGATCCATGGCCGTCCCGATTGGAAGCCGAAAGGCGGCGTGCCCGGCTCGGACACGACGATGCTCCGGAGCCAGGCGCTCGACGCCTTCGGAACCGATTACGCCATCTGCAACATCATCCATGGCGCCGTCGTGTTGTTCAACGGCGATATGGCATCAGCCATTCTCAGTGCGTTCAACGACTGGGTCGCCAGGGAACTACTTCCGACCGACCGCAGGCTTCGCGGCTCCATCGTCGTGTCGTTGCAGGATCCGAAACTCGCGGTCGCCGAGATCGAGCGGTTGGCGGGCAATCCCGATTTCGTCCAGATCCTGTTGCCATCGCTCGGCGAGATGCCGATCGGACGCCGGATTTACTGGCCGGTCTTTGAGGCCGCCACCCGCGCCGGTCTCCCGATTTGCCTGCATGCCGGCGGCCTCTACCGGCAGGCGCCAATGGGAAGCGGCTGGCCTTCTTATTTCGTCGAGGACTATGTCACGCAATCCACCGGCTTCGAGGGCGCGTTGGTCAGCTTGCTGGCCGAGGGCGTGTTCCAGAAATTTCCCGACCTCACCTTCGTGCTGGCTGAAACCGGCGCGACATGGCTGCCGCCGTTCCTGTGGCGGCAGGACAAGATGTGGCTCGGCGTGCGCACCGAATTGCCCTGGATCGATCGCATCCCGCGCGATATCATCTGCGAGCGCGTCCGGCTGACGCTGCAGCCCTTCGACGCTCCGTCGGATCCTACGCTCGTAGAGCGGGTCCTCGACCATTTCGGCACGGACGAGATATTGCTGTTCTCGACCGATTATCCGCATTGGCATTTCGACGGTGAGGACGTCATTCCCGACGGCTTTTGGCCGGAGCTCATTCGCAAGATCGCGATCGACAATCCCTACGCGACCTACCGCCGACTTCAGAAGCCGCACATCGCAACCCCCGCTGCATCGGAGCTTTCCACATGAACCAGGACCTCCTTGAACGCACTACCGCGCGCTCTGCCGCGACCCGCGCCTACATCGTCGATTGCGACGTGCATGTTACCGCGCGCTCCGCGGCTGATCTTTATCCGTGGCTGCCGGCGCGCTGGCGCCGGCATGTCGAGGCGATCGGACCGCATGTCCGCGGTGGCCTCTACAACCAGGAACCGCATCCGCGCATGATGGCGCGCGGCATGCGGGCCGACGCCTATCCGGAAGAGGGCGGCCCGCCCGGTTGTTCGCTTTCCCTGCTGCAGACCCAGCATCTTGATCCGAACGGGATCGAGTTCGGCATGCTGATCGCGCTCGGGCGCGGCATCTTCGAAGAGCGCAACCAGCATTTCGCGGAGGCATTATCGACCGCAATCAACGATTGGCAGGTCGAGAGGTGGGTGGACCAGGACCGCAGGCTGGTCGCCGCGATCATCGTGCCGCAGGAGGATGCGGAATTCGCTGCCGCAGAAATCGAGCGGCGCGCGCATGACACGAGGTTCAGGCAGATTTTGCTTTCGCCCAAGGCGCAGGAGCCGCTGGGGCGCAAGCGATACTGGCCGATCTACGCCGCGGCCGAGCGCGCCGGGCTTCCGGTCGCGTTTCACCCAGCGGCTATGGGTGGAGGACATCCGTCCGCCGGCGCCGGATGGCCGACCTATTACCTGGAAGAGCACAACACCTTCGGGACCATTATGCAGGGCGTTCTAACCAGCATGATCTTCGAAGGCGTGTTCGAACGCTTTCCAAATCTGAAAATGGTTTCGGTGGAGGGCGGCTTTACCTGGGCGCCGGCTCTAAGCTGGCGTATGGACAAGCACTGGTCGCGGCTGCGTGCGGAGGTGCCGCACATGCCAAAGCCGCCGTCGGAATATCTGCGCCGCCATGTATGGTTCACGACCCAGCCGATGGACGAGACGCGCAAGCAGGCGCAATTGCGCGACGTGATCGATTGGCTGGGCTGGGATCGGCTGATGTTCTCCAGCGACTACCCGCATTGGGATTTTGACGATCCACGCTACGCCTTCAAGATCCAGCTGTCCGACGAGGAGCGAAGGAAGGTGTTCAGCGGCAATGCCAAGGAACTTTACGGCTTGCCATGAACCGTCATGTGGTGGGGAGAACCCTGGAGATCCCGCCGGGTTCGCACAAGATTGTCGAAGTGTCCGGACGCCAGATCGGCGTGTTCAACGTCAATGGTGAATTCTTTGCCTTGCTGAACCGTTGTCCGCATGGCGGCGCGGAGCTCTGCAAGGGTGCGGTGGTCGGACTGGTTCAGCCGCGGGGCGTTGGCGAATACGCCATCGCGCGGAAGGGCGAATTCATCCGGTGTCCGTTCCATGGCTGGGAGTTCGAAATCAAGACAGGGCAATCCTATTGCGCGCCGGACCGGCTCAAGGTCCGCAGCTTTGATGTCGCCGTGCAAAGCGGTGATCAACTGGTAAAAGGTCCTTACGTCGCCGAAAGCTACGAGGTCCAAGTCGAGGACGACTATGTCGTCGTGACCGTCTGAACGAACAAAAACTTAAAGGGAGGAATAATGATCGCGCTTCATGTTGGGCCGTCTCTAGCCGTTATGCGGCGGGCGCTCGTTGCTTTATCCATCGGTCTTGCGATGTTATGCGCGAGCGGCCCGTCATCCGCCGAGGTGGCGGATTGGGACAAGGTCGTCGCCGCAGCGAAGGCCGAAGGGGGGCTCGTTCTCTACACCGCGCTTTTGGGCGCCCCTTCCACCAAAGCGATTGCCAAGGCCTTCGAAGCGAAATACGGCATTCCCGTGCAAGTGCTGGAGGCGCGTGCCAGTGAATTGCGCGAGCGCATACGCACCGAACAATCCGCCGGGCGCTACCTCGGCGACGTCATGTTCAATTCTGAAAATCAGGTCATCATTCTCAGCGCGGAGGACAAGTCCGTCGTTCCACATGAGCCGGTACCCAATGCGGCCGGGCTGATGGAGCCGTTCCGGGACGATGGCCTCAAGTCGCCCGTCATGACCATCAACTACGGACTGTTGGTCAACAATCGGCTGGTGCCGGCGGGAGAGGAGCCGAAGAGCTGGCGAGACCTGACAGATCCGAAGTGGAAGGGCAAGATTTTGTCCGACGATGTGCGGGCGGTCGGGGGCGGCTATGTCATGTTTTTCGTGACCGAGGAAAAACTGGGGAAAGCCTATCACGAGGCTTTGGCGACACAGGGCATCCAGTTCACGCGCGAAATGCGTGAAGCGGGACGTCGCGTTGCGCGGGGAGAAATGGCCATCTACATGCCGTTCATTCTCAGTGATATTCTGAATCTCAAGGGCTTGCCGGTTCGCGCAGTCGTGCCGGCGGAAGGCGCACCTTACGTTCTCTATGCGACTGCGGCCATGAAGGGTGCGCCGCATCCGAACGCCGCGCGCCTCTATATCGATTTCGCGATGTCCGACGAGGTTCAGCAGATATTCGCGCAGGACGGATTTGGCATCGTGCGTCGTGGGGTTCTCGATAAGGTCACGCCGGAGGCGCGGGCTATCGCCGCAGTCAAATTGATGGGCGGCTCCGATCCAGCGCGGCAGAATGAAATGCTGGATCTGGCGCGCAGCATTTACAAATGATTGGAATGGGGAAATTTCTTCTATGGCCCTATTAGCAGCTCGTGGCAAACCAAGGCTTGAACTGCATGGGTTTTCATACTGATAGCAAAGGCATGAAATGGAGTCAGTTTGCGGCTGACAAGGTTTCGCAGAAAAGCCTATCAGTCGATGACCGCTTTGGCGCGAAGACGTTTGACTAAAGCGTTAGCTCTTAAAATTGCAAACCTCAAAACAAAAAAGGATTGACTGAAACGACGATCTTCCCATCCGCTGTCTGTTTCACTTTGAATTCTACCTCTTTTTGCGCCGTCACATCCGCAACCGTCACATACAATAGCCCGATGCAAGTAACCTCTTGTGCTGCTTTATTTCTTGAATTCGTGAGTATTGTATCGTCCAACCTATACACCGCGCCTTGTCTCGCTTTTTCCCAAATCGCTAGTTTTTCAGCTTCCGATTTCGTGTCGCTCACCATTGCCGCGACTGAACTGGAATTTTTGACAGCGTAATTCACAAGTTTATTATTGTTATCATCCGAAACGATCTTAACTACTGAATTGCGGGTATCCAGAGAACCACACTCGGGTCCCGTGCCTCCACAACTGCTCAATACAAGCGAAGCAGAAAAACACCATAAAACGAACGACTGTTCCCTCCCAAGCAGCTTCATCGGAATGCTCGCGATATCTCCCAACTCCCACTTCGACAACGCCGCTTTTTGCTTGCCTTTGTTCTTTGTAAGGGTACCGGCAATTTCGGCTTTTGGACGACCGTCGTCGGGATCTTGGGCCGGCGCTGCAGCTATTCCGGATTGAGTTCGAGCGCCTCGAACTGGCGACTCCATTCAGTGGGCGGACCGCGGAGCTAATGGTGAGAGACCGGTTGAGGATCAATCTGCACAGTAGCTGTCATGCCAGCGACGAGGCGCACGCCATCCGGGACCTGATCGATGTGGATGCGTACCGGCACACGCTGCGCAAGCCGGACCCAGGTGAAGATCGGATTTACCAAGGCGAGCCCCGCGGGGTCCGGCTGCGCGTTCGGGATGTTGATGCCACGAGCGACGCCGCCGACGTGGCCGTGAACGACCTGTTTGTAGCCCATCAGTTTGACGGTCGCCGGGTCGCCCTCAGAGATCCTGCCGAGACCGGTTTCCTCGAAGTAGCCATCGATCCAGAAGGAATCGGTGTCGACGACGGAGATCAGCTTTTGACCGACAGTAGCGTAGTCGCCGAGCTGCGCCAGCAAATTGGTTACATATCCGTTCACGGGAGAATGGATCACGGTCCGGCTGAGATCGAGTTGCGCCTTGGCGATGGCGGCCTTGTCCAGAGCTACGACCCCTTCCGATTGATGCAGCGTGCTCATGGTTTGCTGGTAGACCTCCGTCGAGGCCCAGCCCTCTTTCGCGAGCCGGGTTTGCCGGTCCTGGTTCGTGCGGGCGTAATCGAGCGCGGCGCCATCGCGCTGCGCCTGGGCCTGCGCTTGCTCGAGCGCGATCCGATAGTCGGCGGGATCGATTTCGAACAGTTCGTCACCCTTGTGCACGAACTGGTTGTCCGCGACCGGCAGTTTGACGATACGTCCGGCCACCTCGGGCGCCATCGTGACGACATAGGCCCGCACAGTGCCGTCGCGGGTCCAGGGCGCGCTCATGTAGGTCTGCCATGCTGCCCAGGCGAGGAAGGCCGCAACTGCGACCGCCCCCAGCGTGATGAGTATCGGAGCGATGCGGATGCGCGACTTGACGTTGTCGAGGTCGCTCGCCACCCGACGCGGGACATCGCTTCCATGGCTCTGCCTGGCGTGCTCCGATTTCAGTTCAACGCTCGACATCGGCATACCTCAACAATAAGGACGATGGAGGAGAGGGTAAAGCAAGCGAATAGAACCGCGCCGAGTGCCAGACGTGGCGCAGCGGGGATCAACCTGCACGGTACCCGTCATGCCGGCGACCAGGCGGACGCCATCCGGAACCTGATCGATGTGGATGCGCACCGGCACACGCTGCGCAAGGCGCACCCAGGTGAAGATCGGATTTACCGAGGCGAGCCCCGCGGGGTCCGGCTGCGCGTTCGGGACGTTGATGCCGCGGGCGACGCCGGCGACATGGCCACGAATGAGCTGGCTGTAGCCCATCAGTTTGACGGTCGCCGGGTCGCCCTCTTGGATCGTGCCGAGACTGGTCTCCTCGAAGTAGCCATCAACCCAGAAAGAATCTGTGTCGATGACGGCGATCAGCCTTTGACCGACACTGGTGTAGTCGCCGAACTGGGCCAGGAGATTGGTCACATAGCCGTTGACGGGGGACAGGATGCGCGTGCGCTCGAGATTTACCTGCGCCTGGCCGCGCTGGGCGCTGGCTTGCGCGATAGCTGCTTCGGCGCTACTGCGCTGCGCTTTAAGAGTTTCGATTTGGCGTAGCGCGAGCGTCAGGGCCGACTGCGCAGCCCTGAGCGCCGCCTGGTTCTGGGCAAGCGTGGATGCCGTCTGCTGGGCCTCCTGTACGGTCCCGGCCCGGAGCTTTGCCAGGTCCTTGTAGCGCTGCGCCTGCTGTTCCCCAAACGTCAACGCCGCCTGCGCTGCCTCCACTTGCGCCTGACTTTGGCCGATTTGCGCCTGTTGGACCAGGAGCTGCGCGTCGATGTTTTGCGCGTTGGCCTCGGCCTGTCGTACTGACGCCTCGGCAAGCTGGACAGCAATCCGGTAGTTCGTGGGGTCTATGACCATCAACAGGTCACCCTTGTGCACGAACTGGTTATCGGCGACCGGCAGCTTGGTGATCCGTCCGGCCACCTCGGGCGCCATCGTCACGACATAGGCCCGCACTGTGCCGTCGCGTGTCCAGGGCGCACCCATGTAAGCCTGCCACGTCGCCCAGCTAAGCAACCCCGCAACCGCGAACGTGCCCAGCGTTATGAGTATCGGCATGAGGGAGATGCGCGGCTTGATGTTGCCGCGGTCGCGCGCAACGTTGCGAGGAACGTCGCTTCCATCGTTTTTCCCGGCGTGCTCCGATTTCAGTTGAACTCTCGGCATCGGCATTCCTCAACGTGCGATAATAAGGACGATGGACGAGAGGATGATCATGTAGGAAGCGAACACGAATAGCGCCGGGTGCCAGACGTGACGCAGCAAACCGAAATGGTCTGCCACCCGGCGCAACGCGATCAGGACGAACCATGCCGCCACCATTATCAACGAGATGGGAGCGACATAGACACCGAACAGATCGACTTCGGAAAAGCTCATCGCTTCACCTCTGATCGAAATAGGCGGCATGCTGTGCAAGCGCTTCCGACATCGCAAGAATGCTGCCGCGCGCCCGGAACCTGGCCGGCGCTCCCGGCGTGGTATTGGGTAGGGCCGCCAGCCGCTGGTCGAGACGGGCAAGCCGCTCGGCCGCCGTAGAGCTGTCACCTTTCGCCACGGCACGAAGCGCCGCGTCAAGCTCAACATCCCCATCGAAGCGGTGCGCGATACGGCGCAGCCGGATGATCTCGGTTCCGACCCAAAGTGCCGCCATGAGCTGTGCACGCTGTAACGGCTCGGCCTGTTCCGGCAGTACCAGGAGACGGCCATATACCCGGCCTTGCCATTCATTTGCCGTCCGCAGGATCGGTCCCCTGATCAGGCGACGCAGGTCCCGCAGCGTGAGCGCCAGGAGCCGACGGCTTCGCAGCGCCGGCGATAGCGGCGGCAGCAAGCGGAATGCGACCGCAGCCACGCCCACGCCTGCGACAATTGCCAACGCCGCGTTATAGAATCTCTGAGTGTCGTAGCTCATCTGGTTCGTCGGAGCGAGCATCGGGAGGAAGTTCGCTGTCAGGGCGACGAAAATTACCGTCTGCCAAGGCTGAGCCATCAACGCGCCGGCCGGCACCAGCACAAGGCCAATCGCGAGGCTGAAGCCGGCAAAGGTCTCCACGCCGGGCAGCACTGCGAATTCGATGATCGCTGCGAAAACGGCGCACAGGACGACTCCGACCATAAAGCTCACCACGGTGGTGTACGCTTGATCGCCCCTCTGCGCGAACAGCATAACGGCGATCGTAGCGAAGACAAGGGCCTGCGGGCCACTCGGCCATTCGGTCACGATCCAAAAGAGTTCGAGCGCACCAATCGTAACGAAAACGCGCGCTCCATCCAGGAGAGAAGGAAGAAGGTCGGGCACATAGAGCCGGGCAGACGGAGATCGAGGAATCCGTCGGGCGGGATCGGCCAGCAGCAACACTCCATCGAATGTCCGCCGAATGCCAATCAGAGCCCTGGCTGTCTGATCGGCAAGCAATCGGAGTGAAGGCGTTCGGTTCGGCAAAGCTGTCAAAGCCCGCGCCGCCGCTGCGCATGCTTGACGCACGCCGGATGGATCGATTGCCCAGTTTTTTGCCTCGCCTTCCGTCGCCGAACGCAGCTGTTGTGGAATATTGCCAAGCACAATGTCGGCCTCGCGCCGGCCCTGGTTACTCGGCAACCGCTCGAGGTGAACGGCCACCATGCGCCAACCGGACAGAGCCGTGATCAGGCCACCCGCTGCCGCCTGCAAAGTCGGCGAGTTAAGGCGCAGGTCAGAGCTTTCCCCAAGCGCCTGGTCGATGACGGGATCCAGCGCGATGAGACGCCGGACGAGCTCGCGACGAACCGCACGCGTCTCCGACAGTTCCCGTCCGGCAAGTGAAAACGTGCCGACAAGCCTTCGGGTGATTTCAGCCGAAAGCTCGGCGAACTGGATCGCCAGCCGTCGCCGCGCACCACCGAAGTCGGTCCCGGCGAGAACGACGCCCGCGCAGACGATGCCGATGCAGATTTCGCTGGCGCGGGTGACGGCGAGCATGAACACGTCGCCGCTCGCGCCTCCGGTCGCGCCGAGTTCGTCGCTTGCGATGATTGCGGCGGTATAGCCGGCGAGTGCTGCCGAGTAGGCCGCGAAGTTACGCAGCAACGTGACCATGACGCCGCACGCTCCGCCCCAGACCGCCAGCCCAAGCAGAAAGCCAAGTGCGTTTTGCGGAAACCACGCCGTCAGCACCACGATGACGACCGCGCCGGCCGCTGTGCCGATCATGCGGAACCAGCCCTTGCGCAGTGAGGCGCCAAGGCTCGGCTGACAGACGATCGCGGCGGACGTACCGGCCCAGGACGGGTTGTCGAGCTGAAGCCAGAACGCGATGTAAAGAGCAAGGCAGACCGCCGCCCAAAGGCGCAAGCCGAAGAGCAGCGCCGGGGTCGCCGAGCGCAGTGCGGCCGCCACCGATTGGTACGCCCGAGGCGGATCCGCGGTCCAAAGTCCAGCCCGGCTCATGAGCCCCGGCCTCCCTCGAGATTAGCAGCCATCCCATCACAACCGCGAGCAGAATGGGCTTTTGCAGGCAAAGCCACGGACCTGAGCCGATTACCGCCTCGCATGTCGCCACCGGGCCGCAACCAATGGCTTAGCCCACGATCGCCGGCCAGGCGCGTATCGCCCGAACTCTCCCGGCCTCAAGCCCACAGGTTCGATCGGGCGAGATCGACGAGATCGTCGCCGCGACCATTGAACACGGCCTTCACCATGTAAAGCGTGAAGCCCTTGGCCATTTCGACAGTAATGGCAGGCGGGATAGGAAGCACCGTCCGGCTCACCACCGCATCGACCAGCACCGGCCCGTTATGGGCGAGCGCGGTAGCGATGCCCTCCTCGACGTCGGCCGGATCCTCCAGCCGGATCCCGCGAATGCCGCAGGCTTCGGCCATGGCGGCAAAGTCCGGATTCTTGAACTCGGTACCGAAGTCGAGAAAGCCCGAGGATTTTTGCTCGATTTCGATGAAGCCGAGCGCGCTGTTGTTAAACACCACGATCTTCGCCGGCAGGCCGAGCTGCGCCAGGCTGAGAAAGTCACCCATCAGCATGGTAAAGCCGCCGTCACCCGACAGCGAGATCACCTGCCGTCCCGGAAATGCCGTCTGTGCACCAATCGCGTGCGACATCGCATTGGCCATAGAGCCATGCCAGAACGATCCGATCAGCCGCCGCTTGCCGTTCATCGCGAGATAGCGAGCCGCCCACACCGTCGGCAGACCGACATCGCAGGTAAAGATGGCGTCCTGCGACGCTTGATCGCTGATCGCTTTGGCAACCTGCTGCGGGTGGATCGGTTTACGGCCGGGCTTGTTGACCGCAAGCCCATCGAGATCCTTGCGCGCCTTGCGGTAATGTTCCGTCGCCCGGTCGAGATGGGTGCGGTCGCGCGTCTCCTTGATGAGCGGCAACACCGCTTCAATGGTCGCACGGACGTCGCCCACCACGCCGGATCGACCGGCGCGCGGCGGCCGATCTGTTCGGGCCGCACGTCCACCTGTGCGATGCGAACGCCCGCACCGCGCGGATAGAACTGGCGATAAGGAAAATCGGTGCCGAGCATCAACAGGATGTCGCAATCGAGCATGGCGTAATAGCCGGACGAGAAGCCGATCAGACCGGTCATCCCGACGTCAAACGGATTGTCCCATTCGACGTGCTCCTTGCCTCGGAACGCGTGCACGATGGGAGCTTTCAGGCGATCGGCCAGCGCGAGGACTTCATCATGCGCGCCCTGACATCCCGAGCCGCACAGCATCGTCACGCGGCCATCGCCGTTGAGAAGCGCCGCGAGCCGATCGACATCGACGCGGGCCGGCATCGCAACGACTTGGCTGGGCAGCAGGCCCGCTGGCTTCGGCGGCGGCGCGTCCGCGGCGGGCTGAAGGGCTACGTCGCCCGGAATGACCACAACCGAAACGCCGCGATTACCTACCGCCTGTCGGATCGCGATCTCCAGAACGCGCGGCATCTGGTTGGCCCCTGAGATCAGCTCACAATAGTGACTGCACTCCTTGAACAGGTTCTCCGGATGGGTTTCCTGGAAATATCCGGCGCCGAGTTCGGCCGACGGTACCTGCGCCGCAATGGCAAGCACCGGTAACCGCGACCTCTGACAATCGAACAGGCCATTGATGAGGTGCAGATTGCCCGGTCCACAGCTCCCGGCGCAAACCGCAAGCTCTCCGGTCACGTGCGCTTCGCCGCCGGCCGCGAAAGCCGCGACCTCTTCGTGCCGTACATGCTTCCATTCGATCTTGCCCTGGCGGCGGATCGCATCGGTCAAACCGTTCAGGCTGTCGCCGACGATGCCATAGATCCGTTTGACGCCGGCGGCAGCAAGGATTTCCGCAAATTGATCAGCGACTGTCTTGGCCATAATGATTCTCCTATGCGCGAGCCCGGGAGCTCCTTCGTGTCTTTAGGGACGAGCCGCTGGCGAGTGATCCTGCTTGCCGGGATTCGAAGTTTCGCATCTGTCAGGCCGTTCAATGCAGCTTCACTGGCGGGTCAATTCGGTGCGCCAGAGCGCGGGAGATGAATGACAGTACAGCCCGCCTGGTGCCGCCCAGTGCCTGCTCGTGCATAAGGCGAAGCGAGCGATACATGGTCCGGGCAAACAGGCCTTCGACGAAGAAGCTGCGGCCGGACAGGAATCCCATCAGGTTGCCGACTGTACTCCATTTTCCCAGCGATACCAGCGAGCCGAAGTCACGATAGGTATATGGCTGCAAGGGTTTGCCGCGCAGCCGACGCTGGATCTGACGAAACAGGTGCGATGCTTCCTGGTGCGCGGCCTGCGCGCGAGGTGGCACCGGCACGGATATGCCTGGACGCGGACAGGCGGCGCAATCGCCGATCGCGAAAACGTCGGGATCCCGCGTCGTCTGCAGGGTCGGTTCGACGACGAGTTGATTGATGCGATTGGTCTCCAGCCCATCGAGCCCGCCCAATACTTCCGGCGCTTTAACGCCGGCTGCCCACACGACCAGCTCAGAATCTATGAAGGAGCCGTCGGCGAGCTTCACTCCATTGGCCGATACCTCCGTCACCCGGGCGCTGGCGCGAACCTCGACGCCCATCTTATCGAGCAAGCGCTGGGTCGCATCCGAGATGCGTTCCGGCAAGCCAGGGAGGATGCGGGGTGCACCCTCGATCAAGACGATCCGGACGTCACGCTCAGGGTTGATATGGTCAAGCCCGTAACTAACGACCTCGCGCATCGTCCGATAGAGCTCGGCCGCCAATTCCGTGCCGGTCGCACCGGCACCGACGATCGCGACGTGAAGCTGGCCTGATCGCACAGGCTCGGTCTGTGTTTGCGCGCGCAGGCACGCGTTGACCACACGGCGGTTGAAGCGCTCTGCCTGCGCCGGCGTCTCCAGCGGCACTGCATATTTGGCAACGCCCGGCGTTCCGAAATCGTTGGTAACGCTGCCGATTGCGATTACCAACGTATCGTACCCGATCGAGCGCTCCGGCGTGATCTGGCGTCCCTCGCCGTCGAGCGTTGCACCGAGACGCACCTCTTTCTTGACCCGGTCCAGACCGATCATCTCGCCTAAGCAATAGTGAAACCCGTGCCAGTGCGCCTGCGCAAGATAACTCAACTCATATTCGCCGGGATTCAGGCTTCCCGCTGCCACGGCGTACAACAACGGTTTCCAGAGATGGGTCCGGGCGCATTCGACCAGGGTGACAGACGCCCGAGAGCGCCGGCCCAAGCGGTCGCCCAACCGGGTGACAAGTTCGAGGCCCGCGGCACCGCCGCCTACCACCACGATACGGTGCAACTTCTCTTGGTCGGGGTCCTGATCTACGCGCGACGCCACCATGTCCGGCGGCAGGTCTTTTCGTTTGACGGGAGCCTTGCGTTCGCGATGCAGAACCTCGCTCATTCGGCCGCCTCCGCATAGACGGGCCGATACACCCGCGAGCGGATCAGCCCCCCGATATCCTTCGGCCGTTCCACCCGCGCGAGACCTTGGTCAAAAATGTAGGTCGCGACCCGTTCGGCGACGTGGAGCGACACGTCGAGAATGCGGCTCTGTGGCGGGTAGATCAGTCCCACGGCGAGGTTCTCTTCAGTGACTTCCTCGGCGACCGCTTCCGCCGCAACGATGAACATCTCTTCCGTCACGTGGGTCGCTTCGGTGGCAAACACCGCCATGCCCATGGCAGGGAAGATGTAGACATTGTTGCCCTGGCCGGGCACGAAACGGCGGCCGGCGATCTCGACCGGCGGGAACGGACTGCCGCTGGCGAAAACGGCGCGGCCGTCGGACCAGCCGTAGGCCTCTTCGGCCGTACATTCGGAGCGCGATGTCGGGTTCGAATACGGGAAGATGATCGGACGCTCGTTGATCTCCGCCATTGTCCTGATCACGTCGCGGGTGAACAGTTTTGGCACAGTGCTCACCCCAATGATGCCGGTCGGCCGCAGCGCACGGATCGCCTCGACAAATGTCGAGACAGGCGGCATGTCTTCGCGAACGGCTTCTGGAAATCCGCAAGGTCGGCGCGCGAACTCACCACGAGACCGTTGATGTCGAACAGCGAATTGCTGCTTCGGGCCGCAGCGAGGTCCACGCCCTCGCGCGCCATCGCAAGGCTGATCAGCTCCGCGATGCCGGTCGCCGCCGAGCCCGCGCCGAGGAATAGAAAGCGCTGCTCAGCAAGCTTCTTTCCGGTGAGGCGCAACGCGGCGAAGATGCCCGCCAGGGCGATGCCGGCGGTTCCCTGGATGTCGTCATTGAAGGTGCATATTTCTTCCCGATAGCGTGCAAGAATTGGGACGGCATCGAAGTTGGCAAAATCTTCCCACTGGATGCAGCATTTCGGATAGAGCTGCTGCACGGCTTCGACGAACTCGTCGACAAAAGCCGTGTACTCATCCCCGCGCACCCGGTTCTGACGCAAACCGAGATACAACGGGTCGTCGAGCAGAACCTGGTTATCGGTGCCGACATCGAGAACAATTGGCAGGCAGTGTTGGGGAGGCACGCCCGCGCAGGCGGTATAGAGCGCTAGTTTGCCGATCGGAATACCCATGCCGCCGGCACCGAGGTCGCCAAGGCCGAGAATGCGCTCGCCGTCAGTGACGACGATAAAGCGTATGTCCCTTTCCGGCCAATTGGATAGCAATTCCTTGAGCCGTCCGCGTGCGGTGATCGGCAGATAGATCCCGCGCGGCTGCCGGAAAATATGCCCGAACTTCTGGCACGCCTCTCCGACCGTCGGGGTATAGACGATCGGCATGTAGGTGGCGGGGTCAGACATCAGGACCGCATAATAGAGAGTCTCGTTGCGGGACTGCAGATCGGACAGCACGAGATACTTCAGCAGATCGTCGTGCAGGTTGGCGATCTCGGCGTGCCGGCGTGCCACCTGGACGTCGATCGTCATCACTGCCGGCGGCAGAAGACCTTCGAGGTGCGCAGCGCGGCGCTCTGCCTCTGTGAAAGATGTTCCGTTATTCAGGTGCGGATTGTGCAACAGTTCATATCCGTTGGGATGACCCGATGATTCAGGGAGCATGTTAAGCATGGTGGTTGTTTCCTGCTGTGTTGAAGGTGTTTGCGCCGCTCGCACGAGCGGTGGTTGACGACGAATCAGCCGCGCTCTGCCATCATTTCCTTGGTCTTCGCGATCGCCTTTGCAGGGTTGAGATTCTTCGGACAGGTCTTGGTGCAATTCATGATGCTATGGCAGCGATAGAGCCGGAACGGGTCTTCGCCGCCATCATGATCATCCCTCCGTTGAACGCCCGATCTCCGCAGGCGTCAGTGCCGCATGCTATGCGCGAGCCCGGGAACTCCTTCGCGTCTTTGGCGGCGAGCCGCTGGTGACGGCAGGCGGATCAATGTTCTCGACCTTGAGCAGCTGCGCCGTATCCGCACGAACACGCCGGAGGAGTTCGGCATCCTCGATCAGCGACACGCCGTAGGATGGGATTATCTCTTTCAGTTTTGGCAGCCACGCGCTGGCCGTCAGCTGATCGGGGAAGTACTTCTCCAACACGCTGATCGCGATGAACGCCGCTGTGGAAGCGCCTGGCGAGGCTCCCAGGAGGGCAACGAGTGAACGATCCGCCGCACCGACAAGCTCGGTTCCAAACTCCAGTAGGCCTCCGCGTTTGACATCGGGCTTGATAGTCTCAACGCGCTGCCCCGCGACTTGCAGCTTCCAGTCTTCGGGCTTGGCGTTCGGGAAATACTCGTCCAGCGCGGCCAGCCGGTGACTCTCGGACTGCAGGACTTGTCCAATCAGGTATTCCGTGAGGTCGAAATTGTCGCGCGCCACCGACAGCAGCGGCTCGATGTTAGCCGGCCTGAGCGATTCGACTAAATCCATTAGCGAGCCGTGCTTCAAAAATTTGCTGGAGAAGCCGGCATAGGGACCGAATAACAGCGAGTGCTGGCCGCCGATGACCCGGGTGTCGAGATGGGGCACCGACATCGGCGGCGAGCCTATCGAGGCCTTGCCGTAGACCTTGGCATGGTGGCGCTTGTTGATCTCGGGGTCGTCGCAGCGCAGCCAAATGCCGCTGACGGGAAAGCCAGCATAGCCGTGCCCCTCGGGAATGCCGGACTTCTGCAGCAGCGGCAGTGCGCCGCCGCCTGCGCCGATGAAGACGAATTTTGTCTTTGCCGATCGTTTTGCGCCACTTTCGAGATCGTGTACCTCGACACGCCAGCGCCCTCCCTCCTCGCGGACGATGTGGGTGACGTGGTTCTTGTAATGCACGCTGCAGCCCGGAAGCCCGACCAGATGGTGAACCAGATGATGGGTGAGGGAGCCATAGTCTACGTCAGTACCGGTGATGATCCGCGTCGCTGCAACGGGCTCGCCGCCGGTCCGGCCCTCCATCACCAGCGGAGCCCATTCCGCGATCTTCTGCCGATTCTCGGTGTATTCCATCCCGTAATAGCAGTGGTGCGCGCTCATCGCCTTGAACCTCTTTTTGAGGAACGAGACGTTGCCGTCGTGCACAAAGCTCATGTGCGGCACGGGATGGATGAACGAACGCGGATCGGCGATCGCACCTTTCTTTACAAGATAAGACCAGAATTGGCGCGGCAGGTCGAACTCGACATTGACTTCCAGCGCCCTGGAGATGTCGACGCTGCCGTCGGGCCGCTCGGGCGTGTAGTTCATTTCGCAATTGGCGGCGTGTCCGGTGCCGGCGTTGTTCCAGGCTTCCGAGCTTTCGAGGCCACAATCCTCGAGCGTTTCGAACATCGTGATGGTGAGCGAGGGTTCGAGTTCTTTCAGGAAGACTCCCAGTGTGGAACTCATGATGCCCGCGCCAATGAGGACGACGTCCGGTTCGGTAGTGGAGTTATCTGGCATCGGAGTTCTCCTTCAAATTTGCAGGGTGGTATGTTCTTTCTGGCGAGTTTCCTGGCGAATTTCTCGGCGAGCCTTTCGATCAGGCCGAGACCCCTTGCAGCTTGCGGGCGCGAAACGGCACCGCGGCCCCTGGTTGGAGGACCACGTAGGCGCGGCGCCAGGAAGAATCGTCGGTCAGATTCCAGCTGTGTCCGCTGCCGACGGTGTCCTCGGCGAGCAGGATATTGCCGGGGTGGAGAAGGAAATGCTCACCTTCGCGGGTCTGGAAATCCAGCGTGCCGCTTAGGGTGACGACCAGTTGCCGAACCGGTGCGGTGTGCCAGGCGAAGGCGCCGCCCGATGCCGTTTCCTGGAAAGAGATGCTGGCCACGGCGAGCTTGTCGCTCAGCCAATCGCCGCGCTGACCGGGGCTGAGTTCGATAACGCCTTCCTCAAAATAGGAATTCTGGTCATCACCTGTCCATAGACGTACACATCGGATCATCTGTCTGCCTCCAGTGCGGTGCTTGATGGATTGTTTGCGCTCCTGCTAACCAGCAACGGTTGGCCGAAAGGGAACGACGGTCTTCGGATCGAGGGTCGTGTAGAGACGGCACCAGGGCTGGTCGCCGACCATCTTCCAATTGTGGCCGGCTCCGCCCGTGTCCTCGGTGAACAGGACGTCGCCGGGGCGCAGCGCAAATCGCCCGTCCGGCGTCTCGAATTCCAGCGTGCCGCTCAGCGTAATGACCAACTGTCGGTCGGCGTCCGGATGCCATCCGAGTTGCGGATCCGCATCCGTTTCGTGGAATGATGCGGAGGCAATGGGAAATTTGACGCTGAGCGCATCTCCCCTTGCTCCGGGCTCGAGATCGATGAAGCCCTCTTCGAAATGCGACTTCCGGTCGGCGCCAGTCCATAATTTGATGCATCGGATCATCGTGTGTGCTCCTCAACCGGCTGATGCGCTGATCTTGGCGGGATCAATTGCCTTGGCGACGTAGGGCCTGACCATCTTTGCGGGATCGACGACGCGGTCGAACTCCTGCTCGGTTACGAAGCCGAGATTCAGCGCTGCTGCCTTGAGCGTGAGATCGTTGTCCATCGCGTAATGCGCGATCTTGGACGCTTTGTCGTAACCGATCACCGGCGCCAGCGCGGTAACGAGCATCAGGGAGCGGTCGACATACTCCTTGATCTTCTTCTCATTCGGCCGGGTCCCCTCGACGAGGAATTTACGGAAGTTTGTGCAGCCATCGGCCATGATCGTGATCGAATGCGTGATGTTGTGGATCATCAGCGGCTTGTAGACGTTCATCTCGAGATAGCCACCGGCGCCACCGAAGCCGACGGCGACGTCGTCCGCCATTACCTGGACGGCGATCATCGTCAACGCCTCGGCCTGAGTCGGATTGACCTTGCCCGGCATGATCGACGAGCCCGGCTCATTCTCGGGAATCATCAATTCGGCGAAGCCGGCGCGCGGGCCGCAGGACATCAACCGGATGTCGTTGCCTATTTTATAGAGCGAGACCGCCAGCGTGCGGAGCGTGCCGGAGAGCTGTACCAGCGCGTCATGGGCCCCTTGCACGGTGAATTTATTCGGCGCGCTAACGAAGGGAAGGCGCGTGAGCTTGGCAATCCCGGCAGCGGCTGCCTCGGCGAAATCCGGTGCGGCATTGATCCCTGTGCCGACCGCGGTGCCACCGAGGGCCAGGCGGTAAACCCCCTTAAGCGCGTCGTCGATGCGTTCAAGGTCATCGGCTAGCATGCCGGCGTAGCCCGACCATTCCTGTCCGAGGGTAATCGGTGTCGCATCCTGCATGTGGGTGCGGCCGATCTTGACGACGTCATCCCATTCGGCTGCCTTGGCGGCGATCGCATCATGTAACGCTTTCACGGCGGGGATCAGACGCTGCGTCACATTCACTGCGGCAGCGATGTACATCGCGGATGGAAAACTGTCGTTCGACGATTGCGACATGTTGACGTGATCATTGGGATGAACCGGTTTCTTGCTGCCGAGCGGCGTGCCCACGAGTTGGGAGCACCGGTTGGAGATCACTTCGTTCACATTCATGTTGAACTGGGTGCCGCTGCCGGTCATCCAGACGTGCAGCGGGAACATGTCATGATGCTGGCCATGGAGTATTTCGTCGCAGACGTGAACGATCAGTTTGTAGGCCTGATCATTGAGCCGTTTGCCATCATGATTGGCGCTGGCCGCCGCCTTCTTCAGGATCGCATAGGCCGTGATCATCTCGCGCGGTATCAGATCCTTACCGATACTGAAATGCTCGAGCGAACGTTGTGTCTGCGCTCCCCAGAGTTTGTCGGCGGGAACATCGACTTCACCGAGGCTGTCCATCTCTTTGCGAATGCCGCTGGTCATGTTTTCTCCTTGAAAATCACGTCGGGCTGCCGCCGCAATAACCGGATGCGTTCGGCTCTCAAAGGTGGCCGTTGAAGCCGAGGGCAGTGACGACGGTAGCAAGGGGACAAGGGAGAGCTATTAAAGTTCTTTTTAAATTGGGTTTTAAAGCGAGATCTGCGACGCGGCGCCTTTTGCTGAGTGGATCAAGAGGAGGATCACGCGCCGGAAAGTGTTCTTCTGTTCGCGGCACGAAATCTCAATAGGGGCGGGCTCCCTTTGAAGCGCTCATGCTTCTTTCAGGAGGGTTGGTCGCCACGCTTCGCAACTTGAGCGATGAGATCGAATTCCAATGCGCCTACCCGGAGCAGCGTATCGCGGCGTTTTGACGGGAAGAGTGCGACGGGGTCGCGCTTAGAACGAATCCGGCGCCGCGGACATTGCGGATCATGGGGGTTTCATCCGGCCCGTCGACCTTGCGGCGCAGTCTGCCCATATAAACATCGACAAGATTTGTCTCTGGAACGAATTTATAGTGCCATACTTCCTTGAAGAGCGTTGCGCGCGTCAGCAACTGGTCTCTCCGTCGCATCATGCACTCGAGCAACTGGAATTCGCGCGGCTTCAGTTCGATCGGCCGGTCGCCACGCTTCGCAGTTCGATCGATGAGATCGAGCTCCAGTGATCCTACGCGCAGCACCGTTTCGATCAACCGGGCTTGCGGCGAGACCATAGGTTCTCTGCTCGGCGTCAGAGCGACTATCGCGAGCAGCTGTTGCAACGGATCGTCACTTCGCAGGGACAATCCGCGAATCCGGTCAATCACCTTCTCAAGTGCGTTCGACAGCAATGAATGAATGTCGGTATCTTTGGTCAGATCGCCGTCATCGTATTGGACCTCCGCAGACAGAGTTTTGGCGAGGCAACGAACCAGACGCGACAAGCCGTCGGCGTCGGCCAGAGGCCCCGCTGTTTCATCCCACACCGTTGGCGGCAGCGCGCTCGGAAAGTAACTCTGATGCCGTCCAAGTCCGGTCGACGAATCCAGGAAATGTATCGAGGCTGCCCCCAGCTCCGAAGTGCCTGAATCAGCGAGCGTGAACTGACGTGGGCCAGTTTTGGAGTGGGCCATGCTGGACTCTCCTGATGGGGACTTTGACGCTGTTTCGAGTTTGCCCGATCGCTCCGCGTTCGAGGAACACAAAGATGGCCTGGGTGTTGCGTGGGCTGATGTCGGAGGATGACGAAGCATTTGTAGACAACGAGCAGCGATTTGCGGTCGCTAAATCGTGTATGAAGAATGTCTGCCTACCTCCACCAGTGTCACCATCTCTTGCGAATCCTAGTGCAACCGACGTCGGCCGCTCTATCACGCTAGGGGTCGTTCCTGTCATACTTGGAGGAAGTCACAACATATCAAGAGATGGGGAGATGCATACTTAGGCGTTACGAGTTCCTTTGGCTTTCTTTCCCGTCTCGACCGAAAGTTGGGCACCGAATCCGCGGGACCACCATAGTCATGCTCGAGTCGCTGGGGGCGGGGCAAACTGCCTCAAGGGACCAAGGGTGGGACCGTAATACCGTTCGATGATACGCTCATCCCACATTGCCGTTCGGCACTCGGTTGCGCGTGACAAACGTCGCCACCGGAAGGAAGGACGGATATCGTGGGATATCCTAGTCAGATTAGAAAAGTGCCACCTTCGAACTCATGCACGGCGGCGGTAATATCTTTGCATTCGGTCACCTGTGGGCGACGAGCCGTCATGTTCCATCCACGACCTTTCGCAGGATGAGTTCCGATAGCTTAATCACAAGCCTTCGAAGTCGGGCATTCTCTTCAAGCAGCGACACAACGTCGCCCGAGTGCTCGTCGTAGGTATCTTCGTCGCACCCAGGCGGCGATCCATCGAGATGCTCTTGCGTGCTATGCGGCGGATGTGCATGTCCCATGGCTAGTCCCCCAATTCCGGTAGCCGAACGCGCTCCCAGCCTTCCTATCCACGACGAGAGTGATTTAAGTCGGGGGCAAATTTTAGGCCCAAATTGGAAACGCCTTGAGAGGCGCCGCATTGACGCCGCTATCTCGGCGCGATTTCGCGCGCGTCAGCCATGAACTCTCAGATCATGCAGTGGAGGCGCGGTCTTGCGCTGGCAGTCGCATAACCGGATTCGTCACGCTTGAACCGCCAATCGAGCAAGGAGTGATTGGTTACAGGACCAGCCCCGACCCCGATACCATTTCGACCGCCCGCGCGTGAGAACCCGGTCCAACTCGCCGCCGTACGTTTACTAGAACGCCGAAAGACGTTCGTCTTTCGGTTGTGAGAACTTCATGTTGTCCGGCGCGTCGATGGCTGAACGGGCGCATGAAGCGACCCATTCGAACACGCAGGTCCCGGGCGAATTCTGCCGCCGTCTGTGGCTACTTCGTGAGCAGATGGGTCAAGTCATTCGCGCTTGAACACCGAATTTCATCAATCTGCCGGGCTAGCATGAGCGCGCTTGTCTTTAGTGCCTCTATCTTCGAGGCGTCGGGGTGTTGCTTTTCCAGTTCCTGGATACGCTCGTTAAATGAGGCTAGCTGCCGGCGAAGGTGCTCGATCTCCGCGTCACTCGTGACCGGCCCCGCCGTCTTCCAAACTCGCTGTGCTGGCATGATGCGCTCCCCTGCTAGGTCACGCCGTCGTGAACCCAAATCGTGGCCAGAAATGGAAGCTCTCTTGGCAACGATATGACCGGTCGCGCCAGGCGAAACAATTTCTGAAATTAAGAATCAGGACTCAACTCTCACCCAAATCGGTATTTGAGCTTGCCGCGAAGCATTAGTGAGACGACGAGAGGGCCGGTCTGTCAGATCGGGATGCAACACATTCGGATTTGGTTGAGATCGCCAAGGAAACGCTTTTCGGAAGAATTACGGAATAGTTCTCGCATCATTCTCTGGCTCCGCTCGATAAGTGCTTGCGCGGCCTCGATCAATTCTGGTCGCGCCACTCCGTCGTTGATGATCAGCATCAGGAGATATTCCTTTACGACGGTGAGGTGGAGGAGATCTTGGCGTGCAAATCGTGGATCGGCGATATCGCTTCTTGCAATCGTGAAAGCTCGCGCTCCACTTGGGCAGTGGCTTCGGCCCGCACCCTTTAGTCGCTTTGGCATCTGCGGCGTCACCAACTCCGCTTGCGGTGTTCCGACCAGGATGGCCGACACGTAATTGATGGAGAAGTCGTTGGCGTTCACGAGCAGCTCAGGAGCCTCGATCTGCCGAAGGGAATCATCTTTCGGAGAGCATCAAGTGCCCAGCGAACTCATTCTATCCTTCAACAAGCCAACTGCCTCCTCGCACAGGCTAGCGGTCTTGTGCGGCAAGCAATGGACCGGTCGTATGGCAGACGATACCAACGCGCTCTAGCTTCGGGATGATCCAGGGACGGTGATGTTCAGTGCTTTCTTTGCGGACCAATTACCGCCGCATTCTTGTTCGACCTTGAGTTTGGTCGGTAATCGCAGAGTGGGGACTCGGATGCGAATACTTGTTGCGGGGTACGTTCTTCTGGCGGTTGTCCAACCGTCAATTGCTCAAAGTCTTCCAGAGACAGAACAACCATTGGCGCCTGACCCTTAGGCGGTCGTGTTCGCCAGAGATGGTTCGTGCGCAGTCACTATGAAGGTAGCCCGCAAGAGGGGCGCGCCTCGGATGGGCTCGCGCAAATATTTCGGCGGTCGCAATGCCTGATCGATTGGTTCGTGATGTGGCGTCGGGTGGCATCACGATCCTGACTGCGCAGAACGATGCAGAAACGCATCATGCCGAGGGCTGTGGTGGCAATGCCAAACATCGTTCGACAGAAAGACACCGGGCAACAAGAGCCGGTTTCTGGACTTCACGTCCCAAGCTTTCATGCCTGCCGAGAGCGTCTAGCGCTCATCGATGAAAGCGTGGGGATGAAACGGTAATGCTGATAAGTGGTGGCGAGACCCACCTTCGCTCCATATTCAAGGCACTCAGTTGGCGCGCGCTTGGCACATTCGATACCTTCGCGATAAGTTGGTTCCTGACGGGAAAGGTCGCCGTGGCCGGTTCGATAGCTGCCCTCGAGGTGATTACCAAGGTCGCTTGGTATTATTTTCATGAGCGGATGTGGGCCGCAGTGATTTGGGGCCGTCGGTAGACGGCGGAATGAGTGAGCGTGAGCGTAACGTACGCTGACGCAGGATTTTCATCTCAAATCGACCAGATCGGACATGTTAACCGGAACAGCCTCTATTGACACGACCGTTGACAACTTTAGCTCCGCCTCGCCAAGACAAAAATGTTTCCATAACGCGAGTTTTCCCGCGCATGATAAAAAGAGTTTTGTTAGCGGTGCTGTTCTTCACCGCCCCATTGTGCCCTGTCTTGGCACAGGACGCCAAGGTTTCCGTCGATATGATGGGAATCGGAGGGATGAGTTGCACTCACTGGCGGTCCACGCAAGAGCACCGATTAGAGGGAGCCGTCTGGATCTATGGTTTTTGGACGGGGCTTAATTACGTTGCTGCGGCAAGTGATCAAAGCCAGGCGGAAATCGACGTGTCGGCAGTAGTGCCCGAAGTCGAAAAGACATGCGCTCTACAGACGTCGCAGACATTAGCCAGCGCCGTGTGGACCACTTATCTTGAGTTTAACAGGTAGCGACGTCCCGAGGTCCTAAAGGCGAGAAGCGCTCGCCGCGCGAAGAGCCGGTGCAGCAGAAGTCCGCGAAATCCTCAATCAATTTCTGCATGCCCGATCTATGGCGGGTCCCGGTTGACGCCGTGGTTGAGCTGGAAACCCGCATCCTCGCAAAGAATGACGCGCTGGCGGCGAAGAACCGGGCGTGGTTCGCGGGGCGGGAGATTCTCGCGCTTCAACGATGGCGAGCGCATCCCCGCCGCCGGCGCCGGCCGTGCGGGTCAATACCGGCATGGGGTGCCATCTTGAAGCAGACATGGTGGCGCGGGGCCTCGCCGAGCTAAAGCCTGCACCGGGTTCTGTTGTCATGATCGAGAACGTAGCAAACCTCGTTTGCCCCGTAATGTTCGACCAGGGTATTTCAGGTCTCGGCCCGTAGCGGACACGGCCTGGAAGGCTGGTATGCTTGGCTGCGCAGCGAGATTCGCAGAAGCTGTGAGGCCGCCTTCGGGTTGAGGTTTTGTTCGTCAAAATGAAATCGAGGACTATATGTTCGGAATCCTGGGGATCGGCTTTTTGCTGGGAATGCGGCATGCGCTTGAAGCCGATCATATCGCTGCGGTATCGAGCATTGCCGCTCGCCGGACCGGCGTTCGCGATATCGTCAAGCATGGGCTGACCTGGGGGCTCGGCCATACCCTGACGCTGTTCGCCTTCGCCGGTGCGGCGATCCTGCTGGGTCATGCGATCCCCGAACGGCTCGCGCGACCGCTGGAGACCGCCGTCGGCATCATGCTGGTTGGACTCGGCGCAAACGTATTATGGCGGTTATGGCGCGACCGCGTGCATTTTCATCGGCATCGACACGGCGACGGCACAGAGCACATCCATGTCCATAGCCACGTGAATGAAGCCGTCCCGCATCAGAAAAGCGCGCATCTGCATCAGCACGGTTTTCGCTGGCGCTCGCTCCTCGTTGGATTGATGCACGGGATGGCCGGGTCGGCCGCGCTTCTCGTCCTCGCGGTATCGCAGGTGGAAAATCCCGTGTACGGAATGTTCTACGTTCTGCTGTTCGGCATCGGGTCGATGCTTGGAATGGGCGCGTTGTCTGTCGTCATCGCGGTGCCGCTCGCAGTTTCCGCGCGATGGCTCACCTGGGCCAATCGCTGTTTGCAAGGTGTCGTCGGAGTAGTCACTCTCGCCATTGGCACCATGACGATCTACTCAACTGCCTTATCTTAAGGTAATTCAGTACTGCCAATCGGAAGCCGGAGGCCGCCCGACCAAGTCTAAAGAAATCTTGAGTTCTGAACGACACTCGTATCACCCGTGTCCCGCAACAAAGGGAGGGAATGATGGAAGCAAGCCGGGCGACACCGGTGACCGCCGGCCACAACGCTCATCCCGATTTACGGGGCTGGCTGCAGCGGCTTGCCGCCACAGACCGGCTCGTGGTCGCGCGCGATGGTGTTTCGCTGACCGATGAAGTGGCGGCGGTAGCAAAGAAACTCGAACTGGAGCGCGCGGTGCTGTTTCCCAGGCCGGGTCAGCATGCCATTCCGGTGGTCGCCAACCTGTTTGCCGATCGCAGCTGGATCGCGGAGTCCCTCGGCATTCCCTGCGGCGAGTTGCTGTTCCGTTTCCAGGGCGCGGTTCGCCGTCCGCTGCCATGGATCGAGGTCACGGCGGCGCCGGTGCATGACGTCATTCATCGCGAGATCGATCTGCTCCGGCAATTGCCGATTCCAAAGCACAACGAACACGACAGCGGGCCCTATATTACGGCCGCGCTGCTGATCGCGCGAAATCCGAAGACCGGCATTCAGAACGTCTCGATCCATCGCTGTCAGGTCAGCAGCCCCGACCGCATCGGCGTGTTGCTGCTTCCCCGGCACACCCGGCACTATTTCCGCATGGCGGAGGAGGCCGGCGAGGCGCTGGAGATCGCGCTCGTGATCGGCGTGCATCCCGCCTGCATTCTGGCGTCGCAGGCGATCGCTGCGCTGGATGACGATGAAATGGAAATCGCCGGCGCGCTGCTCGGTCAGCCGGTCGAAATGGTCAAATGCCGGACCAACCGGGTCCGCGTGCCCGCCCACGCGGAGATCGTCATCGAAGGCCGCATCCTGCCGAAGGTCCGCGAGCCCGAGGGCCCGTTCGGCGAGTTTCCGCAATATTACGGCCCCCGCGCCGACCGGGAAGTCATTCAGGTCGATGCCATTACGCACCGCAATAATCCGATCTTTCACACCATCGTGGGCGGCGGAATCGAGCATCTCCTGCTGGGAGGCATTCCGCGCGAGGCGACGCTGCTGGACCACCTGCAGCGCAGCTTTCCCTCGGTGCGCGATGTGCGTCTGACGCGCGGCGGCACCTGCCGCTATCATCTCGCGGTCAAGATCGACAAGACCAGCAGCGGCGAGCCGAAGAACATCATCATGGGCGCATTCGGCGGCCATTACGACATCAAGCAGGTCATCGTGGTCGACACGGATGTCGATATCGACGACCCAAGCGAAATCGAATGGGCGGTCGCAACCCGCTTCCAGGCGGATCGTGATCTCGTCATCGTCTCCGGCGCACAAGGCTCGAAGCTCGATCCGTCCGCGGCTGATGGCGTCAGCGCCAAGATGGGAATTGACGCGACCAAGCCGCTTTCCAGCGAACCGATGGAATTCAAGCGCATTCACGTCAAGGGCATCGAAGACGTCGATCTCGATCGCGTGCTTCAGGACGACCCCAAGGCCGCCTTCGCACGGATCGTCGCTGCCTGAGCAAGCGCCGAACCCGTTGCCGCCAGGAAAGACAACTGGCACAAGCCAGGAGGGGGGACAAGGAGGAAACGAGATGGACGGCCGCTTGCCGCAGGACAGCCATTGATTGATGGCACGGCGCGTGAACCGGGCATTACCATTGGGAGAGTTTGCTATGTCGACGGCTTTGCGAATCGCACATGGAGCTTTTGGCCGCGTCGCACTTCTCGATATGGACTGGTCGCTGGTGCGCCACGCCCATCCGCATTGTCACGTGCTCTTGAAAGTCGAGGGAGCGGACACCCAATTCGTCGTCGGCGACAAGGTCTATCCGCTCACCAACGAGACCGCCGTCCTGGTGAACGGCTGGCAGCCACATTCCTATGTCCACGAACCGGACCGGCCGCGGACCGTCATTCTCGCGCTTTACGTCGAACCGGAATGGTTGATGGCGTTTCGGCCGGGCTGGGCGGCGAGTGGCGCACCGGGCTTCTTCGTCCATCCGTCCGGCTACGTCTCCCCGCGCATTCGAGGCCTCACCATGAATCTGGCGGCCGACATGATGGCCCGCCCCGAGGCGCGCACGGCGCATGAATCGCTGCTGTCCGATCTGATGATCGCGGTGATCGAGCGCTTCACGCCATGGCGAAGCTTCCCGGCGTCGATCAGGGAGATGAACGCGCGCTCCGGCGACTGGCGCATCCGCCGGGTTGCCGCGTCGATGCGAGCCGAAACCAGACGGGGTGCCGGAGTTGATACGTTTGCCAGGGAAGCGGGACTCTCGCGTGCGCATTTCTTCCGGTTGTTCGAGTCCTCGATCGGCGTGCCGCCGAAGGTCTATCTGAACGTCGTGCGCATGGAGCAGGCCGTCGACGCCGTCCTCAATCAGTCCGCGAGCGTCCGCGATATCAGCAACCAGCTCGGCTTTGCCGAACCGGCGCATTTCACGCGCTTCTTCCGCAACCACGCCGGCGTGAGCCCCCGCGAGTTCCGAAACGTATCCCGGCTTGCGAGCTGATGCTGCATTGCACAGCGCGATGAAATGAGACGCGATGGTAAGTCCCGAGATCGGCCGGTATGGCGGCGGTCCGCGATAGGGTAAATAAAGTCGCCTGATGCATCCAACATGCATGGGAGGACGTTCGGGATGGCGGAGGCCGCCAGCCACGCATTTGCCAGTCATGAGCCGGGTTCGCCGTGGGTCGGGCGATCGATTCCGCGCGTCGAAGATGCGGCGCTGCTGACCGGACGGGGCCGCTTTATCGACGATCTCGGGGGTCGTCCCGACACGCTCCACGCGGCGATCCTGCGTTCGCCGCATGCGCACGCCGATATCGTCTCGATCGAAACGTCTGCGGCAAAGCGAGCGGCCGGGGTCGTCGCTGTCCTCGACGGCGAGGACGTCAAGGCGCTGACCGCGAGCCTGGTGGTTGGCGTCAAGGCGCCGGTGGAATGCTGGCCGATCGCGGTCGAGCGCGTGCGCTATGTCGGCGAGCCCGTCGCCATGGTCGTTGCCACCGATCGCTATCTGGCCGAAGACGCGGTTGATTTGATTGAGGTACAGTACCGGGCACGACCCGCCGTGGTCGATCCGCTGGCAGCGCTGGACGCGGATGCGCCGGTTCTGCACGACGGCTTTGCCGGCAATGTCGCCAGCGATCGGACCTTTCGCTACGGCGATCCGGAGCAGGCTTTTGCGACGGCAGCGCATCGGATCAGTCTCGACATTCGCTATCCCCGCAATTCCTGCACGCCGATTGAAACCTACGGCGTGGTCGCCGAATATGATCCGGGCGACGATGCTTACGATGTCCTCGCCAATTTCCAGGGTCCTTTCAGCATCCATGCGGTGCTGTCGCGGGCACTGCGAGTTCCAGGCAACCGCCTGAGGCTGCGAACGCCGCCGGATTCCGGCGGCAGCTTCGGGGTCAAGCAGGGGATCTTTCCCTACATCGTTCTGATCGCCGCGGCGGCGCGCGCGGCAGGACGCCCGGTCAAATGGATCGAGGACCGGCTTGAGCATCTGACCGCGTCGGTTTCCGCCACCAACCGGGCCACGACGCTCCGCGCAGCCGTCACCGACGACGGCCGTATCCTCGCGCTCGACTGGGACCAGGTCGAGGACTGCGGCGCGCATCTGCGGGCACCGGAGCCGGCGACGCTCTATCGCATGCACGGCAATCTGACCGGCGCCTACGACATTCGCCATCTCGCCGTTCGCAATCGCGTCGTCGTCACCAACAAGACGCCGACCGGGTTAAATCGCGGCTTCGGCGGCCCGCAGGTCTATTTCGCGCTCGAGCGCCTGGTTCACCGCATCGCGGTCGAACTCGGTCTCGATCCGCTCAACGTCATCAGGCGCAATCTCGTTGCCGCCGATGCCTTTCCGTACCGGACAGCGAGCGGCGCGCTGCTCGACTCCGGCAACTATCAGGAGGCGATCCGGCGCGGCGTCAACGAAGGCGCGCTTGAGGACCTCAAATCGCGCCGTGATACGGCGCGCGCGCAGGGGCGCCTCTACGGCATCGGCTATACCGCCGTGGTCGAGCCCAGTGTGTCCAACATGGGCTACATCACGACCGTGCTGACGGCGGCCGAGCGCCGCAAGGCCGGCCCGAAGAACGGGGCCCAGGCCACTGCGACGATCGCCATCGATCCGGTTGGAAGCGTCACCGTGCATGTCGCCTCGGTGCCGCAGGGGCAGGGCCACCGCACCGTCCTGTCGCAGGTCGTTGCGGACATATTCGGTCTTGCGCCCGCCGATATCAGGGTCAACACCGAAATGGATACGGTCAAAGACGCCTGGTCCATCGCTTCGGGCAATTACGCCAGCCGTTTCGCGCCCGCCGTCGCCGGTACTGCGAAACTCGCCGCCGAGCGCATCGCGCAACGGCTGGCGCGCATCGCCGCAAGCCAGTTGAATACCGACGTTGAAGATATCGTGTTCACCGGCGGCCATGTCGGATCGAAACGCAATCCCGACAACAGGGTACCGTTCTCCCGTCTCGCGGGACTGAGCCACTGGGCGCCGGGCGCGCTGCCCGACGTCGTCGGACAGACGATTCGTGAAACCGTCTTCTGGAGCCCGCCGGAGCTGACCGCCCCGGACGAAGAGGATCATATCAACTCTTCGCTGTGCCACGGCTTCATCTTCGATTTCTGCGGCGTCGAGGTCGATCGGACGACCCTGCAAACGCGGATCGACCGCTACGTCACCATGCACGACTGCGGGACAATCCTGCATCCGGCCATGGTCGACGGGCAAATCCGCGGTGGCTTCGCCCAGGCGATCGGCGCCACGCTCTACGAGGAATACGCCTACGCCTCCGATGGCAGCTTTCTGACCGGGACTTTTGCCGACTATCTGCTGCCGACGACGGCGGAAGTGCCGGATCCGCTCATCCTGCACATGCAAACGCCGTCGCCGTTCACGCCGCTGGGGTCGAAGGGCGTCGGCGAGGGCAATTGCATGTCGACCCCGGTCTGCATCGCCAACGCGGTCGCCGACGCGCTCGGCTTGAAAGACGTCGAGTTGCCGCTGGTGCCGGCGAAACTCGCGCAAATCGTGCGCGGCGCCGAACCCGCACCGCCGGCTGGGCGCGTAGCCGAGGGAATCGAGAAGCGAAACGGTGACCGGCGTCTGCGCGGCGAAGGAGAGGCAACGGTTGGCGCCCCGGCCGAGCGCGTCTGGGCCATGCTGCTCGACCCTGCGACGCTTCAGGCCGTGATTCCCGGGTGCCACAACGTTGATAAAATATCGGACACGCATTTCCGCGCCGACGTGACACTCGGCATCGGCCCGGTGAAGGGGCGATACCGCGCCGATGTGAAACTGTCCGACCTCGATCCGCCGCATGCGGTCACGCTGGGCGGGTTCGCGGAAGGCGCGCTCGGATTCGGTGGCGGGGAGGGACGCATCACCCTCATTCCGACCGAGAATGGCGGCACAACGATCCGCTACGTCTATGAGGCGGCGATCGGCGGCAAGGTGGCGAGCATCGGCGGCCGCCTGCTCGACGGTGCCGCGCGCGTGATCATCGGCCAGTTTTTCGCGGCGCTGGCGCGCAAGGCAGGTGGTGGCGGGGCGGGACAATCCCGCATCTCCTTGCTGGCGAAGCTGCGCCGCTTGTTCGGAGGCCGTCCATGAAGCCCGCCGCATTCGACTATATCAGAGCCGAACATCTCGACGAAGCGCTCGACGTGCTTGGCCAGGAAGGTGGCGACGCGCGCATCATTGCCGGCGGGCAATCGCTGATGGCCATGCTCAACATGCGCCTGGCAAAGCCGAGGACGCTGATCGACATCATGCGCCTTCCCGAATTGGCGCGCATCGAGAGCAAGAACGGAATGGTTACGATAGGGGCCGGGGTCCGTCAGGCCGCGTTGCTGGATTGGCCGAACCTCGGCCGGAGCCTGCAGCTCGTCGCGCTGGCGTTGCCGTGGATCGGTCATGCGCAAACGCGAAGCAGGGGCACCGTTTGCGGTTCGATCGCGCATGCCGATCCCAGCGCCGAAATGCCGCTGGTGCTGCAGGCCCTCGGTGGCGAGGTGCATCTGCGCAGCGCGAAGCGGCGCCGGCGTGTGGCCGCGAAAGACTTCTTCGCCGGGATGATGGCGACCACCCGCGGCGACGAGGAACTGATCGAAGCCGTTTCGTTTCCAGCCGTTCGAACGCGCTGTGCATTCCGCGAAGTGGCGCGCCGTCACGGTGATTTCGCCATTGTCGCCTGCGCCGCGGTAGAGACGGCCGAGGGCGTGCGCCTCGCTGTGGGTGGCGTCGCCGACATGCCGGCAGCACGGGATTTTCCACGTCTCGAAGGCAGTGCCCTTGACGACGCCTTGAACGGCTTCGCTTACGAACTGGACGCCCGCGACGATGTCCACGCCACGGCGCGATACCGCCGCGACCTGGTGCGCATGATCGGCCGCGAACTGGCGCGGGAGGTGCTGCAATGAGCCGATTGCACGCTGGCCGGCGGCACCCCGTCCGCTTCTCGCTGAATGGCAGGCCTTGCGCCGGCGAGGCGGAGCCGCGGCTGCTGCTGACCGATTTCCTGCGGCATCAAATCGGAGCGACCGGAACCCATGTCGGCTGCGAGCATGGCGTATGCGGCGCTTGCACAGTCGACATCGACGGCAAGCCGGCGCGCGCCTGCCTGACGCTCGCGGTGCAGGTCGACGGCTGCGAGGTCCGGACGGTGGAAAGCCTCGCACCGTCGGCGGACCGTCTCGGCATTCTGCAATCGGCGTTCAAGCGCAATCACGCGCTTCAATGCGGCTTTTGTACCGCCGGCATTCTGATGTCGCTCGATTGTTTCCTGCGCGAATACCCACGGCCGGATGAGGAGAGCGTCCGGGACTTGGTGAGCGGTCACTTGTGCCGGTGCACGGGTTATACGCCGATCGTTCGCGCGGCGCTTGAAGCCGCGGCCGAAATGGCAGGCGATTTGAGCAGAGAGAAACCAGATGCTTGATCTTGGAGCCAGCTTTGTCGCCAGTGTGGCGCGCGACCCCGACGCTCTGGCGATCGTCGACGACGGCGTTCGGCTGACTTACGCCCAATGGTACGCGGGCATCTCCTCGCTGGTGTCTTCCTTCGACCGCATTGGCCTGAAACCCGGCGATCATCTGGTCACGGTGCTTCAGAATTGCGAGGCGGCCGCCACGCTGCATTGGGCCTGTCAACTGGCCGGCATCGTGATCACGCCGGTCAACTGGCGCGCCAAGGCGGACGAACTCGATTTCTATATTGAAAATTCCGAGTCCTGCGCCGTCGTCTACCAGGATGTCTCCGCCCTAGCCGTTGCGCAATCGAAACGCGCGCCGGCTTTGGCACGCATTTGCGCGGGTGGCGACGACACGGCCGCCGTGTTCGCTTTCGATCGCCTGGTCGCTGAGCCCGCGCCCGACGTGACGCAGCGCGTAAGCGCCGAAGCCTGGTCGATCATGCTCTATACATCGGGAACCACATCGCAGCCGAAAGGCGTGCCGCGGCGTCATCGCGCGGAACGGGCCGCGGGCATCGCGCATGTCGCACAAAATCTTTATCGGCGCGGCGAACGCACGCTCGGCGTGATGCCGCTCTATCACACCATGGGCGTGCGGTCGCTGATCGCGATGTCGCTGATCGGCGGCACATTCGTCTGTCTTCCGCGCTACGACACCAGCCGGGCGCTGTCGCTGATTGAAAAGGAAAAGATCACCAACCTGTATCTGGTGCCGACGCTCTACCACGATCTGGTCCATGCCCGGGAGTTCGCATCGACCGACGTCTCCAGCGTGCGAAAGCTCGGCTTCGCCGGCGCTTCGATGACTGACGGGCTCTTGAAGACGCTGAACGATGCGTTCCGGCCTGATCTGTTCGTCAACCACTACGGCAGCTCGGAAATCTACACCTTCACCATCGACCAGAACGCGCCTGCCAAGCCCGGATCGGCCGGCAAGGCCGGCATCAATCAGGAAATACGGGTGGTCAAGCTGAGCGCCAAATCGGCTGCGGACGTGGCGCTACCCAATGAGGAGGGCGAGGTCATCGCGCGGCTGGCCGGCGATGAGTTATTCGAGGGCTACTGGCGCCGGCCCGACGCCGATGCCAAATCACTGCGCGGTGGCTGGTATTTCACTGGCGACACCGGCTTCGTCGACCGCGATGGCGATCTGTTCGTCACCGGCCGCGTCGATGACATGATCATCACCGGAGGCGAAAATGTCTCGCCGGTCGAGATCGAAAGCTGTCTTTCGCTTCATCCGGCCGTGCTCGAAGTAGCCGTCGTCGGTCTCGCCGACGAGAAATGGGGCAAGGTCGTCACGGCGTTTGTGAAGCGCAGGGGCGCCGTCACCGAGCAGGACCTCGAACAGTTCTGCCAAACATCCGGGCTTGCGAACTTCAAGCGCCCCCGGCGCTTCGTCTTCGTCGATGCCCTGCCGAAATCGCCGGTCGGAAAGCTGCTGCGCCGCCTGCTCGTCGCCGGCGACTATCAACGCGAACAAGCGCCGCCCTCAAGCGCGGCCTGACAACAACATCAGAAAGGAACTAACATGTCTTCTCCCTACATTTTCGCCGATCCGCGGCTTGGCAGGCTCGACGGTTTCCAGGTTGAAATCGATGAGGCGCATGAGCGCGCCGACATCATTCTCAACCGGCCACCCTACAATGTGGTTTCGATGCCGCAGCGTGATCAGTTGCGGATCGTGTTCGAAACGCTCGATGAAGATGCACGGGTTCGCATCATCGTGGTCCGTTCGGTCGGCGAACATTTTTCCAGTGGCGGCAACATCGGTGGCTTCATGGAGGCCTCGCCGGAGACGGTTTCCAGGCTTGCGTGGAATATCGCGTCGCCGACGCGCTGCGCGAAACCAGTGATCGTCGCCAACCGCGGGTATTGCTTCGGGGTCGGCTTCGAGCTGTCGTTGGCCTGCGATTTCCGGATCGCATCGGAGACGACGCTTTACGCGCTGCCGGAGCAGAAGCTCGGCCAGATTCCGGGGTCGGGCGGTTCTGCGCGCCTGCAGAAAATGATCGGTATTACCCGCACCAAGGACATCGTGATGCGGTCGAAGCGCATTTCCGCAAAGCAGGCTTTCGATTGGGGCATCGCGACCGAATGCGTGCCCGATGCCGAGCTCGAGAAGGCCACCGACAAGCTTGTCGACGAACTCCGTAGCTTCGCGCCGCTGGCACAGCGGACCGCCAAGAAACTGTTGAACGACACCGAAGATTCGTCGCTGACGGTCGCGATCGAACTGGAAGGCCATTGCTACAGCCGTCTGCGTCAGTCGGACGACTTCAAGGAAGGGGTCGAAGCCTTCAACGCAAAACGCCCGCCGAAATTCGTCGGGCGCTGAAAAAGTCATATTGATGCGCCATCACGGTCGGGGTAGCACTGGCGCACATTTTCATCTATCGTGATCGGATCATGGAGCGGATGCTGCGGGTGGCCCTGTCAACTCAAGGCCATCCTGAGAATAGAGCACGCTAGGGACACCGCCGCGAGAAAACCCCAAAGCCAACATTGATCCGCCCTGACTTCATATCTGAAGTAAACCATTGGGCATGTGAATGCCTCCGATGGAAATATCCGGAAATGTTGAAAATCGTTCTGCGGTCACCCCGTTGAGGACAACTTTCCGGTACCTGGGGCAATTTGCTGTTGTGTGGCTGATACTGCGTAGCATCCGGCCAGTCACCTGTGCCTTGAAGTCGGGACACGAACAGCACGTCAATCGCCTTCGCTGGCTGGTGCGGCGTTCGGTTTGGCTTGCTTTTATCGGTTTCACTGTCTTTTTGACAGCTGGCTGCGCGACGATCTCCCCACGCAATGTTCTGCCGGAGGCAAGTGCGAGCCAGGTCGAGCTCGAAGGATACCATAACATCCGCTTTTGGGGTGACGCGCCAGCTCGGGAAATCGAGGCGATCGTCATGGCGGATACGCCAAAATCGGGATCGCGATCGCTGCCTGGCCTGGAACGGCAGCCGGCTGTCTCAAACCTGCTCGCCATATCCGGGGGCGCTGAGGACGGTGCCTTTGGCGCCGGTGTGCTGGTGGGCTGGAGCGATGCGGGCAAACGGCCAGTATTCGACCTGGTCACCGGCGTCAGCTCAGGGGCCCTCATCGCTCCGTTTGCATTTCTGGGACGCGATCACGACAATCAGCTGCGCGAGATTTTTACAAAATACGGTCGAAAGGACATTTTCACTTACAACGTATCGGGATTGCTCGAGGGCTCCTCGTTGACCGACGATGCACCTCTGGCTCGATTGATCGCGAAGTATGTGGACGATTCCTTTCTCCAGGAAATAGCGCGGGAGCGCATCAAGGGTCGCATTCTGCTGATCGGCACGACCAACCTTGATACGCAACGACCTGTATTGTGGGACATGGGGCGAATCGCGATGAGCAACAATCGCGATGCGATCACTCTGTTTCGGAAAATACTACTCGCCTCGGCGACCCTCCCGGGGGTTTTCCCGCCTGTAAGAATTCAGGTTCGCGTTGGCGGCCAGGACTATGACGAGCTGCATGTAGATGGGGGCGTCACCAGACAGGTCTTTATCGCTCCGTCGCTATCTCCGTTTGTTTCCCACGATCAAAAACCCGGAAGACCGGCGACGAAGTCGCGATTGTACATTATCAGAAACGGAAAAATCGATCCCGAATGGCAATCCGTCAATGAGAACGTCTTATCGATTACGCAGCGTTCCATCTCCACGCTTATCAAGAACCAGGGGATTGGAGATCTTTACCGCATCTATGCCGTCACCAAGCGCGAAGGAATAGATTTCAACCTTGCGAGCATTCCATCCGACTTTACCGATACCAGCAAGGAGCCGTTCGACCAGAGGTATATGATTTCGCTTTTCGATCGCGGCTTTGATCTCGCAAGCCACAATTACTCCTGGGCGAAGGCGCCTCCAGGGATGGACCTGGCAACTCAGGCTCATAACTAAACGCCTTCACGGTCGTGCAGACTGCGGCGTCGCGCCGATGGACCTGCACTAACAGTAACTCCATCAGTCGATCGGGGTCGAACGCAGCATCATTGGGGATCTCGAACAAGGTCGATCGAAACTTGCGAAACCCACGCTCCGGGTGCTTCCATCACGAATGTTTGGCGGTCCCCCTTTGTGCGAACCGTCAGCAAGGCAACGATCGTATCGCTCTCGACCTTCGCTTCGATAAGTCCGTTGACATTTTGGCCCGAGACCTTGCCTCCCTGCCGATATTGGCTTTCAAACCAGTTCCCCGAAAGGCCGGTGCCTTTTTGATCAATGTTGGCAACCAAATCCATTTTGTAAGCATCGCTGGCGCAGCGCACATTCATTTTCACGGACTGACCCGCGTTCTTGATATTGTAGTCAACTTTGCACCGGACGCGCTCGCGCGCTCCATCCGATGGCTTCATCGAACCGCTGCCTGACCATGAACCAGCCACGTTGTCGAAGCCTGGCTCGGCGCAAGCCGGGGCGGCGGCAAGAACTGTCATCAAGAGCGAACAGCGCAGCATTCGATGAATGATGGCCCGATTCCAAAACATTGATCGTTTCCTTACCACCGCGATTGTCGTCGGTGCTTTCCAGGTTTCACCAAAAAACGTGATCAGTCCGAAGAGATCGATAAAGGCGTCGGGTTGGCAGTGTGCTAATCAGCCTCCAGAGGGATTGGCAAGCCCCCACTTCAAAGATCGCATTCCGATCCTTCGGTCTGGCTGGTCTCGCGCTGACTCGACGTCGAGGTCTGTTGCAATGTTCGTGGCTTTCAGATCATCGGGAGATCGGCGGACCGAATACGTTCGAAGCAAAATGCGCGACCGAAAACATTCATCGATATGACTCGCTTGGCGTCATCGAAGCATCGTTCCGAAAACCAGATCCCACAATTTTGTCGAGACACCGTAGTTTCGGTTCGCAAACTTGTGATGGTCGAGGTGATGTTTCAGCAAGGAAGCCGGGAGAATCGCAGGGCTATGATGGGAGCAATAGTGGACGAATAAATACCATGCGTAATCGATGAGAGCGCCGGCCAGAACGTCGGCTCCCGTCATCAAGTAGAACACGCCGAAGCCTAGCCATATTTGCCAGAAGATCTTGTCGACAGCGTCTTTTGGCCGTGCGTGATGAATCCGGTGCTGTACCGGCGCGATGGAATGCAACACAAAGCGATGGGAGAGGTATTCAGCCAGCGAGAAGGCCGCGACACCGCCGCTGAACAGAACAGCAGCAATGGATGGCTTAAGAGGTGAGGTGGCCAGCAACACGATGGCAAGGGCAGTCGCGAAGATAAGCTCGCCGAAGTAAATGGCGACGGTCATTGTAGGCACCAGACACCTCGTCTGGTTCCAGAGCCTCCTTCCATGTAGTTCAGTGCGCATCTCACTCCGCCATGGAATTGGCCGTCCTCCTTTGATTGTAGTTCAGATTTTCTGGCAGACCACCCACCGCGGTGAGTGGTTGCGATCAAATCATTGCGGGTGCGCCCTTTTTTCGGTCACAGACTGCCGGAAACACCACGATGTCTCACTTTCGCCACCCAGGGATCGTCAGAGCGTTGACGACGGCGCTAACGAACCGCGATCTCCAGATTAGAGCCGTCGGTGTTTCACTGTCAGAATTTCTTGCCCCTGCCATTCGTCGGCTTCTGATCAGTGTTTGCGCCTTTCATTTCGTCCGGTGTGACGCGGCAGTCACCGTTCTTGTCGTACTGCAAAATAAACTCACTCGGCTTGTCCACAAACTCACTGCGGGTGATCTTTCCATCCTGGTTCTCATCGAAGTAGCCGAAGTCCGCGTCGGCGAGGGCGGTTCCAGCCCGGCGGATGATTGCGAATTCGGATGGATCGAGATGCCCGTCGCGGTTGCGATCGGCCAGGTTGAATAGCCGATCAAGGTAACTCTTCCACTCGTCGCAGGTGTAGATGCCATCGTGGTTGGCGTCCCAGATGTCGGGTCCGTTCGTCGACGGGGCGTCTTTTGTGGAGCGGGGGGCCACGGGCGGCGTCGCCGGTCGGAACGGATTGTGCAGAGGCATAAGGTGCGGTCGCAAGGAGCAACCCCACGGCGATGCTCATGCCGCGAACAGACGTTGTGCGTGACAAATCTCTCTCCTGTTTTCGGCCCCAGCAACTGCCAAACAGCACGGTTGCTTCCGGCGGAATTAAGGACTGATCCGATATCAGAAATGTGCCGTTACAATCGCGAGATCGCAAATGGCAAACCCCCGATGGGATTCGACGCTCGCAATTGCAGGATTCTCCACGGAAGTCTCCGTCCAGCAAGGTCTGATTCCATCCCCGGTAACGGCCCCGATAGTATCCTGGAGCTCCATACAATAAGCCGGTCGTCGATTGCGAATCTGTTCCCATTCGATCCGCTCCTTGCCGCTTTCCATGCAGCGGCGCACTGCATGCGGCTGCCGCGCGCATCAAGAAGGCCGTCACGCGATTGCGCCTGATAGGCTGCGAGGCGGCATGCGCGCTAACAAAAGGGCACGATTGTTTAAGCGCGAGGCTCGTTCAAAAGGGAGGGCGATGTCGAACCACGCTCCGGCGGCTTCCGCTTACCGGGTTCGCAACCGCACGGGCCATAAATCGCGTTCAGGAAAGCGAACGTTCATCGTCAAACGGCAGCTCCAGCAATTCATCGAACCGCATCAACGAGGCCATCAAATTAAAAACCTCCGGCAGGGCATTGCCGGAGGTTTCGGAGGTTAAACATAAGGTAGCTTTTGGTCTCCCCCTGGCTAAGGGCCGTCAAACCATTTGCCGGCTATCCGGACGGGAATAATACATGATTTAGATGATTGAGTGCAATACCTGAGTTAGTAATATTTTTTTCAGAAGTCGGCTTATCCCCGAACGCGCGTCGGATCGCATGATGCATTTGGCGCAAAGAAAATCTCCGCCCTGGGCTGCTCTTCGACAGTCGTCGGACGATCGGGATCAGAGGTTACGCCGAGCGCGTTGAAGGACACAGGCATCCCTGGTCATTATGCCCGGACGGCGGGGCCGTGCGGCACCCCAAGGGGCCTTTTGAAGGTCCAGGTTCTGCAAGTCTGCAGCAGCAACGCAAAGAAAAACTCCCGGCGGTTTCCCGCCGGGAGCTTTTTTATTGTCGACAATCTCGATCAGAAATTGCGTTGTGCGCGGACACCGACAGACACGGTGCCCTGGTCCTTGAACTGGTAGACTGCCGTTGGCGTGGCGCCTCCCGGAGACACTGCAGCAGTCGTCCCGGACATGTTCTGGTACAGCTGCGTATACAGGACTTCGCCAGAGAACGTCAGGTTCTGGACCGGTGTCCAGCGGGTTACGACACCAAGCTGGGCGATCTTGAAGTCCGGGTCACAAGTATAGCTCGTGCCCAGACCCCCAACCGCGGTGCCCATGCCTGCACAGAACAGTGCTTTGCCAGCACCATTATAGCTAAGGGCCGAGAAACTGCCGAACAGCGAAGTCGACCAATAGGGATTCCAGTTGTGGTTATAACCACCACGGACGCCCCAAGCGTTGGTCTTCTCGATCTGGCCGCCCGGTCCGAAGATACCATCCGCAGCCGTCGCGAACCCTATGCTCTGGAAGGCACCGGCAGCGCTGGTGCCGCCAAACATCGAAAAGGAGTTCGGGGAAACGCCACCAATGACATAGCGAGACGCGCCATTTGCAAAGGTGGTGTCGATGTTGATGCTGTCGCCGGGTCCAGTCGGGATATTCTTGATCGACAACGCCAGCATCCCGGCGAAGCCCCATGCGTCGGAGGGATGGCCCGAGGTTTCGTTGCCTGGAAGATAGTATGACGCATGAATATCATGCGCCGCAACCGACGCCTGGAACAGGCCCCAGGCCTGATCCACCCGGAGCTGCCCGACGATATCGGGGACTGCCGAGCCACCGTAGAAGCTGCCGTACGTTCCCGTATTGGTCGGATTACCTGCCCCGGTACCGGACAACCAGGTTGCAGCAGTGTTATAGGTTGCCGCTGGGCCAGCCCCCGCAACGACTCCGAGCAGCTGCGACTGATCGTAGGCCTGCGAATCTTCCAAGCTGATCGTACCCGAAACGCCGTTGCCGAAAGACGCGGTGTAGGCGAGTTGGTTGATGCCTGTCACGTCGTCCTGACCGCCGATGAGGTACGAGGTCAAGTTGCCGCCGGGATAACCGGTCCAGGGCGTGCTGAACTCGGACACGGCCTTACCCATCGTGAAGCCCGCGAACTGGATGAAGGCGTAGTAGATGCCGACCGAAGAACCACCGCCGGCGATCGAGTCTGTGCCGGTCGTCCAGTTGAACGTCGCGTCGAAATACGTGCGAACGACACCGTATTCGGTGGAGGTGCGGGTATCGATGTCGAGGTCCTGACGAACGCGGCTGATGTACTGGTTACGTTGCCGGGTGTCCTGACCGGCGGCTCCGCTCCATGACGGATCGTTATATGCGCCGCCGCCGTTGAACGTGGTGTCGATACGCATATAGCCACCCAGCCTGATGCAGGTATCGGTGCCCGGAATGTAGTAGAAACCCGCGCCATACAGGGAGCAAACCTTCACGTACTCGACCGCTTTGGCCTTGACGGGAAGATCGGCCGCCTGTGCCCCGCTCATGGCGATCAGACCCGCCGCTGAGCCGAGGAAAAGGCTCTTAACCAACTTCATGTTAACCTCCAAGTTGTGCTGCAGGGAAGGTTCCGGATCCGCAGGGTCAAAACACCCTGAGGTTGGCTCCCTTGCCCCCTGAAAAACCGCTCAGTCGCTTCGCGCTTTCGGACACTCCCGCATGAACGCGAGGGACTTATGCGAACCACCTGGAACGGGACGACCCGGGTTCTTCCCTGTCGACAATGTGAACAGTGCAAGATAAACTCAGTGGAGTAAAATACATTAGCAACACAGCTAATTACTTCATTCAGATGAGTGCTTTTTGTGCAACAGTGTCTAAATCGGTTTTTCCGGGGGTGATTTGCCTGCTCGAATCTGCTAACTAATTGACCTAACAACCTCATTCGAGGTCCGCGAGGTCCACCGTGATGGCTAACCGACCGGTTTCCCCCAAGCGAGTTTCATCCGGTCGGTCCGCCAAGGGCGGCAGCCAGGGTGGCGCAAATGCGACAGGTCAAAACCAGGATCTGGTCCGGGAGTTCATTTGGGACATCGTTTCGATCAATACCCACTTCGAGGAAATCCGTTACATGCTGGCGCGGATGCTGGGAATCAGCGGGCCGCAATGGCTGATTCTCATGGCAATAAGTGATCTTGATCGAGGTGACGGGGTATCAGTCAGGGTAGTTTCGGAAAAGCTTCACGTCGACCCGTCGTTTGTTACGACTCAGAGCAAGAGTCTTGAAAAACACGGGTTCATGCGACGGATCACTTCTGTTGACGATGCGCGTGTCGTCTTGATGTCTCTGACGGACAAGGCGTGCAAACAAATTGCGAGTCTTTCCTTGCACCAGGAAAGGCTCAATGAGTACATTTTTTCGGAGCTGGACGATCGGGCGCTCGAAGACATAACGGGCAAACTTACGGTGCTCAAAAATCGTCTTGAGAAGGCCTCGTTAAGGTTCGCGGCGGAAATCTGACGATCATCGTTTTTCCCTGAACTTATGTCGTCGCTCCGTTTGTGCCGAGGCGAGCCGCTATCCAGTCAAAGATAAATTCATTTCCAATCGTCGGGTTATCGATTTGCGCGTGCGACGCGGCCGTTTCGGCGGCTGAGAAAATCTTCAGGCTGATATCGATCCCCGATTTCTTGAGATAGCTGTAGAATTTGGCGGCGTAATTGGTTTCCAGCCAATCGCACTCACCCAGCGTCACCAGAATTGGGCACCTGATCCTCTTCGCGACGCTATGACGCCACAATTTCGAAACCTGGTCTTCGATCAATTCCTGATTGTTGCGACCGGAAATCCGCTTCAACAGAAACGCCCGTTCGTGCAGATCCCAAATTCCGCCATCGCAAACAGCGGCCCTGAGCCGGTGATCTATGGCTGCTGCTCGCGACGCAAAGGAAGCGCCCAGACCCTCTCCGAAAATCGCAATCCGTTCAACGTCAACGTCGGCACGACTTGCAAGATAGTCTACCCAGCAGCTGATGGACATTTCGAGATCATTTGGTCCAACCACGCTGTCGCCTCGCGGACAAACCCCTTGTCCCGGAAGGTCGACCACAAGCAAGGATAGATTTCGAGCGTGTGCGTGACGCGGCATCTTATAGAGATGTTCCTCCTTCAGATGATCCGGCCCACCGATGGAGATGACGACCGGCGCTTGAGGCGCAGACCCCGGAGCCCGGAGAAAATAACCGTGCATTGGGCTGCCGCCGGAGCCAGGGATTTGGACAATCTCGCCTTTGGGTGCCAAATAGCTGAGATAAAGATGCGAACATAATTGCATCTGTTCGAGAATGTGGCCGCGTCTTCTGTCATCGGTGTTGAGGAAGTGCTCCGCGGTGCGATAGTAGTTTGACGCCCGCAGCCAGTTACCCTTTGCGGTATTGGTGTTGCCCTGCTGAAGTGCAAGGTCGCCCCTTTTCTTGCAGGTATCCGCTAATTTCTTCCACTCCCGATGCCAGCTCTCATCATCGCCTGGCGTAATGCGGGTCGCCGTGAGAAAGCACTCGGATATTGTGCTGCCACCCTCCTGTGCAGTCCCCAATAATTGCATGAAGCGATGGGAGTAATCTTCGTTGTCCGGCCAGTGCATCCAGCCACGCGGGTCATAGCGTGGAGCTGACTCCCGGGCGGGGTTGACCATCAACATGATAGTGGCCCTCTTGCGAGGTGCTTCTCAAAGACCACGGTCAACTCCGATGTTGGCTGGTAGTGCATTAGAAATCCTGGTTCATACCCGTCGCCGAGGTTCGCCAGCAGCCGGCATCGGCACGCAGCCCGCCCGCCATACCCACCCGAAGCGATATATTCTGGAGTTGGGTATCAAAACGAAGTCCCGCCACCGAACATGAATTGCTGCACAATGTCGTACTTGCCCTTCGTGATCGGGATTGCGTAATCGAAGCGCAAAGGTCCGAACGGTGATTGCCAGATCAGGCCGATGCCGACGGAGGTCCGGATAACATTGGTATCGTCATATACCATTCCGCATTTACAAAGACTGCTGTTGACTTCACCCGTGGCGGCCCACGTCGTCGGCCCCTGATAGTCCCAGAGCGACCCCGCATCGGCATAGATAGCGCCCTTGAGGCCGACTTCCTTCGGCAGGAACCAGAACGGCATCTGCAATTCGGCCGATGCACCCCAATATTTGGTGCCGCCCAACGCATCGCCGTATCCGGTCTCGGGGTAGAAGGTCAGATCGCGCGGGCCTATCCCGTTCGGAGCAAAGCCGCGGACAAGATTGGGCCCCATCTGGAATTGGTCAAGCATTCGAAGCTGGCTGTTGCCGACGCTGTTGAGTGTGCCGGTCTGGACGTGAACCAGTCCGACAATATCGGCAACCAGCGGCGTGTAGTACTTGCCGTCGATCGCGGACTTCAAGTAGCTGACGTCGCCTCCAACACCGGCAAAGTCCTGCTTGAAGTCGATGAGCAGACCGTCGGTCGGATTTTTGTTGTTGTCGAGCGTGTTGTAGTCCAGCGAATAGCCTACCGACGAAGTCAACGTTGGCCCGCCTGCCAGTTCTTTCCGAACCGGCAGTGAAAACTCACCGTCCGCCAGACATCCCGGAAGCAAGCCAGCCTGGGCATTGCCGGTGGGGTCATGGCCGTGATCAACCGAATTGATATAAGCCGGCGTCGGATCAAATGCCGGCCCCGGGATGTTGTTGCAGTTGTCGAGCGAGCTGGGCAGCGTGATCGACTGCTGATAGAGCGAATACCGAAGCTGCAAGGACAGATCTTCGCGCAAGGCGAAACCGAGCCGGGGACTGAAGCCGATGGTATTGGTGCCGTACGAAATGTAATCGTTGGCAAGCTGCTCCCGATAGTACAGGTCAAGACCAAGCGCAACCCGGTAGTCCAGCAGGTAAGGCTCGACGAAGGAAAGCGAGGCCCCGCGCGCGTATTCCCCGTAGGTTACCGATGCTTTCGCAAACAGACCGCGGCCGAGGAAGTTACGCTCGGAAATACTGACCTCGGCAAGCGGACCGTCGGTGGTCGAATAGCCGCCCGATACCGAGAAGTCGCCGGTGGATTTCTCCTCGAGATCGACCACGAGAATCACACGATCGCTCGATGAACCGGGCTCGGTGGTGATCTTCACGCTCTTGAAGAAATCAAGGTTCTTGAGGCGCCGTTCGGCGCGGTCGACCAGCGCGCGGTTGTACGCGTCGCCCTCGGAAATATCGAATTCGCGGCGGATCACATAGTCGCGGGTGCGGGTATTGCCGCGCACGTCGATGCGCTCGATATAGGTCCGCGGGCCTTCGTCGACGGCAAAGACGATGGAAACGGTATGGGCCTCGAAATTGCGATCGCCGCGCGGCCGCACGACGGCAAAGGCATACCCCCGCCGCGAGGTCTCGATCTGCATTTCCTCGACCGTCTTCTCCAGCGCCTCGGCGTTGTAGAGCGACCCGACGCTGACGCGCGAGAAGCTGCGGAGGTCGTTTCCGTCAAGGGTGGGAATGCTGGACTGGATATTGACCGACGAGACGCGGTACTGCTGGCCCTCCTCGATCTTGAAGGTCACCAGGAAGCCCTTGCGCGCCGGATCGTATTCCGTCAGCGCGGCCACCACCTGCACGTCCGCAAAGCCGTTCTTCAAATAAAAGCGGCGAATCAGGTCGCGATCGGCTTCGACCCGGTCCGGATCATAGACGTCACCGCCGCCGAGAAAGCTCAGCAGGTTGAACTCGTGGGTCTTGATGATGTCCTTGAGGCGATACGACGAATAAGCGTTGTTGCCGATGAACTCGACTGACTTGACGCTGGTTTTCTGGCCCTCGACGATCGTGAAAATCAGATCGACGCGGTTGTTCGGCTGTTCGATGATTTCGGGAGTGACGCTCACGTCATAGCGGCCGGAGTGGCGGTAGACCTCGGAGATGCGCTGGGCGTCGGACTGGACCATGGGACGCGACAGCGTACCCTGCGGCTTGGATTGGATTTCGGCCGTAAGCTGTTCGTCCTTGATCTTCTTGTTGCCCTCGAAGGCAACGCGGCCGATCACCGGGTTTTCGATCACCGTCACCAGCAGGTGACCGCCGGTCTGGCTGATCTTGACGTCCTGGAACAGGCCGGTCTCGATCAGCGCCTTCAGGCCGTCGTCGATTTCGGCCTGATCCAGCCGCTCCCCGGGACCCGCCTTGAAATAAGACCGGATGGTTTCGACCTCGACGCGCCGGTTGCCCGCGACCTCGATCGAAGCGACGGACTGGGCGACGGCAGATGACGATAGCAGCATGACGCACATCATCAGGGTGGCCAACAAGCCCCCCCGCACTCGCATTCCAACATTCATCCGCAACGCGCCCCTTGTCATTTCGAACGGCACGTAAGGTGCGCATGTGGCTAAAAAATCTCCGAAATGTTTCCGATCGTTTTAAAGTATTGCTTGATGGTGATTAAAACCTCCAACGCTCGTTACGTTGGCGCTACGTTCGATCACGAATCAGTCAACCACCATCTCGCTGTCTCGTCCCTTTAAGGCAAGATCCCGATCCGCCCGATTCACAACGACGTGAGGTTACTCCTCGTTGCGCGCAGTATGGCCAAGGCGACGATCGAAACTTAACGTTGGGCGTGCTCAGGCGGCCGCCTGCCAGCTTTGCTGGCGCACCGGCAATTGAATGCGAACGATCAATCCATGCGGCTGCCGGTCGTGCAGCGTCAGCTCGCCGCCATGCGCCAGCACGATGGCGCGCGCAATGGAAAGCCCGAGGCCAAAACCCGCAGCTTCATCCATATTCCGGGCGTCATCGCCGCGCACGAACGGTTCGAGCATGGCAGCCTTGCGCGCATCGGCGATGCCGGGGCCATCGTCCTCAATCTCGATCGTCGCGGTGTCCGGCGACACAATGAGGCGGATGGTGGCCTCCGCGCCGAACTTGACCGCGTTCTCGACCAGGTTGGTAATGCTGCGATGTAGATCGTCGGGACGGACCGTGGCCATGGCGTGGCCGGGTCCGTCGTAAGCGATCTTGTGCCCCATGTCGCCGAATTGATCGGTGACGAGCTGCAGCGTCGTTGCAACATCGACCAGCGTCATGGATTCCAGCTTGCCGTCGTTGCGCAGGAAAGAAAGCACGGATTCCAGCATCGAGCGCATCTGGTCGAGATCATCCAGCATGCGGCCACGGTGCGCGTCGTCCTCGATGAATTCGGAGCGCAGGCGCATCCGGGTGATCGGCGTACGCAGATCGTGACTGATGGCGGCCAGCATTTTGGTGCGGTCGTCGATCAAAGCGGTGATGCGCTCCCGCATCCGGTTGAGCGCCTTCGCCACCGAGCGAATTTCTACAGGCCCGCGTTCGGGCAGCGGTGCCGCGGCGCCGTTCAGGCTGAAGTTCTCGGCGGCTTTCGCGAATGACGACAGCGGCGCCGTCAACGCCCGCGCCGCCCACAGGCCGAGCAGCGTGACGCTGATGGCGCCAAACAGCAAGGTCACGATCCATGGTCTGATCCAGAACGGAAGTTGCCGCTCGTCCGGAGGGAGCTTTGCCGAAATCATCGCGCCGTCGGGCAGCGCGATGCCGACGTGGTGGCTGCTTTCGTCGTGCGCGAGCGAAAAGATCCGATAGCTGCTGCCGAGACGGCGATGCAGACTACGCAGGTTGAAGCTGTCAAGTTCGTCCACCGCGCGAGCGGGACCCGCTGGAAGGCTTTCGATCTCCAGTTGCGGGAACGCCCGCGCGATGTCGGCAAACAGCGCTGGCCGTCCGGCCGCGGGCGCCGCGCCGAGAAGCTGGACCATTGGAACCAGCTGACTGTGTCCTTGCTCGAACGGCGGATCGAACCGGTCCGGCCGATGGATCAGGAAGGTTGCGGTGATGATCAGGTGAATCGCGATGATCGAGGCGGCCACCAGCGCCGCGATCTGTCCACTGATACCCCTGAGATTGAGAAAACCGAGCAGCTTCATGATCAGCCGCTTGCCGGGGTCGTGACCGCATCCACAGTGGGAGTAAACAAATAGCCGCCGGAGCGCACCGTCTTGATCATGGTGGCGTCCTGCGGGTCGGTTTCGATCTTGCGCCGGATGCGGCTGACCAGCACGTCGATGCTGCGCTCGAATGAGCCGGCGCTGCGGCCGTTGGTGAGATCGAGCAGGCTGTCGCGCGACAGCACGCGGCCCGGCCGCTCGCAAAAGGTTCGCAGCAAGTCGAATTCGGCGCTGGTCATCGCGACCCGCGCGCCCGCCGGATCGCGCAATTCCCGCAGCCTGAAATCGATCCGCCAGCCCAGAAAGGTCAGGGCGGGGGCGCCATTGCTGGTGCTGAAGGTCTGCGCGGCGGCCTGGCGGCGCAGCACCGCGTTGATCCGGGCCAGCAATTCGCGCGGATTGAACGGCTTGGCCAAGTAGTCGTCCGCGCCCATTTCAAGTCCGAGAATCCGATCGACATCCTCGCCGCGCGCGGTGAGCATGATGATCGGAATTTGCGATTCCGCGCGGACCTTGCGGCACAGGCTGAGGCCGTCTTCACCCGGCAGCATCACATCGAGGATCAGAAGGTCGACGCGATGGTCGGCCATCGCCCGCGCCATTTCGCGTCCGTCGTTCGCCGTCGTCACGTTGCAGGCGTTGGTGCGCAGGTATTTCGCAATCAGCGTCCGCGTCTCGCGGTCGTCTTCGACGATAAGGATGTTCGGCGATGCCGTGGCCATGCGCGCCTGTTGTTGCATATTCGGGGAAACCGGCGAAGGAGTTTTGTTTCGGAGTGTTTCCGGCGCCACCTTCACAGCACGAGGCAACATACCGTTACGGCAATAAAAAGGCCGCTCTTCCGCGTCATGTTGAAGCCGCGTGGCTGCTGCGGATAGCGCCACTGGCGCGTACAAAATCCATTTAGTGGCTCGCAAAGCGACATTAATTCTGCACTCACATACGACGGGCCATTATCAAGTTTTCAGCTCGCGACGAATACGGCGCGTTGACGAAGAGCGTCGACTCCGCCCGGCGAACTGGTGATCAGCCAAGGAAGCGTGCCGCCAAGGCCTTGAACACAAATCGTTGAGATCACATCACAAACACGAGACCCTAATCATTGGGCCCGGGTTCGAGCCCTGGTGCGCGCACCGGCTCGGCGTTGCCGGCGAATTCAAGCCAGACCCGCAGGACGGAAATCGAGCTCGTTAACGTGACCGAACTCTGCATGATAATGATTTTCTGCTGACGTGGAGCGGATTTTGAAGGAGTGACACAACCTGTCAGGATGGCCAGTCGGAACGCGGGTCTTGCAGTTTGTTCTTTCGGCTTCACCGCCCCGAAATCATTAGAACCAGGGCGTGAACCCATAAATCCGGAGTGGTCAGCGGACGTCTGGTTTGGTGCGCATAACGGACTCAAGCGGGACATCGCGCCATGTCCGAAACGTGCCAGAGGCGGACATTGACGCCTCAATGTTTCGCCGCGTTGAACCATTTCAGATGGTGCAGTTGGTTTGCCGTGCGGCACGCTTTTGGATAGCTTTCGTTCAATCGTGCGATCCTTACTTGCGTCATCTGAAGTCCGGATGGACAGCGCTCAGGAGCCCCCACGCCATGATTACCCCCGGACGTCATCGTCCGCTTGCACAGGACGCCTGGAATGAATCGGCTGTTCGGGGCGCGATCGAAGAAATTGCGGCCGATGCGATCGCCCATTTCCATCCCGACACGTTCTGGCCGGCTCACCCGAGTGACGACGGGGTGGGAGATGGTGACCCCAGCTTCTACAAGGGCGCGGCAGGTGTCATTTGGGCACTAGATTACCTGCATCGCATAGGGGCAACCCGTGTCGCCGAAGACTTTCGCTCTGTGCTGCCAAAGCTGATGGAGCGGACAGTCATCGACCACGAAGCCAGTTCTCCGACCGACTACGAGAAGCATGGCTCGCTGCTTCGCGGCGACATGGGTGCGGCACTTCTCGCAATGCGCCTTGAGCCGACATCGAGCCTCGCCGACCTGGTTTATAGGCGCGCCGAAGCAAATAATGGACTGCCAATCCGAGAACTCATGTGGGGTATGCCGGGGTCGATGGTTGCGGCAGTCCACATGGGCGAGATGACGGAGGAGGAACGATGGCGGGGCCTCTTCGAAGTGCAGGCAGCGCGGCTGTTCGCCGAACTGGAGGACACGCCGCAAGGTCCACTTTGGACCCAGGATCTTTACGGTGCCAAAGACCGCTTTCTCGGGCCCGTGCACGGCTTCGCCGGCAACGTCATCCCGTTATTACTCGGATGGGATTGGTTGACGGCGGCGCAGCAAGCGCATGTAGCCGAATTTGTGCCGAAGTCGCTTGAAGCGAATGCGTGGCGGTACGAAGTTGGAACAACATGGGGCCCGAGAAGCAAGCGCGAGAAGCGGCTTTTCATATGTCAGCACTGTCACGGTGCGCCGGGAATGGTGACGGCCCTTGCTGACGCGCCCTTCGCTACGCCAGAATTCGACGCGCTTCTGTTGGATGGCGGCCGCTTTGCCTGGGCCGCCGGACCGCTGACAAAGGGCTCGAACCTTTGCCACGGCACGGGTGGAAATGGCTACGCATTCCTCAAGCTCTACCGGCGCACGAATGACCCGATGTGGCTCGACCGCGCGCGCCAGTTCGCCATGACTGCCATCTTCCAGTATCGCGGCGCTCAGATGGTTGCTGGCCGCGGTCGGTATTCGCTTTGGACCGGTGACATCGGTCTTGCAATCTACCTTTGGGATTGCATCACAGGGGACGCTCGGTTCCCGACTATCGATGTGTTCTGACTCTAGCGAGCTGGGACCGCTTTGGGGTCAATCGCGACAGTTGGCGTCGTCGTCATTACTTCCGCTCTCCCCCTGAAAGCCGACATTCATCGCCAGGTTCGGCATCTCTCAAAGGTGCCACAACCGAACTCATGCACGACAGCAAGGAAGTCCTACTCGATCACTTCGTCGGCGCGGGCGAGCAGCGTGGGGGAAATGGTGAGCCCGAGCGCCTTTGCGGTGGTGAGATTGATGCAGAGCTGGAAAAGGGTCGGCTGCTCGACCGGCATGTCCGCCGGTCTTTCGCCTTTAAGGATGCGGTCGACATAATAGGCGGTGCGGCGCGCGATCAGGCGCTGGTCCGCGCCATAGGAGATCAGCATGCCGGCATCCAGCACTTCCTTTACATAGCCGCAGCACGGCAATTTGCGCGCCAGCGCAAGCTCCGCGATCCTCTTCTTGCCGACATAGAACAGGCTTTCGGCATTGAAGAAGACGGCCTCCATGCGGTCGCCTATCATGGCGTCGAAAGCAGGCTCGAGGTCGTCGAGCGTGCCGACGTTATAAGGCTTGCAGGTCAATCCGAGTTTGGTAGCCGCGGCGTTCGATTGCTCGACATAGAAATTGGAGATCGGATTGGTGGGGTTAACAATCATGGCAGCCCTGGCGAGCTGCGGATTGATCTCCTTGAGATATTCGAGCCGCTTGCCGACAAGTTCGAGACCGAAATTGGTAAGACCCGTGGCATTGCCGCCGGGACGGCGGATGCTCTCGACGAGCTTGGCCCCGATCGGATCGGCGACGTACATGAACACCATCGGGATGGTCGAGGTGGCTTTCTTGACATAGGGCGCCGCACCGCCGACGCCCACCAGCACGTCGGGTGCGAGCGCCACAAGCTCGGCCGCCATGCTCTGAAACTTCTCCGGTTTTTCGTCGGGAAAACGGTGAATGAGCTCAATTTTTCCGTGGCTGTAGCCAAGCTCTTCAAACCCGTCGAGCAGGCAACCGTAATAGGGCCACTCGCCGTCTGCGTCCGCGGCGTGCCAGAGCACGCCGACCTTCGGCACGCGGTGCCGCTGCTGCGCGCGCACCACCATCGGCCACGCCGCCGCGCCCGCGATCAGCACCATCACATCACGGCGCTTCATTTTCTCGCCCTTTGCTTCTTTTAGCCGCGCCGGTGAGTCGCCTGATGAAGTCGCGCCGCAACATTTTTTCCTTCAGCGTCGAAGACCGCACCTTACCACATGAACCGTATCCGTACCTTACCAGATGATAAGAGCGGTGCGCGGAACATCGGGACGTTGGGTCGCCTATGGGTCAAACTCGGACCCGACGGCCCCGAAATGCGACTTCCGTTCTACCCCCGAGACCGGACATCGCCGACCAGGCCGGCCATATCAGTTTCGTGCCAAGAACGGAAGATGACAATCGTCAAGCGGCTGCCGCAACGGAGCGAAGTGGCACATCCAGCGAATAGATGAAGCCGGACGGTTGGTAGGCGAGCTGCACTTGGCCGTTCAATTGTTGGCCGAGAGACTTCATCATGCGGGTGCCGAAGCTTTGCCGTGCCGGCGGCTCAACCGCGGGTCCACCGCTTTCAGTCCAGACAAGGTGAAGCCTTTGTTTGGGCTCGTCGATCGTCCACGCGATTTCCACGCGTCCGGCAGGGACGGAAAGAGCGCCAAATTTGGTCGTGTTCGTGCACAGCTCATTGAAAGTCATCGCAAGCGCAATGACCGCGCCTGAGGTAATTCTGACATCCGGCCCGTTGAAATGGAAGCGCCTGCCCCCTTGGCTGTCGTAGGGCTCTGTTGCGCTGCTAAAGGTGTGGGTAAGACTTGCGCTCGCCCAACTGACCTGCATCAGCAGATCGTGGGCTCGGCCCAATGCGGTTAGCCGCCCCTCCATGGCCTTCTGGCCGGTCTCAATACTGGGCGCTGCACGAAAGCTCTGGGACGCGATCGCGCTCACGGTGGCAAGCGTATTCTTGATGCGATGATGTAGTTCACCAAGGATCAGCTTCTGCAACTTGTCGGCGGCCTCGCGTTCCTTGGCGTCGATCCCGGCCTGGATTAGTAAAGTCTCAGCATCGATGCCGGCTTGCTCCAGCAGAAGCCGGAGGCTGTCGTTTTCTGCCGACAACACGACTTCCTGCGCGGAGCGGGGCGACGGGGCAATTGGTTCTGCGCTGGGAAGCGCCACATTCGTCGGCAATATCGTTGTGTCAGGCAAAATCCTCAATGCGCCCGCGCCGACCATGTCCTGCAATTCAGCGATCATTTGGTCGACACCCAGCGGTTTGCCCAAGAAGCGACTGTTCGCCGGCCTTTCCGCGTCTGATGGCTTCACTTGACCGGAAACCAGGATGATCTTGATGGAAGGCCAACGGTCGTGGACCGCGTGGGCGAGCTTCAAGCCGTCGATGCTGCCGGGCATTTGAATATCGGTCAAAAGTAAAGAAATGTCCGAACGGGATTCAAGAATTGAAATTGCCTGGTCGGCGTTGACCGCCTCGACCGGGTTAAACCCCGCATCCTCCACGATGTCGATCGCGCGCATGCGCAGAATCATCTCGTCTTCGACGATTAGAACGTTCGGCACCGGTGTTAAATCTGTCGACACGGATAGCCTCGCTCGTCAAGCAGCCGATCACAGATCAGCCCCTGGCGTAGTTGAAGGAATTTGTCAAAGGTGCAGACAGCGGTTGTTCGCCCATCTCAGCGACCGTTGAGCTTTTGCGACAGCAACCATTGCTGCGCCTTTCACGGACAGATAGCGAGCTAATTCGCGTCATCCGAAGGACTGGTCGCGTCGAACCGTGCTTTCGGTCGGGGATCGGCGCAACAACAACCGGAAAAAGAAAACGTTCCAAAAAAGACAACTTATGTTTGTGAGACCCTCACTTCCACTTGGGGGGTCAAAAACGGAAGTTGGGTCACGTCTGAGCTTAGTCCGTTCATCCTCAACGACGGACATGCGTGGCGCCGCTGCGTCATGTCTGGGTGCCAAAAAGGCGACGTACTATAGTCCGCGCGAGAGCTTCCAATCCGGAAGGCAAAAAGATGAAATATCTCTTCCACACGCACAGCATCTTTCCTGGCTGGCGGCTTGTAGTCCGCGAGGATATGGGGATGCCCACTGCCACTACCGAAGACGAATGGACCATCACTCGATCACGATCAGCGGCAGACACGAATCCTGATGTCCGCAAGGAAGTGGATGAAAAAGGTTGGTGTCTGTTCAAACTGGGCGGCGAGTTCGCGGATATAGAGGCCGAGCTTCAGCGAAAATCCGGGAAGCGCTCTTAGGGCTATGGCAGAGGGATAGTAGACCCGAACGACTGCTCTGGATCAATCGCGTCGTTTCGGCCGTTTGCCAGGCACTTCCGGTCTGATCCGATCAACGGACATTGTCGGAGCCGGTCGGCATGTCTCAAACGTGCCAGAATGTATGGCCCGGGCCGTGCGTTGCAAGACAGAAGCTCCAAGACCGACGAACGTGAGAGCTGCAACAATGTATCAGGCCTCTAACGTGGAGCATTTGCTCCGGGCCATCATGGGCATCCGCGCGCATCCGAGGCTGACTAGCGGAAAGACCTCGTTGGGCCATCATGGCACCCAGTCTCTTGGTTGCGCCGGGCAGACCGTTCGTCCATCTCTTCATTCCATCCCGCAGACCTCGGTGGGAAAGCTGTCGATACTAAACTATTCAGTCTCCGTTCTGATGTTTGACGTCAGCCGGATCACGTGAAGCCATCCCCTCGGAGCCACCGTCGCTCGCTCGCCCAATGAGGCGAGTGATGGTGGCTCCGAGGGGATGGCGGGCATCTCCTTGGTGAACCTGAGCGAGCCTTTGTCATGCTGCATGGGTGATCCTCGGTTGATAGGTGCCACCGCGCGCGAGAACCGCCCAGGCGATGCGGGCGAGCTTGTTGGCGAGCGCGATCGCCAGCATGTTGCGGTGCAGCCGTTTTGAAGCTTGCTCGACCCAGGGCCACAAACCCCGCATCGCTGCGCTCGGCCGCCGCTCGAGAACGACGTGTGCGGCCTGCACGAACAGTGTTCTCAGGTACTTGTTGCCGCGCTTGGAGATCTTGCCCAGGATTGTGCGATCCCCCGTCGACTCCTGCTTCGGCACGAGCCCGAGCCAAGCGCCAAAGTCGCGGCCCTGCTTGAATCCGGTGCCGTTGCCGATCGCCGCCACCACGGCGCTCGAGATGATCGGCCCGACCCCAGGTACGGTCATCAGGCGCTGACAACTGTGGTCTTGCTCCGCCAGCGCTTCGATTTCGGCCGACACGGCTGTAATGCGCTCGTCAAGCCGACGCCAGTCTTGGGCCAGGTCAGCGATGAGGCCAACCATTCTGGGCGAAAGCGCGCCAGTGTCTGAGCTTAGAATTTCCGATAGCGCCTTGCGCAGGGGCATCGGGCCCTGACGCACCGTGATGCCGCGCTCGATGAGGAAGCCGCGGATTTGGTTGATCACGCCCGTCCGCCGTCCGACAAGACGTGAGCGCACGCGATGCAAAGCCAGCAAATCCATCTGTTCCGGCGTCTTGATCGTCACGAAGTGCATGGTGGGCCGCTGCACTGCCTCCGCGATCGCCTCGGCATCGCGGTAGTCGTTCTTGTGCCCTTTGAGAAACGGCTTCACGTACTGGGCCGGGATCAGACGCACATCGTGGCCGATCTCAGCCAGCTGCCGACCGATGTGATGGGAGCCCGAGCAGGCCTCCATGCCGATCAGGCAACGTGGAATATTGGCGACACGGCGTTCGAGCTGACTGCGTGACACCTTCTGCTGCAGAATGATGGCACCCCGCTGGTCAAAGCCAACGAGGTGGAAGGTGTTCTTGCCGATGTCGATCCCGATCGTGGTGATGATTCCAGCTATCTTCTGAAATGTGCGCATCGCATGCTCCTTGAGCTTTGCTTCACCGCCTCCCAGCCACAGTCCAGCAAATTAGGCCGCTGAGCACGGCCGGGCCATCCCATTAGCGGACGTCAGCCGGCGGGTGCCGGCCGCTGGCTCGCCGCCGACCGGCGCATCGACTTTTGCATCGGCATCAATCTCGGCTGCGTTTGTCGCGAGAAGCAGGAGACTCGGCTTCCCAAAAACGAGCCTTGGTTCTATCTTAATAGTTCGGGCAGGGGGCACGGCGACGGCGGGAGAGCCTCATGACGGACCAGACCGATTTAGCGGCATTCCACGTCCGATCGAACGCGCTCCGGTAGCCTATCGACCATTTAATCGGAGAGTTTCATGAGAACCTTCAATCCGTTGGTGCTTTTGGTACTTCTCGTCTCGCAATCGGCCTCGACACAGGCCGCGGATTTGAGCGGAGCTTGGACCGTCGACGGCTCGGCCTGCGGCCAAGTGTTTACCAAAGAGAATAACAAGCTTGCGTTCAAGCAAGATGCTGATCTCCACGCGGGCGGTTTAATCATCCGGGGAAAGCAAATAACTGGCACATTTCAAAAATGCACTGTCAAATCGTTGCACGATGACGGGTCGAATGTAGAAGTGATTGCGTCGTGCTCGGACGGTGTCACGGTTTCAGACGTAACATTCGATGTGAAAATCTCCGGAGAGAATAGGATCACACTCAGCTCCAAGGAGCCGGTGCCAGTGGAAGCGTCCTACGTTCGCTGCTCGATGTGAAGTCCGCGGCGAGGTTGAACGACGAGCCAAGCGGTCCGGTGGCCCGCGACAACATCTTTCGAGCCCTTGCCGGTGATCTGCTCGGTGGTGGTCGCAGTCGGCTCGATGATCATGCTCGGGATCATGCTCTGCAAGGATTGGCCGCAGTGAACGAAGACATGGCGATGACGGTAATGCCGTTGCGAGCCTGCTGGCTTTCTTGATGCGATTTGCCGGACCGAGCGCCGCGCCATCGATAACGGGCCAGCGCGCCAAGGATATATCTCGACGCCATTATCGCGCTCAACTCGAAGCGAATACCTTGGCCTGCTCCAGAGCCTGTTCGCTGGTGAGTAACTATCCTCTCATCGCGGATCGGGAGACCAAGGGCGCGAAAGTAAACGCGCCGATGCGCCCAAGCGCGCGGTCCGCTTTGCTCCTATCAACGGACATCGTCAGCTTGGCGGGGCACGTCCGACAAGCGCCATTTCCGGGCTTATCGGCAACACGTCGTGAGGTGTGGGGGCGGTTTAGTGTCCTGGATGAATAGCGTCGTTGAGATAGATGCAGGTAAGCATGGCAAACACGTAAGCCTGCAGGAACGCGACCAGAAGTTCGAGCGCGGTCATCGCAACCGTCAACCCGAGCGGTAGTATGCCGCCGATCCAACCAATCGCGCCAAGCGAGGTGCCGAGCAGCGCAACAAATCCGGCGAACACCTTGAGCGTGATGTGGCCGGCCAACATGTTGGCAAACAGACGCACGCTGTGTGAGAGCGGCCGCGTTAGGAAGGAGATGATTTCGATCGCGACGACAAGTGGCAGGATGTAGATCGGAATGCCCGAGGGCACGAAGATCCGAAAGAATTTCAGGCCGTTCCTGTAGAAGCCGTAGATCAGCACCGTGAAGAACACGAGCAGCGCCAATGTGGCGGTAACGATGATGTGGCTCGCGACCGTGAAGGTGTAGGGAATGATGCCGATCACGTTTGAGACCAGGATGAACGTGAACAGTGAGAACACTAGCGGGAAGAACCTCATCCCTTCCGGGCCGGCGGTGGAGCGGATCATAGAGGCCACGAACTCGTAGCTCACTTCGGCCATCGACTGGAAACGCCCGGGGACCAATTGCCGGCCTGCAGTGCCACCCACGATCACCAAGCAAATTACCGCCACCGAGACCAACATGTAGACGGACGAATTGGTGAAGTAGATGGCCTGATTGCCGATCTGGCCGATCTTGAAGAGGTTGTCGATATTGAACTGGTGAATCGGATCAAGGGTCATGCGCGATTCCATGTCAGGCGGCTCAGCCGTTAGGCAAATTCCGCATTCGCGAACACGAGGTCACACGGGTCAAGCTACATCATCCGCAACTGGCGAACCATAAGTCAGAGATGTTGACTTAATAGGTTGCCAAAAAGGCCGATGGTCCGAGTCGGGTCAAATGTGTCGGTCGACGATGCGCCGATCACTTCCGGTCTTCCACTATGAACCGACATCGGCAGCATCGGTCGGCACTCTCAAAGGTGCCAAACTCGGACATGACGCCAATAAGAAGGCCTCAAAAGAAAAAGCCGCCCCGTCGGCGGCTCTTCAATACAGGACGATGTGGTGTAGGCCAGGGCTTTTCGCACGTCTATTCACGACCGACCCAACCGCTGCAAGATAGCCAGCGCCACCGCCGCAATGAGCGCCCCCGATCACATCACCGAGTTCGTTTGCGAAGACCGCGGCGATCACGCGCACGTCTTCGGTCACTATTACGGCTTACCGGTGCACTCGACGTGCCCGCTTCATCCGCGAACATCCGACGTGCCCGAGCACATTTTGCGAGGCGACACTTGGTAGCGTCGCCAAACGCAAAAGGCCCCAGCCCACGATGCCGTCATCTCAGCGAGGACCCACGGGAGACGACGATGGACGATGGACGACGAGACCAGACGCTATTGCGTCCTCACGTTCCCGCTCGCGTTGAAATTGTTCTTCGTATCATACCCGGAGTCGTGCAGGTTTCGGATATACAGGGCATAGTCGCTGCTACTCACACCGCCCGTCCAGCCGACCGGAGGCGCACCCACACCGGCATAACCGCCATAGTAGGCCGCCCTGGTTCCCCGAATAGGGCCACCGTAGTAAGGACTACCGGCGTAGTAACCTGCACCCGTGTAGTAAGGCGAGGTGGCGCCAATAGCGGCAGCCGTGCCGACCGCGGCGGCGCCTGCGTAGGTACCGGGGTCGTCGCCGCCAACCAAGCCGCCTCTGTTGTTCGCGCTGCCTCCGTAATGCCCCACGACCATACCTCCGGCGCCGTAAGCAGCCCGCCGGTGTTGCCGGCGCGCGACGCCCGCAACGCTCACGGGGGTCAGGGGACGACCGACCCGTGCTTCGGCCTTCTCGACTGATAGCGAGAGGCCGCGTTGCTCAGAGCAGTCGAAGGAGAGCAGCGCCGCACACGCAAACGTCGAGGCTGCAATAGCAACTGTCGTCAGACTCATCTGCTTCATGGCTTTTCTCCGTTACCTGCTTGCCCCCCATTTTGAAAACTATTTGCCTTCGCTTGTCGCGCGCGTTGCGACAGATCAAACGCTTCACGAACGTCACGACATGGAAACCTTGAGAGATGCTTCCAGCGGACGTGAGTGTCACGATAATTTGGCCGAGCATGGCCAACATTCCCCATGGCGCAGGGACGGCCACACCAACGCCCTACAGACTTCCGGCGCTGGTCGCTCGAAGCGTTAACATAGATCAAGGCTTCGCTCGAAGTCTTGACATAGATCAAGGCCGTACGGCGACCGAGCCGGCGCGCTTCCTCTAACCGCGACAATTTGGGCGGCAGCTTGTCCTGATCCGGGCGTGGTACTTCGGGCGGCTTCACATATCGCTACTGAAAACGGAAATCGAAAGAGGGCATTGAGATGGATCAATAGGCGAGCAGTGCTACCTTGCTTAGGCGACTGCAAGCCGACTGACGTCAGCCGCCCTATTATGCGCGACCTTGTTTCCGATACGACTTGTATTCGTGTCTATGCTGCCAAATCGAAGCTTGCTAACCGTTGTCGATCGCGGAGTACGATTTCGCGCTGAGTGTGGCCGGTGAAGTCGAGCACGCCCGCTCGTTGCAACCGCGATAGTGCACGAGATACGGTTTCAAGCGTCAGGCCAAGATAGTCGGCAATGTCCCGACGGGACATTGGTAGCGCCATGATCCCGGTAGCGGTTAGCCGCCCGTCCATTTCAACCAAAAACGCGGCGACCCTCTCCAGCGAAGTTTTGCAGCCCAGCAACAGCATGCGATTTTCTGCGTGTTCCAGATTGCTGGTGGTCATACTGAGTAGGTTTCGCGTGACAACCGCGTCACTTTCGGCTACCGCCTGAAGGCTTTGCCGTTTGATTAGGCGGACAGTAGTCTTCACGACCGCTTCGGCGGTAAATCGATGCGCGCTACCGTTCTCCAGCCCAAAAATATCGCCGAGCAAGTGAAACGCGCCGATCTGGCGGCGGCCATCCGCGAGTAGTTTGTAGCTTCGAACTGCGCCCGTTTTGACTTGATAAACGTACTCGGCGGGCTCCTTCTCGCCGTAAATCTCGGCTCCTTTCTCGTCGGTGAATTCATTCAAACTGACGATTGGGTTCGATCCACTGGTCATGCCAAGGTCCCCGAGCGAATTGGGACGGGGCGTCCGGTCTGTGGTGATACGCACAAACGTGAGCTGAATTCCAGAACTACCAAATTCAACAGAACGTAAAATTGTTTTGCGCGGAATGAGAAGTTCAATCGCCTCAATAAAAATGAAAACTGTCCGTTCCGTCACTTGTACCAAAGGACAGTATTACGTTTTGACGCACTGATGTGCGAAGGCCGGTTATGGCTACCGCAAATATCTGATGCAAGTCCGAAGTCGGCATCGGGTCAATCGCATCGTTTCCGCGATGTCGGCCGTGAGTCCGCTTTACCCCCGACAACGGACATCGTCAGTTAGACTGGCCATGTCTGAAAAGTGCCAGGAACGGAAGTGAGCGCAGTCTGATAGACGTGGGCATGTCGAATGTCTTCTCCACCACGTGACTGCCCGATCCTTTTTTGTTTTATCAGAATAGTCGGCCTTGCAAGACGGCAAGTACCCGGTTGATCTAGGTCAACCGATCCGTTCTGCGAGCATGTAGTTAGGAGGAATGTTCATTGCGAAGCGTAAAGCCTGCGCAAATCTCAAAGGGACCTATAAGCAGTACCATTCTGGGTTCAACGGGGGGCGAGCGGCATGGCAAAAGACGACAACAAAATGAAGCGCAAACCCTATGAAAAAGAGCTGCGCAAGCTCCAAGTCCAGCTGTGCCATCTCCAGCGATGGGTGACAACCAAAGGGCTGCGGGCCATCATCCTGTTCGAAGGACGCGACGCCGCCGGAAAGGGAGGCACGATCAAGGCCCTCACCGAAAAAGTAAGCCCGCGCGTGTTTCGCACCGTGGCCCTCCCGGCACCTTCCGACCGGGAAAAGACGCAGATATTCTTCCAGCGCTACGTGCAGCATCTTCCTGCCGCTGGAGAAATCGTGATTTTCGACCGAAGCTGGTACAATCGCGCCGGCGTCGAATACGTCATGGGTTTCTGCAGCAAGGAAGAACACCAGGGCTTTCTTTCGTTGGCTCCCGAAGTCGAAAAATACATCGTGGACGCCGGCATCATCCTGATCAAGTACTGGCTGGAAGCCGGTATGGAGGAGCAGGAGAAGCGGTTCGCAGCCCGCATTGAGGATCCGCTCCGGCAGTGGAAATTGAGTCCGATGGACTTGGAATCCTACCGGCGCTGGTATGACTATTCGAAGGCGCGCGACCTGATGCTTAAAGCCACGGATTCCAAGCATGCGCCATGGTTCGTCGTTCGCTCGGAGGACAAGAGGCGTGCGCGCTTAAACTGCATTTCGCATTTGCTGAAGACGATTCCCTACAAGCGCTTGTCGCCCGAGCGGGTCAAGCTGCCTAAGCGTTCCAATAAGGGCCAATACAATGATCGGGCGACGTTGCGCAGAATGACCTTTGTCCCTGAACACTTCTAGGGGCGCGCACCTGGAGTTGTAGGCCCCCAGAACCTCGAAAGTCCGGCGAAGTCGCTGGGGGGCTGAAGCTTGCCGCGCGGGCGAGTTCTGAGGTCGCAACGGAGAAGGGACAATTCGGCGGACGAATGTCTCCGTTGGGTCAATCGCGTCGTTCTAACCGTGGGCCGGCCTCTTCCGGGTCTACCCCGATGACCGGACTTCCCAGACTTCGGCGGCATGTCTCAAAGATTCCAACGGATGACATCTCAAAAAGAAAGAGGCCGTCAACGGAGGCAGATGACGTCGCCCGAGATGTTGACGCGCTTAGCTAGAAGCCAACGGCTGAGCGCAGCGCGACGGAGCTCAGTGCCACTACAAAGGTGGCGACTAGAACCACGACTTTGAGCGGGGAGTCGGATCCGGCCTTCTTTCCGTCTTTTTGCGGTTTCGCCTCGCCGCCTTTCTCGATGACGTCACGAAAGGTCGCCAGCCAAGGAAGCTTCGTCGCTCGAATAATAAAAAGCCCTGCAAAGCACCCTGGGCAGCGCAGCCGCCGATGCCTGACGGGCAAATCACCTCATCCCTGTCCAGCCCCTTTTGCAAAAATATTCTGATTTTCCGAAGACCCAAATCACTGCTATATCTTTTGCCGTCCTGTTCCCACAAGAGGGGCGCTTCGCGGTCGTCACGGACGTTGGGAGCGGGATGCGATGGACGCGGCGGCATCATGCGCGCGATGAGCGTGCGGACGAATGATGTTGAAGCGGACGGCGAAGACGTGTGGTCCTGTAGTCCAGTACTTTTTGTCCGCTAATGGAAACTAATAAAGCGCTTTAAAATCATAGCCTTCGACGACACACGCTGAAAGCAAATGGGGCTGTCCAAATCAGACAGGCCCCAATAGGCCCTAGTTCAGTGAGGAGCGCTGCTGCGCTAAAAAGGTCCGCCTTTCACTCGGAAGCAGACATCGAAAACGCGAACCCGAGTGTCAGGGTTGAGCCACTAGGCGACATGGAAGGCGGGCCTGCATAGTCACAACTCGGGCATTGCCAAGGCCTTTTTTGGCAAGCCGCGAACATCCGCTTGTCATTAGCCGTTCGGGCTGTTCGTCTGGGCGAGCTGCTTGCTGGTCAGACTGCCCGCGCGCAACCCATCACTTGGTCCCGTGGATGAACGCTTGCATCTCCTCCAGCGTAAGCTTGCCGTCTTTGTTGGTGTCCATTGCCTTGAAAATTCGTTCGTGAGCTTCCTGAAACTCCTGCAATGAGATGCTCCCATCGCCGTCGGCGTCCATCAGAGCGAACATCATCCGCATCATAAAAGGTGGTGGTCCCATCATGCCTCCACCCATCATGCCGCGCCCCATCATGTCGCCGCCCATCATGCTTCCGTGCCCCATCGTGCCCGCGCCTTCCTGACCCATGGGATGCGGTTGCATTTGTTGCTGATCTGGATGGGGTGTCATTTGGTCCTGTGCAAAAGCACCGACAGTGCCGTACGTCAGAAATAGAACAGATACCGTGAGTCCCAAGATGCGACTGTTCATTTGAAAACCTCCTGAGAAGCGTCACCACCGTCCGATAAATCCCGCCGGAGCGATATTGATCCAATCACTTTTCGCCGAGGCGGCCGGGTCGCACGTTGACTATTTCCGGCTTGCCCCAGTAGTTCCACCACATTGCTAACCTCCGTCACCTTGGAGAATATTGGCCGATGCGAGGCTAGTTTGTTTTGAGGCAGATCAATCTAGAGCGACGGCGCGGCAAGCATCAGCATGACCGAAGGAATCACCAATGTAGCGGGAATTGAGATACCTTCCACTGATCCCGTGTTTCTGGCTGTGGTGGGCATTCATGTCCTGCTCGGGCTCGCCTGCACGGTCACCGGCGCTATCGCAATGCTCAGTCAGAAACGCGCGGGTCGCCATCCCCGGTACGGCACGGTCTACTTTTGGTGTTTGGCCGGAGTTTGTCTAACTGCGACCAGTCTGGCTGTGGTGCGTTGGGCCGAGGATTATCACTTGTTCGTTCTTGGCGCGTTGTCGTTCGCGGCAGCGTATTTCGGCCGCCAAGCCAGACGGCGACGCTGGCGCGATTGGGCTAGGCTGCACATCAGCGGCATGGGGATATCTTACGTTTTGCTTCTGATCGCCTTTTACGTGGACAACGGAAGGCAGTTGCCCGTTTGGAAAGACCTTCCCCACTTTACCTATTGGCTGTTGCCTCTGGCTGTCGGGATTACGCTCATCGGTCGCGCTCTGTTGTGGCATCCGCTGGCCCGACAAACGAGCTCGCCTTGACCAACGCTGTTGAGTCCGCTTCGGGTCCTGCGGGCATCTGTCGGGCCGAACGGTATGTCTGCTCGGCCGCAGAAACCGGACATTAGCTCGTTGAATTAGCCTGCACGCGGCAAAACACGGCGGCGACGCCCTTTACCCCGGCCACGGTTCGGATTGAATTCATCGACCGCGTGCTGCCAAGCGATAATCTCATCCTCGAACCAGACCCTGCGGTTCGGTGAGATGTAAGTCGATTTGGGAAACCGGCCTACCTTCGCCATGCGGTAAAGCGTGGTGCGACCGACCGGAACGATCTCCAACACCTGTTTTTCGCTCAGCATGCGTCGAGGCCGGGATTTTTCCGGTGCCACCTCTTCCGTTTCGGCCTTCGGTTGTCTCGCAGCGATCATCGCAACTCCTTACCGTCAGCCTATCAGGCCAACCGCAAAATCTCATTCGACCGTGTTATTTGGATTTGTGCATCCCGCGCTATTCCGGGCGGCACCATGCATCGCAGAAGAGCTGATAGTTACCTTGCGCAAGGCGCGCATCTCGCGCGGTCCAAGACCGGCAGCGCGCAGCTTGTAATAGAAGGCTTCGCGGATGCGATGGGCCTCGCAGAATTCCGGGATTGAGTAGGCAGCGCGCGGCACTTCCGACACAGCTTTCTTCGGAGCCTTGCTGCTGCTCGGTGTAGTGCAATGCTGCGGCATCGCCGCCGGATCATCGTTGCGCTTCATCATGAAGTTTGAAGCAAAAGGTGCTGCGTTGCGCAATCCACCTACAGAACGCCGCGCGCAGATTGCGTTTGATAAGTGCGTCGCAGACCAGCGTTGCAACTACCGATGCTCGTGATCTGTGAACAGCAATCGCGAATAGGCAACTTATCAAACGGCACGTTTGCGCCAAATAGCGTTTGATAACTATCTTCTCAAATACCGAAAATGCTCTAACTAGGACGCGCCCTGACGTGACGGGGCGCACGTCGAAATGCATTGGCGTGCTCACTCTAGAAGAAGGAGCGCGACTAATGTCTCGCAAACTGCTTTTGTTTCCTGAACTGCGCGAACGCGGTGTTCCGCTTGGCCGCCGCCACGTAGATCGTCTCGAAGCCGAAGGCAAATTCCCTAAACGCGTGCCCATCGGCATGCGTCGCGTCGGTTGGGTTGCCGCCGAGATCGATGATTGGGTGAACGCCGCGATCTCCGCGCGTGCGCAGCAGCCGGAAAACTGCGGCTCGCAAAATGCTCGCTTCGAGCGCGGTTGCGAATACTCAACCGCAATCAACGCGTCCACCTAAGTAACGCAAAACCCCTAGGGGCCTCGGGACAGGCCGCTAGGGGCGCAGATGCTTGTGAACTTTGGGAAATCCACTCATGCTTGATACCACACAATTCGACGCCGTTACAAAACTCTTTGAGGACTACGCGGCTCACGCTGCCGAGTTCATCGACGGCGCTGACATTTTCGAGCGTTGGGAGGAGCGTCCGCAGCACGTTTGGGCAGGCGCGGTGGCAGATGGCCTGCTCCAATACGGTGCCGCGCGCGACCTGAAGCCGGATGTCATCGCGATGAACGCGCATATTCACGAGCTGTGCGATCCGGCATTCACACATGGTCTCCCCAATGCGGTCCTTGAGATTGCATACGGTCATCCCGTGACTGACGGCGGCGACGTTAATCAGGCGCAGACGTGGTCGGCTCTCAACGACAGGGAGTTGCGGCTCGCGGCGGAGAGCGCGGCAGCGCTGAATGCCAAGGGCGCGAACCTCTACATCGGCGGCGCGCTGCGCCAGTACGGCAGCAGGACGGTCCCGCCGGACCGGCGGGCCAAGGTCGAGAACTATCTCGCGTCGCGGTTTGCATGGGTTGACTTCGACAAGGCCGGTGATGCCGAACGCATTGAGGCGGTCCTGAAGCAGTACCGGCTTGTGCCTGCACTGATCGTGACGACCGGCACTGTCCCGCATCTGCGCGGGCAGCTTTATTTCTTCGTCACCGGCATCAAGAATGCCGACCACCTCAAGGAAGTCAACTCGGCGCTACAGCGCCTGCTAGGGGCCGATGCTGCCGTCGTGAGCGCGCATCAGCCGCTGCGGCTCGCGGGCAGTGTGAGCTATCCGACCGAAAAAAAGGCGGCGCGGGGGTATGTCCCCGAGCTGACGACGCTGAAGAAGATCGACAACGCGCCGACCTACCAAGCCGATTACCTGATCAGCCTTGCCGGGCCGAACAACGAGGTCGCAAGCAACACGAAGCAGAACCCACAACGCGACAAGCGGTCGATATCGAGTGGCGATGCGTTCGCCGACTACGCCAACGACCACGCTCTTGAGGCCGATCCTGAGCTGATCGCTGCCGCGCTGGAGCACATCCCGAATGATGATTTCCACTGGGATGAGTGGAAGCGCGCGGCCATGGCAGCATGGCGCGCGACCCGTGGCTCCGAAGTCGCGTTCGAAGCGTTCGACAAGTGGTCGCGCAAATCCAGCAAGTATGATGCGCAAGAGACGCGCCGACAGTGGAATAAGATATTCAGAAGCCCGCCGACCAACATCGGCGCAGGCACCATCTTCAAGATGGCGCTCGATAATGGCTGGGTCTGGCCGCCCGCTGAGCGGGCCGAAGATCAAGCGGACGGCGACTGCACTGACAGCGACGCGGAGGCAACCACGCCGCCGCCCGGGATGGGCCACAATAGCAAGAAAGGCAAGCAACCGCTCCACATCATCGTCGCCAACATCTTTATTGCGGGCATGCAGAAGGGCCTCGGGCAACTGCTGCGGCGCGTGCCTGATCTCAAGGGCGTCGAACACATTTACCGCTATCGCGACGGCTTGTGGTCGCTGCAGGCGGACAAGGACGTGTCGCGATCCCTGCACCCGCAACTGCAGCAGATCGTTAACGATCTGGGGCGGGAGAACAAGTCGAAGGTTTCGACTTTCAATGAGGCCACGGCACATATCCTCCGCAGTGCCGAGGTCTGCAACCACGAGCCCGTGACGTTCGACGCTCACGGCAAGGTGCCAACACGCGACGCCTTGATCGATCCGATCACGGGCCAGATGGAGACGTTCAAGCCGGAGCACTTCGCAACGTGGTGCTTGCCGATCCGCTACGACGCCAACGCAGTCTGCCCGCATTGGGAGCAACTCCTCAACGATGCCTTCGCCGATATGATTGATGGCGACCGCAAGATCACGGTGGAGCTGGTGCAGGAGCTGATCGGGATGGCGCTCATCGACGACAAGCCGAAGTCGTTATCCCGCGCTTTGGTGCTGTTCGGTTTCCCCGACACCGGCAAGACCGTCATCCTGAAGGTCTTCACCGCGTTGTTCGGTGGTGCGATCACGACGACCTTCGCAAAGCTCGAAGGCAATCACGGCCTGCAGTCGTTTGCACGCAGGTTGCCTTGGGTGCTGGGCGAGGCGTTCAATCAGTCCGGCTGGTACGTCTCGGACTTGGTGAAATGCATCATCACGGGCGACCCGGTCGAGGTCAACCCCAAGAATGTCCCGGCGATCTCGATGAAAGTGAACACGCCTGCGTTTTGGGGAACCAATCATCCTCCGAAATTCAAGGAAAGCAGCGGGTCGATGGCGACGCGCATGATCATTATCCCGATGACTCGGACCTTCTGCAAGGAGACGCCGGTCGGCGTCGCCGAGGAAGCCCGCAAACACAATCCGGCTTGGGAGCCGCACGACTTGGTCATCAACACCGAGCTGCCGGGCGTCCTGAACTGGGCGCTGATTGGGTTGCAGCGTGCTCTTCAGCGCGGGCATTTCGTCAACACCGAGTCTGGAAAGGACCTGCTGGAGCAGTCGCGCAAGGACAGCAACTGTGCTGCTGCATTTGTCGATGAATGCCTCGATGCCGATGCAGAGGTGATGATGTCTACCATCGATGTCTACGCCACGTTCAAACAGTGGTGGATCAGTGAACACGGCGACAGGGCCGTCGTGCCGAGCCCCACCACGTTCGGTCACGATCTGGCAAATCTGCCTAATTCGCGCATCGCGCAGGACAAGAAGAAGTTCAAAAACAAAGCCAGCCAGCGTTTCTATCTCGGATGCAAGCTGAACGTCGCTGGCATTGGCTTCTGGGAAGACGCAGCCTTCATCGCGCGCGTGTCGGGCTCGATAGACCACCGGATGGCCGAAACCGTCGAAAAGACAATACGGGAAATCCCGCCGACGTGGAAGGCAACCGAGGTATACCGGCGCGTCGTCCCTAACATCCAGCGCTTTTTGCGGGACGCGGTGCTGCAGGCTGCATCATCTGACGAGGCCGACGTGGCGACCACGCGCGTCAAGGCGGATCGGAAGCAATACGCACCGACTATCGATGAACTTACGTCTCGCCCCTACGCACCGAAGGAGTTTCCATGGGACTGACCCCTTGATCAGGAAAGGTGGTGCCGCCGTCGCTGACGTTGCCACGAACAGTCACAACATGCTGTGCGACGTGCACACGATCCATGCGCACGGCGTCACCAAGGGTGTCACCCTGATAATGCCAAGGGTGACACCGGGGCGTTATCAGGGTGACACCACGGCCTCATGGTGCCCTGAGTGGCTGAGAACGGTGTCACCCTTGGCCTCCGGTGTCACCTCGGTGTCACCCTGCCTTTCCGACAGGGTGACACCCGAAAAACCCAATAGCCGCAGTGGTTTCTCTGATGTGGTGTCACCCGCGTCACCCTCTTTGTTCAAAAAGCTAGAAAATAGAAAAAGAGGCAAGAGAGGGGGGCGGCAGCTGGGATGGTGCGGCAATCGGGAGGAAATGGTGTTTTAGAATGAAAACGGGTTTTCAGGGTGACAGGGTGACACCCGGCCGTCCACAGCGCTCTGGCTATGGTCTGGGCTCTGCCGCCACGGTGTGGTGCCTGTCTGTGGCACTCGCAAAGGAAGCGGAAGAATTCTTCGATACAACTTAAGCGGGTCCCAGTTGACCCGGCACCCGCAGGGGTAACGCCGCAGCGCAATACACAACCAGTGATAGCCCGACATAAGGGCCTTGATAGGAAAATGGATAGGAAAATGGCAACAACGGCTGAAGCTGCGTCTCATATCTTCCTGACCGCCGCGCGCTTCCACGATCTGGTCGCGCAGGGCGTCATCACGAAAGCCGAGCGCGGCGCTTACGATCTGAACCGCGTTCGCGAAGAGTACATCAAGAACATCCGCAAGAGCGCATCGGGGCACGGTAAGGATGCCGCTGGCCTGTCGAAAGCCCGCGCCGAACTGGCACGCGAGCAGACTGCGGCAATTGCCCTCAAGAATGCCGTTGCGCGCGGCGAATACGTGCCGCTCGTGGCAATTCAGAAAAGCGCAGAGGCGATATTCGCGACATTCAAGGAGCGCGTTCTGTCGATCCCGGGCAAGGTCGCAACGTCCTCCGAGATGCGCTCGCGCGCCGAGGTCGAGGAGATCGTGCGCGGCGAGGTCTACGAATGCCTCGACGAGCTTTCTGGTGTCAAAACCGTAGGCGAAGGTCGCGGCGATGATATCGGCGGGGTCGGGAACGAAGCGGCTGAGGTGGACTGATGGCCGATCCTGCGCGCATGATCGACCAGCTTCTCGCTATGCTGGCCGAACTCGGATGGACGCCGCCAACGGTTGGCGACGTTATCGAACTCATTCTCGCTGGCGAGTTGTTGACCCTGGATCAGGCCGCCGACGTGGCCGAGTGTTCGGATGAGAAAATTCGAAAGGCGTGTGAGCTGGCCGCCATGACGAACAAGCCAATGGGCGTCAAATGGGCGACACGCTGGCTGGTCGGTAAAGCGCGACTGCTCGACGATATCGAAAATGGCAAGCTCGACAGTCGTCGCGGCATAGATGCACGGCGACGCGCCGAGGAGCGGGCACGCAAATATGAGGGTTGGGCTCGACCGCAGGGACCGCTCAAGCGCGCGGCCCCTGGCTCCAATGCCGCCTAATATGGCGTCCCCAGCTTGAGATGAAGAGTTCGTTACTCAAGACCGGGGACACCCCACTAGGCCAGGCTTCCGTCGTGAGTGGCTATTCCTTGCTCTTGCCGATAGTGCCCGCTTCGGTGTCAGCCGTAATTTCGAGGCTAAATCGACCAAAGCCTGCTGGTTTGGCTTCCCATCTGTCGGCCTTTCCTGAGATTGCGGCAAGTGTGCCGAAAGCGAACTTGATCAGCCCTTTCCCAGAGGCTTCGCTACCGGCGGGCTTGCCATCCTTCATGACAGCGGACCCTGTACCCTCGGTGAGTTGGGTAACCGCGAGCCCCCCGGCCGCTCGGACAATTCCACCGCCAGACAAATACGTTCCTTGAGGGCCATCCCACTCACTGGTCGAAGACCCTGAGTACAACGCGCCCTTCAGCATGCCCTCCACTCCAAAGCAAGAATATTGGACCGTGGCGAGCCCATGCCCATCCTTGTCACCGATGGGGTCTTGGCTTACCGCGCCGACAACGTTGCACTCAAATCGCCCGACCATTTCCGCAATCGCAGAGCCGCTTGCGCTGATCAAGCCTAGAGTGGAACACACAACGGTAACGATGATGCGCTTGTCCATTGAAGTCTCCTCAAAATGAGTGTGCCGACGCACACGATGGATCGAGTGCAGTAGGACCGCCAAAAAGGGATTTGGTCTATTGAGGCTCAGTGCCTGCCGGTGGCACGGACGCTGCCGCTAAAATCATCGGGACCTCGGCACGTCCCGCTGGCAGCTCCAAAGCAGCACTAAACCATACTCCTTTAGAGAGGGCCTCGGAAGGAGGTGCAGCGGGAGAATTTCTCCGTTGATGAGCAGTGATCCGATACACCTGGGGCACAGGATTGGCGGACGCCACAACAAAGGGTGCGCCATGTGGCGCGCGCCACAACTCCGTTCTCCACAAATCACTTCGATATGCCGATACTTACGGCATGGCACTTTTGTTCAAACGGAAAACCTCTGTGGAAAAACTCGAAACCGAACTCGCGGCGTTGCGCGCTCGCGCCAAGACGCTGGGCAGCCGCCATGCGGCTGCCGACGCGGCCTTGGTTGATGCCAAGGCAAAGCTCCAAGCCCACTTGTTGGAAGCTGATCTCGATGGAGACGAAAAGGCCCGCACGAAGCTGGAGGCGGCCGTCGCAGCCTGCGCATTGACGCGGGACGGGCTTGCCGATGCACTGGCTGAGGTACAGACGCGGATCGCTGGCGCAGAGAAGGCAATCGAGGCCGAGCGCGCCGCCGTCCAGCGCAACGCGGCGGCCGACGCACTGAGCCGCGAGCTTGATGAGATCGAAAAGGCACTCCCGGGTTATCTGGCGGCGTCTCGCCGTTTCGCTGACGCCATCGAGGCGGTCGGTCATTGGCATTTTGATTGCAACCAAATGGGAGTGTTCGCTCGCAACACTCAGGCCCAGATCGAGGTCGCCGCGGCCGTTGCTGTGGAGGAGCTGCGCCGCGTGGTCAATGCCATCCGCGATGGTGGTGCGCAGGTTCCACCGCGTAAGCCCGAGCCCACGTCAGTCGCACCGCTGTCGCCTGTCGCCGATCCGGCCTTCGTGCAGGAGCCGCCGATCAGCTATCATCCCTTGAAGGGCGGCCCGACCTTCAAGGGGCCGGTGGCGCACTCTCCGAAGATCGATGCGGCGGTCTTGGCCGTCGCCAATTTCCGCGTGGTGGATCGCTCCTCCGAAGATCGCAAGATCGCAATCGGGGTGCCGCGGGTCTAACCATGTTGCCGCGTCCCGACAAAATGTTGCATCAACTCGCCAGCGCTGATCCGCTGGCGGGCGCACCGCGAAGCTACAACAAAAACGATCACACCGTCGAAGCCGTCATCTCGATGGGTTCGCCGGTCGAGCGGCCCTATGGGACCGAAGTCTTGCGCATCTCGCCGGAGGCGGTCGATCTCTCCCGCCTGCATGAAGGCGGCATCCCGCTGCTTGATCATCACCAGCAGACCGGCATCAACGCGATGCTCGGCAGGCTGACCGATGCGTGGTTTGAGGGCAGCGCGCTGATCGGCCGCTTCAAGTTCAACCAGACGCCGGAGGGTGGGAAAGCCGAGGGTATGGTCGCACGGGGCGAGGTCACCGGCCTGAGCGCGGGCTATCGCGTTGAGCAGTGGCTGATCACCGATGATGACGGCGACATCGTTGATGAGAAGAACGTCAGGTGGGATGACGAACTCACCTTCACCGCGACACGTTGGCGGTTGTTCGAAGCATCGCTTGTCGGCGTGCCCGCAGACGGCACGGCGATGGTCCGGGCGATGTGGCTCGGCTCTGAGGAAATCGAAAATATCCGCGCGCGCATGGCGGCCCGGCAGCGCATGGTTCGTCGGCACATGAGGATGCTTCGTGCGACGACACCGTCGCTGCTACCACAGGCGCATATTGCTCGTCATATGAAAGGGCTCGGTCATGAATAAACGAATTCCGGCTGATGAGGTCCCCGAGCAGCTTGCCGCCTCTCCGGCCGGAACGGTGACCGCTGCCTGCGTCGGAGTTGGCAACGCCGACAATGGCGGCGGTCACGAGGAGGTCGATGAATATGATGAATTGCTGGCCTCGCTCGGCCGCTCCCATGACGACGATGAACACATCGCGGTCCACGAAGCTGGGCACATCGTTGTTGCCCGCCTGCTCGGGCATCCGTTGGGCGGCGCGACGGTGGACCCCGGCCCCGGATACGAGGGTCGTGTTTGGGGCGAGTGCTACGCGGAGGCATTCACGAATGGTCGTGGCGATGCCTCGCACGTTCGGGAGACACTTGCTCCGTTGATGCCCAAGCCGGGTGAGGATCGCAGTTCGGTCTCTGATGTCTTCGGGAGCGTGCATGGTCAGTGCATTGAGCTGATGGCCGGTCGGGCCGCTGAACGGATGCTCCTGAGCGATAGCGATCCTGAGCCGCCCGTCGATGATCTGCGGCAGAGTCGCGAACTGGCCCTGCTGATCTGCCAGAGCGAAGAGGCAATCGAGACCTTCATCGCGCACTGCGATGTTGCGGCGCGCGATCTGTTGTTGCCTTACGGCGATGTCGTGATGACGTTGTCTATTGTGTTGCGGATCAAGCGCGCACTGGACTCCGACGAGATCGACAAGATCATCTCGGATGTGCAGGCGCGGAAAGCGTTGGCGATTGAACATCGTCGGCGCGCTGACTGGCGCGAGCGAGAGCTGGCGGCCGCCAGTTTTCAGCCGGAATGTCTTCACCCGCATGCCGCATCGCCGTCACACCTTGCGCCAGATCGGCTGGAGTAATCAGTGACAGCTTGGATCGGATGGCGCGGCGGATGTACCCGGCCTGATGATCTTGAAAGGCCCCGGCGTGCTCCATGACCGGGGCCTTTTTCTTGATAGCTGGCTCTCAGTTAGCGCTGATGACCTAAACCAATGCCCAGCGTGCGAGCCTTCTGCCTCAACGAACCCTCGGACCTCTTCATCAATTTTAAAAGTTTGGCGACAGGCGTGCGGGCTTTAGAATGGGCCTTGAGCAGCTTCACATCGTCCTTCGTATACTCTTTGCGCTTGCTCGTCGTCTTCTTCGCCACTTCATGTTCTCCAGAATGGTTGTAAGGTCGCGTAGTAGCACGCCGAACTCGCCGGTCAAGCGAGCGGATGCGAATAAGATGTTCGGTGATGATCACTCCACGTGGTGGCGATCATCGAGGAGAACAAGCCGGTTGTGCTCGCGCTTGCGCAGGCCCTCATCGATCATCCCGAGCGCACCCTCAACGCTGCCGAGATCGACGCGGTGATCTCGCAGACGTTGGCACGAGAAGCGCTGGCAGCCGAGCAAGCCCGCCGCGCCGTATGGCGGCGCACCATCGAAAACGCCACGAGCGCCCCCCCGCGCAATTGACGAGGTAAACCTACGATATTAACCGGACGGCCAGTCAGGGGGCGTATGTCGCAGATTGACGCGCGGTCGTAGCCATCCAAGCGCAAGACCGACATTTAGGATTTAAACAACAGGCATCTCCCGGAGGTCGTTCGCTGTTTCGACCGACTGAAAAAGCCAACCGCAAGAAATCAGCCTATGGTAAGGTGGAGGGAGGGAGGAACCTCCCATGAGCATCAAAGCACCCCAAGCTGAACACGAGCCCGATTATCTAAAGGAATTGCTCGCTCAGGCTGGCGTCGACGCGCAGGCTTCCACCGTAGCCGCCACGCTTCAGGAGGTCGTCATCGCTGAACTTCATCATCGGGTGAAGAATACGCTGGCGATTGTCTCAGCAATTACGTCTCAAAGTCTCAGGACGGCGAACAGCCTAGAAGAGGCCACCAAAACGATAGCAGATCGCCTTCAGGCGTTGGGAGTAGCGCAGGACCTTCTGGTTCGCGAGCGATGGACTGGCGCAGGGTGTCGGACCTTGATCGAAGGTGCCGTGAAAGCCTTCCAATCTAAAAGCCTAGATCAGTTTGAAATCGCCGGGGACAACATCGCGGTTTCTTCCGGCCCTGCTATTTCCCTCTCAATGGTAATTCACGAACTCTGCACGAATGCTGTGAAACACGGCGCGCTGTCCGCGCCCAACGGACGCGTTTCAATTTCGTGGGCTGTCTCCGAAGATCACCCGAAGCGATTTAAGCTGCACTGGAAAGAACACGATGGCCCTCCAGTCCAAGAACCTTCTCGAAAGAGCTTCGGTTCCCGGCTTATCGAGCAAGCGCTACCGGGGCAGCTACAGGGTGAAGCTCGACTTAGATTTGAGCCAGATGGTTTGAGTTGCGAGGTGAACATTCCGCTGAGTGTTATGCAGGAGCGGCCTCTGGCGCTTGGGGCGTCTGCTTGAACACGACTGTCGCCATGTTTCATGCGATGACTGTTCCGGAATTGACCCCCGCTACAAACGCAAACCAATCGCGAGCAAGTTCGTCAATCTTTTCAATGATTTTTGGGTCGGCTCTTGGTTCCCACCCACCTGCTGGTGCTACGGCTACGCCTCCTTTCGCGATGTGAAAAGGCACCGAGGCCGCCCGATGGCGATGGCATCACAGGCCGACCGACGTCCGGTTGCCGCTCGCCTCATTCCCCGAAAGTTCTGGTTTCTCGGTCTGTTGCTATCCGGGGGCGGGTACTGGCCCCTTTCCATCATTCGGATAAGGGATTGGTCCCTTTTGAAAAAGTGAGGTGGTCCCTTTTGAATTTAATCGACTACCGAACATAAAGGGAATTCACTGCCCCCCATCACCGCGCCACCTTCGGCTTTTATCGGTGACTGAGAGTGTTGCGCTCCCGCCTAATACAAGGGAGCGGCACCATGCCAGAATATCGGGTCTATTTCGTACCTAAGGATCGTTTTGTTGGATACCGGGGCTTCGTTTGCCGAGACGACAGCGAAGCTATCGAACAAGCCAACGGGCTTTTCGAAGGTCCCGCGATTGAGCTTTGGTGCGGCGAACGTCTCGTCACCCGTATCAGTCACAAGCCGGAGTAAGGCGCCGCCTCAGTTGGCGGCCTCTTTCATGAGAGCCTTGACGACGGGCCACGCGGCGCTTGGTCTTCCCCGCCCCTCAGATGATCTTCGATGTTATCGGCGACCTCATCACAAACGAACGCCAACGCAAGCAGCTCGTGCTTGACGACAGGATCGTCGGCCTCCTCGGCAAGGTTCCGATACAGGGCCGCTTGGCCCCGCACACAGTCAGGCCAATCATGCATGCCGAACACAGTACCGTTGAGCTTGGAGCGGTGACTGTCCATAGCGGAGCTTTCACTAGAACCGCCGAATGCGTGAAGCTGATGTAGGTTTTTATTATCGCTTTTATGTGACGGCCGCCTCAGTTGGCGGCCTCTGTTATGCGCCCCTTACCACCGCATTCCTCGCACGGCGTAGGATAGATTTTTCGACCCGGCTGCACTGGCTGCGTGACCGTTGGAAATCCAGTACCATCGCATGCCGGACATTTAATCTCGGTCTGCTGCGTCGATAGCTTTTTCATCTTTGATCTCTCAGGCCGCCCCAGTTGGCGGCCTCTTTTAGGCGTGTATCTGTCCTAATTTCTCATCCCGAGTGTCCAAGCAAAACGGCCTCAGTGGGGGGGGCATCTGAGGCCGCTTGAGACCTCCCGCCGGGCATTGGGGCAAAATGTAGACCGGTCGGTGGCTTGGCATTCAGAGATAGGATCGCCGAATGCTAAGGAACCAAGAAGCCCCAAGATGAATGGTTCCGTCCTCATTTAAAATATTAAATGTCGTAGTTAGGACAGCACCCGGCAGCGGGTACTGGCCTGTTTCAGCCCTCAGTGTGTTTCCGTCATCGATCCCGCGCCAGCTTCCGGCGTCCCCAATGCTGGTCTTTCCGGTCGGAGTTGAACACGCGCTCGACGTGGCGGTTTAACGCCCGCATCACGCCGATCCGGGCGAACATCGTCGGTCCGTCATGTTCGGCGACCAGCAGCAGCGCCGCCATTGCGGCCTGCCATTCTTCGGCGTCGTGTTCGGCCTTCGGCAGCTTCGTGATGTAGAGCGCGGCGTCGCGGAGGGTGACGAGCTTCTTGCCCTTGGGCAATTCGATTGGCTCGGCAAATGGGCGGTCCCACGACACGAGCCCGACCATATCGTTCCGGGACAGAGAAGAGAAGGCCCCGGTCCGCTTCAAGGCCCCCTCCGGGGTCTTGCGGGCCGCGAAGCTCCGAGGCGAAGAGTAAATCCGTTGAAGGTGCCGTCGGGGTGTATCGACAATTGGCACGCGGCAAGGCAACCTTGTCGCATGCGGAGAAGAATTGTTGGGGGGGCCGTCGTGGGGATGATCCTCTTGTTGGGGATCGTTAGCATTCTCGGCTTTGCCCATGCGTTCGCTCACCTAGAGGAGAGTAAGCGCTGCTTCCCGGCGGGGTTCGTGCATGCCCAGTGGCCGAAGTGGATCGGCTGCGCCATGGCAGAACATCAAGACTTAGCGGCGGGACTGATCGGTGGTGCCGGTGCCTTGCTTGCGGCCTTCATCGCCGCTGATGCTGTTTGGCAGCAGATCAACGACGCGCGTCAGCAGGTGCATCTAGCTGATCGGCGTCGCGAGCTGCTTGAGCTATATAACCTCCGCCGTGTTGTGGAGTATTATTCGCGGGTATTAAGACCATTCGATGAGGCTCCCGGAGCCGACGATGTCAAATACGTGCACGGCTTAATCACGCTTTATAAGACCGGCAATCTAGTGGCTTTCTTCGGTTCACTTCCGCCTGAATACCAAAGCCTTGTGCGCGATGCTTGGGAGCGGCTGAGCAATCTTAACTATCGGCTGAACGAAGCGCAGAAAATCGGCATGGGCGGCACGCAAGATATCAAGAGCCGTACCGAGATAAACCGGAATATCGGCTCTGTAGTTACGAACATGCGGGAGGATCGTGGTCGTGCCCAAGCGGAGCTGGATACTCGAACGGCTGTCTTAGAGCAGCAATCCTTGTGACGCGTAGGAGCGTTTTAGCCAATGACAAGAACGATCATGCCGTCCTTCCAAAAATTCTCTGCGGAGGCTCCGATCATCGGCAACTTGCTTGCAGGATATACGGACCTGGAGCTGTCGCTTCTCAATTGCGTGCAAGTTATTCGTGACGATTTCGACGCTGTTCTCAAGGCCATGTTCAGAGTACGGGGAGAAACCAACAGGATCAATATCGCCGACGGCCTAGGTCGGGATCGGTATCGGATGTTGGGTCTGGAGACCGAATTTTCCCAAGCAATAGCTGCCATGCGGCACTGCATGAAAATTAGAAATCAATTTGCTCACTGTGTCTATTGGGACGACAACACAGGGCGACTAGCAATCGCTTATTTGGAAGATGCTGCCGACACCGATGAAGCCGTCAATAACTTTGACGCAATGCCAGTGCATCATGTTGACGTAGCGCTGCTAAGCAAACAGGAGGCATACTTCTGTTATACCAACGACCTTATTGCGTGGCTCAACTATGAAGGCCGATATCGATCCAAAAAGCTCGCTCAACCCTTTGGTCCGTTTCCAGCGCCAGTTGGGAAGCCGCCGCGTCACATCTAGTAACTACGATTGGTCGTTCGTTCACCGCTCCCCCGGCCACCAATGCGATGGCGGATAGCTCGGCGAAATCTTAGTGCACCGCAGCGCCTCCAGATGGCTGCGTTTGCGGAATAGAGGCGGCATAAACCTTTTCGCGGGATTTGGTGTAGGTGTTACCAATCCATATTCGCTGCACGGTCAAATTGGTGGCTCAGATAATCGATTAATGTTGTCATTTCATCAGTTGATAGCATCGCGCGCGAGTACGAGCCATCGGACACACGAGTCATTATGACTGGCAATTGGCTTTCCTGAATATACAGTTTGGCAGGTGCCCGAGGCCCGCTCCATAGATGAGTTAGGAATGACTTTATCGTGTTGAGTGCTGCAGCGTCGTCGAACGACAAGCGCTCGGTCATTCTTATCCGGCGCTTGCTCGCGCGATGAGGCAGCATGAGCGGAACTGCCCCAGCTCCCGAATGAAATTCAAATGCCTCGCCATCTTTTCCGAATGCGCCGTGCGCCACAAAATTTCTGAGTGTCTGCCGAAGCTCGATTAGCTTGTCATAAAACTCCTTGGAAACCGGATCGGTAAGATCGAAAGAAGCCTTGAACTTCTCGGACCAGTCCGCCCTAGCAAGCTGAGCGATGCCAACGCCCGTCGTAACTTTGCTACGCAATATAGCGATGTGGATAAAAATATGTTCGGTCCAACTAAAGAAAGACTCAATTGCAGCAAGGGCCAGCCATCCGGCTTCAATCCGCAACCCGAAAGAGGGGCGAGAGACCGACTCCCATCCGTTTCCTTTCTTGACGATCCTTTCGTCCTTCCTCTGTTCGGCTTCTTCCGCCTTTTTTTCATACTCGCTCTGAAAGAAAGTAAATCGGTGAAGCAGAGACGCGCTGTTGTTTACAACATTGAGCTTAGAATTTTGAAGCGCCTCATCCGCGAGCCAATCGAAATATGGCTCCGCGGTCTTGATCGCTTTCTTTATGTACTTAACGATTTCTCTAGCGTCTTCCTCATCTGCTTCGCGATTTCGAACAAACACGCCAACACCGAACTTCCGGTGCTCGATCAAAAAAGCGCGACCGTTATAGTCAACAGGTACTGACCACGATATTTTTTCGAACTGACCCAAGTTCTTGAAGCCCAATAGGTCTACCAATACGAAGTAGATTAGGTAATAAGGCGGCAGATCACGACTAGCCTCGGAGCGCTGCGCATCAAACAGGAAGTTTTGGTCGGCCGGAGTTGACTTGTTGACAGGAAGCACTGGGCCGAGAGCACGTCTAGCGGCCTCGCGAACGCGCTCTAGCTCCGCAGGTAGCTGTTTTGGCATTAGATCACCTTTCGCTGGGCCATCAACACGGGAGCGGATCGTTCGCCGAAATCTTAGCGCGCCGAAGCGCGACCAGAGATGACTGCGCTTGTAGTGGGATAGACGACAATTAACACCCGACGTAGGAGCGGTCCCCCTCTCCGGGATTTTTGGGGACTTGCAAAGTAAATTTTAGGTTGCGCCCGGCACGACCTTCGACCATCTTGCAGCCATCGCCGAATTGGGGAGCCGACGATGCGGGGGCTGTTAACGCTAGCATATTTCCTGATCTCGATCTTGACCGCCGGGCAAGCGGTGTTCAGGTCGTCTTTCTCTGTTGGTATCAGCGCGCTGGTGGCGTCGGGATTGGGCCTGTTCGGGACGGCAGCTTTCTTTGGTTCGTTTCTAGCTCGGCGGGAAAAAAAATCCAGCGCGCTGGAGCTGGCTGGCATCGGAGCAATTGCGCTGGTTCTCGTGATCGCCGCGTTGGGCCTCATGCTGTGGTCCGGGTTTAGCCTCTCGCTGGATGGAGTTCTGATCCCTGGCCCGTATTGGGTCGTGGTGGGGATGGTCACAGCGCTTCTCGTGACGACAAAGCAACACGCCCTATGAAGTGGTCACGGCTTGCCTATTGTGCCGCAATCGCGGCCCTGACGATGTTTCTGGTAACGCGCCGAACTAGTCTTACTGCGTCATGAGTTTTCGTTGTCTGCTTGATGCGGCAGCGGCTCCGCAACATGGACATCGTGGTAGGGTTTTGACGAGCGCGCAGATCAAGCGGGCTCGCATGGTCGCGATTGAGTTTGGGATGTGACGTTCAGGCCGCAAGGGTGGATCCTCTGGGTCGATAATCGTTGGGAAGGCGAGGTCTTTCGAGCAGCGAGGCGGAACGAGGTCCTGAGGGGGGAATCGTCGCCCGCTCGGCGATCAGGAATCCATACGCTGCGATGCACAGCGTGGCGTGATGGTGGAAGCCGCGCCATCCGCGGCCCTCATAGTGACCCAGCCCGACCTCCTGTTTGAGCTCTTGATAGTCGCGCTCGATGCGCCAGCGCAGCTTGGCAAAATCGGCGAGGGCGCGGAAGCTGGTGTTCACCGGCAATGTCGAGAGCCAATATTTCGTCGGCTCGGCTTCACCCTCGGGCCATTCGATCAGCAGCCACTCCTCCAACACTGATTCTGGAACCAGCTTGTTATGCCCGACACGAACACGCACCCGCGCAAAGCGTGAGGACAACCAATCGGCCGAGCCCTCCCGCCATCTGACCGTGCGCCAGGCCCGCTTGGGCAGACCCAGCATCACCTCCTTGGCCGAGACAAGATCGGGTTCGTCGCGGCGGCCCGTGTTGTTCAGCGGCTTGCCTCTCCCCCTTGGGCCGGCTCCGGATCGCCACATCAACGTGTTCGGTTGAATGCCTACCACATAGGGCACGCCCAAGGTCGTCATGCCCGCGCGCAGCCGCGAGTCGTTGCCGTAGGCCACGTCCATCAATGCGACACCGCGTGGCAGGCCGGCTTTGCACGCCCATCGTATCTGATCGAGCGCGATCGCCGGCTTTGTCTTGAACTCGATCTCCAGTGGCACGCCTGCCTTGTCCCGGCGGGTGACATCCTCGGCCCAGTCCATTGGCAGATACAGCCGATAGGCCACCGGAAGGCTGACGGAGTGATTGGCAATCGACAGTGACACCGTCACCTGACAATTGGCCTGCTTGCCGAGCTGCCCGCAATACTGATGGTGCACCCCGACCGAATGCTTTCCTTGCTTCGGGAACGAAGTGTCGTCAATGATCCAGGCCTCGATCGGCCCGCCCTTCTTCATCGCCGGCAGCACCATCTCGCGCACCTTGGCTAACACCTTCTCGTCTGACCAGGGCGCGATACCGACAAAGTGCAGTAACGACTGGTGTTGCGCGGCCGTCCGCGCCGGAGCCGTCCTCGCCGCCATCGGTTCGACGCTCTTACGCTCGCCAGGCAGCATCAAACCGGTGCAATAATCGCGCAACGGCCCGGCCCGATCCGCGTGACCAATGACGCTCGCAAGCCCTTCCACATACGCCGCAAACCGTGCTTCGCTATCTCCGCCGCGCTTGAGATTCATCTGGCCCTCCACGTGCCAAAATCTGAATCTCTTCAATTATTTGATTCTCTGCCGTTAAGGGCCGCGACCTTCTGACTCAGTAAGACTAGTCCGTGGTTCACCGTCCCACTGGCTGCATTTGCTGCGTGGTGGACGTTCATATGCACCCACGCGCTGTGGAGTGTAGCTAGTTTTCGTGTCGCGGCTTGGCGTCTGCACCTCGCGCCCTCGCTTTCGATAGACGATTTGACTGTGCCGCGTACGGTCAAGCAGTGGGAATGGTTGTCCGATCCGAGGCTAGACGGTTTGGTGAATGTGGGAACGATTGTCGCGGTGTTGGGTGTTCCGACATTGTTGTGGCTTCCGCTGATTTTTTGGCTGCTTGACTGAACGGCAGCCGTCATCATCATCGTCCTCCTCGTTCTGATTTATTGGAAGAAATAGCAACGCACCGCGATGGAAGAAGACGAAGCCGACCTGCTCAATTGGCTAGACGCCATGGATCGCGCGCTCGCGGTCCACGAGGCTGGTCACACCGTCGTCGCGCAGGCGCTCAGCGCGGAAGTCTTGTTCGTCGAGATCGACTTGGCGACCGGCAACGGCGGGTCTCGATCTAGCGCGTTCGACGACGAGATCAAGAACCTCGCGGTCTGTGTGGCTGGCTGCAGAGCCGAGCATCTGCTTGACGCGCATGGACTGAGAAAGACCAAGATCGGCGACTTCAGGCTCATGCGTGAGCTACTAGCGCGCCTGCCCGAGACCGAGCGCCGTGCCGCTCGGGCGCAAGGCTATCGGCTTGCCGACGAGACCCTGAAGGCGAACGCCGGTGCCGTGCGCAGGGTCGCGGACGAGTTGTTGGCGCGGAGATGGATCGCCAAGGACACCATTGTGCGCATCGAGGGCCATGAGCTGATCGCGCTGCTCGACGGCTAGCCCGCCCTGCCCATGTGTTCTTTCGACGTCGCCCCTTAGCTGACGCCGGGCGAGGCATTGAACGCATCTGCGACCAAACGGCGCGTTTCAACGTGTTTCAATAGAAAGCCCGGCCCCAAAGGGGGGCCGGGTTGATGGTCAGGCGACGAGACGCAGTTCGGTTTCCCGTTGGCCGAAGGGCTGGCCGATGATCCGCCGCAACTCCGACGCGACGCCGTCGAGCACCGCCCGCTTTTCCTTCATCCGCTTGGAGTGATTGTAGACCTTGCCGGTGACGCTGGGCACGATCTGCTCCTGCTTCTTGCTCGCTGCGTGATCGAGACACTTCGCGATCCACGCATCATCAAAGCCGAGATCACCGGCCAAGGTCGCGGCCGTCCGGCGCAGGTCGTGCGGGGTGAACGGCCGCAGACCAAGGAGCGCGCAAATGCCGGGAGTTTTCACTTTGCCCTTGGACTTCGTGCCGCGCAGCGCGGTTGCCATCACCTTGCGGTTCATCGGCTGATCACCAACTGGGCTTGCAAACACGAATTGCTGCTTGTCGCTCGAAAGCGCCTCCCGGATGATCTCCACCGCCAGATCGGACAGCGGCTGCTGGATCACGCGGCGCTTCTTGACCCGTTTCAGCGGAACGTCAAAGCGCGGATTGTCGCCGTCGAGATCGAACAGTTCGTTGCGGTTCGCGGCGAGCAGCTCGCCGGACCGCAGCATGGTAACCAGTTCGAATTTGAGCGCGAGGCGGGTCTTGCGATCCCAAGGCAGGTCGGTCCGGTCGAGGCCGTGCCAGAAAATCCTGATCTCGTCCTCCGAGAGAACGCGCGTGCGCGGATGCTCCGGGTCCAGCTTGGGCAGGTTGATGCAAGGGCTGGCGGTTACATAGTCGCGGCCAGCTTCCGCCGCCCAATTGAACAGGCCCGAGGCGGCGCGCCGCATGTGGCGGGCGTTGGCTACCGACGGAACGCCGAGTTTGCCTGCCACGATGTCGTTCGACAGCGTTGCAATGTCGTGCTTGGTGACTTCGCTGGCGATCTTCTTGCCGAGCCGGGGGCTGATGAAGCGCCACAGATGGCTGGCAACGTTGCCCCACGTTTCGATCCGGGGCCGCATCTCGCCATCCGGCTTGCGGACCAGCGTCTTCATCCACTCGATCCGCTCCTCGATGATCTCGTCGACGGTCTTGCCCCGCTTCGCCTTCTCGGCCTTGTGCTCGCGGAAAGTCTCGGCCAGCGTATCGCCGCCCATGCCCTTGAGGCCATAGACCTTGCTGCGGGCATCCTCGACCGTGAAGGTCTCGGGGTTATAGACGCCAAGCCAGCCGGTGCGCTGCTTGCCGGTCGCCGGGTCGGTGAACTTGAAGGAAAAGGTCGCCACGCCAGCCGTGGTGATGCTGACGTAGAGGCCGGGGCATTTGCGGTCGTAGATTTTGGCCCGCTTGGCGACCCGCTTTTCGCACATGCGGTCGGTCAGGATGACGCTGCCATTGCGCATGCGCTTGGTGGCGGGCTCGGTGATGATAGTATCCATTGCAGCTCCTAAAGGGTTTGGGACCAGTGGGGCTGGGCTTGCGGAAAAGGGCCCGGCCCTAGATTTGGCGAAACCCGCAGAAACAGCCTGCATCAGGCTAGTCGAAAAGCGCTTGTTTTAAAGGGTTTTCTTAGTTCCGGCGTGTTTCACCGAATACCAAAATATAGACGTGTGGTCCTGACGCCCCGATGCTGGCGTCAAGTTTGCGGATTAGTCCGCTAACGACGGTGGCAAGAAAGCCGGTCGCCGGGGAGAGCGCGGTATAAGCCGTAAACCATCGCGTGCGGGAATGCCGGGTGATTCCGGTGGCTCGCTGTGAATACTCGTGTGCATACTCACTACCCCATGCGCACACGAGGCTTCTGTAACGGGCGTGGGTTAGTCAATCCCTTTTTGCTTTATCCACTTGCCGGGCACTTGCTTCTGTTCGGGATCGGCGCAGGGCCGTCGCCTGATGGGGTTCATGAGAGGAACAGGCCGGCCGATCTGCGGAAAGCGTGATCACATGATTGGATGCGTCGACAACCCGTGTGACGGCCTGGCCTGGTCCTTCGTCCCGGCGAAGGGACTTCGCTTCGGGGAGAGGCCGGTGTGGTGGCCCGCCCGAAAACCGGTTCGTCCTCCCTGTTTTTAGGCCGTTGCTGCCTTGGCAGCCGGATTGAACGGCACATTATCCTTGAGCATGCGGAGCATGATCACGGCGAGCTTGCGCGCCAGCGCCACCTTGGCCTTGTTAGTGCCAGCGCGCCGGGCGATCCGCATTGCCCAGCTTTTGAGTTCCGAGCAACCCTTGACCGGCTTTGTCAGCATGATGTGGGCGGCCTCGTAAAGCGCCTCGCGCACCGAGGCGTCACCGTGCTTGCTGATGCGGCCGGTGTAGTCGGTCTCGCCGGACTGATACTTCTTCGGGGTCAAACCGAAATGCGGGCCCGCCCGCTTCGATGACGTGAAGCGAGAGGGATCATCGATCGCGCAGGCAAAGGTGAGCGAGACGATCGGCCCCACCGCCGGTGTTGACATCAGGAGCCTGGCCTTCTCATGAAGGCGCGACATTGCCCGCACGCGCTTCTCAAAACCATTGAACTCTGCAAGCAGAACGGCCCGCGCCCGAAGCAGCGCCTCTATGATCGTCTGAAGGTTGGGATGCCCCTTCACCAGCTCTTCGATCCGTCCGGCAAAGTTGGTCCGTGTTGTCTTGCCGACCTTCAGCCCGAAGCCGCGCAATATCCCGCGCAGGCTGTTCTCAAGGTCCAGGAGCTTGCTTTGCACCAGCTTGCGTGCCGTCAGCATCGCGCGGATCTCCTGTGCCGTGATCGACTTGCAGTGTACCGGCCGGAACCAGCCGAGCCGCATCAGTTGCGCGATGTTGCGTGCGTCGTTGCGGTCCGACTTCACCGGCATCGCCTTGAAGGCATCGCTCACGTGCCGTGTCTCCAAAAGCTCGACCGCCAGACCAGTCTGCTTCATGGCCGCATAGAGCCATTGCGACAACGGCCCGGCCTCAAGTCCGATCCTGGCGAGCCCAAGCCCGAGCGAACCGAACCAGTTGATCAGCGCTTCCGGCTCGCTTGCCACTTTGGTCTCCCGGACAATCTTGCCGCTCCCGTCGACCACGCACACACTCGAGTATTCCAACGACACGTCGATTCCGGCATAATAATCCATGATCGTCTCTCCTTGGTGCTTGGAGCGAGGCCTGTCCTCGACTCCGTCATACCATCAGTGTGAGGGACGACCGCCTGGCTTCCAAGCAAGCCGCGCGACGCGCGCTTCAAACAGCGCCGTAGCTAGCGCGGCTTGCTTGGAAGGCCCGTTACTCCATCTGCGGGTGCATCGGGCATCCGGCATTCCCCACGCCCTCTTGAAGGAGAGGGCGAAACGTTCTGACAAACCTCGCGCGAAACGCGCGGCGAGAATGCGGACCTGTGTCTTTCTGCCATTCCCGGCCGCGCCGGGCTTTTTATCGTCCGCAAGCCGAAGAAACGGCCCCAGGACTGGGGAGGGCTGAGGCCGTCTGTGTCGAAGCCAGGCTGGGCGACCCCGATCGATCCGGGCCGCTAGCTTCAGTCGTACTGGTCCGGACCCATCGCCCACAGCCATTGATCGTGGTCATGCGCATAGGTGCGGTTGGTCTGCGCCGGGTTGCGGTTGATCAGCGGCCTCAGATACATCGGATGGGTGGCGCTGCGCACCTCGTGCTCGACGGTGAACAGGCGCTTGCCGCTGGCAAGATCGATGATATCGCGAAAGCGGTATTGATATTGATTGTCCTCGCTGTAGATCAGGCCGCGCTGCGACAACTGGCGGTAAGGACCGGAAAAGTCCGTGATGTACATCTGAACATGGTGGCCGTCATATTCCGGTTGCGGCCGATCGGTCTCGCGAAACTGCAGATGCTGGTTCTTGCCCATCTTGACGCGCGCGACCGCACCATCGCCGTTCTTGAACTCGGCGGGCATTCCCATGATCCGCGGATAGAAATCGCAAATGCCTTTCGCTGTGCCTGCCGGCACCTCGAACTCCACATAGGGAATGCCGAGCGTGATGCGCCCGAACCGCGCGGCATCGGGCTCGTAGCAGCGCACGCGATTGCCCCACGGACATGTCGCCTCGACGTAGTCGTTGTGCTCGCTGAATGCGAACGCCGTGCCGTCGAGCTTGCCGGCGACGGAAGCCAGCCGATTGAGCAGCGCCTCGCGGCCCGCGATGACGATCCCGGTATGGCCCCGCAGCACCTGCGCATCGCCGCTCGGCAGATGAAACTGGCTTCTGCCGACATTGACCCACATGTTGGTGTCGGACACCATCAGATAGGGGTCGCGGGTGAGCCCGAGGCCGGCGACATAAAACAAGGTGGCCAAATGCTGGTCGGGCACCTGCACGTTGACGTGTTCGAGATGGATCGAGTTGCCGAGATCCTCGGCGGCGCGGTCGAATTTTGGCTGCATGGTCGCGGTTCCCGGTGCGGATGACGTGCATCATAGTGCGGCGTGACGCCGGAAGCCAACAGCTGGGTGACTGAACGGCATCCCGGCTGAAGCAACCCAGCGTTGACCAAACGGCCCCACTTGACATCGGCGTTGCTGCGGACTGTTCTGCGTCAACCGATTGAGAACAACTCGATCTGCGCGCCCCAAGCGGCTGTCCCGGCCGGATTCACGCAAAAAAGTGCAAAAAAATACCGAAAAAATACAGGGTTGGAGACCGTAAAATGGATCGGATCGAGGTAGCCGTCGTGGGTGTCGGCTGGTGCGGCGGCATTCGGGCCGAGGCGTGTGCGGCTAACCCGCTCGTGAGTGGCGTCCACGTCGTCGAGAATCGCCCCGAACGATTGCGCGAGGTTGCCGCGGCCATCGGTGCCAAATCGGCAGCCGCCGACTATCGCGCCTTGCTCGAAAACCCTGACGTTTCGGCCGTGTTCGTGTGCGCGACGCCCGAGACCACCCATTTCCCGATGGCGCGGGACTTTCTTCGCGCCGGAAAGCACGTGTTTCTCGAAAAGCCGATTGCGCTCGAACTTGAAGAGGCGGACGAGCTTATTTCCATCGCCCGTTCCAACCAACTCAAATTCACCATCGGCTATTCGCAGCGCTTCAACCCGAAATTCGCCTACGTCAAACAGTGCATCAGCGACGGCACGATCGGCAAGCCCGTCAGCGCGCTGGTGAGCCGGCATATTTCGCGCAGCCTCGGCAAGAAAATCAGCGGTCGCGTCAAGCTTTCCCCCGCCGCGATGGAATCGACGCACGACCTTGACTTCGTGCTCTGGTGTCTCGAACCGGCCAAACCGGTGCGCGTCTATTCGCAAGTGAACTACGGCGCGATGCGCGAGTCGACGGGGAACGACATCCCCGATCTGCAATGGATGACCGTGACCATGGACAGCGGCCTCACCTTTGTCGTCGGCGGCGGCTGGAGCCTGCCGCCCGGCTATCCCAACTTCTCATCCACGTGGATCGAGATGATAGGAACCGAAGGCGCCCTGATGGTCGACGATACCCATCGCGACGTGATGTTGAACACCATGAAAAACGGCGCCGTGTTTCCGATGTCGACGATGCCCGGGGAATCGGTGGGGCATGTCTATGCCGGCCCCATGGCCTCCGAAACGGTGCATTTCGTCGAAGCGGTGGCACTGGATCGGCCGGTCCTGGTGACGCCCGAACAGGCGCGCCGGGTCATGGAGCTTTATATCGCGGCCGATCTGTCGGCCGAACTCAACGAGCCGGTGACGCTGCCGCTCGAGAACAAACGATCGGCTAAACTGGCCGCCGGCATATAGGATTTTCATGTTGACCTAACTTATTCACGCGATGGGTGCATCGGAAATGCTCCTGTGCGACCGCGGACTGCAAAACACGGCGGATGAACAACCGTCGGAACAAGAAATTCGATGGAGGTTTCATGCCCGCGGACATCACGGCGGCGACCAGCCCGGCGGGCACGCTCGCTCGCGCCAAACGTACCCATGTCAGGTGGTACGTCCTGCTGCTGATCAGCCTGATGTACATGATCACCTACATGGACCGCAGCAACATTTCGATTGCGGCGCCTGCCATTGCCAGGGAGTTCGGTTTCAGCAAAACGGAAATCGCGCTGGTCTTCAGCGCGTTCGCCTGGGCCTATGCGGCGGGTCAGGTTCCCGGCGGCTGGCTCGCCGATTATTTCGGGCCGAAGCGGGTGCTTCTGGCGATCGTTCCGTTCTGGTCCCTGATGACGGCGGCAACCGCCTGGGCGTCGGGCGCTACCTCTCTCTTTGTGGTTCGCTTCGCCTTTGGTCTGGGCGAAGCCGGTGCGTTTCCGACGGCAAGCCGCGCGATGCAGCTTTGGTTTCCAAAGTCCGAGCGTGGATTCGTCCAGGGCATGACCCATTGTTTCAGCCGCCTCGCCATCGCGATTACGCCGCTGATCGCCGTGATCATCATGAACGCATGGGGATGGCGCTGGATTTTCTACAGCTTCGCGCTGATCGGGCTCGTCTGGTCTCTGGTCTTCCTGCTGTTTTATCGCAATCGTCCGGAGGATGAAGCGCGCGTCAATGCCGAAGAACTCGCGCATATTCGCGGCACCTTGCCGAATGGAGAGATGAACCGGACCGCAACGCTGCTCCGATCGGAAGTGCCGTGGCGCACGATTTTTAGTTCACCGAACATGTGGTCTATAGCGGCGGCCTATGGCTGTTTCTTCTACGGGTCTTATTTCTACGTCAGCTGGTTTCCAACCTACCTGCTTGAATTTCGCCATCTCTCTTTGAGCTCGGTCGGCTATCTGGCGCCGCTGCCGTTGATCTCGGCGATGGTCGGCGATTTGTCCGGCGGCCTGCTCACCGACCACATCCTTCGCAAGACCGGCAATTTGAGATTGGCGCGCCGCATGGTGGCGGCGCCGGGCCTGTTGCTTTCCGCGATACTGCTGATTCCCGCCGGCACGACCGACAGCGCGATAACCGCGATCCTGTGTCTGACAGCCTCGAACTTCTTTCTGGAATTGGTGCTCGGACCGGCCTGGGCGGTGCCGATGGATGTGGGCGGCACATCGAGCGGAACTGTTACGGCGGTGATGAATATGGTAGGCGCCGTCGGCGCCTCGATTTCTCCGCTGGTGTTCGGCTTCCTGGTAGAGCGGGGCTCCTGGGTCGCCCCCTTCTACGTCACCGCCGGCGTTCTGGCCTCCGGTTCGCTGATTTGGATTTTCCTGATCGATCCCGAAAAATCCGTTGTCGACAGTCCGCGATTGAATCCCGGCCGCTGACCTCCAAGGGGGATTAAGATGCGACGATCCGCCATCATGGCCTTGTGGTTCGCGCTGCTGGGCGCGCCGGCCGCGGGCTTTGCGCAGCAGCCGGAAAATATCGTGCTCAATGAAAAGGACACCCAGCAACTGACGCCCATGTTTGGGCGATCCACGGCAATCCCAATATCGGGATCGTCGTCGGCAGCAAGGGCACGCTGGTCGTCGATACCGGTCTCGGCAAGCGCAATGGTGCCGTGGTCGCCGGCGTGGCGGCAAAGCTGCGCAAGAGCGGCGCGCTTTATCTCGCCACCACCCATTTCCATCCCGAGCATGTCACTGGCCAGAGCGGTTTTCCCGCCGACACTGTGGTGATCCGCCCGAACGTGCAGCAAAAGGAACTGGAAGAATCCGGCATCGGCATGATCGATTTTTTTCGATCGCGCTCCGACGTCAACAAGGAACTGCTGGTGGATGCCGGCATCGATAAACCCGACATTCTGTTCGACAATGATTTAACTCTGGATCTGGGCGATGTCACCGTGCGGCTGTTGTGGTTTGGGCCCGCGCATACAAACGGCGACACCGTCGTGTTTGTCGAGCCGGACAAGGTGCTGATCTCCGGCGACGTGGTCCAGAATAAATTCACGATTCTGCCGATCGGAACGCGATCGACCATCAAAGGCTGGCTCGCCGTACTCGATCGCGTGGCGGAGCTGAAACCGGCGCTCATCCTGCCCGACCATGGCCCGCCCGGCGACAGCGCGATGATCCCCGAGCAGCGGGCCTATATGATCGATCTCCTGGCGCAAACGCAGTCGGCCAAAAGCCAGGGCAAGAGCGTCGAGGATGCGGTAGGCGTGGTCGGCGCGGAATTCGGAACGAAATATGCCGGGTGGCTCCGCCCGGGCAACTTGCCAAGGGCGGTATCGCAGGCGTATCGGGAAGCGCAGTGAGATGCCGGTTTCGGCAAGCTGCAACCCGGCCGCCAAGGTCGTGCTGACCCTTCGCGCCGGCTCAAACCGGAAATCGGCGGCACGAATGCCGTTGTAAGTGGCCAGAAGGCCGATAAAGCTGTGCAGATCGCGACATTGCGCAGTTTCCAGGCTGGATTCCCAAATACTGTTTCGTGACGCGAATCAACATACAGGAGACAAAATGGCAGTACAGATGACCAAGTCACAGCTGATCGAGAAGATCGCCGCTGAGACCGAAGTAGCGAAGAAGGACGTCAAGGGCGTTTTGGAGACGCTCGCGACGGTCGGCTATAAAGAGCTGAAGAAAGCCGGAGTGTTTCTCGTTCCGGGCTTTGCCAAGTTTGTCGTCATCAAGAAGCCGGCTACCAAGGCGCGGCAGGGCACCAATCCATTCAACGGAGAGCCGATGACGTTCAAGGCCAAGCCGGCCCGAAAGATCGTCAGGGCGCGGCCGGTCAAGGCGGCAAAGGACGCGGTGTGAGTGTTAAAGGCCCCCTCCCGGGGCCTTTTGCATCTCAGGCATGGTTCGATGTCGCGGCTTTCCGATGCCGGGATGCCGAACGGCTGACCGGTGCGAGGAGGGTGCGCATGGCCGCGATTGGTTGGCGCCTGGTTTCACTAAGCGTTATCCTGGCCGTGTGGGGCGCGCATGCCGCCTTCGCCCAGGCGAGCCACCCTTGCGTCAACGATGCGCCCGACCCCTATCAGCGTGGAGTGAGCTTCGCTCCGCTACCGGATGGGCGCGCCTGGGGTTCGACGGCCGGCGTCACCGTCGCAGCCGACGGCACGATCTGGGCCTACGATCGATGCGGCGCCAATAGCTGCGCGGGCTCCCCGCTCGACCCGATCATCGCCTTTTCGCCGGACGGAAAAGTGCGGCGCCATTTCGGCGGTGGCCTGTTTGTGATGCCGCATGGCCTTACCGTCGATGATGCCGGAAATGTCTGGGTGACCGACAACGCCGCCAAGGACGGCCGCGGCATGCAGGTCTATAAATTCAGCCCCCAGGGCCAGATACTCCTGACGCTGGGTAAACCCGGCGGTGGCGAGGCGCCGGACGGCTTCTTCCAGCCTAACGCGGTGGCGATCGCGTCGAACGGCGACATCTTCGTCGCGCAAGGGCACACCGCGCGCGGCGACAAATCGCTCATTCTTGTCTTTTCACCCGACGGCAAATTCATCAGATCATTTGGCGGCAAGGGCAGTGGGCCGGGCGAGCTTGACGTACCACATGCGCTGGCCTTCGATGCCAGGGGCCGCCTGCTGGTCGGTGACCGCAACCATAATCGCATCGCGCGCTTCGACCGCGACGGCAGCTATCTCGGCGAGTGGAAACAATTCAGCCGCCCGAGCGCCATCGTCGTCACCAGGGATCAGACGCTCTATGTCGGCGATTCCGAATCCCAGTCCCGCGATGCCGCGGCCTATGCCTATAATCCCGGTTGCGAAAAGGGCATCCGTTTCGGCAAGCTCGAAGATGCCAGGGTGTTGGGCCTGATCCCCGATCAACAGCCCATGTCGGTGTCGAGCACCGCCGAAGGCGTCGGCGTCGACAAGGAAGGCAATGTCTTCGGCGCCGAAGTCGGCCCGAGGGACTTGAAGAAATATTTGAAAAAGTAGCGTTGCTGCAGCGGCGCTGGCGCGCCTAGCATAGGCACCGATTCGGTTGGACTTTTAAATGGTTGCCTACGCCGCCGCGGCGGTTGCAGTGCGGCAAGTGGACGATGGGAATTCCGCCGAGTGAGCGCCCACGAACTCTCGGCGCGGCGTTTTCTCCTTGTCAAACCAGCCCGATCAGGTCAGATTTGAAAGGCACCGGCGGACAAATTTGTCGGTTAAAGATAATAATTGGGGCGGGAAACATGAATAGATTTTCTATTGTATGCGCCGCTATCGGTGTGGTCGGATTACTCACCGGGCCCAGCAGCGCGCAGGAGACCAAGCAGGAAGCCAAGTCGGCATCGGGCCAGGCAAAGGTTTCCCCGGTTACCCAGCAACAGCTCAACGCAGCGGACAAGAACACAACGAATTTTCTGCTGACCAACGGCAATTATGCCCAGACGCGCTTTCATCCTGCCAGGCAGATCGAGCGCGGCAACGTCAAGAACCTGCACGTCGCGTGGATTTTCCAGACCGACGTCAAGGAATTGCTGGAAACCTCGCCCATCGTTGTTGACGGCGTCATGTATGTGACGACCTCGTTCAGCCATGTCTATGCGCTCGACGCCAAAACCGGCGAGCAGCTCTGGCACTATAACCACAAGATGGGACTGGTTACGACCTACTGCTGCGGTCCCAACAATCGCGGCGTCCAGGTTCTCGGCGATCTTGTCTATCTCGCCACTCTCGACTCCAAATTAGTCGCCCTCAATGCAAAGACCGGCGATGTCGTCTGGAAGACCGACATTGCGGATCCAGAGCTCGGTTACAGCGAGACGATGGCGCCGACCGTGATCAAGGACAAGGTCCTGATCGGGACCAATGGCGGCGAATACGGCATCCGCGGCTTTTTGAAAGCCTATGACGCGAAGACCGGCAAGCTGCTGTGGACCTTCAATACGATACCGGAGAACTCGGTCGGCGTCTGGGCGACCAAGGACGCTACGGGCCGTGACATGCACCGCGATATCCAGGCCGAAAAGGACCAGCTCGCCAAGTCAGGCGACCCCTATGCGAAACTCGGCGGCGGCGTGTGGCAGAATCCTGCCTTCGATCTGGCGACCAACCGCATCTATTTTGTGGTCGGCAATCCCTCGCCCGATCTCGATGGTTCGAACCGTCCCGGCGATAATCTCTATACGGACTCGCTGGTTTCGCTTGATCTCGATACCGGCAAATATGTCTGCCACTTTCAGTACATCGCCCACGATCTGTGGGATCTCGATGCGGCAAGCCCGCCGGTGCTGGTCGACGTCAAGGGCAAGGACGGCAAGGTCATCCCGGGCGTGATCCATGCCGGCAAGACCGGTCACATCTATGTTCATGACCGCAAGGATTGCAGCCTGATCCGGTTCTCCGAAGCCATGGTGCCGCAGGAGAACATGTGGGTTCTTCCCACCAAGGAAGGTGCCCGCATGCTTCCCGGTGCGAACGGTGGTGTCGAATGGTCGCCTATCGCCACCGACCCGGGGCAGGGCCTGGCCTATGCCATCAACCTGCACCAGCCGATGACCTACCAGGTCGAGAACTCGCCGTATCCGAACGGCAAGTTGTGGCTTGGCGGCGCCTTCAAGGTGATCCCGGGCGAGGCGCAGGCGGGCAACATCACCGCCGTCGACTACAACACCGGCAAGATCAGATGGCAGGTCAAGACGCCGGAGCCGATGATCGGCGGGATTCTGGCGACCGCCGGCGGTCTTGTGTTTACCGGTGAGGGCAACGGCAAGTTCGCGGCCTACAATTCGTCCAACGGCAAGGAATTGTGGAACTTCCGCGCTGGCGCGGGCGTCAATGCGCCACCCTCCACCTACATGGTGGGCGGCAAGCAATATATCGTGGTCGGCGCGGGCGGTAACACCCAGATCGATTTTCACCGCGGCAACAACATTATCGCCTTCACGCTCAATTGAGTGCACAGGCAATCGAACAGTGAAACGGGACCGGTTGCGGTCCCGTTTCTTTTGAACAGCCTTCCGATGAGCCTCCACTGGATCGCATAAATGAACGGCAAGTTGAATTTTTGCATTTCCGCCATCGTCGCTGTGGCGGCCGTATCGAACGTCTGCACAACGCCGCTATACGCACAAAGCATCGAGGAAAAGACCCAGGTCTGCGCCGGCTGCCATGGCGCCGACGGCAAGCCGGCCGACAAGACGATTCCGGTCATCTGGGGACAAAAGGCGGGCTACCTCTATATCGAGCTGCGCGATTTCAAGCGCGGCGACCGCAAGAGCGACATCATGCAGCCGATCGCTTCATCGATGGAGCGGGACGACATGCAGGCGATCGCGGAATATTTCGCGGCAAAGCCGTGGCCCGATCTGGGCCAGCCGCGTGCGCCCAAGGAAGTCGCGGACCGCGCCTCGAATGCCAACCGTTCGGTGGGCTGCACCGGCTGCCATCTCGATCATTTCCAGGGCGACGGCACGGTGCCTCGGCTGGCGGGCCTGAGCCGGGAGTACCTGACGAAGACAATGGGTGACTTCCGCACCCGGGCGCGCGGCAACAATCCCGGCATGTCCGATTTGATGCTTGCCACTTCTCCCGACGACATCGCGGCGCTGGCGGAATATCTGTCAGGTCTCTAGGGCACTTTCCAGTTCGGTGACATCATCCTTCGAGACGCATCGCGGAGCCTGTCATCGGGCGCGCATTCGCGCGACCCGTTGGCGATGCTCCTCAGGATGAGGTCTGAGACCCTCATGGTGAGGAGCGCGGCAACGCCGCGCGTCTCGAACCATCAGGCCCGTTGGGTGCCTGATTGTGGTTCGATACAACTGGAAAATGCGTCAGCGCGGCGTCAGTTGTTCGCGCAGCGCAGACAGCACCGTGAGATCCGCGGCGCGTTTTCCGGCCTTGTCCTTGAGCGACGCGTCCGCGCCGCGCGCCAGCAATGATTTGGCGATCTCGGCATGGCCGCCCTCGGCCGCGATCATCAGGGCCGTGCGGCCGCGGTCATCCCGGTCATCGATATGCGCACCGGCATCCAGAAGATACGTCACGACCTTGATCGCCTCCGTTTCCGGGACCGCATCATCCGGGCCCGACGCCCACATCAGCAGTGTGAGATCCTTGGGATAGCGCGCGTTGATATCGATGTTTCGCGCCAGCAGCCGCTTCACGATGTCGAGCCGCGCGCCGGCTGCCGCGTAGACGATCGGCGGCTTGCCGGTTTCGTCGGGCACGCGCTCGTCGGCTCCGCGGGCGAGCAAGGCTTCGACGATTACGTCGTTGCCGGCGTAGGCGGCGGCGGCGATCGGCGAGATCCCGCTTCGGCCGGCGAGCTTGACGTCGGCGCCGCGTTCGATCAGCCGCTGCGCGATCGAGATGTGGCTGCCTTCGGCGGCAAAATAAAGCGCGGTGGCTCCGGCGAGATTGCGTGCATCGATCGGGGCGCCGCGCGCCAGCAGAAGATCCACCATCTGCAGATGGCCGGACTTGGCGGCATGACTCAGCGGCCGGGCGCCGAGCCGGTCGCGCGCGTCGACCGATGCGCCCTGGTCAAGCAGTTCGGTCGCCAGATCGATGCAGTTGCCGTCGACCGCGGAAAACAGCGTCAGCGACACTTCCATCGCGGTGATCTGCGACTTGGCAATTTGAAACCGGCGAGCCAGCCCCTGGCATCGGTCAGGGTCCGCGGCGCGAACCGCCGACGCTGCGCCCAGCAGGGCGATCGCGATCGAGGACAGAAAAACCGCACGGCGATACAAGACATGGCGGTACAAAGCGGTCGCTCCCTGGCACATTGTTCGTTGCAGCCATGAGGCTGGCACAGCGGCGAGCCTGTGCCAAGGAGGCGAGGGACATCAGACGGAAAAATGGATTCCGCAGCGTCCCATCGGTGAGCGTTCGACGCAATTATCGACATGCCTTGTTTCCGGCGTCCGGAATGGCCAGGAAGGTGATGGTGGCCTGCCGGAACATCACGGTAGAGGCGGGTGTCGGAGCGCCCGCGATCGCCGGCAGTTCATCGCCTGCGGAAAGTGCCAGTGTGCGCCCGTTCAGCCTGACATCACCATCCAGCAAGCTCGCGGCCTCCAGGGTGTAACGCGCGGACGCTACGGGAAGCATCAGCGCGTGCGGCGCGTCGTGGTCGGGGTTGATCACGAGAAGAACCACGCCGCCGGGCATGCCTCGTTGGCAATGGGCGTAGACGTGAAGGCCGGATTGAATCGGCACGCCGGCGTCGAGCACCGTCGTTCCCATCAACTGCCGCCACAACAACGCGGCCCAGAAATTCGGCCGGGGTGCCAGCGTATTTTCATCGAGCAGGCCGTAATCGCTTGCCGCCAGCGTGTTGTGCATGACGACCTGAACGCCGGCCTTCGCCAGTCGCCCGAGCTGATCGAGGTAGCGGAACGTATCGAGGAAGCTTGCGGCCCACCGGTTTCCGCCGCATGCCGCATCCGCGGTTTCAGTGAGCCAGATCGGCTTGCCGGGCTCGAATCGATCGCGAAGGGATTGATAGAAAGTCAGATTCCCATCCGTCCGTGACAGCCAATCTTCGGAGAGGGCCGCCTCCGGCGCCCGCTTGCCGTTGCATCGCTCCGACAGCGTCCCATAGTAGTGATACGAGACCGCATCCACGCCGAGCCCGGAGGCGGCGAGCAGGTCCGACGCGATCGGCGTCTCGCTGGTGGTGCCGGGACCGAGGATCATCGTTTCGGGGGCGGCCTGCTTCAGAAAATTGCGGAATATCCTGAAGTCCCGTCCGTACGCCGCCGCATTGTATCCTGTGGGCACACCACCCATCGCGGCGAGGTTCGGTTCGTTCATGAATTCGGCGGCGGCAATTCGGCCTCCGATCGACCGGGTATAGGCGAGAAGGTGCCGGGCTTGATCCGGGTTCCAGACCCCGTCGGCATCGCGGGCACCGGAGCTTACGGCGAAGGACGTCACGATCGGCGCGTCCACCGATCGTGAGAAATCGACCACGCCCCGCCATTGCTGGCGGGTTAAAATGCCTTTGAATCCGGCTGGGGGCGCCGATGGCAGGTTGTCGCTCTCGGCAAAGTAGGTGGTGTTGGCCCAGGTGCCGCTGACCCGCAGATAGGCAGGCGCCAGCGCGTTCGCGAGCTTTCGCAACCGCGCGTTGGTCAGATCGATCGGCGGCAGGTACTGGAATAAATTCGAATCCATGCCCGTCGGTGTGTCGGATCCAGAGCGCGGCGTCGGTGGAACGCCCGAGTCCGGCCGGTAGGGCTTCCAGAATTGTCCGCCGGTAACTTCGACCATCTCGATGTTGTAGGACTGGAAGCGAGCGTCGACCGTGCCGACGCGTGCCAGGCTTGAGGGCGTGATCGTGGGGGGGCTGGCGCCGCCGGCATGCGCAGGGGCGACCGGCAGTACCGATGTCAGGCAGACGCAAAACCCCGCGCCGACATAATTGAGCACGCGGAATCCCTCCCTCATCGTGGATGCCCCCTCGCCAGGCGCCGTATTTGCGTGGCCTCGCCAATCGGAATTTAACTAGCGGGCACAACGATATCGAATATATTTCCGGCACGTTCGCCCGCCCGCGCGGCATACGCAAACCGGCTCCCCGATCAAGTGTCGGCGGAGCCGCGACGCACGAAGGCGGGTGCGAGTTCCCAGGGAGGTGCGGCGTGGCCCATTCGACGCGTAATCTTTTTTGTTGCGTTGCGATTGCGACGAGTTTGTGCGCGACGCAACCGGCGTCCGCGCTGGACCCGCGCTATCCCGACTGGCCCTGCCAGCAATTGAAGGTGCCGGAGATTTCGATCGCGAGTGTCTGGACCGGCCCCCCCATCGAGGCCATCGACAAGCAAAAAGCTGCCGACCCGAAGGAGGCGGAACTGGTCGCGCGTCTGGCGGCTCGCCGCACCCCGATGGAGGAGGCGCGGGAACTGATCGCAGGCTTTGTGGTCGGAACCAAGGAGGAAAGACAAGTGAAGGCGACGACGCTGTTCGCCGGATTGTATTCGACCCTCAACGCGCAGCGCGACCAGGTGATGAGCGGGATCGAGCGGTTTTCGCGCAAGCAGAAGGCCGCGGCCGAGGACATACGCGACAAGACCCAGAAGATGCGGGAACTGCAGGACAAGCCGAACGCCGATCCAGCGCAGAGCGACGAACTCGCCAGCCAGTTGCTGTGGCAGACGCGCATTTTCGAGGATCGGCGGAAATCGACATCCTACGTGTGCGACGTGCCCGTGATTATCGAGAAGCGGCTGTTTGATTTGGGGAGCGCGATCCAGAACACCTTGAACACCGGCTCGTCAGCGAAATAAGATTTCCCGAGCGACCGGCCTATTCGCCTGGACGCGGTTCTGGCGCGGAATCCTGCAGCGGAAGCCCGGCGGCGAGCCAGCCGTCAGTCCCGTCGCGATACCACACGACGTCGGAATAACCGAGCGTCAGCGCGCGCCTGGCGGCGTTCCACGACATCCAGCAATCCGCCAGGCAATACAGCACCAGCGTCCTGGCGCGATCGCCGTTGGTCGCCTTTTCCAGGCCCTTCGAGAAATAATCGGCCATGCTGGCCGCGAGTTCGCCATAGCCGGTGTCGGGCAGCCAGATGCTGCCGGGAATATTGGCACGCGGCTTGTCGCGCCAGAGCGTTCCCGCCGGCAAATCCCGCGGTCGCGGTGCCCTTGGCAGCACATCGACAAACGAAGCCGAATGGCTGCGCCAGATGGTTTCCGCTTCGTCGGTTCCTATTGCCCTCGCGCCACGCAGCGTTGCAGGCGTCGGCGCGCGATAATCTCCGAGACGATAGCCATCCGGCTCCGGCACATCCGCCGCGCCGGCGTCGGTGGCGGCAACGACGATGACCAGGAATGCAAAGCAGACGGCTGCCTTGATCATGGCCGCTTGGACAGCGTCTCGGCGGTGATCGGCACGTTGGCCTCGTCGAGGATGGGAATATTGTAGCTGATCAAGAGCTTGTTGATCTCTGCCTGATTTTCCATGATCAGCCGATTGAGCGTGCGCTTCCACTCCTGGTCCGCCGGGCGCACCGCCATGCCGATACGAAAGGTCATCGGCGGACCGTTCGTTTCCTTGGTCAGCGGCACCACGATGAAGGGCGGCGTCGCCTGCCTGGCCAAATAGCCCGCCATCGGGCCCCACAATATACCGCAATCGATATCGCCGCGGGCGAGGTCGTCCATCATGGCCTGCGCCGAGGAATCCGCACGGGTGTCGATGAAAAGCGGATAGGATTTGACGTGGGCCAAAAGACCGTTGATCGCCATGTTGGTGCTGGGCGGTGTCTTTGCGACGACTCCGATGCGTTTGTCCCTGAGCTTCGGATCGTCGATGGCCGTTACATCTTCAAGTCCGCTTCCGGGCTTGGTGACCAGCGCATACGTGGTCCGGTAATAGGGAATTGTCACCTGCGCCTGATCGTCGCCCTGGGGAAATCCCATGATGATATCGCAGCGGTACGAGCCCAACGTCATCCGGACAAAGCCGGTGGCCTGCGGGAAATAGGTGTAGCTGAGCTTCTTGCCGAGCTTGGCGGCAAACAACTCGGCCAACTTGTTTTCAAATCCCTCGCCCTTGTCGTTGGAGAAAGGCAGATTGCGCGGATCGCCGCAGGCGCGGAAGACCTGGGGATCGACGAGTTCGAGCGCACCGGGGTCGCTGGTCTGCGCGCGGGCCTCGACAGACCACAGGGCAGCGAACGCGCATGCCAGCGCACCCGCCAGTGGCAGGACGATCGCCGGCCGCTTCGAAACAACAGGGATCGGCATCGCCGGGTTTTCGGTGCGTCGCAACATCATTTGATCCCCGTACAGCTGTCCTCGGCCTCTTTGGCCGCTTCCGGTTTGTCTTCGTGGCTGGGCGGACGGCCGCCCGGAATGGCGTCGTTGGCGCGGGCGCGCAGATACACGTAGATGTCGTCCATGTAGCACATCACGTTAACGTTGGTCGCGAACGACGGCATCACCTTGTCGTTGGCGGCGTCGACGTTCTTGCGGCCGTTGGTGACGATATTGACGAAGTCGGCGTAGCTCAGCGTCTTCAGTGAATTCGCCAGGGCCGGCGCGTAGCTCGATCCCTCGCCGTTGGGCCCATGACAAACATGGCAGTCCGAATGATAGCGGCGAAAGCCGGAGAACGTGTACCAGTCGACGGTTCCGTCCGGACTGATTTTGTAGGTCGGGTTGCCGTCCTTGTCCGCATACTTGCCATTGTCGGATGAAGCCACCGCCGGATCGCCCGACCCGTCAGCATAGGCGGCCGTGCCGGCGAAGGCGCCCGCCAGGATAACGAGCGCGAATTTCCAGTGATTGATCGTCACGCAACTGTCCTCGTGCATTTTGAAGTTTTGGGGGGCGGACAAAAAGATCGGCGCGCGGCGGAAAGCGCAGCGCGCCGATCTGTGGTTATCTCACCGTGACGTCGCGCCTATTCGCTCGGCAAGGCGAATACCGTCAACGTTCCGCCCAGCGATGTATAGGACGCCAGGCCCGCATAGCCGCCGACGGCGCCGAGGCCCGCGGTGTCGACGGTCTTGTCCTTGGTCGGCAACTTGCCCTGGTCGACGGCGCCATGCCAGGCGGCGGCGTTCTCAGGCTGCAGCAGACCGGCCGCCAGGCCGATGCCGGCCCAGCCGCCGACGCCGGAAAGCACGGCAACGTACTGCTTGCCGCCGTGCTCGTAGGTCATGACGTTGCCGATGATGCCGGACGGGGTCTTGAACTTGTAGAGTTCCTTGCCGGTCTTGGCATCGACCGCCTTCAGATAGCCTTCCAGCGTGCCGTAGAAGACCACGTTGCCGGCGGTTGCCAGGGCGCCGCCCCAGGCGGAGAACTGCTCCTTGTTGGACCACACGATCTTGCCGGTCTTGCCGTCCCAGGCGATGAAATTGCCCATGTTGGTGTCGCCTTTGGGCGGATACATCGCCACGGCCGCACCGACATAGGCCTGACCGGCCGTGTAGGCCACCTTGTAGGGCTCGTAGTCCATGCAGACGTGGTTGGTCGGCACGTAGAACAGCTGCGTCTCCGGGCTATAGGCCGCCGGCTGTTCGTCCTTGGTGCCGAGTGCCGCCGGGCAGATGCCCTTCGAGTTGGTGTCTTCGCCGTTATGCTGTGTCGAATAGGCGTCGACGACCAGCGGACGGCCGTAGGTCTTGGACGACTTGTCCATGTCGACCTTGGTGGCCCAGTTCACCACCGGATCGAATTTTTCCGCGACCAGCAATTCGCCGGTCGCCCGATCGAGCGTGTAGCCGAAGCCGTTGCGGTCGAAATGGGTCAGCAGCTTCCGCGGCGCGCCACCGATGGTCTGATCGGTGAGGATCATTTCGTTGACGCCGTCATAGTCCCATTCGTCGTGCGGGGTCATCTGGTAGATCCATTTGACCTTGCCGGTATCGAGGTCGCGTGCCCATATCGACATCGACCACTTGTTGTCACCGGGGCGTTGCACCGGGTTCCAGGTCGAGGGATTGCCCGAACCGTAATAGACGAGGTTCAATTCGGGATCGTAGGAATACCAACCCCAGGTGTCGCCGCCGCCGATCTTCCATTGATCGCCCTGCCAGGTGGAGGTCGATGAATCCGGCCCGACCGGCTTGCCGAGCGACGTCGTCTTGACCGGGTCGATCAGCGTGTCGGAGTCCGGTCCTTCCGAATAGCCGCGCCAGACGAGCTTGCCGTCCTTGATGTTGTAAGCGCTGATCCAGCCGCGAACGCCGAATTCGCCGCCGGAAACGCCGACCAGAACCTTGTCCTTGAATATGAACGGCGCGTCGGTACCGGACTGACCCTTGCCGGCCTCGCCATCCATCACCGACCACACCTTGGCCCCGGTCTTGGCGTCGAGCGCGACCAGTGTCGTATCGGCCTGATGCAGGAAGATCTTGCCGTCCGCATAGGCGACGCCGCGATTGACCGTGTCGCAGCACATAATCGGGATCACGTTGGGATCCTGCCGCGGCTCGTATTTCCAGAGGATCTTGCCTTCATTGTTCAGGTCAAGCGCATACACCGTATTTGGAAACGGCGTGTGGACGTACATCACGTCGCCAATCACCAGCGGTCCACCCTCGTGGCCGCGCAGCACGCCGGTTGAAAACGTCCAGGCCACTTGCAGTTTCTTGACGTTGGCTGCGGTGATCTGATTGAGCTTGGAATAGCGCGTATTGGCGTCGTCGCCTTGCTGCATAACCCATTGCTTGGGGTCCTTGGCCAGCTTGTCCAGCGCCTCGTCGGCGCGCGCCGCCAAGCCCTGCACGGCCAACAGGCCGAAGATCGAAGTCGTAACGACTAAAAATTTACTCATTCGCTTCCTCCCTGGGTCTTTGCCTAGAGGGTCGCTGACGCTCCTTGGATAAAGCAGACATTCTCCACGGGACGTCTTTCGCCCTCATTTGGATGAATTTTTCCGGCACCGTGTCATGGCCGTGAACGCTTCACAGTCCGTGAATTTAGAGTGCAGCGAACAGTGCCCGCCTAAGTCCTCGAGACAACCATTCACCGTTGCTCATGAAGCCAGAAGCAGAAAAAGTTTATGTAACTCTTCAAGCATAAGCAAGTTATGATTTGCGCTCTCTTGCACCGCAACGTGCGTTGTAACCTTTGAATTGGCCGCGCACATTTCGGGTTGGAATAACAGGTTACCAAGCCTCCATCCGTCCGGTGGAGAACCATGAAAGGCGAGAAACTGGCGACTGACCGAAACCGTTTGTCTCGCGGGCGTGTGCGGTGTGCCCATCCTGATGGTCATGCGCAGTGGGCATTGTGTTTCGTGGGCCTCGTTCTTGGGACGATTTTTGTCTTGGCGCTGCCTTCGCGCGTCGGCCATGCGCAGCCGCAACAACAAGCGCTGACGCCGTTGCCAGTCTCTGAGGTCGCGCCCGGCGTCTATGTTCACGTCGGCGATATCGCGATGATGAACAAGACCAATCAGGGCGACACCGCCAATGTCGGCTTTATTGTCGGCGACGATGCGGTTGCGGTGATTGATACCGGCGGCAGCGTGCGCGAAGGAGCCCGCCTGCTGGCCGCGGTCCGCGCCGTCACTCCAAAGCCGGTTCGCTATGTCGTCAATACCCACGTTCATCCCGATCACATTTTTGGCAACGCGGCCTTCGTGCGGGATGGAACCATTTTTGTCGGGCACCACAATTTGCCGCGTGCGATGACGGCGCGGGGCGAATTTTACTTGAAGGCATTCCGCGAGGTACTCGGCGATGCACTGATCGACGAAGTGAAGATCGTGCCGCCCACGCTGCTCGTCGACGACGAAATGCAGCTCGATCTCGGCGGACGAACGCTGACGCTGAAAGCCTGGCAAGCGGCGCATACCGACAATGATCTGACGGTCTTCGACAATACAAGTTCCACCCTGTTCGCCGGCGATCTGCTGTTCGTCGGGCATATACCGGTCATCGATGGCAGCGTTCGCGGCTTTCTCGGCGATCTGCAGGCGCTATTGCGCATTCCCGCCGCGCGCGTCGTTCCCGGGCATGGCCCCATCGTCAGCGACTGGCGCGGCGCTGTTGACAACGAACGTCGCTACCTCGACGGCCTTGTCACGGAAGTGCGCGGCCTCATTGCCAAAGGAACTCCGCTTACCGAGGCGGCCAGAGAGGCCGGGCGAAGCGAAAAGTCGCAATGGCAATTGTTCGACGAATACAGCTCACGCAACGTCATCGCTGCATTCGGTGAACTCGAATGGGAGTGATGGTCCCATGGTCTGGCTTCGCTGCGACGCAGCACGGCTTGTCGCTTGCAGCGTTATCCTGTAGACATGGCGCTGCTTCATTATGGAAATGGAATTCGACCATGTCGATTTTTTCCAGAGTGATCGTGCCGGCGCTGATGGCCGCGCTCTGTTTTGCGGGACCGCCGCCGGCGCGGGCTCAGTCCACGACTGCGGCCCAGGATCAGCCTTCGGAAGAAACCTGGAACAGTATCAAGGACGATATCTTCAAGGGCCGTCCAATTCTCGATGGTTCCGGCCTGGTGATCTTGGATGCGCCGCGGCGCGCCGAGGATTCCGCCATCGTGCCGATCGGCATGCGCGTCAACTTCACCGGCGACGACAAGCGTACGCTGCAATCGCTGACGCTCGTCATCGACGAAAATCCCGCGCCCGTCGCCGGAACGTTTACGATCGGCCCGCATTCCGGCGTGACCTCGATTTCAACGCGCGTGCGGGTCAACAGCTACTCCTATGTGCGCGCCATCGCCGAACTCAGCGATGGCAAGCTCTATGGCGTCAAGGCCTACGTGAAGGCGTCCGGGGGTTGTTCCGCACCGGCTTCATCGAATAGCGACGCTACCAAATCGATGCTCGGGCAGATGAAGTTCCGCACGTTCCGGCTGGAGGCCGAGGCGCTGCCCGAAGCCCAGATCATGCTGCGGCATCCGCAGAATTCGGGCCTGCAGATGGATCAACTGACCCGGCTTTACGTGCCGCCGTTCTTTATCGAGAACCTCAAGATCTGGCAGGGCGACGATCTTGTCATGGCGATGGATGGCGGGATCGCGATCTCGGAAGATCCGAACATCCGCTTCAACTACAAGCCCAACGGCGCTGCCAGGTTCCGCGCCGAAGGAATCGATACGAGCAAAAATCTGTTCAAGGACGAATGGCCGGTCGAAAAACCGATGCTGTAGTGCAAGTGCTTAAAATAATTCTGCTTTTCGTCATGGCCGGGCTTCGTCCCGGCCATCCGCGTTTGACGGACTTCTGAGTTTCCGCTTGCGGCCTGACACGGTCACCGCGCGAGAAAATGCCGTAACGGCGCGACCGCGACAAAATCCAGTCAGAAACAGCGAACTTCGGCTTCCGCCTGGGCCCGGCGGAATTCCTGCAATGCCAACCTGGCTGGCTCGGTCGACCGAAATTCAGAACCGACCGGTCCCGTGACCTGGGACATCGAGAGAATGGTCTCGGCGGCCACGTAACGGTCGTAAGGGATAATCGATGCGATCACGTCGATCGAGCAGGAACACTTCTGCAGCAGTTCCTGGGTTTCGCCGTTGGCCTTCATGCAGCCGAAAACATAGTCTGCGCGCGCCGATGTCGGGTAGTCGTTGAGATCCTCAGCCATGACCCGGGGAGCCGCGGCGACGAGAGAGATCGCCAAAACGGCGCCTGATCGGAACAAAGCGCGCAAGCAAGCCATCGTCCACGCCTTCACGCCGTTATGCCCGCTCGACAAAGGCAAAGCCCTGGCCTGCGTTCGATCCGGCTCCAAGCGATATCCGCTCAGGACTTTTTGCCGTCGGGGCCGAATTGCTTGAGATAGGCGATGACATTGTCGATGTCCTCCTCCTTCGGCAATCCGGGGAAAATCATCTTGGTGCCGGGAACCTTGGCGCGCGGGTTTTTCAGGTATTCCTTCAGGGTCGCCTCGTCCCAGGTGATGCCGGAATTCTTGTTGGCGTCGCTGTAATTATAGCCGGGATAAGTGCCGGCCTTGCGGCCGACGACGCCGTTGAGCACCGGGCCGACCGCGTCCTTGGCGCCTTCGCCAATCTGATGACAGGCCTTGCACTTGAGAAAAACCTTCTCGCCGAGCGCAGCATCCTGGGCGCATGCTGCGCCCGCCGAACCCGCAAGCACGAAGGCGGCGAAAACGTACACTTGGAGATTTGTCACTGGCCCATCCGTCGTTGTTGCACTTATTGGAATCCAAACGTTCAATGCGCTGCAACACAAACTTCCCGCGTCGGCCAGCTCAATAATTTTGTCAGGATCGGCAATCCGGGTCAAGCTTGGGTCGGCGAAGCTTGCCGCCGCCGACGCAGTAGGTTAAATCGCCGGCATCGAACCTGAAGGTCTGCGCGTCGAAATGGACCGGCATGACGCATTTATCCGGCGCTCGACGGCACGACGCGCGAGGTTCTGAAAGGTCTGTTTGTCGCTCTCGCAGATGGATTCCGGGCCGTCGGAAATGCTCATGAAGCCGGTCGGGCACGCCCAGACACCGGCACTTGAGGTCAGTCGCGTCAGTCATCGCTACGGCGCGCGGATCGCGTTGAACGATGTCAGCCTGACCGTCAGGCAATCGTCTTTCACCGTGCTGCTGGGATTGAATGGCGCCGGCAAGTCGACGCTGTTCTCGCTGATCACGCGGCTCTATGCGATACGATCGGGTCAGATCCGCATTTTCGGGCACGATGTTGCCGGCGAACCGGGGGCGGCCTTGAGCATGCTCGGCGTGGTTTTTCAGTCCCGCGCGCTCGATATCGACATTTCGGTGCGGCAGAACCTGATGTACCACGCGGCGCTGCACGGCATCGCCAGCAAGCGCGCCAATGAACTGATCGCGCAGGTCCTGGAGCGCGTGGCGATGGCCGATCGCAGCGGGGATCGCGTCGGCAATCTCTCGATCGGGCAGATGCGCCGCATCGAGATAGCTCGCGCGCTGCTACACCGGCCCCGCCTGCTTCTGCTGGATGAGCCGACGGTCGGCCTCGACATCAAGGCGCGGGCGGACATCCTCGAGCACGTTCGCCGGCTCTCGGTGGTGGAGGGCATCGGCGTGCTCTGGGCGACGCATCTGATCGACGAAGCCGGCGGCGGCGATGACGTGGTGGTCTTGCACAAGGGCAGCGTCCTGGCCCATGGCGCGCTCGGCGACGTCGTCGGCAGTTCCGGCGGCGCCGATCTGCGCGATGCGTTCAATCGGCTGACCGGGGCCGCCGATCAGGAAGAATTGGAAGTAGCCAGATGACGGTGGCTATCGGCGAAGCAGACGACAGACACAGCTTCTCGCTGGCGCAGTATTTTATCTGCCTCAAGGGCATCGTCTGGCGCGAAGCGCTGCGTTTCATCCACCAGCGCGAACGCTTCGTCTCCGCGCTGGTGCGTCCGCTGGTCTGGCTGTTCATTTTCGCCGCCGGATTTCGCCAGGTGCTCGGCGTCTCGATCATCCCGCCCTACGAGACCTATGTCCTCTACGAGGTCTATATCGCGCCCGGACTGATCGCGATGATACAGCTTTTCAACGGCATGCAGTCCTCGCTCACGATGGTCTATGACCGCGAGACCGGCGGAATGCGCACGCTGCTGGTCAGCCCGTTCCCGCGCTGGTGGCTGCTCACATCAAAGCTTCTGGCGGGCACGCTGGTATCCGTGCTGCAGGCCTACGCTTTCCTGCTGATCGCCTGGTTCTGGGAAATCGAAGCGCCGCCGCTTGGCTATCTGGCGCTGCTGCCGGCGCTGCTGCTCAGCGGGTTCATGCTGGGGGCGTTGGGAATGCTGATTTCATCGCTCATCAAGCAGCTCGAGAATTTCGCCGGCGTGATGAACTTTGTCATTTTTCCGATGTTCTTTGCTTCCTCGGCGCTATACCCGCTGTGGCGCGTCAAGGAATTGAGTCCGCTGCTGTATTATATCTGCGAGATTAATCCGTTCACCCATGCGACCGAGCTCATTCGTTTTGCGCTTTATGAGCAGGTGAATTGGATTTCGCTGGGCGTGGTTGTCGGCTGCACCGCTGCGTTTCTATTCGGCGCGATTTTGGCTTACGATCCGGCGCGCGGTTTCCTGGCTCGGCGCAACACGCCGGCGGGCTGAAGCGAGCTCTCCGTACAGCGTCAGAACGTGACCCTCATGCCGGTGTAGAAGGCGCGCGGCCGCGCCGGGCTGAGCGAACGCGGATCGGTGAACGGCGCGCCGCCATTGGCGAAATTGGGCAGGGCGTCGGTTTCGAAGAACGTCCCGTAGGTCGAGTAGAGATTGTTGAAGATATTGTCTGCGCGCGCGTAGATCTGCACATTCTTGGCGACCTGATAGGAACCATGCAGGTTGAAAACGGCGTAGCCCGGCAGCTTCGGGAACTGGTTGGATTGGTCACCGACAAAGTATTGACTGCTGACGTAGAGCATATCGCCGCCGACCTTGAACGCGTCGGTGACAAAATAATCGAAGCCGGCCTTGATCCGATTGCGCGGGACCCCCGGGATCTGGTCGCCAGGCAGCACCTGGATGTTGCCGTTGGCGTCGGCGAAGGGGCTGTTGGGGGAGCCGAGCGTCAGGGCGTTAAGGAATCGCGCGTCTATTAGGCTATAGCTGGCGTACAGATTTGTGGTCGCTGACTTGAGATTGACTGCGGCCTCGATGCCCTGGCGGCGGGTCGAGCCGACGTTCTGGAAATAGCCGAAGCCCTGCACCTCACTGGGAATGGCGAGAATGTCGTCGGTGTTGTCGGCGCGGAACACGCCGAGCTTCCATCCCAGCGTACCTATGTTCATCTCTTTGGTGCCGCGCAGGCCGGCCTCCACGGTGTGCGACACCACCTGTTTCAACGGTGGATCGGATACCAGGAATGAGGCAATGATGCAGGGCTGCGCGGGATTGGCGCAACCAAGTTCCAGCGGGGTCGGCGCGCGGTTGGCTTCGGAATAGCCGGCATAGGCGGTCAATCCCGGTGTGATCTTGTAGGTGCCGCCGATGATCGGATTGAAGCGGGTATAGGTATCGCTGCCGTTCAGCGACGTGCCAAGTTGATCCTGCAGATTGATATTGGCGACATTGAAGCGGCCGCCGCCGGTGATCGCGAACGCGTTGGTGACATTAAAGGTGTCGAGCGCATACAGCCCGGTGTACTGATTGGTGGCGCGCAGCGACACCGGACCGATCGAAACCGGACTGCCGGATTCACCAAGAAATATGCCGCTGCCATTGACGACATAGTTTGAACCGAGGGTGCCCAGTTCCGCGCTGGCCGAGAAATTGGTCACGCTGTAATCGAAACTGGTTCCGACCACGAACTGATTGTTGTGCCCGAACCACTGATCGGTGTTGGTCGCCTGCAAGGAGAAGCCCGTCGTGGTCGTATGCGTCGTGGTTCGATCGTTCTCCCCCAGGACAGCGTCCGCAGGGAACGGATTGGAAAGCTGGGCGCCATTCAGGCCATTGGCGGGTGAGGTGCCGTCGCCATAACACAGCAGCATCGCATCGGCTGTGCAGGGCTGGGCCCCGGTCGGATTGCCATCATGGATCTGCTGATCGAAAATCCGCGCATGCGCGATGCCTTCGACGGTCCAGGTCGGCGTAACCTCGGCCTTCCCTGTGAAATTGACATAGCCAACACGGTTGGTCGAGGTTTGCGGTGTGGTGTAGGTGGCGCCCCAATATTGCTGGAGCAATTCAATCGGCACCGTCGCGGCCGCGCCGAAATCATTATCGGCCACGCCCATATTGATGTGAAATTCGCTTGCATCGCTCTTGAACCCGACATCGCTATAGAACCGGCGAATGTCGGACTGCGAAAAATTCCGAAATCCGTCCTCGTGCACCCCTTCCAGCGCGCCGTAGACGGCAAAATTATCGACCTGCTTGCCCCACTGCAGCGAACTCTGGATGCGCCCGAACGAGCCGCCCAACGTATCGATTTCGGCGCCGTGATAGTTGAAACCATCCTTCATCTGCACAACGACGGCCCCGCCAAGCGCATTGAGGCCGAACGCGGGATTGTTGGTCACGACGTCGACAGACTTTATCGCGGTAGTCGGAATCAGATCCCAGTTGACCGTGTCGCCGAACGCCTCATTGATGCGTACGCCGTTCTGGTAGACCGCAAGCCCTTGCGGCGTGCCCGACACCGGCGATGCAACGAAGCCGCGAAATTGCACATCGGGCGTGAATGGATTGCCGTTAACTTCATTGAGGTTAATGCTGGGCACATATCTCGTCAGGGCTACGGCGATGTTGAGCGACTCGGTTTGCTTGATCTGACTGGCGTCGACCACATTGAGGCTGGCCGGCACCTTTTCGGGATCGATGCTGGAGCCAGCCAGCGGCGTGGTCGGGTACACCACGAGGGTCGGCGGCCTTCGAACGACGCGCGTCGCATTTTCGGTGCGGCCGCGTTTAACGCTCGGTTTCGTCCCGGTCACCACGATCGGCGGCAAGGCCTGTACAGCGGAGGATGAATCCTGGGCGCGAGCGCCATCATCGCCTGAAAACAGGCATATCGATATCGACACGATCGACAGGAATCGAGCGCCCATTCCCCTTGTTCCATCCCGCGGCAGCTCTCGCGCCCGCCCTCAGCAATGCTAGGAGATCGGCCGGTGATCGACGTCGGGAAATTTAGGTCGGGCTATCGGGAAAAATTCCCGGCGGCTCGGATGGCAGGCGTTGCCGCAGCGGTTTGCTCCATGCCGCGGGGAACCCGCGCTTCCACGGAGACGCCATGGTTGGTCGATGCCACGATCATGGTGCCACCCAGGGCCAGCACCCGCTCACGCATCCCGAGCATGCCGAAACCCTGCCTGTGATCGGCCGGCAGGCCAGCGCCATTGTCGCGTACGCTGACCATGATCGCCTCGGGATCGACGGTTCCGGGCCGGGCTGCTGCCGGCTCAACGCTGATATCGACGCGGGTCGCGCGGGCGTGGCGGAAGACGTTGGTCAGGGCTTCCTGAATGATGCGATAGATCGTCAGTTCCGCCGTTTCGCCGCGCCCGCCCAGTGATGGCGAGATCGAGGTTTTGATCTCGACGCCGGGATGGGTTTCACGCCACAGACGCATCAGCGCCGCGAGCGCGTCGGCCAGCCCAAGTTCCGCAAGCCCAACCGGCCGCAACCGCTCGAGGACGCGTCGATTGAATTGCTGCAGCGCATTGACCTGATCGGACATCGCGCCGATATGCTTCCGCAAAACCTCGAGATCGGGTTCGGCCGCGTCAGCCAGTTGTGTCAATGCGGAGGCGTGCGCGCGCAGCGCAAACAGATAGGGCCCGAACTCGTCATGCAGGTCGCGCGCGATTTCCTTGCGTTCGACATCCTGCAGCGAGACCATGCGTTCGGCGAGCCGCCGCTTGTCCTCGACGATTGTCCCGAGGACGGATGCAAGATGGTTCAATTTGCCGCAGATCGCGGCGAGTTCGGGCGACCCGCCGGGCCTGACGCGCGTGTCATAGCGGCCCGCCTCGATGGCGGCCATCGCGTCGGCGAGCGACGTGATCGGCTGCAACGCGCGGTTTACGACAGCCATGATGATCAGAAGGAGCGCCGCGGCAATCGCCGATCCGATTTCGAGCTGGGTGACGATTCCGTCCCAGATTTCGGCTATTTCGTCGGTCGGGTGCGACGTAATGACGAGCGACCCCAATGATCGCCCGTTGACGGCGATCGGTACCCCGACCGTTGTCTGTTCCGGGTGAATGAGGGTTACAAACCATTCGGGAACCTGCCTCGGCTCGCCTGAGGTGCCGGGCGGCGCCGGCGCGGCAGGTGTCGTGCTTGCGGCCTGCTCGCGCGTAATGCTGACATGGCGCAGTTGCTTCAGGCCCTCGACAATCTGGTCCAGCCGGGCTTCGGGATTGGGGGTCTCATTGATGTCCAACACCAAAGTCTCGACAAAACCGCGCGCAAGCCTGACGACACTTTGATCTTCAGCCGCTACACGTGGCCCGGCCTCCAACAGCAGCCGTGCGATGTTTACCGCCAGCCCAAGCACCATGACGAGTGCCAGCAGCATGTTCAGCCGCGCACGCAAGGAGAGCTTCTGCCACATTGCCATGCCCCACTCCTGGCCGCTGCAAGTCGCCAAACGTTGACAGCGAAAAACAGCCTCTATCTAATTGAACGGTAGCGTACTTCTTCTGAAAAGGCATGGAGCGAAGTGCCGGGGCGGAGGAGGCGAGAGATGTACATCCTGTCCATCGCCGCGGGTTGCCCGCGCCGTCCGTATTGCGCTGCAAACTGATTTGCTGACGTTGGCTATGAGGCCTTGCGATCGATGCCGATGCGAATCCTGATCGTTGACGATCATCCGATTGTTGCCTCGGGTTGTCGTGCGCTGCTGGCCGGCCACCAGGACATCGTCATTCTGGAAGCATCGGATGCGGAGAGCGGCGAGGGGGTTTTCGTCGCCGAACGGCCCGATATCTGCGTGCTCGATATTAATTTGCCGGGTGTTTCGGGCTTTGAGCTGGCCAGGCGAATCCTGGCGCACGACGCCGCGGCCCGCATCATCATGTTCAGCATGAACGACGATCCGATATTTGCCGCGCGGGCGATCGAGGGAGGTGCCAAGGGTTATGTTTCCAAATCCGGCGACCCCGGCGATCTGGTCGAAGCCATTCGCAGGGTGGGCGAGGGCGGCGTGTTCCTGCCGTCCGGGATCGCACAAAGCATCGCATTTTCCGGTCCGGGATTTGCCGAGAACCGACTTGCGAAACTGACGCAGCGCGAGATCGAGATTCTGCGTTTGCTGGGCGCCGGCAAAAGTCTCTCCGAGATCGCGTGGCTGGTCCATTCATCCTACAAGACGATTGCAAATACCTCTTCCATCATGCGCCAGAAGCTTGGCCTGCGCTCATCCTCCGAACTCGTGCGCTTCGCGATCGAGAGCCGCCTGGTGTGAGAGATTATCCTCTGCCGCCATTGGCCATCGCCCGCGACACCAGCGGCCGCATTTCATCGCCAATTGACGCAATGACGTCAGCGCTGCGCTTTCCCCGCGGCGGCGGCAGCGACTTCTCGAGAATAATGCGCGCGGGCCGGTCGGACAGAAAAAACAAATGGTCCGCCAGCTGGATCGCTTCGGCCAGGTCATGGGTCACGAACAGCGTGGTCACCTTTGTCCGCGTCGTCAGCGCCACGAGTTCGTTGCGCAGCCGGTCGGCGACCGCCTCATCGAGCGACACAAAGGGCTCGTCGAGCAGCAGAAAATCTGGTTGCACCGCAAAGGCGCGGGCGATTGCCGTGCGACGTGCGAGACCCAGCGATAATTCGCCGGGGTACCGTGCCATATGGGTGCCGAGGCCGAGGATCTCGACCAGTTCCGTCAGATCGGCGGCGGCGTCGCGGGCAGGCAGCGCAAGCCGGATATTGTCCTCGACCGTGCGCCAGGGCAGCAGACGGGGCTCCTGAAATACGATCCCGAGGCGGCCCGATCCCGGTGTACGGAGCCGACCGCGGAAATCTGGATCGAGACCGGCGGCAATCCTCAGGATCGTCGTCTTGCCGCAACCGGAAGGGCCGATCAGCGCACCGAACGATCCCGCCTCGAGCCGGAGTTCCAGGCCCCTGACGACCTCGACCGGCGTGCCGTCGGCCGACAGAAACGTCTTCGCATCGATGCGAAGTTCAAGCGGGGCGGCGTCGCCAGCGGATTGCGCGTCGTTCAAGCGGTTGTACCAGCAGGCTTTCGATCACAAGCATAAGCACGATGAAGGAGATCGCATAGCTCAGTATCCGGGTCATGTCGAACAGCGAGAATGCCGAACCGAGCACGAATCCCACCCCGTTCGGGCGTCCGATCAACTCGACCACCAGTACGATCTTCCAGACGATCGACAGGCCGGAACGCGAACTGGCCGCCAGATAAGGGGCGAGTTGCGGTATCACGACGTGGCGGATCCTCCTGAACCAGGTGAACTGGAAGGCCTTCGCCATTTCGTCGAGTTCGGGATCGAGCGCGCGGGCGCCCTCGCGCATCACGACGATCACGTTTGGCAGCTTGTTGACGGCCACCGCCAGGATAGCGGCGGTTTCGTTGAGACCGATCCAGATATAGGCGAAAATGATCGTCACCAGCGCCGGCATGTTGATCAGCACGATCAGCCATGGATCGGCGTATCGATCGGCGGCTCGCGAGCGCCCCATCGCATAACCGGCGAATGCGCCGAGCACCATCGCGATCGCGAACGAGCTGATCACGCGCCCCAGCGTGCAGCCCATCTGGAACGGCAGTTCGCCGGAACGGATGTCGGCAAGAATCGTCGCGCCGACCGCCAGCGGGCCCGGCAGCAACCGCGAGTGAACCAGTGCGGCTGCAAGGGCCCAAATCGCGATCAGGGCGGCCAGCGAAAAAATTCTCGGCAACGCTCAATCTCCGGGCGCGGCAGGTTGATAATAAAGACCTTGATCAAGCTCTTGCGATGGACCTACCAGCGCGGGTCCGCCGACGCTGGCGAGCGCTCGGAACAGCCTGCGGGCGTCGGTTTCTTCCTCGGCGATTGGCCGCCGCGGAATTCCCTCCCTGGTCCGATCGCGGTAGGCTTTGAACGTCCACTCGTCCTCAGCCTTCATCAGCGGCCGCAGCGCGTCCCATTCCTCGTCGGATCGCAGCATGATGTCATCGGCCTTTTGCGCGACCGCGATGAAGCGGTCGATCGTGCTCTTGTGACTTGCTGCAAACTCCTCGGAGAACACGTAACCGACGAGGGCGACCGGTTCGTTGAGCCCGAGGGCGGCTTGCGCATCGCGCACGTCGAGGATCCGCCGATAACCCTCGGCCTCCAGCCTGGCGCAAAAGTTCCAGAAATTGAGGCTGGCTTCGGCCTCGCCCTGCTGCAATTTTTGAAAGATCAATGGCGGGGCGCCATATTCGAGGGTCGTGTCGCGCTTGAGATCGACGCCCTGGCGCATCGCGGCCGCCTGGACGATCAGCCAGCTCTTGTCGAGCGGACCGCCCGCAACGCCGAGAACCCGGCCCTTGAGATCGCCGATGGTCCGCAGCGGTGAATCGCCCTTCACCATGACGGAGCCGACCGCGCTGGAATAGGGATAGAACAGCAATCTGGCGCCGAGGGCGCGCGCATGGGCGACCCAGAGCCAATCGACGACGGCAAGGTCGACCGAACCGCTGTTGAGCGCGAGCTTGCCGGCGTCCGGCGAAGCGTATTCGCTGATCTTCAAATCGAGGCCGGCGCTGGCGGCAAGGCCGTGACGGCGGATCACATCCAACTGCCAGGCGAACGTGCCGGTCGTTTGCAGGCCGATGCGCAAGGTCTCGCCGGCCAACGCCGGCGCCGCTCCAATGACGAGGCAGAGCGTCACGACAATTCTCAACATTCCCGACTTTTCCGAGCGACCGGACTTTGCTGCGAAGCACAGCGATCGCGGGTTCGAGGACAGCTTTCCAACGCCATCATTCTTGCGAGAATCAGTCAGGACTACAAGCCAGACTGCCCCCTGATCATTGATGGCAAACAGGCGACGCTTGCGGATTTCCAAATTGCGGTGCCGCAAAGTGCTACGCAAGCCGGCTGAAGTGCGGCTAGGATGCGGCCATGGCAGGGTTGAGGGCATCGAAACGTTTCGTTTCGGCGGCGCAACGGGCGGCGAAATCCGGCCTGCTGCTCGCGCTTGCCATGATTCCGATCGGCGCCCGCGGCGAAACAATAGAGACCGAGCATCTGTTCGGCTTCACCATCGGAAGCGATGTGGGCGAAGTCGGAGAAAGAGAGCTCGAGGGAACCGTCACCGGCCGATTTGCGAAGCGAACCGGAACCTACGATGCGGGCGCCAGCACGTTATCTGCCGAATTCGTGCCGATACCAAATCTTCGGACCGAATTTACCGGTGCGGTCGTCGCCTATGACATCGCCGGCGTCAGCGGATTGGCCGATCAGCGCTATGCCACGTTTGGAGGTCTCTCGGCCGACATCCGGTACCGCCTGGTTGACCGTGCCACCGCGCCCTTCGGTTTTGCTGTAGGCGCCGAGCCGTTTTGGGGCCGCGCCAACGACATGACCGGCGAACCCGCCAGCCAATATGGCGTCGACTTCGTCGCGGCGGCCGACTGGGAGCTCGTTCCCGACCGCGTCGTTGCGGCGTTCAACCTGCTTTATCAACCCCAAACCACGCGTTCGAAAGTGTCCTATACCTGGTCGCAGGAATCCACGGCGGGTTTTGCAACCGGGCTGATGGTGCAGATACGTCCAGGAATTCTTGTCGGCGGCGAAGCCCGCTATCTGCGCCAATATGACGGGCTTGGATTGGATGTGCTCGCCGGACAGGGCTTTTTCGTGGGGCCGACAATATACGTCAAACTCTCCGAAAAAGCCTGGATTACGGCTGCATGGAGCGCCCAGGTCGCCGGTCGGGCGACGGCATCAATGGGTACGCTTGACCTGGTCAATTTCGAACGCCGGCAGGCGCGCCTCTTGTTCGGCGTGAACTTTTGAGCGCTCTTCTATTTGGTGCAGTCCTTCAGACTCTTTTCCTCGATCGAGAAAATCGCGCCCGTCTTGACCTCGATGCCCCGGACAATGCAGGTCCGTCCGCCCTTGTCGGCAAATTTGACGTCGTAAATGCCGGGGGCTGTATCGGTAATCTTCAGGCGCTCATCATGGTCGACCGTGTGATCCCGATCATTGTCGGTCTGGTTCGGGCCCCATTCGTTTTTGCCGGCTGGCGAAAGCTGCAGCGAAGTGATCGTGTCGGCCGTCAGGTTCCAGAACCGGGTGTCTTTCGCCGATGCGATCATGGGAAGGAATGCTAAAATCAGCGCTGTCAAAGCCGCCGCTCTGGCCATTTCCTGCTTCTCCCAAAATGTTGCGCCGAAAATCCCGTTTCGCAGCCGCGGTCCGATGCGCGGTGAATTCGGCAATGCGATCGGTACGATTGGTCAGCGCCTGAACAGGTTGTTACTAGCAATCTGCGGCACTTGTCGCAAACTGCATGTCTACGCGGAGAAAATGATGGTGCCCTCTGCAATTCTGGCACGAATTTCGGCTGCTGCTTTCATCGCCGTGGGTTGGACGGGTATCGCTGCGGCCGCTCCGGCCGCCGCGATCTTTCCGTTTGAAATTTTCGACACCAGCGGCGAGGCTCCGCAACCCGACCTCACCGAACGGCTTTCGATGGCAACGCGGGTACTGTCGGAAGCGCTCAAAAAGACCGGCCGCTATTCGCCCGTCGATCTCGGGCCGTTCGGCGCCGAGGTCGCGGCGACGTCGCCGCGTTACCGCTGCGGAAATTGTTTCCTTCCCGTCGCACGCCAGGCCGGCGCCGCGTTCGCGATCGTGCCGGTGGTTCACAAGGTGTCGTCGCTGATCTCGTCGATGGACATCTGGATACTCGACGCTTCCAACGGCGCCGATGTCGCGCATCTCGGCGGCCAGATTCGCGGCGATACCGCCGAGGCTTACGAGCACGGCGTGCGCTTCCTGGTCAGGAACCGGCTTCCGGCCGACGATCCCCCAGACAACGGCGCGCAGTCGAAATAACCACATCCACGGGATCGCCGATCATCGCCTCAATCGCGCGGCGTGCCAGCGCATGTGATCTTCCATGAAGGTCGATATGAAGTAATAGCTGTGGTCGTAGCCGGGCTGGCGCCGAAGCAGGAGGGGAATGCCCGCCTGCGAGCAGGCACGTTCCAGCAGTTCGGGACGAAGCTGGTCGGTCAGGAATGGATCGGCATCGCCGACATCGACAAGGAAATCGGAAAACCGCGCGCCATCCTCGATCAGTGCGACCGCATCGTGCCTGCGCCAGGCATCGCGAGCCTCGCCGAGATATCCGCCCAGGGCCTTGATCCCCCACGGTACCTGCGACGGCGCGACAACCGGCGAGAAAGCGCTGGCGGCGCGATAGCGGCCGGGATGCCGCAGCGCCACCGTAAGGGCGCCGTGTCCACCCATGGAGTGACCGAGGATCGATTGCCTGTTGGCATCGACCGGAAAATGTCCGGCGATCAATTCTGGCAGTTCTTCCGTCACATAACTCCACATCCGGTAATTGCGTGCGAACGGCTCCTGTGTCGCATCGACATAAAAGCCCGCGCCAAGCCCGAAATCGTAGGCGCCGGCGGGATCGCCGGGCACGCCTTCGCCGCGCGGGCTGGTGTCCGGCGCGACAAAGATCAGTCCCAATTCGGCGCAGGCTTTGCGGAACTCGCCCTTTTCCGTGACGTTGGCGTGGGTGCAGGTCAGGCCCGAAAGATACCAGACCACCGGGAGCTTTGCGCCGTCCTGATGCGGAGGGACATAGACCGAAAAAGTCATGCTCGTCCCGGTCTCGCGGCTCACGTGCTTGTAAACACCCTGCATGCCGCCATGGGATCGATTGAGAGAAACCGTTTCGATCGTCATGATTTTGGGGCTCCGGCGCCGCGGAGCGGCGGGATTGCGGCAACAGTAAAACCGGGCTCGGTGGGTGGCTCTTTCACCCACCAAGCCGAAGCAGCCGGATCAGGCCGCCTTGGCGTTCGACTTCGCCACATGGGTGGCGATCGCATCCATCAGCGCCGGCGACAGACAATCATAGGGCTCGAGCCCGAGTTCCTTCAGGCGCGACCTGATTTCGCCCATCTGGGCCGGATCGACGCCGGATTCGATCACCGAGGATACGAACGCCGCGAAGCCCGGCGCGGCGGAGCCGGTTTCCTGGAACAGTTCGGGATGGATGAAGTCCAGTCCGTAGAACGGATGCGCCTTGTTCTCGATGCGGCCGTACATATGCGTGCCGCAAACCTTGCAGGCGTGCCGCTGGATCGTCTTCGAGGCATCGATGATGTGAAGCTTGTCGCCGTTCTCCAGAACAGTCACGTTATCGCGTGGAACCACGGCCACCACCGAGAAGATCGCGCCGTCCGGCTTCCAGCACTGGGTGCAGCCGCAGGCGTGGTTGTGGGCGACGTCGCCCTTGATGCCGACCTTGACCGGCTTGTCCTTGCATTTGCAGACAAGCGTGCCGCCGGCAAAGCTGCCCGAACCCTTCTTTGACTCCGTTGTCAACCGACGGATGGATGTGAACAGTCATAGCCAATCCTCCCTTGTGTTTGACGTTTTTGATCCAGAACGCGCAGAGTTAGAACACGACGACCGAACGGATCGACTTGCCTTCATGCATCAGGTCGAATCCCTTGTTGATCTCCTCCAGCTTGAGGACATGGGTGATCATCGGATCGATCTGCGATCTTGCCGTTCATGTACCAGTCGACGATTTTCGGCACGTCGGTTCGGCCGCGGGCGCCGCCGAACGCGGTGCCTTTCCAGACCCGGCCGGTCACGAGCTGGAATGGCCGGGTGGCAATTTCCTTGCCGGATTCCGCCACCCCGATCACGACCGATACGCCCCAGCCGCGATGACAGGCTTCCAGCGCCTGGCGCATCACGGTGGTATTGCCGGTGCAGTCGAAGGTGAAATCGGCGCCGCCGTCGGTCAGCGCGACCAGGTGCTGGACGATATCGCCATCGATCTTTTTCGGATTGACGAAATGGGTCATGCCGAAGCGGCGGCCCCATTCCTCCTTGGAATCATTGAGGTCGACCCCGACGATCTTGTCGGCGCCCACCATCCGCGCGCCCTGGATGACGTTGAGCCCGATACCGCCGAGCCCGAACACGACGACGTTGGCGCCCGGCGTGACCTTGGCGGTGTTCACCACCGCGCCGACACCCGTGGTCACGCCGCAGCCGATATAGCAGCTCTTGTCGAACGGCGCGTCCTCGCGGATCTTTGCGACGGCGATCTCCGGCAGCACGGTGAAATTCGAGAAGGTCGAGCAGCCCATGTAGTGGAAGACCGGCTGGCCCTTGTAGCTGAAGCGCGACGTGCCGTCGGGCATCAGCCCCTTGCCCTGCGTCGCGCGGATCGCGGTGCACAGGTTGGTCTTTTGGCTGAGACAGCTTTTGCACTGGCGGCATTCCGGCGTGTAAAGCGGGATCACATGGTCGCCCGGCTTCACCGAAGTTACGCCGGCTCCCACCTCCCGCACGATGCCGGCCCCCTCGTGGCCCAGGATCGACGGGAAAATTCCCTCGCTGTCGAATCCATCAAGCGTATAGGCGTCGGTGTGGCAAATTCCCGTCGCCTTGATCTCGACAAGGACTTCGCCGGCCTTGGGACCCTCCAGATCGATTTCGACGATTTCAAGCGGCTTCTTTGCCTGGAACGCGACGGCGGCACGTGTCTTCATCTCCGTTCCTCCACTCGAAAGCTTTTTTCTTGAGCCTGGACTGTTTACGGTTTTGAAAGATCCATGGTCCGTTTGGCAAAAGCTCGCTGACGATGGAACGCATTCACAGCGTCACTGTCCAGAGCGCAACAAAGCGCAAAAACCCAAGCAAGCTTATGCCCGAAACATTGCACGCTCGCGTCCAATGTCAAGGCCGGTGGTTTGGTAGGTCCTCTCTGCACAATTGGCTGCCGTACAGTTTGCGATGCGGCAAAGACGCCTCGGCCCGAGCCGATAAAGTTTTCGACGAGACCGCGCCGTTATTATGTTTCGCGATGGTGCTCGACAGGCGTCGGCAGCCAGCTGCCGTGGGCAAGACGCGCCTCCGTGTTTCCACGCGTTCGCAATGTCGTTATGTCGTCAATGCGGCGATTTCGGGGAGGGGAGGAGGCGAGCTTTTCGGCGAAACTTGAAACGTCAGGTGGAATTGGGCGTAATATCGGCAAGGCAATGCTATGAATGGAGGGCGGATTGATTGAAATCATTCTGACTGTCTGCGCCATCGCCAATCCCGCCCATTGCGAAGAAAAATATCTTCAGTTCGCCTTCGATGGTTCGCTCAATCAATGCATGATGGCTGCCCAGCCCTATATCGCCGAGTGGATTGGCGAGCATCCCGGATGGATCGCGACGAAATGGAGTTGCGACTATCCGGGCAGCCAGAAGCGGCAAATTTGATTAGCTGTTCGTGGGCGTATGCCCAAGGGCGCCGCGGGTGCGTCCATTCGGCGGCGGCACGTTTGGATTTTCAATTCGGAGCGAAGGCCACACCCCACGGCAATTCACCGACCTGGATCGATTTGATTACCCGCAGGCTCGCGACGTCGATAACCGAGACGTCGTTCGAGACGCCATTGGCGACCAGCAGATATTTCTCGTCCGGCGTAAAGGCGCCGTGCCAAACCCTTTGACCGACCAGCAGGTATTTCAAGACGGCATGGGTGACGCCGTCGACCACCGCGACCCGATTGGCGGGCCCCAGATCGACGAAGCCGAGCTTGCCGTCTCTGGTGATGTTGATGCCGACGGGCTGGATCGCCTCGGACCGCAGACCCGGGATTTCGAAGGTTACCGTTTGCTTGAGTTGCCGAGTTGCCGGATCGATGATGGCGAGGCCGCCGCCGATCTCCGAGGTCACCCATAACTCCGATCCGTCGGCCTTGAACGCCGAAAAGCGCGGACGAGAACCGACCAGCAGGTTGCTGACGATCTCGCGGCTCGCGGTGTCGATGAAATGGACCATGCTCGTGGTTTCCGACGTGCATACCAAAACCTTGGAATCCGGACTGACCGCCATGCCCTCGGGCTCGATGCCGACCGACACCTCGCCGACGGTTGCGCGCTTTTCCACGTCGATGATGGTCACCATCGCGTCATTTTCATTGGCGACGTAGAGAAGCTTTCCCTGGCGGATCGAGGGTGAATTGTTCGGGATCCGGACCCGAGGGCAGATCGCCGACCACATTCAGGCTCTTGGTGTCGATGATCTGGATCGTGTCGTCGTCGCCAAGGGCGACAAAAACCAATTTGCCGTCCCGGGAGACCTCGATGCCGCGCGGCCGTTGCCCGGTCTTGACGGTGGCAATCGTCTCCATCTTGTCGGTGTCGATCACCGAGACTGAATTGCCCTTCTCGTTGGAAATATAGGCCAGGAAGGCAAACGCGGAATTAGTCGAAAGAAAAAGCCCGACCAGGGAAAGGCCAAGTATGGCGATCCGGCGCAAATCGGACATGTGGCGTTCTCCAGGGTTCCGGCTCCGGTGATCATGCAGAGATTTTTTCCCCGCTGGCAACCCAATGCCTATTTGATGCCGACCTGTTAGACAATTGTCCGTGTCGAAGTGCACGGCCTGCGGCATCTCGTTGCGATATGCGGTGAATGGAGTACCCTGCGCGGCGCGAGCGGGAACCAATCAAAATCAGGCCGGTATGCCGGCATCGACCGTGATCGCCACTTCGGCGCGACAACACGCGTGGATCGAAATGTTGCGGTGCAGTCGAACCGCGGGGTTCGTCTGATCATCGCATTGGGAGACGTAATTTGCTTCGGCTTCTGGTTGCTGTCTGCGCACTCATTGCCTCGATCGGAACTGGCCTGTCCGATCAGCCGCTGGAAATTAAGATCGGCTACCTTCGCGAGGCGCCATCGCGAATCCGGATATCGCTGATCGATGTGCCGGCGGCCAACGACGGTCTCGCCGGCGCTCAACTGGCGACCGAGGACGACAATACCACCGGCCGCTTCCTCAATCAGCACTACACGCTGATCGAGAAATTGCTTGCCGAGGGCGAGGATCCGGTTGCGGCCATGAATGCGCTGGCCGACCAGGGAGCTTCCTTCATCGTGACCAGCCTGGATGCGGATCGGCTGCTGAAGGTTGCGGACGCGGGCCAGGCGCGCGGCGAGACCTTGATCAACGCCTCCGCATTGGACGAGCGCCTGCGCGAGCAGGATTGCCGCGCCAACGTCATTCATGTTGCTCCCACGCGCTCCATGCTAGCCGACGGGCTCGCGCAATACCTGGTCTGGAAAAAGTGGACCAAATGGATGCTGCTGACAGGCTCGCACCCAAACGATGTGCTGTTTGCCGAAGCATTGCGCCATGCTGCGACACGCTTCGGTGCCAAGATCGTCGAGCAGCGCGAATTCAAGGACACCGGCGGCGCGCGGCGCACCGACAGCGGCGTAGCGGAAATTCAGCGGCAGATGCCGGTGGTAACGCAGGGCGCGCCGGAGCACGACGTGCTCATCGCGGCCGATGAAAGCGAGGTTTTTGCAGGCTATCTGCCGTACCGGACATGGGATGCCCGTCCCGTCGCCGGCTCGGCCGGACTCGTGCCTACCACGTGGAATGCGGCATTCGATCAATGGGGCGCGGTGCAGTTGCAGAACCGTTTTACCAAGCAGTTTCAGCGCCCGATGACGGCGCAAGACATGCAGGTCTGGACGTCTGTCCGCATGATCGGTGAAGCGGCGGTGCGAAGCGGCTCCGGCGATTCCGGCAAGATGCTCGCCTATATCAAAAGCCCCGATTTCTCGGTCGCGGCCTTCAAGGGCCAAAAGCTGACGGTCCGCGACTGGAACCTGCAGCTGCGGCAGCCGATCCTGCTGTTCGATGGCAGAAATACGGTATCCGTGTCGCCCCAGGAGGGATTTCTTCATCAATCATCGACGCTTGACACGCTCGGTCTCGATCGTCCCGAAACCAAGTGCAAGCTGAAGTGATGATGGGCCGTGCCGTCCCCGTCCGCTCTCTGGTCACCGACATAAAAATCTGGGCGCGCGGGCTGCGACGGGACGCGCACGCGGTGTATCTGGCGGCTCACGATCCGCGCGTGCCCTGGTATGCCAAGACGCTCGCGATCGCCGTTGCAGGATATGCGCTTTCACCTGTCGATCTCATCCCGGATTTCATTCCGGTCCTCGGGTATCTCGACGATTTGATCATCGTGCCGCTCGGCGTTGGTCTGGTGGTGTCGCTGATCCCGGATGAAGTGATGGCTGAGTATCGTACCAAAGCGGACAAGGCCAGGCAGCGTCCGCGCAGCAGGGGGGCTGCGATCATCATCATTGCGATCTGGATTGTAGGGGCGGCGGCGCTGGGTTGGGCGGGGCATGCTTACTGGAATCGATAGGCCAGGCGCATTGGGCGACCGCTGCGGCGCCAAGCGCTCAGGAAAGCCACGCTCGGTTCGGGCGGCTCAGCTTTACTTCACAAGTACATCCACGCCGGTTTGAAAGATGTCGTCGATGACCTTCTTGGCCTCGGCGTCGCTGGCGCCCCTGGCGTCGTATTTGCCGCTCCAGATAGCGGTCGACCCCGCTCCGGCTTTTGCAACACTGATCGTCGATATGTAATTGGCGACGGGGGGCCCACCCTCGACGATGGAATAGCTGTAGGAGCGCGCGGCATCGTCTCGGTTCTCAAGCTTCTCGATGACCGTTCCGCCACCCTCGATCGATAGTGTGCGGATCTTGCTATCCGCCGATAAGGTGCACTTCTCGATCGCCGGAAGCCAATTGCTGATGCCGCAGAAATCGCCGATCTTCGCCCAGACCGCATCGGCGGAGGCGGTGGATGAACCCTGGATACTGGATTCCAGCGCGGAAGCCGGGACGGCCATCAGGAGCAGCGAGATGGCAATAACAGCGCCTGATGTTTCTTTCATACCCCGGTTCCTCCCTGACCGCCCGGCTTTCAACGTGCACCGTAAGGTTGTGTTATAGCAACGCCAACGACCGCGCGCAATATAACCGGCTTCGTGCAATGACTGATCCGGCCGATCATGATCGCAAACTTCTGCGCTACGAGACCGCGTCATGATCTTTATCATGATGGACTTCGGTCGCCCGTTATATCGCGCCGCAAATCCCGCGCCCACTGGAACCATCGTTCGCGATAGTGGGCATACAGATGCCGGCTTGCGATATTTTGGAGGCGGTCCTATCGTTGTGCCGGGAGGACAATCTGTCGTCCCGGCAGAAAGGGGAGATTTCAATGGCCTGGAAGACTCCAAAAATCGTTGAAGTGCCGGTTGGCATGGAAATCAACATGTACGCCTGCGCGGCCCGCAAATAAGCGGCAGCTGCGTATTGTCACGGAGGTGGACCGCCGGTTGTGACGAAGCTTCCCTTCGGGAACTGCGCGCAACATCGGTGGCCACCTCCGAAGCAATTCCCGCTAAATATGTCTGGACTGGCGATCGCTCGGTCCAAACGCGCAACGCGCGAGCCAGCAAGCGAACACGTCAGACATGCACCGCACTGCGGACCCGGCCTGCGTTTCCGAACACGCGCAGATAACGGTCAACCTCGGACAAGTCACCGGTAGCCTTCTCCGGATTGTCCGAGAGTTTCACGGCCGGCCTGCCGTCGACCGACGTCACCTTGCAGACGATCGAGATCGGGTCGAGATCGACCGAGCCGTCAGGCGCGCATCCCACGAAGTCATTGGTCAGGTTGGTGCCCCAGCCGAAACTGATCCGCACCCGTCCCGCAAAGTGACGGTAGGTTTCCTCGATCGATCCGACATCCATTCCGTCGGAAAACACCAAGAGCTTCTCCCTGGGGTCGCGACCCTTCTGCTTCCACCACTTGATGATCTCTTCGCCTGCCGCGATCGGCGGCGCACTGTCCGGTCGAAAGCCGGTCCAGTCCGCCACCCATTCGGGCGCATCCCGCAGGAATGACGTGGTGCCGAAGGCATCGGGAAGGGCGATCAGAAGATTGCCGCCATAGGTATGGCGCCACTGATCCAGGACCCGATACGGCGCCCAGCGCAATTCAGTATCGTCGTTTGCGAGGGCCGCGGCCACCATCGGCAATTCATGGGCATTGGTCCCGATCGCTTCCAGATCGTTGTCCATTGCCAGCAAGATGTTGGAGGTGCCGGTAAAGGACGGCCCCAGGCCTTCCTTGACCGCCTCGACGCACCAGCGCTGCCACAGGAAGCCATGGCGCCGCCGCGTGCCGAAATCGGAAAGGCGCAAGCCGTCCAATTTGCGCAGACGCTCGACCTTGGCCCAAAGCTTGGCCTTGGCGCGGGCATAGAGAACGTCGAGGACAAATCGCCCCTGTCCCTTGGTCACCTGGCGCGAGCGCAATTCATTGAGGATGGCAAGCGCGGGAATTTCCCACATCGTCGTGTGGGTCCAGGGCCCGTGGAAATGCAGTTCGTATTGGCCATCCACCTTGCGCAGCTCATATTCGGGAAGGCGGAACGCGGCCAGCCAGTTGATGAAGTCGGGCGAAAACATCTGGGTCTTGCCATAGAAGGTATTACCGGCAAGCCAGATCAGCTCTTTCTTGCTGAAGCGGATACTGCGGGCGTGATCGAGCTGGGCGCGAAGCTCGCCCTCGTCGATCACCTCGGCGAGCCGGACGTGCCGGCTGCGATTGATGACCGAAAAGGTGGTGCGCGTGGCCGGGTAGAATTCCCGGATCATTTGCACCATCAGCAGCTTGTAGAAATCGGTATCGAGCAGGCTGCGCACGATCGGGTCGAGCCGCCAGCCGTGATTGTAGGTCCGGGATGCAATATCTGTGACTGCCATGTTGGAACTCTATCCCGCCGGAAGCCCTGCAACCAGTGGCTTTCGGGCCTTGTAATCAGGTTAGTACGATGCCCTTTGTCTCGCCTGGCTAACGGCCGCGTGCACGTCCGTCCAGGGCGACTTGTCCGGCGCGAATTGCTGCCGCAGGTAAGATACGAGTTCGGCGAGCTGATCGTCGGTCATGCTGTCCTTGAAGGCTGGCATGTAGCCGAGATCGCTCGACACCGGAGCAGTAATGCCGTGCAGGATCACCTGGATCAGATTGTCCGGCACGGCGCTATGCAGATTGCTGTTCAGCGCCAGCGATGGCCGGCTGCCGAACAGAGGCGGGCCGCCGACCTGATGGCAAACCGCGCAGGCGCCCTCATAAAGCCGTGCGCCAGGAGCCGATGCCGAAGCCACCCTGGTGCTGGTCAAGGTCTCGAGTTGGGCGGCCAGCACGTCCTGGGCGGGTTTACCGATGGTGTTCTCGTTGAATGAGGCGAGGTAGACCGCCATGGCGCGGATGTCCTGGTCGGGTAAGCCAGCGAGTTCTTTCACCACCGGTGCCATTGGGCCGGCGGCGACACCGTGAAAGCGGGATTCGCCCGAGCGCAAATAGGCGAACAGTTCATCCTCGCTCCAGGGAATAGGCGCGTGCGAAAGCGACGTCAGCGGCGGCGCCTCCCAGCCTTCCGCGAACCCGCCGGCCAGATAGGCTTTGGCTTTTTCGGCGCCGAGCGCATTGCGCGGCGAATGGCAGGCGCCGCAGTGGCCGAGCCCCTCGACCAGATAGGCGCCGCGATTCCAGACTTCCGATTTCGTCGCGTCGGCTTCGAAGATGGCGGGCTGGTGGAACAGCGCGTTCCATCCCGCCATCAGGGGACGCCAATTGAACGGAAAGGCTAGCGTTGGTCTTGCGGATTCTCGGCACGCACCGGCGCCTGCGCCATCAGATACGCGTAGAGCGCCTGCAGGTCGGCATCGGTTGCCTTGGCGAAATGCGGATAGGGAAACGCGGGATAAAGATGCCGCCCATCGCGATGGATGCCCTCGCGCATGGCGCGCTCGAAGGCAGGATACGACCAGCCGCCTATGCCGGTCTCGGGATCGGGCGTGATGTTGGTGCTGTAGATGGTCCCGAACGGCGTCTCGATCGTCCGGCCGCCGGCATTGGTCACGCCATTTGCCGAGGTATGGCAAACCGCGCAATCGCCGAGCGCCGCCAGTTGCTGGCCACGGGCGATGGTGGCGGCCGAATAGACCGATGCATCCGGCCGCGCGATCGGCGCGATCGACCGCCACGGCAGCACGGCGGCGGCGATGCCGACCGCTGCAGTACATAACGCCGCGATCGCCGCAAACGCACCGCGTCGGCCGGCGAATGGATTTTGCCACTTGTCGGTCGAAGCTGGAGGCTTGGCCGCCGTTAATGGCAATGGGCCAGGTGCGACACTCTGTTCGCCGCGCAATCCCCGCAAGAATTCGTTCCGGCGTGAACGGCAATTCGCGAAAACGCACGCCGGTTGCATCGAAGATGGCGTTGGCAATCGCCGCGGCGCTCGGGACGGATGCGGATTCGCCGACGCCGAGCGGCGGCTGGTCCTGTCGCGGCAGCATCAACACGTCGATCTTGGGAATATCGGGGAATTTGATGATGGGGTAGGCGCCCCATTCGCGGCTCGTCACCGAATTGCGGTCGAACGAAACCTCTTCCATCAGCGCGCGGCTGGTCGACTGGATGACATTGCCGTGGATCTGGTGGCGGACGCCGTCCGGGTTGATCATCAGGCCGGAATCCTGACCGGCGACCACGCGGGTCACGCTGACATCGCCGGTCGCCTTGTTGACGGCGACATCGGCGATCCAGGCCGACCACGCCGCGCCGTAGCCGGGAAACTTGCTGTGCACATACAGCGCGTAGGCAAAACCGCGCCCGCGCACGATATCGCCCTCGGCGGTCTTTTCCTGGCGGTGCGGACGGGGCGTCCAGCCGGCGCGCTCGGCTACGGCGTTGACGAGATCGACCGCGCGCTTATCCTTCAGATAGCGCAGGCGATATTCGATCGGATCGACGCCGGCCTCGGTTGCGAGCTCGTCGATATAGGATTCATGGGCAAACGTATTCGGCAGCGCCGAGACGCCGCGAAGCCAGGACGCGCGCACGATCGGCGGCATGTCGTGCGCGACCACGCGCATGGCGTCGTAGTCGTAAGGCGGGATCGCGGTGCGGTCGCCCATCTCGAACACATCAGGGACCGGCGCGATCGCCCCCGTCAGCAGCAGCGCCAGAGTCGGCGCGCCGTTGGAGGGATAGCGCGTGGCAAAATCGTAGCCCGCAACGCTGCCGTCGGCGCGCAGTCCGCCCTTGACGTCCATCAGTTGCGCAGTGCCCTTTGGCTCCCAGGCGTGCTCCTGTTCGCGCGTCAGTTGCACGCGGACGGGGCGGCCGACCGCGCGCGACAACAGCACCGCGTCGGCGGAAACGTCGTCGGCGCAATTGCGGCCGTAGCAGCCGGCGGCTTCCATCCGGATCACATCGATTTCGGCATCCGGCCGTTGCAGCAGCAGCGCCAGATCGGCGCGCAGCAGGTGCGGATTTTGCGTGCCGGACCACACTCGGATCTGGCCATCCTGATAGTCCGCGACCGCGCAGGATGGGCCGATCGAACCGTGCATCTGGTACGGCCAGATATAAGTCCGCGGCATCGGCTTGGCGGCAGCGGCGAGTGCAGCGTCGACATCGCCTTTGTCGATCAGGGTCCGCGGCGTCGAGGGATTGGCGCGCAGCGCGGTCTCGACGTCCTTCAGGTCGGGCAGCGTCGGCGTCGGCTTCCAGGTGACCTTGAGTTGCGCCGCCGCCTTGACTGCATTTTCCTCGCGCTCGGCGATGACGCCGACGAAATCGCCGATCGTGACCACGGCGACCAGCCCCGGAATATCGCGGACCGAGCTCTCGTCGACCGCGATCAGGCTGGTGCCGACGAAAGGCGCCGGCATCGACGCCGGCATAGGGCGGGCGCACCACGCGGCCATGCAGCATGCCGGGCAAGCGCACGTCGTGAACGTAGACCAGTTCGCCGGTCGCCTTCGCCGGCAGGTCGGTGCGCGGCACCGACTGCCCGACGATGGTGTAGGCATCGACCGCCTTGACCTCGACATTCTCCGCTAGCTCAAGGCGGATGTTCTCGCCCGTAATCAATTCGCCATAGCTGACGCTGCGGTTATCGCGGCCGCGGATCAGCCCGTCTTCGACCGAGAGCTCTTCCATGGGGAGATCGAGCCGTTCCGCGGCGCGCGCCAGCAAAAATTGCCGCGCCTGTGCCGCCGCGTTGCGCAACGGCACCGCCGATATCTGGATGGTCTCGCTGGCGATGGTCGGGCCCTGATTGGGCACGCGCGAGGTATCGCCCAGCACGACGACGACGCGCGCAAAGGACACGTCGAGTTCCTCGGCGACGATCTGTCCGAGCGCGGTGCGGATGCCGGTCCCGAGGTCGACATGACCGTTGAAGGCGGTGACCGAGCCATCTGCCGTTATCTTGATGAAGGTCTCGACTACGCCTGCCGCACCTGAAACGGCGGGGCGAACGACCGACAACGATCCCGGCTGAAGTTCGCTGACGTCCGGAGCCGGCGCGGTCATCAATCCAGCGCCTCCGCGACATGACCCGCCGCTCGCATCACGGCGCGGATGATTTCAACATGCGCGCCGCATCGGCAAAGATTGTAGCGCAGCGCCTCAAGGGCTTCGGTCTCGGAGGGCCGCGGGTTGCGCATCAGCAGCGCTTTGGTCGTCATGATCATGCCGTTGAGGCAGTAGCCGCATTGCGCCGCCTGTTCGCTGATGAAGGCTTCCTGCACCGGGTCGGGATGATCGCGAGAGCCAAGACCCTCGAGCGTCACGATGTCGCGCCCGACGCAGCCGCTGATCGGGATCACGCAGGAGCGCGCGGCGATGCCGTCGATCAGCACGGCGCAGGCGCCGCATTCGCCGAGCCCGCAGCCATATTTCGGCCCGTTCAATTCGAGATCGTTGCGCAATACGTAAAGCAGCGCGGTATCGGGAGCGGCGTCGACGTGATGGATCCTGCCGTTGACTGCGAGGCGGATCGGGGTCTGCGTCATGCCTGTGGTTCCGGTCCGGTCGTTGCGCTGCAAACTTCGCGGTAGATCCGTGTGAGGATACCGTTTGCATACAAACGTGCAAGCATGCCATTCCCGGCCGATGCTTGTGCCCGGTTTATGAACAGAGATGGCGAGGCAACTGAGCTTTTATTCGGCAGTGGCGTGATTTCGCCAGCCGGGGGCGCTTGACAGTATTTTGCGGCGCGCGCAACATCGTTCGTACACGAACAAAGTGCCCGGCAGCGATCTGCCGACACCGTCTCGGTTTGCCTGGTTTGGGATGACGCCCATCGTTGTCATTCGAGCGGTTCGACAGTTTGACGCTGGCTTGTGAGCTCGTTCATGCATGACTGATGCGACTGAGGCTGCCACCGACAAGATCCGCTGCGATGCGTGTCCGGTGATGTGCTACATCAAGCCGGGCGCGGCGGGCGCCTGCGACCGCTACGCCAATCACAATGGCGAACTGGTGCGGGTCGATCCTCATATCGTTCTGGAGCGAACGGTGTCCCATGGCGGACGGCTGGTGCCGTTCCAGGCCGGCGGCGACTGGGACGGCAAGATCGTGCGCGAGCCCAGCGTTTTCGTCACCGCCATCGGCGCCGGCACCACCTATCCCGACTACAAGCCGGCACCCTTCATCGTGTCTTCGGAGATCGACGGCGTCGACATGGTCACCGTGGTGACCGAAGGCATCTTCAGTTATTGCGGCGTCAAGGTGAAGATCGATACCGACCGTTATCTCGGCCCCGAGACGGCGACGGTCCGTGCCAGGGCGAGGCGGATCGGGCACGTCACCACCAGCGAATACGGCTCGCAGATGCTGTCGCTCGGCGGCGTTCATCATCTCACCGGCGGCTCGAAGAAAGAAGGCCGCGTCACCTGCGACGCGCTGATGGATTTGAGCAACTGCAAGCCGGTCGAACTGACCATCGACGGCGGCGCGACCGTGGTGGTGCAGGCCGGCTATCCGCCGATCGTCAACGGCGTGGCCGAGGAGCGGATGCGGGTCGGCTGCGGCTCGGCGACGATCGGCATGTTCGCCAAGCAATGGCACGGCAAGGTCGACGAGGTCGTGGTGGTCGATGACCACATCACCGGCGTTCTCAGTGAGCATCAGGCCGGCAAATTGCTCGATATTCCCGACACCGGAATCAAGATGAAGGGACGGCGCTCGACGCCCGGCCGTTATTTCCAGGTCGCCGAGCCCGGCACCGGCTGGGGCGGCACCATGATCTCCGATCCGCTGTCGGTGCTGGGCCCGTTCGATCCGAAGACCGCGCGTCCCGGCATGACCATGCTGATGGTGAGCACGACCGGCGAGCATGCGGCCTATTATGAACTCGATGACGGCACTTAAACCGATCGAGAAGCAGATGCCGGCCGATCTCAAGCAATCGGTCGAGCGGATCCAGGAGAATTGCGAACCGGCGCTATGCACGGTGCTGTTCATGGGCGGGGCGGGCGGATCGCTGCGCGCCGGCGTCACCGACAATCCGGTACGGCTGACACGTTCGGTGAAGGACGCGCTGACTCGCGTCACCAGCGGCGGCGCGCCGGTCTATGTCTGGCCGGGCGGCGGCATCACCTTCATGGTCGATGTTACGCGATTGCCGGCCGGCGCGTTCGGCTATGTTCCGACGCCGGCGCTGGTGGCGCCGATCGAGTTTACGCTGCGGCTGTCGGACTATGCGGCGCTCGGCGGCCATATGGATCACGTCCGTCCGCTGGCGTCGCTGAAGGACAATACCGAAATCCGCCAGATGCCTTCGCAACCGTCAGCGCCGGGATCGCGTCGCATGACGAGGCGTCCGCAAATCAGGTTTCTGGCTAACGGCAGGCGGCTTCATCTGCAGGACGGCCCGATCGACTTGATCGTGGAAGCGTGCGGCAGCGAGACCAACGTGCGCGCTGGCTTATGACGCCGCGGCACACCGCTTTACCGGTCTGCTCGATGAACTCTGCGATGAACTGCCGGAATTGCGCCAGAGCGGCCGACCCGGAGCGATGCCTGCTGAAGGGCGCGGTCGCGCGCCGCATGCATGTGGCGGTGGCGCCGTTTGCTGCCGAACATTTCATTACGCCGATGGCGGCGGTCGCAGGCGCCGTCGCGGAAGAAATTCTCGGCGCGATGTTGCGTGAGGCGCAGCTCGATCGCGCTTATGTCAACAATGGCGGCGACATCGCGCTGCATCTGGCGGATGGAGAACAGTTTACCGTGGGCCTGGCGGACCGGCCCGACCAGCCCGGTTTGATGCGAACCATGATCATCAGTCACGATGATCCCACGCGAGGAGTTGCGACCAGCGGACGTCACGGCCGCAGCTTCTCGCTCGGCATTGCCGACGCCGTGACCGTGCTGGCGCGGACCGCGTCGCAGGCCGACGCTGCCGCTACTATCATTGCCAATGCCGTCGATTTGCCCGGACATCCCGCTATCCTCCGCCGTCCGGCTCATGAGTTGCAGCCGGACAGCGATCTCGGCGCGCGGCTTGTCACCCGCGGCGTCGGCGCTTTGTCCGCCAGCGAGATCGAGAATGCGCTCGAAACCGGCGCGGCTTGCGCGCGGAGGCTGCTCGCGGCCGGATTGATCGACGGCGCCGCATTGCGTTTGCAGGGCGAGATGATCATGGTGGCGGCGCGGGCGATCGAGATGCCGGGATTGCAAACCCGACGCCGCAGCAACGCAACGGAAAGCACCATGCATGTCTAAAATCACAGAACTCAGGCAACGAGGCGGACAACGATGAGCGCGGTCATTCGCAAGATCGTCACGGTGGTCGAGGAAACCCTGCTGGAGATGGGACAGACTGTCTCGCCGCCGACCCGGCGGGCGGCGGCCATCGCCGTGATCGAAAATCCGTTCGCCGGAAAATATGTCGAGGATCTCACGCCCGTTGATCGCGATCGGCGAGGAACTCGGCGAACTGCTTGCGGCAAGGGCCGTCGCCGCGCTCGGGATCGACGGCGCCAAGCGCGCAGAGCTACGGCAAGGCGGCGGCGGTCGGCGAAAATGGCGAGCTTGAGCATGCGGCCGCGATCCTGCATCCCGAAGATGGGCGCGCCGGTGCGCAAGGTACTCGGCAAGGGCGCGGCGCTGATTCCGTCGTCGAAGAAGCGCAGCGGGCCGGGCACGACGCTGGATATTCCGCTCGGCCACAAGGATGCGGCGTTCGTGCGCAGCCATTTCGACGGCATGGAAGTGCAGATCAACGACGCGCCCCGTGCCAACGAGATCATGGTCGCGGTCGCGGTCACCGACAGCGGCCGGCCGCTGCCGCGCGTCGGCGGGCTGACGATTGCGGAAATCAAGGGCGAGGACGGTCTTCGATAACTGGGTTTTCAACACTGGAGGTATGGGATGCAACGAAGCAGAATCTACCTGGGCGCCGGGCTCGCGCTTTTGTTCAGCGGCATGGCGCATCCGGCCATGGCGCAGAGCGAAATCAAGATCGGCGAGATCAACATCTACTCGCTGCTTGCCGGCGTTTACCGAGCCCTATCGCAAGGGCTGGCAGCTCGCGGTCGAGGAAATCAACGCCGCCGGCGGCATCAACGGCAAGAAACTCGTCGTCATCTCCAAGGATGACGGCGGCAAGCCCGCCGACGCGCAGACCGCCGCCAATGAACTGGTGTCGAGCGAGAACGTGGCGATGCTGACCGGCACCTTCCTGTCCAATATCGGTCTCGCCGTCAGCGATTTCGCCAACCAGAAGAAGGTTTTCTTCCTGGCCGCCGAGCCTCTGACCGACGCGATCACCTGGGCCAAGGGCAACCGCTATACCTTCCGCCTGCGCCCCTCCAACTACATGCAGGCGGCGATGCTGGTGGAAGAGGCCGCCAAACTGCCGGCAAAACGCTGGGCGACCATCGCGCCGAACTATGAATACGGCCAGTCGGCGGTCGCGGTGTTCAAGAAGCTGATGTCGGAAAAGCGCCCCGACATCCAGTGGGTCGACGAGCAATGGCCGCCGTACGGCAAGATCGACGCGGGTCCCGTCGTGCAGGCGTCGCCGCAGGCCAATCCGGAAGCCATCCTCAACGTCACCTTCGGCGCCGACCTGGTCAAATTCGTGCGCGAGGGCAATACCCGCGGCCTGTTCAAGGATCGCGCGGTGGTCAGTTTCCTGACCGGCGAACCCGAATATCTCGATCCGCTGAAGGACGAGACGCCCGAGGGCTGGATCGTCACCGGCTATCCCTGGTACTGCGATCAAGACGCCGGAGCACGACGCGTTCCTGAAGGCTTATCAGGCCAAGTACAACGACTATCCGAGGCTCGGCTCGATCGTCGGCTATGAGACCATCAAGTCGGCCGCGGCGATTCTCGCCAAGGCCAACTCCGACCGATCCGGAGAAGCTGATCGCGGCGGCGGAAGGATTGTCGGTGCCGTCGCCGTTCGGCGAGATCACCTTCCGCAAGATCGACCACCAGTCGACGCTGGGCGCGTTCGTCGGCAAGACCGCGCTCAAGGACGGCAAGGGCATCATGGTGGACACGGCCTATCGCAAGGGCTCGGATTATCTGCCGAGCGATGCCGAAGTCGAAAAGATGCGCCCGAAGGAGTGAGGCACTTATCTTACCCTCCCCTGGAGGGGAAGGGTCGGCACGCATCTCGCGAAGTGAGATGCGTGCGGGGCGAGGGTGATCTCTCAACTTGGGCACTGTTCGAGGGGAGAGACTGTCACCCCGCCCCGCCGCTCATTTCATTCGCGTCGACCTCTCCCCCTCCAAGGGAGGGTAAGAAAGAGACGCGGCGCAAGTCGAACGCCGGCGCCAATTCATCTCGACGCTGTGATTTTCTAGCCCGGACGCTAAATGGCCTTCTACTTCGTTCAGTTCCTGACCGGTCTTGCCAGCGCAGCGTCGCTGTTTCTGGTGGCGTCGGGCCTGTCGATCATCTTCGGCGTGACGCGGATCGTCAATTTCGCGCATGGCGCGTTCTACATGCTCGGCGCTTATGTGGCGTTCACGCTGACCGAGCGATTTTCCGGCGCGATCGGATTCTGGGGCGGCATCGTCGCCGCGGCGCTGATCGTCGCCGTCGTCGGCGTGCTGGTCGAGATGGTATTGCTGCGGCGGATCTATCATGCGCCGGAATTGTTTCAGCTGCTCGCAACCTTCGGCCTGACCCTGATGGTCGAGGATCTCGTGGTCCTGATCTGGGGACCGAGCGACCTGTTGGGCCGCCGCGCGCCGGGCTTCAAGGGTGCGGTCGATTTCTTCGGCCAGAATATTCCGAGCTTACGATCTGTTCCTGATCGTGCTCGGTCCGGTCGTGCTTGGCGTGCTGTGGCTGCTGTTTCAGCGAACGCGCTGGGGCGTGCTGGTTCGCGCGGCGACGCAGGACCGCGACATGGTGGCGGCGCTCGGCGTCAATCAGAAATGGCTGTTTACCAGCGTGTTCGCGGTCGGGGTCTTTCTCGCCGCGCTCGGCGGCGCGCTGCAGACTGCCGCGCGACGCCGTGCATCACGCCATGGACCTGCGCATCATCGTCGACGTGTTCGTGGTGGTGGTGATCGGCGGTCTCGGCAGCATCATCGGCGCCTTTGTCGCGGCGGTGCTGGTGTCGGAGCTTAACGCGTTCGGCATCCTGATCTTTCCGAAGATTTCCATCATCCTGGTATTCCTGGTCATGGCCGCCGTGCTGATCGTGCGGCCATGGGGCCTGTTCGGGAAGGCGGAAGCGCCGGCACGACGCACGCCCGGGCTGACCGTCAACCCGTGGCGTCCGCTGACATCGAATGAACGCCTGGCGGCGATTGCCGCACTGGCGCTGGCGGCGGCGCTGCCGCTGATCGGCGGCAACTACGCGCTCACGGTCGGCTCGGAGATTGCGATCTTCGTGATCTTTGCCGCCAGCCTGCATTTCCTGATGTCGGTCGGCGGGCTCGCCTCGTTCGGCCATGCGGCGTATTTCGGGCTCGGCGCCTACGGCGTCGCGTTCCTCGCCAAGCTCGCCGGTCTGCCGATGATCGTCTCGCTTCTGCTCGGCCCGCTGCTGGGGATGGCGGGCGCGGCGGTGTTCGGATTTTTCGCGGTTCAATTGTCCGGCGTCTATTTCGCGATGCTGACCCTGGCCTTCGCGCAGATCGTCTGGTCGATCGCGTTCCAGTGGGTCACAGTCACCGGCGGCGATAACGGCATTCTCGGGGTCTGGCCCGAGAAATGGGCGGCGAGCCCGGCGCATTTCTACTGGCTTTCGATCGGCGTCGCCGCGCTTGCGGTCGCGGCACTTCGGATCATCGTATTTTCTCCCTTTGGCTTCGCGCTGCGGGCGACGCGCGACTCGCCGCTGCGCAGCGAGGCTGTTGGCATCGACGGCAAGCGCATCCAGTGGACCGCCTTCGTGATCGCGGGCACCGTCGCCGGGATCGCGGGCGCGCTGTTCGCGTATCTCAAGGGCAGCGTCTTTCCTGACAATCTCGGCATTTCGCTCTCGGTCGATGCGCTTGTGATGGTGCTGCTGGGTGGCGTCGAGACGGTGTCCGGCGCTGTGGTCGGCGCCATCGTCTACAAGGCGCTGTCGATCTGGCTGGTGAGCCAGACCGATCTTTCAAAACTGGTGCTGGGCGGCGTCATCGTTCTGATCGTGGTTGCCTTCCCGAAGGGCATTGTCGGGATGCTGGAGACGATCCGGAATCGACGCCGGCCGCCATCGCCGAAGTCCGCTCTGCTGAACTCGCAAATCGAGACCGCCGAATGAGCATCGCGCCCACGCTGCTTTCAGTCGAAGGCCTGAGCAAATCCTATGGCGGCGTCCATGCGGTGCGCGGCGTGTCGTTTGCGCTGAAGGCCGGCGAAATCCTGGCGCTGATCGGCCCCAACGGCGCCGGCAAGAGCACGTGCTTCGACATGCTCAACGGCCAGAATGTTCCGGATTCCGGCCGGATCCATTTGCTCGGCCGGGATACCACCGGCAAGAAGCCGCGCGAGATCTGGCGAATGGGGGTTGGACGGACCTTCCAGATCACTGCAACGTTTCCGACCATGACGGTGCGCGAGAACGTCCAGGTCGCGCTGGTGTCGTATCATGGGCAGTTGTTCAATCTCCGGGCCTCGACGCCGCGGTTTGCGAAAGCGGAGGCCAGCGGGCTGCTCGAACTCGTCGGCATGGGCGGTTACGCGGAACGCCCTTGCGGCGAACTGGCCTATGGCGATCTCAAACGGCTCGAACTCGCCGTCGCGCTGGCCAATCAGCCAAAGCTGCTTTTGATGGACGAGCCGACCGCCGGCATGGCGCCGCGCGAGCGCATCGAACTGATGCGGCTTACCGCTCAGATCGCGCGGGAAAAATCGATCGGCGTTCTCTTTACCGAACATGACATGGACGTGGTGTTCGAACACGCCGATCGCATCCTGGTGCTCAATCGCGGCACACTGATCGCCGAAGGCTCGCCGGAAGAAGTCCGGCGTAACCCGCAAGTTCGCGCCATCTATCTCGGCGAGGGCCTGGTCTATGACATCAGCCATCGCGATGGAGCGCCGGCATGAAGCTCAGCGTTCAGGATCTCAACAGCCATTATGGCCCGGCTCATATCCTGTTCGACGTCGCGATCGAGGTCGGCGACGGCGAGGTGGTCGCGCTGCTCGGGCGCAACGGCGCCGGCAAGTCGACCACGTTTCGCTCGATCGTCGGTCTGGTCGCGCAGCGTACCGGCCGCATCCTGTTCGAGGGCAGGGACGTCTCGGCTCAGCCGACCCACGCGATCGTGCGTGGCGGGCTCGGCTATGTGCCGGAGGAACGGCGCATCTTCACGGACCTGACCGTGGAGGAAAATCTTGAAGTTGGCCGACAGCCGGTCAGACCGAACGCGCCGCACTGGACGCGAGAAAAATTATTTACGCTGTTTCCGAACCTCGGCGAGATGCGCGGCCGCGCGGGCGGGCGCATGAGCGGCGGCGAGCAGCAGATGCTGACGATCGCGCGGACCTTGATGGGTAACCCGTCGCTGGTGCTGCTCGACGAGCCGTCGGAAGGCCTGTCGCCGAAGATCGTGGAGCAGATGGTCGAGGCGATCCTGACCATGAAGAAGGAAGGTGTCAGCATCGTGCTCTCCGAACAGAATTTGCATTTCGCCCGGCTGATCTGCGACCGCGCCTATATCATCGAGCGCGGCCGGATCTGTTTTACCGGCACTATGCGCGAACTCGATGCGCGTCCGGACATTCGCGACGCGCATCTGGCGCTGTGAGCGCCGGCAACAGGGGCAGGGGATGGCAAGGAGTATTTTACCGAAACGAAGCATAAAACCTTCGCGGCCGGCTTATATTCTCGAGGAGCAGATCGGTTTCATCCTGCGCCAGGTGTGGCAGCGCCATGCCACGATTTTCGCCCGCGAGATCGGTATCAATCTGACGCCGACGCAATGGGCCGCGCTGGCCAAATTGACCGAGACCGGACCGTGCTCGCAGAACCAGCTTGGGCGGCTGACGGCGATGGATGTCGCCACCATCAAGGGCGTGATCGACCGTCTCACCGCGCGCGGCCTGACCGAGACCAGCGCCGATCCCGAAGACGGCCGCCGCCTGCTGGTCAGCCTCACCCGTGCGGGCCAGCAACTTGCCGACAAAGCCGCGCCGAATGCGCTTGCGATCACCAGGGAGACGCTCGCGCCGCTGGATGCCAGGGAGCGCGAGAGCTTGCTGAATTTGCTGAGCAAGTTGCGGTAAGGAAGGTCTGCTTACCGGGGAAGACCGGAAGTGATCGGCGCCGTCAACGTGACGGGATTGACCCGAATTAGCGGACATTTGGCAAAACCAGAACCATCCCGCGACTTGCGGCTCGAAAAGCCAGCGGCTGGCGAGCTTGCAATCGGATTGGCATCTCCACCTGCGCGCATTAACGTCCGCCAAGCAAGCAGGCCGCCTGAACGTTAGTTGGCCGGGAGGAGCAGAAAGATGGTGACATGAAGCTATACTACGCGCCGGGCACGATATCGCTTATGCCCCATGTCGCCTTGCTCGAGAGTGGTCTTTCCTTTGTCGCCGTAAGGGTTGATGAAGCCAGCAAGAAGATGGCGGATGGTGAGGACTACAACGCCATAAACCCACTGGGCTACGTACCAGCTTTGGTGCTCGATGATGGCAGCGTACTGCTTGAGGCAGCCGCGATCGCCCAGTACATCGCGGACCGCGATTCGACGGGAAAGCTCGCTCCACCGCACGGAACCATCGAGCGGGCAAGACTTCAAGCTTGGCTGAACTTTCTCTCCAGCGAGATGCACAAGGGAGGTCTTGGCCCACTGTTCTACACGGCGCTGGACGAGCGAGCGAAGGATATCTTCCGCGAGCGGTTGAGGGCGCGCTTCGCCTTTGTCGACCAGCACCTGTCTACGCGTGAGTATCTGTTGGGCAAGGACTACTCAATTGCCGATGCCGGCTTGTATGCGATGACGGGCTGGACGCCTCGTGTCGGCTTTGATATTCACGCCTACCCGAACCTGGTCGCGCATCACGCTCGGATCGCCAATCGCGACGCTGTACGTGAAGTTCATCGGATCGAGGGGCCTATCCCGGCATGACTCCTTGACGGTGAGATTCGGATACCTAGCTTCCCGCGGACGCTTCGTCCGATCTCAGCACTTTTCGGACCTTGCGCGATGTCCGACTTGAGTCCGTAAGCGGCCCAGAGCGGACATTGACTGGCCGTTGTTCGCAGCGCTCAGTCTTCCGCTGGCGATAAAAATCAGCGAAGCTCGTGCCTTTGCGATCCCATTTGTACTTGCAAAGATATTGACACTTTTAGGTAGAAAAATTGAATTCGCCAAGGTGTCGGGTGAAGGAATCAGAATCTCATAAATGCTTATCTTCAAAGGCGTTCCCAACGGCTATGCGTCGCTATGTGCTACCGGCTTGGCCGGAATCAAACCAGCACTCCTTGCGGAATTCGATTTTGAGTTTAGTGCTTCACGATCTCCGGCACCTTGGTCGTGGAAATTACGGCGACGCTGCACTTAACTCGGACGGCAACAGCGCGTTGGAACGACAAATGCCCGTCGCTCCGGGGTAAAGGCGGCGGACTACGGCTTCTGCCTTCATGCTAAGGCGGATGATTAGGCTCCAATCCTTGACCGGGTCGCGCGCGTCATGCAAACCATTGCCGCGATGATGAACCGATGCCGGTGATTTGCCCGACGTGTCAAAGTTTTCTCTTCGCTCGAGCCGGCGAATGACGTCGCGCGCAAAAAAACACGCGCCCGACGGGCTAGATTTGGTGTAGTCGCGGCTGTCTAGTCCCATAGCGAAAAATATTCTGGTTTTCCGAAGATCCAAATCAGTCTATCTCGTTCGCCGTCCCGTCCCACTCAGAGGGGCGGCTCGCGACGTCACGGACGCGGGGCGGGATGCGGTGGACGCGGCGGCGCGCTTGACGGGCGTTGCCAACGCGGACGGCGAAGACGTGTGGTCCTGACGCCCCGACGCTGGCGTCAAGTTTGCGGATTAATCCGCGTAACGACGGTGGCAAGAAAGCCGATCACCGGGGAGAGCACGGTATAAGCCGTAAACCATTGCGTGCGGGAATGCCGGTCGTTTCCGGTGGCTCGCTGTGAATACTCGTGTGCATACTTACTACCAATAGCGCACACGAGGCTGCGGGTGCATCGGGCGCCCGGCATTCCCCACGCCCTCTGATTAAGAGGGCGGAACGTTCTGGCAAAACTCGCGCGAAACGCGCGGCGAGATCGCGAACGTGTACCTGTTGAACACAAACGCGCAACACTTTCAGTCGTCAATCGCCCGCCACCGGGTCTCGCCTTCGGCGAGCCCGATGACAGGCTCCAGCGGGCGACCCAGTATTCCAGAGACGCTTGTAATGGAATCGAGAAGCAGCGGTGTACTGGATGCCTCGCTTGCGCGGGGCATGACGGCTTTTTGTGGAGCAGCGCCGTGCATCACGCTTCCAGTCATCATCGCCCGGCTCTCAAGCCCGGTGATGACGATCCGCGCATGGGAAATTCGCCCTCGCCCGTCGAAAGCGCCTCACGCGCCGCGTTCGAGCAGCGCCTTGAAATCGGCGCGCGCGCGTTGCGCCTCGCGCCGCGCGGTTTCCGACACTTCGCCAAGGCCGAAATAGCCGTGGATCAGGCCTTTGCCGTCATAGTACTTCGTCGCGACGCCGGCGGCGGCGAGCGCGTCGGCATAGGCCTTGCCTTCGTCGCGCAACGGATCGAACCACGCGGTGCAAACGATCGCAGGCGCAAGCCCAGCAAGACGTTTCGCGCGCAACGGCGAAACCCGCCAGTCCCCGCCATGCCTGGCGTCATCAAGATAATGGCCGGCGAACCATTGCATCACCGCGCGCGAAAGGAAGTAGCCTTCGGCATTCTCCGCGCGGGAGGGAAAGCGCGCGTTCTCGCCGGCGTCGGCGTAGTTTCCGGCGACATCGGTCACGGGGTAGACCAGCAACTGCGCGGCGAGCTTGATGCCCGCGTCGCGGCAGGCGATTGCGACGGCGGCCGCGAGATTGCCGCCGGCGCTGTCCCCGCGACGCCAACCCACGCGCCGTCTCCGCCGAACTCGGCGATGCCAGCGATAATGTCGCGCAGGGCGGCGAAGGCGTCCTCGAATGCGCCGGGAAAGCGCGTTTCCGGCGGACGCCGGTAGTCGACGGAGACGACGACGGCGCCGGTCTCGATGGCAAGCAGGCGCGCCTGCCGGTCATGGGTTTCGAGATCGCCGGCGACCCAGCCGCCGCCGTGGAAGAACACCACCGTCGGCGATTTTTCCCGCGAGACGCGGTAGACGCGCGCGGCAAGCGGCCCGGTCGCGCCCTTCACCTGTCTATCAGCCACGCTCGCCACCTGCGGCGGCGGAATGGCAGCGCGCGCCGCGGCCAGCGCGCGGAGCGCATCGCGTGCGCTCTGCGGCGTCATGGTCTCGGGATCGCGCAGCGGCAGCAGCGGAATGATCTGGGCGATGACAGGATCGAGCGGTGTGGTCATGCGGGCTCCCGGGAAGAACAGGTTTCGAACGAAAATCCAGATCGGTCAGTGCCCGACGATCAGAGGCACTTTCGTGGCCGGCGGCGTGTTGCGGCTGCGCTGCGTGCGGACGATGCCGTCGATGATGGTCATGCCGATGCCCGGGAGATCGCCGAGCTGTACGCTGTCGAGGATGGTCTTGCCGGGAGAATGCTGCGCCCTGTCCATGATGACAAAGTCGGCCGCTCGTCCGACCTCGACAAGGCCGCAGTCCAGTGCGCGCATTCGCGCGGTGTTTCCGGTCGCAAAGCAGAACGCGATTTCCGCGGGCACATCGCCGAGCGACGACAACAGCGATACCATGCGCAGAATGCCGAGCGGCTGTACCCCGGAGCCCGCGGGGGAATCGGTGCCGAGGATGACGCGGCTGAGATCGCCCATCTCGCGCGCGATCCGCAACGTATAGAGCGCCGAGCGCTCATTGCCGTTGTGCACCAGTTCGAGGCCGCGCTTGCAGCCCTCGCAGATGCAGCGGATCTGGTCGTCGGGCAGGGCGGTGTGGCCGCCATTGATATGGCCGATCACATCGGTGTCGGCTTCCAGCACCACATCCTTGTCGATCAGGCCGGAGCCGGGAATCGAGGGGCCGCCGGTGTGGATGGTGCTCTGGATGCCGTATTTGCGTGCCCATCCCACCATCTTGCGCGCGGTCGGGCCGTCCTTGACGCCGCCGAGGCCGACTTCGCCGAGCAGCTTGACGCCGGCCGCCGCCAATTCCTTGAAATCTTCCTCGACCATCTCGTTTTCGATGACCGGCGCGCCGGCATGAACCTTCACGCCGCCGGGGCGAAGCGTCCAGAACGCGCGCTGCGCAAAAATCGCCATCGCCTTCAGGCCGACGACGTCGCGGGGGCGGCCGGGCATATGAACCTCGCCCGCCGAGATCATGGTGGTGACGCCGCCGTGCAGAAAACTGTCGATCCAGCCGATCTGGTTTTGCCGCGGCGTCCAGTCGCCGGCGACGGGATGAACATGGCTGTCGATCAGGCCGGGCGCGACGGTGGTGCCATTGGCATCGATGATCGTGGTGGCGCCTTCGGCATCGATATCCCTAGCGCGGCCGATTCCCGTGATCTTGCCGTTTTCCGCAACGATCGTGTCGGCATCGAGAATCGGCTTTTCCATGGCGCCCGAGAGCAGCAGGCCGATATTGCGGATCACCAGTTTGGTGCGACCGGCTGCCTGAGGTTCATCGTGCGCCATGGACTTGTTCCCTTGCTGTTCAATGTAGTCGCCGGTTCGACCCCGAATTTGAGCGCGGCTTGGCGGCCCGATCAAGTTGGATTATTCATTCGTATGCAAATAAATCGCGCGCTGCAATTCCCTGCTGCCGGCGCCTGTGCTTTGCGCTAAAGAGTGGCGACCGGATGATGGGGCAGGTCCAACATGCAGATGCGGCTTGACGACGACGATTTGCTGCTGGTCATCGACGTGCAGAACGATTTCTGCCCCGGCGGCGCGCTCGCGGTTGCCGACGGCGATGCCGTGGTGCCGGTCATCAATCGGCTCGCCGAGCGCTTTAATCATGTCGTGCTGACCCAGGACTGGCATTCCCCGGGTCACAGTTCCTTTGCCACATCCCATCCGGGCGCTGCGGCCTTTGACACGATCAGCATGCCCTATGGGCAGCAAACCCTCTGGCCCGATCATTGTATCCAGGGCACGCCGGGCGCGGCCTTTCATCCGCAACTGGCGACAGACCGGGCGGAACTGGTGATCCGCAAAGGTTTCCGTGCGGCGATCGATTCCTATTCCGCGTTCTATGAAAACGACCGGCGTACTCCTACGGGCCTGGCAGGCTATCTGCGCGAACGCGGCTTGCGGCGAATCTTCCTGGCCGGACTGGCAACTGACTATTGCGTCCATTATTCCGCGGTGGACGCGTGCCGGCTCGGCTTCGACACCGTGCTCGTCGAAGCCGGATGCCGGGCCATCGATCTGGCGGGCTCGCTCGACGCCGCTTGGGCGGCGATGGCTGCGGCCGGGGTCCAGCGTGTCAACGATCTCGGATAGCTCGATGATCCGAAGCTATGCGGTCCGCGTCGTCCGGTTCGGCATGCCACCGACCGCTATGATCTCGGCGCTCAATTGCTCGATCGTCGTGCGGTGCCGCATCGCCGTCTGTCGAACCAGCGTAAACGCGGCTTCTTCGGAGAGACCGTGACCGCGCATGAGCTGCAGAACCGCGGCGAAAACGATGCGCCGGGACCGAATGCGATCCTCCAGTCTCTCGATATGGGCGGCTTCATCGACTTTGCGCTGCGCGGAATCGAAAGCGACCACCAATGCGGTATAGAGTCCCGCCGAGCGCAGCGGTTTGATCAGGAAAGATGCCGGCTTCAGGTCGAGCAGCCACTTCAACCGGCTCGGCGTCTCGGTTCCGATCAGCGCGATGATCGGCGTGCCGGCCTTCCATGCTGTGGCCGGATCGGACTTGATGGGAATGCTGTCTGCGTCCACCACGATGACGTCAACGGATTCGTCCGGCGGCGGTAACCCGGTCGGATCATATTGGGTCGTCGTCATACCCAGGCGGTTGAGCTGGCGGCGCAGCATTGCGATTTCGCGCTCGTCCCGCATCGCCATGAGGGCGTGCCTGCCGCGGACCGAGAAAGGCGATGGCTTTGTCATTTCACGACACGCAGATGGTTAGACCGTTTCGTCATCGCATCATTGCTCTTTCGCAGCCTTGTGCCAATCGCCGCCAGATCGAGGTTCGAAAGATAAGGGTCGGGGCGTTCGGGGGCGTCGGCTTCCCAGAAGATCTTGAACTGACATCCAGGCACAGAACGTGCCAAACGGGGTGTCAGGAAGCAGTGGTTGTTGTCGGGGTCCACCCAGACCGGACCTTGCGGAGAATCATAACGGTGGTTGGCGGCGGCACGCCGGACCGCCGCGACATCCGCCGAGCCGGCGCGGCGGATCGCGCGGGCCAGCAACATGACGCTGACATAGGTCGATTGTCCATCGACGGATGGGCTGCTGTTCGCGCCATAGCGGGCCTTCCACCTCGCAACGAAAGCGCGGTTCTCGGGGTGTTCGATGCTCTCGAAATAAGCCGACGACGTGATGCATCCGACGGAAGCCGCCGGTCCGATCAGCTTCAGTTCGGGTTCGCACAGACTGCAGCTCAGCATCGGGATCGTGAGGCTAGTGCGCGCCATCGCCTCGTGGAGCGCACGGACGAAGGCGTAGCTGGATTCTCCGACCAGCGTGTTGAACACGACCGGCGGCTTTCGGTCGACGATCTCCTTGACGATGTGGCCCACTGCGGTCTCGCCGAGCTCCAGCAGGCGTTCGGCGAGGATGCGGCCGCCCGCGCTCGTCACGATTTCACGAATGACCCGGTTGGTTTCCCAGGTCCAGACATAGTTGGACCCGATGCAGAACACGTCGCCGGAAATGTGGTCCAGCATGTGCCGCACCAGCGGCACGACGTTGTGATTGGGTGCGGCCCCGACATAGATCACGTTGTCGCTGCTTTCAAACCCCTCGTACCGCGCCGGATGCCAGAGCAGCCGTTCGGTCCGTTCGACGATGGGAATGACCTGCTTGCGCGAGGCCGACGTATAACAGCCGACGATGTGATCGACGTGCTCTTCGCGAATGAGATCATCGCACGCCGTATGATAGGCGGCGACGACCCCGCCGGGATCGCGCAGATGGGGGGCGAAGGCGAAGCCGAACGTATCGCCCTGATTGACCTCGTCGATCGCCATCAACGCGCTCTTGAGCATCTCGCCCGCCATCATGGCGTAAGATCCCGATTGGGAAAATACGAGGCCAAGAGGGATGGACGGCTTTTTCATCAGGAGTCCGGCGAGCTGCGCGGCGATCATCTCATCGCAAGAAGGTCGGCCTGTCACCTCTTATCGTCAATCCGCGCTGCGCGTCATTTGAGACTACCCAAGCATAAAAAAGGTGCGGGTCTCATTGACAAGGCTGGCGACGCTAAGACACAATGTACCGGTACGTGAGTACGTGCATGACGAAAGAGTTCTCGCGCAGCCGATGTCGCCTGGGTGACGACCGCCAAAATTTCGTTCTGCAACGTAAGCCTACGCGACCATTGATAGCAGCGGCATTGATGCCATTCGGGGCCTTTTCGGGTCGCGGATGGCTTTTTTCGTTGTTCTTCCGAAAGACAAGAAGTGGGTGAAGCATGGTGGTGCGCCTTCCGACGTTGGAGCAAATCGATGATCTCGGATCCGATTTCGGGCTTGTTCTCACCGCTGACGAGGTTGCGGCGTTTCAGCAGGCCTTCAAGGGTCCTTTGGCCTCATATGGCCGGCTTGATGAACTGGTGCCGCCTGCCTTGGCGCCGATTGCACCCCGCTCGCCCGGTTACCGGCCTTCGGCGTCAGAAAATCCGTACGGCGCCTGGTACTGGAAGACGAATATCAATGCCGGCGGCAACGGTCTGCTGAGCGGCAAGAAGGTCGCGATCAAGGACAACATCTGCGTTGCCGGCGTTCCCATGATGAACGGATCGGCGTTGCTTGAAGGATATGTGCCGGAGATCGATGCCACTGTAGTGACGCGGATTCTTGACGCGGGAGGCACCATCGCGGGCAAGGCGGCCTGCGAGGATCTCTGTTTTTCCGGCGCGAGCCACACCTGCGCGAGCGGCGTAATCCGCAATCCCCACAACGTCGCCCACAGTGCCGGCGGTTCATCGGGGGGAAGTGCGGCACTGGTGGCGGCCGGCGAGGTGCCGATGGCGCTTGGCGGAGATCAGGGCGGGTCGATCCGCACGCCGTCGAGCTGGTGCGGCATCTATGGCTTGAAACCGACCTGGGGACTGGTTCCGACCACGGGCTCGATGCCGATCAGCTATTCCCTCGATCACTGCGGTCCGATGGGCGCGACGGTCGAAGACGTCGCCCGGCTGCTCACGGTAATTGCCGGCCATGACGGCTGGGACACCCGAACGATTGCGGCTCGGACCGGCGATTACATGGCCGCCGTCGGCAAGCCGGCCAGGGGATTGCGCGTCGGCGTGCTGCGCGAAGGCTTTGGTCATCCCGAAAGCGATCCCGCGGTCGATGCCAAGGTGCGCGCGGCGATCGAGGCATTGGGAAAGGCCGGTGTCGAAAGCGCGGAAATTTCGGTGCCCTGGCACCTTGATGGACCGCATCTCTGGAGCGGCATCATCCTGGAAGGCGCGGCCGAGATGATGCTGAAGGGATATGGCGTCGGCAACAACATCCACGGTTACTATCCGCTTTCCATGCAGGAAGCCTTCGCCCGCGGCATGGGAACGCGGATCAACGACGTCTCGCCCACCGTGAAACTGGTGCTGATGCTCGGCGAATACATGCACCGCAACTATCACGGGCGCTATCACTCGAAAGCACAGAACCTGAGAGTGCTGCTGCGCCAAGCCTACGACGAGGCGCTGGAAAAATTCGACGTGCTGGCAATGCCGACCATTCCATTCACGGCAACGCCGATTCCGCCGGCCGATGCGCCGCTTGGCACCGCGATCGATACCGCGCTCAACATGCAGGCGAATACCTGCTCGTTCGACGTGTCAGGGCATCCTGCCTTCACGGTGCCATGCGGCCGTGTCAACGGTCTGCCGGTCGGCTTGATGCTGGTCGGGCGGCATTTCGAGGAAACGACCTTGATACAGCTTGCTTCCGCGGTCGAGGCCGGCGGCGACTGGAAGTTGTTTTGACGGATGAGGATATCGCGATGATCAACGATCCCTGGCTCAAGACTTCGATCATGGCAAAGCGCGGCCTCGCCAAGGCGCTGGCCGGCAAACGCCATGAACTCTCGATCGCGGGGCAAGGCGACTTCCACTATGTCTACGGGCCCTATGCCAAGCCGGTGCTCACGATCAATCCCGGCGACGTCGTCGTGGTGGAGACAGAAGATGCCTTCGGCGGCGTCCTCACCAGCGAGCAGGACAGCCCGACCGCGAAATTGCGGTTTCCCTTTCTGAACCCGCAATGTGGCCCGGTTGCCGTCAGCGGGGTCGAGAAGGGCGATTGCCTCGCGGTCCACATTCATGCCGTGGAGACGCGGGGGGTGCAGCCCGCAGGCACCACCTGCATCATCCCGGAATTCGGCGGCCTGGTCGGGACGGCGTCGACGGCGATGCTCAATCCGCCGCTGCCGGAGCGGGTCAGAAAAATGCACGTCGACAAGGACGGCGTGCGCTGGAACGACAAGATCACCCTGCCTTACGAGCCGTTTATCGGTACCATCGGGGTTTCGCCCGAGATCGAGGCGATCTCGTCGCTGCAGCCGGACTATCACGGCGGCAACATGGATTTGCCTGATGTCGCACCAGGCGCGATCCTTTATTTTTCGGTGCATACCAAAGGCGGCCTTCTCTACGTCGGCGATTGCCATGCGGCGCAGGGCGACGGCGAGTTGTCGGGGGTCGCGATCGAACAGCGCGCCACCGTCACGCTGCAGATCGACGTCATCAAGAACTGGAGTTTTGCGTGGCCGCGGCTTGAGACCGAAAAGTTTCTCATGACGATCGGCAGCGCCCGGCCGCTGGAAGACGCGGCACGGATCGCCTATCGCGAACTCGTGCGCTGGATGAGCGCGGATTACGGCTTCGATGAGATCGACGCTTACATGCTTCTCAGTCAGGCCGGACGTATTCGGCTCGGAAACATGGTCGATCCGAAATACACCATGGGCGCCTCGATTTTGAAAAAATACCTGGTCGGATGAAATCTCGGCAACAACGAGGAGGAGTACTGCAATGAAGGTCAATCGCAGAAGGTTCTTACAGGGCACGGCCGTTACTGCCGCTGCCGGGATGTTTGGTTCCAGTGCCTGGGCCGAAGATCCGATCAGCGTCGCAAGCATCCACGATCTGTCGGGCGGGCTCGACATCTACGGCAAGCCGATGGTCGATGCGCTGACGCTCGCGGTCGAAGAGGCTAATGCGGCGGGCGGCCTGCTGGGACGGCAGATCAAATTAATCAATTACGATACGCAATCAAACATGCAGCTTTACACGCAGTTTGCCCAGCAGGCGGCGCTGAAGGACAAGGTTGCCGTCGTGCATGGCGGCATCACTTCCGCCTCGCGCGAGGTGATCCGGCCGGTGCTCGACCGTTTCAAGACGCTGTACTTCTACAATACGCAGTATGAAGGCGGCGTCTGCGACCGCGATCAGTTCGACACCGGCGTGACCCCGGCGCAAACGGTGGAAAAGCTCGTGCCCTATGCCATGAAGAAATGGGGCAAGAAGGTTTATGTCGTCGCAGCCGATTACAATTACGGCCAGATCACCTCGCAATGGGTGAAGAAATACGTCACCGAAAACGGCGGCGAAGTCCTGTCGATCGACTTCTTCCCGCTCGACGTCACCAATTTCGGCTCGACCATCTCGAAGATCCAGGCGGAGAAGCCGGATTTCGTGTGGTCGGCGCTGGTCGGCGGCGCGCACATGTCGTTCTATCGTCAGTGGGCCGCGGCCGGCATGCGCAAGAGCATTCCGATGGCGTCGACCACCTTCGCTGTCGGCAACGAGCATATCGTATTGTCGCCCGACGAGTGCAACGGCATGCTTGTCTGTTACAATTACTTCCAGGATCTGAAGAACAAGACCAACGAAGCCTTCGTTGACGCCTTCCACAAGCGGTTCGGCGCCGATTATCCCAACGTCACCGAACTTGCCATGGGCACCTATCAGGGATTCCGGCTATGGGCCGAAGGGGTCAAGAAAGCCGGCAGTGTCGACCGCATGAAGGTTATCGAGGCGCTGGAAACCGGAATAAGCATCGATGCGCCCTCCGGCAAGGTCACGATCGACCCGCCGACCCACCACTGCGTTCTCGACGTGCACATCGCCGAGGTCAGCGACAAAAAGCTCAAGGTGCTGGAAGATTTTCCGCAGCAGAAACCGTCGGACACCGCAGCGGTATGCGACCTTATCAAGAACCCGAACGATAACCAGCAATACGTGATCAAGATCTGAGGTCGCTTGGCCTCGTATCTTTGGGAATGGTGAACGTGGATCTCGTTGCTCTCCTGGCGATCCAGGTGCTTTACGCAATTGCCAGCCTGGCGCTGATCAGCGTCGGGCTGGCGATTATTTTCGGCATGATGCGGGTCATCAATCTCGCCCATGGGGAATTTCTGATGCTCGGCGGTTATGCGGCGATCGTCGCCACGAGCCACGGCATCAGCATCTGGATCGCCATCCTGGTGGTGGCACCCGTTGTCGTCGGCATCATCGGGGTGATCGTCGAAATGACGATTATCAGGTTCCTGTATGGCCGCATGATCGACACGATGCTTGCGACCTGGGGACTCAGCCTTTTTCTCGTCGGGCTGACGACCGCCATCTTCGGCAACACCACGGTCGGCATCTCGGCGCCGCTCGGCAGTTTCCAGATCGGCGCCTATCGCAGCAGCGGATATACGCTGTTCGTCATCGCCGTCGCCGTCGTGGTGCTCGCCGGCATCTTCGCCGTGCTGCGCTGGACGCGGCTCGGCCTGATCGCCCGCGGCACCATGCAGAACGCCAACATGGCGGCGGCGCTGGGCGTCAATCCACCGCGCGTCTATGCTGTCACCTTCGGCATCGGCGCCGCCTTGTCGGGCCTCGCCGGTGCGGTGCTTGCGCCGGTCTCCGGAGTCTTCCCCACCATCGGCGTCGCCTATGTCGCCAAATCCTTCATCACCGTGATCGGAGGAGGCGCTGCCATTGTCAGCGGAACGGTTTCCGCCTCGGCGCTGTTCGGCACGATCAATCAGGTCGCCACCTTTGCCACCACCCCGGTATTCGGCGAGGTGGCGTTGCTTGCCGCAGCCATCGTGCTGATCCGCCTGCTGCCGCAGGGCATCACCGGTCGCTTCTTTCGGAGAGGCCTGTGAACGCCCGCGCCCTCAATCTTCTCGGGCTCGGGCTGGTCGCTATCGTCGGTGTCGCGTTCCTGCTCCTGACGCCGCGCTTCGCCGAACTCGATACCGTGCTCGAACTTACCGTTTACATGATCATGGCCATCCTGGCCCTCAGCCTGGCGCTGGTCTGGGGCTATGGCGGCATTCTCTGCTTCGGCCAGTCCGCCTTCTTCGGGTTAGGCGCCTATACCTATGCGATCGCCATGTTCAATATCGGCGAGAGCACGATTCCACTTTTGCTCGCGATCGCCCTGCCGGCGGCGTTCGCCGCGCTGCTCGGCTATTTCATGTTCTACGGGCGCATCAGCGACGTGTATCTCGGTGTCATCACACTGACGGTGACGCTGATCCTGTTCAATTCGGTGAATTCCACCGCCGGCCCGGAATTCCACATCGGCGTGGCGCGGCTCGGCGGTTTCAACGGCGTTCCGGGAATCCCTCCGCTCAATCTGCCCGGCAACAAGGCCGCAGTGATCGACCTCGAAGGCATGTTCTATCTGGCGACGGCGGCGTTGCTCGCAAGCTATTTTGGACTGCGCCTGTTGCTGGCCAGCCGGTTCGGCCGCGTCATTGTCGGCATCCGGGAAAACGAACGACGCGCCGAGCTTTTGGGATACGATCCCCGCGCCTACAAGCTCGCGACCTTCACCATCGGCGGAGCGCTGGCCGGTTTCGCCGGCTGCCTGTTCGCCAATTGGGGCAATTTCGTCAGCCCGACCATCTTCGGGCTGGCGCAGTCCGCCCAGATCATCATCTGGGTTATTGTCGGCGGGCGCGGAACCCTGATCGGTCCGATCGTCGGTTGCATCGGCATCCAGTGGCTCACTACGGCGCTCGGGGCAAATCAACCCAGTGGTTCCGACTGGTGGACAAGGCTGTTGGCCAATGCGCCGCTGATCTTTGGAATCATCCTTATCGCGTTCGTGCTGCTGGTGCCGAAGGGGTTAGTGCCGACGCTCGGCGATGTCGGACAATGGCTGCTGCGCCTGCGTACGCGGCGCAGGGCCGCGGGGCTTAAACCCAAGCAGGCGGAGGAGGGGTGATGGCCGCGCCGCTGCTGCTTCAGACCCGCGATCTCGGCATGCGCTTCGGCGGCGTCCATGCGGTACGCAACGTCAACTTCACGCTGGCCGAAGGCGAACTACGTTGCCTGATCGGCCCCAACGGCGCGGGCAAAAGCACGTTCTTCAAGATGCTCACCGGGCAGCTGCAGCCGAGCCAGGGTCAGGTGCTGTTCCGCGGCCACGATATTTCCAACGCCCACGCCCACGAGATCGCGCGTCTCGGCATGGGCATCAAGACCCAGGTGCCGAGCGTGTTCGATGGTTTGAGCGTACGCGAGAATATCTGGCTTGCGGCGAGCCGCATCCATTCCCGCGAGCGGGTCAATGGCGTGGTCGACGAGATGCTGGAACGTATCGGCCTCACCGGCGCGGCGGTGCGCCTGGTCGGCCAGCTCGCCCACGGTCAGCGGCAATGGGTGGAGCTCGGCATCGTGTTGTCAACGGATCCGGAGCTCATTCTGCTCGATGAGCCCGCTGCCGGTATGACGCATGAGGAGGTGCACAAGACCGCCGAACTCGTGCGTGAGATCAATCGCAGCAAGGCTCTTATCGTCGTCGAGCACGACATGCAGTTCATCCGCATGATCGCCAAGCAGGTGACGGTGTTCAATCAGGGCAGCGTGCTGGTGGAGGATGCGGTCGAAAATATTCTCCGCAACCCGCTGGTGCGCGATATCTATCTCGGCAAACAGGCGGCCGCATGATGCTCAATGTGCAGGGGCTGCGCACAGGTTACGGTCGCATTCCGATCCTCAACGGGGTCAGCTTCGCGGTCAACGAAGGCGAGTTCATCGGCATTCTCGGTCACAACGGCATGGGCAAGACGACGCTGCTCAAGGCGTTAATGGGGTTTCTGCCGGCGACCGGCGGGCTGGTGCGGCTGGACGGTCACGACGTGACCGCTGCCGAGCCTTATCGCCGGGCGCGGCTGGGGTTCGGTTACGTGCCGCAGGGGCGCGAGATTTTCCCGGGGCTCACGGTTTACGACAATCTGCGCATGGGATGCACCAAGCAGGCCGGCAGCGAGCAAGACACCATTGCCGATGTGCTGGAGGAGTTTCCCCGCCTCAAGCCGCTGCTCGATCGCGCCGGCGGCGCGCTATCGGGCGGCGAGCAGCAACTGCTGGCGATCGCGCGCTGCCTTTGCGGCAAGCCGCGTCTTGTCCTGCTCGACGAGCCGACCGAAGGTATTCAACCCTCGATCATCGACGAGATTGTCGAGGTCTTGCTGCGGCTGCGCGACAACAGCGGCCTCACCATGATCCTGGTCGAGCAGAATCTCGACTTCATCGCCGCGCTCTCGAAGCGGATTCTCATCATTCAAAAGGGCACGATCACGAGGGAAGTGCAGCCGGGCGATCTCGGCGACGCAAGTCTCATCGGAGAGTTTATCGGAATCACCACCTAAGCCCGACCAGCGGGCGGTATCACAGGGAGAAAGACCATGGCCGTCAGAAGACCCACTCTCGATCAGTTGCGCAGCGTCGCCGAGGACCTCGGCATGCATATGGGCGATGAGGAACTAAAATCCTACGACACCCTGATGCAGGGCAATTACGCCGCCTACGACATCGTCAATGCGATGCCGGATTACGTTCCCGCCGTGACCTATCCGCGAACGCCCGGCTATCGTCCCGAGGGCGAGGAAAACAAATACAATGCCTGGTACGTCAAGACCACGATCAAGGGCGCGCCGAGCGGCAAGCTCGCCGGCAAGACCGTTGCGCTGAAGGACAATGTCAGCCTCGCCGGCGTTCCCATGATGAACGGCGCCTCGACGCTGGAAGGTTACATCCCCGATACGGATGCCACCATCGTCACGCGCATCCTCGATGCCGGCGGCACTATCATCGGCAAGACGCATTGCGAATATTTCTGCTTTTCCGGCGGTAGCCATACCAACGCGACGGGTCCTGTCCATAATCCTCACAAGATGGGTTATTCGTCCGGAGGCTCGTCTTCAGGCAGCGGCGTCGTGGTGTCCTTGGGCGAAGCCGACATGGCGATCGGCGGCGACCAGGGCGGATCGATCCGCATCCCCGCTTCGTTTTGCGGTGTCTACGGAATGAAGGGAACGCACGGCCTCGTGCCCTATACCGGTGTCATGCCGATCGAACTCACCCTCGATCACACCGGGCCGATGACCCGCAATGTGCGCGACAACGCGCTTCTGCTGGAGGTGCTGGCGGGCGCGGACGGCCTCGATCCCAGGCAAATTGCGCCCAAAGTCGCGCACTACACCGAAGCGCTGGAAGGCGGCGTCAAGGGGTTGCGCATCGGCATCGTCAAGGAAGGTTTTGGGCATCCGAGTTCCGAGCGCGACGTCGATGCCAAGGTCATGGCCGCCGCCCAGCTTTTCAAAAAGCTCGGCGCGACCGTCGATGAGATCTCGGTGCCGATGCATCTCTTGGCCCCGGCGATCTGGCTGCCGATCGCCGCGGAAGGCGCCACCGAGTTCATGATGAAAGGCAACGGAATGGGGACCAACTGGCGCGGTCTCTACAATACGACGCTGCTGGACGCCCATTCCGGCTGGCACCAACGCGCCGACGAATTGTCCGACAGCCTCAAGATAACGATGCTGCTCGGCCAATATTTTACCAAGCACTATCGCGGTCATTATTATGCGAAGGCGCAGAACCTGAACCGCAAGCTGCGCGCCGCCTACGATACCGCGCTGAACAGCTACGATCTGCTGCTGATGCCGACCTTGCCGATGAAGGCGACTCCGCTGCCGCCGGCGGATGCGCCGCGCGATCTCTACATCCAGCGCGCATTCGAAATGGTTCCCAACACGGCGCCTTTCAACGCCAGCGGGCATCCGGCGATGAGCCTTCCCTGCGGCATGAGCGACGGCCTGCCGATCGGGCTGATGCTGATCGGCAAGTACTACGACGAGTCGGTGATCTATCGGGCCGCCGCGGCGTTCGAAGGCGCCGGCGACTGGACCAGGATGTAGTCAACGAGGTGGTCTGATGCCGCGCCTCAGGGCGCGGCAATCAGGCAGCATCATCAACGGAGGCGACCATGGATCTCGGATTAAAGGGCAAGAGCGTGTTGGTGACCGGGGGGAGCAAAGGCATTGGGCGGGCAATCGCCGAGTTGTTTGCGGATGAAGGCGCCAACGTCGCCATCTGCGCACGCAACGCCGACGAGGTCGGCAAGGTGGTGAAGGCCTTGGCCGCGAAAGGCGTCAAAGCGTCGGGCGGGGCAATCGATGTCGCCGACCCTCCGACGTTGAAGCAATGGGTCGAGGGCGCGGCGGCCGAACTGGGCGGCATCGACACCATCGTGTGCAATGTCAGCGCGCTTGCCGTCGGGGATACCGCCGAGACCTGGGAGAAATCATTCCGCACCGACATGATGCATACCGTCAATTCCGTCGCGGCGGCGCTGCCTTATCTGGAGAAATCCAAATCCGCCTCGATCGTGATCGTCTCCAGTGTTTCCGGCTTCGAGGTGGATTTCGCCGCCGGTTCCTACGGCGCCTTCAAGGCGGCGCTGATTCATTACGCCAAGGGACTCAGCAACCAACTCATCGGCAAGGGCATCCGCGTCAACGCGGTATCGCCCGGCAACACCTACTTCGAAGGCGGCATCTGGCAGAACATCGAACGCGGCGTGCCCGACCTCTATAAGACGGCGATGTCGTTGAACCCGACGGGACGGATGGGCACGGCGCAGGAAGTCGCCGCGGGCGTTGTGTTCCTCGCAAGCCCGGTGGCGAGTCGCATTTCCGGCACCAATCTTATTATCGACGGTGCCCTCACCAAGGCCGTCTAGCGAGTCAGCCGGAGAACAGCATCGGCGGCCTGGCCGCAATAGACGGTATCTTCCTGGGGTGCCGGGCCCGGCGCCCCGGTCATGGCGGTTGCGGAAGCGGCGCGCGCGCTTGCGCGATGCGGATCGGACGAGCCCGAGGGTGTTGAAGGAGTTGCGCGATTCTGAATTCGACGCCCCGCGGGGCGCGTCCGGATCGACCCGGAAAACCAACCATGCTTGCTTGTGGCCGCGGATCGCGGAGCTTGGCCCCGAAATGTCACGAAAAGGGGTTCGCAATACTGGCGGGGAACGACGATCTATCGATGCAGTTATATCGCGGTGCGACGGCAACGTCGGTGAACAGCTCTGGATGCGGGTTTGATCATGAAGATTGAAATCGTTGGTGCCGGAAGGGTCGGGTGTGCCTGTGCGCTCGCCGCTGTCGTCCGCGGCAGCGCCCGGGCGATCGTCATCGTGGACCGGACGCGCGCCCGCGCAAAGGCCGTTGCGACGGACCTTCGCTACGGAACGCCGCTTTGTCCCACGACGACCATTGTCGACGGGGATTATGAGGAGCTGGCGGATGCCGCGCTGGTGATGATCACCGCCGGCATCAACGAAAAAACCGGCGGCGCCACCGACCGCAGCGATCCCCAGGGCCGATTGCGGCTTCTCGAAAAGAACGCCGAAATCTATCGCGACATCGTTCCGCGTGTGGTGCGAGCGGCGCCCGGCGCCGTCATACTGGTCGTCACCGACCCGCCCGATCCGCTTGCCGATATTGCCCGCGACAGCGCAGGGCATGATCGGGTGCTCAGTACCGGCACTTTCCTCGATAGCCTGCGTTTCCGCGTTCATCTGGCCGAGCATTTTGAGGTCGACGCCAACCAGGTTGAGGCGCAGGTCATTGGCGAACATGGAGTTTCAGAGGTGTTTTTGTGGTCGAGCGCACGCATCGCCGGTGTGCCGATCAACAAACTGATCGAGGAACGCGGTGAGACGCTCGACAAGGTGCGCGAGCAGATCGAAAAGAGCGTTCGCTACGCCAATATCACCATCATCGAAGGCAACGACGCCAGTCAGTTCGGTATCGGCATCGTTTCCGCGCGGATCGCGGAAATGGTTCTTCGCGATGAGCGCGCGGCGATACCGATCGGCAGTTATCATGAAAAGTTCGGCGTCACACTGTCACTTCCGAGTGTCGTCGGACGAGATGGCGTGGTGCGAACGTTCGAACCGGAGATGTCGCCCGAGGAACAGCAAGCGCTGGAGCGTGGTGCCGCCAGTCTAAGGAAATCGGAAAGTCGAACCTGAAGTTGCGACACCGGAGCCGACGCTGCTCAAAATTGCAGGGTATTCGCGCCAGCGCGGCGGAAGCACGGGGAGCGTTGACCGCTGTCAACTTCGCGGGCTCAAAAAAAAAGGACTTTGGGCGGTTGCAGTCATACTGCTCGCTCACTATGCTTCGAAGGCTGGGCGTTATTTGAAATGCCGACCTCGATTTCGGCTTTCACACTTGGTTGTTCGGGAAGGGTTCCTCCATGAAGGGACAGCTCCTGACGATAGTGCACCGCCGCAACTTGCTTCAATTGGCGGTTGCCGGCACCATCGCTGCGGCCACGGAAACGGTGGCACCAGCGGCCTTCGCGGCGGAGCCCTTAGGCAGCCCCGACAAGCGCAAAGCTCGCTACCAGGCGAACTCGGCTGAAGTTCAGGATTTCTATCGCGTCAACCGTTATCCGGCACGATAAGGGAGACGTGCGTGCTGATCAGGAAATCGGGACATCATGGAGGTCGCGGGACATTTGCAGCCGCGCTGGGTAACCACTCAGACACCGGCTCGGATCGTCGCACGTTCCTGAAGCGCTCCGGCCTCGCCGCAGGCGCCCTTGCGGCGCTCGGCAATCTGCCGCTCGGGGCGGTACGCAAGGCGGAAGCCGGTCCGCCACCGCCCCCGGGGGCCGCGGTTATAACCCGCAAGAATTTCTGCACCCATTGCTCGGTCGGCTGTTCGGTGATCGCCAAAGTCGCCAATGGCGTGTGGATCGGCCAGGAACCGGACTACGACAGCCCCATCAATCGTGGATCGCATTGCTGTAAGGGCGCCGCGGTTCGCGACGACGTGATGAACCAGCGCCGCTTGCGCTACCCGGTGAAGCTCGTGAATGGCCAATGGACCCGCATTTCCTGGGACCAGGCGGTTGACGAGATCGGCGACAGGCTGCTGCAAATTCGCGAGAAGTCGGGACCGGACTCGGTTTACTGGCTGGGCTCGGCCAAGTTCACCAACGAGGCCGCCTACCTCAACCGCAAGCTCGCCGCCTTTTGGGGGACCAACAATTCCGATCACCAGGCGCGTATCTGTCACTCCACCACCGTTACCGGCGTAGCCAATACCTGGGGCTTCGGCGCGATGACGAACAGCTACAACGATATCCGTAATTCCAAGACCATTCTCTTCATGGGCGGCAACCCGGCGGAGGCGCATCCAGTTTCGCTACAGCATATTCTTGAGGGCAAGGAACTCAACCGCGCCAACATGATCGTCGTCGATCCCAGGATGACGCGGACCGCTGCGCACGCAACCGAATATGTGCGTGTGCGTCCGGGCACCCATATTGCCACGATCTACGGGATGCTTTGGCATATTTTCGAAAACGGCTGGGAGGACAAGGAATTCCTGAAGCAGCGTGTTTACGGCGTCGATGAAATTCGTAAGCAGGTGGCAAAGTGGACACCGCACGAGGTCGAGCGCGTCACCGGTCTGCCTGAGGCACAGGTGAAGCATGTCGCAGAAGTCTTCGCCAAGGAAAAACCCGCGACGCTGATCTGGGCGATGGGACAGACCCAGTTCACGACCGGCACCGCGAATGTCCGTGCCAGCTGCATTCTGACTCTCGCTACCGGCAATGTGGGATACGCGGGAGCAGGCGCCAACATATTTCGTGGCCACACCAATGTGCAGGGTGCCACCGATCTCGGCCTCGATGTAGTGACACTGCCGCTCTATTATGGACTTGCCGAGGAGGCGTGGCGGCACTGGTGCCGGGTTTGGGAAGTGGATTACGAGTGGATGAGCTCCCGCTTCCCGAACAAGAAACTGATGGAAACACCGGGCATTACCAGCACGCGCTGGTTCGATGCGACTTTGCTGCCGAAGGACCAGGTCAGTCAGCCCAACAATGTGCAGGCGATGTTCGTAATGGGACACGGCGCCAATACCATTACCCGGATGCCGGAAGTCGGTCCGCGGCATCGAGAAGCTCGACCTGCTCGTGGTATGCGATCCCTATCCAACCGCCTGGTCGGTTCTGTCGGAACGAAAGAACGGCACATACCTTTTGCCGGCCTGCACCAGTTTCGAGATGGATGGCTCGCGCACGGCCTCGAACCGCTCGCTGCAGTGGGGCGAGAAGATCGTGGAGCCGGTTTTCGAAGCGAAAAACGACTACGACACGATGTACTTGTTCGCCCGCAAGTTCGGCTTTGCCGACCGGATGTTCAAGAACATCAAGGTCGAAAACAACGCGGTGTTGGCGGAAGATATTCTGCGCGAGATCAATCGCGGCGGCTGGTCGACCGGTTATTCCGGGCAATCGCCCGAACGGCTCAAAGCTCACATGAAGAACCAGGCCAAGTTCGATGTGGTCACGCTGCGGGCGCCAAAAGATGATCCGGAGGTCGGTGGCGACTATTACGGTCTGCCGTGGCCGTGCTGGGGAACGCCTGAGTTCAGGCACCCCGGCTCGCCTATCCTTTACAACACCAATCTGCCGGTCAAGGAGGGCGGCGGCACGTTCCGCGCCCGGTTCGGTGTCGAGCGCATCGTCAAGCGCAAGGTGATGGAAAACGGGCAGGAGGTCGAAAAGGAGGAACACCACAACCTTCTCGCCGAAGGTTCCTATTCGGCCGGTTCCGAAATCAAGGATGGATATCCAGAGTTCACCCTAGCCGTGCTCAAGAAGCTCGGCTGGGACAAGGACCTCACCCCGCAGGAAATGGAAACCATCCAGCGCGTAAATCCCGCCAATCCCGATACCGTGTCCTGGTCGACCGACCTTTCCGGCGGTATCCAGCGGGTGGCGATCGAGCACGGCTGTTCGCCTGCTGGCAACGGCAAGGCGCGCATGATCGCGTGGAATCTTCCCGACCCAATTCCCGTCCAACGCGAACCGATCTTTACCCCACGCCCGGATCTCGTTGCCGACTATCCTACCTTGCCGGACGCGAGGCAGTTCCGCATGCCCAACATCGGCTTCAGCGTGCAAAAGGCCGCCGTCGACAAGGGCATCGCCAAACAGTTCCCGCTGATTCTGACTTCCGGCAGGCTCGTGGAATACGAAGGCGGCGGCGAGGAAACGCGCTCCAACAAGTGGCTCGCCGAGTTGAAGCAGCACATGTACGTTGAGATCAATCCGGCCGATGCGGGCGAACGGAGGGTCAAGGACGGCGATTGGGTCTGGGTGACCGGACCGGAGAGCAATTCAAAGACGCGTGTGAAGGCTCTGGTGACAGAGAGGGTTGGCAAGGGGGTTGCCTGGATGCCTTTTCATTTCGCCGGCTGGTTCGAAGGCGCCGATCTGCGCGCCAAATATCCGAAAGGCAGCGATCCGATCGTGCTCGGCGAGAGCGTCAATACGCTCACCACCTACGGCTATGATCCGGCGACCGGCATGCAGGAGCCCAAGGCCACTCTTTGTCAGATAGCGGCGGCGTGAGAGGGCGGAACGATGGCGCGCATGAAATTCCTTTGCGACGCGGACCGATGCATTGAATGCAACGCCTGTGTCACCGCATGCAAGAACGAGAACGAGGTGCCGTGGGGCATCAACCGCCGGCGCGTGGTCACCATCAATGACGGCAAGCCCGGCGAGCGCTCGGTGTCGATGGCGTGCATGCATTGCACCGACGCCCCCTGCGCGGCGGTTTGCCCGGTGACCTGCATCTATCCGTCCGACGACGGCATCGTGCTGCATGACAAAGATATTTGCATCGGCTGCGGCTATTGTTTCTATGCCTGTCCGTTCGGGGCGCCGCAATATCCGCAGGTCGGCAATTTCGGCTCGCGCGGCAAGATGGACAAATGCACCTACTGCGCCGGCGGCGGCGGAACCGAAGCACCCGGCAGCGCCGCGGAGTTTGCAAAATACGGCTCGAACCGGTTCGGCGAAGGCAAGCTGCCGATGTGCGCCGAGATGTGCTCCACCAAGTCGTTGCTCGCCGGCGACGGCGATATCATCGCCCAGATCTACAAGGAGCGGGTTGCCAAGCGCGGCTACGGCTCCGGCGCGTGGGGCTGGGTAACGGCTTACAAAGAGGACATCGAGGTCTGAGCGGAAGATCGGAGATCGTCCGCGGCATGAGAGGACGTTGATCGTCATGACGCTTGTTTCGCGTACCAGCCTTGTCATCGTCGCCGTCGCGCTGCTTTCGGTGGCCGCGGCAGTCCCCGCCCGCGCCGAGACGTTCGGCCCGGATGGCGCCCCTAATCCGACGGCGAGTGTGGTCGATCAGGGGACGCTGCTGAAGCAGGTTCCGCGCATCGAAGGGCGCATCGACATTCCCGATAAAAAGGCCAGCGTCCTGGTCCAGCCGGCCGGACGGACCTGGGATTATTTCCATGAGGTACTGCTGCATTGGGGCGGCGCAATCGTGATCCTCGGCACCATCGCGCTGCTCGGATTGGCCTATATGATCATGGGGCGGATCCGAATTGCCGAGGGTCGCTCCGGGCGAAAAATCCTTCGCTTCAAGGCTTTCGAGCGATTTTCACATTGGCTGACGGCGGTCTCGTTCGTGATCCTCGGCCTGACCGGCCTGAACATCACCTTCGGCAAGATCGTGCTTTTGCCGCTCATCGGCCCCGAAGCGTTCTCCGATGTCTCGCAAGCGGCTAAGTACGTGCACAACTTCATCAGCTTCGCGTTCGTGGCGGGCCTCATCCTGATCGTCGTGATTTTTTTCAGGGACAATCTGCTGGAAAAAGTGGACATCGACTGGCTCAAGCAGGGCGGCGGCTTCATCAAGTCCAGGCACGCCCCCGCCGGGCGCTTCAATTTTGGCGAGAAGCTCGTCTATTGGCTTTCCCTGGCTGCCGGCTTTGCGGTCTCCGTGTCAGGGTTTCTGCTGCTGTTCCCGTTTTTTGGGACTGATATCGCCGAGATGCAGCTCGCGCAGGTGGTTCACGCCGTCGTGGCTGTCCTGTTCGTCGCCCTGATCCTGGGCCACATCTATATCGGCACGCTCGGGATCGAGGGTGCATTCGAAGCCATGGGCACCGGCGAGGTCGATCTCAATTGGGCGAAAGAGCATCACGATCTCTGGCTGGCTCAACAACTGGCAAACCAGGACCGCCAGCGGCAGCCCTCCGCGACGCCGGCCGAATGAGGATCTCGATCCCTGTGCTCATAGCCGAGCTCAGTGAACAGGCAACCGTCAACGTCGACCAAAGCTAAATTGCATCACGACGATAATTTTTTGCTCGGAGGCCCGGGGACATCTGCGAAGTATCGATACTTGAATACTTGAAGGAGTGGATGTGATGGATGATGTTACGCGACGTACATTATTGGCAGCGACGGCCGCAGGCGGGATTCTCACGGCGGCAAAAGCCGCTGGTGCGGAAACCGGTGAACCGACACCGCAGCCGCAGCGTCCCGGATATGGCGGTACCGATCCCGGTCCGCGTAACCTCACCCGTGACCGGCAGAATCCCGATCTGCTGGTTCCACCCTCCACCGATCAGGGCACGCTTCCCAATCTGCGCTTCTCTTTCGCGGACGCTCATACCCGGCTGACATCCGGCGGCTGGACCCGTCAGGTCACCGCGCGAGAACTCGGTATTTCCAAGGACATTGCCGGCGTGGACATGCGACTGAACGCCGGCAGCGTTCGCGAACTGCATTGGCACAAGCAGGCCGAATGGGCTTTCATGCTTTACGGCAGCGCCCGTATCACAGCTATTGACCCCCAGGGGCACAACTTCGTGGATGATGTCGGCGTTGGCGATCTCTGGTATTTTCCGGGCGGTATCCCGCATTCCATCCAGGGGCTCAACCCGGATGGATGCGAATTCTTGCTGGTTTTTGACGACGGCGACTTCGACGAAGACGATACCTTTCTGCTGAGCGACTGGTTCAAGCACACCCCGAAAGAAGTATTGTCCAAGAATTTTGGTGTCCCTGGTTCATCCTTCGCTCATGTCCCGGACCCGAGCGAACTCTACATTTTCCCTGCCTCCGTGCCGGGGCCGCTTGACTCCGACAAGATCGCCGGGGCAACAGCGGTGTCACCGGGCTTCAGCCACAAGATGATGGCGCAGCAGCCGATCAAGACGAAGAGCGGCACGGTGCGGATCACCGACACCAGTGTATTTCCGGTTTCGAAGACGATCGCCGCCGCGTTGGTCGAGGTCGATCCGGGCGGCATGCGCGAACTGCACTGGCATCCTAACACCAATGAATGGCAGTACTATATCGAGGGGCAGGCACGCATGGGTGTGTTCGGGGCGTCCGGCCAGGCGCGCACCTTCGACTACCAGGCCGGCGACGTCGGCTACATACCCTTCGCCATGGGGCATTACATCGAAAACACCGGGACGCCGCCGCTGCGGTTCCTGGAGATATTCAGGAGCAGCTATTACGCCGACGTCTCGCTCAATCAGTGGCTGGCGTTGACGCCTCCCGAACTGGTGCAGGCACACCTGAAAATCGATCCGCAGATCCTCGCAGCCTTCCACAAGGAAAAGTTTCCGGTTGTGCCGGCCTGATCCGCTCGGCGCGATACCGTTTTTGCATGGCGGGAGGCGCTCGCGCTTGCAATTCAAGGCTTGCTGTGGCCGTTGTGCTTGAGCGCCTCCCGCTCGCGCAGATAATCGTCGGTCGTGCGGACCGGTGGCGGTGGCGCCGCATGCGGATCGAAACTTTCCTCCAAGGCGAATGCAACGCGGCAATTGTCGCACATCTTGATGGCGTCGAGGCGCCGGGCTGAGGAAGTGTACATCCAGTGCTTGCCCTCAAGCTTTGCCACCACGCGCTCGATCGTGCTCTTTACGCCGAACGGCTTGCTGCATCGAATGCAGCAAAACGGCTCTTCCTCCTTGAGGATGCGGGCCGGCGCCCGCGCGGCGCGGAAGTCGATTTGAGGTTTGAGCGTGATCACGTTCTCGGGGCAGGTTGCCTGACACAAGCCGCACTGCACGCAGGCATCTTCGACGAAGCGCAGCATCGGCCGTTCGGGGTCGTCGCGCAACGCGCCGGTTGGGCAGGCTGACACGCAGGACAGACAGAGCGTACATCCGCCGGCGTCGATGTTGACGGTTCCGAGCGGCGCTCCCTGGGGAAGCGCGATGACATCGACGGGGGCGGGCGCCGCGCGATGAAGCTCGCCCAGCGCAAACCGAAGCACGTCGCGTTTTCGGCCCACCGGCCGGAAGCTTGCCGGTCGTGGCGTCGGCGGCATCGACGGGATGGCATGCAACGCCTCTGTCAGGGCGTCCGGATCGTCTGTCTCGATGGTCGCAATCCGGCCGGCGCCGAAGCCAAGCCCCGCGAGGATCGGATCCGCCAGCGCGATCGTCCGGATCAAGCCTGCGACGTCGTGTCGCGGTCGCGCCCGAAGCAAAAATCGCATCGCCGACGCGCCGTAGGCGAAGGCCGCGGCGATGCTTTCCAGCCCGACCTGCGTGATCTCGTTGACCGCGAACGGCAGGATATTTGCCGGCAGTCCGTCGCCAAACCGCGCCAGCGCATCGATCAGCGGCGTGCCATGGGCATCATCATGAACCAGCACGATCGCCCGTTCGCCGCCCGCTTCGCGATAGGCCACGAGCATCGCACGCAGCTTGCGCATCAGCGCGTCTTCCGGCGGCAGCGCGTAGGACGCAGCGCCGGTTGGACAAGCCGCGGCGCATTGTCCGCAGCCCGCACAAATGTCGGCGTCGATCGCTACATGATCGCCAGCGGGCTTGATCGCACTCGTCGGACAAAGATCGAGGCAACGCGTGCAGCCGACGATCTGCGAACGCGAATGCGCGCACAGCGTGGCATCGAAAGCGACATAGCGCGGTTTCTCGAAACTGCCGACGAGGTCGCGCGCCCTGAGAACCGCCTGCAGCATTGCGGCAGGATTGCCGGGATCGGCGCGCAAATAGCCGTCGCGCAAATCGGCGGCGGGGAACAGCGGCGAGCCGCCGGTGAGATCGAGGATGATGTCGCAGTTCGACCGGGCGTCATGGCGTGATGGGCCGAACGCGAACGTGCCGCGCGAGGACGGCGCAGGCTCGGCGAAATCGTCGACCCTGACCTCGAATGCGCCGAGATGACCGCTGGCGCCTCTCACCTTTCCCTTCGCCACCGGAAAACGCGCGATGCGTGGCGGCACGAGGGCCGCCGGCGGCTCGATCAGTACGGTGACGTCCAGATGGTCCTTGAGCAAGTTGCCGGCCTCGACGGCGGTTTCGTCGCGGCCGCAGATCAGAATGACACCGCCGCTCACCAGTTCGACTGATGGCACCGGCGGCGTGGGCTCGGCCGCAGCCGCAAGCAGCGCCGCCATTTTCGGCCCCGCCCGGGCGGCTTCGCTGGACCATCCGGCGGACTCCCGAATATTGGCAAAATGGATCGGACTGGATCGCCCGCTTTCGGCCGCCACCTCGGTGAACAGAGCCGCTTCCTGTGTGCAGCCGACCGTGAGCGGCGTGTCTTCTGCGGCGATCGCGCGGAAGCGATCGAGTTCGGCGCGACAAAGCTGGGTCGCGGTCGTCGGCTCGCCTCGGCAACCGCGCCTGACCGCGTCGGCGTCAAGAGGCATGGTGTGGTCGCACGAGCAGATCAGGAGATGCCTGGTGGAATCAGCCATCGCTCTCACAATTTATTGTAACCGGACAGGGTCCCGGCCGTGGCGGGAACTGGCCAGAATTACCAGTAGAGTATATACCGGTTCCGCCGAAAAGTCAGATGCTGGAGCGAATTTCCGGAGTGCAGTTGATGGCAATGCGAGACTTCTGGCTCTCCTGCGGCTATCATCTCCTCGATCGCGACAACGCGGGCCGGCTGCTTGTTACCGATGAATTCCTGAAGGCGTATCTCGCGCGTCCCGAGCTTGTGCCGCCGCCGGAAGCATGTCCCGCAGAGCGCCAACTGCACGGCTCCTTGCTGGGCCATCCACGGCAGCCCGTTACGCGGACGCAACTTGAACTGCTCGCGGATCCCGACGCACGCGAAAACTGGGAGAACATGATCGCCTGGCGCGATCATCTCGTGAAGCACCGCACGCTGGAGGCGGCCTACCTCGAGATCATCAGGCGTAATATCAGGCTCCCACAGGTCTTTATTGGGCATCTGGTGCAGGCGATTCTCAGAAGCGCACTGAATGATTGCGACGATGCTTTTATCCTCCGCGCCGCCGAGATGTTCTTCCGTCCGCAGCGGCTGATGGTGCAGCAAGGTGCGATCATCGCGATCGACGAAGAGACCGAGTCGCTGCTCGGCCGGCAGCCCCAATCGCCGCTGGTTGCGCTGCTGGGATTGCCCGCGACCGCCGGGGTCGACATGCTCAACGATGCAACTGCAGACGCCTATTGGGAACGCAGTGACCGCTTCGACATGGGCCTCGATCTGACAGCCGGACAGCGCGGCCTGGCCGCGCTTGGCGACGTCATGACGTGCTGGCTCTCGCATTTGCTTGCGATCGGTGTCGCGATCGAAGCTTTGATGGAACTGCGTGATGCGCCCTTGTCATGGTATGTCGGGCTCGATTTCGACGGCACCCGTATCGGCGATGCAGTTTGGAATGGCGACGACCTCGACGATGCGATGCGGGCCCGGCTGGTGGGCCTGTTTCGGCTGACGTTCCGCGATCCGGCGGATATGATCGAAAGGATCAGAGGCGAGCCGGTGTATCTGCTGGCCGCGATGACGCCTGGCGAGGAGTTGCGGTTGAAGCCGCAAAATCTCGTGACCGGCCTGCCGATCCGGCAATGGGAGGCAGTCAATTGAGATCGACGGCTCTCGTGCGCATCGCAGTGGGCGTCGTGGTCGAGCGGCGCAAAGCCAAGAGCGTGTGGGTTGATTTTCTGTGGCGGCCGGTTTCTGTTTTTGTCGGAAATCCCTCGGCCGCGCCCTGGACACCGCTCGATACGTCGGCGGAAAAGACATTGTTCTATGCGGGTGAGGCCATGGTCGAATTGCACCGCACCGAGACGGCAAATTACCGCAATAATCTCGCATCGGGCGCGCCCGCATTGTGGGTGGCCTTGCGTCCTGTGCCTTCGGAACGGCCGTATGAGATTCTTGCCGTAACGGCCGATCCGGCCGAAGGCGAGGCGCTAACCGATGCCGGCAGCAATGTTGTCGAGACAGTGCCCATGCCTCCCGAGGTCGTCGAGATCGTCGCACAATTCATCGCCGCTCATCACACCGAGCGGCCCTTCGTCAAGCGTCTCCGCCAGCCGGCGGAGCCATTGCTTGCTCGGCGTGGAAATGGACGGGAGCACGGGGAATGACCGAGCCCGACAATTTCATCTCACGCTGGGCGCGATTGAAGCGCGAGTCCGGCGCTCAGCGCAGAGAACCGCCGTCCGTCGAGGTACCGGCAGACTGTGCGGAAACGAGTGTCGCGCAGCCTCAAGCCGACACGGTCGCGGAGGAGCCGTTTGATCCGGCAAGCCTGCCGTCGATCGAAGCGATCACCGCCGATACCGACATCCGCGCGTTTCTGCAAAGCCGCGTGCCGGCCGGCTTGACGCGCGCCGCGTTGCAGCGGGCCTGGGCCGCTGATCCCGCCATTCGCGACTTTATCGGCATCGCGGAGAACCAGTGGGATTTCAACGATCCGAATGCGATACCTGGATTCGGTCCGCTGCAGGCCGACAACGGTTCCACTCTTCTCGCCAGGGCAATCGGAACATCGAACGACGGTCCCAAGACAATTCTCGAAATTTCGCCAGCGGTGGGACAGACGCCTTCGGCCGCAACCGATGACGAGCCTGCCCCGGCTGACCGGAGCGTTCGGGAGACGCCTGACGAGTTACCTTCGGCCGATACCGGCATTTCCGGTTCATCGAAGGCAGACAAGAATGCGGACGTGGTGACGGAGAGAGCGCGCAGCGTTGAAGGAAGCGAGCCTTCGCAAAATCGTCGTCATCACGGCGGCGCGTTGCCGCGCTAATATCATAAGCGCGACCGTTATCGGCCGCCTTTGCTACATCGCGGGCTGACAATGGAACGGATGCAGGAACTGGCTTGTCCGGCTTCTACCGAGCGCGTGGTCGACGAGTTCGACCGCGCCCGCGCGGAGGAATATGCGCTGCTGGCGACGTTGCTCTCGCGCAGCCCGGATTCCCGATTGATCTCCGGTTTGGCCCGCCTCAAGGGCGATGCAAGCCCGATCGGCGTCGCGCATGCCGCGCTCGGGGAGGCCGCGGGGCGGGCGACGGAGGACCGCGTGAAGCGGGAATATTTCGATTTGTTTACCGGGCTCGGAGGCGGCTCGCTGTCGCCATACGCATCGCACTATTTGACCGGCGCATTGTACGGACGGCCGCTGGTGCGGGTGCGCGAAACCTTTCAAACTCTCGGCATCGAAAAGGCGGCGGAGCAGTCGGAGCCTGAGGATCATGCCGCGATCCTGTGCGAGATCATGGCCGGCCTTGTCGGCGGCGGTATCGCCGCTCCAGCCGGCGCCGATCGTGATTTCTTCGCAAAACACCTCGCTCCCTGGATCAGGCGCTTTTTCGTCGATCTGGAGCACGCCGAAGCGGCCGATTTTTACGCGCGCGTAGGCTCGCTCGGGCGAGCTTTCGTAGACATTGAAACGGAGGCCTTTGCGCTGTCGGCTTGAACATTTGAACTCGGGCGGCGTTTTATCCGTCCGGCGGATCCTTCCGTTGAGGAAACGTGTTGGATACGGGATGCAGAAACCGGAGAAACCTGATGCGCGCGTTTATCGCGGCCTGCTTTGTCGCCGGCGTTATCGCCGTCGGCGCGGCTGCCATTCTTGACAATTTCGTGCAGGAACCTGTCTCGGTAGCGTTCGCCGAGCCCACCGCGAGAGTTTAGGGCTCGCGGGAGGCGACACCGTCAGGACGACTTTACGGAGCCTGGTCTCGGCCTCGCGGATTGTTGATGCCCGCCTTGATGCTTCCGGGACGGCACGTTGAATCCTGCCGCGGCTCCGCCGACCCATTTGTGGGCGGGAGACGGAGGCTTCCCATGATGCGCCTGATCATTTCAGTGATAGCGTTTGTCGCGGTGATTGCGGTTTCAACCACCATGCTGCGGTCGCGACCTCATTCGCTCGAACTCTCGGCCGCGACCGCTGCCATGCCGTCGTAGCAGGAACTCCACACCATGGTTGGGGTGAATGAGCTTCCCAACCAGGACATCGAGGATCAATCGCTCGTCTACCCGACGGCGGAGAAGCGCTGAGGCTGTTTCGGCGCCGTCGAGCTATCGAGCGCTTATCGCGCAGTGCCGCGGTCAGCGTGCGGCGCCATCACTACGGCACCATCGGAAAGATATCCGAGCCAATTCCGGAAAATAACTGCTGCCGCAGCACCGGCTGCAATGTCTTGACGAAGCGCAAGGATCGGAAGTTCGGCGCTTAGCGCAGGCTTGCGCCCAGCGATCGCCCGTTTCCGAAAGTTTGCCAGCCTGTCTTCGGTCTCGGGGTCGAAATAGCCGGCAGGCACGGCCGGGTAAGTGTCCCGTTCCCCGGCCAGAAACCGGGAGACATCACGCAGATATTCCCGCTGCAACGACAAGGCCTCGTATTCGGGGTGACCCTGGAAAAAGATAAAGTGGCTGCGCAGCTGTTTGGCGAAGATGTCGACGCCGGCTTCCGGCGATTGGGTCAGCAGGTGATAGCCCCGGGCAGCCAGGTCGTTCTCGCGCAGTTCGTTGAAGCGCGAATGCGAAATCTTCAGCGGCGAGCAGACGTCTTCCGTCAGCCAATGGTCGATCGTCTTGGCGCAGGGATAGACACCCGAACACTTCGTGTTCAGACGTCGCCGCTCGATGCCATCGAGATGCAGCACGGCGGCATGAGCGGCAAGGCACGACCAGATCGTCGAACGCGTGTTGGTTTTCGCCCAGTCGATGATGTCGGTGAGGTCCTGCCAGAACGGTTCTTCGGGCAGCGCTGCGGCGTTCGGCTCGGCGCCGGTCACGATCAGCCCGTCGAGTTGCAGGCGCCCGAGGTCGGCGATATCGGTGTACTGCCTGTCGACATGCCACATGGCGGTTTGCGATCGCTGCACGGAGGGCAGCGAAAAGCAGTGGAAGTCGATGCGATCGCTGCCTGCGGCAGCTTTCAGAAGACGCCTGAACTGGCGCTCGGTCGCCTGCAGCGCCGAGTCCGGCATATTGTTGATGAGCCCGATGCTGAGCACCGCATCGGCAGTACTCTCGCGACGATCGAATTCATCGGCGTCGCGCAGCTGCGTGGGCGCCAGCGCCGGACTGACGATTGGCCGATGTCTATCGAACAGCAGCGTCATGCCGGGCCTGATCGATCTATTCCGCGGCCTGGAGCCGCTGATGCCGCGAGCAGGCCTGCGCAAGGGCCTGGTCGATGTCCTCGATAATGTCGGAGCTGTGTTCGATACCGATCGAAAGCCGGATGGTTTCCGGCAGCACGCCGGCCACGCGCTGCTGTTCTGGAGACATCTGGCGGTGGGTGGTCGAGGCGGGGTGGCAGGCGAGCGATTTCGCGTCGCCGATATTGACCAGCCGCGTGATCAGACTAAGCGAGTTGTAGAAGGTCTTGCCGGCCTCCAGCCCGCCCTTGATGCCGAAGGTGAACAGCGACGACGCATTGCCGCCGAGGTATTTGTGGACCAGCGCATAATAGGGGCTGTCGGGAAACCCGGCGTAATTGACCCAGGCGACGCGCGGGTCGCTGCGCAGAAACTCCGCGACCTTGCGGGCGTTCTCGACATGCCGTTCGACCCGCAACGCAACCGTTTCGATGCCCTGCAACAGCAGGAAAGCATTGAACGGCGAAAGCACCGATCCCATGGTGCGCTGATAGACGCTGCGCGCGCGCTGAATGTAGGCGCTGGTGCCGAACTGCTTGGTGTAGACCAGGCCGTGGTAGGATTCATCGGGCTCGTTGAAGGCGGGAAAGCGGCGAGCCTGCTCGGTCCAGGGAAACCGCCCGCTGTCCACGATTGCGCCGCCGAGCGTGGTGCCGTGGCCGCCCAGGAACTTTGTCAGCGAATGCACGGCGATATCAGCGCCGTAGTCGAAGGGTTTCAGCAAGATCGGCGTCGCCACGGTATTGTCGACCACCAGCGGCACGCCATGGCGGTGCGCGACCTTCGCCAGCGCTTCGATGTCGCAGACGTTGCCGGCGGGATTACCGATGGTCTCGGAGAAAATAGCCTTGGTGTCTTCGTCAATCAGCTTCTCGATCGCATCGGCCTGGTCGCTGCTGGCAAAGCGGGTGGTGATACCCTGTCGCGGCAGGACGTGCGCGAGCAGGGTGTGCGTGGTGCCGTACAACTGGGGGACCGAGACGATGTTGCCGCCGGTGTCGGCGAGGTTGACGAGGGCGAAATGCAGCGCCGCCTGTCCGGTGGCAACCGCGAGCGCGCCGACGCCGCCTTCGAGCTCGGTAATGCGCTTTTCAAGAACGTCGGTGGTCGGGTTTGCGATCCGGCTGTAGCGATAGCCTTCGGCTTCGAGGTTGAACAGGGCGGCGCCGTGATCGGCGCTGTCGAAGGCGTAGGCGACGGTCTGGTAGATCGGAACGGCGACGGACTTGGTGGCGGGATCGGGGTCGTAGCCGGCGTGAATTGCAATGGTTTCGCTGCGCATTGTCCACCTCTACCGTCGCATTTCCCATGCGTTTTTTGACCGTGTCTTTGTTAGAGGGGAGCTATCAAGCCGGCAATAATTCGCGTGAAAATTGAGGAAATAACCCTAATGATACGCCGCCAATTCATTAAAATTTGAATCAATTTCCAAGCGCGCGCCTGACCTGTTCGCCGATCTGCTCCAGCACCAGCCGGCCCTGCGGAAGAATGGCGCCCATGGCGTGGAAATTATGGATCATGCCATCGTGGCAGACGTGCTCCACGGCAACGCCGGCCGCAGCGAGTTTTTGCGCATAGGCATTGCCTTCATCGCGCATCGGATCGAACTCGGCGGTATGGATAATGGCGGCGGGAAGTCCGGCCAGGTCAGCCGCGCGAAGCGGCGAAACGCGGATATCGGCGCGATTCGCGCCGTCGGGAAGGTAGTCGGCGAGATCAGCCTCGAGTGTGATCCTGTCGAGGAGATGATTTTCTCCGAAGGCGTCGCGCGAGGGTGACGTTCCGCCGAAATCCAGCACCGGGCAAATCAGGCATTGCGCTGATATCGGAGGCCCGGCATTTCGTACCGCGTCCTGGCAAACCACGGCGGCGAGTGTTGCACCCGCGGAATCGCCGCCGACCACGAGCTTTGTCGCATCGATGCCGAGCGATGGCGCATGCCGGGACACCCATCCGGTTGCTGCGATCGCGTCTTCTACCGCTGCCGGGAATTTATGCTCGGGCGCGAGGCGGTAGCCAATGGAAACAAGGCGACACGCTGTCGCTTGTGCGAGTGCCGCGCAGACGCGGTCATGGGTGTCGATGCTGCCGCCGACCATGCCGCCGCCATGGAAGAAGACGAAGCCCGGTAAATGTTCGCCGCTTCCATTGGCGGGCGCATAAAGACGGTAGGGAATATCGCCCGCTGGGCCTGGCAACACGCCGTCCGCAGTCACCACGCCCGTCGCGTCGGCGCGTGCGAACCGCTGCATGAGCTTTGCGAATGCCTGGCGGCGGTCATCGAGAGACGGGCGCGATCGATCGCCCGGCGAGGCCGCCGCCATCATGGCGAGAAAACGCTTGGCCAGGGGATCAAGCGGCATATCGGCTCCGGCGCGGGAAGGCGCCGCGCCATTGTGGTCGATCAATCGTAAATCCATCGCTATCGCCCGAGCGCCGCGAAAGGAAATCCTTTAGGAAATTAGGCCAATAGTAGCGGCAATGAGCGCGGCCCCGCGGGCCGCAAGCGTGGATGGCAGCAATGGCCCAGATCATAAAACCCGTCTGTTTCTCGCAGACCTGGACCTTCTTTGAAGGCGACTGGCATGAAGGCAACGTGCCGATCATGGGCCCCCGCACGCATGCGGCATGGCTCGGTTCGACCGTTTTCGACGGCGCGCGCGCTTTCGAAGGCGTCGCGCCCGATCTCGACCGCCATTGCGCCCGGATCAACCAGTCCGCCGTCAATTTCAAGCTGAAGCCCGTCGTCGAAACCGAAACCTGGCTTGGACTGGCCCGCGAGGGAATTGCCCGCTTCGACGCCAACGCGGAACTGTACATCCGGCCGATGTATTGGGCGCAAAACGGCAGCGGCGGCGGGGTGCTGTTTGATCCGGAAACGACGAACTGGTGCCTGAGCATCTATGTGGCGCCGATGCCGCCGGCGTCCGGCTCGGCGATCACGCTGTCGCCGTTCCGCCGGCCGACGATCGAAAACGCGCCGGTCGACTGCAAGGCGGCGTGCCTCTACCCCAACAATTCGCGCGCCTTGTTGGAAGCGCAGGCGCGGGGTTTCGACAACTGCCTGATGCTGGACATGCTCGGCAATGTCGCGGAATTCGGCAACTCCAACGTCTTCATGGCAAAGGAGGGCGTGGTCTATACGCCGGCGCCGAACGGGACATTTCTCAATGGCATCACGCGGCAGCGAGTAATCGATCTGTTGCGCGGCGACGGCGCGACCGTGGTCGAGGCAACTTTGAGGTACGGCGACTTTCTGCGTGCCGACGAAATCTTCTCGAGCGGCAATTTCGCAAAAGTCGCGCCGGTCATCCGGATCGACGATCGCAGCCTGCAGCCGGGACCGTTCTACAGCCAGGCGCGGAAGCTCTATTGGGACTTCGCCCATGCCGGCGGAGACTTCAGCACGCCACCTCGTGCTTCGTCCGCGCTCGTTTGACGATACGGCGCTAGCTAAGGGCCGTACAGCACAAGCTCGGTGTCGGTCAGGTCGGCGAGACGGGGACGATGCGGGCCCTTGAAATATTTGCGGCCGCGCGCCTTTGAATAGAAACCGGTGAGACCCGGTACCGGTCCATTGGCATCGAGAATGACCGAAAGCTTGCCGTGCCGAAGCAGAGTTCGCCCGATGGCGCCGGCGCATCGGACGTACTCGCCAATATCGCGGCAATAGACCAGTTGCATCGCCGGCGGCGCAATCCATCCGCGACGGATGCGCATCGGTATCAGGATGAATGGAAAAGGGCCGCCGCCCGGCGTGCGGCATACCAGACTAAGGCAGCCATATCGCGCGTGGCTGGCCAGCAGTTCGACCTCGGGATCAGGCAGGCCTTCAATCGCGTGCGCATCAGGCGAGATGGTATCGACCGTCAAGCCTGGCTCGGGACGAGACAGCATCGGCAACGAGAAAAACAATCCGCTGCAATAGGAATTGAACCCCTGCGCCTCGATGATCGGCCATGTCCAGGTCGCCGGACTGATATTGAGGTAGGTCACTTCCTTGTTTTTCTGCGCGATCTTGGTCAGCAGCGGCGCGTAATTGCGAAACGCCGGATCGACATACCAGCTCGACAGATTGCAATGGATCGCGGTCTCGCCGCCGTTCATCCTCGACGAATACAGCAGCAGCAGCACGCCGACGGGCATGCCGTCATTGTCGAGCATGTAACCAAAACGCGGATAGCCGTTCGGAACCTCGCGTGCCGCCTGGCGGCGCAATCCCTGCATCCAGTAGTGGCGCGACCGGCCGGCGAATCCGCGCGTCAGGAGATCCGCGACCGCATCCAGATCGGCCTCGGAAAATTCGCGGCATCGAAGTTTTTGAGTGAGCACCGCCATCTACCGTCCGTCTGACAGATTCGTCACGACCCGCGCCAGCCCCGGGTCATCGAATGCCGCTGGCCATCAAAGGCCGAGCATCTCGCGCACCTTGATGGGCCAGTTGGCGGGGTCCGTGCCGTGGGTGTGGAACATGGCGACCGCTAGGCGGTCCATTCCGAACGCGACGCAGCCGGTATGGGCCGGTTCACCCGCCGCATCCCTGATGTCCCAGGTCGTGCCGAAATGGTCGCGGTGATAATTGAAGCTCATGCAGGCCGTCGGCTGCTCCTCGGAACGCAGCGGGACCAGCAGCTCGAATTTCAACGATTGCTGCTTCTGGCTCACCGCCTTCATCTGTCCGACGCGGCCGAAGAACGGATCGCTGGCATAATCGACCTTGTAGGCCAGGCCGATATCGCGCGCGATCGCCTGGGCGCGCACCATCCAGCGTTCGCGGAAATCGGACACGTCGTCCGGGCTGCCGATGCACACATATTCGCGCATCCGGAACGACTGCAGCCGGTCGAGACGACGGGAGGGCTCGCGGCGGAAACAGTCGGCTGCGACGTCAAAGCGCAGGCCTCCCGATGGCAGCGGCCCTCGTGCCGCGGCAATCGGATAGACCGGATAGCAGGCCGCCGGCGAGAGCACGAGATCGGCAGGCGAGAGCGACGTTGTCCAATCGCCGCCGGCATCGAAGCGGCTGACCGCCGAGTGAATCTCGCGTTCGGTGCCATGCAGACCGCAGACACAGCCGAGCAGGTTGGGAAAGCTCTTGAGATAGCCGGATTTCTCCAGCTGTCCGCGGTTCATGACCGGCGGAAAGCGCATCACCTCGGTATTGGGTTCGCGATGGCGCGTGATCAGGGCGGCGAGCCGTTCCACCATATCCTCGTACAGCGCGGTTCTCGCGTAGACGCCGTCGGTGCCCATCTTGTAGAACAGCACTTCGGCGAGGTGGTCGAGCGGATCGGCCGGGTGCGGGGCAATCTCCGCTGAGGGGGGTCGGACGGCTACATTCATGTTCGGGCTTCCATTTGTTTGTCGGAAGAATGTTGGGACTTAATCGCGCAAGGAGGCGGGAATGCCGCTCATGAGGCTTGCGGTGGCGATGTTGGCGAGGATCCGGTCGTTGTTGATCATCAGCGGCGCCGAAAGGACGTCACGGAGATGGCGGCCGACGCTGAAGTCGCCGTCGTTGCGGTATCCGGACAACCCGCAAGCCCGCATCGCGCTCATGACGGTTTCAACCGCAAGCTCGGAAGCTTCCACCTTAAGCAGGTTGATCGATGACTGGAAGTCGAGCGAGGAGAGCCCGCGTTCGTCGTGCTCGTGGGCCGCATAGGTATCGAGATTCGCCGTGATCATGGCGCGCAGTTTCGCCAGCGTCATCCTGGCCGCGGTAAAGTGCGCCGCACCAGGAGGCATCTGGCCGCCCGAACCGCGAGCCGCCTTGCGAATGAACAGCTGGGCGCGCTCGACCGCCGCCGCGGCGATCCCGGCCCAGGCCGAAGACCAACACAGATGAGCGACGGGCGTCATCGTCTGCGCGTGAATCTTGTCGTAGCCTTCCGGAAAAATCTGGTCGGCTGAACCTTTAGCCTTCAGCTCGAATCCCGCGCTGCAGGTTCCGCGCATGCCGAGCGTTTCCCATTCGAGACTGCGTTCCAGCGTGTAGTCATCCCTGGTAAACGCCACCAGCACCTGATCGGAAGCGGCGGCATCGCCGGCGCGGCGGGCGATGGTGACGACGCCGTCAGCCTGTGCGCCATAGGAAATAACGGTCGCGTTGCGCACCAGCGATATGTCAGTTCCGTCTCGCTCGATGGCGGCCGAGCTCGAACGGACGTTGCCGCCGTTCTGTCCTTCCGTCGTCGATGATGCGAGCAGCAATTGCTCGGACGCGACGCGGCGCATCAGTGTTTCGTGAAAGCCGCTGCCGGTGCCGTGCCGGATCAGGCAGGCAATTTTGGTCTGATGCATCGCAAAGATCATCGCCGTGGAGGCACAGGCGCGGCCGAGCGTGTAGCACATGTCGGTGACGTCGAATATCGACGCGCCGTCCCCGCCGAACCGGTGCGGAATCTGGATACCTAACAGCTTCTGCTGGCGCGCCGCGTCGATGGCGGACTTCGGGAAGCGTGCCTGCCGATCGACGTTTTCAGCTTCCGCCGCCGCCGCGGCTGCGACAGCCGCCGTTCGCTCAGCGAAGGAACTGCGATCGAGAACGAATTGGTCGCTTGTTTCATCCGCGGATGAGCCGCGCAACCCGGCTTCTTGCACGTTCATGGCCAATTCGCCCTCCAGCGGTCGTTGCAAAAATATCCGCGCAGGCATCGCTCCCGATGCCGCGTCGGCCGCCCGACCCCTCAAGATCAAACCTGAAGGCTAGGGATTTAATTCAAATGCGTCGATGAAATTGAAGGTAAACGCTTTTCATTTCGATGATGAAAGTTAACCGGCGGCTTTTCGATCGATTGTTTTTTGGCAATGGCCGTTAGCGTTAAGAACAGAATGACGGCTTGCGTCAAACGAGAGTCACTGTTTTTCAAAGCAGAGCGGAATTATGCTGGCATGTGACGATTGACGATTTCGTTATCGTCCTTTCGGTGACAGCGTAGTGTCGCAACGACAGTGGAAAGTTGAAGATGCAGGCCTTTGACCCCGGCGTTCAGAACCGCATCCTTGCTCTCGTCAAGGCGATCCTCGAGCAGAACTCGATGGCCGTCGAAGTCCATCCGGAATCCCGGCTGGTGGATGTTGGGCTGACGTCGATGGATATGGTCAGTCTGATGCTCGGCGTGGAAGCCGAGTTTGACTTCACGATTCCGCAAAGCGAGATAACGCCCGAAAATTTTCAGTCGATCAAAACGCTGGAGCAGATGATCCGCCGTCAGCTCCGGATCGAAAAGGCTGCCTGACAGGCACTTAAACCCACATCGCCGCCGGCGCGCGGTGCGAGCCGCTATTCCGGTTTCCGTTCGCCTTGCTGGTTAGAGCAGGCGCACCCTGATGCGGACGCCCAGGGTCCGCCAAGGTCCGGCGATGGCCTGCGCCGGCAGCGCGCGGGATGAAAAATTCGTGAACGATCTTTCGGAACTTTCCCAACGTCCGTACTTTGATCATCATTGGGCGGGCATACGGCATTCGTGCGATGCCCGTGTCCTGTGCCCTTTGGTCCGGGCTCCAAGGATGTTCGAGGAAAACGCATGCACGCCAACCCAAGTTCCGTGGCGAGGATGGCTGGCCATCCGCTTCACCCGATGTTTGTGCCGTTTCCCATCGCCTTTTTCGTGGGGGCTCTTGTGACCGACCTGGTCTATTGGCGCACCGCCAGCATGATGTGGGAAACCTTTTCGATCTGGCTGATTACCGCCGGCCTTATCATGGGCGGGTGTGCGGCCGTTGCCGGCGCTATCGACTTTCTGGGCAACCGGGAAATCCGCGGATTGTCGCCGGCCTGGCCACACGCGCTGGGTAACACGATCGCGCTCATTCTGGCGTTGATCAATGCCTTCGTGCACAGCCGCGACGGCTATACCTCGGTGGTGCCGGAAGGCCTGATATTGTCGGTGCTCGTCGTCATCATCCTGGCGTTCACGGCATGGATGGGACGGACGATGGTGTATCAGTACGGCGTGGGAGTGACCGAATGATGCGCGCCCCTCAAATCACCCAACAGGCAAACCGCTTCTCACGCTTCGCGGCTCTCTCCATCGCCATCTGCGGATTGGGACTGGCTGGCTGCGACGACCAGGGCGGCGATCCCCGGCTGCAGATCGGCGCAAATCCCAAGCTGCCCGAGCCGCAGCAATATCTGATGCCGCCGATGAAGGTGGCGAAGCCAGCGGTATGGAGCAAGGACGAAACGCCCGTGGTGTCGGACGGACTGCAGATCCATGCGTTGGCCACCGGCTTTGAGCATCCCAGGCAGCTCTACGTTCTGCCTAACGGGGACGTGCTGGTGGTGGAAGGCAATGGCCCGCGAGCGCCGATCCACCGCCCGAAGGATATCGTGTTCCACGTAGTGCAAGCCTATGCCGGTGGCGGCGCCAAGGGCGCAAATCGCATCACGCTGCTCCGCGGCATAAACGCCGACGGCACCGCAAAGCAACGCACTGTGTTCCTGGACCACCTCAATTCGCCGTTCGGCGTCGCCCTCGTCGGCCACGACCTTTACGTCGCCAATACCGACGCGATCATGCGCTATCCCTACACCGAGGGAGAAACCAGCATCACGGCCGCGGGCACCAAGCTCACCGACCTTCCCGGCGGACCGATCGATCATCACTGGACCAAGTCGCTGCTGGCAAGCCCTGACGGTTCCAAGCTCTATGTCGGCGTCGGTTCGAACAGCAACATCACCGAGAACGGCATCGGCGCCGAATACGAACGCGCCGCGATCTGGGAGGTCGACCGGGCCTCCGGCGCCCATCGCATCTTCGCCAGCGGTGTCCGCAATCCGACCGGCCTGGCATGGGAGCCAGAGAGCGGCAAACTCTGGGCCATCGCCAACGAACGCGACGAGCTTGGGCCCGATCTGGTGCCGGACTACCTGACCTCGGTCCAGGACGGCGGCTTCTACGGCTGGCCCTATAGTTACTACGGACAGCATCTGGATCCGCGGGTCGAACCGCAGCGACCCGATCTGGTCGCCCGCGCGATACCTCCGGATTATGCGCTGAGCTCCCACGTGGCACCGCTCGGTTTAGCCATGTACAAGGCCGGCGGAGGTCTTCCCGCGAGCTACCAGAACGGCGCCTTTGTGGGCGAACATGGCAGCTGGGATCGCAGCCCCTTCAACGGCTACAAGGTCGTGTTCGTGCCGTTCAGCGGCGGAAAGCCCAGCGGCATGGCCCAGGACGTCGTCACCGGCTTCCTCGATGCCAGCAAAGACGAGGCGCACGGCCGGCCGGTCGGGGTGGCCCTCGATCATTCCGGCGGATTGCTGATCGCCGACGATCTCGGAAATACGGTGTGGCGGGTGTCATCGGCTAGTGCCAGCGGCGCCACGGTTGGGTCCAATGCCGCGCCGAAGTGAGGCTCATTCGCGATTGCGCGTTTGAGATAAGACCGCGGAATTTCCAGTCCATCAATCGCTGGAGCTGACGGTCAGTCAGCTCCAGCCTGTGGCTGCCTCGACGCACGGCGCAGACATTGTCGCTCGGCTTACCTTCGCCAGCCGCAGCGCACGCTCAAGGCCGCTATCAACTCAACCCCCTGCTGAATTCGCCGCCATCGCGGATTCATTCAACGTCCATGGGTATTCGGCGGCCCAGCTTCTTGCTAGGGTGCTGACCCGTGCGGCGACGATCTCACGCGCGCGAACGTGATGCGGCAGGCGGCAAACCTGCGGGATGTGCGGCTGCCGATGCTGCTGCCGGGAATAGTCATCAACACGAGTGCCGATGACGATGCGGTTCTTGCGTAATCGCGGCTGGCGCGCTTTGATAGCGAGCGATGGGTATTGATTGAAAACACTGCGGAAAAATAACGATGCGATCGCGGGAAGCTTTAACCCCCGATCGGCGGACAACCCAGGACCGAACAGGAGGAACCAGCCATGGAACTGACCCAGCAACAGATCGACGACTTCAACCGGGAAGGCTGGCTGTTTCTGCCGGAGCTGTTCAGCCCCGAGGAAGTGGCGCTGCTGGCGCGCGAGGCGGAAGGCATCTACGACACCAAGCGCCCGGAAGTCTGGCGCGAAAAGAGCGGCGCGCCGCGCACCGCCTTTGCCGCCCATCTCTACAACGAGGCGTTCGGCCTGCTCGGAGCGCATCCGCGCATGATCAATCCGGTCGAACAGGTCTTCGGCGAGAAGGTCTACATGCACCAGTACAAGATCAACGCCAAGTCGGCCTTCACCGGCGACGTCTGGCAGTGGCACCAGGACTACGGCACCTGGAAACGCGACGACGGCATGCCGCTGCCGCGCGCGATGAATATCGCGATCTTTCTCGACGAGGTGATGCCGATCAACGGCCCCTTGATGCTCGTGCCGAAGAGCCAGACCGCTGGCGACCTCAAAGCCTCGCATGACCTTGAGACCACCTCCTATCCGCTATGGACGCTGGACGAAGAAACCGTGACGCGGCTGGTGAAAGAAGGCGGCATTGTCGCGCCGACCGGCAAGGCCGGCGGCATGCTGATGTTCCACGGCAACCTGGTGCACGGCTCGGCCGGCAACATCACGCCCTATCCGCGCAAGATCGTCTATCTCACGCTGAACGCGGTCTCGAACTATATTCGTACTCCCACCCGGCCGGAATATATCGCCCATCGCGATTTTACCCCGATCCAGACCGTCGACGACGATTCGCTGCTGCGGCTCGCCCGCGCCCATCGCCAGGCGGCGGAGTAGAAGCCGCTAACGCATTCCCCGTGCCCCGGACGCAGCGCAGCACGAAGTGATGCGCTGCTGAGCCGGGGCCCCGTCCATGGGTCCCGGCTCTGCGGAGCAGCGTGAAGAAACGCTGCACCGCGTCCGGGACACGTCTCAACCGGATCACCCCCTCCATGAACCTCCACCACCTCCTCAACGCCCGCCGCGCCGCCGGCAAACCGGTCCGTGTCGCGCTGATCGGCGCCGGCAAGTTCGGCTCGATGTTCCTGTCGCAGGTGCCGCACACGCCGGGGCTCGAGGTGCCCGTGATCGTCGATCTCGATCCCGAGCGCGCCCGCGAGGCGTGCCGGACCGTCGGCTGGGATGCGGAACGGATCGCGGCCACGTCATTCACCGCCGACGGCGCCAAGGCGACATCGGGCAACATCGAGGTGATCGTGGAAGCCACCGGCAATCCCGCGGTCGGCATCAAGCATGCCCGCGCCGCGATTGCGGCGGGCAAGCACATCGTCATGGTCAATGTCGAGGCCGACGTGCTGGCGGGACCGTTGCTCGCCGAGGAAGCACGCAAGGCCGGCGTAGTCTATTCGCTGGCCTATGGCGACCAGCCGGCCTTGACCGCTGAGCTAGTGGACTGGGCCCGCGCCACCGGATTCCACGTGGTCGCCGCCGGCAAGGGGACAAAATACCTGCCGGCCTATCATGACGTGACGCCAGCAGGGGTCTGGGGCCATTACGGTCTGACGGCCGATGAGGCGCAGTCGGCCGGCATGAACCCGCAGATGTTCAACTCGTTTCTCGATGGCACCAAGTCCGCGATCGAAATGGCGGCGATCGCCAATGCCACCGGGCTCGACGTGCCGGAAAGCGGTCTGTTGTTTCCGCCCTGCGGCGTCGACGATCTGCCGCATGTGATGCGGCCGCGCGACAAGGGCGGCGTGCTGGAGAAATCCGGCGTGGTGGAGGTGGTGTCGTCGCTGGAGCGCGACGGCCGCCAGGTGTTCCGCGATCTGCGCTGGGGTGTCTATGTGGTGCTGGAAGCGCCGAACGACTACGCTGCGGACTGTTTCAAGCAGTATGGGCTGAAGACCGATGCCAGCGGACGTTACGCGGCGATGTACAAGCCGTATCATCTGATCGGACTTGAGCTGAACATCTCAATTCTCTCGGCGGCGCTGCGTCGCGAGCCGACCGGGCAGCCGCATGGGTTTCGCGGCGACGTCGCCTCAGTGGCCAAACGAAATTTGCGCGCGGGCGAAATGCTCGACGGCGAGGGCGGCTATACGGTGTGGGGCAAACTGATGCCGGCGGCGGCAAGCTTGAGTGCAGGCGCGCTGCCGATCGGGCTGGCGCACCGGGTGAAGCTGAAGAACGACATCGCCCATGGCGCGGTGGTGCGCTGGAGCGACATCGAGACCGATGCCGATAACGAGACCATCAAGACCCGGCGCGCGATGGAAGCAAGGTTTGGCGGGGCCGAGATGAAAGCGCGATGAGTGAATAGGCCGTAACGCTTCGAGGGTACCTTCCATCTTCTCTTCCGTTGCGGAAGAGCGTGCCCGAGATACGCAGCCGCGCCTTACGCCGATTTGGCAATAAATCCTTCCAGCCTGTTGGCAAAATGGATCGGCGTCTCCTGCATCGGGTAGTGGCCGGAATTGCCGAGCTTCTCGATTTCCGCGTGGGGATACAGCGACGGATAGACGCCGCGCACCAGAGCTTCGCTGACGCCGTTGTCGTATTCGCCGAATTGCACCAGCATCGGCGCCTTGACCTTGTGGGCATCGGCCGCGAAGTCGTCCCGGATGAAGGAGCGCATATAGCTCTTGAACGCCTCCGGGCGTGCGGTTTCGCGCGCCCGCCGCAGCATCAGTTCGAGCCACGCCTTGGGAACACGGTTGCCGACGGAATCCCCCATCAGCGCCAGCGCCGTCTCGTCCTGCTCGCAGGCCGCCGCAAAGAATCCGAATACCGCGTCGTCGAACGGCAGCGGCGAGGCCGGTACCGGGGTGACCGCCACGACCGAACGCACCCGAGCGCCGGCGTCCATCGCCACTTTCTGCGCCGCCTTGCCTCCCATGGAATGGCCGACGACATGAAACTTGTCCCATCCCAGTTGGTCGGCGAGCGCGATCGCATCCCCTGCCACTTCGCCGATGCTGTACTCACCGGACACATCGCGCGAATTGCCGTACCCACGAATATCCGGGAAGGCGTAGCTGTGGCCGTTGACATCGAGGCTGTCGAAAATCGGGGTGAACACCCGGTGATCCCAGAACCACCCGTGAATCACCATGACCTTGGTTGGGCCATCGCCGATCGCTTTGTGCCAAATCATCTTTCCCCCTTGACCTTCCCTGGATCTGTTCGCCGGTCGGTCCGGCGGCGTTTGCTAAAGTCTACGCCATGCAGCCGCGCTTGCGGTCGACTATTTTTTGTCGGCGGCCGCGAACACCTCCCTGCAGGCCACCACGCCGTTGATGGCCGCGGCTACCCCCACATAGGGCACCAGTTGCATCATGATTTCGACCAGCTCCTCGCGCGTGACGCCGCAGCGCAGCGCACCGCCGATATGGGTCCGCAACTGCGGCGCCGCGGTTCCGAGCGTCGCCAGTGCCGCGACGGCGACGATCTGCCGTGTGCGCGTGTCCAGCGCCGGGCTTTGGTAGATTTCTCCGTAGATCGTCTCCAGCACGTAAGTGGCGAGTTGGGGCGCGACGTCGCCTAGGGATCGCTCGACCTGTTCCGGCGTTTGCCCGAGGATTTCACCGATTTTTTGGGCGCCGCGCGCGCGGCGCTCGGGGTCTGACTGCATCGTGGCTTCCTTCTGTCTGCGGCCGCGTTAGAGTGACTTGCAGCCGGTTGGCCTCACGCAAGGACTGGTCCAAGCTCTAGGGCCGGCCTTGCTGAGCGTCAACAAAGCCGAATGCGGAATCAACCGCAGGCGAAGCGTGCACCGGGGGGAATATGTTCAGCCGTTACTCTAAATTGGCCGCGCTTTGCGCTGTTGTCATGATGGCGTCGCTCGCAGGCACCGCCGGCGCCGTGGCTCAAACCTATCCCTCCCAGCCGATCAAGGTGGTCATCGGATTCGGGCCCGGCTCGGCCGCGGATATCCTGGCGCGGCTGGTCGGCAAGCAGATGGAAGTCAGTCTCGGCCAGCCGATCGTGGTCGAAAACCGGCTGGGCAACAGCAGTATGATCGCAGCGGAAAGCGTGGCGCGCGCCGCCCCCGATGGATACACCCTGTTCATGGCGACCATCGCCAACACGCTCAATCCGGCGGAGACCAAGTCGAGCTTCAATCTCGGAAAGGCTCTGGCGCCGATCGCCCTGCTCGGCATCGTCCCCAACGTCTTGGTAGCGAATCCTTCGGTGCCCGCCAATAATCTGCAGGAGCTGATCGCGCTGGCCAAGAGCAAGCCGGAAAGTCTGTCGTTCGGCTCGTCCGGCTATGCCACGGCGAGCTACATGGCGGGCGAACTGTTCAACGCCAAGGCCGGCACCAAGGTCCTGGCGGTGCCTTATCAGGGCGGCAGCAGTCAGGCGGTCTCGGACCTGCTCTCGGGCCGCATCACGCTGATGTTCAACGTGGCGGCGACGCTGGCTCCGTATGTCGAGGCCGGCAGACTGAAGGCGTTCGCGGTGGCGCAATCGAAGCGCGCCTCGATCATGCCTCATGTTCCGACGCTCACGGAGGCCGGAATGGCGGGCTTCGACGCCGGAGTCTGGATCGGGCTGCTGGCGCCCGCCGGCACGCCGCCGGCGATCATCGAAAAACTATCGGCCGCCGCCAATGCGGCGCTGAACACCGATCAGGTGCAAAGCGCCCTGAAGCAGCAGGGCACCGATCCCGTGGGCGGGACGCCGAAGGAGTTCGCCGATTTTATCCAGGCCGACATCGAGAAATGGACCGCGGTGCTGGCGTCGTCGAGCGCCAGGAAGTGAGCGCGCGTCAGGCGCTCACCACGGGATTGCTCAGGATGCCGATTTTTTCGATTTCGATTTCGCAGACGTCGCCGGGCCGCATGAACACCGGTGGCTTGCGGGCATAGCCGACGCCGGCCGGGGTGCCGGTGATGATGACGTCGCCGGGCTCAAGCGTCATGACCTCGGAAATCAACGCGATGGTGCGCGCCACGGAAAAGATCATGTCACTGGTATTGCCGTTTTGCATGGTCTCGCCGTTCAGGCGGCTGACGACACGCAGCCCCGCCGCACCGGCGGGAAGTTCATCCGCGGTGACGATGTCGGGTCCGAATGGACCGGTTCCGTCGAAATTCTTGCCCATGGTCCATTGCGTCGACTTGCGCTGATAGTCGCGGATCGAACCGTCATTGAAGCAGGAATATCCGAACACATAAGACAGCGCATTGGCTTCGATGACGTTGCGCGCGCGTTTGCCGATCACGATCGCAAGCTCGGCCTCGTAGTCGAACTTGTCCGAGCAGGCCGGCCGCACCAGCGGCTGGCCATGCGCCACCAGCGAGCTTTTGGTGCGCATGAACACGGCGGGATAATCCGGAATCGGATTGCCGCCTTCCTTGGCGTGATCGACGTAGTTCAGGCCGATGCAAACGATCTTGTCCGGCTCCGGCACCGGCAAGCCGAGGGTGACTTCCGCGATGCGATGCGACGGCCCTTCGTTCAGCTTTCGGCCTTGCATCATCGCTGCAATCACCGCCTGCGCGGAAACCAGATCCTTGTCCGCGATCTCCACGATGCTATCGCCGCGACGAAAGCCCGGGCACCAGCGGCCCTCCTTCAGAAACGAAACCAACCGCATAGCCACCTCTCATGCTTGACCGCGATAGCGATAATGGAAAATATCGTTTAGGACTAGCGGGATCGGCGGCCAGGTTCTGCCGGTCCAAAATTCCGGTAGCAAAAGGCCGGCATAAAACCAGCGCGAAAAGACGCTGACATCGGGAGAACGCCATGTCCGGTAGCAAACCGCCCCTTCCGTCGCGCCGCAAGATCCTGCGCGGGGCCGGCCTCGCGATCGGCGCGATGGCGACGTCGGGCCTGGTGGCGCGGCAGGCGAGGGCGGCGGGCTATCCCGACCGTCCGGTCAAGATCATCGTGCCGTTCGCGCCGGCCGGACCGACCGATATCATGGCGCGCGTGCTCAGCAGGCATCTCGGCGAGGCCATCGGCGGTTCGGTGATCATCGAAAACAAGGCCGGGGCCGGCGGCAATATCGGAATCGGCGCCGCCGCGCATGCCGAACCGGACGGCTACACGCTGCTGGTGACATCGAGCGCCTATGTCGTCAATCCCGGTCTCTACGAGAAAATCCCCTATGATCCCTACAAGGATTTCGCGCCGATCGCCGAACTCGGGACCTCGCCGAACGTGATCCTGGTCGGGCCCAAGCTCGGCATCAATTCGATCGCCGAGCTGATCGCGCGCGCCAAGGCCAATCCCAACGAACTCAACTATGCGAGCCCCGGCATCGGCACCACGCCGCATCTTTCGGGCGAACTGCTGAAAATCGTCGGCGGCATTCAGATCACGCATGTGCCGTTCTCCGGCGCCGGCCCTGCCATTCAGGCCGTGCTCGGCGGCATCACCCAGCTGGCCTGCGCGGCGTTGCCGCCCGCGCATCCCTATATCGAGTCCGGCGCGTTGAAAGCGCTGGCCGTCACCGGCGCCAATCGCTGGTTCGATCTGCCCGATGTGCCGACCATGGTCGAACTCGGCTACAAGGATTTTATCGCCGACACCTTCCAGGGCTTTCTGGCGCCGGTCAAAACCCCGCCCGAGATCGTTACGCTGCTGTCGACCAACGCGATCAGGATTCTCAAGACGCCGGAGATCGCCGAGCAACTGCGCAACGACGGATTTGAGGTTCTCGCCAACGGGCCGGACGGCATGCGCAAGCGAATCGAGGACGAAGTGCCGAAATGGCGCGACGTCGTCGCCAAGGCGGGCATCAAGCCGGTCTGACCGGAATCGATGGGGCGCGTCACTCGCCGAAGGGATCGCCGCCACAACGGAAATCTTCGAGGAAATGCCGATGGCCAGACGACTGATCGATATCTCCGTGCCGCTGCAGAACGACGTCCCCGCGGATCCGCCGGGAGGACATCCTACCATCCAGTACATCGATCACCAGCAGGGACTGCCGCGCATGCTGCAGTTCTTCGAGGGCCTCAAGGCCGAGGATCTGCCGGATGGTCAGGGCTGGGCCGTCGAGCAGGTGCAGCTGTCGACCCACAACGGCACCCATCTCGATGCACCCTGGCACTTTCATCCCACCATGAATCGCGGCGAGCGCTCATGGACCATCGATGAAGTGCCGCTGGAATGGTGTTTGCAGCCCGGCGTCAAGCTGGATTTCCGGCATTTGCCGGACGGCTATGTGGCGACCGCCGGCGACGTCGAAAACGAGCTCAAGCGCATCGGCCACACGCTTTCACCGCTGGAGATCGTGGTCGTCAACACCAGCGCCGGCGCCAAATACGGCCGGCAGGATTATGTCGCCTCCGGCTGCGGCATGGGCTACGAGGCCACGATGTATCTGCTCGAGCGCGGCGTGCGGCTGACCGGGATCGACGGCTGGAGCTGGGACGCGCCGTTCGTCCATACCGCGAAAAAATATGCCGAGACCAGGGATGCCAGCCTGATCTGGGAAGGCCACAAGGCCGGGCGCCATATCGGCTACTGCCACATCGAAAAACTGCACAACCTCGAGCAATTGCCGTCCACCGGGTTCACCGTGTCCTGCTTCCCGGTCAAGATCGAGCGCGCTTCGGCGGGCTGGACCCGGGCGGTGGCGATCATCGACGGATGAAGCGCACGGGCCAGGCGCACCATCAGCGCGCGCCCATCTCGACGGTCGGCGGAGGCGAAATGCGCTAATGCCGCCGTTCCGGTTTGCGGATAGTCTGCCTGACCTCGGCGCCGCAGTCCGAGCACTCATAGATGAAGTCGATTGTCGCCATGCTCCAATGCGGCTCGACCTCCCTGATGTACATCGGAAGCAGTCCGATGCAACCGGGGCAGAAGACCGGGGCTGACTCGACTTCATGGTGATGAATGTAGGCTGGCATCTCGGCTCTCCTTCAGGAAGGACGGTAGCCTCAACCCCGGCGCCAAATTAAGCCGCATGCGGCGGGCGCCCCCCATCAACTCTTTCGAACGCAACAAGAACGGCCGTCGATTGTAGGTGAGTGTGGCATTCCTGTAACAATTCAATCTGGGCCGCGAAAAGTCCAATGCGCATCGACCGCTGCACCTGCATCGGGCCGAAGCGCGTTGCTTCCGGGGCGGCATCGCTTCCCCGAGCGAGGCATAAGGGATTGTGTACTAGCAATAACGGCGAAAGCTGGCGGGACAGATGACAAAGTCAGGGATTATCGCGGGCGCTATCGCGGCGCTGCTGATTGGCGGCGGGGCCGCGGCGTTTGCGATCGCGTGGCGGCCGGCGATCTCGGCGATCGATCCGCCGGCACCGCAGTCGTTCGATCCGGCACTGGTCAAGCGCGGCCGCGAGCTTGCCGCGATCGGCAATTGCAGCGATTGCCACACGGTTCGCGGCGGCAAGGACTTTGCCGGCGGCCTGCCGGTGCCGACGCCGTTCGGCACGATCTATTCCTCGAATATCACGCCGGATGCCGAAACCGGAATCGGCCGCTGGCCGGAAGCAGCGTTCCGCCGCGCCATGCGCTCGGGCGTCAATCGCGACGGCCAGCATCTTTATCCGACCTTTCCCTACGATCACTTCACCAACGTCACCGATGAAGACGACCAGGCGCTCTATGCTTATTTGATGACGCGAGAGCCGGTCCGCGCGCCCGCCCGCGACAACCAGCTTCGTTTTCCGCTCGATCAGCGCTTTGTGATCGCGGGCTGGAAGCTGTTGTTCCTTCACCGCGGCACTTACCGGCCGGACAGCAGCCAGAGCGCGGAATGGAATCGCGGCGCCTATCTCGTCGAAGGACTGGCGCATTGCGGCGCATGCCATACCCCGCGCAATGCGCTCGGCGCCGAACGTCGCCGAGCGCCGCGTTTGCCGGCGGCGACGTCGACAACTGGCACGCCTACGCGATCAATGCGCAGTCACCGGCGCCGGTGCCGTGGGACGCGCGAAGCGCTTTTCATTTATCTTCGCCAGGGCTGGCATCCCGATCACGGCACCGCGCGCGGGCCGATGGCGGAAGTGGTCAGCAACCTGTCGCAGGTGACGGAGAGCGACGTGCACGCGATCGCGACCTACATGGCCGGCGTGTTCGGCGTCCCGACGCCCGGAGCGTAAGCGCCAGGGCGACGAGGTGCTCGCGCAGGCCAAATCGCCTTCGCCGGTGGCGCTGGTCAATGTGAGCGGCGCGGCGATCTACGCCGCGGCCTGCGCGAGCTGCCATGAGAGCAGTAGGCCGCTGCCCTATGGCGGGGTCAATCTGGCGCTGTCGACCGCCGATCTCCGGCCCCGATCCGCGCAACGCCGCCAACATCGTGCTGTCAGGCGTTCGCCCGGTGGAAGGCGAGCGCAGCCCGATCATGCCGGGGTTTGCCAGCAGCATGACCGACGACCAGATTGTTGCGCTGTTGAATTATCTGCGTTCCCGCTTCAGCAACCAGCCGGCATGGACCGGCGTTGAAAAGACCGTCGCGGATGCACGGCGCACGCAGACGGTATTTCTCCAGACCTCGCCGGGGCCGCAAAACGCTCCCGCCGATCCAACGCAGCGAGACAAGCCATGATGACATTGAAGGTCAATGGTCGGGATCACCAGGTCGATGCCGATCCGGATACGCCGCTGCTTTATGTGCTGCGCGACGATCTCAAACTCAACGCCGCCAAATTCGGCTGCGGGCTCGGCCAATGCGGGGCATGCACGGTGATCGTCGACGGCAAGGCGGTGCTGTCCTGCGTGACGCCGCTGCTGCTGCTGGAGGGCAAGCAGGTGACGACGCTGGAAGGTCTCGGGTCATCGAGGCGCCGGCGCCGATCCAGCGCGCCTTCATGGAAGAGCAGGCCGCACAATGCGGCTATTGCATCGCCGGCATGATGATGCGGGCGCAGGCGCTGCTGCAGAAAAATCCTAAACCGACCGACGAGCAGATCCGCGCCGAGCTGGAGCCGCATCTGTGCCGCTGCGGCACCCATATGCGCATCCTGCGCGCGGTGCATCGCGCCGCCAGGCTGATGGACACGCGCCGACGCTGTCTACCGAACCAGAGGAGCGCGCAATGAACGCCCCCGTCATTCTCGACCGCCGCCGCGTGCTCGCGGGCGGCGGCGCGCTGATCGTCAGCTTCTCGCTGTCGGACGCCTTCGCGCAGGATCAGAGCGCGCCGGTCGCAGCGCCGGCGCCGAAACCTCCAGGCAGCCTCGCGACGGCGCCATATCCTCGATTCCTGGATTCGCATCGACGCCGACGGCCGCATTACCGCGTTCACCGGCAAGGCCGAACTCGGCCAGGGTTTCAAGACCGCCTTCCAGCAGATCGCCGCCGAAGAGCTCGACGTTCCCTTCGAGTCGCTGACGGTCATCACCGCCGATACCAGCCGCACCGCCAATGAAGGCTATACCTCCGGCAGCCATTCCATGCAGGACAGCGGCACCGCGATCCAGAACGCGGCGGCGCAGGTGCGCGAGCTGCTGGTCGCGGAAGCCGCGCGGCGTCTCGATCTGCCGGCCGAAAATCTGCGCACCGAAAACGGCGCGGTGATCGCGCCGGACGGCCAGCGCCTCGGTTATGGCGAACTGGTCGCGGCCGACATGCTGCACGTGCAGGCGCAGCCGAAATCGAAGCTGAAGGATCCCTGCGACGTTCAAGGTGATGGGCCAGCCGATGCCGCGCGTCGATATCCCGGCCAAGGTCACCGGCGGTGCGGCCTATGTCCAGGACATGCGGCTGCCCGGCATGGTGCACGCCCGCGTCGTACGCCCGCCGAGCTACGGCGCGCAGCTGACGGAGTGCGACACGTGCAGCGGTCGAAAAAATGCCCGGCGTCGTCAAGGTGATCCGCGACGGCAATTTTCTCGCCGTCGTCGCCAACAAGGAATTCCAGGCGATCAAGGCGATGCATGCGCTGTCGGCTGCCGCGAAATGGAAGGAGACGCCGAGCCTGCCGAAGCAGGACGATCTGCTTCACGTTCTCACCAGCCTGCCGTCGCAGGATCACGACGATCTTCCAGCAGAGCAATCCGTCGGCATCGGGCAGCAAGACCATCGAAGCCACCTATACGCGGCCTTATCAGTCGCACGGCTCGATCGGGCCGTCCTGCGCGGTGGCGCAATTCAGCCGACGGTACGATGACGGTCTGGACCCACACCCAGGGCGTCTATCCCGACCGCCAGGGCATCGCCGAGATGCTGCGCGTGCCGCCGGCCGAGCGTTCGCTGCATCCATGTCGAGGGCTCCGGCTGCTACGGCCATAACGGCGCCGACGATGCCGCGGCCGACGCGGCGCTGATCGCGCGCGCGTTGCCCGGCGTGCCCGTGCGCGTGCAATGGATGCGCGAGCAGGAGCACGCCTGGGAGCCGTTCGGCCCGGCGATGGTGACGAAGCTGAAGGCCTCGCTCGACGGCAATGGCGCGATCGCCGACTGGAATTTCGAGGTCTGGAGCAACACCCATTCGATGCGGCCGGGCGGCGCGGGCTCGATGCTGGCGGCCCAGCACATGGCGCAACCGTTCGCGGTGCCGGCGCCGAAACCACTTCCATTGCCGGAAGGCGGCGGCGACCGCAACGCGATCCCGATCTACAAATTCCCCAATGCCCATGTGGTGCACCACTTCATCCCGGACATGCCGGTGCGGATTTCGGCGATGCGGGCGCTCGGCGCCTACCACAACGTGTTCTCGATCGAGAGTTTCATGGACGAACTCGCTGATCGCGGCCGGCGCCGACCCGGTCGAATTCAGGTTGAAGCATCTCGAGGATCCGCGCGGGCGCGACGTCATCGAGAAGGCGGCGCAGGGTTTTGGCTGGCAGAAGGGGCAACAAGCCGCCGCAGGATCGCGGCTTCGGTTTTGCGTTCGCGCGCTACAAGAATCTCGCGGCCTATTGCGCCATTGCGACGCGAAGTGGAAGTCAACCGCGAGACCGGGCGTCCGCGGCTGGTGCGCGCGGTGGCCGCCGTCGACAGCGGCCAGGTGGTCAACCCCGACGGGCTGATCAACCAGATCGAGGGCGCGATCGTGCAGTCGATGAGCTGGACGCTGTATGAGGCCGTCACCTTCGACGATACCAGGATCACCAGCATCGACTGGCAGACCTATCCGATCCTGCGCTTCAATGCCGTTCCCGACAGCGTCGAGGTGCATATCATCAACCGGCCCGGCCAGCCGTTCCTCGGCAGCGGCGAAACCGGGCAGGGGCCGGCGGCGGCCTCGATCGCCAACGCCATCGCCAGCGCCACCGGAAAGCGGCTGCGCAATCTGCCGCTGACGCGCAAGCGGATCAAGGACGCGATCGACGCGTAAAACGGCGTTAGCGCGCCGAGCCAGTGGTTGAACCCGAAGGGCTGTCCGCCGGCGGCGGGGCCGGTTCCATCGCTGTCGAACCCGGGATTCCGCTCGGCCCGGGATTGCTCGCGACATGGTTGGATTCCCACGGGCCCCAGGCGATGATGGCAAGGACGACAACGACAGCCGCGACGATGAGGGCAAACGTCCTGCCGTCAATCGAGCCTTTCCGGTCCTGATCATCCTGCATGCTTGCGCTCCCAATACATTGGAACAAAACGCCGCCGTCCGCGCGATGGTTCCCGGTTTCGCATCCCCAAAATTTTCCTCAAATGGGGCAGGGCGGAGGCAGGACCCCGGATCTCCGACATTTCGACTTGCGCCGCTCGTCGCGAACAGACAGAACGCCGACGACATGCCGCATGCCCGCCAAAAACTATTCCTCGAGGGACCGATCGGTAACGCGCTGATCCGACTCGCGATCCCGATCATCCTCGGCAACCTCCTGCAGACCGGCTACCAGTTGACCGACGCGTTCTGGGTCGGGCGGTTGGGCGCGGCCGCGGTGGCCGCCGTGTCGGTCAGCTTTCCCGTGACCTTCCTGGTGATCGCGCTCGGAGCGGGTCTCGGCATCGCCGGCGCGACGCTGTCGGCGCAATACATGGGCGCCGGCCGCCGGGATCTGGTCAATCATGTCGCAGCGCAGACCATGATGATGGTCACCATCACGTCGGCTGTCCTGGGCGCGGCGGGCTATGCGCTCGCGCCTTCGCTGCTCGATCTGCTGGGAGTCGCACCCGATGTTCACGCCGGCGCGCTCGGTTTCATGCGGGTGTCTTTTGTCGGCATCATCTTCATCTTCATCTACGCCATGTTCCAGGCGTTGATGCGCGGCGTCGGCGAAACCAGGATGCCACTGCTGATCGTGCTGGGAACCGTGGTGCTGAATTTTCTGCTCGATCCCCTGTTCATCTTCGGCCTCGGACCGTTGCCGCCGCTGGGTGTGATGGGCGCGGCGCTGGCGACGCTGACGACCCAGGGGCTCGCGGCTTTGCTCGGGATCATCATTTTCCTGCGCGGCCGTCATGGCATTCAACTGTCGTGGCGGGACTTCCGTCCCGACCCGGTCTATATCCGGCGCGCATTCTTCCTGGGCTTGCCCGGATCGATCGAATTGTCGACGCGGGGCCTTGGGCCGATGCTGCTGTCGTTTCTGGTGGCGAGTTTCGGCACGGTGACACTGGCCGGCTATGGCGTCGGATCGAACATCCTGCAATTCGTCACCATCCCCGCGATGGGAATGTCGCAAGCCGTTTCAACGCTGGTCAGCCAGAACATGGGGGCGGGAAACATCCAGCGCGCGGCGCGGGTGACGGTGCTGGGCGCCAGCGCCAGCTTCGGCATTCTTTCGGTCGTGGGAATCGTGGCCTACATCTTTGCGCCGGCCCTGGTGGCGTTCTTCGTGCCGCGCGCGCCCGACGTCATCGCCGAGGGCGCGCAGTTCATTCGCGTCATGTGCCTGGCGTGGGGCGGCATCGGCGTGCAGCTGTGCGTGGTTTCCGCCTTCCGTGCGTCCGGAAACATGCTGGCGGCGATGGTGATCGCGCTGGTCTCCCAGTTCATGTTCCAGTTTCCGCTGGCCTACATTCTCTCCAAGCACACCAGCCTGCAGGCGTCGGGCCTGTGGTGGTCGTTTCCTGTCACCACGATTGCGGTCGCGATCGTCTCGGCGTGCTGGTTCGCGCAAGGCGGCTGGAAAGCCACGGTGCTGACGGAAGAAAGCAGGCAGGTTGCGAAAGTGGCCGAGGAAACCATTGCCGAAGAGGGCATTCGCTGAGCGATTGGGCTTTCTACGGAGGTCGTTGTCATGCCCGGTCTTGTCCATCTATCCAAGTCCGGATGGGTCCCGGCTCTGCGGAGCAGCGCGAAGGGCGCTGCGCCGCGTCCGGGACACGAAGGTAGCTGCGTTCCCCGGATGCTGCGCAGCGCGCCGCACTTTGCGGCGCGGTGCGCTGCTGATCCGGGGTGCCGGGCATCCACGTCTCAACTGCCCTTAGGCGAGAAAGATGTGGATGGCCGGGACGAGCCCGGCCATGACGGAAAACGAGATGCCTGCGATCTGATGCACGGGCTTTTCGAACGATCGTAAGCCAATCCTCAGGTTTTGCTTCCATCGCCGCGCGTTTTTTGACTACCATGGTGCATGGTTTTCGGCCTTCACCCCCGGGGATGACCGGCCAAAGACCCTCGGGAGCATCAAAACTCCGGGGCAACGCAGAGGAAACGCAGGGATGACCGCAACTCGCTGCCACATCATGATGCTGCTTGCCGCGACGATGCTGTTCGCGGCGCCGGCTCTGTCTTACGCCGAAACGGTCCGCATCGGCTTGCCGACCAAGACCTATTGGCCGACCACGGTGGCGGAAGCCGCGGCGCACCAGAAGCTGTTCGAGAAGGAAGGCATCACCGCCGAGATCACGATCTATCGCGGCGGGGCGGAATGTTTCGAGGCGCTGGCGGCGGGCGCGGCCGATCTGATCCTCGATGCGCCGTCGCTTCCGGCGGCGGGCCGCACCAAGGGCGTGATGTCGAAAGCGGTCGCCAATGGTTCGATGGGCAATTTCGGCTGGCAGCTGATGGTGCCGGCGAAATCGACGCTCGATGTTGCGGATTTGAACGGCAAGAAGGTCGCCATCACCTCGGCCGGTTCGGGCTCGGACCTGCTGGCGCTGTGGACCATCCAGGACAAGAAGATCGACTTCACGCGCGTGCCGGTCGGCGGCGGCGGCCTGGTGCCCAACCTTTTGGCCGGCAATGTCGATGCCGCCGTGGTCTATTCGCCGCTGAGTTTCCAGATCAAGAAATCCGGCGAGGCGCGCACGCTGATTGACTACGCGTCCGCGGTGCCGCCGAACCTCACCTCGGTATGGATCGTCACCGACAAATACGCCAAAGAGAAGCCGCAGGCCGTGCAGAAGGCGCTGAACGCGCTGTATGGCGGCCTGATGTTCATGCGCAACAACCGCGACGCCGCCGTCAAGCTGATCGCCGAGCTGTACGAGATGCCGTCCGACATCGCCGCGGCGGAATACGAGAATACGATCCTGAAGCTCGAGACCGACGGCAGCATGGCCGGCGCCAACATCCAGGCGGCGCTTCAGCTCTCGCTCGACATGGCCAAGATGGGCGGCATGAAGGACCTGGTGCCGGCGGGCGAGATCATCTCGACGGAGTTCACGCCGGTGCCGACCAGGCCGTGACGCTGATATGACCGGTATGCTCGGGATCAAGGCGGCGCGTTTCGCCATTGTCGCGGCGATATTCGCCGTGTGGGAGCTGCTGTCGCGCACCGGCATCGTCAACCCGCGGCTGCTGCCGCCCGCCAGCGACACGCTCGCCATGCTCGCCGATATCCTGGGACGATCGAGCGTGCGCTCGGATATTATCGTCACCGGCGCCGAGGTCCTGACCGCGTTCGTCATCGCGGTGCCCGTGGGCGCGCTGATTGGAATCCTGATTGCGGAAAATCGCTACTTCGCCGAAGTGGCAAAACCGCTGCTGTTTTTCGCGTTCAGCATTCCAAAATCGATTTTCCTGCCGATGTTCATCCTGGTATTCGGCGTCGGCTTTGCGCAGAAGGTCGGATTCGGATTTTTCTCCACCATCTTCATCGTCATCATGTCGACCACCGCGGCGGTGGAATCGGTCAAGCCGGAAAACCTGCTGGTGGCCCGGTCCTACGGCGCGACGCTGGCCCAGACGGTATGGCGGGTCTATATTCCCAGCATGCTCCCGGTTCTGCTGGAGGCGCTGCGGATCTCGATGATCTTCAACCTGACCGGCGTGATGCTCGCGGAGATGTACGCCTCGCGCGAGGGCATCGGACATTTGATCGCGAACTGGGGCGAGAATTTCCAGATGCGCCAGCTGCTGGCGGGCGTTCTGATGGTGGCCGCGATCGCCATCGCCTTCAACGAACTCGTCAGATGGGTGGAAACGAGATGCAGCCATTGGCGAACATAACCCCGCTCAAGCCGCCCTCGCGCGCCGGCGCGGTTCAGCTCGCCGGCGTCGGCCAAGTCTACAAGACCTCCGGCCAGGGCGTGATCGCGGTGTCCGACGTCTCGTTCGAGGTCAGGCCGGGCCGCTTTGTCGTGCTGGTCGGCCCCAGCGGCTGCGGAAAATCCTCGCTGTTGATGATGATGGCGGGCTTGCGCCGGCAAACCTCGGGGACGATCCTGGTCAGCGGTGCGCCGATCGATGTTCCCGATCCCAATCGCGTCGGCGTCGTGTTCCAGGAGCCGAGCCTGTTTCCATGGCTGACGGCGGAAGAGAACGTCGAATTCCCGCTGACGCTGCGCGGCGTTGCCAAAAAAGAACGCCGCGCCAAGGCGGAGGAAGCGCTACAGCTCGTCGGGCTCGACGGCTTCGGCAAGCGTCATCCGCATGAACTGTCCGGCGGCATGAAGCAGCGGGTTTCGATCGCGCGCGGCCTGGTGCAGGATCCGCCGGTGCTCTTGATGGACGAGCCGTTCGCCGCCCTCGACGAGCAGACCCGAATGACCATGGGCGACGAATTGCTGCGCATTTGGTCGGCAACCGGCAAGACCATCATCTTCGTCACCCACAGCCTGACCGAAGCGGTCTATCTCGCCGACGAAGTGATCGTGATGTCGGCGCGCCCGGGCCGCATCGTCGACCGGCTGGAGGTCGCGCTGCCGCGCCCGCGCACGTTTGAGATGCTCAGCGGCGATATTTTTGGCTCCTTGCGCGACCGCATCTGGCGCCACATCCGCAAATCGGCGTGAGGTTCGCGATGTCCGCCAAAACCGTGCGCCGTCTGATCGTGATCGCGCTGATCGTGTTGTGGGAAGTGCTGCCGCGGATTGGCGCCATCCCCGAACTGTTCCTGCCGTCGCTGTCCCAAACCTTGCAGGCCGGATGGAACGACGCCGGCGAGTACGGCAGCGCGCTGGGTGTGACGCTGTACGAGGTCGCGGTGGCGATGGTGTTTGCCTGCGGCGGCGGGATTGTCGCCGGCGCTGTGGTCGGCAGCCTGCCGCGGCCGCGCCTGCTGATCATGCCGATGGTGTCCAGCCTCTATGCGGTGCCGCTGGTGATTCTCTATCCGGTGTTCACGGTGTGGCTGGGGATCGGTTCGCAATCCAAGATCGCCTTCGCAGGCCTCTACGGCTTCCTGCCGACCATGCTGGCGACGTCAGCCGGTATCCAGACCATCGACCCGCAATTGCTGCTGGCCGCGCGCAGCATGGGCGCGACGCTGAGCCAGCGGGTGACGCGGGTGGTGATCCCGGCCGCTATTCCGACCGTGCTGTCGGGCTTGCGGATCGGCGGCGCGCTTGTCATCGTCGGCGTCGTGGTGTCGGAGATGCTGATCTCGTCGGCGGGCATCGGCTATCTGATCTCGCGCTACCGGACTATTCTCGACAGCCCGCATGTATTCGCCGGCGTGCTGCTGGTGCTGCTGATGGCGGTTGCGTTCAACGCCCTGATCAGGCTGATCGAGCGCCGCGCCGCCGTCTGGCAGGTGGGCACCCGCGCGGGGCGCGATGCGATCGCGCCATCGGCGGTCGGGCAGGCGGCTTAACCGCTTATCTCCTGGGAGCAGCGGTATAGCGAACTTTGCGGCATCTCTCAGAGGTGCCATCAACGGACAACCGCGCTGCTCATCGTGACTTTGCCGCTGTACCGTCTATAGAACGGAAAAAGTTCGAGGCGAGCATCGAGCCTTTTCGATGCTCGCCTCTGTTTGGCGGAGGACGCGCGACGCAGGAACAGGTGCCCCACAGAACGCGTTTCGTGCCGCTTCACTCCCTAACTTAACGCGTCGGGCCTTCAGAACCGGAAACGAAGTCCGGCCGTGGGAGCGAAATTGTTCGTGTAGAGGTAGCCGTTCGCCAGTCCATTGTGGACTTGCGAATACATGAAGCCGGCGTAGGCGTCGAACTTCTTCGCGAACTGCCAATCGACGTTGATCGAGACCGCGTCCAGCGTGCCGGCGCAGGTCGATGCCGAGGTATTGGTGCAGAATGTCTTGCCGTAGCTGTTCTGATCATAGTGGTAGTAAGCGACGCCGGCATCCAGCGTACTGGTGAAGGCATATCTCGCGCCGGTCCACATGACTTGCAAGTGCTCGTCGTTGACGAAGCTGGCCTGGGAAATATTGCTGAAGAGGACCGGGATCCCGGCAATGTCGGTAAAGCCCGAGGTCAAAGGAGAGCTTGGATTTGCGAACGAGATGAATTCGTAGCCGCCGTACAATTTGAGCTTCTGGTAAGTGTATTTTGCCAGCAGCATCACGCTCTCGTCGTCGGAAATAGTGGCTCCCAGGGTGTTTGGATTTGCTGCAAACGCCGCCGAACCTGCGGCCAGCGCTGTCGATTTCACTGCGCCCTTGTCGTAGGTCCAGATGCCGTCGAGGGAGAAACGGCCAGAAGCGCCGAGGTCAAAATCCTTTCCGATCTGGACCCCGTATTCGCCCTGCGTTGCGTTGTTCTGGTCATAGCCGCCGATCTGCGCCATGGCCCCCACCCGGAACAGGTTGTCGCCGACATCAGCGCGATATTTCACCGACGTCGAAATTCTGGCGTCTTCAGTATCGCCGCCGCCAACGGCCGTTCCCTGCCAGCCGATCACCGAGAAAGCATAAGAACCGCCCATCGGGTCGTAAGCATTGACGCCGTCCAGCTCAAGCGAATTTTGCCGGCCAACGGTCAGGGTGCCCCAGGTCAGTGAGCTGAGGCCCGCATAACCTACTGTGTTGTAAAACTGGCCAGCCCGGCTCGAGTCGGCGTTCGACGATTGCGAGGCGAGCGGCACGCCGTTGTTTTCAAGAATAGAATTCGGGCCGTTGGCCGCGGTCATGGAATAAGGGTCGAACCCGAAATTCAGATCAAAGACGAAATTCAATCCAGATGTGATGGCTTCGTTTCCCTTGATGCCAATGTTCGATTGAGACATGCCGCCAGGCGTGAGAAGCCACAGGGGCTTATTGCTGTTCTTCTGCACGAGTTCTTCGACGCCGGTAATGATACTCGAATTGAACGGCGTGCCATGGCTCTCATACCCGCCGCCGATGTCGACCGTGCCGTACACGGTGATGCCATAGTAGCTCAGCAGGCAATCGGTAGAAATGAATTGCTCCGCGTTGGCGCACGACGCCGGCGCCAGCGGCGCCGAAGGAGCTTTGGTGTATACAGGCAAATCCGCCGCCTGTGCCGCGCCGCAGAGTGCGATCGCTGCCGTGGATGACAAAAGAATCGTTCCGAAGTTCTTCACAAGTTAGCCCCGTTATCCGCGCTCAGTTATCTCGCGCTCAGTTATTCCGCGCTCAGTGGAGCGCCAACGCAGGCCCTTTCGCCGAGCGCACCGCTCGACGCCAATGAAATTTACGTGAGTCTCGGTTGATCGATAGAGCGTCGATGCAAACGTGCGCGCAGAGCATCCATGCTGAGAATTGTTTCTGAAAAATTTCGACTTGTGTTGATTCTCTTTCTGCAGCGTTTTCCGATGAAAACGCTGCGCGAGCCCACACTCCGCGAGTGCACGGGCGGCGCGACGGCCGTTCATTGTTACGGCAGTGTGAAGAATGATCGTTGTCGGACGAAATCCTCTGCGTGCCAGCCATGCAAATTGCTGAAGCCGTCTCGTTCACGCCGCCATCGATCGCAGAATGAGAAAGAGGTCGAGCACACGCTTCAATACGCTACGCAGGCATTGCTGGGCGTGTGCGTCGCTGCCTGCACGATATGCAAGCTGCCCAATTCCCACGCGGCGCTGAGTCCGCTCTTTGCGGAATTTATAGGCTGGCCAAAGAGGGCGGTATGTTCAAACAGCAAAATGAGAACGCCCATTGCCGAACGTGCACCTGCTACTTTGAGCGCGCGCGGCATGGGCGCCACGCTGAGCCAGCGGGTGACGTGGTGATCCCGGCCGCGATTCCGACCGTGCTGTCCGGACTGAGAGTTGGCGGTGCGCCGGTGATCGTCGGCGTCGTGGTGATGCTGCCCAGATCCTTGACGCTGTTGAAAATGACCTGGGGCGCGCGGGCATCCGGAAGCGTCGGCGACCAAAATGAAAGAAGCCGCCAACCCGGGCGGCTCTACCGTTGTCTGATCTGATACTGCAAATTCGGTCGGGACGAATCGGTAAACCCGGCATAAACTTTCAAAGGTGCGGACATTGGCTGGCAGACCACCCAGTCGAGGTCCGACACAGGCGGCCTCGGCGGGGCGCAGCGCTGGGGCCGTTTCTTCGTCCGCGGAATCACGGCGGCCAAGGCATTCAGTGGGCTGGCCAGGAAGTCCGGCAAAGTCGAAAGTAAAAGAGGCCGCCAGCTAAGCGGCCTTGCCGTTGTTCGATCTGCTCTCATGCCTCACGATGTCGCGGTACAGCTCGGCTTGATTGGCAACCCTCACCCAGCTCTGGCAGAGATTTCTCAGGAGTTGGGTCCGCGCCTGGCTTTGCGGCATGCCCAGCAAGCGACGGCATTCTTGAGCCTGAAGTCGGCAATATTCGGCGTCGTCCATATTAATTCTCCCCGCAAAGGTCACCACCCTAATATTTTACCCATCAATTGACTGCCCTGTATGTCCGCCTGCGAACATAGCGCTGCACGAATAGCGAATTTAGCAAGAATTGGGCTACCCGCAGCTTCAAAACAGGCCCCTCCAAAAAACAGGAAGTTAATCCCGAACTGGCCGTTTCTTTTTCCATTCGCCAAATGCACAACGCCGCCAGAGCGGAGTATGATCGCCCGGCGGCGTTGTTATTTCCGCGGTCGGGTCCTTAAATCCCGGCAGCTCAAGTCTGCACGAAATATGCCAAGGTCCGATGACAGAAAATCAAAAGGCCCCGGATTGGCTTACTCGAATATCTTCTCAGGCTGGACCGTGAGGCGCAGCGCAACTTCGGTTGATCCGTCGAAAACCTCGAGCAGATGGCCACAGACCAGGCAATGGAACTCGCCCTTGGTCCCCGGTTTCGAGGTCAATTCAACGCGACGGTAGCCGGCGCTGCATTCGGGACAGATGACGTCGGATTTTCTCATGGCCGAAAGGATAGCATCGCCGTCTCCGTAGTTCTACGGAGGCCGTTGGCGTTTCCTGTGCGGAACACCTCTTCACGATCCCTTCTCAGGATCAAATTGGGCCACCGGAGGATCGAGACAGGCCAGAAACGAGAACTTTCCGTGTACCTGACGCGGCGCAGTGTACGGATCAATCCGCGCCGCCGCCCTGTGCCCGGGTGGTGGATGAGGCGTCCCGACTTGCCGACATCGGGCGGCCACGGTTTGAGTTCAAAATTCTTGAGCCTTGGCCATTCGGTTGTCCCTGCAAGCAAAGCGGTGACCTATGGCGGAAATCACTGTTTTCGTGGCGTTGCCTTTCGATTTCGTTGATGGCGGGATTGCCGCTGGTGAACCCATTGAGTGCGCGAGCCCCGGCGCGGCAATCGAACGCGCGCAGGGGCTTTGGAAGGTATTTGGCCATGCTGGCGCTATAGCGTTCGTCCGCACGACCGATTTCGAGATCGGCAAATTCAACGATAAGCATGTGCTCCGGCGATTTGGGCATGTCACAGACGAGTACCGATGACACTTGCGGACCTGCTTTCCAGGGCCATTTCGACGTTGCGCCTGCCAGGTTTGGGCGCACCACGGGACGGCGCTGGGCGGCCTGCAAATGAAAGAGGCCGCCAACTGTGGCGGCCTCAATCGAACGTCACGCCGATCCGTTTTTCCTTGCGCCAGACAACACGGCATCGCCGTTTCAATTGCTCGGTCGGCACAAACAACGTGAAGCGGTCGGGGATGAACAGCGGCGTATTAACTTCGAGTGCCGCCCCCGTCTCCGACATGTTCCGAACGGTGCAGTCAATTCCACCGCCACCGAACTCCATCGTTCCGGCCTTGAACATGCGGCGGCGAGGGGCGCGCGGGTGTTCGTCCATCACAGCATTACAGGTCGAGTTGCGTGCCAGTAGTTCTAAGGTGCCCCAAACTAGGGCACTGCCAACGCAAAATCTAGGGTGGAAACAGGCCAGTACCCGGCTGACTGCGGGGTTTTTTTAGCTGAATGACCGGGCGATATGAGAAAGCATGACCAGCGCACCCCGCGTGTAGCGAGCGCTGTTAAAATGCTCATCCGCAAAATTGAGTATGAGGAGAGCAACCAAAGTGGCCATTGCGACTCTCATGACAGGATTGTTGCGGCTACGGGTTAATCATTTCCTAATGAGGACGCTCGCCGCCGGCGTTTTTTCCGACAAGGGCGGTAGCCGGACGTCGCGCTGCGTCCGGAAAGCGCTAATTTGGGGCGTCACGAGCCTTGCCTCCATCGAGCATCCTGGCTGCAAACCGACGCCGCGTCGGCCCGGTTCACGAGGGCAGCTCGATGCGATCAACCGGCGGGAGGGCGGCCTTCGGTAAATTCAGGCTAAGAGCGCGGCCCAGGCCGATCGCCTGCTTGAAATCCGGTTTGCGGCGCCCCGAAGATATCGTGGACATCGAGCGGCTTGTTGACCTGATTGAACCATTCGGCCCGGTTGGCTGCGCGGCGCCGGCCGCGCTCATCGATCGGCAGTTTCAATTGGCGCAGCAGGCTCGTGACCTCTCCCCGCGCCATCACATGCTCCACGCCCGGGCGGGTGCCGAGTGCCTCATCGAGGTCGTCAAGCGCCGTCAAGCCGCGGGGATAAAATTCGCGATAGACCTCGCGCTCGGCAAAACCATCGATCGAGCGGAAGCCCAGTCGGAGCGACAATTCATTGAGACCCTCGGCAACGAGTTGCTTGTTGCGAGATTCGAGTGCCGAGACCCGGTTGCGCACCACGATCCAGTCGGTGCTGGCGCCGTCAAGCTGGCGGCGTTTCCGCCGCGCGTCCCGCACCATTTTGGCATAGTGGCTCTCGCCGGTCACGGAATAGGTCATGGGGTCGACCGTTCCCAGGACATCGAAATCGAGAAAGCTGTCGTTGATCGGCGTCACCAGCGTATCAGCCATCGCATGCGCCAGACGCATCAGGTAGGTGTCGGACCCCGGGGTGTCGATGACGATGAAATCGAATGCCCGCTCCACGGTGCTGACGGCGTCCAGGAACTGGCCCAATTCCGACAATTCGTTATCCAAAATCTGCATGGTCCCGCCAGGCTCGATGCAACGGTGAACCGGGAGTTGGAGGTGGAGGCCGGTGCGGCGCGCCCAGGCGCTTCGGTTGTTGATGTAACGGGTGAAGCTTTGCTGGCGACAATCGAGGTCGATGGTAGCGACGCGCTGGCCGGCCTGCAGCAACGCAACGGCGACATGCATGGCGGCGGTCGATTTCCCCGAGCCACCCTTTTCGTTGCCTAGGACAACGACATGCGCTGAACCCGATTGGCCCGGACTTGTCTGCACAAACATCGTTTGACCTCTGTGGAGCGAGAGGTGAGGGCCCGTAGTTAGCAACCGCGGCAAATGCCATTGATCATGCGGTCGAGCGCAGCGTTCTCGCGATTGACCGGGTCGTTCGGATCCGTCGGGTTTTTCGCCGAGGGCACTTGATCGGCGCGTGGCTGGCGGTGGCCGATCGGTGCCTCACCCGGCAGGGATGGCTGACCGGACTTCGTCGACGCAGGTGCGGCTGGATTTCCCGAACCAGCCGTCTGTGCAATCGCCACCGAAGTGTCGAGCAGAGCCAGCAACGCTATCGTCGTGATCAACTTTCGCATGATGGTCTCCCGAGTTGGGGTCCCTCTAACCGTGGATGTCATGACAGAGTTCGGCGTTACGATGCGTAGTGAAAGCCGACCTGCTGTAATTCGATCATCGTGCCGCCCGCACCGGGGATTAGAACGACGCCATCCACCAGATGGTTGGTCAGTTCGGCCGCGAGCGCGGCATGAGAGAGCTTGTCAGGATTGACGTCGGCCTTGATGAGGGCCGCCGCCTGTTCCCAAATGGCATTGTGACAGCACATGAAAACAACGCCGCGCCGCATCAGCGCAGGTATGGAATTATCCTCGCCGGAGAACGTCCCCGCCGGGTCCTCATAGTCAGCGGGATCGGCAGCCGCGGCCTTTTGCTCGATGATCAGCGTATTGGTCTTGAACTTCTCGCCGGCCAGTCTGGTGAGCTGATACTTGTCCCACATGGCCTGGTCGTAGAGCGCAAGATCCGCCGTTCCATGCGTAACCGAAACCGCGAGGAAATCCGGATGTTTGAACGACCAGATCTGTGTATTGAGCGTGTTGCGCATCTGGCTCAGCCAGGGACCTCCGATCTCGGTATTGTCGCAGGCCTGCCTGGGCGCGTACCGGTATGCGAGTACTTCGATCAACGCTTCGTGATCCCATTGCTCCGGATTATTCAGGATCATCGGCACGGTCTTGAAATCGCGACGGCGGGGTGCCTGCGCGAGACGCTTCTTCAATATGTCGAGGTGCTTCGCACCGGGAGGCGTCAACGCGGATTCGACGGCCGCTGCCGCGGGCTTGGTGCCGGCCGATGCAAGACCGATCGCGCCTGGTGCCATGGTCAAGGCCAATGTTCCCAACATGCGCCTTCTTCCCATGACAATCTTCACGGCTGCCATCTCCTGTCGCTGTTTTCTCAGTTAGGTACCGGCTGTTTTCGAGACCAATAAATCTTTTGATAAGATCAAGCCTGCATCGGGATCCTTGATTGTCATCCCGCGCGGTCTAGCTGCCTTTACGGGGGCGACGAATAAATGGAGCTCCCAAATGAAACGAGTATCTGCAGCCGTTCGTGTCGGCTGCCTTGGCTTGACTTGCGCCCTGCTTTGGTCGGCCGCCGGAACTGCCGTCGCCGTGGCGCAGACCGCCGCACCGCCGGAGGCGCCCGCGACCCTCACCGCCATCGATTTTAATTTCGTCGGTCAGGCGAACCTGGGCGCGCCCTTCCAGGTCAACTCCGGCCGGCTGGCGGAAACGAAGGGCACGAGCGCAGCGATCCGCAGCTACGCCCATCTGATGGTCACCAGCCATATTCCGGTGGTCGACGCGCTGAATGTGATCCTGAAGAAGAAAAACATTACTCCGTCGAACACGCTGTTGCACGGCGCTTATGATGCGATGATTTCCACGCTCGAGGCGGACCGTCGGGCTGCGTTCGACCGGGATTATGTGAACGGCCAGGTCGAGTATCAAAAGGGAAATGCGGCGTTGTTCGAACAGGAGATCCAGAACGGCACCGATCCTGAGCTCAAGGAGTTCGCGCGCCAGACCCTGCCGAAGATCGTGGATCATTTGCAGCGCGCCGAGAAGCTTGCCGCCGCGGCTGGCGGACGCCTCGCCTCGAAATGAGGCGGAGCCGATGCAATTCGGAATTTCAGAAATTCCGCTTGCCGCCTGACCCAAATCAGTATATATCGCGCGCCGTCCCGTCCCCGAGAGGGGGCGCTCGCGATCGTCACGGACGCGGGACCGGATGCGGTGCACGCGAGGGTGTCGCCGACGCGTGACGCCGACGGCGAAGTCGTGTGGTCCGGACGCGCCGTTTCTTCCGAGAAGAACCAGCGCTCACAACGCGTCCGGCTTATCGTGCTGCCAGCGGCTGATCACGCCGGCAATCGCCGCACCGAGGATGGGCGCCAGCCAGAACAACCAGAGCTGCGCGATGTATGCTCCGCCGGCAAACAACGCCGGGCCGGTGCTTCGCGCCGGATTGACCGAGGCGTTGGTGACCGGGATCAGGAAGAGATGAATGAGCGTCAGGCAAAGCCCGATGGGTATCCCGGCAAATCCGACCGCCGCGCCTTTCGAGGTGGTGCCGATGATGACGTATAAGAAGAAGAAGGTCGCGATGACTTCACTCAGAAAGCACGACAACAGACTGTATTTTCCGGGGCTGAGATCGCCGTAGCCGTTGGAGGCGAACCCTTCGGGAACCCATCCGGGTTTGCCCGAGGCGATCACATAGAGTACCGCGGCCGCCGCAATGGCGCCGGCCACCTGTGTGAGAATGTAGGGAAGTACGTCGGTGCCCTTGAAGCGGCCTCCGGCCCAGAGCCCAACGGTAACGGCACAATTGAAATGCCCGCCGGAGACGTGGCCGACCGCATAGGCCATGGTCAGTACGGTTAATCCGAAGGCCAGACTGACCCCCAGGAATCCGATGCCCAGTGCTGGAAAGCCCGCGGCGAGCACTGCACTGCCGCAACCCGCGAATGTCAGCCAGAAAGTACCAAAGAATTCGGCCCCAAGACGTCGCTGCATGACCATGTTCCCCCGTGGGGTAGCCGCCTTTCGTTCCACCGTTCCGGCTCGCTCCGGTCCCGATAGAACACCCAGCGTGACCTCAGTGTATATCGTTTGCCTTTTGAGATCGATATCTGGTTGTGGCCAAAAGCGCCGGTTTATGGCTCTACGCGTTTGTGTCCGTCGTTCCGCCGAGCGCCGCAAGGATCGAGACAAGCGCGGGCCGTGCCAACGGGCGCGGCTTGATTCGGAATTTCAGAAATATCGCTTGCCGCCTGACCCAAATCAGTAATATATCCTTCGCCGTCCCGTCCCACTCAGAGGGGCGGCTCGCGACGTCACGGACGCGGGGCGGGATGCGGTGGACGCGGCGGCGCGCTTGACGGGCGTTGCTCGCAGCGGACGGCGAAGACGTGTGGTCCTGACGCCCCGACGCTGGCGTCAAGTTCGCGGATTAATCCGCGTAACGACGGTGGCAAGAAAGCCGATCACCGGGGAGAGCACGGTATAAGCCGTAAACCATTGCGTGCGGGAATGTCGGGTGATTTCCGATGGCTCGCTGTGAATACTCGTGTGCATACTTGCTACCAATATGCGCACACGAGGCTGCGGGTGCATCGGGCATCCGGCATTCCCCACGCCCTCTGTTTTCAGGGCGGATGTTTTTGGCAAACCTCGGACGCACTGCGCCGCGAGACCGCGACAGTGTGTCCACGTCATTGCGACCCGTTGGCTCGCAATGACGATTTCAAAAGTCGCTTGTGTCTTGGCTGCTTGAAAAGTGAAGACAACGAAACGCTTGTGGATCCACCCGCACTTGTCACCGCCCGGCTTGACCGGGCGGCAAAGTATTCCAGAGACACCAGTAATTGAATCGAGAAGCCGCGGCGTACTGGATACTTCGCGGAAGTATGACGACTTCGTCCCTGCGAAAGTGCTTTCGCAGGGACGACGTGGAGTAAATGGACGACGAAAATATTCGGGACTAGCCGACTTCCTTCCGCACGATCGCGGCCGCGTCGCTCATCGCCTTGAGCTTGCCGAAGGCGATGGCGCGCGGCATGTATTTCATGCCGCAATCCGGCGCCGGGATCAGCCGGTCGGCGGAAACATATTTGAGGCCGTGCCGGATGCGGTCTGCGATGACAGAAGCCGTCTCGATCTCGGGATTGCCGAGATCAATCACGCCCAGCATGATTTTCTTCGACGACAGATCGGCCAGCACACCGAGATCGAGTTTCGGTTGCGCCGCCTCGATCGAGATCTGCTCGGCGGTGGTGTCGGCGAGTTCGGCGAGGAACGAATAGCCCGCCGGCTTGGTATCGCCGGGGACGACGGCGGCATAGCCGAAGCAGACGTGGACGACGGTGGGCACGGTTATCCCTTGCAGCGCGCGGTTGATCGCCTTGACCGCATAGCGCTTGGCGGCGGCGGGATCGTTGCGCACCCAGGGCTCATCGAGCTGGATCACGTCGGCGCCGGCGTTCTGCAATTCCAGCGCCTCGGCGTTGACGGCGGCGGCCAGCGCCATCGCCAGTTCCTCATCGTCCTTGTAGAATTCGTTGCTGGCCTGCTGGCTCATGGTGAACGGGCCGGGCAGCGTGATCTTCGCGGCGCGATCGGTGTTGCGGCGAAGGAATTGCATGTCGCGCAATTCGACCGGGCTCTTACGGCCTATCTTGCCGACCACGCGCGGCACCGGCGTTTTCTGGCCCGAGCGCGAGGTGATGATCGCGGGATTTTCGGCATCGATTCCATCCAGCGCCGTGGCGAAACGGTTGGAGTAGCTTTCCCGCCTGATCTCGCCGTCGGTGACGATATCGATTCCGGCGCGCTCCATGTCGCGGATCGCAACGACCGTCGCATCGTCCTGCGCCTGCTCGAGATGCGCCTGCGGAATCCGCCACATCCCGGCCATGCGGGTGCGCGGCACGGACTTGGACAGCATCTCGCGGTCCACCAGCCAGTCGGGCTGCGGATAGCTTCCAACCACGGTGGTCGGCAACAAATGTTTTGGCTGAGGCAAATTGTTAACCCCCCGGCGACAGGCGCGTTGTTCTTGCACCGACTGTATAGGTGTTCGAATGAAGCTTGTCAGTCGGTAAGTGGCGGGTCTGTCAGGAAGGGTCGTCTAGATCGGCCGGACCGCCGCTATCGCTTTCGATCTGCCCTCACCGCGGCGCTCCAGCCACGCCAATGCCACCGCCGACAGGAAGGGCAGACTCTGGATCAGCAGGATGGTCGCGAACAAATCGATCGCAAGGAACCGGTAGATGTTGGTCGCGAAGATGATGAGGCTGCCGGCGACCAGCAACCCGCCGAGCACCGTTTCCGGCATCGTCATGATGCGGGTGCCGACGATGGCACCACTGCCCTTGCGGGTGCGATGGAAATAGCTGCGGCTCGCCGGCAGCGCGGCCTGAAAAGCCGCACTCGCGACCGTCCACTGCACCGACATGAACACCACCATGGCGCCGAGCATCTGCCGGTACGGCACCCCGACGCGCAGCCGGTAAGAACTGACAAAATGAATGATCGATACCAGGAACGCAGCGAGGACTGGCAGCGTCAGCAGTACGTCGGGGATGGCGACGATCTTGAAGGCGACGAACGGCACCCAGACCAGGTTGAGCATGGCCGCCGCGACGGCGATCATTTCGGCGCCGAACCAGTTCAGCCAGCCGAACGCGAATTCGCGCTTCTGATCGCGGTCGAGCCGGCTCATGCCCGGCAGGAACTGGCGCCAGTGCTTCTTCACGATCTGCATCGCGCCGCCGGCCCACCGCGACCGTTGCGTCTTGAAGGCCACATAGTCCTGCGGCAGCAATCCCCAACCATAGCGGCGATTGGTGTAGTGGGCGCGCCAGCCAAGCTCCAGGATCGTCAGTCCGAGGTCGCTGTCCTCGCAAATCGTGTCGCTCGACCAGCCGCCGGCGGCCTCCAGCGCGGTACGGCGGATCAGACACATCGTGCCGTGGACGATGATGGCATTGACCTCGTTGCGCTCGACCATGCCGATGTCGAAGAACCCGGCATATTCGGCGTTCATGGCGGCGTGGATATGGCTGCGGTCGCCATCGCGATGATCCTGCGGTGCCTGGATCAGTCCGACCTTGGGGTCGGCGAAGCCGGGGACCAGATCCCTGAGCCATGTGGGATCGACGACATAGTCGGCATCGATGACGCCGATGATCCCGGCTTCGTCTGCGGTCTCCGCCATCGCCAGCCGCAGCGCCGCGGCCTTGAAGCCTACGAGGTTCTGCACGCAAATGAACTTGAAGCGCGGGCCAAGCTCGCGGCAGCGTCGCTCGATCGGCTGCCAGAACGCCGGATCGGGCGTGTTGTTGATGACGACCACGCACTCGAAGTCGGGGTAGTCGAGCCGCGCCACCAACTCGATGGTGCGCAACAGCATCTCGGGCGGCTCGCGGTAGGCGGGAATATGGATCGAGACTTTCGGTGGCTTCGCGGCCGGTACCGGCCCCGGTGCCGGCGCCGACAGGTTCAACAACCGGGTGGGCTCGCGGCCAAGGGCGACGGTCGTCATCTCGTGCATCCGCGAGCGCAGGATCGGCGCCAGCAGGCTCAGCAGCGGAAGCGCGATGGCAAAGGTGATCACCTCGCCATGCAGGAAATAATGGTCCTGCCAGTACACCAGCACGCCTGCGCACCAGTCGCCAACCAGATGGTCGGCGACGGCGAGCAGCGTGGCCTGGCTGACGGTCGCCCCGGGAAGGATCAAAATCGAGATCGACAGCAACGAGCCGACAAGGACGGCCAGCAGCGCCGTGTTCCAATAATCGGCGTCGACGATCGGTCCGGTCCAGGCGAATTTGGGCCGCAGCGACGAATCGGCGATGCCCCAATAGGGACCGACATTGCCTTCGAACAGTTTCTCCGGCTGATCGATCGCTTCGACGATGTTGTAGTCGATGCCAAGGGCGTTGGCGCGGGCAACGAAGTTGCGCAGGATCACGGCCTGGCTGATCGGGTCTGGTACCGCCGCCTCAAAATTATGGCCGGCGCTCGGCCAGCCGAATTCGCCGATGTCGATTTTCTTGCCCGGGTACGCCGCCCGCAGCTTGTCGTAGATGTCGAGCGACCCCTCGACCGCGGTCTGCTTCGACATGCCTTCCCAATAAGGAAGGATATGGGCGAAGACTTCGTCCACGGAATCGACCAGCTCGGGATGGTCGAGGAAGGTCTTCCAGTGATCCGCGGTCGCGACCGGAGCCGGACTGTCCCGCTTCACGCGCCGGATGATGTTGGCAAGGCCGGCCGCGGTGTGCTCATGGCGCAGGAATGTTTCATTGCCCACGACCAGCCGGGTGACGTTATGGTAGCGGCGGGCGAGGTCGAGGGCGGTTGTGATCTCGCGCTCGTTTCTGGCTGCGTTCTTGTCGATCCAGATACCAAGCGTGACTGTAAGTCCAAGCTCGGCCGCGATCTCGGGAACGCGTTCCAGCCCTTGCGTCGAAGCATAGGTGCGCACCGCCTTGGCGTGTTTGGCGATTTCGGTGAGGTCGGCGCGAATCCGCGCTTCGGGTATCCTCAGACCGTCGGCGGTTTGTTCGGCGAACCGGTTGTAGGAGACGCTTGGCAACTTGCCTTCGACCGAAGCCGCGGTGAGATCCGGCTTGGTCAGCGCCCAGAACGCCAGATGCAGACACGCGATCAGGCTGAAGAGGACGGCAAAAACGCCCAGCGACATCACACGATGGCGGCGGCCTGCCGCGCCGGGCCGTCTTCCATCTCGCGCAATCTCGTCCCGCGTCTTCATTCTGGTGCCATGCGATCCCGGCAAACAAGGACTTGGCTTCGCTTTTCGTTTTCCGAATGCGCGTGTCCCAGAAGTAGTAACGAAGGACGAAGGGTCCAATGAAATAATGATTTAAGATCGCACGGTCTTGTTCGATCGACCCGGGAATGGATTGCCGACGAGCTGGCCGATCCGATGCTCCTCCGCCACGGGCATGGGATCAACACGAGGCAGAATTTCGCTCCGAGGCTGTTCCTTGCCGCTCGATCGGAGCATATTGTAATCGTACGACCGGGGCAGACCGTCTCGGCCGAGATGTTTTCGCCCTACTTTTCCTTCTTTTGTTACACAGGTGAGGAATAATCCCATGACCCATGCCATCCGCTTTCATCAAACCGGCGGCCCCGAAGTTCTGGTCTGGGAAGGAGTCGAAGTCGGCAAGCCCGGACCCGGCGAGGCGCGCATCCGCCACACCGCGGTCGGGTTGAACTTTGTCGATATCTACGTTCGCTCGGGACTTTACCCCACCCAGTTACCAAGCGGCCTAGGCAGCGAGGCAGCCGGCGTGGTCCTGGAACTCGGACCCGGCGTCACCGATCTAAAAGCCGGCGACCGCGTCGCCTATGGCAGCTCGCCGCTCGGCGCCTATGCCGAAGAACGGCTGATTCCGGCCGATCGACTGATCAAACTGCCCGACGGTATCGATGACAAGACCGCCGCGGCGATGATGCTGAAGGGCCTGACGGTGCAATATCTGATCCGGCAGACCCATCGGGTGAAATCCGGCGAGACGATTTTGCTCCATGCCGCGGCGGGTGGCGTCGGCCTTATCCTCGGCCAGTGGGCGAAACATCTCGGCGCCACCGTGATCGGCACCGTCGGCAGCGACGAAAAGGCAAAGCTGGCGCAAGCCCATGGCTGCGCCCACACGATTGTGTATAGCCGCGAGGATTTCGTGAAGCGCGTCGAGGAGATCACCGACGGCAAAAAAGTTCCTGTCGTCTACAACTCCGTCGGCAAGGACACGTTTTTGAAATCGCTCGACTGCCTGGCGCCATTGGGCCTTGTGGCGCTGTTCGGGCAATCCTCGGGGAGTGTCGAGCCGCTTAACCTTGGCCTGCTGGCCCAGAAGGGATCGCTGTACGTCACCCGTCCGACGCTCAATACCTATGGCGCCAAACGCGAGAACCTCGTGGCAATGGCGAAAGAGCTGTTCGACGTGGTGCTTTCAGGTGCGGTCAAGATCGAGGTCAACCAGACCTATCCGCTGAAGGACGCGGCCAAGGCGCATGCCGATCTCGCCGCGCGCAAGACCACGGGATCGACGGTGCTGCTGGTTTGAGAACGGATGCTTCCAAGGATGCGAGGAGAGGCGGGCAGGGCGTGCCTGCGTCTCAGAGCTATCCCTTGAAATTCATCAACCGCCGGATCATCCGCAGGTTGGCGTAGTCCACCATCCTGCCATCGACCGTCACGGCGGCCTGACCGTTTCGTTCGGCCGCTTCCATCGCCGCGATCACGCGCTGGGCATACGCCAGTTCTTCGTCGGAGGGGATGAAGGCATTGCACGTGGCTTCGATCTGAGTGGGATGGATGACCTGCTTGCCGTCAAAACCCATAGCGGCCGCCTTCGCGGCCGTCGCTGCGGTAGCGACCGTATCATGGAAGGCGCCGCAGGGGCCGTCGATGGCGCGCAGGCCGAACGCGCGGGCGGCGACCAGCAACCGCATCATTGGATAGGCGAACAGGTCGAGCGGCGTTTGCGGATGCCCATCGGCGGCGCTGCCGACATGTTTATAGCCGGATGGCGATGCGCCGATTTCGGCGCTGCGCGCGCCGATCGAGGCGGCGAAATCGCCGACGCCAAGATGCAAGGTGGTCACCAGCGGATCGGCCGCCGCGAGCGCTTCCACATTGATCAGCCCGCGTGCGGTCTCGATCAGCAATTCCATCTCGGCGGGCGCTTGCCGCTTTGCGGCGGCGTCGGTGATCCAGCCGCCGATTTGTGTAACCTCGGCCACCGCCTCCGCCTTCGGAATGATGAAGGCGTCAAGCCGCGGGATGCCGCCGAGGCGGGCGATCTCTTGTCGAATCGACGGGCTGTCGATCGTGTTCAGTCTGACCGCCACGGTCTTCTGGCCCCAGTCGAACGTGGTCAAGGCCGTCGCAGCCGCCTCCAGCGCCGCAGCCTTTTCGGCCGGCGGCACTGCGTCCTCGAGATCAAGGAACACAGCGTCGGCGTCGGATGCCGCCGCGTTTTGCACCAGCCGTGAGCGATGCCCCGGGACGGCGAGATAAGTTCGGGTCAAACGCGGCGCGCTCATGTCCGTGTCGTTTCCAGCAGGCCGAGCTCGGCCAGGATTGCGTCGGTATGCTCGCCGACAGCGGGAATATCACCCATGACCGGCGTGACGCCGGGAATGGTGATCGCAGGCAGAAAGCTTGTCAGCGGTCCGTTCGGCGATCCGACCTTGTGAACGCGGTCACGTGCGTGAAGCTGCGGATGCCTGAGGAAGCCTTCGACGGTGTTCATATTGGCATTGGCGATGGCGGCATCGTCGAGCCGCTGCAGCATCTGTTCGGTCGAGAATTTTTCGAATTTTTGCTCGATCAAAGCTTCCAGCGCATCGCGATTTTGCATGCGCTGCGGGTTGGTGCAAAAACGCGGGTCGCTGGCCAGCGCCGCGTCCTCCAACACCTGCGCGCACAGCGCGGTCCATTCGCGCTCGTTCTGGATTCCGAAGAAGACGGTGCGCCCGTCGCCGCACCTAAACGGGCCGTAGGGCGCGATGGTGGCGTGACGCGTGCCGGTGCGGACCAGCGGCTTGCCGGCGCCCTCGGTGTAGTACGCCGGATAACTCATCCATTCCGTCATGGAATCGAACAGCGAGACTTCGAACGCCATGCCCTTGCCGGTGCGCTCGCGATTGAACAGCGCCATCAGCACGCCGTTCACGATGTACATGCCGGTCGCGGTGTCGACGACGGCGATGCCGCATTTCGCGGGCTGTTCCTCGGTGCCGTTGACCGACAGGAATCCTGCTTCGCATTGTACCAGCAGGTCGTAGGCCTTTTTCTGGCTGTAGGGACCGCCGCTGCCATAGCCGGAGATGTCGCAGGCGATCAGGCGCGGGAAGCGCTCGACCAGCGTCGCGGCATCGAGCCCGAGCCGCTGCGCCGCGCCCGGCGTCAGATTCTGCAGGAACACGTCGGCCTGCGGTAGCAGCGCGTCGAGCACGCGCTTGCCCTCGCTGCTTTTGACGTCGAGCGCGAGGCTCTCCTTGGAGCGGTTGGTCCAGGCGAACTGGCTCGACATCCCGTTCATCACGTAATCGTAGTCGCGGCAGAAATCGCCCTTGCCGGGCCGCTCGATCTTGATCACCCGCGCGCCCCAATCGGCCAGGTGCCGGCTGGCGAGAGGTGCGGCGATTGCCTGCTCGAGTGAGACGACGGTGATGCCGGCCAGCGGCAGTGACGGCGGTTTCCCGTTCATGAATTGGCTCCAAATCATTCTTGCTTTACGGTATAGCCGGATATGGTCCCTGGGCGGAATACCGATTAAATTGCCGGCGGCATGAGGTCCGATGCGAGGGGGTCGATGGCGCGCGTTCTTTTCCTGTTACCTGCGCGAGATTTCGATCCGAGCGAGGCAGCGGTAAGCTGGCGGGTGCTGGTGAACACCGGACACCTCGTCAGGTTCGCCACCCCTCACGGACAGCCTGCCATTGCAGACGACATGATGCTGACAGGGAAAGGCCTGGATTTGTGGGGTGCCGTTCCGCTGCTGCGCAATCTGCCCTTCGTCGGACTCCTGATGCGGGCAAATCGGAACGCGCGCCGGGCTTACGCTGAGATGATCGCCGATCCGAACTACCTGGCGCCGCTGCGCTGGGACGCGATTGATCCCGCGGCCTTCGATGCGCTGCTGTTGCCGGGCGGGCATCGTGCGCGGGGCATGCGCGAGTACCTCGAAAGTGAAATTCTGCAACGCCATGTTGCCGGATTTTTCGATCAGGAAAAACCGGTGGCGGCGATCTGCCATGGCGTGCTGCTGGCGGCGCGCAGTATCTCGAAACGGACCGGGCGCTCGGTTCTCTCCGGATATCGGACGACGGCCCTGACCTGGGCGTTCGAAAACAGCGCGTGGTCGGTCGCGCGCGTCACGCGATTTTGGGATCCGAACTATTATCGGACCTATCTGGAGCAGGATGGACAGCCGAAGGGCTTTATGTCGGTGCAGCAGGAAGTGACGCGTGCGCTGGCAAGCGCGGACGATTTCCGCGATGTGCCAACGGCTGATACACACTATCGCCGCAAGACCTCGGGCCTGGTACGAGATTCCATGGATGACGAGACACCGGCCTTCGTGGTCCGCGACCGCAATTACGTCTCGGCGCGATGGCCGGGAGACGTCCACACTTTCGCCAAGACATTTTCCGGGATGTTGAAGTAGCGGACCCTGATTGCCGCGCTTGCACGGATGGCCGGCTGAGTTCCGGTCCTCGGCTGCACGTTGATGCCCGACACAGGTCGTGAAGAAACCGGTTCATCGATGCTGCAGCTTTGTCCGGGACCGGACCCAACACTCACGGAGCGGGCTTCGATGCATCCGAGGCTGGTCAGGCCGGGAACGTTTTCTGCCCGCTTGAACTGGCATAGGGCACGCATCTGGCCTAGGATACCGCCAGCGTGCTGTTCGAGAGGCAGGCTAGGGAAGGACGCGGTCGCTGCGATTGGTTGCAGGCAAACCCGCGGCAGACGTTTCCGTTCGCTGCGGCTCGGGGCCACGACAGGTCGGTGCAACAGGAGGCTCTCATGCGAACCCGCATCATCCACCTCATCAATCCCAAGACCAATTCACTGACGACCCGCCCAATTTACTTCAATCGAGCGCTGTATTCCCCGCTTGCCGGTTTGCTGGCCGTGGCCGCCTGCATTCCAAAAGACCAATACGAGGTCGTGCTGACCGACGAGAACATCGAGGCCATCGACTTTGATCTGAAAGCTGACCTGGTCGGAATTTCGGCAATGACGAGCTACGTCAACCGCGGGTACGAGGTCGCCGCTCGGTTTCGTGCCAAAGGCGTACCCGTCGTTATGGGGGGCGTCCATCCCAGCTTTATGCCGCAGGAAGCCTTGAAACACTGCGACGCGGTCGTGATCGGAGAGGTCGAACTCGTCATTGACAAGCTGCTTGATGACCTCAAGCAAGGGGCGATGCGGGGAACCTACAAGTCCGATAGGCTGCATCCGATGGCAGGAATGCCGATGCCGCGTTACGACCTGCTCAAGAAGAGCCGTTACGTCAACCGGACCTTCGTCCAGACATCACGCGGCTGCCACCAGGGCTGCACCTTCTGCGCCGAACCGCTGATGAACGGCCTCAAGTTTCGCTATCGCCCGGTCGATGAAGTCATCCACGAGATGGAGAACTGCGGCGCACGCACCGTCTCCGTGAATGACGCCGACTTCTTCGGCACCCCCGAGCGCCCGAAGGAGGTCATGCGCGCCCTGAAGGGCCGTGGAATTCACTGGCAGGCCGGCGTTACTTCCAAACTCGCGCAGGACGATCGGATGCTCGAACTTGCCGCCGAGAGCGGGTGCACGATGTTGAGCATCGGGTTCGAGTCGATCTCGCGCGAGACGCTGAAAAGCGTGCACAAACACGTCAACCGGCCGGAAAATTTCCTGGCGCTGGTGGAGAAGGTTCATTCCTACGGAATCATGGTGTTCGGCCTGTTCATGTTCGGATTCGACGGCGACGACACCTCGGTGTTTGACGACACCGTGAAGTTCAACATTGGCGCCAAATACGATGCCTGTGCCTATTCGGTGCTGACGCCGTATCCCGGCACGCTGACTTGGTACGAGATGAAGCGGGCCGGCCGCATCGTTTCATTCGACTGGACGATGTATGACCAGGGTCACGTCACCTACCTGCCGGCGGGCATGTCGCCGGACGAGTTGCGGGTCGGCCAGCAAAGCGCGTATGAGGGCTTTTACTCGAACTCCTCGATTGCCGGCCGTTTTCCGCTGCGCGGCGCGCGGCATCGCGCGCAATGGCTGATTTACAATCTCTTCATGCGCAAGGCCTCGCGTACCGAACACATTGAAGCAACCGCGCCGCCGACGGCAGAGCCGGATGTTGCGCCGATGCCTCCGATCCTGCCGGTGAAACGCGAATGGCGTGCGGCGGTACTGGAGGCAGCGGACGGCGCCGGACCGCATCTGATGTGACCTTCACAGCGGCCTCAGCGATCGTTGCATGTCCATCGTATAGGTGTAGCGGCCTTCCGGATGGGTGGTGACGGTGACCTCGAACAATTCTTCCCGCAGGCCGTAGTAGCGCCGCACCATCGTCAGGGCCGGCGAGCCCGGCTTCACCTGCAGCGGCCTGGCGAGTTTCGCCGGCATGCCGCGCACGAACACTTCGAGTTGCGCGTGGTCGATGGTTTCGCCGAACATCCTGGCGATCTGCTCATGGACCGGGGTCCGGCCGTGATCGCGCCGCTTCACGACGTTTGCGAACTTGCGCAGCACATAGATCTCGGTCCAGCCGAGCGGGGCCGAGAATTGATCGGAGCGGCGGACGGCTTCGATCAGGAACCAGTGCTTGCCGGGTTCGCATTTCAACAGCGCCGCGAGCTTGCGGTCGGCGACGATCTCGCTGGTGTGCACCACTTCGCGATAGGTTTCGTTGGAGTATCGCAGCCACTCGTTAAGCGATTTGACGCTGTGGGTGAACAGTACCGGCGGCTCGGTCGCGATCACCACCGAGCCGAGTCCTGCTCGCCGCACGATCAGGCCTTGCTCGGTGATGATCCGCAGCGCTTCCCGCACTGTCTGGCGGCTTGCGGAAAACCGCGCCATCAATTCGGTCTCAGTCGGCAACAGCTTGCCGATCGGGGTGCTGCCGAGCCGGATTTCCTTCTGCAGCTCGGCGGCGATATCGCGATAGCGCGGCGATTTGCGAAGCTCCTTCTTAAGCGCCATGGCACGTTACCGGCATGCCTGATGTCATCGACTGAAGTGCTGCCTCGAAAGCCGACAGCGTCGCCAGCACGTCCGCTTCCGGCACGGGAAACGGGGCCTTGTTCTCGATTGCATCGGCGAAGGCGTTCAGTTCAGCGCGCAGGACGTCGATGGCAGAATAGGTCATCCGCTGTGGTTCGCCGACGGTCTTCCGCACAACCATGGTAAGTTCATCCAGCACCTCGGCAGAACCTTGCGTGCCGAAAACATGGACGCGCCAGTACAGCGGCGTCGCCCGCACCGTCGCCAGCGTGCCAGTGACGCCATTGACAAACTCGAGCGTCATCAAAGCGGTATCGATTGGAGGCGGCCCTGATTCGCGCGAATTCAGCTGCGCATAAACCCGGCGGACCGGGCCGAGCATGCTGACGAACGCATCCAGCACATGAAGTCCGGCTCCGGTCAGTCCGCCGCCGGGCGATTCCTCCGGCGACAACCGCCAGCCGGCGACGATTTTTTGCGAATTTTCGTTGCTGTTATGGCCTTCGACGTGAAGGATGGTGCCGAGCTGGCCGCTCGCGACGATGCCGCGCAGCGCGCGCATCGACGGCCAGAAGCGCCGGTTATGGCCAACCGCGAGCGTGACGCCGGCCTCGCGGCAAGCCAGGAACATCCGCGCAGCATCGGCACGATGCAGCGCGAGCGGCTTCTCGCAGAATATCTGTTTTCGTGCGGTGGCGCAGGCGATGACCTGCGCCGGATGCAGTGAATGCGGCGTCGCCAGCAGAGCCGCGCCGATCGTGCCATCTCCGAGCACCGCGTCCAGATTGCCGGTCAGCTCAAGATGGTGTTGCGCGCAAAAGCCTCGCGCCACCTCTATGGCGGGCTCGACCGCACGGACGATTTTCAGCCGCTCGTGGCCGTGCGAGGCCGTGACGAGATTGCGGCCCCAGCGGCCGAGGCCGACAATCGCTGCGCGGATCATTTGATAACCTCTGTCACGGCGGGCCGTCGCCGGATTGCCTCGATTACGGCAGCGCTGTCGCTGTCTGGACCCTCGAGCGCAATGGCCGCGCGCAACAATTCGGCCTGGATTGCCGTCATCGGCAAATGCAGATTTTGCCGTCGGGCTTCGCTCAAAATCAACTCGGCATCCTTCAGGGTCTGCGAAATGTGCGACTGCGGTCGAAAGTCCCGCGTCAGCATCTTCTCGCCCTTGGTTTCCATGACGTATGAATATGCGGCCGATTCGCGGGCTGCTGCCAGGAAGGCGTGTCCGTCCAGCCCCATTGCCTCGGCGAACGCAATTCCTTCAGCCAACGCCGCCCGGTTGTTTTGCAGGATCAGGTTGATCGCGAGTTTGGTATGGCTGGCGTCGCCGATCGCTCCGACTCGCACGCGGCGAGGGCAGAGAACATCGAGAAGTGTGTTGACGGATTCGATGCTGGCGGCTTCGCCCGCCACCAGTGCCGTAGCGGTCCCGTCGCGCACGGCGGCGCTGGTGCCGGATATCGGAGCTTCCACCAGCGCAATCCCGGCGCTTGTGGCGCGTCGGGCAAGCCGGCCGATTTCGTCAGGACCACAGGTCGTGGTGCAGACCACGACGGGCTGCGCGGAGCCCGCACCTTCCTTAACTTCGTCGAACAGCGCTTCGAGCTGCTTCCCACTATAGACGGCGACGATAATCGTGCGGGATCGGCCGGCGAGGTCGCGCACCGAATTTGCGATGACGCCGCCGCGTGCCCGCAGCTTCTCGCATCGCGAGATTTCGAGATCGAAGCCGATCAGCGGCACGCCGGAGTCGATCAGGCGCTCCGACAACGCCGTGCCCATCAGGCCCAGTCCGATGATTCCGACGGGCGCGTGCGAGTGCATGAGTGAACCGCCCTTCGGTATCGCAGTTATTTGGCTTCGATGCCGGCAGCCTTGGCATCCGCGGTCCACCGCGTGATCTCGCTGCGGATAAAGCCGCCGAATTCGTCGGGAGCCATCGGAGAAACGATGACACCCACGCTTGCGAGTTTCTCCCGGGTCGAGGGCATCGCGAGGAATTTTGCGCTCTCGGCGTAGAGCTTGTTGATGACAGGCGCGGGCGTGCCCGCCGGCGCCAGCAAACCATACCAGATGGTGGCTTCAAAGCCGGGCATGGCCTCGGCAAGCGAAGGAAGGTCCGGCGTCAGTTCGTTTCGCGCCGGCGAGGTCACGCCGATTCCGCGCAGCGTACCGCCCTTCATCTGCGGGATGGCGAGCGAGAAATCCGCAAAAGCAAGGTTGATCGCGCCGCCCATCACGTCAGTGACGGCCTGCGGCACGCCGCGATAGGACGCCGCGATCACCGACAGGCCGCCGCGGCTTTGCAACTGTCCGATCGAGATCTGCGATGCGCCGGAGCCATAGCCGGCGGTCAGATTGGGGTGGGTATGCGCATATTCCATGAATTGAGTGAGGTCCTTGGCGGGAAAATCGGGCTTGACGATCAGCACCATGGCGGTCGTTACGGTTCTGATGATCGGCGCGAAGTCCCTGGCCGGATCGTAGGGCAGGTTTTTCAGCATCGCGACATTGGCGGCCTGGGTGGTGTTGGTTCCCATCAGCAGCGTGTAACCGTCGGGCGCACTGCGGGCGACTTCCTGGGCGCCGATGCTGCCGAGCGCGCCAGCGCGGTTCTCGATCACGACCGTCTGCCCGAAGCTTTCTTGCAGATATTGGCCGAGCATGCGCGCCACCTGATCCGGGCCCGCGCCGGCCGGAAACGGCACGATGATCTTGATCTGGCGTTGCGGATAATCGTCGGCGGCTGCGACGGCGTGCGGCGCTGCCAGCGCCATCAGGAGTAAACCGGCGAGAACACCCGATCGCAGCTTCATCTCAAATCCTCCGCAGAACGTCTCAGGAAATCTCTTCGGATTTCTTCGGACGATTTATACGGACAAATAAACCCGATGCAAGATGCAGTGCCTGACCTGCGGGGATTTGTCGGGTTGAGCGCCCCACAATTTGACCGTATAAACAGATCAGTAGCAAAGGTCGCGCGGGGAGCAAGCAACGTGGACACCAAGGAATTATACGCACGCGGCTTGCGCCGGCGCAAAAAGATGTTCGGCGAGGCCGATGTCGAAAAGCGAATGGCGGCGTCAGGCGAATTTGGCGCGCCGCTGCAGAACATTATCAATGCCTATGTCTATGGGGATGTCTGGGAGAGGCCGGGCCTGCCTGACGATATCCGCAGTCTGGTCATGCTCGGAATTACCGCTGCCAGCAACAAGCCCGCCGAATTTCGCGTCCATGCCAAGGGCGCGCTGGCGAACGGGTGCACCCGGGAGCAGGTGCAGGACGTCCTGTTGCTGGTGGCGATGTATTGCGGGGTGCCTGCCGCGATCGAGACCAACCGCATCGCCGCGGAGATTTTCGGTGAAGCCGCCAACCCCGTTCCAGGGGCGGCGGCGAAGGCGTAGCGCCGAGTGATGATATCGTCTCAGCCATTGATGCGCATCATCACATTTGGCGGCTGAATGACTCGCTCGTGTCTATCCGGGCCGCAGTCGCTCTCGCCTTCAGTCCGGCACCGGAACGTCAAACGTGTTCAGTGTCACCGACACGAGGCAATACAATCCGACCAGGTAGGAGAGCTCGGCTGCGCCGTGCTGGCTGAACTGTTCGACCGCCGCGCGGTAGGTCAGCTCAGGCAGAACGCCGCCATTGACCAGCGCCGAGGCGAAGTCGTAGGCGACCGCCTCTTGCCGGGTGAGATCGCCGGGACGTTGGCCCGCGACAATGGTTGCCAGCTTTTCATCCGAAAGGCCGCGGTGTTCGGCGACGATCACATGTGCGTAGAGTTCGTAGGCTGACCGAAAGTGAGAGCCCGTGACGAGGATCGCGACTTCCCTGACGTTGGCCGGAAGCGATGGATTGGACACCATGGCTTTTGTCAGCTCCCAGACCGGCTCGCCGAATTTGGGCTCCTGGATCCATGGATTCCACGGACCCAATAGGGCGCCATCGTCGCGAATATTCACAAAACCCTGGAAATTCCTGGTGATGCCATCGCGCATGTCGTCATAGAGCGGCTTCTGTTCGGCACTCAGTTCGGATGGCGGAATAATGGGCAAGCGCATCTTCCAAACTCCCATGCTGTGAGATGCCCGATTGTTCGCCAATGCGATCGCGATGGCAAATGAATTGCAGGTGACACTTCAGTCAGCAATCCCCGAGGGGATGCCGGCGCATCCAAGGAACCTCTTGATTGCGTGCAGGTTAGGTCCGCCGAGGAGCTCCCTATCGCCATGCCGGTTACACAACGATCGTCGCCAAGCGCAACAGCGGTAAAAACGGATATCCCCGCACGTCTCGATCGCTTGCCCTGGAGCCGGTTTCATCTTCTCATTGTTGTCGGCCTCGGCGTCACCTGGATTCTGGATGGACTTGAAGTCACGATTGTAGGCGCGCTCGGACCCGCGCTGCAAAATCCCCAGACGCTGCATCTTTCAAGTGCAAATCTCGGCGCGGTGGCTTCGTGCTATGTCGCGGGAGCGGTAACCGGTGCGCTCGTCTCCGGCTGGGTGACCGACCGCTTCGGACGCCGACTGGTGTTTTATGCAACGCTGATCGTCTATCTCGCCGGTGTATTACTCAGCGCGGTCTCCTGGAATTTTTGGAGTTTCGCATTATTCCGGATGCTGACCGGGATGGGCATCGGGGGAGAATATGCCGCCGTGAATTCGGCGATCGACGAGCTGATCCCGGCGAAATATCGCGGCCGTATCGACCTGATCGTGAACGGCAGTTTTTGGGTAGGTGCTGCGGCCGGTGCCGCCGTCACGCCCTTGCTGCTCGATCAAAGCCTGTTTTCGGTCGATGTCGGCTGGCGGCTCGGCTTCGGGATCGGCGGCGTGCTCGGGCTTTCGATCCTGATGCTTCGGCGCTTTGTGCCGGAAAGCCCGCGGTGGCTGGTGACGCACTGCCGGGCGGACGAGGCCGACCAGACGGTGAAAAAGATTGAGCAAGAAGTCGCGGCTTCGACGGGACGAAAACTTCCGCCGGCTGAGGGCAGTCTCACAGTACATCCTCGAAAATCATTCGGGCTCGGCATGATCTTCGCGTCGATGCTGGGAAAATACCGCACGCGCAGCATCCTGGCGGTCACGCTGATGGTGGCGCAGTCGTTTCTCTATAATTCGGTGTTCTTCAGCTACGGACTAATTCTGTCGCACTTCTACCGCGTGCCCGAGCAGCGTATCGGGTTCTATCTGCTGCCGCTGGCGCTCGGCAATTTTTGCGGTCCGCTGTTGCTCGGCACTTTGTTCGACACCGTCGGACGCCGGAAGATGATTGGTGGAACATTTGCCATCAGCGGACTTCTTCTGCTTCTGACCGCGTTGCTGTTCGGCGCCGGCATTCTGACGGCGGTGACACAGACGGTCGCGTGGCTGATAATTTTCTTCTTCGCCTCGGCGGCGGCGAGTTCGGCCTATCTCACCGCCAGCGAGATATTCCCGCTGGAGACCCGGGCGCTGGCGATCGCCTGCTTTTACGCGTTGGGGACCGCGATCGGAGGAAGCCTGTCGCCGCTATTGTTCGGCTGGCTGATCGGGTCCGGATCGAGCTGGATGGTCAGCATCGGATATGCGCTCGCTGCGCTGTTGCTTCTCGTTGCGGCGGTGACGGAATGGAAGCTCGGCATCGACGCGGAAGGCAAATCGCTGGAAAGCATTGCCAGCCCGCTTTCCAGCCATGAGTGAAGGCGTTTCCAGGTCTGGGTTCAGTGTGTAATCCGCCAGATGGTGCCGCTGGCGTCCTCCGAGACCAGCAGTGCGCCGTCATGTGCCACGGCGACGCCAACCGGTCTTCCCCACACCTCGGAATCATTGATCACAAACCCGGTGACGAAATCCTCGTATTCGCCGGTGGGTATGCCGTCTTTGAGGCGGATGCGGATCACCTTGTAGCCAGTGCGTTTGGACCGGTTTCATGAGCCACGCTCGGCGGCGAATCCGTCGCCCCTGGCTTTGGCAGATCTTCAGGCTTGATCAGCCTGGCAACGCCGGGCCTGTCGGCGTGCCAATCGCCGAATGCGGCGGTGCCGACCAGTGGTCCCAGCCGCGCGGTAGCCGGCGTAACGCAAGCAGCGGCCCATATCCACGCCTGGCCGGCGATGGCGCAATTCTTCCGATATTGCATTGGCTTATTCCGCTGCGACCGGGGCGCGTTGCGTCGCTTCATCATGCCCGAGCACCAGCGCGATGCCCGTCGCCACGAAGCCGAGCGCCGCCAGCAGCAGCAAACCGCCGGCATAGCTGCCGGTTTGGTCCTTGATCCATCCCATCGCAAATGGACCGGCAAATCCCGCAAGGTTGCCGATCGAATTGATCACGGCGACCCCGGCCGCGCAGGCGGCGCCGGAGAGGAAAGCGGTGGGCAACGTCCAGAACACCGGCAGGCAGGCGAAGATGCCGAAGCCGGCCACGCAGAGCGAGAGCATCTTCAGCGTGGGATCGTCGAGCGCCGTCAATACCGCGATCCCGGCCGCTGCAACGAACAGCGGGAAGGCGGCGTGGAAGCGCCGCTCGGCGACGCGGTCGGAGCGGCGGCCCCACCATACCATGCCGACCGTGCCGACCACGTAAGGCAGGGCGGAGACCACCGTGGTGAGAAACGTGTTGAGGCCGAACGATTTGACGATCTGCGGCAGGAAGAAGCTGAGCCCGTAATTTGTCGCCACCGCGCCGAAATACACCAGGCTCAGCCCGAGCACCCGCGGATTCACCAGCGACTGCATGACCGAATAATCCTGCACGGCCAGGCGTTGGCGCTGCTCGATCTCCAGGCGTTCGGCGAGCCAGCTGCGTTCGTCGGGCGTGAGCCAAGCCGCGTCGGCCGGCCGGTCGGTGAGATAGAAGAACACCACGCCGGCAAGGATGATGGCGGGTAGGGCTTCGATGACGAACAGCCATTGCCAGCCGGCCAGACCGAGGCCGCCATGCAGATAGAGCAGCACGCCGGAGATCGGCGCGCCGATCACGGTCGAGAGCGGGATCGCGGCCATGAAGTAGCCGACGATGCGCGCCCGATACTCGGTCGGGAACCACAAGGTCAGATAGAAGATGATGCCGGGAAAAAAGCCGGCCTCGGCCACACCGAGCAGCACGCGGACCAGATAAAAGCTGTACTCGTTGCCGAGCCCGGTGGTGCGGCCGATCACGGGGATGAAGGCCATGGCTCCCGACAGGATGCCCCAGCTCAGCATGATACGGGCGATCCATTTGCGCGCGCCGAAACGTTCGAGCATGAGGTTGGACGGCACCTCGAAGATGAAATAGGCGACGAAGAAGATGCCGGCGCCGAAGCCGAACGCGGTCTGCGACAGCCCAAGGTCCTGGTTCATCGTCAGTGCGGCAAAGCTCACATTGACGCGGTCCAGATACGCGACGAAGTAGCAGACGATGAGAAACGGCACGAGCCGCTTCGAGACTTTACCGATAGTGCGGGCTTCTACAGCGTCCATGTGACGTCGGCCTGACGGATCGTACTATTTTTTTTCGCGCGTGGAGCGGCTTGACCCACGCGCTGTAATCGTTGGTCTACCGCCCAAGCCAAATGAAATGCCGGATCAAACCGGCAACGTTGACACCGTGGTGGTGGTGGCGACCATGCGCTTGGTAAGTCGCGGCAAGCTGATCGGAAGCGGGCTGATCGGAAAGCGCCGTGCGGCGCGGTCCGATGGCCTCGAACTGCGCCTTCTGCTCATCGGTTAATTTTCCATAGAAGTCGTCCAGGGCTGCGTGCACCGTCTTGACCGCCTGCAGCATGGTGTCCAGCCGCTTGCCGACGGCTTCGAGCCGGGCCGGCGGCGTGATCGCGTCTGCAGCCTGGCACGAGGTCTTGAGCATGTCCGCTGCCTTGGCGCTGGCGTCCTGTAGCGCGGCAAGACTGGCGCGCTGTTCTTCGGTCGGATGAAGCTTCGACTCGATCTCGGCGGCCGGCCATTGCGTCACGCCCGCTTGCGCCCCGCAGTTCTGGGCAGCCGAGCCTCCGGTCGCCGGCGCAGCCTTGGCGCTGCGTTGATCCTGGCCGAGCGCGTTCAGCTTGGCCTTCTGCTCGTCGTTCAGGAGGTCGTAAAATTTTTGCAACGGCGGCTCGACCGTTCCGACCGCTGTTATCATCGCCTCGATGCGTTGTTGCATCGCCGCGAGCCGGGCAGGGGCGGTCAGCGCTAGTTGGGTCGGACATGCGGCTTTGATATCCTGCGCCGCCTTCACCGAGGCGTTGGCAAGATCATCGAGCGCCGCGCGTTGCGCGTCATTCGGCAGGATCGCCTGCTGGATTTGATCGATCGGCAAGCCTGCGATGTCGCGGCTGTCCTCGCCGCACATCTGCGCCAACTGGTCCGGCGCCGCCGCCGGAGCGTCAGGTGCCTGTCCGGCCCGGGCCTGAGCGTTGCCCACGCTTTGCGGCAAATATCCCGCATATCCCGCGAGGTCGTCGTAGCCGTAGGGGGAAAACAGGCCGGCATAGATGTCGTTGTAGCCGTAATCCCAGAACGGATCATCGTAGCCGTAGCCCCACATCGCATAGTCATACATGTCGTAATAGGCGAACGGCCAAAACAGCGGGCCGACCCAGCCATATCCACCATTGCCATGCCGCCACCATCCTCTGCCACCGCGGCCGTCATGCCATCCCGCCGTAGCGGCGCTCGCAGCGATTTGAGCCCGCGTGTGTGGATTTTGCAGCGCGTTCCTGTTGTGCAACGCACCGGCGACGGCGTGTGAGTTCAACACGTTCCGCACCGCGCGTGATCTTACATTTGCGTTCCGATTGCCGCTGAAGGTAGCGCCTCGATTTGCATTGATCGTTGCGCTGCGGCCGGCGCCCCGGTTCGGATTGCCATGAGCCGCAAACGAGCGTTGACCGCGCGAACCCGGCCTCGCCGAAGACCGGGCTATCGAAGACCTGCCGCCGATGTGTGCGCCCCCGATGTGTGCACCACCGAAACGTGCTCCGCCACCGCCAATACGCGCGCCACCTCCGAAATGAGCTCCACCGCCCATGCGCGCGCCCCCGCCGAAATGGGCGCCGCCGCCCATGCGAGCCCCACCACCGCCGAAATGCGCGCCGCCGCCATGAAATCCACCTCCGCCGCCGCCATGAAATCCGCCCCCGCCGCCTCGTCCACCGCCACCGCCACCGCCACCGCCGCCTCTTCCTGGAGCCGCGTAGGCTGCGCCGGCCAGAACAGCCGTCATAGCTATAATGGCAAAGACTTTGAATTTTGAGGTTTTGAGTGTTGACATGGTTCTCTCTAGCGTCCCCTCACTTCACGAGCAGCTAACAAGAGCGGCTCTATTGGTTACCCAAATAACCGCGGCGCGGCGCTAAAGTTCCGGGGTGTAGGCGGATCCGGCGACCACGAACCAACGGGTACGCTTTGCGGTCAATGAAACATGTCGGCGCGATTGCAAGGCGTTCTGACGGCGCTGAGCCGGGAAAGGTGTTGGGCACCAAACCCGTTTGCCAGTTCTGCAAATCGAGATCGCAACAAATTCACATGTGACAGGCCTGTCATGAAAGGCCGCATCGCAGCATAGACGCAAGAGACTTGCGCCAGATGGGCAGGCATATCAGCCACCCGGGGGCCAGACTGATAGTACTGAATGCAATACTGCGTGCCCGCGCCGCCGCGCGAAGGCCGTACCGTCAGCCAATTCAGGGAATGGCAGTCCGATCCGAATTACGCGCCTCAAACCGGCTCGTGCTTTGCCAGATCGCGGGCATGGTCGAACCGGCTGGCCTGCAGATCGGAACCTGTCAGGCCGATTTCCGGAACGGCGGCCTCGGCCAGAATCTCGGCCGTGACATCGTCGACCGCGGTATCGGCGATCTCGTGGATGAAGCTGATGTTCTTGTACTCGCCGGAGGCTACGCGCGAGATCACTTCGCGCCGGGTGATTTCGGGATCGACGAGGGCCTCGCGCCCGCGTCGTCCATAGTCGATCATTACGACGAAATACTGCATGGCGACGTTCTCTTCGAACCCTGAAGCGGGCAGGCGGATGCCGCCCAATGTTTCTGATAATCAGAAGCATGTCAAGGGCTTGATTTCTGATAATACGAAACAGCCCTTGCGTTGCGGCAAATGCCCGGGATCCGATCGAGAATCACCCGCGGGCTCACGGGGAGAGCCTGCTCATTTCTCCGAGGTGCGCCCGCCATGCGCTTTGGTCGCCTTGCGCGCCCGGGCCGCGGCCTTGGCGCGCAGCCGCTCGATCTGGCCCCTCGGCAGGGTGACACAGATTTCCCCGATCCATTCCAGCTTCACCCCGTTGATCGGCTTGGCGTTGAAGCTGGTGAGATTGACCAGGCTGGCGGATTTTCCCCGCTCAATGGTTTTAAGGTACCGCTCGCCCGTCTTCAGCCTGACCGCAGCCTCTTCTCCGTAGAAGCTCCCTAAGGGATGGCGCTGCTCCCGGTAGACCACGATGATATCGCCATTTTCGTATTTCGGCAGCATGGAATCGCCGGCCACCTCGAAGGCTATGGTTTCCTCCTCCATAGGGAAGGGCAACTCCACCTCGCCAAGGCCTTCCGGCGGCACCTGCTCGTGTTCGGGCTCGATGGTCGCGCCGGCCCCGACGCGGCCCATGATCGGAACCGAGTTCAGTTCGAGGTAATCGATGATGGGCTGGATTTCCGACGCCTTGATCAGGCGGGTATCGCCCAATATTTCGGAAACCGCGCCCGCGCGAACGCCCATCGCCATCGCCAGACCGCCCTTGGTCTTGCCCGGCTTCGCCAGTCCCCGCTCGATCATTTTGACATCCAGCATGGCACCATCCTTTCATGGGCACCATCCTTTCCGAATTTCAGAAGCATTTGCAATTCCGATTATCAGAAACCGCGCTTGACATTTAATTCTGAATATCAGAACTCGATTTGGGCGGCCCGGGCCACAGGGGTGGCCCGATTCTACTGCGACCGGCATTGCCAGCGAAGCAAAGCAATCCAGGCGCACAGGGAAAAGGTGAATTGCTTGGTCGCTTGCTCCTCGCAACGACGGCAAGCTTCGGGGAGAGCAAGCCAATGGAATCGACGAACTGGACGCTGGCGCATTCAGCCGCGCTGCGGGAATATCACGCCAAGGGCATGTCCTATTCCGAGATCGACGACGCGATCAACGCGAGGTTTAAAACCTCCTATTCCCGCTGTGCCGCGATCGGCCGCGCCAAGCGCCTTGGGCTTGCGGGCCCCGATCGTCCCGGCGACCGGCCCAAGTCGCTGCCGCGAGCGAAAGCGCGGCGGCGGCGCAAATTGCGCAAACGCCAGGCGTCCGCATCCCTGCGGCTCGTGCCGATGCCGGTTTTCGCAGCGGCGGCGCCGGTCAAACTCCGCTGTGTCGAGATCGTGCCGCGCCATCTTGCCCTTGTCGATCTCTTATCCGGTGATTGCCACTATCCTTACGGCGGCGACGAGGAGGGCGAAGCCATCACCTTCTGCGGCCATCCGAAGCGTGAAAATTCGAGCTACTGCACCGCGCATTTCCATCTGACGCGCGGACCCGGTACGGCGTCGGAACGGGCGGCCGGGACAGTCACACTGAGGCTCGTGGGAGGCGGCATGAAACGCGGGCCGAAGCTGACCCGGCGGTCATGGTTGTCAGGATGAAGAGGCTTGCGCGTCGCCATCCCATCGCCCATCTGCGCGCGCTGATGACGCAGCAGCTGGCCGGTTCGGTCCGAAAGGAAGACCTGGCCGCACTGTTGCGCGAAGAAATGACGGTGCCCGCGGGCAAAAACCCCGCGCCGGATGCGTCGCCCCTCAAGCGGGCGGAGACAAACACTGAATTCAATCACCAAACGGAGCAATAGACGGTGGCACGGGCAAAACGCGACAAGTCGCATAGACCAGTAAAGGTTCACGATCGCCGATCCCAGGATCTGCCGCGCAATTCGGAAGTGGCGGCGGTTGAAGTCGGCGATCCACTGGCACTCGAGCCGGGAGAAAAGATCGTCACCCTGCGCTCGATCCGCAACGATCCCCTGGGCCGGCTGCACAGCCATCGCCAGATCGACGAGGCGCAATATCAGGGTGGGAGGGCGTTGCAGGACGATTGGGAGAAGGCCGAGCCCGGCCCGCAGGCGGTCGACCCGACGCGGGAGTATGTCGACGGCGGGCGAGTGCGGGAGCCGATCACTGAGCGTCAGCGCAAGGCCGTGCTACGGCTGAACCGCGCCGAACGTGAACTCGGTGCCGACGGCTCCGCGCTGGTGCATGAGGTCTTGGTTCTCGGCATGACCATGGAGCAGATCGGGCAGCGGAGAGGGCTGCGCGGCCAGCGCTGGATCGACTATTTCGCGCGGCGATTTCGCGAGTGCCTCGACCGGCTGGCGTTGATCTATGGGTTTGCGACGGAGAGAAGGTGAGCGCCGTGCTCTGAAAATAGCTATGCTCTGCTTGGTGTAAAGTTGGAGCGCCGCGGCCACGGTAGTTGAGCATCCTGCTCGCCAGCAAAGCGTTGGTGTCATGGCCTGCTCCGGCACATGACGATTCTACGACAGCGGTCTACGGTGACGCCGATCGACGCGCGCGCTGAGCGCAGGGCAAATTGCCGGCAATGAAACTGTAACTAAAATTGAGACAGACCTATTTATCTAAGCTTAGGCGATCTGTCGTATTTCTAGGGCGTTGAACCATTGAAAGACAACCCAAAGGAGGCAGGTTTGAAGCGCAGCTTCTTGAAGTTCTTGTCCGATCAGTCGGGCGCGACCGCGATTGAATACGGTCTGATCGCAGCCGGAATCGCGCTCGCGATTATCGCGGTGGTGAACGGCCTGGGCAGCAACCTTAACAACCAGTTTACTTCGATCAATAGCTCGTTGAAGTAAGTTTCTGTCTCCTTGTCAGGGGGCATCTCAAACTCCATGAGACATGGCCCCCGCCGGATTTCATCCGGCGGGTTTTCGTTGACCGCAAGCGCCCGGCGCAAAAGCAGCGCCTGGCTACCAGCGCGCCCCGCGGCGCTTGTCTAATTACCAAAACCGATCTTGATGAAGAACGCCAGGATAACCCCGCCGACCACGGCAGCAATTGCAGCAAAGATCAGCGGTGCCAGCGAGCCCTGCCGGGTGTCCGGCTCCAGCACGGCGTTGCCAGGCTGCGCGGGGTCGTAATAGACGGTGACGGGCTGACCCTGGCTATAGCGGCCGGCCGCGGCTTCCGCGAGTTCACGAAGGCCGTAGATGCCCGTCCATCCCCAATTCCCTGCCGTGCCGACGAAGTCGCGCTTGCCGACCTGGTAGGCGTAGCGCAGATCGATTTGATAGCGATGGATCTTGCGGATGAATGACTTGTCGGTGTTGCTCTCGTCCTCGATTTCCTCCTCGATCACGCCTGACGCTGTGATGATGCCGGCGGCCGTCGGCCATCGCGCGCTCGCGCTCGCCAGCCGCCGCCCGCGCACAAAGGAGACAACGCTGAAGACAGCGGCAAGGATAGCGAGGAACGGCAACGCGAAGGCAAACAGCGGAACGCCGTTGCCGGCGTAAAGCACGTGGCCCGCGATCGCATGCGCGACCAGAACCGCGGCAGCGAAACCGAACGCGATCGTGAAGGCAAGCTGAGCGGCGAGGTTGTCTTGCTGAGCCGGCTCCAGCAGTGCGTTTTTCGGATCGTTCGGATCGATATAGACGTCGACATGTGAGCCAACCGGATATCTAGCCACCATCTTGCCGGCGAGCACGCGTGTCGTCAGCGGCTGGCCGCCAATCCTGATCTGGTCGCTTTCGAGGTCCTGGCCGCCGGCGCGATAGCGATAGCGGATAACAGGGCTGGCGTCGTTCAAATCGTCGGATACGTGCGAGGATGGTTGCTTGACCTCGGAAGCGGCGATGATGCCTTCCACCCTGTTCCATTTGCTGGCCGCCTGCATCTGGCCCCTCAAGCGAATCAGATTGAACAGCAACGCGCCGAAAATCAGCAGGCAGACGCCGGCGGCAATCTGTGTCCATAGCAATTGGTGGGCGTCCAGCATCTGGTTTCCTCAACTTGTCGTAAAAAATTTGAGCGAAGTGTTCTTGCCGGGACGTCGCGTCCTTGCTGAGGCCGCCGTGCTCCGGTGCGCGTAATGCATTGGTCGCGCCTCGGGCCTTTAAGTTCACGGCGCCGTGGCGAGTTAAGGCTCGCGATGCCGGCTCGATATAGAGCCGTCGTTCCGGGCGTCGCGCGGCTTCTTGGGAAACAGCATCAAATATCTTGGAAACGGCTGCGAGATCGACCTACTTTGTCGACGCCACCACAACCAGGATCGGTCTCAAGCACCAGTCGCCGGATTGCAGGAGGCGATGCGCCGGGCCGGCGGTGAACCGATCGGCGCCTTGTCGCAACCAATCTCCGAGAAACGGTGAGGAGCAGATGGCCAGCGTTTTGCAATGGGTTGGTTTGGCGTTCGGCTTGGGTCTCATTGCCTTCGGCGTGATGGGTCTCTTGTGGCCTTTCACTGCCGCCGAATACCCCGGAGCACCGTTCGCACGGCAAGGGCGAGAACTGGCGCACCTGATCCTGCGACCCTCGAGGGGGGACCGGCAGGCGGGGGTACGAGCGTGACAAAACACATCTGGCGCGGGATCGCAGGCGGAGTGTTCTTTGGCGTGCTGCCGCTGTTGATCGGTTGGGAATTCGATATTGCAGGCGTGTCTTTGAACGGGCCAACTGCCTACGCGGCCGCCGCCGCTATCGGAGTGTCCGTGGCACTCATTGCCCGCTTTTCCATCTGGCGCAGCGTGCGCGACTAGTTGGCTTAGGATTGCTTGGAGGGGCAGCCCAGGCAGGGCAGGCTGGTGCCCGACGAGGATCAGAGCCTTTGTCGATTTCCTGGCCAGCCTATTGGACGTATGAAAAGAACCGGTACTGCACGCCGAGTCATCCGCTCAGCGGCGTGCGCAACCCGTTACGACCTACGGCGCTGCACCGCCGGCGCAACGCGGACCCGTGGGGCGCACGACTAGCCGCTCAAGGTCTTTTGGTTTCGGTTGTTCGACGAACTTGACCGCGAAGCCATCGGGTAAAAGTCTGACCACGCGACCAACGCAGGCCCCAACGGCGAGCGGCATTCCGATCTGAGGCTGGACGCCAGCCGAGACAGCGGCACCGGACGCCGACATGTCGATGACAAAGCAGCCCTGGGTGCTGCCATCGGCGAAGGTCAGAGTCGAATGCTGGCTCGCCGGAACGACGCGTGCCTGCTTCCGGCCGTCGCGGATGTTGGGATTTTTCTGCTTCTTTTCCAGCCAGGTGAGCTTGCTTGCGAACTTCTCGCGCATGGACTCGGGCATGGCAAGTTCGAGCAGGACGCTGCCGGAAGCGACGTCAGTGATGAGGCCGTCGAGTTTGCCGAAATCGTCGAAGTAGGAGGTGAAGCGATCTCCGACTTTGCCGACCACCGGTACGACGACCATCATCCGGAACGGCGAAACGCGGCTGGTTCGGCACGCGAAGCTACGCGGCTTTCCCTGCGGATCAAACCAGTTCGAAAGCGTGTACTGCCCGCCAACGTTGATGTTGACAGCCCGCTGACTGAGAAACTCTTTAACGGACACGGTACAATCCTCCTGGGTAAGTCCGCACATGTGCTTAATATGCTTAAAGCTCCCCGGAAGAGTGAACGCGGAAGCAGTTCCCTTTTTTACGGTTATCAAAGGCTTTCCGAAACGTCTAAATCCGAGATGAACAGGGATCGCTAGACTCACCAGGATGGATGAAGTGAACCGGTGTCGACATCATTCCGCTGATTGCGCGGGCTGCCGGGGTGACCGAGCCTGACACGCGAAGCCGGGCGGCTCAGAGCGGTCCCGCGCCAAAACTGAATGGCTGGGTCACGTCGTAGGGCGCCTTCGTGACCGGCATCGCGTAGTTGATGCTGAGCGCGCCGAACGGTGAGGCCCAGACCAGGCCCACGCCGACCGAGGATCGTACGATGTTGGAATTGGCCAGCTGCATCGTTTGCGTGGAGCCTGGAAATGTCGTCGGCCCGCCGTAGTTGAAGACGCTGCCGGAATCGACAAAGGCGGTTGCCTTCAACCCGTATTCCTGCGGCACGCCGGGGATCGCGCTCTGCAATTCCAGCGTGCTTGCCCAGTACATGGTGCCGCCGACATTATCCATGGTCGTGCCGGGGGTGAGATCGCGCGGGCCGAACCCGTTGGGCGCAAACCCGCGCACCAAGGTCGGGCCGCCGAAGAAGCTGTTAATCAACGGCACCTGCTGGCCGCCCCAGCCGGTGATGTAGCCACCTTGCACGCGAACCAGGCTGACCACGTCATCGTTGATCGAGTGGTAGTAGCGCAGGTCCTCGGTCGTGCGCAGGAAATTCACGTCGCCGCCGAGGCCAGCCAGATCCTGGGTGAGTTGCGATTTGATTCCGTCGGTCGGGTTTTTGTTGTTGTCGAGCGTATTGTAGGTGACGGTTTCGCCGATCGCGGAGACCCATTGCGGACCGGCGAGTGCCGCCTGCTGGATCGGCAGCGACGGCGCCGCGACCAGCGATGCCGGATCGAGCGTCACGTTCTGGTCATACAAAGAGTAGTGGTACTGCACGCCCAGCTGCTCGGTTATCGGCGTGCCTAACTGCAGGGTCGCGCCGTAGACGTCGGTGCCATAGGACTGGTACGGGCTGGCGTCATTCTGCTTGCCATAAAGCTCGATGCCAGCCGAAACGCGCGTGCCGAGGAAGTACGGCTCCGAAGCCGAAAGGTCGACCCCACGCGAGTACTCGCCGTAACTCACGGAGGACTTCACCGAATCGCCGCTGCCGAGGAAATTGCTGTCGCCCAGCTTGACCTCGACGAGCAGGCCGTCGGTCGTCGAGTAACCGCCGGCGATGTTGAATTCACCGGTCGACTGTTCGGTCACTTCGACATCGACAATGACACGATCCGCGACCGATCCGGGCTTGCGCGTGATTTTGACGGTCTTGAAATAGTTCAGGTTCTTGAGCCGCCGTTCGGCGCGATCGATCAGGCTCTGGTTATAGGCATCGCCTTCGGAGATATCGAATTCGCGCCGGATCACATAGCCGCGAGTGCGCGTATTGCCGTGGATGTCGATGCGCTCGACATAGGTCCGCGGCCCCTGATCAATCACGAATGAAACGTCGATGCGCTTTGCTGAGGCATCGCGCGTGATGCGGGGCGTGGCCTGGGCGAAGGGAAAGCCGAGTTTCGACAGTTCGATCGCGAGAATTTCGTCCGTCTTGTCGAGCGCATTGCCGTCGAACACCGCGCCGGAGCGCGTCACCAGCAGGCGTCGAAGTTTTTCGGAATCCAGTCCCGGCACGTTGCAGACGACGTTGACATCGCCGAAATGATAGAGCGGGCCTTCGTCGATCGAAAACGTCAGCGTAAATCCCTTGATCGCCGGATCGTATTCGGCCTTGGCCGACGTCACGTTGGCGTCGGCATAACCCTTGCTCCGGTAGTACAGCCGCAATTGCTCGCGATCGTCGGCCACGCGGTCGGGATCGTAGGCATCGCCGCCGGTCAGGAAGCTCAACAGGTTGGTCGCGGAGGTCTTGATCACAGCGGCGAGCTGCCGCTTGCTGAAAGCCTGGTTGCCGACGAAGTTGATCTGCCGCACCGGTCGTCTTGGCACCCTCCGTTACTTCATAGACGAGGTCGACCCGATCGTTGCCGCGGTCGATGATCTTGGGCGCCACGCTGACATCGTCGCGTCCGGCATGGCGGTAGGCTTCGAGGATGCGGCCGACGTCGGACTGCACCACGGCGCGCTGCAGCGCACCGCGCGGCTTGGACTCGATGATGGCCGTTAGCTCCTTGTCCTGTATTTTCTTGTTGCCCTCGAATGCGACACGATCGAGCACCGGGGCCTCGTGCAGATGCACGACCAGCCGTTCGCCGGTGCGCTCGATCTTGACATTATCGAACAGGCCGGTTGCCAGCAGCGCTTTTAGCGCCGGCATCGCGCGCGGCGTCGTCGAACCGTCCGTCGCGAGCGGGATGGAAATACGAACGTACGGTATCGGCGTCGATGCGGCGATTGCCCTGCACATCGATGGTCTCGCGCGACCTGCGCCGCAGCCTCGACCGCAAAAGCCGGTGTAGAAAGAAGCCCGAGCACTGCGGCCAACAGCACGATCGCTGTCTGCAACCGGCGACTTCGCCGGCTCGGCGCCTTGCATTGTTTGATCACGTCCCGCCTGTCCGCCATTTAACAGGCTGGGATCGAATTGCCTGCGCGGGGCGAAAGAATGTCTGACGTAAGGTCAGTTGCGGGCTTGAGCGCTAACGGGTTGCCATAATTTCGACGCCGCGCCGAACCGCGCATTCCCAGAATCGTCGTATAGCCGCTTCAAATGCTCACTAGCCGTAGAGGGCCGAAACGCTCGCGCTGCGACCGTCGCATGCGAGAGCGCTCGCCAGGAGCCATCACATGCGTTACCCAGCAATCTTCATCACCATGTTTCTGCTGATGCAGCCCGCGGATGCCGCGGTCACGCCGGATATCGATCCGCGCGCGTCGCTTAACGTGGTCCAGCAATGGATCTACAATTACCGGGCCAAGCCGGATTACGCCCATGTCCCGGCCGCCGTGCGCGTGCTGTTCCACGCGCAAAGCTTCAAGGAGCCGGAGAATGCAGGCATCTATCTCGGCTTCATCGCCGGCGCGATCGGATCGAACCCGGCCAAAGCCGAACAACTCGTCACCAGTTTCTTTCCGGTCGCGCCGGAGGACGAATGGGTGATCGTTCGCGCCATCGCCTATTCGGGCTTGCCCGACTGGAAGAATCTGCTGCGCAAGGTCGCCCCAAAGATGCCGGGACGCAAGGTGATGATCGACAGCTATCTCGCCGGCACGCTCCCGACCCTGGCGAACATTCCGCTGGAAGATGCAAAACCCGGCATGTTCGACAAGCTGCGCGTCGCCTTCACGCGCAATCCTTTCGCCAAGGATGACAAGAAGCTGAAGATGGCGCAAACTTTCGCCAGCAATCAGGATCTGCTGGATACGTTGTGGGGATATTATTTCGCGACCGGCTCACACCTCCCGATTTTGCGCATCATGCAGATGCTGCCCTGGACCAAGAGCCGCGACACCCTCGACAAGCTGACGGTCGGCAGCATGGCGCGATACACGTTGGCGAGCTACGCCGTTCGTGACGCAGGGTTGCGCGAGTTTCTCCACAGCGAGTTGGCAAATCAGCCGGAAGCGATCAAGGCGCCGCTCGGCGAGGTGATCGAAGCAGCCGATACGGTGCAGCTTGGCGCGGTGCGCAAGGATGCGCTCGCCGCCGTCGATGAACTCAAGACCAAGGGCTCGGATAGCCGGCAGCAATCTCGACTTCTGGGGCCAGATCGGCGTCGGCGCAGTCGCGCTCGGTTGCGTCTCGGCAGCGGCGCTCGGGCAGGTCGAGGTCGGCATCCCCTGCGTGATCGGAGGTTCGGCCTCGCAGGGCCTGCTGTCATTCTGGGAAAAGCAGCAGTGATCCGATGAGTTCGGCATCGTCTGGTACCGCGGGTCTGGTAACCTTCTCGGGGGCGCTGCCGATTTGTCCTCGCTCGACCAGCACTGTCGCGGCCTTTGAACTCGGCTTCAAAGGCCGCGAACTGACGAAGATTAGCTCTCTGTAAGCGATAATACGGCTTATCGATTCTGAACCGGTTTCCTGGCGCCCTTTGAACCGGAATGCTTCGGCTGATAGGCAAGGGCGTCGCTGGCAGTGGGTAAAAACGGATCGCGTGTACAGGAGCCGCCGCGACCGGAGGACATCGCCTGACATTGCTCCATGGTGGAAAAGCCGCAGCTTCGCATCCCCGAAGAGTTGGTGCGGCAGAACTCGTTCGAGCTTGCGGCCGCGGGCGTCGCCATCGCGATGAACGCCAGCGCGAACAGCGTCGTGGCCGGCGCGGCGGTCAATTTCAAGAACTGTTTCATCTTATTTTTCCCTGTCTTTGGTTTCAGCCCCGGAAACCGACATCGGATCGGTGCGATGTCGGCGCCATCGACGCCGAAAAATAGCAATGCAATTCTCTGGGGAACTGATCGAACGATCGAAGCGCCGTGCGCCGAACTCGTTTTGTAGGATTGTATTCATCATATAACGAAAGTCGGCTGGCAAAAAGAAAGGGGCCGAAGCCCCTTGCTTCCGGATTACCTCTGATGCCAGTGATGCCAGTACCCCTAGCCGTGGTGCCAGTGGTGCCAATGATGCCAGCCAGACCCCCAACCGGGATGCCAACGATGCCAGCGATGCCAACCGTATCCCCAGCCGCGATGCCATCCCCAACCACCATCGTAATGCGGCTGGAAGTAACCGTCACCGTAGCTCGGCCGGTGCCAGCAATGGCCCCATTCGTTGCAGACGGACGCGATTTGCTGAACGTTGGACGCTTGCGAGGCCTGACCCGCAATGGTGACAGGCATCGCAGACGCCGGGGTAGAGAGTGCAACGCCGCCCAGCGCGGCAAAGCCAACAAATGCAGAAACAAGTTTCATGTTATTCACCTCCTAACACCTGGTTGGAGGCAGGCACGGCCAGATTGGTTCGGTGCATTACCTATGTTTAATGCCGATGAACAGGCGTTGGCAATTTTTGCGACTACGTTTACGCGATAGCGTCGCTCGCATGTGCCGTTGATGTCCGGCATGCGCGTGCTTTCCAATCCGTAACCAATGTGTTTTGAACGGCACATCGGTTACGACCCACCAATCTTCGCGGAGATGGAGGGTTCGATGAAAATGATGTCATGGTCGCGTTATCATTGCCTGTCGTGGTCCCTGCTGCATGCTGCGCGTCAGCAGCACCGCGCCGCGAGAATTCGCAGGATTCGGCATCGGCGCCTTGGCGTCACCGCCAAGCGTGCCCGTTGGCGTTGGTGGTGGGGCGTTTCCAGACCGATTGTTTCCAATTCGTAATCAGGATGCTTCGAACCGAAACGCGATCGGGCGGTACCGATGTCTGACGCCGTTGCCTCACAACCGAATCCGCGCCGGATGCAGATGAAAGCCTTGCAGACAGCATTTCCGCTCTGGGTTCGCGCCGTCCTGCTGGCGGGGGTGTTCTCCATCGCCGCAGGAGCGGGGCTGATATCCTATCGGCTTTACCTGCAGCCGACGACACTGACCGTTGCGGTCGGATCGTTCGACGGCGAGGGTAAGCAGATCGCCTCGATCATTGCCGGCCGCCTCGCCACCACGAATTCGGCGGTCAGGCTCAAGGTCGAAAATGCCGGCAATGTGCTCGACGCTGCCAAGGCATTCGCCGCCGGCACCGTCGATCTTGCAGTGGTCCGCGCGGACGCCGGCGATCTCCAGCAGGCCCGGACCGTCGCCCTCACGGCGCAGGGTGTTGTGATGATCGTGGCGCCGCCGGGATCGCCTATTACCAGCATTGCCAAGTTGCGGGACCACAGCGTCGGCGTCGTCGGTGGAGAAATCAATCACGGGATCGTGGAGGTGCTGAAGAAGGAATATGATCTCGGCCACGCCAACGTCGTCTTCAAGGATATAGCGCCCTCAGACGCGCGCCGCGCCGTGCAATCGAAAGAGGTCGCCGCGCTCCTGGTGGTGGCGCCGTTGACCGAGAAATACCTGTCGTTCGTGAAAGGCCTGTTCCGCGAAGGGGCAAATTCGTCGCCGGTGCTGATCCCGATCGATTCGGCCGGTGCGATCGCCGATGCCAAAGGGCCATATGAAAGCTTCGACATTCCCAAAGGCACGCTTCGCGGCGCGCCGCCGGTACCGGATGACGACATCACAACCTTGAGGGTTGGTTATTATCTGGTGGCGAACCGACACCTCAACGCCAGCCTGGTCGCCGACCTCGCGAAGAAGGTCATGAATGTCCGCAGGGACCTCGTCAGCGAGCAGCCGCTGCTTGCGGGGATCGCTGCGCCTGACACCGATGCCGACGCCTACATCTCCGTGCATCCTGGGGCCGCGGCCTTCTATAACGGCACCCAGGAAAGCTTCATGGACAGATACGGCAACGCCATCTATCTGACGCCGATGGTGCTCGGCGCCGCCGCATCCGTGTTCGCCGCGGCGTGGCGATTTCTGGGTGTTCGGCAGAGCGAGGCAGCACATCCCTCATTGGATGCACTTTGTGTCTTGCCGGGGCGGATACGAAAAGTCGACGATGAGACCGAATTGATGGCGATCGAGGATGAAGTCGACGCGATCCTTCGGGCCGAGCTGCTGAAATCCGCTGATCGAGACGAGCGCGCGTCAGAGACACAGGCGTTGATTGCGGTCGTCCATCGGCTCGATAACTTAATTCATCACCGTCGCTCCGTGCTGGCGGCCAAGGCGACTCCGATCGTCGTGGGGGGATAGCAAGCCGACGGAAGCAATGCTGGGCGACCTACCCGTTTTGCAATCGACAAATTGAACTCATCGTCAACTTGAAGATTGCAAAAGCGCTTGGTCTGACCGTGCCCAACACCGGCCGGCGTCCACCCGACGCGGTGATCGCGTGAACCGCACGGAACCATCACGCAAGGGGGCGACGGTCGCTTGGACCACGCACTGCTGGGCTCTCCGGCACCGATGCGAAGTGGCGCTATGAAATTGTCGGCCTATACTGCTGACCGAAGAAGTGCGGCGCGACAACCGATGAGGACACCATGGACGGGATTTACTTTCTTGTCATACCGATTGCGCTCTATGTCATCGCTTCTCTGCGGGTGTTGAAGCAATATGAGCGCGGGGTGGTGTTTCTGCTCGGCAAGTTTGCAGGTGTCCGCGGGCCTGGGTTGACGCTGATTTTCGTCCCGATTCAGCAGATGGTGCGAGTGTCCTTGCGCACCGTCACCATGCAGATCCCGTCGCAAAAGATCATCACCAAGGACAATGTTTCGATCGACATCGCCGCGGTCGCTTACTATCACATCACCGATCCGGAAAAGGCCGTGATCGCGATCGAGAACGTCTACAACGCGATCAATCAGATCAGCCAGACCACCGTGCGAAATGTGGTCGGACGCTTCAGCCTCGATCAACTGTTGTCGGACACCGCCAGCATCAATGACCAGATCAAGAACGTCATCGACCAGCACACCGAGCCATGGGGCACCCAGGTCACCGCGGTCGAGATCAAGGACATCACGCTGCCGGACAATATGCAACGCGCGATGGCCAAGGAAGCAGAAGCCGAGCGCGAGCGCCGCGCCAAGATCGTCGCCGCCGAAGGTGAATACCAGGCGGCGGTAAAACTCGGCGAGGCGGCCGACATCATCACGCAACATCCCGTCGCGCTGCAACTGCGCACCCTGCAGACGATGGCGGAAATTTCGGTCGAGAAGAATTCGACCATCATCTTCCCCGCGCAATTCATGACCACCGTGCAGGAGGCGATCACGTTGTTATCGAAGGAGTCGGCGTCGAAATGATCGGGCGTGCAGACATCGGCAGGGACCGTAAGTTCATCTGGGGTTGATTGGTTCCCCATAAGAATGCCAGAGCGCTGCTCTCGGCAGCGCTGTCAATCTTTCCGCACGTCCGCGTCCGAGTTTCGCGGTGGCTGCCCCGCGAACGGAACGAGCAAAAGTCCGGGCAGCGCCGCGATGGCGAGCAGGGCCCAGGCTTCGTTTTGCTGATCGCGAAAGCCGCCTTCTCGAGCATCGGACGAAGATAGGCTTCAACGGTAGCGTCCGACGCGCCAGGAGGCCGGTGCGTGAACAAGTTCAAATCGAGCCCGATCGCCCGCCGCAGTGGTGTCGCCCGCGATCAGCCGGTCGCGCAGAGCCTCGGCGTGTCCGCCGGTCCGGCCATAGAGGATGGTGTCGATCAGGGCGATGCCGATCGCGCCGCCGAGGTTTCGCATCAGGTTGAACAGGCCGCTTGCGTCGGGCACCTCGGCTTCGGTCAGCGCGCCCAGCGCAAGCCGCGTTGGCGGCAGCAGGCAGAACATGATGGCGACGCCGCGCAGGACTTGCGGCCAGAGCATCTCGTCAAAATCGGCGACGCGGCTTTGCATGGCACTGCAACCCAGTCCGAGCGCGAACAAAGCGAACCCCGCCGCCGATAACAGACGGGGATCGAGCCTGCTTTCCAGTGCGCCGGCAATCGGCGCGGTCACCAACTGCGAGACGCCGGTGACGAGCATGATGGCACCGATTTCAAAGGCGTCGTGGTGCCGAACGTAGGCGAGGAATACCGGCATGAGATAGACCGAGCCGAATAATCCGACCCCAAGACAAAAACTCAGCGCACAACCGATCGCAAACGGACGAATCCTCAGCGTCGACAGTTCGATCAAGGGATGCGCGGCCTTGAGCGTTCTGACGGCGAAGCCGATTGCTCCGGCGACGCTCAGCAGAAACAGGCTGGAGCAGAGGAGAGAAAACCAGCCATCATGCGGGGCCTGCTTCAGGCCAATCTCCAGGCTGGCAAGCGAGATGGCCATCAGCGCGAGCGAGTATCCGTCGAGCGTAGCCAGCCTGGCGAAACAAGTTCTCGCGCGGGGCAACAGGAATGGCATAGCAGCCTCCGCAATGACGCCGGGGGCGACGTTGATCAGAAACAGCCAATGCCAGGAATAGGTCTCGGTGATCCAGCCACCGACGACGGGTCCGATCGTGGGTGCCAGCACGGCCATAATGCCGGCCATCGTGGTGGCAACTGGATGCAAACGGGTCGGAAAAAGTGAGAAGACAGCAGAAAATACTGCCGGAATCAGTGTGCCCCCGGCGAAACCCTGCAGCACACGGAAGCTGACCAGCGTCAGAAAACTGCCGCTGAACGCGCAGCCGACGGACGCGAGCGTAAAGAGGCTGATCGCAGCAACGAACAGCCAGCGCAACGTCAGGACGCGCGTCAGCCATCCCGTCAGCGGAATGGCGATGATCTCGGAAATCAGATAGGCGGTTTGAATCCAGCTCATCGCGTCCCGCGATATCGTGAGTGCGTCCTGGATCGTGGGCAACGACGTCGCGACGACCTGAATGTCGAGGATCGCCATGAACATGCCGAGGCACATCAGGACGAAGCCTGACCACGTGGCAACGCCTACCTTGTCCGGCGCGGTCACTGACGCACTCATCGCGCGCCGCGCTGCATCGTCTCACGAAACGCGGCGAGGGCGCGGTTTTCGGCTGCTATACGGATCGCGAGAACCATGACGTTGAGTACCGTGAAGGCGGCGGCCAGCAGCGGCAGACCCAGAACCAGCGGAAGCACGGCGATCTCGCCGGCAACGACGGCGTAATTGGGATGCGACAAAAAGCGATAGGGTCCAGCAGACACCAGGCGTTGTTCCGGCAGAACAATAATCCGCGTCGTCCATCGCGAGCCGAGCGTCCACATCACCCAGAAACGAAAGCCCTGCAAGGCGAGATAGAGCAGCAGGGCAACGATATTCACCGGCTGATCGCGCCCCAGTACCCATAGCGACATCAGCCAGGCGCCGTGCACCGCGACGATCAACGGGTAATGCCGGGGCGCCGCCTCGACGGCGCCGCGGGCCAGCAGTTTGCGGGTGTTGATGCTGGAAATGAGGAGTTCACCGGCACGCTGCAAGTGATGGCCCCGAGAATGAATTCGGCCGGTGTCACGCGGCGTGCCGCAGCGCGACGCAGCTTGCGGTGAAGCCGGGTCCAAGCGCCGTCAACAGCGAGCGTGCCGGCAACACTTTCGCGCGCGCCTGTTCAAGCACGAACAGGATGGTAGGTGAGGACATGTTGCCATAGTCGGCGATAATCTGGCGTTCGTGGTTGAGCGAACCCCGATCGAGTGCCAGTGCGGTTTCCAGCGCGCTGACGACCTTGGCGCCGCCGGGATGGCAAATGTACCGGTCGATGTCGGCCATCGACAACTGCATGCGCGCAAGAATTTGCGCCACGGCGGGATTGAGATGCGCAATGACGAAATCGGGGATGGTACGGCGGAAGATAACGCCAAAGCGTTCCGGATCGACACTCTAGCCCATGATGCCGAGCGTATCGGGCCAAAGGTGTTCGCGGGCATCCTCGATCTGGGTCGCGCCGCCATCGCCCGCCCGCAATACGATAGCCGCTGCGCCGTCGCCGAACAGGCTGATCGCGACAATGTTGGCCTTGGTGAGTTCGTCGAGCCGAAGCGCAAGCGTGCAGAGCTCGATCGTCACCAGCAGCACGTTGGTACCCGGTCGCGACTGTGCAAGGCGGGAGGCGATCGTGGCGTCGCGATTCCAGTGGAGCAGACGGTGACGACGGTGTCGATATCGCTGCCGGCGAGGTTGGCACTTGCCAGCGCTTTCTCGGCGACGTCGACAAAAAGCGCCTCGGCGCCTTCAAGAAAGGCCTCGGTGCGCTCCGGCCAGCCCCGGGGCTCGAGATACCAGTCGAATGGCTTCACGCCATGTCGCTTGACGATTCCGGTATTCGAAAAAATGCTCGAAAACCTTTCGAACTCGGGAAAACGGGACCCGAACACATTCCAGGCTGCCGCCAGAACATCCTTCTGTAAGAAAACGTGCGGAGGGACCGATGTCGCGAGGGAGACCAGGGCAGCCTTGGCATCGCGAAATCTCTCCAGCCGCTTTTGCGCTATTTGGCAAACGTCAGCCCGGATCGTTTATTTCGATACTCCGCGAAAATCATGTGGCCGAATGGGTCACTAAAATGTGAGCCTGACCTTCCTTCCCCTCGCAATCGGTTGCTGCAGCCGTTGAAGGCGTGCTCTTAGCATTCCGGAAGTATGAAGGCGGCGTCCGATGAGTCTATGTGGGCGCGGTTGATCCGTTTGGGGCATCTGTCGGTGATGTGTGAAGAGGGGGCCACGCGGTCGCGCTGATTGAGGCCTTATCCCGAAGCCTTTCGCATCTGTGATCGAAAATCCTGCCGTGCTTGCCGCATCGGCACGGCGGGGGCACTGGCGGCTTGGTGCTCGAGCGTGCCGACGAAATCGCGCGGTCGCTCGGATTGAACGGATTGAGATTGCGCACCAATGCGAGGTTCGCTGCGAACATCGTGCTCCATGCACATCGTGGCTTTGAAGCATCTCCACGCGAGTCGCATCCAACTATGGCGAGGTGCACATGAAGACACCGGTCAAACCGTAGTCCACGACGCAAATCGTCACCCTGCCACGTCGATGCGTCTCGCGGTAAATCCCGCGTCACTATCATCACCATTACAAGAGCATGGTTGGGGGGATGTGAGTTCCGACACCACGTTTAGTCGACCGCGCAAATCAGGAGAAGAACGAATGAAATTTGCTTTGTTGGGTGCCGCGGCTGTCGCGGCAACGGCGCTGGTGGACGCGGCTCAAGCGCAGCCGGTGATCTCGAATCCCGGCCGTTGCGCCCAATACTATTCCTGACGCCAATTGCCAGAACCTGGGGCCAAGCAATCCCTATACGGACGGCGGCTATCCATCCTGGCAAAACAACTATGCCTATATAGGACATCCGCAGGTGCATCACCGCCGCCGACATTACCGCCATTGATCGATCCCGGGTGTCAGGTGACAATAGCAAAGGGCCCCGAATGGCGACGGGGCCCTTTGATGTCGAAGGGGTACATCCGCCCTTCAACGCGAAAATCCGTTATTTTCCGCGACCGATGCCGGCGTCGTTGTCGGAGGTCGGGTTGCGTGCAACGCCCTTGTTGGTGATGGACTTGGTTGCCGACCCGGTCGTCGTGCCAGGCTTCAGATTGGACTTGGTGGCGTCCGTTCCGGCCTTGCCTTCGCTCGACGCACCGGGAGCAGGCTGCATCTGCGCCGATGCGATAGCCGTTGCTCCGAACAGTGCGGCGACCACGAGGGCTGAGATAGCAAGCTTGTATCGCATAGGTATCTCCCTTCGATTAGTGAGTCCTCCTTATTATGCTGCGAGACAGATAACTTCCGGCACGGGTTTAGGTTCCGGGGCCGACAAATTCACCCGTATTCTGCGGTATCCACCTGCCCTCGGATCAAGCCCGAGGGCACGCTTTTTCGAGGCCATGCGTCCTTGTCGAGGGGTCGATCACCCTCAGCCAAGAAGCGTGTTACTTGGCGCCAGCATCATTGCCGGTACCGGGACTGACGTTGCCCTGGCCGGACGGATTGTGCATGCTGCTCTTGCCGGAACTCATTCCGGTGGTCGCGCCGGACTTCGGTTTGCTGGACTTCACCATCTTGCCGGATTTCATTTTGGTACCGGTGGCACCGGGTCCGACATTGCCTTCGCTGGATGCGCCGGGAGCCGGCTGCGTCTGTGCCGACGCGATCGCCGTCGCTCCGAACAATGAGGCGACCACGAGGGCTGAGATGGCAAGTTTAGATCGCATGAGAAATCTCCGTTTTTCGATCAACGATACGGGACTCAAAACTTGCAGCGCGGATTTGCGTTCCAAATCGGCCGCTGGTTTTTCGTGCCGGAACCGGTGGCCACATAGCGATGGAACCGGTAGCCGTGGACGGCATTAAATCGGGAAGAGGGACCTGTCGTGAAGCGTGTGAGTGAATGGACCCATTGAAGGGCCGCGCGAGCGAGAAACCGTCCGCCGGGGAATATGAGGTCTGATTGCGATGCCCCGGGAAAACGATCTCGAAGGTGTGCAGGATCAGGGCGGCAAACATGGCGGCCAGAAGGGTATGCCGAAGTCCGGGCCCAGGCCTCCGCATGGTCCGGATCAAGGCATCGTGCGCGATCAAAAGGGGGAAGAGCAGCCGCGCGACAAAGAGCGCGCTCAGCAAGTCAGCCGGAAGGACAGGGGGGCCGTCCCGCCGGGCGAAAAAGCGTGAGCCTCAAATCTGGCAGAGCCGCCTACGTGAAGGAGTTTAGCCGGCATGAGCAGAGCATTCGTGAGGAACCAGGACAACTCCATCGAGGACGTGTCTGATCGACCGGTTTCCGAGCACCCGAACGATGTCACCGAAACGGGGATGGCTGAGATCGAAGCCGCCCTCGCAGGGGCACGGGCGGCTCATGCCACTGGCCTGGCTTCGTCCGATCGGCGGGCGATCGCCGCCGCAGCACGTGATTTGAGGTATTGGAGCGCACGGCGCGCGACCGCCCGATTAGTGCCGGCTCCCACCGACCTTTCACGCGTGCGTTTCGGCACGACGGTCAGCATCATTCGCAACGACGGTCGCGAGCAAACCTTCCGGATCGTCGGGGAAGACGAGGCCGATCCCGCGAAAGGATCGATCTCGCACGTATCACCTCTGGCCCGGGCGATGCTTGGAAAAGGCATCGGCGAAGTCGTGAGAGCTGGAAACGACGACGCGGAAATCATTTCCATCAAATGACGGTACCCCAGCTTTCCTTGCGCCGTCCTCGTCCCCCGCAATGACGTTTGCGTTTTGCGGCGTCAGTGGCCCTTGGCGGCGTAAATCTGATAGAACGTGCCGACGATCTCGAATGCAATCAGCACGACCACGATGAGTTCAAGGCGCAGCGATCGGCGGGTATCGATGATATCAGCAAGCGTGTTGGCGGTTTCGGCCACCACGGCAAGTTTCCGGTTAAGGGCATCGACACGCTCCTTGAGTTCATATTCGTTCTCAAGCCGGGCATAGAGTCTCTCGAGATCGGGCCGGTCCCACAAAGCATCGGGTTTTTCAGCTACTGCCACACGGCCCGATACCCTGTGCTGGACCAGCAGCGCATTTCCGATCAGTTGCAAAATCCCTTTTCAATTCCGTCGGGTTCGTCCGTGATCGGCCAGTTCTTTCGCAAACGGCTCGATGATTTCCAGCACTTTGGCGGCTTCGCGCTCGTCGTGGGCAAGCACAACGCTTTTCGCCAGCACATCGGCAATGACAAGGAGCCTTTCAGGCGACATGTCTCGCAACTGAACCGGCCCTCCCGCTTGGACCTGATCCTCAATCTCACTGGAAAGCTCAGCTGTCGCCGTTTCCTCTTCGAAACGGGTCAACCGTCCTTCGATGCGCGGTGACAGCCTTTCCAGCAAGATGACTTCTTCCTCCGGCGACAGATTGATCAGCACTACGACGCCATAGCGAAACAGGACGGCAACGCCTGCCTTGCCAACCCGGACCGCCAGAGGGACCGCCGAAAGCGCATCGCCTTCAAAGCCGGTGGTGTTGATTCGATCGCCGACGTGCAAAGCGTGGGCGGTCACCCGCCTGCCAAGCCGGTTTGCAAGAGGCGTTGGTATCATCGGCGGCTTCCTCTATCCCGTACGGATAGGAATGAACCGTAGATAAGACGAGCCGGGATGGCGACAAGGGCGCGGCTCCCAGCCTGGTTCAATCCCGCTTCCCGGCTGTCAGCAGCGGCTGCGCAGAAACCAGGCCAGGTCGAACACCATCCAGGCGAGGTGAAACGCCGTCGGCAGGCAAATCGACCTGCATGCGCGCTGCTTGATTCGCTGGGCGTGAAAGATATGCAGTCAGATTCCGCAACAAGCTCGCCATACCGCCGATTGCGCACCGGCTAACGGGGTCGAGGCGCAAACCGCGCGGCTGCTGCTCGAAAGCAGCGAATTCGGTGGCGTGGTCGAGGTGGCGCAGCGGGCGGGATTCGGCGATGACGAACGCATGCGGCGGGCTTTCATGCGGCACCTCGGGATCTCGCCGAAGCCGGCTTGCGGGTTGAGCGGCCGGCCAACACCGCCAAGACGCCGCTTCCGAAATGTGCTAACTGCTCAATTCAAACGGGAGGATGCCGACATGACTGAACCGAAGCTGGAAGTCCCGGCCGAATTGCGCGATTTGGCCGAGAAGACCATCGATCAGGCGGAAAAGGCGTTTGGAATGTTTTTCGATGCCGCGAACAAATCGATGACGTCGATCCCAAATCCGGGAACGGAGATTTCCAAGCAGGCCTTGTCGTTCACCGAGCAAAATATGAAGGCTGCGTTCGACCATGCGCGGAAATTGGTTCACGCGACCGATCTTCAACAGGCCATGCAAATTCAATCGGAATTCTTGAAGAGTCAGTTTACCAATGCCGGCGAACATATGAGACAGATCACCGGCGGGGTCGTGTCTGCGGCCAAAGATGCGTCGAAGGGCAAATCTTGATGGCTGGGTCATGTGGGTATGTGGTCAGATACTTATACCTCAAAGATTCTTGCCCACAAAATAGCCTTGCATGGATTTGCGCCGTGGACTTCAATTGCTGCGCAGGTCCTTGACGGGCCACCGGGTGACGCCACTCGCCGTCTGTCAACTTTTCTGCTGATCCCTGTCGGCTTCAACTGGCAGGGATTTGCTTATGGGCCGCTGACAGATCGGTCTGACGTGTCCAGTCGCAGCCAACTCTGCGAATGCCGCAGCTGGGCGCGCAATGCCCAAACGAAGTCGATCTAGATGGCCTGCAAAAAGCTCTCATCCGAGGCGCAGGCGGCGCACCGGCAGGTCAGCTGATCGAAGTTCCGATCTCGCGGCTCGATAAGGGCCAACCTCATCAGGGCGCCGCATTTGATGCAGGCATCTCGATGCTGGTTTGAAAACGCGTGCAGGTCGGCGTCGGCCGGGGTATTTGCAGCATCGTATTCCTCATGTCCCAAAAAAAGGAAACGCAAACGCCGCCCCGACTCGGACCACGGGGGCGCCGCTACAATGTCCGATTCCCGACGTAATTTGAAATGGGGCTTCGACCAAGCCGCGTGCACAAAAGTTGAGCCTTGGAATCGGTGTTCAGGTAAAACGAAGCCGGACCGCTTCAAGCGCGATCCCGGTCGGCGCGGCGGTCCAAACCTCGCCGGCGACGACCGGCATCGCCTTGGTCAAGGTGCCGGTGCTGACGATCTCACCGGCCGCGAGCGGCGGATTGACGGGATCGGACGCCAGCAGACCGACGAGGTGACGCAGCGCCGAAAGAGGGCCGCCGAGCACGTTTTCGGCTCGTCCGCGGTCGACCAGCCTGCCGCCACAACCCAGATCGATCTCGAACCCGGATAGCGTCCGCTGCCATTCCGCCGCGCGCGGCGCGAACGGATGCCGCGGCCCGATCAGCAGCGCCCCGTGCATGCCGTTGGCGGCGACGGTATCGGCGGCGGAAAATTTCCAGCCCGGAAAGATCGACTGCACGATCTCAAAGCCGGGCGCGACCCACGCGATGCACGATAGCAAGGTCGTCTCGTCCATATGCGGTGAAGGCGAAGCCGCCAGGCCAAACACGATCTCGGGCTCGATGCGCGGTTCGGAAAATGGCGCCAGCACCAGCGTTTCGACGCCAGCAAGGTCGTGCACGCTGTGGTCGAACACATAGCCCCAGATCGGTGCATGAACGCCATATTCGGCCCAGATCGTGCGATTGGTGAATCCGATCTTGCGCCCGAGCACCTTGGCACCGTCTGCCTCGTACATTTGTCGCACCAGCGGCGTTACGCCGTAGGCATCGTCGACGCTGAGGCCCTGAGATCGGGAGGAGAAGGGCGGGATCTGCCGGCCGCCACACAGCGCCGCGAATGCTTCGGCCGCGACGGATTTAAGGTCGTCAGCGTTTTCGCCCTGGTCCATCTCGTCGCCTCCCCGTGTCCAGGATCTCGCGCTCGCGCCAGCAAGCTCGCACACGGCACGATGCCCGGCAAGGTGAGCTTGGCAAATGCGAAAGGCAGCGGAATGTGGCTGGCCATTGGGTGACTTTCTCAGCCGCCCACATCGATCTGCCCCAGGTCCGCTTGGTCGCTGGTCAATGAATTCGCAATTCAAGCGGCAAATGCAACTCCTTCGAGCATTCTACCTCGGAACATTTTTTCCTGCGCGGGATTGTCACAACGGATTATCAAAATGGAGAACTCATATGAAATTATGTTTTGCTGTCATCGCGACCGCCGCGTTGCTCGGAACCGCGTTGCCGGCGTTTGCGGAAGAAGTTGGCGTGGGTGTGGGACCGGTCGGCGTGACCGTCGGCGAGGGTCATGGCGACCGCGATGTCGTCCGCGAGCGTGAAGTGATTCGCGACCGCGACGATCACCGCGATCGTGATGCGGTCATCATCAAAAAGGGCGATCATGATCGGGACGTCGATCACGACCGCCGCAAAGTCATCATCGATCACGACTGATCTTCACGAACTTTAAACAATTTGACGACAGGGCCGCCTTCGGGGCGGCCTTTGTCGTAACGGGCTCTTGAGACGTCGGGCGGTCAAACGGCAGATGGAACGAAGCTCCTCGAATGCCGTTAGTGTTTAATCAGGAAACGCCGCCATGCATCGCGTCAAACATCCGCCGGTTCGCAACAAGATTGACCTGACCGATCCGGGCCAGGTTCGTGCATGGACCCGGCGACTGCACGTTTCCGCTGATGCGCTGAAGACCGTTGTCGGCAAGGTGGGTAACTCCGTGGCAGCGGTGACGAAGGAAATTGAACTGCAGCGAGTCAATCACCAGCCATGCGCTGTGCCTCCGGTCCCGAACTCAATTTCCAACCCGCCTGCCGAAGGCGAATTGCCGGCGCCGGTTTGACATTGCCTTACCGGCCGGAATTCGGTGCGGTTTCCTAAATCGAAGCAGTTTCTTGAATCCAACTCGCAACAAAACCGCCCCGCCGTTGTGGCAGGGCGGTTCGTTGGTTCGGTTCAGTTATACTTGAACTGCGGCATTGCCTTCAGTTGATCCTTGGTGGCGTTGTAGATCGCGTGGTCGGGATACCACTTCTCGTCGCTCGCCCGCTCGGCGCGATTGGCTTCGCCGGTCGTCGTGTTGGCGCCGACCGTGGACTTGTCCGCGGGCGTGGTTGATGTTGACGAGGTGCGAACCGGCTCATTGACGAACTTCAGCTTCTCTATCGGCACCGCGACGTAGTGTTCGCCCATGCCGAGAAAGCCGCCAACGCCAAGCACGACGTCGTCGACCTTCCCGGAATTGTCGACGATCAGTTCCTGAATGTCGCCGATTTTCTCGTTGTTGTTATTGTACACATTGACGCCGATCAACTTGGAGGAGCGGAACTGACCCTCCTTGTGGACGGCGGTATTGACGTTGGAACGATCGGTGGTGGCGTTCTCCGCAAACGCCGCTCCGGTCAGAAGGGCAGTGCCGAGCAGAGCCGCCGCCAGATATTTCGATTTCATTTTAGCCTCCAGTGAAAAGTTAAGTTGTCGAAGGTGGTTGTTGGTTGGCCTAAATCGGCAGCTCAGTGGTGCAGCAGCATGATCAGGATGATCAGCGGGATCGGTATTCCTAATAGCCACAGAAGAATCGGCATGTTCTCTCCTTTCGGTTTGTTCTGATGATGATTTAACGACGCGATGCGCTCTTGCCCCAGGTGCCGTCACGAAGGCCTCCGCCTTCGGTCGCTGCCAGCGCAGCCGAGAAAGCTCCGATGAATAGCGAAAGCGTTAGCCAGATTGCGAGATGCTCAGCCGCCTTGCGGGCTTTATCGAGATCCGCCTTGACCTGCGCGATCACGTCGCTGACGCGCTTGTCGGCTTCGGCCGGGCTGAGGCCGGTTCGCGCCGCAACCACCTTCGCGATATAGCTGCGGTCAGCTGCGGAAGGTTCGGTGCCGTTTCGGAAGTCGGCGGTAAACAGACGCGTCAGTTCACGCCGCGTGTCGCCGCTATTGCCGGTGTTGTCGGCGGTCGGATTATCGCGTCGCAGCAGTGTGTCCACATAGCCGTCCATGGGACCACTCGCCTGCGAGGAGACTGCCTGCATCGCGCCTGGCGCAGCACCGCCCAACAACGAGGTCGCAGGAGATGCAAGAAGGATCGCGCCGAGCACGGATGCCAGCGCCCACGCAAGGAAACCGTGCGCGGTGTCGCGGAAGTGAACTTCGGTGCTCTGAACACCAATCCACCGGTTACGCAGCCGCCCTGCGAGATAGCCACCCAGCGCTGACGAGATCATTGCCATCACGATGAAGTAGAGCCCGGTGCCGATCTCGAAGCTTGTTGCGGAGACGCCGGAATTGTTCCAAGGCGACACCACGGAAAGTCCAAGCCCAGCTCCGAACGACAACAAGACCAATGTTAATGCACAAGAAGCAACTGCGCCGGCCATGATGGCCGCCCAGGAAACCCCCGCCACCGACGGCTCTACAACGTCGTCTATCACCCCAACGGGGCGCATCACTTGTTCCATAAAAAAAATCCTCCCAGCATTTTCATTTGACTAACGGGGAAATGTTGGAATGTGAGAAATGTTCCTCGCAGGAAACTTGATGGACCTTGGGAACGGCCATCGGACTCTTACGTTCTTCCCCGGTTAGATACTTCAAGTCGTCGACTGACTGCAGCGCTGCAATGGCCCCACTCAGGCGGGCCGATTCTGTTTCCGGTGAAGGCCCGCGATGCCCGCTTTGTTCGCTTATCTGATCGCTGTCGGACTTCTCCTTGGGGGCGGTTACGGCGCGTTAAGCTGACTCGCCGCACCGGAGCCGGTGAAGGTGGCTGCGGCAAAGGCCAAGCCAAAGCCAACTTCGCATTACGAAGCGAATCCGGAAGCAGCGTCTTCCGAAGCTAGTTCCTCCGCACGAAGCGTCTCTGCGCCGAGCTCCTCAGCTCTCGATGATAGCGACAGGGCTGCGTCTGGTGCGAATGAACAGCCGCCGTCGCTGCGGCCCCAGGTGAATTTAGCGGCGGGCGAGCAGGGCGCGAAGGCAGAGGTTTCAGGGCCGGCGCAGGATCAGAAAAGCCGTTCCGCCATCGCCGAGCTTTCGCCGGCCGAACCCAGCCAACACGCTGAGGCCGCCCCGGCCGAAGATGCCACGCAAGAAACAACGCATCCGGCCCACGCCGTGCCGTCGGTTTCGCCGGACAAGCAACAAATTACTGCATCCACTGCCGCTGTCTTGGTCGCAAAACCGATGAAGCGGCCGCACTTGCGGCAAGCCCATTCTGAAAAACCCGCGCTCGCCCTGATGACCTTGCGCACGATCGAGTTTCCCGATGGCCGCCGCATAACCCAACTGCTTCCCTACCGCAACGGCGAGCCTGCTCTGGAATTTCCGCCGGACCGATAACGGACCGATCGCGGTTGTGTCATTCGCCTACGGATCGCTTGTAGCCCTTAAGCGCGGCCAGTCGTCTGGCGCTGGCAAAATACCGGCCTAAGATCGCCCCAACAAAAAAAGCCGCGACACCCCCGTCGGGATATCGCGGCCTTCTAGTCGAAGGAAATTTACTTCTTGGTGCTGCTGTCTTTCGGCGCATCGCTCTTCATGCTGTCGTCGGACTTCGTGCTCTTCTTCGTCTTGCTTTTCTTCATCTTGGCATTGGAATCCATCGGACTATTGGTCTTCATGGTTTCCTGGCTCGCCGGGCCGGTGGTCTGGGCGGAAGCTACCGATACACCTCCCACGAGAGTCGCGCAGCACGCCGCTATAAGCAAGTTTCGCATTTTAGTCTCCTGTTGGAATAAACGCTCACAGAGAATGAAATCGGGAGTTTTCGGCTCCATACCGCCCTTGCAAAAATACTTCGAAGCAGGGGTTCTCGTTTTTTTGCTGTAAGTGCCGGTAAATGTACGCTTTTTTCAGCCGGCTGTTCCTGCCATATGCCGCCGTGGCGGCAGGCGTTGGCTATTGCCGGCTCCGAAAGCGCACGAGATCCGGGGTGATGTCACCTAACGCCGTACGTCTGTCCACGACGGCGCGGTGAAAATGTTCGAACGCCAGACCGAATGCTGCGAGATCACCTTCTTCGAGCGCGCCGCCATCGTAGGAATTGAGGGCTTCACGAAGAATGCCGTCAACCTCGCGCTGCATTTCGTTCAGTTGTTCGGCGGAATTTCCGTCCCGCGCCTGGGTGATCAGAGCCAGCACCCGATCCCGCAATGCGATGGTGCTGGTCTTTTCGTCCCTCTTCAGATAGCTGCGCAGCCAGGCTCCGGCCGAGCCGAGCCCGGACAGGAGCAGGAACGCTCCCCACATATAGTCGCTGTATTTCTCGAGGAAGGTCCGCTCGGTGCCGTCGATATAAGCCGCCGCGCCGCGATGGGCCGGTAACGCCGCATCCTTGTCGGTGTCGGGCGTCTCGATGTTGGCGGCCCCGGGCAATTCCTTTTCCAGAGACCGGCGTGCCGCGAACAGTTGTCTGGTGAGCGTTGCCACCGTCGTCTCGGATAACACCCGTCGCGCGACCATCAGATGATTGACGCTGACGGTCTCGATTTTATCGTCTGGCCGCGCCGGCGACGAACTAAAGGTGCTCCCGGGGATCTCCTCGGATTCATAAAGCGGATGCCTCTGGGCGATCGCTTCGGACACATCGATCGGGAGAAACTTGGGTTCGCCGCGATCGCGGGCTGTGGCGGCGATGGCCTCGGAGGTAATCTTGCTGTCCAGCGGGCCGACCGCCATGAAGGCATCCAGGGTCGGATCGCGCGCCATCTCGTTGATCTGTTTTGTGTCGAACTGAACCACCTCGACCTTGTCGGCAACTATGCCGGATTCGTTAAGAATCACATGTAGCAGCGTCACATTGGCCGGAGTTCTGCCGATCACGCCAATGCGGTGTCCCGGCAGATCGCCGAGACTCTTGATCTTGGGCGCCGGAGTTTTTTTGGATCCTTGGGCCGGCAAACCGGAAGGAGCCCAGAGAACGACGACATTCTTGCGCAGGATCGCAACCGATTGGGCGTCCGCCGGCATATCGAGATCGCCCCGGGTCACGGCGAGATCAGTCTTTGACGCGCCCAGCAGCGCGATGCTTTCAGCCGCGCCGTCGGTTGGGATCACTGCAAGGCGGACGCTGCTTCGATCGCGCGCAAAAGTCTGCGCCAGCGCCTGAATCAATTTTTGATCGTCGCTTCCGGAAGGTCCCACCGCGATACGCAGGATCTCAGGCCGCAAGGCGAAGTAGAGGGCTCCGGCCGCCGCGACAGAAATAAATATTCCGGCAAGCAGAATGAAAAGCGAGAGGCTTCGTCTATTTTCGCGAAGCAGCGGCGCCAGCATCGGTTGTTCGGTTGGGTCAGATGAAGACATTAATATTTCGACCGCTGACCGCACGGCTGGCAAGGGGAGCCATCGCTCGCGTCAATTCTGTCACCCCCGCACCCTTCGGCGTTCGCACCTAGCAATCAATGGCGTTCCTCTTGCCGACGGTGCAGTAATCGCGGACGGTTTTCCGAACCATCTTTGTGAGGCGGTCAGTGAAATCCTCGTCATCCAGCAATTTGCTGGCGTCGGCCGCACCGCGCGCGGTCGCGGGCGATGATATCTGCCCGGCGAAAATCACCAGATTCAGCAGCGTTGTTGTCAGGGCAAGAAGCAGGAACAAAACCACCCATTTTCCGGACATTCTGCCCCCCCAGAATAAAAGCGCGCGGCTGCGCACCCTCGAACCCGAATCAAAGCGCTAGGCCCGAAATATGTTCCGCCGGAGGCAAAACAGGGCAGGGGAGACTGCTTTCAGGCGTCGATGAAGCGGCAGTCGATCGCTATGGCGGGTGCTCAGGGTAGCTCGCCCCTTAAGGAAGCGGCGCCCCGGCGTTGGTCACGATCGGATTATCGGTAGGCGCGGGCGCCAGTTCGCTGCTGCTGCCGCCGCTACCCAGAAACGCATCGAGCGTGGCCTGAATCCTCTCCTTGACGGAATAAGGACCGCGGTCGCTCATATCGGTATGCTGAAACTGCGTCCTGACGATATCGATACCGTCCAGCTTCGCCTCCTCAGGGGTCGGCAGTACGCCGGGATCGGTCTGGAAACGGGGGTCCTTTGATCGGAAAGACAGGATCTTCATCTTGTCATTGAGCACGAAGGGGACGCGCAAATTATCGAGCGTGACAACCTTCGATACCGTTTCGGGATGTTGCTTGGCGTAGTACATCGCGATGTCGCCGCCATTGGAATGCCCGACGAGTGTCAGATGATCGTAGTCGGCGTTCGGTTGCGATTTTTCCAGTTGTCCAAGCACAAACTGAATGTTGGCTTCACCTTTTTCATACACTTCGCGCCGGCCGACATACGGCAGGCCGACCTTGGTCATCAGGGGCGGATCGGTGGGAATATCCTGCTGAACGCTGGCAACCAGATATCCACGCGCCGCGAGCACGTTGGCAAGGAACGAATATTCGGTGTTCTTGACGGTGTTGCCGTTGCTGATGATGGCGACCGGAAGCTTCCAGTAACCGGCATCCGCTTTCATTTCGTAGTCACGGCGGACGGCGAGATCGACGGCGACCGGCCGCTGCCGCACGGTATCGAAGAGATTTAACGTCTCGTGCCGAATGCCCCATTTGCTGATAGCAAAATAGACAGCGCCGACGAGAGCGCAGACGCACATCAGAACGGTTATTCCACGTTTCATCGTTGTTTCCATCCCAATCACTTTTGATTCAAGAGATAGCGTTGAAACGCGCAAGCAATGAGGCTGGTATCACTGCGCCAAAATTAAATTTGAGAAAGGCTATTGCGTTGCAGCAAATTGTAGATGCCAGCAAATTGTAGCCACGAATAGCTGCGTGGCGCCGTGATGGAAGCGCGGCCTCATTGGCCGAAAGCCTGATGATCGCCTGGCCGCAAACGGTGGGTCTGATCGCCAGCACCATCGTGCTGCTCGTCGCCGGCTACGTCGTCTTCCAGCGTCAGGAGGTGAGGGCCTGATGGATCATCGCGCCCTGCTGTTAACGGACCTTCTGCGACGTCGCCCGGGCCACGGCACGCGAGAAGTAGTCTCTGGCCACGGCATCCAATGCGGCCGAGATCAATTCCTCGGATTCGATCGCGCGACCCCTGTTCTCGGCCTCGAGCCGCTCGGCCTCCTGAATATATTCGATCGCAAGCTCGCGCAGCCGGCGGAACTCAACGTCGTCAGGAATTGGATATACAACCGCCAGTAAATCTCTGGCGCGCGCGCGAGCGCGATCATCTCTTATGCTGGCCATCAGCGCCTCCCGAAGTGGTCTGCATTCCTTAGTCGAAGGAGTGCTGCACGGCGGCCTCGGCCGAACGCCCGTCAGCAATCATGGCCGAGCCTCGGCACCCGTTAGAGGTAAGTGTTTCGACTATGTCGCGTTCCGGACAAAAAGGCTGATTTTTGAAATTTAACCGGTTCCCTTTGCCGATAATGTCAGTGCCGGGAACAGACGTCGGTGAAAGACCTAGGCTCGGGTTGGCCCGACCGATTTCTGCATGATCATCGCCACAACGGCGTCGAGTATTTTGCCGATGGCGGCCCGCCGGTATTCCCAGCGCTCGTCGGGATCCGGCGGAGCGATCACCATGGTGGCGTTGGCTTCGAACAACAACAACTCACCGTGGGGACCAATCCCGAAATCGATTCCCGCATAGTCGAGATCGAGCGCGACTTTAATCCGTTCGAGCGCCGCGATCGCCTTGTCTCCAAGTAGCGCCGGCATATCGCCGAGGAAGCGTTGCTCCTCCAGGCGATGGTCCGGCTTGTCGGCCATGTCAGAGGTGAAATAATGCACCTTCCATTTTTGGGATATCGCGAGATGCAGCGGATAGATATGGTCTCCGATCATCATCACGCGGTATTTTCGCGCGTTGCCGTCCTTGCCGCGGGCATTGAGATACTCGATCACCAGCAGATCCTCTCCGGGAAGGCCGGCCGCCGCGGCCGATAATTCAGCTGCCGTCTCGACGAGGGTGAAGTTGCGTCCGGTGTGGTAGCCGGGCGAACGCAGCAGCAGCGGAAACGTAAATTCCTGGCTTTCAATCGAAACAGCGCCATCCGGGCCGGCGAGGCTGTCGCGAGCCATGGCTATGGTTCGCGGAGTTTTCACCCCTGGTATGGCGCGGAGCAGCCGGGCGTTGCTGATACGGCCGGTTTTCATCACCGCGCGGGGATCGTTGATGACAGGCGCGGTCGTCCGCGCGATCAGGCGGGCGGCAGCCTCCAGCGCGGGTTCGCAGAGGTCCGCATCGCCGATCGCATTGAAGATCAGTTGATGCGGCGGCAACGGGATCGATGGGTCGAGATAATCCGTGACGATCACGGATGTCAGAAAGGTGCAGTCGTCCAGGAACGAAGCGGTCGGGATATTTCCGCCGCCCGACGAGACCAGTTGCAGCAGGGCGACTGGCGGCTTGGTCCCGCGATACGGCAGGGTTGAAATCGCATGGTCGCGAAAGCCCTTCTGGAAATGATGTCGGGCTCCGGCGCGGTCGCCAAGATCCGAGAGCACGGCGCCGAGTCCCTGGTGCGCCTGGGCGTGTTCCGGATCGACCCTTAAAGCGGCCTCGTAATGCCCGCGCGCCTCGGCGTGCCGGTTGGCGCGAAGCAGCAGGTTAGCGAGGTTGATATGGCCCATCGGATTCAGGGGATGGTGGAGGATCGCTTCCGAATAGACCCGGCAGGCGGCATCGATCGCGCCCATATTGGTGAGCAGTGTCCCGAATTCATTGAGCGCGCTGAAATTGGTGGGCTGCCTTCGCAGGATATCGATGAAGGCTTGTTGGGCATCCTGCCGCCGGTCGAGGGCGCCCAGCAGAACCGCGCGCTCGATCTCGACATCGATGGCGCCGTCCTCCTCGACAGGCTGGCGCGCGAGCCGATCGTCAAGCTGCCTTAGCCTTGATTCCTGCGCCAGGCGCGGAGCCCAGCCGCGACCGCTGCCGGCAATATCACGCGAGTCAGCCGCGTTCTGTTTCAATCCGGTCACGGTCCGCGCAAGCTCGGCCTCGATGGCCTCCAACGCTCAATTATCTGCTGATTCGCTCGGCATGTATCCCGAATCTTACTGGTTGCCAGCGGCGGGGAACATTGCCAAATATTTCCACTTCGGCGTCCGAAACGTCCAGGAGCAGCTTTTTCGCGCCGGCAATCCCAAATTCGTGCCGCGGCAAAACTTTATTTACCATAGCACCGACATGGTCGGCTCCTGTTTCCAACGCAGCAAGGTGTAAATCACATGACGGCAGCCGCGCTATCAACCTCTCCCGGGGAAACCGATATCGCTGGCTCGTTCATTGCGCAACAGCTCCGCGTTGGACTGGAATGTTACGCGGCCGGCAGGCTTGAGGAGGCAATCGCTGCCTATCAACGCGGTCTCGCCGCAGCCGAAAATGAATTGCCCGCTGAGACGCCGATCGAGACAATTTCCGAGCTGCATTCAAGGCTCGGCAACGCCTGCATGGTTCGCGGCGATCTCGATCTCGCAGCTGAGAATTATAAGGCCGCATTGCGGTTGGCGCCGCACCTGACGGACTGCTGGTGCAACCTCGGCAACGTGCAACACAAGACGGGGAAGCCCCAGGATGCCGTCGCGTTTTATCTTCAGGCGCTGCGGCTGAATCCACGGCATTGGCCGGCGCGCACGAACCTGGTTCAGGCCCTGATGGCCACGCGGCAATACATCATGGCCAAGGCAATTTTGTTGGAGCTGATCGACGAACGGCCGCAAGACGGCCAGATCCGCAATCAGCTTGGCAAAACTTGCTTTGAGTTGAATGAACTGGACTCCGCGATCGAATGTTTTCAGCAGGCTGCCGTCCTCAATCCCGCCGATGCTGAAAGCATCTATTGGATAGGCGGCATCAAGCAGACGATGGGCGAAACCGAAGCGGCCAAGGCCGCGTACGCCGCAGCCGCGCGAATACAGCCCCTGATCCGGCGGCCGGCAGTCAAATCTCCTGCCGATTTTCGTGTCCTGGCGCTCTATGCCCCGTTCGCCGGCAACACGCCGACCGAATTTCTATTCAAGGATTGCGCCTACGACATCGATACACTCGCCTTGTTTGCCTCCAGCGAATGCGATTCCGAAAGCCTGAGGCAGGGCGTACAGGTCGTCGTCAATCTGGTTTCCGATGCGGACCAGGCCGACGGGTTGCTGCCTCTGGCCGCCGATCTCGTCAGCAGGCTTGGCAAGCCGACGGTCAACGATCCCCGGAAGATCCAGAGAACGACGCGGGACAATGTGGCGGGTCTGCTGGGGGGGATCCCTGGCTGCCGCATCCCAAGGGTCCTGCGTCAGAACGCGGGTTCGGATCTTTCCGTTGCAACGCTGCGGGCTGCGCTTGCGTCTCCGTCCTTCATCCTGGTCCGGCCTGCCGGGACGCATGGCGGCGATGATTTCGAAAAGATCGAAAGCCCGATCGAACTCGAGGCGGTCGTTGTACAGCGCCCCGGTACCGACCGCTATTTCATCGAATATGTCGACTATCGCTCAGCCGACGGCTATTTCCGCAAGTATCGGTTCATTTTCGTGGATGGTCAGATCCTGCCGTACCACCTCGCGATCGCGGACAATTGGAAGGTGCATCACGAAAACACGGACATGGCCGATCACCAATGGATGCAACAGGAGGAAACGGCCTTCCTCAACGATCCCGCTACCGTTTTCAATTCCGGACACTATCAGGTGCTGCGGGCAATCCAGCAGTGCATCGACCTTGAATATTTTGGCATCGATTGCGGACTGGACCCTTCAGGAAATCTTGTCGTGTTCGAAGTGAATGCCACGATGCTGGTCCACGAGCACAATCAGAAATTTCCCTACAAGGATCCGTTCGTGCTTCGCATCAAATTAGCATTCGACGAGATGTTGCGGAAACTCGCGATCGCTGGCGCTTCCTGAACTCCGTTGCACCCGGTTAATGGCCTTTCGGGCGATTGCGCCCTAACTCATTTCCTGTGCGAGCAGCATCACCTTGAGCGTGCTTTCGCTAAGCCGCCCCAGGGATGAGGGTGACTTGTGTTCGGATCCCTCGATCGGCAGGAAGTTCTCCGGCGGAATATTGCCGGCCAGTGTCGACCGGCTGGGTGCGATCGGTTCATAGGTTTCCTCGACGTCCGCGGTATCTTCAACCGCGCCGTTCGCTCGCGTCTGGACACGGCTCTTTCGAGTTTCGATCTTCTTTGGCTTCGGCTGCGGAACATAGACGATCGGTGGCAGGATATGATGTCGCGACATGATTCACTCCCATTGTCTCAACTGACACACTCAACTGACACACGAGCAAATCTCAGCCGAGGGAGTAGCAAATCCCGGGCCATGAAATTTTCGTTACAAATCAATGTGGATCTGGCGCTGATGATGTCGGCCCCGGCAGGATTTGCCCGGTAGCCGCCGGCAATTGGGCTGTTTTCTCCCAATGAGGAAGGTCCAGACCCGAATTTTTTCAGTCTGTCCATCTTCAAGTTCGACCTGCCGGTCCGGCAGGGCACCGGGTACTTGTGGAGGTCTGGAAATAGTCCTTAAAGTCACTTTGGGCGGCGCTCACGATGGTCGCCAATCGAGATAGAGGGAAGCGTCGATCATGACTGCCAGACCGCAATTGCCGGATCGCACGCCGCGAGCCAAGGGTGTGCCGACGGCGCTGGATGGTCTGCTGGTCGTGGATTTCACCCGGGTTGTCGCGGGTCCTGCCTGCACGCAAACCCTCGCTGATTTTGGCGCCGAAGTCATCAAGATCGAGAACCCGGATGGCGGCGACGATACGCGGAGCTATGAGCACGCCGATCTCGCAGGAGAAAGTGCCGCGTTCGTCAGCTTGAACCGCAACAAGCGCGGCATCGCCCTCGATCTCGCCAAGCCCCAGGCGTGCGACATCGCACGGGAATTGATCGCGCGGGCGGATGTGGTGGTGGAGAACTTCTCCGCCGGTGTGATGAAGAAGTATGGCCTCGACTACGCTTCGGTCGGGCCGACCAATCCCCGCCTGGTCTATTGCTCGATCTCGGCCTATGGCCGCCAGGGGCCATTTGCATCCCGTCCTGGCTTCGACCCGATCACGCAGGCCGAAAGCGGGTTCATGTCGCTTAATGGTTTTCCTGATGGGCCGCCGGTGCGGACCGGACCACCCGCGGTCGACATGATGACGGGCATGTCGGCCTGCAACGCTATCCTGCTGGCGTTGTTCGCCCGCGATCGGCTCGGCCGCGGCCAGCATGTGGAGGTCGCTCTGTTCGACGTCGCGCTGGCGATGACCCAGTTTTACGGCATGGCCTATTTGATGACCGGCACAAATCCGAGCCGCCAGGGTAATTCGCCGAACGGATCACCCTCCGTCGGGGTCTACGCAGCGTCGGACGCGCCGTTTTATATCGCCTGCGCCAATGACCGGCTGTATCGCCGCCTCGTGATCGAAGTGCTTGGCCGGCCCGATCTCGCCAGCGGTGAATTCGCCGACCGGCGTTCACGAACGGCCAACAAGGAGGAACTGCGCGCGATCCTCACCGGGATTTTTGCGCAAGACCCTCGCGAAAACTGGGTGGCGAAGATGAAGTCGGCCAACATCCCCGTCGGCTATCTCCGTACCGTCGCGGAAGCTTTCAACTCGCCTGAAGTGCGCGAGCGCCACCGTGTCAGCCAAATCCCGCACCCCGCCGCAGGTTCGGTCCCCAACATCGAGCCGCCGATCCGTCTCGGCTTGACACCGCTGGTGGACCCCATGGCGGCGCCTTTGCTGGGCGAGCATACCAAAGACGTTTTGCGCACGACGCTCGGCTATGACGAGGCTCGCATCGCAGCGCTGGCCGAGGCGGGAGTTTTCGGGAAGATGCCGAAGATGACTGAAGTCGCGCGGTGATACGCCAGGGTTCGAATAGCTGCGGTTATCTTGGTGAAATCACTACTTCGCGACCACCGGGCCGCGCCCAGTCAAATTTCCGAGTGATGCAGGCCAAACGTTCCGCCCGAAAGCGGCAACGCGATAATGCGGCCGATTTGCCGGGCTGAACGCGGGCGAACGATTCCGCGGCTTGTCGCAGAAATGGCGGCCGTCACGCACCAGCCACAATACCTGTCTTCGATTGGTCGCATGCGGCACAAGGTTACGGCATATCCGATAGAACTAGATGGAGCGGTACGCACATCGCAGATTGCTGGCTTGATGTTGATGGCGCTGGTGCAGCCTGCGTCAGCTGGGCCGCCCTACGTGTCGGACGATCCCGAACCGACGGACTACAAACACTTTGAAATCTATTCGTTTAGCAGCGGGACAGCCACGCAAGGTGGAATCAGCGGCGCGTCCGGCATCGATTTCAACTACGGCGCCGCACCCGACCTGCAGCTGACGGCCACAGTGCCGGCGGCCTTCCGACAACCCACTGGAGGAAATACGAGCATTGGCCTGAGCAATGTTGAGCTTGCTGCGAAGTACCGCTTCTTGCATCAAGACACCTTTGGTCTGGACGTCAGCATCTTTCCTCGCGTGTTTCTGCCGAGTGGCTCCAGCGCAGTGGGCAATAATTTCGCCTCGCTTCTGCTTCCTGTTTGGGTAGAGAAGGACTGGAGCAATGGTTGGTCCGCGTTCGGCGGCGGAGGCTGTGTGATCAGCAGCGGTAATTCACAGAATTTCTGCATGACCGGAGGCGTGCTGACTTACCAGCTGTTGCCCAAGCTGCAGGTCGGCACCGAGTTGTTTCACCAGACGGCCGACACCGCCGGCAATCCGGCAACAACCAGTGTAGGCCTCGGCGTCCGCTATGATCTGAATGACACCTATCACCTGTTGGGATATGTCAGCCGCGGCATTGAGAACACCAACGAAACCGACCAGTATTCCTGGTACGCGGCGGTGCTTTTCACGTTTTGATTTTCGCTGCGGCGCTGCGAACGTCGTTCAGTTAACCTGCGCGACCGGGTCCGATCCGCGCCGCTCCTTTCAGATCAAAAGCAGTGCGACGAACAACATTCCTGTGACCAAGGTACTCGTTGGCAGGCCCAACATGTTCCGGCCCGAGACGAGGTCTCCAACCGCGGTGCCTGCGACTCTTACCGTTACAACGGTGAGCCAGTAAAAACGGCAGCCAACGAAGTGGGCCATTCCGTCCCACCAGGAACAACACGCCCAAAAGCGTGTCTGGCGGACGTGAAAGGCCGGCTCCCCGGACTCGTCCAAAAGCTCCATTTGCCATCGGCGTTTTGTTGGAGGTTGTACGTGATGCATTGTCACCGACTACATTCTGCGCGGTCGGCGCCAACGATCACTTCAAACGGGTTGGTGGTCACGAAGTACCAAGCTCCTCCGCACTCGAAAGTTGGAAGAGCCCCGGTTAGGCCGGGGCTCTTCTAGCTCGTTCGAGACGTGCCGGAACCCCGGGCTAAACCCGTAAGGGGCGTGGCGAGGCTCAGATGTGATTGTCTTGAGCAGGAGGGGACGCCTTTTGATCGGTCCTGTTGGCGTCCCGCTTGTTGGCTTCGTGATGGCCGATGATGCATCCTGCAACCACACCGACCTTGCCGTGGCCGGCCATATGGCCGGCAATGCCGCCGACGATAGCGCCTTTGATACATCCTTTCGCCCCGGCGGCGGCGGGAGCCAATGCGATGCCCAGAGCGGCGGTGCAGATGATCAGCGGCTTCATGGTGGTTCTCCGAAAAGGCCAGTCGCTGCAACAATCCGGCTTGCGATGATTGGTTCCCACTGGGAATTTGCCGGAAATATCGCCGTGCAAGGCGGCGTCAGCACCGCCGGGATCGTGCTGATGACCGCCGCCGCGACTCTGGTGACCTGGACATCTCGGCTCGACCGGCATGGGCCAAAACTGTTCTGAGGGCGCGGACTTCAGGGCGAATTTAACGCCGGCGCGCTACCGCTATGCCGAACAAGAATGCGACGAACAGGCTTGCGAGCGGAGCTTCCCGGGTAATGGCGCTGATGGTCGAGAGCGGTTTTCCCGGCTCCCGCGCGGTCGCGATGGCAGAACTTAGCCGGTCAACTGCCACCCGCAGCGCTGCGGAAACTTCCGTGATGGTGCGCGATACATCCGTCGCCGCGTCGATGGCGCGTTCGGCCATGCCCGGTTGCGGGATCGGCTCCGGTATTTCGACGTTCACGATGGCTTCCCCTCGAATCTGGATTGGGATCCGATGAGGCCGCCGCCTTTGGCTATCCGCGCGCGCGTTTTGAACAGCGGGTCTAAGACCTTTGGCTATCCGCGACAGGCGCCGTATTGAACGGCGGGCGACGGCCTCGCGGAGAAAATGCGGCAGCGGGAGCTTTGTTCCGTGGGATATTGCGCTGGCCTCCCAAAATAGCCGCGAAAGCGAAACACGAATACTCGGCCGGCGGGCCGAACACTTCTTCCCTGAATTTTGCGAAGCACGTAGAGATATTCGGGTCACCTCGGAGGGTGTGCCGTGATCGACGCTTTCAAATCCGATCTAGCGAAACGAATTGCCGTACTCGGCGCTCCCATCGATATCGGCGCGTCACAGCGCGGAACCCTGATGGGACCTGCGGCGCTGCGAACGGCCGGTCTTCTCACCGTTCTCGACGGGCTGGGCCTCGAAGTGAAGGACTACGGCGATCTGTCAATCAACGGGCTCGCCGAACTGGCCGATGCTCCACCTGACAATGCAAAGCACTACCGGGAAATCCAGTGCTGGACGCGGGCATTGAGCAGGCGCGCCTATGAACTGGCGCAGTCCGGCTCCATCCCGATCTTTCTCGGCGGCGATCACTCGCTGTCGATGGGTTCGGTGAATGGCATTGCGCGCCATTTGCACGAAATCGGCCGAGAGCTCTTTGTGCTGTGGCTGGATGCGCACGCCGACTACAACACGCCCGCAACCACCCTGACCGGCAACATGCACGGGATGTCGGCGGCATTCCTGTGCGGCGAGCCTGGGCTGGACAGCCTTGTAGGGGACGAGCCACGCGCATCGATCAGTCCCGATCAACTTGAGCTATTCGGCACACGCTCGATCGACAGACTGGAAAATGAGTTGCTGCTGACTCGTCGCGTCAGCGTTGCCGACATGCGCAAGATCGACGAGTTCGGGGTAAGCGTGTTGATCCGCCGCGTCATCGACAAGGTGAAATCCCGCAACGGCGTGCTGCATGTCAGTTTTGACGTTGATTTTCTCGATCCCCATCTGGCGCCTGGCGTTGGCACCACGGTGCCTGGTGGCGCGACCTATCGGGAGGCGCATCTGGTCATGGAGATGCTGCACGACTCCGGTTTGGTTCGATCCGTCGATATTGTCGAACTCAACCCGTTCCTGGATGAGCGGGGCCGTACCGCGCGCACCGGTGTTGAACTGATCGGCAGCCTGTTTGGCCAGCAGATCACCGACAGACCGACGCCGAGCAATGCGATTGGACCGGGCGATTGAAGCGATCATGCCGGGCTTCGCGCCGGCCGAATACCGTGATCTTCGAAGTAGCGTTCAAGGACGCCAACATCGCCGGAGCCATCGGCAAGGGCTACGTAAGTGTCGGGTCTAAGCAAATAAAGCGCATCGCGGGCGAGGCCGGCGGCTTCATATTCGGTTCTCCAGTCGAATTTTTGCAGGGGGACATTGTGAGCCGCGCACCAGGCAGCGAGTTCGGTGCGGGCAGAGCCGTAGACATGGACTTGCCAGTCCATCGTTGCGAGCGAGCCGAAATTGTCGGATTCCCCGACCGGCGCCCATGGCAGGCGATCGCCGCCATGCACGTGCCCGGCCGCGCCGCGGCTTAAGGGACCCTGCCGGTAATTCAGCATGATCTGCGAGACCGTCCGGAACAGATACTCGCGAACCGCGTCGAAGGCGACGGCCATCGGGAACAGCACCGGCGCGACGCGCGTGCGCAGGATGTCGGCGATCCGCCCCTCGGCGGTCGCGAAGCTGAAGACGCGGTCGGTGGTCGCCACCAGCCGCCGGGCAAAGCCGATCCTCTCGGCCTCATAACTGTCGAGCAGAGTGTCGTGCGCGCGCCCGGCCAGGACGGCCGCGAGCTTCCACGCAAGATTGATGGCATCGCCAATCCCGGTATTCATGCCCTGTCCACCGGCCGGGCTGTGGATGTGCGCCGCGTCGCCAAGCAGGAACGCCCGTCCTTTACGGAAATGCTCCGTCACCCGGTGATGCACATGATAGGTCGAAAACCAGTTGACGTTTTTGATCCCCACCTTGAGATGATTGATCGCCCGATCGCTGATGTCCTTGAAGGTGAGGGTATCGGCGCGGTCGGCGCGCTCGTCGCGTACCGTCCCGATCAGGCGGGCTCGTCCTTGCCTCGCCAGCGGGAATACGCCGAGGAAATCAGCCTCGTCGAGATCGACGTGCAGTTCGCCATTCAGGGCGGGGCCTTCGGCTTCGACGTCGGCGACGTAGAATATCTGCCGATAGGTGCCGCCGGGAAAGCCGGTGCCGATGGTCTCGCGCACGATCGAGCGCGCACCATCGCAACCGGCGATGTAAGCAGCCTCGCAATCAACCTCCTGACCGTCGGGTCCGCGCAGGCGGGCAACGATGCGATCCTTCTCCTCGACGAAATGGATCAGCTCGGTTTTCCGCTCCACCGCGACACCGAGCGCCTGCAGCCGCTCGATCAGCAATCGCTCGTGCTGGTCTTGGGGAAAGATGTGGAGGAAGGGGTAGGGCGTCAGCCCGGAGCCGACAGTTTCAAACGCGAGCCGCGCCGCCGCTTCACCCTTGACCCAAAGATTGACGGCGGGAACCTGGTGTCCCGCCGCGACTACGGCCTCGGTGAGATCGAGCTGGCGGTAGAGTTCGAGCGTGCGGGCCTGTACGGCCAAAGCGCGCGAGGTCGTACCCGGCTCGGCCATCTTGTCGACAACGCGCACATTGACCCCTAGCTTGGTCAGCCAAAGTGCCAGCACCAGACCCGTCGGGCCCGCGCCGACGATAAGAACATCGCTTCGCATGATCTGCTTCTCCATGTCTGGCTGTTGAAGTGGAATAGCGCATCCAGAATGCCGGAACGGAAGGTTGGTTCGGCCAATAACTCCAGGGGTGCCGCCGGGGTCCGCAAGCGGCAGGCATCCGTCCGGCATGGCGCTTGCATCGACTTGGCTGGATATCCTTCGCAGGATTGCGCATCAGCAGGAGACCTCATGATCATCACGGCAACCGCGCCGATCGCCGGCACCGAGGCATCGCGCCGGGGATCGATATCTGCCCTGGCCAGGCGGTACGAGCGCCGGCGACCCTTGAACATATTGGTCGTATTCATGCGTCACACTGCATCGTGTCGGTATGTACCGCAGCATGATACCGGCTGCGAGCGGCGTGCTCAATGATCGCCCCGCGACCACCAAACACGAAGTTGCCCGAAACCCTGCCGCTCGAGGTAATGCGCTGAACTATCCGCGGATCGACGTACGCGGGATGATGCTGGTGGACCGCGGAGGCAAATTGGTGACAGGCGGCCGAGTTTCGCTCTGCACCGACGCCACGCTGCATTTGCTCGCCGGCATGCTCGACCAGCACCTCACCGATGAAACCGCCACATCGTGGAATATCAGCGCGCATGGCGCGCCAATCGGGACGAGTTTGCTCCGATGCTGAGCACGTTTTGGGGGCGGTTTTCAAATCGCTCTCACTTCCGGGCGTGCCGTGTCCTCGCATCCTTGCCGACTGGACCGCGCTGGTGCAACGTGCGCGCCGCCGATACAGACCGCTGCAACCTGCCATACTCCAGCCTACAATTGATCGCACGGGCCGGCAGAGACGGGGCGCAACTCACGGGAATCGCCATGCGAAATCGAAAACGGTCGAGGCGCGATGTGCTGAAAACCTCGACCGCGTTTGCGGCCGGTGCGCTGTTCGCCGAGCCGGTCAGGGCGGCCGCGCCGCCGCGCGCCCAATCCGAATGCCGCCCGCCTGTTCCAGAGTTTCTTCTTCAGCGCGGACGGAAAACAATTGTTGGTCGACAGTTTCGCTTACCGCTCGTTCCATGCGCAAATCAAGGAAAAGCCCGGTCATCCACTGCTGTCGGCGCTGAAATTGCTCAAATCCGATCCGGACGGTGCTGCTGGCGCAGAGCGAGGAAATCAAGGCGCGCTACGCCAAAATATTCAAGGTGTGATCGAATCCGAAGGCGGCGCATTACGTTCGGTATGTCCGAGTATTTCCCGTAACCTTACCAACCGACACCGATATCCCGGATCGATACCGATGACCCCGTCTTTCAAGACTATGGCAGCGTGGCTGCGGTCCCGAAAAGTCGAACTTAGCCTCGGCTTGCGCGTCACCGTGGCGGCCATGGGCGCTTTGGTGATCGCGCTGGCGCTGGGTCTCAGGCTGCCGCTGTGGGCGGTGCTGACTTCCATTATTGTCACCCAGATGAGTGTCGGGCGATCGCTCAAGGCGACCCGCGATTATCTGATCGGCACTCTGGGCGGCGCGATTTATGGCGGGGCGGTCGCCATCCTGATTCCGCATGCAGGCGAAGGCGCATTGCTGTTTGTTCTGGTGTTGGCGGTCGCGCCGCTGGCGTTCGCCGCAGCTATCAATCCCAGCCTGAATGCCGCCACGATCACGGCCATCATCGTGCTGCTGCTCCCGGTCATGAACCACGTTGATCCCCTCGGTTCGGCGATTGATCGGGTGCTGGAAGTCACAGTCGGCGCGCTCACCGGTCTTTTGGTTTCCTTTCTGGTGCTGCCGTCGCGTGCGCATAGCCAGATCCGCGCCAGCGGTGCGAATGCGCTCGAATTGATGGCGTCCGTCCTCAATGAGTTGCTGTGCGGCCTGACACGGGGGCGAGATAACGACACCTTGCGCAAGCTGCAGGACGGAATCGGTGCTGCCCTGGCCGGATTGAACGCTATCGGCGCCGAGGCTGAGCGTGAACGGGCCGCTCGCCTCACCACTGGACCCGATACCGGTCCATTGCTGCGAACCGTGCTGCGGCTGCGCCATGATCTGGTGATGATCGGGCGCGCCAGCGTGGTGCCGTTGCCCGCCGAGTTGCAACGACGGCTGGCTTTGCCGTTGACGCGCGTCAGTGACGCGATCGTCGAATATCTCAGGAAGACCGCCGCCACCCTGCGGAACGCCACCTTCCCGCCGTCGATAGGGCCGGTGCAGGCTGCATTGCAGGCTTACGGAACCGAGGTCGCCTCGGTCCGCAGCGAAGGCTTGACCAGAGGATTGCCCGGCGACGTAGCGGAGCGGTTTTTTGCCCTTGGATTTTCGCTCGAGCAAATGCGCCAGAATTTGAAGGATCTGGAGCGCTGTGTAGCAGATTGGGCAGAGGCGCCAGCGGGTTCGAGGAGCAAGACGGCCGATGGGGCAGAGTAACGTCGCACGGCGGCATTGTTCTGCTGGCCGCAAGGCAACCGCATGGGCGGCTGTGCAGTGATGCCCGAGACCAATGTCGCCACCTGGGGAATCGCAGCCCTCGCGACGCTGGGCGTGATCGCACGACCGTGGAATTTGCCGGAGTTTATCTGGGCGGTCGCCGGGGCCGCGTTGCTCGTACTGCTCAACCTGCTGCCATGGCCCGACGCGCTTGCGGCCGCGGCCAAGGGCACCGACGTTTATTTCTTCTTGATCGGCATGATGCTGCTGGCTGAAGTGGCGCGGAAAGAGGGGTTGTTCGACTGGCTCGCCGCGCAGGCGGTACGGCATTCGCGCGGCTCGGCGAAGCGGCTGTTTCTGATTGTCTACATCGTCGGCACCATCGTCACGGTTCTTCTGTCCAACGATGCCACGGCCGTAGTTCTGACCCCAGCCGTCTATGCCGCGACCCGCGCCGCAAAGGTCGAACCGCTGCCGTATCTGTTCATTTGCGCATTCATCGCGAACGCGGCGAGCTTCGTGCTCCCGATTTCCAATCCCGCCAACCTCGTCGTATTCGGCCAGCAGATGCCGCCGCTAGGGGGCTGGCTGCGCATCTTCGCGTTGCCTTCGGTTGTCGCCATCGTTGCAACCTATCTCGCGCTGCGGCTGACGCAGCGCGATGCGCTCGATTCGACGGTCGCCACAGTAGATGGCATTACGCGGCTTACGCTCGGTGGCAAGCTCGCCGCGTTCGGAATCGCCATGACGGCGATCGTGCTTCTCGCGGCATCGGCGATGGGCCGGGATCTCGGGCTTCCTACCTTTATAGCGGGGGTGACGGTGACAGCGATAGTATTGGTGCTGGGGCGTCAGTCGCCACTACCGGTTCTCAAGGACGTCTCGTGGTCCGTGCTGCCGCTGGTGGCAGGTCTGTTTATCCTTGTCGAAGGACTGAACCGGACCGGCGTTCTGCCAGCGATGGCTCGCGTTCTGAAGGAGGCCGCGACGACCTCGCCACAGACCGCTTCCTGGATCGCCGGCGTTGTGGTCGCCATAGCATCGAACCTTGCGAACAATCTTCCCGTTGGTTTGATGGCGGCAACGACAAGTCAAACCGCGCAGGTTCCGGCACACGTTACGGGCGCGATCCTGATCGGCGTCGATCTCGGACCCAACCTGTCGGTGACGGGCTCGCTCGCCACCATTCTTTGGCTAATCGTGTTGCGGCGCGAAGGAGAGCACGTCAGTGCCATGCGGTTCCTGAAGCTGGGGATAGTGGTCATGCCTTCGGCGCTGTTGCTTTCCCTGCTTGCCCTGTCGGTGGTGTCGCGATGAGCGGAGCGTGGCTTCGAATGACACACGTCCCGAGGGGCCTCTCAGCATTCGCTGGAGGACGGTTTAAGGCCACTACCGGCCAAAAATACCCGCTTTTTGAATATTTGGCGGCACATATTGCCAGCCACTACATTGATATGTTCCATACCCGTTGCTTTCGAACGGAGGATGCCGATGACCGAGCCAACTGACCTCGACAATGATCTCGCCGTCACGTCGCGCCGAAGGTTTCTACGGGAGGGTAGCGCCTTGATGGGTGGGGCCGTTCTGGGCGGTCTCGCCAGCGCGGAGGCTTTGGCGGCCACGGACAATGCCGACAATCTCCCGCCAAATATTCCCGAGTGGATGAAGAAACCGGGCGATCCGATGGGAAGCCAGCTTTATGGAACGCCTTCGCCGTTCGAGAAGGGCGTGGTTAAAAATATTCCGAACAATCTGCCGCAATATCTGTCCGCGTCCGGACGGACACCGCTTGGAGATCTGGACGGCATTATCACGCCGAACGGGCTGTTCTACGAACGGCATCACGGCGGCGTTCCCACGATCGACCCGGCGCAGCATCGGCTGATGCTCCATGGCCTCGTCGACAAGCCGGTGATCTTCACCATGGAGGACATCCGGCGCTTCCCGTCGCAGTCGCGAATCCATTTCCTCGAATGCTCCGGCAATCCCGTTTACACAAAACCCTACGGCAAGACGGCGTCCGATCTCGTCGGTCTGCTGAGTTGTGCCGAATGGACCGGGGTCAGCCTGAAGCTGGTGCTGCAGGAAGCCGGATTGCAGCCGGACGCCAAATGGGTCATCGCCGAAGGCGCCGATGCGGCGGCGATGACGCGCAGCATTCCGATCGAGAAATGCCTCGACGATGCCATGCTGGTGTACAGCCAGAACGGCGAGCGGCTGCGCCCGCAGCAAGGCTATCCGCTGCGGCTGCTGCTGCCCGGCTTCGAAGGCAATATGAACGTCAAGTGGTTGCGCCGGCTGCATGTCACTGCTGAGCCGTCCTACTCACGCGAGGAAACATCGAAATACACCGACCTGATGCCAGGACGGCTCGGCGCGCGAATTTACCTTCTACATGGAGGCCAAATCGATCATCACGCGGCCGTCGGGCGGCCAGAAGCTGGGCACGCCTGGATTCCACGAAATCAGCGGCATCGCCTGGAGCGGCCACGGCAAGATCAGGCGAGTCGACGTCTCCATCGACGACGGCAAGAGCTGGCAGGAAGCGCAGTTGCAGGAGCCGGTGCTGACGCGGGCTCTGACCCGCTTCACGCTACCTTGGCACTGGGATGGCCAGCCGGTCGTGATTCAAAGCCGCGCCACCGACGAGACTGGCTACGTTCAGCCGACGCTGGCCGAACTCCTCGCCGTGCGCGGCGACAATTCCTATTACCACAACAACGCGATCTGGCCCTGGCGCATCGCGGCGAATGGCGAGGTGACCAATGCGCTTGCGTGAGAGTTACATCGCAGCCCTCGCTGTCGTTGCTGCGGCATGCGCGACGACTGCGCAGGCGCAAAGTCCTTACGGCATCGGACACCCCGCGACGCCGGCGGAGATCGCGGGCTGGAACATCGATATCGATCGCGACGGCCACAACCTGCCGCCGGGAAGCGGGACCGTCGGTCACGGCCATGAGGTGTTCGATGCAGCAATGCGCGGCCTGTCACGGCGTCAAGGGCGAAGGCGGCGTCGGCGATAAACTGGTCGGCGGGCAGGGCACACTGGCGTCGCCCAAGCCGGTCAAGACGGTCGGCAGCTATTGGCCCTACGCCACGACCCTGTTCGACTATATCCGCCGCGCCATGCCGCAGAACGCGCCGGAATCCCTCAGCAATGACGACGTCTACGCCGTCTCCGCTTATATACTCAATATGAACGGCTTGCTGCCGGCGGACGCCACGCTCGACGCCAAAACGCTGAGCGCGATCAAGATGCCGAACCGCGGCATGTTCGTCGGTGATCCCCGTCCCGACGTCAAAAATCCGGACTGCATGACGAATTGTGGAAACAAATAGGCAGGCGTTTGCTGAAAACAAAAGGCCCGCGGGATGCGGGCCTTTTCGGTTCTAAATGGCGACACCGTAGTAATCGTTCACGGAACGTATTCGCGCAGGGTCGCTCCAGTTCCAGGCGTTATCGTTGCCGTATTTCGGTGCTCCCTTGAGCTGCGTCTCGGTAATGCCGGTGCGATAGCCGCCAAGGGTTGTGTCGTATTTCAACGATTGCCAAGGCAGCGGATAATGGTCATCGCCGATCCCGAGAAAGCCGCCAAAGCTCAGAACGGCGTATGAAACCCTGCCGCTCTTCTTGTCGATCATGACGCGCTCGATCGATCCGATCTTGGTGTCGTTGGCACCATAGACGGCAGTTCCCTCGACCTTATCGCTGCCTATGAGGGAACCTGTTTCTCTTGCTTCCGTGACCATGATTGGTCCTCCCATGTTCAAGGGTTCAAACAAGTGGGATCAAGGATTGTTCCTCAAACAAAACAAGGCCTTCTGAAGGATCTCGGCGTTTGACAGGAACCTTCGCCGCCGCCGAAAGTTTGTTTTCCAAGAAGAAGAAACAAGTCAGGGTGGACAAATGGCTAAAGGTCATTCGAACAAGAAAAATTGGCGGACGCGAACCCCGAGCCGCGCCCCAATGCTGATTGCGCTCGCCGTGGCCGTCTTCGGCGTGCTGGCAATGCTGGTCGTAGATCACGGTCCGTGGAGTCATCCGAATGTCCAAACCGCCGAGGTCGCCCACTACAAGACCACGGGCGCCGCTGCGCGAGCAGCCGGAGCCAACGTGACGCCGACCGCGCCCAAGGCGGATCTCGAGCCCACCGCGCCCGGGCCGAAACCCGCTCAGCCGGCAAACCCGGCGACGCCTTGAGTCTCCTTCCGAAAACATCGACCGACGATGTTACCGAACGCTGACGAACGCGCCCCATACCGCCGCGAGAATGGCGGCGACCAAAACGTAAATTGGATTTTCGCAAAACGTGCTGCCATATCGGCATAGCTCGACACCGGCGCTACCGATCTCATGATGCCCGGCGGCATAAAACATGCCGGACAGCGCCGCCAGTATCGCCGCTACGAAATACATCAGACGTTCCTCGTGTAGGGAAGCCTGCGCCAACCGAAAAAGTTTACCCGGGATCATTGGTCAGTCGGCAGCATAATCGAAGTCAAGCCGGAACGGGGAAAATTCGTTCCGACCTAAAGGCGGGGACTAAAGGGGCTGCTATTTATGCACCGGCAGTTTGACCGGGATGCGAGCCGGCTCGTTGCGGCAGAACAAGCAGACACGCCAATATAAAAATGGCGATAGCCGCCGAAGCCAGCGGGCGGCTTAATGCAAGGCCGCCATCGGCTCTGGGCTTGTCGAGCAAATCGCCAACCGTCGCGCCCAGCGGCCGGGTCAGAATAAACGCGGCCCAGAACAGCGTTACCTTGGATACATTGGTCCAATAGTAGGCCGCTGCGACAATCGCCAATGCAGCGCCGAACACCAGCGCCCCGCCTTCATATCCGAGGCCAGTGGAATCGGCCATCCAGTCGCCGAGCGCCGTCCCCAACGTCTGGGAGAAGGTGATGGCGGCCCAATAAAACATCTCCGCTTTCGGCGAGTTGACGGTGTCGACCGAGATCGAGCCCGACGACCAGTGCCAAAGGCCAAGCGTGGCCAACAAACAAATCAATAAAAATCGACGAGCCGCCGATGTAGCCGACACCCAGCGAGCGATCGGCGAAATCCGCCATCGTGGTTCCGAAGGTCGTGGAGGCGATAATCGTCGCCCAGTAGAGAAAGGGATGAAACTTCTTCGCCATGATCTGCAGGCTGACGAGGTTTATCAAAGCAGCGAGGAAGAGAGCGGTCCCGGCCAGATAGCCCAGTTGAGCGTCATGGAGACGGTATCGCCGCCGGTTTTGTGTTCAAGCGCAAAAAATAGCCCACCGCATTCCGATGACTTTTGGCTCGGAGCCGTACCCGAGGTCGCCTTTTTAACTTCGGCCATTGACGGAGATGATGCTGGTCATTGTTCCAGCGGCTTATCAGCCCAGAATTATCGAGGGGCGACTGCTGAGGATCGAGCCATCTATCGAAAGTGGATGCTCGGCATGGTCGTGTTCTACAGCATGCTGCTGCTGATATCTGGCGTTGTTGCCGTTGTAATCGACACAAGCCCCGGCCTGACGAGGCTCACGACGCTTTCCGTCCATTCACCGGCCGGCTCTCCCAGGTCGAATTGAGGAAGACGATAAGAATAGCGGCTCCCGGCTGCCGAACGTTTGAACAGCCGTGGCGGCGCGGCGCGCTTGATCCGCCGTGTCGCGAGGCCTGCCAGCGCCGCTCGTCGAGAGATGGTGTGTCGCGGTGCCGACATTCGATCACACTGCTCGCCGCGGATGACCCGCTATAGCTGCTGGGCCTTTCGACCATAGTTCAGCAGCCCACCCGTACCCTTCGGCGGATGAGCGCGAAGCGCCTCTTCGTTGGGCTCGGTGCCCCAGCCGGGCCGGTCGGGAATGACAAGATGGCCGTGGACGATCTCGGGCACGTGGGTGAAAAGCTCGTGATCCCATGCCAACCGGTCGATATCGGTCTCCATGATTCGCAAATTCGGCACAGCCGCGCTGAAATGGGCGTTCATCATGGTGCAGAGATGGCCGTAAAAATTGTGCGGCGCAACGTTGACCTCGTGCGCCTCGGCGCTTGCCGCGATCTTCATCGACTGCCATACGCCGTTCCAGGGCGTGTCGATGATCGCCACGTCCATCGCCTGTTCGCGGAAATAGGGCAGAAATTCGCGCAGCCCCAACAGCGTCTCGCATGACGAAACCGGGTGCGGGCTTTGCCGTCTGATGTAGCCGAGTGCTTCGGGATTGAAGCTGTCGATCTCGATCCAGAACATGTCGAGGTCGGCAATGGCGCGCAGGATCTTGAGATAGCCTTCGGTCTTGGCGTTGAAGTTGAGGTCGAGCAGGATGTCGACATCCGGCCCGGCGCCATCGCGGATCGCTTCCAGATGCATGCGCAGATCACGCAATACCTTGCGGTCGACGTTGATCTCGGGTTCGAAGGGCACGCCGAAACCGGGACGCCAGCCCCGGGGCTTGCCCTCGTCATATGTGAAGATGTTGGTCTTCAGCGCGGTAAAGTTCTTTTCGCGGACCTCGCGGCCGATCGCCTTGACGCCGTCGAGATCGGTGATCGCCGGTTTGTACCAGTCGGGATGGTTGATGCGCCATGTTGCGCAATGCGACCAGTAGACCCGGATGCGGTCGCGGATCTTGCCGCCAAGCAATTGGTAGCAGGGCACGCCGAGCAGTTTTGCTTTCGCGTCGAGCAAGGCGTTTTCGATCGCGCCGAGCGCTTGCGCGACGACGCCGCCGGCAGCGGGGCGGGTCGCCGCGAACAACTCGGCATAAATTCGCTCGTGCTGAAAAGCATTCTGTCCCACTACGCGCGAGGACAGACGCTGGATCGCCGCGCCGACACCTGGAGAGCCAAAACCTTCGTCAAATTCGCTCCAGCCAACGACGCCGTCTTCCGTGGTGACCTTGACGAAGTGGTAGTTCCTCCAACCGGCGTCGCAAGCGAGCAGTTCGACGCTTTGTACGTTCGATGTCTTCGTCATGGTCTTCCCTGTTTTGGTAGCGGCAGAAGCCTGAGTCGAAATGCAACCCACGCAATCAGGTCGCATTTTCCGTCATTGCGATAAGCGATGCGACGAAGCAAGCCCGGGTCGATACCATGGATTGTTTCGCGGAGACTGTCATCAGGCGGCGTTGCACCGACCCGTTGGTTCGCAATGACGGTTTCAAGCCCGTTGTTTCTTGTTTCATTATGGTCCCGGCAGGGAGCGCCGCTATTCGGCTGCCTGCGATGACGGCAAGCGCATGGTTTCAACACCGTCGACCTCGGTCGCCGAGATCGTGGTGCGTACCATCAGGCGGGCCTCGTGCGCCGGCCATGGCCGTCCGCGATGCATGGTGGCGGGGTTGTCCCACATGACGACGTCGCCTCTTCGCCACGGGTGCAGGTAGCTGGTACCTGGCGCGGTCGAAGCCTCCATCAGTTCCTCGATTAGCCTTTTTCCCGCCTCCGCCTCCATGCCTTCGACTGCGTAGGCGTGCGAGGCGAGGTAGATCGCGCTGCGGCCGTTGACGGGATTCTTCCACACCATGCGCCAGCATTGCGGCGGCAGCGCCGCGCGCTCCTCAGGGGTTGCGAGGCCTGCTGCAATCTGGCTGCGCGAATGCGCGTAGTCGTGCCAGGCAAAGGACTTCTCGAGCTTTTCGCGCATGGGCGCATCGAGCCGCTCGAAGGCGAGCCGGGTCGAGACATATTCGGTCTCGCCGCCGCGTGCCGGGATGATGCGTGCCGAAAGGATCGATGTGAGCGCCGGCACGCGCTTGAAAGACGAGTCGGTGTGCCAGAGTTGGTTGGCTTTGCTGCGCAGGGATAGCCGGTGGTCAGCCGGCACCACCTTTCCGTCCGGGCCAATGGTACTGAGGATTACAAAATGCGAACCCGTGCCTTGCGAACCGACCTTGGTCACTTCCGGTGGGCCGAAGCGGCGCGAAAAGGCGAGTTGGATCTCGTCGGTCACCTCCTGGTCGCGAAACACCAGGACGGAATGCTCCTCGAAGGCCGCGCGCACCGCCGCATATACGGCATCGTCCGCGGCGACATCGGCGAGCCCCACGCCGCGCAGTTCGGCGGCGAATCCCGGACCCAATGGGACGATCTCCATCGGTAAGTCCTCCCTGTTATTATTGCCTGCAACTTTAGGGCAGAACCGCCCGGCCGGCAACGACAGGGGGGACGGGTCGGCCCTATCGCCCGTCGGCGGCGCTGTATCGCTCGCGGGAAGACCGACATCGGCCTTCTTCAATGCCATTCCGATGGCGGCGATGATAAGCAGGCCGCTCACCGTGGCGACGATTGCCGGGGCCTATCCGAGCTTTTGGCCGGCTCCCGACTTGGCTGTCGACGGCGCGTTTGTTGCCGCCGGGGTCTGCGCTGACTCGGACATCGCCCCTGCCTCCGACCAGTCGCCCATTTAGGCGTCGTTAGCTTACCCATGCGGCAAAAGGGCGCAAAGATTTTCCGTCGGCCAAACCCGCCAGAAGGCCGGTCACTGCACTGTGATACAGCGCACAATACGACGCGGTTCGAGCGCCAAACCGATCCTGAAAGAAGCGGCTCACGATCCTTTTGGAGCAAATATCCAACCAATTGCCGCAACGGAGGTGAACAAACTGTCGGATTGAGCACACCCGGAACTTCTGCAAGCTCGATGCCTCGGCATCGCTTCCATGACGTCCCGAAACAGCCCAGCTTTTGGCGGCCTTTGCCTTAGTTAATGTCCGGCAAGCCCTGCCGACTGTGCTGATCCGGATGTTGCGAACCGGCTACAACGCGCAGGAATCATATCATATATTGGCGATGACGGATCCTTTAGCACAAGTATTGCATTGCGTGGTGGAGACTGTCGCGTGTCCAATGGGCTCATGTGCTGATGCTGATTCGCGTTTCGATGCGGACAACGCTCCGGCGGCATGGTCCCAAGCGGCGCGACGAGCAGTGCGGCTGATCTTACCAGGAGAGGGATCATGTACAACAATTCTCTGTTCAACGCTTTCGCCCGGTCCTACGAGGCTCGGAGCGAGACCGACATGTCGATGGCGGAATATCTGAAATCGTGTCGAGGCGATCCGATGCGATATGCCAATGCCGCCGAGCGGCTGCTGGCTGCGATCGGGGAACCTCAAATGATCGACACGGCCAGGGATCCCCGCCTTGGCCGTATTTTTTTGAACAGGACCATGCGCGCCTATCCTGCCTTCACCGGGTTTTATGGCATGGAAGAAACCATCGAGCGCATCGTCGGGTTCTTCCGGCATGCGGCGCAGGGCCTGGAAGAGCGCAAGCAGATTCTCTACCTCCTCGGTCCGGTGGGCGGCGGGAAATCGTCGCTTGCGGAACGGCTGAAGTCGTTGATGGAAGTCAATCCAATCTACGTTTTGAAGGCCGGCGACGAGCTCAGTCCGGTGTTCGAGAGTCCGCTCAGCCTGTTCGATCCGGAATCGCTCGGTCCGATGATTGAGGAAAAATACGGCATTCCCTGCCGCCGCCTCAATGGACTGATGAGCCCCTGGTGCTACAAGCGGCTCGAAGCGTTCGGTGGCGACATTTCACGATTCCGCGTCGCCAAAATCCAGCCCTCGCGTTTGCGCCAGATCGCGATCGCGAAAACCGAGCCCGGCGACGAGAACAATCAGGATATCTCCTCACTGGTCGGCAAGGTCGACATTCGCAAGCTCGAGACTTTTGCCCAGAACGACCCCGATGCCTACAGCTATTCCGGCGGCTTGAACCGCGCCAACCAGGGCATTCTCGAATTCGTCGAGATGTTCAAGGCGCCGATCAAGATGCTGCACCCGCTGCTGACGGCGACGCAGGAAGGCAACTATATCGGCACCGAGAATATCGGCGCAATTCCCTTTACCGGTGTCGTGCTCGCGCATTCGAACGAGTCCGAATGGCAAAGCTTCAAGGCCAACAAGAATAACGAAGCCTTCATCGATCGCATCTGCGTCATCAAGGTGCCCTACTGCCTGCGGGTGACCGAGGAGCAGAAAATCTATCAGAAGCTCATTCAGGGATCCGAACTGGCGGCGGCGCCGTGCGCGCCCGCAACGCTGGAAACGCTGGCGCGCTTCTCGGTGATGTCGCGGCTGCGCAAGCACGAGAATTCGACGCTGTTTGCGAAAATGCGCGTCTATGACGGTGAAAGCCTCAAGGAATCCGATCCGAAGGCGCGCAGCGTCCAGGAATACAAGGATGCCGCCGGCGTCGACGAAGGCATGGACGGTGTCTCGACGCGCTTCGCATTCAAGGTCCTGGCTGCGACGTATAATCACGACACCGCGGAACTTGGCGCAGACGCGGTTCACCTGATGTATGCGCTGGAGCAGTCGATCCGCCGCGAGCAGCTTCCCGAGGAAGTCGAAAAACGCTACCTCGAATTCATCAAGGCCGAACTGGTGCCGCGCTATGCCGAATTCATCGGTCACGAGATTCAGAAGGCCTATCTCGAATCCTATTCAGATTACGGTCAGAACCTGTTCGATCGCTATGTCGACTATGCCGATGCCTGGATCGAGGATCAGGACTTCAAGGACCCCGATACCGGCCAATTGCTCAATCGCGAGCTTCTCAACCAGGAACTGACCAAGATCGAGAAGCCCGCAGGGATCGCCAACCCCAAGGATTTCCGCAACGAGGTCGTCAAATTCTCGCTGCGGTCGCGGGCTCAGAATAGCGGCAAGAACCCGTCCTGGACTAGCTATGAAAAGATCCGCGAAGTCATCGAAAAACGGATATTCTCGCAGGTCGAAGACCTGCTTCCGGTGATCTCGTTCGGCACGAAAAAGGACGGCGATACCGAAAAGAAGCACGGCGAGTTTGTCGCGCGGATGACGGCACGCGGCTATACCGAGCGTCAGGTTCGCCGGCTGGTCGAATGGTATATGCGGGTGAAGCAAGCCGGTTGAGGGTGGATGCAAAGTGGTTATGCACATCATTGACAGACGCCTGAATCCGGGCAGCAAGAGCCTGGAAAATCGCCAGCGGTTTTTGCGGCGTGCCAAGTCGTTGGTTCAGGGCGCGGTCAAGAAATCCTCACAGGAACGCGACATCAAGGATGTCCTGGAGGGCGGCGAGGTCAGCATCCCGCTCGATGGGATGAATGAGCCGCGGTTTCGCCGCGAAGGCGGCACGCGCGATATGGTGCTCCCCGGCAACAAGAAGTTCGTCGAAGGCGACATGCTTCCGCGTTCGGGGGAAGGCAGCGGGAAAGCGTCCGCGCCGGGCGAAGGCGACAGCGAGGATGCGTTCCGGTTCGTTCTGAGCCGCGATGAATTCGTCGATCTGTTCCTGGACGATCTCGAATTGCCGGATCTCGCCAAACGCAAGCTTGCCGAGGCGGAAAGCGAAGGACTTCGCCGGGCCGGCTATTCGACCTCCGGCTCGCCCGCGAATATTTCGGTGAGCCGCACGGTTCGGCTCGCTTTGGCCCGGCGGGTCGCGTTGCGGCGGCCGCGGCCGGAGACGATCGCGCAACTGGAGGCCGAACTTGCAGATTGCGACGAGGCGCGCCGCATCGAACTGATGGCCGAGATCGACGCATTGAAGGCAAAGCTTCGCCGGATTCCGTTCATCGATCCGATCGACATCCGATTTCGCCGCTTCGAAACCGTGCCGAAGCCGGTGGCCCAAGCCGTGATGTTCTGTCTGATGGACGTCTCCGGCTCGATGTCCGAGCACATGAAGGATCTGGCCAAGCGCTTCTACATGCTGCTGTACGTGTTTCTGACGCGGCGCTATCGGCACGTCGAGATCGTGTTCATTCGCCACACCGATCGGGCCGAAGAGGTCGACGAGGATACGTTCTTTCACGGTCCGGCGTCCGGCGGCACCCTGGTGTCGAGTGCGCTGCAGGCGATGCACGAGATCGTCAGGTCGCGGTTTCGTCCCGCGGATTGGAACATTTATGCCGCCCAGGCCTCCGACGGCGATAATTCCAGTTCGGATGCGGCTGCCGTGGGCCGGCTGCTGACCGAGATGATACTTCCGGTCAGCCAGTTCTTTGCCTACCTGGAAGTCGGCGAGGCCGGTGGCAGCACGTTCGATATGTCCAATTCATCGCTCTGGGCGCTGTATCAACGCTTGCGCGCCGATGGCGCGCCGCTCTCGATGCGCAAGGTCAGCGAGCGCAGTGAAATCTTTCCGGTATTTCACGACCTGTTCCACCGCCGTGGCAAGCACGAGAAGGCCGCGCCATGACTACGACTACTGAACGATTGTTCGAAGGAGCGGACTGGGACTTCCCGAAGTTGCAGCGTATCCACGATGCCTGCGAGGAGATTGCGCGAACTGAACTGGGCCTCGACACCTATCCCAACCAGATCGAGGTCATCACCGCGGAGCAGATGCTGGATGCCTACTCGTCGGTCGGCATGCCGCTGTTCTACAAGCATTGGTCGTTCGGAAAGCATTTTGCTCACCACGAGACGTTCTACCGCAAAGGCCTCATGGGGCTCGCCTATGAAATCGTGATCAACAGCTCGCCGTGCATTTCCTATCTGATGGAAGAAAACACCGCGACCATGCAGACGCTGGTGATCGCTCACGCGGCATTCGGCCACAACCATTTCTTCAAGAACAACTATCTGTTCAAGCAATGGACGGACGCCGAGGGGATTCTCGATTACCTCGATTTTGCCAAGGCTTACGTGGCGCAATGCGACGAGCGGCATGGCCGGCTCGCGGTGGAGCGGACGCTCGACGCTGCGCACGCCCTGATGTCGCATGGAATCGATCGCTATCCCGGCAAGAAGAAGCTCGATCTTCGCGCCGAAGAAAAGCGCGCCGGAGAGCGCCGCCTGCACGAAGAGAGCGCATTCAATGATTTGTGGCGGACCGTTCCGACGGGGCCGGTCAAGAGCGCGGAATTGCTGAGCAGCGAACGACGCCGCAGCTTGCTCGGACTGCCGCAGGAAAATATCCTGTATTTCCTCGAAAAGGCGGCGCCGCGCCTGCAGCCCTGGCAGCGCGAATTGCTCCGGATCGTGCGCCACATCGCGCAGTATTTTTATCCGCAAAGTCAGACCAAGGTCATGAACGAGGGCACTGCGACCTACGTGCATTACCGCATCATGACCACGCTGCACGATCGAGGCCTTATTTCCGACGGCAATTTTCTTGAATTCCTGCAGTCGCATACCAATGTGGTGTTTCAGCCTGATTTCGACGATCCGCGCTTTTCGGGCTTCAATCCCTATGCGCTCGGCTTCGCGATGATGCAGGACATCGAACGCATCGTTTCAAATCCCGACGACGAGGATCGCGAGTGGTTTCCCGACATCGCCGGAACCGGTGACGTGATGGCGGTGCTGCGCGATGTCTGGGCCAACTATCGCGACGAAAGCTTCATCAGTCAGTTCCTCAGCCCACGCTTGATGCGACATCTGCGAATGTTCCATCTGCATGACGACCCGAACGAACGCGCCGGCGTCAAAGTGGATGCTATTCATGATGAGCGCGGTTATCGTCGTGTTCGCCGCGAATTGGCGCGGCAGTACGACGTCGGGTTCATCGATCCCAACATCGAGGTGGTCGACGTCGACCTGGCCGGCGATCGCCGGCTGATGTTGCGCCATGCCGTCGTGAAAGGCGCCCAATTGAACGAGACGGACGCCAGGCGGGTGCTTCAGCATCTTGCCGATCTCTGGAGCTATGACGTATCGCTCGTCGAAGTCGATGCCAAAAACACGGTTCTCAAAGAGTACGTATTGAGTCCGCGCGGGACCGCCGCAGCGGCGTAGGTGGCTGCCGACCAATTGATGGCAATACTCGTCCGCCGAACGCCCGCGCGGGGCCGGGGCGGAAATATCACGGGCCTTACCGATTTCGAGCATGACATCGGCGGCAATTGCCTCCCGTCCAGCGACCCACCCAGTTCGACCTCGTGGTCAAATCTCAAGACCGCCAAGGCGCTCGGACTCGACGAGGACCTCGAATAAGCGTCCCGGCACCTTAGTAGCCGCCACGATGTTTCTCCTGTTGGCCTCAAAAATGCGCCAAGCTTTGACGCTTTTGGCCACAATCGAAAACGACGATCGCGGTATGAAAACACTGGCCGTCATATCGATTTTGGCGCTGCTCGCGATTTCCGGGGCGGCCTACACAGACCAGCTTCTGACCAGCGGTCAGCAGGCCGCGCAAAGGGTAAATTGAACTCAGCCTTCTGAAGCGGCTCTTGGGGGATGATCGCTATGCTCTCGGTGGATCAATTTCTCAGGCTCATAAGCCTGCCGGCCGTCGTTGCGGCATTTCTCATAGCATCGCAGATTTCGGGCGGAATGACTTCTCACCCGACGCCGGCGGCAATGACCAGCGAATAGTTGGCAGCACCCGGCGACCGCGTACCGGTCGCGCGAAGGCAGGCCGATGATGAATTGCGCGTCATTGACCGCTGGGTCACCGCCCCTAGCCAATTCTCAATAGACAATGCACTGAGAGCGGCGATTGGAGCCTAGGCCTTTGGGCTATAGCGCCCGGCGGTGCTCTGCCAAAGCAAAGCCCTTGCGGCCGGTCTGCCCCTTAAAATAGCTTCAAGGAAGCTGCAAGTTTTTCGGAACGAAAGAGCCTGCTGCCTTTACCTCAGGGAAGGCGGGTGACGATCGATACCCCTCTAGGACGGAAATGCCGTCGCCCTTTGATTTCGTGCGTCCCAAGGTCGACTTTCGTAGCGCCGCATTGGCCGCCGGGTCACCCAAGGCGATAGCAACCGGTACGAAGCGCGATCGAACTACCAGGGCGTAAGAGGCGAGCCCGATTGCAAACCGTTCGGAGCTACAGGGTCCCCGCGGGCGCCTGTCGCAGCATCCTTGGAAGGTCTTTATGGAAGGCAAGCATGATCCGCATCGCCTGTCCGTTCACGGGCTTATCTATTTGCAATACCTCGATCGCGAACGCGACACCCCCGACAGCGCGCGGACGGCGCTCCCCTAGTACCCGGAATCATAAGTCACTAAGACGGCGTCCCTTGACGCGGCGCTGGTGGACTTTGGATTTTGTCCAGACGAACGGCTCCGCGTCTTTGTTGTAGGCTTTGATAAAAGCATTAATGTGCTGCTTGAGTTGCTCGACGGAGGTGAACGATGCGCCGGTCAGCGACTGGCCCTGCAAAATGGAAAACCAGCCCTCGACCTGATTGAGCCACGAGGCGCGTGTCGGCGTAAAGTGGAAAGTTACAAGCGGGTGGCGTTTCAGCCATTCGTCGTTTTTCTGGTGCGTATTCAGATTGTCGAGGATGACCTTGAGCCGTGCCTTTGGATAGGCGGCGACGACGTCATCCATGAAGTCGAGAAATTCCTTGCGGCGACGGCGTTTCTTGTGTGCGGCCCGGACCTTGCCGGTGGCAACCTCAAAAGCGGCAAACAGGGTTGTCGTGCCATGCCGCTTGTAGTCGTGGCTTTGCCCGGTCAGGGCGCGTCCGTTCGGCAGTTTCAGGTAACCCTGCGCCCGTTCCAGTGCCTGGATCGACGGTTTCTCATCGACGCACAGGACAATCGCGTTCTTCGGCGGCGCCAGATAGAGGCCGACCACATCGGCGGCCTTTGCCGCAAAATCCGGGTCGTTGCTCTCGCACCAGCTTTTGCGTCCGGCCAGATCGATCTTCTGCTTGCGCAGCGATCGCCAAATATACTGCACATCGACGTCGCCCAACGACCGCGCGATCAATGGCCCGTTCCAGCGTGCAAAACCCTTAGGTGGCGGCTGGTCGAGAACCTTGCGAATGCGCTGGTCGGTCGCCTCGCCGTAGATCGGCGGGGTGCCGGGTCGCAGCCGATCCTCCAGCCCATCAAGGCCTTCGCGCGCGTAACGGATACGCCATAAGCTGACCGTGGTCGGCGTCGTCTCCAGATCGCGGGCGATCTCCCGTGTCGCGTGCCCGTCGGCCGCCTCCAACACGATCCGTATCCGCAACAGCTGCCGCTGTTCGGTGCTGCCGGCGCGCAAGCGCGCCTCAAGAACCGCACGATCTCCCGGCCGCAGCCGGACTTTCATGGCATCGCTTATCATGCCATCTTAAATCACGCGGCAACGCCGCACGATAGTGCAAATATGACTCAGTTACTTCGGATAGTGGGTACTAGCTAGGTCTTCTGGGCGTCCCGCTGCTTTCGCAGCGATTTCCGCCGGGTTAATCTGGCGCGCGCGGCGCGAACGGCTTGGGTTCGAGTTCGCGGTTTCTTCTCCGCGGATGGCGATTTGTTCTCTTCCGCCGTCTCTTCCTTCATTTCTCCCTTGGCGCCCGGCATCGCCGGTAGCATCTGCGTCGGCGCCGACAGGCCATGCTCCGCCGGCTGCATTTCCATAGGCCCGGTGCTCTCCACGGGTGGAGTTGCTTTGTTGGGCATTTGGCTCAACGCGCAACGGTCATCTTCGTTCGCAGGCCACGGTCGGGGACTTGCCTCGAAATCGAAATCGGCCAATTCGTCGCGGCGCCAAACAGCCGTTCCGGCTTGATGAATGTCCGCTCCCCGGACTATATCGACAGGCCTCGCCTCTACGGGTAGGGTCAAGACGCTCAAAAACCGTCCTGGGAGGACACCTTTGCTGGGGAATTTCAAGCTAAAACGCGATTATTATGCCGGCGGACTGATGCTTCTGCTCGGCGTGGGAGCCGCCGTGACAGGTGCCGGCTACAAGTTCGGCAGCCTCGCCAGAATGGGCCCCGGATTCATGCCGGTCATGCTGGGCATTGTCCTGGCGTTTCTTGGCATCCTGATCGCGGGCACCGCGTTGGGACCGTCCGAGGACGATAACAAGAAGTTCCTTCCGGACAACCCGCAATGGTTCGGCTGGCTCTGCATCATCGGCGGTCCGATCCTGTTCATCATCCTAGGCACCTACGGCGGCATGATCCCGGCCGTATTCACCTGCGTCTTTGTCTGCGCGCTCGGAGACAAGACGGGCACCTATAAATCCTCGGCCATCCTGGCGGCCGGTGTCACTGTGTTCGGTGTGCTGCTGTTCCATTATCTGCTGAGCATTCCGTTCCCGCTGCTGCGGGGGATCAACCTGTGATCTCAACTGCAATTACCGATCTCTGGTACGGCTTCGGTGTAGCGCTTGAGCCGCACAACCTGATGTATTGCTTCCTCGGCGTGCTGGTCGGCAACCTCGTCGGCGTGCTGCCGGGAATGGGACCCGTCGCGACGATTTCAATTCTGCTCCCGCTGACTTTCGGAATGCCGCCGGTGCCCGCGATCCTGATGCTGTCCGGCGTCTACTATGGCGCCCAATACGGGGGAGCTATCTGCTCGATTTTGCTGAACCTGCCATGTCATCCGCCTCACGCCGTGACCTGTCTGGATGGGTTTCCACTGACAAAGCAGGGCAAGGGCGGCACCGCGCTGGGTATCACCATCATCGCCGCCTTCATCGGCGCATCCTTCGGCATCACCGAGATGATTTTCCTGGCGCCGTTCCTCGTCAAGATGGCGCTCGAATTCGGGCCCGCCGAAGTCTGTTCACTGATGCTGGTGGGATTGCTCGCAGGCTCGACACTGGCGAAGGGATCGCCGCTCAAGGGCATCGCCATGACGGTTCTCGGCCTGCTGGTCGGTATCGTCGGATCCGATATCGAGACCGGGCAGCCCCGCTTTACCTTCGGGATCACCGAACTGTTCGACGGCGTCGAAATCATCGCGCTGGCGCTCGGCATGTTCGGCATCGCCGAATTCATGAACAGCATCAACAATACCGAAACCGTCGATATGAGATACGCCAAGGTCGGAATCTCCGACATGTTTCCGTCGAAGGCCGATCTCAAGCTGGCGTTCTGGCCGATGATCCGCGGCACCTTTATCGGCAGTCTTTGTGCGCTGATTCCGGGTACCGGACCGACGATTGCGTCATTTGTCTCCTACGCCACCGAGAAAAAGATATCGAAGACTCCGGAACGTTTCGGCCACGGCGCCATCGAAGGCGTCGCGTGTCCCGAGGCCTCGACGCACTCCTCGGTGCAGGGCGACTTCATCCCGACTATGAGCCTCGGCATTCCCGGCGACACCGTGATGGCGTTGCTGCTGGGCGCGCTGATCATCCACGGCATCGTTCCCGGACCCCAGCTCATCAGCCAGCACGCGGACATCTTCTGGGGGCTGATCGCGAGCTTCTGGATCGGCAACATCCTGCTGGTCGTTCTCAACGTGCCGATGATCGGTTTGTGGGTGAAGCTGTTGAGCATCCCCTACCGCTACCTCTATCCGAGCGCGATGTTCTTCGTCTGCATCGGGGTCTATGCCGCCAACAACGACATGTTCCAGGTCGGCGAGACCCTGGTCATAGGTGTTGCAGGATACATCCTGCTGCGTCTCGATTTCCACCCCGCGCCGATCCTGCTTGGCTTCGTGCTTGGGCCGCGTTTCGAGGAAAACTTCCGACGCAGTCTGTTGATCTCGCGCGGCGATCTGACGACCTTCATCGATCGTCCGATCAGCGCCTTCTTCCTCCTGATCTGCGTCGCGCTGATCGCAGCCCAGATTTATGTCTGGTTGCGCAAGCCGAAGATAATCGCCGAGGAGCGGGCGATCGAGGCCGAGGTACCGACAACGCGGTATTCGGAACTGGCGGGTTAGAGCAGCTTCGGAGGGGTTCCTGGGGTCATGAGGAAGCGGCTGGGCTTGATGATCGCGCTTACCGTCTTGGCCGGTTGCACCGCTCTGGTGGCCGTCATGCTCGGACACGTCGCCCACAACGACATCGGACTGACCCGACTGGAAATCCGGCATTCGGCGTTGATCGCCAGTGCGGTTATCGCCGTGCTTCTGGTGACTTAGCCCGATCCCTCAGCCATCCTTGAGAGTGTTCTTCACTTCCTTCACCGGCCAGTTCTCGTCCTGCGGCAATATGCGGACCCTGCTGTTGTCGCTCTCGCTGACGAGCGCATGGGAACTGGCATCGTTCGCGATGCGCACCAGGTTCAGCTCCGTGTCCGGCTGCCAGTTCAGGGTAACGTCAAGGTCACCGGGAAAGATTTGCCATTTCGAGCCGTCATCGAGTTCCACCAGATGGCTCTCTGAGTGCTTGCGGATTTTCATCGACTGCCCAGCTTTCGCCTAACGGTTTGGCGTTCGCGCTCTAGCTGCTTCAGGTAGGCCAATCCTGAAACCGTCAGCCGTTCGCCCGCTGGTCTCTCCGCCGCAGATCAAACCGTAGACATGCCGGGTGAGCACTTTGCGCGCCTGAACGATATCGGCATGCTGACGGTCTCTGAAACTCTCATAGATACTCATGGCCTGTTCGACCACGGCTGGAGCGAGAATCTGTTCGAGAGGATCGGTCATTTGCGGATAAGCCTTTGGGAGAAAATTTGTTCCAGAGGACCAATTTCGAGGGCGGGCTCTGTCGTGGTCGTGATCTCCGGGTTTGGCCGATCTTCGGGAGAACGGGGATCACGGCCACGGCAGGGGTCTATTGGGTGATGGGCGGGGGCATTAATGGCGGCCGTATTCTTGGCGAACAGGTCAAAATCGACCTGGCAGATCTTTTTCAAAACCGGGACTATCCCGTCCTGACCGACTATCGTGCGATGTTCGCATGGCTGTGCCAGCGCGTGTTTCGGCTGAGAGCCGCGAGCGTTGGACGGATTTTTGCGGGCGTCCATCCGGCCGAATTGGGGTTGGTGTAGGGCACAGAGTCGTCAACGTGCCGTCGTTTTATGAGGCGACGGCCAACGGCATCGAGCTTCCCCGGCCTCCTGATTTCAGGTACCAACAGGCGTCTCACTCGTTCGATTTTCAGCGATTTTTTCAACGAGGAAAATATGAAAGCACGTTTTCTTCACCCGATGCTCATTGGATGCTTGGCGCTGTTCGGAGCGATCCTGCTGCTTGGGACACTGGCGGAGGCGGCCACGATCGTAGCGCTCGGTGCAAGCAATACCTACGGCAAGGGCGTCGCGCGCAACCAGGCCTATCCCGCGCAACTCGAGGCAATATTGCGGGCGAGGGGGTCCGGCGTCCACGTGGTGAATGCCGGGATCAACGGCGACACCACGGAAGGGATGCTGAGACGTTTGGACCAGGCCGTACCGAAGGGGACGAGTGCCGTTATTTTGCAACCCGGTGGAAACGACCGGCGAAAGGGAACGGTTGACCGCACGGCGGAGATTCAAAGCCGCCTTTCTGCCCGAAATATTCCGGTCATCATGCTCGGAAACAGCATGTTAGGTGGATTGCCACACCAGCCCGACGGCGTGCATCTGACTCCCGAAGGCTATCACATGCTGGCTGAGTCACTCGCTGCCCAGGTGGCGCGTGCGGTTGGCCATTGAGCGTAGCGACCGCGGCACCGATCGCGGCCATCGCAGCGTTTACACGGCGATTGTCGCAAATGCACCCTGGGGTGCGATACGCGTGAGTGACATTTGAAATGCCTCGCTTTGCCGTTTCCTGAGGACAGATCGCGTGCGACGCCGGATGACCGTTCCGCAGACACGGCGGGGGCTGTCGCTGTCGGTCCCGCCGACCTGCCACGTCCGGTGCGCCTGCGCATCTTTCTTTATCTCGGCATCTTGATCGTTCTGTTGGCTCTCGGTGGACCCTCAGGCGGCCTGATCGATATTCCGATCAGCTTCTTTCTGAAGAACAGGCTGCACCTGACAGCGCATGAGGTCGCCAATTTCCGATTGGCGGCTGCGATCCCTCTATATCTCTCGTTCGTGTTCGGATTTATCCGCGATATGTGGAATCCGCTCCGGATGCGGGATCGCGGATTTATGCTGGTGTTCGGCGGAATCAGCGCCTCGCTCTATGTTTTCTTCGCGTTCACGCCCATGGGCTACGCAACACTGCTTGCCGCCGTCGTCCTGCTGACGACCTCATTCCTTTTTGTCGCCAGCGCTCAAAACGGACTGACTTCGGAGATCGGACAGCAACACGCGATGACCGGGCAGATCAGCGCGGTGTGGAATGTCTTTCTGTCAATTCCCACTGTGGTGGCGTTGCTGATCGGGGGCTCGCTTAGTGACCTGCTCGAAGGCAAAAACTCTGATCAGGCCGTCCGTATCCTGTTTCTTGTAGGTGCAGCGATCATGACCGCCGTGGCCCTCTATGCGCTGTGGAAGCCGCGAGAGGTATTCGACAACGTCAGGGTCGAAAACGTGACCGACGGTCACCCGATGGCGGATGTGAAGCGGCTGGTGCGTCACCGGCCGATTTATCCGGCTCTGCTGATCTGGCTGCTGTGGAATTTCGCACCCGGCTCGGCTACCCCGCTTCAGTATCACCTGCAGAACAGCCTGCATGCCACCGATGCCCAATGGGGGCAGTGGAATGCGATCTTCGCCGCCTCGTTCATTCCGACGTTCATCGCGTACGGATTTCTCTGCCGCAGGTTTCCCCTCAAAACGCTGTTGCTGTGGGGGACTGTTGCTGCCGTTCCACAGATGATTCCGTTGCTCTTCATTCATACGATGACGGGGGCCCTGATCGCCGCGGTACCCATCGGCCTGATGGGTGGTGTCGCCACCGGCGCCTATATGGATTTGATCATTCGCTCCTGCCCTCGCGGCCTGCAGGGGACGACGCTGATGATGTCGAGCAGCCTCTATTTCGTCGTTTCGCGATTTGGCGATGTTCTCGGGACCAGCCTTTATGACCACTTCGGCGGCTTTACGGTCTGCGTCATCGCGATCACAATCGTCTATGCCCTGATTCTTCCGACCCTGCTGCTGGTCCCAGAGCGGCTGATCGCCACCGCCGACGGGCAAACGAGTGGGTTCGGGCTGGCCGCGGAATAGGGCCCGGAAGCACGCGGTCGGTTGGAACAATCGGCCCGTCGGTCGTTTAGCTGTCGCAATGGAAGGCGATAATTGCACGAAAGCGATTGGCTGCTGCGGTGAGTTCGGCTTATCTGCTGCTGATACCATCACAGGATTGGCGGCACATTGAGCGAAACTCCAGCACCCCTTGCGGTCGAAACTGCCCGGCAACCTCCGCAGGGCAAGTTGCCCGTTCTCGCCCTGTCGGCACTCGGCATCGTGTTTGGCGATATCGGAACCAGTCCGCTCTATACGTTCAAAACCATTCTTGGCACGGCTGAAGCTTCGCCCGACGCAAGTGTTGTCCTCGGCGCGCTTTCGCTGGTGCTCTGGACTCTCTTCATCATCACCACCGTGAAATATGTCTCGTTTGCCATGAGCGTCGATAATGACGGCGAGGGCGGCATCCTGGCCTTGATGGCCCTGTTGGGGGTGAAGAAGCAGCAGCGGCCGACCATCGTCGCCTTCGGGCTGTTCGGGGCGGCGTTGATCTATGGAGACGGCGCCATTACACCGGCGATCTCGGTGCTGTCGGCGCTGGAGGGCCTCAACATGGCGACACCCGCCCTGCAGCCCTATGTCGTTCCCGCCGCCGTCGCCATCCTGCTCGCTCTATTTGCGATCCAATCCCGCGGAACCGCAGCGATCGGCCAGTGGTTCGGCCCGGTGATGCTGGTCTGGTTTCTTGCCATCGCCGCGATGGGAATTTCCGGCATTGTGCAGCATCCCTCCGTGTTCGCCGCACTCAACCCCACCTACGGCCTGTCCTACCTGTTCTCACATGGCGCAACAGGCTTTCTGGTGCTGGGCGCGGTATTTCTCTGCGTCACCGGCGCCGAGGCGCTCTATGCCGACATGGGGCATTTCGGCAGGGGACCGATCAAACTGGCCTGGTTCGCGGTGGTATTTCCAAGCCTGATCCTGAACTACGCCGGACAGGCAGCGCTCGTGCTTGAAGGCGCCCCGACGGACGGCAACATCTTCTTTCGGCTCTGTCCCGCAGTTCTGCTGATTCCGCTGATCGTGCTGGCGACGGTGGCGACGATCATCGCCAGTCAGTCGATCATCACCGGCGCTTTCTCGATGACAAGGCAGGCGATCCAGCTCGGCTGGTTGCCGCGCCTTTCGATCAAGCAGACCTCATCGGAAGGGTACGGGCAGATTTACGTCGGCGTTGTCAACTGGCTGCTGATGATTGTGACCGTTGGGTTGACGATCGGTTTCGGCAAGTCCGACAATCTGGCGGCCGCCTACGGCATCGCCGTTTCACTGACCATGCTGATGACGTCGGCATTGCTGTTCATTGCGATGCGCGAGATCTGGGGCTGGAACCCGTTGGCTGCAGGCTCAGTCGCGGCGTGCTTTCTTGTGGTCGACAGCGCCTTCTTTCTTGCAAATCTTACCAAGATCGCCGAGGGCGGATATGTCCCGCTGATCCTGGCTGTGTCCGTTTACAGCCTGATGTGGATATGGCACCGCGGCTCCACAGCCGTCGTGGCACGGATGCACGAAGCGCTGATTCCGGTCCCGGAATTCATGGCCAAGATCGCCGCAAAAAACATCCCGCGCGTTCCCGGAACGGCGGTGTTTCCGACCCGGACCGACCGGGATACGCCGCCGGTCATGATCTGGCACGTCAAGCATAACCGCGCCTTGCATGAGCATCTGTTCGTGCTGCGCGTGGATATCTTGTCAGTGCCTTGGGTCGCATCCCGCAACCGAATTGCAATCACGGAAGTCGCGCCGAATTTTTGGCGCGCGGAAGCGCATTTCGGATTCATGGAACGGCCGCATATTCCGGAACTGCTCGCCGCCAGCAAAGCGCTGGGATGCACGATCGACCTCGACGATGTCACCTATTACGTGGGCCACGAGACGGTAATCAGCCGAGAGGACGGCAAAGGCCTGCCGGCGTGGCAGGAGCGAATCTTCGCTGTCATGGAGCGCAACGCCGTCCATATCAGCGACTTCTTCAATCTCCCCACCGATCAGGTCGTCGAGATCGGGCGGCAGATTGCGATCTAGGCCTAACGTTCAACTATGGGCGCGCCGTAGAGGGAACTTCGCGGGTCATCCGGCGTTCGTAACCGATGATTGTCTTGAAATTGTCCGTGGCAGTTGCGTTGCTTTCAATGGCGACGACCTCGCCTCGCGCTGAAAGCGGAATGGCTTCGTTCTACGGCGGCGGTCGCACTGCGAGCGGCGAGGTAACAGGCCCGACAGGACTTACAGCCGCTCATCGCACGTTGCCGTTTGGCACAAACGTGCTCGTTACGAATTTCCGCAACGGAAAGACCGTTATCGTGCGGATAACGGATCGCAGCCCCTCTGGCCGTCGTCGCATCATCGACGTAAGCCGTGCTGCCGCGCGCGAACTGGATATGATTGGCAACGGCACAATTTTGGTCAGCGTAGTTTTGCTAGAACCGCACTGAGGCGTGCGGTGAGGCTGGCTTGATTGATCCCGCGACGCAAGCGTGAAATCAGCCGATGGTGACACCGAACGATTGTCCGAGGCGAAACTTGAGTCGGTGCTGGACGATTTTGAATAGCAGGGAACCGCGAACAAGTCATATGCCGCCCGATGCGGATGCCGCCCGTGATACCTCGGTGAAGGAGGATCATGCGCAAAATTCCGCGGAACAGGGCGACACTGCCAACATCAAGCAAAATACGACGAACAAGGACTTCTATCAGGGCCGGCGGGTGAAATAGCCGCAACCGCTCTATGCGAGTTAGCCTCCTATCCCAGGAGGAACGAACAAAACAAAGCAACAACCGCTACCGCCATCAACCCGGTACCGACCCAACCCAAAACAACTAGCCAGCGCTTGGCTCTGAACCGTCCCATCAGTCTGGAATTCGTGACGATCACCATCATCATGGCCATGATCGGAACCGCGACGATTCCGTTAAGCACGGCGCTCCAGACCAGCATGTGAATGGCATCTATTCCGGTAAAGCCGAGCCCGAATCCGATAACGGTGGCGGTTGCGATAATCGTATAGAATCCGACTGCATCCGGAGCTTTTGCTTCCAGCGTGGCGTGCCATCCGAAGGCTTCGGACACTCCATAGGCAGCAGAGCCGGCCAGCACCGGGATCGCCAGCATGCCCGTACCGATAATACCGAGGGCAAAGAGCAGAAAAGTAAAATCACCTGCCAGCGGCCTTAGGGCTTCGGCGGCTTGCGTTGCCGAGTTGATGTTGGTGACGCCGTTGGTGTTCAAAACGGCGGCGGTGGTCAGAATAATGGAAAACGCAATCACGTTGGAGAAGATCATGCCAACTGTCGTATCGATCTTGATGCGGTCAAGCTCCGGATCACCCCCTCTGGTGAGATCCCGAAGCGGACGGCTTATTCGGCCCTGATTCATTTCCTCGACTTCCTGCGAAGCCTGCCAGAAAAACAGATAGGGGCTGATGGTGGTACCCAGAACGGCCACCACCATCAGGAAATAGTCCGCGTTGATGGTGGGCTTTGGCCAGATTGCCGCCAGCAGCGCGGTGCTCCAGGGAATGTTCACGGTCAGCGCGGTCGCTACATATGCGAACAGAGTGAGGGTCAGAAATTTCAGCACCGGTGTATATCGGCGGTACGGCACGAAGACTTGCAGCAAGGTCGATGCCGCTGCGAAGATTAGAGCATGTTCGTGATTGAGGCCGCCGATCACAAGCGAGAGCGATTCTCCCATCGCAGCGATATCGGCCGCGATGTTGAACGTATTGGCCGCGACCAGCAGAAAAACCAGTGCCAGCACCAGCCAGCGCGGCGCCACCTCCATCACATTGGCGGCGAGTCCCTTGCCCGTTACCCTGCCGATGCGTGCGCTCACCAGCTGGATTGCAATCATGAACGGCGTTGTCAAAAACACCGTCCAAAGCAGGCCATAACCAAACTGCGCCCCGGCTTGCGAATAGGTTGCGATACCCGACGGGTCGTCATCGGCGGCGCCGGTCACCAGGCCCGGCCCGAGCAACCGAAGCACCATATTCCCGGGTTTTTTGGCTTTTACGTTCTTGGTCTTCTTGGTTTCTAAGCGAATGGGTTCGGCCATGAAATCCTTTGATGTTCGAGATCAATTGAATCGGTAAACGTGCGCGATTGACATTCGTGGTTTTTCGCCGGCAATCAAGAAAATTCAGGGTTGCTCGCCGCGAGTTCCATTCGAATGAAGCCACCCTTTGGATTTTAGAAGGCGAGCGCCTGCGGCTATTTCGTCAACGCGTGCTCGATATGACTTGGTCCGGCGTTAACACGGGTTTGCCGTCTCGTCGCCGGCTGTACTGATTCAGTTTCTAACAAGCAAAGTAAAAAGCCCCGGCATCGGCCGGGGCTTTTGTTGCGCCATTGCGTCCTTAACCGCCGCTCGTTTTGGGTCGCCAGTCCACAACCCCGTAGACGACGCCAAGCAAGATGCCGAATCCCATCTCAAACCCCGGGCAGGCGTGGGTCGGATGAGGCGACACGCTTCGATTGCCGCCGAACAGCGGACGGACGTCCGTGATGCCGTTACCGAGGTCTTCCTGAGTGGCCCTCACGACGCTGAGATAAATCTTGTCGCCCGCGCGGACCTGCACCGGATGGCTAGTTCCGAGCGTGTGGTCCTTGACCGCCATGCGCCACAGCGCGTCCGGCGTGGGCGTCATCTGCATCGTCTCTTGCATCGGCTGTTCGATCACCTCGTGGGCGCGAACAAACTCGTCGGACTCTGTGCTGCTTTTCAGCTTTGCCTGCAGCGCCAGCAACGTCGCAGTTTTTTGCCAGGTCTTTACGATGGTGACGAGGTTGCCGTTGATCGTCGGCAACGCGCCCATCATCACCCCGACAATGGTCCGCGCCAGCAGGTCGTCATCAGCGGGACTGTTTGGAAATTCCTCGAACAGCGCCTTGGTAATGGAGCCTTGCGGAGGGTTTCCCGGGGCGCGGCGCGCAGCCACGAACTTGCCGACCGCCTCCCTGAGGATCTGGCCGGTCCGCTGGCCGAGGAAGGTGAGCAGGACATCCGGGTCGGGATGGACAATGTAACCGGAAGGAGGGGTGTAATCGCCCGGGCAGCGTCCTGGCGGAAGAACATTCGCCAGCCGAAAGCCACCCGCCTTCACGAATTCCCCGTCGGGTATATCGAACCAATAGTTGCACAAGGCCGCGAAGACGACATCCGAAATCTCCTGGATGTCGAAGGCGCCGGGATCTGGCAACGCAGCGAGCGCGGCACGCGTCTCCTTCAGTGCGCGTTCGAACGCCTCCCTCCTGGTGACTTTTCCAATCGCTTCGTTGGATTTGGTCGATTGCTTTACGTATTCCGGTCCCCAATCCATGCCGAGATAAATCAGCCCAATGCTTTGGTTCATGCGCCCCTGATAGCCCTCGATGGTATAATTTCCGTCTGCGTTGAGCAGAACCTGCATCACCAGTTCTTTGCTGGTCACCAGAATGCCATCCGGGGTGCGCCCTACGCCACCTTCCTGCTCGACCGCCCAGGAGCCTGCAGCCTTGGCATGCTTTTCGGAAAGGTGGTCAAGCACCAAACCCCACATCGAACTGAGGCCCTGAGCGGTTGTCCTTTCAAAACTACGCAGCTTGTCGATAAGGCTCGGTCCATCGGCAGTTTGCGACATCGGATTCTCCTCCAAAGTTATCGCGCGGTATAGCTCGCGTTATGACGCAGTCGATCAATCATCGTGTCTTCGGGTAGGCGGTTAACGCCGTCGTAGGGCCACCAGCCGGGCTCCGACCGGCAAGTCCGGAAAGCCACTGCCGGGCATCGCGAAAAAGTAGCCGGGAGCGGAGCGAGTTGGGGCGTTGATCGTTGAAAAACCCCCTAAAATCAAAACGTCCATTTCTTGGCTTCAATATTTTTATTGGCCTCTATGTTTTTTGGCCTCTATACTGAGAGGTTGTGCATGACCTGTTTCTGAACCGGTCGTTGTGCAGTTTGCTGGTTGAACTTGATATTTGCAATGAAATTTTGACCGGCTATCGGCTGTACCGGCCGCAATATCCGTGGGCGTGGCCGAACATGCTCTATTGGCGCAAATCCATCAGGCGCAAGCGCGTCAAATGAAAGTAAGTGTCCCGATCATGTCCCGCTGGGCACTCTGAACATATGAGATGGTGGGTATGTTCTACTCAAGGGATTCTGCGATGATTTGAGCGCTTCAATCGTGCCATTGTGAGGCATCGGCATAGTACTGAAATTCCTGAACCCGCCGGGTGGCCTGACGGCCACCGGGCTTTTTTGCTTTTTGGGCATTGCCGGTAGCCGATTGTATCGGACCTCACGATGCCCTATACGAAAGCGAGGGAGCATCACATGACGCTGTTGAGCAAGGTTTTCACGACCAGAACCCTGGTGCAGATCATTTTTGTGCTGGCCGCAGTCGTTGTGATGAAAGCGGCAAGCTCGCATTACGGTTTTAGCTGGGCCGCCGCTTTAGCGGCGGGCTGACAGCTTCGACTTGAGCTCGGCGATCTCGTTATCTTCGGCATTCGGTACGGTAGGCGTTGAATACATCGCCCCTCCGTCAGCGTTGACGTTTAACCCTTACGAGCGGGTCGGGTCCATATGTATTCGATCCGGCGGTGCCGCGCCGACAGCCGATTTCAACAAATCCCCAGGCCGTGATCGCGAATCCTGCCAGCGCCAGCATGTAGTGAAGAACCGCGCCTGCGCTTCCGGCAAACCATGCCGCTTTCGCGAACTGGCTAAGCATGCCGGGCGCCAGGTAGAAAACCACCAGCCACCACGCGCTCTTGTCACGGTCATGCAGCCGCTCGGTTGTGAAGGAGAACCCCCAAACTAGCCATGGGATGAAGATCAGGACGACCATGACGATGAAGAGCGACGCGGCGACGCTGACGGCCGTGAACAGGATCACGGCCGTCATCAGTCAGGTGAGGCTGAAGAATAGAACCGAGCGCCAGTATTTGGCACGGCTAATACGCCCGCTGGCGCCGAACAGGAATTGGAACAGGTCTTCCATGGTACCCCGGCGTGCAGAATGTGCCGGCGAAGCCAGCACGCCATGTGTCGCCCCGAAACAGATCCGGGTTCAACGTGGGCGCGCGATCGAGGTGCGTGCTGACGTGAGGCAGCGATCTGCAATGATCGGGCCCGACTAAGGTCGGATACAAGGATTGGATGATTTTGATTCTGAAAAAATCCGATGATCCGTCACGGCTAAGCTGGCGCCACACCTTAACGGCCTGGCGTCGGCCGCCGTGCGGCTTGCTCCGCCAGCCCTTTGGACGGTTTCAATCGGCATCGTAGTCTGGTGTAATAAGCCGAATCGTATCGGGGAGGAAAAAGCGTGGATCGCCGAAGTTTCATGGCAGGGTGCGTTGGTCTGTCGTTGGCCGCCAAAGCGGGCGATGCGTTGGGCGAGGCCGGCCCTCTGACGAAGATGATCTTTCCGTTCTCGGCCGGCGGCGGCGGGGACACGCTCTGCAGGCTGCTGGCGCAACATGCAGGCCGATTGCTCGATCGTACTGTCATCGTCGAAAATCGCACCGGTGGAGACGGGCTGATCGGCATCAAGTGGGTCCAGAATGCTAAGCCCGACGGAACCACAGTCCTCGTGACGACAGGTCCGACCATGTATCTGCTGCCCATGGTCGAGACCGAACCGAGCTTTGACCTTAACAAGGATTTTGTGCCGGTCTCGCTACTGGCGCGCTTCGAGTTCGGCGTTGTCGCAGGCGCTGCGGTGGATGTGAGGGACTTCAAGCAATTTGTGGCCTGGCTCAAGTCCAACCCGACCAAGGCGACATTTGGCGTGCCGAGCAACGGCACCATTCCGCATTTCACGGGGTCGAAGCTCGAAGAGGTGCTGGGGATTCCGATGACGCGGGTGGCCTATCGCGGCAGTGCGCCCGCTATCAACGACCTGATCGGGGGCCACCTGCCGTTTGCCATTGTCACGATCGCCGATGCGATTCCGCAACATCGTGCAGGCAACATCAAGATCCTTGCGGTGAGCAGCGCCGAGCGCTCACCCTTCCTGCCCGATGTCCCAACTCTGAAGGAGAACGGCATCGATCTCGTCGCCGATGGCTGGTACGGAATGTGGCTGCCAGCCGGAAGCTCCAAGGAATTTGCCAGGCAACTCAGTGCGGCGGTGGTCACCTCGCTTGCGAAGCCGGATGTGCGCGAGAAGCTGCTGGCGATCGGGCTAATCCCGGTTGGGACAACGCCCGAAGGCCTCGCCCAGGAGTTGGCTGCCAACACCGCGTTCTGGCAACCGATCGTCAAGGCCACCGGCTATAAGATCACGAATTGAGCTCTGTCATACCGATCTTTTGCCGGATCGCAGATAGCTCGGCTTCATCCCAAATACCAATCAGGATTCCCCCTTTAACCTGGAGCTGCTGGTTCGCATAGGCGGCGATCTTCTCCCGGCTGGTCGTAAGATGACCTTTTGGATGCAGCGCCCAGTCGAACAACGCTGACTGGAGCCGGGCGATAACATCGGCGCAGGAGGCGTCCTGCCCGCGGTCCGTCAGTTCATCCGGATCATCAAGGAGATCGTAGAGCATCGGCCGAAAGCCGGAGGCGTGAATATATTTCCAGCGCCCGTCGAACACCATGAACAGTCGGCATTGCTCGATCGGCTGGCCAAGCTTGAGCCGAACATCCTGCATGCAATAGTCGTATTCCGAGAATACCACCTTGCGCCAGTCGGCCGGCGTTTCGCCACGCATGAAAGGCATCAGCGAGCGTCCTTCAAGAATGTGATCCGGCGGCTTGCCGCCAAAATATTCGATGAAGGTCGGCGCAAGGTCGATCGCCTCGACCAGAGCGTCGCATACCGTGCCCCTTGTGCGATCGGCCGCGTCAGACGGATCGATCACGATCAGCGGAACCCTGGCGGACTGATCGTGGAACAGATCCTTTTCGCCCATCCAGTGGTCGCCGAGGTAGTCGCCGTGATCGGACGTAAATACGATCATGGTGGTGTCCAGCAAGCCGCGCGCTTCCAGAAAATGCATTAGCACGCCCATCTGATCATCGATCTGCTTGATCAGGCCCATATAGGTTGGAATGACCTTTTCGCGCGCCTCGTCGCGCGCCATGTTTTTCGAGTAACGCATGTCCATGTAAGCAGCGAAAACCGGATGTGCGTTCTCTTTTTCCTGCTCGGAGCGGATCGCCGGCTTTATGTCGCCGGCGCCGTACATGTCGGTGTAGGGTTCAGGCGCGATATAGGGCCAATGCGGCTTGATGTAGGACAGATGCAGGCACCACGGCCGCCCGTCCGCTTCCAACTCCGCAATGAAATCCATCGCACGGCGCGTCATGTAGGGCGTCTCGGAATCTTCCTGTGCAACGCGAGCCGCCTTGTCGGCGTGGACGAGAAGCCACCCATTCTGCAATGTACCGTCCGCGGCCGCGCCCGAGTTGGCCCAATGCTCCCAGGGGTTGGGCGCGTCGTATCCGTGCTCGCGCAGATATGCATCGTATTTGGGGCGGGGCTTGCCGGTCGGATGCAGGCCATCATCGCGCTCATAGGGCTCGAAACCGCATTCCGCCACATGCACGCCGATGATCGAATCCGGCGCAATCCCGAGCATTTTCATGCCTTCAAGGTCAGGCGCCATATGGGTTTTTCCGACGAGCACGTTCCGCACGCCGATTTTCTTGAGATGATCGCCCAATGTCGGTTCACCCACCCGTAGCGGCCAGCCATTCCAGTGCGAGCCATGCGAACGCATGTAGCGGCCGGTATAGAACGACATGCGCGATGGGCCGCAGATTGGCGATTGCACGTAGGCGTTCGAGAAACGCACCCCCCGCTTTGCCATCGCATCGATATTCGGCGTCTTCAGGGTCGGATGCCCCGTGCAACCCAGATAATCGAAGCGAAGCTGATCGCACATGATCCAGAGGACGTTTTTCGGGCGGGACATGTCTTCCACTTCAGCGGTTTCCGGCGTTTGATGGTGCGATATTGCAGTGTAATTGACAATCGGCTTGTCTGAAGATGCTATGAACGGGCAGGTATTTCCAGCAATGTTTCGACGGCTATCAAAAGGTTTCCCGATGAGCATACAGGTCTACGGTTTCTGGCGTTCGATCGCTTCCTTCAGGGTAAGGGTTGCCTTGAGGTTGAAGGGACTGCCGTTTGAGGAAATTCCGATCGACATTCTCGTCGGAGAGCAATTCAAGCCGGGCTATGAGGCTGTCAATGCCGAACGCGTGGTGCCGACCTTTATTCACGACGGCCATTCCATATTCCAGTCACTGGCGATTATCGAATATCTCGACGATATCCAGCCCGAACCGCGGTTGATGCCGGAGGACGCCAGGGAACGCGCCTATGCGCGTTCGCTGGCACTGATGACGATTGCCGATGCGCATCCGCTCGTTGTGCCGCGCGTCCGCAAACATCTCGCGAAGGCGTTTGGCGCCGATGCCAAAGCGATCGAGGACTGGGGCAAGCACTGGACGACCGAGGGCCTTGCGACCTATGAACGGCTGCTCGCCCGCCGCGCACCCGCTCCCTTTGCCTTGGGCACCGAGCCGGGCCTTGCGGATATCTGTATCGCCGGCCAGGTCGTGGGCGCGCATTTTCTCAAACTCGAACTGAACGCATTTCCGGCGGTGGCTCAACTCGCCGACCGCTGCTTTGCGATGCCGGCCTTCGCGACCTCACATCCGTTCGAACAGCCCGGCTATAAGACTGCAATTGCGCACCACTGAGGCGGCACTCAGCTCTCGGATCAAATCCGGGACCATGCTTCCGATAAATAACGAGGCGTTGGTCTAGACATCCAGGCCAAGGACCCTGGCGGCGTTGCCGCCAGCGATCTGGGCCAGCGTTCCCTCGTCCATGCCGCTCACGCCGGCGACATGTCCGATCGGATTATATTCGGCCATGTCGAACGGGTAGTCGGTGCCCATCACGATGCGGTCCGGGCCGAAGACATCGATCAGATATGCCAGTTGGTGGTAGGAGAAAACCACGGTGTCGAGATAAACCTGCCGCAGATAGGTCGTCGGCGGCAATGGCAATTCGCCATGGCAATCCTGCCGTGCGCCCCAGGCGTGATCGATCCGCCCGGAATAGCCGGGCAAATAGCCACCGCCATGCACCGCCATCAACTTCAAATCGGGAAAGCGCGCCAGCGTGCCCGAAAAGATCAGGTTATGCAGCGCGAGCGTGGTATCGAGGGGATTGCCGAGCACGTTGTTGAAGTAGAAATGGGTCAGGCGTTCGCCATGGGTGAATCCGTTCGGATGCATCATGATGAATGCCCCGAGTTGCTCGGCCCTGGCAAAGAAGGGCCTGAATTTCGGATCTGACAATTCCTGGCCGTCGACGTTGGTCAGGATCTCGACCCCCTTCAGTTTCAGGTCCTTCATGATGTAGTCGAGTTCACGAACGGCGATTTCCGGCTCCTGCAAGGTGACGACGCCGAGCCCGACAAAGCGGTCGGGCTTGCGCGAGCAATATTCCACCACGCCATCGTTGGCGAGGCGATGGGCGGCTTCCGCGATTTTGGGATCAACCGAATAGTAGCACTGGCCCGGAGCCGGCGCCACGACCTGAATATCGATGCCCATTCTGTCCAGATCGAACAGACGGCGATCAATCGTGGTCATGACCTCGCTGACATCCTTCTCCTGCTGCGCGTTGATTTCCCTGGTTGGCGCGTCCGCGAAGTAGGCGAGCGGGATACGGCTGATGTCGACATGCGGTTGCGCCAGCTTGGCGGCCTGCGGCACCACGATGTGGGCGTGGATATCGATCGTAGCCGACGACGGCCGCCGGGCGAGGCCGTCGGCGTCGTGATTACGTGCGGCGGTGCGGCCGTAGCGGTTCTTGCGGTCGATCATTGAATTGACTCTGCTGTTGAATTGATTGTTCGGAACGCGGCGACGCGTCGAGTGGCTACGATTTTGCCGCGGGCGTCGAGCGTTGCCCCCAGCGGGTCGAAATCGCGGTTGCGTCGGCATCGCCAAGGCCTGCCGCTTCGGCTTCCTCATAGCAGGCAGCCGCGCTCGCTGTGACCGGAAGCTCGGCATGAATGGAGGCGCCGAATTGAACCGCGGTGGCCAGATCCTTTTTCGCGGCGTTGAGGCCGAATGCGGTTTCGCCAAGCGGGGCTCCGCCCAATACCTTGGCGATAACGGCGCCACGCCCCTTCATGGCGGTCGGGGTGCCGGCGGTGTCGGACAGAATATCGATCAACCGGTCGGCGGGAAGATTGAGCGGTTTGCAGATCGTCAGGGCCTCGCCGAGCGCCTGCCAGTACACCAGCAGCGGCAGATTGACAGCAAGTTTCATGGTCGAACCCGAACCGAGATCGCCAACATGTTCGATACGGCGGCACATTTGTTCGAGAATTGGCATCGCCCTGGTCACGTCCGCTTTCGAGCCGCCGACGAGGCCGAATAGCTTGCCTTCCTTGGCCGGACCGGTGCTTCCGCCGACCGGACATTCGACGAACGCTGCGCCTCGCTGCAAAACCTCAGAACCGTTCGATTTCATCGTGTCCGGGCGCACCGTGCTCATGTCGATCACGAGCTTGCCGGCCAGCTTCGATTTCAGGATGCCGTTCGGCCCGCGGTAGATCGCCTCGGTGGCCGCGTCATTCAGCAGCATCACAACCGTGACGTCGCGACCTTCCACGAGTTCCGCGGGCGAGGCAAACAGCTTGGCGCCTGCATCGGTGAGGGGTTTTGTCTTCGCCGGGTTGCGATTCCAGACACCGACTTCGTGCCCTGCCGACATCAACCGCTGCGCGATCGATGATCCCATACGTCCAGTTCCGCATACGCCGATTTTCATGATCAGACCTCAACTCTGGTGTGGATCGATAAGCATTTGTAGTCCGCTAAGCTTCGAAGGAAGATGTGGGCTCTCGGCTTGTTTCTCATCTAATGAGCATGGAAGACGCCGAGATTTTGCGCAATCAACTCCTCGTTATTCAGAATGTCGCCGGCGCTCCCGGCGAACACGCAACGTCCGGTGTTAAGGATGACCGCCTGATCGGCCACTTCGAGCGCCAGCTGAAGATTTTGTTCGACCAGAACGATGGACTGTCCTTCCTCCTTCAGGCGTCGGATGGTGCGGCCGACCTCCGCCACCAACAGCGGCGCAAGCCCTTCCGATGGCTCGTCGAGCAGGAGCACCCGTGGATTGCCCATCAGGGCGCGCCCGATGGCCAGCATCTGCAGTTCGCCACCCGAGAGTGTGCCCGCAAATTGCGCATGGCGCTCGCGTAGTCGCGGAAACATAGTGTAGATCCGCTCGATGTTCCATGGTTTGGCGGCGGTGCTCTCGCGCTGCTGCGCCACGATGAGGTTTTCCCGAACGGTGAGAGACGGAAAGATGCGACGGCCTTGAGGTACGAGGCCGATGCCGAGGTGCGAGATACGTTCCGGGCTGAGCCCCTCGATTGTCTCTCCAAACAGCCGGATTTCTCCGTCCCGGGGTTTCAGAAAACCGACGATGGTCGAGATGCAGGTGGTCTTTCCCGCACCGTTGCGTCCCAGCAGCGCCAGCACGCCGCCCGGCTGCAACGAAAAGCTCACCCCGTGCAATATATGGCTGTCGCCGTAGAATGCGTGCACATTTGTCAAACTAAGTGCGTCAGACGCCAAGATATACCTCACGCGTTCGCTCGTCCGCGATCACGGCGTCACGCTCGCCATCGACGATAACACGGCCGTAGTTCAGCAATGTCACGGTCTCTGCTAGGTCAAGTGCGGTATCCATATCATGTTCGATCATGATGACGGTGGTCTCTCGCGGGATTGACGCGATCAGCGACTTCACCTGGGATCGCTCGGAGTTGGAAAGACCGGCCAGCGGCTCGTCCAGCAGCAGTACCCGCGGCTTTTGCGCAAGTGCCATGGCAAGCTCCACGCGGCGCTTTTCGCCATAGGCAATTTCGGACACCGGATAAGCGGCCAGGTGCAACAGTCCGACCGCATCGAGGATCCGGCACGCTTCGGTTGCGAGATCGCCGTAAAACGATAACGGCCGCCACATCTGCCAGCGCGAAGGCCGCAAGCCGAGCAGGCCGAGCGTCACATTGTGTTCGAGCGTATCGCCAGTGAACAGCGTAATGATCTGGTAAGTTCGCGACAGTCCAAAATGGGCGCGCTGGTAGGGCGCGAACCGCGTAACATCCGTGCCGAACAACTTAATCTGTCCCGAATTCGGCCGCATGTCGCCGCTGATCTGATTGAACAGGGTGGTCTTGCCGGCGCCATTAGGACCGATGATCAGGCGGCGTTCGCCCGGTCGTATCGCAAGAGATACGCTTTGCGTCACCACAAGGCCACCGAACGCTTTCTTTAGATCGATAGCCTCGAGCGCATAATCTGTTGTCAGCGGGGTCATCGCGTTCCCCTGTGCAGCAATTTGCCGAGGCCAGGCACAATTCCAGTCGGCATCACCAGCACGATGAACAGGAAGACCAGGCCAAGCAGCATGTTCCACCGTTCGATATAGGCCGAGGCGTAATTCTTCAGCAGCAGCACGAGCGCAGCACCGACTATCGGACCTCCTAGCGTTCCCGAGCCCCCGGCGATGACGCCGAGCAATGCCTCTGCCGAGCTGGTGGTGGAAAGCGAAGTCGGGTGGATATATTTGTTGTAATAGACGTAAAGCAAGCCGGATACGGCGCCCCAGAAGCCGGCATAAATAAACGTGATCCACCGAATCATCCAGGGATTGAACCCCAGTGCGGCCATGCGGCGCGGCTGATCTCGAACTCCCTTCAAGGACGATCCGAACGAGGACGACACGAAAACGGTCATCATCAGGAAGGCGATCGCCGTCACGACCAGCGCGAACCAGTAGAACGATGCGGCGCTCTCGAGCGAGATTCCGAACGGCATTGGCCGGGTCAACCCGGCGATTCCATTGTCGCCATTGGTCACACCCGACATGCGGTAGGCTAGTCCCCACAGAACTTGCGACAAGGCCAGTGTGATCATGAGAAAGCCCAGGCCCGTAGCGCGGAGCGCGATGACGCCGAAGCAGGCCGCCATCGCGGTTGTGCCCGCGATTGACAGCAGCGCGGCTAGACCATGTCCGAATCCGTATCGGCTCGTCAGCAGCGCCGAAATATAGGCGGCGACACCCAGATACGACGCATGTCCAAGCGACGTCATCCCGCCATAGCCGACCAGCAGATTCAGGCTGAGTGCGAAGATCGAAGCGATCAGGATCTGGCTCGCCAGATTGACATAGAAATCGCCTGCGAAGGCCGGCAGCAGAACAAGCAATACGCCAGGCACGATCGCAGCAATCCACTTCATGTGCCGACGCGCCCAAACAAGCCTTGCGGCCGGAACGCGATGACGAAAATCATCGGCAAAAACAGGATGATGTAGGCCAACTCCGGAAACAGCGCGGTGCCGAATGTGTAGATGAACCCGATGATGAAGCTGCCGACGAACGCTCCGAGCAGGCTTCCGATGCCTCCCAGGATGACGACAATCAGCGCCAGCGGCAGCATGTCGCCATCAAGTCCGGGATAAGCGGACAGGATCGGTCCGCCCAGCACGCCCCCGGCGCCGGCGATGCCCGCGCCCAGACAAAACACGATCGTAAACAGATTCGAAACGGGGATTCCGACTGCGCGCGCCATCTGCCGGTCATCGACGCCGGCGCGGATCATCGCGCCCAGCCGCGTCCGCTCCATCAGGAAATACAGTCCGATCGCCGCACCAAAGGCGCATCCCACCAGCACCAGCCGATAGGTCGGAAACACGAATCCAAACACCCGGGTCGGCGCCTGCAGGCTTTGCGGCGTCGGCACTGGAATCGAATCGCCGCCCCACAGCATCAGGCACGCATCGGAAATGATGAAGGACATGCCGAGCGTCACCAGCACCTGCCCGAGCGGATTTGTCTGCAATCTGGTCAGCACCAGTCGCTCGAAAAGGCCCCCGATCGCCGCGACGGCAATTCCGGCGCCCAGCGCCGTCACCCAGATATTCAAGCCGCTGTAGGAGCGCAGCGCCGTTGCCCCGAAATAGGTGCCCAGCATGAAGAAGGCACCGTGCGTCAGGTTCGCCAGCCGCATCAGGCCGAAGATCAGCGAGAACCCGGACGAGAGCAGAAACAACAGACCACCAAGCGAGAGGCTGTTGAGACCCTGGATGATCCAAAACTGCATCGTCTGCCGATCTAGTCCGGAGAGTTACGTGTTCGTCGGCCTGTTACGAAGGCAGAAGTATTACTCCAGGTTTTTTGCCGGCGGATAATCACGCGAGTAGACCGGATTTTTCAGGAATGCCGTCTTGTCGTAGGTCCAGAACTGGCTGACATCCGGATACGTCTTGATGACGGAATTGACCAGGCGCCCGTCTTTTCTCGTTACCTTGCGGATATAGACGTCACCGGTGGCATTGCCGAATTCGTCGAATTTGACGAGGCCGCGCACCGTGTTGGCATTGCTGCCGCGGATAGCCGTCATCAGCGCCTTCTTGTCTTCCACGTTTCCTTTGGTGGTTTTCAGCGCGGCTTCCAGGACTTCGCCCGAAACGTAGGTGCTGCCGGCATAGTACCCGGGATCGTATTTGAACTGCTTGCGGAATGCCGGCGCGAAAACCTTGTTGAGCGGGTTGTCCAGTTCGGCGGAATACCAGCTGGTGGTCAGAATCCCCAGCGCCTCGTCGCCCATATTGCGAAGCACGGATTCATCGAGAGCGGTCATGCCGCCGATCACGGCCATCTTGTCTTTCAGGCCATATTCGATGAATTGCCGAAGGAACCGGAAGCCGTTCGAGCCGGCGGTTCCGAGGAAGATCGCATCCGCGGTCTTCACCTGGGCGACATAGCTGCCGTAGTCGGGTGTCGCCAGAGGTGTGAAGATCTTTTGAATGATCTTGCCGCCACTATCCTCAAATGCGCGCTGAAAGCCGGCACACATTTCATGGCCATAGGCGAAGTCGTCGGCGATGGTGACGATCTTCTTGTACTTCAGTTCCTTGGCGGAATAATCGGCGAGCGGATAGGCGCATTGCGCCGACGTTGAGGTCAGGCGGACGAACCAGGGGCTCGGATGCCGCTGCGTCATGTCCTCCGCGGCTGCGACGCCCAGGGTGGGTATTTCCTTTTCGGTGAGATAGTCGGCGATCGCCAGCGCCTCGAAGGCGGCGAGCGGTCCGATGATGCAATGGATATTGTTCTTTTCGACGAGTTCCTGAGCTTTGGTGCGCGCGGTGGCGGGAACGCCTGCCGTGTCCGCGACGATCAATTCGACCTTGCGGCCCGCGAGTGTGTTGTCACGCTCCTTCAGGAACATCGCCAAGGCAAGTTCCATATCGATGCCGCCGGAGGCCAGCGGTCCGGTTTTGGCCGCCAGTAAGCCGACACGGACCGGTCCACTGTTCTGGGCAAAGACGAGATTCGGTGCCGCCATGCTGGCGATACCCGCGCCGGCAACGCTTGAGACAAATTGTCGTCGTGATATCGCCATTGGATCCTCCCCGAAGCCCCACACTGAATTCTTGTTCTTGATCGATTGAGCGATTTATCGGACGGAAGTCATAAATGATCAAGTGATAACCACGCCATCGACTTGGCACGCTGACTATTCGGCAGTCCCCGATGGTTGGATCGGCTTTAAATCCCTGCTGCTTTGATGCAGTGCGGTATGGCGACCGCGCCCTCCAATTTCTTCACCTTCATCATCCCGCAGTCAGGCAAATTGCAATGAAGACGCCTACTTCCGATTCCGAGCGCCGGATTTGGGGGGGCCGACGATGGTTTTCTTCAACACCTCAAAGACTGCCGCCGTGTCCTGGTCGCCCAGTCCCATCGCCATCGCTTCGGTGTAGACCGGCTGGGTCAGCGTAAAGAGCGGCGTTGCGCAGCCAACGTCATCGGCGAATTCGGCAATGATCGCCATATCCTTCTTCCAGGTAGACACTTTCATGGTCGCCGGCTCGTAGACGCCTTCGACCATCATCGGCGCGCGCATCTGAAACATTCGTGAACCGCCGGCGCCGGGGCCCACCATATCGACGACCAGTTTCGGATCGAGCCCGGCGCGTTCCGCCAGGATCATGGCCTCCGCAGTGGCGACGTTGTGGATCGCTACCAGATGGTTGGCGACGAATTTCATCCGGCTGCCGTTACCGAAGGCCCCGAGATCGGCGCTTTGCTTGGCAAAGTCGGAAAACAGCTCTGCACACCGGGCGATAGAAGCGCTGTCGCCGCTGGCATAGACCACGAGATCCCGGTTCTTGGCCTGCGCGCCGGTTCCGCTCAGGGGGCAGTCCAGCGCAATATGGCCAGCCTTCTTCAGAATATCCTCGAAGCGAAGCTTGTCAGCGAGGGTAAGCGTAGAGAGTTCGACCACAATCCGCGGCGGCTGGCCGGAATCGGCGATCGCCTGCGCGACATCCTCGACCGCCGCGGGATTGGGGAGGCTGGTCATGATGATCGGCGCTTCGCGCGCGACCTGACCCACGTCACCGGCGATGGTGACGTTGGCGCCCGCCAGCTCGGTTCGTCGTGTGGCTTCCGTATCGAAACCGACCACGCGCCATCCGCGATCGACGAGATTGCGGGCAATCGCGCCTCCCATAATGCCAAGTCCGACGATTCCAACGGTCCTGTCCATGAGAGTTCGCTCCTGTCCATTTAATTCGATTGACGGCCAACGCCACCCGCGCCTTAATAGTTAGTGATCGGACGATAAACAATCATCAAGCGGTATCGGCTGGTCAAGCAGGTTCGTCACAACGCGACGCATATTGCTTCTAGAGGGAGGCGAGGATGAAGGTTACCGGCTTCAATCACCTGTCGATCGGCACGAAGAATCTCGCAGAGTCGGTGAAATTCTACGAGACCGTGTTGGGCATGCAGACCATCCCCAGCTACAATTTCGGCTTCAAGACCAAATATCTCCGTTGCGGCGATCTGCAATTGCACATCTTCGAACTGGAAGATCAGGTTCCGGTCTACCAGCACTTTGCGGTGGATGTGGACGATTTCCACGCCGCCTACGATGCCGCGAAGGCGATGGGCGCGCTCGACTCAACCGCATTTCGTAACCCGGTGAACGAGCTTCCGGATGGCTGTGTTCAGATGTATTTGCGCGACCCTGCGGGTAATCTGATCGAGATCGACTGGCCGGATGTCGAGACGCTGGATCGCGCACGCATTCCCGAAATGAAGCTGCTGACCGAGTTTGCCGAACAAAACGAGGAGGGATTGGCTGCTTCCCTCTATCTCGATCGGCCGCATCTCAAGACCGCACGAGGGGCGAGATAGCGAGGACAGTGCAAAATGGCAGGTAACGGCCACAAAACAAGCCCAAGCCCGACGGGACAGGATGCGGACGAGCGCGCCTATGCCGCCATGATTGATCGCGCCAAAGCTCTCATTCCACAACTGCGCGAACGCGCTGCGCGGACTGAGGAGTTGCGGCGTCTGCCGCCGGAGACCGAACGCGATCTGCATGACGCCGGTCTGTTCAGGATCGTGCAGCCGAAGCGAGTTGGTGGCTACGAACTCGATTATGTCGCGCTGGTCGACTGCGCCGACGCGATCGGGCAGGCGGACGCCTCGGTGGCCTGGAATTTTGCTAATCTCGCCAGCCACCACTGGATGCTGGGCATGTTTGACAAGCGCGCTCAGGATCTGGTCTGGAACAAGGACGTCAATGCCCTGATTGCGTCCTCGTTCATTTTTCCAGCTGGCCGCGCCCGGAAAGTCGACGGTGGATATGTGCTGCGAGGCAGTTGGCCCTTCTCGTCGGGGGTGGATTCGAGTGAATGGAATATGCTGGCCAGCGTTGTTTCGTCCGATGACGAAGCTGATGGGATCGAATACCGCATCTTTTTGCTCAACAAATCCGACTACAAAATCCTCGACACCTGGAACGCGACGGGATTGAGGGGAACGGGGTCGAACGACGTCGAAGTAAAGGATGCCTTTGTTGCCGAGGCGATGACGCTTGCGGTGAGCGATCTCGACGGCGGCCCGACGCCGGGAAGCGCCGTCAATCCGAATCCGCTTTATGCGCTGCCGGTGTTCTCGTTGTTTCCTTATGTGCTTTCCGGCGTTGCCCTGGGCAATGCGCAGGCCTGCCTGGACGACTATGTCGATATCGCGCGGCATCGTGCATCGACGTACAACCGCGCCAAGATCGGTGACCTCCAAAGTACGCAGATCAAGATTGCCGAGGCTTCCGCGAAAATCGATGCGGCCCGTCTGATGATGCGTTCGACATGCATCGGTGCGATGGCCGACGCAAGGCGCGGCCATGTGCCGGATATAACCGAGAAGACCAGATCGCGGCGCGACGGAGCTTATTCCGTCAATCTTTGCACGGACGCCGTGTCGCTGTTGTTTTCGGCCAGCGGCGCGCGGGGATTATTCACATCCGGCGTGTTGCAGAGGCAGTTTCGTGACGCCCACGCGGTCAATTCGCACATCGCGTTCAATTTCGATGCAGCGGGCACCAATTACGGGCGCGTCGCGCTTGGCCTGCCATCCGAAAACCTGACACTCTGAGGCCGCCGGATGACCGAGGCGCCAAAGCATCCGACCCAGCCTGATCCGGCCAACGAGCTGGCCAGCGATCATTCGCCGATCGATCCGCGGGATTTTCGCAATGCGCTGGGTACTTACGCCACGGGTGTCACCATCATCACGGCCACCGGGGCTGACGGAAAGCCTTATGGGCTGACTTGCAATTCGTTCGCCTCGGTATCGCTGAACCCGCCGCTTGTGCTGTGGAGTTTGGGGATGTTTTCGCAGGCACTGAGCGTTTTCCAGAACGCCAGTCATTTTGCGGTCCACGTCCTCGGCGCGTCGCAGCAGGCGCTTGCGACCAAATTTGCAAAATCCTCGGAAGAAAAATTCGCCGGCCTCGAATGGACGCCGGGCTTGGGCAACGCGCCTGTTCTCGCCGACAGCGTTGCCAGTTTTCAATGCCGCGCCGCCAACCGATATTATGGCGGCGACCACGTCATTTTCCTGGGAGCGGTCGAGGCCTATTCGTACAACCGGCAGGAGCCGCTGCTTTTTGCGCGCGGCGGTTACGGCCGGTTCCTCAGTGCCGACGACGTTTCAGTGGCGCCCAAGCCATGAACAAGAAAGCATCGCCCAAGCGTGTACGCGTCAAGCAGAAGCGGCTGTCGCCGGACGACCGCCGCAAGGAGTTCGTCGCCAAGGCGACTGAATTTTTCTCGGAAGAAGGTTTTGGCGGCGGGACACGCGATCTGGCGCGGCGGCTCGGCGTCACCCAGCCGTTGCTGTACCGCTATTTTCCAAGCAAGGACGATCTGATCAAGGAGGTGTATCGCACGGTTTATCTCGAACCGCTCGACACCGGCTGGGAGAAGCTGCTGGCTGACCGCTCCCGGCCGATCCGAGATCGGCTGCAGGAATTCTATAATGCGTACACCAAGGTGATCTTCACCCGCAAATGGCTTCGTATCTATCTCTACTCTGGTTTGAAGGGGCTCGATATCAATCGGTGGTATGTCGGCGTGGTGCGGGACAAGATTCTGTCGCGCATCATCAGGGAGTGCCGCCATGAAGCGGGGCTGCCGCCGCAAACCAGGCCGACCGCATCCGAGCTTGAGATGGCCTGGGTGTTTCACAGCGGAATCTTCTATTACGGAGTTCGCAAGTACATCTACGAATCCCCTGTGCTCGAGGACAAGGAACAGATGATCCACGACGCGCTGGATGCTTTCCTGGCGGGCTTCGAGCGGGTTTTTGGAGCCGAGGTGGGCGCCCGGCGGCCGCCGGCAAAGGCGGTTGGATAAGCGGCCTCAGATGGTTTCGATCGCTCCGCTTTTGACCGATCGCTGGATCGCCTCGAAGCTTCGGACGTTCGCCAGCATCTCATCGAGCGCGACCGGGTAGGGCGCCTGGCCGAGCGCGGCGCGGCCAAACGCCTCGAGATTGTCGCGCACCGCCGGGTGAGGGGGGTAGAATGCGGTCGCTGGTGCCTGGTCCCGGTGCACGCAGGTCACATCCCATCCGGTCGAATTCTCGGGGTGGCTGCGGTCGCGGATTTCCATCCACCCTTTCGATCCGAGCAGCGCGAGCCGTCCCATGAAGGGTGTCGCCAGCACGGCGCCCAGCATGGCGGTCGCGCCGTTTTCAAAGCCGATCGTGATCGACAGCGTATCGCCGTTCTCGAAATCGCTGCCCAATCGCGCCAGCCGGGCCCAGACGCTTGTTGGCCGGCCAAGCAGCGCAATCGCAAGATCCACCATATGAATGCCGGTGGCCGAAAGCGGACCAACCGGATTTAGCGTATTCGACAATCGCCAATTGTCGCTCGGCAATTTCAGGAATTTGTCCTGGCTGAAATTGCCTTCCAGCAGCAACGGATTGCCGAATTCGCCTGAAGCAAATCGCTTCCGCATTTCGATGACGGCGGGTTCAAACCGGCGTTCGTGTCCGATGCCGAGCTGAACACCCGCTTTCCTGACGGCAGCGATTGCGGCTTCCGCGTCGGCCGCCGTCGTACACAAGGGCTTTTCGCAGAACACGTGACGCTTCGACCGCGCCGCCGCGGCAATCTGCTGCGCATGATGCTCCTGCGGCGTGCACAGGATAACAGCGTCGACCTTGGAATTCGCCAGCGCATCCTCAAACCGGGACGCCGTCTCGACGCCCAGTGCCGATGCCGAAGCGCGCGCCTGATCGAGGGGATCGACAGCCAATACGGGCGCGATGACAGTGCTGTTCAAAAGGTTCTTGAGGATGGTTTTCCCCCACCATCCCAGACCGATCACGGCGGCTTTGATCATGTGCGGCTTCCGCCTTCCGATTATTTCGACATTTCAGTCCGATACCAGTCGCCGATCTCGCTCGCCGTCATCAGCGCAACGCCGTCGTGGCCGATGACATAGTCGAGCAACGCTTCCAGATATTTGATCCGATGCGGAACACCGGTGATGTAAGGATGAATCGATATCGCCATGATCCGGGCATTGGTTGCACCCTCAAGGTACAATCGATCGAACTGGTCGGTGCAGCGTTTCAGAAACTGCTCGGAAGGTAGATGCTGCAGCGCGTGGATGACGATGTCGTTGGTCTCGACCGAGTAGGGAATCGTTGTAATGGTGCCGTGAGGCGTCGCGATATCCTGCGGAAGATCGTCGATCACCCAATCGGCCACGTATTCGACGCCGTTGAGGCGCAGAAGATCGAGGGTTTCGTCGGTTTCAGTCAGGCCAGGGCTTTCCCACGACCTCGGCGGTTTGCCGGTGAATTTGGCGATGGTTTCGACGGCCCGCCTGATCGCATCCGCCTGGTTGTCCAGCCTGTGCATCGGGCCTTGCATGAAGCCGTGGCCCATGAACTCGAAGCCGGCTTCTAGCGCGGCCGAAGCGACGCGAGGGTAGGAATTGCACACGTTGGCATTCAAGGCCAGGGTCACCGGCATGTTGCGGTCGGTCAACGCCTTGAACTGGCGCCAGAAGCCGGCGCGCATTCCGTATTCGTGCCAGGACCAATTCGGCACATCCGGCAACAGCGGCTGTCCCATCGGTGGGCTCAGCACGGTTCGTGGCATCGCATTCTCGATCCGCCACTCCTCGACATTGAGGATGACCCATACCGCAAGCTTCTTGCCTCCGGGCAATCTGAGTTTCGGGCGGTCGACCTGCGCTTGATAGGGGATGCGATCGGAAAGAACCACGGCGTGCCTTTCGGAATGGGCTTGCGGACTATTCCGCGGCGTTGGACTGTTTGGAGCTACCTGCGCTGACGCGGGGCATGACCTTTTCGGCCATCAGAATCATGGACTGCCGTCCAAGCTCACGATCCTTCCAATCTTTGCCGGCATATAACAGCGTGCCGAATTTGCCGACCTCGTCCTGGAAAGCCAGCAACTGATCCGCAACGCTGTCCGGCGTTCCATAGATGATCAGCTTGTCGCAAATCATTTCCAGCGTCACTTCATCGTCCGGCTGGTCGCGGCGCGTCTTGAACAGCTCGATGCGGCCATTCTTCTTCAATTTGGTGAACAGCGAACGATAGTAATAGACGTAAGGGCCGTCCGGATCGGTTGCGTAGGCCTTCGCCGTCGCGGCGTCCTTGGCTACAAACACGCTCTTGGCGACGCGCCAGTTTCCGGGATTGGCGGGACGGCCGCCGCGCTCGCAGCCCTCGACATATTTCGGCCAGTGGCTTTTCACCCAGGCCGGCATCAGGAAATTGGCCGAAATCGGATCCCAGCCGCGCGCTGCAGCCTCGGTGACACCCTTCGAGAACGGCGCGACGGCGGTCACGACGATCGGCGGATGGGGCCGCTGCAGAGGCCGCGCAATAAATCCCTGGCCGATGTCCTTGATCAGGGTTTTTTGCGTCGAGATGTTCCAGTATTTTCCTTCGAAATTGTAAGGCGGTTCGCCAGCCCAGATATCCAGAACCTGATTGATCAATTCAAGGAACATCTCGTTGCGGTTGGCGTCCAGATTGCCGAACAGTTCCGCGTCCGACAGCAGTCCGCCGGGGCTGATCCCGAAAATCAAACGTCCGTCGAGCATGTGATCGAGCATCGCCATGCTGGCCGCGATCGTGGCGGGATGGGTGTTCGGCATGTTGATCGTGCCGGTTCCGAGCTTGATCTGCTTGGTAGCGGCTGCGACCCAGGCGAGGAACGCGATGCAGGAAGTAATGTTCTCGGCCTTGTCGGTGACGTGTTCGCCGACATAGGCTTCGGTAAGCCCCAGTTCGTCGGCAAGCAGGAAGGCTTCCCGGTCTTCGTTCAGGGACCGCCGCCAATCCTTGTCGAGCGGATGGATTGGCATCGTAAAGAAACCCAAATTCATTGCCTGTCCTCCCCGGGGCCGATTTATCGAGCGCCAAACGGTGCGTCGTTCAAGACGATATCACAAGTCCGAAAGTCGAATCTCGCCGAAATAATCGTTCGATAAACAAACTTGACCTTTGGTGGGTGCCGCCGTCTAATCCTCGTAAAAAATACGCCAAATCCGGCCGGGGAGGTCACATCGATGAAAGCCTCGGCTTTCAGCTACGCTCGCGCAACCAGCGTTGGGAACGCGTTGGAATTGCTCGTCGCGCACGGGGACAAGGCCAAGGTGCTTTCGGGCGGTCAGAGCCTGATGCCCGCGATAAATCTGCGCCTGATCTCTCCGGAACTGATCGTCGATATCGGTGAGATATCCGAGCTGCGGGGTATCGCGGTGAGTGGCGGAGTTCTTACTATCGGCGCGCTGACCCGGCACGTTGACCTCGCGAACTCATCCGAAATCGCCGCGCACGCGCCATTGCTGACAGAAGCGATTGCCCATGTCGCGCATCCGGCGATCCGCAACCGGGGAACCCTCGGCGGCAGCCTTGCGCATGCCGACCCCGCATCTGAATTGCCGGCCTGCATGGTGGCGTTGAACGCGACAATTATCGCACGCGGCCAGGCTGGCGAACGGAGGATCCCCGCCGAGGATTTCTTCAAGGGAATTTACGAAACCGACTTGTCCACGCAAGAATTATTGGTTGCTGTCGAATTGCCGGTGGCGCAAAAAAATGCCGCGCATTTCTTCCATGAATTCGCGCGGCGTCACGGCGACTACGCCATTGCCGGCCTGGCGGCACAGGCGATCGTGGAAGACGATGCTTTTGGCGATCTTCGGCTTGTTTTTTTCGCCGTCGGCGATAGGCCGGTCTTAGCCAAGGTCGCCGCGAGATTGGTCAAGACAACCATCACGCCTGAGTTGTTAACGGAGGCCTCGACGGCGCTAGGTCAAGAGCTCGATCCCCAGGACGATCAGCAGGCCTCTTCGAACATGCGCCGGCATCTGGCGAAAGTGCTGCTGGCGCGTTGCGTTGGCGCGCTTCTTGGGCTTCCCGATCTCGCCGCCGGGGGAACTGCGTGACGGCCGCCGTGCCAATCTCGCTTGATGTCAACGGGGAGCGGGTTGAAACGCATGTTCTGCCACGTCTCAACCTGGCGGATTTCCTGCGCGAGCAGCTGCATCTGACGGGAACGCATGTCGGCTGCGAGCATGGCGTTTGCGGCGCCTGCACGGTGCGGCTGAACGGGGAGATCGTCCGTTCCTGCCTGATGCTGGCGGTGCAGACGCACGGCGCATCGGTCGAAACCATCGAGGGATTGTCCGACAGCGGTGAAGTCGCCGATCTGCAGGCGGCGTTTCGCGACCGCAATGCGTTGCAATGCGGCTATTGCACGCCGGGAATGTTGATGGCCGCGCAGGATTTGTTGAAACAACAGGTTGAGCCGGATCGTGAGCGGATACGCGAGCATCTTTCCGGCAATTACTGCCGCTGCACCGGTTACCAGGCCATCGTCGACGCGGTCGAGACCACGGCGCGGGCGCGCATGGGGCGCGTGCCATGACTGTCGCAGCGGCAAATCCAGAAATCCTCTCGGTGCTCGATCGGCCGAACTCCTACATCGGCAAAGTGGTTCCGCGGCCGAACCTTGAGCGGTTGATGCAGGGGCGCGGGCTCTACGTCAGCGATATGGAATTGCCGCGCATGGCGCATGTGGCGTTCCTGCGTTCGCCCTACGCCCATGCGAAAATCATTGGCATCGATGCCGCCGCGGCGAAGCGGATGCCGGGCGTGATCGCCATCGTGACCGGCGAGCAACTCGCGGCCGTGATTACGCCGTGGGTCGGCGTGCTATCACACCTGAAGGGCCTCAAATCCGCGCCGCAGCACGCGATCGCGATTGATCGGGCTTGCTGGCAGGGCGAAGCCGTCGCCGCCATTGTCGCGACAAGCCGCGCCGCGGCAGAGGACGCGGCGGAGTTGATCGCGGTCGAATACGAAGAGCTGGATGCGGTGACGGACATGCGCACCGCACTTGATCCGGAAACCCCGGTCATTCATCCCTCGCTGGGCGACAACCTCGCTTTCGAGCGTAGTCTCGATGCGGGAGCGGTCGACGCTGCGTTTGCTTCCTCCGATGCGGTGGCGGAGGCCGACTTCATCTTTGGCCGGCATACCGGCGTAACGCTGGAGCCGCGTGCGGTGGTAGCCGACTGGAACGCCGCCGAGGCGAGGCTGACGATCTACCAGGGCACGCAGGCGCCGCACATGGTGCAGAATATCGCGGCACTCCATCTCGGGCTTGAGGATTCACAGGTTCGTGTGGTCTGCAAGGACGTCGGCGGCTCCTTCGGTATCAAGGTCCACATCTATGCCGACGAAATGGCTGTCTATGCCCTGTCGAAGATGTTGCGGCGGCCCATCAAGTTCGTCGCCGACCGGGTCGAAAGCTTCAACACTGACATTCACGCCCGCGATCATCGCTGCAAGGGGCGGATCGGCGTCAAGCGCGACGGGACCATCACGGCGTTCGAGATCGACGATCTCACCGGCATCGGCCCCTTTTCGATGTATCCGCGCACGAGCGCAATCGAAGCCAACCAGGTCGTCAATCTCGTCGGCGGCCCCTACGCGACCAAAAACTATCGCGCCCGGGCCCGCGTCGTGTTCCAGAACAAGAACGTCATGTGCCAGTATCGCGCCGTCGGCCATCCGATCGCGTGCTCGGTAACGGAAGGCCTGGTCGATCTGGCGGCGTTAAAGATCGGGATGGATCCGGTGGAAATCCGCCGCCGCAACCTGATTGCCGATGATGGCTACCCTTGCGCCTCAGCCTCGGGCCTGAGGTTCGAAAAACTGTCGCATCACGGTGCGATGAATAAGCTTATGGAGATGATGGATTACGACACGCTGCGCGCCGAACAGGCGGCGTTGCGCAAACGGAACATTCATCGCGGCATCGGCATTGCCAGTTTCATCGAAGTCACCAATCCGAGTGCGGCATTTTACGGGGTCGGCGGCGCCCGGATCTCGTCGCAGGATGGGGTCGCGGTTCGGCTGGACGCCACCGGGTCGGTGATCTGCCAGACCAGCATTACCGAACAGGGGCAGGGCTCGGAATCCCTCACGGCGCAGATCGTCGGCAGCGTGCTGGGGGTCTCGATGGCGCGTGTGCGGGTCATTCTGGGCGATACCGACAATACCCCCTATGGCGGAGGCACCTGGGCCTCGCGCGGCGCCGGAATCGGCGGCGAGGCGGCACTGCAGGCGGCAAAGATTCTGCGCAGGAATATTCTGGATGTCGCGGCGGCGATCCTGCAATCCTCGCCTGCCGAACTTGACATCGTTGACAATGCGATCGTGAATGCCGGTGACGGGTCGCCGCGAATCGAACTGCGCGAGCTGGCGCGAATCGTCTATTTCCGCCCCGACACGCTGCCGCCGGGCATTCAGCCGGAACTGATGGCGACGCGGCACTTCGTGCCCCGCGAATATCCGTTCGCCTTCACCAACGGCGTTCAGGCCTCCTGGCTCGAGGTCGATACCGACACCGGCTTCGTTAGGCTGCTCCGGCATTGGGTAGTCGAGGACTGCGGCACGATCATCAATCCGCAGCTGGTCGACGAGCAAATCCGAGGCGGGGTGGTGCAGGGGCTCGGCGCGGCGCTGTTCGAAAAGTGCATCTACGATGAGCGCGGCCAGCTGACCAACGCCAACATGGCCGATTATCTGGTTCCGATGTCCGGCGAGATGCCCGATATTGATGTCGGGCATGTCGTATCGCCAACGTCAGAGACGGAATTGGGGGCGAAGGGCGCCGGCGAGGCCGGTACGGCGGCCGCAGCCGCGGCGGTCGCCAATGCGGTAAATGATGCGCTGAAACCGTTCGGCGCGATAATTACCGAGATTCCGTTGACGCCGCAGGTTATCCTGACAGCGCTGGGGCGAATCTGAACGAGGAAGACGCCGACAAGACCAAAGTAATATATTCAAGGGGAGGAAGTATGTTGTGATGTCCGCTTTGTTCATCCAATATACGATCAAAAAAAACGAGACATAACGGGAGAATTCAATGAAACGCAGGACATTTCTCGGCGGAACGATCGCCGTCACCACGCTTGGGCTGACCTCAGGCGTTGGCGCTCAACAGTCGCCGATCAAAATCGGCATGAGCATGGCTCTAACCGGCGGTCTCGCGGGCGGCGGCAAGGCTTCGCTGCTTGGCATCGAGATCTGGCGGGACGATGTCAACGCCAGGGGTGGCCTGCTCGGCCGCAAGGTTGAACTTGTCGTCTATGACGATAAATCGAGCGCCTCAGAAACTCCCGCGATCTACTCGAAGCTGCTGGACGTCGACAAGGTCGATCTCCTGTTCGCGCCCTACGCGACCGTGCCAACGGCGCCAATCATGCCGCTCGTCAAGCAGCGCGGTATGGTGTTGATCGGCAATTTCTCGTTCCAGGTGAACAGCAAGGTCGGCCACGACATGTGGTTCAACAATGCCCCGTGGGGACCGCCGGACAGCTGGGCGGCATCGTTCCTCGGACTCGGCCAGCAGGCGGGCGGCAAGAACATGGCGCTTCTCGCAGCAGACCAGGAATTCGCCCAGAATCTGGCACTGACCGCGCGGGACGTCGCAAAGAAACTCAACATGCCGATCCTCTTCGATCAGTCCTATCCGCCAAACACGGTGGAATTCTCCAGCATCATCCGCGCGCTCAAGGCCGCCAAGCCTGACATCGTCTATGTCGCGTCCTATCCGCCGGATTCGGCCGGGATCTTGCGCGCCGTGAATGAGATCGGGGTTGGCGACAACGTCAAGATTTTCGGCGGTGGCATGGTCGGCCTGCAATTCGGCGCGGTCATGGAAAACCTTGGTTCGCTGCTCAACGGCGTCGTCAATTACAACTCATGGCTGCCGGAACAGAGCATGTATTTCGACGGGACCAAGGTGTTCTTCGAGACCTACGCGAAACGGGCCGTGGAAGCCAAGGTCGATCCGCTGGGCTACTATCTTGCGCCATTCGGTTACGCCAGCGGTCAACTCGTCGAGCAGGCCATCAAGGCGACGGGGTCGCTTGACCAGAAGGGCATCGCAAAATATCTGCGCGATAACGAGCACAAGACCATCGTTGGCCCGATCGCGTTTTCGGCAGACGGTGAGCGCAAGGAAACCGCGACGCTGCAAGCCCAGTTCCGCGGTATCGTGGACAAAAACATGGATCAGTTCCGCAGCCCGGGCAAGCAGGTGATCCTGTTCCCGGCGAAATGGAAATCTGGCGATCTCGTCAGTCCCTTTGAGGTTGCCCGGAAGTAGACCTCACGTTTGTCTGGATCACGGTGCGGCTGATCACGATCAGCCGCACCTGCGCCCCAAGGCGTGGGATGGGCAAGCCTTGGGGATAGAATTGTCGGACGTGTGCGAACCGGGGAAGCGGCGGCTCAAGAAAGGGTCAAGGGGGACCTCAATTGTTTTCATTTGACCTGCTGCTCGATGCGGTGGTGATCGGTGTGCTGCTCGGCTGCTTCTATGCCGCGGTAAGCCTTGGATTGTCGCTTTCCTTCGGCCTGCTCGACGTTCCCCACGTCGCCCATCCGGCCTTTCTGGTAATGGCGTCATACGGGGTGTTTTTTCTCAACGACCAGTTTGATATCGATCCACTGCTGGCAGGGCTGTTGATTACGCCGCTGCTCTTCGTGTTCGGTCTTGTCGCTTACCGGCTTTATTACGAGACCTTCGAAAGACGCGGCAGCGATGCCGGCGTGCGCGGCATCGCGTTCTTCTTCGGCATCGCTTTCATCATCGAAGTGCTGCTCATTCTGCAATTCGGTGTGGACCAACGCTCGGTCACAGCGTCCTATATAGGCAAGTCCTGGCAGATCGGCGATATGCGGATTCCGTTCCGGCTGCTGGTCGCGTTCGCGGTGGCGGCTGCGCTGACGATCTTGCTGACGCTGTACCTGTCGCGAACATTCATGGGGCGCGCGATCCGCGCGGTCGCGCAGGACCAGGAGGCGCTGCGGCTGATGGGCGCCAACCCGGTCCGGATCAAGCAATGGGCGTTCGGCATTGCAACGGCCGTGCTCGGGATTGCCGGTGCGCTGCTTATCATCGTCGCTCCCGTCGATCCGACCCTCGACCGCTCCTATATCGGGCGGACATTCTGCGTCGTGGTCATGGCCGGGCTTGGCAGCATGAGCGGCACACTGGTCGCCGCTATCATTCTTGGCGTCGCCGAAACGATCGTCCTGACCTTGTTTGGCGCCTCCTGGGCGCCGGCCATTTCGTTCGCGATGCTGCTCGGCATACTCGCCATCCGGCCTCAGGGTCTGTTCGGCAGGCGATCATGAGTCGTAACAGTCTCCTTTTCTGGATCGGAGCGACCCTCTTCCTCGTCGCCACCCTGGTGATGACGCAGGTGATCGGTAACGAATATCCGTTCTTTGCCTGCTACGTGATCCTGCAATTCATCGTACTTGCCGTGGCATGGAGCATCCTCGGCGGCTACGCCGGCTACGTGAATTTCGGCACCAGTGCCTTTTTCGGCATTGGGGTCTACACGGCCGTGTTTCTGTTCAAGGCGGCTGGTGCGCCACTCGCCGTGCAGATTGCGGTCGCCGCAGCCATCGGCGCATTCCTCGGCTTCGCCCTGGGCCTCCTGACCTTGCGCATGCAGGGCATCTTCTTCTCGATCGCGACGATTGCGCTGACGATCATCATCGAGACGACGGTGACGAATTGGCGTTTTGTCGGCGGCGCGGCCGGCATTCAGATGCAGCGGCCGCCGGTGATGGCCCCCTTCCACAGTTATGTGCAGATGCTGTTTTTCGTTCAGGCGTTGCTGGTGGTGCTGGCGATTGCGATCTCGCGCTACATTCAGAATTCATGGATGGGTCGCGGCTTGCAGGCGCTCAAGGACGACGAGCTCGCTGCGGAATGCACGGGCGTGCCGACCTTGCGGCTAAAGCTGCTCGCGTGCGTCATCTCCGGAGCGCTGATGTGCGCGGCCGGCGCCCCCGCCGCGATGTACCTGCAATACGCGGACCCCTCGTCCGCGTTCAATCTCAATTACTCCGTCACGGTGCTCGCGATGTCGCTGATCGGCGGGACGGCGCATTGGGCGGGCCCGGTCGTCGGCGCGATCCTGCTGGGCGCGACGCAACAATTGCTGACCGTTACCATCTCATCGGAAGTGAACGTGCTGGTGCTCGGCGTGATGCTGGTGTTGTTCGTGGTGGTGGCGCCAGAAGGCATCATCGGCCTGATCCGAAGGGTTCGCCGCAACCGCAAGGAGGGTGCAGGATGATGCCCGAAGAAACCGAGGCGCCCTTGCTGCGGATATCAGCGCTTACCAAACGTTTCGGCGGCTTCACCGCGCTCGACAATGTCAGTGTCGACATTCGCCCGGGAGAGCGCTTCGGCCTGATCGGCCCGAACGGCTCGGGGAAGACAACGCTGATCAACTGTATTTCCGGCGCGTTCCGTACCGAGGCCGGCACCGTGGTGTTCCGTGACGAGGACATCACGCGGTTGCCGCCGCATTTGCGCACGCGCCGCGGCATTGCGCGCAGCTTCCAGATTCCGCGGCCGTTCAAAAGCATGACGGTCGCCGAAAACCTCATGGTGGCGCTCGACTTCGCGGCGGTCACCGATGAACACGTCTCGGCTGCGCAACGACGCGACACCATGATGTCGATCCTGACGCGGATGGGCCTCGCGTCAAAGGCCGACGTGTCGGCCACGAAGCTCAGCCAGGTGGAATTGCGCAAGATGGAACTCGCCCGCGCGATGGCGACGCACCCGAAATTCCTGATTTCCGACGAGGCCATGGCCGGACTTTCCAGCTCGGAAGTCGACGAGGTGCTTGATCTCCTGATGAGCCTTGCGGATCAGGACATCACCATCATTATGATTGAGCACATCATGCAGGCGGTGATGCGTTTTTCGCAGCGCATGATGTGTCTCGACGCCGGAAGGATCATCGCGATCGGCACGCCGTCCGAAGTCATGGCTAACCAGCGCGTGCAGGAGGCCTACCTTGGCACTTAGCCTTGCCGTCAATGACCTCGATGCGGGCTATGGCGCCGTCAAGGCGCTGCGCGGCGTCACGCTCCATGTCGAGGCTGGCGAAACCGTCGCATTGCTTGGCACCAACGGCAACGGCAAGAGCACGTTGATGAAGTGCGTCGCGGGCCTGGTTCGGCCACAGCGCGGAAGCGTGTCGCTAACGGTCGACGGCAAGGCGCACGATTTGACCAGACTGTCGACTGAGGCGATCGTCGATCTCGGCGTGGCGCTGGTTCCCGAGGGGCGACGGCTGTTTCCCAAGCTGACGGTGTTGGAAAATCTGATGCTCGGCGCCTTCCGCAAGGCCGCCCGGCGCAACATCGATCGCAACATGGCGCTCGCCTTCGAGACATTTCCGGCCCTCAAGGGGTTACAGGGCCAACTCGCCGGTACCATGTCAGGCGGACAGCAACAGATGCTGGCTATCGCGCGCGCGCTGATGTCGTCGCCGCGCCTCTTGTTGATCGACGAGCCTTCGGTAGGCCTGTCGCCGCTCCTGGTGTCGCAGACCATCGCCAAGATAGGCGAGCTCAATCAGCATCTCGGCCTGACGGTGCTGATGGCGGAGCAAAACTTCAATCAGGCGATCCGGATCGCTGATCGTGGTTACATCATCGTCCATGGTGAGATCGTTGTCGCGGCCGATTCGGTCGAAGAATTGAGAGGCAACGACATCGTCAAGCGGCTCTATCTCGGCGGGATCGCATGATGGCCGCCGAGGGTTTCGGAGCACTACGTTACGGCTCGGTGTGGTCCGGGTGCCGCGTTCGATTGGCGAAGGCACGAAACTGCGGGACCGCGCCGGCGCGATCATCTACGACGCCGCGTCGAGGGAATGCGATTTATTGCGACAAAACCTTGCCAAGGATTGCCGGCTGGAATCGCTCAACGCAACATCAACAAGCAGTTCGGCCAGGTCCAGCTGGAAGGCTTTTCGATCAGCGGAACCATGAGCTTTCAGATCACGCTGAAATAGAGCAAACCGCTGCTACTCCGCCGCCGCATTGGCCTGTATTCCCGCCTGCCGGGTGGTGACCACCACCTTGATGGCGTCCTCGACCCGATCCCGGGCGTACCGGAGCGCGGTGGGCAGATCGGCGAGCGGGAAAGTGTGGGTATGAATCTTCGTCGCGTCGAACCGCTTTTCCGCCATCAGCGCCATCGCACGGCGCGTGGCGCTGCGGCCTTCGCCACGAATGCCGTAGGCGTAAATATTGTTCTTCACGAGATGAGCGAGATCGGTCGTCACCGGCTCGTGAGGGAATGCCGCCAGACAGATCTTCCCGCCGCGATTGGCCATGTGAATGGCCTGATTGATGGTGGCCTCGGTGCCGGCGCACTCGATCACATAATCCGCGCCGATCCCGCCGGTGAGCTGCTTGACGACGTCGACCGCATTTTCCTCGGCGACGTTGATAACGCGATCCGCGCCGAGCTCCTTGCCGATGGCGAGGCGACCGTTGCGTGTGCCCGTGAGAACGACAGGGCTTGCGCCCAGCGCTTTTGCGACCGCTACCGCGAGCAGCCCGATCGGTCCCGGTCCGATCACGACAACGCTTTCGCCGGCAACCAGCCCGCCTAATTCGGTCAGGCCATACATGGCGGTTCCGGCGGTGACAACGAGGGTCGCTTCCGCATCGCTCATCGTGTCGGGTACCCGTGCCAGCGTGTTGATGTGGTTGATCGCGTATTCGGCGAAACCGCCATCGGTGGTGAAACCGTTGGCACGATGTGCCTTGTCGGCATCTCCATAGTTGAGGCAGGAGGTGTACATGCCCTGGCGGCACCGCTTGCACTGGCCGCAGCCGGCATGGATTTCCACGCTGATTCGTTCGCCAATCTCGAACTCGTCGACGCCGGGGCCGAGTGCTGCAACCGTGCCCATATATTCATGGCCGGGCGTGAAATTCTTGTTGAAGGGCAGGCCGCCCAGAATGCTCGCCGGCGAGCCGCTGTGGATGACCTCGAGGTCGGTCGCGCAGATCGCCACGGCGTCGATGCGGACCAGGACTTCGGCGCGCCCCGGAACGGGCGTCGGCTTGTCGCGTAGCAAAAGCTGGTCAGGGTCGCCTAGAACCCAGGCTTTCATCCGTTCGGGGACAGGAATTTGGAGCGATGTTTTAACGCCTGATGGGTCGTACATTGGACGGATCCTCGTGAGCTGAAAACCTTACCGCAAAACGTTGACCAGTGAAAATTTCCCTTATCGGCTGCCTCATCCAATCTGGGCGGCTGAGAGCTTATAGATTTCCAGAGCGTCGGCATCGGCGCCACGTGCCGATTTGGCCAGTCTGAACAATTGCGCGGCCAGCGCCGACATCGGCACCGGGCTCGATGTGTCGCGGGCGACGTCGATCACCGTGTCGAGGTCCTTCAGCATCGTGGCGATATGGCCGAGCGGCGGGGAATGAATGCCCTGCACCATGCGCGGCACGAACAATTGCAAGGGAATCGAATCGGCGAAACCGCCGGCCAGCGCCTCCGGCAGCCGCTTGGCGTCGATCCCGGCATTGACCGCCAACCGGGTTGCTTCCGCCAGTACCGCCATGGCGCAGCCGACGATCACCTGATTGCAGAGTTTTGTGGTCTGGCCCGCGCCGATCGGACCCATATGCGTAAGCCTCCGCGCCATCGCCAGGACGTAGGGCCGCACCCTCTCGATATCGGCGGCGTCGCCGCCGGCCATGACCGCGAGCGTGCCTTGTTCGGCGCCCATGGTGCCGCCGGAAACCGGTGCATCGGTCCATCCCATGCCGTTTTTTGCCTTCAGCCGCGCGGCGATCGAGCGGGCCGCATCGGGGTGGATCGACGAGAAGTCGACCACGAGTTTTCCGACGCCCGTGGCCATCGCCAGGCCGTCAGGGCCGAATACCACAGCCTCCACGGCGGCCGCATCGGTCAGGCACATGAAGATGATGCTGGCGGCGGCGGCAACCTCGTGCGGAGAACTTGCGGCCTTCGCCCCCGCCTCGGCCAGCGCGGCGGCTTTGCCGGAAGACCGATTCCAGACCGTGACGTCGTGGCCGGCATTCAGCAGGCGCCGCGTCATGGGAAATCCCATCATTCCGAGGCCGAGATAGCCGAGTTTTTCCGCGTTTCGTCCGTCCACGCCGCCAGCCGCCGCCATTGCCATTTTTCCCTTCTTCGCCGCCGTCGAAAGCTTGTCCAGCAGCGCCGCTTTACCACAGATCGCCACCTCGCCGGGCGATTACAGGCAAGTGCCGGTGGCTTGCCTGAATGTTTGAACCATGAAAGGTTTAGCGCAAGCAATTTTGCGCTGGCACCTGCCGGCACCGGAAAAGTGGAGTGGGCATGATACGGATAGCATCGAAATGGATTTTAGCGGCGGGGGCGCTGGTTTCCGTTCTGGCAGGCGTGAACGCATCGTACGCGCAACAGACGATCCGCGTCGGCTGGACCATCCCGGCCGAGGAATCGAAATACTGGATGATGCGCCGGCCTGCCGAGTTTCCCGATATCGGCAAGACTTACAATATCGAATGGACGCAATTCCAGGGCACCGCGCCGATGACGCAGGCGCTGGCCGCGGGCGCGCTGGACTGCGCGACCCAGGCGCCGCTGTCGCTGGCGAACGGCGTGGTTGGCGGAAACCTGAAGGCCTACATCGTGGCCCAGCACGTCTATGAAAAGCCCGGCGGCTTCTCGGTCTATTGGGCGGTCAAGGACGATTCGCCGATCAAGACCATCGCCGATCTCAAAGGCAAGACCGTCGGCATCTCCGTGATCGGCGGCGGAACCTATGGCCCGTTCGCGATGCTGCTGAAAAAGAACGGGGTCGACCCCGAGAAAGACATCAAGCTGGTCGAGGTCGGCTTTGCTGTCTCCGAGGACGCGCTGCGCCAGGGCCGCGTCGATGCCGTGAACATGAACCAGCCTTTCGCAGCACGGGCCGAGGCCAAGGGCGGCACCCGCAAGCTGTTTTCTCTGTCCGAGGAAATGCCAAACATCGTTCACATCCTCGAGGCCTGCCGCGCCGATTTCGTCGACAAGAATCCGGACCTGGTACGAGCCTATGTGCGTGACATCACCTCCGGCATGAAAAAGGCGCTGGCCAATCGTGAGGAAACGCTCAAGGTGGTCTCCGAAGTACTGAAGGCGCCGATACCGGTGCTGGATACCTATCTGCTGAAGGACAACGATTTCGGCAGGGATCCCGGTGCGGCGCCGAATTTCGACGCCATCCAGAAGATGCTCGACATCTACGCCGCGACCGGAATGCTGCCGAAGATGGACGTCGCGCAGTTCAAGCATCCGACCATCGTCGCGCCGCTGCAGTAGGAGCACTTGTCCACCGGTCGTCCCGGCGCAAGCCGGGATACATACGCCGTGGCTCATCGTTTTGGCACCGCGGCGGAGGCTTCTGTCGCAACTAGTACCCGGAATCAAAGCTGGGTGATACGGCGGCTCGCCCCCGAAATGTGGACTACTCTTGCTTTGAGCATTGTCCCGACCCTGAATTACGACTTACCCTCTAAGAAAAGGGGGTACTAGCGCCGGGGGTTATGGATCCCGACGTTCGCCGGGATGATCTGGAGAGAGATTTGTACGCATGAAGAAGTGGCGATCCCGCGTGACGACCGACGGCCTCGATCGTGCGCCCCACCGCGCCTTCATGCGGGCGATGGGCCTCGACGACGAGGCGCTTGCCAAGCCGATGATCGGGGTCGTCAGCATGAAGGGCGAGCAGACGCCCTGCAACATGACCCACGATTTCCAGGTCGATGCCGCCAAGGCCGGAATTGCGGAAGCTGGCGGCACGCCGCGGGAATTCACCACGATCTCGGTGTCCGACGGCATCAGCATGAATCACGAGGGAATGAAATTCTCGCTTCTCTCGCGCGAGTTGATTGCGGATTCGATCGAAGCCGTGGTCCATGGCCTTGCCTACGACGCGCTGATCGGTTTTGGCGGATGCGACAAGACGCTTCCCGGCGTGATGATGGGGATGATCCGCTGCAACGTGCCGTCGATCTTCATCTACGGCGGCAGCGCGCTACCGGGACGGTTCGAGGGAAAAACCCTCACCGTGCTGGATTCCTACGAGGCCGTCGGTGGCTTCATGACCGGCGAAATCGACGAGGCGACGCTTGCTGGCATCGAGCGGGCCTGCCTGCCGACGATCGGCGCCTGCGCCGGGCAATTCACCGCCAACACCATGGCGATGGTTTCCGAGGCGATGGGGCTCACCATGCCCAATGTGTCGATGATCCCCGGCGTCTATGCCGAACGCGCCCAAGTTGCGCGCCGGGCAGGGCGATTGGTGATGCAGATGCTGCAGTGGAGCGGCCCGTTGCCGCGTGAAATCGTGACCCGAAAATCGCTGGAAAACGGCGCGGCTATCGTCGCAGCGACCGGTGGGTCTACCAACGCCGCGCTTCATCTCCCGGCGCTGGCCAACGAGGCCGGCATCTCCTTCACCATCGACGACGTCGGCGAAGTTTTTGCGCGAACGCCCTTGATCGGCAATTTGCGGCCGGGCGGAAAATATACTGCCAAGGATGTATACGATATCGGCGGCACTGCCGTTGTGATCCGCGCGCTGGTCGAAAGCGGTCACATCGACGGCAATTGCCTGAGCATAACCGGGCGGACCATTGCCGAGGAATACGGCGGCGCCAATGCGCCCGATGGCGAGGTTATCTTCAGCACGAACACGCCGATCATGCCGGACGGCGGCGTGGCGGTTTTGAAAGGCAATCTTTGTCCCGATGGCGCAGTCATCAAGGTGGCCGGCCTCAAAAACCTGGTATTCGAAGGAAGCGCGCGCGTGTTCGAAGACGAGGAAGCGTGCGTCGATGCGGTGCGCAATCGCAAATACGCTGCCGGCGAGGTTCTCGTCATTCGCAATGAAGGCCCCGTCGGCGGCCCCGGCATGCGCGAGATGCTGGGCGTCACCGCGCTGATTTACGGGCAGGGCATGGGCGAGAAGGTCGCACTCATCACCGACGGACGCTTCTCCGGCGCCACCCGCGGGATGTGCATCGGCTACGTCTCGCCGGAATCCTTCATCGGCGGGCCGCTGGCGCTGGTGGGTGAAGGCGACCGTATCCGGATCGACGCCGGCGCGCGCCGCCTCGATCTCCTCATTGACGACAATGAGTTCGCGAAGCGGCGGCAGGCGTGGAAGCAGCGACCGCCGCGGCATCGTGCAGGGGCGCTGGCCAAATACGCGCGTCTGGTCGGACAGGCGCCCGGGGGTGCCGTAACCCATGACGGTGCGGCGGAATGGCCGTGGTTCGATCAACCGTTATGAGGCTGTCAGCCCAAAACAGCATCGCCAATCCCGGCATGTTTCCTGCTATGCTTGATTTAATCCAGGAAAATCGAGAAGCCATCTGTGCCTGACGGAACTATGCCAGGAAGAAAAGCTGGAATGAAAGTGGTGCCATCGCGGCCGGATGCCGCTGCGGATTCCGCCTCGGCGCGCAGGCAGGCGATCGCCATGATCGAGATCGATCGGGTCTCGCAGGTTTTTCAAACGTCCGGACGCCAAAACCATCTGGCGTTGTCGGAGATTTCGCTGACAATCGGGGATGGCGCTTTTGTCTCGATCCTCGGGCCCTCCGGCTGCGGAAAATCGACATTGCTTTATATCGTCGGCGGCTTCGTCAGCCCGACCGAAGGCGTCGCCAGGATGAAGGGCAAGGCGATCACCGGACCCGGTCCTGATCGCGGGCCGGTGTTTCAGGAGTTCGCGCTGTTTCCCTGGAAGAGCGTGCTTGGCAATGTGATGTATGGCCCGCGCCAGCAGGGCGTCAAGCACGCCGAGGCTGAGGCGCAAAGCCGCGCGCTGATCGAGATGGTCGGCCTCAAGGGCTTTGAGAACTTTTACCCCAAGGAATTGTCCGGCGGCATGAAGCAACGCGTCGCGCTGGCGCGCACGCTGGCCTATCACCCCGCGGTGCTGCTGATGGATGAACCGTTCGGCGCGCTGGATGCGCATACGCGCACGCGGCTGCAGAACGACCTGCTCAATATCTGGGAACGCGACCGCAAGACAGTGCTGTTCGTTACCCATTCGGTGGAAGAGGCGGTGTTCCTATCGGACAAGGTGGTGGTGATGACGCGTTCGCCGGGCCGCATCAAAGAGATCGTCGATATCGATCTGCCGCGGCCGCGCCGCCGGGCGGAGCTTCTGCTCGATCCCCATTACCAGAAATACGTCGTCGATATCGAGCGCATGATCGATGACACCAGTGAAGACGAGTTCCGCCCATGATTTCGATGCGCGCCCTTGTCTCGCGCTCGGCGCCGCTGCTGGCCTGCCTCGGATTGCTCGGCATCTGGCAAATTGGGGCGCTGATCCTCAATACCGACAGCTTTCCCACCGCGCTGGATGCGATCCGCGCTATCCCTTCCATCCTCGGCGACAAGGAATCCTTGATCAACATCCTGGCATCGCTCCGGCGCATGGCGATCGGCTTCAGCCTCGCGGTCGCAGTTTCCATTCCGCTGGGATTGATGATGGGCCGCAGCCGCGGCGTGGCGTCGTTTTTCAATCCGCTGCTGATGGTGATCTATCCGGTGCCAAAGGCGGCGCTGATGCCGATCATTATGCTCTGGCTCGGTGTCGGCGACCTCGCGAAAACGCTGGTGATCTTTCTCGGCGTCAGCCTTCCCGTGATCTATCACAGCTTTCAGGGCGCGAAGGCGGTGGAGGAGAAGATGCTGTGGTCGGGTGCCGCCATGGGCCTGTCGGCGATGCAGCGCATGATGCGGATCGTATTGCCGGCGGCGTTGCCGGAAATCCTCACGGGCTGCCGCACCGGGCTTGTGCTGGCGCTGATTACCATGGTCACCAGCGAAATGATTGCGCGACAGTCCGGCGCCGGCAATATCCTGTTCAATGCGCTCGACATGGGACAGTACGACACCGTCTACGCGATGATCATCATCATCGGCGCCATGGGTATCGGTCTTGACGCCGCCTTCGAAAAGCTGCGCGGCAAGCTTGTAAGGTGGTCCGAGCCGGGCTTCGATATTCCTTTGAGCTTTGCATGAACCCACGCGCCGTTACATCAGATGTTCTGCTTGGGATCGTGCCGATCGCGTTATCGGTCGCGTTGTGGCAGGCGATTGTGTCGTTCGGCTATGCCCCGGCGACGCTGCTGCCGCCGCCCGGTCTGGTGTTCATGCGTCTGGCACAGCAACTCACCACCAGCGGGTTTCAGCAAGAGATTGCCGCCACGCTGTTTCGCCTGTTCGCGGGATTTTCGATCGCGGTGATTTTCGGCGTCTCGATCGGCCTCGCGGCGGCGGCCAGTCCGGGCGTCAACGCCGTGGTACGTCCGATCGTGCGGGTGTTGGCGCCATTGCCCAAGGTCGCGCTGTACCCGGCACTGTTGTTGCTGCTTGGATTCGGCCATGAATCCAAGATCACACTGGTTGCCGCGGACGCGTTGTTTCCGATTCTGCTTTCGACCTATTACGGCGCGACGATGGTCGAGCAGAAACTGATCTGGTCGGCGATGGCGGCGGGCACGCCGCGCCGTCAAATCCTGCTCAAGGTGGTGCTGCCGGCCGCGGTGCCGTCGATCCTCACCGGCTGCCGCATCGGACTTGTGATCTCGTGCATCGTGGTGTTTCTTGCCGAAATGATCACCTCGACCGACGGCCTCGGCCATCTCCTGGTGACGGCGGCGCGGACCTTTCAGGCCGTCGACATGTTCGTTCCGTTGATCACGATTTCACTGCTGGGGCTGATTCTCAACGGCCTGCTGCAGGCGGTGCGGTCCTATCTGCTGCGGGGCTTTCCGGAAGTCTGATGCAACGATTGAAGCGGAGCTAAACTATGCTGGAAGATCGCATCGAAGCGAAATGGATCGACGCGTTCTGCGAGATTTTCGAGCGCTGCGCGGTCAAATCCGGCGACACCGCCGCCATTCTTTCGGAGACGCAGTCGCGCGCGCTCAATGTTCACCTCGCCGAACTGGCGCTGTTGCGGATGGGCGCAAAGCCGTTTCACATCATCGTGCCGACACCGCGCAACCGGCAGGTCGTGCCGATCCGCTCCACCGGCGCCAGCGAAGCGATCCAGCGGCTTGGGCCTGTAATCACCGCGCTGCAGCAGGCCGGCTTCGTCGTCGACTGCACTATCGAGGGGCTGATGCACGCCGTGGAGACGCCGGAAATTCTCAAAGCCGGCGCGCGCATTCTGGTGATTTCCAACGAACACCCCGAAGCGCTGGAGCGCATGGTGCCCGATACCGCACTGGAAAAGCGCGTGCGGGCGGCGGCAAAAATGCTGCGTGGAACCAAGCGTATGCACGTGACTTCCAAGGCAGGGACCGAGCTCGACGTCGACATGGTCGGCGCTTCCACGGTCGGCGTCTGGGGCTGGACCGACAGACCGGGGACGCTGGCGCATTGGCCCGGCGGCATCGTCGTCAGCTTTCCCAGGAGCGGCACGGTCAACGGCACGCTGGTGATGGCGGCCGGCGATATCAATCTCACCTTCAAGCGCTATCTGACCTCGCCGGTCCGGATGACGCTAAAGGACGATTACGTCACGGATCTCCAAGGCGAGGGCGCCGACGCGATGATGATGCGCGCTTATCTCGCGGCATGGGGCGACCGCGAAGCCTATGCGGTGTCGCATGTCGGGTTTGGCATGAATCCGGGCGCGCGCTACGAGGCGCTGGCGATGTACGACCAGCGTGACACCAACGGCACCGAACTGCGCGCGGTCGCCGGCAATTTTCTGTTTTCCACCGGCGCCAACGAATTCGCCGGACGCTACACATCAGGGCATTTCGATCTTCCCGTGATGGGTACGACGATCGAACTCGACGGCGTCACCGTGGTCCGCGACGGCGTGCTGCAGGATGTGTTCGGTTAAAGCACCGGCGGTCGTGCCAGCCCGAAATGTCTGAGCAGATCGACCAGCGCCGCGAGGCGCTGTTCGCGGTAGGCATCGACGTCGAGGCCGGAATAATCGAGGAAGCCGGCGCCGGTGCGCAGGCCGATGCGGCCATCGCGCATGTTGCGTGAAATCACCTCGGGCGCACGATAGCGGTCGCTGCCAAGCGCACCCTCGAGATAGCGGCTCGCGTAATAGAGAATATCGCCACCGCCCCAGTCGATGAATTCCAGGAGACCCAGCACCGCATAGCGGAAACCGAAGCCATACCGGATTGCCTTGTCGATATCCTCGGCGCTGGCGACGCCCTCTTCCACCATCCGCGCCGCCTCGTTCATGGCCAGCGCCTGGATGCGCGGCACGATGAAACCCGGCGTGGCGGCGCACACCACCGGCATCTTGCCGATGCCCTCGAGCAGGGCTTTCACCTGCGCGATGACATCAGGATCGGTCGCCGCCCCCGGCGATATCTCGACCAGCGGGATCAGATAGGCAGGATTAAGCCAGTGCACGTTGAGAAAGCGCTGGGGATGCTCGACTGACCCTGAGAGATCGTCGACCAGAATTGTCGACGTGGTCGAGGCGATGATGATGTCAGGCCCGACGCATTTCGAGGCCGAAGCCAGCACCTCGCGCTTGAGCTCGACCACCTCCGGGACGCCTTCGAACACGATGCCGGCGGCGGCCAGGGCGGCAGCCATATTCTGCGTTGGCACCACGGAAACGCGCGCGATGACGGCTTCGGCGTCGTTCTCCGCCAGCAATCCGAACCGCGCCAGGCTTGCCAGCGTTTTGCTGACTTCACCGAGTGCCTCGGCTTGAAGGGTTGCAAATTGTTCCGCGGAGCGCGCCTTGACGTCGATCATGGTGACGGCGTGGCCGGCATAGGCGAACGCCACCGCGATGCCGCGGCCCATGCGACCGGCGCCAAGACAGGCGATCATGGGGCGCGCGGTCATGGGTGAAGACCTTCGCCCAACAGGCTTTGCAGCCTATCACGGTCGAGACCACCAAGACCGAGACTTGCCAGCGTTCGCCCCTCTTTCATGAAATCTTCACCGCAGATCGTTCCGCCGATCGCCAGAAAGGCTTTTGCCAGCGGCGTCGCAACTCCGGCGAGTTCAGCAACCGAAACCAACAACGACAGGCCAAGCCGTAAATCTTCCCGCATGTAGCGATGCTCTGTAAGGACGATCCGCTCGCGCCAGTCCCCGGAATCGGTCAGGCGATCATGCGAGCCGCGGCCATACATCCATTGCTCGCCTTCGGTGGCGTAATGATGCGCCAGCGGAAAATGCGGGCTGCCATAGCCCAAACCTTCGCGTACCGCGATGCGTTCGGCATCGAGTGCGTCGGTGACCCGGCGGATCGAAGCCTGCGTGCCTTCCTTGTGAATGTCCCAGCGCTCGAAATGCTCGATCGGGCCGGCATTCATCACGATCAAAGGCGGATGGATGATCGGCCCGGCATTCATCAGGGCCCCCGACAGCGCATCGCCGCAGGGCTCCATCACGCCGGGAAATGCGCGTCCGATCACGTCGAGCGCGTGGTCGGCGCTATCAAGCGGAAAGACGCCGACCGGAAGCCGTTTGGCACGGATGGTGATGGCAACTTCGAATGGTCCGTGTTTGCGCGTCAGCCATGGCAGGGTACCGGTCTCCGCAAAGCTCACTGCGGCATGATTGCCGGCGTCATGCGCCGCCTTCGCAAAAATCATCGAGCCGAAGGTGGCCGGCGGCAGGAATACCACCTGCCCATCGGTGAGATGCGGCGCGAGCTGATGGGCGATATCGGGCTGCGCAAAAGCCGGGGCAGGGCAGAGGATCAGCTGTACGTCGCGGATGGCTTCCGCGATGTCGGCCGTCACCAGCGCCAGTTGCACGTCGTGCCGGCCATTGGCGTCCTTGAGAACGATGCGCGAGCCCGCCGCGCGATGTTTCGCCACCTCAGCCGCATTGCGCCGCCACAGCCTGACGTCGTGGCCTTGCAGCGCGAAATCGCCCGCGGCCGCGAATGAGCCGTTGCCGCCGCCGAGCACCGCGATGCGCATGGATTGTCCTCTATTCATCCGTCATGCCCCGGCACAAGTCCGTCCGTGACGGCCTTTATTGAACTCGTCATGATTCAGGATTTTCCGCGAGCTGCCGCAGCACGAAATGCTGGACCTTGCCCAATGCCGTGCGCGGCAGATCGTCGACGAAAACGATATCGCGCGGCACCTTGAAGCGGGCAAGCTGCGTCAGCACATGCATCCTCAGAGCTTCCGCCTCGACCAAACAATCTGCGCGCGGGATCACATAGGCCACCGGGACTTCATCCCATCTCGGGTCTGGCCTGCCGATCACGGCGCACTCCCTGACATCGGGATGCTCCAGCAGCACGCGTTCGATTTCCGCCGGATAGATATTTTCGCCACCGGAGATAATCAGGTTCTTCTTGCGGTCGTGCACCCAGAAATAGCCGTCGGCGTCGCAGACCCCGATATCGCCGGTGCGATACCAGCCGTCGTGCAGGGCTTCCCTTGTTGCTTCCTCATTGCCCCAATACTCGTAGAATACGTTGGGACCGCGCACCGCGATTTCGCCCGGCGTGTTCGGCGGCAGTTTGATGCCGGAATCGTCGATCACCGCCGCCTCGCAGCACAGGCCGGGGAGGCCGGTCGAGCCGGTGCGCGAAAGATCGCCGCCGAGGCGGGTATAAACCGCGACCGGGCAGGTTTCGGTCGAGCCATAGACCTGAAGCACCGGCACCCCGCGCGCGACGAAGCGCTCGATCAGATGCGGCGGCACGATCGTCGATCCGGTCGAGACCGCTTTCAGCGAGGACAAATCGGTGGAGAGCCAGTCGGGATGGTCCGTCACCGCCTGAATGGTTGCGGGAACCAGCACCGTCAAGGTCGGGCGCTCGCGCGCGATGGTGGATAGCGTTGCGTCCGGCGTGAACCGTGGATGGATGGTCACGGTCGCGCCTTGGTGCAGGGCCGGTGTGGTCTGGATGTTGAGGCCGCCGACATGGAAGAAAGGCAGGACGGTGAGCACATGGTCATCGGAGGTGAGATCATGCATGTGCTGGCTCATCACGCCATTCCACAGCAACGCCTCTTGCCGCAGCACCGCGCCCTTGGGCCGCCCGGTCGTGCCGGAGGTGTAGACGATCAGCAGCGGACAGGCGAGATCGGCAAGCGGATTGCGGCCGTCGCCGCGCGCGCGCGTCAGCAGTGCGTCGAACGCGATTCCGGGTCGGGGTACAAAATCAAGCCCGACAATGCTTGTACCGGGCAAGGTTTTTTCCAGCGTCGGCAAAATTTCCGCAAAGGCCTGTTCGAGCACCAGCACTTTTGCCGCAGCGTCCGACAGGATGAATAACTGTTCGGCGACCGCGAGCCGCCAGTTCAGCGGCACCAGCATGGCGCCGAGCCGTGCGCAGGCATAAAGCAACACGAGATAGTCCGGCCGGTTCAGGCTGAGGATCGCGACCCGGTCGCCACGGCCGACGCCAAATTCGGCCCTGAGCGCCTGCGCGGCGCGCTCGATGCGTCCGGTGAACGCCGCGTAACTCAGGGATGCGCCCTCGAATATGATCGCAGGCTTGTCCGGTGCGAACGCCGCGTTCCGTTCGATGAGATCGGAAAGGTCCATTTTCGAACTAGTCGTCCGATTCGCCGGTCTCGTACAGCGCTTCGCGGCCGATGCGGTCGAGGCAGAGTTCGGCGGTCCACGGCAGCATCAGCGACCCGCAGCGGCTGTCGCGATAAATCCGCTCCAGCGGCAGCGATTTCAGCATCGCTTGGCCGCCGCAGGTGCGGATCGCCAGGGTCGCGATCTCGTTGGCGCCCTCCATCGTGGAATATTGCGCGGCATAGGCGCGGAGAACCTGCTCTTTCGATGGATTGGCACGGGCTTCGGTAACGGCCTGAAACCAGATCGCCTTGATCTGCTCCAGCTTGATCTGCATCTGCGCCACGGCGATCTGCTTGGTCGGATACATCCGGCGCTTGACCGGCGGCGTGCCCGGCATCTCGCCGCGCAGATAGCGCACGGTGAAATCGTACGCCGCCTGCGCAAGGCCCATATAGGTCGGAGACAGCGTCAGGAACATGTGCGGCCAGCGCATCGCCGCCTGGAAATAGACGCCGCGCGGCATCAGCGCCGCATCCTCCGGCACGAACACGTCCTTGAACAACAGCGTGCGCGAAACCGTGCCGCGCATGCCCAGTGGATCCCAGTCGCCGACCACGGAAACACCATCGGCTTTGGCAGGCAGTGCGAGGTAGAGCGTGTTGCGGCGGGAGGCCTTTTCGCCTTCCGCGATCTCGGTGCAGAGCACGCCGTAATAATCGGCGTGGCCCGAAAGCGAAGCAAAGATCTTCTTGCCGTTGACAATCCAGCCGCCCTTGACCGGCTTGGCTTCGGTACCGAATGCAACGCCGCCGGCCGCCGCCGCGCCGCCTTCCGAGAACGGCTGCGAATAGACCGCGCCGTCGTCGACGATGCGCTTGTAATGCACGGCACGCCGGCGTTCATGTTCGGCGCGGGTGGCCGCGTCCATGTCGAGATCGTCGGCCAGCGGCCCGGACCACAGCGTCGAGCAGACATGCATGTTCCAGGTCAGCGCGGTCGCCCCGCAATAGCGGCCGATCTCGGCCGCCGCCAGGGCATACGTCTGGTAGTCGGCGCCGAGGCCGCCATGCTTCCTGGGAATGGCGATGCCGAGCAGGCCGGCGCGATGCAGATCGCCGTAATTTTCGCTCGGGAATTTCGCTTCACGATCATAGGCCGCGGCACGGCCTGCAAACACGGTCTGGCCGAGTTCGCGCGCGGTTGCGATGATCGCGGCCTGTTCGTCGTTCAGCCGGAACGCCTGGGGATCGAAGATCGGCGCATCGATCTTGTCGACCGCCGTCACGCTCTTGCTGGTTTGCACCGTCATCATGCCGTCACTTGTGTTGCAGTTACATTCGCCTTCAGGAATTGATCCAGCGCGGTGTTGAAAGCCAAGGGGCGTTCCAGGTTGGCAAGATGGCCGACGCCTTCGAGTTCAACGTATGTCGCGGATGGAATATAGCTCGCCATTTTCGCCATCATCGGCGCCGGCGCATTATTGTCCTTCGAGCCAGACAGCACCAGCGTCGGCACGGCGATCGCCCTGAGCGCGCTACGCAGATCAAACCCCATCAGCGCCAGCATGGTGGCGCGATAGGTCGCCTCCGGTACGGCAGCCATGCAGTCGCGGGCGAGATTCATGCCGCTCGCGTCGGGATCGTCGCCCACCAATTCCTTGACCAGCGACGGCGCCAGCGAGGCCAGCGTTTCGCCGCGATCGAGCGGGCCAAGCCGCGCGTCGATAAAGGATTTCTGCCAGTCGCCATCGGGTTTGCCGAATGCGGGGCTGGTCTGGGCGAGGACGACGGCGCCGGCAATGCGCGGGTTCTTTGCCAGCCATTGCTGAACGATCATGCCGCCGATCGAATGGCCGACGATGATGGGTTTCGTTGCGCCGACGGCTTGCAGGAAATCCTGCAATGCGCCGGCGAGGGCGGCGATGCTGACGTCCGGCAGCGGCGCGGAGCCGCCATAGCCCGGCATGTCCCAGGCGATGGCGCGATACCGATCCCTGAAAAAATCCAGTTGGCCACGCCATGCCCGCGCCGCGCCGCCAATTCCGTGCAGGAACAGCAGCGGCTGCGAAGCCGGATCGCCGGCGGCCTCATAGCCGAAACGGCCATCCTTCGTCGTCAATGGTGCGGAACCGGGCACGCCGGATCTCCTGTCTTGTGGGGTCTGCCGATGCTAACAGGACCCCGATGGATGAAAAGCAATATTTTATGCTTAAAGCAATTGCGAGCCGTCGAGCGCGGCTTGCCCTTCCGATCAGTCATTGGCCTCGGGCGGCAGGAAGTTCACTTCGTGCTCGGCAGAGATGCGCACGATCTCGGCGACATCGGTCAGATTGTGAAGCCGATTGAACAGCGCTTCGAGCTTCTGTGTCGGCGATACCCAGAACAGCGCCCGCGCCGGCTTGTCCGACTTGTTGAAATAGCCGTGCGGAATGCCGCGCGGCAGCCGAACCAGATCGCCGGCCTTGGCCTGCACCCAAACGCCATCGAGTTTCAGATCCAGCATGCCGTCCTGCACCAGGATGAATTCTTCCTGGGTCGGATGAACATGAACCGGGACAAACTGGCCCGGATCGCTGTTGGTTTCGAACGCAAAGGTGGAGTCCGTCACCGCCTTCGGGAAATACACCTGGCCAAGGATATTCCAGGTCTTGCCGGAATATCCCGTTCCATTCCGGGTGATGCCTTTTTCGAGCGCTGCCATGATGCTCATCCTCCTGACCGTCCGGTCGACGCTACCCGCGGCGCTTCATCTGTCAAGCAGGCATCATCGACGTTTCCTTGCAAAAGCTTGAAGTCTAAAATATACGCAGGGTCCTCTGCGTTGATGAGTTCACCCGGGAGGCCCGCGCATGTCCGGATTGCCGCATTCCCTGCATGCGCTCGTCACCGGCGGCGGGCGGGGCATCGGCCGCGAGATCGCCTCCACGCTTGCCCGTGCGGGAGTAACCGTCACCGTGGTCGGCCGCAATCGCGCTACGCTCGATGACGCGGTTGCCGCCGGCGCCGCGCACTTCGCAGGCGTTGCCGATGTCGCGGATCAGGCCGCCGTCAGCGCCGCGGTTGCGGAAGCCGCGGCGCGGCAGCCGATCGACATCCTGATAGCGAACGCCGGCGCCGCGGAATCCGCGCCGTTCGCAAGATCCGATGCGGCGCTGTTTCGGCGAATGATGGATGTCAACTTCATGGGCGTTGTCTATGCCGCACAGGCGGTGTTGCCTGCGATGAAGGACCGCCCTTACGGCCGGATTGTCGCGGTTGCATCGACCGCCGGTCTCAAAGGCTATGCCTATGTCAGCGCCTATAGCGCGGCAAAACACGCGGTGGTCGGGCTGGTGCGCTCGCTGGCGCTGGAACTGGCAGGCACGCGCGTAACCGTGAATGCGGTGTGCCCGGGCTTCACCGACACCGATCTGCTGACCGGCAGCATCGACACCATCATGAAAAAAACCGGCCGCAGCCATGACCAGGCCGTCGCCAAACTCGCGAAACATAATCCGCAGGGCCGTCTTGTGACGCCCGCGGAAGTCGCCGATACCGTGCTTTGGCTGTGCGGCGAGGGAGCGGGCGCCATCACCGGACAGGCCATCGCGGTTGCAGGTGGAGAGGTTTGAAGTGCTGATATCGCGCTTAAGCCCGAAAATAACGAGCGATCCTTGCAGGGAGATCCCATGAGCACCCCAGCCAATCCCGTTACGCTGCCGTTGGCAGACTATTCGCCCAGGCATTTTCTTTTGGCGGTGGTGGATGGCGTGGCGACCGTGACGCTGAACCGGCCAGAGCGCAAAAATCCGCTGACCTTCGAGAGCTATCGGGAACTGACGGATTTCTTTCGGGCCTGCGCGATGGACGATGAGGTGAAGACTGTCGTGATATCTGGCGCCGGCGGCAATTTCTCCTCGGGCGGCGATGTGTTCGAAATCATCGGCCCGCTGGTGCAGATGGATACCAAGGGCCTCACAGCCTTCACCCGCATGACCGGCGATCTCGTCAAGGCGATGCGGGCCTGCCCGCAGCCGATCATAGCAGCCGTAGAGGGCATCTGCGCCGGCGCCGGCGCGATCGTCGCCATGGCGTCCGACCTGCGACTGGCGGCTGCCGGCGCCAAGGTCGCGTTTTTGTTCAACAAGGTCGGCCTTGCCGGCTGCGACATGGGCGCCTGCGCGATCCTGCCGCGCATCATCGGCCAATCGCGGGCGTCGGAGCTGCTCTATACCGGCCGCTTCATGACTGCGGAGGAGGGCGAGCGCTGGGGGTTCTTCAGCCGTATCGTGGCGCCGGAACAGGTATTGTCGCAGGCGCAGCTTCTTGCCAGGCAGGTTACCGAGGGACCGACCTTCGCCAACACCATGACCAAGCGGATGCTGGCGATGGAATGGGCGATGTCGGTGGAGGAGGCGATCGAGGCCGAGGCGATCGCCCAGGCGCTGTGCATGACGACCGCGGATTTTGCCCGCGCGTTCGAGGCGTTTTCGAACAAGGTGAAGCCTGCATTTCAGGGTAATTGAGGTTGGTCTGGGCTTGCCGGGAAAATGCTTTAGGCTTAAAATAATTGGGTGGTCCGATAGAAGCGCCGGAGACTTTCCATGAAGATCGCGATCATCGGTGGTGGACCCGCTGGTCTCTATGCCGCGATCCTGCTGAAAAAGCAGCGGCCGCAGGCCGAGATCACGGTCTACGAGCGCAACCGCGCCGACGACACCTTCGGCTTCGGCGTGGTGTTTTCCGACGCCACGCTGGACAATTTCGAAAAGTACGATCCGCCGAGCTATCGCCGCATCACCCAGGAATTCGCCTATTGGGATGACATCGCCGTGCACTTCCGCGGCACGGTGCACCGCGTCGGCGGCAACGGGTTCTGCGGCTGCGCGCGTCGCAGCCTGCTGTTGATCCTGCAGGAGCGGGCGCGCGAACTGGGCGTCACCCTGCTGTTCGAGACCGACGTCGACGACGAGGCGCGCTTCGCCGATGCCGATCTGGTGGTGCTTGCCGACGGCATCAACAGCCGCTTTCGCGACAAATATATCGAGCACTTCCAGCCCGAGGTGGACCTGCGCTCCAACATATTCGCTTGGATGGGGTCGACCAAACCGCTCGACGCCTTCACCTTCATTTTTCAGGAGACCGAGTGGGGCCCGTTCATCGCCCACGCCTATCAATACGAAACCGGGCGCTCGACCTGGATCTTCGAAACCGACCCTGCGACCTTCAAGCGCGCCGGGCTTGAGGGCCTGAGCGAGAAGCAGTCTGCCGATCGAATGGCCGGGATATTCGGCTGGTTCCTCGAAGGCCATCAGCTCCTCACCAACCGCTCGATGTGGCGCAATTTCCCGATGATCCGCAGCAAGCGCTGGGTCAAGGACAATATGGTGCTGCTCGGCGACGCCAAGGCGACCGCGCATTTCTCGATCGGTTCCGGCACCAAGCTCGCCATGGAAGACGCGATTGCGCTGGCGGACGCCATGCAGCGCGCGCCGACGGTCAAGGCCGGCTTGCAGCAATACGAGGAGGGGCGGCGCGAGGAGGTCGAGAAAACCCAGCACGCCGCCGATGTCTCGCTGGTCTGGTTCGAGCATGTCGATCGGTTCTGGGACTTCGATCCCGTGCAGTTCGCGTTCGGCGTCATGACCCGTGCCAAGGCGATCACTTACGACAATCTGACGCTGCGGGCACCGGATTTCGTCGCCGAGGTCGACAAGGCTTTTGCGAGGCAGGTCCGCAGCCAAGGTTTCGACGTCGATGTCGCTAAGCCCGTCGCGCCGATGTTCCAGCCGTTGAAATTGCGCGAGATGACGCTCGCCAACCGCGCGGTGGTGTCGCCGATGTGCATGTATTCGGCGCATGAAGGCGTGCCCGGCGATTTCCATCTGGTGCATTACGGCGCGCGCGCCATCGGCGGCGCCGGCCTGATGTTTACCGAAATGACCTGTGTCAGCCGCGACGCCCGCATCACGCCCGGTTGCGCCGGGCTGTGGAACGACGAGCAGGAAGCCGCGTGGCGCCGCATCGTCGATTTCGTGCATGCCAATTCGGCGGCGAAAATCTGCCTGCAGATCGGCCATGCCGGCCGCAAGGGCGCCACCAAACTGATGTGGGACGGCATGGACCGTCCATTGGAGGACGGCGGCTGGGACGTCGTGTCGGCATCGCCAATTCCGTATTTTCCCGATAGCCAGGTGCCGCGCGAGATGGACCGCGCCGCGATGGACGCGGTCAAGGCGGCGTTCGTCCAGGCCGCGGAGCGCGGCGAGGCTTGCGGCTTCGACATGCTGGAGCTGCACGCGGCCCACGGCTATCTGCTCGCGAGTTTCATTTCGCCGCTGACCAACCAGCGCACCGACGCCTATGGCGGCTCGCTTGAGGGTCGCCTGCGCTTTCCGATCGAGGTGTTCGAGGCGTTGCGGGCGGCGTGGCCGGCGCACAAGCCGATGTCGGTGCGCATCTCCGCCACCGACTGGGCCGAGGGCGGTATTACCGGCGACGACGCCGTCGAGATCGCGCGCGCCTTTGCCGAGGCCGGCGTCGATCTGGTCGATGTCTCTACCGGCCAGACCGTGCGCGATGCCCAGCCGATCTATGGCCGCATGTTCCAGACGCTGTTCTCCGAGCAGGTCCGCAACGAAGCGCGGGTCGCGACCATGTGCGTCGGCAACATCACCACGGCGGATCAGGTCAACACCATTCTCGCCGCCGGCCGCGCCGATCTGGTGGCGCTCGGCCGTCCGCATCTGGTCGATCCGTCGTTTACGCTGAAGGCCGCGGCCTGGTACGGCGCGGAGATTTCCTGCCCGCAACAATATCTCCCCGGCAGGGAGCAGATTTTCCGCAACAGCGTGCGCGACCGGCAGGATTTCGACGATCTGAAAATCAAGGCCAAGCCCAAGACCCGGGCCGAGCTCAAAGCCGAGGCGACAAAGCCGCTTGCGGCCGAGTGAGGCGCTGTGCGACGTTACGGGGCGTTGCGTTAGGGTATTGCGTGGAGTCGGACGATGAAGGCGATTATCGTCGGAGGCGGTATCGGCGGCCTGACCACGGCGCTGATGCTGCGCGCCCGCGGCATCGGCTGCGAACTGTTCGAACAGTCGGACACCATCCGTGAACTCGGCGTCGGCATCAATACGTTGCCGCATGCGATCCGCGAACTCGCCGGCCTCGGCCTGCTGCAAAAGCTCGACGACGTCGCTGTTCGCACCGACGTGCTCTACTATCTCAATCGCCATGGCCAGGTGGCGCGAATCCCGCGGCATCGATGCCGGCCACGACGTGCCGCAATTCTCGATTCATCGCGGCCGGCTGCAGAGCGTCATTCACCGCGCTGTCGAGGAGCGGCTGGGGCCGGATGCGATCCACACCGGCTCCAGGCTCGGCGCCTTCACCCAGGACGAGGGCGGCGTCACCGCCTATTTCTTCAATCGCGCAGGCAGCCACACCAGGACCGCGGGCGGCGATATTTTGATCGGCGCCGACGGCATTCATTCGCGGGTGCGCGAGACGCTGTTTCCGGATGAAGGGCCGCCGTGCTGGAACGGGCTGATGTTGTGGCGCGGCGCGCGCGACTGGCCGGTGTTCCTGAGCGGCCGTTCGATGATCGTCGCCGGCGGCCTGCATGCCAAGGTCGTGGTCTACCCGATAGCGGAAGGGTCTAGTCCGGCCAGCCGCCTGACCAATTGGGCGGTGCTGGTCAAAGTCGGTGATGGCAACGCGGCGCCGCCCCGCCGTGAGGACTGGTCGCGGCCCGGCAAGCGCGAGGAACTGATGCCGCATGTCGCAAGGTTCTCGGTGGCCTATGTCGACGTGCCCAGCCTGATTTCGGCGACGCCAGAGTTCTACGAATATCCGACCTGCGACCGCGATCCGCTTCCTTATTGGTCCAGCGGCCGCGTCAGGCTGCTCGGCGACGCCGCGCACCCGATGTATCCGGTCGGATCGAACGGCGCGTCGCAAGCCATTCTCGATGCACGATGCCTGGCCGACGCGCTGGCGCGTTCCGAGCATCCACGCCAGGCACTGGTGGCCTATGAACAGAAGCGATTGCCGATGACGGCGGAGATCGTGCGCTCCAACCGCCGCGGCGGGCCCGAAGGCGCAATCGACGCGGTCGAGCAACTCGCGCCCGACGGTTTCGACAATGTCGAGAACGTGCTGAGCTATTCCCAGCGCGAGGCGATCGTGCGCGGCTATGCCAGCAAGGCCGGCTTCGCGGCGGTGCCGGGGCTTGCGGCGGTGCGGGCGTAAGCGCTGCAAGCGGGCTACGAGCAGGCGCACTTGCGCACTCCACAAAGACCCGTCATACCCCGCGAAAGCGGGGATCCAGTACGCCGCGGCTTATCGATTCCATCATTGGCGTCTCTGGAATACTGGGTCCCCCCGCTTTCCAGGCTGTATCAAATGTCGGGAGTTTTCCGATCGATGGACAAAAGCGTTGTTTGCAGCGACACAAAAATCCTCTCAGGCTGGGGAGGGTTCAAGCGCCTTCAGCAGGGCGGGTACTCCCAGGATGTTGATCACCCTTTTGAGATTGTCGCTCAGTACGCCCAATGCCAGTTCGGCGGTCGCTTTTCTCAATCCCCTGAGCAGGAAGCGGGGGTGAGCCATCAGCCACTTCATCGTCCCAAACGGATGTTCGGCCGTTTCCCGGCGCTGCTTCATCCATACCGGGTCGGCCATCGCCCGGCGCTGCATGGCCTCCCGCGCATCCTCGTAAAAATCGCGCACGATGACCCGCCGCGGCGCCTTCGTACATTGCGGCTTCAGCGGGCAGCTGCCGCATGCCCGGCTGGTGTACTCTTTCTTCTTCTGGGTATGGGAAGTCTTGTACAGGCTCAGCGTGGCGCCGGCCGGACAGCGCCAGCTGTCGCTTGCGGGATCGTAGGCAAACTTGTCACGGCTGAAGTATTGCTTCCCATTCGGATTGACAGTCTCGGCACGCGGCACAATGGCGGTGATGCCCTCCTGCGCGCAGAGTGCGCCATGCTCGCCGTTCGAATAGCCGGTGTCGGCCACCACGATCACCTCCTCGGCGCCGACTGCCTCCTTGCCCTGCACCGCCATCGGATGAAGCTGCCGGTAGTCGTTGCCCTCGTTGGTCAGTTCGAAGGCCACGATCAGCTTGTGCTCGGCATCGACCGCCGTCTGCGCGTTATAACAGACCGCATGGCCGTGCGGCGTTCGCATCAGTTTCGCCTCCGGTTCGGTCACCACCAGCTGCTTGAGCCCGTGCGCCGCCAACTCCTCTGCCTGGCTCTGCAGCCGCTGCTTTTGTGCCTTGAGGGCTTCAATCGCTGCCGCCACATCGGCTTGCGCACTGTCCGCTCTTGGCTCCTCCCGATCAGCCTCGTCCATCGAAGCCAGATACTCGGCGATCTTGCGCTCGATCGCCGCATTCATCTTCGCGATCTTCGCCGGCGTGATCACCCGCTTGCGGCTCGCCACCGCCGCGATCTTCGTCCCGTCAATCGCCAACAACTCCGCGCCGAACAGCGATTGCTCCCGGCAGAAGCGGATAAAGGCACGGCACACTCCCACGATCGCTCGCGGGTGGTCCTTGCGGAAATCCGCAATCGTCGAACCCCGGCGTCAAGCGCTTGATCAGCCACATCACCTGGACGTTGCGATGCGTCTCGGCTTCAAGCCGACGGCTGGCGCGGACCCGGTGCAAGTAGCCGTAAATGTAAAGCTTCAACAGGTCGCCCGGCGCGTAGGGCGGACGCCCCATTTCTTCTGCCACAACCTTGGAAAATCCCAGTTCCCCAAGGTCGAGCGTGTCTACGAAGGCATCAATCACCCGAACCGGATCGTCGCGCCCAACCACCTCGTCCAGAACCTCAGGAAACAAGGTCGCTTGATAGCGCGACTCTCCAGCGACATGTGCCATCACCGCCCCCGAATCAAAAATCCCCTCCCTGCGACATTAACACACTCACTTTTCATACAGCCTGTTTCGCGGGGACGACAGTTGGTGTGTGCAGACGCACCACCGCGATCTCGCGGCGCGGTGCGCCCGAGGTTTGCAATTAATCTCCGAGCGGGTGCAGCGAAGCGAGCCACAATATCATCAAGGAGGCCCGCCGCAGCATGGAGTTCTACTGGTACCGCGACAAGGCCTGGCCCTATGCAGGGGCGCGCCTGGCACTGATCTCGATGCCCCGTGGCGGCTTCCCGACATCGCACGCCGTCGATCCCGTGCCGAAACCGACGAGCGCTCCACGCTGATCCGGCAGCTTTTCGCGAAGACGGGGGAGTTCGATTTTAGGGCTTTCCGGAATATCGTGTTGAAGCAGCGAGCGTCATCTCGGATTATCGTGTGGGATTGCTTAACAGGTTTCTGCAGGGAGACTCATCGGTCGAGACCTCCATCCGGTTCTAAGGTCTTCTAGGACCGCGCTCTCACCCCGGCATTCTACCTCTTGGAAAAAGGGTCGTAGCTCGGCTCGCCAGCGCCCTCCCACCCGAAGGCGTCGACTATGCGCTCGACCAAAGCGCGGTCGATGTCGGGCGAGGACGGCCATGAGCCGCCCTTCGTAGCCTCGACGATCTTCACGCCGCCTGAAAGGATCCGGTCCACGTCGCTCACGACGCCACCCTTGTCGTCCATGAACAGTTTGCCGGCACTCTCGGCCGGGAGACGCCGAAATACCTCCCGCGCTTGTTCAATCGCCTGGCGCAAGGTCCTCAGCACCTCCGCAGCTTTCAGCGGCACGGTGTTCGACAGGTCGGCATCGAAATCCGCCTGCCGAAAGCCGCTGGTGGCGGCGATTTTCTCCACAAGCGACATGGGCGACCAGGATTCGTCCTTGCCGGGAGCCGCCCAGCAGACGTGCCAGAGCGGGATCATGTGTTGGTGGATCAGGGCAAGATCGGCGTAGTCTCTGACTTGGCGGCGTCCGCCGGCGGCGAGTGCCTTGTTAATCGCGAGATCCGCCATGTGTAGCCGCCAGCCAAAGATATCGTCCGGTACCGGTTGGAAGAAATTCCAAGTGCCGGACTGCACCCACTGTATCCGGGTGCTGCCCTCTCCCTCCTTGAATACGGCAGCCTCGAAAAGACCTTCGAGCGGTCGAACAACCTCAACAGCCAAGCCCGCGGTTTCCAGCGCTGCGATATCTCTCTTGGCAATGGATGCGATGTCTGCGTCGTCGGGATGGAATAGGTCCTCGTCGGACAACCTGAATCCATGGCGTTGCAGGACGGCTCCGCCGGCAAAAGTGCTGTCGGGCGACCTGAGCGGCATTAGAATTCCGATTACGCGTTTCTGGAAGTCATCGAGTGGCATGACGCATCACCTTGCGGATCCGCGCCGCCAGCCGCCATGCTTCCATGTCACCGTAGGCTTGGAGCCGGTCATGAATGGCGGCAAGACCGTCCTCCGATTTCGGAGGGTTCGAATTCCAGAAACATCTCGTCTTGAAGCGCGAAAGCGCTTCGTCGTACAAGGTATTCGCTTGGCCCGACAGGGATTGTCTTGCCTCGCGAAGCTGGCGAGCCGTTTCGATGACCGCTTGACGGTCCTCCTTGGGAACTAGCACTTCCACGCGCACCAGACCGACGCCGGCTCCCACCGTTTTATATCGATCCGTGCGATCTTTCTGGCCCATAAGATAGAGATAGCGTATCCCGGATACGATGCAAGTGCTGGGCATCCAAACCGGGGATCCTTCGAAGTCACCCAAGCGGTCTCGGTCTCCCCTATCTTGACGCCTGCACTCGACGAAGGACTTTTGCTTATCGGTTACACTTGAAGCAGATTGAGGCATTTCGGCCATCAGACGAAAATCCGGATAGCGCATCAAACATGGCTTCGTGCCGATGGTGATTTAACAATCGCATCCACACGAACCGTGCGTTCAAGCGGGTGACCATTTCAACACGATAATCCGGATGGCCGATTTTAGGGGACGTACTTTGCTCGGTATCTGCCCATCAGCCTACGGCGGCACGGGCCGACCAAGCAGCCTCGATGCCTCAGTGCCGGTGAACGCGCCCACTACAATGGCAGCGTGGCGGCTGAGCGCAGGTCGGTCTGGATTCTCGGCGTAGGGAAAATAGCTCCACACCATGTCGCCGCGACGGAATGGCAGGGCCATTTAACATCTCACTGAAAGAGCGACCGTCGGAACGCGAAGTCCTCGTCGTTTTCGTCGGGATCCCGCTGGAGTTCATAGTTCTCCAACGAAAACGGCGCCATGCGCGAAAAATCATCCACCACGTCGACATAATCGAGGTGGCGGCGCAAAGCGTTTTCGACCAAGTCCTCGACACTGACCTTGTCGAGATTGGCTAAGCGAGAAGCCTTGCTGTAAAGCTCGTCATCTAGATGCACCGTCACGTCGGCCATCTCACATCTCCTCGCGCAAAATCTGAGCGTTAGTGCTGCTTAGATATATAAACAATTGAACCGCAATAAAAAATGGCGCCATTCCGTCCCGACCCTGTCGAAAGAGATCAAGTTGCACCCCAAGCGCCTGCGCTGCGGGCCTCCGGTTTGCTTCCAGCCGACGCGGACGCCCTCGCTGACGGAAACTGCCTGTTCGACGCTGGGCGACGCTCCGGCGCCGCCAGGGAGGCCGCCGCGGCGCGTTCGATCCAGACACCGGCGATCAAGTCAAACCGAAAGATCCGACAAGAACGGCTCCGAAATGAACTCGTTAGCGACCTGCATTTGCGTTTGGGATCCGAAGACGGACAAGATGTTGTTCGAAGGATCGAGCGCAACCATCGGGCTTGAAGACATCCGCTCGGTGATCGGACCCGATGCCTTTCCCGAAGATCCGGACATAATCGCGGTTCATCCCATTACGCGCGATTAGGGAATCAGGCTCATCGAGATGATGGGGCTCCGGTTCGAAGGTGACGGCGAATTCCAAATCTCGCGAGAAATCGCTGACGCTTGAGCGATGCCTTGATCGCGCTGGCGCTGCCGGGGATCGTTAGCACACGTCGAAACGCGGGGCTAACCGCACTTATTATCGCGGGGGTGGGTGGGGGCGGGCAAACTATGGTCAGGACATCACCACCACACACAGGCGGCGTGCGAAGTACGTCCCTGCGATTTCAATGATTTGCTGAGGAGGTAGAGGACGCATTATGCCCGTCGCCGCAACCAGCGTCGAACCCGGCTCTACCATCATGCGAAATCTGCAGGCGCTCGCGCGGGAGAACGGGGCAACCACGCTCCGGATCCAGGCAACGCTTGCCAATGAGACGCTTGAAGCCGTACTTATGCGCCGCTATGGCGCCCAAATGATCAGCCAAAACGGCGTCGAGATGATTACGATGGCTGTGAAGTGACCGAGAACGACATGTCTATTGATCACGTTCGGTTCAGCGCCGCAAAATACCTGAAGACGTCGCACGCCTACTATCCGGCTGAAGTTCGCTATGACCTCGCCGAAGCCGGCCGTGTCATGATCGCCGCCGCTGGCGCCAGGGATGACGCCGGGTCCGTCGTCGGGGTGCAAAAGACCTATGAGGATGCCGAAGACATCAATTTCGTATTGACCGAGCGGGGCCTGTTTCTGGCCAGCAACCGTTTCTCGGGATGCGGAGCGTGGAGTCCCATATCGAGGACAAGCTAACGTTTCGGCGCATCACCGTCGAAATGGAGAACGGTAGCTCGTTCGACATCGACGTTGACAGCTGGCGCGGAAAATTTCGTGATGCCTATGCGGTGTCAAAGTTCTTGGAAAGTGCACGGGCGCGCATTCGTCAAACGCATCCTGCCTATCGTTCCATGGCGGCCTGACATAGTTTGTACCCAGGAGACGGCCGCCGCGGGCGTGTCGTTTTCGATCACCCTCGTTTCATCCCAGAGACGGAACAGGCACTCGCGCTTTGACGTAGGACTGCAGGTCCGTCATTTCATCGGCGTCCGCGATCAACCAGTTGAGCGTTTCCTCAGTGCCGTAGAGCGAAAGCTCACTGACGAGCCCGGGGTAGACATTCTCGCCTCGCTTGGTCGCGAGATCGCAGAAAGCCTTGGCCAGAGCGTGCTTGGCCGCCTCCTCCTCGCGCGTCTCGATCAGGATTTCCTGCGGCGTTTTCTTCGATAGCGGCGGGTGATCGCTGGCCGGCGTCAACTCCAGTGCCTTGACCAGGAGGGTCTCGGCGAAAGTCACGTAGTGCTCCGCGTCGGCGGCCTCGATCCCTTCGTTTTCGTAATCGGCAACCTGCCTGGCGCTTTGCGCGCGGTTGATCATCGACCCGTAATGCTTGGGCAAGATACCCGGTTGTACGAGAAGCCGGCTGAACGCTGCGAGCGTCGAACCGTGGCTTTTGGCTGTAAAGTCGGGATCCTTCCACGCGATCAGCGCCCTCGCGGCATTGAACGCGGAGTAGTACGCGCGGCTGACCGCATCGTCAGGAGCACTGCTCTCCAGGAGAGCCCGCGCCGTCTTAGCGGATCGAGAAGCTTTGCTCAGCAGTTTGCGGATCATGTCCGGCCTCAATGACCTTGCCATCGCGCTTGATCGCGCGGATGAGTGCCGGGTTGGTGTGATGATCCGGATGTTCCCATTCGTCGAGTGAAACGGGGACGGTCTGGATGTCCATGCTCGTTTCGACGATTGCTTCGTAGGCCAGGTCGGCCAGCCGGTTGCGGTCGGCGCTCTTGTCAACCAAGTCGCGCAGAACGACGGCGATGTCGAGGTCGCTGTCGGAACGGCCCTCGCCGCGGGCGCGGCTGCCGAACAGGACAATCTTCGCCAACCTGTCGCCGTAGGAAGCGCGAGCCGCGTCTCCGAACAGCGCAAGCGCCGTCGCGGCCATTGTCGTCAGGCCTTCAGTCGCGTTCGGTGAGATCGTCGATGCGGCTTCCATGTCCTAAATATAACCATTCTGCGGGCAAGCCGAAACAAGGGAGATCGAAGTTTCTCGACCGCGCCGTTGCCTTCGAGCTTATTACTTGGCCTTGGCGCCAGATTTCCTGGTTGCCAGCCATCCCTCGAGCAGATCTTGGACGATCCCCGAAACGTTCCGGCCGTCCTGGATCGCAGCGATCTTGGCGGCCCTGATCAGGTCCTCGTCGAGGATGACCATCAGCGGCTTCTTGCCCGCTGGCGCCCGGGCACCGCGCCGGCCGGCGTTCGACCTGTATGGTGGTCACGAGATGAGAAAATGGGCGTTTTTGCTTGATTGCCTCGGGTGCCAGCGCCACCCCGATCCGGGGACGTACATTACTCGGCATAGCTAGGTTTGGGCGCCGGAACGCCAAATCTCGGGATAGCTATTTCAATGAGTTGTGGCGGCCGTAGGGGACGTACTTCGCCCGGTGCCGCACACTCGACGCACCGCTTGCAGCCGCGCCGGCATAGTTCGTCCCCTAATAATACGTCCCCGACTTTCGTAGTTAGAGCAAAGAAACCCCGCCGGCGACGGCGGGGTTTCTCGTCTGGTGTGCAGCAGCACCGCGGCCGACGTCATGTCGGACTGGAATGGCCCCCAGGCCGTATCGTCCTGGACGTGCCTCTCCTAAAGGCCGTGCGCAAACCCGGTCACCTCATCGATCTTTGTCTGGATTTCCATGAACTCGGCAGCGAGCGAAGCAACACCCATGCGGCGCATCCGGTGCGCGACGCCGCCGGCGATGTCGGTGGCACCGTGGTTCACATCCCCATAGACATCGCTGGCTCTCGCTCAGAGCCGCGCTCTTGGGCGTTGTGAACGACCACGTTCCCTGCTGACCAATCCGGCAGATCCCTCATGACGACCTCAATTTGGACACCGAGATTATTGAGAAGCCGATAGAGCCGCTCGATGCTGTAGTCAGCCGTCTTTCCATTGCGAAGTTCGGATACTTTCGGTTGAGGCAATCCCATGATTTGGCCAGCCTCAGCCTGAGTAATTCCTCGCGCGGTAATGACTTCGCCAATTTTGAGAACAAGCTTCGCCTTCAGAAGCCGGTTCTCCGCGTCCGGTAGTTCCAAATCCGCAAAAACGTTGCCTGAACCAATCGTTCCGAGGACGCTCTCTTCGAGCTCATTTTTTCTAGATGTCATTTTTCAATTCCTTTTTTGCGTCAATTTCAGCCTGTTGTCTTTTGCGGTCTTCCAGAAGTTTGGCAATCCGTGCCTTTCCTTCCGGCGATTTTCTGGCTTCGCGAAGAGACGTCAGTCGGTCAACGATCCGGTTGATGTCCCTCTGAGGTGTGGCAATGCCTTTCTTTGCGTTCTTCTCGAACGCATCAACCAGATATATCGCCTCCTCAAATTCGATTGTGTAGACGCCTTGGTATGTGTCCTTATCGAAATTCGAAACGATCTCCAGGACCTTCCCGCCCTTGAATTCGGATCCTGTCAGCGGTTTCGCGCTTTCTGCCTTCATACCGTTTTGAGCTATCCAAACTGCCTCGCCGATATACGTCGGCGAGATTGTCGGCGATCCGCGCAAGGTCGTCGGTCTTCGCGCGCCGCAGTGTGGCCTCGAGGTGCCGGATGGCTTTCCTGCCGTCGGGCTCGATCCGTTCGGGTGCCGTGAAATAGCCCGAACGATCGCTGTTCTCGTCTAGCTTGCGGATATGGATGGTCCGGAAGTCGCCGGCCCACTCAAAGATCTCTCCGAACATCGCTTTGCGGAGGACATCCGTACCGGGAATGAGGTACGGGTCCGCCAAGCTCAAGTCCGCGCTTTTTCCAGCATGCGCTTGCGCATCTCGGCACCCGAGATCTCTCCGGTTTCGTAGAGAGCGAGCAAATCAAGGCAGAAGGCGGAAGGACTGCCTCCCTCCATCGCCGTAATCGCGATGGCATTCTTGATGCTATTGGCCCGCGCTACGCGCTCGATGTCTAAAGCGGGGGTCTCGCGGGGCAGGCCCTGGGCTTCGTCCAGCGATGGGAATCCGGCGATGTTCATGACCAGGCGTCCTGAAAGGCAGCATGTGCCGTTTGCAAGCGCAATATAGGCGACCAGTCGGAAACGCGAAAGAGAGCGCGGCGTTGCGTGAAGCGCTATACCTGCGGAAGTACAACCGGATGCTCCTGATTATGCCGACTGACGGAGTTGGGGCGGACAGCCGGCGCCGGGCTGTCAGGGCGCTCGCACCTTGATGCCGCCGAGGGCGTTGGCGGCTTTGGCGAAATCCTGGTCAAAGCTGATGAAGGCCTCACAGCCTTCCGCCTTGGCAAGATGAAGGCCATCCGCGAAGTCCACGCCCTGCCGCATCCAGCCCAACGCCTTTGCCGCGGCGGTCGCATCTTCCAGATTCGCGCGCGGCAGCCCCGCGAAATCCGAGAGGGCCTTGGCACACTGGACAGCGGAAAACCCATAGACGCTCCGCAGCACCCACTCGGTCTCTAGCAGCACTGTGGTACAGACGAAGACGTCGTTGTTATCGATCAGCCTGCGTGCCCGGGCAGCCTGCCCGGGATCGTCGCCCACCAGATAGCGCACGATGAGATTAGTATCGATTGCGAGCATGCCGCCGTTTCGCCTCGGCGGCGATCCCCGCCTCCATATCCGCGATCGACTTTGCCGGCCCCTTATATGACAGGGAGCCGAAGACGTCTTTCGGCCGGGTGGGCGTAAAGGCGGGCTTTGCCTTCAGCAATACGCCCTCCGGGGTATCCTCCACCACCAGTTCCGTTCCCGCAGGCCAGTGCCGCTGTTCCCGGATCGCCTTGGGAAGTATCACCTGGCCCTTAGTCGAGACGGTGGTGGTCAGTTTTTGTTTGGCGGACATGGCGCCTTTCCGGTAAGACAAGAGTAAGATAGTCGGGCCTGGACCGAACGGCAAGGCCAAGTGCGCTCAATAAGTGACGGACACGACGACCTGGATCTGGGGACTGGGTCATCGAGCCCCATTAACCAATTTACGGCGGCCCGGACGTTCAGGAATTCCTCGTGATATGATTGGACCATGTCGCTAAGCAAACTGGATACCGAGACCATAGTCCGGGCCTTCGAGGTCATGGGCGCCTATCTCCGCGATCGAAATCTCATCGGAGAAATCGCCGTCTACGGCGGGACAGCGATTCTCCTCCAGTTTCCGTGGCGAACGGCGACGGATGACGTTGACGCGGTCTTTTCGAGTGGCGAGGCGGAAGCCTCGATGAAAGATGCCGCTGCCTACGCCGCCACTCTACTGCGATTACCGGACGACTGGCTGAACAACGCTGTCGGCGGCTTCACTCCAGAGTCGGAATTGGACGACTTCTTCCTGCTGCAGGGCGACTATCCGCGTGGAGACCGACCGGGACTGAAGGTCTTCATGGCCAAGCCCGAGTATCTGTGCGCCATGAAACTGAAGGCGCTGACACGGGCCAGCTTCGAGGACAGGGATTTCAATGATTTGGTGGAGCTTGCATCGACCGCCGGCATCGGGGACGCCGAGCAACTCATGGACTTGTTCTTCCGGTTCTATCCGGACGAAGAACTGGATCCGGTCGCCAAAGCCCGTATTCCTGAGGCGATCGAAGCGATCAGGGGGAGACGACCACGATGAGCCGCCCGCAATCCTTGCAGGAGGTCGCCGACGATGCGGTCTCCGGACGCAAGTCGTTCGGGCATGCTCTCGACGAATTTCTGGACGCGTTCTATCTCGACCACCCGAACAAGCCGCAGCAGCAACGGCGGCTCGATGAAGCGCCGAATTTCACAGGCAACCCTCTTCAGGATGCGTGGTTGGGCGCGGTCGGCGAACATCTCGCCCGTCGCTGGGGGCTGGACGTGCCGACGTGGACGCGACGTCCGCAGCACTATGCTCTGAACGGACCGACCTTCGCTCCAGATTCGCGCCCGCTCCGCCACATACTGATCGCGCAGAGCCCGGCTGCCTTCAAATCGCGCATGATCTTCACCTTGGCTGAGCCCCTGCAAAGGGCACGATTTCCCCGCGCGGCGGACGCCTCCTGACCCCTCGTTCGAGGCCAGCCTACTTGACTTTCGCGAACGCGCACGATCTGCCGGCTGAAGGTCATTCCGCTCGATGAATTGCCGGCACCTTCGATGCGATGAGCACTCATTCCGAAATCGTGACACTGCGCACCGTCAACCAACGCAACGTCTGCTACGATGAGGATGTCGTCGCTGGCGCCGCTGGCTATGTAGTTTCCGACCGCTGACAATCCGGTCAGCGTGTCGTTCCCGGCCGGGGCAACTATGCCTTGCGGGCGCCGCCTCTCTTGTGCGCAACAGGCCTGACCCTGGACGTCACAGTTCGCTGGCGAGGCCGGCGCGACCGGAGCGCTACGCCTGCGCTCTGCAGCCGCTGCAGCTCCAACTCGGCAATCATCATTTCCCAAATCGTTCTGGCGGCATCCTCGGCCAGCTTTATGATTTGCGGTGGAAGCTTGGGCGCTAGTTCCTGTTCGGCTTTCCAAGCTCGGACGATCTCGGCCAAATCCCGATTGGATCCGGCACGCACGCCGACCTCTATCAAGCGAGCACGGATTGCGGCGATGGTGGCACCGGCAAGTCCGCGTTCACGCATCACGTGGAAGGCCGCCATTCTGACCTGTCGGATGTCGGGCATTGTCATCCCTTTTTGCCGCTCTCGCTTTGAAAGACTATCGCAGCCTGGACCGTCAGAGAAGGCGTCGTAGGTTCACCCCCCCCGCCACAGCGTGTGCTGTCCAAAGCGGTCAGAGGCGAGCCGGTGGGCCAGTGCGCTCAAGATGCCGATGGCCGGTCTTCGCTCAGGAGTCATTTCCAGCGCGATCGAGCCGCCCAGATTTAAGGCGCCGGCCACCACGGTTCCCCCTCGGGTGTTCTTGCCAAGCATGGCACCGCACATGGCGACAATCACCGGCACTCCAGGCCGGCACCGCTCTTGTCGTTGTCCATAGGCCTCGGGCATAAAGCTGCGCCGGGATGCCGCCTTAGCCCGTTTTAATTCGCATATCGTCGTGATACTATTCATGAGCCGTCGGCCCATTCAAGTTGTCATGTCGAGAGCGGTCAAACAGAGGTATGCGATGTCGACATCACCTTCAGTTGTTCCCCGCAAGCAATCGCTTTACGAGGACGACCTCTATGAGTGGACAACTCGGCAAGCAACTTTGATTCGGGCAGGTCGCGTCGACGAACTCGACTTGGACCATATTGCTGAGGAGCTTGACGATTTGGGGAGCGAAATTTACCGGCGGCTCGAAAGTGCGCTCACCGTTCTGTTCGCGCACATGCTCAAATGGGACTATCAACCGGAACGTCGAACCAGAAGCTGGGAAGCAACCATTCGGGAGCAGAGAAAGCGCATTGCCAAACTGTTGGAAAAAAATCCTTCCTTGAAGTCGAAATTGGCCGAAGCGACAATGGAGGGTTACGAATATGGTCGTGACAGAGCGTCCGGCGAAACCGATATGCCCGTGGAGAGCTTCCCCGAAAAGTCCGGGTATACATGGCATGATGTAATGGAGCGCGAATTCCGCCTCGACGAACCCGAGCCATCTCAGAGCAGCCTGCCAGGCAGGGGACGCGGGAGCTAACCTGAAGCGCGGCGATCGTGCCCGCAAAATCGGGTTGAGGAAAATAAAGCCCTGCATGCGGCGGCGCTGGCCAGTCAGTTGTCACATTCGATGTCGGTCGATCACGTCCGTTTTCTGCGCTGGCCGCCGGCGGAGTTGCGGAGTGCGGCTCCTGTCGATGATCGAAATCATCCGATCTTGGTGAACCATGCGTTCACGCCAATCAGGCAGCTGCCCCATCAACGCCAAATTCCAGGATAGCTATTTCAATGAGTTGCTGGGGCCGTAGGGGACGAACTATGCCCTGTGCCGCAATGCACGTAGCGACGAGCATACGCCGCAGGTCGTCGGCGATGGTCGCCGCGAGGTCACAGGGCTATATCCGGTGCCGGGCCGCTCACCGGAATATAATCGCCGAGTTGCCTCGCATGAGGTTGGTCACTGTTTCCTCGCCAGAGCGCTTGGCAGCACCGTCAGCTTTGTGACGATCATTCCGGGCGACGGATTCGAGGGCCGCTGCGTGCGCACCGGATACAGGCCGTCGTCGCTCAACCTTCTCGATGAGAGCCCAGCGCCAACGACGGATCAGATCGTCGCTGTATGTGCGCGCCTCGAAAAACTGACGCCGGAGATCGGGACAGCACGGGTCGAGTCCTCCGAGTACTATGTCCGCGCACAGGTAGCCGCCATTGAGCTGGTCGGCGGTCGCGTTGCGGAGCAAATACTGCACCCGAACAATGCACCACTTCCCGCCGAACACGATCAAATCGAGGCTCGCGCGTTCGCCGCTGTCGCATGCGCGGCACCTCAAGCCGCGAGCGCGTTGCTGGCGTATGCCGAGGCCGAAGCTGCGGCTCTGCTAAGTGCTCACCTCGGGGTCGTGACGGCTTTGGTGGATGCGGTTGTTGAGCGCGGCTTTTTGACCGGCGATGAGGTCGATCAGGTGATCATGCGAGCGATGGCGGCTGAGACCTTGGCCGTGGAACGCCAGCGCCGTCGCGATTGGCAGGAGCGCCAAGCATCGGCAGCCGCCTTTGTCGCCGCTGTGCAGCCCTAGCGCGGCTTGCCAGCGCCGTTTGATCTGCTCGGTATCCACGCCCTCGGACAATAGTACCGCTGCATGGGCGGCGCTCGCGCCGCCTTGGCGATAACTCCGTTTTGCCATGCCATGACGTAGGTCAAAGCCGCCAAGCACTCCGCTGATAATCTAATCTTACGCGACCATCCGCTTTATCAGTGACTGAGAGGTTTCACTCCCGCCTGATCCAAGGAGCGTCACATGCTTCCATCTCATTCCCCTGAGTCGTCTCTCACCATGATCGAGCGACCTCGCTGCCCCAAGTGCGAGATTCGCATGATGCTGGTCGGTGTCGAGCCCAGCGTTGCCGGTCCCGATTTGGGGACATTTGCATGTCCTAAGTGCGAACTGGCTTACAAGGCACTGGCAAAGGACCCAATGAAATTGAGAACAAAGCGGGCTGCCTCAAAAGCGAACTAGGCCGCTAGAGTAAGGCCGCCTCAGTTGGCGGCCTCTTTCATTTTCCGTCACAGACCGTTTCCGGTCATCGCGCCCCCGCCAAAGCAGCGCGGCCTGCCAGCGCCGTTTGATCCGCCCGGTATCCACACCTTCAAACAACTGGCCGCAGCATGGGCGTCGCTCGCGCGGCCTTGGCGATAGCGCCGGATAACGTCCGGAGTCAGGGTCAGAGCGGACTTTGCCCATTTGGGCAGGCAGGTCGCAGTTTGACCCCCATTAGCAGACCCCATTGGAGCGCTACCAGCGAGGGCGCCCCGAAAAACTACGGTGGCGATATGATCTACCGGCAAGCTATAAAACGGTTTAAGCTTTCTATCTTTGTGGCGCTGCCGCGTCAGCGAACATTACGTGCGCGCAGAGTGCAGGATATAGAGTGCAGCATATTTTGAGTAATGATTAACGTGAGGTTGTACAATGAAGTCACCTGTCGTGAAGCGTTCGGTCTTGGTCGCTGGCCACAAGACTAGCGTCAGCCTCGAAGAGGCATTCTGGAACGGCATGAAGGAGATTTCCGGGGAGCGCAGCATGACGCTGTCCGAATTGGTTGGCGAGATCGACACTAAGCGCCAGCAGGGCAATCTGTCTTCGGCGGTCCGCCTGTTCGTGCTCGACTACTTCAAGACCCGTGCTGCGGGCCCGGCTGGCGAGCCCAAAGCTGCACTCGTCGCGGTGGTCGGGGCGTAGTTTGGCAGAATCCCTTCCTGAGAGGTAGTGCGAAAGGTACGGGAGTGAGGACGGCGTTGATTTCTTGCCGCTGGAGAACCCGTCATTACGCGAGCAGGATCTGGGTATGTCCTCGTCCGTCTCGGTATCGATGACGGTGAAGGGGGACACCGTCGCGCCGCCACCTGCGCAGTGCGCTTCAAAGCGGACGCTGGCGAGAGCAACCCCGGCCTGTTCAATTAAGTGAAATTGGACCGAGGCCACCCGATGGCGATGGCGGCGCAGGACGACTAACGCCCGCTTGCCGCTCACCTCATTCCCCGAAAGTTCTGGTTTCTCGGTCTGTTCCTATCCGGGGATGGGTACTGGCCCCTTTCCATCACCCGTTCGGGTGAGTGGTCCCTTTTGATTTTTGGAGTGGTCCCTTTTAGATTGTTAAGGTGCTTGGGGAGAGAAGACAAAATGCCGAGAAACCGGCTGCCAAAGGTTGAGAGCGAGAGATTGCGCGCACGGGCTATAAATTGTCACCGCCTGGCTGCTGGCGCTGACCATCCGGAGTTTGCTCTGAAACTATCCGCACTCGCCAAGGAGTATGAAGCTAAGGCCCTCCGCGCAGAGGTCGTAACCGCCCAGCCCAAGGAGTAAGGCCGCCTCAGTTGGCGGCCTGTTTCACAGACCCTTTAGGCACTTATTTCGGCCAGCACCCCGGCATCGTGTCTCGCTGCCGGGCGCGCCAAAAAATTCGACCGCACGGGCAGGCTTTCGATCACAAAAACAGAAAGACCCCGATCAGCAAACCTGCTGCAAATGCCCAGAGGCCTAATGTGCAACCTGAGACGACGCGGACGAGATTACGGAGGTCCTGCGGGATCTCGTGGGATCGATCCGGCATTGCAACCGCTCCCCCCCTTCGCAGCAATTGCTGGGGCCGCCCAACGGGCGGCATCCCGGCGACCCGGCCATCATTCAGTCTAAACCCCAATTCCGGCCCCGTCTATCCGGCTTGCAACATTGGTGTTGCGCTGTTCGCTGGCCTGTTTTGCTTTTGCTAGTGGCCTATTTCGGCCAGTACCGGCCTGTTGGTACTGGCCTGTTTTGATCAGTAGTAATTGAGAACAGAGGTGGCCTAATTTGAATTTGGTGTCGGATGGCGGACAGACAAATTAGTTAATCGGGATTTAATATTTCCAAATTGTCGTATGCGGACTTGGGCAATCCGCCATGGATCAGCAGACCAGCAAACCTGTCTCACTTATCAGACGCCACGCCGCCGATGCGCTCCGCCGCGCACGAAAACTGCCCATCGGACATGCCAGGAATAACTTACGGCAATTGGCGATGGGGCTTCTATGGCTGGAAAGAAAAGGGTTTGTGGCAACAGTGAATGAAGGCAAGCTAGACGGTGCCGTCGCGGGGTTGGTAGGAATTAAGTGTGGCGTAGTCTCCGGGGTGATCAACCTCGAATCATCCGGCGTTGAAGCGTCGGACAGGAGACCACGCCATGACGAGCACTACTACGAAGTCTGATTCTTTGCAGCCTGCGGCCGATATGGCCGGCGATCTTTTCGACAACTGGTTTGATCCGCTTGAGGCCGAAGTGCGGGCTCGATCGCGTGAGTTCATCGAAGAACTGCTCCGCGGCGAGCTCGAGGCGGCGCTTTCACGGCCACGTTACGGGCGCAATCCGATGTCCGGCGGTGAAGGAAGAGCGAGCGTTGCGGGCCACCGCCACGGCAGCCGGACGCGATCGCTGACCGGCACGTTCGGACCGGTCGAGATCGCGGTGCCGCGCGCCCGTCTGACCACTGCCGATGGCAAGACGACCGAATGGAAGAGCCAGACGCTGCGGGCCTATCAGCGGCGCACACTCGCCGCCGACGCGCTGATCGCGAGCACGTATCTCGCCGGCACCAACACCCGGCGGGTGCGTCGCGCGCTCGCGGCCTTGTTCGGCGGGACGGTCGGCAAGGACACGGTGAGTTGGACCTGGCGCAAGGTGAAGAGCGATTGGGACGCCTGGCACACCCGCTCGCTGACCGGGGAGCCGATCGTGCGCCTGATCCTCGACGGCACCGTGGTGCGCGTGCGGCTCGACCGCAAGGCGACCTCCATCTCGCTGCTGGTCGTTCTCGGCGTGCGCGAGGACGGCCAGAAGGTGTTGCTCGCGATCAAGAGCATGGGCGGCGAGAGCGCCGAGGCCTGGCGCACTGTCCTCGCTGACCTCATCAATCGCGGGCTGCGGCGTCCGGAATTCCTCATCGTCGACGGCGCGCCGGGGCTCGACAAGGCTATCGCCTCCGTCTGGGACGGCGTGCCGGTCCAGCGCTGCACGGTCCACAAGCACAGGAACCTGTTCGCACATGCCCCCGAGCGGCTGCATGACGAGATCACTGCTGATTACAACGACATGATCTACGCGGCCACGCCTGATGAGATCGAAGCGCGCCGCAAAGCCTTCATCCGCAAATGGAGGCTCAAGCATCGCGCCGTCGCCGACAGCCTGGAGGAGGCAGGAGAACGCTTGTTCACCTTCACGCGCCTGCCGCCGAGCCAATGGCGCAGCGTGCGCACCACCAATGCAATCGAGCGGCTGCACGAAGAGTTTAAGCGAAGGATCAAGACGCAAACCGTGCTGCCGTCAGCCGATACCGCAGCCATGTTGTTCTGGGCGCTGCTCGCCTCTGGACAGATCAACATGCGCAAGGTCGATGGATGGCAGACGCTCGCCGTAAAGCCTGCCAATCAGCCGATTGACCTCGCAGCCTGAAACGATACCCTCATGTTCCCGGAGAACGCGCCACGCCCAATTCCAACCACTTCCCCGACGGCACCAGCTAGACTTGCGCAAGACGAATGACTTGAGAGAGTAAGGCCGCCTCAGTTGGCGGCCTCTTTCATAGTCCGGCCTTGGCATGCGTCTTATGCCCTAGCTCACGCAATTCGGGACGGAATTGAACTTGAGTGGGGCGTAAACGCAGGATTTAAAACGACAAATACCGCGTCGTACCGTTCGCCGTGACAAATCTGCCGGTTGGCACTTTTCGGACATGGCGCGATGTCTGACCTGAGTCCGTAATGCGCTCCGAGGCGGACGCTGGCGAGCGGACAGTGGTTCGCTCAAACTTGGCATGCGTCACCGACGCCTGATGGCGCAGCGCTGACGATCATGCGGCCCAGCTCTTTTCAATCTGCTATCAGCAGCCGCAAGTTTACATGGTATCGAAGGCTTCTCTTGCCCACGAGCGCCGTGGCTTCGATTTCCGCACCCTCATCGGTGTAGGTTCCGGTGAATCCGATGTGGTTGACCTTTCCGGCCATCGGCATCGTAGCGGGAGCCGGAGAATGCTCTTGAACAGTCGCTTCACCTTTCCACCTGCCTTCGGCGAAGCAGCTATAACTGCCAACGTAATAAAAGAACGAGTTTCCACCGCGGATCGTGCCATCGCGCAGCACCAAGACGCCGTTTGCGCCACCCTCCACGCCATCCAGCGCTTGTGAGCTCAATAAATAAAGCGCGTTCCTAATCATGCTTTCGGTCCGCCTCGTTATCGAGCGATCCTGGCAGGCTTTGGTGCGTTTCTGTCGTGGAGCGGATGCAACTTTCGGCTCATGCCGTTGCCGCGCTTTCAATCATCGCTATATGCGGCAGCATCGGATCGCCGCCGTGCTCGGCGACCAGCATCAGGCACTCTATAAATCGCGCTCGGTTTTCGGCAATTTGATGATGTATTGCGCCGCGTCGCGTAGCGTGACCAGCGGTTTCCGGTCCGGCAATATGATCGGATTGTAAAACCGCTGTTCCCATGACACAGAGGTTAACCCCGCTACGCGAACAGCTCTGCCCCGGCTTGCGTGAATATCAGGTACGCACCGGACGGATGCATCGTGAGCCAGCCGTGCGCGATTGCCGCTTTAACCGCTGCCTCGACCGACAATCGCCCGGCGTGATCGGCCTCTATCGCGTTCGCCAGCTCAAGCAATTTTTGCTCGGCGGCCTCGGGCGTAGCGAACGGGCGGTCCTCCTTGAATTTCATTTTCCGAGAAAGTCTCTTAGCCGCGCCAGCTCGATGACGTCGTCCGCCGACAATATCGCGCTAACCAGATCAGGCTGCGGCGCGGTGCGGATTTCGTACAAATGATGCTGGGATTCCGGTTGCGACATATACCGTTCGATGCACTCGTCGAGAGTGCCGTCCATGATCATGTAGGGACGCGCGCCGAGGGCGGCGCTTACGCGCTCTTTGTTGACTGATGGCCATTTTCTGAGGGTTGCGGGGGCACTGAAATCAATTCGGGTATCGGACATGCTTAACCGGGTCACCTTTTCTTACATACGTCAATAGAAGCGCAGAACGTGGTGTTGGGCAAACGCTCGGCCGCAGCCCGGTGGCGGCTTAGATCGCCGTGGCCGCCATCACCCTGGCAGCGGACTTCGCGGCCATGGGCGGGGCGCTTAGGGTGATCTCGGTCCGAACGTCAACCGCACCGCGCGACTTGTCAGTTTTTCACGGTCTTGATGATGACGCGGGCCTTTTGGTGGGCGGCAATATGCCCCGCGATTCGCCCGTTTTCCAGAACCGCCAACTGAGGCGGCCTTACTTCCGGACTATGCGGCCCTGTTCACGCACGAGCGCGGTGTATCGGTCGATCTGGCCAGCAAGTCTTGACCAGCTAGAGGAGAGATTTCTCAGAACCTCGGCTTCAGCTTTACTCTGCGTTGATTTCATCAGGCGAAGACATTCTTTCGCCTGATCTCGGCAGTGTTGTGCATTGTCCATGGCCACTCCCCAAAACCAAAAGGGACCAGTCGCTTCGGGATGCGATGGAACGGGGCCAGTACCGCCCCTTGAGTAACACAGATGCTTGCGGCATTCGTTAGCGAATGCGCGCATCAATTCCCTACGTCTTGATCGTGATTTTATCGTTATTTTCTTCGCAATGGCGATTTGGTCTGCATTGGGCAACCCGCTACATGGCCTCAACTGAGGCGGCCTTTCTCGCTATGTTCACGCGGATTAATTTCCTTGACGTAGATCAGCGGTGGGTAGAACGAACAAAATCAAAACAGGCCACTGCCAAATTCAAATTAGGCCACGGTCGCGTTCAGTCGCACTGGTGATCCGGCTACCGGCGACTTCCGCGATGCGACTGTGTTGCGAAAGTTCGGCGTCGTGCCGGACGATTTGAGTGCATTGTGACGATTGACCCGGATGCAAAAACGCTGAAACGGAAGCGCCCATGACATCACAATTGCCAGCCGTCTTCATCAAAGAGACGCACCATGAGCCGGAATCGGGCGACCTGACCGGACTTGGCTTTACGATCAAGTTCGGTCTCGCCACGGCAGTGGTATCAATTCATGAAAGACCGCCCGTACCGTTTGAAGACAGAATAGCCGCTTATCAGGCTGTGATTGAGGATTTGGCACAGGCACTTCGTCAAACGGCAGAAAACCCTCAATGCATAACCGAAACCCCTGAGACTCGGGGATAAAACCGTCAACTGCACGGTGATGCAGCCACCGGCGACCCGCGATGCGACTGTGTTGCGAAAGTTCGGTGATGTGCCGGACGATTTGAGTGCGTTGTGATGATTGACCCGGACTCAAAGCGCCGATTCGGAGTCATTATTAATAGTTGCTCTATATCATGCAGATCGTCGCGGAACTGTTTCGGGTACCGCGACCATTGGTGATGCATGCAAGCTATCGAAATTACCGATCCGATAGAGGCCCGGCGTTGTCGCTTCGCCCAATACCGGGGCCAGAAGGCGACTGTGATGTTGAATGGAATGCCGGTCACGGGGATGGTCCGTTCCATCAAGGAGCATCAGTCCAGCAATCCCACGCGCTGGACCGTCACGGTGGTACCTAAGCAGGGCATCGCGGCGTAGCCACCGCGAGTCTCATTGCAATACACCGGACTCGTCGGCGTCATAGAACCGGATGCGCAGTGACCGGGTGTGAGCCTCACAAACTCGACTGCCCTTGCGATCTGTCGCGGCGATCCGCGTGCATCGGTATGGCGGCAGGTCACCATCCTATTGCGGCAAGGTCATTGCCTCGCACCTGCCGTTCTACTTTGAGCAAAACCCTAGAAGCAGGGCAATCCCTGCGGCGGTTCCGAAAATCAGGAAATCAAAAAGGGTGCTTTTGATATCGTCCCATTCGCGCCGCAACCAGCTAACTTGCCGCACAGCATTGACGACGTGATAGGCAGTTTTGAGGTCGTCAATTTGTGAGCGCCGCTCGTCTTTGCGAGGCATCAAGAGTCCTCGGCAAAGGTATCGGCAAATTCGGACGTTGTGTAAACACGACCGTCATCGCCCATGATGGTGACACCTGACATTCCTTGTCCCAGCAACCCGACCGCCGTCTCCATGGCATCCTTTCGCGTCGCTTTATCAACGATGAACGTATCTTCTCCCGGCTTGCCAGAGATCGCCCGCACCACGAATGCCATTTTGTACCCCTCAATTGAGAGTAGCACGGCTGGCGCTCGCAATGTGCAATATCGTCATGGCTCACTCATCGAAATACTTGATTGCCAGCTTGCGCCCGTGAGCCTCACAAACTCGACGGCCCTTGCGATCTGTGCCTGCTTCACGCGTGCATCGGTATGGCGGCAAGTCACCATCGTATTGCGGCAAGGTCATTGCCTCGCACCTGCCGTTGAGCGTGTCGGCTAGGCCAGCGTCGGGGCTAATTTTGAATGGTGGTGTCATGTAGGTTAGCGCTTTGGCGGGCTGACGGTTCCCGGTCAAGGGCTATTCTGTGCCGACCGACACCGCCAGTCGGTCGCCCGTGAGCTGGCCCGGCGCACCGGCGTGGGGATTGAGCCAGCGCTGTTGATCCACCTCAAGGTCGCGGAACTTATACCGCCTCATAAGGATTTATGACGAAAGCCTTGCCCATTGCAGCGCTCGCCGGGCTGATAATCAACGCACCGATCATCTTGGCACCTACCGCCCCGCCATTTGGTATCGTCACGGTTGCTGCGCCATCCGGTCCTCTGTCGACGATGTGGCACGGGCTTCGGCTCGATATGTTGATCGACGACGAGATGGTGCTGGCCTGTCGGTCCAACCCCTCCTGTGGCACCGCTGCCGCCCTGCGGTACATCTCAATCGTGGATGAGGCTATGACCTTTCAGGGGCGCGCGCTGGTCGGACATATCAACCGGGCCGTTAATGCCGACATCGCGACCACCCGGCATGACGTGCCGTGGCTGTCACCGCTGGCGGCGATGGCAGTGCCCGGCGACTGCAAAAGCTACGCGGTGACCAAATACGCCGCCCTCGGGGATGCCGGGATAGCACTTGGCGATCGGAAGCTGGTGATCGTCTATGACCGGGCGCACCCGAAAGAGACGCACCTGATTGTCGTGGTGCGGGTAGACTGGCAATGGCTGATCCTCGATGACGAAACCCTGACCTTGGTCGATAGCACCAGCAAGCCGACCTATGAGCCGTTGCATACGCTCGATGAGAATGGGGTGAGGGATTTCCCAGCGATCGGCGCAACGTCCTGAATGGACGCTCTTAGAGACACCCACGGTGACATGACGCCTCGCCCGTGAGCTGGCCCGGTGCTGGTGGCAGCCAAGGTAGCCGGGACTTTGTCGGGCACCAGCGACCGGCGTGGTCGCGCAGGCCGGGCAGCATCTCGACGTGGCCTTTCGCCTCGGCGTGGGCAAATACCCGGCGGTCCGATTGTGGGCCGCCGGGTCAGTAAGTCAGGCGACAAGGCGCTGCTTGGTTGCTACAGGCTCACCGACGATCCGCCGCAACTCGACAGCCCACGCATCGAGCACCCCGCGCTTCTTCGCTACCTGGATGTGCGCAGCGCGGTTGTAGACCTTGCGCGTGACCGCTGGCAGCGGCTTGCCGTTTTCATCCTTGTTCGCCTGATGGTCGAGGCAGAGCGAGATGGCGGCCTCCGACAGGCCCAGCTCTCCGCACATGGTCGCCGCCGTCCTCCGCAGATCGTGCGGCGTAAACGGCGCGATCCCGAGCAGTTCGCAGATGCCCGGCGTGCGCGTAACCCGCTTGCCGTTCTTCGTCACCTTGGTGCGCCTGACATCGCTTGGCGCGACAGCGGTGCGTCGCCGAAGCGGCCTGCGAAGGCATATTCGTAATTGCCCATCGCCTCTGTAATGATCTCCAACGCGAGATCGGAGAGCGGCTGATTGATTACGCGCCGCCGCTTGACCCGCCGCGCCGGGATGTCGACCGTGCCGTTCCCGGTATTCAGTTCGTCACGGTGGATCGGCAGCATCTCCCCCGAACGCAGCATCGTGGTCAACGCGAACTTGAGCGCGAGCCGGGTCTTGCGGTCCCATGGCATGTCCTCGCGGTCGAGACCGTGCCACAGCGTCCTGATCTCGTCCTCGGTCAGCACCCGCTCGCGCGGATGCTCCTCGTCGAGCTTCGGCAGGTTGATACAAGGACTGGCGGTGACGTAGTCGCGGCCCGCTTCCGCCGCCCAATTGAAGAGGCCCGATGCGGCGCGCCGCATATGGCGGGCATTGGCTACGGAGGGAACGCCAAGCTTGCCTGCAACGATGTCATTGGAGAGCGTCGCAATGTCGTTCTTGCTGACTTCGCTGGCGATCTTCTTGCCGAGCCGTGGGCCGACGAAGCGCCGCAAATGGCGTGCAACATTCTCCCAGCTTTCGATCCGGGGCCGCATTTCGCCGTCTCGCTTCAAAACCGGGGTTTTCATCCACTCAATCCGCTCCTCGATGATCTCGCCCACGGTCTTGCCCTGTTTCACCTTCTGCGCCTTGTGCTGGTGCAGCGTCTCGGCGATGGCCATGCCACCCTTGGCCTTGAGGCCGTAAACCTTGCTGCGGGCATCCTCGACTGTGAAGGTCTCGGGGTTGTAGACGCCGAGCCATGCTGTGCGTTGCTTGCCGGTTTCGGGGCTGGTGAACTTGAACGAGAACGTCGCCACACCGGCAGGGATGACACTGACATAAAGGCCGGAGCATTTGCGGTCGTAGAACTTTGTCCGTTGGACTACCCGCGTCTCGCACAGGCGGTCGGTCAGGACGACGGCGCTCCTGCGACTTCGCTTGCCAACAGGTGCAAAAGATTCAGCGATGGTGACAGGCTCAACAGAATCAGTCGTGATGACGTTGATCGTATCGGTCATTGGTTCAGCTCCTCGGTGAGGGCGTTTGAGGCAAAAGTGCCCGGCCCTGAATTTGGCGAACCCCGCAGAAACACCGACCAACAGGCTATGCTAAAGTAGCTTGTTTTAAAGGGTTTCCTTAGTTACGGCGTGTTTCACCGAGTACTAAAATATAGACCACACGTCTTCGCCGTCCGCTGCAAGCAACGCCCGTCAAGCGCGCCGCTGCGTCCACCGCATCCCGCCCCGCGTCCGTGACGTCGCGAGCCGCCCCTCTGAGTGGAACGGGACGGCAAGAGATATACAACTGATTTGGGTCTTCTGAAAATCAGAATATTTTTTCAAAAGGGGCTGGACACGATATCGCGGAGTGAGCCCGTCGGGCAAATCAGCACGCGGCTCGGCCTGGAGCGGCGGATTATGCCTTCCGCCTTCGCCGTAGAAGCTACGGCGGACGCGTCGGCTCCAATCCGTCCTGCGGGCTGTTGGTCAAGCCCCCGGCGGCGGCGGCAGGAAATGAACGTTGTATTCCGCGGCCATCGCCCAGCATGAAATCGAGTTTGCCTTCGAGCATGTAGAGATATTCATCCTGATCCGGATGGATATGCGGCGGCACGAAGGTGCCCGGCGGCAGCGTCGCATGCCAGGAAAAGGAATGGTCGGTACAGCTTTTCGGCACATAGGTCTGGCCAAGGATATTCCAGGAAATTCCCTGCATGCCCTCGTTGGCCCGGGTCGACGGTCCGGCATTTGGGCTGATCAGGAACGTCTTTGAGTCCACCACCGGCTTGTGGATCGCCTGCATTCGTCGTCGACCACCACGAGTTCAACGTCGCGGCCAGCCATCTTGCCGCCGAGGTCTTTGACTGCGAGCGCGAAGCCGTTGCGAACCTGCTGGCCGAGTGCCGCCGCCGGTCCGGACAAGGTCACGATCACGCCGATCTTGATTTTTTCCTGGGCGGCAGCCGCATGGGCGCCGACACTCAACACAATCGCCAGTCCGGCCAACTTCAATTGCTGTTTCATGACTGTTCCCCCGATCGGCGGCCTGCGCGCAGCCGAAATCTGCGCCAACCCAATCCGAGCCCCAGAAGCTTATTCCGATGCCGGCTGTCGCCGCAAGCAAGGCCGCCGAAAGCGCAGCCGTCACGGGACCAAAACAGGCAAGCCACGCGCCAATTGTTTGAAACCTAAAGAAATTCGCAAACCGGCGCAATCCGCCGCCATCGGGGTTTTGACTTGCGGCACATCCCGATTTATTTGAAGGTCAAAATAACGCGTCGAAACCCGACACGCGCGAGGTCGGCAGCGCTATTGTCCGCGCTGCCGTGAGGGCTCCAGGCAGGTATGATCGCATCATGATCCTTGATTCCGAGACCAAGGCCGTCGAACTCCCGGAGGATCACGGCAACGAGCTTAGACTATGGCTCCGGTTGCTGACCTGCACCACCCTGATCGAAGGCGAAGTGCGCAGCCGGTTGCGCGAACGGTTCGATGTCACGCTGCCGCGCTTCGATCTGATGGCCCAGCTCGACAAGGTCCCGGAGGGCATGACCCTGTCGGATGTCTCGAAGCGGATGATGGTCTCCAACGGCAACGTGACCGGTCTGGTCGAGCGGCTGGTCGAATCCGGCCATCTCGACCGGCGCACCTCCGATACCGACCGGCGCGTGCAGGTGATCCGGCTGACGAAAATCGGCCGCGCCGAGTTTCGCAAGATGGCGGCGGAGCACGAGAACTGGATCGCCGACATATTTTCGGATCTGGCCCCGAAGGATGTTCGCGAATTGATGCGCCTGCTGGCCAAGACCAAGGCTTCGGCGCAGAAATCCGCACAAGCACGAGCACTGTAGATCTTGAGCGCCGGCGTCGACTATGAAGTCGAATACAACAACCGGGCGCGGGTTCCCGAAAACCCGTCGCTGATCGCCGGCTGGGCACGCGACGCGGCCGCCTATCGCGTGCGGCACGCCCCGCGCTCCATTCCTGACGGCCCGGGCGCGCGCCACAGCATCGATTTTTTTCGGCCAACGGCGACGGACCGATTGTCGTTTTCATTCACGGCGGTTATTGGCAGGCGCTGGACGGCTCCTTTTTCAGCCATCTCGCCGGCGGGCTGAATGCCCACGGGATCGGCGTTGCCATTCCCTGTTACGACCTTTGTCCTGATGTCACCGTCGATGACATTATCGCGCAGATGCGGAGCGCGACGCGCGAACTGGCGCGGTTGGGCTGGCCGCTCGTCGTCAGTGGCCATTCCGCTGGCGGGCATCTCGCCGCCTGCCTGCTGGCGACCGACTGGCCTCAATTCGATGCTTCGCTGCCCGTCGACCTCGTCGTCGCGGCCTACGCCATTTCAGGCTTGTTCGACCTGCGGCCACTGGTCGAAACATCGATCAACAAGGCACTGCGTCTCGACCAGGTAACCGCGAGGAGCGTAAGCCCATTGTTCTGGAGCGCGCCGTTGCGCGGAACGCTCGATGCGGTGGTCGGCGAGAAAGAAAGCGCGGAATATCATCGGCAAAGCCGGACCATCGTCGATCGCTGGGGCGAGGCCGGCCTTGCGACCCGGTTCGGAGTGGTTCCCGACGCCAACCATTTCACCGCGATCGCGCCGCTGGCCGATCCGGAGTCGCCGATGGTGTCGCGGCTGCGGGAACTGGCGAGGCGCTGAGGTGCGCCGGCATCCATAAAAAGCGCCGGATCCGCTGGATCTGGGCACTTGCGCCAAATTACTTTAAGTATAAAATGATTTCCATCGAGCCTTCATCCCGAAAGCGAGGGCGATGGAAATGTCAGGTGGAATTCCCAGCCGTCGGGTTGAAAGCCTTGGCCCGTCGGGTCACGTTGACGATTTTGCACGGCGAAATCTTCCGCCGTTCCACCAATGGCCGCGCCTGCTGCTCGACCGTCCGGAATTTCAATATCCGGAATATCTCAACGCCGCGGTCGAACTGACCGACCGTCTGGTCGAGAAGGGTTTCGGCGATCGTATCGCGCTGATCGGCAACGGTCGGCAGCGCACCTACAAGGAACTAGCGGACTGGTCGAACCGGCTGGCGCATGCCCTGGTCGAGAATTACGGCGTGAAGCCTGGCAACCGGGTGCTGATACGCTCGGGCAACAATCCGGCCCTGGTCGCTGCATGGCTGGCGGCAACGAAAGCCGGCGCTGTCGTCGTCAACACCATGCCGATGCTTCGGGCCGGCGAACTGACAGGGATCGTCGACAAGGCAGAGATCGCGCTTGCGCTGACCGACAGCCGCATCGCCGACGAACTGGTCGCCTGCGCAAAGACCAGTCGGTTTCTCAAGCAGGTCGTGAATTTTGATGGAACGTCAAATCACGACGCCGAACTCGATCGGGTGGCGCTGAACAAGCCGGTTCGGTTCGATGCCGTCAAGACCGGCCGCGACGATGTCGCCTTGCTGGGATTTACCTCAGGCACCACGGGTGAACCAAAGGCGACGACGCATTTCCATCGCGATCTCATGATCGTCGCGGATGGCTACGCCAAAGAAGTACTCAACGTCACTCCGGACGATGTCTTCGTAGGGTCACCGCCGCTGGCCTTTACGTTCGGGCTCGGCGGTCTTGCGATCTTTCCGTTGCGGTTCGGCGCTACCGCGACGCTGTTGGAAAACGCGGCACCCGCCGAGATGGTCAAGATCATCGAAACCTACAAGGCCACGATTTGCTTTACCTCGCCGACCGCGTATCGGGCGATGATGACCGCGATGGACCAGGGCGCCGATCTGTCGTCGCTGCGTCTTGCGGTTTCGGCAGGCGAAACCCTGCCGGCGCCGGTTTTCGAAGCCTGGACCAGCAAGACCGGCAAGACGATTCTCGACGGGATCGGCAGCACGGAATTGCTGCATATCTTCGTTACGAACCGGCTGGGCGACGCGGCGGCCGGAACGACCGGGCACCCGGTTTCCGGTTACGAGGCCAAGGTCGTCGACGATGACATGAACGAGTTGCCGCCGGGCACCGTCGGCAGGCTCGCGGTTCGCGGGCCGACCGGCTGCCGTTATCTCGCGGATCCGCGGCAGACGAACTATGTGCGCGACGGCTGGAATTTAACCGGCGATACGTTCGTCCGTGACGCGAACGGCCGTTTGTCTTTCGTCGCCCGCTCCGACGACATGATCATCTCGTCCGGCTACAATATCGCAGGTCCCGACGTCGAGGCGGCCTTGCTGAGCCATCCGGCGGTCGCCGAGTGCGGCGTCGTCGGCGCGCCCGACGAGGCGCGCGGCATGATCGTCAAGGCCTATGTGGTTCTGATGCCCGGCGTCACAGCCGATGCCGCGCTGACGACGGCCTTGCAGGACCATGTCAAGCGCGAGATTGCGCCTTACAAATATCCGCGGGCGATCGAGTTCGTCACGCAACTGCCGAAGACGGAAACCGGCAAACTGAAGCGGTTCGCCTTGCGGCAGATGGCGCAGGCCGGCTCGCCCTCGACGCCGGCAGGCGTGGCCGCGGAATGAATGTGAAGGAGAACGGCTAGTGAGCACGTCGAAAGGACCCACGCTTGCCGTGCTGCCGGTGACGAAGGACGATGCGTCGGCCTCAGGGCCGCAGATATTGCAACCGAGCGGTTGGCCGGCGCCGAAGGGCTACGCCAACGGCATGGCGGCCGACGGCCGCCTCGTGGTCACCGGCGGGGTGATCGGGTGGAATGCGCAAGGTGATCTGCCGGCCGACTTCGTGGCGCAGGTCCGCCAGACCCTGAGCAATATCTCTGCCATTCTGGCCGAGGGCGGCGCGCGGCCCGAACACCTCGTCCGTCTCACCTGGTATGTCGTCGATGTCGAAGAATATCTGGCGAGCCTGAAGACACTCGGCCAGGTCTATCGCGAGATCTTCGGTGCGCATTATCCGGCCATGGCCCTGGTCCAGGTCGTGCGTCTGGTTGAAAAGGCCGCAAGGGTCGAGATCGAAGCGACGGCGGTGGTGCCGCGCTAAATGACCTTGCCATGCTTCGGTTGAGGCCCGGCTGACCGGGCCAACTATCGCGAGCGAACCGGCCGGTTATTCGTGGCTTCTGGGGCCGAACAACTCTGTGTACAGATCGGTGGTCGGCCCGTTGCTTGGGATGCCGTAAGCCGTGGGATATGCCGGCGGAGCCTGTGGTTTGGCTGGTTCCTGCTGGGCTACGCTGGAGGCGGCCCCGGGCTGACCCTGCTGCACCGCTCCAGGCGAGACAGGTGCGGCCGCACTCCCGTCATCGCGCGCGTTGGGGCGGAATAGCTCCGTGTATAAGTCAGTGGTCGGTCCGTCGCTGGTGAGGCCGTAACCGGTCTGATAGGGAGTGGATCGCCGTGCCGGGGTGCTCTCGCCTGACGCCTGAGCGCCGACGCCGTCATTGGTCGCTGCCAAGCGCGAATCCGCGCAACCGGCGATCATGATCGCGATCGCGGGGAGCACTGTCATGACACGAATACAACGAGGTAAAGGGTTCAAGCCGGTTTCCCCGACCGATGTCCGGTCTGCCATCCGACTTTAGTACCAAGGAGGTATGGCACCCGCAAGGCAAACGGCCGTCAGGTAGCCTGGTACAGCCCTAATTGCGGTACGACGTATCGACCCGGTCCAGCTTGCGAAGCAGCGCCGGCCAGGCCAGTTCGCCGTTGCGATTGGGCAGGTTCGCGCGCGGCTTCACCTTGTCGAAGGTTTTCTCCAGAACGTCCTGCGGCGGATAGACCAGCTTGGTATTGCAGGACAGCGCCATCACCTGCACCTCGCAGGCGCGCTCCATCCGATAGAGCAGGTTGAAGGTCGCAGGGATGGTCCGTCCGACCACGAGCAGTCCGTGATTGCGCAGGACCATCGCCTCGTGATCGCCGAGGTCTCTGACCAGCCGCTCGCGCTCGTCGATATCGTCGGCGATGCCTTCGAAGTCATGATAGGCGATGTGAAGAAACCGCATCGAGGTCTGCGCCAGCGGCAATAGCCCGCATTCCATGGCGGAGACCGCCATGCCGGCCGGGGTGTGGGTATGCGCGACGCAGTCGACGTCGTGCCGCGCCATATGGATGGCGCTATGGATTACGAAGCCGGCCGCGTTGACGCCATAGTCCGAGGCGTTGAAGAGCACGTTGCCGTCGAGGTCGACCTTGATCAGGCAGGATGCGTCGATTTCCTCGTACAGCATGCCGTAAGGGTTGATCAGGAAGTGATCGTGCGAACCGGGCACGCGACATGAGATGTGGTTGGCGATCATCTCGGTCATGCCGTACATCGCGGTGAGGCGGTAGCAGGCGGCGAGATCGACGCGGGTTTGCCATTCCTCGGCGCTGACCTGTTCGCGGACCGATTTGACGGCTTTAATCGCGGGAGAGCTGACGGGCGGGGTCATGGCGTTTCTCCGTTAAGACGGGGCTTTTTTCCGAAAACGCGGCCTGATCGACGAGCCGAAGGTTAGCTGCAACGCCGGTTGTGCCGCAAGGCGGGCGTCGCGGCAATGATCGCAACCCAGCTATCGCCGGTGCGCTGCGGTCGACCAACCGGCCCGCAGGCGAGGGACCGACCCTCCACAGTTTTGCTGCACGGCAAAAGCCTGTCGTCGCAAATCGTTCATACGCGGCCTATACTTGGTCGCCGGTCGGTGTTCATGTCCCGGCCTTGGAACGCCTTCCTTTTGAAATCGGAGCTCATTTCATGAAGACCGTCCGTTTTGCCCTGACCTTGCTGGCGCTGTCGTTTCTGGCGCCGTGGCAGTCCGCCAAGGCGGCTGACGTCATCTGCTACAACTGCCCGCCGGAATGGGCGGACTGGGCCTCCATGCTCAAGGCGATCAAGACCGATCTCAACTACGACATTCCCCACGACAACAAGAACTCCGGTCAGGCGCTGGCGCAGATCCTGGCCGAGAAAAGCAATCCGGTCGGCGACATCGGCTATTTCGGCGTCACCTTCGGCATGAAGGCAAAGGCGGAAGGGGCGCTGGAGCCGTACAAGCCCGTCAATTGGAATCAGGTGCCCGCGGGATTGAAGGATCCCGACGGCTACTGGACCACGATTCATTCCGGCACGCTCGGCCTGTTCGTGAACAAGGATGCGCTCGGCGGCAAAACGGTGCCGGCCTGCTGGAAGGATCTGCTGAAGCCGGACTACAAGGGCATGGTCGGCTATCTCGATCCGACGTCGGCCGCGGTCGGCTATGTCGGGGCGGTTGCGATCAACCTGGCGCTCGGCGGCTCCGCATCGAATTTCGACCCGGCGATCAGCTTCTTCAAGGAGCTGCGGAAGAACGACCCGATCGTCCCCAAGCAGACGTCCTATGCCCGCGTGGTTTCCGGCGAGATGCCGATCCTGCTGGATTACGATTTCAACGCCTATCGCGCGAAATACCAGGAGAAGGGCAACTTCGAGTTCGTGATCCCGTGCGAAGGATCGGTGGTGTTTCCCTACGTCGTCGGCCTCGTCAAGAACGCGCCCGACAAGGAAAAGGCCAAGAAGGTGATCGACTATCTCCTGTCCGACAAGGGACAGGCGATCTGGACCAACGCCTATTTGCGCCCGGCGCGCCCGATCGAATTGCCCGAGGCGGTGAAAGCGAAATTCCTGCCCGACAGCGATTATGCCCGCGCCAAGGCCGTCGACTGGGGTCAGATGGAAAGCGTGCAAAAAGGTTTTGTGGACCGCTATCTCGCCGAGGTCCGCTGAGGCAGTATGGCGCCCCACACTAGGGCGTCATTCCGGTTCGATCGAATCGTGGCGGCGGTATCCAGCGCCTCATGGTTCGAGACGTGCGGCGTTGCCGCACTCCTCACCATGAGGATCCAAGACCTCATCCTGAGGAGGCGCGAAGCGCCGTCTCGAAGGATGAAGCCACCCGAACCGGAAAATGCGCTTAGGGCACCATTCTTATAATGCCGCATAAAACCTTCGTCTGGCTGTGTCTGTTGCCGCTCGCCGTCATCACCACGGCGTTCTTCCTGCTGCCGATGGCGCGGCTGGTGGTGACGGGCGCCGAAGGACCGCAAGGGCTGGCCGGATATCTGGCGATCGTGACCGAGCCGCGTTACCGCGCGACCCTGATCAACACCGTGTTGCTGGCGACCGCGACCACGATCGTTACGCTCGCCGTCGCCACGGTCGCGGGCATGTTCCTGCAGCGCCATCGCTTTCCCGGTCGCGCCGTGCTGATTGCGATGCTGACCTTTCCGCTGGCGTTTCCCGGCGTGGTCGTCGGCTTCCTGATCATTCTGCTCGCCGGGCGCCAGGGCCTGATCGGCGATTTCACCAACCGCATATTTGGCGAGAAGCTGGTGTTTGCCTATTCGATCTGGGGGCTTTTCCTCGGCTATCTCTATTTTTCGATCCCGCGCGTCATTCTCACCATCATGGCGGCGGTGCAGAAACTCGACGTTGGCCTGGAAGAAGCCGCGCGTTCGCTCGGCGCCGGCCCTTGGGCGGTGCAACGCGATGTCGTGCTGCCGGCGCTGGGTCCGGCTTTCGTGGCGTCAGGCGCCATTGCGTTTGCGACCGCGATGGGCGCATTCGGCACGGCGTTCACGCTGGCGACCAATATCGATGTGCTGCCGATGCTGATCTATACCGAGTTCACGCTGGCGGCGAATTTCGCCACATCGGCCGCGCTGTCGGTCGGATTGGGCGTCATCGCCTGGGCCATCCTGGCGCTGGCCCGCTCGTTCAGCGGCAGCACCGTCGCCGCGGCCGGATAGGACCATGCGCGACCGTCTGATTTTCATCGGCCAGCTCATGTTCACGCTGCTCGTCGCTGCGTTCCTGGTAGTGCCCGCGGTCCTGTCGATCATGGCCGGGGTCACCGTGAATTACTTTCGCGGGATATCCTCGGGTGTGACCTTGCAATGGGTATTTCAGGTCTGGGATCTCTATGCCGGCACCATCCTGCTGTCGTTCGTGATCGCGTTGGCGACGCTGGTCGTCACGCTGCTCGCCGGCGTTCCCTCGGCCTATGCCCTGCACATCAGGGGCGGGCGGATCTCGCGCATCGTCGAGGAAATCATCACTTTGCCGCTCGCCATTCCCGGGCTTGCGATCGCGCTGGCGCTGCTGTTCACCTATCAGGGTTTCGGCAGCTTTCGCCGCTCATGGCTGTTCATCCTCACCGGCCATGTCGTTTTCACCATGCCGTTCATGGTGCGATCGGTCATGGCGGTGTTCGCAACCGTCGACATCAGGACGCTGGACGAGGGGGCGGCGTCGCTCGGCGCGTCACCCTGGCGGCGGTTTCGCGACGTCATCGTTCCCAACGCGGTGCCGGGGATTTTGGCGGGCAGCCTGATGGTGGTCACGCTGTCGCTCGGCGAGTTCAACCTGACCTGGATGCTGCACACGCCCTTGACCAAGACGCTGCCCATTGGCCTGGCCGACGCCTACGCCTCGATGCGGCTGGAGGTGGCCTCGGCCTATACGCTGATTTTCTTTGTCATGATCATTCCGCTGCTGATTGCGATGCAGATGTTTGCCGACCGGGAGCAGCGAAGATGAGCGTCACCGTCGGACATGGCGCCTCGGTGCGCATCGAGACCTGCGGCAAGACCTTTGCCGACGGCACCCGCGCGCTGGAGCCCGCCACGCTCGACATCGCGCGCGGCGAAACGCTGGTTCTGCTCGGCCCTTCCGGCTGCGGCAAGACCACCATGCTGCGCATCATCGCCGGGCTGGAATTACCTGATATCGGCGGCCGGGTGCTGTTCGACGGCAACGATATGACCTCTGTGCCGATCGAGCAGCGCAATGTCGGCATGGTGTTTCAGTCCTATGCGCTGTTTCCGAACATGACCGTGGCGGACAATATCGGCTACGGCCTGAAAATCCGCGGCATGGCGAGGAAGGAGCGCGCGGCGCGCGTTGCCGAATTGGTGGTGCTGACCAATATCACGGGGCTGGAGAACCGCCGCGTCGACCAGCTCTCCGGCGGCCAGCGTCAGCGCGTCGCGCTGGCGCGCGCGGTGGCGATCCGGCCCGGCATCCTGCTGCTCGACGAGCCCCTGACCGCACTCGACGCCGCGTTGCGCGACCGGCTGCGCGGCGAACTCAACCGTCTGCTGCGGGCGCTCGGCATCACCACGATCTATGTGACGCATGATCAATCGGAGGCCATGGAGCTCGGCGACCGCATCGTGGTCATGCAAAAAGGCGCGATTGCCCAGATCGGCACGCCGCGCGAGATCTATTTCACGCCGAAGAATCGCTTCGTCGCCGAATTCATTGGGGCCGCGAACATCGTCGAATCGCCAATCGAGAGCGGCCATCTGGTATTGCCGGGCGGACGGCAGCCGATCGGCGGCGACGCCAACCTGCCGGCTGCGGTCGCCATGATCCGCCCCGAAACCATCCGCGTCGTCGAGGCCGGTGGCGCGCCGCTGTCGGGGACGATCGACAGCGTCAGTTTCATCGGCGACCGGCAGCGCATGATCGTCAGCGGCGCGTCCGGCAAATTTCTCACCATCGACGCGCCGAACACCATCAAGGCCCAGGCCGGCGAGCGGATCGGACTTCTGATCGCGCCTGACGCCGTCAGGCTGTTGCCACCGGAACATTGAAGGACGCCGATGCCGCCAAAGCCCGTTCTGATCGCGCAGATTTCCGATCTGCATATCAAGCCGCCGGGCTCGCTCGCCTACGGAAGGGTCGATACGGCAAGCGCGCTGGAGCGTTGCGCGGCGGCCTTGAACGCATTCAGGCCAAAGCCCGACCTCGTGGTGATATCAGGCGATCTTGCGGATACGCCGACGGCTGAGGAATATGAGCATCTCAAGCGCCTGCTGGCACGGCTTGAGCTGCCCTTTGTCGGCATTCCCGGCAATCACAATTCGCGCGAGTTGATGCGCGCGGCATTTCCGGACGCTAACTATGCCGTTGCATCGGGGCCGCTCAATCAACGGGTTGAAACCGGCGGCCTCGATCTGATGCTGCTGGATTCGAGCGTCGCCGGCAAGCCGCATGGCGAGCTCGACGCGGCTACCCTGCAGTGGCTTGACGCCACGCTTGCGTCCTCGCCGGACCGGCCCGCGCTGGTGTTCCTGCACCACCCGCCGTTCGCAACCGGCATCTGGCACATGGACCGTCAGAACCTGCTCAACGCCGGCGAATTGGCCATGGTCGTGAAGCGTCATCCACGTGTGCAGCTGATCGCCTGTGGTCACGTGCATCGCGCAACGCTCGCGATGTTCGCCGGCATCCCCTCAACGATCTGTCCGGCGCCAAATCACGCCGTCGACCTCGATCTGGCGCAATTGCGCGAGCCCTCGTTCAAGGTCGAGCCGCCGGCGTTTCATCTCCACTGCTGGTTTCCCGGCGAGGGCTTCGGCAGCGTCGTTACGCATCACGTCCCGATCGGCGATTTCGACGGGCCGCATCCGTTTTTCGGGCCGGACGGGAAGCTGCTGTAGGGATCGCCGATCAACTCGCCTTCGCCAGATCGTCGTCTTCCGGAGAGTTCAGGTACATTCCCGACATGGTGTCGATCCAGCACAAATGGTCGTGAACTTTCTTCACCCCGGTGACGTTCTCGGCGGCGACGATGGCGGCCTGGCGCGACCGCTGCTCGGTGATGACGCCGCTCAGATGGACGATGCGGTCGCGCACGATGACGCTGAGGCCGAACGGGCACCAGTCGTATTTCTCCAGCGCATCGATCACGCGGTTACGAATGTGATCGTCGTCGGCGGTCGGATCAGGGATCTCGCGGGCGAGGCTGGCCACCGCCTGCAGCAAATTGGCGCGCGACACGATGCCGACGACCTGGTCTCCGCGCATCACCGGCAGGCGCTTGACGTGGTTCTTTTCCATCAGCTCCACGATCTCCTCCAGTTCGGTATCCTCTGTGATGGTGAGCGGCGTCTTGGTCATGACCTCTGCGACCTTGCGGCCGTGTGCGTGAACGAAATCGGTAGCCGCCTTGCCCGGGCCGAGAATGAATTTCAGCCATCGGCCGCGCTTGCGCCCTGTACCGATTTCGCTGCGGCGGATGAAATCGCCTTCCGACACGATGCCGACGAGTTTGCCGGCTGCATCGACCACCGGCAATCCGCTAACATGCTTTTGCAGCATGGTGTTGGCGGCATCCACGATCGTGGTCTCCGGTGTGATCGATACGACCGGCCGGGTCATAATCTGATGGGCGCGCATAGGGGGTCTCCGCAAGCTCGAGATCAAAACTGACAATGAGAGGCTATTCCCACGCCAGCGCCACGATTTGACGCAGGTCAAAGCGCGGCCGGTGTCCATCACATTGATACAGCTCAACATGATCGCCAGAGCAGCGCCGTATCCTTTCAGAATAAATTAAAAAGCAGAGGTTGTGATGGCGGAACTGTCCGAACAGCATACCGAGTTCGTAGAGCAACCGGTAGCCGATGCCGCGACCCGATTGACCAGGGTGAACAAGCATGCCCTCGACTTCCTGATGGGAGCCCAAAAGGTGCTGCTCGAGGAGATGGTGTTCGCCGGCAACGAAGTGCTGGAGCGATCCCGAACCGAAATGCACCTGCTCTCTGAATTCGTGTCGAAAATGGCCGGATCGCATTCGGTCAAGGACCTGAGGACGATGGGCGAGGAATGCGCGCGGCACCAGATCGATTTTGTCCGCCGCGACTGTGACCGGCTTTTCAAGCATGGCGCGCGGATGATTGAAACCACATCGAACCTGCTCAACGACCGGCCGCGGAACTGATCCGCTTCCCCATCAAGGATGTGAAGCCCAATTGTTCGGCAAGATGCGAAAGAGAATAAATTCCGTGCAACCGATTTCGACCTTGCCGATGCTGACACACGGAGACTGCCATGTCCGGCGCATGCCGTAGGCTACCGCCGGGAGAACCGCGCCATCGTTGCGGCCGAGGCCCGCTCCGAACAAGCTGCCGGGCAGCCGCCGGAGATGTATCAGGTCGACCGCGCGTTCCACGCGATGCTGGCGCGCCTGACCGGCGGCATATCGCCGGTTGCGTTGTCGCTGGCCTATATCGACTGGGCGTCTCATCTGGCGTCGGCGCCGCAGCGGCGGTTGGCGATCTCCCAGGATGCCGTGCGGAGCGCAGCCAGGTTCTTTGAAGGTGCGCTGCATTATACCAGCCTTCAGAAGAGCTGACCGATGACGGCCCAGTCGCGGGCCGCGATCGACGTGATGCGCCCGGTTTCGGCGAGAAGTTTTCGCCAGGCGTCTTGGCAGGCGTCGAGGATGTCGGTGTAGGACGCGAACACACGGTTGGCGAGATAGGTCTGCCGCAGATACTGCCAGATGTTCTCGGCTGCGTTGAGCTCCGGACAGGCGGGTGGCAGCGGCACGAGGGTGACATTGGCAGGTGGCTTTAGTTTGCGCGTCGTGTGCCATCCGGCCTTGTCGAGGATGAGCAGCGCATGCGCGCCGGGCGCGACGGCCTTGCCGATGGCGTCGAGATGCGCCTGCATGGCCTCGGTGTCGGCTTGCGGCATGATGAGGGCGACGCCGGTGTCGCGGCTCGCACAGACGGCGCCGAACACATAGGCGTTCTCGTAGCGCTGATCCTTGGGCTGCCGCGGCCGTGATCCCTTCTTGGCCCATTGGTAGACGAGGCTGTTCTTCTGGCCGACCCGCATCTCGTCCTGGAACCAGACCTCAATCGGCGTTTCCGGGGCGAGTTTGGTCACGATCGCCGCGACCTGCGTGGGAAAGTTTTTTTAAATGCCGCGATCGCCTCCGGATCCTGCACGGGATGGCGCGGCCGGGCGCTGATGTGCGAGAAGCCGAGCTTCTTGAGCGCGCGCCCCAGGCTCACCTCCGACAGATCGACACCGAAGCGCTGTCCGAGAACACGCTTCAGGTCGACGCAGCGCCAGCGTACGACCCCATCCTTCTCCGGGTCGGGGCCGGTCTCAACAAGCTGCTTCAATGCCTCTTTCTGCTCGTCGGAGAGCTTCGACGGCCGCCCGGTCGGCTTGATGTCGATCAGACCGTCAGGACCGTACTGGTTGAAGCGGTGCGCCCAGTCCCGCAGCGTCTGCCGGTCCATGCCGCCGATCCGCGCCGCCTCGGTGCGGTTCATCCCGTCGCGAACCGCCGCCAGCGCCAGCAACCGTCGCGCCTGCGCAGCATCCTTCACCTTCGCCGCGAGCCGACCCAGCTCATCCGCCCCGAAATCCTCCCGTAGACCGACCGCCGCGCCCATCGCCGACCTCCCAAATCAATCCAGTCGGTCAGAAATAAATCACGCCGGCGCCAGCTTTTCAAAACAGAGTCAGACCTTCCGAAGGCTGGTATTACTTCTCGTCCGGTCAGGGTCCGTGGTCCCTGATCAGGCCGCAACCGCAGGACCGGCGTTTTGCCGAGCCGGCGTGGAAAACCCCGCCGTTCAATTTGCTCGCACAGGCGTTTTTGCTGCACGAGCAGTGGTGGCACAACGCGACAACGCCGCCCAGCGATCTGATGGCCTGGAACGCCGACGCCACGCGCTTGCCGTATCGGATGCATTCCGAATATCTGCGCAAGCTGTTCCTCAACAATGACCTGGCCGAGGGCCGCTACCTCGTCGGGGGAAAGCCAATTGCGCTGTCGGATATTCACGCGCCGATGTTTGTGGTCGGGACGGTTCGCGATCACGTGGCGCCCTGGAAGTCCACCTACAAGATACACTATCAGGTGGACGCCGAAGTGACATACCTTCTGACCAGCGGCGGCCACAATGCCGGCATCGTGGCGCCGCCCGGCGAGGAGGGCCACTCCTATCAGGTCAAGACGAAGGCGGCGGACGCGCCCTACATCGGCCCTGACGATTGGCTGAAGGCGGCGCCGCGGGTCGAAGGCTCGTGGTGGCCGCAATGGACGAAATGGCCAACCGCGCTGTCCGGGGAACCGTGCGAGCCGCCGCGCATCGGCACCGGGCACGCGGATGGTCACGATCTGCCCGATGCGCCGGGCGATTACGTCCGTCAATGATATCAGCGGCCCGCGCTCATGCATGATCCCAGGTCGGAAGCGGTTTCAGCGCGGCCAGTTTCTCGTAGGCCGCTGCGGCGTCTTGTATCAGGCGTTTTTCCCGCTTTCGGGTGAGAATTTGCACGGGTGCCTCGATGCCCTCTCGCTGCAGCGCGGCCGCCAGAGCTTGGCTGTTGGCGTCGTCGTTCAACTGCCCGAGCGATCGCTGCGCCTTGCGCAGGTATTTCAGCCCATCCCGTTGATCGGAGGATTTCCTGTCCGGAAACAATTCTTCGAAGAATCCGATCGAATAGCATAGCTTCTTGTTCAGCAGTCGCAGCTGGTGTCGTTTCCTCGCGTCCATTTTCGCAAGCTTGCGGCGCTTCTTCAGAAGTTTTTCCCGCCACCGCGTCAGCTTGCGTGCGCTGTAGATCACGATCGGGGAAGCCCGCTCGCTGGCGAAGCGGGTTCCTGCCTTGATGCACCAGGGTCCGCTCTCGATCCAATCGGACATGCTTTTGACAAGCCGCCGATACCTGGTTGACCGAAGCACCCGCGCCAAAAGCCGATGGGCGTCCGCCCGTTTTCGGTTCAATGAGCGAGAATGGGATACGGCTCGCCGTTTGTCAGCGGCCTTCAGCCGCGCGATCGCGACGTCCAGATCCCGCACCGCGCCAAGACGGCCGTTCAACCATTTCAGCTCCTGCCTTATTTGCGTTCGCTGGGAATCGGCAACCATCGGCGAGAAGAACAAGATGGCCGTGCGCAAGCGGGTAAGTGCGATGCGCATCTGATGCAGGGCGGCGGTGTCGCCCTTGCAGGTCGCCTCGTGATGTGCGGTCAAATCCGACAGGCAGCGGCGCGCGACAACCCGAAACGCGGTGTCGCACGCCATCGCTGGATCAATTCGCATTCGTTCGGCCCGGGGCACGGCGTTGCTTTTTGAGGGCGGAGATGGCGGCATGCTATCTTGCGCTATCGGAGCCGTCGAGCCGGCTCGTCAGGATTGATCCAGTGTTGGCATTGTATCAGGGTTTGCCCTGGTGTGCCGGAGGCATCGATGACCGTCCAATCGAGCGCGCCGATATCGTATTTCTCCTGCAGCCCGGCGATCTCGGGTGTCGCGTCGGATGCATCGCCCGCGCGGCGACCGACGCGGCTCACCCGGGTTGCGAGGTCCGCCTCGAGAAACAGGCCGACAAAGCGCATATCGCGTTGGCGTGCGACGTCGCGGATCGCGGCTCGCTCCAATTCCCGGGCAAACACCGCGTCGACGACGACGGAATGGCCCCGGGAAAGGATCCGCGACGCGCGCTGCGCGAGGATTTCGTAAATCTGCTCCGTGACCTCCGGCTGATATGCGCTTGCGGGAAGCCGGTCCGTCTCATGGACCTGAAAGTGTTGCTTCCGCAGCACGTCCGTGCGCAGCACCACCGCTCCCGGCAACGGCATGATGGCGGGCGCGAGGCCGCGCGCCAGAACGGACTTCCCGGTTCCGGACAGCCCGCCGATCGCGACCAGCGCCGGCGCTCGAGGATGGATTGCAAGGCGCGCAATCTCGAAATACGCGCGCGCCGATTGCATGGCATCGGTCTTGTCGCCGGAGTTCCGCCCTTGACGGGCCAGCATCACATTGGCGCGGATGGCGGCGCGCAGCGACAGGAACAGAGGAAGTGCAGCGAGCGCGTCGAGGTTTTCGCTGGGCGTCGCGCTCAGATATCTGTTGAGAAGCGTGCACGCCGCCGCATGCCTGTCATAGCGGATGCAATCCATCATTGCGAATGCAAGGTCGTAGAGCACATCGACCGACGCGATCTCAGGATCGAACTCGATCGCATCGAACAACACCGGCCTGTGATCGATCAGCACGATGTTCGCCAGATGCAGATCGCCATGGCAGCGCCGCACGCATCCTTGCCGGCCGCGCTGTTCCAGCAACTCTCGAACTCCTGACAACGCCGACCGGGATGCTTCGTCGAGGTCATCGACCTCATTCGCGGAGAAGCAGGCTGCGGTTCGGAACGCGGCGGTATTGCCCTCGATGATGGACAGGATCGACGCGATCCAGGGTTCGGCGGGCGCCAGCGGTGCGTTGAGGTGGGAGGCCGCGATCGCATCGGCCATGGCATCGACGAGTTCGGGATCCAGCGGGCCGGCTTTCGCCAGATGATCGATGGTCCGGCGCTCATCGAAGCGGGTCATTTCGATCGCGAATTCGACCGGCGTACCCTTTCCGTCGATCTCAAGCGATCCGTCGCTATTCCGCGTGATCGGGACAACGCGATGATAGATCCGCGGCGCGAATGGGCGGTTTATTCTGATCTCTTCATCGCAGGCGGCTTTCCGCTTCTCGAGCGTCGAATAATCGAGGTACGGAAAACGGACGGCGCGTTTGATCTTCAGCGCGCGGTCGCCTTCGAGGAAAACCGTCGCTGCATGCGTATCGATCCGATGAACCCCAGGATGTATTGCCGGGTCCGCCAGAAATGCAAAGACGCTTTCCTGGATGCGAGCATCGGCGGCCGTTAAATCGGTCATGCGCTGCCGGCCTGGGGTTTGAGCACGGCGGCGCCCAGGATCTGTCCGGTCCGCAGCTTTGTCAGGACGTCGTTGGCCTCGGCCAGCGGGAACGCCGTGGTCTGGGTCCGGATTCCGGCCTGCGGGGCAATCTTGAGGAAATCCAGTCCGTCCCGGCGCGTGAGGTTGGCCACCGACACTAGCTGCCGTTCTTCCCAAAGAATATCGTAAGGAAAGCGCGGAATGTCGCTCATGTGGATTCCCGCGCACACCACCGTGCCGCCCTTCCGCACCGCGCGCAGCGCCGCCGGGACCAGTTCGCCGGCCGGGGCGTAGATGATGGCAGCATCGAGCGCGACGTCAGGCCGCTGGTCCGACGCGCCGGCCCATACCGCTCCTAACCGGCGGGCAAAACCCTGCGCCGCGACGTCGCCGGATCGCGTGAAGGCGTAAACCGAGCGGCCCTGCCAGCGCGCGATCTGGGCGACGATGTGCCCGGCTGCGCCGAAGCCGTAGATGCCGAGCCGGCCGGCGCCGCCCGCCATCGCCAGCGACCGCCAGCCGATCAGGCCGGCGCACAACAGCGGTGCGATCGAAACGTCGTCACCGCCTTCGCCGAGCGGAAAAGCATAACGCGCGTCGGCAATGGTGTGGGTGGCGAAACCGCCGTCCCGCGTGTAACCCGTGAACAGCGGATTGTCGCAGAGGTTCTCCATGCCCTCCCTGCAGAAGCGGCAGACGCCGCAGGTGTAGCCGAGCCAGGGGATCCCGACCCGGTCGCCGATGCGGTGGGTGCTGACGTCAGTGCCGATGAGGTCGACGCGGCCGACGATCTCATGTCCGGGAATAATAGGGTATTTGATGCCGGGAAGCTCCGCGTCGACGACGTGAAGATCGGTCCGGCAAACCCCGCACGCGCTCACCTTGACGCGAATTTCTCCGGCGCCGGGGAGGGGATCGGCGCGCTCCTGCATCTGGAGAAGCGCTCCCGCTGCCGGCAATACCATGGCACGCATCTGTTACTCCGCACGTAACCGGTATGGCGAACAGCATACCGCATATGCCGGAGGGCCGGCGAGCCCTTGACCTCCATCAAATAGATCGCGGCGGTTTCAGGAAAGTCATCATCTCCCAAGGCACAATGCCAGTGATTTTCAAACGCGGCCTGAGCGGCCGATGGCCGGCGCGTATTCTCCAAAGCGCCGAGGCTTCTGACCGGAAAGCGCCGAGGCTTCTGACCGGCCAGCCCGGTGCCGAAATCAGGCTTCCTTGATCCCGAACAGGTGCGCCGCGTTGCCGCCGAGAATCGCCACCCGCTGTTTATCCGTGAGGGTGGTGGTGGCGAAGACCCGGTCGACCGGATGCTCTTCCCAGGGGATCGGATGGTCGGTGCCGAGCACGATCTGGCTGGCGCCGACCTGCACCACCAGGTGCCGAAGCCCCTCCGGCGTGAACACCATGGCGTCGAAATGGAGCTGGTTGAGATATTCCGAGGGCTTCTTTTTCAGCGTGATGTTCGGATTGCAGTTCTGCGGTGACACGAAGCAGGCGTGGTCGTCCCGCGCCGCATAAGAGCCGAGATAGCCGCCGCCATGCGCCGCGAGGATTTTCAGGCCGGGAAAGCGATCGAGGGTCCCTTCGAAGATCAGGTGTTGCAGGGCGATCGTGGTGTCGAGCGGATTGCCGATCGTATTCGACAGCCAGCCATTGCCCTTGAAGCGCTTGGCAAGCTCCGGCGTGCTTTGCGGGTGGATGAACAGCACGGCGCCGAGTTCTTCGGCCTTGGCCCAGACCGGATGGAATTTGGGATCGGAGAAATCCTCGCCCAGCACGGTGGCGCCGATGGCGGCCCCGCGCAGGCCCTGCTTCTTGACCGCGGTTTCGAGCTGCTGCACCGCGAGGTCGGGAAATTGCAGGCTCAGCGAGGCGAACGCCGCGAACCGGTCCGGCCGCGAGGCACAAAGCTCGGCCAGCTTCTCGTTCTGGACCTTGACGATCTGGCCCGCGGTGTCGCGATCCCTGCCGTACCAGAACGGATTGATCGACAGCACCTCCATGTCGATGGCCATCGCGTCCATTTCCTTCAGGCGCTGCTCGATGACGATGAAGTGCTCCGGGACGCCCTTGACCGGCGGCAGCACCTTGTCGGCGTCGGCGCCCATCAGATTGATGGCTTCATGAAAATAGCAATGCGCGTGGGCGTCCACGGTGAGGACGCGCTTGCCGCCCACCTTGACCGGCAGGCGCGGCGGCTTCGGTTGCGCGCGTGCCGCATCCAGCATGCCGCAACTGCAAAAGGCGATACCGGTCGCGGCCGCGCCCTTCAAAAAATTTCTACGGGTGGTCATTCGTTCTCCCTCGATGGCACAGCCGGCGTTTCCCTTGGCCGGTCGATTGATGCCGCCGGCACGTTCTCCATTTCTTCTCCGGCACATTGCCAATCCGGAAGCGACAGGGCAATCATTCTCGATGGGATCGCGACCGTCCATTGGTACGGCATCCCGTCGACAAGGGAGAAATCTGGTATGCGGCTGCTTCATTCGCTGGTCCCGGCGCTCGCGCTCCTCGCAAGCTCCAGCGCGTTCGCGCAGGCGCCCTATCCGGAGCGGCCGATCCGGATGATCGTGCCGCTGGCGGCGGCGAGCGCCGTCGACGTCGCAGCCAGGATCGTAACCCAGAAGATGGGCGACGACATGGGCCAGCAGATCGTCATCATCAACCAGCCCGGGGCTTCCGGGCTGATCGGTGCCGAGCAGGTCGCGCGGGCCGAGCCGGACGGCTACACGATCGGCGGCTTCAACGACAGCGTCATGACCATGGTGCCCAGCCTGCATTCAAAAATGCCCTGGGACATTTTGAAGGATTTCGAGCCGGTATCGCTGGTCGCCACGGTGGAATGGGGGCTGATCGCCAACAACCAGTCCCCCTACAAGACCGCGGCGGACCTGATCGCCGCAGCAAAGGCCGCGCCCGGAAAGATCAACTACGGCTCCGGTGGCCCGGGCAGCCCGCAGCATCTGGCGATGGCGATGTTCGCCTCCAGCGCCGGGATATCGCTGACCCATGTGCCCTACAAGGGCGCCACGCAGGCGGCGACCGACGTCGCCTCCGGCCAGATCCCCGTCGGCTTTCAGGGCCTCGGGACCGTCGCGGCACTGGTGCGCGGCGGCCAGCTCCGGCTGATCGGGGTGACCACCGAGAAGAGGTTGCCGCAATTCCCCGACGTGCCCACGGTTTCAGAGTCCGGTCTGCCCGGGTTCTTCTTCAATTCCTGGTTTGCGATCCTGGCGCCGGCGGGAACGCCGAAGGAGATCACCGCAAGGCTGAATGCCGAAGTGCTGAAGGCGCTGGCCGATCCGGAAGTTCGGCGCAAGCTCGAGGATCTGGGTTTCGCGGTGCGCGGCAGCTCGGCCGAGGAATTGCGTGCCATGACGCGGGATCAGCTCGCCAAATATGCCCGCGTGATTAAAGAAATGGGCCTCGCCAGCGACTGAGCCGGGCGGTGGCCGGGGGCAGTTTCGGCGGACGTGGCGGCGCGGTATATATCTAAAATTGTTACCCAATCATTCGCACCCCCCGCGTGCAGCGGAAAGGATATGGCGGTAATTCGGCTCTTTCTTGCCGTGTTCATGATGCGGGCGTATAATTGCAAGATACGGCGGCGGATGATGGCGTTCGGCTGGCTCAGCATTCAGCACGATCCGCCGATGATGGGCAAAATCACCAGATGGTCGTGACCGGCGTGCCTCAGGACCAAAGAGTTCAACCTCGGTCGGTTGCCAGCAGTACACTATCGGTCCTGCGCAACCATCCGATTTTCTGCGATCTTGATGCCGGCGCGCTCGACCAGCTCTGCCGTTATGCCAAGCACTCCACGCTGAAGCGGGGAGCCGCGATTTTTTCCAAGGGAGATCCCGGCAACAGCCTGTTTGCGGTGCTCAGCGGCACGGTGAAGATCAGCATCTCGTCCCCCGAGGGCCGCAGCGCGATCTTGAATCTGATCAGCGCCGGCGAGATTTTCGGTGAAGTCGCGGTGCTCGATGGGCGGGCGCGGACCGCCGACGCTACCGCCAACACCAATTGCGAAATATTCATCATCGACCGTCGCGAGTTTATTCCCTTCGTGCGAAGCCAGCCGGCGCTGGCGATGAAGTTCATCGAGCTGCTTTGCACGCGGCTGCGGTGGACCAGTGACCAGGTTGAGGAGGTCATTCTCCAGAACCTGCCGGGGCGGCTCGCCAGCGCGCTCATTCGTCTGACCGACAAGCACAAACTCGCGCCCGGAGGCCGGACCATCGCCGTTACCCAGCAGGAAATCAGCGAGATGGTCGGGATGACGCGCGAGAGCATCAACAAGCAGCTGCGGATCTGGGCGGCCCGCAACTGGGTTCGCCTCGAGCACGGGGCCATCGTCGTGCTCAACACCAAATCGCTCCGGGCGCTGGTCGAAGCAGGCGGAAGCGAAGGCGACTAGTCGCCCGCTTCAACCAATTTGAAAGGATTTAGTGATTCGCTTCGTCGGCAGTACGGACGACGGAGGCAATGATGGCTGCGAAGGAGATTTCGGTAAAGAGATATGTCGTGCGATTGAGCGCGGATGAGCGGGAGCAACTTGAGGCGCTGATCCGGAAAGGAAAGAGCCCAGCACAACGGATCCTGAAGGCGCGGATATTGTTGAAGGCCGATGTTTCGGGCGCCGGTGAAGGCTGGAGCGACAGCCGGATTATCAAGGCTCTGGAGACGAGCCCATCGATGGTTTACCGGGTGCGCAAGCAGCTGGTGGAGGAGGGCTTCGAGGCTGTGTTAAGCCGCAAGCAACGAGTGACGCCGGCGGTTGCGCGGATTTTCGATGGCGAGAAGGAAGCCAAACTGATCGCCCTGGCTTGCTCCAAACCTCCCCAGGGACGCGTGCGCTGGACCTTGCGGTTGTTGGAGAACAAGGTAGTGGAGCTTGGCATCGTCGATCGCGCCAGCGACTCAACGATCGGACGCGCGCTCAAAAAAACACTCTCAAGCCCCATCGCCGACAGCAGTGGGTCATTCCGCCGAAGGCGAACAGCGCGTTCGTAGCGGCCATGGAAGACGTGCTGGCCGTGTACACGCGGCCACGCGATCCCGATCGCCCGCTGGTCTGCCTGGACGAGACCTCAAAGCAACTCCTTGCCGAAACGCGTGTGCCGATACCGCTGAAGCCGGGACGCCCGGCCCGACATGACTATGAGTACGAGCGCAACGGCACGGCCAATCTCTTTGCTGTTCGCACCGCTCGAAGGTTGGCGCCACGTCAAAGTCACGGACCGCCACACCGCCGTCGATTATGCCCACGTCCTGAAAGACCTGGCCGATATCCATTTCTCGAACGCCCGGACCATCGTGCTGGTTCAGGACAATCTCAACATCCACAGCAAGGCGTCACTCTACGAAGCCTTTCCGGCCGCCGAAGCCAGGCGGTTGGTCGAGCGCTTCGAATGGAACTACACCCCGAAGCATGGCAGTTGGCTCGATCTGGCCGAGTCCGAACTCGGCGTTCTAACGTCCCAGTGCCTCGATCGCCGCATTCCCGACAAAGCAACTCTCATCGAGGAAATCGCCGCCTGGGAGCATGACCGCAATGCCAACCACACCAAGGCCGACTGGCAATTCACCACAAAAAATGCTCGCATCAAACTCAAGCATCTATACCCTGCAATCTGACTGAATCAGGCGACTAGCCCCGCGGTTGCCTCCAGACGGCCGGCAGCATTGGCGCGGACACAACCATTCCGATTCACTTCCCGAATGTTTTGTCGCTGCGAATGTGAAGCAATTCACACGCGCGTGCTGCGCCCTGAGCTAAGCCACGGCGGGGGATACTTTGCACTGTGGAGAGGCGTCCATGCACGGCACGTTCGATAGATTAGACAAAAACGATAACCGTATTCACCAGAGCTGGAGCGCCGGATTTTTTGCTGTCCCCGTCCTTCTCGTATTGGCGCTGATCGGGCTGGCGGTGTTCCAGCCGGCCGCATCCGTCTGGATATCGGACGCGGTGCAGGCCGAGTTTACCGGCACCAATATGGCGCCGCAGGTGGCTCCGACGCAGCTGGCACAGCCCGCCGGCGAAACCCGGGCCGCCAGGGTCAATTGACCGATGGCGGTTTATCCCGGATGCGGGGTTGATACGGCTTGGGTGGCGTCATATGCGCCGATCGGGCGCGCGAGGGCGCGGAAGCGACCGCCGCCGGCATTCGGCGCGCAGGGAGGTTCGGCGGAAGCCGCGACCTGCGACGCGGCAAATTCGAAAGACGTTGCGGCGCTCGCCGCGACGGTGATGCAGACATTTCCGCGCTTGGATATTGCGGTCACGACGCCGGGTCTGAACATCCGCAAGACCATCCTCGATTACACCGAAGAGGATCTCGACCGCGTCATCAACGCATCCGAGGTCGGCCGCTTCGGGGTTCGTGTCAACGCCATCGCGCCAAGCATCGTCGAGACCGCGCTGACCGCGCCGTTCAAGGAGCGGCCCGAAATATTCAATCTTTATGCCGGGCACACCGTCTTCAATCGCTGGAGCAGCGCCGACGAAGTCGCGACCGCGGTCGCCTATCTGGGCTCGGACGCGGCGAGCTATGTCAGCGGCAGCACGCTGTTTGTCGATGGCGGCTGGACCGCTCTCGATGGGCCGCCGACCGGATTGACGCAATTGGCCAAATGAGACTGCGGAAATTGAAGGCTGCTATTTTCGGTCGCTGAGAAAGCCTGCGCGCTCGCGCAGCCCGCGCTGATCGGCGGCGATCAACAGATCGATCAAGGCTTGTGCTTGCTCGGCATTGGCGGCTTTTGTAGCCACCGCCGCCGTGTAGATCGTTGAAAGTTCGCATCCCGGCGGCAGCGATCCCGACAACACCACGCCGTTGGTGCTGATGATCTCGGTCGACTGCGTGCAGCCGATCGGCCTCAAGGCATCGGACGCCGCCAGATGGCGCATCGCGGTCGCGCCATTTGGATAGATTTTGAGTCGGGCGGCCACCTCGTCCACGATACCCAATTGCTGCAGAACCTTGGCAACGTGAATGCCGGCGGTCGACGCCTTGGTATCGGGAACGAAGATGGCGTCGGCGGCGAGCAACGTGTCGCGCAAGCTTGCCGCATCCTTGACCGTGACCACCGGATCGCCGGCGCGGACGGCAACAGCTGTCTCGACCAGTCCGATGTCGGCGATCGACGCGGCTGCGACGAGATGCTCGCGCGCCAGCGCAGCAATCAATGCCGCCGTCAGGATCACCATGTCGGCCGGCACGCCCTTACGCAATTTGTCGGCCATGGCGCCAACCGCGCCGAACTCGCCTTCGATGTCGAGCCCGGTCAGCGCCTTGAATTGCGGCGCGAGACTGCCGACTAGGCCCTGGGCCGCGCCGCCGCTGAGGATGTTCATTGCGGTCATGACGTCAACTCCATTGCCTCGATCAGGCGCTCGCGCGTGATCGGGAGATTGCGGACGCGCACGCCGAGCGCATCGAACACGGCGTTGGCAATGGCCGCCGTGACCGGGCCATGGGCGGCCTCGCCGGCGCCCACGGGATCCATGTCCGGCCGCTGGATCAGTTCGACCTCCACCTCCGGCACCTCGCTGAAGCGAAGGATCGGATAATCAGCCCACGTGTTGCTGGTGATGCGTTCCCTGTCAAAGCGGACGCGCTCTTTCAATACCCAGCTGGTGGCCTGGATCGCGCCACCTTCGATCTGGTTGATGACGCCATCCGGATTGATGGCTTCGCCGACATCGACCGCAATCGTCAGACGCTTGACGCTGATGTCGTCCGAGCCCTCGATCTCGGCGATGACGGCACAATAGGCGCCGGTGTTCTTGTATCGCGTAAAGCCGAGGCCGTAACCGGCACCGTCGCGTTTGACCGGCTTCCAGTTCGCGCGCCTTGCGACCGTGCGGATCACCGCTTTCGCCCGCTCGTCCGATAAAAGACGCAGCCGGAACGCGACCGGATCCTCGCCGCGCTCGGCGGCCAGTTCGTCGAGAAAGGATTCGATCGCGAACACATTGCCCTGGGTGCCGAGCGTTCGCAGCGCGGACGTGCGTATCGGCATGGTCAGCAGGCGATGGCATTCGATCTGCCACGACGGGAAATCGTACAGCGGAATGGAATTGCGATCGGAACCGCCGCCGCCGGCCTGCGCAGGATTGGTGGAGATGTAGCGCGGGAACGGATTGGCCAGTTCCGTCGCGGCGAGCAGGGCCGGCTGCGCCGCGCGCCCCGGCCGCGCGGTGTGACCGTTGCCCCAGATGCTGTGGCGCCAGTCGATGATCTCGCCTTGCGCGTCGAGGTCGGCCTCGATCTCGATCGCCATCGCCGCCCCGAACGGCGCATGGGTCATCTCGTCTTCGCGCGACCATTGCACGCGGACCGGCCGGCCGCCGGCCGCTTTCGCCAGCAGGACGGCATCGAGCGCGACATCGTCGGCGGCGTTATGCCCGTAGCAGCCGGCGCCCTCCATGTGCTCGACCGTGATGTGCTCGATCGGCAATTTGAGCACGATGGCGAGATCGGCGCGGAGAAAATAGACTCCCTGGCTGTGGGTCCAGACGCGAACATGGTCGCCGGTCCATTGAGCCATGGCGCAGGATGGGGCGATCGACCCGTGCGCGAGATAGGGGCGGGTGTATTGCCGCCTGATGGTGCTGACGTTTTCACCTGATCGCGCGGCCGTCTTTCTGTCGATGACGGTCAATTCTGCCGGCTGGGCTTTCAGCCACTCCGCCAGCCCGTCTTCATCGGGCAGCGTTTCGCCTGCCGACCATGCCGCGCCCTTGCGCAAAGCCTTCAGCGCGGCCTCGGCGCCATCCTCGGTTTCGCTGACCACGCCGGTGAAATTGCCGTCGCGCACGATCGCGACCAGGCCGGCGACCGCGCGCGCGGCATCCTCCCTCAGGCTGGTCAGTTTCGCGCCTGATATTTCCGATCGCAGCACGCGGCCATGCAGCATCCCCGGCAGCGCTGAATCGTGGATGAAACGGGGGTGCGCGAAAACCTTGTCGGGAATGTCCAGCCGCTGGACCGAATGGCCGGCCAGTGCGCGCCGCATCGATTTCTTGGGTATGGCGCCCGGCGCCGCCTCGCGATCCAGATCGACATCGCCGGCGAGTTCCCAGTAGCTGGTCTGCACATTGCCGGGACCGGAGATGGTGCCGTCGCTGATGTCGAGCGCATCGATCCCGACGCCCAGGCGATCGGAGGCGAGCGTGAGAAAGATCTGCCGGATCTCGGCGCAGGCGTAACGGATGGCGCGTCCGGACTGCTGCACCGAAAGACTGCCTGACGTGACGCCCTCATTGGGGCTAAACGCGGTGGAGGCGCGGACCATCCGCACGCGGCCGATATCGACATCGAGTTCGTCGGCGGCGATCTGGGCCAGCGCCGTCACGATGCCTTGCCCGATCTCCACCTTGCCCGGCGAGACCATCACCTGTCCTTCGGGCGAAAATCGAATCCATGACGACAGCACACGGTTGGCGGCGAGGCTGACCGGCAATTTGGGCGGGGAGGGCGCGGTCTCGGTCATCGGGCAGCCATCTCGGCCGCGGCGCGCAGCACCGCCCGCACCATGCGGTTATGCGACCCGCAACGGCACAGGTTCCGGTCGAGCGCGGCCTTCACATCAGCGATTGCAGGATTGGGGTTTTGCATCAACAGCGCGGCGGCGCTGATCAGGATGCCGGAGACGCAATAGCCACACTGCAGGGCCTGTTCGGCGATAAAGGCGCGCTGCAGCGGATGCGGATCTTCCGCGCTGCCCAGCCCTTCGATGGTGGTGACGTCCTTGTCCGCCACCGACCACAAGGGCGTGTCGCAGGAAGCCACCGCGCGGTCGCCGATCATGACGTTGCAGGCGCCGCATTCATTGGCGCCGCAGCCGAAATGCGGCCCGGTCATGCCGAGCTGCCCGCGCAGGATCGCGAGCAGCGATGAAATCGGGATCGGCGTCGACATCGGTCTCGACGCCATTGAGGCGAAAACGAATGCTCGGCATCGAGGGCTCGGACCTTATTGCGGCTTGTCGGCGAATTGTTTGACCACATTGGCCCATTTCACAATATCGCCGCGCAGATATTTGTCGAACTCCTCTGGGGTCATCGACATCGGAACCGCGCCCTGTTCGGCCCAGAGCTTGACGATCTCGGGCCGCTTGACCGCTTCGTTGACGGCGGCATTCAGCTTGTCGATGATCGGCCTGGGCGTTCCGGCAGGCGCCATCAATCCGAGCCAGATGGTCGCCTCGTATCCGGGGACGCCGGCCTCGGAGGCCGTCGGTACATTGGGCAGCACACTGGAACGCGTCTTGCCGGTGGTGGCAAGCGCCCGTACCTGGCCTTCACCGACATTGGGCGCCATGGTGGTCACGGCGTCGATCATCATCTGCACCTGTCCGCCGATCACGCCGCTGCGCGCCTCGCCGCTATTGCGGTAGGGAACGTGCACGATATCGATACCGGCCATGGATTTGAACAGCTCGCCGGCCATGTGATAGGGCGTGCCCTGGCCGGACGAAGCGTAGTTCAGTTTTCCCGGCTGCGATTTGGCGAGCGCGATGAATTCGGCCAGCGTCTTGGCCGGCACCGAGGGATGCACGACGATGACGAGGTCGGAATAATTGACCGGCGCGATCGGCACCAGATCGCGCATCAACTCGTATTTGCGCTGCGGCATCAGCAATTCATTCGCGGTCTGGGTATTCGACATCATCAACAGCGTGTAGCCGTCGGGCGGCGATTTAACCGCCTCGACCGTGCCGATCACGCCACCCGCGCCGGTCCGGTTCTCGATCACGAAGGGCTGGCCGAACTTGTCCTGCAGGATGTTGCCGAGCAGGCGCGCCGTCACGTCGGCCGGGCCTCCGGCGCCGAAGGGAACCACAATCCTGACCGGCTTGGTCGGATAATCCTGCGCGAAGCCTTGCGTCACCATAACTGGCGTCGCAAGAAGAGTGGCCGCCACTGCGAGGGCAAACCTTGGGCCCGTCATTTCCGTCTCCCGAATCCCGATCTTGTTCTGCGCCGGACTGGTGGTCGGCCATTATCTCACTGTCAAGTCTAGCGGCAATGGCAATGAGCTGTCGACGAAAGACTCGGTGCGTGCTGTAGGAATAAAAGATACCTTGCGGTGTACCGTTTTCGCCGGAACAACCGGATAGAGGGCCAATGAAAAAGCGATTATCGCGCCGCGACGTGCTCAAGGGATCAAGTGTATTGCTGGCGGGTGCGGCGTTCTCGACCCGTGTCTTGGCGGATGCTCCGCCGCCTGAGCCGGTCACCCCCGCGCTGATCGAGGCGGCGAAGAAGGAAGGCCAGGTCATCCATTATACCTCCACCGACCTGCCGGTCGCGGAGAAACTGGCCAAGGCGTTCGAGACGAAATATCCGGGGATCTCGGTGCGCGTCGAGCGAACCGGGGCGGAGCGCGTGTTCCAGCGCATCGGTCAGGAATATTCCAGCAACATCCACGCGGTCGACGTGGTGAATTCGTCGGATGCTGCGCATTTCATCGTCTGGAAGCGCGACGGCATTCTGGCGCCCTACGTGCCCGAGGATGTCGCGAAGTTCTATTCGCCCGAGCACAAGGATGTTGACGGCCAGTTTGCGAGCTGGCGCGTCTGGCTCAGCATCATCGCCTACAACACCTCCCTGGTGAAGGCGGAGGAAGCGCCGAAGAGTTTCGCCGATCTGCTGGATCCCAAATGGAAGGGCAAGATCGTCAAGGCCCATCCCGGCTATAGCGGCACCATCATGACCGCGACCTATCAGATGCAGCGCGATCTCGGCTGGACCTGGTTCGAGCAGCTCGCCAAGCAGAACATCATGCAGGTGCAATCCTCGGCCGACCCGCCGAAGAAGCTCGATCTCGGAGAGCGGGCGGTCATGGCCGACGGCAACGAGTACAATATTTTGCAGATGAAGGAAGCCGGACGCCCGGTCGAGCCGGTTTATGCCAGCGAAGGATCGCCGCTGATCATCGGTCCGAACGGGATCTTCAAGGGCTCGCCCAATCCGAACGCGGCGAAGCTGTTTCAGTCGTTCTGCTTCAGCCGCGAGGCCCAGCAGCTCATCATCGATGTCGGCGGCCTGCGCTCGGTGCATCCGCAAACCCAGGAGAAGCCCGGGCGCACCCCGTTCAAGGATATCAAGACCATGAAGGATGACGCCGCGGCGGTGGAAAAACAGGGCGACGCGATCAAGGCGCGCTACACCAAGATCTTTCACGTTTGATACGCCGGCGGCAATCATGACATCCGAACTGCCAACGACCTCGGTCGCCGAAACGCTCGCCGGCAAAATCGTGGCGCTGAAGCCGGGCTCGCTGCCGGCGGCGACCACGCGCAAATGCGAGGACCTGCTGATTGATGTCGTGGGGTTGTGCGTCACTGCGCGCAACGAAGACTACGTCGCAAGCGCGCTGGCAGGCTGGGACGATGACGGTCCCTGCACCGCGATCGGCCACGCGCGCACGCTCACCGCCTCCGGTTCGGCTTTCGTCAACGGCACCGCGGCGCATGGCGAGGATTTCGACGATACGTTTGAGGGCGGTCCGGTGCATGCCGGCGCCGTGATCGTGCCGGCGGTGCTGGCGGCCTGCGAGCGGCACAATCCCGACGGCCGGATGGCATTGATCGGCATCGCCGTCGGCACCGAAGTGCTTTGCCGATTGAGCCTCGTGGTCCCAAAAGCCGTCCACAAGGCCGGCTTTCACCCGACCGCGATCTTCGGCGCGATGGGGGCGGCCGCGGGCGTCGGTGCCGCGCTCGGCCTCAATGCCAGACAGATTGTGGACGCGCTCGGGATCGCGGGCAGCATGGCGGGCGGCATCATCGAATATCTCGCCGAGGGCGCCTGGACCAAGCGGCTGCATGCGGGCTGGGCGGCGCAATCGGGCATTCGGGCGGCGCTGCTGGCGCGGAGCGGGTTTGTCGGCCCGCGCACGGTGTTCGAAGGCGTGCATGGGTTGTTCCATGGTTTCGCCCACACCACCAAAGGCGACTACGATGCACTGACTGGCGATTTCGGCACGCGCTGGGTAACGGATACGCTGGCGTTCAAGCCGTATCCGTGCGGGACGATGGCGCAGCCTTACATCGATTGCGCGCGACGGCTGGCGGCGCGCGGCGTCAAGGCTGACAACATCGAGGCGATCGTCTGCGAGGTCGCGGAGGGAACCGTGCACCGGCTGTGGGAGCCGCTCGCCGACAAGCAGCGCCCGCGCAACGGTTATTCCGCCAAGTTCGCCACGCCGTACCTGCTGGCGACCGGTTTTGTGCATGGCGGGGTCGGGCTCGGCGCATTCACGGAAGGAGCGATCCGCGATCCGCAGGTGCTGGCGCTGGCGGCAAAAGTGAAGTTCGTGATTGACCCTGATAATCCCTATCCGGCCAACTACACCGGCCATCTCAGGGCGACCATGAAGGACGGCAGCGAGATCGAGGAACGGCAGCCCTACATGCGCGGCGGCGCGCAGGAGCCGCTGACCCGGCAGGACGTGACCGACAAGTTTATGCTCAACGCACAGCATGGCGGCTGGACCAAAACGCAGAGCGAGGCGGCGTTGCAATTGATGGCGGAATTGTATCAGGGGAAGATTGATCTGAGCGCGCTGGGAAGGTAGTTGCCGTCATGGCCGGGCTCGTCCCGGCCATCCACGTCTTTCTTGTTGCTACACTGTTAGGACGTGGATGCCCGGCACAACACCGGGCATGACGGGGAGAGCGTGAAATGAGCAACAAAGAACTCTCTGGAAAAGTCGCCATCGTCACCGGAGCCGGCCGCAACATCGGCCGCGCGATTGCGCTGGCGCTGGCGGAGGGCGGGGCGTCCATTGTGGTCAATGCGCGCAGCAACCGCGCCGAGGCCGATGCCGTGGCATGCGCGATCGAGGCGCTGGGCGGCAAGGCGCTGGTCCATATCGGCGACGTCGCCGATGCCGCGGCAGTTCAGGCGATGGTCGACGCCGCGGTGAAGCAGTTTGGACGCCTCGATATCCTCGTCAACAATGCCGCGCTGCGGCGGGAAAAGCCTTTCGCCGAGATGGATTACGCCGAATGGCGCGAAATCCTCGATGTCACTCTCGACGGCGCGTTTCATTGCGTGAAGGCCTGCCTGCCGGCGTTGCGAAAAAGCGGCGCGGGAACCATCGTCAACATCGGTGGCCTGAGCGCACATACCGGTGCGAGGGATCGCGCCCATGTCGTGACCGCGAAGGCTGGAATTATCGGCTTCACCCGCGCGCTGGCCCATGATCTGGCCGATGACGGCATCACCGTCAATTGCGTGGTGCCGGGGCTGATCGGCACGCCGCGCCCGAAAGACAAACCGGAACCCGCGCACCACCTGATCCATCAGACCATCACCGGCGAGCGCGGCAAGCCGGAAGACGTCGCGGCCATGGTCCGGTTCCTGTGCGGCCCGGCGGCGCGCACCATCAACGGACAGGCCATTCACGCCAATGGCGGGGCTTATCTCGGTGCATGATATGGGGTGCCGCTGTTTTTGCGCAGGCATTGCCGGATAAATGCGCTCGGCTGCCGGGGCTTTTGATGGTACCCATACGCGCATGAACCAGCAGGCCAAGATCGACATCCGGCATTCCACCTGTCCGCACGATTGTCCGTCGGCCTGTGCGCTGGATATCGAGGTGATCGATAATTCCACCATCGGCCGCGTGCGCGGTTCCAAGCTGCAGACCTATACCGCGGGCGTGGTCTGCGCCAAGGTCGCGCGATATGGCGAGCGCATTCACCATCCGGACCGGCTGATGTATCCGCAGTTCCGGATCGGGCCGAAGGGATCAGGCAAGTTCGGACGCATCTCATGGGACGACGCGCTGGACGAGATTGCGGGTCAATTCAATCAGGCCGAACGGGAATACGGCGCCGAGTCGGTGTGGCCCTATTACTACGCCGGCACCATGGGACTCGTGATGCGCGACGGCATCAACCGTCTAGCCCATGTGAAGAAATATTCCCGCTTCTACTCTACCATTTGTTCCACCATCGCCCGGGTCGGGTTTGCCGCCGGCACCGGCAAGGTCGCCGGCGTCGATCCGCGCGAGATGGGCGTCTCCGATCTGGTGGTGATCTGGGGCACCAATCCCGTGAATACCCAGGTCAACGTGATGACGCACGCGATGCGCGCCCGCAAGGAGCGCGGCGCGAAGATCGCCGCCATCGATATCTACAACAACGACACCGTCAAGCAGGCCGATATCAAGATCATCCTGCGGCCCGGCACCGACGGCGCCTTTGCCTGCGGCGTCATGCATGTACTGTTCCGCGAAGGCTATGCCGATCGCGACTATCTCGCGCGCTATACCGATTGTCCTGGAGAACTCGAGGCGCATCTTGCGACCCGTACGCCGGAATGGGCGTCGTCGATCTCGGGCGTGCCGGTTGAAGAGATCGAGGCCTTTGCCCGGCTGATCGGCCAGACCAAGCGCTCGTTCTTCCGCCTCGGTTACGGTTTTACCCGCAGCCGCAATGGCGCGGCGCAGATGCATGCGGCGCTGTGCATCCCGGCCGTGACGGGCGCCTGGCAGTACGAGGGCGGCGGCGCGTTTTTCAACAATTACGCGATCTGGAAGTTCAACGAATCCGTCATCGAGGGCCATGACGCGATCGACTACACCACGCGGGTGCTCGACCAGTCGAAGATCGGGCGGATTCTGACCGGCGACGCGGCGGCGCTGAAGGGCGGACCGCCGGTCAAGGCAATGCTGATTCAAAACACCAACCCGATGACGGTGGCGCCGGAGCAGGCGCTGGTGCGTCAGGGGTTCGCGCGCGAAGACCTGTTCACGGTGGTGCACGAGCAGTTCATGACCGAGACCGCCCAGATGGCGGACCTGGTGCTGCCGGCGACGATGTTCATGGAGCACGACGATCTTTATTATGGCGGCGGTCACCAGCACATTTCAGTCGGCGCCAAGCTGATCGAGCCGCCCGGCGAATGCCGGTCCAACCACGAGGTGCTGCGGGGTCTCGCCCGACGCCTCAAGGCGGTGCATCCCGGCTTCGAGATGTCGCCGCGCGAACTGATCGACACCACGCTGAAGAAAAGCGGTCATGGCGGCATCGAGGCGCTGGAAACCGATCTGTGGCGCGACCTCCAGCCGGATTTCCGCACCTCGCACTATCTCGACGGCTTCGCGCATGCCGACGGCAAATTTCACTTCAAGGCCGACTGGGCGCATGTGCCGCTTGGCAACGCCGGCATGATGGGCGCCTGGGAGCAGATGCCGTCGCTGCCCGATCACTGGGCGGCGATCGAGGAGGCGGATGAAGCGCATCCGTTCCGGCTTGCCACCAGTCCGTCGCGCAGTTTCCTCAATACCAGCTTCAACGAAACGCCGTCGTCGCAGGCGCGCGAAGGCGCGCCCAGCGTGATGATCCATCCTGACGATGCCGCGACCCTCGGAATCGCCGACGGCGATGCCGTCACGCTCGGCAACGTCAGGGGCGAGACGACCCTGGCTGCAAGGCTGTTCGACGGTGTGCGTCGCGGCGTGCTGATCGCGGAATCGGTACACCCGAACAAGGCCCATATCGGCGGCCGCGGCATCAACATGCTCACCGGGGCCGAGGCGGTCGCCCCGGTCGGCGGCGCCGCATTCCATGACAACAAGGTCTGGGTCAGGAAAGCCGCCGCGCCCTTGGCGTTTCCGAAGCCTTAAATCGCGCTTGCAGCGCTCCGCTATCGTGCCGCTAATGTCCGCCGGCAGCAGACGAGGCAGGCAAATGACCGACAACAACAGCGTGGTGCTTGAAAAGCGCGGGCAGGCATTCTGGATCACCATCAACCGGCCGGAGAAGCGCAACGCGCTCAACGGCGAGGTGGTTGCGGGCCTCGCAAAAGGCTATCGCGACGCCCATGACGATCAGGACGTTCGCGTCATCGTCCTGACCGGCGCGGGCGATAAGGCGTTTTGCGCCGGCGCCGATCTAAAGAACAGCGGCGCCGCCTTCGCGACGGATTTTTCGAGACCGAATGTCGATTACGCCGATCTGCTGCGGCTGTCGCAGAACGCCACCAAGCCTTCGATCGCGCGGGTAGGCGGCGTCTGCATGGCCGGCGGCATGGGGCTGTTGTGCATGACCGACCTGGCGGTCGCGGCCGATCACGTGATGTTCGGATTGCCCGAGGTGAAAGTCGGCGTGTTCCCGATGCAGGTGATGAGCCTGCTGCAATCGATCGCGCCCCGCCGCCTCGTCAACGAGTGGGCGCTGACCGGGGAGCCGTTCGACGCGCGGGCCGCGCAAGCGGCCGGACTTCTCAACTATGTGGTGCCGGCTGCCGAACTCGACAGCAAGCTCGACTGGCTGATCGGCCGCATCGCCGACAAGTCGCCGACCGCGATCCGGCGCGGCAAATACGCCATGCGCGCCATCGCCTCGATGTCGTTCGACGAAAGCATTGCCTACACCGAAAGCCAGATCGCCTTGCTGGCGCTGACCGAGGACGCCAAAGAGGGCCTCAAGGCGTTCGGCGAAAAGCGCAAACCGTCATGGCCGGGGAGGTAGCCGGCTTCCCCATTGCACGATTGTCCGTTGACGGATTGCCTGGAGGCGATCCCCGGAGGATCACCGTTACCGCAACCAGTTTTCAACCCCCAGCTGGTCAATTCGCGAGAATTCACGCTCGTTGTCGGTTACCACCGTGAGACCCAGCGCCAGTGCGTGAGCGGCTATGAGCAAATCGTTGGCGCCAACAGGCTGGCCGGTTCGCTCCAAGCCTGCTCTTATTGTACCGTAAACGGCGTCGACCGGCGCTTCGAGCGCTAGAACTTCAATAGCACCCAATACAGCTTCGAGCTGCGAAGTAAGCCGCGAAGAGTTTTTCTTGATGGCCCCGTAGCGCAATTCGGCCGCCACGACGATGCTTGTACAAACATCTTCTTCGCCGACTTCCGAAATGCGATCGGAAATCTTTCCACGCGGATGTCTCACGAGGTCCGATACGATATTGGTATCGAGCAGAAATCGCATCGTCAGATATCCACCGGCTCGGCCGGGAGATCTTCGATCGGCGGAAAATTCTCATCGAGCGTCTGTAGCGTTGCAAGAACTGCCAGGAGCGATCTGGGCGGCGCCGCCTCGATAATGAGCCGCTGTCCTTCTTTTCGGATAATGGCGTCCTCTCCAGGCAGCTCGAATTCGCGCGGAATCCGAATCGCCTGATTCCGCCCGTTCTTGAAAAGCTTGACGTGCCGCTCGCTCATCGTTCTCTTGTGGCATATGCCTTGGCATATGTCAAGAGGTGGCTGCGGTAGCGGACGCTGCCTGGCTGGCTGATCGGCCGCATCGGCGACAAATCGCCGACCGCGATCCGCGCGGCAAATATGCCCCGCGCCATCGTCTTGATGTCGTTCGACGAAAGCAACGCCTACACCGAAGGCCAATCCACTTCCGCCTTGATACGCATTCCGGACCCAAGTCGACATCGCGTGAGGTCCGAAAACCTTCACGCCAACGGAATCGCGAAGCTAAAAGGAATACCGCAGCACGCCCTTGCCGGCATAGCTGTTTGTCACATTGGAGAACTCACCTTCGAAGGTGGCGGCGGCCGACCAGCCGTTCAGCCATTTCTTCTCGGCGGATGCGGTGACAAGCGCGGAGTCGCTTGCTTGCGCGGCGCCGTTGACGACGAAGGACGCGCCCGGCAGCGTCTGGAACGTCGCACCGATACTGCGGTCGGGGTTGAAATCGTGCGCCCATGCCACGCCACCGCGCAAGGTGAGGATGCCGTCCGGCGTCGCGAAGGATTTATCGCCGCGCAATCCGAGCTCGCTGCGCGGATCGGTGACGCTGTTGGCGCCGTAGGCCAGCGCAAAGGTGTTGGTGCCGGTTACCGCCTGCTCGGCGTAGGCCGGCAGATCGAAGGTGGTGAACTGTCCCGCGGCGTAGGGCGTGATGCCGATGCCGCCCATCCACGGGCTGACGAAGCGATAGCCGCCTTCGGCGCGGCCCGAGAAGGCGTTGGCGTTGAACTCGGCGCGCAACTGATCGACACCGGCGATGGTCACGGTGCGGTCGGTGGTGATGTCCTGCCAGCCGTAAGCGAGGGCAGCGGAGATATAGGCCGGGCCGACGGTGTGGCGAATGAATGCACCGGCCTGGAACAGGTCGGAGCGTCCGCTTCCTGATCCGTTGACGCTGAAATTGGTGCCGCCGCCGGCCAGCGCGAAGCCTGCGAGCGTAAACGGCGAGAAGCGATAGTCGGCGCCGACCGCGGTGCCATAGATGGCGCTCGTCGTGGCGTTCGATCCGACCGCCGCATTACCATCGGAGGTCTGCGAACCGCCATAGCCCGCGGTCCACACGCTCCAGCGCTGCGCGAACGGATCGGCCATGACAGGCGCCTTGGTGAACATCGCATTGGCGTCCCGCGCCGCACCGGAGCGCGGATTGTCCTGTGCGGCATAGGCCGATGTGCCCGTCGATGATCCCGCTGGCACGGGATCGCCGCGGCCGTCAATAAACGGGTCGGTCATCACGCCCATGAACATGTTCATCGCATCGAAGGTGGTCTGCTGCGACCCGGTCGCGATCTCGCCGGTGGCCTGTGACAGCGCGGCCGACAGGTTGCCGCCGCTGAGACCGAAAAGCGTGCTGAAGCCGGGCGGCAGCGTGCCGCCGCCGCTGTTGAAAAAACTGTTGATCGCGTTGGCGACGTTCTGCTGATTGCCGGAAAGCCCTTGTTGGGCGCCCAGTGTCGCCGTCAGGTTGAGCCGGACATCGGTCGGGGTGTAGCTCAGGCTTGCGGCAAAGCCGGCCGGCAGGTTACTGGTCGCAAGCGCACTGAAGGTGGTGCCGCCGAGCCCGGCCGAACGCAAGATGTCGTACTGCTTCGTCACGGAGGTGCCCGGCACGAAGCTGGCGTTCACTGTGCCGGCCAGAGATGCTGTGCCGGTGACGTTGACCATCGTGGCGCCGGCGGGGTTCAGGTAGGTCAAATAAAATGCGCCGGACTGAAATGCCAGATTGCCGGCAATTGTCATTGCCGTTCCAGGCGTGCCTGGCGCACCGGGCGCCAAAGTAGCGCCGGAATTGATCGTAACCGCGGGAGAAGCGATGCGGCCTTGGCCCATGACGATGCCGCCTGAGTTCACCGTGATGCCGGACGAACCTGTGATCGCCCCCGCGACATTGAGTGTTCCGCCATTGATGTTGGTGGCACCCATATAAGTATTCGTCGCCGTGAGCACGGTCGTGCCGCTATCGACGTCGACGGAGCCAGCGCCTTGGATCGGGGTGACGAACACGTAATCGGTGCTGCTGTGATTGAATACGATCGTCCCGCCACCGGCGCCGAATTGGATGGCCGGAGCCGAAATCGTTCCGGGCGCAACGGGGCTTTGGCCAGCGGCGGCGCCGATATTGATGGTGCCCGTTGCGCCGGCATTGGCGCCAACGATGATCGCATTGGTGCTGCTGACTTTGCCGCCGTCGGAAATCGTCAGCGTGCCGGTCGAAGTGCCTGTGCCAGTCCCCGGATACGACGCCACCGTCGCATTGTCGCCAACGATCAGGGTGGTGTTCGTCCATATCGATCCGGCGCCCGTGACCAGCGCCGAACCGACGCTATTCGTTGGAGTCGTCGCGGCGCTGAATATGGCGCCGGCTGCCGCAGCGTTGGTGGAACTGTAGCCGATATCACCTTCGATATCGCTGACGAGGGCGCCATTTGAGACGGTGAGCGCGCCCGTTCCGTAGTAGCCAACGCGAACATTGCTTGTCGTGGTCAGCTTCGAGCCGCCGCCGTCAACGGTGATCGAGTCTTTGACCCCGCTGCCGCCGTCGGGACTGTAGCCGATATCCACGTTGCCGCTGGCCGAGACGTGAGCGCCGCTCGTGACCGCGAGCGTTCCGGTGCCACTGCCGGGACCTGCATTGATAACGCTTCCCAAGAGTATTGCGCCGGATTGCCAGGTGGTTCCGGAGCCCGTCACGACCATCGCATTGTTGCCGGCACTCGCGATATAGCCGCCAATCAGCGTCTCGCCGCTGGTCAGGCTTGCACCATTCTGGACCGTCAGGCCGGTGACCGTTCCAAGATTTTCAATCTCCAGAAATCCGCTACCAATATTCCAACTCGAACCCGGCCCGGTCACTGTGACGCTCCCGGCTGACGTTGTGCCCGCGCCACCTAAGTGTCCGATCGCCGCGAAGCCGGTCGTGGTGACGACACCGCCATTCTCGATCAGCAGCGAACTGGTGCCGCTTCCATTGCTTCCGACAAAGATTTGGCCCCCACTGTCGCTCAACGTCCCCCCGTTGACCGTGAGAGTGCCGCTGCCGCTCCCGTTTCCATTTCCGTTTCCGAGATAGATTTGCTGCGACGACCCAAGATTCACGGCGCCCCCGTTCGCGATCGTCAGCGCCGCATCGGCGTTGATGCCGATTTCGAGACCACCGCTAAGGGTCCAGGACGAACCGGCCCCGGTCACGGTCACGCTGCTGCCGCTGGAACCGGTCTGAACACCAAGCAGGCCGGCCGTGCCAGTGACCGTACCGCCGTTTTCGATGGTCAACGTCCCCGAGCCCTGATCGCCGATGACCATATTACCGCCGCCGGTGAGCGAACCCGCGTTCACAGTCACCGTGCCGCTGCTGCCGGCGAGGACGCCGAGCGTCATGCCATCGAAGCCGCTGATCATGCTGTTGGCATTGACGTTCACCGTACCGTCGCCGCCGTAACCGACGTAGAAATTGCCGGGGTAACCGACCGGGCCGCTGTTGATCAGGCTCGCCGTGCCTGAGCCGCCGTTGCCAAGGGTGATCGTGCCGCTACTGCCGGCCTGGTCGCCAACCAACACACTGCCTGCACGATTGCCGGTCGTGTTGACCGTGCCGCCATTGTCAATCGTTAGCGTGCCCGTGTTGGTCTCGCCGATGGTGATAGCGCCACCTCGCTGGGCGAAGGCGGGCGAGTTGCCGTTGTTGGTCCAGCTACCGCCTGACGATACCACAACGGTGCTATTGCCATCGATTGTCGCGTTCGATGATTGGGCGTTCGTGCTGTCAACGGTGGCGGTCCCGCCATTGTTGATCGTGACCGTATTTCCGCTCGCCGGCGGCCCACCGGCCGTCCAATTGGTGCCGACCGACCAAATTCCCGTCGGCGCGTTCCAGCAGAAATTTGTCGTGCACGCCGCATGAGCCGCGTCAGCGCCTAGCGTGCCCGACAACGCCGTCGATGCAAGCAGCAACAAACCTTTGCCGAGATTGACACCGCTGATCGGAGACGTACGGCCGAGCGGCACAAAGTCATCTCGATGGAGACCTAACAAGGCCGCACGCGAGCGACGAATTTGGCCTGTCGATTCCGCCCCCTCCGTTGTGCAAAGCCTTCGTTCCTGCGCGGAGCGTATTCGAGCACTTCGCACGCCTGTCCACTTACGTTTCTGCATTCTTTTTATTTGAAACCCAATCGGCGCCTATGAGATCGACATCTAGACTTTCGGCCGACTGGCAGACAAATGAAGATTTCGTTCACAAAATAAAAAAGATGGAAGTGTGCCGAAACCGCAACTCAACCACTTCGAGTTGAAACTCCTCGAACGGAAACGAGAGTCTGTTTCCGTTTATTTCCATCGGCGATTTCCAGGGCATGTGGCGAAAAAGCTACGGTCTCGATTCCAGGGAGAAAAGCGCGCGTGTGGCCAAGGCACTGAGCATCAAAGCGGCGGAGCCAGACCAGCCCAATACGCAGGAGGCGAAGCAAAAATGATCGAGTGGTTCGACGACATGGCGTTGGGGATGCGCTTTTCAAAACCGGCGAGGTTACGGTCACGACGGAAGATATAGGCGATGGCGGAGGACGCCAGGGAAGGCCTCAAGGCTTTCGGCGAAAAGCGCAAACCGTCATGGCCGGGGAAGTAGCTTCCAGTCTCAACTCATCCGGATCCATACGCCGTGAGCTGTCGCTTTGATGCCGAGGGTAGACACCTTCTGTCATAACTAAGGCCGGTGATTATGGATCCCGGCGTTCGCCGGGACGACATTCCAGATGCAGCTACCCCGGATTCGCCTTCAACCCCGCCGCCTCGATCCCGGCGATCGCGCAGATCTCGTCATTGTCAGAGGTATCGCCGCTGACGCCGACGGCGCCGAGCAACGCGCCGCCGTCCTGGATCAGCACACCGCCGGGCACCGGCACCAGGCGGCCCTGCGCCAGCGTATTTGCCGCACTGACAAAATAGGCCTGCTCCTGCGCGCGCTGGAACAGCGCCCGCGATCCCATGCCCATCGCGAGCGCACCGTAAGCCTTGCCATGGGCGATCTCGCCGCGCATCAGGCTGGTGCCGTCCTGCGCCGCGCAGGCTTTGACGCAGCCGCGCACATCGAGAACGGTAATGACGAGCGGCTTCAGCTTCTTCTCGACCGCCTTGGCAAGCGCGGCATCGAGAATTTTGCGGGCGACGTCGAGGGTCAGTTCAGCCATGGATCGGTTCCTTTGCGATGGAGAAGGGATAAGCGCTGGATCGTGCAGTGTCGAGGCTCATCGCCAGCACGCGGGCGACATGAACGGCGCTGCGATCGGCGCCGTCCTTGATCTGATGCCGGCAGGAGGTGCCGTCGGCGACAACAAGCGTCGTCTCGTCCGCGCGCCGCACGGCCGGCAGCAGCGAGAGCTCCGCCATGGCGATCGAAGCCTGATAGGTGTCGGCGCCGTAACCGAACGCACCGGCCATCCCGCAACAACTCAACTCGATGGTCTCGACGTTCAAGCCGGGAACCAGCCGGAGTATCTGCTCGACCGACCTGAACGCGCCGAACGATTTCTGATGGCAGTGACCGTGCACTAAAACCTTCCCGGCGACAGGGCCAAGCGGCAAACGCAGGTGCCCGGCCTCGGCCTCGCGAACCAGAAACTCCTCGAACAACAGCGCGTGCGCGCTGATGCTCTTTGCAATGTCGTCGGCGCGCAGCGAAAGCAGCTCGTCGCGCAGTGTCAGCAGGCAGCTGGGCTCCAGGCCGACGATCGGCACGCCGCGCAGCGCGAACGGCGCATAGGTCGCGACCAGCCGATCGAGCTCGGCGCGGGCTTTATCGACCAGGCCCGCCGAGAGAAAGGTCCTCCCGCAGCATAACGGTCTGCCGCCATCGGTGGGCCTTGGAATATGGACGCGGTATCCGGCTGCGACCAGCACGCGCAACGCGTCGTCGAGATTTTCCCGCTCGTAGGCGCGGTTGAAAGTGTCGGCGAACAGCACGACTTCGCGGCCATCGGCCGGGCCTGTTGCCTCGGCGACGGATTTGAACACATCGCGCCGCCACGCGGGCAGCGCCCGCTGCGCGCTGATGCCGGCAAATCGTTCGAACAGCCTGCGCAGCAGCGGGCTGTTGTTGCGCCAATTGGCGAGCGGGGCTAGGTGCGACGCCAGCGCCGCATAGCGGGGAAGATAGCCCACCAGCCGATCCCTCAGCGAAAGACCATGCTTGGCGGCCCGTGCGGCGAGAACTTCGATCTTCATCTTGGCCATGTCGACGCCGGTTGGGCATTCGTGGCGGCAGGCCTTGCACGAGACGCAGAGTTTTAGCGTGTCCGCCATTTCATCCGACGCCAGCGCGTCCGGTCCGAGCTGGCCGGAGATCGCCAGCCGCAGCGTATTGGCACGGCCTCGTGTGACATCTTTCTCGTCGCGGGTGGCGCGATAGGACGGGCACATCACGCCGCCTTCGAGCTTGCGGCAGGCGCCGTTGTTGTTGCACATCTCGACCGCGCCCTGAAAACCGCCGCCGGCGCCGGGATAGGCCGACCAGTCGAGCGCCGTCTTCAACTCGCCGACGCGGTATTCCGGCGGATAGCGAAACAGCGCGCGGTCGTCCATGCGGGGTGCGTCGACGATCTTGCCGGGATTGAGCACGTGGCGCGGATCGAAGCGCGCCTTGACCTCCCTGAAATCGGCGATGATGCGCGGGCCGAACATGGTCTCGTGGAATTCCGATCGCACGATGCCGTCGCCGTGTTCGCCGGAATGCGAGCCCTTGTATTCCCTGACCATCGCAAAGGTCTCTTCGGCGATGGCGCGCATCGCCTTGACGTCCTTTTCGAGTTTCAGGTTCAGGACGGGGCGCACATGCAGGCAGCCTTCGGAGGCGTGCGCATACATGGTGCCGCGGGTGTTGTGTTTGGCGAAGATGCCGTTAAGCCGCTCGGTATAATCGGCAAGGTGCGGCAGCGGCACCGCGCAGTCCTCGACGAACGAGACCGGCTTGCCCTCCTGCTTCATCGACATCATCACGTTGAGGCCGGCGGCGCGAAACTCGGCAATGCCGGTCTGCAAGCCCGGCTCCGCGATCTCGACCACGCCGCCCCATTTGCGCTGCGGATGGTTCCAGCCGAAGCCGAGATCGCCCATTAACTCGCCAAGCTGCTTCAGGCGCTGCAGGTTCTCGGCCTGGTCTTCCTCGGCAAACTCGACGATCAGGACCGCATCGGGATCGCCGCGCACCGCCGTGCCGATGATCGGCTTGAACATCGCGATTTCGCGGCCAAGCGACAGCATGGTGCGGTCGACCAGCTCCACCGCGATCGGGCGAAGCTTGACCAGATGCTGCGCGGCATCCATCGCCTCGTAGAAACTGCCGAAGTGGCAGACGCCCAGCACCTTGTTGCGGATCACCGGCCACAGCTTCAGCTCGACCTGGGTGGTGAAGGCGAGCGTGCCTTCCGAGCCGACCAGCAGATGCGCCATGTTGTTTGCGGCATTGCGCGGCACCAGCGCATCGAGATTGTAGCCGCCGACGCGGCGCTGCACCTGCGGAAACTTCGCGGCGATCTCGGCGGCTTCGCGTTCGCCGAGATCGAGCATGTCGCGAAATAGATCTAGTCCGGTGTGGCCAAGATTCACCGCTGCGAGATCCCGCGGCACCTCGCCGAAATGCAGCAGGGTGCCGTCGGCAAGGGCTGCGTCCATCGACAGCGTGTTGTCGCGCATGGTGCCGTAGCGCAGCGAGCGCCCGCCGCAGGAATTGTTGCCGGCCATGCCGCCGATGGTGGCGCGCGAGGCGGTGGACACATCGACCGGAAACCACAGGCCGTGTTTTTTCAGCTGGCGGTTGAGGTCGTCGAGCACGATGCCCGGTTCGACCACGCAGGTGCGGTTGTCGACGTCGAGCGTGACCAACCGGTTCAGGTGTTTGGAGAAATCGATGACGATGCCGTCATTGACGGTCTGGCCGCATTGCGACGTGCCGCCGCCGCGCGGCGTGACGATCCGCCCCGCATCGCGGCAGATCGCCAGCGCCCGCAACGCCTCGTCGATGCTGCGCGGCACCACCACGCCGGCCGGCATGATCTGGTAGAACGATGCGTCGGTGGCATAGCGGCCGCGGCTGAACGAATCGAACAGCACCTCGCCGGAGGTCTCGCGCGCCAGCCGTTCTTCAAGCGTCATCAAGGCCTTGTTGGACATCCCATCCCCGCTACGAGGCAGCACCGCACACTTGAGATTGGATCTGACAGGAGATGCAATTGGTTTTGACGCTTTTCGTGTTTTGAATTCAAAACTGCGTCAGGCCGGTTCGGCGGCGGCCGGTCCTGCGACCCGCAAATGTTCAACCGCCGCGGTCCGCTTGTTCCGCAAATGAACGAACAGGATGTCGCTCAGTTCGTTGCCGGCGCGGCGGCGCAGCGCGTCCAGGATGGTCTCGTGTTCGCGCATCGCTTCGCCCCAGCGCTCGCGCTTGCGGGCGAAATTGGCGGAATAGCGCACCCGGCGAATCCGTCCGGCGAAGTTGGCGTAGGTGGCGAGCAGCGTGGCGTTCCGTGAGGCTTCGACGATCTTCTGGTGGATCATCTGGTTGACGCGGAAATAGCCGTGCATGTCGCGGTGCAGGTAGAAACCGTACATCTCGTAATGCAGCCGCTCGATCTCGGCGATTTCGGCGTCGGTGATGTTTTCGCAGGCGAGGCGCCCGGCGAGCCCTTCGAGCCCGCCCATGACGTCGAACAATTCGCCGAGGTCGTGCTCGCTCAGTTGCCGCACGCGGGCGCCGCGGTTGGGCAACAGTTCGACCAATCCCTCGGCCGCCAGTACTTTCAGCGCTTCTCGCAGCGGCGTGCGCGAGATTCCCAGCATCTCGCAAAGCTGGCGTTCGGGAACGCGGCCGCCGTCCGGAATGTTGCCTTCGACGATGTGGTCCCGCAGTCGCGTCAGGATCTCGTCATGCAGCGACTGGTCTTCCCGGTCGGGAACCGGGCCGGCCGCGACGGCTGTCGAAGTGGCGTCACTGGGAATCAGGGGCTTCATGCCCCGAACATATGCCTTTGAGGGGTGGCCGTCGATCAAAAACTGTAAACAATTTGTTGGTTGAAGCGATCTGAAATGAATGCAATATGGCCGCAACCAAATCCAAGCGAGGAAGCCATGACCCAGCACCAGGGACGCCATTTTCTGCAAATTCCCGGCCCCAGCCCGGTGCCGGATCGCGTGCTCCGCGCCATGGACATGCCGGTCATCGACCACCGCAGCTCGGCATTCGCCGAGCTCGCCAAGGCGGTGTTCGAAGGCTGCCAGAAAATCTTCAAGACCTCAGGCCCGGTCATCATCTTTCCCTCGTCGGGCACCGGCGCCTGGGAAGCGGCGATCGTCAACACGCTGTCGCCGGGCGACAAGGTGCTGATGGTCGAGACCGGCCATTTCGCCACGCTGTGGCGGCAGATGGCCGCGCGCTGGGGCATCGAGGTGGATTTCATGCCGGGCGATTGGCGCCACGGCGCCGACCCCGCGGCGATCGAGGCGAAGCTCGCGCAGGATATCGACGCACGCCATCAAGGCGGTCATGGTGGTGCACAACGAGACTTCCACCGGCGTCACCAGCCGGGTCGGCGACATCCGCGCCGCGATCGACAAGGTCGGCCATCCCGCGCTGCTGCTGGTGGATACGATCTCCTCGCTGGGCTCGGTCGATTTCCGGCACGACGAGTGGAAGGTCGACGTCACCGTCAGCTGTTCGCAAAAGGGGTTCATGCTGCCGCCGGGGCTCGGCTTCAACGCCATCTCCGAAAAGGCCCGTGCCGCCGCCAAGACCAACAAGATGCCGCGGTCGTACTGGGACTGGGAAGAGATGCTCAAGCCCAATGCGAACGGCTTCTTCCCCTACACGCCGGCCACGAACCTGCTCTACGGCCTGCGCGAGGCCATCGCGATGCTGCTGGAGGAGGGGCTCGATCAAGTGTTCGCCCGTCACAAGCGCCTCGCGGCGGCCACCCGTGCCGCGGTCACGCATTGGGGTCTTGAAGTGCTGTGTCTTGAGCCGGCCGAATATTCGCCGGTGCTGACGGCGGTGCTGATGCCGCCGGGGCACGATGCCGACAAGTTCCGCAAGACCGTGCTCGACAATTACAACATGTCGCTCGGCTCCGGCCTGAGCCAAGCTGGCGGGCAAGGTGTTTCGCATCGGCCATCTCGGCGAGTGCAACGAGCTTACCCTGATGGGCGCCTTATCCGGCGTGGAGATGGGGCTCTCCGCCGCCGGCGTGCCGCATCGGGCCGGCGGTGTCGACGCGGCGATGCAGTTGCTGGACCAGCGAACCGAGTCGAATTCTCCGGGACACCTGAAGGTGGTCAAGACCTAGCCCGCGTGGAACGCGATTCCGCGCGATCGGTGCAGGTCAGCCGGCGCCGCCGCAAAAGCAATAAAAGCGAGTTCGGGAGGTAGAAAATGCGGCTTCGCTTCAAGCCCACCCATGTCGTGCTGGCGATGCTGTGCATCATGTACTTCATCACCTATATCGACCGGGTCAACATCGGCACCGCCGCGAGCGAGATCCAGAAGGAACTCCACCTCAGCAACACGCAGCTCGGTTTGGTGTTCTCGGCATTCGCCTATCCCTATCTGCTGTTCCAGGTGATCGGCGGCTGGGTCGGCGACCGCTTCGGCCCGCGCAAAACGCTATTCTGGTGCGGCCTGATCTGGGCCGCCTCGACCATCATGACCGGCTTCGTCACCAGCCTGTCGACGCTGTTCATCGCCCGCGTCGCGCTCGGCTTCGGCGAAGGCGCGACCTTCCCGACGGCCACGCGCGCCATGCAATACTGGACGCCCGCCAGCAAGCGCGGCTTTGCCCAGGGGCTCACCCACGCCTTCGCGCGGCTCGGCAATGCCGCCACGCCGCCATTGATCGCAATCCTGATGGCCTGGCTGACCTGGCGCGGCTCGTTCATCGCGCTCGGGCTGGTCAGCCTGATATGGGGCGTGGTCTGGGCCTGGTATTTCCGCAACGAGCCCAAGGATCATCCCGGGATCACCGAAGCCGAACTGGCGACGCTGCCGCCGCGCCCGGCCAATACGCGGCCCCAGGTGCCCTGGGGCCCGCTGTTGCGCCGGATGTGGCCGGTCACGCTGACCTATTTCTGCTACGGCTGGACGCTGTGGCTGTACCTGAACTGGCTGCCGCTGTTCTTCAAGAACAGCTATCATCTGGACATCAAGAATTCGGCGCTGTTCGCCTCGGGCGTGTTCTTTGCCGGCGTGATCGGCGACAGCCTGGGCGGGGTCTTTTCGGACCGCATCTTCAAGCGCACCGGCAATGTCCGCTTCGCGCGGCTGAGTGTCACGGTGGCGGGTTTTGCCGGCGCGTTGCTCTCGCTGTTTCCGATCCTGTTCACCCGCGACATCACGGTGGTTGCCATCTGCCTGTCCGGCGGCTTCTTCTTCGCCGAGATCACCATCGGTCCGATGTGGTCGGTGCCGATGGATATCGCCCCGAAATATTCCGGCACCGCCGCGGGCCTGATGAATACCGGCTCCGCGCTGGCGGCGATTGTCTCGCCGCTGGTGGCCGGCTACGTCATCGATATCACCGGCAACTGGTACCTGCCGTTCCTGATGTCGATGGGATTGTTGCTGCTGGGCGCATTTTCGGCCTTCCTGATGCATCCGGAAATCCCATTTGACGAGGGAAGCGCCCTCCCGGCGGCGGGGCGGCCGGTCGCCGCGGAATGAAGGCGGCAAGTCCCGTCAGCCGCGTTGATCTCACTGCAATGGAGACCCCATGGTCAGATATTCAAGTGCGGCTTTCGCCGCGCTGGCGTTGTTTTCGCTCAGCGGCGCTCGCGCCCAGCCGTTCTCCGATCCGCGCTCGGAGAAAAATGCGGCGATCGCATCGAGCGAATTCATGGCGCAGCCGCGCGACCCCGCCTGCACCAGCGACCGGCTGACGTCGACCGGCGGACCCGGTCCGCAGAACCCTCATACCCTGGCCGTGCGCTGGACCGGTTTCTCCAATTACGAGCTTACCTACAAGGGCAAGATCATCTTGCTCGATGCCTATTTCGATCGCGGCAAGGAGTATCCGCCACTGGGATTTTCCGCGGCCGACGTAAAGAAAGCCGATGCGATCATCATCGGACACGGCCATTACGATCATATGTCGGACGCCGCCTCGGTCGGAATCAGGACCGGCGCCACGCTGGTGGGAGCGGCGCTGACGACGGATGTCCTGAAATCGGAGTCGGTACCGGAATCGCAGATCAGGGCGGTGACCGGCAAGGGCGGTGAGGTGCTGAACTTCGAGGGTTTTACCGTTCAGCCCATTCTGGCACTTCATGGACAACCGGATAAGCATGTCACCCAGGTCCTGGAAGGCGCCTACAATTCTCTGCTGACCAAGCCGAGCCCCGACGAGGAGGCTGAAGAAAAGGCGATACGGGCGCGCGGGACCTTCGACCCGCGGGTGGTGACGGAGGGAACGATCGCCTATCTGATCACGCTCGACGACGGATTCCGAATTATGTACCGCGACAGCGGCGGCCACGTGACCGATTACGAGAAGGCGGCAATGCAAAAGCTCGGGGGCGTCGACCTCGCGATCGTCGGGCTCTCCGCCGACATCCTGAACGTTCCCACCGAGCAGCAGGCGGTCGAGCACTCCAACGTCTATAGACCGGACGTATTCATGCCGGCCCATCACGATGGCGCGCTGCGCGGCCACATGCCGCTGTGGCGTGCGACGGAACCGGTGTTTCAGGCGCTGAGGGACAATGACCCCAACCTTGTCACGGTGTCCCGCGGCTACCGCGAGCCGACTTGCTTCGATACGGAAATCAACATCGAAAATGGGCGCAAGCGATAGCCTTCCTGCGCCTTTCACATTCGGGGTTTCGGCTTTCCAAGGCGATGCCTCTCTTAAGGCATTGACGGCGGACGTTGGTTGCGACGCATCCTGTCTATGCAAAATCCTCTTGCCCCGCCGCCGCGCCGGGAGTTTGTCGCGATGATTTTTTCGCGCTGTTGATTGACTATTCAGCTCGCGCACCTGCGACGGCAGGCAAGCGCTTGACCCAGTCCCCAAGATCCGTCGCCAAAATCAGGGTGCGCCGCCCGCGCTTGACGGCACGTAGCTCACCGGATCGGATCGCTTCATAAAGTGACGAGCGACCTGGGACATCGGCGGAAGGTGAGTAGGCGATGTTTTGGCGAACGCCCACGTTACTTCCCCCCTTTTGTAACGATGAAACCTGGAAAAGTAACGCAGAATTCGGGGGGGGGCTTTGACAAAAAAGGTCAGCGGATTTCTCTGAAAGACCGCGCCGATCGACCAGCACCTGAACAGTCCGCAGAGGCCACGCCGCCAGCGCAAGGCTCGAGGGCTTTGACCGGCCGGGGCCGTAGTGAAGGCGCCCCTCCCAATGTGGTTGTGTCCAACCGCAAATAAAAACCTCGAATTCAGCCTGGGGCGACCCCCGGCGCCGGCCGTTCTGACGGTGCATTCCCGAATCTGACCCATCGCTGCACTCGTCGGTTGAAGGGCTGCTCGATCGCCAAATAGGTCAGCGACGACACCCCGAGCACGATCGGCAGATAAATCGCCGTCCGGCCCACGGTCATGCGGTGCCCACCCAGGACGAATAGGTCCAGGATCACGGCGTGCATCAGGTAGGTCGAGTAGGAGATCCAGCCGAGGAACGCCAGCCAGGGCAGCGACACCGCCGGAGCGCGGGAATGTCCCGCGACGATGGCAATGCCGGTGAGCGCGGCAGTGGTCAAACTCTCCGCGAATCACACCGGTCCCCGCGAACCAGGATAGGGTATTTCAGCCATCAGCAGCAGTGCGCAGAATTTGACCGCCGCCGCGCACAGCGCTCCGATCAGGAAATGATCGTAAAACTGTAGGGTCGCTCCGCCGAAGGCGAAGATCTTGGCCACGATGCTGAAGGCGATGGCGGTCACGAGGCAGCTGAAAAGCCGCCCTGTCAGCAGCATCCCCCACAGCAGAAACGGAAAAGTGACGTAGAACCAGAATTCGAGCAGAAGCGTCTACAGCACCGCGATTCCATACCCAACGTTCTGCGGCGGATCGGTGGTGAAGTAGAAAAGGCCGGGTAAGATTGTAACCCGGTTGTTGCGATCGGATTGGCGCGTCGAATGGCGAGCTAGGTGTGGATTTCTACTGGGGAGGTTCCCGCTGTCCAGTCACGAATGGAAGAGCCGATAGCCATCACGGCGACCGGTCCACCTGGTCAACGGCGGCCTGAGCGATAGATTTCCGACAGGTTGTTCGCGGCCGAGCAACAGGATCAAAAGTCACACGAGGCCGCCGCAGCATATCTGGTTCGGGTTCCCATGGTCCATGGTCGGGAACCGGCCAACTGGTTCGCCACGCTTCTGGCAAAGACGAGCATCGTCTTCTCGCCCTGGAACTCATAACCACCGCCGTTAATGGAATCCGTACATTTGGCCCGTGCCTCAATGGGACGCCTGGGGTAGGTATCCTCGCGTTCCGCGAGGTCGACATCCAGATTGAGGATGCTTCGCGCTTTACGCGATCACAGCATCCCAAATCATATGGCTCTCGAGTCCTGTTCGGCCCGCTCGCCCGCGTCCTGCTTGCGCAGGCGCATGCGCAGCCTTGACGTCGTAGCCTTATCTACCCCTCGTTTGTCGCCTCAGCGTCGCCTAATGAGCGAGATCAGGGTTCTGGCCAGGAGCCCGAGGAAGCGCGCTTTACGATGGCGCCGTAGCGAGCGAGCGACCGTGCGGGCAGCCAGGCTGCGCGCTGGCCCAGTAAAATTCGACTCCGCACTGAGCCAGGAGCGACTGTTCCAACGCGACCGGACTATTTTCCGGGTCGCCTGCCGGCCCGCAATGGCCGAGGCGCTACCTCTCCACGAAGGGGCATCTTAAAAAATTCAGACATTTCCGAATCAAGGGCAATTGCCAGCCTTTCGAGAATTGCGACGGTCGGATTCTCTCTGCCCCGCTCAAGTCGGCTGACGTACGTCCGATCAACGCCGGCGTCGACGGCCAGCGCCTCCTGAGACAACTGGCGGCCAACGCGGAGCCGTCGGATATTTCGGGCTACCACGGCTTGCGCTTTCATGGGCGCAAGCGACCATTCGTGGGCCTATTAAACCACGGACAATAGTGCTACAATTTTTCTTTTTTATATAGTTTCTAATCGAAGAGCACAGTTGACGGGCCTACGTTACCGAGCGGTCCTCCTCGTTTGTCCCCGTGGTCGTCAAGGGTTCCCGGCATGTCACAGCGAACAATACGGCTCCTCCCAGCTTCGGATTTCCACCTGGAGCGGCGGAGGTTCAAGGAAATTCCAAGTCTGGACCAATCCTTCGACGCCCTGTTGTGTGCCGGCGATGTCCACGAGGGGCAACCGGAGATGGCCATTCAGAGCGTGGTCGCGCTCGCAAGAGGCAAGCCTGCAATCGTCGTTCCCGGAAATCGCGATCTGTATACAAACGGTCCAGAGGACGTCCGGACGATTTCCGAAGTCATTCAGCGCTTGCGGAACGAAGCCGAGCGCCAGAATGCGCGGGCTCACAGGGATCTAGTCACCGTATTGAGTGCAGACGATCCCGTCTGCCAGATTGCGCAGGCTCGGTTCATTGGAGTTACGCTCTGGACGGATTGGGCTCAGTCCAGCCGCTGGGTAACTGATCAGGAACTTCCACAGCGCCACGAACGGTCCGCTGCTATCGCGCGCGGTCTTGCCGGACAGTTGCGCGGCGGAGCGCGCGAATATCGAGCCATCAGAACAGAAAGAGGCCTATGGACGCCCTACAGTGCCGTTGCAGAGCACGCACGTGAGCGAGCGAGATTGCTTGATGAACTCGTGCGCCACCACGACGGGCCAACTGTGGTCATCACGCACCACGCTCCATTGGGGCATTGCGCTGACATCTACCGCGGCCGAGGAGTGCCATGGTGGGCACCAGGCTTCTACGGTTCAGAGCTACTCCCAACGTTGCCTGAGGAGATACGCCCTGACCTATGGGTTTTCGGTCATGTGCATGCGGCATTCGACGTTCAGTGCGGGCGGACTCGTGCAATCGCCAATCCGTTTGAAGGCGGACAATTCAACCCCCGCTTGGTGGTCGAATTAGAACTGGATCGCCAACCTGACTGACTTCCATGTCAATGCAGGAGCGGCAGCAAATCTGGCTCGCGCGAGGTCGGAAGAATGACGAGTATGGCGCAGGATTGGCGTATCGAGTTGCTCAAGGAGCACCCCCGCCTGTTTCACGGCCCAATCGACAGGCCGTACGCGGCGGAGGGCTACCCCAACTGCGAGGAGGGCTGGCGCGACCTCCTGGAACGCGCCTGCGCGAGGATCGAGGCCGCTCTCGTGGAGGGTGGCGCCTTCAGGGCGCTCCAGATCAAAGAAAAATTCGGCACGCTTCGCTTCTACTGGGACGGGGACATGTCGGACGCCGCGAAAGCCAAGGTCGAGGAGGCGATCGCTCTGGCAGTAGACCGATCGGCTTGCACTTGCGAAATCTGCGGCGCAGAAGGCCGGCTCTATAACCGCGGCGGCTGGCTCGCGACCGCGTGCGCTGAACACGCCAAGGGAGAACCGGTGCCGATCAAGCCGGGCTTCGAGAATCTTCGCATCGTGTGGGGAACGATCAATGGGCACGTTCGCATCCTATCCTGCCGCCGCTACGACCGCGCGACCGACAGCTCTGTTGATGTCCCTCCCGATTCTCTTGGTATCCAGGGGTAGCTGTGACTGGCAAAATGCTGTTGTGGATCCTGTCGGATTTGCACCTAGAATTTACCCTGGGCTGGGAGTTGCCGTCAGGTGATGCGCGACCGCGCTTTGACGTCTTGGTAGCTGCCGGTGACCTGATTCCGCGGATGGAGCGCGGCGTCGTCTGGCTGCTCGCGCGCGTGACGGACAAGCCAATCGTATACGTCCCCGGAAATCATGAATTCTACGGCTGCGACATCGACCGCACCGTCGAGAAGGCACGCCAGGCGGCCGCCGGCACGAACGTCCGCATCCTTCAGAACGACTCTGTAGAGATCGACGGCGTACTCTTCGTCGGCGGGACACTCTGGACGGACTTTGCTCTGCTCGGAAATCCAGACCACGCGATGCGGATAGCTGGCTACGGGATGAATGACTATTACAGGATCCGCAAGCGCCGCTACGAGATGCGCCTGCGTCCGACCGACACGTTAGCACGTCATCTCGAGACGCGCGAGTTCATCGCCCGCACCACGCGCGAGGCCCGCATCGGCCGCACAGTCGTGGTTTCGCACCACGGGTGCGTAAAGGAGGCGATGAAGGCGGGTACGGAATCCGAGATCATATCGGCCGCGTACACCAGCGACTGCCAAGGGCTCCTGGAGCACGTCGATCTCTGGATCTACGGCCATACCCACGAGAGCCGCGATTTCACGATCGGCCGCACGCGAATTATCAGCAATGCGAAGGGCTACGGCCACGGCGACAATCCGCAATTCGACAAGTGCTACGTGATCGAAATCTGAGGGAAGGAATGCTCCGAGTCACCGTCGAGATTTGGCCAGGCGGAGATGAGATGCGCGCTCGTGTCTTGGCGACTGCAGACGTAGGTAACGTTAGTGACCTCGCCGAAACCAGTGACTACGAGGTGAGCGTCACCGAGGGGCACAATCCGCTGACCAACGCTCCACCTTGGTCACGGCGCGGCTATGTCCTTCAACACGACCGCAGAACATCGGTGTGGGCGCTTGTAGCAAAGGTTGCAATGTGGGCAGCAGAAGAAGCTGCGAAGACTAGGCGATGATCAAACGATCGCGCGCCCGGCACCGCACATAGCTAAACATGGCACTCGCGGTGTCAGCTTTGCTTTATGATTCGATGACCTTCGCCTGAATGCGCCTAAGGCGACGTTGTTGCGACCGCGGGCAAGACTCATCTCGTTCGCGCTCGAATCCAGGGCGGCGCCGGACGAGGCTCTGGAGTTGCTCACGATCGACGAGAAGCACCGGATCGAAAAGAGCTGCCCACCGGACCACTGGAAGGAATGACGGCCCATAGGCGAGCACCGCGCCGGCATGCTGTACCACGCCGTCGACACTGTATTTTAGCGGGGGTCTCAACTGACCTTGGAACGCCGTCCGGACCTTGGAGGCGGACCTCGGTCACATCGTTGGGGAAAGCCCGCGACTAGCTAAGGTTCGTTGATCCTGACGGCCTGCATCGGCTCTTTAAGACCGGAGCCTCATCAGCGCTGGCTTCGGACGTGCCGGCAACCGGTTGGTACAATTGCTTGAAATCATTGTGATTTCTGAGCAATTCCGGCTTATGGCGGCCGGCCACTGCACGGACAGGACTCAGTCCCACTACGGCCGCGCAGAGCATGGTCGGCGACGAGGCTATCTTGGCGCCAAGAGCCTGCACCGGCCGCGAACCTCGAACGTCGACCGCGCGCGACAGCTCGCGGAAGCTAGGTCGTCACTCCAAACTGCGGCAGAGGAAGAGCCGGCCCAATTGAGGATGTAAGGCGGACCATCGCGCGGCGTGGCTCGATTGAACGGGACCGTCCCGGCCGGCGTAAAGCCTTTTTATGCGTTGACGGCGTCTCCCGGGCGGGGGACAAGTCGCCTAAATATAGTGAATTCGAGCCGCCACGAAACAGAAGGACGCCAGATGACCCTGCATACTGGAAGGCATTTTCTTCAGATTCCAGGACCGACGAATGTGCCCGACCGGGTGCTGCGGGCCATGGATATGCCGACCCTGGATCATCGCGGCCCCGAATTCGCCGAACTCGGTCATGCCGTGCTGGCGGGCTGCCAGCGCATTTTCCGAACCAAGCAGCCGGTCATCATCTATCCGGCGTCGGGGACCGGTGCTTGGGAAGCCGCGATTGTCAATACGCTGTCGTCCGGCGACAAGGTGCTTTTGGCCGAGACCGGTCAGTTCGCGGTGTTGTGGCGGGGCATCGCCGAGAAATTCAAGCTCGATGTCGAATTCCTTCCGACCGATTGGCGGCGCGGGGCCGACGTGGATCAGATCGAGGCAAGGCTCGCCGCCGATCGTGCGCACAAGATCAAGGCGGTCTTGGTAGTGCATAACGAGACCTCGACCAGTTGCGTCACGCATCCGCTCGAAGTTCGTAAAGCTCTCAATCGCACCAACCACCCGGCGTTGTTGATGGTCGATACCATCTCCGGGCTCGCCTCGCTCGAATACGAACACGATGCCTGGGGCATCGATGTATCCGTCGGCGGGTCGCAAAAGGGCATGATGCTGCCGCCAGGCCTCAGCTTCAATGCGATCTCGGAAAAGGCGCTCGCGGCCTCCAAGGCCAACACATCGATGCGGTCCTACTGGGACTGGCAGGACATGATCGAGATCAACAAGCTTGGCACCTTCCCATATACGCCGGCCACCAACCTGCTGTTTGCGCTGAAGGAAGCCATTGCGATGCTCGAGGAGGAGGGGCTCGATAATGTGTTCGCGCGACACAAGCGCCATGGCGCGGCGGCCCGCGCGGCGGTCAAGGCGTGGAATATGGAATTGGTGTGCCTCGACCCGCACAGCTATTCGCCGGCGCTGACCGCGGTCATGGTTCCGGATGGACACGATGCTGACGCGCTCCGCAAGGTGATTCTGGAAAACTTCGACATGTCACTGGGCACCGGTCTCGGCAACCTCAAGGGCAAGGCATTCCGTATCGGCCACATCGGCCATTTCAACGACCTGATGCTGATGGGCACGCTGTCCGGTATCGAGATGGGTCTCGACCTCGCCAAGGTGCCGCATCGCGGCGGCGGCGTGCTGGCCGCCATGGAAGTCCTCAAGGGCCGCGACGTGGTACCGATGCCGAAATCGAAGGCCGCCGTCGCCTGATCAATTTAGACCACAACAACAGAAAGAGTGTGCGATGAACGCCCCCGTCCAAGCGACTGAAGACCTGATCTATGCCGTCGAGGACGGTATTGCCCGGCTCACCTTCAACCGTCCGCAGGCGCGCAACGCGCTGACGTTCGCGATGTACGAGCAGATGGCGGTGATCTGCGAGACCGTCAACGCGGACCGCTCGATCAAGGCGATGATCCTCACCGGCACTGGCGACAAGGCGTTCGCATCCGGCACCGACATCTCGCAATTCCGCGCCTTCAAGACCGCGCAGGATTCGCTCGACTATGAGGCGCGGATCGACCGCGTGCTGGGGGCGCTGGAGGCGGTGCGGGTACCGACCATCGCGGCCATCGCCGGGGCCTGCACCGGCGGTGGCGCGGGCATCGCCGCCTGCTGCGATATCCGGATCGGCACTGCGGCGACCCGGATCGGCTTTCCGATCGCGCGCACGCTCGGCAATTGCCTGTCGATGTCCAACATCTCCAGGCTGGTCTCGCTGATCGGGCCGGCGCGGACCAAGGACCTGATTTTCAAGGCGCGGCTGGTTGAAGCGCCCGAAGCGCTTGCGCTGGGGCTGCTCAACGAAGTGGTGCCTGACGTCGAGACACTGCAGCGCCGTGCCGACGAAACCGCGAAGCTGTTGGCCAGCCATGCGCCGATCACGCTCGAGGTGACAAAAGAGGCGGTGCGCCGGATCCGCCGGACATTGTCGCGCGACGAGGGTGAGGATTTGATCCTTCGCGCCTACATGAGCGAGGATTTCCGCGAGGGAATGGATGCCTTCCTCAACAAGCGCACGCCGAACTGGAAGGGCAAATAAATTCCGGCGCTCGAACTCCGCGCCGGCACGACCCCCGATATTCGTTCGCTCCTGGGAGAAAATTTAGTCGCCGGATTTGTATTTTGGTTCAAAATTATTCGCGAGAATCCCCCTTTGATCCTGCGAGTCCAGTATGCGCTCGATTGCAGTACGTGCACGTTGACGCGACGACGACCTCAGGATTATGATCGGTGAGGTTGTAGCTTCACCCGCACGACATCCTGCTCGTCTAGTCGGGTTACGACGATCAAGTTTCGGCCGACGGCGCGGGCTCCGATACAAGCCGACGCCGTTGGCTTTTTCGCGCTGCGATCCCCGTCACGGGCCGGCGGCCGCTTCGGCGACGGGCAAATGATGCCGGCGAGCGTGGCAATGGCGCGGAAGGTTTTTTGATCCAAAATCGACCCTCGTCCAGGCCGACCCAAATGCGTTAGAGATGCCATCTGCTGCGGTGCATGAGCCGGCCTTGGCACGTTTGAGACATGCCGACGGGGCTGAATGTCCGCTAATTGGGGTCGACCGGAAGCGGGCCGTCATGGCTTGACGTAAATGGTCTCATACAATCCTGCGTATTCCTCCTTCCAGCCTCTCTTATCCACGAGAAACCGCCTTAGCGCTTCATGCGCCTTCACCCAAAGCACCGCATCAATGTGGTACTTCTCGAGCACCGTGTCCCAGGCCGTCTCGTCAAACTCATCGTCGACCAGCTTGAAATAGTCACGCAGTAAATCATCTGGATAAGCGGTAGCTGCTCGACCATCGACGAACACCGGTACGGTGCCATGGGTTCGGAAAATCAAAAGTCCTCCGACGTTCCAGTGGTTCAGAAGCCGCGCATGCGAAAAGTGTGTTTGAAGATAAAGTGCATCCTGCTCTGAAATCATTTCCGGAAGTCCGAGAGCCGGTTCTGTTTGCATAAAGGTCAACGGCAGGGCGCACATTCCAATGACGCCGGCAGCCAGCAACGATCTTTGGACTTCAAGATTATTCAGCGCTTTAGGCAGCAGCCGGTCAATGTGAAGGGCCATTGGAACCGTTGAGAATATAAAAAAGAAAGACATGTACCTGAATTGATAAAGTCCCAAAAACAAAAAGAGCCACGAGAGCAGCCGTGACTCCAGGGGAATGGGACGAGAGCCTCTGTAGCGGAGTTCAAGCGCGATAAATATCAAAGCATACAGGATGCCGGGAATGCTCCCCGGCAGGGTCATGTTTGCATAGTAAGACTGCCACTCGGTGATGTTCGCCTGCACAAAGTGGCCCAATGTGGACGATAGGCCGTCGTAGATATGCCAGCCCAGAGGATTGATGAATATCGCAACAAGGCAACCGGCTCCCGCGAAACTGTAGATCTTGAAATGCACCCAATCCCGTCTGAGCAAAGCCGCGCCGCAAAAAATGCCGCCAATGAGAAAACCGAGCAAAAAGCCGCCATGGAGATTAGCCCAAAGGACCATGATCGCAGGCAGCAGGAAACATCTCGTTCTTTTCAGACATTCTGCGTAGAAAATGACGCAGAACAACATGGTGGAAGTGTTTGGCGAAGCGGCGAGATAGATATTCGGGGGCGTCGCGAAAGAGGGGTAAAGCAAACACGCGGAGAAAACGGAAAGACCGACCGCAGCTGACGAGGCTCCGCTCCTCAGGCAGGCGGAGGCAAGATATCCGACGATGACTGCGCCACAGGCGACTACAAATAATACGAGGCCGCTAAATTTCTTATATTGAAATAATACACTGGCCATCACGTCCCAAAGCCACGAAAGATTATACCATTGCTTGTCTCCAAGGGTAAATGACCATGGATCCTGAAAAGGAATATGGCCGCTGCTTCTGATCAAGTCTCCGGCGGCCAGGTGCCATCCCAGATCATAGTGCGCAAGCAGGAGCGACGCGTTCGAAAGGTAATACACACACGCGAATGAAATCAGGAAGATATAGATTCCTGATCTTTGGAAGTAAGACCTGATCGCGTCTGGCCCTCTATCAAACTTGGAGTCGCCCCAAACCTGCAGCGCGTCCATAGATGAGCCCCTTCACGATCGAAGCGAGCCTCCTGCGGGCTCTGCATGCTTTGGTCGGCATGGCCAGATGCAAACGATTGTTGCTTTAGAATGGCCGATTTAAAGTTGAGTGAAGATCGTTCGTGCAATTCGATCACTGCCCGCTGAGGAATCTTCTGGTTAACGAATACCCACGCGGAACTCGCGGAAGGTGAACGGGGGGAAAGCGGACGATATTGAAACGTCGACGTTTCCCGAGTTTGACCCGACCGGGACCTGCCGGTCTTCCGACCAAAGAGGAGAGCCGCCGCGCCGTTCGGCTGCACCGTAGTGGCCCGCCGGAACTCGAGGACGCTGTCCATGCGATCCCATATCCTTCCATCATATGGCCATTCTCTCCATCATACGGCCATTCTTTGGACAAGACTGAACGGAGCGCTGGCGGCTGGTCGATCCGACGGATAGTCGACCGCCACCATCGGATGACATTGGACGGAAAAGAGAGACGCCAATGAACTCCACATCCACTCCAAAACCAATTGAGCCCCACGATGCCCTGATCGCGCGCGCCGATGAACAACTCGCGCACGTCCACGAACAGATCGCGCGCGCGGATGAAGAGCTCGCGCGTTTGAGTGAACGGCTTGCAAAAATGGACCGCGATGCCGCGCGCCTACCTTCGGCCGGACCTGGTCCGCAATCGCCGCCCGGAAGGCCGGCGCTCCGGGCCCTCGTCGGGCTGGCACTGGCGGCGTGCATCGTTGTCGCTGCACTGGTTTTGCAGTCGTCCTATGGCAGCCGGGCCAAGCTGGTTGTCGCCCGCTGGGCGCCGCAGCTCGTTTCAACTCGATTATTGCCGCCGCAAAATCCGCCGCTTCCTGCGCAGCCCGCTCCACCTATCGTTCAAGTGGCCGAGGCAGCACCACCGCAAGCAACGCCGTTGGCTCAGACCGCACCGCAAGCAGCGCCGTTGGCTCAGACCCCACCGCAAGCAACGCCCTTGGCTCAGACCGCACCGCAAGACGCCGCGCCGACAGCTACCGCAGCACTTGCCGATACACAGTTGCTGCAAGCGATGGCGCGCGATCTTGCGAATGTGGAGCGAAACATCGAACAGCTCAAGGCGAACCAGCAACAGATAGCCAGCGACAATTCAAAAGCCATTGAGGAGCTCAAGGCGAGTCAGGAAGAAATAAAACGCGTGCTCGCCAAGGTTTCCGAGCAGAACCCGCCCAAGACGTCACCGCCTCCGGCGCAGCCGACTCCGAGCGTGCGCAAGCCCGAGCGGACGCATCAGGCCCCCTACGTGAGAGCGCGGCCTCGAATCCCAAGGGACTGGATCTACGACGACGACTGGTAGCCGTCGGTAAAAGTTTCCGCTGCGTCCTCGCTCAATCTAACTTCATCTCATCACGCTCTGGAGAATCTGCGCATACGAAGCGTTTGGCGAATGGAAGGTAGCCGAGTTCGTCAAGGACGATGAAGTCCATCCAGGTCAGATACTCGCGCGATGCTGCCCTGCCGTCCGCTACGGGCCGCAGTCTCGAAAACTCCGTGTTATGAAGAATATCAAGCAAGCGCAGGGAAAACGAGGCCGCGATGAACTTGCAACGGCTGCTCATAATCAATGGGGTAGCAATGCTCGCTGCCGGCGTCGTTCTCTTCCTGTGGCCAGAGCTGGTTCCCGGCGTGGCCGGAATCGAACTTCCGCGGTCGGCCTTTTTCCTCTGCTACCTGCTGGGAGCATCGGAACTCGCCCTCGCTACGCTGTGTTTTCTGGCTGTCAAGATAAGCGATGCCGCGGCGTTCATCGTCATCACCTGCATCGTATTCCATGCGAGTTCGGGCGTCGCCGGTGTTTGCGCGGTTGTTCAAGGAGCTGCGGCGGCCGTATGGTGGAACGTTGCCCTTCGAGGTGTCATGGTCATCCTCTTTGTTCACTATGGACCGCGTCGCTACATTTTATAGGCACATCCAGTTTTCATTGATGCGCAAGCAAGAATGCCGGAAAAGGCGCAGGGCTTCCGGCATCGGCAGCTTTGAGACATGCCGATCGGCCCCCAAGAATGTCCGTTCACCGCGGACATGGTATTGAAAAGTCGACACTTCCGGGTCTGACCCTGAACGGAAGTTGGCCCTGAGAACGATACGCTTGCGAAGGCGAAGATCGGCAAATTCGAAAATAAACCAGGCTGCTTGATCAGGTCAGGAGCTGTTGTCGGCTTGATTTGAATCAAGCTCCCGACCCGCCTGACCTCGTTTACTGGTTGTGCGGCACCGCAATATAGCGGCTGTCGCACACGTATGGTTGGGCATGGCTGCGGTTAGGGCATGTCGTCCGACGTGATGGCGCGACGCTTTCTTGCGAGGCTATCGATGAACGCCGTCCTATCGTCACTTGCCGCTTTCCTCGCTGCTGGCGCGCGACCGCCAACGCCGCTCGCGAAGACAATCGTGCTGGTGCTGGTCTTCAAGCTGATGGCAATCGCAGCTATCGGCGTTTTTCTATCTTCGAGCACCGGGCGGATGGTCGTGGACTCGATCGCGGTTTCGCGCCTGATCGGTCCCTCCCTGCCGTAACCAAACAAAGGGGGACATTGACGTGTTCGATTTTGATCCCATCAGCCTTTCGCGACTGCAATTCGCAGCAACGGCACTCTATCATTTTCTGTTCGTGCCGCTGACGCTGGGGTTGTCGTTCCTGCAGCGTCTACGTCATGACCGGACGGGAAATTTGGCGTGACGCGACGAAGTTCTGGGGGAAATTGTTCGGTATCAATTTCGCCATGGGAGTTGCCACCGGCATAACCATGGAATTTCAGTTCGGAACAAATTGGGCTTACTACTCGCACTACGTCGGTGACATTTTCGGCGCTCCGCTGGCGATCGAGGGTCTGATGGCCTTCTTTCTCGAGTCGACTTTCGTCGGCCTGTTTTTCTTCGGCTGGGATCGGTTGCCGAAGCTCGGCCACCTGGTCGTGACGTGGCTGGTTGCGATCGGATCCAACTTGTCCGCCTTATGGATCCTGATTGCGAACGGATGGATGCAGCATCCGACCGGCGCCGTCTTCAATCCAGACACCATGCGGATGGAGCTGACGTCGTTCTGGGACCTGGTCTTCAACTCGGTCGGTCAGGCCAAATTCGTGCATACGGTCGGCGCAGGCTACGTCACCGGCGCGATGTTCGTCGTTGCGATTTCGTCCTTTTATCTGCTTTCAGGACGCTTCCAGGCGTTCTCCAAACGGTCGATCATCGTTGGATCGGCGTTCGGCCTTACCGCGGCGCTATGCGTGGTCGTTCTCGGCGACGAAAGCGGATACACCGTATCCGAGAACCAGAAGATGAAGCTCGCCGTCATCGAGGGCATGTGGGAAACCGAGCCGGCGCCCGCCGGATTCAACCTGTTCGGCATTCCCGATGCGCAAAGCCGCGAAGTCAGATACGCCGTCAAGATACCTTGGATGCTCGGCATTATCGCGACGCGCTCGTTCGACCAGCCGATACCGGGAATCAACGACTTGATCGCGCGCGCCGAGGAGAGAATCCGGAACGGCTTGATCGCCTATGGGGCGCTGGAGAAAATCAGGCAGAACCGCGATGACAGCCAGGCGGCGACACAGCTCCGCGACCACGCGGCCGACCTTGGTTACGCGCTCCTCCTGAAGCGCTATGTCGACGACCCGCGCACCGCCGACGCTGCAACTATCGTGCGGGCCGCCGGCGACACCGTTCCAAAGGTCGCGCCGCTGTTCTGGAGTTTCCGCATCATGGTGGGTCTGGGCTTCTATTTCATTGCAATGTTTGCGATTGCGTTTTGGAACGCGTCGAATCGCAACTTTTCGCGGAAATGGCTGTTGCGTCTCATGCTCTGGTCGCTGCCGCTTCCCTGGATCGCGGCGGAGCTGGGCTGGATCGTCGCCGAATATGGCCGCCAGCCGTGGGCAATCGACGGCGTGCTGCCGACATTTCTTGCCGTGTCATCGGTGTCCGCCGCGCAGGTGCTGTTCACCCTGACGGGCTTCGTTTTGTTTTATTCGTCCCTTCTCGTTGTCGATGTCATGCTGATGCTCAGATACATCCGCATGGGACCGGTTGGCGCGCTGGGATTGCCAGAACCGGCGCTGCGGCCCGTAGCGCTGCCCGCGGAATGAGGTAGGCGCAATGGCGACGATCCCGGTCGACTATGAAATCCTTCGGCTCGTGTGGTGGCTGTTCCTGGGCGTGCTGCTGATCGGCTTCGCCATCATGGATGGTTTCGATCTCGGAGTGGCGATGCTGCTGCCCTACGTCGCGCGTACAGACATTGAGCGGCGCGTCACGATCAATGCCATCGGACCGGTCTGGGAGGGCAATCAGGTTTGGCTGATCCTCGGTGCCGGCGCCGTGTTCGCGGCATGGCCGCCGGTTTACGCGACGTCGTTCTCGGGCTTCTACATCGCCATGTTTCTGGTCCTCGCCACGTTCATCCTGCGGCCGGTCGGGTTCGAATTTCGCAATAAGGTCGCCGATACGCGCTGGCGGACGTTCTGGGACTATGCCCTGTTCGCGGGCGGGCTGGTGCCGAGCGTGGTGTTCGGTGTGGCGTTCGGCAACTTGTTGCAGGGCGTTCCGTTCCACATCGATTCCGACCTGCGCGTCCTCTACGAGGGAAGCGGACTGTTCGAACTGCTCAATCCATTCGGCCTGCTGTGCGGCCTGGTCTCCGCCGCAATGCTTGCCACTCACGGCGCGATCTATCTGACGCTGAAGACGAACGGACCGATCCGGCAGCGCGCGCAAGAGTTCATCAAGATTGGCGCCATGCTCACGGCGGTTCTATTCGGCTTGGCCGGATTATGGGTCTGGGTCCGAATTCGACGGTTATGCCATCACCAGCGCGGTGACTGGCGACGGGCCGTCGAATCCTCTCATGAAGACGGTCGTTCGCCGGCCGGGCCAGTGGCTCGCCAATTACGCGACGCACCCCTGGATGATCGTGGCGCCTTGCCTCGGCATAATTGGTCCGCTGCTCGCGCTGCTCCTGACCAGCGTCCGAAGGCGCGGGCTTGCCTTCATGGCCAGTGCGCTCGGCATTTTTGGCATCATCGCGACCGCCGGCGTGAGCATGTTCCCCTTCCTGCTGCCGTCGAACGTCGCACCAGCCGCGAGCTTGACCGTATGGGATGCCTCATCGAGTTCAACTCACCCTGTTCGTGATGCTGCTGGCGACGCTGATCTTTCTGCCTGTCATCCTCATCTACACCGCGATTGTTTTCGCCGTGCTGCGCGGGCGGGTGACTGCGAAGGGTATTGAGCACAATTCATCCGGTTTCTATTGAGGAGGCAGAATGTGGTACTTTGCCTGGATGCTCGGAGTAGCTTTCGCCTGCACCTTCGGCATTCTCAATGCCGTTTGGCATGAGCACCATCTGCCGAACGAGACGATCGACACTTAGGCGCCGCGGCCGGATGTGAGAAATGGCAGCGGGCATCGCGCCGCACGTCTGCCGGGGGTACCAAATGGACTCGGTCGTCATGATCGATTTGTACGGCTATTCCCTTCTGACAATATTCCTGGTCGGCCTTGCCGCGATCTTCGCGGTCAGCGAGTTAGGCTGGCGTCCTCGGAATCCGGAATGAGGGTCGAGGTGGTGCCAATATTTCGACGCTGGAGAGCGCCATGCTTGGCCTGCTGGCGCTCATGATCGGGTTCACCTTCGCTATGGCGTTGTCACGCTTTGAGGCCCGGCGCGAAGCCGTATTGAACGAGGCCAATGCAATCGGCACGGCTGCTTTACGCGCTAGGCTGTTGCCGGATCCACACCGGGCAGAAACCCTCAAATTGCTGCGGGCGTATATTCAACTTCGTCTCGACGTCATTCAGAGTGGGCAGTCGCTCGCGGAGCGAAAGGCGGCTGTCGATCGTTCGAACGGTATTCAAGAGGCACTCTGGCTCCAGGTGAGGGGGCTGATCGTGAAGGACAGCGGCATGGTCCCCACCGGACTCTTCATCCTGGCGCTTAATGAAATGATCGACGATCAAGCGAAGCGATTGGCGGCTCTCCGTAACAGGGTGCCGAGCGTGGTACTGCTTGGGCTCTTTGGTATCGCCGCCGTTGTGGGCGGATTTGCAGGCTTCGCAAGCGGCCGCGATACGAAGCGTACCCGATTGCCGGTATACATGATGGGATTCCTTGTTGCGACGGTTATCCGCGAGCTTCCAGGGGACACCGCCCGCCTTCGCGTAGATCGCGAGGCCGATGCGCCACATGACGCTCGCGCGGTCCGGATAGGCGAGCGCGCGGTCTTCCCGCACCAATTGGATCGGAATGCGTCGCGCGGCGGTCGCCGCCTTGAGGTGGTCATGGAGATCGAAATCGTCGCCGGCGGACCCAACGAATCCCGACGCCCAACTCTGCGGGATGTAGATGAAAACGATGTCGAACGCGTCGCGACGAGCCTCGAGAGATTGAATTGCGCGCAACAGCCGATCCGCCAGCACGACATGAGGCGTGGCCGAGTCCTTCATCTCCGCCTCGAGCCGATCGTCCAGCTCGACGTGGCAGTCTTTGACGGCGCCTCGCATATCGAGATTGAACGCCTTACGGAAGCCGGGCCAGGCTGGCAGATAGTCCTTGCGTTCGGTCGCCTTGAACTCGGCCGCGAGTTCCTTCGTGAAGCCATAAAGTCGCGCCCCCTGCCGCGCCGGCGCGATCGTCGCGATCCGAATGGGATCGGGGACCAGGCCGGACGAATAGGGGCCGAACCGCAACAGCCCGCGCAGAGGGTGCAGGTCGACCTCAGACGTTCGCTCGGGATGGAAAGCGAGCTCGGCTTCCGGGATGAAAATGTGAGGTGATATTTCGCTCGTCATGGGCGGGCTCTTCCTGAGTAGGCGGTCGTATCGCAGAGCCTGAAGGCCGCATCCACGCCCGCGCTGATGCCCAGCGCTAAGACGTCACGCTGCGGGGAGGCGAAGAGCGTCGACCAGAACGAAAGAAGGGCGTTGAGCGTCTGATTGTAGCGCCTTACCGTGCGCTCGCGGGCAAAATCGGTCGCCGCGGTTCTGTTCGCCGGCGTGATTCCTTCGAACACGGTGCGCGGCTCGAGCAGAAGCCAAAGCCGTTCGTCGGCCCAATCCAGTCGGATGCCCAGGCCATCCCGCCAGCTCGGTTCGGGATGCCTCGGTACCGTTCCCCCAAGCCTTCCCGCCAGAACTCTCCAGCGGCGCCCACTTCGCGTCGTCAATAGATGATGGCGTCAGCAGATCGCTACTCCGGCGACGGTCGGCGGTCATGGCATGCGCGCGAGTCAGCGCGCGGGTCAGGGCCTCTCGGAGCAGACCGCGCTCCTGGCTTTCGTAGCGCAGTCGGCGGACTTCGATCGCATGCAAGTCGAAGCTTTCGATGTCGTACGCCGAAAGAACGGCCCGCACCTCGTGGTCGGAGCCGAAGGCGAGCACTCCGGCTCGCGACCGGGTCGCGAGCACCGGCAGGTCGGCGGCTTCGATCGCCGACCTGACCTCCGCCACGCCGCCGATGCCGCAAACGACGCGACGACAAACGGTCGGCGTTTCGATCAATTCTAGCGCATTGAGGCGGACGACCGGAAAACCGCGGTTGCCGGTCGGACGCGGTGCGGGAGACCAGATCCGTCGTTCCGAAGCGAGTTCGTCCAATGTCTTAGTGTCCAGGTCCTCCGCGAGGCGAACGAGGTCGCGCAATGCCTCGTCGAAATTCTCGATCGACACGAGCCCGCCATCGACACCTTTGCGGCCGGCGGCGGTCAAGAGCCGTTGGACGCGCGCCAACGGTGGGTCCTCGCCGCGATGGAGCCAGAAGAGACCGGCCGGAAAAGGGGTGTCGCGTTCGAGAGCCGCTTCCAGCGTGGCCATGATGGAGTCGTCCCGGCCGCTGTAGCCGGCGACGATCAGGCCCCACCGGCCGCAACTGTCGATCAACAACGCCCTAAGTTTTGCATCCTGTTCGCGCAGTTCGTCCCCGGTGTTCTTCAGTCGGCGCGATCGAAAGTCGCCGTGCAGTTTGACTTCGACGGGCCATCGCCCCTCGTCAATGACTTGGCGTCCCAGACTTCCGGTCTCGATCGCCACCGTCGTCAACTGACCCGTTCCGCCGTAGACCTTCGCACAGCCGTCAGCGATCAACGGATCAAAATTGGTCGTCCAGGCGAGACGAGCACGTCCGGCCCTCATCATTGTCGCGAGAGCGACGTGTCCGTAGGACGGCTTGGCGCCGCTGACCTTCGACGCGATGTAGTTCGACGGTCCGCCTCGCTCGGATAGACGGCTTCGAAGAGCGCCGCATACTCGTCGGGAGCGCCGGGCGGCGGCAGATTCCGATGCCATCGATGAATGACTGCAGTTCGCGCCGGACGGCCGGGTTGGCGAGGTCGGCGACCATCTTCGGAGAGACGCGCCGCTGACTTATGTAGAGCTGCTGCTTGAACTCCCAGATCATGTCCCACGCGGTCGGAATGCCGGCGGCCGCCGAGCCACCCGCTCCGAGCAACCACATAAGATTTCCGCCCCGTTGCGAGAAGCGGCGCGCAAAATCATCCGCAGCGACGGTTGGAAAGGTCGAATCGGCTGACATGCGGATATTCTAGTTGTGGGAGTTTGCGTGGTACGACTTAGGCTTGGCCTTCTGTCATCCTGCCCACCGGAATCTTTCAGTCGCTCTCGTCACCTCGGCTTCGCGCGAAGCCGCACCCCTTCGCCGGTCCGGTCGCTCGCGAAGGTGAACTCGATGTCGCATTCAGCTTCGAGATATTGCCGCAGCGTGTCCAGCACGGCCTTACGGCGCGGGTCGAGCCGATCGGAGGGGGCGGCCGTCTCAAAGGTTGCGATTGCTTTCCGGGACACGCCCGCCTTCTGCCCCAGTTCGGTCTGGCTCAATCCGAGCAGCGCGCGCGCAGCTCGAAGCAAGGAAGGAGTCAGCAGGTGGTCATCCATCGAGCCGTTGCTTCTATGAGGCAGAATCTATCAGTTCTTCTGTTCAGGCTGCCGATGGGGGCGAGTCGGACAACCATGGCCGACGAATAGAATCCTCCGTCCCCTGTTAACCGCACGTTAAGGTTAACAAAATCTTTTTGAGAGTTCGGGGACAATTTGTCCCCAAAACCTAAAATCTATGCTATGCGTCCCCCATGCAATGAACGGGGACAACGATTGATGGTGGACTACCAGAAGCATCTTCGCGGCGCCGCCTGGCGGGAGATGCGCCGTCGCGCGCTCGCCGCCGCAGGTCATCGCTGCCTGCTTTGCCCGGCAACCGAGGAACTCGAGGCGCATCACCGCACCTACGAAAACCTCGGCGACGAGGGCGAGGGCGACCTGACGGTGTTGTGCCGTGAATGCCACGATGTGGTGACGAGCATGCTGCGCGCGCGCAAGTACGCCAACAAGCCCGCCTCGTACGCCGACATCGTCCGCAGCATCGCCGAGGCGGCGCCGCTCTTCGATCCCACCGACGGCGAGGTCTGATCATGGCGGTGGAGATGATCACGTTGCGTCTGGTCGGCGTCGGCCCCATGCTGATGCACTCCAGCAGGCTCGCTGACCCGTTCGACCCCGCGGCGAAGGCGCTCAGAAAAGCTCACGTCGAAGAAGCACAAGACCGACGCCGACCATCACAAGATCGCGGAGCTCGAATGGTTCGGATCGCTGTGGCTTCACGAAGGCCGACCGTGTCTGCCACCGGCCGCGATCAAGGGCGCGCTCGTCAACGGCGCCAAGACAGTCCGCAAAGGCAAGTCGACCAAGGCCGCCTTCGTCGCTGAAGGTCCCGCGATGCTCGAGTATGACGGTCCGAAGACGGTCGCGGAGCTCTGGAATGACCCGCGCTTCCGCCACCGCGAGATCGTGCGCGTCGACGACTCGCGGGTGGCGCGCACCCGCCCGTGCTTCGACGGCTGGAGCGCGACCGTCCGCGGATCCTTCATCACCACAATCATCAATCGCGAGGACGTCGTCGGCTACTTTCGCATGGCCGGGCCATTCGGCATCGGCGACCACCGTCCCGACTTCGGTCGCTTCCTGATCGAGGAGTCGCAGCTCGAATAGTTCTTGGCTTGGCTCGACACCGCGATGCTAGGCGTGGTCCGGCACGGCGTGACGTGACGGGGCGTGTCCCGGCGAGGGAGGGCAGGGTCCGCCTAGGACCCTCCCTCGCCTAACTTTCTCGAATCTTTCTTTTGGCATCACGCGCGGCCTGCCGCGCGAAAGACGGAGCTTTGCCCGATGAACGAACGCGAATGCCCGGGCGGCGAGGCGCTGCCCCCGGTGCTCGTCTATTGGCGGACGAAGGTCGCCGAATCCTTCGATGAGCGCGCGCGCGCCGAGGTAACCCACTTCGTCGCCGGCATCTCCGCGACGATGCCCGAATGGCGGGCGGCAATTCGCGGCGACGCGGCCGCGGCCGTTGGTCTCGTCTCGGCGGCGATGATTTTGTCAGGGTTGGCGGTCCACGTGAATGGCTTCGGGTCGGCGTTGGTCTCAGCGACGAAGCGGTAGATGGCCGCCTGGAGATCGACGACGGAGCGGAAGACACCACGTTTCAATCGACGTCGGCTGAGCTTGGCGAAAAACCCCTCGACAGCGTTGAGCCAGGAGCACGAGGTTGGTGTGAAGTGGAAAACGAAACGAGGGTGGCGATCAAGCCAGGCACGAACGTTGGGGTGTTTGTGAGCTGCATAGTTGTCGAGAATGACGTGGATGACCTTGCCGATCGGAACCTCCGCCTCGATGGCGTTCAGAAATCGAATGAGTTCCTGATGACGATGACGCTGCATGTTGCGGCCGATGACCGTGCCGTCGAGGACGTTGAGGGCGGCGAACAGCGTCGTGGTGCCGTGCCGCTTGTAATCGTGTGTCATGGTTCCGAGCCGGCCCTTCTTCAGCGGGAGGCCTGGCTGGGTGCGATCGAGGGCCTGAATCTGGCTCTTCTCGTCGACCGACAGCACGATGGCATGGGCCGGCGGATCGACATAGAGCCCGACAATGTCGCGCAACTTGGCGACGAAGTTTGGATCGTTCGAGCTTGAACTGTCGGCACCGGTGAGGTTGGAGCCCGTGCGCTTTCCAGATGCGACGGACCGCGCTGGCACTTATGCCGCTCGCCCGCGCCATCAGATCGGCCGTCCAATGGGTCGTCTCGATCGGCGGGTCGGCCAACGTGAGCGCGACCACACGCTCGGCCACCTCCGGGCCGTGCCCGGGAACCCGCGAGGGGCGCGTCTTGTCTCGCAGGAGGCCGTCGACGCCCTCTTCCATGAACAGCTGTTGCCAGCGCCAGACGCAGGTCTTCGACGTGCCGGTCTGGCGCATGATCTCGTTGGTCCCGACACCGTCGGCGCTCAGAAGCACAATGTTTGCTCGCCAAACGTGCTTCTGCGAGGTGCTACGGTCCCTGGTGATCGCTTCAAGCCGATGGCGATCTGGTGGTGTGATCTTAATGATAATCCCGGTGCGCATGCGTAAGACTCGCACGCGCGCCGAACAAATGGAATCCCTAACGGGACTCTTATGTTAGGCAGTGACCACTAGACCCCCCGACCGTGTCGCGGACCATCCGTGCCGTTACCGGCATGAGGACAGCGGTCGACGTGCCAGCGGCGACCTTGCGGAATCTCGGGGCCCGCGACCTCGCAGCGGCGATCCGCTTCGACCGGACGCCGGAAGCCTGCGTCGACGAGCTGCGCCGGCTCGCCGCCTCGAAGAGCGCCGAACGGCCCTCGCGAGGACTGGTGCTCTCCGAGATCCACGGCATGGCTGGTGCGCGCGCCTGGGCCGACGACGCGATCGCCGATCTCGCCGCCTGGCGGCGCGGCGACATCTCCTGGGATGCTGTCTCGAGTGCCGTGATGCTCGCCGGACCGCCCGGGGTCGGCAAAACGCTGTTCGCGGAGGCCTTCGCGCGTAGCGCGTTAGGGGAGGATTCGAAAGCCGCCATGCCGCTGATCGTCTGCTCGTACTATTCCTGGCAGGCGGAGGGGCACCTCGGCGATTTCCTGGCGGCAATGCGCCGCGACTTCGCCTCCGCACGGGCGCAGGCGCCGTGCGTGATGCTGCTCGAGGAATGCGATAGCTTCGTCGACCGTCGTGGCGTCACCCACTCGCACTCTGACTATGTCAGGAACTGCATCAACGCTCTGCTCGAGGAGATTGATGGGGTGCGCCGGCGGGAGGGCATGTTCCTGATCGGCTGCACCAACGAGGTCGAGGCTTGCGATCCCGCGCTGCTCCGCGCGGGCCGTTTCGAGAACGTGGTGCGCATCAGTCCGCCTGATCAGGACGAGCTCGAGAAGATCTTCCGGGTGCGGTTGAAGGGCGATCTCGTCGCCGCAGACATCTCCACCATCGTGATGTCGGCGGCCGGCATGACCGGCGCCGACGCGGAGCGCGCGGTGAAGGACGCGCGCCGTGTGGCGCGGCGCGAGAACCGCGAGCGAGGACCTCCGTCTTGCTGTCGTCGGCGACCACGACATTTCTGACAAGCTGCGCTGGAGGACGTCGGCCCACGAAGCGGGGCACGCGGTGGTCGACGTGCTCCGCTTCGGCGCCGACGGCGTCGTCGCCAACACGACGCGCACAGGCCGGCGACTTGGGATGTCGATGCGCACCACCCGCCAGATCTTCGAGGGCACGGCGAGCGACTATCGGTCACGCATCGAGGTCTTGCTCGCCGGCCGTGTCGCGGAGGAAGTCCTGCTTGGTGAGGCGTCCCACGGCGCCCAAGAAGATCTTGCGGAGGCTACCAGGCTGAGCTGCGCGATGTTAGGTGGACTTGGTCTGGCGGGGCCGTCGCCCTTGACGCACTTCGGCGACCCGCGCCGTGCGGAGGAGTTTCTCCGCTACGCCGACATCCGGGCGGCGGTCGGCATCGAGCTCGCCGAGGCGGATCGCACCTGTCGCGAACTGCTGGAGGCTAATCGGACCGTGTTGATTGCGGCCGCGCGCCAGCTCTTGGAGCGGGGGAGCCTCATCGGCGCCGACATCGCCGCGTTGCTCGAGGCCGAGCGTTCCGCGGTTACAAACGCGGAGGGCGCCCAGGGCGAATACGATGCTCCATCTTCGGGCGAGCAGGGGGGCACGGTGATTGCTTTTCCGCAGCTCAGTCCCGATTAGATTCGCGATCGTGGCGGCGGTCGCGCATGAGCGAGCTAAGATCGAGGCTGAGGACGAATCTGGCGCGTTGGGTATGGCGCCACGCGCTTGATGCGGCTCCGCCTGCAGGCCCTCGGCCGCTGCACTCTCGCGAGCTTTGCAACGGCTTACCTTGCCGAACACTTTCAGCCGGGCCCTAGAATTTCGGGCGGTGCTCGATCCCGTATTCCTCCAACAGGGCCAAGGCCGCCTGGAGACGCTCGTCTCGAGCGGCGAGTTCGCTCTCAAGCTTGGCGACCGTCGCCCGCTCTTTGGAAATGCGGTGGAGGGCCTTCTGCTTCAGCGCCTCGATGCGCTGATGCATCTGCATCACGGCGTCGTTCACGCGGGCCTCCGCCGCCGCCTCCGTCTTCGCGACCCGCTCGTCAATGATCTGCTTCGCCTGCGCCTTCGCCTTCTCGATATCGGCCATGAGGTTGGCGCGCGTGCTCGCCAAGTACTTGGCCTGGCGCTGCTGTTCCAACCACTCCTCGCGATTCAAGCGCTGCCGGCGCGGACCCAGCCTGGTGAGCCCGCAATGCGCAGCGACGTTCACGTAGTAGTCATCCTGCAGCGCCTTCATGGCGGCCTTGTAGGCCTTCTTCTGCTCGCGCTTCGTTTCGCCCCGTGCCTTCGACGCCGCGTTCGCCTCATAGCCGGGATGCACACTCTGGATCTGGAGCAGGCCGTTCTCCTGGAGGTCCGGGATCACGACCCAGTGAAGATGCGGGTGCGGCTCATCCAAGTGCTCGACGATGCACTGGAGCTTCTCGCCCCAGTTGCTGGCGAGCCACGCGATCGTCAGGGCGCGCCAGTGTTCGTACTCGGCCATTTTCTGGGGGTTATCCTGGACCTCGGCGACGGTGTCGGGCCAGCTCGCGACGCCAACCGCGACGACCGGGCTGTCGCAGCGCAGCTTGTGCCCGCGATCGTTGACGGCTTGATCGGCGCGGGCTGATGCCAATGCAAACGCCTCGATCGGAGACCGGCCAAACAGCACCCGCGGCTCTCGGGGCTCTGCCACGTGGCTGCATGCATGCGGTGCCCGAACCATCTCGTCGCGGATATCGAACAGAGACGGATTTCGCTTCTTGGATCGCCACTTGTGGGCCCCGCGGCGGGCGTATACGTTCACCCGGAAGAACTGGTAACCCATGGTGAGTGTGCTCCATTTGGTCCCCACCATGGTCGAGGCGGCAGCAAGAGGGAAGCGAATCCGCCGGTCCGCGAACATCTAGTCTGGCTGCCCTCCCTGATGCTCCCGTGCACCCCAATTCGATTCAGGCGTCCCCCTCGAGCGGCAAGCCGGCCGGACCCTCGCTCGGGTTGCTCGGCCCGTTCGCCTGGAGCCGCCGACGTAGGGCAGCGCGGCTGACAGCGCCGGGAAGGGCTCCCTGCTGCACCAGCAGATCCTCAATCGCGACTACGAGGAGGTCATTCAGTCGGCCCCCCGGGTGGCCGCTAAAATGCGGAGCGCGCTATGAAGATTCGGCCTTATCGTGACGGTCGTTCGCAACGTTTCGCCGGTGGAACCCGGAGAACCGTCGGGCTGCGAATAAGTCAGAGCATTTCGAAGATGCCGGGTTCCTGCATCCAGCGCTTCCTTGGGGTTACGGCTCATTGATGATCTCCAGCCGGCGCAGGATCCAATCGGTGACGATCTGCACCTCGGCGGCTGCCCGGCCCTCCGGCTCGTATTCAACGACGCCCAGACCGACCGCGATCGCGTCTTGATAAGCGAAGCGGTAGGCGAGCTGTCCCTGCACGACGGTGCCAAACAGACGGTGGTCGTCGATCCATTGAGCGAGGCGGGCACTCAGGGTCGGCGGTGTCTGGGACAGGAGGATCGCGAACGGGATGTCATGCTCAAGGAACAGGCCCCTCAGGCGCATCGCGACCGACGTTGCCAGCATGGTGGGCTGGGTCATGATCAGAGCAAGATCAGCTGCCTTGACTGCCTCGGCGATCGTCTTGCCGTCGTGCGCCGGCGTGTCGACGACCGCGAGATCGAAGAGGTGACGATGGCGTGCGAGCCATGCTGCAAGTTCGTCAGAGCCTAGGGGGAGCACGCATGGCCAGCGCCTTCTCCGCAATCCCCTCCACAGCTGCAACGATCCTTGCGGGTCGGTCTCCAACAAGGCGACGCGATAGCCGCGGTGTGCCGCCGCGATAGCAATATTCAAGCTCGTCGTGGACTTCCCTGTGCCGCCCTTCTGTTGAACTGTCGCCAAAGCCTTCATTTGCTCGCACCCATTTCGGGAGTCCGAGCATGCCGATCAACTTGCGCGATCGGAAAGCAAAATCTGTTGACAGTCCCTGATCGCTTCAGGCGAAATTCTGCATTTTGCAGCAGATCGGCGGGACGGTCGGAAAAGTTGTCCACAGCAAATAGGGTCGACTACACTGCCCCGTAGGAGAATTGGACTGGACATGGTCTGACACACTGCATCACTGCATCACTGCATCACTGCATCACTGCATCGGCTCGGCCGCGCGACCGGCGCAGCCGGTGGACGTTCTCGAAGCCGCGTCCAAAGCGGGGCGGCACCGGATCGCCCGCAGCGTGCCCAGTGCAGCGGGTCTCGAGCCGTCCCTTGTTGTCGAAGAGCCGGCCCTCGGTGCCGCAGATTTCGCAGGTGCAGGCGCTGCGGGCGACGGCGAGATCGACAGCATCACCGATCTATTTATTCCTCAGAGCTGCGTCAGGTCGAGCTATCGCCAAATTTTGGTGACGGCGGAGCCGGTCAGGCGGCGGCGGTTATGGGCTGACGGTCGGTCGGCTTGGCGATGACCTCGATCCCGTCGGCGAATGTCACACCGAGAACGAGTTTTGGCAACTGGTTGTGACCGTCGAGACGGCGCCAGCTTTTCTGTGCGCCCTCGACCAGTTTGAAGACCATCGCGAGCGCGGTCCCGTTCGACAGACAGCCCTTCGATCGGATGGTGCGGTGGCGCACGGTGGCGAAGGTGCTTTCGATGAGGTTGGTGGTCCGCAGGTGTTTCCAGTGTGCTCGGCCGGGAAGTCGTAGAAAGCGAGCAGCGCGTCTCGATCCTGGCCCAGGCAGTCGGCCGCCTTCGCGTATTTCAGCGCGTAGCTCTCCACGAAGGCGTCGAACGCCAGTTCGGCGGCGACCTTGGTTTCAGCCATCCAGATCTCCTGCAACGCGCGTTTGGCTTTCGGCTGCTGGCTCTTCGGCAACTTGGCGAGCACGTTCGCGGTCTTGTGCACCCAGCAACGCTGCTCGCGCGTTTTCGGCCAGACCTCGCCGGCGGCCTTCCAGAACCCGAGTGCGCCATCGGCGATGGTAAGCCGCGGCGGCACGTCGAGCCCGCGCCTGTGTGTACCGAAAACCTTATCCGAGTTGATGACGTGACGGAATCGCCTAAGCTGGCGGAATGATCGGGCTGTTCTGTTTCGTTCTGGCCGTCGTGACCTAGCTGAGAACGCGGTGCTTCGACATCAGTTGATCGTCTTGCGGCGCAGGGTGAAGGGTCGAGCCCAGCCCACCAACAACGAGCGCTGGTTCCTCGTCCAGATGTATCGATGGTTTCCGTCGATCCTGGAGGTCGTTACGATTGTCCAACCTGAGACGCTGGTGCGGTGGCATCGAGCCGGCTTCCGTTACTATTGGCGTTGGAAATCGAACTCGCGGGGAGGGCGCCCGCGTATCGAGACAGAATTGCGCGCGCTGATCCGGCAGATGAGCAGGGAGATGTGAATAGGCGTCTAAGAGTGACCCCTTCACCGCTAGGCAGGTCAAACGCTTAGCTCGCCGATCGGCGTCGGGACCCCTGGCCGATTGACACCCGAGCAGCTCGCCCGCCGAAAGGAACACATGGTCCACGAGTTGGCGACGATGCAAAAGGCGTTGGCGCTAGGCGACATCACGGCGGTTGAGGACGACGTTTCTCTCTTGCTGGCAGACTTTGAAATCAATCTTGATCGTAAGAGCCCCGCCTACGGCGAACTTGGGATGCAGGCATTGCGAGCCTACGTGCGAGCGCTGCAAGCAATAGACAAGCGCAACGCTGGTGAACCGATTGATACACCCAATTTCACCCGAGGAAGCCAGAGCGCCCCCGTTGCGGCAGGAACACTCCGCGACGCGATCAAAGGGTGGCAGAAAGAGCGCCAACGGCCAACCGCCGCCGATGACCCAAAGGACTTGGGAGGCCAAAACTGGCGGTGACGCCTCGTTGGGCTTCCTCAGGCTTCAAAACACTGCTGAACCAAAAAGGCTGGAAGGGCATGAAAGTAAGTAAAAACGACACACTGGCCGGACTTCCGTTGATCAAAATACGCGACCTGCTTCGGCCCTATCGACGGGGTGCAATCACAGCCGGGGATGTCGAAACGGCGCTTGGTCTCTCAGGTGCCACGCCGAGACCCTTCTGGGCGACCACCACGACGCTCCGTAGCAACGCCTTGCGATGCGTGTCGTCCTTCAAGTTGACCGATGCTTCCACGAGGGTGGCGATGTGCTGCAGTGCTTCGCTGGGTGTCACCATTGCCACCTCCTATTGATTGTCCACGTAAGGACGCCAGCCCTGCCGGATGCGCGAGGTTCACTTTGGGGCACCTCGGGATGGTTCGGAAGTCGCACTTTTCCAACATGCCGGCCCGGTCGGAGCGGATGTGGCTGTCAGGTAAGACCCAACGCAGACATGGGGCTTCTTGTTTCGCGTCGCAGCGATTTTCCAGAAAGGCGTTACCAAAGGTTGTGTTTTCATTATAAGAATGCGGACGTTCCCTCGGAGAATCTAACGTGACCAAACTATTTGGAGGACGCCTGCCGCTCCTCGTCATCGGGCTGGTACTAGCTGGGATTGGGGCAACAGTCGCCGATCCTCTTCAAGACGGTTCTTTGGCCTATCAACGAAAGGACTATGAAGCGGCCCTCAACTTTTGGCGGCCGATTGCCGAACAAGGTAATTCTGAAGCGCAAAGGTGGCTGGGTCGACTGTATGATAGCGGGCAGGGCGTCCCGAAAGATCAGGCCAAGGCCGCTTTCTGGTATCGCTACGCTGCTGAGCAAGGCGACGCTTACGCTCAATCTCGTTTGGGCCAGATGTATCTCCTAGGCAGTGACACCATCACGCGTGACACCGGCATAGGTCTCATGTGGGTGAAAAAGGCGGCCGATCAGGGTGACGCCAGCATTCAGAACTTTCTCGGTAATCTGTATTCCCAGCCAACAACGCCTTTGCAGCCTACATTGCCAAACTAAAGGAAGCGCACCAGGATATTGAAGTGGTTGAATACTTGATGAACCCAGATGGTAACACCTTTCGGCCCTGTCGATCCTACGGGAGCATAGATTCGGACCGCTCACCCGCAGCAAACAGGTAAGGAAGCCAAAAGCCGTGCTGAAGCTCTTGGTGGATACTTGCGTGTGGCTCGATATGGCGAAGGACTATCGTCATCAACCCACGCTCGCTGCGTTGGAACAACTCATTGAAGCGAAGAAAGTATCGCTGATCCTCCCGAAGCAATCGGTCGATGAGTTTGCCCGTAACAAGGACCGCATCATTAAAGAGAGCGGGAAGAGCCTGAGCAGCACATTCAAGCGGGTCAAGGAGGCCGTGAAACAGTTCGGCTACGAGGAAGGACGAGACAGAGCGATAGCTATTTTGGACGATGTTGACCACCGCATAACGATCCTCGGGGAGGCCGCCCACGAAAGTGTCCAACGCATTGAGAAATTGTTTGCAGGAGTTACCACGATTGAGGCCAGCGACGGCGTCAAGCTCAGAGCCGCACAGCGCGCACTAGATAGGCGGGCGCCGTTTCACAAGGATAAAAATAGCATCGGCGACGCTATCTTGATTGAAGCCTTTGTCGATGCTGCGTCGGTGGGTAGCGCACACGACCATTATGCCTTCGTAACGCACAACAAGCATGACTTCTCTAACATGGGCATTGATGAGCGCCAGCCGCATCCTGACCTTGCCGAATTGTTCTTTTCAAATAACTCCTCCTATTCTTTGGCGTTGGGTGATGTGCTGACTAAATTCGCTCCCGAGTGGATGGACGACGTGACATGGGAGTTTGAATTTAGAGAAGAACCCAGGCTCCTCAGTGAAATCTTGGAAGCCGAGCATCTCTTATATCGTCAAGTTTGGTACAATCGTCATTGGAACCTTCGGACGGCTATTGAAAGCGGAAAACACAGGCTCGTCACGAGGGATGAGTGGGAAAAGCAGCAACCGAAGCGCCGCCACAAAATCACGATTGATACCGTGTGGAGCATGGCGTTGGCCGCAGCAAAGCGGACGGAGGCTGAGGTCGGGCTGGAGAAACTTGGCCCGTGGACTGATTTTGAATGGGGCATGATTAACGGCAAGCTCAGCGCGCTCCGCTGGGTCATGGGCAGCGAATGGGATTTCCTTGACACTTAACAGCGAGGCGGGAGGGCGTTTCCTCACGCTTGATCGGTGGTAGCAGGTCATGGTAGCAATCCCGAAGCAGATAAGCTGATTTGTGCCCGTTTTATCGGTGTTTCCGCGAGCGCCCGCCGTCTCCCCTAGGGAGCGCCATGAATTCAAATAGTTAGTGGATTGAGAAAACTAGGTGTCCAGTTGGTGTCTCGTCTGAATTCTTTTCTTCGTGTTCAAAACACGGGCGTCCCGTAAAACTTGTCGGGCGGACTTCGGTGCACCACTGAGCGGGTTATCAGTCCGATAGAGAAGGTATTTCGGGCGATCATTCGACCACGCTACGTGCGAAAGACCCTTGTGCCTGTCGTAAATCAAATCCGAACATATTGGTGGTGCAGCCCGCCCAGGACCGGGCGGCAAAGAACGGTCCCGGCTAGTAGCTCTGCACAGTGATTTTGACCGGTTGCGTCTGGCGGTCAGATTAGCTCCGGCAGGTGTTTCGGATCAACGAGGACCTCGATGCTGCGAGGGGTCCTTGGCTGCCGTCTGATGAGGCCCTCCCGTTCCAGCGTCAGCACCATCTGATGAACGGAAGGCGGGCTGACGAGGAAATATTCCCGCATGTCGGTTTCGGCCGGGGGTCTGCGGTGCAGCCGGGTGTAGAGATGGATAAAGGCCAGATACTGCCCCTGCTTGGGCGTGAAGGTTTTTGCCGAAGGACTCACGCCGGCCATCCGATTCAGTTGTTGGTGCGTGCCTCGAACATGGAGGCACGCCATGAATGTACGCTATCGGGTCGACCTCAGCCAAATCGAGCGCACGGAACTCAGGGCGCTGCTCGGCGGCGGCAAGCATGCCTCCCGCAAGCTCAAGCGAGCGCAGATCTTGCTGGCCGCCGATGCCGGGGCCGGCGACGAGGAGATCGCGAGGAGCGTCGGCGTGGGCTGCTCGACCGTGTACCGGACCAAGCGCCGCTTCGTGGAGGGCAATCTCGAACGGGCGCTGAGCGACGAGCCGCGTCCCGGGGCGGAACGCAAACTCACGGTCAAGGAAGAAGCCCTGCTGGTGGCGACGGCCTGCGCCAGCCCGCCAAAGGGCCGTGCCCGCTGGACGCTCGAGCTGCTGGCAGGTGCGATGGTCAAGCTCACCGAACACAAGAGCCTGTCGCATGAGACGGTTCGGCGGCGCCTGGCCGAAAATGGCCTCAAACCCTGGCGCAAGGACATGTGGTGCATTCCGCAGGTCGACGGCGAATACGTCGCCCGCATGGAGGACGTGCTCGACCTCTATGCCGCGGCGCCCGATCCCAAGCGGCCGGTGGTGTGCTTCGACGAAAGCCCGGTGCAGCTCATCGGCGAGGCGCGTCAACCGATTCCGGCCGCGCCCGGCCGGCTCGAACGTTACGATTACGAGTATCGTCGCAACGGCACGGCCAATCTCTTCGTTCTCCTCGACGTGCATCGTCCGTGGCGCAAGATCAAAGTCACCAAGCGGCGCGCGGCAGAAGATTACGCCCAATGCCTGCGCGACCTCGTCGACGTCCATTATCCCGACGCCGAGATCATCCGGGTCGTCCAGGATAATTTATCGACCCACTCCGCCGGCGCCCTCTATCAGGCGTTCCCGCCGACCGAAGCCAGACGGATTTTGCGGCGGCTCGAGTTCCACTACACCCCCAAGCACGCAAGCTGGCTCAACATGGTTGAGATCGAGATCGGCGTCCTGCGGGGCCAGTGCCTGGATCGCAGAATCGACGATCCCAAGCGCCTGCGCCGCGAAATCGCCGCCTGGGAACGGAAGCGAAATGCTGCTCGCTCACACATCAAATGGATGTTCACAACAGACAAAGCCCGCGCCAAAATGGGCCGCGCCTATCCCGCTACTTCCAAAGAGTCATAATCACTGTGCAGAGCCACTAGTTTGACGGCGCGCGAGACCGGCGCATCCTTCTCCAACGATAAATGCGTCCTTATCTCGTTGTGCAACAACGTTTGAGAACGCCCACAGGACCGTTCTTCGCGAGGTTCTTTATCGGCATCATCCTTGGTTTGGTCGCAGAGTTTGCGTTCATGGGGCAGCCGACAAGGCTGGCTGCGTTGTTTTTCGCTGTACGGTGGATGGATCGCAGGCAGATCGGTGGCTTGAGGTGCCAGCATGGATGTTCGACCGGACGGCATGTCCGGCCCCCCAGCTTTTGGTAGCTCAGCCGTTTGGGCTATCCGGAATATCGTGTTGAAACGGTGAGTATCCATCCCACGCAAATCTCGGAATAACGTGTGGGCGCGGTCGCTGCGCGACCGTCCTGCTATCGCGCACTTCGGGTGGATCCAAGGACTGTGAGGCTCCGTCGATCGTCGGACACTAGCCGATAGCTCACATGAATACTTGCCCCGAACACGGCGAGGACCCGATTGATGCGAGCAAGGCTGAACCTTTCTACACGTCCCGAAAGCATCTCGGATATGTGAGAGCGTTCGCAGTCGGCCTTCTTAGCCAACTGGGTATGGGACATGCCCGACTCCGACAATCTTTGTCTTAGAAACGATATGGCAGCCGCCTTAACGGCTTCCATATCTGCCGAATTGGAAGCTTTCACCGGCCGTGCTTGGCCGTGGACGCGTTAACGGCCGCGGCAATCGCCTGGAGAGCTATATTCGGATCGAAGTCGATGTCGAGCATATCGTCCAGAGAAAGCGGACACTCTGGCGGCAAATCCGGAGCCACGACTTTGTGCTGAGCCAATTTTGAAGTGGCGCCCTTTTTCGCAAGCTTCCAGATCTTTATGAGATCGAGACGCTGCTTGATGCCAGGCGAGAAGGCGAGCACGGCTTCGGCTTGGAATTGGAGCACCTCTTCAAACCAGTGTTGAGCAGAAGGAGCGTTCGGGTCAAGGTGCAACTTGAGCAGGTGCACCAGCATTTGAACGAGAAAGCTCGAGGTCTTACGTATCTGCTCCAATCCCATGTCTTCGATCTCTTCCGCCAGTTTGTCAGTGTCGAGTTCGCTGCAATCGAGGGGGCGAGACCGGAGAGCGGCAGATTGTTGCTGCGTCCATTTGAAAAAATCCGAATCGTGATTTGGCGCATCCATCATGGCAAACCTCTTTATGAGGATATTATGTACCAGTAATTGGTACAAACGTCAACGCTCCCAAGTCGGGCACATACGAACTGCATTACATCGGTCAAAGCGTTCGCCGAGCGCCCTCGACGAGTCCGAGCCTGCTGCGAGCACTTGCGAATCTACACGGATGAAGAATTCAACGGGCGAGGTACCTCAACACGATATTCCGGATAGCCGCCGTTTGTTAGCATCGATGCACTTTCGGCGCTCTCCGCACTTCTCGATCTGGCGTTGAAGGATCAAACGCCATCGGCCGTCCTGCTTTCTGGCGCATCTGGAGCCTCTCACGACCAGAATCAGGGAGAGAGCCATGTCGCGGCAGATGGCGACGCCAGGAAACGGATACCGACAGAATCGACAACCACGGCCACAGCAGCAGATGGATCTGTTCGTGAGCGGCCTATCGAACGGCGTTATGGGCGCGCCGCATGGTCAGAGCTGCCAGCGCAAGCGCGGGCGAGCCTCATTCGACGACAGCGACGCCGCGCGCGAAGGAGGTTGATCATGATCTCTGACAAGGTCAGGCCTCATCATTTGCAGCGCAAGGCGATTTTTTACGTGCGCCAGTCCTCAGCCCATCAAGTGTTGCACAATCGTGAGAGCGGCGCATTACAATACGCCATGCGGGACCGGCTGATGGCGCTCGGCTGGTCAGAGATCGAAGTGATCGATGATGATCTCGGTCGTTCAGCCGCCGGCGGGGTACAACGCGCTGGCTTTGAGCGGATGGTAGCGGAGGTTTGCCTCGGTAAGGTTGGTGCAGTTTGCGCCCGCGAGGTCTCGCGCTTCGCTCGCGACAGCCGGGATTGGCAGCAACTCATCGAGATGTGCCGCGTGGTCGACACCGTTCTGGTCGATCAGGAGACCATATATGCGCCAAGGCACGGCAACGACCGCCTGCTGCTCGGGCTCAAGGGGAGCCTCAACGAGTACGAGCTGGATTTGTTGCGCCAGCGCTCGCTCTCGGCCCGCTACGAGAAGGCGCGCCGGGGCGAGTTGGTTGTGGCGGCGCCGGTCGGCTTCGTCAAGGCCGGCGACCATTATGAGAAAGATCCGGATCGGCGTGTCCAGGAAGCGATCAAGCTGGTGTTCGACAAGGTCGAGGAGCTGGGCAGTGCCCGACAGGCGCTCTGCTGGCTCCACGAGTACAACCTCGATCTGCCGGTGAAGCAGTCCAACGGCGACACGGCCTGGCGGCGACCGAGCTACTCCACTATCCACCGGATCATTGAGAACCCGGTCTACGGCGGCGCCTATGCCTATGGTAAGACGGCTGTGGCGGCGGGATACACCGCCGAGGGCGCGAGCGTGAAGATCCGCCGCAAGAGGCGGAACGAATGGTTGATGTTGAAGCCCAATACCCACGACGGGTATGTGAGCTGGGAGAGGTTCGAGGCGATCCGCGCAATGGTCAGCAGCAACGTTGCCACTGGTCGACATCACGGCGCGCCCAAGCATGGAGACACGCTGCTGGCCGGTCTGGTCCGGTGCAAGCGCTGCGGCCGCAAGCTCACAGTCCGGTACTCAGGCCTGAAGCACCATATCCCGCGCTACAGCTGCAGCCGCGCCTGGATGGACAATGGCGGCCCTCTCTGCATCGCCTTCGGAGGACTAAGCGTCAATAATGCAATCGAGGAAGCACTGCTTGGCGTTGTCGGCCCAGGCGCGATCGCTGCGGCAACCGCTGCTGCCAAGGAAGCCGAAGAACGACGGGATCAGGAGCGCGATGCTCTCAGTCGCGATCTGGAAGCGGCGCGCTATGCCGCAGCGGGCTTTCCGGCAATACAATGCCGCCGACCCCGCGAACCGGCTGGTGGCGAGTGAACTTGAAGCGCGCTGGAACAGGGCGCTCGCTCACGCGGCGGAGGTCGAGGGCAAGATCGCCAAGCATGATGCGGCGACGGCCGCACCCATTGCTGATCCGGCTTCGCTCGGCGTTCTCGCCTCGAGCAGGATGGAGATCGCCCAGCCTTCGATTGTCCGGAAGGCGGGGCGTTCTCGTTGAGCACCTTGATTCTCTCGCGTCACGCCCGGGAAATCCTTGGGTGGCGCCGGTCGTTCCGGCTGCTAACACAGGGCAAGGATTCGGAATCGTCGGAGCTGAAGCTTTTCCACGTGTTCCGCCGCCCTGTGCACAGAAGTGGCTGGGCGGCGAGCTCCGCCTTGTCTCCCTTGCCGCCGGTCACCACGTTCGCCTTAGATGCCCGAGCTGCGGATCGCGCGAGGTCATTTTGATCTTCCATGTCGCGCGAGAACCGGACTATATCGCCGCCCGGAGGGCGTGAGAATGTTCCGAAAAAAGCGGCGAGAGACAATACTGCGAGAGCAGGAGGCACGGCAGGCGCAGGAGCGATTCGAGCGGAACGAGCGTGCTGGCAAAGAAATTTACGCCCGCATGGCTGAGCTGAAGAATGTACCGCGCGAGAACCTGCCAGACGCGGTTTTTATGCTCTCTATGGCGGCAAAACACCAGAGCGAGCGAAGCGCCGAAGCGCCGTCGTACCAGCCCGCAGACGGACGGGGTGGGTTAGGGCCTCAGTTCGAGGTCGACTATTCCCGTGCTGCCAGGGACATCATCGTTACCGGAACGCCGGGCGGTGTCGGCGCCAAGCTATTGTGCAGTAGGCCTCTCCCGGAGTCCGCGCATCGAAACTTACTGGTGGGTTCGTTTCGGCGGCTTAGCAGCTGTTGCGATATGAGGCGGAGGCGGGTGGTCAGTGAGTGGGCGACCCGACGCCGTCGCTCCGAAAAAGCCAGCGATCAGCAACTGCAGAAGGTGCCCTCGGCTCGAACGATCGCAAGGCTGAAGACGTCGGCGCGTGATCGCATGAGCAAAGCCGATACCGTCACCATAGCGGCTATCGAGGCCGGTGTGCCGACGCTGGTCGCTGCGCGGACGCTCACCGATCGGTTTGCCGTCGGGCGCTTGGACGCGCGACGTCCGGTATGTCTCCGCATCTTGTCCGGCGAAATCCTTCAGATTGTCGGTGATCAGGATGCCGGCGTGCGCGGCGTAGGCGGTCGCAAGAACGCCGCCATCCTCGAGATCTTTCAATGCCGGGTCCGGAGACCCGCCTAGGACGATGTGCGGGTCAAAACCGGCTGGCCCGAACTTCATCATGTCGACAAGTGCGGAAATCTCCTCCTCCACCAGGGCTTCCGGGTATTCCTTTCGGAGGAGCACTTCGCGATACGTGTCGAGCATCTTGAACGACATGGCGATCTGCACCGGATCGCCGTTGATCGACCCGGAAACGAGATGCAGAACGACCTTTTGACTTATCGTCGACGATTTGGCCGCTTTGTCGGCATACAATTTTGAGACGAGTACGTTGATGTCCGGGACCACGACGATCATGGTCAGGTTGCCGCAGGACCGTATGTCTCGACCACGACCATCTCGTCGGCGTTAAGCATGTCGTGGTCGATCTTTCCATCGGAAGCGGCAAGCTTCGCAGCGGCCTGTTCGAAACGTTCCCTGGCCAGTGAGAACATGATGCGACGGCTCAGCTCCTCGATCTTCCGCGCGCCCTTCATCTGATCAGCCGAATTCTCGATCAAAAGATTCCGGAGGTCCTGAGGTAACAATGTGAAAACCCTGACGGCATTTTCGAGAACATTGGCCGGAGTCCGATTTTCTCTGAGTGCAATCGTGCGAACCCGAAGATCGAGATCCTCGGGGAGACCCGCCGAGGCGTGCGGCCCGAGTGCCTCCGGCGATAGAGGTCCAACGATCGGCTCATCACACGAAACATCTCGGTCCGGGACATGAATGGGTTTTCCCGCTGGACGTCAATTTCGTGGGCGTCATAGGCGACGAATTCGAGACCGGCGCCTTCCGCGTCGAAGACCTGACTGCAGCAGGTAACGAAGCGCGGCCGATCGGATTCGGTCGGGCGCACCGCGTAGGAGAGACCGATATAGGCGGCCTCCGGATCCGTACGCGACGGGCGCTCGGACACCGAGATATCCGACCTGCGCCGATGGATGTGAAGGTCGACGCGCGAGGCCGCGCCTTTTGGTGCGGCCGTTGCACTACCAATCGGCTCGGGCTTTTTGCGCACCACCGAAGACTTTAGGGAAGCGTAAGGTATTATCCGAACGTCGCGGCGCCAACTGGAAGGGCCGCTGAGCGGAGTGTTCGTGACGGCCTACATGATCGTGCAAAGCACAATTTGTCATTCGGCCTGCAATATTTGACCCCTTCACCGCTAGGCAGATCAATAGCTTAGCTCGCCGATCGGCGTCGGGACCCCAGGCCGATTAACAGATTGAGGGCGAGCTGGCCCTGGTCCCAACGTCTCATTTGCGTGGTTTCGAGGGGAATGCCGCCGATCTGGCAGTTGTGGGTGACGAAAACCTCGATCTGGGGCCCCTCGTTGGACCTTCAGGCGAGGTTCTCGTTGATCTGAAAGATCACAGGCTCGTCAACGGCTGTCTGTTCCTTGCCCAGGTTGAAGAGCGTCTTCTGGCGAGTCGGGCCATTAAGGCTAATTCAGTTTGGGTTCTAACCTCGTCCGAAGGCGTTCCCGAGACGCTGATCGGAGATTATCGCATTCTCGGGCGCATCAGGCTCATCTGGAAACGGGTCTAAATCCTCCTCCTGAGCAACCCTCACGCATCTGTTGCCATTACCAGAACTGGCAACATTTGGACGCCGAGCGCACGGCCGCTCGCTCGCTACGGCGCTATGTGGGAGCGCGCTTCGCGAGCGGCCTACTGAGAGATCTTCCAAGTCTCCACCAGAGATGCGCTCGCTCCCACGGCGACGCTAAGGCGACAATTTTCGTGGGGTAGATAAGGATTCGACGTCAAGATCCTCAAAGAGATCATCAAGCTTCGGAAGCAGGACCAGGAAGAGCGCGACGAGCGCGAGAGCATGCTCGATCCCTACATGCGGGCGATGGAGCAGGCCGGACCGGAGAAGGTCGCCAAGGCCGCATGATGAAATAGGGCGGGTCGACGACACATTCTCACATCAATGGTCGACGTAGATCGCGAGCTCTCGCGATCTACGCTCTGACGGAAAATCGGCTGAGTGCCGTCAAGGTCTGCAACCGCGGCTCCACTTCGGAGAGATAGATCTCCGTCTTGAGAAACGCGATTTCGTCTTCCAGCTGGTCTTCCCCCACGTCGATGTACCATGATCGTGGCCGGCCATCGCTTCCGTCGCACCATCGGTAGCCGCGCCGCTTGCGGACGTCCTTGAGGTCGAACGGCGACTGCTCCGCCCAGACCCGCATCGTCTTTTTGCGGGCTCGCTCGAGCAGGACGGCAAGCGCCGGCGCACTAACCGTCGGTAGTTCGAACGCCAAGATCTCGAGCACTGCATGGCAGTCGTCGACCGCCCTATGGGCCTGATGGAAGAAGCCGGCACCGTTCAGGAGATAGCCCAGGCGCGAACCCTCAAAGCCGTGCTTTCGCCATTCGATCTCGGTTGCCGAGCAGCTCCAAGCCTTGCGCTCGAATACAGGCCAGTAGCGCTCGGCGAATTTCCGGTCGAAGCCCGCGTCGTGTGCTATGACGATCACTGCATCGGCCACGAAAGCCGAGACAGCGGCCTCGTCAATGCGTTGTCCCGCAACCATTTTGTCCGTGATGCCGGTGAGGGCGGTGACCTCCTCCGGGATAGAGCCGGAAGGCTGGTTGAACGACGTGAAGACGTCCCTGAGGCCCGCGATTCTGCCGTCGGGCAGATAATCGAACTTTACCATCCCGAGTTCGATGATCTCATCCTTCTGCTGGTCGAGGCCGGTGGTCTCCAAATCGAGGATGACGCCAGTTCGGCAGACCTGATCGGTAGTGGGGACCGAAGTCGTCCGGGGCACCAGGCGACGAAGCACGCGGTAGTTCCCCGAGCTGACCAATGCTTCGGCTAAGGCAGCCAATTCGCCGTCGTTTTCGAACATCGGATTCTAGAGCTTTGTGACTCTGTTGAGTGATCGGCGAAGATACAGAAATCGGCCATGCGGCGGCCTGCGAATATGGGCTGATGAGTGATCGCTGAGAGTGGCGTCTCGACGGCGGCCGCTGCGCTCCTCAGATCGGAAATCCGAGTTGCGGCTCCTGCTCGTCCTCCCCCTGCAGCGACGACAGCGAGACCCCCCAGAAGCCGGATCGGCCTGGGGAAGGGTATCTCGTTCTGGAGCAAGGCGAGACCGCGACCGGCACGGACCGCCTGCGCGTGATGATCTCGAAGTCGCTGAACTTCATCTTCAGGGTCACCGTCGGGCCCCGCGCCCCCTTGTCGTCGCAGTGGCGCCAGACCTTATCGATCAGCGCCTGCAGTTCGGCGACCATGGCGTCGAATTCCGTGAGATCGCTCGAAAACGTATTCTCGGCGCCGACCGATTTCCGGATCCGGTTAGCGCGGACCTCGCGGTCGTCGACGCCTCTCGAGATCCAATAGTAGTACCGCCGGCCTTGCCGAAGTTGGTCTGCATGCCGAAAAGCGAGCAAACGCTCAAGAGGCACGCCTGCTGGAGATGGCCTTTCCTCGAGGCTTGTCCCGCGCCGACTGGATCGATATCGCGAGCAAGTTGGCTCGCGTGTTTGTCGGGCAGGGGATGGTCGTCCAGGTTGACGTCCACTGCAGCACAGCCCGAGACGGCGGAGAGCACCCACATGCGCACTTCATGCTTTCGATGCGCGAGCTGAAGGACGACGGGTTCACCGACAAAAAAGCCAGACATTGGAACAAGCTCTTTTTCGGGAAGGCCGGCGCGTTGCGAAAAGATATGGCAAGTTTTCTCAATGAATACTGCAAAAGAAAGGGCGTCGCGTATGAGGCTGACCCGCGATCCAACGCGGAGCGTGGCCTGCCGCCTCCAGAACCGACGATTCCTCGCTGGAACTTTCTTTTTCACAAGCGCACGGGGAAAAAAACCTCATGGCTGGAACACCGCGACCGCGAGCGCGAGGCGCGCGCGGCTATTGCCAAAATCGAAAAGGAGTGCGCCGAGCTGGAGCGGATGATTGCAATAGCACGCGCCACTTCCAACTCCGATTTGACCATCGAGGCGGAGAGCCCCGGCATTAATTTCGCTTCCCGGCAATTTGCTCGTCCGGGTTTGTTTGTACCGACGGGATCGCCGATGGCCGATCGGATGGCGCCTGCCGGTTCTTATCGCGAATTTGCCGTGCACGTTGCCAGCAATCGCTCGAAGAAACCTGAGGCAGGGCCGCTGGTTCAACCGGACGAATCGGCCGGCCCCCCAATGCGGGTCTTTTAGGTCCGAGTAGAAGTATATAGGAGAAAATGAGCGGGGTTGGACCATGAGCAGCTTCTTCAATTTCTCCCTTGGGATTGTTCAACGCAGCCGTGGCGGCTCAGCGGTGCGGCGCTCAACGTACCAAGCTCGTCGTTCAACCACATTGCCGGGGGGTGCCATCCGGCTCTCCAGCCTGGGCGACTGACCGAGAGGAGTTCTGGCGCCGGGCGGCTGCTGCGCCAGCATGAGAGTTGCGACGTGACCTCCCCGGTCCGAATAGTCGACGAACGTAAGCCGACGAGCATAGCCTATCTCGTGCGGCAAGGAACTCCGTCTGCTCCCGACTGTGCTTTCAATTCGGAATCGGTAAAGACGGAAGCCCTCGTGTGTACCGAAAACCTTATTCGAGATGATGACGTGATGGAATCGCCTAAGCTGGCGGAATGATCGGGCTACTCTGTTCGTCCTGGCTGTCCTGGCCTCGCCATTCAAGTCGAGCTGGTTATGATGCGCTGGGGCATGCCGCCGCCACCACGGGCCGGTGGATATCCGGTCACAAACATCAGGAATACGTCCTCTCCGCACTGGCGCGCTTGGCTCAAGCCCGAGAACCGGTGCTTGGTGCCGTTCAATAGCTTCGGCGAATATGCGCCGGAGCCAAACCCGGGGACCGAAAAGAAAGACGTGGTCTGGTTCGCGCTCAACGATGACCGACCGCTCGCGGCGTTCGGTGGCATCTGGACCGAATTCAGGGGCGACCGTTGCACCAAGTCGAAGCCGATACCCGGTCCGCATCTCGTCCACGGCTTCCTGACAACAGCACCGGAATGCCGTAGTCGAGCCGATCCATCCCAAGGCCATGCCGGTGATCCTGACCACCGACGAAGAGCGCGATGTCTGGATGCGCGCGCCTTGGGAGCGAGGGCGCTCCAACGAGCGCTGCCGGATGACGCGCTCAAGATCGTCGCCCGCGGTGGGGGACAAGGAAGATCGGGCGGCGGCATATGGTAAACCTTGATGCCTCATCAGGCTCAATCGACCTTTCAAATGGTCCAGTCTCTATCAAATTAGCCAGTCCCCAGCTGATGTTCAGGTTTATGGTTCTGGTCGGTGTGACGCGCGCTGTTCTGGGTTTCATTCTCTCAGACGTTTGACGTCGGTCTCCGCGCGCTGATGTTGTTAGCGCCACGGCGGGCTTTGTTATGGTCCTCCTAGTCACTCCGCAACACGTTCGTATCTATGCGAAGAAACTACCCGCTTTGATGTTAACCTCCGAGGTTTCATCAAGGCCGCATTTTTCTGGTCGGCGTTCTTTGTAATTTCGATCTTCAACACGTTGCGCGGCTCAAAGCGGAGAGAGCGCTGCTCGGTTGGTCACAGGACGACTTGGCCCTGAACACCGGGGTGTCGGTACCAACCGTCAAAAGACTAGAGGCTGCCGACGGAGACATCGGTGGTCGCGCCGAAACGGGAGAGGCTCTCGTAGCCGCTCTCCAAGAAGCCGGCGTGGAGTTCATCCCAGAGAATGGCAGTAGTCCGCCAGCCGATCTACCGGGACTCGATCGGGCGCCGGCGTGCCTATGAGGAATTCATCGGCCCCCTGCTTGCCGAATTGAATCTTTCGGCCTGAAACGCCGCCGGCGGCAGGTCAGTCATCCTTCCTTATGTCAATTGCCGCAATTCCTCGAGCAGCGGCCCCAGCTCTGCTTCATACGAGCGCCCCCGTCCCACCGACGTGCCATAGATCGGCTTTCGCACTTGGGTAGCGCTCGCGGTTCGCACCGGCCGCTGTGTCTGGTGGAATGCAAGACAACGGTCATCCCAATCGAGACCGCAAAACGCGACGATCCTGCGCGCCTGGGTCTCGAAGTCGTGGACGAGATTCTCATATTGCACCTCGAGCATCACGCCATCGGGCAATGCCCGGCGCCAATGCTCCATCAACTTCGCATACGAGCGGTAATATCGGCCAAGCTCGCCAAGGTCGTAGGTGTAGAGCAGCTCGCTCGCGAAAAGCTTGGAAAAGCACGACAAACAGGTGTCGACGGAGTTGCGACATGCGTGAATGATCCGCGCGTTGGGCAGCGCCATATGAATAAGGCCGGCAAACACGAAGTTGCCAAGCGCCTTATCCGTAATCCTGTCGGCCTTGGGCGCGAGGGCGGTCATGTGACGCAGATAATGTTCGCCGATGCGGCGCAGTTGTCCGGCCGGCAGCGTTGCGACGGCCTCGGGAAAGGCGTGCGAGGACGGTCCGTCCGGGCTGATCACCTGCTGCACGGCGTCGTGGAACGCCAAGATCTCGCCAGCCCCGAAAACCCCGGGATGACTCGCCAGCATTTGTTCGATCAGCGTGGTACCCGAGCGCGGCATGCCAAGAATGAAAACCGGCCGTTCCGACGGGTCGCTCTGGGCTGTTCGGCCGCGCGTGAGCTCCGGCGTGAAAACATCCGTGACGCGTGTGTGGATGCCCAGCGTCGTCGCTTCGTCGTAGTCGATCTCGCGGCGTTTGAGCCGATTGGCCTCACGAAGATGGTGGAATGCGGCTTCGTGCCGTTGAATATCCTCGTAGGCTTTGCCCAGTGCAAAATGCAGGATGATGCGCTGGTCTTCGGCCAGCGAGTTCATATCCTGGGCCAGCGCCTCCATCGTCGCGAGGTGCGGGTCGTCGGCGGTGAAGCTCTTGCATTCGCCAAGACTGCGGTAAAACTCGGGATAACCCGGTGCCAGGAAAATCGCCTGTTCCAGCGCGTCGCGTCCCTCGCTTATGCGGCCAAGGGTGATCAACGCATTGCCGAGACAGTAGAAGGTCTCGGCCATTTTGGGTTCGATGGCGAGTGCTCTGCGATAGCAGGCAATGGCGTCTTCGTATCTTTCCAGTCCGCCAAGCACGTTGCCGAGATTGTTGTGGGCGTCGGCGTAACGGGGATTGATTTCGATGGCTTTGCGAAAATGCGTGATCGCACGGGACGGATCGGAAACCGCCACCGCGTTGCCGAGGTTGTTGTGTGCCTCGAAGAAGTTGGCCTTGAAGGCGATCGCATTGAGGTAATAGTGAATCGCTTCGTCGTAACGCTTCAATTTGGCGAGGAGATTTCCAAAATTGTTGAGTGTTCCGGGCGCGCCAGCATTGATGGCAAGCGAGATTTCAAATTGCGCAAACGCTTCTTCATGGCGATCGAGCGCCGCAAGTGTGTTGGCAAGATTGCTGTGGGCTTCGAAATATCGCTGTCGCAGGGCGATCGCGCGCCGATACGCGGCGACGGCTTCATCAAGTTTGCCGATGGCAGCAAGCGCTACGCCGAGGTTATTGTGGGCCTCGGCAAAGTCCGGACGAAGGCCAAGCGCCTTGCAGAAGCTTGCGATCGCTTCCGTCTCACGACCTGTGACGCGCAGGGCGTTTCCCAGATTGTTATGCAGTTCAGCGATGTCCGGTCTTGCATCCGTTGCCTTCTCGAAATGCGGAATGGCCTCACCGGAACGGCCGAGCATGTGCAAGGTATTGCCAAGATTGTTGCGCGCCTCGACATTGCCGGGATTGATCGCCAGGACGTCCGCATATTCTACCAGTGCTTCATCAAGGCGACCGAGTCCCGCGAGCAGCATTCCGAGATTGTTGTGCGCATCGCCCGATCTCGGGTTCTGCACCAGCGCGCGGCGAATCAAGTGCTCGGCCTCCTGGGGCCGGCCGAGTTGAGCGGCAACGATGCCAAGGTCATGCAGGGCGCCGAAGTGATCGCGGTCGATATCAAGAATCGCGCGGTAAAGCGCCTCGGCCTCGCTCAGCCGCCCCAGCCGGTAAAGCGTCGCGGCTCTTTCGAAAGCCTGCTCCGGACCGAAGCCGTACGGTAGCGCCGCCGGGAGTTTTGGAGTCACGCTGTTCTTTCGCTTATCCTGCTGGTGCAAAATTGGAGGAAAATATTCATCTCCGCCAGCCGTCAGTTCTTCTGGCTACCCTGTATCTCGCCCGACCTTGCAACATCGCGAACCGACTTTTCAGGAACGTCGAAATCGACATGACAGCGCAGGCCACCGGGCAGCAGATTGCTGTGGTTCGGCAGATTGAGCCTTACTCCGAACGTGCCGCTGGCGGCATCGAACACCTGATCCACAATGCTGACGCGAGCTTCATAATCCCCGCCGACTGGTTCGTCGGGATGGACGAGGGCGACGTCGCCCACCTTGACCGATCCGAAATACCGCACCGGCAGATAGGCCTCGACGCTGAGCGGGTCAATGCTCGCTACCGTGACGATATTCGCATCCTGACGGACAAACTCGCCGGGTCCGAGGGAGCGTTGTACGACGATGCCGTCGATCGGACTGCGGATGGTTCGCTGTTCCAGCAAGGCCCGCAAGCGATCTACCTCCAGTTGCGCCATCTGATGGTTGAGACGAGCCAGTTCAAGCTCCTGCTTGGCGACGTTGAATTCTGCCTGAGCGGTCTCTACATCCTGTGCGCTTGTCACGTTGCGCGCCTGCAACTCCGATTTCCGCTTATAGACGCCGCTCTTTTGGTCGAGCGTGGCCTGTTTGGATTCGATCTCAGCCGTACTTTCAGCGCGCGCCTCATTCGTCGCGACGGCAGCCAGCTCAACGGCAGATTCGATCTTGGCGATGACTTGCCCTTTTTTGACGAGGTCGCCGCGATCGACCAGAATTTCGGAGAGGACGCTCATGACCGGGCTGCCGAGCTTGACCGTGAGGGATGGATCCATGACACAGTCAAACGTGGCGGCACCGGCTTGCGTCGCGATCAGACAGATCCCGGTTCCAAGAAGTCCAGCCGCCAGGCCACGAATGCACATTACGGTGGTTTGATGGATCCTGTTTCCGCGCTGTCCGCGGGCAGATGGGCAATGGGTGGTCTTCAAAGTTTAGCCTCCGCCGTTCCGTACAAACAGCTACCACGGCGAGACTGCCGCCGAAATTCATTTTTGGGCGCGGGCCCTTCCAGCAGTCTCATTTTGAAGCAACCGAACTCCCTTGCTTCTGGCAAAGAGCTTCGATCACGTATTGTGCGTCGAAGCGGCGTTTCATTTCCGCATCCGCGAAAGCTTCCTGCACAAGTCCGCCGATGGGCTGGGTCGTGGCGGCAGGCTCGTGGTGTCGGAAATCCTGCTGTGCCCTCCGGAACAGCGCCGGGATGAGCCCGGTCGGGAACGAAAAAGCCATCCGACGCGAGCACGGACCGTGGCCTCAGCTCCGGGTCGAAGTCGACGAGATTCGTGAAAGGCGCAGCGGGCCGAACTGCAATCGAACGCATTGTTGATCCCCCCGGATCTGTCATATCTCTGCATGTGTTCCCGCTGCGGTCGGCCGCCTTCGCACCGCCTTACTCGGACTTGCCCGAAATCGCGAGCGTCTTTATCTGCCATTGGTCGGAGCGCAGCAGGTCCATCCGCATCCGGCCGTGCAGGCGTTCGGCGCGGCCCTGCGCGTATCGCAGCGCCACGGCGCCGATGCGATCCGCCGTGCCGCCGCTGGCCCGTCTGGTGAAATACGACAATGCGATTCCGGCGGCAAAATCCAGTAGCGGATCTTCCATCGACAGCATCGCTTCGAAACTGCCGGGTTGACCCTGGCGGCCGGCGCGCCCGGCGAGCTGCAGGTCGATGCGTTGCGCATCGTGACGTTCGGTCATGATGACGTGCAGTCCGCCGAGTTCATCCACGCCCTCGCCGAGGTGAATGTCGGTCCCGCGCCCAGCCATGTTGGTGGCGACGGTGATGCGTCCCTGCTGGCCGGCTTGCGCGACCACCTCGGCTTCATGCTGGTCCTGGGCCGCGTTAAGCACGGTATGCGGCAGGCCGGCTGCCGTCAATTCCGCGCTCGCGCGCTGCGATGCCGCCACCGAGCGGGTCCCGATCAGCACCGGCACGCCGCGCGCGTGCAGCGCCGCGACGCGCGCGACGATCAGTTTCCACTTCGCCTGCTCGGTTGCGAGCACGACATCGGGCCGATGGATGCGACGAACCGGCTTTGCGGTCGGAATGGTCACCACCGGCAGGCGGTAAACTCGCCATAATTCGCGTGCCACCGGACGAAGCGTTCCGCTCATGCCAGCGAGCCACCGGTAGCGGCGAAAAAAGCGTTGATACGTCATTCGGGCAATGGTGGTCCGCCGTTGCGACTGCGCGCAACCTTCCTTGTGCTCGATCATCTGATGCAGACCGTCACTCCAGAAACGGTCCGGCATCACCCGTCCGGTGTATTCGTCGACGATCTGAACCTTGTCCTTGACGACGACATACTGTTCACCCTTGCGGAAAAGATGGATCGCCGCCAACGCCTGCCGGGCGAGTTCTTCACGGGTGATGACGCTGCGCCAGGGCGGTCCACGCCCTTCAGCGAATTTCGCGACCCGGTCCTGACCTTTGGCCGTCAGGAATACCCGCCGCTCTTCGATCGACAGCAAATAGTCGAGACCGGGCTCGAGCGTCGTGGCAAGCTCAAGTGCTCCCGCGACTGCGTCGTCATTGATTTCTGATTCAGCGGGCCCCGAGATGATGAGCGGGGTCCTGGCCTCGTCGATCAGGACGCTGTCGGCCTCGTCGACCAGAGCAAAGTGCAGACCCCTCAGCCTCAGCCGCCGCAACCGTGGCGATTGACTGGAGAGCGCTTCCATTTTCAGCGTCAGGTCGCCGGCGGACTGGCCAAGCACCATTCGATCGCGCAAATAGTCGAACGCCAGTTCCTTGTTGGTGCAGTAGGTGATGTCGCATGCATAGGCGGCACGCCGCGCCTCGAACTTCTGGCCCGCGACCACCACCCCCACGCTTAGTCCCAGCGCGGCGTATAACGGCCGCATCAGTTCGGCGTCGCGCTGAACGAGATAATCGTTGACCGTCACGACGTGGATGGGAATCCCGGCCAGCCCCGCGGTGCCTGCGACCAGCGTTGCCGTCAACGTCTTGCCTTCGCCCGTCGCCATTTCGGCCAACATGCCCTTGATCATCGCGAACGCGCCGATGATCTGGACGTCGAAATGGCGCTTTCCCAGGATACGATCCGATAGTTCGCGAATAAGCGCAAAGGCTTCGCCCACCGTCTGATCCGAGAATTGCTCTTCCCGGCGCAGCGCTGTTGCAATCTCTCGGATCGTTGCTCCATAGTCTTCAGGGGCGAGGGCGCGGAATTCCTCGGCGCGGCGCTCGACCAGCGGCAGGATTTCGCTAAGGCGCCGCGACCGGCGCGGCGCCCCCGCTGCGATCAGTTGCGCTTGCGCATTGAGCAGCATCGCATCGAGGGCGGTCTCGCGTCGTTCCGGCCTTTCCATATAGATTCGCTGGCGAGGCAAGGAACGAGCCGGCGGCTCGCCGCGAATGATCTGGTCAGACACGGAATTGCCCCAGGAAGAACTGGCGCAGCGAGCGCAATACGCGCCAAGCAATGGCCTCGTCGCCATGAACGAAGCGAACATAGACCCGGGAACCCTGGGTGCTCATGCGCAGCGGGTCAAGCAACTCGACATCGAGCTGGAACAGGCTGAACAGCGCCTGGGGCCGCTGGGTCTTGGACGGATCGAGTGCAATCGAGCCGCCGCCGCGCGTGGTCAGCGCAAGGCTTGGCACATCCTGCTGGGCCGCCGGCACTTCCCGCAGGACGCGCGCCGCGATTGGCCGATCCAGATCCTCGACGACATGCGCCTCGACGCGGGTGGTCCGTTGATGGATCAGGTCAACGTCGGATTGTGACGCGACCGTTCGGACAATCAGGTTGTTGTCCGGAATGACGTATCCCAAAAGATCGCCGCGCTTGACGTAGCGTCCGGGCAGATCGGCGGCGCCCGCCATCACGAACTGCCCAGGCTGCTCGGCGACGACGGTCAGATCCCGGTGCCGGGCCTGGAAGGTCGCGAGCTTATCAGCAAGGTGCGTGGCCTGATCTTCGAACATTTCTGCCTGGACGCGATCGAGTTGCCGCACCGCGTCGAGACGCTGACGGGCCTCCTCGAGTTGCGCGGCGATGACGGCGACCTGCGCATCCAGCGTAGGATCGTCGAGCGAAACAAGCGGTTGCTGCTGCGACACGGCCGTGCCTGGCGTTGCGAGGATCTTGGTCACAAATCCCTCGGTCCTGGCGCGCACCTCGGCCTTGTCCGGGACAATAATGACGCCTTCGGCGACCGTCGCGTATGGCAGCGGAATGACGAACAGAATGAGCCAAGCCGCAGCCACCAAGCCGGCGACGACGGCAAAGGCGCGGCGCCGTCGGCCGCGCAACCGCGAATTCGTCGCCAGGAATTTAAAACCCTTGATGACCGGCATCACCGCGATTGCGCCGACCGACCACAGCGCCATCACGATGCCGATGGCGAACAGCCGGACCGACAGGAATAGGGCAATGCCGACCGACACCACCATCCGGTAAAGGAACGACAGAATCGCGTAGCTGATCAGCCATTTTGCTTCGCCGCGGTCCGCGACGGGAGTCTCGATGCTGTCGATTTTGAACAGGTGCTTCTGGACGAGGTAAAAGAAATAGGCGTTGGCGCGGGTCGCGAGGTTTGGAACTTCGATCAGGTCGGAGAAAATGTAATAGCCGTCGAAGCGCAGCAACGGATTGCCGTTGAACAGCAGCGTCGAGACGCCCCCGATCAGAATGACGTTGAAGGCGATGGCACGACCGATGCCGGGACTGCCGTAGATCCAGATGACGATCGCGATCGCGGCAAGCGCGGTTTCCACCAGGATTCCCGCAGCCCCGACGATGATGCGACGGTGCTTCTGCCGGAACGCTGCCGAGGCCGACGCGTCGACGTAAAGAACGGGAATGAAGACCAGCAACATGATCCCGACCTCATGCACTTCTCCGCCCCAGACCTTGGTGGCGAAGGCATGCCCTAGTTCGTGCAGGCTTTTCACGATCGGGTAGATGCATAAGATCAAAGCGACATTTTCGGTCGCCAGCACGCGGTCGGCAACGTCGGATGTGAGTTCGGGCCAATGCAGCACCGCGAGCACGACGCCGGTGAGCACTAGTCCAAGCCAACCCGCGAAGCCGAAGACCGTGAAGATCGGACGCACCAGCGGCAGCACCAGGTCGAGCAGGCGGTCGGGATCGAACAGGGGAATGCGCAGCGCAAGAGGATTGCGAAGCCGCTGCATCAGTCGGCGCTGCCCGGCCTTTTCCGAGCGCTCGGCCATCTCCTCGAAATCGGGCGGCACCTCGCCTTGCAGCAGGTCGGAAGAATGAAGCTGCGCCAGCAGGTGGATGGTTTCGTCCTGGGTCGGCGGATCTTCCTTGGCCTTGCGTCCGGCGGCCTCCCAGATATCGCGCATCGTGCGCCGGCCATCCATCAGGCACAGCATCAGGTTCGCAATGGGAGACAGACGGTGAAATCGTCCGGTTTGATGGTCCTGCAGAATGTACCAGGTCTTGCCGCGAAACACCTGTCGGTGAATGGCGGTGTGCGTACGCAATCGGGGTTTCAGATCGGCGACGCGATACCACGAACTACTGAAGAGCGATGTGTTCATCGAAGGCTCAAGGTAGCCAGTGCCAGGACCAGATGCGAACCCAATCGATCAGCGGATGGAACCAGATCCAGGCGACGCTTCTGCGCCCGATCTCGATTTTTCCGACGCCCTCCATGCCGGGCCGCAGGTGCTCCGGATTGGCGGTTATCCGGCCTTCGACCCGGAACACGTTGCGGCCCGCCTGGGTCTCGGCGATCGGAGTGATCTTGTCCACGGCGAACGATAGCGGTTCGTTTGGCAGAGCCGAGACAATGACTTCGCCGGGCTGACCGACCTGGATTTGGCCGACTTCGCGCTCGTCCACGCCGAGGATTACGCGATAGGAATTTAGCGGCGCCACCTCGAACAGGATCTGGCCGCGCTGGACTGAAGCGCCAATCAACTGGCTGAGATCGCCGGAGACCACCAGGCCGGCTATCGAGGACCGCAGCTTGATCCTGGCGAGCTGCTCATCGATCAGCTTGATCTGCGCCTCCGCCTGATCGCCTTGGGACCGGATAACATTGATCGCCGCCGGTTGCCGGTTTGCGAGTGCCTTGTCGTATTCGAACAAGTGTTGCTGGCGCTCGGTGACCCATTTGAGCCGTTCGAGCAGGAGATCGCGATCTTCGAGCGTCGCAAGCACCTGGCCCTCGGTCACAGTATCACCGGCGCGCGCGGAGGCCTCTTTGATAAAGCCGTCATACGGCGCCACCACGGCGCGCCGCACCAGGCCTTCGATCCGCGCATCGGCATCGACCCGGTAGGTGCTGTGAGCCAAGGTCAGGAACAGCGCGGCGAGCACCACCGCGGCGGAAATCAGCTTGCGCAGCAAATGGCCGGGCCCAATCAGGCGGATCAATTGCTGATGCAAGCTCTCGCCAATCTTGGTGATCAGCCAGCGGTCATTTTGACGTTTCTCATCCAGGACCGGACCGACGACAGACGTCACCAATTCAAGAAGTTCGACCGTCTCGGGCTCGAACGGCAGATCGATCGACCTTTCGAAAGTCAGCGCACCGACGAATCGCTCGCCGACAAGCAAGGGGATGGTCAGGATCTGTCCGTCACGCTGCACGCGTGAGAGCTCGGCGTGCGCCGACGTCGCGACCAGCTCATCGGCGCTTTCAGGGTAGAGAATGACACAACGCTGGTCGAGTGCCTCGTCCATCGCCGAGCCAAGCAGGCTGATCAAATTCATATTATGCCCGAACTGGGCGGTGTGCGAGATCACTTTGACCGCTACCGAATGCTTGGCGAGGAATCCGAGGCTAACGCGGGAGCATTGGGTGCGCAGAGCGAGCCCGGTGACGCTTGCCATCGCGGCGGCCTCGAAGCGCTCGTGATCGAGCGCGCCACCGAGAAGATCCAGAGCCGCGCTGGATCTATCGAGCAGGCGGGCCTGTTCGTCGCCGCGGGCCTGACGAAGTCGCTCCCGAATCCATGCCGCGCCCCACTGCAGTTGTCGCAGTGCCTGACGGCCGTCTTCGTTGCGGCCGCCGCGCAGCGAAACCGCGACCACACCCTCCAGTTCCGTTCCGACCATGACCGGCATGGCGACATGGGGCGCGCCCGCGGGATCGGAGGCGTGCGCAGTGTCGCCGCTGGCGACGCTTCGACGCTCGCGCAGGGCGAACTCCGCAATTTCAACAAGCGGCGCGTTTCGGCCGGATCCTTCTGGCCAGTACGCCACCGCGTCGAAGCTGTTGGTGCCCTCGCCGGCGAGCAGGACGATGCCACGGGTTGCTCCGTCGATCATCTGACACTGCAGGGCAAGCCACGCGCGGGCTACGTCGACGACGCTGCTTGAATCGGTCAGTCGTTTCCAAAGCGCCGGCTCGAGCGAAGCGACAGGCGAGCCGCCGGACGTTAACGCATCGCCCGGCGGGGAATCGTGAATTGGATCACTGTCCGGCATTCGATTGCACCTACTGACGCAGGAGTTGCGAGCGGCTGCCGAACTCGCTCCGGCGGCTACGCTGGCTTAGCGCTCGACGTCGAGTGCGCCGTGGCGCGATTCATATTCGCGCAACACGCCGCCGAGCACGGTCCACAGCCGCTTTGCCGCATAAGGAGTGAGAATGATACGGTTTGTGAGTTCGACGGCGACCTGACTGCTTCCGGTCACGTTCCAGGTCTGGTTCGTGCCGAAAAACAGGTCGACTTGCTCGCGCGTGCTTTGGACATTGACGACATTGGCGAAATGGGTAGCCATGTCCTTGTCGATCCACTGCACCGTCGTTGCGCGGGGCGGTTCAGTGGCAGGCGCTTGAGTTTCTGAAACAGCAGGATTTTTGGCCAAGGTGATTTTACTCCATCGGGCATGACGATAAATGAGAAATCCGCCCGATGGTCGATCTGCCTCGGAACAGAATTAACGTTTCGGGGGCCAAGGACCTGCCGCGATCACTAAGCCCGGGTTGATCAAAAGTGCAATGCGGCGCCGACTGTTCCGGACAAAACGTAAGGCTTAAGCTTAAATTCGTTGGGAACAACGCCATTGAGGACAATCGTATTGGGGACGTAGGTGTAGAGCCCTTCGGTCCGCAAACTGACGTTTGGGGTCACAAAGGTTTCCGCGCCGAGGCCGGCTTGGTAACCCGAAAGGCTGGCCGACGGCGTCGCGTTAGGGGCTATCGAGTTAAAGTAAAGCGAATTTGGCGTTAACCTGATCTCGGCCGGACCGCCTTTCGCATAGAGCAAGGTATCAAGCGTAATCAGCCAGCCGGCCCGCGCCGTCAACGCGAGTGTCCTGTCGATCTTGGCGAACTGATAAAAATTCATCGCCAATCCGCCGGAACCGGCGGCGGTCTGGAATTTGGCTGCTTCGTAGTTGGCGCTGGCCTCGATCCCGATGACGAAACGGTGAAACTGGTAATTCGCGCCGACCAGCCAGCCGCCGCCGACGTTGAATGACGTATAGGGACCGGTTTCGCCGAGCAGCGTGTCTTCAAAGGCGACCTGATTGCCGTTGGCCGAGACGAAGCCTCCGACTTCAAAACCGGTCCACCGCGGGGCAAGCGGGACTTGCGCCGCCTTGTAAACCAGGCCCGGTTGTGCCGGTTGGGGTGCCGCCCCGGGCACACCCCACCCGGTGGGCGCGTCAAACTTGTACGACACGCCGAGGTCGAACATCAGGAAGGACGGTCGATAGACGTCGAAGCCCTGGTTCAGCGAAAGCTGCCCGGTCGCGTAGGTGTACGTTGCCTCGGCCCGCAAGGCGATATTGGGTGCAATCAGGGATTCGATGCCCAGGCCGCCCTGAACGGCCGGCAAGGTTTGCCGAAAGGTTGCACCAAATCCCTGGAAACCCTCGGTCTCGATCCATGCCGGTCCGACCTTGCCGTAGATCATGGTATCGGGACGAATCACGATGCCGGCGCGCCCCGTCACCGAGGTGACATAACTGGATTGCTGAAGGAAGTCGACGTTAGGTCCGAGTTCGCGAAACGTAGCAGTGCTGGCGCTGAACCAGGTACGGCCGCCTTCGATACCGATCACCGCCCAGGGCGCGACCTGATAATTGAAACCGGCGTAGGCCAGAAAAGCGGGTTCGGAATCGATGGAGCCGATGCTCGTGTCGGCAAGCCCCGTCAGGCGCCGCTCATAATCTGCGTTGTTGAATACGCCGGCCATGCCGCCGCCCAGGTAGAGACCGGTCCAATTCACCGCCGCGACCTGGGCGATAGGACTGCGCACGAGTGGAAGATCCGCCGCAAACGCCGATTGGCCGATCCCAGCGTTCACTATCGCCGTGACCGCGATGCACGCTACCCGCTCTATTCGCTTCATAGCCATCCCGACATACGCTTCGTTTGATTCTCGAAGCTGTACCCGGTCTAAGTTGGACCAGTTGGCTCTCGCTGTCGAGATAAGGCCGCGGTCCTGTGAGCACATGCTCGCCGATAGTGACATTTTAGTACTAGAGGTTTCATTTTAATACTAGAGGTTTCATTTGCCCGGCGGGGTGATCGGCTCCGCCGGAGCCCCGCACGGCGGCAAGCTGGGGTTTTTACCCAGGCTATCGTCCCTATCGCCTGTCTCCCCAAGGCGAGCGCTGCGATGGACCGTGTCCGCCAGTTCGGATAGCTTGCGGTTCGATGGCAGACTACGAATTCCTATCGGTAAATCAGTTCCTGGCAACTGAAATGGACGCCCGCGCCATCAAAAGCGCGATCGAACTCGGGCTTGTCGACGCCCTGAGCAAGGATGGACCGACCTTGCTCCCGGCCTTGTCGGCCGGCATCAATCCTGTCGGCCTGCAACTGCTGGTTGATATGCTGGAGGTCAACGGGGTGATCGCCCGAACCGGGGAGTTCATCGAACTTACACCGGGCTTTACCTCGGCGCTCCGCTTTCGAGATCTGCTGGAATCGCGGATTGCGTTCGCGGATCTGGTATGGCCGGACATTCACGCCCTGTTTACGTCCATGCTTGTCGACCTGCCGCAATTCATGGCTCGCTCGAGGGTGTTCGACCTGTTCCGCTATGATCGCTGCGTCGAGGTCACGCCGGAGAATCTGGCGGCGGCGTCGGTCTGGACCGGATTTACGACCTGCCTCACGCGCTACGAGACGGAAGCCGTACTCGACGCGGTGGATTTGAAGTCCGTGACGACCCTGATCGATCTCGGGGGCAATACTGGCGAATTCGCGGTGCAGCTCTGCCGCCGCTATCCGGACATTGCGGCGGTGGTGGTCGATCTACCGGTGGTCTGCGAACTGGGCCGACGCCATGTCATGGCGAGCACGAGCGCGGCGCTGGCTGCACGCGTCCGGTTTTTTCCAGCTGATATGCGCCAGTGTGCGCTTCCGGAAGCGGCCGACCTCGTTTCATTCAAGTCGGTCCTTCACGATTGGCCGAATGCCGACGCCGAGCGGCTGCTTGAACGCGGATGCCAAGTGGTGCGTCCGGGTGGCCGCCTGCTGATCTTCGAACGCAGTCCGATCGAGCTTAAAGGCAGGAAGGTGCCGTATTCGATGGTTCCCGATCTTGTGTTCCTGCATTTCCTGCGCCCTGCGGCGCTTTATCTGTCCACCCTCGCGCGTCTCGGCTTCGAGGTGATCGAGCATCGGCAGATCGAACTCGACATCGGCTTTCATCTTATCTCGGCGCGGCGGCCGGCGTGAGCACCCAGCGAACGGCCACCGTTATTTCGATCGCAAGTCCGCCCGGCGGCGGCAAGACCACCCTGTCCCGGTTGCTGTCGGCCCGCCTGCACGATGCGCCGATCCTTCACTACGACGACCATGAAACACTGACCCGGCGCAGTCCGGCTGAAATCGAGCGATGGCTCGACGACGGCGCGCGGCTCGACGAAATCCCGGTTTCGGGCTATGCGGAAAAACTGACCAGCCTGAAAGCCGTCGGCATGGGCCACGTTGTGGTTGACAGCCCCCTCGGACGCGCGCATCGGCCGACTGCCGCCATGATTGACTTTCTTTTCTTTATCGACACGCCGCTCGATATCGCGCTTGCGCGCGTTCTGCGCAAGCAGGCGACGCTTGCAGCGCATCCGCCCGACCGCGACGGCGCGCTGAAATTTGCGGGCTGGCTTGAGGGCTATCTCGATAATTATGCTCGCTTCATGCACCGCTGCTATGTCATGCAGCGGGCGGTCGTCCTGCCGCAGGCCGATCTCGTGCTTGACGGTACCTGGACGCCCGATCGCCTCGCGGAATCGATGCTGGGGGCGTTGACCGAAAGAGGACTTTGATGCCGAACACCACCGGACAGTCCGGCCGGATCAGAAATGTCGTCATCGTCGGTGGCGGCACCGCGGGCTGGATGGCCGCAGTCTATCTCAACCGGTACATGCGCCGGATGGACGCCAAGGTCGTGCTGGTCGAGTCGCCTACGCTCGGAACCATCGGGGTCGGAGAGGCCACCATTCCATCGCTGGTGAATTTCGTTCGCCTGCTGAATCTCGACGAAGCGGAATTCATGCGGCGCTGTTCGGCGAGCTATAAGCTGGGGATTCGGTTCGACGGCTGGAATTGCGACGGCAACACCTATTGGCATCCGTTCGGGGTCTGCGGCGCCCGCGTCAACGGGCTCGATCTGTTTCATTTCTGGCTGAAGCGCCGCGCCGACGCCGGCAATAAGCTGGCCTATTCGGACTATTCGCTCCAATCCTTGCTCGGCGAAGGCGAAAAGTCACCCTGGCCCTATGGCGGCTCGTCGGTGATCGCGGAGGCCGGCTCCTACGCCTATCACCTGGATGCGGCCGCGCTCGGCGACTATTTGCGCGAGATCGCCACCGGGGAGGGCGTCCAGCATCTTTTCGGGACGGTGCAGGAGGTCGCTTGCGATGATCGTGGCGACATCGTTTCATTGGATATTGGCGGCGGTCGCGAAATCGCGGGCGACCTGTTTCTGGATGCGACCGGATTCCGCGGCCGGCTGATCGAACAGGCTCTCGGAGATCCATGGATCGACTGGTCCAAATTCATGCTGTGCGATAGCGCAGTGGCTATGCCGCTGCCGCGCAGCGATCGCTTTCCCCCCTACACGTTGTCCAAGGCGATGCCGGGGGGCTGGATCTGGAAAATTCCGCTGAGCAGCCGGACCGGCAATGGCTACGTGTTCTCAAGCGCCCACCTTTCACCCGATGCCGCCGTTCAGGCCCTTGTCGAGCAGTCCGGGTTGCCGAGAGCACGCGGTGCCGATCCGCGGCTGATTAAATTTCGGGTAGGCAGGCGGACCAATTTCTGGCTGCGTAACTGCGTCTCGATCGGACTTTCATCAGGCTTCCTCGAGCCCCTGGAGTCCACCGGCATTCATCTCATCCAGCGCGCTATCATGCTGCTGGTCGATTACCTGCCGGATCGCCGCTTCAGCGAGGCATTGCGCGCCGCCTACAACAGGAGAATGGCCGCTGTTTACGACGAAGCGCGCGACTTTATCATGCTGCATTACATCCTGACGGAGCGCGATGAGCCGTTCTGGCGCGACGCGCGCCAGGCGCCGCTGCCCGAAACCTTGCGCGATAGTCTGGCGCTCTATGAAGAGACCGGACGGATCGAAAGCCCGCGGCTGCAGCTGTTCACCGAAAGCAGTTATTTCTTCATCCTGTCCGGCAACGGGCGGTTGCCGCGGCGTCCGATCACGGAAGCCGAGCTCGCCCCGGCCGGCGAAATCCGGCACATCCTCGACCGGGTCAGAAGGGAAAATCACGAATTCGCCGCCCGGATGCCAGGCCACCGAGCCTTCCTGTCCGAACTCCACCGGATGCGTTTGTGATGCCGGCCCTCGACCTCATTCGTCTGGTCGAGCAACTCGGCGCGCCATACGGACTGGAGCGCTCCGTGAAGATCATGCCCCGGGCCCTTTACGATGACCGCTGCCTGATCAGCATCGGGCGTGCCGCGCTCGGCGGCGCGCCAGTCGAGCGGTTGCTGCAGATGGGCAATGAACTTCGGATGCCACCGGCCTTTGCCGAAGCGCTGCCCGCGGCGCTTCAGCGTGCCGATATCGTCCACTTTGGCTACGAGGCCGCGGCAGGACACGAAGTTTACAAGGTCTATTTCGAATACGCTTCCGATGTGCGCGCGGCGATCGCGGCAAACGGTCAGGACCCCGTGCTCGTGCATCTGGCCTACAAATGGGCGCCGCTGCGGGCAGATAGCGGAGCGCTCACCCGCTATAGCTGGGTCCGCTGCGGAACCCGCTCCGTACTTGAAGCCAGGCTGCGCGCGCTGTTGCCTGAAGAACATGCTCCGCGCGCGCTTCGCTGCGCGCTCGGTCTGGTTTCGCAGACGACGGCCCTTGCCGATTCCGGCGAACTGATGCTGATGGAGGTCGAGGAGCCGGGGAATACGCGCCGGTCCTGCGACCTCAACGTTTACGATGCCGGGTTGCAGCTGCGCGATATCGCTTCTTTGCTGGACGCGACGCTGCGGGATTTCGAGGTTCCGACCGCACGAGCCCGGTCGACATTCGGACGCTCCGAACCAACCGCGCTAGGTCACCTGTCCGCGGGTCTGGCAAGGGACGGAAGTGAATTCGTGACCGTCTATTTCGGAGTTGAAGGCCATTGACCGGGACCGTCACGGAGCTCGATGACGCCAGTCTGGAGCGCACCAGTCCGCAGGATCGTTACGCGGACTATTGCCTCTGGGACTATCCGCCGCCCGCACCGCCGGCCGGCAAGCTCCGCTGCGCGAACCTGCTGTGGCGCGCCATCGATGCAAGCGGGGAGGGCAGGCACCTGCGGGCCGCGTGCGAGGCATTGCGCCAACATCTCGGTCCGTTCCGGACCGTTTTCGGCGTCAAGAAAGTCGCCGACCGGCTGAGCTTCGAATTCTACTTCTACGATTATGCCCGCCTGGAGCGCGACGTATCGATCTCGCGGGTTCTCGACGTTCTGGCGCCGTTCGTGGCCTGTCCGCTAACCTATTCGGAACGCAGGCCTTATTTCATGTTTTCGATCGATCTCGACGACAAGGTCACAAGCCGGCAGCAACCGCTCGAGGTTATCAACGTCTACATTGGAAATCCCGGCAGCAGCGTGTCTTCAGGGATTTGTTATGAGCTTTCCAACAGCGGCCTGCGGCTCGCGAATTTTTACTTCTTCTTCGATGCCCGCAAGGAAATGACCGATATTGTCGCCAAATTGAGCTGCTCGGTGCATCACGACCTGCGCGGATTGCCGGTTAATGGCATTTTGCGTCCGGAATTGCTGGATTGCCAGGTGATCGTGGTCGCCAACAAGAAGTTCCACGACGGGATCTACTTTTCGAGGATCAAGGTCGATCCGCTGATAAGCTTTCTAAAACGTGAACAATTTCCGGTTGATCTGGTCAATTTCGCTCAGCAGCATCGCGACGACCTCGACCACATGCTATACGATGTCGGGATCGACTACGTTGTCGAAGACGGCGCCGTGAAGGTTTTGAAAAGCGCATTCTACGGCTTGCTTTGATCGCCATGTAATTTGATCGCCAAGTATAAAGACGTTTCAAGCTATTTCCGGCGAAGCCAGATATAGGTGACAGGCGACCATCGCTTGTCTTGAAACAATATAGCTCTGGAAACAACATATCTCCGGGAGTTCCGATTGCAGCGTTTCGACCATCGCGAATACGTCTCGATGACCATGGAATTCCGCTGCAATCTGCGGTGCGTGCACTGCATGATCGAGGATACCATGCACCGCTTGGCGCCGGAGTTCGCAGAGCGGTTCGACGAGCTTTTGGCTGAGAATGTCCGCTACCAGCGCTGGAAGGGGCTGATCCTGACCGGTTCCGAAATCACGTTGCGTCGCGATCTTCCCGACCTCGCGCGGCGGGCGCGCGCCGCGAGCTTCGAGCATGTCCGCATTCAGTCGCACGGCATGCATCTGGCGGACCCGCGTTACTGCGAAACCCTGATCGACGCCGGCGTGGACGAATATTTTATCAGCGTTGCAGGCAGTGACGCCGAGACCCACGACGCCCTCACTACCGTGCCCGGATCGTTCGATAAGACCTTGCGCGGGCTTGAGATCCTCGACCAACACGCTAACGCCGTCACGCTGACCAACACGGTGGTGACGCGGCGGAGTTACAAGCTGCTTCCGGCGGTCGTCGAGCGCCTGGCGCATTTGAAAAACCTGAAGCAAATGGAGTTCTGGGTCTATTGGCCGATGAGCGAGAGCGATGAAAAAGACCTGCTTGCCTCCCATGCCGAAATAGCACCTTACCTGCGCGAAGCCGTCGGTCGGGCGCGTGCGCTGGGCCGCGGGGTCGAGGTCAAGAATTTTCCGGAGTGCCTGCTCGGCGACGAAGGTTCGGCACTCATGAACACCCAGCCGCAGCTGATTATCGACCCCGCTTTTTGGCCTGAGTTTATGCGCAATGGCTTCTATCAGTGTGTTTACCGCGACCGCTGCGCCTCGACCGAATGCTTGGGGCTGAGCACGGCCTATATCTCCAAGTATGGTTATGACGAGAGGATTCTGCAGCCGATCCCTGCGCCGGTCACGCCCCGGCAGGACTTGCAGCCGGCTGGATCCCTTTAACGTTAACGTGTCACACCGGAGTCACCCCGGTGTGTTCTGCTGTTTCGATCCGGTCGGAAGCCTGCGCCTTATCGGTTGCTGGGCGCCAGTTGTGAACTAGATCACATTTGCCGGCGGCGGCAGTAACCTGATGGCTTTCCAAAGTTATTTAGTCTGGTAGCCTTTTATTAACTGGCGACCGATCTGAACCCATGCTACCGAACCGTGCATTACACCTCCACTTCGGAGGGGGGCGATCGCGGTTGTTGCGAAGTGTGGGCGTTGTACAATGACAAAGCAGTTGTTGATTTATGAAAAGGCGGTCCCGGTTACGCGTCGGGACCATGGCGACGTTTCGATCAAGTCGGGCAGCAATTACGGGTTCGCCAAGGGTGTCAATTCAGTGCCTTTGATGGCTACCGAGTTCGACCTCGCATCCACGGAATATGCGATCGTGTTCTCGGGTGACGGCACGGATGTGATGCCCGCAGCGCTTCTCGGGATTCGCGACGGTGAAAACCTTTACGTCGACGAACACGGCGGATGGAACGCCAAATACATTCCCGCTTTCGTGCGCCGCTATCCGTTTGTGTTCTCGAGCCAGGACAAGACGACCTTCACCCTTTGCCTTGACGAGGAATATTCGGGCGTAAATCGGCGCGGTCTCGGCGAGCGCCTGTTCGATGCCGACGGCGAGCGCACCCAATATCTGCAAGGCGTGCTCGGTTTTCTGCAGGCCTATCAAGCCCAGTTCGAGGCGACGCGGGCGTTCTGTCAGCGCCTCGTGGAGCTCAATCTGCTCGAAGCCATGCAGGCGCAATTCGTGCTGCGATCGGGTCAGCGCATCACGCTGGCCGGTTTCATGTCCGTCAACCGCGATCGCCTCAAGGCGCTTTCCGGTGGTGCGCTGGCGGGGCTCGCCGCCAGAGGCGATCTCGATCTGATCTACGCCCATCTTTACTCGCAGCGCAATTTCACGCCGACAGCCGAGCGTATTGTCCGGATCATCGACCCCGACCATGCCGCTGCAGCAGAGCGGCTCAAATTGGCGGCAACGGCCAATTCCTGACCGAAAACGGAAGGGCCGCCCAACGGCGTTTCTGGCTGATGCCTTTGGGCCTTCCACTCTCTCTCTTCCTTCCTGCCTCTCCGCTTCTCTTCCCTGAATTCTTCGCCAAAAGCTCAAAGAATGTCTTTCTCTGCCTAAGCAAAGAATCTTTTTCTCTGCCTAAAATGTTTTTCGTAGAGGAGTTAGCCAGTGGCTTATCCATTTCAGTCGATTGGGCTGTTAGGACGACCGGCCGGTAAATCGTCCGACAGGCCGCGACGGCGCCTCGGCCCGACGCGTTGGTTCTGGCGCACCCCGAAGCGGATAGCGCGAACCAATTTGGGCCACGAGCGGCTGGTGTTCGATCCGCTCGAGCCGCGGCTTCTGCTCAATGCCGACGTGCTGTCGGTCAACCTGGTGCACGACCTCAGCGCGCCGCCGGCCGATCACAGCCTGATCGTGCAACTGGTGCAGCAGACCGAGCAGGTCAACAACCAGGCCGTCTCGGTCCAGCAGGTCCAGGTCGTCGATCAAAGCAATCACAACGCCGTGCTGGCGTTTGGCGACCTCAACGAAATTTCGGCGGTCTCGATCGCGGCCGGTTCCGGCAATACGACTCTGGCGATCGACGCCAAATCGTTCGCCGGTCAAACCGCGCCGACAATTTCATTCGACGGCGGCACCGGCCAGAGCAACGTCATCTTCGACAATACGAACTCGACCAACTGGTCGCTGACCGGTCAGAACGCCGGCACCGTCAGCGGCGGCGGCGTCACCGCGACGTTTGATCACGTGGCAAACCTGACGGGCGCGGCAAACAACAACGACACCCTCACCGTCGGTCAAGGCGGTAGCCTGACCGGCGTGTTCGACGGCGGCGCGGGCGGCGGCAACTCGATCGATCTCTCGGGCTGGACGCACCAGGTTGCGGCCATTGCGGTCGCGCCGCACTACGACACCATCACGCTGGATGGGCAGGCCTACAACTACACCAACGTAGACTCGACCAAAATCGGCGATCCGCCGACGGTCGATCTGACCGGCGTCAGCAACAAGACGATCACCATGAGTTATGGTGGCGTCGGCGGTGGCATCAATTTCGATGCCACCGACGGCAGCTTCCATATGGACAACGTCGAGCCGACTGCGGGGCAGGCGCTCGACGTCATTGTCGGCGCCACCAATACGCTGGACATCGATAGCCTCAACATCAGCAGCTCGCTCGGTGCGAACGTCAGCAATGTGGCCGATACGAACTTCAACAATGTGGCGCTTCAGATCGACGGCGGCGGCAACGCCAGCAACGTCGGCAAGATGGTCGAGGTGCTTTCGGGTCAGACGCTGAACGACAATGCCGGCATTACCATCGTCGCCGGTTCGATTAAGGTCGACCAGACGGGCACGATTTCGGGCAGCACCATCGATCTCGAAGCGGACGCGTCGTACAGCCAGACCATCACGTCGTCATCGGTGTTCGATACCAGCGAGACGATCGACCCGGGCCAGACGGTTGCGGCGACGATCGACATCGAAGGTGCGATCCACGCCACCTCGACGCTCGACGTTACGACCAATGTGACGGTCAGCGACAGCATCCAGTCGACCGACCAACTACTTGTCGATGCGCTGACGATCAATTCCACCAATCAATCCGAGATCACGTTCGGCGCGCTGTCGCGCGTCACGGCTGCATCGATCGACGCCACGGCCAATACCAGCGTCACCGCGACCATCAACGCTACCAACGTCGACGCTATCGGCAGCGCGCTGGCCGCGTATTCGCCCAACATTTTCGGCACGGCGCTTCAAGTCGAAATCAACATCCATAACACGACCACCGTCACCGTCGTATCCGGCGCCCAATTGACCGCGACCGGGCCTGCTGCCGCGGGTGACATCACGCTGGCCGCGCTCGACGCCACCAACGCCACAACCACCATCCAACTGGCCGATCCGCCGTCCATTCCGGTGGTTGGCAACGTGCTGGTGTTCAGCGCGCTCGACAGCCAGGTCAACTTGACCCGCGTCACCGCGGTCGACGTCGGCAATCTCAGCGCATCGACGCAGCCGTCGGCGGGCGCTGCGGAAACGCTCGATGCCACCGGCGACGTCAATCTGTCGGCGGCCAGCGGCGGCACGATCAGCAATTCCGAGATGTCGAAGGCGCTGGGAACCGTCGAGATCAATGCCACCGGCAACAACGGCGACTCGACGTCGGTTGAGATCGACGGCGTGAAGGTCCAGGCGGCCGGTCTTTCGCTGACGACGGAGAGCGACAGCAACTACGTGGCGTCGGGTCTTCTGGGCTCGATTACGATCGACGGCGAAACCGATGCCGAGGTCGCGAACAGCACCATCAGCGTCGGCGCCGATGGGCTCATCGTCAGCACCGAGGACGATTCGACGCTGTCCTCGACGGCGACCTCTCCCGACTACGATTCCTCGAGCGTCACAGCGAAGAGCGACGGTTCGGACGAGCCATCGGGAACGGTCATCTCGGTCAGCTACACGACCTCGCTGAACACTTACGACAAGAACATCATTGCGATCGTCACCAATTCCAACGTCACGTCGTCGGGCGTGGTACGGGTTCAGGCGGTCGACAACGTCACGCTGTCGTCGATCGCCGCGATGTCGGTGGACGCTGCGACGACGGGAAAGGTCGCGGCGTCCGGCGGCGGCATGTTCGCCGCCAACGACGTGCTCGGCGCGGTGTCGGCCTCGATCGAAAGCTCGACGGTCGCGACCACCGGCAACGCCAGCGACATCCAGGTTCTGGCCGGCGATACCTCGACGATCACGGCGCGCGCCGAAACCAGCGCGCTGGCGTCGAGCCAGGGCACGGCGGTCGCCGCCGGCGCCACCATTGCTCTCAACGTGATCGGTTGGGAATTCGGCGGCACCGGCGGGCTGTTGGCCGCGACAGTCGATACGCTGTTGGGCAGCGACGTCGCCACCTGGACCGACCCGTTCCCGACCGACGTCACGGCGTCCGGCAACACCGCCAACGTCACCGCCAAGATCACCGACTCGACGATCTCGGCCGGCGGCGTGCTGTTGCTCAAGGCCTTGGCCGACGGCACCATTGCGGCCACCGTCACCAACGTCTCGCAGGCCACCAGCAGCGGCAACGGCAATCAGAATGCCGTCGCCGTTGGCGGCCTTATCGGCACCAATCGCGTCAGCCGCGCGGCGACCGCGTTCCTGAGCAACGTGGCGCCGCCCTCGCTGCCTCTCAACACCAAGCTCGCGGTCGGCGACGTCACGGTCGATGCCGAGAATAACGCCTCGATCACCTCGACCTCGACGCTGATCACGTCGGCAGTCGCGGTGTCGACCGGCGCCAAGACCGATTACAAGTCGACCGACGCGCCCAAGAACGCCGAGAGCAGCACCCCTGCGCTGAAGCCCACCACCACGCTGAATTTCGGCCAGACCGTCCTCTTCACGGCGACCTACAACACCTCGAATCTGTTCGGCGTCAGCACGCCAAAGGACGTGACCATCAAGGACGGCGACACGGTCGAGGTTTCGCCCGGCTTCACCGGCAGTGGCACGCTCGACGCGGTGTATGAATATGTCGGGACGAATCCGCAGAATCCGATCGACCTGGAACAACAGGATTATACCAGCGCCGACTGGAAGCAGGTTCTGGCGACCAACAATACCGTTTACCAGTTCATGGGGCCGACCGGCACCAACGTCAATCTGTCGAACGGTCTGGTTTACGATTTCGAACGGCGCCGCTATTACGATGGTCAACCAGGGTTATTTCGACCTTGGTTACTGGCGCCAGGTGCCGACTGCCGAGTTGCAGTCCAGCACCGACGACGAGGGCAACCCGACCAGCGGGTCGGCCAGCGGCGCCGCGGTCGGCGGCACCGTCGTGGTCAATGAAGTCCACGGCGGCGCCTACGCCATCGTCCAGAATTCGACCGTCTCTGGCGATTCGCTGGCGGTCACGGCGGTCAACAACGCCGCCATCAACGCCACGCTCAACGCCACCGCTACCTCCTCGGCCAGCTCGTCGTTCAGCAGCATGGCGCTTGCGATCAATGCCTCGATCTCGATCAACGAGATCCTCGGCAATGCCGATGCACACGTTATCGACTCTACGGTGTCGACGAGCAGCGGCGACGTCAATGTCATCGCGACCAACTCGGCCGACATCGAAGCCTCGACGATGAGCGCGGTATCGGCGAGCGGCGGCGGCACCAGCGTCGCGGTCGGCGTCATCATGGCCGCCAACACCATCGGCGCGGGTTTCCAGAACCTGCTCGATTCGGCGGTCGACACCATTGCGGGCGGCAATGTGCTCGGCACCTCGGCGCCGACCGAGACCACGGCCTACATCAAGGATTCCAGCGTCGACGCCGGCGGCGCGCTCAACGTCGTGTCGACCTCGACCGAGATCGTCAACGCCACGGTCGGCAATACCACGCTCGCCGACATCCAGCCGTCGGACAGCGCGCGCAGCACCAGTGCCGGCGCGGTGCTGAGCACCAACCAGATCCTCACCACCGTCACTGCCTATATCGACAACGACAGCACCGGCGACACGGTGTCGAGCGGCGGCGCCACCGCAGTCTCGGCGACCGACACCGCCGGGATCACCACCTCGACCACGATGACCGCGCTGGGTACGCCTGCGGCGGGCGGGGCGGCCGACGACTACGCCGGCATGGCACTGTCGACCTACAAGTATACCAACAAGTCGACCAACTCGGCCACGCTGAAATTCGGCGATCAGATCGCCGTGCAGGATCCGACGTCCGGCTCGATCACTGTCTATCGCTATCTCGGATCGGGCGCCTCCAACGTCAATCTCACGTCGACCGATTTCACCAACCTTGACGTTTGGAAGCCGTTGTCGGCCGATCAGCTCAAGGAAGAGGCGAAGGCGCAGTCGGCCAATCCCAAGTCCGGCGACGAGCAGGGCGGTACACCGGGCGAATCCATCACCAAGCCCGCTACGGCGCCGCCGTCGGGATTCTCGGCGAGCCTGTATGTGCTGTTCGACTATAATAATGTCGCCAGCAGCACGGCAGCCTACATTCAGAATGCCACCGTCACCGGCGGCACCGGCGTCGCCGTGACGGCCAACGACACCGCGTCCATCACCGCGACCGACGGCAGCGTGGTGACGACGAATGCGGGCGGCTTCGGCGCCGGCGGCGTCGTCGCCACCAATCACGTCACCGGCTCGATCATTCCGTCGGACCCCGGCCTGCCGCTGGATGCCGCCACCGCCTCTATCTCCAACGCTACCGTCGAGGCGACCACCGGCGGTGTCGCGCTCGATGCCGAAAGCAACGGCACGATCACGGCGACCGAAACGACCGCGCTGACCGCGGACGGCAATGCGGTCTCGATCGAGGCTGGCTTCAACGTCATCGGCTGGAGCAACGACAATTTCGGCTCGCTGGCGCTGGCGGCACTGATCGGCACCGACCAACTGCTGGGCACGGCGACGCCGTACGCGACGCAGGCCTATATCACCGATGGCTCGGGCGTCACCGCTGACGCCGGCGATGTCACCGTCACCGCCAACGGCAAGGCGACCATCACGGCGACGGTCGGAGACCAGGCCGCGGCCGGCAACGGCGACGCCACTGCCACCCTCAACGTCGGCGGTGTTCTCGCGACCAACAAGATCAATACCAGCACCGACGCCTATATCGGCACGGCGGCGCCGCCCCAGCCCACCAATCCGTTTGCCGCGACCAGTTCTGTCTCCGGCACGGTTCTGACCGTGACGTCAGTAAGTTCCGGCACGCTGAAGGTGGGCGCAACCGTTTCCGGCACCGGAATCGCGGCCGGGACCACGATCGTCAGCCAAACGAACGGCACCGCTGGTGGCGCGGGCACTTATCAGCTCTCGGCAAGCCAGCCGGTCACGACCGAGGCTATCAGCAATGCGGCGGGGACGTTCGCCGGTATCGGCTCAGTTCTTGGCAACGTGCTGACCATCGCTTCCGTGGATGCCGGGACGCTCAGCGTCGGTTCCACTATCTCTGGCAACGGCATCGCGCCTGGGACGACAATCGTCTCTGCGATCAGCGGAACGGGCGGAGTAGGGACCTACCGGCTATCGAGCACTCAGCCGACTACGTCGGAGACGGTCACCGGTTCGCTCGCGACCGCGTCTGCGACGATCGCGGGCACGCTCGATACTTCGCATGTCAGAGCGACGCTCGGCAGCGTCAAGGTCAGCGCCACCGACAACCCGACCCTGTCCGCAACATCCACGATGACGCTGAGTTCGACAGCTTCGGCCGGCGGCACCGCCAGCGCGCTGTCTGGCGATTACAAGTACACCGAACAGTCGGGCACGCAGACGCTGAGCAATGGCGATCAGGTCCGCGTTAAGAATGGTACGTCGGTCAATGTGTACACCTACACCGGCGCCGACGGCAGCGTCGATCTCGGCCCCTTGGCGCAGTACACGGTGACCGGAAGTGGCGCCAAGTGGGCTCCCGCCAAGACTGACGGCTCGGCCTCGACTGACAGTTCCAATGCCGAGTCCAAGGCTATCGGCTTCAATTTCGTGCTCAATGACGTGCGCGGCGACGCCATGGCGACGATCGCGACCACAGGGCTGGTCAGCGGCGGCGCCACAATCAACAGCAACACTCCGGGCGCGGGCGGCATCAGCGTCACGGCGAACGAAGCAGCCTCGATCACGGCCGATACTGAGAGCAACCTGACCTCGACCGGCGGCGGCAACGGTTCGCAGTCGAGCACCGGCGGCAGCAAGGCGCCGGACGCCAATACGACCGATGACGCCAGCAATCAGCCGCAGGACGGCAAGTCGACCGACGGCGCCTCGACTGTAACCCCGGGCGGCGGTCTCGCGCTTGGCGGCGCGGTCGTCACCAACCTGGTACTGGCGCAGTCGCAAGCCTCGATCCAGGGCGCGACGGTGGGTGCCGGCAGAGCCGGCATCATCGTCGATGCGCAGGACACCGCTCAGCTTGATGCCAAGACGATCGTTGCTTCCTCGACCGGCGGGGCCGGTTCGCAGAAGGACTTCGATCTGGCGATCGCCTTCAATTCGATCGGCTATGCGCCGGAGAATTTCCTGTTCAACGCCGTCGATGCCATGCTTGGCAGCGACTATCTCTCGGATCCGACACCCGACAACGCCACCGCGTTCATCAGCGGCGTGCTGATCCCCGACAATTCCAACAACCCCGACAACGTCGGCGACCTTGGCGACCTCAGCGTCACGGCGGAGAGCAACGAGCAGGTCAACGCCACCGTCAGCAACGCGGCGTCGTCGACCACGTCTGCGCTGTTTGATGCGTCCAGCACCGGATTCGGCGGCGTGCTGGCTTCGAACAAGGTCAACGGCAGCGCGGTCGCCTTCATTGACGAGAGCGGCATCTCCGGCACCGCGCACCCGATCGATATCGCCGGCGCTCTCACGGTCTCGGCGACCGACGGCTCTGCGATCTACTCCAACGTCAAGCTCGTCTCCGCGGCGATCGTCACCGACGACGGCAGCGGTGGCGGCTTTAATACGGGCTTGTCTACCCCGCCGACCTTCACGGCGCTCGGCGACACGCCGACCGGCTTCAACAATCCCCAGGATCTCGTCACCGGCAACACGGTCCAGCTCGACGCCGCCTATGACACGCCGAAGTTCACCGTCGGCACCGACACCACAGTCGACCTTGCAACCGGCGACGTTATCGACAAAGCCGGCACACTGTATCGGTACATCGGCAGCGGGCAGGACGGCCTCAGTCTCGCCAGCGCCAATTTCAGCGATACCAGCAATTTCGTCCAGGTCGGCGGCACCTCCGGCGATACCTATACCTATATCGGCAGCGGCGCCACGCAGGTCGATCTCGCCAACACCGACTACACCGATACCTCGAACTGGAAACTCGCCTCGAACAGTTTCACCGCGCTGGCGACTGGCAATGCGCCGTTCTCCAATACGCAGACGGTGAGCTTCGGCGATACCGTCACGCTCGATCCCGGCTACGATACGCCGGATTTCACGGTCAACGCGACTGGCGAATCGACGGTGAACCTCCGGAACGGCGACGTCATCGACGACGGCGGCGCGCTCTATCGTTTCAACTCGACGACACCCCAGAATGGCTTCACTCTCACTGACGACGCCATCAAGAACGGCTCGCTCAAAAACGATTTCACGATTATCGGCGGCACCGGCGGCGCGACCTATGAATACATGGGATCGTCGTCCAACGGCACGCCGATCGATCTCGCCAATACCAACTACACCAATCTCGGCTTCTGGAAGCTCGTCACCACCAATGCGGCCCCGGCCGGCGTAAAGACCTCGCCGGCGCCCAACACGTTCACGGCGCTGGGTTCCACCCCGTCGGGCTTCAGCAATTCGCAGAGTGTGGCACCGAGCGACACGGTCACGCTCGACGAGAACTACGACGACCCGACCTACACGGTCGGCTCGTCAAACCCGGCCAGCACTACGCTCAAAAAGGGCGACGTCATCGACGATGGCGGCACGCTGTATCGCTACACCGCCTCCGGCGGCGATTTTGACCTCAAGGACGGTAGCCAGATCACGGGCGGCGACTTCACGGTGATCGGCGGCGATGACGGCGCCACCTACACCTACAAGGGCACCTCCACCCAGACGATCGATCTCGCCAACACCGATTACACCGGCTCGGACTGGGAGAAGCAGGAGTCCACGGGCGGCGCCGAGACCGAAGGGACGGCGACCAACGATTCGACGCCGGCCGCGAACGCCTCGAACGCCACCGCGGTCGGCGGCATCTTGGTGCTCAACGATGACCGCTCGGCGACGCACGCCTATGTGCTGAACGCCACCATCACCGCCGCCACCGCGACGGTTTCGGCGATCGACAACGCCACCATTCAGGCGACCAACGACAGCACGGTAACGGCCCAATCGAGCTCGCTCGGCAGCAATTCCAACAACATCGCGGTCAACGGCATCATCGCCACCAATCTGATTCAGAACTCGGCGACCGCCGAGGTGAATACGAGTTCGATCACCACAACCGGCGCCGGCCCGGCCAACACCGACGGCTCACCAAATGGGCCGGTATCGCTGTCGATCTATGCCGAGAACAACGCCAACATTTCGGCGTCGAATGCGGCCAACACGTCCGGCGCCAACAAGTCCGCGGGCATCGTGCTCGCGTTCAATACCATCGGCCTGCAGTCGAGCAATTTCCTGTTCAACGCGGTCGATGCGCTGCTCGGCAATAACGTGGTTACAGCCGCGTTCGGCGACAGCCCACAGACCAACACCACCGCCGACGCGCATGATTCGACGCTCATCGCGGAAGACGGCAGCATCTCGATCACCGCGTTCCAGGTCGCCAAGATCAACGCAATAACAACGAACTCGACGACGTCGCTCGGCGCGGCGCTCGAGAACGCCAGCGCCGTCGCGATCGGCGCCATCCTCGCCACCAACCAGACCAACTCGTTCGCGCTGGCCTATGCGGACGGCGGATCGACGCTGTCGGCTACCGGCGATGTCGGCATTCAGGCGAGCGATCGCTCGCAGATCAACGCCATCAACACGGAGATCGCGTCGGCGGTGCTGCAGACGCAGGCCACCACCAAGCCGAGTCTGTTCACCGGCTATCTCGATCAGCTCAAGCAGGGCTATCAGTACACCTCGAACTCAGGCTCGCAGACCATCTCGGCCGGCACCATCGTCTATGACGATCCGGTATCCGACACGACCGGCCTGAACGGGACGTACTACGTCTATCTGGGCTCGGTCGACCAACACGGGCTTAATACCGGACCCGAAGCAGTTGACCTGGGTGCGACCAATTATACGATCGGTCTCAACGCAGGCCAGTTCATCAACAACACGCCCCAGGCGGAGTGGCTGGAGTTCACCAATTCGAGCCTGCTGGCTGATCTGCCGGACTTCGCTACCGTCAAGGCGACCGGCGACACCAAGGGCACCGGCTCGTCATCGACTGCGGTCGGAGCGATCTTCGTCCTCAACACCATCAACGCTTCGGTCGATGCGCATGCCAGCACGTCGACGCTCGACAGCGGCGTCGGCGCGACGACGGGCTTCGGCGGCGGCGTTACGATCCAGGCGACCAATCTCAGCACCATCAACGCCACCAATACGTCGACGGTCACGGCCTCGGACGGCCAGACCGGTCCGACCGTGTCGTCGCCCGGCACCGGTCTTGCTGTCAACGCGACGATCGCCACCAACAACATTCTGAGTTCGACGCAGGCCTATTCGAGCGGCGGCAGCATCACGGCGCTCGGCACCGGCGGTTCGATCGACATCACCGCGACGTCGAACGATACGATCAACGCCGAGAACGACGCCACCACCGACGCCAAGACCACGTCGGTCGGCGTCGTGCTCGCCTTCAACACCATCGGCATCAAGCAGCCGGTCGCCGGCTTCCTCGAGAACACCGTCGACGCCCTGTTTGGCACCGACCTCGCCGGCGAGCAGCCGGACCAGGTCTACGCCTACATGAGCGGCACCACCGCGAACGCGTCCGACGGCATCGACGTGGCGGCGACCGATAGCGCCACCATCACCGCCAAGATCGACAACGCTGAGACCGGCCTGTTCTCGTCGGGCACCAGCGTTGCCGCCACGGTTACGCTCAACCGCATCGCCACCGACGTCGAAGCCTGGATCAGCGGCGGCTCGGCCACCGCGACGGCCGGCGATATCGACATTACGGGTCAGGACGCAGCGGCGATCACCTCGACGGTGCTGAGCCCGGTGGTCAAGCTTGCCGTCGACTTCTCGGCGCAAGGTTCCGGACCGCAGAACGCGACCACGATCGGGATCAGTATCGCCCGCAACATCATCGACAATACGCTCGATGCCGAAGCCGGCCTGGCACCCTCCGGACATACCTCGGCGGGGACCACGCTGCACGCGGAAGATGGCAGCATCGACATCAATGCCAGCCAGACCGCGACCATCGCGGCGACCTCGGCCTCGGCGGCGATCAGCGTTGCCGCCAACAAGAGCGGCAATTCCGGCGGCTTCGCCGGCGGTGGCGCGGTGGCGATCAACACCATCACCGGTGGGGTCGTGGCCGAGAGCGCCAGTTCCGGACTGACGGCGAGCGGCGCCATCGGCGTGAATGCAACCTATGGCGGCTCGATCACCTCTACGGTGGCTGCGCTGGCGGCGACTCTTGCGGCGAGCGAAGGCGCTTCCGACGCGGTTGCGATCGGTGCGGCGGTGTCGCTGAACCTGATCGGTTGGCGCGGCACGGTCGCCGACGAGACGCAAGACTCCAACAACCCGATCACGCTGTCTGCGAAGGTCAGCGGCGGCACGTTGTCGGCAGGCAGCGCGGTGTCCGTCACCGCCTCGTCGACGACGACCATCGACGCCACCACGGTGGCGGCAGCCGTGGCCATCGGCATTTCGGCAGGCTCGTCCGGCTCTGGTTCCGAACCCACGACGGGCGGCACGCCGACTTCGCCGACCGACGCCAACGTCGAGGGCAAGGGCTCCAATCCGGGGGCCGAGGGCCAGGAACTGTCTCCGACAGACTCGGGCGCAAGTAGCACTCCGACGGGCCTGTCGATGCTCGACGAAGGCAGCGACGTCAAAGGCAGCGGCGGTGTCGATTTCGACCGAGCAGGCCGGCACCATGGCGGGCGCGGGCAGCGGCGCATCCTCCACGGCGACGAAGGCTCAAAGCAGCTCGTCCAGCAACCTCAGCCTGACGGCAGCCGGCGTTTATACCGAGAACAAGATCGCGACCCACGTTGTGGCGTCGATCGAGAATGCCACCAGTGTCTCCAGCGGAACCGGCGTTTCCGTGCAAGCCACGGACAACGCGCAGATCAATTCACTGGACGGCGCCGCCGCGGTCTCCGCCGACCTTTCGGGCGGCGAAAGCGCAAATAGCGCCATCGCCATCGGTATCGGTATCGCGCGCAATACGATCCAGGACAGCGTCGATGCGCATATCCTGGGATCGACGGTTACCGGATCAGGCGCGCCTCTTTCGGTTCTTGCCACCGAGGAAGATTCGATTGTGGCGACTTCGCTGGCCGCGGCCTTGGCCGTATCCGTCAGCACCGGCAAAAGTGCGCTTGGTGTTGCCGGCGGCGGATCGCTCGCCGACAATCTCATCGGCGTTTCGACCACGGCTTACGTCTCTTCCAGCACGCTCGGCGTGCTGCCGACGACCACTCCTACCGTCACCCCGGGTGTTCCGATCGGTTCGGTGACGGTCGAGGCCTCCGACACCTCGTCGATCGACGCTACAGTCGCCGCTGTCGCCGCGACGGTCGCCATCAGCGGCGGCAGTTCCGGCACGGGCGTCGCGATCGGCGTGTCGCTCGCGCACAACCGCATTAGCGACGGCACCGATCTCGGCGGTGCCGGATCGGTCAACGCCTATATTGCGACCAGCAATATCGATGCCGGCGCCATCACGGTTGGGGCGACCTCGCAGCAGACGATTTCCGCGCTGACCGCGGCGGCTGCCGTCGCGGTATCGGGCGGCGATGAATCCGGACTCGGAGTCTCCGGCGCGGGCGCGATTGCGCTCAACGAGATCAACCTGGCGGTGAATGCATCGATCGATGGATCCGCCACCGATGTGGCGGGACTGCCCGGTGCGACCACCACGGCGACCGACACCATCCTTTCGACCGGTGTCGGTGTTACGGCGTCGGATGCTTCGGCAATCGACGCGCTGGTCGCCGCGGGCGCCGTCTCCGGCGGCTTCGGCGGTGAAAGCGGCTTTGCGGTGGCGATCGGCGTATCGTTCGCGCGCAACGCGATCACCAATCCGGTCAATGCCGATATCACCAACGTCAAGTCGCTTACGACCTCGGGCGGCCAAGTGGTGGTGACGGCGACCGAGGCCGCTCAGATCGATGCGGAAACCTTTGCCGCGGCTGTTTCCGTCGCGGGCGGCGGCACCACCGGCGGAGCCATCGCCGGCGGTGGCGCGATCGCCTGGAACATCATCGGTGTCGATACCACCGCCAATATAACGGGATCCACGATCAGCAACGCCGGCGACGTCCTCGTCACGGCCGTCGATAGTTCGTCGATCAACGCCCAGGTTGCCGCGGTCGCGGCTTCGGTCGGCATTGGCGGGACCACGGGTGTCGGCGTGGCGCTGGGGATTTCGCTGGCGGAAAACGAGATCGACGCCGGTGGCGGCAGCGGCAGCGGCGTGTTGACCGCGAGTATTGCCAACAGCTCCATCGACAGCAGCGGCGCGGTGGATATCGAAGCCTATTCAACGCAGAGCATCGTGGCCGATACCCTGGCGGGAGCGGTCGCGATATCGGGCGGTGGCACCACCGGTGTTGCCGTCGCCGGAGCGGGCGTCGCCGTCGAGAACCTTATTACGCTTGGGATCACTGCCGATATCAGCGGCAGCGGCTCGCAACTGATCACGGCCGGGCGTGTGGCGGTCGATGCCTATGACGAAGCCCAGATCAGCGCGATCGACGGTGCGGCGGCAGTTTCTGCCAGCTTCAGCGGAGACGCGAGCGTGGCGGCCGCGATCGGCATCTCGCTTGCGCAGAACACGATCAACGATCCGGTCGCGGCCTTTATCACGGGCGTATCGGTACCCAACGCCACGGTCACCACCGCAGACAACCGCACGCTGCAAAACGGCGATCTGGTCAACCTGCCCAACGGCACCGTGTATGAATACATTGGAGCCAATCCCGCGACGCTGGACCTTGCATCGCAAGCCTATTCCACCAGCCCGAACTGGAAGCAGGTCGGCTTTGTCACCACCACAGGGACCCAGACCGCAAGCGTGGCGGCCGGCGATACGGTGACGATCGGCAGCAACTTCATCGCGCCGACCTACCAGGCCGCGCAGGGCACGGTCACTCTCACTACCTTCAATACTGTCGAGACCGCGAAAGGTGTCGTTTACGAATATCTGGGCCCGTCCGGCAAAACCGTCGATCTGTCGGATCAGGACACGTCGAACACCGCGAACTCGAAGTCTGCCGATTACTCCGACACGTCGACATGGTTGCGTCTCGCGTCGGCCGGCGACGTCTATACCTATGTAGGCCCGAGCGGCTCGATCAATATCAATAGCCAGAATTATTCGAATACTGCTCTTTGGCTTCCCGCCAACACCACCATCCCTGCCGGCTACACGACGACAGGGGTCAAGGGTACGGCGGGACAGGCACAGTCAGTCGCGCTGGTATCCCACGACAGCACGGTTACGCTCGGCACGACTTACACCACCCCTGCGTACAAGAGTTCGCAAGGCTCCGAGACGCTCACCGCCAACGCGGTGGTCGAGTCCGCCAACGGTACACTCTATAAATACATCGGCTCGCTGAGCGCCAATCCGGTCAATCTGTCGACGACCGACTTTACCAATATGCAGCTCTGGACGCGCGTGCCGTCTCCCGGCGACGTGTACCGTTATGTCGGATCGGCCAACGCCACTCTCGATATCAACAACCAGGATTATACAAACACGGCCGTCTGGCAGCTGGTTGCTCCGTCGTCCCTGGTGCAGTCCGGCTACACCAATGCCGCGCCCCAGGCCACCAGTCCGCAGAATAATGTTCTGATCTATGGCGACACCGTCACGCTGACCGGTTCGTATGCCACCGGCGCGCAGACCGGCGACGTCTATCGTTACGTCGGTCAGGAGCAGACGCTCGACATCAACAACCAGAACTACGCGGCCTCGTCGAACTGGCAGAAGGTTTCCGCCGGTACTACGCCCGCGACCTACATCGTTTCCGGGCAGACGACCGAGGTGCAGGTCATCGCCACCGAGAACGCCTCGATCAATTCGATCTCGGTCGCTGCGGCATTGTCGATCGCGGGAGGCGGCGGCGTCGGCGTGGCCGTGTCGGGCGGTGGTTCCGTCGCGCTCAACCAGATTACGGCCAAGACCGATGCTTATATCCAGAGTTCGCAGCTCGGCTCGGTGGGCTCGCCGCTCGCCGGAGGCATCACCGTCCTGGCTACCGACAGTTCGCAAATCACGGCCACCGAGGCCGTGATCGCGGCCAGCGTTGCGATCGGGGGCGACGTTGGCGCCGGCGTTGCGATCGGTATCGCGGTCGCCGAAAACACCATCAACAACGGCAGCAGCAGCCAGGGTGAGGTCAAGGCCTATGTGACCACGTCGAGCGTCTGGGCCGATGGCCTGCTCGATGTCGAGGCGACCTCGAGCGAACGCGTCGATGCCGAAGTGATCGCCGTATCCGCCGCGATCAGCGGCGGCGGCGCCGGGGGCGTTGCATTGGCCGGCGCCGGCACGACCGTCATCAACAACATCAATGTCATGACGAAAGCCGACATTGACGGCGGCGCCAGCGAGGCGAGCAGCACCAGCAACATCGTCGCAGGCGCGGTCAAGGTGAACGCCTCGGATGTCGCCGTCATCGATGCGGAGGCCGATGCGGCTTCGGTCTCCGCGGCATTCGGCGGGGGTGTCGGTTTCGGCGGTGCTATCGAACTCGCAATAGCTGAAAACACCATCATCGACCCGGTGATGGCCGTGATTTCCAACGTGCCGTTGATGACCATCGTGGCGAACCCGAATGTGTCGAACGGAGCAGGATCCGTCGGGGTGTTCGCGACCGAAAATGCGACCATCATCGCCAATGTGCACGCTCTGGCGGTTGCGATCGCCGGTTCGGGCAGCGCGGCCGTTGCCGTGTCCGTCGGCGGTGCGGTCGCGGAAAACGAAATCGGAACGCAGACCAATGCCGATATCCTGTCGTCGACGCTCGGCACGGCGTCGAACACCAGGCTCGGTACCGTCACGGTAAATGCCACCGACGGCTCGTACATCAAGTCGGACGTCCTGGCCGCGGCTGCTTCGGTCGCGATCGGCGCCGACGCCGGTGTCGCGGCCGCCATCGGCATCTCCGTCGCGCGCAACGTCATCGGTGACGGCACCGATTCGGTTTCAACCAGCCACGAGACGCAGCCGGGAACCGGTCTGACAACGGGCGCCGGACAGGTCCAGGCCGAGGTCAATTCCACGAATGTCTACAGCACCGGTCTGCTGGATGTCGTTGCCCAGTCGAACGAGAAGATCTCCGCCGATATCCTCGCCGTATCCGTCTCGCTCGGAGGCGGAACGGTGGGTGGTGCGATCGCCGCCGGCGGAACCTGGGTGGACAATCAGATCGACGTCGCCACCAGCGCGTTGATCGTCGGTGACGGCACGACGAGCACGATCAATACCGGAGCGGTCACGGTCGAGGCGGACGATAACGCCACCATCGACGCGCAGGCACTCGCCGGCGCGGTGAGTGCGGCCTTTGGCGCGGTCTCGGTCGCGGTTTCGATCGGTGTTTCGATTGCCAACAATACGATCGCCGATCCGGTAACCGCCGGCATTGAAAATGTTGCGCACCTGAACACCGGCAACGGTCTTGTTCAGGTCAACGCGAACGAGGCTGCTACCATCGATGCCGAGGTCGCGGCTGTTGCGGTTGCCATCAGTGGCGGCGGAATGGGGCTTTCGATCAGCGGCGGCGGCGCGTTTGCCGAAAATACCATCAACGTCAACACCAGCGCGACCATCAGCGGTTCGTCGCTCGGCGACACAACTTCTGTCGGCGCTGTCACCGTCGAGGCGACGGACACGGCCAATATTACCGCTGACGTTCTTGCGGCTGCCGCTTCCGTCGCGGTTTCCGGCAGCTTCAGCGGAGGCGTGGCGCTCGGTATCTCGGTGGCACAGAATCTTATCGGCAACGGATCGGCATTGGGCTCGAACTCCTCGTCGAGCAGCACGCCGACCGTCATGACAACCGGCGCGGGCGGCGTCAGCGCGACCGTGTCGAGCACGAATATCAACAGCACAGGCCTCGTTAAGGCTTATGCCCTGGGTCAGGAAACGATACTCGCCACGACGGCAGCGGTCTCTGCCGCGCTTTCCGGTGGCGCTGTCGGAGTATCTGTCGCCGGTGCGGGCGTTTACAACAACAACGACGACGATGTCGCGATCACCGCGAGCATCACCGGCGGTTCGGTCGCTGCATCGACCGGGGTTGACGTGTGGGCGACCGATCACTCGTCGATCACCGCGACGGCCGCGGCTGCATCGGTCGCAGCGTCGTTCGGCGCGGCCGGTGTCGCCGTTGCCGTCGGCATCGCGCTGGCCTGGAACACGATTGCCGACACCGTCGCAGCCACGATTTCCGGTGCAACTTCGATCAGCGGCGGCGGGCTCGACGTGGAGGCGCTGAAGGAAGCTTCGATCCATGCGACCTCGACCTCGGCCGCGTTTTCGGCGGGCTTCGGTGCGGTCGGTGTCGCCGTCAGCGCCGCCGGCGCTTTCGCCGAAAACGTCATCACGTCGAATACGGTGGCCTCGATCAGCACTTCGGTGGTGGGCGAGCCCGGTGCGACGATCGCCAGCGTAAAGGTGTCCAGTACGGACCAATCCATCATTCACTCAGAGGTTCTCGCGGTCTCCGCTTCCGTTGCTGCGGGAGCGGTCGGGGTTGGCGTGGCGCTCGGCGGTTCGGTGGCCTTGAACACCATCAGCGGTGTCAGCACCGGGATCGAGGCCAGTGTTCAGGGCACTTCGGTCGATTCCGTCGGTGCTCTCCTGGTCGAGAGCCAATCGACGCAGCAGGTTACGGCCATCGTCGATGCCGGCGCGGTTGCGCTTGCTGCCGGGATCGGTGGCGCTGCCGGCGCCGCGGCTGGCGTTGTCGCAACGAACAGCATTTCCCAACTGATCGAGGCGTTCATATCGGGTGACGGCACGACCGGCATCACGGCAGGCGGGGTGACCGTCAGTGCCGAGGACACGTCCACGATCAACGCGCAGGCCGGCGCGGCGGCGATTTCCGCTGCGATTGGCGGTTTCGCAGGGGCCATCTCGCTGGCGGTGAGTGTTGCTTCGAACGCCATCACCAACACGGTCGAGAGCTACATTACCGGCGCGAGCCACGGGGTTACGGCAACCGGAAGCGGCAGCGTGATGGTTACGGCGCAAGAGAGCGCCGGCATTACCGCGGCGGGCCAGGCGGCAGCGGCTGCGATCAGCGGCGGCGGCATTGCGCTTTCGATCGCCGGCGCGGGCGTGGACATCACCAATACGATTCTCAACACTACCAAATCGTACATCCAGGACAGCAATGTAACCGCTGGCTCGGAAGTCGATGTAACCACCACCGTCTCGGGTACCATCAGCGCGACCGTGCAGGTCATCAGCGCGGCCCTCTCGTTCGGTGTCGGCGCGGCCGGTGGCGCGCTGGGCGTGGCGATCGCCGAGAACTTCATCGGATTTGTCCCGGGTGTGGTTCCCGTCAAACAGGCCGATCTTGTCTCCGCGAACATCGGCGATACGTCCGCCCACACGATCCATGCCGGCACCAAGATCGACGTCTCGGCTTCCGATACCTCGACCATCGAAGCTTCCGTAGCGGCTTTGTCCGCGGCGGTGGTGGTTGGTCTGATCGGCGGTGCGGTGGCCGGCGCGGGCGGATCGGCGATCAATATGATCGCGGTCAACGACACCGCCACCGTCACCGGAAGCACGACCGTTCTCAACGCAGGTGAGGTCGACGTTCAGGCGACGGACAGTTCCACCATCGGCACCTTTGTCGGCGCAGGCTCGCTCGCGGCCTCGATCAGCCTTGCCGGTGAAGCGGCGGCGGCGGCGTTCTCGCTGGCCGAGAATGTCATCGACAACAAGGTCACGGCATCGATCACAGATGCGACGGTTTCAACCAGCGGCGATGTCTCGGTCGACGCCACCGAAAACGCGACCATTTTCGCCTATGCCGTGGCCGCGGCTTTTGCCGGCGGTATCGACTTCGCGATGAGCGCGGGCGGGGTTTCGGCGCTCGACACCATCACCACGCAGACGGAAGCTTTCCTTGACAACGCCGGCGTCACCGCCGGCGGAGATGTCAACGTTGTGGCGAGCGATACGTCGTCGGCCGATGCGGAGACCGCGGCCGCTTCGGTTGCGGCCTCGTTCATTTCGATCGCCCTGAGCGGCTCGGACGCGGAAACCTCCGTCACCAATACCGTAAGCGCCCAGATCGAGGGCTCCAGGGCGGTTGATGCAAACGGAACTGTCACGGTGTCCGCCACCGCCCAACCGGAGGCCAGCGCCTATGCCGCCGGCGTCACGGCCGGCACCCTGGCCATCGGCAAATCCGACGCCCTCGTAACCGCCACGCCGTCGGTGACCGCCTCGGTCGCGGGATCCATCACGGCTGGAAACCTGAGCATCATTTCGCATCTCAACCTTCCGCCCGCCGGAAGCCGCAGCGCCCTTGCCGCGATTGCCTCGGCGATCCTTCCGGGCGGCGTCTCCAATCACCTGCCTTCGTCGGGACAGTCGGCGACGGCCGATGCCACCGGTTCGGTCGGCGGCGTGATCGCCCTTGTCGGCAGCGCCGCGGAGGCGACCAATAACGCGACGGTCAGCGCCAACGTTGCGAACTCGACCGTTCTCAACGTAGCCGGCGCCCTGTTGATTGTCGCCAATAGCTTGACGCAGCAAAATGCGAATGCGTCGAACTCCTCGGTCGGTCTCGTCGCCGGCGGCGCCGCGCAGAGCACCGCTTCGGCCGGAAAGAGCCAGGCCAACACCACGACCGCGACGGTCGGCTCGTCGGCGCGGATCACCACCGGCACGATGCAGATCAGTGCCAACGGCAGCGATAACAATTTTGCCAGCGGCACCGCGGGTGCCGGCGGCGTTCTCGCCGGCGATGCCGTCCAAACCACGACTTTCGACAATGCCACGACGACCGCGACGATCGGCGTCGGCGCGATCGTCAACGTGGTCGGCGGATCGGAATTGTCCGCCTTCAGCATATCGGCATCGCATCTGGCGACGGCGGATACCCAGATCACCGCCAGCGCGTTCGGGTTCCTTTCGGGTGCCGGCGCGGACTCGTCCAACAACATCACCTCGAACGTCACCGCCAATCTCGACGGCTCCGTCACTGCGTTCGCAATTGTTGGCCACGCCGAGAACGATTTCAGCCATCCGGGGATCAACAACAACGGTGACAATACGTCGGGCGATACCGCCGGCCTCGCAAGTGCCGCGGGCGGCACCGATATAACCCTGATCGACTTCTCCACCATTGTGGATGTCGGCTCGTCCGCTATCCTCAACGTTATCGGCGCCATCGCCGATCCCGGCTCGCTGTCGTTGTCCGCCAACAACAGCTTTACCGGCTACGACCAGCTGACCTTCAAGACCGGCGGCGCCATCAGCGGCGCCGAAGCCCTGATCGACATTCAGACCTACTCGCCGAACAATCCCGCAGCCGGCTTCCCGGACAATACGGGGAATTTCGACGAGCCCGCAGGCGGCCCGGTCAGCAACAATGATTTCGCCAACGGCGACCTTGCCGAGATCAATATCGAGGCCGGCGCATCGCTGAGCAGCGTAGGGCAGATCGTCCTTACCGCCGACGGCACCGCCAACCTCACCACTCAGGTCAATACCGACACCTACGGCGCGGTCACGGCGGCCAAGGCAAACAGCGATATCGATATCCGCCCGAACAACCGCATCCTGATCGGCAGCGCCGGCGGCGCTGCGGTTACTCTCAACGCCTTTGGGGATGTCGATCTGCTGGCCGGCGAAGACGCCGCCTTCAACATGGACTCGTATACCGCCAACGCTTATGTCGATGCCTATGCCGGCGCGGTCATCCCGCTGTCATCGGTTGATGCGCACGCCTATGTCGTCCAGGCCAATCTCATCACGGTCAATTCCGATGCGACCATCAACACCGGCGGCGACGCCAACCTGCTGGCGAATTCCGTCGGCTTCGCCGATGTGCTGGCGCAGGCCAAATCGACCAGCTGGGCGAGCGATGTTGGCGACGCGATCCTGACCCTGACGGGCGGCAATCCGGCCAACCAGTTCAATGGAACCGGTTTTTCGGTATCGCATGGCATCGTCGAGGTCGACGGAGCCATTCACACCGGCATTTCCAGCAACATCTTTACGACGTTCAGCTACGCCAACATCACCTACGACCAGGTGCAGGGCACTGTGAACCTGGCGACGGGCAACGTGGTCGCAGCGGAGAGCGGCGAGGTTTACAAATATATCGGCGGCAGCAGCCTCCCCAACTACAATTTGGCGAATGCCGACTTCACAAATACCGGAATGTGGAGCCCAATTCCCGGAGACATCATCGCCACCGTCTCGAACTTCGCCACCGGCGAAGGCACCCAGATCCTGACCACCGGCAATACGGTCGTGGACAATGGCGACGGCACGCCGGCGCACACCGGCTCCGGAATCGTCTATCGCTACAACGGGCCCGACGGATCGGTCGCGCTCAGCATGAACACCAATTTCAATGCGACTTTGAACGGCCAGCCGCTCTGGACCGTTGTTGACGGCACGACCGCCGGATCACCGATCACCTATGTCACCTACACGAGCCAGGGCTATGTCGCCACCCTGAACACCGGAAGTACCGTCGAGGACGGCAACGGCAACGTCTACACGTATCTCGGCAACAGCACCGCCTTCAATCTCGCTACAGCCAATTTCAACGCAGTTGATTCCAGCAACCATCCCCTCTGGGCGCTGATTCCGGCGGCGCAGGCCGGCGTGATCGTGAACTTCGCGACGAACGGCACTCAGTCGCTGACGGCCGGCCAGACCGTGCAGGCTTCCAATGGCGTGATCTATCGTTATCAGGGCTCCGCGGCCACGTTCGATCTCAGCAATACCGACTTCACCAACCGTCAGTTGTGGACCGTCGTTCCGGTCGGCCTCACCGGGGCGGCCTTCGACTTCGGTATCGGGCAGCAGACCAAATCTTCGACGCTTTATAATGCCTACCAGACCGCGGAAGCGCAGCTCAGCACCTACGAAGCGATCAAGTCCGGGCTGTCGGTCGCGAATTTTCTGTCGAATGTGTCGACCGGAACCACAAACGTGGTGCACGGCAATATCGTCCAGGATGTCGCCAACGGCCTGCTCTATGAATACGAGCCCTCCACCGGAGCCGCCATCAACCTGAACACGGCCGCATACACCACCGACAGCACGACCTGGCTGCCGGTCACTCTGAACGGGGCGAGCAACCCGAGCATTGACGCCCAGATCACCTTCGACAAGCAGGAAATCGCGACCCTGGAGTCGCAGATGCAGGCGCAGGGGCTTGGGGAATTCTTCATTCCCAACACCGTCAATCCCAGCAAGGGGAACGAGGGAACGTTCACGACCGATGGCACCGCACCCGGAGCTGTCTTCGTGCCCATCAACAGGGTGGTTCAAACCATCGCTATCCCGGCGTTCTCGGCCCAGGCCGGGCAGATCAACATTTATGGCGATGAGATTCAGGGCACCGGTGTTCTCGACGCGCCGACCAGCGCCAATGTCAATATTATCAATACCACGGGGGCCTCGCCGGACATCGAAGGCATCAATATTCCGCAACTCATCGGCGGCGTTTACGTCAACGGCATCATCCTCCAGGGAACTGTCGCTTCCGCCAACCTTGCCATCAACAACGGCAACAGCAACGACGCGCAGGGCGACAACAAGGATCCGCAAAGCGACACCGACACTGAACTCGTCGGGACAGCTGCCTTTGCGGATGTGACGCTCGAACCGCCTCCGGTGCCGCCGGCCCATCCGGGCGACGCCGTGAACGCGACCGCCTTTATCACGATCCAGAACGACACGCCGCACCTGCCGACTGCTCCCAATGTGCAGGGCGGCCCGACGCTGGCATTGAGCACCACGCCGCCCGATATCCTCATCACGGGCAGCATCACCGCCATCGAAGCGAACCTGACTGTCGTATCGCAGAACAATATCGACATCACGGCGCCGTTGATCGACGTCAATACGCAGAATTTCCAGGCCAAGAACAATATCTCGATCAGCACCGTGCTGTTCAACGCATCGGGCGATCCGGCGAGCCAGTTGCTGCCGTTCGGCGATGCCTCGCTGGACGCGCTGGGCACCTCCGGCCTCGCAAATCCGGACGGACCATCGATTCTCGGCGGAAGCACCAGCTACTACAGCGGCACGCCCTCGCAGGGCGAAGCCGCCGTCCTGCAGTACGAGCAGACCGTCCAGCAAACCACATTCCTGGCGCAGTCGATCGAGATCCAGGCGGAATACGTCAACCTGAACGGTGTGATCACCGCCGGTTCGAGCAACGCTACGCTGACGATCAATCAGAGTGACATTCAGCAGCAGATCGACACCATCAAGGCGGACGGTCTTGCCGGCGTCACGCCGCTGCTGCTTTCCACCAAGATCGTGGCGGGACAGCCCGCGCCGGCTAACCCGAATGACGAGTTCGCGGTCGGTTACGATCCGGCGAATGGCGGCAGCCTCGTCGTCAGCGACGTCTCGCTCGCCGGCGGCATCATCATTATCAAGGGTCAGGTCTACAGCACTTCGCAAGCCGAATTGAATTCGTTCGGCTATTACGGCGACGTCACCATCGACAACAACACCAACCTCAATCTGGCGGTGAACAACATCAACGTCGGGCAGCCCGGCGCCGGCCTGATCCAGATCACCGACTATAACAAGACAAATCCGGGCAACAGCAGCTACGTGCTCGAAACCACCTACCAGTCGGTCCAGGGCGGCGGGATGCAGGTGCAGACCCAATACGTCAACGGGCAGACCGGCGCGCTGCTCGGCAGTGGCGGCGGCATCACCTCGATGAACTCAAGCTCGACGCAATACACCCTCGAGTCAGGCCTGCGCTACGAATTCCAGGTGGTCTACGGCACCCAGACCACCACGACGAGAACCTATCATTCGAGTAACTGGATCGGCGCGTTCCATCTCGGCAGCGGCACAGACTATTCGTCGAACACCGTGCCCACCGGGCAGCCGCAAATCCTGGCGTCGAGCGAGCGCTTCGTCCTGGATACGACCGGGAACGATCCCAACACAGCCTACATCTATTCGACGCAGACCAACGTTGCCTCCTCGACCGGCTTCACGCCGGGGGCCAACTGGTCGACCAGCACCTGGTACGGAAAGCACACCTACTACCAGCAGACCGTCGACGTCACCAACGACCAGACCGTCTCGACGGACTCGATTCGGGCCGACATTCCCATCAACATCAACTTCCTTGGCGGCACACAGGCCAACATCACGATCACGTCGGGCGGCAACGTCACGCTGCTCGGCAACCTGTCGAACTCGAATGGCACGACGTCGATCACCGCTGGCGGCACCATTACCCAGCCCAACCCGGCCAGCACGGTCCAGGGTGTCGTGGTCAACCTCAACGCGCAAAACGGCATCGGTCAAAGCGGATCGCCCGCGGTCCCGGCGACCTCGACGACAACCGCCACGCCGGCTACGTTCAGTGCGGTCAACGTCGTCCTGGCGGCTGCGGTAGGCCTGATCGCCCCTCCGACTTCTGCTCAGGTCAATTTTGCCAATGTCACTGTCGCCGGCGCGACCGTGGGCACCATCACGCTGGTGAACGGCGGCAACTGGAACAACTACTCGGTTGGCGAAGGCATCTTCGTCCAGTCTTCTTCGCAGGATCAATACGCCAACGGCGCGGCGTTCAATCCCAGCGTCGGGAATGCGTACTACACGATCGGCGCGATCAACGGCGCGACCATCACGTTGAACCAGGCCCTGTTGGGTACCGCCCTCAATCCTACGCTTGGCAGCCTGGAGACCAACGTCACGGTCGGCCTGGCTCCGGTTAACCTCAATCTGGCCGGCAGCGCCGGATTGACCGGCACGCCGACCGCCACGCAGGTCAACTACAGCGGCAACACCATCACGCTGACCAACCCCAACGGAACCTGGAGTGCCTACACGGTCGGCGAGGGCGTCTATATCGGTGGTTCCGGCGTCAATAACACCGGAACGTTCAACCCGAACAACACGCAGAGCTACTACACGATCAGTGCGATCAACGGCACGACCCTGACGGTCAACCATGCGCTGACCGCGGGATCCAACGTCACGGCCAATATGGCGCCGGTAAGTATCGGCCAAAGCCTCAGCGCCCACACCGGCAACGGCTCTATCTATATCGCGGCGCCGACCACAGGACTTGCCATCAACTCCGTCACGGCGGGCGGCGACATGGCGGTGAATCTGTCGACGATCGGTGCGATCGTGGTCGCAACGGGCAATTCCGGGCTCATTGGCGGCGGCAATGTCACCGTCAACAGCGGCGGCGGTGTCGGCACCAGTGCGGCGAATATTCAGCTCGCGGTGGGTCAGGCGGCCAACGACCAGTTCAACCTCAGCGCGAAGGGCGACGTTTACCTGACCCAGGCGAACGGCAACTTGCCGCTGTTCGCGCTCTCGACCAGCGGCAGCGTCTTCCTCACGCTCGGCGATGGCAGCCTTGTCAACGTCAATACCAACGTCACGGTCGATCCGCGCACGGTTTCGCAACTCGAGAACGGCGTATGGAGCCAGCTCCAACTGACCGGCGCTCAGTATGACGCGAAGGTCCAGCAGACGGTCAACGAGTACCAGCTCTCGCAGCAGAACCAGTATCACACCTACTGGAGCTATCTCGACAACCTGGTTGACGGTGAAGTCCAGTTGTCGGCGGCCGATCTGGCTTACTACACCGGCGTCTATACCGCCCAGGGGACGGCGCAGAACCTCACCGGCAGCGCCCTTACCAGCTACGTGTCGGCGGCGATCCAGACCCTCCAAATATCGGAGACGCAGCAATATTTCAGCTTGGCCGCGGAGTTCGGTCCGGGCGGCACCTACAATCCTTCCCCCACCGGGAATGCCTATAACGCGGCCACGCAGTCCGACATCTCGGTTAGTTCCACGACGTCGGCCCAGACCATCGCGGCCGCGGTGATTTACGGCAATGTCAACAGCCTCGGCACGCTGACATTGGCGGCCGGCGGAAACTGGTCGGATCTCGGCTATGTGGCCGGCCAGGGCATCTATATCGGGACGGCGTCGGATCCCAACAGCAACGGCGCGACCTTCAGCGCCACCGGAGCCAATCCGTATTATACAATTCAATCGGTCAGCGGCAGCGTGATCACCCTGACGACCGCGTTGAAGGTGAACGATCAGGCGACCGTCAACATCGCGCCGGTCGCGATCAATTCGCAAAACCCCAACCAGAGCACGGCGTCAACGCCAGCGGCGACCTCGGTGGACTTCCAGAGCGGTCCGGCAGCGACGCAGGTCTCGTTCCAGAACGGCCTCGTGGCGACCGCGGTCAATGTCGACGCCACCGCCAACACCGTCACGCTGGCGAACGGCGGCAGCTGGACGGCGCTCGGCTATTCGGCGGGTGAGGGCATCTATGTAGGGTCCTCCACCGATGCCAACAGCAACGGCGCGACCTTCAATCCGACATCGGCGAACCCCTATTATACCATCGCTTCCATCAATGGCGCGGTGCTTACGCTCACGCTCCAATCCGGACAGGCTCTGACGACCGAAACCAATGCGACCGTCACCCTCGGGGCGGTCACGATCAGCGGCACCAACGGATCCACCAGCACATTGCAGCCGGCCACCATCACGCTGTCGAACGGCGGAAGCTGGTCGGCGCTCGGTTACACTGTCGGCCAGGGTATTTTTGTCGGCTCGTCGACCGACGCCAACGCGAACGGCGCCGTCTTCAACGTCGGCGCGACAAGTCCCTACTACACGATTGCCGCGATCAACGGCGACGTGCTCACCGTGGTCGGGCAAAACCTGACGGGCGAAACCAACGTCACGGTCAACCTCGCGCCGGTCGCGCTCAATGGCTCGGCCAGCACGCTGGCGTCCACGATCACACTGACGAACGGTGGAAGCTGGTCGGCACTGGGTTATACCGTCGGCCAGGGTATCTTTGTCGGCTCATCGACCGATCCGAACAGCAACGGTTCCATTTTCAACGCCAGCGGAACCAATCCCTACTACACGATCGCCGCGATCAACGGCAGCGTGGTGACGTTGCAGGCCGGCGAAAACGTGCAGGCCTCGACGACGCTCAACCTTTCGCCGGTGACGATCAGCGGAAGCAACGGATCCACCAGCACCTTGACGCCGGTTACCGTCAAGACGGACACCGCGGTTCAGACCACGACGACGGCCGTTCTGGTCGGGACGCCGACTGCCGCCGCCGTCAATTTCGGCAACGTCGGCGACCTCGGCACGGTTACGCTGACCAACGGCACGACATGGTCGAGCCTTGGCTACTCGGTCGGGCAGGGGATCTTTGTCGGCTCTTCGTCCGACGCCAATGCGAATGGCACGACGTTCGACGCAACGGCAGTGAACGGCTACTACACGATCACGGCGATGAGCGGCTCGACCATCACGCTCAATCAATCGCTGCTCGACGAAACCGGTGTGACCGTCAATCTGGCCAGGGTGTCGATCACCACGACACAGAGCAACGTCACGATCGACAGCTATAATCCCTACGCCTACGATCCGAACTTCACCTATCTGCTGACGTCCACCGAATATGCGAACCTCACTCAAGGCATCCATCAATGGACCCAGAGCCAGTTGCTTTCGGGTATCAGCGCGGGCCTGCTGCAGACCACGACCAGCACGCAGATCAATATCGAAGCGCCGAATATCACCGCGAAAAACATCGTCATCACGACACATTCCGGCCCGTCCGCGAACAGCGGCAATATCGGCTCGCTCGTCAATCCGGTCACCAACTTCAGTTCGACCGCCAACGTCATCGGATTTACGCCGGGCACGAATATTGACGGCACGCAGGTCCAGCTCGCGCTTGCCGCCGCGCAATCTTCCGATGTGAACTTCCTTGCGGCGATCCCGCTGGATACATCCGTGAATTTCAGCGGCAACACCATCACGCTTACGGATGGCAGCAGCTGGGATACCAACGTCTACAAGAACGGCGAATATCTCTATGTCGGCGGCGGCACCCAGAACGCGACCCAGAACGGCGCCTATCTGAAGATTACCGACGTCACCGGTTCCGTCATCACCGTCTCGCAATCGCTGCAGACCGAGCAAGGCCAGCAGATCCTGATCGCGCCGGTCGTGCTCAACCTCAACACGACCGACGAAAGCGTGTTGGGTACGGTTGCGGCTGGAGTTGTCACTCCCGCGACGCCGACCACGACGCAGGTCAATTTCGGCGATGTCTCGAACAACGGCACGATCACGCTGGCCGATGGCGGCAGCTGGACCGCGCTGGGCTACAAGGTTGGCCAGGGTATCTTTGTCGGATCGTCGACAGACCCGAACCGCAACGGTTCGACCTTCAGCACCAGCGGCGCAAATCCGTACTACACTATCGCCGCCATCAATGGCGCGACGCTGACGTTGCAGTGGGGTCAGATCCTGACACCCGAAACCGGCGTCAACGTCGATGTGGCGCCGGTCGCGATCAATCTGGTGAGCGGCGCGACCTCCGTCAAATTCGTGCTGGTTTCGCAGAGCCGGGATGTTGCGATTACGCCGTCGGGTACGGTTGATGCGACCGCCGATGGTTTTATCTTCCTGGGCTCGCAGGACAACCTGGCATTGGACCACATCGTTTCGACGACCAACGGCAACGTCGAGATCAAGACCCAGGGCTTCCTTACCAACGTCGCGACGGGCGGCGTGAACGTGCAGGGCTCGGAAATCATTCTCGAAGCCGGCCAGGGCGCAATCGGCACCGACCAGATCGACGGTACCGACGTCAATGCGGTTACCGTCCAGATCGGGACCGGCGGCAGTCTCACCGCACGGGCCAAGTACAACATCTATATCACCGCGCCCACCGGCGACATTCCTGTCGGAGGCATCTTCTCGGCGAATGGTGGTGTCGATCTGGTCGCGGGCACGGGCTCGATCTACGACTTCATCACGTCGGACTTCGCCAAGATCCAGGCGAACTGGCTTGAACTTCAGGCCCTCAACGGCAGCGTCGGATTGGGATCGACTGCAGGAACTGTCGGTGTCACGCAGGGCAGCAGCGCCACAGGGGCCGCGAACACGATCATTCATCCCGCGCTTCATGTTAACATTGTCAGTACCGACTTCGGCACCGGCGACGACACCAGCGGCACCTTGCGCGTCATCGCGAAAAACAACATCGATATCGATCAGACCAACGGCGATTTGTATGTGCTCGACGCGCTCTCGACGATGGGCGATGTCATGCTCGAAGCCGCCGGAAATATCCTCAACGGCGGCAATCTGACGACGCCGACGGCTCTGGGTTCCGTTGTTCTGGCGACCTATGGCGCCGCCAACGTCTACGGCAAGAATATCTTCCTCGACGCTGGAACCGGCGGCCCCGGCGGCATCGGCAACGGATCTTCGCCGACCCATGTCACGAGTGCGCCCTTCAACATTGTCAGCTCCTACAGCGGCGGCAATGACACCGGTGTCGTCACGGCGCTGGCGGGCAACCAGGCCATCTACCTTGAGGAAGTGGCGAGCGCGATTTCGTCGACCAACGGCGATATCCTGCTCAACATGATCAGCGCGGGCGCGGGCGCGACGGCGTTCATTACCTCCGCCGGCGGCAGTATCCTGAACGGCCGTACCGACACCAATCCTGTGGCAATCGCCGGCATGGCGGACCTCATCGCCATGAACAGCGTCGGGTCGCTGACGGCCCGCAGCGGTGCCGCGACGGGCCGCATTGTCAGCGCGCTCAATAATATCCAGGCCGACTCCACCACGGGAAGCATCTGGCTTTGGAATAAGGGCGCGCTCAATGTGGGTGGCGTCGTCGCGGTCGATTCCAACGCGGCGAATCCAGACCATTACGCGATGTGGGCTCCGCTGGGCTCGATCAATATCGAGACGTCCAGCCCGCTCGAAATCAGCCAAAGCAATTTGTCGCAAGGTCCGATCATCGAGCAGGCCGGCAACAGCACCGACACGGGTACGGATATCACCAACTCGAATCTGACGGTCGATGCGGGTGTGATTCTGCAGTCCCAGACGTCCTACATCGAGCTCGACGCCGGGAATAATATTGTTCTGGATGGATCGTCCACCACGAACGGCGTATTCAAGGCAGGTGCCCTGCTTGAATCGGCAGCTTATGTTGTCCTCAACGCAGGCTACCTCGACACCACCAGGCCTTTCGCGCCCGGCGGCAGTATCGACAGCGTCACGCTCAACGCCGGCAGCACGATCAACGCCGGAACGACCCTCACCATCAATGCCGGCAATAACGTCACGGTTGACGGTCCGTCGGGAGGCAATGCTGCGGCTGCTTTGACCGCCGGCACCTCGATCACGATCCAGGCGGGCTACCTCAGCACGCCTGGGACGTTCGACACCGATGACGTCAGCGTCGATCTGTTCGGTTCGTTCACCGCGCCGCTGTTTAACATCACGACCGGCGACGGCGACGACAACGTTCTGTTCAGTCCGTCGGCTATGGCGATTGCAGGCGCCACCACGATCGATACGGGCGCCGGCGACGATACGATCACCGTCGAAAACCTGCCGAACATGACCAGCCTGGCGACGATCGACGCCAATGCAGGCCAGATCGCCGATACCATCAACCTCGACGGGCAGGACGGCGCAGATAGCTACATCGTCGACGCTACCCTCGACAGCAATTACGTCATCAACGTCAACGATACTGGCCTATTCAGTAGCGGCTTGAACACGCTGACCCTCAATGGCTTCGCGACGACGTCTGGACAGACATTCCTGCTTCGCGAGTTTTTCGTGGCCGTTCTCGAATTGAACGGCAACCCGATCTATCAGCGCATCAACTACAACGACACGATGACCGGCGGCCTGGAGATCAATGGCGGCAACGTGGACACCGGTCCCAATAACACCAACCCGAACGTGTACGGGGATTCCTACTACCTTGACGGCAACTCGGCGGTCACGACCATCAACGCCGGCAATGGCGACGATTTCTTCCAGGTCGGCCAGGTCTACGGCGTCTCGTCGGTCGGCCTCCTGCCAGGCGAAGTCGGGGCGGGCATCGGAGACGAACTGACGACCACCGTGACAACGGTCGGACGCCTGTCCGACGGTGTCGACAAATCGACCGTGCTGTACGGCGGTTCGGGCACCGATACGTTCGAAGTGTATTCGAACAAGGCCGACCTCGCGATGATCGGCGGCAGCGGCGACGATACCTTCATCGTTCGCGCCTTCCTGGTTGCAGCAGGCACGCATATCGGCGTTACCGGCGGCAGCGGCAACGACACCATCGAATACAACGTCAATGCGCCGGTCGATATCGAAGGCGGCACAGGGTTCAACACGCTGGTCCTGCTCGGCACCGAGGCCAACGACACCTTCGTCATCACCTCGACCGGTATCTTCGGCGGCGGCCTCGATATCGCCTACACCAACATCCAGGCGATCACGATCGACGGTCTGGAAGGCAACGATACCTTCTACGTGCTCAGCACGCCTTACGATGTCGTCACCACCATCAACGGCGGCGACGGCGGCGACACCATCGACGTCGGCGGCGATGTCACCGGCGCGGTCATTTCCGCGAACACCAAGGGCGCATCGAGCGTCACCGACAACTCGGTCACGAGCCTCGATCCGAATTACAACAACACCTTTGTTGCCGGCGTCAGCGTCTTGGTAGGCGGTTCGGGCGGGGCGATCATCGACCAGCCCACCCAGGCCATCGTCCACGTCAACGATCCCAATTCGATCACCTACATGAACGTGAGCGCACCGACCGGTCTCGCGGCCGGAAAGACCGCCTATGTCAACGTCACCCCGACGCTGCCCTCGGCGGAGTGGGGCGCGCAGGGAGCCGCGTCGCTCCTGGTGTCCGTCGATGGTGGTCTCACCTGGGCGGCGAGCGCCATTATTAAATTCATCGGTGGTCAGACCGCGACGCAAACCGTCCTGATGAAAGCCGCGCCGACGCCGGATGGCGACACCTATACCCGCAACGAGACCATCGTCGTCACCAGTGCGGTCATCAGCACCGACGATCCGACGCTCAATGGACTGGTGTTGCCGACCGTGAAGGTCGTCCTCGAGACCGGTACCGCCGGCCTTATCATCGACCAGGGAATGCGCACGACGTCGGTGGTCGACGGCAAGACCGTGGTCGTCTACGACCCGCAGCCCACGACGATCGTCGCGGGTCAAACGACCTACACCTATTACCTGTCGTACAACCAGCAGATCCCGAACGGCGGCCAGCCCGTTACGTTCAATCTGAGCGCGGTAGATGGTCAGGGTGCGGTCAACAGCCAGATCCACCTTTCGCAATCCAGCGTGACGTTCGACAGCACAAACTGGGACACGCCGGTGGCGATTACCGTCTCGGCGGATTCAGACCCCGGTGAGCTTCTGCAAAACGTCATCATTAAGCAGACGACGGCTGTCGGCAACGTCGACGTCGGTGACGTCAATATCACCGTCGCGGCCCAGGTTGCCGGCGTTGCCGTCCTGGCACCTCCTGGCGCTGGCGGGGTGTCCACCAACGGCGCGACCTACAGCTATCAGTACGCGCTCACCGCGCAGCCGACGGCTGACGTCACTGTCTCGATTTTGGGAGACGGTCAGACCTATGCGACCAGCACCGCGGCAGGCTTCAACAGCCCGGTGTTCAATCCGACCGGTCCGCATCCCTATTACAAGATCGCTGGAATCAACGGCAACGTGATCACGCTCGCGGCCGGAACGGTCCTGACCAACGAGACCAATGCAACGGTCAGCCTCGCTGCGATCGCGATCAATGGGTCGAATTCCAGTCTGGCGTATACGTCGGAGCCGGTGACCTTCAACTACGCCAATGGCGTCGCCACGGTCACCCTCGCCAGTGGCACCTGGGCAGACCTCGGCACTACAGATCCCGCAACCCAGGGCCTCTTCGTCGGATCGACGACGGACGCGAACAGCAATAATTATCAGACGATCATCTTCACGCCCCAGGATTGGAACATCCCGGTCACCGTGACGCTGCACGCTATTCCCGGTGGCGGCTCGTCATCCGGTGACGGCAGCCAGGCCAGCAATCCGCAGACGGATATGAGCTTCCCGAACCAGCCGCATACGCTTGCGCAGATGTATGGGTCGCTGATCATCGATGGCGGGACCCAGCCCGGGCAGCCGAAGCTCGTCTCGGCGGTCGGACTGCCCTATGAAACGGCAAATATCGCGATCACCGAGCAGGAATTGCAAGGCGAGGGCGTGGGCGAGGGTGCGATCGATGTCGTGAATATCTACGACGACGGTGCAGTCTCCGGCCAGACCGGTACGTTGACGACGATTACGTCCGCCGACGAATTCGGTCAGCCGATTTTGGGCGAGGACGTCAGCGGCTATGGCGTGAACATCAGCGGGCTCGACATGCCCACGCAGTTCAGAACGCCAGGTACCGATGGCATTTCGTACACCAACACCAACACCAACATAACGACGACCTACGAGAACGGCATCGACATTGTGAACGTCGATGCGGTCCAGCTTTTCCTCGGGAAGTACAACGACAACTTCACGATCGACACCACTCATCCGACTCTCAACGCCGACGATGGCTTGCAGACCACGATGGTGATCGAAGGCGGCGGCGGCTCCAACACGATCACGGTGGCGGCGAGCAGCGACCCTCTGGTGCTTTACGGCAACGAATCCGCCAGCGGCGTGGAATACAATTCGCTGCCCGGCGCGATCACCGGCAATGCCTATTCGTTCACTTCGAGCGGATCGAATGTCGATCCGTTCGGTTCGGATACCATCAATGCGTCAGGTGCGACCGGAACGGTGGTCATCGTCGGTGGCCCGGATAATGACATTCTGACGGGCGGCTCGGGCATCAACTGGATCGCTGGAGGCGAGGGCGACGACGTCATCAGAGCGTCGGGTGGCCAGAACTATATCTTCGGCGATTCGAGCTTTACGGTTGGCGAACTGGTTCCGTCTCCGATCGGCAACTCGCAGTCACTCAATCTTTCCAGCCGTCTGTTGACGATCGACAATTCGCTGCTGCCGATGGATCGGTTCGTGAACGGCGGCGTCCAGTCCGCCGGCGCCGACACGATCACGGTTACCGGCAATGGCGCCAGCTACGTGTTCGGCGACTACGCGATTGTCGACATCGCCAGCCAGGCATTGCCCGGCGTCGTCGATCCCTTCAGCACCCTCGGCCATGAGGTCTTCACGGAAATGGCGTCGGTCAACACGGCTCTCGGTGGCGATGACGTCATCAACGTCAACAACGTCAACAGCAGCGACGTCGTCATCGGGGGTGCCGGCAACGACCGGATCATCCTTGGTTCCGGCGGTCAGAATGTCGTTCTCGGCGACAACGGCCAGATCGACTACACCGACAGCGGCCAGATACTCAGCGGTATTCTGACAGATGTCAGTTTCGGCAATACCGGTGGCCCGAGCTCAGCCGGCACGATCATGCTGACGAATGGCGGGGACTGGGCGAGCCTGGGCTACGCGGTTGGCGGAGGCATCTATGTCGGTTCGCCTTCGGACACGAACCACAATGGCAATGGCACGCTCTTCAACGCCGGCGCCACCAAGCCGTATTACACGGTCGCATCGATCGACGGCGCCAAGCTGACTTTGGTGGCCGGTCAGACCCTGACTGCGGAAGCCAATGCGACGGTAAGCCTGTCGCCGGTTGCGATCGATACCGCGAACGCTGCCAACAGCAGTCTGGGCGGCATTCCCACGCTGGTTTCGTTCGGTACCAACACGATCACGCAGATCGGCGGCGAGAGCTGGGCTGCGCTTGGTTATGCGGTTGGCGAAGGGATTTTCGTCGGCTCGCCGACCAATTCAAACACCAACGGCACGATCTTCAATCCGGCCGGAGTGAACCCGTACTACACGATCGCGGCCATCAGCGGTGCCACGCTTACCTTGCAGGCCGGAGAAGTCCTGACGACCGAGAACCTTGCGACGGTAAACTTGTCGCCGGTCGCGATCAGCGGGCCGAACGGATCCACGAGCACGCTGACGGGCGTGTCCACGCAGGTGAAGAGGCTGACCTCTATCATGTCGACCGATCCCGCTGATGGCGGTAACGACATAATCAGCGGTCCGTGGACCGCGAGCACGCCCGTCGCAACCCAGGTCACGTTCGGGAATTCCAACGGCGCCGGTACGATCACGCTGGCAAGCGGCACCTGGCAGGCGTCGGGTTATGCAGTCGGCGACGGCATCTACATCCAGGGCACCGGCGTGAACGGCAATGGCGCCACCTTCAGCGGCAGCAATTACTACACGATTGCGGCCATCAGCGGTGGAACCGTTACGCTCAAGGCGGGTCAGACTCTCACCCCCGGAAGCAATGTTACCGTAAGCCTGTCTCTTTTCGGACCGACGCCCGCGGGCGCCGGCAACAACATTGTGATCGGCGGTGTCGGATCCGACACGATCGACATCGGCGGCACGAACAATACGGTCATGGGCGACGACGGCGAGGCCACCTACAACGGTGCGACCGGCAAGCTGACCTCGATCAACACGACCGATCCGACCGTCGGCGGCGACGATTTCATCAATGTCACCGGGGGCGGCAACGCAATCCTCGGCGGCTTTGGCGCCGACCAGATCAACGTCGGCGGGCCGAACAACACCATTCTCGGCGACAACGGCTCGGCGACATTCGATCCCGCCAACGGCTTGATTACCCACATCACCACGTTCACCGGCCTCGCCGACGATGTGCCGAGCCAAGGCGGCAATGATGTCATCAACGTCAGCAGTGGCGGCAACGTCATCATCGGGGGCGCCGGCGCGGACGTCATCACCATCGGCGGCAGCGGCAACGTCGTGCTCGGCGACGATGGCAACGCGAATTTCAACGATGGTGTGCTGGCAAATCCGGTAAATGGTAATCCAGCCATTGAGACTACCGACCAGACGGTCGGCGGCAATGACACGATCACCGTCAACGGCAACGGCAACAACGTCATCTTCGGCGGTTCCGGTGCCGACACGATTACTGTCAACGGCAACGGCAACAACGTCATCTTCGGCGATAACGGTGCGGCCAGTTACACCAGCGGCGGCATTCTTACCGAGGTCGCAACGACAGGTGAAACCGCGCCCGCGGAGGCCTCTGGCGGCACTGTGTTCGCGAGTAGCGAGTCGAACAATTCGGGCGTCGTCTTCGGCGGCAACGACGTCATTCAGGTCGGCGACGGCAATAACGTCATCGTCGGCGGTTTCGGCGCCGATACGATTACGACCGGCAACGGCCGGAATGTCGTGCTCGGCGACAGTGGTTATGCGGTTTTGAATCCCGCGACCAACGCCCTTGTGTCGATCGCTTCCGAGCCTGTCACCTTTGCTTCCGGTGCGCCGATCCTTGACTGGTCGGTTGGCTCCCCAAATCTGGGCACGTCGAGCAACGACGTCATCACGCTGGGCAACGGCAACAACGTCGTGATCGGCGGCGCCGGCAGTGACACCATCGTCGTCGGCGCAACCGGCGCGAATGTGATCATCGGTGACGATGGCGAGGCCGATTACACCAACGGTGTCCTGACCACGATCTTCTCGACGGACGGCACGATCGGCATCGGCAGCAACAATTCGATCACCGGCCCAACGGTGAACGGGACGCCTTCGTTCGGTGGCAACGGCAACAACATCGTGATCGGCGGCATCGGAGCCGATATCATCAAGCTCGGCGGCGCGAACAACACCGTGATCGGCGACGACGGCAAGGCCACATTCGGGACCTCGGGACAGATCCTGACCATTACGACGCAGGATCCGACCTTCGGCGGCGGCGACACGATCACCGTCAACGGCGGAAACAACGAGATCTTCGGCGGCACCGGAGCTGACACCATCACGGCGCTCGGTACCTCATCTGGCAACGTGATCGTCGGCGACGACGGCGATGCAACCTTCACGAGCGAGCCGGTAAGCAGCACTGTTGCGACCAGCGTTTTGTCGTTCATCGAAACCGTTAGCCAGACCGATGGTGGGAATGACATCATCAGCACCGGCGATGGCAATAATGTCATCCTCGGGGGATCTGGCGCGGACCAGATCACCGTGGGCAACGGCAACAGCGTCATTTTGGGAGATAATGGCAACGCGACATTTGCGATCGCGCTGGCAACGGGATCGGTTGCCGCCGGAACCGCCACTTATAGCCGGACCCTGACCAACATCGAAACGACAGCCCAAGTCGCCAATGGCACTCAGTCTACGGACCAGACCAATCCGAATGCTATCGTCTATGGCGGCGACGACACCATCATTACCGGCAATGGCAACAACGTGATTTTCGGAGGGCTTGGCGCCGATCAGATCACGGCGGGCGATGGCGGAAACGTCATTCTCGGCGACAGCGGTACTGCGAACTTCGATTCGATTTCCGGTGCCCTGGTTTCGATCGCATCTACCTTCGTCGGCGTGCCGGTCGGCGGTACCGTGGCGACCGGCACCAGCAGCAACGACATCATCAAGGCCGGAATCGACAACGTCGGCGACGGCAACAATGTTGTGTTCGGCGGCGACGGCGCGGATCAAATCACCACCGGGTCCGGTGCGGACATCATCCTGGGCGACAGCGGTTATGCCGACTTCGCGGTCGTGGCCGGACTGCTCACGCCGCAACACGTCTATTCCACCTACTCAACCATCGGTGGTAATGATGTGATATCTTCCGGGGCCGGCAACGATATCGTGTTTGGCGAAACCGGAGACGACACCATCGATGGCGGAGCCGGCAGCGATACGCTGTTCGGCGATTTCGCGTCCTACAACTCCTCGCGCGCCGCCAATGCCCGTGTCCTCTCGATATTTACCGGTGCCGCGGACGGCGGCGGCAACGACACCATCTACGGCGGCCCGGGCAACAACTACATCGTAGGCGGTCAGGGCAATGACACGCTTTACGGTGACGAGCCCCTGGGCAATCCGCTCAACGCCCAGGCCGGCGACAACGACATTATCGGCGACAACAACACGCCGGGCGGCGCTGTCGGCAACGACGCGATCTATGCCTACGGGGCGGGCAACGATGTGATCCTCGGCGACAACGGCCAGATCTACCGCCAGGTGCTGGTCGATAACTGGCAGAATATGATTTGGGCGGCCGATCCGGCGCCGTTCGGAGATCTCGTCCGTCAGGTCACCACCTACGACGAACTGCTCGGCGGCAACGACACCATCGTCGGTGGCGACGGCATGGACCGGATATTCGGTCAGGCCGGCAACGACACCATCACGGACGGCAACGGCAGCGATGAAATCATCGGCGGCCTCGGCTCGAACAATATCACGGTCGGCTCGGGCGACGACACGGTAATCGCGGGCGAGGGCCAGATATTCCGGGCCCTCAATCCGGACGGCACTCCGGTGCTGAATTCGGATGGCTCGTGGCACCGTGATGTTCTGCTGGAACAGGTCGGCGCCATTACCGGCTCGGTCGCCATCGATTCGGCAGGGAACGCGATTCAGCCGAACCTCGCAGCACAACTTCTGGATGCCGACCTTGTCCTGCTTGGGGGTTCGTTGCAGAGCAACGGCTCGCCGCTGATCAATTCGAACGACAACTCCTGGCAGGCCGAGGCACTCCTGGTCGCGCTGCAGCCGGTAACCGGCAGCACCGTCAATGCCGGCTCGGGCGACGACGTCATTTTCGGTACGCTGGGCAACGATACGATCACTGCCGGCAATGGCAACGACGTGATCTTCGGCGACCGCGCGTCCAACACCGTGACCTATGCGACCGACATCCCGCATATCATCAACGGGGTGTTGATCGTTGGGGATACCAGCACCACGGCGTTCGACATTCCGACCAACGGGCAAGGCGACCTCGTCACACCGGCGGTGAATCTGCTGCCGTCCGCGCTGACGCCAAATACCCCGCAGATCGAACTCGGGCCATCGACGGGTGCCGGCTCGCTGCAGAGCATGGTGCAGAGCGGCAATCTCGTCGAAACCAATGGCACCGTGGTCCAGGTCTTCGCGTCCGTCGTTCCCGATCTCATCCACAACAAGAACGCGCTGCCGGGCAACGACACGATCACGGTCGGCAACGGCAACGACGTCATCTTCGGCGATTACGGCGTGATCGGCGCGCTGCCGACTACCGGCATCTCGGCGATCGATGCGCAGCTGCAAGGGCTGTCCGTCACCATGCTGGGCTTGCTCAATCAATTTTCGGCCTTGTCGACCGCGCAGGATGCGCTCGAGATCGCCAATGGAACCTCGACGACCCCCTTCACGATCCTTGCCGGAAACGACCACATCACGGTTGGAAACGGCAATGACACCGTGTTCGGCGACGAGGGCGAATATCTCGTGCCGGGTGTCGCTTTCGCACAAGGGTCGGGCTCGCTTGCCAGCAACGCCGTTGCCCTGGACGAATACCTGCTCAACATGCAGGAAGTCTTCGGCGACATGTCCTATGTCGTGAACGAGGCCGGACAGCAGATCATCAGCAGCTATTCTGCGCCGGCATCGCGTCCTGCCACTCATCTGCTCGAACTTGGCAACGACGTGATTTCCGACGGCACCGGCAGCGACATTGTCATCGGCGACAACGGCATCGTCGTCATGCCGGGGGTCGGGACCCCGACCTCGAACTGGGCGACGGGGGTTTCGACCGCCGCGCTGCAGTCGGTGCAAACGCAGCTGCAGCAGATCGAGACTTCGTTCGACGCCGCCCTGGCTGCGCAGTTCAGTGCCGATCATCCGTTCACGGCGAACAACAGCACGGCGGCGCAAAACCTGTTCAACGGCGGCGCGGGGTTCGATCTCTACATCGGTAACGACCAGATTTCCGGCGGTGCCGGCAACAGCATCCTGGTCGGCGACGATGCGCTTATGCTCGACCCGGTCATCGCTTCCGGCTCGAACGGCGCCGATGATGCGGCCGCGCTGCAATCATTGATGGTGAGCACGGTCGATCGCTTGTTCCTCGGAAGCTATTCCTCGGCCGCTGCAACCTCCGAATCGTGGGGCGTGGTGGCAAATCTCGCTGCAAGCGGTGCGACCAACTGGTCGAGCGCAGGCGGTTACGTCTTCAACGATCCCAGCAAGAGCAATATCACGATCGACAGCGACAGCATCAGCGCCGGTGCCGGCAGCGACCACATCTACGGCGACATGAGCGTTATATTGCCGGTGCTCGGATCCACCCCTGGAGCGGCCGCAGGCTTCTACGCCTATCCGGTCGGTGAAACCGGCGAAACCAATACCGCGAATTACAACTACGTTTACGGGTTTGGCCCGTTCGGCTCGCTTCATCAGTGGGCCGCGCCACCGACCGCCCCATCGCACTACGCGGTAGACGCCGACACGATTACCGGCGGTGCAGGCAACAATGTCATCTTCGGTGAATTGGGTGACGATTCCATCACCGGCGGCGCCGGCAATGACGATATCTCCGGCGGTTACGGGTTCAATACCGTTTCCGGTGGCGGAGGCCTGAACCAGGTCGTATTCAACCGCAGCACCGACACCCATGTCGCCGGCGGTGGCAATGATATCGCGCGGTCCTCGCTCAACACCTCGGCCGCCAGCGCGATCCTGCAGGTGAGCTCGCAATCGATCGTTGGCAACACCATCGCGGCCGGCATGATGACGGCGGCACCGGGACCGGTTACGTGGACCGGTGTCATGAACGCCGCAACCACCTATCCGGCTCAGCCCGGTGCGATCGTAATTGAGGCCGACGGATCGACCAGCCTAATCCAGCTTGACAACCATTATTATCTTGAGAGCAACGGCGGCTCCGGCCCTGAGCTAAAATATAACGGCGCGATGGTTACAGCGGGCCAAACCAGTATCTGGACGCCGATCGGTGCGGAGCAAACGTCAACCGGATACGAGGTGGCCTGGAAGGTCGCGGGTGCTGATCAGTATATGATCTGGAATACTGACAGCAACGGCAACTACATCAGCTCTGTTCAGGGGAATGGTGTCGCGGTCGAATCCTACGAGACCAGTTTCCATCAGGATCTGAACGGCGACGGCACGATCGGGCCGGTCACGACGGTGATCGAGTCGTTTGGATCGACGAGCCTTGTACAGGTGGGGGGCAACTACTTCCTCAACCCTGTTGCTGGTGGAACGGGCCCCGAACTGAAAGATGCTGGCGTGCCCAAGGTAGCCGGGCAGTCTGGCACGTGGGCACTAATCGGTGCGGAGCAGACCGCAACCGGCTATGAAGTGGCGTGGAAAAACTCAAGCGCAGACCAGTACACGGTCTGGGCTACAGACAGCAGTGGAAACTTCTCTTCAATGCTGGCTTCAAATGTATCGGGAGCAAGCTCTGCATTGGAGTCGCTGGAGACCAGCTTCCATCAGGACTTGAACGGTGATGGCACGATCGGGCCGGTCACGACGGTGATCGAGTCGTTTGGATCGACGAGCCTTGTACAGGTGGGGGGCAACTACTTCCTCAACCCTGTTGCTGGTGGAACGGGCCCCGAACTGAAAGATGCTGGCGTGCCCAAGGTTGCCGGGCAGTCTGGCACGTGGGCACCAATCGGTGCGGAGCAGACCGCAACCGGCTATGAAGTGGCGTGGAAAAACTCAAGCGCAGACCAGTACACGGTCTGGGCTACAGACAGCAGTGGAAACTTCTCTTCAATGCTGGCTTCAAATGTATCGGGAGCAAGCTCTGCATTGGAGTCGCTGGAGACCAGCTTCCATCAGGACTTGAACGGTGATGGTACGATCGGGCCGGTCACGACGGTGATCGAGGCATTTGGGTCGACGAGCCTTGTACAGGTGGGGGGCAACTACTTCCTCAACCCTGTTGCTGGTGGAACGGGCCCCGAACTGAAAGATGCTGGCGTGCCCAAGGTTGCCGGGCAGTCTGGCACGTGGGCGCCAATCGGTGCGGAGCAGACCGCAACCGGCTATGAAGTGGCGTGGAAAAACTCAAGCGCAGACCAGTACACGGTCTGGGCTACAGACAGCAGTGGAAACTTCTCTTCGATGCTGGCTTCAAATGTATCGGGAGCAAGCTCTGCATTGGAGTCGCTGGAGACCAGCTTCCATCAGGACTTGAACGGTGATGGTACGATCGGGCCGGTCACGACGGTGATCGAGGCATTTGGGTCGACGAGCCTTGTACAGGTGGGGGGCAACTACTTCCTCAACCCTGTTGCTGGTGGAACGGGCCCCGAACTGAAAGATGCTGGCGTGCCCAAGGTTGCCGGGCAGTCTGGCACGTGGGCGCCAATCGGTGCGGAGCAGACCGCAACCGGCTATGAAGTGGCGTGGAAAAACTCAAGCGCAGACCAGTACACGGTCTGGGCTACAGACAGCAGTGGAAACTTCTCTTCGATGCTGGCTTCAAATGTATCGGGAGCAAGCTCTGCATTGGAGTCGCTGGAGACCAGTTTCCATCAGGATCTGAACGGCGACGGCACGATCGGGCCGGTCACGACGGTGATCGAGTCGTTTGGATCGACGAGCCTTGTACAGGTGGGGGGCAACTACTTCCTCAACCCTGTTGCTGGTGGAACGGGCCCCGAACTGAAAGATGCTGGCGTGCCCAAGGTTGCCGGGCAGTCTGGCACGTGGGCACTAATCGGTGCGGAGCAGACCGCAACCGGCTATGAAGTGGCGTGGAAAAACTCAAGCGCAGACCAGTACACGGTCTGGGCTACAGACAGCAGTGGAAACTTCTCTTCAATGCTGGCTTCAAATGTATCGGGAGCAAGCTCTGCATTGGAGTCGCTGGAGACCAGCTTCCATCAGGACTTGAACGGTGATGGTACGATCGGGCCGGTCACGACGGTGATCGAGGCATTTGGGTCGACGAGCCTTGTACAGGTGGGGGACAACTACTTCCTCAACCCTGTTGCTGGTGGAACGGGCCCCGAACTGAAAGATGCTGGCGTGCCCAAGGTAGCCGGGCAGTCTGGCACGTGGGCACTAATCGGTGCGGAGCAGACCGCAACCGGCTATGAAGTGGCGTGGAAAAACTCAAGCGCAGACCAGTACACGGTCTGGGCTACAGACAGCAGTGGAAACTTCTCTTCAATGCTGGCTTCAAATGTATCGGGAGCAAGCTCTGCATTGGAGTCGCTGGAGACCAGCTTCCATCAGGACCTCAATGGCGATGGGGTAATCGGTGCATCGGCAACGATTGCAACTGGCGCCACGCTCGAAATTATTGCCGTAGATTCCGTGTCGGTGCAATTCAACGGCCCGACGGGAACATTGAGCCTCGACCAATCATCGACCTTCGGCGGCCAGGTGATCGGTCTGACCGGCAACGGTGTCCTGGCGAGTTCCGACGTCATCGACCTCAAAGACGTCTTGTTCTCATCGGCAACGAAGTCTTATTCCGGCAACGCCGCCGGCGGCACTCTGACGGTGAGCGATACCCAAGGCCACGTTGCGAACATCTCGCTTGTTGGCGATTACACACACTCGACCTTCACGCTGTCCAGCGATGGTAATAATGGAACGTTCGTGATCGACCCGCCCGTTGGGCAGGCGCTTGCCGGCTCACTCCCCTCCAGCAGTGCGGGTTCGAAGAACGGGCCGGGCGCCGGCGATTTGTTGCAGAACGGCGGCTCCGGTTCTGTCTTGATGCGCGACACTGCGAATACGCTTACCGGACAAGATGCAATGGGCACGCAATTCACCCTGGACCGGAGTCAGGTCACCAGGAGCGTTCCCTCGTACGATATGGCGGTCGTTGCCGACACCAGTGCGAACCACGCCAACGGTGTGGCTATCCAGTCAGGCTTGACAATGACCGGTCGTCCGACCAACGGCCACGACGACAGCGTCGCCCCAGCAAATCTTCCGGTAACCGGCCTGAGCGTGGGCAGCTTCGCGGTCACACCGATCGAGCAACCGAGAAGCGCTGCCGTATCCACGAATACGATCGCGCGTGAGGTCGTTTCGCCGGACGAAATAATCCGCGCGATTAATGGCGGTAACATTGCCATAAAGTTTGCGGGTGCTACCGGCAATGGCACCGCCTCGGAGCGCCAGATCTGGTTGTTCGACGATGCCAAGGGTGCATTCGTGCCGCCTGCACCCGAACCTCTGACGATCGTGATCGACCATGACGACGCCTGGGCTTCGTCGAGGAAGTCGGTGGAGGAGGCCACGGGATTGCTGGCGACCGCTGCCATGGTCTCGACAGAACCGACTTGGCTCGGTGCGCTGCGGCAGTTCCGCCGCAAAGCCACCTGGGCTCTGCGTCAAGGAACCAGATGGACGGAATGAGGACCGGTACCAAGACCCGATCGTTGAAAAAGTACGAGGCCACATCGGAAGCGGGTAGCCACGACCGAGGCGATCCGCCCCTTGCGCTTTTCTCTCCGTTCGGTCCACTGATCGCGCAGGCAGAGGTTCCGCCGGATTTTGTAGGCAGTATAAATAGCTATGCCGATAAGCGGGTTCGCGCTGATGCCAGCACCGAGTTCCTACTGCCAAAGGACGTAGTCTTCGACGGCGGAGAGCGTTCGCTCATGCGCCAGACAGAAAACCTCATTCGCCGGTATTTACGGCTGACGGATGAGCCGACGGCAGCCAAAATCCGGGTCGATGTATTCTGGATCGTGAGCCAATATGCCGGAACGCCGAGCCCGGTGCATTTTCATTCCGGCGATGTGTCCGGCGTCCTCTATCTCAAGGTGCCGCAACTCGATCGCGAAAATGAGGAACTACAGAAAACCTACATTTCCGGGCGGCAGGCGGGGTACATCAACTTCCTGATCGGCGGCAGACAACGGTTCGCAAAATCGCTGGTCAGCTTCAAGCCGCGCGTTGGAGACTTCTACATCTTTCCGGGCTGGCTACTCCATGGTGCCGAACCGTTTCTTGGAACGGGTGAGCGGCGTTCACTTGCCTTTAATTCATATATCGAAACTGAGGCCAACTGATCGATCCTACAGCGAGAGGGCGCCATCGACACGGTCGGCAGCCCCAACATCGTCGATCGGCGCGCGGCGCGCTGGGACGATTAAGCTTTTCAGATTCCGTTGGCTTGCCCACAGGCGGCGTCCTTTAACCGATTGGGATCAGCGGGCACCATCTTAGGCCATGCGAATAAGCTCCATCTACGCCCCGCAAGGGTGACTTGGCACCCCTGGAATTGAGTGCGGTGGCGTCATCCATAGCTTCATTCGGGTAAAATATTTTTATTGGAATTCATTTGGTGGGCCGATCGGCTCCCATACCGTCGAGTGGTGATTTGGCAAGAACGACCTTCGACCGCAGTGTTTCTGGCATTTGAGGTTGTTTCGGTCATTTTTGAGTGTTCTGGTGGTTCTGACCGGGATCGCCGCGGTCTGGCCAAGCCCGGGTCGTGGTGCACAGTTCGGTGCGTGCCGTCGGACTCACACGGGTCCGTACAAGACGGCGAGCGATGCGACCGCTGCTGTCGCGTGTGTGAAGGAAGAGCGGGTGTCCGGAAAAGCACATTTACGACAGCTCGAGGCAGAGAGCATCTATATCTTTCGCGAGGTCATCGCCCAGTTTGAGCGGCCGGTCTTGCTCTATTCGATCGGCAAGGACTCTTCCGTTCTGCTCCATCTGGCCATGAAGGCATTTCATCCTGCCAAACTGCCGTTTCCGCTGTTGCACATCGACACGAAATGGAAATTCAGCGAGATGATTTCGTTCCGCGACGACGTAACCCGTCGTCACGACCTCGAACTGATCGTCTATGCCAATCCGGAGGGAGTGGCGGCGGGGATCGGACCGGTCACGCACGGCAGTGCGACACATACCATGGTCATGAAGACCGAGGCCCTGCGAAAGGCGCTTGATGATTTCAAGTTCGATGCGCCGATCGCCGGCGCGCGCCGCGACGAGGAGAAGTCGCGCGCCAAGGAGCGCATCTTTTCACATCGCGGAGCCGGCCATCGCTGGGATGCGAAACGGCAGCGGCCCGAATTGTGGCGAATCTTCAATGGCCGTCTGGGTGCCGGCGAAACGATGCGGGTGTTTCCGATGTCCAACTGGACCGAGCTCGATGTCTGGGAGTACATCCGCGCCGAAAATATCCCGGTCGTGCCGCTCTATTTCGCGAAACTACGGCCCGTGGTCGAGCGCGAAGGCGCGCTTATCATGGTTGACGATGATCGTTTCCCGCTCGGTCCGCAAGAGCAGCCTCGCAAACGCATGGTCCGTTTCAGGACACTCGGCTGCTATCCATTGACAGGAGCGATTCAATCGGAGGCGTCCTCCATCGACACCCTGATTGACGAATTGCGCGCCTCGCGCCTGACGGAGCGCCAAGCGCGCCTGATCGATTCCGATCAGGCGGGATCGATGGAGAAAAAGAAACAAGAAGGCTACTTCTGATGCGCAACGAAAAGAATGACGACGTTGCGAATGCCGCATTCGGCTCGCCCGATCAACCGATATTGCATGTGCTCGCCTGCGGCAGCGTTGATGACGGCAAAAGTACGTTACTCGGCCGCCTGCTTTACGATGTGGGCACATTGCCGGAGGATACGCTGGAAAGGCTGCGGCGGGACAGCAGGTCACTCGGCAAGGCCGGCGAGAAGTTCGACTTCTCGCTGTTGTTCGACGGATTGCAGGCCGAGCGTGAGCAAGGCATCACAATCGACGTCGCCTATCGCTACTTCGCCTCTGCCCGACGAAAGTTCATCATTGCGGACACTCCCGGCCACGAACAATACACCCGCAACATGGTGACGGGCGCTTCGGGCGCCGAGCTTGCCGTCATTCTCGTCGACGCCCGCAAGGGCCTTCTCGTTCAGACGAAGCGTCACGCCTGCATCGTTCATTTTCTCGGCATCCGTCATGTCATCGTGGCGGTCAACAAGATGGATCTGGTCGGCTACGATGCGGGTCGTTTCGAGGCCATCTCGCGCGAATTTACCGAATTCGGGACCTCACTCGGAATATCCGATGTCGCGACTGTGCCGGTCGCGGCCATCGACGGCGACAATGTCGCCACGCCGAGCCCGGCGATGACCTGGTATTCGGGTAAAACGCTGCTGGAGCTGCTCGAGGCCGCCGACGTCAACACGAACAGCGACACCCGACCGCTGCGCCTGCCGGTGCAATGGGTGTGTCGGCCCCATCTTGATTTTCGCGGCTATGCAGGCACGTTGACGTCCGGTCGCGTGGCGCCCGGCGATACCGTCGCGGTTCTGCCGTCCGGACTTCGAAGCCGCGTCGGGCGGGTCATGACGGCGCAGTCCGATGACGGCCAGGCGGCGGCGGGCGACGCTGTGGTGATGACAATGACCGACGACATCGATGTCGGTCGCGGAGACATCATTTGCGCGGCTTCCGATCCGGTCGAGATCGCCGACAGGTTCTCCGCTAGGATCGTCTGGCTCGGCGATCAGCCGATGCTGCGGGGGCGGTCTTATATCTGGCGGTGCGGGCCGCAGACTGCGATCGCCCAGATCGGTGCCTGCAAGCACAAGATCGACGTCAACGACCTCAAGCAGGTCGCCGGAAGGTCGTTGGGTCTCAATGAGATCGGCCTGTGCGAATTCTCGCTCGACCGTCAGGTCGCGTTCGAGCCATACGGCACATCGCGTGAAAATGGCGGGTTCATTCTCATCGACCGCATGACGAACGACACCGTCGGTGCCGGAATGATCGACTTCGCGTTGCGGCGCTCGCTGAATGTTCCTTGGCAAGCTGTTGATGTGGGCAAGGCCGCGCGGGCGGATATCAAGCCCCATCGGCCGTGCTGTTTGTGGTTCACTGGACTATCGGGCGCCGGCAAGTCGACGATTGCAAACGCCCTGGAGCGACGGTTGCACGCGACCGGCGTCCACACCTATCTGCTCGACGGTGACAATATTCGCCATGGCCTGTGCCGCGACCTCGGCTTCACCGAAGCCGACCGGGTTGAGAACATCCGCCGTGTTTCAGAGGTGGCCCGGCTGATGACGGACGCCGGCCTGGTAACCCTGGTTTCGCTGATCTCGCCGTTCGAGGTGGATCGCCGGACCGCGCGCGAACTGTTCATCGCGGGCGAGTTTCTCGAAGTTTTCGTCAATACGCCCTTGGCCGTCTGCGAGGCCCGCGACCCTAAGGGGCTCTACGGCAAGGCGCGACAAGGCCAAATTCGCAACTTCACCGGGGTTGACCAGATTTACGAAACACCTCGGTTCCCTGAGATGCGGTTCGATACCAGTATCGAGGGCCTGGAGGATATCGTCGACGCGATGATCGCGGAGTTGTCCCTCCGGGGCATTGTCGAAAGGGTATAAGCCGGCAAAGTTGGGCGCGTCGGCGCGGCTCCGAGGCCGGACGACAAGGCGGTTCTCGCCGGCAGCGGGATGGTCGATCAGACGGTTCATCTGACGGATTTCGCGGAGACTGCCGCGCTGGTCTCGTGCCTTGACCTGGTGATCACGGTGGACACCAGCGTAGCTCATCTCGCCGGAGCTCTCGGCCGACCGATCTGGGTCCTCTTGCCGTACGTTCCGGACTGGCGTTGGCTGCTCGATCGCGACATAGTCCCTGGTATCCGACGGTCCGTCTGTTCAGGCAGACCGAGACGCGCGAATACGGGAGCGTTCTGAATCGTGTACGCACGGAACTGGCGGCCCTGGTAGCAGTGGCATCCCCTGCAAGATCGACCGGGACTCTGCCATGACGAGGCGCGAAGCCAAGGGACAAAAAAATCGACGAGGCGTTGCGCATGCCTGCTGGCTGCCGACAGGGCCGGTTAATCTTACTGCGTCATGAGTTTTCGTTGTCTGCTTGGTGCGGCAGCGGCTCCGCAACATGGACATCGTGGTAAGGTTTTGACGAGCGCGCAGATCAAGCGGGCTCGCATGGTCGCGATTGAGTTTGGGATGTGACGTTCAGGCCGCAAGGGTGGATCCTCTGGGTCGATAATCGTTGGGAAGGCGAGGTCTTTCGAGCAGCGAGGCGGAACGAGGTCCTGAGGGGGGAATCGTCGCCCGCTCGGCGATCAGGAATCCATACGCTGCGATGCACAGCGTGGCGTGATGGTGGAAGCCGCGCCATCCGCGGCCCTCATAGTGACCCAGCCCGACCTCCTGTTTGAGCTCTTGATAGTCGCGCTCGATGCGCCAGCGCAGCTTGGCAAAATCGGCGAGGGCGCGGAAGCTGGTGTTCACCGGCAATGTCGAGAGCCAATATTTCGTCGGCTCGGCTTCACCCTCGGGCCATTCGATCAGCAGCCACTCCTCCAACACTGATTCTGGAACCAGCTTGTTATGCCCGACACGAACACGCACCCGCGCAAAGCGTGAGGACAACCAATCGGCCGAGCCCTCCCGCCATCTGACCGTGCGCCAGGCCCGCTTGGGCAGACCCAGCATCACCTCCTTGGCCGAGACAAGATCGGGTTCGTCGCGGCGGCCCGTGTTGTTCAGCGGCTTGCCTCTCCCCCTTGGGCCGGCTCCGGATCGCCACATCAACGTGTTCGGTTGAATGCCTACCACATAGGGCACGCCCAAGGCCGTCATGCCCGCGCGCAGCCGCGAGTCGTTGCCGTAGGCCACGTCCATCAATGCGACACCGCGTGGCAGGCCGGCTTTGCACGCCCATCGTATCTGATCGAGCGCGATCGCCGGCTTTGTCTTGAACTCGATCTCCAGTGGCACGCCTGCCTTGTCCCGGCGGGTGACATCCTCGGCCCAGTCCATTGGCAGATACAGCCGATAGGCCACCGGAAGGCTGACGGAGTGATTGGCAATCGACAGTGACACCGTCACCTGACAATTGGCCTGCTTGCCGAGCTGCCCGCAATACTGATGGTGCACCCCGACCGAATGCTTTCCTTGCTTCGGGAACGAAGTGTCGTCGATGATCCAGGCCTCGATCGGCCCGCCCTTCTTCATCGCCGGCAGCACCATCTCGCGCACCTTGGCTAACACCTTCTCGTCTGACCAGGGCGCGATACCGACAAAGTGCAGTAACGACTGGTGTTGCGCGGCCGTCCGCGCCGGAGCCGTCCTCGCCGCCATCGGTTCGACGCTCTTACGCTCGCCAGGCAGCATCAAACCGGTGCAATAATCGCGCAACGGCCCGGCCCGATCCGCGTGACCAATGACGCTCGCAAGCCCTTCCACATACGCCGCAAACCGTGCTTCGCTATCTCCGCCGCGCTTGAGATTCATCTGGCCCTCCACGTGCCAAAATCTGAATCTCTTCAATTATTTGATTCTCTGCCGTTAAGGGCCGCGACCTTCTGACTCAGTAAGATTAAATAAGGCGGGCCATTTCCGGTTTTGGCATGTTTTGACCTTCCGCCATGTCCGCAGTTCGGTCGCTACTGGGGGGGAACGCGGAGTGCGCCGGGAGACCGGCAAGGAGTAGATGGTGCAAGTCCATCACGATGAAGGAGTAGCGACCCGCATCGACCCCGAGTCATGCGCAGATGCCCGCGAGGGCATCGGCGAAGCGTTGACAGGGGAGCGCATAGGCCAGCCATTGAGCCGCGATAGTACCCTCATCCTGGGTGCCGACGTCGTTCCGCTGACGGAAGGCAATACGGATGGGCGCGATAGTGCGAGCGCCCAGACGACCCGGCGTGGTCGTAGACACTGGCATGTGCGGAAGCTCTTTGCTCGGGAACCGGGAGATCTCATGGTCGGCCAGCGCCAGCATGCGTGCTGCACTGGTCCGTGTCGGGAAGGCGAGGAGCCGTAGCCGATGATGTACGATCATGAGAAGTCTGACCCCGCCATAGTAGCTGTGAAGCCGACGAACAAGGCCGGGCAACCGGCTGCGGAGTTGGTGGAGCCAAGGGCGGGGGCCGAGGGGAATGTAAGTCAGCAAAGCACGGGCCGGGCACAGTACCGGGAAACCGCGTCACAGGCGCTGAAGCGCATACGGAATTTCGTGAGAATATCACGACGCGCCGTTACACACCCGAGGTGGGAGAAGCTATGGGGCGGGCGGCGGAGGTCGTGGCACCTTCATCGTCCACACCAACTGATGGAGGTTGCCCCATGGCCCAAGTCAATGATCTCAGCCGAAGCCTGACCGCGCTTGATCCGATCTCGACCCTGGTAGTGGTCGTCGAGATGAGCAAGGCGAGCTGGCTGGTGAGCGGAGCTGTTCCTGGCGTCGAGCGCCAGCCGTTGAAGAAACTGGAGCCGGATGCGACGGCACTGTTGCGATTGATCGAGCGGTGGCGGAACGAGGCGGTGCGTGCTGGCCGGCCGATCAGTCGGATCGCGCTGGCCTATGAGGCTGGCCGCGACGGCTTCTGGCTGGCGCGCTGGCTCATTGCTCGCGGGATCGAGGCGCATGTCATCCATTCGGCAAGCGTTGCGGTGTCACGCGAGCGCAAGCGGGCGAAGACGGACCGACTGGATGCGGCGATGTTGATGCGCGTATTCCTGGGATGGTTGCGCGGTGAGCGGGGGCACTGCGGGATGGTGGTGATCCCGACGATGGAGGAGGAGGCTGCGAGGCGCCCGAGCCGCGAACGCGAGAGCCTTGTCAACGAGCGCTCACGCATCACCAACCGCATGAAGAGTGCGCTCGCCCGTCTCGGGATCCGGGGATTTAAGCCGCATCTGCGCAGGGCGCCTGAGCGACTGGCAGGTCTGCGGACAGCGGAGGGCACGGGCCTGCCGGCAAACATCATCGAGGAGTTCCGGCGCGACATGGCTCGGCTGGCACTGGTCCGTGAGCAGATCAGCTCGATCGAGAAGACACGTGCCGAGCGGCTCGAGCGGGCACCCGATACAGGGCCGCATGCGATGGTGCGGCTGCTCGCCAGGGTGATCGGTATCGGCATCGAGACGGCGGACATGCTGGTGCGGGAGATCCTGTCGCGGAAGCTTCGAGATCGAAGAGCGGTGGCGCGCTACGCCGGGCTCACGGGATCGCCCGACGAGAGCGGTTTGAAACGCCGAGAGAAGGGCCTGGCCAAGGCCGGCAATGCGCGGGTACGACGTGGGCTGATCCAGTTGGCGTGGCGCTTCCTGATGTTCCAGAAAGACAGTGAGCTGGCGCAGTGGTATCGCAGGCGGACCGAGGGGCCGAGCGGCGCGCGCAAGACGACGATGATCGTGGCACTGGCGCGCAAGCTGCTGATAGCGCTGTGGCGCCTGGTCACGACCGGCGAGGTGCCGGACGGTGTCGAGCTGCGGCCGGCGGCGTGAGCAACACTCTAGAACGAGAAAGGACCAACAGGGTTCGGCACCTGACCGCACTTGATGCGCCGGGTAGCCGATGACGATCCGAGGTGGCGGCAATCCGCACACGGCTATGGCTGCAATGCCGCTGGGAGAATGGACCCGCCGCCTCGGAGCCTTGCTCGCAGAAGCGTACGACTGCTTCATGGTCGGGACCCTACATGGTTCAACCGAATACAAGCGTGGTTCGCGGGCGATTGCTCGTGGCCAATGGCAGGCTCCCCCTCGGATCATCGCGTGGCAAACCACCCGATCACGGGCAGTTTGCCGCCGTGCTCGCGTTGGTCAAGGACAAGCCTTCGGCGGCGCTGAAGAAGCGCCGTCCTTGACCCTCGCTGCGCGCGACGGCGACGGCCAATATGCGGTCGGGGCGGAAGAATGCTCGCGGCGCGGGTCGAACAAAAGAATCAACAAACAAGGGCGCGACAAAATGGTGTGCACCACCCTTGACAAAGAAAGCCCCATACAAGAAAGCCCCATACAAGCCGTGTGCCCGAATTGGGCTCGCACGGATCTGTGCGGGGGGCGCGGGGTAACTCGCGTCCCTACCGCGAACATGATATTGAAACGTCGACGCTTCCAGAGTCTGACCCGACCGGGACCTGCCGGGCTTCCGACCAAAGAGGAGAGCCGCCGCGCCGTTCGGCTGCACCGCAGTGGCCCGTGGGACTCCAGGACGCTGTCGCCATGTGATCCCATATCCTTCCATCATATGGCCATTCTCTCCATCATACGGCCATTCTTTGGACAAGACTGCACGGAGCGCTGGCGGCTGGTCGATCCGACGGATAGTCGACCGTCACCATCGGATGACATTGGACGGAAAAGAGAGACGCCAATGAACTCCACATCCACTCCAAAGGCAATTGAACCCCACGATGCCCTGATGGCGCGCGCCGATGAGCAACTCGCGCACGTCCACGAACAGATCGCGCGCGCGGATGAAGAGCTCGCGCGTTTGAGTGAACGGCTTGCGAAAATGGACCGCGATGCCGCGCACCCACCTTCGGCCGGACCTGGCCCGCAATCGCCGCCCGGAAGGCCGGCGCTCCGAACCCTCGTCGGCTTGCCGCTGGCGTGCATCGTTGTCGCTGCCCTGGTTTTGCAGTCGTCCTATGGCGGCCGGGCCAAGCTGGTTGTCGCCCGCTGGGCGCCGCAGCTCGTTTCAACTCGATTATTGCCGCCGCAAAATCCGCCGCTTCCCGCGCAACCCGCTCCACCTATCGTTCAAGTGGCTGAGGCAGCACCACCGCAAGCAACGCCGTTGGCTCAGACCGCACCGCAAGCAACGCCGTTGGCTCAGACCCCACCGCAAGCAGCGCCCTTGGCTCAGACCGCACCGCAAGACGCCGCGCCGACAGCTACCGCAGCGCTTGCCGATACACAGTTGCTGCAAGCGATGGCGCGCGATCTTGCGAATGTGGAGCGAAACATCGAACAGCTCAAGTCGAACCAGCAACAGATAGCCAGCGACAATTCAAAAGCCATTGAGGAGCTCAAGGCAAGCCAGGAAGAGATAAAACGCGTGCTCGCGAAGGTTTCCGAGCAGAACCTCCCCAAGACGTCACCGCCTCCGACGCAGCCAACTCCGAGCGTGCGCAAACCCGAGCGGACGCATCAGGCCCCATACGTGAGAGCGCGGCCTCGAATCCCAAGGGACTGGATCTACGACGACGACTGGTAGCCGTCAATAAAAGTTTCCGCTGCGTCCTAGCTCAATCTAACCTCATCTCATCACGCTCTGGAGAATCTGCGCATACGAAGCGTTTGGCGAATGGAAGGTAGCCGAGTTCGTCAAGGACGATGAAGTCCCTCCAGGTCAGATGCTCCGCGATGCTGCCCTGCCGTCCGCTACGGGCGTCAGTCTCGAAGACTCCGTGTTATGAAGAATATCAAGCAAACGCAGGGAAAACGAGGCCGCGATGAACTTGCAACGGCTGCTCATAATCAATGCGGTAGCAATGCTCGCTGCCGGCGTCGTTCTCTTCCTGTGGCCAGAGCTGGTTCCCCGCGTGGCCGGAATCGAACTGCCGCGGTCGGCCTTTTTCCTCTGCTACCTGCTGGGAGCATCGGAACTCGCCCTCGCTACGCTGTGTTTTTTGGCTGTCAAGATAAGCGATGCCGCGGCGTTGCGGGTCATCGTCATCACCTGCATCGTATTCCATGCGAGTTCGGGCGTCGCCGGTGTTTGCGCGGTCGTTCAAGGAGCTGCGGTGGCCGTATGGTGGAACGTTGCCCTTCGAGGTGTCATGGTCATCCTCTTTGTTCACTATGGACCGCGTCGCTACACTTTATAGGCACATCCAGTTTTCGTTGATGCGAAAGAATGCCGGAAAAAGCGCAAGGCTTCCGGCAGACGGCGCGTAAGCAGAGCGAAAGGACACGCAATGGCCAAAAACACGATTTGCCTGTGGTACGATAAGGATGCAGAGGCGGCTGCCCGCTTCTACGCTGAAACCTTTCCCGACAGCGCAGTGGGTGTCGCCCACCGTGCACCCGGTGACTACCCATCCGGCAAGGAGGGCGACGTGCTGACGGTGGAATTCACAGTCGCCGGCGTCCCCTGTATCGGCCTCAACGGCGGTCCCGCGTTCAAGCATAACGAAGCTTTCTCGTTTCAGATCGCCACCGATGATCAGCAAGAGACCGACCGCTACTGGAACGCTATTGTCGGCAATGGAGGCCAGGAGAGTGCGTGCGGCTGGTGCAAGGACAAGTGGGGCGTCTCTTGGCAGATTACGCCGCGCGTGCTGACAGAGGCGCTGGCGGCTGGCGGCGATGAAGCAAAGCGGGCATTCGATGCCATGATGGACATGAAGAAAATCGACGTCGCCGCGATCAAAGCGGCGCGGCGCGGCTGAGGCGACTCTCAATTGCGCTCCGCGCGCTTCCAATTCCCCCGGCCGGCGTGAAGCTGCCGATCGGCTCGCCGTCGCGCTAACCCAAGAGATACTTGTTGTCAAAGGGGACCGGTCGATCTCAGCCGCTTGGTTCGCTCGCACAGTTGCACAAAGGTGACGGTACCTGTGAGATTCGGTAAATGCGAGGCGATTGGTAGCTTACTCAGTAGCTTACTCAATTGCAGGGGATCGATTCAGTCACTAGCGTTGCGGTTGCGACGAGAGTGCATGGAGTTGGTGGCGTGGTTTGGAAGGAGTTGGGACGTATCGCGACGGGCACCGTCGCATCGCGTTCCCTCGTTGCTTGGCAGGCGGCCGCGCTGGCCATAACCATCACGCTGTCGAATCCGGCCCTTGCGGCCAGTTTCACGGTCACGAACACCAGCGACAGTGGGCCTGGTTCGCTGCGGGACGCCATTACGCAGGCCGATGCCGCCGGCGGCACCAACACGATCACCTTGCAGCCCGGGCTCGGCACCATCACGCTCGCCTCCAATCTGCCGCTGGTCGCCACGTCGGTGACCATCAACGGCAACGGCAACACGCTCGACGGCGCTTCTACCTATCGCGGGTTCTTGATCTCCGGCATCGCCCCCGACGGCGTGAATGCCGCCGCGACCACGGTGTCGATCTCGAATTTGACCATCCAGAACGTCAATGCGCAGGGCGGCAACGGCAATAGCGGCGGCGGCGGCGGTCTCGGCGCCGGCGGCGCGGTTTTCGTCGGCCCGGCGGCGAACGTGACGCTGAGCAACGTGCAGCTCGCGAGCACGACGGCAGTCGGCGGCAGCGGCTTGAGCACCGTTATCGGGAACGCCAACTACTTCCGCGTCACTCTTGCAGGAACCGCGAACTCCTAAGTCCTGAGCGACGGGGAGGGCGCCCGGCATCCAGAGCCGCTATCGCAGGGTATGTTACGACTACGGTACCCTGCGATAGCTTGGCAACGCGATTTAGCTTCCCAAGCGCTACTGCTGTTTATGACGGCAAATCCCGACACATGATAGCGCGGCTCATGCAACCGGCGCCCGTAACCAGAGATGGGGTGTAATACACTCTGCAGCTTCAATCCTGCCACTTCGACGGCCTTCCCGTGGGCGCAGGCTGCAATTCGCGTTAAAGCAGCTTGCCCGAGGGACGACTTCTTCCGACTGATTTCTTCGTTCCGTGTTCAACGTCAACCCGGGACCCGCCTGGCGACCATTGGGGCTCAATTCTACAATCGTAGGCGCGGAACGGTCGATGCCTCATCCTCGTCGAGAACAACGGCCGAATCTTCCGGCTGCTGCGATTGTGTTTCTCTGACTCGAGCCGCCGGTCTGACCAGCGGAGATGGCTTGTCGGCGGTCAACAAACGTCTGGAGTAATCTAGTAGCTCCTCAGGCGGCGCTGACACCCAGCGGTCATCTCCCCAAAGCAAATCGATGGCGCCATCGAAGATCGCTTCGCCTTCCGCCAGTTTCTTTAGTCGTTCAGCAATTGGGTTTTCATCGCCTTCTGGCTCCTCTTTCGGATGGGGTGGATTGTAGGTCAGCATGAGGGTTTCGGTCCTCATACGCCTGAGCATTGCCTCGAGCCTGTCGGTTGTCTTCTGCCGAAGTTTTTCGATGCTCGTTGGGCCACTCTTTGAGATATCACCAACAATCCTCAGTTTGCCGAACAGGCCGGGAAACCGCACGGTCGCCTCTTCATATACAGGTGAACGCGGCTGTCGAAGGATGCGGTTCAGTACTCCGACGAGGAGATCGTCACGATAGAGCAAGATCGAATCCGGCGAACGTTCACCTTGCCGCATCATAACGCCCGCGTCGGAAAGCAGTTCGTCGAATGCCTGTTCCGACGTACCACTATTCCAGAGGCGCTGCAGTTTTGCTTGGAAGGAAGGGAGTTTGAAGCCGACTGCGGCGGCCGATCGACGCATGGCGTCCGTCATACGAGGTTGCTGGAGGGGCGAAGTTTTCCTAGCCAGGTCCATGAGCCAGCGAGCTACGTCTGGTCGGCCCTCTATGCTCAAATAGGTGACGACAGAACGATGATATGAAGAGACTGACGTTTGTCCTTCGATATCAAAGGCTGCAATGGCCGCGACTTTCTGGAGTCTTTGGACATGATTTCGCATATTTAGTGCGAGGCCTGTGACAGGGGAGACATGGCCTAAAACAAAGTGAAAATGGCTCGCTCCTCCTCCTCGGCGTGCACGAGCCTTTTCATGATGAGACAAAACCATCAGCGGATGGGCTTCGGCTTTCAATTCCGAGATAATCAGATTCACGACGCGCGTGCGGTCGGACTCGTTCGCTGTTGTTGTCGGCGATACGATGATGTGCCAAAAAGCAATCTGCGCACGCGAGCCGCGTTGCAGGGACTGCATTACGCGCATGCCGGCCAGAGTGTCTGCCACATAGAGATGCCTGGTCTCGGATAGCTCTGGACGCTGGCCTTCACTCTTCCAGAGATGTTCATTGAGGCGCCGCGCGTCCGACGGGCCACCTTTGTATTTGTAGGCCTTCACAATCATTTGCGGCGAACCGCGTCTTCTAACTGCAATATAGCGGTGACCACGTTCATGAGTTCAACCAGGGTCCTTTGACCATCAGTCTCTGGGTGGTCGCAGCAATCGCGCTGCCTGGCCTTGACTTGGTCCCCGCACGCTATGATCGCTTCGTGAATCTTCTTCAATTGTTCGCGCCACATGACATGTTGCCTGGCGGGTCGGCGCGACCGCTTGCCCATATCGTTCTCGATCAGCGTGCAAAGGTACCCCCCTTCGGCAATCTTGCGATCACCGGCCATTTTTTTAACGTGGGTTCTCAATTCAAGCGGTATGCGGATCGAAAATGGCGCACTGCCCCGCTGAGTCTTCCGGGTCATGCGAGCCTCGACCGGAAGTCACTTAACCGTCGGCCGAACTCATGGCGCCCGCAACCAGGTGCCAGCGGTCGCGGCGATCGTATCCGGATAAGAACTGAAAAAAGCGATTGGCGTCCGAAGGCCCCGGCCAAATTGCCATCATTGAGGTATGCGAGAGGGGTAGCTTTTTTTGGCTGGATTTTTTCCAGCCGCGCTTTCACCGGTCAACCTGCCAACTGGTAGCCATTGTAGCTTCCGAGAAATAGGGCACCTCAACATCTAGCAAATTAATGGCAACGCACCAGAAATTCAACCTTTCTTATTCTGCGAGCCTAAGGCAAGGATCGGCTCGACGGTCCCGGGGGGGGCGGCGGCGGAGAAGACGGAGGGGATATTGGCGCAAAGGTCGCGGCCCTGATGGCCAAGCGTTCGCGCGCACAGGGCGATCTTGCTTGGCTGGAAGAGAGCGGCGAGACACAGCTTTCCTTGACCGATCCGGACGCCCGGCTTCTAGTCAAGGGCGGCCAGGGCGTCGCAGGTTACAATGTGCAGGTTTGCGGATGCGTCTGTCCAGCCCCTTTTGAAAAAATATTCTGATTTTCAGAAGGCCCAAATCACTTTTATATCCCCGCCATCCCGCCCCACATGGGAATGCCGGGTGATTCCGGCGGCTCGCTCTGAATACTCGTGTGCATACGCACACGAGGCTGCGGGTGCATCGGGCGCCTGGCATTCCCCACGCCCTCATCTTTTCAGGGTGGAAAATTCGAGCAAACCTCGGGCGCGTCGCGCCGCGAGAACGCGAAAGGGTGTTCGTCATTGCGCGCGAATGCGCGCCCGATGACAGCCTCCGCGATGAATCAATCCACTCTTTCTTTTCGTTGCTCAATGGATTGCTTCGCGGAGCCAGTCATCGGGCAACGCTTCGCGCCGGCCCGTTGGCTCGCAATGACGGCCAGGCGGAAGGAACCAGGCACTCCAGCTCGGGCTCGCGATTAACCGCCTGCGATCTCATGCGAAAGTCATAGTCGGGAAGGTGCGGACCGACTTGAACTTGTCTTCATTAGACCGCACAATGGCGGCAACAAAACATGCCCGGCATCGCCGGGCTTTACGGGGATATGGGGAAGAAACACGTGCGAAATATCATGAAAGGCATGGCCGCATTAGCGGCGATGCTGGCGAGCGCGCCTGCGATCGCCGGCTGGGAGCCGACCAAGCCGGTTGAAATTGTGGTCGCGGCGGGGGCCGGGGGCGCCTCCGACCAGATGGCGCGGATGATGCAGGCCGCGATCCAGAAAAACAACCTGATGAAACAGCCGATGGTGGTGTCGCTCAAGGGCGGCGCGTCCGGCGCCGAGGCGCTAATGTACATGAAATCCAGCGAAGGCGATCCCAACAAGGTGCTGATCGCCTATTCGCTGATCTACATGCTGCCGCTATCTGCGAAAATTCCATTCAACTGGCGCGAGTTGACGCCGGTGGCGGTGGTCGCGCTGGACCAGTTTGTGCTGTGGGACAATGTCGCCGGGCCGAAGAGCGTGAAGGAATTCATCGAGGCCGCGAAATCAGCCAGTTCGCCCTTCAAGATGGGCGGCACCGGATCAAAGCGCGAGGATAACGTACTCACGGTGTTCGTCGAGCAGAAGACCGGCGCGAAATTCGCCTATCTGCCCTACAAGTCCGGCGGCGAGGCCGCGACGCAACTGGTCGGCAATCACACCGAAGCCAATACCAACAATCCGAGTGAAAATCTCGAGGTCTGGCGCGCCGGCCAGGTTCGCGCGCTCTGCGTGTTCGACAAGGAGCGGATCGCCTACAAGACCAAGGTGACCGATACGCAGTCGTGGAACGATATCCCGACCTGCAAGGAAGAGGGTCTCGACGTCCAATATCTGATGCTGCGCGCCATGTTCCTGCCGGGCAAGGTGACGCCGGAACAGCAGGCGTTTTACGTCGATCTGTTCCAGAAGGTGACGCAAACCGCCGAGTACAAGGACTACATGGAGAAGCAGGCGCTGAAGCCGATCTTCCTCACCGGCAAGGACATGCTGCAATTCCTCGAGGAAGACGACGCGCTCAACAAGTCGCTGATGACGGAAGCGGGGTTTGTCGCGAAGTAGGCACGCACTGGCGTCGTGCCCCCCGAAGGTGGGGCGTCCAGTCCTCCCGGCTTTCGTGATCACAATAACTGGTGATATGGGATACCGGATCATCCGCAGGGGGCTTGTCGCCGGGTTCGCTGAAGGCGGGATTCGGTGGCGGATGATGACGATCGTTTTTGCAACCGCTCGACCAAACAGCGTCCGAAATCACAACGAAATGCCTAATGTCCAATTCCGAAATTGAAATTGTCGTCGACGATCCGACCGCGCCAGAGGCCGACTCGCCGGCGATCACCAACTCCCGTGTCGTCGACATCACGGTTTCGCTGCTGCTGGTGGCGCTGGCGGCGGTGCTCGGCTACGACAACTGGCGCACCGGCATCGGCTGGGATTCGACCGGACCGCAGGCCGGCTATTTCCCGTTTTATCTGTCGGTGATCCTCGCCGGCGCCAGCCTGTACGGGATCGTCGCCGCCTTCCGGTCGCGCAAGGAGGCTTCGGAAACCTTCGTCACCCGGGCGCAGCTTCGCCGGGTCATGGCGGTGTTCGTCCCGACGCTGCTGTTCTGCCTCGCCACGCAATATCTCGGGCTCTATGTCGCCAGCTTTTTGCTGATCGCCGGCTTCATGCGATGGGTCGGACGCATCGCGCTGTGGAAATCGCTGCTCACGGCCTTCATTTTCACCGCTGCGATGTTCGTGACCTTCGACATCGCCTTCGACGTCATCATGCCGAAGGGACCGCTCGAAGCGGCCTTCGGGTACTAGTTCACCATGCCACAAGCCGTCATTGCGAGCCAACGGGCCGGCGGGAAGCGCCGCCCGATGATAAACTCCGCGGAGCAATCCATCGCGACACAAGGCAAGAATGGATTTCTTCGTCGCGGAGCCTGTCATCGGGCACGCATTTCGCGCGCCCCGTTGGCTCCTCGCAATGACGAAAGAATTGGGACCGTGTATTAATGGAAGCCTTCGGTCTGCTGCTGCACGGCTTCGCCGTGCTGATGACGTGGAAAATCCTTGCCCTGATGATGGTCGGGCTGGTGCTCGGCATCTTCGTCGGCGTGCTGCCGGGGCTCGGCGGCCCGAACGGGGTCGCCATCCTGCTGCCGCTGACGTTCACCATGGACCCGACCTCGGCCATCGTGATGCTGTCGTGCATCTATTGGGGCGCGCTGTTCGGCGGCGCCATCACCTCGATCCTGTTCAACATCCCCGGTGAAGCGTGGTCGGTCGCGACCACCTTCGACGGCTATCCGATGGCGCAGCAGGGCAGGGCGGCGGAAGCGCTGACCGCAGCCTTCACGTCGTCCTTCATCGGCTCGCTGGTCGCGGTGCTCCTGATCACCTTCCTGGCGCCGCTGATCTCGTCGTTCGCGCTCAAATTCGGGCCGCCGGAATTCTTCGCGGTCTATCTCCTGACGTTCTGCTCTTTCGTCGGCCTCGGCCGCGAGGAGAAGCACAAGACCCTGATCTCGATGTCGCTCGGCCTGCTGCTGGCCGGCGTCGGCATGGACACGGTTTCCGGCCAGCTACGCATGACCTTCGGCTCCGACGACCTGTTGCGCGGCATCAATTTTCTGGTCGCGGTGATCGGGTTGTTCGGGATCAGCGAAATCCTGCTGACGATGGAGGAGCGTCTGGCGCTGCGCGGCCATGCCGCCAAGATCAGCCTGCGCGTGGTGCTGGGCGTCTGGAAAGACCTGCCGAAATACTGGGTAACGCTGCTGCGCTCATCGTTTATCGGCTGCTGGCTCGGCATTACCCCGGGCGGCGCGATCGCCGCCTCGTTCATGGGCTACAATCTCGCCAAGCGTTTTTCCGAGGATCCCGAGAGTTTTGGCAAGGGCCGCATCGAGGGGGTGTTTGCCCCGGAAACCGCGGCCCACGCCTCCGGCACCGCGGCGCTGCTGCCGATGCTGGCGCTCGGCATTCCCGGCTCCGGCACCGCGGCGATCCTGCTCGGCGGGCTGATGGTGTGGGGCCTCAATCCCGGTCCGCTATTGTTCGTCGAGCACAAGGATTTCGTCTGGGGCCTGATCGCTTCGATGTATCTCGGCAACGTGGTTGGCCTGGTGCTGGTGCTGACGACGGTGCCGATCTTTGCCTCGATCCTGCGGGTGCCGTTCGCCGCGGTGGCGCCGATGATCGTGGTGTCCTGCGCGATCGGCGCCTATGCGATCCAGAACGCGATGTTCGATATCTGGCTGATGCTGGGGTTCGGCGTGGTCGGATATGTCTTCAAGAAGATCAACATTCCCTTGGCGCCGTTCACGCTGGCGCTGGTGCTCGGCAGCCGCGCCGAAGACGCGTTCCGGCTGTCGATGATCGGCTCCGGCGGCGACATGATGGTGTTCTGGTCGAACGGTCTGGTCGGCTCGATCACGACGTTGGCGATCGCGCTGCTGTTCTGGCCGCTGATCGACCGGGCGTTTGGCCGGCTGGGCAGGCTGCTGCGGCCGGCGAAGGTTGTGGGCTGATCTCGTTATTTGCTGCCGGAGTCGATTACTTCCTGAAAATTACCTTGTGCAACCAAGGCGTTAGCTTTGGGTTGGGGAAAACCCTGGGGCGCGATTGTTGCGCAATATTGCCCAAATGGGACAGACACGCTGGCCCAAGTTCCCTAGATTGCAACCCAATGCCTCCGTCAATTCGTTCATGGGGCAAGTCATATGGGGCACGTCATGAAGAAGATCTTATTTGGAATATTGGGAATTGCTTCGCTGGTTACCACGAGCGCCCTTGCTGCCGGCCCGGGTCTATACCAAGGCTCCTGTTATCGTAGAGCCCGCCTACAACTGGACCGGCTTCTATATCGGCGGCAACGTCGGCTACAGCTGGGGAAGGTCGAGCGACACCTCGACGCTGACCAACGGCGCGGGCACGGTGTTGTTCAGCAGTGCTGACAAATCGAATTTGGACGGCGTCGTCGGCGGCGGTCAGATCGGCTACAACTGGCAGGTGCAAAACTGGGTGTGGGGCCTCGAGGCCGACATTCAGGGCACCGGCGAGCGCGGCAGCCGCGCATACACATGCCCTGTCGGGATATGCACGCCGACAACGACAATCCCCGGGGCCCGTCCGATCATTGTTCCCGGTCCGGCGGTTGCGGCAGCCTTGACTTCAGAAGATCGATTGGTTCGGCACGGTGCGTGCCCGGGGCGGCGTTCTGCTCGCTCCGAAGGTGCTGCTGTACGCCACCGGCGGTCTGGCTTACGGCGAAGTCAATTCCAGCGAGACGATCGGATTGGCTGGGACGGGATTTTCCGCGAACAATACCAATGTCGGCTGGACGGTCGGCGCCGGCGTCGAAGGCGCGATCGGGGGCAATTGGACTGCCAAGCTCGAATATCTCTATGTCGATCTCGGCAGAATGTCCGGATCGTTTACGACGCCGATCCCGGCGTTGGGCGTAGGGTTCATCACCAGCAACTATAGTTCGCGTGTGACCGACAACGTGCTGCGGGTCGGCGTGAACTACAAGTTCGCGGGGCCGTTGGTCGCAAGGTACTGAGCTCCTTTCACTTCAAGGAAATCTAAGTCCGGCCTCATGCCGGGCTTTCGTTTTGACCGCTGCTGATTTCGAAGGCGGCGCTCGCGGAACGCACGCTTTCGTCACACCACCTTGTCCCGCCTCAGCGTCCCGATCTCGTCCGCGGTAAATCCGAACTCGGCCAGCACCTCATCGGTCTGCTCGCCAAATTCCGGCGGCCGCGCCGCCATTTTGCTCGGCGTACGCGACAGCGTGACCGGCTGGCCGACCAGGCGGATGTGGCGATTCTCGGCATTCGGCACATCCTGGGCGATGCCGAGATGCCTGACCTGATCGTCCTCGAACATCTGGTCGATCGAATAGATCGGGCCGCAGGGCACGCCGGCGGCGTTGAGTTCCTTCACCCAGGTCTCGGTGGGTTTCTTCTCGGTGAATTTGCCGATCTCGGCGTTGAGCGCGTCGCGGTTTTTGGAGCGCGCCGGCGCGGTGGCGTAATCGGGGTTGGTCACAAGCTCGGGCGCGCCGATGGCCTGCGCGCAGCGTTCCCAGATCCGTCCCCCCGTGGTGGCGATATTGATATAGCCGTCGGAAGTCTTGAACACGCCGGTGGGGATGCTGGTCGGATGGTTGTTGCCGGCTTGTTTCGCGACGTCCTTTTCCATCAGCCAGCGCGCGGCCTGGAAATCCAGCATGAAGATCTGCGCCTGCAGCAGCGAGGTCTGGACCCACTGGCCCTCGCCGGAGACGTCGCGCTCCAGCAGCGCCGTGAGGATACCGATGGCGCAGAACAGCCCGGCCGTGAGGTCGGCGACGGGGATGCCGACCCGCATCGGACCCTGGCCCGGGGCGCCGGTAATCGACATCAGCCCGCCCATCCCCTGCGCGATCTGGTCGAAGCCCGGGCGCTTGTGATAGGGGCCATCCTGGCCGAAGCCGGAGATGCTGCCATAGACGATACGCGGATTGATCTTGCGAACGCTCGCGTAGTCGATGCCGAGCTTGGTCTTCACGTCGGGACGGAAATTTTCGACCACCACGTCGGCCTTCTCCACCAGGCGCCGGAACACCTCAAGCCCTCTGGGGTCTTTCAGGTTGAGCGCCATCGCGCGCTTGTTGCGGTGCAAATTCTGAAAGTCGGGGCCCCGGCGCGGGCCGCCCGGCTGCTCGCCGGCGGCGTCCTCCACCAGGGCGTCGATCTTGACCACATTGGCGCCCCAGTCCGCGAGCTGCCGCACGCAGGTCGGCCCGGAGCGGACGCGGGTGAGATCGAGCACGGTGAAGCGGGAGAGGGCTTGCGAGGCAGGTGGGAAGGGCATTCAGGGGGACTCCGGTAGGGGATCAGGCCTTAAAGGGATCTCGTTGAGGGCGCACCATCGCCGAAAGTTTGGTTCTTGTCATGTCATTGGACGCGCGCTTGCTGACCGGCCCCGAACGATTTGGGGGGCCGGCCGGCTTCCGGCTCAGAAATTTAAGCCATTGCGCAAACGCGAGAAATTGGGTTCGTTCTGCATAGACAAACGCAGGCGCCGGTATTTAAACACCTATTTTTGTGGGTCCGCCCCTGGCTCGCAGCGTTCTACATAGAAATTGAAATCGAAAATCCTGGCACCCTAAAATTGCGTATGCATTTCCGGGTCCGTGTCTTACTTAAACGACGGCTCGAACAGAAATTTTCCACCAACCAAGTCACCAATCGATAGGACCATAGTTCTGCAGCGTGACAAGATGCCAGGCAACCATTCGCCGGGCGTAACCAATTGTATGCCGTTATTGCGCCGACTTTATCGACCGAACTGCCCCGGAAATTTTTACGTCCTTCGTTTACCGAATATTAGCCTTTGCCCGCTTACTTGAGAATTGTCCCCCACACGATTTTCCCGTTCATCCGAGCGGGTTTCTTAGTCACGGCACCTCGTCGTGATGCAACGTCTATGAGGGGAATATTCATGGCAAACAAAACTCGCGAAGCTCGCGATCTTCTTTCCGAATTTAAGGTTCTGCGGACCGAGTCGAAAGTCGATGCGGATAAGATACTAGGTTAGCGTTTCCTTGGTTCGAATCATATCAGGCGACCCTCGGCAAGTTTGTAAGACCACGTGTGGATGACCGGGTAGCGATTGACGTCCTTGATACCGAGCATGATGCGTTGCTTTGGCTCCTGCTTTGATGCCACCCGGATATGGCGCAAGACCGAGCGGGCGAACTTGGAGAAGAAGCCCTCGATGAGGTTGAGCCAGGATCCGTGCTTGGGCGTGAAGGTGAGCGCGAAGCGGGCCGCCGGTTGAGTGGCGAGCCAGGCTTGGGTTTCTCTGGAAATATGCGCCGAGTGGTTGTCCAGGATCACCTTGATCGCCGTACCGGCCGGGTAAGCGGCATTAAGGAGCTTGAGGAATTCGATGAACTCGCGGCTGCGATGGCGGTCTTTGACCAGGGCGTGGACCTTGCCGGTGAGCAGATCGATCCCGGCCAACAGGCTGAGCGTGCCATGGCGCTTGTACTCATGATCGCGCGAGAATGTTGCGTAGGTGCCAGGCACCGGCGGCAAATCCGGCGATGTGGTCGCGATCGCCTGGATTCCCGGCTTCTCGTCGTAGGAGACAATCGCCACCGTCTTGCGCGATGTTTTGGACTTATTCTTCGCCTTGGCCACGCCTTTTTCAGGATCTGAACCTCGCGATAGACGCACAGAACCTCCGCCATCTTCTGCTCGAAATCGGCATCGCGGCGTTCCAGATGGTAACGCACCTTATGCGGTTTGATTTCTTCTTGACCGAGAATTTTGCACACCGTGCCTTGGACAAGATTGGCGAGGCATCCGTGTCCCGCCGCTGCCCCGTGCTCGCGCGCATGGCGCGCCAGCAGGCGCGTCGTCCACAACTCGTGCGGATAGCCGTGATCCTTGGCCTTGTCGCACGCCAATGACACCAGCCAGGCTTTGGCCTCCGGCGTAATCGTTGGCTCCTTGCCCGGTCTGGGTCGGTCATCAAGCGCCATCAACGGCCCATAGGCCAGCGCCCGCTCGATGCAGCGCTGGACCGTCTGATGATGCACCCCCACCCGCTGTCCGACGGCAAAAAAAGACGGGTTCTCGCGATAAGTCAGAAGCATCTGCGCACGCTGCACCCGGCTCGCCGGCTCGGTACGAGACCGCGAGAGGGCCGTCAAACGCGCAACGTCCTCATCTGTCATCACCACCTCAAACGCCTGCCGCCATGTTGCCATGATGTCGCTCCTCGTTCAGCTCTTCTCAAACGAGGAATCCACCAACATACTTCCGGTTCCATAGATGCTGGCTTCTCGCTGCCGGCTTCATGGAATCGGTCGTCTAGCTGCTATCAGCCAGGATATCGGACCGATCGATTTCCTCGAGCGGATATGGGTGCAGGAGGCGGCGTTCTACACTTGGGACACCATGCGATATCGGCGCGTCAAGACTGGAATCCTCGACAACGCGTTGACCAAGGCACTGGAGCGGATTCTGAACCGAGTCAAATTTCCGGGCCCGCTCTCCATAAAATGTAAGTTGTATCTCGAAGACCGAAAGGCATCAGAAATTCTTGCGCACGGGTCGTTAAACGACCCAGAGGACAGGCGCCGCGTATTATCGCTGCTAGAGGAAGCCGGATTTGACGAATCCCGCAATCGAAGCCGAAGCCTACACGATGGTCGCAAAAGATCTCGAAAATGCAGATCGGATGTTGAAGGCCGCGCAGGAAGGTCGAGACAAAGCTCTTCGCTCATTAGCTAAGTATCGGAAAAGCCTTGCAGCTCATGTGCGGCGGAACTACGATCGCATGCTGGCCGCAGACGAAGCGCCTTCCATCGCCAATGTTCCGGTAAACTGAGCATGGCAAGCGAACGGCAGATTGCAGCCAATCAACGCAACGCGCGGAAGAGCAACGGGCCGGAATCGGATTCGGGAAAGAAGCGATCCAGCAAGAATTCTTACCGTCATGGTCTTTCGGTGCCCATGTCAGTGCGGTCTGAGGTGCAATTCAAGGATTTGTCGTGTCAATTCGCGGGAGATGATACCGATGCCGAAATCCTCGCCCTGGCAGACCGAGCAGCGGATGCTCATATCGAGCTGGAGAGGGTCAAGAGAATGCAGACCGCAATGCTCGAGCGCGCGCCTCTGCCCGGCGGCAATGAGGAAGAAGGACTGCGGTTCATTGATGCGGTCGGGCGCGCCCTCTCCGAGCTTGCCAAAACCATCCCTTAAGAAAAGCGGGCGGCGGGGCGGCGAGATCGCGCGATTAGTAAGATCGTTTCGATCAAAACTGCGAAGAAAAAGTAGCTTCAACTAGCCTCGCGGCTGTGTCCTAAGCCGTCTCTCGCTCTCGATCCGGCCGGTGCCGCTCAGAAGACACGAGGTGTACAAGTTGAGAGCTCAAATGTTTCGAGTTGGCACGGCTGGAGGTGCTGTCGGTAGCAACGCGCGGCCGCGTCGGAGCGGCGAGCGTTCGCACGACCCATTGCGCGTTTCAGGGGATCGTGAGCACGGATTTCAGAAGATCGTGAGCAGGCATTTCGCGGGATCGTGAGCGACGATTTCAGAGCATCGTGAGCAGCGATTTCAGGCGATCGTGAGCACCTTTTGGCAGTGCTGGACGCTTCGGCCGACAACTCAACCGGGCTACGGGTTTCTCATTCAACCAATGAGGAAGCGCGATGCCCACCCAGAGATTGTCGATGCGCCGGATCAGAGAAGTTCTACGTTTAAGGCACCAGGGCCTGACCGAGCGCGTCATTGCGCGGATGTTGGGAGTGAGCAATGGCGTCGTGCATGGTTATGTGCGGCGTGCCCGCCTTGCGGGGCTGAGCTGGCCGCTGCCGGAGGGCGTCAATGACGAGAGCCTGGAGCTGCTGCTGTTTCCGGCGGCAACAGCAGCCTCGCAAAGCGACCGGCGACCGGCCCCCGATTGGGTTTATGTGGAGAAGGAGTTGCGCCGCCGCAGCGTGACACGCCTGCTGTTGTGGGAAGAGTATCGCGCCGCCAATCCCGACGGCTTTGGCTATACCTGGTTTTGCACCACCTTCGAGGCCTGGAAGCAGCGTGCGCGCCCGAGCATGCGTCAGACCCACATCGGTGGGGAGAAGGTGTTCGTCGATTTCGCCGGTGACACCATCGACATCTTCGATCCCATCACCGGCGAAGCCCACGCCATGAAGCTGTTCGTCGCGGCAATGGGAGCCTCGAACTTCACCTACGCCGAAGCCTGCCCGAGCGAGAGCCTGTCCGACTGGATCGGCGTGCACACCAGTCTGTTCCGGTATCTCGGCGGCGTGCCGAAGTTCGTGGTCTGCGATAATCTCAAGGCCGCCGTGACCAACCCCGATCGCTATGATCCCGGGATCAACCGCATCTATGCCGAGATGGCTGCCCATTACGGCACCGCGATCCTCGCGGCACGGCCGAGGCGGCCAAAGGACAAGGCCAAGGTTGAGGTCGCCGTCCAGATCGCGCAGCGCTGGATCCTGGCCCGCCTGCGCAATCAGCGCTTCTTTTCCCCGGCGCAACTCAATGCCGCCATTGGCGAGCTCGTCGTCGAGCTCAACGGCCGCCAGATGCGGGGGTTCGGCTCCAGCCGCGCCGAACTGTTCGCCGAGATCGATCGCCTCAAGCTGGGGGAGCTGCCGGACCAGCCCTACGTCTTTGCGCGCTGGAAGCGTTGCCGCGTCGCCCCGGACTACCACGTCGAGATCGACGGGCATTGGTATTCCACCCCTTACCGCCTGATCCGCGAACTGGTCGACGTACGTATTGCCGACAAGACCGTCGAGATCTTCCACAAAGGCCAGAGGATCGCGAGCCACGCCCGCGCACCCAACCGACGCGGCCACACCACGATTGCCGATCATATGCCGAGCGCCCATCGCCGCTATGGCAAATGGACGCCGGGAGGGCTGATCGCCGCCGGCGAGAAGATCGGTCCATCGACCGCGGCGTTTTTCCAGACCGTCATCGCTGCCCGGCCTCATCCCGAGCAAGGCTTTCGCACCTGCCTCGGCATTCTGTCGCTGACCAGGAGCTACGACAATGCGCGCGTCGATGCGGCCTGCCGACGCGGCATCCTCATCAAGGCTCGCTCCGTCGCCTCGATCCGTTCGATCCTCAATAACGGCCTTGATCGCGCCTTCCTCGACGAGACGTCCGATCATCAGCCCCTGCGCCATGGCAACATCCGCGGCCAGGGCTATTTCCACTGAATCATGGAGACCTCAATGCTGACACATCCCACTCACGAACGGCTGATCACGCTCGGCTTGACCGGAATGGCCAAAGCTCTGGAGGAGCAGCGACGATCACCGGATCTCGATGCCCTGTCGTTCGAGGAGCGCGTAGGATTGCTGGTCGATCGCGAAGCCGCCGAGCGCGACACCAAGCGTCTCACGACCCGCCTCAAGTTCGCCGCGCTGCGCCAGAGCGCATGCGTGGAAGACGTCAATTTGCGCACACCACGCGGTATCGATCGCGCTGTCTTCGCCAGGCTCGCCGGCGGCGACTGGATCGACCGCAACGAGAACCTGCTCATCACCGGGGCAACCGGGCTCGGCAAGAGCTGGATCGCCTGCGCCCTTGGCCAAAAAGCCTGCCGCGACAATCGCTCGGTCCAGTATCACCGCATCCCGCGCCTGTTCGAGGCGCTCGCCCTTGCTCGCGGCGACGGTCGCTATGGCCGCCTGCTCAAAAATCTCGGCCGCGTTCAGCTCTTGGTCCTCGACGATTGGGGTCTGTCAGTTCTCAATCCGGCTGAACGGCGCGACCTTCTGGAGATCCTTGATGATCGCCACGGTCGCGCCTCGACCATCGTCACCAGCCAGATCCCCGTCGAACTCTGGCATGACATCATCGGCGACCCCACCCTGGGCGACGCCATCCTGGACCGTCTCGTTCACAACGCTCACCGCCTTCAGCTCACCGGAGAAAGCATGCGAAAGAAGAACGCCCGCAATCAAACTCTTGACGCCAACTCAAACCCCTGAACCAATCACCATGTCGGTCAAAGCGGCCGCTCATGATCGCGTGAAATACCTGCTCACGATCAAACGAAACGAGCGCTCACCATCGAGTGAAATCCCCGCTCACCATCACCGAAATGCGCAACCCATAGGGCATTGCTAGATCTCGAACAGTGAGTTGATCTGCCGGCTAAACAAGAAAGTCAAAGCCGGGATCATAGGAACAGAGCGTATCGACGGCCCAACCGTCAATCCCGCTTATTTCGCTGATCTGATCGCGGCGCATGGTCGGATTTTGCACTTGCCTGATTGCCGGCGACGACGATCTCGATGCGCCGGACCTCCTGGTCGAGCCATCCCCCACGGTTCGCCCTCATTCGATTCGCCGCGTCGAAACCCAAAGCTTCCGCGAGACCTCCACGGGATTGATCGACGAACTAGCCCACCAGGCCTTCTCGTCGCCAAAGCGGTGGTTATCCCGGTGATGCGTTCTGCACAGAGGTACCGTGAATTCGTCGCTGACCTTGCGTCCCATCGCGCGGGGCTGGGTGAACCGCAAATGGTGCGCATCAGCGGGGCTTCTCCCGCAAACCAGACACGGCTGTGATGCAACGAACTTGAGGTGGGCTTTGTCGCGATGCCGGCGCGGCTCGCTGATCGTGAGTTCGCTTTTCTCGATTTTCGCGGAAGCAGCGTTGGCTTGATGATGTGTCGCTGGCGGGTTGTCGTCGATGGTTGGCTTTGACGGGACCGGAGGCGCAGCAGATTGCTCGGTCGCGGCCTTGGCCTTTCTGGGGCGCCCCCTTGGCCGGACGGGCTTGACGGCGTCCGTTGCTGGTGAGGGCGGTTCGGGCTGACCTGGATCGGTTGGGGCGGACGTCGGTTCATCCGCCGTCAGAGCCTCCGGCGGTGCGCTCAGGGCCATCCTGGCCACGAAGGCGCCCTCGACCTGTTTGGCGTCTTCGGCTGACAAGCGGTTTTTGGCCTTCAAGATAGCAATCGCGCACGGCTGCAGGTCATCTTCCGGCAGGGTTTCGATCTCTCCGATCAGTTGCGCCCTGATGGCGGCGGACTCCTCCGCACCGAGCTTTTCCCCAACCGGTAGGGTGTTGGGATAGACGGCTTGGGATTTGCCTGAACGGACGGTCGCCGGCTCACCGCCAGAAACAGCACTGGGAGCGTCCGCGGCCTCGCGTGCGTAGGGCGGGTCGTTGGTGACGCAGGCAGCGGCCCCGTCAGGCCCTGTATCGCAGGCGGCCTCGGTCATCAATGACACATTCGTATTCAGGCCTGGCATCGGCGCAGACGTCATTGAGAATGCCGTAAGCACCGACACAATTGAGTTGGATGGATTTTCGTTGGCCACCAACAATGCGCAGTTGGCGGCGCTCTGACGCGCAGTCCGGCCAGTCGCAAGCCCTGTTCCAGTCGGCGAATGGTGGCCATGATACGGTGATCAACCTCGGAAATCACGACAGCACAACTCTGATGAATGTTCATATTGCCGACCGAGCAATTTCATTATTCACCCAGGGAGACGCTTCATCTTATCGATGCCGCTCTAAGGACAACAACTTCCAACCTAGACGCGCTCGATGACGACCATCATTCGAAACGCAATCTGTCTTCGAATTATTTCCGGCACCTTCTGCTCGAAAGCCAGCATGGAACGAACCAGCGCCGCGGGCATCAACGACCAGTTCTGAAATCCCCCGCTCATCGGATAGGCAAACAGGCTCAGCCATTTCACGCTCCGGACACGCAACGGGGGAATCACTTGTTCAACTCGTCTGCACGCTGCCGGTGTCGCGAACAAAAGGGTCGGAATGGCTTGATTCGCGTCGAATGGATCACGATCGCGGTTGATCGCCACGTCCGCAAACGGGTCGACGTCCATCTCCACCGGCTCGTCGTGGAAATAATGGTAAAATCCGCGCGCGACGGATGTCATCGCCGGCTCAATCATCGCCAGCCGTCCGCCGGGTTTCAGCAGGCGCGACGCTTCCTTGAGGAATTCAATCGGGCGCTCCAGATGATGCAGGACGTCGAGCATCACCACGCCCGAAAAGAATTCATTCGGGAACGGCAGCCGATGAGCATCGGCTACGACATCGATACCCGGAAACGACAGGATGTCGGCGCATATGACATCGGGCCTGAAATCCTTGATGTGGGCCGTTCCGCCGCCGATGTCGAGAACGCGGCCTTCAGGACAGCTTTCGAGCAGCTGCCGATGAAAATCCCGATACAGCAGGCGGATCGATGGCTTCTTTTCCCACTGGCTTCGATGATTGATCTGGCGTTGGTCCAAATTGGCCGCGCTCCTCGTCATGGCAAACTCGCGATCAAACGGCTTTGAGCTTGCGATATGCGAACCACACCATTTTTAGGAGCAGCCAGCCGTCCCGAAAGCGGGAGATCTGGGTCTCGCCGAAAGTACGCGCCTTGTAATGGATCGGCGTCTCGACAATTTTCAGGTTCTGTTTTGCTGCGCCAAAGATCAGGTCGAAGTCCCCGAACGGATCGAAGTTGCCGAAATAGGCGCGCTCCCTCGCCAGCACTTCGTAATCCTTCCGCAAGAGAACCTTGGTGCCGCACAGCGTGTCCGTTAGCCGGGTGTCGACGAGATAGCTGAACAGATACGCAAAGCAGCGATTGGCGATCAGGTTGAGCGGGCGCATCGCCTCATTTTCCATGGGATAGACGAGGCGGGTGCCGTTGACGAATTCGGCCTTCCCGGTCTCGATCACCGCATGATACTTCGGCAGCGCTTCCGGCGGCATCGTCAGGTCCGCGTCCAGAATCATCAGGACATCGCCGGTCGCGGCGGCAAAACCTTTTCGAACCGCATCTCCCTTGCCTTTGCCGTCCTGCTTCAGCACCTTGATATCCCAGCTATCCTTGTAGGCATCGCGGACACGCTCGCATTCTTCGAAGGTGCCGTCACTGGAATTTCCCTCGACGAACAGGATTTCCTGCGCGGTGCCGAATTTCGGCATGCGCAGGATGGCATTTTCGATATTGCCTTTCTCGTTACGGCACGGAATTAGAATGCTCGCGGAAAATTTCCGGCCCGGAAATTGCCTCACCGGTCGCCCGACGATGTAGGTCCGCAGACACAGTTTCCTGATCCCCGGCAGCGGCGCGATGAATCGATTGACGAACGGACCCAACCCGAAAAGGCGCCGCGGCAACAATTGCCGCTGCTCTTGCCTGATTACTTCGAAATCCGCGAGGTCCATCAGGTTCAGGAAGTCGGCCGTTGCGATGTAATTGATTTTGGGTTGCCTACTCTTGAGCTTCAATATTTCGCCGATCCTCAATATTGGTTCCCACAGATGTGAGTAGTAGGAAATGATGAGACGTGTGGATGGCGTGCTCAACCGGTGCACCATCGTCAGCGTGTCATCAATATTTTCGAACATGCCGATCGTGTCGGCGATAACGATGTAATCGAACGGCCCCTCGATCGCGGCCAATGTCTCGGGGTCCTCCGCGTCCCCCAAAACAAAATGCAGATTGGGATTGCGCTCATTGGCCCGGGCAATGGCCTTGGGGCCGAAATCGACGCCAACTCCATAAGAGGGCTCCAGCGCAGCGAGTAATTCCCCACGGCCACAGCCCAATTCAAGCACCCGTTTGCCGGGCGGAATCAAAAATCGCATAAAATTTTGATCTTCCTTATAATATGCGGAATTGATGCTGCGCCAGCGGTCTTGCTCGTCAATGTGGGCTTCGACGTGTGCCAACATTTCCCGCTTTCGTTGACTGGAAAATCGCACTGAGCCACCTTCATTAGGCTGAATTGAATCCATCGCGGCCTCAAATTGAACGCACAACCGATTGTTCTCTCAGGAGAGCACCTCCTGCGAGACGTCATTTGCGAATCAGCAGAAAAACTGTGCGCAACTCAATCAGCTTGTCATCCGCGCCGAGCCTCACCGGTTTTGGTCCCAGCAGATCCAGATTCGGCGCATTCCTGACCGCTTCTGCATCGGGAAAATAGCTCTTGTCGATGACGTAGGCGCCGACATCCTCGCTGACCGACTGCTCCGTTATGCTATTCGTTACGCCCTGTCTGTTCCGAAGGTATTCCTGGGTTAACCGGGGTATACCCGCATAGTAGACGACAAAGCCCTCGCCATATTGCGAAAACGGCACGTGATAGGCAAAATCAAGGACTCGTTTTAGCCCGGCAGTGTGGGCGTCAATGTCTTTCATATCTTCCAGCGCCGAGCGCGTAGTGTTGGATCTGCTGGCCAACACGTCCCTTACATTCGGCAGGACAGGACCGGCCATCAACAGAACCGCGAAGCAGGCAATGGCGAGAGCGGAGAAGCGAACCTTGGAATTCCAATCCTGCGCCAACAGACAACAGGCCAGCACACATCCCGGCAACGATGCAGACAAACCTGCCGTATAGTGGATGTCGTAATGCTTCACCACGATAAGCGCTGAAAACAAAGCAGCGAGACCCGCACCGATACCGACGACAGCCACACCGTCGTTCTGCCTATTTCTAAATCCGGTTACCAAGCCAGCGATAAAGAGCGCCCCACCGGCAATCAGAGCCAGCAGCATCGCGTAGCTCTTGTCGCCTGGTATGGCCATGATCGCTTGCCGAAGGCCCTGGCGGCTAACAACGACTTGATCGCCGCCGCCGTATAGCCCCGAACCGAGGATAACGGTTTGATGAAAACTGCGGAGCACTCCAAACGGCTCCCATCCGATGATCAGAAACGCAACTACAACGATAGCGCCTACAAAGCTGAGAACGAACAACGCGACCAGACCGGTGCCGCGGAGCCAGCCAGTCCTGCAAAAAACGGCCTTCCAAAAGATTGCGGAAACGAACGCCAGCGGAATGTAGATATAAGAGAGCTTGTTCAAATAGGCGAAAGCGCCGACGCAACCGGCCAGAATGACCACCGTTGGATCAATGTCCCGGTCATAAGCTAGCCGAACCAGGATCACCAGGAAAAGGCTGTTGATCAGAATCGCGACTGATTCAAATCCCGAGGACATGAAGTACAATATCGTCGCCGGCGTCGACACCAGCCATATCAAAAGCGCGACGGACGTTGCTCCAATCGGAATCAATTTGAGAGCGGTTCGAGTAAAGATATAGACACCTGCCGCGCCGACAAATGCGGCTATAAAGACAATTGCGCGATGATAGTTTTCCACGTGGTCGATGACGGCGCGGAAAAAGTCCTGTCCTGCCACGGCAAGTGGATACCCCGTGAACGCCAAAGCCAGCCAACTCATGAGATAGAACTGGACTCCCGGGTGGCCCATCAGACCGGGAGCCGGATACATCCGAAGATCGGCCAGCCGGTGAGCAAGGTTCAGGGCATCCGCGAGCCCCAAGGGTTCATTGTCGGTGAGGTTCCAGAAACTGATCGGATACGAAAAAAACAGGACTATCGGGATGAAAAAAAACAGCGCTGCGAAAATGCACGGCCAAACCAAGTCAGTGCGCCTGCCGGAATTCATGAGCTTTTTCGACCCCGGTTATTACACCTCGGAATACGTCGAAAAGATCGAAAATCGAGACTGCGTCGTGTTGGCGGAATTTGAGCGATATTGCAGGATTAAATAATGATGAAATCAAGGCTTCCGTTGTCGCTGGACCCGCAATCGGAGACCGGCTCCGACCTATCCTTGGATTTCCCGCTTCCACAGAATGCCAAACCGCGGAGGATCGGCGCATGGGGTTAGATCCGACTCGAATGGACTCCAATTTGTATGTCTGGTCTGACCCAGCAATTGAATTCCCAGCCACATTTTGCGAGAACGGGGCCGACTCGCCCTTTAGACTGAACCGGCTTCAAACTGAACCGGAATCAGCCCCGATTGGAAATGATTCCTGATGAAACCGTCTGAATCAACATTCAGCGAACCTTGGCGTGAAGATATGAAGATCGCCGAGCCTAAGTCGTGGAACGCTTTCTTCGAGAATAACGAAGGTTACTGGGGTCTTTTTCTGTTATTTTTCGGAATCTCCGCGCATGCCTATTCAATTGTCGTCACTGGCGCCAAATTCTGGGTCAATTCGATCGTCTATTTCCAACTTGCGCTGGCACTCTTCGACGCGGACCAGCTGGGCCGGTTATATAGTTCGCAATTCGGCTTTCTTTTTCAGCATATCCAGCCCGGCCTTCCTCTTCTGATCCGCGCCCTGGACGAGATTTTCCGGGAGCATTTGTGGCCTGCACTGGCAGTCTTTCAAGGACTGTTGAGCGCGTCGGCTGTCACCTATTTCGTTCTGGCCTTTAGATCGAAGCTCAGCCGGCCAGCGCAATTAGCTGCGGTGGTTATTTGCGGCCTTCACCCCTATTTCGTCTCCTTCCATGCTGCGGCGCTTACGGAATCGGTTTCCGCTTCGATTTTGCTGATCTCTCTTGGAATTGCGATCCGCGCGCTCGACGGGCGAGTTTCCCTGGGTGTCTCTTTGAGCCTGCTGCTGTTGCTTTCGATCGTTGCGGCACAGTTTCGTCCTTATCTCGGACTGGTCGGCGTTCTCGTTGCAGCCTTGGTTGTGTTCCAGCGAGGCAAGCGCTGGCGCATTCCTCTGTACGCCCTTGCGGCGCTCGCCTTTGTAGCCGGGACGTTTGCCTTTCCGGTTTACAGAGCCGCCTTGGGAATAGGGTTTTTCCTGCCGAATGTGAGCGCCCTGCTGCTCACCCACGCATCCTACGTGGACTGGGATATCGACAGCGAAACGGCGGATTCGTTGAAAACTGTCGTGTTGAATGACGAAATCCGTACGCGGCTGATTGGAAGGGAACCGATCAATTACGACGACGCCAAACATATCTTCGACGATCTGGTTTCGTCGGGGCTGTCACCCGCCGACGCGCGGCAAAAAATCGCGGCCGCCGCGTGGCGGGTCCGAACATCTTCCATCGGGGCCATCGAACGGCAGCTCCAGCTCTCGCTGGCGTCGATTGGATTTCAGTATGCCCCCACATGCTGCCAGCCGAACCGCCAGCTCACCCGTGACATGACGGCCGGGACCATGTTTCGCCATTTCAGAATTTACTTTCGCTGGAATTCCGGAGTGGATAACGGGACCTATTCCGGAGGCAGCTACATTGAAACCTTCGACCAGTTCTCGAAGATGACGCGGTCATCGCACGTTTTCAGTGATGCGGCGGAGAATCTCTACACCGCAAGCATCCGCCCCTATATAACGGACTCGTTGAAGCAATTCCGCGATCCGTTGCATCTCACGTTCTTCGTGAGCGATCCTCTGATCATCACCGCCTGGTTCGGTCTGTTCCTTTTCTTCTGGCCCCGGCAACGGATAACTCTTCTGGTTCTGATCGTTCCCTTTGCGGTCATCTATGCCGTGGTGCTCTACACCAATGTTTCCGGCGATAACCGCCATGCGCATCCGCTGATTCCGATCATCATCGTCGGATTCGTGAAGGTGATAGATGACTTCTTTGTCCGAGGTTACTGGTCGAGGCTTCGCGGGATGAAAGTGTTTTCGCGCTCGAAAATCCGCCCTTCGGACAAACCTTGACGCGCTGCGATCTGCTCAGTCGACACGCGCGATCGCGTTGATGCCGGCGCCATTCGCAATCATCCGCTGCAATTCCCTGGCCGAAGACGGAAGTGGCTTTCGGGTCCGCTCGTCGTAAAAAACATAGCCATCTGGAAGAAAGTAAGAAAGAAGCTGCTCCAGCGATGAGCCGCGCTCCTCAAGCACATAGGGCGCCAATTCCATCACGAAAATCGGGCGCGAATCGCGAAGCATTGCGGTCGCGCCGCCTAGAACGTCGCACTCGAACCCGTCGACATCGAGTTTGACCAAGTGCACCTTGCGGTCGGCGCGTTCGCTCAGGATGCTGTCCAGGCTCCGCGATTGCGCCCGTTCCGTCTGCATTTCGCGGCCAAGATGCTTGGCATGCAGCCCCGCCTCCACTGCGAGCGGCCAGCTCGAATAGATCGCTTCGGGCACGCTGGCTCCGTCGTTGGCCGTCAGAAAGGAATGGTAGGCCTCCACCCGGGCCGCAAGCGAGGGGTTGAGTCCCAGGTTGCGGCTAAGCTTACGGAAAGCAAAATCCGTTGGCTCGAAGGCCATCACCAGACCGTTTGGTCCAACGAGCTGGGCAAGCGGAAGGGTGTGCGCTCCGATGTTGGCTCCGATATCAAGCACCAGAGACCCCGGCGAGACCAATTTACGCAACGCAGCTCTTGTCTGACGCTCATAAATATTTCCAAGAAAAATGGCGAAATCTATTCCCTGGGAAAGGTCAACATCGTAAGTGACGCCATCTCTGACAACAATCTCCTGATCTGTTCGACCAAGAAGCGTGCGCCCCGCATGGATGGTGTGATAGATTGCACGCGCAGCCGCAATCTTGTGGGTCGTTTTCATTGCGAGATTCCAACTAATGAAACAGCTGTACTCCTAATCGACGGAGCATCCGCTGTAAATTGAGTACTCGCAGGTCCTGGGTCGAATTGGTAGCGCTGGGTAGTTTTTCGATGTTCCGAAGCCTTATAAAAAATTTTGCAGTTAAGCTATTCGGACTGACCGCGAAGCTCGGCTTCCACCGTGTACCTGTATTCAATCGGGCCTTTCTTCCACTCTATGCGATATACAAACGGTATTTTGAGGCCGGGCCAATCGATAGACTGAAGGAATTTGTGCCGAGCGGATCCTGGGTCATCGACGTCGGGGCCAATGTCGGCTTTTTTTCTCTGCGCTTCGCAAAATGGGTCGGCGATGGTGGCAAAGTCATATCGATCGAGCCGGAGGATAGAAACTACGACAGCCTGGTCCTGGCGCTTAAGCGCGGGGGACTTTTGGGTCGTGTCGATGCCTTGAAGGCCGTCGCTGCCGCTGTGCCCGGCACGACACTGCTTGAGATTAATCCTCTTCACCCTGCGGATCACAAGCTTTCCCGAGACGGCACTGGTTTGCCTGTAACTGCCGTGACGCTCGACGGGCTCGTGCAAGACAAAAGCCGCTTGAGGCCGGCTCTTGTGAAGATCGACGTTCAAGGCGCGGAGATGCTGGTGCTTGAGGGAGCCACGAACATTCTTAGATCTGCCGGACCAGCTCTTTTCGTCGAGCTCCATGAAGAGGGATTGAGCAAGTTCGGAACATCCGTATCGGCAATTTTAAATCATCTCTCAGGATACGGTTATGAGGCCTACTGGCTGATGCGGGCAGGAGCGCACAGGAAAGCAAGCCCTGCAGAGATTCATGCCAAAGTCGCGCGGATCGGATACGTCAATGTTCTATTTCTAAAAACTGTCTAGCTGATTACAGGCACGGGAACGCGTCATCGCCTGAATCCCTAACGTGGCGGTGGGAGGCTGTACCTGCGGTTCGAGCGTTTCAACCATGAATCATGGCGGGGTTGTTGACGCCAGCCTTGCGGTTCACGTTCTTGACTTTAAGCCCGAGGAGGGCGTTATGACCCGCCTCGTCGCCGTCAGAACTTTTCGATCTTGTTCTGAGGGGTGAATTCGACGCTCTCTGCACTTTGCTGCTAGGGACGCCACCATCGTTAAAAACGTTGCGGCCCTTAGGCAGCTTGCTGCTACGCTGGAAGCTAGAGCTCAGAAGTCACGAGGTGTACAAGTTGAGAGCTCAAATGTTTCGAGTTGGCACGGCTGGAGGTGCTGTGACGGTAGCAACGCGCGGCCGCGTCGGAGCGGCGAGCATTCGCACGACCCATAGGGCATTGCTGGATCTCGAACAGTGAGTTGATCTGCCGGCTAAAAGTCAAAGCCGGGATCATAGGAACGGAGCGTATCGACGGCCCAACCGTCAATCCCGCTTCGCCGGCCGGCGAGGATATCGGTGACGCGGCTCTTATTGCTGCGGACGCTGAAATCGACATGTTGCGCATCCGAAAATATCACGCCGCCCTGATTGAAGAATCTCGCGGCCAAGGCAGGCCCCTATCCTTTAATCTGGCAGATAAACTCGACACGCTAGAGCGGTACGAACGGCGAGCTTTCGCACGACGCAATAAGGCATTGCGGGCTATCGAAGGGTTAGTTGACCTACCGGGTTACAAAAGTCAAAGCGAGGATCACAACGAACGGAGCGCCTGCCGACAAGCCGAACCGTCAACCCCGCTGATTTCGCTGTCGGAAATCTCCTTTGTTCAGAATCCCACGTTGGACGGATGAAGATCGCAACCGCCCAAAGGCCTTGTCGCGAGCCGCGCCTTTGCTCTTCGTGCCGCAGCCGCACTGAATCGGCTCGACGGCAAGCGTCCGCATCGAAGCCCGAAAGTTACGATCGGCCGTCTTCGTGGCGATTTGCGTGGGGACAGCCAAGGCCAGCCCGCAAGGACGGGAGCAAATTACTATCGCCCTGATTCGATTTGCCGCGTCGAAACCCAAAGCTTCCGCGAGACCTCCACGGGATTGATCGACGAACTAGCCCACCAGGCCTCCTCGTCGCCAAAGCGGTGGTTGTTCCGGTGATGCGTTCTGCACAGGGGTACCGTGAACTCGTCGCTGACCTTGCGTGGGAATCCGCGCGATACCGATCTGCAGGGTGCGCTGGTTGAGCAGCAGCACGCCCGGCGTCGAGTTCGATGTCACCAGCAGCCAATCGCCATCCTGCGCGGCCGTCGTGATGTAGAAAAGCCAATCCGTGGAGAGTGGCCCCAGACGGTCGGGCAGCATGAAATGCGTGCCGTCACTCGCGATGATCCCGCCGTAGGTCGGGCGCGCCGTCTTGTCGAAGATCGCAAATGAGGGGGTGTCGTTACTGGTCAAGCCGCTCGCTTCGGCTGCGGGCTCCATGATGACGTTCTGATCGTAATCCCAATGCCCGCCGCCGAATTCGAACGATGTGGTTCCGTCAGGACCGATGCGGATAATCCGCTCCTGATAGGTCGACAGGATGTAGGTCGATTTTAGGTCTCGATAGGAGCAATAAGGCATCGAGAAATTGGAGAAGGTCGGGCCATTCGCGCCGAACACTTCCTTTTGCCGAGAGGTTGCGGGATACGGTTATGACGCGTCCGCTCATCGCGTCGGAGGCAATTAGATCATAAGTCTGTGCGTCGTAGCCGAGGCAGGTCAGGAACCGGATCGGTGCTCCCGCCAAAACATTCACCCGCGCCAATTCTTCACCAGTCTTCACATCAAATTTTGCCAAATCCTTCCCGCTCGCAACAGAAATTCCCCGGCGAAGGCGACACCGTGCGCGGCCGCAATCGTCTGCTTCCATTGGAACTGCCAGCGATTATCGATGCGCTCGAACAGAGAAACCGCCCCGCCTTCCCAGTTGGCGATCGCCATGTACTTTCCACCATTGAAGATAGCTATCCCCTCTGGACCAGCAATGTTGGCGTCAGTCAGCCTCTCATAGAGCAGTAACCTGATCCGAGGTTCGGAGCGATCGATCTTTGCAATGATCAAGTCGTGACCGGTGTAATTTGCGATAAAGAGCCGGTCGTAGTACGCGGAATAATAGACAGCGGTCGGAGCCCAGACAGGAATCTTCTGGTCCAACCTGACGGGGTATGCCATGCGACTAGCGGCATCAAATAGGTAGATGTTTCGATAGTTGGCGAATAGAAACAAATCTTCGCCGATCCTAGTCATGGAAACCGGAGCGAGCGACTGCTCGTCCGCGCGTTCGATCTGAACGTGTTCTGAATGCCCCTTGAGATCGACGCCAAGATGCCTGGCGGTCGTATTGGCCGACTGGACTGCGGTCACTCCGAGCAGGAATAGCGCCGCGAATAACGCGGCAGTCTTTTTGTTCATTTCGGATTCCAGAATTCCTATAGCCCAATATCTAATTTTGCGAGAATCACACTGTCAATACAACCTAGGCGCCTACGGACTTACCGGCGCAATATCCAAGCAGATGACGCACAGCCACCCAGCGCAGCGCCAAGCGCCACGATTCCCAAAATACGCATGTACTGATCCCCACGCCCAGGCATATTCAAGCGCAACCGGAGGTCGAAGGCCATCGCGGACGCACAAAATTGCCTTATACAACCTGCAACGGCTTCGTTATCCCCGCGGGGCGTTCAACCTGAATTGGTTCATCTGGTCGGACGTCGCCGCCGGCAAGGACGATCGACATAATCCCAGTTTTGCGGATCAAATTGCCAGCTGCATCTTTAGCAAGCGTGGCCGCCATCAAACCCCTTTGGAATTTGTCGATTTGGACGCATGGATTGCGCAGACCGGTGACCTCGACAACAGCGGTGGCGCCGAGATGCAACTTGGTGCCAGCGGGCAGGGCTAAAAGATCGATGCCTGATGTAGTGATATTCTCGCCGAGGTCGCCGGGATGAACGGTAAAACCCTTTTGTCGCAACTCGTCGAAAAGCTCGACGTGCACCAGGTGTACCTGTCTGAGATTGGGCCGGGTAGGATCTTTACGTACATGCGACCGATGCTGATCCGTTTTGCCGAGATGCGCGTCGCCCTCGACACCGAGACCGGCGAGCAAGCGAATGCGATCGCTCGGCGTCTTGCTGAAATCATGCCCACGAACGCGACTTACAGCGACGACCGTGCCATCGCCTGGCTTTCGAATTTGATCGAGGACGCTCACTTTCCGCCTTTGGTGGCCAAGCTCAATCGATTCTTTTACACAACGACGACCTTCAACCTATAGCGGACGAGTTCTAAAGGCTATGACAACAATCCGCCGAGTCCTCTTTCTCTGCACCGGCAACTATTATCGGAGCCGATATGCGGAGGAGCTATTCAACCACCTCGCAACGGCTGAGGGCTTGGCGTGGCGTGCTTTCTCGTGCGGCGCAGCCGAGAAGGGATCGCCCGATAATTTCGGCCCGATGTCGCTATTTGCCCGCGAAGCTCTCGTCGCGAAAGGCATCCTACCCGAGGGCGGTTTACGCAATCCTCGATCCTGTTCCTTGACGGACTTTGATGCGGCGCAGCTTGTCGTAGCACTCAAAGAGGCTGAGCACCGCCCGCTGATCGAACGGCGGTTTCCCGAGGTAGCTAATAGGGTCATCTATTGGCACGTGGACGACGTTGGTTTCGTCCATCCATCGATCGCACTGGCGATGATCGACGATCATGTGCGCGAGTTGATTTCGACGCTCAAGTAGCTTGGTCGCGCTTTAGAAAGATCCCGAGGGCGTAGGTCGCGGGAGGCGCAAGCAATTCGCGAATGTGTTCGAGTTCGTCTATGGCGACAATTTCTAGGCGACCTTCGGTAACTGCTAATTTGTCGACGGGGACATTCCGCGCCAGAAAAACCTCGCCGTGAAGCGTGCCATTCGGCGTCGAATGGTCGGGGCCGGAATAGCAACCGATGAGTTCAAATCGCTCTGGCGGCAGATAATAGCCAATCTCTTCGTGGATCTCGCGGACCACGCATTCCAAAAAGCTCTCATCTCCCTCCCGACGGCCCCCAAACAGGCTGATCTTTCCGGGGTCTGACACATGCGGGAGATTGTCACGCAGCTGCAAGAGCAGGCGGCCGTCCGTGCTCACTAGGAGCGCGGATGTTCCTTCTCTATGTCTGCCGGTCATGCTTGGTCCCTCAGCTGCACGAACATCTCCATCCCATCAGAGAGGCGCTGCTTCAACAAACGTCCCAAATGGGGATATTTCTTCGGCGCAAATCACCTCGACCTCGGCGGTCCGTCTGTGCAATCGCGATCTGGTGGCCTCCCAGGGCCTTGCGGACGATGTCCAGGCCACTCGATAGCGAAGCGTAGCGGAAGCTTTGGGGGCTCTCTGAGCGGTTGTTATAGACCGTCCCGACCATTGCCTTTTCGGGGGGAAGAGCTCGGTCTGGGCTTTCGCCAGAGCCGTTGCGATGGCGGCAACGCTTTCACTGGACCGATGCATGGGAGGCCTCCATCTCGACGAGACCGAAGCTGACTGCGCCCGATTTTGAGCGTTTGGCCCGGATGCCGTGGCCCATCGCCTCCTTGGCATCCTCCGGCATCAGCCCCTTGAGCTCACTTTTGGCGCGCTCATGGTTGGTGTGGGCCTCTCGGGTATCCCGAAACAGTCCTGCAAGCTCAGCCCAGGAGTTGGAAGCATTCATATCGACCACCCGGACTGCTTCGATCCTTGGCTTCGGAGGTTCGCAGTCGAACAGAACCGGGGTTTCGCCGGTCTTGACCGCCCGCCAGAAAGCCTTTTCGGCTGCAATCAGGATGGTCTGGTAGATCGGGTCGGCTTCAACAGACAGTTCAACCCACTTGCCGCCACCGTTGATGATGGAAAGCACGGATTTCTTGGTGCCGGCGACCAGCATGTTGTGCTGAAGCTGGGCCATGTGCTTCTCCGCGGCCGCTTCCTCCGAGAACGACCATGGCAGCATGAATTTGGCCTCGAACACGGCGCCGGTTTCCTTGACCAATCCATCCAGCGTGGCAGCCATCCAGGGGATCGTCCGGTGGATGGCATGGCGCTGGACGTCACCGATCCGGTGGCCGGAGTTGAGTTCGTACCAGCGGCGGTTGAGGTCCTCGGTGACCAGGCCAAGCTGGACGATCAGGATGCCCGACAGGTCGAGCGCGGCGGTCTCGCCCCGTTTTTCGCGCCAGAGCCGCAATAGGGCCTTCTCGTCTTTGCCCATGATGATCCGGGCATCGGAGCCGCCGATGAATTGACGACGATCGCGCTCTACTGCGTTACGGTCGATCCTGGGCATAGCTCCGCCGTTCACCGAATTGGTGTTTCTCGTCATTACGGTTGATCCTTCAGTTACCTTGTGCGATACCTGAGGTATTAGAGACGGGCTTCGACCATGTCAATACCTGAGGTATTAAATTGTCCGTAACCAGTGAGCAGGTTCGAGCCGCGCGTGCGCTACTACGATGGGAACAACGTGACCTCGCCGATGCATCGGGAGTGTCACTCCCCAGCGTAAAGCGACTTGAAACTCAGCCTGGTGCGCTGGCGGCGCAGGAGCGGACAATTGCGGAATTACGTAAAGCTCTCGAAAAGGCAGGCATCGAGTTCATCGCAGAAAACGGTGGCGGGGCGGGTGTCCGTTTGCGCAAAGCAAAACGCTAGGACCGCGGCGAACTTCTTCACGCGAAGAGATACTAAACAAACTAGATTCGTCTTGTTCTGCGAACATAAAAATCGTCAAAAGAGAACCGACCGGCCCGCAAATCGCGCAAAATGTTGCCGGTAATGAGATAGCTAGAAACAACAAAGAAGCCATCAACGCCGACAAACCCGCCTTCGAAGCCACCTATCTTCAGACTATACGCTGACGACGGCAATAGCGCGCAGCCCGGCTATCACGACGGGCCGTTTGTCTTCGTCGCTGAGTATCCATCCGCCGCGTCAATGAAGCCAAACATAAGGATTTTCGACGGCGAGACGATCGCGACGATACCCTCTCTTTGAGGCCCGCTCATGGTCAGGTGCTCAATCCCGGTGGCGCCTACAATCAACACTCCGCGGATACCCATTTGACCAACATTGCGGCCCATCATTTCCTCTTTCATTAGCAGAGCGTAGGCCAGCGACCGATCCCGAGCCGGCAAAGTCAGCTGAGGTTGACGTTCATCGCGTGAACGAGCTAGAAGTTCGGCGAGGTTCCACTCCGACCCATCTGCTAAGCAGGTCCGAGAGGACGCTCAGGTAAATCGGTGCTCTGCGGGACTTCACCATCCTCTCAAATTTGGATAGATAATTACGTGTGCGGCATATTTGGCCTCGTTACCAAGACCGGGCTGCCAGATGCCGACCAAGTCGGACGACTGACCGATCTTGTCGCTCACCGAGGGCCGGATGGCCGCGGAGTAAGGATCAACGGGAATGTCGGGTTGGGACACAGGCGATTAGCCATCATCGACCTTAGCGAAGATGGCGCCCAGCCGATGCGCCATCCAGGCTATCCGATCTCAATTACCTACAACGGCGAGATCTACAATTACCTTGAGCTAAGAACCGAACTCGAAGCGCTCGGTTTCACTTTCCGGACAGCCTCGGACACGGAAGTCCTGTTGACTGCCTATGTCTGTTGGGGCGAGAAATGCCTGGACCGCTTCAATGGCATGTGGGCATTTGCGATCCATGACGAGCGCAATAACACGCTCTTCTGCGCGCGCGATCGTTTCGGTGTAAAGCCGTTCTACTATGTCGATACGCCGGCTGCATTCGCATTCGGTTCGGAGATCCGTCAGTTGCTACCGTTGACAGGCAGCCCTGTCGCAGAGGACGATCTGGTAAACGATTTTCTGGTTTGCGGACTGACCGACCACACCGATCGCACCTTCTTCAAGGGAATAAGAAAGCTGCTTCCGGGACATTTGCTTCGCGCCGATTTGTCGACCGGTCAGATCAAGATCGAGCGTTACTATTCGCTCATTCCGCGCGCGGATGGCGCCGATGAAAAACGCGCTCCCGATCTGCTGCGTGACCTGCTCGAGGACGCCACGCGGTTGCGGCTGCGTTCCGACGTTCGCGTCGGGACCTGCCTGTCAGGGGGGCTGGACAGTTCCAGCGTTGCGACGCTGGCGGCGAAGCGTCACTCGCTGAGTTCCAGCGAAGCTTTCTTTGCGATCACGGCAGTGAGCCAGCAGGCCAGCAACAACGAAGAACAATACGCCGCGGTCGTCGCCAAGGAATCCGGGCTCAATTGGCTGCGTACGAAGCCGACCTATGACGACTTTGCCGCGACGGCGGAAACGCTGATCGACGTTCAGGAAGAGCCGTTCGCAGGCCCTTCGATCATGATGCAGTACGAGGTCATGAAAACCGCGCGTTCGAACGGCGTGATCGTGCTGCTGGACGGTCAGGGCGGGGACGAAACGCTGCTCGGTTATGAGCGTTACTACGCCGCGTGGTTGCTGGATCATTTGTGCCATGATGGCATCCGGGGGTTCTTGTCGGCATTCCGTGCTGCGACAACGGTAAATGCGAACGCTCGTCCCCACAGATTGGCGATGTATTTTGCCGGCGCCAGTTTGGCGTCATTGCGTGCCTTGGCCTATCGATGGCGTTACAGCTTCATGAAGAAGCCCTATCTGCCGGAATCGCTGTGGCGTTTCGGGCGCCATACCCGGGACGCCGGCGCGATGCAGGTGCTGGAAATCACCGAAACCAACCTGCCGATGCTGTTGCGGTTCGAAGACAAGAATTCGATGCGCTTTGGAATTGAGACGCGGCTGCCATTTCTGGATTACCGGCTGGTGGAGTTTGCGTTGAATCTGTCCACGCGCGTAAAGCTGAACAACGGCTGGACCAAATGGCCATTGCGGGTTGCGATGCAGAACGTGCTTCCTGCCGCCATCTGCTGGCGAAAAGACAAGATCGGTTTCGCGGCACCCGATCGGTTATGGCTCGGCCGGCACACACCGAACATGTATGCAAAGGTCGTCAACAGTCCGCTGGTCGCGCACTATGTTGATATGAAGGTGCTTAAAAAGCGGTTTGGCCGGCTGGATTTGGGAATGCGCTGGAGGCTGTATTGCATGGCGCTCTGGGGCGAACGTTTTCAGGTTGGCGTTTCATGAATGTGTGCATGCTGTCGAGCGTCCATCCGGCCGATGACATCCGCATCGTGGAGAAGGAGGCGCGCAGCCTTTCGCGGCTGGGTTACGCGGTGACCGTGGTTGCGCGGCCGCCCGGCCCCCGCGTTCCCGGCGATATCGAATTCAAATTAATCGAGCTACCTGCCGTTGCGAGGTGGAAGCGGCCCTGGATGATCGGACGCGCGGCGGTGGTGCTGGCGCGCTCGACAAGACCCGATGTCGTTCAGTTTCACGATCCGGAGCTGATTCCTTTTGCGCTGATGCTCAGGCGCGGGGGTTGCAAGGTGATCTATGATGTTCACGAGGACGTACCGGCGGACATCTATTCCAAGACCTGGATTCCATCGCTGCTGCACCCGATCGTGGCGCGTGGCGTGGAATGGATCGAGCGGACCACCGCTCGACGCTTCGACGCCATTATCGCGGCGACACCTGCCATTGCCGATCGTTTTCGTGGCTATGGCGCTCGGGTATCGATGGTACGAAACAGCGTGCGGCCCGGCGAGTTTATAGAACCTACATCCGAGACCAAACGGCACAGGCAGGCCGTCTATGTCGGGGAGGCGAGTTTTAATCGCGGGCTGGTCGAAATGGTCGAGGCCTGCGCGGCTGCGCAACTACCGCTCGTGCTGGCCGGCGGCATAGGGACCGCCGAGGCCGACTGGATAAAAAAGTCATCCGCGGACGTTGTCTGTCGGGGAAGACTGGGCCGATCTGAAATCGCCAGCCTGCTGAACGAGAGTTTGGTCGGGCTGTGCCTGTTTCAGCCCGAACCAAATCATCTCCATGCGATGCCGACCAAGATTTTCGAATATATGGCTGCCGGACTACCCGTCATCACCAGCGATTTGCCGAAGTCGAAGGAGATCGTCGAGACGGCCGGATGCGGATTTGCGGTCCCTGGCAATGATCCCAAAGCATTGGCGGACAAGCTCTCGATGCTGGCTGCTAATCCGGCGCGCGCGAGCGAATTGGGACTTGCGGGACGAGCCGCTGTCTGCAGGGACTATAATTGGGAGCACGACGCCACCGAACTCAAGAATCTCTATAGCGACATTTTTTTCTCCCGGGCAAATGCATGAACATCTGGATGTTGCATCCGTTTGCCGGAGGACCGGACCTCGGACGCCATTGGCGGCCGTTCCTGCTGGCCGAGGCATGGACCCGGATGGGGCATCGGCCGGTCGTGGTCAGCGCAGCGTTCCACCATCTCCACAGAACGCCTCAGGCTGCCGGGCCCAAGCGTATCGGTGACGTGGATTTCTGGTTTCTGGAGACGCCGCGCTACAGTGACGGCAATCTCGGCCGCTTGTGGAATAACTTTTCGTTCGGACCGCGACTTCGCCGGGATGCGACAGCCATCGCGGAGCAGTTCGGAAAGCCGGACCTGGTTATCGCTTCAAGCCCGCATTTGTTCTTCATCGCGGCGGCGCAGCGGCTTGCACGTCAATTCGATGCCAAGTTCTGGGTCGAAGTCCGTGATCTCTGGCCGGAGAGCATTGTGGAGCTCGGCCTTGTGCCGGCTTGGCATCCGCTTGTGAAGGTGATCGGCTGGAAGGAGCGGCAGGCCTACCGCATCGCGGATCGCGTCGTCTGCCTGCTGGCAGGTGCGGAAGCTCACATGACGTCGCGCGGGCTGCCGGCCGGACGGTTTGTCTGGGTACCCAACGGAGTCTCGGATCAGGAAATACGAACGGCACTCGAGCCCCAGGTCATAGCCGATCCGATTATCGAGCGGATCAATCTGATGAAGGCTCGGGGCAAGCGGATAGTGCTTTACGCCGGAGCCATGGGGCCTCCCAATGCCATGCAAGTGGTGGTCGATGCCGCGGCCGTGCTTGCCACCACCAACTCCGAAATCCATTTTGTGCTGCTCGGCTCCGGCCTTTCCCGTGCTGAACTGGAGCAGCGCACGGCAAATTTCCCGAATGTGGAATTTCATGATGAAGTTGACCGGCCGATTGTTCACGAAATTCTTCGCGCCTCTGACTGTGCAGTCGTATCCTTCCACAAGAACTCGCTCTATGACCATGGCATCAGTCCGAACAAGCTGTTCGACTATTTCCTGTTTGCGCCGCGCACAGTGATTGCGTGTGAACAGAAACCATTAATGGGATATGAAGATCTGGTGACGCTGCGATGCGCGCCCGACAGTCCCGCGATTTTGGCGGAGGCGCTGGTATCGGCGCTTCGAAGTCCGGAGCGTCCGCTGGATCAACGCACCGCGGTTATCAGACGCTTCAGTTATTCAGAACTGGCGGCGCGTTATTTAGCTTGAACGGGGTTCCTTTGCGTTTCCCGTAACCCTGATCGGAACCTGATAGTCTTTGTTTATCGAACACAAAGGTCACTTTCAATATCAACCTCAGCTTCGTCCTTGAGTACCTCGATGTTGCGGCCTTGTAGCGGATAACATACACGTTCATTAAAATAGGTTTGAATTGCCAATTGCTCGCCGCGGTGCCGACTGTAGAAGAAATAGTACCCGTCCCGGTCGGTTGTCGTATTTAAGACTTCGCCTGACGAGGAGACGGCCCGAACCGGCACGAGTGGAAGTGGAATCATTCCATGCGTGACTCGCCCGGCGACAAGTTTCGTCCCTTCAGGCTCTTCGCCGGTTCCGGAAGGCCTCAAAGCTTTCAAATCGCGGATGTCGACGGTCTCGCCGGGCGCCGCGCCTGTGAGAGCAATTCGTACCTCCATTACCCGTCCCAACGGCAGCGGAGGCCTCCGCCAATTATTATCCTCCTCCGAGGACTTCGGCCAAGCCAGGCGGGTAACGTCAAGCGTCTGGTATCTCCATTCATCGAAGATCTCCGAATGCGGCACGAACCACGCACTAGCTCCCGAAACCGACTCCGACGGCCGATCCGACTCCCGAATCGAAACAACACCACCATCTTCCATTCGCATTTCGATGGTTACTGCGCCCTTTAAAGCTCCTTCCCTGTTGGCCACAGCCAGCCGCTTGCGAAGGGCAAAACTCAGGTGGCTGGTGTTCCAGAGATTCAGCTCCAGGGCTTGAAAGCAACCTCTGCCCGCCCCGACTGGTCGGCTTCGATACTGATAAAGTCATTGGCTGCCGTCGCGTCGGTGAATTTACCGGCATTGGTTTCGACACTGCCGCGGTCGTATAGCGGCACCCGGCCGACGATGGATGTCGGGGTATGATTGTCGACGATCGTAATCGATGGCCGCCCGGACTCGTCGGGGGGATTGCGGGTAAATGTTTCGACCGCCCTATCTCCAATGCTCACCGACGCATGTTCGGGATGGTCGACGTATACCGTCAACCCATGCAGATCGCGCGTTCCCGCCTGCAAATCCGGCACCATGACCTGCGTCACGGGGTCTTGCCACGGCGTTATCCGGATCGAAGACCCGTCCGCGCCGACATCCAAATGATCCGCAATACCCGCCTGCATGATCTCATAACGCACCCAGATGTCTGCAGGCGGCGACCAGACCCGGCGATCTGGCCCGATGGCCGCATCCATTTTCGTACAACCGGCGTTACTGGTTGTTCCGGCGACGATCGCTTACCAACGTCGCCAATGCATTTCCCTGCCCATTCATCAGCGACGGACGGGGTGAACAAATCTTCGCCTTTGTCCGGGAAATATGACCAGACACCGGAAACTTGTCCTTCATATCGCTGACGAACTTTTCTTCACTCAGCAAACCCGCAATAGAGCGACCGTATTTCACTTTCCGACCGTCCCCAAACAGGATGCCGCCTTTGACGACATCCTATGAAGGCTTTTATAATTTGCCGCGGACCATGACTAAAGCGATAGGCGCAGGTCTGTTGGGGATGCAACATTGCATTGTTCTCCTGGCTTTGCTTCTGATCGGCCATCGCTTCACGAATAACAACTGCGGCCGGGTCCGTCAGATAGGTGTCGGGTGTTCTAGACTAGTTTCTGTCGCGAAAGACATTTCGCCCTTTAAAATGAGGGTTATCTCGCGATTTTCGAGCACATTTTTCTTGCGACGTACATGTGCATAGTATCACATACTTCATATGAAGCATGTTGATTCGGAATCGCCTTCGGATGTCGCGCGGTGGCTGCGAAGCGAATCGACAAATCTTTGGCCTGCGCTTCTGGGTTCGCTGAGCCTGCGTCGTAGCCGGTGCATCCGCAAGAATTGCCCGGCGTGCCAGTCTGGCGAACAGCATCAAAGTTATGTGCTCTACGGTCGCGCGAACGAGCGTCGCGTTGCCGTCTACGTGCCGGAAGAGCTTGTGCCGGAGGTTCAACGCAGCCTGGACAACGGGCGCACTCTGCAGGATCTGCTGCACCAGGCGGCACCGCGATACATCAAAGCGTTGAAGCGAGATCGCGCCGAGGCCAAGAAGAGCGATGAGGGCTGAGCGTGTCCCGGACAGCGGAGCGGCAAGTCAGTTTTGCCGATTTTGAGCTGGTACGTCAGGGCCTGTGTCTTGAGCCGGTGCTGCAGACCATTTCCGATTTTCTGGACGACCAGAAGGATATGATCGAGCAGGTCCGCCGTGATCTGACGCGGGGTTTGAAGAAGGCCGAGACCGGTCGCAACGGCCTGACGCCACAACAGGTGTTGCGCTCACTGGTTCTAATGCGCGTCAAGAACTGGAACTATCGCGAATTGCGCGAGCGGATTGCCGACGGATGCACACTGCGCCAGTTCACCGACTTCTATTGTCTGCCTGTGCCTCGACATGACGCATTCAACCGCGGCTTCAATCGGCTGACGCCCGCGACGCTCAAAGCGATCAATGATCTGGTGGTGCGGGTGGCAGTCGGGCTCGGTCTGGAGGACGGCCAGAAGCTGCGTGTCGACACCACGGTGGTGCAGACCGACATTCACCATCCGACCGACAACACGCTGTTGTGGGATGTTGTTCGCGTCGTGACGCGCCTGATCGGCCGCCTTGCCGCGGCGCTGGGACGCCGGCGTATCAAGGGTTTTCGGGATCGGACGCGATCGGCGCGGCGTCGGATGCAAGAGATTCAGCGGATGACCTCGAGGCAGCGCCAGCAGCAGCAGACCGGGAGATATCGCGAACTCATCGGCATCGCCGAGGAGGTTATCGAAAGCGCTCGAACCGCGCTCCGGCAGACCTGCAAAGCGCGTGGCACAGATACGATCAGCGAACTGGCAATCGCCGAGACGCGCAAGGAGATTGAGCACTTTTGTGATCTGGGGGCCCGTGTGGTCGATCAGTCGCGCCGACGTGTGCTCGATGGCGAGCAAGTTCCGACTGCCGAGAAGCTCTATTCGATCTTTGAGCCCCACACGGACCTGATCAAGCGCGGCAAGGTGCAGACGCCGATCGAGTTCGGCCACAAGGTCTTCCTCGCCGAAAGCGCGCGCGGCCTGATTACGCAGTATGAAGTGCTGGACCGCAATCCCGTCGACGAACAGCATGTGGTCATCTCGCTGGAACGCCACAGACAGACCTTCGGCGACGTCCCCGAATTATACGGATCGGATCGTGGCTTCTTCAGCGAGAAGAACGTGATGTCGTGCAAGCAGGAAGGCGTCAAGGTGATCTGCATCCCACAACGGGGCGGCATCAAAGCTCCCGAGCGCGAAGCCTATGAGAAGACCCGGGAGTTCAAGGACGGCCAGCGCTTTCGCGCGGGCATCGAGGGGCGCATCTCGGTGTTGTTCCGCGGCCGTGGCATGAAGCGTTGTCTCGCCGAAGGTCGCGAGCGCTTTGAGCTGTGGGTCGCAGCCGCCGTGCTCGCTAACAACCTGCTGAAGATCGCAGCTCTGTTGGCCGAACGACCATCGCGCAGACGAAAAGCTGCCTGACAACATCCCCCAAGTTCGTTTACGGCGGAAAGATATCCGCCAGCCCATCTTGCAATCGAACCCGCCCCAACGGGCGCTTAATAACATAGCGAAGAAAATCGGCGCCCAATTGCCCCGGAAAATGCCGGCATCCGACGTCAGTTCACCCCGGTTTTATTGGGGAAATGGTATGCCTCGACACAAAAACAGGCGTTTCGCGACAGAAACTAGACTAGGCATGATCGCCTGTTTTCCATCCACCCCAAATCCTTGAATCAGGGTGTTGCCACCATGGGACGTCAGGATTGCCGGGCGCAAATTCCAGCGTTCGAGCCATGGCGTTTTCAACAAGACCGTTTGACGACTGAAGTGATCGCGCTCAATACGGGTCAGATTTGCGACACAGCCCGCTCGACAGGACGGCGCGATGAAATCAATCCGATCGATCAGCATGGGACTCATTGCCAACGCCAGTGGATCGGAAGGCATCGCGGGAATAATGATCTCGACGATCCAGCCGGATGCGCCGACCTAGCGAACGGAAAAATCGGCGGACCGCTGACCCAACGGATGCGGAAGAAGATCGACGACGGCGCCTTCGAAACACCCTACCGATTGAGAAAGCAAGTGGTGGAACCGGTGTTCGGACAGATCAAACAGGCTCGCGGCTTCCGCCAGTTCCTGTTGCGGGGCGTAGAGAAAGTGCGCGCCGAATGGGCCATGATCTGCGCCACCCACAACCTCCTGAAGCTGTTCACCCTCGCAAACGCAGCCTCAGCTGGCTAACCTCAACAAATGCCCAAAACGCCCATCTGGACGGGCTCCTAGCATGAGATCATCGATGCCGCTCTCGGGACTGACTTGCCAGTGGCGCATGACATCGATGAAATGCTGCTTATCCCACGACAAGATCTGCGCCCGGCGCGACGGATCAAGCGCGATTTGCCCAGGGACATGAGGCGTCCAGTCATTTTTGATAGGAGCGCGATACGACAATACGTGTCAACAGACCCTGTCTGCCCGCCGGCAATAAATTGTCTCGGCGAGCCGTTGCGAATCGGAGTGAATGGTAGTGTTGGTTTCTATGGACAACCCACGATTAAAGATTTAGTCATGAAAGGAACAGGCTCAGTGGGGACGGACCGGGATGAATCATGCTTGGGCGGGATCGCTTTTGGGGACGATCTGAGTGCAAGCATCCGAAGACTTGGCTCTGAAGGCTGACGACTCAGATGATTATCGATCCGAGCTCTCCTTCATCAAGCAGTTCGAGCTGGATCGGGGCCGGCCGTTGCGTGTGTTGCACATCGGCAATATTGCTAATAATGCCTACAATAATGCATTGATTCAGCGTCAATTTGGAATCGAAGCGGATACCATTTGTTTTAATTACTATCACGTCATGGGCTGCCCCGAATGGGAGGCCGCAAGTTTCGATGGCCGCATCGACAGCATGTTTCCGGATTGGTGGGCCACCGAGTTGGGTGGTTGGCAGCGGCCCGATTGGTTCGTCCAGGGCCCGATTGGGGAATGCCTTTCCTATCTTCGGGCGAAGAATGCCGGGGACAAGGGAGCTGCCGCTTTTTTCTGGACATTGCTGCAAGCGAGGTATTGGGAGATTCTCGATGGCGTTGCCGCGGCGCAGGGCCGGGTTCGCCAGCCGATGCCGGAGTCTCTGGCGCAGGCGATTTCGGTCGTACGCGATTATTTCGATTTCAAATCCTGGAAGCTACTTCAATCTTCGCAGCTCTCGGTCGTACCGGAGGTGGTTTCACGCGTTGGTCAATCCGAAAATCCGAGCGAACTGCTGCCCCGGGAAGCCGAGAAGCTCAGTCGTGTGAGCGAGCAGCGGCCCCAGCAAGCCGAAAAGCTCAGTCTTCTCGTATCCATCTATCGCTCCTTTCTAACGAAAGGCATATTCGTTCATTTGCGGCGCGAAGCGGAAACTGGAATTGGCACAGAATTCAGGTTCGCGCTGGCGCTTTGGCAATTTCAGCGGCGGGTCCGAGATTTGCCGCGGTTTGGCTTCGAATTTCCGCACGATTTCTTCAGGTTCCCTGATGATGGCGCAGCGAACGTCAATCCAGCGATGAGCGTTATGGACTTCGAGAAGTTGCACGAACCGTCAGCCGCGGTTTCGAACGAAATCCATTTCCAGCCGAATCCAGATCCAGATATCCCTCGTTCAACGGACTTGGGTCTATCGATTAATCCGGCACCCAACTCTGATCCAATCGAGAAGCCGGAGTTTCGCTATCTGGAACAATACGGCAAGGGCGAGGATAACCGAGCATTGCGACGTGAGACACGCCTCGCCCGTGTCTTGCATGAATTCCGGCAATTTTCACCGGAGATCCTGAGGACAGTCGATGCCTTCGCATCGACTGTCGCGAATGAATTTGCCGACGTGCTAGAGTATTATGACGTCATCCAAGGTTATTCAATTGATGGTTTTATCCCGTTCATCAACGGATTCAAGAATTACACCTGTTACGAACACGGCACGCTACGGGAAATTCCGTTCGAGAAAAGCTACAACGGCATTCTTTGCTCATTGGCGTACAAAAACGCGGCTTTCTCGTTCGTCACCAACTCGGACGCTTTGCCATCTGCGAAGCGTTTAAAATTAAAGAAGGCCCGGACGGTCTGCCTTCCGCATGCCTTCGACGATCGGAAGGTCCTAGATTTCCTCGCGACATGTGAAATTCGCGAACAAGTTTCCGGAATCACGACATTCTTCAGCCCGAGCCGCCATCACTGGCACACAGAGCCAGCATCCATGCAGAAGGGCAATGATCTGTTTCTGAACGCCGCCGCCCAGGTTGCGCGAACCAATCGCAATTTTCGCATCATACTGGTGGAGTGGGGTGTTGATGTTCAGCGAAGCAAAGACCTCATCCGCAGCCTAGGAATTGAAGACATCGTCGCCTGGATACCCACGCTGAACAAAGCCGAGCTTCGACGGGCTTACTGTTCGTGCGATGTCGTGGTCGATCAATTCAGGATACCGGCGATGGGGGGGGTAACCTTCGAGGCGATGGCGCTCGGCCGGCGCGTTATCACGCGCCTTGATCAGGTTCAAACGGCAGAATTCTTTGGAGTCGCGCCGCCTTGTTTGGCGGCGGATAGTGTGGAATCGTGCACTGCTTGGATGTTCGAGGTTCTTGCCGATCCCTCGGACGAGGCAGGCCACGGCGATGCCGCGCGTTCATGGTTCAAGAAATATCACTCCGCCCGCAGGATCGTTGCGCTTCAGCTTGCGGCTTACAGAAAGATGCTGGACTCCGATGCGGAGCCAGTTTCGTTTTCAATCCTTCGCAAGGTCGTGCATCGGAAGAAATCAGTTGAGCTGAGGGGGGTGTAAAAAGCGTAGGTATTTCAATCGATTGTACTCGTTCACGAAATGAACGTTTCGCTTGACGTTCACAATGTGAACACGCTAAAAGTCGCCCGATCAGAAGGGCGCCATGAAAGACAGTTCGCCAACCCACGGCAGCAGCCACGACCGCATTGTCCTTGGCCTGTTGACATCCGTTGACAGCAACGGTGCACGCTCACAGCGGCACATCGCGGCCGAACTGGACATCGCGCTGGGGCTTGTGAACGCTTATCTAAAGCGCTCGATCAAGAAGGGCTTGGTCAAGGTCAGTCAGGCACCGGCGCGACGCTATGCCTATTATCTCACTCCTCAGGGGTTTTCCGAGAAATCGCGGCTGACGGTCAAATACTTGTCGTCCTCGTTCTCCTTGTTCCGCAAGGCCAAGGAAGACTTCGCGAAGATTTATGACCTCGCAGCCGCGCGAGGCATGCAGCGCATCGTGCTGGCCGGAAAGTCCGATCTCTGCGAAATCGCAATTTTGTGTGCCGTTGACAGGCCGATCACGATTGTGGCGGTCGTCGATCCCGATGCGGGCGTATCGCGTTTCATCAGCGTCAATGTGGCGCGGCGCTACGCAGACGTCGCCGAGCCGTTTGACGGCGTTGTCGTTACGGATTTGACGCGGGCAAAGGATGCGTTCGACGAGGCCATCTCGGCATATGGCGCTCAAAAAGTGCTGGCGCCGGACCTGCTGGGATTGCGCGCGCCACAGGAACCGGGCGCAAAGCCGTGATATCATCCTCCGATCCACGCTGGTACGTAGTGCAGACGCATATCAATGGAGAAGCGAAGGCTGCGAGCAATCTGGCGCGGCAGGGCTTTGGGGTTTATTTCCCGCGCTATCTGAAGCGGCGCAGTCATGCCAGAAAAGTCGACACGGTCGCCCGCCCTTTGTTTCCCCGCTATCTCTTTGTCGCGATCGATCTTGCCGCGCAAAGGTGGAGATCCATCCAATCGACGATCGGTGTTTCGCATCTTGTTTCCTGGAATGGCAGCCCGGCATCGATCAATGACAGTGTGATCGGCTCCTTGAAGCAGCGCGAGGATGAAGGCGGTTTCATCAGGCTGGAGCGCCGCGTTCGCTTTTCTCCCGGAGACACGGTGCGCGTCCTCGAGGGCGCGTTCGTCGATAGTCTTGCCCTGGTGGAAGGCATCAACGATCGCGATCGTGTTGCTATCCTGCTTGATTTTCTGGGCCGCAAGGTACGCGTGCTGGTGGGCGCCGACCTGATTGCGGCGGCCTGACAAACACTGTCTGCGCCTCGAGGGGCAGGCGGCAACACAGATTGAAGCTCCGGGATGACATGCGAGTCACCCGGAGTGCGGTAGCTTGACTGAAGCAAGGCGTGTCTGCGGCACAGGTTCTCGCCAGCAACGTCGTTTTGAACGTTACCAGGGTTTTTCTTCTCGAAATCGAAGGCTGAATGAAAATGGACATTCGAGGAAAGCGTTTTGTTGTGATTGGCGGCGCGGGGCTGATCGGCTCTCATGCGATCGATCAGCTCGTTCAAAGCGATGTCGGCGAGATTGTCATTTACGACAATTTCGTGCGGGGAACGCACGAAAATCTTGCCAATGCGCTGCGCGATCCGCGCGTCAAGATTTTTGAAGCTGGCGGAGACATCACCCAAACCGATGTTCTCGATTCCGCCCTCAAGGATGCCGACGGCGTCTTTCAGTTCGCAGCACTGTGGCTCCTGCAGTGCCATGAATTTCCCCGCACGGCATTCGATGTGAACGTGAAGGGGATGTTCAACGTCATGGATTCCTGTGTGCGTAACGGCGTCAAACGGCTGGTATGGTCATCCTCGGCGTCGGTCTATGGCGATGCCATCGAAGAGCCGATGACGGAAGACCACCCGTTCAACAACAAGAATTTCTATGGCGCGACCAAGATCTGCGGCGAGGCGATGGCCCGCGCCTATCATTTCCGCTACGGCCTGGACTATGTCGGCCTGCGCTACATGAACGTGTATGGTCCGCGGCAGGACTATCGCGGCGCCTACATCGCCGTCATCATGAAAATGCTGGATGCCATCGACAAGGGGCAGGGGCCGACCATCCTGGGAGATGGCTCGGAAGCTTTCGATTTCGTTGCCGTCGAAGACTGTGCCCAAGCCAATCTTTGCGCCATGAAAGCGGCGGCCACCGATCGTTTTTACAATGTCGGCACCGGCAAACGGACTTCGCTCAAGGAAGTCGCAGAAAAGCTTCTCAATCTGACGGGTTCAAATCAGCCCATCAATTATGCGCCGCGAAGCCAGGCGACATTGGTGCGCAACCGGATCGGCTCACCAAAACGCGCGCAGGAAGAAATCGGGTTCAAGGCTGGTATCGACCTCGATGAGGGGCTGCGCCGGCTGATCGAGTGGCGCAAGTCGCATATCGATCAGGTCGACCAGCGCCGCGCCAAGTCCCAGGTTTGACGCGTCCTGATCCCGGGCAAATCGCGAAAAGATTGAGTAGCTCGCCATGTGCGGTATAGCTGGTGTTCTCCATCGCGACGGGCGGCCCGCGTCGGTCAAGTCGCTGAAGGCGATGACCGATATCATTGCACATCGCGGACCAGACGGCGAAGGGCATTATTGCGAAGGCCCGGTTGGACTCGGTCACCGGCGCCTTTCGATCATTGACCTGACCGACGCTGCGCGCCAGCCGATGGAAACGCGCGATGGACGATATGTGCTGACCTACAATGGGGAGATTTATAATTACCAGGAACTGAAGCTGGAGTTGTCGGCGCGAGGCCGCATGTTCAATTCAACCGGCGACAGCGAAGTTCTGCTGCAGGCGTTTGCCGAATGGGGCCTCCAGGCCCTGCTCAAGCTCAACGGCATGTTCGCGTTCGCCATCTGGGATACACAGGAACGGAAGCTGACGGTTGCGCGCGACCGCTTCGGTGTGAAGCCGGTCTATTACGCCGACGTGAACAGCGCGTTCCTGTTTGCCTCCGAGCACAAGGCGTTCCGCGCATTCCCGGGATATACGTCCCGCATGGATGTGGAAGGGCTCACCGAATATCTCACATTCCAGAATTTCTTCACGGATCGCACGCTTTTTGCGGGCGTTAAGCTGTTGCCGGCCGGCTGCTACATGCAGATCGCCGCGGATAACAAGCCGACCGAACCGGTCCGATACTGGGATTTCCACTTCCAGGAACCCGAAGGCGACATCGACGAGGCCGATGCGCTCGATGAGCTCGACCGGTTGTTTCAGCAGGCCGTCAACCGTCAACTCGTCAGCGATGTCGAAATCGGATCGTATCTTTCCGGTGGCATGGATTCGGGATCGATCACCGCGCTGGCCGCCGCGCAGTTGCCGTTCATGCGGACGTTTACGGTCGGCTTTGATCTCAGCTCGGCTTCGGGCGTCGAGCTCGGTTATGACGAGCGGGCCAAGGCCGAATACATGTCGTACCGGTTCAAGACCGAGCATTACGAAATGGTGCTCAAGGCCGGCGACATGGAACGCGCTCTGCCCAGCCTCGCATGGCACCTCGAAGAGCCCCGAGTTGGCCAGTCTTACCCGAATTTCTACGCCGCCAAGCTGGCGTCGAAGTTCGGCAAGGTGGTTCTGAGCGGCACCGGCGGCGACGAACTGTTCGGCGGTTATCCCTGGCGATACTACCGGGCCGTGGTGAACGACGATTTCGATCATTACGTCGAGAAATATTTCGGCTTCTGGCAGCGGATGATTCCGAACGGGACGCTTCCGCAGTTGATGGCCCCGGTCTGGGCCGATGCGAGCCGCGCTTCGCCGATCGAAATATTCCGAAGCGTCTTCAGGGATCATGCGTCGCAACTGACGCGCCCGGAGGATTACGTCAACCACTCGCTCTATTTCGAGGCCAAGACGTTTCTTAATGGACTATTGCTCGTCGATGACAAGCTTGCGATGGCCCATGGTCTGGAAAGCAGGGTGCCGTTTCTCGACAATGATCTTGTCGACTTCGCGATGCGGCTCCCGGCCCGGATGAAATTGGGAAATCTCTCGGAAGTCGTTCGCCTTAACGAAAACGAGCCCGGCGGCAAGGCGCAACGTTATTACGAGCGCACCAGGGACGGCAAGCTGATCCTGCGCAAGATGATGGGACGTCATATTCCGGACGAGGTGGCGGACCGGGAGAAGCAGGGATTTTCGGCGCCGGACGCGAGCTGGTTCAAGGGCGAGAGCATCGAATATGTGAAACGGCGGCTCTTCAACAAGAAGGCGCGAATTTACGACGTGCTCGATCAACGCACCGTTCATGCGCTGGTAGACGACCATCTGCAGGGCAAGGAAAATCGCCGGCTGTTGATATGGTCGTTGCTCAATATCGAGCAGCTGATGGAAGGTTATTTCTGATGTCAACTGCTGCAAGGCCGGTGAGCGGATCGACCCGAAAGATGAAACGGGTCGTCGCGGCTGCAAAATCCGCGCGGATCGGGCTTTCGCCTTCTCGCAACGCGCGAGCATTGTGGATCACCGTCAAGCAGATATACAAATATCAGGACCTGCTGCGTGAAATGGTTCATCGCGAATTGAGCGCGGCGCATGCCCAACATGGGTTTGGAGGCATTTGGATCTATGTGCATCCGCTTGTTATGGTTGGAACCTATCTCCTGATCTTTGGGTTTGTTCTGGGCAACAAGCTGGCGATCACCGGTGAGTTTCCCGGCGATTATCCGAGCTATATTCTTGCGGGTCTCGTTCCTTGGTTAATGATGCAGGCCGCCATCGTCCGCGGACCGAGCGCGTTGATTTCAAGCGCCAATCTGGTGAAACAAGTGGTATTTCCGATCGAGGTGTTACCGATCGCCAGTGTAATCGCTGCTACGATCCCGCATCTGCCGTCGCTCGGTGTTGTTATGCTGTACAAGCTGTCTGTCGGCGGTTTGGGCTGGATCGTCATATTCCTGCCGGCGGTCCTTGTTGTGCATTTCATCCTTGCGACCGGGTTGAGCTTCGCGCTTGCGGCAATCACACCGTTTTTTCGCGATCTACGTGACATCGTGACGGTGTTCGTATCGGTCGTGATGTACATGATGCCGACGGTCTATCTTCCCGATTGGATGCCACGTGCGCTGCGGCCGATCATTTATTTGAATCCGTTCAGCTACGTTGTCTGGGTGTATCAGGACATCCTGTTTTTCGGCGTCTTCAGGCACCCATATGCATGGCTTGTCATGCTGGTATTTGCACTGCTGGCTCTCGGCATCGGATATCGAACCTTTGAGAAGTTGAAACCCTATTATGGCAATGCTCTCTAACGACGAAACCGGCGCAGAATCGGCGTCTCAACCAAGCGTTCCGGACGCGGAATGTGCGATCCGCGTGACGGGGCTCGGCAAGGCCTATCGGCGTTATGTGCAGCCGCTGGATTTTCTCAAGGAGATTATTTCGGGTACACCGAAACATATTGAGCATTGGGCCTTGGAGAATGTTTCCTTCGAGGTTCCGCGGGGACGTGTAGTTGGCATAATTGGTCCGAATGGAGCAGGAAAGAGCACCCTTCTTAAAATCATTGCTGGTCTTCTCGATGCGACAACGGGTCACGCAGAGATATTCGGCCGTCTGTCCGCCATTCTGGAATTGGGTACGGGCTTTCATCCGGATGTGTCGGGGCGCGACAACATCATATTGGGCGGGATGTGCCTTGGCATGACCCGATCCGAAGTTGAAGTGAAAGTTCCGTGGATTATCGATTTTAGCGAACTCAGCGAGGTGATCGACAATCCTTTCCGGACCTATTCAAGCGGAATGCAGGCTCGGTTGACTTTCGCTACGGCAATCAGCGTGGAGCCGGAAGTGTTCATTGTTGACGAGGCGCTCGCGGCCGGCGACACATCCTTTGTAAACAAGTGTATGAAACGGGTTCGCGAAATATGCGAGAGCGGCGCGACCGTATTGTTCGTTTCGCATTCAAGCGGGCTGATTGGCGAGCTTTGCGACGAAGCGATCTGGATCGACAAGGGTCGGGTTCTCATGCACGGAAATGCTCAACGCGTGAGCAAGGCCTACGAGCAAAGCGTTTGGGACCAGCAAGAAGCCATCAATCTCGCGCAGACAAGAAAAATCAGCGAAACGATCCAGCGCACCGCAGAAACCGGCAAATATGAAACCGGCGGGGTAACGGGGATAACGATTGCGTCTGTCGATATCGTTGATGCGGAGGACGGATCAATCGGTGTCGTAAAAACCGGCGAGCCTTTGCGAATACGAATTTCCTGGAAGGGTAAAACAGAGCATCAGCAGATCTATTGCAGCATGCGGATTGATGGTCCTCGCATCATTTCGGTTACCGGCATCGAAGGTTATGATGCCGGCGTCTTCCTGGATGCTGAAGGCCCGATGAGTGAAAGTGGAAGCATCACCTATGTCATTCCGGAGTTGGCGCTGGGCGAAGGAACTTATTGGGTTTCCGCTTCGATCTGCCGTCACATGCTTCCAAAGGGTTCGGAGGCGATATTGCACTATATTGAAAAAGCCGCGCAGTTCTCGGTCGCTCGAAACGCGTTATGGCATTTCACCTATATCTATGAGCCGAAGTTTACCTGGCACGTGGATCAAGGCAAATGAGCGCTGTCACCTGGCATGACCAGCTCGAAGCTTTCTTCGAGGACAGGGCGCGACGGATTTCAGCCGAGCCGACACTCGAAGATCTTTGCTATGTCGCTGGGCGAGATCCCCGCTTATGGAAAGATGAGGCTATCAGAGACGATCTGATATCGACCATCATATCTCTTATGCACGCTGACAAAAGTTCCAGCGTGCTCGAGGTGGGGACTGCCGCAGGGTTTTTGGCGAAGTTGATTGCGCCGCGCGTGAGTCGCTTCACCGGTGTCGATCTGTCGAACGCGGCGCTCGCTGTCGCGCGCCGGCTCAAACTCCCAAACGCGATTTTTGAAACAGCGGATGGCAAGAAGCTGCCTTTTCCAGACAGCCACTTTGATTGTAGTTTCTGTCACCATGTCTTCATAAATTTGCCCTCCTTTGCCGACGGCCTTCCCCTCATCAGTGAAATGCTGCGCGTCGTGCGTCCGGGAGGACGTGTGCTAATCGGCGACGTTCCCGACCGCAGGAAGGCTGCCGAGTTGCCCGAGCATGTTGTGCGCGTTTCCAATGACCTTAAATCGCGATTTGGGTCGCTGCCAACGCCGCCGCCCCAGCGGGAGGTTGTGGCGGCCACAATTGTTCCATCTGTCGTCACCTATGACTTCAGTCGTGAGGATTTTGTTGCTGCAGCCGATAGGCTTCAGGCTCGTGTGGAAATTCATGAAGTACATGCGATGAATCCGTATTTTGGTTATCGCTTTAATGCGGTGTATGTGCGCGAAGGTCATGAAGGCGGTTAAATTCTGCGATCTCGATCGCGAGATCTGGGACAGGGTGGCGGCGCTGTCGCCGCACGCATGGCTTACCCATACGTCCGCCTGGGTGAAGATCGAAGAGCGCTTTTTTGTCCAAGCCAACTTGTCCTTTGCTCTGGTCGATAAGGGCGAGGTCGTCGGACTGCAGCCTTTGTTCCTGAGCGAAGGAGCTGGCATGTCGTTTGGCGAACGGTTGCTGCATTCGGGAATTCACCGGCATACCGGCCTCGCGCTCGCTGCCGATACCGGAAGCAGCACGAAAAAGGCCATCCGCCGCGCGGCCATGAAGGAAATACTGGCGCTGGCCGATCTCTACGATGTCGATCGGGTCCAATTGAATAGCCACAATCTCGCCCCGATCAATCGCTCCGCGGATCGAGAGGAAATCCCGTTTTGGGTGCGGGACTTCGGGTTTCATCTGGGAATTTCCTTTGGACCCAGCGGGATGACCCCATGCCCTGGCGTTTCGACCGTTAATGCCGATCAACTGGTCGATCTCATGGCTTCCGAAGATACCTTGTTTTCGAATCTGGACGATCGGGCGTCGGTTCGGCAGGCAAACAAGGAGGGGCTGGAATTCGAAATATCCAACGTTCCTTCTGCGCTACAGCATTATATGGCGATCGCTGAAGCATCTGCCCGGAGAACAGGTGAGGTGTTGCCTCCCTATGAGTATTATCAATCCATTTTAGAAGCGTTTTTGCCTGACAGAGTTCATATTGCGTTTGCAAGGAAGGGAGCTGAGAGGCTCGCGGGCTTGATATTGCTGACGGACAAGAAGGCGGCGAATTATCTGGCGGGTGTATCATTGCCCGAAGCGCTGAAGTTCCGGCCGAACGATTTTCTTCACTGGAATGCCATTCTGTGGGCCAAGGACTCGGGTTTTGCAACCTATCGCTTCGGTCCCTGGTTTCCCGAAGTGCCGCGAGAGTGGCCCATTTCCAAAGTCTCTCATTTCAAGACCAAATTCGGGGCCCAGTCGGTGCCGATCATACAAGGGAGTTTGTTTCGTCGCCCGGAGCTTTATATGCAGAACCTGGCCGGCTCCTCGGAGCATCTAAGGGAAATTGCAGGCGGGCGGACCGTATCGGGCGTGGATAGAGAGGCGGGCGGCGCATTCATTGCGCATCATCTTGCGCTCTTTGGGTTTTCACAAGCGGCGACCACATCGGACGGCCGGCCGGTCGTGTTGTACCGCCCCAACCGGTCCGATCTGGCCTTGGCGAGAGACGCGCTCAGTCGTGGTCTGGCGATCGTCGCCGTACTACCCAGCGTCGAGTTTGCCGAAGATTTCGGCGTGACCGTTGAACCAAAAACGATCGAATCTCCACAGGTGCTGCACGCCAGTTTTGCGGAGTTGAAACCGTGGAGGCGGTTACGCACGTTACATTCGTACGTGCGTTTCAAGGCAGATCACGCCACGCCTATTGTCTCGGACAATGCAGGGAAGATGGTCTGGTTTCAGCAAGCGACGAAAGGCTCCGGTTTGATCGTTTTTGCTGGAACGGACATGGCGTCGGACCTGTTGCGATATCGGCAGGGCGATCCATCGGCGGCCAAAAACCGTCCGACCGAACCGATGTGGGGAATCGCCGGAGAAAGACCTAACTATCTCTTCGATACTCAACTCATTGGTGAGGATCCGAACGAGCGCCACGCCGACTGGTGGTGCGAAACCCTTGCTGACGCGCTTGAGCGACTTTGCGATATCAGCAGGTCGCCGATATTGCCCAACGGAGCGCCCGGAGCCATCGTCGTAACTGGGGATGATGATCAGGCCTCGCTTCCCCGGTATGCTCAGCAACGTACGGCGCTTGGCCAATTGCCCATTAGTTATTTTCTACACCCGCTCACGAAACATACGGCGAAGTCGCTCTCCGAACTGAAATCCGCCGATCGGGTCGAATTGGGCCTGCATCCCGACGCGCTCGATCACCCGGATCACTACCCGGAACTGTTCGCGGAGCAATTTTCCTGGTTTTCGAAGCTCACGGGTTCGCAAGCTCGCCTAGTACGCAATCACGGATTTCTCAATGATGGTTATTGGGAGCACGCGAAAGCGTGGAACGCCCACGGCGTAGATGGGAGTTCGAACCTGCCTGGCTTCGATGGGCAAATCCTGAACGGCTCACTATTGCCGGCCCGTCTCGCGCTTGAGGGCGAGTTGACGGATCACTGGAGCGTGTTAACCGCCATCGGCGACGGGATCGTATTTGTCAATGGATGGGACGATCGTCAGTCGGCTGATTGTATTTACGGACTCGCTGATCGCATTCGCGAAAGCGGAATTCCCGGCATCATTGTGCTTAATCTTCACCCTGAGAATATCGAAAAAACCCAGGGAATGCACGAAGCCGCAAGACATGTTGCTGAATCCGGTTTCGTCTCATGGACACTGGGCGAATGTCTCGATTGGTTTCGCAAGCGAGACGTGAAATCGACGGCGTTGACCGCACGGAAGGACGTGCAGGAGGCGGGAGCCAGCGAACTAGAGAATCGATTTGTCCCAGGTCTCGTCCAGAAACTGGTTGGTTTGGTTCGTTCGCGATAATGGCGCTGCACGACGGGCTGGATTTATTGCAGCACATCACGGTTGCTAAGCAATATTAGTTGAAAAGAGCATCATTTGTTTTACGCGTCAGGCTGACATGCGTCTTGGAATTCTGTCAGACGCTCATGGCAATGTTGAAGCATTTCAAATGGGCCTTCAGCTTCTCGCTGAAGCGCAGGCGGAAGTGATCTATTTTTTAGGAGATGCGGTAGGGTACATTCCAGATAAGGGAGTTGTTAGCCTGCTTCAAAAAGGAAGTATCCGCGCGATACGAGGTAACCACGATGATATGCTTGTCCATGAAAGTACCTCGGCGGAGCAAGATGTCGTCTATCGGCATCGCGAAACGTTTGCCGCTCTCACGTCGACAGAGCGTCAATACCTCGCAGACCTTCCGTTGAAACAAGAGGTTTGCGGCGAAGGCGTCACAGCGCTGTTTGTTCACGGCAGCCCGGCCGATCCGCTGACGGGTTACGTTTATCCGGATACCGACTTGTCCGATTTCTCGAAAATTGACGCCGACGTCATCTTTATGGGGCACACCCACCATCCATTCATCCGGCAGATTGATCGAAAGCTGTTCGTCAATGTCGGAAGCTGCGGCCTTCCTCGGGGGCAGGATCTGCGCGCAACGGTATGCATCTTTGACGTGGCTGACAGGCGTGCGCAAATGATCAGGTTTGATATTTCGAAGTGTTGTGAGCGTATTCTTTCGCGATACTCGCTCTCGTCGCCTGTGACATCGCTGTTGAATCGTTGTGTTCAATATGTTGGGGATAGCGGCCTTGAATAAACCGGTAAACGTTCTGCTGACAGGAATTGGCGGCGGCGGACATGGCGAGCAAATTCTAAAGGCGCTTCGTCTCGGCGAACTCAAATACAACATTATCGGCACCGACGTCAGCGACGCATGTGCGAACCGCAACATGGTGGATACCTTCGTCAAGGTGCCGCGGGCAAACGATCGAGGATATCTCGAGGAACTCCGCGCGCTCGCGAAAGCTCATGGTTGTGTTGCTATTTTTCACGGATCAGAACGGGAAATGATGGTTCTGAGCCGATCGCGGTCCATGCTTGAGCGTGAAGGAATCTACACCCCGGTCAATCCCCCGTCCGTTCTCGATATATGCCAAGACAAGGCCAGGACGATGGCGCATTTGGCGCTTCACGGATTCCGTACGCCGAAATTTCTCGAAATACGGGAGCTTGCGCAGCTTGAAACGTGGAATACCTTGCCAGCGATCCTGAAACCTTCGGTCGGCGGCGGCGGATCGGCAAATGTTTTTATTGTTCAATCGCGAGAGGAGCTTGCGACTTTTTCACAGTATTTGCTTGGGGTGTGCGAATGCTTCATTTTACAAGAATATCTCGGCACTCCCGAAGAAGAATATACGGTGGGGGTCTTGTTTGGTGGGGATGGTGCGCTCATCAACTCGATCGCGATAAAGCGTGTCATCAATAACGCGCTCACCATCCGGACGCAGGTCCCGAACAAAACAGGTCGCTCCGAATTAGGCCCACGGCTGGTTATTTCCACGGGTATTTCACAAGGGCACGTTGCGGATTGGCCGAAAGTTCGCCGTGCGTGCGAGAAAATGGCTATATCGTTATCACCCATTGCACCGGTAAATATCCAATGCCGGGTTGTCGGTGACGATGTGATTCCCTTTGAGATCAACCCCCGTTTTTCGGGGACAACCTCGCTGAGAGCGATGGCTGGCTACAATGAGCCGGACACGCTTATTCGTAGAGATGTGTTTGGTCAAAATATAGCTTCACATTTTCCGTATCGGGAAATGATGATCTTGCGCGGTCTTCAGGAGCATTGTCTCAGTTAAAACTGAGTTTATCATCGTTGAATTAACCTGCAGGAGATCGATTTGGCCCAAGTTCTCTGTCCATGCTGTGAATCTGACCAGCTAAAGGAAATCTATCCCTCATTTACCGGAACGTGCATCACTTCCGACATGATGGTCCTTCACGACGCATCATTGGACAATCGGATATGTTCTGCGTGCGGACTTATATTCAACGCGGGTGGTACCCGCGGACGGGGTGAATCGTTTTACAAAGATAGCTACAGCTTAATGATGAAGAGTCCGGAAGCATCAATTCAAAGCTTTTCCGGACCGGCGCCGATTTCACAAGCAGAGCGCACTCATCAGATATTGAGGGAGATGAGCGATCTGCCGATCCATGGGGCAGTCTTGGAAGCAGGGGCCGGAAAGGGCGATTTTCTGGAACACTTTCTGCAACAGTCGAAGGAATGGCGTGCCGTTGCGTTTGAACCGAGTTCGGCTTTCGGTATCTTGGAACAGCGATTTCCGAAAGCCTCGATTACCCGGTGCGATTATAGAAGTTTCAAAACTGATACTGAAAAATTCGATTTGGTCGTTGCGCTTGGGGTGTTGGAGCACGTCGAAAATCCCTTGGACATGCTTCGATGGGCCTATGAACGCTTAAACGCGTCCGGGTTATTCTACATCCGAGTACCGAATTTTGCGCGTAATCCAAACGATTTGTTCTGCGCCGACCATCTTTCAAAACTTACAATTCATACAATAACTGCGATCGCGAAGGCCGCTGGATTCGATGTCGTCGCTTCGAAGGAGGCAGGTGTTCCGATATTTGTTTTATTGAGGAAAAACGATAACCCAAAGCCTCTTATGAGCGTGGCCGTTGAGAATCAAAATATTGTCGACCAGAACGTTGTCGTGGCCAAGAGTGCGATGGATGCAGTACGTCAGGCTCACGAGGCATCGCGAGCATCCAGCAAGCCGCTTGCCATTTTTGGATTGGGGCCATCGGGACTGTTTGCGCCATTCTATTTTGGGTTTGAAGTGTCGGAAATTGCGGCATATTTGGATGAAAACCGTTCGACTTGGGGAAGCGGTGTGCACGGTCGCATTGTGGGTGGATTGGACACGATCGAGAAGCTGGGAATTCGTCATGTCGCACTCGCAATAAGCCCGGTATATTTTAATCAAGTGAAGGCTAAGTTGGCTCCCTTCGAAGTACATGTGTATTCGGCCTGATGGCGTGTACGCGACGATATAAAATTCTGGCGATGAGCCGCTTTGTCAAACGTAGTCGCGCTCCGCAGCCTCGATTGTCCGCTGGATCACGCGGTCATTTTTTGCTCATTGCAATGCAGATCGACGGTGTGGTGCACGCATACTTTCCTGAAGAAAGTTATTTGCCGCAAGGCATCGGCTGGACAACGCCGCCGCTTGCAGCGAATAACTATTATTCATCCGATGTTACTGAGTCTGTTATCGGCCTTTCGCGCTGCTTATCGATCGTCTGGTGAATATATTTGCCACTGAAGGCGAGCGTTCGCCACTTTGGAAGCGACAATCATGATGAACATCACTGAACCAAGTTTCGACGAGAGCGAGATCGCAATTCTACGCGAGTGCCTTAACTCGAAGTGGGTCACGCAAGGCCCCCTGACGGAGCGATTCGAAAGGCTGATCGCTGAAAAACATGGCGTACGTCATGCGATGGCGTGTACGTCCTGCACCGCCGCCCTCCATCTCGCTACGCTTGCCCTGAAGCTGGGACCGGGCGATGAAGTCATCGTGCCGGCGTTCACGTGGGTCACGAGCGCGCATTCTGCTGAGTATGTCGGCGCCAAACCGGTTTTTGTGGATATTGATCTCGCCACTTTCAATATCGATCCGCGCGCGCTGGAAGCGGCGATTACTCCCCGCACAAAGGCGATCGTGGCAGTGCATCTGTTCGGCCTTGCGGCGCCGATGGACGAGATCAACGCGATCGCGAAAAAGCACAACGTTGCCGTGATTGAGGACGCGGCGTGCGCGATCGGGACAACCTATAAAGGCATTCCGATCGGAGGTATTGGCGATGTCGGTTGTTTTTCATTCCATCCCAGGAAGGCGGTAACGACCGGAGAGGGGGGCGCCGTTACGTCCAATCGCGACGACATCGCGGCCATGGTCCGATCGCAGCGTAACCACGGCGCCACGGGTTTGCCGGATCCCAGTCTGGAAGCTTATGGGCCTTGGACGATGGCGACATTCAATAATCTCGGCTTCAATTTGCGCTTGTCCGACATTCAGGCAGCGGTCGGCGTCGCCCAGATGGCAAAGCTTGACCGGTTATTGGCGGAAAGGCGCCGGCTCGGCCGCCGATATTCTGAACTGCTCGCCGAAGTGAACTCGATCGCGAAGCCGATTGGCGGCGATGTGGAGGGGCACGCCTATCAATCCTACGTCATCCGGATCCTCGAAGGAGGCCGCAAGCACCGCAACGAGGTGATGGCAGTCCTCGCTGAAAAGCAGATCCAGACACGGCCTGGCACCCATGCCGTTCATCGTCTCGGTTATTATGCGAACAAATATGCACTGCGGGCGGAAGCCTTTCCCAATGCCGTGATCGCCGAAGATACCACGATAACCCTGCCAATATTTCCGGGCATGACTGATGACGACCAGCAGCGGGTTGTACAAGTCATACGGGCGAAATCCTGACGATGAGTTCAATGCTCCACAAATGGGCGCTCCAGCGGGCACTCCAAAATTCTTCATTGCCGCTCGAATTCCGCTGGACGCAAGCCAAGCAGTCACAGATGCCCAGTAATGAATGGCATAGTTTTGATCGTACACCCTGGAAACACCCATGGATGACGGTTGAACATATTCGCGAGTTTTCGGACTACAGCCGCCGAGAAATCGAACGCCTTTCGCGTCTGGTTGAAGCTGAACCGCCAAGGGCCGGACGTTTTGCATTTGCTGGAAACATGGCCAATGTAAACTACACAAGGGCTGCGCCGTTGCGGAAGCGGGGGATCGATGTCGACCTTATTCTGCACCCGAACGATAACTTTATTTTTGCGCAACCAGGCTGGGAAGATTTCGACGGAAGTATTGAAGAATTGGGTGCGGAACCAGCAGCCATGCTGGCGGATCGCGGCCTTCCTCCCTGGGTATTTCTTCACGGCCTGGACAGTAATTGGCGGGAAAATATCGGCCGCTATAAGACCGCTACGCCAGAGCAAATCCTGGTGTGGCCCCAATACATGCCGTTTCTTCCTACTTTTGAAGCGCTCTCGAAATATGATGCCTTGCTGATATCGCAGTTTCCATATCTTGGAATGCTTTCCGGGCGTCCGTATCTTTTCGGACAGATTGGCGGAGAAATCTGGTTTGAAGCTGCTCGCAATGACGAAATCGGCATCATTACCCGCCGCAGCATCGAAAAGGCATATGCGATCCTTGTTTCAAACCCAATTACGCTGGCGCATGCGCGCCGTTATGGCATGCAAAATCTGCTTTACGTTCCGTGGAGTCTTGACGAAGAAATCTATCAGCCCGCCGATGCACAGGCAACGCGAGAGGAATGGCAACAGGCAGTTGGCGGTGATTTTTTTGTCTTGACGTCCATGCGAATAGACAAGCAATGGAAAGGAGTGCATCACGCGCTTGACGGCTTTGCCAAATTCGCAGCGAAAATGCCCGGAGCCAGATTGGTACTACTCGGTTGGGGGGATGATCTAGAGGCAGCGAAAGCGACGCTGGCGATGCGAAACATAGCCGATCGCGTGCTCACACTCCCGATTGTGGGTAAACGCAGGTTATTGAAGTATCTGCAGGCCGCGGATGTCGTCATCGAGCAGTTTGTGCTCGGTTACTATGGCGGGTCTGGACTGGAAGCCATGGCGTGTGGAAAGCCGGTAATCATGCGGCTCGAGCGCGACCAATACGACGCGCTCGTTGAAGTTGGTGCGCCCCCGATTATCGGTGCTGAGAATGGCTCAGATGTTGAACAGCAACTTAACCGTCTTTACTGCGATTCTTCCTTGGCTCATGACATCGGGCAGCGTACGCGCGAGTGGTTCCTTGCCGCGCAGTCCGCCCGTCGATGGTCGGATACCTACCGTGTGTTGCTGAAAGCTATGGCAGCAGGAATTCCATTATCCATCGAGACCTCGCCGTTGCGGGCGCCACTGTCCGAGAAAGAGCTTGAGTATCACGCAACCCAGCTTGCCGGCGCTCCGCCGTTTCCTCACTACGTAGATCCATAATGAGCACCAGCAACCTTCATCAAAAAGACGTAGTCGCGGCGAATTGAGTTGGGATCTGTTCCTATGTCTGACCATGCAGCGTGGGTCGCGAAAAGTATCCCAGCTAATCAAGTCGATTTGTCTTTTATCGAACAATTTCGACAACAGGCTGGCCGCCGTCTTCGCGTCCTCCATATCGGAAATATCGCGAATAACGCCTACAACAACGCATGCATTCAGCGCCGATACGGCATCGAAGCCGACGTGCTTTGCTACAATTACTATCACATCATGGGCTGCCCTGAATGGGAAGATGGATCGTTTCAGCAGAGCTCGGTCGGCGTGAAACTGGATGCCTTCAAGCCCGACTGGTGGTCGACCAGCCTCGGCGGGTGGAGTCGGCCGCGTTGGTTCGTTCAGGGGCCGTCGGCACTTTGCATCGATTATTTGAGGGCGAAGAATGCGGGTTGGAAACTCGCCGCGGCTCTCAAATGGCTCCAACTTGAATTCGTGGCCTGGGAACAGGCGCGATCGGAGCAGGGTCGCGTCAATAGCACCAACAACCTGCCTTATCGATTGCGGCTTTATGATTGGATCAATTCATCTCCAAGGCGGCAAGGCATCAGTGCACTGTCACTTTACAAATTGTGGCTGGGGACATCGGTCGCCGATGGAATTCTGGGACCAGAGTCGGGCAAGCGCGCCGCTGGCGCGGTTGCCTTCTGGCTTAACAAGATATCGGCCTGGGTCTGGTTTGCCATAGGAAGGCTGCGGAGGCGCGACATTCAAAACAACCGGGAAGCCATTGCCGGCGTTCGGCGTGAGGTCGAGGAATTTCGCAGAACAGGAAAAGTAACACCGCAAAGTCTGACAGGGATTGTTTTTGAACCGGTACGAACTGCCCTGGGGCGATCTCTTTCAACAAAAGCTCCAATCTCAAACTCCGGTCTCGTCGCGCCCTTGATGTTGAACACGGCGGACCGTCATGAGAAAATTGAGCGTCTGACAAATGCTATTCGTGAGGATCCGGTTGAGCTCGATGCGTCGTCGCGGAGCTACCTTGAGGAATACATCGGCCATCCCGGACCCTTCGAGGCCATCTTGCCGCACTATGACATCATTCAAGGCTATGCGATCGATGGATTTATACCTCTGATGAACGGAGTGAAGAATTTCACGTCGTATGAGCATGGTACCCTTCGCGAAATTCCGTTCGAGCGGAATCTGACCGGCCTGATTTGTCGATTCGCCTTTCAACTATCTCCGCTGGTTTTCGTTACAAATTCCGATGTATTGCCGTCAGTCGCGCGACTGGGGCTTGAAGAGGATCGAGTCACCTATCTTCCCCACGCATTTGACGACACCAAGCTGCTCAAATTCTGTACCGATCACCCGGAGCTCACTGCCCCTGCGAGCGGACCCGTCCTGTTTTTTAGTCCGACAAGACAACATTGGAAAACCGGCAACTCATCCTGGCAGAAGGGCAACGATATATTCATTCGAGCCGCTGCGCAGATGGCGTCGCACCACGACTTCAAACTCATTCTGGTGGAATGGGGACAGGAGGTTGCCGACTCTGCGAGCGTTGATCGATGAACTTGGCCTTTCGTCGAAGGTTGAGTGGGTGCAGCCGATGTCGAAGGCGGCCCTCTGGAAATACTATTGCTCGTGCCACGCCGTCATCGATCAGTTCGTGGTGCCGGCCCTGGGCGGGGTTGGATTCGAGAGCATGGTGCTTGGCCGGCGTCTCATAACGGCAATTGACCGGGAACAGACGGCGCTGTTCTTCGGTGAGGCTCCGCCCTGTCTTGACGCAAGTTCGGTCAAGGAATGCGCAATCCGAATGCAGGAGGTGATTGAGGATCCCCTCGATCAAAAGAGCCGCGGCGAGGCTGCGCGTCGATGGATGGCGACTTACCACTCTGCCGAACGAATTGTTGCGCTTCAGTCGAAGGCATATCGCACCTTGCTGGCAGGCCAATATGTTCGGCCGGTTGGTGCTGAAAATGCGTCGATTTTGTCGAATCCCGGCTAGGCCGGCACTGGGAGGATGATAATTTCGATGCGGGCGGTATTTGACGGGATACGTCGATGGGCAAAGAAATATCGGTGGTTGGTGATTGTCCTGCGCCCGGCATATGTTGCTGTTTGGTGGCTGTTTCATTTCGCCCGACGGATGTTCTTGGGTGAGATTACGAAGGTTCAAGCCCGTGATATGCGAGCTGTGGATCGCAGATATGGGGATGCGCGTATCGGTTCAAATGCCCGCGGGCGAATCGTTGTTATGCTGGTTGTCTCCGATCTGAGGATTGACCCTCGGGTAGAGCGTGAGGCGAGGGCGCTCGCGGGCGCCGGCTATCAGGTCCAGATCATTTGTCCGTCTGTGCCTGACGCAGACCATACTCAAGTCAAACTAGACTGGGGGCCGAATGTAACGATCGTTTTTCTGCATTGGAGTGCGGCGTCATTCATGGATAAGCCACCGGGCTATCTGGCATATCAATTGTATCGTGAGGCGATCAAGTCCGAGCCGTTTGCGATTTATTCACATGACCTTAGCACGGCATATGCGGGAATCGTCGCGGCCAAGGTAACAGGCGCGCATTTTGTCGTCGATTTTCACGAATGGTTTTCGGAGAATGTCCATTGGGACTACGCGACGGCGAAATGGACTCCTTATCCCCAAGATTGGAAGCGGCAGCTTCAGAAGCTGGAAGCTCGGTGTTTGAGCGAAGCCTCGGCTACCATTACGGTCTGTGACTTAATCGCTGACGCAATGGTGGATGAACTGGGCGGCCGGCGGCCTCATATCATTCGCAATATTCCAAGCTTGAGCGCGGTTCCCACGAAGGAATATCCACCCCTGAAGCAACAACTAGAGCTGCCGGAATCGTGTTTTGTCGTTCTCTGGCAGGGTGGAATCGGCCCTACGCGCATGATCGAGCCGATCATTGAGGCGCTGGTACACGCACCGCGGTGTACGTTTGTAATCCGAGGTCCGTCGCTCGACCTATATGGTGACGGATATCTGGAAATAGCTCGACGTTTGGGCGTTGAGGATCGATTGATCTTGCTTCCTCCAGTTCCGTCCCGTGACGTGGTCGTGGCTGCGCGAGGCGCGGATGCCGGGATATGGACCTTGCCGCCGCTCTGCCGTAATTTTACATATGCCCTGCCGAATAAACTCTTTGAGTACCTTGCAGCTGATCTGCCGGTGCTTGCGGCACGTTATCCGGAACCGGTACGCCTTCTCGGCAAATACGAGATCGGTCTGACCTTTGATCCGCACGTCCCCCAATCAATTGCAGACGGAATAAATCGGCTCGTCAATGAACCAGAGCTCGCTACGAGGTTTCGCGCTAACACACGAACGGCGTTAAAGGACCTGGATGCGCAGCGCGAGTGGCAAAAGCTGGTCGATATCTATGATGGTCTAGCGCGAGCATAGCATAGACCGGTCAATCGGCCGGTCCTGAAAGTCTGCAGAATGGCCCTATATCCTCCTCCTCCTCGGCAGCCCCCGGCGAACGATGGTTTTGAGTGGCTCAAGGCCTGGGAGAAAGAACATGGCCGTCCGCTTCGCGTCCTTCATATAGGAAATATCGCGAATAATGCTTTCAACAACGCGGCTATTCAGCGGCAGTATGGGGTGGATGCGTACGTCATCGCCTACGAAAATTACCACATCATGTCGTGCCCGGAATGGGAAGAAGCGGAATTTAAGGGTGAGGTCGGAGATCCCTTTTTTCCCGACTGGAGCCGGGTTGATCTCGGCAGCTATGTTCGCCCCAGATGGTTTACCTCTGGGCCGCTTCGCTTAAGTTGTGAGTTGATCAAGGCAGAGTTGAACGGTCAGCACGATCTGGCCGGTCGCCTTCGAGCGAAGCTCGATTACCAGCGTTGGCTTAGTTGTTCGACAAGGTCTGCGGTGAGAGCCCTCGATCTGTTGCGAAGGGTGCAGCGAAAGCTGCGCCGGGTTTCGGTCAAACTGTACAGGCTCAGCAGGCGCATCTTGAGAGGGCTCGCTTTTGGAAAGGCGGATGAAGATCGCGATTTCTCAAAGGTCACCGCGGTTTGGAACGAGGCATATCCAGGGCGGGAATTTCACCCCGAGCTTGATGATTTTTCCGGCTATTCGTCGCGCTTGGAGGAGTTTGGAGACCTGCTCAATCAGTTCGATATCGTCCAGGCCTATTCGATCGATGGCGCTTGGCCGCTCCTCGCTGGACATCCATACATCGCCTACGAACATGGCACCTTGCGTTCGATTCCGTTCGAAGACAACAAGGTCGGCCGGATCGGCGCCGCGGTGTTTGCGGGAGCGGAACACGTATTTGTAACGAATGTGGACTGCCTTGAATCCGCTCATCGCTTGGGAATTTCACCGGACCGGTTCAGTCCACTGCCCCATGCGTTTGATGAAAAAAGGCTGACGAAATTTCGTGAGCAGAACCCGGATATCAGACCTCCCAATGAACGCACGGTCTTTTTTCATCCCGCGCGTCACGACTGGAAGATCCCTGACCCGAGCATGGCCAAGGGAAACGACAGACTCATTCGCGCGTTTGCAAGGGTTGCAGATATTCATCCAGCGGTTCAGCTTTCAATGGTGGCGTGGGGCCGCGATTTGCAGTCGAGCCGCGGACTTGTCGAGGCGCTCGGAATTTCGCAGCAAGTCACCTGGCTCGACCCGATGCGGAAACCAGCTCTCTGGCGAACCTATCTTTCAAGTCATGCCGTACTGGATCAGTTTACATTGCCGGCATTCGGCGGCGTTACCTTCGAAGCGCTGGCTTTGGGCAGACGGGTCGTGACATCGCTGGACATGGAAGCAGCGTCACGCTTCTTTACCGAGGTTCCACCGATCTATCCGGCCTCGACTGAAGATGAAATCCATGCGGCGTTGCTTCAAATCATCGGCGACCGGGATGATAGCAGCAAGATTGGACGCCAGGGAGGCGAGTGGATCTCGCGAGAGCATTCGGCGGAACATATCGTGACGCGGCAACTAGAAGTCTACCGCTCGCTGGCGTGGAGCAATCGCAAAACTTTGCCACATTATAGTTGTTCATGAAACATCTTTTAAGATCCCTTGTGCGGGCGACCACTCCGGCTGTCGTCCGAAGAAAGATGTTGACCGCGCGAGCGATCTGGAGGTCACCAGATCGAAATGTCATTCCGCGGAGCCTTGTGCGGCGCCTTTTAATTCCGTTTCGGAATGTCGTTCGGGTGGCAACGACGGCGGTGCTGTTGGTCTGGTTGGGCAACAGACTTTCGAATCTCGCACTTTGCTGCGCTATTCGATTGGGGCCGAAGCTAAGCGCCTCGCGGCTGGCCCGTGGGACGCCCCGAAGCTTGTGGGGGGTGACACCGATCCTGACGTTGCCCTTGAAGGCAAGGGCGGACCGGCAACTTGGCTTTCGTTCTGAGTCACTCGTCTATGTGACGTATGTTATAACTTCCCAATTTGATATCAATCTCTGGAAGTTCTACATTATTGCAAGCGGGCTCGGTCTTCTTCCCGCATTCCAGCGTTTCGTCCTGGCCTGGGCCTTGCTGCGTTATGACGTCTTTCACTGCTTCGCCGATCGGGGTTTGCTGGATTGCAAGAGCAGGTTGCAAATTGATACCGACGAACTGGCGGCCTGGAGCGCCGCTGGCAAACGGCTTTATGTCTATGCCTATGGCGCTGATGTCCGCACGCGGAATAAAACCCAGGCTTTGGGCCGCTGGAATTTCTGTGTGGATTGCACAGAACCGCCGAAATACTGCATTTGTGCCGACAGCGAAGGTGACAACAGTATTGCAAAGATCGCCAAACATGCCACCGCCATGGTATCGCTCGGCGATATGCTGGCGTATATGCCGGGTGCGGAGCACCTGAATTACTGGCCGATAGACATCGATCGCATTAAGCTTGGGCAACCTGTTCGCGCAGATGGGCCACTTCGCATTGGCCATGCGCCCAACCACACCCACTTCAAAGGATCGGTCTATCTCGAGCAGACGATCAATCGACTGCGAGCCCGAGGCCACCTCATCGAGTACGTCAAGATTCAGGGCGTTCCCAACACGCAGGTTCTAGAACTGTTCGAGACTTGCGATCTGGTGGCGGACCAGTTCATCGGAGGTGCCTACGGCTACACGGCGCTGGAGGCGATGGCGTTTGGCAGACCGGTGCTCAGTTTTGTGCGAAGTCGGGACTTGGTCGATGCGCCCGACGAATGTCCGATTATCAACACGACACCCGATACGCTCGAGGAAGTGCTGACCTGGATCCTAGATAATCGCGCGCAACTTGCTGCGATTGGAGAGCAGGGCAAATCCTATGTGCAGCGATGGCACTCCATCGACGCGGTCGCTTTGCGGCTCGGCCAGCTTTACCGCGACACCGCTAATTTCCCTGACATCGTATTGCAGAAGATCGCTCTGCAGCGCGAAAAAGAAGTCAACCGGCGCAACTGCATTCCGGTCGTAACCGGATGGGAACATCCTTATCGGATTGGCCATGAGGGTCGGTCCGGGAACAGGGCTCACGGTGCGGACGCGGACACAGCGTCAGTATCTGTAGACGCGATACGCGGTCAGTCAACGTTCTGACTTCCCTTGAAAAGAAAATTATATGCGAATCCTTCATGGTCCCTTCAATATCGGCAATCAGCCCTGGTCGTTATCCCGGGCGGAGCGGCGACTGGGATGCAAGAGCGATCTCGTCGTTCGCACCGGGACATGGTTTAGATATCCTGCCGACAAGATCCTTTGCGATGAACGTGTGGGGTCGTTCAGGAAAGCTGTTCGAAGCATCCTGTTTGGATTGTCAGCGCTCCTGCGCTATGACGTGATGCATTATTATTTCGGGCTTACCTTCCTGTACCCAGGTTATTTTTCCCCGAAAAATACACTTCGAGGCCGCCTGCTCAACGGCCTCTCTTTGATCGATCTCCGTCTTGCAAGATGGCTTGGCAAGAAGAGATTTATGACGCTGCAGGGGTGTGACGTACGGCTGGCAGGTGAGGGGAACAGGCGCAATGAATGGACGATGTGCGCTCACGGACGCTGCTCGGCATACCAGACCTGCATCGACATGCTGGATGAGCGGCGGCGCGACCTGATCAGCCATGTACTGCCACTGTTCGACCGCGTCTTCTATCTCAATCCGGAACTTGGACACGTCGTTCCGAATGGTCAGTTTTTGCCCTACGCCAATGTGGAGATCGAGAAGTTTGCGACGTCATTTCCGTCAAGCGAAGGCAGGCCCAAAATCGTTCATGCACCCAGCGACGGTACCATCAAGGGAACTGTCATGATTCTCGATGCGCTGGAGAAGCTAAGGGTTCGATATGATTTTGAGTTGATTCTGGTCGAGAAGAAAACCCATGAGGAAGCGCTGGCGCTATACCGCTCGGCAGATATCGCGATCGACCAGATTCTCGCGGGTTGGTATGGCGGATTCGCGGTGGAAATGATGGCGATGGGCAAGCCCGTCGCCTGCTACATCCGGGAACAGGACATGAAGTTTGTGCCTGACGCGATGAGGGACGATATGCCGATTCTGCGGATCGATCCCGGCCGCCTGGTCGATGATCTCGCTGCCATTCTTGAGCGACGCGCCGAATGGCGGAGCGCCGGCGAGAAGTCACGTCGCTATGTCGAGCGCTGGCATAATCCTGACCATATCGCCCAGGCGATGCTGAACGCCTATCGCAGTCCGGACAGCACATTTGTGCTGGCTCCCGTCGTGGCTTCGGCAAATTAGTTGCATCGGACGCCAAATTAGATGTGCGGTATCGCCGGTATTTTGCATTTCGGAAGCTGCGGCGACGCGGCATCCCGCGTGCGCGAGATGACATCCAGCATCGTGCACCGCGGGCCTGACGATGATGGATTTCATCTCGTGCCCGATATTGCCCTGGGCTTTCGCCGCCTCTCGATCGTTGATCTTGCGACCGGCAACCAGCCGATGCGTAACGAGGACGCCAGTGTCTGGGTCGTCTTCAACGGTGAAATCTACAATCATCGGGAACTGCGAAAGCAGCTCGAGGCTGCCGGTCACCGGTTCATGACCGACCATTCGGACACCGAGGTGCTGGTTCATGGCTGGGAGCAGTGGGGCGAACAACTGTTTAACCGCCTCAACGGCATGTTCGCCTGTGCCATCTGGGACCAGTCGCAGCGGGAGCTGATCATTGCGCGCGACCGCTATGGAATAAAGCCGGTCTATGTCGCGAGCCTGCCCGGCAACAATGTCATTTTTGGCTCGGAAGTCCGCTGTCTGCATGCCAGTGGCTTGATACCGAAGGCCTTCCATGCGCCCGCCGTGCTGGAATACTTTACACTGATGAACAACTGGAACGGCCGCACGCCATTTCAGAACGTCAGGCTTGTGCAACCCGGCACCATTGAACGCTACTCCAGCGATGGTAACTCCCGGAAAAAATACTGGTCGTTCTCCTACAATCGTCATCGGGCGCCGACGATGGCGCAGGCATCCGGGGAGTTCGGCGAGATCCTGCAGGGCGCCATTCACAGGCAGCTGGCTGCGGACGTTCCGGTCATGACGTATCTCTCGGGAGGAATTGACAGCTCCGCTGTCACTTCCGCGGCTCATCGCATCGATCCCAAGATGCGCGCCTACTCTTGCATCTTCGACCTCGAAAATGTCGGGGTGGATAAATTCGTCGATGAGCGCGAGTTCTCGCGGGCCGTTGCGGATTATCTCAGGATTGACCGGGTGGAATTGACGATTCCGCAATTGGCGCTCGCCGCCACTCTGGATACGACCGTTGCCGCGATCGAATATCCGCGGATGGGGATGGCATACGTCAATTATCTGATCGCGGGAAGGGTCGCGCAGGACGCCAAGGTTGTCTTGTCGGGCACCGGCGGCGACGAGGTCACCGGCGGGTATGTCGGAAGGTATGCCATCGTTCCCCGCGCCAACGCTGAACCCCCGTTGCGGCGAGCCATCAGCTTTCTTCGGCAGCTCCGACATGGGAAATCCCTGTCTGCGGCCAGCGATCCGTTTGCGGTTTATCGGCGCAGCCTGAATGTTCCTGTTGCCGCGGAGCTGATCCCGCTCGCATTTACGCCGGAGTTGCTGAGAGCCGCGAGCGGCTTCGATCCCCTTGCGGCCATTGACGATGCGATTGCCTCGACCCCGTCGCGGGATCCCTGGGATGTCGTCATGCATGTGGATGCGACAACCTATCTTCCGGGCCTGCTGGCTATCGACGACAAATTGTCGATGGCACATTCACTGGAAACAAGGGTGCCGCTTCTGGACAATGAGCTTGTGGACTATCTGCTCGACGTGGATTGGAAGCTTCTGTCGGATGGCGAGACCGGCAAGATTCTCTTCCGCGAGGCTGTTCGACCGCTGGTTCCTGACGAAATCTATAGAAAGCCCAAGATGGGATTTGGTCCTCCGGACGCGTCTTGGTACAGAGGCGTCCTGCGTTCCTGGATTGAGGAGCAGCTTTCTGAATTCCGGATCAAACGGCGAGGCGTGCTTCGGCATGATTTCGTGCGTCGAATCCTGGACGAGCACTTCGAGGAAAAGGCCAATCATGTAGCCTTGATCTGGTGCATGTTGAGCTTTAAATCATGGTGCAAGCAACATGGCGCCTATGGCGGAGCGATATGAAGTGCGGCATGTCCGTCGGCGTGCCAAAAGCGAGGTTTTAGTTTATGCAACTTGAGAAAAATTTGCTGCTTCAGCCGGGCGGGCAGGCACTTCAACCCGAGATTTTCTCCAGCGATGGCGAACATGCCATCGAAGGCGTGCTTCGAACGTCAAATCCTTCGATCTGGTACCCCATTATCGAGGGCGTGCCGTCGTTTTTGACCGGCCCGATGCAGCCGGACCTGACGGAGTTTTGCGCGCGCCATGGCCTTGAGAAGCCGGCGACCGCGCCGACGCGGCCTGAATTGAGCGAGCAGGCGAAAACTAACGAGACGTTTTCCGACAAGTGGCGACGCTTCAAGCAGTATGGCCTGGAGCCGGAGCACAAGGAGTTTCTGTTCGGCTGGTACTGCAAGAAGCTTGGTGTGCCCGATCTGGACGCGTTGAAGGCGTTTTATGGCGGCAAAAAGCGCGTGCTCGAGGTAGGTCCGGGGTCAGGTTTCAATACCCGGTTCATTGCCGAAAACTGTCCGGGAGAAGTATTCGCGCTGGACGTTTCCGACGCGGCGTTTACCACCTTCGAAAATACCCGTCAGTTTGAGAATTGCTGCGTCGTCCAGGCCGATCTGATGGACGCGCCATTCCCCGATGAAACGTTTGATTTCATTATCGCCGACGGCGTCCTGCATCACACGCCGAATACAAGGGCAGCCGTCGAGGCGCTGTACAAAAAGGTCCGGCCAGGCGGGCAGTTCTTCTTCTATGTCTATCGCAAGATGGGCGCGGTCCGGGTCTTCTCCGACAATCATGTTCGTGAGAATTTCATGCCCCTCTCGACCGAAGATTGTTATGCTGCCTGTGAGGGAATCACAGAGCTTGGCCGGGAGTTGTCCCGGCTCAATGTTTCGATAACGCTCGAGAAGCCGATTCCGGTGCTTGGAATTCCGGCCGGCACCCATAATGTCCAGCGGCTTCTGTATTACAATTTCCTGAAGTGCTTCTGGAATGAAGCGTTCGATTACGAAACGAACAACATGGTCAATTTCGACTGGTATCATCCGCACAACGCCTGGCAGCATACCGAGGAAGAGGTCGAGGGGTGGATGAAAGATCTCGGTGTTCAGACCTATAAGTTCAACGATTCCAATCCCAACGGAATCTCCGTTCTACTGACCAAGCCGGCGGATTAGCCCGATCATGCGCATTCTGATCACAGGCGGGACCGGCTTTGTCGGCTCGACGCTTGGCCCGAAGCTCGCTGCGGCCGGACACGAGCTGTTTTGCGTCTGCCGCGCCGGATCTTCGGCTTCGTTTGGAGAAACGGTGGTGTGGGACGCCGAAAGCCGCTTCGGAACCTCAAAATTGCCCGCCGCTGTCGACGCTGTCATCCATCTTGCGCAATCGCGCAGCTATCGCGACTTTCCTGGGGATTCTCGCGAGATGTTCGATGTCAACATCGGCATGACGATCTCGTTGTTGCAATGGGCAGCGCGTTCGGGGGTCAAGCAATTCTGTCATGTGTCGTCCGGCGCGGTTTACGAGCCATTTTCCGGTTTGATGCGTGAGGATGCGGCGCTGGCGCCTTGCGGCTTTTTGGGCGCGAGCAAGCTTGCTTCCGAGATTATCGCGCGGCCTTTTGCCGGGTTGTTGAAGCTAAACGTCCTTAGATTGTTTTTCCCTTACGGTCCGGGCCAGCGGGATCGTCTCATTCCCGACCTGATCCGGCGAATTCGCTGCGGCGAAGCGGTTCAAGTGACGGCGAATGGTGAGGGGATGCGGTTAGTTCCGACATTTGTGGAAGATATTGCTGATGTGTTTGTCGCAAGTGTCGAGTCGTCGTGGACGGGTACTGTGAACGTAGCGACGCCCGAGGCGTTATCGATACGCAGGATAGCGGAATTGATCGGCCGTCAACTCGGCATCGAACCGAAGCTGGAAATCGTGGAAAGAATGCCAATCGACGTCGTGCCGGATCTAGGTCGGCTGGCGGACCGCTTCGACCTCCGTCGCTTCACGCGGCTGGAGGAAGGCATTCGCAAAACAATTGGCGGATCTCCTGGCGAATCCGCGGATTAACGGGAGATGATCCCTCGCTTTCCTTTCAACCGTAAGCCGGTATAGGTGGCCTTTGAAAATTCTCACCATCGTTGGTGCCCGTCCGCAATTCATCAAGGCGGCCACGGTCAGCCGGGTGCTCCGGGAAACCGATGGGCTCTCCGAGGTGATGGTGCACACCGGCCAACATTTTGATGCGGGCATGTCGGATGTGTTTTTCGACGAGCTGAGCATACCCGCACCGAAGCACTATCTCGATATCCATGGGGGCGGTCATGGAGAGATGACGGGGCGGATGCTGATCGCGATCGAGCCGGTCATGAAGACGGAGAAGCCCGATTGGGTTATCGTCTACGGCGATACCAATTCGACACTGGCGGGCTCCCTGGCGGCATCGAAGCTTCACATTCCGGTCGCGCATGTAGAAGCCGGCTTGCGGTCTTTCAATCGGCGAATGCCGGAAGAGATCAACCGTGTTCTGGCCGATCACCTGTCCGCGCTGCATCTATGTCCCACAAAAAATGCAGTTGAAAATCTGACGAATGAAGGCGTCACCAAAGGCGTACATCATGTCGGAGACGTGATGTTCGATGCAACTGTTTTCGCCGCTCAACAGGCGGGCCGCCGATCCAGCATCCTGGCTGACATGTCGCTGACGGCCGGAAATTATGCGGTGGCGACCGTCCATCGCGCCGAAAATACCGATGAGCCGCAGCAGCTTCATGCTGTCATCGATTATCTCAAGTCCTGCGCAGCGCGGTTGCCGGTCGTGCTGCCGCTGCATCCGAGAACCGAGCAGGCCGCTCGACGGCTCGAGATAGATCTCGATGGTTTGACGGTGATCGCGCCAGTGGGCTACCTCGATATGACGAAACTTTTGAGCAGTGCTTGCGAAGTCTATACCGACTCCGGCGGACTGCAGAAGGAAGCCTATTTTCATCGTGTGCCCTGCACGACGTTGCGCGACGAGACGGAATGGACGGAGACGGTGACGCACGGCTGGAACAGACTCTGGAAAGGGCCGCAGTACAGTGCGCGCCGGGAAATAGACGAATATGGCGAGGGCCGCGCAGCGTTTCGGATCGCGGAACTTCTCAAGGCGTCGTCTGGAAGATGGGTTGAAAATTGAACCGGAAGGGGCCGAATTTTGGGTTGTAGAGCCGATTTCGGAAGGGTATGTCATGATCGCGCCACGCTTGCGGGCCGTCACGACAGGGACCGATTCGGGGGCTCCCTCCTTCCGCAACATACAAGCATGAAGCAACGTGAAATCCGATCGGATGGCGCGCCATTGCGCAGAGGTTTACGGGTATTCGAATGAATTCAGAACTGATCGAGAAGCTCGACCGCAGGACGGCAACGATAGGAATAGTGGGGCTTGGCTATGTTGGCCTGCCGCTGATGCTTCGCTATTGTGAAGTCGGATACAAGGTTGTCGGTTTCGATATCGACCAGGTCAAGGTCGACGCGCTTCGAGCGGGAAAATCCTACATCGAGCACATTACGCCAGCGAGCGTCCAGACCGCAATCGGCCGCGGTTTTGATCCCACCACCGACTTCTCCCGCGCCGCAGAAGTCGATGCGCTTATTCTCTGCGTGCCCACGCCGCTCAATAAATACCGCGAGCCTGATCTGAGTTTCGTTCTCAATACGGTAGAATCACTGCTGCTGCATTTGCACGACGGGATGATACTGTCGCTCGAAAGCACAACCTATCCAGGCACGACCGAAGAAGAGTTGAAACCGCGCATCGAGAAACGCGGATTGAAAGTCGGCAGCGATTTCTTTCTGGTGTTTTCACCCGAGCGGGAAGACCCCGGCAATCCGAATTTTACCACCCGATCGATCCCGAAAATCTGCGGAGGCTGCACCACGGCATGTCTCGAGGCGGGTATCGCGCTCTATCGGCAAGTGATCGACAAGGTTGTCCCGGTCAGCTCGACCCAGGCCGCCGAACTGACAAAGCTATTGGAGAATATCCATCGCTCGGTGAATATCGGTCTCGTCAATGAGATGAAGATGGTTGCGGACAAGATGGGCATCGATATTCATGAGGTGATCCGGGCTGCGGCAACCAAGCCTTTCGGTTTTGTGCCCTATTATCCCGGTCCGGGGATCGGTGGCCACTGCATTCCGATCGACCCGTTTTACCTAACCTGGAAAGCGCGGGAATACGGTATGCACACGCGCTTCATCGAGCTCGCAGGCGAGATCAATTCATCGATGCCGGATTATGTCGTATCCAAGGTCACGGGAGCTCTTAACGGAAAGGGAAAATCCATCAAGGGAAGCAATCTTCTCGTTCTCGGCATCGCCTACAAAAAAAACGTCAATGACGTGCGCGAGTCGCCGTCGGTATTCTTGATGGAAAAACTCCGCGATCTCGGTGGCAATATGGCCTACAGCGATCCGCACGTTCCGGTGTTTCCGAAAATGCGCGAACATCACTTTGACCTGTCGAGCACGACGCTCACGCCGGAAAGCATCGCGAAGTTTGATTGCGTGCTGCTGGCGACCGATCACGACAAGTTTGATTATGAACTGGTACGAACGCAGTCGTCGCTTTTGATCGATTGTCGCGGTAGGTTCCTCGCCCCGGCCGACAACATTGTACGGGCCTAACACCTATTTCTCCCCTAGGTCATCTAGAACGGAACCTGGGCCGAAGCCTCCGCGCCGGCTTCCGCCATGTTTCCGGACGGATACATATCTGGCCAGCCATCCTTGACGATTGCGACGCGAACGGGCTAGGAAAATGCAACCGCCACGAGCCGCCGGATCTGCCGGGCGTTAGTTTTTGCAAACAGGGACAGCCTTTGACATCATATGCCCTTATTGGCGCTGCCGGGTACATTGCTCCGCGGCACATGCGTGCGATCGCGGAAACGGGTGGAAATCTCGTTGCCGCCTATGATCCAAACAACTCCGTCGGCATTCTGGACAGCCATTTTCCCGACGCGCAATTCTTTGTCGGGTTCGAGGAGTTCGATCGCTACATCGATCAGCTGCGCCGCCGCGGCGAGAAAGTTGATTACGCCGCGATCTGCTCGCCGAACCACCTTCACGACGTCCATTGCAGCTATGCGATGCGTGCTGGTGCCGACGCCATCTGCGAGAAGCCGCTGGCCCTCAGTCCCCGGGACATCGACGGTCTGGCGGAGATCGAGCACGACACCGGTCGCAGGATATCCACCATCCTTCAGCTTCGGTTGCATCCCGCGATCATCGCGTTGCGTGATCGGTTCGCGAAAAGCAACAAGCGGCACAAAGTCGAGCTCACATACATCGCCTCGCGCGGCCAGTGGTATCACACCTCCTGGAAGGGTGACGACCGCAAGTCAGGCGGAGTGGCGACCAATATCGGCGTCCACTTTTTCGACATGCTGGGATTCATTTTCGGAAGCGTCAGCCGTAACGAAGCCCATCTCCGGGAGTCGGAACGGGCCGCTGGCTCGCTCGAATGCGAGCGCGCCGATGTAAGCTGGTTTCTCTCGATAAATCGTAACGATCTGCCCGAGAGTGTGCGGGGCAAGAAGTCGACGTTTCGTTCGATCACCGTCGACGGGGAGGAGGTGGAATTTTCGGAAGGCTTCACCGACCTTCATACCCGCAGCTATGAAGAAATTATCGCTGGTCGAGGCTTTGGACTTGACGAAGTGCGTACCTCGATCGATATCGTTTCGAAATTCCGCGACCTGCCGGTCATCAAAACCAACGGCGTTCATCCATTTGCGATCAAGGCAAATCGCGCATGAGCGAAATGAGGGAAGACCCGAGGTTTCCTGGCGCGCTCATTCACGTCTCCAGTTTTGTCGATGACGGCGCGGTAATCGGTCAGGGCACCAAGATCTGGCATTTTTCCCATATCTTGTCCCGCACAGTGATCGGCGCAAATTGCTCGATCGGACAGAATGTCATGATTGGCCCAAACGTTCGGGTCGGCAATGGCTGCAAGATCCAGAATAATGTCGCGATCTATGACGGCGTCGAGCTGGCCGACGACGTGTTTTGCGGACCGAGCTGCGTGTTCACCAACGTGAACAATCCGCGCGCCAACGTTTCACGCAAGGATGAATTTCGGACTACGCCGATTGGCCGAGGGGCCTCGATCGGAGCGAATGCCACGGTGGTGTGCGGCCATTCGCTCGGAATGTTTTGCTTCATTGGAGCCGGCGCTGTTGTCACCAGAGATGTCGCGGACTTCGCGCTGATGGTCGGAAATCCGGCGCGGCGCATCGGATGGATGAGCCGTGCGGGCGAGCGTCTCAAGGACGACCTGATCTGCCCGCGTACGAAGCAGAAGTATGTTCTTTTAGACGGGATCCTGGCTGAAATCTGATCAACTCAGCGGCTGCACAATTGTCCCGCATAGCTAAATTGTATCAAGGCGTGGATCAAACTACGCGCCCCTAAATCGGGTCGAGTGTTGCGCCAGTCGAGCAATGATATTTCTATTGTAACTGTCTGAATCAAAAAGTGTTCCCGATGCATTCGGTCGGAGCTCTAACTACCGACCCCAGCGTGGTAGGTAGGCCGTCGTGGATGCGGTATTCTTCCTTCACACCAATTTCTTGGGGCATCATGAATAAGAACGCGGGCCTAAACATACCCTTTATTGACGTTACGGCACAGCGAACCCGGTTGAGCGGTTCGATTGATAGTGCGATCAAACGCGTGCTGGACCATAGCCAGTTCATCAACGGTCCCGAAGTTATGCAGCTGGAAGCGGAGCTTGCGACTTACACGGGAGCCAAGCACGTCATAAGCTGCGCGAGCGGCACGGATGCCTTGCTAATGGTGTTGCTGGCAAAGGACGTTGGTCCGGGAGATGCAGTGATCTGCCCATCATTTACGTTCTGCGCCACGGGTGAGGTCGTGGCGCTGAGGGGCGCTACGCCGATCTTCGTCGATGTCGATGAAGAAACTTTCAACATCGATGTTGCCTCGCTTAAGAAGGGCATTGCGCTTGCCAGAAAACTTGGGTTGAAGCCCAAAGCCATCATACCCGTGGACCTCTTTGGCCAGCCTGCCGATCACGATGCAATTAGCGATATCGCTAACGCAGAGGGGCTTTTTGTGCTTGACGACGCGGCTCAAAGCTTCGGTGCGAGCTATCGCGGGCGCAAGCTCGGGACATTCGGTTTGGCGACGACAACGAGTTTCTTTCCAGCCAAACCACTCGGGTGCTTTGGCGACGGAGGTGCCATCTTTACGAATGACGCCGAGTTTGCCGCGATCCTGCGCAGCATCCGCGTCCATGGTCAGGGTAACGACAAATACGACAATGTAAGATTAGGCATGACCGCGCGACTTGATACAATTCAGGCCGCGGTTCTCATCGAAAAACTCAAGGTCTTCGATGAGGAGATTGCAGCACGCGACATCATCGCTGAGCGATACGCCGATGCGTTAGGCGATATTGTCATGGTACCGCGTGTTTCGAAGGAAAATACATCGGTCTGGGCGCAATATACCATTCGTCTTCCTGACCGCATTGACCGCAATAGTTTCGTGGCAGCACTAAAGGGGCAGGGTATTCCAACCATGATCTATTACGAAAAGCCTATGCACCTGCAGACGGCCTATCGCTCTTACCCCACAGTTGGCAATGGTTTGCCCGTGAGTGAGAGCTTGTCGAAGCGGGTCATCAGCCTGCCAATCCACGCCTATCTGGATGAACGAGTCCAAGACTTCATCATAGAAGGTGTGCGCTGCGCCGCTAGACCTTGACCGCGCAAACCCGTTAAGTCGACTTCCGCTTGCAACTCGTTTTCCTTGGTATGTCCGCGGGCGGCAGTTGGAGCGATCGTCCTGCCTGATCTTTTTTGTCAAACATAGCGCGCGGGGTAACGTACCATAGCAGGAAGAGGAGGGCTGCTCCGTTTGATAGCAAAGCCGTTGAAAGCGGCACGTTCAAGAAAATCTGTGGAAGCAAGCCGCCGGACAGCAAAATAAATTTGGGAGGCAATCCGGAGGAGAGACGGTTGGCGAGTGCAATTACCAGCCCACAGCCGAGCGCAGAAAGCGGTGCCAGCATTGGCCCGACGGAAGCAATGCCTTCGGTAGCAAACAGCGAGGCGTTAAAGGCGCCCTGGTCATAGGCGTGCGACATGACGACCGACAGTTGTTCATTGTATGGGCAGTCAACAAAATATTTCAAAATGTTGATTTGGCAGAAATGGGTCAGAGCGTGGGTCAAAAAGAAATTATTATACACCTCCAATGCGACCGACGGCATGGCAATCATTCTGGAGTTAACGGTGCCGAAATATTGCATAGCCACGGCCGACGGCATCGCGCCGCCCTTGCTTAGGAGCAGGAAGGCAATTCCGCACGATATGGGCAGAAACAGCGATAGGATAACCGAGGTTCGGGCTTCGGCAACTCTGGACAGCAGTGTTAGAAAGAGAAGCCAGAATGGCGCAAAAAGCGTCATCTTGGTTAGCGTAACCGGGTAAAGCAGCAGAATTAACAGCAGCGCAGTTCCAGCCCACCAACGCTCCCCGCGCGCAACAAAGCATGCAAAAGCAAACGGTAATAGCGCGTTCGAAGTCATGCCGATTGCATATCGCAACAGGGCAGGGAATTCGATTTTTTCGCGATATTTGTACATCTCGGAGAGATCGACCAGCTTGAAATTGTATGAAGCGCCGACCACGACGATGGTCGCGCCCAGGATCAGGGTGAGAGATAACAGCACGTCCAGGGCGCGCGCCGACAGAACCATTCGTTGTCGGATCGGTGAAGTGATAGACAGCACAGGCACGAGAAACGCCAGGCCGGAGAGGAAGATTGAGGCAGCGGCCAGTGGATGATCGTAAGGCAGCCTCGAAAATTTAATGAACCAAAGATACCCAAGGATCATTGTGTAAAAATAGAATCCCAAGAAGTAACCGAAGCTGAATTGGTTGATCACGAACAGAATTGAAGCGATGGCGAAGGGGATAACGATGAGCGTCGCGGCGATGAGATGAGTTTTGTCAAAGTCGATGATGCCGGGAAAGGAGTCAGCAGCATAGACAAGAGACCAGCAGCACGCCGCGATGTGCAGGCAAAGTAACAGAGCGAGACCAGGCCGAAGTCGGGACTGCACGAAAGCGTGTCTTGGGGAGACAGCCGACAGGTCGTTCATGCGCATGCCAGGGAAACAGAACCCGGTAAAAAATAATTCCCGTTACCACCCCTTGAAGCAGTCACGGGTGCGCAAGGCCGATTGATCATGTGACCGTCACTTTAGCTCTACTTGAGCCCGGGAATTATAAGCCGCCGCATCAGATACAATATTGGATACGACTAGGCAATGTATGGGGCGAACGGTTCAAAACCTCGACCATGGTTGGCCAACAGTAACTTCATGATCTAGATCTAGCTGGCTAATTAGGACGCGGTAACGAAATAGCTGGTCGTTCAGGACGGTTTCCAGCCGAGCGCGAGTAATTTTGTCGGCCGCGCAACGAGTGGGCGGCCAATCCTTTGCCAAACGGCGTTGCGGCCAAGCGCTTTGAGGAATAGTTCTATCCATTTTTCAGGCAAAGCAAACAGGCTAGGCGGTCTGCCCAAGGTGGCACGGTAACGTGCAATGAGTTGGGAAACAGCAACGGGCGTCGGGTCCGATACTATTAGAATTTCCCCGCGAGCGCGGAAATCGGTCAAGACCAATTCTACGGCGGAACAAAAATTTCGGATTGAAAGCACGGATCGTTTTGCTGTCAGTCCTCCGAACGGCAGTAGAACTGGTAGGCGCGATATCTTGTGAACGAACGCAAAATTTCCTTTCTCGCCATCGCCATACATCACCACGGGACGCAGAATCGTGAATGAAGTGACTGCCGCGCGAATAGCGAGCTCGGCGGCCAACTTCGATCTGCCATATGAGTTAGTTGGGCGGGGAGGATCATCCTCGTTTAATTCATGTTCCGAAAATGAGCTGCACTGGGCAGCGATCGACGAGACGAAAACGAGATGCGTGCCGCAGCGATGCGCAGCCTGAGCAAGCCGTTCCGTTGCTTGGTGATTGATGCGATCATGTTGGTCTTCCTCAGCAAAAGTATGGGCTATCCCGGCAAGATGGACCACCGCATTGCAATCTTGCAGAAGGGGTTGCCAGTCGAATGGTTTGGACAGATCTGGCAGCCGCGCAAAGACTATATCCGGGTCTTCAAAGGCGGTCACTGATCTTGATGCGGCAATCACCCTGTAGCCCCGCGCAGCGAGATAAGGTACGAGATGGCGTCCGATGAAGCCGTCGGAACCGGTTACCAATATGGAAATCTTGTCATTCATGGCAGCGTACTGAAATTTGCAAAATGCCGCCGTGCCTTCAGCAACGACACCCAAGCAAAGCGCAATTCACCGGAACCGAAAACAAGCCGACCGCCATGAGACTTCACCGCTGCCTGTTCGGGATTGAAGCGCTTCTCGAACTCCTTGCCCTTGGCCACCAGGTTCGGCTTCATCGCTTCGATGAATGCGTCGGCCGGCGCGTCAAGGCCGACCGCGTAGTCGACGATGCTGATCGACCGCACGTTTTCAAGGCGCATGTCTTGCGGAAGCGTGACGCCCGTCACTTTGTCGGAATTAACCCCAACAACGAGAACGTCGGCTTGCTCGGCTGCAAATTTTAAAAGCCTAAGGTGACCGGGGGGAACGACGTTAAAGTTACCTGAGACGAAAGCTAGGGTTTTGGCATCGCCGCAAGCCAATCTTATCTCGCGAGAATCCGCCAATTCTCGATCGGTATAAAGGTCGTCCAATATAGTCCCCAGCGAACGAGCAAGCCTAGGTCAGGGTGTGCAACTGAAGGTTGGCTCGGTCAAGGGGCTATGAAGCCAGTGTCAGGAATTTCGCAGTATTGTGGCGCAAACGCTACAAGTGTTTAAGCTGGCGGTCTTATGTCATTCCTTACAACTTACGCACCTCACGATATCCGCCCGACCAATGCATCATTCGGACGATAAGAGGTGAGGGCGCGGGCCGCCTGCGGCTCTCCCGCGACCGAAACCATGCCCGCCGCCGACTTTGAAGTCCGCGACCATTGTGAAGGATCAGATCTCGAGGAGCTTTTCGCCGCCGAATGGCTGACCTGCTGTTTCGCTCGTCCTTGGTCCTGAAGCGACGCCCGTCACGTGATGGCCTTCAACGGCGAGAGCTACAATTTCCTCGAACTTCGCCGTAACCCGAAGCCTTGAGCGCGAACTTCCGGACCCAATCGGATAACGAGGTGATCCGTGCCGCCAGCCGGCGGACATGCACGCGATCATGGCGATCGCGGCCAAGCACAAGCTCTGGGTGGGGAAGGAATTGGTCAGAGATCGGCACTTTCGGCGCCGCCGCAACCCGACAGTTTCACGTTAAGTCGGGGCATGTTGATGAGGGTCCGTTGCAGTTCGGCTCAACGGCGTTCCAGCACAGTTTCGGCCGGCGCGAGGCAACAGGACGAATATGGTCAGGTGGACCGGGATTATCGGTTTAGCGCTGCTATCTGGCGGGACCCTGATGACCGGCCGGGTGCCGGATCTGTTGGCGGCGACCTCGGCCACCCTGGATATCCTGCCTGACGAGACGGTTAACTACCCCGCAGACGCCCAACCTGCGGATGCCGTCGATGTCGTACCTTGAGACCAGTGTCGCGGCCAAATCGGGAGGACGGCAAACCGCTTGTGAGAGGCAACCCGCTGTGGGCCGTTCCGCTCTCGGTCCTGAGCGCAACGCAGCAGCGCCCGATTTTCTCGGCGTCGCGGACGGGTCCTACGCCCCCTTCATACCTCGCTCGAAGCCGAAAAACGGCGAGCTGGACGGCCTTTGAGCGGGCCTATTGCCTGAAGCGTTTTCACGACCTGCCGGCCGAAGCGAGTTTCCGCTCCCGCTGCGCATCAACCCTCATGGGCAGATCCTTATCACCGTAGCTGCCGATGGCGAGCTGCCAGGTCGTTTCGCCGTTTTCGGAAGCGGTCTGGACGAACCCAAGTCTGCTGAAGTGATCGCGAACCAGGCCGTTCTTGGCGGTCGGAATGTAGCGCCCGATGATTTCAGTGATTCCCTTCAGGCGGGCCTGCCCGACGAGATATTGAAGGATGGCTTCCTCGACGCGCCGGCCGAGAACGCGGCAAGACATGATCCAGCTGTCGACCTCCCAGCATTGGCCGGTTTGGCGGCAAATGACAGTCGAGATCATCCCATTGTCGCCGAAGATATCCTCAAGGCGCGCCTGTAGCGTGAAAACGTCGGAATCGGATTGCAACGCCGCGATCTCGGCTTCGCTGTAGCGGCGGGTCGTCAAATTGAACTGATTTGATTTCGAGATCAGCTGGGCGATCCGCTTGCGCCCCGTATCGTCGAACGGGGCGATCGACAGCGTCATCGCGAGCGAGCGCAGATAGTCGTCGTGGTCGCCGATCCGCTCCAGCTGCGCGGCGCGTAGCGCGTTCGCCTTGTAGAAGCCGGCTCTCAGCCGGTCTTCTTTCGAAAACGCTGCCTGCTCGAAATATCCAGCGGCCTGAAACACCGCCAGCCATTCGCTCGGATCTTCCGGCAATTCCGGAACCGCCACCGATGGCAGCGCATCGCGAACGCGCTTGCGTTCCGCCGGGTTATCGTCGAGGAACACGAAGGAATCGAGGCCCAGGTCGATCGCGTCGGCGATGGCCTTGATGTTGGCCGCCTTGTCGTCCCAGTTGACGCGGAAAGCGACGATGTCGTCTTCCTTCAGGGCCATCTCGGGGTGATTGCGGAACGCATCGAGCGCGATCGCTTCATCGTTCTTCGACGAAACGCACAGAAGGATTCCGCGCTCCTTCAGCGACAGCGCCATCCGCTGCAGCGCCCAATGCGCTTCGCCGAGCGCGCTGCCATTGCCGAGCGCCAGACCCTCGATTCCGTCGTCGCCGACGACGCCGCCCCACATCGTGTTGTCGAGGTCCAGCACCAGGACGCGGCGCGACCGCCCCATCTGTGCCGCGAGGATTCGCATGACGTTGTCGGCGTAAAGCGGGATCATGCCGGTCGCGAAAGGGTATTTCGCGGCGTACCAATAACGGCCGGCGGACCACGCGGCGTATCCGACCATGCCGGCCAGCGCATTGACATCGAGCAGAAGCCGGGAGTCCTGACGCGCCTGCTGCGTCAGCCGCCGGTTGAATTCATCGGTCAGAAAGCGCGGACTGCCCGGCAGGGTAAGGTCCATGTTGAATTTGACGGCATCCGGATCGTCGGCAAGCGTCTGCAAGATCACCGGACGCCCCGTTGCCGCGCCGGCGACTTCGGCGATCCTCGAGACCCGCGCGATGGCCGCTTCGATGATCTGCGCGGCGGCCGCTTCGTCGCCGAGCGGAGATGAAAGCTTCAGCATCCGACCGTCGGACGCCACCAGCACGAAATCGGGAGGATTTTGTTTCAGCGCCGCTGCATTCCGCTCGAGCCAGGGCTCCGGCTCTTCATATTCCGCGACCGTGACGTCGAGCAGAAATTTGAACCGGATCGCAGTCCCGATCAGCGCGTCGGAAATATGCGAGACGGTGCTCGCCGACAAGATCAGCAGTCGGACCCGCACCAGCCCGTGGTTGCGGGCCTGCGCGGCAAAGTCCGCCGGCACCGATCTCGTGATCGCGCTGATCTTGTGGCCGAGAAGGCGAAGATCGGCTTCACCCCAGGCCGCTTGCGCCAGCGCCTGCAGGAAAAGCAACGCCTCCAGCGGCTGCGCCGGCAGCGATGCCATCCGCTCCCGCATCTTTCCCGAAGGCCGGGGCAGCCAGGGCAGCGCTCGCAGGGGCAGTTTCGCAGCGTGGCTCGTCGATGCCGGGGACTCACTCACGGCGAACGTTCCTGGATCAGTTGAACGAACTGCCGCACCGATGTGATCTGCTCGATCTCGGTGAGATTGAATTGAATATCGAACTCGTTCTCGATGCCGCTGACCAGCCGGATGTGCGCCAGACTGTCCCAGCTCTTCAGATTCTTCTGGCTGGTATCCGGCCCGATCACCAGATCGTCATCGTCGAGCTCGGTGCGGAAAACGTCCTGAACCCGGCCAAGAATGGCATCGGATGAAGTCGGGTTTTCAGATGCATCCACCATCAGGTCGTCGATCCCCTCGAAGAGACAAAAAGCTCGGGCCTTGGAACAGGGTCGATATACATCGTTATGCCCATGCGACCAAGCGTGACCGCGCGTTCGATAAACGGTTTGGCGTCGGCAGCAAGTATCCTCAAATTCGATATTTTTGCATCCACGCAGATATCGGGGCCGAAATGCCGGTGCAGCCGTTGCGGCCTTATATCGCCAATCCGCCGACGGTATTCGTGCTCGCCGGTCTCGCCATTGGCCCGTTTCCAGCGGTACTTGATGGTGCCGTCGAATACCCGGTGAAAGAACGGAACCTCGTCGTACAGCAAACATTCCGCGGCATGCAGGGGAGTCATGAAATTGAAGCCGGCGCCGATGCCCAACATTCGCGCGTCCAGCTCGGCGAGCCGGCAGAACGGCGTATCTTTTCCCCAGGGCATCAGGGTGTGGTGATGATCCCTGACCAGAAAATCCGCGTTGGGGCCGACCGCGCATACCGATGAAGAAAGATGAATGCTTCTGACCACGTCCGGCGTGCGGCGAAAGACTTCGCACAGCAAGCCGGTGTAGACCGGCGCGCGGTCGACGAGGAAAACCTTGTCCGGATGGGAATCGATCGGAAACGCCGGCATGGCCAGCGTTCCGCCGGGGCCGAGCAAGTCGCGCATCAGCTCGATCATTTCGCTCGGCCGCAGTGGAACGTTATAGAACTCGTTCCATGACGACTGCACCCAGAGCGTCCTTCCAGGCGTCACTCCGAGATCGATCAATTGCTGCCGGAACTCTGCGATCGAAACCTCCCGCCGGTAGATTTTCTTCGAAAGCCACAGTTGTTGCTTGCGCGCGAAGCCGCGCACGTCGCTTTGTCCCACGAGCTTCTGGGCAAGGCGCTTGACGGTGCTGCGGACGACGCGAGACATGGCAGGGGGCGCTTGTCTTGAAGGGCGTATCTTCGAGCGACGGATCAGCCGAGCGGCGCCGGGATGGGCCGCGCCATCTGCTGCACGTCATATACAATAGGCAGCATCACGTCCAACGCGTTGTCGGCGCTTGCGACGCCGACCATGGCGGTCTGGTCGGTCAGTATCCGGGGCAGGCGGCGGTGCAGCACCTGAATGTTGGGCATGAATTCACGGACGTAGTTCGCCAGGATCTCTCCGGCTGCCTTCGCCATGGCATATTCCGCCGTCGTGCCGAGCGTCTGGTCGATGGCGACTGTCGAAGGATAGAACACGGCGACTTTCCGCGATCCGTCATGGGCCAGCGCCGTGCAGAGATCAAAAAAACCGTCCGCATAGATGCGCAGGAACGTGCGCAGCTTCTCAGGCTCGTACAAGGCAGACTTGCGCTGGAATATCCGCGGCGTCGCGAAATAGTAGCAGCAATCGATCGCGCCGAGTTCGTGCAGCTGCTCGTTCGCCGGCGATGCGGCGTCGTAGCGCAGGATTTCGCATCGGCCGCCGGGCCGCAGAATCTCGGTTGCGACCCGCTCGGCATCACGCGGGCTTTCGTGGTACGTGATAATGGCATGCCCGCCGCCGGCCGCGACGATTTTCGCCGTCACCTCGCCGAGCCCGCGAGAGCCGCCGACGATGAGCGATTTCTGGCCGGCAAACGGAGCTCCGGCGACACGCGGAGAAATTTCAACCATGGCAGCCTGGGACGGCGGTGCCGGGCGGGCAAACGCATCGAGCCGGCCCGTGATTCCGGAACCCGACACGTCGATCTGCAGCGACCGAAATCGCGCGTCGACCTTGCGGACGGCGTAGGCGAGAACGCCCTCGCGATCGCCTTCCGGCTCGCAGCTCACCTCGAGACCGGCAAACAGCGAGTGAAGTCCCGGGCACGCCATGCCCACGATTTGCGAGGTCGCCAGCAGCGCTTTCACGGCGGGGAGGCCGATCGACTCGGTCAGCGCCGGGAACAGCGCTTTGGCGTGGCCATCGCCGGTCGCAACTGCGCCGGCCTGATTGGCGAGCTGCTCAAACCGAAGATCGGCGGGCTGTGCGAGTTGGACGGGATTCGACGCTGCCAGTCGTGCGTTTTCGGCCACGGAGTTTCCAGGCGCCGTCGACAGCCTGGCATGTGCAATCACCGTGTTGGCGGCAACGACCTCGAATTCGATTCGCGTATCCGTCCGCGCGCGAACGCTGATGGTCGCGGGTTCGTCGAGATAGAGCGGCTGCGGAAATCTGGCGCGGATGGTTGCAATCTTCGTGGGAAAGCGCGCCAGCAGCACATTGGCTGCCCAGGCGAGCGTATGAATGCCGTGCACCACCGGCGCGCCGAACTGGGTGCGCCGTGCGAAGGCTTGGTCCAGATGCATCGGGTTCCAGTCGGAAGAGAGCCGCGCGAAGGCGACCTGATCGTCCGGGCTGAAGCTGCGGCTCGCGAGCGGCTCGTCGGTCATCAGATGTCCTGCGGTCCCGTCATTGCGCCGGTGATGGCGCCGGTTCTATCACGCGGGCCTTTGTGCGTTCCATATCTTCAAGCGCGTTTCGGACGCATCCGACAACGGCCGGGCCGATCTGGCCCGCTTCGAAGCGGCCTGACAGACCAAACAAGGGCTGAAATCCCTCGACCTCATAACCGCCTTCTCCCACCTGCGCCGCAGTCGGGAGATAGCCGAACAGCGCTCCCAGATATCCCGCATAGAGGCGAATTCGCCCCGATGCGACGGGGACGGCCGCATCGAGAATGCGTTCCCATTCCACGGTCGCTTCCGCCGACAGCGCCACAATTTCCAGCTCCTCGCCAATTTGGATGGTCTGGACCGCCAGCATCTTGTCCGGCGTGGAGCCACTGAAGAAGTCGCCGAGAGGAATTGTGGCCGATCCGGTTCGAAGGCTGACGGGCGAAAACGTCGTTACAGGGCTTCCCTGGGTGATGTCGCATACACGGGCGGCGAGGCTCTGGCTCCAGCGTACCCAGTCCTCCGCTGACGGAGACGCAAACAAGGGACCGGACGCAATGGTGCGAATAATCCTGCGAAGACGCTCGCGCCAGCCGATGTGCCGCGTGGAAGTTATGTTTGGCCTGATATCGCCGCAAAACCCTTGTGCAAAAACGCAGGGAATTTCGCCGAAGCGTTCCCGCAACGCGCGGCGCACCGCGCCGGGATAGTCGGAACTGATGACGTTGTAGGGAATGACAGCCGTCGGATGGCAGGTGTAATGCCAGATCACACCGAGCACTTGCCCGTCATCCGTCTTCCGGAGTAGCGCGACGGTCGCTTGCTCATCTCTGGGCCCCGACGGATTTGGCGCAAGGCTGACGCTTGTCAGCCTGAACCCATAGGTTCGTCCCAAGGTCGGGAACGGCCAATAGCGGCGGCGGTTGATGGAGTGGTTCAGGTGCCCCTGGAAAACATCCAGACTGACTTCTGAAGGCGGTTGCCGTTGAGTTTGACGCACCAGATTTTCCGCGGCGTCAGCCACGTCGTTGACGAATTCGACCTCCGGTATCCCCTGGCATTCGCAAGCCTGATCGGTGGCGGGAGCGTAGTGCGTATGCGACGCCAACAGCACGATTTCGTCCGGCCTGAATCCCAGTCGCCGCAGTTTGGCGAGGATCATATTCTGAAGTTCGGATCCCACGATCATGAGATCAAGGCTGAAGATGAGACAGCGTTGTACGCCGCATTCCAGCAAAATGACCGAAATCTCGATCGGGTCGAGGATGGTCGAGACCGGGGCTTTGCGCGAAGCATAGCCTGCCAGCCGGACCGGACGGTCTCGCGGGGTCACGTCGCATGAGGCTGCACGTGCAAACAATTTCGACGACGGGTCCTTTGCGGGGTTAGATGTGCCTTGGCCGGCAGTCATCCTTCGAATCTATGCAATTTCCGCCGCGAAATCGAGGGCCTCTTGTCTGATCCTGCCGGGCACAATAAGCCTCGTACTGGGTATCGACGAAGAGGACATATGTCTAGCAAGCGCGAATTAGGCTAACGTACTCTCTTACCACCGGTTGGTATCGAGGAAGGCAATATGACCAGATTTACTCTGGAACCGTCACTTCTGTCTGTTCGGCGCAACGATATTGGCGGTGCGGCGCTGGCTACCGTTCGCGATTTGGACGGGTCAGACAATGATGCAACTTGATCGCTGAGATGGCAGCGGGAAAAACTGGTTCTCATTTGCTGGGAAACTCGGCTTGGAATGCGAGCGCCTTTCTCATCAGCGTGGGACTGAACCTGCTCGTTCTTCCATTCGTCCTGTTTCGGCTGGGAGCAAGCGCTTTCGGCGTCGCCGGTCTGGTGACGGCGTGCGTTGCGCCCGCACTGGCGTTCAGCAACTCCCTCGCACTATCGACGACCCGGGAGTTGGCTTGCCGGCTGGCGCCAGGCGAGAAGGCTGAAGCGCGTCGTTTCTTTGCGACCGCTCTGCTGCTGGCGGGCGCTGCGGGAGTTCCGATCGCGGCGACGTTGTCGCTGGCCGGTCCACCGCTTGCCCGTCATGTGTTTCATCTCGAGGGCACGGTCGCTAATGATCTGGGCCTTGCCTTTCTGCTCGGCGCGGGCGGCTGGTTATGCCAATGCATCTCTGGGGTGTTTCTGGCGCTTTTCACCGCGCGCCAGGACTATCCGCGGCTGGCCTCGATTAGCATGGCGATCGCGGTCATCTCGACGTCGTCGATGCTGGTGCTGGTCCCGCGCTGGCCACAGGCTTCGACCTTTCTTGGCTGTCAGGCCCTCGGTTTTGCCGCGGGGTTGCTGGTCTCATGCGCAATCTCGCGCCGGGTAGCGGCCGAGTGGATGGCGGGCCCCGCGCTGCATCGCGGGCCGCTGGGCGGGCTTTTCAATGTGGGAGCATGGCAATTCGCCGCGCAGGGTAGTGGCGTGATCGCGGGCCAGGCAGATCGATATCTGCTTGGAGCGTTTCTGGCGCCCCAATTCGTGGGATATTACACCATCGCGCAGCGTCTCGAAGAGGCCATGTATATCGGCATTTTGAAGATCGGCGAAATCCTGTTTCCGTTTTTTAGTTCCCTGCAAAAGGAATTGAGCGATCGAATGGCCGACCTGCTGTTTCGCTCGTCCTGGGTGCTGAATGTTGTGGCGGCTACTGCCCTGGGCGCACTGATCCCCATCGCCGGGCCGCTGCTTCATGCCTGGACCGGAAGAGAAGTTGCTATCGAGACCCAGGGGCTGCTGGTCGTGCTGGCCGTCGCGGGAATGCTGGGGTGTGCCTCGAATGTCTTCGCCTACTATCTGCTGGCCCACGGCCGGTCACGCTCCACCGCCTTGATCGCGCTGACGACGGCTGTCGTTACGCTCGCTACAAGCGCCGTGGCGCTGCCTCATTTCGGATGGCAGGCGGCGGGCTGGAGCGCCTGTCTCGGCATGATCGCGCAGATCGTCATCACCATGTCCTTGCTGCGGCAGAGCTTCAGCATGCCGGGCATGTGGCCTCGGGTTGGCCACTTCGTCCTGCTGCCGCTGGGGACGGGTATCATCACGGCGACTGCCTTGCGCTATTTCGTGGGGGAACGACTATTCGACCAGGCGCCGCACTGGTGGTTGGTCGGGGCCTCCTATGGCGTGGCGGCGGGCATCATCTTCGTCGTTGTTGTCGCTGTTTCAGGAATCGGGCCCTACGGCGAGACGTGCTGGCGGGATATGCGTGCGATTGCCAGCCGTTTCCTGCCCGGGAAGGTCGTTTAGTCATGTGTGGAATTGCGGGCATCGTCAACGTCAGCGGCCAGGCCGTGGAGCCGGCTGAAATCGAACGTCTGACCGCCCTGGTGGCTCATCGCGGCCCGGACGGTGCCGGACACTGGTTCAGTGCGGAACGGAACGTGGCCCTCGGTCACCGGCGGCTGGCCATCATCGATCCCGGCCCGGGCGGTTACCAGCCCATGCTGTCGAGCGATGGCCGTTACGCGATCGTCTTCAACGGTGAGATCTACAACTTCCTCGAACTTCGCCGCGAACTGGAAGCACTGGGTGCGACCTTCCGGACCCAATCGGATACCGAGGTGATCCTTGCGGCGTGGCGAGCGTGGCAGGAGGACATGCTGATGCGCTTCAACGGGATGTGGGCGCTGGCGATATTTGACACCGAGACCAGGGAGTTGTTTCTCGCGCGGGATCGTTTCGGCATCAAGCCGCTGCTTTATGCGATGTCGCCGGATCGTCTCGTGTTCGCGTCGGAACAGCGGGCCCTGGTGCAAAGCGGACTGATTGCGCCGTCGATCGATATCGACGTGGCACGCAGGCTGATGCTCGATGCTTTCGGGGTCGAAGGCAGCGAACGCACGCTCTGCCGCGAGGTGCGCCGGCTGCAGGCCGGGCATTGCATGTGGTTGCGGGGCGGCCGGCTGGAAATCCGGCGCTGGTGGTGCACCCTCGATCACCTGCCATCGGTTCCAAATACCGAGGCCGAACGGGTCGAGCGCTTCGGTGAGTTGTTCCGCGATGCAGTCGCGCTGCGAATGCGCAGCGACGTGCCCATCGGAACCTGCCTTTCCGGCGGCTTCGATTCATCCGCGGTCATCTGCGAAATGGCGGCCCACGCGAAAGCGGGGATGGGGCCGCGGGACAGCGTCGCCTGGCGCCACGCCTTTGTCGCAACGTTTCCGGGAGCATCGAACGATGAGCGACCGATGGCGGAACAAGCGGCGGCGTGGGCGGACGTCGACCCGAGATTCGTGGAAATTGGGCGGAACGACGCGCTGACGGACCTCGACCGCATCCTGGATGACAATGACGATGTCTATATATCGCTGCCCAGCGCCGCCTGGCAGCTGTACCGCGAGCTCAGGCGCGCCAAGGTGCTGGTTTCGCTCGATGGCCACGGCGCCGATGAGTTGATGGGAGCCTATCTTCAGGAGGGCCAATCGGGAGCATTTCGTCTGAGAAATATCCTCGCGGGAGCGGCTTCCAATTCGCCGTTGGCGAGGCGATGCATCGACATACTGCGCGCCATGACGGTCAGAGCCGAAGGGCATTATTTTTTGCGCGGCGGGCTGCGCGGCATTCCGGCGCAATTGCCCCTTGTCGGCGACGGCGATGCGCTCCCGAGCGAATGGGGTACGTTGAACCGGCGCCTCTACCGAATGTTTCACAGCACGGTGCTGCCGACCATCTTGCGCAACTTCGATCGTGTCTCGATGGCGCACGGCGTCGAAGTGCGGATGCCGTTTATGGACTGGCGTCTCGTCACCTATGCGATGGCGCTTCCAGAGGCGAGCAAGTCATCCGACGGCTATACCAAGATGGTCGCACGGCGCGCGATGCAAGGCCGGATGCCCGAGTCGATCCGCATGGGACGCCGCAAGGTGGGCCTCAATTCACCGATGCCGGAGTGGTTGAACGGACCACTTTCCGGCTGGGCCGCCGCTCTGCTCGATCGGAACGTCCCGGCCTTCGCCGAACTCGTCGATGAGGTTAGCCTGCGCAAGACGTTCGACCGCCTGACCGAATCGAAGACGTGGGACTGGGAGTCGGTCGGACGGATCTGGCCGTATCTGAATGCTAAATGGATGATGGCGAGGGTGTGACATGCTGAGACACATCCTGATAACGCTGATCGACTCCATGCTGAGCTGGAAGGCCCGCCGTTCGGGCGCCGTCCCGATCGGCCGTGGGACAACCATCGCATGGCGGCGACTAAAGCGCGTTTCAGGAAACCTGCTCTCGGTCGGAGAAGATTTAATTATTCACGCCGATATGAGTTTTGAGGAAAGCGGCGGCAAAATCCAAATCGGCAGGTCGAAGCGATCTCGTCTACTGCCCAAGTCTCGTTATCGGAGATGACGTCATCATGTCGTGGGGTATTACCGTCGTGGATCACGATTCCCACAGCATTGAATGGCATAACCCGCAAGAATGACGTCCGCGACTGGGGTAAAGGTCTAAAAAATTGGGAGCACTCCCGCATGCACCGGTTGTCATCGGCAACAAGGTCTGGGTCGGATTTAACGCAAGGATTCTAAAGGGTGTTACGATAGGCGAAGGTGCTGTTATCGGCGCGTGCTCTGTTGTCACACGTGATATACCAGCCTATTCGGTTGCGGTGGGCAATCCGGCCAAGGTCGTACGCTCAATGAGCGCTTCGCCGGATGGCAATTTGGCGGGTTGATTTAGATGCGGGCTTTTCAGGATAACGGTCTGTCGCGGTTTCCGTACCACTCGTTACGCTGGTGTCCGGATGCATTCTCGAGGAATTACCACTTGCCAGCCGCTATCTTGCTTGTATCCACCGCTGTGGCCTGGTCACCGCGAATCCGCCCTATTGGCAATCATGATCCCGGCGTGAACCGCTTTGGTCCAATCGATCTGTTCAGGATTTTTTTCGGCTCGCGCCGAATGCGTTTGTAGGGAGACGGTTGCAAATGCGTCTGTTCCAAAATGGCGGGATCCACAGTTCGTATTTGCGTCGATTGGACGCTTTGTCTGCGAAAGACAACGGCTTCAGGGCGCGAAGACAAGTGCTTCTGAACGATCGATTTGGAGCCCTGCACTTTTTGAAGCCGGTCTTGGAGGGCGATGCCGATGCGTTCTTCACGAACGGTGATGACAGGATATTGCAGCGCGCGTGGGCGCGAGAGCAAGACATGCGCCAAGGCGACCTCGCCGAAATTCTGCTCGCGCAAATCGAAGATCATCGTACAGAGGTTTTCTACAATACCGATCCGACGCGATATGACAGTTCATTCGTCCGTCGGCTTCCCGGCTGTGTAAAGAAGACAATCTGTTGGCGTGCAGCTCCCTCAGGCAGCGCAGATCTCTCAGCCTACGGTATGGTTACCTGTAATTTTCCCTCAATTCTGGAGGACTGGCGCCGCAAAGGGTGCAAAGTCGGATATTTCTATCCAGCCGTTGACCCTGAGATGGAGCGATATGGAAATGCTGAAAGGGCGATAGATATTCTGTTCGTCGGCGGCTACTCGCGGCACCACGCGACCCGCGTCAAAGTTCTGCAGTCTATCGCAGCTCTAAGCCCGGACTGGAACGTGGTGTATTGTTTGGATGCGTCCCGCATGACGCGACTTGCGGAAAGCCTTCCCGGGCTGCTCTTTCCGCAGCTTCGAAATCTCCGCCGCCCGAAAGCCATCAAGGAAATCGCCAGGGCGCCGGTGTTCGGCCGGGATTTGTATCAATTGATTGGCAACACGAAAATTGTGCTCAATGGGGCGATCGATATGGCGGGCAACGACAGGGGCAATATGCGATGTTTCGAGGCCATGGGATGTGGCGCATTGCTGCTCTCCGACGACGGGATTTATCCCGAGGGGATGAAGGATGGCGAGACGATGCTGACCTACAAAAGTCCGGATGAAGCAGTCAATTTGGCTCGTCAGATTTTATCAAACGAAGCAGGTGGAAATCTTGTGGCCGCGCGAGGAAGGCAAATGGTTGGCGATTTCTATAACAAGACGTTGCAGTGGCAGCGTTTCGTTGAAATCGTTTCTCTGAGCTAGAAAGAGCGGCATGCATACCGGCGCAATCGCATTCAAGATCAAATCCGCTATCGATGCGGCGGCGTTGCCATTGTATTGGCTGCGCGGGCGGCCGCCCTGGAGCGTGGGTTACTACACAAGCAAAAGGCAGGCGATTGAGGCGGCGATAGATCAGCGCGCCGTGACGCCGGGAACGAACCTTCCAGCCGGATTCGGGGTTGCGATAGATGAACGGGTGGTAGAATACCCTTGGCTTTTTGGTCATCTGTCCGCGGCAGGAAAAACAAGGCCGCGGATACTCGACGCCGGATCGATCCTCAATCACGATTTTATTCTGAACAGGGCGCCGTTGAAGGGGAGCGATCTCACCATTATGACCTTGGCGCCGGAGAAATACTGCAAATGGTACGACGGTGTATCTTATGTGTACGGAGATCTGAGGGAAACGTTTTTCAACGACCAAACATTCGATATCGTTATTTGCCTTTCGACGATCGAACATATCGGACTCGATAATACGCTGCTCTATACCTCGGATCAGCAACGCGCCGAGCGCGACGAAACAGGCTTTCTCGCTGCTGCCCGGGAATTCCGGCGGATTCTGAAGCCGGGGGGGACGTGTTACATCTCTTTTCCCTTCGGTTCGCGGCAAAACCTCGGTTGGTATCAGGTATTTGATGACGCGATGGTGAGGCAACTGGTAGACGCATTCGGGCCGGCCTCCTGTGAAATCGAATATTTTCGCTATTCGCAGGACGGCTGGCAGCGGTCGGACGCGGAGGGTGTCAAGGATGCCGTCGTTTTTGACGTACACAGTGGACAGGGCAGGGGCAATGATCGCGCGGCGTCGTCGAGAGCCATTGCTTGTTTGCGTCTCGTTGCTTAGCGAATAGTGCCCGGCGCAAGCTTTCCTGCGCGAGCCTGCAATTGCGGTCAAGGCCTTGGGATGGAGATGGATCCAAAAATACTGTCCTGGGAAGACGCGGTGGTCTGGCTTCGCAACCAGCCGGCGCAGCGGCAACTCGTTGTCGACGCGTTTTACGACGACCCGCTGATCGCGGCGGCCGAGCGCTATCGCGGCAGCGGCGAATGGCAGGCGGTTTCCCAACTGCTGCGCGGTCGCGGAGGCAAAGCGCTCGACGTCGGCGCCGGGCGCGGGATCGCAAGCTACGCGCTCGCGCGCGAAGGATTTCAAGTTACGTCGCTGGAGCCGGATCCCAGCGCGATCGTCGGCGCCGGCGCGATCCGCGGGCTGGCTGCGGAAGCCGCGCTGCCGATTGGCGTGGTCGAGGAGTTTTCCGAACGTCTGCCGTTTGTCGACGGCGCGTTCGATGTTGTCTTTGCCCGGGCTGTCCTCCATCACACCCGCGATCTCGAGCTTGCGTGCTCCGAGATGTATCGCGTGCTTCGTCCGGGTGGAATCTTCGTTGCCGCGCGTGAGCATGTGATCAGCAAAGAGACCGACCTCGGTCAATTTCTGGATGGACATCCCCTGCATCACCTCTACGGCGGCGAGCATGCGTTCCTGCTCGATCGCTATATCGGCGCGCTAAAAGGGGCCGGTTTTTCTCCGCTGGAGGTTCTGTCTCCGCTGAAGAGTCCGATCAATCTGTTCCCCTACACGATCGACAGTCTGCGCGACGCTGTCATAGACAGGGTCTCGAAAAAAGTACCCGCCAGGCCGTTGTGGCGCGTGGCGCTTGGCTCAAACCGGATTTTTCAATCGCTGCTTTCGATCGCCGAGCGCTTCGACAACCGGCCGGGAAGGCTTTACTCGTTTGTCGGCCACAAGGCGGCGCCATGACCATCTGGATCACCGGTGCCAACGGTTTCATCGGCCGTTATCTGGCCCGCGAATTGGCGGACGCCGGCCATGCCGTTCATGGCGTCGGTCACGGCGCGCTTGAAGATTTTGAAAAACAGCGCCTCGGCTTGCGAACGTGGGTAAATGGCGAGATTGACGCTGCCAATCTGAACGCGCTTGCTGCCGGGCATGGATTGCCATCCAGGGTTTTTCATCTCGCCGGCGGATCGTCGGTCGGGCTGTCGATCGCGCAGCCCTTCGAAGATTTTTCCCGCACCGTCGCCAGCACAGCGCGGTTGCTGGAGTGGCTTCGCGGCTCCGCGCCGGAATGTCCAGTGATCGTCGCATCGAGTGCCGCGGTTTACGGCGCGGACCATGGCGGCCCGATTTCCGAACACGCAGTACTGGCGCCGATGTCGCCATATGGTCAGCACAAGCTGATGATGGAACAGTTGTGCAGAAGCTACTCGGTGAATTTCGGACTTCGCAGCACGGTCGCGCGATTGTTCTCGGTTTACGGACCGAATCTTCGGAAGCAATTGCTGTGGGACATCTGTTCCCGGCTTGCGCAGGGCGAACGAACGCTGGTCCTGGGCGGAACCGGCGAGGAAATCCGCGACTGGACCGACGTGCGTGACGTCGTCCGGCTGTTGACCAAGATCGGCGAGCTGCCGCAGCAGGAACCGTTTCGGGTCATCAATGGCGGATCGGGGCATGGCACCAGCGTCGCCGACATCGCGAGCATGCTGGTCAGGAATTGGGGCTCACCCATCGCCGTGCGCTATTCCGGTGTTGTCAGGGCAGGAGATCCCTTCAGCCTGCTGGCGGACGATGCCGGCTTGCGCCGCCTGCCATTCGACTGGCGGATTCCGATCGAGCAGGGCCTGGCGGATTATGTGAGTTGGTTCAAGGATCAGGTCCGTTGACCGGCCATGCACCGCTTCGGGTCGCGTTCACGAATATTCCCCGCCGCCTTTGGGCCGGCGGTTACAACTACCAGCTCAACCTTTTTGATGCCCTGGGCCGCTATTGCCCCGGTGAAATCAGCCCCGTTGTGTTCGCCGGGATGGATGACGATGCCGCCGAGCTTGCGGCTCTCTCACAGATCTCCGCGGTTGAAGTCGTGCGATCGGCTGTCTTTGACCGTCGTCATTCAGGTCTTGCGCGTGCGCTCGCGTTCGGGCTCGACAGCTCGGCTGCGGCCGAATTTCAGGCCAAACGCATCGATCTTGTGTTCGAAAACGCCCGTTTTTTCGGCTGGCGTCTGCCTTTTCCAGCGATCGCGTGGTTTCCGGATTTTCAGCATCGCCGGCTGCCGCAGCTGTTTTCGCCGGCCGCCCGGTGGCGTCGCGATCTTGGCTTTCGCGCCCAGGTGGCGTCCGGCCGACGCATTATGCTGAGCAGCGAAAGCGCGCTGCGCGACTGCCGGAAATTTTATCCGGGTTTGACGAACGGCATCTCGGTGGTCCGGTTTGCGACGCAGCCCGCGCCTGCCCTGCTGACTGCGAAACCGTCCGAAATCCTGGCGCAATATGGCCTGCCGCCAAAATATTTTTATCTGCCGAATCAGTTCTGGCGGCACAAGAACCATCAGGTCGTGGTCGACGCGCTGACCCTTCTGAAGAAGCGCGGGCTCGATGTCGTCGTCGCGGCCTCAGGCAGCCCGGAAGATCCCCGTGAAGCAGACTATTTCGGCGGCCTGATGAGGCAGGTCAAAGATCGCGATCTCGAAACGAATTTTCGCTACCTCGGAATGATTCCATTGGACCACGTGTACGCCCTGTTGCGCGCCGCGATGGCGCTCATCAATCCGTCCCGCTTCGAGGGCTGGAGCACGACCGTCGAGGAGGCCAAATCGTTCGGCGTGCCCTTGATCCTTTCCAACATCGATGTTCACCGCGAACAGACCGGCGGCAAGGCGCGTTATTTCGGCATCGACGATCCCGGGATGCTGGCTGATCACCTCTCGAAGGTGTTGCAAACGTCGCAACCGTCAGTGGCCCGCGATCTGCTGCCGAGTCTCGATGAGCGGGTGGCGGTCTTCGCTGCGGATTTTGTACAGGTCGTACGAAGTACGGTTCAAACGTCGCGGTAGTGATGTGATGAATCAAACCGGATTGCGCGCCTTCCACTGCGTTTCTGGCGGGTCGAGCTGGCGGGCAGCGCTCTGCGTGCCGGTTCCTGGCTCGAAAATTGTGCGGGGCGTCACGTACCATAACAGGAACAGCAGGCCCGCACCGTGCGTGAGCAGAACCGTGGTTAGGGGCACGTTGAGAAGAGCCTGGGGAATGATCGCCCCCGAGATCAGGACAAAGCCGGCCGGGAGTCCGGCGGACAGGCGATTGCCGAGCGCGATGACGAGCCCGCATATAAACACGGTAACCGGCGCGAACCGTAGCCCTACCGATGCGATGCCTTCGGTCGCGAACAGCGAACCGTTGAAATTGCCGAGCTGGTAGGCTTTCTGCATCACGATCCCCAATTGTTCCTGATAGGGGCAACGCAAGATCGGTTTCAGGAACGATATCTGGCAGAAATGGGTGAGTTCATGCCTGGAGAAAAAGTCGCTGTAGACGTCCATAGCAATTGATGGAATTGCCCCGAGGCGAAGATTGACGATGGAAAAAAGCAACGCCGCGGGTGCCCCGAACCAGATGACCAGGAAAAGCACCAAAGCAATTGGAACAAGCAATGACAGCACGACGGCGCTTCTGGCGTCGGCGAGCTTTGAAAGCAAAAATACCGCAATGAGCCAGGACGGCGTAAACAGGGCGAACTTAGTGAGCGTAATCGGATAGAAGAGAGACAGAACAAGCAGGACAGCGCCGGCTCGCCAGTAGGCCTTGCGCGCCGCAAAGCCTGCAAAGGCAAACGGCAACAATGCGCTGTCAGTTATTCCGACCAAATAGTTCTGTATCGTTGGGGACCCTATTTTGTCCCGAAAGTCGTACATGTCTTCGATGCCGACAAATTGGAAACTGTAGGCAGCGCCAATGGCGACGGTAGCGACGCCCAGCAACAGGATAAGTGTCAAAAGCCGGTCAAACGCCGATGCCGACAGCACATATCTCTGCCGGATCGGCGATGAGATAAAGAGGGCGGGCAAGAGAAACGCAATAGCCGAGGCTGTGGCGGAAACTCCCGCCAAACGATGGTCGTAGTGCAAATTTGTGAAACAGATCAGCCAGAGATAGCTGAGAACCATCATGTAAAAATAGAATCCGACAAAGTAGCCGAAGCTGAAACGGGCGACTACGAAGACAGGCGAGACAAGGGCAAAGGCCGCCACCACCGCAGCCGCTACGTACCATCGCGACGGATCATAGAAGATGTGAAACGTGGTGGGGTCGAAGGCGATCGGGAACCTGTAATCCGCAAGATAGATCAGGGATACGCAGCAAATGACGATGTGGACGCAAATCAGCAGGCCAATTCTGAGGCGTTCTCGAGCACACGGATGATGATCAGCCATTCGTCGTTTGCAATCATTTGCGGCTGGTTCGTTTCTCGCAGCGAGATAGCTTAATCGCCAAAGACGCACAACCCGCAATTAGCCGGCCAAAGGCCTAGCCTCACGGGCGTAGCTGCCATTGCTCGGATGCAATGTCCGACGGTTCGGGGCGGACAACGACCGCCGGCCATTCGAATAACGCTACGAAACGCCTTGATTTGCAGTGGCTTTTATTAATATAGAACGGGGGTCTATACTGCGCTTGCGTCCACCGCTTTTCCGATTTTTTGCGAACCGACGACCGCCGCAAAGGAAGTTGCAATGATCAGATTTGGCTTGCTCGGATGTGGACGCATCGCGAAGCGTCATTCCGAGTTGTTGGGCGGCGGTCATATCGACCGGGCCAGTCTCGCCGCCGTCTGCGATCCGATTCGCGCGCGCGCCGACGCCGTCGCCTCGAAATTCGGCGTTCCCGCGCTCTACGATATCGACGACTTTCTGGCGCGGAAAGATGTCGACGCGGTGGCGGTTCTGACGCCGAGCGGAATGCACCCCGAACATGTCATCGCCTGCGCCAAGGCAGGAAAACACGTCGTCGTCGAAAAACCAATGGCGTTGCGGCTTCAGGACGCCGATGACATGATCCGCGCCTGTGACGAAGCCGGCGTCAAGCTGTTTATCGTCAAGCAGAATCGCTTCAACGTCCCGGTCGTCAAGGCGCGCGAAGCCCTGCAAGCCGGACGGTTCGGGCGCCTTATTCTGGGCACCGTGCGCGTGCGCTGGTGCCGGGACCAGGCCTATTACGATCAGGACGAGTGGCGCGGCACGTGGGCCTATGACGGCGGCGTGCTCACCAACCAGGCCAGCCACCACGTCGACATGCTGGAATGGTTTTTCGGCGATGTCGTGAGCGTTCATGCACGCGCGGTCACCGCGCTTGCAAAAATCGAAACCGAGGACACCGCGGTCGCGACGCTGAAATTCCGCAACGGCGCCCTCGGAATTATCGAGGCGACCACTGCGGCGCGGCCGACGGACCTCGAAGGCTCGCTCTCGATTCTGGGCGCAGGGGGGACGGTTGAAATTGCTGGCTTCGCCGTCAACCAGATCAGGCACTGGCGGTTCGTCAACGAACTGGCGTCAGACAAGGACGTGGTCGAGAAATTTTCCGTCAATCCGCCGAACGTCTATGGTTTCGGCCATCAGGCCTACTATCAGCATGTGATCGATTGCCTGATCAATCAACGCGCGGCGCTGGTGGACGGTCTCGAGGGGCGCAAGAGTCTCGAGCTGATCTCCGCGCTTTATGAGTTGATCGAGACCGGTCAGGAAGTTGCACTGCGCTTCACGCCGCGGCTGAGCCGGTTGGGTGTGGCGTCGTGAACCAGCCGGACGTGCATCAGATCGGCGTGCGCGACGTCGAATTTGGCGCGCGGGTGAGGATCGTCGAGCCGTGCAATCTCTATGGCTGCAAAATCGGCGACGACTGTTTTGTAGGCCCTTTCACCGAGATCCAGAAGGGGGTCAGCATCGGCGCGCGTACCCGCGTGCAGTCGCATGCCTTTATCTGCGAACTGGTGACGATCGGCGATGACTGCTTTGTCGGCCATGGCGTCATGTTCATCAATGACACCTTCTCAAGCGGCGGCCCATCCGGCGGACGCAAGGAATTGTGGCGCGAAACCGTGATCGGAAACCGGGTTTCCATCGGCTCCAACGCCACGATCATGCCAGTGCGTATCGTCGACGATGTCGTGATCGGGGCAGGGGCAGTCGTGACCGCCGACATAGCCGCCGCCGGCACCTATGCGGGTAACCCGGCACGCCGGATGGCGTTGCGGAAATAAGAGAGACGATCGATGCCGGTACCGTTTGCGGATCTGCAGCTCCAATATCAAACCATCAAGGGCGAGATCGACGCCGCAATCGCCGCTGTCATCCGCGACAATGCGTTCATTCGCGGACCCTACGTCGATGCTTTCGAGCAGGAATTCGCCAGCGCGGTGGAAGCCGGGCACTGCGTATCGTGCGCCAACGGCACGGACGCACTCTACCTGGCGATGGCCGCGCTGCAGGTTAAGCCCGGCGACGAGGTCATCACCACGGCGCATTCGTGGATCAGCACGTCCGCAATGATCACGCATGCCGGCGCTACGGTCGTGTTCGCCGATACCGACGGCGCGACCTTCACGATCGATCCGGCGGCGATTGAGGCCGCGATCACGCCGCGGACGGTCGGGATCATTCCGGTGCATCTGTACGGGCAGCCGGCGGATATGGACGCGATCATGGCGATCGCGGCCAGGCACAAGCTCTGGGTGATTGAGGATTGCGCGCAGGCACATCTGGCGCGCTACAAGGGGCGGCAGATCGGCACGTTCGGGGCTGCCGCAACCTATTCGTTCTATCCGGGCAAGAATTTGGGGGCGATGGGAGACGCCGGCGCGGTCGTCACCAACGACAACGCGCTGGCCGAGCACATGACCATGCTCGCCCGACACGGCGGCGTGGTAAAACATCAGCATCGCATCGAGGGCATCAACAGCCGGCTCGACGGCCTGCAGGCGGCGATCCTGTCGGCCAAATTGCCGCATTTGCCGGACTGGACCAAAGCGCGCCAGGACGCCGCGAAGATTTACGACGCCGGCCTCAATCAGATCGAAGATGTCGTGGTTCCCGAAGTCGGGGCAGATCGCACGCACGTCTATCATCTCTACACGATCAAGCATCCGCACCGCGATGCGCTTGCGGCACACTTGACCGCCAACGGTGTCCAGACCGCCATCAACTATCCGACCGCGCTGCCGTTTCTCGCCGCCTACAGCCGCTTTGGGCACGTTCCCGAGCAGTTTCCGAATTCGTATCGCGACCAGGGCAGCATTTTGTCGTTGCCGATGTTCGCGGAGATCACGCGCGAGCAGCAGGACGAGGTGATTGATCTCGTTCGCAAGTTCTGAGGCAGGCGATTTGTTCACGAGATCAGACCGGCTTGCGCTCGTCCGATATCACCTTGCCGTCGTTGGGCAGCTGTCCCGGCGCCACCATATCGACAGCGCCTTGAAGCTTTGTCACGCTGCGCAGCGTCGTGGCGATTTCACCGCCAAGTGCCTCGCCCGGTGACGCGCATTCAGCCCTGAGTGTCATCACATCGGTTTCGCCCTCCCGCGTGACGACGAGACGCAACCGGCCCAGCTCGGGATGACGTTTGCCGATCTCGGCGATCTGCTCGGGCCGCACGAACATGCCCTTGACCTTGGTGGTCTGGTCGGCGCGGCCCATCCAGCCCTCGATGCGCATGTTGCTGCGTCCGCAGGGGCTGTGGCCGGGCAGGACGGCGGTCAGGTCGCCGAGCGCGAGGCGAATCCAGGGGTGATGCGTGTCGAGCGAGGTGACGACGATCTCGCCGACATCGCCCTCGGCCACGGGATCGCCGGTACCGGGTCGCACGATTTCCAGGATCAGGTCCTCGTTGACGACCATGCCCTCGCGGGCCGGGGTTTCGAAGGCGATCAGGCCGAGATCGGCGGTCCCGAACGCCTGGTAGGCTTCGACGCCGCGGGATTTTATCTTCCTCCTGCAGCGACTTCGGGAATGCGGCACCCGATACCAGCGCGCGCTTGATCGACGAGACGTCGCGCCCTGCGCTCAAGGCCGCGTCGAGCAGGATTTTGAGGAAATCAGGCGTGCCGCTGTAGCCGAACGGGCGATAGGCCTCGATCAGCTCGAATTGTGCTTCGGTGTTGCCTGGACCCGCCGGGATCACCGCACAGCCCAGCGCGCGCGCGGAGGCATCGAAGATGAAGCCGCCGGGCGTCAGGTGATAACTGAAGGTGTTCAGCACCACGTCGCCCGGCCGGAAGCCTGCCGCGAACAGCGCCCGCGCGCCGCGCCATGGATCGGCATGTGCGGACTCGGGCTCGAAGATCGGCCCGGGCGAGGTAAATAGCCGCCCAAACGAGCCAGGGAGGCCCGGAACGAGGCCACCGAACGGCGGGGCGGTCTTGTGCAGGGCCGGGAGGTCGGACTTGCGCAGCACCGGCAGCCTCGCCAGTGCCGCCCGGCTGGTGATATCGGCGGGATCGATGCCTTTGAGGCGCTCGGCATAGGTCGGCGCCGCCATGGCGCGGCGCAGGATGTCAGGGAGCCGAGAAAACAGACCGGCCTCGCGTTCAGCCGGCGGGCGGGTTTCGAGGGCGTCGTAATGGTCGGTCATTGGCGATCCTTCGGTCCCAACTTCGTCATGGCCGGGCTCGTCCCGGCCATCCACGTCCTTCTTGCGTCGAGGCATTAAAAGACGTGGATGCCCGGCACAAGGCAGCACAAGGCCGGGCATGACGCGCGAGAGAGCCTAATCCTATAGCCACCGCTTCCGTCGCTTGAAGCTTTTCAGATTTTTAAAACTCTTGCGCTGGTCGCCGGCGCCGCCGAGGTAGAATTCCTTGACGTCTTCGTTGTCGCGCAGCTCGGAGGCTGAGCCGTCGAGCACCACCTTGCCTTGCTCCATGATGTAGCCGTGGCTCGCGACCGAAAGGGCCGCGCGCGCGTTCTGCTCCACCAGCAGGATGGTGACGCCGAGGTCGCGGTTGATCTTGCTTGATGATCGCGAACACTTCCTTGACCAAGAGCGGCGACAACCCCATCGACGGCTCGTCCATCAGGATCATCTTCGGCCGCGCCATCAGCGCGCGGCCGATCGCCAGCATCTGCTGCTCGCCGCCGGAGAGATAGCCGGCCAAGCCGATGCGCTCCTTCAGGCGCGGGAAATAGTTGAAGACCATGTCGATGTCGGCGCCGATTTCGTTGTCGCTGCGGGTGAAGGCGCCGAGCCTCAGGTTTTCCAGCGACGTCATGTCGGAGATGATGCGGCGGCCCTCCATCACCTGGAAGATGCCGCGGCGAACGATCTTGTCGGGATCGATGCCGTTGATGCGTTCGCCGTTGAAGACGATCTCGCCGCGGGTGACTTCGCCGTCTTCGGTCTTGAGCAGTCCCGAGATCGCTTTCAGTGTCGTCGACTTGCCCGCGCCGTTGGCGCCGAGCAGGGCCACGATCGCGCCCTGCGGCACCTCAAGGCTCAAGCCGCGCAGCACCAGGATGACGTCGTCATAGACCACCTCGATGTTGCGCACGCTGAGCAGCGGGGCGGGGGCGGCGACCGCGCTTGGAGCGCGGGCTAAATCGGCGGCTTCGGTCATTTGGGCTTCGTCACTTGTCAAGTTCGTCATGCCCGGGCTTGTCCCGGGCATCCACGTCCTTGACGCTGGCGGAAACTAAGACCTGGATGGCCGGGACACGCCCTGCCATGACGCCTTTGTAGTTCATCTCACCACCCAAACCATTCCGGCTTGCGCGGCAGCTCCACCGTCTTGACCTTCTCGAGCTTGATAGTGCCCTTGGCCATGAGATCGTTGAGATCGCCGTCGGTCGGACCGGAGATTTTCGAGCGATAGAGATCGACCTTCATGGTCGGCCGGTGGTCCTTCTCGGTCCAGGTCGAGGGATTGCAGACGCCCTCCATGCCTGCCGGCACCCAGTTGGCCTTCTGGTAAAAGCCCTTGGCGACGTTCTCGCCGGTCGGGCCGCCGTTCTTGGCGGCCCAGTCGAGCGCTTCCTTCATGTACAGCGCGGTGCAGACAGCAGCGATATAGTGCACCGGGCGATAGACCTTGCCGGTCGGGTCCGACATCCTGGAAATTTCCATCACGGTCTTCATGCCCGGCGCGTTGCCGCCCCAGCCGACCGCCGTGCGCAGCGGGAAGATCACGCCATCGGCGGCGTCTCCGGCTGCCTTGGCGGCGTTCTCGTCCATGCCCCAGACGTTGCTGAGGAACTGGACGTCGACGCCGGCGGTCTTGCAGGCCTTCATGACCGAGATGTTGGAGGCCGCGGTGTTGCCGAGATAGGCGTAGTTGGCGCCGGCGCTCTTCAGGCTCAGGCACTGCGCGCTGTAGTCGCCGGGCGCCAGTGCGAACACCAGCGGCGGCAGGACCTCGAAGCCGAGTTCGGTGGCAAGCGCTTCGCCGGCCGCCTTCGGCGCGTTGGGATAGGGATGGTTGGCGCCCATGTGGACGAATTTCGGCTTGCCCGGCTTGCCCTTGGCTTTCCAGTCCTCGGCCGCCCAGGTCAGTTCGGCGCGCAACGCGTCGGAATAGCTCGGGCCGTAGAAGAAATTGTAGGGCGCGGGTTTCGCCTTGCCGCTGGTGCCTTCGGGATCGGTCAGCGCCGCGGCATAGGAGCCGGAAATATCCGGGATCTTGTCCTGCGCCAGGAAGCCGGTCAGCGCCTCGGTATCCGCGGTGCCCCAGCCCATGATCGCCGCGACCTTGTCGCCGCCGGACCATTTCTTGTAGAGCGCGATCGCGCGCGGCACCTGGTAGCCGTAATCGTTGGTATCGACGTTGAGTTGCTTGCCGCCGACGCCGCCGTTCTTGTTGACCCAGGCGAAGGTGTCCGCGACACCCTGCCCATAGGGCGTGCCGACGTCCGAGGTGCCGCCGGAATAATCCGCGAGATGGCCGATCGCGATCTGGGCCTGCGCCGTCGCTGAGCCGCCGCCGAGCAGCAGCGCGAGCGAAACGGTGCCGAGTAGAGATTTCATGGTCATGGCGTCCTCCTCCGGTTTCTTTGTTGGGGTCTATTGTAGTCGGTCCCGTTCCAACCTCAATGCGAAAACGGGTAAAGTTTCCAGTAAGTCTTGATCTGCCGCCAGCGATGCGCGAGCCCGTCGGGCTCGAACATCAGAGAACGCGATAATGATCAGCCCGATCGCAATCTCGCGCAGGAAGGTGATGTTGTTGTTGAGCGACAGCGCCTTGTCGATGGCGCTGCCTTTCAGGCCCGCGCTGATCCACTCCATCAATTCCGGCAGCAGCACCACGAAAGCGGTGCCCATCAGCGTGCCCATGATCGAGCCGGTGCCGCCGATGATGACCATCGCCAGGAAGATGATCGAGCGTTCGATGCCGAAGCCCTCGTTCGACACCACCAGTTGATAATGCGCATAGAGCGCGCCCGCGATGCCGGCGAAGAATGCCGCAAGCCCGAACGACAGCGTGCGGTATTTTGTCAGGTTGATGCCCATGATCTCCGCGGAGAGATAGTGGTCGCGGATCGCGACCAGCGCGCGGCCATCGCGCGTGCGCATCAAATTGGTCACCAGCAGATAGCTGACCACGAGATAGGCCAGCACCACATAGAAATATTGCCGATCGCCGCGAAAGGTGTAGCCGAAGATCGAGAACGGATTGGCGCTGGCCGGCACCGAGCCGCCGGAGAACCAGTCGGCGCGCGAGAAGAAATCGAGCAGGATGTATTGCGCCGCCAGCGTCGCGATGACGAGGTAGAGCCCCTTCAGCCTTGCTGCCGGTACGCCGAAGATCAGGCCGACCAGCGCGGTGACCACGCCCGCCAGCGGAATGGCGAAGAATACCGGGATCGGCAGCGTGTTCGAGATATAGGCCGAGGTGAAGGCGCCCAACAAAAAGAATGCGGCATGTCCAATCGAAATCTGCCCGGTAAAGCCGACCAGAATGTTCAGGCCGAGGGCGGCGATGGCAAAAATGCCGATCTGGATCAGGATACTCAGCCAGTAGGCGCTGAGCACCAGCGGCGCAAAGCAAATCAGCACGATGCCGGCGATCGCCGCGTTGCGGCTGGTCGTGGTCGGAAAGATCGTGGTGTCGGCCGCGTAAGTGGTGCGGAAGTCGCCGGAAGGAATGAGAGAGGGGCCTGCCATTTTGCCTACACCCGCTCGATGTCTTTGGTGCCGAACAGCCCGTAGGGCTTGATCATCAGGATGATGATCAGCACGTAGAACGGCGCGATCTTCGTAGAGATTGCCCCAGTGCAGATATTCGCTGTCGATATATTGCGCGATGTTTTCCAATAGCCCGATGATGATGCCGCCGAGCACGGCGCCGCCGATGGAGTCGAGCCCGCCGAGGATCGCCGCCGGAAACACCTTGATGCCGTAGACCGACAGGCCCGACGATACGCCGTTGACGACGGCCACCACCACGCCCGCCACCGCCGAGACGGTGGCCGAAATCGCCCAGGCCATCGCGAACACGCTTTTGACGGAAATGCCGAGCGACTGCGCCACCTGCTGGTTGAAGGCGGTGGCGCGCATGGCGAGGCCGTATTTCGATGCCCGGAAGAACCAGGCCATGCCGACCATCATCGCCACCGAGACGACGAGGCTCATCACATAGACGGTCTGGATTTGCAGGCCGAGCAGGTTCACGGACTGGCTGGTGAACACCTGCGGGAACGGCTGCGGATTGACGCCGAAAATCCATTTCAGCGAGGCCTGAAACACCGTCGACAGCCCGATCGTGACCATGATCACCGAAATGATCGGCTCGCCGATCATCGGCCGCAGGATCACGACCTGGATCGCGATGCCGAAGGCGAACATGAACACCAGCGTCAGCGGCATGCCGACCCAGAACGGCACCTGATATTTTGTCAGCAACGCCCAGCACACCCAGGCGCCGACCAGCAGCAATTCGCCTTGTGCGAAGTTCACCACCTGCGTGGCCTTGTAGATCAGCACGAACGACATCGCGACCACGCCATAGAGCGTGCCGACCACAAGGCCGTTGACCAGCAAGCTGGATCAGGAATTGGAGGTTCATGGCAGCTCGCCTGTTTTACACATCGTCATTGCCGGGCTTGACCCGGCAATCCATCGTTCAAAGAAGCTGTTTTTGGGAAGAGGATGGATGCGCGGGTCAAGCCCGCGCATGATGACCGGAGATGCGGACTCTCGTTCGTGATGCCCGGGCTAGTCCCGGGCATCCACGTCTTGCTTGATGACTCCAAGAAAGACGTGGATGGCCGGGACAAGCCCGGCCATGGCGGTGGTGGGAAACGCTGATTTTGGCTCATTCCGCGGCCTCCGCCACAGCCGCGTCGCGCGCGAGATCGACCACCGCGAGCGTGGTGCGGATGCGCTGGGTGGTGCCGTCCTGGAAACGGATCACGGTATCGATGGGAATGTCGCGCTTGCCGCCATAGATCGCGTCGATGATGTCGGCGTATTTCTCGTTGATGACGCTGCGGCGGACTTTTCGGGTGCGGGTAAGTTCGCCGTCATCGGCGTCGAGCTCCTTGTAGAGCAGCAGGAAGCGGGAAATGCGCTGCGCCGGCGGCAGCGTGGCATTGACGGTTTCGACCTCCTTGCGCAGCAGCGCGTAGACTTCCGGCCGCGAGGCAAGGTCGGTGTAGGTGGTGAACGAGATCCGGTTTTTCTCCGCCCATTTCGAGATGATCGAGAAGCGGATGCAGATCATCGCGGCGAGCGCGTCGCGGCCGGCGCCCAGCACCACGGTCTCGGCGATATAGGGCGAGAATTTCAGCTTGTTCTCGATGTATTGCGGCGAGAACCGTTCGCCGCGCGAGGTTTCGGCAAGGTCCTTGATGCGGTCGATCACCACGAGCTGCCGGTTGTCGTTGAAATAGCCGGCGTCGCCCGAATGCATCCAGCCATCCTTCATGTCGGCGGCGGAGGCTTCCGGGTTCTTGTAGTAGCCGAGGAACATGTTGGGGTGGCGCACCACGATCTCGCCGACGCCGTGGATATCCGGATTTTCGATGCGGATTTCGATGTTGTCGGCCATCGGCACGCCGGTGGTATCGGGATCGACCTTCCCGAGGGGATGCAGGGTATAGGCGCCCGAGCAATTCGGTCTGGCCGTAGAGCGTGCGCAAGCGGCACGCCCATGGCCTGAAAGAATTTGAAGGTGTCGGGACCGAGCGCGGCGCCGCCGGTCGCGGCCGAGCGCAGCCGGGTAAAGCCGAGGCGGTCGCGCAAGCGCGCGGAACAGCAGCACGTCGGCGATCACCGAATGCTTGCCCTCGCGCCAGCGCCGCCAGTCCCGCCTTCATGCCGAGTTCGTAGAGGCTTTGCTTGAGCGGGGAGGAGTCCATCACGCCGGCGCGCACGTCGGCGGCGATCGATTCCCAGACCCTCGGCGCGAACAGCACGAAGGTCGGCGCGATCTCGCGGAAATCATTCATCATGGTATCGGGCTGTTCGACGAAGTTGATCTTCATCCGGCACAGCAGGCCTTTGCCGAGCACATAGACCTGTTCCATGATCCAGGGCAGCGGCAGCACCGAGACGTATTCGTCGTCCGGCCCCTTCGGGTCGAACGCGAGATAGGTCGCGCAATGCCGCAGCACCCGGCCCGCCGCGAGCATCGCCAGTTTCGGATTGGCTGTCGTGCCCGGAGGTGGTGCAGAGGATCGCGACGTCCTCGCCCTTGGTCACGTCGACCAGCCTGTCGTAGAGACCGGGCTCGCGGGCGGCGCGGTCGCGTCCCAGCGCGGCGAGCTTGTCGGCCTCCATCAGGCGGGGGTCGTCATATTTCCGCATGCCGCGCGGGTCGGAATAGACGATGTGTTTGAGGTTCGGCACGCGATCGGCGAGCGCCAGCAGCTTGTCGACCTGCTCTTCGTCCTCGGCGAAGACCAGTTTGGCTTCGCCATAGCTGAGCAGATAGGCGGCTTCTTCATCCAGCACGTCGCGATAGAGGCCGAGCGACATGGCGCCGATCGCGTGCGTCGCGATTTCCGCCGAGACCCAGTCCGGCCGGTTGTCGCCGATGATGCCGATGACGTCGCCGCGGCCCGAGGCCGAGTTCGACCATGCCGAGCGCGAAGTCGTGCACCCGGCTCTGATAGTCGTTCCAGGTGAAGACGCGCCAGAGCCCGAGATCCTTTTCGCGCAGCGCGATTTCGCCGCCATGTTCTTTGGCGTTGAGGCGCAACAGTTTTGGATAGGTATCGGCCTGCGCGACCCGGCCGGCATAATCCATCATGCCGCGCTCTCCGCGGGCGCCGACGCATCGTCGGGATCGACCAGAACCTCGTCTTCTTCGCCCAGATAGGCGCGCTTGACATGGGGATCGGCCAGCACCGCGGCCGGATCGCCTTCCGCGATCTTGCGGCCGAAATCCAGCACCATGACGCGGTGGGAGATATCCATCACCACGCCCATGTCGTGCTCGATCATCATGACCGTCATGCCGAACTCTTCGTTGAGATCGACGATGTAGCGCGCCATGTCCTCCTTTTCCTCGAAGTTCATGCCGGCCATCGGCTCGTCGAGCAGGATCAGTTGCGGCTCCAGCGCCATGGCGCGGGCGAGTTCGACCCGCTTGCGCAGGCCGTAAGGAAGGGTGCCGGCGGTGGCCTTGCGCACCGACTGCAGATCGAGGAAATCGATGATCTCCTCGACCTTGCGGCGATGCTCGAGTTCTTCGCGCCGCGCGCCGGTCAGCCAGTACAGCGATCCCGTGATGAAATTATTCTTCAGAAAGGTGATGCCGCCCGACCATGATGTTGTCGAGCACGCTCATATGATGAAACAGCGCGAGGTTCTGGAAGGTGCGGCCGATGCCGAGCCGGGGCCGCGCGTTCGGATTGAGCGCGGTGATGTCTTGCCCGCGATAGAACAACTGGCCTTCGGTCGGCCGGTAGCGGCCCGAGATGCAGTTGACGATGGAGGTCTTGCCGGCGCCGTTGGGGCCGATGATCGAGAACAGTTCGCCGTCGTTGACGCCGAAACTGACTTCGGTGAGCGCGCGCACGCCGCCAAAGCGCAGTGACACCCCGCGCACCTCCAAAGCGTGTTCCACGCATTCCCTCCCTCAGGGCATATTCCGCAAGCCCGATCAGGCTGAATCCGGTTTTGCGATCAGAATACGCGCAGTCGATCCAAGGCGCTTGACGCGCTCTTTGTCTGGCGACTGACGAGATCAACCCGGTTCATCGCAGCGGGTCAACCTGTTTCACCCGCCCCACCGCGTCAACGGCTGCACTTGTCGCAGGTACCCGACTGCCCCGGGCCGATCGACTTTGGTATTAGACTTCACCGGGGTCGAATGCTATGGCCTGCGCCGCGATCTGAAGGCCGGTTCGCGGTCGATTTGGCCGGTCAAATGGGGACATGCTAGGGGTTGGCACGCCCGGTCTGCGCCCTCAGCAGCGGGCGGGCCGGTCCAGCGCAAGGTCTGTGGTTCGTCGGCGTTGAGCTGCGCTTGGTGCCGACGCCTGCTTGGAGTGAAAATGGCGGTTCAGGATTCGAAACGGCGCGTTGCGCTTCTTACCGGCGTTACCGGGCAAGACGGCGCCTATCTCGCCGAATATCTGCTCGGCCTCGGCTACACCGTCCATGGCGTCAAGCGGCGGTCGTCCTCCTTCAACACCGCGCGCATCGATCATCTCTACGAGGATCCGCACGCCCGCAATGTGCCGTTCCTGCTGCATTACGGCGACATGACGGATTCGACCAACCTGATCCGGCTGATGCAGCAGATCCGGCCAACCGAGATCTACAACCTCGCGGCCCAGAGCCATGTCGGCGTCAGCTTCGAAAGCCCGGAATATACCGCCAATGCCGACGCGATCGGCGTGCTGCGGCTCTTGGAGGCGATCCGGATCCTCGGCATGGAAAAGGAGACGCGGTTCTATCAGGCCTCCACCTCGGAACTCTACGGTCTGGTTCAGGAGGTCCCGCAAAAGGAGACCACGCCGTTCTATCCGCGCTCGCCCTATGGCGTCGCCAAGCTTTACGGCTACTGGATCACGGTCAACTACCGCGAAGCTTACGGCATGTATCGCCTCGAACGGCATCCTGTTCAATCATGAAAGTCCGATCCGCGGCGAAACCTTCGTGACCCGCAAGATCACGCGCAGCATCGCCCGCATCGAGACCGGCCTCGAAGACACGCTTTATCTCGGAAATCTCGAGCGCGAAACGCGACTGGGGCCACGCCAGGGACTATGTCGAAGGCATGCACATGATATTGCAGGCCGATGCGCCCGACGATTTCGTACTGGCGACCGGCGAGACCCGCTCGGTGCGCGAATTCGTCGAACTTGCATTCGCCGAGGTCGGCCGCAGCATCGAGTGGCGCGGCAAGGGCATCGAGGAAACCGGCGTCGACAGGAAGTCCGGCAAGACGCTGGTTCGCATCGATCCCGTGTATTTCCGCCCCACCGAAGTCGATGATTCTGGTCGGCGACGCCAGCAAGGCGCGCCAGAAGCTCGGCTGGAAGCCGAAGACGAGTTTTGCGCAACTGGTCAAGGAAATGGTGGCGGGCGATCTTGCGATTGCCCGGCGGGAGGTCGCCAATGGCAAGAACCCCGTTTGAGCTGAAAGGCAAGACGGTCTTCGTCGCCGGGCATCGCGGGATGGTCGGGGCTGCGCTGGTGCGCAGGCTCGCCCGGGAAAATGTCGAACTGCTGACGGTCGGGACGCAGCGAGGTCGATTTGCGCGATCAGGCGGCGGTGTTCGCCTGGTTTGCGAAAATGCGCCCGCAGGTGGTGTTTCTGGCGGCCGCAAAGGTCGGCGGCATCGTCGCCAACAACACGCTGCGCGCCGAATTCATCTACGACAATCTGATCATCGCGACCAATGTGATCCACGCCGCGCATGTCAACGGCGCCGAGAAGCTGATGTTTCTCGGCTCGTCCTGCATCTACCCGAAGCTCGCGCCGCAGCCGTTGCGCGAGGATTCCATGCTGACCGGGCCGCTGGAGCCGACCAACGAGCCCTATGCCATCGCCAAGATCGCCGGCATCAAAATGGTCGAAGCCTATCGCAGCCAGTATGGCTCCGACTTCATCAATGTGATGCCGACCAATCTGTATGGACCGGGCGACAATTATCACCCCGAATACAGCCACGTCGTCGCCGCGCTGATCCGCCGGTTTCATGAAGCGAAGCTTTCCGGGGCTTCGAATGTCGTGGTCTGGGGCACCGGCACGCCGCGGCGGGAATTTCTCTATGTCGACGATATGGCGGACGCCTGCATCCATCTGATGAAGAATTATTCCAGCCCGGAGTTGGTCAACATCGGCACCGGCGAGGATATCACGATCGCCGAATTCGCACGCGTGGTGGCCGCGACCGTCGGATATACCGGCGACGATCAGCTTCGATGCTTCGCGGCCCGACGGCACGCCGCGTAAATTGCTCGATGTCAGCCGTCTTGCCAAACTGGGCTGGCGCGCCCGCACCTCGCTCGAGGATGGCATCAGGCTCGCCTATCAGGCGTACTTGAACGAATCGAAGTCATGAAGACTGCGCAGCGGCGCGGGGCGGGTTTTTCCCGAGCGCGGCCGCCATCGCCGATATCAGCGGCTTCATGAAAAAAGCGTCGTTGGCGGGATAGATGTCGGTGCGCAAGCCCTGTGATTTCAGTTCGTCCGAGACCACCGGCCCGACCGACGCGATCGGCGTGCGCTTAAGCCCCTCGCGCAACCTGTCTTCGCATCGATGCGCCTGCGCCACCTCGATCAGGCGCCGGACCTGACCCGAACTGGTCAGCGCGATGGCGTCGATGCGGCCCTGCGCCATCTCGTCGATCGCGGTGATGATGTTGGTCTCGGCCGCCTGCGCGTCGTAGACGTAAGGCAGCACGGTATCGACCTCGGCGCCCTGTGCCGATATGGCGCCGATCAGGACGCCGTGATCCTTGTCGGGATAAAGCTGCAGGCCGACGCGATGGCCTTTCAGATCGACCCGCGCGAGCATCTCGGCGATGCCTTCGGAAGTCGGCTTCTCCGTCGTCACCTGCGGCTCCAGTCCGATCTCGCGCAGCGCCCGGCCGGGCTTGGGCCCGCGGGCAAATTTTCGCGCTGTTCCGACCGCGGCGATGAACTCCTGTTCCAGATTGATCCGCCGCGCGACCTTCATCAGGCGGCGCAGGCCTTCGCCGGTCATCAGCACCAGATCGTCGCACGGCTTTTCGATAAAACGCCGGATCCAGGCCTCGATCGGCGCAGAATCGGGCGCATCATGGATGGTGAACATCGGGCATTGCAGCACATCCGCGCCCTGCTCGGTGAGCAGGCGGGAAAACTGCGCTTCCTCGCGCGTTTCCAGGATCAGAATTCGATAGCCGTTCAGTCTGTCAGCCATGATTTCTGCCCTAACGCCGATCGCTTTTGTTTGTTCATCCTGGCGCCTGGGCGGGGATTGGCGCAAGGGCGTCGCGGGTGATAGAGCAGGGCCGCAAAATCCCGGTTCCATCTCGTTTTCGAATGATAGACAAGCGCCTCCATGCCCGACCATCAATACGTGTTGACACTGTCCTGTCCGGATCGCCCCGGCATCGTCTCGGCGGTTTCCACGTTCCTGGCCCATAATGGGCAGAACATTCTCGACGCCCAGCAGTTCAACGATGTCGAGACCGGTCACTTCTTCATGCGGGTCGTCTTCAACGCCGCCGATCTGGCGGTCAATCTGGCGGCGCTGCAGACCGGGTTCACGGCGATCGCGGAGCGCTTCGGCATGGACTGGCAGATGCGCGACCGCGCCACCCGCCGCCGGGTGATGCTTCTGGTCTCGAAGTCCGATCACTGCCTCGCCGATATACTGTATCGCTGGCGCACCGGCGAACTCGAGATGATCCCGACCGCCATCGTCTCCAATCACCCGCGCGAGACCTACAGCAATCTCGATTTCGGCGGCATCCCGTTTCACTATTTGCCGGTGACCAAGGAGACCAGGCGCGAGCAGGAGACCGCGATCTGGGATTTGGCCGGGCAGACGAAAACCGATCTCGTCGTGCTGGCGCGCTACATGCAAATCCTCTCGGACGAGATGTCGGCGAAGCTTTCGGGCCGCTGCATCAACATCCATCACTCGTTCCTGCCGGGCTTCAAGGGCGCGCGGCCCTATCATCAGGCACACGAGCGCGGCGTCAAGCTGATCGGCGCCACCGCGCATTACGTCACCAGCGCGCTCGACGAGGGCCCGATCATCGACCAGGACGTCGAGCGCATCAGCCATCGCGATACGCCCGACGATCTCGTCCGCAAGGGGCGCGACATCGAGCGCCGCGTGCTGGCGCGCGCGATCCGTCATCATCTCGCAGACCGCGTGATTCTGAACGGCCGCAAGACCGTGGTGTTTATGGACTGAAGGTACTTCGCCAATTCTTCCGCGCCGACGTCTCAGTGAACGGCGTCACCTGACGATGGGGGAGTTTGGGCCGCCCCATCCTTTGGCGCGGCCGACTCAAGGCGCTTCCTTTCCCGCTCTCTCATGAACTCATCATATTTCGCGGTGCCGGGGCGGGGCGGAGCGTCGGCAGGCAAGCCGCCGAGCCACTGCGGGATATAGTCGCCCATTCCGGTCGCGAGCTTCTCGTTAATGGTTCCACAGCCGCCAAGACCGAAGGCCAACAGCGCGAGGACCGTGAACGTCAAAATCCGGAAAGTGTGGGGCATTGCGAGCCGTCGCGATCTTGCGCGTGAGCGGGCGGGAAAAAGGTCGGCTGATCTTCCCGAGAACATTATGCGTGTGACGGGATTAAATCCAAGCCGGCCTGAGACGGTGCACGATCAGGAACAAAAGGTGCAACATTCCAATGATAGCCTAAAAAGCACTGGTTGTGAAGCAGCGCCAGTTTTTGAGACTGAGCCGCGTATGCCATCAATGCCCTCGGAGCGGAATACGCCAATGGTCCTGATTCCGCCTTGTTGGCGCATCACCTAATTGGGCATGCCGAACGGACGCCGCGAGATGCCGCCTAAGAATTTCAGGCTACTTGAGGCCGAGTCGATGAAAAGCCGGCTCTGCTGGCGCGGAAAATCTTAGGTACGTGCTAGTGTGCGCATGGGGCGGCCCCGGTTGAAAAAAATCTCGTTTCGTGGAGCTTCGGCAGCAATTTGAACCCGCTCAAGGTCAACGATGTCATTTCGGACATTGGTCACCGGTGCTTCCGGCTTCATCGGCCGGGCTGCGGTCTCCGCGTTAGCGGCGGCGGGGCACAGCGTTCGCGCTGCTTCACGCAAGCCGAACCGAACACCAAGCCAAGCGAATACCGAATGGATGGAATTGCCCGATCTCGAAAAAGACGTTGACTGGTCGCCGCTGGTCGCCGGCATCGATATCGTCGTGCACCTCGCCGCCATCGCCCATCGCGGCGAGGCCGGTGCCGGCGACTATCTTCGGGTCAACCATGCCGCAACCGCGGAGTTGGCGAAGTGCTGCCGCCGCCACGCGGTCAAACGTTTGATCTTCATGTCGTCCATCGCTGCGCAAACCGGCTCGGCGGCCGATCACGTGGTGACCGAGAATGACGAACCGCAGCCCGTCACCGGCTATGACCGGGCGAAGCTCGCGGCAGAAGAGGATATCCGGCGATCCGGCGTGCCCTTTACGATTCTAAGGCCGGTCACTGTCTACGGTCCCGGAGCCAAGGCCAATATCGCCTGGCTGATGCGGATCGCGGCGTCGCCGTTACCGCTTCCGTTCGGCGCTTTCCGCAACAGGCGTTCGCTGGTCGCCATCGAAAATCTGGTGCGGGCGATATTGCTGTGCCTCGACAGCCCGCAAACGCTAAACCAGACTTTTATCGTTTCCGATCCCGAACCGATTACGCTCGCTGACATGTTCGCCGCCTTGCGGGAGGGAGCGGGGCGTTCCCCGATGCTTGTTCCGATCCCACCGATGGCGATTAGGGCGCTGCTTAACGCGGCGGGCCGGCCGGAACTATGGAACCGGATTGGGCGGGAACTCATCGCAAGCTCGGCCAAACTGCAGGGGGCCGGATGGTCCCCGCTAATCGAGACGACGGCCGGTCTACGCGCCATGGTGGGCGGTGTGGCACCATAGAGGTATCATTATACCTGGAGGCTTGATCGTCATTTGTTTCAGGACCGCCAAAACACCGCCGGTGGGATCGGCGACCATGGCAACCGGACGATCGGGCCGTGATCACGCCCATGGTCGCGATTGACAACGCCGCGCCGCTGAGTCGCCATGCGGCCGCGCCAAGACACGGCTGAAAAATCTGGGTTATGGTGAGGCAAGGGCCGGGGACTCGGTTCGAGGCACCAAACCGATCAGGGGGAGAGCTTGATGTTCATTCGCACTAAAATCTTGTTGCAGGCCGCAGCCGGCGTTGCAATTGCAGGCGCGGTTGCCTCGACACTGGCTTTGTCGCCTGTCCGGGCGCAGGAGACCGTGAAGATCGGTCTGATCCTGCCGATGACCGGCGGCCAGGCGTCGACCGGCAAGCAGATCGACAATGCGGTCAACCTGTACATGCAGCAGAACGGCGACACCGTCGCCGGCAAGAAGATCGAAGTCATCCTCAAGGACGACGCAGCACTCCCCGACAACACCAAGCGCCTCGCGCAGGAATTGATCGTCAACGACAAGGTCAGCTTCATCGCCGGCTTCGGCGTTACACCTGCCGCCCTGGCGGCAGCACCGCTGGCGACGCAAGCGAAGATACCGGAAATCGTGATGGCGGCGGGCACCTCGATCATCACCGAGCGTTCCCCCTATATCGTGCGCACCAGCTTTACGCTGGCACAGTCCTCCACCATCATCGGCGACTGGGCCGTCAAAAACGGTATCAAGAAGGTCGCGACGCTGACCTCCGACTATGCGCCCGGTAACGACGCGCTCAATTTCTTCAAGGAGCATTTCGTCGCCGGCGGCGGCGAGATCGTCGAAGAGGTCAAGGTGCCGCTGGCTAACCCCGATTTCGCGCCGTTCCTGCAGCGGATGAAGGATGCCAAGCCTGACGCCATGTTCGTGTTCGTCCCCGCAGGGCAGGGCGGCAACTTCATGAAGCAATATGCCGAGCGTGGGCTCGACAAGTCGGGCATCAAGGTGATCGGCCCCGGCGACGTCATGGACGACGATCTCCTGAACGGCATGGGTGACGCGGCGCTGGGCACCGTCACCGCGCATCTCTATTCCGCCGCGCATCCGTCCAAGGAGAATCACGAGTTTGTCGCCGCCTACAAGAAAGCCTTCGGTAACCGCCCGGGCTTCATGGCGGTGAGCGGCTATGACGGCATTCGTCTCATCTATGAGGCGCTGAAAAAGACCGGTGGCAAGACTGATGGCGATGCGCTTGTCGAAGCCATGAAGGGGATGAAGTGGGAAAGCCCGCGCGGCCCGATCTCGATCGATCCGGAAACCCGCGACATCGTCCAGAACATCTACATCCGCAAGGTCGAGAAGGTCGACGGCGAACTCTACAACGTCGAATTTGCGACCTTCAAGGCCGTCAAGGACCCCGGCAAGACGAAGAAGTGACGCCGGTCATTCCGGGGCGCGAGCTGAGCTCGCGAACCCGGAATCTCGAAGTTTATCGCGAAAGATTCCGGGTTCAGCGCTGCGCGCTGCCCCGGAATGACGAGTGCATCACAGGTTCTCCGGCACCATGACCTCGCTGTTCACTATCCTGTTCGACGGCGTCGCCTACGGCATGCTGCTGTTCGTGCTCGCCTGTGGCCTCGCGGTCACGCTCGGACTGATGAACTTCGTCAACCTTGCCCACGGCGCGTTTGCCATGGCGGGCGGCTATGTCTGCGCGGTTCTGGTCAATCAATCCGGCTGGCCGTTCTTCGCAGCATTGCCGATGGCGTTTATCGCCAGCGCTCTGATCGGCGCGGTGTTCGAACGCGCGCTCTATCGGCATCTCTACAACCGCAGCCACCTCGATCAGGTGCTGTTCAGCGTCGGCCTCGTCTTCATGTCGGTGGCGGCGGTCGATTACATCATGGGATCGTCGCGGGTTTTCATCAAGCTTCCGGCGGTGCTCGAAGGGCAAATCGATTTCTTCGGCGTCGGCATCGGCCGTTACCGGCTAATGATCATCGTGATCTGCGGGCTGCTGACCGCGGCGCTGCAGTTGGTATTGGCGCGCACGCGGTTCGGCAGCCGGCTGCGCGCGGCGGTGGACGATCCGCGCGCGGCGAGCGGGCTCGGTATCAACGTGCCGCAGGTATTCGCATTCACCTTTGCCTTCGGCTGCGGTCTCGCCGGTCTCGGCGGCGCCCTGAGCGCGGAGGTTCTCGGGCTCGATCCGTATTTTCCGCTGAAATTCATGATCTACTTCCTGATCGTGGTGACCGTCGGCGGCTCCTCCAGCATCACCGGGCCGTTTCTGGCATCGCTGCTGCTCGGCATCGGCGACGTCGCCGGAAAATACTACGTGCCGAAAATGGGACCGTTCGTGATCTACACCATCATGATCGTGATCCTGATCTGGCGTCCGAACGGCCTGTTCGGCCGCACCGCTGCCCGTTGAGCGCAGCCATGACCGCGCAAGCCGACGTCGGATACCACGCCAGGCAGCACGCACGCTGGCACTGGAGCGAGATCGCGTTCTGGATTCTCGTGCTTTGCTGCGGGTTCGTGTTTCCCTCCCGCTATCTGATCATGACGGAAGTCCTGCGGCTGGCGTTGTTCGCGTTGTCGCTCGATCTGATCCTGGGCTATGCCGGGATAGTCTCGCTCGGCCACGCGGTGTTCTTCGGCGTCGGCGCCTATTCCGCCGGGCTGCTCGCTTTGCACGGCATGATCACCGAGCCCGTGGTCGCGCTAGTTGTTGCAGGTCTGGTCGCCGCGGTGCTCGGCTTTCTCACCAGTTTCCTGGTGATCAGGGGCGCCGACCTGACCCGGCTGATGGTGACGCTGGGGATCGCCTTGCTGCTGGAAGCGCTGGCCGAGCGCTTTTCGGATATTACCGGCGGCACCGACGGGCTGCAGGGCATCGAAATGCAGCCGATCCTTGGGCTGTTTGCTTTCGACATGTTCGGCGAGGTCGGTTTCTTCTACTCCCTTGGGGTGCTGTTCGTGTTGTTCCTCGCGGCGCGGCGGATCGTGCACTCGCCGTTCGGGCTGTCGCTGCGCGCCATCCGCAACAATCCGCTGCGCGCAACGGCGATCGGTGTTCCCGTCAACCGCCGCCTGATCGCGGTTTACACGCTTGCCGCGTTTTATGCCGGGATCGCAGGCGCGCTGTTCACCCAGACCACGGCGCTGGCCTCGCTCGATGTGTTCTCGTTCGAGCGTTCGGCCGACCTGATGCTGGTGCTGGTCATCGGCGGCACCGGCTATCTCTACGGCGGATTGATCGGCGCGGTGGTGTTTCGGATGCTGCAGGAGTTGTTTTCCAATCTCACGCCGCAATACTGGCAGTTCTGGATCGGCCTTGTGCTGGTCGTGATCGTGCTGGTCGGCCGGGCGCGCCTGCATCGCTGGGCGCTGTGGGCGCCGAATCTGATCATCAGGCAGTTCGGCGGGCGCAAGGCCGTCATCGCCGTACCCGAGGGCGACGCGCCATGACGCTCGCGCTCGAAACAAAAGCGCTGGAAAAGCAGTTCGGCGGCCTCAGGGTCACCCGCGACCTCTCGCTCAGGGTCGAGCAGGGCGCCCGCCACGCGCTGATCGGGCCCAACGGCGCGGGCAAGACCACCGTCATCAACCTTCTGACCGGCGTGCTCAAGCCCAATGCCGGGCGCATTCTGCTCGAGGGAAACGACATCACGGACTTGCCGGTGCACACGCGCGTGCTGCGCGGGCTGTCGCGCACCTTTCAGATCAACCAGCTCTACGCCGACCTGACGCCGCTGGAGACCATCGGTCTTGCGGTATCCGAACGTCTCGGCCGCGGCGGCGACTGGTGGCGCCGGATGGGGACGCGCGACGACGTCAACGCCGAGATCGCGGAGAATCTGGCGCGGTTCCATCTGCTCGACGTCATGAACGAGCTGACGGCGACGTTGCCCTACGGCAAGCAACGCCTGCTCGAGATCGCGGTGGCCCTTGCCGCCAGGCCGCGCGTGCTGCTGCTCGACGAGCCGGCCGCCGGGGTTCCCGAAAGCGAGCGCCATGACATTCTGTCGGCCATCGCAGCCCTGCCGCGCGACGTCACCGTGCTGCTGATCGAGCACGACATGGATCTGGTGTTCTCGTTCGCCGACCGCATTTCGGTGCTAGTCAACGGCGCGCTCCTGGTCGAGGGACCGCCGGACGAGGTGGCGCGCGATGCCAGGGTCAAGGCGGTCTATCTCGGCGAGGCCGCCGATGCCTGAGCTGTTGCGCATCGAGGGGCTTCGCGCCGGCTACGGCGAAGCGGTGGTGCTGCCCGATATGTCGCTGCGGCTCGCGGATAGCCAGGTACTGGCTCTGCTCGGCCGCAACGGCACCGGCAAGACCACGCTGATCAATTCGATCGTCGGAATCACCCGCCGTTTCGGCGGGACCATCAGCCTCGGCGGCCAGGACATCACGCCGATGCGCCCCGATCAAAGGGCGCGGGCGGGGATCGGCTGGGTGCCGCAGGAGCGCAACATTTTTCGGTCGCTGACGGTTGAGGAGAACATGACCGCGGTCGCCCAACCGGGGCCGTGGACCGTTGCAAAAGTCTACGAGATGTTTCCGCGGCTGAAGGAACGCCGGAACAATTTCGGCAACCAGCTTTCCGGCGGCGAGCAGCAGATGCTGGCGATCGGCCGTGCGCTGACGCTCAATCCAAGGGTGTTGCTGCTGGACGAGCCGACCGAAGGGCTGGCCCCGATCATCGTGGAGGAACTGCTGAAGGCGCTCGGCGCCATCACCCGCGCCGGCGGCACCTGCTCGATCATCGTCGAGCAGAATGCACAAAAGATTCTGGGGCTGGCCGACCGCGTTGTGATATTGGAGCGCGGCGCGATCGTCCACGACGCGGCGAGTGCCGCCCTGAAGGCCGATCCCGCGGTACTCGAACGCTTTCTCGGCGTCTCCGGCGCCGCGGCACATTAAAATTCTGGGGAGTGAAGACCATGCAAAGAACGAAAGCCCCTTTCCGCGCCGACGAGGTCGGCAGCCTGTTGCGGCCGCCGAAGATCAAGGAGGCGCGGGCCAGGCTTGAGAAGGGCGAAATAACAGCCGACGATCTGCGCAAGGTCGAGGACATGGAGATCGAAAAGGTCGTGCACAAGCAGGCCTCGCTCGGCCTGAAGCTCGCGACCGACGGTGAATTCCGCCGCTCGTGGTGGCATTTCGACTTTCTCGCCAAGCTCACCGGTTGCGAACTGTTCCACCCCGACGAGGGTATCCAGTTCGCGGGCATCCAGACCCGGCACGACGCGGTGCGCGTGACCGGCAAGCTCGATTTCCCCGACGATCACCCGATGCTGGCGCATTTCAAGTTCCTGAAAAAGCAGTGCGAGATCGCGCATGTGATGCCGAAGATGACGATCCCCTCGCCGGCGGTGCTGCATTTCCGCGGCGGCCGCAAGTCGATCTCGAAACAGGTCTATCCCGATATCGAGGTGTTCTTCGAGGATCTCGCGAAAACCTATCGCAAGGCGGTGAAGGCGTTCTACGACGCCGGCTGCCGCTACCTGCAGCTCGACGACACGGTGTGGGCCTATCTCTGCTCTCAGGACGAACTCGCCAAGGTGCGCGCGCGGGGCGAGGACGCCGACAATCTGCAGGAGATTTACGCCCGCATCATCAATTATGCGATCGCCGGGCGGCCCGCCGACATGACCATCACCACGCACGTCTGCCGCGGCAATTTCCGTTCCACCTGGATCTCGTCGGGCGGCTACGAGCCGGTGGCGGAGACCATGCTGGCCGGCACCAATTACGACGGCTATTTCCTCGAATACGATTCCGAGCGCGCCGGCGGCTTCGAGCCGCTGCGCTACTTGCCGAAGGGCAACAAGATCGTGGTGGTCGGCGTCATCACCTCGAAAAGCGGCCAGCTCGAGAACAAGGACGGCATCAAGCGCCGGATCGAGGAAGCATCCAAATTCGTGCCGCTGGATCAGCTCGCCGTGTCCCCGCAATGCGGCTTCGCCTCCACCGAAGAGGGCAACATCCTCACCGAGGAAGAGCAGTGGGCGAAACTGAAGCTCGCGGTGGATGTCGCGAACGAAGTGTGGGGCAAATAAATTCGGTCGCAAGGGTTCTGCCTCTGACCGCGCGACGATCCATTAGGACGCGCGCTCGATCAGGACGAGACGCCCGTCGGAACGGCTTTTTGGCGCGGCATAACGTACCAAAGCAGAAAAAGCAAGGCCGCGCCGTGTGACAGCAGTGTTGTCGTGAGCGGTACATTGAGGAGGATCTGCGGAAAGGCAGCTCCAGATAACAGAATGAAACGATCCGGCAGTCCTGCTGAAAGCCGGTTTGCGAGGCCAAGTATCAATCCGCATATCAGTATGGATATGGGGGCCAGCAGCGATCCCAATGAAGCAACGCCCTCTGTGGCAAGAAGGGACGCGTTGAAGTTTCCCAACCGGTAGGCGCGTTCCAGTACAACTGCCAATTGATCGCCATACGGGCAGCTGACAATTTCTTTCAGAAATGACACCTGACAGAAATAGGTCAGCGGATGGGTCGAGAAAAAGTCATTGTAATGATCGAGCGCGCTCGACGGTATCGCGAACGCTCGAAAGTTGACCGTACCAAAGTACGTGATGGCGTCGAGGTTCATCGCATCGATCAGAATGACCCCGACGAGCATCGGTATCAAAATGGAAAGCACAACAGCCGTTCTGGCCTCAAAAAATCTCGCTAGCAGAACCATGACCACAAGCCAGATCGGCAAGAACAAGGCAAGTTTGTTCAGGGTGATCGGATAAAAAAGCAGGGCCAGCAGAAGCGCCACCCCTGCGAGTCGGAAATTGCGGCGCTCAACGAAGCAAGCAAACGCGAATGGCAGCAGCGCGTTTGAAATAATCCCCATCATATATTCAAGCGCTTTTGGAAGGTGGATCTCACTGCGGAACGAATAGATGTCGGAGATCCCGACCAGTCTGAAATTGTAGCTCGCGCCCACTGCAATTATCGCCGCAGCCAGAAAAAGTATTGCGATGGGAAGGCGCTCGAACGGCCGTGCGGAAATCACGTAGATTTGCCGGATCGGCGACCTGATCATCAGGCCCGGTAGGAGTAGCGCGATGATCGACAGAATCGCCGAAAAGCGCGCTGTTTGCTGATCGTAGTTGAAAGGCGTGAAGAAGCTGAGCCAAACGAAACCGACGACCGAGGTGTAGAGATAGAAGCCGACATAGTAGCCGAAGCTGAAGCGCGCGAGCGTAAAGAAAGGCGAGATCAACGCACACAGCGCGACAGCCGCGGCTGCCTGATAAACATGATTTTCGTCGAACGCGATGTGAAATTCCCCATAAAACTGCGAGACATAAACGAGCGAAACGCAGCAAAGTGCGATGTGGAAATAGATCAGGAAAGCTGGTCCCGGTCCTGGATGCGCGTCGGCGACCATGGCGCTCACCTCGGGGTGGTCGGAAAAGCTGTCATGGTTCAACCGGGTCGTGGAGAAAATTGAGGCCTTGTTCTCGCGGCTCTGGTCTGCCTGAGGTTCTTGACAGGTTAGTGTCTGCCGGAAATCAGAACCTCGAGGCGGATTGCGTTCCGATAGCTAGTATTTACGCAGAGGCGCAATCCTGTGGAACAGCAAGACTGTTCCCACAGAAAGCAGAATAGAACCGATCAATGCCACGGTCAGCAGGTAAAACCTTCTTGGCCCCACCGGAGTGGACATCGCTGTCGGCGGAAGGATCACATGCGTGTCCTTCACCATCTTAAAGGTGCGTTCGTTGTTTGCCAGAGTTTCTGCCAGCCCGTCGTACAGGGATTTCGTCGTTAGACCATCAAGCAGCACGCGGGTCCTGGCAGCGTTGAGATTACCTCTATGTTCACTGCTTTCGTTGATCTGCAGGTAAAGCAATCTGTCGGCTGTCTGGTCGGCTGTGCTTTCTCCGGCGGCTTGCGGAGTGGGCGTTTGCTTCTGTCTTAGGGTAAGTTCCTCGCGCAGTGCGGTTAATCTTGCCCGAACTTCTTCGTCGCTCTTTTGCAGTCGATTGCTTTCGTCCTCGATGCGCTTGATGCCTTGGGCCAAGTCATCAAGTTTTTGGCGTTGTAACTTGATCTTGTGATTAAGCCCTTCGCGGATGCCGCGCGTGATGGTTGCGTGATCGCTCATCACGCGATCGATAATCCGTTGCTGCAGTTCCTTGTACGCAGCCTGGCCGCTCGCCTTGGTGGAGCCCTGAATAACGATGGTGCGGCCAACCACCTCAGCTTTCATATTCTGCAAATTCGCCGCGCCGGCAGACGGCGAGCCGCTGTCGGTTAGCGCCGCGATCTCATCTGGCAAAAAAACCTCCTGAATTCGTTTGGCGGTTAGATCCGGCGTTTCAATAGGTTCCGGCCGGTCCGCTCCGCTCGCGCCCTTAGGTTCCACGAGTGTGCCGACCTCGACGATGGAACGTACGGTGTAGTTCTGCGGAAGCGTGAAGATCGTCAGGCTTGCAACGATAAACAGGGCGAGCGCAATAATTGCGCAGAGCCTCCAATATCGCAGGATAAGTTTAAGCGTAAGCTCGTCCATGCCGGCTCTTTCATCTCAAAAGAACGGTTTCCGACAGATAGCTGGCGGATGCTGGTGAGCGCCGGCTAATCTAGGCCGAGAACCAATGCAGGCAGATGAGGGACCTTGTCGCAACCGTTACACTTCGAAACGCAATTGCGAAGAAAGTTAGGCGCGGAGATTTATGGACACACGGCGGGGCCGCGGTTCTGAAGTGAGTAGGCTTGCTTCAGTGAGTAGGCTTGCTTCAGTGAGTAGGTTTGCTTCGGAGCGAGCGGGATCGCCATCATCCGCTATTGCACGGCCATATTCTCCCTTTAGAGGGCATAGCCGGGGTTGTGAAAGACGATGCCGCTGGGCTGTCCGACCGCCGGAAACCCAGGAGGGTTACCTCCGGTGGGCAGATGATGATAGGACAGTCGCGCCATCCGCCGCTGCCCACCAGATTGGCCCAAATTTTCGTCCAATGAAGAACGACCAAATCCTGAGCCAGATTTCCGAATTCTGCCGCCAGGCCGACATGGCGGAATCGACTTTCGGCCGCCGCGCCGTCAACGACGGCAAGCTGGTGCACCGACTGCGCGAGGGCAAGCGCATCACCATCGACACCCTCGACCGCATCCAGGCCTATATCGCGGCCTCGATGCCGGGCGGGATACCGCCGCCGCGCGGCCTCGATGTCCCGCCCGAGAAGCGCGATCCCCGCGGCAACTTCCGGTTTTTCGAGAACCGGCAGAAATACCTGCTGTTCGTGCATACCTGCAGTGAAAAGCGGGTGATCGCCGAGCGGGTGGCGCTGGAACTCGGCAGCATCCATCCCCGTCCTCCCGCGCTGCGGGTGTTCGACGCCGGCGTCGGCGACGGAACCGTGCTGGCCCGGGTCATGCGGTCGATGCATGGCCGCTTTCCCCATATGCCGCTCTATATCGCCGGCAAGGAGCTTAGCCTTGAAGATGTCCGGCTGACGCTAGACAAGGTGCCGGACCGGCTGTTCGAGCATCCGGCGACGGTTTTTGTGCTGACAAACATGTATTACGCCGAGGCACCCTGGCTGACGCCGGCCTCGCCGGCCGCGGCCGCGGGCATGATCTGGCATGAAGTCGCCCTGCGCGGGGCTTCTTCGGGCGAATTCGAGGCCCAGATCGCTGAACTTGGGCCGTTTCTGGAGCAGAACTGGCGCGCCAATGTCAGCCCGCGCTCCGGCATGCCGGTCTACGAGCGGCCGGTGGCGATCGTGCTGTACCGGGAAGACCACCGCTTTTTGCTGGATCAGATCATCCCCCGCGCCGGCCGTTCCGAGGCCAATTTCGACCTGATTATCGCTTCCCAGCCCTACCGGGCCAAATCCTCGGTCAATTTCCGCGCCAAACGCATCATTGCGCCTTTGGCCCGGGCATTGCGGGCAGGGGGCCGTTTGATCGGAATCCACTCTCACGGACAGGATCCCGGGATTGAGATTATCCAGGCGGTCTGGCCCGGAGAAAATCCTTTCGCGGTGAGCCGTCATGAGCTATTGCGCGCGGTGAAGTACGAACTGGGATCGGCGGCCCGCGACCTCAACTTTAACGCCTATGCCGATAACCGCTCGATCTTCCGTTATGATATGGAAGCGCTGCCGAATGAGGTCACCGGCTCGATCGGAACCTCGACGGCCTTTGCAGCTTGGAACGCGGCGGTGTATGTCGCCCAGATCGAGGACGACCGGTTGACGGAAATGACTCAAAACGGCCGCACCCTCGATGCCACCAGAGAGGTTCTGCGCAAGCATAACGGCCTCTGGTTCTACGACGAATCCTACGTCATCTCGCGTCGTCGAGACTGACATTCCAGGACAACATAACGAAGGGACCGCCGAGGTCTGGCGGAAAAAGGGGTCGGTTGATGCGCGCGTCTTCTCTGTTCACCAGCGAGTCGGTTTCCGAAGGCCATCCGGACAAGGTCTCGGACCAGATCTCCGATGCGATCCTCGACGCCTTCATCGAGAAGGACGTCGAACTCGGCATCGCCGACGATAGTCTGGTCAATACAAGGCTTGGCTGCGAAACGCTGTGCACGACCAACAAGATCGTGATCGCGGGCGAAGGCCGCGGCCAGCTGTTTCGCATGATCCATGGCGTTTCGGTCGTCGACCGCGAGTTGATCAGCGAGATCGCCCGCGGCGTGGTCAAGGATATCGGCTACGACCAGAACGGCTTCTCCTACCACGGCGCCGACATCGAGGTGCTGCTGCACGGCCAGTCGCCCGACATCGCCATGGGCGTCGATGCCAAGAAAAAGAAGAGCGGCGAGGAAGAAGGCGCCGGCGACCAGGGCATGATGTTCGGCTATGCCTGCACCGAGAGCGAAGTGTACGAAAAGGGCTCCTACATGCCCGCGCCGATTTTCTTCGCCCACAAGATTCTGAAGGTGCTGTCCGACAAGCGCCGCAACGGCCAGCTTTTCGACCTGCAGCCCGATGCCAAGAGCCAGGTGACCGTGAAATACGCCGACGGCAAGCCGACCGGTTGCACCAAGGTCGTGGTCTCGACGCAGCACAACGAGAAGAGCCGCAACGGCAAGAAATATTCGCCCGGCCTGATCAAGGAGATGATCTCGAACGCGGTCGAGTCGGCACTGCCGAAGGGCTGGATGCCGCAAAAGGCCTCCGACTTCCTGGTCAACCCAACCGGCAACTTCGTGGTCGGCGGACCGGACGGCGATTGCGGCCTCACCGGCCGCAAGATCATCGTCGACACCTATGGCGGCTACGCGCCGCATGGCGGCGGCGCCTTCTCGGGCAAGGATCCGACCAAGGTCGATCGCTCGGCGGCCTATGCGGCGCGCTATCTCGCCAAGAACGTGGTGGCGGCCGGCTTTGCCGAGCGTTGCACCATCCAGGTTGCCTACGCGATCGGCGTGGCCGATCCGATGTCGGTACTGGTGGATACCCACGGCACCGGCAAGGTCGACGAAAAGAAGCTCGAGAAGATGCTGCCGGAAATCTTCCGGCTGACGCCGACCAACATCCGCCGCTCGCTCAAATTGAACCGGCCGATCTATCGCCGCACGGCAGCTTACGGTCATTTCGGCCGCGCGCCCGACAAGGATGGCGGCTTCTCCTGGGAAAAAACCGACCTTGCCGACGCGCTCAAGCGCGCGGTGTGATTTTTTTACCTCTCCCCGTTTGCGGGGAGAGGTCGTCGCGTAGCACCGGGTGAGGGGGACTCTCCGCAAGTCCGCCTGTTGAGAAAGCCCCTCACCCAACCCTCTCCCCGCAAGGGCGGGGCGAGGGAGTAGAGCGCGCCACAAAACGTCCAGTTTCGTTTCGTATCGATAAGTCCGAATTCATCCGTTCAGGAACCCATCATATGACCGCCACCGCCAAGAAGCCCTCCTTCACCGACTACATCGTCAAGGACATCTCGCTTGCCGAATTCGGCCGCAAGGAAATCTCGCTGGCAGAGACCGAAATGCCAGGCCTGATGGCGACGCGCGAGGAATACGGCCCGACGCAGCCCCTGAAGGGCGCGCGCATCGCCGGCTCCCTGCACATGACGATCCAGACCGCGGTCCTGATCGAAACGCTGGCGGCGCTGGGGGCCGACATCCGTTGGGTCTCCTGCAACATCTATTCGACCCAAGATCACGCCGCCGCCGCGATCGCCGCGGCCGGCATTCCCGTGTTCGCGGTGAAGGGCGAGAGCCTCAGCGAATACTGGGACTACACCGCAAAGCTGTTCGACTGGCATGGCGGCGGCACGCCCAACATGATTCTCGATGACGGTGGCGACGCCACCATGCTGGTGCACCACGGCCTGCGCGCCGAGAACGGCGACGTGAAGTTTCTCGACAAGCCGGAATCGGAAGAAGAGGAAGTCTTCTTCGCGCTGATCAAGAAGCTGCTGAAGGAAAAGCCCAAGGGATACTTCTCGGAAATCGCGAAGAACATCAAGGGCGTCTCGGAAGAGACGACCACGGGCGTGCACCGCCTCTACAACATGGAGAAGGAAGGCAAGCTGCTGTTCCCGGCGATCAACGTCAACGACAGCGTCACCAAGTCGAAGTTCGACAATCTCTATGGCTGCCGCGAATCGCTGGTCGACGGCATCCGCCGCGGCACCGACGTGATGATGTCCGGCAAGGTGGCGATGGTCGCGGGCTTCGGCGACGTCGGCAAGGGCTCGGCCGCCTCGCTGCGCCAGGCCGGCTGCCGCGTCATGGTGTCCGAGGTCGATCCGATCTGCGCGCTGCAGGCGGCGATGGAAGGCTATGAAGTCGTCACCATGGAAGAGGCGGCGCCCCGCGCCGACATCTTCGTCACCGCCACCGGCAACAAGGACATTATCACCATCGAGCACATGCGCGCGATGAAGGACCGCGCCATCGTCTGCAACATCGGCCATTTCGACAACGAGATCCAGATCGCGCATCTGCGCAACCTGAAATGGACCAACATCAAGCCGCAGGTCGACGAGATCGAATTCGCCGACGAACACCGCATCATCCTGCTGTCGGAAGGTCGCCTCGTGAACCTCGGCAACGCCATGGGTCATCCGTCCTTCGTGATGTCGGCCTCGTTCACCAACCAGACGCTGGCGCAGATCGAACTGTTCGCCAACAACAAGGACGGCAAGTACGAAAAGAAGGTCTACGTGCTGCCGAAGTCGCTCGACGAAAAGGTGGCGCGGCTGCATCTTTCCAAGATCGGCGTGAAGCTGACAACGCTCCGGCCCGACCAGGCCGAGTACATCGGCGTCAAGCCGGAAGGCCCGTTCAAGGCGGACCATTACCGGTATTGAGGGCCAACATTGGTCATTGCCGGGCTCGACCCGGCAATCCATCCAGCGAAGAAGATGGATACGCGGGTCAAGCCCGCGTATGACCAGAGCGCAATTTTCGTCACGCCCGGCCTTGTGCCGGGCATCCACGTCTTTACAGTCGGTGTAAAGCAAAGACGTGGATGGCCGGGACGATGCCGGCCATGACGGTGGCAAACCTGGGTGGCCCATGGAAATGACCGCAAGCGAACATCTCGACGTCCTGATCGTCGGCGCGGGGTTGTCCGGCATCGGCGCGGGATATCACCTGCAGCAAAAGTGCCCGGGGAAGCGCTACGCCATCCTCGAAGGCCGCGACTGCATCGGCGGCACCTGGGACCTGTTCCGCTATCCCGGCATCCGTTCCGACAGCGACATGTTCACGCTGGGCTATTCGTTCAAGCCGTGGACCGAGCCGAAGGCAATCGCCGATGGCCCGCGGATTCTGAACTATGTGCGGGAGACCGCGGCTGATAATGGCATCGACAAAAAAATCCGTTTCAATCACCGGGTCAAGCGGGCGTCGTGGTCGACCCAGGATGCGCGCTGGACCGTGGAGGCCGAACGCAACCTGGGCGAGGGCGGCACGGAGATCGTGCGCTTCACCTGCAATTTCCTGTTCATGTGCTCGGGCTATTACAAGTACGAGGAAGGCTACACGCCGGAATTCCCGGGCGCCAAGGATTTTGGCGGCCGCATCGTGCATCCGCAGAAATGGACCGAGGACATCGACTACGCCGGCAAGCGGGTGGTGGTGATCGGCTCGGGCGCGACTGCCGTAACGCTGGTGCCGGAAATGGCGAAGGCGGCCGGTCATGTCACCATGTTGCAGCGCTCACCGACCTATGTGGTGTCGCGTCCGGCGCAGGATCCGGTCGCCAACAAGTTGCGGGCGCGGCTGCCTGCAAAACTCGCCTATCACCTGATCCGCTGGCGCAACGTGCTGTGGGGCATGTATTTCTTCCAGCTCTCAAGGCGCAAGCCGGCGCGGGTCAAGCAACTGATCCTCGGCGGCGTCAGGATGGCGCTCGGTCCGGACTACGACATCGCCACCCATTTCACGCCGCGCTACAATCCCTGGGATCAGCGGCTTTGTCTTGTGCCCGATGGCGATCTGTTCAAGGCAATCAAGGAAAAGCGCGCTTCCGTCGTGACCTCTGAGATCGACACATTTACGAAGAACGGCATCCGGCTGAAGGACGGCAGCGAACTCGAAGCCGATATCATCGTCACCGCCACCGGTCTCAATCTGCAGGTGCTTGGCGGCATGGAGGTCAGCGTCGACGGCCGAGTCGTCGATTTCGCGAGGACGCTGAACTACAAGGGCATGATGTATTCGGACGTGCCCAACCTGGCGTCCGCATTCGGCTACACCAATGCGTCGTGGACGCTGAAATGCGACCTGACCTGCGAATATGTCTGCCGCCTGATCAACTACATGGATAGGCGCGGCTACAAGCAATGCATGCCGCATAATGTCGATTCGTCGATCACCGAATTGCCATCGCTGAATTTCTCGTCCGGATATGTGCAGCGCTCGGTGGCCAAGATGCCGAAGCAGGGCTCGAAGCGGCCGTGGCGGCTCTATCAGAATTACGCGCTCGACATCGTCAGTCTGCGCTTCGGCAAGGTCGATGACGGGGTGATGCGATATTCTTGACGTCCGAGGCCCGGGGGCGGTCGCTTCGGCCTGCGTCCCAACGCTGGTATCCGTTGTTTCACGTATACGCGCGATCGGGCAAATCGTTCATTCTTGCGAAACGGTTAACGCCGTATTAATCGGCGAATCCTAAGCTTTAAGCGGGCTGACGCCGCTGACAGCACGAGGAAACCCATGGACGCCCAGAGAATTGCCGTCGATGCCGTGGTCGCACTGACGGATTGCGACCGCGACACGGTCGCCGCCTTCATCCGCAGGTTTTATCTCGCCGGCGTGAAGGACCCCAAGCGCCTGACCTTCAAAGGCCTGCAGGCGATGGCCCGGGGGTGAGGAAGGCGGGCTTCGCCTTTAACCCCTGGTCTACGCTACGCCGCCGCCGCAATCGATTTGAGGAAACCGTCGATTTCGGCCTGCAGGCTAGTGGTTGAATCCGACAATTGCTTTGCCGAGGACAATAGCTGGCTCGAGGCCGCGCCGGTCTGGTTGGCGCCATGGCTGACCTCGGCGATGGTGCCGGCGACTTGCGACGTGCCGTCGGCGGTCCGCTGGATATTGCCCGAAATTTCCTGGGTGGCGGCGCCCTGTTCCTCGATCGCCGCGGAAATCGCGCTGGTGATCTCGGAGATCTTGCCGATAGTCGAACTGATCATCTTGATCGAGCCGACCGCTTCCTGCGTCGCGGTCTGCATGCCCGCGATCTGGATGCCGATTTCGTCGGTGGCCTTGGCGGTCTGGGCGGCGAGCGCCTTGACCTCCTGCGCGACCACGGCGAAGCCGCGGCCGGCTTCGCCGGCGCGGGCGGCTTCGATGGTCGCATTGAGAGCCAGCAAATTAGTCTGCTCCGCGACTGAGGTGATCAGCTTGATGACGTCGCCGATCCGGTTGGCGGCCTGCGACAGTGCGTTTATGCGCGAGTCGGTTTCATCGGCCTGCTTCACGGCGCTGGCGGCGATGCGGTTGGATTCCTGGACCTGTGCGGAAATTTCGCGCACCGAACCGGCGAGTTCTTCGGTCGCCGACGCCACCGATTGCACATTGTTGGAGGCGTCCTCCGAGGCATTGGCGACCACGGTGGCAAGCCGGGTAGTGTTGCCCGCATTGTCGCTCAGCGCGCGCGCAGTACTTTCCAGTTGGCTTGATGCCGACGACAGCGAGGTGATGATGGCGCGGAAGCGGTCGCTCGCTTCCGCTATGGTGTCCTTGCGAAGCTGGCGGTTGGAGCCGAAGTAGAACCCGACGACGTTTTCGGTGTCCAGCATGTTGGCCTTGGCGATGGCGTTCAGCATCGCGGCCTTCTTGTCGCGCGCGGCCTGCGCGGCGCTGCCGAAGCGCGGAATCTGTATCTCGGACTCGGCGGCCTTCATCAGTTGTTCGGCGACGAACATCAGGCGGCAGCCGATATACCATTGCGGGGCAACGCCAGCGCTCTGATTGAACTGACATATCCGCGCCACCGAACTGACATAGGCGAAGCCGAACTCGCCGCCCCCGATCAGGTCCCAATGCTGCAGCTGCAGGCGGACGGCTTCCTGCATCGCGCCCTCCTTGAAGATACCCGAGGCGGGGTCGTATTGCCGGACCTTGTCGTAGAACCGCGCCAGAATGCCGGGCAGCGATTTGGCAAAAAACGGCCGCATCTCGCGCAACGTCGCTCGCATCGGCTGGTCGATCCCCAGTAAATCGAGGCGGATGGCGTTCCAGTCGGTGGTCATCGGCGGCTCCAGCGCAAGCGTCGTAGCGGTCCGCTCATTTAATGAGCGTATGGTTAACGGACTGCGAATTTGTCCGCAGTTCTACGGAGAATGGCGCAAATTCGGACGCAAAAAGGCCCCGAACGGGGGCGGCGGGTCGCTTTGACGGCTTAAGTCAATCAGGCCTGTCGTGACTTCGAAGGTTGGAGTCCTTCTCCCACCAGTCGATGCCATCCAGAAATTGGCTGGCCGCCTGAGGCCGCTACAGCCCTCTACAGCGATCGATCCAAGTCGGGGCGGCGAACATGCAGCATCTCATGATCGAACTTCGCCGCGCGGATGATCTGCGCGTACTCCGAGTGGATCTGGACCGGGATCATCTCGCCCGTCTTCTGCGCCACGATCGGCATTTCGGCCGCGACGCCGAGCGGTCGTCGCATCTAGACGACGTCACTGATGCGCTGGCCGGTGAAAAGCGCAAAAAAGACAGGCAGATGAAGGTCGATCCTGCCGAATTCCATGACGATGCGAGTATTGCGCGTGCTTTTATCTCAGAAAGTTGCCGGCGGCGACATCGCATCAGCGCCCTTGTTGGGCAGCTAAGGTTGGTTAGCTTCCCTTTCCGTGAGTGCGATCAGAGGAAATTGGGGGGTATCAGCCGCCGAGGAATCGAACGGTTGGCGCAGGCGCGCTCGATGATTCTTCGTGCAGCCGCCAAAATCCGTCCTCGCACAGCGCCCACCGCAGATCGGCATCGATCCAGACGATTTGATCCGCTCGCGCGACGCGAAGGGGCTAAAGTGATCAAGCGCTATCATCCCCCGTCGACGCCCTATGAGCGTGCATTGGCGCATCCCAAGGTGACCACGGCCGTGAAGAAACGGCTACGCGATCAGTATCGCTCGCTCGATCCTATCGCGCTCTTGGCCGAGATTCGCACAACCCAGGAGGAACTCGGCAATCGTGTCGACCGTCGTGCCGGACAGGCACGCGGCCTGCAACGCGCCAGCACAAGCAACGCGCCAGCGACCGCAGCCATTTTTGCGAAGACGCTCGGCAAGACGGTGAAGGCCGGCGAGCCGCGTGCCACGCACCGGCGATCCCATCGACCCTATAAGACCAGGGTTCGCATGCCGTCCAAGCTCGACCCACATATTGCTACGATCGAGGGCTGGCTCGCTGCGCAGCCGCAGCTGACGGCACTCGCCATCGTCGGCCGGCTGAGCGAGAAATACCCCGAGGAGTTCGGGACGAGACAGCATTCGATCGTGCAGCGTCTGCTGAGGGCGCTTAGACGGAAGGCTGCCGAACAGCTGGTCGCTCAGGAGCCGCTCGGCGACGCCACGACCGCTGCCCCATTGCCCGGGGTTGTGGACGGCTCGGGCTATGTAGGGCCCGACCCGCCCACAGCCCCTCTCGTCGAGCAAGCCGGGAAAGCCACCTGGCGCGGCCGATCAATCGACATCGGATCGTCATCGGCAATGGCGCCATCAGGGTAACATCTGCAGATGAGGCAATACGGACACATAAATATCCCTCCATCGGTTTGCCTTCGGGCAAACAGCCCTGTTTTGCCGAACAACAGGGCTCATTCGCGCACGGGGGCACCCGGTGGGCGAATGGGCCCTCATACGCGACGTTCTCTAGGAAAATTGAGCCGCCAGAGTCCCGGCACGCTCGGCACGCGCTTTCCTGGCGCACCCGACACGATTCGAACGTGCCTTTCCCCTCCACCCCGCAGGGCCGTTTCCGGGGGGCCGACACTTATTCTCCTGCAGAATTACACCAGTCCTGCCGTCACCGTCAGCTTTGCAAACTGATCGTCACTGATCTCGGTCTGGGCGACCAAGACGCTGCAGCGAAGATGCTTGACCAGGTAGGTGCCGACGGAGCGGAACAGCCAGCGCGCCAGCGGCCCGCTGGGACGATGGCCTACAACGACGAGATTTGCTCCTATCTCTTCGGCGACCTCGGCCATCTCCGGTCCAGGCGCTCCCATAGCCGACGCCAACAACTGACCCATATCTAGATCGCTATAGTCGACCGCCGGGACACCTGCGGACGAGGGTCGCGCAACGGCGCTGGCTGAGATAGACTATAGTGATGCAACTTTTGCACATCCTGCAAATATTAGTGTTACTGACGTTCGCAAATGGCACGCCGATCGTCGCAAAGAAGATTTTCGGCTCGCGTTTTGCCCTGCCGCTAGATGCCGGAATCATATTCTTTGATGCGCGGCCGGTTTTTGGGGCATCGAAAACCATGCGAGGTATCGTCGTTTCGATCCTCATCACCTCCGCAATCGCGCCATTTATCGGTCTGGATCTGACGATTGGTGCCATCGCCGCAAGCTCGGCAATGGCGGGCGACTTGTTCTCGAGCTTCGTGAAGCGCCGCCTGAATTTTCCGCCGAGCAGCCAAGCGCTCGGGCTCGATCAGGTGCCCGAATCCCTGTTTCCCATGCTGGCGTGTCGCGATGCACTTTCATTGACGATCGCAGACATAGCGCTTGGCGTCGGAATCTTTTTTATAGGCGAGCTAATTCTGTCCCGCCTTTTATTCCGGGCCCACCTGCGCGACGAACCATATTAGCGCGACGTTAGCCCGAACGAAGGCAGTGCAGGGTGATTTCCGGCGGACAGTTGAAACGAACAGGAACGACGCTCGATCCAGCACCCACGGAGGTGTAGCCAGTCATGTTATGATACTGCCAAGCTCCCGCCCCCATCCGTCGAGGCAATACTGCGTCAAGGATGATCGGAATAGATCCTGGCAGACAGATCTGGCCACCGTGCGTGTGTCCGCTCAGCAACAAATTGAAATCGGCATGAGCCGCCTGGCGATAGATTTCCGGTGTGTGCGACAATAAGATGGAGAACTTGCCAGACGGTATCTGCGATGCAGCCGTTTCGATATTGTCGACCTTGAAGCAGTGCGCGTCATCGATTCCGGCTAGATAGATCTGCTGATCACCGCGCACGATTACCGCGCTCTCGTTGAGCAGCATCCGTATTCCCATGGCTTCCAGCCCCGGAACCATTTGGATGGTATCGTGGTCGCCCATAACCCCATAAACGGGCTCCTTTAGATGAGTTCGCACTCGTGCAACGCCATCCAAGGTTGCCTCGAACGGTCCAAAATTCTTCCCTCGATAGTCGCCGGTCAGAACACATAAATCGTAACGCATGTCGCCGACGAGTTCGATCAGGTGCTGCATGGTAGCTTCGTTCATGTCCACATGCATGTCGCTAAGGTGGAGTATGGTCAAGCCGTCAAAAAGCGGCGGCAACTCCTTGAACAAAATGTCATTGCGCTTCAAGAGAATGCGTCCTGTATTCCGGCGTCCGCGCCAGTAGAGACCGGTCAGCTTCAGTGCGTTTCGAATGACAGAATGGACCGGATACCAGTTCTCTATGTGAAAGGAGAGCAGGCCTTTGCCGAAGATTTGCGCCTCGTGGTCCCTCTCGACACCCATTCGCTGTCTTGCGCGGAGCGGTCCGAGACGTTCCTCCAATTTGCGCAAGATATCCTCGTCCATGGAATAACTTCCTCCGAAATCGGCTTGACGTTCCCTGGGGGCATCTCACCAGGTCCACCTGCGCGATGAACCATATTAGCTCGCCGTCAGCCGCGACAAAGGCAATGCAGGGTGATTTCCGGCGGACAGTTAAGGCGCACAGGGACAACGCTGGATCCTGCGCCTACCGAGGTGTAGCCGCTCATGTTATTATACTGCCAGGCTCCCGCCCCCATTCGTCGTGGCAGCGCCGCCTCCAGTTTGATGGCAATGGAACCAGGGAGACAAAGCTGACCACCATGAGTGTGGCCGCTCAGCATCAGATTGAAATTAGCACGGGCAGCCTCGCGATAAATTTCCGGTGTATGGGACAATAGGATCGAAAACGCGCCCTCAGGGATCTGCATGGCAGCCTTTTCGATATTATCAACTTTAAAGTAGTGCGCGTCATCGATTCCGGCGAGATAGATCTGCTGATCGCCCCGCACGATCACCTCGCACTCGTTGAGGAGTATCCGTATTCCCATAGCTTCCATCGCCGGGACCATTTGAATGGTATCGTGGTTGCCGAGCACACCATAGATCGGCGGCTTCAGATGAGCGCGCACCTTTGCCAAGCCTTCCAAGGCCGCCTCGAACGGCCCAAAGGTCTTTCCGCGATAATCGCCGGTCAGAACACATAGATCGTATTGCATGCCGTCGACGAGTTCGATCAGGTGCAGCATGGCAGCTTCACTCATGTCCACATGCATGTCGCTAATGTGAAGAATGGTGTAGCCGTCGAAAAGTGACGGTAACGCCGCAAACCTCAGGTCGTTTCGCTTAACAATAATGCGTTCTGCATTCCGGCGAGCCCGCCAATAGAGGCCCGTTAGCTTCAGCGCATTTCGAATGATCGCCGGCGCCAAATGCATGTTCTCTAAATGGAAGAAGGTAAGCCCTTGGCCAAAAACTTGCGCTTCGTGATCCTTCTCGATCCCCAATCGCTGTCTTGCGTGGATCGGTCCGAGACGCTCCTCTAGTTTGCGCAATATATCGGTGTCCACGGAATAACCTCCTCCGTAACGGCTCGATCTTCCATGTTGCTAGACACTACAGCGTATTCCCGAGGAGGGCTGACAGTTCGCGCGACCCATTTCGTTGCCGAAGTGGCCGCATCTCCCTCGCGGGAAACCACCTTGCCTGGGTTGGCAGGTTGGCGAGGGCGTCAGCCCTACTCTTGATGCTCCAAGCACAGTAGCTGACATCGGTCCAACGTCAAGAACGTGCTCGACTGCGCGGCCGAGTTAGGAGCGCGCGACGCGCGTGAGTGAACTCGGGGGTACCGGCGGTGGGGTTGGGGCCGATTTTAAGAATTGGTGAAAGCGATAAAGCCCGCACCATGTATCACATACCAAATCAACCAAACACTGATGCCACATTCAACTATGTGAAGCCGGGTGGGCGAGGGCATTCGGTAGCACTGCCCAATGTCCGCTATTGGGTGTGAATAGCAAGACATTTGCTCATTCGAGTTCTTCCGGGTTTGACGAGTCGCCCGGAGGAATTTCACCTCCGGGCGCTCCCAGAACCGTGCATGACCCTCTCGAGTCACACGGCTCCCGATGTTCGGCCGTTGCCATGGCATAACGGCACGAAACGGACCTCCAACGATGTCCGCTCGGAGGTCGCTAACGGGGGGAAAGCGGACGTCGCGCAGAGAACCCATTTCGGTCGAGAATGACCCTTAGCGACACATGGGCGGGTTGGGGCGAGGTCCTGAAACCCGACGTCCTCCTAGTTCGGCTTCTTTGACATTCGGGCGAGTAACAGTTCATCCGGATGGATTGGACCAAAAACACCGACGCCTTTTCGGTCAGGTGTACCTGATCGCTGGCGGAAATATCCCGGGTGGTATCGCCGATCCGCGTCAGACAGCCGTCTGCGTTGCACATCACATTCCACGCTGAAATGAATTCAGCGCCAAGCGGTACCAGCTTCTGGCGCAACGCCACACCGGAGCCGTCGGGTTCCGCGCGACTGGATCGTTCCGGAATCAGACGATGATGCAACATGAAATAGCGCAGCACCTCGTTCGGCAAGCCGCGCTTCCACCACGGCACCGAGCCCAGCACGACGATGCGAGCGTTGGTTCCTTTCTTCAGCGCCGCCACGGTCTCGGCAACGCCATCGAGATACCCGTCCCAAGTGCTGTGCAGCAGCACGATATCGGGCCTTAGTTCCCGGGCGAGCGACAAGACCTTGTCATTGATCGCACGGCAGTGGGGTACGCCGGCTACGTCGGTGTTGAGCGCCGGGATGCACGAACTGGAAGTGAACTGGGCGATGCCGAAGCCGCGGGTTTCCTGGGCCTTGCGCAGGCCGGGCGTCAGGGCGCCCGCGGTCGAATCCCCCCAGACCAGAACAAGCGGCCGGCGATCCCGATCGACGCAGGTGTCGGCGAACGACATTTCATGACTGAGATCGAGCAGGCATTCATGAACCCGCCATTGCGACGCCTGTGTCGGCACATTGACCATCTCGCGAATTTCCGGCGGCAGCCGAAAATCGAACCCGCGCCCCTCGACGACCACAGCCCCTGCCGCGGCAACCAGCACCATGCCCGAACCCAAACTGAGTACCTTGAACGGGCTCGGCCGGCCGAATCGAAACGGGGACTCGACAAATCGATAGGTGAACCAAGCCAGCGCAAAGCTCAGTCCGACGATCAGTCCGCGTTCCAGCAGCGTCAGGGGGGCGAATTTTATGATTGCGAAAAACACCAATAGCGGCCAGTGCCACAGATAAAGCGGATAGCTGATCAATCCGATCTGGACCAGCGGACGGCTGGACAGCACATGGCGGCAACCCCATGCCGCTGGCGCGGACACCAGCAGAGCACTGCCGACGACCGGCAACACCGCCCACCAGCCAGGAAATGCGCGATGGGTATCGAGAACGGCGGCGGCAACCACAATCATCAGGAGCCCGGTGGCGGCGCGCCAGTTGCTTGAGCGGCTGGACTGACTGATCTGAGTCCAACCGCAGGCGAGCACGGCCCCGGCCAGCAACTCCCAGGCACGGGTGAAGGGCAGATAGAAGGTCGCCACCGGGTTGGCGCCGATCAGCGCCACGTTGAGCACGAAGGACGCCAGGGCGATCACGAAGGCCACGGCCAGAAGGCTAAGGCGCAGCCGGGCCGCCAGCATCAGGATCAAGGGCCAGAACAGGTAAAACTGTTCCTCGATGCCGAGCGACCAAAGGTGCAAAACGCCGCGCTTGCAAAAACGTCGCTGCTCAACTGCGCATAAACCGCCGGCAGCATCCACAGCCAGCCCAGCACCAGGGTCACGCCGAGCACGACGATGAGGGCCGGGAAAATCCGCCGGATCCGCCTGTTATAGAAGGTCACAAGACTGAAGCGCTGCTGCTCCAGTTCGCGCGCGATAATACCGGTTATCAGAAAGCCGGAAATGAGGAAAAAAATATCGACGCCGATGAAGCCGCTTGGCATTGCCTCCGGGAAGGCGTGGAAGGCCATCACCAGCATTACGGCGATGGCCCGGAGTCCGTCAATATCGGGTCGATATCGATCTGAGAGTGGGGACAACATCGGCCAATCCATCATCGCGCCAGTTCGCAGTAGGCAGCCGAAATGGAAATGCCCATGATGCAAAAACGCTCGTTCGGACAATCAAAAGCAATTTGGGCAACGGAAGTCAAAAAATCTCAGAAACTACAGGAAAACTCCGAGGCAGGCCGGCCGGATTCGGCAAAGGGGAGCAAACTTGTGCCATTTGGTCTCGGCAGGAGAATGCGGTCGCTGGCGGCACAGTAAATCGTTGCGCCACCGATGCCGGCATTGACCAGGGGCCCCGGCGTACCTGCACACTCGACCGAATTACGCGATCAATATCCCCACCATCCTGGCGCGAGTTGTTGTAGCCCGAGGTTCACCATTGCCACGAAGGCTCCGCAAAGAAGAGCAAAAATTAAAAAGCGAATGTCGTTGCCCATATCTAGGTGCCCCTTAAGACGAGCGCGGTCCCGTTGGTTTCGATTAGTCTGTTCGCCGTACCTAAAAATGCGAACAGCAACTCTTGGCTTATACGGCGGTACACGATGACAAGTAATATGACGTAGGACGAACAAGAGACTAAAAACAGTGCCCCTTTACTCCGTCTCGCTCCGGGCAGCAGCGTTCCCACAGATAGTAACTCTCGAAGTCTAAAAGTCCGAACGATGGGTCCAAAGTGAGGCCCGCGGAGGTTACAATGCTCCGCTGTGAGCGCAACTGCCAAGCAGCCGCCTGGCGGACACACATTTGGAGAGCAGAAAGTAGCGCACCGACCTATGCAGCTACGCAGCCTTCAAAAACAGGACGTCGACATATCCAAACCGGGCAATCCTTGCATGAATCTCTGATGGGCTCGCTTTCCTGTGTGCCCCTGCGCGCATCAGCCAGTTGGCCTCGTACCCGTATTCAAAGAGATGATCCAAGATTGCCGATACAGAGGTTCCAAACCTGCTTAATCCCTCTTCCTGAAGCTCAATGAAAAGAGCTGGCCCGGCTATGGTTAGAATGTTGGTGGCGCCCTTCAGGACCAACATCTCCGCGCCTTGAACATCGATCTTTACCAGAGCCGGTCTCGAACGTCTCTTATCTTGCACCAGATCATCGAGAGTCACGGCAGTCACGGGCAGACCGGTGCCGTCTCGGGAAAGCTTGTGATCCGCTGGGTGAAGGGGATTAATTTCAAGAAACATCGTGCCGGGCGCAGCCGCGGCAACGGCCTTCAATGCATGAACACGGCTCAAAAGGCCCGCGCGCTTAAGCGCCCGGGTCAGGCCATCGTAGTTTCGCTTCTCCGGTTCGATCGATATGACTTCGCCGTTGTCGCCCACCCAGGTAGCAAAACGAAGCGAGAAAAAGCCGACGTTTGCTCCGACATCGATTACCAATGATCCGCCTGGCACAAATTCCTTGAGCCGGTCAACTGGACCCGCTTCATATTTCTTGTAAACAGCGTACAGCGTTAGAAAACCCGCTTCAAAGCCGGGCATGCGGTGAACGCCGGATCTTGCAATCAGGCCAAACAGCCGGACAACCAGATTTCCGATCAGTCTTTGGATCATTTGCGGATGGACATTTCAAAATGAGGCTTCGAGCGTAAAGAAATATAGCCCTACCTTACTTCAACCGCTATTTCCATGCTCGTGACGGGCGCCAATAAAGGCTGTGGCGGCCACTTGCCTGCCTGTCGAAGGATTGCAATTGTACCCGTCCGTTCCCGAAAGCCCCGCCTGTGCCGTCTGAACTCTCGATGCATTCAATTCACCAACTTTTCGATCGTCGCACGGCCTGAAGGCCCAGAGATTGATGGAGCACATGAAATTCGGTGAGCACAGGGTATTTCCTTGGCCGGTCATCCTGGCGGCCCTCTTTTTCCTCATCCCCATTGCCCTGTTTTTCGCTTATCCGGTCAGCTTCTGGAACTCTACCGACAACGAACCTTTGGGGCTCTCGAACGCACTGAACGCCGCCTATAGACTCGCTGATCTTCGGATGTATCAGACCCCTGGCCTAGCCGAACATCCGGGAGTGCAGTTCTATCTCATGAGCTGGCTGGCGCTGGCTTTCACTGGATACCCGGTCGCCACCGGGCAGGACTTCTTTCGCGCCGTCATCGATCATGTCGAAGAATACCACCTGGCGATAGTTTGCATTGCAGCACTTGTTGGCGCCACGGGCGTGTACATCCTTGCTCGAACCGCCCTCAGATTGATTCCGGCCGGGGCAGTCGTCGCGGGGCTCTTGATATGGCTGGTGTCGACGCCGGCGACCATCTTGTTCTTCATGTCATCGGGATTTGAATCGATCGCGATTCTCGTCAACGCACTTTTTCTGTTGATTCTGGTCCGGCTCGCATTTGATCGAGAGATCGACACCAGGGTGGTTATTCTCGCGGCCTGCATCGGCGCCTTCGCTTATCTCAACAAGCTTTCTTACATCTACATTCCGCTGGCGCTGGTTTCCTGCATTTTCTGGAAGGCTGTTTTCTGCAGAACCGGCTGGTTGCGGGGCGTTCTTTTCATCGCGTTGTTCGTTCTCAGCTTTGTGGGGGGCGTCGTTGTCGTTGGCTATTTGATCATCGGGCGGCATGCGTTCGGAGACCTCCTGACATTCCACAAACACGTCATTCTCGGCTCCGGGATGTATGGGGCCGGCGAGCAGACCGTCGTTGATCGCAACGAAGTCTGGGGCGCGATCATGGCCATACCACAGGGCAGAACCTATGCGGTTCCATTGGCCTTGTTTGCCGGTGGGGCGCTTTTCATCGCGGGATTGATTGCCGGATTCAGAGACAGGCGAACGCACGCCACGGCCATTGTCAGCATCGGCGCCGGCCTCGCCGCGGCGTTTTCGGCGCTGATCGTTCTCAAGCACTACGCCTCCCACTACACAGCCGGCGTATCCGCGACGTTGCCGGCATGTGTGGTGGCGGTTTGGCTGTTCGCTCTCGCATGGAATTCCAGGGCGCGGCTCGCTACCGCGGCACTGGTCTGGGCCGCGGCGCTGTTGATGGCCGGGCCCGTCCTTCTCGATGTAGTCGGCGTGCTGGCCGGCAGGTCCAGTTCGACGCGCCTGGCGTTGGCTGACATGAAAGACATCAAAGCCCAGACCGAAGGGATGAAACGCGTTGTCGATTTCGCCTACCGCGTGCCGTTTTCCCAATATGGCGAGGGCTTTGTCATACATTATGCGGCTGTTCCGAGACTGACCCAGGCTTACCTTCAAAACAAGGGGGGCGTGACAAACAGCATAACCGAGCAGTCAGTCACGGAGGATGTCGGCGCCTATGTCATCGACAAGGCATATTTTCCAACCGTGCAGGCGGTGAGGAACGCCGCGAATGTTGATCTGCTGGGTCCCAAGGCGGTTCGGGTTGAGGAAGGCGACCAATTGATCGAATTGCGTACGGTTTTCCTGCTGATCCGAAAATGACGTCTCGCAACCGCCGCCACGTCCGGGAGAATGAGGCTTTGAAGCATCTGAAAACGATCCAGCGTTATCAGTTTCAACCCACGCCGGGCGAGTACTGAATTTACAGCGGTCATCCCGTCGACTAGGACTACTTCTGCCTGTGGCCGGAACTCCGAAATGAAAACGACCCACAAGATTGCCGTTGCTCGCGCAATCCATCATGCGATACATGCGGGGCGCTTGCTTCTCGGACGAAGCGATCGAACGATTGTCCGGATCGGGATCCATTCGACGCCAATCAGGCAATTCCGACCCTCTTGTTCGCGACGCCGGCCGCCTGCAGGCAAGTCGAGAAAGTGGTGCCTTCGTTTCGCGTCCGCATGGTCAAATGGCAAAGCCTGTTTGCATATCCGATGAGCGGCGGGTTGCGGCGCTGGTCGCTGATACCTGCCGCGTTGGTTCGTTCGATGCTGGCCTTTGAGGAACAAGTCCCGGAAATAGTTCGAAGGCTAATTGCGTTTCGAATGATGGTTATGCTGGAACGGCTTTAGTATTCGCGCCATACAAGGCCTGCGCAGCATCACCCTTAAGGCTTTTCGGGCTTCACTCGGTATGCGAGTATCTGTTCCGTTCCGGCAACCGGTTAACGTTCACGATGCGCCCCACAAAGAAATCACGATGGCGGGAATTTTTCTGCCCGATCGCAGATGAGACAGCCCGCCGGTTCACGCCGGCGGGGCTTTTTCTTTTGGGCCGACTGCTTGTTCCGAATACCTTGATGAACCTCCGTTCATGGAACGGCGCTGGTTTCAACTCGTTGGTTGACGGGGGCTGATCCGAGGAGAACTAAATGCGGCCTTGGACGGGAAAGAAAGGACCATCTTCCCATCGAAAGCGAGTTTCGCGCGAGGCTATCGAGATGGCGATCACCGCTGCGGTCAAAGAGTCGGATCCGCAATGCGAACCTTTCGTTGGAGTCTTGATCGAGCATCATGCGCCGAGATCGCGTGAGGATACGAACTGGGCTATTAAGGGAATTCGGTTTGGAAGGGCCGATCACGACAAGTGCAGCGCGGCCTTGGTCGCCGTCATTGATGAAATGCAGGGCGCGTTTGAACTTCGTCAGGACGCTCCCGCCAGGCCGGCTATTCGCCGCCGGCGCAGACGATCAAGTTGACCGAGACGCGAGAGATCACGCTACGTCTGGGTGCATCCGGACGAGGAGCGGTGAGCCCGCCGGTCCCACGCCGGCGGGTTTTTCTATTGCGACTCTCTTGGTCTCGATCAATATCGCCGTCGTTGATCGCGCCGCGAGGGTGCTGTCACGAAGATCGTCCTTCGGGTCGTTGGCGCGCTATTTGTTGCTGTTGGGCTTTTCTGGTTCGCGCAAGGAACAGGATTGCTCACATGGCCGCACAATGCTGCAATGGTCGACTTCGGCGTGGGCATCGTAGCCGTGGGTTTCGGCCTTGTCTGGTTCGGATGGCAGTAACTGGTCGCGCTCGCCTCGCTTCATGCCGGGCGGCCTATTGTGCGCGATACGCGTCAACCGCATGAACAAGAAATACGCTGGCGCTAAACAAACCGAGAATTGCAGCAACCGCTTCAATCATCTGACGCACCCTGATTTCTCTTACCGTTAGAAACCTCTGATAATCGGCCTTTGTTTCACGACCGCTTCGTCGGCCGGTAAAATGGTTTCGTTGGCCGGCGGCCACATGACCGCTCAGTGACGGCCCCAGCTTGGGGGGAAGCTGAGGCCGTCTTGGGGTTGTGCCGAGGGGCAGAAACGGCACGACTCTGATGTGGGTTTGCGATCCGCCGCCGCCATTAACTTCTGCATGAAGGTGGCCTATTCGCAGTACCTCAGGCCAGTGCCGCCAAGCGAGCGCTGGCGAGCCCTGCGCTGGCGCCGATATCGGCCGGCACACTGACAGCCCGCGGAATTCGGACTCACCAGCGGGCTTCCTAGAGTCGTGGAGGGGCTATCGAGGGGCGCGGGCTCAGGTCCGCGCCTATTTCAATGAGCTATTGATCGACGTGAACTTGAGGTTCAACTTCGTGCCGCCATGCTCATCTCAGCCCGCCGCTGCTTAGCCCGATCGAGCATCCCCTTGACGCTGTCCGGCTTCACGCACAGTCGCTCGGCTATTTGAGCGCGGGTGAGCCCCCTGTTCGTGCAGCTTCAGCGCCCGATCAGCTTTGGAGGACGCGCCCCTTTCCGGAATGCCGTTCATCCAACCCTCGCCAGTTCATCGTTGAGGTGCCTTTCCACGTCCCATCGCCGGGCGCCACGCTCGTCTCCTAGTCTCGAATCGTTCATGGGGAATTCTACTGCCCGCCCAGCTGATGCCAAGGTCAAGCTGGGCTGGCGAGCCCTGCGGTGGACCGGAACGCCCGGTGCCATGACTCACCAGCGGGCTTCCCAGAGTTGCGGAGAGGCATCCCAATTGGGTCTCAGTGTGCTTTTGGCTGCGGACCGGATGGCGATCCGGCCGCGTGGCTCGTCGACGGCATGTTGGCGATCGATTGCTGCAGGGCGTCGAGTTTCTCGGTTAAGGCGGCGATCTGCTCGGCGAGCTTTTTCATTTCCGCGCCTGCTGAGCGACAAGCTGATCTTGAACGACCTGCAATTGGTCGACAGCCTGCTGCTGGGTGACCTGGAGACCCTTGGTCGTTTCTAGAAGCTCGTCCGAAGGCCGGCGACTAGCTGCTAAAGCGGCGGGAGCGGAAGGCGCCGGAGCGGCGGGGCTTCCACCTGCGGCCCACAGGGTAATCCAACCGGCGCCGACGAGCACCAACGCGGCCACCAAAGTGATTACCAGGCGCCTGCGCATAGCCTGAGCGGTCACCTGATCGGCTTGCTGTCGGCCCTGAGGAGAAAGCGGCTCGTCAGTCATCAAAGGACTCTCGTCGATAACTGCTACCCTTCACGAAAAAGGGTTTTGGCATATCAAGCCAGCATCAGATTCGCGGTTCATTGCCAATCCGTTTCGGCTGGCCGGTGGACAAGCAGTGCGTAAATGGAGCACGAGAAGAACAAAGGCGCGGGGCTTCGATTCATCGCCTTCCTTTCTACCGCTTACCGGATGCTTACCTGACCGGATTACTGCTGGGTTTTTGCCTCCTGAAATTCGGTAAATTAGCTAATGATTTCAATTTGGTGAGCGCGGAGGGACTCGAACCCTCTACCCCATGATTAAAAGTCACATGTTCAAGCGAAGGAAGAAGATGAGGCTCCGCAGGGCGCGCTGCGTCAATTTGATTTGGCTCTTCTGGGCAAAGACGTACCAGCGGCGTTCTGGAGTCATGGCGGCGCACTTTCAATCGAATGTGACGCCAATCCGGTTTTCCTTGCGCCAAAAGTCAGCAGGCTATTCCGGCTTGCCGATCGTCACCTTCAGGGTGCTGACGCCATCGACCCCGCATTCGATCTTGTCGCCGGGCGAGAGCGCCGCGACGCCGGCCGGCGTTCCCGTCATGATGATGTCGCCGGCGCCGAGCGAAACCTGCTCCGACAGCTTGGCGATGATCTCGGGCACGCTCCAGATCAGTTCGGTGAGGTCACCCTTCTGCCGTTCGGTGCCGTTGACCGACAGCCAGATCCTGCCTTTTGCCGGATGGCCGATTTTCGAGGCCGGCTGCAGCGCGCCACAGGGCGCCGAATGGTCGAACGATTTGCCGACTTCCCACGGCCGCTCTTTCTTGCGCGCGGCCAGTTGCAGATCGCGCCGCGTGAGGTCGATGCCGACGCCATAGCCGTAGACGTGGTCGAGCGCCTTGTCGGCCGGGATGTTGAGGCCACCACTCTTCATCGCCACGATCAGTTCGACCTCGTGGTGCAGATCCTTGGTCAGCGGCGGGTAGGGGACGGTGGCGCCGTCCGGCTCCAGCATGTCGGGGTGCTTGGCGAAGAAAAACGGCGGCGCCCGCTCGTCATTGCCCATCTCGCGGATGTGCTCGAGATAATTGCGCCCGACGCACCAGATGCGGCGAACCGGAAAGGATTTGGTGTCGCCGGCGACGGCGATCGCGGCTTGCGGAGGGGCAGGAATGACGAAGGATGTGGCGCTCATGAACGGGCTCTCGACGGGTGAGGGGCGGAAAACTCGGTGACAGCTTTACGCGGTTGCGCTGATCGGCGCCAGAGTGAGAGGGCCGGCGTCGCGGTGCTGGATCCGGAAGAACGAGGCATAGCGCCCGGCGCGGCGCAGCAGATCGTCATGCCGCCCGCGCTCGACGATCTCGCCGCCCTCGACCACCAGGATCGCGTCGGCGTGCATGATGGTGTGCAGCCGATGGGCGATGACGATGGTGGTGCGGTTCTGGCAGAGGTGTTCGATCGCTTCCTGCACCTGCTGTTCGGATTCCGAATCAAGCGCCGCGGTGGCTTCGTCGAGCAGGATGACCGGCGCATTCTTCACCAGCGCCCGGGCGACGGCGACGCGCTGACGCTGGCCGCCGGATAATTGCGTGCCGTGCTCGCCCACCGGCGTGTCGTAGCCGAGCGGAAAACCCATGATGAAGTCATGCGCGCAAGCCGCCTTCGCGGCGGCCACGATCTCGGCTTCGGTCGCACCGACCTTGCCGAACGCGATGTTCTCGCGGATGGTGGCGCGGAACAGATAGACGTCCTGTCCGACATAGGCCGTCTGCTGGCGGAGCGAGCGTCGCGACACGGCGGAAATCGACTGTCCATCGATCTGGATGTCGCCGTCGGTGACGTCGTAGAAACGCAGCAGCAGCGCCAGCAGCGTCGATTTGCCGCCGCCGGAGGGGCCGACCAGGGCGGTGACCTTTCCGGGCTCGGCGACGAAGCTCATGCGGCTGATGACCGGCTCGTTCGGACGGTAGGCGAAGGTCACGTCACGCAATTCGACCCGCGCCTCGGTCAGCTTCAATGCCGGCTTGTCGTCGTCGATGGGTTCGCTGGAAGGGCTGTCGACGATCTCCAGCAATTTGCGCGCGCCGATCAGATTGCTGTTCAATTCGATATTGAGCCGGGCCAGCCGCTTGGCCGGCTCGTAGGCCATCAGGAACGCGGTCAGGAACGAAAAGAACTGGCCCGGCGTCGCGCCCATCGCGACCACGCTGTAGCCGCCATACATCAGTCCGCCCGCGACCGCGAAACCGCCCAGCGTTTCCATCAGCGGGCTCGAACGATTGGAGACCCGCGCCATCTTGTTGGCGTTGCGCTCGACCGCACTGATACTGGCGTCGATCCGCTCGCGCATGGTCTGTTCGAGCGTGAACGCCTTGACGGTGCGAATACCCTGCAGCAATTCCTGCATGGTTTCGAGAATGTCGGCGGTGCCGGTGAACTGGTTGTGCGCCAGGCCCTTGATCCGCTTCACCAGCTTGCGCAGCACCAGCATCGCCGGCGGCGCTACCGCGAATCCGAGCAGCGCCATGTACGGATCCTGCATCAGCATGACGGCGACGAGCCCGATCAGCAGCAACAGGTCGCGTCCGAGCGCATTGATCAGCAGGCTCAGCACCTGCGTGACCGAATACGCGCCCGACGTCAGGCGTGCCAGAAATTCCGACGAATGCCGCTCCGAGAAGAACGCGACGCTTTCGTTCATCAGCTTGGCGAACAGCCTGCGCTGGTTGTTGGCAAGGATGGCGTTGCTGATTTTCGACAGGATCACCTGGTGACCGTAGGTCGCAGCCCCCTTGAGGATGAAGATCAGGACGGTAACCCCCGACAGGATCGCGATGCCGCGCACGTCCTTGTCGACATAGGCCTTGTTGATAACCTGGCCGAGGACATAGGCCGAGGCGGCGGTCGCACCGGCCGACACCCCCATCAGCACGAACGCCAGCAGATAGCGCCGCCAGTAGGCGGCTCCCTGTTCCGTGATCAGGCGGCGAATCAGGATCGCGGCGCCATAGGGATCGTCAGTGATTTTCCTTGGAAGTTCGGTCATCCGCGTTCCATTGACAGCGCTTGGCAGGCATCCGCCCGCGCGTCAGGGTTGGCTTGCGAAACGTCCGTCTCCTTGCCCGCTATACCACGGTTTTTCAAGCCAAATCAGGGCTTGCGCCGAACGAGATTTTAGGCCGATACCGCGTGCCGCAGCTCGCCATGGCGCTCGCGGAACAGTTTCTCTTCCCACGCCAGCGCGTGCGCGGCGATGGTCTCGAGATCATCATATTGCGGCGTCCAGTCCAACGTCGCGCGGATCCGGCTGGTGTCCGCGATCATGGTCATGATATCGCCGGATCGACGCGGGGCATATTGAACCGCAAAATTGCGCCCGGAGACGCGCCGCACTGCCTCGATCGTCTCCAGCACGGAGTAGCCGCGGCCGTAGCCGCAATTCAGCGTCGCCGACGCCCCGCCGCCGCGCAGATAGGACAGCGCCGCGCGATGCGCCTGCGCCAGATCGCTGACGTGAATGAAATCCCGGATGCAGCTTCCATCCGGGGTCGGGTAGTCGGTTCCGAACACATCGATCTTGGCGCGCTGTCCGGTTGCCGCTTCGACCGCGATTTTCAGCAGATGGGTCGCGCCGACAGTCGCCAGTCCAACCCGCGCCAGCGGATCGGCGCCGGCGACGTTGAAGTAGCGGAGCACGACGTAGTTCATGCCGTGGGCGGAAGCGACGTCGTGCAGCATGATTTCGGTCATCAGCTTCGAGGAGCCGTAAGGCGACAGCGGCCGCGTCGGCGCATTCTCGGGGACTGGTACCTGATCCGGATTGCCGTACACCGCCGCGGTCGACGAGAAGATGAAGCGGCTGACGCCGCCTTTCACCGCCGCGTTGAGGAGGCTGCGCGTGGTCATGGTGTTGTTGCGATAATAGGCGAGCGGATCGCGCATCGAATCCGGCACCACCACCGAACCCGCAAAATGAATGATGCTCTCGACACCATGCGCCGATATCACGCCTTCGACGAGATTCTCATCCGCGGCGTCGCCGATGAACAGCGGCACGGCTTCCGGCAGGAACGTGGAGAAGCCGGTGGACAGGTTGTCGATCACCACAACGCTTTCGCCGGCTTCCGCCAGCGCGTGAACCATGTGACTTCCGATATAACCGGCGCCGCCGGTGACAAGCACGGTCATGAACTCACCCATCTCCCAATTGCCGGCGGATGCTATCCGGGGCGCGGTGAAGAGTGGGTTTCGGCGCAGGCGAACTGGTCACTATGCTTAATGTTGCGTATAGGAAAAGCGCGAAACCGGAGCCTGATGTGCCGATCGAGAACAATTCCGCTGACCATCTGCAGCTGATCGTGCCCAATCTGCACAGGCGCTATTCTGGCGTCACCGCGACCAACCGGATGGTGGCGCCGAAACTGGCTCAGCTATTTCGTGCTGCCTGGCTTGGCCCCGATGCGCCCGAGGGTATCGCGCGGATCGGTATCGCGGACCTCCTGAAATTATGGCGCCGCCGCTCACCTCTGATCTGGCACGCGCGGCGCAACAACGAGATGATCGTCGGCGTCCTGTTGCAATCGCTCGGCTGGCCCCTGAAGCTGGTATTCACCTCGGCGGCGCAGCGGCACCATACCTGGATCACCCGCTGGCTGATCAGCCGGATGGATGCGATCATCGCCACCAGCGACATTTCGGCGTCGTTTCTCAAGCGCGAGGCGACGGTGATTCCGCACGGCGTCGACACCGATCTTTATACACCGCCGGCCGACCGCGCGGCGGCGTTCGCGGAAGCTGGATTGCCGGGCCGCTACGCGGTCGGCTGCTTCGGCCGGGTGCGCGCGCAAAAAGGCAGCGATGTTTTCGTGGATGCGATGTGCCGGCTGCTGCCGCGCTATCCCGACTTCACCGCCGTGTTGGTCGGCGCGATCACACCCGAGCAGTCGGCCTTCGCGAACGATCTGAAAAAGCGGATCGAGGCCGCGGGTCTTGGGTCGCGCATCGTCATCACAGGCGAACTGGCAATCGAGCAGGTGCAGCGCTGGTATCAGCGGCTGACGATCTACGCGTTCACTTCCCGCAACGAAGGTTTTGGATTGACGCTGATCGAGGCGATGGCGGTAGGCACAGCCTTGGTGGCGTCGCGCGCCGGGGCCGCCGAGCTGGTGGTCGAGGATGGCGTGACAGGCGCGCTGACGCCGCCGGGCGACGTCGATGCGCTTGTCGCAGCTCTGGAGCCGCTGATGCGCGATCCGGCGTCAGCCGCCGAGATGGGCGATCGCGGGCGGGCTCGGGTGCTGGCGAAATTCAGCCTCGATGCGGAAGCGAACGCGATCGCCGAAGTTTATCGCGCGCTGGTCTGAGCCATGACATCCGCCACAAACGCGTCGAGGTCGCCGCCGGCGAACAGAAAACCCGGCAGGCCCGCGGCTTGCGCCGCCTCGATATCGCTATGCCGGTCGCCAATGACAAAGCTGCCTTCGCGCCGCACCGGCCAGTGCGACATCAGATCGAGAATCATGCCGGGGCTTGGCTTTCGCCAATGGTGGTCTTCGAGATAGCCGGCGACCGACCCATCGGGATGATGCGGGCAATATCTGATGTCGTCGATGACGGCGCCCTGTGCGGCGAACTCGGTGCGCATCCAGTCGTGCAGAACCCACAGATCATCTTCGGAGAAATAGCCGCGCGCGATGCCCGATTGATTGGTGAAGAGGAAGACAAAATATCCGGCCTCGTTGAGGCGGCGGATCGCCTTCGCCGCATTCGGCATCCAGCGAATCCGGTCCTGCGTGCCCATATAGCCGTCGTCGTGGTTGATGACACCATCGCGATCGAGGAACGCGGCGGGCCGCGGCGCGCCGCGGGCGGGATCAATGCCGCTCATTTTTTCGCGGTCTCGCGCATCATGGCCTGCTCGATCTCGTCGCAGATCCCGTGCGCAACGGCGAGATGAATTTGCTGGACGATCGGCGTGTCGTCGCTGGGCGAGACGAACAGATGGTCGCAGAAGGCACCAAGTGTTTCGCCGTTGCGGCCGGTGAAGCCGACGGTGACGAGCCCGCGTTCCCGGGCGCTGCGCAGCGCCGCCAGAATGTTCGGCGAGCGCCCCGAGGTGGTTAGAGCCAGCAGCACGTCGCCGCGCTGGCCAAGTCCCTCGACCTGGCGCGCGAACACCTGTTCAAAACCGTAATCGTTGGCAATCGCGGTCAAGCGCCGAGGTGTCGGTGGTCAGCGCAATCGCGGCCCAGGCGGGCCGGTCCTGTTTGTAGCGGCCGACGATTTCCGCGGCGATATGCTGGGCGTCGGCGGCGCTGCCGCCATTGCCGGCGATCAGGAGCTTGTTGCCCGCGCGCAGCGCCGCGAGGATCACGGCCGCGATCTTTCGCGCGGTGGCGAGCAGCGCATGCATCTTGCGTCGTCCGCTCGAGGGCGGCGAGCGAAAGCGTTAGATGGGCTGCGATAAGATCTTGGCTCAAGACACACCGTCAGGGTTGCAGTTGGCTTCTTTGGTAAAGCCCGCGTCGCGGCTGTGCAAGCGTGCGAGGTCAATCCGCGACGCGGGCTTTGGCCTCGGCCAGCACGCGAATCGGCGATATCGACCACGTCGGATGCCGGAATGTCCCGCATGCAGCGATGGTCGTTCATGGTGCAGACCGGGCGGTGGCAGGGCTGGCACGGCACCACGGTTTTGGTCTGAACCGTCGCCGCGAGGCCATTCAGCGGCGCCCAGTGATAGGGGCTGGTGGGGCCGAAAATGCCCATGGTCGGCGTCCCCAGCGCGGCCGCGATATGCATCAGGCCGGAATCGTTGGATATCGCGACATCGGCCGCCGCCATCGCCAGGATGCCGTTGCGCAGGTCGGTTCCGGTCAGGTCGCGGACGCGAGGTCCGCCTGTGGCCACGATTTCCGTTGCCAAAGCCTTTTCGCCGGGGCCGCCGACCACCCAGACATCGAGCCCGCGATCGGCCAGAAGCCGCGCGGCTTCCGGATAATAGGTCCAGCGCTTGGAGGCGCCGACCGAGCCCGGGAGCCAGCGCCACCGCTCGATCGAGCGCCCAGACCGTGTGCTTGCCGCCAGCGGTCGGCTTCCCCGGCGGGGACAACAAGCTGCGGCACCGGCCATTCCGGCGGCAGCGGAGCCCCGTCCGGCAGCGCCAGCGCGGCATTCTTGTCGATGAAGCGGGGCAGGGCCTGCTCGCCCCAGCGCCATCGGTTGATCAGCCCGAACCTGGCCTCGCCGACAAAGCCGACCCGTTCGGGGATCCCGGCGAGTGCCGGGGCAATCGCCGATTTCCAGGTGCGGGGCAGGACCAGCGCGGTGCCATAGGTCCGGGCGCGCAGTTGCGCCGCCAGTCCCCATTGCCTGGCGACTGCAAGCCGGCTGCGCGGCAGGTCCCAGACGATCCCGGAGCGGACGCCGGGCATGTAATCGACCAGCGGCGCGCACAGCGGGCGTCGCCAGCAGGTCGACAGGCCGGTTCGGCCAGCGCTGCTTCAGCACCCGCACGACCGTATGGCCGCGCACGAAGTCGCCGATCCACATATAGGGGACGATCAGGATCGGCCGTGTATCGGCCGCATCCCCGGTCTCCGCTTGATGTATTGAATCTGTGTTCATATAATGAGATTAGCACCAGTCCATGCACTTCCTGTCGGTAACCGCTCCCTGCAGCCGGGTAAAGCCACCAGACAGGGCCTCGCCGCCTTCACCACGCCGATAACCCAAGTTGCCTGCCGGGCAGGACTGGGGCAAAGCTGGCATCCCACATCAAGGGCAGGGACAAGCAATGTTGCTGGTGACCGGGGGCGCCGGTTTTATCGGATCGAACGTCGTGGCCGCGCTGAACGAGGCCGGCCGCGCCGATGTCGTGGTTTGCGATGTGCTCGGTCATGACGGCAAATGGCGCAATCTCGCCAAGCGCCAGCTCGCGGATATCGTCCCGCCGGTGGAGCTGTCCCGACTGGCTGAAAGGCCGGCAGCTCGATGCCGTCATCCATCTCGGCGCCATTTCGGAAACCACGGCAACCGACGGCGATCTCGTGATCGAGACCAATTTCCGGCTGTCGATGCGGCTGCTCGACTGGTGCACAGCCAGTGCGACGCCGTTCATTTACGCCTCCTCGGCATCGACCTATGGCGATGGCGCGCAGGGCTTTCGCGACGACCCCTCGATATCGGCGCTGAAGGCACTGCGGCCGATGAACTTGTACGGCTGGAGCAAGCATCTGTTCGACATGGCGGTGGCCGAGCGTGCTGCCCGAGGCGAAAAGCTGCCGCCGCAATGGGCCGGCCTGAAATTCTTCAACGTGTTCGGCCCCAATGAATATCACAAGGGCGCGATGATGAGCGTGCTGGCGCGGCGCTTCGACGATATCAAGGCGGGCCGCGCCGTGCAGCTGTTCAAATCCCATCGCGAAGGGATCGCCGACGGCGATCAGCGCCGCGATTTCATCTATGTCGACGATGCGGTGCGGGTGATGATGTGGTTGCTGGCGACGCCTGATGTCAGCGGCCTCTTCAACGTCGGGACCGGCAAGGCCCGCAGTTTCAAGGATGTGATGCTCTCGGCCTATGCGGCGCTCGGCACGGTTGCGAATATCGAGTATGTCGATATGCCCGAACAGATCCGCGGCAGCTACCAGTACTTCACCCAGAGCGACGTCGATCGGCTGCAGCGCGCCGGATATAACGGTGGCTTTACGGCACTGGAAGATGCGGTCGACACGTACGTCAGGGAATTTCTCGATTCCGCCGACCGTTTCCGCTGACCGCGCAACAGATGACGAGAACAGATGTTCGATTTTGACGCCCTGTCGCATGCGATTGCCCGCCAGACGGTGCTCTGCGTCGGCGACCTCATGCTCGACGAATTCGTCTATGGCGAAGTGTCCCGGATTTCGCCGGAGGCGCCGGCACCGGTGATCGCCGTCCAGCGCAGCGAGACCAATATCGGCGGCGCCGGCAACGTCGCGCGCAACATCGCTTCGCTCGGCGCACGCTGCATCTTCGTCGGTCTGATCGGCGAGGACGAAGCGGGCGCGAAACTGAAGGCCGCATTGGCAGGGGAAAGCCTGATCGAAAGCGTGCTGGTTTGCGATCCCGGACGGCCGACGACGCGAAAGGTGCGCTTCGTGTCCGAACATTTCTCGACCCACATGCTGCGCGCCGACTGGGAATTGGCCGCGCCGGCCGCCGCTGATATCGAGCAGAAACTGATCGACGCCATCCTGCCGCTGTTGCCGCGCGCCGATATCGTGTTGTTGTCCGACTACGCCAAGGGCGTGCTGACGGCGCGCGTGATACGCAACGTCATCGACGCCGCGCGCAAGCTCGGCAAGCCCGTCATCGTCGATCCCAAGAGCGCCAATTTTGCGATCTATCGCGGTGCGACCCTGCTGACCCCCAATCGCAAGGAGTTTGCGGAGGCGACCCGCAGCCGGGCCGACACCCAGGAGAGTATCATCGATGCCGCACAAGACGCCATGCAGCTTGCCGACTGCGAAGCTATTCTGGTGACGCAAAGCGAGCACGGCATGACGCTGGCGCCGCGCAAGGGGGAGGCCATCCACGTCCCGGCGCATCCGGTCAGGGTGCGCGATGTCTCGGGCGCCGGCGACACCGTCGCCGCGGTGCTTGCGGCGACGCTTGCGGCGGGGGCTGACTGGGAGACTGCCGTGCGGATGGCGAATGCGGCGGCCGCGGTCGCGGTCGGCAAGAAAGGCACCGCGGTTGTGACATCGGCAGAGCTGCGGCGGAAAATTCTGCCGCATGCATTCCTCGCGGCTGAAGAAAAGATCGTCGCGACAAGCGGCGACCTCGACGCGCACCTTCTGGACTGGCGGAAGCAGGGCTTGAGGATCGGATTCACCAACGGCTGTTTCGATATTCTGCATCCCGGTCACGTCAAGGTCCTGACCGCGGCGCGCGGTGCTTGCGACCGGCTTATTGTCGGCTTGAACAGCGACGCATCGGTGAAGCGGCTGAAGGGCGAGGACCGTCCGGTGCAGGACGAACTCGCACGCGCTGAGGTGCTGGCGGCGCTGGAGGCGGTCGATCTCGTCGTGATCTTCGAAGAGGACACGCCGATCAGGTTGATCGGGCAAATCAAGCCCAGCGTGCTGGTGAAGGGCGGGGACTATACCCGCGACCAGGTCGTCGGGCACGAGATCGTCGAAGCCAGTGGCGGCGAAGTGTTGCTGGTCGACGTGCTGCCGGGCTTCAGTACGACGTCGCTTGTCAATCGCGCGCGTGGAGGCATGGGCGTGAGCGCGGTGGAACGCGAGTCCGTGGGAGCGTTGTTGTACAGGCTGTGGCGGGACCCGGCCGCCTGGGTGACGACGGCCGATATTTTCGTTGTCCTGATCGCAGTCTCGCTGCCCTGGTCGACCTCGCTGGTTGCGATCTTCGCGGTCGCATTGCTCGTCGCGATGCTGCCGTTCCTTGACGTCAAGGCTTTTCTGCAATCGCTGAAGCGTCCGATTTGTGCGCTGCCGATCGCGCTGTTTGCGCTGGCGGTCGCCGGAACGCTCTGGTCGGACGCGCCATGGGGGGCACGGCTCTACGCCGTCGGCCCGACCGTGAAACTCCTGATGCTGCCGGTGCTGTTCTATCATTTCGAGCGCTCGACGCGCGGCATGCAGGTGTTCATCGCCTTTCTGGTGTCCTCTGTTCTGTTGCTGGCGATGTCCTGGGTCGTGGCGTTCGATCCCGGGCTCGCGCTCAAGTCAGGGGCCGAATACGGCGTTCCGGTCAAAAACTATATCGATCAAAGCCAGGAATTCGCGCTGTGCGCGGTGGCGCTCGCCTATCCCATCATCGCGCTTCTGCGCGCCGGAAGGATTGTTCCGGCGTTGTTGCTGAGCGCGATCGCGCTCGGCTTCGTCGTCAACATGGCGTTCGTCATTGTTTCGCGAACGGCGCTGGTCACCATGCCGATCATGCTGGCGGTATTCGCGCTGCTTCATCTGAAATGGCGAACCAACGTCATCATATTCTGCACGGCGGTCGTGCTGGCGGCGCTGGCCTGGACGGCATCGCCGCACCTGCAATGGACGACCACGACTTTCCTCAGGGATTACCGATTGTACAAGGAGCGAAACATCCCGACGTCGATCGGCCTGCGGCTGGAGTTCTGGGAAAAATCGTTGCGGTTTTTTTCCGAGGCTCCGGTATTCGGGCACGGTACCGGATCGACACGTGGGCTGTTTGAGCAAGCTGCCGTCGGCCACGTCGGCGCCGGCGCCGAGGTTATCGGTAATCCGCACAACCAGACGCTGAACATCGCGGTCCAGTGGGGCGTGATCGGAATTGTCGTGCTATATGCGATGTGGCTGCTGCATTTGCTGCTGTTCCGCGGCGAGGGCCTCGCGACCTGGATCGGATTGCTCGTTGTCGTGCAAAATATTTTCACCTCGCTGTTCAATTCTCACATCTTCGATTTCCACGAAGGATGGATGTATGTCCTGTGTGTGGGCGTCGCCGGTGGAATGGTGTTAAGCACGAGCTCGCGTGAAGCGGGACTGGTGGCGCGAAATTCCGCTAAACCATGACGGCTGGCATGCCCGCGCGGGATGAGCTATCAGCAGAATCGCAGCGGCGGCATAACCTGGATTTTTCTTGTCACCGGTCAGCGAAATGACGCGTTTCCCACGATTTACATTGCGGAACTTCCTGATCGCGGCGCACGACGCGCTGGCGACCGCGCTCGCGCTGATTGCCAGTTTCTATCTGCGCTTCGAAGGTGAATCGTTCGTCGATCGTGTCCCGCTGCTGCTGCATATCCTGCCCTATTTCGTCGCGTTAAGTGTCGTCGTTTGCTACCTCTTCCATCTGACCACCACGAAATGGCGGTTCATTTCGTTGCCGGATGCGTTGAACATTTTGCGCGTGGCCACTGTGCTGACCGTCGCGCTGCTGGTGATGGACTATGTTTTCGTCGCGCCCAACGTTCGCGGCACGCCGGTGGCGCCGAATGTCCAGGGCGCATTTTTTCTCGGCAAAATCACCATCATCCTCTACTGGTTTCTCGAGGTGTTTTTTCTCAGCGCCTTGCGCTTCGCCTATCGCTATTTTCGCTATACGCGGGTTCGTCATCACGCCAGGGTGGAAGATGCGTCACCGGCGCTGCTGATCGGCCGCGCCGCCGACGCCGAAATTCTCTTGCGTGGAATCGAAAGCGGCGCCGTCAAGCGGATCTGGCCGGTCGGCCTGTTGTCGCCGTCGGCGGCCGATCGAGGTCAACTGATCCGCAATATCCCTGTGCTCGGCGGTATCGACGATATCGAGGACGTGATTGGCGATTTCGCCAGGCGCAACAAGCCGATCGCGCGGGTGGTTATGACGCCCTCGGCGTTCGACCCCGAGGCGCGCCCGGAAGCCGTCCTGATGCGGGCGCGCCGGCTTGGGATGATCGTCAGCCGCCTGCCGTCACTGGAGAGCGGGGAAACGCCGCGGCTGACGGCGGTTGCCGTCGAGGACCTGCTGCTGCGTCCCAGCGAAAACATCGACTACGCGCGTCTGGAAGGCCTGGTGAAGAACAAGGCTGTGATCGTCACCGGGGGCGGCGGTTCGATCGGTTCGGAGATTTGCAGCCGCGTCGCGACGTTCGGCGCCGCGCGATTGCTGGTGCTCGAGAATTCGGAGCCGGCGCTTTATGCCGTCACCGAAGCCCTCGCGGCGCACGGAAACGGCGCTGTCATCGAGGGCCGGATAGCGGATATTCGCGATCGCGAACGAATCCTGCGGCTGATGAACGAATTCAAACCGGATATCGTGTTTCATGCCGCCGCTCTCAAGCATGTGCCGATCCTGGAACGCGACTGGAGCGAAGGGGTCAAGACCAACATTTTCGGATCGGTGAATGTCGCCGATGCGGCGCTGGCGGCGGGCGCCGAGGCAATGGTGATGATCTCGACCGACAAGGCGATCGAGCCGGTCTCGATGCTGGGCCTGACCAAGCGGTTTGCCGAGATGTATTGCCAGGCGCTCGATCACGATCTGGCATCCCAAATCGGCGGCGAGCCGCGGATGCGTCTGATCTCCGTGCGATTCGGCAATGTGCTGGCGTCGAACGGATCGGTGGTGCCCAAGTTCAAGGCCCAAATCGAGGCGGGCGGCCCAGTGACGGTTACCCACCCCGATATGGTCAGGTATTTCATGACGATCCGGGAAGCCTGCGATCTGGTGATCACGGCAGCCGCGCACGCGCTGGCGCCCGTGCGACCGGACGTTTCGGTCTACGTGCTCAACATGGGGCAACCCGTCAAGATCGTCGACCTGGCCGAGCGCATGATCAGGCTGTCCGGTCTGCAGCCGGGGCATGATATCGACGTCGTTTTTACCGGAATGCGGCCGGGCGAGCGGTTGAACGAAATCCTGTTCGCGACCGAGGAGCCGACCATCGAGATTGGGGTTGCCGGCATCATGGCGGCCAAGCCCAACGAGCCGCCCATGCTGGCGCTGCGGAAATGGATTGCGGCGCTTGAGCACGCCATCGCCAGAGACGATCGGGCCACCATCAGGGCCGTGCTGAAGGATGCCGTGCCCGAATTCGGCTCAACCGCTGCTTAATGGGATTGTTGTATACGGGCCTTTTTCCGTGGCCGTGTGGACCTTTCGAAAGCCATTGATGCGGAAGCTTGGTAAAGTCGTAATCGTCAGCCAGCACTATCCGCCGGATCGCAGCACGACGGCCGCAATCATGAAGGCGATCGCTGAACATCTGGTGGCAGAGGTCGAGGTTCTGATCCTTTCGGGGACAGCGGGCTCGGCGACGGACGATTCCACTTCGCCGAACCGGCCAGCGGTCGTCGAGATCAAAAACTGGCGGCCCGCAAAAGCTGCGCTGATAAGGCGTGCTGCGGCCGAAGCGGCCTTCACCTTCCGAGCGTTCCGGGCGCTGTTGAAGGAGCTGCACAAAGGCGACGTTGTGCTTACCGTCACCGCGCCGTTTACACTGCCTTATGCTGTTGCCGCAGCGGCCAGACTTAAGCGGGCGCGGTCGGTTTTGATCATGCACGATCTGTTTCCGGAAGTGCTGGTCATGGCCGGTCTGTTGCGGGCAACATCGGTCCTCGCCAGCCTCATGCGCGGCGCAAATTCGCTGATGTTCCGCGCGTTGAACGCCGTCGTTACCATCGGGCGAGACACCGAGCAGCATTTGTTGCGCTATCGGGGCATGGCGCGCGAAAAGATCTGGTTTATCCCGAATTGGGCTACGCTGGTGCCGGGCGTGCGGCCGATAGTCGCCGGCAATAGCTATCGTCCGAGCGGCGCTCGCTTTGTGGTCGGTCTTTCCGGCAATCTTGGCTTTACCCACGATCCGGTCACCGTGTTTGACGCCGCCCGACTGCTGCAGGACGAGCCCGATATCCATTTTCTGCTGTCGGGGTGGGGGATAGGTTTCGAGCGGCTGAAGGCCCTGCAATCTGAAACCGCTCTTCCGAATGTGACCTTGCTGGATCGTGTTCCGGAGGAAAACCTCGAACAGTTTCTTTCGGCCGCGGATCTCTGGCTCATTCCCTATCGCAAGAATGTCGCCGGCGTTTCGGTTCCGAGCCGCTTCTACAACCTGCTTGCGATTGGCCGGCCCGTCATCATCGTTTCCGAGCCCGATGCCGAAGCGGCGTTGACCGTGACGGAGCATGGTGTGGGTTGGGTGGTCGTGCCGGGCAAGCCGGACGAACTCGCACAAGCGATCCGTGTTGCTTCTTCTTCCAGGGATGCCTTGCAGGCCGAACGAGCAGCCGCCATCGCGGTGCACTTCAGTTTCTCCCGGGCCATGACGAGATATTCGGAATTGGTGCAAAGCCTTTTGCGAAACACGCCTTAGGCGGCAAGCTCGTTCCTGAATGACGCTCGGGCCGATGGTTTCAGGATTCTTTCAATGACCGAACGCCCGGCTCGCGTCGACGCGAAAACCGGTATAGTTCCATGGCGGTAGCAGCGCCGCCGGCGATCAGAAGCAAAGTTCCGATCATCGCCGATTGGGCCACGATCGAGCCGACCGCCAACGCCGCAAGACCGACGTTGAGCGCGAACACCTCGCTCACCACGCGCAGCACTGTAAAGCCATTGTCGGTTGCGCGCTGGTAAAAATGCGAACGATGCGCCGCCCAGAACGGTTCGCCTCTCACCAGCCGGTGCAACAGCGTCACGGTGGCATCGGACAGATAATACAGCGGCAGCAGCAACGCGGCGGCCAGTTGCTGGTGCCAGGCCAGTTGCAACAAACACCAGCCCAGCAGCAAGCCGATCGGCAGGCTGCCGACATCTCCGAGAAAGACTTTCGCCACCGGACGGTTAAAGGGGGCGAATCCGACCATCCCGCCGCAGAGCGCCGCGGCGACAATGGTTGCCGGCAGGGGAAATTCGCCGAGCCATCCAAGCGCCACCATCGCGCCGGTGATCGGCACGACTTCGGCGACGGTCATCCAATCCAGCCCGTCCATGAAGTTGACCAGGTTCACGAACCAAAGGCCGGCAAGCAACAGCAGCCCGCGTTCGATCCAGAGCGGACAGGAGGCGGCGATCCGCAGGTCGTCGGGCGCCGTGAAGAGGATCGCACCGACAGCGACCGCCTGCAGTATCAGTCGAGGCAGTACCGCGATGGATTTGACGTCGTCGGCGAAGCCCACGATCGCAACGAACAGCGTCGCCGCGAAAATCGACACGGGTATATTCAGCTGCACCATATCGGCGCAAGCGACGACGGTGCCCGCGATCGCCAGCGTTGCCCCGATCACGGCAATGCCGGCCCCCTGTGGCGTTGGAACGCGATGCGACGAACGCGCGTTCGGCCTTGCCAGCGCATGCTGCAAAAGCAACGGCCGGATTGCCCACGTCGTGAGGGCCGACAGCATCGCCGCAGCGACGATGGCGAAGAGCGAGAGAGGCAACTCGGAAATGGTCATTCTACCTAATGCAGCCGTTATTCGGGAACCTCGATCGGCGCCGAACCATGTGCAGCCTTTTCGGCACTGAAAATCCACACCAGCCCGCCGAGTGCGCCGACCACGAAGGTGACTGCGCCAAACAGCAGGGAAACGTTGACGCCCTCGTTCGTCATCAGCCCGGCATAACCGAATGCCAGTCCCATGGTGGCTTCGCGCACGCCCCAGCCGGCAATCGAGATCGGCAGCATCGTAATCAGCATCACCGGCGGAACTAGCTGAAAAATCTCACCAAAACCCACCGGTGCTGCAATCGACTGCACCACACACCAGGCGATGACGACGGCGAGAACGTGAACAAGTATCGACAGCACCGCAATCGCTGGCCCATGCTTCCTGCTGAAAATCACCCGGTTCGCGATCACCGAACAGGCGTGAAGATGGTGCGTTCCCCACCAGCGCTTCAGCCAGGGCCACGGCAACCTGCCGAGAACGAGAAACCCCAGTCCGCCGGCGAGTGCGGCGAAATCGACGAACAGCAGCGCCGACCGGCCGGCAGGATCGCGGATAAGGCTGTAACTCCAGGGCAGGCTCGCAACGATGATGATTGCCAGCGCGATCAAGCCGATGGCGCGGTCGACGAAGATGGAATAGGTCGCCGCGCGCCATCCGGCGCCGCCGCGCGCGACCAGCCAAAGCCGCACGGCGTCACCTCCGATCGAGGATGGAAGCGTCTGGTTGAAAAACGCTCCAATCATATTGAAGCGCATCGCTTGCGTGGTACCGAGAGGCGCGCCACACTCTGCGCTGATCTCCCGCCATCGCAGCACGCCGACATAGATCTGCAGGAACGTCACCGCGATCGCCATGACGATCCAGCCCAGGCTCGCAACATTGTTGATGCGTGAGGCAAGCTCGGTGAGATTGACCTTGCGGAGCGTCAGATAAAGCAGTGCCGCGGAGATCAGTATTTTTACCGTTGAAAGCAGGATCCGGCGCATCTCGCCCGCGCTCGCCAGGTTTGAGAGGAGGATGTCAAAATCAGCGCAACTCAAGGCCGTACGCCGAACTTCGCCGCCTTGGTATGGTTTTAAAGCCGATCTGGCAATAGCCGTACAACTGGGTATTGCGGCACCCCCAATACCGCGGGTAAAGAGGCTCGGACCGGCGTGGGGGAGCCGGTCGAAGCTCTTGAGGTTGCAATGTCGGATCACACAATATTGGTCACAGGTGCGGCGGGCTTTATTGGCTTTCACGTCGCCCGGCAATTGCTGGCAGAAGGCCGCGATGTCGTCGGTCTGGACAACCTCAACAGTTACTATGATCCGACGCTGAAGCAGGCGCGGCTGAATATCCTGCGCGAGAATACGCGGTTCAGTTTCGTGCAGACCGACCTGGCCGATCGTCCGTCGATGGGTGAGCTGTTTGCGAAACATCGGTTCGCCGTGGTGGTCCACCTCGCGGCTCAGGCCGGCGTGCGCCATTCGATCGATCATCCGCATGCTTACGTCGACGCCAACCTCGAAGGCTTCGTCAATGTCCTGGAAGGATGCCGGCACAATCAATGTCGTCACCTCATCTACGCGTCGTCATCGTCGGTCTACGGCGCCAACACAAAGCTGCCGTTTTCGGTCGATGACAAGACGGATCATCCCGTCAGTCTCTACGCCGCGACAAAAAAAGCCAACGAGCTGATGGCTCATTCCTACAGCCACCTCTACCGGCTTCCGGTCACCGGCCTCCGATTCTTTACCATCTACGGGCCATGGGGACGGCCCGACATGGCGATTTTTCTGTTTACCAAGGCGATCATCGAAGGCAGGCCGATCAAGCTTTTTAACCACGGCAAAATGCGTCGCGACTTCACCTATGTCGACGACGTTACCCGCGTAGTATCGCGCCTTGTCGATCGTAGTCCCGCTGGTGACGAGTGCGCGGAACATGTGCCGGCAAAGGTCTACAATGTCGGCAATCATCATCCGGAGGAGCTTGCCGATGTGGTCGCGCTTCTGGAGAAAGAGTTGGCCCGGGTGGCGGTAAAGGATATGTTGCCGATGCAGCCCGGAGACGTCAAGGAGACCTTCGCCGACGTCGGTGATCTGATGCGCGACTTCGGCTTCAGGCCCGAGACGTCCATCGCGGACGGTATTCGCAATTTCGTCGTATGGTATCGCGACTACTACAAAGTTTGAGGCGCCGATGGACAGACGAATTATTCCCCTGATCATGTGTGGCGGCGCCGGAACGCGGCTATGGCCGGCCTCGCGCGAGGTCCGTCCGAAGCAGTTTTTGCCGCTGTTCGGGCCGCGCTCGACATTTCAGGATACTCTGTTGCGGGTTTCGGATGCGACGCTGTTCGAGCGTCCGATCGTCATCACCAACACGGCATATCGCTTTATGGTGCTGGAACAGCTTGCCGAACTCGGGCTTGAGGCCGATGTGCTGCTGGAGCCGATGCGGCGGGATTCCGGCCCGGCGATCGCGGCGGGCGCGGCCTTTGCGCAGATCCGCGATGACGGGGCGATCGTACTGGCGCTCGCCGCCGATCACGTCGTCGCGCGATACCGGCGCCTTTGTCGCCGCCTGTCGTCAGGGTCTGGTCGCGGCCGATGCCGGCCGCATCGTGACCTTCGGCGTAAAGCCCGAGCGTGCGGCCACCGAATACGGCTATATCTGCCCGGGCGAAGTGGTTTCCGGCGAGGTCCGCGGCGTGGCGAAGTTCGTCGAGAAACCGGATCCGATCACGGCTGCTGAATATATCAAGGCCGGCTATCTCTGGAACAGCGGCAATTTCATGTTTCGCGGCTCCGTCTTGCTCGATGAATACCGCAAGGTCGATGCCGAGAGCGTGCAGGCCGTCACCAATTCCGTGACCAGGGCTGGGCGCGATCTCGGATTTGTGACGCTGGACGCGAGCGCATTCGGATCGGCCAAGGCCATCTCGATCGACTACGCGGTGATGGAAAAGACCTCGCTCGCCGCCGTGGTTCCTGTTTCGTGCGGCTGGTCCGACGTCGGCTCCTGGCACGCGGTGTGGGAACTGTCGGACAAGGACCAATTGGGCAACGCCGCGCAGGGCGCCGCCGTATTCGAGGATTCCCGCAACTGCAATGTTTCGACCGACAAGGCGCTGGTCGCGCTGGAAGGGGTCGATGACCTCGTTGTGGTGGCCACCCAGGATGCCGTGCTGGTGTCTCGCCAGAAGGACGCCAACGGCCTGAAGCGGCTGGTCGCAAGGCTAAAGACCGTGGCGCCTCAAGTGACCGAGGAACATCTGAAGGTGCATCGGCCCTGGGGATCGTATCAATCGGTCGACAATGGCGATCGTCACCAGGTCAAGCGCATCGTGGTCAAGCCGGGGGGCCGGCTCTCACTGCAGAAACATCACCATCGCTCCGAGCACTGGATCGTGGTGCGCGGCGCGGCGCGGGTGACCGTCAATGAACTCGTCAAGATCGTGCATGAGAACGAATCGATCTATATCCCGATCGGCGCCGTCCACCGGCTGGAAAATCCCGGCAAGATCCTGCTGGAGCTGATCGAGGTGCAGACCGGCAGCTATCTCGGCGAAGACGATATCATTCGCATCGAGGACGATTACCAGCGGACGTGAGCGATCGATAGTCGCCTCCTCCTGATAACTGGCATCCTTCCATATCGGCACCTGGAGGTGTAATTTTCTGACTCAAAACGTGTCCGGGATCGCCCCTCGGCATTCGCCACATGTGTGGCGGCATGCTAGGAGAAGCGCCGGGACGATTTGCGTCCGAGCACCGAGGTCGATGATATGAGTTCCAAAGCATCCGCACAGGGCGTGAAAGCCGAGGTCAAGCGCTCGCTTCGCGTCGGTGTTATCGGCGCGGGTGTCATGGGCACCAACCATGCCCGTGTGCTCGGCGGGTTGCCGAACACGACGATGGTCGGAATCGTTGATCCGTTGCCGGAGCATCGCAGTCGCGCCACGGAGCTGGCGGGCTGCCGCGCGTTCGCGAATCTCGACGAATTGATCGCGGAAGGCGTCGATGCCGTCACCATCGCTGCGCCGACGCACCTTCATCACGAGATCGCGCTCGCCTGCATCGCCCGTGACATTCACATCCTCGTTGAGAAGCCGATCGCGCCGTCGGTCGAGGAGGGGCGGGAGATCGTCGCCGCTGCGCGCCGGGCCGGCGTAACGCTGATGGTGGGGCATGTCGAACGCTTCAATCCGGCCGTCGCCGCCATCAAGCAGGCGATATCGGGCGAAGATATCCTTTCGATCGCCATCACGCGGGTGGGACCGTTCCCGCCGCGAATGTCGAACGTCGGTGTGGTCATCGATCTCGCCGTGCACGACATCGATCTGATCCGCTGGTTCACGGAATCCGACATCGTGGAAGTGCAGCCGCAGCTCTCCAGCGCGGTCGCCGAGCGCGAGGATATCGCGCTGCTGCAGTTTCGCACCGCCTCCGGCGTGCTTGCGCATATCAACACCAACTGGCTGACGCCGTTCAAGGCGCGCAACGTCACCGTCGCGACCCGCGGCAAATACGTCATGGGCGATCTGCTCACCCGTCAGGTCACCGAGTGCTTCGGCTTCCAGCCGGACGGCAGCTATTCGATGCGCCATCTGCCGGTCGGCCACGACGAGCCGCTGCGCGCCGAATTGATCGCGTTCCTCGATGCCGTGCGCACCGGCGGGGTTGCGGCGGTGACCGGCGACGAGGGTGTCGCCAGCCTTGAAATTGCGATCCGTTGCCTGGAAACCCCCGCCAGGCCCGCCGCGGCCTCCGCCGCCCGCAAGGGACCGCGCCGCGTCGCCGGCTAAACCCTGTCGTCCTCAATCCCAAAAGGCTCCATGAACAAGCACATGCCCGCAGAACCCGTGCCCTTCATCGATATCGGCGCACAGCGCCGCCGGCTCGGCAAATCCATCGATGAGGCGGTTTCCCGCGTGCTTGCCCATTGCCAGTTCATCAACGGTCCGGAAGTGGCACAGCTCGAGGCTGCGCTCGCCGATTTCAGCGGCGCAAAGCATGTGGTGAGCTGTGCGAGCGGCACCGACGCGCTGCTGATGGTGCTGATGGCGAAAGATGTCGGCCGCGGCGATGCGGTGCTCTGTCCGTCCTTTACGTTTTGTGCGACCGGCGAGGCGGTGGCGCTGACCGGCGCGACGCCGGTGTTCGTCGACGTCGATGAAGCCACCTTCAACATCGACGCGGCTTCGCTGAAGCGCGGCATCGCCACCGCGAAGGGGCTCGGCCTCAAGCCGCGGGCGGTGATTCCGGTCGACCTGTTCGGGCAAAGCGCCGACCATGACGCCATCGGTGCGGTCGCCGAGGCCGAGGGCATATTCGTGCTCGATGACGCCGCACAGGCATTCGGCGCAAGCTACAAGGGCCGCCGACTCGGCGCTTTCGGCCTCGCCACCGCGACCAGCTTTTTCCCGGCAAAACCGCTCGGCTGCTTTGGCGATGGCGGAGCGATCTTCACCGACGACGCCGAACTCGCGGCGACGCTGCGCAGCGTCCGCGTCCACGGCCAGGGCTCGGACAAATACGACAATGTCCGGCTCGGACTCACCGGCCGGCTCGACACCATGCAGGCGGCGATCCTGATCGAGAAGCTGAAAATCTTCGAGGACGAGATTGCTGCGCGCAACAAGGTCGCTGAGCGCTACGCGCAAGGGCTCGGCAATGTCGTGACCGTGCCGCAGGTCGCCAGCGGCGCCACCTCGGTCTGGGCGCAATATACCATCCGGCTGCCTCTCGGCTGCGATCGCGACAGCTTTGCGGCGGCGCTGAAGGCGCAGGGCATTCCGACCGCGATCTATTATCCGAAATCGATGCATCAGCAGACCGCCTATCGGGATTTCCCGGTGGCCGACGGCGGCCTGCCGGCAAGCGAACGCTTGTCCCGCGACGTTATCAGCCTGCCGATGCATGCCTATCTCGACGAGCCGGCGCAGGAGCGCATCATCAAGGCTGTGCGCGGCGCGTTTTCAACTTGATTTCGTCGTTTTGAAGCACCGCCGCATGCTGTAGAAGCGGCGCATGCTCGGTCGTATTTTCACCGTCGGCGGCTATACGCTCCTTTCGCGGCTGACCGGCTTTGCGCGCGACATCATGCTGGCGGCGATTCTCGGCGCCGGGCCGGTGGCGGACGCGTTTTTCGTGGCGCTGCGGCTGCCGAACAATTTTCGGGCGATTTTCGCCGAGGGTGCTTTCAACACCGCCTTCATTCCGGCCTATGCCCATGTTCATGGCAAGGGCGGCGAGACCTCGGCGCGATTGTTCGCCGATCGCATCTTTACCCTGCTGTTTCTCTCGCAAGTGGTCCTGCTGGTCGTTGCATGGCTGTTCATGCCGCAGGCCATGAGCATTCTTGCCCCGGGTTTCAGCCAGGATCCCGAGCAGCGTCGCCTCGCGATCGAACTCACGCGGATCACTTTCCCCTATCTGCTGCTGATCACGATGGTGACGCTCTACGGCGGCATGCTCAACGTGATGCACCGGTTTGCCAGTGCAGCGGCGGCATCGATCTTTCTCAACATCTCGATGATGGCGACGCTGGCGCTGGCGGCCTTCTTTCCGACCGCCGGCCACGCCGCGGCCTGGGGCGTGCTGATCTCCGGCTTCCTGCAATATTTTCTGCTCGCCGGCGATCTCGCCCGCCATGGCGGGCTGCCGCGCTTTGCGCCGCTCAAGCTCGATGACGATGTCCGCGCGTTCTTTCGTGCGGTCGGCCCCGCGACGCTGGGCTCGATGGGCACCCAGGTGGCGGTGTTCGCCGATACCATCATTGCCACCTTTCTGCCGGCGGGAGCGCTGTCGGCGCTGTATTACGCAGACCGGCTCAATCAGCTGCCGATCGGTGTGATCGGTATCGCTATCGGCACGGTACTGCTGCCGGAAATGTCGCGGCGGCTGACGTCGGACGATCACGCCGGCGCAATGGCATCGCAGCGGCGGGCTTTCGAATTTACGCTGTTGTTTTCGGTGCCGTTCGTCGCAGCGTTTCTCGCCGTACCCGATGTCATCATGCGCGCAGTGTTCGCGCGCGGCGCATTCACGGCAGCCGATGCCGCGGCGGCCGGCGCCACGCTCGCGGCCTATGCGATCGGCCTCATCCCGTTCGTGACGATCCGCAGTGCGGTCGCGACCTTCTACGCCCGAAAGGACACGGCGACACCCGTCAAGGCTTCGCTCACCGGGCTCTCGGCCAACGTGCTTCTGAAGGTTCTGCTGATGGGACCGCTGGCACAGGTCGGTCTCGCGCTGGCGACCGCGGTCGGCGCCTGGATCAATCTTCTGCTGGTGCTCGGGTTTGCGGTGCGGGCCGGTTATCTGGAATTCGAGCGCGCGTTCGTGCTGTCGCTGGTCAGATTTTTAGTGGCCGGTCTCGTATTGGCCGCGGCGCTATGGCTTGCCGCACGGCTTGCTGCGGCGCAACTCGCGCATCTCACGACGCTGCGCGATGTAACGACGCTGGTTGTGCTGATTGCGTTCGGCGCGGTCGTCTATGTCGGATCGATATGGCTGCTGTTCGGCTGGGGCTGGCTGCGGTCGCTGGTGCGCAGCTAAAGGCGTTTGCGCTGCCCGGCGATCCGCTGCAATATGGCTGCTATCCACAGGGCAAACGGAGATATGATGGCTCCCATCAAGTTCGGCGTCGGTCAAAGCGTCGCTTCGCAAGGAAGACGACGCGCTCATTCGCGGCAAGGGCCGCTATACCGACGACCACGCGCCGCAGCCTGCGATGCATGCGCTGGTGCTGCGCTCGCCGCATGCGCACGCCAAATTCACCATCAATGCCGCCCGCGCCCGCGGCCTGCCGGGGGTCGGCGCGATCCTGACCGGAGAGGACGTCAGGGATCTCGGCGGTTTGCCGTGCCTGTTCAATCTGGAAGTCGATCCGTTCACCGGGCCGCCCTATGCGATTCTGGCGCATGGCGTGGTGCGTCATGTCGGCGATGCCGTTGCGTTTGTGGTCGCGGAAACGATCGATCAGGCCCGCGATGCGATCGAGGCGATCGAGGTCAACTGGACGCCGCTGCCGGCCGTGGTCGGCGTCGCCAATGCGGTGAAGAAGGACGCGCCGCAGGTCTGGCCTGACCATCCCGGCAACGTGCTGTTCGACGTGCCGATCGGCGACAAGAAAGCCACCGAGGCGGCGTTCGCCAAAGCGCATGCGGTGGCCGAAGTCTCGATCGTCAATCCGCGGGTCGTCACCAACTTCATGGAAACGCGCGCCGCGGTCTGCGAATACGACGCCAGGCGGGATCATCTGACGCTGACGATCGGCAGCCAGGGCAGCCATCGCCTGCGCGAAATCCTGTGCCAGATGGTCCTGAAGATTCCGCTGGAAAAGATGCGGGTGATCTGCCCCGATGTCGGCGGCGGCTTCGGCACCAAGCTGTTTCCCTATCGCGAATACGCTCTGATCGCGGTCGCCTCGCGCAAGCTGCGCAAGACGGTCAAGTGGACCGCCGACCGCGCCGATCATTTCATGGGCGACGCGCAGGGGCGCGACAATGTCACGACGGCACGGATGGCGCTCGCCGAGGACGGCAAGTTCCTCGCGATGGACGTCGATTTGATCAGTGACATGGGCGCGTATCTGTCGACATTCGGGCCCTACATTCCCCACGGCGGTGCCGGCATGCTGCCCGGCCTCTACGATTTCCAGGCCTTTCACTGCCGCGTCCGCACCATCTTCACCAACACCGTGCCGGTCGATGCCTATCGCGGCGCCGGACGCCCCGAAGCCGCCTATGTGGTCGAGCGGCTGGTCGATGCGGCGGCGCGTAAGCTCGGAATGGCGCCGGACGCGATCCGGCGCAAGAATTTTATCACGCCGCGGGCGATGCCTTACAAGACGGCGACCGGGAAGGTCTACGATTCCGGCGACTTCACCGCGCATATGAAGCGGGCGATGGAAATTGCCAACTGGAAGGAGTTTCCCAGGCGCGCCAAGGCCGCGAAGAAGCAGGGTCTGGTGCGTGGAATCGGACTTGCGACCTATGTCGAAATCTGCGGCACCATGGGCGAGGAGACCGCCAACGTCCGGCTCGATCCCAGCGGCGACGTCACCGTCCTGATCGGCACCCAGTCGACCGGGCAGGGCCATCAGACCGCTTACGCGCAACTCGTCGCCGAGCAGTTCGGGCTTGCGCCCGACCGCGTCCACATCATCCAGGGCGACACCGATCAGGTCGCCACCGGCCTCGGCACCGGCGGCTCGGCGTCGATTCCGACGGGCGGCGTCAGCGTCGAACGCGCGACCCGCGAGCTCGGCAAGAATTTGCGGGAGATCGCCGCCGAGGCGCTGGAAACCAGCAGCGGCGACCTCGAGATCAGCGACGGCATCGGTGCGAATCGCCGGCACCGATCGCTCGGTCAGCTTTGCCGACCTTGCCAGGCGGCCCGGCGTCGATCCCTCGAAGCTGAACGCCAGCGCGACCTTCACCAGCGCCGACGGCACCTATCCGAACGGCACCCATCTTGCCGAGGTCGAAATCGATCCTGCCACCGGCATCATCAAAATCGTCAACTACGTCATCGTCGACGATTTCGGCGTGACGCTGAATCCGCTGCTGCTGGCCGGCCAGGTTCACGGCGGCGCGATGCAGGGGATCGGCCAGGCGTTGATGGAGCAGGCGGTCTACAATCCCAGGGACGGCCAGCTCGTCACCGGCAACGTTCATGGACTATGCGCTGCCGCGCGCGGCCGACGGTCCGTCATTCGTGTTCGAGACCCATAACGTGCCCTGCAAGACCAATCCACTGGGCGTCAAGGGCGCGGGCGAGGCCGGCGCGATCGGCTCCTGTCCGGCGGTCGTCAACGCGATCATCGAGGGGCTGTGGCGCGAGTACAAGATCGATCATATCGATATGCCGGCGACCCCGGAGCGGGTCTGGATCGCGATCCGCGAGCACCAGCGCCGGCATAGCCTGTGATACCTGCCGCGGGGGAATGAAACGCTGTCAGCGGGGTTGGAACGACCATAACGCAGCTCGCGGATGCGAGTTGATTGAGCGATGAAAAACGAGGGAACAGACGGATGAAGCGAACTGTCGTGATTGTGGGAACGTTGTTGCTCTGCGTCGGCGCGGTGGCTGGCGCAGCAGGATCAAGTCAAGCAGACCCAGTCCATGATGAAGGGCAACGGAAAGAACGCGGGCGCGCTGGCGGCGATGGTCAAGGGCGAAAAGCCCTACGATCAGGCCACAGTCAACGCCGCGATGGCCCAGTTCGAAGACACCGTCAAGAAGTTCCCAACCCTGTTTCCCGACAGCATCAAGGGTAAGAAGCCGGAAGGCGATTACTACGCGTCGCCGAAAGTCTGGGAGGACAAGGCCGGCTTCCAGGAGCACATCGCAAGCTTCGCCAAGGTCGTGGCGGACGCCAAGGGCAAGATCAAGGATCTGGATGCGCTGAAGGCGACGTTACCCGTTATCGGCAAGCAATGCGGTGGCTGCCACGAGACCTACCGCGTCAAGAACAGCTGACGTCACTCTGGCCAACGAAGCGGGCGGACGCCTGATGCGTCCGCCCGCTTTTTATATTGGTCGGGTGCGGAGCTTACTTCGTCACCTGACCGCGAATTTCGCCGCCCGGATTGGCTGCGGTGTGGATATTGACATAGTACTTGCCGGCCGCCAGGTCGGCAGCCTGGGCGTCCGTCAGCGTCGCGCTGCCTTCGACGGGACTTGAAGTGGCATTGGGGATCGCGACGGCGACGCCGGCGTTCTTGCCGGGTTCAGCCGGCCCGTGGAAATGGGCAGCGGTCGCGGGGCCGGAAAGTCCCGAATAGGTCAGCTTCCAGCTCAGCTTCTTGGTGGCGGCATCGTAGTCGATATCGGCGTTGCCCTTGGCGGGGCTGGCGTTCGGAGGCACTTCGGATTTGCCGTCCAGCGTTGCTTTCATCTTCTCGGCAAAGGCGGGTCCGGCGAAGGCAATGGTTGCACCCAGCGCAAGCGTAGCAAGCATAGTTCTGGTTTTCGACATGGTTTTCTCCCTGTTGACGTCAAGTGAAGGCCAGTTTCAAAACAATAGGATTCCGGTTTTATTCCCGGAACGGACTTAAACGCCTCGAATTTTGCGGCAGCTTATGGCTGAAATAGCGGCCATACTAGCCAATAGATTGAGCTGGATAGTGACGGATCGATGAATGCCGCGACGAATTTTCCTTGTTGCCGTTCTGGCTGCCGCCGCTGCCTTTGGAGTGTACTGGTGGCTGACGGCGACCTCTTTTGTCCCGGCAGTGACCGAGCCAGCCTATACGCCAAACCGCGCCAACGGACTGACAACCTTCAACGCCGGAGGATGTTCCTCCTGCCATGCCGTGCCCGGCCAGCCCGATCGCTTTCAGACTCGGCGGCGGGCTTGCCATCCCGTCGCCGTTCGGGACGTTTTATGCGCCGAATATCTCGCCCGATCCGGTCGACGGCATCGGGCGATGGACCGAGGCGGAATTCGTCCGCGCGGTGAGGCAGGGAATCTCTCCGACCGGATTTCATTACTTCCCGGCCTTTCCCTACACCTCCTACCAGCATGCCAAAGTCGAAGATATCCGCGATCTCTTCGCCTACCTCAAAACCCTTCCCGCGGTGTCCGGCAAGGTGCGCGATCATGATGTGCGGTTTCCGTTCAATATCAGGCGCAACATCGGGATCTGGAAATTGCTGTTCATGGACGGCAAGCCTTTCGTGCCCGACGCTGCGCGCTCCGCGTCGTGGAATCGCGGTGCCTATCTGGTCAACAGCCTCGGCCATTGCGCGGAGTGCCACAGTCCGCGAAATTTCCTTGGCGGCATCATCAGCTCGCAGCGCTTCGCCGGTGGACCGAATCCGGAAGGCGAGGGCTGGGTTCCGAACATCACGCAAAAAGGACTCGGCGATTGGAGCGCGAAGGACATCGCTTATTTCCTCGAAACCGGGCAGATGCCCGATGGCGACACCGTCGGCGGCGCGATGGCGCGCGTGGTCAGAAACATCTCGCAATTGTCGCCCGAGGACCGCGCTGCCATCGCGGAATACGTGAAATCGCTGCCGCCGGTGGAAGGGCCGCCGCGGCCACCACGCAAGAAGGAGAGCTAGTGGTCAAAATCTAACACTTGATGCCCAAGAGCGTGAGGTTCGCTCGCGCTCAATTGCGGTCGTTCAAGACCGACCGACACTCATCGCAAAGCGCTCATTCCGAACCCGCTCATCAGCCAATAATCCGAGCCTCCTGCACATAGCCGAAGGCGCCCTTGCCCGACCAAGCTCGTCCGTCAGGATAGCGCAATTCTATTCCGGCGAGGTCCTTCTCATCCGCAAGGCGCACATTGGCGCCTATCTGGCTGTTCCCGAACTTTGATACGGCGCTTGCGGTCAAAATAAAATGTGTCGTTGAACCACAATTTGCACAGAAACGGATTTCTGCAGCCGGGTCTTCCTTGTCTTCCCGGCTATATCCCTTCGTCGTTCCCACGACGCTGACTTCCGATGGATCGAAATAGGCCCAGCGGGCGCCCGACTTGCTACAAAGCGTGCAGTTGCACTCGTTGATGAAGTCCGGTCGCTTTGGGATTTCGATGCGGACTTGGCCGCAGAGGCAGGAGAGCTTCAACATTCCCAATGTCATATCAGCAGAGCCACTCGCCTGGTAGAGGCAGTTCGATTTCCACATTCATACGTTTCCAGCTCGTCCGCGCCAGGGTACCAAGCGTCAGGTTTTCACCACTAGCGTCATGACCGTTGCCGAGGCACGTGAATGTGCTTCGGGCGGTGGATGCGAGGTCTTGAATGCGAGGTCGCTGCTGAGCTTAGATTGCGGCGGGCGGCGAGGCTACAGAAGGGAAAAAAGAGGACACCATGAGTTTCGTACGGGTCGCGGCATGGCCGTAATCTTCACTTTCCTGTCGGCGGTTTGCGCAAGCGCCAAGCCGATCACCACAACGGCGGATACCAATCTGCGTAAATCACCCGGCACCGACAGCCCCGTTCTCACGCTGATTCCGAAGGGAACGACGGTCGAGGTCGGCAAGTGCAACAACGGATGGTGCCAGACCTCGCTGAACGGCCAGGATCGTTATGCTATCGCCCAGAACCTCGGGATGGCGACAGCGCGGCGCGCACCGCGGGGGCCGATGGTCGCCGACGAAGAAGTGGACGAGTACGGGCCGCCCCCGGGCTATGGCCCCGGACCCGCCTACGTCGTTGGACCGCCGGTCTATTACGGCTACGGACCGTAGAGGGTACTACGGAGGCTGGGGTTACAGGGGCGGCTGGGGACGGCGCTGGTGACTAGGCGGCGGTTTGCCCGCCAGGCGGCATCACCGCGCGAAACTCGACGCCGTGCAGATTGATAGTCGGCGACATTCCGAAATGGTTGCCGCCGAACAACTCGATTCGGCGCTGCAGTTCATCCTTCGGGATGTCGAGAGGAATATCGCACATCGTCTGATAGGCGCGGCGGGAATATTTCCTGCTGCCCCATTGGAGCGGGAGCGTTCGCGGCGGCTCCGGATCGGTGGCGAGCGATTTGGCCATGCGCCAGAACAATTGCGCGAGGCGGGCGTAAGCCATCCCCTCCAGCGCAAGCACGGAGGTCCCGGCTGGAACAGGAAACAGCGCGACGTCGATGATCGGGCCTGCATCCACCTGTTCGGTCATGACATGCGCCGTCGCGCCGAATTCCGTTTCCCGATTGTAAAGCGCGAAATGTGCCGGCGCCCATCCGGGGTAGCCGGGCGGACCCGGATGAAAATTGAAGGCGCCGTAGCCGAGCCGGGTGAGGATGGTCTCGGGGACGATGACCGGCGTCACGAACCCGATCAGCCGGGCCCTGCGAAGCAGATCCGGGTTCAAGGCCTCAAGCTCGGCTGATGTGCCGACGGGTATCACCGACAGCAGCGGATTGTGTCCGCGAAACACGGCCGGAAACGTGGAATGCTCGGCCGCACCCGAAAGCAGAATGATGGTATCGAACATTGCGATCCACGGTCGCCGGTCAGCCCCGATGTCGGTCAGCGCCAACAGGAGGAGCCGGCGCGCCGCAAGGCTCTTGCGAGCGCAAGCGTAAGGTTAATGATCTTAACGAGATATTTTCATGGCCCCTCAGCGCGTTGCGCTGTGTTGCGAGGGCGATGTCAGAAATATTTTGAAACAAAAATCCTTCGCCGAGGCAGCCGGAACGGCATCATCTGCTTCCTTCAAACCGTTCCGCCTAGGCGAGTTTTGCGATTCCGAGTTCGTCGGCGACCTGGTCCAGCCCGCGCATCAGCGCGGCGGCGATCGGAATTCCATCGCGGGTCCGCGCCGCCCGCGTGGCATGGCTATGCTCGCCGGGAACGAAAATCCGGTCGACGCCCGGCATCCGGCTGCTGTTGCGAAAATCGCGCACGAGGGTATCGACGCTCGCCTTGAACACGCCGACATCGCCGAATGCGGCGATGTTGATGGCCGCGATCGCCTGGCCGGTGTTGGTGACGCTGCTGTCATCGTGATTGAAATCGATCACCTCTTTGCCCATCGCAGCACCTCCGAGCGTGCCCGCGAGCAGGCCGATGATCATCGCAAGCCCGTAGCCCTTGTAGCCGGCCTCCATGCCGCCCAGCGGCAGCAGCATGCCTTCGTCGGCGCGTTTCGGATCGGTCAGGGGCTTGCCCTGCCGGTCGATCATCCAGCCCTCCGGCATGGTTTCGCCGCGCAGCGCCTTTGTCTTCACTTTTCCATAGGCCGCGACCGTCGTCGCCATATCGAGCACGATCGGCTTCTCGTCGTCGGCCGGAATCGCGGCGGCGATCGGGTTGGTCGACAGCAGCATGTCGAGGCCACCCCAGGGCGGAAGATGGTTGGCGTTGCCCACAGCGAAATAAAGTCCGATCATGTCGTGGGCGAGCGGCATGCTGGCGTAGAGCGACGCCGGCCCGGCATGGTTGCTGAGTTGCGAACTGACCCATGCAATGCCGGTGTTGCGCGCTTTTTCGATCGCAATCTCGGCGGCGCGCTTCATGACGAGGTGACCCATGCCGTTGTCGCCATTCAAGAGCGCCGTGCCGGCTTGCTCGCGCACCACCTGAATGTTCGGGCGGACGTTGAAGCCGCCCGCCTTTATGCGACGGGCATATTGCGGCAGCCGGGTCACGCCGTGTCCGTCCGACCCCTGCAGATCCGCCTGCGCCATCAGCGCGGCGACCGTTTGGGCGTCCGAATCCGGCAAGCCGAGCTTCGTCAGCGCTTCATGAATGAATGATTTCAGCCGGCCAAAGGAGACTGTCAATGCGGGTTGCAGGATCGGCACTCCAGGTTCGATGGCGGCGCGGCGCTACGCGTCAGGGGCGCAGGGGACGTCTTGATTGCGAGGTTCTGGAATCGACGCCTAACCCGGGCCAAACGCCTTGAAGGTGATGATGGTGTGGGTGTCCTGAATGCCGGGAATGACCTGCACCTTTTCGTTGACGAAATGGCCGATATCGGTGTCGTTGTCGACGTAGAATTTCACCAGCAGATCGTAATCGCCCGCGGTGGAATAAATTTCGGAGGCGATCTCGGCCTCGGCAAGCGCGTTGGCGACGGCATAGGACTGCCCGAGCTTGCATTTGAACTGGACGAAAAAGGGAACCATCGCTGCTGTCTCCGAAAGGTTGGGCTCAATATAGCGCTCGGGAACTTGCTGGCAATAACACAGCGCGCTAGGACAGGACATGAGCTTCTCACGACAGCTGAAATGGCTGTGGGCCGCGTGATGGCGATGCCCATAGCGCTCACCATCGCCGGTTCGGATTCGTCAGGCGGCGCCGGCATCCAGGCCGACCTGAAGACGTTTGCCGCGCTCGGCGTCTACGGCGCTTCCGTCATCACGGCGCTGACCGCTCAGAACACGGCTGGTGTCAGCGGCATTCACGATGTGCCCGCCGATTTCGTGACCGCGCAAATCGATGCGGTGTTTGGCGATCTCGACGTCAGGGCCGTCAAGATCGGCATGCTGGCGCAGCTTCCGACCATTGACGCCGTCATCGCGGCGCTCAAGCGCTGGTCGCCACAACATGTCGTGCTCGATCCGGTGATGGTGGCGACGTCAGGGGATCGTCTGCTGGCGGCGGACGCCGTTGCAGGCTTGCGAACCCAACTCATTCCACTGGCGTCGCTGATCACGCCGAACCTGCCGGAGGCTGCCGCCCTGCTGGATGAGCCGGTCGCCTTGAGCGAAGCCGCGATCGAGAGCCAGGGCAAGCGGCTGCTGGCGATGGGTTGTCCGGCGGTGCTGATCAAGGGCGGACACGGGCAGGGCGCCGAAAGCATCGACTATCTCGTCCGTGGCAGCGGCATCATCGCGCTGGCGGCGCCCCGCATCGCCACCAAGAACACCCACGGCACCGGTTGCTCGTTGTCATCAGCCATCGCCGCCGGCCTGGCCAAGGGCGAGGACCTGGAAACCGCGGTTCGCCATGCCAAGGCCTGGGTCAGTGCGGCGATCGCGGCGGCCGACCGTCTCGGCGTCGGCCACGGCCATGGCCCGATCCATCATTTTCATGGGTTTTATTAGCCTTTCCATTGCGCTATGGCGAGGTCTCACCCCTAGCCGAGCGGCTGTTGGGTATGCTTCTATGGCCCTGGCTGAGTTCATAAAATTGGGGGGGCTTTTTTGAGCGGCAAACGCAGGAAACGGCGACTGGCGGCGGATGCCGCAGGCGATAGCCGTTTGATAGGCCGCGAGGAAAAACGCGCGCAGGCCGGGCTGCAGACAGCCAGAAAAGTCCTCGCCGGATGACCACGCAACGCGATGCCCTCGAGTCCGATCTCAAGCGAAGGGTTGCCGAGCTTGAGCAGGAACTCAAGTCAAGCCTTGCCGAGCGCGACGGAATCGCGCGGGAGAACGCCCGGCTCGTTAGCGAGACCAAGGAGGCGTTGGCCAGGCAGACCGCGACTTCCGATATTCTGCGCGTCATCAGTCGATCGCCGACCGACGTGCAGCCGGTATTTGACTCCATCGTGCTCACCGCGGCGCGGCTGATCCGACGCGACAAGGCGTTCATCCTGCGTTGCGACGCCACCACCTACTGGCTTGTAGCAATGGCGGGGCCGGAAGGACCTCTTCCTGTCCCCGATCTTGCGCCCGTTGCGATCGACACAGACGCCAATTTCCCGTCGCGCGCCATCGTCACCAGGAAGAACCTGCATTTGCCGGACTGGTCGGCGGTCGAACTGCCCGAATATGAGCGCCACATCCGCGAAACTTTCGGCTTCAACTCGGCGCTTTACCTGCCACTGCTGCGCGAGGGGGAATGCATCGGCCTGTTGGGGATCGCCGGAACGCATGCCGGCAGATTTGGTGACAACGAAATCGCGCTGGCCGAGTCGTTCCGCAACCAAGCCCTGATCGCGATCGAAAACACGAGATTGTTCAACGAAACCCAAGAGGCGCTTGAGCGACAGACCGCAACAGCTGACGTCCTGAAGGTGATCGCCAGTTCGCCGTCGGACGTTCAGCCGGTATTCGACGCCATAGCGGAGAGATCGAACCGGCTGGTGGAAGCCCTGTCGACCGCGGTGTACAGCCTCGTCGAGGACACGTTGCACCTGATGGCCTTCACGCGAACCGACCCCGAGGCCGATAGGGCTCTGCAAGCGTCGTTCCCCAGACCGTTGTCCGCGCTTCCGCGGAGAGAACAACTCCGCAATGGCGAGATCGTCCACATTCCCGACGTTGAAATCGAATGGGCCAAAATACCCGATCTGCGGGAACTGGCGCGATTGCGAGGCTTTCGCAGCCAATTAGTCGTGCCGCTGATGAGCAAGGATAAAGTTATCGGTGCAATCAGCGTCACGCGCAGGGAGCCTGGTTCGTTTGCCGCCCATCACATCCAGCTTCTCGAGACCTTTGCTGATCAGGCCGTGATTGCCATCGAGAATGTACGCCTGTTCGACGAGGTCAAGGCGAAGACCGCCGATCTCTCCGAGGCGCTGGAACAGCAGACCGCGACCGCAGAAGTCCTCAAGGTCATCAGCCGCTCGGCTTTCGATCTTCAAACTGTTCTCGAGACCCTGATAACGTCCGCAGTCAAGTTGAGTGATGCCGACAGGGGGTCGATCTTCCTTCGCGAAGGCGACGTCTTTCCTTTGAAGGCGGCGTCCAGCACGACAGCCGAATTCCTGCAATATTGGGCAGCGAATCCGCCAAAGGCCGGCCGCGGTTCGGCCACCTCGCGCGTCATCGCATCGGGAAAGGTCGAAATCATTCCCGATGTTCTTGATGACCCGGAAATGGAAATGCCCACGGGTTCCCTGATCAGAATTCGCGCGACGCTGGGCGTTCCAATGCTCAGGGACGACAGAGTCGAAGGCGTGCTGGTGCTGACACGGCCTGAGCCCGGCACCTTCACCAAAAGCCAGATCGATCTGGTGCAAACCTTTGCCGACCAAGCGGTGATCGCGGTAGAGAACGTGCGGTTGTTTGAGGAAACCAAGGCACGCACCAAAGAACTTGCCGCCTCTCTTGAGGAACTGCGCGCCGCGCAAGACCGCCTGGTGCAGACGGAGAAGCTCGCCTCGCTCGGCCAGCTTACCGCCGGTATCGCCCACGAGATCAAGAACCCGCTCAACTTCGTCAACAATTTCTCGGCGCTGTCGTCGGAACTGGTTGAAGAGATGAACGACGTGCTTGCGGGCGCCATGCTCGACACGAAGACACGCGGCGAACTGGACGAATTGGCGCAAACGCTGAAGAGCAACCTCGAAAAGGTCGTTCAGCACGGCAAGCGCGCCAACTCGATCGTGAAAAACATGCTGCAGCACTCCCGTGAAGGTTCCGGCGAGCATCGTCCGGCGGACATCAATGCGATCGTCGACGAGAGCATGAACCTCGCCTATCACGGGGCCCGGGCGGAAAGGACAGGGCTCAGTATCGCCCTTCAACGCGATCTCGATCCGTCCGTCGGCATGGCTGACGTCTATCCGCAAGAGATCACGCGAGTTCTGCTCAATCTCATATCGAACGGGTTCTACGCCACGACAAAGCGCAAGGCGGAGGTTGGTGACGGCTTCGAGCCGATGCTTTCTGCTGCGACGAGGAACCTCGGAGACAGGATCGAAATCCGTATTCGCGACAACGGGACCGGCATCCCGGATGAGGTAAAAGAGAAGATATTCAACCCGTTCTTCACGACCAAGCCGTCTGGCGAAGGGACCGGACTTGGCCTGTCGATGAGCCACGACATCATCGTCAAACAGCATGGCGGCAGCATCGATGTCGAGACGGAGCCCGGACTTTTCACCGAGTTCAAGATCGTATTGCCGCGGACGAGCCAAAGGTAATCGGCGAGTCCTGTTTCACCGACTGACGGCCAGCGCTTTTGCCGGATTGGAGGCTGCCTTGGTGCTTGGGAAGTATTGGGCTTGCGCCATCATCCTGTGTTGTCTGGGCTCTTGCGCGCAGGCTGCCGGCATTCGACTTCTCGATTCCGATCCAAATCTGGCCGGCGCCATTTGGTATCCGTGCGCGGCAGAGCCGCAGCGTGTGCCGCTCGGCAGTCTTGCGGTGCAAGTTGTCGATTCGCTTCAGGGCGTGAAGGACTGTCCTGTTACGGGGACAAAGCTGCCGCTGATCATTGTCTCGCACGGCCGCGGCGGCTGGTTCGGGGGCCACGTTGACGTTGAGGAAGCACTGGCCGACGCCGGCTTTGTGGTGGCCGCCATCAACCATCCCGGCGACAACGGCAATGACTCATCGAAACGCGACAGCCTGTCCGTCCTGGCGTCACGTCCGGCGGATATAATCCGCTTCCTCGATTTCATGCTGAACGACTGGAAAGACCGAGGGGCCATCGATCACGCCAAAATCGGCTTCTTCGGCTTCTCCGCCGGTGCCTATACCGGCCTGGTGTTGGCGGGAGGCAATCCGGATTTTCGCAGGATCGCACCCTACTGCACGGAGTCGAACGAATCGCTAGGTTGCGAGCAGTTTCGCGGCGGCGACATTCCATCCAACCCGCCGCACGAGCCCCGAATCCGGGCGGCTGTGCTTGCCGACACTGCATTGAACTATATGTTTACGCCGGAAGCCTTGGCGGCGGTCCAAATCCCCCTGCTGATCTGGCGATCTGAATTGGGAGGCGGAGGCGTGGATCCGAAAAATTCCGCGCTCACCGCCAACAGCCTGCCCGGCAAGCCAGACATTCATGTCGTGCCTGCCGGCCACTTTGCTTTCCTGCCGCCGTGCTCGCCCCAGTTTGCGGCGAACTTGCCGCGCTTTTGCACGGATCCGCCCGGCTTCGACAGAACGGCCTTTCACCGTGACTTCGACGCGAGCGTTGTTGGGTTCTTTCGCGACCATCTCGTTGGTGACGGCAAGAACTCGCTGAGCCAAACCGACTGGCGGCTCGCTCGGAAAGTTCAAATCGTTGACGGAGTATTCAATACGATCTTACAATGATCACGATATGGCTATCTCTCCCGCAACGTCACCACAGCAGGAGACCGACATGCCGCTCACACGCGTTTCACTACGGCGGGGTAAATCCGCCGCCCACCGCAAAGCTATTCTCGACGGCCTCTATCGCGCGATGCGCGAGACGTTCGACGTGCCCGACGAAGACCGTTTCATGGTCATCTCGGAGCACGACGAAGACAATTTCAGCTACAGCGCCAACTATCTCGACATCAAGCGCAGCGATGACCTGGTGCTGATCCAGATCACCGTCAGCAACACGCGGACGGTGGAAAAAAAGAAGGCGCTGTATCGCAGAATCGTCGAACACCTGACCGCGGATGCCGGACTGCGGCCGGAAGACATCCTGATCAATCTTGTCAAGGTGTTGCCGGAAAACTGGTCGTTCGGTCACGGCATCGCGCAATACGTCGCCGACAAGAGCTGAAGGTTCCCTTCGACGCTCCCGTGCAGCCGTCAGCCTGGTCCGGCGCGAAGCACGGCAGCTACTGCTGCCAGACGCCACTGCAAAGGAGCATCCCGGCGCGCAACGACTGGCTAACTAGCTCCGTCCCTTGTGTCGGGCGATCAGTTGATCGGCAACGTCGTTCAGGTCATCGCCCACGAACTGCGGCTGAGGACCGACTCCCAAAACATCGTTGCCGGCGCGCTTGATCAGCGCGGCCTCCCAGCCCGCTGCGACGGCGCCGAGGGTATCCCATGTGTGGCAGGCGATGAGACAAAGCTGGGAAGGCGCAGCTCCAAGCTCTTTCTCGACATGAGCGTAAGCCTCGCGTGACGGCTTATGTTGCTTGACGCCGTCAGCACTGAATCTTCGTTCAAACAGATCGACGATGCCGCCATGTTCAAGCTGGCGGGTTTGAACTTCTAGCAGATTGTCGGTGAGCGTGAAGAGCCGAAAACCTGCATCGCGCAGCTTGCGCAGTGCCGCTGGAACCTCGGGGTGGGGCGGCATCGTGGAAAACTTTTCCGTGAGCTCTTTCTTGTCGCTGTCGTCAATCCTGATGCCACGCGTATCCGCCAGCATCTTCATGACAGCCGAACCGATATCGGTAAACGGAACGTAGCAGCCGGCCACGGTCAGGGCCGCGGAATACAGGATGAGGTCGGCGAACCATAGCCGCATGGCGCTCTTTTCGCCGAAGATGCGCTCGAAGGTCGGCTCCATCGTTTGGAGATCGAGCAGCGTCTCGTTGACATCGAAGACGATCAGGGGAAGGGCGGCCATTGGTTGAGACTCCTGTTTGTTGCGCCTGGTCTGGAGTTCGTCAGCCCGTCAGTGCTTGTTCTTGAGCCGGCTGCGGTGCGCGGCCTGTTTGGCGCGGTTGCCGCAGATGGCCATGCTGCACCATCTCCTTGCCCGCCTCCGGGTACGGTCGGCGAACACCAGGGTGCAGGCATGTCCGCCGCACGCCTTCACATTGGCGAAATCTTCTTCACACACGAACTTCGCCAACGCTTCGCCGATCGGCAGCAACAGGGACTCAGGAGATCGCCAGCGCCGCATCGCCAGCAGTTCCAGGCGATTGCCGTCGCCATGACGATGCCGCGATATCTGGCTGAACGCTTCGTCACGTGCCAGCAGCCTGTTCAAAGGATCCAGTTCGTGAAGCGCCCTGGGCGCAAGCGACCGGCCCATATGTTTGCGAACGAAACCTCTGAACCACTCGCGCAGCGCACGAGCCTGGCCTGCAACCTTATCCAGTTCACCTGGCATCGCTCGCGCCTTCAGCTCATTCAAAGTATCCGCTGGAACAAGCCTGGCTTGAGCCAGCCACCTCAAAAGGCCATCGCCGCTGTCCAGCCAGTCAATGGGTGTATCGACCGGCGTCGCGATGGAGTTCAGGAAATCGAGGCCGAGCGAGTCGGCAATAAAAATGGCAGGCAGTCTGTGCTGCACGATTGGCCCCCTTCGGTGCAGGTTCCAACCGCATAACCTGTTGAACAGCCGTTGACAAGTTATGCGCGCCATCCATAACCTGTCAATAGCGGATTGACAGGTTATCAGCGGCGCCCCCGATCTCAGGAGCAGCAGCATGGCGATCAAGGATGTGAGCGTGGTACTGGCCCACGGCGCGTGGGCGGATGGATCAAGCTGGGCCCGCGTCATAACGGCGCTGAAGGCAGACGCTGCGAACGTGTCGGCGGCGCCGCTTCCGCTCACCTCGCTTGCCGAGGACGTCGCCGCGCTCAACCGCAGCCTGGACCGGACAGAAGGGCCGATCGTATTGGCCGGACACGCCTATGCCGGTGCGGTGATAGCCCTGGCGCGTCCCGAACGCGTCAAGGCTCTGGTCTATGTGACGGCGCTTGCTCCCGACGAGGGCGAGAAGGTCGCAGACGTGTTCTATCGCCTCGAACCCCATCCCCAGGCGCCAAAGCTGGCACCCGACAGCAACGGGTTGATTTGGCTACCCGAGGCAGCCTTCGCGACGGCGTTCGCGCCACACGCATCCGCGGACGATCGAGCCGTGCTCGCTGCCGTCCAGCGGCCGATTTCGCTGGACTGCATTACTGTCCCGGTCGGTCGCCCGCTCTGGAAGGATGTTCCGAGCTGGTTTCTGGTTGCTGAGGACGACCGCATGATCGTGCCCGAAACGCAGCGCTACATGGCGGAGCGGATGAAGGCGAACATCACGGCGCATGCCGTCGATCACACGCCCAGCGTCACCGCTCCAGGGGCTGTGGTCGATATGATCCGCGACGCGATCCGCTCCATCACTGGCAATTGAAGCAGGCCCTTGCAGGGCTGCAACTGGCGGCTGTCGCTCCCTCACACGATAACCGTTTTGATTTTCAGGTGAGGTTACAAGCAGAGGAGGGTTTGATGGCGCCTGTCAGGTACCGCACAGCCGATGTCGATGGTTTCAAGGTTTTCTACCGCGAGGCGGGGCCAGCCGATGCGCCGAAGCTGCTTCTGTTGCACGGCTTCCCGAGCGCGGGCCACATGTTCCGCGACCTGATCCCGCTTCTCGCCGACCGGTTTCATATCGTTGCGCCTGATCTTCCCGGGTTCGGCCAGTCGGATATGCCGCCGCGAGAAAAATTCGATTACACGTTCGACAACATCGCCCGCGTGATCGACCGCTTTACCGAGGTCATCGGCCTCGATCGGTTCGCAGTGTACGCCTTCGACTACGGCGCGCCGACCGGTTTCCGGCTCGCCGTCCGCCACCCCGAGCGGATCACTGCCGTCATCTCGCAGAACGGCAACGCCTATGAGGAAGGTCTTAGCGAAGGCTGGACTCCGATCAGGGCCTACTGGCAAGACCCGACGCAGGCGAACCGGAAGGCGCTCCGCGCCTTCCTCACTCCGGAAACAACCCGCTGGCAGTACACGCATGGCGCACCCGACCCAACATTGGTGTCGCCGGATGGTCAGAACCTCGACAACTTTTATTTGACTCGTCCCGGTGCGGACGAAGTGCAACTCGACCTCTTCGGCGATTACAAGAGCAACGTCGCGCTATATCCGTCATTCCAGCAATATTTCCGCACTCACAAGCCGCCGCTTTTGGCGGTGTGGGGCAAGAACGACCCGTTCTTTGTGCCGGCTGGCGCCGAAGCCTTCAAGCGGGACAATCCTGGTGCGGTTGTCCGCTTTCTCGACGCTGGCCACTTCGCCCTGGAAACGCATGCCCGCGAGATCGCTGAAAGCATTCGCGATTTTCTGAAGTGATCAGCTCGCAACGGCGCCGCTCCCTCGCTCAATTCAGCGAGGGGGGTGACTTCCAGGAAGATTGGACTTGAAGAAGCGAAGCAGCAGTTCCTCGAGCAATCCGGCATTAGCCGTTTCGATGAGGCGGAGGAGATGGCGGACGTTATGGCGTTCGTCGGATCGCCGGGCACGGTGGATCACCGGCACGGTGCTTCGCATGGATGGCGGCGAGGTGAAGTCGGTCTGACGGTAGGGGAGCCGAACCCTCTGAGTTCGGCCGGACATCGAATTGTTCTCGACCTGGGAAAGGGTGACCGCCGTGCCACATGTCAGAAGGACCCCGGAACGTCTGAGCGCATTCTCCGATGGCGTGTTCGTTGTCCTGATAACGGTGCTGGTTTTGGATCTGCGCCCGCCTGAACTTCCCACCTTTAAAGCGCTGCTGTCCCTGTGGCCTACATGGCTCAGCTATGCGGTCAGTTATCTCTTCATCGCCATCGTCTGGTCCAATCACCATCATCTCATGCGTTACGCCACGGAGGCCACTCCTCGTCTCCTGTGGTTCAATTTCGCGCATCTGTTTTCTGTGTCGCTGCTTCCGCTTTCCACCGCCTGGATGGCCGTGAGTGAGCTGGCGCCGCAGCCCGTTGCCTTCTATGCAGCGGTCTTCTTCCTCGTAAACGCGACGTACATGGCTTTGATTTGGGAGCTTATTGAGCGAGGTCCAGTCAAAGACGTTCGCCGAAGGAGCGCAGGATTATGCGCTTTCGGTCGATCGCCACTCTATGTATTTTCGCGGCGGCCGCGATTGTTGCCCTGAAATATCCGCTGGTGGGACTTGGAATGTGTTGCTGTTGCCTGATCCTTTACCTGAAGCCTGAAGCGCCACGAGCGGAGAAGTAGCAAGTCCGCCTGGCTTTACGGTTATCGCCCGTCCGCTTTGCCGATGCGGAATATCTCGCGTGAGACATTCGGCACGAGCGCACTCTCTCCTCCCGTCTTGCCCGGCCTTGTGCCCCACTTTCTGAAAGAATTAACGATGCATGAAGAATTAACGATGCATGGAAATTTTCCATAAACACTTTGAAGTTAGTCTGCACCGGCAGACCCCATCGTGGGGTTGAACTTTGGAGGGTGACATGAAAGCGATCTCAGAAGTTTCCACGCCGGCCGTTTCCGAAACGCGAACTAACGTCTACGTTTTGAATGTGATCGCCATAATTTGCGGTCTTGGCGTGGTCGTGTTCGCGTGCCTGGCAACTTCCGGCTTGGATATGAGTGTCGGCTTCTTCTAACGAACCGGCGTTTGCGGCACTTGGTGCCAAATCCGCTGACCTACCGATCGAGCAACCACAAAATTTGAGCTGGCTATCAATCTCAAGGCCGCGAAGGCGTTTGGGATTATACAAACCAACCACTCATTAACCTGATGGTAAAGGAAATCATTAAAAGTAAGTCTTTATGTTAAAAGCATATTTTCTGGGGAGCCCCATGGCGTTCGGATTTAAGGGAAGCAGCTTCGCTTTTTTGCGACTTAACCTGGGGCCAAAGGCAGTCCTGAGCGCAGGTCTCCTGATAGCCGTGAACACTGCGCTCGTGGTGGGTGCGGGCTATTGGTCATTGACGCGCGACTTCGACACCCGCGCGAGGCGCGATATCGACGCCAATCTCCGCACTCTCAGTCTTGCATTCGGGGAGACTTTTCCTGGCGCGAAGATCGCAATTCGAGATGGCGTCGTTGAGCGTATAGAAATCCCGCAGATGCCGGAATTCAGCGATCACAAGATTGTAGATCGGGTAACCTCGTATGTCGGTGGCACCGCCACGCTATTCGTCTACGACGATGCGACACAGCAGTTTGTTCGCCGAACGACGAATCTGAAAAAAGAAAATGGCGACCGGGCGGTTGACACGCAACTCGCGCCTGATCATCCCGCACAGGCCGTACTTCGCCGCGGCGAGGCCTACAAGGGCCCGGCGATATTGTTCGGGCGTCGTTTCTACACGGCCTATCAGCCGGTCTTCGGAGCTGCCGGCAAGGTGATCGGCATCGTCTATGTCGGTATTCCCACCGCTGAGCTCGACGGCATGCTGTGGCAGGCTCTCTGGGCAATGATCATTGCCGCGGCCATCGCCGCGCTGCTGGTGCTCGGGATAACGATGCTGATTGTCCGCCGCGTCACCAAGCCATTGAGGTCCGTGACGGAAACGCTGACCGTTCTCGCCGAGGGAAGGGTGGACGTCGAACTTAAGCACGCCGATCGCCATGACGAAATCGGCGCGATTGCCCGCACCGTCGGCGTTTTCAAAAACAACCGCATCGAGCGCAGCCAACTTGAGGCCGAACGCATCAATGCCGAAAAGCTTGCGATGGATCGGCGCAAAGCGGAACTCAATCAATTTGTCGAAGATTTCCGCACCAAGATTGGCGGAATCATCGAGCGGGTGCTGAATTCTTCGGGGCAATTCGAAAAGGATGCACAACAGCTCTCCGTGACCGCGCAATCGACGGCGGAGATGTCGGGTCAATCCGCCGACGCCTCCAGACGCGCCTCTGAGCATGTCCGAAGTGCTGCGGCCGCTTCGAACGAGCTGTCGCAGTCGATCGTGGAAATCAGCCGCCGGGTTCAAGAGTTGAACAGTGTTACCGCCGATGCGGTCAAGCAAGCCGACGCCACTGATGAGCGAATGAGGGACTTGTCGGCGGCGGGCGATCGGATCGGTAACGTGGTGAAGCTGATCACCTCGATTGCGGGACAGACCAATCTCCTCGCGCTCAACGCGACCATCGAGGCCGCACGCGCCGGCGAGGCAGGTCGCGGATTTGCCGTGGTCGCGCAAGAGGTGAAGAACCTGGCGGGCCAGACTGCAAAAGCGACCGACGAGATCAGCGCGCATATTGTCAACATGCAGCAGGCCACAGGAGAATCCGTCAGTGCGATCAAGGCCATCGCGCTGACGATCGAGCGCATCAGCGGGATCACCACCTCGATTTCCTCCGCGGTCGAGCAGCAGGGCACTGCGACCCAAAGCATCGCGGAGGGCGTCCAGGCCGCCGCCAGCGGCACCCTCGATGTCGCTGACAACATCGAGCGCGTCGCGAAAAATGCCCGCGAAACCGGAACGACATCGGGTTTGATGCTTACATCGGCACAGGAACTCTCAGATGTGAGCACTCACCTTAAGGACGAGGTGGAGAAGTTCCTGGATAGCGTCCGCGCGGCGTGATTGGCACGAAGCTGCCAATCCGGGACGTCGGCTATACCTTCGCTTTCGCAGGGGGAAGCGGACGTCGCACGAATGTTGCGGTCCGAGGACCGAGAAGGTTTTCGGACATGGGTGGTCACGCTGACGATGTCTGTTCTTGAAGGTAAAGCGGAAGACCCAGTTGCGCGCCTGGACTTCCGAATTTGACCCTTCTCGGACTTCCCGGCATGTCCCCTTAATGTCCGCTGTTGGGAGAAACGAGAAGCGAAATGCTCGGCGTGAGCCTGTCAGCCAAGCGGTCACATTGGCACGGGCCGGAAAGGCAAGCTCGACTTTCGGACAAGTCACATCTTGACCGCATTCGCGAAGAGCGTGTCGCCCCACTCGTACAAGGGCCGCATGAAGTCAGATTGGGTGTGGATTGCTCGACCTTTGCGATCGCGCCATTTTTTTCCGTAGGTATCGAACGGAAAGTGTCGCATGTAGTATTCGCAAGTCTCTTCCCAATGTTCCACCGACAACGACTTACCATAGTGCTGGCAATACAGACCGGTCCCCACGCGTCCTACGCCGCCCGGCTCTCGCGCATGGTGCTTTGCGAAGATGACCTCCAACCGGTTTCGCCATAACATCAGAATGTCTCGCCGTTCCGGGCCGAAGAAACGACGAAAGCCCAATAGTTCGCGATCGGCTTGATAGGGTGCATGATCGCCAGGGGTCATATAAGCATCGAACAGTTGAACCCGCACGCCGTCGTAATCGCTAGAATGCGTTCCTTCTGTGAATCCGCGTAGATCTCCGGTAACGCGCTCATCCGCATCGAAGCAAAATATCCAGTCGAACTGCAACTGTTCGCGCGCCGTCTGCAGCAAAAGTCCGCGATGTCGACCCTCGGCAATCCGGCGTGCCCCGATGTCCGCTTCCCACGACCGATTTGTTACAACCAGAGCGACCTTTGGGTGTCCGCCAAGAATCTCCAGCGTTCGATCCGTACTCGCGTCATCATAGGCGACTATCGCATCGACATGCTTGCCAACGTAGTCCAGTGTATCTCGGAGAATAAGCGCTTCATTGCGAACGCGGGTGATTCCGAGCAAGAAGTGCTTATGACCCAATAGGCTGGTATTGCCAGCAATGATTTGCTCGCCGTCGCTGAGCTGCCAACTACTCGTGCCCGGCATGGTCACCACCTGCCTGCGATAAAGAATTGGCACCAATGATGGTGGGCGGGCGCAGCAACGGCAAGGGGTAAGAGTCGTAAGCTAATGTTGCGGGGGGCCGCTAACGAGAGATTGCAGAAAATCAACCCCGCGGCGCTGTGGGGCGAGGCGTCCAAAATGGAATGTCGCCTGCTGGCACCGAACGGACTCGCTCGCGCATTTCTCGAAGGTCCGTTGCTGAGGGTGGAGCGGAAGTGACTGCCAGCCGGTCAAAACGGCGCTTTTGGCACTTTTTCCGACATGGCGAGGCGGTCTGACGATGTCCGTTGATGGGGGCTGACCGGATGTGGCTGGCAAAGAGCCAATACGGCGCGATTGACCCACAAGAGACATTCGGGTTGAGGCAAGCGGGATTGGCAATCCCCCTGTTGCACGATGAAGCGAGGATAAAGAATCCAGATAAGGCGCAGGTCGCCAAAGGCCCGCGCGATGGAGCAACACCGCCTCGTCATCGATGGCGGAGTGGGTTTAACCCCCGCATGGGATCAGGGGCTCCGTCTCAGCGGTGATTGCAGGTGACGACGAACGCAGCGCGGCTGCATTGCCACTCCGTTCCCAAGACGGGTTCGGAGATCGGGTGCGGTCGAGCCAAAGCTATCCCACCGGCGCCTGACACGATGACGACTGCAATTGCGATCATCCTCGATCGTTGCCAGATGGATCTCATTGGCCGATCTCCTTTTCCGCCGCTCGATCAATTTTGGTTGCAGGATGTGCCGCTAGGAGCTCACTGTATAACCGGTCGATCTCGCGCGCCTGATCCGGCGTGACATCCTGGAGATGCGATGATCTCAGCTCATTCTCGGTCGGTTGGTAGTTGCGACCGTTGCGTATGGGCCATGGTCCTTTGTGAACTGGCGGAACTTGCTCTGCATATCCGACGTTTGCCAGCAACAACGACGACACAACCAACGCAGCGCCAAAGATCGTTTTTCTTGACATGGATCGCTCCCATTTCCTGCACTTTGCCTAGGGGCGAACGTGGGAGCAGTGCCAATGGCAAAGACCCTCGTTGCTGTCTCTCTCTTCAGAGATCGATTTTGTCGCGGTCTTAGTCCAACAACTGTTTGTGATTGGCTTTTCCCTGGAAAATTTTCGCGACAAAAATATTTCAGGGAAAAGGGAATTTTTAGCCGGTAACAGCGATCAACTTATTAGGCCTTACTAGATGCGAGATTGCCAATTCCGCTCCCGGTCCGGCGGCGGGCGTCAACTGTACGTTCGCCAATCCGAGCGCGCGGTGCGAGCGACACAACGAAGGGGCAAGATGAGGATAGTTTTGGCATTAGCCGTTCTTGCAGCGTCGTCATCAGCATTTGCAGAACAATCGCCGCTAACGGGAGAGCCTTACCGACTGCCTTTGCTGTGCAATAAATCTGCAGAGAAAATCTCGGGACTAACCAAGATTTGCTACTATAGCTGCGCAAAATCGGAAGGTGCCATGACGGCGACGACGTACGAGGCTTGCCCGCGTTGGACCACACGCTGGAAGTTGAACCGAAACGCGCAATTCGGCCCAAAGGAAAATTCACGGTAGTTGAGCACGCGATTGTTAACTCCACTCAAGACCGCCAAGGCACTCGGCATCGATATCCCGGCGACGTTGCTCAGCCGCGCCGACGAAGTGATTGAATAGAGATGCTGTTTGCTGCGGTGCATAAGTCTGTTGCTGGCACGAAACCGACACGCCGATGCAGTTTATGCATGTCCGTTGTTGAGGGAGCGACGGAACGCGGACTTCCACCCGATTTATATGACACCATTCGATGGTTTTGTCAGGTGACGGGATTGGCTTCTGGGCTTAAGGTCGCGAGCTTGGTAGCGGACATTGTTGAACGGCCGCCAGATGCCGCGCTTGACCCGGTAATCCTCTCTGAACAATCATAAATGCCCGTATCAGGTCCGGCATGACGACGCGGTGTGTTGAGAGATCATGAACGATAAATCCGGAAAGCAGGCTATCGAATACGGCATCGTACCCATCGACGTGATGGCATCGATGTCGGGGCTCGATTTCGTCCGCGCGATCTTCGCGAGACGATTGCCGGAGCCGCCGATCATGCAGACGGTCGAGCCGTTCGACTGCACGGTCGAACCCGGGATCGTCGTGATTCACAGCGTGCCGGGTCTGCGCCATTACAATCCGATCGGCTCGGTGCATGGCGGCTATGCCGCGATCCTCCTGGATTCCGCGATGGGGCTCGCGGTGCAAAGCACGCTGCCCGCGGGCACTGGCTACACCACGCTGGAATTCAAGATCTCATTCGTGCGCGGCATGAACGAGACGAGCGGCGTGATCCGCACCGAGGGCCGCGTGCTCAACGCCGGCCGCCGCGTCGCTACCGCGGAGGCGCGCATCACCGATGCAAAGGATCGGCTGCTTGCGCATGCGACGACGACGTGCCTTGTGTTCGAATTTCCGAAGGGGAGGGCGAAAGGCTGACGTTGAATTGGAGGGTAGGCAAAGCGACTCTCATGCCGCTGGCGCCAAGAACGTCAGGGTTCTTGAAAATTAAGTGACCCTCAGTGCGAGCCGTCACAGACGTGCCAATAAATGTCTGCAACTTGGGAAGATGCTGTGGGAGAGTGAATATGGACCCCATCCTGAGGAGCTTGCGAAGCAAGCGTCTCGAAGGATGGACGCAACATATTGACTCGCGGCCATCCTTCGAGACGCGCGCGGGGGGGGCGGATTTTTCGAAGAGCAGGACTAAGAGCCGTCGTCGTCCCGGCGAACGCCGGGACCCACCGTCGGTGGTTTAGTAGCGAGACGTCTCAGCATCGTCTTTCACGGCGTATGGGTCCCGGCGTTCGCCGGGACGACATGTTGAGAGGCTGTCGCTGAGTTGTGGCGCATCGCTGTTGTTCACTGATTTGCCCGACAGGCAATTTTTCAAACAGCGTGTCCAGCCCCCCTTTGCAAAAATATTCTGGTTTTCCGAAGACCCAAATCGGTTGTATGTTTCTTGCCGTCCCGTCCCACTCAGAGGGGCGGCTCGCGACGTCACGGACGCGGGGCGGGATGCGGTGGACGCGGCGGCGCGCTTGACGGGCGTTGCTTGCAGCGGACGGCGAAGACGTGTGGGCTATATTTTGAAATTAGCTGAAAGACGCTGAAAGCAACAAAACCGTTTATTTAAAGGGTTTTTCTTTTACCCTCATTCATCGGAATATTGACGCTCGGGGTGTCGTTGTCCGTGTTCAGCTCGTCGCGGTTGGGAGAATGACCTATGATGAAGAGTATCGTGGTAATTGGTGCCGTAGTACTTCTCTCCGCACCGGTCGCGATGGCAAAGGAGCGGTCAATTGGGGTCTGTGCGGCGGACATCAAGGCAAAATGTGCTGGAGTTAAGCCCGGCGGGGGCCGCATTAAAGACTGCGTGAAAACACACGCCGCAGAATTTTCCGACGCGTGTAAGGCGAGGCTTGCGCGGGTCGCCGAGATCAGCAAAGCCTGCACGACTGATTTAAAGGAAAGTTGCCCCGGCAAGGAACGAAGTTGCATCCTGAAAAGTATTGGCAACGTCAAAGACCAATGCAAGGCGGCGCTCGCGCAGTCAGTGGCCGGGACAAAATAGAAATCCACACGAGCGCTCGACCTAGATCAAAACTCCCGTTCATCTGCGTGAACGATCTTGCGCTCTATTTGCAGTTAATTTCCAAGTCATCCGCATCGTGCGTCAATTCCTCTTTCTCATTGGCTTTGAGACTGACGAATTTCATGTTGACCCGAGGTGGGACGGCAAAGTCCACATCGAGGTAAGCGGTACCGAGCTTCATGGTGCTCTGAATTCGCTTGGCTGTCGCCGCGCTAGTTATGAGAGCCGTGACCAGCACGCTGCCGCTCGTCGCTTTGGCAGCAACGGCATTGACCTTTTGAAGGTCGGCGTTGCCGTTCGATTTGAGACGAAGCCGAGCTTTCGGCGGGAGGCCCCACGTCACTTTGAAGGTCGTGACCTCATAACCCATTTGTTCGAGGATTGGCAGAGCATCGCCGACCTGTTGGGTGAAGGTATTGAACTCGGTCATCAGCCTGCCCGTTGCATCCGAGAAGTCCGGAAGTGAAAGGTCAGGCATTGACGGAAGGGAGACGGACGGCAGCGACGGCATTGCAGGCATCATGTCTCGCGCAGATTTGGTGATATTATCGATCCGGCTTGGCGCGGTCTCTTCGGCCTTGGCAACGGCGACGGTGGCCAGCAACACAACGATTATCGAAAGTGTCCTCATTAAATTCCCCCTTGGTGAAATATCTTCACGCCGTGGTCCCCGCCGAGGGCCATCGTGCTCATGCTGCCGCCGCCCGATCTTCCTTGTCGGCCCCGCGCATGACGATCCTGAGCGCATCGTCCGGCAGTGGCCGTTGGAGTGCCTTCGCCTCATCCCACGGTGCGCGCATCCACACGTCCCGCTCTTCGTCGGTGGTCAGGATCACCGGCATGGCCTTTGGATGGATCGGCTCGACCACCGCGTTCGGTGTCGTCGTCAGAAAGCCGTAGACCTGATGCGGTCCCGGCACCGGCTTCGACTTCGTGCCGCGATCACCGTTGAACGTCGTCCAGATGCCAGCGAAGGTGAACAGGGGGCGGTCATCGTTGAGCGCAAACCACACCACGTCCTTCTTTTTCGTCTCCGGGTTCGGCTCCGGCGCATACTCGGCAAAGCTGTTGGCTGGGACCAAGCAGCGGTTCTCCGGCTTGAGCCAGACCCGCCAGTGAGGTGAAGTCGTGGTCCGAATATTTGTGACCGGCGGCCACGGCGACTTCGGCGGCGGTGGCATGCCCCACCGCATCATGCTCAACTCGCGCCCGGTGTCGGTGTTGCGGACCACCGGAGCGGGATAATCCGGAAACACGCCCGGCATCGGCGCGAGATTGCCGACATAGCGGTTGACGACGCGGAACAGCGCGATGATCGCGGCTTGGTTCGTCGTGATGCTGTAGAGGTTGCACATGCGCTTCGCAGACTAACGCTTCTTAAAGTCCGTTAGCTTCCGCATGTAGTAGCCCTGCCTCTGAACGGCGAGCTTAATGTCCTCGCTGACGCTCGCTACTTTTTTCTTCTTACGCCATCTGGGGCCGTACCTTTTGACAACCGTGCTGGCAGAATAGGACAGTCGTCCTCAAGCACCGCTCGTCGTCGTGTTGCCGCTGGTCGTCTCGCGGCTGATCACCTTGCCTCTGGAATCGTAAGATCTATTTCTTCTTGGCAAGCATGGCGCGCGCGCCATTGCAGACGGTCTTGACGGCAGCACGATCATTGTTGGTAGCCTTCTCATAGACCGGGTTGTCTTTCAGGAAGTTACCGATCATCTGCTTCTCACCGTAGACCACTTGCTCCCAAGTCAAGCCGTTGCCCTCGATCACAGAGATGGTCATTCCGCGAAGCTTGCCATCTTCCCCTGTGGTCATGTTGCACCGCTCCTGCGCAATCATGTAGATCACGGCAGCCACCGCCGCATTGTTTTCCTGCTCGGTGTTCTGAGTGAACGCTGGTGTTGACGTGGCAAGGAGAATGGCAGCGGTGGGGACTAGACGCTTCATTGGTTTATTCCTTTTGGAAAAAGGAAAGAGCAGCTAACGAAACCGCCCGTTGACGTGGATCAAGAAACCTAGCGGCACGTCACCGTTCAAATCCGACAACTTGTTGAATTTGCTGCCGCCCATAGGGAACCCAACGCAAGGGACACTATACAGACACCGATTTCCGTTTCCCTCGCTGCTTCATTACTCGGGCCCCATACTCCCACTTGGGGATTGATTTGGGCATCGGCGGCGAGCTTGTTGAGGGTACCCCCAACGCTATGAAATCCGCGAAACTAGGGCCTATTGGGGCCCGGCGGGTTTCGGCGGGCCTTTTGTTCTTTCAGCAGAAGTTGAAAAAAAGCCCGTATTTTCGGGCACTTCCGACGTTTTCAACAAGGCCGAAAAAGCGGCTGGACTTCAAGACGTGTGGTCCTGACACCCCGACGCTGGTGTCAAGTTTGCGGAGCGATCCGCGTAACGACGGTGGCAAGAAAGCCGATCACGGGGGAGCACGGTATAAGCCGTAAACCATTGCGTGCGGGAATGTCGGGTGATTTCCGGTGGCTCGCTGTGAATACTCGTGTGCATACTTACTACCAATAGCGCACACGAGGCTGCGGGTGCATCGGGCGCCCGGCATTCCCCATGCCCTCTTCTCTTAAGGGCGGAAAATTCATGCACCACCTCGGGCGTATCAGGCCGCGAGATCGCGAAGCTGTGCTTTCTAATGACCCAACTGCTGAAATTTGCATCTTTCTCACTGCCACTGCCGGGCTGCTTTTTCGGTCACGCTCCTGGGGATGGCGAGCCGTCCCGGCCGCTGGGCCGGTTGTCGCCTGATTGTCGCAGGCCGCTGCTATTCGCTCCCCGAAAGCAGGTCACGTGATTCGCGTGGTCCCATCGGCGACGCGAACCGTCATCACGTCGTCACGGGAATCGGTTAGCTGCTCGCGCATGGGAACTGACGCTATGAGTGAAGAGTGTCCCGAACGACGCTTTCGCACTTTGTTTATCTCCGACGTCCACCTCGGTGCCCGCGGCTCGCAAGCCGACCGATTGCTGGACTTTCTCCGCAGCCACGATGCCGATACGATCTACCTCGTCGGCGATATCGTCGATGGCTGGGCGTTGCGGTCGAACTGGTACTGGCCGCAATCGCACAACGACTTCGTGCAGAAAATGCTGCGCAAGGCGCGCAAGGGCGCCAAGATCGTTTACGTGCCCGGCAATCACGACGAGTTCCTGAGGAACTATTACGGCACGCATTTTGGCGGCATCGACGTCGTGGAAAATGCCGTTCATGTCGGCGTCGATGGCCGGCGTTACCTGGTGATTCACGGCGATATCTTCGACCTCGTGGTGCAGAACGCGCGCTGGCTCGCCCATCTCGGCGACAAGGCCTACGATTTCGCGATCCAGATGAATCGCCTCGTCAACTTCTTTCGGCGCGCCTTCGGCGTGCCCTATTGGTCGCTGTCGCAATGGGCGAAACTGAAGGTCAAGAACGCCGTGAATTATATCGGCGCCTTCGAACACACGTTGGCGGCCGAGGCGAGGCGTCACGGTGCCGACGGAGTGGTCTGTGGCCATATCCATTACGCCACGATCCGCGACGAACATGGCATCCGTTATATGAATTGCGGCGACTGGGTGGAAAGCTGCACGGCGCTTGCCGAACACGAAGACGGCCGGTTTGAAATCATCACCTGGACCGATCCGCTGCGACGGGCGGTTCCCGTTACTCCTGTCGCGGCGCGTGCCGCCTGATGCGTATTCTGGTCGCGACCGATGCGTGGCACCCGCAAGTCAACGGCGTGGTGCGGACGCTGACCATGATGGCGGAAGCGGCCAAGACGTTCGGTGTTGATGTCAGCTTTCTGACCCCACAGTCGTTCCGCACCTTCGCCATGCCGAGCTACCGCGATCTGCGCGTGGCGTTGCCGTATCAGACCAAGATTGCGAGGCTGATCGCGGACGCGCGGCCGGACAGCATTCACATCGCAACCGAAGGGCCGATCGGAATATCGGTGCGGCGCTGTTGCCGCCGACACGGAATGCAGTTCACCACGAGCTTTCATACCCGCTTTCCGGAATATATCTCGGCGCGCCTGCCGGTTCCCGAATCATGGATCTGGCGGGCGCTGCGCGCGTTCCACGGCGCCAGCCAGGCGGTGATGGCCGCGACGCCGGCGCTGGCAAGCGAATTGCGCAGTCGCGGCTTTCGCAACGTTGTGTTATGGCCGCGCGGCGTTGACACCGGCCAATTTCATCCCCGCGCCGTCGACCTTGGCCTGCCGCGCCCGGTATTCCTGTGCGTTGGCCGGGTTGCGGTCGAAAAGAATCTCGAGGCGTTTCTCGATCTCGATTTGCCCGGCAGCAAGGTCATCGTCGGCGACGGACCGGCGCGCACGGCTTTGGCCCGGAAATATCCGCAAGCCGTGTTTCTCGGCGCGCGGCAGGGCGAAGCTCTGGCGGAGGCCTATGCCGCGGCCGACGTCTTCGTGTTTCCGAGCAAGACCGACACCTTTGGCCTGGTCCTGCTGGAAGCGCTGGCAAGCGGCCTGCCGGTGGCCGCCTTTCCGGTGACCGGGCCCCGCGATGTGATCGGCAACGCGCCGGTCGGGGCGTTGAACGACGATCTGCGGGCGGCGTGCCTGTCTGCGCTGACAATTTCGCCGCAGGCCTGCCTCGAGTTCGCCGCCGGGCATACCTGGGAAGCCTCGGCCCGCGCCTTCATCGACAGCATAGCCGGGGTTCCCGCGGTCGATTCGACAAGCGAGCTGGCGCCATTCACGCCGGAGTGTCCGCGCTTCGTCGCGTGATCCGCCGCAAGCACCTTGCCCGCCCATTGCGTGACGCGATACAAGTCAGGGATGACGGAACCATTCGCAACCCTGCCGGTCAGTTCCACCGATATCGATGCGGCCGCGCGCGTGCTGGCGCCGTTCGCGGTGCGAACGCCGTTGCTGTCACCGCCCGTGCTCAACGAACGGGTCGGAACCAGGGTTTTCCTCAAGCCGGAAATGCTGCAGCGGACCGGATCGTTCAAGTTTCGCGGCGCCTTCAACAAGCTGTCGTCGATCCCGATGGCGGCGCGCGGCGGCGGCGTGGTCGCGTTCTCCTCAGGCAACCACGCCCAGGGCGTGGCGGCGGCGGCGCAAATTCTCAACATGCAGGCGACCATCGTGATGCCTGCCGACGCGCCACTCTCCAAGCGCGAACGCACCAGGGGTTATGGCGCGGAAGTCGTGCTGTACGATCGCGACCGCGAGGATCGTGAGGCGATCGCCCGCGACATCGCCGGCAAACGCGGCGCCACGCTGGTGCGGCCCTATGACGATCCATTTGTGATCGCCGGCCAGGGCACGGTGGGCGGCGAGATTGCCGAGGACATGGCGGCGCTGGGCCTGACGCCCGACATCGTGGTGGCGCCGGCTTCCGGCGGCGGCCTGATCGCGGGTGTCGCAACGGCGGTCAAGGCGCGCTATCCGCAGGCGATCCTGATGTCAGGCGAACCCGAAGCATTCGACGATCATGCGCGCTCGCTGCGCGCCGGAAAGCGCGAGTCGCATCACGCTCAGGGGCGGACCATCTGCGATGCGCTGATGGCCTCGATCCCCGGCGAAATCACTTTCGCCATCAACAGCCGGCTGTTGACGCAGGGCATCACGGCGTCCGACGCGGAAGTCGGGACCGCGGTCGGGTTTGCGTTTCGGGAGCTGAAGCTGGTGGTCGAGCCGGGTGGCGCGGTGGGCCTCGCCGCGCTTCTGGCCGGCCGCATCGATGCACGCGGCAAGAACGTCGTCATCGTCCTGTCGGGCGGCAATGTCGACGCGGATTTGTTCGCTCAATTGATCGCGTGATCGCTGGAGCGTCTTGCGCCGGGACGAGGTCCGGCGCTGACGAAAATTGAGTCAGTTTTCGGGTGGCTCGGGAGACTGCAACCGCTCGACGCGTTCAGTTGGAACTTTCAACCGAAAATGTTCGGCTCCGCGGATTCGCCTGTCAGATGGTTTTCGATGTTATCGGCTACCTCCTCGCAGACCGACGCCAGCTCAAGCAGCTCGTTCTTCACGAAGGGATCATCAGCCTCGTCGGCAAGTCTCCGATACATGACCGCCTGGCCCCGCAGGGAGTCAGGCCAATCATGCATGCCGAACACAGCACCGTTAAGTTTGGGATGGTCACAATCCATAATAGGGCTCTCACTGGAACACCGAATACTGCTGATGTAGGTTCGCAATCCGCCAACACCACTAAATAGAGTTTTAGTCCCGTTGCAGATCGCAGCCGAGCGTGGCGACGAGGCTGGCAAAGCTCGACCTGGCGTAAATTGCGAAGATCGGTCGAGCAGGGCGCGGTCGGTCGCGCGCCGATCAAATCAATTCAGGAAATGAAGTCTATCTGGAGGCCGCCCAAGGTCAGGAGAAGAACGCGATCTTCTCGGCCTGGCTCAGGCGCCGGATCGGCGCCAGCGGATCGGATGCCGATGCATGCGGCCTTCGCACGATCCCGCTGGCGATGAGCGACGAGCCGAGAGAAGGCTCAAGCGAAGGTTCAAGCGAAGGTTCGACCGACGGTTGAGGAGAAGGTTGCAGGGATGACTCGATCGTCGGCGGCTGCGCGGCCACCGGCTCCGCCGGGAGGGCTACGATTTCGGGATCGGCGGGCGGCGATACCCGCGCGTGAATTTCGGTGGTTTCGATTTCGGAAATATCATCGTTATCGCCAGGGTCCGGCGCGGCCATTTCAAGCGCGACCATCTCCAGCACGGCGTCCTGATCGTCATCGGCGGCTTCCGCCGTCAGCTCCCCTGTCTCGACCGTCACTCCCGCTACGTCAGCCACCACCTCCACGGCTTCAGACGTCACGTCGCCTGCTTCAGACATCACGTTTACCGCTTCAGCTGTCGCATCAGCGGCATCAGCCGTGATGCCCGCGCCGTCGGCGGTCATGTCGACAGCCTCCGTAGTTGCGGCGACAGCCTCGGTCGGCATCGCCGGGTTGCTAATCGCGGCTTCGGCGTCGGCCGCGGTTCGAACCTCCTCCACAACGGCGGCAAGCATTTCAACCGAAGGCATCGGGGAGGCGGGTGAACGAACGGCTTCTTCGGTAGCCCGCGGCGGAACTCCTTCGCCGTCGGCGAACGCCGCGATCCGTTGCCCGAGCAGATCGAACGCAGCGCTCAATGCATCTCTGGGACCGCTCGATGAGATTTTTCTGCAAGCCCCTTCGATCGCGCCGACCTGGGAATCGAGCAGATCGCAGATCCGGCCATCGGCGCCGATTTCCCGCCACCGCCAGGCGATTTCCTTGATGACCCGGGCGCCTTTGCGGACCGGTGCCAGGCTTTCCTCCAGTGCGAGGCTGTCGAGCGCGGCCGCAGCGGTGGCTCTGGCCTCATCGAGCGCGCTGCCGATCGCGGCCAGGGCCTCCGCGAGCCCGGGTTCGGGCGGCGGTGGTTTCTGGGCGGCGATGGTTTCCTCGATCCGCGCCACCGCGTCGAGCACCATGCGGGTGTCGGCATTGCGGTTGCGCTTGGCATATTCGCCGAGAAACCAGCGGCCCCGCGAAGTCTCCATGAAGGCTTCGCGGATCGCGTCATAGTCTTCCTCGCGCGGCTGCGTTGCGCGAGCGGCAATCGGCGATAGGGCAAATGCTTCGTCGGCCATGGCAAACTCATCGCGCAAATCATCGCGCCTTACGCTAACGATCACCACGATATCAGGCGAATCGCAATTGAATTGATGCAAAGCGAATCAAAAATTCCCGTCGCATCTCAACGGACCGGCCGGCGATTCGCGACGCGGCTGGCGCTGTTTTATGGCACGCTGTTCGGATTGAGCGGCACCCATCTGCCGTTTTTTCCGGTGTGGCTGAAGGCGGTCGGGATCGACGCCTCGTGGATCGGCATCATTACGGCGGTGCCATCCGTGACGCGGTTCACCATCCTGCCCCTGGTGACCGGGCTTGCCGAGAGGCGTCAGTCGCTGCGCGCGGCGTTGATCGTCACGGCCTTCGTGACCGTGCTCGGGCTTGCGGCCGTCGGCACCCAACACCGGCCGCTCCTGGTATTCCTGGTCTACGCCGTCACCGCCTGCATATGGACGCCGATGGTGCCGCTGACGGACGCCTACGCGCTGCGGGGCGTGGCGCGATATAGCCTCAATTACGGGCCGCTGCGCCTATGGGGCTCGGCCGCGTTCGTCGTGGGGGCGCTGGTGTGCGGGCTACTGGTCGACGTCATTGCGGCGCGGCATCTGATCTGGGTCATCGTCGCGGTGGCCGGGCTCGGCGGCGTCGTCAGCCTCGGGCTGCAGCCGCTGGACCATCCGAAGCCCTCTCACGCGGCGCCTCACGGCGCGCGCGCCTTGCTGCGCGATCCCGGATTCCTCGCCATCATCATGGCGTCGGCGCTTATTCAAGGCAGCCACGCCGCCTACTACACCTTCGCCTCCATCACCTGGCAGGCGTCGGGCCTCAGCGGGCTGACGATTGCCGGGCTATGGGTACTGGGGGTGTTCGCCGAGATCGCAGTGTTCGCGCTGTCGCCGCGGTTTACGCTGTCGCCGGCGGTGCTGGTGGTGATCGGCGCGCTCAGTGCGGTTGTGCGCTGGCTGATCACGGCACAGGAGCCCTCGGTCGCGGTGCTGTCGGTGGTCCAGTTGGCACACGGGCTGAGCTATGGGCTGACCTTGCTCGGCACCATGGGATTGCTGGTGCGTCATGTGCCCGGCCATGTGATGGCGAGGGGACAAGGCTATCTCGCGGCCTGCAGCGGCATCGTCACCTCAAGCGCATCGATCCTGTCGGGCGCGATCTATGCCGGTTACGGGCAGGGCGTCTACTATGTCATGGCAGCGATGGCGTTGACGGGCGGCACGGTGATGTGGCTGGCGCGGCATCGGCTCGCGGATCATCCCCACAACGCGGCTTCCGGCGGATAGACCACGCTGCCGTCGTAGCGCAAGCCGCCGTCGCGGTCGCGCGCCAGCAGCAGGGGGCCATCGAGATCGACGTAGCGCGCCGCCTGCGCCAGCAGCATTGCCGGCGCCATCGCCAGCGAGGTTGCGACCATGCAGCCGATCATGATTTCGAAATCCGAGCGCGTGGGCCGCCTCGGCCATCGCCAGCGCCTCGGTCAGTCCGCCCGTCTTGTCGAGCTTGATATTGACGGCATCGTAGCGTTCGCGCAGTCCCCCCAGCGAGGCCCGATCGTGCACGCTTTCGTCGGCGCAGACCGCAAGCGGCCGGCGGATGCGCGCCAGTGCCCCATCCTGGCCGGCGGGAAGCGGCTGCTCGACCAGGGTGACGCCGGCTTCGGCGCATGCGGCGAGATTTTGCTCGAGATTGTCTGATGTCCATGCCTCGTTGGCATCGACGATCAGTTCGGATTCGGGCGCCGATTTGCGCACCGCGGCGATCCGTTTGCCGTCGCCATCGCCGCCCAGCTTGATCTTGAGCAACGGTCGGTGCGCGGCCTTGGCGGTCGCTGCCGCCATCGCCTCCGGTGACGCAAGCGAGATGGTATAGGCGGTGATGCAGGGCGCCGGCGCGGGACGTCCGAGCAGGTTCCAGACCCGCTGACCGCTGGTTTTGGCCTCCAGGTCCAGCAGGGCGCAATCCAGCGCGTTGCGGGCGGCGCCCGGAGGCATCAACGCTTGCAGGCCTTTCCGGTCGAGCCCGCGCGACACCGGATCCTGCATCGCCAGCAGGGCGGCCAGGGTGGCTTCCGGCGTCTCGCCATAGCGCGGATAGGGCACGCATTCGCCGCGCCCGGTCAGGCCGCCCCGGCCGACTTCGGCCACCACGGTCACCGCCTCGACCTTGGCGCCGCGGCTTATGGTGAAGCTGCCGGCGATTGGCCAGCGTTCGATTCTGGCGGCAAACCTTGGCGATTTGCTGGAAGTCATTTCAAAATCTGACAATTTCTGAACCGTAAGCTTGCCCGGCGCAACCAAGTATGGCTGGTTAGGGACATGTTCTACAAGGCAAAGGCCGCGTGTTGAATCCTTCCTTTTCCACGAATTGCGGAGAATCGGCGCAGGAGGCGGCCACGTGAACGGCGACCCGACATTGGAACAGATTGCACAGGGCAACGGACTTGCGCTGTGTGCCGCGGGTACATGGACCGCCCGCTATGCGCCTGATCTTGAGCGGATGGTCGCCGATGCCGAAAAGCTGACCGGAAGTCGCCCCAATATCTTCATCGATGTGTCGCAGGTCTCCAAGCTCGACACATTCGGGGCCTGGCTGATCGAGCGGCTGCGCCGCAGCCTGACCCAGGGTGGCGTCGAGGCCAAGATCGCCGGACTGTCGGCCAACTATTCCAGCCTGGTCGACGAGGTGCGCCGGGTGAAGGCGACGCCTGCGCTCGACACCACATCGGTGACGCTGACGGGGATACTGGATCAGCTCGGCCGCAGCGTCGCCGGCTACGGCACCACGGTGATCGGCCTGATCGACATGCTCGGCGCCGTGCTGGCCGCGGCCGGAAGAGTGGTGATTCACCCCTCGGGCTTTCGCCTGACCTCGACCGTGCATCACCTGGAGCAGGTATGCTTTCGCGCGGTGCCGATCGTCGCGCTCATTACGTTCCTGATCGGCTGCATCATCTCCCAGCAGGGCATCTTTCATTTCCGCAAATTCGGCGCGGATATTTTCGTGGTCGACATGCTGGGCGTGCTGGTGCTGCGCGAAATCGGCGTGCTGCTGGTCGCGATCATGGTGGCGGGCCGCTCGGGCAGCGCCTATACCGCCGAACTCGGTTCGATGAAAATGCGCGAGGAGATCGACGCGCTGCGTACCATGGGGTTCGACCCGATCGAGGTACTGGTATTGCCGCGGATGCTGGCGCTGATCATCGCGCTGCCGATCCTGGCCTTTCTCGGCGCCATGATGGCGCTGTGGGGCGGCGGGCTGGTGGCGTGGCTTTACGGCGGCGTCGATCCCGAGGCATTCCTGCTTCGGCTGCGCGACGCGATCTCGATCGATCACTTCATCGTCGGCATCATCAAGGCGCCGGTGATGGCGGCGGTGATCGGGATCGTCGCCTGCGTCGAGGGGCTGGCGGTCGAGGGCAGCGCCGAATTGCTCGGACAGCACACCACGTCCTCGGTGGTGCAGGGGATCTTCTTCGTCATCGTCATGGATGGCGTATTCGCGATCTTTTTCGCGTCGATCGGAATGTGACGATGGCGCCAGAAACGTCCGACGCCATTATCCGGGTTCGCGATATCTCGGTGCAGTTCGGCGCGACCAAGGTCCTCGACGGGCTCAATCTCGACGTCAAGCGCGGCGAAATCCTGGGTTTCGTGGGTCCTTCCGGCGCCGGCAAATCGGTGCTGACACGTACCATCATCGGCCTCGTGCCGAAGGTCTCGGGGCGTATCGAGGTGTTCGGCATCGATCTCGACGCGGCCGACGCCAGGGCACGGCGCGGTGTCGAGCGGCGCTGGGGAATCCTGTTCCAGCAGGGCGCGCTGTTTTCCTCGCTCAGCGTGCGGCAAAACATCCAGTTTCCGGTGCGCGAATATCTCAACGTCTCGCAGCGGTTGCTGGACGAAATCACCATCGCCAAGCTCGGCATGGTGGGATTGCGTCCCGAAGTCGCCGACCGTTTTCCCTCGGAACTGTCCGGCGGCATGATCAAGCGCGTGGCGCTGGCGCGCGCGCTGGCGCTCGATCCCGAACTGGTGTTCCTCGACGAGCCGACCTCGGGCCTCGATCCGATCGGCGCCGGCGACTTTGACGAACTGGTTCGCACCTTGCAGCGTACTTTGGGGCTGACCGTTTTCATGGTAACCCACGATTTGGACAGTCTTTACACTGCTTGCGACCGCATTGCAGTTTTAGGGAACGGTAAGATCATTGCCGCGGGATCGATGGCCGACATGCAGGCCTCGCAGCATCCCTGGTTGAGGGCCTATTTCCACGGCAAGCGTGCCCGCGCAGTTATGGGCTAGAGCATGATCCTGATCCAGCGAAGCTGAATCGGGGCCTGGTATCGGAGTTGGGTTGATGGAAACGCGGGCGAACTTCGTCCTGATCGGATCATTCACGCTGGCGGTGATAGCCGCGGCGTTCGGGTTCGTTCTCTGGTTCCAGAGCCTGCACACCACCAAGGCGCGCAGCCCGCTCCGGATCGTGTTCGAAGGCCCGGCATCCGGCCTGCGCAACGGCGGTAGCGTGAACTTCAACGGCATTCGGGTGGGAGAGGTGGTCTCGGTTAAGCTGGATAACCCGCGTCGAGTTGTCGCACTGGCCATGATCGAGAACAACGCCCCGATCCGCAAGGACACTCTGGTCGGGCTGGAATTTCAGGGACTGACCGGGGTCGCGGCGATCTCTCTGAAGGGCGGCGAGGAGGCCGCGCCGAGCGTTCCCCTCGACGAGGATGGCATCCCGGTGCTGACCGCCGATCCGAACGCGCTGCAGGACGTCACCGAGGCAATCCGGGGCACGCTGCAGAACATCAACAAGGTGGTCTCAGACAATCAGGAGGCGGTGAAGAACTCGCTGCATAATCTGGAAACCTTCACCTCTTCGCTGGCGCGCAATTCCGAGAAGATCGACAACGTCATGCTCAAGGTCGACGGCGTGATGGGCAAGGCCGACAACCTCATGCTCGGCCTCAATGCGCTGGCCGGCGGCAAGGAGGGCGGTGAACTCTTCCAGACGGTAAAATCGATCCGCGAACTGGCCGAGGATTTCGACAAGCGATCTGGTGCCCTGATGACCGATGGCCGCCGCACGCTCGGCGATATCAGCCGTGCGGTAAACAATCTCGACCGCAACCCGACGCGGCTGTTGTTCGGCGCGGGCAACAGCAGTGCGACCCCGCCGCCGCCAGTGCCCACGGCGGCGACCGAAAGGAAGAGGCCGTAGCGTCCGGTTTCAGGCCGCACCCACAATAAAAACGGAGGCATCGCTGCCTCCGTTTTTATTATTGTGCGATCAGCTTGAGCCTTAGCCGAGCCGTCCCGCCGCGTGGGCGAGCAGGGTATAGACCAGCCCGGTCTCCGAGGTGAGGTGGCTGCGCAGCACCGCCGGGCCCCGTTCGTCGCGCGCGACCTCGTCGAGCAATCGCTCGAATTCGGTGATGTAGCGGTCGACAGTCTGCTTGAAGTTGCGGTCGGCGCGATATTTGCGGGCGACTTCGTCGAAGGCCTTCTGGCCGGCCGGCGTATAGAGCCGCTTGCTGAAGGCCTTGCTCTCGCCGCGCTGATAGCGATCCCACATCTCGATGGCGAGATTGCGATCCATCAGGCGTCCGATGTCGAGCGACAACGAAGCCAGCGGGTTGTCACCGGCGGGCTGCTGGGTGGGGCGGGCGCGCGGGACCTCGCGATTGCCGGTGCCGGTGTCGGCGCGGTTCAGCAGGTCGGAAAGCCATCCGTCGCGGCCCTGGTCGGCGGCAGGGGAAACCGGCGGCGCTTCGGTGCGGCGCGAAGCCGGCCCGCCGAGGTCAGGCGGCGGCAAGGTCGATGCACTGCCGGCTTCGCGAATGCGCGGGGCGGCGGACCGTGATTGGGTTTCACTGCTGCGGCCGCCGGCGGTTGCCAGCATCGGCTCTTCCTCGCGCTGCGAGTTTGATCGGCCGGAGGTTACCACGTCGAGCCCGCGGCCGTGACGTGCGACGATCCGGTTCAGTTCGGCCAAAGCCTCGATCTGGTCGACGATGACCTTGCGCATCTGCGCGGTACTCTCGGCCGCTTCCTGCGGCATTTCCAGCACGCCGCGGCGAAGTTCGTTGCGCGTGGCCTCGAGTTCCTGCTGCATTTCCGCGGCCATCTGCTTCATGCTGGAGACCATGCCGGAGAACTTGTCCGCGGACTGCTTGAACATCGCATCGGTTTCCTGCGTGCTCTGGTGATAGAGTTCGTTCATGGATTCCGCCGTCAGCCGGCGTTCCTCCTGGGCCGTAGCGCGAACCGCCTCGAACTGCCGGCTGATTGCGGCCGAACCCGCACCGGCGGTTTCCGCCACCACGCGTGCGATATCGCGGGCGCGCTCTTCCGCGGCCGCGAGCAATTCGTCCAGCAGGCCGGTGAAGCGCGACAGCCGCTGATCGAGGTCGGTGGTGCGCAGATCGATCGTGGTGACCAACGATTCGAGCGCCGATTTGCGTTCGGCGACAGATGCGGTGGTGCTGCGGTTGCTCTGCTCGACGACGGCGGCGGCCTCGACCAGGGCCTGGCCGTGATGTTCGAACTGGCTCGACAGCGAGCCGAGATCCTCCAGCGCCCTGGACGTCTTGGTATTGAAGACAGACAGCTGGTCTTCCAGCGTTTGCGTCGCCATGCCGTTGCGCGAGGTGACGTCGTTCATGGCCGACACGAAGTCCGCGACCCGCGTAACCAGCGCCCGCTCCAGCGAATTGAGGTTATCGTGCGCGCCGGTCAGCACTTCCTGCAGCAGGATATTGCCTTCGCGCAGCCGCTCGAACAGGGCGACCGTGTCGGTGCGCAGAATCTTGCTGGTTTCCTGCATTTCGGTGACCGCCGCGATCGAGACCTGACGCGACCGGTCGATGGCCGCCCGCGAGGACGCTTCCAGGTCCTTCAGCGACTTGTTCACCGCGCCCGTGGCCAGATCGCCGGCCGAAGTGATCGTCCGCGCGACGTCGGAGCCGTTGCTCAAGACCGATTGCGAGAAGGTCTGGCCGCGGGTTTCAATCGATTTCAGCGCATCGGATGTAACGCGGTCGATATCTACGGTGAGCTGGTTGGTCTTGGCGCCGATGGCCTCGACCAGCGATCCGCGCTTGCTGTCGATCATCTGTGCGAGGCGATCGGTCTGCTGCTGCACGTAGGTGACGATTTCGTCGGTCTTGCCGCTCATGGCGGAGCCGAAAGCGCCGCTGGCGGCGAGCACCGAGCGCTCGACCTCGGCCGAGGTCGACCTGACCTTGGAACTGACTTCGTTGGAGGCGGCCACCAACGCGCTTTGCGCGGTTTGGGCGCTGGTCGCAATATTCTCCGTGGTGTTGGCGGTGACCGTACTGAGCGAACGCTCGATATCGGTGGAGATCGCCCTGATCTGGCTGGCGGCTTCGGCGGAGGTTGCGTGCAGCGAGCTTTGTGCTTCGCGTGCGCTGCCCAGAATGGAAGCGGCGGTGTCCGCCCCGACCGCCGTCAGCGTGCGTTCGACGTCGATCGCCAGCGACTTGACGTGGTTGGCGGCCTCCGACGACGCGGCCACCAGCGTGCTTTGAGCCTCGCGCGCGCCTGCTGTAATCGATTCGGCGGTGGAAGTGCCGGCGATCGACAACGAGCGCTCGACGTCGATGGCCAGCGACTTGACGTGGTTGGCGGCCTCCGACGACGCGGCCACCAGCGTGCTTTGAGCCTCGCGCGCGCCTGCTGTAATCAATTCGGCGGTGGAAGTGCCGGCGATCGACAACGAGCGCTCGACGTCGATGGCCAGCGACTTGACGTGGTTGGCGGCATCCGACGATGCGGTGACCAGCATGCCCTGCGCCTCGCGCGCGCCGGTCAGAATCGACGCCGCGGTGGCATTGCCGGCGGCCGAGAGCGTCCGCTCGACATCGGCTGCCAGCAACTTGACCTGGCCGGAGGCATCCGTGGAGGCGGTGAGCAGTGTGTTTTGGGCCTCGCGGGCGCTGGCAACGATCAAATCGGCGGTGGAGGTTCCGGCGATCGACAACGACCGTTCGACGTCGGCGGTCAGCGACTTGACGTGGCTGGCGGCGTCCGAGGAGGCGGTGATGAGTGTGGTTTGGACTTCGCGCGCGCCGGAGAGAATCGAGGCCGCGGTTGCCGTACCCGCAGCCGAGAGCGTGCGCTCGACGTCGGCGGACAGCGACTTGATCTGGGTCGCGGCATCGGTGGAGGCCGATACCAGGGTCGATTGCGCATCGCGCGCGCTGGTCAGGATAGAGCTCGCAGCGCCGGTGCCGACGGCGGTGAGGGCGCGCTCGACTTCCGCCGAGGTAAGCTTCAGCTGCGCGCCGACATCGGCAGAAACCGAAAGCAGCGACTGTTGCGCGGCGCGCGTGCCGGTCTGGATGGTCTCGCTGGTGTTGACCACAAGGTTGGTCAGCGAGCGTTCCGCGTCCTCGACATGGGACTTGATCCCAAGGGACAATTCCTCGGCACGTGCCATCAGACCGTCGCTGGCCTGGCGCCCGCTGCTCTCGATGCGGCCGGCCACGGCTTCGACCCGCGAACCCAGCAGGTCTTCGAACTGTGCGACACGTGTATCGATATCGGTGGCAACCGCCCCGACCCGGGCCTCGATGCCCTGATGGATTTCCTGGAACCGGGCCGTGATGGTGTCGGCCAGGTGCGCGCTGCGGCCGTCAATGGTTTCGCTCACATCGGTGATGCGCCGGTCGATCGCGTCGACCGCCTGGGCCGAGCCTGATGCCAGTGACGTGGTGAGATGGGTGAGCCGCGAGTTCGATCGACTGGATCGCCTGGGCGGTTCCGTCGGTCAGCGACGAGGTAAGCTGGGTCAGGCGCGAGTCGATCGAGTGGATCGCCTGCGCGGCGCCATCGGTCAGCGATGTCGACAGTGTGCCGAGACGATTATCGATGGCTTCGGTGACCGACTGCGCCCGCGTGTCGAAAATCTGTTCAAGCGATTTGAGGCGGCCGTCGATGGATTCGTTCACCAATTCGGCCCGCGTGTCGAAGGTCTGTTCGAGCGATTTGAGGCGGCCGTCGATCAACTCGTCGAAGGATTTGATCTTGCCGTCGAGCGAGGTATCGAGGTCGGCCACGCGGTTTCCAAGCGTGGTTTCGAACTGCACCAGACGCTGGTCGAGCGAGGCGGTGATCTCGCCGCCGTTCGAGGTCAGGCGGGTATCGAAGGTGTCGACGTAGGTCTTCAGGGTTTCCGCGATGTCCTGCGTGCGCTGGCCCATGCGATCTACGATCTCGCCGCCAAAGGTTTTGACGGTACGATCGAATTCCGAGATGTGACGGGTAATAAGCGCACCCAGCGTGCCGCTGTCGCGCGCGAATTTTTCCGCGAGCTCGCCTCCCTGGTTCTTCACCAGTTCGTCGAAGGCGCTCATTTGCAGGCTTAGCGAGTCGTGCGCTGTTTCGGTCTGGCTGACGACCTTCGCCACCAGCGAGTTCACGGTTACATCAAGCGCATCGCTGGCCTTGTCGCCGCTGGAGAGGATCTGGGTCGCCAGGCGATTGCCGGCGTCGTCGATCTTGCTGACCAGATCGCCGCTGCGCAGCTCGAGTTCCAGCAGCAGGCTGTCGCTGGAATTCTTCAGCAAGTCGTGGACCTGTTCGGTGCGGTCGGAGATGGCGTCGACGATGGTGGAGGAGCGTTGCTCGAATTCGCTGGTGATGCGGTCGATCCGCTCGTTCAGCATCTCGTGGACGCGATCGGCCAGATCGACGAACTCGTCATGGACGTGACCGGTCTTGAAATTGAGGCTGGTGGTGAGGCGTTCGCTGGCGTCGAGCACCGCGCGCGTGGTCTCCGCGCTGGCTTCCTCGAGACGGTCGAGCAGATCGCCGCCGCGCTCGCCGAGGGCGAGGATCATATTGTCGCCGGCGTTGCTGAGCGCACTGGTGATGTGGGCGCCGCGTTCTTCCAGCGCGCCGGTGATGGTCTTGGCGACCTCGTCGACACGCGATGCAATCGCGTCCGAGATCAGCGCGATATCGTGGCGAAGGTCGATTTGCACGCCGGAGATGGCGCTGCGAACCTGCTCGGCCTGTCCGACCAGGTTGTCGCGCTGATGAGCGATATCCTGCAGCAAGGCGCGGATTCGCACCTCGTTGTCGCTGTAGGCGCGTTCGAGCGCCGAGACCTCGTTGGCAACCAGGGTTTCAAGTTCGCCGGCGCGCGCGATGGCGCGTTCGACGCCGTCGCCCATGGCAGCGACTTCGCGGCGGATCGCCTGACCGACCGTCACCATCGAATCGCTGGCCGCGCCCTCGGGTTCCGAAAAGCGGATCGCAACCTGCGCCATCGACTGGGCGATCATCCGCAATTCCTGGCCGCGCCAGGAAAGGCTCGCCAGAAAATAAAACAGCAGCACCGGGGCAAAGAACAAAGCCGCCAGGCCGCCGAGCACCAGGGTGCCGCCGCTGCCCTGACCAATGGCCGCCTGCAATGACGGCAGAAAGCTGACGGTCAGTAGCGCAGCACCGAGAATCCAGACTCCGGCAAAGAGCGTGGCAAGCGTATAAACGTTGCGGGCGGGCCGGCCCTTCTGAATGGCCTGCAGAATCTGCCCGATGGTTTCACGGTCGTCATTGGCGGCGCGGCGGATCGTGCGCGGCTCGTCGATCGGTTCGAAGATCGGCCGATCGACACTCGGCCGGGTATCGAATGGGGCGTCGTCGTAGGGCGAGGTTGATGACGAGTTCGGCGGTGTCACATCGCTGCGCACTGAATTGCGCGGGTCGTCCGCCACCGGCACGTCGTCGCTGATGTTCAAGGCTTCCTGAATGGCAGAAAGCGCGACTTCAGTGGGGTCTTTGACCTTCTTGGGAGTGTTCGCCATGTTCAGTCTGACCCCTCGTTTTACTTTTTACGCGTCCCGGAGAATCTTGCCTGAACGCCCCTGCAAGCTCGAACCCGGTGTCATGCCCTGCGCGGTGCGAAAGCGCGACGCTTGTCCGCTACATCCGCAAACATCCTATTGGCTAGGCGATACGAATGAAATGGCTGCGATTAATACAATCTTAATCATCGTTAACAGCAGGGCGCCGTAACGCCTTACAGGCCCTCGAAATTCTCGTCCGGGCGCGAGGATTGGGGCTACTCTTCGCCTAAAACAAGGCGAACTTGCGGCGAGTGCGCGAAACGTTCCGTTAACCATTTCCGTGATTGGCTGTCGAAAACTCGGCTGCCGGACCGGTGTCCGCGAGATCCGAAGGGTTACCGTCGTGGCACCCCACCTGGAGCGGATTGACTGGATGCCATCGCCGCCGCTCGCTCCCGATGACGGGCCGATCGATATCGACCATCTCCAGCGCATGACGCTGGGCGATGCCGGCCTCGAGCGCGAGGTGCTGGCGATGTTTTCGGCCCAGTCGGTCAGCCTGATCGGAACCCTCGCCACCTTGCCCACCGACACCGGCGCGCTGGCGCATACGCTGAAAGGTTCGGCGCGCGCGATCGGCGCATTTCGCGTTGCCGATGCCGCCGACTGTCTGGAAGCCGCGATCCGGAATGGCGACGATCCGGGCCAGGCGCTGGCCGAACTCAATGACGCCGTTGCGCAGGCCCGCGCGGCCATCGATGCGATGCTGCGCCGGTCCTGATCCCCGACCATAAATCCCGTCCCGCAAGACAGCAGGTTTTCGCCCCGACCGCTGGCGCCGAGCGGATCGACCCGTTATAGGACTGCCCGGACCTCTCTTTTCCAAGTACGAGCAATCATGGCCAAGATACACTTTGTCGACCATAGCGGCGAAACCCGCACTATTGACGTCGAAAACGGCGCGACCGTGATGGAAGCGGCGATCCGCAACGCCATTCCAGGCATCGAAGCCGAATGCGGCGGCGCCTGTGCCTGTGCGACCTGCCACGTCTATGTCGATGAGGCCTGGCGCGAGAAGGTCGGCGCTCCCACCCCGATGGAAGAGGACATGCTGGATTTTGGGTTTGACGTGCGGCCGAATTCACGGCTGTCGTGCCAGATCAAGGTGAGCGACGAACTCGACGGTCTGGTGGTGACGACACCGGAGCGACAGGCTTAGAGTTCGAGTCTGTTCCGAAAGTCGGCTCCTGCTGTTCGGAATCAACCTCCCGGGCAACCCGTCCGTTACGCGCCGTCCGCCCCGCGCCGCAACCAGCGCTGAAAATTCGCGATGATCTCCTCGGTCAGTGGTGTCGGTTTGCGCATGGTCTCGTCGATCAGCACCGTCACCGATTGCGCAGACGCCACGCACTTTCCTTCCGAAAACACCACCTGATCGAAGGTGACGGAGGTCCGGCCGAACTTGGATACGCCGAGCCCCATCTCGATCGTGCCCGGCCAGCGCAGTTCGGCGCGGAAATGGATGTCGAGCCGCACCATGATCCAGGCCAGGCCCGGAGGCATCAGTCCGTAGCTGCGGTCCTTCATCAGCGTGACGCGGCCGGTTTCGAAATAGGTCGCATAAACCGCGTTGTTGACGTGCTGATTGGGGTCGAGATCGGCGAAGCGCACATTGTCGGTCAGCCGGTAGGGAAAATCTTCCAGGCGCGGCGTGGCCGCGGGGCGTACAGGTGCGTTCACAGTCTGATCTCCGGATTTTCATGCCGTTACAGCCCAGTTATCCAACTCCGGCAAGGGGTTGCCGGGGAGCCCGACGCCATATTTATGGCTTTCCTCATCCGGCTGCGTTGGCTAGACAGACGCAGCCAAAAGTGCCGGCCGGGTTCAATGGAAAACAACTGACATGAGCGAAGCGATCAAAACCGATGTGCTGATTATTGGCGCGGGTCCCTGCGGGCTGTTTGCCGTTTTCGAACTGGGTCTGCTCGATATGAAGGCGCATCTTGTCGATATTCTCGACAAGATCGGCGGCCAGTGCGCCGAGCTCTATCCGGAAAAGCCGATCTACGACATTCCAGGCATCCCGTTCGTCACCGGCCAGGGCCTCACCGAGGCGCTGATGGAACAGATCAAGCCGTTCAATCCGACCTTCCATCTCAACGAAATGGTGGAATCGATCGAGAAGATCGGCAATCCCGGCTTTCGGGTCACGACCGATGCCGGCCAGGTATTCGAATGCAAGGTGGTCGTGATTTCCGCCGGCGGCGGCTCGTTCCAGCCGAAACGTCCGCCGGTGCCCGGTATCGAGGCCTATGAAGGCTCCTCGGTATTTTACTCCGTGCGCAAGATGGAGCAGTTCCGCGACAAGGATCTGCTGATCGTCGGCGGCGGCGACTCGGCGCTGGACTGGACGCTTAACCTGCACCCGATCGCCAGGCGCGTGACCTTGCTGCACCGGCGCGACGATTTCCGCGCGGCACCTCACAGCGTCGAACAGATGCGCGCGCTGGTGGCTTCCGGGAAGCTGGATCTGAAGATCGGCCAGGTCACGGGACTTGAAGGCGAGGGCGGTATGCTCACCGGCGCCACGGTCAAAGGCAATGACAACGCCATGTCGAAGGTCGCGTGCGATACCCTGCTGCCGTTCTTCGGCCTGACCATGAAACTGGGACCGGTCGCTAACTGGGGCATTGCGCTGGAGAACAACCTGGTGCCGGTCGAGACCTCGGCGTTCGAAACCAGCGTGCCCGGCATTTTCGCCATCGGCGATATCAACACCTATCCCGGCAAGCTGAAGCTCATCCTGTGCGGCTTCCACGAAGGCGCCTTGATGGCGCAGAAGGCGCATCGTTATGTCTATCCGGACAAGCGGCTGGTGTTCCAGTACACGACGTCGTCCTCGAGCCTGCAGAAGAAGCTCGGGGTCAATTGACATGACCGACCGTCTCCGACGGCAATCGATGTCGTGAGGCGGCGCCGGACCGGTCGGCCAGGCGGCCGGGCATTTTTCCCGGCAAGGCGGAATCTGCTTTGTCGCAAGAAAACGCTTTACGTTCAAACTTTGTGCGCATTCTGGTCGCAAAATCGATATCCACTTCTGTGAAATACGCGTTACTCTGCGGCCCATTGCGATGAGGGATTGGTCAGGTGACGACGATGAAGATTGCACTTCGACTGGCTCTGCCGATCATGACCGGCCTCGTCATGTTGGTCGCCTCCGCGCTTCCGGGAAAGGCAGCTGATCCCTCGGCCGCGGGCCTGTGGCAGAAGATCGAGGACGGCAGGCCAGTGGTGTGGGTTCTCGTGGTCGATCACGACGGCATCTACGAAGGCGTCATCGCCAAGACGTTTCTGCTGCCCGGCGAAGATCCCAATGTGATCGATATCTGTTCGAAATGCACCGACGACCGCAAGAACGCGCCGGTGCTCGGAATTTCCTTTATCCGGGACATGAGGCGCGAGGGACTGAAATATGAGGACGGCAACGTTCTCGATCCCCGTGACGGCAAGATCTACCATGCCAAGATGACGCTGAGCCCTGACGGCCAGTCGCTCACGATGCGCGGCTACATCGGAATTTCCCTGTTCGGGAAGGATGAGACCTGGTCCCGGCTGCCGGATACGGCGGTGGCCTCGCTCGATCCCGGCGTGGTGGCGAAATATCTGCCGGCACAGGCCGCGGCGCTCAAGCCGGCGGTCGGGGTGGTCAAGCCGGCGGCTGCCGCAAAGAAGAACGTGCCGGTGCAACCTTTGAGGTGATGCGCCGAGAGCGTTTCGCGCAAGCATTGGCTTTAACTTATATAGCTGCGTTTCCTGCCGGCACGGCTTTGCTATGCCGCGGCGCGAATGCGCCCGAGCTTTTGCAGGAATAGCCGCCCTCGGATTCGAGGGCGTGGGGAATGCCGGGCGCCCGATGCACCCGCAGCCTCCTGTGCGCATGGGGTAGCAAGTATGCACACGAGTATTCACAGCGAGCCACCGGAAATCACCCGGCATTCCCGCACGCAATGGCTTTAACAGATTATTTCGCGCTCTCCCGGTGATCGGCTTTCTTGTCACCGTCGCCCTGCGGAAGATGGCGCGTGCGCCCGGTCGGGCTCAACACACCTCCGCAAGACTTGACGCCGGCGTCGAGGCGTCAGGACCACACGACTTCACCGTCCGCATCAGCGCCGTTCGTCAGCACGCCGTTGAATGCTCACAGATGCATAAATGCACCCGCCCTGCCATCACGTGCATGCCTAACGCTGCCGCGTCCACCGCATCCCGTCCCAACGTTCGTGACGATGGCCAACGCCCCTCTTCCGGAGCAGGACGGGGTTGGATACAGGGTGATTTGCGATTTCGGAAAAGCAGAATATTTTTTTGGAAAAGGGCTGGACAGGCCAGTTGCAGAACAGCCTGACGGGCAAATCAGTCGAGACGTGCGTGGGGCTCGCCATCGAAGAAGCACGGATTGACTGGATGGCGAGCGGGCAAAATCCAGCACCGTCACTGTAATTCCGTAATTGGACGCCCCGTACAATTTGTCGGGTTACCTGCGTCCGAACAGTCCGCCCATCATGCCGCCGATCAGGCCACCGGGACCGCGAACCCCACCACTGCGGTGATGGTGAGCACCACCGCCGCCGCGACGATGGGCCAGATGGTCGTCATCGAATTGGTCGCTGCTGCTGGAACTGGCGTACGCCGCTGAGACGCTTTCGGTCAGTAGCGCCTTATGCTCAAGCGTGTTGAGGAAGCCAGTCTTGGGATAGCCGCGCGCCCCCTGCCAGCGCGTGATGGCGGCGCGGGTCGACGCGTTGAACTTTCCATTGACCTTGGTGTCGAACCCGAGAGCGGTCAGCCGGCGCTGCACGTCGCGACGCTTCCCCTTGTCGAGTCCGATCTGATCTTCGGTTTCCCGAGTTGCTTCGTCGGTAAAGGTCTCCGGATCGACGGATGCCGACAGGTTGCGGATGGTCGTGCTCGGACCCGCTTTGGCAGCATCCGCGCTGGCGAGAATGCCGAGAATGCCCAGGACTGACAATGCGAGGATCAAGACACGCATGGCGTATTCTTCCCTGATCTTTAGGGCTCTCAATGATTTCGGGAAAAACTATGGTTCAAATTACACCACCGAGAAACTCGAACTTCCGGGGGCGTCTAAATCCATAGGTCAACGCCGGATTCCTCGCTGGGCAACTGTTATCCGGATCACTTGTTCCATAGCGCGCGTCGATTGTTACGCCGCATTGCACCAACGATGCCAGTAGCTACGACGGTGACAGTGCGCTTGATTGATCCGCCGCGAAATTACGGTGCAGTCCCGTCCATTTAATTGACTTGCCGCGCCTTCGTGGGCGCCTGACTGAGGGTGTCACCGAATGCGTAACGGGCCGCGCTGAGCGCGGCCCGACTGCGGTTTTGTGCGGTCGTCTGCGACGAGCCTACTGCGACAATTTCACGAAGTCCGGGAATTTCAGTTTGCCCTCGGCGATCGCGGGTGGCCAGACCACGACCTGCTTGCCGTTCTGCCACTGGAACACGAGGCCCGTCACCGCGCCCGGTCCAGACTTGATGCCGTGGGTGAATTCAGCGTCCCTGCCATAGAACTGGATGTGGCCGATCGTGCCTTCGAAGTTGGTCTTCTCGAGCTCGGCTACCATCTTGTCGGGGTCGGTGCCGCCCGCGCGCTGGATCGCCTCGGCGATGATGTAGACCTCGTCATAGGCGGTGTAGCCGGTGTAGGCCGGCGGCGTTCCGAATTTCGCCTTGAAGGCCTGCGCGAACGGTTTTGTCTTTGGTGTCACGGCTACGTCAGGCGTCGCCACCGCGAGCGAGGGGATGCCGTCGGCAGCGCCGTTGGTGTCGTTCCAGAACGTCGGGCTCAGTGCCTGCGCGCTGATGCCGAACATCGGGATCGGCACCTGCTGGTTCTTCCATTGCACCGTCGGCTGCACGCCGACATGCGAAATACCGGTCACGATCGCGTCCGGCTTCTTGGCCTCGATGTTGTTGAAGATCGGCGTGAAGTCGGTGGTGTCGGGTGAGAAGCGGATGTGCTCGACGACCTTGAGCCCGGCTTTCGGGAAGCAGTCCTCGAAGCCGACGTCCAGCGGCTGGGTCCAGGCCGCGTCCTCGCTCATGATCGCGACTGTCTTGAATTTCAGGGCGTTGACCAGAAGGTCTTTCGCGGCGTCGCAAACCAGCTGCGCCTGTGCGGCCGACGTCAGATAGCCGTGGAAGGTATATTTGTTCTTGTCGTACTCGTTGTGGATCGCCTTGGTGATCTCGTTGGAGGCTGCGCCGGGCGTGATCAGCGGCATCTTCAGCCGCGCCGCCCACGGCTCCAGCGCCAGCACGACTTCGCTGATGTAGCTGGCGATGACGGCGCTGACCTTGTCGTCGCTGACGGCGCGCTGAAAAGCGCGCACCGAATCCGCCGACGAACTCTTGTTGTCGTAGGTGACGATCTCGATCTTGCGGCCGAGCACGCCGCCCTTGGCGTTGATCTCATCGGCGGCGATCTGCGCGCCGCCGGGGGTCGCGGCGCCGGCGATCGACTGCACCTCGGCGATCACGCCGATCTTGATGGGGTCGCCCGATTGCGCATCAGCGGGCGCGCCAAGACAGATGGCGGCGGTGGCAAGCAAGGCGCGGCCGACCCGCCCCGAAAGCGGAAGTCGTTTTGTCATTTGCTTTCTCCCTTTGCGATTTTGCTTTTTGTTGTTGCGCTGCGCCATGGGGCCGCGCGCCGCCAAGACTATCCCCGGTTGACGCCGCTTGGAAAGCAGCTTGCGCAGCCGTAAGGCGAGGAGATTAGTGCGGGGCTATTGCTGCGGCGTTCCCGCCGGCGCCACGGGCTCGGCCGTCACCTCAGGTACGGCGACGTCGAGCTGAAGCACCGAAGCCACGGCCGGCAATGCCGCGTCCGCCATCGCGGCGTGGCCTTCGGCGGTGGGGTGCACCGCGCCGCCATATACGGCCGAAAGCACCCCCCAGGTGGCGTCGTGAATATCGGTGGGCTGACTGGAAGCCGGCAACCCCTGCGGATAGGTCATCGCTGCAAAGTAACTGTCGTTGGCGTCGCGGATCCAGCGCGCGCGCGGAAGATAGGCGCGATATTCTCCGGGGCTGCGGCCACAGAGCATGGGCTGGCTGGCCGCGGTGACGATGTCGGGATTGAAACTTTCGCCCTTGGCCGAAAAACACTCCCGATCGAATTCCGGATCGGTCGCGGCGTGCGCGCAGAATCCGTGATCGGCGAAAACAGCCTGGTGGGCGTCGACGAAGGTCATGCGATCGGCGGTGGGATCGCGGCACAGCACGCCCGATTGGCACAGCGCGAGGGCCTTCAGCGCCGGCAGGAATTCGCTCTGCACGTAATCGGAGACGGCGGCGAGCCGCTGCGGCTCCGCGTTGAACGAGGGATGTATATCGAAGCCGGCGCGCCCGCCGGGGCAGGGGGCGCCGGCGGCCAGGGTCGGGTTGGCATAGGACACGTACACCACGCGCGACAGATCGCCGCCGACCAGCGGCTTCAGCGCCTCTCTCAACTTGGCAAAACTTTGCGGCAGGTCGTGCGCCAGCGCGGCGCGCGAATCGTCCACCGATCCGATCACGCCGGTACGCTTGAACAGCACACGCTCGGTCGGCGTGTCGACGATCACATCCGCGACCAGCCCGGAAAAATTGATGTCATTGGCGCCGATCGACAGCAGGATCAGATCGAGATTACGGTCGGGCTGACGTTTCTTCGCGGCGGCGACCGCCAGCCGCAATTCGGCCAATTGTGCGTTGACCGTGCCCTGACAGGTGGCGGATTTCGTCGTCGGCGGGCATTCCCGTGCGCGCTGCGTGCCGAACAGCCCGTCAGGGATGGTGGCGCCGGTGCATGCGAGCGGCAGATAGGTCACCGCGATGTGCGGATATTGCACGGCGAGCGCCAGCGCGGTGCGGGTCTGGTAGCTGTACAGCGAGCGGTGACAGGGGGAATTGAACCATAGCGCGCTCTGGCGCTGCCATACCTGCAGTGAGTCGGGAGCCTCGCAGGCCCGTCCGCCCTTATAACCTGCGCGGCTCGGACGGTAGTATTGAGCACCCGCTGTCCCGAGATAGGAGCGGAAGCAAAACCCCTCGTCCGCCAGCGCGACCGCCCGGTCCGGATTGCCTTCGCCGGAAGCGATGCTGTCGCCGAGACCGGCGATGAAAATATCACGCACCATGATCTCGGTAGAGACACGCTGTGGCGCCTCGGGTCCGGAGGAGACGTCCACGGTGGCGACGGTGGGGCGGCCGTAGCGGGCCCGCAAGTTGATCGGCTCGGCGCAATCGAAGGTGGATTGCTGCGGACCATCGCCGTCGTCGAACGACCAGGCGCAGATGGCGCCGACCGGAATCTGGCCGGTCAGGCGAACGGTGATCGGATGATCCACCGGCGTCAGGTAGCTCTCCTTGACGTTGTCGCGGGTGCAGGGCTCGCTGATGCGACCCGACAGATCGATGCAGAGCCGGTTCACCGCATTGCGAGCCCAGCCGCGGCCATCGCTCTGCAGCTCCAGCGCCTGCTCTGACTCCAGAATGCTGCGGCCTCGCGCGCTCTCGGTATGGAGCAGGAAATCGCGTTCTTCGCGAAACAGCCGGAAGCGGTTGCGGACTTCCCATGAAATCTGCATCGGGGCGTCCAGCGCGCTTTGCGTCGCCGGCGTGTCCTGCGCTGCCGCCGGCACGGTTGGCGCCGCCGCCGGTGCGCCTTGTGTCGCCAGGGGAGCGTTTTGCGCCACCGCCCATTGTGCCGGGAGCGCCGCCAGCAGGGCAGATACGATGATCGATCGGAGCTGGATTCGGACCATGGCGCGTTTGACGTTACTGGTGGGGCGGAAATAAGAGAGCCGGTCCGAAAACCAGAAGCAGTCCGGCCGACGCGGCTCTCACCCTCGCGCCCGGCGCTTCACCGGCTGCGCCACCGCGGCGGGAGGAGGAGGCGGGGCCTCGTTCAGCCTGCGGCGTTCCTGCCATGGCCGCATGACGCTGAGCCAGAGCTCGCGGCCGCCCATGATGGAAACCGCGATGCCAAAGGGGATCATGAAATACAGGATCCGAAACACCACCAGCGTTGCCAGCAATTGCTCCCTGCCGAATTCGGGCAGCGCGACCAGCATGGCGGCGTCGAACACGCCGAGGCTGCCCGGGGCATGACTGGCGAAGCCGAGCAGCGTCGCCAGGATGAACACCACCGCCAGCGAAATAAAGTCGATGCCCGGCTGCGCCGGCATCAGCAGATACATCGCCATCGCGCAAAAGCCGAGATCGACCACGCCGATCAGGACCTGCAGCAGCGTCAGCCGCGCCGAGGGCAACACCACTTTCCAGCCGTTCTGCCCGAGCTCGCGGCGATCCTTGCCCATCGCGAGCCAGATGAAGTAGGCCGCGATGCCGGCGAGGCAGCCGACCGCGATCAGCCGGTTCATGGCCGGCGGCAAAAGGTCCATCGCGGACGCGGCCCAGGGGTGCCAAGCCATCGCGAACCCGAGCACGACCAGATTGCCGAGCCAGAAGGTGAGACCGGAGAGAAAGCAGATCTTGGCGACGTCGATGGCGGTCAGTCCGTAGTCCGAATAGATCCGGAAGCGGATCGCGCCGCCGGTGAACACGGTGGCGCCGATATTGTGCCCGATGGTGTAGCTGGTGAAACTCGACAACGCCGCGATCCGGTAGGGCACCTGTTTCTTGCCAAGCGTCCGCAGCGCGAAAAAATCATAGAAGGTCAGCGTGCAGAATGCCCCGACCACGCACAGCGCGGCGAGCGCGATGTGGCCAGGCGGCAACTCCGTCAGCGCAGTCAGGATCACGCCGGTATCGACGCCCTTGAGGGTGCGGACCAGCGTCGTGATCGCGAAGGCGATGATGAGGATGCTCGCGGCGATCCCGAGCCTTTTCCAGCCGATCCGTTCCTTGAAGCCACGCCCCAGCGTGGTCAGCAGTCGATACATTCGTCCTCCGGGCGGGGCGGCAACAAGTTGAAGGCCTTTTCGAGGCGATGCTCGGCGGGCGGCGGCTAATCGCTCCATATGCGAAGACCCTTAAGGCAAAAACGTCTCGCTGTGCAGTCCTTGACAACGCCAGCCTCGGCGTTCGGGAGGTGGCTGCCATGCATTGTACATAGGCTGGAATCGGGGAGATTCGAGTCTCGATTTCCGCTGGCGCAGGCGTTCCTGCGCGTGATGTTCCCCCGTTCCATCATGACGTTTCGCGCCGACAGGAACAACCCCGGGCTCTCCCGGTTAGCCGGGTGTACCAGCAATCGAACATTATCGGCGTGCCGGCGACGAGCGGGCCGCGCAGCTGTGTTCCCCAAAATAAAAAGGACGGAGCGATGGGACTGTTTACCAGAGACATCAAAACCATGGACGACCTGTTCGTGCACCAGCTGCAGGACATTTATTATGCCGAGCAGCAGCTCGTGAAGGCACTTCCGAAAATGGCCGAAAAGGCGACCGACAAGCAGCTCAAACAAGGCTTTCTGACCCACCTCGATGAAACCAAAACCCACGTGCAGCGCCTCGAGCAGGTGTTCCAGATGCATGGCGCCGAGGTGAAGGCGGTCGATTGCCCGGCAATCGACGGCATCATCAAGGAAGCCAACCAGACTGCCGGTGAGGTCGCTGACAAAACGGTGCTGGATGCGGCTTTGATCAACGCCGCCCAGGCCGCCGAACATTACGAGATCGTGCGTTATGGCAGCCTGATCGCGTGGGCCAAGCAGCTCGGCCGTAACGATTGCGCCACCGTGCTGCAGAAGACCCTCGATGAGGAAAAGGCGACCGACAAGAAGCTGAATGCGCTGGCGGAGAGCAAGATCAACCTTCGCGCCGCGAGCTGATTCTGTTCGCGAAGCAGGATTGAGGCAAAACGTCGCGCGGCGAGCCCGCGCGACGTTGCGTCAACGATCCGCCGCGTCGCACATCCCAACAATTAATGTTGTCTTCGCCCGTTATACGCAAAATTAATATCGGGATCGGCGAACACCGTGTACAAGGCCCACTCATTGAGTGTTGGGAAGGTTGATGGAGGAAGTTGGCCGCGGCGACGCGGATGTGGTAACCTATCAAACGCAATCCCTCGCTCGTCCGATCGCTGCAAGTCACAGGCGGATCAATTGGCGCTACGCGTTCGCGGTCGGAAGCTATCACCTGCTCGCATTATTGGCGTTTCAACGCTGGTTCTTTAGCTGGACCGGCGTCGCACTGGCGATCACCGGGGTCTATGTGTTCGGCGCCGCCGGCATCAACCTGTGTTATCACCGGCTGCTCAGCCACCGCAGTTTCAGCTGTCCGCTTTGGCTTGAACACACATTTGCAATGATCGCGGTCTGCTGTCTCCAGGATACGCCTGCCCGGTGGGTGGCCACCCATCGCCTGCACCATCACCACGCCGACGACCGGGCCGACCCGCACAGCCCGCTGGTCAGTTTGTTCTGGTCGTATGTCGGCTGGCTGTTTATTGAGAATTCCGACGTTAATAACCGCGCGGTGGCGTATGATCGCTATGCGCGCGATATCATTCGCGACAAATTCTATCGCTGGATCGAGCGCGCGGTGGTGTGGATCACCCTGGCTCAATCGCTGGTCTATTTTGCCGCCGGCGTTTTGATCAGGATATCGCTCGGAGGGACCATCAACGCGGCGCTGCACTTCGGCGCCAGCGTATGGCTCTGGGGCGTCATTATCAGAACCGTCCTGGTCTGGCATGTCACTTGGTGCGGAAATTCCTTTCCGCATCTGTTCGGCTACCGCAATTACGAAACCAACGACAACAGCCGCAACAACGCATGGGTGGCGATCATTACCAGTGGTGAGGGATGGCACAACAACCACCACGCCGATCCGAACTCCGCCTCGAACCAGCGGCACTGGTGGGAAATCGATCTGACCTATCTGCTGCTGCGGTTGCTGGTTCTGCTCGGCCTCGCATGGAATGTCCAGTTGCCGAAGTGCACCATTTCGCCTGACGCCGCGCGGGCCGGGCGAGCCCGCGCCCTTCGCGGCAAAGGCTGACAACGACAGTTCGACCGCGGCCGAAGCGTTCAGCCTGAACAGAAACATTTTTCCGGCGTTGGTTCCTCGAATTGAGGTGACCCATGCGCGATGCTTCCCTGAAGTTCCAAACTGTTCCGGCGGCCGGGCCGAACTTTCATCCAGAGAAGAAGTCGGCCGGTTCGAATCTCCCGACGTCGCTGACGCTTGCAGCCATGAGCCTCGGCTACGGCGTGGTGCAACTCGACGTCACCATCGTCAATACCGCTCTCAATGCCATCGGCACCTCGCTGGGTGGCGGGGTCGCGGAGCTGCAATGGGTTGTCAGCGCCTATACGATCGCGTTTGCCGCTTTCATTCTCACGGCGGGCGCGCTGGGCGATCGCATCGGTGCGAGGCAGGTTTTCATGGCTGGTTTCGCCATTTTCACCGCGGCATCGCTCGCCTGTGCGCTGGCATCCAATGCGACCATCCTGATCGCGGCACGAAGCGTGCAGGGGCTTGGCGCGGCGATCCTCGTTCCCAACTCGCTGGCCCTGCTCAGCCACGCTTATCCCGACGAGAAGCAGCGTGGCCGCGCGGTGGGAATCTGGGCGGCGGGCGCCAGCTTCGCGCTGATCTCCGGGCCGCTGCTTGGCGGCGCCCTCATCGCGCTGGTCGGCTGGCGCTCGATCTTCCTCGTCAACCTGCCGATCGGTCTCGCCGGCCTGTGGCTGAGCTGGCGCTATGCCAGCGAGACCACGCGGTCACCGCAGCGGGAGATCGACTTGCCGGGCCAGGTCGCGGCGATCGCAGCTCTCGGCTGTCTCGCCGGTGCGATCATCGAAGGCGGCACGGTCGGCTGGCGCCATCCGTTCGTAATCGCGGCCTTTGCTGCCTCAGCGGTGCTGGCGACGCTGTTCGTGTTGCGGGAGCGGCGCGCGCCGCAGCCGATGCTGCCGCTGTCGCTGTTCGGGCATCGGCTGTTCGCGCTGACGTCGTTGGTCGGTCTTCTCGTCAACGTTGCCTTCTACGGATTGATCTTCGTCTTCAGCCTGTATTTCCAGCGTGTCAACGGCCTGTTGCCGTTCGCGACCGGCCTTGCGTTTCTCCCGATGATGGGCGCGGTATTGCCGGTCAACCTCATCGCAGCGCGCGTGGCCGAACGAATCGGCGCGCCGGCGACGATCGCGCTTGGCGCGGCGCTGGCAGCGCTCGGATGTCTGGCGCTGCTCGGAATTGAGCCCGGCACCCGTTACTGGGCAATCGGTGCGCAGCTCGCGATCATCGGCGGCGGCCTCGGCCTGCTGGTGCCGCCGCTCACCTCAACGCTGCTGGGAAGCGTCGAGAAGGCGCGCTCCGGCATCGCCGCCGGCGTGCTCAACTCGACCCGCCAGACCGGCAGCGTGCTGGGTGTCGCGCTGTTCGGCTCACTGGCCGGCCAGCCCGGCACCTTCATGGCCGGCGCGCACGCGTCGCTGGTCATCTCCGCGTGCCTGCTGCTCGCCGCCGGCGCGGCGATCTGGCGCGGCGCCTCAATGCAAGCAGGCGGCACCGCCCGGCCCTAGAGGGGCGGGCTCATTGGGTCTTCAAGCCTTGGGTCTTCAAGCCTTGCGCAGCGCAAAGTGCGCGCCGCAGAACGCCATGACGGCGCCAAGGCACAGCGCCGCGAGGCCCGCGAGCACGCCCGATATCGTCGGGATCGGGCTCGGCGCCGACGCCGCTTGCCCCGCGCCGACCAGCACGAGCACGCCGACCGCGATCAGGAACTGGCGCATCCGCTGCGGAATTTGTCCCGAGACCGCGCTATGCATCAGCGTCGCGGTGAAATAGCCGCCGGAGAAGCCCACCATCGCGATCAGCCACCACGCCACGGCCGCGCCCGCGGGCATGAAGTCGCGGCTATCGGATCGCCACAGGCCGCCGAGGTCCAGCCCGAAGCTTACGCCGAGCATGTGCACGGCGAGTACCAGCAGCACTCCCGAAATCATTGCGCCGGCGAGGATCAGGCGGCGCGGAAAATAGGTCGTTTCGGCCATGGCCCGGTTGTAAGATAAAGCCGGCGGCGCGCGCAAGCCGACACGGCGAATTCAATCGACGTTTTCGAAAGAGGCCCGGGCCATGGCTTTCGGACATCTTGCATTGATCGCCGCGGCGATCTTCACCGGCGCGGCGCTTTACGTGAATGTCGCCGAGCAACCCGCGCGGCTGTTGCTGGACGATCGCGCGCTGCTTACCGAATGGAAGCCTTCCTACAAGCGCGGGGCCGCGATGCAAGCGCCGCTCGCGCTGCTGGGCTGCCTCGTCGGATTGATCGCGTGGTGGCGGACCTCGCATCCCGGATTTCTGATCGGCGCCGTTGCGATGATCGCGCCCTGGCCGTGGACGCTGATCGGTATCAAACCGACCAACGATGCGCTGCTGGCGACAGAGCCCGAAAGAGCAGGGCCCCGAACGCGAGCGCTCGTCGTCAAATGGGGCGCACTCCACGGCGTGCGCACCGCCCTGGGCGCGCTCGCAACCGTTGCTTTTTTGTGGGCATGTATGCCGCGATAGGGCGGCTGCGGATTGCCGAACCCCCAAGTTTGGTCCAGTGAGATCAGTCCATTGCCTGTGACGATCGATTTGCCGAATGCCGCTGGCCCGGGCGTCCGTTACGCTTACAAGGCGTCGCTGATCGGCTCTGCGCACCAGTTCGAATTGACCGACGAAGGCCTGTCGTGGCGTATCGGCGGCAAATCCGGGGTTTGGCCATACACGAATATCGCAGCGATCCGTCTGTCCTATCGCCCGGTGTCGATGCAGTCGCGCCGGTTTCGCGCCGACATCGAAAATGCCGATGGCGGGCGTCTCGCCGTTCTTTCCACCAGTTGGCAGACCGCGGCCCTGATGGCGCCGCAGGACCAGGACTATCGCGCCTTCATCATGCAATTGCATGCGCGCATGCAACAAGCCGGAAGTAACGCGGCGCTGGTCGGCGGCCTCGGGCCGCGGGTCTATGCCGCCGCGATCGCCTTCCTGACGCTGGTCGCGGTCGCGATATCCGGTCTTTTGGTTCGCGCGCTCGCCACCGGAGAATGGGCGGGCGGGTTGTTCCTCGTGGGGTTTGCCGCTTTATTCGGGTGGCAGATCGGCGGCTTCGTCGGGCGCAACAGGCCGCGCACCTACACGTTCGATCATTTGCCGGAGGCGTTGCTGCCTTGATCCTCGGTCCTGGGTTGTGCGGCCAAGTTGCGGTTTACCGAGGCATATTCACGCGGCCCCGAGCCCGCCCCATGCGGCCCCGGCGTCCAGGCCATCGTCGGATCGATCGGAAATGCGGGGTTTTGCTCTTCGCACAGGGCTGCGCCGCTCGCGCAGCCGGTTGATCTGCGACACCGGCTGACTGATGGCGGTTGTCGCTACGCGCAGCACAAACCGGGCAAGCTGCGCCGCTATGCGCAGCATTTGCTGGAATACTTCCCTTCCGGCCGCGAGCCGGACGATGACCACGATCTCGAGATACATCAGCGTGTCGCCGGCGAACAGGATCGCCAGATCGATCGGAAAAGTCTGCGCAAACGCCATCGCCAGCATCGCGATCGCCACAAATTCCACGACGCGGCTGAGCGTCAAGCGGCCGAGAAAGTCCGCGAACTGCACGACCAACACTTCCCAAAGCGCGTCACCAAAGGCCAATGGGATTTCGTAGCTCCACTTCCGCCACCAATTCTTCACGGGATCAGTTCCGAAGTTCAATCCGTTAATGCCGCACCACCAGCACCGAGCATTTGGCGTAGCGCACGACATGGCCGGCATTGGAGCCGAGAAAATACGTCCGCATCGCCGGCCGGTGCGATGTCATGACGATCAGGTCGGCCTTGATCGCCGCGGCTTCTTCGAGAATCTCGTGATAGATGCCGCCCTGCCGCACCACGCTGGAGATGCGCGGCGCCTCGATCCCGGATTCCTGAGCCACGATGGCGAGCGCCTCCTCGGAGCTCCGGCGCTGCTGGGCGTCGAAATCGGCCGGCACATATTCCGCCAGCATCACCGGCGTCATCGGCAACACGTTGAGAAGGCGCACCGAGCCGTTCCAGGTCTGCGACAGCGTCGCCGCGGTCGCAATCGCCGGTTTCGCCAGATCGGTATCGGAGAGATCGAGCGGGACGAGAATGGATTTGAACATCTGCGCCTCCGGGTCCATGACCACGTAGCATAAATCGACGTCTGCCTCAGTCGCCTGAAGTTTGCTTCAACAACTTGGGGCTGACAAACAGCACCAGCCGCCCGCGACGGAATGCCACGTCGGCCCAGTCGCCGATCTCAAAGTCGAATACGGCAAGACCCGATGTCGGCAAATTGTCGGCGAGCCTCTTGCGTCCGGCGGCGTCGCCGCTGCCGGCAAGCGCGAGCGCCAGTTCGTGCATTCCGGGATTATGCCCGACCAGCATCAGCCGCCGCGGATCGGCAGCAGATGCCTCGCGTATGGTTTGCAGCAGCTGGGCAGCGTCAGCGCCATAGAGTTCCGGCAGAAGCTCGACCTGCGGCCGCGGGACCCGGTCTTTCATCGCCTCCCAGGCGATTTCCCAGGTCTGGCGCGCCCGGATCGCGTGCGAAACCAGCACGGAATCGGGAAAAGGCAGGTGGCGGCCGATCCAGCCGCCGATCTCGGCGGCGTCGCTTCGGCCGCGGTCGTCGAGTCGGCGGTCCTGATCGCGGCCTGACGGCGCATGGCTCTCGGTCTTGGCGTGACGCAGCAGCATCAAACGGCGCATGGCGCAATCTCGATTGGTTTCAAGCCCGCGGATTAATGTACAAGGCGCCCTGCCAGACAAGGTGACAAGGGCCGGATCGGTCCGTAAGAAAACGCTATGAGCGAGATTTCTACAAGCGCAGCCATCGGACCCGACGCTCCGGCGATACGGGAGCGCTCGCGGCTTTCGTTCGATCTGGATGTGGATATCTGTGTCGTTGGCGCCGGGCTCGCCGGCCTGACGGTGGCGCTGGAGGCGGCGCGGCTCGGTGCCAGCGTCGCCGTTCTCGAGGGCCGGCATGTCGGCTGGAACGCGTCCGGCCATCAGCTCGGAACGGTTATGCCGGGCTACGGTCTTCCGATTGGCGACCTGATCGCGCGCATCGGCTTCGAAGACACCCGCGAACTCTGGTCGCTGTCGAAGCAAGGCGCCGATTTTGTCCGGGCCACCGCGTCGGAACAATTGATTCCCGGCATTGCGCTGAGCGAGGGGGCGCTGGAAGTCTCCAACGTCGATGTCGGCGATCAGCTCATCAGCCGGCTGCAAATGCTTGGCGAGGATTTCAGGACCGAAGTGGAGGGGTGGCAGGTCGACCGCGTGCGCGCCGAGCTCAAGACCGAGCATTACTTCCACGGCGTTTACTATCCCAAGGCGTTTCAGATCGACGGCCGCAAATACGTCCACGGCCTTGCGGCGCTGGCGCGACGGGCCGGCGCACGGATCTTCGAGGACACCCCGGTGGTCAGCATCGATGCTTCCGGCATTCGCAAGCGCATCGTCACGCCGTCGGCGCGTTTGCGCGCCTCGCACATCGTGCTCGCCGGCAATATCCATCTCGGCGCGCCGTTGCGGCGGCTGTCGGAAACGCTGCTGCCGGTTTGGCGTTACGCCGCCGTGACCGCGCCGCTCGGCGAGCGCCTGGCCGATGTCATCGCCTTTCGAGGATCGGTGACCGACACCGATGGCATCGACCATTTCCGGATTGTGGATGGCGACCGCTTGATGTGGGCAAGTCCGGAAACCACCTGGGCGGCGCGGCCGGAGCGTTTTGCGCCCGCCATTGCGCGCCGAATCCGCACGATTTTTCCCCAGTTGGGAAGGCCTGAGATTGCCGAGGTCTGGGGTGGCGCCGTCGGACAGACCGTGCACGGCATGCCGCAGATCGGCCAGTTGCGTCGCGGGCTGTGGGTCGCGAGCGGCTTTGGCCGTCAGGGTTTGAACACGTCGGCGATGGCCGGCCAGTTGATTGCGCGCAGCATCCTGTGGGGCGACGAGCGCTGGCGGCTGTTTTCTCCGTTCGAGCTGGTCTGGGCCGGGGGCCCGACCGGCCGGGCCGCCGGGTATGTTATCGGGATGTGGGCGCGCGGAAGTTCCGCCGCCGCCGGTGCATTGTCCCGTTACCGGGAAAGGGCGCGGATCCGGGAGCGGATCCGCGAGGCGCGTCTGGCCGAGGCCAACCATCAGGCTGGAACAAGCCCGCCGCGGCGGCCGGCACCGGGTCGGCCTTTGCCGCCGGGGCGCCCGCGTCCTGAGCGTCCCCGTCCGGCTGCTGCGGCAGAGCAGGGCGACGGCGTAGGTGGGGGCGTCTCGCAAGAAAGTGAGGAATTTCCACCCCGTTCGGTGTAACTTCCCTTCCTGCCCCCCGTATTTGGGAGCGAACCATTCGGATTTCGCTTCGCACGGAGACCACCATGATTGACCGCCGCATCCTGCTCGCGTCCGTTGCCAGCCTGCTTGGCCTTGCCGCCTTCCGGTGGCTGCGAGGCTCCCCGGCCCAGGCCGCGGAGAAATTCGAGGTCGAAAAGACCGACGCGGAGTGGCGCGCCCAGCTGACGCCGCAGCAATATGAAATCCTGCGCAAGGAAGGCACCGAGCGTCCGGGATCGAGCCCGCTGCTCAAGGAGCATCGCAAGGGCATCTTCGCCTGCGCCGGCTGTGACCTGCCGCTGTTTTCCTCGGAGACGAAATATGAAAGCGGCACCGGCTGGCCGAGTTTTTATCAGCCGCTCGAGAACGCCGTCGGCAAGACCGAAGACCGAACCTTTGGAATGGCGCGGACCGAAATCCACTGCCGCCGTTGCGGCGGTCATCTCGGTCACGTCTTCGACGATGGGCCGAAGCCGACCGGGTTGCGCTACTGCATGGACGGCTTCGCACTGGTGTTTCATCCGGCCGCGCCGTCGGCGACCTGAGCGCGTTTAGCTGCTTTGACGCGTTTTCTTTACGCGAACCGGAATCCACTTCGCTCGAAAACGCTACATAGGCCCGGCAATTGTTGCCCGCCCGGCAATTGTGCCCCGGTCTTCGGACCGGGGTATTTCTATTCAAGTGTTTGATATCATGCGTTTTCTATTTTGGCATAGCGCTTGCGATGTCTCCTTCGATGACGGCCATGGCACGGCAATGCCGCTGGCCGCCCGGCTCGAATGGAGACAATGTTATGGGTATCTTCGATGCACTGACTACCGCGGTTGGCGGCCTGCAGGCTCAATCCTTCGCGCTGCAGAATATTTCCGGCAACATCGCGAATGCCTCGACCGTCGGCTACAAGGGCATCAATACCAGTTTCGAGGACCTCATTCCGGACGCAACCACGCCAAGCCGGCAGGTGTCAGGTGGCGTCACCGCCTACGCGCAAGCGACGATCTCGACGTCAGGCACCGTCTCCGCATCGACCGTCGCCACCAACATGGCGATCAACGGTGACGGCTTCTTCTCGGTGCAGGCCTCCACCGGCACGGTGGACAATCAGCCGGTCTTCAGTGGCATCACCGACTATACCCGCGCCGGCGATTTTCAGGTCAATGCCAACGGCAATCTCGTCAACGGCGCGGGATATTATCTGATGGGCGTCACGGTCGATTCCAAGACGGGAAACCCAACCGGCAACGTTCCGCAGGTGCTTCAATTCCAGAATAACTTCGTTCCCGCGCAGCCCACCAGCTCCATTCAATATGCCGCGAACCTTCCGACGGTGCCGGCGACCACGGCAAGCACGACCGCGGCTGCGGGCACCATTACGGCGTACGGGGGGTTGAACACCGCCGACTTCACCCAGAATCCGCTGGTGCTGGGCACGCCGGCAACGCCCTACGGCGACAACGCTGTCACCGGCTCTGCCGCCCTGAACCAGGCGGCAACGCCGGGCCCGATCACAGCCGCAACGACGCTGTCCGGGACGGCCCCAAGCAACTCGCTGACGTCTAGCTTTGTCGCCGGCAACACCATCACGGTGGACGGCCAGGTTATCAACTTCGTCAACACCGGCTCCACGGCCGGCACCACCGCCGTCGGCGTTACTCCTATCAACATCGACATCTCTGACACCGTCGGGACACTCCTCGGGAAGATCGCCGCGATCACCGGCGTTGCACCGACCATCAACGCAAGCACTGGCGCGATTACGCTGCATACCGGCACGGCGGCCAATCTCAGCGTCGCCAGTAACAACGCGTCGGCGTTCGGCGCGCTGGGCTTCCCGACCACCATGACGGCAGCTCGCACCGGCGGCGGCGGCGTCGGGACAGGCTTCGTGGTTGGCAACGACCTCACGGCCTTTACCAATGAATCCATCAGCGGCGGCGCGGTGACGGGTTACAACGCGGCAGGAACGCCGGTGAACGTGCAACTGCGCTGGGTCAAGAGCGACAGCGCCGCGCTTGGCAGCCCGCATCAGGACACCTGGAATCTTTTCTATCAGACCGATCCTACCGCAACCGGCACGCAGGTCGGCTGGGTCAACGTTGGTCAAAACTTCACGTTCAACTCCAATGGATCTCTGTCGAGTCCGTCGGGTACCGCCATCACCATCCCGGGCGTGACCGTAAGCGGTCAATCCCTCGGAAACGTTTCGTTCAACCTCGGCTCCAACGGTTTGACGCAATATGCCAGCACCGGCGGCACCGCGACCATCAACACCATATCGCAAAACGGTTATGCCGCCGGCCAGCTTCAGTCGGTTGCCATCAACAATAACGGCCTCGTGGTCGGCACGTTTTCCAACGGTCAAAACCTCGATCTTGCCTCGGTGACGCTGTCTCACTTCAACGGTACGAACTACCTGCAGGCGCTCAGCGGCGAAGCCTATGCTCCGACCGAACAGTCGGGAGCGGCCATCGCCGGCGCCTCCGGAACCATCAGCGGTTCGTCGCTCGAAGGTTCGAACACCGACATCGCCGACCAGTTCACCAAGCTGATCGTCACTCAGCAGGCCTACTCGGCAAACACCAAGGTAATCACCACGGCCAACGACATGGTTCAGAGTTTGCTGGCCGTGCTGCGCTGATCGGCGCCGGCAGTAACCGGTATGACGTAATTCAAGGCGGGCCATAGAGATGGGTTTGAGTTCAGCCCTCGCCACTGCGATGTCCGGTCTGCGCGCTAACCAGGCCGCGCTTTCGGTTGTGTCGGGCAATGTCGCGAATGCGCAGACGCCCGGCTACGTCACCCAAACCGTCAACCAGATCGAAACGGCCAGCGGCGGCGCGGGCTCGGGCGTCCAGGTCACCGGCGTCAGCCGCCAGCTCGATCTGTACGTCCAGAGCCAATTGCGCACCGAAACCTCCGGCGGCGCCTATGCCGACCAGATGTCGAATATTCTGGGCCAGCTGCAAAGCGTCTACGGGACGCCTGGAAGCAGCAATACCCTCGAAACGGCGCTGAGCAATTTCACGACGGCGCTGCAGGGGCTCTCGGCGAATTCGGGCACCCAATCCGCTCAGGTCTCGGCGTTGTCGGCGGCGCAATCACTGGCGCAGCAACTGAATACAACGTCGCAAGGCATTCAGTCGCTGCGCTCGAACGTGAACCAGGATATCGGTACCGCCGTGGGCCAGGCCAACACGGCTCTGACCCAGATCGCGACGATCAACACCCAGCTGCAGGGATTGAGTCCAACCGATCCCGCCGCCGCGACCCTGATGGATCAGCGCGACACCGCGATCAATCAGCTGTCGACGTTGATGGATGTCCGGGTCGTTACCGACGCTTCCAACCAGACCAGCGTGTTTACGAATTCCGGGATTCAGCTGGTAGCCGCCGGGCAGGCCTCCCAGATGGCGTTCAGCTCGCCGGGCGCGCTGACCGCCAACTCGCTGTACAATACCGATCCGAGCAAATCCGGCGTTGGTTCGCTCACGATCCAGCTTCCGAATGGCGCTTCCTTTGACATGGTCGCGAACAATACGATCACTTCGGGGCAGATCGCCGCCGATCTGACACTGCGCGACCAGACCCTGGTCCAGGCGCAGACGCAGGTCGATCAGCTTGCGGCGTCGATGTCGAGCGCGCTGTCGGACCAGACCACCGCAGGTACTGCCGCCCCCGCCACTCTGGCGCCGAAAGCCGGATTCGATCTCGACCTGTCGAACATGCAGCCCGGCAATACGCTGAATTTCACCTATACCGACACTGCGACCGGTACCCAGCACAATGTCACGATCGTGCGGGTCGATGACCCGGCCGCGCTTCCGTTGTCGAATACCGGGGGCAATCCCAACAATCCGGTGATCGGCGTCAATTTCTCCGGCGGAATGGCATCCGTCGTCGCGCAAGTGACCGCGGCGCTCGGCAGCAGTTCCAATCTGCAATTCTCCAATCCCTCCGGCTCGACGCTGCGCGTGGTCGACAACGGCACCAATACGGCGACCGTCAACGCGGCCTCGGTCACGGCAACGGTTTCATCGCTTGCGGGAGGCAGCGCTCAGCTGCCATTGTTTACCGACGGCAGTTCGCTGTACACCGGCGCGATCACCGGCAGCGGCTCGCAAATGACCGGGCTTGCGGGGCGCATCCAGGTCAATCCGGCGCTGCTCAGCAATCCATCGAACATGACGGTGTACAGCACCTCGCCGGCGACACAGCCCGGCGACACCACGCGTTCGAACTTTCTCTATACGCAGCTGACCTCGGGGACATTCACCTATTCCCCGCAAACGGGACTCGGTTCGAGCGCGGCGCCGTTCACGGGCACGCTCACCGGCTACATGCAGCAATTTATCAGCCTGCAAGCCAATGCGGCCACGTCGGCGACGCAATTGCAGCAGGGCCAGGATGTTGTTGTCAACACGTTGCAGCAGAAATTCAATTCCACTGCCGGCGTTAGTATCGACACCGAAATGTCGAACCTGATCGCGCTGCAGAACGCCTACGCCGCCAATGCTCACGTGATGTCGGTCGTTCAAAGCATGATGAATACCCTGCTGCAGGCTTAATTGTAAGGCGATCCAGATGGCCATCAATAGCGTAAGTTATACCGGCTCTGCCCTCGGACAGGCGGTGCTGAAGCTCAACAACCAACTCACCAACCTGTCGACGCAGCTCGCCACCGGAGAGAAGTCGACCACCTATGCCGGCATGGGCGTCAACGAGGGATTCGCCATCGCCGCGCGGTCGCAACTGGCCAGCATTTCCGCGTTCACCGACACGATGACCAACATCACCACCAACATCGGCGTCGCCAACACCGCGCTGCAGGCTTTGGTCAGCATCGGAACGACGGTTCAAACGAGCGCGAACAGCGCCTCGCAAACTCTCGGCAGCACCGGCCAGACCATCGGCCAGCAAACCGCCATGTCCCAGCTGTCTTCGATGCTCGGCATTCTCAATACGCAGTCCGGCGACCGCTATGTGTTTTCAGGCAGCGCCATCAATACGCCATCGGTGGCCTCGCTCGACACGATCCTCAATGGAACCGGCTCGCAGGCCGGATTGAAGCAGGTGACCGCCGAACGCCTGCAGGCCGATCTCGGCACCGGAACGCCGCCGACCGGGCGATTGGTTATTTCGACGCCAGCGTTGACGCCGACCGCGGTGAACGTCGCCGAAGATGTCCCGGGCTCGCCGTTCGGTCTGAAGCTCAATTCGGTGTCGTCGACATTGACAGGCGCGACCGTCACCGGCCCCGCCGGCTCGCCGGCGGCCATTTCGGTCGACCTTGGCGCCACCAATCCCAACCCTGGCGATCAGGTCAGCTTCACGTTCAATCTGCCCGACGGCACCACCCAATCGATTCAACTGACGGCCTCAAGCACAAATCCGCCGCCGGCCGGAAGCTTCGCCATCGGCGCCAACTCGACGGCAACCGCCGCCAACCTGAATGGGGCACTGACCACCGCGATCGGAACGGTGGCCAATACGTCGCTGGTGGCCGCGTCCGCGGTTGAGGCCGGCAATGATTTCTTCGGCTCTGACGGCGCGGCCACCGGAACCGTGGTCAACAACCACGCTACCCCACCCGCTCCGGTCACCGGCGCGACGGCGCTGTCCGGCGTCTCGGGCACGAACTCGCTGGCCAGCAGTTTTGCGGCTGGCGACACCATCACCGTCAACGGCACGCCCATCACTTTCGTCGCCTCCGGTGCGACCGGCAACGAGCTCAATGTCACCGACAGCGTCCAGACGTTGTTGACAAAAATCGACTCCATCAGCGGCACCACGACCCCGTCGACCATCAGCGGCGGCGTGGTCACGCTGCAGTCCAACGACGGCGCGCCCCTGACGGTCAGCAGTTCGAACTCCGCCGCGTTCGCGGCGCTTGGCTTCAGCGGCGGCACCGCGACGGCGACCCTGCCGCCGCTGCGGGTCAGCGGCTCGCCGCTGGGGTCTGCGACGTCGCTCGTCAGCGGCACGCCGGCGAACACGGTGTCCTGGTACACCGGCAATCCGGGGCCCACGAGTTCGGCGCGCGCATCGTCGACCGCCCTGGTCGATCAGTCGGTGACCGTACAATACGGGATGCAGGCTGACGAACCGGCGATTCGTTCGCAGGTTCAAGCGCTGGCCGTTTATGCCGCGTTCACGGCCTCACCGACGGGAACGAATTCTGCCGCGCAAATCTCGGCACTGAGCAGTCGGATAACGCAAAATCTGACGCCGCAGCCGGGGCAGCAAACCATCCAGGATATTCAGACGGACATGGCAACCGCGCAGACGACGATACAGGATGCCGGAGCCCGCCAGGCCCAGTCCCAATCGATGCTGCAAAACATCGTCGACACGACCGAAACCGTTTCTACCGATCAGGTGGCCAGTGAGATCCTGGCGCTTCAGAACAGCCTGCAGGCGTCCTACCAGACCACCTCGATGCTCTCGCAGCTCACTCTGACCAAATATCTGCCGGTCGGCTAACGGATAGTCTGCTTCCGGGAGCGGAACGCCCGGCGAAAATGCTAACTTGGAAGGCATTGGCTGATTCGTAATCGATCTGGCAGCTCTCCCAGTCTGGTCGAGGCTTCGGCTGCTTTCGAGATGGTGTATCCCCGGGAAGACTGCCCTTTGTCGGCGAAGCGGAAAAAATCATCTGGGCATGTGTCGAACCTGTCCCGCTTGCAGCGGCAGGCTTTCAGTTGCTTTCAGCAAGGCGATCTCGACAAGACGGAACGGCTGTGCACGGGAATTCTGGAACACCGGCCTCGGGACTTCGATGCACTGCACTTGCTTGGAATGCTCAACTTCCAGCGCCAGCGCTTGGTCGAGGCGCTTCACTTCCTCTCGGAAGCACTCAGGATTAATTCCAGCTCCGCGGATGCGATGTCGAATCTCGGGCTCGCGCTTCACACCACCGGACGCTACGACGAGGCCATCGCAAATTTCCGCAACGCATTGCGCCTTGCGCCGGGTCATCCGGAAATTCTCTACAATCTCGGCAATGCCTGTCTCGCACTCGGCCACGTCGCCGAGGCGCTTTCGAACTTCGATGACGCGCTTACGCGCAAGCCGGGCCACGTCGGGGCTCTCGTGAATAGGGGCAATGCGCTGCTGCGACAGAACGAGCCCGTTGCAGCGATGGCGAGCTATGACAAGGCGCTTGCGGCGGTGCCGGGTCATCCGCAGATCCTGACCAATCGGGGTCACGCGCTTCGCCGGCTTGACAGGCCCGTCGAAGCGCTCGCTCACTTCGAGGCTGCGCTCGCGACCGCGCCGGAGTTTGCCGAAGCCCATTTCGAGGCCGCCATGACGCGGCTGACCATGGGCGATTTCGAGGCCGGCTGGAAGGAATATGAATGGCGCTGGAAGACGGGCGCGTTTGCGCGACACCGTCGCCAGTTTCAGGCACCGTTATGGCTGGGAGACCGGGCAATCTCCGGGAAAACCATTCTGCTCCACGCCGAGCAGGGGTTTGGCGATACGATCCAGTTCATTCGCTATGCCTCGCTGCTTGCCGGCCGGGATGCGAAAGTCATCTGCGAGGTTCAGCCGGAGTTGCAGCCGCTGTTGTCGCAGCTCGAAGGGATTACCATCGTTGCTTCCGGTGCGCCGCTTCCGGCGTTCGACTTGCACTGTCCTCTGCTCAGCCTTCCCCTCGCATCGGGAACCCGGATAGAGACGATCCCGGCGGCCATCCCATATCTCGCTGCGCCAGCGGAGCGTGTTGCCTATTGGCGAGATCGTTTGCCGGCGGGAAGCCCGCGCGCCGGATTTGTCTGGTCCGGTCAGCCGTCGCACAAGAACGACAGTAACCGGTCGATAGCACTGGCGCGTCTCGCCGCGTTATTCGAGAATCCGCCGGTCCGGTGTTTCAGCCTGCAGAGCGATCTGCGCAGCGCGGACGGCGAAGTCCTGCGTGGCCTGCCGAACCTTGTCCACCTTGGCGACGGATTGCGTGATTTCGCCGATACCGCCGCCGTCATCTCGTTGCTCGATGTCGTGGTGTCGGTCGATACCGCCGTTGCGCATCTGGCGGCTGCGCTGGGCAAGCCGGTCGTGATCCTGCTTCCCTATGCGGCGGATTTTCGCTGGATGAGGAATCGCGGGGACAGCCCGTGGTACCCGACCGCGGAGTTGTTCCGGCAACCGGCCTTTGGCGACTGGGAAAGCGTTATTACGCGTGTCGGCGAGCGAGTGCGGCAATTGACCAGCCCGCCGTCGCCGGGCGTGGCGAACCTGCCGGCGTTAGGATTTCGTTAACCACGTCTATTTACTGTTTGGTGAGAAGTGCAGGCGGCGTCCGCCGCTTCGGAGCCGTTCATGACCGACCAAATTCACCTTGTGGTGGCCACGCCCTGCTTCGGCGGGCAGGTCTCCAGCATCTACGCCAGCTCGATCTTTCAATTGCAGCGGGCCATCCAATCGAAATCCAACATCGATCTCAAGGTTCTGATGCGGGATGGCGACGCGCTGATCACCCGTGCGCGCGCCAACCTGGTGACGATATTCCTCGACGATCCCACCGCGACACATTTCCTTTTCGTGGACGCGGATATCGGCTTTACGCCCGAGCAGGTATTCCGGCTGATCGAATGCGGCGCGGACATGGTTGCCGGTGTCTATCCGATCAAGCGCGTCAACTGGGACAAGGCGAAGCGGGTGCTGATGTCGGACCGGCCGCAAGTGGCGTCGGCCGCGCTCGATTACGTGCTGGAGATCGAGGATCCGGATCATGTCGTCGTCGTCAATGGATTTACCCGCGTGCGCTATGCCGGAACCGGTTTCCTGATGATCAGGCGTCACGTTCTCGAAAGGATGTGCAAGCATCCGGCCTATGCATCGCTGCAATTCTTGCGCGAACATTCTCTCGATGCGCTCGCGGGAAGTCTCAACCGGTTTGCATTGTTCGAGTGCATGATCGATCCAAAAACCGGGACTTATCTCAGCGAGGATTTTGCCTTCTGCAAACGCTGGACCGATATCGGCGGCGAAATCTGGGCTGATCTCGATAGCCGCCTCGATCATGTCGGCCCGTCGGTTTTTCACGGCGATGTCTCGTCGCAATTCGCCGTGCCCGTCAGCGCGGCGGACGCTGCCTGAATACTCGCCTTCGGAGCCCTTACATGCAGCCTGATTTCGATCGGATCGCAGTTACCGAACCACTCTGCGCCGATCGGATCGGCATGGCCAGACTTGCGAAATGGCGTTCGACGGCAAGGACCTTCGCCCGATGTGGCGAAACCTGATAAGCCAAACTGCTCGACGGTACCGCCGATGCAGGCGAGGGGCTCGATCTGTCGCTGATCGCGCAACTACTGGGTGACAAGCAGGCGGGTCTTGCGATCCAGCATGAGGTGCTTGTGTCCCATCAACTGTTCCGTTCGCCCTGTCCGGCGAGGCGTCCCCGGTTGCGCGTTCTTGCGCTGGCGGCTGCGACCGACATGGGCAGCAATACGCCGATCGAGTTTTTGCTGGAGGATTCCGGGATCGAACTGATGACGCTGTATGTCATCCCGGAAGTCGAATTGCCCGTGCCGCTGCCCGAGCATGACATCGCTATCGTGATCGCCTCCGATTCCGAGGATTGCCGGGATGCGCTGCGCAAGATCGACGGTGCGGTGTCGCGCTGGCCGCGGCCGCTTCTCAATCCGCCGCGAACTCATTGGCAATCTCGATCGCGACAAGCTGCATCGCCTGCTGGACGGAATCGACGGGCTCGATATTCCGGCGACGATCGCTGTCGCACGTGAGCAATTGGCCGACGTGTCGCAGTTCGGTCCTCGCGCTCGCAGAGATCGCGGCCGAACTTGCCTTTCCCGTTATCGTCAGGCCGCGCGGATCGCATGCCGGCGGCAGGTCTCGCCAAGCTCGACGACCGCGTAGCACTGGCGCGCTATCTTGATCAGCGGCAGGAACAGGAATTCTTTATCTCGCGTTTTGTCGATTACTCCGGCGATGACGGCCTGTTTCGCAAGTACCGTGTCGTGTTCGTCGACGGTCGGCCCTACGCCTGCCACATGGCGATCGCCGAACGCTGGGACATCTGGTATCTCAACGCGGGAATGTCCGACAGTGCAGCCAAGCGTCTCGAAGAAGAGACCTTCATGCGCACGTTCGACATCGGCTTTGCGCGCCGCCACCAGACCGCGCTGGCCGGTCTGGCCGATCGCGATCGGCCTCGATTATTTCATCGTGGACTGCGCGGAAACACAAGAGCGGATCGCTGCTGATCTTCGAGGCGGACAATACCGCCATCGTTCACAACATGGATCCGCCAGACGTGTTTCCGTACAAGCCGCCGCAGATGCGCAGGATATTCGATGCGTTCGCCGCCATGCTCGACATCCGCGCCCGGCTGGGCCGGGAGCACGCGGCGTGACCAGCGTGCTGCGCGAAGCACCGCTGCAATCCGAATCCAGCGAGACGCTCGATCCGAAAAACTGGGACGACATTCGCGCCCAGGGTCATCGCATGCTCGATGACATGTTCGACTACGTCGCCAACATCAGGGATCGCCCGGTCTGGACACCGATACCGGATGACGTCCGCGCGCGGTTTCGTGCTGAGCTTACCAAGCCAGCCATCCGATCTCGGCGATGTCTATCGGGAATTCGCCGACTTCATCGCTCCCTATGCGACCGGCAACGTCCATCCGGGCTTCATGGGATGGGTGCATGGCGGCGGCACCGCCGTCGGCATGCTGGCGGAGATGCTGGCGGCCGGACTGAACGCCAATCTCGGCGGCCGCGATCACATGCCGATCGAGGTCGAACGTCAGATCGTCGAATGGACGCGCTCAGATGTTCGGTTTTCCGAGCGGGGCGAGCGGGATTTTCGTCACCGGCACGTCGATGGCGAATTTGATGGCGGTGCTGGTGGCGCGAACGACGGCGCTGGGAGCGTCGGTCCGGCAGCACGGTGTCGGCGACGAAGGCGCCTCACTGCGGGCCTATACCTCGACGGCGGCGCATGGCTGCATCGCCAAGGCAATGGATCATTGCCGGCTTCGGCAGCGATGCGTTGCGCTGCATCGAGGTCGATCGATGCCACCGCATCGACGTGGCGGCGTTGCGCGAGCGGATCGCGCAGGACCGCAGCGCCGGCCTGAAGCCTTTCCTCGTCGTCGGCTCGGCCGGAACGGTCGATATCGGTGCCATCGATGATCTCCGGGCGCTGAGTTCGCTGTGCCGCGAAGAGGGGCTGTGGTTTCACGTCGACGGCGCCTATGGTGCGCTCGGGATTCTCTCGCCGGTGCTCGCGCCACGGCTCGCCGGACTGGAAAACGCGGATTCGATCGCGCTTCGATTTCCACAAATGGGGACAGGTGCCCTATGACGCCGGCTTCCTGATCGTCCGCGACGGCGACCGCCATCGCGAGACGTTTGCCGCGCCGGCGGCGTATCTGCGTCGCGAAACAAGGGGGCTTGCCGCGGGCTCAGCGTGGCCTTGCGATCTCGGGCCCGATCTGTCGCGCGGCTTCCGGGCGCTCAAGACCTGGTTCACCTTGAAGACCTACGGAACCGAAAAGCTGGGGGCGGTCATCACGCGCAGCTGTGCGCTCGCCGAATATCTGGAAGCGCGGATTCTGGCCGAGCCGCGGCTTGAACTGTTGGCGCCGGTGCAGCTCAATATCGTCTGCTTCCGCTATCGCGCCGCCGATGCCGACGAGGTAAATGGCGATATCGTCATCGACATTCAGGAGTCCGGTATCGCGGCGCCGTCGACGACGTTCTCGACGGCGAGCTCGCGATACGCGCCGCGATCGTCAATCACCGCACCGACACCTGCGATATCGACGCCCTGATCTCGGCGGTGCTGGAGTTCGGCGCACAACGATCGTCTTCCGACGACGGCCTCGTGCTGGATGTCGAGCAGTCCCCGCCGCTGGCGATGTAAGCGATCCGCTCGGGCTCAGGCGGAACGCTGCTCTTCCATGCCGGCTTCGCGGTTGTTCCGGGCTTTGTTGTGATCCAGCAGGGTCTTCTCGTAGGCGACGAGTTTCCTGGCTTCCTTCAGGGCCTGATAGAGATCGCCGCTCAGGATATTGTTGTTGATGCCCTCGATGATAGGCCACGCGCTCGGCGCGGCGGTGACGATATCGCGCACGAGATTGAAGTAGGTGCCGTGATTGACCTGCGGGTCCGGCGAAATATACATCAACTGCACCGCCAGATAGACCAGCTTGGCCGGCGTATCGGCGGTTTCCGGCGTCAGGATGTCCTTCTCGCGCAGAATCGGAACCTTGTCGCCGTCGATCAATAGCCGGGCGCGCTGATCGGTATTGGTGATCACGCAGGCGCCGATGATGATCCGTTCGTGTGGCTTGAGCTCGACTTTCAAAGCCATGCCTGTTCTCCGTTGCCGCTTCTCACGCGAGCCATCATTACAGTGAATTCGAATGAGTGCCGGCCATGGTCTGCGCCAGAAACGCGCTGATGCCTGTTTGGCCGATGCGCGCATCCTTTCCTATCGCGGTTAACGCCTCGTAAACGGCACAGGGAGCCGCGAGAATGTGCAATAATATCAGCGCTGTCTTCAAGTCGCGCGATCACGAAATCGTCGATCGGCGCTTCGCCGGCGTGACCAGGAAAGCGGCAGGACGGTATCGATTCATGCTTTGTTAGAAACTTGGTTCCAACGTCGAGCCGGTCGCCCGATCAAAAAAGATTGGGACCAGGCTCACTCCAGTTTCACACCAGAAAGGTATGAAAAATGTCCGGTATTGTTCTCTCAGCATCGGTTCGCCAGAACCTGCTCTCGCTGCAGTCGACCGCTTCGCTGCTTGCGACCACCCAGAATGACCTCGCCACCGGCAACAAGGTCAACTCGGCGCTCGACAATCCCACCAACTTCTTCACCGCGCAGGGCCTCAACAACCGCGCCAGCGACATCAACAACCTGCTCGACGGCATCGGCAACGGCGTGCAGGTGCTGCAGGCCGCCAACACCGGCATCACCTCGCTGCAGAGCCTGGTCTCCAGCGCCCAGTCGATCGCCAACCAGGTGCTGCAGAGCCCGGTCGGCTATACGACCAAGTCCAATGTGACCTCGACCGCCATCACTGGCGCCACGGCGAACAACCTGCTCGGTTCGGGGACCAACGCCACCGTTTCCGGAACCGCGGTCAATAACAATCTGGGCACGCCGGTTGCGATCACGGCCGCCACCAAGCTGGTCTCCGCGACGACCTCGGACACGCTGGCCGCGACGCCTGCGACCGGATCGTCCTTCACCGTCGACGGAAAGACCATCTCCTTCAGCACCGGACAGACAACCGAGACCACCGACGCCAGTGGTAACGTGACGTTCGGCGTCGGCGCTGGCAGCACCCTGACGGTCGGCAACGTGTTGAGTGCGATCGACAACATCACCGGCGCCAGCACGGCCTCGACGATCAATGCCGGCGCACTCGTTCTCAGCACGGGTACGACGCAGCCTCTGGTTATCGCCGCCGGTGCAACCAATGCGCTTACCTATTTCGGGCTGTCGGCCGGCACGACCAACCTCACCCCTCCCGCGCTCAACGGCCAGACCTCACGATTGCCGCTACCGGCGGCGGCACGGCGACCAACATCACCTTCGGAACCGGCGCCGGGCAAATCTCGACGCTCAATGCGCTCAATACCGCGCTGGCGGCGAACAACCTGCAGGCCAGCATTAGCACGACCGGACAGATCAACATCGCGACCACCAACGACGCGGCTTCGTCGACGATCGGCACGATTGGCGGGTCGGCTGCGGCAAGTGGTGCGGCTTTCAACGGCTTGACGGCTGCGGCTGCGGTCGCTGATCCGAACTCGCAGGCCACACGCGCCAGCCTGGTCGCCCAGTACAACAACGTGCTGCAGCAGATCAACACCACGGCGCAGGACTCGTCCTTCAACGGCGTCAACCTGCTGAACGGCGATACCCTCAATCTGACGTTCGACGAAACCGGCAATTCGAAGCTGAGCATCACCGGCGTCACCTTCAACACCGCCGGCCTCGGTCTCTCGACGCTTACCGCGGGCACCGACTTCCTGGACAACAACTCGGCCAACAAAGCGTTGACCGCGCTGAGCAACGCCAGCACGACGCTGCGCTCGGAAGCATCCGCGCTGGGTTCGAACCTGTCGATCGTGCAGATCCGCCAGGACTTCAACAAGAACCTGATCAACGTGCTGCAGACCGGCTCGTCCAACCTGACGCTGGCCGACCCAACCAGGAAGCGGCCAACAGCCAGGCGCTGTCGACCCGCCAGTCGATCGCGGTCTCGGCGCTGGCGCTCGCCAACCAGTCGCAGCAGAGCGTGCTTCAGCTCCTGCGCTGATCGCTCCGGCAAAAACGACATTGAAGCGGCGGGGGAAACCCCGCCGTTTTTCGTGGGCCCGCTCGCTCGAAGAAAGCGTTAATCAAACCCCTTAAGCCGGCATTAACGTTAATTTAAAGGAGTGCTCGGTAGAACTACGGACATGAACTAGGAAGGGTTTGACACATGTCCGGTATTGTTCTTTCGGCATCGGTTCGCCAGAACCTGCTCTCGCTGCAGTCGACAGCTTCGCTGCTCGCGACCACTCAAAACGACCTCGCGACGGGCAACAAGGTCAATACGGCGCTCGACAACCCCACCGAATATTTCACGGCGCAGGGGCTCAACAACCGCGCCAGCGACATCAATAACCTGCTCGACAGCATCGGCAACGGCGTGCAGGTGCTGCAGGCCGCCAACACCGGCATCACCTCGCTGCAGAGCCTGGTCGCCAGCGCCCAGTCGATCGCCAACCAGGTGCTGCAGAGCCCGGTCGGCTATACGACCAAGTCCAATGTGACCTCGACCGCCATCACTGGCGCCACGGCGAACAACCTGCTCGGTTCGGGGACCAACGCCACCGTTTCCGGAACCGTGGTCAATAACAATCTGGGCACGCCGGTTGCGATCACGGCCGCCACCAAGCTGGTCTCCGCGACGACCTCGGACACGCTGGCCGCGACGCCTGCGACCGGATCGTCCTTCACCGTCGACGGAAAGACCATCTCCTTCAGCACCGGACAGACAACCGAGACCACCGACGCCAGTGGTAACGTGACGTTCGGCGTCGGCGCTGGCAGCACCCTGACGGTCGGCAACGTGTTGAGTGCGATCGACAACATCACCGGCGCCAGCACGGCCTCGACGATCAATGCCGGCGCACTCGTTCTCAGCACGGGTACGACGCAGCCTCTGGTTATCGCCGCCGGTGCAACCAATGCGCTTACCTATTTCGGGCTGTCGGCCGGAACGACCAACCTCACCCCTCCGGCGCTCAACGGCCAGACGCTCACGATTGCCGCTACCGGCGGCGGCACGGCGACCAACATCACCTTCGGAACCGGCGCCGGGCAAATCTCGACGCTCAATGCGCTCAATACCGCGCTGGCGGCGAACAACCTGCAGGCCAGCATTAGCACGACCGGACAGATCAACATCGCGACCACCAACAACGCGGCTTCGTCGACGATCGGCACGATTGGCGGGTCGGCTGCGGCAAGTGGTGCGGCTTTCAACGGCTTGACGGCTGCGGCTGCGGTCGCTGATCCGAACTCGCAGGCCACACGCGCCAGCCTGGTCGCCCAGTACAACACCGTGCTGCAGCAGATCAACACCACCGCGCAGGACTCGTCCTTCAACGGCGTCAACCTGCTGAACGGCGATACCCTCAATCTGACATTCGACGAGACCGGCGCTTCGAAGCTGGCGATTTCCGGCGTCACCTTCAACACCGCCGGCCTCAGTCTCTCGACGCTTACCGTGGGCACCGACTTCCTCGACAACAACTCGGCCAACAAAGCGTTGACCGCGCTGAGCAGCGCCAGCACGACGCTGCGCACGGAGGCATCGAGCCTTGGTTCGAACCTGTCGATCGTGCAAATCCGTCAGGACTTCAACAAGAACCTGATCAACGTGCTGCAGACCGGCGCATCGAACCTGACGGTCGCCGACCCGAACCAGGAAGCGGCCAACAGCCAGGCGCTGTCGACCCGGCAGTCGATCGCGGTGTCCGCGCTGGCGCTCGCCAACCAGTCGCAGCAGAGCGTGTTGCAACTGCTGCGCTGATCTCGACCGCGAGAAACAAGATCGAACCGGCGAGCAAAACCTCGCCGTTTTGAGAGCCAATGCTAACCATATTTTATAGGCATCGAAGTAAACCTTGGGCAATTCGGAAACCCGCGTCCCGCATAAAACCGCTGTCGAGGTTATGAATGTCCCATGCTGCTAACGCCTACGCTCGCACCGCCCGAGAGACTTCTTCTCCTCGCGAAATCGAAGCGCAGACGCTGCTGATGGCGGCAAGAAAACTGGTCGAAGTTCAGACGAACTGGGCTGGCGCCGACAAACGGATGCACGCAGCACTTCTGTTCAACCGCCGGCTCTGGACCATTTTCATGAGCGCGGCGGAAAGCAATGATAATCCCCAGCCGGTTGAGGTTCGCCAGAACATCATGAACATCGCAGTTTTTGTGATGCAGCGGACCATCGAAATGCAAGCCGATCCGAAACCCGAAAAACTGCAGTCACTGATCGACATCAATTCCAATATCGCTGCGGGTCTGTCAGGAAGGCCGTAACGGCCCGGAACTCGCGCCCAACACCCGCCAATCTGGTCGCTCGACCTCAGGCCGTGCGGTCGGTGGCAATCACGCGTGTGGGATCGCCTTTGGTCAGGTCGAGCGTGTGGAAATAGGCGCGGCGGCGCAGCATAGCCTCGTCGGGATATTGCTGTACCACCGCGTCCGTTCGGGTATCGATGACCTGATAGACGATCGAGGCCGCGGCCTGATCGATAAACGCCTGATGCGATACGGAATCGCTTGCTACCGGCGAATAGCTGCCGGCGGCGGCGCTCGGATCCGCAACCGTGACGCTTTGGCTCGCGGGCAGTTCGGTCTCGACTGCGTTGTTAGCCGCCTGGCTGGCGGGCTGCACAACAGGCGTAGCGGCCGGTGCGCCCACCGGCCTGATGCTGAAATCCGTACTCATGGCCGCCTCCTGGCTTCCGTCGAGTCAAATCCCAACCCCTTTCCCTATGCAACTATGACCTGCACCTCTCAACGTTCGGTTAGCGAATGCGCTGAATGCCGCGTTGAAGCCGGTGCGAAAAGTTGATGAAAACTGTTGCTATTTTTCGGGCGCGCAGCGTTCGCGCTCAGAGCGAGCGGCTGACCGCCAGCGGCGTGAGGTGCCGCGCTCCCGGTGCCGCGCGTCGTCCGGCCGCGGTATAGGTGTTGGGAATATTGCGGCGCTGAATCTCGGCATTGACGCCGCGCACGATGCCTTCGGAGACCGCGTGCGCCGTCGCCAGCACCGTAAGGTTGATCTGCAGCATGGCGCGAAATACGTCGTGATGGCGATGCAGCGTGTTCAAAAGCTCCGGCGCCGTCTGGTACAGATATTTCTGGCTGGCCTTCAGATGCGCAATCGCGCTGACATAGCGGCGCGACAGCTCTGTCTTTTTCGGCTCGAACGCCATCGCCTCGCGCAGCTTGCCGGCGCGAACCAGTTCGGTTTCGCGCTCGATGACGCCGAGCAGCGCGCTCATGACATCCATCAGGTTCTCGGCGAGCTTGCGGGCCTCGGCCGGCGTCGCGGCCGTCGCGATCGGCGCGGGGGCCTGCTGCCGCTGTGGTTGCTGATTCATGTCGGGCTCCCCTGGATCTAGTTGGAACGGTTGGCTTGCTGGGCCTGGCTGGCTTGCTGCAGAATCAGCGTGCGATAGACCTCATGGGAAATTCCGACGCCGCCGGCCTTGGCGAAGGATTTCGAATATTGTTCGGTCAGCATCGAGCGCCACACGCCGGTGCCCTGGGTATCGCCGAACGGGCCGTCGCCCTTGAGGCCGTTGGTCATCTGCGCGAACATCTGATTGAGGAACATCGCCCTCGAAATCGGTCGCCGTCGCCTTGGCCTTGGCCTGCGCCTGCGGCGAGACCTTGGTCAGGGCATCGGCGAGCTGATAGTCCGGCCGGCCGTTGATGGAAGGCACCTTGGCTGTGGCGGCCGCGCCGCCGGGCAGGCTGTTGCTGAGGTTGATCTGCATCACATCACCTCGATGTCGGCTTCGATCGCGCCCGCGGCCTTGATCGCCTGCAGAATGCCGATCAGGTCGCGCGGGCCGATGCCGAGCCCGTTGAGGCCGTCGACCAGCTGTTGCAGCGACACGCCGTCTTTCATGACCGCCAGTTTCTTGCCGTCTTCGGCCACCGAGACGCTGGTGCGCGGCGTCACCACGCTCCGGCCGCGCGACAATGGATTGGGCTGGCTCACCTGCGGGCTTTCGGAAATCGTCACGGTAAGATTGCCCTGCGCCACGGCGACGGTCGCGACGCGGACGTCGCGGCCCATCACGATGATCCCGGAGCGCTCGTCGATGATGATCTTGGCTGCGAGATCCGGGTCGACCTGCAGCTGTTCGATCTCGGTCAGGAAGGCGACCACGTTGCCCTTGAATTCGGGGGGGATGGTAAGCTGCACCGTCGAGGGATCGATCGGCTCGGCGGACTTGGCGCCGAGATAATCGTTGACCGCGGAGGCGATGCGCTTGGCGGTGGTGAAATCGGCATTGCGCAATGCCAGCCGCACATTGGGCAGGCGGTTGAGCGCGAACTCGATCTCGCGTTCGATGATGGCGCCGTTGGCGATGCGGCCGACCGTCGGCACGCCGCGGACGATCTTGGCCGCGTCGCCTTCGGCCTGGAAACCCGAGATCGCGATCGAACCCTGCGCCACCGCATAGACGTTGCCGTCGGCGCCGAGCAGGGGGGTGACGAGCAGGGTGCCGCCCATCAGGTTTTTGGCATCGCCGAGCGAGGACACCGTGACGTCCATCCGGGTGCCCTGGGTGCCGAACGGGGGCAAATTGCCGGTGACCATTACGGCGGCGACGTTGCCGGTGCGGATGGTGGCGCCGCGGATGTTGACGCCCATCCGCTCCAGCATCGCCTGCAGCGATTGCTTGGTGAAGGGAATGTTGTTCAGCGTGTCGCCGCTGCCGTTGAGGCCGACGACGAGGCCATAGCCGATCAGCTGGTTCTGCCGCACGCCTTCGATATTGGCGAGATCCTTGATTCGCGAGGTCGCGCCGGCAGGCATCGCGGACAGCGCCAACGCCAGCGCCAGCAGCGCGGCACAGGCCACCCGAAACACGTTTGCCGAATAGACGCTTGGCATCCTCTGCTCCCCGCTGAGGTCTGAACTTCGGACCTGCACATCACTCCCATGACGGCGATCCGGCATTAACTATGCGAGCCCTGTGCCATACCTGTTTTGTGGACTAAGTAATTGATGTTGTTTATGAAATAAGATGGCTCGGCCGTTGAAGCGGGCCGCCGCAACGGCGAAACTGCCGCTCGGCGGCAGATTTTGCCGGGCTGTTTACGCCCCGTTAACCAAAGAAGGACGAAGCTTCGCCCAAGGCCATCGCGAGACCAGACCATGCGCATCAACGGACCGAACGGAACCACGCTGGGATCGCCTGCGGCCAACGCCAGGCGAACCAGCTCGACCGGCTTTGCGCTGCCGGACGCGACCCCGAGCGCCGAAGCCCGTCCGGCCGTGGCGCCCAAGGCGGCGGCCAATATCGATGCGCTGCTGGCCATGCAGGGCATCGAGGATCCCGTCGAGCGCCGCAAGCGTTCGGTGCAGCGCGGCAAGGGCGCGCTCGACGTGCTCGACGACCTCAAGATCGGGCTGTTGTCCGGCAATCTCAACGCTTCCACGGTAAGCCGGCTGCGCGACGCTGCCGCCAATCTCAAATCCACCTCCGGCGACCCCGGCCTGGACGCGGTATTGTCCGAGATCGAGCTGCGGGTCGAAGTCGAGCTCGCCAAAGCCGGTCAATTCTAGGCCCGGCAGCCCCCGGGGTTCACCCGGCGCACGGGTTCCATCAGGGGAAACCCGGTCCTGCCCGGTTTCCGGCCAGCGGCCGATATTGTCTGTCACAGGACGCCGCTATATAAGGCCCGCGCGGACGGACCATTTTCCGGCCGCCTTGTACTGCAAATGGGCTGGCCTTGGAAAAGTTGAAAAATTATCGACCCTCCGAAAAAGAGCCTTTCATGAACGATCGCCAACGCGATTATTTTCGCGCCAAGCTGCTGGCGTGGAAGGACGAGATCCTGCGGGAATCGCGGATCACCCTGCAGACGCTCCAGGAAGAGAACGTCAATCATCCCGATCTCGCCGATCGCGCATCGTCCGAGACCGACCGCGCGATCGAACTGCGCGCCCGGGATCGCCAGCGCAAGCTGATCTCCAAGATCGACGCGGCGCTGCAGCGCATCGAGGACAACACCTACGGCTATTGCGAGGAGACCGGCGAGCCGATCTCGCTGAAGCGGCTGGAAGCCCGGCCGATCGCGACGCTGTCGGTGGAGGCTCAGGAGCGCCACGAAAAACGCGAGAAGGTCTATCGCGACGAGTAGGGTTCTGCCGCCGCGTGCGGTTATTTTTTTGTTTAGTCCATATTGCACGCACGCCGGAAGCCGCCGATGAACGACACCCTCGCGGCCGCGCAAGCCATCGCCGCCGCCCGCCGCAGCCGCACGCAGCTCAAGCCGCTGGCCGCCGAACTCGCGCCGCGGACCGAAGCCGACGGCTACCGGATTCAGGAAGCGCTGCGCGATCTGCTGGTGGCCGATTTCGGCGCGCCCGTGGGTTACAAGATCGGCTGCACCAGCGCGGTGATGCAGCACTATCTCGACATCCCGCATCCCTGCGGCGGCAGCGTCTTCACAAAGGGCGTTCACGGCAGCGGCGTGTCGCTGCGCCATTCCGATTTCGTCCGGGTCGGCGTCGAATGCGAAATCGCCGTGCGTCTTGCCCGCGATCTCGCTCCCTCGCAGGCGCCATTTACCGCCGATGCGGTCGCTCACGCGATCGAATCCTATCTGCCGGCGATCGAGATCGTCGATGACCGCTACATGGACTGGCAGAGCATCGGCGCGCCGACATTGGTGGCGGACGATTTCTTTGCCGCCGCTTGCGTGCTCGGAAAGCCGGTGGCGCCATCGGCCGCGCCCGATCTGCTTGTTGTCGCCGGCCGCGCGATCATCAACGGCGTCGAAGTCAGCCGCGGCACCGGCGCCGATGTGCTCGGCCATCCCCACCACGCGCTCGCCTGGCTCGCCAATCATCTCGCCGCCGGCGGCAAGAGCCTGCGGGCAGGGGAGATCGTGCTGACCGGGAGTCTCGTCAAGACGATCTGGCTCGATGCCGGGGATACGGTGCTGATGGAGCTGGCGGGATTGGGCAATGTGAGCGCGACGTTTTCGTGATTGAAGTCGTCCGCTGGAATTATTTTCGCCGTCATTGCGCGTCCGATGACAGTCTCCGCGAAGCATTCCAGAGCGCCCCAACCGTCATTCCGGGATGGTGCGCCAGCACCAGACCCGGAATCTCGAGATTCCGGGTTCGATGCTTCGCATCGCCCCGGAATGACAGTGCTGGGTTGCTTCGTCGCTTTGCTTCTCGCAATGACGTTGCAACTCCAGATGCGACTCCTCGATCTCGCGGCGCGATGCGTCCGAGGTTTGCAGGAAATCTCCGCCCTGAAAACAGAGGGCGTGGGGAATGCCGGGCGCCCGATGCACCCGCAGCCTCGTGTGCGCTATTGGTAGTGAGTATGCACACGAGTATTCACAGCGAGCCACCGGAAATCACCCGACATTCCCGCACGCAATGGTTTACGGCTTATACCGTGCTCTTGTGTCCGCAAAATCTGCCAGAATATGCGAACGGGCGGTTCTGACCAACCGCCCGCCGCTGGATCTGAGCCCGTGGTGCTCAAAGGCCGCTAGAGCCTGACGGGGAGCGAGGGACAGATCCGGTGTCTTCCTCAACCCGAACAGTTGCATGGGCTTAGAGCCCGAACCGAGCAAGGAAGGGAGCTGGATGATGGCACAAAACGGTCTGGTTGTCGCCGGTATTGATATCGCCAAGGACAAGGCGGATGTGAGCATTCGTGCGCTGTCTCAACGGCAAACGTTCCCAAGCACCGCGGAGGGACGTCGGCAGTTGATCTCTTGGCTTCGCAAGCACAAGGTGACCAAAGCAGTGATGGAGGCAAGCGGGGGATATGAGCGCGAATGGGCCCGGGCGATCCGCGAGAAGGCTATCGAAGTTCGTATTGTTGACCCTAAGCGGGTGCGCCACTTCGCCCAGTCTGCTGGGCGACTGGCCAAAAATGATGTCATCGACGCTGACACGATCGCTTGGTTTGCCGAGATATTCGACGAGGCGCCAAGCCAAGCCCACGATGCTGCGCGCGAGACGCTTCAACAGATGGTCAATGCTCGCCAGGGGTTGCTCGATATAAGAACCATGCTGAGCAACAAAGGCGAGCAGGATGTGCCGGAACCGGTGCAAAAAAGCCATGCGCGACTGCTGAAGGCCATAGCCGTCGAGCTTGCCAAGCTCGAGGCAGCGATCACCGCCCTCGTCAAGGCCACGCCGCATTTTGCCAAGCGCGCCGAGATCATCGAGAGCGTGCCAGGGCTTGCCGCCACGACTGCTGCCGGCCTTATCGCAGCCATGCCGGAATTGGGCGAGGTGAGCAACGAGGCCATCGCCGCCTTGCTCGGCGTCGCCCCTTACGATGATGATAGCGGTAAACGGCAGGGCGAGCGCCAGATCAAGGGGGGACGCCGCAAGGTCCGCAATCTGTTCTACATGGCGTCCCTGGGAGCGGCGACCCGGCACAACCCAATGCTCAAGACCTTCTATCATCGCCTGATCGCCAAGGGCAAAAAGGCAAAGGTTGCCCTGGTCGCCTGCATGCGCAAGCTGATCGTCATTCTCAACACCATGATCGCCCGCGGCGAGAAATGGGATGCCAGTCGCTACCCGGTGAGTTGACGAGCGCGCCACGCCCGCGCTCGGCATTCGGCCGAGCGCATGCAAAGCCAACAGACCAGTGAGCGGATGGGGTCAAGGCCGACAGCCGCCGGAGGCGGTGGCGCGCAGCGCCAGCCTTGAGGCCAGCCGATCACCGGTCTAATTTAAAAATACAGTTGCTCCCCGGTGATCGGCTTTCTTGTCACCGTCGCTTGCGAAAGATTTGCAAACTTGATGCCGGCGTCGAGGCATCAGGACCACACGACTTCGCCGTCCAACAACAAACGCGTTCGTCACAAGCGCTATCAGCGTCCACCGCATCCCGTCCCGCGTTCGTGACGACCGCGAAGCGCCCCTCTGTGGGCTTGCTTTTAGGCCCGTTCTAGCGGAAAAACTGCTGTGTTTTGAATATGTTGTTGATAACGCCCTCGGTGCGTGTCCCGGCTGTGTCCCGGCGAGATTTTAAGGCCGGGTTCATGGGCCGGGGCGTGGGCCGCCTGTGCGCTGGCCATGGCTGGCCGGTGGGTCCTATAGCCCTGCGCTCCCGGCGCGCTCTACGGCCTTCTAATCGCCCCGACGCTGGCGGTGTTCGCGACGGCAGATGCCACAGAGAAATGGTTCGAGGAAAATGATCCCGAGGGGGGCGGTCGAATATGAGGTTCTGGAATGGACGGCGGTTACGGCTCCCTATGCCGAGGGCCAATGAACTGCACCGAGGACCGCCCCTCTCGTCTCGGGTGCGGTGACGTGCCGCTAGGTTTCTCGATCCACGTCAACGAGCGGTTCGTTAGCTGATCTTTCCTTTTTCCAAAAGGAATAAGCCAATGAAGCGTCTAGTCCCCACCGCTGCCATTCTCCTTGCCACGTCAACACCAGCATTCACTCAGAACACCGAGCAGGAAAACAATGCGGCGGTGGCTGCCGTGATTTACATGATTGCGCAGGAGCGGTGCAAAATGACCACAGGGGAAGATGGCAAACTTCGCGGAATGACCATGTCCGTGATCGAGGGCAACGGCTTGACTTGGGAGCAAGTGGTCTACGGTGAGAAACACATGATCGGTAACTTCCTGAAAGACAACCCGGTCTATGAGAAGGCTACCAACAATGATCGTGCTGCCGTCAAGACCGTCTGCAATGAAGCGCGCGCTACGCTTGCCAAGAAGAAATAGATCTTACGATTCCAGAGGCAAGGTGATCAGCCTCGAGACGACCAGCGGCAACACGACGACGAGCGGTGCTTGAGGGCGACTGTCCTAGTCTGCCAGCACGGTTGTCAAAAGGTACGGCCCCAGTCTTGGGGAGACTGAGGCCGTGGGGGGCTTGGTGTACCGCGCTTGGGGGGTGGTACCCAGCCATCTAAACTCAAGAACCAAGTTTAGGGAATTGTCCTGAAGCACAGTGTCCCCCCGCGAACGCGACGGCACCATCCCGACCAACGCGCGGTTTCTGTTCTATGAGCTGGTGCAGAGTGGCCAGATCAGCAAGCAGCGGATCGGCGCAAGGCGCCATTGCCAGTTCACGTCAGTGGATCAGTTTAATTGCGCGCATTTTTGGAGTGAAAAACTAACGACCCCGGCCGCATATTTTCGGCATGGAGAAAATCATCGCTTTGTCGACCGTCGCAGCAATCCTGATCTTCGCGGGAACCTACGCGCTATCGGTTGGGAATTCCCATAGCAAGGGTAAGTGATTCCCGCCCAACGCAACGGGCCGGAGATGCAAGGTCTCGCGTCGGTGATGACGTGATGCCGTCCGCCATCGGTCGAACTGCCCGCGCCGGGACTATAAAAAAGCCGCCACCGGGACGAAGCGGTGACGGCTTCTTTCTCGCTCGTGACCCGCGAAACAACCTTTACCGCCGCACCCCAACGCGATTGACGCCACCATTTAAGTTGCCACCGGCGTTATGACGGACCGCAGCGCGCGCCACCGGACGAGGCCTGAGCACGACGCCAGCCCTTGCGACGCAATGGGCGGGATAACCGACGTATTCGCAGTACACGACCGCCTTGGCTGGCGCTGGATTGAGAGTGAGACCTGCAAGCCCCAACAGGGCGCTAGCAGCAATCCCAGCAACAGTCGCTGACTTGATCGAAAGACGCTTCCTCGGATGCATGGCGGACTTCCCTCTTCGTGTTTGCGGAACTGAAAGGTGACGGGAGCCGCCTCAGGTGCGGCTGAAAATAACGTGAGCGCCAAAGGATCGCTGACGTTGACCTAGATCAACGGAGGGTCTGTGCGCTGGCGCGGCTTGCCCGGTGTCCTGTAGCCCTGCGCTGGCGGCGCGCTGTACGACGATCCCAATGGCCTCGCCACTGACGCCTGTTCCTGTCGTCGTGGGTGCTGTCCGCTGTCGTCGTCGGTCGTGATGACGCGATGGGCGCGAAGGGCTTGCGATGTCTGCATTGCGCCCAGAAGTGGACATCTAGGCTGGCCTTCAGCACGTCTGCTTTGTGCCAAAATCGGAAGTGGCGGATAACTGTTGCGCAAAGAAAAAGCCGCCCGAAGGCGGCTTTTCAATTCAAACCTGATGATCGCGGATCAGGCGGCCATCAATGCTGGCTTTGACTTCCGACGATAAGCCATGAAGCCGATGCCTGCGAAGCCGAGGAGCAGCATCGCCCATGTGGAGGGTTCGGGGACGCTGGAGTTGACCTGAGGCGGCGGGCTTGGAGGGGCATTCAGTACGAAATTGGACACGAGTTGGAAGTCGTTCGATCCACCGCCGATTATCCGACCGTCAATCGTAGTGCTATCAATATTGAACTTGTCGTCGAGGGCGACGAAGACGCCGTTCACAATGCCCTTATTCGTATTGCCGCCTACCGACTGCCCGACGCCGAGGATGTTAATGAATACGTTGTCGGAAGTGATCCCGCCCGTAAGGTTGAGCAGGTTCTTGAGTTGGACGTTATTGTTGCCTGTGACGTTAATAACCACCGAGTCAGTGGCTGAGCCGTTGATCGTCAACGCACCGCCAGCAAGGAAATTGTTAGCTGTGGCCGTAAATACATAACTTCCAGTGGCGTCTAGCACCCCGCTGGTCGCATTGAGGGTGCCCGAACCTCCGAAAGACGTGGCCGTCTGGCTAGCAAACGTACTAGATAGGCTCGATATCGTGTTGTAGGCGGATGAAACGTTCGCATCGTTGGCAATCTTACTGCCGTTGAGCGTGCCTGCACCGAGATTGGCCTGCGCCGTTCCAACGAAGCTAAAGTTGCCGTTGATCGTGCCGCCGCTGAACTGGACGTAGTTGCCGCCCGCTGTGGTGCCGGAATTGTCGGTGGCGACATTTCCATTGTAGATCGAATTGCTGAATTGCAGGCTCTTGGTGTTGGGCCCGGCGATGGCTCCGTAGTAGGCGGCCTCACCAAGATCAATCGTGCCCGCACTGGCTTGCGGTGAAAGCGCCACGCAGACGCTCAACACGGAAAGCCGCATTACTGATTTAATCGACATTTTGGCTACCTGCAAATTCATTAAATAACAGCGGATTTTAATCAAACCGGCTCCCCCTTTGGTTAGTGGGATCGACCCATTAAGTCAATTTTTTATGTCAGCAGCCGGTTCTGTTCGTTGATGCGGATCAATCGCAACTATCTGACGTGCGGATCGGTGCCGGCCTCGTCCCTGTCCGGCCCGGCGGCAGCTTCGCCGGCTGACCGCAGGAGGCTGGCAATGTCAGCATCCGCAAATATGAAGCTGGCCGGATCGATCGGAGCGGCGAGCGGCGGATATTGGAGCCGCCGCCGGAGCCAAGCGCGGAGAGCAAGCTGGTCGAGCCGCAGCGCCGCCTTCACGAACGCCTCGAAAAACCGGTGGCGCTGGGATGCGTCGAGCCGCGCCCAGCCTTCCATCGTCGCCTCAGTCAGATCACTGCGCCGCATCTCGCGAGCTTAAGCGAAATTCAGCAAAGGAAAATCGAAAAACGAAAATTGCAAATATGCTGAAGGGGTGCGGTCGCGCGGACCCCCCGGAGGGTCCTGCGCCCCAAAGGACCCAGCGAGGTCGCCGGTGCGGTTTGGTTCTCAGCGCAGTCCTTTGGCACCCCTCGGCATTGGGCTTCTCCTTGGCCCGGACCCGGCAACCGATCGCGCGACCGCGCGTCATGCAGCGCCGGGTGCCGTCACTGCCGACGATGCCGTGGCAGGACGACGGGCGGTGAGCTATTTCCCAAAGAGCGCCGCGACCATCGTCACGATGATCCCAGCAACCCCGACCGAAACCGTCCCCCAAAAAGCTGCCTTCGCATACCAAAGGGTATCGCTTTGCAACTTCGATGCTTCGCGATCTTTTTCAGTAAGCCATTCTTCGACATCAATCCGCGAGGGATCGGGGCTTGATAAGCCGGGCACCACCGACCCGCTGCCCGCGCCAGCATATTGCAAGCGTGGCCGAACGTTCGGGGCACCGAGTTTGTTCAACACTTTGAGCTGCGCTGGCGTGAGCGGCATTCCGCGTCATCCTCCGATGGGTCGTGGAAACTGACGCACAATCAGAGGGCGTCCGCAACGAACCCAGAGAGACCCTGTGGATAAGCTGCCTGCGTCGCCTGTTGTGCCCGGCACGTCATCCACCGCAAGCTGTAGCGGCTTGCCTGTCCATCGTGGCCGGGCGGAGTTGCTTGCCATTTCGGCTCCCCGCGATATTCTGACGATCGGCTGGGGGGCCTTAGAATGTTCGATGTGTATCTGAACACCAAGCGTGATCTGTTGGTTGTGCGCAATGGTTTGCCAATTCCTGTTCCTGACGCGTCAGGCAGATGGCGTAAGAAGAAAAAAGTAGCGAGCGTCAGCGAGGACATTAAGCTCGCCGTTCAGAGGCAGGGCTACTACATGCGGAAGCTAACGGACTTTAAGAAGCGTTAGTCTGCGAAGCGCATGTGCAACCTCTACAGCATCACGACGAACCAAGCCGCGATCATCGCGCTGTTCCGCGTCGTCAACCGCTATGTCGGCAATCTCGCGCCGATGCCGGGCGTGTTTCCGGATTATCCCGCTCCGGTGGTCCGCAACACCGACACCGGGCGCGAGTTGAGCATGATGCGGTGGGGCATGCCACCGCCGCCGAAGTCGCCGTGGCCGCCGGTCACAAATATTCGGACCACGACTTCACCTCACTGGCGGGTCTGGCTCAAGCCGGAGAACCGCTGCTTGGTCCCAGCCAACAGCTTTGCCGAGTATGCGCCGGAGCCGAACCCGGAGACGAAAAAGAAGGACGTGGTGTGGTTCGCGCTCAACGATGACCGGCCTCTATTCACCTTCGCTGGCATCTGGACGACGTTCAACGGTGATCGCGGCACGAAGTCGAAGCCGGTGCCGGGACCGCATCAGGTCTACGGCTTTCTGACGACGACACCGAACGCGGTGGTCGAGCCGATCCATCCGAAGGCGATGCCGGTGATCCTGCTCACCGACGAAGAGCGGGACGTGTGGATGCGCGCACCGTGGGATGAGGCGAAGGCACTGCAACGTCCGCTGCCAGATGATGCGCTGAAGATCGTCGCGCGCGGCGCAGACAAGGAAGATCGGGCGGCGGCATGAAGGCTGATCGCGGCTGGCAGCGCCCGTTCCACGACCCAATCCGGTGTTAGTCGAAGGCCACGCCGATCCGCTCATCTTTGCGCCAGATGACGTGACAGGGAATCTGCGCGCCGTCCGCCTTAAAGAAGAGGTTGAAACGGTCGGGAATGCCGAGGGGGTCGGTAACGTCGAGGGCCGCCCCCGAGATGGACATGTTGCAGATTAAGCAGTTGACCGTTCTGCCAGAGAATTCAATCGCTCCAGACACCAGCACCGGCTTGCGAGGGATCGCGCGTCTTTCCATGAAAGTATGGTACGTCGAAATTCTTAGAGATAGATAAAAGCAAGCCCATGAAATTCGTCGAACCGCCACGTCGAGCGCGTGTTCAATACGGACCGGAAAGACCCACATTGGGGACGGCGGAAGCTGACGAGGGATCAATGACGCGCGGCTTGAAATGAAAGAGGTCGCCAACTGAGGCGGCCTTACTTTGGCGGCCTCCCCCGCTTCGCAAAGCAAGGTCCATTTATGTCGGCGGCGGCATTACGCAGGATGCCGGCCTTTTTCAGGGCTTCGCTTTTCTCTTTGCCTGCCGGCATCGAGCGAGCAATCTCTAGGGCTTCAATGGCTATGGCGTCCCAGTCGATGGCATCGTCAGAGGGATGAATTCGTTTCATTGGGCCTTCGTCTTGCAAATCAGAGCGCTCGATAATCGGTCACGCGATCATAGGGGGCTAAAAATGTCTGTTCGGCATCCGACCTCCCGTCATAAAATCGGACGGGTGTTGCACCAGAAGAACACCCCGTTGTCGAACGTTCCGTTGTCGTAAAGATGGCACGTACAACCACCGGGCCCTAAACCAAAAAGGACCACTCCCAAAATCAAAAGGGACCACTCCGTAAACAGCGGATGGAAAGGGGCCAGCACCCCGCCACCTATAGGAACAGACCGGGAAACCGGAACGTCCCCTGACTGCCGTTGGCGGATAGTGGGTCTGTGGCAAAAAATAAGCCTCGTTTCGGGAGTTTTTTGATCCGAAATCGGTTTATTAGCGGATGTTCGAAGTGACACTTGAAAAACGGGGCCGATCTAGATGGTGGTGGCGGGTTCAGGACCTGTCCGGAAAAGCCTTTATGACTGGATGGGAAAACAGCCGCTCAGAGGCGAAATATCAGGGGGAGCGCGCGCTGTTCCTGCTCTTGATGACCACAGGCAGAATTCATGACCCACCCCAAACGTCCTAGTGTAGCGATGGGTCAGAAGCCAGACCGCCATCCGACGCCACCTTCACGTCGCATATTACGGAAATGACTAAGATGGTCCCCCACTTTGTGCCGGAAATGACAAAAACCGGTCGCTGGTTCGTTTCGGTAAAGACAGGAAATGGTCCGGACTCTCATATCGGAGACTTCGCGACCGAAGCAGAAGCCAAGGACTGGATTTTGACCAAATCGAAATACTGGCCCAGCAAACCGGATACGCCAAAGTGACCCCCGAACGCCCTAGGGACACCAACCAGCTTTGCTAAATCGATCTCAAACTGACCCCCACTACCCGTTGGCGGCTCCTCAAGACTTGCGGCACCGCATGTTGCCGCGTCAGGGCACCCGAAGATCAAACTGCTCAACGACCGCAATCCCGGCCTAAAGGATTGCGGCGTCATCGTGTCCGCGCGGTCGGTCGCCGCCGCCGGTACCATCTCCCAACTTGCCAGCGGCAATTGTCCGGCGAAAACGCGCCGGTCGGGTCATCGCGGATGAGCAGATGCCGCCAACTCGGTCGCGGGCCGACATCGCGGTGAAAGTTCGGATATGCGTGCCAGCGGCGGCAAACCGGGCCGCGCGAGCTGATCGCGACCCACGCGGCGAACACGGGCGAACGCTTGCCGCGCCGCCGGTCACGGGTTCTCTTGGCCATCGGCGTAGCCGCTCCGATCCTGCGCGCGCAGGCGGTGAAGTCCGGGTTGATCCATGTTGTTCACTCCGGTTTGGATGGGGCGGGAGACGTGACCCTGACCGTTGGCCACGTCGCCCGACCGCGACGGTCTCGACACCGGGTGGGTGCCGCCGTCGCGGTTGGGATCGGGCGAGGCTCATGCATGCGTCCAGCAAAAGCCTCGCCCTGCGCGACGGCAGGATGCCGACGTGTGGCCCGTCGCGGTTCGTGTTCATCGCCCGACGAGATTCCAAGCATGCTCCGGTGACGATCCAAACGACGGGACCGCACGCGCTGTCGTGACCAACTTCAGACCAAGCAGCGCGAGCGGCGAGATGTCGGCGCGATGCTCGACCGGCAGACCTTGCGCCTGCGCCTGCCACACCGGCACACATTCGTCGCGCTCGACCGCAAGCAGGTCCGCCATCGTTTCGGCTTCGGCCTTCTCGCGCGCTTCGTGCGACAATGCGGCCTTGTCATCACCTTCGATGTCTACAAGCCCATCCAAGATGGAAATAGCGGTTGGCTTGAGAAAAAACGCGAACAGTCCTACGACATCGACCACTTCATGGAACGCAACGGCACCCGGTCCCGCGTTGAACACCTGCGACTGCACACGCTGCATCGGCCAAACGATGTTGCCGTCGTGCTCGATCAATGCGCTGACATCCGGGGTTCCGCGCTGCGCCAGTATTTCGATGGCTTCACGCAGGCGCGCTTTGGCATGTTTTGACGGGTACGGCGCGCTCTCGATGCGATGCAGATCGGCCCGCAGCTCCCTGACGCGCCGTCGATGACGTTCGATGGCGTCGGTGATGCTCTCGCCCTTGTTCAGCTTCGGCTCCGGTCCTTCGAGCAACTCCAGCACCGTGCCGTGCGGTTTGCCGTCGCGAAGCCACGCCTCGCAGGCAGCCAGCGCCCCGGAAGCTGTTCGCCACGCCTGTGACCGCGTCTCACTGCGCTCGTTGAGACGCTGATCGTCCACGGCCTTCGCGAGACGTTTCTGGGCCGCAATGACCCGACTGTCGGTTTCCGGCAAATTGAACCCGTCGTCATGCGCCGAACTGATCAACCGCTTCAGCGTCCGCTCGGCTTCCAAGGGCTGGACACAGGAATGACGGGACCGCCTGTCGGGCAAATCACCGGATGCGGCGACGGTCGATTTCTTCGCCGGGAAACCCACCCGCCGGCATCCGCACCGATACGACCCTCAGGAGTTCAACGAGATGAACTCAAGCGAGAAACAGGCGCCGCTGGGTTGGCGGTTTTTCAGCGTGATGGTCGCGGAATGCAACTCGGCGATGCGCTGAACGATGGAAAGCCCAAGACCGGTGCTTCCTGCCTTCCTGCGATCGCGCCGCCAGAAGCGTTGAAAGATAAGTTTGCGCTCGTCTTCAGCTATGCCCGGTCCGTGGTCGAGAACGCTCACCATTCCCTTCTCTTCGACGACGAATTCAACGGTCGTTCCCGGGGCGGTGTGGTTGATGGCATTTTCCGCAAGGTTCCGGATGGCACGGGTCAGCATCTCCGGATTGCCTTTGACCCAGACCGGTTCTGTTGCGCCCAGCAAGGCGACGTCCTTTCCTTGCGCCAGCGCCAGCGGCGCGACAAACTCCGCGACCTCGGCGGCTACCGATCGAAGATCGGCTTTTTCGGAGGGATCGACGACGAACGCATCCAGCTCCGCGATGTCGAGCAGCTGACTGATGATATGCGCCATTCCGTCCACGTCCTGCCGCAGCGCCTGGCCCGTTTGCTCGTCTTTCAGAATATCCAGCCGCGTTCTCAGGATACTCAGGGGGGTGCGCAGTTCGTGCGCGGCGTCCGCGGTGAAATCGCGCTGAATCCGCAAGCCCTCTTCAAGCCGGTCCAGGGCCTGGTTGACGGCAGACACGAGAGGACGCACCTCGCGTGGAATTTCTTCGGTCGGCAAACGAAGGCCGGTACGCGTCGGTCCGATGTGGCGGGCGATCTCCGAGGCCTGCCGCAGGGGCCGCAGGGCACGGCGGAAGATGGCAATGTCCGCGATCAGCAGCACCAGCAGGATCGGAAGCGTGATCCATCCGACATTTTTATAGAAATCGGCGACGATATCGTCGATCAGCACGTCGCGGTTGGCCAGATCCTCACCGGTCTGGATCCAGACGGCGCGGTCGCCGACGGTCTTTTTGACGCTGGCGCCGGACACGGTGGCGTCGCCGCGCTTTTGTTGCAAAAACTCGACATCGCTGGATTCTGTGTCGGCGGGAAACAGGGCGGTCTGATCCTTGAGGGAAGAAAACAGCGCCCGACCCTGATTGTCGATCACCGCATAGGAATAACGCCCATACGCCTGCGAATAGAGCCCGAGCAGGTCGAGCGGAAGGTCCAGTTCGAGGCTGCCGTCCGACTTCGCGCTTAGATGTTCCCCAACTGAAACGGCCTGTTCCTGCATCGCCTTGTTGTGAATGTTGTCTGTTGCATAGTTCAACAGCCACGACAGCGCCAGCGACATGAAAATGGAGGTAATAATAACGGCGACGACATGCAGAATGACGATGCGAGAAATGATCGACTTGAACCTGATCACGCTATTTTTCCTCTGCGATGAGGTATCCGACTCCACGAATGGTATGAACCTGGACCTTGGCGCCTCGCTCCGAAAGCTGCTTGCGCAAACGATGAACGTAGACCTCGACGGCATTGGACGCGACGTCCCCCGAGTGTCCAAAGATGTGATCCTCGACCTGCTTCTTGGAAACCACACGGCCTTTGCTGCGCATCAACAGCTCAAGCACCGCGGTTTCGCGGGCCGACAGGAGCTGGGGCTGATCGTCAATGGAGGCCTGCCGGTTTCCGGTATCGAATTCGAGATTGGCGATGCGAAGAGAACTCCCGAGCAGGTGGCCGGGCCGTCGTAATTGAGCTTCCAGTCGCGCGACCAGCTCCTCCAGCGCGAACGGCTTCACCAGATAGTCGTCCGCCCCGCTGCGCAGGCCATGGACGCGATCATGAAGGCCGCCGCGTGCGGTAAGAACCAGAACGGGAATCGGATTGTTTCGATGCCGTATCTCGCGCAACAGCGCGAGGCCATCGCCGTCCGGCAATCCCAGGTCGAGGATGAGAGCGGCGTAGAACGTTGTGTGAAGGACGCTTGTTGCCTCCTCAACCGTGGACAATATGTCAGCCTCGTAGCCCGCCGTTTGCAAGCCCTTGGCCAGAAGCTCGGCGAGTTCCTGATTGTCCTCAACGATCAACAACCGCATGCGCGGCGCCCCATCAATTCAACGAGAAATCAGAACTAGCCATGAACCGAGTCAAGTTGGCAAACAAGAGCCGATCTCCCGGCGGGGAGGCGCTTGTAAGCCTGGTGTAAGGAAATCCGGGAGCCGGTTTGTTTCGGCGATCACGGGTGCGGCGCTCGATCAGGCCGAAGCTCAATATCGCGCCACCGCGATTACCGCATTCCAGAATGTCGCGGACGCCTTGCGCGCTCTGCAATCGGATGCCCGCGCCATGAAGGCTGCGCGACGTGCGGAAGATACAGCAAAGGCCAGCCTCGACATTGTTCAGAAGCAGTTGAACGCCGGTCAGGCCGATCAACTCGCCGTCCTCAATGCGCAGCAGTCGCCAATTCGTGAGCGAGCCCCTGGGGAATTATCCGGACATGAACTCGAGTCTTGTCACGAGAAGATCCGCGCACATCCGCATCGGATCAAGCATGTTAAGGAACCCGACCATGACAAGATTCACAATTTTCAGCGCAGCCGCACTTCTGTCAGCGGCGTTCGCAACCCCGGTATTTGCACAAGCTGCGGCCCAGGAACCCGGCATGGATGCTTTTTACCAGAGTTTGGGCGTTCATGGATCGGGGCCGGGCCCGGCGCCGGTGTACCCATCCCGCAGTTCGTACGGCGCAATGGATTATTACGGCGGCCCGAATGGACCGGATGCGTCTTGCGCCGAGCGTTACCGGTCCTATGACCCATCGTCCGGAACCTTCCGTGGCTATGATGGTCGCCGGCATCGGTGCGAGTGAGAGCGCGGCGACTTCCGATAGTGGCAACTTTACGGACATTGCTGGTCTAACTGACGATGTCGGTTTTTGAGGGTAAAGCGGACTTCGGTGGAAAACGGACATGATGGCTGCGCTGCGCGCACGATGTTCGTCAAATAGAGCAAAACCGGACGGCGCGACCACATCACAAAGCGCGCCGTCCGGTGGTCACAACAGACAAGGCATGCCGTGGGCAGCGTTGCTGCCCTGCCGCTGTGCCAGCGATCTGTCGTGATGTTGGTGTCAGAACTCGTTCGGTCGCATCAGCCGGAGCCGACCCAGATTCGCTTTAAAGGCGAGGCGTTCGGATACGCTTGCATTCACGTCCTTGAAGGCCTAGTCGATTTCATAGGGCGACCATTTCTTCTGCTCGCCGAGCGCACTGTTTGAAGCTCGAGACGACGGCATTTGATGCCGACAATCGCCATTGCAAAACCAATCATTGCAGGGTCTGCACATGAGAAACGCACTGGGCTTTGGTGACCGCGGCCGCTTTGGCGGCGATTTTGCCTTTACCTGATATCGCCCAAGCCCACGAGCGTTGGCCCGATGTCCCTCCCGAGATCGGCGTATTCCCGGTCGGCCGCGCCGGCTGGGTCCCGTACCGTTGCACCGACGCGCCGGTCTACAACTTTTATCATGGTACCTATTATCGCGAGCCGCCCGCGGTCTATCTCGGCTACGCCTATCGGCCGTATTATCGATACGCCGTCTGGCGGGTCATTCCGAGAACGTATTTCTGTTCGGAACGGTAGCGTCGATAGACGCGCTGCCCAAAAGCACGAAATGATGCGATGTGCGGTGACTACCGCGCGTCCTCACTCAGCACCCGGTGCACCACGCTAGTTCCGATGCCGAGCTTCTTGCCGATCTTGAGCATGCCCATGCCATCGTCGCGCAGCTGCCGAATGCACGCCTCCAACGATGCCAACGTCGGCGAACAGGGAAACGGCGAGGGATTCCCGTGCAGGTACTTGACGCGCGCAGGCCGGCGGCGGAAGGCGTTGGCTTCTGGGGCGTGTTCGGGGCGGTGCGAGGAATCAAGAATGTGCGATGGGGGGCGGCGTGACGTCGCGCGGATGACATGGAGGTACCACTGAAAACGAATTTAATGGAATTGGCGAGCTGCCAATCTACATCAGGATTGTGCCGGTACGCGGCACCTTTCGAACTGGAGAGCGGACGTTGCAATGCAAGAGATCTATGCCAGTGCCGCCGTTGGCGGCGCAATAATTGCGCTAATAGGGGCCCTTTCAATGTGGGCGCTAAGGGGACGCAAATGACCCTATCCGGCAGGCGCAGGGATCAGCGAGGTTTTTGTTCCTGAATAGGTTTGTGCGTACCACGACCGATGGCCTGGTGTCGTGAGTGAAAGACGGCGTGGCGAGCATTTTCCGGCATCATTTTACCAGACGCACAAAGCGAGATGAGGTTGCCTCAACAGAGCTTCCACGGATGGAGAGCAAAATGCGAAAGGCAACCTTCACCGTTCTCGCCGCGTTGCTGATTGCGGGATCCGCGGTTCAAATGGCGTTTGCGTCAGAGCATCACATGCGCACCGGTCAAGGCCATCACCGGTGGGATCGACCCTATAATGCAGCCCCACAACCCTATAATGCAGCCCCACAAAAGCTTGAGCTTGACAGCTACGGCAAGCCTCCGCCCAACGTGACCCAAACGTGCGATATAAAATGGTGCTACGCAGACTGATACAGCGTGTTGCGCGCCAGTTCAGTCCGGGTCTGAACAAACTGACACGAACCTGCAGGGGGTGAACTAGAGAAAGCCCTTATAATATCGATGTTTGCTACGCTTCGCATAAACAGTCACGGCCTCCGTCAGGGGAGCTGACGGAGGCCGTGTATTACATCGCGTCGCGCCTAGGTTCGCGATGCGATGTGGGAGCTCTTTAAAGGCTTAGAACGGCAGCAGCACGTCCATCACCTGCTGGCCATAGCGCGGCTGCTGCACGTCGGTGATCTGGCCGTGGCCGCCATAGGCGATACGGGCCTGCGCGATCTTGCTGGAATCGATGGTGTTGTCGCTCTGGATGTCCTCCGGCCGCACGATGCCGGCGACGATCAGTTCGCGCATTTCGAAATTGACGCGGACTTCCTGCTTGCCTTCGACCACCATGTTGCCGTTCGGCAGCAATTGGGTGACGACGGCGGCGATGTTGGTCTGCAGGGTTTCCTGCCGCTGCACCGAGCCCTTGCCGTCGCTGTTGGCGGTGGCGTCCGCGGTCAAGAGCCGTCCGGGCAGAGCGGTGGTCTTTCCGGTCAGCAGATTGCTTCCCAGGAAGGCGGTAATGCCGGAGTCCTCGGTAACGGTGCGGCTGCGCTGGGTTTCGTTGGCGAAATTGGCCTGGTCCGTGATGTTGACCGTGACGGTCAGGAGGTCGCCTATCTGATGCGCGCGCTGGTCCTTGAAGAACGACCGCGAACCGTTGCGCCACAGCGAATTGGCGTTGTAGGACACCGCCTCGGGTTTCGGCATCGGCATCTGCACCGGCTTGTAGCCGGGCTGCGTTGTCGGATTGTCGATCGAGGACAGTTTCGGCTGTTCGCCGATCTGGGAAAGCCGGTCGATGGAGGAACAGCCGCCGGCGACGCTGACGATGCTCAGCATGGTGCCGGTCAGAACGAAACGATTGATACTGGACGTCAACATGAACTTTACTCGGCTTTCGCTGCTGCTTGTAAATCATTGCCGGCGGCGAGCGCGACCGATGCGGCCGGCGAGGCTGACCCGAGCGTGGTGGATGCGTCGGCGCGGGGCGTTGCGACCGAAATCGAGACCTGGCCGCGGCCGATCACGACGCCGGACACCGTGCGCTTCGATTGCAGGTTGACGACGCTGACCACGTCGCCCTCGGTGCCGCCCTCGAGCGCCTTGCCGCGAATGGTGAGATAGAGACCGATGGATTGGTAGATCAGGGTGACGGTCTGGTCGCGCTGCACCAGATCGGGCTTGGCGAGATCGGCGACCCGCAATGCCTGGCCGGCGCGAAGCTGCTTTCGCATCTGCATGCCGACCGCGCGATCGCGCACCGCGGCGTCGCTGCCGACCTCCGCCTTCGGACGCCGCTCGGTGATCACGTCCGAGGATTTCAGGACTTCATTGCGTTCGACGTCACGCGCCAGCACCGCGGCTTCGACGGTCTCGACCGCGGTGCCGGTGAAGCGCACTCTGGTCGGCGTCGTGCCGGCATCGTTGCCGATCTCGAAGCTGACATCGAAGCGGCCGCTGCGCGGATCGAACCGGGACGCGACCGGCTGCATGGCGCCGGTATTCGACGCATCCAGCCGGAGATCCTGCACGTCGCGATCGAAGGTCAGCGTGAGGTTGGCGGCGTCGCCGAGGCCGTTGCGGTGTTCCAGCGCGCGGGCGACGTGAAGCTGGATGTCCTTGCTTTCGAGCGTGCGCGCCAGCCGCGTCACCGAAATCTCCTTGAGATCCCGGGTGTCGACGCCGATCACCTGATGCGCCCGCAGCGTGGTGAGCACCTGGGCCGTCGGGATCGAGCCGGTGGTGCCGAGATCGGGCGCGCGATAGATCGCGATCTGCGCCGAGGTGCCGGCGTTGTCGATGATGTCGCCGATCCGTACCACGTCGCCGGCGACGGTGACGCTGGCGCGAAGCACCGGTGCCGCGATATCGTCTTCGCTGTCTTGCGCCGACGCGACCGCGGCGGTGGCCGCGAGCAGGGCGGTGGCAAGCAGGATTGCGCGGAAGGTCATCATCAGCTCCCGTTAGCGGAACAGCGCGGAGGTGGTTTGCAGCATCTGGTCGGCGGCGCTGACCACCTTGGAGTTCATCTCGTAGGCGCGCTGCGCGGCGATCATGTTGGACATCTCGGAGACGACGTCGACGTTGGACTGTTCGAGGCTGCCTTCCGTGATGGCGCCGTAGCCGTCGGCGTTGGCGAGGCCGTCCTGCGGCGCGCCGGAAGACGGCGTTTCGGTGAACTGGTTATTGCCGACCGGCTGCAGGCCGGCCTTGTTGATGAAGCGTGTCAGGCCGATCTGGCCGACGATCGTGGAGGTCGTCGATCCCGCCGGCGTCACGGAAACCTGGCCCTGCGCATTGACCGTCAGGCCCGAGGAGTTCTGCGGTATCGTAATCGTCGGCTGAACCGGGTTGCCCTGGGCGGTGACGATACGGCCGGTGTTGTCCATCTGGAATGTGCCGTCGCGGGTGTATTGATAGGTGCCGTCGGGCTGCAGGATCTTGAAGAATCCCTCGCCGGTGATCGCCAGATCGAGGTCGTTGCCGGTCTGCGAGAGCGTGCCCTGCGTCATCGAACGCGGCGTGCCGACGGTTTTGACGCCGCCGCCGATATCGATGCCGACCGGCAGGATGGTGCCCTGGTCCGAGGACTGCGCGCCGACCCGGCGGATATGCTCGTAGATCAGATCCTGAAATGCCGCGGTCTGCTTCTTGTAGCCGGTGGTCTGCAGGTTCGCGATGTTGTTGGCGATGACCTGGACGCTGAGTTCCTGGGCCGCCATTCCGGTCGCAGCGGTCTGAAGTGCTTGCATGGGTGGTCTCCTGGTTGGCCGTTAAGCCGGAACTTCGGCGAGTTGCTGGATGGCGGTCTTGTGCAGATCGCTCTGCTGCTGCAGCAGGGTCGAGATTTGCGTGTAGGCGCGGGTCACCTCGATCATGCGGCTCATCTCGGCCACCGCGCTGACGTTGGATTTTTCGATAAAACCCTGGCGGACCACGGAGCTGGCGTCGGGCTGCGCTGCGGCTTCGCCTGCGGAATACAAGTTGGCGCCCTCCTTCAGGAGTTTCTGCGCGTCGGCGAAACTGACGAGCCGGAGCTTGCCGCGGATCGAATCCGCCGTGCTGGTGCCCTCCAGCACGGTGATGGTCCCGTCGGGCGCGACGTTGATGTCGTGGTCGGTCGGCTGAAAGATGATCGGCCCGCTGGCGCCGAGCACCGGGTTGCCCGCGACCGTTACCAGCTGGCCCTGGCCGTTGAGCTGCAGGCCGCCGTCGCGGGTGTAGCGCTCCCCGGCGGCTGTCTGCACCACCAGGAAACCGCTGCCGTCGATAGCAACGTCCAAGGGATTTTTGGTCTGGTCGGCCGCGCCTTGCGAGAAGTCGCGGAAGGTGGCGCGGTCCTGGACATAACTGACGCGGCGGTCGGCTCCCACGAAGTTGTCTTCGTGCGCGCCCGACGTCAGAAATTCCTCGAACAGCGAGCTGTCGGCCTTGTAACCGGTGGTGTTGACGTTCGCGATGTTGTTGGCGACGACATCGAGCTGCCGTTCCAGTACCGTCTGCCGCGAAAGTCCGACGAGAAGCGTATTCTCCATCGGTGGTTCTCCCCTCAAATGATCCGCGCTAGGCCCTCCCAGGCCGTGTTGCGGATCGTGCGAACCGCCTGGCTCTCCCAAGCCGCGGTTCGCCAAGCTACTGAGCGAAAGCCGTGCCAAGTCGGAAAATACCGATTTTATAACGGCTTAGATGTTCCGCGGGGGTGTCGCCGGGGCGGCAATAAGGTCTTGTTGACCATGTTTGCCCGGCAACTTTTTCCTAGTTGCGGGCCAATAGAAAGGTTCCATTAACCATTGTTACCTTAGCGTCACGGCGAGAGAGCGCGTGTGCGCTGGCGGCATTTGTATCGCGTCATGGCCTGCTGAGCGTGTCGGGTTGATTCCCAAACCGGATCGGGGCGATGGCAGACAACGAGGCAGAAGGCAGCGCGGGGGAAACCCCGGAAGGCGCCGGGCCCAAGGGCAAACTCAAGCTGATGATCGCCGTGGTGGCCGTGCTGTTGATCGGCGGCGGCGGTGGCGCGACCTGGTTCTTTTTCTTCCGGCATCACGGCGAGGAAGTGCACGCGGAGGCGCCGGTGGCGAAACCGCCGTCCTTCGTCGAGGTGCCGGACATGCTGATCAACCTGGTCGGCGGCCCCGGCGAGCGCGTGCAGTATCTCAAGGTCAAGCTCGTGCTCGAGGTCAAGGAAGAGAAGCAGGTCGAGGCGATCAAGCCGTCGATGCCGCGCGTCACCGATATTTTTCAAACCTATCTGCGCGAACTGCGGCCGACCGATCTTAACGGTTCGGTCGGCCTGTTTCGCCTGAAGGAAGAGCTGACCCGGCGGGTCAATGCGGTGATCGCGCCAATCCAGGTCAACGCCGTGCTGTTCAAGGAAATCGTCGTTCAGTGACGAAACGGGTCTGAAATCATGGCGGGCAACGATCCAGTCGACCAGGATGCCATCGCAGCGCAATGGGAAGCGTCGCTGGATTCCGAGGATCCGGTGGAGGCGGCGGCGTCGGCCGCGGCTAATGAACTCTCCGGCACCATGGCGCTGCAATGGGCCGCCATGGTCGAAGACGGCAGCCGCGACTTCGGCGGCAAGAACAGCGGCGAGCGGGTGCTGTCGCAGGAAGAAATCGACAACCTGCTCGGCTTCAATGTCGGCGACGTCAACCTCGACGACAATTCCGGCATCCGCGCGATCATCAATTCGGCGATGGTGTCCTACGAGCGTCTGCCGATGCTCGAAATCGTCTTCGACCGGCTGGTGCGGCTGATGACCACCAGCCTGCGCAATTTCACCTCCGACAATGTCGAAGTGTCGCTCGATCGTATCACCTCGGTGCGGTTCGGCGACTACATGAATTCGATCCCGCTGCCGGCGGTGCTCAGCGTGTTCAAGGCCGAGGAATGGGACAATTTCGGCCTGGCGACGGTGGATTCCAGCCTGATCTATTCGATGATCGACGTTCTCCTGGGTGGGCGCCGCGGCCAGACTTCGCTGCGCATCGAAGGCCGGCCCTATACCACCATCGAAACCAATCTGGTGAAGCGGCTGGTTGAAGTCGTGCTGGCCGATGCCGAGCAGGCCTTCAGGCCGCTCTCGCCGGTCACCTTCAGCATCGACCGGCTGGAAACCAATCCGCGCTTTGCCGCCATCAGCCGGCCTGCCAACGCCGCCATTCTGGTGCGGTTACGCATCGACATGGAAGACCGCGGCGGCAACATCGAATTGCTGCTGCCCTATGCCACCATCGAGCCGATCCGCAGCGTGCTGCTGCAGATGTTCATGGGCGAGAAATTCGGCCGCGATCCGATCTGGGAGGGCCATTTCGCGACCGAGGTCGCGCAGGCCGAGATTTCGGTCGATGCCGTGCTCTATGAGGCCGAAATTCCGCTCAAGCAGCTGATGAAGCTGAAGGTCGGCGATACCTTGCCGCTGGAAATGCGCGCCGACGCGCTGGTGGCGGTGCGCTGCGGCAGCGTGACCCTGACCGAGGGGCGGATGGGCCGGGTCGGCGACCGCGTCGCCATTCGCGTCACCAAGCAACTGCGCAAGCCGAATACCACCTTCGCGATGTTTGAGAAGGCCGATGAGCAAACCAAGTTGATGGAGGCACAATGAGTCATTCACTGGGAATTGCGATCGAGAGTCTGGTGGCGGTATTGCTGATGCTCACCATCGGCTACTGCATGCTGTTGAACAGCCGGCTGAAGCGCCTGAAGGCGGATGAGCATTCGCTGAAGGCGACGATCGGGGAACTGATCACGGCAACCGAAATCGCCGAGCGCGCCATCGGCGGGCTCAAACACACCGTTCGCGACGTCAACGAGAATCTGGGCAACCAGCTCACCTCGGCGGCGCAACTGTCGCAGCAGCTGAAGAACCAGCTCGCGGAAGGCGACAATGTCGTTCGGCGGCTGACCAGGATCGCGATCGCAGCAAGGCCGGCGTCCGCACCGGAACCCGCGGCTCCCGCTGTGTCGGCGGCCAAGGCGGTTGCCGCGGCGGCCCAGGCGTTTTCCGACCGCAAAAGGTCCGATGGCCTCGCCGCATGAAATCTCTCCGTGACATTCGCGTGATTCCGGTGGTCGTGATCGCGGTCGCCGGCCTTGCCGTGCTCAAGATCGCCGGCCTCGTGATCGACGGCGGCTACGTGTTCGACTACCAGCCGCAGTCGACCAAACAATCCTGGGCGCAGGAGACCTTCAACTTTCCGGGCGGAAACAAATCCGATCCCGCCGACATCACCGGTTCGGTCGAGAAGCCCAAGGAGGAAGCGAAGCCCAAGGAGGAAGCCGCCAAGCCCGCCGTGGCCGCGCCGGAAATCGCCAAAACCGAAGGCACCGTGATCTACCCCGAGCAGGGCCAGCCGGTGTCGGCGTCCGAGCGCGCCGTCCTCGAGCGGCTGCAGGCGCGGCGGCAGGAAATCGAAGCGCGTGCGCGCGAGGTCGACATTCGCGAAAGCCTGCTCAAGGCCGCCGAAAAGCGAGTCGAATCGCGCGTCGAGGAGCTGAAGGCCGTGGAAGCGCGGATATCGGCGGCGACCGAACAGAAAACCGAAACCGATGCCGCACGCTTCAAGGGCATCGTCACCATGTATGAGAGCATGAAGCCGAAGGACGCCGCCAAGGTGTTCGACCGGCTCGAGATGCCCGTGCTGTTCGAAATCGCCTCGCAGATCGCGCCGCGGAAGATGTCCGATATCCTCGGCCTGATGTCGACGGACGCGGCCGAGCGGCTGACCGTCGAATTGGCCCGGCGCGCCGGGTCGGATCAATCCGCCTCCGCCTCCGACCTTCCCAAAATCGACGGCAAGGTGCTGCCGCAAAAGCCCAATTAACGGGGATATTTAATAGGTCCTTAAATCGCCAATTCTAAATTCGAAGGCGTCAGGACGCGCGAAGGCGCCACGCCGGCGAGCGGATCGTTGAACTGAAAGACTGGTTTGGAATGGCGCGAACGGCTGCCGCTGGATTTTGGTCAGAAGTCCGCGCCTGCGCGCGGACCGTCCGGCGTTGTCTTGTCCGGCGTTGTCTTGGCGGAGCGTCGACGTTGCTGGCCGGGCTGGTCCTGGTCGGTTTGACAACTCCCGGCATCTGTCAGACCGATGCGGTCAAGGGCGAGGCGACGTTTTCCGCGGCCGGCGGCTACGCGCGGCTGGTGCTGAAACTCGCCGAGGATGTCGACTCCGAAGTGACCACCGCGGGCTCGATCCTGGTGATCCGGTTCAAGCGCCCGGTGGATATTCCGATCGACCGGCTGTCCGACGCGGTGCCCGACTATGTCGGTGCGGCGCGGCGCGATCCCGACGGTTCGGCGATCCGGCTGTCGTTGGCGCGCAAGGTGACAGTCAACACCATGACCGCCGGCGAACGCGTGTTCGTTGATCTGTTGCCCGATACATGGACCGGCCAGCCTCCCGGCCTTCCTCCCGAGGTCGTGCGCGAACTTTCCGACCGCGCACGCACGGCGGAGCGCGCCTTGCGCCTGCAGCACGCGACGGCGGATGCGAAGAAGCGTGCGCCGATCCGGGTCCGCGCCCTGGTGCAGCCGACCTTCGTCCGCTTCGTGTTTGAAATGCCTGACGGGGTCGGCGTCTCCTCGGTGCTCAACGAGCGCAAGCTCTCGCTTTTGTTCAGCGCCCCTCTCAACTTCGATCTCGCCGACGCCAAGGTGGCGGCGCCGTCGAACGTGGCCTCGATCAATCAGAGGATCGAAGGCGACTCCTCGACCGTGGAAGTAGCCTTGATCGGCGATGTCGACGTCCACCCGTTCCGCGAGGACAAAAACTACATCGTCGACGTCGCCTTCCAGCCGTCTGAAAAGCCGCCGGCATCGCCGCTGGTATCGGACGCCTCACACGCTCCGGAGCCAACCCCTCCTGCGCCAGCCGCACCGGCGCCGTCCGCCCGAGTGTCGGCCGCGCCTGCTGCAGTCGCACCGGTTGCAGTCGCGCCGGTTGCTGCGGCACCGGCAGCGCCCGAGAAGCCCGCCGTCGAGCCTCCGGCATCACGGCAATCCGGCGAGATCGTGCCGCCGACGTCGGCGACCTCAGCGAAAGAGGCCAGCGCCGAGATCAAGCCTGAACAGGCTGCAAGCCCTGCGCCCGCGCCGGAAACGCCGAAGCCCGCGCGCGCGCTGCAGGAGCCGCCGACGCCTGCGGCGGAGATTCCGGCTGCCCCGGCGGAGATGCCGAAAAAAATGGCCGCCGCGGTGTCCGAGCCGGCGCCTGAAATCAAGCCCGCGGACAGCGGCGCTGCCGTCGAAGCCAGGCGCGACAGCGACGGCTTCCGCATGATGTTTTCCTTTGCCGCCGCCACGCCGGCGGCCCTTTTTCGCCGCGCCGATACGGTGTGGCTAATGTTCGATTCCACCAAACCGATCGATATCGATCCGATCCGCAGCAAGGGCGGCGCCGTCATCGCCGATGTCAGCCGGTTGCCGCTGGACAAGGGGCAGGCGATCCGGATCAGGCTCACCCGCCCGCAAATGCCTTCGCTGACCAGCGACGATCCGGGCGGCGCCCACTGGACGGTCACCTTTGCCGATACGATGCAGTCGCCGCCGCAGCCGCTGATAGCGGTACGAAACATCGCCGATCCCACGCTTGCCAATGTCACCGTGCCGCTGTCCCGGCCCGGCCTGCTGCATCGGCTCGTCGACCCGGACGCCGGCGATACGCTGCTGGTGGTCACGGCGCCGGCGCCGATCCGCGGCTTCCTCAAGCGGCAGGATTTTGTCGAGTTCTCGCTGCTCGAATCGGTCCACGGCGTCGCGGTTCATCCGAACTCCGATGATGTCACAGCCGAGGTCGCGGCCGACAAGATCATACTCGGCCGGCCCGGCGGCCTGACGCTGTCGGCGGCCGACGTCACGGCAGAGCGCGCGCCGGCCATGATCCGGCCGGTTTTCGACCTTCCCGAGTGGCACAAGAACCAGCAAGGCAGCTTCATTGCGCGGGAGGACGCGCTTGTCGCGGCCGCAGGGGCGCTCGAGCCCGACCAGCGCACGCAGGCCAGACTCGATCTTGCGCGTTTCTATATGTCGCGCGGGATGTATCCGGAAGCCAAGGGTGTTGCCGAACTCGTGCTCGCCAGCTCCAAGCCGGGTCTTGAGGATCCCGCCGCGCTGATGGTTCATGCGGTCGCCAGCATCCTGATCGGCCGCCCCGACCAGGGGTTAAAGGATCTCGCCAATCCCTTGATCGGCAACAACTACAATTCGCAATTGTGGAAGGCGCTGGCCTATGCGCGCCAGCGCAAGTGGCCGGAGGCGCGCGAGAAATTCAAGAACGTCGAATTCGCCATCACCTCGCTGCCGATCGAACTGCAGCGCATCGTGATCACGGACGCGATGCATGCCGCGCTCGAGGTCAGGGACTATTCCGGCGCCGCGAAACGCAGCAGCGATCTGGATGTTATCGGTGTCCCGCCCGAGCTGAAACCGGCGATCTCGCTGTTGCGCGGCCGGCTGGCGGAAGGGCTCGGACACGACAAGGACGCGCTCGACGACTACAGGATTGCCATCGAATTCCTCCGACCGTGCCGCCGCCGCCGAAGCCAAATTGTTCGAGATTGCGCTGCGGCGGAAGCGCAACGAGGTCAGCCAGGCCGACGCCTTGCGCGAGCTTGAGACGGATTCGGTGATGTGGCGCGGCGACGGGATCGAGGCGAGGGCGCTGCAGATGATGGCGCGGATCTATTCCGACGCCGGACGCTACGCCGAGTCGCTCGCGGCGGCGCGCGCCGCGACCCGGCTGGAGCCGAATTCGGAAGGCTCGCGGCAGGCCCAGGACGCGGCGGCGGCGCTGTTCACGGAACTTTTCCTGGGTCCAAAGGGCGACGATCTTCCACCGGTCGACGCGCTCGGAATGTTTTACGATTTCCGTGAATTGACGCCGATCGGGCGGCTCGGCGACGAAATGATCCGCGCGTCTGGCGGATCGGCTGGTGGCGGTTGACCTGCTCGACCAGGCCAGCGAGCTCCTGCAATATCAGGTCGACAAAAGGCTCGAGGGGGCGGCGCGGGCGCAGGTCGCGGCGCGTCTCGCCATGGTCTACCTGACCAATCGCAAGCCGGATCGCGCCATAGCGGCGCTCCGTACCACGCGCATTGCCGATCTCTCCGGCGAACTGCGTCAGCAACGGCTGTTGCTGGAGGCGCGCGCGCAAAGCGACGTCGGACGCCATGAGCTGGCGCTCGACATCATCTCGAATATCTCCGGCCGCGAAGCGATCCGGCTGCGCTCCGACATTTACTGGGCGGCGCGGCAATGGCGCGAGTCCTCCGAACAGATCGAATTGTACTACGGCGATCGCTGGCGCAATTTCGAGCCGCTCAATCCGCTGGAGAAGGGCGACGTGATCCGCGCGCTGGTCGGATACGCGCTGGCCGAGGATGCCATCGGCCTGGCGCGATTCCGCGAAAAATATGCGCCATTGATGAGCGGCGAAGCCGACCGCGCCGCCTTCGAGACCGCAAGCAAGCCGGCCGCCTCCAACAGCGCCGAATTCGGCGAGATCGCCAAGATGGCGGCGAGCGTCGATACGCTCGACGGGTTCCTGCGCGAAATGAAGGCGCGATTCCCGGACGCGACTGCAAAGACGCCGCTGCCGCCGGAGACCAAGGCCGATCCGGCCCCGACGGGCTCGCTGCCGAGGATCGTCGGATTGAGGCAGGTCGATCCGGCCAGGTAAGCGCGTCGCACATCTGTTCTGCTGGTCATGCCCTCGACAGACGCTCGCCGAAACGGCAACCTCCGGCGATCTGGTGTCCCCGAGGAAGCCGCCTTCATGAGCAAGCCCACCAAGACCGAAGCCGAACTCGTTGCGATGGCAAGGGCGGAGCTGCAGGTCCACGCCGACTGTCCGGACGGAATCGCGATTGCAGTTCTGCCTGACGGGGACTCCTGGGAATTCCGCACCGAGGCCGATGCGCCGACCAAGGCCAAGCCCGGCTATCCCGAATGCGTCGCAATGATCGTGCAGATCGGCGACCACCTCAGCAAGCAATATGATGTGAAGGGCTGAGGGTGTCTCAATGCTTCGTCGTTGCAGGCCACAAGGCGACGAGGCAATCCAGGCCTGTCGTCGGGCGCGCATTCCTGCCTTCGGATCGCAATGACGGAAAGCCAATTTGACGACCAATCCAGCGCCAGGTCGATTCGATACCCAGCATCGGCCATCGTTGCCGGCGACTCTCGCCGCAAGTCCAGCGCTGCGGGCCGCTTCCGTCGACGTCGTGTTCGGCCGTCTGCCCGAACCAAAAGGCGTGAGACAAATCCACACTCGCCAACTAAACGGGATCGGATAAATGAGGGGAAACGACATGGAAAACAATCGCAGCGAAGCAGTCACGGACGAAAATTGGGCGATCCCGACCCGACGCCGCCTTTTGCAAGGTGCTGGCGGCCTCATCGCCGCCTCGGCACTTCAGGCAAATGCAGCCATCGGCGCAACTCTTCCCGCCGAAGAATCTCCGAAGGCAGTTTCGGCCGCTGCTCCCGATCTGACCGGTCGGCTTGCAAGCTACATGGTGGCGGCGCGAGAGCGCAGCCTGCCACCCCAGGCATTGCTGGATGCCAAGCATCGCGTACTGGATACGCTGGCGGCCATGGTGTCGGGAACGCGTCTCGATCCCGGCGTGCTGGCCATCCGGTTCATACGCGCGCAGGGCGGCACGCCAGAAGCGTCCCTTGTCGGAACCGATATCAAAACTTCCGCCATCAACGCTGCTTTGGCCAATGGGATGTTCGCACACGCGGACGAAACGGATGACGTCGACCCGTTGACCAAGGCGCACCCGGGCGCCGGTGTCATTCCTGCCGCCCTGGCCGTTGCGGAGCGGGAGCAACGCTCGGGAATGGAGCTGCTCAGGGCGGTGGCGCTCGGCTACGATGTCGGTTGCCGTTTTGTCGTCGCACTCGGTCCGGATCTGGTACGCGGCAGTCACCGCGGCGTCGAGGGTCCTTGCTCCACCATGGGCGCCGTGGCTGCTTCGGCTTCGCTCGCTCGCCTGGACGAAACCGGGATGCGATATGCGCTTTCCTACGCCGCGCAGCAGGTCTCCGGCCTCTGGAGCTGGGTCGACGACCCCGACCACATCGAAAAGGCCTTTGACATCGGCGGGATGGGCGCCCGCAACGGCGTCACCGCGGTGACCATGGTGCAGGCGGGGTTTACCGGCGTGCGCGATGTGCTGAGCGGAAGGCACAACGCGCTGGAGGCGCTGTCATCCCAGCCGCACCCCGAGGCGATGGTCGCCGATCTGGGAAGCCGCTTTTTCGTCCAGGAGACGGGCATCAAAACCTATTCCGTGGGCTACCCCAACCAGGCTCCCCTGAATGCATTCTTCGAGTTGCGCCGGGAGTTTGGCCTGCGCGCCGACAATGTCGAGCGGATTGTCGTGGCGCTGCCGGAGGACGGTCCTGGCATTGTCAGCAACAGCCCGATGCCAAACGTCAACTGCCAATACCTGCTCGCCACGGCCCTGGTCGATGGCGCCGTCTCGTTTGCGAACAGCCACTCCCGCGAACATATGAACGACCCCCAGATACGCGCCGTCATGCAACACGTGCAGGTGGTGGGAGATCCCAAATTGAACGACCCCGCTGCGCCCCGCAGCGGGCGGGTGGACGTTACCATGCGCGACGGCCGGACAGTCAGCCACTTCACCCGCTTTCCTCCGGGCACGAAAGAAAACCCGGCGAGTACGGAAGTCCTGAACGGGAAAGCGCGGGATTTGATGTCGCCCATATTGGGCGCTGAACGCACGGACAGGCTCATCCAGCGCATGAACGCCCTGGAACAGGTCGATGATATGCGTGAGCTCGTCCGTTCTCTTCTGACAGTCTAGAAAACAAGGGCACCTTCCGACGTCACGATTGCGGCCGGGCAAAAACGGCCGCTATTCTCCGCAGGTTTGCACTCGAAAAATGAATCCCTGGTTTTGAAAGACCACTGGTCGGAATGCGCAAGTCCGACGACGCACTGGTGGCGGCGATCAACGAGGCGATCGATCGGCTGCTTGCGGATGGCACCGTCAATCGGATCTATGCAAGCTACGGGGTCGAACCGAGTTCCCCCAAGGGGCCGTGACCAAACCGGCCGGTCGCCCGAATGACGGCACAAGCTCTCGATCGATGCCTGAACGGGATTTGATGGCGCCCGTATTGGGGGCTGAGCGCATATCCTCATCAAGCGCGTGAGCTCCTGGAAGAAGAAGGCGATCTACGTGAGTTGGTCCGTTCGCTTCTGACAGCCTGGAAAGGAAGGGCGGCTTCCGACATCACGATGGTTGCCATGCGGTCGGCAGGCGCGTTGCCGCGCCATCCCGCGCCAATCGCCGCAATAAAAAAGTGCCGCCGCGTCGGTTACCCGACAGACGCAATCCGGCGCGCCGTCATAATCGAGGCGATGAATGTTGTGGCGTTTGAGGACACAAACATGGTCACGATAGCAGCGATTTATCAGCCTGAGTTAATCGAATTGATGAAGTCCGTGCTCGATGAGGCCGCGACCATCCTGCCCAAGACCAGGCAAACGCCTGCGACAAAAGTGAAGCTGGCATCGCGCATCCTTGCAGCGGCAGCAAGGGGCGAACGCGATCCGGTCCAGCTGAGAAAAGCAGCGCTTCTGGAACCCGTGGATGAGTGAAGCACCGTGACGTGAACTGGATCACGGATCCGGGCGGACTGCAAACCACGGGCCGGGTACTATTCTCCCGTGCGCATTCACATTGTCAGCGGCGCCATGTGCCTGCTTCGCCATTCGCTCAATGGCCGGGGTGTGCGCTTGGTCTGGACGTAACAGGTCCGCCGGACTCGCTTCCTGGAAACCGCGCGTCGCCAGCGGCCAGAAGTCAATCGGTACCGACGCCGCATCCCGACGCTGCGGCGGGACGCGGATGGCTTGTATGGCCGGTTACCTGCCGCGGAGGACCTGCGGCAGCAACAGCAACCTGCCGGCAATCGAGTTCGGCACTTCGTAAGGCGAGCCGACCGCCAACACGTGGCTCAACGCGATCAGCCGGTTCGCCAGCTTCGGCGGCGGCGGATTCTGGAAGGAATAGGACCCCGGATTGTGGCACATGAAGCAGTTCTGCACGCCGCTGATCGGAGTATTCTTGGCGTTTTGGACGAACGTCTCGGCTGTCACGTTCGCCAGGTTCACCGAACCGACCGCGCTGGTCTGGTCGCTGTTGAGGTTATAGGAATTGGGCAGCATCCACACGGTTCAGACCAGGTTATAATTGGCGAAAGTCGATTGCGGAGGCGTGAAGCTGGCGACGGATTTCTGGGCTGAAGTGTTGATGGCAATGATGTTGCCTGGCCCGTTCTGCTGGTTCTCGCCGCCGGTCTGATTTTCGAGCACCGCATTGGTCACCGGCGTTAGTTTTTGGGACGCGGCGTCGAGCCTGAGGGTCGGCGGATCGATCGAGTTATTCGCCTGTGAGAAGGGCGTGTTCGCCTTGTACAGCGTGAAGCTGTTCGGATCCTTGCAGGTCGGCGAGGGCGTGAAGGTGTTGTCCGGCGTCGCCGGGCAATTCATCTTGTGCTCGAACGTCCCCTACAGGAACTCGGGATGATTGACGGTCTGGCCGACCACGTGCAGGCCCACGAGCGCGACGGTCACGGTCACGAACTTTCCGGGCACGGGCTGGATGGTGACGAGACCCGGGGTGACCTTGGTTTCCAGCACAGGGACCTGCGCCTGCGTCGTAAAGGCGCCGACCGGCGGCTGCTGTCCCTGGTCGAGCCGCAGCCAGGTGGCTTTGAAGACGGCGGCACCGACGTCGAAGTAAGAGCCCGCCGGCTGATTCTGGTAGCCGCCGGTGGCGATCAGGTTTTTCCGCGCGGTATCGAAATACGACTTGTTGATGTGAACCGAGGCATAGACCGGGTAGCCGTTCGGGGCGACCAGCATATTGCCGTCGGCTTCGACGATGGCGCCTGGGCCTTCGCTGAATCCGGCGGCGCCGAGGAATGTCTCCGGTCGGGCGGCGAGCGTCAGGGGACGCGGCTTGGGCTCGCCGGCGTTCTCGTCCTTGTTCAGCAGGTCGGCCGGCGTGGCGAGGGTCATAAATCGCGGCACCATGGTGCCCGACGCCGGGTCCTTGATCAGGGCGGTGGCCCAGACGAAAGCCTCCCACGACCATTGATGAAAATTGCAGTCGGGAGTGGGAATCGGTTTCGTGTCCGAAGTGGGAAACGGAAAGTCCGGTGCCAGGAATCGTCCCAGTCCTTCCGACCAGCCAAACTGCGGACAGCCCTTGGGGGCGGCGGCGGCGCGGCGCCGGCAACGTTGCTGAAGGTTGCGGCAAAGCCAATCGCGGCGACGGCCAGGGTGACGAAGCGTGCGTTTCGCAGTCTTTTTTTCGTGTTCGGTTTCCCCTTTGGATTTCCGGGTGACCCCGTGGCGTCGCGTTCATGGTTGCGCCGCACGCACCGAGCGATGCGAGTTAGGCCAGGCGAGGTCCAACGCCACGCGTTGGCCTAGCTTCCCGCTCCCGGGATGCGGCTCAAACCATACTAGTAATTCTTATCAACACAACTACAAATAGATGACAGCGAGAAGTGTCCGTACGTCGATCTGCACACAGTTTCGCTATTCCATTTGCGCGGCGATCGCTGCTGGCGGAATGAGTCAAACGGCGACTGCAGCTGTCCAGACGCGACACGTGCGAGACGTCACGGGCCGCTCAAACACAATATGTTTGGATGTTTGGAGATGTCTGGAGGTCGCCGACTGCCGCGGTCGAGCAAAAACCTGAGGCGAGGAGTGCTCTTTCGGCGATGTCGGCGTGGCCGATTCGCCCGGTCATCGACGCGTCGCGGCGAAGCGGCCGAGCTATCCCCCGTAGCTCTGCACCAGGCTGCCCGCTACCAGCGACCAGCCGTCGACCAGCACGAAGAAGATCAGCTTGAACGGTAGCGACACCACCACCGGCGGCAGCATCATCATGCCCATCGACATCAGCACCGAAGCCACCACGAGGTCGATGATCAGAAACGGCAGGAACAGGAGAAAGCCGATCTCGAAGGCGCGTTTCAGTTCGGAGATCATGAACGCCGGCACCAGGATCCGCAGCGACATGTCGTCCGGCGTCGCCGGCGGCGGCTCGCCCGACAGGTCCATGAACAGCTTGAGATCCTTTTCGCGCACGTTCTTCTGCATGAAGCCGCGCAGCGGCACCGAGGCGCGCTGCAGCGCTTCCTCGACGCTGATCTGGTTGGCGACCAGGGGCTTGATGCCGTCGTCGTAGGATTTCTGCAGCACCGGGCCCATCACGAACGCGGTCAGGAACATGGCGAGCGCAATGATGACCGAGTTCGGCGGCGCGGTCGCGGTGCCCAAGGCGGTGCGCAACAGCGACAGCACGACGACGATCCGGGTGAACGACGTCATCATGATCAGGATCGACGGCGCGATCGACAGCACCGTCAGGAGCGCGATCAGCTGGATCGCGCGCTCGGTGACGCCGCCGTTGCCCTGGCCAAGATTGATGCTGATATCTTGCGCGAACGCTGGCTCGACCAGCGATCCGGCGGCTATCAGGGTGGCAAAAAATAAAACTCTACGCGGGAGGGGCGCGGACCTCACGAAGGGGGCTTTGGACGGCCCAGCAATGACGCCATCTCGTCTTCGAGATTTTCAAAGCCGCTCTTCGGCGAAGGCGCCACCGGCGGTGCCGCCGATGGCTCGGGGCGCGGCGCGGGGCGGCTTGGCGGCGGTTCGGGCGCCACCGGAGGCGCGCCGACGCGCGGTTCGCCGCTGTCGCCGGCCGGCCGGCGCAACGCGGCCTCCAGCCGTTGCGCCATCTCGGCGAGATTCTGGTCCGCCGTCGGCTGAGGAGGAGGAGGAGGAGGAGATGGAGGAGGAGGAGGCGGCGGGGCGGCGCGTTCGGGTGCGCGAACCGGCGGCACCTTCGGCGCTTCGCTCGGACGCTGCGGACGCGGCATGATCGGTTCGTTGCGCGATGTCACGCGCGACGGCATCGGCTCGCCGCGCAGTTCGGGGCGGGGCTCCGGACGGCCGCCAAGGGGACTGCCGATCGACTCCGGCGCGAAGCCTGCCAACGGATCGCTCCGAAAGGGTTCGCTGCGCAAGGGTTCGCTGCGCTCGCGCCGCTCCAGCGGCGCTGGGCGGCGCAACTCGTCGGCAAAGGTGGGACGGACCGGCCGCGGCGGCGGCTCGGGCATTTGCGGCTCGGCGTGATCGAACACATCGGAGCGCGGATCTGATCTTGGCTCGGATCTTGGTTCGGATCTTGGGCCATCGCCGTCGCTCCAGCCGATGGCGTCGGGCAGCGGGACGATTCGGGGCTGCGGTTCGGCGCCGACACCGGAGCGTTGCGCCATCTGATCCCGTCCGGGCATCGCGCGCACGATATTGGGTTCGACGACGATATCGGTCGGACCGCCGATCATCAGCAGGTGTTCGACATTGTCGCGCCGCACCAGCACCAGCCGCCTGCGGCCATCCACGGCGGCGGCATCGATCACGGCCAGCCGCGGCATCCGCCCGCGATTGGTGTTGGCACCGAGGCGATTGCCGGCAAATCGGCGAACCAGCCAGGCGGCAACGCCGATCAGCGCCAGCACGGCCACGAATGCGAAGAAGAATGTCAATGCCTGCATGCTTTGTCCCCGGCAAATAGCGCTTTATTCAGGTCTGTCGTTCGTCGAATGCGGATCGGAGGCGACGCAACAGACCCGAATCAAGCCTGACATTGGCCCTATTTCTTAATTCCCCGCGGCAGAAACTGCCGCCCGCACTCTTAATAACCTATAAATCGGCTGGGCCAAAATGACTTCTCGCGGTCGGAGGTGTCAGGAACCTGGCTGGTTAACGCAGCTTTCGTGGCGAAAATGCGCTCGACCCGGCGTCCGAGGCGAATCCGCCGGGGACGCCATGCTGTCCGCCGCGGCGCGTCTTAACCGGCTGTTAACCATACACACGGCAAATTCTGCCCACCTCAGCGGCGCCGCGCCGCGCGGACGAGGGGAGAGCGCCGATGTCTATCAACGATCTTCCGGGCCTGGCGGCGCTTCGCACCAGGATGCAGTGGCATCAGGAGCGTCAGCGGGTGCTCTCCGAAAATGTCGCCAATTCCGATACGCCGAATTTCAGGCCGCGCGATCTGGTCGAACCGAAATTCGATCCCACCGGCGCCGCCGCTGCCGGATCGATGGGGCCGCTGGCGATGGTGCAGACCCGTACCGGGCATATCGCTCCGCTGGAGAGCGAACCAACCTTCGACCAGGATCGCAAGACCGGTTTCGAGACCAGGCCCACCGGCAATGCCGTCAATCTCGAGGACGAGATGCTCAAGGTCTCGGCCAACCAGATGGACTATGCGGCGGTCACCTCGCTCTACACCAGCAGGCTGCATCTTCTGAAGGTTGCGATCGGCAAGGCCTAAAGGCCAATCAGGGCCGGGAAAGGGACAAACATGGCAGACCGTCAGGTTATCGCAGATTTCGCCAGATCGATGGGCATCGCGACGTCAGGCCTGCGCGCGCAGGCGGGCCGAATGCGGGTGATCTCGGAAAATATCGCCAACGCGGATTCCACGGCGTCGACCGCCGGCGGCGATCCCTATCGCCGCAAGGTACCGACCTTTTCCTCCGAACTCGATCGCACGCTGGATGCGAACGTCGTGACGCTCGGCAAGATCCGGCCCGACACATCGGCGTTCCGCGTCAAGCACGAGCCCGGTAATCCGGCCGCGGACGCCGCCGGCAACGTCAAATATCCCAACGTCAATCCGCTGATCGAAATGACCGACATGCGCGACGCGCAGCGATCCTACGAGGCGAACCTCAACATCATCACCGCCACGCGCCGGATGGTCGCGCTCACGCTCAATATCCTCAAGTCCTGAACGGGAAACCTTAAATCATGGCCACACCGACAGTCGCTGCCAGCGCCTATGCCAATCTCGCCCGCATACTGGACACCGGCGGGGCGGGCAAAACCTCCGACGCCAGCGGGGGCGGCGGCCCCTCGTTTGGCGACCTGCTCAAGGACGCGCTCGGAAGCGTCGTGGACGGTGGACGGAAAGCCGACGCGCAGTCGGTCGCGATGGCGTCGGGCAAGGCCAATGTCATGGACGTGGTCACCGCGGTGGCGGAGACCGACGTCAAGGTATCGACGCTGGTGTCGGTGCGCGACAAGGTGATCGCGGCCTACGAAGACATCATGAAGATGACGATCTGAGTTTCTTGATTCCCGTCGTTCCGGGGCGCGCGCAGCGCGAACCCGGAATCTCGAGATTCCGGGTCTGGTCCTTCGGACCATCCCGGAATGACGCGCAACCCGAATGGAACATATGTCATGACCGGTGCTGAAACTCTCGATGTGGCGCGCGATGCGATCTGGACCATTGTCGTGGTGTCGTCGCCGCTGATGATCGTCGGCCTCGTGGTCGGTGTGGTGGTGTCGCTGTTTCAGGCGCTGACGCAGATCCAGGAACAGACGCTGGTGTTCGTCCCGAAGATACTGGCGATCTTCGTCACGCTGCTGCTGGCGCTGCCGTTCATGGCGGACGCGCTGCAGAGCCACATGATGCGGATATCGTCGCAAATCATAGGCGGCTGATGCACTATGCGTAAATCATGCACGTCGATATTTCACTGCTGCCCGCGCTTGCCGCCACCTTCATGCTGGTGTTCGCCCGCATCGGCGCCATGGTGATGCTGTTGCCGGGATTGGGTGAAACCAATATTCCGGTTCGCATCAAGCTCGCGATCGCGCTGCTGCTGACGCTGATCATCCTGCCGCTGCACCGCGCCGCCTATCACGTCGATATCCAGGCGTCGATGATGCCGCTGCTGGTGCTGATGATCCACGAGATCGTCATCGGCGTCGTGCTCGGCGCCACCGCGCGGGTGACGCTTGCGGCGCTGCAGGTCGCAGGCTCGGTGATCGCCCAGCAAATGGGTCTCGGCTTCGTCACCGCTGTCGATCCGACCCAGGGCCAGCAGGGCCTGCTGATCGGAAATTTCCTCACGCTGCTCGGCATCACGCTGTTGTTTGCGACCGACAGCCATTATCTCGTCATCGCCGCGCTCAACGACAGCTACGCGATCTTTTCGCCCGGCGAGATGATGCCGAGCGGCGACGTCGCGGCACTCGCCACCCGCGCCTTCGCCGCCGCTTTCAAGATCGGCATGCAGCTGGCGGCGCCGTTTCTGGTGTTCGGCCTGGTTTTCAACATCGGGCTTGGCGTGCTGGCGCGGCTGATGCCGCAGATGCAGGTCTATTTTGTCGGCGTGCCGCTGTCGATCCTTGCGGGCTTTCTGATCTTCTCCTTCATCATCGTGGCGATGATGGGAACCTTCCTCGATTATTTCGTCGGCGTCATGCACGACCTGATACCGCCGAGCTGAAAGCCTCAAAACCATGGCCGACGAAGACAACTCAGCAGACAAAACACAAGACCCTACGCAAAAACGTCTGGATGACGCCCACGACCGCGGCGATGTCGCGAAAAGCCAGGAAATCAACACCTGGTTCGTGATTGCCGGCGGGACGCTGGTGCTGTCGACGTTTTCCGGATCGATCGGCGCCGGAATCGAAGTGCCGATGCGCAACCTGATCGCCAATTCCTGGATGATCCACGCCGACGGGCCCGGCCTTCTGGCGCTGGCGCACAGCCTGGAATTTATCCTGATCGGGGTCCTCGGCGTACCGTTTCTGATGCTGGCGATCGCGGCGATCGCCGGCAACATGATACAGCACCGGCTGGTGTGGTCGGGCGAGTCGCTCAAGCCGAAATTCAGCAAGATCTCGCCCGCGGCCGGCGCCAAGCGGATCTTCGGTAAGCAGGCGGCCGCGAATTTCGGCAAAGGCCTTTTCAAGGTGATCGCGCTGGGCGCGGTGATGACGGCGATCCTGTGGCCGGAGCGCCTTCGCCTCGAATCGTTCATGCATTTCGACCCGGCCATGCTGCTGGGAGCTACCAGCAGCCTGACGGTGCATCTGCTGGGCGCGGTGGTGGCGATGCTCGCGGTTGTCGCGATCGCGGACTTTTTCTTCCAGTACCGGCAATGGTACGACCGGCAGAAGATGTCGCTGCAGGAAATGAAGGAAGAGTTCAAGCAATCCGAAGGCGATCCGCACGTCAAGAACCGGATCAGGCAGCTGCGGCATGCGCGGATGAAAAAGCGGATGATGGCCGCGGTTCCCAAGGCCTCGGTGATCATCACCAACCCGACCCACTATGCGGTGGCGCTGTCGTACGAGCGTGGCATGCCGGCGCCGCTGTGCGTGGCCAAGGGCGTCGATCTGGTCGCGCTCAAGATCAGGGAAATCGCCGGCGAACATGACATTCCCATCGTCGAGAATGTACCGCTGGCGAGGGCCCTGTATGCGACGGTGGAGATCGACGACGAGATCCCGGTGGAACATTATCACGCGGTCGCCGAAATTATCGGCTACGTGATGGGCCTCCGGCGCGGGCTTTCCGGCCGGCGGGCGTGAAGTCAGGACCAGTTTTGCTCTGAAAACGTCCTTGGACGACGCGCAACCGACGAAATTGCGGCTTGACGGACTTGCGCTCGCGGGCCCGATTCAGGCACTCAGGAGTTAAGCTTCACATTCATGCCGACAGGCTGCGTCCTTTTGTATGACCGCCGATACTGACCACGATCCACCGCGAGAGCGCGTCACCGCCCCCGAGCCGGCGCGGCGTAGCGGCAGCATCGTTCTGGTGCTGCTGGTGGCCTTCGGCATCGTCGCGGTGGCGGTCGCGCTGATGACCATCGGCCGCTCGCGGGCGGAGCCTTATATCCTCGGGCTGCTGGCGCTGCTGGCCATGGTCGGCCTGTTCAACCTGTTCGCGTTCGCCGCGGGGATTATTCGTTTCGCCGACCGTGCCGCCGATGATCCGGTGCTGGGCCGCATCGCCGATCAGGCTGACGACGGCCTCGCGGTCACCGACCCCCGCGGTCACGTGGTCTATTCCAACGCCGCCTATCTGGCGCTGACGGGAGCTGCGACCGCGCTGGAGGCGCGCCCGGTCGAGCGGGTTTTCATCGGCAATCCCGATGTGTCGGAGGCGGTGTTTCGCCTGCTCAAGGCGGCGCGCGAGGGTAAGCGGCAGCAGGAAGAAGTCCGCATCGCCGGTCACGACGGTAACCATGGCCGCTGGCTGCGGATGCGGGTTCGCCCGCTCAGCGACAGCAAACGCCGGGCCAAATACGCGGTGTGGTCGATCGCCGACATCACCCGCGACCGCGAACGGCAGGAAGATGTGTTCCAGGAACTGCAGCACGCGATCGAATATCTCGATCATGCGCCTTGCGGGTTCTTCTCGGTCAATGCCGCCGGCGACCTCGTCTATGTCAACGCCACGCTGGCGAACTGGCTCGATTACGATCTCGCCGAGATCGGGTCGGGCGGCCTGAAGCTGTCCGACATCGTGTCCGGCGACGGTGCGGCGCTGCTGACATCGATTCCGCCGGTGCCCGGCGAAGTCAAAACCGAGGTGTTCGACATCGATCTGCGGATGCGCGGCGGCAAGACCATGCCGGTGCGGCTCTATCACAAGCTGGCATTCGGCGCGGACGGCGTGCCCGGCGCGTCGCGCACGCTGGTGATCAGCCGTGCGCGCGACGAGCGTCCCGACCCGCAGCGCGCCGCCGAAGTCCGCTTCATGCGCTTCTTCGATCATACCCCGATGGCGATCGCGACCGTGGACCGCTCGGGCGCGGTGGTCCGCGCCAATGCCCGGTTCGCCAAGCTGGCGCAAGGACTGAGCCCCGATGGCGCGGCCGGCAAGTCGATCTTCAGAACGGTCAACCCGCGCGACCGCGGCCTGCTGATCGCGGCCATCAACCAGGCGGCGGAGGGGCAGGGCGACATTCCGCCGGTCGAGGCGATGCTCGACGGCGCCAAGGAGCGATGGGCGCAGTTCTTCGTCACCGCGGTCGAGGAAGATGAGCGCGAGACCGAGGCCGCCATCGTCTACATGCTGGAGACCACCGAGCGGCGGGCGCTGGAGAACCAGATCAACCAGTCGCAGAAGATGGACATGGTCGGCCAGCTCGCCGGCGGCATCGCGCACGATTTCAACAATGTGCTCTCCGCCATCATGATGGCGAACGACTTCCTGCTGAACGCGCACAAGCCGACCGATCCCTCGTTCCAGGACATCATGCAGATCAAGCAGAACGCGACCCGCGCCGCGACGCTGGTGCGGCAGCTGCTGGCGTTCTCGCGCCGCCAGACCCTGCGGCCGCAGGTGCTCGATCTCGGCGACGCCTTGAGTGATCTCACCATGCTGCTGCGCCGCCTGATCGGCGAGAAGGTCAAGCTCGATCTGGTGCACGGCCGCGATCTGTGGCCGGTGAAAGTCGACGTCTCGCAGTTCGAACAGGTGATCGTCAATCTGGCGGTCAACGCCCGCGATGCGATGTCCGAGGGTGGCAAATTGACGGTGCGAACTGCCAACGTGACCTCGGAGGAATCCGCCGATCTCGCCTACAAGGGCATGCCGGCGGCGGACTATGTGCGCATAGACGTCACCGATACCGGCACCGGCATTCCGCCCGATATCGTCGACAAGATCTTCGAGCCGTTTTTCTCGACCAAGGAGGTCGGCAAGGGCACCGGCCTCGGACTATCGACGGTGTACGGCATCGTCAAACAGACCGGCGGTTTCATCTATGTGGACTCCGAAGCCGGCAACGGCACCTCGTTCCACATCTTTCTGCCGCGGCATCATCTCGAGCAGGAGGCCCAGCCCGACGCCGCCGCCGCCAACGGCACCGTCAAAGAGCCGCCGGCGGAGACCAAGCCCCGCACAGATCTGACCGGGCAGGGCACCATTCTGCTGGTTGAAGACGAGGAAGGCCTGCGCTCGCTGAATGCGCGCGGCTTGCGCTCGCGCGGCTACAGCGTGATCGAGGCGTCGAACGGCATCGAGGCGCTGGAAGCGCTGGAGCTTCAGAACGGCGCCGTCGATCTCGTCGTTTCCGACGTGGTGATGCCGGAGATGGATGGCCCGACCCTGCTCAAGACGATGCGCGGCCGCAATCCGGACCTCAAGATCATCTTCGTGTCGGGCTATGCCGAAGATGCCTTCGAGAAGAGCCTGCCGGAAAACCAGCAATTCGCCTTCCTGCCGAAGCCGTTCACGCTGAGCCAGTTGGTGGCCGCGGTGAAGGAAACCATGACGCCGTCGTGAGGCGGCGCCGGGGTGAAGCGCTCTGCCATGAGCCTTATTGACCCGTCCCCGCGACCGAGGGCCGCAGCCGCTATGTCCGATAGCGGCTTCACTTTCAGGCAGTGCTGCCCATGTTAGTGGCGCTTCCCCCTGCCGGGGACTAAGGAACCAGACATGACGTTCACGCAGCGCGCTCGCGGCGCCATCCAGGCGATCGCCGTCGTTTTATCGCTCGCGTTACCCTTGATCTCGGCGATCTCGCCGGCCGACGCCCGGGTCGGCGGCGGCTTCAGCTCGGGTTCCCGGGGCGCGCGAACCTTTTCCGCGCCACCGAGCACCTCCACGGCGCCGGGTTCGGCGTCACCTTTCAACCGCACCATCACCCAGCCGGGCAGCCCGGGTGTGGGCGCGCCCGCGGGCGGCGGGTTCTTCAACAGCCCGGGCAGGGGCCTGCTCGGCGGCCTCGCCGCGGGCTTTCTCGGCGCCGGCCTGCTCGGCATGTTGTTCGGCGGCGGAATGTTCAGCGGCATCGGCGGATTGTCGTCGATCTTCGGCCTGATCCTGCAGATCGGTTTGATCGTCATCGTCATTCGGATGGCGATGTCGTGGTGGCAGCGCCGTCACGCCAACCCCGCTTATGCCGGCGCGACCGCCGCAAGCGCAGGCGCACAATCGAGCTTCCGCTCCGGCACGGGTTTCGGGCTGGGATCGACCAGCGCGCCGCTTGAGATTGTCCCGGCCGATTACGAGGCCTTCGAGCGATTGCTGGGCGATATTCAAGCCGCGTGGTCGGACGAGGATGTCGCCAGGCTGCATACGCTGGCGACGCCCGAAATGGTGTCTTACTTCACCGCCGATCTCCAACAGAACCGCGCCCGCAACGTCATCAACAAGGTCTCCAACCTGAAGCTGCTGCAGGGCGACCTCGCTGAAGCCTGGCGCGAGGGCGACACCGATTACGCCAGCGTGGCGATGCGCTACGCGCTGGTCGACAAAACCACCGACCGGGCCACCGGCCGTCTGGTCGAGGGCAGCGACGCGCCGACCGAGGCCACCGAAGTCTGGACCTTCGTGCGGCCGCGCGGGGCGAACTGGGAACTGTCGGCGATCCAGCAGACCTGATCGTCCGGCGATATCACTCGAATGCGAGGCGCCGCGGAGCAATCCGCGGCGCCTTTTCCTTTGCCGGCCGGCGGCAGCGGCCTGCTATATTGTCTCGCGGCAAACCAGGGTGCAGTGGGCGCGTTGCCGCTTCCGAAAGCCTGTGCCGCGCGCCCGATCGAAGGATTTTCCATGCGTTACGAACTCTATTACTGGCCGGGCATTCAGGGCCGCGGCGAATATGTCCGCCTCGCGCTGGAAGAGGCGGGCGCCGACTATGCCGATGTCACGCGCGGCGAACGCGGCATGGCCGCGATGATGAAAATGATGGAGGCGCGTAGCGGCACGCCGCCGTTCGCGCCGCCGTTTCTGAAGTCCGGGAAGCTCCTGATCGGGCAGACCGCCAATATCCTGCTCTATCTCGGATCGCGCCATGGGCTGGCGCCGAAGGCGGAAGCAGGAAAGCTGTGGGTACATCAGCTTCAGCTCACGGTCACGGATCTGGTGCTGGAAATTCACGACACCCATCATCCGCTCGGCCCGTCGCTGTACTACGAGGACCAGCGCGGCCCGGCGAAAAAGCGCAGCGAGGAATTCTGGAAGGAACGCTTGCCGAAATACCTTGGATATTTCGAGGGAATATTAAAGAGCAACAGCGGCGCATGGCTGACCGGTCGCAGGCTGACCTACGCGGACTTGTCGCTGTTCCAGATCGTGGAGGGGCTGCGCTACGCATTCCCCAGGCACATGAAGGCGTTCGAGCGCGGGATTCCCGGGCTGGTCGGCCTGCACGACCGCGTCGCCGCCAGGCCCAACATCAAGGCCTATCTCGCGAGCGACCGCCGCTTCGCCTTCAACGAGGACGGCATTTTCCGGCGCTACAAGGCGCTGGACCTGTAGACGCGAGCGCCCCTCTGTCCGTCATGCCCGGCCTTGTGCCGGGCATCCACGTCTTAACCCTGCCGAGGCAAAGACGTGCAAAGACGTAGATGGCCGGGACAAGTCCGGCCATGACGACTGTACACGTTCCCGGAAGATGCACGGTCTCACCGGTTCCTACCATCCACCGGCGTCATGGCCAGTTTTGCAAGCTCGATCCCGTCGATGCAGCTGACGTTGAGCGCCACCACTTCGGTGCCGTCGGGCTTGCTGCCGCGCGCGAACACGTCGACGCCGCAGTCGATGCAGAGCTGATGCCGGATCGCGTGCTTGTTGAACAGGTATTCCCGCAAATTGTCCTCGCCGGCGCGCAGCACAAAGCTCTTTGGCGCCAGGAATGCGAAATGCAGGCCTTTCTTGGTGCAGATCGAGCAATTGCAGGAGGTCACCATCGCAAGGTCGGTGGTGCATTCGAAGCGCACCATGCCGCAGTGGCAGCCGCCGGTGTAGGTCCTGGTGTCGGGCATCGTCCGCTCCCTGAGTGGCGCTTGCCGGCAGTATAAGCCTCACCAAAGTCCGGGCACCAGACGATAGCGCACCCGCCTGGTGTAGTCGGCATAGCCTGGCAGGCCCGCGATCAGCGCGCGTTCCTCAATGCCGGAGCGAACAGCAAACAGGATGACGAACAGCGGCGACAGCGCGACGCCCCACCAGGAGCCCAGGAGCAGCGGCACGCCGACGAAAAACAATATGGTGCCGCTGTACATGGGATGCCGCACCCAGGCGTAAGGTCCCGTGCTGACCACGCGGTGACCGCGCTCGGTCTGCACCTTGACTACGGGGGCCGCGAATGAATTCTCGCGCATCACCCACATGATGAAGCCGGTGGTCAGCAGCAGCATCGCCAGTCCCAGCGCCTGCAGCGCGACAGGGATGTAGGAAGCATGCATGCGCTTGTCGAATCCGATCGCAAGAAACCAGATCAGGGCGATAACGCCGAACACCAGCATGAATTTCTTGTCGGCGGCAGGCTGATCCTTCTGCATCATCGGGCGCATCCGCTCGGCGAGCAGCGCCGGGTCGGTTTTGGCCAGCCACCAACCAAAGCCGATGCCGATGACCGCGCTGGTGCCCAGGAACACCCAGGCCGCCGGCCAGTGCAGCGTGCCCGCGGTCACGAACAACAGTGCGCCCAGCGCAACCACCCAGATCAGGTTCTGCAGCAGCCATTTTGCGATCATGCGGTGGTCCCGTCGGGGTCGGGGGTCAGCATGGTCGCGCCGTTTTCCGGCAAACTTGCGGCGGCGCTTTTCCACCATGATCGTCACCGGGCTCGACCCGGCGATCCAGCTTCTTCGCAAAGGCGATTTCAACGAAGATGGATGGAATACGCGCCTCAAGCCCGCGTATGACGTTTGGTTGGTTGTCTCCGCCCTCTCACACCAGCTGGTCGATCCGTGTCCCCTGACCCGGCGGAAGCGGCGCCGGAGCCGGCTTGGGGGCTGCGCCGGCATCGTCGGCGGCATCGACATCGGGTTTCACGACGGGGGCGCTGGACGCGCTGGCCTGCGGAATGTTGACCGGGGCCGGTGCTGAAACGGCAGAAACACTCATGGACGAATTCCTCGCTGTGGTGCCCGACTGTGAGGAGGTGGAGACGAATGCTTTATGAATCCCGGCCGCAAACCGCGCGCCATCGGGACCAATCCGGTCGGATGGTGAACAGCGGCTCCAATAATCCTCTAAAGTTCGATCTCGAATTTTAGCGATTGGGAAGGGTACGGATCTTGTCGCTCGTCACGCACCGGTTTCATGCCATGGCGTCCGATTGCGCCGTTCACGTGCAGGCGGAAACCCCGGCGGCCTCGACCATGATTGCCCTTGCCGCGGAGGGTGAAGTGAGACGAATCGAGGCGCGCTATTCGCGCTACCGTGGCGACAGCGAGTTGGCGCGGATCAATCGCGTTGCGGCCGTGGGCGGCACCACCAATGTCGATGCCGAGACGGCGGCTCTCGTCGCCTACGCCAAGGCGTGCTTTGCGAGCAGCGAGGGCGCGTTCGACATCACGTCAGGGCTCCTGCGCCAGGCCTGGAATTTTTCGGGCTCGCGGCTGCCGGTGCAGCAGGAAATAGACGCACTGCTACTGCGCATTGGGCTCGACAAGGTCACCTTGACGGACGGCCATCTCTCATTCGCGCAAGCCGGCATGGAGCTCGATCTCGGCGGTCTTGGCAAGGAATACGCGGCCGATCGCGCGGCAGAAGTCTGTTGCGACCTCGGCGCGCGCCACGGCTTCGTCAATCTCGGCGGCGACATCCGCGTGATCGGTCCGCAGTTCGACGGTCAGCCATGGCGGGTTGGTATCCGCGATCCGCGCGATGGCGCCGCGGTGGTGTCGGAGGTCGAACTCCATGGCGGCGCGCTTGCAACCAGCGGCGACTATGAACGCTTCATCGAGGTGAAGGGACGGCGCTATTGTCACATCCTCGATCCCCGGACCGGATGGCCGGCGCAGGGGTTGTCATCGGTGACAGTCATTTCCGACCGTTGCCTGGTCGCGGGAACTCTTGCGACGTCGGCGATGTTGAGGGGCCGCAGTGGGGCTGCCTGGCTCGCAAGCCTCGGCGTTCGCCATATCGTCATCGACGATCTGGGGCGGTGCAGCGGCACCGAACCGCTTCAGCTCATGCCTGGAGATTGATCAAAGAACCCGGTAACTGGATCTGCTGCGGCGATGCCTTGCCGATCTGGTTGAGCGATTGCACGCTCGCTGCCAGCGAGGCTGCGGGTTGCGATGATGGCGATGCGGTCTGCCCGGCATTATCGGCGCGCAGCGAGGCCATCAGCTTCGACATTCCCGAGACGAAATCCTGCTTGGAAACGCTGCCGGTGCCGCTGGGATCGAGAGCGGAGAAAGTGGCGTCCGCGCCCTGGTTCTGGAAAACGGCCGGCGGGTTCTTGGTCTGAAAGGCCTGTTCGAACTGGCTCTGCGTGATGCTGCCAGAGCCGCTGGTGTCGATCGAGTTGTACAGGCCTGACATTTTCTGTTGCGGCGGCCCGCTTGAGCTCGCGCCGGAAACCGCATGCATGGCGCCTGCCGCGCCCACGCCGGAAATATCCATGGAAACTTCCCGCCACACCGGTGCGAACCGGGGTCAACCGGCTGCGGCAAAAATGGCAGCGAGCGGTAAAGAATTCGTTTACCACGAGGGGCTTCGGTGAAGCTGGCTGAGAAGAACGACGCGCGCGACGAAGGATGACGGCGCTTACTCGTCGGAGCCGCGCGAGATGGTGATTGAGGCTTCGGTTTTGGTCCTGACGCAGCGCATGTCGAGGCGGCGGTAGCGCGTCGCGACATCGTCGCCGTGGATGAACCCCATCCGCTTGATGCAGCGCGCCGCCCCGTTGCGCATGTCGTCTTTCGGCAGCGTGAAAATGATGGCGGCGGCACTGGCGACGAGATCGAGAAAGGCCGGCTGCGGCTTGCGGCTGTCGGCCTTGGCGTACAATTGGTTCGAGTAGTTGCGGCCGGTGCAGCCGAGCGTGATTACCTTTGCCTGCGGGTGTGACAGATAGATCAAATTGGCCGCGGTCTTGCCGACGGCGAGGCCGTCGATCTGGCCTTTGAGCTGGCGTGCGAGATCGTCGCAGCGGTCGGCGCGTGCCGGCGACGGTCCCGATACGGTCAGCGCAGCAGCGGCCAGCACTGTTAGTGCCATGGCACGGCCCGCGGACCGCACGCCGGATATTGCGATCAGGTTTTTGAGCATGAGTACCCCCGCGCCATTGAAGCCCGTGCGCGAGGTTGATGCAAGGCCGTGATCGCGGGTGCGATCGCGGCAGGTATCTCGATTGCGCCGAAAGGCCGGCCGGCCGCAACCCTATTTGCACCGCCCATCGTGGGCTTTGGAAACCATGGCCTGCTGGCGCTCGCAATCGTTGCCGTAGGTTTTGCCGTCCGTGGGAGCGAAGATCATCAGCGCGAGCACGGCCGCGAGCAAAAGGTTTGATTTAAAAGACAACCAAAGGTGACATTTATCATGATGGACGCGCAATGGCTGCTCAGGGGCCGGGCGGAAAGGGTTTGCTCGGGTGGATTTTTTTGTTTGAATAGCCACCATTGGTTGTCGGAATGGTCACACGATTATCGTCGATGCATTTGGTCGGTCGGTACAATGTCCTCAAATCTCAAGAACATGGACCTCAACCTTCTCGTTATTTTCGAGGCGATCTATTCCAACAACAACATCAGCCGGGCCTCCGAGCGTCTCGGCATGAGCCAGCCCGCGGTATCGAACGCACTGGCGCGGCTGCGTCACTCGTTTGACGATCCGCTGTTTATTCGCAGCCCGAAAGGCGTCGAGCCGACAACGAAGGCGAGGGAACTGATCCACCCCGTTCGGGAAGCGCTTGGCCTGATCGGCCGTCATCTTCCCTCCGGCGCCAACTTTGACCTCTTGAGCTACAAGCGGATATTCCGGGTGGTTGTCGCCGACCCGCTGGAACCCCTGATCATGCCGGCGCTGGTTCGCGCTGTGGTCACCGAGGCGCCGGGGATATCCGTCGAATGCGTCCAGGCCCATCCCAGGCTGTTCGACGATTTGCGGACAGGGCTGTTGGACCTGGTCTGCTTTTCATTCCCGGTCGATATGACCGATATCGTTTACAAGCCGATCTGCCGCGCGGATCTCGTCGTCGTCAGCCGCCGCGACCATCCGCATATCGCCAAGCCTCTTGATCTCGCGACCTTCGGCAGACTGCGGCACATCACGCTCAACCGCGAGCTGCGCAGCCTGACCTTTGTCGACAAGAGCCTGTCGGTCACGTCGACCTCGCGCGAGGTGGCCTATATGGCATCGAAGATCTGGTCGATGCCGCCGATGATCGAACGCACCGACCTGATCGGCGTGCTTCCGCAATTCTTCGTCAATTCGATTTCCTCGAATTTCGACCTCGACGTGCATGAACTGCCGACCGAGATACCCGAACAGCACTTCTTCATGGCCTGGCATATCGGTGCCAACCTCGACCAGGGACACATCTGGCTGCGGGAGTGCCTGATGCAGGCCGCGCGCGAGGCGACGGGGCGGAACGAGGGGTAGGGTAGGAGGGCACAAGTTCGGTGCCATTTTTTTGAAGCATTGTGGCCCCGATGCTTTGCGCTCATCCCGACTATGCCGAAGCATCCAGAACCTTCCCTTTGTCCGGAAAGTGCTTAGAACGGTCCAATCGCCGGCGCGGCGTCTCAAAGCAAGCGCTTCCGGCTCCAAACCTGCGAGCATGCCATGAACGCCCCCACCGCCTTCCCCGACCCGACACCCGTTCCGCCCTACAAGCACACGCCGCTGTTTCCGCTCGGGCCGGACACCACGCCGTACAAGAAGATCACGACCGAGGGCGTGCGGGTCGAGAAGGTGCTGGGCAAGGAAATGCTGGTGGTGTCGCGCGAGGCGCTCCGGGCGCTGAGTGAGGCCGCGTTCGGCGACATCAATCATTATCTGCGGCCGGGGCATCTGAAGCAGTTGCGCAGCATCCTCGACGACAAGGAGGCCAGCGACAACGACAAGTTCGTCGCCTTCGATTTTTTGAAGAACGCCAACATCGCCGCCGGCGGCGTGTTGCCGATGTGCCAGGACACCGGCACCGCCATCATCATGGGCAAGAAGGGGTTTCGCGTCATCACCGACGGCGACGACGAGGCGGCGCTCTCGGAAGGCGCGCGCGATGCTTACTTGCGCCGCAACCTGCGTTATTCGCAGGTGGCGCCGCTGTCGATGTATGAGGAGAAGAACACCGCCAACAACATGCCGGCGCAATGCGAGATCTATGCCGAAGGCGATGATGCCTACAAGTTCATGTTCATGGCCAAGGGCGGCGGCTCCGCCAACAAGAGCTTCCTGTTCCAGGCGACACCCTCGGTGCTGACGCGGGACCGCATGCTGGCGTTTCTGAAAGAGAAGGTGCTGACACTCGGCACCGCGGCGTGCCCACCCTATCATCTGGCGATCGTGATCGGCGGCACCTCGGCCGAACTCTGCATGAAGACCGTAAAACTCGCCTCCGCCCGCTATCTCGACGCGCTGCCGACCCACGGCTCGGCCGACGGCAACGCGTTCCGCGATCTCGAGATGGAGCAGGAAATCCTTGCCATGACGCAGTCGCTTGGCGTCGGCGCGCAGTTCGGGGGCAAATATTTTTGCCACGACGTGCGGGTGATCCGGCTGCCGCGCCACGGCGCCTCGCTGCCAATCGGGCTCGGCGTATCCTGCTCGGCGGACCGCCAGGTGCTCGGCAAGATCACCAAAGACGGCGTCTACCTGGAAGAGCTCGAGCACAATCCGGCGCAATACCTGCCCGCGGTCGAGCAAGCGCTCGGCGGCGAGGTGGTCAAAATCGATCTCAACCGGCCGATGAAGGAAATTCTCGCGACGCTTTCAAAATATCCGACCAAGACGCGGCTGTCGTTGACCGGCACCATGATCGTCGCGCGTGATTCGGCGCATGCCAAATTGCGCGAGCGGCTGGAAAAGGGCGAGCCGCTGCCGGACTATTTCAAGAATCATCCAGTGTACTACGCGGGTCCCGCCAAGACGCCAGACGGCTACGCCTCCGGCGCGTTCGGCCCGACCACCGCGGGGCGGATGGATTCCTTCGTCGACCAGTTCCAGGCGGCGGGTGGATCGATGGTGATGGTCGCAAAAGGCAACCGCGCGGCCGCGGTGCGCGAGGCCTGCAAGAAGCATGGCGGCTTTTATCTGGGGTCGATCGGCGGTGCCGCGGCGAACCTCGCCGAACACTGCATCAAGAAGGTCGAAGTGGTGGAATATCCCGAACTCGGCATGGAAGCGATCTGGCGCATCGAGGTCGAGGATTTTCCGGCCTTCATCATCATCGACGACAAGGGCAATGATTTCTTCAAGGAATTGAATTTGGGGTGAGGGCAATCACATCTTCACGTCGTCCCGGCGGAACGCCGGGACCCATACCGCGTGATATCTCGGTTAGGCGATGACGCAGACGCCTTCGGCAACAATTGACACCGGGGATTATGGGTCCCGGCGAACGCCGGGACGACGATGGAGATTGCGCCGACCATAGAGGTTAGGCCAGCGATAGAGCCTTACGCCCTAATCCCCTTGAACGGAAAGCTGCCCATCGGGCCGATGCCCATTTCGCCGGACATGGTGTCGCCGGAAACCTTGCCGGTGAACTCCAGCGTCAGCGGCATCGGATTGGTGATCGAGATTTTCCAGGCGACGTCGTCTCCGTTGGCGGTTCCGTCGAAGATCTCGCCCGAATTGCCGTCGGCGCCCTGCGTGCCGGTCAGCGTGCCGCCCGCGTCCTTCAGGGTCAGCGTCGCGTTGCGCTCGCCCATCGGCGTGCTCATGGTGATGTTCCAGTTTCCGTCCACGGCCATCTCAAAGTTCTCCTCAGCGTTTTTCTGGCAAATCCGGAATGATCCCGGGATCTGGGTGGCTTCCGGGGCGGTATAACGCATCTCGCGGCGCAAGCCCAATGCCCCGGTGCGGCGCCTTGGTCAGGCCCTGATGGCGCGAATCCGATTGGTGACCAGCATACGAAACGCGACATATTGCACGGCGAAGGCCGCGACCTTTGCTCCTATCGCGACCACGGATACATAGATCGCCCACAGCTTCATGTCGCCGGTCAGGGCCACCGCGATGGTACCAAGGCCGAGCGCGAACATCAGCGCCGCCCAGGCGTAGCCGGCAATGGTGACGTATTCCGGAATGGTTTCGGCGACGATCGGCGGCATGTAGCGCAGCATCCAGCCGCGCTTGAGCATGATTGCGCCGATTGCAAAATGCGCGATCGCGGGTTTCGCCAGCACGAAGCGGGGATCGCTGGTCAGAAGCGTCGCGCTGCCGAGCACGATCACCAGCGCCAGGCTGGCATAGGTCATGAAGCTGAGGGGGTGCCGCTTGACCCTGCTGTGGATGATCTGTGCCACCGCGCCGGCGATCGCGACGCAGGTCGCCAGCACCACATTGCCTGTGATCAGGTACAGCGCAAGGAATACGATGGTGGAAAGGAAGTCGGTGGCGAGCTTGGCGAATACGTCCTTCATCGTCGTGTCCTCGGTGGCGCTTCCCGTCATTGCGAGCAGCAAAGCGACGAAGCCATCCAGTTTTCTTTGGCGTGAGCCGGACGATCTTTAGTGTGCGCCGGCCGGCGCAGCCGGCGCCGCATATTTCGTTTGCCGGTATTGGGGGTACCACTTTGTGAAATAGGCCGCACTGTTGCGGGCAGTGAAGGCGATCACAAGTCCCGACCACAGCGGCAGCCCCGGCACGCACATCGTCAGAACGTTGGCGATCATCATCAGCAGGAACGCGCCGGTCCACGCCGCGGTGATGATATAGTTCGCTTTCAGGAAGCCGGGCAAAGCGGCGGTTTCGGCGTCGACCACTTCGCGGGCATATTGCAGCGTGAACGGGAAGCGGACCGCCAGCGACGCGAGTGAGATCGCGAATACGCCGGCATCGACCGGCGAGTTTCACGGCCGAGTTGCTCAAGCCCGAATCGACCAGTGTGAGATAGAAGCCGACCGCGGCAAACAGGATCGCGGAGCCCGCGCCCAGGATCTTGATCGAGCGGCCGCGCAGAATGTCCAGCGCGATCGCCGGCAGGCAGATCGCAGCTGCCGCAAACAGGCTGGCCGTGGCCGAGGTCAGCAGCATCAGCAGGCTAAATGCGCCATAGGGGGCAAGGATCAGGAAAATCGTCATGGCAGCCTCATGGGGCCAATCTTTACATCGTAAAGATAGAATTAGAGGCCAAAGGAGCGGGCGTCAAGCGAAATCTTTACAGTGTAAAAATTGTGCTGCCGTCATTCCGGGGCGTGGGCTCGCGACGAAATTGATGGTTTCGTAAATTTGGCGCTGAGCGAGCACGGAATCCCGAGATCATCAGCGCGAGATTCCGGGTTCGCGCTGGCGCGCGCCCCGGAATGGCGGTGATGGGGCCGAGGCACTGCCATGACGACATTGCCGGCGGCGGCGCCCTACGCCGCGCCCACCCAATTGCCGTGAAAGCCGTCGGGCACCCGGTGCCCGAGTTGCACCAGCGCGACGGGACCGGCTTCGACATCGGTCGGCGTTGAAGACCGCGAGATCGCTGCGGTTTTCGCGGGCACGCCAGACCGCGGCCAGCAGCCAGCCGTCGCCCTCCGCGGCCTCATCGCCGCGCGCGACGAACACGGCTCCGAAATGCGTGTCGCCTGCGGGGAGCAGATATTGGCCAAGGCGCGATCCGTTGCCATCGACATGCACGATGCCGGACAGCGCGCCGAACATCGGCAGGTCGGGATTGGCGCAGGCGTACCAGCCATGGCGGCTGGCGCGGCCGGCGCGGCGCTCGTCGATGCGCGGGAATTCGCCCGTCATGTCGTCGAGATAGGTCTGCGTGAAGCGGTCGGTATTGGCAGACAGATCGAAGGTCCAGCGGCATAGCCGTGCCCGCGACTTCTTGGGATCGGTCGGCGAGCCGTCGGGATGGTTGAACAGTGGGGCCTCCTCGAACTGCATGACGTCGGCGACGATGCGGTCGCCTTCCTCCCATGCGTTCATGACATGGAACACGTAGCAGCTCTCGGCGCGAAACCAGACGATGTCGCTGGCCGAACCTTTGCGCTTCATGACGCCGACATAGGCGCCCTTGTCCGGCTCCCAGGCGTAAGGCGGCCGGCCGCGCATCGCGCGCTCCATGCTGCCGGTGACGGGGAGGACCGGAAACAGCAGATGATTTTCGGTGACGATGAAGTCGTGCACCATGCTGGCGTAGGGCGCCTCGAAGCGATCGAACCGTGTCACCACGCCCGGAAGCATTGACGGATCCGAAGGAGAGGGCGGGGGTGAGCGGTCCGGCGGCGTTATAGCCGAAGAACAGCATCTCGCCGGTGACGGGATCGATCTTGGGATGCGCGGTGAAGGGGCCGGCGATGCCGCCGCCATAGTTGCAATAGCCGCGGGTATGCAGCGTGCCGGGTTCGATCTCGGTCGGCAGATGGCCTTCCTCCAGCGCCAGCAGGCGTCCGGCGTGAAAGACGATGTTGGTGTTGGCGACGCCGCCGTCCTGGGTAACCCCGCCGGCGCATCCGGCAGCTTGCGGCCGAAGCCGCCGAACAGCGCGCGGCCGGCGTCGTGCTCGGCCTGCCATTTCGGGGTGCGGACCCAGCGGTTGCGATAACTGGCGCGGCCGTTCTCGAGATGGAAGGCGTGCAGCATGCCGTCGCCGACGAACCAGTGGGCGTCAGGGGCATCGAACTGCGGATTGGGGCCGTTGCGATAGAGCGTGCCGTTGAGTTCGCGCGGCAATTCGCCGACGACCTTGAGATACGGCGCGTCGCATTCAAACGGAATCGGCGCCAGATTGGTTCGGACCGCGTTGGTCGCTGCGTTCTGCTGCATCGGATGCTCCCTCGACCTTATCTTTACACCGTAAAGATTGGTTACAGGGAAGCGCTTGAGCCGTCAAGCCAAATCTTTACAGTGTAAAAATCGTGATCTATAAGCCCGAAATGGCCAAAAAACCCGAAGCCGCCCGGACCCGCGTCCCGCGCACGGCAAGTAACGCCACGCCCGCGCGCGCCGGCGGCAAGCCGGGCGCCGCGCGCAGCGCAGGCGCCAACGCAGATTCGCCGTACCATCACGGCGCGCTGCGCGACGCTCTGCTCGAGGCAGCCGAACGCGTGCTCGAACGCGACGGGCTGGCGGGATTGACGCTGCGTGCGGTGGCGCGCGAGGCCGGCGTGTCGCATGCCGCGCCGACTCATCATTTCGGCGACCTCACTGGTCTCGTCAGCGAACTCGCTGCAATCGGTTTCCGGCAATTCAATGCCGCGATGGCGGCGGCCGGCGCGGCGGGCGCCTCGCCCGCCGAGAAGGCGATGGCGCGGGCTAAGGCCTATGTCGCCTACGCGGAGGCGCATCCCGGCATGTACGGGCTGATGTTCCGCACCGAGCGGCTCGACATGTCGCGGCCATCGCTGCACGAGGCCGCCTGTGCGGCGTTCGCGGGATTGGCCGGCGCTGTTGGGGCCAACCGGCAGGAGCAGATCCACGAAGAAGCGCTGTCGCTCGAACAGGCCGCGGCGATCGCCCGCGCCTGGTCGCTGGTGCACGGCTTCACCATGCTGCTGCTCGATGACCGGCTGTCCGATATCCTGCGGCGGCTCCCCAAGGGCACTGACGCCGAAACCTTGCTGGAGGCCATGCTCAAGTCGACCATCGGCCGGCGACCGGGGCCTTATTAAGTCAGCGCCGAAGGGAACCGATATATCGACCTGCCCTGCGCAATCTGGGGAAGGATCGCCGCGGATGCGCGAAACACCTGACATTGATCCGGAATCGTCTTAGAACAGCGGCTTCGCGACCTGTCGCATTCACTAGCGTGTCAGTTCCAATAGATCATGCCTGCCATTTCGACGAAAAAGCCTTATCGCATCGGCCGTTCCCGCACCGGACTTGGCCTCTTCGCCACCAAACCGATCAAGAAGGGCGCCAAAATCGTCCGTTATTTTGGTCCGCTGCTGGATTCCAGAAAGAAAAAAGACGACGCGATCGAGAACAAGTACCTGTTCGAACTCAACGGCCGCTGGACCATCGACGGTTCGGTGCGCGAGAACATCGCCCGCTACATCAATCATGCCTGCAAGCCGAATGCGGAATCCGACGTCAGCGCGCGCAAGCGCAAGGTGGTGATCCGCGCCATCAAGAACATCGAGCCGGGCGACGAGATCAACTACGATTACGGCACCGATTATTTCAAGGCCTATCTGAAGCCGATCGGCTGCAAATGCGACGCTTGCGAAAAAAAGCGCAAGAAGAAGCGCGCCGAAGCGCGGGCCGAGAAGGCGCACCTGAAGGCCAAAGCCGAGAAGAAGGCTGAGAAGAAGGCGCTGAGGAAAGCCGAGAAGCAGGCGGCAAAGGCCAAAGAAAATACGAAGCAGAAGCTGAACGGCGCCAAAGCAAACGGCAAGCTCCTGAACGGCCACGGCGGAAAGTCCGCCACGCGCAAAACGACAGCCGCTAAGTCCCGGACATCAGCCAGGCCCAAGGATATGGCGGGGCGGGAAAACAGCACTTCAGCCTAAGCGGCCCTGATGGTGAAGCCGTCATGCCCGGCCTGCCGGGCATCCATGTCTTCCAGACTCTGCCGCAAGCCAGACGTGGATGGCCGGGACGAGCCCGCCGACCATGGCGCGGAAGTGGATCATGCGCGCGCGCTCACGAACGCCAGATTGGTCCAGCTGATGCCGGCCAACCGATTTTGTTCCTGTGTGGATTCGGTCCGTACATTCAAAACCGGATGCAGGTCCTGCATCCGCGCCAACTCAATCGTCTCCTCGGCCGATATCTCGAACATCCGTCGCCCCGCCGGGACCGGCCCGTGCCGGATCAGCATGATGACGGCGCCGCCCGTCCGCACCAGGTAAGCGAGGTTCGGCATCGCCTGCCGGCGCTGGTGCGCATCGAGATGCATCCAGACCGCGGTGAGCATGACGACGTCGAACCGCTCGCCGCGTGTGCGCAACAGGGTCAGATCCGGCAGGCTGTCGTCGAGCCATTCGATACGCGGCGACGGATGCAGCGCCATGGCCGGCAAGCGCATCGCGTCGGTGGGCTCGACGGCGACCACGCGATGGCCCTGCGCTGCGAACCACGCCGCGTCGCGTCCGGTTCCCGAACCTATGTCGAGAATGCGGCTCGGCGCCGCCGGGATCAGATGCAGTACCGCGCGATGCGCTTCGGCGGCCGGGAAAGCCTCGTAGAGCCTGAAAAGCTCCTCGGCCTCGTCGGCATAGCCTTCGGTGCCACTGACCCGCACTGACGTCACCGGGTGCTTCCTGCGATCGGACCATGCTTCCGCGTAATCCAGCACCATATCACGTTCCGTATTGCTTCGCGGAACTTGTCATCGAAGCCACGACCGCAGCCGACGCAGCAGGCGGACCGGGCACAGCGTCTTGCCAACGCGGCTCTCGACCGCGGCTACATGCGCGAACACGAAGGCGCCGGTGTCGTGCACCAGCGGCTCCGGCATGTTGAGCATGCGCGCCAGCATGCGCGTGGCTAGATTGAGCATCCATTGCACCGTGCCGGCGACTGATGAGAGGGGGCTGGATCGGGAAGGCGTGCGCATGGTCATCTCCTGTGATCCCCAAGATGCCTCGGCCCGATCAGCAATTCGATTACGTCGGAGGTAATGGAAGGCATGAAATCCGCATGGTAGGTTTTGCCTTATGAACGCACAGACCGCCATGGCGCGAGCCGACCGAACCAAACCCGCCCATGTCGGCGATCACCTGCGCGAATGGCGGCAACGTCGCCATCTCAGCCAGCTCGATCTCGCCGGCGACGCCGAGATTTCCGCGCGCCATCTGAGCTTCGTGGAGACCGGCCGCGCCGCGCCGTCGCGCGACATGGTGCTGAGGCTCGCCGAGCGGCTCGACGTGCCCTTGCGCGATCGCAACGTGCTGCTGGTGGCGGCGGGATTTGCGCCGGCGTTTCCGCAGCGTTCGCTCGACGATCCCGCGCTGAAATCGGCGCGGGCGGCGATCGATCTCGTGCTGCAAAGCGCATGAGCCCAATCCGGCGCTGGCGTCGATCGGCACTGGAACCTGGTCTCGGCCAACCGCATGGTGATGCCGCTATTGGAGGGCATCCCGCCGCGCCTGCTCTGCCAGCCTTTCAACGTGCTGCGCCTGAGCCTTTCATCCCGAGGCGCTGGCGGCGCGCACCGTCAATCTCGCCGAATGGTGCGGGCATCTGTTGGAGCGGCTGCACCGCCAATGCGAGGCGACCGCCGATCCCGAGTTGATCAAACTCTATCACGAGCTCAAGGCCTATCCGATCCCGGCCCGCTCCGCGCCGCTGTCATCAGACAACGTCGCGATCCCCTTCAAGATGCGACTCGGCGGCGATGTCCTCAGCTTTTTCTCCACCACGATGATTTTCGGCACGCCGGTCGACATCACGCTGTCGGAACTGGCGCTGGAGACGTTCTTCCCGGCGGACGATATGACCGCCGAGCGGATGCGAAGCATGGCGGCTAATCTCAAATAGCGCCTTGCCGGCGCTCTGGATGCTGCTTATTTCTGGGGCCTCCCGAGCGAGGACTCCATCCGATGAGCACCCTGAAACCGCTTCAGATCGATATCGTCTCCGACGTCGTGTGCCCGTGGTGCTATATCGGCAAGCGCCGCATCGAGAACGCGCTGGCGCTGACGCCGGATGTGCCGGTGGAGATTCACTGGCGGCCGTTCTTCCTCAATTCCTGGGTGCCGCGCGAGGGCATCAGCCGCGACGAATATCTCACCGACGAAATTCGGCTCGCCCGAGGCCTACAAGGGCATCGCCGGGCGCGTCGTCACGGCGGCCGGCGAAGAGGGGCTCACCTACCGGCCCGACCTGGTCAAGCGCCAGCCCAACACGACAGATTGCCATCGCCTGATTCACTGGGCCGAGGCGCAGGGCAAGTCCGCCGAGATGAAACAGCGGCTGATGGAATTGTATTTCAGGGACGGCGGCGATCTCACCGACACCAACGTGCTGGTGCAGGCGGCGGCCGATTGCGGGCTCGATGCCGACGAGGTGCGCCGGCGCCTTGCGACCGACGAGGACGTGGAGCTGATCTCGGCGCAGGCGCAGGAGGCCTCCGACAAGGGCATCTCCGGCGTGCCGACCTTCGTATTCGCCGGCAAATATGCGGTGTCCGGCGCGCAGCCGGCCGAGCAACTCGCCCGCGCCATCCGCCAGGTGTCGGCGGAGATCAACGCGCAGGCGGCGGAGTAGGGCAGCCTCGGGCAAGACTTGAATTTGCCGGGTGTCCGCGCGACAATCCGGTGTGGAGATCGAAAATGAAGATCAAGATCGTCGTGCATGAGGCTGAGGAGGGGGGCTTCTGGGCCGAAGTCCCCGCCATTCCAGGCTGCGCCACCCAAGGCGATAGCATGGATGAGCTCATGCAAAATCTTCATGAGGCGATCGAGGGGTGTCTTTCGATTGAAGTCGCCCCGCCCGAGCCGGGCGGTACCGAACGGATGCTGGAATTGCCTGCATGAAATCGTTATCCGGCCGCGACTTCGCTCGTATCGTCGAGCGTCGTGGCTGGACCCTGCTTCGCGTCAGTGGCAGCCATCATATCTATGGCAAAAGCGGAAGCGCGGTGCGTCTTTCAATTCCGATCCACGGCAATAGACCGCTGAAATGGGCCTGCTGCGGCATTAGGCGAAGCTCGCTGATATTTCAGATGAAATTTAACTGCGCGAAGTCCAGATCGCAAGCCGACGAGCGAAGTAAATTCGGGTTATGCGTGCTTGTCCGGACGTGTCCCGGACGCGGTGCAGCGTTCTTCACGCTGCTCCGCAGAGCCGGGACCCAGTGTGAAACTAAGGTGCTCGATGGACCCCGGATCAGCAGCGCACCGCTTTGCGCTACGCAGCATCCGGGGAACGCTGCGGCGTAGTGAAGCGAGGCGCTGCTGCAAAAATATCACCGTCCTGAGGAGCCGCGCTCCGGCAATGCGTCTCGAAGGATGGACGGCAAACTCTCATTGTTCGAGGCTCGCAAGTGCTCGCAACTCCAGCGGTAACGGCGGAGCCGTTACCCAAGGATGACGGGGTCTTTTTGCCTCACGCGCGCTTCAAATAATAATTCGCGCGTTTGCCGAGCGCTATCCTGCGCAGCACGCGGCGCAGTGTCAGCGAGGCGCGCAGCGGCCGGATCGCCGTGGTCACGCAGCGGAAATACGACGAGCGCTTCGCGCCGCGCGGCATCGAATTTCATCTGTTCGCCGGCGACGGCTGCTTCGTGCCGTACCAGTGGCCGCACTGGGTGCGCACCGCCGATAGCCATTCGATCTCGCTGGCGATCACCTGGAAAACGCGCGAGGTGCGCCGCCGCAACGACCTGCATTTCTTCAATTCGATGCTGCGCGGCATCGGCCTGCCGCAGCCGCCGCCGGATGTGCAGCCGGTGCGCGACGCGCTCAAGCTCGCCTTCTATCGCTCCACACGCTTGAGCACCATCCATGCGCCTGATGTCTCGATGCGCCGCACCACTTCGACCGGGTCGAGATCCACCGAGGGGATCGCGTCCGGGTCCTGGCTGATCGCGACCTTGCCGGAATTGTACTCGATCAAATCGCGCGGCAGCTCCGAGGCAAGCTGCGCGATGCGCTGCAACGTCAGCAAGGGATGGCGGGCCAGCCTGTGGCGGATCGCGAACGGCTTTAAAGGAAAGTCGCGCCTCAGCGCCGCATGGTCAGCCGTAATCACCGGCGCGATCTCGGTGAGGGTATTCATCGCGATTGCTCCTGACGTTTGCGCAGGAAACGAACGGCGCGGCGCGCTGGCGCGCGGACCAGCCGGCGCAGCGTCATCGCCGCGTGGAGCAGCGAGACCATGGGATCGCACCGCCGCAGCGGAATCAGGACGTCGCCGATCGCAAGGCGCCCGCGCCAGATCGGATTGATCATGGGATGATCGGCATCAGCGGTGGAGTCGGCCAGCGCGATCGCTGGATCGGCGCACAGGTGCCGCGTCAGATCGAGCGTCAGTTGCACGCCCGGTGAAAGCTTCGCGAAGCGCTCGTCGACGCCGAGCTTGAAGTAGAACGCGCGATCCTGGTGCCGAAGCACAATCGCGGCCGCAACCGGGCTATCGCCGGCCCGCAGCGTCACGATCTCGCATTGACCGCTTGCCGCGAGCGCGACAGCGGCGCGCCTGATGAAGCCGGCATCGCTGTCGTCCTGCAAAAGCGCAGTGCCGCGCCTGGCTTTCCAGCCGCTGGCCTCGAGCGCGAGGAATGTTTCGAGCGCAGGCGCGACCTGTTCGCGCGTACGGGCCACCTCGAAGCCGACCGCGCCGTGCTCGGCGAGCCGGTTGCGCTGGCGGCGCAACTCTTTCAGTTTCTTGGGCCCTACTGCATCGCGCAGCAATTCATCGGCATCGCGCGTGGCGTCGAGACAGGCGCGCAGATGGGATTGCAGCACCCGCGGGCGCAAGCCGTCGGGTTGCAATACCCGGTCGAAGGCCTTGATGGCGGCGCCGTCCAGCGATACGTCGCGCAGGATCAGGGCATGGGCGCCGGCTCGCCGCGCCTGGCGCATCAATTGCCCCGCCGCATCATCAGCCAAGTCGCGGTCGAGCGGCGGCGTGCCCAGCGTGCCGTAGGGATCGGCGCTGACCAAAGCCGGCAGGGGAATCCTGCAGGCGCGCCACATCGAGATGACGGGTAGCAGGCCGATCAGGCGCGCCGCGCCGTCTTGCGTCGAGGAGGCATTGCCCCACGCACTCAGCGCGGCGACGTCAGTGCGGCCGCGCGCGGAGGCGTTCACCGCCAATTCCCAGTCGGGCAGATAATAGCCGTTCGGATCATTGGCGCGTTCGGCCAATGCGCGCCATTGGCCCACGCCGATAGCCGTGAGCGGCGCCAACGCGCCGCCCTCGGGCGAAACCGCATCCGCCCCTCCGCGCTTGCTCGTGGCATCTTTCACGGATGCGCGAGCGGCCACCGCTGAATTCGCAATTTCGACCACGTCCCCGTTCCCCGATCGGTCAGGACTCGCGGAGCCTCGCCGCGCCCGCTGTGTCCACCGCGTTATCGGAAAACCCTAGTGGAAAGATTGGAAAACACCGTTGGTGAGGGGTTTCAATTCGAGCGGTAATGTTAACCGGGTGTTCATCATTCGGACGGCGGGAGCCGGGTCTGCGCGCCCTCGATCGGCTGGTAGGTCTCGCTGGCGCAGGTGTCGTCGGCCTCGACGCGTAGCCGGTCCATGATCACGCCGCCGCTGATCGTGATGCGATAGGTTTGGGGACCCAGCGGTTTGCCCATCGAGGAAGTCAGCTCAGCCCTGACGCACGTCGTCCAGCCCAAGCCGCGAAGGTTGTGACGCGGCGGTGAAACCCGCACCTGGCGCGGGTATGAACTGGGGACGAACACCGAATCCAGATTTTCGCGGACCAGCTTTCCGACATCGGGTTGCGGCTCCGGCGGCGGCGGTTCGCTGGGTTTGCCGCGCATGAACTCGGGCACCGGCGAACGGCTGTCGGCGATGCCGCAGCCTGCCAGCACCAGTGCCCCGCCCGCCATCAACGCCACATGAACAATGATCCGCCGCATCTGCCGATTTTATCCGGTGCTGGTTAAAAATACCCGCGATCGCGCTCGGTTCGCGGGCTTTGGCCATCAACAATTGCTGAAACCTGCCACGGAACCGGCTAACGTGGGCCGCCATGCCGATCCATTGTTTGCCATCATCTGGCTGCAGACAGGATATCGGAGCGGGGATGGTGCGGGAGAAAGAGGCAATGAAAATCCTGACGGTTTTGGTGGCGATGCTGGCGCTGATCACCGTGCCCGCGCATGCCCAGATGGGCGGCAAGCGGCATCAGAGCGACGACAAGAAAAATGATCAGCCGGAAAAGAAGGTCGATGACAAGGCCTACAAGGCCGCGCTCGAAAGAATACCCGAGCCCAAGGAAAAGTACGATCCCTGGGGGGTGGCGCGACCCGCGGAGCCGGCCAAGGATACCGCAAAGAAACCGAAACCGTAGCTAGTCGAAGGCGACGCCGATCCGGTTGTCGTTGCTCCAGACCGGATGGCAGCGGCGGATGAACTGATCGGCCTCGATCACGAGCTTGAAGGATGGCGGCAGTCCGACCGGATTGACAATGTCGAGCCGCGCGCCATGCGACGAAATGTTTCTGACCATGCAGTCGACGCCGCCGCCGCCGACAAAGGCGAGCGTGCCGCGCTTGAGCACCCTGTGCCTGGGCGCCGTTCTCTTCTCGATCGTGGACCCGTTCATCATCGTTGTCCGCATGTTGCTGGCAACGACTCTAACGGAAAGGAGTTGCGGACTGATCAATCCGCTCAATCCCGGCGAAGCCTGCAAATTTAGAATTGATTTACGATGATTCACTGCAAATCGCGGCAGTATTCGCTCACAGCATCGCAAAAGCGCTCGAGTACCATCGCCACCGGCTTGTGGTCGGCGGCGCTCGACAAGGTGACGCGGCCGAAGCTCATGGTGCGCCCGAGCCGAACCACCCGCGCATCCGCCAGCACGTCCGACGAGCGTGACGGCGCGCATGAAATGAGTGGTCTGATCGACCGTCGTCATCGGCCGGTATCCGCGGTTGGCGGCAGGATCGCGATCACCATCGACGGTGTCGGCGAGCGCCATCAGCGCCTGGCCGCAGACGATGCCGCCATGCCGGCACAGCCGCTCGGAGAAGGCCATGCGCAGGATCGCGCCCGGCTGCCAGTCCGCCGACGCACCGGGCGGCGGGGCGCAGTCGATGCTGGCGATCGACAGCCCGAGATCCTGTACCCACGGTGCGAACACATCGCCCAGGACGCGCCGTGCTTCCTCGATGTCGAATTGCTCCGCTGTCGGTTGGTGCTGCATCGCTGGTTCCTCGCCCGAATGGTCGGTATTCTAGAGTGTATCCCGCGGAAATGGACACGCACTCCGCGCGGCTTGAAAATGCCCGACTTGAGGCCGTATGATAAGGGCTGGGGAGCGGGACCATCATGTTCAGGCGATTGGCATTGATTTTCAGCGTGATCGCCATGGGTATCGCGCTCAATGGCTGCACCAAATGCGGCCCGATCTGGGACGACTGGATGCAATCGCCGAAATCCTGCAAGTCAGACCATTTTTAGGCCGTCTCCAAGCCGTGAGCGGCGCGCTTGGCGCCGCGGTCGGCGTGGTGATATGTTGCCCGCGAAGATGCAGGGAGCACTCCATGAAAGTTTTCCGCCTGGCGGCTGTCATTGCCTTGCTGACGGGGCCGGCTTACGCGCAGCAAATGCCCAACATCAATTTGATCCCGGAAACGACCTCCAAGACGCCGGAGCGAACAGGAGCAGGAGGCGATCCAGCAAAAGGCCTACAAGGAATCGCTGAAGAAAATACCGGACGCCAAGATCCCTTCCGATCCGTGGGGCACCGTGCGTAGCGGTGATACGCCCAAGACACCGGCTTCCGGCAAACCGCGAACCAGAACCGGCAGCACCGCCAACTAAAGCCGGAACAACGGCTTGTCCTGGCCATCAGGCCAGCGTGGCGGACTGGTCCAGCAGGGTTTCATAACACTCGCAGGACATCCGCATCAGCGCGGCGCGGTCCAGGATCCTGATCACGCCGCGCGAATAGGTGATCGCGCCCGAGTTTTGCACCTTGCTTGCGACTTCCGTCACCGAGGTGCGTCGCACCCCCAACATTTCGGCGAGAAATTCCTGCGTCAGCGCGACGGTGTCGCTTGCCGCGCGATCCGCGCTTTGCAGCAGCCAGCGGCAAAACCGCGCCTCGATCGAGTGCAATGCGTTGCACGCAGCCGTCACCCGCGCCTGCGACAGCAGTACCTCGTTGTAGCGGATGCAGAGATTGCGAACGGGATCGCTGCCGGCGGCGACCGTCCTGAAATGGGTGGCGGCGATCTTGCTGCAGGCCACCGGCATCTGCACCACGACGCGAACCAGCGACTTGTAGAGGCCGAGCCCGGCCATCGCCCCGACCACGCCTTCGCGGCCGACGGTGGCGGTCTCGATCGCCTTGCCGTCGCGCAGCACCGTCAGCAGCGACAGCATGCCGTAGTGCGGAAAGTAAACCTGGTCGACCTCGTCGCCGGATTCGTCCAACACGACGCCCTGTTGCAACAGGACCGTCGACAGATGTGGAAGCAGCCGGTCGAAGTGATCGCGCGGCAACAGGGTGAGCAATTTATTGTCCAAGGGAAATCCGGTGTTTGAAATGTTTGAAATTTGTACTGGCACTGCGATATCCCGCCCGGTCGGTCGGGCCGATTTACCGCAGGGGGTGAAAAGGACGCTTCCGAAAGGGCGGTCCGCGGAAAGACTCATGTATACGGACAAGAAGGGTGCGTTGTCGGTCCGGTAGCCGTCATAGCGCCAATTCCGTTTGGAGCCTGAACCGCAGTCGCACCGGCGCGGAGCGTTCTAGTGGATTGAAATTACTGTCGGAAAACGGACGTAAGCGACACCGATATCTCTGACCCCCAGGGTCTATCCGACCTCGCTGATCAATCGGTGCTTCTTGTCGGTCCTGGGCGCAACAGTCGTATCGCCCAGCAGCCGGTCGAATTCCAATTTCGAGATCTCGTAGCATTCGCAGGTGCGTTGCCGCAAGCGCCTCGTGGTCGAGGATCGTGACGTGGCCGCGCCGATACCGAATCAGCCCCGCCTTTTGCAAGCGCCCCATCACGTCGGTGACCGTGGTTCGCCGGACGCCGAGCATCATTCCCAGGAATTCCTGGGTCAGCAAAAAGTCGCCAGAAGGCATCCGGTCGCGCGTCATCAGCAGCCAGCGGCAACAGCGTCGCTCCACCCGGTGAAGATGAGCGCAGGCGGCCGATTGCGCGACCTGGTTGAAGAAAGCATGGGCATAGCGGAGCATGATCAGGTTCAACGTCGGGCTGCGGTCGAGTTCACCGCGGAACAGGCGGGCATCCATTCCAAGCGCCTTCCCGGGGACCTGAACGTAAACCGATGACGGCGCATCGCGATCGCCCAGACAAATCGGCAATCCCACCATACCTTCGCTGCCGATGGTGCCGACCTCCGCACTGGCGCCTTCGGCTGTGGCGATGACAAGCGAAGCAACGCCATCGACGGGGAAATACACATGTTCGATCGGACGCGACGCCTCATAGAGGCTTTTCCTGTAATCGAACACGACGGGCGACAAATGCGACCGCAATCGCTCGTAATCGTCATCCGACAACAGCGAGAGGAGGCGGTTAGTCCGTTGGTCGCGTTTAGGCATCAGCTGCTGTTTCTGCTGGAGTGCTGCAAGCAAGCAGTCGATTAGCAATCAATCACAAGCCGCGCCGTCGCCTTCCGAGCCCGCCCGCCAAACCGCCGTGTCGTCGTTTTCCTCGGCGTTGGCGCGAGCGGTGTATTCCTCCGCAAGTCTGAGAAGACTATCGCGCAAGCTGGGATCGGTGGAGTCGCGGGCGAGACGGCGGCAACGCGCGGCCTGTTCGCGAAGATGGAAAGATTCTGCCATCGCACTCACTCGCTGCGAGGCGGGAGTCCCATCGGGGACTCTCAGTTGCCGGCGCCTGAACATCGTTGCCGGCAATGTTCGTATTGTATCGACTTTATGTCCGGTGGGCGACTCAAATTCCTCGGTTCTGCAGGGGTGGCGGGACTCGGATTGGTTCCCACAAGCGCTATATTGGGTACGTGGTCAGATGTGTTGGAGTTGCGACATGGCCGCTCGCCCGCGCGATCTTGCCGATCGGATGGCTGCCCGGCGCAAGCCGGATGATGGCTATCTGCGCGAGACCTTCACGCTGCCGCGCGACAAGGCGCGAACCAAGGCACGCGATTTCCTGACCCGCTATCCCAAGGCCGCCTATATGAGCGGGGTGGAGAGCTGGCGCGAACTGCCCGGTGGCGATATCGAATTCACCATGCGGCGGTTGCCGAGCGCCGATTAACCCTCTGCGTGTGCCCTTCGGGGCCCATTTATTTCGTTCCAACCCCATAGAATTGTTAACTTTTCTAGACAACAGATGTTCAAGGTATTTTCGCCTGGGCTTCGGCCTGCGGGGAAGTGATGGCGAAACGTCGCAAAGAGCTTGGTGCGCGCAAGCAGGTGCGGGTCGATATGAACAAGCCGGGATTTTTGATCCCGGCGCCGGACGCTCCCTGGATCGAGTGCACGATCCTCGAAGTTTCCGACGAGGGCGTTTGCCTGGATGTCGGCGCGCTGGCGGTGCCGGACCTTTTCGGCCTGGCTTTCACGGCCGGCGGCGAGGTCCTTCGGGTGTGTTCAATGGTCTGGCGCCAGGGCGAACTGATCGGGGCCCGCTTCGTCACCGCGAAGGAGCTTCGGCAGGGTTTTACCGCGACAGACGAAGGGGATCCGGAGCCTCCGAAAGCGCGGGCCGGCTGAGGCCACGCCTTTAATAATTACGGCGGCTCCCTACGCCTGCTTCGAGACCGGTTGGTTCGTCGTCGAATTCGGATGGCACCTTGCCGTGAAGTCGGCCGCGCTTCTGGAGGGGGCGGCCTTACTCCGGCTCGCTTGCGAGCTTCGTCACCATGCGGTCCAGCTGCCAAACCTCGACACCGTGGCCGTCAGCAAATTGCCTGGCGGACTCAATGGCTGCGGCGTCATCCGCACAATCCAGATTAACTGCTTCCACGAAATGGCCGTCGCGACCGTGGCGGCTACCGCAGGAACTTCCTACGCGGCAGACCTGCCGATGAAGGCCATGCCGATGCCGGAGCCGATTTGGACCTGGACCGGGTTCTATATCGGCGCCCATGCGGGCGCTGGCTGGGGAACCACCGAGACCACACTCACATCGGTTTCGGGCCCCGGAGTTCCGGCAACCGCCGTCAGCCTTCCTCTAGCCCAGAACAGCCGGAGCGGCTTTTTGGGCGGCGGTCAGGTTGGTTATAATTAGTCGTCGGTGAAGAATCGTCATTTTCACGCGGGCACGAGTTTTGACTGCGGGAAGAACGCCATCAGGATGAGGCACAACAAAATCCTGAGCCACCTGATCAGGCGGCGGAAGTTGTATCCGACAGCGGCGAGGATAGCGTTGTTGAAGTCGCCGTGACGGTGGGCGAGATAGTTTCGGTCCATTCGGTGATCTTCCTTGAGATGGCCGATGACGGGCTCGACGGCGGCGCGGCGTCGCATCTCTCGTTTGATCGCTGGCGTCACGCGGCGCTTTTGCTTTGAGGTATAGATTTTGAACTTGTACTCGGGCGGGGCATTGTGGCCGCGGTATCCGGCATCGGCGTGGAGCCGTTCGATCGTATTGCCGACAAGTCGCTCGATCGCCGGAATGACGCCGGCCAGCGTATGGCCGTCATAGGGATTGCCAGGCAGCGCTTGGGCATGGGCAACGAACTGGCCTCCCTTGCTGTGCTTGAGGGTGGTGGCGACGCTGACCTTGACGCCGAACTCGTAAGGCTTGTGTGCCTTGCCTTTGCCGATGCACTCCACTTCGGGCGCATGCAGGCTGTAGATCTTGGGCCCGCGCTGTCCGCGCTCCTGCGCGCGGAGGCGCCGCGCCAGGCTCAGCAGGTGAGCGAACGCTGCCTCACGCCCGGGATCGCTATCGATCTTGCGGGCAATGTCCCGGATGACACGGCCGAGATAGGTCTTGAGCGTGCGCAAAGCCCGGTTGGCGCGCTTGAACTGCTTGGCATGCGCGTAACGCTGATGCTGGATCAGGGCGAACTTGCCGACCCGCGTATAAGACTGCCGTAGCTCCACGCCCCTTTTTTTGCCAGCTTCACCAGCTTCTCGCGCGCCCGGTTCAAGAGCTTGGCGTCGGTCGGAAAGGTGATGTTTTTCGGCTGCACCGTGGTATCGACAATGACGCGGGCGAGATCACCGGGCTTCATCGCGCCAGTCTTGGTCGCAACCGCCAGGCTCTCCTGCAACAGTGCCCGCAGCCGCTCCTCGCCCATGCGGTTGCGCCAGTTGGTCATCGAGGAGCGATCCAGCGGCAGCCGGTGCTGGAAAAACTCCTCCCCGCAGAAGTATTGGTAATACGGATTCTCGAGCCACAGCTCGCACACGACCTCATCGCTGAGGTTATAGGTGTGCTTGAGAATGGCGAGCCCCGCCATCAGTCGCGTCGGCAACGGCGGCTGGCCCGCGCCATCCTTGTAAACGGCGCTGAATTTTTCTTCCAAAAAGCTCCAGTCGATCGTCCGCGCCAGCTTCACCAGCGCGTGGTCCATGTTGATGACCTGGTCGAGCCGTGAACGAAACAGATCCTGCTCGCCGCTCTCCCGCCGTTCCCGTGGCCGCATCGAACCCTCCGCTCATCAACTCGAGTAGCAGAGAATCACGGCTTCATATTCGAGGGAATCCCCCAACTTGAATTTGCAAGAAAATCGATGCCGAAGCCCCATTTCCGGCAAATCCAATTGCAGGAATTCAGGCGATTTTCATTGCCGATCAAACGCTTCGGGATATTTCACGGAGGACTAATTATCAGTCCGGCTGGGCAGTGTTCGGCATCCAGGGCGATATCGCCGGGATGGACGTCAAGGGAACGACACCCTGCCTCGAGGTGATTGCGTGCACGTCGAAGAGTGATTGGCTGGCAACGGTCACGGGTCGGTTCGGCGGCGTCGCAGACCGTACTCTTCTCTACATCAAGGGCGGCGGTGCGTGGATGCACACCGACCAGAGCGCAACCGTGTCTACTGCCCTTGGCGGACTTGGAGGCCTTGGCGGTCGGTCGCAAAGGTCGACGTGAACTACAAGTTCTAAGTCGCCCTGCCGTTATATTGTAATTCTGACAACGAAAAGCCCTGGCCTCGTCCGGTGCTTTTTTGTGCCCTTGTTCGAAACAGGCCGGCTGACGATTCAATCAGGGCACAGCTTAACATCGAATTTAATGGGATCGGCGGATGACGAAACCCATATCGGGGTTGTGCCGATATGCGGCACTCCTCCCTAATAACTTCGGCCCCAGTTGCGCGCCCGCGCTGGGGCCGTTTCTTTTTGGGCAAACCCATTGGCCGCCGCCCCTGGCGTGAATTTCATGATTCTGGACGTGGGCGGCTGTTGATCCCAGAGCAAAGGCCCAATCCCCGTAGAACTACGGAGATCGAGCATCCCGGTTTTAATCTGTCGTGATCAAATCGAGCCCTAACGACTTGAAATCAGGCCACCAGGAGTCGCAACAGCAACATGCCAGCAGCTCGCCGCATTGCTCGCATAAGCGAGAAATGGCCAACCTGTCGGCCGCTTTATGAAAGAGGCTGCCAACTGAGGGCGGCCTTACTTCTTTGCTTCGCCTAGCAGTTTGCCGGTCGAGTTATGAATGAAATGAAGCTGGTTGCAGGCTTGGCAGACGACCGACGCATAAGCATCTTTTGCATCATCCGGGCTGTCAACCACCCAATGTTGCACGTTCAATCCCGTCCGAGGACATTTGAAAATAATGTGGCCCATGGCGAGAAGTATGAAGACGTTTGTTGGCCATGGATATTCGGGATGAATACGTAGGTCCAAAAGGGACCACTCCAAAAATCAAAAGGGACCACTCCGTGAACGACGGATGGAAAGGGGCCAGCACCCGGCATCGGAAAAGAACATATTGCGAACATGGAACAAATAGGGTACGGTGTTCCCATCAGTTACCGCTGGCTCTCGCAACCCTCGATCGCCGCCCGTTTGTCCCGCTAGCGAATCCCCGCCATAAGGAGCACGACCTATGTCCGCCACTGCCCTGCGTATCGTCGAAGGATCCTCCATGGACAAGACCAAGGCCCTGTCCGCCGCGCTTTCCCAGATCGAGCGCCAGTTCGGCAAGGGCTCGGTGATGAAGCTCGGCAAGAACGACCGCTCGATGGACATCGAGACCATTTCCTCGGGCTCGCTCGGGCTCGACATCGCGCTCGGCGTCGGCGGCCTGCCGCGCGGCCGGGTGGTGGAAATTTACGGGCCGGAATCCTCCGGCAAGACCACGCTGGCGCTGCACACGGTGGCCGGAGGGCCAGAAGAAGGGCGGCATCTGCGCCTTCATCGACGCCGAACATGCGCTCGATCCGGTCTATGCCCGAAAGCTCGGCGTCAATATCGACGAGCTCCTGATCTCGCAGCCCGACACCGGCGAGCAGGCGCTGGAAATCTGCGACACCCTGGTGCGCTCCGGCGCGGTCGACGTGCTGGTGATCAATTCGGTGGCGGCATTGGTGCCGAAGGCCGAACTCGAGGGCGAGATGGGCGATGCGCTGCCCGGGCTGCAGGCGCGGCTGATGAGCCAGGCGCTGCGCAAGCTCACCGCCTCGATCAACAAGTCCAACACCATGGTGATCTTCATCAACCAGATCCGGATGAAGATCGGCGTGATGTACGGCTCGCCGGAAACCACCACCGGCGGCAACGCGCTGAAATTCTACGCTTCGGTCCGCCTCGACATCCGCCGCATCGGCGCGATCAAGGAGCGCGACGAGGTGGTCGGCAACCAGACCCGCGTCAAGGTGGTGAAGAACAAGCTGGCGCCGCCGTTCAAGCAGGTCGAATTCGACATCATGTATGGCGAGGGCGTCTCCAAGATGGGCGAAATCCTCGATCTCGGCGTCAAGGCCGGCATCGTCGAGAAATCCGGCGCCTGGTTCTCCTATGACAGCCAGCGTCTCGGCCAGGGCCGCGAGAACTCGAAGGCGTTCCTGAAGGCCAACCCCGACATGACCGCCAAGATCGAGGCCGCGATCCGCCAGAACTCCGGCCTGATCGCCGAGCAGATTCTCGCCGGCTCGCCCGAGCGCGACGCCGACGGCGAAGAGGAGCCGGCGGAGGATTGAGATTTTATCGGGCCGGTGGTCTTCGGACCTGAGGTTCGACATCAACGGGCGCTGAGGACGTTGAGTTGCCGACGTTTTCAGGCGCCCGTTTTTGTTTTGCGTATAGCGGGTGGGGGCCATGAAGCGTCTGATCCTGACCGGCCATTACAGCCTCGAGCGGTACGGACTTCGCCGACGTTGTGATTCCTTTCACCTGTTTTCGCTTCGTATGGGGGCCGCTGCCGTCTCCAGACGAGCTTGCAAGCTACGTCGCTGCGCGTTCGGACAAACACGCCCCGGGCGCTCACTGGTCGGACTGACGCTGGCCAGCCCGCAAGGATCTGGGATTGGTCGAGTTCTGCCGGCACTGTGAGGCGGTCGAGCTATGGTTCGATCCGAACCCGAACGACCAATTGCAGCTGGTTTGGCTGCTCGACTATTTTCGTTCTTATCCGGAGATCGTCGCCCGGTTGAGATTGCGCCTTGTCGACTTCGATTTAATTGTCGCGTCTGGTGAGGAGCTTGGCAGATGGCAAGTGCCGGCCGTCGCCGTCACCAGGGATGAGCTTGAGACCGCCAGCGCGACCTGGCAGGCCTACCGGGCGACGACGCCGGAAGCCTGCTTCGATTTGCTCGGCAGGGATTTGAGCGCTTTGCCGCTGCTGAGGCCGGCCTTGTTTGACCTGCTCGAAGAGCTTCCCTCCGGCGCGACAGGACTTGGCGCCACGGAAATGCGGCTGCTGGAACTGATCGCGAGCGGATATGAGCGGACGAATGCGCTTTTCCATCTTCGCAGCTTGCGCAGACGCGCATCTTCAATGAGTGGGAACACGGCTATCTGCTTGATGGGCTTGCGCATGGTCCGATTCCCGCCGTGGCCGGTCTCGACGACGAGCTACGTACGATCGGGCGAGAAAACCTGGGGAAGCGTCTCCCTGCGTACCACCGAAGCCGGCTGTCCCTGACTGAACTCGGCAAGGCGATTGTCGCGCACAAGGAAGACTTCAGCCGGCACAACCCGATCGATCGCTGGTGGGGCGGCACCAGGCTGACCAACGATCGCCTTTGGCGGTGGAAAAGCGCCATGCGTCTGATTCTGACAACCAGTGACAGTGGCGCGGGGCGGCCTCAGGCAGACCGGCCTGGCCGACATCGTGATCCCGTTTGGCTTTCGCTTCGTCTGGGGGCCGCTGCCATCCGACGCAGACCTCGTCACATCGTTATCGCGGGGCTCCCCGCAACCTGACGGGACGATCAATCTCTGGCTGAGGAATTCCTATCGAAAGCATTTCGGAGAAATCGCTGAGAACGGAATCGGATTGATTGATCTGTGCGAGCGGTGCGAGACGATCGAATTATGGATTGATCCGGACCCGAATTCACAACTGACGTTGATTTGGCTGTTGGACTATTTGCGTCAGCACGCAAGGATTGCTCCGAAGCTGACGTTGGTCCAGGCAGACGTGGCCATCGGCAATCACCTGCCGGACGAGGTGGCCACATGGCGGTTGGCGGCCACCAAGATCCGGAACGATCATCTCGAAGCCGCCAGCATGGCCTGGCAGGCCTATCGCCAGCCGACGCCGCAGGAGTGGTTCAACCTGCTCGGCAGGGACCTTAGCGTCCTGCCGCAGCTTCGGCACAGCGTGCTGGAACTGCTCGAAGAACTCCCCATGCCCGCGACCGGCCTTGGCGCGACGGAAATGCGGATGCTGGAGCTGATATCGGCAGGCAAGGCAGGCCCGTTCGATGTGTTTCCTGGCGACAAAAAACGCAACGAACGGCGCGTGTTTGGCTACTGGGAGGTCGGAGCGCTACTGGATGGGCTCGCTCATTGTCCGGCGCCGGCCGTGTCCGGTCTCGACGAGGGGCCGTTCACGCTGGAGATGCACGAGGACCGCAATCGTCATGAGCGATACAAACAAAGCAAGCTGGAGCTCACCGCGTTCGGCAAGGCTATTCTGGCGCGGACTGAAGATTTCAGCCGGTGCAACCCGATCCATCGCTGGTGGGGCGGCACCGAATTGACCAACGACCGCCTGTGGCGGTGCGACCCGGCGACTCGCACTTTGATCGCGCCTTAGCCGTGCGCCGATTTTTATCTGGTGCCGGACAGTCCGCGCATGCGGACTGATCCGGAATCTCGAGATTGTAAGGCACCGAAACCTCGAGATTCCGGGCTCGATGCCTTGCATCGCCCCGGAATGACGGCCGTGCGGTTAGCATCACTCCGCCGCCTGCGCGTAGTCCTCGATCGGCGGGCACGAGCACACCAGATTGCGGTCGCCATAGACATTGTCGACCCGTCCCACCGGACACCAGTATTTGTCCGTGCGCGAGGTGCCCGCGGGAAAACAGCCCTCGGCGCGGCTATAGGCCCGCGCCCAGGCGTCGTCGGCGATGTCGTGCACCGTGTGCGGCGCGTGGCGCAAGCGGCGAGGCCTCGACCTTCCAGCGGCCGCTTTCGATCTCGGCGATCTCGCGGCGGATCGCGATCATGGCGTCGCAGAAGCGATCGAGCTCGGCCTTCGATTCCGATTCGGTCGGCTCGATCATCAGCGTGCCCGGCACCGGAAAGCTCATGGTCGGCGCATGGAAACCGTAATCGATCAGCCGTTTGGCGATGTCGTCGACGGTGACGCCGCTGGATGCCTTCAGCGGGCGCGGATCGACGATGCATTCATGCGCGACGCGGCCACGTGGCGTTGCGATACAGCACCGGAAAATGCGGATCGAGCCTGGCCGCGATGTAGTTGGCGTTGAGGATCGCGATCTCGGTGGCGCGCGTCAGGCCTTCGCCGCCCATCATCAGAATGTAGATGTAGGAGATGGTCAGGATCGACGCCGAGCCGAACGGCGCCGCCGACACCGGCCCGACAGCGTGCGGTTCGGCGCCGTCGGTGATGGGATGGCCCGGCAGGAACGGCGCAAGATGCGCCCTGACGCCGATCGGTCCCATGCCGGGGCCGCCGCCGCCATGCGGAATGCAGAACGTCTTGTGCAGGTTGAGATGGCTGACATCGGCGCCGTAATCGCCGGGCCGCGACAAGCCCGACCTGCGCGTTCATGTTGGCGCCGTCGAGATAGACCTGTCCGCCATGGCCGTGCACGATGTCGCAGATCTCGCTGATATGCTCCTCGAACACGCCATGGGTGGAGGGATAGGTGATCATGACGGCGGCGAGATTTTTCGAATGTTGTTCCGCCTTGGCGCGCAGATCGTCGACATCGACGTCGCCTCTGATATCGCAGGCCACCACCACGACCTCCATCCCGGCCATGCTGGCGGACGCCGGATTGGTGCCGTGGGCGGAGGAGGGGATCAGGCACACCTTGCGATGCGGCTCGCCGCGCGCGGCGTGATAGCCGCGGATCGCCAGCAGCCCGGCATATTCGCCCTGCGCGCCGGAATTCGGCTGCAGCGAGATCGCGTCATAGCCGGTGATGTCGCACAGCCATTTCTCCAGCCGCGCAAACAGCGCGTGATAGCCGTTTGCCTGCTCGCGCGGCGCGAACGGATGCAAGCTGCCGAATTCGGGCCAGGTCAGCGGGATCATCTCGGAGGTCGCGTTGAGCTTCATGGTGCAGGAGCCCAGCGGAATCATCGCGCGGTCGAGCGCGAGATCGCGGTCGCTGAGCTTGCGCATGTAGCGCAACAGTTCGGTCTCGGAGCGGTGGGCGTGGAATACCGGATGGGTGAGGAACGCGCTGCTGCGTTTCAACTCCGCAGGCAGCGCCTCGCGCGCGCCGGCTTCGATATCGGCATAAGCCAGCTTGCCGCCGAAGGCGCGCCACACCGCCTCGACCACGTCAGGCTGTCGTGGTCTCGTCCAGCGCGATGCCGAGCGTGCGCTGGCCGATTCGCAAATTGATCTTTTCGGCAAGCGCGCGGGCGACGATCTCGCTCTGCCTATCGCCGGCATCCACCGTCACCGTGTCGAAAAACGCCTCGGATTGCGGCGCAAAGCCAAGCTTGCGCAATCCCGCCGCCAGCACGGCAGCGCGGCGATGGACGGTGCGCGCGATGTCGGTCAGTCCCTCCGGGCCGTGATAGACCGCATACATCGAGGCGATCACCGCCAGCAGCACCTGCGCGGTGCAGATGTTGGAGGTCGCCTTCTCGCGGCGGATATGCTGCTCGCGGGTCTGCAGCGCCAGCCGATAGGCGGGCTGCCCGCGCGAATCGACCGACAGCCCGACGATGCGGCCGGGCAGCGCGCGCTTCAGCGCGTCGCGCACCGCCATATAGGCCGCATGCGGGCCGCCATATCCCATCGGCACCCCAAAACGCTGCGCCGATCCGATCGCGATATCGGCGCCGAGTTCGCCGGGCGAGGCCAGTAGCGTCAGCGCCAGCAGATCGGCGGCGACGATCGCCAGCGCGCCCTTGGCGCGCAGCGCCGCGATCGCCGGACGCAGATCGCGCACCGCGCCCGACGTGCCCGGATATTGCAGCAGCGCCGCCGAACACCTCGGCGTGAGCGAGATCGGTCAGGGGATCGCCGACGATCAGACTTCCAGCCCAGCGGCTCGGCGCGGGTGCGCAGCACCGCCAGCGTCTGCGGATGCACCTCGGCATCGACGAAGAACGATTTGGTCTTTGCCTGCGCGGCGCGCTCGGCCAGCGCCATCGCTTCCGCCGCCGCGGTGGCCTCATCGAGCAGCGAGGCGTTGGCGACATCGAGGCCGGTGAGATCGCAGATCATGGTCTGGAAGTTGAACAAGGCTTCCAGCCGGCCCTGGCTGATCTCCGGCTGATACGGCGTATAGGCCGTGTACCAGGCGGGGTTTTCCAGGATGTTGCGCTGGATCACCGCCGGCAGAATCGTGCCCGAATAGCCCTGGCCGATCAGCGAGGTGAAGACCTGGTTTTGCGAAGCCAGCTCGCGCATATGCGAAAGCGCTTCGGTCTCGCTCAAGGGCGCGCCGAGATCGAGCGGCGCCTTTTGCCGGATCGACGACGGCAGCGTCTCGGCCATCAGCGCGCCGAGGCTTGTTGCGCCGACGGTCTCCAGCATCGCCGCGACATCGCGGGGCGAGGGGCCGATATGGCGGCGGACGAAGGTGGCGGCGGCTTCGGCGGCGGTGTGTTTGAGGGGCGCGTTCATGGGGTGTTCCTCATCGCGTCGAATTGCATCGATGCGTCATGGCCGGGCAAAAGCGCGAAGCGCGTCTTCGCGCTAGATGTCCCGGCCATCCACGTCTTTGACTGAAAAAAGGAAGACGTGGATGCCCGGCACAAGGCCGGGCATGACGATGGTAGAGTACGGACCGGATTCTTTCGAACGAACACAACGCGCTCCATTTCATGCCGTATGTTTTGCGTAGGCGGCCTCATCCATCAGGCCGTCGAGTTCGCTTCTGTCCGCGATCTTCAACTTGAAAAACCAGGCCTTGCCGGCGGCGTCGGAATTGACCAGCGCCGGCTCGGCTGACACGCGTCGTTGACTTCGAGCACTTCGCCCGAAATCGGCGCGTAGACGTCGGAGGCGGCCTTGACCGATTCGACCACGGCTGCGGCTTCGGCCTTCTTCAGGCTGCGGCCGACCTTCGGCAGTTCGACGAACACGACGTCGCCGAGCTGCGACTGCGCGTAATCGGTGACGCCGATGGTGGCGACGTCGCCCTCGATGCGGAGCCATTCGTGGTCTGGTGTGAACAGCGTCGTCATGAAAATTCCTGTATTCAGCGTTTGCAAGTTCAACGTTTGCAAGTTCAGCGTTTGTAGGTATTGGGAACGAAGGGCATTGGCGCGATCCGCAGCGGCAGGCGCTGTCCGCGCAATTCGGCGAATACCAGCGCCGCCTGACGCGGCCTGCGACGACGGCAGATAGCCCATCGCCACCGGCGCATTGAGGCTGGGGCCGAAGCCGCCCGAGGTGACCGTGCCGATCGGTTCGGATGACGCGGCATCCGCGAATAGCGCCGCGCCTTCGCGCACCGGCGCGCGGCCTTCGGGCCTCAGGCCGACGCGGCGGCGCGGCGCGCCTTGTTCGAACTGCGGCAGAATCTGCATCCGCGCCGGGAAAACCGCCGGCACGCGCGCCGCCATGGCGGCGGCTTTTTTGAATCGACCATTCCAGCGCGCCCTCGACCGGCGTCGTCGTGGTGTCGATGTCGTGGCCGTACAGGCAAAGCCCGGCCTCGAGCCGCAGGCTGTCGCGCGCGCCAAGCCCGATCGGCAGCACGTCGCTGTTCGCCAGCAGCGCTTTCGCCAAGCTGCTTCCGCCTGTTCAGCCGGAACCGAAATCTCAAAGCCGTCCTCGCCGGTATAGCCGGAGCGCGAGACGAAGCAGTCGATGCCGCCGACCCGGCGCGGCCCGGCGTCCATGAACCGCATGTCAGGCGCGTCTGCACAAAGCTTTGCCAGCACCGATTCCGCCTTCGGCCCCTGCAGCGCGATCAGCGCGCGATCGGCGAGCGGCTCGATCACGCACGCATCCGACAGGTTGGCGCGCAAATGCGCCTCGTCCTCGGCCTTGCAGGCGGCGTTGACCACCAGGAACAGATGGCTGCCGAAATTCGCCACCATCAGATCGTCGAGAATGCCGCCAGTACCGTTGGTGAACTGCGCGTAACGCTGCCGGCCGGCGGCGATGGCGAGAATGTCCTGCGGCACCAGCCGCTCCAGCGCCAGAGCCGCGTCCTCGAGCTTGCCGGATTTCGGGCGCAGCGCGATCTGGCCCATATGCGAGACGTCGAACAGGCCGGCGATTGGCGCGGGTATGCAGGTGTTCCCTGAGCACGCCGGTTGCATATTGCACCGGCATGTCATAGCCCGCGAACGGCACCATCTTGCCGCCGCGCGCGACATGCAGCGCGTGCAAGGGGGTACGTTTCAGCGGGGAATTATTTTCGCGCGCAAGCATCACAGGGCCCTCGCGGTTCCCGAGGACGATCCCTCGAAAACCCGTCGAAGCCCCATCTGTCGCTGTGCCTGAGAGTATTATCCCGTCGGCGGACACGTCCGGGCTTGAACCCGTCGGCGTCTCTTTCCAGATGCTAGCAAGTCACGCGGTCCGTTTGCCTGAGAGTTTCCGGGGCGGTTGCTCCTTCGGCGCCGGCGTCGTAGCCGATCTCTCCCGACGTGACTATCTCTAACAGATAGGAAGAAAACACGGCTGCACCAAGGCTGTCAACGCAGCCGCAGCAACTATCAACGGGTCTTGCGCTGCTGCGGCAAGCCCCTGATCCCCTGCACACTTTCTGGACACCGCCATCCCGCCTTGTCTAAAAGCGGTGCGCCGGGACATCAGGCGCTGGTTTGCGGCCAATCCCGGGCAATTTCGCGATTGGATGGATATGAGCGGCGTTAACGAGATCAGGTCGGCATTTCTGAACTTTTTCAAGGACAACGGCCACGAAATCGTGCCGTCGTCGCCGCTTGTGCCGCGCAACGACCCGACCCTGATGTTCACCAATGCCGGCATGGTGCAGTTCAAGAACGTCTTTACCGGCGTCGAGAAGCGGCCCTATCAGCGCGCCACCACCTCGCAGAAATGCGTCCGCGCCGGCGGCAAGCACAACGATCTCGACAATGTCGGCTACACCGCGCGCCATCACACCTTTTTCGAGATGCTCGGCAATTTCTCGTTCGGCGACTACTTCAAGGACCGCGCCATCGAGCTCGCCTGGAATCTGGTCACCAAAGAGTTCGGCCTGCCGAAGGACAAGCTGACGGCGACCGTCTACATCGACGACGACGAGGCCTTCAATCTCTGGAAGAAGATCGCGGGCCTGCCGGAGTCCCGCATCATCCGCATCGCCGGATCCGACAATTTCTGGCAGATGGGCGACACCGGCCCGTGCGGACCCTGCTCGGAAATCTTCTACGACCACGGCGACAAGATCTGGGGCGGGCCTCCGGGCTCGCCGGAAGCCGATGGCGACCGCTTCATCGAGATCTGGAATCTCGTGTTCATGCAGTTCGAGCAGCTCGAGGGCGGCGTGCGCAACCCGCTGCCGAAACCCTCGATCGATACCGGCGCGGGCCTGGAACGCGTCGCGGCGGTGTTGCAGGGCAAGCACGACAATTACGACATCGATCTGTTCGTAGCTTTAATCCGCGCCATTGCTGATTTGACCGGTGCGAACCCGAAGGGCGAGCAGAAGGCGTCGCTGCGCGTCATCGCCGATCATCTGCGCGCCTCGTCGTTCCTGATTGCCGACGGCGTGCTGCCCTCGAACGAAGGCCGCGGCTATGTGCTGCGCCGGATCATGCGCCGCGCCATGCGCCATGCGCAGTTGCTCGGTGCCAGGGATCCGCTGATGCATCGGCTGGTCTGGGCGCTGGTGCGCGAGATGGGCCAGGCCTATCCCGAACTGGTGCGCGCCGAAAACCTGATCGAGGAAACGCTGCGGCTGGAAGAGACACGGTTCCGCAAGACGCTGGAACGCGGGCTTGTCGATCCTCGACGAGAAGAGCGCCGCCTTGAAGGAGGGCGACATGTTCGACGGCGAGACCGCCTTTACGCTGTACGACACCTATGGCTTTCCGCTCGATCTCACCCAGGACGCGCTGCGCAACCGCGGCATCGGCGTCGACCTTGCGTCCTTCACCGACGCGATGGACCGGCAGCGCGCCAAGGCGCGCGCGGCATGGGCGGGAAGCGGCGATACCGCCAGCGAGAACGTCTGGTTTCCGCTGCGCGAAAAACTCGGCGCCACCGAATTTCTGGGCTACGAGACCGAGACCGCCGAAGGCGTGGTGCGGCGCTCTCGTGAAGGACGGCAAGGAGGTCGAAAGCCTCAAGGCCGGCGAGACCGGCGCCATCGTTCTGAACCAGACGCCGTTCTATGCGGAGTCCGGCGGCCAGGTCGGCGATACCGGCATGATGACCGGCGAAGGCGTGCGGTTTCGTGTCACCGACACCCAGAAGAAGGCCGGCGATCTCTTCGTGCATGTCGGCACGGTGGAACAGGGCACGCTGAAGCCGGGTACGGCACTGCTGCTCGAAGTCGATCATGTCAGGCGTACGTCGATCCGCGCCAATCACTCGGCGACGCATCTGCTGCACGAGGCATTGCGGCAGGTGCTTGGCGACCATATCGCGCAGCGCGGCTCGCTGGTGGCGCCGGACCGGCTGCGCTTCGACTTCGTTCATCCAAAGCCGATCACGCCGGAAGAGTTGAGCCGGATCGAGGATATCGCCAACGATGTGGTGCTGGAAAACGACGAGGTCACCACGCGGCTGATGGCGGTCGACGACGCCCGCGACGCCGGGGCGCGCGCGCTGTTCGGCGAAAAATACGGCGACGAGGTGCGCGTGGTTTCGATGGGCAGGACCGCGCGCGAGCACGGCAGCAACGCGCTCGGCTGGTCGGTCGAACTGTGCGGCGGCACCCATGTGCGCCGGACCGGCGATATCGGCCTGATTTCAGTGACCGGCGAAAGCGCGGTTGCCTCGGGCGTTCGCCGCATCGAGGCGCTGACCGGACGCCATGCGCGCAAACATGCCAACGACACCATGGCGCTCGCGAAGACGGCGGCGGCGGAACTGCGCACCACGCCCGAGGAAGTGCCGGCCCGCATCGCGTCGCTGATGGAAGAGCGCAAGCGAGCTGGAGCGCGATCTGTCGGATGCGCGCAAGAAGCTGGCGATGGGCGGCGGCGCCTCCGGATCCAACGGATCGGGGGCGAGTGCGGCCGGCGTCCGCGAGGTCGGCAACGTCAAGCTGATGGCGCGCTCGGTCGAAGGCATCGAGATGAAGGATCTCAAGAGCCTCGCCGACGACGGCAAGAAACAACTCGGCTCCGGCGTGGTCGCCATCGTCGGCGTCACCGGGGACGGCAAGGCCGGCGTCGTCGTCGGCGTCACCAGCGATCTCACCTCGCGCTTCAACGCGGTCGATCTGGTGCGGGTTGCCTCGGAAGCGCTCGGCGGCAAGGGCGGCGGCGGGCGGCCCGACATGGCGCAGGCCGGCGGGCCCGATGGCGCCAAGGCGGGTGCGGCGCTCTCGGCCATCGAAAAAGCGATGGGCAGCGCCTAGCGAAGCCCATGTTGGCTGGCCATGGAAACCGCTGGTCACGGGTGCTCGCGTTTTCAAAATACGACGCGAAAACGGCCCCGGCGAGAGGGGGCCCGTCGGGGCCATTGGATTGAATGGCGCAGGGCGGCCCGCGTCATCCGCAACTCGACTAAACAAGCATATGCCGCGCCGACGAGCGTGGTCAGTTTTGACCAATTTCCTGAATTTCGTATCGGCACGGGAGCCGGGGGCGCGACGGGCACGATCTGGCAGGCGCTCAGCCCTTGCGCAGGAACACATAGTCCGCGGAGTAGGGCACACTGCTGAAGGCGCCGGCCGTGTCGCAGGCCCCTCAAGCTTGCCGCCCTGGGTATTGATCCGCTGCACGGTCGTGACGCCGGTAAGGACGCCGCTGCCGCGCCGGGAAATCACGTCAAGCTTCAGCCAGGGAATATCGTTTGGCGTTGCGCCCGGGGCGCTGGCGGCGGCTTTCCCGAGCACGGCGCTGCCATCGCTGTCTTCCCAGTTCGGTCCGGCATAGTGACGGCCGACGGTTTTGCCGTCGACCAGCAGTGTCGCGATCGGTTCGCGGAACGCCCAGGCTAGCTTGCCGTCGGCGCCGGCTTTGCATTCGTAGATCTGCGCGCCTTCGGCGTGCGCGGCGAGCACGACGGTCTCTCCCGGCGCCGCGATGGCGGCGGGAAGCGGGGTCTCGGCGGCGCTCGGATGACCCAGCGAGCCCGATAGCAGCAACAACGCGAGCGCGGCTCGCTTGGGGAATGGCATGGTCGCCGTCTCCGTCTTTGTCGTCACTGCGAGCAGTCAACGGGTCGCGCCAATACGCGCCCGATGACAGGCTCCGCGACGAGGCAATCCCGAACCGTTGCGTCGGTAAATGGATTGCTTCGCGCGCGCTCGCAAGGACGTTTCTCGCTTAGGCCATCGCCTTGGTCAGGTTTTCCGCGACCTTGTCGAGGAAGCCGGTGGTGGACAGCCAGCGCTGGTCGGCGCCGACCAGCAGCGCGAGATCCTTGGTCATGAAGCCGGCTTCGACGGTATCGACGCAGACCTTCTCCAGCGTAGCCGCGAACTTCGCCGAGCGCTTCGTTGTTGTCGAGCTTGGCGCGATGCGACAGGCCGCGGGTCCAGGCGAAGATCGAGGCGATCGAGTTGGTCGAGGTCTCCTTGCCCTTCTGATGCTCGCGGTAATGCCGCGTCACCGTGCCGTGGGCGGCCTCGGCCTCCACCGTCTTGCCGTCGGGCGTCATCAGCACCGAGGTCATCAGGCCGAGCGAGCCGTAGCCTTGCGCGACGGTGTCGGACTGCACGTCGCCGTCATAGTTCTTGCAGGCCCAGACATAGCCGCCCGACCATTTCATCGCCGCGGCGACCATGTCGTCGATCAGGCGATGCTCGTAGGTGATCTTCTTGGCGTCGAATTTGGACTTGAACTCGCGCGTCGAAAATCTCCTGGAAGATGTCCTTGAAGCGGCCGTCATAGACCTTGAGGATGGTGTTCTTGGTCGAGAGATAGACCGAGTAGCCCTTCGACAGGCCCTGTTGAGCGAGGCGCGGGCGAAATCGGCGATGGAATCGTCGAGGTTGTACATCGCGAGCGCGATGCCGGCGCTCGGGCGACTTGTAGACTTCGCGCTCGATCACCTTGCCGTCCTCGCCGACGAATTTCATCGTCAGCATGCCCTTGCCGGGAAACTTGAAGTCGGTGGCGCGGTACTGGTCGCCGAAGGCGTGGCGGCCGATGATGATCGGCTTGGTCCAGCCCGGCACCAGCCGCGGCACGTTCTTGCAGATGATCGGCTCGCGGAACACCACGCCGCCCAGGATGTTGCGGATGGTGCCGTTCGGCGACTTCCACATCTCCTTGAGGCCGAATTCCTTCACCCGGGCCTTCGTCCGGGGTGATGGTGGCGCATTTGACGCCGACGCCGACCTTCTTGATGGCGTTGGCGGCATCGACCGTGACCTGATCGTTGGTCTTGTCGCGGTATTCCATCCCGAGGTCGAAATACATCAGGTCGATATCGAGGAACGGGGTGATCAGCTTGTCCTTGATGTATTGCCAGATGATCCGGGTCATCTCGTCGCCATCGAGTTCGACGACGGGGTTGGTCACCTTGATTTTTGCCATGGAGATCGGGCCTTTTGGAATAGCGCGTTTCGGGACGGATGGATGATGCATCGCGCTATAGCACTGCGGGCGCGCTGGCGAAAGCCAAGGCGTTATGCAGTTTCAGCCGATCTTTTGACCTAGAACGCCGCCTGGGTAGCGGTGCCCGCCACCACGTACCAGGTGACGAATAGGCCGCAGATCAGGGCGCCCGGCAGGCTGGAGCCGGTGCGCCGCCAGGTAAAGGTCGCGATGATGGCGGCGATCGCCAATAGCGGCACGAACTGGATGGCGACGATGGTGGAGAGCGGCACGAAGCCGGGATCGGGCAGCGGATTGAACAACTTTCCCGATAGCCACAGCATGCCGTATTGCAGGACCGAGCAGCACGATGAAGCCCAGCGTCAGCGCCAGGATGTTGGTGAGGTAGAGCGCGCCGCGGCCCGTACCCATGGTCGAGAAATTCCGGTGCAGCACATGCAGCGCGATCACGAAAAACGCCGTGAATGGCACAAGGTAGATCAGGAAGATCAGGAGTTGCTTTGCGCTCATCAGCTTGAGCGCGACAATCCAGAACCGGAAATCGATCTTGAAGGCAGGTCGGCCAGCCACAGCGCGGCATAGCCGGCAATGACCGTCAGCGAGCGCGATCAGGATCGACGGCCCGATAATGCCGGCGCGGCTGGCGCGTTTGGGCGCAAACGGCATCAGCGCCAGCGCAATCAGCGCGTTGATGATGGCCCAGACCACAATCTGGTTGGTGATGCCCTGGGGCAGCCATGGCGACGGTGTTACGAAGGTGCCGGCCAGCGCAAACGCCGGATAGTAGGTCAGCGCCGGAATGAAGGCGGACAGCACGAACGCTGCGGTCCAGCGATGGCCGCCGGCCGCGACGTGGGCCGGCATGGTGCCGTCGGCGATCTCGGGCAATCTCAGATGCGAAAACACGGGCGCTTCGAGCAGGCCGTCGAAGACCCCGATCAGAAGCGCGACAAAACCGATCAGCGCGATCAGGGTGCCGATCTCTTTGCGGAACCAGATCTGGTCGTCGGAGGGGCGCGGCGTGCCGCCCTGCAGGGTCTTGGCGAACCAGTCGAGGCTGTAGCCGATGGCTTCATGCGAAATATGCTCGGCCGGGTGGGTGATCGCCGGCGTGTAGAGTACCCGCGCGGTGCCCTGCGCGATATCGCCATAGACCTTGCCGGGCTCGACGGCGCCCTGCGGTGCCGAACAAGGCCTAGAGTTTCGGGCTTTGGGTGACGTCGCGCGCCCGCTCGACGCCCCACATCAGGCTGGAGAATTCCTCATATTGCGCGAACACCAGCGCGACATTGCGCGGCCAGCCGGCGTGCCGTCGGCGGCGAACGGCTTGCCGGTGGACGAGCCCTCCAGCACCATCGACTTGTAGTCGTTGGGCATCGCGGTCGCGGCGGCGAGCACGGTCCAGCCGCCCATCGAGTGGCCTTCGAGCCCGATATTGTTCTTGTCGACGATGTCGAGGCTGCGCAGGTGCGCGAGCCCGTCGGGCCCGCCGAAGCCGTTGGCGAAGGCGGGCGGATCGCTGTAGCCGTGGCCGGTCTGGTCGAGCGCCAGCACCACATAGCCGCGGCGGGCGAATTCGATGGCAAAGCCGTCCTGGGTCTCGCGCGAATTGATGTAGCCGTGAACCGCGAGAATGCCGGGGGCGGGGGTCTGCGCGGTCGCATTCGGCGGGATGTAGAGCAGGGCGCTCATGGTGTTGCCCTTGGCGCCCTTGAAGCGCACATCCTCGATCCGGATGCCGCCAGCGGTTTGCGTCAGATGGGCCAGCAATCCGCCGGCCAGAATCAGAATCAATCCGGCAATCGCCAGGGACCATCTGCGGCGCATGGTAGCCTCCCCTATCCCGAGCCGTTGAACCGGCTTTCAGGTTCGTTTTGTTTATGATTGATAGCGTATCCGAAAGGCGAATGCGGGCAAGCGGCGACCATGCGCAGCCGTATTGAGGTTTTGACCGAAAGTCAAGAACCTTCTCTAACCCGATTATATTGCTTGAGAAATGCTGCCAGACAGGCAATCGAATAGCGGCCGTCGCTCAGGTGTTGGATGAAGCTGTTCGGAACGTGATTCAGAACCTTCAGATGTTGAATCAGAAAGTGAAGTGAGATGTCCGGTTCGGGCACCGACAAGACCAAATCCAGGCGTCGACGCTCGAAGGCCCCGTGGTGATTCTGGTCGAGCCGCAGCTCGGCGAGAACATCGGCATGGCCGCGCGCGCGATGGGCAATTTCGCGCTGACCCGGCTGCGGATCGTCAACCCGCGCGACGGCTGGCCGAACGTGCACGCGCAGCGGGCGGCCGTCCGGCGCCGATCACATTCTGGATGAGGTCGAGCTGTTCGACACCGTCGAGCAGGCGGTCGCCGATTGTTCGCTGTTGTTTGCCACCACCGCCCGCGCCCACGATCAGGCCAAGCCGGTGGTGGCGCCGGAAGCCGCCGCGCGCGAGATGTCGGCCGAGATCGCCGGCGGCGGCACCGTCGGCATCCTGTTTGGCCGCGAGCGCTACGGGCTGCAGAACGAGGAGGTGGCGCTCGCCAACCGCATCGTCACCTTTCCGGTCAATCCGGGGTTTGCCTCGCTCAACCTGGCGCAGGCGGTGCTCCTGATCGGCTATGAATGGTTCAAGCTCTCGACCGAAGGCGCGCTGCCGTTCGCGATGCCCGAGCGCTCCGAGCGCGCCTCGCAGCATCAGATGCAGGCGTTCTTCGACAATCTGGTGCGCGAACTCGACAAGGTCGAATTCCTGCGCCCGGCGGAGAAGCGCGAAACCATGCTGGTCAACCTGCGCAACATCTTCACCCGGATGGAGCCGACCAAGCAGGACATGCACACGCTGCACGGCGTGGTGATGGCGATCGCCGAAGGACGCAAGGGTCCGGCCAAGGGCGGCGTGCTCGACGGCGAACAGGCCACGCGCCTGCGCGCGCTGCTCGCCGAGCACGGGCAGGGCGGCGCTGCCGTCGGAAAGCGGCACGGTGCGCGGGCTGGCGCGGCTGCTTGCGGCGAAATCCGACCGACGCCGAACGCATCCTGTGGCAGGCCCTGACCACGCGACCGCCGCTTCGCCGGACAATTCAAGCGCCAGACGCCGGTCGGCCGGCACATTCCGGATTTTGTCTCGTTCGTGCATCGCGATGGCGATCGAACTGGTCAATCCCGGGGAGACCGAAGTCATCGTGAGCGATCGCGCCGCGCGGCAGGCGTGGCTGGAAGCGCGCGGTTACCGGGTGATCGACATGCTCGCCGCAGGCATCGAGGGCGATCTGGCCGCTGAACTCGACCGGCTCGAATCCGGTCTGCCGGCGCGCCGCTAACCGTCGCTCGGATGCCCAAATTGACGGCAATCCTGCTGCTTTGGACGGCGTCGCACGGGTTGGTCTGTCCGCCGAGATTTCCAAAGCGCTGACCGGCCGCGGGCCAGTTGCACTGCCTGCGGTCTTCCGTCGATGTTACCGGTCATGGCACAGCGATTGCACTTTTTGCAGGCGCCGGTACGGCCCGCCTGGACAAGCCCGGGTACGCCGAGCGCAAGGGAGACGAAACATGAAACGATCCGACCTCACCGAAAAGCTGCTCGACATCAAGCGCGAGAAGGGCTGGAGCTGGAAGCACATCTGCGAAAAGATCGGCGGCTACTTCCGAAGTGCTGATCGTCGGCGCCATCCTCGGCCAGATGAAACTGACGAAGCCGCAGGCCGCCAACGCCGGCGAGCTGTTCGGTCTGTCCAAATCCGAAACCGCGATGCTCAACGAGACGCCGATGCGCGGCATGGAAGATGCCGCCGACCGATCCCCTGATCTATCGCTTCTACGAACTCGTGATGGTCAACGGCCCGGCCTGGAAGGCGCTGATCGAGGAGGAATTTGGCGACGGCATCATGTCGGCGATCGATTTCGACATGGTGATGGAACGGCTGCCCAATCCCAAGGGCGACCGGGTCAAGATCACGATGTCGGGCAAATTCCTGCCGTACAAATATTACGGCGCCAGCGGCAACGTACCGGAATACGGCTTCAAGGAGGGGTGAGGATAAGAGGCGAATGGCGAATGGTGAGTAGCGAATCCGTCCTCCATTCGCTATTCGCCACTCGCCACGCTTACGTCCCCGCCTTCACCTGCAGCGATGGCCTGCGCCATCAGCTCGTCCATCTTGGCGCGGATCTGCTCTTCCGTGACGGCAGCGCCCTTGGTGGCAAGATCGGCCATCACCTTGCGAACCACATTGGCGTCGCCGCCCTCGCCGAATTCGGCCGCGACGACTGTCCTGGCGTAGGCATTGGCGGCGTCGCCGGATAATTCCGAGCTTTTCCGCCACCCACAGTCCCAGCAGCCTGTTGCGGCGCGCCTCGGCCTTGAACTTCTGCTCCTCGTCGAGGGCGAACTTGTTCTCGAAACCTTCCTCGCGCTTGTCGAATGTGGTCATGTCGAAGGTTCCGATCTCCATGCCGAATTGGTGACGGCGGCCTCGTTGCGGCAACTCGCCTCAGTGCCTAGATAATGAGCGAGAATGGTTAAGACAACAGCCCGAAAGCCGCAGGCAGGGCGGTAAAACTCAGGCCCCCGGGGACCGGATCGATTGTACTGGATAGGCCAATCAGATAGGTTGGACCTCAGGCCCGGTTCTCGTTCTGTTTCCCGTTCCTGGCCTTCACGGCAGCTCCGTCGTGGGTCGCATCCTCTTGTCATCCGGAGCACACCAAATTCATGGATTTCAACAACACACGGTACATCCCAATGAGCCGTCGACGCCGCATTTATGAAGGCAAGGCCAAGGTCCTTTACGAAGGACCGGAGCCGGGAACCCTGATCCAGCACTTCAAGGACGATGCGACCGCGTTCAATGCCAAGAAACACCAGGTGATCGAGGGCAAGGGCGTCCTCAACAACCGGATTTCGGAGTACCTGTTTCAGCACCTCAACGACATCGGGGTGCCGACCCATTTCATCCGCCGCCTCAACATGCGCGAGCAACTGATTCGCGAGGTCGAGATCGTGCCGCTGGAAGTGGTGGTGCGGAATGTGGCGGCGGGATCGCTGTCGCAGCGCCTCGGCATCGAGGAAGGTACCCAGCTGCCGCGCTCGATCATCGAATTCTACTACAAGAACGACCAGCTCAACGACCCCATGGTCTCCGAGGAGCACATCACGGCGTTCGGCTGGGCGACGCCGCAGGAAATCGACGACATCATGGCGCTGGCGATCCGCGTCAACGACTTCCTCACCGGGCTGTTTCTCGGCATCGGCATCCGCCTGGTCGATTTCAAGATGGAATGCGGCCGGCTGTTCGAGAACGAAATGATGCGAATCATCGTCGCCGACGAGATCTCGCCCGATTCGTGCCGGCTGTGGGACATCAAGTCGAACGAGAAGCTCGACAAGGACCGTTTCCGCCGGGATCTCGGCGGGCTATTGGAAGCCTATACCGAGGTTGCCAAGCGGCTGGGCATCCTGATGGAGAACGAGCGGCCCGCCGGCTCCGGTCCGGTGCTGGTGAAGAGCTGAGGACAAACGTGAAAGCGCGCGTCACCGTTACGCTCAAATCCGGCATTCTCGATCCGCAGGGCAAGGCCATCGAAGGCGCGCTGAAATCGCTCGGCGTCGATGGCGTCGCCAGCGTGCGCCAGGGCAAGGTGTTCGACATCGAGCTATCGGGCTCCGACAAGGCCAAGGCCGAGGCGGCGTTGAAGGATGCCGCCGACAAGCTGTTGGCGAACACGGTGATCGAGAATTATCGGGTCGAGGTTCTGAGCTAGGCACGCGCAGCGACATGAAATCCGCCATTCTCGTCTTTCCCGGAATCAATCGCGAGCGCGACATGGCGCGCGCGCTGCGGCTGGCGTCGGGTCATGAACCCGCGATGGTCTGGCATGCCGAGACCTCGCTGCCTAAGGGTACCGATCTCGTGGTGGTGCCCGGCGGATTTTCCTATGGCGACTATCTGCGCTGCGGCGCGATCGCCGCGCGCGCGCCGGTCATGGACGCGGTGCGTGAATTCGCGGCGGACGGCGGCCTCGTGCTCGGCGTCTGCAACGGCTTTCAGATTCTCTGCGAGGCCGGCCTGCTGCCCGGCGTGCTCATGCGCAACGCGCGGCTGAAATTCATCTGCCATGACGTGCATCTGCGGGTCGAACGCTCCGATACGCCGTTCACCCGCGGCTACAATGCCGGCCAGGTCATTCGCGTGCCGGTCGCCCATGGCGAGGGCAATTACGAGGCCGACGAAGAGACGCTGAAGCGGCTGGAAGGCGAGGGGCGGGTGCTCTATCGCTATTGCTCGGCCGACGGCGTGGTCGACGAACGCTCCAACATCAACGGCGCCGCGCAATCGATCGCCGGCATCGTCAACGACGCGCGGCAACGTGCTCGGCATGATGCCGCATCCGGAAAACCACGTCGAAGACATCATGGGCTGCACCGACGGCCGCGGCCTGTTCGCGGGCCTGGTCGCGCATCTGGAGCGCGCGGCGTAAACTTTCGAACGGCAGGCGTTGGTCGCAAAACCGGTGTCCACTTTTGCAGGATACCTATTGTTCGACCCGGTACAGGCGCCATCGCTTCGGAACGCCTTTGAGTTGGTGAACGCCGCGATCCTTGAAGCGGATTCCGGACTGCGACATCAGATCCTTGACCGCGCTCGAGACCAGGACTTCGCCGGCACGCGCTTTCGCGGCGACGCGCGCACCGATGTGAAACGCGAGACCGAACACCTCAGCCCCGCTCACTTTGTATTCGCCCGCGTGCAGCCCCACCCTGATCTCCAGCCCCAGCGTGCGCACTGCTTCGCGGATTGCGGTCGCGCAACGGATCCCGGCAGCCGGCGCGCCGAACGTCGCCAGCAGTCCGTCCCCCGTCGTCACGACTTCTTTTCCGCGCAAAGTCTTCAGCTCTCTACGGACGGCGGCGTAATAGTGATTCATCACCTGTGTCCAACGCGAATCGCCCAGCCGCGCGGCTTTTTCGGTGGACCGGACGATATCGACAAACAGGATCGTGGCGAGCGCTTGTTCGAACTCTGCGCTACGATCGGCGGGTCGGCGCCGGATCGCAACATTTCCAGCCAGCGGTTCATAGCGATGGTTGCGTCGCCGCGCGATCGCGGTTTTTGTATAGTCTTTGGCACGCTCCACCGTGCCGCAACGAACTGTTTTCGCCCTTGGGAGCGTCCAGTAAATCTTTCGCCCATCTCCGGCGCCATGGACCTCGACGGCACCCCACTTCAGGAAAACCGTCGAGCCGACCCGGCGAACGCACCATGCCTTTGACGTGTATCCGGAAACGTTCGACTGATGGACTCCGATGCGAAGGAACTTGGGCATATGCGTGCGCCCGATCGAAAAGACCGTTTTGGCTACAGGGGAAAAAAATAATCATACATTCCTGCGCTGGCAACAGTACTCTCAATCGAAAATTTGCCTACGGCTCGCGTGTTAATTCGCGCTCGCAATCGACCCCCGGGGCTGTCCAACTTCTGCTCGGACATACCAAAATCGAAAGCAGGGTCAGACATCTCGGCATCGAGGTTGATGATGCCCTCGCAATAGCGGAACAAGTTGATGTCTGAGATATCCGGCAGAGCGGACATGCTCTGCCCGGGTTCTAACAGCCGGTTCGAGCCAGAAGCCGACATCAGGAACGGCCCAACCGCTGAGGACCCGTGCGCACAGCCCATTTCGACCGGCGCATTGGCGATCGCGTGGGTGACCAGGGCGGCACCATAGCAGAAGCCGTCAATTGAAACCCGCGCTCGCAAGCCCCACTTCATGCATCGGGAAGTCCCGTCGCTCGCAAGCGGCTAACTGCTTCCAGCAGAATATGACCGGCAATTTTCCGCATTCTGCGCGAATTTCGTGGTGCCTTTAACAAAGGAGACCAGAAATGGCCAAAACGTCAAAGACTGTGATCGTGACTGGCGGTTCGCAAGGCATAGGTTCTGGCGCCGTACAGGCGTTTCTCGACCGGGACTACAATGTTGTTGCAACTTCGCGCAATGCCACCAAGTCGAAAGACCTGCCTTTATCGCCGAAGCTGACTTTGGTGGATGGCGATATCGGGGAAGCCACTACTTCCACAAGAGTTGCGGAAATAGCCTTCAGCACATTCGGCTCGATTGATGCATTGGTGAACAATGCGGGAATATTCTTCACGAAGCCCTTTACTGATTATACGGCTGAGGACTTCACACGGCTGGTTTCCACCAATCTTAACGGGTTCATCTACATGACCCAGCTCGCGATCAAACAGATGCTGGCGCAAAAGTCGGGTGGGAGCATCGTCAGCATCACGGCCTCGCTGGCGGATAATCCGATTGCGGGCATAAATGCCTCGCTCCCAATGATTACGAAGGGCGGTATTAACGCGATTACGCGCAGCCTCGCCATCGAATACGCGAAAGACGGTATCCGTGCGAATGCGGTTGCACCTGGAGTGGTTGATACGCCGCTTCACGGGAATAATCCGAAGGACTTTCTGAAAACGCTATCCCCAATGGGAAGCATTTCGAACGTTCAAGAGATTGTGGATGCCGTGATTTATTTGACTGAAGCACCGCACGTTACCGGGGAGGTGCTGCACGTGGACGGCGGTGCGCACATTGGCAAATGGTAACCGGCGAAGAGAGCGTAACATGGAGGATTTCATGTTGAAAACACGCATCACAGAGCAGTACGGACTAAAGGTTCCGTTCATCAACGCCGGCATGGCGTTCATTGCCACCGCGCCTCTGGTGCGGGCGGTGTGCAAGGCCGGCGGGATGGGAATGTTGGGTGCTGCTGCAATGCCGCCCGACGTGCTGCAGGCGGCGATCCGCGATATCAAGGCAGTCGACCCCGCGTGCTTCGGGGTCGATATCATTGCACGGTTCAGCCGGATGGAGCACATCGAGGTGTGCGTCGCGGAGAAGGTGCCGGTCGTAGTGTTCTTTTGGGATGACGCGCCGGACGAGTGGCTTTCGCGTTTGCGGGCGGCCGGCAGTCACATCTGGTTTCAAGTCGGCAGCGTGGACGAAGCGAAAGCCGCTCTCCGACGCGGGGCCCAAGGGCTCGTCGTGCAAGGCAGCGAGGCCGGCGGCCACAACCGCGCCACCGCGGCAACGTTCTCACTGCTCCCCGCAGTCATCGACGCGGCTCCTTCCGTGCCCGTCGTCGCTGCGGGTGGCATTGCCGATGGTCGGACCGTTGCCGCCGCGCTGGCACTCGGCGCCGACGCGGTCTGGGTTGGGACTCGCCTGCTCGCGAGCTTCGAAGCCTATGCCCATCCGCAGTACAAGGACCGGATCGTCGCTGCCGGCGTCGAGGATACTGCTCGCCATCTGATCTTCGGTCCGGAATTCCCCGATGCTTCAACTCGCGGGTTGCGCAACCGCATCGTGCGGGAATGGGAACGGCGTGACGATCCGCCGCCATACCTTTCCGTTCCGGATTCGGAGCTTCCCGTGATTGGCCAGGCCCGTCTTTATGGACAGGAGTTTCCCATGAAGCGGTTTTGCGGATTTCCGCCAACTCCGGAGTTCACAGGCGACCTCGAAGAGATGAGCCTGCTGGCCGGTGAATCGGTCGGTCAGACCACGCGACTGATGAAAGCCGCCAGCATTATCGATGAGATGATAAGCGGTGCCGAAGCGGTGATCAGGAAGCGACTCGGACCGATGGTCGTTGACTAGTCAAGAACGAAGACGATGGCGCCTGGCTGGCGGCGACAACCGTGCGCCGACTTGGGGAAGTCCGTGTTGGGTCAAAGACGGAATTGGCCGCGCTGGAACGGCATGTCCGTTCTACCCTCGACAACAGATATCGAGAGGCCGCCCCGCTTTGTCCGTTTTGTGCCACTTCCGAACTCATGCATCGCAGCAATTACGTCCTATTCGATCACCTCGTCGGTGCGGGCAAGCTAAGGAAAGGAACCTCATGCCTCAAGGCGCAAGCACCTCCCTGCCATCGCACACACCTGCGGACGGCGCGGCGGCCCTAGCGGATGGTGGTTCTTGCCACGCACACACCATTAACAAGTGTCCTACCCCGGCCCGCAGCCGACAGCGACTTGTGTAATCATGCTGCCTCCCAAGGCGGCCCCTGAGCCGCTATCATATCGTTTGTGCTTCTACTACTGGCAGCGATATATCAAGCCGTTGTCGGCTTTGACCAGGGTACCGGGGCGTGCAGGCAATGCTGTTGCGCGCCGCGTAGTCACTCCATCCGCTATAGGGGCCACCCGCGTAGCAGCTAACCACTTCCGAACGCAAAGCCCTCGTTTCACCAGCTCCCGCCGCCATAGTAGCGCGGAAACAGCGTTGGTCGTCCGGTGACGTAACTGCGGTTGGCGTAGCCGCCGTAATAGCCGCCAGGGTAGCCGCCAGCGGCATAAGTGCCGCCGTAGTAGCGCGGAACCAGCGTTGGCCGTCCGGTGACGTAGCTGCGGTTGGCGTAGCCGCCGTAATAGCCGCCAGGGTAGCCGTAACTGCCGTAATAGTTGCCAGGGTAGCCGCCATAGTAGCCCCCGCCACCATAGTACCCATAAGGTGAGGTTACCGCGGCCGCCCCAATCGCGCCGGCCGCCAGGCCAGCACCGACCACACCGTAGCCGTACGCAGCCCGCCGGTAGTGGCGACGCGCAACGCCGGCAACGCTTAGGGGGGTAAATGGGCGACCGATCCGCGCCTGCGCGCTCTCAACTGACAGCGAGACGCCGCGCTGTTCAGACCAGCTGAACGAGAGCAACGTAGCGCACGCGAAGGCCGAGGTAGCAATCGCAAATGTCCTCAAACTCATCTGCTTCATGGACGTTCTCCACTAACGCCTGCCCTTTTATAAAATACGTGGTCGCTGTTGGAGGGGCATTGCGCCAGATCAAGGGGCTTCAGCGGATCTGCCCGCTTTAGATGAGGCAGAAACGCTGACGTATTGAAGACACTCTTGCTGGTCAGCGCGCTACTACGCCCGCGCCCTCCGCTTCGAGCACGTCTGGTCGATCCGGACAAAACTCCAGATCGAAGGTCGCGCTCGCGACTTGGCCATGTTCAAGCTGGCCATCGATAGCAAGCTTCGCGGCTGTGATGTCGTCGCCATTCGGGTCGAGGATGTCGCCGCAGGCGGATACACGGCCGATCGCGCAACGGTCCGACAAAAGAAAACCGGACGGCCCGTTAGGTTCGAATTGAGCGAACAGACCCGCCAGGGGTTGATTACTACCTAAAGGCTACCGGCAAACGGCTCGGCGAGTTCTTGTTCACCGACCGTCGTGGACCTGACCGCAATATGACAACACGCCAATACGCCCGGCTAGTATCGGAGTGGATCGGAAGCGTCGGGCTCGACCCAAGGCTGTTCGGGACGCATTCACCGCGACGCACAAAAGCTACCCTGATCGACCGGCGGACTGGCAACCTCAGGGTCGTCCAACTTCTGCTCGGACATAGATCGGAAGCACGGTCAGATATCTTGGCATCGAAGTAGATGATGCCCTCGCAATAGCGGAACAAGTTGATATCTGAAATACCCGGGCAGAGCGGACATGCTCTGTCCGACCTCTAACCGCCGGTCTGTGCCATAAGCAGGCTTCCGTTCTCCGAGAACAGAAGAATTGCTGATGACAAAAATGTAAACGGGTCACGAACCTGGCTTGCCGTCTGCCGCGCCAAGGTCGTGACCCGCAAACAAGTGCTTTACCGCCGCACTCCAACGCGATTGACGCCGCCATTTAAATTGCCACCGGCGTTATGACGGACCGCAGCGCGCGCCACCGGACGAGGCCTGAGCACGACGCCGGCCCTCGCCACGCAACCGTGCGGATACGCAACGTACTGGCAGTAAACTACGGCCCTAGCCGGTGCTGGACTGAGAGTGACACCTGCAAACCCCAACATGAGGCTGGCCGCAATTCCCGCAACTGTCACTGACTTAATCGAGAGACTCTTCGTCCGATGCATGGTGATCCTCCTTATCGCACGCGAACCGAAAGGTGATGGAGCCGCTTCAGGCGCCGCCAAATATATTGTGAGTGCCAAAGGATAGGTGATTTGACATGGATCAACGCTGGGTGCGACGTGGGCTAGGTTTGCCCAAGTGCCAAGCCATGCACCCGACGTCGGTTTTGGGTCCGCCTGCCCAAAGATATGACACAAGCGCATGGCGAACCCGTCGGCGACGAGATTCGCAAGGCCAAGAATAAGCACGACCTTTGAGGACAAGGCAGCGCCGACCACACTCGCAACGACTGCGAAAGTGGTAACAAACTCCGTCTATCCCTCCGTAAATCCAGTCACGAAGATAGCTTATGCCGGGATCTCGCGCGAGGCGCGCGCGAATTTCTTCTTTTGTATGACTACGCTCAATCTCAGTTTCCACACACCGCCCCTGGTCCAACGATTTTGAGATATCCAAACCTTACTCTCGTAGAGCATGCCTACTTCTCGCTGACGCGGCGGCAGCGCAACCAGGAGCCCGATATTCACGGCGAGGCTTTGATCATGCCCGCGGCTGAAGGCGTATCTGTAACCGGGCCTGACAAACCAGCCGTATTGCAGCGGTTCCGACCCGAAAGAGAGCGGTGCTTGATTCGTGGTAATCGAATAGCTGGAGCGCGCGGCCATTGCGCGATCATATATGGTCGCGCTGTTCGATCGCGGCTACGATCTCGATAGCCACCAAAACTACTGGTGAAAAACCCGTCGGCGGTGGGATCCCAAAATTCAAGCGGTGGATGGAGAAAGTGACGGATGAAAGCTTCGCATCCGATGCGGTACACGGTGGTGGCCTCCGCTGTCGTCATCGCTTTCTGTTTCAGCACCGGCACGGCGTTCGGCGCCGATGAGGTGCATGACGAGATACAAGTCTACAACGCCGAGATTGCTGCCGTCGGGCAATGGACATATGAGCAGCATCTGAACTATGCCGCGATCGGACAAACCCAGCCCGTGGTGCAGGGAGGCTTTTCGTCAAATCACGCTCTCCAAGGCACCCCGGAATTTGCCTATGGCTTAACGGACTGGTGGGAGGCCGGCTTTTACCTACCGTTCGCCGTCAATGGCGATGGTCAATTTCTGTCCGACGGCGCCAAGATCCGCAGCCTCTTTGTGGTTCCCGACGCTGCCAAGCGAAGCTTCTTCTATGGTATCAATTTCGAGCTTGGCTATGAATTGCCGCGGTTCTCTTCGACGCCCTGGGAACTCGAAATCCGACCGATCATCGGCGTGCGCAACAAGGAGTGGGAATTTATCGTCAATCCGATTGTCGACGTAAGCTTCGGATCCAATGGGGAGGCCGATTTCGCACCGGCCGCTCGGCTTGCGCGTAATCTCGGGGATGGTCGCGTCATCGGTCTCGAATACTACTCGGATTTCGGCAGGATCGGCAGCTTTCTGCCGCTCCAACAACAAAGTCAGCAATTGTTTGTGGTGACGGATTTTGAGGTGAGTAAAATCGACGTGGAGCTTGGCGCTGGGTATGGTTTCACGGCTGGATCAGACCGCTTCACCTTGAAAGCCATCCTTGGGTACGCTTTCCCGGTGCCTGGCAGTGAAGGCAATTCGGCACCATTGCCGCTGAAAATGGGAGCACCTTCCCGATCGCTTCAGAACGCTTGGGCTCAAAACCCGGCCAACTAAAACTCCTGGTTCTCGGCTAAGGCGGACAATCGCGACAATCGCAGTGTATACGTCCTGTCTACAACGGCTGGCGCGTCGAACTAGCGGTGTACGTCAAAAAGCGCCGTTTTGAACAGCCGGCCGTTCACTTCCGGCCTTCTACCGCGGTGCATCGTCGATGTCTCAGTTGGGTCAATTTCTGCACATTTCTCCATCCTGCTGCGAAATGGGTCAAAAACCCATTCGCTGCTTCTTCCGATCGCGGCGGCTTGAACAGCGGCGCAGCTTTATTTGACAAAACTCAGATACGAGGCGAGCGCCTCGATTTCGTCCGGGCCGAGATGGCTCGCCACCATCGGCATCGGAGACTCCGTGCCCGAATGATATCCTTGGCCCCATTGCTCAAGCCGGCCCTTCAGGTAGAAATAGGCCAGTCCCCCCAGGCGAGGAATATCTCGCACGCCCTCGGCGTTCGGGCCATGACAGGCATAGCAGGACACGATATTGGCTTCCGGGATTCCCTCCAGATAGATCGTTCTTCCCCGCGACGCGAGCGTATCGTCGCCATCATTGGCGGCTTTCGGCGGGATCGTCGCAAAATAATCTGCCAGATCGCGTGCCGTATGGGGATCGAGAGCTGCGACCGCGTTCCACATGTATTGCTTCGAAAATGGATTGTCTCGCGCGTGCTCGCGAAAACTCCGAATTTGGCTCATGATGTATTGCGGCCTCTGTCCGGCGAGCCGCGGCGCGACCGTATAGCCCTGCGCCCCGGTTCCGTGACACCAGGTACAGTTGCGGACGGCGGGGCTCTCGCCGGCCCATAAGGGGGCGGCAGCGGCGAGGATCGCCATGATCGCTATTTTCAAACCGATGCGCTTCATGACCCCAAGCTTTCGCGCTTCATGTACCCACCGACATGTCGGTATGAGATCGCTGCACTCACTGCAGATAACTGACATAGGCCGCGACCGCTTCAACCTGTGACCGCGTCAGATTGTGTGCCGTCGGCGCCATGATGGCGGAGGTGTCGATCGCCGAACCTTGGCCTCGCTCTGTCTTCCAACCCGTCAACTGGCCTACAGTGTACGCGTAGACCTGACCCGCCAGTCGCGGAATTTCATTTTGGCCCTTGCCCGTAGTACCATGACAGGCGGAGCAAGCGGGAACGTTGGCTTCTGGAAGCCCTTCCTCAAAGATTCTTTTTCCCTCAGCCAATGATCCTCTTGGCGCTCCGCCGAATGGTTTGGGATTGAGACCGCTAAAATGCGTGGCCAGCGCCGTCAGCATCGACGGGCTCAGCACATGCGCGACGTTGAACATGATCGGATTGGTGCGCCTGCGCTCGATGAAGGCCCGCAGCTGAGCCTCGATGTATTCGGGCTGCTGGCCGGCAAGGCGCGGCATCGGGAAGTATCCGAGATAGCCCTGGCCGGACAGCCCATGGCAGGTTTTGCAATATTCGAGCTTGGCCTCCAGGCCTCCCTTTGCATGAACGACCTTGTCCTCGGCGTGACCGCTGACGGAAAAGCCCACCGCCATGACCACTGTCTGCAATATCAATCGCAAGCCGATGACCTTCATCGCCCGGCCTCCTTGCCCGTTGCCTGACGGGTCCGCTTCACGTGAAAAGGGTCCGACCATCACCAACCGGAGCCCCAGATGTGAAAGTTCAATCCGACCTTGACGACCTGAACGGTCTGCTTGACGTCCACGACACCTGCGAAGCTGTTGATCGAGTCGGACATCAGGATGCCGCCATGCCCGAATGAATAGTAATCATATTCGACGTTGACGGACCAATGACGTGCGAACGCCCAATCCACGCCGCCGCCTGCGATCCAGCCGTAGCGATTATCCAGCCCTTGAAAGTTATAAGGAAGACCCGTGAATGTGCCGCTGACATTGTATTTGTCTCCGGCCAGCGCGGCGCCCCCTTTGGCGTAAAGCAGGACGTTGTCGAAGGCGTAGCCGACCCGCCCGGTGACGCTCGCCAGAAAGTCGGTGTTTGCTTGCACGAGTCCGATGTCGGGATTGCCGAGCGGGAGACCGGTGGACGTGCTGCCTTTCATGGTGGAGCCCGAGGCAGAGCCTTCGATACCAAACACCACGGAGGAAGCGGTCTCATAATCGCAACCGATCTGCCCGCCGATCACGACGCCGGTCGGCGACGTGCCCGCGGTGGTGGTCCCGATAGTTGAGCCGGCGCCCAAAAATGAATCCTGCACGAGCTGCACCGGGTCGGTCATGTCCTTGCGGGCAAAACCACCGCCGAAATGGCCGCCGACATAGCAACTGGTCCAGCTGAACGGCGGCGCTACATAGGGCACCTCCGACTTCATCGGCAGGTCCGCCGCGATCGCGGGTCCCGCCAGGGTTACTGCGAGTGCCGCTGCATGGGCGAAAAGAAGTTTTCTCATCAGACAATCTCCGTATGCGGACGTGTCCGCCTACATCGCAAACCAGGCATGGAGGAACAGGGTGTTGTTGTCGTGGGCGCCGACCGTGGTGCCGTTTAGCTTGTTGTAATAGGTGTATTGCAGGCCGATGCGGGCGTTGAACCACGGCCAGCCGATCATCTTGCTGACCCCGAACGGGATGTAGGCGATCTCGGCCATCCAGCCGTTGGTGTTCGGGGTCGAGGCGACCCCGGTGACAGGATCGGTCCCATACAGGTTCATGTCGGCGGTGCCCCATTGATTAAAGTATTGCCCGGTAAAAACGACCCTGTTGTCGGCACCGTAGGCAAACGAGGCCTGCAGCTTCATGCTGTTGAGCAGGTCTGTCGGATTGGACGCACTCGTGTTGAGAAAGCTCGCGTCCAATTGCTGAAACTCGCGAATATAACTGCCGCGTAACGTCAGCCAGTAATTATCGCCCTGATACTGATATTGGGTGTCGAAGCCGATATCGGTGAGTTTGTCGGATTGCGGAAACACAGCGGTCGACCAGGTCGCGAAGCTTGTATCGACCCATGGATGGACATCGAACTGCGCTCCGAATGCGCCGATCATCCACGTATTCCTGCCCCAGTGCGGTTCCAGCGCGACGCGCCAGTAGGGCGCAATGCTGCCGAGCTGACCGGGCTCACCGAACGGATCGGTACCCAGCGCGTTCTGCTGGCTGAAGCCGAGCGTCTTGTAGCCGGTGATTTCCAAATAAAGCAGATCATTGATAAAGGTGTAGGCGCCGACGCCGCCGACATGCGCGGCAAATGCGCCCTCGATCGCCGTAGGATGGCCCTGTGGGCCAAGGATCGTCGAAGCGGCGTAAGGGAAGGACCAGGCCGGTGTGGTGTTCCACACATCCTGAACGGACGGATTGTTGTTGGCCGTGATGCCGTAGATCAGGTCGAGAGGACCGAAGTGGGCAGTGTCGGCATAGCGGACGTCGGTGTTGTCCCACGTCCAGATGTGACCGAACGGATCGCCAAAACCTCCGGGGGGTACCGCGTTGTAGGTGACCTGCGCGAAAGCGCCGATATTATCGGTGATCGCTCCGCCGTAGAACGCGCTGAACGGCGAGAGCACGACGTTGTTGTTCGCACTATAGGGGTCCGTGCCAGTCAGCGGCGCCTGGGTATGGGTGTAGCCGACAATGGCCATCATCGAGATCGGCGGGACATAATCCTTGTCGGCCTCGGGGGTCGTCGAAGTCGCCGGTAGCGTTTTGACATAGCCCAGCATCTTGTCGTACTCGGCGCGCGCGTCGTTTCCGGCTTGGGACGAGAACGGCGTCGTGCGGAATTCGCCGCCCCCGGTCGTATAGCCGAGCAGCTTGAACCTTCGGCCATACGGCGTCAGCGCGGGAAAATCGGTGTGGCATGTGCCGCAGGGCTGCCCGGTCTGCCGCGCGAAACTCGGGAGCGCTTGTGCTGGCGGCGCAAAAACGATCGTCAGGAAGCCGACCGCGACGGCAACAAGGGCACTCGCAGCGAACAGCCTGCGGTTGCCGAAGCGTCGGGTAGAACGACCGCCATCACCTTGCATCGCGCCATTCCAGTGTTTGCGACGCTTCGTGCCACCGCACGAACTCCGAATTCCGTCTACGGAACGAGGATAGTCCAAGAGATGGAAGCGCAGCTAAGACAATAGATGCGCTGAATCAGATTGCGCGCGCGCGAGACATTTTTGCAACTATGGATTTCATGCGCACAAATCGGCGTACGACGAAATATCATATTTCGTCGCCCGCCGACTCGATAAACCAGCAGTTGTAGTCGGTTTTATCCAATTATCTGCCCACTGTCTCACTTATTGGGCCATTTCGCGGGAATTGAATTGATCGAGATCAAACCAGACAGCGAAAATTCAGCTGGATCGAACAGCCCGGCGAGGCGTAACGTGGCGTTTATCTGAGGGGCCGGCCTATGCGCATTCTATCGATACTGCTGACAGCAGCCTTCGCGGTCGCCGTCTCCGTGGCGGCTCAGGCGGAGGACAAGGGCAACGCCGCCGTTCCGAAGCAAGAGCTTGAGGCCAAGATCGCCTATTGCAAAACCTGTCACGGGGTGTCGGGGCAAGGGTTTCGTGGATCCTTTCCGATGCCGCGACTGGCGGGACAGCAACCCGAGTATCTCGAAAATCAGTTGCAGGCATTTATCGAGCGCAGGCGCACCAACCCCGTGATGTTCAATGTGGCGCATGTGCTGAGCCCGGCGATGCTCAAAGGTTTGGCCGAGCATTTCAGGGACCTCAACCCTAAGCCGCTGAGAGGGGCTTCGAAGGAACGCGTGGCCGCAGGAAAGAAAATTTACGAAGACGGAGTGCCCAGCGCCGAGGTTCCTCCGTGCGCTACCTGTCACGGTCCAGAAGCAAAAGGCGCTGACGCATTTCCTCGTCTGGCAGGTCAGCTCAATGACTATGTCGCGAAGAAACTTCTGAACTGGAGCAAGGAACGCGGTCAAGATCCGGCAAAGCCTGACAACTCGGCCATTATGCAACCGATCGCGCACAATCTGACCGACGCTCAGGTCCAAGCCGTTGCAGCGTATGTTAGTTATCTGGAGTGACTCCGTCTCCGCCGGTCCATGACGTTGTGAGAGCCATTGCTAACACTCTTTGAATTCGACGAAACGGCAGCTTCGAAAATGTCTGTTCCTGAATGCCCAAATAGCGGCCAGATCAATTGGGCCGGCACGCTACAGCTTAAGCGGTGGTCAATCTTATACAGACGCGGTCTGGCATCGCGCGTAGCATCCCAACCGCAGCGCGGTGCTATCAATCGCAGACATTAAGCCGATGCGGCACGTTCGCCCTCGATCAACTCGGTGCGATGCGAATCTACGTACGATGATACTATTTGATTTCCTCACACAAAAGGTGACGTGCCATGACAGAAACACTAGGAGTTTCCCGGCGACAGGTTTTGACAATCGCGGTCGGCGCCGCCGGGGCGACCGCGGTCATCGGCGCATCCACGCCCGCGCAGGCAGCGAAGGTTTCGCAAAAGCTCGTGAAGTATCAGGACACGCCAAAGGGTGAGCAGAGCTGCGAAAATTGCGTACAGTTCGAGACCCCCTCGTCCTGCAAAACGGTGGATGGAACTGTTGCCGCACAAGGCTGGTGCATGGTCTACGCAAAGAAGCAGGCATAAAATCTAGTATACGCCGCTAAACCCTCGAATCGTCACACGACAAAGCGCGCCCGGGGCGACCTGTGGACGACTTCCGAAATGGGGTCCATTTTCGTACTTTAGCGCGGTCTGAAATGATGTCCGTTCTGCCCTGACAAGCCGACATCGCCGAACCCGAACAACCCCGCGGGTCGACCAGCGACAGCGCGCGCGATAATCGGAGCGTCGTGCCCGCCGAACTCGCAGACCAAAGACGGAAGCGATACCCATCATGTTGTGGACGGCGGCGACGGGCTTCGCGAAGCACTCAACCATCCCGCGATCTGTTGCCTGACGGGCAAATCAGTGACCCGCCTGTCATTTGGATGTCCAGCCCCTTTTGCAAAAATATTCTGGTTTTCCGAAGACCCAAATCACCTCTATATCTGTCGCTGTCTCGTCCCACCTAAAGGGGCGTATCGCGATCGTCACGGACGCGGGATGAGATGCGGTGGACGCGGCAGCGTTGGGCGTGCGAAGGGATCGCAGGGCGGATTGCTCTCCGTGAGCGATATCCGGCACGCAAGACGACGGCGCTGATGCGTACGGCGAAGGCGCGTGGTCCTGGCACCCGTTGCTGGTGTCAAGTCGGCGGAGGTTTTGCGAGCCCAACCGGGTTCGTCAACGCCTTAGTCCGCCGGCGACGGTGGCAAAAGGAACTCGTCACCGGGGAGCAACTGTATTTTGAAGTAGCCCTGTGATCGGCTGGCCTCAAGGCTGGCGCTGCGCGCCACCGCCTTCGGCGGCTGTCGGCCTTGACCCCATCCGCTCACCGGTCTGTTGGCTTTGCATGCGCTCGGCCGAATGCCGAGCGCGGGCGTGGCGCGCTCGTCAACTCACCGGGTAGCGACTGGCATCCCATTTCTCGCCGCGGGCGATCATGGTGTTGAGAATGACGATCAGCTTGCGCATGCAGGCGACCAGGGCAACCTTTGCCTTTTTGCCCTTGGCGATCAGGCGATGATAGAAGGCCTTGAGCATTGGGTTGTGCCGGGTCGCAGCACCCAGGGACGCCATGTAGAACAGATTGCGGACCTTGCGGCGTCCCCCCTTGATCTGGCGCTCGCCCTGCCGTTTACCGCTATCATCATCGTAAGGGGCGACGCCGAGCAAGGCGGCGATGGCCTCGTTGCTCACCTCGCCCAATTCCGGCATGGCTGCGATAAGGCCGGCAGCCGTCGTGGCGGCAAGCCCTGGCACGCTCTCGATGATCTCGGCGCGCTTGGCAAAATGCGGCGTGGCCTTGACGAGGGCGGTGATCGCTGCCTCGAGCTTGGCAAGCTCGACGGCTATGGTCTTCAGCAGTCGCGCATGGCTTTTTTGCACCGGTTTCGGCACATCCTGCTCGCCTTTGTTGCTCAGCATGGTTCTTATATCGAGCAACCCCTGGCGAGCATTGACCATCTGTTGAAGCGTCTCGCGCGCAGCATCGTGGGCTTGGCTTGGCGCCTCGTCGAATATCTCGGCAAACCAGGCGATCGTGTCAGCGTCAATGACATCATTTTTGGCTAGTCGCCCAGCAGACTGGGCGAAGTGGCGCACCCGCTTAGGGTCAACAATACGAACTTCGATAGCCTTCTCGCGGATCGCCCGGGCCCATTCGCGCTCATATCCCCCGCTTGCCTCCATCACGGCTTTGGTCACCTTGTGCTTGCGAAACCAAGAGATCAACTGCCGACGTCCCTCCGCGGTGCTTGGGAACGTTTGCCGTTGAGACAGCGCGCGAATGCTCACATCCGCCTTGTCCTTGGCGATATCAATACCGGCGACAACCAGATCGTTTTGTGCCATCATCCTGCTCCCTTCCTTGCTCGGTTCGGGCTCTAAGCCCATGCAACTGTTCGGGTTGAGGAAGACACCGGATCTGTCCCTCGCTCCCCGTCAGGCTCTAGCGGCCTTTGAGCACCACGGGCTCAGATCCAGCGACGGGCGGTTGGTCAGAACCGGCCGTTCGCACATTCTGGCAGATTTTGCGGACACAAGAGCGCGTTATAAGCCGTCAAACCATTGCGTGCGGGAATGCCGGGTGATTTCCGGTGGCTCGCTGTGAATACTCGTGTGCATACTTACTACCAATAGCGCACACGAGGCTGCGGGTGCATCGGGCGCCCGGCATTCCCCACGCCCTCTGTTTTCAGGGCGGAGATTTCCTGCAAACCTCGGACGCATCGCGCCGCGAGAATGCAAAACTGCGTCGGCAACACTCCAACTGTCATCGCCCGCCACCGGGTTGGCGCGCCGCGCCACCCGCCGCCGAAGGCGTCCGCCTCTTCACCCGCTTGATGGTGCCGGAGAACGTGAACAGCGACCGTTCTTCGGATTTCAGGATGCCGCGCAAAAAGATCATTGAGCCGCCGGCGCGGGTGATTTCGCCAAAACCCTCGATCAATTCGCCCTCGCGGGCGGCGTCGAGGAATTCGCAAGCAAACGACACCGTCACGGCCGGCCCGCCGAGGATCGGCGCCGACGTGGCAAACAGGCAATAGTCCGCGAACGCCATGAAGGCGCCGCCATGGACATTGCTGGCGCCGTTGAGATGTTTCTTCTCGACCCGGAAGGCGCAGCGAATCCGGCCGTCGTCTTCCATCCGGTGCCAGAACGGCCCGTTGTTGGTCTCGAAATTGTCGCGGCTCCAGGTCCGCCAGCCCCGAAATTCGCCTTCGGTGCCGACGTGCAGGTCGGGTCGGTTGAGGAATGCGGATTTGGTCAGGTCGTCCACGCGAAGGGCCCTTCTTTTCAGCTATTTTGACCTTAAATCCGATCCACCGGCGAAGCGCAAACTTGCTCACATGCAGCTTGCGCCCGCAAAGCTCTGGACAGCCCGGAATGGCGCCATAAAAGGCCTTTTCCGGCCGCGTCCGATCTCCCTAATAAGGGACCTCCCTCGCATAAGCAGCCCCATGAACCAGCCGCAAATCACCCCCGAACTCGTCGCCAGCCACGGCCTCAAGCCGGACGAATATGAGCGCATTCTCAAGCTGATCGGGCGGGTGCCGAGTTTCACCGAGCTCGGGATTTTTTCGGCGATGTGGAACGAGCACTGCTCGTACAAATCCTCGCGGCTGCATCTGCGGGGCCTGCCGACCAAGGCGCCCTGGGTGATCCAGGGGCCGGGCGAGAACGCCGGCGTGATCGACATCGGAGACGGCCAGGCGGTCGTGTTCAAGATGGAGAGCCACAACCATCCGAGCTACATCGAGCCCTATCAGGGCGCGACCACCGGCGTCGGCGGCATTTTGCGCGACGTCTTCACGATGGGCGCGCGGCCGATCGCCTGCCTCAATGCGCTGAGCTTCGGCGCGCCGGAGCATCCCAAGACCCGGCATCTCGTCTCGGGCGTCGTCGCCGGCGTCGGCGGCTACGGCAATTCGTTCGGGGTGCCGACGGTCGGCGGGCAGGTGCGCTTCCACACCCGCTATGACGGCAACATCCTGGTCAATGCGATGGCGGTCGGGCTGGCCGATACCGACAAGATCTTTTACGCGGCGGCCTCCGGCGTGAACATGCCGATCGTCTATCTGGGCTCCAAGACCGGCCGCGACGGCATTCACGGCGCCTCGATGGCGTCGGCCGAATTCGACGACGACTCCGCCGAGAAGCGGCCGACCGTGCAGGTCGGCGATCCCTTCGCCGAGAAACTGCTGCTGGAAGCCTGCCTCGAGATCATGGAGGCCGATTGCGTGATCGCGATCCAGGACATGGGCGCGGCGGGGCTGACCTGCTCGGCGGTGGAGATGGGCGCCAAGGGCGATCTCGGCGTCGATCTCGATCTCGATGCGGTGCCGACGCGCGAAACCGGCATGAGCGCCTACGAGATGATGCTCTCGGAAAGCCAGGAGCGCATGCTCATGGTGCTCAAGCCCGAGAAGGAAAAAGAAGCCGAGGCGATCTTCCGCAAATGGGGACTGGATTTCGCCGTGGTCGGCTACACCACGCCGAGCAAGCGTTTTGTCGTCAAGCATGGCGGCGACGTCATGGCGGATTTGCCGATCAAGGAATTGGGCGACGAAGCGCCGCTGTACGACCGGCCGCATGTTGGCCTCGCCGCTGTTGCCGGTGATCCACGCGCGCGAGATCAAACCGCCGATCGGGATCATCGCCGGCGCTGGAAAAGCTGATCGCGACGCCGGAGCTGTGCTCGAAGCGCTGGGTCTGGGAGCAATACGACCACGTCATTCTGGGCAATACCGTGCAGCGTCCCGGCGGCGATGCCGCCGTGGTGCGGGTGCAGGACGGCCCGAAGGGGCTGGCGCTGACGGTCGACGTCACGCCGCGCTATTGCGAGGCCGATCCTTATCAGGGCGGCATGCAGGCGGTAGCCGAAGCCTGGCGCAATATCACGGCGGTCGGCGGCCGGCCGCTGGCGATCACCGACAATCTCAATTTCGGCAATCCGGAGCGGCCGGAAATCATGGGCCAGTTCGTCGGCTGCCTGAAAGGCATCTCGGAAGCCTGCCGCGCGCTCGATTTCCCGGTCGTGTCCGGCAACGTCTCGCTCTACAACGAGACTAACGGCCGCGGCATCCTGCCGACGCCGTCGATCGGCGGCGTCGGGCTGCTCGACGATTTCACCAAATCCGCGACACTTGGCGTTCAAGGCCGAGGGCGAGGCGATCCTGTTGATCGGCGAAACCCACGGCTGGCTCGGGCAGTCGGTCTATCTGCGCGACATCTGCGGCCGCGAAGAGGGCGCGCCGCCGCCGGTCGATCTCGCCGCCGAGAAGCGCAACGGCTGCGTGGTGCGCGGCATGATCCACGCCGGCACCGCGACATCTGCACATGACCTGTCCGACGGCGGTCTGTTGATCGCGTTGGCCGAGATGGCGATAGCGGGCGGAATCGGCGCCCAGCTATTGGCGGCGCCGGCAGCGATCGTGCCGCATGCCTGGTGGTTCGGCGAGGATCAGGCGCGTTACGTCGTGACGGTGCCCGCGGCCGAGGCCGGCCGGGTGCTGGCGAAAATGAGGGGTGCCGGCGTGCCCTGTGCCCGCATCGGCACCACCGGCGGGGATGCGATCAGCGATTGCCGGACGAGACGCCGGTGTCGATTACGTCGCTCAAGGCCGGCTTCGAGAGCTGGTTTCCCGAATACATGAGTGGTGGCGTTGCCTAGGAATCCGTCATTCCGGGATGGTGCGTTAGATTAGCACCAGACCTCAGATGCGCAACTGCGCATCGGGGAATCCTTGGATTCCGGGTTCGATGCGGAGCCTGTCATCGGGCCGCAATTCGCGCGGACCCGTTGGCATCGCCCCGGAATGACAGCTTTCATGCTCACAGCACGTGGGTCGCGCCCGGAATCTTCCGCAGCGCCGCCGTCACGGCCCAGCTCAACGCGACGGTCAGCACGAATGCGACCGCCGCCTTGACGATGGCAGGCACGTCGAAATCGAACAGCCAGTATTGCAGCCACAGCACGATCGGGTAGTGCACCAGAAACATGCCGTAGGCTTCATTCTGCATCGGATCGAGTATGCTCCAGCCCGATCGTTTGAACCTGAGGAAAAATGCCAGGATCGCGAATAAGATGGCCGCGCTGAAGGCGACGAAGAAGACGCCGTAGCTTGCCTCGTACCAGTGCGGCAGACACCGGGGGATTTCCCAATATTTCGCGCTTGATGTAGATCAGCACCCACAACAGGCAATACGGAACAAGCGTCGCGATCACCCAGCCCCAGCTGCTCTCCGCCAACCGTCCGTTCGCACTCAGAACTCCACGGTTGAAATGCGCCGCGCCGATGCCGGCCCCGATGAAAAAGTAGGCCGCATACAGCAGCACGCGGCTGGCCTGGACGGAGAACGGCCCGAACTCGAACCAGCTCGCTCGGTCCGAAGTAGACCCGTGCCGGAACATAGAGGACGGCGGTGACCGCCACGAGAAACAGGAAGAACTCGGCCGGCCGGTCGTAGCCTCGCAGCGACATGCGATTGATCGGATCGAGCAGCCGGGATGAGAGCCGATACAGCAGGCTGGCCGTAAGATCGAAAGCCAGCAACACCCAGACGAACCAGATCGGGCCGCTTGGCCACGGCCCCACCGTGACCGTCTTCCACCAGAATGCGGCGAAGCTGACGTCGGGATGCTGGCGCAGCTCGATGGCGTAATAGGCAATCGGTATGATCGTGAGCGCCGCTATCGCGAAGGGCAGGCCGAGCCGGAGCAACCGATCGCGCAAGAAAGACCTGCGGCGACTTGCGAGCAAGGCTCGGCCAGACGAACAATCCGGACAGAAAAAAGAACATCGCCATGAAGAAGCTGTCGGTGGCGAGAACGACGCAGTCAAAGCCGATCCACGACTTGGGATCGGTATGACCGAAATAAGTGTAGGGAATGACGGAATGGTGGAGGAGAACCACCAGGGTCAGGAACGTGCGCGTGCGATCGAGCGCGGCGTTACGCGTCTTGGCTTTTGGTACCGCCTGAATTGCGGCTGATGCCACTGAGCTGGAAATTGACATTATACGCGGCCCGGCAGGCTGAAAACCACGATGTTGCCGCCCCGAACCCAATTCAGCAAGGCCTAATGATCAAATCGCGTAACGCCGAACGCGATGCAGCATGCCAAGCGCCGGAACGGGACGATTCGCCGAGCGTTGATGTGGCGCATTCAGCTTGGAGGCCATCATGCGGCGCAGACTGCAGCTTTCTGCGCTCGTCGCGATCTCCCTCATCGGCGCGAGCGCCTCCGCATTTGCCCAAGGGAATGGCGCGGCGATAGCTTTTTCGCCCGGCATCGTCCCTCCCCAAAATACCGGCTCGGCGAGCATTGTTTCCGCTCCCGGCGGATCGTCGACCACGACCACCGGCATGGGTAGCACTGCCGGCCCGCCCACCAATCCGAATACCGGCGTCCATCGGCCGGATGCCCCCAGCACGTCTCCCGCGGACAATGTCGGGGCTGGATCGGTGCCGAACGGCCTGCGGGATGATCCGGCCCATCCGGGTGTCCCCACCATCGTCGGTCATTGATGGAAATCGTTCGACACCCGCCGGACGCCGGTCAGTCGGCCCTCCGGTCGCACGAGGGAACCAGTTCCATCGCCCGCGGTTAGATCAGTGGTTTCGCGAGGGCGATCGATCCCGCGGCGGGAAAATTGGAGGAACCGGCGAATGACACTCCTGAAATGGGCGCTGATTTTCTTTCTGGTATCGATCGTCGCCGGCATCCTCGGCTTCAGCGGGATTTCGGCGGCGTCTGCTGACGTCGCACGTTTCCTGTTTTACGTCTTCGTCGTTATCTTCCTGGTCCTGCTGATCCTGGGACTGACGATTTTCAGGGTGTAGGGCGCAACCAGGCCCTTCCTCCATTGCACAGCGAGAAGCAATCCAGCCTCCTTTGTGGTTCTGGATTGTTTCGCTTGCGCGGGCAATGATTAATCAGCCCACTTCCTCGATCTTCACCTTGTCCGGATAGAACGCCAGATGGCCGGAGATTTCCGCCATCGCTGGGAACGGCGTCTCATAGGTCCAGATCGAATTTTCGATGGTCTTGCCGTCGGCCAGGATGCTGAAATAATTTGCATCGCCCTTGTAGGGGCAGTGCGTGACCCGGCCGGTACGCGCCAGCAGCGCCATATTGGCGTCCTGGCGCGGCACATATTGCACGGCCGGATAGCTCGCTTCCTTCAGCGTCAAGGCGTGGGTGGTGTCGGCGATGACGACGCCGTCAGCGGAGACGCGGACGCGTTTCGGGTTCGCCGTAATGGTGATCGGGTGGTCGGGACCGGGGAGTTTCATGGTCAGCCCTCGTTTTGGTCAGCCCGTTGTGATCGTGAGATTCGATCCAGCGGCTTTGCAAGGATTGGGCGGCGAATATAGTGCGACAAGGCGTGACGTAGAAGGGTCCGCGCGCTAAGTTCGGGGGCTGCCGCTGGTTGAGCCGGCGGCGGCTCGAACCGCCGGATTGGAGAAATACTGGATGCCGATGGACGCCCACGATATCGAATCGATGATCAAGGCAGCCATTCCCGACGCCGAGGTGACGATCCGCGATCTCGCCGGGGACGGCGACCACTATGCGGCGACCGTAATCTCGGAGTCGTTCCGCGGCAAATCCCGCGTCCAGCAGCACCAGATCGTCTATCAATCGCTGCAGGGACAGATGGGCGGGGTGCTTCACGCGCTGGCGCTGCAGACCGGGGTGCCTGGCGGACCTGGGGCGCCGGGGCGCTGACGAGGATCCGGCGGGGCAAGGGGCGCCATGGCGGCGGACAATCAACGGGGCGCGCTGTTTCGCCCATTGGTGCCGAACCAGCACAGCCGCGTCACCTACGCCGAACTGTTTTTCGATCTGGTGTTCGTTTTCGCGGTCACCCAGATATCGCACACGCTGCTCGGCCGCTTCACCCCGCTGGAGACGTTGCAGACGACGCTGTTGTTTCTCGCTGTGTGGTGGGTGTGGGTCTACACCGCCTGGATCACCAACTGGCTCAATCCCGAACTCACGCCGGTGCGCGTGCTGCTGTTTTCGCTGATGCTCGGCGGGCTCGTGCTCTCGACCTCGATTCCAAAAGCCTTCGAATCGCGGGGACTGTGGTTCGCCACTTGCCTATGCCGCGATGCAGGTCGGCCGGACCATCTTTCTGCTGGCGTCGGTTCCGCCGAACGCAGCCTCCGATCCGGATGAATGCGGTCCGCATCTTGGTCTGGCTGTCGCATGTCGGCGGTATTCTGGATCGCAGGCGGCTTTGCGCGAAGGCAGATTCGCGGCTGGCCTTTTGGGCGGTGGCGCTGGCCATCGAATATCTCTCGCCGGCGGCGCGGTTCTGGATACCGAAATATGGCGCGTCTTCGATCGAAGACTGGGCGGTCGAGGGCGGTCATATGGCCGAGCGCTGCGCCGGGTTCATCATCATCGCGCTCGGCGAATCCATCGTCGTGACCGGTGCGACCTTTGCCGATCTGGCCTGGACCACCGAAACGGTCGGCGCGTTCGTGTCGGCCTTTGTCGGCGCGCATCGCGATGTGGTGGATCTATTTCCACAAGGGCGCCGAAGCCGGCTCCGAGCAGATTTCAAGATCGAGCGAACCGGGGCGGCTGGCGAGGCTGGCCTATACCTACCTGCATCATGCCGATCGTCGCCGGCATCATTCTCTCGGCGGTCGCCGATGAACTGGTGCTGACACATCCGGCCGACCATTCCGATCTGAAGACGGTCTTGAGTGCGATCGGCGGGCCCCTGCTGTTTCTGGTCGGAACCATCCTGTTCAAGCACACCATCCGGGGCTGTCTTCAGCTTTCCCACGGCGCCGGCATCGTCGCGCTTGCCATACTGGCCTGGTTCGCCGCCGAGCTGTCGCCCTTGATGCTGTCGGTCCTGACCACCGCGATCATGATCATGGTCGCGGCGTGGGAATCGATTTCGCTGCGATCCGGCCGCCGCAGCCGCGCGCTCAGTCCGAGGCCACCAGCGCGTGAACCGAGAACATACCGGCGGCGTCCGTCCACGACTTCAGCGGCTTCCAGCCCGAACCGCGCGCCAGCGCCGTGAAGCGATCGAGGCTGTATTTATAGCTGCTCTCGGTGTGGATGCTTTCGCCGGCGCGGAACGAGAAGCTTCGGCCCAGCACGCGCACGGTCTGCGCCTTGCGGCTGATCAGGTGCATTTCGATGCGGTGGCGCTCGCGATTGTAGATCGCGCGATGGGTGAACGCGCCAAGATCGAAATTGCCGCCCAGTTCGCGGTTGATGCGATGCAGCACATTGAGATTGAAGCGCGCGGTGACGCCGGCGGCATCATTATAGGCCTCGTACAGCACGCGCTCGTCTTTTTCGAGGTCGACGCCGATCACCATCAGCGCGCCCTGGCCCAGGATATCGCGGGCGCTGCGCAGGAAAGCGCAGGCTTCATGCGGCTCGAAATTGCCGAGCGTCGATCCCGGGAAAAATCCGACCTTCGGCATGGCGGCAATGGCCTCGGGCAGCGCGAACGGCGCGGTGAAATCCGCCGTGACCGGATAGACGTCGAGACCCGGAAAATCCCGGCGCAGCGCCTCGGCCTGCGCCATTGAGGAAATCGCCGGAAATATCGACGGGAACGTAGGCACTGAGCGCGCATTCGTTCAAGCAGCAGCCGGACTTTTGTGGTGGCGCCGGCGCCGAATTCCACCAGCGCTGCGCCTTTCGGGACGATCGCCGATATCTCGCGGCCCCGATCGCGCAGGATGCAGAGTTCGGTGCGCGTCGGGTAATATTCCGGCAGCAGCGTGATCTGTTCGAACAGTTCTGACCCGGCGGCGTCGTAGAAATATTTCGGCGACAGCCGTTTCGGGTGCTGCGACAGATCATCCAGCACGTCGCCGGCAAATGCCGTGGTTTGTTCATCGAAACGTTGCGCTTTGCCCAACGCGGCGGCGTGCACATTCATGACAGTCTCCTGAGCGCGCTTTCCGGCGCGCTTGAATTCGAGCAAAAATCAGGTGGCGTAGTCGGCAAGGCGCAGTCCCGTGAATTGCCAGCGATGGTGCGGATAAAAGAAGTTGCGATAGGTGATACGGCTATGTCCGTCGGGAGTTGCAAGCGAGGAGCCGCGCAGCACCAGCTGGTTGACCATGAACTTGCCGTTGTATTCGCCGAGCGCACCCTCGATCGCGCGGTAGCCGGGGTAGGGGGCGTAGGCGCTGCGGGTCCACTGCCACACGATCCCGAAGGCGTCGTTGAGATGGCCGGCGCGGGCGGCGACTTCCCATTCCATTTCGGTCGGCAAATGCTTGCCGCTCCAGCGCGCGAAGGCGTCGGCCTCGTAATAGCTGACGTGGCAGACCGGGGCTGATGGATCGACCGGCTTCAATCCGCCGAGCGTCATTACCTGCCACTCGCCATCGACCTCGCGCCAGTGGCCGGGCGCCTGCCATTGCTTCGTTGCCGACGACCGCAAAGCCGTCCATCAGCCAGAGCGTCGGCGTGCGGTAGCCGCCGTCGGCCATGAAGGCGAGCCATTCGGCATTGGTGACGAGGTTGCGCGCCAGCCTGACCGGTCCCACCAGCGCGCGGTGCGCCGGCTTTTCGTTGTCGAAATGGAAAGTTTCGCTCGGCATGTCCGATGCTGTGGATGCCCTCGTTGAGCGTGACCCACGCCTCGCCGGTTCGGGTCGCAGCGGGAAATTTCCACTTGGGATCGTAGGCCGGCGGAATCGGGTTTTGCGCAAAGGCATGCAGGATGTCGGTCAGCATCAATTCCTGATGCTGCTGCTCGTGATTGAGACCGACTTCGACCAGCGGCGCGATCGCCGCCAGTTCGTCCTCATCCGGCCTCATGGAAGAATTTCACGACGGCGGCGTCGACATGCCGGCGGTAGGCGGTGATCTCATCGGCGCCGGGACGGGTCAGATGGCCGCGCTGGTGGCGGGCGTGCCGCGGTCCGGCGCTGACATAGTAGGAATTGAACAGATAGGCGTAATCCGGGTGAAAGGGCTTGTAGCCCTCGCAGTGTTCGCCGAGCAGGAATTGCTCGAAGAACCAGGTGGTATGGGCGCGGTGCCATTTCGCCGGGCTCGCGTCCGGCATCGACTGGATCAGCTGGTCCTCTGGCTGTCAGGGAGCGGCGCGGCGCTCGGTCTCGTTTCGGACCGTCAGGAAGGCTTCCGCCAAATTCTGGGCGAGGCTGCCGGAATCGGAAAATAATGACGGGCAAGGGGCGGCGAGCGTGGCCGCAGCGGATGCTGGTTTCGTCACGGTGATCTCCGGTTCGGGAGAGAACGTTGCTCTGCCGTACCGGTTCCCCCGGAATGGCCCGTCCTAGATAAGGGCTTCCGTCAGGGATAAAAGCCTCCCGAGCCCATCATGATACTGCCCGCCGGCTATGGTCGTCCTTCCGACATCCGGACCGATTCAGGCCGGCGCATGCCAGCTCCCCGCCATTTTACTTTGGATGCACAACGGTTTGGGCTACATATATGGCAGTGTCGGGGTTAACGGGCTGACGGCGGCCCGAAAGGCTTTGCCGCAGAAGGACGCGAAATATGAGCATCGAGCAATTTATCGACAATGAAGTGAAGTCGAACGACGTCGTGCTGTTCATGAAGGGCACGCCGCAGTTTCCGCAGTGCGGTTTTTCCGGTCAGGTGGTGCAGATCCTCGATCACGTCGGGGTCGGCTATAAGGGTCTGAACGTGCTGGAATCGGCCGACCTGCGCAACGGCATCAAGACCTATTCCAACTGGCCGACCATCCCGCAGCTCTACGTCAAGGGCGAGTTCGTCGGCGGCTGCGACATCATTCGCGAGATGTTCCAGGCTGGCGAGTTGCAGCAGCTGCTTGCCGACAAGGGCGTTGCGGTCACCGCGGCGGCATCCGCCTGAGCCTGGCGGCGCGCCAGATCGGCTCGGTGCGGCTCGAAGTCATCGTCGCCGACATCACCGGCCTGAGCGTTGACGCCATCGTCAACGCCGCGAACACCTCGCTGCTCGGCGGTGGCGGCGTGGACGGCGCGATCCATCGCGCCGCAGGACCGGACCTGCTGGCCGAATGCCGCACACTGCATGGCTGCGCGACCGGCGACGCCAAAATCACCAGGGGTTATCGGCTGCCGGCGTCGCATGTGATTCATGCCGTCGGCCCGGTTTGGGCTGGCGGAAACCAGGGTGAGGATGAGGCGCTGGCATCGTGCTATCGCCGCGCTCATCAGCTGTGCCAGAGCCACAGCCTCGCCTCGGTTGCGTTTCCCGCGATTTCCACCGGGGTCTATCGTCTTCCCGCCGATCGCGCGGCGCGCATCGCGGTCTCGGCCGCGGTTGATGCGCTGGCGGCGGCGCCGGCGGTCACCCGCGTTATTTTCTGCTGTTTTTCCAACGACAGCGCGCTGTTGCACGCGGGACGGGTGGTGGAATTTGGCAGCCCTTGTGCCGATTGGGCCGCCCGCTACACTCAGCGGAACAATTTCCGGGAGCGGACATGAATTCACGCCATGTGTTGCGATCGCTGATCTTTGCGGCGGTGTTGACGATCGCGGCTGCGCCGTCCGTGAGTGCGGAAGGTACCTTCGATATTCCGCCCGGGGCGCATTTCAACCCGGAGAAACTCGCGCGCGTCGGCGACTATTTGCGCGATCAGGTTGCGCAGGGCAAGATTCCCGGGGCAATCCTGCTGATCCAGCAGCACGGCAAACCGGTCTATCACGAATTCTTCGGCGTGCGCGACGTCGCGACCAAGGCGCCGATGACCGATGATACCATCTTCCGCCTGTTCTCGATGACCAAGCCGATCACCAGCGTGGTGGCGATGCAATTGGTCGAAGAGGGCAAGCTCAGGCTCGACGATCCCGTTGCCAAATACATTCCGTCATTCGCCAACGCCAAGGTCGGCGTCGAAAAGAAAGCCGAGAACGGCGAGAAGGCGCTCGAACTCGTGCCGTTGAACCGGCCGATCACGATTTTGGACCTGATGACGCAGACATCGGGGATCACTTACGGCTTCTACGGCAACAGCATGGTCCGAAAGGCCTATGCCAACGCGAAGATTTATGACGGTGACTTCGACAATGCCGAATTCGCCGAACGCATCGCGCAGCTTCCACTGGCGGAACAGCCGGGGACGCTGTGGGACTACGGCCACTCGACCGACATCCTTGGGCGGATTATGGAAGTGGTGACAGGGAAATCCCTGCTTGGGATCGAGAAGGAAAAGCTGCTCGACCCGCTGGGCATGACCGGCACCGGCTTTTACGTCACCGATCCTAAACAGCAAAAGCTGATCGCCAAGCCGATGCCTAACGACAGCGACTTCCGGGTTGGTTTCGTGAGCAGCCCGGATGTCGCGATGAAGTGGGAATCCGGCGGCGGCGGGATGAATTCGACGCTTGCCGATCTCGCCCGCTTTTCGCAGATGCTGCTCGATGGCGGTAAATTCGGCGGCAAGCAATATCTCAATCCCAAAACGTTCGAACTGATGACCTCGGACCGTATCGGGCCGAGCTCCGGCGTCGGACGAGATTATTTCTATTTCCCGGGAGATGGCTTCGGCTTCGGCCTCGGTTTCGGCGTGCGGACCGATCCCGGCAACGCCAAGCCGTCCCCGGCGGGATCGCTGGGCGAGATAAAGTGGGACGGCGCCAGCGGTTGCTATTTCGCGATCGACCGCAAGCAGGACATGTTTTTTGTGTTGCTGGAGCAGACGCCCTCGCAGCGCCAGATCATCCAGCCCGCGGTAAAGAAACTGATCTATGAAGCGATGGAGAACTGACGGCACGACCCGCCGCGTTGCGGCGGCGCTTGCGTTTCTTGTTCTCGCGATCGTTGCCGGACGGCCGGGTGCGGTCTGCGCCGAACCGACGTTTTCCGTTTCTGCAAGCTTTTCGCCGGCGAAGTTCGAACGGGTCGGCGATTTTATCCGGCGGGAGATTGCGACCGGCAAGATCCCGGGCGCCGTGGTTCTGATTCAGCAGCACGGTCATCCCGTCTATTTCAAGAGTTTCGGCGTGCGCGACGTCGAAAGCCGGCGCCCGATCACCGCGGACAGCATTTTTCGGCTTTATTCGATGTCGAAGCCGATCACATCGGTCGCCGCGATGATGCTGGTCGAGGACGGCAAACTTTCGCTCAGCGATCCGCTTTCAAAATACATTCCGGCGTTTGCTGAAGTGAAAGTCGGTGTCGAGAAGCACGATGCGAGCGGAAAGCCGGACTTTGCGCTCGAACCGCTCGTGCGTCCGATCATGATCGAAGACCTGCTGCGCCACACTTCGGGCCTCACCTATGGCTTCTACGGCGACAGCGCAGTGCGTAAACTCTATGCGAATTCGAATTTATTCGAGGGCGATTTCGACAACGCCCAATTCGTCGAACGCCTGGCGAAACTGCCGCTCGCCGAACAGCCGGGGACGCTGTGGGATTACGGCCACTCCACCGATGTCCTCGGCCGTGTCATCGAGGTGGTGTCGGGCCAGTCGCTGTTCGCCTTCGAGAAGCAGCGGCTGCTCGATCCGCTCGGGATGACCGACACCGCCTTCTTCGTCGCCGATCCATCGAAGCGGCCGTTGATCGCCGAGCCCTTGCCCAATGACCGCTTTGGGCGCCCGGTAGCTGGAATCAAAGACCCGACATTACCGAGCGCTTGGGAATCCGCCGGGGCAGGGATGGTCGGGACGATCGGCGATTACGCGCGTTTTGCGCAGATGCTGCTGAACGGCGGCACCCTGGATGGCCGGCGCTACCTCAAGCCCGAGACCATTGCCCTGATGACGTCGGATCACATCGGGCCCGAGACCAAAATCGCGCGCGACCAGTTTTATTTTCCCGGCACCAATGGCGGCTTCGGCCTTGGTTTTGCCGTGCGCACCTCGAACGCGACAAACCCGGCATGGCCACTGGGCGAATACCGCTGGGACGGCGTCGCCGGCACCTTCTTTTTTATCGACCCGCGGGACGATATGTTCACGATCTGCATGATGCAGTCGCCGTCGCAGCGCGGACGGATCGAACAGGAGTTGAAGAGGCTGATCTATGAGGCGATCGAGAGGAAAGATAGATCGTAGCGTCGATGAGCGAAGCGAGAATGCGGGAATAACACACCCGGCCTTCGCTCATCCACGCTACTCGCTCATTTATTTATTTACACGCCCCGCACAATCTCCCGCACCAGCCTGACCGTCCCCTCGATCATGTCGGCGGTGACATCGAGATGGGTGCAGGCCCTGATCCGGCCGTCCATCATGGCGAGCAGCACGCCGCGCTGACGCAAGGCATCGACCATCTTGTCGCCGGTGACTCCGGCGCCATGGGGATTAAAGAAAACGAGATTGGTTTCAGGCTGCTGCACGTCCATGCCGGAAATTTGCGATAGCCCCCGGGCCAGCGCGCGGGCATTGGCGTGATCGTCCGCAAGGCGGTCGACATGGTGGTCAAGCGCGTAGACGCAGGCCGCGGCGCAAATGCCGGCCTGGCGCATCGAGCCGCCCAACCGTTGTTTCCAGCGCCAGATCTCGTCGATGAATTCGCGCGAGCCGGCAATCACGGCCCCGATGGGCGCGCCGAGGCCTTTGGAAAAATCGAGCCAGGCCGAATCCCATCCATCTGCCATGTCGCTTGCGCTGACGCCGGTAGCGACGCAGGCATTGAGCAGCCGCGCGCCATCCATGTGGGTGGCAAGCCCGTTCGATTTCGCGATCTGCACGACCGCGTCGAGATCGGCTTTTTTCCAGATCGTGCCGCCGCCGATATTAGCTGTCTGTTCGACGCTGACCACCGTCTGCGGCGGCTGGTAGCGGGTGCGCGGGTGTAGTGCGGCGCGAAAGGTGTCGGGCGTGAACTTGCCGTCGGCGCCCGAGAGCGGAGTGATTTGAAACCCGCCGAGCGCGGCATGGGCGCCCCCTTCGCGCGCGATGATGTGTGCTGTCTCGTGCGCCAGGATTTCGTCGCCGGGCCGGCAGTGGACCAGCGTCGCCGCGACGTTGCACATGGTGCCGGAGGGCATGAACACGGCGGCCTGCTTGCCGAGCAACTCGGCCACGCGTTCGCACAGCAGGTTGACGGTCGGATCGTCGCCGATCTGCTCGTCGCCGACCTCGGCTCGCGCCATCGCCTCGCGCATGGCAGGCGTCGGGCGGGTCTGCGTATCCGACAAAAGGTTGATGCGGACCGGCGGCTGCTTTGGGTCACGCGGAGCAGGGGTGTAGGTCATGGCGAGTCCTTTGCATTCGTCATTCCGGGATGGTCCGTCGGACCGGACCCGGAACCTCGAGATTTCCGATGTGCAATAGCACATCTGAGGTTTGTGCTTCGCACGCCCCGGAATGACATCATTTCAAACCGACATGGTGATAATCGAGCAGATCGGTCAATCCTATCCAGCAAAAAGGCCCCGGCAAAACCGGGGCCTTCGCATTCGCAAAGCGCCGCTGACAAGAATCAGCGCGAATAGAATTCGACGATCAGATGCGGCTCCATCTGCACCGCGAACGGCACGTCGGACAGAGCGGGGATCCGGGCGTACTTCGCCGTCATCTTGGAGTGATCGACTTCGAGGAAGTCAGGGACGTCGCGCTCCGAGAGCTGAACGGCTTCCAGCACTACCGTGAGCTGCTTGGAGGATTCCTTGACCTCGATGACGTCGCCGACCTTCACCTTGAAGCTCGCGATGTTGACGCGGCGGCCGTTCACCTTGATGTGGCCGTGGTTGATGAACTGGCGCGCGGCGAACATGGTTGCCACGAACTTGGCGCGATACACCACGGTGTCGAGGCGCCGCTCGAGCAGGCCGATCAGGTTTTCACCGGTATCGCCCTTCATCCGGCCGGCTTCGACGTAGATGCCATGAAACTGGCGTTCGCTGATGTTGGCGTAGTAGCCCTTCAGCTTCTGCTTGGCGCGCAGCTGCACGCCGAAATCGGAAAGCTTGCCTTTGCGGCGCTGGCCGTGCTGACCGGGGCCGTATTCTCTGCGGTTCACGGGACTCTTCGGGCGGCCCCAGATATTCTGGCCCATACGGCGATCGATCTTGTATTTCGCCTCACTGCGCTTAGTCATCGCGTCCTCTTTGCAAAGTTTGAGTTTTGAGGAAACGCGCCCTCCTCTGCGCCGGGAAATTCCCGGAGCCGACAGGCCCAACCCCTTAAGCTTGAAGGGACCGGACCACGGGTCGCGAAACGCATCGCGGGCCGAAATCGGCCCGCGAGCAGGCGGTTTCTAGGGACTATCGGTCCGGCTGTCAAATCGGCCGTCGGACCGGTAAAAGCAGGTCCGACGAGCCGCGGGAGACCACCGGCGTCGGGGAAATCGGGTCGTTTCATGCAGCCAGCCGTCGTCGTCACAGGGGCATCTTCCGGCCTTGGGGTGGAATTCGCCAAATTGGCGGCAGCGGAAGGGGCCAAGGTGGTCCTGATCGCGCGTTCCAGGCCTGAACTGGACGCGCTGGCAGCCAATATCGACCCTTCCGGGCGATTGACGGCGGTTTTAAATCTCGATCTGAGCCTACCCGACGCCGGCGAGGTGATCGTGCGCGAGCTCGAGGCACTCGATCTATACTGTCACATCCTGATCAATAATGCCGGTTTTGGGGTGTTCGGCGACGCGGTCGAACTGGACCGCCAGCAGCAACTGGGGATCATCGATGTCAACGTGCGCGCGGCGACCGACCTGATGCTGCGCTTCCTGCCCGGAATGGTCGCACGCCGGAGCGGCGCCGTCCTCAACGTCGGATCGGTGGCGGGATTCGCTCCCGGACCGCGCATGGCGGTCTACTTTGCCAGCAAGGCGTATCTGATTTCCATCTCGCAGGCGCTGAGGCATGAGGTCAGGGGCGCCGGCGTCACGGTGACATGTCTGTGTCCGGGCCCTGTCCGTACGCCGTTCCTGGCGCGCGCAGGCGCGGACAAGGTTGCGCTGTTCAAACTATTGCCGAAGCTCGATGCGGCCGATGTGGCCCGCGCCGGCTGGAACGCCATGAGGGTGGGACACGCGCTCTGCGTTCCCGGCATCAGCAACAAAGTCACCATCGCCGTGACGCGGATGATGCCGCGCTCACTTGTGCTCGCGCTCGTCGGCTACCTGCAACGGGCCCGCCGGCGCCTCGCCTGATCTCTGCGCCAACCGGTTGGTGTCATTGTCCGGGAGGATCGGGCCGCGCGAGCGCCACCCTTCGCGATTGAGAAAATCGACCAGGCCCGGAAGAAAGCGGTTGAGCCGCCACATCGCGTGCGCGAAAGCGGTGATGACCACCAGTCCCTTATCGCGCTTGATCGCTCGAATCGTTACTTGCGCGATGTGCTCCGGAGTCGTGCACAGCCATGCCGGGATTTTGGGGCCCCAGGCCGGCGTTTCGGATTGGCCGGTTTGTGCCAGCATGGGCGTCTTTACGAAGCCCGGACAGACGACGCTGACGCCGAAGTTTTTGCGGTGATAGTCATTCCGCAGCGCCAGCGTAAATCCGACAAGGCCGTATTTGCTGGCCTGATAGGCCGCGAGCCGCCGGGTGGGAACCAGTCCCAAAAAGCTCGCCATGTTGACAATGTGGGCTTCATCGACGTGCGACAACGCCGGTATCAGCCTGGTCGTGATCTGCATCGGCGCCATCAGATTGACCGCAATGATATTGCGCCAGTCGGCGTCGCTCATGCTGCGCTGCTGTCCGTAAAAAGCCAGGCCTGCGCAATTGACGAGGATGTGCAGCGGACCATCCAAAACCACACGGTCGAGCATCTCTGCAATAAGCTCGGGCTGGGCGAGGTCGCAAGTGATGCTGCTGACGCGGACGCCTTCATGCTCCGCCTCTTGCCGAGTCAGCGCCAGGCCCTCGGCATCGCGATCGGTGATGACGAGATTGACTCCCTCGCGCGCGAGGGCCGTCGCGATCGCGCGACCGATTCCGGAGGCTGCGCCTGTGACGAATGCTGTGCGTCCGCGTAAGATTTTCATCGGTCGGCGATTCGCCCCATTGTTACGTCTCCGTCAAATTATTCGCTGACGGCCGGTCAGGGTGTACTGGTGAATTCCCGGGAAATTTTACCGCTGCGGCCGGGGCCCATCCCTTCAGTAAGGGGAACGGCTGCACCCCGCTCCGTCGCGGCGAGCGCCAGCATCTCATCGGCAATCTGATTGTTCAGGATCTGCTCGAGCCGCGAAAGCTCCGCTCCGATAAAAGCGGCGTCGGTGATCCGGTGATCCCAACGGATCATGACATCGATGGTGCCATCATCAGACATCCTGTCATAGCTGAATATGAAGGGTTGCGGGCCCAGCGCCTCCACTTCACCGCCGCCGAAGGCTGCGACCGACGTGACCAGGAGCGTGCCCAGATAGTTGCCGCGCTGACGGCCGAAATTCAGGCCGATCGACCAGGCCAGCCATCGCAGCGGCTGCGGCAAACGGGTAACCATCATCGTCTTGCGGAAAAAAGGCGTGGCTTCGATCGGCTGGGTTTTGGCGTTTTGGATCCATCCGTGGGCTTCGGCGAGGGAAGTGCGGTCGGGAGCCTTGACGGGAAACAGCAGCACGCCGTCCGGCGTCGCGTCGGGCGCCACGACGATCATCGCGACGGTTTGTGGAAATTCGTAGAGATGCGGCCACGGCCATTTGAGATAGACCCTGCGCAGGATTGGTTGCTCGCTGGCCAGTATCGCGAACGCCTTGGCGAAGATCACCGCCCAGGCCGGCCGGGTGCCGAGACCTTTTCGCGCGGAGGCGAGCCGTTCGATCGAGAGGGTACGGCGCACGGCGACGAACGGCATGTCTGCCGACGCCCGCATGAGGTCGATGATCACGCGGCGCGGCAGTGAAATCTTTCGAACCGTACCGCGCATCGTTCCACTCAAGTTCCCACAGCAGCAAGCCGGCTGACCGGGTTGCCCCTCCGCCGGCTCCTGATCTAGCACGAACCGGCGGACCTGACGCCAGATGGTTCTGCGTCTATGGCGCGGGCGAGGCGGGCGCCTCGGTTTTGTCCGCCGCATAAATTCCAAGTATTTTCAGTGGGTTATCTCCCGCCCCTGGCGTCGTGGACGGCGCCGGCCGGAATTTGATAGGAGTCGTCGACCTTCAGCTTGAGCGGCGGCTTGCCGTCGGCCAGAAGCTCACCTCCCGCCAGCACGTAGCCAGTCTCGACACCCGGATGGGTATGGCGGCCGGCGGCACCGCCTGCGGGAACCTGCTGTGGCGAGAGACTCAGGCGTGCAAGAGAAGCGCGAGCGCATCTGTCGGCCATCCGGCCCCGCGGCGCTTCAGCGCTTGATCCCGTCAAAACTCGCCGCGATACCGCGGGCAAACAGCGACCAGTCGAAGCCGAGCGCCAGCGCCAGATAGCCGCGGTCGATCATCCGGTTGGCCTGTTCGGCCGTGCGCGCCACGCCCCCGATCGGGACGCCGCTTTTGAGGATGCCGGCTTCAGCGCGCGCCATCAACGCGAGCACTTCGGGATCATCGGCGCGGCCATGTTTGTCGATGCTGGTGGCGAGGTCGCCGGGGCCGATCACCGCGACGTCGATGCCGGGCACAGCCATGATCTCGTCGATATGGTTGACCGCCTCGACGTGCTCGATGGTGACCATGCAGATCATGTCATCGTCCGCGGTCGCCATATAGTCCGGCATTGAGACGCCCCAGCGGAACGGCGCGTGAAACGGTCCCCAGAGCCGGTCCCCGCGCGGCGGATAGCGCACGCTGCGGACCGCCTTTTCGGCATCCGCGCGGCTGCAGATCATTGGAAAATTGATGCCCAGCGCGCCAATATCCATCGGCGCTTTCGCCAGCCAGGGCTCGTTGGCGGCGATCCGCGCCAGCGGCACGCAAGGCGTGCCTGACGTCGCGACGATCATCCCATGCGCGGAGCCGAGATCGATCGGACCGTGTTCGAGGTCGACGATGACCCAGTCGAATCCCGAACGGGCCATGATCTGCACGGTCTGAATGCTGGGAATCGTCGCAATCGCGCCAAATGTGGGGCGTCCCTCCCGCCATTGCTTGCGAAGACGGTTGAGCGGCGCAGGCGTCACGGGCGTCAAATCCAAAACTCCGTTTGGCTGAGGCTTGAGCAATGGCGGTCGCGCAAAGGCTAGCAGCGCGGCAAGTTGTCGAAAAGACCAGTATCTGCCTATGCCGGAACACGGCCGCCGAAAAACGGCATCAATGCCCGGTTCAGCGTGTGCGGCCGTCCGGATGTGAAAATCATTTCGGCGCCGGCATGATCGGCTTCGCTGCGGGGTCGCCCGAGCAAATCCGCAACCCGCCGGGCAATCGCCGGCGCGGGATCGATCCAGTCTACCGGCCACGGCGCCAGCCTGACCAGCCGGTCCATCAGCAGCGGGTAATGGGTGCAGGCCAGCACGACGGTGTCGGTACGCGACAAACCGTCTTCGCCATCCCCGACAAAACACGGCGCGAGTTCGGCCGATACCTGCCGATCGCTCACATCGCCGCCGCTCAATGCTGCCTCAGCCAGCGAAGCAAGTTCCGCGGAACCTACCAGCGTCACTTCGCAGCCTTGCGCGAAATCGCGGATCAGCGCCCTGGTGTATTCGCGTTTCACCGTGCCCTTGGTGCCGAGCACCGAGACACGTTTGGTTTGGGAACTCGCACAGGCCGGCTTGATGGCCGGCACGGTTCCGACAAAGGGTTTTTGGTATCGCTCCCGCAGGTGAGACATCACCAGCGTCGAGGCGGTGTTGCAGGCGATCACCACCAGATCGGGGGCATGCGCGGCGATCAACTCGCCGATCAGCGGCACCACGCGCGCGATGATCTGTTCCTCGCTGTGATGGCCGTAGGGAAAGAACGCATCATCCGCGACATAAACATAATGCGCGTCAGGCCGGGTGCCCACGATCTCACGCAGTACCGTGAGCCCGCCCAGCCCGGAATCGAAAACCAGAATCGTCGGAGGTACTGACACTGGGCGATCCTAGCCGATCCCGGGTTACCATTCAGTTGTTATTGCAGGCGAGGTCGTCGAAGCGGGTGCGGACCTGATATTCCCGGACGGCGGATGTCGGCTGCGTCACACCGGCAGCAGCGGTTTCGGCGGCCCCTGGCCGGCGAGCAGGCTGACCGCAACGTCGCTGCCCATGTGCGATCCGCTCGAACTAGCTTTCGCCGAACACGCGCTTGAAGATCGTATCGACGTGCTTGAAATGATAGCCGAGATCGAACTGCTCGGATATCTCGGCATCGCTGAGATACTTCTTCACGTCGGCGTCTTTTTTCAGCAGCGCCTGGAAGTCGCCTTCGCCGCGCCACACCGGCATCGCGTTGCGCTGCACCAGTTTGTAGGCGTCCTCGCGGCTGCAGCCTTTTTGCGTCAACGCAATCAGAAGCCGCTGCGAATGAATGAGGCCGCCGAGGCGGTCGAGATTCTTCTGCATATTCGCAGGATAGATCAGCAATTTGTCGATCAGGCCCGCGAGGCGATTGAGAGCAAAATCCAGCGTCACCGTGGCGTCGGGAGCGATCATGCGCTCGGCGGAGGAGTGCGAGATGTCGCGCTCGTGCCACAGCACGACATTCTCCATCGCCGGCGTCACATAGGCGCGCACCATGCGCGACAGCCCGGTCAGATTCTCCGACAGCACCGGGTTGCGCTTGTGCGGCATCGCCGAGGAGCCCTTCTGGCCCTCGGAGAAGAATTCCTCCGCTTCCAGCACCTCGGTACGCTGCAAATGCCGGATCTCGGTGGCGAGGCGTTCGACGGAGGACGCGATCACGCCCAGCGTTGCAAAATACATCGCGTGGCGGTCGCGCGGGATCACCTGGGTCGAGATCGGCTCCGGAATTAACCCCATCGCCTTGGCGACGTGTTCTTCGACCCGCGGATCGATCTGCGCGAAGGTGCCGACCGCGCCCGAGATCGCGCAGGTCGCGACCTCCTTGCGGGCGGCCAGGAGCCGTTCACGGGCGCGGCTGAATTCCGCATAGGCGTAGGCGAGCTTCAGCCCGAACGTGACGGGTTCGGCATGAATGCCGTGGGAGCGCCCGATGGTCGGCGTCATCTTCTGCTCGAAGGCACGCTTCTTCAGCGCCGCCAGCACCTTGTCGACGTCCTCGACCAGCAAGTCCGCTGCGCGGGTCAGCTGCACGTTGAGGCAGGTATCGAGCACATCAGACGAAGTCATGCCCTGATGCACGAAGCGGGCCTCGGGGCCGACAATTTCCGCCAGATGGGTGAGGAAGGCGATGACGTCGTGCTTGGTCTCGCGTTCTATCTCGTCGATCCGCGCGACATCGAAAATGACGCCGCGGGCCTTGTCCCAGACCGCTTTCGCGGCCTCCTTCGGGATCACGCCGAGTTCCGCCAGCGCATCGGTCGCGTGCGCCTCGATCTCGAACCATATCTTGAAGCGCGTCTGCGCCTCCCAGATGGCGGCCATTTCCGGGCGGGTGTAGCGGGAAATCATCGAAGACTCTGGGGCTCACAGGGATCAGGCCGCGCTTTAGCAGAGGCGCCGCGGGGAGACAAACCTCGGATTATCCGGCGGACGCCCCCGGCGCCAAGCGGCCGGCGCCGCCCTCCAACTCACGAAACATTGAATGACAGATATTGAAATCTGTCAGCGGGACATGCTATATCAAAATCCGACACCATCAACGAAGTGTCACTTGGGCTTTTGGCGAACCATCGGCGAGCCCGGGACTTAAACAGGACGACTGCCATGGCTATCGAAATCTTTTACCTGACCGCCCAAATTCAGCGTTGGATCAATGCACGCGTGGCCCGTCACCTTGCCGCGCAGGCCGAAAGACTGGCCCGTTAACCGGCGAGGGCGATGACACCTCGCCAGATCGCTTTGCGAAAGCTTGGAAAGCAGACGGTGCGCGCATGAACGAAACACTGGTTTTGACCCCGGAGCGAATTCTCGAGGTCACGGAAGACGTGTTGCGGCGCTTCGGACTGGCAAAGGCGACGGTCGTGGACGTTGCCCGCGCGCTCGATGTGAGCCACGGCAGCGTCTACCGTCATTTCCCGAGCAAGGCTTCGCTGCGCGAAGCGGTGGCAAAGCGCTGGCTCGACCGTGTCAACGCGCCGCTTCAGAAAATTGCGGAAGGTCCGGAGCCGGCGCCCGTTCGGCTGGAACACTGGCTGCGCACGATGATTGCGATCAAGCACAAGAAGGTTTGCGAGGACCCCGAGATGTTCGCGACCTATTTGGCGCTGGCGCAAGAGGCGTGCAAGGTGGTCAGGGCGCACAAGGATGGTCTGGTCGACCAGATCGCACATATTTTATCCGACGGTGTGAAACAGGGGGTCTTCGAGGTCGCCGACGCCAAAGCTTCGGCGCGCGCGCTTTTCGATGCCACCAGCCGCTTCCATCACCCGGCGCATGCCGAGGAATGGAGCGATCCGGTGCAGGCGGCGCGGATCGATGCCTTGCTGGCGCTGTTGCTCAGGGGCCTTGAGGCGCCGTGTAAGCACTAAATCATTCCTTGGCACGCTGTCGCTGCCGTCGGTCGCGGAAGGTCTTCAAGATCGCCGCCTTGGTCCATCTCAGCCTCTCATCGTGATTGCGCGCCTCCAGCGTCCTGTTGTTTGATATCGCTCAAAGCCGGCACAAGCCCGGCCGACAGAATTGCTGCGGAGGAAAATGTGCGACTCGCCGTCTTTACGGACATCCATGCCAACCGGCAGGCGTTCAGCGCATGTCTCGATTTTGCGCAAGCGCGCGGCGCCGAGCGGATGATCTTGCTCGGCGATTACGTCGGATATGGCGCCGATCCGGAATGGACGGTTGAGACGGTGATGCGCCTCGTCGAGCGTGGCGCCATGGCCGTGCGCGGCAACCACGACAGCGCCGTCAGCACGACAACGGAATCGATGAACGCCGAAGCGCAGGCCGCGATCGAATGGACGCGCGGCAGGCTTAGCGGCGCGCAGCGGCGTTTTCTGGCTGAGCTGCCGCTGGCGCTGCGGGAGGAGGATCGGCTCTACGTTCATTCCGAAGCCAGCAGCCCGGCGAGGTGGCACTATGTTCAAACCACTGCCGATGCCGCGCGCAGCATCGTGGCGACCGAATCCCACGTCACATTCTGCGGCCACATCCATCGGCCGGCGCTCTACTCGATGTCTTCGGCCGCGAAAATGACGAGTTTCGTTCCGACCTCAGGCGTTCCCGTGCAACTGCTTGGCGGCAGGCGCTGGCTGGCCGTTCTCGGTTCAGTGGGGCAGCCCCGCGACGGCGATCCGGCGGCCTCGTTTGCGATGTTCGACACCATCTCCCGGGAAATCACCTATTGCCGCGTGCCCTACGATGCCGGGGCGGCGGCTACGCGGATTCGCGAAAACGGCCTGCCGTTCTGGCTGGCCGATCGGCTTTTGGTCGGGAGGTGAACATTGGCGAGGCTCACGGTTGCACCCGGCGCGGTCATTGACGGCTTAGAGGTCGGAGAATGCGTCCATCGTGGCGGCATGGCGACCCTGTGGAGCGTGACCCGGCCCGACGTCGATCTGCCGCTGTTGATGAAAATCCCGCGGGTGTCCGAGGGGGAGGATCCCGCGGCCATCGTCAGTTTCGAAATGGAGCAGATGATCCTGCCGCGGTTGTCCGGTCCCCACGTGCCCGCCTGTTTCGGCGCCGGCGATTTCGCACGGCAAGCCTATGTCGTGATCGAGCGTATCCCGGGCAGCACGCTCTACAGCCGACTCGGCGAGTTGCCGCTCCGTTACGAAGAGGCTGGCGGAATCGCGCAGAAAATTGCGCTGGCGCTTGCCGACCTGCACCGGCAGAACGTCATTCATCACGACATCAAGCCGAGTAGCGTCATGTTTCGCGCCTCCGGCGAAGCCGTGCTGATCGATTTCGGACTGTCGCACCACAATCAGTTGCCCGATTTGCTGCAGGAAGAGTTTCGCTTGCCCTACGGCACCGCCCCGTACATGGCGCCGGAGCGCCTGCTCGGGGTGCGCGACGATCCGCGCAGCGATCTTTTTTCGCTGGGCGTCCTGTTGTACTTCTTCACGACGGGGGAGCGTCCGTTCGGCGAGAGCGAAACCATGCCCGGAATGCGGCGGCGGCTCTGGCGCGATCCCGCTCCTCCGCGCAAGCTGAGGGCCGACTATCCTGCTTGGCTCCAGGAAGTCGTGCTGCGCTGCCTGGAGATCGAGCCGGTGTGGCGTCATCCCACCGCATCGCAATTGGCATTCGAGCTCGGCCATCCCGACCAGATCAAACTGACCGCGCGATCGGAACGCGTGAGGCGCGATCCCATCAGCACCGTGCTGCGCCGCCGCTTCAATCGCGGCCTGACGCAGCCGCATCCGAAATCCGATCTCGCCGCGCAAATGGCATCAGGTCCGATCGTGGCCGTCGCTCTCGAAATCGCTGAAGAAACCGATGCCTTGAACGGGGCCTTGCGCGTGACCGCACAACGAATCCTGGCCACGCTGCCGTCGGCGAGGCTCGCATGCATCAACGTCTTGAAGCTCGGCCGCATCACCATCGACAGGACGCTCGACGAGAAGGGCAACAACAAGCACATCGACCGGCTGGTCGCGCTGCGGCATTGGGCGCAGCCGCTCAAGCTCGACGAGGGCAGGCTTTCGGTCCACGTGCTGGAAGCCGTCGATCCCGCTTCCGCCATCCTGGAATTCGCAAAAGCCAATCACGTCGATCATATCGTCATCGGTGCGCGGCAGAATTCGCTGGCGCGCGCGCTGCTCGGCAGCGTCTCCGCCAAAGTGGCGGCGGAAGCAGCCTGCACCGTTACCGTGGTACGGCCGCCCCGGCTGGCCGCGCTGCAGGGGCAGAGCAGTGCAAACGAGAAGGCGGAAGAAGTGAAAGCTTAGATCGCTTCTCCGCGCGCCAGCGCCGCCGCATTGCGGATCGCGGAAATGTTCGCCTTGTAGGCTTCCATGGTGCCGCCCTTGAACACGGCGGAGCCCGCGACGAAGGCATTGGCGCCGGCGGCGGCGAGTTGGCCGGAAACATCCGGCCCGACGCCGCCATCGACCTCGATGTCGATCGGGCGTCCCGCGGTCATGGCTCTGAGGTCGCCGACCTTGCCGAGCGCCGAATGAATAAACGCCTGGCCACCGAAACCGGGGTTGACCGACATCACCAGTACCAGATCGATCATGTCGATCACATATTCGATGGCGCTGATCGGGGTGCCCGGATTGAGCGAGACGCCGGCCTTTTTGCCGAGCGCGCGGATCGCCTGCAGCGAGCGATGCAGATGCGGGCCGGCTTCGGCATGCACCGTGATGTGATCGCAGCCGGCCTTGGCGAAGGCCTCAAGATAGGGATCGGCAGGCGAAATCATCAGATGCGCGTCGAAGATCTTGCTGGTGTGCGGGCGCATCGCCTTAATGACGTCGGGGCCGTAGGAAATGTTGGGAACGAAGTGCCCGTCCATCACGTCGAGGTGGATCCAGTCGGCACCGGCGGCATCGACAGCTCGGACCTCTTCGCCCAGTTTGGCGAAATCGGACGCCAGGATCGACGGTGCGATGACGAGGGGGCGTGACGCAAATTGCTGAGACATGCGCGTTTTCCCGATTTGCGAGGTGTGCGGAACGGTTTCGCGTAACATGTGCAAAGCTTGGGGGCAATGCGGGGTGCGCCGGGAGACCGGCAAGGAGTAGATGGTGCAAGTCCATCACGATGAAGGAGTAGCGACCCGCATCGACCCCGAGTCATGCGCAGATGCCCGCGAGGGCATCGGCGAAGCGTTGACAGGGGAGCGCATAGGCCAGCCATTGAGCCGCGAAAGCACCCTCATCCTGGGTGCCGACGTCGTTCCGCTGACGGAAGGGAACACGGATGGGCGCGATAACGCGAGCGCCCAGACGGCCCAGCGTGGTCTTAAGACACTGGCATGTGCAGAAGCTCTTTGCTCGGGAACCGGGAGATCTCGTGGTCGGCCAGCGCCAGCATGCGTGCTGCACTGGTCCGTGTCGGGAAGGCGAGGAGCCGTAGCCGATGATGTACGATCATGAGAAGTCTGACCCCGCCATAGTAGCTGTGAAGCCGACGAACAAAGCCGGGCAACCGGCTGCGGAGTTGGTAGAGCCAAGGGTGGGGGCCGAGGGGAATGTGAGTTAGCAAAGCACGGGCCGGGCACAGTACCGGGGAACCGTGTCACAGGCGCTGAAGCGCATACGGAATTTCGTGAGAATATCACGACGCGCCGTTACACACCCGAGGTGGGAGAAGCTATGGGGCGGGCGGCGGAGGTCGTGGCAACTTCATCGTCCATACCAACCGATGGAGGTTGCCCCGTGGCCCAAGTCAATGATCTCAGCCGAAGCCTGACCGCGTTTGATCCGATCTCGACCTTGGTGGTGGTCGTCGAGATGAGCAAGGCGAGCTGGCTGGTGAACGGCGTTGTTCCCGGCGTCGAGCGCCAGCCGTTGAAGAAACTGGAGCCGGATGCAACGGCACTGTTACGATTGATCGAGCGGTGGCGGAACGAGGCGGTGCATGCTGGCCGGCCGATCAGCCGGATCGCGCTGGCCTATGAGGCTGGCCGCGACGGCTTCTGGCTGGCGCGCTGGCTTATTGCTCGTGGGATCGAGGCGCATGTCATCCATTCGGCAAGCGTTGCGGTGTCACGCGAGCGCAAGCGGGCGAAGACGGATCGTCTGGATGCGGCGATGTTGATGCGCGTATTCCTGGGATGGTTGCGCGGTGAGCGGGGGCACTGCGGGATGGTGGCGATCCCGACGATGGAGGAGGAGGATGCGAGGCGCCCGAGCCGCGAGCGCGAGAGCCTTGTCGACGAGCGCTCACGCATCACCAACCGCATGAAGAGTGCGCTCGCCCGTCTCGGGATCCGGGGATTCAAGCCGCATCTGCGCAGGGCGCCTGAGCGACTGGCAGGTCTGCGGACAGCGGAGGGCACGGGCCTGCCGGCAAACATCATCGAGGAGTTCCGGCGCGACATGGCTCGGCTGGCACTGGTCCGTGAGCAGATCAGCTCGATCGAGAAGACACGTGCCGAGCGGCTCGAGCGGGCACCCGATACAGGGCCGCATGCGATGGTGCGGCTGCTCGCCAGGGTGATCGGTATCGGCATCGAGACGGCGGACATGCTGGTGCGGGAGATCCTGTCGCGGAAGCTTCGAGATCGAAGAGCGGTGGCGCGCTACGCCGGGCTCACGGGATCGCCCGACGAGAGCGGTTTGAAACGCCGAGAGAAGGGCCTGGCCAAGGCCGGCAATGCGCGGGTACGACGTGGGCTGATCCAGTTGGCGTGGCGCTTCCTGATGTTCCAGAAAGACAGTGAGCTGGCGCAGTGGTATCGCAGGCGGACCGAGGGGCCGAGCGGCGCGCGCAAGACGACGATGATCGTGGCACTGGCGCGCAAGCTGCTGATAGCGCTGTGGCGCCTGGTCACGACCGGCGAGGTGCCGGACGGTGTCGAGCTGCGGCCGGCGGCGTGAGCAACACTCTAGAACGAGAAAGGACCAACAGGGTTCGGCACCTGACCGCACTTGATGCGCCGGGTAGCCGATGACGATCCGAGGTGGCGGCAATCCGCATTCGGCTATGGCTGCAATGCCGCTGAGAGAATGGACCCGCCGCCTCGGAGCCTTGCCCGCAGAAGCGTATGACTGCTTCATGGTCGGGATCCCATACGGGTTCAACCGAATACAAGCGTGGTTCGCGCGATTGATCGCGGCCAATGGCAGGCTCCCCTCGGATCATCGCGCGGCCAACCACCCGATCGCCGGTAGCCTGCCGCCGTGCTCGCGTCCGTCAAGGACAAGCCTTCGGCGGCGCTGAAGAAGCGCCGTCCTTGACCGCCGCTGCGCCGCGACGGCGATAGAAATATGCGGTCGGGACGGAAGAATGCTCGCGGCGCGGGTCGAACAAAAGAATGGAATGCAAAGGACGACCAGATTGGCGTGACGCCCCCTTGACAAAGAAAGCCCCATACAAGCCTGCCGCCGTGCTCGCGTCCGTCAAGGACAAGCCTTCGGCGGCGCTGAAGAAGCGCCGTCCTTGACCGCCGCTGCGCCGCGACGGCGATAGAAATATGCGGTCGGGACGGAAGAATGCTCGCGGCGCGGGTCGAACAAAAGAATGGAATGCAAAGGACGACCAGATTGGCGTGACGCCCCCTTGACAAAGAAAGCCCCATACAAGCCGTGTGCCCGAATTGGGCTCGCACGGATCTGTGCGGGGGGGCGCGGGGTAACTCGCGTCCCTACCGCGAACAGGATCCCGCAAGCGGGCGGAAAATTCTGCCGCGGCGGCATCAATTGCCGGGGGAGCCGGACGGTTTCGGAACCAAAAAACCCCTATTTTGCTGGATTTTTCGCGATGGCACGGCGCTTGCTGAGGTTTGCGCTGCGAACGTAAAAGGCCGCGCGATGCGGCATCTGCCGGAGTTTTGCCATGCTGTTTGCCCTTGGTGCCGCGTCGTCCGCACTGACCGCCATCCAGTCGCTGACCTCGTCGATATCGTCATCCCCGCAGGCGACCGGTTTCAGCGAGGCCTCGACGGATCCTTTCAACATCCCCAGCAGCGCTTCGACTGCGACAAGTTCGACCCCCGCGGCCGGAGCCACCGGATTTTCGCAGATATCGCCGGCCACCATGAGCGCACTGCTGGCGGCGCAAGGCCAGTCATCGGCGGCAACAACCACATCGGCATCGACCAGCCCGTCCGGCGCGCTGCAGGACCTGTTCTCGCAGATCGATGCCAACGGAGACGGCGGGATCAGCAAATCGGAATTTGAAAACGCCCTCGGCGCCGGCGGCAAGGGTGGTCATCACCACGCGCATGCGGGCGGGTCCGGCGGCTCCGGCGACAGCACGAGCGGTTCCAGTGGTACCAGCGGAGCAAGCTCCAATCCACTGCTGCAGGGCTTGCAGGGTGCATCCGGCATTTCGTTCATGAAGAGTAACGGCTTCCTATAATTTGATGCGGCAGATGATCCAGCGCGAGGCGAATGCGATCGTTTTTGCCGACATCGCTGTCATTCAACGCCTGAAACAGGTCCAGCGGACCGGCTGCCCGGCCGTAGCGACCTAGCCAAACCGATCTTGCCACGCCGGCAACGCGCCCGGGAAGGGCAGCGCGGTCGCCGCGAAGACACCGCGCGCGATGGCGCGGGCCACGACATTGGCCGTAACCATGCCGAGCTCGGTGAGGCCGGCAAGCGGATCGACCGGCTTCTCGCCGGTCGCGGCTGCGAACAGCACGTCGCCGTCGAGCGGCGCGTGCACCGGGTAGATCGCGCGGGCAAATCCGGTCTGCGCGATCATCGCGAGCCGCTTGGCCTGAGGTTTCGTCAGGATCGCATCGGTCACGACCACCGCGAGTGTCGTGTTCTCCACGGCCGTCGCGGCAGCGCCGCCCTTGATGCGCATCTCCAGCATGTCCGGCGTAAATGACGGCGGCAATCCGCGTCCGCCATATTCACCGTCGATTTCAAATGGCGCCGCCCAGAACCACGGTCCATCTCCGACCGTGACGGTGCCGACCGCATTGACCACCGCGAGTGCCGCGACCCGCAGACCGCTCTGTGTCGCCGCCGAGGCCGAGCCGAGCCCGCCCTTGAAATTGGCCGTGGTGGCGCCGAGACCGGCGCCGACGCTGCCGAGCGTGAAATCTGCGCTGGCCGCCGCGGCCGCGACGTAACCAAGTTCGCGGTAGGGTGCGAAGCGGCCCCAGGCCTTGTTGCCGCCGTTCAAGAGATCGAACATGATTGCGCCGGGCACGATCGGAATCACCGCGCCGCGCACGGCAAAGCCGCGGCCTTGCCCGGCGAGCCAGGCCTGCACCCCGCCGCCGGCCTCAAGCCCGAACGCCGAGCCGCCCGCGAGCGCGATGGCGTCGATCCGCTCGACGGTATTGGCGACGTCGAGCAATGCGCCCTCGCGGGTGCCGGGTCCGCCGCCGCGCACGTCGATCGCGGCGACCACGGGACTATCGAACATCACCGCCGTGACGCCGGACGCCAGCGCTTTGTCATCGGCGTGACCGACGCGGACGCCGGCGATGTCGGTGAGGAGGTTTTTCATTGCAGCATGCTCCGGACGGCGGCAGATGAGCGCACGGCCGAGTTCTGGTCAACCTCGTCGAGACGGATGCGATGCTCCCAGCAGCATGCGACAAGCAAAAACGCCCCGGTGAACCGGGGCGTTTGAACGTCACAATCGGATTTATACGGCCTCACGACCCCTTCGGATTGATTTCGGTGTAGTTGCCCTTGTCGTCCCACTTGTAGACGACATAGTCGATTTGCTTGATGTCGCCCTTGGCATCGAACTCCATCTTGCCGATCACCGTATCCCACGCACCGGCCTTGATCGTATCCATGACTTTCTTTGGATCGGTTGTGCCGGCCTTCGCCACCGCCTGCGACCAGACCTGCATCGCGGCATAGGTGTAAAGCGTGTAGCCCTCCGGATCGATATTTCCGGCCTTGAACTTCTCGACGATGGCCTTGGCGGTCGGCTTGTTGCGGGGGTCGGGACCGAATGTGAACAGCGTGCCTTCGCCGGCGGGCCCGGTGATCGACGCGAACTCCTTGTCGGCCAATGCGTCGCCGGCCATCAAAACCGTCTGCAGGCCCTGATCGCGCATCTGGCGCAGGATCAGGCCGGCTTCCTGATGATAGCCGCCGACATAGACGAGGTCGATGTTGTCGCGTTTCAGGCGCGAGACGATGGCATTAAAGTCCTTGTCGCCCTTGTTATAGGACTCGAACATCTTCTCGGTGAAGCCGGCCTTGTTCAGCGCCTTCTTGGTTTCGTCGGCGAGGCCTTTGCCGTAGGTGGTCTTGTCGTTGAGGATGGCGACGTTCTTGCCCTTGTAGAATTTAGCGATGTAATCGGCGGCGACCAGGCCCTGCTGATCGTCGCGGCCGCAGACCCGCGCCACGTTCCAGAGCTTGCGCTCGGTGTACAGCGGATTGGTCGAGGCCGGCGTAATCTGCAGCACGTTGCCGTCGGCATAGGCTTCCGATGCCGGGATCGACGACGACGAACAATAGTGCCCCGCCACGAACGGGATTTTCGCACTGGCGATTTTTTCCGCCACCGAACGCGCCTGCTTGGGATCGCAGGCATCGTCCTCGACGTCCAGCGCCAGTTTCTTGCCAAGCACGCCGCCGGCGGCGTTGAGGTCCTTGACCGCCTGTTCGGCACCGTTCTTCATCTGCCGGCCGAACGCGGATTCGCCGCCCGTCATCGGGCCGGCCACGGCGACGGTGATGTCCTGCGCAAGCGCAGTTGTCGACAGCGCCAACGACGCGCCCAATGCCATGCCGATCAGGTTAAATGATTTCATGAGGAGTCCTCGCGGGGTAGATCGCTACGGGAAGTACCGGCGACGCCGCCGGGGCTCGAAAATCACGGCTATTGTCGGCTGATTTTGCCGCGAAGTCATCGGCAATTTTCGGGCATTCGCCGGGACCGCTCGCGGAGGTACCGCAAACTCAAGCCCGCCGGCCGCCCTCCAGATAGGCCGCGCGGATTTCGGGGCGCTGCAGCAGCTCGCTGCCGGTTCCGCTGAGCGTAATCAGGCCGTTGACCATGACGTAGCCGCGATGGGCGAGCCGCAGCGCATGATTGGCGTTCTGCTCGACGATCAGCACCGTGAGGCCATCCTGCCGATTCAGAGTCCGGATTGCGTCGAAAATCTGGCGAGCGATCAGCGGGGCCAGGCCGAGCGACGGCTCATCCAGCATCAACAGGCGCGGGCTGCTCATCAACGCGCGGCCGATCGCCAGCATCTGCTGTTCGCCGCCGGACAAGGTGCCACCGCGCTGGGTCATGCGCTCCTTAAGTCGCGGAAACAGCGTGAACACCCGTTCCAGCCCGGCGGTGCGGCCGGCCTCGTCGCATTCGGTGGCGTCGGCGCCCATCTGCAGGTTTTCGGCGACGCTCATGCGCGGAAAAATCCGGCGGCCTTCCGGCGATTGCGCGATGTGCAGCCTGGCGATCTCGTGGGTCGGCACATCTGTGATATCGCGGCCGTCGAACAGGATTAGGCCGGCGCGGGCGCGCGGCTTGCCGAAGATCGTCATCATCAACGTCGACTTGCCGGCGCCATTGGCGCCGATCAGGGCTACGATCTCGCCCGGGTTGATATCGAGATCGACGCCTTTCAGCGCTTCGATCTTGCCGTAGGCGGCGCGCAAGCCGCGGATCGCGAGCAGGGGCGGGGCAGATGGTGCAGTCACGCTCCGCTCTCCATCACCGCGATCGCTTCTTCTTCGTCGGCGCCGAGATAGGCCGCGATCACCTTGGGATCGTCGCGGACCTGCTGCGGGGTGCCTTCGGCGATTTTCAAGCCATAGTCCATCACCACGACGTGGTCGGAAATTTCCATCACCACCGACATGTCATGCTCGATCAGCAGGATCGAGGTGCCGTGGTCGTCGCGGATCGAGAGCAATAACTGGCTCAAACCAGCGCTTTCACGCGCGTTCAGTCCGGCGGCCGGCTCGTCCAGGCACAGCAAAGCGGGCTCGGTGCACATCGCGCGCGCGATTTCGAGGCGGCGCTGATCGCCGTAGGGCAGGTTGCCGGCGGCATCGTCGGCGCGGTCGAGCAGCCCGATGCGGTCGAGCCAGCGCGTGGCCTGATCGATCGCGCGCTTTTCCGCTGACCGCCAGGACGGCGCGCCGATCAGCCCGAGAAAGGTCAGGCCGGAGGCAAGCATCAGCGCGTTATGCTGGGCGACCATCAGGTTTTCGAGCGCGGTCATGCCGGGAAACAGCCGGATATTCTGGAAGGTGCGCGCGACCCTGGCCTGCTTGGCAATGCGGAAATCGTTCAGCCGCTCGAGCTGGATTTCCTTGCCGGTATCATGCGTCAACCGCATGGCGCCGCCGGTCGGCTTGTAAAACCCCGTGATGCAGTTGAATACGGTGGTCTTGCCGGCGCCGTTCGGCCCGATCAGCGCGGTGATCCTGCGCCGTTCGGCGCCAAATGACAGATCGTTGACGGCGACGATGCCGCCGAAGCGCATCGACAGATGATCGACGGTGAGAATGCAATCGGCGCTCATCCGTGCCCCTCCTTGACGAGGTCGGACGAAATGGCGTGGCTGTGCCGCAGGAACACGGTGGGCGCGCGGTGGCCGATCAGTCCGCGCGGCCGCCAAATCATCAACATCACCATCGCGACACCGAATACCAGCATGCGATACTGCTCGAGGCCGCGAAACAGCTCGAAGCCGCCGATCATGGTCAGCGCCGCGAGCGCGACGCCGAGTTGCGAGCCCATGCCGCCGAGCACGACGATCGCCAGCACCAGTGCGGATTCCTGGAAGGTGAAGGATTCCGGGCTGATGAAGCCCTGCCGGGTGGCGAAGAACGCGCCGGCGAAACCGCCGAACATGGCGCCGGTCGCGAATGCCGTCAGTTTGGTCGTGGTGGTGTTGATGCCGAGCGCGCGGCAGGCGACTTCGTCCTCGCGCAGCGCTTCCCAGGCGCGTCCGATCGGTAAACGTCGCAGCCGGATCGTCACCCAGTTGGTGAGCAGGGCGAGCGCCAGGATCAAATAGAACAGAAACACGATGCGATGGGTCGGCGAAAACTCGATACCGAGCCTGGCGGCAAGCCCGTCATCGCCCGGGGTCAGCGGAATGCCGAACAAGGTCGGCCGCGGGATCCCGCTGACGCCGTTCGGGCCGCCGGTCAGACTTTGCCAGTTGATAATGACGAGACGGATGATCTCGCCGAACGCCAGTGTCACGATGGCGAGATAGTCGCCGCGCAGCCGCAGCACCGGGAAGCCGAGCATCACGCCCCACAACGCCGCGAGAATGCCGGCCAGCGGCAGGCAGATCCAGAACGACAGCCCGAAATTGGTTGCCAGCAGCGCATAGGAATAGGCGCCGACGGCGTAAAACGCGACATAGCCAAGATCGAGCAGCCCGGCGAGGCCGACCACGACATTCAGTCCCCACCCCAGCATCACATAGGTCAGCACCAGAATGCCGAGATCGAGAATGTAGCGCTGATCGTAGAAAATCACCGGCACCAGAAACGTGAAGACCAGCAGCACCGGTGCGATGGCTCGCCGCGCGACCGCAAGCGCGCTTTGCACCGAGGGCGGAACGACCATGACGGTGCCGACCGGCCCCCACCACTGCCGCAGCAACTCCGCAGCGATGCTGCCGGCGAACACGACACCGACCATGGCGGCAAGATCGCCGAATCGTGTCCAGTAGATCAACTGCCCGGTGGGTCCGGCTTCGGTGCGGATGCCGATCATCAGCGAAAACAGTACCAGCGCGACAAGCGCGCTGATCAAGGCTTTCTTGAAGATGAAGGCGACGCCGGGGGCGCGCGAAGCGAGCGTTGTCTTGGGCGCGGCTGTTGTCACGCGCTGGCCCGTCAAACTTTTTCGACTTCAGGCCGGCCCAGCAGGCCGGTCGGAAGGAAAATCAGCACGATGATCAGAATCGAGAACGCGGCGACGTCCTTGTATTCGACCGAAAAATACGCCGACCACATCGTCTCGATCAGCCCGATCGCAAGCCCGCCCAGCATCGCGCCGGGCAGCGAACCGATGCCGCCGAGCACCGCCGCGGTGAACGCCTTGATGCCGGCGACGAAGCCCATGAAGAAATCCACCAAGCCATAATACAAAAGGTACATCATGCCGGCGACCGCGGCGAGCGCCGCCCCGATCACGAAGGTCATGGAGATGGTGCGGTCGACGTCGACCCCGAGCAGCGCCGCCATGGTCTGGTCCTGCTCGCAGGCCCGCATGTCGCGGCCGAGCCGTGTCCGCGATACCAGCCAGGTGAAGATCGCGAGCAGCACGATCGTGGTGACGACGACGACGATCTGGACATTGGACAGCCGCACCGCGAAACCGTCGCCCTCGAACAGAGTGTAGCCGCCGGTGATGATCGGCGGCACCGGCTTGACCCGCGCGCCCTGGGCCACCTGCGAATAATTCGACAGCACGAACGACATGCCGATCGCCGACAGCATCGGGGCGAGGCGGAACGAGTGCCGCAGCGGCCGGTAGGCGATGCGCTCCACAGTCCAGCCATAGAGCGCGGTAATCGCCATCGATACCAACAGCACGATCAGCAGGATCACGGGAACCACAGTGAGGCCGATCGAGACCAGGATCAGGAAAGAGATCAGTGCGATAAAGCCGCCGATCATGAATATGTCGCCATGAGCAAAATTGATCATGCCGACGATGCCGTAGACCATGGTGTAGCCGATGGCGATCAGGCCATAGATCGAGCCGAGTACGATGCCGTTGATCAGTTGCTGGGCGAAATAGTCCATGAGCTGCCGTTGTTTGGAGCATTTTCCGGCAAAGGGGTGCCGGTTTGCCGTCGAGGAATGCTCACTTCAACAAATTCCGCGGCGGTGGCTCCCGGCAGCCGGAACGACGCGTCGTTTCATTTTCTAACAGTGGGAACCCGGGGCGGCAACAGCGCGGGGTGCCGCTCAAAGGGCTTGTACAGAGGTAGTTTAGGCTGCGGGTTCCCTTTGCCACAGTGGCGGCAAACTATCGCCTCGCATTAATCCCGGCGGAACCGGATTCCCTGAAACCAATTTCGGTTTTTCGGGCTGTTATCTTCCGTTACGTTCAAGACGGACGTAGCGTTCAACAAGGGAGATCCCGATGGCGAACCAGAATCAGAATCCGGGCCAGCAAAACCAGAACCCGGGTCAGAAACCCGGCCAGCAGGGCGGCGGCCAGAAGCCCGGACAACAGCAGCAGGATCCGAACCGTCAGGGCCAGAAACCCGATCAGCAGGGCAAGGGCGGTCGCTAGCTCGGAATTGAAGGAAGCGAGAGCAGGAAGGTCCCGCGGAAAGGCGGGACTTTTCCTTTTGGAAGTCCTTTTGGAAGATCGGGGCGTCTTTTCGGCCGTCTCCTGATATTAAGGTAAACAAACGGTTTAAATTGCCCCTCGCTGTTTAAGCGCGTTACCTCGCCCGCAAAGCCGCCGCTCCCATTCGGGCCTTGCGGACAAGCGGGAAGCGACATGTCCACAAACTGGCGGATAAGTTCATTCAACGGCGCGCTGCTGGCGGCCTATTTCATTCCGACCTGGACCATCGTCGCCTTCAGGATCATCATTTCGCCGATCCACGGCCTCTACGAGCGGCCGAATATATCGGTCGCGCTGTTCATCAGCGATCATCTGCAGCTGACAGCGATGACGACGATCCGTTTTGCCTGGCTATTGGCACTGGGGAAGCTCACCGTCGTCGCTTTTTTCGCGATCTTCCTGGTTTTCATTGCCCGCGCCTCGATCCGCAAGGCCGGCGGCTGCGACGAAGCGCTGGCGATGGCTCTTGCGATCGGCAGCGTGATCAGTTTCGCCAGCATGGTGATGGCATCGCAGGTCGGCGAGACCCAGGCGCTCAGGCTGCACGCGACCGAATTATTGCTGCTGCTCGGTACCGCCGTAGTGCTGCTGGTCGAACGTCCGGCTCAGCCGCAGATCGATCGCCGCGTGACATTGGATGATCTATCCCTTCAGCAGTCCCAACTCCCCTATAATCGCTGACGCCTCCTTGACGGCGTGATTGGCCGCGGGCACGCCGCAATAGATCGCCTGCTGCAGCAGGATTTCCCTGATATCGTCGACCGTGAAGCCGCCCTCCGTGAGCGCCGCGCGCACGTGCAGGCGGAATTCATCCCATTGGCCGAGCGCGACCATGGTGCCGATCACCAGTACGCGCCGGGTGCGCTGGTCGAAATGCGGCCGGGTCCAGATCTCGCCCCACGCATGACGCGTGATCAGATCGATAAAGTCGGCGTTGAAGGAGTTTTTGTTCGCGATCGATTTATCGACCCAGGCATCGCCGAGCACCTTGCGGCGCTGGACCATGCCGTCGTCGCGGCGTTTCCGATCGTCCATTGATTTTTTCTCCTCTCGTCATTGCGAAGGCGAAGCAACGAAGCAATTAGGCCCCGTCATTCCGGGATGGTGCGCAGCACCAGACCTCAGATGTGCAATTGCACGTCGGGGAATCTCGAGATTCCGGGTTCGATGCTGCGCATCGCCCCGGAATGACATTGTTAGATTTAGCGTTGCGTCAGGAAACCGACCACGGCGTCGGTGAAGGCGTGCGGCTGCTCGACATTGGAAATATGCGCGGCATCAAGAATCGTTAGGGCCGCGCCGGGAATCTGGCTGCGGATGTATTCGCCGGCCGCGACCGGCGTCGCCATGTCCTGGCGTCCCGCGATCACCAGCGTCGGGCTCTTGATCCTGGGCAGCAGGTCACGCTGATCAAGCGTGCTCAGGGCTTCGCAGCAGGCGAGATAGCCCTGCACCGGCGTTGCGACCAGCATGGCCTTCATGTTCGCCGTGATCTGCGGTTCGCGGTCACGGAAGTCCGCCGTCAGCCAGCCGGCGATGACGGCGTCGGCGACCGCCGCGATGCCGCCTTCCTTGACCGCCTTGATGCGGTTGAGCCAGTTGGTCGGATCGGGATAGTAGCAACTGGTGTTGGAGAGAACGATTTTGCCGAGCCGCTCCGGTGCGTTGGCGCCGAGCCACTGTCCGACCATGCCGCCCATCGACAGCCCGCACCAGTGCACCTTCTCGATGTTGAGGTCGTCGAGGATCGCCAGCACGTCGCGGCCGAAGCGCTCCATGGAATAGGGGCCGGGCGGCACGCCGGATTTGCCGTGGCCGCGCCGGTCATAGCGGATCACGCGAAAAAGTTGCGTCAGCGCCTTCATCTGCGGTTCCCACATCTGCAAGGTGCAGCCGAGCGAATTCGACAGCATCAGGGTCGGCCCGCCGTCGCGGCCCTCGACAGATACGTTGAGCAGGCAACCGTCGGCATCGATCATCGGCATCGCATGTTCCTCGTCATGCGCGGACTTGATCCGCGCATCCATCTAACAAGAGAAGAATCTATTCGAAGAGGATGGATGGCCGGGTCAAGCCCGGCAACGACATTCTGCGAAGACCATTCAATTTTATTTGCCATCGAGCGAAGCGAGCAGCCGCTCGATCAGGGCCTGCGAGACGCCCTGATAGGCCATCGGCTCGAACAGTTGTGTCAGTTTGTCCGCGCCGAGATGCGGGGTGATCTTGCTGTCTCCGGCCAGCACGTCGCGCAGGTCTTTTTTCTCCGCGGCCGCCTTTTTGCTGGCGGCCTCAACCAGATGATGGGCTTCGCCCTTGCCGATCTTTTCGGCCAGCGCGAACGTCACCGGCTCCGCCATGATCAGCCCGTGGGTGGCGTCCAGATTGACGCGCATCCGCGCGGCATCGACCTCCAGCCCTTCGGCGATATCGACGGTCGCCGCGAGCGCACCCGAGGTGACCAGCAGCAGCATCGGCAACGTCGGCCATTCGGCATGCCAGGGCCCGGCGCTGCGCTCGTGATCCTGCACCTGCGCCGCGAAGATCGTCGCCGCCAGGTTTGGCGCCATGGTGGCCGCGGCCAGTGCGCTCGCGGTAGCAACGGGATTGCGTTTGTGCGGCATGGTCGACGAACCGCCGCGGCCTTCGCCTGAAGGCTCGAACGCCTCGGCGACATCGGTCTGCATCATCAGTTGGACATCGCGGGCGATCTTGCCGCAGGTGCCCGCAACAATCGCAAACACCGAAGCCGCCTCCGCGATGCGGTCGCGATGGGTGTGCCACGGCGCCTCCGGCAGCGGCAGCTCGAGCTCCTGCGCCAGCCGTTCAGCAACCAATATTCCCTTGTCGCCGAGCGCCGCCAGCGTCCCCGCGGCGCCGCCGAACTGTAGCGCCAGTCCCTCGCTGCGCAATCGCCGCAAGCGCCTGCGCGAGCGATGCAACGCCGCGGCATATTCGGCGAGTTTCAGGCCGAACGGCATCGGCAATGCATGCTGCAGCCAGGTGCGCGCCACCACCGCGGTGTCGCGATGTTGTTTGGCCAGCCCGGCAAAGCCGGCAATGGCACGGTCGATATCCCCCAGCAGCGCCTCGATGCCGGCGCGCAAGGTCAGCATGGTGGCGGTATCGATCACGTCCTGGCTGGTGGCGCCCCAATGTACATAGCGCGCGGCGTCGGCATCGGCCCTGGCGACGCCGGCGGTGAGCGCCTTGACCAGGGGAATGGCGAGATTGCCGGACCGTGTCGCGGCCTCGGCGAGTGCGGCGAGATCGAACGAACCGGCCGTGCAGGCTTGGGCAATGGGGCCCGCCGCGCTCGCCGGGATGACGCCGATCGCCGCCTCGGCGCGCGCCAGCGCGGCCTCGAAATCGAGCATGTGCTGCAGGCATGCCACATCGTCGCAGACGGCGCGCATCGCCGCGCTCGACAGCATGGGGGCCAGCAGGGGGGAGAGGGAGGTGCTCATGATGTGGGCGACCTAACCATCCCGGCCTGCCTCTGCCAATCCCCAAGCCTTCGCACAAAGTTGTTGCGTTGCGAATATGCATCGGTCTTCGTCCTCCCGCCCCCTTCCTTTTGGTGCGGCCGTGCTTTACTTGGGTGAAAGACCAGCGAACCGGGAGGCTGCCCATGGCCATGACGATGAACGGCGAAGTCCAGCTTGCGGCACCGCGTGAGGCTGTGTGGACCAAACTGAACGATCCCGCCGTGCTCAAGGCTTGCATCCCCGGCTGCGAGGAACTGGAAAAAACCGAGGACAATGGTTTCCGCGCGGTCGCCAAGATGAAGGTCGGACCGGTATCGGCTCGCTTCAAGGGCCGGGTCACGCTGAGCGATCTCGATCCGCCGAACGGCTACAAGATCTCGGGCGAAGGCGAGGGCGGGGTCGCAGGGTTCGCTAAGGGCGGCGCAACGGTGGCCCTGGCCGAAAAGGATGGCGGCACGTTGCTCACTTACGACGTCGAGGCGCAGATCGGCGGCAAGCTGGCCCAGCTCGGTCAGCGGCTGATCAACGGAGCGGCCAAGAAACTCGCCGACGAGTTTTTCGCGAATTTCGCCAAGGCGGTGCAGGGATAGATCAAGGCCAGGTCAGCTTCGAATTTGGGACATCAGTCATGAGGTTGCTCATTGCCGGGATGGCCCATAATATGGCTTTGCAATGGTTTTAATGACTGTGCTGCCGTGCAATGCGGCAGTGCAGATGAAGAGAGTGCTGAATGGCCAAGATTTCCTTGATCGTGAACGGTAATCCCGTCAACGCCAATGTCGACCCCCGCACCCTGCTGGTGCAGTTTCTGCGCGAGAATCTGCGGCTGACCGGCACCCATGTCGGCTGCGACACCTCGCAATGCGGCGCCTGCGTCGTGCATCTCGACGGCAAGGCCGTCAAATCCTGCACCACGCTCGCGGTCATGGCCGACGGGCACGAGGTCAAGACCATCGAGGGCCTTGCCGCCGACGGTGCGCCGCTGCATCCGATGCAGGAGGCGTTCCGCGAGCATCACGGCCTGCAATGCGGTTTCTGCACGCCCGGCATGATCATGACCGCGGTCGACCTCGTGCACCGCAAGGGCCACGATCTCAGCGACCATACCATCCGCGAAGAACTCGAAGGCAATCTCTGCCGCTGCACCGGCTATCAGAACATCGTTCAATCGATCGCGGCGGGCGCCAAGGCGATGGCGAACTCCGATCTCGCGTAACTGAAGTCAGCGCACGGCGATTCAGGAATCCCCCATGTACGAATTCAAATATCATCGTCCGGCGACCGTGCGGCAGGCCGCCAATCTCCTGATCAAGAACGAAGACGCCAAGGTGATCGCCGGCGGCCATACCCTTTTGCCGGTCATGAAGCAGCGGCTCGCCAGCCCGCCGCATCTGGTCGACCTCTCCCACATCGAGGGACTCGACGGCATCGAGATGAAGGGCCGTTCGCTCGTGATCGGCGCCACCGCAAAACACGCCGACGTCGCGGCTTCCGCTGTTGTCGGCGAGGCGATCCCGGCGCTGGCCGAACTGGCCGGCCTGATCGGCGATCCTGCGGTGCGCCACAAGGGCACCATTGGCGGCTCGCTCGCCAATAATGATCCCACCGCGGACTATCCCGCGGCCTGCCTTGCGCTCGGCGCCACCATCGTCACCAACAAGCGCCGGCTGAAGCCCGAAGAATTCTTCCAGGGGCTGTTCACGACGACGCTCGAGAGCGACGAGATCATCACCAAGGTGATGTTCCCGGTGCCGAAAAAGGCCGCCTACATCAAATTCCGCAACCAGGCCTCGCGCTATGCGCTGGTCGGGGTGTTCGTCGCCAAGCGTCCGTCGGATGTGCGGGTCGCCGTCACCGGCGCTGGCTCAGAAGGCGTGTTCCGTGTCACCGCGTTCGAGGAGGCATTGAAGAAGCGCTTCTCCCACAAGGTGCTCGATGGCTTGACGGTTCCGGCGGAAGGGCTGAACAGCGACCTGCACGGCAGCGCCGAATATCGTGCGCATCTGATCGCAGTGCTGGCGCGCCGCGCGGTCGAAGCCGCCAACGGCAAAGCGTGACGTTGCAAATTCCTGTCGCATCAAGACTGGCTCTCCCATGACTGCATCGGCGCTGCCCACTTCCGTCGATGCGATGCTCGAACTCCTGACCTCGCGCGGCTATCTGGCGGAGCGGTCGCTTGCGACGGTGGCGTACCTTTCGCTGCGCATGGGCCGGCCGCTGTTTCTTGAAGGCGAGGCCGGCGTCGGCAAGACCGAAATCGCCAAGGTGCTTTCGGCCGCGCTGGGGCGAAAGCTGATACGGCTGCAGTGCTATGAAGGCCTGGACGTCGCTTCCGCAGTCTATGAGTGGAACAGCGCGGCGCAAATGATCGCGATCCGGCTAGCCGAAGCCGCCGGCGATACCGACCGCGACCAGTTGTCGTCAGACATTTTTGCCGAACGTTATCTGATCAAACGGCCGCTGCTGCAGGCGCTGGAGCCGGACGTGGCCGGCGCCCCGGTGCTTTTGATCGACGAACTCGACCGCGCCGACGAGGCGTTCGAAGCTTACCTTCTGGAAATTCTCAGCGACTTCCAGGTGACGATCCCCGAAATCGGCACCGTCAAGGCGCCGCATCCGCCGATCGTCATCGTCACCTCGAACCGCACCCGGGAAATTCACGACGCCCTCAAACGCCGCTGTCTCTATCACTGGGTGGATTATCCCAGTGCCGAGCGCGAACTGGCGATCGTCAAGTCGCGCGTGCCGAACATTTCCGCCAAACTGTCGCAGCAGGTCGTCGGCTTCGTGCAGGCATTGCGCGAGCAGGATTTCTACAAATCTCCGGGCGTTGCCGAGACCATCGACTGGGCCACCGCGCTGACCGAACTCGACGCCCGCTCGCTGACCCCGCAGGTAGTGGGCGACACGCTCGGCGCGCTGTTGAAATACCAGGACGACATCGCGCGGATGCAGGGCGACACGCTGCAGAAGGTTTTGAAAGAGGCGACGAGCGAGAATTGAGCCTTACGATCCATAAGCGAACCGTCGGAGACGACGGCAGTGCGCTCCCTCTCCCGCGTGCGGGGGAAGGGCCGGGGTGGGGGCTCTCTCCCGTTACTCAGTCGATGAAGTCCCGCATTGGCGGAAACCCGGCGAATACATGTCGGAAGGTGTACTCGTTGAGGCAGCCCCCACCCCAGCCCTCCCCCGCAAGCGGGAGAGGGGGTGCACCGGCCGTATGAGAGAGTCATAATAGATGGCCATCGATCATCTCGCGCCCCCCACCGGCCAAATGGCCGACAACGTCGTCGGCTTTGCCCGCGCGCTGCGGGCGGCCGGGATTCCGGTCGGGCCTGGCGCGGTCATCGATGCGCTGAATGCGCTGCAGGTGATCGAGATCGGCAACCGCGCCGACGTCTTCACCACGCTCGAGGCGGTCTTCGTCAAACGTCACGAGCATGCGCTGATATTCGCGCAGGCGTTCGACCTGTTCTTCCGCGCCGCCGAGGACTGGAAGCACATGCTGGATTCGGTGCCGCTGCCGGATCATGCCAGAAAAAAGCCGCCGCCGGCCTCGCGCCGTGTCCAGGAGGCGTTTGCCCAGCCTTCGATGAGCGAAACCCCGCAGGCCCAGGAGCAGGAACTGCGGCTCACGGTGTCCGACAAGGAAATATTGCAGAAGAAGGATTTTGCGCAGATGAGTGCTGCCGAAATCGCGCAGGTCACCCGTGCGATTGCGCAGATGAAACTGCCGCAGGCCGAATTACGCACCCGCCGCTATCAGCCGGATTCGCGGGGCCTGCGGCTCGACATGCGCCGCACCCTGCGCGGCAGTCTGCGCACCGGCGGCGATATCATCGATATCCATCGGCTGGGGCGGATCGACAAGCCGGCGCCGATCGTGGCGCTGCTCGATATCTCCGGTTCGATGAGTGAATACACAAGGCTGTTCCTGCACTTCCTGCATGCCATCACCGACGCCCGCAAGCGTGTCTCGGTGTTTCTGTTCGGCACCAGGCTCACCAACGTGACGCGGGCGCTGCGGGCGCGGGATCCCGACCAGGCGCTGGCAAGCTGTTCATCGACGGTGGAGGACTGGGCCGGCGGCACCCGCATCGGCACCTCGCTGCACACCTTCAACAAATTGTGGGGCCGGCGCGTGCTCGGGCAGGGCGCAATCGTGCTTCTGATCTCCGACGGGCTGGAGCGCGAGGCCGACGCCAGGCTGGCGTTCGAGATGGACCGGCTGCACCGGTCCTGCCGCCGCCTGATCTGGCTCAATCCGCTGCTGCGCTATGGCGGCTTCGAGGCCAAGGCGCAGGGCATCAAAATGATGCTGCCGCACGTTGACGAATTCCGCCCCGTACATAATTTGAGTTCAATCGAGGGGCTGATCGCAGCCCTGTCGTCGGCTTCCCCGCCGCATCACCGCAGCCTGATTCGATCCGCAGCTTGAAAGAGGCTCCCATGCTCAATCGCGACGAAGACATTCTCAAGGCGGCTGAGGACTGGCAGAAGGCCGGCCACGGCGTTGCCCTCGCCACCGTGGTGGAGACCTGGGGCTCGGCGCCGCGGCCGGCGGGATCGAGCCTCGTGATCAACGACGACGGCACGTTTCTCGGTTCAGTCTCGGGTGGCTGCGTCGAAGGCGCCGTTGTTACCGAGGCGCTCGACGTGATCGCCAGCGGGCTGCCGAAAATGCTCGAATTCGGCGTCGCCGACGAGACCGCGTGGAATGTCGGCCTGTCCTGCGGCGGCACGATCCGGGTGTTTGTCGAGAAAGTCGGCCAATCGTGAAACTTGCAACACTTCACCAGCTCAATGCCGAGCGCGCCGCGCGGCGGCCGGTAATTATCGTTACCGATACCGCCAATGGCGAGCAGCGGCTGGTCAAGGCCGCCGAGTTCGCCGCCGATCCGCTGCGCGCCGATCTCGCCAAGCAATTGCGCATGGGCAAGAGCGGTATGATCGAGGCCGACGGCAAGAAGCTGTTTCTCAATGTTTATGCACCGACGGCCAAGCTCGTCATCGTCGGGGCGGTTCACATCAGCCAGGCGCTCGCGCCGCTGGCGCGTTCGCTCGACTATGATGTGACGGTGGTCGATCCGCGCACCGCGTTTGCCAGTCCCGAGCGATTTCCGGATGTGCCGCTGATCGCCGAATGGCCCGACGTGGCGCTGCCGCCGCTCAATGTCGATCACTACACGGCCTTCGTGGCGCTGACCCACGATCCAAAGATCGACGATCCGGCGCTGCTGCACGCGTTCCAGCGCGACTGCTTCTATATCGGCGCGCTTGGCTCTCGAAAGACCCACGCCAAGCGCGGCGACCGCCTCAAGGCGCAAGGTGCGCGGGATACCGACATCGCCCGCATCCACGCACCGATCGGTCTGCCGATCGGCGCGGTCTCGCCGTCCGAGATCGCTGTGGCGATCATGGCCGAGATCACCGCGCAACTGCGGTTGCCGAAAGAAAAAGAAGCCGCGGCATGAAATTTGGTCCTGCCAGTCCGGCCGACGCGGTCGGCGGCGTCACCGTCCACACCCTACGCCAGGGGTCGCTGGTGCTCAAGAAAGGCACCACGATCGGCCCGGCCGAGGTCGAGGCGCTCAACCGCGCCGGCGTCAAGGAAATCGTCGTGGTGCGGCTCGAAGACGGAGACGTCTCCGAAGACGTCGCAGCGGCCGGCATCGCCCAGGCTGTCGCCGGCCACGGTATTCACGTTGAACGCGCCTTCACCGGCCGCGCCAACCTGTTCGCGGCCAGGGCCGGCGTGCTGGTAGTGGACGGCGCGGCCGTGGACCGCATCAACAGCGTCAATGAGGCCATCACCTTCGCAACGCTGGCCGCCTACAAGCCGGTGGTCGAAGGCGAGATGGTCGCAACCGTCAAGCTTATCCCTTTTGGGGTGGAGGCGAAGCTGCGCGACGCCGCGGTGAAGGCGGCGAGCGGCGGCGCGCTGCGGATCGCGCCCTACACCATCACGCGCGTCGGCGTGGTCTCGACCTTGCTGCCGGGGCTGGCGCCAAAGGTAGTGGAGAAGACCTTGCGGGTGACGGCGGAGCGACTGGCACCAGCCGGCGCCACCATCATCGCCGAGCGCCGCGTGCCGCATGATGAAGCCGCGCTGTCGGCAGCGATCAAGGAATTGCTCGCTCTGGACGCGGAACTGGTGATCGTATTCGGTGCCTCCGCGATCGCCGACCGGCGCGACGTGATTCCGGCGGCGATCACGGAGATCGGCGGCGCCATCGAGCATTTCGGCATGCCGGTCGATCCTGGAAATCTGCTGCTGATCGGTAGTGCCGGCGGCGTGCCGGTGCTGGGCGCGCCCGGCTGCGCGCGCTCCCCGGTCGAGAACGGCTTTGACTGGGTACTGATGCGTCTGCTCGCGGGTCTCAAGGTCACGCGCGCCGAACTCACCGGCATGGGCGTCGGCGGCCTGTTGATGGAAATCGTGACGCGGCCGCAGCCGCGCGAAAAACCCGGCACCGACGGCAACCGCAATGTGGCCGCGATTATCCTGGCGGCCGGGCGCTCCACCCGGATGGGCGGCCCGAACAAGCTTTTGGCCGAACTGGGTGGCAAGACGCTGGTCCGGATCGTGGCCGAGCAGGTGCTGGCCTCGAAAGCACAGGGCGTGATCGTCGTCACCGGCCATCAGGCCGAGCAGGTCGAGAAGGCGTTAAAAGGTCTCAAGGTGAAATTCGTGCGCAACCCGGATTTTGCCGAAGGGCTGGCGAGTTCGGTGAAGGCCGGCATCGCGGCGGTGCCCGAAAATGCCGACGGCGCGGTAATCTGCCTTGGCGATATGCCGCTGATTGACGCGCGTCTGATCGACCGGCTGATCGAAGCGTTCGCGCCGGATCGAGGCAACCTGATCGCGGTGCCCGTCAGCGATAACAGGCGCGGCAATCCGGTGCTGTGGTCGCGCCGGTTCTTCAACGAATTGATGACGCTGGACGGCGATATCGGTGCCCGCCATTTGATCGCCAGGCATGCCGAGGCGGTGGCGGAAGTACCGGTCGACGGCCACGGCGCGTTTTTGGATATCGACACACCGCAGGCGCTCGAGGCCGCGCAGCGGGGATAACTCCGTTCACTGGTAAAGCTTCACTTTCAACCTCTCGTTCACCAAGTTGAAACGTCCCCCGAGATAGATTCTCGCCGCATGACCTCGGGGGAGGGGATTTTGATCGTTTCGACCACCGTTGCGCAACGGCGCGCGATGTTTGTTTTTGCGCTGACACTGGCCTTGGCCGGATCACGATTCGTAACGGAATCGTGGGCGGCGGGTGCGTTCGCGATCGGCAAATGCGGCGCCTACGGTCAGGCCTACGACTATGCCGGCGAGAACGCGGCGCGCGCCGCGGCCGTCAAGCAATGCAAGGGCGGGTGCACCACGACGGTGACCATGAAGCGCGCCTGCGCGGCGTTGTCGATCGACATGGCCAATCCCTGCGGCGCTCACGGCTACGCGGTCAAAGCTCACATTTCCAGTACGCTGAACGAAGCGACCCGCAAATGCTATGAATTCGGCGGCAAGGAATGCGTGATCCGCGCCTGGGCCTGCGACGCCAAGGGGTAGTATTAGCACCGTCATTCCGGGATGGTCCGAAGGACCAGACCCGGAATCTCGAGATTCCGGGTTCGATGCGTTGCATCGCCCCGGAATGACAACGGAAACATCGCATGCAATTCGATACCAAGATCGCGGTGATCATCCGGACCGACCTTGAAGCGTGGCAGAAGCTGAACGTGGCTTCGTTTCTGGCCGGCGGTATCGCGGCGGCGTTCCCGGAGTGCATCGGTGAACCCTACGAAGACGGCTCCGGCACCCGATATCTGTCGCTGATCGGCCAGCCGATCCTGATCTACGGCGCCGACCGGCCGGCGCTGGAGCGCGCGCTTTCGCGCAACGTAAAGCCTGCAGTTTATACCGAGGACATGTTCAAGACCACGCACGATGCCGCCAACCGCGAAGTGGTGAAGGCCGTGATCCGCGCCGATCTCAATCTGGTCGGTCTCGCCATGCGCGCCGAACGCAAGGTGATCGACAAGATCGTCGATGGCTTGAAGTTTCACAGCTAGCGTCGGCAAAGCGGGTTGGATGCCCCCTTGGGCATTTGAATCATGCCCCGCGTGAGGCCTGTCACCTATGCCACGGAATTATTGGCAGCGATCCGTTCCGTTGGTCGTTTCGATGATGTGCCAAGACGCAGCATCCCAAAGAAAAATACAGCCGGGACAAATGTCGGTTTCGCCTGGACCAAAGATCAGGCGGCACACGCTGCGCCACAATCAGAAATGATTGGAAATGGCTGGCGCCACTATTTTGTCGCTCTGAATAGCCAAATCGTAGGTTCAACACGCCGCAGATAGAGTCCGGGGCGCAGCTTGTGACGGAGCATTCAATTGATTCGAAAGGTCGGTTTTACGCTCTCGAGATTATGCGTCGGGAGGTCAATTCCGGGCATGCATGACGTGCATTGCGTTGAAGATGTCGGCTTTCTATCGAAGCGTCCACGCCGACATGCGCCTCTTCGGCCGGCCCATTGGATATGCGCTGGTGTACTCGGTTCAGTCCTTGCCGGCCCCGCCTGCGCGGAAGAGGCATGGAACCCGTTCAGTCGAGCGCCCCGCGATCCGATCGAGCAAGGCAGGATCGACAGCGCCAACGACCCGGCGGAAGCGATCAACCGCGAGATCTTCAAAGCAAACAAATTTTTAGATGACATCATCTTGAAGCCGGCCGCGCGCGCTTATGTCGAGGGTGTGTCCCCGGAGCTGCGTCAGGGCATTCACAATTTTACCAACAATGTCGGAGAGCCCGTCGTTTTCGCCAACGATGTCCTGCAGGGCAATGTCAAACGCGCCTGGAATACGACGCAGCGCTTCGCCGTCAACACGACGATCGGCATCGTCGGTTTCGTCGATGTCGCCGACACGTGGGGCCGGCCGCATCACTACGCGGATCTCGGGCAGACCTTGGGCGTATGGGGAATAGCGCCTGGACCGGCCGTACAAATTCCCATTCTCGGTCCATCCAACCTTCGCGATGCGTTGGGGCTGGCGACGACGAGCCTCGCCGGTACCTTCGCTCTTCAGGGCACGGTCGGGAGCGTTATCTCCTACACTGAGCTCGGCGCGACCGGCGTGGATGACATCGACTACCGTTCGAAATTGCTGCCGAACACGGACGCGCTGGAAAAAACTTCGAAAGATCTCTATGCGTCGATCCGTCTCATTAAGGCGCAGTTGCGCGCGAAGATCGTCGAGGAAGCCAAGGCCGGGCGTGTTTCAGGCGACGAGGGCGGCAGTGACGAAGCATCGCGCCAATGAAAGACACCGCGCAAGCTCTTCCCGTATGGGCAACGAACGCAACGCCTATACGAACGGGCGGCGCGTGGACGAAGCCTTGTGATCTTTTGCGACGCGAGACAGGGGAATAAAGGGATGTCACGGTTATTTTTGAAACGAAGCATCTACCGGGTGCAGCGAATTGCGCTGGCGATCGGCCTGTTTCTCTTGCCGGTCGTTACGTCAGCACAACAACGCGAAGGCGGCGCTTTTTCCCGATTTGCCGGCAATTGGTCCGGCGAAGGCACCGTCAAGACGTCGGCAGGAAATGAGCGGATTCGCTGCAAGGCGCATTACGACGTGACATCGGATGGCACGTCGCTCGAGCAGAGCCTGCTTTGTGCGAGCGACAGCTACAAGCTCGAAGTCAGAAGCAAGGTCGCCGCGACGGGAACCCGGTTCGCCGGCAAATGGAATGAGGTCACGCGCGATGCGATCGGCAACATCTCCGGGACGATCACCGGCACGGGAATTCGCGGCAAGATCGACGGCATCGGATTCACAGCGGATCTGGCGATATCGACCCAGGCTAACCGCCAATCGGTCACGATCGAGCCCACCGGAGCCACCGACATTTCGCAGGTTGCGATCACGTTGACGCGAATCTAGCCAGTGCCTTAACTTCCGATTCGGCGAGCGATTCGGACCAGCCGCATGAACGGCGAGGGCTGGCGTGCGATGCAATGTCTGCTTGCCGAAGCGCCCTTTGGCGTTGATGCCCGAGGTCATCGGCCTCGGCAGATAGACCGTGATGCCGGCTTCGACGTAAAGCCCGATTGAGGTATCGAATGACAGATCAGCGATTTTATCTGTTGCTGACTTTGCTGATTTTGGCGCTCGCCGGCGGCGAGATTGTCTACGCAGTGTTATACCAGCCTTCGGAAGGTCTGACTCTGTTTTGAAAAGCTGGCGCCGGCGTGATTCATTTCTGACCGACTGGATTGATTCGGGAGGTCGGCGATGGGCGCGGCGGTCGGTCTACGGGAGGATTTCGGGGCGGATGAGCTGGGTCGGCTCGCGGCGAAGGTGAAGGATGCTGCGCAGGCGCGACGGTTGCTGGCGCTGGCGGCGGTTCGCGACGGGATGAACCGCACCGAGGCGGCGCGGATCGGCGGCATGGACCGGCAGACGCTGCGGGACTGGGCGCACCGCTTCAACCAGTACGGTCCTGACGGTCTGATCGACATCAAGCCGACCGGGCGGCCGTCGAAGCTCTCCGACGAGCAGAAAGAGGCATTGAAGCAGCTTGTCGAGACCGGCCCCGACCCGGAGAAGGATGGGGTCGTACGCTGGCGCTGCGTCGACCTGAAGCGTGTTCTCGGACAGCGCTTCGGTGTCGATCTGTCGGAGGTGAGCCTGGGGCGCGCGCTCAAGAAGCTCGGCTTCTCGCACATCAGCGCCCGGCCGCGCCATCCCGTGCAGGATCCGGAGGCGATCGCGGCATTTAAAAAAACTTTCCCACGCAGGTCGCGGCGATCGTGACCAAACTCGCCCCGGAAACGCCGATTGAGGTCTGGTTCCAGGACGAGATGCGGGTCGGCCAGAAGAACAGCCTCGTCTACCAATGGGCCAAGAAGGGATCACGGCCGCGGCAGCCCAAGGATCAGCGCTACGAGAACGCCTATGTGTTCGGCGCCGTCTGTGCGAGCCGCGACACCGGCGTCGCCCTCATCATGCCGCAAGCCGACACCGAGGCCATGCAGGCGCATCTCGACGCCATCGGCAAGGCCGTCGCGCCCGGCGCGCATGCGCTGCTCATCCTCGACAAGGCCGGATGGCACACGACGCGCAAACTAAAGCCACCTGCCAATGTCACCCTCGTGCCGCTGCCACCCGCCTGTCCGGAGCTCAACGCAGCCGAGAACATCTGGCAGTATCTGCGGCAGACCTATCTCGCCAACCGTGTGTTCGCGTCCTACACCGACATCCTCGACGCCTGCCAAGACGCCTGGCGAAAACTTCTCGCCGAAACCGGGCGCATCACGTCGATCGCGGCCCGCGACTGGGCCATCATCGGTCAGCTCTTCTGAAGGCTGGTATTAGGACCCTTCTCGGCGCCGACGCACACGATCGATGAATTCAGCAGCCGCAATCGCGTGCGGTGATGCTGCCACGCGGGAAGTCTGGCGAACCGCCGACGAGATCAAGTCGTTTAGTCTATCCCTTACAGGACGCCAGGTTTCAGAAGATGCTTCTCGCACTATCTGCGCATCGTCCGCGCCATTATGCTGAAGGGCGCGGCGCTGCAAAATCTGCAATATGACGCGATCGCGCTGCTCGGCTTGATGTTGCTGGCTATGACGATCGCAGTGACACGCTTCCGCCGCACGCTGGATTGAGGCAGAATGGGCATCGGGGGGCCACGATGCCGGCGTTATGGCACAGCCATGAAGAGAAGCAACGGTCGGCGGCATCCGCCGAGTTCGACCACGCGTTGACGCGCGAAGTGCTGCGCACCGAGCTGGTGCGGGTCAGGGCCCTCATCGCCACCGCCGCGTGTCTACTCGTCATTTTCTGGGCTGTTGACCTGATGGCGCCCCAAGCGCTGAACCACATCTGGCGCGGCCAGTTTCGGCCGAGTTACCTCAACGTGATCCTGGCGCCGCTCATCCTGTTCGAGCTTTGGGTGCATGCGATGCTCCGGCGGTACCTGAAGCTTGACCGCGACGTTCCCGTCATCAGGCGATACCTCGGCGCGCTGATCGAAACCTCGTTGCCCACGATCGCGCTGGCGGTGCATATCCGGAACATGGGCGAGGTCCAGGCGCTCGGCTTCGTGATGCCGTTTGCCTATTTCATCTTCATCATTCTCTCGACGCTGCGGCTCGACTTCTGGCTGTCGACCTTCACCGGTTTCGTCGCGGCGGCCGAATTGCTGGCCATGGCGATGTTTTATCATCCGCTGGCCACAGCCGGGCCCAAACCCGACATCACCTATCACGGGGCGCGCAGCCTGATCATCCTGATATCGGGGATTCTCGCGGGCGCGGTCGGTGTTCAACTGCGGCGCCAGTTCGCAGCGAGCATCCGGGCCGCCACCGCGCGCGATCGCGTCACCAGTCTGTTTGGCCAGCACGTATCTCCGCAGGTGGTCGAACGGCTGCTGGCGGAAGGCGCGGAAGCGGCCAGCGGTATCAGGCGGGTCGCGGTGATGTTCGTCGACTTCCGCAGTTTCACCGCGGGCGCCCGTTCGCGCTCCCCCCAGGAAGTGGTCGAACGGCTCGACGGTGCGTTCGCCGTACTGGTGGAAATCCTCGATCGTCACGGCGGCATCGTCAACAAATTCCTCGGCGATGGATTTTTGGCGCTGTTCGGCGTGCCCTTCGAGACGGCCGAAGCGCCGCAGCATGCTGTCGCCGCCGCGCGCGAAATGCTGGTGGCGATGGACGGGATCAACTTGGCCAATAGCTGGAAGCTGCGGATCGGCATCGGCATTCATTTCGGCGAAGTCGTCGCGGGCAATATAGGTTCGCCCCGGCGCAAGGAATACACCGTGATCGGCGACACCGTGAACTTTGCGGCCCGGCTTGAGTTGCTTAACAAGGAATTCAATTCGCAACTGCTGATTTCGGCTGCGGTTCGCGACGCACTGGATCAGGACGGTTGCGACGCGGTTTCGCTTGGAGAGGTCGCGATCAAGGGATATGACCAGCCGATGGCCGTATGGCAATTGGGCTAGATTCTGGAGGAACCGATGCTGTGGCGGTATGTCACCGTGGATGTTTTCACCGACCGCGCCTTCGGCGGCAATCCGCTGGCGGTGGTGCTGGACGCCGGCGGGCTCTCGACCGTGCAGATGCAGGCCATTGCCTGCGAGTTCAACTACGTCGAGACGACCTTTGTACTGCCGCCGCGCGATCCCGCGCATGATGCGCAGGTGCGCATTTTTACTGTCAACAGTGAGTTGCCGTTCGCGGGTCATCCCAATGTCGGCACCGCCTTCGTGCTGGCGACGCAAGCCAAAAAGCCCCCTGAGCGGCTGAAGTTCGAGGAAGGCGCGGGCCTGGTGCCCATCGAAATCCTGACCGAGGAGGGCAGGGTGGTCGGCGCCGAACTCACGGCGCCGCAACCCCTGAGCAAGCTCACGATGGTCAGTGCCGAGCAGGCGGCGGCCTGTGCGTCGCTGCCGGCGGCCGATATCCGAACCGACCGGCATCAGCCCGGAATATTCTCGGTCGGCCTGCCGTTCCTGATCGCAGAGCTTGCCTCGCGCGAGGCGCTGCGGCGAGCCAGGCCCGACGCATCGGCGTTTGCCCGCACGCTTCCGTGCGATGGCAGTGACGCGATCTATCTCTACACCCGCGATGTGCCGCCGGCCGAGTTGGCGTGCGACCTGCAGGCGCGAATGTTTCTTCCGGGAACAAGCGGCCTCACCGAGGATCCCGCCACCGGCAGTGCTACCGCGGCCGCTGCGGCGCTGCTCGCCGACCTCGCGAGCGAACGCAACGGCGAATTGAAGCTGCGGGTCGGCCAAGGCTTCGACATGGGCCGGCCGAGCCTGTTGCTGACGCGGGTCCGCAAAGCGAACGGCGTCATCATGTCAACGCATGTCGGCGGCGGATGCGTGCAGATGATGGAAGGCACGTTCCGGCTGGCGGGCGAGGGGTGAGGCGGGGAGCCCTTTAACCTCGTCATTCCGGGCTTGTCCCGGGCCATCTACGCCTTAACGGGTATCGCGACACTAAAGACGTGGATGGCCGGGACGAGCCCGGCCATGACGGGAAAACAATTTTAAACCTGCTTCGCGACCAGATTCTCCACTTTCACCCCGTCGCGGTCCTCGATGATCTCCGCGATCCACTGCCGATGACAATGCAAATGATCGCGCTCGTAACAGAGTATGCACACCGGTCCGGATTTTTTCACCAGCGCCGACAGTTCGTCGAGTTCTTCCCTGGCCTGCGGCGTCTTCAGATGCGCCGCATAGATTTTGTGTAGTGCGTCGAATTTGCCGCCGCGCGCGGCGTCACGGCCATCCTTTGGCGTGCCGAGCCCGCGCAGATGCAGGTATGAAATGCCGCGCTCGTCGAGCCCGGCGGCAAGCTGGTTCTTGGAAAAACCGGGCCGGCGGGACGCCGCCACCGCGCGCACGTCCACCAGCAGCTTCACCCCGGCCTGCTCGAGCTCGTCGAGCACGGATTTGACGGGCGTCTGTTCATAGCCGATGGTGAAGAGCTTCCTGGCTTTGGCCATGGGAACCAGCTTATTTCACGCGTTCGATTAGTTCCATCGCGCCGGCGGGCGCGCGCACCTTGCCTTCATGGATCACATAGGCGAACACGTCGCGCGGCACTTTTTTCGGCTTGGCCGGATCGACGCGCGGCAGATCGTCCGGCTCGCCGCCGCCGGCCCACAGTTGCAGCCGCTTCGCCCAGGCATCGAGTTGCTTCGGCGGATAGCAGGTCTTGATCTCGTCATTGCCCTTCTGCAGCCGCGCGTAAACGAAATCGCCGGCGATGTCGGCAATGGCGGGATAGCTGCCGTGCTCGGCAAACACCACGGGCGTTTCGAATTTGCGCAACAGCGCGATGAAATCGGCCGCGCAAAAACTGGCGTGGCGCACCTCGACCACATGGCGTAGCGCGCGTCCCTCGAGCTTGCGCGGCAGCAGTTCGAGAAACTTGCCGAAATCGGATTCGTCGAATTTCTTGGTCGGCGCGAATTGCCAAAGCACCGGTCCGAGCCGGTCGCCGAGTTCCAGCACGCCGGAATCGTAGAATCTCTTGATGGAATCGCCGGCCTCCGCCAGCACCCGGCGATTGGTGGCAAAGCGCGGTCCCTTCACCGAAAAGACAAAACCGTCCGGCACCTCGCGCGCCCATTTGCGGAAGCTCTCCGGCTTCTGAGAGCCGTAATAGGTGCCGTTGATCTCGATCGAGGTCAGTTTCGATGCCGCGTATTCCAATTCCTTCGCCTGCGTCAGTTTCTCCGGATAAAACACCCCGCGCCAGGGCGCGAAGGTCCAGCCGCCGACGCCGATGTAGATCTGGCCGGATTTTTTTGAAGCGGTCTGCGGGGGCTTGCTCACCGGCGGGTCTCATTGTGGAGGGACCAAGGGATGGTCGAGCCTAATCAAATCAATCAGGATTGGCCAGTTCGCTGAAACGATGCACCCGCGGCGTTCCGGCGGCTGCCGTTGATTTTTGAGTTTTTGTTCCCGCAACAAAACGTTTACGATGGCGAAAAAAGGAGAACAAGATGCGGATGATCCTGGTGGCAGCCCTGGCAATGACGGCTTCGGTGGCGATGGCCGACGATCTCGACGATGCGCACCGGCAGGCGGTGTCGGGACGCGACTCCTACTGGAATTGCCTCGCCCGGGAGTATTCGCGGGACAACAATAACGGCCTTTCGGCACGGGATTTCACCTCCCTCATTGCGAGCGCGTGTCCTTCCGAGCGACAGAATTTTCGGGTGACGCTTGTCGATTTCCTCTCGATGCAATTCCCCGATGTCGATGCTGGCGCGCATATGACGACGGCCAACAATGCCATCGCATCCGCGCAAAAGGACATCGTGACAGCCTTCATCAAGCACAAGGTAACGCCGAAGTAGCTGTTCCGGTGTCCGGCAACGGACCAGCGCGCCTCCCGATTGGCGGCCGGAACAACTTTCAAAACCTCGAATCAGCCTGAGTAAAGTTTGGCTCCGTCAAACGTGATGGGTCGCGATACCCTGGTGACCGCAACCAAACCGTGTCGCACGTATTGTTCCGGCATCCTGGCAACTTTGGTTGCTCTCAGCCGAACGGTCACGTGCATGATTAGCGATATCCATAACCTCCAGCTGCCCCTGCTGTGCCAGCTCTCGAAGTCGACGCCCAATATTCTCTGGAGTGTCGGAAGTTCGCTGCATAACCAGTTTTTGCAGGTCGGCAGGGGCAACCCGGCGATGATGGTCGCGAGGATGTCTTTGAACTCTGTTCTTGAGCGTCATGCCGGAAAGACGCCGCGCGCCGCCGCCAGCGGCGCTTCGCCAGCCCGCGGCCTTTCGGGAACAGCGGTCAGGAAAGAAACGGCAGCGCGTGTTTGATATGGGCGAGGGGGTCGCCGGCCAGTCCGAACGCGTGAAAGATCAAGGTGATCGAAAAGCCCAGGCAAACGGCCTTGCCGCAAACGATCAGGCAAAACCCGATCGGGTTGTGGTCGATCGTGCAGGTCCAGCCGCGGCTGCTGGCCGTCCCCGGAACTGATGTTCTGCCGGATGCCCCAGATCGCCGCCAGGGCAAAATCCCGAATATGATTGCCGTTTAGGCCGGCGCCATGGCTTAAGTCCGATGGTATCATCGGATATCAGCACATGCTGATTAAAGCCTTCTGAACCGACACCCACGTTAACTTTGCGATTTTCCGTGGTATCAGGTCGTAAACGTGACCGGGGAATATCGCGATGAATTCGGAAAAGGTAGCGGGCATTTTAGGTGCAATTATCGCGTCGGCCATTCTGGTGATTGCGATCGCATACGGGCCGATCGGGCAAATCGGAAAGCCGGCAGAAGTTCAAAAGACCGAACAGCCGGCACCGCCGGTCGCCGCGGCGCCGCCTGTCAGGGGACCAGTGGTGCGAGAAGTGCCGCAGTAACCGAGCGAGCGGCCCGGCCCCTTGCGGAACCCTCCGATCGTCCCCATCTGCTCTGGAACGGCGTCGTCGATGCTTGATAGCTCCGGCGCTGGGACGACCACTGAATAGCTCGGCTGCGCCGGATGTACGCGCGCCCTCTGTTCGTGGTCGTTGGCATTTTTAGGCCCTGTTTTGGCCCTTTTCAGGCTCCTTCTACCCCGGTTTTGGAACTCCGCCTTGGCTTCCCCTGAGCCTGCGGATATACGCTGGCGCGCATGAATGAAGCCATCAGACCGGGCCCCGAAACCCCGCCGCAGGCCGCTGGTTTGCCTCAGCTTTCGGTCATCGTCCCCACCTTCAATGAACGCGACAACGTCACGACGCTGTTGCGGCAGCTGGAGACCGCGCTGACAGGGGTGCTATGGGAAGTCATCTTCGTCGATGACAATTCCCCCGACGGCACCTGGGAGGTCGTGCGGGCGCTGGCGCGGCAGGATTCCCGGGTCCGCTGTATCAGGCGGATCGGGCGGCGCGGTCTGTCCGGTGCCTGCATCGAGGGCATTCTGGCGTCCAGCGCGCCGTGCGCGGCCGTGATCGACGCCGACCTGCAGCATGACGAGACCCAACTGCCGAAAATGCTGGCGCTGCTGCAGGGCGGCCAAGCTGATCTGGTGGTCGGCAGCCGCTACATCGAAGGCGGCAGCGCCGAAAGTTTCAACAAGCAGCGCGCCGGCGCCAGCGCGCTTGCCACCGGGGTCGCCAAGCGCGTGCTGCGGGTCAAGATCGCCGATCCCATGAGCGGCTTCTTCATGATCCGCCGCGACCGCTTCGAGCAACTGGCGCCGCAGCTCTCGACCCAGGGCTTCAAGATCCTGCTCGATATCGTCGCCACCGCGCGCGGCAAACTGCGGATCAAGGAAATTCCCTTCACGTTCGGTTCGCGGCTGCATGGCGAGAGCAAGCTCGATTCCATGGTGGCGCTGGATTTCCTCGGGCTGGTGCTTGCAAAACTGACTGGCGACGTGGTGTCGCTGCGGTTTTTGATGTTTGCGATGGTCGGATCGCTCGGCCTGTTCGTGCATCTGGCCGTGCTGTTCGTCGTGCTTAAAATATTCGATGTGCGGTTTCCGGAAGCGCAGGCCTGCGGCGCGGTGCTGGCGATGACCAGCAATTTCATCCTGAATAATTTTCTCACCTATCGCGACCAGCGGCTGAAGGGATTTGCGATCCTGCGCGGCCTGCTGCTGTTTTACCTGGTTTGCAGCGTCGGCTTGTTCGCCAATGTCGGCGTCGCGTTCTCGGTCTACGATCAGGAACCGATCTGGTGGCTGGCGGGGGCGGCGGGCGCGCTGATGGGCGTGGTATGGAATTACGCGATGTCCGGGCTGTTCGTCTGGCGCAAGCGATGAACCTGCAATGAGCCCTTCCGAGGCGCGGCTCGTCCGCAACACGGCGGTCACGGTCCTGGCGCTGGTGGCGTTGCGGCTGGTCGCGGCCGCCTGGACGCCGCTGACCTTTGACGAAGCCTATTACTGGATGTGGTCGAAGCATCTGGCCGGTCGGCTATTACGATCATCCACCCGGCGTCGCGGCGGTGATTCGCTTGGGCACCATGATCGCGGGGGATACCGAGATCGGGGTGCGGCTGGTGTCGATCCTGCTGGCGCTGCCGATGAGCTGGGCGGTGTATCGCACCGCCATCATCCTGTTCGGCGGCCGGCGCGTGGCGCCGACCGCGACCATCCTGCTCAACGTCACGCTGATGGCCGCGGTCGGCACCATGATCGTCACGCCGGACGCGCCGCTGCTGGTGGCCTCGAGCTTTGTTCTGTTTTATCTCGCGAAAGTATTGGAAACCGGGCGCGGCGCGTGGTGGCTCGCGGTCGGCGCCGCGGTCGGCGCTGCACTGCTCTCGAAATACACCGCGCTGTTTTTCGGCCCGGCGATTCTGATCTGGCTGGCGAGCGTGCCGAAACTGCGGCGCTGGCTGATCTCGCCCTGGCCGTATCTCGGCGGCCTGGTTTCGCTGGCGCTGTTTTCACCGGTCATTCTCTGGAACGCCGATCACCACTGGGTCTCCTTCATCAAGCAGATCGGGCGCGCCAGAATCGAGGATTTCCGTCCGGCATTCATCGGCGAATTGCTTCCGACCCAGTTCGCCTTCGCAACGCCCTTGGTGTTTATTTTGGGCGCCATGGGGCTTTATGCGCTGCTGAGGCGCAGAGACGGCGCGTCGGCCGCGCGGATGCTGATCAATACGACGTTCTGGACCATCGTCGCGTATTTCATCTGGCATTCACTGCACGCCCGGGTCGAGGCAAACTGGTTCGGGCCGGTGTATCCCGCCTTCGCAATCGCAGCCGCGGTCGCCGCCAACCTCACGGCATGGGACGCGCGCCAGCAGCGCGTGGTCGATTTTTGCCTGCGCTGGGCATCTCCGGTCGGCATCTTGATGTTTGCGCTGTTGATCGTGCAGGCCAACACCGGTGTGCTGACGGGCTATCGCCGCGACGCCACCGTGCGCAGCGTCGGCGTCGGCTGGCGCGAACTCGCCGGCGAGATCGAGGCGGTTCGCGCGCGCGTTGGCGCGACCTGCGTGCTGGCGCCGGATTACGGCACCACCAGCTGGCTCGCCTTCTATCTGCCTGCCGGCACCTGCGTGGTGCAGCCGACGCAGCGCATCCGCTGGGTCAACATGCCCGAGCCGGATCCCGCGCTGCTTGCCGGCAAGCTGTTGTATGTCGACGAGGTGCGACCCGGCGGGCACCCGTATCTCAACGAGAACTTTGCGCGGGTCGAGCGGGTTGCGGAACTCAGGCGCATGCGCGGGCCGCTCACCATCGAAACCTACGGGCTCGACCTGCTCGAAAATCCCAAAGGCGCAGTGCTCGACAATTCGGCGGCGCCGGAACTGGAGTAGGCGCTCGTACGCGGGAAGTCATCGGAGCAAGCTCCAACTGAATTCGTCGTCCCCAGCGAAAGCGAGGGATCCAGTACGCCGCGGCTTCGCGGTTTCATCATAAATATTCTGGAAGACTGGGTCATCCGCTTTCGCGGATGACGACACGGTATTAGCGCTCAGACAATCAGGCATTTCCGCGGCGGCGGGATGAATGGCGCATCGGTCGATCCCGGACAGGATCCGCGCCGCGCGCCCGCCTGATGCCGAAGCTCGGCTATCGAGGAAACCGAATGCGGCTCGCTTCGTAAATGCGCGGGCAATTCTCGGGCATGGGTGTACGAAATTGGGACTGCCCAACATCGGCCCGCACTTAATCCGCATTTAACTAAAAGTCGCCTTAATGACGCTCCGCGCCTCTGCGAGATGCTCTGTCGGAACTTATGGTGCCGCGGAGCCAAGAGGAACAAAGTGGAACCGTTCTGGATGCAAGGCGAATGAGTACGAGTACAGTTGCGTTAGGCCTCGCGGCACCGCGCCGCAGAAATCCATCCAGGAAAGCAATCCCCTATAACCTCTTCGGCGGCGTCGCGGTCGGCTGTCTCGTGCTCGGTTGCGCCTGGGCCGTGTATTCAAATATTTTCGCGGCCAGTGTCTATCCGCAACTGGGCAGCACCAATTTTGATACCCCCGTCGTCAGACGTTCTTCCGTCGTTGCCATGACGAAAGCACCGCCCGCTGTGCGCAACACCGAGGTTGCGCTGCTCGAATCCGCGCCGATGATTTCGGCGCCCGCAACGGTCCCGTCGGGTCCATCGCTTTCGTTCGATGAGCGGTTCGCCGCGGCGGCGCCGCAATCCGTGGAGCCGACGCCAGAGCCCGAAGCGCCGAAGCTTGCCGATGCGTCAAAGCCCGCGGCGGCGCCGAAGCTGGCGGAAGCATCGAAGCGGAAAACAGTTGCGCCGCTTCAGATCGCAGCCATCCCTCCAGAGCCGGCGTCGCGTCATCCCGAGGTTCGCCCGGCGAATAGCGCAGGCGCCGCCGTTCGCGACATGGCGCAGCGCGCCAAGGCTGCGGTGATGTCGATCGCGTCCGCCGGAGACAGGCCCTCGATCGTCGAAAAACTGTGGGGCAAACCGCAACCGCATGCCGGCCTGCTGGCTTTCGCCTCCGCCGACGCCAGCCTCACCGGCAGCCTCGGATCGAGCCAGAACCCCGCGCTCGGCGGCTCGCAACCGCTCTACGATCGCTCCACGGCCGTCTACGATATCTCCGCGCACATGGTTTACCTGCCCGACGGCACCAAGCTGGAAGCGCATTCGGGGCTCGGCTCCGAACTCGACGATCCGCGTTCCGCCCGCATCCGGATGCGAGGCGTGACGCCGCCGCATCTCTATGATCTGACCCCGCGCGAGTCGCTGTTTCACGGCGTGCCGGCGTTGCGGCTAAATCCGGTCGGCGGCGAGGAGGCGATCTACGGACGTTCCGGCCTGCTCGCGCACAGCTTCATGCTCGGTCCCAACGGCGATTCCAACGGTTGCGTGTCGTTTCGGGATTACAACGCGTTCCTGAACGCCTACCGCAACCAGGGCATCAAGCGGCTCGCGGTGGTGGCACGGATCGACTGAGCGGCGAGGCCGCTTGCGCCTCGCCATCGAGCTGCGCTATCAGCTCAAGAATGCCCCAGCCCGATTTTCAACCGACATTGACCGGCCCTTCCGTCATCGTGAGGCCGATCGCGGCCGAGGATTGGACTGAGCTGTTCGCGGCCGGCTCCGATCCGGAAATCTGGAAGGTGCACCCCCGTTCCGATCGCTACACCGAGCCGGTATTCAGAGAATATTTCGACAGGGCCATCGCTTCGAAAATGGCTTTCGTGCTCGTCGATCAGGGACCGGCTGGTCGGCTCAAGCCGGTATTACGGCTATGAGTCCGAACGCAGTGAAATCGAGATCGGCTGGACCTTCATCGTCCGCAGCCATTGGGGTGGAACGACCAATCGCGAAGTCAAGCGCCTGATGCTTGATCACGCCTTTACCTTCGTCGACACCGTCATCTTCTGGGTCGGTGAGAAAAACTGGCGCTCGCAGGGCGCGATGGAAAAGATCGGCGGCGTCAGGCGCGAGGGACTTTTTACAAGGGAATTGGCCGGCCCGGTGCCGCACGTGATCTTCGAAATCAGCAAGGACCGCTATCTTGGGGGCGGCCGGGCGCTGGTGGGCTGAGGTCAGGCCGCCGTGCGCGGCACGATCTTCCTGTAGCTGTGGGCCTTCTCCGCCTTGGACAGATCATACGCGGCTTGCAGGTTGAGCCAGAAGCGTGGGTCGGTGCCGAAGTAGCGTCCCAGCCGGATCGCGGTATCTGCCGACACGTCGCGGGTGCCGCGCATGATCTCGGTCAGCCGGTTGGCGGGGACGTCCAACTCCTTTGCCAAGGCCCGCGCCGAGAGGCCCAGCGGCACAAGATATTCTTCCCGCAACACTTCTCCCGGATGGGTACGCAGCCGCGCCATCGCTATCTCCTTAATGATAGTCCACAATCTCTACCGCCTCGGGACCCTCTGATGTCCAGTGGAAACAGACGCGCCATTGCCGATTGATACGAATGGAAATGCTGCCTGCGACGATTTCCTTTCAAAGCCTCCAGCCGGTTGCCCGGCGGGGAGAGCAAATCGTCCAGACGGGTTGCCGCATCCACCATATCGAGCTTCCGCACCGCGACCGCTTCGATGTTCCGCCAGCGTCCCGGACAAACGCCATCGCGAAACAGTCGCTCTGTGGCCTTGTCGGCAAAATTGCGGATCATGAAATTTAGTATGTGATACGTATCGCATAACAGTCAAGGGGTTGACGATGCGGCTCGCAGTCATTGCCGGCTTCGCGACCTCCGAAACAAAAAACCCCGGCATCGCTGCCGGGGTTTTGCATTTTCATAGTTGCTGAGCGAGGTCCCGGCTCTGCAGTGCACCGCTTCGCGCTGCACTGCGTCCGGGACGACTGCGTCGGATCAGAAATCCATGCCGCCCATGCCGCCGCCCGGAGGCATGCCGCCGCCACCGCCGCCGGCGTTCTTCTTCGGCAGTTCGGCCACCATGGCTTCGGTGGTGATCAGCAGAGCCGCGACCGAGGCCGCGTTCTGGATCGCCGCGCGAACCACCTTGGTCGGGTCGATGATGCCCTTCGAGATCAGGTTGACGTACTCGCCCGACTGCGAATCGAAGCCGTAGGAGTACTGATCCTTCTCGAGGATCTTGCCGACGATGACGGAACCGTCCTCGCCTGCATTGATCGCGATCTGGCGCGCCGGCCAGGAGAGCGCCTTGCGGACGATCTCGACTCCGGTCTTCTGGTCGTCGTTCTGGGTCTTGATGCGCTTGAGCTGCTCGGAAGCACGCAGCAGGGCGACGCCGCCGCCCGGCACGATGCCTTCTTCAACCGCCGCACGGGTCGCATGCATCGCGTCATCAACGCGATCCTTGCGCTCCTTCACTTCGACCTCGGTCGCGCCGCCGACGCGGATCACCGCGACGCCGCCCGCGAGCTTGGCCAGACGCTCCTGCAGCTTCTCCCGGTCGTAGTCCGAGGTGGTTTCCTCGATCTGCGCCTTGATCTGCGTCACCCGCGCTTCGATGTCGGCCTTCTTGCCGGCGCCGTTGACGATGGTGGTGTTCTCCTTGTCGATCATCACCTTCTTGGCGCGACCGAGCATGGCGAGCGTGACGTTCTCCATCTTGATGCCGAGATCTTCCGAGATCGCCTGACCGCCGGTCAGCACCGCGATATCCTGCAGCATCGCCTTGCGGCGATCGCCGAAGCCCGGAGCCTTCACAGCGGCAACCTTGAGGCCGCCACGGAGGCGGTTGACGACCAGCGTGGCCAAAGCCTCGCCTTCGACGTCTTCCGCGACGATGACGAGCGGCTTGCCGGTCTGCACCACGGCTTCCAGGAGCGGAAGCAGTTCGTTCAGGTTGGAGAGCTTCTTCTCGTTGATCAAAATGTAGGCGTCATCGAACTCGACGCGCATCTTGTCGGCGTTGGTGACGAAGTAGGGCGAGATGTAGCCGCGGTCGAACTGCATGCCTTCGACGACGTCGAGTTCGGTTTCGAGCGACTTGGCTTCTTCAACCGTGATGACGCCCTCGTTGCCGACCTTCTTCATGGCATCGGCGAGGAACTTGCCGATCTCGGCGTCGCCGTTGGCGGAAATGGTGCCGACCTGGGCGATTTCCTCGTTCGAGGTGACCTTCTTGGAGTTCTTGACGAGGTCGGCGACCACGGCTTCCACAGCCAGGTCGATACCGCGCTTCAGATCCATCGGGTTCATGCCGGCGGCAACCGCCTTGGCGCCTTCACGGACAATCGCCGCGGCGAGCACGGTCGCGGTGGTGGTGCCGTCGCCGGCCGCATCGGCCGACTTGGAGGCGACTTCGCGCACCATCTGAGCGCCCATGTTCTCGAACTTGTCCTCAAGCTCGATTTCCTTGGCGACGGTGACGCCGTCCTTGGTGATGCGGGGCGCGCCGAACGACTTGTCGAGCACGACGTTGCGGCCCTTGGGGCCGAGCGTGACCTTGACAGCGTTGGCGAGAATGTCGACGCCGCGCAGCATGCGATCGCGGGCATCGACGCCGAATTTGACTTCCTTAGCTGACATATTTGTTTTCCCTGAGTTGATCTTTGCTCCTCATCCTGAGGAGCGGACACTTGTCCGCGTCTCGAAGGATGAGGCCGATGACTTTTCTCTCACCCTTCGAGACGCGCCCTGCGGGCGCTCCTCAGGGTGAGGGCGTGGGCAGGTGCTTAAGCGGCCTTCTTCTTGGCGGCCGGCAGATCGGTGAGAACGCCCATGATGTCGCTCTCCTTCATGATCAGCAGCTCCTCGCCATCGAGCTTGACCTCGGTGCCCGACCATTTGCCGAACAGCACGCGGTCGCCGACCTTGAGGTCGATCGGAATCAGCTTGCCGGCTTCGTCACGGCCACCCGGACCGACCGCGGTGATTTCGCCCTGCGAGGGCTTTTCCTTGGCACTGTCCGGGATGATGATGCCGCCAGCTGACTTTTCTTCGGCCTCGATGCGCTTGACCACAACGCGGTCGTGGAGCGGACGGAATTTCATGCAGTCCTCCTAAGCTTTTGAAGATGTTGTCTAATTTACGCAAATTAGCAGTCTCCGCCGGCGAGTGCCAGCGCGACCTGAGTGGAGATAGTCCAGACTTCTGTTGGGAACAAGGCCTTCTAGCAGAAAAATTGGCACTCAAATATGACGCCTGCCAGTTTCATTCGTCATGCTTAATTCGTCGGACGGTCCGCCAAACACCGTATTAGCACGTGCGGTAAGCTGCTGCTAACGCAACAAATTTCAACGAATAGTTAAACATTTAGGCTTGTGATGAGTTGGTATCCTGCGTCACATTTCTCGCATGTGAGCGCATCTCCACCGGGTGGCTCCCGGTCGGCGGCCACTCCGGAAAATGCGCTCCAGCAATGGAGGTTGGCATGGTCTCGCGGGTTGGGGTTTCCGAGGATTTCCGGAAGCAAGTGCTGGGTTATGGGCTGACGACGGCGCAAATTCTGTACCGCATGCCCGATCATCCCTCGTTGCTGCAAACCTACGTCTGGCAGAATTACGATCTGTTTCCGAATTTCCCGGCGCTGAAGGATTTTCTCTCGTTTTGGCACCAGAAGCTCGAGGGCCCGCTTTTTGCCGTCACGGTTGCACATTCCAAGCTGATCAAGCCCGCCGAACTGCGCGCCGTTGACGGCGTGTTTCGGCTGCATTGAACGGGGATCTTTGCAAGATTTCGCGGGGGGGGGGGCCAAATGAAGCGTGGTGCCCGCCACGATCCACCCCCGATGAGGTTGGTGGGCTCGGTTGCGCTTTTCCCAACCTGCGAAGCGCGATCCGTGCGACGACGCGCGATCCGTGTTAACGTTTTCCGACAACGCCGAAAGGGAGAACGTCCATGGCCAGGCAGAAGCCGACATCGCGGACCGCGGCCCGCACCGCCGCGCAGAAGAAATCACCTGCGCGCAAGACGGTCGCTGGGAAGACCGCCGACAAATCCGCGGCGCGAAAATCGATCAGGGCCAAGGATCGCAAGGCCAAGGATCGCAAGACCAAGGCCCGCGCGCAGCCCGCCGCCAGGCGCGTCCGTCCGAAACAGCGCGTCGCCATCAGTCATTACCGCGACGAGGATTTCAAAGCCGACGGCTTGCGCAGCTACGCGCATTATCGCGATCTCGGCGTTGCCGAGGCGAGCCACGGTCTGGCCCAGGCGCATGTGATCCGCCTGATCGGTCCGTGCAATCCGGCGGAGGTTTCAAAGCTGCATTTCCACGACCTCGAATTTCAGATGGTCTATGTCCTGAAAGGCTGGGTCAAAACCTACATGGAAGGGCAGGGCGAGACCCTGATGAAGCAGGGCAGCGCATGGACCCAGCCGCCGCGGATCAAGCACCTGATCCTGGATTATTCCGACGACGTCGAACTGCTCGAAGTGATCCTGCCCGCGGAGTTCAAGACCGTCGAACTCGCGACATGATGCGCGTGCGCCTCACCGCATGCTTATCGTGCAGCCGGGAAAAGGCGGCATAGCGATCGTGAGGCGCGCCTATCGCGAAGACATCGACTGGCTGCGCGCCATCGCCGTGCTGGCGGTGGTCGCATTTCATTTCGAGGCGCCGGCGGTGTTCGGCGGCTTCGTCGGCGTCGATATCTTCTTTGTGATCTCAGGCTACCTGATCACCGGAATAATCCGGTCGGAAGTCGAAAGCGGAACCTTTTCTTTCACCCAATTCTACGAACGGCGGGTGCGGCGGCTGTTGCCCGCGCTGTACGCGATGGTGGCGCTGACGGCTATTCCTTCATTCCATTATCTCCTGACCTCCGAGCGACAGGAGTTTTTTCGTTCGGTCGCGGCGGTCGTGACCTTCACCTCGAATTTTTTCTTCTGGTTCCAGACCGGCTATTTCGACCACGCGGCGGTGGAGAAGCCGCTGCTGCACACCTGGTCGCTGGCGGTCGAGGAGCAGTTTTATCTGGCGCTGCCGCTACTGTTGTGGGCGCTCGCGCGCGCTGCGCGCGGCAGGCGCATCGTGCCGCCGACAGCGCTCGGCGCGCTGGCGCTGGCATCGTTTGCGCTTTGCGTCTGGCTGATGAACACCGACCGTTCCGCCAATGCCTTTTTCATGAGCCCGCCGCGGGCGTGGGAATTCCTGATCGGCGGCATCATTGCGATCCCGGGCTTTCCGGTGCTGCGCAACGCGCTGGCGCAGCAGATCGCGCGCGGCGTCGCGCTGGTGCTGATCGCAATTCCGATATTTTCGCTGCGGCAGGGGCCGGGCTTTCCCGGTTTCAACGCGCTGACGCCGTGCGTCGGTGCGGCCATGTTCATCTGGAGCGGCATCGGCGTGCCCACGCTGAAGCGAGGTCCGTATTCGCCGCTCCATGTCGCAAGGTTCTTTGGGCAGATTTCCTATTCGCTGTATCTCTGGCACTGGCCGCTGTTCACCTTTGCGCGGTTCTCGAAAAGCAGCCTGGTGCTTGACGCCGGCGACAAGATCGCGCTGTTCGCGCTGACGGTGGTGATCTCCTATCTGTCGTGGCGATTTGTCGAACAGCCGTTCCGCCAGAAATCGCTGGCGCCGACGCGCCGTGCCGCACTCCGCTTCGCCGGGATCACAAGCGTGGTCCTGCTGGCCGGCAGCGCCGGCGGAATCGTCTTGAGCCGGACGCCGTCGGATGCCGACCGCGTGGCGCTGCAGCTTGAATCCTACAACACCTACAATTATCAGCCGCTCTATCGTTACGGCAGTTGCTTCGCACCGGTAAACGGCGTGTTCGATGATGCCTGCCTCGCACTTGCAACAGGCAAAACCAACGTCCTGTTGTGGGGCGACAGCCTGGCGGCGCATTATTTCCATGGCCTGCGCGAGACCACCGATCCGCAACTCGTGAACATCCTGCAGGCGACGCAGGCGGCCTGCATGCCGACATTGAACGCGGCAGCGCAAGGCAATGCGTCATGCCGCGGCTTTGCGACGCAAATGGAAGCATTCGTTGGGGATCGCAAGCCCGACCTGGTTATCCTCTCCGCGGATTGGCTGGAATATTCCCGCCCGCCGCGGTTCGACGGCATGATCGCCGACCTCAGGCAAACCATCTCGAAGCTGAATGGTCTGGGCATCCCCGTGGTGTTGCTCGGCCCGGCCGTGCAGTTCAAGGCAAGGCTGCCGTCGATGCTGACGCGCGCGCATCTGCGGCAGGTCGATCCGCGTCCCGAGGATTTCGTGCTGGCAGATATTTTCTCGCTCGACCAGCAGATGAAAGCAGCACTCCCGGCGCACGAGAAATTCTCCTACATTTCGGTGGTCGATGCGGTCTGCCCGGAACGGCAATGCCCGCTCACGATCGACGGCGGCATTCCTCTGGCATGGGATCACGCCCATCTCACCGCGGAGGGGTCGGTGTACGTGATGGAGAGAGTGGAGCCGATGCTGGGGCCGGGGAAGTAGCGTTCGTCATGCCCGGCCTTGTGCCGGGCATCCACGTCTTACTTCCTTGCGAGACAAAGACGTGGATGGCCGGGACATCTAGCGCGAAGACGCGCTTCGCGCTTTGCCCGGCCATGACGGTACACGTGGTCAACTCAACACCCCCACGATCGCGCCCATCAGGCAGGTCGTCAGCGTGCCCGAGACAATCGATTTCAATCCGAGCGAATTGATTTCGTCGCGGCGCTCGGGCGCCATGGTGCCGAGGCCTCCAATCATGATGCCGAGGCTGCCGAAATTGGCGAAGCCGCACAGCGCATAGAGCATGATCAGCCTCGAGCGGGAATCGAGCGCGCCGGGTGCGAGTTTTGACAGATCGACATAGGCGATCAACTCATTGAGCACGGTCTTGGTGCCCATCAGGCTGCCGGCCGTGATCGCCTGCGACCACGGCAGGCCCATCAGCCAGCACACCGGCGCCATCGCGTAACCCAGCATCCGCTGCAGCGAAATCCCGGAGCCGCCGACCTCAGGCAACAGCCCGAGGATGGCGTTGGCAAGGTAGACCAGCGCCACCAGCACAATGAGCATCGCGACGATGTTGAGCAATAACTCAAGGCCTGCCGTAGTGCCCTTGACGATGGCGTCCATGGTGGACGAGGCGTGCATGTCCGGATCGCCAAGCGCGCCGCCGGTCCTGATCTCGCTGGTCTCGGGCACCATGATCAGGCTGATCAGGATTGCCGCGGGCGCGCCAAGTACCGAGGCGATGACAAAATGCGCCGCGGCGTCTGGTATCAGCGGCGCCAGCAGCGTGGCGTAGAGCACCAGCACGGTGCCGGCGATCCCGGCCATGCCGCCGGTCATCACCAGGAACAATTCGCTGCGCGTCAGCTGCTTGAGGTAAGGCCGGATGAACAGCGGCGCTTCCACCATGCCGAGAAAGATATTGGCCGCGGTCGACAGCCCGACCGCGCCGCCGACGCCGAGCGTGCGTTCCAACAGCCATGCCGTGCCGCGAACCACCGGCGGCAGCACCCGCCAATAGAACAGCAGCGTGGTAAGCACGCTCATGACAAGTACGACCGGAAGCGCCTGAAACGCCAAAATGAAATCCGCGCCGGGCGCCTTCAAATCGAACGGCAGCGCGCCGCCGCCGAGATAGCCGAACACGAACGAGGTGCCGGCGCGCGAGGCCGACGCAATCGCGCCGACGGCATTGTTGATGACGCCGAAGGCGCGCGGGACGAAGGGCAGTTTTATCAGCGCCACCGCGGTGAAGAGGGTGACGAGAAGGCCGACCGCAGTTTGCCACGGCGAGACCGCGCGGCGGTTCTCGCCAAACGCCCACGCGATCGCTAGCAACGCCAACACGCCGAACGCCGATTGCAGTTGAAGCATCAACACCCCGATCCCCGATCGATTATGGCAGCGACACTCACCAAAGTGCAATGCCTCGCGGGTTTTCCCCGGAAGCGGTCGACGCCGGCATTGACAACGGGGCAAGGGTCGGCCACGGCCTGATTGAAGACTTGGAGCGGGCGACTGCTCACAATTCGCAGCAGAAACCGTTTGAACCATGTCATCCATGATACCGGTGGGCTCCGGCGTCCTGCTCAAACACCGCTCGTTTCTGCCCTTTCTGCTTTCGCGAAGTTTCTCGCGTTTCTCCAGCCAGATCGGGGGGGTGGCGATCGGCTGGCAGATCTATGACCTGACCGGCAGTGCGTTAGACCTCGGCATGGTGGGACTGGTCCAGTTCCTGCCCACGGCGTTGCTGGTGTTCGTGGCGGGACACGCGGCCGACCGCTATGAGCGCAAGCGGGTGGTGCAGATTTGCCAACTCGCCGAAGCGCTGACGGCGCTGTTTCTGGCATGGGGCGCCTATGCCGGCTGGCTGACGGTGCTGCAGATTTTCATCGCAACGGCCGTGCTCGGAACGGCCGGCGCGTTCGAAAGTCCGGCGACGGCCGCGCTGCTGCCGCTGATCGCTCCGCAAGGCTCGCTGCAGCGTGCGACCGCGATATCGAGCGGCGCCGCTCAAATCGCCACCATTACGGGACCTGCGATCGGCGGCCTGGCCTTTGCCGTCGCGCCCGGCATGCCCTACGGCCTGATGGTCTTGTTCTGGCTATCGGGAGCGATACTGACCGGTGCGATCCATCTGGCGCAACCGGCCGTCGTCAGGGATTCCGCGACGCCCGCCGACCTGTTCGCCGGCGTCAGGTTCGTCCGCAGCAATGCTGCCATCCTGGGGACGATTTCGCTCGACCTGTTCGCGGTGCTGCTCGGGGGAGCGACCGCCCTGCTGCCGATCTACGCGCGCGATATCTTGCAGACCGGCCCGTGGGGACTCGGCATTCTGCGCGCCGCTCCGGCGGTCGGCGCGTTGCTGATGACGGCCGTGCTGGCGCGCCATACCATCAGCCGCCGCGTCGGCATGCGGATGTTTCAGGCCGTGATCGTGTTCGGTGCCGCGACGGTGGTATTTGCCGTTTCCCATTTGATGTGGCTGTCGCTTCTGGCGCTGGCGATCCTGGGAGCGGCCGACACCGTCAGCGTGGTGATCCGCTTTTCGCTGGTCCAGCTCTCCACGCCGAACGAAATGCGGGGCCGGGTCGGCGCCGTGAACTTCCTGTTCATCAATGCCTCCAATCAGCTCGGCCAGTTCGAGAGCGGCGTGACCGCCGCTCTTCTCGGCGCGGTGCCAGCGGCCGTGCTGGGCGGCGTCGGAACCATCGCGATCGCGCTGTTGTGGATGAAGCTGTTTCCAACGCTGCGCGACGTCGAGCGGCTGGAGTAGGGGCGTGACGCCTCCTGCGTCATTGCAATGGCGGAATCAAAACCCGGCCACAGCCTGGCCTACGATCTCAGTTTGTCCCGGACGCGGTGCAGCGCCCTTCACGCTGCTCCGCAGAGGCGGGACCCACACAAAGCGTGCGGGCTCGATGGGCCCCGGCTCGGCAGTGCGGCACTTCGTGCCGCGCTGCGTCCGGGGCACGTCGCGTCTTACCCCCGTCCCACGAACGGCATCTTCGAAGCCATGACCGTCATGAACAGCACGTTGGCGTCGAGCGGCAGGCTCGCCATGTAGGCGACGGCGTCGCCGACCGCCTTGGCGTCCATCCGCGGCTCCGGCATCTTGCGGCCGTCGGGCTGCAGCACGCCGTCGACCATGCGGTCGGTCATCGGGGTCGCGGCATTGCCGATGTCGACCTGGCCGACCGCGATGTCGTAGGCGCGGCCGTCGAGGTTGGTCGCCTTGGTCAGGCCGGTAATGGCATGTTTGGTGGAGGTGTAGGCCGAAGAGAACGGCCGTGGCGCGTGCGCGGAGATCGAGCCGTTGTTGATGATGCGGCCGCCGCGCGGGGTCTGGTCCTTCATGATGCGGAAGGCGTGCTGGCTGCACAGAAACGGCGCAGTGAGGTTGGTCGACACCACCGCCTGCCATTGCGCGAGACTGAGATCCTCGAACGGCACCGGCGGCGCGCCCATGCCGGCATTGTTGAAGAGCACGTCGAGCCGGCCGTAGACGTCCATCACCTTGGCGAACAGGGCCGCGATCGAGCCGGGATCGGCCATATCGGCGGGAACCGGCAGGCTCTTGCCGACGTTCTCGCCGAGCTTCTGGGTCTCCTGCAGCATCTCCAGGCGGCGCCCGGCCAACACGACCGTGAAGCCGGCGCCCATCAGCGCCAGCGATGCGGCGCGTCCGACGCCGGTACCCGCGCCGGTTACGACAGCGATCTTGTTTTTTCCTGCCTCGGTCATTTGCTTCCTGCCTTGTTGTGTTCTTGGTTATGATTCTGTTTTGTAGGGTGGTCTTGGAATATTCTGATGCGCCGCGCGCAGCGCCGCCGACCAGCGCGAACGCAGATCGTGAAAATACGGCTCGCCCGCCTCGATGCGGTGATTAAGATCGGCATCGCAGACGTCGTTGCGCACCACCAGCACGTCGATCGGCAACCCGACACCGATATTGGAGCGCATCGTCGAATCCATCGAGATCAGGCTGGTCTTGAGCGCTTCGTACAGTTCGACGTCGTAATGCATGGCGCGGTCAAGCACCGGCTTGCCGTACTTATGCTCGCCGATCTGAAGGTACGGCGTGTCGGTGGTGCATTCGATGAAATTGCCGGCGGGGTAGACCATGAACAGCCGCATCCGCGCGCCCTTGATCTGGCCGCCGAACAGGAACGACACGTCGAAATTGATGTCCTCGGACTGCAGCGCGGTGCCTTCGGTAGCGTGCACCGCCCGGATCGCCCGGCCGATGCGCTGCGCCGCCTGGAACATGGTCGGCGCGTTCAGGAGCGTTTCGATCTCGCCGGAATGCGGGTCTTCCAGTCCCTCGGTCAGGGTCGAGAGTACCGACTGGCTGATAGCCAGATTGCCGGCGCTGGCGATCGCCATGATGCGATCGCCCGGCTTTGAGAAGACGTGCAGCTTGCGAAAGGTCGAGACATTATCGAGGCCGGCATTGGTTCGGGTGTCCGCGATCATGACCAGCCCGTCCCGCACCAGCACTCCGCAACAATAGGTCATTCCCGGTCCTCGAACGCATCAGACGGCGAGAATTACTACCCAATTTCGCTGATGTCTCCAACCCTATTCGAGACATTGCGGCGGAGGTTTGCGCGCAATTGGCGAGAACGTCATTCCGGGGCGCGAGTGCAACGAGCGAACCGCAGATGTGCGGCTGCCATCGGGGAATCTCGAGATTCCGGGTTCGATGCGGAGCCTGTCATCGGGCCGCGCTTCGCGCGGACCCGTTGGCATCGCCCCGGAATGACGGCGGCTTCAGAACTGCGATTGCGACTGCCCCTGCCGTCCGGCCTGATCGACTTTGACCGCCACCGTCAGGGTTTCCATGCCGCCGCCATAGCGGGTTCCCCGCACCGGCGCCGCGCCGAGATAATCGAGGCCGATGGCGACGCGGGCATGCGCGTCGGTGGTGCAGATGGCGTTGGCCGGATCGAATCCGACCCAGCCGAGATCCGGCACGAAAGCCTCCGCCCAGGCGTGGCCGGCCTGCTGGTTGACCATCCCGTCGGAGCGCAGGAAATGCCCGGCAACGAAGCGCGCGGGAATGCCGGCAGAGCGCGCGCAAGCGATGAAGATATGCGCATAGTCCTGACATACCCCGCGCTTCAATCCGAAGGCTTCCACCGCCGAGGTCCCGCTGTTGGTGGGGTCTTCGTCGAACGTCATGTGCTCGTTGATCTGCATCATCAGCGCGTGCAGAAACCCGAGCACATCGTGTTCCGATTCCATGCGCAGCTCGCGCGAAAAGCTCGCCATCGCCGGATTGACCTCGGTCAGCGGCGTCGAACGCAGGAACAGGCTGGGGGGAAAGCGTTCATCGGTACCCCGGAGCACGCCGCCGGTGTCGTGGGTTTCGATCAGACCTTCGACCGTGATGGTGAGATCGGCGATCGGCCCGTGGGTCAGCACATGCGTGACATTGCCGAACGCATCCTGATGCACATCGAGTCGTGAATCGGTGGAAACGTCGATCTGCCATTCCGCGACGTACTGCCCGTCATGGCTGCCCGGCGTCATCCGCAGGATTTGAATGACGCCGGTGGCCGGCGGCTCGTAGCGGTAGCTGGTGGAATGGGCAATTCGCAGGCGCATGAGATACCACAGCTGGAGTTCAGACGACACGATGGAACGAAAAGATCGCCATGCCCGGCCTTGTGCCGGGCATCCACGTCTTTCTTCCTTGCTCACTGCTCAAAGCAAGGCGTGGACGGCCGGGACATTCAGGAAGAGGACGCGCTTCGCGCTTTTGCCCGGCCATGCGGTATCCATCAAATCAAATATTGTTTGGTGATGATTTCGCCGAGCCTTGCGTTGTCAGCAATGAATTCCTGGATGAACTCATGCACGCCGTGCTGGAAAATATCGTCCATGTGGCTGTGCTCCAGGCGATTGCGGACGCCGCGCGCATGGCGCTGCGAGGCGCCCTGGCGGCCATAGGCGACGCCGATCTGGTCGAGATTGCGCACCAGGTTGCCGTAACAGCTGGCCAGCGAACGCGGCAGCGAATCGTTCAGGATCAGAAGATCCGCGATCAGCCATGGTTTCAGGGTTTCGCGATAGACCCAGTGATAGGCGGTCAGCGCCGAAACCGAGCGCAGGATCGAGGTCCACTGATAGTAGTCGAGCGGTCCGCCGACATGTTCCTCCTCGGGCAAAAGCACGTGGTACTTCACGTCGAGGATGCGGGCGGTATTGTCGGCGCGCTCGAGATGCAGTCCCAGCCGGGAGAACCAGTAGGCGTCGTTACGCAGCATGGTCCGGTAGGCCGAACCGTCGAACCGCAGCGAGGTTTCCTGCACGAAGCGCAAGAATTTCGTCAGTTCTTCGCGGGTCTTGGTGCCCTTGCCCCAGACCTCCTGAAGATCGATCCAGGCGCCGTTGATGGTGTCCCACATCTCGCTGGTCAGCGCGGTTCGTACCGAGCGCGAATTGAGCCGGGCGTTTTCGATGCAGCTGCGGATCGATGACGGATTGCTCGGCGAGAACGACAGATAATCGACGACGCTGTGCTCGTCGGCCTGCTCGTGAATTTCGTAAAAACTCGCGCTGACGCCCGCGGTCAGCAGTGCCGAGTCCCACTCGTTGGTCTTGCCGATATAGGTGTTCGGCAGCGCGGTGACGCGCAGCGTCGCCTCGATCGTGCGCGCGAGATATTCCGCCCGTTCGACGTAGCGGGCGAGCCAGTACAGGTTTTCGGCGGTGCGCGACAGCATGCGGGGACGTCAGTTTTTTTCGCTTTCCCCTTGCGGGGAAAAGTCGTGGAGGGGGGACGTAAGCTCGCTCAAATCCAGCATATCATTCATCCAGGATCCACGTGTCCTTGGTGCCGCCGCCCTGGCTAGAATTCACCACCAGCGAACCCTGCTTCAGCGCCACCCGCGTCAGCCCGCCCGGCACGATGGTGACGTGATTGCTGCCTGTCAGCACGAACGGCCGCAGGTCGACATGGCGCGGCGCGAGGCCGGAGTCGGTGCAGGTCGGGCAGGTCGACAGCGCCAGCGTCGGCTGGGCGATGAAACCCTCGGGCTCGCGCTTGAGCTTGTCGCGGAAGGCTTCGATCGTCGCCTTGGTCGCGGCCGGTCCGATCAGCATGCCGTAGCCGCCGGAGCCGTGGACTTCCTTCACCACGAGTTCGCTGAGGTTATCGAGCACGTAAGCCAGGTCCCTGGGCTCGCGGCAGCGCCAGGTCGGCACGTTCTTCAGGATCGGTTCTTCGCCGAGATAGAATTTCACGATCTCGGGCATGTAGGAGTAAACCGCCTTGTCGTCGGCGATCCCGGTCCCGACCGCATTGGCCAGTGTGATATTGCCGGCCGCATAGGCCGACATCAGCCCGGGCACACCGAGCGCGGAATCCGGGCGGAAGCTGAGGGGATCGAGGAAATCGTCATCGACCCGGCGGTAGATGACATCGACGCGCTTGAGCCCCTCGGTGGTGCGCATGAACACCTCATCGTTCTTGACGATGAGGTCGCGGCCCTCGACCAGTTCGATGCCGAGCTTGTCGGCCAGGAACGAATGCTCGTAATAGGCGGAGTTGTAGACGCCGGGCGTCATCAGCGCCACCGTGGGCTCGGCCGACGCGCCGAGCGGCGCCACCGACCGCAGCGCCGCCAACAGTTCGTCCGGATACTTTTCCACAGGCGCGACGCGGTGGCGGGCGAACAAATCCGGAAACAGCCGCATCATGATTTCGCGGTTTTCCAGCATGTAGGACACCCCGGAGGGGGTGCGGGCATTGTCCTCCAACACGTAGAAGTTTTCCGGGTCGACGCGGACGATGTCGATGCCGGCGATGTGGACATAGACGTCGTGCGGTACGTTCTGGCCGTTCATCTCCGGCCGGAACACTGGATTCTGGAAGATCAGGTCGTCGGGAATGATATTGGCGCGGAGGATATCGCGGCCATGATAGATGTCGCGCAGGAACATGTTGAGCGCGCGCACCCGCTGTTTCAGGCCCTTTTCGAGGATCGCCCACTCCTTCGCCGACATGATCCGCGGGATCACATCGAAGGGAATCAGCCGTTCCTGGGCTTCGGCATCGCCATAGACGGCAAAAGTGATCCCGATCCGGCGGAACAGCAATTCCGCTTCCTGCCGACGATATTCCAGCGCGTCCGGCGGCGTCTCCTTGAGCCAGCGGGAGAGCTCCCGGTAGGCCGGACGGAGGTCGCCGGCGGCCCCATTCATCTCATCGAACGCAACTGCCATCTTCCCGACTGTTCCCCCCAAGGTCACGTAGGACAGTGCATGACTGAAAGGGATGGTAGCAAGGCCCGGGCCAGCGCGATATGCATTCGGTGGGGCCATTTGATATGGATGGTTCCGCGAGTGCCCGAAAATATGGCTGGCCGGTGCTTATTTCGGTGGCAAAACACGATGCTTTAGATGCGCTGCTCGAGGTCACGATGCAGGGTGAGGAGAGGTCATGAGCGATATCGTCACCGCGGGAATTCTGGTGATCGGCGACGAGATCCTGTCCGGGCGGACCAAGGACAAGAACATCGGCTTTATTGCGGAATACCTCACCAATATCGGGATCGACCTCAAGGAGGTGCGGGTCGTCGCCGACGAGGAGCCCGAGATCATCGCGGCGCTGGACGCGCTGCGCCATCGCTACACCTACGTCTTTACCACCGGCGGTATCGGGCCGACCCATGACGACATCACCGCCGACAGCGTCGCCAAGGCGTTCGGCGTCGGCATCGATCATCATCCAGAGGTGGTGGCGCGGTTTCGCGAGCGCTTCCAGGGCGCCGGCGAGCTCAACGAGGCGCGGCTGCGCATGGCGCGGATTCCCGACGGCGCCGAACTGATCCAGAGCGCGACCATCCTGGCGCCCGGCTTCAAGATCGGCAACGTCATCGTCATGGCCGGCGTGCCGTCGATCATGCAGGCGATGATGGACATCGTCGCGCCGAAGCTGAAATCGGGGGTGCGGATGCTGTCGGAATCGGTCCGCGCCAACGCGCGGGAAGGCGATATCGGCGGTCCCTTGCGCGACATCGCCAAGGCCCATCCCGACACGATGATCGGCAGTTACCCGTTTCAGGACGAAGACAAGAAGCCGAACACCAACCTCGTCGTCCGCTCGCGCGATCCCGAAAAGCTCACCGCCGCGATGGCGGCGGTGAAGGAGATGCTGGCGGGATTGAACGTGATCCGCTAGCGGACCGATCATTCGAAGCAACAGCGAGAGCGGCATCGTGGACAAGAATTCGTTTTTCTGGAAGATGGCCGACGGACGAATTCCGCCGCCGCCCTGCGCGAAAACCCTTGGTCTTGCGTTCGTCGAAATCGACGGCGAGCGCGGCACGATTGAAACCAAATTCGAGGCAAGGGCGGAATTTCTCAATCCGGCCGGAAACGTGCAGGGCGGATTTCTCGCGGCGATGCTCGACGACACCATGGGCACCGCGCTGTCGGCGACGCTCGACCTCGCGCAATTTGCGCCGACCGTAAACCTCAATGTGCAATTTCACCGGCCGGCCCGGCTGGGTCCATTGAAGGGTCTTGGCCGCGTCCTGCTCCGAGGCCGTGAGACCTGTCACGCGAGTGCGGAGCTTTGGCAGAGCGACAAGATTGTCGCGACCGCCACCGGCACTTTCGTCATTCGCAAAACGCAGGGAGAACCATGATGGCGGAGCATCCGGAGCTGAGTGCGCAGGAGCGCGCGGGAAAGGCCTTTCCGGTGTCATGGGACCAGTTTCACAGGGATTGCCGGGCGCTGACGTGGCGGCTGAACGAGGTCGGGCCATTTCATGCTGTGATCGCGATCACCCGCGGCGGGCTGGTGCCGGCGGCGATCGTCGCCCGCGAATTAGGGGTTCGCGTGATCGATACCGTCTGCATTGCGAGCTATGATCACACCAGGCAGAGCGACCTCAGGGTTCTCAAAGGTATTTCAGCCGACACCGCGAAACTCGGCGGCGGCACGGGCAAGGGACTGCTGATCGTCGACGATCTCGTCGACACTGGCAAGACCGCGCGCCTGGTGCGCGACATGATCCCCGATGCGCATTTCGCCACCGTGTATGCAAAACCGATGGGCCGGCCGCTGGTCGACACGTTTATCACCGAGGTGTCGCAGGACACCTGGATTTTCTTTCCGTGGGATACCGCGCTGTCGTTCCAGCCGCCGATCCGCGACGGCGCGGCGTGACTCGTTTCTCGCCTCGCCCCGCGTGCGGGGAGAGGCCGCGCGGCGAAGCCGGGCGGGTGAGGGGGACTCTCAACGAGTTGCGCTCGCGGAGAAAGCCCCTCACCCGGCGCTGCGCGCCGACCTCTCCCCGCAAGCGGGGCGAGGTTAGGACCAGGCGTTCCGCGACGCGTGAGGGACAATCCATGCCGCTGCAAAACCGCGTCACACCCTCCGGCGACATCATCGCCACGCCGCATCGCGGCATGTTCACCGGCAATCGCGGCATCATCCATGATCCCGCCACGAAAACTCTGACGCGGCGCTGGGCCGGCAAGGCATGGCTCACCTGCGTCTGCGAGTTCAGGGGCCGGCGGCGCGAGGTGATGGGCGGGCGCGGCTGGACCGAACTGTTCTTTCTCGACGAGGCGACCGCATTGGCGGCCGGGCATCGCCCGTGCTTCTTCTGCCGTCGCGACGATGCGCAGCGCTTTCGCGCGGCGTGGGAAGAAGGCAACGGCGTCGCGCATGCGCGCGCGGCTGAAATCGATGCGGTGCTGCACGGCGAGCGGTTGGATGGCCGCAACAAGCGTCTGCATGCACTGCCGATGCCGTGGCGGCAATTGCCCGACGGTGCGATACTGCAACAGGCAGCCAAGAGTTTTCTGATTATGGGGGGAGAGGCAATGGAGTGGTCGCCGGCCGGCTATCGCGAGGCGCCAAATCCGCTTGAAGATGCGATGCTACTGACGCCGCCCTCGACGCTGCGGGCGCTGTCGGCGGGCTATCGACCGCTGCTGCATCCGACCGCGATGGAGCGAACGGAATAGCACTCAAAACATCGAAAATGTTTTGGCCGCGCAGGAGCAAGCTTGCCGGAATTTGAATTGGCGACGCAAACCGGCCATTTTTTGGTCACATTCTAAAAATCGTCAGTTGTATTTAAGGCACAGAATATTCGGGCTAAATCGCGTACCATTCGGGTGGAATTTCAAATCAAGCGCAGCTCTACAACATTATCGGCAGTCGCGAGTGCATCTATCGCTTCAGGTAGATCAAGAGGCGACGGAAATGGGGAAAAGCGATGAAGAAATTTTTGTTGGCTACAGTTGGTTTACTGGCATTGGGCATAGCCGTTCCCGCGTCGGCCGCTGATATTGCCCCTTACACCAAGGCGCCCCCACCACCCCCGCCGGTTCCTGTTTACGATTGGACCGGCTTCTACATCGGCGGCAACGGCGGTGGCGGCTTTAGCCAAAATTGCTGGGATGTCACGAACTTCCGTGGAGCTGTCGCCTCCTTCAGTGAAGGTTGTCACGATGCGACCGGCGGAGTGGTTGGCGGTCAGATTGGATACCGTTGGGAGACCGCCGGTTGGGTGTGGGGTCTGGAAGCGCAGGGCGACTGGGCTGATTTGACGGGGGGATCCAATGTCAGCTCTTTCATTCCCGCTTGGACTAACAATTCCAGGATCGACGCGTTCGGCTTGTTCACCGGCCAAGTCGGCTATGCCTGGAACAACGTCCTTTGGTATGTGAAGGGCGGCGGGGCCGTAACCGGCGACCAATTCCGAGGTACGGTGACCACCACAGGCGCGCTGTTCGATTCGGCGAATCAAACACGCTGGGGTGGTACCGTCGGAACGGGCGTCGAAGTCGGATTCGCACCGAATTGGTCGGTTGCGTTCGAGTACGATCACCTTTTCATGGGTAACCAAAACGTCACCACCACATCGGCAGGCGTTTTGGCTGGTATCCCGGTCGGCAACTCATTCCGCACCGACTCGATCCGTCAGGACGTTGATATCGTCACTGCGCGCATCAACTACCGCTTCAACTGGGGTGGCCAGTATACCGGGAGGTACTGATCTAATTCCCTATCTCCGGCAAACTTTAGGCCCCGGCATCGTCCGGGGCCTTCTTGTGCCCGCCTAGGCGGAATTATAATCGCGCGGCTGTCGCAGTTGGGTCAATCTCGTCGTTATTGATGAAAATCGAAACGATCTCACCCGAATTTCTGCCGCGCCAGCTTTGCGCCCGCGCCGAGCGCCATCAATTTCGCTTCCGCGATATCGCGATGCATCGGCGCCATGCCGCAATTGGTGGTGGCGATGATGTTGCTCTTCGGCACGAATTTCGAGACGGCGTCGATCACGTCGGCGACATCCTCGGCGGTCTCGACGGTGTCGCTGGCGACATCGATCACGCCGGCCTGGACCACCTTGCCGGTGAGCAGCCCAAGCAAATCGAGCGGCACCCGCGAATTGCGGCATTCGATTGCGACCTGCTGGATAGGACTGTTGGCGATCGCCGGAAAGATTTTTTCGTACTGGCGCCACTCGCTGCCCAGCGTCTCCTTCCAGTCGGTGTTGGCCTTGATGCCGTAGCCGTAGCAGATGTGCACCGCAGTGGCGCAGGTCAGTCCTTCGGCGGCGCGTTCCAGCGCCTTGATGCCCCAGTCGGAGACCTCGTCCATGTAGACGTTGAAGGCGGGCTCGTCGAACTGGATCACGTCGACGCCGTCGGCCTGCAAGGCCCTGGCTTCCTCGTTGAGCAGTTCGGCAAAGGCGAACGCCATCTTGACGCGGTCGCCGTAATATTGGTCGGCGATGGTGTCGATGATGGTCATCGGGCCGGGCAGGGTGAATTTCAGCTGGCGCGTGGTGTGGGTGCGCGCGACACGGGCCTCGTCGGCATGGACGCGGCCTTTCAGGCGCAACGGCGCCACCACCTGCGGCACCATCGCCTTGTAGCGGTCCTTGCGGATTCCCATTTCGACCTTGTGGGCGAAATCGATGCCCTCGATCTTCTCCAGAAAACCATGGACGAAATGCTGGCGGGCCTGCTCGCCCTCGGTGACGATGTCGACGCCGGCATCTTCCTGCAGTTTGATCGCCAGCAAAGTGGCGTCGCGCTTGGCGCGCGCCAGTTCATCGCCTGACGACTTCCAGGGCGCCCACAGTTTGTTGGGCTCGGCCAGCCATTCCGGTTTCGGCAAAGAGCCGGCGATCGTGGTTGGAAACAGCATATGGGCCTCCTCGTCGGTTCTGATGCAGCGCCTGTGTGCCATGTTCGGTATGCGCCCCACAAGACCGCATGCCGGCTGGAACAGGGGGGCGTCGCAGGCTAGGATGCGGCGGCCATCTTCAGGACGACCGCATGATCGACCTCCATTACGCGCCGACGCCGAACGGCTGGAAAATCTCGATCATGCTGGAGGAATTGGGGCTGCCCTATACGGTTATTCCCGTGAATATTCGCGCCGGCGAACAATTCAGGCCGGAGTTTTTGGCCATCAGCCCCAACAATCGGATACCGGCAATCGTCGATCGTGCGCCGGCTGACGGCGGCGGGCCGTTTTCGGTGTTCGAAACCGGCGCGATCCTGATCTATCTGGCCGACAAGACCGGCCGGTTTGTGCCCACGGAAATGCGCGCGCGCTCCAACGTCATGGAATGGCTGATGTGGCAGATAGGAGGCCTGGGTCCGATGCTCGGCCAGCACGGACATTTCGCGCTCTACGCGCAGGAAAAGATTCCCTACGCCATCGAACGCTATCGCGACGAGGCTATCAGGCTTTATCGCGTGCTCGACACGCAATTGGGAAAGACCGGTGCCTACGTCGCCGGCGACTATTCGATCGCCGACATCGCCTGCTTCCCATGGACGATGACGCACAAGGCACAGGGCTTTACGCTCGACGATTATCCGAATGTAAAACGCTGGTACGCTGAGGTGCGCGCGCGGCCGCAGGTGCAGGCGGGACTGGCGATCGGCAAGTTCGTGAAGGAGCCGTTCGACGAGGAGGCGCGCAAGAACATGTTCGGGCAGAAAGCGAAGGAGATGGTATGACAGCCAGACCCTCATGGTGAGGAGGCGCCCTTGCGCCGTCTCGAACCATGAGGCCCCGACAGTGCCACTCATCCTTCGAGACGCGCGAAGAGCGCGCTCCTCAGGATGAGGATCGAGAATCAAACAAAGAACAAAGGAAACGCCATGATCGAATTCTTCTTCGACTGCTCCAGTCCCTGGACCTATCTCGCCTTCCACAACATCCAGCCGCTGGCGAAGGAATTCAATGCCCAGATTTCGTGGCGGCCGATCCTGGTCGGCGGCATCTTCAACACCATCAATCCGAGCGTCTATGCGTCGCGGGAGAAACCGGTTCAGGCCAAGGTCGATTACCAGAAGAAGGACATGGCGGACTGGGCGCGTTCGGCGGGACTTGCGATCAAGATGCGGCCGACGGTATTTCCGGTCAACAGCGTGAAAGCAATGCGCGGCTGCATCTGGCTCGGCAAGGACATGGTGCCGTTTGCGCGCGCGGTGTTCGAGACCTATTGGGGCGGCGACAAGGATATCTCCAGGAATGACGTGCTGACGGAAGTCTGCAGGAGCGTCGGTGTCGACCCCACGAAATTCCTCGCCGGGATTAGCGAGCAGGCGATCAAGGATCAGCTCAAGGCCAACACCGATGAAGTAATGGCGCGCGGCGGGTTCGGCTCGCCGACGATTTTTCTGGACAAGACCGATATGTATTTCGGAAATGACCGCTTGCCGCTGGTTCGCGAGGCGCTGCAACGGCGCAAAGCGAGCGCGGCCTGATGCCGAAGGCGGTCGTCTGTCGCGAGCTTGGCCCGCCCGAGCGCTTGCGGCTCGAGACGTTTGCCTCTGCGCCGCTGGCGCCGGGCGAGGCGCGCATCGCCGTGCATGCCGCCGGGATCAATTTTCCCGACATTTTGATGGCGGCCGGCGAGTATCAGCTCAAGCCGGAATTACCGTTCACGCCGGGGGTGGAAGCGGTCGGCGAGGTGATAGAGGTCAATGGCGCGGATGGCGTTGCGATCGGCGACAAAGTGATCGTCAGGATGCGGCACGGCGCCTATGCCGATGAGGCCGTGGTGTTGCCGTCGCAGCTGACACCGTTGCCATCGACCTTCGACTACGGCGAGGGCGCGACGTTTCTCGCTGCTCACGGCACGGCGTATCACGCCCTGATCGATCGCGGGCAGGTTCAATCAGGCGAAGTGCTGCTGGTGCATGGCGCTGGCGGTGGCGTCGGTCTTGCCGCGGTCGAGATCGGCAAGTTGCTCGGCGCCACCGTGATCGCGGCGGCGTCATCGGAGGACAAGCTCGCGGTGGCTCAGGCGAAAGGCGCCGATCACCTCGTGCTGTACGGACGCGAGCCGTTCCGCGACGCCGTCAAGCGCATCACCGACGGCCGCGGGGCCGACGTGGTGTTCGATCCCGTCGGCGGCGAGATCTTCGAAAACAGCCTGCGCTGCATCGCCTGGGGCGCCCGCGTTCTCGTCATTGGATTCACCGGCGGCATCGGGCTTGCCCGCACCAATCTGGTGCTGATCAAGGGCGCCAGCGTGCTCGGCGTCCGTGCCGGCGAGGCGGCGCGGCGAAATCCGGCGGTCGGCGAGGTGCGATTGAAGGCGCTCACGGAGTGGGCGGAAGCCGGAAAAGTCCGCCCCCACATTTCGCACCGCCTGCCGCTGGAAGATTACGCGCAGGCGATGCGGTTGCTGATCGATCGCAAGGCGATCGGGCGGGTGCCGCTGATGATGAGGTAATTTCTCCGTCATGCCCCGCGAAGGCGGGGCACCCATCACAGACGCCAGCGTTTACTGGATCGCCCGCTTCGCGGGCGATGATGGTCGAGGAAATGCCGAAGCGCCGGCCTCACTCATATTCCCGCTCGTCCCACCATGGAAAATAATCCGGCATGTCCGACGAGACCTTGTTCTTAAATTCAGCCGGTCGCTTCTCCAGAAACGACACCACGCCCTCCTTCACATCGTCGGAACGGCCGCGGGCGTAGATGCCGCGGCTGTCGACCTTGTGCGCTTCCATCGGATCATCGGTGCCCAGCATGCGCCACATCATCTGCCGGATCAGCGCGACCGAGACCGGCGCGGTCTTCGCGGCGATTTCGCGAGCCAGCGCGCGGGCGGTCGGCAGCAATTGGTCCGGCGGCACCACCTTGCTGACGAGGCGGCCGGCCAGCGCCTCCTGTGCCGGAAACACCCGGCCGGTGTAACACCACTCCAGCGCCTGCGCGATGCCGACGATGCGCGGCAGAAACCAGCTCGAGGCGGCCTCGGGCACGATGCCGCGCTGGGAAAAGACAAAACCGAAGCGCGCATTTTCGGAGGCGATGCGGATATCCATCGCGAGCTGCATGGTGACGCCGATGCCGACCGCCGGGCCGTTCACCGCGGCGATCACCGGCTTCAGGCATTTGAATATGCGCAGCGTGACCTGTCCGCCGCCGTCGCGCACGTTGGGATCGCTGTAATCGACCTTGCCGCTGGCAAGGCGTTTCACCGGCCCCCGCCGCGCGTCGCGATCGAACGTGTCAGCACCGGAAGAAAGATCGGCCCCGGCGCAGAACCCGCGGCCGGCGCCGGTGACGATGATGGCCCTGACATTGTCGTCCCTGTCGGCCGCATCGAAAGCCTCGATCAATTCCTTCTGCATTGTGGCGTTGAAGGCATTGAGCTTGTCGGGCCGGTTCAGCGTGATGGTGAGGATCTGCTCGGCGACCTCGTAGGTGATCGTCTCGTAGGCCATGGCTGTTCCTCTCGGTGTTGTTCTTGATTCTCAACTCGTCGTTGCCGGGCTTGACCCGGCAATCCATCTTACGAGGCGGATGGATGCGCGGGTCAAGCCCGCGCATGACAAGTAATGTGGCCGCGAGCGACGGTCACTTCACTGGCGGTGCCGGCCACGGCCGTTGCGCGCCCCGCAACCCCTCGAAGGCCTTCGCCATTCCGAGCACGCCAATGTCGTCGAAGCGGCGGCCGATGATCTGCACGCCGATCGGAAAACCTTGTTTGTCATAGCCGCCGTTGATCGAGACCGCCGGATTTTCCGCCATGTTCCACGGCACGGTATAGCAGATGTGCTCGAACGGTTTTGCGGGATCGTTGAGCGGGGCGGCAAGTTCGGCCGCAAAATTCACCACCGGCGATACCGGCGAGATCACATAGTCGAGATCGCCGAACAGTTTTGCCGCCGCAGCCCGGATCGCCATGGTGGCGTTGAACCCCCTGACCACCTCGACACCCGACAGCTTGGCGCCGGCTTCCGCCCATGTGAGAATATAGGGCAGCGCCCTGGCGCGCTCGGCCGGCGTCAACTTCGAAAGGTCGTCCCACATCCGTGCGCGCCAGAAATTGTCGAGCCCGTCGAGCATCTCGCGCGTCAGCACGCCCGGTACTTCGGTGACGATGGCGCCGGCCGTCTCGAACGCCTTCGCGGCCTTGACGGCGACATCGCGCACGTCCTGCTCCAGCGCCTGGCCGACGCCGAGGTCGAGCATCAGGCCGATGCGCTGTTTGCGCAGCGGTTTGTCGAGCGCCTTCCAGTTGATGCTGTCAGGCGGCAAGCTCATGCCGTCGCGACGATCGGGTCGCGACAGCACGCTCATCATCAATGCGGCGTCATCGACAATGCGGGTCATCGGTCCGGTGACGCGGCCGACATAAGGCGGATCGATCGGTATCCGCCCGAGGCTCGGTTTCAGCGCGACCAGCCCGCACCAGCAGGCCGGCAGCCGCACCGAGCCGCCGATGTCGGTGCCGAGATGCAGCGGGCCGTAGCCGGCCGCCGCCGCGGCGCCCGCACCGGAACTGGAACCGCCGGGATTCTTGCTGAGGTCCCAGGGATTGCGTGTGAGGGGATGGAAGCTCGACAGGCCCGACGACAGCATGCCGTAGTCCGGCATCGTGGTCTTGGAAAAGATCACCGCACCGGCTTCGCGCAAGTGCGCCGCCGGCGGCGCATCTACGGCGGCCGGTACCAACGTGGTGGTCGCGGCACCCAATGGTACCGGCACGCCCTTGGTGGCGATATTGTCCTTGATCGTCGCCGGCACGCCATCGAGCACACCGATCGGCTGGCCGTTCTGCCAGCGCTCGGTCGATGCCTTGGCGGTGGCCCGCGCGCCTTCGGGATCGAAGGCGTAGAGCGCCTTGATGTGCGGCTCCCACACCGCGACATGGGCCAGCACGTCCTCCAGCACTTCCGACGGCGAAAACTGCCTGGCCCGAAAGCCTGCGATCAGGTCGACGGCGCTGAGATCGTGCAGCGACGTCACTGCTTCCTGCGATGCCTGTTCATGCATGGGCGCCTCCCGGTAATCGGGTTTCGATGATGCGCGCGAACATGCTGGCGCCGATGGGCAAAATCTTGTCGTCGAGGACATAGCCGGGGTTGTGCACGGGCACCGAGCCCTCATGGCCGACCCAGAAATACGCGCCGGGTACCGCGTGCAGCATGTCGGCGAAATCCTCGCTGCCCATCTTCGGCTGCGATCGGGTGATGACCTTGGCGGGATCGACCACGGTGCGCGCGACTTCCGCGACCGCTTTGGACTGTTCTTCCTGGTTCACCAGCACGCTGAAAATATCGCGGATATCGACCGATATCTCGACCTGGAACGCGCTGGCGATGCCGGCGCAGATTGCGCGCATCCGCTCGCGGATCAGCGCGCGCACCTCGTCGGAAAATGCCCGGACGGTGCCGGCGAGTTTCGCCTCGCCGGGAATGACGTTGTAGGCGGAGCCGGCGTGGATCTGCGTGATCGACAGCACCGCGGGCTCATTGGGATTGACGTTGCGGCTGACGATGGTCTGCAGCGCCTGGCCGAGCGACATCGCAATAACGACGGGGTCTTTGGAATAGTTCGGCATCGCACCGTGCGCGCCGTAACCGTTGATGGTGATGTCGAAGAAATCAGCGCCGGCCATTGCGGGTCCGGGAAGGATCGCAATCTCGCCATGGTTCAAGTCGGGCGCATTGTGCAGCCCGTAAATCTCATCGCAGGGAAATTTCGCGAACAAGCCGTCCTTGATCATGGCGCGGGCGCCGCCAAGGCCTTCTTCGGCCGGCTGGAAGATGAAATGCACCGTGCCGTCGAAATTCCGGGTCTCGGCGAGGTAACGCGCGGTGCCGAGCAGCATGGTGGTGTGGCCGTCATGGCCGCAGCCATGAAAGCGGCCGGGGATGGTCGAGCGCCATTTCAGGTTGGTGTTCTCTTCCATCGGCAGCGCATCCATGTCGGCGCGCAGCCCGATGCGCTTGCCGCCGCTGCCTTTGCCCTTGAGCACGCCGACCACGCCGGTGCCGCCGAGGCCGCGATGCACTTCGATGCCCCATTGCGTCAGTTTGTCGGCGACGATGCCTGAGGTCCGGACTTCCTCGAAGCCGATCTCGGGATGCGCGTGCAGATCCCTGCGGATCACGGTGAGTTCGTCGGCAAAGCCTTCGATACGGTCGATATTGGGCATTTCTGTTATCCGATGGCGGGAGAGGAGGAACGCAAACGGGTGGCGGCAGCGAAGGCGGGGCCGTTCGGCCTGAGACGAATGCCCGGGCGCAGCCGCGTCCACGGCAAGGCGGCGGTGTCGGCCGGCATCGCGCCAGGCGCGGCGCAGATCAGGAGCTTTTCGGCGATCGGCTCGAAATCGGCGCGGAAATGCACCGAACTCTTGTTGATGAGGATCGATTGCTCCGTCGGCTCGATGCCGACATAGCGATACATCGATTGATCGGCGAGCTGCGCCTTGTGCGAACTCACGACCACCTTGACATCGCCGATCCGCAAGCACGCCGACAGCCCCATGTCCATGTCACGGCCGCCGTAATAGGGACCCGGGGCTATGAATTTTCCGTCGGACAATTGTTCGACGACGAAGGTCTCCTGGTACGGCGCATCGCCGGGGATACCCGACTTGCCGCCGAGCGCGAGCGTGACGGTGGCGCCGACGCCCGCGGCATGCGCGGCCTTTGCCGAGGCGGGATCATAGATCACGCCGATTGCGGCTCTCCGGGCATCGTTGCGGACCAGCGCCCGCAGCATGCCGGTGGTGTCGGAATCACCGCCGGCGCCGGGATTGTCCTGGGTATCGGCGATGACGATGGGCCTGCTGGCGGTTTTCGCCAATTCCATCGCGTAGCGCACGCCCTCGTCGGGCGTATAGATGCGGCCGTCAAAATCGTTTTCGTGACCGATGATGAGGCCTGTCATTGCGTCCGCCGCGGCGTCGGCGTCGGCCTGCGTCCTGCCGTAGGCGAACACGCTCGGTCCGCAATCAGGAAAATCCGCCGCCGGAAAACCGGGCGCGAACGACAGCGTCGGCACCGCCTCGCTCTGCAGCGCCGCTAGCCTTTGGTAAATCCCCTTGGTGGGCTGGTCGTTGGTGCATTGCCAGCTGATCGGAATCAGGAATGGCAGTTGCCGGAACGCTTTGGCGAATTTTCGCTGGCCGTGCAGCAGCAGCGCAAGATGCTTTGCGGTGGCGCGGCCGGTATCGGCCATATCGACGTGGGGGTAGGTGCGGTAGGCGATCAGCGCGTCCGCATGCTCCACCATTTGCGGCGTCACATTGGCGTGCAGGTCGAGGCTTACCACCAACGGCAGGTCCTTACCGATGACTTTTCGCACCCGCGCGAGGATTTCGCCTTCGCCGTCGTCGAGATGTTCGGTGACCATGGCGCCGTGCAGGTCGAGATAGACGGCATCGAGCGGCCCTGCCGCCTTGATGCCGTCGACCATCACCTTGACGATACGTTCAAAGGCATCCCGGGTCACATGCGCCGAGGGGCTGGCGGCGCAGGAAATCGTCGGCAGCATCTCCCAGCCATTGGCTTCCGCCGCTTCGACAAATCCCGCCAACCCGACATTGATGTGGCGCATCACCTTGAGCACGTCGGTGCCTTCAGCCATCGCCGGCCAGCCGCCGCCATGCACGAAATCGTCATAGGTCGCCTTCGTCGGCGCAAAGGTGTTGGTTTCGTGCAGGAAGCCGCCAACGGCGATGCGGGTCATCAATTCTGTCTCAGGCGATGGTTCATGGGCGCGACGTTAGACTCGTCGTTGCGAGGAGCGCAAGCGACGAAGCAATCCAGTTTTGCATGCCGCGTGGGCGTCCAGACGGAGTCGCGGTGGTGAAGCTGTCATTGCGATTGACGCTAAGCAATCCATCGCTCCGTCATTCCGGGATGGTCCGAAGGACCAGGCCTCAGATGTGCAATTGCACATCGGGGAATCCTTGGATTCCGGGCTCGATGCTCGCATCGCCCCGGAATGACGGTCTATCTTATGCTGTCGCGCTAACGGCGACCGGCCCAAAATTCGCAAAATCCCACCCCCGTCCGGGCGCGGCGTCAAGCAGTTGTCGTGTATACGCCTGTTGCGGATTTGTCAGGACTTGCGCCGCCGGTCCCTGCTCGACGATGCGGCCGTGCTGCATGACCGCGACATCGTCGCAGATTTGCGCGGCGACGCGCAGGTCGTGGGTGATGAACAACAGCGCGATGCCGAGCCGGGTCTGGATTTCGTCGAGCAGTTCGAGCACCTGCGCCTGCACGGAGACGTCGAGCGCCGAGACCGCCTCATCCGCCACCAGCACGTCGGGATCGAGCGCCAGCGCCCGCGCGATGGCGATTCGCTGGCGTTGGCCGCCGGAGAACTGGTGCGGATAACGCGAGATCGCATCGACCGGCAGATCGACCAGTTCGAGTAGTTCGCGCGCCTTCGCCAGCGCGTCGCGATGCGGCATGCCGTAATTGATCGGGCCTTCGGCGATGGTCTCGCCGACGGATATGCGCGGATTGAGCGAACGATAGGGGTCCTGGAAAATGATCTGGATGCGTTTGCGGTGCGGTTGCAGCAGCCGGCGCGACAGTTCGGAGATTTCGCGCCCGGCAAGGCGGATGCCGCCGGAGGTCGGATCGATCAGCCGCACGATGCAGCGCGCCACCGTCGATTTACCGGATCCGCTTTCGCCGACAATGCCGAGCGTGCGGCCCTTGCGCAACGTCAGCGTAACATCTTGCGCCGCCGCCACTTCGCGGACGCCGCCGAAGAACGAGCGCTCGCGATAGACCTTGCCGAGGTCGTTGGCCTCCAGCACCACCGGTTCGGTGGATTCGGGCCGCGGCGCCCGCGGCACCAGGCTCGGGACCGCCGAGAGCAGGTTGCGAGTGTACTCCATGGCGGGAGCGCGCAGGATGGTGTCGAGCGCGCCGGTCTCTACCAGCTGGCCGTGGCGCATGACCGCGACGCGATCGGCGATCTCCGCGACCACGCCCATGTCATGGGTGATGAACAGCACGGCGGTGCCGTGATCCCTCTGCAGGTCGCGGATCAGGGTCAAAATCTGCTTTTGCGTGGTGACGTCGAGTGCCGTGGTCGGCTCATCCGCGATCAGCAGTTTCGGCTCCAGCACCAGCGCCATCGCGATCATGATGCGCTGGCGCTGGCCGCCCGACAGCCGGTGCGGATAGGAGGCAAAAATGCGTTCGACCTCCGGCAGCCGGACCTGTTCCATCATCGCCAGGATACGCTTGCGCCGGGCGCGGGCGTCAAGATCGGTGTGGACGCGGAGCACCTCGTCGATCTGCCGCCCGACCGGCACCACCGGATTGAGCGCCGTCATCGGCTCCTGAAAAATCATCGCCATGGTCGTAGCGCGCAACTGCCGCAGCCGGCGGTCGCTGGCGGTGAGAAGTTCTTCGCCGACCAGTTTGATGCTGCCGCCTGATGGTACCAGCGAGCCCTTTTGCAACAGACCCATCACGGTCAGCGATGTCACGGATTTCCCCGATCCGCTTTCGCCGACCAGGCACAGCGTCTCGCCTTCGCGCACCTGCAGGGAGACGCCGTCGATGATGCGTTCGTTGCGCGGGTTCTTGCCGAGGCCGACCACGAGGTTGTCGATATCGAGGACGATATTGGTCATCGTTGATTTCCGCGGTCATTCCGGGATGGTGCGTAGCACCAGACCTCAGATGTGCATTGCACATCGGGGAATCCTTGGATTCCGGGTTCGATGCCATCGGGCCGGCCGTAGGCCGGACCCGTCGGCATCGCCCCGGAATGACGGTTTCTGGATTGCTTCGCTGCGCTCGCAATGACGGAACTGGATTTCACTTGCCGCCCTCCCGCTGTTTCATGCGGGGATCGAGTGCGTCGCGCGCGGCATCGCCGATCAGGTTGACGCTGAGGATTGTGATCGACAGCAGCAACCCCGGCCAGAAGATCAGCGACGGTTTGACCTGAAAATAAGCGCGGCCCTCGGCCATGATGTTGCCCCAGGTCGGCGTCTCCGGGCTGATGCCGGCGCCCAAAAACGACAGGATCGCTTCGGTGAGAATGGCTGAGGCGCAGACATAGGTGCCTTGCACGATCAACGGCGCAATCGTGTTCGGCATCAAATGCCGCCACATGATCTTCGGCAGGCTGGAGCCGACCGAGATCGCGGCCTCGACATAGGGTTCCTCGCGCGCCGAGAGCACCACCGCGCGCACCAGCCGCGCCACGCGCGGGATTTCCGGGATGGTGATGGCGACCAGCACCGTCGCCACGCTCGCGCCCGACAGCGAGACCACGGCGATGGCCAGCAGGATGCTCGGGATCGCCATCAGCCCGTCCATCACCCGCATCATGATGGCGTCGATCCATTTGAAGAAACCGGAGACGAGCCCGAGCACAAGGCCGATGCCGATGCTGAAGACGGCGGCGCCAACGCCGATCAGAAGCGAGATCCGTCCGCCGTAGAGAATGCGCGACAGCACGTCGCGGCCGTAGCCGTCGGTGCCGAGCAGGAACTGGGCGCTGGCGGGCTTCAGCCGCTGGGCCGGTGCCAGCAGCAAGGGATCGTGCGGCGATAGCCATGGCGCCAGGATCGCGGACAGGATCACCAGCGCGAGACAGATGGTGGCCGCGGCGATGATCGGCGTCGCCGTGAGAAATCCGAGCCCCGGCCGGAACGGCGTGGTGATCGGGATCGACGATTCGGGAAGGGTTTCGATCGCCATTCGGACCTCAGTAGCGAATTCTGGGATCGAGCAGGGTGTAGGCGACGTCGATCAGGAGATTGACCGCGACATAGATGCCCGAGGTCAGAAGGATCATCGCCTGAATGACGGGATAGTCGCGCGCCAGCACGGCATCGACCGTGAGGCGTCCGATGCCGGGCAGGTTGAACACGCTCTCGGTGACGACGACGCCCGATATCAGCAGCGCAAAACCGGAACCGATCACGGTGATCACGGGCACGGCGGCGTTGCGCAGCGCGTGGCGCAGCAGCACGGCGGTCTCGCTGATGCCCTTGGCGCGCGCGGTGCGGACATAGTCCTCGCCGAGCACGTCCAGCATCGCCGCGCGGGTCATGCGCGCGATCAGGGCGATATAGATGAAGGACAGCGTAACGGTCGGCAGGATGATGCGCTCGAGAAACGGCCCGAGGCCTGCGGTGATGCTCTTAAAACCCTGCACCGGCAGCCAGCGCAGGTCGATGGCAAACACCTGGATCAGCACATAGCCGATCACGAACACCGGAACCGAGAAGCCGAGCACCGACAATCCCATCACGAAGCGGTCGATCCAGGTGCCGTGCTTCCACGCCGCGATCACGCCAAGCGGCACCGCGACCACGATGGAAAGGATGATGGTCGATACCGCGATCGAGATCGACGGCTCGACGCGTTGGCCGATCATTTTCAGCACCGGCACGTTCGAGATCAGCGACACCCCGAGATCGCCATGCAGCAGCCTGCCGATCCAGGTGACGAACTGAATGTAGAGCGGTTCGTTCAAGCCGAGCGAGGTGCGGATGCGCTCGAGGCGCTCGGGCGTGGCATTGTCGCCGGCCAGAATGGCGGCGGGATCGCCCGGCGTCAGCCGCAGGAGCAGGAACACGAACAAGGCCACCACGCCCATGACGGGAATGGCGGCAAGAACGCGGCGGAGCAGGTATCCGAGCATCGTTATCCATCATGCCATGCGCCAACCGGCACTCGGTTGTCGCGGATTTAGTTCCCGCCCGTACGCATCAGGCGAGCAAATCCTGTGCCATTGCGCGTATCTTGGGCCGAAGCAAACGATCCGTCAAAGCGGTCGCGCACAGCTCTAAATTCGTCATGCCCGGCCCTGTGCCGGGCATCCACGTCTTTCCTGGAAATTCGATGCAAGAAGACGTGGATGGCCGGGACAAAGCCCGGCCATGACACACAGTGAGTTCGTCAAACTACTCACGCCAGCGTCGCCAGCAATCCGGCCATCAGGCGGCCGCGCTCGGCCAGGCTGTCGACCTCGATATGCTCGTTGAGCGTATGCGCGTCGGCGCCGCGAACGCCGAGCCCGTCGAGGGTCGGGATTCCCATCGCGCCGGTAAAATTGCCATCGGAGCCGCCGCCGGCGCTGCCGTGCGGAAGCTCGACGCCCATCTGCGCCGCAACGCCGCGCGCCTTTTCATACAGCGCCATGGTGCCGGCATCGGGTTCCCACACCGGCCGCGTCACGCCGCGCGTCACTTTGAACGTCACGTCATTGGCGGTGCCGGAAAGCGCCAGCATCCGCTCGACGCCGCGATCGAGATCGGCCTGGCGCTTGGCCATGCTTAGCGCTTCGCCGCTGCAGGTGGTGGCGACGCAATTGACCCATTGGCCGCCATGCACGATGCCGACGCTGAAGGTGCAGTCGTCCGTCGTCATGCCGTCGATGGCGATGATCTGGCGCGCCATCTCGCGGATCGCGGAACGGCCCGACGACAGCGTGGCGCCGGCATGGCTCGGCTTGCCCACGGCTTCCAGATTGAACCGCGCGATCGCATAACGCCCGGTGACGACGCCGTTGTTGGGCCGGCCCGGTTCGGGCACCAGCACGTATTTGTTGCGCGCGGCCTCGGCTTCGATGATGTCACGCGTCGAGGGCGTGCCGACTTCCTCGTCCGGGGTAAACAATACCGTGACCGGCAGCGGCGTCGTGAAGGAGGCGCGGGCCAATTGCCGGATCGCTTCCAGCGCCAGGTAATTGCCGCCCTTCATGTCGAAGATCCCGGGCCCGAAACATTTGTTGCCGTCGCGCCGCCATTTGAGTTTTTCCAGCGTGCCGACGGGGTGGACCGTATCGAGATGTCCCGCGATCAGAATCCCCGGCTCGCCCTGTTTCGGATGCGGAAACCGCGCGCGGACGCAGCCGCCAAATCCTTGCCGGCCGGCGATGCGTTCGATCGTGGCGCCCATGATCGCCATGTCGCGCGCGGCAATGTCGAGCATGCGGTTCACAGCGCTCGCGTCCCAGGTCGGACTTTCGCATTCCACCCAGCCGCGCAGGCCCTGCAGCATGGCTTCGGAGTCAAAGGGAAGGTTGGCGGGGTTCATGGCAAGCTCTCGGTTTCGAATGTTTCGGTGCAAGCGCGTATCGCGACGCTCACGAGAATGATCGGCGATGAATTTGTAAAGTGAAACATCTGCGAGCGGTCGCATTGATCCGCAGCCGCGACCATGCGTCAAAACACGATTGACGCGCCACGCGCTTGGTGCAAGTCTCGAATACCCAAGAGTTACAGCGTGTTAGTGCGCCCAAATAACGGCCCGCATGCACAGCAAATCATCGGCCTTTGACCGGTTTCACGTCAGGAGACAAACGAATGTTCCGCATCTCGCGCTGGAAACGTCCCACGATCGCGTCGAATGCTATCCTGTCGGCGCTGGCGCTCTCGGCCACGCTGGCAATCTCCGCGCCCTTGGCCGCCAAGACCATCACCGCGGTGATGCATGCCGATCTGCGCACGCCGGGCATGACGACAACAGCGTATATCGTCCGCGATTTCGGCTATATGATCTATGACACGCTGCTGGCGGAGGACTCCAACTTCAAGATCCAGCCGCAGATGGCCGACTGGAAAGTTTCCGACGACAAGCTCACTTACACCTTCACCCTGCGCGATGGCCTGAAGTGGCACGACGGCACGCCGGTCACGGCGGAAGACTGCGTGGCCTCGCTCAGGCGCTGGGGCAAGGCCGACGGGATGGGCCAGAAGCTGATGGAATTCACCGCCAGCCTGGAGGCGACCGATGCCAAAACCATCACGTTGAAGCTGAAAGAGCCCTACGGCCTGGTGCTGGAGTCGATCGGAAAGCCGTCCTCGCTGGTGCCTTTCATGATGCCGAAGCGGCTGGCGGAAACGCCGCCCGACAAGCCGGTTCCGGAATTGATCGGCTCCGGTCCGTTCAAGTTCGTGCCGGCGGAATTTCAGCCCGGCGTGAAGGCGGTGTTCGAGAAGAACAGGGATTATGTGCCGCGCAAGGAGCCGCCGAGCTGGACCTCGGGCGGCAAGGTGGTGAAGGTCGATCGCGTCGAATGGATCACGATGGCGGACGCACAGACCGCGGCCAATGCGCTGCAGTCCGGCGACATCGATTTCATGGAAATTCCATCCTACGATATTCTCCCGGTGCTGGCAGCCGACAAGAATATCAAGGTCGAAACCTCCAACCAGCTCGGCTTTCAGACGGTCGGGCGTATGAATTTTCTTTGGCCGCCGTTCGACAATGTCAAGGTGCGCCGCGCGGCCTTGTTGGCGATGAACCAGAAGGACGTGCTGGACGCGTTGATCGGTAACCCCGAATATTACAAGGTCTGCGGCGCGGTTTTCGTTTGCGGCACGCCGCTGGCGACAGATGTCGGCTCGGAATCGGTCGTGAAGGGCAACGGCATGGCGGAAGCGAAGAAGCTGCTCGCCGAGTCCGGCTATGACGGCACCCCCATCGTGATCATGGCGCCCGGCGACGTCGTGACACTGAAGGCCCAACCGATCGTCGCGGCGCAGCTGTTGCGCGAGGCCGGCTTCAAGGTGGATGTGCAGGCCACCGACTGGCAGACCGTGGTCAGCCGCCGCACCAGCCAGAAATCACCGAAGGAGGGCGGCTGGAACATGTTCTTCACCAATTGGGCCGCGGCCGACTTGATGAACCCCATCGTCAACTTCGCCATCGGCGGCCAAGGCAAGAGTGGCTGGTTCGGCTGGGCCGAAGACGCCAAAATCGAGCAGTTGAAGGACGCCTTCGTGCGCGCATCGTCAGCGGAGGAGCAAAAGAAGATCGCCGCCGACATCCAGAAGGAAGCCTATGACCAGGTGATCTATATCCCGCTCGGGCAATTCACCCAGCCAAGCGCGTGGCGGAAATCGCTCACCGGCGTGCTCGATGGTCCAGCGACGCCAGTCTTCTGGAATATCGACAAGTCGGAGTAGGGGCGACGACGCGTCAGCAGTGGCCGCTGCGTAGCGATTCCAGTCCGTCGTTCAGAACCGGCGGACCTGGCGGCGGAGAGGGCCGGGTGGTTGAACGCGAGTCCTTGACTTGATCGCGCCCGGGTACCGCACGCTGATCACCGCGATTGTCGCTGGCCATGCCGTCTTGCTCCATTTGCTGCAGGACAACAATTTTGAGGCGGCGAAGTTCCCCACGCCTTCGTGAGTTCGACTCGCTAGCGCAAGATGGTTTTGGATTGAATCGGTCTGGACACTTCGGTTCACCTCTCCCCAGCGGGGAGAGGTCGATTTGCGCAGCAAATCGGGTGAGGGGGCGCTGCATCAACGATAGACCTGAGCCCCTCACCCGGCGCTACGCGCCGACCTCTCCCTATGGGAGAGGTAAAGTTTCCGCTGCGTCGCAGTTCTAACCTCATCTCATCACGCTTTAGGCCGGATAGGCCGCGACCTGTTGAAGCAACAACTCGCTGACGCGATCGGGCGCTTGATCCGCCGCGAAATGGCCGATGCCGGGCAGCACTTCGAAGGTAAAGGGTGCGGCGATGAAATCCTCGGTGCCTTCGGCGGCCGTCCGTCCGACGGTGTCGTCGGCATCGCCCCAGATATAGAGTGTCGGCACCCGGATCGGGCCGAGCGGCGAACGGATCGCGCCGCGCGCGCGATACCAGGCGAGCGCGGCTTCCATCGCCGCCTTGTTGCCGAGCACGCCAAGATGCGCCTCGACGGCGGCTGAGGGAACGCCGGCCGCAGCCAGCCGCTCACGCAGTGGTTTTGCATTGTCGGCCAGCAACAGATCGGCGGCATCAGGCTCGAGAAAGGCGGTGTGGTGCCGCGAGCGGTGGGCCTGATCGCTGCCTTCCATTTGCAACGCGCGATTGAAGGCGTTCGGGTGCGGCCGCGACAGCACGGTGAGCGACGCCAGCCGCTCACGAAAGCGGTCGGCGAGCGCCCAGGCGATGCTGCCGCCCCAGTCGTGGCCGACGAGATGGAAACGGCGCTCGCCATGACCGGCGGCGGCGGCGATCGCCATCGCATCGTCCATCAAGCGGTTGATATGATAATTCAAAGGCTCGCCCGCATCCGGCCGCGCGCCGGGCGAATAACCGCGCTGGCTGGGCGCCACCGCGCGATAGCCGGCCGCCGCCAGCGCGTTCACCTGCGCGCGCCAGCAATGCATGGATTCCGCAAAGCCGTGCAGCAGCAGCACCAGCGGCGCACCGGCGTCGCCGGCGACGAGGGCGTCGAAGGTCAGGCCCGGAGCGATCGTGATTTGTTCGAACTGGGTCATCGCTTGCATCCTAGCACCGAAACAACCCGTCTTGACATGCCTGTAAGTTCGGGCTTACGGTTAGCCATGGCTTACGGAAATGCCCTCATGGTGCTGGCGGACCCGACACGGCGGAAGGTGTTCGAACGCCTGCGCGCCGGTCCGCGTGCGGTGAACCTGCTGGCCGCCGGGATGCAGGTCTCCCGGCCGGCGGTGTCGCAACACCTGAAGGTGCTGAAAGACGCCGGCCTGGTCGAAGAGCGCAGCGAAGGTGTGCGCCGGATCTATTCGCTGCGGCGTGAAGGTCTGGTGGAATTGCGCGCCTGGCTGGACAGCTTTTGGGGCGACGCGCTGGAGGCTTTCAAACTGGAAGCCGAAAATCCTACAAGTCTTCAAGGAGTAAATGAATGAACGAGGTCGCCGTCATCGCGCCCGTGCGCAAAACCGTTCGCGTCAAGGCGCCGCTCGCCCACGCGTTCGACGTCTTTACCAGCGGTCTGACGCGCTGGTGGCCGTACGACCACGGCGTCGGCAAGAAGCCGATTCAGAAAGTACTGATGGAGCCGCGCCTCGGCGGCCGCTGGCTCGAGATCTCGGAAGACGGCACCGAGACCGCCGTGGCCACCATCACCCATTGGGAGCCGCCGTATCGCCTGGTGATGGTCTGGCAGATCAACGCGCAGTGGAAGCCGGACCCCGCCATGAAATCGGAAGTCGACGTGCGCTTCGCCGCCGACGGGCCGGACGCCACGCGGGTCGAACTGCTGCACCACAAGTTCGAGACCATGGGCGCGGAGGCCGGTGCCTCGATGCGGAAAGACGTCGATGGCGGCTGGCCGGGCCTGATCGAGCGCTTTGTGCGGGAAGCCGAGCAGAGCCACAACTGACCTGAACCAGAATACCGACCTAAGCTAAAGCCAACACAGCGAGTGGGGAGATCGTTATGCAGGAATTCATCGTCCATTCCATTCCCGGCAGTCCGTTCGGACGCACCGTACTGGCGATGCTGGAAGAGAAGGGCGCGCCCTATCGGCTCGTGCCGGTGGCGCCGGGCACATTCCGCTCGCCGCAACATCTGGCGCGCCATCCCTTCGGCCGGGTGCCGGTGCTCGAACATGACGGCTTCAGCCTGTACGAGACCCAGGCTATCCTGCGCTACCTCGACCGCGTGCTGCCGGCGCCGGCGCTGACGCCGGCCGATCCCAGGCGCGCGTCGCGCATGGACCAGGTGATGAATGTCAACGACTGGTATCTGTTCCAGGGCGTCGGCAACGTCATCGGCTTCCAGCGGGTGATCGGGCCGATGCTGATGGGGCTGACGCCGGACGAAGCGGTGATCGCAGCGGCGATGCCGCAGGCCCGCGCGGTATTCGAGGAACTGGTGCGGCTTCTCGGCGGGCAGCCCTATTTCGCCGGCGACGAGATGTCGCTGGCAGACCTGCTGGTCGCGCCGCAGATCGGCTTCTTCACCCAGACCCCGGAATGGTCCGAACTCGGAACGCCGCACGCCAATCTCGTGGCGTGGCTGGCACGGATGGAGGCCCGGCCGAGCATGAAGGCCACGACCTGGGAGCGGGTGTCGGAAATGGCGAAGGCGGCGTGACGATCGAGCAAGCGCGATGACGTCTTCGCGCTAAGGTCCTGAGGTGTGTCGGGTCACGCCGTCGTGGTCTTGCCGCGCCGCTTGGTCTGACACACCTCGAACCCCTCGAATTGCGGATGTCCGAGATAGAGCGGCTTGTTGTCGCCGGCGTTGTGATGCGCGGCCCGGAACGCTTCCGATTTGGTCCACGCCTCAAACACCGCGCGGTTTTCCCAGATCGTGTGCGAGGCATAAAGCGTGTGGTCCTCGGCCTCGGGACCCCTGAGCAGATGAAACTCGATAAAGCCCGGCACCTTGTCGAGATGACTGTCGCGGGACGCCCAGACATTCTCGAAGGCCGCCTCCGATCCCTTCGCAACCTGAAACCGGTTCATCGCGATAAACATGGATTGTCTCCGGGTTGGTTTGATCAAAACATAACGCGCCGGAGTTTGGCGAGACTATGATGTCTTCGGACGAGGGGCGGCGCGGGTTGGTTGGTCCCTGAACAACAGGCACATGTGAAAAGGGATGCGCTGGCCCAATTGGTGCGGGCGGTGGGACTCGAACCCACACGACGTTGCCATCGAGGGATTTTAAGTCCCTTGCGTCTACCAGTTCCGCCACGTCCGCCTCATTGATTTGCATAGACTTTTCGCCTTCCTGTGCCAATAGTTTTGCAATCAATCCCTCGAGTTTTGCAAAATCGGTTCACGGTACGTCCTTGAGCCGAGAAAATGCCCGCGTCACATTCGACTCCGAATCGACGTGCCGGGTGTAGTGGGCCCCCATGCGTTCCGACTTGTCGCCGAGCAGATCGGCGATCTCCGCGTTGTTGGCGCCGCCGGTCCGCTTCCACCATGCGGCATAGGAGACGCGCAGGCCGTGCAGCGTCGTGCCGGCGCCGATCAGACCGTCGCGCTCCCGATCGCGCAGCCAATGGCTGACGCGCGTCTGCATCTCGACTTCGCCCTCCCAGGGCGTGCCATCGTCGCGCACCGCGATCAGTCCGTCGGAGCGAATCACCTTCAATTCGGCCATGAAGTCTTGCAGCTCCTGCATCACCGGCAGGAACACGCTTTTCTTGTTCTTGCCGGCGACGAAGCGGACGCACTTGCCGGTCAGCGGGTGGTCCTCGAAATGCTTCCGATTTGCCACCACGATCGCTTGGCCGCGAAGACCGGCATAGCGCGCCAGCATCAGCGCGATCTTGATCTCGAGCGGTGCGTTCTCCCGGGCGAATTGCCACTCCGGAGCGAACCACTCCCGATTGGCGTTCGGATCGGCCTCGTGGGCCTTGTCCATGCCCAGGCACTGGTTGAAGTCCATCTTGCCGCGCTTCACTGCCTGCCTGAACATCGAGGACAGCGCCGCGATCATCTTGTCGGCGAAGCGGCCCCATTTCGCGTTCACGGCGGCGTCGCGTGCATCGTAGAGATCCGGCTGCTTGATGTCTTTGAGCAGGATGTCGAACTCAGGCCGCAGGTACTCGTAAGCCGCCAGATAGTCCTTGCGGGTAGCGTCGGAGAGCTTCACCCATTTCGGGTAGCCGTCGGGCTTGGCGCCGAAACGGTCCGCCGCCTTGCGCTGCTCTGCCGTCCGGTCGACGTCGCCGTTCGTGAACCAATGGATGAAGCCGCCCAGGGTCTCGATGCCATAGTCGGCCGCGGGCTTGCGCACGCGCGGGCGGTTATAGGTTTGGATGAAATCCGGCTCTGCGAGCTTTTTCTCAAGGTCAGCGCGTGAGCCGACGAAGCCCTTGACCAGCGCCTTACCGCCCGATCGAGGGTAGACGTATAGCCGCCCCTTGGCGCGCACGATGTTCAGACCCTCAAGGCGCACTCGGATCACCATTGATTTTCTCCCCAAACCGCCTAGCTGGCGGCGTGGATGATTGCGCATCTACAGGAACCACGGAAGTCATTTCTATGAACTTGTCGCCCACGATCAGCGTGCCGTCCGCCATGACCCCGATCACGAACCGCCCCGCGCGCTCGACGCCTTTGATGGCGCGAGCGAGAGATGTTTCTGTGAACGGAAGGGCTCGGGTCACGGTGCACGTTTTTATGTTGGACGGGGTGAATGGGGTTTCTAAGGCACGACAAGATTACGTTTCGATTGATTGGTCAAATCTGCCTTCGCGCGCGCAGAGAGAGTTCTTATGTAAGTGTAAAGTGTGCATGTCGCGGGCTTAGCTCGGGCTCTGCCTGTGGCTGTGCTTGAGCTGTGCTTGAGCTATGCCTGTGGCTGTGCTTGAGCTGCGCCGGAGCAAATTTGGATGAAAACCTGCTTGAGCTATGCTTAAGCTTAGCCTAGGCACTGCCCCAAGCAATGCTTGAGCACTGCCCCAAGCAATGCTGTGAGCATGAAAAACGGCGGCTAAATAAATCGGTGTAAAACTTTCTACCCTTCAGCCGCACCATTAGCGGCCACTAAATCTTTCAGATCTGTGAGGGGACCACTTTGTCTCGTCTGGCAAACTCGCGTCTCGATGAAATCTCTGTCTCTTCATTGATCCGATCATGTGCAAGGCGAAGCGTATCGTTGCGTCCCACCACCGGGATTAAGCGCAGCTACCCCGGATCATGTATCGAACAGCCTCAGTACCGGGCAGCGAAACGGACCAGACGTGGTTCGGGTTGTCTCAGAATTGTCTCACGTCTCACGCCGATCGTCTCACTTCACCATCGCTTAAATTTGGACCTTGCTTCCGGCGGCGGATTTCAAATGCAGCTGAGAGTAAAATCCTTGGTAAACGGAATGTTGATGCAGTTGGCTCAGAAATCGCCTTTGTGATTTCTGTAAAGAAGTCGTTGAGGTAGGCGCCAAGTCCGGCCGGCGCGCCGACGCAACGTTCTGTTCCCCCGAGCATAAGACACAGTTCCACAGCAGAAAGCGGTCGATAAGATCAAAGTAGATTGTTAGCTACTGTGTCAGAGCGTGTAATGCAGAATTTGGTCCTCGCCTGAGCGATCGTGGGTGAGGGCTGAGACAGCCCGCCATAACCGACCATACTCTCCATCTATCGACGGGGGCTGCGGAGCGACTGGCGCCTCGGGTGAGCCTAAGCGGCGGCCGCAAGACAGGTATGTGCTGGTGTGCCAGCGAAGGCTCGGTGGGCACTGCTGCGAAGCACCTTTTGGGGTTTCACGTGAAAGCCAAGGGCTAGAAACTTGGAGGATTCTTGGACCATGCTTCAAGCACTGCTCAAGCAGTGCTCCTGGCATTGCTCAAGCACTGCCTCAAGCAATGCTCAAGCATGCATACTGCTTGCGGTGTACGGGTGGTGCGCACGACCTATGGCGAGCGTGAGCAGATCGGGCGCGGCCGCCGTCGACGAAGTTGGGGGTGGTCACCGGTCTAAAAGGCGCTCATTCTAATCTTGTCTCATCATCTCGTCTCACTGTTGAGGCCGCCTCATATTTCGGGCGTTCGAAACGGGCAATTCGGAGCGCATATGCAAAGAAACTGGTCCAACACCCGAAAAAATGCTTTTTGGCTACCCGCCGACGACAGACCCGTCTCATGTCTCATGTCTCAACGTCGCGACCACGGCCCGCGCGCGCCCGGCCATCTGGCTCAACCACGCCGCCGTGCGGACGTCCGCCGTCCAACGAGACGACGCTCCATCGCATGTTGGTGTCGCCGTTGGGCCGCTGTAGCGACGGCATTTGACCTGTAAAGCCGCAGCCGCCAATTAGGCATTGCGCGATCCGGGAAGGGCCGCGTCGGCCCGGTGAAACGTCCACCTGTTCAAACCAGACAGACACAAGGCCCGCAGCGTCCGCCTTACGGGCGGCTTCCTGAGCGCGCCTGGCGTCTCAGCGGGGGGCCAGCGGTCTGAGCGAAGTGTCTCGATCGACAACATTGCGCGTATCGCCCGTGGTCTCAAAGTGAAGCCTTCCGCGACAAGATGCGCGACGAGGTCCGCCGGCGCCCTATCTGATATCCGGAACGAGAGGTGGACCGTCGATATACGGCGGCGCAAGCAGTCGTATTTGATCATCAATTACATTCCAATCCGGCGAAACCGACCACCAGTCAAACCTGTCCAAGCAGATGCAGCCTCTGTCTTGAGCCGCAAGACGCGCGCAGACGACGAAGGTATTCGATTTTTGGATAAATAACTCGCGTTCGGCGCCGGATCTCCGTGCTCCGTTCTCCCGCACTAGCTTTGCCGCGACAAGATGTTGTTCGGCCAGGAATTGCATCGAACCTCTCAGTTGCGTGATTTAGGAAACCGCTGCTCTTGGGCTCATAATTTTAGCTGGCACGCGGCATGCCAAACTCAGGGCTTGCTGGGGAACTTCGAGTAGCACAGGCTAATAAGCACGCGCATAGCGTCGTTCGATCTGGCGGTTCGGGCTGCTTGCTCTCTGCATTCTGCAACATTGGTTGGAGAGAAGAAATAGAAAGTCTCCCACGGGCGCCACAGAACGAGCGCAACTGCCACGACTAAAAACGCGATTCCCGCATATCTGAGATATCTGCGATGCTCATAGAGTTTCCAAGCGAGCTCGATTGCGGCCGGGTCGGGGATCTCCTTCTGACAGCTACCGCACTTCGGGCGCCGATTTACCGCGTTGCAGTGCGGGCAATGAACCTCGCGCATTGCCTAGAGCCCTTGGTTAAACGTCATTGCGCTCGGAGCCGTCTTTAGGCCAACCGAGAAAATGGAAGACAAATGCCAACGCCGTTAGAATTATAAGAGACCCAGGCCCCGCAAATAGCGCCAAGAAAATCGCATCATTCAGACTTCTGCCATCGATGAGCACCATGAAAAATTCAACAATCATAATGGCCGTGGCGAAGCCAATAAGAACCTTCCAAGGTGCGTCCTTCAATTGCTGCCCTCTCGCTATTTTGTCGTGAGGTCGCCTTTTGGCGGGCCGGGGTCATTCAGATTCCGATCAATCCATAGCACTATTGTCCGTGGTTTAATAGGCTACTGGCTGTTGCCCTGCTTCGATGAAAGCAGGCGCCCTGGTCGCAAGAAATATTCGCCGGTTGAGAGTCGCAAACGGTCTCTCGCAAGAGGTTCTTGCCGTCGATGCTGAAATCGACCGAACTTATGTCAGTCGTCTTGAGCGCGGGCTTGAAAATCCGACGGTTGCCGTTCTTGAACGGATTGCGAAGGCGCTATCAGCGAACATTGAGGAATTGTTCAAAGTGCCCCGAGCAGGCGAACCTGCTCCGCGACCTCTGAAAGGTGGACGACGGCCAAAACGTTAGGGCGTACTGGTTCGGGACGTTTTATTAGCTGGCTTCCGTTCAACATCCGCTGACGCTAGATTAGGGTATGCGCTACTGGTGGGTGAACCAAAACCAGACCTACCGCCATGAAGTAACGGGCGGATATTTATGGTCGCCCAAGCGCAACGCTAATGGGGTGCGAAATCCTTTTTACGAGTCAATGCGCGAGGTTGCTCCAGGCGACCTGATCTTCTCGTTCATGGACACCCGGATACTCGCTGTGGGGATTGCTCAATCATACTGCTGGGAAAGTCCCAAGCCCTTGGAGTTTGGAAACTCCGGCCAGAATTGGGAAGCTGTTGGTTGGCGAGTGAAGGTCCATTTTACCGAGCTTGCCAACAAAATTCGTCCCAAAGACCACATCGAGATTCTGAGGCCGCTTCTTCCTGACAAATACTCACCGCTCCAGCCGAACGGAAACGGTTTGCAGTCCGTCTATCTGACGGAGGTTCTTACGACACTGGCCGAAGTGCTGATCGGGTTGATCGGTCAAGAAGTGGCGCCCTTGACCTTGGCCGCGGCGAAGGTGCAGCCCGTTTACGCAGATGATCTTGATACCTGGGAGCGGAAGATAGAACAGCAAGTCGCCGACGACGTCTCGATCCCCGAAACGGATCGGTTGGCAATAATTCGCGCGAGGAAAGGGCAGGGGCTGTTCAAAGAACGGGTCGGGAAGATCGAATCCAAATGCCGCATCACCGGGGTCGAAAATCCCGTTCATCTTGTTGCAAGCCATTGCAAGCCATGGCGCGACGCGACAAACGAAGAACGGTTGAACGGTGAAAACGGATTGCTGCTAACGCCCAGTATTGACCATCTGTTCGATCGTGGATTTATCGGTTTTGAAAACAACGGCGCACTTATCATTTCACCAGTGGCGCATCGCCCGTCGCTTGAGCGGATGGGTATTGAGACGACGAAAGCGATCAATGCCGGCGTGTTTACTAGTGGTCAAAAGCAGTTCCTACATTTCCATAGGAACTCTGTGCTCTTGCAATCCATCCGCAGTTAGTGACTAACCGGGATCTCTTTTTTGGCATTTGACTGCCGCTTCGGCTCGGGCTGCGTGTTACGGACGGCCTCTGCCAGCATGTCGCGCAGTTCAGCCTTGGTTTTCGGGGGGCCCGCGTGAAGGAGTTTTGCCATTGGGTCATCGATAGTATGTGGGGATGCCCGCGGGAGAATTAAACCGGCTGCCTGCGGAAAATCTAAGTCCGCTTTGGTGCGCATAGCGGACTCGAGTCGGACATCGCGCCATTTCCGAAATGTGCCACAGAACGAACCCGCTTTGCGGGAGCGCGCTGCGCGCGGAGCGGAGCCAGTGGCACCGATGGAGTGACGAAGTAAGCGGGAGACGATGACAAGCCGGACGTCCTGTCTTGAGAATCGAGGGGTCTACCAACCTCCACCTCAAGACAGGAGCACCCCGATGAGTGAGAAGCCCATCAGCCCGCTGCGCCGGCGCATGATCGAAGACATGACGGTGCGCAACTTCGTCGAGAAGACGCACAACGACTATATCCGGCACGTCAGGACATTTACAGCCTTTCTCGGCCGCGCGCCGGATACGGCCGCGCCTGAGGATCTTCGCCTTTTCCAGCTGCATCAGACGCAGGCCGGCGTGCGTGCGCCGGGCATCAATGGCTCGGTTGCAGCGCTGCGTTTCTTCTTCACCGTGACGCTCGACCGCCCCGAGATGGCAAGGCACCTCACGTTCGTGCGGGAGCCGCGCGGGATCCCGGTGGTGTTGAGCCTGGAGGAGATCGCACGGCTGCTGGAGGCGGCCCCCGGGCCGAAGTACAAGGCCGCGCTGAGCGCCGCCTATGGCGCCGGACTGCGGGTCTCCGAAGTCGTGGCGCTAAAGGTGTCGGACATCGATTCCGAGCGCATGCTGCTGCGCATCGAGCAGGGCAAGGGGCGCAAGGATCGCTTTGCAATGCTTTCCCCGCGGCTGTTGGAGTTACTGCGCGATTGGTATCGCATCGCCCGGCCCGCGGTCTGGCTGTTCCCGGGCCGTGATCCGCTGCTGCCGCTGACGACGCGGCAATTCAATCGCGTCGTTCATGCCGCTGCCGATAGGGCGGCGATCAAGAAGCGAGTGACGCCTCACACATTGCGCCACAGCTTTGCCACCCACCTGCTCGAAGAGAAAACCGATGTGCGTTTGATCCAGGTTTTGCTCGGACATGCCAGGCTCGATACGACCGCGCTCTACGCGCAGGTAGCCACCAACGTGATCCGCGCGGTCATGAGCCCGTTGGATCGGCTCACGCCGCTGACATCGAAGAACAAGCCGCCGGCATAAGCCACGGCGATCATGGCTCGTCCCGTCCTGGAGATCGCGGATATCTTCCGCGCCCATGGCTCGGCATGGCGGCAAGCCAATGCCGGTCATGTCAGTCTCGGCCAGTTGAAGGTGATGTCGGCGATCGAGAGCTGCCGCACGGCGGCTCTCGGCGGCCATGTCATGCGCTGCGAGGACTGCTTGCACACGCAGATCGCCTATAACAGCTGCCGTAACAGGCATTGCCCCAAGTGCCAGGGCTCGCAGGCGCTGGCATGGATGAAGCAGCGCAAGTCAGAACTGCTGAACGTTCCTTACTTCCACGTCGTGTTCACATTGCCAGGGCGGATCGGGACCATCGCCTACCACAACAAGGCCGTCGTCTACGATCTCTTGTTCAAGGCTTCCTCGCAGACAATGCGCACGATTGCGGCCGATCCCAAGCGCCTCGGCGTCAAGATCGGCTTCACCTCGGTGCTCCACACCTGGGGCTCCGCGATGACCCATCATCCACACGTCCACATGATCGTGCCGGGTGGTGGGATATCGCTCGACGGCACGCGCTGGATCGGCTGCCGTCCAAACTATCTCTTGCCGGTGAAGGTGCTGTCGCGGCTGTTCCGCCACCTGATGCTGGAGATGCTGCTCGCCGCACACGACGCCGGCCGCCTGCAGTTCTTCGGCGACCACGCCCACCTCGCCGGCAAGGCCGCGTTCAAGGCCTATCTCGCGCCGCTGCATCGGACCAAGTGGTTCGTCTATAGCAAGCGGCCGTTCGCCGGGCCGGAGCAGGTGCTGGCCTATCTGTCCCGCTATACCCACCGCGTCGCGATCTCCAACAGCCGCCTCATCGCCGCCGACGCGACCGGCGTCACGTTCAGCTACAAGGACTACCGGATCGAGGGACCCGGCCGCTACAAGACCATGACGCTCAAGCCGGACGAGTTCATCAGGCGGTTCCTGATGCATGTCCTGCCTAACGGATTCCACCGGATCAGGCACTGCGGTCTGCTGGCCCGCGGCGCCAAGACCGAGACCATCGAGCGGATCCGTGAGCTGATCGCTGCGGTGGCACCTGTGCAAACCGCGCACCAGCCGCAGCCTCCCGATAGTACCCCGGCAACCGACCAGGCGACCCAGCCGTGCCCGTGTTGCGGCGGTCGCATGAACATCATCGAGACCTTCAAGCGCGGCTCGACACCGCATCATCGGCCGACCGGTCCAATCATCGCCGTCAGGATCGATACGTCATGATCACGATCGATGTGCTGAAACGATGCACTGACAACCTTGCCCAGCGTCGGTTGCAGACCGGCGCCGACCACGCTCGCGCAGATGCGCCGTCCCAACAACTCAGCATCCCTGCAACCGACACACTCAATAACAGTCTCAATCATCAACCCGAGCTATCGCTGCCTGCCTGCCAAGTAACAAACCGCCTCAAAGGACACGGCGCTCCCGCGCTCACACCTTCCGCATCAGCCAAATCCCCATAGCGCAGTGCGCGGCATTCTCCGCGCCCCATCCCCCGCGGGTTCTTTCCTTGGCGGCTTTCGGACGCCGGCCACTGGTGTATGTCGCGCCGATGTCGCTGGCCGGCATCCGAAACCCTCAACAAACCCGGAAGTGAGCAATCGCAGCAAAGGAGTCGTGATCGCTTACATATCGAGCTCCTCCGAACGGTGGGAACCTCAACAGCATCCACATCCGTGGCACTCACGTGCCGGGTGGAGGAGCCGTCCACAGCATCAAAAGCACCCATTTCCGCATATCTTGACTCAGCAGCCGCAGGCTTCAATCTTCTTAACTCAGCAGCCGGAGGCTTCAATCTTCGCGGCGAGCTAGCCGAGTGGAACTCAGCTGATCGATCTTCAGATCGAGCACGCAGTCGGAGGACATTGTCGTGAAGACTAGCGACACCAGATTGCTGAGCCGGCGTGAATTCAATGAACGTTGCGTCGCGCTTGGTTCGTTGGTGACTTTGTCAGGCGCGTTGGCTCTCGATGCAGCGACTGCCGTCGCCGCAGCGGGCGCAGCGCGGACGGTCAAGTTTCGCGACGGCATCGTTGTCCCGGCGATCGGTCAGGGCTCTTGGCATATTGGGCAGGGAAGACATCCGGCAGCTGACGAGGAAGAAGCGTTACGCACGGGCCTTTCGCTCGGGATGACGCTGATTGACACGTCGGGGAACTACGGTGAAGGCCGTTCCGAAGAATTGATTAAGCGCGTGATTGCCGGTCAACGTGACCGCGCCTTCGTAGTGTCCAAGGTGGAAGCCGATGAGGTCACTGGAGATGCCATGGCACGTGCTTGTGAGGCGAGCCTTACACGGCTGGGTACTGATCATCTCGATCTCTATTTGCTGCACTCGCCAGCTCCGAACGCCGAACCTTCCGAGGTCGTAGCGGGGTTCGAAAGTCTACGCGCAGCCGGCAAGATTCGTGCCTGGGGCGTGTCCAACTTCACAGTCACCCAAATGGAAGATCTGTTCCATATTCCACAAGGCGATCGCTGCGTGACCAATCAGGTCTTTTACAACCTCGACGGCCGCAGCATTGAACGCGACCTACTGCCGTGGTGCGAACGGCACGGAATGCCGGTGATGGCCTATTCGCCGCTTGGCGGCCTCGGCGCCAGCCTGCTGAGTGATCCGAACCTTGGGCGTATTGCCGCAGCGCACGCTTGCTCCGCAGCCGCTGTTGCACTGGCCTGGACCATCCACGGCGGTAACGTCATTGCAATTCCCGAATCCGGGTCCGTGGCACATGTAACTGAAAACGCCGTCGCGCTGTCACTGACACTGACACCTCAGGAGCTTCAAACACTGGATGCAGCGCATCCGCTATCAGGCCGCTAGGTGTTGAATTGGCGCTGAATGACCGCTCCGGGTCATTTTCGGAAGTGGGCCGCTCGGTAGCGAGGTCAGCTTTACCACCGCGAACGGACATCGTCCGCCTGATCGCTCAGGTCCGAAATGTGCCATCAACGGACTCATGCACTGCAGGAAACAGCGTCTTCATTCGACAACGCGGTCGCCGCGCGAAAGTATTGCGTCTGGAATCTTGATGCCAAGCACCTTTGCCGTCTGCAAGATAATCGACAGTTCGATCTGCGTGGGCTGCTGGACCGGGAGGTCGGCAGGCTTCGCGCCGGCCAATATCTTCTTCACGTAATCGGCAGCGGCACGATACATGGCTCGCCGTGGCGGCCCATAACTCATTAGGGCACCAGCATCGGTGAACTCAGGAACGTACCGCAATTATGGGCAGTCGGCTCCTGAGGGCCAGCGCGGATATAGGCTCACGCAGATCATAGAGGGCGGCGTCGGACATGACGACCAGCGCCTCTGGTCATACGGCAAACCTAGCCGTTCCAACGTCGACAACAAAATGTTTGGGTGAAAGTCGGCTTTGCCGGGTGTCCCGCATGTAAGGCTCATCGCCAAGCCACAAGTTCAAGAAACCGTTGACGCAGTGGCTAGGCTTGTCGAGAGGCGTGATGCATTGGCAATCAAACGGTTGGTGGTCAGCCGCAAGAAGTAAAACGCGATTCCAGGGTTCTGATAGCAGATTTGCGCCAGCTCGCCTTCGCCTATCCAAAGGAGATTAATGTCTGTCAGTGCACGGGCCGTTTGTGTTCTCTGATGGTCAGCCGAAAACAAGCCGATCTCTCCAAAAAGGTCGCCCGGATGCAGGGTGAAATCGATCTGCTCGATATGGACATTGCCGGATAGGACCATGTAGAGGCGCTCTGCATGATCTCCGCGATTGAAAATAATTTCTCCAGCTTTCAATCGCTCTTCCTTCATAAACGGCTTTAGCCAATCCGTAGATAGGTCTCCCTTTGACGCTATCTCAACCCGCCTTATCAGGCGCAGCATCTGGACAGCGCGCCATGTATTCAGAGGCAGCAGGATCGCGTGCAAGATCAAGACGGGGTAAACGCTGTCGTAAAATCCATAGATAATGAAAGCAAAATTGCTGCAAATGGCTGCGGCACGCAAAGGGATCATCGTCTTCATACAAAACGTGGCCAAGACCAACGCCGAAGCAAGATAACCCGCAACTTCAATCCAATTCATCGTTCTCTGAGCCCGACTCGGTCCGACATCACGGATACGCGATTTAGGCGGTGGCACGCGCGATCAAACCGATTCGAGTGCACGGGTTGGAGCATTTTTCGGAACATGCTTCAGTTTACCTTCGGATTGCCTGCGCCAAAACCGCGTAAATCGGTTCTGTGCTGCGAGCAAGTGAATATTGTGGGCAACGGCTATGCAGCCAAGTCCACAGAGAAAACCAGACGGGTGGCGCTCACCAATTTCCGCTGTTTGTCCAGATGACCGCAGCCATCAAAGCGGGGGCACGCCAAGTCCGGTGCGGGTCTTGTGTCCCGAAGCGTAGCCGGTTCAAACGGCCGCGCGCGCCGGCACCAAAGGAACGGCCCCAGCGCGGGGGCGAGCTGAGGCCGGTCATAGGAACCTCCTGCATGCTACGCCTTCGAGCTCCCAATCCAGCCGAACGTGTTAACTCCGGCTTGCTTCAAACATTCCTGGAAAGTTATTCAGAAAACTGGTGTGACAGCGATGTTGTCTTACGAGCAGGCCAATGTGGGTCATTGGCAGAAGGCGAATAGCGCCCTGCCCTTGTCCGACTTTTCCCCAGGAGCAGACATTGCTGCGTCCGCTTGCGACGTCCGAAAAGTGCCCCACTTCCAGACTTAGCCACTTTCGCCGACGCATTGCGTATTCCGCGCCGCAGCATGGATTGTCGCTAACACAGCCGAGGGAATTGGCCTAACCTTCGGCGCGACGGACGCTAAACGCGCATGCGGCTTCGACCGTACCGTCGACAGTGCAGCAACAACAATGGCGCGTTTGAGCTCCGATCAAGAGAGGAGTGTGCGCCATGCCCAGAAGCAAGCTCACGCGACGCCGTTTTCTCGCTACGACCGCAGCCTCGACGGCGCTGGTTGCCATGCCGCATGTCCGCGGCTCCTATGCTGCGGGCAAGCTTTCGATCGGCTTCTGGGACCATTGGGCGCCGGGCGCCAACGCCGCGACCCAATCGCTGGTCGAGGAATGGGCGGCTCGGGAGAAGGTCGAGGCCCAGATCGACTTCATCACCTCGCAGGGCAACAAGCTCTTGCTGACGGCTGTTGCCGAGGCCCAAGCCAAATCGGGACACGACATCCTTGCGCTGGCGACCTGGCGGCCCGCCGACGATGCCATGCTGCTTGAGCCGGTCGACGACATCATGGTACCGCTGATCGATCTGAATGGTGCCGTCAACCCGACCGTTGAGTATCTCGGCAAGTCCGAGGGCCATTGGATCGCCGTGCCGGCCACGGCCGGCAGCCAAATCAAGGGTCCGTGCTCGCGCATCGATTTGATGAAGCAGCACGCCGGTATTGACGTTCAGGCCATGTACCCGGCCGGCTCGCCGCCGAAGGCGGAGGACTGGACGCTCGATACGTTCCTCAAGGCCGCTGAGGCGTGCCACAAGGCCGGATGCGCGTTCGGGATCGGGCTCGGCACGACGACGGATTCCGTCGATACCGCCGGTGCGATCTTCCGGTCGTTCGGAGCCGCGCTGGTCGACGCAAAGGGCAACGTCACGGTCAAGTCGGACGCAGTGCGTCAGGCGCTCGACTATTACACCAGACTCGCCCGGTTCTTCCCGCCCGACGCGCCGGCGTGGGACGACGCTTCGAACAACAAGTGGCTCATCTCGGGCCGAGGCGCGCTGATCTTGAACCCGCCGAGCGCCTGGGCGGTCGCCAAGCGCGACGCGCCGAAGGTGGCGGAGCAGTTGTGGACGCATGGCATGCCGGCCGGCCCGAAGGGCCGCTTCGCACCCTTCGTTCCTTTCTTCTGGGGGATCTGGTCCTTCAGCAAGAACAAGCCGGCGGCAAAGAGCCTGCTCGCGCACCTGTCGCAGCCGAAGGCAATCGAAAAGATGGTGGCCGCAAGCGGAGGCTACGACCTTCCCGCCTTCGCCAACCTGACGACGCTCAAGACCTGGGCCGACGAAGGACCGCCAAAGGGCACGCTCTACCACTACCCGAATCCCTACAACCATCAGATTTTATCGATCGCCGCGCAGCCGGCCCCGCCCAAGATCGCGGTGCAGATCTATGTTCAAGCCCTCATGACCAAGATGACCGTGCGCCACATGCAGGGCGAGCCGCTGGAGAAGACGCTCGCCTGGGCTGAGGGCGAGGTTGAAGGCTACTTGCGCACGTGAAGTCGCAAAACTAGAAGCTTAAGACCCGCGGTACCCTACTGCGGCTCTACCTGCGCCGAAAAATGACGAGGCGACCATGCGCGCATCACTGGACTGGGTGACGTCGTTGCCCCATGAGCAGACGTTTGTCGGCCTCGCTGGCAGATCCCTTCGGTGCGGATAGTGCTTCAATCGAATAGGGGCGGTTAGATGGCCATGATTCGAGGGTCGTGGCGACGCATGCCATGTCTCGTCGGTTTGACGGTGCCCGTGTCACTTCCGCTTATCACCCAATAGCGGCGGTACAGCCGACATCGTGGCACTTCGCATTTGTGCCAGACTCGGAAGTGGCAGGCCGCAACAATCTGGTCCACTTTTTCTCCCTGGACCAATGCAAGCTCAGCGTAGATTAACACCGGACAGTAGTCGGGGTGACGCCAGCCGCCGTAGACGTGGACCTGGCAATTGGCAGTTCGGGGCCAAAACCTGACTTCCGCTAGAGCGGAGGCCTTCAAGGCTTATCTAGACAGATGCGCTACGATAAGCTGCATCGGCGTCGAACCCACAGAAACACACGCTTCAGTATGGGCCGCCGCTTTTTAGGCCATCGTGATCTCCCATGGACATGACTACTGAGGGCCGTTCGTGACCGGCCCCTTTGCGGAGCACTTCTGATACACGTTGAGAGTCGTGAACTCAGAACCGATGGAAATACGATTCAAATCTTCCGAGCGAAGGATCAAATTCGAAGATGTGGGTTGGGTCTGCCCTTGCCCGACGCACCGCAAACGAGCAGAATAAGTTGGCCTGTTTGTGCCGGGCGTTTCGCTCACATTGATAACACTGCATGAAGTTTGCGAGCTTGTGTAGGATTTGCCTGACAGAGTGATGATCGATTGATCTGCCGCGTTGGCACAGGCATCGGCGTTTGGCGCCCATGCGCCCCAGAAAGACTTCGGAATCTCCACGATCCGTTTCACATCGGCGACAGCCGGGCGTGATCTGATCAGTATCGTGGCGGACACATCGACAATAAGCGCGATGATGATGCCGCTGGCGTATTTCATGCTCATGGCAACTCGCTCCTTGCTATCCGAGTTATTCGTCGCGGTCACGGTGTTCACGGAAATCGCGTTTTCTCACCACGCCCGCAAGTGCATCCGGCGCGCCATCTTCAAGCGTTGAGCTAGGTCCCAAACGGTCGCAGGCCCTCGTGCCTGCGCGGCAATCGCGCGGCGCGGCGCATTCCGCTCTAGCTCGTGGGAGCTCTAACAGCTCCCAATCCATGACACTCGCGTGCCGGGTGGTGAGCCCACCGGCGCGTGCCAAATCGTCTACCTCCAGACGGTCAGCTATGTACCGTATCAATCAACAATCCGGCCGCACTGTGCTCGCGCATGGCATCGTCATCGTCTAAGGCGGCGAGGTCTGTTGTGGGTCAAACTGAGAAGTGGCGCCGCATTCGTCGAGAGTCCGTTCGACTCCACATAACGGACATCGAGCGGGTTCGTGCAAAAATCATGATTTATGAACAGAATGCTTGACCCATATAGAATGCGGCTTTATGTTGTGCATATTATATGTGCGAAATGGAGAGCGATATGGCCATCTATGGATACGCCCGAGTCAGTACAGATGGTCAGTCCCTGACGGCTCAAATAGCCGAACTTAAAGCTGCACAATGCCAGAAGGTTTTTCAGGAGAAAATCAGTGGCGCGAGATCCGATCGGAAGCAGCTCGCCCGTCTAATGGCGATCCTTGCGAAGGGTGATGTGCTGATCGTCACCCGGCTCGATCGACTGGCAAGGTCCACGCGCGATCTTCTTAATCTGCTGGGAACGATTGCCGAAAAAGGCGCTGGTTTTAAATCCCTCAGGGATACATGGGCCGACACGACCACGGCGCATGGTCGGCTGATGCTGACTGTATTGGGTGGATTGGCCGAGTTTGAGCGTGAACTGATCCGGACTCGGACGGGCGAGGGGCGAGAGCGTGCGAAGGCAAGGGGGGTCATCCTTGGTCGTAAGCCGAAGCTCACCGGCCACCAGCGAAGAGAGGCAATTGCTCGTCGGGAGGCGGGTGAGGTGCTAACCGACATAGCGCGGTCGTATAATGTAAGCCACAGCACCATCAGTCGGCTGTGAGGGATCGGTTACGGTCATTTTGATTGGTGGTTCAAAATGACGATCCTGCGTGGTCGGGTCGATTTCGTCCTGAATGCCTTGGATCAAAGGGGTCTGATGGGTTGGTTACCATTTCGAATGGCTGATGGACGACGACTGCTGTCCAACAGATACAAAAACAGCTACCTGGTCCGGCGAGTCCTGTGTGAAATTAATTTCACAAAGATGCTGTCAACCAATCAGTTCGATACACCTCAACTCCCGCTACTGGTGCCGAACGCAAGCGTCGATCGCATATGCGCACTGTTCGCCGGCGGTAAGAAGGCCGCCTGTCGGGCCGGTATAGTTTACTGCCGCGACCTGGCCCTTGTTCATCACGACGTTGATGTTGCAAAACCGGCTCGAACTGACGGCGGTGCCACCGAAGCGCCCATAGCTGGCATCAGTGACGGTGGTCCCGTTTCCGGAATTGTAGGCCCAGACCTCTGTCATTCCCTCGACCGCTTTATTTACGGGTGGGCCCATACAGGCGAGAACCTGCTCTTTGGACATTCCGACCATCTGAACTCGGGCATCTTGTGCTTCTTGAGCGCGCTGGATTGCGCAGCCGGACAGCAGCACCGCGGCACCAAACGCCACGATAACGATAACGCGCATTTTGCAGAACTCCCCCAGACCAGCCGCATCCAAGCGCAACCAGAAGTCGAAGGCAAGCGTGGACGCAGCACGACGCTGGCGGTCCGTGGCTGTCGGCACGGAATATCGGGCACTGGCCCCTTTAGCCCGAGCTGCTCGCCGAGATCGAGTACCGGGCGAAATCGGCGGAAGGCAAGGTCCGCCACCCGTTTTTTTTCAAGGTACTGCGGGAGTTCTGTTAACGCCGGGGCGATTCCGTCGCGATCAATCCCTGGCGAGGTCTCTCAGCTGGTCGAGCGCCGGACTGCCGCCGTAGGCGTAAACTCCGCATTCCGTCCCCGCGCGAGCAAGCTTGGGTCCCGAGCCACGTCCTCTACACCGAAATAAAGGGAGACTGCTTCACGTGATTCCAGGCGGCGAGGCCATGGCTTACCGTCGATAACGTGCGGCTGGACGATCATCGCCCGCTTGCCTCGCTTCGCACCTGCCCTACCCGTGTAACCCACCTCGTTGATGGTCATAGGAAAGCTGCTTAAATTCGTCACCGCGATGCTGAGCATCGTCGGCCTTTGGCCGTTGGGATCGAGGGCATAGGTTGGCCGGACAACCAGCCGCACCCGCCGTTGGCTCAAGGCGTTCCAAGTATTCATGACGCCGAGGCCCGCACCGAGGGTCGCCAGTCCGATCGTCGTCATATCTTTCCACGGCAGCGCTTCGAAGTTCATGCGGGACCTCCCATGCGGGCGGCCGTGCTGCCGCCGCCGGAAGCTGCATAGGATGTGCGCGGGCGCACCTCTACGGCGTATTCCGATGTCATGACACCTCGAATCATCCAGAAGAACTGGCAAGCTGGTTTAAAAATAACCCAAGGCACTGATGATCAAGGATCATTTTAGTACGCAAAAATTTTCCGGCCCAAAATTCAAGAAACACTGAGGTGATCCAGACAATTGCGAAACCCGAGCCAGGAGCAATCTCGACAAGGCAATTACAAAGTTACAACCGGCAATAAAATCTGGAAGCGGGGATGTAACCATCAGCGAGGAAGTCATCGGATCCTTCGACCACCCATCGATCTGGCGCGTCAACACTCCGCGTGCGGCCTTATTGATCGACGATGGGAACCAAACTTCATGCGATTGTCTATACTGAATTTCGTTACGAACTGAGCTCAGCCAGCTTTCCGAGCGGCCCCGTTGCTTTAAAAGGTCGATAAATGATGTCAGTTTGTCGAAAGCTGCTTGTGCATCTCTCTGCGGCATTCCGGCACTCAAGATGCTCTTCGTGCAATGATCAAGCCGTGAATTGAAGAGTTTCCAGAAACTTTCGTGCGTATTAGCCTGCCTACCTCTTACCTTAGAAAAGGTCATGCTCTTTAAATCTCTAGCGATGATGCAGCTGTACGTCCCTCCCGATACCGCAAAGCCCAAATCAATGCCGATCGCGTCGCACAGGTCGGTAATTCGGGTGCTATGTCTCGCATCAAGAAAACAACAAGCCTCGCCCAAAAGACGGATCGTGGTGTGGCCCGCATAAAATGCCGAATAGTAAAGCTGGATGAGACTCCAAGGCAATCCGTGCGCGTTCGCGGCGCCTTGCGGCACGGACACCATCGTTTGGAAGGCCGCGGTTGCAAAACGATTGCAGTCGGCAGCCAGCCCGACCAAAACCGGCGCGCGATCGCGAAAATCTACTGTGAAATTCTCGGCCGTATTATCGACTGACAGTGTAAATGATGATTTAGGGTCAATTAATAGATCGGTCAGCGCAAGATTGTTTTGGCGACCATGTACTTCACTTAGTTCGGTGACCAGAAATGGTTGGAGGGCGTCCGCAAGGAGGGACATATGCTAACCGAGCGTGAAGCCGGAGTGCATCGCCTTCTTGAAAATTTCTGCAAGTGTTGTCGGACTGCCTCCGGGTCTTCGAAGTGTCGCTTTGTTTACCCTTGCAAGCATCGGTCTTAGTACGGTCAGGAAGTTATCGGTCGTAAACTTTTTTCCAAACTTGTCTGCCACCTTTTCCGCCACTGCCGGGAAAAACAGCATAATTCCTCTCAGGAGAGTGGAGTTCGTAATTGAGACATCATTCTTTTTGAGATGGTCAACCCAAACTCGGAGATACCCGCTCAATGCCTCAAAGACATCTTCGGCGTCTGCGTCGCCCAAGAAGAGCCAAATCGGCTTCAGCGCGGCATTAAATGTGACGCGCGAGATCTTACCCGCGCTGCGCGTCGAAGAGCTCATCAGTCCACGTAGTGGGCTTTTGGACTCTTCGGAAAATAGATCAAAAACATCGTGGAAAAGAGCCTCCAGATCAGTTTCCGTATCTGCCATCCGCTTTATATCTAGGAGCAACTCGTTGGGCACCGGTCTTTGCTTGGTATTGATGTCGATAAAAAGACGAGCTTCTTCTGATTTAGTCAGACCATTGTAAATTGCTACTGGCACGCGGATTTTAGTCTTGGCAAGCCGGAAGCCAAAAACACGGTGTTGCCCATCTAGGATAAGAAAAGCACCACGCGCCTTTTTGATTCTCAAGGTTTGCGTACGGCTGTCATAATCCATTTTAGCGCTGCCCTGCGCTGAAAGAACTATGCTGCAGGGAATCGTCCCGAACCCTGCATCTATATAATCGGCAATTTCTTGTGCTCGATTAGAATCCAGAGCTCGTTGAAATCCGTCAGCAGGGTTTTCCTCGCGAGTATCGACCGTGCAAGTTTCTCCTAGCAAATCGCTCGGCATCGCCAACGTATAGAAACGATGAGCTCCTTGAATGACGAGACGGGAAGCAAATCCGACAGTTGCGCCTTCCGAAAAATCTGATTTCTGTACTACCGCCTTGGTCGCTATTTTCTTGGCTGACTTCTTTGCCATCGATCATCCCCCTCGCGACCGAAACGATGTGGCGCGTTTTTCTGAACCGTTGTTTGCGGACCGAAAAATGCGCGCGAGGCCCGATAAGAGCAGTGGCGATTGTTCGTGCCATCTCAAATACGACATCCGGCCCGTGCTTACCCAGTGCTTACCCGCGCGGATCGGACATTTTCCTTAATTCGATTAAGACCCTGAAATCATTGGCGCACCCGACACAATTCGAACGTGTGACCTTTGCCTTGAGGGCATCGGTGGCACAAGAATCTCCGAGTCCAGCCTAAAGATTTACTTTATGGAAGGTCTCGTCAAGGGCAACATCACGGCTCCGTTGGAGCCTGGATCATGGATAACGATCGCTTCTATGCGGTAATTTCAAAGCTTGCCGACTACGTCAAAAGTCCGTCCTTAAGGCATATGCGAGATCCGCGGAGCCTTCAAAAGGTTGCTGCGGAGATCATACAATCTGTCGATCGGGCAGGCGCCGTCTGGGGCAAGTGGGAAGGACATAGGGAGGAGATCGCGAAAGTAGCGGCATGCTGTTGGATTCCTACCGATGATCTGATGACATTTCTGAATCGCTTGCCGGGGCCAGCTTTGACGCAAACTGATGTGGCCCAGCGGCTGCGCGCCTTTTGGGAAGAGCCATGGGCGGAGTATCCCAATGAAGATCTAAAGACGGGTTGCCTCGTACTCTACGAGATTGAGAAAGCGCGGGGGACGGAACTGCCGGCGATCATCGGTGCGCTTCGGGAATATGTTGAGCTTGAGGAAGATCGCCTGAGGCGCGAGCGGGACGAAACCTATCGTCGCAATAGGGAAGCGGAGCGAGTCCGGTTGGAGGAAAAGTTTCTTTTGGGCGCCGACGGTGGCTGGACGCCCGTCAAAGGATCGGCAGATCTCTATTGTCGCCGCAACGGTCGAGCTTTTCGAATTGCTCGCGGGAAGGACAAGCGTTGGAAGCTTTACCGAATTAAAAGCCTAGAGGATGCCGGAGAGCTCTTGGGGACGTACCAAGGCCGAGGCGACGCAAACAAGGCGCTGCAGCAGATTGCGTACCAGCCCCAGTCGCGTTGATAGGTTCAGTCAAATCCGGCCATACGGAAAACCCGCGAAATTTCTTGGCGAATAACTGGCTGATTTGCAGGGCTGTAATCGTCGCGAGGGAGACATACGGAAATCATTTGATTTTCGTATGATTGCGAACTATGGTGCAGAAATCGGGCGGGGAGGCATTCATGAAGCGCGTCGCGATCTACCTCAGAGTGAGCACCTCCAAGCAGGACACTGACAATCAGCGCCGGGAGTTGGAGGCTGTAGCAGAGCGGTCAGGTTGGAAAGTCTTCAAGGTTTACGAGGATGCTGGCATCAGCGGCGCTAAGGGCAGGGATCAACGCCCTGGGCTTGATGCCATGATGAAGGCAGTGAACGCGAAAGAGTTCGACATGGTTGCCTCGTGGTCAGTCGATCGTCTTGGTCGATCGCTCACTGACCTGCTTAGTATCCTCCAGGGCCTCCATGAAAAGGGTGTCGGTCTGTTCCTTCATCAGCAAGGGCTCGACACGACGACGACTGCGGGGAAAGCGATGTTTCAAATGCTTGGCGTATTCGCCGAGTTCGAGCGAGGCATAATTCGCGAGCGAGTCAACGCGGGGCTCGCTCGCGCCAGGGCGAACGGCACTAAATTGGGCCGACGCCGGGTCAAACCGGCTGTGGAGCAGCGGATACTTGAATTGAGGGCTAAGGGTGACGGCATTCTGAAGATCGGCAGAACGCTCGGCATCGGTACCAGCGTCGTACAGCGAGTTTTCAAGCAGGTGCCGCGGCAGTCTTGATCGAAGGCGGACCTTTTCACGGTTTGATGCTGAAGCTCACGTCGGGTCCCACCCCTGTCGGAGTAAGAGAAGAGGAGGGTGGAGAAATGGCTGATCCGAAGGAGGTCGTAACGACGAAGAAGTGGGCCTCGCTGCGCCAGATCCGGGCAGCGATCGGGCACTTCGAACTCAAGCAGTACGAATGCGCGATGACGCTCGCGGGCGCCGGTGAGAGTATCCTGCCCGAGAATCCGTTGATGCATCTCTTCAACGTCCTGAAGGGGAAGTTCAGTGGCAAGGAATTGAACCTGTTCCGCAACTGGCTGAAGCACGCCACCGGACCGGACAAGATGACGATCGACGAGCTCGAGGTCGTCGTAGCCATCGCGCGCGCGATCCAGAAGTTCGTTGCGACCTTCGAGGAAACCCATGCGGACTTCGAGAAGTTCAGCAAGTGGGCGGTCGAGAAGGGTTACATCAAGACGCCGCTCACCGCGAAGAAGGAATGACGCAGATTTCGTAGTGACCGACGGAGACTAGGAGCTCACTGGTGCCGCTTCAGCTTCCGTCGGCCCCAGTGATTGGTCCTTGCGGTCGGGATTGAATATCTATCGTCGCCCATCTGGTGAGCGATGCGCGCTGCCGACGCCGAGAGCCTCGCCGTCCGTTCAGTATCCTTCGCGACCTCCGGATCCGAGATGAGCTTCTCTAGCGTCGCAAGCGCAGGTTCGTACTGACCCATGCGCTGCTGTTGGAAAGCTTTGCGCTCTCCGCCGGGCGATCCGCAGCGCCAGTTGATCGACTGGCGCAGCATGTGCGGCGTGCCTTGAGCGCGACCATGACTGGGTGGCCTACCACGCCTCGGAACTGGCCGACCTCGCACGAATCAATCGGGTTTGCCTAGTCGTTCTTTCGGCAGCCGCGCCGCCAACCACTGCTCTGGACCTTGCCATGTTCAACTTGGCGATCGACAGCAAGCTTCGTGGCTGTGACGTCGGGCGTTCATGCGGTGGGTGATCCTGAACCGTTGCAATCCCAAGCAGAAGCTGAACCGCCCTAAGATGGCCCGTGCGCCGGTAGATTAAGGTGGCCTTGGTTCGTCGTATTGAATGCGTTCCAAAAAGCCTCGGGTCTAGCCCAACGCTGCCTATCCATTCGGAGACGAGGCGCGCATATTGCCCGTAAGCGATTCCTCTTGCCTCGGCAGCCGGATTGCCTCAATCACCGGTTGTTCTCAGGCTTAGAGGTCTAGGTTGGTAAAGGCTGTCCGTCCGTCGTCTTTAACGGTGCTTCATGTGGTCTCGAAGGGGCCTGTCGTCATGCATGCGCGGCGGCAGCACGCGGTGGGTCAAGGCGGCTTTCATGTCGGCGAGTTGGTCGCACCCGGCGAGTGTTGCATGATCCACAATACACCCGACAAGATCGAGATTTTGGCCAATCGCAAGTTTCGATATGTCTACGACTGCGGGTCGCGCCAATCCAAGCGATGCAAATTCGTCGTGGACCGACACCTGAAACAACTCGCGGGACAGCGGCTCGACCTGTTGTTTCTCTCGCACTTCGACGACGATCATGTGAACGGAGTGCCCGATCTTCTCGGTGCGCCGGGCGGTATGAAGGTCGAGACGATCGTGATGCCTTGGGTGGACGATGTCGAGCGGCTCATATCGTTTGGCCGTTCCTACGGCAAACCAGGCAGCATCAGCGGCTTCTTTTGCACCTTGATCGCGGATCCCGCCGAAGCTCTTTCGGGATTCAATCCCGAGCGTATCGTCTTCCTGAGGGGCCGTCCGGAGCCCCCCGACCCGGACGCCTGGGGGCCAGTTTTTGTCGGTCCACGCGAAGGGCCCGACCATCCAATCGTCTACAAGATGAGGGCGGACGATGTCAGCTCCGCCGCTGGCCGGCCTGGGTCGCCTGAGGGGCAGGTGAAGAACGTGGGGAAGACCGACGTTGTCGAAGTAGACGAAGGGGCGGTCATCGAGGCGGGCACGGTCGGCACCGGGTTTTCCTGGCTGTTCAAGCCGTACGTGCGGCGGGCCGACCCGGCTTTGGTTTCGGCATTCGAGAACGAAGCCGCTCGCCTTCTTGGTTGGCCGTGGGGTTCTTTCCGGAAGAACGTTGCCTCAGCCAGCGTCCGGACGGATTTGGTCCACGATCCGGTCAAATCGCGTGCTTTGGCGGCCGCCTACAAGTTCGCTTTCAAAGACCGCAACCTCACGTCAATGTGTCTTTATTCCGGTCCCGCCGGTGAGATGGGCGACCAGGAATTGCGCGTCAAACTGGAAGTGACGGGGCCGGCGACGGTGCACAAGATCGGCTGGATGGGCACCGGCGATGCCGCGCTGAAGGAAGCGCGGGACGAACGCGCATTTCTGCGGCGGTACGGACCGCAAAGAGATTTCGTAGCGACTTTTTCGCTGCCCCATCACGGGTCGAAGCGAAATTATTCGCCCCTTGTCGTCGCCGCATTCGCCCCCGACATATGCCTGGCTTCTGCCAAGCCTCCGCGAAATTGGAAGCATCCTCATCCGGACGTGATTGCCGACGTGACCGGGCGAGGGGCTCGGGCAGTCGTGGTGGACGACCACGACATTTCTTCGTTCGAAGAGACCTTCGCGATGATGGGTTAGACCACGCGGCGAGGGGGATGCGAGCGGTCATTCACCCCGTGCCAGGAAGCAGAACTTCGCCTCGACAACCTCCCGTCATTTATGCTCAATCGCTGCGAGCAAAGTCGAGATGAGTTCGCGATGAACCCCAAGCGCCGAACGGGACAGATCGAGACCCTGGCCCAAGGAATTGCGCGCATCGGCCCAGAGTTCGAACGGTTTGAGGTCCTTCCTGTCCTTCGCCTCCTTCCCTTTCTTGCGGTTGATGCCACGCAAGGCCCAATAGGCCGCGGCGGGCGCGTCGATCGCCCATAGGAGTATGAGGGGATGGAGAACCACCGATGGAATGGGTGATCGAAGCCGATGGAAGGGGCGATGGAATACCGATCGAATGACCGATGGAAGCAACGGACGACCGATGGAAGGGGCGATGGAAGGTCACGGCTGGACCCTCTCAATGTGCTTTCGACGCTTTGCCGGTGAGCCCGTTTCAACCGTCTTGATCCTGCCGGCAGTGAACAGGCGCTCCATGGCGGCCCTGAACGCTGTCACTTTCACGCCATTTGCATCGGGGTCATCTTCCATCTCAGACGGTGCACTGCCACGTCCGCTGCTCGGGCGCACTGGGCGGCCTTGGGCATTCCGCTTATCCAAGAGCCGGAGGAACAGTTCATCGACTTCACGATCGGCGGCAGCGCGGTAGGGCGACGGGCCACTGGCGGCGGCGTCGGTGGTGAAGGTGAGACCGTTCCAGCGAAGCTTCACCTTCTCGCCGACGCGGCTGCGGTTCGTTTTCTTGAGTTCGAGGGTGCGGACGTCTGGATCGTCTTTGTCGGGGTCGCTGAGGTACAGCATCGACCGCACCGAGTTGCGCCAGTCGACCGAATTGGCCGTTCCACTGCCGTCAGACATGCCGCGCACGCTTGGATGGTCCAGGAGCACGATCGCTGCGCCAGTCTGCTTGGCAAGCTTCCGGAGCATGCCGAGGAAGGCTCGCACCACCCTTCGAGCAATGGCGTCACCGTCGAACACGGCGGCGGCCGAATCGATCGCGATAGCGACGGGCCGGTGTTCAAGCGCCCACTCGATCAGGCTCTCGAATAATTCCGACTTGATGACGGCGCCGCTCCTGTCAACCGAAACCAGCCACGTGGCCTCGAGGTCGGGGCAGCAGATGTGAAGATCCGGCAGCGAATAGGGGTCGATACCGCGATGCTTGCAAATGCGCTCCACGCGCTCACGGACGTTTTCCTCAGGCTCCTCGCAGGACAGGAACAGGACAGGGCCGGGCTCGACGACACAGCCGAGCCAGTCGCCCAGCCCCGCTGCCGCGCTGACAAGCAGGCTCACGATAGTCTCGGTTTTTCCAGAGCCGCCATTGCCGGCGTAGATGGCCGTATCTGCAGCCGGCAGCCTGCCATGCGCGAACCATTTCATTTCCTGCGGCTCGGTGCCACTCCAAGCCGCCGGCGTGATCGTCACCAGGCGCCTGGCGGGAGGCTTTTCCCCCCACTTGTCGGACGTTCCTTCTGCCCGCGGCGGATCAACGAAGGCAGCAAACGAATCGACCGGCGGCGGCTCGGTGTTGCCGGGGCCGTCCATGGAGGCGATGCGCGCGACGATGTCGGCCACCTCCTGTTGCCGCCGCAACTCGGCTAGGCGCTCCAGTTCAACAGCCTCGGCCTCGTCGAGAAACTGCCCCGAGTTCAGCGCCGGGCTCCTCGATGCAGAAAAACAGCGGGCCTTCGGGCGTGTCGTCGCGCTCGTGCCTGTCTATCGTCAGGCCGCACCGGCTGCAGGGCCTCGGGTCAATTTCGATCGGCTCGGGCTCGATCGCGGCGGGGCTGGTGGTCGTGTCGACGGCGAGCCGGGCGATTTCGCCGATTTCGGTGTCCTCGTCGCTTCCGGGCTCGCCGGCCAGACCGTGCAATTCAGCGACTTCGAAAATTGGGTCGCTGACTGCAATCGCAGAAAGGCGACCTTCGGCAACATGCTCCCGCAGCCTCACGGCAACGTCGCGCAGCGTGGGAATGCGTTCATTCGGCTCTGCCACGCGGCACGTTGTACAGCGCGGCACGCAGACGAGAGGTTGCAATCGGCAACCGAGTTTGGTAATTTTAGCACTTCGAAAAACAGCTTTCTACTGAGCCCCGTGTGCTCGCCGGTCCCTGCCAAGGTGACGAGCGCATCGGGGTTTTTCAGTCTTGAGTGCCGGGCTTAGGGCCGGCCGCCTTCTAGGGGCAACAAATCATTCTCGATGGCTGGCATGGTGAGGGGCGCGAGTAGCGCCTCTGATCTGGTTTTCCCGCGCACATTGCATCGCGTGACATGAACACGATTTGGTTGAGCACACGCCGCGGCTCGTTCGGCCGGCCGCATGGTGCGCCGCTGCGTCGCTTCCGACGTTCCCCAAAATATCGTGCAGCAACAGCGCGAGGCCACCGTGCTGGGTCATGGCCTTGAAGGTTTCGAGGGAGGAGGGCGTCGAGCGCACAGCGGCCGGCGGTGTAGAGGGCGCCGGACAGCCGTCGATCGATTTCCACGCGCTCGGAATCGACGACGGAAATGTTTTGCAAACGCGCCGGGTTCCCATCGGTCTCGACGGGGTTGTTGGCGGGTGTTTTGCAGGAAAGTTGAACGTTGTCAGCGGGGGCGCAGGGTTTTAAGTCCCTTGCGTCTACCAGTTCCGCCACGTCCGCGCCGTTGTTTCATAACGCTTTTTCGGCTTCGGGCAACGGCTGTTTTCCAAAACTCCGTTGACGGTTTCCAAAACGGTGCGAAATCTGTTCACGAAGCGTCTTTCAAGCACCGTGCCGCGTTCCGCGATGCAAGGCGGCGTGGTGTAGCGCGGATGGGACGACAGGAGGCGATATTTTATTTTTCGGACGGATTTGTTCGTCTCGCGTGTCGTGAGTGAAAGACGGCGTGGCGGAACCGCGTTCCCGGAACGATCGGCGGCAAGGTGTTGCGTGGATAGGACGATAAGGCTTCTATCTATTGGGCTGCCGTGAAAGTTTGTAGCGGTTTTCTGATCACCCATCGCAACTCGGCCGCTGCCCCACCTCAGCCAAATCTCGCTCAAGAAAGTAATTGAGGAACGTTCGGATGACCGCGATTGCGCCAAGGCGACCGACTTCGTCCCAAGTTGGTACGACCGATGTTCCAATGATGTCCGCAGCGAGTTGGAAAGTTAGCCCGGCAACCAGCCAGCGCGCATATCGCAAATAGGCATTGCGAAACAGTTCGCCGGTCGCTGACCGGCTGAAAACCGCTTGAACGCTTCGGAGAAATGCCTCGATAGTCCCAATGACGATAATCACCAACCCCATCGCATTGACGACAATGACCGCGTTTTCTCCGACGCCAATCATCCATTCCTTCATCAGATTTTCCTAAGACGACATCGCCTACGTCAGTTTGCGGGGACTGCGACGCATTGTGTCGAATAGAGCCCCCTGAAGAGGGCGTCGCTTTGTATTGGCACGACCATCGAGAAACTGACCCATGCAAGTTAGCTCATGCATGGGTCCAATCTTTGGCACCAAGTTAAAACCGACTACTTCAACCGGCGACCGGCGAATGATCAGTGGTTGGCGCCGCCGCCTGCTTCCTCCAGCGTTCTCATCACGGCGTCCAGATTGAACGAAGCCGGTTTCTGCCGCGGCGGATATTTTACGAAGTTATCGATTTCGCGGGCCACTACCGCCTGCATCAAGTAGACGATATAAGCGTGGGAGATAATCCAGTCCCAATATGTGTTCGAGTTCTCATCGGCCCGTTCAAACGGATCGCGACGCAAGTTAAACATCTTTGGGGCCCGCAAGCGAATGAACGGCTCGAACCAGCATTGCAGTGTTTTCGCGCGCTGCTCCATCAGCACGACCTTCCAATCCTGCATCCGAATGGCCAAGATGTCTCCATCATCACCTATGTAGAAGAAAGTATCCCTAGGACTCTCCTTCACGTCGCCGCTTAGATATGGCAGCATGTTAAAGCCATCGATGTGGACCTTATAGGTCTTGTTGCCAATCTTGTGGCCGTTGAGAAGCTTCTCCTTGATATCCGGCTCGCCGGCAGCGGCCAGGAATGTCGCCAACCAATCCTGGTGGGTAACGATGCCATTCAGGACTGAGCCCGCCTTGATCTTGCCTGGCCAGCGCATAAATGCCGGCACGCGCCAACCACCTTCCCAGTTGGTGTTCTTTTCAGATCGGAACGGGGTGATGCCGGCATCCGGCCAACTGTTGTAGTGAACGCCGTTATCGGTCGAGTACATCACGATCGTGTCTTCGGCGATGCCAAGCTCATCGAGTTTGTTGAGCATAATGCCGATGTTCTGGTCGTGGGCGACCATCACGTCGTTGTATTCCCCTTGACCACTTTTGCCCTTATGTTTCTCGGCACAGTGCGTACGGAAATGCATTGCTGTGGTATTGTACCAGACGAAGAACGGCTCATCCGCCTTGTGAGCCTTGTCAATGAAACGCAACGCGTGTTTGGTGACTTCGTCGTCAATCGTTTCCATGCGCTTCTTCGTCAACGGCCCGGTGTCCTCGATTTTCTGGCCGCCTTTGCCGTCAGCCCAGGTGTGAAGAACGCCTCTGGGTCCGAACCGCTTTTTGAACTCGGGGTTCTTCGGATAATCCGGATCTTCGGGCTCTTCCTCGGCGTTAAGGTGGTAAAGGTTACCGAAGAATTCGTCGAAGCCATGCAGTGTTGGTAGAAATTCGTCCTTATCGCCCAAGTGGTTCTTACCGAATTGGCCGGTCCTGTAACCATGCGGCTTGAGCAATTCGGCGATGGTTGGATCTTCCGCCTTAAGTCCGATGTCGGCTCCGGGCATCCCCACCTTGGTCAGCCCCGTGCGAATAGGGTTCTGTCCAGTAATGAAGGCTGCGCGGCCTGCGGTACAACTCTGCTGACCGTAGTAGTCCGTGAACGCCACGCCTTCGTTGCCTACACGGTCAATGTTGGGCGTGCGGTAGCCCATCTGGCCGCGATTGTTGTAGCTGATGTTCCACCAGCCGATATCGTCACCCCAAAGGATGAGGATGTTTGGTTTTTTTGTTTTAGCCATTCGACTCTCCCGTGTTGAACTCTCTCGTTTCACTTGTATCGAGACATCGCTAAACCCAGCGCAACAGCACAGCAAAAAAAGCGAACGTGCCAATTAAAATCAGAACGACCGTTGTTGCGAGAATCGGTGATTTCTTTCCCTCCTTGGTCATGCCTGCGATTGTCGCGAACTCCCCGCCCCACAGGTAACGGATCGTCCGGCGGCCGTCGCGTTTCTCCGGATTCGACAATATCGTCCACAGATAAGGAGAGCGTCCGGTTCGAGCGTCCGTTACGCCGTCATGTAGCGCAGCAATCGTGGCCATGACGGTTGGAGGATAAAGCGGAAGGTCATCGGCCCGCCTGGACGATCAAGCAAATTGTGCCAGATACGCTCGCGAACCTCCGCCGAAACGCCATACCATGCCACGCCAAAAGCGACGAAAGCGATCATCAGCGCGACGGCCAATTGAGCCAATAGAATTTGAGTCTTCGAGGCTGTTTCTGCCATCGCCAAGGCTTCCTATCTCCCCGATTACTAACGGAAGCATCAAAGACAGGCTGGTTAAGAACAAATGGCATCTAACTGATTGATCCAGGTCAAGCGTGCATCGTCTCACGGTTCTCTATGAAAAGTGCGTCAAGCACCGGGGCTAAAGATATGCAAGTTCGGCAGAAAAGGGACAGATCTGCTCATATCAGAGTGTGAGTTGTGTCGCGCTGCAGCGATTTAGCCCAATAGAATAGAAAGCGCTAATCTAACATGTGCTTGGAAGTTGGCACGATCACGCCCATCATCGTTGATGACGCAGCCACGTCTGAAGGTGCGGTAACTCTGACCTTGAGCCATGCTGAACCACGTTCGGTCAGAGCTTCCATCCGCTACGTGGCCTACGTCAATTGGCCGGCGGAGGCATGTGTGCAAGTTTTAGATGCTATTGATTGAGTGCGAAAATTGTCCGTCGGTCAGCTGACGATCTCAGGAGGAGGAAGCAATTTGACACGCCAAGACAATGGATGGCGAAAGTTATTTGTCGCGGCTGGTTTAGCGACATTTGTATCTGTGCTAGCGATCACAGCCTCTTTCGCCGACACATCGGCCAATTGCCGCCGCACTGCGCGTGTGCTCGGCGTCTTCGTGTGCCTGCGACCGGCGCGCGTTATCGACCTTTGATGCGGTGGTTCAACGCTTGGATGGCGGCCTCGTGCTGCGCCGCAGAGCTTTGCAAAGGCGCCGGGGTTCCATCGGTCTCGATGGGTTCATCGGTCGCGGTTTTGCAGGAAAGTTGAGCGTTTTCAGCGGGCCCGCAGGGTTTTAATTCCCTTGCGTCTACCAGTTTCGCCACGCCCGCTTTGGTCACGAGATCAGATACTTAGCGCGTTTTCCGGCCAAGTGGAATTAGCCTGGCCTTAAAGAAAACGCACGTCTTCATTAGGCGAGCGCGCTGCTTAAGGCAAAGCCTCAATGCCGACATCTGCGCCTGCTTTACGCAACCTCAAGAGTTGTCGGTTTACCAAGGTCCCATGATGGTTCGAGCCAGCCAGAACCTGCACTTGTCGCGCGGCGCCGCCGTGGCGGCGCTGCTGGCGCTCGCCATTGGGCTCGCCGGCTGCGCCGATATGGGAGACAGCTTTGTCGCCGGCGCCTTCGCCGATCCCGCCAAATACGATTTTTACGATTGCAAGCAGCTGGAAGCCGAACGTAAGGCCCTCGCCACCCGCGGGGCGGAGTTGCAGGGGCTGATGGCCAAGGCCGACACCGGCGTTGCCGGTCCTGTCGTGGCCGAGCTCGCCTATCGCAACGATTATATCTCGGTCCGCGCGCAAAGCCGGCTTCTCGAAGAGAACTGGCGCCGCAACAAATGCCACGATTCTCCGCCGGGAACGGCTTTGGCGGCACCGCCCGCCCCACCCAAAAAAGACAAACGCGAGCAGATGCGCTCCGGCAACGCGGTGTATTGAGGCGAGCCGTCGGCACGCGCGCAGGGTCGCCCGCGCGTCAAACCCGCCAGTCGTAAATCCAGTCCTGACGCGCCAGCATGCGCCTCGCGCCCATCGCCTTGATCGCGAGATCGCGCGCGAGCGCGGCGGGGCCGGTGAGGTGATAGATCCAGCCGTTCCGCCGCGCGGCGCGCTGCACCCGCGCGACGCGTCCGCGGCGCTGTCGGGCATAGCGTTGCATCGCGGCGGCCATCGTCGGCCCGCCCTCGTGCTGGGTTTCGCTGACACATTTCGCCAGCACCGCGGCATCCTCGATCGCCATTCCCGCGCCTTGCGCGGCAAACGGCAGCATGGCGTGGGCGGCATCGCCCAACAGCGCGATCGCGCCCTGGGTCCATTCGCCGCCGTCGGGCACCGTGAACAGCGCCCATTTGCGCCAGCCGTCGACGGCGCCGATCATCATCCGCGCGTTGCCCGGCCAGTGCGACGATGCGAACGTGCTCTTGAGTTCATTGCCGTCGCCGGGTGCGCTCCAGCCCGGCCTGTTCCACGTCCCCGGCACCACGGCGACAATATTGATCTGGCGCCCGCCCGAAATCGGATAGGCCACAAGATGCGCGTTCGGTCCCATCCAGAGCTGAACCCGCGGCGAGGTATATTCGCGCGGCAATTGCGTGGCCTCGAGCGTCCCGCGCCACGCGATCAGCCCGGAGAATTGCGGCTGCACATCCGGAAACAAATGATGCCGGACCGCGGACCAGATGCCGTCGGCGCCGACCAGCGCCAGCGCCAGCTCCTGCTGGCGCGTCATGCCGCTGCGGTGAACCACGGTCAGCCCCTTGGCATGGGGCACGACGTCCTCGAACTGACAGCCGAGCCGCAATTCGATGTCGGGATTGTCGTTGACCTCGGCCTGCAGCGCCGCCTGCAGATCGGCGCGATGCACCACCCAATAGGGTGCGCCGGCGCGCGCCGTAGCGGCTTCGCCGAGCGGCAGGCGGATGATTTCACCGCCGCTTCGCGCGCTCATCAGGCCGATGGCCTCGGGGGTGACGGCGCGGGCCGCAAGCCGCGGCTGCAATCCCAGTCCGACCAGCACGCGGCTGGCGTTGGGCGATAGCTGCAGCCCGGCGCCGGCTTCCTCGAGCCGCTCGGCTTTCTCGAGAATGACGACGCGAAAACCGCGCGCCGCGAGCGCCAGCGAGGCCGTCAATCCTCCGATCCCGGCCCCGGCGACGAAGACGGTGCGCGACGCCGCCACCGGCCGATCAGGCGGCCTTGTCCTTCACGACGCATTCGGGCGGCCGGGCCTGGCCGGGCGCGAGGTCGGCGGCGTAACGAAACAGGGTCGAGCAATAGGGACAGATGATCTCGTTGTCGTTGCCGAGATCGAGGAAAACGTGCGGGTGATCGAAAGGCGGGTTGGCGCCCACGCACATGAATTCCTGCGAGCCGATCTCAATGACCGAAACGCCGGCATCGTTGTGAAAGTGCGGAACGACATGATCGGACATAGTATTCACCTTGAGTGGCAACGGAGGCAGTCGCAATCAACCCGACGCAGCACAGTTGAAATGCCGCGCACCATATTGGCGGGTGTCGTTGATTCCCAGAGCCCGGACTGTGATTTGTTCATGCAAATTCGACACAATCTTGTCGTCCAGAGAAGCCCTTCTTTCGTCGGGGCTGTTGTGTCTTAAAAGCGGCACGCCATATTGTGGGAAATTGTGGGAAACGAAAACACCGGATTTTCGGATGAAACGGTTGGGGATTGGTTCGGCATTGGCTGGCGCCGCGGTGTGCGCACTGGCGTGCGCGCTGCTGTGGCCGCATGCGCGCGACGCCGGTGCCATCCTGGCGGCGCAGGATGATCCGGCTGAACTCTCCGATCTCCAGCTCAATTCTGCCCTGCGGAACAATGCCGCCGTCATCGCCGGGAATATCGAGGCCGCGCTGACCGCCGGCGACGCCGATCTCGCTGACAGCTTTGTCGATCTTGCCACGGAGAAAAACATTTCCCTGAGCGACGATCTTTCGCGGCGTGTGAGCGATGCCGTCGCGGAAGAAAATTCGACGTCGCATCGTGCCAGGCGCTTCGCCACCGGTCTTGTGACCGGAAACGCCGACGATGTCGCGAGCCTGTCGGGCACGGTCGCCGGCGATCTCTTCGTGCTCGGCGACATCAGGGATGTGGTGCGCGAAGGCAAGCATCTGGCGATGGGTGAGGACACCGATCGGCTGGTGCTGGGCCTCGCGGCCGTGGGCCTTGTCGTGACGGCGGCGACCTATGTTTCCGTTGGCGGCGCGGCGCCGGTGCGCGCCGGCCTCACCATGGTCAAGGATGCCCGCAAGGTCGGGCGGCTGGGCGAGGGACTCATGGAATGGGCCGGCCGTTCGGCGCGCGACATGGTTGATATGCCGGTGCTGCAGAACGCGGTCGCGTCCGGCTCGGTGATGCGGCCGGGGCAGACCGTCACTGCGATCAGGGCCGCGTTCGACGCCGAGAAGGCCGGCGCGTTGGTTCGTCTTGCAAAGGACGTCGGACGCGTGGGCGAAAGGGCGGGGTTTCGCGCCGCGCAGGATACCCTGAAAGTCGCGGAAGGACCGGAAGACGTCGCGCGCGCCGCGCGGCTCGCGGAATCCAGGGGCGGCCAGACCCGCGCGATCCTCAAACTGCTCGGCCGCGGCGCATTGCTGCTGGCGGCCGGCGCGTTCAATCTGACGCTATGGGTGTTCGGCGCGCTGCTGGCGCTGTTCGGCTTCCTGTCCTCCATCAAGGCCACCACCGAACGCCTGACCCAATCGTGGCTCATTCGCAAGAAAGCGCGGCGGTTGCGAAAGCAGATGGCGGCCGCGGCTCAGCCGGCTGTGGCGATGGCCATGGTGCACGGGTAATTGGTCCATGAATTTTGGTTTTGATCTTCGCGCGGGTTCAGCTTTACCTCTCCCATCGGGAGAGGTCGCGAGCATCTTGCGAGCGGGTGAGGGGTCAAGGTCTAACGATAGGCCGTAACCCCTCACCCCAGCCCTCTCCCGTTCGAAGTCGGATATATCCGACTTCGACAATTAAGGTACCCATCTCGGGTAAACCCGAGGTGGGGGGAGAGGGGGCTCACTTCCGCCGGAGCAACCATCTCTCACAACAATGGAATGACCGATGCCGAGTTTTCTCAACGGCGATATTGAAATTGCCTATCTCGACGAAGGCGAGGGCGACCCTGTTCTGCTCGTGCATGGCTTTGCGTCGACCAAGAACGTGAACTGGGTCTATCCGGCCTGGGTTTCGGAACTGAGGAAAAACGGCCGCCGCGTCGTGGCACTCGACAATCGCGGCCATGGCAACTCTGCCAAACTCTACGACGCGCAATCGTATCACATCCCGATCATGGCCGCCGATGTCACCGCGCTGATGGATCACCTGAACATCGAACGCGCCGACATCATGGGCTACTCGCTGGGCGCGCGGATGACGGCCTGGCTGGCGCTGAGCCAGCCGCATCGGCTGCGTTCGGCGATCTTCGGCGGCATCGGGATCGGACTGATCGAGGGCGGCGGCCCCGGCGAAAACGTCGCGGCGGCGCTGGAGGCGGACTCACTCGAGGAGGTGACCGATCCGGTGGGGCGGACGTTCCGCGCCTTTGCGGACCAGACCCGCTCCGATCGCCGAGCGCTGGCGGCCTGCCTGCGCGGCTCGCGGCGCCTGATGACTCCAGAGGAAGCCGCGGAAATCACCGTACCGGTGCTGATCGCGGTCGGCACCGCGGACGAAATCGCGGGCTCGGCACCGGCGCTCGGCAACATCATCCGGGGTTCGCAGGTGCTCGACATTCCCAACCGCGACCACATGCGGGCGGTCGGCGACAAGGTCTACAAGTCGGGTGTGCTGGATTTTCTCTCAAAACGACAGTAAATCCTCGCCCGCCTCGTCGTCATCGGCGAAGTGCCGGATCGCGGCGAGCAGCACCACGAAGGTTGCTATCCAGACCATGCGGGCACCGTAGCGATCATGCGGTCCCGATATCACGCCGCAAATAAACGCGTTGCCGAGCATGGCCAGCGAGACCGTCGCGGCAAGCAGCGCGAGATCGTCGGGCCGCCGGCGCCAGATGGCGCGGCCCGAAATCGCGAAGACCAGCAGCAGCGAGACCAGCGCGACCGGAACGTGGATCCAGTTGATCGCGGCGAAATCGATGTCCCAATGTTGCTGACGCGCCGCGCGCATCGGCGCCAGTTGTTTCGGCACATAGCGCTCGATGATGCCGTAGGTGTGGGGGAGCCAGCCAATGGTGCCTTCGCCGGTCGCCACATGAACCAGTTGCTGCGCGGTCGCGGTGATCGCGGCCTCGGCCTGCCAGAGCGGATATTCGGCGAGCGAATGCAACGCGATATATCCCATCTCCTCGTTCATGCCATTGAAGCGGCCGAGCGTGTTGAACATGCTGTCGCCCCACAGAAAATCATCGGCGGTGGCAGGAAGTTCGTTGCGATAGGGACAGAGCTTGAAGTGCTGCCGCGGACAGTGATCCCGCAGGTAGCGCGCGACGATGCCATCCTGCAGCATGCGGCCGAACGCGACGCCGCTGCCTCCCGGCGTCCATGCCAGTTGTCCGGATAGCGCGAAATTGGCTGCCAGCAGCATGGCGGCGCCGGCGACGATGGTCAGGCTGCCCTGCGCCAGTCCCGGGATGGCGATTCGCTCGCGCAGCAGCGGACGCACGATCCAGCCGGCGCAGCACAGGCCGAAAAGCACCCCGAGCGTGGCGCTGTGGGTCGCCGCGGCGAACGCCGTAAACGCGAACAGCAAACATTTTTCGATCGTGGAAATCTTGTCGCCGTGCAGCACCAGGATAAACAGCGACAGCACCGACAGGCCGGCGAAGATGTCGGTCAGCAGCATGCTGGCGAGCCACGGCAGCGCCGTGGTCAGGATCAGGGCGATGCTCAACGCGATCAGCCGCGCCGGCCGCGCCATATTGAACACGCGCAACGTCAGCTGCAGGATCCACAGCGTCGCCAGCGCCTGAATCCCGAGATTGAGCCAGAATCCGGAATCCTCGCCGTAATGCAGGTAGAGCCCGAACACGGTAGAGCGGCTGGGGACCAGATAGCCTTCGTACCACCGGGCCAGATAGCCCCCGGTGTCCCATTGCAGCAGCGGAAACCCATTCCATAGCGCCGGCGCGAGCAGCATCAGAGGGATGGCGATGGCCGCGGTCCAGACCCGAGCCGAGTCGGTGACGCGCGCGCGTAAGATCTGCGTATTAATTGCTGTTGCCCCCCATGTCCGGCCACCATGCCCGGATCATCGGGGCAGCGGAAATCCGCAAATAGTTGCAGGCTTGGTCGGTATTATGGCGCAAATGCCGCCCGGGCGAATGGCATGAACCGGGGCGATTGTCCGCTGCCCCGAAGTTTCCAGGGAATTCCGCATGGTCGCGCCGGTATGGTCGGCGATCACGTTTGCTTGGGCGCATTTCGAAGCGCGCCACATGCCCCTCACGCAGAGATAGCTCGAACTGATCAATGTGAAGGCTGCGAAGGCGCTCGACCTCGAAGCGCCCTCGAGTGCGCCTTACAGCGCCGGACGCTCGGACGCTGCATCCCCTGCGGTATGGTCTGCCGCCAGCAGCAACAATTCAATCGCTATCTGCCACGCGGTGGTCTCGCGCTCTGAGTGGGGGAGGGTTATAATATAGCGTCTGGCGTCCTCGAGTGTCCGCAGCGTCTTGCCGTTGGGCAAAATGATCGGTTGATCAAAGCGTCGCTCCCAAGACACGAATAAACTCCCATAGAGAAAAAATCCCATAGAACCTCGATACAAGGTTGAGGCGCAACGTTCGTTCCAGTCAGGCTCTGCGGTGTAATGCCTCACAGCCGCGACTTCGCACTGACTGAGAAGATTGCCGTTGATGGGGTAGTGCCAAATGCCTCACCGTGTCGGTCACGTTTTTGGCGAAAGCTTCGTGGATGAGGCATCGTTCGCCGGAATGGCGGAGATCGGAGACGCCAGGAAGGGGTTCTTGCGCGCGATCTTTCACCATCACGCGAGATCGACGTGGGTAACGCCGGCTGCTTTTTTGTTGTCAATCAAGTGTTGGCACGTTCGGCCCATTCGGCCTCCGGTTTGCGCCATAATACCGCGCCGGCCCGCTTGATTTCCTGGAATTGCCGACCATTTTGAGCCGACGCTTTCACAGAAGGCGGATTTCGGCCGGCGTGAGAAAATGTGCTGCTTCAATGCATTAGCGCACAAGTCAAGCCAAAGCTGAGGTTCGCCTTCGTACAAGGCGCGCCTTGAGACGGCCGTCCGTCCGTCGTACAATGCCGGACGAGACAATCGCACGTGCGGGAGCAATACATGGCCATGCATCAGATCAATCCGCAGAGCGCCAAACTGGCGGCGCTCGATCCGATCTGGGATCGGGTGCGGACCGAGGCGGAAGACATCGTGCGCCGCGAGCCCGAACTGGCCTCCTTCATCTATTCGACCGTGCTGCATCACGAGCGGCTGGAGGATTCGGTGGTGCATCGCATCGCCGAGCGGCTCGACCATTCGGCGCTGTCGGGCGATCTGATCCGCCAGACCTTTGACGAGGCGCTGCGCGACGATCCCGATCTCGGCAACGCCTTCCGCGCCGATATGGTCGCGGTGTACGACCGCGATCCCGCGACCTCGCGTTTCATCGATCCCTTGCTCTACTTCAAGGGTTTTCATGCACTGCAGACCCATCGTCTGGCGCATTGGCTCTATCAAAAGGGCCGCAAGGATTTCGCGTTTTATCTGCAGAGCCGCTCGTCGGCGGTATTCCAGACCGATATCAATCCGGCGGCCCGGATCGGCCGCGGCGTCTTCCTGGATCACGCCACCGGGTTCGTGTGCGGCGAGACCGCTGTTATCGAGGACGACGTCTCGATCCTGCACGGCGTCACGCTCGGCGGCACCGGCAAGGAGAACGAGGACCGCCATCCCAAGATCCGCCATGGCGTATTGATCGGGGCGGGGGCGAAGATTCTCGGCAATATCGAGGTCGGCCATTGCGCCCGCATCGCCGCCGGCTCCGTCGTGGTGAAGCCGGTGCCGCACAACGTCACGGTGGCCGGAGTTCCCGCCAAGATCGTCGGCGAGGCCGGCTGCGCCGAGCCGTCACGCACCATGGACCAGATGATCAACGCGATCGGACTTTGATGTCGTGGCGTATTCCGCAAAAGCGGGGAGCGGTTTTGCGACCGGAATACGCGCAAGTTGCAAGCCGTCTGGATTGCATGCACGATATCTGCAAGTTGGGCTAGCCCTTCGCATCGTCTCGTCCTAAAACTTCCCGAAACCTAAAATCGTATTGGAGACTGCCGTGGACGTTCAGGAAGTCAGGAAACTCGACGCCTATCTCAAGCGCCTGTTCGGCAACCAGAAGATCCGCGTGGTGCCACGGCCGAAGAAAGACAATTCCGCCGAGGTCTATATCGGCGAGGAATTCATCGGCGTGCTGTTCGTCGACGATGAAGACGACGACCGCTCGTTCCAGTTCCAGATGGCGATCCTCGAGGACGATCTGGTCGAGTGAGGCCGGCGGCGGCGCAGGATACGAGCGCGCCGGCGGTCTGATTTCTCGGAGTCTCACTCGAAATCCCGCCATTGGAAGCGTGGGCTGATCGTAGAATTCGTCATGCCCGGGCAAAAGCGCGAAGCGCGTCTTCGCGCTGGATTTCCCGGGCATTCACGTCTTATGGCGGCGGCGAAAGGCGTGGGCGGTCGGGACAGCAAGCCCGGCCATGACGAAAAGTGGATTGTTTTCAACCGCTTGGAAGAAGCCTCAAAATGATGCTGGCGGCTTTTCGGTCGGACCCTCGGGGCGCGAGGGGCGCGGCTTGGCGCGGCGCCGGTTCACGCCAACGCCATCTCGCGCCGACGCCCAGAAATTTCTGAATTTCAGAAATAGTGCTTGGCGCCTGACCCAAATCAGTAATATATCCTCGCCGTCCCGTCCCGAAAGAGGGGCGCTCGCGCGATCGTCACGGACGCGGGGCGGGATGCGGTGGACGCGGAATGCGCTGCAGACGACAGGCGCATGCGCGGACGGCGAAGTCGTGTGGTCCTGATGCCTCGACGCCGGCATCAAGTTTGCAAATCTTTGGCAAGCGACGGTGACAAGAAAGCCGATCACCGGGGAGAGCACGTATAAGCCGTAAACCATTGCGTGCGGGAATGTCGGGTGTTTTCCGGTGACTCGCTGTGAATACTCGTGTGCATACTTGCTGCCAATATGCGCACACGAGGCTGCGGGTGCATCGGGCGCCCGGCATTCCCCACGCCCTCTGTTTTCAGGGCGGATGTTTTTGGCAAACCTCGGACGCATCGCGCCGCGAGATCGCGAAGGTGTGTGTCTCTATTCGCCGTCATTGCGAGGAGCGAGAGCGACGAAGCAATCCACTCTTACTTACTTACTTTCTTTCTTGCTGCCCTATGGATTGCTTCGCTTCGCTTCGCTCGCAATGACGGTAGACGCCAGTGATTGAATCGATAGGCCGCAGCGTACTGGATACTCCGCATGCGCGGGGTATGACGACTGTCATTCCATGTCGGCAGCACGAGATCTCATCCTCCCGTTCCGTGCAACTGCGCCGTCAACCGCTCCATCGCAGCGGCGACGTCGCGCCAGTGCGCGAGCCAGCTGCGGGGAAAGCGAAACGTCAGATCGGCGCCGTCGATGCGGCGCTCGCTCAGGCACATTCCGGGGGTCGTGCTGTCGCGGCTGCAGCGTGCGGTGAGGTCAGGCGTGTTGGCAAAGAACAGGTCTTCATGGCTGTATGGCGTGCCGTCCCGGAACGCGCGCATGGTCAATCCGTCCTGCCCCGGCGTCGAAGCCTGTTCCAGATAACGCGGATAGATGGTGCGCACGCGGGCGTCCGGTGCCAGGGTGTCATGGTGCGCCGCTATCGACAGAAAAATGCGGTCGATCGGCTGGATGGTGTCCTCCACGGTGTCGGCGCTGACATGTTTCGGGGAATCGGAAGCTTCCAGCGAAGGGTAGGCGAAGCTGAGATCGACGCGTTCCTGCGGTCCGGAGTGGCGCTGGATTTTCATCCGGATCGCCGCGGTCGGCACGTTGAAGATGGTCGCGCCGACGCTCACCGGCAAACGCGCCGGAGCGCTGGAGCCGTCCGCTTCCCAGGTCGGCCACAGCAAATAGGCGATCAGCGCCATCGCGCCCGCGGTGATCGCGCATCCCAGCAGGATCGGAATCAGGTGGCTGCCGCGTTGCTCGCGCGAACCGCGCGCGATCTGCTGGGCCGTCGAGTAGAATGTCATGAACGAAGCATGGTGTGTGGGACGTCCGGGGCGAATGCCGAATCACCGGCGAATATGCCATGCGCCATGGGATTTCCGTACGGTCTCGGGAGATCGAGGGTTCCGCGAGCCATGCGCGGATCGCGGTTCCAGCCTACCGCCGTTAACCTTTCTTTAAGGATGATGTGGCGGCCGGCGGCCAATTTTGCGAAGCAAGGCAGGTTCTGTGGCCAGTAGCGGAAGAGCGTGCGATGTCGGCAGATGCGTTGAATTCCCTGTTCTCGCTTTGCATCGGCTTTGCGCTGGCGGGCGCACTCTCCAGCGGATATCAGGCGCTGGTGCAGCGTCCCGCGGGATTTGGGCTGCTGCAGGAGGGCGCGGTGCCGAAGGCTTTCGCCGCGGTGCCGTTCCTGGTGTTCGCCGCTCCCTTCATCATCATGCGCAATACGCTGCGCGGCGCGCGGATCGAGCGCCGCCGCTTCGAATTCGTGATGATGGCGACCGTGCTTGCCGGGTTCTGGAGCCTGATGTCCGGCACGTTTTTCCTGATGACGCTGCGTGCCGCCGGATTGCTGGCCTGAACGCGAAGGCTATGCCAAAGTCTCCGCGAACAGGAGACCATCAAGGCTATGGCGATCTACGAACTCGACGGGCAGGCGCCCGAACTTCCCAGCGACGGCAATTATTTCATCGCCGACACCGCCACGGTGATCGGCAAGGTTCGCCTGCACAGTTCAGCGAGCGTGTGGTTCGGCGCGGTGTTGCGCGGCGACAATGAGTGGATCGAGATCGGCGAAGGCTCCAATGTCCAGGACAACTCGACCTGTCATACCGACATGGGCTTTCCGCTGACGATCGGAAAGAATTGCACGGTGGGCCACAACGTCATCCTGCACGGCTGCACGCTGGAGGATGGCTCGCTGGTCGGGATGGGTTCGATCGTCATGAACGGCGCCAGAATCGGCCGCGGCAGCATCGTCGGTGCGGGTTCGGTGATCACGGAAGGAAAACAGTTTCCCGAGCACTCGCTGATCATCGGCGCGCCGGCGCGGGTGATCCGCACGCTCGAGCCTGCGCAGCTCGCCAAGATGGGAAGTGCCGCGAAGTTCTACGCCGGCAACGGGCCGCGGTTCAAGAAGGGCCTGAAGAAGATCGGCTGAGGGCGGCGCTTCAGGTGCCCTCGGCTTCATCGGCCTCGGCCTCGCCGGCGACCTGCTCGTGGCCGGCCGCCCACAGCGAATGTTCGTCGCTGCCGTCGCGATAGGGATTGCCTTCCGCCGGAATGTTCTTTCGCGCGGCGCGCTGGCCTTCCTCGAACGGGTCTGGATCGGTCGTCATGATTTTCGCTTCCCTTGATGGTTCGATTTCTTTTTCGCGGGCGCCTCCGCGGGCGATGCGCTCCTGGCGCTCTTGCGAAGCGCGTCCTTGAGGTCGAGGGGAATGCCGTGTTTCCGGAGGACGTCGGCGAACGCCTCGTCCGCGAGCTCCTGAATGGTCGCCATCCGGTCGCGGCCGAGCTGCTTCAGTTTATCGAAGGTTTCGTCGTCGAAGGCGATCAGCTTACGCACCCGTCGTCACTCCTGCGACAGCAACCGCATCAGCGCGGCCGCTGTTTTTACCGTCGTCCTCCTCTCGGCCGCAAGCGTTGCGAGTTTAAACTCGAATTTAAAGACGCTCATGGCGTTGCCTATCAATTTCCCCTGAAGCCGAAACTATATCTCGGCGCGTGCGTCTGGTTGCTGGGAGCGAATTATCGACGGAGTAGAAAGATGTTACGCAAAACGATGATAGCCTTGCTCGCAGCCGCCGTAGTCGGCATCGCTGCGCCCGGTGCCGCGTTGGCCCGGGGCGGCGGCGGAGGCGGCGGTGGTGGTGGCCACGGCGGCGGTGGCGGCGGTTTCGGTGGAGGCGGCGGCCACGGGTTTGGCGGTGGTGGGTTCGGCGGCGGCGGTTTCCACGGTGGCGGTTTCGGCGGCGGCGGTTTTGGTGGCCGCGGTTTTGCCGGCGCACGCGGCGGAGCCTTCGCAGCTAATGCCGCGATCGGCGGTGATGCAGTTCGCGGCGGAGACTTAGGAGCCGGTCGCGGGTTCCGCGGCGGCGACCATGGATTCCACGGGCGCGGATTCCGCGGGCGCGGATTCGGCCGCGGCTTCGGCTTCGGGCTCGGCTATGACGACTATTGGGATTATCCGGACTACGCCTACGACGACTATTATGATTACCCGGACTACGCCTACGGCTACGGTTACCCGGATTACGCCTACAACGATTCCTACTATAACAATGGCGGCTGTTACGTCGTACAGCGGCGGATCCACACCAAAGCCGGCTGGCGCGTTCGCCCTGTCCAGGTTTGCGGCTGAGATCCTGCTGGCCTTCGGCGGCGCCGGGTAAACACCTTGCTGCCCGAGGAATGATACGATGGCGCGCGGCCAGCGGGCTGCGCGCCATCGGCGATGCCGTACTCGTCAGCTCAGCACCTTGTATTTCTTGAACCAGGCCTGCATCCGGCTCCATGCATCTTCGGCGGCTTCCCGGCGGTAGCTGGCGCGATAGTCCGCGTGAAAACCGTGCGGCGCGCCCGGATAGGTCTTGAACTCGGCGGTCTTGTTGGCGGCCGCCAGCGCGGCCTTCAGCGTCTCGACCTGTGCCACCGGAATCCCGGTATCGGCCTCCCCATATAGGCCCAGCACCGGCGCCTTCATCTCGGGCGCGAGTTGAGTAGGGCTCTTCGTCCATAGCGGATTCGGCGGATCGACCGGCGGGCCATAAAACGCGACGCCGGCCTTGAGGGTGCCGGAGTGGGCGGCATATTCCCACACCGTCCGTCCGCCGCGGCAGAAACCGACGATACCGAGCCGGTCAGTGTCGCCGCCCTGCGACTTGGCCCAGGCCACCGTGCTGTCGAGATCGGAGAGCAATTCCGCGTCGGGCTTGGAATTCACGATCGGCAGCAGTTGCTGGATGTCTGATATCCTGGGGAGATCGACGCCCTTGCGGAAATAATAATCCGGCGCGACCGCGAACGCGCCGAGCTTGGCGAGACGCCGTGTCACGTCCTTGATGTATTCGTGCAAGCCGAAAATTTCCATTGCGACCAGCACGACCGGCGGATTGCTCACGCCCTTCGGCCGCGCGAAATAGCCGGGCATTTCGCCATCGGCCACTTTTATCTTCGCATCGCCCGCGGTGAGGCCATCGGTGTCGGTCTTGATGACGTCGGCGCGAACGGGTCCCGCGGCCAGCGTATAGCCGGCTGTGACGGCGGCAGAAGCGGTCATGAAGCCGCGGCGCGAAAACGGCGCGACTTTTGTCAGCCCGATGACGTCGGACGTGAGAACAGGTTCGGCGCTCATGATGGATTTCCTTCGGTCTAATCTGGGAGGCGCATTCAGCAAGCGATCGCAGCGCAACGCAAATCACCAGCCTGCGAGCATCCATCCGCTCGACGTCGGTGGCCGACACGGCGCTGGTTCGGACGAAGGGGGGGGCAAAAACAGGGCACAAAGAACAAGGCCGTCGGCGCAGTATAACGCTAACGGCCTTGCCAGCCCCGGACATTGAAATCGGCTTGCGCCGCCCGGTAAGCCGCACGATGACCCGGATTCGTACGGGCGAATGTGATCCATTTCACAATCTGCGCAAAAAAGTTGCGACCGGTCGGCTCCTGCACATTGCTGCGGGTCAGCCCGGCGGTTTGGCGCGCTTGCGATGGCTGGCTGCTGCGCGGGGTTTTGGCTCGGCCGAGTGGCTAACCGGATTGGATGCTTCGGAAGGCTGGGCGCTCGCGAAAGCCTGCCGGAGGCCGTCGATCGCGGTCGCGAGACCGGCAACCTGCTCGGACAGCCGCTTTGCATCGGCTTGTTGCGCAGCGAGAAGGCGCTTTACGGTCTGCAATTGGTCCTGAACGACTTGCAACTGGTCGATCGCTTCCTGTTGTGAGATCTCCAGGGCGTTGGTTTTCACGACAAGCTGCTCGGAGGCCTGGGCGTTGCGCGCCTGCAACTGGCGGGCAGACGCGGTGCGATCTTGCTCGGGATAAGCGCCGGTATAAGCGCGCCATAGGGCGACCGATGCGACTCCGATCACGATGACGACGAGGGCGGCGGCGGTGAGCAGGATCGGCTGCGCGCCGATACGCGCCATGCCGCCGGAGTTTGCATCGTCGGGCCTGACTTCGGTCATGAGACTGCAAAGCCGCTCGGGAGGTGAAAGTTCCCGGCCTGCGGGAAGCGGCATTTTGAACTGGCAAAATCTCAACAAAACCGAGGTTTACGCGCCCCCCAAAAAGTTGCGGCCAGCCTTGGGGGAGGCTGGCCGCGCGCGATCCGGTCTGGGACGGGGAGGGGTGGGGATGTGACCGGGTCGCGTGTCCTGTTGTCTCTATGTCTTAGTGGGCGCTGGCGGTGGCGACCGCCGGGCGGCCGTCGCCGAGCGAGACCCATACATTCGGATCGCTCTGCGATTGACGCTTGACGAAGCGGTAGCCAGTCTCGGTCCAGGCCACGACGTTCTCATTCTGGTTGTCGAGAATGAACTCGCCCTTGTCGGTTTTTACCGTCAGCACCGCGTGGCCTTCGCCCTTCTTGTCACGCACCACCGTGATCAGCAGCGCCTCGCGCGGCCAGCCGGCGTCGATCAGCATCTTGCGCTTCAACAGCACGTAGTCCTCGCAGTCGCCGTAGCCGTCCGTCGGCAACGACCATTTCTCGATCACGCCCCAATGATCCATATCGGTCATCGGCTTGACGTTTTCGTTGACCCAGTGGTTAACCCGCAGCAGATCCCGCCACGCCGTCTGCGTCATCACGATATCGCGGGGCTGTGACGCGCCGCCGCCGCACTCGCCGGGACTGTCGGCACAGAATTCAACCCAGCCGATCGGCGCGCGCGTGGTGTCGCCAAGGCTCGCATACAAACTTCGCTCGTCACCGGCATGCGCCGGCACACTCAATTCCATCAGGATGACGGCAATCGCCAATCCCTTCCCCTGTCCCCTGAACCCAAACATTGTGGCCCCCGTTTCTTGTTGGGACCATGTTTGGCACAAAGGCTTTGCGCTGCGGCTAAGTGCGCCAAGTAGATTTGAGCTTAATACAAGTAAAGATCGCGGATAACTCGACCTATACTTGAACAAAATTAGCTTATAATTTTAAACAACTGCAATTGATTCAAATTTTACGAATTAAGATCTCGCGGGCCGCCGATACAGCGGTTGCGACGGCAAAAGCGTGCCGTGTTAACCTGCGAGGTGCCGACGCCAAAGCTGCCAAGGCTGCCTCCGGCAAACGGATAACGCCTTCGGCTCCCGGGAAATACCGGGAATCATGGGACGCGGCGCTTTACCGTGCGGTAACGCTGTTTCCGTGATGTCAGGAGAACTTGGCGAGCGCGATGTCCGCGCAGGGATGCCCGAACGATAGCGAGGTGGTCATGAAATCTGCTTTCCGGAGCTTTCCGACAATCCTGTGCATCGCGGTCGGCGCGCCGGCGCTGGCTCAGACTCCCGCCCGGATCAATCCCACCGATCCTCAACCGACCTGCACCATGTGTCCCGGGACCTACATTCCGGCCGCCGAACTCGAAGGCTATGCCAGGAAAGCGCTCGCAGAGAAGCTGCTCGACCAGCAGGTGCGGGATATCGACATCGGCAAGGCGCATATCGGGATCGGCATGGTCCATCGCGGCAGACTGGACAAGCCCAATCCGGATTCGGTCGCCGAACATGACCAGATCAGCGAAGTCTACCATGTGCTGTCAGGCGCGGCCACGCTGGTGCTGGGCCCCGATATCGTCAACCGGCAGCGGCGCCCGGCGACGATGCGCACGGTGGTCGAATTCAACGGCCCCGGAAATAACGGTTCCGAGGTTCGCGATGGTATCGCTTATGAGATCAAGGCCGGTGACGTCGTGGTGATTCCGGCCGGTACCGGGCACTGGTTCACCCGGATCGAGGACCACATCGACTATCTCATGGTGCGGATCGACCCTGACAAAGTGACGCCGCTCAAAAGCGAGGCGCAATCGCAGGAATATTTGTCGAAGCCGGCGCGCCGCGGCGAATGAAGTACAGGGTGGTGCGCTTTACCTTGCGGTAACGGCTTCTTCGACGGTTTCCGCCAACTGCTCGTGGACGAACTCGAGCGCAAAACCTTCTTCGAGGTTTCGAACCACCCGGGACTGGACCTTGCCGAGCAGGACCAGCGATTTCAGAGGCGGGCGGTTTTCCGCAGCGATGGCGGCGCCGGACATCGACATGTCGATGATCCGGCAGGTCATCTGGCTGCCGTCTTCGAGCGTGAGCAGCGAGATCGGATTGCGCGGCACGATACGGTCGTGGCGGCGGTCTTCCGGCAGGTTGAGAATGTCGCGGTTGGCGAGCCAAGTCAGTTGCGCCGCGAGCTTGTCGCGCTTGCGCGCGGTCGCGCCGACGGTCATGGCAAAGCCGTTGTCGATGATGCGGGTGATCTTGCCCTCGACCCGGCCGATATGGTCGAGATAGGCGATCACGCGGTCGCCGACATTGCCAATTCCGGGCGCGAGCAAGGCTAGTCCCCCAGGGGACATATTGACGATCTGGCAGGGAAACTCGCGCCGGTCCGGCAGCATGTAGCGGCCGAGCAGGTGAACCCTCACCCGCTGAAAACGCCGGCGCTCTTCGGCGGCCGGAAGGAGTGATTTTTTGCTCGCCAACGCCATTTCGCCACCCGACGACCGGTTTTTCGGTGTCGCCTGACCCTACGGCCGACAGGGTTAATGAGGGGTTAGCGGGGGTTGCATGACGAGTTGATTACGCCATTTTCAGTCTCGCCGCCGGAATCCGATTAAATCCCCAGAGCAGCACCGGACACGCCAAAATCATCGCAGCCCCGAAATCGAATGCCGCCGAAGCACTGCCGGCCCATTTGGCGCAGGCGCCGCCGACGACAGGGCCTAACATCATCATCGCGTAATAGAGGGTGTAGAATATCCCCATGCCGATCGCGCGCGTCGCGGGCTGCAGCACGCGCGCGGGCAGGCTCAGGATCGGCCCGGCGGCCTGGCCGCTGATCAACCCGAGCGCCGTGATCGTTAAAATCACCGCGCCGCTGCGCGGCAACGCCACCATCAGTATCGCGAACAGGATGCAGCCGATGACCAGAACCAATTCAGGTCGTCCGGTGCGATCCGCCACAAATCCGCCGGCGGGAACGGAGATCACCGCCAGCCACAACACGATGCTGATCGCCGATCCTGCCGCCGTAATCGACCAGCCGCGTTCAACCAGCATCGCAGGCCCGAAGCTGAAGATCACCGCGAAGCCGACATTGTAGAGGCCCCAGATAAAACCCGCCACGATCACGGCGCCCAGGGCGTTGCGGTCGAGGCGCCCGGAGGTCGCAGCCATCGTCGCCGCATTCGCCGGAGGCTGATAGGCCGCGGCCAGCAGAACGAACGCTGCGCCAATCAGTGCGGCAACCGCGAGATAGACCGCACCGACGCCATAGGCGGTGCCGATCAGGGGCAGCGTCAGCAACCCGAGCGCGACGCCGGCCGGCCAGGAATTGACGAAAATCGCCATTGCGGTTGCGATTTCCTTGCCGGCAAACCAGTCGGCCACCATTTTCGTCATCACAACATTGAGCAGTACGCCGCCGGCGCCGGCGACCAACCGTCCCGCGATCTGGCCGCTCCAGGAAGCAGAAAGCGCCATCACGAGGCCGCCGATCAGCATGAGCAGCAGGGCGCCTAGTACGGTGTTCTTGTCGCCGAATCTTTGCCCGATGGCGCCGCCCGGCACCGCCAGCGCAATGCCAGGGGTGAAATACAGGCCGATCAGGATCCCGATGTCGGCCAATCCAACGCCGAACTCCTGGCCGAGCAGCGGCGCAACCGCTGCGACGCTTTGAAACTGGAAGGCCATGGTGAGGCGAACCACGAACAGGACGGCAAGAATAAACCAGCGATTGCGCAACGCCTCACCCCTCTTGAAGTTGGCGTGCAACCTGATGCGCTGCGATGCGGCTGTCAATCGCAAGGCAAGTCCGATCGTACCGGCCGTGCATTGGCATCGCCGCCGGGTTCACATAGGCTTGCTTCGCCCACGCCACTCAAATCAACAATCGCCGAAGGGCCGGAGGAAACTTGATGGAACAGATTCGCGTATGCACCTATGACGGTCCCGGTGCGCAGCCGGTCATTCGCACGGTGCCGTGGCCGAAAATTCCGAAAAAGGCGGCGCTGATAAAAGTCGGCGCGTGCGGTGTTTGCGGCACGGATCTGCATATCCTGAAAGGCCACTGGCCGAAGCAACTGCCGTGGCCGTTCACGCTCGGCCACGAGATCGGCGGCGTGCTGGTCGAGGTCGGCGCGGAATTTTCGGAAGATTTCATGAGCAAGCCGCTTAAAGTGGGATCGAAGGTGATGATCCCGCCACTGATGCCGTGCGGGCATTGCTACTACTGCATCCACTATCCCGAAAGCGCCAACAAGTGCCTGACGCCAGTGTATTACGGCCGCTATCTCGGCTTCGACAAGGCGCCGCATCTGTGGGGTGGGTGGGCCGAATATGTCTATATCGATCTCGACATGCTGCCGGGCACCAAGATCTACAAGCTGCCCGACGACATGCCGCTGCGGCTCGGCGCCTTGTCAGAACCTTTGACCTCCTGCATCCGCGCCTTCAATCGCGCCACCCGAGCAGGCGGATTCAAATGGGGCGACACCGTCGTGATCCAGGGCTCCGGCCCGATCGGAATTTTAGCGGTGGCTGCTGCGCAGGAGATGGGCGCGGGCCGCGTGATCTGCGTCGGCGCGCCGGAGAACCCGCGGCTCAAGCTGGCGCGCAAGTTCGGCGCGGAAGGGACCGTCGATATCGAGCAGATCACGACGCCGGAAGCGCGCATCAAAGCCGTGCGCGACATCGTCGGCGGTTTTGGCGCCGACCTGGTGATGGATTGCTCGGGCCATCCGAGCGCCGGCCCCGAGGGCATCGAAATGCTGCGTGACGGCGGCACCTATGTCGAGATGGGGCAGTTCACCGATGCCGGCTCGATTGAGACGTCATGGCATCGCATCTGCGCCAAGGATCTCAACGTGCTGGGATCGTGGGGCTTCACCGGCAACGACCTGCCGCTCGGCGTCGATATGCTGTATCGCACGCGCGCCAAATATCCCTGGCTCGAGATGCAGACGCTGTATCCGTTTTCCGAGGAAGGCATCGGCCGCGCGGTAGCGGATGCGATGGCGATGAAGACGGTGAAATCGACCATTGTGCCGTGGCCTGAACTGGCGGAGTGATTTAGCGCAGTCCTTCATAGACCATGAAGCCGCGGGCGATCGCCAGTTTGCGCAAAGCGCGGGGCACGAAACGTTGCGGAGGATGGGCGAGATAGCGCCACGATGTCAGTTTGAAATCCGAAAGCAGCCCACGGTTGCTTTCGAACGGGGCCAGCAGTCCGGTCAGACTGATCGGGGTGTGGGCGCGGGTGTTGAACGGCAGCAGCAATAATTCCAGATGCACCGGCGCGCCATGTTGCGACGTCGCGGTAATTCCGGCGACAGCGGCCAAGGTCTCTTCGGCGACCGCGGCGATGATCTCCTCGATCTCGCGGCGGCCGTCGGGTGCGAACAGCGCGGAAAAGCTTTGATCTTTCAGGTCGCGGCCGAGGAGGGCGCAGACCCGCGTTCCCGCGACCCGAAACGGATAGCCGGCGGCCGCGTCATACGACAGCACGAAGATATCGCCGAGCAGCTCGCGCACCGCGCCGGGCTCAATCTCGCTGCGGTCCGGCGCCCGCGCGCCGCCCCGCTTCTCGTCCCAATATGCGAAAAACTCACGGTTTGACGGATGTTTCATTCTCAGCCTTGCCCCCGGCGCGCGGTCGGCGGGACACATCTGTTCCGCTTTCGCGCACGCGCAATTCCCTGGTTGTTTTGCAAGACTGGCTTTGCAGCGTCCATGCCGGAGAGGCTGCCGGCGACGGGTTTGCGCCGTTAACGTTAAATTAACTATGCGGTTGGGGATCGGTGCGGGCCTGCTAAGGTTCTGTTCCCGCCGCTCCAAGGGCCGGCGAGGCAGTTACACAGGGTAAGGTCAGACAGTTTGGTCGTCGCGCGCGGAGGGGTGGGGATGTCGCCCGGTTTGCCTCGCGCGTAAGGTCAGCACGGACGAGGGAGGGCTTCTCAGGCCCTCCCTTTTTCTATTCCGCGGCTTCGCGCAAATCCTTTGGTGGCTCCCGATGGACTGTCAGCTGCCGCGGCTGCCCCATCAGGACCGGCTGGAACAGCACGGCGGCAAACATCGTGCACAGCAGCGAGAGTGCCATCAGCTTGCCCATGCTCGACATGCCCGGATACTTTGAGGCCCACATGCTTCCGAACGCGACCGCCGTGGTCATGGCGCTGAATACGACCGCCCGGGTCAGCGTCGATTGCAGCAGGCCGGTTTTTCCGGCGCGCCACGCCATGATGTAATAGATCTTGAACGCGACGCCGACGCCGAGAAGCAGCGGCAGCGCGATGATGTTTGCAAAATTGAGAGTGAGGCCGGCCAGCACACTGATCTCAAGCGTGAGGGCGCCGGCGAGGAGGAGAGGGACGAGCGTCAGCAGCACGTCCGTCAGACGCCGCAACGCGATAAGCAGCAGAATGGCGATTGCGGCGAGGGCCAGGACGCCCGCTTCGACAAAGGCCGATGTGACCGTTTTAGCGGCTTCATAGTAACTGATCGCGGCTCCGGTGGCCGAAGGCTCGGCCCGAAGCACCGCGGTCGCGAATGTTCGCAGCACCTCTGTGTTGTTCGGATCGCCCTTCGGCAAAGCCTGAACGCGGGCTCTGCCGTCGGGCAATAGCCAATCGCGGACGAGGTTCGGCGGCAGCGTCTTGATCGTCACCGGTTCGGGGGCGAGGCTTTTGCGAAGCCGGTCGAGATCAAAAACCAGCGGTGGCACGATTGCGGCTTGCGCTCTGGCCCTGACACCGGCGTCCGCCGCGGCAAGACGCTTCAGCAAATCGGCGACGTGGCGAGCGGAGTCTGCCACCTCGCCGGTTGCATTGCCTGCGGTCTTGGAAAGGTCGTCGGCTGCGGCTTGAATCGCGCTGATATTATCTTGATCGCTCGGTGCGGGTTCCACATCCTGAGGATTGAGGGTGGCGTCAAGGAGCTGCGACGCGCCCTTCAAGGCCGCGATCTTCTGGTCCTGATCGGCGGGAATGAAGCTGTTTAGCGTTAAGGTGCGTGAGACTTCGGGCAGTGCAGCGAGGCGTTTAGCGATGGCGTCGGCCCGTTCGAGCGACGGCGCCAATATTTCGGCGTCGTTGCCGCTGGTCTCCGGATCACTCTGCAGTTCGCGATAAATCACCACGGACGGCGAGTCCGGACTTTGCAGGTCGACCGGGTTGAAGTCGAAACGTAAATGGAACAACAGCGGCGTCCCCGCCAGAACGACGAGGAGCGTGCCGGCGATCACGGCAATGCGATGCTGCTGAAGGAAATGGTCCAGCGGGGCGAGTCTGCGAAAGCCGATGGCGGCGGGTTCGCCCGCAGGATTAAGCAACGCCAGCATCGCCGGTACCAACGTGATGCTGCAGAGGAAGGCGACCAACATGCCGCAACCGGCAATTAGCCCCAGTTCCGAAAGGCCGCGATAGCTGGTGGGCAGAAACGCAAAAAATCCCACGGCGGTCGCAGCGGCGGCTAGGGCGAGCGGGTCGCCCACCTTGCAGGCGGCCCATCGCAGGGCCTCTCGCAAGTCATGATGTTCATGCCGCTCGGTACGATAGCGCACGCTGAATTGAATGCCGAAGTCGACTCCGAGACCCACAAACAGCACAAAGAATGCGATCGAGATCAGATTGAACGAGCCGACCATGGCGAGGCCGATCGCGGCCGTCGTCGCAAGCCCAACCATCAGGCTGAAAAAGACCGCGGCGATGATTTTCCAGGAGTGCAACGCCAGCCATAAGATGATTAGCACGCCGAACACCGCCGTCAGGGTGTCGCGCAAGGCGCTGGTCTGGATCACCGAGAACTGGTCGTCATTCATCGGCACCTGACCGGTCAGACCGATCGTCGCGCCGAATTTATTTTGCAAATCTAAATCGGCCGCCGCCTGACGTATCCCTTGTTCCGCCCTGAGTCCGGGCTGCAGCTCGGCAAAATCGAGCACGGGCTGAACTTCGATGAAGTGCCGTAGCTGGTTGGCCGGCAGTGGGTGGCCCTGCAGCAGCTCCTGCCAGGAAAATGCTGCCGGTTTTCCGGACAGGACGTCACTCAATGTGCGATCGGCCAGGGAGAGGGGCCATGCAAGCTGGTCCAGCTTGATCTTGTGTGCCTCGACGCCTTCGGCTCCCAGCGAGAGCGCTGACATGGCGCCGCGGAGGCTCGGATCGCCAGCGAGCGTCGAGAGGAGAGGCTCGGCCGCCGCCAATCCATCTGTTGCCTTTTTGACATCGGCCGGAGACTCGAACAACAACCCGTTGCGCTCGAAGAAATCGCCGCTCTCGGGTTGTCCGACCGTCGGAAACAGCTCCGGCTTCTTTGCGAGGCTCTGCGCCAGTTGGTTGGTTGCCAGTTCCGCATTTTCAGCGGTCGGTGCCTTGACGACGACTGCAATGCCCTTCTGCGGAAACGCCTTCGACAATTCCAGTTGACGCCGATGCCAGGGGATATTTTCAGAAATCAATCCCTCTACATCCGTATTGATGGAGAATTTGGCGGCAGCGAAGGCGCCGGCGCCGATTGTCAGGAATATGCCGATAATAACGACCGTCCACCGGTGGCGGGCGCAAAAGCAGACCAGTCGGACAATCGCTGGATTGATCATGGCAAGCGCAGCCCTGGCCCGCTCGCAAAATTGCGAAGCGGCGCAACAACGCGTTGGCCGGCAAAATCGTTCAACTTCCTGCTCACAATTCCTTGAGCGGCAACAAGGAGTGCGCTGGGGTCAAATGCCCCGCCGACTGGGTCGACAGCTGCGCCCGCCACTACCGCGAACTATGCGAACTATATTGGGGCTCGTACTTTACCAGCCACAATTCGAGGGCTGCGACAAACGCTACCATCGCACCGGCGCCAATGCTGATGTGCATCGCTCTGGTATGGGTGAATCCCAGCACCCACGGCGATACCATCAACCAGAGCCCCAGGAGAAGATTGAGCCATTCCTCCCAATCCGAAAATGCAATAATCGCGGCAATTGACAGCGCCGCAATCGCCGCACCGCTGGCCCAAACGTCAATGCGCGCAGCTTCGCCCGCATATGCAAAAAGCCACGGTGACACGATCAGGAAAACTCCAAACGACCCGGTGTAGACATCGAGCGCTGATTGGCGGCGCCATCTCATGTGCGATCACTTCTGCGATTGACCATTCCATAAGTGAGATCGGACGCTCCGCGCCCGTTTCAAGGCAGTCTTTCAAGCAGCCTGCAGACTAAAATCGCAAGGCAGCGAAATGTTTCGCCGCGGGCACTTTCAAACGCCGTTATTTTGAGATGTGGCAAGGCTGCTCACGGACTTTTTACCCGATGGCCTGGACGGCTCGGCGGAGAGTTTTCGTCGCGGCCCTTGCCGGCCGTGGCCGTGGGACAGCAACGAATCTGCCGGTCGATGGCATCGCCTGGCTCATCTTGAATGTTCGACCGCCGCACGCGCGCGGTTCGCCGTCCTCGTTCTTTCGAAAGATTAATCCGACGAAAAGGACCTCGTAATGTGCACTCTCCATTTTTGAGGCACGGATTTCCCTCACTCAATTTGGAGATGCTGATCATGGATGATCAATCGAACACCTCACATCGCGCGCCACGAAAATTCCTCAAGCCGCGCCGCCTCGCGTTGCTGGCTTCGGTTGCTGGCCTCAGCATGGCCGTCCTCGTGATGGGGCCGGGCGGTTACCGGCCTCTCAACCTGCCGGCATGGACCGCGTCGGCACAGGCGGCCGAAACGGCTCAAACTCCTCAGGGCTTCGGCGACCTCGTCGCGAAGGTCAAACCGGCGGTCATATCGGTCCGTGTCAAAATCGATGACGATGGCCAGAATACAGCAGTTTCCGAGCGCGACAGCCAGGGGGCCGATCCAGATCAACAATTCGGCTCGCCGTTCGACCAGTTTTCGCGACAATTCGGCTTCGGCGTCCCGAACGGCATGCCGCGTCGCCATCAGATTATCACCGGCGAGGGGTCAGGTTTCTTCATTTCGCCAGATGGCTACGCCGTGACCAATTATCATGTGGTCGATCACGCCGAGTCCGTGCAGGTCACCGCCGACGACGGCACGATCTACACCGCCAAGGTCGTCGGCACCGACCCGAAGACCGATCTGGCGCTGATCAAGGTCGATGGCAAGAAAGACTTCTCTTACGTCAAATTCGCGGACCAGCCGCCGCGCATCGGTGACTGGGTGGTCGCCGTCGGCAATCCCTTTGGTCTTGGCGGCACCGTCACGGCCGGAATCGTTTCCGCGCGCGGCCGCGATATCGGCGACGGACCGTACGACGACTACGTCCAGATTGATGCGCCCATCAACAAGGGTAATTCCGGCGGTCCGGCTTTCGACATGAACGGCAATGTGATCGGCGTCAACACTGCGATCTTCTCGCCGTCGGGCGGTTCGGTCGGTATCGGCTTCGACATTCCTGCCGCCACGGCGAAACTCGTCGTCGCTCAGCTCAAGGACAAGGGCTACATCACGCGCGGCTGGCTCGGCGTTCAGGTGCAGCCGGTCACGGCCGATATCGCCGACAGCCTCGGCATGAAGCAGGCCAGAGGTGCGATGGTCGACAATCCGCAGGATGGCAGCCCGGCGGCCAAGGCCGGGATCGAGGCGGGTGACGTCATCACATCCGTCAACGGTACGGCCGTAAAGGACTCGCGCGATCTGGCCCGGACGATCAGCATGATGGCGCCGGGAACTCAGGTGAAGCTCGATGTTCTGCACAAGGGCGAAGCCAAGCCGGTAACGCTGACGCTCGGCGAAATGCCGAATGACCATCAGGCGAATGCCGGCGAGACGCAGAAGTCCTTGGCAGGCGCTCCCCATTTGGGCCTCAGCCTTGTGCCCGCGGGCGAGGTCGAGGGCGCAGGCCAAAAGGGTGTCGTGGTGACGTCAGTCGATCCGGAAGGTCCCGCCGCGGATCACGGCTTTCAGACCGGGGACGTCATCCTCAATGTCGGCGGCAAAGCGGTCGCCAACGTCGACGACGTGCGCTCGGCGCTGACGGAGGCCAATGCTGCGGGCAAGCACAGCGTTCTGATGCAAGTGAAGACCGCGGATGCGACGAGGTTCGTCGCGATGCCGCTGGCGAAGGGCTAACCTTCGCCGCCAAAAAGGGAGGCGGTCGCGCCCGCTCGTTCAATTCATCTCATCGGATTGTTCGAGCGGGAGTGCCGTCCCTCATTGCCGCGGCGTTTCAGCAATTCCATCACTCCGCCGAGAAATGCTCCAATCAGTCGCTCGCCCTTTCTCTCTTCGAGACAGACAACGTGCGCGTAATTGAATACATCGACATCCGCGAACGGCAACATGCGAAGGCGCGGATCCGGGATGAACTCGGCGGTGGACACGGTACCGATGCCGATGCCGCGTGCGACGGCTTCGCGGCTTCCGATTTCCATCATGACCTTCGGCTTGACCTGGGTCTTCTGCAACATTTCCGCGATCGCTCGCCGCGTATTCGAGCCGCGTTCGCGCATGACCATGAGTTGTCCCGAGAGATCGCGCGCCCTGATCGATCGCCGGCCCTTTGCCAGCGGATGGTCTTTGTGAGCGAAGGCGGCGATCTTGTCCTTGCTGTACTGCCAGGCCAATAATTTGGATCGTTGTCGACATAAGCGAGCACGGCGATATCGGTGCGGAATTCCATCAGACTGCGTAGGGTCTCGCGCGAGTTGCCGATCGAGACGGACACCTCGATTCCCGGGTAACGCTCGTTGAAGGCGACCAGCATCTCGGTGACGTGGAACGGTCCGACTGCTCCGACGCGCAGATGTCCGGTGCGCAGCTCTTTGCTCTCCCTCGAATACAGCTCGGCTTCCTTCTCCTGAGCGAACAGCCGGTTGGTGATCTGCAGAAGGTCCCGTCCGGTATCGGTCAGTTCGAGGCCGGTGCTTCGTCTCAGGAACAATTCGACCTGGTAATCGGCTTCCATCGCTCGCACTTGCGTCGTAAGCGTCGGCTGACTGACGTGGAGTTGCGCTGCGGCCTTGGTAAAACTGCCTGCCATAGCAACGGCATGGAACGAGCGAAGCTGGGTATACCTCATAGATTATTTATATAGGGCCCCCCTTGGAAAATGAATTGGAAAAATAACCCCGCCCCGCCGAATGTTTCCGTTAAGAAGAACTCAGGGAGTAGTATCCAAATGGGTAATCAAGCGGACCGCGCCTGGTCTTACAGCAACCCGGTGCAACTCGTTTTCGGCGAAAACGCGTTCGCATCGTTGACCGGCAAGATCGCAGGGCGGCCTTATTGCCTGGTGACTTACAGCGACGCTGCTATCTTTGCCTAACTCGAAGAGAGCCTGGCCAAGACCGCGGGACCTGCTGCCGTCGTGATTCGAAACGTCGAGCCCAATCCAAGCTACCCTGCCTTGGGCGCCGCATGTCGGCTGTTCGGCAAGGCGCCGGTATCTCCGGCTGTCATCGTCGCCCTGGGAGGCGGCTCGGTGATGGACACGGCCAAGGTTCTGGCCGCGGCCGGCGACGATTTTTCCCGCGTGCAGGATTATGTCGAGGGCCGTCGCGGCTTCGACGTCTTGCGGCACCTGCCGATCATTGCGGTGCCCACGACGGCCGGCACCGGCAGCGAGGTGACTTCCTGGGCGACGGTTTGGGATACCGAAAACAAGAAGAAATATTCGCTGGCGCGGCCGAACCTCTACCCCGAATCCGCCATCATCGATCCACGGCTCATGCTCGGCGTGCCCAGGGGATTGACCGTCAGCACCGGCCTGGACGCGCTTTCGCACGCGCTGGAAAGCATCTGGAACGTCAACTCCAATCCGGTGTCCACAAACCACGCAGTATTCGCCGCCCGCGAGGTTATCGAATGTCTGCCGCGGCTGTCGCGGGATCTCGACAACGTCGCGCTGCGGTCGCGCATGGCGCGAGCCAGCCTGTTTGCCGGGCTGGCGTTTTCCAACACCAAGACCGCACTGGCCCATTCGCTCTCATATCATCTGACCCTGCATCACGGCGTCGTTCATGGTATCGCCTGTTCCTTCAGTCTGCCCGCAGTGATGCGCAGCGTGATCGGCAGGAGCGAGGACTGCGATGCCGCGCTGTCGCGGATCTTCGGCTCCGACCTTGAAGCGAGCGTCGACCGGTTGGCTGCCACGTTGACGCAACTCGGCGTTTCGACGCGAGCTACCGATTACGGCCTCGCCCATGAGGAGTGGCTGAACGTCATCGACGAAGCTATGCTGGGTGAGCGCGGTCGGAATTTCATCGGGACGCGCGACGCCGTCATCGCCGCCGTAGCCTGAGTGGTTCAAAGGAAAACGTAATGGAATCTTCTGAAAGAACAATCGTCGTCAACGGCCGCAACTATCGCGCGCCGATCCGCCCCACGGTCGTGATTTGCCTCGACGGTTCGGAGCCCGGCTATATCGAGGAAGCAATCAAGGCCGGCGTCGCGCCGACATTCGCGCGATTTATGAAAGACGGCGCGCATGTCCACGCCGACAGCGTGATCCCGAGCTTCACCAATCCGAACAACCTCTCGATCATCACCGGCCGGCCGCCCTCGGTGCATGGCATCGCCGGAAATTATTTTTACGACGCGGCCAACGATCGCGAAGTGATGATGAACGATCCGCAGTTTCTTCGCTCCCCGACCATCCTGGCCGGCATGTACGAGGCGGGGTTCAAGGTCGCGGCGGTCACGGCCAAGGACAAGCTGCGTTCGCTGCTGTCGCACGGGCTCGACTACTCCGACGGCCGCGCCATCGCATTTTTTTCGGAAAAAGCCGACCAGGCCACGAAGCAGGCCAACGAAATCGACGATCTTCTCAACTTTGTCGGACTGCCGCTTCCCGAAGTCTACTCCGCCGGCTTGTCGGAATTCGTATTCGCCGCCGGCGTCAGGCTGGTGCAGCGCCATCGCCCCGATCTGATGTATCTCTCGACCACTGATTACATCCAGCACAAGGTCGGTCCCGGCAACAAGATCGCCAACGACTTCTACGCCATGATCGATCGCTATCTGGCGGAACTCGATGCTCTGGGCTGCAACTTGGTTGCGACCGCTGACCACGGCATGAACGACAAGTACACCGGCGACGGCAAGCCCGACGTGCTTTACCTGCAGGATCTGTTCGATCAGTGGGTCGGGGCGGGGCAGGCACGGGTCATCCTGCCGATTACCGATCCCTACGTTGCCCATCACGGATCGCTGGGTTCATTCGCGACGATCTACACGCCGGCCGGGCATAACACTGGCGAGATGATCAAGAAGCTCCAGGACATCGCGGGCGTTGAGCTGGCTCTGACCCGCAACGCAGCCTGCAATCGCTTCGAGCTGCCGACCGACCGCGTTGGCGACATCGTCGTGATCTCCGCCAGGCACAAAGTGCTGGGCACCAGCCGCGCCCGTCACGACCTGTCCGGCCTGACCGAGCCGCTCAGATCGCACGGTGGGCTCACCGAGCAACGGGTGCCGCTGATTGCAAACCGCAAGATCGTTGTTCCGCCCGGGCACGTGCTGAGAAACTTCGACGTCTTCGACGTCGCTCTCAATCGTATCCAGTAGTCGAAGCGACGTCCGTACAGGAGAGTTCAATGAATATTCAAACACCAGCCGTCCGTCATGAGCAAATGCGGATCGCAGGCGCGCGTGTCGATGCCGACGAGCGGGTCGAAGTCTATAACCCCTACACCAACAAGGTCGTCGGAACCGTTCCCGCCGCACGACCCGAGCACGTGCGGAACGCCTTCGCCAAAGCCAAGGCTTTCAAATCCAAGCTCACGCGGTATGAACGCCAGCAAATACTGCTGCGAACCGCAGAGATTCTTGCGGCGCGCAAGGAAGATTTCGCAAGGCTGATTACCGCGGAATCAGGGCTGTGCTGGAAGGATTCTCTTTACGAGGCCGGCCGCGCCTACGACGTCTATTCCTTCGCGGGCCAATTGACCATCAACGACGACAGCGAAGTCTTTTCTTGCGACATCAGTCCTCAGGGAAAGGCACGCAAGATCTTCACGATGCGCACGCCGCTGCTTGGGACGATTTCCGCAATCACCCCCTTCAATCATCCCCTCAACATGGTCAGCCACAAGATTGCGCCCGCGATCGCCACCAACAATCGCATCGTGTTGAAGCCGACTGAACTCACGCCATTGACTGCGCTGGCTCTGGCCGACGTGCTCTACGAAGCCGGTCTGCCGCCGGAGATGCTGTCGGTCGTGACCGGAAATCCCGGTTCCATGGGGGATGCCATGATCACCGATCCCGATGCGGATCTGATTACCTTCACGGGCTCGGTCAGGGTGGGCAAGCACATCGCTGCAAACGCCGGATACAAGCGTCTGGTTCTCGAACTCGGCGGCAACGATCCGCTAATCGTCATGGAGGACGCCGACCTGGAAAAGGCAGCGGAGCTGGCGGTGCTGGGCGCCACCAAGAATTCCGGCCAGCGCTGCACGGCCGTCAAGCGCATCCTGTGCGTGGAAGCGGTTGCCGGCGAATTTGCCGATCTCGTGCTCGAACGTGCGAAAAAGCTGAAATGCGGAGATCCGATGGACCCCGCGATGGATGTCGGAACCGTCATTCAAGAACGTGCCGCAAAGGAGTTCGAACGCCGAGTCGAGGATGCCGTCCACCACGGAGCCCGGCTGCTGCACGGCAACGATCGCAAGGGCGCGCTGTATCCCCCGACCGTGGTCGATCATGTTCCCTATACCTGCGAACTGGTGATGGAAGAAACCTTCGGCCCGGTGATCCCGATCATCAGGGTGCCGAACGATATCGAGAGCGTCATCAGGATTTCCAACGCCACCGCATTTGGCTTGTCCTCGGGCGTCTGCACCAACCGTCTCGATTACATCACCCGTTTTGTCAACGAACTGGACGTAGGCACGGTGAATGTTTGGGAAGTTCCGGGATATCGCATCGAGATGTCGCCGTTCGGCGGCATCAAGGATTCCGGACTTGGCTACAAGGAAGGCGTGCAGGAGGCGATCAAGAGTTTCACGAACGTAAAAACCTATTCGCTGCCCTGGCCCGGCTAGGCGTCACGGCGTTCGTCATCACGGGCGGCCCGATGACCGGCCGCACCGCCGCCCGGTGCACTGTCTCGGCGCCGACTGGAGCAAGGTGGGGCGCCGGGCAATCGATCCTGGCTGGATCAGCATCGCGCTTCCGAGCGCAGTGTATCAGGGCACAGGCGCATTGTTCGACATCCAATGGCGATCCAGCGCTTGCGCTGCAGCGCCAAGCCGCCTAATTGGGCGCAATCGGTCGCGTGAGCCGCCCGCCTTAGGTCTTGAGCCCTTGGAATCCCAGCCAGAATCCCCGCCGGCATTGCCGCAGGACACCCCGCGCGAGCCCATCCTGACGTTGCCCGGCGCGCTGACCGCCTATGTCCTGCTGCTGGCGGTCATTCACCTGCGCGTGCTGCTGCCGCCGGAACTGGAAAACTGGACCATCGACGTGTTCGGCTTCATTCCGAAGCGCTACAATTCGACGCTGCTGGCGATACCTTTTCCCGGCGGCGCCGGCGCCAAGGTCTGGACCTTCGTGACCTATTCGCTGCTGCACGCCAATCTCAGCCACATCGGGTTCAACGTGCTTTGGCTGTTGCCGTTCGGCAGCGCGCTGGCGCGCCGGTTTGGCGCGGTCAGGTTTTTCACGTTCATGGCAGTGACGGCCGCAGCCGGCGCGCTGGCGCATCTCGTTACCCACGAGCACGCGGTGGCGCCGATGATCGGCGCCTCGGCGTCGGTGTCCGGCACCATGGCGGCCGCAATCCGCTTTGCCTTCGTGCAGGGCAGCTTCCTGTCGTTCAGCCGCGGCGACGCCGATGCCGCGGCGCGGGTGCCGGCGTTGTCGCTGATGCGCGCGTTACGGAACCCGCGCGTGCTGGGTTTTCTTGCGGTCTGGTTCGGCGTCAACATCATCTTCGGCGTCGGATCGATCGCGATCGGCGCCGACGGCGCCAGTGTCGCCTGGCAGGCGCATATCGGCGGATTTCTTGCCGGGCTGATGTTGTTTTCGCTGTTCGATCCGGTGCCGCGCCTCGCCGCCGATGTTGCAGATGCGTCGTGATCTGACGCGTCGCACCGTGGCTGATCGTCGCTTGCGGCGCACCGCGATTTAATCCATCATCGTCGACCTGTGAGGCAAGGGCGTAAGCCCGCGAACGGGCTTAAACCTGTGCTTGCCCGATGCGCCTGCAGCGAAATCGGCGCTGAACTGTTGATTGAAAACTCGAGGAAATAAAGACCGCGCTCGCACAAGGGCGCGATCGGTTTCAAGGAGACGGCAATGACGGTACGTGCAATTCTCGATTCTAAGGGCCATCAGATTCAGAGCGTGGAGCCGGAGGCAAAGCTCTCGGCCGCGATCAAGATTCTGGGAGAACGGAAGATCGGCGCCGTGCTGGTAGTGAGTAATGGCCACATCGAAGGCATCCTGTCGGAGCGCGACATCGTGCGCGTGCTCGCCGAACGCGGTGCGGCCGTGCTCGAGGAACCCGTCAGCGCGGTGATGACGCGCAAGGTCATCAGCTGCAAACAGACCGACACCGTCAGCGCGATCATGGAAATGATGACGCTTGGAAAATTCCGGCATCTGCCGGTGGTCGAGGACGGCCGGGTGGTCGGCCTGATTTCCATCGGCGACATCGTCAAGTGGCGGGTCAGGGAATACGAGGCCGAACAGGAAGCCTTGCGCGAGTACATCAAGACCGCCTGATCGAAAGCGATCACGGCGCCTTCTCGATGGTTGCCCCGGCCTTGTCAGACGCCGGCGCAAGGATGTGGATCGCTTCCTGGATGGATTCGATGGCGCGTTCCGCGGCGCGCACGCCGTGGGCGATCAGATCGTCGGCGCGGTGGAAATCGAACCAGCCGATTTCGCCGACGCGGGGCGAGATCAGCAAGTCGGGCGGATCGCCGGCAAGCCGCGCACGGGTGATGCGGTCCTGCATGATGTTGAAGGCATCGACCATGACGGAGGAGATGCCCGGCCTTCCGCCGCTGCCGAAAAATTCGCGCTTCATCGTGCGTTCGGGCGAAAAAAACTTTCCGAAGCCGCGCTTGGGCGGGGGAGGCTCGACCACGGGATCGGGCGCCATTGCCACCGTTACCTCGGCGGACGGGCCGTGCGAATGGATCGTGGTGCCGTGCGCAAACACGTCGCTCGACAGATTGGCGGCGATCACGATTTCCGCGCCGAAGGCGCGCGCCGCCGAAACCGGCACCGGATTGACCAGCGCGCCGTCGACCAGCCAGCGGTCGCCGACCAGGACCGGCGAGAATATCCCGGGCAACGCATAAGAGGCGCGCATCGCGTCGACGACACGGCCGTGGGTCAGCCAGATCTCGTGGCCGGTGCGGACTTCGGTCGCCACCGTCGCAAATTTCAGCGGCAAGTCCTCGATCAGGATGTGTCCGATGGCGGCCTCAAGCTGGGCAGCCAGCTTGTCGCCGCCGATCAGGCCTGAGCCGTTGAGGCGGATATCGAGATAGCCCAGAATATTTCGCGGCTGCAGGCTACGCGCCCACTCTTCCAGCGTATCGAGATGCCCCGCCGCATAGGCGCCGCCGACCACCGCGCCGATCGAGGTGCCGACCACGACATTGGGAACGATGCCGTGGGCAACCAAGGTGCGGACGATGCCGATATGGGCAAATCCGCGTGCCGCGCCGCCGCCCAACGCAAGTCCAATCACCGGCCGCCGGATGCTGCCGAGGCCAACCTTGTCGTGGCCGTCGGAGCCTTTTTGGCCGCGCCCCATCCAACTATCCAGCACCGATAACTCCTCCTTGGCGCACTAACTAATCGCTGCGGCGCGGCTCTGCCAGTCCATCGCGCAAGCATGGTTTATGCCGCATTCGGGACCGGCTGGGCAGGCCGCGGCCGGCAGAGTAACATTTGGGCACTTTGCCGGTTCCGCAGCCCTGTCCGCCCAACCGCCTCAGGCTTGAATTTGCCGCGTTTTCGGTCAAAAGCATGTGACATGACTTTCGGGGGATACGGCATCAGCGATTCAGGGCGCGGCAAACGCCTGCGATCGGCAGTCGCGCTTGCGGCGATGCTGATTTTGGCGCTTGCCGCCCCGGCCGGGGCTCAGATGTTCACCGATCGGCCGCCGCCGGTGCCGCCGGCATCGGTTCCCGAACCGGCACCCGCCGTGAATCTGGCCCCACCCTCCGCTCCGGCGTCGATTCCGAACATGCCTGCGCCATTGACGCAGCCTTCCATCGCCGCCGTGCCGCCGGTTGTTCCGCCGCCGGGCGCATCGACCGCCGGTCAGGCCGTGCTGTCGCTGACGGCGCGTTACGGCAAGGACCTGCCGGTCATCAACGGCGCGCTGGTGTGGCGGGTTTTTTCCGATCGGCCGGACGAGACCGGCACTTTCAAATTGGTCCGCGAGGAACACGGCGCGACGCCCAACATCGTGCTGCCGCCGGGCAGCTATGTCATTCATGTCGCGCTTGGACTGGTCAGCGCGGTGCGGGCGGTGACGCTGAAATCCGAAACCGACCGCGAATCCTTCGTGCTTCCGGCGGGCGGCTTGCGCATCGAAGGCCGCGTCGGCACCTCGAAGATTCCGCAAAACCAGATTGCATTCTCCATCTACAAGGGCAGCCAGTTTGACGTCGGCGAGCGCGCCCCGTTGGTGCCGAACGTCTCCGCCGGCGATGTCGTGCTGCTGCCGGAGGGGACCTACTACATCATTTCCAATTACGGCGATGCCAATTCCGTGGTGCGCTCGGATATCCGGGTCCAGGCCGCCAAGCTGACCGACGTGATCATCTCCCATCGCGCCGCCGTGATCACGCTCAAACTGGTCAGCGACAAGGGCGGCGAGGCGTTGGCGAACACCGCGTGGTCGGTGATCACGCCGGGCGGCGACGTCATCAAGGAATCGATCGGCGCGTTCCCGCGCGTCGTGCTGTCCGAAGGCGAATATCGCGCCATCGCCAAGAACGAAGGCAAGGTGTACGAGCGTCCCTTCAACGTCGTTAACGGCGTTGACGGTGAGGTCGAGGTCGTCGCGCACTAGCGCAGGGCGCACGAATAGATCCTTTCGACTGTCATAGTCGCTAACGCGCACTAACCATCGGATGACTTAAAACCGTCATAATCGCTGGTTCGCGGCTACCGTCCGTTAAATTTTACAACGCATTAAGCCGGCCGGGCATTGGATGCCGCGGGACAAATGTTCGCGTTGTGGGGAAGTTCATGATTGCCGCCAAAAGGTCATCCGGAAAATTCAGCGCGGAAATGTTCGACGACGTCCCCATTCTGCAGCGCAAGTGGCAAGCCGCACTTCGGCCGGGTGAAGGGCTGCCGCGTTATGAAGACGTGATGCTGGGCAGCCTCGGCCGGCTGGCGGATCATATCGCCCTGCTGAAGCACACCAATGAAGCGCTCGAAGTGTCGCGCACCGGCCGCTATATCCAGAAATGGCTGGACGACGACCGCTGGGACATTCCCCTGAGCGCGCTGTCGCCGGATTGCGCCACCGCGCTCGGCGAGGCCGCAGCCAACGCGCTGGCGAACAGCCGTCCCTATCTCGCGGTCGCGCATTGCGTGCGCGACGGTCTGGTGCGGACCTACGATATCCTTGCGCTCCCGACGTCCTCGCGCTGGGGCGGCACGCTGATCGGGATTTACGTCAACGAACGCGCTGCGCAGTACAATCTGCTGGACGCGATCTTCTCCACCACCGACGAGGGCGTCCTGTCGCTGGCGACGATACGCGACGCCGGCGGCAATGCTTTCGATTTCCAGATCGTCCACCATAACCAGGGCGCGTCGCGGCTGCTCAAGCTGCCGGCAACCGAACTGCAGTGGCGCCGGCTCAGCGCCGGAGGGAATCTGCTGTGCTTGCCCGAGGTCGTCGAACGCCTGCTCGGTGTTGTCAGGAGCGGCAGCCGCGACCAGTTCGAAATCGACAGCGATCAGCGCAACCTGAAGCTCGGCGCGACCGCGTTCGGTGACATTCTCTCGCTCACGATTTCGGATGTCACCGCGCTGAAGCGGCGCGAAGCGTCGTTTCGCCTGCTGTTCGACAACAATCCGATGCCGATGTGGGTGTTCGACGCCGAGACCACCGATTTCCTTGGCGTCAATGATGCCGCCGTGCAGCATTATGGATACACCCGGGCGACGTTTCTGCGCATGAAGCTGCCGCAGATCTGGCCGCGGGATGAATGGGTGACCCACACCGAGGCGCTGCAGCAGATCGGCGATGCCTATCAGTCCACCCGCAACTGGCGGCATCTCAGGGCCGACGGCAGCGAGATCGAGGTGCTGACATTCGGGCGGCGCGTCAGCTTCGAGGGCCGCGACGGCTTTCTCGTCGCTGTCGTCGACATCACCGAACGGCGCAAGGCCGAAGCCCGGATCGCGCATATGGCCCACCACGATGGCCTGACCAATCTGCCGAACCGGGAACTCTACCAGGATCGCCTCAAGCAGGCGCTGGAGCAGAGTCAGCCCGGCAACACGCACGTGGCGGTGCTGTGCGTCGATCTCGATCTGTTCAAGAACGTCAACGATTCCTTCGGCCACCCGATGGGCGACCGCCTGTTGAAGCTGGTGGCCGACCGCCTGAGGTCGCAGGTTCGCGGCAACAATCTGGTCGCCCGTCTCGGCGGCGACGAGTTTGCGGTGATCCTCGTCGCCGATGTCTCGCCCAACGACGCCAGCGATTTTGCGACCCGGCTGATCCGGATATTGAGTGACAGCTACGACATCGATGGCGTCGAGGTCGTCATTGGCGCCAGCATCGGGATTGCGCTCTCGCCCGGCGACGGCGACACCAGCGAGGAACTGATGCGCAATGCCGACATGGCGCTGTACCGGGCGAAGTCGGACGGCGGCGGCGTTCATCGGTTCTTCGAGCGGGAGATGGACCGCCAGGCGCAAAAGCGCCGCGACATGGAGCTTGACCTGCGCCGCGCTTTCGCCAATGGCGAATTCGAATTGCACTATCAGCCGCTGGTGGACATCGCCGCCGACCGCATCTCCGGCTTTGAATTGCTGCTGCGCTGGCGGCATCCCGAGAAGGGCATGATCTCGCCGGCCGACTTCATCCCGGTCGCCGAAGACATCGGCCTGATCGTCGCACTTGGCGAGTGGGTGTTGCGGGAAGCCTGCGCCGAGGCGGTGAAATGGCCCGCCGATATCAAGGTCGCGGTCAATCTGTCGCCGGTGCAGTTTCGCAGCCGCAGCCTGGTTCAGGTGGTGATCTCCGCGCTGGCGCAATCCGGCCTGTCGCCGCGGCGGCTCGAGCTTGAGATTACCGAATCGCTTTTCCTGGCGGAAACCGAAACCAATCTTGCGATCCTGCATCAATTGCGTGAACTCGGCGTCAGTATTTCGATGGACGATTTCGGCACCGGATATTCCAGCCTCAGCTATCTCCGGAGCTTTCCGTTCGACAAGATCAAGATCGATCGCTCGTTCGTGAAGGATCTGGCGCAGCGCTCCGACTGCGTTGCGATCGTGCGGGCGATCTCCGGCCTCGGCCGCAGCCTCAACATCACCACGACAGCCGAAGGCGTCGAAACCATCGACCAGCTCGACTGGCTGCGCGCCGAAGGCTGCAACGAGGTGCAGGGGTTTCTGTTCAGCGCGGCGCGGCCGGCAGCCGAGGTCGCGGCACTGCTGTCGAAATTCGGCCGCCGCGCGTCGCAGGCGGCCTGAGGCGCCGGGCGGCAGGGTATGCAAGCGCGAGCGCGCCGATCTTGAGTTGCAGCGGCACGGCGGGCACGGCGGGCACGGCGCAAGTGCGCCTTTGCCTGCCTTACGGATTCGATACACGTCATAGCAAGCCATGGGTCGACGCGAATGTCGACAAGTCGTCATTGCCGGGCTTGACCCGGCAATCCATCTTCTTCGAAAAAAACTTCTTGCGAAGATGGATGGATGCCCGGATCAAGTCCGGGCACGACGAGTGTGTATTTTCAAACAGCAACCGTTATTCGCAGACACACCTCCACGATCTCGCCGCATGTTTCGCGCGAGGTTTGGCCTGCTCGTTTCGCCCTCTGCAATCAGAGGGCGCAGGGAATGCCGGATGCCCGATGCACCCGCAGCCTCGTGTGCGCTATGGGTAGTAAGTATGCACACGAGTATTCACAGCGAGTCACCGGAATCACCCGGCATTCCCCGCGCAATGGTTTACGGCTTATACCGTGCTCTTGTGTCCGCAAAATCTGCCAGAATGTGCGAACGGGCGGTTCTGACCAACCGCCCGTCGCTGGATCTGAGCCCGTGGTGCTCAAAGGCCGCTAGAGCCTGACGGGGAGCGAGGGACAGATCCGGTGTCTTCCTCAACCCGAACAGTTGCATGGGCTTAGAGCCCGAACCGAGCAAGGAAGGGAGCAGGATGATGGCACAAAACGATCTGGTTGTCGCCGGTATTGATATCGCCAAGGACAAGGCGGATGGCAGCATTCGCGCGCTGTCTCAACGGCAAACGTTCCCAAGCACCGCGGAGGGACGTCGGCAGTTGATCTCTTGGTTTCGCAAGCACAAGGTGACCAAAGCCGTGATGGAGGCAAGCGGGGGATATGAGCGCGAATGGGCCCGGGCGATCCGCGAGAAGGCTATCGAAGTTCGTATTGTTGACCCTAAGCGGGTGCGCCACTTCGCCCAGTCTGCTGGGCGACTAGCCAAAAATGATGTCATCGACGCTGACACGATCGCCTGGTTTGCCGAGATATTCGACGAGGCGCCAAGCCAAGCCCACGATGCTGCGCGCGAGACGCTTCAACAGATGGTCAATGCTCGCCAGGGGTTGCTCGACATAAGAACCATGCTGAGCAACAAAGCCGAGCAGGATGTGCCGAAACCGGTGCAAAAAAGCCATGCGCGACTGCTGAAGACCATAGCCGTCGAGCTTGCCAAGCTCGAGGCAGCGATCACCGCCCTCGTCAAGGCCACGCCGCATTTTGCCAAGCGCGCCGAGATCATCGAGAGCGTGCCAGGGCTTGCCGCCACGACGGCTGCCGGCCTTATCGCAGCCATGCCGGAATTGGGCGAGGTGAGCAACGAGGCCATCGCCGCCTTGCTCGGCGTCGCCCCTTACGATGATGATAGCGGTAAACGGCAGGGCCAGCGCCAGATCAAGGGGGGACGCCGCAAGGTCCGCAATCTGTTCTACATGGCGTCCCTGGGTGCTGCGACCCGGCACAACCCAATGCTCAAGGCCTTCTATCATCGCCTGATCGCCAAGGGCAAAAAGGCAAAGGTTGCCCTGGTCGCCTGCATGCGCAAGCTGATCGTCATTCTCAACACCATGATCGCCCGCGGCGAGAAATGGGATGCCAGTCGCTACCCGGTGAGTTGACGAGCGCGCCACGCCCGCGCTCGGCATTCGGCCGAGCGCATGCAAAGCCAACAGACCGGTGAGCGGATGGGGTCAAGGCCGACAGCCGCCGAAGGCGGTGGCGCGCAGCGCCAGCCTTGAGGCCAGCCGATCACAGGGCTACTTCAAAATACAGTTGCTCCCCGGTGATCGGCTTTCTTGCCACCGTCGCCGGCGGAGTTGCCTCCACCGACTTGACACCAGCGTCGGGGTGTCAGGACCACACGACTATATTTTGGTATTCGGTGGAACACGCCGAAACTAAGAAAACCCTTTAAAACAAGCGCTTTTCGAATAGCCTGATGCAGGCTGTTTCTGCGGGTTTCGCCAAATCTAGGGCCGGGCCCTTTTCCGCAAGCCCAGCCCCACTGGTCCCAAACCCTTTAGGAGCCGAAATGGATACTATCATCATCGAGCCCGCCACCAAGCGCATGCGCAATGGCAGCGTCATCCTGACCGACCGCATGTGCGAGAAGCGGGTCGCCAAGCGGGTGAAGTTCTACGACCGCAAGTGCTCTGGCCTTTACGTCAGCATCACCACGGCTGGCGTGGCGACCTTTTCGTTCAAGTTCACCGACCCGGCGACCGGCAAGCAGCGGACCGGCTGGCTTGGCGTCTATAACCCCGAGACCTTCACGGTCGAGGACGCCCGCAGCAAGGTCTATGGCCTCAAGGGCATGGGCGGCGACACGCTGGCCGAGACTTTCCGCGAGCACAAGGCCGAGAAGGCGAAGCGGGGCAAGACCGTTGACGAGATCATCGAGGAGCGGATCGAGTGGATGAAGACGCTGGTCCGCAAGCCGGATGGCGAGATGCGGCCCCGGATCGAAACGTGGGGCAACGTCGCCAGCCACCTGCGGCGTTTTATCAGCCCCCGGCTCGGCAAGAAGATCGCCAGCGAAGTCACCAAGCACGACATTGCAACGCTGTCGAACGATCTCGTTGCAGGCAAACTCGGCGTACCGTCGGTAGCCAACGCCCGCCACATGCGGCGCGCCGCCTCGGGCCTGTTCAACTGGGCGGCGGAAGCGGGCCGCGACTATGTAACCGCAAGCCCTTGCGTAAACCTGCCGAAGCTCGACCCGGAGCATCCGCGCACGCGGGTCCTGTCCGAGGAAGAGATCAGGATTTTCTGGCACGGCCTCGACCGGGACGATCTGCCTTGGGATCGCAAAACCCGGCTCGCGCTCAAGTTTGAACTGGTCACCATGCTGCGCTCGGGCGAGTTACTGGCGGCGCACCGCGACGAACTGTTTGACCTCGACGGCGACGGCGCGCGCTTTGAAGTGCCGCTGAAACGGGTCAAGAAGCGCCGCGTGATCCAGCAGCCGCTTTCCGATCTGGCGGTGGACATCATTAAGGAGGCGCTTTCGAGCGACAAGCAGTCATTCGTGTTTGCAAGCCCAGTTGGTGACCAGCCGATGAACCGCAAGGTGATGGCAACCGCGCTGCGCGGCACGAAGGTCAAGGGCAAGGTAAAGACGCCCGGCATCTGCGCGCTGCTTGGTCTGCGGCCGTTCACGCCGCACGACCTGCGCCGGACGGCGGCGACATTGGCCGGTGATCTCGGCTTTGATGATGCGTGGATCGCGAAATGTCTCGATCATGCCGCGAGCAAGAAGCAGGAGCAGGCAGTGCCTTCCGTCACCGGCAAGGTCTACAATCACTCCAAGCGGATGAAGGAAAAGCGCGCGGTGCTGGATGGTGTCGCAGCCGAGTTGCGACGGATCATCGGCCAGACTGCCGAGAAGGCCGTTGATCAGGAGGAACTGCGGCTCGCGGCGTGATCGACTGCGCTGATGACGCAGTTGCTTTCTTTCGAGCAGCCCGGTCAGCGCGAAGCTGGCCGGGTTCATTTTTATGCTTCTTTTTGGGCTGTCCCTTGGGCGTGGACCTTTCCCTCTGTGGGAGTATGAGGCTCTATGTAACCAATTGAGATAACAAGGAAAATGGAAATAGGTGTCCGTATAGTGTCCCTTGCATGCAGTTCCCGGGAGCAGCCGTTCGGCCAATGCCAGACCGAAACAGCATTTGTGAATAGTAGGGACAAGGTAGCAATCTTCGTATCGCTCGCCTGCGCTGTGTCATCCTGAGTGCTCACCGATTTGGGGAATCATCTGAGTGAATGGACCAGTGGCCGACAACGTCAAGCAATCTCGCGACAATGCAGAGGGTGAATGGGCTCCTATCTCATTCAAGGCGAGCGTCGATTTGGCTAAGCGAGCAGCAGCCCCCATATTTGTTGCGGCCTTTCTCGGCGTGTCAGCACTATTTGGGCTAGGCGTATTCCTAATCTGGAGACTAATCGAGCTATCTTGGTCAGGCACCGCCGACGAAAGCATTCGCGCTGCAAGCGCCGCGTTGACTGCGATTGCCGCCATCTTCGGTGCAATCTTTCTTTGCTGGCGAACTGTCGTCGCACACTGGAGTGCCCGGGCCAGCCAGCATCAGGCGTTAGTTGCACGCGAGGCGCATCTCACCACGTTGTTTACCAAAGCGGTGGAGTTTTTAGGTGCAACCCGTGATGTGAAGAGGCACGAGACTGGACTCACGATCACAGGCTCGACTTCCCAATTCTCATCGGTGCCTAACTCAGTGACCGAGCCCAACATCGAAGTGCGTCTCGGCGCAATCTATGCGCTGGAGCGGATTGCGAAAGATTTTGAACGTGATCACTGGCCAGTTATGGAGGTGCTGTGTGCTTATATCCGCAACCCCCAAAATTCTGGAACGCCTGTGCTCTCAAAGCAAGCAAAAGACTCAACCGTCGATTGGCGGAAATCAATACGCGCGCCACGCATCGACGTGCAGGCGGCCCTTACGGTCATTGGCCGCCGATCCCCCGAACACATTCAGTATGAGATAGCAAATGGCCTCCGACTGAACTTGGAGGGAGCGAACCTTCAGGATTCAATCTTGAGTTACGGCGATTTTTCTAGAGCCATATTCAAGCGAGCGAACCTTGATTTGGCGAGAATTGATTTCGCGAAATTGGAGAGCACTAACTTTTGGGGAGCCTCCATGGACTTAACGACGATTTAGCGCTGCCGACTGCGGGATGCGTGCTTTGAATCGTCCACGCTCACTCATGCCTCGATTATTCATTCATCGGCCGAAAACTGCCTGTTCCACAAAGCCTATCTGTATGAAACGACTTTCTTTCAAACAAACCTAGACGGGGCACGACTATTCAATACCGATCTTTCGCGAGCATATGTCCAAGATGACCAGCTGATCGGAACGTTGGGCGACGCTACAACGCGAGTTCGGGATGGAATGCAGCGTCCAGATACATGGCTGGATCGAAAAATAACGGATGAAGAAAGCCGTAAATATATCGTCGTGTCCTAATTTCCTGTCGCGCTTATGATGACGCGGCATGACGCGCGTCAGCCGCTCCAGATAGGAAGCTCTTCTAGGGAAAATTGCTGATGCTGACTGATATTTTTGCTCGCCGCTACGAACAGCCCCGCATGTGGGAAACGTTTTCCGAGGAGCCGCGCCGCCTTCTCGTGCAAGGCTGCCAACTCTTGAACGATGTTTGCCCGTACTATGCGGATGGCAAAGAGAACAAGCACGGCAAGGATTTTTGGACGCAGATACACGACTTGCTGGCGAGAGAACTCGGCCTGAAGGAACTGTCTCCGCAGTACTGGGGCTTCTACAACGCGCAAAATCAATGGCTGAGCGGCCAAAATACCACGAAGCAGATGTGCGATACGTGGATGCTGGAGCCTTTTGACGGCAAAATATCGGCTGACCGCTTTATCAAAGAGCGCCTCAGTCTAGTCGAAGTTGGTCTCCGTCAACACGAGAATTTCTTGGCGGGATTGAACGCTAAGCTCGCGGATAATGTCAAAATAGCTGAGTTGTTTGACCAGCGAGGCCAACGTCGCGGCCTGCGGGTACCCGGCAACAGCGCTGATGGGGTACGAGCGGTAAACGTCAGTTTGAACGCTAAGTTTCAGACGGCAGTGAACGAGCTAAATGCCCGCTTTCGCCAAGCGAACTGCGAGCTGCACTACCACAATGGCTTCATTCAAATCTCTGAGGACCAAACGGTCGCGCAGGAGATTGAGACGCCTTTTTGGAAGCTGGTGGCGGAGCCGAAGTGGCACAACGTCGATCACGACATGAAGGAGGCTATTGATCTGCGTGATACGGGCGGGCGCGACCCGGCCTTTTACGCTGCCCGCTCACTGGAAAGCACGATCAAGATCATCTCAGGCGAAAAGCAGCTGAATACAGGGAAGGAGAAAGGCGCTCACAACTACATTGATAATCTGATGGGCGCGAAACTCATTGAGGTCTGGGAGATGGAGGCGCTGAAGCACTTCTTTACGAAAGTCCGCAATCCGTTTGGACACGGCCCCGGTGCCGCGCCCATGCCGAGCCTCACTGATCAGCAGACCAACTGGGCTATCGAGAACTCCATGATCTGGATCAAAAGTCTTATTCGCAGGATGTAACGGACACCCTAGGCCAATGACCCACTCACTCCCGGCATTATCCCTACAAGGGCTGCCATCTCGTCGCGCAGCGCGTGGCCAAAATCACCGCGAGCGATCCGCCGTCAACGTCGTGGTCGGGGTAGAGGCAGGGGTCTAATTCATGCCGGTTAAAGAAGGCAAATGGAAAGACGCGTGCGCAAACGTGGGCGAACTCGTCTTGCTTTACAGCGCACTCGACCATCAACTAAACCGGATTATAATTGAGGTGATGTACCTTGCACCAGCGCCTATGCTGGAAGCTGTGGTTGCGACCCTCGATCCTCGACAAAAAATCGAAATGCTAAAGAGCCGTGCAGGGCACGTCAGACAACCGGATTGGAAGAAGGCCATCAAGACGCATGCGGATCGATTGGAGCGCATAGCCAAAATGAGAAACGCTGCCTGTCATACTCCGATGGTTCCGAGTAAGACTGACGGGCGATTTGAGTTCGCGGCAGCGGCGGCCGCCAAACTGTTGAAGAGCATGACTGTGAGAAGCAAGGATGACTATACAGTTGACCGTTTAACACTGGAGCGCGTGCAGGAGGCTATTGCGCTGGGTGAGAAGGCACTGGGCGGCGGCGAGCAAATCCTTTTCAGTTTCGCTAAAGTACGAACTGCGTTGGACGCAAAACGATTAGCCAAGGCGGCCACGTCCGACGATGTGTAACCTCTATTCAATCACTACCAACCAAGCCGCGATCATCGCGCTCTTCCGGGTCATGAACCGCTACGTCGGCAACCTCGCGCCGATGCCGGGCGTGTTCCCGGACTATCCGGCTCCGGTGGTGCGCAACACTGACACCGGCAGCGAGCTGACCATGATGCGCTGGGGCATGCCGCCGCCACCACGGGCCGGTGGCTTCCCGGTGACGAACATCGGGAACACGTCGTCACCGCATTGGCGGGCTTGGCTCAAGCCTGAGAACCGGTGCTTGGTGCCATTCAACAGCTTCGCGGAATACGCGCCGGAGCCGAACCCGGAGACCAAAAAGAAAGATGTGGTCTGGTTCGCGCTCAACGATGACCGACCGCTCGCGGTGTTCGGTGGCATCTGGACGGAATTCAGGGGCGACCGTGGCACCAAGTCGAAGCCGATACCCGGTCCGCATCTCGTCTATGGCTTCCTGACGACGGCACCCAACGCCATCGTCGAGCCAATCCATTCCAAGGCTATGCCGGTGATCCTGACGACCGATGAGGAGCGCGACGTGTGGATGCGAGCGCCATGGGGTGAGGCGAAGGTGTTGCAGCGGCCGTTGCCGGATGATGCCGTGAAGATCGTCGCCCGGGGTACCGATAAGGAAGATGAGATTGCGGCATGAATAATGAGAAGCCTTACATTACCGAGGCCGACAAAGCGCAGTACCGACGCTTTGCTGAGCATCATCTGCCGTCGCTTGGTCGGGCTCCTGTGAGCGAAGTATGGCACTACACAACTGGACAGGGGTTGATCGGGATATTGACTGACGGAAAGCTGTATTCGACGCAGATCAGCTGCCTTAATGACAGCCTTGAGCAGAGATACTTCGGCGATCTCGTCCACGCAGGTCTAAAGAAACTAAACGCCTCAAACAGCGATCCGTCAGTTGACGTGTTGTTGCAGGCCGCTGATGGAGCGCTTTCCGGTCGAGATTTCTCTGCCCTCGGGCATTTCGTAACCTGCTTTAGCGAAGTCGAGGATGATTTAGGTCAGTGGCGGGGCTACGGTGGTGGTCAATGCGGTTACGCAATTGGCTTTGATTATTCAAAACTAATGACCGCACTGCCTGTTGTTAGGCCCGACGCATTGTTGACTCCCATGAATTACGATCTCACGCGACAGCATTTTGTAGTAGACGATCTGTTGAAGAACGCTCAAATCTTCTTCGCGGCAAGTCTACCGAATAGGGATGTTAAACGTTGGGCGAACGAATTTGTAGCGGCCTTTTCCGCTGAAATGGACATATTTGCCTGCATAACAAAGCATCCCGCTTTTGCAGCCGAAAAAGAGCGACGCATAGTAACCCGCTTGGGCGACGGTGAAACGAACCAGCTAGAATTCCGTCAGAAGCAAACTTTGCTGTCTAGACATCTTTCGATTGATCTGCGTTGCGACGACAATTTGCTTCCGATCACTCGGATATGCGTCGGTCCCAGTCCAGCGCAACGCGTTTCGCAAGTAAGCGTCGGCGACCTACTCATCAAAACTGGCTATCTCAATATTCCGGTGATATTAAGTTCTGTTCCATTCCGCGTGCCATAACGTCTGAGCGCGCATGGTCGTGAACGACAGTCGTCCAGCGCTTGTCATTAGCCCGGCGCGCCCGCCAAGCCAGCATCATTGACGCGACACGCTCGAAATCCATGGCACGCGCATCCGGCTTTGGGGCATCGACGCGCCCGGAAGGCCACCCGGCCCTGACTAAATGTTAAGGATAAGTCTTCGTAGCACTTCACCGCAGATCGGGTGCTTGCTAAGTGCTCTCTTCGGCTGAGTCTGATAAGAAAAAGAGCTGGAATGAAACTTTACGTCTTGTGCGCGCTCGCAATCGCGATTTTTTCTTCACTTTCAACGAGCGCGGATGCGCGATGGCATCGATCTGGCGGAACGTATGGGTTCGCTACATCGCACTGCAAGCGAACTAGCTGCATCGCCAGGCATCCTAGCGGGACCTATGTCCATCCACTCACTTATCGTCGCCACCTTTAGAGCTGGCGTAGCCGTCTGCTTCCTACTCGCGAGCTATACCACCCGGGCCGCTGAGATCATCTCGGGCCACGCATTGTAGACGGGGACACGGTACAGATCGGCTCAACGAAGATACGCTTGTCGGGCATTGATGCGCCCGAGACGGATCAGCTCTGTCTTGACGACAAGGGTAAAGACTGGGCCTGCGGAGTCGCGTCCCGCGATCAGTTGATCAAGTTTTCCGACGGTCGCGGCTGGGACTGCGACATTCTCGGCGCTGACAGATACGGCCGTTCACTCGGCAAGTGTTTTGTCGAGGGGGAAGATATCAGCCAATGGATGGTCCGATCCGGCTGGGCGTTGTCATTCGTCCGTTACTCGCATGAATACGATAATGACGAAGCGCGGGCGCGAGAAGCTCGTGCAGGGCTATGGTCCGGTGCTTTGATTGCGCCGTGGGACTGGCGACATCGAAGCACTTCTACTGTCGTGCTCGGAAGCATCAGCGTGCCAGTGGATGCACAGAAGAGATTGCTTGGCGCTGTCTCGGCAGCGGAAGCACCTTCGGTGGATTGCGTAATCAAAGCTGTCACAGGCCGTGATGCATGCATTTATCATCAGCCGGGAGACCGCTGGTACGGGCACATCAAAATGGGACCGGGCAAGCGTTGGTTTTGCACGGTGGCGGAAGCCGAGGCAGCGGGGTGTCGCGCGCCAAAGTAACGCTCGCTCCTTGCGCGGGTGCGCAGCGCAGCACGAAGTCATTCATGACTTCATCAATGGTAACAAACCCGGAAAGGCTACTAAATGAAAGCCGCATTCTTAATTTGGGGCACCGTCGGGCTGCTCTACAAAATCGTCGCCGGATTTATGTCGTTCGTTTCCACGGCTGTCCATGAGTACGGCGCAATACAGCTCACCCAATTGGCTGCACAAGAAACGGCGACATCGATGATCTGGATCGGCGGCATGCTGTTCTTTGGCATTGGTGCAATACTGGAACGCCTTCGTGCGGGCGATGCGGGCGAACCACGCATCGCGGACCCTCTGACCGACGACAATTACAACGCATCTCAACGTCAACGTGAGCCAAAATGGGAGTCGATGAAATGAGAATGGTCAAAGCGCGACGCGCAGAATTGCGTAAGCTGATAATCACGACACTGGTGCTGTTCGTGTCGAGCAGCGCTTTCGCTGGGTCCGGGGCCATCGCGTACTCAAAACCCGATGACGTGATCGGCTTGTCCTACAGCTCAGGATCACAAGCCGACGCCGAACGTTGGGCTTTGCTCGACTGTCGCGACAAGGGCGGCGCAGATTGCCAGATCAAGGTATTTGAAAACGATGCTTGCGCCGCCATCGCCATTGGCGAGAAACGCGGCCTCGGAAAAGCGTGGTGGTCCCATCCCTTGCGCGAGCTGGAAGAGAAACGCTCGCAGCAGGTCGCCATCGCTAAATGCGATGAAACTGGCGACACGGACTGCAAAGTACGCGGATGGGTGTGCCACTAAGCCAGACCCCGGAGCGCTTCCGATACGCGGTGCTGCAGCTCGGGTTGCCTCATACAAGAGTGTTGGCTTTCAAAGCACCCTGCACAAATGAGCGCGCGACGACACATTGCGATAGCAAGACGGTTTTCGGCGCAGCGCTCCCGCCCGCATCATTCCGGCCTGAACTTAGCGGCGTTATTGACCCGCACCTGCCATTGTCGGCGCTCCGCCCGCTCGGATGCCACCATCTCTGCCGCAACAGCGCCGCTGATAATTTCATCGACCTGCCTGCCGGTCAGCGTGCCCTTCTCGACCAGAGCATCGACCAGCGCCGACACGGCGGCGAAATGCGCGCGGATCAGCGCTTCGGCTTCCGCCATGGCATAGGTCAACAAGGCCTCGACAGCGCCCGGCGATGCGCAGACGACGGAAGCGAGAGCCCGCGCTTCGATCAGATCGTGCTCAGCAGGCAACGGCTCATGATCGGGGAAAAGGACTTTCTCACAAACCCGCCCAGCGACAAGCTCGGTGACCATGATCATAGCGCGCGTGATCTCCTCGGCGCACTCGACGCGCGGCGCGCCAATCTCCGGCGCACCAATCGCCGCGCAGATGCTAACGATCTGCTCCGTCGTCGGCGCTATCGGCGGCAGCTTGCGCTCATCGGCCAAGTTGAGTGACGACGAAGGCGCCCCTCGCCGCACGCAGCGGCCAGCGAAAACGCCGTGAGGAACAATGGTCACAAATTCCACAAGGCTTCCACAGGCACGGGCGACATAGGCGTGCCCGATTTCATGATAGGCGCACCTGCGATTGTATTCCGCCAAGCGAGTTGCCTTGACGGCGACGTATAAGTCGCGCGCGTTCATCTCGTCGATTGACGACATCATGTTCATTATCAGCTCATCCCCGCCAACCGGTTAAAGTCACGCCTGCTGATGCCAATCTTGGCATTTGGTGAGGACGGCCAGCAGTTTGGATACTCCTCGATCACAAGACCGAGGCACAGCGCCGCCGCGATCAACGCGCCGTTCGAAATGTAGTGGCACAACCCGTTGCGGCCGCCCCAGCGCTCGGCTTCGTGTTTCAGAAAATATGAACTACACGTTCCCCGCTTGGTCGGCCGGAACTGACGCAAATATTCGATAGCAGTGACGACCTGATCGGCGCAGACGGGCGATGGCGGCTTGCCCTTCGCATAACGCAACCCGTATTCGCACAACTGCGGAAATTCCGGCCAAGGTCCGCGCATGTCTTTTCCGGTGCGCTTTTCAACTGGAAACCTTGTTCCAGTTGCCATCTGTTGCGTTCCGCCGCCCTCGCCAGAGGAGAAACGAGGGCGGCGGTTCGCGTAACCGGCGGCCACCTGAACCGATCGTTGTGCGCCCGCCGGAATACCCTGATTACACACCGAACTTCGCCATGCGCTCGATCATCGACTGGCGCGCCTTCATGCGCGCCCGAATGTCGGCGACGATGTTGCTACCGAGCTGCGGCATCGCCCGGGCGATCATCTCCGCGATGGCGGAAGGGATGCGATCCTCGTCGTCGGGATCGATAACCCAGCCATCGATGCGAGAGGCGATCTTATGCGGCTCCCAGCCAGGAGGCCCCGGCTTCACCTTCACGGCGTCACCTTCAGCGCGCGGGCGGGACCGCGATCAATCACGGTGAAATTGGCCTCGCGCAAAGCCGGATCAGCAATATGAACGCCGAGGTACGGCACACCTTTGGGTTCCTCGATGGCGTCAAGATCGACAACATCAGGCGCAAGCGGATTGTAGTCACCGCCCCGCGCGCCACGAAGCTGAGCGCGGCGCGGGTCAGCCACCGACACCGCCGCGCCATGGCGCAACGCCCGCTGTGCGGTCGGCACCGGCATCATGGCGTCTTCGTATTGCCCGGCGAACTGCTTCCGGCCATCGTGGTCGCGGTAGTTCGCGCTGCGCAGCATGAACACGGTCTGGGTCGGCGGCGGCTGTTCGATCACGGTGAGCGGCGCGGGCTGCGGCTCCACGCGCGGGATCGCAGCGTCGCCAGTTTTGATCCGATCCACCGTTGCGCGCAGCTCGGCCAGCGAGAAGCCCGCAGCGATCTCAAGCTGAGCCATCGTGTTGCCGAGGAAGCGAGCCATCTCGCCGGTCTCGTAATGAAAGCTGATCGCCGACAAGGCATCGGTGAGCGCGCCGCCCGCGCTCATAAACTTCGGCAGCGTCGCTTCGACGGCGGCGACCTGCTGCGCGAGCTTATCGGCAGCGGCAGCGCGCTCGATGGCGGTGCGCTCTGCGGCGAGGTTTGCCTCGACAGCCGAGATCATCTTGCGCGCCTCGCCGAGCGCATCAGCGAAATTGTCGCGCTTCTGCGCGCAGGCGGCGACGGCGGCCTCCAGCTTCACGCCAACTTTTTCGTCGGCGTCAAGATCGGCTTCAAGCAGGTGGCGCTGGAGCTTCGCTTTTGCGTCAACGAAGGCTGCCTCTGCAGCGGCGTGGCGGCTGCCCAGTGTCTTGGCGCGAGCGCGCAACGCCGCGAGTTCGGTTTCGAGTTTTTCCACAGAGGTTTTCCGTTTGAACAAAAGTGCCATGCCGTAAGTATCGGCATATCGAAGTGATTTGTGGAGAACGGAGTTGTGGCGCGCGCCACATGGCGCACCCTTTGTTGTGGCGTCCGCCAATCCTGTGCCCCAGGTGTATCGGATCACTGGCTCATCAACGGAGAAATTCTCCGGCTGCCCCTCCTTCCGAGGCCCTCTCTAAAGGAGTATGGTTTAGTGCTGCTTTGGAGCTGCCAGCGGGAAGTGCCGAGGTCCCGATGACTTTAGCGGCAGCGTCCGTGCCACCGGCAGGCACTGAGCCTCAATAGACCAAATCCCTTTTTGGCGGTCCTACTGCACTCGATCCATCGTGTGCGTTGGCACACTCATTTTGAGGAGACTTCAATGGACAAGCGCATCATCGTTACCGTTGTGTGTTCCACTCTAGGCTTGATCAGCGCAAGCGGCTCTGCGATTGCGGAAATGGTCGGGCGATTTGAGTGCAGCGTTGTCGGCACGCCAAGTCAGGAACCTATCGGTGATCGGGATGGGCATCGAATTGTCAGTGCCCAATTTTCCTGCTCCGGTGTGTCGGGCCTGCTGAAAGACGCGGTGTACACATCGTCCTCGGCCAGTGCGTGGGATGGTTCTCAGGGAGCCTATTTCACCGGGGGCGGGATTATCCGAGCGGCCGGGGGGCTTGCGGTTACCCAACTCACCGAGGGTGTAGGGTCCGCTGTTATGAAGGATGGCAAGCCTGCCGGCGTCGAAGCGTCTGGTAAATCGGTGATCAAGTTCGCTTCCGGTACACTTGCTGAACTCTCAGGAAAGGCTGTCAGATGGGAAGCCAAACCAGCAGGCTTTAATCGATTTAGTCTCGAATTCACGGCTGACACCGAAGCGGGCACTATCGGCAAGAGCAAGGAATAGCCGCTCACGACGTAATCCGGTGGGGCGTCCCCGGTCTTGAGTAGCGAACTCTTCATCTCAAGCTGGGGACGCCATATTAGGCGGCATTGGAGCCGGGTGCCGAGCGCCTGAGCGGCCCCTGCGGTCGAGCCCAACCTTCATACTTGCGTGCCCGCTCCTCGGCGCGTCGCCGTGCATCTAAGCCGCGACGGCTGTCGAGCTTGCCATTTTCGATATCGTCGAGCAGTCGCGCTTTACCAACCAGCCAGCGGGTCGCCCATTTGACGCCCATTGGTCTGTTCGTCATGGCTGCCAGCTCACACGCCTTTCGAATTTTCTCATCCGAACACTCGGCCACGTCGGCGGCCTGATCCAGTGTCAACAACTCGCCAGCGAGAATGAGTTCGATAACGTCGCCAACCGTTGGCGGCGTCCATCCGAGTTCGACCAGCATCGCGAGAAGTTGGTCGATCATGCGTGCAGGATCGGTCATCAGGCCGCTCCATCACACACGCGGCGGTCGGCTTTCATGAACTCGGCCCACGCTTCGTCGCTATTCCAGTCAAGAGCGTCCCGCAGCGTGAGAACGTTCAACCTGATATGCTCGGCAATGCGCAGTTCCGCCATGCGCAAGTTCTCGCCCCGCCGCTTGGCGTCGGCGTGCATCGCGCCCTCGACCTCCACCACGAATGGGAAAAACACCCGCGCTTGCTGTCTGCGCTCTGCAAGCGTCGGCGCATTCTGGACGGCGCGATATCGCTGATCCAGCTCATCGAACATGTGCTGGAGATCGCGGTTGACGCCTTCACCGCCGCCTTGATGCACGGCGAGCGCGTCAGTGATCGTTTTCAGCGTGTATCTCGCATGTCCGCGCTCATAGCCATCGGGCTTCACGTGACGCAGCGCGCGAACCAGCGTTTGCCGGTCCTTTTCGAGTAAATCGGCCGCCTTATTGACCGAAAATAGATTTTTCATCTCCTCTCCTGCTGTTGTTGTGGCCTTTGAAAAATTTTATTCCCTAGGCATGCCGAACTCGGGCGTTACCCGTCCTAGACCCCCGGCCGGGAAGGACCCAAAGAGATCGGCGCGCGCATGCTTAGGCCGCCGATTTTTTTTGATGGTTGGAACCCTGAACGACGGCGGCGGGGATAACGACGCCGTAGTGGACCGGGCGGCGGACGCCTTGCGGAGTCCACTGGTGTGTCCGCGCGCAGCCCGCTGTTCGGCTACGCCCACGGTCCGCAAACGAATGCCTTGCTCGCGCTGGGCCAAGCGCAGCGGATCGCATCGGCGTCGCTGGGCGATGAGACCGCCGCCGACCGCCCATCGTTCGATGGCAGTCACCATTCCGGGATGGTCATCGCTCCGCTGTACCGCGCCCGCGCGCGCGGCGGCCTTTGGTGCCGAGATGACGACCTGTCGCCATTGTCCCTTGCGCGCGCGGCACAAAAAGAGAGTCGAACAGACAGATAGTAGAAAGAGGACGAATTTGTATTTATGTCCACGCACGCAAGGGACATTGGCGACAACTCGCGCGGCACGCGGCCGGGCGGCGCGTGGACCGCCGAAGGAGTTGTCGCCAATGTCCCTTGCGCGCGCGTGCGTGCGGCAGTCCGCGCGCCCGGACGCTTTCCCCAAGCGCGCGCTCACGGCTCTACTCCCTTGCCTGCGACATCGATGATCGTCTGGCGAACTTCCGCGCGCCGTGCTGCTTCTGACTTTGCTCTTTCGGCAAACTTTTGGTGTACGGCCGGGTTCACCAGCCAGTGGGACGGAGCGCCCCGGAGCCGCGATTGGACACGGTCCAACCAGCCAAGGGCCTCCAATTGCTCGAACACTGCCAGCGTCTCGTCCGGCCCGAGCCGCCGCATGATCCGGTCGCCCCGTTTGAGGTCGCGATTGGTGATCTTCGTCAGCCCGTGAGCCAAGATGTATCCCGCGACTGCCGCCACGTTGTCGTGGTCGTTGGCGAGCCCGAGCACGCCGGCATAGAACGCAATCGCATGCGGCAACAGGAACCCATGGAGAAAGCCGCCAGCGCGCCGGGCAGTCTTCTCGCTGATGGTGACCGACACATCCCCAAACGGCGACGCATTCTCGACGCAATGCCAGATGACGCAGAGTTGGGCAAAAATTCCGTCATACTTGCCGACATGTGCCCCCAGTTTGCGGTGGATGCATTCAAGGGACTGCAGCTTCAGGTGCCTGACCTCCAACTCCTGCCGGTAGCGTTGTGCCTCCTCGTCAAAGCGCAGTGTGGCCTCGCCGAGGCAATGGAGGTTGCTGATCAGCTCCGCGTATTCCGCCACGACAGGGGGCGCTGCTTCGTCTCGCCCAGCCACGGCTGGCCTCAGCGTGATTGGCAACAGACGCTGCAACAGGCCGTCATCGACGCTGTCGTTCGCGATCTGGCGAATGGGTTCTGGCTGGATGCCCCCAATGAGAGAGATCGACAAATTCTCGATAAACACCGAGCCACGTCCGACCCGCTGCACCGAATACGGACCGCCGTTGAATGCCTCCAGCCAGAACGCGCGATCTTTCGCTGACCCGCGCCCGGCGGAATATTTGTCCATGGCACCGAACCATCCCGACAGTTCGTCTTGATAGCAGAGGACCCCGTCGGGGCTGTCCTTGAGGATGTCCTGGGCAGCCTCGATGGTGGTATCTTGGAGAACGCTCCGAACCTGCTTCGGCGGGTCGGCATGAAGTTTCGCCTCCTTGGGCAGCTTCTCGTAGACGTTGCGCTGCTCCGCATAGTCCCGCGCCTGATCTGCGTCGATCTTTCGCAGCGGGCGAGCTGCCACTGTCATGATCGGGGTCTTCTTTGAGCTGGGCGGCCCGACCAGCGCCACCCACAGCCGGGCCGACTCCAGCCAGCCAGTGTGGTGGCGCTTGACCTGAAGTTTGACATTGTCTGGGATGGCGGCTCCGCAAACGGCCAGCGCCGACACGGCAATCCCTGACATGTCAGCGCCCATATCCATCCCCTGATCGTGGGCAAAGCGCTCCAGAACGTCGGGCAGCAATCCGCGCGGCAATGACGGCGGCTCGAACTTTCCCCACAGGTCAACAGGATCAACCGCCGCCTTGTGCGCAGCGCCGGTCTCGGCGGTGTCGCGCTGCTCCCCCTCGTCGTACTCCCCGGTTTGATCAGGGTGCGGCTTGCCGAACTTTTTGCGGGCGTAGTCGATCTCCTTCTGGATTTCGCGATCATCGACGCCGCCGTCACTATACGGCGCGCTTGCCAGTTTGATCTGGAGGTCAGACCAGCCCTTGCCGACCGTGCTGCCAATGAACCTCAACATCGGCTCGCGCCAGCCCTTGCCGGGCGTGGCGCGGCTCTGCTTGAGCAGTTCCATCAGTTCGTCGTCGCTCTTGCCGTACTTCAAACCCTCTCGCTCGGCGTAGTCAGAGAACGGATCGCTTTCCTTGATAGGCTCGGGATCGCCGTCCTTACGCCGCATGACCGGCAGGGCTTCGGTCAGCCACTCCTGCAGATCGTCCAGCTCGTATTGACGCTCTGGATTAAAGGACGTGATCTCGACTGCTGTCCAAGCGCCGTGCTTGGTGTTGTGCGAATTTGGCAGGCGCATGAGGCTCTGGACGCCGCAGACCTTTCGGTCGCCGGCGAGATGGTCGGCGAGCAGCTTCAGCACGGCCTCGATGCGCTCGATGTTCTCTTGCGTAGGCAACGGTTCCGTCAGACGCCAATAGGCGTGGACACCGTTGCCCGAGAAGACGGCCGCGCTCGGCAGGTATTTCAGCCGCGCCAGATGGTGGAGCACCTCGGCGAGCTTCCCAGCGGCCTCGTCGGGCAGACCATCGACATCCTTGAAATCGATATCGGCGTGCAGAAAAGCGGTCTCGGCGATTGTCCCCTTGTTGCGCGCCTGCGCGCCCTGCTTCAATGCGCCGACGCAGAAGTACAATCCACGATCCTTGCGGTCCCACTTGCTCGCGAACAGCCTGATGTCCAATGGCTTGCGCGTGATGACGCGGCGCTCGGACGGCTGCTCAGGATCGTTCTTCACATTCGGGAGGCTGCAGAAATAGATCGGCCCAGATGTATGGGCGAACATCTCCTTCAAGAAGTCAATCGACGAGATGTTCGTGGCGTCGGCATGACGCTGTTCATCCGCTGCACCGGGCTCAACGCATGGCGGACGCTCTTCTCCCGGCTCGTCGCATTGTGCGGCATCAAGCATGGATCACCGCCCCCGGCTTTCTGCCTCACGCTGCCGAAGAGCGGCCAGCTTCTCCTGGTGCAGCGCACGATCCTCGGCAACACGCAGCTCGATGGCGCGCTCCAGTTCATCGGCCCCATTGCGCATGGCGCGCACAATGTTTTCGAGCAGGTATTGCGACCAGCTATCGGTTGGCGCGCAGGTTAGCGCGGTCCGCGTGATGTGCTCGATGTCCCGGCACGAGCTGTACATGTACCGGACCAGCGGAATTGGCGGCTTGGGTTTTCGTCCACGCGGGACGACAGTGAGGGGCATGGGGGATAGACCTCCGCTCTTGCGAGGTCGCGCCAGCCATGGCATCATCATCGTGCAATCGTGACTGAGCCAAGACTGGGATGCGACCCCAGTTTTCGAAAGAACCCCGCCGCGCAGATGCGGCGGGGTTTTTTCATTCTGAGGCCGAGTCTCACGAAAGCACAGGAAAAGCGGCGGTCAGTTTTTGGTCCGCCGCTTAGCCTTTGACTTCCGAGGAGCTGGCGCGGGCATCCAGTTCTCGCGCAATCGAATTGATAGAGGCGCTGGAAGGTCGAAACTTCTTTTCGACGCCGATCCAGTCAAACAGCGCATCAAACACTTGTTTGCGGCTGGTTTCGGTCTCGCGCCCGACCATTAGCTGCAGGAACGGTTCCACGACCAGCTTCCGCACGTCTCGCTTCCGGTACACCTCGCCGCTGGTCCCGAGCCAGTGATCGATATCCAACCCGTGCGCCGTTAACACGGCAACCACATCGTCCCGCTCGTGATCGTGGTCGGCCATCAACGTTTGCAGCGTCCTGTCATCCTTGTCAGGGTTAAGCCGGGACCAGCCTGCCATTTCGATTTCGTTCGCAAAAAAATCAGGTCCGATCATGTTGGAAAGCGCGAGCGCCTTGGTGATCGCCGCGCGATATTGGCGCACCCGGTCGCGATCTGGCTTTTTGCCCTGCGCCGCAATCCAGCGCGCTTCAATCTGCTTAAGAGCAGGTTCTAATCCATATCGACTGAACGGGTCGCTCGCGTCCATGGCCGTCAACAGCTGATCAAGTTGCTGCTCACGGCTCTCTGCTTTGCTGGGAGACGGCTTGCTACGCTTGGTCATGCGGGCTGGAGATTGAAACGCTATTCGGCAGCACGAAAATGCACCGCCCCTTTTCCTGTACTAAACCGCAATGCCGGGCCAAATTCAAGCGGACGAAACACCAAGACGACGCATGGTGCCGCCCGGAATAGCGCGGGATGCACAAATCCAAATAACACGGTCGAATAAGATTTTGCGGTTGGCCTAATAGGCTGACGGTAAGGAGTTCGCGATGATCGCTGCGAGACAACCGAAGGCCGAAACGGAAGATGTGACACCGGATAAACCCGAGCCTCGACGCATGCTGAGCGAAAAGCAGGTTTTGGAGATCGTCCCGGTCGGCCGCACCACGCTTTACCGTATGGAGAAGGCAGGCCGGTTTCCGAGATCGACCTACATCTCACCGAACCGGCGGATTTGGTTCGCCGACGAGATCGCCGCGTGGCAGAACGCTGTTGACGAATTCAATCCGAACCGTCGCAGGGGCAAAGGGCGTCGCCGTGAGCAGGTTCAGTCATGACCAGCTCCGAGCATTTTCAGCCTAGTCTAAAAAAGGGTCGGGGGAGAGCGCAACGATCACTCGACCTGATCAAGGCGATGCACGAGATCACCGAGCGCAGCCAGCCAATCACTGGACGCGGCGTGGGTTACAAACTGTTCTCGTTGGGCCTGATTGCATCCATGTCGCGAAACGACATGCAAACCGTTTATCGGCTGCTGAAAGAGGCCCGCGAAGAAGGCGTGATCCCTTGGGAATGGGTCGTCGACGAGACCCGCGAACTTGAACGGGTGGCAACCTGGGATAATCCAGCCGACTTTGTTCGTTGCGTGGCCCGTTCTTATAGACGCGACTTCTGGAATCAACAGCCCGAACGCGTCGAAGTGTGGTCCGAGAAAGGCACGATCCGGGGCGTATTGCAGCCCGTGCTCGACGAATATGGCGTTGGCTTTCGCGTCATGCATGGGTTCGGTAGCGCGACGATCATCAACGACGTATCGCAAAATGATGACAGTCACCCGCTGACAATCCTCTACATCGGCGACTATGATCCAAGCGGGTTGTGGATGTCAGAGCGTGATCTTCCCGAGCGGCTTAGCCGCTATGGGGGCAACCATATTTCGATCTGTCGGATTGCACTTCTTCGCGACGATTGTGGTTTGCTTGGTAGGCAGCCTGCCTTCAATGTGAAAGAGAAGAAAAAAGACACGCGCGCACCGTGGTTCCGAAAAAACTACGGGCAGTTGTGCTGGGAACTGGACGCGATGGACCCGAACGATCTGCGTTCGCGTGTCGAGGACGAAATCATGAAGCATATCGAACCAGACGCGTGGGAACGTTGCCGGATTGTTGACGAGGCGGAGCGCGAAAGTCTGCGCCACGTTCTGGACAGGTGGCACCATTAGCGGTGGCCGGGGCAGACAGAAACTAGGGCCTATTGGGGCCTGCCCGTTTTGGGCGGGCCTTTTTCTTTACCGACGCATATGCCATAAGCAATTGATATTCATACATTTTATTTGACTTGCGGCGGTCGAAAAAAGTACTGGACTACAGGACCACACGTCTTCGCCGTCCGCCTCAAGTACCCTCGTCAGGAGCACCATCCGCGTCCACCGCATCCCGCCCCGCGCTGGTGACGTTGCGCAACGCCCCTCTGAGTGGGACTGGATGGCGGTGAATATAGAAGTGATTTGGGTCTTCGGAAAACCAGAATATTTTTGCAAACAGGGCTGGACACGAATTGCCGGAGAGAGCCCGCCGGGCAAATCAGTGCGCAGGGTTTTAGCCGCAAGGCGCGCCGGCCGAAGAAAGATGGCGGATTACGTTGTCGCTGATCCGCTCTTGTAGCGGCCGTATTTCTGTTCCTTTCCCTGACCGCTTCAACGAGTTGTTTTGAACTCGCTTCGATAGCCGGACATGACGCGGACAAATCGACGCAAGTGACGCTTCACAGACATGCGCTACAGTGCGCGAAACCGCCTGCATTTGCCTCGCAAAAAGGATAAGCTGTCCATCCTGCCGCTGCTGGGTAAAGGGGCCTGTAAACCGGGAGGCGATGTGCCGGAGATTGCCGACTGGCTTGGGCGACTTGGTCTCGGACAATACGCGCAGCGTTTTGCCGACAATGAAATTGACGTCTCCGTACTCCCCCATCTGACCGACCAGGACCTGAAGGATATCGGTATTCCGCTCGGGCACCGGCGGAAACTCCTCGCAGCCATCAGCGAGCCGACGGCCGCGGCGCAGGCCGCAGCCGAACCCTCTGCTGCTTCAACGGCGCCGAAGGCCCCGGACGCCGCGGAACGCCGTCAGGTCACCGTTATGTTCGCCGACCTGGTCGGCTCGACGGAACTATCGGCACGCATGGACCCTGAGGATTTACGAGACATCATTTCAACGTACCAGAAGTGTGTCACAGACACAGTGCGGCGCTTCGACGGGTTCGTGGCAAAATATATGGGCGACGGCGTGCTCGCCTATTTCGGCTATCCACAGGCGCACGAGGATGATGCAGAACGCGCGGTACGGGCTGGATTGGATCTGATCGCGGGGCTCGCAGCGCTCAGGGAGCCCGTTGTTCTTCAAGTGCGTGTGGGCATAGCGACCGGTCTGGTCGTGGTCGGCGATCTCATCGGGGCAGGCGAAGCGCAAGAACGTGGCATCGTCGGCGAGACACCGAATCTGGCTGCACGGTTGCAGAATATCGCGGGGCCCAACATGGTGGTCCTCGCCGAGGGCACGCGCAGACTTCTCGGAAATCTGTTCGAACTGCAGGACCTTGGGGCCATAGACCTCAAAGGAATCGCCGGGTCGGTGCGCGCATGGGCGGCGGTACGGCCCAGCTCGGTCGAAAGCCAATTCGAGGCGCTGCGTCAGGGGACCGTGATCTCCCTTGTCGGGCGGGAGGAAGAACTTGATTTGCTGCTTCGGCGGTGGTCGCGGGCCAAAATCGGCGAAGGTCAGGTGGTGCTGCTTTCCGGTGAGGCGGGGATCGGCAAATCACGGCTCATCGTCGCGCTGTTGGAACAGCTTGCTCGCGAGCCGCACATGCGCCTGCGGTACTTCTGCTCGCCGCAGCACACCGACAGCGCGCTCTATCCGGTCATCGGCGACATGATGCGCGCCGCCGGCTTTGCTCACGATGACAGCCCGCAAGCGAAAGCGGACAAGCTTGACGCGCTGCTGGCGCAAAGCTCGACGCCGCCCCAGGATGCGGCGCTGTTTGCCGAAATGCTGTCGCTGCCCAACGATGGACGCTACCCTCCGGTTGAGGTTGAGCCGCAGCTCCGTCGTCAGAAAACGCTGAAGGCTCTGGGTTCGTACATTGAGGCGCTGGCGCGGATCAATCCGGTGCTGATGACTTTCGAAGATGCGCATTGGACCGATCCGACCAGCCTCGAATTGTTCGCCCGGGCGGTGGACCTGGCCGTGAGCCACCGGCTCCTGATACTTGTTACTTTCAGGCCGGAATTCAGCCCGCCCTGGATCGGGCGGCCGCACGTGACTGCGCTGACCCTCAATCGGCTGGCGCGGCGCGACATCGATTCCCTGATCGAGGGAATCGTCGGCAACCGATCGTTACCGGCGGTCATCCGCCAGGACATCATCGAGCGTACCGACGGCATTCCACTGTTCGTCGAGGAGATGACCAAGGCGGTGCTGGATGCGGAGGGTGAAAGTGAAGCGCTGCGGGCCTTCGCAGGGGCACCAACGCCTGTGGTGGCGGTTCCGGCAAGCCTGCAGGCTTCGCTGATGTCGCGACTCGACCGGCTCGGCCGGGCGAAGGACGTGGCACAGGTTGGCGCGGCGATCGGCCGGGAATTTCCCCACATGTTGCTGGCTGCGCTGGTGCAAAAGCCGGAGGCGGAATTGAACTCCGACCTCGACCGGCTGATTGCGGCGGGTTTGTTGTTTCGACAGGGCACCCCGCCGTATGCGAGCTACCTGTTCAAGCATGCGCTGGTGCAAGACGCAGCCTACGGTACGCTGCTGCGGGAGCCAAGGCGCGTGCTGCATGCGCGCATCGCCGAAATCCTCGAAAGTGAGTTCAAAGAAATCGCCGAGAGCCAGCCCGAGCTGCTGGCGCGTCACTACACAAAGGCCGACCTGATTGAGAAGTCAGCGCGCCTGTGGGGCAAGGCGGGACAGCGATCACAGGAGCGCTCGGCGCTGGTCGAAGCCGCAGAACAACTGAGCCACGCTCTGGCGCAAATCGCAACCTTGCCCAGCAGGCCCGACCTGCGGCGCGAGCAGATCGTCTTGCAAGTCGCGCTCTTGAACACGCTCATGCATGTCAAGGGATATGGTGCGCACGAAACCAAGGCTGCCGTGGCTCAGGTGAGAGCGTTGATCGAGCAAGCGGAACGGCTCGGAGAACCTCCCGATGACCCTTCGTTGCTGCTCTCAGCCCTGTTTGGCCAGTGGATCGTCAATTTCATAAGCTTCAATGGGGACATTGCGCGAGAGCTCGCAGCGCGGTTTCTGGCCTTTGGCGAGAAGGAGGGGACGGCGGTGCCGCTCATGATCGGACACCGCACCATGGCGAGTACGCTCGCGTTTATGGGAGACCTCGTTGAGGCCAGAGCGCACTACAATGAAGCTCTCGCCCTTTACCGCGCCGCCGAGCACCGGCGATTGATGACGCGATTTGGCCAGGACCTCCGGGTGACGTGCCTGGGCTTTCGCGCAATGCTCCTGTGGCTGCTCGGTTATCCCGAGGCTGCGCTCAAAGATGCGGACTGCGCGCTCGTGGAAGCGCGCCAGATCGAACATGCCGCGACTTTCATGTTCACGCTGAATTTCCCGATTCTTATCAATACCTATTGCGGGAATTACGATGCGGCAAACGAGCATATCAAAGAACTCGTCATCCTGGCGGAGGAGAAAGGTGCCCCGTTCCGAAAGGCGGAAGGGGTGTTACGGCAGGGCTATGTCCTGACCCTCACGGGGAAAGGCACGAAGGCAGTCGAGATGGTCACATCAGGCATTGATTTGTGGCGGTCGGCCGGATCGACAATATTTACGCCGGAGCACGAGTTCATGTTGGCAATCGCCCACGCAGATGCGGGCCAATTCGATGATGCCTGGCGCTGCATCGGCAAGGCAATGACGGCGATGCAAGCAACCAAGGAAACGTGGTGCGAGGCTGAGGCTTATCGCGTTGCCGGTGAAATCGCGCTCAAGTCGCCGCAGCGGGACGTGGCGAAAGCGCAAGCGTATTTCGAGCATTCCCTGAGCGTTGCGCGAGCACAGCAGGCAAAGTCGTGGGAATTGCGCGCGGCCATGAGCTTGGCGCGGCTCTTGAGCGATCAGGGAAAACGGCAAACGGCACGCGACCTTCTCGCCCCCATCTACGATTGGTTCACCGAAGGTTTTGACACCAGCGACCTGCGAAAGGCCAAGGCCTTGCTCGGCGAGCTTCAATGAAACGGCATCCGCTGTTTCCGCTATCGAGACATTGGCCGGATACCAGAACAACGTTCCTCTGATGCACCGTACGGCTCACCCGATCGGGATCAAGTCTCCGCTAAAGCGTAATGAAATGAAGTTGGGTTGAACTGCGACACAGCGGAAACTTCACCTCTCCCATAGGGAGAGGTCGGCGCACCCGGATCGGCGTTCACGCCGTCCGGGCACAGGCTCCGCGCCGGGTGAGGGGTTACGCTCTATCGTTGGTGCAGCACCCCCTCACCCGATTTGCGGAGTTTATCATCGGGCGGCGCTTCGCGCCGACCCGTTGGCAAATCGACATCTCCCCGCCGGGGAGAGGTGAAGCACACCGACTCAAATTAAAACCAACTTGCTCTAAAACCGCGTCACGATATCCGACAGCGCCGGGCGCGGGCGGTCTTCGCTGGGTTTTGAGGGCGTGCCGATGTGAATGAGGCCGGCGAGCTTTTCGTCGGCCTTCAATCCGAGCCCGTCGAGCACGTCGCGATCGAACGCGAACCAGCCGGTCAGCCAGCACGCACCGTAGCCGAGCGCGGTCGCCGCGGTGACGATGTTCATCGCGCTGGCGCCCGCGGATAATTCCTGCTCCCAAGGCGGCACCTTGGGATGCGGCCGGGTAAAGCTGACCACGCCGATCACCAGCGGCGCATCGGTCAGCCGCCGCTTCTCGATATCGATCTCGGCTGGCGCGGCTTGCGGATTGTTCCGCGCGAATACCTGCGCGATCACCTCGCCGGCGCGGACGCGTGCATCGCCTTCGAACACGATGAAGCGCCACGGCGTCAGCTTGCCGTGATCGGGCACCCGCGCGCCGATGGTCAGGATGGTTTCAAGCTCGGCGGGCGAGGGGCCGGGACCGCTCATCTCGCGCGGTTTAACGGAGCGGCGGATTTTCAGGAGTTCGAGGGCGTCGGGCACTGCGGTTCTTTCAAATGGGGATCATCCGGGGATCGCATAGCACGCGATCCGCCGAGCCACGAGACGGTAAAGACGGCTTTAGACCGATTGTGATCGGGGATTATTTCCTGCGCGGCGCCGGCTCGGGCGCGGCTGCCATGCAATTGATGCTGCCGATGGTGTTGGGACCGTATTGCACGAAGCCGGTCGCGGTCGTCGGCGAATGCGGCGCCGAGATCGGCAGATAGAGATAACAGACGGTGCCGTCGACGGGATCGCGCAGGCGCTGGATCACGGTATCCTGCAGGGGGCCTGCGAACTGGTGCTCCAGCCGCATCCTCGGCAGCTTGCCCCAGTCGGCCGACGGCTGGAATTGCTGGGGAGCGGGCGCGGCGGGCTGCGCGGGTGGCTGCTGCGCCAGCGCAGCGAAAGGCCACCCGATTGCGATCAACGCCGCGAGCGCGGCGCATGGTCGTGCAAGATTAAACGGGGGCGCTGCGGCGCAACTCGGTCGGGGCATTTTCGAGCCTTTAGAGCAAGATGGTTTTAATTTGAATCTGCCCTTCACCTCTCCCCAGCGGGGAGAGGTCGATTTGCACAGCAAATCGGGTGAGGGGGCGCTACGCCAACGATAGACCATACCCCCTCACCCGGCGCGGAGCCTCTGCCCGGACGGCGTGAAACGCCGATCCGGGTGCGCCGACCTCTCCCTATGGGAGAGGTAAGGTTTCCGCTGTGTCGCAGCTCGATCTAACCTCATCTCATCACGCTTTAGCCGATTCAGAATTCGACCGCCATGCCGACGCGCCCGATATGTTCGTCGCCGCCGCCATTGGAATAGCTGCCATAGACCACGGTCGGAAGCGCAAAATCCAGCCGGTGCGAGACGCCGATGCCGACACCGGTCTCGCCGCGATAATAGCCGGTGTTGACGGCAACGGTGGTCTTGCCGGGCGCCGACGGCATCAGCACGGGAGCTACCGCAACCGCGGCGACGATTCCCCGCCGCGCTTCCTGCTGGTTGGCTGCGATTTCATTTTGCAATCCGCCGATCTGGGACTGGAAACCGGAGACGGTCGATTGCAATTGTCCGACATTGACGGCGTCGGTGGGGTTGATGCCGGCGGCGACGTTGGTGAGGCGGCGTTCGTTGCCGGCCGAGCCGAACGACACGGTGTTGGCGACGGTGTTGGTCGAGCCGGAGCCGATCGCGACGGAATTGGCGGCGGTGGCGGAGGCGTTGGTGCCGAGAGCTGCGGCGTTGGCACCGGTCGCCACCGCGCCGTCGCCGAAGGCGGCGCCGCCATTGGCGGCCGAGGCGGCGTTGCCGACCGCGACCGATCCGGTGGCGGAAGCACCGGTGCCGATCGCAATCGCATTGGTGCCGGTCGATGAGGCGTTAAGTCCGATCGCGATCGATCCGGATTGCGTCGCCTGCGCATTGGTTCCGAACGCTACCGCGTCGTCGCCGCTGGCATTCGATCCCGAGCCGATCGCCGAAGCATTGGCCCCGGTGGCCGAGGCGCTCGGCCCGGTGCCGTTGACCTTGACGTAGTTCGAGCCGCCACCCGTCAATCCGCTGACGATGCTGGACAGATTCGAGATCGCCGTGGTGTTGGCGGCGACCTGCTGGTTGGTGGCGTAGAGCTGGCTGCCATTGACCGCATCAGTGCTGGCGGCGGTGAGGGCGCCAGCGGCGACGCCGGTCACGGTGCGGTCGCCCGCCGTGCCCGCCATGTTCACCACGGTGCCATCGGTCGACGCGCCGACGCTGATGACGCGCGTTGTCGTATTCTGCTGCACCAGCCCGATCGAGCCGTTGTTGACCTGGGTCTGCAGGCCGGCAATGCTGGTCGCGTCGGCGCTGAGCGCGCTGTCGACGGCACCGAAGGCGCTGCCGACATTGCTGTAGGCGACATTCTGGACGGTGTAGCTCGGCGCCGTCAATTGCCCGTTGGCGTCGAGACCGGCGCCGCCGCCGAAGGCCGCGGCGACGCGCTGGTTGGCGGTCATCAACTGGCCGCCGGTGATCGCGTCGGTGCTGCCGGCGCCGATGGTGCCGTCGGCGACATTGACGATTTGGCGTTCGTGTCCGACCGAGCCGACCGAGACGGTGTTGGCGACGTTGGCGACCGAGTTGGCACCGAGCGCGACCGCATTCGCCGCCGTGGCGCTGCTTCCGGTGCCCAGAGCTAAACTCGAGGTGCCAGATGCGGTTGCGTCGAAGCCCAAAGCCGAACTATTCGAGGCAAGCGCGGCGCTGAACGAACCGACGGCAACGCTGTCTTTTGCAGTCGCATTGGCATTGGCACCGAGTGCGGTTGCATAGTTTCCGCTGACATAGGCGCTGGCGCCGAGCGCCGTGGCACTGTCGGTGGCGCCGGAGAGGGTGTCGACATGCGCGCCGTTGCCGATGGCGATGCCGTTCGCCGCCGCCGGATCGACGTAGGCCGCGAAGCCGTTGCCGGTGTTGAGGTTGCCGCCGATGGCGATGGAATTGGCGCCGTTCGCCTGCGCGTTCATGCCGGACGAGACGCTATAGACACCGCTTGCAACGGCCGACATGCCGAAGGCGGCTGCGCCGGTCGCACTGGCGGCGCTGTTGTAGCCGAACGCCATGGCATTGGCGGCGCTCGCATTAGCCCAGGTGCCGAACGCGAGCGCCTGGGATTGGCTGGCGATGGCTTGAATTCCGAAGGCGATGGTGCCGTCGCCGGTCGCGGACGCCGAAGCGCCAAAGGCCGCGCTGTTGAGGCCAGTCGCGGACGCATAGTAGCCGAAAGCAAGATTGTCAGTTTGGGTGGCGCGCGCGTTCGTGCCGATCGCCACGCTCTCGCCGCCTGTACTTTGGGTGCCGACGCCGACGGCCAGGCTGGAATCGCCGCCTGCTGTGGCGCCGGTGCCGCAGGCCACCGCAGAGGTGCCGGTGGCCGTCGCGCCATCGGCGCTTGCGTTCGTGTTGGCGCAGACGAATTGCGCCTGCGCCGGTCGGGGCGGAAAGCCGAGCGCCAGTACAGCCCCAAGCATCGCGGCAGCGGCGGCGGCGCGGCCCGAGATCCAGGCGGGACGGATAGCGACCGGTCCGTCTGCGCCCGCCCTCAGGCCCCACGTCATCATACGTCCCCGGATTCCACTTCTAACCCTCGGCATTTCCGCCGTTTCGGAGGGGCGGGCAATTGTGGAAATTTGGGTGGATTGATAGACTGAGGATGGCCCGAGGGACGGTTCAATCGGCCGGATGTACGGGCGAGAATGACCGAGGCCAGGCAGGATTCCGACGCGCTCTCCGGATTGCGAAACCGTGAGGGGTTTCAGGCCGCCATGCGGGCGGCGGCGCGCAGCACGGTCGCGCTTTATCGCGGCAACCGCCTGCTCAATTCATTGATGAACGATCGCGCCCGGGCGCTGTTCGCCCATGTCGCGCTTTATCTGCATTTCGTGGGCGAGCCGGGATTGACGGTGGGCGCCATGAAAGAGCTTTGCGTGCGGCTGGGGCTTTGCAGTCCCGGGCGTTGCGAGGCCGTGCTGGCGCTGATGCGCGCGGCGGGTTTTTTCGACACCGCGCCGCACGCTGACCGGCGGCGGCGCCTGCTGGTTCCGAACGAAAAACTGATCGCCCTGCAGTGCGAGCGTTGGGGTGCCCATCTCGAGGCGATGTGCCTCGTTATGCCGAAAGCCGAACACTACTGTGCAGCGCTCGGCGACGGGGTCTTCGTGCGCGCCTTTGTCATATCTCTGGTCGAGAAGTTCGTCGCCGGCCTCCGCATCCTCGACCACGCGCCCGGGCTCGAAATGGTCGCCGAGCGCAACGCCGGCATGGTGATCCTGTTCAGCCTGGCGCTGGCCGGCCCCGCCGATGGTCCGTTTGCCCCGACTGCGCCAGTGCCGTCATCCATTAACGCGCTGGCGAAGGCATTTTCGGTATCGCGCAAGCACGTGCTGACATTGTTGCGCGACGCCGAGGCGCAGGGGCTGCTGGCGCGCGGCGGGCCGGCGAACGACGAAATCACCTTGCTGCCGCCCGCGCGCGAAAGCCTCGAAATGCTGTTCGCGACCATGTTCGGCTTGCTGGCGCGGTGCGCCGAGGACGGCCTGCGCGCGCGCGGGCAACACAAGGCTGCTTAGTCCACCGCTCGCATCCGCTTCACGTCGGGCGGTGTCGCTTCATCGACCAGTGCGGCGATCGCTTCGTCGGTCGGCATCACCGTTTGTCCGTCGCTGCCGAGGCGGCGGATCGAGACCGAATGGGTCTCGGCTTCCTTCCTGCCGACCACGAGAAGTGCCGGGATTTTCGCCAGCGAATGCTCGCGGACCTTGTAGTTGATCTTTTCGTTGCGCAGATCGAGTTCGACGCGCAAGCCCGCGCGGCGCGCCGCCGCGGCGACCACCTTGGCGTATTCGTCGCCTTCCGAGGTGATGGTGGTGACGACGGCCTGGATCGGCGCCAGCCAGAGCGGAAAGTTACCTGCATAGTGCTCGATCAGGATGCCTATAAAACGCTCCATCGAGCCGCAGATCGCGCGGTGCACCATGACCGGCGTTTTCTTCGAGCCATCCGCGTCGATGTAGAACGCGCCGAATCTTTCGGGCAGGTTGAAGTCGACCTGCGTGGTGCCGCACTGCCAGTCGCGGCCGATGGCGTCGCGCAGCACATATTCGAACTTCGGGCCGTAGAACGCGCCTTCGCCGGGATTGATCGCGGTCTTGATCTGCTGATTATGGCCCTTGGCCGCGATCTCCGAGAGCACGGTCGCCATCACGCGCTCGGCATGATCCCACATCTCGTCGGTGCCGACGCGCTTGTCGGGGCGGGTCGAGAGCTTGACCGTCAGTTCGCCTTCGAAGCCGAAATCGGCATAGGTCGACAGGATCAGGTCGTTGATCTTCAGGCATTCGTCGGCGAGCTGCGCTTCGGTGCAGAACACATGCGCATCGTCCTGGGTAAATCCGCGCACCCGCATCAGGCCATGCATTGCACCCGACGGCTCGTAGCGATGCACCACGCCGAATTCGGCCAGCCGCAACGGCAGGTCGCGATAGCTCTTGAGGCCGTGCTTGAAGATCTGCACATGGCCGGGACAGTTCATCGGCTTGAGCGCGAACCAGCGCTTGTCCTCGGCCTCGTCGCCGGCGGACTGGGCGGCGAACATGTTCTCGCGATACCAGTCCCAGTGGCCGGAGGTTTCCCACAGCGACTTGTCGAGAATCTGCGGCGCGTTGACTTCGCTGTAATCGCCGGTCAGCCGGCGGCGCATATAGGCGATCAGCGCCTGGAAAATGGTCCAGCCCTTGGGGTGCCAGAACACCACGCCGGGGCCTTCCTCCTGGAAATGAAACAGGTCGAGTTCGCGCCCGAGCTTGCGGTGGTCGCGCTTCTCGGCTTCCTCGATCTGCTTCAGGTAAGCGTCGAGCTCTTCCTGTTTTGCAAATGCCGTACCGTAAATGCGCGTCAGCATCGGATTGTTGCTATCGCCGCGCCAATAGGCGCCCGCCACCTTCATCAGCTTGAACGCATTGCCGATCTTGCCGGTGGACGTCATATGCGGCCCGCGGCACAGGTCGAACCAGTCGCCCTGCTTGTAGATCTTGATGGTCTGGTCGGCCGGAATGGCGTCGACCAGTTCGACCTTGAACATCTCGCCGTTGTTGCGGAACACCTGCTTGGTCTGCTCGCGGCTCCAGATTTCCTTCGTAAAAGGTTTGTCGCGGGCGATGATCTCGCGCATCTTCTTTTCGATGGCGGCAAAATCTTCCGGCGTGAACGGTTCGTTGCGGAAGAAGTCGTAATAGAAGCCGTTCTCGATCACCGGGCCGATCGTCACCTGCGTGCCCGGCCACAGCGACTGCACCGCTTCGGCCAGCACGTGGGCGGCGTCATGCCGGATCAGTTCCAGCGCACGCGCATCGTCGCGGGCGATGAATTCGATTTTCGCATCGTGCTCGATCGGGTCGGCGAGATCGGCGACCACGCCGTCGAGGGCCATCGCCACGGTGCGCTTGGCCAGCGACGGCGAGATGCCCTTGGCGATATCGAGCCCGGTGATGTTTTTGGGGAATTCGCGCTGCGCGCCGTCGGGGAAGGTGAGGGCGATCTTGTGCACGGGTTCGACCGGTTTCAGATTCGTGAGGCTGTACTGGAATCCTGACCCGGGCGTATTCTTGTCTGGCATTGCAGTCTCCTTATGCTCACTCCTGCGAACGAGCGCAGGTAAGCGGGAAACAGCGGTATAACAGGGGATTGGCGCGTTGCAACTGTCGAAAGCGGTCGAGCGGGATCAAGGCGGATCGCTGCGGGCACCGGTGGTCGCTTTGTCCCGCCGTCTAAATAAGTTTCACGGTATTTCGCCTACCCTCCGACCTAGCCCGTCTTGTGCTGGCCGGTGCCGGTCCAGGCCTCGACAAACCTCGGCGTTACCGACATAAGCGAGCCGTTCCGGAGCGGAACCCGCCGACAAGCCTTGTGTCGTGTGCTTGGTCCGCCGCTGGAATTTTCCATTCGATCGAGCCGCCCGGCTCGATACAAGATTGCATCGACAGGCAAAACCGAAAGTAAAGTGACATGAGAAGAATACTTGCGCTGGTCGTGATGTTCTATTCAGCGGCCGCCATGGCTCAGAGCAGCCCTCCGACCGTCGGGGATAAGCCGCTGGTCCAGGTCAAGCCGGTCCAGGCCAAGCCGCCCGCCGCGGCGCCGAAGCACCAGTCGATCGCCAAGCGGTTGCAGGCCTGTCTGGAAATCGACGACGGAACCAAGGGGAGGCTGGATTGCTACGACGCCGTGATTCCGCCGAAACCGAACCCCAAGGCGCCCGCCGCGAAAGGCGTGGCGGATTGCCGTTTCAGCAAGGAAGAAGACGCGCGGCTGGCCTGCTTCAACGGCTTCGCGGAGAGCATCCCGAAATTCTAGAGCGCTCGGTCAGTCGCCGATACGCGTCAGCACCGCCTTGAAGGCCACGCCGGGCAGTTGCAGGGCGCTGCCTTCGAAATCGACCATGTCGCCATTCGCCGTTCCCTTCAGCGTGAGGGTGATCATGTCGGTACCGAACAGCGGCTTCAGTTCGGGGTCGGCGTTATGGCGCAGGGTCGAGACCTTGACGTGGATTTCGTCGCCTTTGCTGACGTAGTTGCCAATAAAGGCAAAGCCGGAATTGCCGCCGCGGAGTTTGCCGGACGTGACGTAGAGCACGCCGTTGCCGGTGCCGTGAACGGTGTGAAATTCAACCTTGTAGAGGCCTTCCTGCAAGTTTCGCCCCCGCTTGGTTGCAGATGTAAGCGGGCGCACCCTAGGGCCCCGGCCTGCGCCGAACAATCCCGCGCAACGGAAATCGCCCGGCCATCAACATCACATTTCGACGACGGTATGATGGGAGACTTGCGGCGGTGCTACGGCGCGCAAGCGCGTCAGGTTATCGGCCAGCGGGCGAGGGGGGGCCTGTCGTCGCGACCCGCGTCAGCGCTGGGGTTGCCGCCATTTTTTTCAGCACCTCCCTGACGGGATCTTCAGTCCAGGCGTGCGTGACGTAATTGCGATGGGTCACGCCCTCGGGTGTCTCGACGAATACCACGCTGCCGGGACGCAATGGAGCGTCCATATCGCGGGTGACGGTGATGCCTTTTGCTTTCAGCATCTGGATCAGATCGCGGTCGTGCCGCTCGGTATAATGCGTATATGAACTGACGAAAAAGCCGGACCGGTTGTTCTCAATCCAGGATGCGAACTTGTCCAGTTCGCCATAAACCGCGTCGAGCAGGAACACCCCCCGCACGCGATCGCCGAGGCCGCCCACCTCCAGGCTCCAAGCCGTCGGCACGAAGCCGCCGCTGTAGCCGACGATGACGACCGGCATGTTGGCAAACGCCTTGGCGGCGGCTGGATCGCCGTAGAGCGCGGCGAGGTGATCGGCCGATTCCGCGACAAAGCGCTTGAGGCCGCCCGGCTGCCAGAATTTGCCGGCGCTGGAATCCGCGGCGTCGACCGCAAGCTGCGGCGCCAGCAGCACGGCGTTGGCGCCGGATTCCGAAATCTGCCGCGGCACGAGCTGCCGGTCGCGCACGTCGCGCTCCAGCGTTGCGCCGTTACCGTGGAAGAACACGACGATGACGCCCGGTTTGCGGACATCGAAATTCTCCGGGACATGCATCAGGACGCGGTTGTCGTTGAAGGTCTCGTCCTGCCAGTAAACCCGGCCGCTGTAACTGCGGTGGCCACGGCGCCCGTCCCTGGAAACGTTCAGGAACGGCTCGTCGGTGTGCGGATTGTTGCCGAGATAGGGAAATGCCGAGGATTTCAGGCTGACCAGCGTGGTCTGATCCTCTCGGGCCGGGCGCTGGTAGGGCACCGTCGGCGCCAGCGAAGCGACCCGGTATGGCGCGGGTGCTGCCTGCGCCGTGCGTTGGACGGGCACGTCGTCAGCCTGGCGCTGCTGCAGGCTCTCGCTCGCCGTCGGGAAGCGGTCCCTGAACTGTGGTTTCGGGAAGCGGTCGTCGAAGGTGTCCCCGATCGAGGCCTGCGAATTGGCCGCCAGCGTGCCGGCGTTCGGCGCCTGTCCGCATTGAACGAGAACAAACGACAGCGGGACGAACGCGCACAGAAGGCCGATCCAGCGCCATCGCTCCGACCCGGAGTGATGTTGAGGAGCCTGCATACGCTGACGCGCGCGCGGTGACATCACCCGGACGGCACGATCATGCATCTGCGATTGCGGACTCGCCCCGGCCATCCACCTACTGCCCCAAGATCCACCGGCTATTCGCGTATTTCAGCTCGGCGGCGTTTAGGTGACGTTAAGCTTCCGGGAAAACTCCCCACCCGGACAGCGTACCGGAACACGAAATCGTGTCGTGATTGTGGGGCAGCTTTCCATGATGCCGTCGAGGCCCGGTGCATCGCCGGTACAGAGATACCAAATCCGGTCACGATTTAAATCATTGTTAACATTGCTTGAATTGATCGGGACCAGCCTGCACGATGGAAAATGACGGGCGTGACGCCCAAGGGGACTCTATGGCGGCATCAGGAACGGAAAGCGCGGCGTGGCCCGGCCGGCTCCCGGGTGGCGGATCGACTGTTTCAGTCATCGTGGCCACCGCCATCGTCGTGGCCGACATGATCGGCGTCGGCGTCTTCACCAGCCTTGGCTTTCAGGTCAAGGACATCCCGTCGGGATTTTCGATTCTGTTGCTGTGGACCGTGGGAGGGATCGTCGCGCTGTGCGGCGTCTTTTCCTACAGCGAGCTCGGCGCGATGTTTCCGCGCTCCAGCGGTGAATATAATTTCCTGACCCGCGCCTTTCATCCGGCCTTCGGATTTCTGGCGGGCTGGGTGTCGGCGACGGTTGGCTTTGCGGCACCGGTGGCACTGGCCGCGATGGCGTTCGGGGAATACGGCAAATCGGTTTTCCCCGGTGCCCCGCCGCTGGCGCTGGCCATAGGCGTTGTCTGGCTGGTGTCGATCGTCCAGCTCTGCGGCGTCAGGCACTCCAGCACCTTTCAATTGATTTCGACCGTTTTGAAGGTCGTGCTGATCGTCGCGTTCCTGATTGCCGGATTTGTCGTCGGCACGCCGCAACCGATTTCCTTCGCGCCCGATGCCGCCGACTTCGCCCTTGTCACCAGCGCGCCGTTCGCGATCGGGCTCGTCTTCGTGATGTATTCATTCTCCGGGTGGAACGCGGCGACCTACATCATCGGCGAGATGCGCACGCCGCAGCAAAACCTGCCGCGCGCACTGCTGGCGGGCACGCTGATCGTGCTTGTGCTGTACGTCGCGCTCAACGCGGTGTTCCTCTACACCACACCGATCGACAGGCTCTCCGGGCAGCTCAATGTCGCTAGCATCGCCGGCAGCCACATCTTCGGCGACATCGGCGGCCGCATCGGCGGCGCCATGATCTGTATCGGGCTGATATCGTCCATCAGCGCGATGATGTGGATCGGGCCCCGCGTGATGATGACCATGGGCGAGGACATCCCGGCCTTGCGGCTATTCGCTGGCAAATCGAGCCAGGGAGCGCCGGCCTACGCCATCCTTTTCCAGCTCACGGTCGCCAGCCTGATGCTGTTCACCCGCAGTTTCGAGGCCGTGCTCGATTTCATCCAGTCCGCGCTGCTGTTCTGCTCGTTCTTCACCGTACTCGGCGTCATCAAGCTGCGCATCACCCATCCCGACCTGCCGCGGCCCTATCGGGCCTGGGGATACCCGGTAACCCCGCTGGTTTTCCTGCTCGTGACCGCATTCATGATGTACTATCTTTTGACGGAGCGGCCGTTGCAGTCGTTTTTCGGTATATTGATTATGGTTTCGGGCCTTTTGATTTATGCCGTTTTTCGCAAGCGGACCGATCCGGGTTCCGCGACCGCATCTCCGGACCGCGACTAGTGATGCTCCAACGCGCGAAAATTGCGGCTGTCGCCGTAACCATGTTCCTCGCGGCTGCCGGACCGGCCCGCGCCGCCGACATTGTGACCGCAGACGACACCGCGCGTTTCCTTGCGGGGATGCCGCCCTCGGCCGAATCGCCGCTGACGCCGCTGACCAAAGATCCGGCATGGCAGCGGCACGCAAAATTCTTCGATAACGCGTTCGGGCAGCTCGAGCAGCGCCAGCTTTCGAAAATCCGGGCCTGGGCGGCCACCAATCTGGCCGCGCCGCGGCCGACGATGTTCTACATGTTCAGCGGTCCGGACTTTATCTACGCCGACGCGTTTTACGCGAAGGCAACGACTTACGTGCTGAGCGCGCTCGAACCGGTCGGGTCGGTTCCGGATCTCACGAGATTGCCGTACGGCGGTATCGGGCCCGCGCTCTACGATGTCGAACGTTCGCTGAGCTCGGTCCTGAGTTTCAGCTTCTTCATCACCAAGCATATGAAAACCGATCTGCACGCCGGAGAGCTGAGCGGCACCTTGCCGATCCTCTATGTGTTGCTGGCGCGCTCGGGAAAGACCATCCGAGACGTCAGCTTGATCGCGCTCGACGGCAAGGGCGCGGCCTATTTCGCCAACGAGAATCCCGGCAGGAATGCCACGCGCGGCGTCCGGATCGTGTTTGCGGGCAGCGATGGCGAGGAAAAGACGCTGTATTTTTTTTCCACCGATCTCTCCAATGGCGGCGTCAGAAGTTCGGGCTTCCTGAAATTTTGCGCGACGCTCGCGCCCGGCAACAGCCTGATCAAGAGCGCCTCCTATCTGATGCATTCCGGCAGTTTTTCCACTGTACGCAATTTTCTTCTCGCCAACAGCGCCACCATCATCCAGGACGATTCAGGGATTCCGCTCGCGGACTACGATCCGAAGCAATGGCAATTTTTTCCGTTCGGCCGCTACGCCGGTCCGATTGCCGAGTTTCCCGGGAAATATCAGGAACAATATGCCGAGCTGTTCAAGCGCAGCCAGCCGATGGATTTCGGCATAGGCTACCGCTGGCGTTCGTTTGAATCGAACCTGCTGCTGTCCGTCAAGTTGCCCTCAGGCGACTCCGGGCGCGTTGACGCGACGTCGTCGCCCGAACCGCCGCGACAGGCGCAACCGCGCCCGCGGCGGCCGCGTCAGCCGGACGTTGTTCAGCCGACAGGTTTCCCATGGTTCTGGGCACCATCGTGGCGCTAGTTAGAGCATGATCCGGAAAAGTGGAAAGCGGTTTTTCGAACAGATCATGCTCTGGCGCCATAGATGCGTCGCCTTGGCATCCGAAGCGCCGTCGTTCTGCCGCGCTTTGATTTACCACCGCACGCTTTGGCTCGGCACGATCAAGGCCGTCGTGCGCGCGGCCTCAGGGCTGTGGGTGAAATACCGGTAAGCCGCAACGATGATAATGAGAAGCGCGAGTACGGCGAGAAGGTCGATCTGTCTGGGATCGTGACCGTGGTGGCTGATTTTCCAGCGCATTGTTTGTGTCCTGCCTGCGGAAGCATCAGATCGATGCGGCGGTGAGGTCGCGGTTCCCGGCACGGCAGAGTTGCGTCTTTGGCTTGAAAGCAGTGCACCAAATTATTCAGGGCGCGTTGACGCCGCGCCATCGCCCGAACCGCCACGGCAAATACCATCGCGCGCCCGGCGGCCTTGTCAGCGGCACGTTGTCGATTCCCGACGTGCCCCATGGCTGGCAGCGTAGCAGCCGCGCCAGCGTCATCCAGCCTCCGCCCCACAGCCCGAAACGCTCGATCGCCTCGTCGCCATAGACCGAGCAGGTCGGCAAATGGCGGCAGTTGTAACCGACCAGTGGCGAGAGGGTCTGCCGGTAAATCCAGATCATGGCGCGCCCGGCGTTGCGCGGCAGGCGCTGCACCACGCCGCCGCAGTCGGGGCACAGTGAGGAATGGGGGGATGAATGCTTCATGGGCGGCATGCCGCAATCATGTGCGCGGATTTGCGCGGTTCCCGAGCATGGAACCGGCGGGCGCAGATATTTGCGCCACATTTTTAAAAATATAACATGTTTGAGGAGCAGTGCAGCAAAGTTTAATGGACGGCAAGGATTCTCACGGTTACCGTTTTCATAACGCCTGTATGTGGAATCATTGGGCGTTGAACTGGGGCCATTGCCATTGCTCTTCGGGGCTTGCGGGGGAACCAAATTGAGGTTTGTGAAGTCGCTCGGTTATCGCGGTTGGGGGCTGATCGGCGCCACCGCCATTTGCATTGCATTGCCCGGCATCCCCGCTGCGCCTGCCGGTTCGGCGCATGCCAGCGTCACCCTCGAAGAACGCAAATTGCCGATGCGGTTCAACTGGGTCGCGTGCGGGCCGAATTGCCGGGGCTGGGTCAGCGCGGTCGGCATCGTGACCGCGGATAGTCCAAAGGATTTCGATGATTTCGCGCGGGGACGCCAGCTCGGCGGCGCCACCATCGTGCTGGATTCCAGCGGAGGTTCGGTCAACGACTCCATCGCGCTGGGACGCCGCTGGCGCAACCTCGGTGCGCTCACCACCGTCGGCATCAGCGTCCAGACCCACACTGCGCAGGGCGAGCGTGCCAGCGTGGTGCCGGAAGCCTATTGCGAGTCGATGTGCGTGTTCCTGCTGCTGTCCGGCAAGACGCGTTACGTGCCTGCGGCCGCGCATGTCCGGGTGCATCAGATCTGGATGGGCGACCGCGCCGACGACGCCAAGGCCGCCAGTTACACCGCGCAGGACATGATGATCGTGGAGCGCGACATCGGGCGCCTCGCCAAATACACCTTCGACATGGGCGGCGCGGGCGATCTCCTGTCGCTGTCGCTGAACGTGCCGCCGTGGGAAGATTTGCACGAACTGTCGGCGCCGGAGTTGCGGCTGACCAATCTGGTGACCACCGATGCGATTGCCGACGTGCTGCCGCAGACCGGCAGCGCCAACGCCCCGGTGGCCGAACTGACCGCCAAACCCGTGCAGGATCGCTTCGTCAGCACCGCGGCGGAGTCCGGGACAAATCCGCAAGCGGCGAAATCCACCAAGACCGCCGAAGCGACCGTTCCGACCGGCGGCGTGGCCGTGACGGCACCGGCCAAGTAGCTGCGGTAAATCCAAAGGATGAACCTGTCATTCCGGGGCGTGCGAAGCACGAACCCGGAATCCAGAGATTTTCAGATCGAGATTCGCGCGAAGACGCGCACCCCGGAATGACACAATGTCACCCTTGCGCCGGGGCCGCCTCTTTGGCCTTCGCTTCGATCTGGCCGATTGCGTCGACGACGGCATCGAAGGTCAGCATGGTCGAGGCATGCCGCGCCTTGTAATCGCGCACCGGCTCGAGCAGCGCGATGTCGGCCCACTTGCCTTGTGGAGGGCTGCCGTTTTCCTTCAGCATCCTGCGGACGGTCTCGCGCAAGTCGCGCAGTTCGCTCGCGGTCGAGCCGACGACGTGCCTCGCCATGATCGAGGACGAAGCCTGGCCGAGCGCGCAGGCCTTTACGTCATGGGCAAAGTCGGTGACCACAGGCCCGTCCATTGTGAGGTCGATCTTGACGGTCGAGCCGCACAGCTTCGAATGCGCCGTGGCGCTGGCGTCGGGTGCGGCCAGTCTTCCGAGCCTGGGTATATTGCCGGCCAATTCGATGATGCGTTTGTTGTAAATATCGTTCAGCATAAGATTGGGGTCTCGGGCTTGCCGGCGCGAACGCCCTTGGCGACCGCGGTCCATGGTCCTATATATGGGTCGAAATGGCGGAAATACAGTCCGTCCGTTTGCCCCAAGCGGCCTGAAATGAAAAACCAGTTCGGTCGCGGGGATGTTAGGAATGGTGGGACTCAGGCGTCCGGCGGCAAGCCGCCCCGTCTGCCGGTGACACTCCGGTCTCCCGTGAGACCGGTCGAACGGAGTTGACATGGACGCTTTGATCAAATCCCTCCGCCCAAGCAAGCCTTCCGACGTCAAGCCTTCCGATGTCAAGCCCTCAGACGTAAAGTCTGCCGACGGCAAGATTCCGGAGACGAAAATTACGGATGCCCGTCCAGCCGAGCTGGATCCTTCCGAATTTCTGGCCGCCGCCGTACGTGCCGACCAGCCGCGTCCGTCGCGTGCGGAAGCCGAGGAGGCGGTGCAGACCTTGCTTGGCTATATCGGCGAAAACCCTGCCCGCGAGGGCCTGCTGGATACGCCGCGCCGCGTGGTCGAAGCCTTTGACGAACTCTATCAGGGCTATCATCAATGCCCGGCCGAGGTGCTCAACCGCACTTTCGGCGAGACCGCGGGCTATGACGACTTCGTGCTGATCCGCGATATCGAGTTCACCTCGCAGTGCGAGCATCACATGATGCCGTTCTACGGCAAGGCGCATATCGCCTATACGCCGGTCGAGCGGGTGGTGGGTCTGTCGAAGCTGGCGCGCCTCACCGACATTTTTGCGCGCCGCCTGCAGACCCAGGAGCATCTGACCGCCCAGATCGCGGCCGCGATCGACGAAATTCTCAAACCCCGCGGCGTTGCGGTGATGATCGAGGCGGAGCATACCTGCATGTCGGTCCGCGGCGTCGCCAAGCATGGCGCGATGACGTTCACCAGCCGCTATACCGGCATGTTCCGCGACAATCCGGCGGAGCAGGCGCGTTTCCTGTCCATGGTGCGAGGGCCGCAGCGCTAACCCTCGCCGAGAATTTGCGAGGACTGCCCGTGTCGACATCCGCAGCTATCAACGATTTTGAGGAAGGGCTGGCGTTTCAGCCCAAATTCGACGCGTCCGGCCTCGTGACCTGCGTGGCGACCGACGCCGGCACCGGCGACGTGCTGATGGTCGCGCATATGAACGATGAGGCCCTTCGCAAGACCATCGCCAGTGGAGAGGCCTGGTACTTCAGCCGCTCCCGCAACGCGCTCTGGCGCAAGGGCGAAACTTCCGGCCAGGTCCAGCGCGTGGTCGAGATGCGGCTGGACTGCGACCAGGACGCGGTCTGGATCCGGGTCGAGCAGACGGGCGCCGCCTGCCACACCGGCCGCCGCTCCTGCTTCTACCGCAGGGTCGATGCGGGCGAGGGCGGGGCGCAGTTGTCGTTCGTCGATGCGGACCGGCTGTTCGATCCCAAGGCGGTCTATCGGAAATGATTTCGTGTGCCGTCATTCCGGGGCGCCGCAGGTGAACCTCAGATGTGCAATTGCACATCGGGGAATCCAGAGATTCCGGGTTCGATGCTGCGCATCGCCCCGGAATGACGGCACGCGGTCGCATCCCCTTAACCCGGCATTAACCATAATCACCGCAGTGTGACCGCGGCTTGAGCGTTAGTGGGAGCTCTCGAACAGGCCCGGGGGTCATTTCGCGGGGAGCGAGGACCAAACATGTCGGTCGACACGTCAAACGCCACGGCGACGGCAGGTGTCGACCCGTCGCGCGCGCGGATAGCCGGGGCGATCAAGCAGGCCGCCAACGCTACCGGCTCCAGCTTCGAATACTTGCTCGCCACCGCGAAGATGGAATCAGATTTCAATCCGACGGCGGGCGCCCCGACCTCGTCGGCGCACGGGCTTTTTCAATTCATCGACCAGACCTGGCTCGGCACCGTGAAGGAAGCGGGTCCGCAGCTCGGCTATGGCAAGTACGCCGACGCCATCACCAAATCCTCGTCGGGCACCTATTCGGTCAGCGATCCCGGCGCGCGAAGTGCGATCCTGAAGCTGCGCGACGATCCGGCCGCAAGCTCTGCGATGGCGGGCGTTCTGACCCAGTCCAACAGTTTCAAGCTCACCGGCCAGATCGGCCGCCGCCCGACCGACGCCGAACTCTATATGGCGCATTTCATGGGCGTCGGGGGCGCCGCCAAGCTGATCTCGAACGCCGAGGATAATCCGCAGGCTTCCGGCGCGCGGCTGTTTCCCAACGCCGCCGCGGCGAACCATTCGATTTTCTACGACCGCTCCGGTCGCGCTCGCAGCGTCTCGGAAGTCTATTCGGTGCTGACCTCGCGCTACGCCAGTGCCGCCAATTCACAGGCGACGCGCAGCGCGATGGCGTCGGTCGGCGATATCCCGGCAACCATGTCGGTCGCCAGCGCGGCAGCGGCGACTGCGCCGATCGACAATGCAGCCTACCTGTCGAGTTTTCCGGATGCCCGCTCGGTCACGCCGGTCACGATGGCATCCGCATCGACGGCGACCAACACCTCGCCGCCGACCGATCCGGTGTTCCGTTCGCTGTTTCAGGCCGGCGATCGCGCCCAGCCGGTCTCGCCCGCGGTTCGTGAATTGTGGGGCAGCTCGTCGTCGCTGACCTCGGTCGCATCAGCGACCTCCGTCGCGCCAGCGACCGCGGTTCCGGCGGCAAGTTCGGTTGCGAGCGCGAATTCGACCGCGCCGGCGACACCCAACGTTCAGGCGCCGCATGGGCTCGATCTCTTCAGCGACCGCTACGGTACATTCAGCTAGCCAACGACAGTCGACGCCGCGCCATCCCGCAGCTTTGTCGCCGTAAGCTGTGGATGCGGGCTTGTACGATTTCAGGTAGAGTAATAGCCTCGTTGACGGATGGTTTCATCCGCTGGAGGATATTCTATGTCCATTGATGTAAAAATTTATGACAACGGTGATCATACGTCGCTGGTGTGGCTGCCAGCCAATCTCAATCCGATCAAGGGATGTCGCGGCTTTACGATCCGCCGCGTGGTGCAAGGAAGTCCCGACGTCTATTTGCACGGTTTCGTCGGATTCGCCGACGACGACAAGCTCGATCCCACGGCGCCATGGAAGCATCCCGTTCAGCGCTTCATGTGGTGGGACTATGGCGTGAAGCCGGGTCAGGTCGTGCAATATTCCGTGGTGCCGGTGATCGGCGACAAGGACCACCTTCAGCTTGCGACCGACCAGGCCAGCCCGCTGACGCCGCCGATGACGATCACGGGTCAGGTGTCGCCGAATATCTCGGCATACTTCAACAAGGGCATCGTGGCCGCGCAGTGGGTAACACGCGTGCTCAGCAGCCTCGGCAACCCGCCGCCCAAGATGGCCGATTTGATCGCCGCGACGCAGCCTCCGAAGAACGCGTTGAGGAATGAGCTGAGCGGTTTGCTGCGGCCGCAAATTCTGGACATGCTCGCCGACGTCAAGGCGAACAACGGTCAGGTTTATGCAGCTTTGTACGAGCTTAACGATCCGGAACTCAAGGCAGCCCTCAAGGCGTTAGGCAAGAAATGCCACTTGATCCTGGCCAATGGCGCCTTCAGCAAGAAAAACGACAACGACGAGAACAAGGCGGTGCGCGCGGAAATGCGCGGCGTCGTGGATCTGTACAACCGCCTCGTTCCCCAGGGACACTTCGCGCACAATAAATTCCTGGTGTGTTGCGATTCTGCCGGCAAACCTCAACGCGTCCTCTCAGGCAGCACAAACTGGACGATGACCGGGCTGTGCACGCAGGCCAATAACGGCATCATCGTCAACGACGCGAAACTCGCGCAGTATTTCCTCGACGAATGGAATCTTCTGAAGAACGCCAAAGACGCCTATCCGCCCAGCCTGGCCAAAACCAACGGAGAGACCACCGCCAATGTCTTCAACGTCGATGGCGGCACGATCACGCAATGGTTTGCGCCGACCGACAAGGAGCAGGATCTCGACTTTGCGCGCAAACTCATCAACGCCGCCAAGCAAGGCATCTTGTTCCTGTTCTTCAATCCGGGGGCGTTCGTCGCCGACGATCAGCCGGCGAGTAAATGGACGCTGCTGCAAAATATCCTGTTCCGGCACCACGAGGGCACACCCAACTACGATGGGGATCTCTATCTCCGCGGTGTGGTGAATCAGGAGATCCCCGGTCTCACCACGGAGTCGACCGGGGGTACGCCGGCCAAACCTTCCGCCCATGCAGCTCTCGATCCGTCGGCGGCCACTCCCGTCACGTTGTTCAACGGCGGCACGCAGCCGCCGCAGCACCTCGGCTACGAGTCGATGGTGCCCAAGAACATCAAGGATACCTTTCATGACTGGGCGACCGAAATCCTCGGCCAGGGTGTTCATATTCACAGCAAGGTCATCGTGCTCGATCCTTTCGGCGACAATCCCGTGGTCATGACCGGATCGCATAATTTGGGGTTCAAGGCGTCGAGCAAGAACGACGACAACCTGATGATCATCCAGGGCAACCGGCCGCTGGCCGTCGCTTATGCTGCGAACATCATCGCAATCTATCAGTCCTATCGCTGGAACGCCTATGTTGAGGAACATCGGCAGGACCCAAAGGTCTGGCACGGCCTTGTTGACGCAGACGACTGGCAGAACGGTCATCTCGCCGGCGACGAACTGGCCGAACTTACGTTCTGGATGGGATCGTATCAGCCGGCCGCGACGGCTGCCGCAGCGACGACGGCGCCATCTGCGCACGTGCCGCCAGCCAATGGCTCCGCGCCGAAACGCACGAAACGCGGTTCGAAAAAGGCGACCCCCGCGAAGGCCGCCGCGGCGAGAAAGAAGAAGCCGATGAAGACGTCTGCAGCCAAGAAAAGGAAGGCTGGAGGCAAGAGGCCGGCTAAGACAAAAACGCCGAAAAAATCCAAGAAAAAATCCAGAAAAGAGTCGTGACGCCGATCGGCCAATCGCGCTCCTCTTTCATCCCGCCTTAACAGGCGGCGCGTCCTTCGCTCCACCGTGCGAACCGCGGAGCGGGCGGAGGACGCGACCTCTCTCTTAACAAAACGTCAATAAAACCAGCCGTTTATGGTGAACGCTTTGTTAAGCGTCGTGGTTTATTTTGTCTTGCAGTGGCACCGCGTCACGGTGTCGTTCTGGGTTGCGTAAGCCGGCAGGGCAATGATCGTTCGGCAGTTCATCAGTTGGATACGCACCGCTCCGGCAGGCGAGCGGGCAGAGGCAACGCGATCGCTGGCGCGGGCCTGGCTGATTTCCGATCTCACTGAAGACGATCGCGCCGCCGCCGAAGGCGCGCTGCTGATGCTGCTCGATGACGCATCGCCGCTGGTACGCCAGGCCATGGCCGAGGTATTTGCGCGCAGCGCGGAGGCGCCTGCCGCCATCGTGCAGGCGCTGTCGCTCGACCAGGCCTCGGTCGCGCTTCCGGTGCTCGAACATTCTCCGCTTCTGATCGATGCCGATCTGGTCGACATCATCGCGACAGGCAATTGCGAGATGCAATGCGCCGTCGCCCGCCGCGTCAATCTGCCGGCCTCGGTTTGCGCCGCGATCGCCGAAGTCGGCGCGCCCGCAGCGGCGCTCGAGTTGATCGAAAACGCCTATGCCGAACTGGCGCCGTTTTCGTGGGACCGCATCGTCGAGCGTCACGGCCATCTCGCCGCGATCCGGGAATCGATGCTGGTGCTGGAAGACCTGCCCGCCGCGACGCGGGTGGCGCTGGTCGCCAAACTGTCGGACACGCTGGCGCAATTCGTCGTCGCCCGCAACTGGCTGAGTGCGGACCGGGCGGTGCGGATCGCGAGCGAGGCGCGCGATCGCTCCACCGTGAATATCGCGGCGCGTTCGCGCGGTGACGACATGCGCGGCCTGGTCCGGCATCTGCGCGCCACCGGCCAACTCACTGCCGGACTGATCCTGCGGGCATTGCTGTCGGGCAATCTCGAACTGTTCGATTCCGCGCTGTCGGAATTGTCCGGTCTGCCGCAGGCCCGGGTCTCGGCGCTGCTCCACGACCGCGGCGGCGCCAGCCTGCAGGCGCTGCTGAAGCGCGCCGGATTGCCGGAATCGACATTCGCGGCGTTCAGGGTAGCGCTCGAAGTCACCCATGAAACCGGATATGTCGACAGCGTCGGGGGCGCGGCAAGGTTGCGGCGCCGGATGGTCGAACGCGTGCTGACGCATTGCGAACACGACCGCCAGGCCGCCGAGCCGCTGTTGATCCTGCTGCGGCGCTTTGCGACCGAGTTGGCTCGCGAGGAGGCCCGCATGTTCTGCGATGAACTGATCGCGGAGGAGGCCATGGCGCCGATCCAGCACGAGCTGATCGCGGCGTGATTTGGTGTCGTCCCTGCGAACGCAGGGACCCATAACCACCGGCCTTGATTGTTTGAGAAAGCATCTACGACATCGCGCAACTGATAATACCAGCCTTCAGAAGAGCTGACCGATGATGGCCCAGTCGCGGGCCGCGATCGACGTGATGCGCCCGGTTTCGGCGAGAAGTTTTCGCCAGGCGTCTTGGCAGGCGTCGAGGATGTCGGTGTAGGACGCGAACACACGGTTGGCGAGATAGGTCTGCCGCAGATACTGCCAGATGTTCTCGGCTGCGTTGAGCTCCGGACAGGCGGGTGGCAGCGGCACGAGGGTGACATTGGCAGGTGGCTTTAGTTTGCGCGTCGTGTGCCATCCGGCCTTGTCGAGGATGAGCAGCGCATGCGCGCCGGGCGCGACGGCCTTGCCGATGGCGTCGAGATGCGCCTGCATGGCCTCGGTGTCGGCTTGCGGCATGATGAGGGCGACGCCGGTGTCGCGGCTCGCACAGACGGCGCCGAACACATAGGCGTTCTCGTAGCGCTGATCCTTGGGCTGCCGCGGCCGTGATCCCTTCTTGGCCCATTGGTAGACGAGGCTGTTCTTCTGGCCGACCCGCATCTCGTCCTGGAACCAGACCTCAATCGGCGTTTCCGGGGCGAGTTTGGTCACGATCGCCGCGACCTGCGTGGGAAAGTTTTTTTAAATGCCGCGATCGCCTCCGGATCCTGCACGGGATGGCGCGGCCGGGCGCTGATGTGCGAGAAGCCGAGCTTCTTGAGCGCGCGCCCCAGGCTCACCTCCGACAGATCGACACCGAAGCGCTGTCCGAGAACACGCTTCAGGTCGACGCAGCGCCAGCGTACGACCCCATCCTTCTCCGGGTCGGGGCCGGTCTCGACAAGCTGCTTCAATGCCTCTTTCTGCTCGTCGGAGAGCTTCGACGGCCGCCCGGTCGGCTTGATGTCGATCAGACCGTCAGGACCGTACTGGTTGAAGCGGTGCGCCCAGTCCCGCAGCGTCTGCCGGTCCATGCCGCCGATCCGCGCCGCCTCGGTGCGGTTCATCCCGTCGCGAACCGCCGCCAGCGCCAGCAACCGTCGCGCCTGCGCAGCATCCTTCACCTTCGCCGCGAGCCGACGCAGCTCATCCGCCCCGAAATCCTCCCGTAGACCGACCGCCGCGCCCATCGCCGACCTCCCGAATCAATCCAGTCGGTCAGAAATAAATCACGCCGGCGCCAGCTTTTCAAAACAGAGTCAGACCTTCCGAAGGCTAGTATAAGCTGCGGCGTATGGGTCCCTGCGTTCGCAGGGACGACGAAGCCAGAATGCGGTGAGTTCAATCCGCCGGTGCGATACTCGGCGCCAGGATCGCCTCGAGGTGCTCGGGACGATCGCGATTGGCATGCGTGAGGTATTCGTCGGCGACACCGCGCAGCTGCCGGCTCAGTTCGCTGGCCATGCTGACGGTGTCGAGCTTGGTGCGCCCGCGCACGATGGCCTGAATGGCGTTGATGTGATGCGCGATCAGGTCGGGCGGTACCTCGTCGAGCTTGGGCGCGTGTTCGATGATCCGGCACAGGCTGTCGGCGGCGGCGCCGGCGGAAGGGTAACCGAAAGTGGCGGCGTCGCCCTTGATGTCATGGGCGGCACGAAACAGTTCCTGGCGCGTGATGTCGGTAAAACCGTCCTTGAGGATGGCGGCGTGGGCCGCCGCGAGCCGGTCGGTTTCGATTACCATCCAGTCCTTGAACTCGCCCGACAGGTCGGCCAGGGCCTTTTCCGCCCGCGCAACGGGATCGTCGAGATCCTTTTCGGCGACGCGCCGCAACATCTTGCGCAACGGATTGGGCTGCGTGATCACGTGATGATCGGCGAAGGTCTTGATCTGCAGCGCTGCGGGCTTTTCTTTCGCCATCATCATTTCCTTGCGCGCGTCGCGCGCTAGACGGTGGACCGCGCCTTGTCGAGCAGCGACGGCTGTTGCAGGATTTCCACTTCGCCGCCGATACGGCGCTCGGGGCCGATATAGGCGTTATTGGTATTGCGCCGGCGGTCCGGGCCGAAATAGGTCTTGGTCTTGATGAACGGGCGCGGATTGGCGACCACGTTGAGAATGCGCTGATAGAGCGCCTTGGCCGAGATCGGCTTGGCGAGGAATTCGGTCACGCCGGCGTCGCGCGCCACCGTCACGCGCCGCTTCTCGGAATGGCCGGTCAGCATGATGACGGGGGCGTAGGGATTGCCCTTCGATTCGGGCTGGCGGATCATCTGCGCGAGTTCGAGGCCATCGAAAATCGGCATCGACCAGTCGGTGATGACGATGTCGGGGACGTAGTGGCTGTACATTTCCAGCGCGGTCGCGCCGTCCTCGGATTCATAGACCTCGCGGGCGCCGAACGAATGCAGCAGCGTCCGCAAAATCCGGCGCATGTGCGGATTGTCGTCGCACACAAGAAATCGCAGCTTGTTGAAATCGATGCGAAACATGGCCCGGCCCTGAGGGGCGTACCGCTCAACGGTATACCTAGCGTTAACCATATCGCGGGCCGGTTAACGAATGGTTGCGAGGCTTCCCGACGGCGGGGGCGGAAAGGCGCTAATACCCGAATTGCTCGCTCAGGATGCGCTCTTCCAGGCTGTGGCCGGGGTCGAACAGCATCCGCATCGAGATGGTCTTGTCGGAAAGCACCTCGACGCGGCGGACGTCGCGCACCTCGTCGTGATCGGCGACCGCCGCCACGGGGCGCTTCTCGCCCTCGAGCACCTCGATCACCACATAGGCGGTATTGGGGAGAAGGGCGCCGCGCCAGCGCCGCGGACGGAACGCGCTGATCGGGGTCAAGGCCAGCAACGCCGCGTTGATCGGAATGATCGGTCCCTGCGCCGAGAGATTGTAGGCGGTCGACCCCGCCGGCGTCGCCACCAGGATGCCGTCGGCAATCAGCTCGGCCATGCGCTCGCGTTCGTCGATCAGGATCCTCAGGCGCGCCGCCTGATGGGTCTGGCGAAACAGCGCGACTTCATTGATGGCGTGATAGAGGTGCACGACGCCATGGACGTCGGTGGCGCGCATCAGGAGCGGATGGATCACGGATTCCCGTGCGGCGGCGAGACGCGCATGCAGATCGCGCGGGCTGTACTCGTTCATCAGAAAACCAATGGTGCCGCGATGCATGCCGTAGATCGGCTTGCCCGAATGCATATGCGCGTGCAGGGTTTGCAGCATCAATCCGTCGCCGCCGAGCGCTACCACGACATCGGCGTCGGCAGGCTCGTGATTGCCGTAGAGCTCCACCAGTTGCGCCAGCGCCTGCTGGGCCTCCGGGCCTGGGCTCGCGACGAAGGCGATCCGGTCATATCGCTGTTGGCTGGTCATGGGATTAGCGGGCTCGTCATTGGCGCTGATGGATTGGGCGCGGAAGGTCGTCTATACGACCTTGGCCGGGCTTGTCGAGAGAAGCTAGCCCCAAAGGGTGTCACCGGATCGTGCAATCAGCATGAGTGCCGCGCGCGCTATGTCTGCGCGCGCTTGCGAACAATGCCGGCCTGTCGCAGTTTGAGCAAGAAAACCTGCTTCTATCCGGAAAACGTCAGTTCGCGCGATGTATGCGGTGGCTCCGGGTGGATCGCGGGAAGCAGGGAGTAGAAAACGAATGGTCTTGCCGTTCCGGGCATCGCGCCGTGCGCCAATCGTTCTTGCGCTTTTCGCGTCCTGCGTGCTGACCCTCGTCCGCGCCCAGGATGCGCCGCGTCCACCTCAGGAGCAGCCTGCGGCCGCGCCGTCGGGTCAAAAATCGGGAGCAGGGGGCGGGCGCGCTGGCATTCCGGGTTCGCCGGCTGCGGCCGAGGAACATCGTCTGCCCCCGGACTCCACGACCAAACAAACCCTGGCGCTGCCCGGGCGCACGCTCGCCTTTACGGCCACGGCGGGTTCGATCCGGCTGTTCAACGACAAGCGGGAGCCGCAGGCCGACATCGCCTACACCGCCTATCAATTGGATGGCCAGGATTCGCGGACCCGTCCCGTGACCTTCGTTTTCAATGGCGGCCCGGGTGCGTCCTCGGCCTGGCTGCAATTCGGCAACCTCGGGCCCTGGCGGCTCTCCATCAGCGGAGACGCGGCGGTTTCCTCGGCGTCGCCCGACCTTGAGCCCAACGCCGATACCTGGCTGGACTTTACCGACCTGGTCTTCATCGATCCGGTCGGCACCGGCTACAGCCGCTTCGTCGCGACCGGCGAGGACGTGCGCAAGCGGTTCTACTCGGTCGACGGCGACGTAAGTTCGATCGCGCTGACGATCCGGCGCTGGCTGGAAAAATCCGACCGGTTGCTGTCGCCCAAATTTGTCGTCGGCGAAAGCTATGGCGGCATCCGCGGACCGAAGATCGTTCACGAACTGCAGGTCCCGCAGGGCGTCGGCGTGAGGGGCCTCATCCTGATCTCGCCGCTGCTGGACTTCCGCGAATTTTCCGGCTCCAGCCTCCTGCAATATGTCGTGAGCCTTCCCACCATGGCGGCCGTGGCGCGCGAGGCGAAAGGCGCCGTCACCCGCGCCGACATGGCCGACGTCGAGCGCTACGCGCGGGGCGATTTCCTCGGCGACCTGACCAAGGGACAGGCGGACAGCGAGGCTACCACGCGCCTTGCCGACAGGGTGGCTGCCTTGACGGGGATCGATCAGGCCGTGAGCCGCCGGCTGGCCGGGCGTTTCGGCATCGGCGAGTTCCGCCGGGAATTCGACCGGCGCGACGGCAAGGTAACGGGGCGCTTCGACGCGACGGTGTCGGGCTTCGATCCCTATCCGGACTCGAGCTCCTCGCATTTCGGCGATCCGTCCCTCGATCCCCTGATCGCGCCGCTGACCAGCGCCGCGGTCGACCTCACCACCCGCAAGCTCAATTGGCGGCCGGATGGTTCCTATGAGGTGCTCCATGGCGCGGTCGAGCGGGCCTGGGATTTCGGCCACGGCCTCAATCCCCCCGAGTCGATGTCCCAGCTGCGCCAGATTCTCGCGCTCGATCCAAAACTGAAGCTTCTGGTAGGGCACGGGCTGTTCGATCTTGCCACCCCGTATTTCGGTTCGAAGATCCTGCTCGACCAGCTGCCGGCCTACGCTTCTCCCGAGCGCGTGAAGCTCGTGGTCTATCCGGGCGGACACATGTTCTATTCGCGCGACGCTTCGCGCCAGGCCTTTCGCGCCGAGGCGCAGGCGATGATGAAGTGAGGCCCGGCAAAACAAGACCGGCGCAAACCTGAAGTTTGCGCCGGCCCGATGGGTGATTCAAAAACTCAGTAAACCAGCCCGGTGCCGGGCGGCTTTTCAAGCGCCGCGGCCAGCGAGCGGTATTCCTCGCTGTCGGTGCCGACCAAGGCGGCGATCCGGCTCAGGTGATATTGCGCCTGGTCGCGGTTGCCTTGTTCGACCTGCCACAGCCCGTAATACTGCCAGGTCTTGACGTGGTTCGGGTCGGCTTTCAGCGCGCGCTCGTACCAGACCTGCGAGAGCCTGTAGTCGCCGAGCTTGCGGTAGGAGTAGCCGATTAGATTGGCCACCGCGGCGATGTCGTCGTGACCGAGCGCCTTCAGTTGCCCGATCGCGGTGGCATAGTCGTTGCGGTCATAGATGGTGGCGTAAGCCGCGTGATATCCCTTGGCGAATGCCGCATCCTCGATGCTGGGACGGACTTCACTGGTCTTCTTCTTTGCCTTGGTGGACTTGGTCGAGGAGGGCGGCGGTGCGTCGGTGTCGGACGAGGCGTAGGCCCTGGTCACCAGGGGCGCCGCGACCAGCGCCGCCACGAACATTGCCAGCGTCAAAAGCCTGATCGCAAACTTCTTGCTCATGCATTTCTCCTATTGCCGGTGTGAAGATCAATCAATCTGACTTCGTGAAAATCAGAAAGCCTGACTTCGCGAACGTCAGTAAACGAGGCCGGTGCCCGGCGGCTTTTCCAGTGCCGCGGCAAGCGAGCGATATTCCGCGCAGCCGGTGCCGCAGATCTGGCCGATCCGAGTCAGATGGTATTGCGCCTGATCGCGGTTACCCTGTTCGAGCTGCCACAGTCCGTAATACTGCCAGGTTCGCACATGGTTGGGATCGGCCTTCAGCGCGCGCTCGTACCAGATCTGCGAGACCTTGTAGTCGCCGAGCTTGCGATAGGAGTAGCCGATCAGGTTGGCGACATCGGCGCGGTCGTCATGGCCAAGCGCCTTCAACTGCGCAATCGCGGAAGTGTAGTCGTTGCGGTCGTAGATCGTGGCGTAGGCGGTGCGATAGCCCTCGATGAATTTGGGGTCGTCGATGCCGGATCTCTTGCCGCCCTTCTTCTTTGCCTTGCTGGAGTCCGTTGCCGGAGGCGATGGGTTGTCGCCGCCCGCGGCATGGGCTGCCGTCAGCAGCGGCACCGCGATCAGCGCCATCGAGAACATCGCCAGGGTCAGCAGCCTGATCGCAAATTTTGTCACGCGTCTCTCCTGATTTCCAGCGAGGCAATCCTACACCCAAGCATGGTGATTTGAACACCGGCCGCTCTCGATCATTCCCGCGCCCAATCGCCTCATTTGACGGATTTTGGCGCCGCACTGCAGGGTGGAACATAACACAGGCGTCATCCAGATGAACGAAGTCCACCGCTGCGCTTCACGGTGGGTTCAGCGCGCGGCAGCTAACGTCGTCCCATGATCGACGAAACCGGCCATCCGACCGGCAACCTCGTGATCCCCGTTGAATGAGGAGACGACTATGTTGAAAACAATTTCCGCAGCCTTGCTCGCTGTTTCCGTTCTCGCCGCGCCCGCGTTTGCGGCCGATGCGGGCAAGATATCGCCCGCGCCGGCTGTCAAAACCGTGCAGGGGAAGCCGAGCGCGCTCAACGCCAATGCCAAAATGGGCGACCATCACAGGCATTACCGCCATCATGGCTTCCACAAGCGGATGGGCGCTCTCAAGACGCACCGGTTCTCGAAGGTCGCAATCAAGCACGTTAAGCCCGCCGCCAAGCGCGGCTGACACCGATCCGCGGGCGCGGCTGATCCACATTGCCCCGCCGCTCCCAGCGGATCTCAGGCCCGGCCCGCGCCATTGCTTCCCCAATGGTGGCGGGCTGGTGCTGCGTTGTTGCGATCTTCGCACGCGCCTGAAACCATGAGCCTCAAATGCAGATTCCCTTTCATTCACGGACGGTCTAGAACAGGCCGGACGTCAGATGAGTGACAAGGTTGCACTTGGGGATATCAGCAAAGCGCGCGGCGATCCTGCTGCTGCCGGTCGTGCTCGCGGCCTGCGCGGGGAGTGACGACGGTAGAAGCATCACTTTTACCGACGATCGCGGCGTCGCCGAGCAGCCGTATCCGAACAACTATCGCGCCGAATTGCTGGCGTTCATGAGAACCTATCTCAACAATCCGGTCGATGTGCACGACGCCGCCATGGCCGAGCCGGTACAGCGCACGGTCGGCGGGCGGCTGCGTTACGTCAGCTGCCTGCGTTTTACCCCGCGCGAATCCGACGGCAGCTATCGCGAGGTGCGCGAGCGCGCCATTCTCTACGTCGATGGCCGGCTCGACCGCGTGGCCGAAAATGCAACCGAGGCTTGCGCCGGTGCGGTCTACACAGCTTTTCCTGAGCTTGAAAAGCTGACCCGCTAGCGGTTGGAACCTTGCTCTGGTTCCAGAGTCGAACACCGGACAGACAACTTCGGGCCGACAGGCGTAGCTTTCGATTTCCATGACGCGCGAATCGAAAGACCCGCGGCCCAAGCTCGACCTGGAAGCCGAAGCGTTGGCCGCTCTGGAAGCGGCGCGCACGATGCCGCCCGGCCCCGAGCGAAATGAGGCGATGAAAAAAGCCGGCATTCTCCAAAACGCGGCTGACTTGCAGGGCATATTTTTTGCCAAGCGCGGAAGACCCGCGAAAAAAACTTGAGCGGCTGTGCAAGGCGGGCAAAGTCCCGCCCCGCGACCCCGCGGCAAGAGGGAGACGACGCATGATCGCGGAAAGCTTCAATTCCCGCACCCTGGCCAATATGGAAGTCGCCCTTGATCGGGCCTGCAAGGCCCTGCCGGCCAGAGCCGAGGAACACTGGGCTCGGCGCCACATCGCCAGCAAAATCCTCGAATGCGCGGAGCGCGGCGACAAAACCCTGGGCGGCCTGACCAATGCCGGGCGTGTTGCCGTGAGCGAGTTCAGTTCGGCACATGGCCTCTGACGTCAGCGGGCGTTAGCCGTCTCACTCACGAGACCGTGTAACATACCGCACTTGCGAGGATGTTTGGCGGCGACGACGTCAGGAACCAACGTGCCTGATTGCGCTTAATGCCTCTGGCGGATTCGGCAACGGTTCACCGTGATCGAACGCGCGCCGCGATGACGCGTATCGTACCGGTCGCCGCGCCGCGCCGATATCTGCAGCGCAGAAAATTCATGGCGCTGCGATTCGTATAGAGCGGCTCGTATGGAGCGGCACGAACATTGCTTAACACAAACGGGGACTGGGCTTTGACATTCAGGAGCGCGGCAAATGAAACGCATCGTGTTTGGTCTGGCGGTTGGTGTGATGGGTGCTTGTCTCGTTGGCAACGTGACGGCTCGCGACCTTGATGGCCGCTACGCCAATTCGCCGCTTAAGCCGTGGTTCGATCATCTGGCGAGCGGCAAGGGACTTTGCTGCTCGGTGGCGGACGGCGAAAGCGTCGCCGACCCCGACTGGGAATCCAAAGACGGCCACTATCGGGTTCGGCTCGAGAACAACTGGATCGACGTTCCCGACGATGCCGTGGTCACCGAACCGAACCGGGCAGGACGCACGATCGTTTGGCCGATGCGGTTTGACAATCAGATCTCGATCCGATGTTTCATGCCGGGCAGCATGACTTAGAAATCTTCCGCGCGGGCCGGTGAGGGGCCAGGACATGATCCGTCTTCGAGGCGCAGGCGGCTGACCTGCCGGCCGAGATTTTTTTGGCGGGACCGTCGACGTCATGTTCGCAATTTTGCGGTCGTGTTTCTGACGGTTCTAAACCCCAAACCAGTCCTGGCTTTGCTGCTCCGGGGATCAATCATCCTCCGTCATCATGAAGACGGCCCCCGTCAAGGCCGCACCGATGCCGAAGGTCAGCATGAGAGTGCCGATACCCACCGCGCCGACCTGATTTCCCTCTTGCTGGACAAGGGTTGCGGTTCCCGAGGGGGCCATGACCATCAAGATCAGCGCGAAGGCCAGGCCCATCGCGACGCCCATGGCCGCGTGCACGACCAATTTCAGCAGCCCCGACGGGGTCACCAACCCTGATGGCTTTTTCTTCGTTTGCACTGGCTGCTCCAGGGCTTAAGCCACGGAAACGCTTCGCAAGACGCTCGGTTCCCTTGCCGTTCAAGGATAGCCCATCGGGCAGGTGAACCTCAGCCGAAGGCGGCTTTCATGCGGTGTTCAGGCACACCGGGCGATGATGGTGCGCATCCAGTATGGGAGTTGAGCCGTGAGCAATCTGCTGTTCCTCCGTCGATCCTTTGCCTATCGCAGCGCCGCGGCGGAGATGTTCCGCAAGGCGCGCGCGATGCCGCCGGGGTCAGAGCGCCGTGCCGCCCGTCAGCTTGCGGGGGCGCTGAGGGATCTGGCCAAAACCGAAGCGTGGCTGGAGGGACAAGCGCCTCGCCGGCGTTCCGTGGCTCATAGCCCGGAACATCGGCGCAGCGGCGCGAGCTTTAGAGGTTGATATGTCAACTCGCCGAGCATGCACAAATCAAGGCCGGACGTTCGATGTCGAAAACTTTACCCGGTGCCCACTTTGCCAACGGTGGTTCGATCGAAGCGACCCGCGCATTGTGGCTGAACATCGGGGGCCGTTGCCTCATCCCGTGCAAAATCCCAGAACCGCATGGGCAGATGAGGACGATGAAGGTCTGGACTAAACAGCGGCGGCTACCCCTTCAAATTGTTTGGTTTTTGACCGGTCGCGGCTCGTGGAACTCCGATCACTTTTCAGCGAGGTCCAAACCTGAGGCTAGCTTGGGCCGACGCAGCATATAGCTGCGGTGCGCACGGAACCGTCAAAAGTTGGTGTCAGCCGGGAACAAAACGGCTTTGTTGCCGTGCTGTCACAGTCAGGAACCATCCGGCGCTTCGCGACTGCCGCGAAGCAACCAAATTGAGGCCACGTTGTTTGATGAGGGTCGACAGCGACAATAACGGGGTACACTCATGAAAAGACTATTGCTCGGCGCAGCCGCCTTCATCGCTTTCGCGGCTCCCGCCGTGGCGGCCGATTTGCCGGCCCGCACCTACACAAAAGCTCCGGCCTACACGGCGCCGGAAGCTGTCTATAACTGGACCGGATTCTACATCGGCGGCAACATTGGCGGTGCGTTCTCCGGCAATAACAGCCTGGAGGGCAGCGGCGGCCGGTTTATGGGCGGCGTGCAGGGTGGCGTCGATTACCAGTTCGCAACCAACTGGGTCATCGGTGCCGAAGCCCAGTACGACTGGCTCAGCAGCAACAATAATGGCGTGCTGTTTCCGGGTGGCACGCTGGTCACCTCCAACAACGACCAGCTTGGCTCGGTCACCGGCCGGCTCGGCTACACTTGGGGCCCGGCGTTGCTCTACGCCAAGGGCGGTTACGCATGGCGCGACAACAACAATATCGGCGCTAGTGTGGGCGGTGCACCCGTGGCCTTCACGACCGATGGAAGCCACCGGGACGGTTATACCGTCGGCGCCGGTCTGGAATACATGTTCGCGCCAAGCTGGTCCGCCAAGGTCGAATACCAGTATTACAATTTCGGCAATACCACCTTCACCAGTGGTCCCGCCGACATCGTCGGCTCCCGGTTCCGGGACGACGAGCATACCGTCAAGGTCGGCGTGAACTATCGCTTTGGCTGGGGCGGCCCGGTCGCCACGCGCTACTGAGCGGGTTTGTTTCGATAGAGAAAAGGCCGGCTGACGCCGGCCTTTTTGTTTGACGGCCGCCTTTGGCGATCCTTCGGCCTTTGGGGATCGCTCGTCGGCTGCTACAAGACCGGAATTCGGCACGGGAAAATACAGCGCGACCATGACTTTAGGGCGGTAATATGCGCTAGATCGGGAGGTTGCCGGGGGAGCACCACTTTGCCGTTCGTTCGGTCCGGGCGCGAAAACGACAAACTTGCGTATCGCGCCGACATCGACGGTTTGCGAGCGGTCTCCATTCTGTTGGTGATCGGATATCACGCGCGGCTGGTTGCCGGCGGGTTTATCGGCGTCGACATCTTTTTCGTTATTTCCGGCTTCCTGATCACCCGCATCATTCTCAACGAGGCCGGAGCCGGCACCTTCTCGCCGGCCCAATTTTACGCTCGGCGGATTCGCCGGATATTTCCGGCGCTCATCGTCGTGCTGGCCGTTAGCTGGCTGGTCGGCTGGTTTGTCCTGCTGCCGGACCAGTTTTCCTTGCTTGGCAAGGGCATCGCCGCCGGCGTCGCTTTTGTGTCCAACCTGTTTCAGCTTTCGCAGGCCGGCTATTTTGCGCCCAATGCGGCCGACAATCCGCTCCTGCACCTTTGGTCGTTAGGTATCGAGGAGCAGTTTTACATTTTCTGGCCGCTAGTTCTGTTGATGATGTTCGGATCGAAGCAGCGCCGTTTCTGGATGGCAGCGATCGCGGTTGCGTCGTTCGCCATCGGCCTCTTGATTTTCTTCGGCTACAAGGAGTGGTCGTTCTACTCACCGATATCGAGGGGGTGGGAGCTGCTGGCCGGCGCCATCCTGGCAAACCAGGACTTTGACGGTACCAACCGCAAACCTGGCGGCTTTGCCCACTTTGACGACTTGCGGGCGACGGTCGGTCTCGCCGCAATTCTCGGTGCCGCGATCTGGTTCAACAACAACAGTTTGTTTCCCGGCGTAGATGCGTTGCTTCCGGTGCTCGGCGCCGTGCTGATTATCCTGTCGCCGAATTCGTCGATAAACCGGATCTTGCTGTCGAGCCGACCGATGGTGCTGATCGGGTTGATCAGCTATCCGCTTTATCTATGGCACTGGCCGCTGTTGTCCTATCTCGGGATCGTGCGCAACGGGGACCCGACCGCGCTGGAAATTTGGGCAGCCATCCTTGTTGCTTTTGGTCTGGCGTGGCTGACATTCCGTTTCGTCGAGCTCCCGCTTCGCCGACAGCAAAATGCCGTGCCGAGATTGTCTTTCGGATTGATAGCGGTCGGCGTGGCCGGAATTTTAACGGTCAATGCGTCCGGCGTTGGCTTTCGCTTCCCCCCGGGGATTCGCGACATCGCGCAGATTCAGCAGCAGAACAATGCCGGACTGCGCAATGAATGTTTTTCGGAGGCGGCTGGAGCTCGGCTCGGCCCGAACTGCATCGAGAAGGGCGACAAGCCTCTTTTATTTGTTTGGGGAGATTCCACCGCGGCAGCGCTCTATCCGGGATTAAAAAAAGCCGAGGAAACCGTTCCGTTTCGCCTGGCTCACTTTGCCGCCCCGGGCTGCGCGCCGATTTTGGCGGCCGGAGGATCGCCTTGTGATGTGACCAACGATCTCGTGTTTGGTTTTATAAAATCGTCCGCCCCGCAGATCGTGCTGCTTCACGCGATGTGGGACAAGCAAAACGATCTCGGCAAACTCATGGAGACCATCGGCAAACTGAGGGCCATCAACGTCCCGCGAATTGTCATTTTGGGACCGGTGCCGGTATGGAAACGCACACTGCCACATTCGCTGGTGAATTTTTACCGAATGCGGCACACCATCGTCGACAGGATCGCGGCAGGCGTGTCCGGGCCGGAGAACGACGAACGAATGGAAGGCTTCAGTAGGGCCGCCGGCGTGGAATATATCTCGGCATGGCATATACTTTGCGATCAGGAGGGATGCCTGACCCGCATCGGCCCCTCGGCAAATGACGTGGTAACCACCGATATCGTGCATTTGTCGGACGCCGGCTCAAGCTTCCTGATCGACGCGATCGGAGGGAGTCTGTTCTCGCCGCAATGAATGTTGTCGGGAACAAGGCGCGCGGCTGGCCTGAATCCCGTTCGTTGGACCGGGCTTTTTGAAGACGTCGGTCGCCAGAGTCTGATCTCGCCAGCGGCAAAAATAATTTTTGCCGCTTCCGGAACTTCCGCTTGCAATCGGTTATTATGCGTTGCCGGTTAGTGGACAATAAAAATGCGTGCCCTGTTGTTAGGTTTGATTTTATCCGCGGCCACTCTGCCGTGCCTTGCCCAGACCGTCCTGAAATCCGAACCCCTTGTGCTTGCGCCCTATGAGATCGCCTTGGTGCAGGATGCCTCGTGTCCCGCCGGCAAGGTGCTCAAGGTCACCGGCGCAATAAGGGGCCTGCATCGCAGAAAGGCCTGTGTCTCGCTGGCCGCCGAGCAGGCCTCGCTCGCGGCGGCGGCACCTTAGGCTGACATTTCTCAGTCATTGTTGCGGGATGGGCCTCTCGAGGTTGTCGACAGCCGACTTGGAGTGGGGGGCAGTTGCATCTGGCAATGTCGAGATTCCGGGTTCGCGCTTCGCGCGCCCCGGAATGACGGCGAGAACTCACGAACTCAATTGAAAATCCAGCGGGGTTTCGCGCTCGGCCTCGGCCTGGTTTTCCGCGGGATCTTCCTGCGGGTCCGGCCGGCAGGGCTTGATTTCATAGTCGTTATCCAGCACCGGCTGCAGCCCCGACTTTCCCGCCCTGGACACCACGTCGACCACCAGCCCGCTTTGCCGGGCGTGCTTCCAGACATCCGCCTCGGTCGGATAGGCCTTGCTCAACTTGGCGTCATTGCTGAACAGCGCATAGGGCATCGGATGCCTCCGCTAAACCATCCCAACGCACCTGATGGGGTTTCGGTCCGGCGGGAGCCGGCGCTTCACGCACCGGTGAGAATCCGGGCCCTGGATTGAGGCCGTTTCGGCCCTGAATCCCGGAGTCCCTGAGTCGTAAACGAGTCCTGAATCCCCGGAAAAATATCGTGCGAGACTCCCGGACCAGAATCGCCCGATGTTTTCGTCGTCATGAGAACGACCTTTGATACCTCCGTCGAGCGGGTGCACATCGCGCTCACCGTTGCCCTGCTGGCGGCATGCGCCGCCAACCTCGCGCTGGTGTGCTCCTGGCTTTAGCGTCTGGTCCGCCAAAACTGCCTTGGGCTTGCCCCGAGCCTGTGAGCGGTTTGGCGATGAGATCATGCGTTCGTTCAAATAGTGGCGATTGACGCCGCTTCTATTCCTCCCATCATGCGAGCAGGCGGCAAAAGCCGCCGGGAACGGCGGGTTTGCCGGATTTGCATGGGGAGGCGGAGATGATCGAGGCGCTCAAGGCCCGGGTCAATGCCGATGAAGCGCTGGTCAGGCGCGGGCGGTTGCTGTCGACTACGTTCCTGCTGGAAGTCGGCCAGACCGCGTGGCTGATTTCAATCTTCGAAGGGCGGGTCGCCTCGGTGACCCAAGGGCCGTTCGTGATGCCGTCGTGGTCATTTGCGCTGCGCGCCCCGGAAGCGGAATGGGAAAAATTCTGGAGCAGGCGGCCGCCGCCCGGCTCCAACGATCTGATGGCGCTGATCAAGCGGCGTGTCCTGAGGGCGGAAGGCAACCTGCAGATATTCATGGCCAATCTTCGCTACTTCAAGGAGGCGCTTGCCAAGCCGCGCTCGGCGGGAGCCGACGCATGAGCGCGCAATTCGAGCCGGTGCTCGGCCGCTACATGCATCTCGAACTGTTTGGACTGAAACACCGCATTTATGTCGAGGAGGCCGGCGAGGGCACTCCTCTGTTGTGTCTCCACACGGCCGGCTCGGATGGACGGCAATACCGCGCGCTGATGAACGATGCGCGCATCACGCGCCACCACCGCGTCATCGCCTTCGACATGCCCTGGCACGGCAAGTCGTCGCCGCCTTCGGGCTGGCACAACCGGGAATACCAGCTTACCTCCGCGCAATACACCGCGATGATCCTCGAGATCATGGCCGCGCTCGAACTGGACCGGCCGATCCTGATGGGATGCTCGATCGGCGGACGCATCGCGCTGCATCTCGCGCTCGAACACCCCGAACGCTTCCGCGCCATCATCGGCCTGCAGGCCGGGGCGCATGTCGATCCCTATTACGATCTGAATTTCCTGCACCGCCCGGACGTCCATGGCGGCGAGGTCTGCGCCGCCATCGTCTCCGGGCTGGTCGGGCCCGATGCGCCCGATGACGAGCGCTGGGAGACGCTGTGGCACTACATGCAGGGCGGCCCCGGCGTATTCAAAGGCGATCTGTATTTCTACAAGCTCGACGGCGACATCCGGGACCGCGTCGCCCAGATCGACACGCGCCGCTGCCCGCTGTTTCTGCTGTCGGGCGAGTACGATTATTCCTGCACGCCGGAAGAGACGCTTGGCGTCGCCAACAGCATTCCCGGCAGCGAGGTCACCATCATGAAGGGCCTCGGCCATTTTCCGATGAGCGAGAATCCGACCGAGTTTTCAAACCATCTGCTGCCGGTGCTGGAGAAGATCAAAGGCCGATGATTTGCCGGAAACGCTCGGGATCGGCTTCGGCCTATTTACGCAGCGGAGCCGACGCGTCGTTCGCGATCGCGGCGCGGGCCTTCGCCAGGGTGGCGTTGAAGTACGCCTCGCGCTCCCTGTGAAAGCGCTCCTGGTGGGCGCGAAAGCTGGCGACCCGCGCCTGCATCTCGCTCCGGAAGTCGATCGAGACATTCGCCCGCGAAACCTCGATGCTGTTGGGCGGTTCGGCGGCCTTTATCTTGGGTTCGATGGTTTGCTTTTCTTCGGCCTTGTTGATCGCTGCGGCCTCAATGGCCTCAATGGCCTCAATCCTCGGCTCCGCCTCCGGCTTCTTGCCGGTGACCGATTGAACGAACGCCAAAGTTTGCGCGATTAGAGCATCGCGCTCCTTTACCCACGTCATCACACACCTCAGCCTAAATATTTCAGCAAAAAGCGCTGGCGGAAACAAGAGGGCATTTCCGTGTGTTCGCTAACCAACTCTGGATGGTGCCGGCGCGCGCCTGTCCGAGGCAGGCGTCGCTATCGGCGGCACCCAATTCAGGCGAGCTTGAGTCGGGATTCGAAGAACCTGACAACGCGACCGACGGCATCCGTTGTCATCGGATCGGTGTCCGAAAAATCGAAACCGTGCGGCTTGCCCGGATAGGCGACCAATTCCGCCTCCGCCCCGACCGCTTTGCCGAGCTTCACGAGCTGCTCGCCGATCGCGAACGGAACATTGCGATCCGCCTCGCCGTGCAGTTCGATCAGCGGTGGCAGGTGCTTGACCTCGGATACCATCGCGTGCGGCATGCCGCCATAGAGCACAGCCAACGCGGCGATGCGCTCATCGCGAGCCGCCGTATCGGCGGCAACGAAGCCGCCCAAGGAGAAGCCAAGCAGGCCAATGCGGCCCGAACTGTCGGGACGTGCCGAGATCGTCGATACCACGGAGGAAACCCGCTTCGCCCAGCCATCGAACCGTCCCGCCTCGTAGGCTTCGCGCTTGTCCTTGTCGCTCTTCCTCCGATCGAAAGCCGGCGCATCGGCTGCCGTCAGGTAGCGAAGAAAATAAGCATCGATACCTGTCGCCGAGAGTGCACTCGCATAGCGCTCATAGGCGCGAGGCTTGCGTTCGAAGCCATGCAAACCGTGGAGCAGAAGCACGCTTGGACGTTTTCCGGCTTGATCCGCTGGGTATCGCGTCAAGGCGACAGGGCCGTCATCGGCGTCGACACTGAGCTGTTCGGGCACGCCGGCGGGTGCGGGAGCACATACCGAGAGCAGCGCGAGGCCGCCCACAACCGCTCGTCGATGGATCGAATGCATGGAGGCTTCCGAACAAACGCCTCATGATGGTAACACATTTTCGACTGGCAGGATGGCATCAGAGATCAACGATGTATCGTAGCTCGTGTAGCGTTCGAGAAAGCCCTTCCAATAACCGGCACTTGCCAACTTCATCGGGTTATCTCGAATGAGCTGTCGCTTGATAAACGGGCAACGCAAGCGGGCGATCAGCTGATCCCAGTAAAAATGGGTCGCATTGCACTGGCGGAAACTTCTGAATTTCCGTAGTCTGTCAAACGGACAGACCGCGTTGCCGCGAAACCCCGAGCGGAGGAGCGACTGCGAGAGTGAAATCTCGCCACTGCGGATAATCGATCGTTTTGTCAATCTCGCGAAATCCACCGCAAAGACTTTGCGAAAAGCTTCGCTGCGTGCCACGTCGCCACGAAGGCAAAGAAAGTATGATTGCAGATGCCAAGCCACTTCATAGGAGTCGGTAATCCCCCAGAAGTCCCAGTTCTCGGCAAATTGTGAACGGAATACAGGTTCAAGATCAAAAATCGGACCAAACACGCTGTCGTTTGCCAGCAATAGCCAATCCACCTCTGCCAATGGGACAACGTGATGCAACGCCCATTGCCACGAAGCGAAATCCATTCCAGCGTTCTCACTGGGCAATCGTCTTTTCGTCGAAGCCGTGATCTGGAAGTTCCGCGTGGGGACGCCGTGGCGCGATTTGCCAGAGCGTTTTGGCGGCTGGTGCAACACCCACAAGCGCTTCTCCCGCTGGGCCGCGAGCGGCGTTTGGGAGAATCTTTTCAAGGCCTTGGCGGACGATCCCGACAATGAGTACGCGATGATCGACGCGACGATAGTGCGAGCCCACCAGCATAGCGGGGCCTCCTGGCTGGGAGCCGCATAAGATTGTCTCAAGAGTTGACGGATGGATCGTCGATCCCGACGACGAGGATCGCATCCCTGCCGTTGTCGCGGAGATGATCGCCCGGGCGATGCCGCAGCTCTACGACAACTCCGTCGCCGCTATCCGCGCGCGGATGTACGCCCGTCACAAGAAAGTACTCGGTCATGAATAAACGAATTCCGGCTGATCAGGCCCCCGAGCAAGCCCCGCCTGTTGCCGGAACGGTGACCGCTGCCTGCGTTGGAATTGGCAACACCGACAACGGCGGCGGTCACGAGGGGGTCGATGAGTACGACACGCTGCTCGCCTCGCTCGGCCGCTCCCATGACGACGATGAGCACATCGCGGTCCACGAAGCTGGACACATCGTTGTTGCCCGCCTGCTCGGGCATCCGCTGGGCGGCGCAACCGTAGACCCCGGTCCCGGATACGAGGGCCGTGTTTGGGGCGAGCGCTACGCCGAGGCGTTCACGAATGGTCGTGGCGACGCCTCGCACATTCGGGAGGCAATTGCTCCGCTGATGCCCAAGCCGGGTGAGGATCGCAGTGCGGTCTCTGATGTCTTCGGAAGCGTGTATGCCCAGTGCATTGAGCTGATGGCTGGTCGGGCCGCTGAACGGATGCTGTTGGAAGGCGCGCCCGTCGCGCCCGTCGATGATCTCCGGCAAGCGCGCGAACTGGCTATGCTGATCTGCACCAGCGAGAAGGCAATCGAGACCTTCGTCGCGCACTGCGATGTTGCCGCGTGGGATTTGTTGTTGCCTTACGGCGATGTCGTGATGACGTTGTCTATTGTGTTGCGGATCAAGCGCACACTGGACTCCGACGAGATCGACAAGATCATCGTGGATGTGCAGGCGCAGAAAGCGTTGGCTGTCGAACGCGGCCGTCGTAAGCGGTGGCAGCGGGTCATTGAGAACGCCGCTGCCTTTGACCATGGCTGATGGCTGCGCGGTCGATGTCTGTTGTGGAGGGTAGAACGGACATGCCGTTCCAGCGCGGCCACTTCCGTTTTTGACCCAAACTGGTCTCCAGCGGAGTGCTTTTAATTGCTAATTTCGGCATAGTCGGCTGCCCCCGGAGCTAGGGGGAGCTGAAGCATCCGGTGCATGGGGCCCGTGAGCGCAGCGACCGCAAAGGGTTGATTGCTATGGTCAGGAGAGCGGAGACTTTCTCGATCAAACCCCTCTCGACGAGTAGTCGTCAAGGTCTCCACGGGCCTTCGCTCGATCTCATCGGCAAGGCGAGGGATGAAAACGCCGCACAGGTAACTCGCGTCGGGCTGACGTTCCTCAGCACGGCTGCGTTTTGTCTTCTGACGTTGTTCGCTGGGGACAGCGCTCTTTTGGGCGGCGGCGAGAAGATAAACGTGCCGCTTGCCGGACCGGTTTCATTCAATGGGTTCATTTTTTTGGGGCCGGGGTGCTAATCGCGCTCAGGGTCTATCTGCAGATCTATGCCGAGCACGGCGACAGACTGGATCGACTTGCACAGTCCCTGTCGGTACCGCGGGCACCATCCTTAGTCCCCCTCCAGAACCCACTGATACGGTTCTGCAGTGTCCTTATCTTTTATTTGATCGGCGTTCGCCCACCACCGCTCTATTTTCGGCAAAGTTTCGCCCCGAATCTCACCGTAGACATTCGCATTGGTAGATTCAGGGGGACGAAATGAATCCAGCGGACTATGCGCGGATGGCGGAAGAGTGCTCTCGGCAAGCCGATGCAATGCGGCCAAGCCGGGAGCGGGATGCTCTGATGGAAAAAGCGCGGCAATATGCGTCCTATGCTAAAATGGATAATTGGGTCGCCTCGAAAGAGCAACAGCCACGGAGGCCGCGCCAGCCGCGCACGTGACTCACATGGGAAATTTTTGATTAACGCTTCCCTGATATGTTGCGGATCGCCGCGGAACCGTTTCGCGTACCGCGACCATTGGTGGAGCATGCAGGCTATCGAAATTACCGATCCGATAGAGGCCCGACGTTGTCGCTACGCTCAATACCGGGGCGAGGAGGCGACCGTGATGTTAAACGGATTGCCGGTCACGGGGATGGTCCGTTCCATCAAGGAGCATCAGTCCAGCAATCCCACGCGCTGGACCGTCACGGTGGTACCTAAGCAGGGCATCGCGGCGTAGCCTTAGCGAGACCCGCGCCCAGCCTGCCGCTTGATGCGATCTGTCGCCCGCGCGATACGCCGATCTGGAAGCTGGAAGCGGCGCTCTGTCTATTTCGGACCCCCGCAACGCCCGGAGTCTTGCCCGACGGCATCGTCGCGCAACCAACAATTTGGTTTAGTGCTTTCGAGTTTTGGGGACGGCACGTTGCGGCCGGTCAGCAATGCCAGGAAGGGACGGCGTGGGGGCTTCGGCCCCGTGGCTCTAGCCCGCGCGAAAAGCGTCGAAGGCGTGGGCCAGGAAAACGCTGATACTGAGGAAGGCCAGCAGCGCTGTTACGATCTCGATCATTGGCGCACTCCCTGGGTCGCCACCATGCCAAGGACGGCGGCCTTGAGGAAATGGCGGTAAATCGCGCTGAGGACGGCGGTCATCATGATCGAACCCCGTTATCCATCCACCTTGAGGCTAGGCCCGCATCGGTTTCCGGACGACTTCGCGGATATTGGAAAACGGTTTCATTGGGCCAGCGCAGGGCTCGCGAGCGCTGGCGCTGAACGACCGGGCACATGACAGCCTGCGGAAACCCGAATGTTATCTTCTTGAGGCGGCACCACGACACTTTTAGCTTCATGGTTTCGCAAGTGAACGCAGCAGGAACAGATGATCCTGTTTTTGAGGCTGGCAAAACCGCTGCTGTTCGCCGTTTATGCTGACTTTGCCGATCCCCCGAAAACGCCAAAACGTCAACAATTGTGGCGCCGAATGCCGAGGCACGAATGTCTACCCTACAGTCTACCCCTACAAATCCAATCGCGCGGATCGCTGATGCTAAGTGATTGATTTCATGGTGCCGGTTGAGAGGATTGAACTCCCGACCTTCGGTTTACAAAACCGCTGCTCTACCGCTGAGCTAAACCGGCTAACGCGTTGAATAGTATTTAGGAATCTAGACAGCTGCGGTTTCGCAACCGTCATTTGCTACCGCTTGGCTGCCCAATTCTTTTCATGCGCCTGTCTATTGCAAGCCTGTAGTGCTGCGTCAACGCACTCGGCGGCGCCGGCCTCCATTCCCGGCCGGACGTGGGAAATACGGATCCAGCGTGATTCCCAACCTTGCTGTCTCCTGGCCGCTCGCTGACGCCCCTTAGGACGGACGCCAGAACTCGGGCTCGTCCGCAACACGGCTCACGCGCGCAGGCGGGCTCCAGAGGGAGCAATCCGGACCCCTGACAGAAACCGGAACGATCCCCGTTCCGGTTCGCCGCTCGGTAATTCTCTACCGACGATAGTCGTCAAATCGCACTGCACACGATGGTCGTCATCAATGTCACCAACCGAGGCGGCCTAACGGATTGAAGGTCTCGGCGGTTATTCGGAAGAGATGGCCGACGGCGCCTGACTCGTCCGCGACTTCCAGCCGCCATTCGCCGCAGTCTCTAAGTCTCGCGATGGTGTGTCGCGGATCATATCGGAACATGTCGCTGCTGCTTCATCCCAAGCCGCATCGACCGGTACGTCGCTTGGATGAATGTGTAATGGGCGATGCTGAAATTATACAACCCACGCGCGTAAATGTCGGTACGGTGCCGGACAAACGCCTAATAACCCAGTTAAATGCTGGGACTTATTTTGGCGGCCTGAGTTCGCCGTTGAACCAGCCCACCGCTTCCGACTTCATTGGGTCCGCTTGGGCTTGAGCGTCTTGGATAAGGCCGCACTTTATGCATCTCAACGTCCAGTGTTCGAAGCCGAGTCGCCCCGGCGCAACGTGCTGGACCTCCATGCGGGTTCGGCATTGTGGACAGCGGGGCCGCACGGTATCGCGAGGCGATAGCCTATCACTGATTTGCGCGTCAGGCATGGCGCACTCCTGTTTGATCAGGCGGGAGCGCAACGCTCTCAGTCACCGACAATAGCCAAAGGCGGGACGGTGATGAGACCATTAAATTCCCTTTAAGTTTGGGAGTCGACATAAGAAACATTAATTCGGAAGACCCTTGAACGTGGGTGGCCGCGAACATTTGAACTTTTCTGCGGTCAATAGGAAGGAGGGCAGCGCCGGACGATGAGAGGTGAAGGCGCAGCTTCGCGCCGGGCGGGCTTTGCCGCCGCTGTGCCCAAAACACCCCTGGGGCCGGGATCTGAAACACCAAATGAGGGCGCCTTAAAAATCGTCATTAACCTAAGCTCTTAACAGACCATGAATGACTCCCTGCAAATTTTAGAACACCCAGGAGGGAGACATGACAATCATCGTCCCAACATTCCCGGCACACATTGCGGTTAGTCAGGCTGAAGTTCGGCTCGTTGCAGACCAAACCGCCAATGCTGGCGTATCAACGATTAAAGCAGACGAACAGAGCGTCCAAACCGCCGAGCAGATTGAGCAGGACGAAGCAAAATCTTCGGCGGTCAATATAATTACGTGAGCCGGAGATAAAGGATCGACACCGGCATCATCGGTCGATGAGGGGTGAAGGCGCTCAGTCCGGTGAGGCCTGCCGAATCCTGTGATCGAGCTTGTGATTACCGTGATCGTGAACAAGCTGGCTCAACGATGTTTCGTTCAAATGCTCCAGCACGTCGCTCGGCCTGGCTGTTGCCGGTTGCGAACGTTGAACCGTCAATCTTGCGCAGCGTGCCGACCCGCGTGTTGCCGTGTTTCTTGCTGATTTCGCCGAAGGGGCAATTCGCGCATCCGGACCCGGGGGTCACCGCGCCGATCCGGTCGGCGGATCGCTGGTCGAATGCGCGGGATTGATGGGCGTCCGCTCGATGGCCGTCGAGGGGAGCCGCGCTCGCGCCATGTCGATGAGGCACGCATCCTGCGATCTTGAAATCGTCCCGTCGCTGCAGGTGAAGCCGGCAGGGGCTGCGTCAGCGACCGGCGCAGGCTTGTCCGGCGCCGCGGCTTGCTGGGGCGCGGCCGGCTCCGCAGCCGGCTTCTGGAAACGCGCGCAGTCGGCGCAGCAAAGCGAGATTAATATAACCACAACGCCTAACCGCATCTCGTAGCCTCCGGCAACTACTCCAGCGGCCGATATAATTGGCTCGTCTCTCGCCAATCCACTGGCCTGCGGCACCTTCAGCATACAACGACCGGGCATGATTCGGACACGGTCCGGCAGGGCCGATAATTGCGATAATGGCCGGGCATTTCGGCAAATCAGGCGGCGGCGCAATCGGGTCATGGCCCGCTCGGCATCGCCGCCGGCGATGGTTAACCAGTGATTAATTTGAATATGCCAGTGATGCTTTGGGCCCGCCATCACGGGGGCGAACGGAGGTTTCCAATGGGCGACATCATGAGCATCCTGCAGTCGAGCTACTCAACAGCGTCAGCTTCGCAGAGTCTCATCTCACCGGGAGACAAATTCGCCCCCGTCGATCCGACAAAATATCAGGGCACCTGGACCGGCAAGGATTATAAAAATCAGCCATTCACGATTTCGATTACCAAGGTCAGCGGCTACCGCGCCAACGTAACGTATGAAAGCTCCGCCGGCCTTCAGTTTCAGAGAGCATTGATCACCACCAAGGGCACGTTTCGAATCGGCGATTCCCAGTTCATGCTGACGGGCACCGGTGTCGCGCAGCTCAACACGATTGTGACCGATCCGACCACGGGCATCCAGACCGACCAGCAGGCTGTTGCGACTCTCAAAACCTGACCGCGTCGTTTGAGAGATCGGCCGGGCCCGATTTCGCGCCGGTGCGAAAGCCCGTTCCGAAAGCCTTATGGGAAGCTAGTGGCCGAATGTTACACTGGTTCCCGGGAATCAAAGTGCGGCTGGGGAGAAACATCATGGCTAACAGACTGCGGTTGACCGTTGCTTTTGTGGTGTCGGAATTTCTCATCTTGGGACTGACTGCGGCTCACGCGGCAGATCCTGGCTTTTGCAAGCAATACGCTAAGGCAGCGCTCAATCAGGTGCGTGGCGGATTGGCTAATCCGCGCTGCGCCGGCGGCCTGCAAGGCGCCCGATGGTCGACGGATTTTGCGGTTCATTATGAGTGGTGTCTCGGCGCTTCCTTTGGCGCCGCGGGCACCGAGCGGGATGCACGGACGCAGTATCTGAGAGGCTGCAGCGGCCGTTAGAACGGCGCACGACCGGGTCGCTTCAATTGATCGCGGCGCCGGAAAAAAGGGCGGCCCGAAGCCGCCCTTTTATGTTCGTCAGGTGGGTGCCTTACTAGCAGGGATGCCGGCGGCCGTCTTCGCCCTTGAACCAGGTGCCGGGCTGACAGACCAAACCGTTGCGTGCGCTGTAGCTGTCATTGTAGCGCGGGCCGCTGTTGTAATAGGCGTAGCTGTCGCCGCGGAACGGTGATGTGGCGATCGCGCCGGCCGTTCCGACCGCCGCGCCCGCGGTGGCGACCGCGCCGACGACGACGCCGGCTGCTACGTCGCCCGGCCAGAAGAAGGGATCACGGCGGTCCCAGCGGTTGTCGTTCCAGCTATCATGCCAATCGTTGTTCCAGTCGGCGTCGCGGTTACGGGCGGCTGTGTGTCGATAGGTCCGCCGTTGATAACCGTCGGTGTAGGGATTTCCCGGTCCGAAGTTCTGGCAATTGGCGTCGGGATAGTACTGCGCGCAACGACCGGGATTGGTGACCACCCGCTGCGCCATCGCGGGCCCCGCCAGCGTTGACGTAACAACCACGGCAGCAGCGCCGAGAAGTCCGAGTTTGGTCATACGTGTTTCCTCTTTGTAATGGTGGTGGGAGAAGAACGGTCCCTCGCACCCGATGTTCCGAAGCCGGCTTGTGTGATTTTCAAACAGATGTGAAGTTCCGGTTCCACTATCCCCGGGAGTGAGGTGCGCGCCGATGGAAACGCAGGACATCGACTACCGCGCCGAAGCGGTCAATTTGCGCGGCTATCTCGCCTTTGACGAGACGGCAGTCGGGCGACGCCCGGGCGTGCTGGTCTTCCACGAGGGATTGGGATTGGGCGAGTTCGCGATGGCGCGCGCGCGTATGCTCGCGGAACTTGGTTACGTGGCGCTCGCCGCCGACATGTTCGGCGATCGCCGGCCGGCGCGCAATTTGCAAGAGGTGGTCAAACTGGTCGGCGACCTCCGCAACGAACCGGAAAAGCTTCGCGCCCGCGGCAGCGCGGCGCTGACGACGATCGCCGCGCTCCCGCAGGTCGACGCCAACAGAATAGGCGCCATCGGTTTCTGCTTCGGCGGCTCGGTGGTGCTTGAGCTGGCGCGCGACGGCGCCGATCTCAAGGCCGCCGTCAGCTTTCACGGCGTCCTCGCGACCAGGATGCCAGCGGTGTCCGGCAAGGTGCAGGCGAGCGTACTGGTTTGCACCGGCGCCGACGATCCGCTCGCGCCGCCGGAACAGGTCAAGGCCTTCGAGGATGAGATGCGCGCGGCCGGGGTTCGGGACTGGCAGGTCATCAGTTACGGCAACACCCTGCATGGTTTCACCAACCGGGCGGCCGATGGTTCGATGATGCGCAGCGCGCTCTACAGCGCGCAGGCCGATCGCCGCTCATGGGCGTCGATGCGAAGCCTGTTTGAGGAAGTGCTATAAACGGGTAGCCCGCGCGGCGTTAACATTTCCCTGCCGCGATGATCGGCAGTTGAGCGAGCGCGAACGCTGGCGCGTTAGGCTTACCGGCAATTTGGCCGGCGGCTTTAACCCTTGGCGCATGGCATTCGTTTAGAGTGCCGCCAGCAATCGGGATTCCAAGCAATGCGCGCTGGGCTGGCGTTGGCCATTTTGATCGGAACGACGTGGACGGCTTCGGCTGGCGACGGCTTCGATATCGTGATTCCAGGCCGGCCGGGCGTGCCCGTTATTATCAATGGCATCGATGCATCCTACGCGGTGGTCGAGGGCGACTGGGGTCTTGCCAAGGGCATCCATGTCCAGCCCACGGTCTATGGCGGGCGCTACGTCGATTTCGTGCCAAACGTCGGTCACTACTATCCGAGCGCAGGTCAGATGCCCGGCTACGGGCGTCTCGAAATCGAGCCGCCGGCCAACCGCAGGCTGCCGCAGCCCGCTGAGAGCTGGCATCGATCATGGTCCGCGCAATCCGCCCCGCAGCCGGCGCAGTCCGCGGTGCCGCTTAATCCGCCACCGGTGATCTCGGCGCCGCAAAACGGTGACGCAGGCATGTCGCAGGATTTCGCCAACCCGCCGCAGGGTATGCGGCATCGAAGACCCCGGAAGCTTCCGTAATAAATCCGCACCAACAAAAAATAGACCCACAAAAAATAGACCCACAGGAGAGAATAATGCGTCGGACGATTTCAGGACTGGTAGCGGCCATCGCCGTGATGAGCGCGGCGCCCGCAATGGCGTGCGGAGGATTGTTCGGGGCCTATGCCAGCCCGTGTGCGCAGCCGGAAGTGTATGTTGCGCCGGTCGCGCCGGCCTACACCGGCTGCGGCGCCTGCGGCGGCTGGAGTTATGAGCGGCTGTCCGATCCGGCGCCATATTATCCCGAACGCGTGCACCAGTATTACTACGTCAATCAGGGCCCGACCTATACCGGTCCCGGCGATTTCGCGCCTTATCCGACCTATCGGGAAGGCGGCTACCGCATCCACCCGCATTTCCGCGCCTGGCGGCACACCCGCTATCGCTACGGCTACGCGGCCCATCATGGCTACGCGCCGCCGCGCGCGTTCTACGGGCATCACATGCGTTACGGCGCTCGTATGGGTGCGCCGCGCGCCTACAGCTATCACGAGCACATGATGCATGAGCACATGATGCGCCGTTACAACTGATCGCGCATTTGATCTGAAGACATCGGCGCCCGTTCGCATCCCGCGAGCGGGCGTTGTTTTTTGCCGCTCAGCCCATCAGGCCGAGCCTGCTGGCGCCGATATAGAGCGCCAGCACCGCGGCGTTCGAGACGTTGAGGCTCTTGATTTCGCCGGGCATGTCGAGCCGCGCCACCACGCCGCAGGTCTCGCGCGTCAGCTGCCTCAGGCCCTTGCCTTCGGCGCCGAGCACTAGCGCCAGCGGCTGCCGCAAGGCGACGCTGCCGAGATTTTCGCTGCCCTGGCTGTCGAGCCCGACGGTCAAAAAACCCTGGTCGTTCATTTCGGCGAGCGCGCGGGCGAGGTTTTGCACCGTCACCAATGGCACGAGCTCAAGCGCGCCGGAGGCGGATTTTGCCAGCACGCCGGTCGCCTCGGGGCTGTGACGGGCCGTGGTGACGATGGCCTTGACCGCGAACGCCGCCGCCGAGCGCAGGATCGCGCCGACATTGTGCGGATCGGTGATCTGGTCGAGCACCAGCACGATGCCGTCCTGCGGCAGCGTATCGATGTCAGGCGAGAGCAGGGGATCGGCTTCCGCCAGCAGGCCCTGATGCACGGCATCGGGGCCGAGCCGCTGGTCAATCAGCGACGGCCGCACGATTTCCGGTGTCACCCTGGTGTCGATTTTTTCGTCCGAAAGCCGCCGCGCCGCGTTTTCCGAAAGCCACAGCTTGCGGATCCGGCGCTGCGGATTGGCCAGGGCCGCTGTCACCGTGTGCCAGCCGTACAGAATGACCGGACCGTCGGGATTGGCCTCGCGGTCGCGCCAGGGCGGCTGGCGGCCGGATTCGCGGCCTTTATCAGGGGCTTTGCCGCCGCCGCGCCGGAACCCGGGCTTTCGATCGCGCTCACTCATGGCAGGCTTGTGTCACGGGTTCCGAATAATGGCAATTTGGGCTGTCGTGCGGCGGATTAGCCGCCGGCGTTGGTTGACTTTGCCGGGGTGCTTCCGTCATAAACGCGCCCAACCGGGAGCCCTTCATCGGGTCCTGGTTTTGACGTCATCAAGGGCCTTCTTGCCGCCATCTCGACGGGTGGGCTTGCGATGTTGTTGAGCGGGGGAGTGTCCCGAGTGGCAAAGGGAGCTGACTGTAAATCAGCCGTCTTATGACTTCGAAGGTTCGAGTCCTTCTTCCCCCACCACCCTCCAAAAAGCCTCGTAAGTTCAATGATTTACGAGGCTTTTTGATAGTTTGTTGACAGCCTGAAAGACCCCCGTTTTCGGACCCCAAAAACGTTCAAAAACGCGCTGGGTCAGCGCTGGGTCAGATGGCGATCAAACTTTCCCTTGATGATTTGAGACCGGAATTGATGATTTGAGACCGACCGCAGCGTGTGCCGATTCAATCCCAGCGGACTCGACCGTTTGTTCTCGTTGTGTTCTTATGTCGGCAGGGTAGAACGACGGGTCAGAAATCGGTTTCTAACCCGTCGTTCTACCCCCCCACCGAGGCACGCGATGGCAGGACGACGCTGCGCCGACTGGCGATTTCCTACCCCGAAGCAGGCCAAGGCGGAGGAGACGGCGCGTCTGATGCGCGCTGCGGGCGAAGGGGTAAATCAGCCTGACGCCGCGCGGACCTCCAGGATCGACGATCCGAGCCCGGACGCATCTTTGCCGCCGGAATACTGGGACGCCATTCTGGGAGACCCGCGCGCCGCCGGGCGGCCATGGCTGCCCGTCAGCCAGATGCGCCTGAGCGAGATCCCGCGCGAGCTGCTTAGGGTCGAGTGCTTGAGGTGTTTCCGAGCCGTCGAGATCCAGCGCCTGGATGCGATCAGGCTCTACGGTCCGCATGCGGTTTGGAAGGATGTCGGAAACCGTTTGCTCGACGACGGATGCAAGGTGCGGACGGGTCGGCATGAAGAGGACGGCTGCTGGCCGGATTTCAAATAGCGATGGAATCCTGGTAGCGTTACCGCAGCAGGAGACAAGCCGATGACCGATTACAAAGCCCTCGCAAAAGAAGCCATGCCGCAGCAGGTGTTCCCGGATCCGCCGCACGAGCGCGACGGCGGCGACGACTTGGGCAGCAAGCGTCAGGTCGACGCGCAAGTCGAATTCACCGACGCCGTGTCCGAACTGCTGACCCGGGAGGAGATCAAAACCTTCGACGACTACTGCGAGAATGCGACGGTCGAGGAGATCATCGCGGAAGGCCTGCGACTAGTCGCGCTGAAGACCGGGCAGCCTGTTTCCTAAAACACGAAACCCGCCGGTCCAGGCGCTCGCCTGGTGGCGGGTTCGAGGCGGCGTCCCACCCGTTTTCAGACACCACTCGCCGGTTGGGTTCACAGAACGGGCTTTTGCCCAACGCCGGCGATCTCGGCCACCAATTCTTTCGAACCACCGCTATGAGCGAGTGACCAGGGTGTAATCCCGGCGTATCTGGCACCCTAACGCTTGCGCGTGAGCCGATCAGTCACCAGACGGAAGCAGCGATCGCACCGGACGCTGCACGGGTCAACATCCATTGCAAAGTACCTCATGAGGTACATTAGATCACCGGCATCTTCCTGATGCGGGCGGCGACCTTGCGCAGGTCCTCGGGCTTCGACTGACACTCCCAGACCTCGATCACCGTCCAGCCAAGTCCTTCGAGTTTCGCCTTCACCTGTTCGTCGCGCCGGCGATTGCCATCAAGCTTCGGAATCCAGAAGTCGAGGCGCGACTTCGGCAGCCTGGCGAGCTTGCAGTCGGGATCCGGATGACGGTGCCAGAAGCAGCCGTGCACGAACACCGCAACGCGCCGGCCGGGGAGGACCAGGTCCGGCCGGCCAGGCAGCGCCTTCGCGTGTAATCGGAATCGGAGGCCGGCGGCGTGCAGCGCGCTTCGGACGCGCATCTCGGGCTTGGTGTCGCGGCCGCGCACGCGGGCCATCTGCGCGCTGCGCTCCGGAGAGGTATCAGTCTTCGCCTTCTTCATCGGCATCGGGCCCGGCCGCTTCCTCGCCGACCGGCGGCACGGCTTCCTCCTCAGCCACGCCGTCGTCCTGGCGGAAACCGGCGAGCATTTCCTCCAGCAGCGCGGCGTGATCCTTGCGCGGCGGCATCTTCAAAAGCGTCTTCGCGATGCGATCGACGATCTCAGCATGCGTGAGCGAGTCCTCCAGCCGGTTGTCGAGCGCCCAGTTTCTGCCTGGATGCATGACGTCCCACGGCGAGCGTTTGTTCTTGCGGGTGCCGGCGGAGTCGCCGTGCTTGCTCATGCCCCAGCAGGCCTTGGTCTCTTGGTTCCAGATCGGCCAGAACGTCCGGATCAGATGCTTCTCGGCGACGAGCTGCGCGTTGGTTGTGCCTGTCGAAAATCAAACCCGGACATATTGGTGGTGCAGCCCGCCGAGAATTGGGCGGCAAAGAATCTGCCCAGCCCGTTCGACGGCGCGCGAGAACGGCGCATCCTTCTCCAAGGATAGATGCGTGCGCGCGCCGTTGTACAACGAGGTTTGAGAACGCCCACAGGACCGTTCTTCGCGAGGTTCTTTATCGGCATCATCCTTGGTTTGGTCGCAGAGTTTGCGTTCATGGGGCAGCCGACAAGGCTGGCTGCGTTGTTTTTCGCTGTACGGTGGATGGATCGCAAGCAGATCGGTGGCTTGAGGTGCCAGCATGGATGTTCGACCGGACGGCATGTCCGGCCCCCCAGCTTTTGGTAGCTCAGCCGTTTGTTAGCATCGACGCACTTTCGACGCTCTCCGCACTTCTCGATCTGGTGTTGAAGGATCAAACGCCATCGGCCGTCCTGCTTTCTGGCGCATCTAGAGCCTCTCACGACCAGAATCAGGGAGAGAGCCATGTCGCGGCAGATGGCGATGCCAGGAAACGGATACCGACAGAATCGACAACCACGGCCACAGCAGCAGATGGATCTGTTCGTGAGCGGCCTATCGAACGGCGTTATGGGCGCGCCCGCATGGTCAGAGCTGCCAGCGCAAGCGCGGGCGAGCCTCATGAGCCTGATGACACAGTTGATCCTCGATCATACTGCGACGACAGCGACGCCGCGCGCCAAGGAGGTCAGTCATGATCTCTGACAAGGTCAGGCCTCATCACTTGGAGCGCAAGGCGATCCTTTACGTGCGTCAATCCTCCGTCCATCAGGTGCTCCACAATCGCGAGAGTAGCGCGTTGCAATATGCCATGCGGGACCGGATCACGGCGCTTGGGTGGTCAGAGATTGAAGTGATCGATGATGATCTCGGTCGCTCAGCCGCCGGCGGCGTACAACGCGCTGGCTTCGAGCGAATGGTAGCAGAGGTTTGCCTCGGTAAGGTTGGTGCAGTTTGCGCCCGCGAGGTCTCACGCTTCGCTCGCAACAGCCGGGATTGGCAGCAACTCATTGAGATGTGCCGCGTGGTCGATACCGTTCTGGTCGATCAGGAGACCATCTATGTGCCGAGAAACGGCAACGACCGCCTGCTGCTCGGGCTCAAGGGCAGCCTCAACGAGTACGAGCTGGATCTGTTGCGACAGCGCTCGCTCTCGGCCCGCTACGAGAAGGCGCGCCGGGGGGAATTGGTTGTGGCGGCGCCCGTCGGCTTCGTGAAGGCCGGCGACCGTTATGAGAAAGATCCGGATCGGCGTGTCCAGGACGCGATCAAGCTGGTGTTCGACAAGGTCGAAGAACTGGGCAGCGCGCGACAGGCGCTCTGCTGGCTCCACGAGTACAATCTCGATCTTCCGGTGAAGCAGTCCGACGGCGACACGGCCTGGCGGCGACCGAGTTACTCCACCATCCACCGGATCATTGAGAACCCGGTCTACGGCGGCGCCTATGCCTATGGTAAGACGGCTGTGGCGGCGGGATACACCGCCGAGGGCGTGAGCGGGAAGATCCGCCGCAAGAGGCGGAACGAATGGTTGATGTTGAAGCCCAATACCCACGATGGGTATGTGAGCTGGGAGAGGTTCGAGGCGATCCGCGCAATGGTCAGCAGCAACGTTGCCACTGGTCGACATCACGGCGCGCCCAAGCATGGAGACACGCTGCTGGCCGGTCTGATCCGGTGCAAGCGCTGCGGCCGCAAGCTCACAGTCCGGTACACAGGCATGAAGCACCATATCCCGCGCTACAGCTGCAGCCGCGCCTGGATGGACAATGGCGGCCCTCTCTGCATCGCCTTCGGAGGACTACGCGTCGATGATGCAATCGAGGAAGCACTGCTTGGCGTTGTCGGCCCAGGCGCGATCGCCGCGGCAACCGCTGCTGCCAAGGAAGCCGAAGAACGACGGGATCAGGTGCGCGATGCTCTCAGTCGCGATCTGGAAGCGGCGCGCTATGCCGCAGAGCGGGCTTTCCGGCAATACAATGCCGCCGACCCCGCGAACCGGCTGGTGGCGAGTGAACTTGAAGCGCGCTGGAACAGGGCGCTCGCTCACGCGGCGGAGGTCGAGGGCAAGATCGCCAAGCATGATGCGGCGACGGCTGCACCCATTGCTGATCCGGCTTCGCTCGGCGTTCTCGCCTCGAACCTCAAAACGGTCTGGGATGCGCCGACGACGGATGCTCGCCTCAAGAAGCGCATTGTACGCACCCTCGTCCATGAGATCGTGGCCGATATCGACGACGCGGCGTCCGAGATCGTTCTCATCGTCCACTGGGTGGGTGGCGCTCATAGCGAGCTGCGCTTGCCCAAGCGTCGGCGCGGACAGCGCAACAGCACTTCTGCTGATATTATCCAAGCCGTGCGTCAACTGGTGCTGATCGCCAGCGACGATCTGATTGCCGGCCTACTCAACCGCAACGGCCTCAAGACGGGCAACGGCAATCGCTGGACCCGCGAGCGCGTCGCATCGCTACGCTTCTATCACCACATCCCGGTATTCAAGCCCGCCGATGACGGGATCGAACCCTGGCTCAACCTTGGCAACGCCGCCAAGCTCCTGAAGATCGCGCCAAAGACGCTCCGCCTGGCTGCTCAAGCCCGCGAGATCGAAGCCTTCCATCCGCTATCGGACGGCCCGTGGATCTTCGCCCTCGCCTCACTGAAAACAACTGCCGCTCAATCTATCGCCGAACGAGCGCGACAGAACCCAAGATACCCCGCGGGATCGCATCCCAATCAGCAAAGTCTCTTCTCTTCAACAACATAGACAGATGGGTGTTCTAATGCGCGGTTGTAATATCTCATGTACGACAGCAGCAGGTGACGGAGGTGGCACTCGCCGAGCACGACAACGTGGTCAAGGCATTCCCGTCGGATTGACCCGATCAGCCGTTCGGCATATCCGTTTTGCCAAGGGGAACGCGGCGACGTCGGCTGATCGCGAATGCCCATTGATCGAATCCGTCGGATGAAAACTTCACCATACGCTCCATCCCGATCGCGGATCAGATAGCGGGGAAGCTGCTCCCATCCGCAGGCTTCCGTAATCTGGTTTGCGATCCATTCGGCGGTGGGATGCGTCGTTACTCCGAACCACATGACCTGTCGTCTGCCAGGCCCCATGATCAACAAACCATAGAGCAGACGGAACGAGATTGTCGGCACGACGAACAGATCGAGCGCGGCGATGCCGTCGGCATGATTGCGGAGGAACGTCTTCCACCCTTGGGACGGCGGACCTCTCCGCTTGGCCATATATTTGGCCACGCTCGTCTGTCCGATCGCGATGTCGAGCTTGAGTAGCTCTCCATGGATCCGTGGCGCTCCCCAAAGTGGGTTGGCGATGCTCATCTCGCGGATCAGTCTGCGTATTTCCAGCGGAACTGGTGGCCGACCACCACGAGGTCGCGACTTCCAGCGCCAGTACAAACGGAAACCCACACGGTGCCATCTGATTACTGTCCCGGGCCTAACAATCGAAAGCGCATCAAGAACGCGAGGGAAGAGGCGATAGAGACCAACGAACACCAAACGGTCGATGGCACCGAAAGTTTGTTTCTTGGGGGCGGTTCGTCGCAGAACAATGATCTGTTGCCGCAACGTCAAAATCTCTGCCTCGAGCGCTGCCCGCGATCGAAACAGATCGACAACCGCCCAGACAATGAGCCTGACAAGATATCTCATTACAGATCAGCATCGTCCGATACTCGGTCAACCGCCAGTCAATAGGTTTGCGACAGGGACACGAGCCAATCCTTTTCACCCATCACGCCGCGGTTGTAGAAACCGCTCGCCGCGAGTTCGGAGTGGCAGCCGACATAATCGAACTCGGTTGAGCACTCGCCGTGCCGATATCGTCCATCAGCGGAACTGTGCCGACGGTTAACCGTCTTCCGGCGGGCAACTCCGGGCAGGCGTCGCCGATCGAGCCTAGGACACTCTCGACTGCCGCCGTCGCATGCGCGAGCGAGACGGTAAGCGGTGGATACTGGCGGGCGATCTCGATGGCCCGCTGCCTGGCCTGCGGATCGGTCCGATCCTTCATCCAACCGTGCTCCTCGCACTCGCAGATGGCGCCGGCTTCGAGCAGGATGGAGATCGCCCAGCCTTCGATTGTCCGGAAGGCGGGGCGTTCTCGTTGAGCACCTTGATTCTCTCGCGTCACGCCCGGGAAATCCTTGGGTGGCGCCGGTCGTTCCGGCTGCTAACACAGGGCAGGGATTCGGAATCGTCGGAGCTGAAGCTTTTCCACGTGTTCCGCCGCCCTGTGCACAGAAGTGGCTGGGCGGCGAGCTCCGCCTTGTCTCCCTTGCTGCCGGTCACCACGTTCGCCTTAGATGCCCGAGCTGCGGATCGCGCGAGGTCATTTTGATCTTCCATGTCGCGCGAGAACCGGACTATATCGCCGCCCGGAGGGCGTGAGAATGTTCCGAAAAAAGCGGCGAGAGAAAATACTGCGTGAACAGGAGGCACGGCAGGCGCAGGAGCGATTCGAGCGGAACGAGCGTGCTGGCAAAGAAATTTACGCCCGCATGGCTGAGCTGAAGAATGTAGCGCGCGAGAACCTGCCAGACGCGGTTTTTATGCTCTCTATGGCGGCAAAACACCAGAGCGAGCAGATTCGGCAGTCGATCAAGGACCGTACGCGGTACGACTTTGATTTTGACACGTTGACGGACGGCGATCTTGCGACCTACCTCGCGAAGGACGCGGGATATGCGGTCCGAGATCACGTCACCAACCCGCAGACATTGTTCGAGGCCATGTCGGAGCAATTGCCTGACGTGCACTTCACAATCCAGCAACAGGACGCCGTTTCGATGATGGCCGCGATGATCCGGGAGCAGCGGCTGGAAGGAATCCTAGAAGGCCTGCGGCTTGCCGGCTTATTGAACGAAGCGCCGAAGCGCCGTCGTACCAGCCCGCAGACGGACGGGGTGGGTTAGGGCCTCAGTTCGAGGTCGACTGTTCCCTTGCTGCCAGGGACGTCATCGTTACCGGAACGCCGGGCGGTGTCGGCGCCAAGCTATTGTGGAGTAGGCCTCTCCCGGAGTCCGCGCATCGAAACTTACTGGTGGGTTCGTTTCGGCGGCTTAGCAGCTGTTGCGATATGAGGCGGAGCGGTAGCTGCAAGAACCGTGGCGTTGGGAAAGGTGACGCTAATCGATGAGTCACGCCTGGCTATCGACAGAGCGGCAAGGACAATACCTGCAAATGTCTTCATACCAAGAGTATCATGTTTTGTTATGTCCGTGTGGCGCGGCTGTGGGGACAAGAAGCGGCCACGGGGCTCGGCGTTAAAGCCGATGACGTTTGCTGCTCAGGCTGTCTGTGGTACTAAGGCCGCCTCACAATTAAGGAATACTAAGTGCCTAAAAAAGCAAAGAAGAAGACCGTCGTGCGTCGCGAATACACCAAAGCCGATGTGAAGGGGTTGCGTGCGCACTCAAAGGCGAAAACACCCGTCGTTAAAATTGCGAAGCTGACAAAACGTAGTGTGGGTTCGTTGCGGCAGAAGGCGCTCAAGCTTGGGATTCGTCTAGGCCACCGGCGCTAGGTCCGATGCCGCCCGACGCGCTGACGACATGATTACGCAAAAGCGGAAGATCATATGACGCTGTTCAATTAGTCGTCCGTGAAGAACCCTGATTTCAGGCTGGGTTGATCAACGGCTCGACGAGGAGAGCGGTGAGGATTTGGCGCAACAAAAGCCTGAGCCAGCGGATCAGGCGGCGGAAGTTGTAGCCGACGGCGGCGAGGACGGCGTTGTTGGCATCGCCGTTCCGGAACCAGAGATAGTTGCGGCCCATGCGGTGCTCGGCTTTGAGATGGCCGATAACGGGCTCGACGGCGGATCTGCGGCGCAATTTGCGCTTGATGCTGGGCGTCACCCCTCGCTTTTGCCCCGAGATGAAGACCCTGAACTTGTAATCGGGCGGTGCATTGTGGCCGCGGTAGCCCTTGTCCGCCAGGATGCGCGCGATGGTGCTGCCGACCAGCGCCTCCATGTCCGGAATCACCGTTGCCAGCGTGTGGCCATCATATGGATTGCCGGGCAGCGCTTTCACAATGGGTGACAAACTGGCCGCCCTTGCAGTGCTTGAGGGTGGTAGCAACGCTGACCTTGACGCCGAACTCGTAAGGCCGATGGGCTTTGCCTTTGCCGATGCATTCGACTATCGGCTGCGCAATTCCGGCTTCAATACCTTCCCGACCGCGCTTCTCGGTAGCTGCGAGATGAAATCGATGACTTTGGTGCATTTGACACTTCCGAGGGGTTCCTTGCACGGGCCGATCAGTTCCTCTTCGTTAGCACGCTTGCCTGGCGTCCACCCGCCACTATCGCGTAACCGGAGTTCTCGCTGTCCGGCGGCTTATGGCGCAAAGCGGTCGTTCGCCGAGTCTTCCGGCTTCGCACCTCACAAATGCGATTTGCAATCGAGGCTCACGCATTAATATCTTTAATCACCGTGCCGGAGGACAGCTTCATTTCGGTGTGAGTGTCTCGTCCAGAATGGCGCAAAACCGACATTCCTGACCCGATCGAACAAAAATAGATTTCGGAAGAATAACGATCGGTCCGCAGTTCGTTGGCGCCGACGGTTTGCCGCATACTCATGTACTGAACGGTTCTACCGTTCAGTTTATCGACGACGTTTTGACCAATCGGGGAACCATCGCTGCAAATTGTCCGGCTTGCTCCATGAGTTGGGCGGCCGCCAATACATCCGAGTCCCCACGTGGCCGTCCCATGATTTGAAGTCCTACCGGCATGCCTTCGCGGGTTAGTCCGACTGGAACCGAAATCACCGGACAGCCGGTGAGGGTAAGGACGAAGGTGAGGTACATCCAGTCGATGTAGGACGTCAGCTCCTGGCCATTGATGTGCTTTGGATAACGTTGATCCACGGGAAACGGAGAAACCGCAACCGTCGGACATGCGAGAATGTCATGATGACCGAAGAAATCCATGACGCGCAGAAACAGTTCGCCGCGAAGGCGCTCGGCGCGGGCCATCGCCGTACCATCCTGCTGAAGGCCTTTCTCGATGTTCCAGATGATTTCCGGGCAGATCTGGTCCCGATGCCGTTCGAGCAGCGGGCCTCGGACGGCGGCGAACAGCGTCGCTCTCAACGTCTGGAACGATTCGAATCCGCCGGTGAAGTCCGGATGATCGTTGTCTACCTCGGCTCCAAAGTTCTTGAATTTCTGCACCGCCTGCTGGCAGATCGCCGCAACCTCTGAGTCGACCTGGCCGATACCGAGGTTCGAAGTATAGCCGACGCGTTTTGGCGGCCGCGGATTCCGCACGGCTTCCGAAAATGGCCGGTCCGGCGGGGGCAGCGAAAGCGGGTCACCGGCGTCCTGGTGCGCCTCGGCATCGAGCATCAATGCGACATCGGCGACACAACGCCCCATTGGCCCTTCAACCCATAAAGGATCGTAGGGAACAACGGAGTCGGGACGGGGAACGCGCCCGACGCTCGGACGCATACCGACGATACCGCAATAAGCCGCGGGAATTCGCAGGCTTCCTCCAAGGTCGTTGCCCGTGGCAAGCCACACCATCCCGCTTGCCAGCGCCGCGGCAGAGCCGCCGGACGACCCGCCGGCCGTTCTGCCGACGTTCCAGGGATTGCCGGTGGTGCCAAACACGGGGTTGAAGGTATGGGACCCGGCGAACTCGGGAACGTTGGATTTTGCGATCGCGATTGCGCCGAGTGTCTGCAGACGGCTTACTGTTCGATCCGAGCGGGGCGGTCGATTGTTGGCAAAAATCGGCGAACCGTAGGTCGTTATCGATCCCTCGACGTCGTTGTAGTCCTTGATGGCGATCGGGAGTCCGCCAAGCCAGCCCGGAATCGCCGAAGGATTTTTGCTCCGGTCGAAAGCCGCCGCCTCCTTCCGAGCAAGTTCGAAACGGCGGATCGGGAGGGCGTTGACGATGGGGTCGATGGCTTCAATACGTGTGATAGCGGCTTCGACCAGTTCGACCGAAGAAACTTCGCGGCGTTTCAGCAGGTCCATCACCTGCACCGCAGTCATGTCGCATAGGTGTCGTGCGGCGTCTGTTTTTGTTTTTTGACTGCTCCGCCGCTGTCCATGCCAAGCCCCTTCGTGGTCCAAGAATGCAAGACGTTGGTCAGGCCAACAGGAATCTCAAGTGCAGTTCCGAGCAGTAAGTGACTTTCGTCCTAATGTCATCCAGTCGAAAAGTTATCTAGTCGAGACGATCCACAACACACCAGCGGGCTCACGCGTGGGATTGTCGAACCGATGTGAAATCTGGCTGGAAAAGCGAAAGCTGTCACCTTCGCCAAGCAGATGTGGTTCCTCTTCCAGCCAAAGCCTCATAACACCGAATGTTACCAGCCCGGCTTTCTCTCCTCCATGACTATAAAACTCCGGGCCCGAGGTTCCACCCGGCGCGAGGGTTAGCTCATACAATTCGAGAGTCCCGTCGCCGAGGGGGGTAAGGGATTCCTTCCGAACACCCGTCGGAGTTAAGCGAAGCGAGCTTCTGGCCGCCTTTCGGAGAATGTAGGGGGAGCCGACCGGCACCTCCTCATCGGATTGCGCGAAAAACCGCGAGATGGGGACATCGAGCGCGATTGACAGAAGTCGCAGGGAGCGGATCGAAGGCGTCGAAAGGCCGCGTTCGACCTGACTGAGCATGCCGATCGACAATCCGCAGCGATCGGCCAACGTTTGAATGGAGAGCGCGCGCTCCTTGCGGATCGCGCGGAGGCATGAGCCCAGACGCCGATCATCTTCGGAATGATCCGGCAGTTGAGTTTCTGCGGCCGCTGCCAACTCAGTTGGATCCGTTTCGCTCATCTTGCCCCGCTTCTTGGCGCCAACATCGCGTCTCCAATCCTTATAGAAAGCAAATCACTCTTGACATAATTATCACTATTATTGAAACTATCTCCAGAGTATTCAATAGAGATGAAAGAACCGACCCATAGTGAATGACGTTTCGCGAAGCACCGCGACCGCAGCGGTCGACTTCGGCGTTCAGCTGGCGGACAAGGATCATCCCGCGTCTTATTGGGTCGCAACGGCGTCAGACGCCCCGTCTTTCCCGGCTCTGAACACCGATCTTGTAATCGATGTGCTTGTGATCGGCGGTGGCTTTACCGGCCTCTCGACAGCCTATCACCTCGTCGAGTCCGGCCTCAGCGTCGCCGTTCTCGATGCGGCTGACATCGGTTGGGGAGCGAGCGGCCGAAACGGCGGCATGCTGCCGCCGCGATACAAGAAAGGCTTTGCGTATCTGGCGCAATCCTACGGTCACGATGTCGCTCGGCGTCTCCATACGCTCATCCACGAGGCGATCGACACGGTGGAGGGTATCGTTGAGCGGGAAGCGATCGCGTGCGACTTTTCGCGTACCGGCCAACTCACCGTTGCTCATTCGCTGGAGGCTCTCAAGGCATTAGAGGCGGATCGCGACTGGATGTCGGCCGAAGCCAAGGACAACTCGGCCCGGATTCTGGATGCTGCGCAGACATTCGAGCAGGTAGGCGGCGGACAACATGTCGGAGCGTGGCTCGATCCGCGCGGTGCCGGCATTCATCCGTTCAACTATGTTCGCGGCCTCGCTTCGGCTCTGAGCCGGCGCGGCGCGCGCATCCATGGCGCCACGTCGGTGCAAGGACTTCAGCGCAACGGCGACCGAATGCAGGCGCAAACGCCCGCCGGCGTCGTGACGGCGCGCCATGTGGTCATCGCCACCAACGCGTATACGGACCTTACGGGCTTCGCGCCCGAGCGACTCGACCAGCGCATCGTTCCGGTCACGACGTCCGTCGTCTGTACCGGCCCGCTGTCCGATAATCTGGTCAAGACCGTGATCCCCGGGCGGCAGATGATAGCCGACACGAAGAAGATCATGAACTGGTACCGGCTTCTGCCGAACAATCAGTTGATGTTCGGAGGGCGCGGCGACATCACTGGTCGCCGCGACGATCTCGGCACCTACGTTGCGCTGGAACGCCAGCTTGCCGAAACCTTTCCCCAGCTATCCTCCGCACCGATCATCCAGCGCTGGTCGGGCAAGGTCGCCGTCACGCTGGACGATCTTCCTCATATCGGCCGCCTGAGTGACCGGGTCGTGTTTGCGATGGGTTACGGTGGAAGAGGTGTCGCCCTTTCGAACCTCCTGGGAAAGTACTGCGCGCGTCTCGTCCGCGGCGAGACACCGGATCTCGGCCCGATGAGCTCCAATCCCTTTGGCGCCGTCCCGTTGCACCGGTTCCGGCTGGTCGGAATGCAGATGCTGGCGGCTTGGTGGCGTTATCAGGACCGTCGCGCAATTCGCGCGAACGGCATCACGAGGGTTCAATGAACGCGATATCTGCGATAGCGCCCGGTTTCGAGATCGGGGTTGATATCGGCGGCACCTTTACGGATGTGGTCTGCCGTCAGCCCGGCGGCCGCATGCGGTTGATGAAGGTGCCGACGACCCGGTCTGATCCGAGCGAGGCCGTGCTGCGCGCGCTCGCCGCCATGCGGGAGGCATGGTCGCTCGATCCATCGCTGATTACCCGCTTCTCCCATGGCACGACTGTCGCCACCAACGCGGTGCTGGAGCGCAAGGGGGCTTGCATTGGCATCATCACGACGGAAGGATTTCGCGACGTCATCGAGATCGGCCGGCAGCTTCGACGGGCGGTTTACCGGGTGATCCTGGAGCCCGAAACTCCGGTCTTTCTGGCTCCCGGGCAGTTCAGGCGCGAGGTTGCGGAGCGCGTGTCGGCGACAGGCGAGATCGTGACGCCGCTCGACGAGGCGGCTCTGCTTGCCGCAGCCGACGAATTGGCGGCGGCAGGCGCGCAGGCGCTGGCGATATGCTTCCTGTTTTCCTTCCTCAATCCCGTTCACGAGCGGCGTGCTCGCTCCCTGATCGAGACGCGCCATCCCAACATCATGGTGTCGGTTTCGCACGAGGTCGACCCGGCCTTTCGCGAATATGAGCGCACGGTCGCCACCGCATTCGATGCCTACGTCAAGCCGGTGGTTGATCGCTACCTCGCGCATCTTGAGGCCGGACTTGCCAGGGCCGGGATTGCCTCGCCTCTTCAGGTGATGCAGTCGCGCGGTGGTCTCAGCGTCTCGTCCGTCGCGCGGGAACGGCCTGTCCGTCTGTTTCTGTCCGGACCGGCCGCCGGCGTGATCGGGGGGCAGATCGTAGGCGCCTCGGCTTCGTTCGATAATCTCATCACCATCGATATCGGCGGCACCTCGGCCGATATAGCGCTCATCAGCCGCAGGAAGCCGATGCTGCGCGCGGAAGGGCAGATCGGGGAACACTCGCTGCGCATCCCGATGGTCGACGTGAACACGATCGGCGCGGGCGGCGGCAGCATCGCGACGGTGGACGGTGCGGGCGGTCTGAGGGTCGGACCGCAATCGGCCGGATCCGAACCGGGCCCCGCCTGCTATGGACGCGGCGGCCGCGAGGCGACGGTGACGGACGCCTCTATCGTGCTGGGCTATCTCGATCCCAGCTATTTCGCCGGCGGCACCATGAGCCTCGATCCGGTTCTGTCCGAGAACGTGATCGATGAACGCGTTGCGAAACCCCTCGGATTGTCCCGGGAGAACGCAGCACTCGGCATCCATCGCGTGCTCAATGCGCAGATGGCCGAAGGAATCAGGCTGGTGTCGGTACGTCAGGGGATCGATGCCCGCGACTTTGCGCTGGTGCCGCTCGGCGGCGCCGGCGGTTTGCATGCGACCGCATTGGCTCGCGAATTGAAGATGGTCCGCGTGATCGTTCCCCGCATTCCCGGCGTCCTTGCCGCGGCTGGTCTGCTGGCGGCTCCGATCGAACACGAAGTTTCGGCGACGTATCCGGTTAGCCTGCCTGACATCGATTACAAAGCGCTCGCAGGCGCACTTGCCGCCAACGATGCGCGTGCCGCGAAACTAATGCAGGCCGAACAACTCGGCGACGCCGAGATTCGCATCAGCTACTTCGCCGACATTTGCTACGTCGGCCAGTCCTATACGCTCGAAATCCCGCTCGAGCCGGGTGACGCCAACATCGGCACAACGCTCTATAACCGCTTCCTCGAAGCCCATGACCGCGTTTTTGGCCATAGCGTGCAGGGGCCTGCAAAAATCGTCTCGCTTCGGTCGGTTCACCAGGCAGGCGGCAGCGCTGTTCTCCACGAGATGCGCTTCGCTCCGGTGGCCGGTCCCGTCGAACTCGGGACGCGCGACATCCTCGTCGAAGGGGATGTGGCGCGCGTTGCGGCCCGCATCCTGAACCGCGATACGATGCCGATCGGCTTTACGTTCGAGGGGCCGGCCATCGTTCAACAGCCTGACACGACAACGCTCGTTGAGCCGGGCTGGTCCGGACTTGTCGATCCTGCCGGCAATCTCGTCCTCACATGTAACTGATCTGGACTTCTTCATGGCACAAGCATCACCGCTCAATCGTCTCGACCCGATCACCGTCGAAGTGGTCAGGAACAAGCTCGAAGGCATCGCCAACGAGATGCAGCAGACGTTGTTGCGCTCGTCGTTTTCACCGATCGTCAAGGAAGGGCTCGACGCGTCCTCCAGCCTGTTCACGATCAAGGGCGAAACCCTGGCGCAGGCGATTGCCATCCCAATTCACCTCGCGACGTTGATACCGGTCGTCCAGAAGATCATCGAGACGTTCCCGATTGCGTCGATGCAGGAGGGCGACGTCTACATCATGAACGACCCCTATCTGGGGGGAACGCACATCCCCGATCTTGCGCTGATAATGCCCATTTTCTCCGGCGGCCGACCGGTCGCGTTCTCGGGCACGATGACGCACCATCAGGACATGGGCGGGATGTCGCCGGGCTCGGTGCCCACCAATGCGACTGAAGTGTTTCAGGAGGGGCTGCGCATCCCGCCGCTGAAATTCCGCGACCGTGGCCAGTATAATGAGACGCTGGTCGCGATGATCCGGCAGAATGTGCGCATCCCGGACGTCGTGATGGGTGACTTGAATGCGCAGCTCGCGGCCTGCACGGTGGGATCAAGACGCTTGGGCGAGCTCTGCCAGACGTTCGGCAATGATCTTGCGGCGGACATCTTCGACGAATTGCTCGATCGTTCGGAGGCGATGACACGCGAGGCGCTGCGGGCGATTCCCGCCGGCACTTACCGCTTTGTCGACTACAACGACAATGACGGCATCAACCTTGATGAGCACATCCGCATCGAGATCGCGGTAACGATCGGCGATGGAGTGTTCCACTGCGACTTCACGGGAACGTCGCCCCAGGTCACCGGGCCCTTCAACTGTGTGCCGTCTGGATCGCTGGCGGCGGCTTGTTTCGCGATCCGGGCTGTCACCGACCCCGGCATTCCGACAAATGCGGGATGTTTCCGGCCAATCTCGCTCAATCTGCCGCGGGGCAGCGTCGTCAATCCGCTCGAACCTGCACCCGTCAATGCCAGGACCGCCACGATCAAGCGGATCACGGGAACGATCCTCAACGCGCTTCGCGCGGTCGTGCCGGAGAAGGTGCCAGCCGACAATGGCGGCGAACTCTTGGCCGTGATGTTTGGCGGCAGACACGCGAACGATACACCTTACGTCACCGGTGAGCTGATCTCCGGCGGCAGCGGCGCGGGTCTCCACTCCGACGGTGTCGATGTGATCGAGACCGACGCGACCAATTGCATGAACCTTCCCGCCGAAGCCATGGAAATGGAAGCGCCGATTCGGGTTCGTCAGATCGCGCTGCGACGTGGCTCCGGCGGCGCCGGGCGCCATCGCGGCGGGCTCGGACTCATCAAGGAATATGAAGTCCTGGAGGGGAATGTGCGTTTCACCCATCGAGGGGAGCGGCATTTTTTCCAGGCAGCAGGCGCGCATGGGGGACATCCCGGCGCTTCGGCCTATTCGGTGGTGCTCCGTGCCGATGGAAGCCAGGAAGTGGTGCCGTCAAAATTGATGACAACCCTTCACAAGGGCGACCGCGTTCGTGTGGAGACGGCGGGCGCCGGCGGAAACGGCAATCCGACCGAGCGATCCCGCCACCTCGTTCAGGAGGACATGGCCAACGGCAAGGTCAGCAAGGCTCAAGCGCGGGAATTGTATGGACTATAGCAACCCACCGGACGGCCCTGCGTGAGCCCGTCCTTCACCACTAGAGGAGCATGAGATGAAGCGGATAGTCGCATCAGCGACGGCATTTGCAATCCTGGCTGCCCCCGTCGGAGCGTGGGGCCAGACGAAGAAACCGGATAAAATCGTCGTCGCAGCCTATGGCGGCATCTGGGCTGACTCCGTGAAGAAGAACTTTGTTCCATGCTTCGAGAAGAAAACCGGCGTCAAGGTCGACGTGGTGACCGGCGAATCGGCTGACTGGCTCGCCCGTATCCGCGCCAATCCCGCCAATCCGCCGATCGACGTCGTGTCTCTGGCTGAAGCCGACAGCCTCAGGGCGGGACAGGACGGACTGCTCGACAAGATAACCGTCGAGAAGGTCCCGAACTTTGCTGACATTCCGGAACAGTTTCACAAGCCCTGGAACGATTTTTCGGTGGTGCTGAATTTCGGCGCTCTGGGTATCATGTACAACAAGGACGTGATCAAGGATCCGCCGACGTCATGGAAGGAATTCCTCGAGAACACGGCGGCGGGGAAGTATGGCAAGCGCGTTTCGATGCCGGCGGGGACCTATACCTGGGGTCCGGAATTCCTGTGGCTGATTTCCCAGCAATATGGCGGCAGCATCGATCAAGCCTTCGCCAAGGTGAAGGCGGCATCCGCCAATGTCGTAAAGTTCTGGTCGACGCCGGTCGAAGCGCTTAACCTCTACGGCACCAAGGAAGTCGATATCATGGCCTATTGGGACGGCCGTGCCGTGAACTTCATCGATAAGGGCAATCCCTCGACGGGATTCTACATCCCGAAACCGAACACCATCGCAGGCTCAGTGCTGGTCTCGAAGGTGAAGAACGCGCCGGACATTGCCTGGGAATATATCAATTGCGCCATGTCCCCAGAAGTCCAGGCCGGCCACTCGAGCTCGATTCTCTACTCGGTCAGCAACCCGAAGGTCGTGGTGGCGGATGACGTGAAAGCCAAACTCACGCCGGCGTCGCGAGTGGTGTTTCCACCCTATGCGGAAGTCTTCCCGGAATTTTCGAAATGGATCGAGCGCTGGAACAAGGAAATGCGCTGACGGTCGGGGCGGGATGCAGTGAATTGATGATCGCGAAGCGAAGAACAGACGGGGCGGGGCCGGGCAGCGCGAAGGCGCTGCTGGGCCTCGCACCGGTTTTGTTCGTGCTCGTCATATTCTTCGTTGGCCCACTAGTCGTGAATATTTCGGAGAGCCTGCGGCAGCCGAACGGCGGCGTTGGTTTCGGACAATACTTGCGGATTCTGACCGACAATTATTACCTCACGGTCATCGGGCAGACGCTCGTTTTCGGCGTGGTTCTTACGCTTGTCACGGCTATCCTCGGCTATCCCTTCGGCTACGCCATCGCCCGCACGCGCGGGCGGATCAAATCGATCCTCATTTTTGCGATCGTTGCTCCGCTCCTCGTCAACGTCGTGGTTCGCTCGTTTGGATGGATGGTCATTCTCGGCGGCAACGGCGCCCTCAATGCGGAACTCGTTGCACTCGGATTTTCGAAGCTCGAGCTGATCTACAACTGGACCGGCGTCTCGATCGCGATGGTGCACGTATTGCTGCCGTTCATGGCGCTGTCAGTCGCCAGCACGCTTGAAACCCTCGACTTGCGTCTTGAAGAGGCCGCCGGCGTTCTCGGAGCCTCCCCGTTCCGGACTTTCTGGGCGATCACGTTTCCGCTCAGCCTCGAAGGTCTGGTGACCGGCTCGATCCTGGTCTTCTGTCTTTCGATCGGCAGCTTTGTGACGGTGCTGCTTCTCGGCAAAACCTCGACGATGATACTGCCGCTGCTGATCTATCAGCAATTGACCGTGAGTTCCGACTGGCCGTTCGCGGCTGCCATGGGCGTCGTTCTTCTGGCCCTGGTGTCGATGGTTCTCTGGTCCCAAAGTTTCCTGCGGCCGCGCTGGATGCGGACATGAGGGCCAGCGCAATACCTTTTCGGATATTCGTGACGGTTCTGTGCCTCTTCCTGTGTGCGCCAATCTTCATCGTCGTCGTTGCGTCGTTTACGGCATCCGACTTCATTACCTTTCCGCCAGGGCATGTTTCCCTGCGCTGGTTCCAAAAGGTGTTGAGCAACTCCGAATTCATCGCGCCGATCTGGAATAGCCTGAAATTGGCCGCGACGGCGACGGTTTTGGCAAGTCTGCTCGCCGTTCCCGCAGCACTTGCCATTGTGCGTGGCTCGTTCCCCGGCCGGCGCGGCGTCGAAACCTTTTTGCTCTCGCCGCTCAGTCTTCCTACCATCATCCTGGCCGTCGGCCTTCTGTTCTTCTCAGCCAAGATCGGCCTGACGCAATCGGCGATCGGTCTCGTCGCCGGCCATGTGGTCGTGACGGTACCGTACATCCTGCGTTCCGTCGTGGCGGTCTATGCGCGGGCCAACCATGAGACCGAAGAAGCCGCGGCCGTGCTGGGTGCGCCTGCCTACCGGGTGCTCTGGCATGTCACGCTGCCGATCATCCGGCCTGGACTGATCGCTGGCGCGATGTTCGCATTTCTGATTTCATTCGACGAGGTGGCTGTGGCGCTGTTGATGACGACGTCCGACACGACCACGCTTCCGGTGTCGATCCTGAGCTACCTCGTTTATAATTATGACCCGTCGGTCGCGGCGATTTCGACCATTCAGATCGCCCTCGTGGTGGGCATTCTCCTGCTGCTTGAGAAGCTTGTGGGCCTGAAGTCCGTCATGTTCACGGCCCGCTGAGTTCACCATGAACCCATCCAGCACAACACCGAGCAAGCGAGAAGGCGCCTCCGTCGAGGTTCGCGGCCTGTCTCGCAGCTACGACGCCGTGGTTGCTCTGCGCGCAGTCGACCTTGCGGTTGAACCCGGCGAGTTCGTATCCTTGCTGGGCCCGTCCGGATGCGGAAAAACAACGCTGTTGCGCTGCATCGCGGGGCTGATCGCTCCGACCGCCGGCGACGTTCTGGTGGATGGACGCGACATTACCCATCTTCCGGTCCATCGACGGGGACTTGGGATGGTGTTTCAGAGCTATGCGCTGTTTCCGCACATGACCGTGGCCGAGAATGTGGGCTTCGGTCTGCGCATGCGCGGCATGGCGACCGCGGAGGCACGAAAGCATATCGCGGAGGCGCTCGCTCTGCTGCAGATGCAGGGCCTCGAACAGCGTTATCCCGGACAATTGTCCGGCGGGCAGCAGCAGCGCGTCGCATTGGCGCGCTCGCTCGTGACCCGCCCCAAGGTTCTCTTGCTGGATGAGCCGTTCGGTGCGCTCGATGCTCAACTCCGGGACGCGATGCAGATCGAGCTTCGGCGCATGTTGCGTCGGCTCGGGGTGACGACTGTGTTCGTGACGCATGACCAACACGAAGCCTTTACGATGTCGGATCGGGTGGCTGTCATGTCGGCAGGTGAGCTGCAGCAGCTCGACACACCGAGCGCGATCTACAATCGCCCGAAGACACCGTTTGTGGCTGAGTTCATCGGACAGGTGAACCGCTTCGCGGGAACCATCCGCGGCTGTGAGGGGAGGGCCTCCGTCGTGCTTGTAGAAGGACGGGACGAGCCGATGCTTGCCGAAACAGGAGCGGACGATATTCCGTCAGGCAATCGCGCTCAGATCATGGTGCGGCCGGAGCGGATCCTTATCGCGTCGCCCGGGTCCTCTCCGGGCCGGAACGCTCAGTCCGGCATCGTCAGTGACATTGTATTCTCCGGCGAAAAGGTCAGTATCTTCATCGATACCGCCATTGGTCCCCTGGAAGTGCACCAGTTCAGCGCCTCGACCGAGAATGGGACCCGCATCGCGATTGGCGAGCCGCTGGTTGCGACCTGGGACCCGTCCGACACCATGGTGTTTGCTGCCAAGTAATCGTCAATTCCGTTTGATGTAGGCGAGGAGGGCTCCTCCGAGGATCAATGCCGCGCTGACGATCAGCATCGGCGTAATGGCTTCCCCCAGGACAAGCGATCCGAGCAGGATGCCCACGATCGGCGACAGCAGAACAAACTGGCCTGCCGTAGAGGCCGGAATAAGGGTGAGGATTTTCGCCCAGAACCAGAACGCCAGGATCGTCGGTACAAGCGCGTTATAGAGGACGATCAGACCGTATTGCATATCCAGCACAAGCGGTCGCTGCTCGAATGCCGAGGCGCAGAGGAGGGCGGCGACGGCTGCCGCCAGAACCTGAAGGAAGATTTGCTGTCCGAGCGAAGAAGTCCACATAAATCGCCTGTACAGGACCGCGCCGAGAGCCCAGCCGGCAGCTCCGAGAAGAGCGGCGCCGGAGCCGGCCAAGGCGTCGTAACTCGTCCAGTCCATCGACCAGGGCGCGCAGAACAGCGCCAATCCTCCGAAACCCAGCGCCACGCTGATAACCGATTTCAAATTCACAAGGTCGCGCGAAAGAAAGAACCCAAAGAAAAGTGCCCAGATTGGCATCGAATAGGCGATCAGGATCGTTCGGTTCGCATCGATGTGAGTGAGGGCCCAATTGGTCGAGCTCGTCGTCACGAAGATTTGCAGAAGGCCGGTCAGAACGATCCTGCCGAACTCGCCGCGGGCCGGAATGAGCGAGCGCCATCCCTGTTGGTAGCACAACCATGCCGCCAAGAGCGTTGCCGCTGTCGTATACCGAAACGCATTGAAGGCCCACGGGCCATTTGTCCTTACGGCGATCTTTGTGATGACGTAGTTTCCGCCCCATGCCCCGATGACAAAAAGCAGCAGCAGAGCCAGCACGATGTTTTGGCGGGCATTTGCACGCTCAGCGACGCTCGGTTTCGGCAACATCATGACCTTGTTATAGACAGCGGCTGGCATTGCGAAAACGCGGCGACTCCGGGCGCACCACCCAACGATCGGACACGAACACTAAATGGTGTTCGATATTTTTCAACAGTGACTTGTGAAGGGCCAACAGCTGGGGAGCGACTGCTCATGGCACAAGGCGGACATGGACATCCAGATTCCGTAACATCTGATGCGAATGACCTGTGTGTGCCGAAAATTAAATTCTGCAATATTGATGGTGAAGGCCGCCAAGGACAGGTCGTGAGACGACGGCGCCGAGGCGCTCAACCGCGCGCTGGAGAGGGGCGTCCTTGTTCAGAGATCGATGGGTCCTCGACACATTATAATAGGCGGCATATCCGCGTAGGATCCGGCGCAGGTGCGCTTCGCCAAACACGATCATGTGGTCGAGACATTCGCGGCGGATCGAGCCGATGAGTCTCTCAACGTAAGCATTTTGCCAGGGCGATCGGGGTGCGATCAGATGGTCCCGAATGCCCATTGCACGGATACGCTGCAAGAAGACTGGACCATACGAGGTGTCTCGATCCCGAATAAAATCCCGCGGCGCGTGGTCCCACGGGAACGCCTCGGTGACTTGGCGCGAGATCCACTCCGCGGTTGGGTTTGCCGTCACGCCAAACGGCACCCAAAGCCGTCGTCCGTGGCGCACAATGACAAGACAATACAGAATTTCGAATGCGATCGTTTGCAGGACAAAGAGGTCGATCGCCGCGATGCCGTCGACGTGATTGCTGAGAAACGTCCGCCAGCCCTGAGACGGTGGCCGCGAGTGGCGGCACATGTACCGAGCGACCGTCGACTGGGCGACCTCGAAGCCGAGCTTGAGCAACTCACCATGAATACGCGGCGCGCCCCAAAGTGCGTTCGCACGGCTCATCTCGCCAATGAGCGTGCGCAGCTCAGCCGAGACCTTCGGTCTGCCGACACGGTTGCGGGATCGCCAGCGCCAATACGTCCGAAACCCAGCACGGTGCCAGCGAATGATGGTCTCCGGCCTGACAATCGCAACCACCTCTAGGACGGACGGAAACCAGCGATAGAGCCAAACAAATAGAAAACGATCCGTATTGTTGAGGTGCGGTCGCTTCGGCGTTCGCCGGCGAAGCACATTGACCTGTTGCCGCAGGACCAGGTTTTCCGCTTCCAGCGTTGCTCTCGCCTTGAAGCGCGAAGCCAGGATACCGAGAATCAGCTTGAACAGATCGGTCATCAGGATGCGAGCTTACGCCGTCCGCTTGCTGCGTCTACGCCGAATCGAATTTTCGGTACACACAGGATTGACTCCAGAGAGCAGGGCGGCCGTAATTGGACTTTCAATAAGCTCAATTGGGGCGTGTGATGGATCCGCGTTTTGTTTTCGCCGCTCTGGCTGGCGCGTTTGGCGTAGCCTTCATTATTGCGACGGTCACAGTCGTCAGGCACGTCACGCAATGATCTAGATTGGGGCATTCGAAAAACGCGTCGAGCCCAAGACCCTAGTTTTTTCGTCGGCGCGCGAACAGCACCCATCACGAGAACTAATCCAGGGGCCGCGCGCGCGAAAGATTTCGGGTCGTTTGTTTACGGCGTGCTAACCAGCTAAGCTTATCCAAAGCGCCGATCGGAATAAGGGGCCATCTTTTGGCTCCGCGCCTTATCCTTGCCGTTTTCACAACTGTATTGGGAGCGCCTTCACCGTCGCCCCATCAGCAGCGTTCGCAAAGAACTAGCTGCATCCTCAGGCGGCTCAACACACCACTTCCATGAACAACAAAAGACAGAGATATGAACCTGCGCGATCTAAAATCGATGTCCATCGACGAGCTTTGGGCACTGCACTTGGAAATCACATCCGCTCTGGCGAGCCGGATAGGTGCGGAAAAAACAAAACTTGAGCAGCGACTGCAGCAGCTCCAGTCAGATCATCGATCGAATGTAGCTCCTCAGCGTGAACGGCGCGCTTACCCGCAGGTGTTCCCCAAATATCGCAATCCTGCCAAGCCTGAGGAGACGTGGGCGGGCCGCGGGAAGCAGCCACGCTGGCTGACTGCACAGCTTAAATCCGGGAAAAAGCTCGACTATTTCAGGATCCAACCGTCGTCCGATCGTTCGCGGCGCGCAGCGAAGCGGTGATTGCCAAACAAAAAGCGGTGATGCCAAACAAAAAGACCGCCCGAAGGCGGTCTCTCTGTAGCTCTGATGGTGATGCAAAATCAGGCTACGTGTAGTGCGCCGTTCTTCCGCCGATAGCCCCGCTTCTCAATCATTTTGTAATGCCTTTTCAGCCGAGCCCGGCGCGACATACGCGACAATACCGGGACCATGCCCAATATCATGCCCGCCGTCTGCGCTGAATATCGGCGGAAACTTGCAAGACCACAAAAATCTTTTTTGCCAATTCAAACAATGAGGGGGCTCGAAGGCGCGGTATTATGGCGCAAACGCCACCGGGCTAAATGCCCGGTCGCTTCATAAGTGAAGCGCCGTGGGTATCCGGGCGGCATGGGCCGCGATATTTTTAGGTAGCCTTATTGCCATCGCGAGTATGGGGCAAATCACCCCCGTCCGAGCGGAGGGGGAATTCACCCCCTTCCATGAACCGGTTGTCCCTGTCGCAAACTCAATCTGACTAGCAGGTGATCGAGAATCGGGCGATGCTGTTACGGGATGAGAGATCTTGTCAGGCTCATTGTTTGGATGGTCGCAGATCTGTTTCGGTCGCGGGCAGCGCTCGAGGCGGAAATTTGGATGTTGCGGCAGCAGATGAACGTTCTCCGGCGTACCGCTCCTAAGAAACAAACCTTCGGTGCCATCGACCGATTGGTGTTCGTTGGTCTTTACCGCCTCTTCCCTCGCGTTCTTGATGCGCTTGCGATCGTGAAGCCGGAGACCGTGATTAAATGGCACCGCGCCGGGTTCAGATCGTACTGGCGGTGGAAGTCGCGGCGCCGCGGTGGCCGACCAACTGTAGCGCCTGAGATACGCAAGCTTATCCGAGAGATGAGCATCGCCAATCCTCTGTGGGGAGCGCCTCGGATCCATGGCGAACTCCTCAAGCTCGGCGTCGATATCGGACAGACCAGCGTGGCCAAGTACATGGTCAGGCGACGAGACCCGCCGTCCCAAGGCTGGAGGACATTTCTCAACAACCACGCGGATGGGATTGCTGCGATCGATATGTTCGTCGTGCCGACAATCTCGTTTCGCCTGCTCTATGGATTGCTGATCATGGGGCACGGCCGACGACAAATTTTGTGGTTTGGCGTCACAGCTAACCCCACTGCAGAATGGATCGCAAATCAGGTCACGGAAGCATGCGGTTGGGAACAGGCTCCCCGCTACCTGATCCGTGACCGGGATGGGGCCTATGGTGAGGTCTTCATCCGAAGACTTCGATCAATGGGCATTCGTGACCGGCCGACATCGCCGCGCTCCCCATGGCAAAACGGATATGCCGAACGGCTGATCGGTTCGATCCGACGGGAGTGCCTTGACCACGTTGTTGTGTTCGGCGAGCGATACCTCCGTCATGTACTGCTGTCGTACATGAAATATCACAACGAGATAAGGACGCATTTATCTTTGGAGAAGGACGCGCCGGTCTCGCGCGAGCCGTCAAAACTAGCCGGGACCATTCTTTGCCGCCCGGTCCTGGGCGGGCTGCACCACCAATATGTTCGGATTTGATTTACGACAGGCACACGTGTCGCGCATACGAGCCTTGGTTCGGGCAAGCGGGTGCATCGAAAAAGGGGCGGCGCCGGCTAGGCCGGTTCGCGCGTCAGGACCAGCGAGGCGTTCTGGCCGCCGAAGCCGAACGAGTTCGACATCACGGCGGTCACTTTGGCGTCGCGGGCCTTGTTGCCGACCACGTCGAGCGGGATTGCCGGATCCGGGTTCTCGTAGTTGATGGTCGGCGGAATGCGCTGGTGCTCCAGCGTCAGCAGCGAGAACGCCGCTTCAACTGCGCCCGCGGCCGAGATGGTGTGGCCGATCATCGATTTGTTCGACGACACTGGAATCTGTTTGACGCGCTCACCGAACACCGCCGACATGGCCAGATATTCCATCTTGTCGTTCTCCGGCGTCGAGGTGCCGTGGGCGTTGATGTGATCGATCTGTTCCGGCGTCATGCCGGCGTCCGCCAACGTCTTCAGCACGCAACCGATAATCGGCTTGCCGTCGGGGCTGGAGCGGGTGCGATGAAAGGAATCGGTGAGCTCGCCGCAGCCGGCCAGCACGCCAAGGATCGGCGCGCCGCGCGCAACCGCCGCATCGTAGCTTTCGAGCACCAGCGCACCTGCGCCTTCCGCCATGACGAAGCCGTCGCGGTTCTTCGAGAACGGCTTTGAGGCGGCTTGCGGCGGATCGTTCTGGGTCGAGAGCGCGGACAACAGGGAAAACCGCACCATCGTTTCCGGATTGACCGTAGCATCGGTCCCGACGCACAGCGCAGCGTCGGTTTCGCCGCGACGGATGGCTTCAACGCCGAGCTGGATGGCGGTCGCGCCGGAAGCGCAGGCGGTCGACAACGAAATCGGCGACCCCTTGGTGCCGAAGGTTTCCGCAAGGCGGCCGGCCACCGAGCCGAACATGAAACGGTGGTGATACGGCGCATATTTTCCGCCGCCGCTGATGCGCAGGAGATCGTCGTAATTCGGGTCCTGCCTGCCAGTGGCACGGCCCAGCTCGAACCGCTGCGGCCATTCGACTTCGACCGGGGCCACCGCGAGAAATAGCGGTCCCGGGAAATCGCCCTTGGTTCCGATGCGCGACTGCTCCAGCGCTTCTTCGGTGGCCATTTCGGCAAGCCGTTCGGTGATGCCGGTTGACGAAAGCGGCTCGACGACGACGAAATCGACCGTTCCGGCCATCGTCGTCTTCAAACCATCAATCGGGAAACGGGTGATGGTCCGGATGCCGGAACAGCCGGCAGTCAGTTTCGCCCAGTTATCGGTCTTGCCGGCACCGAGCGAGGTCACAATGCCCATGCCGGTGACGACGACGATCGGCCTTCCGAGTTTGTCGCGTGGTGCTGTCACGTTTTCCCCGCCAGTCAAAAGCCGAGATCACTTGATCGCCTCGACGAGAGCCATGCCTTCGCCGCGCCAGTGACCCGCCCCCATCACTACATTGGGGGCCATCAACTGGCAGCAAGTCGTACGTTACCGTTCGCCAAGGTAAGGTGGGTCATGCTTTATCTGCCGCAACGCCGGATCATCGGCGGCAGATTGCCACGAGGCAGTGCGACTTCCGAAATAGAGTCTCAAGAGCTGTTGAATCACTCCTGGCCAACACCAAAATCGCTCAATTATGTGCCCTTTCTGCGGCATCCGTCAAAAAAAGATCGCGTAATTATTGGCTCGGGAGCCCTGTAAGGAGTGTCAGGTTAGTTCTAGTGTAGCCCTTTGCGGCACGCGGCTGCGTTCGTCTGGTAAGGCGGACGCACCGTGACATCGGCCGTCCTAGGTCACCATGAACATGCCGTGCCCGTGCAACGTACTCATGCTCTATCCGCGCTTCGCTGCGGACTCCTTCTGGAGCTTTGCTGAATCCTGCAAATTGATGGGAGTTCGCCGCCCCGCACCTCCGCTGGGCCTGATTACCGTCGCCGCGATGTTACCCGGTAGCTGGACGGTGCGCCTTGTTGACTGCAATACGGCGTCAATCGCGGACGACGATTTTGCCTGGGCTGACCTCGTCTTCACCGGCGGAATGTTGCCGCAACAGGCCGACACGCTGCGGCTGATCGAGGTTTGCCGCTCACGGGGCAAGCCGGTGGTCGTCGGTGGCCCCGATCCCACCTCAAGTCCGCACATCTACGCCGCAGCCGACTTTCAGGTACTCGGTGAGGCCGAAGGTGTTATTGACGAGTTCGTTGCGGCTTGGGAGAGCGGCGCCCGATCGGGCGTCTTCACAGCACCCAAGTTCCAGGCCGACGTCACGAAGACGCCGGTGCCGCGTTTCGACCTGCTCAAATTTGAAGACTATCTTTATCTTGGTGTGCAGTATTCGCGCGGCTGCCCCTTCACCTGCGAGTTCTGCGATATCATCGAGCTTTACGGACGGGTGCCACGGACCAAGACGATCCCGCAGATGCTTGCCGAGCTCGATGCGCTCTACAAGATGGGATATCGCGGCCATCTCGACTTCGTCGACGATAACTTCATCGGCAACAAGAAGTCGCTCAGGCTGTTTCTTCCCGAACTCGCCGCATGGCAACGCACGCACGACTATCCGTTCGAGTTTTCGACAGAAGCCTCGGTCAATTTGGCCGATGATCCGGAACTCCTGGAAATAATGGCCGCGGCCAACTTCTTCGGCATTTTCGTCGGCATCGAAAGTCCGGACCCGGCAACCCTGGTCGCGATGAAGAAGAAGCAGAATACCCGGCGCAATATCGCTGAGAGCATTCACAAGATATACGGCGCCGGGATGCTCGTCACCGCGGGCTTCATTGTGGGCTTCGACAGCGAGAAAGTCTCGATCGCGGATGCCATGATCGACTTCATCGAGGAAGCGGCCATCCCCGTCTGCATGATTGGCCTGCTCTATGCCTTGCCAAACACCCAGCTCACGCTCCGTCTTGCACGTGAAGGTCGGCTGCACCCAAATCATGATTTGGGCCCAACCACCGGCGGCGATCAGTGCACCGACGGCATAAATTTCGATCCGGCGCGTCCATTGCGCGACATTTTGACGGACTACAGACAAATTCTGGAGAGCATCTATCACCCTGCCGCCTACGCCAGCCGTGTTGACCGATTGATGACGATGCTCGACCGTTCGAGGCAACGTCGCGAACTGCCTGTCGGTGACCTCCGTGTCAAGGTACGAGCGTTAGAGACCGTGCATCGCGTCGTCACCGCCATTCCCGAAGCGCACGATCCGTTTTGGCGAACCTTCCTCAACTGCGCCAAGCGAGACTCGTCCTCGGCACGAATCGCAGTAGCGATGATTGCAGCCTATGCGCATCTTGGACCCTTCTCACGCCGGGTCATCAAAGCAATTGATTGTCGTCTGGCGGCTTTGGACGGGCAACTATCAAATTCGACGGCCGCCAACATTACGATGGCCAAGAACACGGCCTAACACCACGAGATGGGAGAGACGCGGATTTAAGAAACTGCACAAGGGAGGATTGAGGGCGACGTCTCAGTTGGGTCAAACTCGGAAGTCAGGGCGCGCAACTGGGCAATCCGCTTTACCCTCAAGAACAGACATCGTCAGCGTGACCACCCATGTCCGAAAATACCAACTGCGGATATGGCCGCTGCGTCGTGAGAACTGGCGCTATGTGTCACAAGCGGATCGTTGGTCTCATCTTCGATCTTGAGACACTTCTGAGCCTTTTCGGCGACCGAGACATTTTTCGACGCCACCTCCTCAGCTGGCGCAACTCTCGGCTTCATGGGCGTTTCCGCTGCTGCCGGCGGCATTGTTTGGGCAAAAACCGCCGGGACCAAAGCTACGAGGGCAAAGGCTGTCGCCAGCGACAGCACCGCGATCAGCAGCTTGATCCTCATGTCGGGTTCCTTTCGCCTTTGACTCCAGGCTATAAGGCGGCGAAAAATTTGAACTCTGGCGGAAGTGGTGTCCGCAAGAATGGCGGCGGGTTTAGAGCACGGCAAGGCAGGGTGGACAAGGGGGCGCGGCACCGGTTCTAGAGTTCATCCACTTCCGAGAGGGGTCAAAATGCGAAATACTCGCTGCGAGCAGATGTCTTCCGCTTTGCTCCCGATAGCGGACATGTAGCGACTGCCGCGGCATTTCCGTTTCGTGCCACAATGTATGGCCCGGGCCGTGCGTTGCAAGACAGAAGCTCCAAGACCGACGAACGTGAGAGCTGCAACAATGTATCAGGCCTCTAACGTGGAGCATTTGCTCCGGGCCATCATGGGCATCCGCGCGCATCCGAGGCTGACTAGCGGAAAGACCTCGTTGGGCCATCATGGCACCCAGTCTCTTGGTTGCGCCGGGCAGACCGTTCGTCCATCTCTTCATTCCATCCCGCAGACCTCGGTGGGAAAGCTGTCGATACTAAACTATTCAGTCTCCGTTCTGATGTTTGACGTCAGCCGGATCACGTGAAGCCATCCCCTCGGAGCCACCGTCGCTCGCTCGCCCAATGAGGCGAGTGATGGTGGCTCCGAGGGGATGGCGGGCATCTCCTTGGAGCCACCGTCGCTCGCTCGCCCAATGAGGCGAGTGATGGTGGCTCCGAGGGGATGGCGGGCATCTCCTTGGTGAACCTGAGCGAGCCTTTGTCATGCTGCATGGGTGATCCTCGGTTGATAGGTGCCACCGCGCGCGAGAACCGCCCAGGCGATGCGGGCGAGCTTGTTGGCGAGCGCGATCGCCAGCATGTTGCGGTGCAGCCGTTTTGAAGCTTGCTCGACCCAGGGCCACAAACCCCGCATCGCTGCGCTCGGCCGCCGCTCGAGAACGACGTGTGCGGCCTGCACGAACAGTGTTCTCAGGTACTTGTTGCCGCGCTTGGAGATCTTGCCCAGGATTGTGCGATCCCCCGTCAACTCCTGCTTCGGCACGAGCCCGAGCCAAGCGCCAAAGTCGCGGCCCTGCTTGAATCCGGTGCCGTTGCCGATCGCCGCCACCACGGCGCTCGAGATGATCGGCCCGACCCCAGGTACGGTCATCAGGCGCTGACAACTGTGGTCTTGCTCCGCCAGCGCTTCGATTTCGGCCGACACGGCTGTAATGCGCTCGTCAAGCCGACGCCAGTCTTGGGCCAGGTCAGCGATGAGGCCAACCATTCTGGGCGAAAGCGCGCCAGTGTCTGAGCTTAGAATTTCCGATAGCGCCTTGCGCAGGGGCATCGGGCCCTGACGCACCGTGATGCCGCGCTCGATGAGGAAGCCGCGGATTTGGTTGATCACGCCCGTCCGCCGTCCGACAAGACGTGAGCGCACGCGATGCAAAGCCAGCAAATCCATCTGTTCCGGCGTCTTGATCGTCACGAAGTGCATGGTGGGCCGCTGCACTGCCTCCGCGATCGCCTCGGCATCGCGGTAGTCGTTCTTGTGCCCTTTGAGAAACGGCTTCACGTACTGGGCCGGGATCAGACGCACATCGTGGCCGATCTCAGCCAGCTGCCGACCGATGTGATGGGAGCCCGAGCAGGCCTCCATGCCGATCAGGCAACGTGGAATATTGGCGACACGGCGTTCGAGCTGACTGCGTGACACCTTCTGCTGCAGAATGATGGCACCCCGCTGGTCAAAGCCAACGAGGTGGAAGGTGTTCTTGCCGATGTCGATCCCGATCGTGGTGATGATTCCAGCTATCTTCTGAAATGTGCGCATCGCATGCTCCTTGAGCTTTGCTTCACCGCCTCCCAGCCACAGTCCAGCAAATTAGGCCGCTGAGCACGGCCGGGCCATCCCATTAACGGAAGTGATCAACCTATTCGATCACCTCGTCGGCGCGGGCAAGCAGCAATTCCGGCACGGCGAGTCCGAGCGCCTTGGCGGCTCTGAGATTGACGGTCAGCTCAATTTTCGTGGACTGCACGACGGGCAGATCGGCCGGGCGTTCGCCCTTCAGTATCCGGCCGGCATAGACCCCGGCGTTGCGGTGCGCCTCCGCCACGCTGCCGCCGTAGCTCGCTAGGCCGCCTGCCGCGGCGAACGCGCGACTCTGGTGGATGGTGGGCATCGCGTAGCGGATCGCCAGTGTAGCCAAGCGGCGGCTCTCGCTAAGGAACAGGGCGTCGTTGCCGATCACGAGGGCTCCGGCTCCGAGCGGGGCCAAGGCCGCGAAATCCGGCTCGAACTCGCTTTCGCTACTGGCGCGGAGGACATGTATTTGCACACCGTAACTGCGCGCGGCTGCCTCGCCGTCTCTCGACTGGGCCTCGGCAAGCTTCGGATTGGTCGGGTTGACGAGCAGGCCGACAATGCGCGCGCCCGGAACCAGTTCCTGCAGCAGCTCCAGCCGTTTCGGTCCGACTTCGACGTTCAAGCTGGTCGCGCCGGTCACGTTACCGCGGGGCCGACTGAGACTGGCAACGAGGTCGAGGGAAACGGGATCACCGCCGATCGCGAAGACAATCGGAATCGTCGCGGTCGCCTCCTTCGCCGCCAGTGCCGCCGGCGTGCTGCCCGGTGCGGCGATGAGGGCCACTTATGAGGAGGGGCGCAACGTCCGGATCGAATTTCGCTGGGCCGCGCCCGATAGATCATGCCACGATTTGGGGCTGTTTGGGATGGCGGGGATCATGTTGTGACCCGGAACGATATGCTTTATGTCGAATTGTATTCAGTTCTGCTTGTTGCGTTGGAGGTGCATGTGCGCAGCACCGGCTGGACGCCAAAGATCGTGCCCTACGGGGCAGACCAGACCGTCTACCTCGTCATTGACCGCTTTGGCGGCCTGGGCACCGTCTACCGCGAGACTGAGGTCGAGCGGACGGACCTCGAAACCATCGTCAGCGATCTCATATCGGGCCAGTTCAACGACCCGATCCGCGTTGTTGCCTTCAATACACTTGAGCATTGGTCGGAGGACGTCTCGGTAGATATAGCGACCGAAATCCAAACCCGCTGCGATATCGAAGGCGTCGCGGTCCCCGAGTACATCCAGGACTTCGTTGACACCCACGCCGGTCCCGCCCGCCAACTGACGTTGCGGCTCGCCTGAGCCATGCCGTACCCCCGGTCAAAGCCGCCAGCCGGTGGCATCAAGGCCAACTATCCGGGCTTCATTGAACCGGCTCTGGCACGTCGATTGACAAGGTGCCGAACGGAGAGCGCTGGGTCCACGAGATCAAGTTCGACGGTTACCGGGTACAAGTCCACCTGAGAGACGCGGCGGTGAAGGTATTCACCCGACGCGGCAACGACTGGACCAACCGCTTCAAGAAAATCGCCGCGGACGCTTGGCATATCAACGCCGGGTCCGCGATCATCGACGGGGAAGTGGTGGTGCCGTCAGCTGGCGGATTTTTCAGTTCTGCAAAATGAACTCAAGGGCAAATCCAGCAAGACCGTGATGGTCGCCTTCGATCTGCTGTACCTCAACGGCTACGACCTGCGAAAGCTGCCCTTGATCGAGCGCAAGATGCTGCTCAAGAAGATCATCGCCAAGACTGATATCCAATTCAGTGAGAGCTTCGAGGTCGATGGTCGCGAGATATTTAAGCATGCTTGCAAGACGGGCCTTGAGGGCGTCGTCTCAAAGGTACGAGATAGTCACTACCCGACCGGTCGCTCCAACGATTGGGTCAAGAAAACTTGCGCTCAGCGCGAGACGCTGACCATCGCCGGGTTCGCGCTCGATGGCACCAAATGGGATGGCCTTTATCTCGGCAGGCGCAAGGGCAGGGACCTGATCTACGCCGGTAAGGTGGACCATGGGTTCGACACTGCGTCGGCGAAAGATTTACAGGCACGGCTCAAGCCGCTGATCCGGAAGACGCAGCCCTATAGCAAGAAGATCGCGCATCGCGGCATCTGGGTCGAGCCGTCGTTGCTGGCGGAAATCGAATACCGGGCGAAATCGGCCGAAGGCAAAGTGCGCCACCCGTTCTTCAAAGGCATCCGGGAGGATTTGTGATGACAGACGGATCAAGGAAGATGGTCTGGATTTACGTTGATACCAACCACTATGTCGGCCATCCCGATCATCTCAAGGTTTTCGCAAACCCAGAACTCGCCGATGAGTGGTTCAAGGAGAACGACCCGGAAGGCGTCGTCTTTGGATATGAGGTCATTGAATGATTGCGACTGCCCGCAACACCGGCATTGACGCTGATGGCGTCGCCGAAACCGAGGCTGATCATTTCGGAAATTGCCCGGTCTGCGGGGCCTACCTCGACATGCGCGACTAGCCCAAATTCTGGCACATGTTCACGACGCGGAGATTGAGATCAGCGAAGGTCCGGATCGCCCGATCCGTGACAGGCCATGGCAGTAAGCTCAGTTTGATACCATGGCGGTGTCTTTGCTGCATCGAAGGTTGAGCAGAAAAATCGATCCTTGCTGACATTCGTCAACCGAAAAAGATTGGATTTAGAGTAGCGGTTGGGGAGGTGGTTCGGAAGGGAGGAAGCCATGAACGCGGGAGCGGTTTATCCACCCGAGTTAATCGAATTAATGAAGGCCGTGCTTGATGATGCCACGGCAACGCTTCCAGAAGCGAAGCGCACTTCGACTATGAAAGCGGAGATCGCTTCGCAAATTCTTGCTTGTGCAGCGAAAGGCGAGCGGGACCCGACAGCGTTGAAAATAGCCGCGCTTTCCGCCGTCATCGACTGCACCCATTATTCGCATGATATCTCGCCAGCGCGACAAGCAGTTTGAGCGTTCAACCCTATGTGAGCCAACGACGGGGGCCACTAGGCATCGCCGGTACAGAGCACGGCTGCGACGTCGAGGGCGACGCGGGGCCGCGCTGGGCTGCCTGACCTCGAAGAGCGAATAGTTTTATCAATCGCGACGGTGCAAATGAATGAGGCCGCCAACTGAGGCGGCCTCACTGCTTTTCAGAGGTCACTTTTCCCCTAACGATGTAGAGGGTGCGCTTCCCATCGGATACTTCGGTACTGACGAATGTATCCTTTCTTTTGGAAAGGTTTTTTCTGAGAAGGCCGGGCATGCTGTAAAAAGCATGGACGCATGCGTCAGCCCCACTGTCAAATTGACGGGCCCGCCGATTGTTTGAAGATTGCCGTCCGTTCAGATGCTGTTGGAAATAGAAAATGGGCATGGCGTTCGCCTCTGTTGGCCTGTCCCATGAGAGTCAACATCTGGAATGGGCACCGGTTGCCGTCTCAAACGTTACAACGGCGGGGCTCGGAGAGGGTTCGCCCGAGCCCCTAGCATGCCGGAACAGCATCCTCCCTCTGGGACCGCTCGGTATGCTGACCAACTTAATTCACAAGACGGCGTGAATGGCCTGTGAATTTTTGTCGCGGGTAAGTTTGGCGCAGGCCCCATTCTCGAATTAGGCCACTGCCAAATTCACTAGGCCACTAAGCGTCGAAACGGGCCATGCACCCGGGGCCCCATGCGAACAGACCGGGAAGCGAAGCCGGTGCAGGTGCGATCAAATCCGGCTCGCGCCGCAATTTGTGATGTCCGGTATCGCACAGACAAACGCGCACGGAGGGTCTACAATCTGCAATTGTAAATATTTTTTGCATACGACGAGCCCGCCAACGAGGCGGCCTGAGAAATCAAAGATGAAAAAGCCAGCCACGCAGCAGACTGAGATCAAGTGTCCGGCATGCGATGGCACCGGATTTCCAACGGTCACGCAGCCAGTGCAGCCGGATCGCAAAGTCTATCCTGCGCCGTGCAAGAAATGCGGTGGTAAGGGGCGCATAAAAGAGGCCGCCAACTGAGGCGGCCTTACTTCGTTGGTTGTGATTGTTTTCGTTTCTTGAGGGCGTCCAATTTTACCCGGAAGCGGCCAATCTCCTTAAGTAGTTCATGGCGCTTTTGTCCCGGCGGGAGCTTTCGGGCGTCCTCCAACAGCTTCGCCAGCATTTTTTCTAAGTCATCCATCCGGCCATCATGGCTTGCGATTTGAACTTATGTCCGCAGGATAACATATTTGGGGGACCATCAAATTAGGCCACTGCGAAATTCAAATTAGGCCACTAGGGGTTAAAACAGGCCAGCACCCGCCGGGTGCTATCCTAACTACGACATTTAATATTTTAAATGAGGACGGAACCATTTATCTTGGGGCTTCTTGGTTCCTTAGCATTCGGCGATCCTATCTCCGAATGCCAAGCCACCGACCGGTCTACATTTTGCCCCAATGCCCGGCGGGAGGTCTCAAGCGGCCTCAGATGCCCCCCCACTGAGGCCGTTTTGCTTGGACACTCGGGATGAGAAATTAGGACAGATACACGCCTAAAAGAGGCCGCCAACTGGGGCGGCCTGAGAGATCAAAGATGAAAAAGCTATCGACGCAGCAGACCGAGATTAAATGTCCGGCATGCGATGGTACTGGATTTCCAACGGTCACGCAGCCAGTGCAGCCGGGTCGAAAAATCTATCCTATGCCGTGCGAGGAATGCGGTGGTAAGGGGCGCATAACTGAGGTTGCCAACTGAGGCGGCCCTACTCCGGCTTGTGACTCAGCCGGATCACGAGACGCGGCCCGTTCCAAAGCTCAACGTCGTGCCCATCGACGAGGCGCTTGGCCTTCTCTATCGCCTCGGCGTCATCAGCGCAGACTAGCGAGTTCAAACCCAATAAAATTCCCGTCGCGCCCGACGGTGTAGGCTCTGTACTCTGCCACTCCAAAAGTCCCCTGACGAATGCCCAACGATAGCGGGCGCTAAGAATAAATTCCGTCCGATAGCCGACATAAATTCAAATTAGACCACAGCGAAATTCAAATTAGGCCACTGAGGGTCGAAACAGGCCCATAGGAACAGGCCGAGAAACCCGAACTTTTGGGAATGAGGCAAGCCGAACAGGCCGGTGCTGCGCTCGCCGATGTCTGCTTTGAAGCCCATTACGGACTCAAGTCGGACATCGCGCCATGTCCGCTAAGTGCCAAACTGCGACATGGCAAACCGCAAGAGGGTCATCGATTGCTGCTGCCAAACAAAAAGCCGCCCGAAGGCGGCTCTCAAATTCAAACCTGATGATCGAAGATCACGCGGCCATCAATGCTGGCTTTGATTTGCGGCGATAAGCCGTGAAGCCAATACCGGCGAAGCCGAGGAGCAGCATTGCCCATGTGGAGGGTTCGGGGACGCTAGATGAAACGGTCAGGTCGGCGATACCGATAAAAGAGCCGGATAATGTGAAATATGAAATTGGTGTCGCTTCGGAGAAGCCAGAAAATTGCCCAAGGTTGTCCCCGTCGCCCGTTAAAAAATTCAAGGTATCAGACTCAATTAGCGTGTGGGTGCTGTCATAAACCGAGATTACCGGAGCATTGCCGTTATTCGGAGCGTAATTGTTATTCGGAGCGTAATTGATGAACCCACCGACTTCGCTGACCGCAGAACTAAACTGAAATGTCATCGAAGTAGTTAGGTTATCTGTGGCGGCCATCGTTAGCGCGTTTGTCCATTGACCATTAGCACCAAAACCATAACCACCAACCCAGCCAAAAACTGAACTAGAAGAACCCGCTGTCCAGGTGACCGTGGGAGAGCCAAATGTCTGCGGGCCAGCGCCTTGGTACCCGACGACTGGCATCGTGATAACGTCTCCGCTTGGAATTGAAGTAATCACGCTCGCATTAGCTGCGCCGCCCGATGCAATGAAAAAAGCGGCCAAAACGGACCAACGCATTTTCATGATATAATCCCCCACTTAAATCGAAATAGCTTATTTAATATCAACTTCGGTCAATAGTTCTGTCGATAGTTTCGTAGTGAGTCAACAACGGGCCCGGTTATTTCCGAAAAATCGGGCAAAGCGTCACAAAATCTGACGATCCGAAGTCCGCTAATGTGGGGTCAAACTGCGGCCTACCTCCCCGAATGGGCCATATCCGCTTTGGCCCCAATATCGAAGTGGCGGCGCTGCTCAGTTCGTCAATGACGTGGCGAAGTTCTCGCTGTTTTCGATGGTGCGCCGCCATACGGCACGGCGGGCTTGCTCAGCTGCCAGCGCCTCCCGTGCCTACGTCTGCGAGATCACCGCGTCGATCTCGGCGGGGTTGAGGGTGCGCTCGTGATGATCGATCAGTGCTTGTGCGAGTGCGAGCACCACCGGCTTATTCTCCTCGGTGATCGCGAGCGCTTCCTGATAGCGTATACAGAAATGGCCCCGGTCATTGAGCAGACCGGGGCCTTTCAAGATCTCAGGCCGGGTACATCCGCCGCGCCATCTGATCCAAGCTGTCACTGATTACTCCAGCCGATCTGGCGCAAGGTGTGACGGCGAACGGGCATCCGAAGACATTCAGGCAGAAAACTGGCGGCCGCCAGCGCTCGCTTGCGCCAGTCAGCGCGCCGACGATGTTCAATCGCCTGCGCTTTCCGCGCCTGCAGGTCCGCGATAATCTTGTCGATCTCGTTTGAGTCCAGTGTGCGCTTGATCCGCAACACAATAGACAACGTCATCACAACATCGCCGTAAGGCAACAACAGATCGCGCGCCGCAACATCGCAGTGCGCGATGAAGGTCTCGATGGCCTCCTCGCTGGTGCAGATCAGCATGGCAAGCTCGCGCGCCTGCCGGAGGTCATCGACCGGAGGCACAGGCTCGCTATCGCTCAGAAGCATCCGTTCAGCGGCCCGACCAGCCATCAGCTCATTACACTGTCCGTCGCAAAGCGACGCGGGAAGGGTGGTGCCGTGCCCATATCGAGGCGATCGTTGTGGCCATCGATCAATATGCAGAAGCGGCAACGGGAAATCGGGAATACTTTCTGAACAAACCGCATAGCATCGGACCAAATCGAAAGGGCGATGTGCCGTGAGCACATCCGATGATCGAACGGGCGCCGAATTGTAGAGATCTCCCATTTTTGATCGAGAATTGAAAACCAGCCGTCAGAAAACCTGTGTTATCCCCTCATGCCCGCTACGTCTTGCCGCCGGGCGCGAAGGCCCGTTTTCCAGAATTTTTGTCCTGCGTGAGGTGGGGGCACCGCCGCTTTGGATTTGTATTTTGGGCGTACAGATTCGAAACCGACGCCACGTTCGCCTCACGCGGTGCCACATTGCATCTCACTAATCGCCTTCCACAACCTTGATCGGCATGCTGAGGTCGATCAGCCGCGCCTGCAGCAGCGATAGAGAGAGTTCGTCTCTTGCGGTGACCCGGAACATGTTGTCGCCTGGATGGCAGTCGCCCTCGTGAAATTCCAGCAGCGGCCCGCGCGCAGACTGAAGGCGGGGGCCGACGTCGACAGCTCTGAGCAGGCTGTAGGCTTTCGCCCAAGGACCGTCCTGCATCTCGAAGCGATCCCACCAGTCCTCGCTGACGGTCTTGTCGTAGTCCTCCGGCCCGAAACCGTAACGGTCCCAAATCCTTTCCGCCTCCGCCTCTGTCTGGTGTGGAATACCCTCGCTGATGAAGAACTCGCGCCACGTCGGCGCCGGCGGCGGCTCCATTGTCCACGGGCCCAGCGTGAGGAGATAGCCGTCATCGTCACAGTCGTACCAGTGCAGGGTCTGCGTGACCTGAGTGGGTGAGGCCAGCAGCGGTCGGCTGGTCCTGCGGATAAAGGAGCGCGCGTCCGCGACGAACGCCGCCGTCAGCAAGCTTCCTACCCCGATCAAAAAACCACGTCGTGATTGCAACATAAAAAATCCTCCGAGATGGCACACGCATCTGGAGGACTGGCGACCTACTGTTGCCCATGCGGGCCACATCGTCGTGCCACCGTTGCCGGTCTAGGGCTGGTTGGCGGGACCGTCAGGTCCTCTCAGGATGCAGATCTATTGATATCGCTTCCGCAACCGACGTCAACGGCCGCTCTAAGGCTGCCAGCTGGGCTGGCTTCAAGCGCGAGAATGGGCAGCCCATGATCCAGACGCTGAGCGACCCGGTCGAGCGCACGCACCGCCTCACGGGCATGCCCCGCAGCGAGATCATCAGGCGGGGCATCGTCAGGAAGGAGATCCCCGCCTACAGCGCGGCCGGCGCGATAGAGGCAGGATCTGCCCTGGCTCCGTTCTTAGATCTCAGAGCGAGCGAAACTAATCGTTCTTCGCGAGTGCGAGCTGGCTTGTCGTCGCTGACGCCGCGCGCATCTTGACCCTTCAGGACCAATCCCGGTCCTGCCAGGACAGTCCGATGGACTGTTCCATCAGGTCGTCTCTCGACGACACCCCAGAACGTGAAGCCAGAGAACTGCGACACCGTGCTGTGCCGGCAGGACATCCCGCACACCGTCCGCGACAGCATCTGTCGCCGCACGGCGATGCTGATGGGGCTGAAATACCCGACCCGCTGAATGGGCATGGTCGGCGAGCGCTTCGCGCTATATAGAGCCCACCAGGCGAGGCGGGACTGGGGAAACGTTCATGTTCGGAATGCTCGATTACCGAGCATACAAGCTGTTGTGGCTGATCTGCTGGCCGCTCCGGCTCGTGATGTTCGTGGGGTCATGGGGCGCGGTCTTCATCGCCATCATGATCAGCTCGTCGATTGACGTCATCCCGCTCTACCGCATCGTCATCGCGTATGCGATCTGGGAAGGCTTCGGGATCGTTCTTTCGATCCTCCGTTGGCTCATCTTTTGGTTCATCAAGAAGTGCTTTTTCTGGCTGGTCGACATCATCCCGTCGAAGGGAGAGAACGTGGCCCAGGCAAAGGAGATGGTGGTCGGGGGCCCAATGATGTGGATGGGCAAGAAATTCATGAACGACATCGGTAATTGGACTGACGATGAGACCGAGGAGTTCGCCGCCCTCGTGAACGTGAGGGCCAGGTGGTTTTTCGGCTCGACCGAGCGCATCCGAAAGCGCATCTGGCGCTTTGCTGACCACTACGAACAAACTGGCCAGCAGCCCATTGAAATGACCGAGAAGGAAAGAAACGAGCTGACCGCCGACCTCGACTACTCGTGGTTCGAGAAGGCCATCATTAACCCGATTGCCTTCGGCTCCATCGTGAAAATCGTCGTCATCACCATCGCCATCCTTTCGTTCAACAACTCGCACACCTAGCCCGATACCGGCGGCGAGCGCTTCGCGCTAGATTCAAAGAGGGGTATCATGGGAATTGTTCGAAACCTTTGGATCATGGCCAAAAGTGCCGGCGGTCATCGCGCTCTCTCTCGGGCGGACATTTTTTCATACTGCGAGCCGTTGATCAAAAAACCGCCAACCCCACCCGAGCTTCTTCGGTCGATGCAGGAATCCTTCTTGCGCTACGAGGGAAATGTCATTTCGCTGGTCGAATACTATAGGCGTCATCACCTATTGCCGGCCTTGGATAGAATTGCGGCCGAACCTACCTGGGACCGCCAACGGGCAACGTGTCTGACGGAGATTCTCAAGGAGACGCATTGGACCAATTGGCAGTACGTTTTCAAGCGCGCCGAAACTGATGGGGGCAGGGAGATCATTCTAGGCAAGCTGCGAAAGCTCTGGCCAAAGGCCTCCAACGAGGAATTAGGTCACTACCTCATGCAATTTTACTTGGTTACGATTTGCACAAATGCCGCGCTGTCAACGCTGGCGCACGCATTTTATGGCATGGATAAAGAGAAAGAACTTGAGATCAGGCTGTTTGAGCAATATGGCCGTGACATCGACATGCTCGACATTTCGATTATGGACTTGGCGTTTAAAAACCATGCTGATGATGTCGACGCCGCCTACGAGATCGCGGACTGGAAGACTGAGAAGCTGAATCCCCTTCTGCACCAAATGTACCGGCACCTGACTTCCACCCAAGACCAAATTGTTGAAGGCGCATTTGTTGTTGAGAACTTCAAGCGTGTGAGCGACAGGCTAGATAGCCAGAAAGCCGCGCTCGCGAAGGAGCTGCTTCGCTCATGGAGCAATTAACGCACGCGGCCCGCGGTAGGGGTGGGTGGCCTTTCAAAGACCCCACCCAGATCGGGGAGGTCTACTCGGCCGCCCGTTTCTGGTCAGGGTGTACCGGAATTTTCCCGATCTCTTTTCCCGCACTGTCCATGATGGCGATGTGGCGTTGCCCGCCTGCCCCGGACGTATCTTGGGCTATCTGGATGGCGATCATTTTGGCGGTTGCGAACGCCTCGTCATCTCCCGAGCAAACTAGCCCGGCTGGATCGAGAAGGCGGTGACTACTTTTGAGGTCGAAGAAATAGCGTGGCATCAGTTCCTCCGGCGAGCTGCATTGTCCGCTCGAACCTGGAGGCGACAATGGCAACTGTCAAAAAGACCGCCAAGAAATTCAAGGCGTGCGCCGCGAGCGCTCAGCGGTCCGTCTCAAAGCCATCCGGCATCTCGGGCAGGGTGTCTTCGTCGGTTTGATTGCAGATCGGGCAGGGCGCGCCGGCCGCTCCGCAGCCACACTCTTTCGGTCCGAGCCACGGCCGATCGGGATGAGCTTCGCAGACCCATCGACAGTTGTAGCATCGCGCACAGAACTTCAAAGCCTTGCCATACGTATAGGCCGGTGAGGGCTTCGCCCTCAAGAGTCCCAAGTCTGCGGCCGGCCGGCGAAGCGCTACGCGCTCATCCGAAAACGGATCACCTGGTGGCGACATGACTAAAAGGATCACCGGCCATGCTCGAGGCATGCACCAGCAGGCCGGGTGTAGCCTGTGTGTACCGAAAATTCGATTTGGCGTAGACGCAGCAAGCGGACGGCGTAAGCTCGCATCCTGATGACCGATCTGTTCAAGCTGATTCTCGGTATCCTGGCTTCGCGCTTCAAGGCGAGAGCAACGCTGGAAGCGGAAAACCTGGTCCTGCGGCAACAGGTCATTGTGCTTCGCCGGCGAACGCCGAAGCGACCGCACCTCAACAATACGGATCGTTTTCTATTTGTTTGGCTCTGTCGCTGGTTTCCGTCCGTCCTTGAGGTGGTTGCGATCGTCAGGCCGGAGACCATCATTCGCTGGCACCGTGCTGGGTTTCGGACGTATTGGCGCTGGCGATCCCGCAACCGTGTTGGCAGACCGAAGGTCTCGGCTGAGCTGCGCACGCTCATTGGCGAGATGAGCCGTGCGAACACACTTTGGGGCGCGCCGCGTATTCATGGCGAGTTGCTCAAGCTCGGCTTCGAGGTCGCCCAGTCGACGGTCGCTCGGTACATGTGCAGCCACTCGCGGCCACCGTCTCAGGGCTGGCGGACGTTTCTCAGCAATCACGTCGACGGCATCGCGGCGATCGACCTCTTTGTCCTGCCGACGATCGCCTTCCAAATTCTGTATTGTCTTGTGATTGTGCGCCACGGACGACGACTTTGGGTGTCGTTTGGCGTGACGGCAAACCCAACCGCGGAGTGGATCTCGCGCCAAGTCACCGAGGCGTTCCCGTGGGACCACGCGCCGCGGTATCTTATTCGGGATCGAGACACCTCGTATGGTCCAGCCTTCTTGGAGCGGATCCGTGCAATGGGCATTCGGGACCATCCGATCGGACCCCGATCGCCCAGGCAAAATGCTTACGTTGAGCGACTCATCGGCTCGATCCGCCGCGAATGTCTCGACCACATGATCGTGTTTGGCGAAGCGCACCTGCGCCGGACCCTACGCGAATATGCCGCCTATTATAATGTGTCGAGGACCCATCGATCTCTGAACAAGGACGCCCCTCTCCATCGCGCGGTTGAGCGCCTCGGCGCCGTCGTCTCACGACCTGTCCTTGGCGGCCTTCACCATCAATATTGCAGAATCTGATTTTCGGCACACACAGGGGTCTTTTCGATGCCAGGGGTTCAACAGTCGGCCGGGCCTATGACCGCATACAGAACCGGGATTCAAGCCGACATTGACCAATTCGTTCTGGCAGTGATGGCCGCCGGATCGGCGGGCCCTGAAGAAGAAAGGCCCCAGCGCAGGGGATCGCTGGAGCCCTTCGCAGGAGAGTGCCGGGTGCCCACGCGCAAAACAGCCCGGCACCACCTCAGAACCCTGAGCAACTGCCTTTCCCCTAAGGCGAGGGAGCACTGAACCGCATTCACGTGGCGTGCGCCATTATTCGGAACTTTCAAAATATCAATCGCGTTTCGAAAAGCTCAAAAACGGTGAACTTTTCCAACCCCTTCGTCTTCTCAGTATTGAGGAGAGTTTCCGTGGAAGATGACCATTCCCACCTTCGTGCCAATGCGATCGGGAAACAGCCCAGCGAATACTGACCCTGACAAATGAATTAGAGCAGCAGGCAAGTGCTATGGAAAAACCCTCCGAAGAAGATATTCGCAAGCGTGCTCACAAACTTTGGGAGCACGCCGGAAAGCCCGAAAACAGGGACGAAGAGTTTTGGCACCTGGCTGAACAGGAGTTACGCAACGCGGATAAATCCTCGCCACTGCGCACTCCCGACAACCTTTAGCGGATAGCTTTGTAGCCGTTCGATCTTCGAAAACATTGAACACTGCAGAAAGTCCGCCGCCAATGGCAACGGCAGCCCTGGGCAGGCAAGTTCGTCGACATCTATGACTTTCCCGATGCCCGGCTGGAGATCCGCTGGAAGGCAACGCCGCCGCCTTACTCGGGCAACAAGCGTCTCGGCAAGGTCGGAGGGCCAACGATGTTTGCGCGCTTTGGATGAGAGCTTTCATGTCGAAACGCGTGTCGACCGTCGCGGGACAAGCATTGGGCAGTTCAATGAATAAAGCAGGTATCTCGTCACCTGCAGCCGGCGCAACGACCGACCACTCTGCCGACGACGGTTTCTGGCGTCGCCGTCACCGCACTACATCAGACGTTTTAACCCGCCGTTGAAACCGAATATTCCGCTGTAATCGCCAGAACCTTTGTCGCCTGCTTCGCCTTCTGCTCCACTTCGTCCAAAGCTGCCGCGAAGGTTCTTGTCACGGCCGACACGCCGACCACCTTTTTGTCAGCCAAAGTTTCGGCCTCCGAACCGAGCACCAAGACCATCACGGATGCCGATTTGCTTTTCTTCGTTAGCCTGCGAACTGCATAGTGAAGTTTGGCATTCGAGGGCCGATCAACGTAGCAGATGCAGACGAGCTCCGTGTCGGCGAGGTCTAGAGAGAAGAACCTGGAGACCGACATCGCATCGGCTCGTTCCGCAGATGCACCGTAACCCCTCCGCCGCAGTCCCTGCGCCAGAACAATTGCGGCCAATTCGTCGAGCTTGCTGTATCCCGGGATGCATAGGATGGAACGCGAAGCCTGCCAAACGCCCGAGGATTTTGTTTTGTCTTCCTGTTCGGCGGTTACAAGAGCGCCAAGAGGGGAGTCGCCGTTGGAAGAAGGAGCCTCGATCATCTTTATGTCTTCGTGACCATCCAGGTCGTCAACCAATTCGCCGACCGTGGCCGTAATCCGATCGAGCCGCTCACCATCGAGATGCCCCAGCCGGCTGTCGGTTGCCGCCAGTCCCAGACCATCCGTCAATATAGTGTCGTAGTAGTCCTCAAGCAAAGCGGTCTTGAGATACTCGCGGGCCTGCTCCGCAGCTTCGATGGGGTCACCGGCCAGCAGGCGCTGATAGAGCAGTTGTGAAGGTGTCAACGCCGGCTGGTCGCCGAGCATGATGTCAAGAAATTGTAGCCGATCGACATGGCGTCCCACGACCACAAGGCAGATCGTAAGCGGCGTCGCCAGCACCAGGCCGACGGGACCCCACAGCCAGGTCCAGAACGATGCCGACACGATGATCGCAACGGGAGACAGGCCGGAACTGTGGCCGAAGATCACGGGCTCGAGAACCTGACCGGCAAGCAGTTCCAGAAAAACGAAAAGCATGGCGGTCAGCAGGAGCATTTCCCAGTTCGATCCGACCGCCGCGGCGAGAATAAGGGGAAATATCGCTGAAATGAGTGCGCCGATATACGGTACAAAGCGCAGGATCATCGCGATGAGTCCCCACAAGGGAGCGGAGGGAACGCCGATGAGTTGGAGGCCGACGCCGATCGCAACACCGAAGACCGCGTTGAATGCAATCTGCGTCAGGAAAAGCTTGCTCAGTCTTTCTCCGGCTTCGTCGAGCGCGGCCGTGGTTCGTTGAATGTCGGCCGAGCCTGCCAGACGCACGAAGCGATTCCTGAGGTCCTGGCGCTGGAGCAATATGAAGATCACGAAGATGACGACAATGCCTGTCGTCGTGAGCGGCGAGACCAAGGGTTCAATGATAGCTACCAGCGTGGTCAACGCTCCGGGGTCCGGCTGTCTGACCTCGACCGGAATCGGTTTGCTGTCTGCGGGCTGCTGCAGAACAGTGGTGCTTGGCGGGCTACCGGATTGCGAATTCTGTAGCTCCGTCTTGAGTTCTTTCAAGACCTTGGATGCTCGCTCCAGCGTTCCTGTGCCGCCGCCCGTCATCCCGCGCAGGCTGTCGATCTTGTTTCGAAGCGTCTGCTCGTAGCCGGGCAGGGCTCCAGCAAGCCGGCTCGCCTGTGAAACCATCAGGCCGCCAAGACTGAAGATGATCGCGAATCCCAGGATCACGACGGCCAGTACCGCGGCAACCCGCGGCAGTCTCAGGGACTGCAAGCGGCTGACGAACGGGGCGAGTACGAAGCTTAGAAGGACAGCCAGGGCGACTGGTACGAAGATTTCTCGGCCGAAATATAGCCCGGCGATAGTAAGCGCGGCGACGCCCATATTGATCAGGGTGGTGCCGCGGTGCTGTGTAAGCTTCTGACCGGGCGTTTCCATTTTTTAATCCCGGCGCAGGCGGTCGCAGGGGCTTCGGTGGAGGGATTGACCTACTTGAACCGCAGCGAACATTAATGGTTCCCGCGTGCGTGTCCGACCCTCACTGTGATTAAGGCCTACGCCTCTTGGGGCCGGCTGGATGTCTAACTCTGAGCGCGCCCCAAAGATCTAGGCAACATGTGCGGCGATCAAAGTTCCAGCCTGAGCGATGCGCTATTTGATTCAGGCTTATACGAAGCCGCTCCTGCAATTGATCGAAGGCGGCGACACATCGATCCAAGCTTCGTCGTTACGCATCCGGCGAGCCTCGAAGACGCGCCGGCGATGTACAAGAAGTTTTGCGACAAAGGAAGACGGCTTCATCAAAGTCGTGCTGCGGCCTGGTCGATAGCGGACTAGGTTGCATCGGATTTTGTCGTAGGCCTCCGGCAGAAGATATTTTTCACCTTCTCAAACCGCACAGGCTGTTTCGGGTCGCTGCCGCTTGCGGCTGCCGTCACGCTCGCGCTGCTTGTGTTCGGTGCTGCGCTTCTGAACCCAATGGTTCCGTGACTGCTTCCTCTAAACGGCGGCCGCCGACGACCGTCGGGCCGGCACCCCACTTGACAGGCGCTTGAAGCCATCCATATACCATCCATGCAGATGTTATATGGATGGTAACAACATGACCCCTAATGTCCACGAACTCAGGCCAAAGCCTCCCGAGACCGAAAAGATCACGATCAATCTTGGTTATGTCGACCTGGGTCACGTCGATTTATTGGTGCAGGACGGGTTCTACTCCAACCGCACTGATTTCATTCGAACGGCGATCCGTAACCAGCTCGAACGCCACGCAGACGTAGTCAAACAGTCCACGGCCCGAAAAAGTCTGGAACTCGGTTTGCGAAACTACAGCCGGGAGGATCTCGAGGCGGCGCGGCGGGCCGGCGAGATGCTGCACATCAATGTTCTGGGCCTTGCCAGCATCGCCCAAGATGTCACGGCCGATCTCGCCCGCGCCACCATTGCCTCAGTTTCCGTGCTGGGTGCCTTGCACGCCAGTCCCGCGGTCAAGGCCGCTCTTGCCGACAGGACGAGGTGAAGACGATGCTGAACCAGGACACATTTCGCGAAGCCACACGGCTGACGCATGCGGGCCAACTGGCCGAAGCCACCGCGCTCCTTCAGCGCATGCTCCGCGGGGAGGGCGCGCCGGAAGCGACGTCGCGCACCCCGGGACGCATCTCCCTTCCTGGCCGCGAGCCGCCTACCATCGACGCCAAGGCTAATGACGTCGCGGAGACCGATAGCGCGCACCTGACGCGGGCCCCATCGGCCCCACCGCGCAGCCTCCAGCCGTTATTCGATCGCGCAAAGGATGGCTCCTGGCTCGGAATGCGAGGCGTGAAGCGCACCCCGCCATCCACGCCGGACATCGTGCCGGAGGGCGCGAAGTTCATCGAAGGCGCCTACAGCAATCCGGCGGGAAGCCGCGCCTACAAGCTCTTCGTCCCGAGTGGCTATCAGGGGCAGCCGCTTCCTTTGGTCGTGATGCTTCACGGCTGCACCCAGTCGCCGGACGATTTTGCCGCCGGTACGAGAATGAACTTCATCGCAGAGGAACAAACGTGCTTCGTGGTCTATCCTGCACAGCGCAGCGACGCCAACCAGTCGAAATGCTGGAACTGGTTTCGCGCGGCCGACCAACAACGCGGCAGAGGGGAACCCTCGCTTATCGCGGGCATCACTCGCCAGGTCATGCGCGACTATTCGGTTGATCCAAAACGCGTCTATGTCGGCGGACTGTCGGCCGGAGCGGCCGCTGCGGCTATCATGGGAGCAACCTACAACGATCTGTATGCGGCGGTCGGGATCCATTCCGGCCTCGCCCGCGGGGCCGCCACTGACATGCCCTCCGCATTTGCCGCCATGCGGCAAGGCGGCGGACCCGGTCCCAGGGTCATTTCCGGCAACGGGCCGCCTGTCCCGGCAATTATTTTGCACGGCGACCGCGACACCACTGTGCATCCAAACAATGGCGCTCAAGTTCTTGAACAGGCCATCGGTGCGACGAGCACCCAAAAAAAGGTGCGTCGCGGCCAGATACCCGGAGGGCATGCCTACACCCGCACGACCCATACCGACGCGGGCGGACGCGAAATCCTGGAACACTGGAATATTCACGGCGCCGGCCACGCGTGGTCAGGAGGCAGTCCCGCGGGCTCCTACACGGACCCGCGGGGACCGGACGCAACCAGGGAAATGCTGCGCTTCTTCCTCGGGCATTCGCTCCCACATTAGCACATGTTTGTTGAATGCCTCACCGCGTCGTTTCCCGGTTGGTTATGAGTTCGGCATGAAATACTCGAGCACCAAGCAATCAGTGCGCAGAACACGACGCCGACGATGAACCCCAGATCACCGCTTTGGTCCAGCTCATGAGCCCTCGCGCGCAGCATTTTTTGCCCCTCGGACTCAGGTCGAAATTAATCCATCTGATTTTGATGGGCGGTCCGCCTTGCCCTTCGGCAATATAGATGCAGGAGCGTCCCTACAAGGCGCTCATGAAATACTGGACCGCTAAGCCAGCCACAAGACACCGAGCACGGCGGCGACGAAATCGTTCCCCAGATCAATGCTCGGCCCCAGATCATTCAAGGTCTTTCCGAATGTCCCGGCGTCTGAAATCGCAAATTGAACCGGGCCGTATGCGAATTCAACGGCGACCGAAAGAGCGGTTCCACAAGCCAGCGTTGTCGAAGTTCCTCACGTGTCCTTTTGCGCTCCGACAAGGAACGAAAAACCGGCGGGACAGTTGTGGGTTAAATTTCATCGCCTGTGAGGAACCCCAGATGGCACAATCACCTAAGCATCCCTCTCAAGAGCATCATCATAACGCGGCCGCTCATCACCACGCTGCAGCGCATCATCATCACCAGGCTGAGCATCATCATGCGCGCGGCGAGCACGAGGACGCTAAGCACCACGCGACGGCGGCTCAAGAGCATAGCGAACAAGCTCACAAACATACGACGACAGCGCACTCCCATTCTCACAAATAGAGTCTCTGATGGCGCCAACCCGTCGAGCAGAGGTTTGACGGCGACGGTTGTCGTCTCGATATAAAAGCCGAGGGCAGGGCGGTCGGAGGATGGTCTGCCTGGTCGTATTTGGGCGTCATGTCGAACGCCCAGAGTTCCTTGACGTCATGCTCGGGGACCGACTTGTGCTCTCCCAAGATATTAGCAGCGGATGCTCGCTGGTGATCCAGCTGAAGCCTCCGAGAAGGCCGAGGTTGCCGAAGGGTCAATTCAGCCACCGATGCAGAAGCAACGTCTGCGGTAGAGACCGTGGCCGAAGATGCTCCTTATGAAAAGTGACCAATTCTCAGCAAGAAAGATTTGCCTTCCGAAAGATTTGCCTTCCGAACGGCAGGGCGAGCATCCCGTCCTCTGCGTGGCCGGGCGTAGTCCCATCGATGACGCCGCCGCGATCATGCTCGGCCAGCTCTCGACTTCACCCGGTATAGCAGCCCGCGTCGAGGCGGCCTTAGTCTTGTCAATCGCCAACGTCTTCCAGCTTGAGACAACCGGAGTTGCGATCGTCTGTCTAATTTATATGGATCAAACGGCCCAGCTCACACGCGTTACTCCGTTCGACGTGCTCGCCGTCAATTGCCGAAGGTTAAAATTGTTCTGGGTTGCTGGATGAAGAACATGGACCCGGGGCACTAGAACAACTCCGATCTCTGAGCAACATCGTTTGCGGAAGTAAGGCACAGCCGATTATCGCGCGCTTATCGCGGCAGCTCGTTGGAACCGAGCCGCCGGTTCGCCGTTCTATGGATCCATCGTTCCAAAGGGAGATTGAAATGAATAAAATTATCATTGGCTGCATGCTATCGGGTGCTTTGGTTTCAAGCGCCTTAGCAGCGACCACGATGTCGTCAGCCCCAGCAGAAAGCTGGACAGTCACCAACTACTACAAGCAGGCTGTCTACGACCCGAAGGAAAGCAAGATTGGCGATATCGATGACGTTCTTCTGGACAAGTCCGGCAAGGTGACCGGACTCGTTGTCGGCGTTGGCGGCTTTTTGGGAGCTGGCGAAAAGGACGTTATCGTGCCTTTCACCGCTGTGAAGATGGCCAAGAAGAACGATAAATGGTGGCTGACCCTGGACGAAACGAAGGATGACCTCAAAAGCGCTCCTGGTTTCAGTTACGACAAAGCCAGCACAACTTGGGTTCCCGAAAAGAAGTAAACATCGAAAAAATCGACCCACGGGGAGAGCACGCTGCATTTGCAAGCAGCGTGCCTCCTATGTTGAAAGTGCTGCGCCAAGGGCGGCCCGTCGGTATCTCCTTCAAAATGCATTTTGCATAGATGCGGCTTGGTGATTGGGGCCCAGCCCGTCGTCCAAGGAACGCCTCGGATCGTTTTTTCGCACCACTGTTACCAGCTCGGGAAAAACCCCTCGTGTAGCGCCGCCGGAATTGCGGCTACCCGGGTCCGCTGAACTCTTCGTGCAACCCTCCGCCTCGACTTGACGGATGCGACAGCTTGTTTCAATGGGAGCACTTGCATTTGCGCCTGCGCGCGTCCAGCGGTTTGGGTGGAATATCATTCCAAGCGGTTTGTTGGGGCGCAGGAACGATGGTCGGTTGGCTGGTATCCAGAACGATACGTTCGGGCCATCGCTGCGCCGCTTGCGGCGGGGCCAATTCGTTCGTTGTTACTGACGGCCATTTTCTTAGAACGGCGCGAGCCGCAAAATTAATTTTAACGTCAGTCTCGTCCATGTTTTTTCGATTCGCCTATCAATTCCGGGCGCCGCTTTTTGCCATCGCAGTCTGCGGATTCCAGGTTGCAAGTAGCGCCATTCTTCGCCTTCACATGAAGAAAGGCCCCGATGGTCTGGATCGGGGCCTTTCCTTTCTAGTCGCGGTCATGAATTACGGTCTTGCTGCGCGTACCGTCATCATGATCCTTCTTGATCACGGTGGTACGCTCGGACGGCTCACGCTCCTTAATAACAGTACGGTCGCGGTCGCGGTCAATATCCCGATGATCCTGGCCAACGGTCACACCTGCTCCAACCGGTCCCACACCGACGCCAACACCGACATCCTCAGCAAAAGCCGGGGAAGAAAGCGCCGCCAGGGCCGCAAACACAAAAGCATACTTCATGAAAATCTCCTCTCTTCGTTGACGTGAAGAGAAAATAAAAAACGGTGGCAAAAGTTCCTGAGATCCCGAGCAATTATCGCGGAACCGGAACTTTCTGGAAGTCAGGGCAGGTCGAGCAGAGTCAGAGCTAGTGTGATCCTTTTGCTTGCGAGTTTTCAAATTCGACCGAAACCCCTTTTTTAACCATGGAAGCCAATTGGACTGCATCCCAATTCGTCAACCTGATGCAGCCGTGAGATTCCGCTTTGCTGACCTTCGACGGCTCCGGCGTGCCGTGTATTCCATAACCCTCTTTCGACAGGCCAATCCATTCAATACCGACAGGATTGTTGGGGCCTGGTCCGATTACAAACGCCTTTTTCGATTTTACGCCCCGGAATTTATATTCCGGATTGTATCGATATGTCGGATTCGCGTCGATCGAGATGATTTTGAGCGTGCCGTCGGGTGTGGGCTTTTCTTCGCTTCCCACCGTGGCGGGATAAAACGCCAACAAGTCTCCTGACTGGCTGTATGCCTTGACGGTCTGTCTTTGTTTGTCGACTTCTATCTTTGCTACCGACCTCTTCGCCTCGTCAGTTTCGTGCGCTATGACGTTTGGAGCTACAATTTTTTCACCCGCCCGATTGAATTTGCTCTGAGGATTGAGAGCCGCGAGAAGCCGTTCGCTCATATGAAAGTTCTCAGCAAGGGCTTCTCGAACGTTTCGATACCTAAGAGCTTTCAGGCCCTTCATGTCCTCCAGCTTTGCGGGAATCTTTTTGAGAAATGGTCCTTTGAGATCATTCTCTGTCAAAACATAAGTCGTGAGCACGGGGCGCGTATCTGCGGACAGCATCGCCCAAAGTTCGCCCGTGAGATTCCCGCCTGCCGTCAATCCATGCGATTCGGAATAGGCTGTTATCGCCTTTTCTACGTTTTCCCCCAATTTCCCGTCAATTTCACCGGGCGAAAAGTGGGCACGATCCAACAGCACCTCGACTTTGACCGTAAGCGGCAACTCCACTTCCTTCGAAGGAAGGTTTTCCGTGAATGCTGCACTTTCAACGGCCTGTGTGTCCAGAAGTCCCGCGGCATCGGCCACTGAAATACTCAAAGCCAACACGAGTGCGAGTAAAGAGGCGATACATCCGAAAGTCCTTTCCAGAGATTCTATTTAGCCTGGACGGAGACCCGGCACCGTCAGCATCTCGAGAACGCCTGCCGGGAACGCCCGAAGCTTCTCCCAGGCTTGGATGGGTGCCGGTGCGGAGTGTGATGTCGGCGATGGCGTCCCCGGCGCCAGGAATTTCCGTGAGTCGACCTTTCTCGATCAGGACCTCGAGAGGAATGGCGAGGGCGGCGAGGCCGTCCGCCGCTCGGGAGTAGGCTCTGCGCCGATACGGGTTGCGGCCGCGCAACGCAGTACGCTGGGCATATTCGCGAAGCAACTTTGGCTGCTCGCTGTGTGTCGGCCCTTGGCATCCATTCCTCCCGCTGACCGTCCTGTTGACGTCACCGCCGAGACAGCCGCTTGATCGTTTTGACGGCATGAGAGGGACCTCGCCACCCAAGGAACTCAAGCTTCTTGTCCTCGAGCGCGTTCGTGGCAAGGAAGAACTGCTCCAGCTCTTCGCGCGCACGCGACGGAAGGTGGCGGATATCCCGCAAATCGGTTTCGAGAGGGGAGCGGTCCGGCACCGCGAATACACGGTCATTCCTCTCCCTCTTGCCCTTGGACTTCTGCTCGACCTCCAGGATTCCGACAGGTCTGCATCGAAGGACCACGCCAGGATAAGTTTGCGCATCGTGGATCACCAGGACGTCGAGTGGATCGCCGTCCTCCGCTTGGGTCGACGGAATGAAGCCCCAGTCGTACGGATAGGTAAGGCCAGCCATCAAGGGTTTTGCGAGCGTGAACACGCGCAGCTTCGGGTCAAAGCCAAGCTTGCAGGTGCTTCCGCGCGGGGTCTCAATGACGGCGTGGATAGACTGCTCGTCGGCCCATGTCGGTATCTTCAGCAGGTTCGGCATGTTAGCTGTCTCGCGAGGCGCCTACCGTATCCGCCATGTGCGCTCCTCGCACGCCGATCGGCTTCGGCGAACCCGTTGTGGTGTCTCGGGCGGTCTGGTGCTCCATCTCGGCATCCAGCTCGGCCCCGAACAGGATCACGATTGCCGAAATCCAGAGCCACGTCATAAATCCGATCGCTCCACCCAGCGAACCGTAGGTCTCATTGAACTTGCCGAAATTCGCGGCATACCAGGAGAAGAGTGCCGAGGCACCCAGCCAAAGAATCGTGGCTGCCACGCTGCCCCACGTGATCCATCTCCACCGCGGAGCCTCACGACTTGGCCCGAAGCGGTAGATGCATGCGAGGGCCAGCGCCACCACCAGGAACATGGCCGGCCATCGCACAAGGCGAACGAAAAGGTCCGCGAAGTGCGAGAGCCAAAGGTAGTTAAGGACCACGGGTAAGACGACGACGGCGCCGAGCGCGGCCAAAACGAACGCAATGGCCGCGAGAGTAAATGCCAGGGACATGGCATTGAGTTTAAGGAAACCGCGCTTTTCGTTCTCGCCGTAAACGATGTTCAATGTGTCGAATAAGGACTTCATCGCAGCGTTCGCGCTCCAAAGTGAAACTGCAAGGCCGCTGATGAACGTCAGACCGAGGGTCTGATTTCCCTTCGACACGACACGCGTGAGTTGCTCGCGTGCCACCTCGATGGCCCCTCCCGGCACGAATCCGGACACCTCGTCGAGATGCTTTGCGATGGTGCCGGTGTCCGAGAACAGACCATAGATCGCAACAAGAGCCGCAAGGGCGGGAAAGATCGCAAGAAGGCTGTAGTACGTCATGCCGGCAGCCAGGGCCAGAATGCGATGGTCCCCGACGTCGGAATACACGCGCAGCAGGATGTCCTTCCATCCTTTCGCGGGTATCTCTGAAGGCGACGCCACAAGCCGGCCGCGGTCGTCGCCCTCCGCCGTCAGACCGAGGGCCGAGGCCTCTCGCTTCGTCTTCCGCTCTGACAATCTCTGGTTCTCCTGGGGCGCGAGGCGCTCTATCAGGAAAGCGGCAGCCAGCAGGCCAAGCGCCGCGGCAAGGTTCCATCCCGTGAGATTGGGACGCCGGTCAGGTTTAGTTTCCATCCCAGGAGCTCCTTCCTCCAAGGAATCCTAACCGCGACCGAGGAAGGAGAGTTCCGCTTTCGACTATTCGGGGCTGAGAGCCTGCTTCCGCGAATAGTTTCGCCGCGTTGAGGTCCGGAATGTGAACCGGAGGGGCTGGTGGGGCGTTGGAAGGTTTCGCGCGTCCAATCCTTCGAGCCATGCGTACAGCACTTAGATCAAGCCGCCTTCGCCGCGGATCAAGTTTTCCGATCACCGTCCGGCCCACCAGGGCGGACGTCGCGGTCGCGCCCGCAATACCGGTCCTGCTCCGGAAGAGATCGCCCGCGCCTTGACTTGGGGCGCGGATGAGAAGGTCCTTCTGGTTCTGGCGGCGGCCGGCTGGCTCGCCTCGCGCGGTTGCAGCGAGCCGCTACGGCGCGCCGGCAACCATGCCGTGCTGGTCACGGTTGCGGCGTCGGTGCTGCCGCACGGTCTGAAACTCTTTTTCGATCAGATCCGTCCGGACCGAAGAACCGTGATCGGTCATGTTCACGGAGTTTCATTTTCAGGCAAGCGCGAAGACGCATTTCCCTCAGGCCACGCGCTGCACATGGGCGCGCTGGCATCCGCGGCAGGCGCGTTGCCGGCCGCGCCCCGCCGGGCGATCCGAACCCTCGCGGTAGGACTCTCGCTGACGAGGGTCGTGGTCCTAGCGCATTGGACGAGCGACGTCGTCGCCGGATTCGCGCTCGGGGCGATCCTCGAGCGTCTCCTTCGACTGTGGACCGGCTATCCGCTCGAAGTTTCGCATGAAGGCGATCATGCCGATACTTGAAGACCTGAAAGTATCCGCGGAGCGCGTCACCGGCCTACGGCGGCCCGGCAAAGGGGAAGCTCCAGACTTCGCGCGGGCACGAAAACCCCACGCCGTCCGCTTCAAGGATAATGGTCCCAATCATCCGCGGTGGCCCCTGATCATCTATCGGGGTGCCGTCGCACTCGATGAGCGTCAAGATCCGGCTGCCGTGATCGAGGACCTGTTCGAAGCAAGCGGAAGGGGCGCCACGTGGCGCGACGGCATCTACGACTACGTGCACTATCACTCCAGAATCCATGAGGTGCTCGGCATCGCGCGGGGCAAGGGGCGGGTCCGCTTCGGCGGCAAGACCGGGCGGATCTTCACGCTGAAGGCGGGCGATGTCGCCATCTTGCCTGCCGGCACAGGCCACCCGTGCCTGTCGGCATCCGACGATTTCTTTGTTATCGGCGCCTACCCGCCGCCCGGTACGTACGACGAGTGCGCGACCGTCAAAGACCGTCCCCCCGCCCTCAAAACCATCCCGAAGGTCGCATTGCCGAGCAAGGATCCGGTCTATGGGACCGGCGGCCCGCTGTCGAAACTCTGGAAAAAAGCAAGATGATCGAATACGTGGTTCGCTTTCTGGTCGGCGGCGTCGTCGTATCGGCGTTTGCGATGCTAGGGGACATTCTGCGTCCCAAAAGCTTCGCCGGTCTGTTCGGAGCCGCGCCATCGGTCGCGCTCGCCACGCTCGGCATCGCCATCTACCAACACGATACCGACTACGCAGCCCTACAGAGCCAGACTATGGTTGCTGGAGCGGTCGCGCTTGCGGTCTACAGCGTCGTCGTCTGCCACCTCCTTGTCCGCGCCCGGCCGCGAGCGGCGCCTGCTACGCTGGCATCGCTCATCGTCTGGCTGCTCGTCGCCTTCGGGCTGCTAACGCTCGCCGGAGCGCAGACATGACCCCGATCCGCTTTTCGCCATCATCACTCAAGGAAGGTCGCTGGTACGAATACCTGGTCCGCTTCGCCCTCGGCGGCGCCGCGACGGTCTTCACCGGCCTCATCAGCAGCCGTTATGGAGCGTCTATCGGTGGCCTCTTTCTCGCTCTTTCCGCCATCTTCTGCGCCAGCGCGACGTTGATCGAGAAGCATGAGATTCGCCGTAAGCGCGAAGCGGGCCTCGCCGGCGTCCAGCGCGGGCAGAAGGCAGCCGCGCTCGACGCCGCTGGTGCCGTGCTCGGTGCGCTTGGCATGCTGGCTTTTGCGATTGTCTTTTGGTGGACGGTGGAAAGAAGCATCGCGATCGCATTCGTCGGCGCGTCGCTTGCATGGCTGATCGTATCGGTGGCGGCCTGGTACGTGCGTCGCAAGATGCGCTCGGTGCGGAGGGCGCGGATTTCGGAAAAAACGAACGGGTCCGCGATGTCGCGAAGCCGCTACGGTTGATGACAGGGACCGGTATCAGGCCGCGGTCGAAGCCTTTGCGTTGACGCCTTGCGCAGCGCCCGTGTTGAGCTTGGTGTTCGCCGCCTCCTCCTCGTTCAGGTTGGTCGTGAGGAAACGCACGATGTCGTCGTGACCGAGTTCTTCAGCCCACGCGATCAGCGTCCCGTAACGGCACATTTCGTAGTGCTCGACGGCCTGCGCGTTCGCGACGATGGCGGCGTCCAACACTGCCTTATCCTCGATTTCGCCAGCTGTCTCGTCGGCCTCCTTATTGATGCCGTCGATCGCCGGACACTGCGTCCCGCTGGGCTGCTTGCCGAGCTTCTCGAAGACCTTCTGAAGTGGCTCGATCTGCTTGTTGGTCTCTTCCAGATGGCCCTTCAGTCCCGCGACCAGATCGCGGTTGGTCGCCTTCTCGATCATCTTGGGCAGCCATTTAACGATCTGCTGCCCGGCGTAACAGATATCCTGCAGACCATGGATCTGCATCGATATGACGGGCGCCCTCCCGAGTCACGTCATTCCGATGTTCGGAAATCGGCCGGTCGGGAAGCTCCTCGACGGCGTGACCGTCCTGCTCTTTTACGAACGCTCTGCTCATTGGATAAGTCGCCTTCGCCTCACAGGTCAGGCCGAGGTACGTACGCCGGGCCTGACAACCGTTGATCCAGCTATTCGGAAACGCAAATAAACTCGCAGCATCGGCATTTGCATAAGCTTCTTTGTAATTGCGGCCCTCGACCCAAAAGTCATGGTGGCCCCGGCGGTAACAGCGTCATCCACGGCGTAAAAAGATTTCCATGAACAACAATGTGCTTATTGCTAACGCTTTTCCTTTCCAGTGCCGCCATGGCGCAGCACAGTGGAACCAAACAGGAGCAGCGCGCTTGCGCCGGTAACGTCCAAAGGTACTGTCGTCCGGTACCTGATCAGGGCGATTTCGCCGTGCTGGCCTGCCTCCAAAAACATCGGGAAGAGCTCACGGCGACTTATCACGGTCATGATCGGCGGATTGCGGGGAACTGCAAGCGCACGGAACGAACCTGTGTATCGCTTGTTTACTCAGCGCTGCAACATTTCCCAGGATCTTCCGGATTTCGTGCACGCACCTCCCGAGTGCAATCCATGACCTCAGCGAATCCTATTAGACGCCTTCGTCCTTCCATTCCCGTTAACCGTCGCAACGCAAAGGCGCATCCTTACGCGGTAGCTTCGGCGGTTGCGATTGGCACACTGGCCGCAATGGCCTTGATCAATCGTAATCTTGCGAAGAAAGCGGAGCATAAAAATCCGCCTACTGGCCGCTTCTTTGATGTGAACGGCGTTCGGCTTCACTACGTTGAACGGGGATCAGGCGAACCGCTGGTTCTGCTGCACGGCAATGGCAGCATGATCCAGGACTTCGAATCCAGCGGTCTAATTGATCTCGCGGCAAAAAATTACAGGGTCATTGTTTTCGACCGTCCCGGCTTCGGCCACAGCGACCGGCCGCGCAACGTGATCTGGTCGCCCGACGCTCAAGCCGAACTGATCAAACAAGCGCTCAAGCGGCTCGACGTTTCAAGCGCCACCGTTCTCGGACACTCATGGGGCGCATCGGTCGCTGTGGCACTGGCCCTGAAAAATCCCGATCTGGTCCGCGGACTAGTCCTCGCCTCGGGGTACTATTATCCCACTGCAAGGCCCGACGTCATCGCGATAGGCGCGCCGGCCTTGCCACTCATCGGCGACATCCTCAGTCATTCCTTGTCGCCGTTGATTAGCCGCGCGATATGGCCGCTGATGATGGCAAAAATCTTTGGTCCCAGATCTGTGCCGAAGAAATTTGAAGCATTTCCAAAGGAAATGGCCCTTCGTCCTTCGCAGATCCGGGCATCCGCCGCGGAATCGGCGCTGATGATTCCGGACGCCTTTAAGCTGCGCAATCAGTATGCGGATTTGAAGATGCCGGTTGTCATCATTGCAGGCGAGCAAGACAGGTTAATCGACATCGACACACAGTCAGCCCGGCTGCATTCCGACATTCCGCAGAGCAGGTTTCATCGGTTTCCTGGAAACGGACACATGATCCAGCAGACGGCCACAGATCAAGTGATGTCTGCGATACGGGAGGTAGCGAGAAGCCCGTCGAAACTTCAAGCAGCGGAATGAGGTCGCATGGCCTTGAACAGCATGTGGGGTATTAACGGCGAAAGCCCCATTTCCATAGCGGAACGAAACCGCAAACGCGCGGTTATGAGCGCATTAAATCTACAAAAACCTGCCCAAAATGGCCAAGGCGGCAAACTCCGATCAACTCCGCGCGGCCTTCGAAAAACACCATGGCGAGACCGAGGGCCAGATCCAACGGCTCGAACAGATCTTCGAACTGCTCGGCAAACCGGCCCGCGGCAAGACCTGCGACGCGATCCAGGGGATCCTCGAGGAAGGCAAGGAAATCATGGACGAATACGCGGACACTGGCGCGCTCAACGCGGGCCTTCTCGCAGCGGCGCAGGCCGTCGAGCACTACGAGATTTCCCGATACGGAACCCTGAAATCCTGGGCCGGGAAGCTCGGCATAAAGGACGCGGTCCGGCTTCTTGATCAGACGTTGTCGGAGGAGCAGAAAACCGACGACGCACTTACCATGCTCGCTGACAGCGAGGTCAACGCCGAGGCGGCTTAACGCGATTGGTTAGAAGCCGCGAATGGGCCCCGGGGTGGCCGGGGCCCTATTTTCAGGTGCGTGCGGAGGAACCCGGCTTGCCGCCATATCGCGCCGATCAAAGTCCGGCGATACTGCAAGCCGCGCTGGCTAAGCGAAGAAGCGGATGCGCGCCCCTTTTTGTGCCGTTCCCTGCAGACCTGATCGCGGTTTGCCGCTTTCTTGACCCGCTTTACGACGGCCTCGGCTGCCGAGTGAGCAAGAATAGTTGCGCCGCTCACGACCAAGTCGCCGACTATTTCGCCGATGTCTGGCTTGGGCTGATCTGTCCTCTGTTCGCCCGACTTCTTTTCAGTATCCATGGGAGCTCCATAAAAAAAAATAAGCCTAGCCGATTCGCTCATGGCCTATGGCAAGCAAAAAGCACCTACCTCGGAGTAAAAAGCGCCTACCTCGCAGTAGAGAGCCTTTCCTCGCAGTAGAGAGCCTTTATACACCCAATAAAGGCGTCTTGAAATTGGGAGGCTTCCCGGATCACGGCAAAAGCGTGATGCCCAACCTTTCCATCCGCACCAAGTAGTGGAACAGATGAGATAGCGAGGATCAATTCTGCCGTGATCGCAGCGCGAGGCAATTGCGCCGTTCCTAAGACTGCCCGGCGCAGCCGGCCTCCTCGGGCCGTCTCTTTGGTTTGGTTGGAACGGCCTCCGCGGGCGTCGTGCGCGGCATTTTTCTTTGGTCTGCAACTATTCGGCATTCCGCTTGTTGAGGTTCCGGACTGTCAGGTGGCGCCATGAATGTAGACCAGGACCTTCTGCTCTACCCGTTGGCTACGGCGGAATTGCCCTCCTGCCCAGCGTGCGGCTGCGCGATGGTAATTGTTCTGCATGAGGCCAGGGATAAAGGCCCGGACTTCTCGACATTCAGGTGTGAAGAGTGTTCTCGCTCCGAGCGATTTGTTTGCGAGGAGTAGTTACGCGTCAGTCGGCCGCACTATTAACGCTCGAATGGAGAACCGGCCATGCCCGATCAGAAGGCGTTAAAACCGGAAGATTTCCCGGTCCACACAAAGCAAAGTGAAATTATTACCGACACCGGCAAACCTGTCGCGGAAGCATGCGATAAGAAGACCGCAGAAGACGTTGCCGACCGTTCGAACACTGGCCAAGCCCGAGACGATGAAGATCGCTGGGCTTAGCGTTAACCGGTTGTTGTTTCACTTGGCTGCAGGTATTGCTGGCGGCGTCGGCTTTGGCTGTTTCACCGTTGGCGTGTTCGAAACTTCTCGTTGGTCGCGGTCGTCGGCAGAAGCCGATAACGGTCCTTCGCTCTATAACGAGCGCGATCGCTCTTGCGTTGGGGACGTCATTTCAACTCGTCAATCCACCGAAAGCTGAGAATTGCACTCGCGGCTCCTGGCGGCAAATTTATAGCGGCGCCACGAGCGTCTCCGTGAACCGCTTCAGCCGCTGTTGAAAGATAACTCTCGTCTCCTCCGATTTCGCCTTTGTGCTACGAGCAGCCTCCGGACACCGTCGCCGGCATCCTTTTTGAAACGACGTCCCAACTTTTGCTGGGAACCGAGAAAAGCCGCTACCGTTTCTTATCATTCTATTACAGTCTCGGAGCTCCGCCCTGACCAACAAATCCATAACGAACGCGCTTATCACACGACTTCGGACAACATCGGCGTTGGACGACCAGGATGTCCAGACGGTGCGGTCCTTGCCGGTTGTGGTGAAGCACTTTCAGCCGGGTCAGGCCATCGTTCGAGACGGTGACAGACCGGCCGAGTGCTGCCTCCTTTCCCAAGGGTTTTGCGTTCGGTCCAAGATGACGTCAGACGGCAGGCGGCAAATTCTCTCGATCCACGTACCCGGCGAAATACCCGACCTACAGAGCCTGCATTTGCAGGTACTGGATCATGATCTCATGACGCTCACCGAATGCACCTTGGGCTTCATCAGCCACGTTTCCCTTCGGGAGCTTACCCGCCGAAGACCGAACGTCGCAGAAGTCTTCTGGCGAGACACACTGATCGACGCCGCCATGTTTCGGGAGTGGATTGTCAATGTGGGACAGCGCGCGGCCCCAAACCGGCTTGCTCATATTGTCGTCGAACTGCGAGAGCGCCTGAAAGTCATCGGCATGGTTCAGGGGGCCCGATTCGCGATGCCCTTGACACAGGAACAACTTGGGGAAGCTATGGGAATTACCTCTGTCCACGTTAATCGGATTGTAAAACAATTGCGTGACGACAACATTCTGGAGTTCCACCGCGGGAGTGTCAGGGTGATCGACGAGCAAAAGCTTTTGGAACTAGCCGACTTTGACGGTCTTTATTTGCATCAGAGGCCATCTCTCTAGGGCAAACGAATGCCGCGGTTTCACTTCCACATCGTAGAGGACGAGCGCCTCGTCAAAGACGAAGAAGGGCAAGAGTTTTCCGAAAATGAGGCTGTTCGCAGGGAAGCGGTAGAAACAGGCGCCTCAATCGCCAGGGATGCATTCATTCGAGGGAGCGCGAGCCGGGTTATCGTAGATGTGCGAAATGGCGACGAGCTGTTCTTAAAAGTGACCATCTCCCTCACAGTCGAGGGGTGATACGAACATCAGGCTTTTGCACGAACTATATCGCGCCAATTTTCCGGCAAGCGTGGGCGCCAAACATGGTGCCGTACACTTATTAGCCGGCAGACCCGTCTATTCAGCTCCATTAATCGTTGCCTGTTCAATCGCTGCCGGCATCTTGGCGACCGACATGAGCGAGCGAGCGACTTGGTTGAGAAGCTGGTCAGCGTTTTCTTCTTCAGCCAGGGATTTGGACAATAGCGCCACGATTGAGCTTTGCCTGAGTTGCTGGGCGAGATTACGGGCCGTGGTGTAGCCAGAGATCTCATAATGCTCCACCCGTTGTGCCGCGCCGATAAGCGCGAGATCGGCAGCGGCGTCTTCTTTCTTTTCGCCTTCCTCCATAACCGCTTGGCCTTCCTCGACAAGGCCCATCATGCCCCGGCAGGGCTTGGCGCGCGCCGTCTTGCCGAGCAGCTCAAAGCATTCGTTCAAGCGCTCGATTTGCGTTTCTGTTTCCGCGAGATGTTGCTCGAACAATTCCCGGAGCTGGTCGAAGCGCGCAGCTTCCGCCATCTTGGGAAGCGCCTTGGTCAACTGCCTTTCCGCGTGGACGATATCGCGCAGCACGTCTATCAGCAGTTCATCTAGACCTTCTGGAGGCACCGCAGGCGAACTCTCGGTCACGACGGAAGCCACGCCAGGCTCGCCTCCCTGGATTGCGGGAGATTCAACAAAAACCCACTCCTCGCCCTCGTTCCAGGGACCGCGTGTGTCGATCTCGCCGTGGTCGCCGGCGCCTGTCGAGTCGTTGAAGTATTGATTGACGAGACCGGGCGTGGGCGCAACGCGGCCGATGCTAAAGGCCGGCTTACCCATGCTCTCCAGCGCCAGCGCAAAGGCCTTCATATGCGTGATTTCCCGCGTCATCAGGAATTGCAGGGCGTCTTTGGTCCCCGCGTCATCGCAAAAATTGATGAGCCGCTCATAGACGATCTTGGCACGAGCTTCCGCCGCGATATTGCTGCGAAGATCGACATCAAGTTCACCGGTGATCTTCAAGTAATCGGCGGTCCAGGGATTGCCTTGCGAATTGAAGAGGTTTACCCCGCCACCGCCTGCGATCGCAATCAAGGGGTCGGCCTCGGCGGCTTGACGATCGAATTTGGACGGTTTGAGATGCATCCGCGCCAAGCATCCCACGATCTCGAGATGGCTAAGTTCCTCGGTGCCGATATCCATCAGGAGATCCTTGCGGTCAGGGTCTTCGCAATTGAGGCCCTGGATCGAATATTGCATCGCGGCTGCGAGCTCGCCGTTCGCGCCCCCGAACTGTTCAAGGAGCATATTTCCAAAACGGGGGTCCGGTTCGTCGACGCGGACGGTGAACATGAGCTTCTTGACGTGATGATACATGGCCGGCCTCGCTTGAGTTTGTGAAGTTGCAACCCTAGCCGATGAATTACGTTCCTGATTGCTCTCAGAAATCGCTGACACACCAATTCCATAGCCGCACGGAAAGCTCCGAAGCGGTATTAATGCGGCTGTTCTGGGACGGCTTGCTCGTTTGCTTTTTGCAATTCCCGTTCTGCCTGATGATAGAATTCCTGATCTCTGCCGTCAGGCTTTCCCGCTTGCTCCCAAAGTTCATAAGCGCGGCGAACGATATCCATTTCAGCGGGTCTCTGCATTTCAACTTCCGACTTAGCACTCGCTTCGGAGGCATCCGCCCGCCGCAAATATGGGGATTTGCAACGCCACTCGATAGCGCGCTTTAGCCAGAGCACCGCCTGATCAAATCAGTCGTCGTATCGCTCTGCCGGCGTGAGCGTTCTCGCAGCAGATAGATGCATGTTTGAGGAGGCCCTGGCGCGGGTACATCTCACTGCGGCGTTTGCAGGCCCGGAGACGATAGCCATTCGTCAATGTGCGAGGCGGTCTCTAACTGGCGAGCTTTGCGCAAAAGGCTGTCGCGCTCCTTGCCGATCGGCACCGTGCGAGCGTTTTGTCTTAGCCGCTCTGCCTCATGAGCTAGGCGATAGCCCAATGTAGTGGTCTGTGTGAAACGGTTTCTTTGCATACGCTGGTGCCTATTTTGTGGGGTGCGAGCGCTATCAGCGTTCTCATCACCGATAAAGCGAGGCGATATCCGATGGAGACAGTGGATGCCCTAAATCACAGTCTGCGCCCGAAATCATGGAAGGCGCTACAACAAAAGTTAAGTGGAGCGGGCCAATGTTGGGGCAGCAGGTTACTGACACGTCAAAGAGACTGACGGTTTGTCTGTTTCAGCACGCGGTAAGCAAGGCGGGTCCAGAAGGGCTACGTTCCTTTTAGCTGCCTGCGACCACGAAAATAGGAACGACAGTTGCTTGTGCGTGTTTATGGCCCGCACAACCATGATTGGAGCCGCCGATGGCACAAACAGCACGAGAGATTTTTGTTGTTGGCCTGCGCAATGCGCACGCCATGGAGACCCAAGCACGCGAGTTGATGGAGCGTCAGTCGGAGAGGCTGGACGAATATCCCGAGGTGAAGGCTAAAGTCACTGCCCATCTTCAGGAGACAAACGAGCAGCTCAAGCGGCTGGAGCAATGCCTTGATGTCCTTGGTGAAACAACGTCCACTCTGAAGGACACCGCCCAGTCGGTCATGGCTAACGTGATGGCGATGACCCATGGTATGGCCGGCGACGAGATACTCAAGAATACCTTCGCGAACAACGCTTTCGAAAATTTTGAAATCGCAGCCTACAAATCGCTGCTCGCGCTTTGCGAGCCAGCTGGTTCTGACAGCGCACGACCACACCTTCAGGCTTCACTCAGGGAAGAGGAGCAGATGGCCAAGTGGATCGATGCCAATGTTGAGAAAGTGACGCTGGCCTATCTCAACCGCGAAGTGCGAGCGGTGGCCTAGTCACCAGGAGCTGGAAAGCGGATGTACCTTTCCGGCCGCAAGAGCCTCGGAGCTGAGCTCCGGGCTCTTGCGCCTTCGCCAGGGTATCTACCGCCGAATTGCGGAGAACGCGCGTCAGGAATGAGCACACGCCCGGCCGCTTCCCATCGAGCGGCCGGGCATGTGGGCGGATGTACTTCGCGTGTTCGCTGGCTTCTTCGGAGCGATCCGGGGCCTTGCTTTATGGACCCCGGTCGCGCGCCAAGTACAAGGGCGCAGTCCCGGTCCTGAAGATCGCCGTAACCGCGCGCCGTGTGCACACTTCTCGCAAACGAGTTATCGGGCTGCGCCTTCCGGCCCTCGTCCTTACTTTTGATAGCCGGGAGAAAGTCTTGGATCGAATTGTTGCGCGTTCTGTTCCTGGACGCTTTGGTTTGGCACAGGTTGAGAGTTCGGACCCCCCGGCGCAGTTGTCGACGGATTGTTGGGGCTGACGGCCTCATTGACGGTGGTGTTCGCTCAATTCGCTTGACCGGTGGTGTTTACTGAGGAGGCTCCGGGCGACGCACCTACGCCGGTTGACGTGCTCCCCGTGCCTGCGCTGCCGCTCCCACCCCCTGTGCCACCGCTTGCGCTCCCGGCGGCTCCCGCGCTCCCGCCGCCCGCTCCACCGGCCCCGCCCCCGCCGCCTCCTTGGGCAAAGGCACTGAGCGGCAAGACGATCGCTGCGACCAGCGCCGCAGTCCTAATTGATCTCTTAGACATTGGTCATTCTCCCTGTTTGAGTTCTTTCTTTAACCGAGAAAAACGCGCCAGGTTCCTAGCAACCGAGTATCCTGCCGACGCGCTTCAATCGCTTTGCGTTTGGCGGAGTTGCGTATATGTGCCCGAGCCGACAGCGCGATTAGCTCAGAAGCATCCGGCAGCCGCGATTGCTGGGTCTGGCTAATTCGCTCCGATGTTGGATGCAGAGCAACAGCCGGCGACCGTGGAATTTGGCATGCCGCAGCCAGCGTAAGCCGCACGCACATTATTCAGCAAGATAGGAACATCGTCGGCAAGAGAAGGTTACAGGCAAAGTTTCCAATTTGCAGAAGGCGCGTAACAAATGGCTTATTCACCCGAAATGGCTCGCCCAGACGAGCACCGAAATCCTCCCAAAGTGAGTGCAGTTGCTCCCGCTGACGACATTCGCACGATAATGTTGAATCAGGTCTCCTGGGGTGCCGTGTTCGCCGGTGCCACGATTGCCCTTGTAATGCAGATAATCCTCAACATGGTTGGAGTCGGCGTCGGTCTCTCGACCATCGACGCAGCCGCGGGGGATACGCCAAGCGCCGGATCCCTCTCGGTAGGTGCAGGTATCTGGTGGGTTATCTCCGGAATAGTTGCGGCTGCGGTTGGTGGCTACATCGCTGGGCGGCTTTCAGGAAAGTCATCTCAATCGACAACCGCCTATCACGGTTTGATTGCGTGGGCGGTTTCGACCCTAATCGTCGTTTACCTGCTCTCGACGGCTGCCTCGGGTCTGATTGGCGGCGCTGCGAGCTCGGCATCGTCCGCGCTTGGAGGAGCCGGCAAAGCCATCGGCGGGTCCGTTCAAACTGCGGTCCAGACCGCAGCGCCTTCTTTGAATAATATGAGCGACCCACTGGCTACCATCGAGAATAGGGTTCGGAGCACCTTGGGCGGCCAGGATCCTGCAGCGCTTCGAGATGCCGCCGCGACAGCTGTTCGTGCGGCGCTCTCGGGAGACCCCGCTCAACAGGCCGCTGCAACGGATAAAGCTGCTGATGCTTTGGCCAAGGCGCAGAATATCCCTCCCGATCAAGCCAAGGCTCAGGTCGAGCAGTACCAACAGCAGTACCAAGAAACGGTCGCCAAAGCCAAAGAACACGCAAAACAACTCGCGGATACAACAGCCAAGACGGTGTCGCGGGGGGCGCTGTTCGGTGCCCTCGCTCTTTTACTGGGGGCTCTGGCCGCGTTTTTCGCGGGCCACGCGAGCGCAGTAACACCGACGGTAACGGGCGGATCAAAACGGTCATTTGCTTGAGCTGGCGTAATTGAAGCGGGCTGCCTCCTTCGTCGGTGCAGCTCGCCTTCCTGTCGATGAAAAATGTCGGATGTGCCATGTATCCTTGGCCCTTTGGCGACTTCGATAGCGTGATGGACGACGCGCTTACCATCGCAATGGACTATCTCATGCGCACCGGTCAGGCCGTGAAGTTCCAGGAAGCGCAGGAGGTGGCGGCGCATGCGATAGAGGTCGCGTGGCGCTCGCAGGTCAGGAACCGACTGCGGCTTTCCAACCTGGCAATTCGGGCTGCGGAACAGAGGGAAGATTTACTGAAGAGCGGTTAGTCGTGCTTCGATGAGGGTGGGCCTTTGCAGAGGACCACTCGACTGAAGTCACCGGCAGACTTCCGTCAGGGGCAGCGCCAAATCTGTGCGACGGCGTGGCACTTGGAGGCTGTGTTGTAAACCCTTGGGGCGAACTTCTTTGAAACGGAACTTTGGACGGAACGGTTCTGGCTTGGTTGTGCGATCATGAAACGGTTCTTCTTTGATTTAGTCGGAGAGATTCGCGCCCGGTCTCAAGCGATCGGCAAAGCAGGCGGACTTTCCGACGTTCAGTCAGACCCTGGCGAAATTTACGTCTACCGATTTGAAGATCGCCATTTCCTTGAGAAACTCGGCGTCGACACCAGGAGATTCATTCTTGATAAAATACCGACGATTTACCGCATCAACTTGCGAGATCCGTCGGGACTTCTGCTGTCATCTGCCTTCCAGATGCGGACCAAGGACGTGCTGTATATCGCCAATGCCAAGGTCGTCGACTACTATAAGCTGTTGACGTTGATAAACAACACGACAACTACCGTGAGGAACGTGAACTCCGGCGTCCATGAAATTGCAGCGCCGCTAAACTAACCATCTCAAATCGGCATCACCGCTTCAAGAGCGCCATCGCGACGCAGTCGGGACCTCCCGGCCTGAAATTTCGGACGCTTCCTGGATAGGCAGTGCGTCCATGTCGGCGCGCAGCATGACGGTCGGGCCTCGCCGTTCCGAAGTGCGCCGACTACGCCGGTCTTGCCGACGCCCGTCGTCACTTCATAGCCGGCCGCACAAGACGGTCCGCAGCGAGTGAGCGGGGCAAAGGCCGCTGGGCGGGCGGACGTCCGGTCCTCCTGTCCGAAGGCGAAGTTGGTCGAATATTCCTGGCGCATATTCCGTTCGAAGTGGCTGCCGAGCACCCGCCAGCCGCCCCGCTGCGGGAAAGCGGCGCGGCGGATAGCATCGAGCGATTGTTGGGGGCCTGGAAGAACCCGAACCCAAGGCCGCACAAGGCTATTCGCCAGGCTATCACCGAAGTCGGGTTTACGGGCAGGGCCGCCGAGAGGGCGAGGCCCGCGCACAGGACGAGCAGTCCCGCTGCGCCGAGGGCGGCCGCGGAAAGTCTGTCGGCCAAGCGCCCGGCGATGGGCGCGCCGATCCCGACCGCCAAAGGCCACGGGGTCATCAACAGGCCGGTTTGCACTTGGCCACGGTGAAGCGAGCTCACGAAGAAGAATGATAAGGAGACGAATGCCAGCAACTGGGCAGCGAAGGACGCGAGGACGGACAGGCTGAAGACCGGATTTCTCAAGAGGTCGAACGGCACGACCAGCTCGGACTGCGAACGCGAATGCAGGAAGAGGGCGGCGGCCGCCGCGACATCCAAGGCAAGCCCGAGAGCGCCGACCCAGACGTCGCCACAACGGGTGAGCAGATCGATGCCGATGAAGCCGAACATCGACGCGTTCAGGAGCGTACCGGCGAGGTCGAAGGAGCCGGACTTCGGATTGTCCGGTAACGACTTTCGACCCAGCAGATAGGCCACGATCCCGATCGGAACGTTGACCGCGAATAACCACTGCCACGATGCCACCGCCAGGATGCCGGATGCGACCGTCGGGCCAAGCGCCGCTCCCGCGGAAGCGACTAAAGCATTCAAGGCTAGACCGCGTCCCAGCATCCCCGAAGGATAAGTGAAGCGGACCAGCGCTCCGTTCTGGCTCATGATGCCAGCGGCGCCGAACCCTTGTAGGGCTCGGGCGAACGCCAACATGGGCAGCGAGTGCGCGAAGGTGCATCCGAGCGATCCGAGCGTGAACACGATGATGCCGAGCTGAAAGACCCGCCGGAAGCCGACCATTTCGCCCACTGCGCCATCGGAAGAAGCGATACGACGGTAGCGAATTGATAGGCGTTGACCACCCATACGGATTCTGCAACCGGCGAGTGCAGGTCTGCCGCGATCGTCGGAAGGGCGACGTTGGCGATCGAACCGTCGAGGACGGAAAGCGTGAGAGCCAGATGGTGGCGGCGGCCCAGTAACGTCGGGGCGCCGGAAGACCGCCTTGCTCAGTTGTCGGTAGGGCCACGGGTCATGATCCTTCGAAGTCGGCGCTGGTGTCGGCCAGGCGCGTGGTGACCGCGGATTGCTTGGGTCGCCTCTAATCGCGAGACTGCTTCGAAAGAGCGGCCCGACTCGATTTAGGTTTTTAAAAGGTCGGCTGAGCCCCGATCTGAGACGCTTGACCGGCTTCGCTTGGGAAGTCGCACGACCCGAACGCGGCCCCGAACCATCTCCGGCGTCTGACCCCGCCGACTGCGCCAAGCCTCAGCCTCGTCTGCCAGTTTGGTTGCCCATCCCCAGGCCGCCTGAGTTTCGCTAACCTCGTCCGACGCGCGCATGCGTTCTCCAGTGCTGGGAAAGTGGTCCGATCTCCACAACGAACAATCCCGAAGGTTCGCCGCGGTTCCACAACGCCACCACCATGGTTCGGTTAACACGGACCGATCGTCGGCCCAGCAGCGGTGGAAACCGGGATGAACGGCCGCGGCCGATCTCAAAACTCGTCGGGGGAACCGAGCCGTCTGGTGCGCATTGGTCTGCCGAATGTAACTGGAGGATCCCATGAAATCAGTTCTTATCGCCGCCGTCGCAGTAGCCGTCTCGGTCGGCTCATTCTCCAGCGCGGATGCCAAGGGATGCATCAAGGGAGCGATCGTCGGCGGTGTGGCCGGTCACATGGCGGGCCATGGAAAGCTCGGTGCGGCGGCGGGCTGCGCGATCGGGCATCATGAGGCCAACAAACCCGATCCCAACAAGGCCAACGCCCAAGCTCCGGCCTCGAAGTGAGCGTTGCCGGTCGCGGCACGCGATGAAGATTCGGTCGCATTCCGAGAGTCTTCCCATTGTCGAACTCGAAGATGGTTCGCGTTGGCAAATTTTTTCCGGTGATATGGATGTCACGCTCGGTTGGACGCCAGAGGTGGACATCACGCTGATGAAGGTCGACGACGAAATCGGCTCGCACGTACTCGTCAGCGACAACGGGCCAGTACGCGTGATTCCGGTCGGGGAAGAGTGGCGTTTTCCGGAAGCGAAATCGGTCCTTGGCGACGGCTAATCTCTGTTTCCGCCGCGAGGTGTAGGTCGTTTCCATTATCGTCAGATCGGCGGCACTAGATCGCGATTGCTTCGCCAGCACCCATTTAAGTGGAAAAGACCGACATATGATTTCAGTAGCGAAGCGTGCGCTCATCCTTATCGTTGAAGATGAATTGCTGATCCGGATGAACGCCGTCGAAATGATGCCCGTGCTCGCTAGGCTCCCCGTGCGCACGAACCAAGTTCAATTCGGGTCGCAAGTACGACCTGGACACTTGGGGCAACGAGGTCGTTCCATCGGAAATAGCGACGTTCAGAAGATTCAGCCAAATGATGCCCCGCTGTTGGCGGGAGCACAACGCTTTTAAGCACCGAATACTGCCGATGATCGTACACTCCAATGACTGCCCCGTATGTCCACTTGTGTACCTAAGTTATAAATTTGGCGCCTGCGCCTAATCGTCCAGCTAAACGCACAACACCGCCGGAGCGGAGTATGATCGCTCGGCGGCGTTGGCATTCCCCTGGCCGGGTCCTGAAATCCCGGCAGCCTAGTGTGCCTGAGACATACCAAACGTCCGATGAACAGAAAACGTGCCGGTCTAAAACGTGCTCATTTTTCAAATTAGGCCAGTGCGAAATTCAAATTAGGCTACCGGTGGTCAAAACAGGGCAGCACCCAGAGCCCGGTACCGGCCGAAATAGGCTACTCGCCGTTGCCGTTGCTGCTTAACTGGTGCAGGCGAGGTGTTTGATCGGCTTGTTGAACAGTGGGAATGGAACAGGAAACGGTGAGACACCCAGGAAGTGATTAGCTGTCTCGCCCTTCGCTTCGGCTGCTAGACGCCGCTGGCCGACCGCGGGTTGGCTGGTGCTTCGTACCTAAGGATTATCTCGTCGCGGGCGACGTCATGCTGGCGCAGAAGATTGCCCTGGAAACCGACGAGCGGGGCACGTTGGCGGTGGCGAATAACTTTACGCCCAGATAATTCGGCCACCATGATTTCGACTTCGCGGCGCGATGCGTTGCGCCTGACGAGAGCCGACCGCTCGTCGCCTTCGCCGGGATATGGACGGGATGGACTGGCGTTCGCGCACCAAAGCCAACCCGGTCGAGGCCGCCATCTGCTCTACGGATTTCTGACGACTGCGCCGAACGCCATCGTCGAGCCGATCCATCCCAAGGCCATGCCGGTGATCCTGACCACCGACGATGAGCGCGATGTCTGGATGCGCGCGCCGTGGGATGAGGCGAAGGCGCTACAACGACCATTGCCGGATGACGTGCTCAAGATCGTTGCGCGCGGTGCTGACAAGGAAGATAAAGCTGCGGCGGCATGACGAACGCCGTTCGATAGGCCTCAGGGCGATCATCGTTGCCGCTATAAACGTGCACGCGCGGCTCGGAACCACGCAGCGCCATTCTGGTTTCCACCAGCATGGAATATCGCGGTGTTGAGTACGCGCTCATTCAAGGGCTAGGGCGGCAGGTCTGGAAATGGTCGGTTTCGCTAGATGCGGACCGCTCGGCGACAGGCCAAGCCGCGACGAAGGCTGAGGCTGCATCGCAAGCGGAGCGAGCCATTGACCGTGCGCTCGCTCTTAAAAAGCTGCGGCTCGTGCCACCCGTAGGCGGCACATGAGCGCCAAGTCGGCGGTCGGACGCCAAGGAACCCCGCTTTCATGCCGGGGCTTTCGTTTCACGACCTGCGAAACAGTCCAACCGCCTTGCTGCGAACCTCGACAAACCAACGCCAAAGCCGAGCGAACCAAGGCAAGGTCAGCAGCTTGGGCTTGACCATTACGAACAGCCGGTCGACCAGCAACAGGCTCGCAGCATAGGCGGCCCCAATCATGACTGTGCCGGTGATCCAATGGCCATCGCCCGCAACGGCCACTGCGACCAGCTTTAGAGGTTCTACAAGACCGGTAGGTACCAAGAGCAGCGCCAAGGACTGATAGGGTCCCAATCCCTCGACAAGGCGTCGTAGAGGTGGCGGCAAGCCTTGCGGGCGCTGCGGCGAAGGGTCCGCCATTTTTGCCCATCAACCCGATTTGCGTCTCCAACCCGTTCTGTCAGTTGTTGTCGCGATAGTAACCGCCATCGCCGTGCGGATTGCCCGCCGCCAAGTTTTTGACGATTTGATTTCGGGTAGAAATGCGGGCGATAGCCGGGATGTTCGATAGCGGCCTGCACCAGCGCAGGAACTGCCAAAGCTGCTGTGCGGCGACGGCAGCAGCGCCAATCAGTGCGAAATTCATCATAGTGATCCTCGACAAATAGCTTACCGAACAACATGGGAAGGCGGCGTCCGCTCTGCCATTAAATGGTATTTTAGAAAGGACTTCGGCGCGGACGTTCGAGCGATCATCATCGGGCGCGTGAGACGCACGCAAAAGAGCCGCGGTGGGGGCAATGGCCGCTGCCATTGATCAGGCGGTTCGCAAGCTCAAGAGCATCGAGCACATCGGGCGACGTATCACGTTAAGTTTTCATGCAGGTAACAGCGTCGAGAAGGTTGGCGAGGCCAGACCGGTCAAGTCTACCAACTGAGGCGCTTGCCTTCTGAAACTCAATTTAGTGGTGTCGGCAGATTGCGAACCTGCATCAGCTTCACGCTTCGGCGTTCTAGTGAAAGCTCCACTACGGATTGTCACCCACTCCAAGCCCAACGATACTGTGTTCGGCATGCATTATTGGTCTGAATGTCTACGGGGCCAAGCGGCCACATATCGGAAACTTGCCGAGCAGACGGACGATCCTGTCCTGAAAAAAACTCGCTTGAGTTGGCGTCGGTCTGCGAGCAGGTCGCCAATAGTATCGAGGACCGTCTGACAGGCGCGTGAGCGGCGCTGAACATGAGGCTGCCTGTACACGTGCACGACGCGGAGATTGAGACTGGCGAAGGTCCGGAGCCGCCGCGCCAAGGCCCATCGCATTAGAGTTAAAAGCAAAACCCGCCTGTCAGTAAACCATCCGGCAACCTATCGGTGCTACCTCACGTTGTCGCATAGGTGGGCACATGCTTCGAAATGGCAGTTACTCGGCTTGGTTCAGAACCCGGCAGGAAGAAGGACGCTGCACGATGCGGGGAGAAGGAACCGGCGTTATAGAGCTTAACGACGGCAAAGTAACCGGCGGAGACGCCGTGCTCGCCTACACCGGGTCATACGTTGCAGACGGAGATAAATTCACAGCTTTCATTGCCACGAAGCGGCACACGCCGGGGCAGCCATCCATTTTCGGCCTCGGCATCGACGAGGTCAATTTGACACTGACCGGCAAATCTACGCCGACGACGGCATCATGCACTGGAACCGCCAAACAAGCGCCGGGCCTGACCTTTGAGGCCACGCTTGTCCCTATGGCAGATTGACAGAGCGCCCCTACAGAGGCGGCCAACTGAGGCGGCCTTACTCCGGTGCCCTAAGCCCGCTGTTCTGCCAGCCCGGCTTGGCTGAAGTCATCGGGTCCTCAACGACCATTTTATGGACGTGCTCGCACTTCGGACACTCAAACGTCCGCAGGTCGGAATGGTTAGGACCAAGCTCGATCCGCGCCAGCATCATGCGGCCCCGACACTTTGGGCAGCGTGGCCGTTCGATTGGAAGTAATGATGGTTCGGTGGAATGGGCGAATGGCATGGACGCATTCCCTCTGTTGGGCGGGAGCGTGCAGCACTCTCAGACACCGATAGCAGCCGAAAGCGGTGCGGTGATCACGACACCTTAACCCCGTGATGGGAACCGAACAGTGCAAAAGTGTACATAACTCAAACAGGCCACTGTTCATTTCAAATTAGGCCACTGAGGGTCAAAACAGGCCAGTACTTTGCCGCCGTACTGGCCGAATTAGGCCACTCGCCATTTCAAAACAGTTGGCTTCTAAAACTCAATTTAATGGTGTCTGCAGATTGCGAACCTACATCAGCTTCACGCATTCGGCGTTCTAGTGAAAGCTCCACCATGGATTGTGACCACTCCAAGCTCAAGGGGACTGTGTTCGGCATCCATGATTGGCTTAACTATCTACAGGATCAAGCGGCCAAGTATCGGAAACTTGTCGGGCAGGCCGATGATCCTTTTGTTAAAACCGAACTGCTTGCGCTGGCGTCGGTCTGCGAGGAGATCGCCGAAAACATCGAAGAGCATCTGACGGGCGGGGAAGACCAAGCGCCGTGTGGCCCGTCGTCAAGGCTCTCATGAAAGAGGCCGCCAACTGAGGCGGCCTTATTTAGCTTCGATCTGCGCTGGTTTAAGTCCGCCCGCGCGTTCGAGGGGGTCATTGGAGCGGTCCCCGACTAGAAGTCTTGGCGAGATAGACTCCGCCGCAGGCGCCTAAAACGGCAATGACCAGCAGGCCGCCGAGAATGACAAAAATCTCTCGTTTTGAAAATCCGTCAAACATGACGGCACCTACAGTAAGTGGCGGGGCAGGCAATTCGACTTGTCGAACTTCACGGCTCGCTCAACTTCGTCGGCGAGCAGAGTGATGTGCTGATGTAGCCGGTCGAACATTTCGCGCTTGGTGGAGTTGGTCGCCAGATCGCGGATTAGCGCGGCCTCAGCGGCGTCTCTCCGAAGCTTTTCGATTGAGGCTTGATAGTCCTTCACGGTCGTCAACTCGATTTGCTGGTGGGCTCGAAACAGCCCATTAATTACTCCCGGCGTTTCTCAACTGACATCGCCAGCTTAATCCTTTCCTCGGCAACCCGGCATGCCTCTTTGTCTAGAGGGCTGACAGCCTTAGCGGCCTGCTCTCGGCATTCCTCAGCCTGCTTGCGGAACCTATCTGCGTCGTCTTGTGGCATGGCGATCTCAGGCGTCCCTTTCAGGGCTCCGCCGCTGTTAAAATGCTCATCCGCAAAATCGGAACCTCCGTTCGCGGTCCCGGCCGCGATTTGGTCAACCTAGGCGCGAATAGAGTCCGTATCTTTTCCAGATTGCTCACCTTTCAAATCGGAGTTCGGTCTTTACGTACCAACGAAAGAGGCCGCCTACTGAGGCGGCCTTACGCCCTATCCCGCGCGACCCGGGCTCAATATATTCACCCAGGATGCGTCTAGCGTCCTCAACGGCACGCAGGAGCGTATCTTGGTCGGGCCTATTCATGACGCCGGCAACTCCCGCAACAGAACCAATTCAAGGTTGGGGAAGAATTTTCGTTCCCGTTGGCACTGCGGTTTAATGTCCTGGAGGCTGTCGCGATTAGTCGCGCATTATGTCGGCAGCCGCGTCGGATTCCGGCAAGACCTCCACGCGGTTAGGTCCGGCGCCGCTTGCCATGCCGGCGTCGGGCCGCCCCTGATCATCGATCCCTCGCCGGCTTCCGACGCCCCCAATGATGATCGTTACGCGACGGATTGAGCAGGGTGACGGTTGATCGCCTGCAGCGTGGCGATGCGCGCGAATTCGACCGGGCCGCCGTGTTCGGCTGCTTGCGTCAGAAGGTCGGACGCCGTCAGGATTTCCGACATGTCGCGTTCGGCTTTGGGAATGATCTGGGCGAGGTGCCTGATTGCGTCGCGAAGCGTCGCCAGCTTGGCGCCATCGTCCAGCACGATCGGCTCAGCGAACCTCAAGCTCCAGGACACAACGCAACTCTGCAACAGAAACCGGATTCAAGCAATGCCGGCCAATTCGTTCCGGCTCCCGAACCATACATCAGCCGCCCTATTTTGTTTTTTCGGCCGGGAACCTGGAAGGCCGTTGACGGTTTTAAGGGCGCAAATTTTGCTGAACAACCCCTGCCTTCAGGACATCAGGGAGCGACCCAATGACCGGCAAAATCACGATTGAACAGAAGTGGCTTCAGCAATCGGAAGCGGCCAAAGCCGAGGCTCAAAAACTTCCCTACGGCAAGGACCGTGACCTTCTCGTAAGGAAGGCCCGGCAGCTACAAACCGCCTCGCAAATCAATCAATGGCTGTCGTCGCCAGAGCTAAAGCCACCCGAATAATGCCACATACTTTCATTCTTTTGGGGTCATGGAAAAGCAAGATCGCCAAGGGCCGACCTCTCCTCGCTGATTAAAATGCGGCGAGCAACCCAATTGCACTGCCAGTATGCCGGACGCGCCGACCGGGCGGACATTCCACATGTTCGAATGTAAGTGCGGCAACCGAACTGGGTCTCAGGAGAAGATGTAAGGTCGCCTCAGTTGGCGGCCTCTTTCAATTTCCATCGTGCCGGCGCGCCCTCGCCAACCACCATCCCCGCCGTTGCGGACTTGGGCACGATCCGGACGATGCGCGGTAAGCCGTCGACTTGCGTCGACGGCACCCCTGGTGTTCAGCAACCTTGATCGGCCGTCTGCGCCGAAGGCTTGGCGCCCTGGGCTTGCTGTGCGGCTGTTGGCTGGCCCTGTTGCTGTCTTTGAGCATCCTGCGATGATGTGGCTTTTTCTCCTGCCACGCGGTTCATCGTTTCGGTCGGCGGATGCTGATCGGTTTTTGCCGAATCAGTGCCAATTGTTTGACCGGTGTAGCCGGGCGTGGGACCAGAGCCAGCGTCCTTACCGCCGGTGTTGCAGGGACCGGCGTGTGCGGCACCAACGCCCAAAATGATTGCGGCAAAGCCTGCGAGGATGACTTGTTTTGTAAACATTATGCCTCTCCTTGGTTTCCATCCTTCGACGAGTAGCGTCTTCGGCGCCACTTTGAGGATTTACGAAAACAAAGGTGCGAAGCGCAGGTTCCGCTAATCGCAAGACTTATCCCCGCGGCCCGCCTAGCTTGGCATCATCCAGACGATGAGAGGTGAGGGCGCCGGTTCACGCCGGGCGGGTTTTTCATTCATCTGGCTTCAGCTTGCGGCGTCCTCATCGCGTATCTTTGCGCGAAGGATCGAACACGCGCTCGACATGACGATTGATCGCCCGAAGTGTCGCGATGCGAGCGAACTCGATAGGGCCATCGCGTTCGGCCGCGCTCGTTATCAGCTCCGCCGCTGTAAGGATGACCGGGGTACCGCGTTCGGACGGGACGGTGTTAACCAGGTGCACAGTAGCGTCGCGCAACGACGCCAGCCTAACTCCGCGCAGCTCGATGGGTTCGGCAAAACGGCTATCCCAGGACACAACGCAACTCCGCAGAAGAACAGAGCTTTGATAGTGGATCTTCGCTTCAGGATATCGTCGAGATCGTGAACGAGGTAGCGCGCGGATTGCCGCCTGGCGGCCAAGGTCCCCTAGACGACGGCATGCCCGGCGGCTGAACCTTTGCCGCGCGCATATCCTCTTCCTGAGTCTCAGGAGGCCGCTGGTGCGTTTTGGATTCGGGAGGCTGTCCCGGCACAGCGGCCACCGCCGGAAAACGAGTCCTGAGGGCTGGACGTCGGTCCGAAATGTCGTGTGGCGGCCTCACACGGAACCAACGCCGTTCCGCCGGGTTGGCGCAGATAGACCCGCCGGAGGATCTTGCATGCGCCTTATGCTTGCCGCGCTCTGCGTCGCCACTTCCGCCTCCGTGGCATCGGCTCAGACCCAATCCGAACAAAAGCAACCGGCCAACTCTCAGCACAGCACTGGCCGCACTGTGTTGCCTGATGACAATAAGGGGCAACTTCAGCCGCAGGGCTGGACCGGCCCGATCGACACTGGCAGCGGCGGCACGCCGGCGGCTAGTCCTCAAGGGCAGTCCCCGCCTGGCATGCAGGCTGCGCCCGACGGTTCATCAAAGAGCGTCGTTGATCCGAAGTAACGCGACGCAGAATCGACCGATGAGCCGTGGAGCGGACCGGTCGAGAAAGAACAGAAAACCCGGTGGGCCGAAGCCTGACTTAGAGAAATGGCAGGAAAAACCAACACGCATTGAACGGGAGGAGGGTGAACACTAACCGCGAAGTTGTGCTGCGTCTGTTTTGAAGGTGTGCAATATTGCTCACATTGGCCTTGGGCCGATCCCGGTTCGCGCCGAGCAGTCGACGGCAGAGTATCGAGCCTACATCCATTGGTGCGGACGGTCATTTTGTCCGGGCAATAGAACTGGTTTGTCCCGATGACGAATAGGCCAATAGAATGCGCGAACAGCTTGTCGATGGCCATGATGTAAAGCTCTGGCGGGGGGGGGGACCGCAAAATCGAGGCGTTCAAGCACACTTACGAATAGAGCCGCCTGCGTTAGTCCGAACCCTGATCTGTTGAACTTAATCACGCCTCTGTCGTCTAATTGGGATGGAGAATGTCGTGGATGATAAGACGCACCTCCTCTTGAAGGCGAACAAGTACAAGAAGTTTGCCCGTTGGATCGGTGATAGCGAGACGGTCCAGCGCGTACTGGCTCTTGCTGAGGAGTTGAAACAGAGAGCCCGCGCCCTGGTAAAGCCTCACGAAGAGAAGATCCGAAAGCGAGCGCGGGAAATGTGGGAGGAGGACGGACGTCCGGCTGGAAGGGACGACGAATTCTGGTTCCAAGCCGAACGGGAATTGCAAGAAGCCGAAATCAAGGAAATTCCCGACGATATTTGAGCCGCACGTCCTTTCAGCTTTAAGCACCTCCACAATAGCTAGTACAGATCGCCGTCGTCAATGATCCGTTGGTAAGGAAAAGCGCCCGTGCGCTTCGATGCAGGAAGCACGCGGACGCTTTCAGGCTTAGTCGTGATCAAAGTTAGTCGTTGTCCCGATGGATGGTGGTCTTGCTTTCAACCCCGTCCTCACGATCCTTCTTGATGACCGTTGTCCGATCACGGGGCTCGTGCTCCTTGATTACGGTAGTGTGGTCGCGATCTCGGTCCCTGTCCAAGTCGCGATGGTCTTCGCCCACTGTTACGCCGGCGCCGACCGGCCCGGCGCGAACGCCGACCTCGTCCGCCATCGCGGGCACCGCAAGGGCGCCGACCGCTGCAACAACAAACAGATATTTCTTCATTGTGTTCTCCTTCATGCACCGGGAGCAAACGGCTGTCCCTCGCTCGCGTTCCGCGGAACCTGCACAAATAAAGGCCACGCTGTCCGCGCCGAAGTGCAGAACCCGGGATGTCCTCAGATGTCCAGTAGGCACGCGCCAGACGGCCCCGCCTTTACGGATCCGAATAGGGACGCTGGCGACGGTTGGAGGAGAACAGTCCCCCCGCTTTGCGGCGCAAGATGCGTGGCCGCGTCCAATTCGCAAACAGCGATCGCTGGTTCTTCGTCCAGCAATATCGCTGGTTTTCATCAATCCTGAAGATTCTCACAATCATCCGGCCCGAGACGCTCGTGCGTTGGCACAGAGCCGGCTTTCTTAGCTACTGGCGTTGGAAGTCGCGCCCACAGGGAGGGCGACCGCAGATCCACACGGAGCGGCGAAGCGTAGGCGGCGCTTCAGCAGAGACCCAGGCGCCGAAAAAGCCGGCCAAGAAGTCCAAGAAGGCGTCGGCCGGCCAAAAAGAAATGCTGATGCCGATCGCCGGCAAGAAGGCCGCGAAGGAGGCGGCCGAGAAGAAGTCGGCAACGAGATCGCAGCGGAAGTCGGCATAGCGTCCACGATGGCTTCGCGGAAATCGCAAAGCGCCGGGCTGCTCCTGTTTCGAGGACGGGCCGCCGATCTCGAAGTGCTGCTGGGCCATCCGGAAGGACCATTTTGGCAGAACAAGGATGACGGTGCCTGGAGCATCCCGAAAGGCCTGATTGGCGCCGACGAAGCGCCGCTATCCGCCGCTCGGCGCGAATTCGTCGAAGAGACCGGACACGATCCGCACGGAGATTTCTTCCCGCTCGGCGAGGCACGGCAGCCAGGCGGCAAGGTCGTTCAAGCGTGGGCCATCGAGGGCGACTGGGATCCCGCGCTCATTCGCAGCAATACCTTCGAGATGGAGTGGCCACCGCGCTCTGGTCGCCGACGGACCTTTCCGGAGATCGACCGCGCGGTTTGATCGCCGACGCGCGACGGAGGATCCTGAAGGGACAAACGGTTTTCGTCGATCGATTGGTTGAAGCTCGATCAATTGCTTGAAACTTTGGGTCCTGCCGCTCTAGCCGGCGCCACTTTTCTCTACGATTTCCCTGCTGGCGAAATAGGCCCAGTCGTCGTGGCTCAGATCCTCGGGCTTCCCGAGGCCCAGCGAACCGCCGCCGTGAACGAGATCGCGATCCTTGCCTTGCCAAATCCATCCATTCATCATACGGGCGCTGCGGGAAGCGACGCCTCGGATTCGATCAGAGCTTGCTGTTTAAGCTCGGCCCAGAATTCGGAGGGGATTTTGGCTTGCAGCGAATTGTAGTCCTCGGCGATCTGCTGATGGCTTCGCGCCCCGACGACAAGAGCGACCGCGACATCTGGCGCTGCCGAGAATTGAAGCGCAGCGGTTCGTAGATCCACGCCATGGCGAGCGGCTACAGTTCGGAGTTTTTCGCGCTTTTCGATCACGGCCGCAGGGATCTTGAAATTTTCCTTGCCGTAGTTGTAACGCGGGCTTCCGGATATGAAGCCGGCATTGAGCGAAGACCCGATGACGAGCGAGACGTTCTTCTTGCGGACGGCAGGAAAAAGTTCGTTCACGGCGTTGGCGTGATCGATCAGTGAATACTGCCGGGCGCACAGACAGACATCCGGATCGGCGTCATCCATGACCTTTAGAATGGGTTGCGGCGTGTTCACGCCGATGCCCCAAGCCCGTATAATGCCCTCGTCGCGCATCTTCGATAGCGCCGGAAAGGCGCCCTTGCGTGCGATCTCGTACTGCTCCTCCCAGCCGTTCGGGAAATAGGCGAAGTCCGGGGAAATGTCGTGCACGAACGCAACGTCCAGGCTGTCCACGCCGAGGCGCTGCAGGCTGTCCTCGATCGAGCGGCGCACGCCGTCTGCCGTGTAGTCGAACACGATGTCGTTCGGAGAGTCGGACAGCGGATAGATTTCCGCATGCCGATTGTTCTTCGATGCCTTGAACAATTTCCCGACTTTGGAGGAAAGCAGATAGTCTTCGCGTTTCTTGTTGTGCAGGATATGCCCGAAGCGCCGCTCGGCGAGACCCAAGCCATACCACGGAGCGACGTCGAAATAGCGTACACCTACCTCCCATGCAGCTTCGAGCGTGCCCTCGGCATCCTTGTCGGTATGCTTGTTGAACTCATTTCCAAGGGACACCCCGCCGAGTCCGAAGCGAAATTCCTGCCTGTAGATCTGTTGCGCGCGGTTAGGCATGTTATCGGTACCCTTGTCGTTTCGGGTTTGGACAGAACGATCGGATCCAAAAGCGGTTCCCCAGCCTGTCACGACGCGGACGCTTGAGCATAGGCCTGGCGCTCGACCGATCCGGGAGACGTTCGCCCGAGATATAATAGGCTTGCACGCCCGCGCCATGGCAGCCTGGGCGCACCTTCCTTGAGGACGCCGCGTTCGGCGACGAACCGGGCGGCTTCCGTCACCGTCTTGGCGAGCATGCCTCGAACGGCGAAGTATCCGCTCTCCGATACGTCCGCCGATCCGACCCGCCCGCCCAGTGCGAAGACCTCGACGCAGGAGAGGGCGGCCTCCGGATCGGACAGGTCCTCGCCCTCGCTGCGTGCGATGTCCGCGATCGACCGCAGCATGATGGTAGTCGAAACCGGCAGTTCGACCGGAAGCGCGGCCAGTCCGAACGTTCCTCCCGCAGCGCCCGATGCCGTCGCGAGCGCCCGATGCAGAAATTGCGAATTTGTCCGGGGTGAAGACCGGAGCGAGCGTAATGCTACCTTGAGCGCCGCTTCGAGCCCCTTCGAGGTGGCTGAAGCGATGGCTTTGGAAGCGAAAGAGGGAAGCGCGTAACCTATAAGTTCGACGGGCTTGCCGACGAGGTTGGTGAGCCGGCCGGCGAGGCTGGGATGCTCAAGCGACTTGACGGCCCCGCGCAGGGCTTCGCGGTCCTCGATGGTGATTTCTGAGGCTTCTTGCAGTGACAAGTTTCATCCGGTTCGTTTGCTCTGAAAGAACAAGTAAGCTGCGGCCGAGTTCCCTGTCTCCGGAGTGCAATCACGATAGGCGTCGGCTCGTTTCCAGAATCTCCAAAGTCGCATGGTCCTTCCCGTCTGGATAGAACGCGGCGATGGCTTCCGCAAAGATTTCCTGCTTCGAGACGGCGTCGAACAGCGTCATGCACGACCGGAATTTCATATCATCCGGAGAGCCAAGAATATCGGTTACGGGCTTTTCGCTTGCAGCCATGACGAGGCGCGTGCATTCGACCAAGCGAGGCCCAAGCAAGTCATGCTCCAGGTAAGCGACGGCCTCAGCGTGCGAGCCGATCGCGAAGCGTTGAGCCATCGCGCTGAAGCCGAGACCGGCGATCTGCGGAAAGATGAACCACATCCAGTGTGTCTGTTTTCGTCCGCGCGACAGTTCCTCGATGACCTGCCGGTAGATCGAGGCTTGCGCGTCCACAAAGCGCTGGAGGTCGAACGAATCGCTCACGGAGCTACTCCTTCCACAGTTATCAGAACAGGCTTGTCGGCCGAGCCGGACTCACCGTAACCAGATGCGGCACGTTGCCGCCAACGACTACGGATTCCGAATGCCCGGCCGAACGATCGAACTACCCAAATCCGGTTTCGCCATCGAAATAGATGGGCGACTGAAGACCGAGTTCAGCACCAAGGAAGGCGCAGAGCGCGGCGCGATCGAATTGAAACGCCGCTTCCCGATGCTTCAGATACGCATCTACGACGCGGGCGCCCAATCGAGACACGACCTGCCAGTTTAGCGCGACTTTCCAAGCCCCAGAAAGGGGCGGCGCCGCCGGCCGCGACTGCCGACACCAGGATCCCTTGATGTCAGCGAGCGGAAACCTCCGCCAGCGTTTCGTGCGCAGCGCGTACTACCGCCTCGGCGTTGATGTCGAATTTCTTGTAGACATCGGCGATCTTGGCGGAGGCGCCAAAACTGTGCATGCCGACGAACCTGTTGATCGGCGTGGGGTCCCGACGCCGATCGGCGAGCTAAGCTATTGATGTTCCGAGCGGCAAAGGGGTCAATCTTGGACGCCTATTCACAAGCATCCCGCCAGGGCTCGAAATCATGCTGGTGCCCGGTTTGATGGCGGCCATTTGCATCCACCTCCCCGTGGAAGCGGCCCGATGGAGTCACGTTTGAAGTGCAACGATTGATTTGAGTTTGGAGAATGCCTCGGCGGGGGTCTTGAAGTCCAGGCATTTGCGTGCGTTGCTCGACCGGACCCTTGACTGAGCGGCATCGCCTTCAGCGCAGAGCAGTCACTTTCGCGAGCCGCAGCGGACCTGCCTTGGACGCAGCCGTTCTCTACTGCCGGTACATATTCCTCTGTGCGCCGATGCGCCGGCATGCGCGGCGCATCAGGACGATCTCGCCGTCGAACGCGCGGCGTACATAGGTGCCCTCAGAGCGCGAGAGCAACACCGTCGCATTCTGGATCGAGATATCGCGATCCGGTGGTCCGCAGCATTGGAAGCCCGGCTTCAACCGAACCTCTCGATTGCTCTGTGATTTCGAACTGAACCGGTCGACCTTTCTTCATTTGGACGATAGTCGCTCGGCGCACATTTTGTTTCAGAGCAGAAGTCGTCCAATCGTAGTTTAACGAGGTCACGGGCGCGAAGCTGTCGATTGCTAAATTAAAGATCGCAAGGTCACGCACTGACCTGGCGATTTCTAGGCGAACTCGACCATACGTGCTTGGGCTCTAGGGGTTTCTTTCTGGCCGATGAGCAAGCCTTTGTTCCAAGGTCGTTGGCCTCGTTCGACACTACGTGCAGGCATACGGGATCCTCCGCCATCCCGCCCTCCGCGTTGCTCTATTGCGAGCGTATGACTTTAAGGCTTTCGATCGGGTGCAACGAACGGATTTGTTTCGGCACTCTCTCGACTATTTTTCTCGAAGCAAGCTTCTAGACGCTCAAAGGCTGCCGCACTTCCATCCAGCGGGACCTGTAGCGTCGCGCCTTCTCCGCGGACATCAAGAACGGTAGCTGTTCGAAGTTTTCCGTTGAACGGGCGGTCTGCAAGCGCGACCGTCACACCCCTCGTTTCAGCCAAGGCTTTGGCTTCCACGGATTGCGAACCTGCGACGAGGCGTACAGTGTAGGCTTTGCCGCGATCGAGCTTCCATTTTGGGGATTCGAGAAGTAGCAAAAGCCCATCTTGAGCTCGCATAAAGCTTATCCCGAATTCGGCAGCAGAACAATTCATGACACAAGCATCAAACTTGTCTGCCTTGTAACTTGTTGCAATCTCCCATGGGCCGACAGTCGTTGTCTGCCTACTTTGGGATTGTGCGTTGGATGATAAAGTTGAACAGACAGAAATTATGAGCATTGAAAGTGGGAGTGGCGTTCGCATCGCTTACCCTTCATCTTGGCGCGTGCCGCAAAATCGTCCATGCTTGAACTCTCTCAGCGGACAATCGAAGGACGCTCTTGAAGGGAGGAACGCGGCGGCCCCTCCGGAGTTCCACTTTCAGTCTCCAAACCGCCATGAGGATTTCCGCTGAACTTCGCGGCGCACCTAACCGTGCTGCTGTGCTTCGCGCATTGCTGTCGCGCTGCTGGAACGGCTACAGCCAAGTCTTGTTATCTAGGAAACTTCTGCAAGAGGAGTGCTGTTCAATGCGAGTCCACCTCGATAAGAAACCGTCTGGTGGAGTGACGATCGCCTTTTTTGTGATCACCCTCTTAACTCCCGTCGCATTGGCGATCCGACTAAGCCGCCTGAACGCGTTTTTTTGAAGCTGATGCCCTCGGGGGGCGAGGAACGCCTGCCTTGGCACGCTGTTTGGAACGGCGGGGTGCTGGACGCAGATAATTAATGTGATAAATTCGCTCCGGGTATTGTTGGGGCGATGAAAATGAATTTCTCACAGACGAAGGATGAGCGCCTTTTGGCGTTCTACGAAAATATTCGACGGCAGGTCGATCTGGATACGCGAGCGGGCGGTCGCTACCGGTTTGCCGGTGAGGGCGTGAAACAATACGCCCAAAGACTACGCGAAGAAATCGACCGGCGGCAGTTGCGGTTCATTCCGATCGATTGGCCTCGATAATTGACCGGGCGTGTCACATGGCGAAGTTCGATGAACGGACAATCGCGAATATGGACGTAGTGCTTGAGGAAGCCTGCCGCGATCTGCCCAACGGCGGCGACCATAAAAGCAGGAAGTACGTTGCGAAAAAGCTGATGCAAAGTGTGAAAAAAGGAAACGTTACGCTAGAAGGATTGCGACCTGTGGCCCGCCGCGCGCTTTCTGAATTGTCGAGCCGCAAGTAGGGTTAGTTCGACGCGCGCGCGCAACTCATTCACGATCCCGCGCCAGTTTCCGCTTTCCCCAATGATGATCTTTGCGTGAGCTATCAAACACGCGCTCAACGCGACGGTTCAGCGCCCGCATCACGCCGATCCGGGCGAACATCGTCGGACCGTCATGTACTGCAACCAGTAACAACGCCTGCATCGCCGCCTGCCATTCTTCAGCGTCGTGTTCGGCCTTGGACAGTTTGGTGATGTAGAGGGCCGCGTCGCGCAGGGTGATCAGTCTTTTGCCGCCCGGCAACATAATCGGATCAAAGAACTGATTTACTCGTGACGGCTACTGTAGAATAGCAGCGCGATCAGCCCGCAACTGATCAATAGTGATAGCGCCGCACCAATACCCATCGCAATATAGTCGTTCTCCGAAACCGCAATGTGAGGTCGTCATCCACATATCGTAACCAATCCAAATGGTGGCCGAAAGCATCCCCAGTCCCTGTCGGAAACTAATCCGGCTGGCAAGTGAGGCCGAATCGCGCAATGTTTCTGGCTTATGAGAGAAGCTTGCAGCCTGGTCTGGTCGGTGCTGGTCCTATTGTTCCAGTCGCGGGCCTCGTTGGGCGCTGAGATCCTGGTCCTTCGTCATCAGCTTAACATCCAGCGACGGCACCTGCCAAAGAGACTGACTTTCAGTGCCATGGATCGCCTGATTTTGTTGGGCTGTCTCGTTTGGCGCCAAGTACCCTCAATGCGCTGACGATTGTGAAGCCGGAGACTGTCGTCCGTTGGCATCGTGCCGGGTTCAGATCGTACTGGCGCTGGAAATCACGACCTCGTTCCGGCCGACCGACGGTTGCGGCCGAAATACGACGGCTGATCCGCGAGATGAGCATTGCCAATCCGCTGTGGGGAGCGCCTCGGATCCATGGCGAGTTGCTCAAGCTCGGCATCGAGATCGGCCAGACCAGCGTCGCCAAATACATGGTCAGGCGGAGACGCCCGCCGTCCCAAGGGTGGAGAACCTTTATCCGCAATCACGCTGATGGGATCGCTGCGATGGATATGTTCGTCGTGCCGACAATCTCGTTTCGCCTGCTGTGTGTACCGAAAACCCTGTCCGAGTTGATGACGTCATGGAATCGCCTAAGCTGGCCGAATGATCGGGCTACTCTGTTTCGCTCTGGCCGTCCTGGCCTCGCCATTCAAATCGAAGCTGCGGCTCGAGGCTGAGAACGCGGTGCTTCGACATCAGTTGATTGTCTTGAGGCGTAGGCGGCGTGGCCGTGTCCGGCTTACGAACAATGATCGCTGGTTCCTGATCCAGCTGTATCGCTGGTTTCCGTCAATCCTGCAGGTTCTCACAATCATCCGGCCCGAGACGCTCGTGCGTTGGCACAGGGCCGGCTTTCGCTGCTACTGGCGTTGGAAGTCGCGCCCACATGGAGGGCGACCGCAGATCGACACGGAGCTGCGCGCGCTGATCCGGCAGATGAGCACGGAGAACCAGCTTTGGGGTGCGCCACGCATCCACGGCGAACTGCTCAAGCTTGGGTTTGAGGTCGCGCAGTCGAGCGTTGCCAAGTACATGGTCAAACGGCGAGGGCCACCCAGCCAGGGATGGCGGACCTTCTTGCATAACCACGCGCCGGACATTGCCGCCATGGACCTATTAGTTGTTCCGACCATCGGTTTCGACCTGCTCTATGCTTTCGTCATCGTCCGGCTCGGCCGCAGAGAGCTCATCTGGATCAACGTCACGGCACATCCAACCGCCGAATGGGTCGCGCGTCAAATCACGGAGGCATTCCCATGGAACGAGGCTCCGCGCTACATGATCCGGGACCGTGATCGCATCTACGGTGCGGTCGTCAGACGCCGACTACGTGCCATGGGCATCCGGGACAAACCTATTGCACCGGCCTCACCCTGGCAGAACGGCTTTGCCGAACGGTTGATCGGATCGATCCGGCGTGAGTGTTTGGACCACATCATTGTCTTAGGCGAGGCACATCTGCGCCGGCTTCTGAAATCTTACGCTCGCTACTATAATGAGACGCGCACGCACTTGGCCTTGGACAAGGATGCGCCCCTATCGCGCACCGTAAAGAGGGCAGGGCGTATTCTTTGCCGTCCAGTCCTCGGCGGATTGCATCACGAATATATCCGGATTTGATTTCCGATAGGCACAAGTGTACCTCAAGGCACTTTCAATGCAGCAGTCGCACGCTTCCTAGAAACCGGTGGCGCACCGCCCCAGGGCGTCAAGATGTTGGGGCGTTGGCATGGCATGGACGGCAAGGGATTTGCGATCTCTAAATCGACTGATCCAAAGGCAATGTATCGTTGGACCGCCCAATGGGCCGACCTGCTCCCGTTGACCGTCACCCCCTGCCTGGAGGACGCAGACGCGGGCGAGGTGATGGCGTCACTACCCAGGCGTTGACTTTCAAATCCTATCGCAGCCACCGCGGCCAGAGTTCGGGCAGCGGTGGCACCATCGAGGGCTGGCGAACATCCGTTTAATCGGACCGGAAGTTAATGGCCAATTGATAACCGTGATTACTTGCCAGGCGGTTTGTATACCCCACGAAGCTCACTTGCCTTTTTCCGAACTTGCGTGATTTCGTCCGGCGTCCACAGACGCGTGAGCTTTGCATTGTGCATAGTACCGGTTGATAGCACAACGCCAGAAATCGCCGGTGCCACATTGGGATCCGGCACATCGAAGATCACCATCACACCGGGGCCATCGGTTGCAGTGCTATACATCGAGATCAACTTGCCGCCGGCAGCTTCGATCAGATTTTTGGCGGCTTCGTAGCGGCTGACGTTGGGATTATCCATGATGCTGTTGAGGGCTTGCGGTGTGTATTGTCCTGTTAAGCAAAAATGCATGGCGATATCCTCCATTGGCATGTCGGTTGACTGGGCGTGTACGCCCGTTCCGACTTAAATTAGATGACTTGGAGATGAAGCGAGTGCAAAGCCCGCCGTGGGCACATTCGCCGCCGCAATTCATAGGACTTCGGCACGTCCCGGCTGACGGCTCTCCGATCAAGCTACATCAGTTGACTGCTTTGCGGAAGATGCGCTGAAGTCTGGAATTGGCACCGAACGGACCTGCCGCTCCTACTGCGGGATGTCTGTTGATGGAGGCAAAGCAGAAAACGTCTACTCTTGGCGAGTATTTCGCATTTTGACCCAAAGCGGAAGAGTTGCTGAACCTCATCATCCCAAATCGTCGAAGTCTTCCGGCGCAAGCCTAAGGGCGGCCGCAAGCACATTATCCTCTAGGTGATCGGTGGATCGAGTGCCGGGGATCGGCAGCATAACAGGTGATTTAGCGAGCAGCCACGCGAGGGATAAGGCTGCGTGCGTGAGACCGCGACGCAAGGCGACTCGCTTTATCTTGAGTGCCTTTAGGCCGCGCTTGCCGCCCAGGGGATACCAAGGCAAAAAAGCAATCCCAAGACGCTCGCATGCGGCGAGTACGTCTTCGCTGGTTCGGTTTCGCAGATTGTACATGTTCTGAACCGACACGATTGGTGTGATGGAACGCGCCACTTCGAGCTGCGCGACCGTGACGTTCGAGATGCCTATATGGCGAATGTTGCCTGCGCTCTGTAGATCAGCCAGTGCTCCAACCAACTCTACAAATGGCACATTGGGATCAGGCGCATGGAATTGATACAAATCGATGCGCTCTAGCCGCAAGCGCTTTAAACTACCTTCAATCGCTCGGCGCAAATGATCGGGGCGACCGTCTTCGACCCAAGAACGGCGATTTGGTCTCACCAAGCCGCCTTTCGTGGCAATGACCAAACCCGGAGGGTAAGGATACAGCGCCTGCGAGATCAATAACTCGTTCGTCTCGGGACCGTAGCTATCTGCAGTATCAATAAAATTCACGCCAAGCTCAATCGCGCGATGCAGAACCCGATTGGCGTGCCCTCGATCCCTTGGTCTGCCCCAAGCTGAATCTCCGCATAGACGCATTGCGCCAAAGCCCAATCGATTAACAGTTAAGTCGCCAAGGTCAATTGTTCCAGCAAGCGCCGCGCCTTTGGACAGAAACTGTTCCACCCGCAACTCCATCCCATCGAAATCGCAACGTTACACGCTCTGCATTCTCAGAAAAGGTCCGCCTTTGGCACCTTTGGGACATGCCGATGGGCTGCGAGAATGTCTGTTCATCGGTGTAGACCGGAAGTGAGCCGCGCACGGTCAGAACGACCGATTGACCCGATACGGAGTGCGCCAGGAAGCTGGCAAAGAATAGGAGGTGGAAGTCCCCCACGGGGAAGGTCTAGCCATCCGCCCCGACCCCGAGTGATGCACGAGGTTCTGCTCGCGAGGGCAGCCGTGAAGCGTTCACAGGGGAGACCACGGGCCAAGTATTGAGCTGCGAAACGGGTCTAATTCCGAGGTGCCGATCTCCTTCCGTTGAAGAGAAGGCAACATCGTCCCATGACGTACTGGCTTGCATGGGAAGAACCTCGCGCAGTCGGAGACCTTGTGCACGTGGAGAAGTTCTTTGCGCGGAACCTGGGAGGTCTCATCCATGCCCGGACTCTATGCCGGGCCGGCTCGGGAAGGCGACAAGCCGCACGCCGAGCATGTACGTGGATGAGAAGTCGGATGAGGCCATAGTACTTGCGAAGCGACTGATCAAGGGGAGGCAACTCCCGGCGGAAGTCGTGGAGGGAAGGGCCTCACCCAAGGGGAACAGCCGTTAGGCGGCCGCGGTTCGACACTGAGCCGAAATACCGCGTCGATCCGAATAATGGCTGCGCGTCGGACGACGAGCGACGCTAGATCGCTCATCATACGACGTCTGACCCGAGGGAGGAGCCCGGTGCGTTAGCAGCGCACGCCGGGATCTGTGCGGGGGGCGAGGAGAAATCCTCGTCCCTACCGCGACCATCGGCGCATTCCGTAAATGGGGCGCGATCAGCCTGCCTATCAGGGCGCTGGTTTAGACAGTACGATGCCACTCCTACTCTGGGGCGGCGAGCAGTTTCATCACGCGGCGCCCGCGCGTCAGCCCCGCATTTCGGAGAGAGTATTAATTTGGAGTAGGGTAGTGGCCATAGTCAATGCCATTTTCCCAACGAACCTCCGGCGCCTTTTAAGGCGCGCTAAGCGCTCGGTACGTTTTCAACGAAACCGCTTCCGAACAACCGGGGATATCTTTGACAACATCTACTCAAATTCACTTTGGGGCGGAGAGACAGGCGAAATTTATTCTGGCAGCGGCTCCGAAGGCATAGCCGCCGATCAGTACGTGGCGACCGTTACAACGTTCCTAAACGAGATCAAGTGCCGATCGGTCGTCAATATCGGCTGTGGTGATTTCAGGATCGGAACAAAAATCGCGGCGACGGTTCCGACTTATATCGGACTGGACGTTTCGCGCGTCGTGATTGAGTGGAACAAGGCCAAGCACAGCCGCGACGGCGTATCGTTCGCAGTTTGTGACGCAGAAAACGACCAACTTCCGAGTGCCGATGTCTGCCTGATTAGACAGGTTCTCCAGCATCTCCCGAACAAGTCCATTGAAACCATCCTTCGACGGCTTACAGCATCTTACTCTTACGTCGTCGTCACCGAACACGAACCGGCACCCGCTAGATTTCAAGCCTTTAATTTAGACAAGCCGGCAGGACCGGATATCAGGTGCGCGGATGGCTCCGGCGTTTACGTCGATCGACCGCCATTCGGTCACCGAATTCATCGAACACTGCTGGATATCCCGCTATCGCAAGAACAGACCCATATGGGCCCTTACTCCACCCATGATCCCACCACTTGGGAACGTCTGAAGACGGTCGTGATTTCCGGGAAAGATCGTCGCTTCGTGGGAGGCTAGACCCCCGAATGGGTGATTGTGAGCGCTGTACTAGCCGCAATGGACCAACAGCCGGCTAAGGCCGGTTTCGCGCATTTGCCCGAGCGTGATTTTCTGAGCGCGCTAGTCTCTTGTTGGCACCTTTCAGACATGGCACGTGTGATACGCGATGTCTGTTCTTAGGGGCAGGGCGGACCTAGCGGTTGCGCGCGCAGAGGTCCGAGTTTGACCCGGGCCGGACATAGAGCTTCACTGGCGCTCCACCGCGATCATGATGCTGCGCGCCGCCGCATGCCGTTTGGCGACCAGGGGCCGGTAGCCGGGATCGTTGTACCAATCCTTGATCGCCTGTTTGCTCGGAAATTCGACAACGACGACGCGGCTCGGTCGTTGGCCTTCGAGCATTTCATGTGTGCCAGCTTTGGTGAGATAACGTCCGCCGTGCTTTTCGATAAACGGCATAGTCTGCTTGAGGTAGTCGGCGAAAGCCGCATCGTCGTCGATCTCGTGTTGGCCGATGTAAAAGGCGGTCATTTATAGCTCTCCTGATGCGCTCACACGCTCCAATCGGTTCACCCCTGAAGACCCAGCGGTTTAGCACCGGTGCCCTACCAGGACGCTCGATGGGAAGCTGGTACGAGCCAGATCGCACACAATGGGTTTAGAGAACAAGGTGCCAAACCATTTACTCGACAACGAACCATCGTTGTCGACCCAGGGGATCGGTGGCAGTTGCGGCAGGTAAGATGCATACGGCAGCACTTTCGCAAGCGTCACTCTGCCCGGAAACTGTGCGAGGAAAGCCTTATTCATTCCGCCGTCCAGTCCGCTGTAGATTGGGGCGGCTGGCACGTTGTCTTCAACCAATTGCGCGTATTCGAGCTCATCGGTGCGTTGTTTCTCCAGCGCCCGCCGCGCGATTTTCGGATTCACGACAAAGGCCGGGGCATTTATCGGTGGGATTGAACACAAGAGGATTCGGCGAATTTGGGGGAGGTTGCGCATCGAATACGTAGAGGCGATTGCACACATCCACCTTAGGTTCGAGATGCGTCGTCTCGAAGCGATCGTTGCCGATCTTGAGCATTTTCCAGAAGGCCAAGTTCGGACTATTTCGATGCCGCGCCAGATTCGCCGGCGTCAAGCGGAACGGATAGGCCTGGACCTGGAATGACGGCCGGCCGCCGAGGAATGAGTCGCGCGCCAGCGAATAGATCTCGCTTATCTGTTCGTCGGTCATGGCATAGCAACCGCTCGACGAGCAGTCGCCGTGGATCATGAGCAAGCTGCCGTCGCGGTTGTTCGCTTTGTCGAAGCTGTTGGGGTAGCCGACGTTGATCGCAAGATAGAAGTTGGAGTTGGGATTCATCAACTCGGGTGTAATTGTATAGAACCCCTCTGGAGCCTGACGGTCGCCCTCCTGCAACTTCGGCCCAAGATCGCCGGACCACCGACAGATCGGATAGATCTTGAGGATCTGGAAACGGCCGGTGGTGTCCCGTTTCCAGACTTCGAGCTCCGCCTCTTCCTTGAAAAGGCGCACAAGGATGGGTGAATATTTTGGCATCTTTTTTTGTCGGAGCAGCGAGAGCAGCTCGGGCGGTAGCTCCTTTGTTGCCTTGGTCGGCAACCGATTGCTGTTTTCGCCAAGGCACGTGACCGGCGTCAACCCCGCGGCAAAAGCTGCCGTCAGCACAAGCGCACGGAGTACCGTGGCGCGGATCATTGCTGTACCTCCGACGTGGAACCTTTCCTATCTGGAGCCTGTAGTCGGTGGCTTTCGTAAGGCAAACCCAGATGGGTGCAGGCGCGCCGACGAAGTCCGAGCTTATCGTCAACCTCAAGACCACCAAGCGCTCGGTGTGTGTGCCGAAAATTAGATTCTGCAATATTGATGGTGAAGGCCGCCAAGGACAGGTCGTGAGACGACGGCGCCGAGGCGCTCAATCGCGCGATGGAGAGGGGCGTCCTTGTTCAGAGATCGATGGGTCCTCGACACATTATAATAGGCGGCATATCCGCGTAGGATCCGGCGCAGGTGCGCTTCGCCAAACACGATCATGTGGTCGAGACATTCGCGGCGGATCGAGCCGATGAGTCTCTCAACGCAAGCATTTTGCCAGGGCGATCGCGGTGCGCTCGGATGGTCCCGAATGCCCATTGCCCGGATCCGCTCCAAGAAGACTGGACCATACGAGGTGTCTCGATCCCGAATAAGATATCGCGGCGCGTGGTCCCACGGGAACGCCTCGGTGACTTGGCGCGAGATCCACTCCGCGGTTGGGTTTGCCGTCACGCCAAACGACACCCAAAGCCGTCGTCCGTGGCGCACAATGACAAGACAATACAGAATTTCGAAGGCGATCGTCGGCAGGACAAAGAGGTCGATCGCCGCGATGCCGTCGACGTGATTGCTGAGAAACGTCCGCCAGCCCTGAGACGGTGGCCGCGAGTGGCGGCACATGTACCGAGCGACCGTCGACTGGGCGACCTCGAAGCCGAGCTTGAGCAACTCACCATGAATACGCGGCGCGCCCCAAAGTGTGTTCGCACGGCTCATCTCGCCAATGAGCGTGGCTGTTTGTGGATGGTCCGGGCCTGCGGATACGCCATCGACGGGCGCTGCGTGAGGCGGGGGACTATGCCGGGGTGGCAGCATCCCTCGCAACGGAACCAGGAGCCGAGGCGAGAGCTGACTACTATGAGCGGCTCGCTCGGTACCTGTCGGTTGCGGAGGTTCCCGATTATCACGCCCTGATCGCTTCGGCCAAGGGCCAAGTCGAACTGGCAGAGACGCTTCGCCTTTCGTGCGCGCGCGATGCGCTTCAGCGGCAACTCATATTCCATGCGTTGCGGAACTTCCAGATCACGGCTTCGACGAAAAGACGATTGCCCAGTTCGCTGTTGCGGCCGACCGTGCCGGGACGGCCCGGCAACAAATGCTCGATCCGGGCGAATTGGTCGTCTCGCAATGCATGGCGTTCCATCGCAGCCTCCTTCATGAAGGCTCCCCATGAATCATGCTTTGGCTGATTTGCGAATCCTCTAAATGACGACTGGCCCTAGTCAGCGGCTCCATTTAATTTCCACAGCGCGGGCGCGCCCTCGCCAACCACCATCCCGCCATTGCGCTTCCGCAGGGTGAGCGCCCCGTGAGGGCTTGGGCATCATCCGGACGATGAGAGGTGAGGGCGCCGGTTCACGCCGGCGGGTTTTTGCTCGGCTGGCAAAACGCGAACGAAAAACGAACCGCCGTGTTGCGTCCGTGTTGCGTGGACTCAGCGGGACTAAACGGGAAAAGCTGATATCAAAGGGTTTTCTTCGTTACAGCCCGCAACACGAATTTATTGAGAACAGAACGCTCATCGCATTGAAATCATTGGCGATCCCAGCAGGATCCGAACTGGCCAGGGTTTTCCCCAAAAAAGTGCGGTTTTCCGTTACTCAAAGCCGCTGATACCGACAGGGATACCGACAAACCCGCGCCGATGGCTACGGACGGCTGCGGAATGGCGCCGCAACTTTAACGCACGGAAGCCGCCGACGAAATGGTCCCGGTGCTTCTTTGATCCCATCCCGGTGGCCGGCGGCAGCGGCCCGCGATGCGGACACTCGTCGCATCTTCGCAAGATCGACACTCGCCCGAATTGGCGATGCGCCTCCGACGAACTGGCTAACGCTGCGCGGCACGGTCTATCGGCCGCCGCAACCCCGTTCCGATCAAGAAAACGGTGGATAAATTCGCTGCACTCTTTTAGTCCGCCAAGCTCGTTCGGAAGCCCCGAGACGTCCACGGATGCATAAGGATGGCTGCGGAAACCGCGACCGACACGCGACTCACTGCGCCGAACTTGGACTTAGCCATGCGTCTCTGCATTACTCCATGTGCCCCCGCCGAGAAACGCGATGTTGACCCGCGCTTCCACCACCATTCATCTCAATTGAAATCCGATGACCTCAAACGACGACGTGGACGGCACGCTTGACGCTCAGGACCGGCAACGCGGCGAGTTCTTTGTCGTGGACCGCAGAACGTTTGCCGCAGCGTGCGGGCTCGGGCTCAATCCGGCGGTCGCCTACCTCGCAATCGCCCGCGGCGCCGGTAGCCGTCCGCAGTCGCTTTGGTCCGTCAATGCAATCGAGCGGCACACGGGTATCAGCCGCCCGAAAGCAAAGCTCGCCGTCAAGACCCTCATTGAAAAAGGGATGATGACCCTGGAGCGTGCGGGCACCCGGCCGATGTATGGCATAGTTCCGGCTCACGAATTGCCGGGCGCGAAGTTACCGGATGAGGAAAGAAAGTTATTAAAGCTATTTGAGGCTGGAGAGGTCAAACTTCACCGCCGCCATTATTACTTTGCGAGTGAGCTGGTTCGTCGAGGCTACCTGAAAAGTGATTTTAACGGCCTATTCTCAATGAACGATCCTGATCTCCGACCCGATAAGCCGCAACACATCTGGCTTCCGAACGCGATCGTTGAAGGTGCAGCCGACGAGACGCCACCTTTGGCACTCCTGCGACAGATGCAGGATGTGCGACGCTTACAATTGTTCGTCGGGATGTACGATTGCCATGACCTACCCAACGATGGCGGGATATCCCGCGCATTACTGTACCAAGAGCACGGGCTGACCAAGGTTGGACAGCGGGGTGAATCGACTGTTTGGGGATTCAGTTCCGCCACCAGAACGTCTGTTGGCGGTGGGTCGCCGCTGACCAAAATCTTTTTCAAGGGTGAGCAGGATGAAAAGGGAAAAGACTTGGGTTGGCCGGATTTCTGGTCGGCCCTCAATGGACTCAGGGCCATTGGTTTATTGGAATTCATCCCGCATGTGTTCGAGAGCGACAAGCCGGAAGCGGAAATGTTACACGCTTTTCCGATCGTGCATGGTGCCTGTGAGCCCTGGGAGATCGAGACATCGACCGCCGCTATCGCTGCCGGAATGGCGTGCCTGACCGCTGCCCAGCGTGAATGGGCTGCCCGACAGGCCCTCTATCTATTGCCCGCGCCCTCGCATATCACCAACCTGGCAGTGATTGGAATTGCGCGGCTGCGATATCGCCCGCACACGCGAATGACGGCAGCTTGGTTTGCAAAGAGCAAGCAGCAGTCTGAAGCCTGGCAAGCAGCATACCGAAAAATCAAGTCCGCGATTAGCGGAGATGTCGCCGCCTAATGCAACATCGCTTGCAACATAAAGGGATACATAAAGGAGGAATAAAAGGTGGATAAAATAAACATAAACGAACGTACTATCTCGCGCTGGTCGCGGTGGTGATAACGCTGTTCGCGGCGAGACGACGACACAATCCGAGCAAAGCAGTTGACATTGAGTGAAGCCGAGCGCGTTGCGCTATATTGGTCCAAAAATGTAATCTTGAGCTTGTCGCGAGAATCCGCGGTGCGACCAGCGGCGGCCAGTAATAGACCCTGCGCTCACTTTATCCAGAGCCTCGACGGCGGCTGCCTGCTGTATCGGCTTGATTCAGTTCAAGATCGAAATTGAAGGTATGGGCCCTCACGACAGTGCTCGGCAGCCCGCTTTGGAGAAAAATTGCTCGCCCGCTTTTCCGGATCGGCCGGCTGGCCGCTTGTCCCAGCCCAGCACCAGCAATGTTGTGGTTGGTAAGTTTTGCTTCGTCTTTGCCATCGTTTTGCTCTGGCCGCGGAGTAGCAATGCTGGGGTTTTGCTTGGCATTTGGTGTAGCAATGCCACCAGCTTTGAAACCGTAACCTCGTTTGCCTCGTCGCTGATGAGCGACGACTTGGTTTCGCCTTCGGGAGAACCGTCGGCTCGACCGCGCGTTCACCGGGGCGCGTTCCGATTAAAGATGCGCACATGCAGACCCTGCCGATGAAGTTCGCCTGTTCCAGCGTCGTGCTGCGCGAGGGCGACACCAACAGCGGCACCACGGAAATATTCCAGCCTTGGGCCGATGCGGTGGTGGAGGGCTACTCTGGGCGCATTGATTGGACGCTATTCAGGGATGGCCGATCCGGTTTGTGACAAAAAAATCAGGCCGAATTTGTCCACTCATTGTGACAGGTGCTACCACTAAGTTGTTGTAATTATTAGCCAACCGCTGTTACGACCTGTGACACTTGGGGCGGCCGGCTTGGACACGATGGCCGCTCGTCACAACAGCGGCTCCGCTTCCGGAATCTCTTGACGATTCATTCGCCTCATTCGCCGCGCCGGCTGTTCGTCACGCGCAATAAGGCAGGCAACAGACGAAGGACGATTGCGTACTCGCGTCGCAAAACAACTCGGACTGGTGCTCCGTTCCGGGACCGGCGAACCCGCCACGGATGTAGCGTCGCCGCTGCGGCAAATGTTGACCGACTGCGGGGGGCCATACTGGTAGGCGCGCTGCCTCGGTGCTAACGAAACTCGCATGGAACCGTCTGACTTCGACGAACTGTTCGATTCCGATTTTGATCCCGACCTATTGGCTAAGAAACGGTGGGCGAAGGTCCCGGAGCCAATCCGCAAGATCGTCGAGCAGCATGTGGCGGCCCATCTGCCAGGCGATATACTGGCAAAACTGCGCGACCTGGACGCGCGCGGACTTCCTATCAGTCATGACGATGCGTTCTTTCATTTTGGCGGTGGCATGGGCGTGCGTAACCTTTGCCGAGAGCGGCTGGATGACGACGAACTGGCAGCCTGGCGGGGGCTTGGGCGCCAATTGGGACGGCTGCTATATCGGGGTGCTCGCCGCGATCGCCGCGATGCGGCAGTAGGAGAGTGCCATCGCGCGTGCGGCGATCCCGATCTCGACGCGGCTCTCGAACAACGTCAGCAACCCAGAACTGAAAGCCGCGGCATGTTGTAGTCGATCGTCACCGGCGGCTTCTTTGATACTCGGCTTCCATTTGCGCCAGTTCTTGCGCCTGCTCGTCGTCCACCTTTTCGTCCGGCAGAAGAATGTGATCGTGGAGCGCGTCCTCGCGGGCCCCGTGTTCGGAGTAGTCGCGGCTCATCAGTTGATTGATCTGATCCTGCGCCAGTGTCGCCGCTCCCTGCAACGTCTGATGCAGTTCCCCGGTCGCCTACCCGGGGAGGCCATCGACGGTTGACCTGCAACTTGACCGCGAGCCAAATGCATACGACAAGCTGGTGCAACCCGATCAATTGTCCGGTTGTTTGGTGCTCGCAACGGAACCGCGCCGTGGAATTCGATGAATATGGCGCGTACGCCCTGGATTATGTCGATCGCCTTTCCAGCCTCGACAATCGGGAGGACGTCTTTGCGGCCTTCAGGCAAGTGATCGGCCGGTTCGGCTTCGATTATGCCACGATCGCAGAACTGCCCAGTCGAGCGTTGAACACGCCGCTTCACATCCATCTCGCTCATGTGCCCAGCGAATTTTTCGAGCTGTATTTGAGCCAGGGTTTCCTCGATTGCGATCCCGTCGTGCGCCACGCGGTGCGGACTGAAACACCCTTTGAATGGCATGAGGCGCCTTACGACCCGCAGCACGAGCCTCGCGCGCGCGAGGTCATGGAGCGCCGCAGGGACTACGGGTTGAACTTTGGCTTCACGATTCCGTTGCCCTCGCTCCAATCCGCAAGCGCCGGTGTCGGCCTTGGCAGCCGTGACAGGCCCGACCTTAACCGGCGCTCGAAGCCGGCGCTTCACTTGATGGCGATCTATACGCTTGCCCGTATCCGGCAGTTGCCACTCGCAAGAACGGCCAGGGCGGCGCCCCTCGCGCTGCTCAGCGATCGTGAACGTGAAATACTGATTTTGTCGGCCGCCGGCAGAAGCGCGGGCGAGATTGCGGACGTGCTCGGTATTACCAAGCGCACCATCGACTTTCATATCGCAGCCGCCACGCGGAAGCTTGGCGCGTCCAACAAGACTCATGCGGTTGCCTTGGCTCTGGCGCAGCGGCTGATCCAGCTTTAAAGCGTTTTGGGCGACGGTTCGCGTGCAGCCTGCTTCCCTGCATTGATGGCTGGTTATGACGTTGGCTCAGCCCTTATTGGTCCTGGAAAGCGGGCCTCGTATGTTGCAAAAAGAGCGCAGTCAGAAAGGGACTCGCACGTTGCTGCCGCTATTCGCCGTGTAAACGCGTGCACCTGTTATTTTATACAGTAGCCCCTCCCACCAGCATCTTTCATAGAATGTATGGCTTGGATTCTGCGGGCAGTCATTTGCCGTCCGCAGCCAGGTTTGACCGACCGAAGATTTAACTTCGGCGGATCACCTGCGGATGCCGCCAATGACCGCGTCGCATTTGGTCGTGGGCGAGCAGCCCGCCGGCATTGCAGGGACTGGGCGGCGTGGGATTTTTTAAGGTTTTGAAGCGGCTGTCGTCAGCCGGTAAATTTTCCCTGCGTGGGCTTCGGCTCAGCGCCGCCTCGTTCGCAGCAACCGCTGCCGATCAATCCATGGCTTTGTTGCGGCTGCGCGCGTTTGGCTTCGCAGTGGCGACGTTGACCCTGGTGGTTGCCACCTTCATGCCTGAGTTGAGCTGGGCGTCTTCCGCTGGATGTACCATCGTCAATAGCGGCACTTTGAACGGCACAATCGCAGAGGGATCACCTGCTCTATTTACGGGAACGACGACTTTCGCCGCGGGAGATCAAATAAACTACAGCTATTCAGCCGCTGCGGGCGCTATCGCCCGGATGATCGCTTTGGATGGAGGGACTATACAGGCCGTCGATGACTTTTCGCCGGTGACAAGCGGCAATCCGTCGAGTGCCAGCGGTGTCTATACATTTAGCACCAATGGTACCAGGCTTACTGTTGAATCTGCTCCCACCGATGCAAGTGGCACGCACACGGCCACATCCGGTGCCACCGTTACATGGTCGGTCACCTGCACTCCGGCCGCGACTCCGGCGCCAGTCGTCACCGCCATCTCACCAACATCCGGACCCGTGGCGGGCGGAACCTCCGTCGTCATCACCGGCACCAATTTCACCGGCGCGACCGCAGTTACGTTCGGCGCCACCACTGCGACAGGCTTTACCGTTAATTCCGCGACCCAGATTACCGCGACGGCACCCGCCGGGACTTCGACGGTGGACATCACGGTGACGACGACCGGGGGAACGTCGGCGATCACGGCGGCAGACCAGTTCACCTATGTCGCCAGTCCGACCGTGACCTCGATCTCGTCAACATCCGGACCCACGTCAGGTGGCACATCCGTCACCGTCACCGGCACCAACTTCTCGGGCGCCACCGCGGTTACGTTCGGCGCCACCGCTGCGACAAGCTTCACCGTTACTTCCGCGACCTCGATCACCGCGACTTCGCCCGCGGGGGCCGGGACGGTGGACGTCAGGGTGACAACGGCCGGGGGAACGTCGGCGACCTCGGCGGCGGACCAGTTCACCTATATCGCCAGTCCGACCGTGACTTCGATCTCGCCAACATCCGGACCCACGTCAGGTGGGACATCCGTCACCATCACCGGCACCAACTTCTCGGGCGCCACCGCGGTTACGTTCGGCGCCACCGCTGCGACAAGCTTCACCGTTACTTCCGCGACCTCGATCACCGCGACTTCGCCCGCGGGGGCCGGGACGGTGGACGTCAGGGTGACAACGGCCGGGGGAACGTCGGCGACCACGGCGGCGGACCAGTTCACCTATATCGCCAGTCCGACCGTGACTTCGATCTCGCCAACATCCGGACCCACGTCAGGTGGGACATCCGTCACCATCACCGGCACCAACTTCTCGGGCGCCACCGCGGTTATGTTCGGCGGCACCGCTGCGACAAGCTTCACCGTTACTTCCGCGACCTCGATCACCGCGACTTCGCCCGCGGGGGCCGGGACGGTGGACGTCAGGGTGACAACGGCCGGGGGAACGTCGGCGACCTCGGCGGCGGACCAGTTCACCTATATCGCCAGTCCGACCGTGACTTCGATCTCGCCAACATCCGGACCCACGTCAGGTGGGACATCCGTCACCATCACCGGCACCAACTTCTCGGGCGCCACCGCGGTTACGTTCGGCGGCACCGCTGCGACAAGCTTCACCGTTACTTCCGCGACCTCGATCACCGCGACTTCGCCCGCGGGGGCCGGGACGGTGGACGTCAGGGTGACAACGGCCGGGGGAACGTCGGCGACCTCGGCGGCGGACCAGTTCACCTATATCGCCAGTCCGACCGTGACTTCGATCTCGCCAACATCCGGACCCACGGCGGGCGGAACAACCGTCACCATCACCGGCACCAACTTCACCGGCGCGACCGCGGTCACCATCGGTGGGGCGGCAGCTACCGGCATAACCGTCAACAGCGCCGCCTCGATCACCGCGACGACGCCGGCTGGAACAGCCGGCACCGCGAGCGTGCTGGTCACGACATCAGGCGGTACCAACGCGGCCAATACGTTGTTCACCTATGCGACGCCGGCCCCGACGGTGAGCAGCATCAACCCGACCAGCGGTCCGACCACCGGCGGCACCGCCGTCACCATCACCGGCACCAACTTCACCGGCGCGACCGCGGTCACCGTCGGCGGCGCGGCGGCTACCGGCATCACCGTCAACAGCGCCACCTCGATTACGGCGACGACGCCGGCTGGAACAGCCGGCACCGCGAGCGTGCTGGTGACGACACCAGGCGGCACCAACGCGGCCAACACCTTGTTCACCTATGCGACGCCGGCCCCGACGGTGACCGGCATCAACCCGACCAGCGGTCCGACCACCGGCGGCAGCGCCGTCACCATCACCGGCAGCAACTTCACCGGGGCGACCGCGGTCACCATCGGTGGGGTGGCAGCTACCGGCATTACCGTTAACAGCGCCACCTCGATCACTGCCACCACGCCGGCTGGAACAGCCGGCACCGCGAGCGTGCTGGTCACGACACCAGGCGGCACCAACGCGGCCAACACCTTGTTCACCTACGCGACGCCGGCCCCGACGGTGAGCAGCATCAACCCGACCAGCGGCCCGACCACTGGCGGCACCAGCATCACCATCACCGGCAGCAACTTCACCGGGGTGACCGCGGTCACCATCGGCGGCGCGGCAGCTACCGGCATAACCTTCAATAGCGCCACCTCGATCACCGCGACGACGCCGGCTGGAACGGCCGGGCCGGCGAGCGTGCTGGTGACGACACCAGGCGGCACCAACGCGGCCAACACGTTGTTCACCTATGCGATTCCGGCACCGACGGTGGCCAGCATCAACCCGACCAGCGGTCCGACCACCGGCGGCACCAGCGTCACCATCACCGGCACCAATTTCACCGGAGCGACCGCGGTCACCATCGGCGGCGCGGCAGCTTCCGGCGTAACCGTCAACAGCGCGACTTCGATCACGGCCACCACGCCGGCTGGAACAGCCGGCACTGCCAGCGTGCTGGTCACGACACCGGGCGGCACCAATACGGCCAACACCTTGTTCACCTATGCGACGCCGGCCCCGGCGGTGACCAGCATCAACCCGAGCAGCGGTCCGACCACCGGCGGGACCGCTGTCACCATCACCGGCAGCAACTTCACCGGCGCGACATCCGTCAAGTTCGGCAGCACCAATGCGACGTCGTTCACGGTGATCAGCGCAACCCAGATCAGCGCGATCGCGCCGCCGGGATCGCTCGGCGCCATCGACGTGACGATCAGGACACCCGGCGGCATCAGCCCGGTCAGTGCCGCCGACCACTACAGCTACGCCGTACCTGCCGACAGCATCAACCTGCGCAAGTTGCAGGCCACGGTCACGCCGATGGCCGCGCAGATCTGGGGGCAGGCCACCGTGGGCGTGATGGAGAGCGCGATCTCCGAAGGGTTTGCGGGCGGCGGCAAGCTGGTCAACCCCAGCGGATCCGGCATGCGCTTCAACTTCTCGGCCGATCCCGATGCGCAGCCGCAGCAACAGGCAGGCGGAGCGCCACGCGGGCCCGCCTCCAGCAGCACCGATCCCTTCGGGAGCGCCTACGGCTCCTTCGACACCAATACGCGCGGTCTCGCCGAGCCGCGCCCGTCGCGCACCGATGACGCTTTCGCCGCACTTGGTTATGCCGGCCCGGTTAAGGCGCCGCCGTTGCGGGCGACCGAACCCAGGGAATGGCTCGGCTGGGCCGAGATCGACGGCGCCACGCTGAACCGCTGGACCGCGCCGGCGACACTTGGAGCGGCCGCCGCAAGCCCGTCGATTTATGGCGATCAGGTCAATGTCACCGCTGGTCTCACCCGCGTGCTGACACCGAACTTCCTGGTTGGCGTGCTCGGCGGCTGGGAAACGTTCGACTATCGCTCCGACGCGATCCAGGGCCGCCTGCAAGGCGAAGGCTGGACCGCCGGCGCCTATGCAGGCTGGAAACTCTCGCCCACCATTCGCTTTGATGCCGGCGTCGCCTATTCCGGTATCGGGTTCGACGGTACCGCAGGCACCGCGTCCGGCTCGTTCGCCGGCAACCGCTTGCTGGCCACGGGAGGATTGACAGGCAGCTACCAGAGCTACGGCTTCCTGATCGAGCCTTCGGCGACCATCTACGCATTGTGGGAGCACGAGAACGCCTATACCAACTCGCTCGGCACGGCGCAGGCCGGCCGCGACTTCTCGACCGGCCGCGCCAGCACCGGCCTCAAAGTCGCCTATCCCTTTGCATGGACATCGACGGTCACGCTGGCGCCTTACGCCGGAATTTACGGCGACTATTACTTCAACACTGACAACATCAGTTTCGCGGGCGCCGGTGCGTTACCGATCACGCCGGTATTCGCGGGCGGGTCGGCCCGCGCCGACGTCGGCATCGGGGCGCAGTTCGCCAGCGGTGGACAGTTGACCCTCGGCGGCGAGCGCAGCGGGCTTGGCGGCAGCTTCAGCCTCTGGACCTATCGCGCCCGCGCCTCGATCCCCTTCAGCCCGCAGTGACAAGAGGGACGGGGCTGCCGAGCTGCATATCGGCTCAAGCAGATTGGGCAGACAATACGCAAAGCGGATTACAGCCGCATGCGTAAATCACTTTCTTGCCTATACCAAAAACCCTTTGGCGGCCGATCCAAATAAGCCCTGCGAAATCAGAGTCGATCTTCTCAATCCATGGCACAGGTGATCTCGGCAGGGAGATCATCATGAAGCGCGTTGCACTCTACATTCGCGTCAGCACGTCCAAACAAGACACCGAAAATCAGCGCCGAGAATTGGAAGCCGTAGCTGACCGCTCTGGCTGGAAGATCGTCAAGGTTTACGAGGATGCTGGGATCAGCGGCGCCAAGGGCAGGGATCAACGTCCCGGGCTTGATGCCATGATGAAAGCGGTGAACGCGAAAGAGTTCGACATGGTCGCGACATGGTCAGTGGATCGGCTTGGTCGATCGCTTACCGACCTGCTCGGCATACTCCAGGGCCTCCATGACAAGGGAGTTGGCCTGTTCCTTCATCAGCAAGGACTCGATACCTCGACGACGGCCGGCAAGGCGATGTTTCAGATGCTGGGGGTGTTTGCCGAGTTCGAGCGCGGCATCATTCGCGAGCGCGTCAATGCTGGCCTTGCGCGGGCCAGAGCGAACGGCACGAAGCTGGGCCGACGTACCGTGAAACCATCAGTGGAAGCCCGCATACGCGAGTTAAAGGCCGAGGGAATGGGCATCTTGAAGATCGGTCGTACCTTGGGCATCGGCACCAGCGTTGTTCAGCGCGTCATCTCGGCGCGCGGTTGACGGCGCCGCTAACGAGGGAGGTTGGGGCAGCGCGCCGTTGCACTATCGGATTGAATCCCTTTCATCGTATTGATGCCATTGCAGTCCGGGTCGCCAATCTCGTTACGCCGGACGTACGCTTCGAACGCCTGCCGGAAGTGAGGCCACAGATAGTAGCCTGCTCCGATAACGGCGGCCGCGAACACGATTAGGGAAACGGCGATCCGCTTTTGAAGCCGCGACATTGACTGACCTCGTAGTGATTGACCATCTGGATTCCGGCCGAGGTCGTTCGACGTCGGACATGTTCGGCTCCAAGTTTGTGGAGGCGCAGAGTCGCCCGCCAGTGCGCGAGCACCAAGAGGTGGCCGCCGCAATCCCCCGGCGGGGTCGTGGGCGTCCCCGGCCGTCGGCCCATCTGGAGAACATCAGAGCAGCCCGACCACGAGCTGCTGTCACAGAGGCGCACGAAAGCGGTCTTGATCATCCAGGCGGCGCCGACCACAATAGCGTGGCCGCCACGGTGCTTCGGCGCGAGAACAGGAAAACGGACCAGTGCTGCCGGAAACGCGCTACGCGCAAAGCGGGGACGTGAACATCGCCTATCAGGTGATGGGTGATGGCCCTATCGACATCATCTTGGTCCCGGGACTGACGTCCAACATCGAGATGTTTCACGAGCTGCCAGGATATACCGCCACGTTGCGGCGACTGGCGAGGTTCGCCCGGGTCATGACATTCGACAAGCGGGGACAGGGTCTTTCGGACAGGATGTCTGGCGCGCCGTCGCTGGAGCAGCGGATGGACGACGTCCGTGCCGTGATGGACGAGATCGGCTCGCGCCGGACCGCGATCCTGTCTTTTTCGGAAGGCGCTTGCATGAGCGCGCTGTTCGCGGCGACCTATCCCGAGCGCGTGTCGCACCTAATCTTGTTCGGCGGTTTTTCCCGTAGTGCCGATTTGCGGCCCAAAGGGGCGACGCCGGCGCAACTGGAGGACCGGCTCGCGCATCGCGTAAAGAATTGGGGCAATGGCGATATTCTTAAAGCCGTGCTTCCGAGCCAGGCGCAGGACCCGAACGCGGTGGCCGTGTTGGCCAGGATGGAACGGCTGTGCAGCACGCCGGGCGGGATCAAGACCATTCTGCTGCTCAACGCGCAGATCGATGTCACCTCGGTGCTGCCGACCATCCAGGTGCCCACGCTGGTACTGCACCGTGTCTCAGATCTCGTTGTCCCAGTCGAGTTAGGCCGCGAGTTGGCAGCGCAAATCCCGGGGGCACGCTATATCGAATATCCTGAAGGCGACCACGGCTTCTGGACCGGCGATACCGAGACGCTGGTCGGCGACATCGAGGAGTTTCTGACCGGCCACCGGGACCCAGGTAGCGGGGAGTTGGAGCGGATCCTCGCGACGGTAATGTTCACCGATATCGTCAACTCGACCCGGCAGGCCGCCGAGTTGGGCGATCAGCGCTGGCGGAGCCGCCTGGACGAGCACGACGCGCTCGCGCGTCAGACAATCGAGCGTCATCGCGGCGTGCTGGTGAAGACGACGGGCGATGGTGTGCTCGCCACCTTCGATGGCCCGGGCCGCGCGATCCGGTGCGCGCTCTCGTTCAGCAGTGCCACGCACCAGATTGGATTGCCCGTGCGCGCCGGCCTGCATACCGGCGAGATCGAGCTGCGCGGGAGCGACATCGGCGGCATCGCGGTCCATGCAGCGGCCCGTGTAATGGCGCAATCAGCGCCCGACGAGGTGCTGGTTTCGCGCGTGGTGACGGATCTGGTCGCGGGAGCGGGATTGCGTTTCAGCGAACGGGGATCGCACGAGCTGAAGGGGCTGCCCGGCAAATGGGATTTGTTCGCGGCCAGCGCATAGTTCCTCCGTCCCATAACGCGAGGTAATGCACAGCCCCGTTCGGGGCGGCAATACGCGGCAACCGGGGCCGAAGTGGGGGAGGATGCAATGACCAAAGATGATTTCGGCGAGAGGTGCTCGGACTCGGAGCATGTGTGGGAGGAGTTTGAACAGCATCGACATCCAAACGTCTATACCGGCGAAACTTCGCGAGTTGCACGCCCGTGGAATTCCCGTCAAGTCAGACCCGGCGTTCTTCCATTTCGGTGGTGGCATGGCCGTTCGGAACCTCTGCCGAGAGCGGCTCAGTGACGACGAACTGGCAGGCTGCCGCGGTCTGGGCGCCGATTGGGACAATTGCTATATCGGGGTGCTCGCCGCGATCGCTGCGACGCGCCAGTAGTTGCGACGAGCGGGTCGCCTCGGGACCTCCGCTCATCATTCAAGCTAAAAAGCCCACCGGCGTTCCACCGCCGCTACGGTAACGGCGTCGTAACCGTTACAGTGCCGTTACGGTAGACTGCGCGACTCCCCACCGAACAAGCCGCTTTTCGGCAATGCCTTCTGTCCTTTGCTCGGCCGCAATGGTACATCCGCGCGGCTAACGAGATGCTCGCGCAAACTCGGCGGCTTGTAAAAGCCGAGCAGGCCCTGTCCGAGTCGTCACGCGCAATAAGCCAGGCAATAGACGAAGGACGATTGCGTACTTCTGTCGCGAAAACAACGCAGACTGGCGCTCCGTTCCGGGACCGGCGAACCGGCCGCGGATGTAGCGTCGCCACTGCGGTAAATGTTGACCGACAGCGGGCCAGATGCACTAAGCAAGCCACGGGCTCAGAATTTGGTGTGCAACCCGGACAAATTGCATAAGATGCGGACCGCGTTGTGGGGGTAAGGACTTGAATTCCTTGGAGGCCGTTGCTGGCGGGGTGGCAGAAGAGGCGAACGACGCGTCCGCCGAACGGCTGAAGGAGCTGCTCGACTACGTCGGGCAGGTCATCAAGCTGGACGAGCGGCCGGCGTTCAAGCTTTCAGAATACCGCCTCGGCAACGGTCAAACCTTCCTTTTTCACGAACACGAACTGCACGCGGTTCCGGGGATCACGCACGACCTGACGGATGAAGACGGTGCGATCTGGCTGTGCGCCGAGCGGCTGAAGCGAAACGATCCGCCGAAACCATCCGAGACCCTTGCGCCTTGGCTCGATCTCTCACCCGATCCTGAGCGCCCATCGCTGCCTCGGGATCATCTCCTGAAGACAGTTTCAAAACCGGAATGCGAGGAACTCGTTGCTTCCGGGCAGGCCCGCGTCGAAGATTGCGCAGAATCCCTGTCGGCCGCGGCAAAGGGGCAGTTCGACGTACGCCTTCGTCTGGAAGACAGGCCCGAAATCGCGAGGGAAGCCGAGCAATACCTCTCGCTTTCGTGGCTGCCGTGGTCCGTCGGTGAACGGCCCCGCCGGCGTTCGATAGCGCTCTACCAAAACCTGTTCGAGGTGGTCCAACTGTCGGAGCTCGGCGGTGCAGACCAGGCCATCGAGCTCGTGTGGGGCATCGGCCTGTCGCGATGGATCAAGGATGGCACGGTCATCGACCTGCCGCTCATCGAACGGCTCGTCGAGATCGAGATCGACGAACGGGCGGCGGGCACCATCAGGATCCGACCCCGGCAGGCGCCGGCGACCGTCAACCTGCGGCCCTACGACGAATTGAAGATCGACGGCGTGCCGATCGCGCAGGACGCCGCCCGCAGGGCCATCGCCAACGGGGAGGAGGACGTCGGCGTCGGGCCGTTCCAGCGCGAAACCTTCGAACCAGTGCTGCGCTCCTGCCAGACCAGGCTCGATCCCGAGGGGACCTATCTGCCGGACAGCCAACATATCGAACCGGACGCGTCTCCGCCGCCGCCTTCGCAGCATCTCGTCGTATCCGACCGCTGGGTCTTGTTCGCCCGCAAGCGTTCCGACAATTTCCTGCTGCAGGATATTGCCAACCTCAAGGCCTCGATCGAAAGATCTCCGGAAGACCTGCCCGGTCCTTCCCGCACGTTGGTCGTAGGGCCGGCCCGGACATCGGCCGCGCGCTGGAAGCCGTTGCCGGATGCTATGGGCGTCGCCAGCGGCGGCGCCGGGCCGGATATCGACAAGAAGCCGCTCGGGGACCTGTTCTTTCCCAAGCCCTTCAACGACGAGCAGGTCGAGATCGTTCGCCGCCTGGAAGTGAACGATGGCGTCGTGGTGCAGGGGCCGCCGGGCACCGGCAAGACGCACACGATATCGAACATCATCTGCCATTACCTCGCACAGGGCCGTCGGGTGCTGGTCGTCTCTCACGGCGAGGCCGCGCTGTCGGTGCTGCGCGATCAGCTTCCCGAGCAGGTTCGGGACCTCGCCATCAGCATTACGACTTCCGAAAAGGAGGGATACAAGCAACTCGAGGGCGCGGTCCGCCTGCTGCAGTCGATCGTGGAAAGCCTTCGCCCGAATGAGCAGTTGCGCCTGATCGCCGATCTCGAGGCGTCGATCATCGGCATGCGGGGCCGGATCCGCGACATCGACGCCGAGATCGGGCGGCTGGCGGGGCTGCAACTTTCGGCCGTGCCGGGCCAGAAGATCCGGCCGGCCGAACTTGCCGCGGCGGTCGTTGCGGAGGGCGGTAGGCACGATTGGTTCACCGACAGGCCGGCGGAGTTCTCCGCCCAGGCTGCGGTTTCCGACGATGATGTCGCTCGGGTCCGCAGCGCCCGCGCCGCCCTCGGTGCCAGGATCGAACACCTGCAGGCCGGACTGCCGTCGACTTCCGATCTGCCCGGGGGACGCGCATTGGCGCATCTCCACGCCGATATCCTGCGCGCCGACGCATTCCATGCGCAGGCGCAGAACGATGCGTCCGTCGTGCTTCGCATAAACTCGGCCGAGACGCTGGACCACGCAGAGCGCGCCGCCGACGGCCTCGACCTCCTGGTCGACGCCTGCCGTCACCTTGACGCCTATCCGTTCCTGCGCCCTTTGTGCGTGGCGCTTCATTCGGTCCGCGAAGCGCCTTTCGATGCAGCGCTCAGATCGTTCCTCGCTGAAGCTGCCGGCGTTCTCGCGGATCACAGGAGATTCCTGCAGACGCCGGTCACAGTGCAGGAAGAGGCCGTTTCGTCGCCGGAAATTTTCGAGGTGATCTCGCGGCGCGCGGCCGGCGAGAAGGTCTTCGGCGTCTTTGCATTCAAGCAGAAGGCGCTCAAGCCCGCGATCGACGCCATCCGCGTTCTTTCGCGTGCGCCGGCCGATGATGCGGAATGGGCACACGTCCGCGATTACGTGGCATGGCGCAGGAGGTTTCTCGACGCGCAGCTTCGCTGGCAGCAGCTGGCGCCCGAGCTCGGCGCGGATTCCATCGGTCTTAGCAGCGTGCGGCAGCTTTCCGAGCTGTCGGCGGCGCTGAACGACATCATGATAGGCGCGCCGAAAATCCACGGAGACTTCAGGCGAGCGATGCGGCAGGTTGCGGTCGGCGAAACCCCTCAACTGTGGCCCGACGAACAACGGATGCGCACGATGCGGACCTCGCTGCGCAATGCGGCGTCCGCCGTCCGTTTAGCGGCGGCCCGCGAGGAAGTGACGCGCCTGTCGGTCCTGTTCGGCCCGAACGCGGGAAAGATCGGCATTCTCGCGAAGTCCTTCCTGATCGGCGCCGTTGGACGAAGTGATCTTTCCGAAGCCCGCATCGAGGAGACCTGGTCGCGGCTGCTTGAGGCGATCGATGACCTGTCCCGCCACCGGCCGCATTTCGAGGCGCTGCGCTCGGGCGCCGACGATGTGGCAGCCGCCGGCGCAATGGAATGGGCCGACCGGCTGCGGAGTGAAGCCGCCGTCGACGGACAGGATCCGCAGACGCCCGCCGATTGGCGGCAGGCCTGGGACTGGGCGGCCGCACAGCGGTATCTTACGGACCTGGACCAGCGCGATCACGTCAAAGCGCTTGCCGCAGAGCGAGCGAAGCTGGATGCCGCGGTCTCCAAGGGCTTCGAGAAGGTGGTGCGCGAGCGCACGTTCTACGCGCTGGGGAATTCGATGACAGGCCCTGTACGAGCTGCGCTGATGATGTTCGCCACCGCGCTCCGTAAGATCGGGAAGGGCACGGGGAAGGGCGCGCTGCGTCACCGTCGCGACGCCCGAAAGGCGATGGCCGCATGCTACGACGGCGTGCCTTGCTGGATCATGCCGTCGTGGCGCGTCGCCGAGCAGCTTCCGGGCGAACTCGGCACGTTCCATCTCGTCATCATGGACGAGGCCTCCCAGTCCGACATCAAGGAGGTAACCGCGCTCCTGCGCGGCCGCAAGATCCTCGTCGTCGGCGACGACAAGCAGGTCAGTCCGACGGCCGCCTTCATCGACAACGCGAAGATCGACCGCCTCGAGCGCACGTTCCTGACAAATCAGCCGTTCAAGACCCTCCTCCTTCCGGGCGCCTCACTCTACGACCTCGCCAAGGTCATGTTTCCGGACAAGTTCGTCATGCTGCGGGAGCATTTCCGGTGCGTGGAGCCCATCATCCAATTCTCGACGCAGTTCTATACGGAGGCGCTGGTCCCGCTGCGCATTCCGACCGCCCATGAACGCATCGATCCGCCGCTGGTCGACATCTACGTTCCGGACGGCAAACGCACCGGCGACAAGATCAACCGCCGCGAGGCTGAGGTCATCGTCGAGGAGGTGCTGCGGATCGTCGAGAACCGCTCGCTGTCCAAGATCGGTGACGGCGACCGCTGGCGCAGCATCGGCGTCATCTCGCTCATCGGGTCGAAGCAGGCCGCCCTCGTCAACCGCATGCTGCTCGAGGCGCTGGGCGAGGAAGCGGTCCTGCGGCACCGCATCGCGTGCGGCGACAGCGCGACCTTCCAGGGCAACGAGCGGGACATCGTCTTCCTCTCGATGGTGGCCGACCCGGCAAGCAAGCAGGCGCAGACCGCGCTTCACTTTGAGCAGCGGTTCAACGTCGCGATGTCGCGCGCCCGCGACCGCATGTATCTCGTGCGGTCGGTGCGCGAGGAGGAGCTCAAGCCCGACGACCTGAAGGCAAAGGTGCTGCGCCACTTCCGCGATCCCATGAAAGGCAGCAAGCGTCCGGAAGGCGACGCGGCCGCCCTGTGCAACTCCGACTTCGAGCGCGCCGTCCTCCGCAGGCTGCTCGAACGTGGATACCGCGTCACGCCCCAAGTCGGCGCGCTGGGATACAAGATCGACCTGGTGGTGGAGGGGACGGGTGACCGGCGCCTCGCAGTCGAATGCGATGGGGATCAGTATCACGGCCCGGAGCGCTGGGCCGACGACATGGCGAGGCAGCGCGTGCTCGAACGGGTAGGCTGGCGGTTCTGGCGGTGTTGGGCGTCGAGCTTCACTATCGATCCCGATGGCTGCATGGCGGATCTTTTCAGCGTGCTCGATGCGAACGGCATCCAACCGACGGCGGAGGACAGCGGTCCCGAGCGCTATACCGAGCAGCGCGTTGCCGAAGCAAAAACGGTAGAGGCCTGCGGGACAGATGGGTCCGAACCCGCATCGCGGGAAAAGCCGGATACGGGCATCAAGGTAGGCGACAGCGTGGTCGTCCGCTTCCTCGACGACAACAAGACCACGAGCTTCGTGCTGAGCCGTGACCGGCATGATCCCGTCAATGGCCTGGTGGGAGCGGAAACGCCGTTCGGGAAGCAACTGCTCGGGTTCAACGAGGAGGACGAGATCGAAGTCGAGGCGGACGGGCGCAGCCGGCGTATGCTCATCGTGCGGGCCGCCCGGGAGCGCGTCAGCATTCACTGAGGCATGGGCGAGGGCCTTGCTGCGCCTTGGATTGAACGGTCTGAACGCAGCGACATGCCCGGTAAGATCGCGCTCGTGACCGCGGCGGCTTCTGGCACAGGCCATGCCGGGGCACTCATTCTGGCGCGCCGGGGGGCCACGGTCGCGGTGGTCGATGGTGAGACGCTGGCATGGGGCACGGTGGCGGCACGGCCTTCACGATCGGTCGATAACCGCTCCGGTCCGCGCACATTGTCCGACAGTTACCGCGTTGCCGCGCTGGATTGTGAAAGCTCGCGACATCGGTCTATCGTTGATGCTTTCGTAAACCCTTTGCGGCGCGGTGCGACGACCCGACCGCGGGAGCCCATCATGTTGAAAGCTACCGAAGCGGAGATCGAGGAAATCCGGGAATACTTTGAGTGGCAGGCGCCCGACCTCGAAGTGACCTTCATGCAGAAGGTTTACTCCGAGGCCGTCTTGAACACCCGCCACGACGTGTGGGACATCCACACCAACAAGGATCGCTGGTGGGTCATCACGGGCGGCACAAACCTCTACTCTCAAGAACAGTTCCCAAATATGGACCTTGCGCTGACCTTCCATATTGGCCTGATCCTCCGCATCCCGCGCACGGAAGAGCAACAGGAAAACGATCTACGCATCCTCCCGTTCGGTCCCGTTTTCGAGAAGATAGAAGAAGCCCGCACCGCCGTGACACAGGCGCATAACCTCGCGGACTATCAGGCCGTCGGCGTCCGCTGCCGCGAGGCGCTACTCGAGTTGATCGGCGTCGCTCAGGACGCGGCAATCTGGACCGACACACCGCCGCAGCGTGCGAACTTCCGCGCGTGGACGGAGATCGTCTGCAACGATCTTTTGCCGGGCGACACCAACAAGGAGCGTCGCGGGGTTCTCAAGGGTGCGCTTGAGTCCGCATGGACGTTTTCCAACTGGCTGACGCACTCAAAGTCGGCCACCTGGATTGATGCCGACATGGCGCACTCGTTGACCCAGCACTCCAGCCGCATGGCGACCTCATTGATCCTTCGCGAGTTGCGCGGTGTGCCTGAGGAATGCCCGACCTGCGGCTCGCCGCTTCTCGAACCCGAACAGGCCGAAAATACCGCGGCACCCGGCGTACTCTGGGAACGGCCGCGCTGCGCCGACTGCGGATGGACCAGTAGACCCGTTCCAATCCTCGACCTTGAGAATGGACAGTCCATCATCACTCGCGAAGGCGAAGGATCCGACGAGCACGGCATCATGACAGTACCGCTGCGCACGATCCGTAAGCCGGGCAATCCGCCGATCGAGCCGGTGAAGAAAACAGAGAATGGGCCACCGGAGCCAGTCGTCTATTTTGCCTACGGGTCCAACATGTCAACCGCCCGCCTGCGCGAGCGCATGCCGAGTTGCAACCCGCTCGGCATTGCTGCCTTGCCGGGTCATGCGCTTCGCTTCCATAAGCGCAGCACGGACAAGTCTGGGAAGTGCAACGCATTTGCCAGTGGCGAAGACAATAGTGTGGTCGGCGTTCTGTTCAGCTTCGATCCTGCCGAGCGTGCCAAACTGGATAAGGCCGAAGGCGTCGGCAGCGGCTACGAGCACGCGATGGTCACGGTCATCAACGACAAAGGTCGCAGGCGGAAGGTCCTTACCTATCTCGCCAACCCCGACTACATCGACAACAGCCTCAAACCCTATGACTGGTACAAGGAATTTGTCCTTGCGGGTAGCAGGGAACACGGCCTGCCGTCAGAGTATATTGCCGAATACATCGAGTTGGTCGAGGCGATCCAAGATCCTAACAAGGCACGGGACAAGAAGCAGCGGGGCCACGCTCGGAAGTCCCGGGCGGTGAGACTCCGGTGTTGGTGCGAGTTGCAGGTCCAGACTGCGGACGGGATGTCGCTTCTGGCACGAAACGGACATTGCCGCAGTATCGGTGAATGTCCGCTGTTGGGCGGGTAACCGTCACGTCACTTCGGCTGAGGGCAGGCGGGCCTCTTATCAGGTGAACAGAGCCGATCCTCCGAGACAGAACGGTTTCCTGTGCCTATACCGTTGGAGCACTCGGGCGTCGGCCGGCAAGGTGGCGCTCAGCACGGCCAAGCTCACCACCGGCAACAACGCCAGCACGACCTTCTCGGGCGCGATCTCCGGAGCGGGCAGGCCGTCCCGAGAACGAGTTCGGGGCCTCAATCGTCGGGAGGTTCGTCATGCGGGTCGAGCTCTGAAAAATCGGTCAGCGTGTCGCACCGGATGCAATAGTACCTCTGCGAGGATTCCTGGAAATGCATGCCGCACAGGCACCCGCAGAACGGGCAACATTCGTCGATCTCCAGATCGGCCCATTCCCAGACTCCGAGAAACTCGGGAACGGCGTCGCGATCATGTCCGACGATCTGGAAGGCGTCGGCGTTCTTGGCAACGAAACCATCGCTGCCGGCACGGATGAGAATGGGCAGAATGTCCGCCGGCTCGATAGCGAACCACTCTCCGCGAACATGGGTCGCTCCAAAGTGCTGGTGGAGGTGCCGCTCAAGCTGGAAGGCGTCGGCCGCGTCGATCCACCCGAGCAACCGCAGCTCCAGAGGGTTGCCGGTCTGGAGGTTGCGCTTGCGCGCCTCGATGTTCTTCGCAACCCCGATCTTGATCGGGGAGCATCCATTTTCGTCCTCGCCAATGAAATAGACCGGCACGTCGCGCTCCCTGCGCCGTCACCGGAGCCGATCGAGCAGCATGTCGACCATCTCCTGATTTGAGTGCGCAACGATGTCGAGCGGGCGGTTCTCCCGCCGCATGAGCGCGATCAGGAGACAGGCCGTGAAGAGCCAGAAGGGCGAACCGGCCGGGAGATTGTAGCCGCTGATCGTCGCCGTCAGCCGCTCGGCGATCGGCGGATACTGGTGGTTACCCCAATGGGCGTGGGTCGGTGTCATCGCATGGACGGTCGCGGCGGCGAGCGTTATCGCGGTGGCACGCTTCTGCTGAACGTCCGCGTAGGCGTGCCCGTGTTTCTTTGCGTAGGCGGCGAGGCCGCTCGTCATGAAGTCGCGGGCCCAGGTATCGCAGGCGATTTCCTCTTCGGGTAGCGTCGAGGGCGCGCTGTTGTCGGCGCAGTACATGACGTGCCGGAATTCGTGCAGAAGCGTGAAGGCGAGAGCGAGCGCGACGAGGTCGAAGGCGGCCTTATGCTGCGGGTCACCCAAGCTCTCGCGATCGGCGGTAGGCAAGGGCACGTCCTCCGGCCACGAAATATCGGCGGTCTGCTCGGCCGCGATGAGCAATTCGGCACTGGCGACGCGCTGCTTGTACTCGAACTCGTACTGGCCCCGTTTGGTGTCGGCGTCGAGCGCTTCGTTTAGCGGTATGCCGCGCAATGTCGCCAATACCACGGCTGGGGAATAGACCTCGATGGCACGCCAAGCGCTGAAGCCGAGCAGCCAGAAGAAGTCGATCGTCTTGGTGTTAAACTGGATGCGCTTGCCATCGGCGTTCATCGTCACGCCCTTGGTGCTCGGCGCGACTTCGACGGCATGGCCGTATTGGCTCCAGAGACCGCTGATGTCGTCGGCGCGCTCGGGTACAGCCCCGCGGAGGAGGTGCAGGACGATCGTCCGGTCGGATGGTTCGGTCGTCATACTTAGCGGTTCTCCTTTGGTCAGCGATGGTGGCGAGGCCTGGCCGGCGGACAGGTCATGGCCGCTCGCTTTTGCTTCGCGCGGCCCTCTTCTCGGGCTCGCCGGCCATGCGCAGATGGGTGATAGATGAAATGACCGAGTTCGCCCAAATGGTGCTGCATTCGACATCGCCGTCATGCTCGAACCAATGCGTCGCGCCGGGGATGAGATCGAAGGGAATGGGGTGCATTGCCTGCGGGTTGTGAAAGATCTCCAGCTCCTGACACCAGGCCTCGCCCCACGGCCAAAGCGACTGATATTCAGCGCTGCCGACGGAAAGCTCGAAGTCAATCGGCTCCAACGCGCCCGGCGTGCGATCGAAGAGGATACCTCGGCGGATCATCGTCAGCCCGGGCGGCCGCCATCCGGCGAGGAAGCCCATGCGGTTGAATTTCGCCAGTGTCCCTGCATTGCTAAAGATGACAGCGGACAGATGGGCGAACCCGGGATCGCGGAATAGCCCGGCCGGAATGCCGTGCTTGCCCGTGAGATTGCTGATCGGCGTGCCGATGGCGCGACGCTGGGCGCCTTTGCCTTCGACATCAGCCCGCAGGCCATAGAGATAGGTGGGCAAGGCCTCCCGACTCCACACCATTGACCCGGATACGTGGAAGTCGGCGATCGCGAGGGCGAAGGGCCGACCCTTCACATGATCCAGTTCATGATAGTTGCGCTGGAGCTTCCCGCGCAGGGTCTTGGCGAAGCGCTCGGCGGGCGCGCCAGTCAGGCGTTCATTCCGATCAGTCGGCGCATGCACCCAGTTGCCGATGCCGCCGGCGCGTGGGGTCTCGGAGTTCGCGGTTACCGCCTCGATCCAGCACTCGTCGCCGTCCTTCTCGATGCGGAAGTCTGGCGAGACATGGTCTTGCCGGACGACCAGGCCCTGCTCGCGAAAGCAGGCGAGAAGGTAGAGTTCGAAAAGCCGAGAGGCGAAGTTGCTGGTCTGGAAATCCGTGACGAAATTGGTGTCGGGATTGGGAAGCGCCAGATAGCATTCGCCGATCGCCATCAGCGCCGGCAAATGGCTGATCGTGCTCGTAAGCAGCTCAAACTCCGGGCAGGTCCCGCGCGGCCCAACCTTCAGCAAGAGGGGGCGCCGCCGGGCGCCCGGCGGCAATGGTTCGGGTGGATCACCGCCGCGCATGCTGATGCTGAGGCGGTCGAGCGCGGCTTCGGGGGTAGAACAGGGGCTACTTATATCGACTTGGACCCAGCGGTGATCGACGCGCCGACGCAGGGCCAAGCTGGTGAAGGTCCCTTGCTCCGGATCGAGAAGAATGCAGCCGCTGGCGCTGCCGCGCCCCGCCTGATAGCTCCCAAAGATATGCGCGGGATCGAAATTGGGTCCGCGTTCGAGCGACAGGGCATAGAGCTCGAACTGCCGTTGGTTGATCGGCGCAATCAGTCGCTTCTCATCGGCCTCGGCCATGGTCAACCTCATGGTCCGGCAGGCCGCAGGCGCTCGGGCGCGGCCGCATCGTCATGACGCCTCCGCCGCGACGTGGGCCAGGATGTCGTTGGCCTCCCATCCGTCGCCAAGCCGGGTCGTCACGAACTCGCGATCCCAGACGCCCCACTGCGTGGGCAGTGGGGTCTGCGCCAAGACTGATAGAACCGCCGTGGCAAACACTTTTGCGGTCTCCGCACGCGCGGGCATGATGGACCCTCAGCCCTCCAGAGCGCGGTAGACGGACGCACGACCGATTTTGAGAAGTCTTGGCAATGGCAGACGCCCCCATGCCCTCCGCCTTGAGCGCCTTGACCTTCCCAGGATCGATGGACGCCTTGCGGCCTCGATAGACACCCCGCGCCTTGGCGTCGGCGATCCCTTCAAGCTGGCGTTCTTTTCGCAGGTTGGTCTCGAACTCGGCGAACACTCCCAGCATGTCGAGGAAGCACTTGCCCGCTGCGGTGCTGGTGTCGATGGGCTGCTCAGTGGCCTTGAGGGTTGCGCCCTTGGCCTTCACTGCTCGGACGATATCCTGAAGGTCGCCTATGCTGCGGGCGAGGCGGTCGATCCGCGTGACCATCAGCACATCACCGCTGCGGAGGAAGTCGAGGACGGTGCGAAGCTCCTCACGTCCTGCGGTCGTGGTGCCGGTGCGCTTCTCCGAGCGGATCAGGTCGCAGCCTGCCGCGCGTAGGGCACTCTCTTGCACATCGAGGTTCTGATCAGTTGTGCTCACGCGGGCGTAGCCGATGACGGTCATGCGGTGGTTCCACTGTCTCAATAGGCTCTAGACAAAGAGTCAATACCGTCTCGAATATTGCAAGTCGACCCTATTGAGACGAATTTGGCGTCTCATCGCATCAACTCACATGGGTATACCTCAGCGGACACGCATCCTGTCGGCGCACTGATCGGACTTGCCCATTGGGGCAGGGTCAATTGGACACATGAGAGCAGCGTGCAATGGACGTTACTGGGCGAGTGCATACTCGTGCTGGCTCGACTTGTTGAGCCGGAAAGCCGCTGCCCGCGAAATAGCGTCCCGACGGGGACACGCTCGGGTTATCAGGGAAAGGGGAGCTTTGGCTTTTCATTCACACTCGATGGGTACGCTAAATCGATCGCCCTGGCTGGAGGTGTTGCATGAGAAAGCAGGTGGTTGTTCAATTCTTTGATGAGACGGAAGGTGCCTTTCGGTACAGAGAAATCAACAGCTCCGGCGATTACATTCATGGAGACCGGGACGGAGCCCTCATCGGTGATATCTACCTTCGCAAAGCGGCGATGCCAGATAACCATCCCATCCCTCTTTGATCGCAGGCGGCGTGCCTATTTCTTGCCGCCATTATGGGCAAGTGAGTTTGCAGGGCGAGTCCTATGGCGGGCCGTGTTCCCGAGGTTCCATGTGATCGTCCGACGTTTACTGCAACACCAGGATATTGTGTCCCGCCGCGCGGCTCTCGGCGGGCTGGTGTCCTTAGGCAGCATGCTCGCGCTCGGCGGATGCACCGGCTTGGGTGCGACTGGTGCGCGCTACGACGCTTCGGCGCTCTCGATAGACCCGACATTGCTCGTGACGACGACACGCAAGCCGGTAAACGGTGGGCGCGCGAAGCCGTGGTTTGGGCCGGAGCGGGCTTCCACGATGACTGTCGCAAGGGCAAAACTGGTGCCACCGGATGACGGCCGTTTCTCTCTCGCCGCGGTGGGATTTGCCGATTGGCGTATTGATAGGGTCGAACCGGTGTCGGGAGAGGTCAGCGACCTTCTCGCACAGGCCGGCGGCGGCTCAGACCTCCTGATCTACGTGCATGGATTCAATCAGACATTCGAGACAGCCGCGCTGGATGCCGCGAAGCTTTCCGATGGAATCAGGTTCCGCGGCAGGACGATGGTGTTCTCTTGGCCCTCCAAGGCGGAATTTTTCGACTATGTTTATGACCGCGATAGCGCGATGTGGTCGCGCGACGCTTTCGAACGTGTGCTCTCTTCCATCGTCTCGGCCCCTGGCGCCAGCCGCGTCCACATCGTCGCGCACAGCATGGGAACTATGCTGGCGCTCGAAAGCCTGCGTCAGCTCTATGCGCACTACGGTGACACCGTTACGGGCAGGATCGGCGCCGTAGTGTTCGCCGCGCCGGACATTGACGTGGACGTGTTCTCGTCGACGATCAGCCGCATCGGTCCGCTCGCTGGCAAGATCACCGTCATCACCGCGACGAACGATCGCGCCTTGGCGCTGTCGGGGGAAATCGCCGGGGGAATGACACGAGTCGGCGCCGCCGAGAAAGCTACGATTGAGCAGCTGGGGGTGCGCGTGGTCGATGCTTCAGAAGCAGGCTGGGGCATCATCAACCACGATCTGTTCCTATCGAATGCGGAGGTGCGGCGGGTGATACGCCGCTCGATTGATACCGCGGCCGCGTGACCCCTTTTTCGACAGCATCGGTCAGCCTCGGAAGTATCGGCGTTTGAGGGTCAAGTCTGCATTACCCCAATGAACGGACATCGTGAGTTTGACTGGATCGCATCGAGGAATATTGGCAGGCAGTTAGGTCGAGCCGCGGCTGTACCGGGTGTGCATCCGGGCGAGCGGAACTTGGTCCGAATGCTCGGATGACGCCAACTCTCATACCTGAGAATGGGGGAAAATTTCGTGTGCAATCTATATTCGATCACGACGAACCAAGCTGCGATTATCGCGCTTTTCCGTGTGATGAACCGATACGTCGGTAACCTGCCGCCGATGCCCGGCGTCTTTCCCGATTATCCTGCGCCCGTGGTACGCAACGCAGGCACCGAGCGGGAGATGGTGATGATGCGCTGGGGAATGCCGCCACCGCCGCGTGCTGGCGGATACCCGGTCACGAACATCAGGAACACGTCGTCGCCGCACTGGCGGGCTTGGCTCAAGCCAGAGAACCGTTGTCTGGTCCCGGCGAACAGCTTCGCGGAATACGCGCCCGAGACGAACCCCGACACCAAAAAGAAGGACGTCGTGTGGTTCGCCCTGAATGAGGATCGCCCGCCGTTCGCGTTTGCTGGCATCTGGACCGAATTCAAGGGAGACAGAGGCACCAAGTCGAAACCCATTCCTGGCCCGCATCTGGTCTATGGTTTCCTGACAACTGCACCGAATGCCATTGTCGAACCGATCCATCCCAAAGCCATGCCGGTGATCCTGACGACCGACGAGGAGCGCGACGTCTGGATGCGCGCGCCATGGGATGAGGCGAGGGCGCTGCAACGCCCGTTGCCTGATGACGCGCTCAAGATCGTTGCACGTGGAGCGGACAAGGAAGATCGGGCGGCGGCGTGATGCCGATCCTTGCTTGCTCTCGCCAACTTCCGCTTTGGAGCGCATTACGAACTCAAGTCAGACATCGCGTCAGGTCCGAAATGTGCCTGCCATAACCAGAAAATCCTTCAAAAGCGCGATGCAGCGAGAACTACGCCATGGGCGATCGCGCGCCCCGTCTCGGTTGAGAAGATGCGACAGTCGACAATAGTGACGGAAGTCAGGTAAGTGCGTTGGGGTGCCGCAATGTCGAACAATTCGCTGCGATGTCGGTCACGAGAAACAACCACTACGTCCCACAATGGTACCAAGAGGGGTTCTTTGAGCCTGGGCGCTCGTCGCTTGCCTACGTCGACATGACACCTGATCGGCGGGTCCTGGCGGACGGCCGCGTGATTACCCAAAGGGGCGCGTGGGACAATACGCCGACCTCATTGGCATTTCGCCAGAAGGACTTGTATTCAACCTTCTTCGGAACGTCCATCAACGATGAGATTGAGCGCCGCCTATTCGGTGATGTCGACACCAGGGGCTCGCAAGCCGTCCGCGCCTTCATAGGCACGGACATGCGCGAATGGCACGACAATTTCCAAGACTTCTTCGAGTTTCTCGATATCCAGAAAATCCGCACGCCGAAGGGCTTGGACTGGCTCAAGGCCCAATATCCCGTCCTCACGCAGAACGAGCTGATGTTCGAGATGCAGGGCATCCGCATGCTGCACTGCGCGATCTGGGTCGGCAGCGTGCGCGAGATTGTCTCTGCCGAAGACTCCGACGTGAAGTTCATTACGAGCGACCATCCCGTGACGATCTACAACCACGCGGTCCCTCCCACGGATGGCGCGTGCGCGTACCCGCTTGATCCCGGAATCGCGCTGCGGGGTTCGCAGACGCTTTACCCGATGGACCGCGACCACTGTCTGATCCTCACGAATCTGGAGTACGCGAAGGACCCAAGCACCGGCCCGCTCCAGAAGAGGACCTTTGCGCGCAACTACCGGCAGTCCATAACCAAGATCGACTCGTTTATCCGCGAGCGGAAGCTCACCGCCCAGGAAGTTGCGGAAATCAATTTCATCGTCAAGAAGCGCGCGCGCCGCTATATCGGCGGCGGGCGCAAGGAATGGCTGTACCCGGAAAGGACCGTGATGCAGTCGTGGAGCGAGCTCCGGAAAACGCTGATGCCGCCGGAGCTCGGCCTGCTCAAGTTCGGCGGCGAGATATTCGTTAAGTACGAGAGCGGCGATGTCCACTACCAGGACGAGTTCGGCAGGACCGAGAAGCCGCGGGAGTTCTTGATCAAGAGGCACCCGGACAAGCCGTTGCGGCCGGACAACTACTGCGGATGCGGGCGCGGGAAATCGTTCAACGAGTGCTGCCAGTCCAAGCCAGAGGCGCTGCGCCCGGCCTGGAACGAGAAGAGCATCCGCGAGCGCAACCTGATGCTCCAGAGCGCCATCGTGAACGTGCTGGAGCTCGAGTCCGGGAAGGACTGGGTGCAGATTCGCCGCGAGCTGACCGACGAGAAGATCGGCAAGATTTACAATCTCTACGAAGGGCTGTGGCCGCTCGAGACCGATCTGCTCGCGCTGCTGCCCAAGCCCGACGGCGAGGCTCGCGCCATCTACACTGGTCCATCCACCCGTCGTCGATCACGGACTTCGCCTTGGCGGCTTCCCTGTACTTCGGCGAGCTGATCGTGGCGCACCCGTTCGTCCACCCCGGAACAATAAAAAAGGAGATGAGCCCGACCGGCAACCCGAAGTCCTATCGGCAGGAGTTCCTGAAGACGATTTTGTTCTTCTTGAACGTCATGCCGCTCGTCGATCTCGGCTTAATCAACCTCATACCGGACCCCTGCGACTTCGACTTCCATCTTCGCCAGCAGATGATGAGCATGGCATGGGCTCGAGCTCCGCGGTTCGACCCGAAGGATGCCCCCGCCTGCAAAAGACGATAGAAGAGGACAACCGGCGCGGCATCATGCTGATGCCGCCTGACGCGATGCGCAGGCAGCTCCGCAAGCTCAAGCCGGATCTCGGTGAGGAGGAGGTCGAGGCGGTCATGCGCGCCAGCGTGCGGATGCGGGAGGATGATCCCTTGGCCGTCCTCCAGGAAGGCTCATTGGAAGGCGGAAAAGGCGGCGGGCAGATGAATATGTTCAAGCTCGTACCGAATTTCGAGATGACGATGTATTTGGCCCAGGCGACGGGAGCCTGCATCGTCACGGATAGCCCGTTCCGCTGGAGAGAAGTCCAGGGCGCCATCCGGCGGCGATACAAAGCCGCGACTCCCGGTCTCGCCCCGCTCGTGACCGACATCGAGCGCTCGAAATTCGCGTTCCCGCAGAGCGCGACGGACGTTGTGGCCGCGGCCTTGAGCAAGACCGGCGGGGGCTACCCGGATTTGCTTCGAGACCTGTTCAAGTACCTTTCCAATCTTGAAGAGCGCGGGGCGAGACCCAATCGCGAGGCGCAGTTGGTCAGCCGGTTCGCCAAAGCGCATGCCGCGGCGCAGGTCGGATTCAAAAAGTCGGGCGTGCCCGTGAAGGAGGGGCGCATCTCGTGCGTCTTCCCTCCGGGCGGCATGCAGGACAACACCGTCAATCGCCTTCTTCTGATGTCGAGCTCGGAGAGGCATATATCGAACGTTCCGATGGCCTTCTTCATCGAGCCTGCTGATGCCCCCTTGGTGGGGGCCCAAGGACCGCTGTCACCGTCAAGCGTCCGCCTCAATAAATGAAAGCCTCATCCGCGGTACAAGCGCCGCTTCGGCCACCTTTCGCAGTCATGCCCTGTCGAGTGCCGGTAAAGCCGATGCTGGTCATCCATCGTCCCTCAGGTTCACCGCCGAATACCATCGGCGGCCTGGGCCGCATAGATGGACCGGCGACACGTCAACTGAAGATTGTTATGAGGAGCGGCGTCATGTTCTTATTTCATCGAGGCAAATCGGCTTACGTGTTAGGCCGTAACGGCACAGCTACAAAAGGTGTTGACCGGCCGAGATGTCATCATCCATGAACGCGCGAGGTTGTCGTGCCGCATCGCGGTCAATCAGTTCACTCACCCAGAAGACCAAATGGAACCCATCATGCTCTCGATCAACGAGGCTTGTCAGGCGCTTCGGATTGGCCGCACGGCGCTGCACCCCGCGATGAAATCTGGTGACCTGATAGCAAGGAGGCGGCGGACGACGCGGCGCGAGACCTGATCGCCGAGCCTGATCTGAACTGGCTCCACATCGATGAACCACACGGTCACCGCCGCTGGGGTGGTTGTGACTGTGACTGTGAATGAACCGCGTAGCTGAGGACCGTTACTGTGAACGAGAGCGAGATAGAAAATCCGCCGGCGCCGCGCCGGCTCGTGACCGTCAAGGAAGCCTGCGTCTATGGCAAGATGGGGCACAGCAAACTTTACAAATACATGGCCGCTGGAAGGATCAAAGCCTACAAGCGGGAAAAGACCACGCTCGTGGATCTCAACAGCATCGACGCGCTGAACGAATCTCTGCCGGCATTCGTGACGCGCTCCGAGCAAAGCTGAAGCGCGGCACCACGTCTTTCGACATCACTCCGCCGCTACCAGCATTCGGGTTGCGGCGGTTTTGTTTGCAGCGCGCATCTCGTCGATCCTGTCAGCCCATAGCTGCATTAGTTCCACGCGCTCCTCCCAGCGACCGCCTCGATCATAGATCGCTCGCGTCAATGCGTCATCGTGATCGAGTTGCACCTCGATCAAAGCCTTCTGATCGGGCCAGCGCAGCACCTTCTTGCCCTCAACGATCATCCGCTCCTCATTGAGCATGGTGGATGCGCTCGAACGGAAACCGTGAGCGCAATGGACGCCCTCGTAGCCGATCGCCTTCAGCGCGTTGTTCATGGTGTTCTCGCTCATGGTGCGCGCCGATTGTCGCCCCGGAAATAGATAGCGGCTATAGCCCGTCAATTTGCGCAGTTCACAGAGCAGTGCCACGGCCTGCCGTGCGAGAGGCACCTCATGGTGCTTGTTGGCCCGACCGCTTCCCTGCTTTTTGCGAATGGTCCGCATCTTGAGTTGATCCGGCGGAATCTTCCACTTGGCTTCAAGCGGATCGCTGGACAGATTGAAATGCGTCCACTCAGCTTTCGCGATGTCGCCCGGGCGAACGAAGGTCAGTGCCTCAAGCTCCAGCGCGATGCCAGTCAGGTTGCCGTCGTGGCCTTCAAAGTATGCCATCTTGCGCAGCAGATGGCCGAACGCAACGGGCTCGGTGACAGCCGGGCGCGGCCGGTGGTCGGGGGCCGTGAAGGCTTCGGCGTAGTTCACTCCCAAGAAGGGGTTGACCTTGATATAGCCGCGACCGTGGGCAAACCCCATGACGGAGATTGCGCTGGCCTGCACCTTGGCGCGGGTCGAGTATTTGCCGGCATTCTCGTATTTGACGAGAATCGCGACGAGGTGCGGCAATTCGAGATCGCGGATCGGGATGTCGCCGATTTCCGCATTGAGGTAGCGCACCATGCGCTTATCGCGGGCGACGGTTTTGGGGGCGCGCTTTTCTTCAGGGACTCTGACTTTCAGCCAGTCTGCGGCGACCTCGCGGAACGGGCGGCTGGCGTCGCGCTCGGCCACGGCTTTTTTCCTCGCCTCCTTCTTGGCGGCTGACGGGTCGCCGCCGGCCGAAACCAGCTTGCGCGCGTCCGTGTGCTTCTTGCGCGCCTGAGCCAGGGAGACGTCGGGGTATTTGCCAAACGAGGCGGTCTTGCGGGCGCCGTCCTTCAGGCGGAAATCGTACCGCCAGAGCATGGCGCCGTTGGGCTTGACCAAGAGATAAAGGCCCTCGCCATCGGCGTACTTTTTGGCCTTGGCTTCCGGCTTGGCGGCACGAAGGAAGGTATCTTTGAGTTTCATCGGGGGGACGGTCCTTTTCTTTCCATCCTGACGGTATCGGAGACGCCGTGGCGCCGCAAACATCCGATACCGACATCGGTACCGACAAAATTTCAGGGATGGAGACGGAAGGAGGCGGACGTATTTGGAAGGTGGCGAAATGGACGGAAAGCAAAACACCCCTGCGACGTAAGGGTCTTTTGAAACGATCCAGATGGTGATGGATGGCCGCGGGCGGCTGCGGAAGGTGGCGGAAAGAGCCAACTGGCGATCCCAGCAGGATTCGAACCTGCAACCCACGGAGTAGAAATCCGTTACTCTATTCGGCTGGCATCGCGGGAAGATATCCGGCTGGGCCAAAAAGGGAGGGCGGTGACGGCGGACCAAAGCAGCCCTTTCGCCCGGATCGCGAGAGGTACATTCCACGAACCCGCTGCTAACATTTTGCTAACAAACCACTCGAAACGGGAAGGGACGGCGGGTGACGCGCAGGGTCTGCGCGGAATCCCATCGCCGCGCCGATGTGGTCGCCAACAGAATCGATCCCGTGCGGTCTCTGATCGCCCAATCGATCGCGATCGAGGAGCGGCATTTCCGCCCGATCGTCGGAGTGTCGCCGTTCGTATCGCGGCTTCAGGCCCCACTCTACGCGCTCGGGTTCGCCCGCTTCTTCCAGGGCGACTTCGCGTCGGCGGCCTATCTTCTCATCCCGCAATTGGAGGCGAGCCTACGGCATATCCTGAAGGCGCGAGGAGCCGATCCGACGAAGCGTCGAGACGACGCGACCGAAGAGGACCGCAGCCTCGATGCGATCATCGCCAATCACCGCAGCGACCTGCTCGAGATGATGGGCGAGCCGCTGCTCGATGAGTTGAACCGCATCTTCAACCTCCAGCCGGGTCCGACGCTCCGCCACGACGTGGCTCACGGGCAGCTGTCGGAGGGCCAGTGCTATTCCGCCGACGTCATCTACGCCTGCTGGCTGCTCTATCGCGTCTGCTGTCTGCCACTTTTGACCCGATGGGATGATTCGTACGTCCCGGCCATGCGATCGAGGAGCCGGGGCGGTAGCGCCACTCGAGTTCGCCGAGGAGCTCGGGCCGACGGCTCGATTGGCCCGCTGCGCGCTCTGGGAGAGGTCCGCCAGCGCGGCGGCAAGCGTGTGATAGCCTTCGTCGGCGAGGCCGAATTCGAGGCGGCGAAGCTATCCCGCAACAACTTCGAGATCGAGTGGCCACCGAAAAGCGGCAGATCCCAAGCGTTCCCCTAAGTCGATCGCGCCGGGTGGCTCGATCTTTCGACCGCCCGAACGAAGATATTGTCCGGCCAGATCGAGTTGCTTGATCGCCTGGAAGCGGCGTTTTCAGCCACCTAGGCCACCATCGATCCGAAACGTCATAGCCGTGACCATGCCGCAGTTGACGGAAGTCGGACAGAGCGCGGCCTTCGCGATCTCCTCGGACGGTATAGGCCTGTCGAGGACTGTCGGCATGTCGGTCTCACGCTGCGCCAGCGTCCGGGCACCTACGACGAGCGGCGATGGCGTCCAGGGACGGGAGGTGGCTGGGGCGGCTGGTCTCGTCCTGGTCCGGCAGCGACCGGGGTTGCCATTGGTCGTCCATAGGCGGCGAGGGCGCTTTCGAGGCCATCGCATAGCTTGCCTTTATGATCGGCTCCGGCACGTTTCGGGCAATGATGGAAGTCTGGCAATTCGGGCGGGGACAAACTAAATGCCGCAACGCATGCAAAACAGCGAACTAAAGACATTCATCGAAGACCATCAGCGACTGTTCGTGCTCACAGGTGCCGGCTGCAGCACGAACTCGGGGATTCCCGATTATCGCGATGGCGACGGCAACTGGAAACGAACGCAGCCGGTCCGCTTCCAGGCTGGTTTTCTACGGCGAGAGCGTTCCACGCGATCAGGTGGCCGCCGCGCAAGCAGCCCTCGAAGAGGCAGACGCCATGCTGGTCGTCGGCTCGTCGCTGATGGTCTATTCCGGCTTTCGGTTCGCCCAGATGGCAGCGCATCGTGGCATGCCGATCGCGGCCGTCAATCTGGGCCGGACCCGTGCCGACGATCTTCTGGCGCTCAAGGTCGAGGACCGCTGCGAGGCGGCGCTTTCTTTCCTGCTGTAGGCCCACACAGCCACTGAAGCTTCGCGCCGGAGGAGACCGCGCGGGTAACTGACCGCGAGATGCCGTGCGATAGCGATTTGGAAGAGTTAGCTTCCCAATGGCGCCAGTCCAGTCCACACACCACCGAGCCGGAAAAGGGCAACCCTCATGCCACCGCCGCCGGCCACCGGCCCAGACTCACAATAGCCGAGAACAGACTCAATTTCCGAGAGGCGTATCAGGCGGCGCGACGGCAGGAGAAAAGTTGCGGAGCAGGGGTCGCGGCTATGGACTCGCGGGCGTCCGCATCACGCGGTAACTGACCGCGAGATGCGGTGTGATAGCGATCTTGAAGAGTTAGCTTCCCAACGCGGCGGCCATTACGATGCTTTCGGAGTACCGCCCGTGGCCGGCTCGGGCAAACCAACTCGTCTACGATGCACGTTCGAACATCCCTCTGTGCCAAATTTCAATCTCGTCTTTTCAAATGCCGCGTGGTCCGCTTGAGCTCCGGGCCAAGGGCAATCTCCCAAAAGCCAGTGCCAAAATCTGGCGAGACGACCCCGGCCATTTCGCGCACTCCAGGCTGGAAATGCGATCGAAAATCCATCGTTTTGGGAGCTTCGAACGGCCTTTCCCATCGACAATCAAGGCTTTAGGGAAGGCGCAAATTCAGTTGGACGGCGTGCAAATTCAAGTGGGTTTTGCAGCGCACCATGCGAACGGCGATGAGGCCAATTCGCATAAGGTTCATTACGCGAAGGCCGGCCCTCCTCGAGGGCGCTGAGTCGTAAACGAGTTATAAATCAAGGCAGGGTGAGAACGAAAATAAAGGCTGGGACTCGCGCGGCAGAATCGCCAGAGGATCTGGGCATGAAAACACACTCTGAAATTCCGCGCATGCACGTCGCGCTTGTCGTGGCACTGCTGGCGGCGAGTTCCGTGAACATCGTTCTGCTTTACTCCTGCGTGTAAGATGGCGCGACACTCTTGAGCTTGGACGCCCGATCGGTTTTTCCTTGCCTTGCTGCGCTCTCATTGACTCAGGGGCCGACAATGTTCCGTTTTCGTCGGAGCTGATGCCACCGGAACGCCGGGCTCGTTAGCGGAAGGGCCGGTCAGGTCAAGATCACTCGGAGTAGTCCGGACCCGGGCGCAATTCTGGGGCCCGAGATGAGTCCGGACGCGGGCGCAGTTTGGTAGGGGTGTCTACCCGGAGTTCCACCATAGTGATTGGTGAGGAGGCGACTGCGTGTGTTGCCACAAGCCGGCGGGGGTGGGTGGCTGGACCCATGGGTCAGCCATCGGTTGTGGTAAAGCCGGGTCAGATCTGGGTCAGCCAAGCGGCTGATGTTCAGAAACACGAATTTGGTCTGTGCGGCCGTCACAAAAACCCACGAAGGCTAAATAACGCTTTGAAATCAATGGGAAGCTAAGCAGAATTAGCTTCCCGAAGAGGTGCTTTTAGGAGCCTGATTTGACCAAAAAACGTGACTGTAAATCAGCCGTCTTATGACTTCGAAGGTTCGAGTCCTTCTTCCCCCACCATATTGATTTTATTATCAAAATTAGACTTTTATCACCCCTCAATTTGCAGGTCGCTTTGTCGTCGGGTCACTTTTAGGTCACGTTTTTTTCAAAATGACCATCGTCCTCGAGCGGCCAATGACTTGACTGATAACAGGTCCCATGACTCTTAATCATCGGGTCCCAGGTTCGAGCCCTGGTGCGCCCACCAAGCTTTTCAAAGACTTAGGATAGGCAGATATCCGGTTAGAGCCGGGTTTTTTGATCTGGGTCACTCCTGGGTCACTTTCTGCGCCGCGTACTTTTTTCGTTCACGGCCTAGCGCAGCGTGATTGATGTCTCGGCGGGTGGGCGATCCACGTCGAGCTATGCTATGGGCGCGTGTTGAGGCGTGGTGGCTCGGAAGCTCCAGTATTTTTTTGCGAGCATTGTTGGGGGCTCGCCGCAGCCTCCCGCTCAATTCGCTCGGCGAAAACGTTGGCAATCTCGTTTACGGCATCACTCAATTCAACGATGACATTCCAACGGCCAGTTCGAATAGAGTGGATCGTATCGCATCAGCACGTTTCGAACCCGTGACCCACGGTTTATGGCGGGATAGTGCGGGGATTCTCGCTTTCTGGTAATCCGAGATTAAAGAATCAAGCTTTACCGGATTCGCAGATGGACGACTTTCGCGACATTCCGGCTCCCCGCGCGCTGGCAACAATCATGACGTCTACCCTGGTGCAGAATGGGCCCCCCATTGAACCGCTGACGCGCGTCCTGATCTCCGGTCCGGAGGAGTGGGAGACATTTATCCACGAATGGGTATCGTACTGCTTGGAATCAAAATATCAGAAGGTTCTTCGCTTCACAGGGGCCAACGATCGCGGAATAGATATTGCTGGGTTTACCGATTTCCGCGCTGCTCCTAGGTGTATGGGATAATTTAATGACAGCCGCGATGTCAGTTTCGTGCCAATAAGCGACATCGCGCGACGACCGAGGGGCGCCTACTCCTCTCGCCGAGAGCAGCTTGCCGGTGAAAATATTGACGAAGTTCATCTTACTGACGACGACAAGCCGGGCCGCGCTCCTGCTGACTTTGACACATCGCTTCAGCTATCGCTGCGTGGCCACTGGCGCGGACGACGCTGAACCGACGCGTTTGCCCATCTCGAGCGTCGGTGCGACCGGCACGTAGGGCGCAACCGGCCCCGGTTCGGTCAAATCCGGTGGCGCCTTTATCTCGACTGGCCTGAGCGGGCTTTCGTCTCCGAGGAACTTGTCGAGCATACCCTGGATCGATGCCTTTGCCTCCTCAGGGCCGGTATCCCGCATGTCGTTATGCTGGAAGCTGGTTTGTACGACCTCAATGCCGGACTTCTCACGGACTGCTTCAGGAGGGATGACGCCGGGATCGGTCTTGAACTGTGGATCCTTGGAGCGGAACGAAAGGATCTTGAACCTGCCCTCGGTCACAAACGGCACGCGGAGATTGTCGAGCGTCACGACCTTCTTGGTCAACTCGGGATGGAGCTTGGCGAAATACATCGAGATGTCGGCGCCAGCCGAATGGCCCACCACGGTCAGGTGGTCATAATCCGCATTCGGCTGGACCTTCTTCATTTCCTCCACGGCAAAGCGGATATTGGCAACGCCGCGCAGGTACTGTGGCTGACGGCCGACATAGAACTCGCCGACTTTTGTCACCATGGGTGGATCAGTCGGCAGATCATGCTGGATGCTGATCGCGATGTAGCCGCGCATAGCGAACACGTTGGCCAGGAAAGAGTACTCGGTGAATTTGACGGTGTTGCCATGGTTGAGGATCGCCACCGGCAGCGTAATCATGTCGGCGTCCGCCAACATTTCTTTGTCACGCCGCACGGCGACGTCGACCGCGACCGGACGGTTGTTACGGGTCGCGTCGTAGAACGTCAGCGTCTCGTGACGGATCGCCCATTTGCTCACGGTAAAGTATCCGACCGTCACCAGCGCAACCAACGAAACCAGAATGACAATTCCACGTTTCATGTTCGTCCTCGGAGACCTTAAGGCTACTTAGACCTTTGCGGTCCGTCATCCTTGATACAGGTCACGGCGACACGGAAATGTTGTAAATCGACCACCTGATCCATTATGCGGCGCAACCTTTGTGCCATGCCTCAGTAACTAATTACCGCCGCGCACGCCGTCACAACGCTCCCACTTCCGAAACATGGACAAAGCGGACACAGGATCAGTTCGCGCGAGGTCTGCGCCAGCAAAACGGACACGAAGCGACGGCAAATCAAGTGCGAATGCGTGCAATTGCTCCGGCAATCATTTGCATCATCACGCCAACTACCCATCCGAGCATGATTACTGTTGTCCAAAAGAGGTGCGGAATTTCATGAAGCACGATCACACCGACTGATACAACAGCCGTCAACGTAGCGAGAAACGTGCCTAGGGCACTGAGAAATTCGGCAGTATCAATCTTTCCACCGGAACCGCCTTTTGAAAGCTCATCACTTGCTCCATGAAAAGGCAGAGGGGGAGTATCAATTCCCAAGTAAAACCCAATTGCGCCAGCAATCATCATAAGGACTAAAAAACCCTGAGAAGTGAGCACCGCTATGCTCGATCCCACATGGGCGGCAACAAATAGTCCGCAGGCCGCTCCAGCCATCGCAAGCCCAATGCGTTCGAGGATATGGGCAGCTTTTCTTACGCGGAATTGCATCGTGGTACCCCCCGCAGCGCGAGGGTATTAAACTAGGACATTATTCTGCTTTGCGGAAGACATTACCGACGCGCGAGCCTGCCCGTGCCCACCAAACAACGCTTCACGGTCATGACGGACCGCAAGTACGCCCCCAGCTCCCGAGGCCCTTGCCGAACGCCGCGACGCGGGCTGCTGGGCCGGGATCGCTCTCCGCTCCGCCCATCAACACTGCGATACGCCAATTGCGCCCCCGCTGCAGCGCGCGGGCCGTAAGGGACCACGCGTAGCCTAATGAAATCGCGGCGCTGCCACACCCGTCTGGAGGCGGAATCTTAGCGGCCAAAACGGGTACTTTGATAGGCCAGAAACCTGCGTCCAGGGCGTCGTCGTTGGGCGCGGCCAATGTCTCAGTTGGGTCAAAAGCGCCCTTGAGGGAACGTCCGGTTTTGGCGAAGCGGACATACGTCCAGACGACGAGGTCCGAAAAGCGCCAAAAGGCGACACAGTACGAATTCTCAGGCGTGCGATCCGCGTTATGGGTCGCACGCGAGGAACGGCGCAATGACCTGCGCGACTTGATCGGCGAACTCCTCATCGCGCCAGAGCCAGAAACTGTTCGCGTGTTTCGATCGGATCGAGCTCCCCGGTCACAAACCGGATTGATGCAAATCTAGATCCACGAGCTCGAGTGACCGCCAGTTTTTCGCGCTGCCGTTCATCGCTCAGCCACGCCGGGTCCGCGTAGACGTGCCCGGCGGCCATGTAGCGAACGACGACGCGATTGACGTTCAACTTGTAGAGCAGGAATCCGAGTACCGGCAGGTCGACCAACTTGCAAAGTCGTTTAAAGAACGGCCGGCGCCCGTTCATCATTGTCGGCAAGGGCCCTCGCCAGGTCGGTGCCAGCAGAACAAGCCGTCCCAACGAGGCGGGCCGAGCGCAGGCGTGAGCGAGTGCATAGGTTGCCGAGTGCCCCGCTGCAATGACGGCATGCGGGCAAGGCGCCACCGCTTCGAAAATGTATTCCAGGAATGCCGCATAAGCGGCGGGTGCCCAGTCAATCGCAGGGCGCGCCTGGTCGCCAAAACCCGGCCAATCGACAGAAATCGTGCGGTAATGCGAACTCAGGCGCTGCTGCAGCGGCCACATTTCGCGCCGGGTAGAGATCGAGCTCAATGCGGGCAGCAGAAGCACCGTCGGCCCTTGCCCACTGGTGTCAAAGCCGAGGTCGACGGTGTTGCCGCGCCACGTCCATGTAAGCTGTGTCGAATGCATGTGAAAAACACGTCTCCCAACACATGGAAGGCATCGATGTCATGGACCCGTAGAGTGCTACTCCGCTCGTAAGCTGCGTCAACTCATCTGCATGTGTCAGACTGCGGCCGCCCGCATATTGCTGTTCGCGGCTGCCAGGGATCCTGGTATGCAGGCAAACAGTGGGATGCACCTCAGCCGTGCGCAATCTTTCAGAAATTAGCGGCAACTAGATCATAAGAACCTCGGCCTCCACGAACATAGACCTTAGCTGCGGCGGCACATATCAAATCACGGTTGATATCGAACGCTTTCAAAAAGCCCGACTCATCGGGGCGGGCGTCTGGTTGAATTCGCCTTAATGCTTCTTCGTCTATAAAGAACGATGCCTCTATAGCGCTATCGTGTCCCCAAAATCGAACGGCACGCCGCGTTGTGTCATATGAACGACTGTGATTTGGAAAATTAATCATGTGATCGACACTGATCGAGTTGTCGGCGGTCCCGTTCTTACCGTGACTGGAATCAGCGAGCCCTCATTGTTGTTGAATACGCGTTGCAACGTTTGCTCAGTCGCTACAACAATTTGGCCGCGGAGTTGTCTCAGCAACTTAACGCGTTCAGCCCACTGTCGTTCAATGCGACGACGGAAGCTGAACAAGTATATATAGCGTTCATTAGGTCAACCTCGCTGACGCGCTCTTACGTGCTTTGTAGATTATCATTAGATAGGCGCTCATTTCGCTTTTACGAGCCATGGTGGAAGTCCAATCGTTGCATGGTTTCATAGCCGGCTTTTCCAGCCTCAAAATAATTCGGCCGTTTTGAGCCAGATCAAGGTCGGCAGGGTCGGGAAGGCCAAGATATATTCTATATTTTTCTAACGCATGGAGAAAACAGATGAACCTTCCGAGATTGTGGATCAGGACCCAAGAGCTGGACCCGTTCCGGGTCATGCGGCGCGAAATGGAAAACGCGTTACGTGCTTTCGATCAGAAACCGACTTCGCCAGACATTGGGGCTGGCGCGCCGGCAATCAATGTGGCGGAAACAAATGATGCCTTCGAAGTGACAGCCGAACTTCCTGGTGTGGACGAGAAAGATATCAACGTCAGCCTTGACGACAACCAGCTGGTCATTTCCGGTGAGAAAAAGGCGGAGAGCACGAAAGAAGAAAAAGACTGGCATGTCGAGGAGCGCAGCTACGGCTCATTCTATCGATCGATGTTCTTACCTTTCGAGCCGGAAGAGGGAGCCGTCGAAGCTCATTTCGACAAGGGTGTGTTGCATCTCACGATCAAGAAGCCCGCCAAGGCCGTGAAGACCACCAAGACAATTAATATCAAGCCGGGCGCTCCGCCGAGCCCGAGCCCTGAATCCAACAAAGCCGCTACACCGAGTAAGGCTGCTTAGTCCTGAACGGTCGTCGCAAAAACCCGGAGGCCCGAACTAAGTAAGCCGGGTCTGGTTTCCGGATTTTGTCGTTCACTTTTTTCGATGCAGTAGCGCGTTCGGCGCCGGGATTAACGTGGCCGAAGTGCCCAGTTGTGGCGGTTCTGCGACACGATGAGAGGCTCCGATGAGAAAACCAGTTCGCTCAATTGACGAGCCTGAGCCGAAGGCACCACTTGCCGATAGGCTGTGAATAAGCATCCAAGAGTGACCCCATCACCGTTGGGTAGATCAATAGCTTAGCTCGTCGATCGGCGTCGGGACTCCGGCCCGATTAACACAAACTGGCGCAGCACATGCCTGCGGTTGAATTTTCCCTGTTCGAAATCACTGGTGCGGCTGAACGCAACGGCGCCGACATGACCTAACACCCTCACCGCCTGTGCGCCGTTTGGATAGCGACCGAGGTACTTGCGCATACAAAGGGTCCAGTGGTGACAAGGAAACCGTCGACGAAATAAAACAACCTGCCTCAAAATGAATAACTTCCGTCATCAAGGCCTGCTTTGCATTTCGTCCGGCCTCAGCTTGTAATAGCCGATTGCCGAGCCCATTGTGTCGTTTCCCGCCTATAGCGCGGGCTTCTGGCTTCGAAGGAAAACATCGGATGCAAGTGGCTTTTGGACAGATTAGGTTCTTGGTTGTTGCCACAGCGGGGCTGTGTGGATCATTGGCATGGGGCGCCGACGCAAATCACGGTGCTGTACTCGCCAAGCGCTGGTGCGCCACCTGTCACGTGGTTGCCGATGATCAGAAGCAGGCAAGCGCAGACGTTCCCCCGTTTGCGGCAATCGCGCGCAAGTCAGATTTCACGGCGGAAAAGGTAGCCTTCTTCCTTCTCGACCCGCACCCGAAGATGCCGAATTTTTCACTAAGCAGAAACGAGGCAGGCGACATCGCCGCCTATATCGGGTCGCTTCGCAAATAGCGTGCCTGTCCCTGTCGCAAACTCAATCTGACTAGCAGTTGATCAAGAATCGGGCGATGCTGTTACGGGATGAGAGATCTTGTCAGGCTCGTTGTCCGGATGGTCGCAGATCTGGGTTGGCGCGCTTGCAGCTACTCGTGCAGGCCTTTCCGCAGCTCCCGGACTTCCTCTCCGATCAGCGGTGATCGTTCGGCCGCTGCGCCGCGATGACGCGAGTGCAGACTTCGGCGGCGGGGCTCGACAAACGGATCGGGCACTTGCTTCGTTTGGGTCACAATCCGACTTTGCGGGAATGGCCGCTTGTGGCGCAAAGCGGCCGTTCGCAGGTTTATAAAACGAGAAGATTTACAGCTCATCGGGTCCCAGGTTCGAGCCTTGGTGCGCCCACCAAGCATTTCAAGAACTCGGCAATCTGATCCAAGCGAAAACCAACCGCTCGCGGCTATGCGTCCATGTAGGATACATGCGCGGAAACGATCCGCCACGCGCCCGCGATCCTGGTCCAAGTCTGACTCTGCCGCCCCAGCCGGCTTTCGCTCCGATTGCGGAATTCAGCATTCGCGACTGCGAAATCCTGCCCGAAGGTCGTGATGCGCACCGAGAGCAAATCCCGTGGACGAGGACCAGACGGCCGCGCCGCCCGAAATGCGTGGATTTGATCCGCGCCGCAAAGGCTCTCCGCCTCGCCATAACGGATGGTAGTCGGACTGTCCCAGAACAGCTCCTTCAGTAACGTTACGTCGTTGTCGGTCAAAGCGCGTTCATAGCGATCGAAAGCCGCCAAAACCTCGCTCATGACCTCTGGAGCGTCGATCTTAATGGCTAGGCCTTTTTACAGCGCATCGCGTTGAAGCCATTCGATATGGCGTTCGACGGACTTATCCATCGCCATCCCGGCATGCTGTGGGATCACACGGTCCCAGAACGCGCCATAGATCGCATCGTATTGGTAGGGCGCGACGGTCGCCGCGATCGCACGAACGGCCTTCTCGCCGAGCGGGATAAAATTGGGATAGCTGCGCATGAAGCCGAGGAACTTGCGGTCTGCCACCACCTGCAGCAGATCTCCGCTCAGGATGGCTCCCTTGCCGCCGGCGCCCTGCGCCCAATGCAGCACGGCGCCGCCTTCATAATGGCCGCCGGTGCGGATCAGCGTCATGCCCGAAGCAATCTCCTTGCTCTCGCCGTCCCAGAGCTGGATGCAGGGATCGGAACGCATGATCCATTCGGAATCCGCTTTATGAAGGTAGACCGGAATGTCTCCGAACGCGCGGCTCCATTCCACGCAGGTCGTATAATAGTGCGGATGTGAAATGGCGATCGCCTTCAATCCGCCCAGCCCAATGATGATATCGACCATCGTCGGGTCGATCAGGCTGATGCAGTCCCACAATACATTGCCGGCGGCGGCCCGCACCAACAAGGCGCGCTGCGCGATGCCGAAATTCGGCGACATCCCGATACCGATAAGGCCGCCGTCATCGCGGAACGTCGCCATATGGGTCTTGCGCAGCCGCTCCAGTGTGGTCCAAGCCTGTCCGGTCGGCAGCACGAATTGCCGCTCCTCCTCACAAATGGCGCACTGCGCCGGAGGTTTGTTCGATGGAGCATATTGTGTCCCGCAGGTCGTGCAGATGAATGCGTCCATGGATCGTGCCTCCTGGAAAGCGTTTGGCTTACGGTGCGGGTGCGGCAGCGGCGGGCGCAACCAGCGGAATCTGGCAAGCATCGTATTTGAACAGCCAGTCCGGGTCGACAGGCTGGCGCAGCCAGATGTTCTGCGAGGAGATATCCTGCACTTTATTGACACGCGGCATGCGGTTGGCCTCGTACCAGGCGAAGCTTTCAGCGGGCCACCGGCGGCCGATCTCGCCGATGCAGCGCGCCAGTACGGCCGCGTCCTCGATCGCCATCGCCGCGCCCGCGGCCATATAGGGCTTCATGGCATGGCAGGCATCGCCAAGCAGCACGATCCGATTCTTGTGCCAGCATGGGATCCGCTCGCGGGCAAATACCGGCCATTTCGTCACCTCAGGCGCGGCCTCGATCACTTGGCGCAATTCCGGGTGATAGCCGTCGAACACCGAGAGAAATTCGTCGCGATCGCACGGCACGAACGACGCCATCTCGTTCCACTCGGCCTGCGGCGCGCTACTGACGAGATAGACCTCTTCGCGGGTCTGGGTCATGTAATAGACGAGGATATGGTTCCCTTCGCCCCACCATTTGGTGCAAGCCCGGATCGGCAATCCCTTCAGGAGAGCTGACGGGAAAACCGCGCGATGCGCGATCTGGCCGGTGTATTGCGGCCGGCCGGGACCGACGACGAATTCGCGCACCTTCGAGTTGACGCCGTCCGCGCCGACGACGAGATCGGCTTCGGCCTGCGTTCCATCCTCGAATTCGAGCCGGATAACATCGCCTGTATCATCCAGCGCGCGCAGCCGCTTGTTGAACTGCAATGAACCGCGGGTGAGCGCGGTTTCCATCACCGCATGGAGGTCGCCGCGATGCACGTTGATATAGGCTGCGCCATAATGAGCTTCGCGGCCGGCATCGAGCGGCAATTCGAACAGGATCTCGCCGGTGTCCCTGTGTGTACCGAAAACCTTATCTGAGTTGATGCCGTGGTGGAATCGCCTAAGCTGGCCGAATGATCGGGCTGCTCCGTTTCGTTCTGGCCGTCCTGGCCTCGCCATTCAAGTCGAAGTTGCGGCTTGAAGCTGAGAACGCGGTGCTTCGACATCAGCTGATCGTCTTGCGGTGCAGGGTGAGGGGTCGAGTTCAGCCTACCAACAAGGACCGCTGGTTCCTCGTCCAGATGTATCGATGGTTTTCATCGATTTTGACGGTCGTAACGATTGTTCAGCCTGAGACGCTGGTGCGGTGGCATCGGGCTGGCTTTCATCGCTACTGGCGTTGGAAATCGAACTCGCGGGGAGGGCGCCCGCGAATCGAGATAGAATTGCGCGCGCTGATCCGGCGGATGAGCACGGAGAACCAGCTTTGGGGTGCGCCACGCATCCACGGCGAACTTCTCAAGCTTGGCTTTAGCGTCGCTCAATCAACCGTCGCCAAGTACATGGTCAAGCGACGTGGACCTCCAAGTCAGGGGTGGAAGACCTTTTTGCGAAACCACGCGCCGGACATTGCCGCCATGGATCTGTTCGTGGTTCCGACCATCGGCTTCGAACTGCTGTATGGCTTCGTGATTGTACGGCTTGATCGCCGAGATCTCGTCTGGATCAACGTCACAGCCAACCCGACGGCGGAGTGGATCGCACGCCAGATCACCGAGGCTTTTCCTTGGGACGGGGCTCCCCGTTACATGATCCGGGACCGCGATCGGATCTATGGCGCCGTCGTCACACGCCGATTACGAGCCATGGGCATTCGGGACAAACCGATTGTACCGGCCTCACCTTGGCAGAACGGCTTTGCCGAACGGCTGATCGGATCGATCCGGCGCGAGTGTCTTGATCACGCAATCATCTGTGGCGAGACGCATTTGCGTCGGGTCCTGAAATCCTACGCGGACTATTACAACCGCGCATTAGAACACCCATCTGTCTATGTTGTTGAAGAGAAGAGACTTTGCTGATTGGGATGCGATCCCGCGGGGTATCTTGGGTTCTGTCGCGCTCGTTCGGCGATAGATTGAGCGGCAGTTGTTTTCAGTGAGGCGAGGGCGAAGATCCACGGGCCGTCCGATAGCGGATGGAAGGCTTCGATCTCGCGGGCTTGAGCAGCCAGGCGGAGCGTCTTTGGCGCGATCTTCAGGAGCTTGGCGGCGTTGCCAAGGTTGAGCCAGGGTTCGATCCCGTCATCGGCGGGCTTGAATACCGGGATGTGGTGATAGAAGCGTAGCGATGCGACGCGCTCGCGGGTCCAGCGATTGCCGTTGCCCGTCTTGAGGCCGTTGCGGTTGAGTAGGCCGGCAATCAGATCGTCGCTGGCGATCAGCACCAGTTGACGCACGGCTTGGATAATATCAGCAGAAGTGCTGTTGCGCTGTCCGCGCCGACGCTTGGGCAAGCGCAGCTCGCTATGAGCGCCACCCACCCAGTGGACGATGAGAACGATCTCGGACGCCGCGTCGTCGATATCGGCCACGATCTCATGGACGAGGGTGCGTACAATGCGCTTCTTGAGGCGAGCATCCGTCGTCGGCGCATCCCAGACCGTTTTGAGGTTCGAGGCGAGAACGCCGAGCGAAGCCGGATCAGCAATGGGTGCAGCCGTCGCCGCATCATGCTTGGCGATCTTGCCCTCGACCTCCGCCGCGTGAGCGAGCGCCCTGTTCCAGCGCGCTTCAAGTTCACTCGCCACCAGCCGGTTCGCGGGGTCGGCGGCATTGTATTGCCGGAAAGCCCGCTCTGCGGCATAGCGCGCCGCTTCCAGATCGCGACTGAGAGCATCGCGCACCTGATCCCGTCGTTCTTCGGCTTCCTTGGCAGCAGCGGTTGCCGCGGCGATCGCGCCTGGGCCGACAACGCCAAGCAGTGCTTCCTCGATTGCATCATCGACGCGTAGTCCTCCGAAGGCGATGCAGAGAGGGCCGCCATTGTCCATCCAGGCGCGGCTGCAGCTGTAGCGCGGGATATGGTGCTTCATGCCTGTGTACCGGACTGTGAGCTTGCGGCCGCAGCGCTTGCACCGGATCAGACCGGCCAGCAGCGTGTCTCCATGCTTGGGCGCGCCGTGATGTCGACCAGTGGCAACGTTGCTGCTGACCATTGCGCGGATCGCCTCGAACCTCTCCCAGCTCACATACCCATCGTGGGTATTGGGCTTCAACATCAACCATTCGTTCCGCCTCTTGCGGCGGATCTTCCCGCTCACGCCCTCGGCGGTGTATCCCGCCGCCACAGCCGTCTTACCATAGGCATAGGCGCCGCCGTAGACCGGGTTCTCAATGATCCGGTGGATGGTGGAGTAACTCGGTCGCCGCCAGGCCGTGTCGCCGTCGGACTGCTTCACCGGAAGATCGAGATTGTACTCGTGGAGCCAGCAGAGCGCCTGTCGCGCGCTGCCCAGTTCTTCGACCTTGTCGAACACCAGCTTGATCGCGTCCTGGACACGCCGATCCGGATCTTTCTCATAACGGTCGCCGGCCTTCACGAAGCCGACGGGCGCCGCCACAACCAATTCCCCCCGGCGCGCCTTCTCGTAGCGGGCCGAGAGCGAGCGCTGTCGCAACAGATCCAGCTCGTACTCGTTGAGGCTGCCCTTGAGCCCGAGCAGCAGGCGGTCGTTGCCGTTTCTCGGCACATAGATGGTCTCCTGATCGACCAGAACGGTATCGACCACGCGGCACATCTCAATGAGTTGCTGCCAATCCCGGCTGTTGCGAGCGAAGCGTGAGACCTCGCGGGCGCAAACTGCACCAACCTTACCGAGGCAAACCTCTGCTACCATTCGCTCGAAGCCAGCGCGTTGTACGCCGCCGGCGGCTGAGCGACCGAGATCATCATCGATCACTTCAATCTCTGACCACCCAAGCGCCGTGATCCGGTCCCGCATGGCATATTGCAACGCGCTACTCTCGCGATTGTGGAGCACCTGATGGACGGAGGATTGACGCACGTAAAGGATCGCCTTGCGCTCCAAGTGATGAGGCCTGACCTTGTCAGAGATCATGACTGACCTCCTTGGCGCGCGGCGTCGCTGTCGTCGCAGTATGATCGAGGATCAACTGTGTCATCAGGCTCATGAGGCTCGCCCGCGCTTGCGCTGGCAGCTCTGACCATGCGGGCGCGCCCATAACGCCGTTCGATAGGCCGCTCACGAACAGATCCATCTGCTGCTGTGGCCGTGGTTGTCGATTCTGTCGGTATCCGTTTCCTGGCATCGCCATCTGCCGCGACATGGCTCTCTCCCTGATTCTGGTCGTGAGAGGCTCTAGATGCGCCAGAAAGCAGGACGGCCGATGGCGTTTGATCCTTCAACACCAGATCGAGAAGTGCGGAGAGCGTCGAAAGTGCGTCGATGCTAACAAACGGCTGAGCTACCAAAAGCTGGGGGGCCGGACATGCCGTCCGGTCGAACATCCATGCTGGCACCTCAAGCCACCGATCTGCTTGCGATCCATCCACCGTACAGCGAAAAACAACGCAGCCAGCCTTGTCGGCTGCCCCATGAACGCAAACTCTGCGACCAAACCAAGGATGATGCCGATAAAGAACCTCGCGAAGAACGGTCCTGTGGGCGTTCTCAAACCTCGTTGTACAACCGTTTCAGAACGCATCTGTCCTTGAACAAGGATGCACCGGTCTCTCGCTCGGTACAGCGCACCGGTGTCATTCGTTCACGCGCCATTCTGGGCGGACTTCATCACCACTATGGTCGGATTTAAGTTTTCGGTACAGACACCAGTCGTGCCAGGGTCTTGTCGGCGCGGCTCGTTAAAATAATCGGCACCCGTGCGCCGAGCACGATTCCGGCCATCTGTGCCTCTGCCAGGTATTCAAGCTGTTTTGCGAGCATGTTGCCGGCTTCGAGGTCCGGTACCACCAAGATGTCGGCATGGCCGGCGACGGGAGAAACGATTCCTTTCGTCTTGGCTGCTTCCGCCGAAACCGCGTTGTCGAAGGCGAGCGGACCGTCGAGAATGCCGCCAGTGATCTGACCCCGGTCGGCCATCTTGCAGAGAGCCGCCGCATCGAGGGTCGAGCGAATGCTCGCCGTCACCGTCTCGACCGCCGAGAGGACGGCTACTCTGGGTTCCGGGATGCCCAGGGCATGCGCCAACTCGATCGCGTTCTGAATGATGTCGCGCTTGTCGGCCAGTGTCGGACTGATATTGACCGCAGCGTCCGTGATAAAGAGCGGTCTCGGGTAGCCGGGCGCGTCGATCGCAAAGACGTGACTGATACGTCGGGCGGTGCGCAGCCCGAGATCATGGTCGACGACGGCATGCATCAGCTCTTCGGTGTGGAGCGCGCCCTTCATCAGGGCTTCGACCTTGCCGGCGCGCGCCATGGCGACGGCTTGCGCGGCAGCAGCCTCGCTGTGCTCCGTTGCAACGATTACATAGGGAGAGAGGTCGAGCCCTGCCTGAGCGGCGGCGGCGCGGATTTTGGTTTCCGGACCCACCATGACCGGCAGGATGAGGTTGGCGCGGGCTGCTTCGACAGCGCCGAGCAGAGAGGGCGTATCGACCGGATGGACAACCGCTGTCCGAATTGGTTGAAGTCCTCGCGTCATCTCGATCAAGATTTCGTAGCGTCGTCCTTTCTGTCGTAACTCAATTTCGGGAAGAGGGACGCGCGGCCGCGAGATTTTTTCGTTGGGGGCGATAACTTCTGCGATGCCGGAGATGACCTCTTCGCCATGCTGATTGGAAACGTGGCATTCAAGGAGAATATGATTCGTTCTTTCCGCCTTCTCCGTCACCATCACCGTCACGGTTATGGTGTCCCCCAGACCCATAGGCCGGAGGAAATGCAGGGACTGATCAACGTAAATCGTTCCCGGGCCCGGCAGCTGCGTTCCCAACACTGTGGAGATCAATGCCGCACCCCACATGCCATGCGCCACGATCTTGTGAAATAAATCGCTCTTGGCAAAGGTCTCGTCCACGTGGGCGGGGTTGATGTCGCCGGACATGATCGCAAACACTTCGATATCCTTGTAGGTCAGCATCCGGACGAGGCTTGCTTTGTCCCCCAGCTTGATCTCGTCAAACGTCCGATTTTCGATCCGCTCCATTTGGTCCCTCCGGTGTGGCTGATGAACAGCTGACGATGAGTTAGCCCGTAATTAACACGAACAACGTGTCATCCGTTCTTCGTCCTGCTTGGTAGGACGTGGTCTGATCGACTAGCCATCTCGCCTGCGGCGAGTTCAATGATTTCCGCAGTGATTTCTTCCTGCCGTACGATGCGTTGGGTCGCCAGTAATGCGGAAAGGTGACGCTCGATCTGGCTGCGTGCCGAAGCCATCGCTTCCATGCGCGCCTCGTTCTCCGCCGCGAAGGCGTGGAGTGCCGCATGGCAGAGTTGCGCGTGGACGTAATCCGCTGTGAGTTCGATCAGGAGCGTTTCGGGTGCCAGGTTCAGGAGTGGCGTATCGACACTTGTCGAGCGGGAAAAACCCGACATATCGAGGGGAAACAAGCGACGGCGCTCGATATGAATGCCATGACCGGGCTGCCATTGGCTGAAGACGGCATCCAGCCGGTCGATCTCTCCGGCGGCGATACGGGTATAAAGCGCTTCTGAAATTTTATCGGCAAGCTTTGGAATGCCGAGCGAATGTGCGGGCATCGGGCTGTTCCAGCTTGCGGTCGCTCCTCTTTCCGCCGCAACCGCGCGACCCCGCGTGCCGACCAGGAATAGTTCTAAGTCGGAAAGCTCGGCGCGGACCGTATCCAGCACGCGTTCGCTGAAAGCGCCAGCAAACCCCTGCTCGGCAGAGAACAGCACTATCGCTGGTCGGGTCGATGGGCCCGCAGTCCCGCCGCGGGCGGTAGGGACTAGTGCGAGGGTTCGCCCGATGGCAAGCGCGATCGTCGCTGAATAGCTATCGACGGCTGTAAGCTGACTGCGCGCTTGCTGGGCGCGTGCAGCAGCAATGCCACGCATCGCGTTCACAACGGTGCCGAGCTGGCGGATACCATCGATGCGCGCGCTGATGTCGGAGAGGCGCTCCGTCATGGCTGCCCAGCCACCTTCGACGCCGCCGTCGCCGGGTTCAGCGTCTGAATATATTTTCGCAGCGCTTCGTGGATTGAATGTTTTCCGTGGTCGTCGAGCGCGCCGGTATTCTGGATCTTGCGCACGATATCCGAGACGTCGCGGTCAAGCGTTTCACGCAGGTCTCGCCGGAACATAGTCACGGCCGGCAGCGGTAGCGGATCCAAAAGACCGGATTGCACGGCCAGAACCGTGGCGACCTCGTCGACAAGCCGCAGGGGAGCATACTGCGATTGGTTAAGAATTGCGCGAATTCGCGCGCCTCGGGTCAGCTGATTGCGAACCCGCGTGTCCGGCATTCCGCCAAAGCGGGTGAAAGTCTCGAGTTCGAGAAACTGGGCGTAATCGAGGCGCAGGGTCTCCGCGGCCTCTCGAAGCGCATGCGCCTGGGTCTTGCCGCCAACCCGGCTAACGCTGGTGCCGACGTCGACCGCGGGCTTCTGCCCTTCATGGAAGAGCTTGGCATCCAGTACGATCTGACCGTCGGTGATCGAAATCAGGTTGGTCGGAATGTAGGCGCTGAGGTTGCCCGCGTCGGTCTCGGCAATCGGCAGCGCTGTCAGGGAACCTCCGCCTTTTTCTTTGGACAGCTTGGCGGCTCTCTCGAGAAGCCGGGCATGAACATAGAAGATGTCGCCAGGGTAGGCCTCGCGACCAGGTGACTGTCGGGTGAGCAGCGCAATCTCGCGGTGGCTCGCCGCGTGCTTGGTCAGGTCGTCGACCACGATCAGGGCATGCTGGCCGCGATCACGAAAATACTCGGCCATAGTGAAGGCGGCGAAGGGTGCGATCCATTGCAATCCAGGTGAACTCGAGGACCCTGCCACGACAATGACGCAGCGCTCGGGCGCGCCGAACGCGGTGATCGCGTCGATGGCGCGACGTACGCTGGAGCTCTTCTGGCCGACCGCGACATAGACGCAGACCATGTCGCTTGTCTTCTGGTTGATGATGGTGTCGATTGCGATCGTGGTCTTGCCGATCGCACGATCGCCGATAATGAGTTCGCGCTGGCCTCGGCCAAGGGCGAACAGGGTATCGACGACCATGAGGCCGGTCTGAACGGGCTGGGTTACTAGATCGCGATCGATGATGGCGGGTGCAGGGCGCTCGATCGGCTCCCGCATATTTGTGGCAACTGGCCCCTTGCCGTCGAGCGGTCGGCCGAGCGGATCGACGATGCGGCCGAGGAGCGCCGGCCCGACCGGCACACGCACGACATCGCCTGTGCCGTGTACGGTATCGCCGGCCTCGATCGCACTGACATCGTCAAAGAGGACGCAGCCGACCCGGCCGCGATCAAGCACCTGCGCGAAGCCGAACTGTCCCCTGTCGAAACGCAGCAACTCGTCAAGCCGGACGGCGGGCAGCCCCGATACGAGCGCGATGCCATCTCCTACCTCTTCCACCCGCCCGATCTGCTCAGTTTGCGCTCCGAGCGACATGGCGCCAAGCGTTGCATGAGCGTGTTCGAACCAGACCTTTGCAGGGGTGTCAGGATCGTTTGTCATGTCTAAGGTCCGCAAGAATTTTGATGAGATCGGCGCGCCAACTGTTGGTAACGACGAGGTGAGGGCCGTGTAGTTCGAGGCCGCCGATAAGCGCGGCATCAACCTTGAAGGTGATCTGGGGGCAAACTCCCAATGCCTCGCCGATCAATTTTCGGTAACGCTGCTGGTCGGCCGGTTCGATGGGGTTCGCACTGACCGCTTCGAGCACGACGCCATTGGCAACGACGGCATCTCGCACATTTTCGGGCAGCCGCCGAATCTCCTGAAGGAGCCAGTCGAGGAAGGCAGCGGTTACCACCGGGCCATCAAGGCGGGCGACGAGGCGCTGGGCAATTTCGACCGCGAGCAGGTTGGCGCGCTCGATCCAGGCTGCCTCTGCGGCGTCTCGCTCTTTCTCAATGACCGTCCTCGCCGAGGCCACCAGCGCCGCCGCCTCTTTGGCGGTTGTGGCGAGAATCGCTGTGCGCGCTTGTTCCGCAGCTTCGCAAGCTGCGGCGATGATTGCCTCTCGTTCCTTGTCGAAGCCAGCGCGCGTCCGCTCGATCTGCGCGAGTGCGTCCGTCGCCTGGCCGCGCTTCGTCTCGGCTTCGGTCAGAATTTGTTGCGCAGTGGTGCGGCGCTGCTCGATCATCGCCGCGACCGGGCGCCAGAAAAACCGCGTGAGCAGCCAAATCAGGACAATGACGTTGACGGCCTGGATACCAAGTGTCCACCAATCGATGGTCATGGCATCATTTCAGCAGTGGGTTGGCGAACAACAGAAGCAGCGCGATCACCAGGCAGTAGATTGCCATGGTCTCGATCATTGCAAGCCCGACGAAGAGCGTGCGCGAGATGGTATTCGCGGCTTCAGGCTGGCGGGCGATGGCGTCCATGGCAGCTGCCACCGCGCGCCCCTCGGCAAGTGCCGGGCCGATCGCCCCAAACGAGACCGCCACCGCGGCCGATATGATGCTGACGAAAGCTAACCAGTTCATGGGGGCATCCTTTGGCTGGAAGTGTTTGTACCGGACTGTCCCTCGTTCACCGCTCCGGCAATAAACACCATCGCCAGGACCGCAGAAGATGTAGGCTTGCACGGCCCCGGTGAGGAGATCGAGCGCCATCAACGGGATCGGCACGAGCAGGCCCGCGAGCGACAGAACGATTCCGATTACAAAGACGCCACTCATCACATTACCGAACAGGCGTACGAGAAGCGAGAATGTTCGGGTGAGACTCTCGATGAAATTCAACGGGATCATGATCGGGTTCGGTGACGCAAAGGTCGCGAGATAACCTCGCACGCCGCCCGCTCGAATGCCGAACCAGATCACCGCAATAAAGACCAGAAGGGCGAGTGCGGCGTCGGTCTCAAGATGTGCCGTCGGTGGTTCAACGCCCGGTACCAGCGACGACCAGTTGGCGACGAAGATGAAGACGAACAGCGTGCCGATAAAGGCGCGATAGGGAGTGGGTTCCACGCGCATCGTATCGCGAATCTGGCTGTCCACTGTATCGACGACCAGTTCGAAGGCCGTCTGGATTGCCGAGGGGACGAGGGAGAGGCGGCGGGTGGCGAGGAAGCCGCCGAGAGCCAGGACCAACATGATGATCCAGGTTGTCACAACTCCGGCAGTGATTGGCACCGGACCCAGATGGAAAAGTGCGATGCTGCTCAGTGGCGAGGTCACGGTGCGGCCTCCCGGACCCTGCTCATGACCACGAAACGCGCCATGAGCACTCCGAGCGCCATGGCGAGCAGCGGCAACGCTCCTTCCAGGCTCGCCAACGTCAGTAGGCCGCCAATAAGAACGAGGCGACCTATCATCAAAGCGATGGCCGCAACCACGCCGCCGCGACCAATAAACCGGCGGGCGCTCCACCACAGGCTGCGGAAATAGAAGATACCCAGTGCGAATCCGGCGCCCAGATGGGCGGCGAGGCCGAGAAGGTTGGCCCAAGCCGGCAGGATATCGAACAAAGAAATGCTCATGCGTTCTTCATCCATTTCCAGGCGGACCAGCATCCGAGCGCCAACCCCAGCATCAGAAGCGGGGCGGTCCAGAACAGTCCAGAGTTGAATTTTTGATCGAGCCAGCGGCCGACGAAAACGCCGATCAGCAGGGGCACAACGATGATCCAGCCGAGCACGCCGATCTGGGCAAGTCTGCGTGTAACCGACGGGTCGCCCTCGCGCAGCCACCGCTCGTGACGCTCGCCACGCAGCCGAACCCCTTTAACGAGCAAATCCTGTTCGTCCGGCCGTGCCTCGGACTCGAGTGGCGCTTGCTCCGGCGCAGTCATGAGAATATTCCCGCACCGCTGCGCCGGTCCGGCCGAAGATGGCTCATGATCTGTCGGATTGCGTTGAGCTGCAGGCGTGTGTTCTCGACATGTTCGGTCCGTTCGGTCTCGATATTGGTGCGGAAGCGAGCGAGGACCGTCGCGTCCAGGGTCGCGAGATCATCCCCCGGCACCGCCTCGCGCGTCGCAACGGCGACGTCCTGCCCGTCGCGCACGGAGAGGACGCCGCAGCGCACCGCGCAGTGATGCAGCGTCCCGTCGTTGCTTTCCCAGCTCACAACCGAAATAGCGAGACTGGTGAGGAAATCCGCATGATGAGGCAATATCCCGAAGTTGCCGGTCGCATCTTCGGCGCGCAGGGCAAGCACGTTATCTTCATCAATGACGACCGAGAGCGGCGTAACAATGCGCAACCTCACGACCGATCCACCTTTCCGGCGGCGATCGCCTCCTTTTGGCGCGCCTCGTCCAAGGTTCCGACCATATAAAGCGAGTTCTCGGCCCAATCGTCGGCCTCGCCGTCAAGAATTGCGCGGCAGCCGGCGAGGGTGTTGGCGCGAGAGACGCTGCGGCCGGGCATGCCGGTAAAAGCCTCCGTCACCACGAATGGCTGACTGAGGAAACGCTGGAGACGACGGGCCCGCTTGACGATCAGACGATCGTTCGCGCCGAGTTCTTCGACCCCAAGTAGCGCAATAATGTCTTGTAGATCCTTGAAACGAGCGAGCGCCTCGCGGGTTCGCTCGGCGAGACGATAGTGCTCTTGACCCACGACAAGAGGGTCGAGCAGAACGGATGATGAGGCGAGCGGATCGATGGCCGGATAAAAACCTTGCGCCGCCAGCGTGCGCGACAACATTATGATGCTGTCCGTATGGCTCGATATAGCTGTCACCGCAGGATCGGTGAAGTCGTCGGCCGGAACATAGACCGCCTGGATTGCGGTAACTGCCGCACCAGCAACCGACGCGATCCGCTCCTGCAGCGAGGCCACCTCTGTCGCCAGCGTTGGCTGATAGCCGACCCGCGAAGGCAGCCTTCCCAGCAAGCTCGACAACTCGCTGCCCGCCTGAACGAAGCGGAAGACGTTGTCCATCAGGAGCAGCACATTCTGATGCTTCTGGTCGCGAAAATACTCCGCGATCGTCAATGCGGTCAGGGGCACCCGCCAGCGCGCGCCAGGTGGCTCATTCATCTGCCCGCATACAAGGACTGTGCGAGCGAGAACCCCCGACCCCTGCATGTCGGTCAGCAACTCATGACCCTCGCGGGAACGCTCGCCTACTCCAGCAAAGACCGAGATACCTTTGTATTTCTCGACCATGGCGTGGATCAATTCCATAACGAGCACGGTCTTGCCGACGCCAGCCCCACCGAACATCGCGGCCTTGCCGCCTTGCGCAAGCGGCGCGAGAAGGTCGATTACCTTGATGCCGGTTTCGAACACAGCACTGGTCGAGGTCTCTTCCTCGAGTTCTAGTGGCGGATTGTGGATACTGCGGTGTGGGATATCGACCGGCAGGGGGGGGCCACGGTCTCGTACCGTTCCGACGACGTCAAGAAGGCGCCCCAGGACCGCATCTCCGACCGGTACGGAAATGGGTGCGCCGGTTGCGCGCACCTGTGTATTGCGGGCGAGGCCCGCAGTTGCCTGAAGCGCGATGCTGCGGACCGTCGTGGGATCGACGTGGCTGTGCACTTCGAGGACCAGCCGTTCGGGCCGATCCCATTCGACGATCAAGGCGGTGTTGATGGGCGGCAGCGTTTCGCCGTCGAAACCGACGTCAACGACGGCGCCTCGAACCGATACGACTGTTCCGATCAGCGCTACGGAATCCATGCATTGCCCATTAAGCTTATGAGCGCGGCCCAACCGCGCTTCATGATACACCCTATAAGACCTCATTGCCGCGATATTGATTCGCATCAACTTTCGCGATTGCGGCGCCGAAAGAGCCCGCGCGACTTGAAGTGAAGTTTTTACATCGGCGTAATCGCAGAAGCCGAGCGCGTTCCAATCACAACACCGCATTAGACACATTAGTCGGTCAGAGAATGATGATCATGACGCAGATCAACACGTCTGACAGTCTCAATTGCTAAGAATAAAGAAGCTTCAAAGGGGGATCACGTTGATGAAAATGAAGGCAGCGGTATTCGTTGAGCCCGGCCGGATTGTGCTGGAAGACAAGCCTGTCCCGGACATTGGCCCGTTGGATGCGCTTATCAAAATAACGACGACCACAATCTGCGGAACTGACATTCACATCCTGAAGGGCGAATATCCAGTCGAGCGGGGCCTGACCATTGGGCATGAACCCGTCGGCGTGATCGAGAAACTAGGATCGGCCGTGCAAGGCTACCGCGAGGGACAGCGCGTGATTGCCGGCGCTATCACGCCAAGCGGCTATAGTAATGCCTGTCTATGCGGTTGCCTGAGCCAGGATGGCGCCGGCACCAAGCACGGCTTCAAGGCGATCGGCGGCTGGAAATTTGGCAACACTATCGACGGCTGCCAGGCAGAATATGTCCGGGTACCGGACGCCATGGCAAATCTGGCGCCGGTTCCAGACAACCTGACCGACGAGCAGGTGCTCATGTGTCCGGACATCATGTCGACCGGCTTCAGCGGTGCAGAGAGCGGCAAGATTCGCATCGGCGACACGGTGGCGGTCTTCGCGCAGGGACCGATCGGCCTGTGCGCCACCGCCGGAGCCCGGCTCTCCGGCGCTACCACAATCATCGCGGTCGATGGCCTGCCAGAGCGCATGGAGGTTTCTCGCAAGCTCGGAGCCGATCATTGCGTGGATTTTCGGAAAGTCGATCCCGTCGAAGAAATCATGCGCCTGACCGATGGCCGGGGCGTGGATGTGGCGATCGAGGCGCTGGGAACACAGGCAACGTTTGAAGCAGCTCTGCGTGTTCTGCGTCCCGGTGGAACCCTATCCAGCCTCGGTGTCTACTCTTCGGACCTGAAAATTCCGCTTGGCCCGTTCGCTGCCGGCCTGGCCGATACGACGATTGTGACGAGCCTGTGCCCCGGCGGCAAGGAGCGCATGCGCAGGCTGATGTCGGCCGTTGCCTCGGGACGGGTGGACCTCAAGCCGCTTGTGACGCACCGCTTCAAGCTGGACCAAATCGAGGCGGCCTATGATCTCTTCGGTCATCAGCGGGATGGGGTACTGAAAGTGGCGATCACACCCTAACTCGCCGACGGTCTTTGTAGAACCAGCTTGACTCATCTCAATGCGGTCATCTTCGTGTTCTGCAATTTTACTCGCTGAGACTGGGCACTGGAGATTCGAAAATGTCCAAATTCCGCGTAAGCTTCTACAAGACACTGCGTCATGCGAGTGGGCACAGTTCAAAGCATCTTCTGAGGCAACTTGAATTGACTTCTGATAGCCCGTCAGGGGCGCTAGTCGCGGCAGAACGGCTGTTTGATCCGCGTGGCTCGGAAACCGACTGCGTTGAAGTTGTGTATATTTCACCTGCGAGCCATGGTCACGCGAACGCAGCATCTGCCTAATCATGGGTCATCTGGATCTTGGTAATGATGGGCCCGTTACCTGCCTGAGACAAATGGGATGGTGGCATTTTCTCTGTCGCGAATGAGTTAAGGACCGGCTTGAGATAGCCGTCACCTCGTGACGGGGGGACGTCGAAGACCTTCTCGTTTCGCAGGATGCTCCATGCGATTCGAGCCAGTTTGTTGGCCAGGGCCGTTGCCCCAGCTTGGTGTGGTGTTCTTTCCTGGGACGTGCCGGAAGCATTTGCCCGCATTCGCGCAATGGTGCCGGCGGCAATCTGCATGGTGGCCCCGGCCGCCCAGCCGAAGCTGACCAGCAGAGCAGTGCTTGGGCGTGCAGTCTCGTCCAGAATAATGCTGGAGACGGACACCACCGCCGCCACCGCGGCGAGGAAAGTGCCGGCCGCGCTGAGCAGTTCCACAGCATCCCAACTGGAACCGAGTCCATGCCGGAGCGGCAAGTGCATTCGGTGATCTGGAGGAACAGGAGGCAGATCGATCCCGAGATAGAAGCCGGCCGCGCCGTAAACCATCATGGCCAGAACGGCAGCAGTCGACCCGATCAGGTCGATGTCAGCCCTTCCCACGTGCGCGGCAACGAACAATCCGCACGCGGCCCCCGTCAAGGCGAGCCCCGTCCGTTCCAGGATGTGCGCCGACCGGCTGATGGTGGAACGGGAATGCCATGGATCGGGGCGCTTGATCATTTGAATTGGGTACCAGACAGAGCCGGAGAGCCGTTGACAAAGGTCAAATCGGATAAGGTGTCCAAGGCGATGCGAAGCATCGAACCCGGAATCTCGAGATTCCCCGATGTGCAACTGCACATCTGAGGTTCGCACTAACGCGTGCCCCGGAATGACGGAGTCCTCAACTGATTTGGGTCAGGTGTCAAGAACAATTTCTGAAAATCAGAAATTAATTTAGCGCCGTCGGTGCGGGGTGGCTCCGCTCTCGAGGGCAGGGAAAGCGCGAAAATAATACTCGCCATTCCCGGATGGTCCGGGGACCAGGCCTCGGATGCGCGACGGCGCATCGGAATTCCATTATTTCGGATTCGCGCGTTTCCCACAAAAAAAGACGCGACGGGATGGCTCCCGTCGCGTCCCAACTTTCGTAACTCGCTGGTCCAGGCGCTGAGACGCCCAGTTGCGAAGCTTTGAGAGCTTAGCGGGCGATCCCAGCGAGGTGACAGCGCTTGGTGTAAGACACTGGATCACCTCCTTTCATTGTTGATGGAAAGCCGAATATAGGCTTGGATTCGCCGCCTGTTAAGAGGCGACCCGGCCCGAAGCGGCTGATGGAACAGGGTTTTCCGCAGAAATCGACGAGGGCACCCGCGCCGCATCAGCGGTTGAGGCCGCCTGCCTGGCGTGATAGGTGATCGCGTGCGCGGGTGTAGCTCAATGGTAGAGCAGCAGCCTTCCAAGCTGAATACGAGGGTTCGATTCCCTTCACCCGCTCCAATGTTTTCAACGACTTATCGCACATGCTGATTTTCATTCTGACAAGTGGGCTGTTTTCATTCTGACAAATGTTCACTTTTTGGCTCGTTTTGATCGTCGTTTTTCATGGGCATTGATGTGCATCTCGTCGTTCTTGTGGACGTAATTCTTGGTACGTTGTTCGACGTCCACTGACCTTTCACCCTCATCTCGCTGTCACTCAGTCCTGACGTTGCGGCCTCTGTCGCGCCTCCATGTCGGAAGGACGTAAACGTCAGCTCGTCGCGGAGGCCGGCGGCGCGGATGATCGTTTTCACGACACGCGCGAAATGCGTGAGCATCTCTCCTTTGGTCGCCCATGGGAGGCCGCTCGAGTCGCGGCGTAGCATCAAGCCGCCGGTCGGGCGCAAGCCCTTCATCGCGTCCAGTTCCGCCATCAGTTGGGGATAAAGCGGCTCGCCCGTTTTATTGAAGAGCGGAGTCCAATCGCCCTCGTTGGTTTTAGGATTAACGACATGCACGTGGCCTTGGTGGTTGTTCGGTCGATAGTGCTCCACCATGAACGCGGTGTAGATGTGATGTTCTCGCTGCAGAAACTCCCACGCGATCAGCGCGCCTGTAGCAATAGATTGATAGCCCATCTCAACGGCCTTGGACCGAAACGCCTGCAATTCCGCGAACGTCGCGAAAGGCGTTTCGCGCGACGTCGACTGCAGGCCCATTCTTTCGAAAGGGTTCTTCGCCGGGAACACGCCGGGGTTCGCCCGCGCGACGGTATTCCAGGCGCTGCGCGCGGTTTTCATGGCGTGGTTGACGGTGGTGCGGCGTTCGACCTTCTCGCCATTCACATCCTTGAAGAGCAACTTTTCAAACAGTGCGTCAACCGCGGCGGTGTCGAGTTGTTTAACGAGTTGGCCACCGAGTTTGTTGCCGTCCTGCAAACGGTATTCGCAAATCATCTTGATGCCGGTCTCATGCACCCGGCACTGGCCGGGGCTCAAGGGCTTGCGGCGTTTGGCGGTGGGTTTCTGCCATGTCTGGCGATATTCATGGAACATCCAATCCAACGTTCCGACCACGACGCCGAGCGCAGGGCTGGCATCCTCTCCGCCGGTACGCCAGCTATCGAACGCGGGTAGTAAAACTCTTTCGACCCGCTGCACCGCCGTATCATAGTCCGTGCCAAGTGGTTCGTTCGTGATGGTACAGCCCTTCCTGCGAGCCCACATCGGTACGTTGAAGTAGTAACCCCAGCCGCCGCCCTTGAGCGGCTTGGGGAGCGTATAGCGGGGGCAGGGGCAGGGCGGATCTTCCGGACTTCATATGAGCCTTCGCAGTTCCTTGGGTTCGTCCGCGGTAGCATTTCGGATGCCTGCAGCCGTGACGAGAATGCTACCATCGGGCCGCATTTCTACGGTTGCGACATCAATGCCCGCCTCGCGCACCCCAGCGCAGGCCCGCCTTATGTCGTCCTTCGTGAACTTGGTTTTTGCCATCACGCAGCCTCAGCGTGATGGTTGGTTAAGCAGGCAACTGCTCGGCTCTCGTCTAAACTCTCACTTACGCAACCTGTATTACGCTCACTCATTCCATTGGACCCAAATCCTTCTGTTGGCCGCGGGGCGTGATGCCCGCGCGGGTATGGACCACTCATTGGTGGACTCGCCCCTCAATAATAAGCCTCGGCTTTGAGCTGTCCACGCGGAACGCGCAATTCCAGCTCGCCGTCCGGCTTTTCCCCAGGGCGCGGCGCAATGTTAAGCACCGCGCACCAGCGGTTTGGGATGTTGAGGGCCATCAATCATGGCCGACCGGCCGAGCCGATTGGGCCGCGCAGGAAGCGGGCGAAGCAATTTAAGGTTATTGAATCACAGAAATGAATCATCTTTTTTTGTAACTTGACTGCAGTCTTATTATTGACTCATTGGGTGCCGCGCCAATTCGACGCCTCTCTGGGGAATTAAAGACGTGAAGAAACTAGCGATTGCATTCGCCGCTATGGCGCTTTTCGGATCAGCGGCTCAAGCTGAACCAAAACAAAAACTGGTTGGAGCTTGGGTGGTCTCGTCGCAAGACGACGCCTTCGACAAGGGCGGCATGTACATGATGCTCACTGGAAGTCCCGACTTCGCATTTGGCGTCCGTTGTCTGCAGAAGATTCCGAGTTTCGGGATAGTGTTAAACGACACGCTGACGCCGGGGCAGACATTCACCGTCAAACTCCGCATTGATCGCGGCGACATTGTCATAGCTGAAGCCTACGCCCTCGATGAGCATGTGATCCAGGTCGAGAACAACTTCGATATCTGGAAGGAACTGCCCGCCGGCAGGGAACTCGCGGTCAATCTGGAAAACGAGATGGGCACATCGCAGACACGAGTCTTCAAGATTTCTGGTGCTGCGGCGGCGTTGCCGACAGTGACCCGCGAATGTCCGATCAAGGACTAGATCGCAACCGGCGCTAGGAGAAGAACGATGAGAGCAGTGTTGGTATTGTTTGGTGCGCTGGCGCTGGCCGGCTGTCAAACCGAAGACGCAGGCGTCAGAGCCGCCAAGATGGAGATGCAGGACGACGCGGCTTGCAAGGGCAGGCCGGACTATCAGCAGTGCCGGAAGAACCTATTCGCCTACCGCCAGCAGGTGGTCATTGAGGACGAGCAGCGGCGGGCCAGAGTGGCCGCAGTGGCTGATGGCCTCGCGGCAGCAGGCCGGGCCATGCAGAGCATCGACAACCCGCCTGTGAACGTGAACGTCACATGCACCTTCGGGTGTCGCTAATGACAATTGGCAAGTGCTACTTTTACTGACCGGCTTGTTTTGTCTGTTCTTCTCCTTGCTTCCAACGTTCATCGCTGCGAAGCGAAGCCACCCACAGACTGCCGCCATCGCGGGCCTTAACATACTGCTTGGCTGGACGCTGCTTGGATGGGTCAGGTCGAACGGTAACCAGCGCGATGATACTGTGGAAAGAAGATCCGGCGCCAGCGCCGCCGCAAGCGCGCCAAGAAGCGCAGGGTCGCGCGATGAAAACAGTTCGAGTAGCACGGATCAGTGCAATCGCTTTTGGACTCTTTGTAGTGGCAGCGAGTGCTACGCAATCGGCAGAATTCGCAAGCGGCATTCCTCGAATCGTTGACGGCGATACGGTTCAGATCGGCGGAACCAAGATCCGTTTCGCCGGCATCGACGCGCCGGAGACCGACCAAGCCGCAGGTTGTCGCGCTCCCAAGAGCTAAGACGACGACTTGCCAAAGCGCCGATTCAGCCACGGACGCTTTCGCAGGCAGGTCGGCTTCCGTCCGCGGACATCACCAACGATGTCGTAGTTATTGTGATCATGAGTTTGTATTGGAAACCGGCTTCGCCGGTTCTGGGATCGACACCTTAAACTTTGCCGCACCGAAGTCCGTTACGTCATATACGTCCCTCAGCACCCGGAACGCCATTCGAGCTACGAAAGCGAGATCTTCCTTGCTCACTATATCTATCTTTTGTGAGAAGTTCTTTGAATACCCCGGTGCAGCGAAATCAAATTCCTGCACCAACCGATTCCTCTTTTCCGGCGTGAGGATAGCTCCCATTTCGGGAATGAACTTTTCCGAAACCGCTTCACATCGCAAATATGTACCGAAGGAGGGCGCGAGGCATTGGAAATAGGCGCGACCAGCTTCAAAAATGCAATACGCATCTCCGAATACATTTTCGACCCTGCGACTTTCATCGATTTGGATCAAATGAGCGAGCGCAGTCACCAGCCAGTCCTGATCCGTAACGGACAAGTTGCCGATAGCCGGCTCATCTTGGCGTAACGTTGTTAATAGGGTCTCGAATGCAGCCGGTTTGTGGCGGCGACAACAGTTCGATTTCCAAATTCTCGAAAAGCTCCCCGCTCGTTCGCGGGGAGACGGAGGGTGAAATTTTCGGGGTCAGATGAAGCCTCGACCTCAATATCAAGTCGAATAGCGGCCCTCTGCACGAACGTCGCCACATTGGCGGTAGTGTATTGGGACAAACGTCAGGCGGGCAAGCCGACCACCCAGGTCTCGTTGCCGGCGAGGGCAGCCGGCATGGACGACGAGGTCGTTGTCAGCGACCGCAACTACCATTGGACCTACGGTGTCTCGAAGGAGGAGATCCTGGGTCGGCTGCCGGAGCCGCCCTCGTTTCTGGAAGACATTGCTCTCGTTCGCGATCGTGTCCGCGAGATCATCGGCAAGGTCAGCGCCCACAAGGTGATGACCGCCAAGCATCCGGTCATCGCGCGCCTGTTCGAGCAGGATGACGTCCGTCGGCACAAACCGGCCACCGCAAGCTACGCTTTCTCCTGGGACAACCCGGTTTTTGATAGTCCGTTTGAGCAACGCTGGCTGCGGTTCCTCAACGCGCTCTTCGTGGCGGTGGCCAGATGGGGGGCAAGCCCCAACTTTCAGGCAGGGAAGAGCCCGCGAGATCATTATGATCGTTCACCAGACGGGAATCTCTCTTCGCTTGATCGGCCACCTGCCGGCCGTCGCAAAGGCGCCGGGCAGGAGGGCGGCCCGGACCAACTGCGCTTTGCCATCTTGTCCGGATACGACCGTGAGGAGCGGGCGTCCTGGCAGGACGGGGAAGGGGGTCGGCTACGAGGGCTTCATTCAGGAGATTGCTGTTGAGGTCGTCACCTCGGCCGAGATCAGTTTGAATGGCGGGTGCGGGGCAAGGGAAGGGCGCCGCTCATATTGGACCCAAGTTTGGACCCAAACACCGCGATACACGGCATAACCAAGCGGTATTTGATATCATCGCAAGTCGACGGAAAGCGTACAAAAACCTACACAAAATGACGAAGCGGTACCGGTCGATACGCACCCCGTCGTCTTTCAAGACCGGTGCCTTAAACCACTCGGCCACCCTTCCGTCGCTGCGACATCAATCACTTAGCGGCAGGAAGATCAAGAACATCTCGTGTAGACGCAACTCCGCCGCTCCAATATCTACTTGAATGCGCCGTTGAGGATCGCCGCAATGCGTGCTCCCGCAAGGGATATCCGCTGGTTGGCGATCCGGAGCGACCTCGTCTGGTACGCCTTCGTCAGTTTGTAAGGACCGTCGCCGCCGCGAATTGGCGGCGCGTAGACCGATTCCTTCGCGATGGTGAAGCTCTCCTGGATCCAGTCGTTTTCATCCGTTGAACCGGCGTCGACGGTTCGAAGGTCCGCCGCAGCATCAATGGCGTCTTGCGGCGGCGCACTGGTGGGACCGAGCAGCCCGTCCCAGAATGCGTGCAGCTCCCTCGCGCTGCCGCACTTGGTGCAGGTGATTTTCACGTCATTGCCGCCGGCATCCCCGTCCGGCTCGGCATGCGTGAAGCGCGAAGTTGCGTGCAGCGGCTGATGGAGGTCACCGACGAGGTGCAACAGCCACGCAAGGTCATAGGAGCGTTTGTCATCCGACGCCGTCGCGTCAGAGAGCGTTTTCTTGAAAATCGCTACTTGGGTTTGGGCATTGGGCGGCACGGGCTGCTCCAGCGGAGTGCCGTCCGTCGAAAACGGCTCGTCAATGAAATGCCAGTACTTATGGCGGAAGTGATCATCGTAGCCGATGTTCTGCGATGCTTCGGGCGTGTTCGGGGCAACGTCGCCATTCTTGTCGCCGTCATTGTGGTATTCCTTGAGCGACTTGATCTGGTCCGGCCATGTCGCCGCCTTGACGAAAGCAACTTGGTCGCGCTGGTCCTCAGGAACACCTTGTGTCCACGTACTGTATTGCGGATTGAGCTTCAGAAGCCGTGTGGCTTCCGTTTTCGCCGCTGGCGTCAGCTGGGTCCAGGCTACCGCAGCGGCCTCCATGTGGCCGAAACTATTCCAGGCGTCCGCCGGCAGAGCCCAAAGGCCAGCGCAGACCAGTGTGATCCAGAAACCTGCCTTCATCGGACACCCCATCTTCCAAGGCGCAGCGAACTCTCCGCCGACACGCTTTGGTTGCTGTAGTTGTTGTATACACTGGGGGCTGCTGCAGGGGAAGGGGTTTGGATACTGCGCATCAATCCGTCCACCGGGCCGGCCGCAATTCGGCTTCAGCCAATACCCTTGTTGAATTGAAGTCGATTGCTTCGCTCCAATCATTTCGGGTATCGACGTAGCCGACCGTGCCGCAAACCGTGCAACTTGGGGCAACGTCAGTTGCATTCGCTTTCGTGTTCGGAGACGGCAGATTCAGAATCGGTTGAACCTATGGCAGAAGACGAGGAAACAGCGACAGCGCGCTACATCGCCAGCAATGTGCACTGGCTTGGATGGTTCCTCAGGGCCAAAAGGCTGAGCCAACCCCCGTCGGGCGGTCCCGTGCGCGGGACAGACCAGCTTGAGGCGATCAATATCGCCGAGCTTGTCGGCTGGCAGGTCTCGATATAGCGGGCAATCAGGCTGAAGTTTTACGCCGTTCCCCAGCATCCAAAATCCACGTCCGGTCAGCGAATGCTACATAAATTCTCTCCTGCCCCAGTGCAGCGCCAAGCTCAATCGAAAGTTCGTTCAACATCGCCTCGATTGTCTCGTCGGACAAATGGCCGAGATAGGCGTGGACGGCTTCCCCGGTGAATAGCGCCACTGGTTCGCGGTCCGAGCCAACAGTACCGTCTGGGCGGGGCCAAGCGTAGGTAACTTCCGCACGGGTGAACATGCCGGAGAGGGCGGGCTGGCCCGCTTCAACGCGACGTTTCATCCAAGCACGGGCTGTGCGGACGGCCTCCGAAACGTCAAAGACACGGCCATCAGCGTCCCAGCCCTCGCGCAAGCCCACGCTTATGCGAAAATCACGGCGTGGACCCAGCGAGCCCGGGACAACAGAATAATCTTCGGCCTTCGGCGCAGGCGTTCGAGCGGTCATCTCCCCATCGCTTTCAGCCCAGCCTCACGCGCCAGCCGATCCGCCTTGAGCCGCTTGTGGTTCTCCTGGAATTCTGGCTCGGCTTGGCTCTCCGATATCGTCTGCCTCGACGCCAGCGGATTAAGACCCCTTCGATCGGCCTCGTCCGCGACCTGTTGCTCGGCGGATCGTTTCGGTTTGATCATTTGGTTTTAGCCTTCAGCCCCAACTCGACCAAGTGGCGGATGGCTTCGGGGCGGTCCAGTTTCACGTCCTGACGAGCGATCCATTCGTCGACTGACTGCATTTCGTACTCAGTCCATCGCGGGTTTGGGCTGGCCGCTAGTGCCCTTTGCGCCATCCCCTTTGCGACCGCAACGGACGCTGTGATTTTGGACAGTGTGCTTTCCTTCATGAGACCGTTGCCTAGCGTTTGGGATCAGGGATTTAAGCCTGCGGCGAGCAAGAGAAACATGGCGTTGTAGCCCTCAACTTAGCTTCTACCTGGCCGTTCCTCGAAGCCGTTCGCGATCATTTCGCCGTTGGAGGTGACCTGCCACTCCCAGCGCGGTGGCCGGTCGAGCATCACTGACACCTCAAGCATGCGGAGCGATACTTTTCCATCCCCCGAATATGCGCCCCGGGGCGTCCGTTTGCCAGTCCGTTGGGCTGCCAAAGGGAACACACCCGGCATCGGCGGCAAGTTGCCAACGTAACGGTCCATCACCCGGAAGAGAGCGGCGATGGCGGCCTGGTTCGTTGCCGCCATGACACTTGCCCCCGCATCGACCCGAAGCAGCCTGCCGATTGCACTATGGATCGTGCCGGTCATGGTCCTGGTTCTGGCCGTATTCGCCCTCCCGTATGGGTACTATACCTTTACCCGGATCGTCATTTGCCTGGCCTGCATGGCGTTGGCTTACTCGGCCTGCGGACCACGCCCGGGCGCGACCATATGGACAACCTTTTTCGTCCTGATCGCCATCGTCTTCAATCCGCTGATCCCGATCTACCTAAAGAAGCAGACGTGGACGTACATCGACGGCGCTGCCGCCGCCGTCATCCTCGCGCACCTGCTCAGTGTTAGGGGCCTCCGGTCGTGACGGTGGCTCTCGGCCGCAAGCTCGTCCGCCTGGACGATGCGCGAAGACGGCCCTCTTATTGTGGCACCAAACGGAACTGCCAAAGCAGGCGTTGCATGTCCGCTATCAGGGGATGAACTGACCTAGCTCAGACGCTGCCCGAGGTCCGAGTTTGACCCAAACCGGACTTCGGTTGATCGAACAACAGCTCGACCCCCGAGTTGCCCTGGCCCTCTTTCAGAGTGCTAGTTGAGCCGTTACGATGCGTTTCCTAGTTGCGTAAAGGGATCGAAGATGAGACGGCGTCAATTTCTAGGTGTTCTCGGTGGCGCAGCTCTTGGGTGGCCACACGAGACACTCGCGCAAAAGGCGCCTGTTCGCATCGGATTTCTCTCGAGCGGTGCGGCCGCATCGATCAATAGCGCATACCAAATCAAAGCGATCAAACGAGGATTGGAAAGCAGCGGCATGGTTGAGGGCCGCGACTACATCATCGAGCCGCGGTTCTCAGGGGGACGCTACGAGCAGTTTCCGGAGCTGGCGCACGACCTCGCCCAAGCCGGTGTGAGCCTGATACTTGTGAATACGATCGCCTCGGTGCGCGCGGCGCAGCGCCTCGTTCCACCCGTGCCCGTCGTGATGGTTTCGATCAATGATCCAGTGGGAACCGGTCTGATTACAAGTCTCGCAAGGCCCGGCGGTCATACCACTGGCTTGGCGACGTTGAACGAGGACTTGACTGCCAAGCTGCTTGAATTCCAGCGTGCGATTCTTCCCAATGCGCGCTCGATTGCCGCTCTGTACAACCCGGCAAACCCAACGAACCCGGCGTTCGTGAAAAATCTCCGAGCACGTGCAGATGCCCTGGGAATGTCAGTGATGTCCATCGAGATGCGGTCACGGGATGAACTCGAAGCTGCATTCGCCACGTTCCCGACGCGACATCCCGATGCGCTTCAGGTCATTTCGGATTCGGGCACGTTCGATCTAAGCGATCGCATCGCCGCATTGGCTCTTGCAAATCGGATTCCCACCTTCGCGACGAGTCCGGACTTCGCCAGATTTGGCGGTCTATTGGCGTATGGCGCTTCGCGTGAGCAGATCTATATCCGATCGGCCTATTACGTGAAGAAAATATTGGACGGAGCGGATCCCAGCGACCTGCCGGTAGAACAGCCGTCACGAATTGAGTTGTGGATCAATCTTAAGACCGCCAAGGTGCTTGACCTCACCGTACCAGCTTCGCTACTCGCCACCGCCGACGAGGTGATCGAATAGCGTAAGACGCTTCCGGATCTGGCACCTTTGAGGCATGTCGACTGCGCCCGAGAAGGTCCGCTTATTGGAGAAGACCGGAAGTAATCGGCGCACGGTCAAACAGACGCGAATGACCCTTCGGACTTCCCGGCATGTCCCCTCAATGTCCGTTGTTGGGAGAAACGAGAAGCGAAATGCTCGGCGTGAGCCTGTCAGCCAAGCGGTCGCATTGGCACGGGGCGGAAAGGCAAGCTCTACTTTCGGACAAGTCACATCTTGACCGCATTCGCGAAGAGCGTGTCGCCCCACTCGTACAAGGGCCGCATGAAGTCAGATTGGGTGTGGATTGCTCGACCTTTGCGATCGCGCCATTTTCGTCCGTAGGTATCGAACGGAAAGTGTCGCATGTAGTATTCGCAGGTCTCTTCCCAATGGTCGACCGACAGCGACTTACCATAGTGTTGGCAATAGAGACCGGTCCCCAGGCGTTCTACGCCGCCCGGCTCTCGCGCATGGTGCTTCGCGAAGACGACCTCCAACCGGTTTCGCCACAACATCAGAATGTCCCGCCGTTCCGGGCCGAAGAAACGACGAAAGCCCAATAGTTCGCGATCGGCTTGATAGGGTGCATGATCGCCAGGGGTCATATAAGCGTCGAACAGTTGAACCCGCACGCCGTCGCAATCGCTAGAATCCGTTCCGTCTATGAATCCGCGTAGATCTCCGGTAACGCGCTCATCCGCATGGAAGCAAAATATCCAGTCGAACTGCAACTGTTCGCGCGCCGTCTGCAGCAAAAGTCCGCGATGTCGACCCTCGGCAATCCGGCGTGCCCCGATGTCCGGTTCCCACGACCGATTTGTCACAACCAGAGCGACTTTTGGGTGTCCGCCGAGAAGCTCCAGCGTTCGATCCGTGCTCGCATCATCATAGGCGACAATCGCATCGACATGCTTGCCGACGTAGTCCAGCGTGTCTCGGAGAATAAGCGCGTCATTGCGAACGCGGGTGATTCCGATCAAGAAGTGCTTAGGCTTGTATTGCAAGCAATGATTTGTTCGCCGTCGCGGAGCTGCCAACTATTCGTGCCCGGCATGGTCACCACCTAGCTGCGATAAAGAATTGGCACCAATGATGGAGGGCGGGCGCAGCAACGGCAAGGGTTAAGAATCGTCGGCTAACGTTGCGGCGGGACGCCGCTAACGAGAGATTGCCGTCAATTGACCCCGCGGCGCTGTGGGGCGAGGCGTCCGAAATGGAATATCGCCTGCTGGCACTTTTCCGACATGCCGGGGCGGTCTGACGATGTCCGTTCATAGGGGCAGACCGGAAGTGGCCGAACCACGGTCGAAATGACGCGATTGACTCTGGAACGGAAATGACGGGCCGATTTGCCCGCATAGCCGTCATCCCGCTTTGACACGCCACCAGAGTGACACATTACCGAAGTAGCAGGCGAATAGAGAATGATCGCATTGTTTCGAAAATCGAAGGAATCTAGCCACTGAGGGAACGACTCTCCCATGATGAAGTGTCATACCTGCATTGCAAATCGACTGTTAGCTGCGCTGCCGCCAGCGGACCTTGGGTTACTCACGCCTTACCTCCAGCAAGTGTCGCTCAAACAGGACGCAGTGCTGGTGCGATCGGGAGATCGGAATGAACAGGTCTATTTTCCCCATGGCGGGACGATCTCGTTCATGCTCGACACGCCGAACGGACAAACAGTAGCGACCTCGATCATCGGGCATGAGGGCGCGGTGGGCATGCTATCAGTGCTGGGACCCTCCCGCTCTCCTACTACGGCGGTCGTACGCGTGGCCGGGATCGCATCCCAGATTTCCGCATCACGATTTCATGCAGCCTTCGGCCAGAGTGGCGCCATCAAACATGCGGTCCAGACCCACACGAGGGCACTGTTGATGCAGTTCCAGCATGTGGCCGCCTGCAACGCGCTGCACGACGTCGAGGCCCGCATGGCCCGGTGGTTGCTCCACATCCGTGATCGAATTGACAGCACGGCCATACCACTGACGCAGGAGGCGCTTTCGCATTTGCTTGGCGTACGACGAACGACTGTGACACATGTTGTGCACAAGCTCAGGATGTCAGGTGCCATCCGATCCGATCGGCGGGGTTTGATCGAGATTGATAGAACACGTCTCGAAGAAGCGGCATGCGAATGCTACGAGGTTATGCGCTGCAAATTCGACCAGATTTTTCCGCTGGATACAACGAAGCCTCGCATTCAGGCTGTGTCGTGACGCGAAACTCCTGGCGATCGAGATTTCATGGCGCGATGTCCGAGTTGAGCCCGTAATGTGCTTCAAAGCAGACATCTAGAGCCGTTTGATCCGCCCGCATCCAACCCCCAACTGCTGCGCCGCCGCATAGGCGACCGGTCGCGCGGGCTTCAAGAGCTGGATAAAAGCTGGTCACGCGGACGCAAGCGGACCGACAAATCGCTCATGGCCCCATTGTGTTGGATCAGAACAGGAGGGAGCATGCCGATCTCTTGTCATAGATCGAGCGCTGCCGCCGTCTTGAATTGCATACGCCCTGCGTGGTAGCCGCTGTGCGACTTTTGGAATTAGCCACCGAACACTTCAAGCGAGCGAAAGCCGAGTAAGGCCGCCTCAGTTGGCGGCCTCTTTTTCAATACTCGGCTTCGTCGTCGTGTTGATCGCGGTCAATCCGCTCTTCATGCCGGGCCTGCATATCACAGTGGCTTATTTACAATCTGCGAATGGTGCCGTCCGTGTTTGACCGCAGTTGTTACCGAAAACGAAATTAGGCACTGACAGCTTCAAATTAGGAACAAACAAGGGTTTGCCGAATTAAAGTTTCTTAAGTCGACTCGCGGACATAAAGGGAATTTGCTGCTCCCATCACTGCCCAGCCTACGCCAATTACAGTTCCCAGATGCCCAAATATGTACTCCGAATTCGCCAAGGCGCTCATTCAAACGATGTGCCCGTCGATCTAGCAGATCATGACGCCGCATGGCACGAGGGTGCGAAGGTGTGCTCGGAACTCATCCGCGACGTTGTCGCAGGCCTTAGAGACAGTCCGGAATGGCGCTTGGAAGTAAGCGACGAAACCGACGAACCTCTTTATCTGTTCCGGTTGACCGCAGAGACCTTCAAGAAGGAGTAAGGCGGTCGCGCGAGTGCGCGGAGGGCATCCTTTATGCGTTGATCTGAAACGGCGTTTGTCAGCGACGACATCGCTCGATTTAAATCGCACTCTTGGTCTCGCCGAATTACCCGAATCTCGTTCAAAAGAACTCGCACAACTTGGTCTGGAAGCCAGCACGGCGGCCGTAGGCAGATTGGTTGTCAAGGGCAGCAGTTCTTTTCTTGCTATCTGGGTATTTCTGAGGGATTGAATAATTACGCTTCGCAACTCGACGACGCGGAAATTCATTTCATCTGCTCCATCTGCGCAACGAATCCGCGACATGGGCCGCGTGCGCCATATTCGCCCATTCATATTCGCCCCTGTTTCCCATTTGCCGTGGGCCAACACATCATCTCCGCTGTCTAGCTCGGCTCGTAAACCCAGGCTTCCTTGGCGAACCATTCGTGATTGGTCCGGCAGATCGAGCAGTGGGTGCGCGCGAAGAACACCGCACTGCATCGAAAGCTTTCGCGATCCGCTTTGATGCCGGTCGGGATCGCGCGTCCCGTTTGAGGGCATTTGATCATGACTATACCCACCTTCAGCCTCCCTGCTTTTCCTTCGCATTTTCTTTCGCAGCAGAGCGTCAGGTCGCCGATCGGTTGGATTGCACCTTCCCTCGCGGAGGGGAGCTCACTCCAACCGATCCGGACCGCCTCTCTTGTACGTTTGATTCAGGTGCCGTTTTGCAGGACCCTGGCAACGCTCTTCTTGATCGGTTCGGCAGTCTCTATCGCGGCCTTCTGAGCGAGGTCCCAAAGTTCCTTGTTCTGTGCGGATGCGACGTCGAAGTTTTTATGCGCTTGCGCGGCCGAAAGCGTCATGATTTCCGACAGCGACTTCGTGCCCATAAGATTGGTAAAAAAATCGAAAGCGGAGGTGGTGTTGTCGTTCGAGATCTCGATGACTTTGATCCCGTAATCCGCAGCGCCCTTCGCGTTGGTCGAATAGGTCTCTCGGAGAACGTCGGCCATTTCTCCCGAGGCGGCCTTCATCTTCTCGCAGTTTTCCTTCACCCGCACGACGCTGTGCTCAGCGATGCCGCGGAAGACCCCTGGCATCGCCATCTTGGGCAATTCGAAAAGCGGCATGTCAAAAACTCGCTTTTCGCTAGCCTGGTCGTTCGCATTCGGCGGATTAGTGTTCACTTCGACTTTCATATCGGCATCACTCACTGGTTTTCATCCTTTCAATCGAAACTGTAATCAACAGCAACGCGAATTGCGTCCCGGAATCTTCCGAGGCACAGCGCTACACCGCAAAAAACGGAGGTCGAGGACCATCCCCAACTTCCACCTTGGTCAGGTGTTGCCGTGGATAACCGCCTCGCATCCGCCCGACCAAGATATGGCTGACTAAAGTCGGGGGCGTCCGTTCGGTTTGCGACTCTCGCATTGGATTTTTTGATAATTGGGGTCTTGCGCCGCGATCCGCGTAATCGCTGCTTACGACTGCTCGATACCGCTGACCGTCCCTCCGGTCGGCAGTGCATCCATATCTAAGTGACGGTCCTGTTGCACGACAGATGACCGACGACGAAACCCAGAGCGGCATTTGTCGGAAAACGAACCGACGGAAAGATAGCGGCGTTGGTATCCACCTATGCAGTGATGCCTATGAGCCCTAACATCGACGACCGGCCAGCCTGTTCGAAGTGCAACGTCGAAATGTTGCGCGGCGTTGCCGAACCAATAGTGCCAGGCTATGAGCTTCGCAATTTTGAGTGCCCGAGCTGCGGCAACAAATTGAAGTTGGTAGGGTACGAAGGCCCAATTAAGACGATGAGTAAACCTGAATGACGACGGCTGCTACGCAGGACCGCGCATGTGAAAAGAGTTTCATGAATATCAAAAGGCTTGCCACTTCCGCCTATGCCAACTGCGGACATGCCGATGCAGTCGCCGGATGTCCGCTGTTGAGGGATGAACGGACCTAGCTAGTTTCTGTCGCGAAAGACATTTCGCCCTTTAAAATGAGGGTTATCTCGCGATTTTCGAGCACATTTTTCTTGCGACGTACATGTGCATAGTATCACATACTTCATATGAAGCATGTTGATTCGGAATCGCCTTCGGATGTCGCGCGGTGGCTGCGAAGCGAATCGACAAATCTTTGGCCTGCGCTTCTGGGTTCGCTGAGCCTGCGTCGTAGCCGGTGCATCCGCAAGAATTGCCCGGCGTGCCAGTCTGGCGAACAGCATCAAAGTTATGTGCTCTACGGTCGCGCGAACGAGCGTCGCGTTGCCGTCTACGTGCCGGAAGAGCTTGTGCCGGAGGTTCAACGCAGCCTGGACAACGGGCGCACTCTGCAGGATCTGCTGCACCAGGCGGCACCGCGATACATCAAAGCGTTGAAGCGAGATCGCGCCGAGGCCAAGAAGAGCGATGAGGGCTGAGCGTGTCCCGGACAGCGGAGCGGCAAGTCAGTTTTGCCGATTTTGAGCTGGTACGTCAGGGCCTGTGTCTTGAGCCGGTGCTGCAGACCATTTCCGATTTTCTGGACGACCAGAAGGATATGATCGAGCAGGTCCGCCGTGATCTGACGCGGGGTTTGAAGAAGGCCGAGACCGGTCGCAACGGCCTGACGCCACAACAGGTGTTGCGCTCGCTGGTTCTAATGCGCGTCAAGAACTGGAACTATCGCGAATTGCGCGAGCGGATTGCCGACGGATGCACACTGCGCCAGTTCACCGACTTCTATTGTCTGCCTGTGCCTCGACATGACGCATTCAACCGCGGCTTCAATCGGCTGACGCCCGCGACGCTCAAAGCGATCAATGATCTGGTGGTGCGGGTGGCCGTCGGGCTCGGTCTGGAGGACGGCCAGAAGCTGCGTGTCGACACCACGGTGGTGCAGACCGACATTCACCATCCGACCGACAACACGCTGTTGTGGGATGTTGTTCGCGTCGTGACGCGCCTGATCGGCCGCCTTGCCGCGGCGCTGGGACGCCGGCGTATCAAGGGTTTTCGGGATCGGACGCGATCGGCGCGGCGTCGGATGCAAGAGATTCAGCGGATGACCTCGAGGCAGCGCCAGCAGCAGCAGACCGGGAGATATCGCGAACTCATCGGCATCGCCGAGGAGGTTATCGAAAGCGCTCGAACCGCGCTCCGGCAGACCTGCAAAGCGCGTGGCACAGATACGATCAGCGAACTGGCAATCGCCGAGACGCGCAAGGAGATTGAGCACTTTTGTGATCTGGGGGCCCGTGTGGTCGATCAGTCGCGCCGACGTGTGCTCGATGGCGAGCAAGTTCCGACTGCCGAGAAGCTCTATTCGATCTTTGAGCCCCACACGGACCTGATCAAGCGCGGCAAGGTGCAGACGCCGATCGAGTTCGGCCACAAGGTCTTCCTCGCCGAAAGCGCGCGCGGCCTGATTACGCAGTATGAAGTGCTGGACCGCAATCCCGTCGACGAACAGCATGTGGTCATCTCGCTGGAACGCCACAGACAGACCTTCGGCGACGTCCCCGAATTATACGGATCGGATCGTGGCTTCTTCAGCGAGAAGAACGTGATGTCGTGCAAGCAGGAAGGCGTCAAGGTGATCTGCATCCCACAACGGGGCGGCATCAAAGCTCCCGAGCGCGAAGCCTATGAGAAGACCCGGGAGTTCAAGGACGGCCAGCGCTTTCGCGCGGGCATCGAGGGGCGCATCTCGGTGTTGTTCCGCGGCCGTGGCATGAAGCGTTGTCTCGCCGAAGGTCGCGAGCGCTTTGAGCTGTGGGTCGCAGCCGCCGTGCTCGCTAACAACCTGATGAAGATCGCAGCTCTGTTGGCCGAACGACCATCGCGCAGACGAAAAGCTGCCTGACAACATCCCCCAAGTTCGTTTACGGCGGAAAGATATCCGCCAGCCCATCTTGCAATCGAACCCGCCCCAACGGGCGCTTAATAACATAGCGAAGAAAATCGGCGCCCAATTGCCCCGGAAAATGCCGGCATCCGACGTCAGTTCACCCCGGTTTTATTGGGGAAATGGTATGCCTCGACACAAAAACAGGCGTTTCGCGACAGAAACTAGCTAGGACATGGTCCAAGTACGACAGATCCAAGCTCGCGCGCGGGGAGGGCGTTCTACCTTTGCACCTTGCTGCAACTCATTCCGCAATTGGGGCTGGCACGTAGTAGTTCGCCGTAGGGCGACCTTCCACCGCGCCCTGCAGCTACGACAAGCTAGGACAACTCGTCATCCGCCGGCGGCATGTCCTCCTCTTCCATATTCATTTCAAGCTGCAGCGAATGCAGCCGCGACTTTCGGTGCCGGAACTTGGTGCCCCATCGTCCTTTTGGTTGCAGCATCTTCAACGCTCGCTGCGCTCAAACGTCGCGCGCTCCGAAGGGCCGTGCACTGGGGATGAAACGCCACCTCGCGGTTGTCAGATGCAGCGAAACCTCCGGCGGTGCATAGAGGCTGTTCAGCAGCATTTTCATATCCGCCATGTTCCGCGTCGGCTGACGCGCCTCGGGAAGTTGCTCAAGCGCGATCAAGGCAGTCGCGAGGGCCTCCCCGATGATGAACTCATCACGGCCTGTCACCGATCCCAAACTGGCAGTTTTTGAGGAACTCATAGCGCGCACCCTTTGTCAGCCCATGCGATACTGGGACTGTACCGGATTGCCCGGCTTGAAAGAGGCTAGCCTCGTCTTGCGGCGCTTCAAAGACTTCGGGAACGCCAGTAACGCACTTCGAAGGCTGAGCGGTCAGGACGTCCGAACGGGGCGGCGCACATGACGCTTACGGAGCGACTTGGCTTCATAAGTGCCAGACATCAATGTCCGAGTTCGGGAGCAAAGCGGAAGACATCTGCTCGCAGCGAGTATTTCGCATTTTGACCCATCAGCGACATTGGCGGTCAAATTGCTGTGACGCACAACACAGCCCTCGTGCAAACGATGTAGTAATCGAATTGGTCATCTGAAGCGACCTTAAAGGAGGAAGGCCATGGAACGAGAGATCATCCGCGTCGAACCGTTCAGCACCAATTTTGAGAAATGGGGCGCTCCCGTCTCGGTCTGCAGCCGAGCTGGGAACATGGTGTTCATGTCCGGCATGCCGCCCTTCGACCCGGACACCGGCGAACTCCTGCAGCATGCCCCGTTCGAGCGCCAGGCCGAGCGCATCCTCGAACAAATGAAGACAGCGCTGGAGGCGGCGGGGTCGGACCTCGATCACGTGCTGAAGTGCAACGTGCTCTGCATATCCGCCGAGGGCTTCAAGACCTTCAACGAGATCTACAAACGCTACTTCCCCAAGAACCCGCCTGCCCGAATCTTCTTCTGCGTCCCGGAGTGGACCGGTCCGTTCGATATCGAGATCGACTGCGTGGCCGTCACGAAGAGCTGAGATCACCGGTAAGGACAGCGCCGTCGCGCGTGCACAGCAGGCGAAGTCCTGGGAGCTGCACCGCTTCCATGAGCATGGCGCGGCTGTGGTGCGATCAAGGGAAGCGGGATCAGGTCCGAGAACTTCTCGCTCCAGTCTACGGCTGGTTCACCGAGGGTTTCGACACGCCGGACCTGAAGCAGGCGAAGACCGTGCTCGACGAGTTGGCGGCATGAGAGTGCACATGTCGGCTTGTGGCACCAAACGGACATGAGGCCGCAGCGCCCGCATGTCCGATGTTGAAGGGCGGTCTCAACCGGTCGACGCAACACTTTATCTTAAAGAAGAGATGGAGTGTGGTTTGATGGGTCACAGATTTCATAGAGGGTTTACTGCGGCAGAGAAAACGGAGTTATGGGATCGCTGGAAGCGCGGAGAATCGCTGAAGGCGATTGGACGAGCTTTTGGCAAGCCGTCCTCGTCGATCTATTTTTTGGTGGCTCCCCATGGTGGGATTCGTCCTGCCGAGCGGCGTCGCTCGAGGCTGGCATTGACGCTGTCAGAGCGCGAGGTGATTTCCAGAGGCGTTACGGCACATCGATCGGCAAGATCGATCGCTAAGTTGCTTGGCCGCTCACCCTCGACGGTGAGCCGTGAAATGAACCGCAATGGCGGCTATGATCGCTACCGAGCGGTGCTTGCGGACGAGAATGCCTGGGCGCGAGCTCGTCGTCCAAAATGTTGTAAATTGGCGAACAGTTCGCGGCTACGGCGAGCAGTGGCGGGGAAGCTCAGATTGGATTGGTCGCCCGAGCAGATAGCCGGTTGGCTGAAAAGAACGCATCCTGAAGACGAGTGTAATCAGGTGTCACACGAGACGATCTACCGCAGCTTATTTGTACAAACACGTGGCGTGCTCAAGAAAGAGCTGCTTAGTCATCTTCGATCGAAGCGCTCGATGCGTCGCTCCCAGCCGGTTGATCCGAATGGCGATAGACGGGGGCATATCAAGGATATCGTCTCAATCCGTCAGCGACCGGCGGCGGTTGAAGATCGGGCGGTGCCTGGCCATTGGGAAGGCGATCTGTTGTCTGGGCCGAACAACAGCTATATCGCGACCTTGGTCGAGCGTCATACGCGTTACCTGATGTTGGCCAAGGTGGCCGGTAAGGACACCCGGACGGTAGTTACGGCGCTCATCAAGCAGGCGAAGAAGCTACCAAAGGAATTGTATAAGTCCCTGACCTGGGACCGGGGAAAGGAACTTACGGATCATCGTCGCTTTACGTTGGCGACCAAAATCGACGTATATTTTTGCGATCCGCAAAGCCCGTGGCAGCGCGGGTCGAACGAAAACACCAATGGTCTGCTGAGACAGTACTTTCCTAAGGGCACCGACTTGTCGGTACATTCGCAAGCCTATCTGAATAAAGTGGCTCGCCAGCTAAACGAACGGCCACGTGAGACCTTGCAATTTGAAACCCCAGCAGAGAGATTTAGCGCCTGTGTTGCGTCGACCGGTTGAGCCGGCAAAGGATGAACGGACCAAGCTAAGACGCTGCCCGAGGTCCGAGTTTGACCCGGAGCAGACATTTACTGCCGCCTCAGCGTCTCAGGCGCTGGTCTACTTCAGCTTATACGTGCCGGTCTGGTGGTTGCAGTCCGAAATCGTTCCCTCTTTCACGACTGGAAACGGCCCTAAGGATTGGAAGTTGCTACTGGCTTCGACCATGCCTTCGTATTTTCCGGTCCCTGTAATAAATTGTCTTGTGTTCTTTCCATCAGGCACCTGAGAAAAGTACGTTAGGCGTTTATCGCCGTCAGGATCGACTGCCTCGCATACAGCGGTTCCCGAGACCTTCCCATCAAATGAGGCATTCATCCCAACACAGCGGTAAGCCGACTTGTCGAACAACCCACCTGGAGGATTGCTGCGATTGACGCCCGTTATCTCGAAGCTGAATGCTGAGTGGGTTTTCGAGAAGGAGATCGTTTTGCTAACGCCGGAGTAGCAGCTAGTGAAATCGTAGTTTCCCTCCTTTGGTAGTTCGGCGGCGAATGCAGAACCTGCAGATGCAAGCCCTGTAAGGGCTGCGAGAGAAATGAACCTCAATGTCAGTTTCATCTGCTCTTCTCCCTTGTAAGCGCTAAGCTGAGGAGCGATAGTCTTCGCTTCAATGCAAAACTCACTCAATTTGGGCTGGAATCTTGCTGCCATTGTTGATTTGAATCAAAGAGGCTTCCCGCTTCTTGCGCGTCCAATAAACCAATCAAGCAGCACACTTTGCGAGGCGTTGCTATGTCCCCTGAGGGTAGAACGGACTTGCCGAGGAAGCAGGGTCACTTCCGTTTTTGACCCAGGCTGTGTGAAAACTCCGACGTCGAACTTGCGCGTAGAATTTTGTCTCGATTGCGTTGAATAAGAAAAGAAGCGATCTGCCAGTCACCGTCGGAAGAAGAAAAGAGAGAAAACAATTCTGCGCGTTCTCTGCGCGTGCACGTTTTCACACAGCCTGGACCCGAAGCGGACATTTCGCCTCGCGGCCAGTGTTGGATCAAAATGGTCGATGGTAGCGCCACGGGCAGTTTTGGATGCCGCCGTAAAGCGAATACGCGAACCGAACTGCGAATCCGGTAGGATCACCAGTCGATCCCCTTCGAGGCGTCGAACTCGATCGCGCCAGCCAAGGTGAAGTTGTCGAAGACGAAAGGCAGGCTTCGCCAGATGAAATTCATTGCCAAGCCTTGCAGCGTCGCGAGGACCATACCTAGCTGCAAGGGGAGGCCAGGTGATGCCGGGGCGGGCATCGGCTGCCGACGCCAGGCTGAAGGAGGCCATGAGATGTCTCGCACACTTATCATCTTCGGACTGGTCCTGCCCGTCGCCGGAGTCGCCTGGCCTTCGATCGACAGGCTCGGGCTCGGGCGGCTACCCGGCGACATCGCAATCGAGCGGTCGGGCTTCTTCCTCTACTTTCCGCTGACGACCTCGCTCATCATCAGCGTGGTGCTGAGCGTGATCTTGTGGCTGGTCAATCGCTAGCCATCCGCTAGGATATCCTTGGGAACTAGGGTAGAATTGGATGCCCCCGCATTGGAGGACATCGCCATGAGGTTTTCGTCGACTCTAGCTGTCGTTAGCTCATCGATTGCACTGTTGATGTGCGGCCCAGGCGGCACAGCAATCTCGCAAGCCGCAACCCCTCGGACACCGCTACCAGCCCATCACTGCCCAGGCTGTGCAATCAACTCTTTCGAATCCGCATGGCGCATTCACGATCTCGGCGGAAGCGAACGCAACGGCCAATCGAACCAGATGGACAAGTAAAATGGCGAAAAACGCTTCATCAATCTCGGAAGAAATTGAGCGTGACCTTCGTCTCGATTTTTACCGGGGCCTCGGCCTGTGGATGATTTTCCTTGATCACATTCCGGACGACGTCGTCGGCTGGTTGACGCTTCGTAACTACGGCTTCAGCGACGCTGCGGAATTCTTCGTGTTCATTTCCGGGTATTTGGCGGGCTACATCTACGGTCCAGTCATTCAAACTGGCAATTTTCTCGCTGCCACCAAACGGCTATTGGTGCGGGCCTGGCACTTGTACATCGCCCACATTCTGTTGTTTCTAATTTTTACTGCGCAGATCGCTCGCGCGGCCAGAAAATTCGACAATCCGATGTACAAGGATGAGTTCAACGTCGCCAACTTTCTCGCACATCCCGATGAGCTGATCTGGCAGGCACTCACGATGCGATACAAGCCGGTCGATCTCGACGTGCTGCCGCTCTTCATCGTTCTGGTGCTCGCTTCACCGCTAGTTCTTTGGTGCCTAGTGCGCCGCCCGAACTTGACACTGCTCGGTTCCGCCATCTTGTACGTGCTGGCGCGCTGGTTCGACTGGAATCTTGCTTCATATCCGCCGGGAACTCATTGGTATTTCAACCCGTATGCGTGGCAATTGATGTTCTTCCTCGGGGCATGGTGCGCTATCGGAGGCGCGGCTAAGATTTGGTTTCTGATCCAGTCTCGGGCAGCGCTAGTCATATCCCTTGCCTGGATTTTCTTCGCGCTCTTCATCGTGATGACCTGGCATAGCGCTTTTCTCGAATCGCTGGTTCCGAAGTGGATGATCAAGGCGATCTACCCGATCGACAAGACCGATCTTGATATGCTGCGTTTCACGCATTTTCTCGCCCTGGCTGTCCTGGTCTCGCGCTATATCCCACGCCACTGGGGTCCCCTGACCTCCCACTGGTTGCGGCCGCTCATCCTGTGCGGTCAACATTCGCTTCCGAATTTCTGTCTCGGCGTATTCCTGTCATTTGGCGTGCATTACTTACTTGTGCAGTTTCCAGGAGGTGACTGGAGGCAAATCGCCCTTAGCATCGCCGGCGTGGCGATCATGACTGCGCTCGCGTGGATTCTCGATCGGGCGGAAAAGGTCCCGAACCTGTTCGTTGATGTGTCCGAAACTGAGACGACCAAAGCGGCCATGAAGCCGGAGCCGGCTTGAGACCAAAGCTAAGCCGCGGCTCAGCAGTCGATCGAGGCATGCTACGTGAATGCCATTCTTTCCTTTAGCGATCGAAGGGATGAGAATTGTTTGATCGGAAGAACCAATCTTGGGACACTGTTGATCTATTGGGAGGAACCAGCTTATGTCCAAACGCCTGATGATCATTGGTGTTATGCTTCTTTTTTCGATCTCCACGGCACCAGCGCAAACACCATCACCCGAAGCTTTGGCGGTGGCGCGTAGGCTGATCTCTACGATGAAGTTAACGGATCAGTACAAGGCGCTGCTTCCAGTCATTCTCCTGAGTATCAAGCCGGCGTTGGTACAGGGTCGTCCAGAGATCGAGCGCGATTATGATGCGATGGCAGCGCAAATAGGGGATGCGTACGCGCCATACTATTCCTCGATGGTCGACAGCGCTGCTTCCCTCTATGCCAGCAACTTTACGGTGGATGAGCTGCGCGAAATTGACGCGTTCTACCGTCTTCCGGTCGGACAAAAGCTTCTGCAAAAATCGCCGGCAATCACCCAGCAGAGCATGCAGATCGGCCAGGATGCCAGTCGCAAGGCGGCCGAGGATTTGCGCGTACGCTTGACGGATCTGCTGCGCCAGAAAGGGCACAAAATGTGACGGCCGTGTCGCCGATTTGCTTCCGCCAGTCGATATCATAGAGCTGTTCCGGTAAGCCGCAATCTATTCCGACCCATCTGCTTGATCCAAGACAGATGACCTTGCGAGAAGCCGTGGATGAACAGGATTTCCGGCCCATCCGGATTTCCCCAGTCCTGTGCGGATATGGTAAGGCCATCTGTCGTCTTTACAGGGACCGCCTTGAATTTTTGCTCGTGAGCAAGGCCGGCTATCGCGAAGGTGACGAGGAACGCTGCGATTAGTGCAACCGCCGACCTTTTGGAGAAAGTGTGCATCTGATCCTCCCAGGATTGGCGAAGCCTTCTTTGAATCTCATAGAGGAATCTAAAATGGCAGGAATGCGATCTGGGCATATATTAACAGCGCTGCTGCTGTCAGGTTCTGTCGCAGTGGCACAGCAGGCAGGCAAGCCCTGCGCCGGCGATATCAAGACGCTGTGCCCCGGCATTCAGCCCGGCGAAGGCCGGATCAAAGCTTGCATAAAATCGCATTTGACCGACCTGTCGCCAAGCTGCCAGGACCGCGTGCTGACGGTTGCGGTGACCGGAAAGGTGTGCAAGGCCGACGTTGCGAAACTGTGTGCCGGTATTGAGCCGGGCACCGGCGGTATCAGAGCCTGCGTAAAATCGCACATGGCAGACGTGAGCGATCCTTGCAGGGATGCGATGTCCCAGGCCGCGGCGGGCAAGAAGATCTTGGGGGGCAGGGATCTTTAAGTAGCGCGAGCCAGGGCACCGGGTCGGGACCGGTCGCTCCTTCCTTCCGATATTGTGCCCTTCTCGACCGCCCCTGACACCTTTCTCGACGTCGACCGTCAGGGGTAACCCCAACATGGTCGGCTCGTATTCAACCAGAATGCTGCGAGGGCTCTTGGCCTCAAGGTGTCGACGTCCCTAATCGCCACCGCCGACGAGCTGATCGAATAATTTGCCGATGTCTGCTTCTGGCGTGCGCCGTGCAAAGGCGGCGCTTTCCAGTGGGTGCAAGCCCCACCCGGCAACCGCTCCAGCCGGAAGCAATCGGAGCAGTCATGGAGGTAACGAAGTGGCTGAAGCCTTCGATTAGCGTGTCACGAATTGGTGACAGCGCGAGTGTGCAGGCCGCAACGCGAGTGAACGTCGAGCAAGCCTCGAAAAGGAAGATGTGTAGGCCGACCCGACTGCCATATCGGGGAAGGCTGAAACAGTTGGGTGAGTTGAGCGAAGCGTACGCCCAGTTGCTACACCGGGGTATTGGCGGCGGCATGTACACAAGGAAAGCGTACGCAACACGGGAAGCCCCAAGGCGAGGTCAGCGATGACCAACCGAACGCCCGCGAGGGACAGGTCGGGCGCCATGGGGTGGCGGAGAGGTTCGTATTACCGCTGAGACCGGGTAACTCCGGTGGAGGGAAGGGACCTCAGTTCAAGACTGACGCAACAAGCGGTGAGGGATTTGGAGATTGGGCAACCTATCAACTCCGAAAACTGTTCAGAAACTGCAGAAGGCGTTGCACGCGAAAGCGAAGGCAGAAGCCGGCTATCGCTTCTACGCGCTGTACGACAAGATCAGCCGTGAGGACATCCTGGCTCATGCGTTTGCCCAGTGCCGCTCCAACAAGGGCGCACCGGGGGTAGACGGTCAGGACTTCGCGGACATTGAGACGTATGGCGTCGAGCGGTGGCTAGGCGAACTGGCGCTTGCGCTCCGGGAGGAGAGCTACCGACCGGATCCTATCAGAAGAGTGTTTATCCCGAAGGCCAACGGCAAGCTCAGGCCGCTGGGCATCTCGACCGTGCGGGATCGGGTCTGCATGACAGCAGCGATGCTGGTGCTGGAGCCGATCTTCGAAGCTGACCTTCCACCCGAACAGTACGCGTACCGTCCTGGGAGAAATGCCCAACAGGCGGTGGTCAAGGTGGACGGGCTGCTGTTCCGAGGCCACCCGGAAGTCGTTGATGCCGACCTCGCGGACTACTTCGGAAGCATTCCGCATACCGAACTTCTAAAGTCGGTAGCGCGCCGGGTTGCTGATCGGCGCGTGTTGCATTTGATCAAGATGTGGCTGGAATGCCCCGTGGAAGAAACCGATGATCGAGGAAGGAAGACACGCACGACCGAAGCCCGGGACGACCGGCGCGGCATTCCGCAAGGCTCACCCATCTCACCGTTGCTGGCGAATATATACATGCGCCGGTTCGTACTGGGATGGAAGAAGCTCGGATTGGAGCAACGCCTCGGCAGTCGTATCGTAACCTACGCCGATGATCTTGTGATCCTGTGCAAGAAGGGCAATGCCGACCAGGCACTGCAGCAATTGCGCAAGATCATGAGCAAGCTGAAGCTCACGGTCAACGAGGAGAAGACACGAATCTGCAGGATCCCGGAAGGGGAGTTCGACTTCCTGGGCTACACGTTCGGACGGATGTTCTCAGAGAGAACCGGCCAGGCGCGCCTGGGTTACCGGCCATCGAAGAAGAGCATCAAGCGCATGGTTGAGCAAATCCACGCACTGACGGACCGAACGGGGACATGGCAAGAAACCACAAAGCTGGTGGGCAAGGTGAACCGCACGCTGCGCGGATGGGCGAACTACTTCCAAGTAGGCACCGTCAGCAAGGCGTATCGGGCACTCGACAGCTACGCAGCGATGCGGTTGCGCCGGTGGTTGCAGTTCAAGCACAAAACCAGGCGTCGCAAGGGCGGGACCTATCCACTCCCGCATCTTTACGGGCACTTTGGGCTCGTACGCCTGAGCAGGCTTGGGCACGACGTGCCGTGGGTGAAGGCGTGAAGTTTTGTCCGAGAGCTGGATGCGGGAAATCTGCCTGTCCAGTTCGATGAGCGGGGTGTGAAAACGGGCCATGGCTGAACCACTAAGGCACCGCCAGACGAAAGAGGCGGAAACAGATATGTTCGAACCTAAAGCTACCGCGTCACACCTCGACTTATATGAGGGCGCCGCTGTCAAGGAATATTTCGGTGGTTTAGCGATCTTGATAGCTCCTGGTTACGGATTTAGGCGCGCGGTCAAGTCCCGCAGCCGCGAAGCGGTGCGCCGAAGGCGCAGGACTTGAGGGTGCGCCTAAATCCGTAACATCATCGAAGAGATTGCCAAATATTTGTACTTTGTCGCTCCTCATTTGTTTGAGCTTCGTTCTGATCCAAGGCGAGCCCTTTGCGTGCGTGCGGCGCTCGCCGCACCAACTTATATCCGGCCGGGTACAACCCGTCCCAAGGTCCCTCATGCGCGTTGCGAGGGCGCGGGCTCCAAGGGGGATGGGACCATTCTCTACCGCGGCGTCTTTCAGCCATGTCGAGATCCGGCCACACATCCACCTTGGATTCATAAGCTCCTTTTATCGGTGTTTGATCTTCGTTTGTCACCCTTTGAGGATGGCACCTCGCGGCACTAGGCCAGTTTCAAGATAACGCCAAAGCGCCACCAGCAGCTTGCGTGCCAACGCCACGATGGCGATGCGGCGGATGCGGCCCTTCGTGGTACCGACACGCGCCCGGAACCAGACGCTCAAATCGCTGTCGGGCTGATAGCGCAACCACAGCCAGGCGAGTTCGATCCCGGTGGTTCGCCCCTTGCGGTTGCCGGCCTTGCTGATCCCTTGATCATGGGCCACGTTTCCGCTCTGAAACGGGCTCGGCGCGTAGCCGACATAACTCGCGAGTTGGCGGCGATTGTTGAAGTCACGATGGAATATCTCGCCAACCAGCACCGCGGCAAACTCCGGGCCGATCGCCTTGAGCTGATGGAGATTTTGGATTTTCTTGGCGTTGACATGCGTTGATGCTTCATCCTCAACAATCGCGTCGCGCTCCGCCTCAAGAGTGGCGATCATCTCGACCACCAGCTCCAGCCGTTGCAATTCTCGCTTGATCTCAGATTTTAGCCGGGGCGGAAGTGAGATGCCTTGTACTGTGCGTAACTGCTCCAGGCGCGCCATCGCTTGCGGGCGCAACGGCTGGTAATCGTAGATGCCATGAAGTGCGCAAAGCCCTTTAATGCGGTTGACGTGTTGAACGCGTTCCGAGACCAAACGGTCACGCTCACGATGCAGCCGCCGCGCGTCTTCTTCGGCAACGCTGGGCACCCGCACCACGCTCCACACCTTCGGCTCCCCGCGTAGATAAGCCATTAGCGATCGCAACAACCGCTCAGCGTCGATCCGATCTGTCTTTACTCGTCGCGCCCGCCGGTCCACCTGCAGGCTTGCCGGATCAATAACATAATTGCGTATGCCATGCGCTTCGAGTAGCCGGTGTAACCAGAAACCGTCATAACCGGCCTCGTAGCACGAGAGCACATCCACCGCCCGACCCGTCTCTCGGCTGACACGTGCTCGCACCTCCTCGATCAAATCGAGTAGACCTTTCCAATCGCATCCACTCAAGATGCGGCGGCTGATCTTCGCGGAAAGCGGCGTAATGAATCCAATAACCCAGCTCTGCTTGCTCAATTCGATTGCAAACAGACACCGCGCCATCTCAACATGCAGTGCGGCGGGTAGGTTGCTTACTGTGCGGACCGTCATCAGGCTCTCCTATGCCTTGGGGGTGGGGGTTACACCGAAACGGTATCACCCAGCCCGCCGCGCCTGCATAGGATCTCTACCGAAAGCGCCGTTTTGACCCTCTGCCGCTGACTTCCGGTCTTACCAGATAAGCAGACGTTGTTAGGGTCCGTCCCAACCATAAGCAGCAGCCGCTTCGCTCGACCACACGACCGGCAGAGCTACGGGACCGTAGCGCGATAGAATACCTTGCTGCGGGAGAAACTTTTCCTTTAGATCGATGTTGTCATTCCAGCAACGGAACCGGGCCGACTAGGCAGTTGCTCGAAAAGCCGCTCGGCGTAATGCCCGGGCGGCTTTTTCTTTTAATGCGGGAGGGTGACATGCCGAATGATAAGCCCCTCAAGCCCGACGACTTCCCGGTTGAGGTTGAGGGCGAGGAATTAGTAACTGCAGACGGCAAGCCAATAGCCAATGCGAAAACGCCAGCCATCGCAGAGGATATTGCGGACCGTCTCAACGAGGACGATTACCGCAAAGAGCAGGACAGATGGTCGGCTTGATGTAGCTCGCGGCGAGGCAGTGCGTCCTACCGCTTTTGGTTTTGGCACCGGAAGGAAAATGCCATTAGCGTTCCTGGCCACGTCATAGCTACGCTTAAAACTCGTCCGAAGTTGCTGAAGGTTGCCAAACGATTCAAAAACGGGAGGCGAACGCCATGGAAGATGTAGAAAAGCGTGTAATCGGAAAAGTGATGCGGCGGCTAATACCGTTCCTGATCCTATGCTACTTCGTTGCCTATCTCGATCGCGTTAATGTCAGCTTCGCAAAGCTTCATATGGATCAGGCGCTTGGTTTCAGCGAGGCAGCCTTTGGACTGGGCGCCGGCCTTTTCTTCATTGCGTATTTTCTGTTTGAGGTGCCCTCCAATATCTTTCTCGAGCGGGTTGGCGCGCGGCTTTGGATCGCCCGCATCATGATCTCATGGGGGATCGTCTCAGGTGCGTTCGCCTTTATTCCATCGATCGCCGGAGCAACTGGAGTTTCGAATGAAGGGGTTTTCTATACCCTTCGTTTATTGCTCGGCGCATGCGAGGCCGGTTTCTTCCCCGGTATCATCTTCTATCTAACCTTGTGGTTTCCCGCGGTGTACCGCGCTCGGGTAATCAGCTTCTTTATGCTGGCGATCCCAATTTCATCCATCGTTGGGGCACCGATCTCCGGGATGTTGCTGAACGTGTCTGGCCTGGGGCTGGAAGGTTGGCAATGGCTTTTCATTCTCGAGGCGTTGCCATCGGTTCTGGTGGGAATTTGCGTGTTGTTCTATCTGACCGATTTTCCGCGCCAAGCCCGCTGGCTGCAGACAGACGAAATTGCGTGGCTGGAAAACGTGCAAGCAACCGAGAAGAGAAACAAGGAAAACGTCGAACATCTTTCTTTGTTTCAGGCACTCACGGATACCCGCATTCTGCTTTGCGCTCTTGTGTATTTCTGTCTGAATGCGGCGAGTTACGGAGTTGCCTTTTTCTTGCCAACAATCATCAAAAACTTTGGCGTGAGCGATACCCAGACCGGATTGCTGGCCGCTTTGCCCTTTATCTTCGGGGCGATAGGCATGGTGTTGCTCGGTCGGCACTCCGACCGCACAATGGAGCGAAAAGGCCACGTCGCCGTTGCGCTGCTGATGGCCGCGATTGGGATCGGCTTGTCCGGGCTCATTTCCAATCCCATCATCGTGATGGCGTTACTCTGCTTTGCGCAGATCGGCGTCTCCTCAGTACCAGCGATGTTCTGGCCACTGCCGGCAAGCTTCTTGACCGGAGCATCGGCCGCGGCCGGGATCGCGGCGATCAACTCGCTGGGCAATCTGTCGGGTTTCGCCGGTCCATTTGCGATGGGTTATCTAAAAGATGCGAGTGGCACCTTTACGGTGGGGCTGCTCCTGCTGGCCGGGTGCGCTTTGCTTGGCGCAGCCGTCGTCGTGAGCCTGCGCATTGATGCGAAGCGAGAGCAGTCATCGGGAGAAGTCGCGCTGGCGCATTAGGTCTCGCGACATTGCGCAAACGCATGCTGACTGTCGCGACGAGATTAGCGACCATTGACTGATTGGTCGGATACGGTGCTGGCAACTGAGCAGGAAGGCCGTACATCGCCGCACGGCGCTCGACGTCGCGCCACATATAGGCAAATGTCGCCGGTTTGTCTGCGAACGGAACGTGCTTCATCTCTTGTAGAATGACGAGCAGGTGAATGGTCGCCAACGAAATGTTATCCCTGTAGATCGCTCCAGTTCTTCCTCAATCCGCGTCACGCTCAAAACGAGTAGGCGCTCCCCATCGTGACCCAAAAATCGATTTGAGCGGCAGCCATGTAGCGCCTCCTATAAATCCTAGCCTCCCGATAAAGCATCGTAAAAAACGAATACTTTTAAAGGAGCTGAGATTGGCTTCGAGCACCGCTTGCTCGGAGGTTGCTGACGTCCGAGATGGGTCATGAACAAACTCATGCACCGCAGCAACTGGCATTTCTATTCGATCAGCTCGTCGGCTCGGCCGCTTAGCGCGAGCGGAACGGCGATGCCGAGTGCCTTAGCAGTCTTGAGGTTGATTATCAGCTCTACCTTGGTTGACCTTTGGACCGGCAGATCACCCGGGCTCGCTCCTTTGAGAATTTTTCCGGTGTAGATGCCGACCAGACGATAACTTTCCGCTTCGTTGGCTCCGTAGCTCATCAGGCCGCCTGCCGCGACGAACTCGCGATAAATGAAGGTCGCGGGCACCGCGTGGCGGAGCGACAGTGCGCCAAGCTGTTCCTTACGCGAATTGAAGAATAGATAGGGGCCAATGACGAGCGCGTCGGCTCGCAATTGGACTATGGCTACAAAGTGCCGTCGGCGCGGGCGAGCAGCGTCGCTGGAATTTCAATGCCAAGCGCCTTTTCAGGTCTCCTCCCCCGGGGCCTCTTTTGGCTTCCAGTTTTCTTGCTAAATGATAACATCTTCCGGTCTTGGAGGCGGTCGGTGAAGACGATTACGGCAATAGCAGCCAACAAGCTGGGCAAGTTTATTGCGAAGGATTTCCGTCGTGTTTTTGGTCCAGCACACGACGATATGGCTGAGCGTTTGGGCTCCTTTGCGCGCAGTACCATTGAATGCCTGGCCAGAAGCGACGCTCTCTACCACAATTATGAGCACACGTTACAAGTCACGATGGTCGGACGCGACATTCTTGAGGGAATGTCACTTTCACAACGAATAGAGCCTACTGATTACAGCCATCTGATCATCGCTTGTCTACTGCATGATATCGGCTATATGCGCGGCGTTCTGAGCGACGACACTGAAGCCGAGTTCGTGGTGGATGGTAGCGGCAGGAAAATTAGTCTGCCTCGTGGCGCATCAGATGCAGCTCTCTCACCTTATCACGTCGATCGATCGAAACTGTTTGCCATTGAGCGCCTCGGAAATTCACCCGACATCGACGCGTCCCGAGTAGCGGCCGCGATTGAGATGACGCGTTTCCCGGCGGGAATGGATGGCTCCAGCGACGATGCCAGCATAGAGCCAAAACTAGTCCAGGCTGCCGATCTTATAGGACAGCTTGGCGATCCGATGTACCCACGAAAGGCCAACGCGCTATACAGCGAATTCGAAGAGGTCGGTATGAACCGACAACTTGGATATTCGTCGCCAGCCGATATTATTGATAAGTATCCCGCTTTTTTCTGGAACAACGTTTCCAGCCATATAGAGGATGGAATAAAATATTTAAATATGACCGTCTCCGGCCGGCAATGGATAGCTAATTTACATCATCACATCCTGTGTGCCGAACATGCTCACCGCTTTATGGGTCCTCAACGCTGACAGCGCACGACGTACGACACTTCTCGGTCAAAATGCGGTGCGGATTTGGGTCATCGACGGACCCTTGCGTCGCGTCTGAGCTAGGTCCGTTCATCGATCAACAGCGGACATGCGGCAACTTCATCAGCATGTCCGTTTAGTGCCAATCTCGGAATTCGAATATTGAGCCCGCACTCTCCGCATTCGAACACAAAAAAGCCCCGGGGCGTAGTCCGGGGCTTTTGAGTTGCTGAACGCTCAGCCGAGATTAGTACTTCGCGACAACCGGACCACCACCCCATCCGAACCGATAGTTGACGCCGGCTTTAAACGTATTCTCGTCGGTGCGATAGCTTCCGAGTCCAACCAAGGCCGCGGGACCTGATGTGAATTGAGAATTGCCGAAGTTGAAATATTGATATTCGAGTTTGCCCGACCAATTCTGGGCAAACATGTATTCTAAACCAGCGCCGACGGTGTAGCCGCTCTGACTGCGATTGAGCGCAAATGCGACGGGGACGCCTGCTACTGTGACGGCAATGTTGTTTCCATTTTCCCGGAATCCATAGCCGCCCTTCATATAAAGAAGGCCGGGACCCCAAGTGTAGCCGAGACGTCCAGTCACCGAACCAAGACCGCGATCGCTCGCGTTGTTGGTAACAAGGCCCGCACCGCCCGGAGCGACGAACGCAAAGCCGTTATTATTATTGCTTGGCATGAAGCTGTAATTTGCTTCGATACCCATCACCCAATTCTGGGCGAACTGATAGTCAGCGCCACCCTGAACGCCGGCGATGAAGCGAGCGCTGCTATTGCCGAAGACGCTGTTGTTAAGCCAATCCCCGCCAATGTGACCGCCAATGTAGAAGCCGGTCCAATCATAGATCGGCAAAGGTACGTATGGTGCTGCCTTCGTATATGGACGAGCCGCGAGGTCGGCCGCGAGTGCCGGAACAGTTGCGCCAAGAGCGATAAGGGCGACCGTGCCAAGAAGGATCTTCTTCATTTGCCTTGTTCTCCAGTAAATTGTTTGGCAGCCGTTCGACAACTCTGGCCATGGGGCGGCTTTAGGGCCCTTTCGCAATGAATACTGTCACTAATAAATCACAGGTGGTGGTAACCGACCAATTCGCGCAAACACAATTTTATCTACTTAATGGAACCTTTCTTTTTGAATGAATTCCCCCCGGACGATGTGGTCAATTTTGACCACTTTCCGAGCGAGCGCGCAGGGATATCAATTGATGTGCTACGATCAGGACGGCACCTTGGATGCTGTCTCGGTCGGGAGATCGCATCACGAAAAAAACGCCGCAGTGGATATCGGCAGGCGGTCTTACGTTGGCGCTCGCAATTCTCCTTGGAGCCAACCCACCGTTTCAAGGGATTTCATCTGATCCATCAGCTCGACCACGAGCTGATGGATCAGACCGCAAGCCGGACATTCGAATGTCCGGATGTCAAAGCCAGACGGTCCGGGGGTAATACGTGCCAGCATCATTGTTGTCTGGCACTCAGGGCACGATGGTCGATGAATGATCATGATGCTCGCCTCGGATCAGGCGGGAGCGCAACACTCTCAGTCACCGGTAGTTGCCGAGAGCAAGAGCGGTGATGGAACCAGTCTGAAACTTCAAGTTCCCGCGCCGCTGGTCAAGATTGCTCAACGTGATCTTACAGAAACGTTCTCACTTTTCAGGAAAGGCTTAATGTCTCAGTTGGTAGAGATCCTATGCAGGCGCGGCGGGCTGGGTGATACCGTTTCGGTGTAACCCCCACCCCCAAGGCATAGGAGAGCCTGATGACGGTCCGCACAGTAAGCAACCTACCCGCCGCACTGCATGTTGAGATGGCGCGGTGTCTGTTTGCAATCGAATTGAGCAAGCAGAGCTGGGTTATTGGATTCATTACGCCGCTTTCCGCGAAGATCAGCCGCCGCATCTTGAGTGGATGCGATTGGAAAGGTCTACTCGATTTGATCGAGGAGGTGCGAGCACGTGTCAGCCGAGAGACGGGTCGGGCGGTGGATGTGCTCTCGTGCTACGAGGCCGGTTATGACGGTTTCTGGTTACACCGGCTACTCGAAGCGCATGGCATACGCAATTATGTTATTGATCCGGCAAGCCTGCAGGTGGACCGGCGGGCGCGACGAGTAAAGACAGATCGGATCGACGCTGAGCGGTTGTTGCGATCGCTAATGGCTTATCTACGCGGGGAGCCGAAGGTGTGGAGCGTGGTGCGGGTGCCCAGCGTTGCCGAAGAAGACGCGCGGCGGCTGCATCGTGAGCGTGACCGTTTGGTCTCGGAACGCGTTCAACACGTCAACCGCATTAAAGGGCTTTGCGCACTTCATGGCATCTACGATTACCAGCCGTTGCGCCCGCAAGCGATGGCGCGCCTGGAGCAGTTACGCACAGTACAAGGCATCTCACTTCCGCCCCGGCTAAAATCTGAGATCAAGCGAGAATTGCAACGGCTGGAGCTGGTGGTCGAGATGATCGCCACTCTTGAGGCGGAGCGCGACGCGATTGTTGAGGATGAAGCATCAACGCATGTCAACGCCAAGAAAATCCAAAATCTCCATCAGCTCAAGGCGATCGGCCCGGAGTTTGCCGCGGTGCTGGTTGGCGAGATATTCCATCGTGACTTCAACAATCGCCGCCAACTCGCGAGTTATGTCGGCTACGCGCCGAGCCCGTTTCAGAGCGGAAACGTGGCCCATGATCAAGGGATCAGCAAGGCCGGCAACCGCAAGGGGCGAACCACCGGGATCGAACTCGCCTGGCTGTGGTTGCGCTATCAGCCCGACAGCGATTTGAGCGTCTGGTTCCGGGCGCGTGTCGGTACCACGAAGGGCCGCATCCGCCGCATCGCCATCGTGGCGTTGGCACGCAAGCTGCTGGTGGCGCTTTGGCGTTATCTTGAAACTGGCCTAGTGCCGCGAGGTGCCATCCTCAAAGGGTGACAAACGAAGATCAAACACCGATAAAAGGAGCTTATGAATCCAAGGTGGATGTGTGGCCGGATCTCGACATGGCTGAAAGACGCCGCGGTAGAGAATGGTCCCATCCCCCTTGGAGCCCGCGCCCTCGCAACGCGCATGAGGGACCTTGGGACGGGTTGTACCCGGCCGGATATAAGTTGGTGCGGCGAGCGCCGCACGCACGCAAAGGGCTCGCCTTGGATCAGAACGAAGCTCAAACAAATGAGGAGCGACAAAGTACAAATATTTGGCAATCTCTTCGATGATGTTACGGATTTAGGCGCACCCTCAAGTCCTGCGCCTTCGGCGCACCGCTTCGCGGCTGCGGGACTTGACCGCGCGCCTAAATCCGTAACCAGGAGCTATCAAGATCGCTAAACCACCGAAATATTCCTTGACAGCGGCGCCCTCATATAAGTCGAGGATGGGCGCGGTAGCTTGGCCATTCGGCGACGCTCCGTTTCCCATCCCCGCTCATCGAACCGGACGTGCCCGATTAAGGCATCCGGCTCTCCGACTGGTTTCACCGTGAGGTACACGGAGAGCAAACGAACCGCACGCGGCTTCGGTGCGTGAGTAACTCCCCTTCGCCCCTCGACACAGCAATCTCCGGCGGCGCCTGTCATTGATGGTGTTTGCAGGCTTATCGCCAATCACCACGACCTCGCCATCTTCGAAAGCGAACCAGAAGTCAGGGCCCTTTGCTCCGCCGGCATTACCCGGCTTCGACGGTTCTACGACCCCGTCCAACTCCCGCCATGGCCGCCGCCTTTCGCGACGTTGAGGCCGCTACCCTCGCCCTTGACGGGTCTCCCCCGATTACCCGAACCACCTTTCCGACGTGCCGTGCCCACTACCCCGGCGGATCGAGCGGGTGCGCGTGTCGATTACTTCCCCGCTCATACAGCCTTCCCCAAATGGCAGGAGGGTCGGCATCCGCATTGTCACTTTTGAGATGCTATGGGGCAGACCGCGGCAGACTCTACCATCGTCACTTAAGGCAATACGTCGATGGAGCATCCCATGTCCCAACTCAACGACTTAAGCAGGTCCCTCACTTCCCTGGAGCAAGACAACGCGATCATTGCGGTAATCGAGATGAGTCAATCGAGCTGGCTCGTCGCCGGCATCGTTCCAGGCATAGAGCGCCATCCGCTGAAAAAGCTTGAACCGAACGAGGGGGAGTTGCTCCGTTTACTGATGCGCTGGCGTGCGGAGGCAACCAAAATGGGCTGCACGATCACGCGCATTGCCGTCGCGTATGAGGCTGGCCGCGACGGATTTTGGCTGGCGCGCTGGCTACGGGCGCACGACATCGAAACCTACGTCATCCACCCGACGAGTGTAGCTGTATCGCGCGAGCATCGCCGCGCGAAAACAGATCGAACTCGACACTCGATTGCTCAAACGCGTCTTCATCGGCTGGCTGCGTGGTGAACCAGATCACTGCCACATGGTGGCGATTCCGACGCTGGCGGAGGAGGATGCGAAGCGCCCGAACCGTGAGCGCGAGGGACTCGTTCGTGAGCGTACGCGCATTGTAGACCGGATGAAGAGCTGTCTGGCCCGCTTCGGTGTTCGAAGCTTCAAGCCGACGTTGCGCAAGGCACCGGAACGTCTCGCAACGCTGGTCACGCCGGAGGGAGTTCCGCTCCCGGCAAACACACTTCTCGAACTTCGTCGAGACATGGCGCGACTGCGTTTTATCATGGACCAGATCAAGGAAGTTGAGGAGGCGCGTGGGCAACGCTTGGAACAGGCGCCTCAGGAAAAATCGCAAGCGATGGTCCGACTGCTCGCCCGTGTTGTTGGCGTTGGCATCGAAACGGCGGACATGCTGGTGCATGAGATCCTGTCGCGGAGTTTGCGGGATCGACGAGCTGTGGCGCGCTACGCTGGTCTCACCGGCGCGCCAGATGAGAGCGGGAGCAGACGGCAAGAGAAAGGACTTGCCAAGGCGGGCAACGCACGGGTACGCCGCGGAATGATTCAGTTGGCTTGGCGCTTTTTGCTCTTCCAGAAGGATAGTGCATTGGCCCAATGGTATCGTACACGGACTGAAAGTGCTGGCAAAAAGCGTAAGACAATGATCGTGGCTCTGGCCCGGAAATTGCTAATTGCTCTGTGGCGTCTGGTAACAATTGGAGAGGTTCCAGCTGGCTTCGTGTTGCGAGCCGCGTGATCGGAGTACTCAGACAAGATAAGCTCTCGGAGCTTGACGAACAGAACCTCGTCAGCATCCGATGACGATCCGAGGTGGCGGTCGCCCGAAGCAGGCCATGGTGTTAACACCGGTTTCGAGAATGGGTCCGCCGCCGAGGAGCTTCGCCGCCGATGCGCATGACTGCATCATGGTCAGGTCTCTATGGACCTACCGAATACAAGGTTGCGGCGCGATGATTCGCGCCCCATGGCAAGCTCCCCTCTGATCGTCGTCCCGATCGCGTCAAGTGTGCCGTCGTGCTCGGAGCCGTCTAGGTATGGCCTGGCCAGGGCGGAGCATGCGGAAAGGTTGGTGCGACGGCCAACCTTGACGGCCCCTGCGCGCGCCGCCGTGAGCAAAGCGCGCGTGGGGACGAAGAAACGAGCTTTGAGATCGAACAAAGAAACTGATGAAGGAGAAAAGATGTGTTGTGCCGGCATGACCTCTTGACATACCACTGAGCTTGTCGGCAAGGCCGTGATCCTCACTGACGGCAAAGCCGGGACGGTGGAGAACGTTTGGCTCGACGAATTACACGGTCTGCGAATCTCCATCCGGGGCCACGACGGGAAGTGGCCTATCTCCACCATCAAGTCGAGCTGGCGCGGCTAAGGGATTCTCTCGGAAAATGAAGACGATTGTCGCAGACACTTGATCATCATTTAGACTGCTCATCCATTTACAGACAGGAAACCGCTGCTCACGCTCCGCGACGCCGCGCTCTACATCACCAAGCTGCCCAAGGCAGAACACGATGCGGATGGATGGCCAGCCGCGATGGGCTGACTCCCGGCCCGGGGCAAGCTGTGGAATCATTCGTTGGCTGCGATGCTTTCTATCAGCGACACAAACCGGCGTTGCACTGTTTGGTTTTTCATCGAGGCATAGGCCCGCAACAGCCGCAGGCTGAAAGCGCTGTCCACAAACAGCAAGCTCTCGACCTCGCGCTTGCCATCGCTCGCGCGTTTTCCCAGACCGTCATCGTCAAGGAAAAACGTCACAGGGACATCGAGCGCCGTGGCGATCTGCTGCAAGCGAGAAGCGCCAACCCTGTTCACGCCTTTCTCGTATTTCTGTACCTGTTGAAAGCTGACGCCGAGCTTGTCGGCAAGCCCCGATTGCGAGATATCAATCTCGACCCGGCGCAGCCGAATGCGCTTGCCGAGTTCAATGTCGTACTTGCCGCTCGACCGTGTATTTTTGAGGCCGTCGTTCGGTTTCTTTTTGCCGTTGCTGATAACGCTCAGTGTGGTTTTCCTTGCCATGGTCTTGGCCCCTAACATCCCTTAACTGCTGGTTGATTCCCCAACGGGCATATTGCACGGATTTCAACCTGTGAGACGATAGGCCAATCAACGGCAACTGAGGTGGGAAGCATGAACGGAAATCGTTACTACGGGGTCCGCGTCGAGGGCGCAAAATACGGCGTGGTGTGTGTACCGAAAACCTTATCCGAGTTGATGACGCCCTGGAATTGCCTAAGCTGGCGGAATGATCGTGCTGCTCTGTTTCGTTCTGACCGTCCTGGCCTCGCCATTCAAGTCGAAGTTGCGGCTTGAGGCGGAGAACGCGGTGCTTCGACATCAGTTGAATGTCGTGAGGCGTAGGCTGCCTGGTCGCGTCCGGCTTACCAATAATGATCGCTGGTTCTTGATCCAACTGTATCGCTGGTTTCCGTCAATCCTGCAGGTTCTCACAATCATCCGGCCCGAGACACTCGTGCGTTGGCACAGGGCCGGCTTTCACTGCTACTGGCGTTGGAAGTCGCGCCCATTGGGAGGGCGACCGCAGATCGACACGGAGCTGCGCGCGTTGATCCGGCGGATGAGCATGGAGAATCCGCTTTGGGGTGCGCCACGCATCCACGGCGAACTGCTCAAGCTCGGGTTTGAGGTCGCGCAGTCCAGCGTCGCCAAGTACATGGTCAAACGACGGGAGCCGCCCAGCCAGGGATGGCGAACCTTCTTGCATAACCACGCGCCAGACATTGCCGGCATCGACTTGTTCGTTGTTCCAACTATCGGTTTCGACCTGCTCTATGCCTTCGTCATCGTCCGGCTAGACCGCAGAGACCTCGTCTGGACCAGCGTCACAGCAACTCCGACGGCAGAATGGGTTGCACGCCAGATCACAGAAGCATTTCCTTGGGATGAGGGTCCGCGCTACCTCATCCGCGATCGGGACCGGATCTATGGCAGCGTCGTCACGCGCCGATTGCGCGCCATGGGCATCCGAGACAAGCCTACCGCACCAGCCTCGCTCTGGCAGAATGGCGTTGTCGAACGGCTGATCGGATCGATCCGGCGTGAGTGTTTGGACCACATCATTGTCTTAGGCGAGGTGCATTTGCGTCGGGTCCTGAAATCCTACGCCGACTATTATAATAGCTTCAGAACACATCGATCCTTGAAGAAGGATGCGCCAGTCTCTCGCCCGGTTCAGCGGATCGGTGTCATCAATTCACGCAGCATCCTCGGTGGACTGCATCACCACTATGGTCGGATATAAGGTTTCGGTACACACAGGCGCACCACGGATTCACGGCGAGCTTCTCAAGCTCGGCATCGATGTCGGACAAACCACCGTTGCCAAGTATATGGCGAGGGGAAGGCGATCGCCGTCCCAAGGGTGGAAGACGTTTTCTTGATAATCACGCCGACGGCATCGCGTCGATGGACCTGTTCGTGGTTCCGACAATCTCATTCCGACTGCTCTACGGGTTGCTGATACTGCAACACGATCGCCGCCAAATCCTGTGGCTGGGAGTGACTGCGCACCCGACGGCGGAATGGATTTCGCGCCAGCTCACCGAGGCCTATGGTTGGAACGCAGCACGGCGATACATCATTCGTGACCGCGACGCCGTCTACGGTGACGTCTTCATCCGCCGCCTTCGGGCGATGGGCATTCGGGATAGGCCAACCGCGCCGCGATCGCCGTGGCAGAACGGGTATTGTGAAAGGGCGATCGGTTCGATCCGGCGGGAATGTCTTGACCACGTTGTCGTGTTCGGCGAGCGGCATCTTCGCCATCTGCTGCGATCTTACGCGACCTACTATAACGCGGCTCGCACGTACCTTTCAGTCAACAAGGACGCGCCGTCGCCGCGAACGGTACATGCCGTTGGTCGCATTGTGCCTACGCCATTTCTTAGCGGACTCCATCATCTGTATGTACGTGTTTGATTTCCGACAAGCACAGGTGCCCCATGATCACCAATCCATAGAGCAGGCGAAACGAGATGGTCGGCACGACGAACATATCCATCGCAGCGATCCCATCCGCGTGGTTGCGGAGGAATGTCCTCCAGCCTTGGGACGGCGGGTCTCGTCGCCTGACCATGTACTTGGCCACGCTGGTCTGTCCGATCTCGACGCCGAGCTTGAGGAGTTCGCCATGGATCCGAGGCGCTCCCCACAGCGGATTGGCAATGCTCATCTCGCGGATAAGCTTGCGTATCAAGGCGGCAGCCGCGCTGCGCGACCAAACGGCGAGCTACGTGTTGGAAGAAGCCGCCAAGGAGTGGCTTGACCGATACGAAGACGGGAAAAAGTGAGGAATGACAATGTCCGTAGCGGAACCAGTTAAAGGGCCGCCTTCTTCGTCATCGCGCGGCAAGTGGCGCTTGTCGGCTGCAGGCGATATCGCCGCGGGTTCACGCTAGAGCATTGGCAAGGATGTCCATTACTCCAATAAACATAGACAATTGAATTGTTTACGGGCGCAGCCGCTATACCGATTCGCCGCTATTCTGGAAACCCGCGAATTCGACTCACTGCTATTCTGAAATGCGACTCTCTTACGAATTAGAACGACCTGTTTTACTGGCCCATTTCAACTCGCTCCTAACTTGGCCCGATAAGTGCTTACCGCACACGCTGATTTCCATTCTGACAAGTGGGCTGGTTTCATTCTGACAAATGTTCACTTTTTGGCTCGTTTTGCTTATACCAGCGCCTTCCAATATTCGCTCACGTCATACCTCCGCACCTCCTCCACGCAGGTCGTCTCCAAGCCTTGCCGCGGAATTAGCCGGTTATAGAAGTCGGGAATGTCTTCACGTTGATAGAGAATGCCACAGGCGATGCGATCCCAAACCTGGGTAGCAAGCGCCTTCGCCTGCTGCAGATTGCTTGGGTCGTGACCGCCGGCATTTGCATCGAAGTACCTATCCAACAGATATTCGTGCGTCGCGAAATGATTGTATGTCGGACACGCCTGCAGCATGTCGACAAAGGCAAAGCCGCGGTGCTGGATGGCGGCCTTGAGTATGCGGGTCATCAGTTTGATGTCGCCGCTAAAGCCGCGCGCAACGAAGGTGGGTTTCAGCGAGAAGATGAAGTCCATGCTCGCCAAAGTGTGCTCAGGGATGCCGTTGGGGCTCGTATTCATCGGCTGGTCCTGCCACGTGAGCGAACTCGCCTGGCCCGTCGTTAGTCCGTAGTTTGCATTGTTGTGCAGAACGAACGTGATGGGATAATTGCTCCTCAAGCCATGTACCAAGTGTCCTATTCCCTCCGAGAAGGTCGCGCCATCCCCGCCGAAAGCGATCACCGGGACATTCATATTTGCAAGCTTCGCGCCCGCCGCGAATGGGATGACACGACCGTGGAGCCCGTGGAAGCGGTAGCCCTGGATCTTGTCCGAACCGTTACCGTGGCAGCCAACATCGTAGCAGAGGCATACTTGCCACGGGTGCAAGTTCAGTTCCACGAGCGCATACTTCACGGCCGTCCAGATACCGTAATTGCCGCAGCCGTCGCACCAGCTGCATTTGGTTTCCGAGTAGTACTCGGAAGGAGCGAGCGGGTGGGTCTCCAGAGCGGTATTCATGATGTGTTACCCTGCAAGTTCAACGCCGTGAGAATTCTCCTGGTTTGCCGAGGCGCATCTCTCCATCACCGACGAGAGAAGTTCATCGTAGAAGAACGGTCGGCCGTCGTACTTCAGAATTTTGTCCGGGATGTCCAATCCGCACTCCATCCTGATGAGCATGCCCAACTGCCCCTGATAGTTCTGCTCCACCAGGACAATGCGTTTCGACCGCTTTGCCAATTTCTGGAGCTCCTGGGTGCGGAGCGGCCAGAGATACGTGTAGTGCAAGTACGCGATCTTCCGCGCTCGCAGTTCGTCGCTGCACATAACCTCTCGAAATACATCACCGCTGCTTCCCCAGCCGATCGCGAGCAACTCGATCTCGTTGCCTTCATCCAGCCAGTCGGTTGTCGTCTCACTGCGGCCGGCCACGCTCAAATGGGGCTCGGGAAGGCGTGCCTTTAACCCATGGAACTTCCGCAGCCGTTTTTCCATCTGCAGCTTGGTATTGACGCTGGACTCATCCGTGGCGCCCATGGAGTTGTGTTCATCGGCCTGGGCGCAGTAGGTTGCGGCCTCGCTGCCGGGAAGCCATCGCGATGAAATGCCGCCTTCGGCATTGGGATCGTATCGATCGGAAGATTTCAACGCATTCAGCTTCTCGGGATCGACGACGAGCCTGCCGCGATCGACATCGGCCTTTTCCAGGTCGTAAGGGTATTGGGTGTAGAGCGCCTCGGCGATCTGTTTGTCGGTGAGGACAATGACACTGATTTGATACCGCTCTGCCAGATTGAATGCGACCGGCATCAAATCGAAGGCATCCTGGCTGTTGCTGACCGAGATTACGCAGCGCGTGAATTCGCCGGCAGAGCAGTTCGCGGCCTGTAAGAGACCGCCCTGAGCCGTCCAGGTCGGCAGGCCGGTCGCCGGACCGGGGCGTTGCGCCAGCACAAACACCGTCGGGTTCTCGATCATGGCATTCAGAGACAGTGTCTCGCTCATGAGATCGAATCCGACACCGGAGGTAGCGGTGAGCGCGCGGGTTCCCATGTACATCGCCCCGCTCACGATCTGCGCGGCGGTGATTTCGTCTTCCGCCTGTTTAATCACCATGTGAGTCTTGTTTTCGAGCCCGGCAATGAATGAAAGCAGCGGGCTGGAGGGCGTCATCGGGTAGCCGGCATAGAGCCGCACCCCCGCATGCACCGCGCCAAGTCCCATCGCTTGACTGCCGGTGATCAAAAGGTAGCTGGTAAAACCCTTGTCAGGCGGCGGCAACGCGACGGCGATTTTCCCTTGCTTCGGACCGACAAAAGAATATCCCTCATCGATGCATCGCATGTTGAGTTCGAGCAGAGCTTTCTTCTTCGCAAACGTCTCTCCGACGAGGGACTTGAGAGCATCGATATCCTGGTCGAGCATGGACCAGACAAAGGCGGTCAGCAGCACGTTCGACAGAATTGCCCTCGCGCCGAGGCGATTGAGAATGTCATCAACCGGGAAATAGATGACGCGAAGGCCTCGCTCCGCGATCAGCTTCTGATGATGCTCCGGAAACTGCCACCCGGGCGTCACGTGCAGCACGATCCCTCCCTGTTTCAGTTCCTCCATATTCAACTCGAGCCCGTGGTGGTTGAGCGCGACAAGCACGTTCACCTTTGTTTCGGTGCTGCGGATGGGTTGATTCGAGATATCCAGCTGATAGCTCGCATGGCCGCCCTTGATGAGCGAGGGATACTCGCGGTAGCCGAACACGCAATATCCGGATCTTTTGAGACCTTTGGCGACAATCGCGCCAATGGAGTTTATTCCCTGTCCGGAAGCGCCGACTATTTTGAGAGATTTGCGGGGCATCGCCTAACACCGATCTGCCGGCTTGCAAGCATCCACCAGCTGTTTGCCCCAAACCCTTACTGCCTCCTCCTGGCCGTAGGGCTCGTCTATGATCTTGAGCGCTGGAACAATCAGCCGGCCATGATGGGCCTTGACGTAGTGCTGCAAATGATCCGCAGCTCGCGCGGTGTAGAAGTATCGATGGTCCCCGAGCCCGATGCACGCACACGGTTTGCCGGCCAAGTCCAGAGTCTTCGCCTTGTCATGGAGCAGCACCCACATGTGTGGATTCAATTGCCCCTCGATACTTCCGGTATTCCAGGTCGCGGAGGCGAGCAGGAGAACATCTCCACTTAGCAAATCCTGTGGCTGCGTTTTCTCGGCCATCGTTTCCTTGATCTCCCAGCCTTGGGCAACGCTCTTCAAAGAATCGATCAGCGCATCCACCACGTACTCCGTGTGACCGCTAGTCGAGGCAAAGACGATATGGAGGAATCGACGCTGGTTCATTTACCGCACTCCTCGCTCGACGGTTCCCGGCCGACCTACCTTGACGCGGCCAGGTAATTTCATTCGGTCGTTTTCGAGCGAACCCACCGCATACACATCATCATGGCAGATACACGCTTGTCGGGGCTCGCGCTTGGAGCGAAGGGTCGCCGTTTGTAGCTTCATGTCCCCGGGGAGCGAATCCTTCGATACCTTCGGCCTGACTTTGGTCCGTGCGGATCGGCTCGCAGGCGATATGATCGCGGATGGCTTCACTGGTCATGCCACGGCACGGATCTTGCCTCAGCGATGGTGAGTTCGCCGCCTATTTGGCACGACCTTCCGCGGTCTGTTCCTCGATCTTTGTGCTGACTGGCTTAATGCCTGGCCAGGGAGAGCGGTTGAAGCGCTGACATGGCTTTCCGCTCCACTGCATCGCGCTTCCCCCTCAGCACTTCGAATACAGTCTCCTTGCCGTCCCGCCAAAATCGGATATCGAATCGTTGCCGCCCCAGGCGAAGATCGGTCAACGTCACGTTCGGCAGCCAAGCCGGCAGCGCGGGATCAACATATAGCTTTCCGCGCGGGGCATCCTGCTGAAGCCCAAGCATCGCTTGGAGTAATACGAACGGCGTCCCCGCCGCCCAGGCCTGCGGCACGTTTGCGCCGAGATACTGCACCGGGAAACCTGTCGGATCGCGCTGCAAGCCGGCATAGAGTTCGGGCAATTGATTTAACAGGAAATGGCTTGCGGCACCGCTGATGTCGCGCGCTATCGCTGCCGCTTCTGCATCAAAGCCGTAACGCCGCACGCCCAGCGCAATCAGCGAGTTGTCATGCGGCCACACCGCGCCGGTTTGATAATTGTACGGGTTGAACGAAGGATGGTCCGATGACAGCGTGCGGATTCCCCAGCCGCTCCACATGTCCTTTTGCATTAACCGTTTTACCACGCTGGCCGCACGTTCCGGCGCGATGATGCCGGACCAGAGGCAGTGCCCGACATTGGAAACGACGGATAACACCTTTTTCTTGTCGCCATCCAATGCATAGGCATAGAAGCCTGATTTTTCGTCCCAGAACACCTCGTTGAAGTTTTTGAATAGCAACGCAGCCTTCTTGCGCAGCTGGTTCGCGCGTCGCTTGTTGTCGAGTTCGTCGTAGATCTCGGCCATGCGCAACCAGGCGTCGTACACGTAACCCTGCAGTTCACACAGAGCTTTAGGGCCGCGCACGAGCGTACCGTCAGGATACATTACGGAATCTCCGGAATCCTTCCACGCCATGTTCTCGTAGCCGGCTGTCGACCGCGTCTGATATTCCTGAAATCCGTCGCCGTCGCGATCACCGTATTTGTCGATCCAGATCAGGCACGCTTCGGCATTCGGCAAATGCCGCTCGATCAGGGTTTGATCGCCAGTCGCCTTCCAGGCCGCATGCAGCGCGATCAGATAGAGGGGCGTCGCGTCCGCCGTGCCGTAATATGGCGTGTGTGGGATGAGCTTAAAATGCGCCAGCTCGCCGTAACGAAGCTCGTGCAGGATCTTGCCTGGCTCCGCGTCACGGTAGTCGTCGCGCTCCGTCGCTTGATACTGTGCCAAAACCTCCAGCGTGCCCGCAGCGAATTCCGGATAAACAATCATCGTTTGCAAAGAGACGATCAAGGCATCGCGGCCAAACAGCGCTACGAACCACGGCAATCCGGCGGCCGGCACGAACACCATGTGATCCGTACCCTGCAACGGAAGCCGCAAGGCCGCCATGTCCTGCACTCCCTGACTATAGCAGCGATAGAATTCCTCGTTGCTGGTCTCGATTTTCAGGACCGTTCGCTGCCATTCGTCTATATTGCGAGAGTGGTCGGACGTTTCGCTGGAATGAATACATTCCTTCGATGCCCGAAAGCGTTTCGAGCCGTCCACGAGATCGTAGATCAGGCAGCGGTGCCAGGCCTGCCCGGGCTTCAGGGCAATGTCGAAACTCAAACGTCCGTTGGCATATACCGTCGGCCTGCCGTCGCCCTCGCCGGTACGGACGATTAATTCACGGCAAAAATCCCTGTTGCGATAGGTCACCCGAAGTATTTCCCGCTTGGCCGACCACGAGGTGACGATGTGGCCGCGCCGTACGATATTGTCGCCCTTCACCTCGAAAATGTCGGCGAAATCGGCGCGCACCGCGACCTCCAGGTTGAAACGAACCGGTTTTTGGCTGTTGTTGGTGATCTCGATGTCTTCGTGCAGTCCGCCATCGACTTGACGGCCGATCACCAAGCCCAGGGTGCGTGCCGCGACCGGCCCGTCTTCGGTTTCGAAAGCGCGGTTGGTCAGGAAGATGCGAGCCGCCTGGGGAGCAATAGCGCCACCATTTAGCAGGTCCCACAATTCGCCGTTGGCATAAATTGCCCAGGCGCTGATCACCCTGGTATCGCGGAAATAAAGTCCGCCTTTGCTCGGCCAGTTCACCTGCCCGTCGGTTTCGGTGAGCAACACCGTCTGCCCCTGATGAATGGCGATCTTTGCCGGCCCGACCTGAACCTTGAATGACATACGCAAGTCCTTCATCGAAAATGGCTGTAATACCAATAAAGCGAGGTTGTCCGCCGTCCAAGGGGTGAGCGGTCAGAGATGCTAGCTCCTATTTGACGGATGGGTTTCAGGCATGAGCCACCACAGGAGAAAAAGGGCGGCCAGGGCCACTGCTGCGATGCAGAGAAACCCTGCCGCTGGGCCGAAGCTCCCGGCAACGAGACCTATGAGTGTGGTACTGAGCGAAGCGCCGATCCCGGATATCGTTCCGAGGAAACCCTGCGCGAGATTAAATCGGCCGGTACCAGCTGTGAGGTCGGCGATTGTCAGCGCCGTGAGCACGCCCAGCATCGCTCCGCTGACTCCGTCCAGCAATTGAGCGACGATGAGAATCGTTGGATTGGTCGTCCAGGCAAACACCAGCGCACGGATCGGCAATGCCGCGAATCCGACGAGCAGCAGCGGCCGGCGGCCTCGCATATTCGCCTGGCGACCGGTCCACGGCGCCATTATCGCCACGACGACCTGGGGCACCATGATGAGCGCGGAGAAGATGAGTGAGGAAAGCGCTTCCTTGCTGTACACGAATGCTTCGCCGGCAAGTGGCAGCAACGACGCATTAGCCATCTGGAATAAGAACACGCAGCCGGCAAATATCAGCAGGCCGGGGATCTTCCAAAGGCTTCGGAGCCGGACTCTCGGAGGCGCGCTCGGCCCTTCGTGATCCGGAAAGCAGCAGGCGCGGCCGAAATGGATATCTGAGGGGTGGATGCGGCCGAGAGCAAGGAGCAGCGGAAGCACCAGCGCAGCAGCGGCGATGAATATCGCGCGATACGACAGGAAATAGGCGATGAAGCCCATGAGGCCGGCCGCGAATACTCCTCCCGTCGAGGCGAAGCGCTGATTGCGTCCGAGCCGCTCGGCGAGCGCGGCGTGGCCAACCAGGCCCAGGCTGATGGTGGCGATCGCCAGCCCCAGGAAGCCGCCGGTGATCCCTTGCAGCACCAGCGCGACCAACACCAATGGGAAACTCGGCCAAGCTGCCATAATCAGCGCGCCTGCTGCAATCATACCCGCACCTAGCGCGACCGCGGTTTGCTTCGATCGGATAGCGTCAAGCAATGCACCGCCGGGTAGTTGACTTAGCAATCCGGCGAAACCACCCACCGTCAGCACAAAGCCGATACGCTGTTGGGTCCAATTTTGCTCGGCTAGAAAGGCAGCGACGTAGGGGCCGAAACCCGACAAAGCTGCAGCAAGTAGCAAGTTAACGCCATCGAGACCCCGCAAGCTGGCGCCAGATGGGGATGGTTCAATTGCGTCCGCTGCTACGGCAGAATCCGCGGTAATGACCATTTTCTTTCGACTCCGCCTATTCGTGCCGCTGGCTCCGTAAGCCCGCTGAGCGGCGGCAAGCGTCACGACACCGACTGGGATCGTATATTGTCGGCCACCCGGTCGAGGCAGGCGGCCCCCCGAGGCTGTTGCAATCTAAAGCCGGGCCTTGTTCAGAACCCCTTATTGTCCCGGAGTGCAAGAGCGATCCCGTAACAAAACGTAGAAGACCATCTTCTCTCTTGTTGTCTTTGTCGGCTACCCGAAAGCTTTCAACTTGATCGAGCAGGTGGTTCTTTGATCGCCACTTAAGTGCGCGGACCTTGTTGAAGGCATAATCGGTCTATTTGACGTTACCGCGGCAGACATAGCCGGGAAACCGAAAGCGCTCGCTCATCCCTGCCTATCGCGGTCAGGCGGAGTTGATCACACGTGCCGGATTTCCGCTGCGCTGTTGATCAAAGCAACGATCGCTCCGAAATGGCCATCTTAGAGGCCTGCTGTCACAGAAGCAGGAGCCCAAGTTTGATTCCTATGGCCACGGCATCTGTCCGATTGCGGGCCGCCAATTTTGTGAGCAGGGAGCTAACGTGAAACTTGGCGGTCGCGAGGGAGATTTCGAGATCCCTGGCGATCGCCTTGTTGGACGCGCCTGCGGCGAGCTTTTCGAGGACTTGGCGCTCGCGCTCCGTGAGCATTTTATCACCCTCGGGGGTCAAATCGTCGGTTTCCCAGCGGTGACGCTCGACCAATGGAACGCCTATCCGGTAACCGTGGGCGACGAGTTGAATTGCCGCTTCGAGAACGCAGATGCTGGCGTCCTTGTCGACGCCATTAATTGTGGATTGCAATGAAACGGGGTCTCCCAGAATCAAATGGGGACCAGCAGGCACGTTACCGGAGTTGGTCAAGATGACATCAGCATCGTCGGCGTCGGCTAGGTCGACAGCTGTCATCTGAGAAATCATTGACACGACGCGCAGCCGGACCGTTCGGTCGGATAAAGCTAATCCAACCGAAATCGCGTCCGGTGCACTAGATGCTAAAATCTGATCTCTGCTTTCAATCTTTTCGTGGTCTCCCATTCCGTCTATCTATGTGGCCGCTCGCCCACAACAACATCGATCTTGGACTGCCGACCGCCCCTCAAAATGCCGAGGGCGATCTTGGTACCGACGCTGTCGGGGCCCAAATGCCGGAAGATCTGTCTGGCGCCCGTCACGTCTTCACCGTTCCAACTGATGATGCAGTCGCCCAGGATGAGGCCGGCTGTGGCACCAGGTCCGTCCTTGTCGAGATGAACGATGAGGGCGCCGGTGCCTTGCTGTCCGTCCCGCAACGGATGCAACTGAACGCCGAGGTACCCGCGGGAGATCGTGCCGGACTTTGCCAACCGCTCAGCGATCCGTTCAACGGTCTGAACGGGTATGACTATCGCCCTGCGCCTTGGCCCAAATGCAGCCAGGCCGACCAGCCGTCCGGCCGTATCGACGACGGCGCCGCCGTGCGCACGGCGGTCTATCCTGAAGCCCAGCCGAATTTTTCGGTCAATCTTTCCGCCAAACGAGCTGTGCCATTCGCCTCCCGTTTCGGCAATGAAGCCCGCAGCTACCAGTTCAGATGTCGACCCGCGTCCGACGGCGACTGCAAAGTCTCCAGGCTGAACTTCTCCTGATGCCTGGAAGGGATGCTGGTCGATATCTGCCTTGAAGAGAGCGATGTCAGTAGATGGGTCTCGACCGGCGAGTTCGGCCGTCAGGACAGTGCCATCGCTCGTGATGAGTTTAACGCTATCTCCCGCGGCTTCGTCTGTCGTGGCTACATATCCCTTGCGCCACGCTATACCGCTCGCCGTCGAGCCATCCTCATTCTGCAGGACCACCACGCGCTCGGCCACCTCTTTCACAATCTGCCGAATGCCTTTTGACCAATCTTGAATCTGATCCATTGATTCCTCCCATTAATTTCCTGGGATCGAATGTCGCTGTCTGCGTCCCCGATTTCTACTGGCCTGATGGCTAGGAAAGGGCGTCTCGGGCAAGATTACGGTTTCCTGATCGCGAGCACCGACGAAACTTAAAAGCGGTAAGAACGGTGGCGGCACCGGCGACGCCGCGGCAGCATCCCGCGGATGGCCCGATAAATCTGTCTCTTTGAACAAATGATTTTGTTGAAGCGTTGCGAATTAGTTCTCTTTAGAAGCTGCTAAATCGACCGCCAATGTCATGCTTTCCGGGACTTTCGCCGCTTGGACGCGTCGGGATTCCGGAGCGCCGGCGAGATCGGCTTGGCGTTGGTCTCGGCCAGATAACGTTGCAGTGCGATCGCGCGGTCGCTCGTTTCGACGAGACGCTGCACGATGTCGAGCAACTGCTGGAATTCCCGTGCGCTCAGGCAGCCGAACTGCACATCGTTGACCTGCATCTGGGTCGGCGCCAGGCGTTCGAGCAATTCTGCGCCGCGCGGTGTGACCGTGAGCGACAGTCGCCTGCGGTCGACCGGGTGCGCCGCTTTTTCGATCAAATCCTTGCTTTCAAGCTTGTTGGTTACGGTGGTGACGAACGCCCCGCTGAGGTGCAGATGATCGGCGACAGCCTTGACGTGAACGTCCCCAAGCGCGGCCAGATGCCGGATCGAAATCAGCGTGGTGTATTCGATTCCGGGAAGGCCGACAACGGCGGCATGTCCTTCGCGCAGCGTTTGATGCCGGACCAGAAACCCGAACAAGCTGTGGACGAGGCGGCGGAATTGCTGGTCGGAGCCGTCAACCAGTAGTTCGGGCCGAGACGTGGTGAGCGCGGCCCGAGGGGCGGGACGTCCGACGGCAAGCTTGGTGGTCTTGACGCGCGCTGCTGATTTTACCACGTGATCATCCCTGTATGACGGTTGCGCAAGATTGGACGCTGCGCATCCCAAAAGCAAATGTTTGTGCCCTGCATGCGCACAGAGTTGCATAGCCGTCCTGGCATTCACTCCGCAATAGCTTTGGATATAAGCTATCTAATCTGGTCTGGCGACACCGTTGCGGCGGATGCGATGGAGTGGAACCGCGGTTTCCGGACGGGGCGGGCGATGACCATGGCGTTACCCGAGGCAGCTCCGCCTTGCTTGACAGCGCCGGTTTTGCCTCGATAATATAGCTTTGTAATGAAGCTAATGTGGTCCCGTGAGAAATCGATGGGTGCAGCCTCGGACTTGAATGCTCGCGCCTTCCGCCGTGCGTTAGGGCAATTTGCCACCGGTGTTGCCGTCATCACGGCACAGGCCACGGACGGCAGCGCAATCGGGCTGACCATGAGTTCGTTCAATTCGGTCTCGATCGATCCCCCGCTGATCTTGTTCTCGATCGACCGCAAGGCGTTTAGCCTGGCTGCGATGACCAAAGCCAAGGGTTACGCCGTCAACATCCTCGGCCGGGACCAGGAGCATCTCTCCAACCGGTTCGCCCGCTCGCTCGCCGACAAATGGGAGGCGGTGGAACACACCTTGGGCCTCACGGCGGCGCCGCTGATCGCCGGGGCGATAGCGCATTTCGAGTGCCGGCCGCATGCGCAATATGATGGTGGTGACCATGTGATTTTCGTCGGCCGGGTGGTGCGGTTTTCGGCTCATCCTGCTAAGGAACCGCTGATATTCTTTCGTGGGGCCTATCGCAGCCTTGCGAGGAGCGAACGCAGTCCGGAATGGCCGCTACCAATGCATTATTAGATCCACTTGATTAGATCCACTTGACCGATAACCGAGGCCTTCATGATCAAGACTGGCATACAGCACATCGCGAGCCTGCGCGACGGCCGCGAGGTTTATCTCGACGGCGAACTGGTTGCTGATGTCACCACACATCCGGCGTTTCGCGGCGCGGTGGCCTCGATCGGCCGGATGTTCGATTTTCATAGCGCGCCGGAAAACCGCGAGCTGATGACCTTCGAGACCGACACCGGCACCCGGGCCAACCGGATCTGGGAATTGCCGGGGAGCTATCAGGCGCTGGTCACGCGCCGCAGGGCTCTCGAGGTCTGGACCGAACTGCATGCGGGCTTCATGGGGCGCGCGCCCGATCACGTCGCGTCGTGCATCGCCGGCATGTATATGGGTCGCGAGGTGTTCGAGGCTTATGATGCCGAGCGTGCCAAGGCGCTTTCGGACTATTACCGCTATGCGCGCGACAACGATCTTTATCTCACCTATGTCATCATCAATCCCCAGGCCGACCGCTCGAAGAGTGCCGCCGAGCAGGCCGATCCCTACCTCACGGCGGGCGTGGTGTCCCGCGATGCCGATGGTATCACAGTGCGAGGCGCCAAAATGCTGGCGACCGGCGGCATCATGGCCAACGAGGTGTTCGTCACCTGCATCCAGCCGTTGCAGCCGGGCGACGAGAAATACGCGGTCTCGTTTGCAATCCCGATGAATACCAAGGGCCTGAAAATCCTGTCGCGCAAATCCTACGAGGCCGCGGCAGGATCGGTGTTTGACAATCCGCTCGCCAGCCGCTTCGACGAGAACGATGCGGTGCTGTATTTCGATGACGTCAAGGTGCCGTGGAACCGGGTGTTCATCGTCGAGGACATCGCGATGTGCCAGAAGCAGTTTCATGCCACCCCGGCGCATGTCTACCAGAACTACCAGGCCATGATCCGGCTATCGGTCAAGGTGCGCTTCCTGGCCGGCATCGCCCATCGCATCGCCGATACCAATGGCATCGCCGGCTTCCCGCAGGTCAGGGAGATGCTGGGCCAACTCGCCGCCGAGGTCAGCATGGTGGAAGCCTTCGTGGTCGCGATGGAGACCAAGGGCCAGCAGCGCGGCGCCTATTTCGTGCCGGACCGGCAGATGCTCTATGCGGCCCAGACCCTGACGCAACAGCTCTATGCCAAGATCATCAACGCCTTGCGCGAACTGGCCGGAGGCGGGATGATCATGTTGCCGTCCTCGGTAAAGGACTTCAACAACCCGGAGCTCGCAAGGTTGATCGGCAAGACCCAGCAATCGCCCGCCGCCGGCGCGGTCGACAAAGTGAAATTCTACAAACTCGCTTGGGACGCGGTCGGTTCCGAATTCGCCTCGCGCCATTCGCAATACGAGATGTTCTTCGCCGGCGCGACCTTTGTCACCAAGGGACACGCCTACCGCACCTATGACTGGAAGAATGCGGCGGCGCTGCTCGACAAGATGCTGTCGAGCTACGAACTGGCCGATGAACTGACCAATACGAGCAATCCGGATTCACCCCGCGCTGTCGCCTGATCTCTAGGAAACCTGAAAATGGCAATCAACAAACTCCACGACGAATTTCGCACCATCGACATGTCCACCGGCTGGGAAACGCCTGCGGGCTATCCGGCCGGCATCCAGCAGAAGATTCTTTCCGGTGCCCTCGACGAGGTGAACAAGCGCGGCAGCCGCACCCGTCTTCTGCGCTTTGAGCCGGGCGTTTACACCACCAAGCCATTCGTTCATGAATATTGGGAAGAGGTTTTCCTGTTTTCCGGCGATCTGATCGTCGGCAACGACGAACAGGGCAATGGCGGTGAATCGTTCAAGCCGAACACCTACGCCTGCCGTCCGCCCGGTGCGTTTCACGGCCCGTTCAAATCGGTGGCGGGCTGCATGTTGATGGAGATTCACTATTTCGACCCCGCCTGAGATCGAACCGAAGCGTCTGATCGTCGGCATCACCGGAGCGTCGGGCGCCATCTATGGCGTTCGGCTGCTGCGGCTGCTGCAGCCGACGGCGATCGAGACCCATCTGGTCATGAGCCGGTCGGCGAAGATCACGCTGGCGCAGGAACTGGACATCAGGGTCCCTGACGTCGCGGCATTGGCGGATGTGGTCCACCAGGTCGATAATATCGGCGCGACGATCTCCAGCGGCTCCTTCAGGACGCTTGGCATGGTGATTGCGCCGTGCTCGATGCGAAGCCTGGCCGAGATCGCCGGCGGCGTGACGTCGTCGCTGGTGACGCGCGCCGCGGACGTGGTTTTGAAAGAACGCCGCCGGCTGGTGCTGATGGTGCGCGAAGCACCGCTGCATCTCGGCCATCTCAGGTCGATGGCGGCGGCGACCGAAATCGGCGCCATCATCTATCCGCCGGTGCCGGCGTTCTATGCCCGCCCGAACAGCCTCGAGCAAATGGTCGACCACACCCTCGGTCGGGTCCTCGATCTGTTCGATATCGCCACCGGTGCGGTCAGCCGCTGGGAGGGCCTTGGCTCGACCAGGGCAAAGGAGCTGCCTTGAGCGACATGGCTCCAAGCCACCAGGGCTGCGAGCGCCGGAAATGGCGGCACGCCTGACATGACAGATCCCGGCCAGGCCATTGATTCCGAGAGCTGGGACTTCGCGCTCAAGCTCTATGCCGAGCCCGGCATTGCCGATGCCTGTCTGTGGCTGCAGGCCGAATGCAGCGTCGACGTGATGATGTTGCTGATGGCGACCTTCGCGGCGGTCCGGCGAGGGGCTGTTCTGACGCCATCCGAGATTGCAGACATGGATGCGGCCTGCCGCCCTTGGCGAGAGCAGATCGTGCTGCCGTTGCGGGCCCTGCGCACCAGGCTCAAAGCCGGACCTGCGCCGGCACCGAGCGAGGGCACCGAGAAGCTGCGATCAAGCATCAAGGCCGCCGAGCTCTCCGCCGAACGGCTGCAGAATGTGGTGCTGGCCCATTGGCTGGGGAACAAATCGCCGGCCTCGCGCGCCGTCGAACGCGCGGACCTTGTTGCCGTGCTGCACGCGCTCGTTAGCTTTGCATCGCAAAGCCATCGCGGCGCCCCGGTCGACGCGCAGCTGCCTGCGACCATCGTCGACGCGGCACTCAGGCTCTCGGGCTGATCGCACAAGCGCATATGTTGGCCAAGCCGTGCGCAGCAAGCAGGCTTGACTAGCTTCATAGCGAAGCTATTCTTGTTTAGTAATTGAAATTGGTGCGCCGATGTCGCAGCCTCAGATCCTTGATACGCGCTTCCGGTCCGCGCTGGCGCGTTTGGCGCAAAGCGACCGCATCCTGACCTATGAGAAGCCCGCCGATCCGCATCTCGAAATCGCTGCGATTCTCAAGAAGCACGACGGCCGCCAGGCGCTTCTGTTTCCGTCGGTCAAGGGCGCGGACATTCCGGTCATCGGCAATCTGCTGAGCTCGAAGGAAAATTGCGAGGCGGCCTTTGGCCTGGATTTCCAGGGCATTCGCGGCCTGGTGCAGCGCGCCCTTGGCGGCCCGCTTCCGCCGCAGCTCGTCACCGACATTCCGGTGCAGGAAGTCGTGCTGCGAACCGGGTTCGATGTCACCAGATTGTTTCCGGCATTGTTTCATGCGCCGGGCGACGCCGGCCGCTACGTCACCGCAGGAATCGTCGTGGTGAAGGATCCGGTCACCGGAATTTACAACGCCTCCTATCACCGCCTGCAACTGCTGGCGCCCGACCGGGTCGCGATTAAGCTCGATTTCGGCCGCCATCTGCGGCTTGCGTTCGAGCGGGCCAAGGCGCGCGGCCGGTCATTGCCGGTGGCGGTCTGCATCGGGACCGACCTGGCGCTGCATTTCACGGCAGCGACCATGGGTTCTCAGATGCCGGAAAGCGCCGACGAACTTGCCGTCGCGGGCGGGTTGGCCGGCAGACCGCTGACCGTGGGCAAGGCCGTATCGCAGGACATCCTGGTGCCTGCGGAGAGCGAGTTCGTTCTGGAAGGCGAAATCCTGGTCGACGAAGTCGCGCCGGAAGGGCCATTCGGCGAATTCATCGGCTTCGCCGCGCCGGCCGCCGACGCGCCGGTTCTGAAGATCACCGCCGTCACTCACCGGCTGCGGCCGATCTACCACGTCATCAACGGCTTCGGACGCGAAACCATCATTTTGCGCAAGTACGTGCTGGAAGCCAGTCTGCTGAAGGTGCTGCAATCGGCGATTCCGATCGTCACCGATGTCGAGATGACCTCGGGCGGACTGCATCGCTTCCACGCGGTGATCCAGGTCCAGAAGCTGAGCCGGCAGCACAACGGGTTGCAGCGCAATGCGATATTGGCGGCGTTCGGCGCCTTGAAGGACCTCGATCTCATCACGGTGGTCGATCACGACATCGATATCCGCGATCCCATCGACGTCGAATACGCGGTCGCGACGCGGATGGAAGCGTCGGCCGATCTCATTCTCATTCCCGGCGCGCGGGGCCACGAATATGTCCGCGTCAGCAAAGAGGGGGTGCGGACCAAGCTCGGCATCGACGCCACCGTGCCCTTCGAGGATCAGGACAGGTTTCGCCGCGTCGAGTTCGCAGCGACCACCGTCGAACTCAGCGCATTCACCCCGGGCGAATCCGTTGCCGCGCGTGCCCTGCGCCTTACGGGGGCGAACAATGCCTGATCGCCAAGACGCCCGTTAAGCCGTTCTCGTTCACGCGGAAGGAACATGACATTGAAGCGACTTGTGATGGCGGCCCTGTCGGTGGGGATGGCGTTGAGCGTCACGGCGGCGTCGGCACAGGAGTGGCCCACCAAGACGATCAAGCTCGTGGTACCCTATGCGCCCGGCGGCTATACCGATGCGGTCGGGCGCATCACCGCGCAATATCTCGAAAAGGCGTTGGGTCAGACGGTGATCGTCGACAATCGCGCCGGAGGCGGCGGCATCGTCGGCGCCGACCTGGTGTCGAAGTCGCCCGGTGACGGCTACACGCTTTGCATCTGCAGCGTCGGCGCGATTTCGATCGCTCCAGTAGCGCAGACCACCTCTTACGATCCGCTAGTCAGCTTCAAGACCGTCAGTATCGTCAGCACCATTCCGCAGACGGTGATCGTCAACCCCAAGCTGCCAATCAACTCGATGCAGGATCTGGTGGCTTACGCCAAGGCCAATCCGGGCAAGCTGAGCTACGGCTCGAGCGGCGCCGGCGGCCTGATGTATTTCTCGGTGGCGCTGTTTGACGCGAACAACGGCACCCGAATGACCCATGTTCCGTTCAAGGGTGGATCGCCGGCCACCGCCGCCGTCGTGTCGGGCGAGGTCGACCTTGCCTTCACCAATATGACCGACGCGCTGCCACAGATGGAAGCCAATACGGTTCGCGCGCTGGCGGTGACATCGGCCAAGCGCAGCGAGTTCGCGCCTGATCTGCCGACCGTCGCGGAGACAGTCACACCGGGCTACAGCGTCGAATCCTGGAACGGCATCATGGTCCCCGCCAGCACCCCCGACGCCATCGTCACCAAGCTGTCCGACGTGCTCAAGAAGATGGCGGCCGATCCCGACGTGCAGAAGAGAATGGCGGTCGCGGGCGCCTCGACCGTGTTCACCACGCCTGCGCAATACAAGGCGCAGATTGCCGGCGAGGTCGAGCAGTGGCGCAGGCTGCTCAAGGAAATCAACGAGAAGAAGACCTGAGCCCGTTCCGGGGGTGGGTGACAGTAAAGTAACGGCAGGACACCATCATGCGATCACCCGCCTGGCGCGGTAACAACACCGACTTCTATTCCGGCTTGCTGCTCGTCACGGTCGCGACCGTGGCGCTTCTCTATATCCGCACCCTGGCGATCGGCACCGTGCTGCAGATGGGACCGGGCTATTTCCCGCTTGGCCTGGCGCTCGTCCTGCTCGGCATGGGGCTTTGCCTGGTGGTCAAGGGCCTCTTGACCGGCGAAAAGCCGGTTGGCGCGTTCCATCTGCGGCCGTTGTTTTTCATCCTGCTGTCGTTTGTCGTCTTCGGCGTGCTGGTCGAGCGCGCCGGGCTCATTCTCGCCATCCTGGCCCAGGTCGCGGCCGCGCATTTTGCCTCGGTTGAAACGAAGTGGCAGCAAAGCCTGGTCACCGGCGTCCTGTTGGCGGCGGCGTCGGCGGTGATATTTGTGTGGCTTCTCAGGATCCCGGTGAGCCTGCTGGCATGATGGACGTCTTCGCCCTGCTTGGCCACGGCTTTGCCGTCGCTGCGACGCCGACCAACCTCTTCTTCTGCCTGGTCGGCACGGTGTGCGGCACCCTGATCGGTGTGCTGCCCGGCCTAGGTCCGGTCGCCACCATCTCGCTGCTGCTTCCCGCCACCTATGCGCTCGATCCGGTGGCGGCGATCATCATGCTGTCCGGCATCTACTACGGCGCGCAATATGGCGGCTCGACCACGGCGATCCTGGTCAATATCCCTGGCGAGTCCACTTCCGTCGTCACGGCGATCGACGGCTACAAGATGGCGCAGCAGGGCAGGGCGGGCGAGGCGCTCGCGATTGCCGCCATCGGATCGTTTATCGCCGGCTGCATCGGCACCCTGGTGATCGCGCTGCTCGGGCCACCGCTGGCCTTGATGACCCAGAAGTTCGCCTCGCCGGATTATTTTTCGTTGATGGTGCTGGGGCTGGTCTCGGCCGTGGTGCTGGCCAATGGATCCGCGTTTCGCGCCATCGCGATGATCTTTCTCGGCTTGCTGCTCGGCATGGTGGGCATGGACCTCAACACGGGCGAAGCCCGCATGACGTTCGGCCTGATTGAACTGTCCGACGGCATCAATTTCGTCGCCCTGGTGATGGGATTCTTCGGTGTCGCGGAAGTCATCTCGAATCTCGAAGACGCTTCGGTCCGCATCATCAATCACACGAAGATTCACAGCATCTGGCCGTCCTTGAAGGTGTTGCGGGGGGCCTGGGGCGCGGTGATGCGCGGCACCCTGGTCGGAACGGTTTTCGGCATCCTGCCGGGCGGCGGCGCCACCATCGCGTCGTTCTCCTCCTATGCGCTCGAGAAGCGCGTCGCCAGGGATCCTTCGCGGTTCGGAAACGGCGCCATCGAGGGCGTCGCGGGACCGGAATCCGCCAACAACGCCGCCGCGCAGACCTCGTTCGTGCCCTTGCTGACCATGGGGATTCCCACCAGCGCCACCATGGCGCTGATGGTCGGCGCGCTCACCCTGCACGGCATCGCGCCCGGTCCCATGATCATCTCGCGGCAACCCGATCTGTTCTGGGGGCTGATCGCGAGCATGTTCATCGGCAATGTGATGCTCGTCATCATCAATTTGCCGATGATCGGGATCTGGGTCCGGCTGCTCGGGGTGCCTTATCGCATTCTTTATCTGCTTATCGTGGTGATCTGCGCCATCGGCGTGTACTCGGTGAACAATTCGAGCTTCGACGTCTATATGACGGTCGGCTTCTCCTTGCTGGGCTACGTGCTGCGCAAACTCGATGCGGAGCCAGCGCCGTTGCTGATGGGCTTTGTGTTGGGCCCGATGGTAGAGGAGAATTTCCGGCGCAGCATGATCACCTCGCATGGCGATCCGATGGTGTTTCTGCAGCGCCCGATCAGCCTGGTGCTGCTGCTGGTCTCCGCCGCGCTGCTGATCTCCATCATGATGCCGACGATCCGCCAGCGCCGCGTCGAGGTGTTCCAGGAATGAACCCCGAGGCCCGTGCGACCCTCAGAATCCGTGGGAGTAATACCTTGAACAAACAAGATCCGGTGCGGCCGGCCAACTCCACGGCCGTCTTGCGCAGCGGCGGCGAGATATTGGTCTCCGGCTTGCGGCTCAACGGCGCCGACAGAATGTTCGGCGTCCCCGGCGAAAGTGCGTTGCCGATCTTCGATGCGCTAATTAGCGCCGGCTCCGGCATCCGCTTTATCGCATGCCGTCACGAGGCCACGGCTTCACACATGGCCGAAGCCGACGGCAAGATCTCCGGTCGCCCCGGCATTTGCGTCGTCAGCCGCGGTCCTGGTGCGATGCATGCCGCGATCGGGCTGCATACCGCCTGGCAGGATTCGACGCCGATGATCATGATCATCGGTCAGGTGCCGCGTCGCCATCGCGGCCGCGAAGCATTTCAGGAAATCAACTACACGCGTACCTTCGACGACCTGACAAAGTGGGTCGGCGAGGTCGACTCGCCCGATCAGATTCCTGAGTTTGTCAGCCGCGCCTTCCATCTTGCCATGCAGGGGCGCCCAGGTCCGGTGGTGCTCTCGCTTCCCGAGGACGTGCTCAGCGCGATGAGTGACGTCGCCGATGCGGCACCCGCGCAAATTGCGCAAACCGGGCCTTCCGATGCCCAGATGTCGCAACTCGAAGGGCTGCTGCGCCGGGCGCAACGCCCGATGATCATCGTCGGCAATCTCGGCTGGACGCCAGCTGCAGCGGAACAGTTCAACGCGTTCGTCGCGCGCAACGACATCCCGGTTATCGCCGGCTTCCGTTCGCAGGATGTGTTGGACAACAGAAGCCCTCAGTATGTCGGCGATCTCAGCCTCGGCTGCAGCCGTGCGCTGATGGAGCGCGTCAAGGCCGCTGACCTGCTTCTGGTGATCGGCGATCGGCTTGGCGATGTCACCACCAATCACTTTTCGCTGCTCGAGGTGCCAACGCCGAAGCAGGTTCTGGTTCATGTGTTTCCCGGTGCCGAAGAGCTTGGCAGGATCTATATCCCGACGCTGGCCATCCAGTCGAAATCCTCCAGCTTCGTCGACGCGCTCGCAACGCTACCGACGCTCGATTCAAAACCCTGGTCGGCGTGGCGCGAAGAGTTGCGGCACGCCCTGGTCGCCTATCAGGCGCGGCGCGCTGATGCCGCGGGCTTTGATCTGTCCGAGGTCATCGCGCATCTTGACGATCAACTGGCCGATGACGCCATCGTCACCAACGGCGCCGGCAACTATACGATCTGGCTGCATCGATTCTATCGTTATCGGCAGTTCGGCACCCAGATTGCGCCGAAGTCCGGCTCCATGGGCTACGGCCTGCCGGCCGCGATCGCGGCAAAGCTTCGTTACCCTGACCGCACGGTGGTCTGTCTGGCCGGTGATGGTTGCTTCATGATGGCGTCGCAGGAGTTTGCCACCGCCGTCCAGCACCAACTGCCGATCGTTGTCATCATCGTCAACAACGGAATGTATGGCTCGATCCGGATGCATCAGGAGATCAATTTTCCCAATCGTCCCAGTGGAACGGATCTCTTCAATCCGGATTTTGCGGCGCTGGCGAGGTCTTACGGCGCTTACGGCGAAGCGGTCGACCACCACGACAAATTTCCCGAAGCCCTTGCCCGGGCCATGAAAGCTGATCGACCCGCGATCATCGAACTGCGAGTCAACCGGAACCAATTGACGCCGGACCGAAGTTTGTGAGGGGCGGGAAAATCCGAACCCGGTTGAACCTCTCGTGAACAGAACCGGCGGCTTGCGCCGCCGGAATGGAAGCTCCATACCGCCAAACCGATCTATTCCTGAGGAAATGACATGAGAACCGAGATCGCATTTACCCTGGCCGCAAACGGCACCACGACCCCACTGAGAGTGCCGATCACGCAGGCCGTGATCGCCGGCTGGACCGGCCGCGATCCGGTTGCCCGCGACAAGCACATTGCCGAACTGGCGGCGATCGGAATCGCGCCGCCGGCGTCGACGCCGATCTATTATCGTTGCGCCGCGCGACGGCTGACCACTGCCGACAGCATTGAATGCACCGGCACCGACTCCAGCGGCGAGGTCGAGTTCGTGCTGTTGGGATCGAACGGTCGCACTTTCGTCGGTGTTGGCTCCGATCATACCGACCGCAAGGTCGAGACCTACAACATCACGGTCTCGAAGCAGATGTGCGACAAACCAATGGCGCCGGTGCTGTGGGACCTCGCAGAAATCGAGGGCCACTGGGACCAGATCATCCTGCGATCCTGGGCGACGATTGACGGTGACCGCGTGCTTTATCAGGAAGGCGCGCTGAGCGGGATGCTGCTGGTCACCGATCTGATCCAGCGCGGCTTTGGCAGGACGGCGTTGCCCGATGGCTGCGCGATGTTTTGCGGCACGTTCGCTGCCAAAGGCGGCATCCGCCCCGCGGCTCGTTTCGACTACCAGATCGAGGATCCGGTCCTGAAGCGCAGCATCAGCCACGGGTACAACATCATCACGCTACCTGTGCTGGGCTGAAGCAGGCCATGACTAGCCGCCTGTCCCTTGTCGCAAACCTGTACCATAACATTTTAGATGACGATGAGAGGCGATCTTGACCACCATCACCCGCGGCGACCCACCTGGTTTTACCAACGTGCGTAAGACCATCTATCACCACTTCATCCGCGTCGATCAGCCCCAGTCCCTGATCTTTTTGTCGGGGCAACTTTCGAGGGATGAGAACGGTCAGCTGGTAGGGCCGGGAGACATGGCCGAGCAAGTCAGGCAGGCCATCCGAAATATGGCGACCGTCATGGAGAGTGCGGGCGGCACGCTCGCCAACATCGTTTCCCTCGTCGTCTACACAACGGATATTCGGCAGTTCAAGGAAATTGTGTCTGCCAGAATGGAGTTCTTTAAAGACAACCTTCCGACGAGCACGATCGTGGAAGTAAATCATCTCGCTGATCCCGGGTTGCTGATTGAGTTCCAGGCAACGGCGGTGTTGTGAGTGTCGCAGCCATCGATAACCACGGGTATGCCGTTAACTCGCTTCGGGCGGGAACGAACGGATGCGGATGGAATCGTTGAGTCGCGGTCCACCAAGGGAGCCAGAATAAATACTTCGCGAACGAGCGGCGAAAACAAGCTAATTGACAAAGCTTAATGACATAGTTACTTTTTAAACAATCAAATTGTCGTTTCTTTCCTGTGATCTGCTCGTGATTGCGTTGTACGAGTTAGGTTGCGCCCGGCAGGTCTTGCGATTGCTGATACGAGTGGGTTCTCTGGCGAGAGTCGAAAGATACTCAGATCATGGTAGCCCCCGCAGCGCAGGGCCTTCGGCTCGGCAATTCGCAAATCGAACGCCATGGAAGTTTCGTTGAACTTTCCGTTGATGGAAAGCCCGTCGCGGCGATTGCCGGAGAGACCGTGGCCGCGGCGGTTACGGCACACGCGACCACCGCGCTTAGGGTAACGAACGAGGGCGCTTCGCGCGGCATCTATTGCGGCATGGGGGTGTGCTTCGATTGCCGCGTGACGATCAACGGTGTGGCCGGCCAAAGATCTTGCCTGACGCTCGTGCAGCCGGGGATGCAGATTGTCACCGGCGAAGCCGCCCGGCGCCCAGACGGTCCCAACCTATCGGCGCCCGGCGAACGCGAAGAAAGCTGCGATATTCTCATTATCGGCGCCGGACCGGCCGGGCTTGCCGCGGCAGAAGCCGCGGCAAAGAGTGGCGCGGCCGTCATGATTCTCGACGAGCGTCCCTCCTCGGGTGGTCAGTATTTCAAGCCACTCGCCAACAGTCATCGCTTCAGGGGCGGTCGGCCGGCTGATCGGCAATTCAGAAGAGGCGCCGAGCTTGTCGGCAGGGTCGCGGGCCTCGCGGTCCGGATTTTCAATCAGGCGCTTGTCTGGGACGCACAGATCGATGCCAATGGCGGGCTCGTGGTCAGGGCGCAGGACAAGTCAGGCGCGATCAATTGCCGGGCGCGGAAGTTGATCGTTGCAACGGGTGCCTATGAGCGCTCGTGGCCGGTTCCGGGTTGGACACTGCCTGGCGTCATGACGACCGGTGCGGCGCAGACGCTGGCGCGTTCCTACCGTGTCGCACCGGGCAGCCGCGTGCTGATTGCCGGCAATGGTCCGCTGAATCTGCAGGTGGCGGCGGCGCTTGCTGCCGACGGCGTCCAAGTGGTGGCGGTTGCGGAAGCCGCGGCCAGGCCGTCGCAACGCATCGGCGACCTGTCGCGCATGGCAGTGACACGTCCCGATCTGCTCCTTCAGGGCGCCTCGTATCTTGCAACATTGCGCCGTCACAGGGTGCCCTTGCTCTACAGCCATGTCCTCACACGTGTGGACGGCGTTGATCGAACCCAGCGTGCCGCCGTTGCCGCGATCGATGCCGACGGCGCGTTGGTTCCGGGGACGGAATGCAGCTTCGAGATCGACGCCGTCTGCACCGGTTATGGATTTTCCCCGTCGTCCGAGCTCACCCGACTGCTCGGTTGCAATCACCGGATCGATCCGCGAACGGGCGTTACCTTGATTGCCGACCGTGACGGCAATGGCCGCACCTCGCTCGACGATGTTTTTGTCGCCGGCGATGCCGGCGGATCGTGGGGCGCTCATAGCGCGCTTGCGCAGGGGACACTCGCGGGCCTCGCCGCCGCGAGTGATCTCAACTTCACCGGTGCACGATCGGCACAGGCAGCTATTGCCGTAAAGGCGCGGCGTTCGCTCGAGCGGGAGAAACGATTTCAGCAAGCGTTATGGCGTGTCTATGCGATGCCAGTCGTGGGCGATCGCCTGGCCAGCGACGATACGATCGTCTGCCGTTGTGAAAGTGTAACCTTCGGCCGCGTCAGACAGGAAATCAAACGCGGAGCACGTGATCTCCCCACCATCAAGCGCGCCACCCGGTGCGGCATGGGACATTGTCAGGGACGCTATTGTTCCCCGACGGTCGCCGGCGTGTTGCACGCGAATGCCGGCGTCGCCATCGATGAGGCGACATTTTTCCGGGTGCAGGTGCCGGTGCGGCCGGTAGCAATGCGGTCGGTCGCCCGTCCGCACGCGGGAATTTTGGCGGCCCCAGCTCTCCTGGAGAGCCCGTTCGGTGCGGCCGAACCGCCGAAAGCCGTGATCGCGGATGTCGATATCCTGATCATCGGCGCCGGGGCCATCGGTCTTTGTAGCGCGCTGGAGCTGGCGCGGGCCGGTGCTGACGTTCTGGTCGTCGATCGCAACGAGCCACATGCCGAGGCGTCCGGTGCAAATGCCGGCAGTCTCCACGTGCAGTTTCAGGCATTCGGATTTCCGGATATGGGCGCCGAGAACACGCTGGTCGCGGCTTCCACGCTGTCTTTACAGCGCGACTCGGTCCACATGTGGAACGCATTGAGCCAGGAACTCAAAACCGATTTCGAAGTCGCGATTGAGGGGGGCCTGACGGTTGCGGATGACGAGGCAAGCCTCGTCCATCTCAAGCAGAAGGTCGAGCTGGAGCGCGCAGCGGGACTTGAGATCGATCTCATCAGCGGAGCCGAGGCCCGCCGGCTTGAACCTTATCTCTCGCCAAAGATCATCGCGGCCTCGCTCTCCCGCGACGAGGGCAAGCTCAATCCGCTGAAGGCTTCTCCAGCCGTGCGGGCAGCCGCTGAACGCGCGGGTGCAAAAATTCGTTGCCAAATACGGGTGCTTGCGATCCAGCGCGCCGAAAAAGGATTTCTGGTCCAGACCGACCGCGGATTAATTGCGGCGCGCCGCATCCTCAACTCGGCGGGGGCGTGGTCCGGAGCGATTGCCGCCTCGGTGGGCGATGCCATTCCGATCCGCGCCAATCCGATCCAGATGATCGTGACCGAAACGATGCCGCAAGGCGTCAACTATCATCTGGCCCATGCGCTGCAACGGTTGACATTGAAGCAAGCGGCCAGCGGCAACCTCGTTATCGGCGGCGGTTGGCGCGCTCTGTTTGCCCCGAGCCTGAAGCGAACGCGGCCCTCGGTCGAAGGGTTCGGCGGAAATCTCGCTGTCGTTCTTGAGATGCTGCCCGCGCTGGGCGCGCTTCAGATTATCCGCTCGTGGACCGGCACGGCCTTCACGACTGCGCCGACGATCGGGGAATCGCCGAGCATGCCCGGGCTGTTTCATGCGGTGACCCAGAATGGAATGACTCTTGCTCCCGCGGTTGGAAAGATCAATGCCGATCTGCTTCTGGACCGGCGACCAAACTACGATATCCGGCGGTTCGCGCCCAAACGATCGAACTCTTAGCTGATCGGGCCGATGTCGCTTCTCTGGTCACACGAATTTTTACCGAGCCTTTCAGGAATGATCGTGCTCGACGGCTAAATCCACAGATGGGGTCCCAATCATGAAGCAACGCATTGTTTGCACGATCATCGCCGCGCTCCTCGTAATGTTCGCTCCCGCGGTGCGCGCCCAGGACGCATATCCATCGCGCCCGGTAACGATTGTGGTGCCGTTTCCGCCCGCCGGCGGTGCTGACATCCTGGCGCGCCTCATCGGCCAGAAACTCAACGAGAAATGGGGGCAGCCGATTATCGTGGACAACAAGCCGGGCGCCGCGGGCGTCATCGGGGCAAGCAGCGTAGGCCGGGCAAATCCGGACGGCTACACGCTGCTGATGGCCGCGAGCGGCGCCGTGGTGCCTGACAATATCAAGTCGCTTGCTGCGGTGACGTTGGTCACGGCGCCCCCATATCTGCTCCTGGTCCACAAGTCCGTTCCGGTGTCGTCAACCAGGGAACTTGTCGATTATCTGAAGGCGCATCCGGGCGAGTTGAATTTCGCCTCGTCGGGCTTCGGCTCCGCATCGCATCTTTTAGCGGAGCTGTTCATGCAGATGACCGGCACGAAGATGATCCACGTGCCCTACAAAGGCATTGGACAGGCGGTGACCGATCTGATTGCCGGCAGGGTCTCGGTGTTGTTTGGTCCGCCGACGGTCATTTCCTATGTTGAGTCCGGAGAGCTGAAGGCATTGGCGGTCACGAGCCAGACGCGTTCACCGTTGTTCCCGAAGATTCCAACCGTCGAAGAGGGCGGCGTTCCGGGTTACGACGCGACTGGTTGGTATGGTTTGCTGGCGCCGGCCAATACGCCGAAGGAGATCGTCGACAAGATCGGGAAAGACGTCGCTGAAGCCATGACGGTCCCGCTTGTTCAGGAGCGTCTCGCCAACATGGGCGCCGTCCCGAGTCCAACATCGCCGGCGGAGTTCAAAAGCTTCATCGAGGGCGACACCAAGAAGTGGGACGATCTGGTGACAAGCACCCAGCGGTGATCGCCGCCACCTTCGAATTCGCTGTTGTTACTGCCTCCACGTACAGGGACGATCGAAACCGACCCGCGCATCGAATTGTCCGTGGTTCTAACGCGGCCGCGCTGCCATTCTCCCGATCGTTTGCCAGATTACCGGCAACACAAGCAGAGCCGCGCCGACCAAAACCAGCGTTGTCACCAGCATATTGCTGAAGAATATCGAAAGCGAACCCCTCGACATCAGCATGGATTGGCGAAATGCATCTTCCGCCTTGTCGCCGATCACGATCGCCAGCACCATCGGTGCCAGCGGATAATGCAGCTTCTTGAACAGATATCCCAACACGCCGAATCCCATCATCATGACGACGTCGAGATAGGAATTGGAAACCGAATAGGCGCCGACCGTACAAATGATGACGATCAAGGGCGCGATGATGAAGAACGGCACGCGCATCAGGGCGGCGAAGATCGGCACGGTAAGCAGCACGAGGATCACCGCGACGACGTTGCCGAGATACATCGAGGCGATCAAGCCCCAGACAAAATCCTTTTGCTCGATGAACAGCATCGGCCCGGGATTGAGGCCCCAGATCATCAGCCCGCCCATCATCACCGCCGCGGTGGCAGAGCCGGGAATGCCGAGCGATAGCATCGGCAGCAGCGCGCTGGTGCCGGCGGCGTGATCGGCGGTCTCCGGCGCGATGATGCCCTCCGGCTCGCCTTTGCCGAAATTGGCGCGCCGCGGCGACAGCCGCTTGGCGATGCCATAGCTCATGAATGACGCCGCGGTCGGACCGCCCGGCGTAATTCCCATCCAGCAGCCGATAGCGGCGCTGCGCAACAGCACCCAGCCGTAGCGAGGCAGGCCAATGAGGGTGCGGAACACCTCGCGCCACTCCACCTTGGAGGATATCGCCTTGGCGTGAAATTCGTCCTCCACCGCGATCAGCAATTCGCCGATGCCGAACAGTCCCATGACCGCGACCACGAAGTTGATGCCCTTGACCAGTTCATCGATGCCCATGGTGAGCCGCACGCTGCCGGAGACGGTGTCGATCCCTACCGCGGCGAGTGCAAACCCGATCGCCAGCGACACCAAGGTCTTGATCGGCGGCGAGCCGCCCATGCCGATGAAGCTGGCAAACGCCAGAAAGTAGACTGCGAAATATTCAGGCGGCCCGAAGGCCAGCGCCACTTTGGCGACCCAGGACGCCGACAGCGTAATGAGAACGACCCCGGCCAGCGCGCCAAAGGCGGCCGAGCCGAACGCCGTCGCCAGAGCCGTGGTCGGCCTGCCGTCGCGCGCCATCGGATAGCCGTCAAAGGTGGTGGCGACCGAGGAGGGTTCGCCGGGAATATTGAACAGGATGGAAGTAACCGAGCCGCCGAACAAGGCGCCCCAATACATGCACGAAAGCAGGATGATGGCCGACACCGGCTGCATGCCGAAGGTCAGGGGCAGCAGCAGCGATACGCCATTGGGCGCCCCGAGGCCGGGCAGCACGCCGACCAGAATGCCGAGCAGGACGCCGATCAGCATCAGGAAAATATGATTGCCGGATAGCGCGATGCCAAAACCGTGCATCAGGGCTTCGAGATTTTCCAACGAGGTCCCCTCAAAAACCGAAGACGTCGCCGAGCGCGCCGCGCGGCAACGAAATCTGGAACGTCAACTCGAAGATCAGGTAGAGCGCCAGCGCCGTGGCGATCGCCGAGATGCCTGCAAACAGCAATGCGCCCCGCTTGTGCCAGGCGAGCGCTCCGAACACATAGAGCGCCGAGGCCACATACATTCCGATCAGCGGAATCACCCCGACATAGATGACCGCAGGGACGAAAAGTGCTGCCAGCCGCTTCAGTTCGCTCGGCCGCAGGATGACGTCGCGCGCCTGCAGCCATCCCTGCACGAGGTTGAATATGCTTCCGCTCAGGATGATGAGGCCGACGATGAACGGAAAGGTGCCGGCATCGACGCCGGCGGCGGACCAGCCGATGCCGTTGTCGAGGCTGGAGATGACGACGGCGGCACCAAACGCGCCGGTGATCAAGGCCGTGCCGGCTTCCAGACTGCGTCCCGAGACCATCAGCCGCGCTCTAGTTCGAGATCAGCCAGCCTTCGTCGGCGGCAATCTTGTGGGTGCGCTCGATGTCCTCCTTGATGAATTTGCCGAACGACTCGCCGATCAGGAACGTACTGACCTGCGAGCTCCGCTCGATATATTCCTTCCATTCCGGGGTGTCCTGAACCTTCTTCATCAGATCGACGTAGAACGCGGCCTGTTCCGCGCTGACTTTTCCCGGCAGCCAAACCGTGCGCGGCTGTTCGAACTGCGGAATGTCCAGACCGGATTCGACGCATGTCGGGATGTCGTGCCAGTTCTGCGTTTCGGTTACCTTCGGGCCGTCCGGAAGACGCTTCGGGCTGAAGGCGCAAAGCGGGCGCTGGGTGCTGCCCTTCCACTGCCCGATGCTTTCGCTGGGATTGTTGACATGGGAGTCGATGTGGCCGCCGGCCAGCTGCACCGCCGCTTCGGCGCCGCTCTTGAACGGGATGTAGGTGAACTTCACCTTCGCCGCCTTGTCGATCATGCGGGTGAGGGTTTCGTCGGTGTCCTTTGACTGTGCGCCACCCATCTTGAAATCGCCCGGCGCCTTGGCGGCGACGGCCTTGAGGAAATCCGTCACGTTCTGGTAGGGCGCATCCTGCTTGACCCACAACAGGAACTCGTCCTGCACCATGGCGGCGATCGGCGTCAGGTCGGTGTAGTTATAGGCGACCTTCGACACCATCGGCTGGGTCCAGGCGTTGGAGGTCCCGAACACGATCTTGTAGGGATCGCCGGCCATCGCCTTGGTGTAGGTGTAACCTTCGGCCCCGCTGCCGCCGCCCTTGTTGGTGACGACGATCGGCTGCTCGATCAACTTGTGTTTGGTGATGATGCTCTGGACGGCGCGCGCGAAATTATCGGTGCCGCCGCCCGGGCCAGCGGTGGCGATGAATTCGATCGGCTTGACCGGCTGCCACGCGGCGTTTGCGGCGCCCGACACGCAGGTTGCGAGACCAAAGGCGATCGCAGTGAGTTTCGGTGTTGCAGTCATCTTGTCCTCCCCATTGATTTTTGTTTTGGTCGCGTGGTCTTGTCGTTGGCTTTGTGCGCTAACTGACCTCGTCCTTGATCGGGCCGGCTGCAGCGATCGCTCCCTCTTGCTGGAGTGCTGCAATCTCATGGGCGTCAAAACCGTAGGCGCTCAAGATCGCGCCGGTGTGCTCGCCATAGCGCGGCGCTCCTGACCGTACCTTGCCGGGGGTCGCCGAGAATTTGATCGGCAATCCCATCGTTTTGACGCTGCCCAGCGATGAATGCTCGACCTCAACTACCATTTCGCGGGCGATCGTCTGGGGGTCGGCAAGCGCCTGGAGCATGTCGTTGACCGGTCCGCAGGGCACCCCCACCTCCTCAAGCGCATCCAGCCAGTAGGCGGCGGGCTGGGAGCGAAAGCGCGCAGACAGCAGGGCTTCCAGCTCCTTCAGATGCGCCATCCGGTCGCCGCCGGTCGCAAAGCGCGGATCCCGCGAAAGTTCGCTCGCTCCCAATACTTCGAGCGTGCGCAGCCAGTGTTTTTGATTGGCGCCACCGACCACGATCCACTTATCGGAGGCCTCGAAGGCCTGGTAGGGAGCGTTGAGCGGGTGGGCCGAGCCCATCGCTTTCGGAGCCACGCCGGTCGCGAGCGCAATCGCCGCCTGCCAATAGGTCTGAACAAGGGCTGCCTCGAACAGGGAGGTTTCCACCCATTGGCCCTTGCCGGTTTTCAGCCGGTGGGTATAGGCGGCGAGAATGCCCAGGGCGGCGAGAATGCCCGCTGTGATGTCGGACAGCGGCGCGCCGCATTTGACCGGCGGTCCGTCGGGCTTTTCGCCGGTAAAGCTCATGATGCCGCTCATGGCCTGCGCCACCAGATCGAAGCCGCGGCGATGCTTGTAGGGACCGGTGCGTCCGAAGCCGGACAGCGAGCAGTAAATCAACGCCGGATGATCCCTGGCTATTTCCGCATAACCGAAACCAAGCCGGTCCATCACGCCGGGGCCGAAGTTTTCCACCAGCACGTCTGCCGACCCGATCAGTCTCCGCAAGACCTTGGCGCCGCCTGCGGTCTTCAGGTCCAGCGCAATGCCCTTCTTGTTGCGGTTCATCATCAGGAACGATGCCGCCTCGTCGCCGATCCTGGGAGGCACCATGTAGCGGGTGTCGTCGCCTGCCGGGATTTTTTCGATCTTGATGACCTCCGCGCCCATGTCGGCGAGCATCAGCGTACAGGTCGGGCCCGCCATCACATGCGTCAGGTCGACGACCTTCAATCCGGTCAGGGGGCCCATGGTTTCTCCCGAGATATTGTTGGTTGCTTGCGATTACTCGCCGGTCCATTGCGGCTGGCGTTTGTTGAGAAAGGCATCCATGCCTTCGCGGAAATCCCGGCTCTGATAGCACATCAGAATCAGCTCCTCGTCTTCCCAAACTTTCGGCTGCAGACGGAGCAGGGCCTGCTTGGTGGAACGCAGTGTCAGCGGCGCATGGCTCGCGACGAGGCGCGCCAGTTCATCGGCCCGCCGATCAAGGGCGGCGCGATCCTCCACCACTTCATTCAGCAGGCCAAGGCCAGACGCTTCGGCGGCTTCGATCAGGCGCGCGGTAAAAATGATTTCCTTCAGCCGCGCCGCCCCGATCAGTGCCGAGAGCCGCGCGAGATTGGACATCGAAAGACAGTTGCCGAGCGTGCGAGCGATCGGAAATCCGAATTTCGCGGTCTTGACGCCGATGCGGATGTCGCAGCACGCCGCAATTCCGGCGCCGCCTCCGGCGCAAACCCCATTGATCGCGGCGATGATCGGGACCCGGCATTGCTCGAGCGTGCCCAGCAAATGATCGATGCTCGTTTCGTAATCGATGGCATCCTGTGGGGTCTTGAACGCGCGAAACTGATTGATGTCGGTGCCTGACGCGAAGGCCTTATCACCCGCGCCGGTCAGGATCAGCACTTTGAGGGCGCGGTCCTTGCCCGCGCCGGTGCAGATCTCTGCCAGCCGCCGATACATGTCGAATGTCAGCGCATTTCTCGCCTGCGGCCGGTTGAAGGTAATCCGGCCGATGCCGTCGCGGACCTCGTAAAGGAGGTCGGCTTCCAGAGTCCTTGTTTCATTCATTTGCTTGCCGATTGCGGGGTAAGGATTTCCGTATGACCCGGATCCAACTTATCCGCCAATTCTGAATGCAAAAACTGGCTTTTGCAATGGCATTTCGCTAGTCTCTTCGGATAATGAGCCGTTTTGCATTCAAAGTTGGTTGAACCGGGCGGTCGGAGGGGACAGCGCCATGTTGCACGACGAGGTGATTTCCCGCCTCAGATACATTTTGACGGAAGGCGAGATTGCGCCGGGCGCGAAAATACCGGAGCGGGAATTGTGCGCTTCGCTGGGCATATCGCGCACGCCGCTTCGCGAGGCCCTGAAGGTGCTGGCCGCCGAAGGGCTTGTCGTGTTGTTGCCCAACCGCGGATCGCGCGCCGCGAAGCTGACGCAAAAGGACGTCAAGGAACTGTTCGAAGTCTGCGAAGCCCTGGAAGCGACCGCCGGTGAATTGGCCTGCCCGCGTATTTCGGACGAGCAGCTCCGCGAAATCGGCATGTTACAGACCTGCATGGTCGAGCACTATCGCGCCCACGACTTGTTGTCGTATTATCGCTGCAACCGGCTGATACATGAGAGCATCGTTCGCGCCGCCGATAACGCAGTACTCGCCGGATTTTACGAATTGGTATCGGCGCGGATACGCCGGGCGCGGTTCATCACGCCGATGTCCCCCGAACACTGGGCGCTTGCGGTTCAGGAGCACGAGGGAATCCTGAACGCGCTGCAGCGACGTGATGCCAGCGGACTTGCGCATATTCTGCGAACCCACCTTCGAAGGAAGCGCGAGGAAGTTGTGCAGGCCGGGTTCGCCGAAGCGAGGCATTATTGAAGTTCAGATGCCGGCGGTTAGCGGTTTCCTGCGGAGGGACGCCTGCTTCTGGCGCAAAGCGGCCGTTCACACGCCTCGTGGTCGATAGCGAATGAGTGGAAAACTATCCAGGTTCCAAGCGGCACGAACCGACAAAAGAAGAAGCCGCCCCCCGCTCTTCATTCAACCTGAGATCGTGCATCAGGCCGGCCATCAATGCCGGCTTTGCCGTGACTAACGATTATTAGCATTTGTGCCGGGCGGCAAATCCCGACATCATCGTACGGGGGTGCCGTGCCGCGAAAGGCAGCACAATGACCAAGCTTGCTTCAGAAGCATCCGACATCGCAATGATGCGCCGCTGCGTAGCTCTGGCACAATCCGCGGGTTCAAGGGGAGAATACCCGTTTGCGGCTGTCATCGGACGACGCGGCGAATTCATTAGCGAATCCATCAATATGGTCAGAAATGAAGGAGACGTCACGCGACACGCCGAGATGCTCGCGATTTCTTCAGCTCAGAAAAAGATGCGGTCCACCAGCCTTCATGAGTGCACGATCTATTCAACGATTGAGCCCTGCGCGATGTGTTCTTACGCCATTCGGGAAAGCCGGATCGGCAGAGTGATATTCGGCCTGCGATCGCCGGTAATGGGAGGTAGCTCGCGATGGAATATTCTGACGGATGCCGGTTTGTCCTCGACATTACCGGAGGCATTTGCTCCCCCGCCTGATATCCTGGCGGGGTGTTTGCATCATGAAGTTCAGAAGGTTTTTCGGCAGCGAAACCCGCTCATCTGGGAATTTATGAAAGCTCGAAAAATATTCGTGGACGGCGCAGGCGATAGCACCGGGGCTTTAAACACTAACACGCGGGCTGGGCTTCGGCCGCGCCTTGCAAACTGGGCCCGGGTTTCGGTTTTTGATCGCCTTTGGCGAGGCTAGAACCCGGCTCAACTCGCCAGGCGGGCATTGCGCATGGAGCAATAGCGGTTTGGTTCAGTTGGCTCGGCGTCAAATCCTCAAAAGCGCGATGTTCGAATTTGAAAGGCGGTGCTTTCAGTTGCGCCAACCGATACGCGTCCAATACCGACGCTGCCTTACGTTCCCGCCTCCATTGGCATTCCGTCTGAATTCGAGTTAGTTATTGAGAGGATGACGCGTCACTGTCGCGTTGTCTGGCGCAAGCACAGTCGGATGAGTGTTACTTTCGAGGGCTCGGCATAGCCAATCGCTCGTTGAGGACCTCTGCATTTAGATGATCATTGAGGGCAAATATTCCATTTGGTTTAGAACGCCGATCGGCGTCGGCTCTGGGATGGTTGAGTTCGGCCCTAATGGCGAGCTTAGCGGGGGTGATACGACGTTTTGCTACATCGGAAATTGGGAGCAAGATGGCGAGCGGTTCAAGGCCGCCATATCTGCCACGCGAATGGCACCAGGCCCGCCCGGCGTGTTCGGAATGGATGACATCGATATCATCGTGACGGGTCTCTCCGATGATGCGGGGTCCGCCTCATGTACCGGCCTTGCAAAGCAAACGCCGGGTTTGAGGCTGGAGGTCATGCTGATCCGCATGCGCGACGAACGACGGCCGTAAATCTCGATGGTACCAACGGAGTGATCTTCACAAAGTTTCTTCCGTCCCGAACCCTCGACATGGGCCATGATCACTGGGCTTTTTTGGGGGTTGGCTTTCCGCCTGCGAGCCATCAACTCATTGGTTCGTCACCACCACTTTCCCTTTAGCGCGTCCGCTTTCGACATAGTCCAGAGCTTCAGTAATTTTCGCAAACGGGTACGTTCTGTCGACGATGACTTTCAGTTTTCCCTGCTCGATGAGTTCGGCAAGCAGAGCGAGGTCGCTGCCGCTCGGATGCATAAAGAGATAGCGATAGCTGATGCCTGCGCGTCGAGCCCGAGATCTGATCCCGTAGCTGATGAGCCAGAAGATGGCGGAAAGAACTCGGCGGCCGCCTAAATCCCTGATTGCAGTTTGCGGTTCCGGAATAGCGGCTACCGAAACGATCCTGGTTCCGGGCTTCATGACTTCGAACATTTGATCCAGGGTTTTGCCGCCAATCAGGTCAAATCCCGCATCAAATTGGCCTTGCGCGTTGGATATATCCTGGACCGTATAATCAATCACCTCATCACAGCCGAGCGAGCGCACCAACGCTTCACCTCTCTTCGAAGCAGTTGTCGTCACGTGTGCGCCTAGCCATTTGGCAATCTGAATTGCAAAGGTACCGACTCCGCCGGCACCGCCTGAAATGAAAACTTTTTGTCCTGGCTTGACATGGAGTTCGTCCCTTAATGCCTGCAGAGCAGTCAGCCCAGCCAGGGGTATGGCAGCCGCAGCGGTGAAATCCAAATTCCGGGGCATGTGTGCAGCGTCATCCTCGTCGACGCATGCTTGCTCAGCGAATGCGCCAGCACGATCCTTCGCGACCCGGGCAAATACACGGTCACCTGCGCGGAACCGTTCGACGTCACGACCAACGTCAATAACTTCACCAGCGAGTTCGTTGCCGAGCACGAACGGAAGCTTTGGCCGCAGGATTGCGCGCAGCTTCCCCTGTCGGAACTTGAAATCCACCGGGTTCAGACCCGCAGCCCGTACTTCGACGAGAATATCGCGTGGCCTCGGCGAAGGTGCCGGGACATCCATCAACAGGGAGCCTTCAGGACCACCGTATTGCTTGAGAACGTATGCGCGCATGAGTCTCCTGGCTCAGGAAGGGGTACGCCACATCGCCGACCGAACGCGAACTAAAACGCAATCAGGTCGTGTCCCCGCACGGTCGTTTCACATTAGTTACGTTTTGGTCGCTCGGGTCAATCGCGCCGGTTTGGTCATGTTCGAGCCGCTTCCGCTTTACCCCCGAAAGCGGCCCGGCAGCAGACATCACGGCATGTCTCAAACGTGCCATAACCAGAAGTTCGCAACGGCCATCAGTTCATCTCAGTTCGTTCAAGCCCCGCAAACTGAGGCGGCCAAAAGAAAACCCGCCTCAATCTACTCAGGCCATTTCTCGAGCATGGAAAGCGTCGAGCAAAAAAGAGCGGCTTGAGCCGCTCTTTTTTGCTTTCATCGGCAAGGATGCCACTCACCATCGTCGCCCATATACTTCCCGGACGCCGGGTTGTAGTACGCCCAACGCTGGCGGCAATAGGAAGAATCAGCGGCGCTCGCGCCCACGGAGCCGATACTTGATTGAGCACCGCGGAACCCGCCGTTGCCGACGTGCACCACACTGCCGCCGCGCGGATATCCCCAAGACCGTGAATAGGTCGAATAGTCGAGGTATCCGTAGTGATACCCGTAGTTGTTATAGGTAGGATAGCCCCAGTCCGAAGGGTAGGGATTATCCCGATACGCCCGATAGCGCACGTCGGTCGTCACAGCCGGTACCGCCGCCTTGATCGACAGGCCATTGATCGGTGCACCAGACGATTTGGCCGTGGCGGCTACTGCGAGAGGACCAGCAATTGCGAGTGCGATCGCGAGCTTGCGGACTTGGATCTTCACGGAAACTCCTATCGTGTTAGAGGTGGCTGTTCTCCAGATGCTGCGCGTCGGATGGCCATGCGTGCTAACTCAACGCTCGACTGCGATTGTGCCGCGAATGCCGATCGCTATCTTGGATGAAACTTTCGTCGCTGGCACGGTTGTGCTTCTTTCTCCACGGTGGATCACTTCGCGATTTCGACCTGGTCTGATGTCGGCTCCGGGTCGGTCACTAGCGTCGCTTCCACGACGTCGGCCGTGAGTCCGCTCTACCCCCAAGAACCGACGTCGTCAGGCGACCTCAAATCCAAGCGACTTGAACACGTTTGTGCAGTTCGAGAGCATGGAGGCCGATCCAGTGGTCCGGATCGATCCTCCGTCTGCGCCACAAGACGGCGTCCTGATCAACAAGACAGGTTCGACGAACGGATTCGGGGCTTATGTGGCCTTCGTTCCCGGAAAGAAGATCGGCATCGTCTTGTTGGGCCAACAAGAACTATCCGATCGACGCCCGCGGGACCGCCGCCTGCGAGATACTGACGCGGCTGATCGGGAAAGCACCGGGAAACTGACGACCCGTCCGACAAACGGCTACTCGGCGTCGATCGCCAGCAAGGAGCGTTCACCGTCGGGTTTCGGCGGAACGAAGGTCGTGGTCTTGAGATATGTTCGCTATCAGCGAGTTCGGCGGCATTTCAGGCCAACGCAGGATCGCGCCATCCTTGTCCGCGTTTCCCTCAACCGCGGATTTTCCGGCGTCTGTCTGTCACGTCAGCCAAATGCTGGAAGCGCCGGCCTTTTCGCCAATAAAGATCTCATGCAACGTATCGAGGCGGATCGCACGCCAGCAGGGGGCGGATGTCCCTGGAGGGTATGGGCAGGCTGATGAGATAGCCCTGGACCTCGGTGCAGGCTTCCATCCGCAGCCAGTCGAGCTGTTCTTGTGTCTCAACTCCTTCGGCCGTAGTCACCATTCCAAGATTGTTCGCCAAATCAATCACGGCGCGGACGATCGCCTCGGTACCCCGGTCATGGCCGAGATCGCGCACGAAGGAGCGGTCGATCTTCAATTTGTCGAACGGAAATTTCCGCAAATAGCCGAGGCTGGAATATCCGGTGCCAAAGTCGTCCAGGCTGATCCGGATGCCGGCGTTCCTGAGCCCGTGGAGGAGATCGACTGTTTCCTTGTCGTCGTTGAGCAGAACAGTTTCGGTAATTTCCAGCTCAAGCCGATGCGCCGGCATCGCCGAAGAGGCGAGCGCCGCGAAAATGCCCTGCATCAGCCGTGGGCTGCGGAATTGAACGGGTGAGATGTTAATTGCGATCTTTTGCCGGCCAGGCCAGCTGGCCGCTTCATGGCAAGCCTCGCGGAGCACCCATTCGCCCAATTGCACAATGATCCCGGCTTCCTCCGCAAGCGGGATGAACTCCGTGGGCGAAATCAGTCCGCGCTCGGGATGATGCCAGCGCAGCAGCGCCTCGAAACCGCTGATTGCGCCATCCGACAAATTGAACAAGGGCTGATAAAGAATCTCGTACTGCTCCGCTGCAAGCGCTTTGCGCAGATCAGATTTGAGCAGACGCTGCAGGCGAACCCCGGCATTCATCTCTGCCGCGAAAAAACATCGGGCACCGCGGCCTTCGGCTTTCGCGCTCTGGAGGGCCAGGATCGCGTTGCCCAGCAGAAGTTCGGAATCGCTGCCATCATTCGGAGCCAGGGCGATACCGATATTCAGCTCCAGCACGATCTGGTGCCCACGGACGCTGAGCGGAACAGCTATCGCCTCTGCGATCTTGTCCGCAAGCCTGCTGGCGTCTTCTGGTTTGCCAACATCCGTCAAGATGACGGCAAATTCGTCGCTTCCGACGCGTGCGACCGTGTCAGATGCCCTGACGCAGCGCCGAAGGCGCTCGGCGATGCCGGCCAGCAATACATCGCCGACGGTGTGACCGAGAGTGTCGTTGACCGACTTGAAGTCATCAATATCGAGCAGCAATACCGCCAGTTGCGTGCTTTGCTTGTCTCCGCCGCGCCGCAACGCGCGCGTGAGTTGATCCAAAAAGAGCGAACGATTACCGAGCCCGGTGAGGGCATCGTGATACGTCAGGTAATGATTTTTGGCGTCCGATTTGCTGCGCGCGGCTATCTGTATTTCGAGTTCCCGGTTGATCTCCAGCAGCTTCTTGACGGAAATCTCGACCGCGCGATGGGCTTGTTTCCGCGCGATCTGGGTCTTGATACGGGCTAACGCGGTCGAAAATTCGACAGGCTTGGTAATGTAATCGTTTGCGCCGTATTCCAGCGCCCCGACGATATCGGTGGTGCTCGCCTTGGCCGTCACCATGAGGACTGGCAGTTGGTCGGGGGATCGGGTCGTTCGAATTGTTTTGAGGGCTTCGATCCCGTCCATTACCGGCATCATGATATCCAGCAACACGAGATCGAAATCTTGCTCGCAGATCCGTTCCAGCGCTAACAATCCGTTTTCGGCTTCGACTACCTCGTACCCCTGCTTGGTCAGGCGTCGGACAAGAAGGGCGCGATTGTCTTGGAGATCGTCGACAACGAGAATCCGGACAGGTGTTGCTTCGGCTGGAGACATGGCCTTTTCCGGATCGGATGAACATCTTCTGAATGTAATTCCCAAGTGTTAACGGACCACTTTTCTCATTCCGGCATAATGGGATAGGTCTCGGCGCGACGGCGACTTCCGGACCGACATGAATCCATGCGACCTTATTGTCCAGCCGGTTAAGCGCTCCCTTGAGGCGATGTGCCAATACCGGAAGTGACGCGAGTTTATTCGATCACCTCATCGGCGAGCGCCAGCAAGGTCGGGGGCACCGGAATGCCAAGCGTTTTGGCGGTCTTGAGGTTGATCACGAAAGTAAACTTGCTCGCCTGCTCAATCGGCAGATCGCCGGGCTTGGCGCCGTTCAGGATTTTCGCGGCATAAACGCCGGCTTGGCGCATACCGTCCACCAGGTCGTTCGAATAGGACATCAGAAGACCGGCGCGCGCCCATTCCGGGTATGTGCCGGCAGTGGGCTTTCCCGTTGCCGCAACGATAGGCATGACGCGCGACATATTGGCGAACAGCAGCGGCTCTCCAGATATGTAGAACGCGTTCACGCCGTCGCGAAGGGCCGAAGCAAGGGCTCCATCCAGATCGTTAATCGTGCGAAGGCCGTAGTGCGCGAACTCAAAGCCGAACTGAGCGGCCACTTTTCGCAGCGCATCTTTCTCCGTGATCGCCAATCCGAGCCCGGGATCGGGCGCTATCATACCGAGTCGCGTCAGATTTGGTACGAGGTCCCTAAAAAGACCGATGCGCTTTTGGGTCATGGCCTCCTCGCCGCCGATCGCGTTCATCACGTTTCCGGTGATCATCCCGCCCGGCCGCACATAGCTTTCGGCCAGGCCTAACGCGACCGGGTCGGCAGCGAAGCCGGTAAAAACGAGCGGCATGTCCGGAAGAGATCGACGAACCGGGCCGACCGCATTGGCCGACGCGACGATGAGCCGTGGTTTGAGCGCGCCCAACTCCTTGGCGAGCGACGGCAGGCGATCGAAATCTCCATTGGCAAACCGTACGGCGAGAGAATAGTTCGTCCCTTCGATGAAACCCGCTTCCTGCAGGCCTTTGCGGATCGCGACGATCCTCTCCTTATTGGCCTCCTCCTGACCCGGCATCAAAACCCCGACCAACGGCAAGCCAGTGTTGGTCTGGGCATATCCCGGTCGTGGAAAACTAAACGCGGCCGCGCCTATCAGTCCGATGAACTTCCGCCGCCGCATAGTCGCCCCCAAGGATCAGGTCATTGTACCCGTCTAAACTCACCGCTTGGAAGACTTTGGAGGCGGCCGAATGAAATATGTTTGGGGCGGCCCATGTCCGTTCAGGGTCAATCTCGCCGTTCTGACAGGGCGCCAATCACTTCCGGTCCTATCCGATTAGCAGACAGATCCCGAGCCGATCCGCATGCCTCAAAGGTGCTGAAAAGCGGTATCTCCCCTCGGCGCAAGCGATGCAGTAAGTAAATATTGTCGCAACATTTGGGAAGGAATCAAAATGTCTTATGGAAGGCTGGTCAGCCGTCGAGCGATGCTGGCAACGAGCGTCGCAATGGCTGCCACGCCGGCTCTGGCTGAGGGCTGTCAGGTTGGTCCACCGCAGCATCACAAGGGCCCGCTCGTATTCATGGATTACGATCAACTCGAACTCGATGCCTCATACGATCAGGTGTACTACGAACCGCTCATCGCGCAGGACTCTGATCAACTCGCCAGCAACAGTGAGTCCATGCGTGCCCGCATCGGCGCGCCTCAGCGTGTCGCATACGGACCAACCGAGATTGAAAAGCTCGATATTTATCGGACTAACCGCGCCAATGCGCCGATCTTCATCTTCATCCATGGCGGGAACTGGCTCGTGGGCTCCGCGAAACAGTACGGCTATCCCGCCGAGATGTTCATCAATGCCGGGGCGCATTACGTCGCATTGGACTTCATTTCGGTGAAGGAGGCGGGCGGGGACCTCAGCGTGATGACGGCACAAATACGTGGCGGTATCGCCTGGGTCTACAAGAACGCCGCGAGCTTCGGAGGCGATCCCGACCGAATCTACATAGGCGGTCATTCATCGGGGGGACACCTGTGCGGCGTTGCGCTAGTGACTGATTGGCAGAAAGAATTCGGTCTGCCCGCGACCACGGTAAAGGGTGGGTTGTGCATGAGCGGCATGTACGAGATGGCGCCGGTGCGGCTCTCGTTTCGTCGCACCTACGTGAACTTCACCGACGCGATGGCCGAGACGATGAGCTCACAGCGCCATATCGACAAGCTCAATGCGCCGATCATCGTCACCTATGGCACCCTGGAAACGCCGGACTTCCAGCGGCAGGGTCGCGACTTCGCCGGAGCGGTCAAAACCGCGGGCAAGCCGGTGAACCTCGTCGAGGCGCCGAACTACCGTCACCTCGAGATGGCTGAATCGCTCGGCAATCCCTACGGCCCGAACGGCCGTGCGGCGCTCGCGCTGATGAAGCTTGCGCCGGCATAGATGCGAAAAACGACGCCCGACGCAGCGAAGGCCGCGAGAACTTCGAAAACCATGCCTAAGGGGAATATGCCCTTCGCATTGGTTTGAGAACCGCCAACGCCAGCACGCCGGTCAGGATATCCAGCGCGATAATGATACCGAACACCGGCAGCCAGCTTCCCGTCGCGTCATGCAGCAGAGCGGCAAGCGGGCCCCCGAGCACGGAGCCGATTCCCTGCGCCATATACAAAAATCCGTAATTTGTGGTGGCGTATTGGGTGCCGAAGGTGTCGGTCAGCGTCGACGGGAAAAGTGAGAAGATCTCACCCCAACCGAAAAACACCACGGCCGACAGGCTCACAAAGACGAGCGCATTGTCCCGGAACAGGATCATGATGGTGACGGCCGCCGCCTCCATCAGAAACGCGATAGCCATGGTATTTTCGCGTCCGATCCGGTCGGATACCCAGCCGAAGAACGGCCGCGTCAGGCCGTTGGTGATGCGATCCACCGTCAGCGCCAGCGGCAATGCGGCAAGCCCGAACACCATCACTGACGCCACGCCGAAATCACGCGAGAAGGCCGCAAATTGCGAGATGATCATCAGCCCTCCGGTCGACATCATCGTCATCATGACGAACATCAGCCAGAACACCTTGCTGCGCAGCATCGCTTTTGGCGCAACGTCCCTGGAGCTCGCCATGGCCGGCGCTGGCGGAAGGGCATCTGCCGGGCCGGGCATGCGCAGGAAAAGAGCGGCTGCCGCACCGACAATGCCCAGAATGACGCCGAACACCACCAGCGTGTGCTGATAGCCTTCATTTTTGAGCATCGTATCGATGGGGAATGTGGTGGCGATGGCGCCGAAGCCGTAGCCGGCCGCCACCATCCCGGTGGCGAAGCCGCGCCGGTCGGGAAACCACCGTACCATCAGTCCGATGATGCCGATGTAGACGATACCGGTACCGACGCCGCAGAACAGTCCGTAAGTGAAGTAGAGACCAGCCAGGTTCGTCACATATGCCGATGTCACCCAGCCAAGGCCGGACAGCAGGCAACCGATTGCGATCAGCAGCCGGGGCCCGAACTTGTCGACGAGATAACCCTGCAGCGGCGACAGCCAGGTCTGCAGCACAATCACAATGGAAAATGTGATCTGGATCGCCGCAAGATTGGTATGCAGGTTGTCCTGAAACGACTTGGTGAACAGCGTCCAGACGTATTGCGGGCTGGAGATTGACATCATCGCGATCAAGCCCAGCACAAGCTGGGTCCAGCGCGTAGACAACGTGGCCTGGGTCATTGAAGTCGAGACTGGTGTAACCGCAACCGGCATATTCCGCTCCCCTGGGTAATCGTGCCAAGACGGCTCAATATCCCGCGAGAACAGTGATGATAGCAATAGGCAGAACGGTTCGACGTGACCCCGCATGCGTGCTGCGCGACGAAATGCTGCCTGAACCGAAGGCACCGAAGCCCGTTTTGGATGCAAATTCGGCCCTGAGAGTTAGCCTTCCGGATGTCCATTTTCACCTCAACAGCACCCATCGAGCGCGCAAATCAGAAGCCTGTCGGTATCGTTCGAAAGTTCTTCTTCGGCCTGCTGCATTGATGCTTTGTGCCAGTTCATCACCGAGGTAAGCCGAAACTTCACTCATCCCACTAAATTGCACTTCAGGAAGCTAAAATCGATTTCATGTCGATGGGGCTTGCATTGCGCTTCGCAATGCTGCGCGAAGTATGAAAGCCAAGAGTCCTCGGCTGGAAATGAGAGAGGCACGGCGGCGGGGGCACCATACGAACGCAGGCAACCGAGATCTTTATTGGCAGCGTCATCGCTGTTGCTGTTATGCGCTATACAGGCTGGCGTTCGCTGGCGCAGGGTTGCGCGCGGGCACCTTCCAACCCTATACCGCATGTCCTGCACGACAGGCTATTGTACGGGCTCAGTCATTCAAGTCGACGGCGGAAGGCATCTCCGATGGCACACCAACCTCCCCAGAAGGTCATCATCACCTGCGCGATCACGGGAAACCTGACCCGGCCGGAGCAATCGCCCTATCTCCCGATTACCCCGCAACAGATCGCCGACAGCGCGCTCGAGGCGGCGGAGGCGGGCGCTGCGATCGCGCATATTCACGTGCGCGATCCCGAGACCGGCCGACCGTCAATGTCGATCGAGCTGTATCGCGACGTGATGGAGCGCATCCGCTCCCGCAATTCCAAGCTGATCATCAATCTGACGACAGGGCCGGGCGGGCGGTTCGTTCCGTCGGAAGATGATCCCAAAATTGCCGGTCCGGGCACGACCCTGATGGCGCCGGAGCGCCGGGTCGAACATGTCGAAATCCTGCGGCCCGAGATCTGCACGCTCGATCTCAACACCATGAACTCGGGCGGCCAGGTCGTGATCAACACGCCCGGCAATGTCAGAAAAATGGCCGCGCGGATCAGGGCGGCGGGCGTGCTGCCGGAACTGGAATTGTTCGACTCTGGCGACTGCCACCTGGCGCGCGACCTGATCGCCGAGGGGGTTCTGCAGGGACCGCCGCTGTGCACGCTCGTGCTCGGCGTCAAATACGGTTTTGATGCCTCGCCCGAAACCATGCTCTATGCGCGCGATTTGCTGCCGCCGGGCTCGACCTGGACCGGCTTCGGCATCGGCCGCTCCGAATTTCCGATGGTCGCGCAGGCCTGGCTGCTCGGCGGCCATGTGCGGGTGGGGATGGAGGACAACCTCTATATGTCGAAAGGCGTGCTCGCCAAGACCAATGCCGAGCTGGTGACGCATGCCGCCGATATTTTGAAAAGCCTCGGCGGAACGATTGCGTCGTCTGGCGAGGCGCGGGAGTTGCTCGGGCTGGCGTAGCTCTCATCGGTGCGACGGAGCGGCGCGCCGTGCTGCCTCCGGAGACCTGGCCTCCGCCTCGCTCCCCGCTAGCGCCCCGACCGACACCGCGACAATGCGGTCGATGATGTCATGGACATCGTTGAGATCGCACGATCCCTCCGACAGTTTTGTCAGCCGCTCGCTGTCGCGGATGGTCTGGTGCGCCATCGCGAGTGCGAAATGCAGGCCCCAATAGAGATCGACCTCGCTGACAGCGGGCAGCGAGCGCCGCATCGCGGCGGCGAATTTCCGCAGATGATCGATCTCGCGATTCTTGATGCGGCGGATCGGCGGCACCGACTCGATCGAGGCCCGGATCATGAAGCGTGCGGCGGTGGAGCGCTCGCGGTCGGGGCCGAGGCAGCCGCGCAAGGTCGGGCCGACCAGCGCGCGCAAAATGGAATCGATGCCGGCACGGCCGCCGCCTTTTTCTTCCGCGAGTTTCAATTCGTTGAGCCGCTCGCGGTTGGTGGCGAGGCTGCGGGTGACGAACAGTTCGGCGATCAATTCGTCCTTGGAACCGAAATGATAGTTCACCGCCGCGAGATTGACACCGGCGGCGGCGACGATGTCGCGCAGGGTGACATCCGCAAAACCGCGATCGGCATAAAGCCGCTCGGCGGCCTCGAGGATTGAACTACGGGTCTGGTCTGACGGCATGTCATGGCTCGATGCAACGGCGGCGTTGCAATTCAAACAGTTGTATGAAACTATCGTTTGAGACCGGGGAATGTCAATGCGCGTCTCGCGCGGGGCGGTTCTCGGCCACGGCCATGCCGGCCATCGTCGCGCGCCGCTGAACCCGGCGGGTGCAAGAATAGTCTTGCGGACGAGGGACGGCGGGGAGACAGTGCCGCCAACAATTTTCAAGCAGCGAATGTGAGGAACGCCCATGGACTTCAACATGTCTGACCGTCAGCGCGAATGGCTCAACCGGGTGCAGTCGTTCATGCACAAGCATGTCCGGCCCGCGGTGCCGATCTACCGGCAGCAGGACGAGGCCGGCGAGCGCTGGAAGGTGATTCCGATCGTCGAGGAATTGAAGAAGAAGGCGAAGGCCGAAGGTCTGTGGAACATGTTCATGCCGCCGTCGTCGCACGAGGACGATGAATTCCGCGGCGCGGGATTGAGCAACCTGGAATACGCGCCGCTGGCCGAAGAGATGGGCCACATCGGTTGGGCATCCGAGGTGTTCAACTGTTCGGCGCCGGATACCGGCAACATGGAAGTGCTGATGCGCTATGGTTCCAAGGAGCACAAGCGGCAGTGGCTGCGACCGCTGATGAACGGCGAAATCCGCTCCGCCTTCCTGATGACCGAGCCCGCGGTGGCGTCCTCGGATGCCACCAATATCGAGACCAGCATCGTGCGCGACGGTGATCATTATGTTATCAACGGCCGCAAATGGTGGTCGTCGGGTGTCGGCGATCCCCGCTGCAAGATCGCGATCGTGATGGGCAAGACCGATCCGAAGGCGCCGCGCCATCAGCAGCAGTCGCAGATTCTGGTGCCGCTCGACTCCAAGGGCATCACGGTCGAGAAACTGCTGCCGGTGTTCGGCTTCGACGACGCGCCGCACGGCCACGCCCAGGTGCTGATGGAGAACGTCCGCGTTCCCGCCAGCAATATCTTGTTGGGTGAGGGCAGGGGGTTTGAGATCGCGCAGGGGCGTCTCGGTCCCGGCCGCATCCATCACTGCATGCGAACCATCGGCAAGGCCGAGGAGGCGCTGGAGAAAATGGTGAAGCGGCTGTCGTCGCGCACCGCGTTCGGCAAGAAGATCATCGAATATTCGATCTGGGAACAGCGCATCGCCGAAGCCCGCACCGACATCGAGATGAACCGGCTGTTGTGTCTGAAGGCCGCCGACATGATGGACAAGGTCGGCAACAAGACCGCGCAGCTCGAGATCGCCATGATCAAGGTGGCGGCGCCCAACATGGCGCTGAAGATCATCGACAACGCCATCCAGGCCTACGGCGCGGCCGGCGTTTCCGACGATGCCGGTTTGGCGCGGGACTATGCCTCGATGCGCACCATGCGCCTGGCCGACGGTCCGGACGAGGTGCACAACCGCGCCATTGCCAGACTTGAACTTCGGAAGTATGCCAACGCTCCCACATCGCATTGATGGGATCGTCCGGAACGGCGCTCCCTCAGGAAATTCGAGGGAGCGTCATCGTGGCCGAGGGCGTCAGAAAAGACGAGGAATTCTCCGGCACCAAGCCGGTCGAGGAGCGGCATCGGATCGACGAGATCCGCCTCGACGGCTGGATGTGCGAACACGTCGAGGGATATCAGGGACCGCTGACCGTCCTGCAGTTCAAGGGCGGCCAGTCCAATCCGACCTACCGGCTCGATACCCCCGGCCGTTCCTACGTGATGCGCCGCAAGCCGTTCGGGAAACTGCTGCCGTCGGCGCACGCGGTCGACCGCGAGTTCAAGGTCATTGCCGCGCTCGGGCAACAGGGCTTTCCGGTCGCCAAGGCCTATGCGCTGTGCACCGACGACGCGGTGATCGGGGCTGCGTTCTACATCATGTCGATGGAAGAGGGCCGGGTATTCTGGGATCCGACGCTTCCGAGCCAGACGCGAGAGGCGCGGCACGCGATTTTCGCCAGCAAGATCGAGACGCTGGCGAAACTGCACACCTACGACCCGCAGGCGATCGGTCTCGGCGATTTCGGCAAGCCGGGCAATTATTTCGCGCGTCAGGTCGATCGCTGGACCAAGCAGTATCGCGCCTCCGAAACCGAGCACATTCCCGAAGTCGAAAAACTGATCGAGTGGCTGCCGCGCACCGTGCCGCAACAGGAGCGGGTCTCGATCGTGCACGGCGACTATCGGCTCGACAACATGATCTTTCACCCCAGCGAACCGCGGGTGCAGGCGGTGCTGGACTGGGAACTGTCGACGCTCGGCGACCCGATGGCGGATTTCACCTATCTCTTGATGCAGTGGACCATGCCCGGCCTCGCCAATGCCGATCTGAAAGCGCTGAATATTCCGAGCATGGAACAGGCCGCGCAAATCTATTGCGCGGTCACCGGCAGCGCCGTGCCCGACCTCAACTGGTATTTCTCCTACAATTTGTTCCGGCTCGCCGGCATCACGCAGGGCATAGCGGGGCGCATCCGTGACGGCACCGCGGCGAGCGCGAAAGCGATGGAGTCGGCCAGGCGCACCGTGCCGCTGGCGAAGGCGTCTTGGGAATACGCGCAGAAGGCAGGGGCGGTGTGAACCCAAGGGCGCGATCTCGCACGGCTGTTGCGCCGTGAAATAATCGTCGTGTCCCGGACGCGGTGCAGCGTCTCTTGACGGTGCACCGCAGAGCCGGGACCCATTCTCACCGTGCGCATGGGCCCCGGATCAGCAGCGCACCACGCCGCAAGTGCGGCGGCGCGCTGCGCAGCATCCGGGGCCCGTGATCTCCGTTTCGTAACAATGGTTTAACGGAGGGCGGCTCGAGCGGAATGCGTGTCCCGGATGCGGTGCAGCGTCTCTTGACGGTGCATCGCAGAGCCGGGACTCAGTCTCACCGTGCGTATTGGCCCCGGATCAGCAGCGCACCACGCCGCAAGTGCGGCGCGCTGCGCAGCATCCGGGGCACGAGACCTCTCTGTTAAATCGGCTTCCCCGCATACGGCATCGACGCCGTCAGCCCGCCATCCACCGGGTTCGGCTGGCCGTTGACGTAGGACGCTTCGTCGCTGGCGAGAAACAATCCCATCGCTGCTAGCTCATGCGGCTGGCCGGCGCGCTCGAGCGGAATGCGTGTCCCGGACGCGGTGCAGCGTCTCTTGACGGTGCACCGCAGAGCCGGGACCCAGTCTCACCGTGCGTATGGGCCCCGGATCAGCAGCGCACCACGCCGCAAGTGCGGCGCGCTGCGCGGCATCCGGGGCACGAGACCTCTCTGTTAAATCGGTTTCCCCGCATACGGCATCGACGCCGTCAGCCCGCCATCCACCGGGATCGCCTGGCCATTGACGTAGGACGCTTCGTCGCTGGCGAGAAACAACCCCATCGCTGCCAGCTCATGCGGCTGGCCGGCGCGCTCGAGCGGAATGCGTGTCCCGAACGCGGTGCAGCGTCTCTTGACGGTGCACCGCAGAGCCGGGACCCAGTCTCACCGTGCGTATGGGCCCCGGATCAGCAGCGCACCACGCCGCAAGTGCGGCGCGCTGCGCAGCATCCGGGGCACGAGACCTCTCTGTTAAATCGGCTTCCCCGCATACGGCATCGACGCCGTCAGCCCGCCATCCACCGGGATCGCCTGGCCGTTGACGTAGGACGCTTCGTCGCTGGCGAGAAACAATCCCATCGCTGCCAGCTCATGCGGCTGGCCGGCGCGCTTGAGCGGATTGAGCTGGCCGATCTTGCCATCGGTGCCGCGTTCCCTGGCATTGTCGAAGATCGGTTTGGTCATCCCGGTTTCGATCAGGCCGGGACACACCGCGTTGATGCGCACGCCGGTGCCCGACAGCGAATAGGCCGTGGTCTGCACCAGGCTGATCACGCCGGCCTTGCTCGCCGCGTAGGGATGACCGCTGGCGCCGGATTTCAGCCCCGCGACCGAGGCAGTGCAGACGATCGCACCGGATTTCTGTTTGATCATGTGCGGCATCGCATATTTGATCGCCAAAAACGGACCGATCAGATTGATGCGCAGGATCTCCTGCCAGTGTTCCACGGTCTGCTCGGCGAGCGGCACCAGCCCGCCGCTGATCCCGGCATTGGCCCAGATCGCGTCGAGGCGCCCGTAAGTCGAGACCGCTTTGTCGATGAAGGCGATGACGTCCTTTTCCGAACCGGCGTCCGCCATCACGGCCTCGGCCGTGCCGCCGGCCTTGCGCACCTGTTCGACGGTTTCCTTGACGCCCTCGGTGCGGTCGACCGCGATCAGTCTGGCGCCTTCCTTGGTGAACAACAAGGACGCGGCGCGGCCGATGCCGCTGCCGGCGCCGGTGATGATGACGGATTTGCCTTCGAGGCGGCCCATGAGTTTCTCCCTGACTAATTTTGACGCTTGCCGCCTTACGGAATTCAAACAGGATTTCAAACGCCGAAGTCACTTGAGGCGGTGTGCGCTCTGACGTAGGACACCAGAACAGTATTGAAGGGGCCCCGTGATGTCCAATGCAGACAAGCCATCCCGCGCTATTGCAACGACGCGATGGTGGTGGGTGCGGCATGCGCCGGTTCGCGAGGACAATGGCTGCATCTACGGGCAAAAGGACCTCGGCTGCGACACCAGCGATCGCGTGGTCTTCGAGGCTGTGGGCAAAATCCTGCCGCGCGGCGCGGTCTGGTATGCGAGCAATCTGAAGCGGACCCATCAGACCGCGGATGCGATCTGGTCCGCGGGATTTCCCAAACCCGCAAAGATGCAGCACGAGACCGCGCTGGCCGAGCAGAATCTCGGCCAATGGCAGGGGATGAACCGCGCGGCATTTCACGCCAGCCGGCCGGTCGGCAGCCACTGGTTCGCCGATATCGACGAGCCGGCGCCCGGCGGCGAAAGTTTCATGGATCTCTACACCCGGGTGCGCGGTGTGATCGAGCGGATCAACACCGAACATGCCGGCAGGGACGTGATCGCGGTGGCTCATGGCGGCACGATCAAGGCGGCGATCGGGCTGGCGCTCGGCGAGCAGCCGGAGAAAGGCCTCGCCTTCGACATCGACAATTGTTCGGTGACACGGCTCGATTATCTCGCCTTCGCGGGACGTGGCAGCTGGCGGCTGCCGATGGTCAACCAGCAGCCGTGGATCGCGGACGCCTCGCACAACGCCATGCATCAGCCGGCGGGACCGGAAATCGCGACGGCGACGAAGCTGGCGTAAACCTGCCGTTCCGGTTGTCCGACGGCACGAACGCTGCTTAGCTGGCCAAAGCAATGAAAACGGTGCATCTGCCGCCGGGACAATATCGGGGAGAGTGAGACATGAGCTTGTTCGATATGTCGGGAAAAGTCGCCGTCATCACCGGTTCCTCGCGCGGCATCGGCCGCGCCATCGCCGAGCGGATGGCCGAGCATGGCGCCAGGGTGGTGATCTCGTCGCGCAAGCAGCAGGTTTGCGACGAGGTGGCCAAGGCGATCAACGACAAGGCCGGCAAGCAGGTCGCGCTGGCGGTGGCCGCCAACATCTCGACCAAGGACGATCTGAAACATCTGGTCGAGGAAACGAACCGCGTGTTCGGCACCATCGATACGCTGGTCTGCAACGCGGCGTCCAATCCCTATTACGGCCCGCAGGCCGGAATTTCCGACGACCAGTTTCGCAAGATACTGGACAACAATATCGTCGCCAATCACTGGCTGATCGCGCTGGTGGTGCCGCAGATGATCGCGCGCAAGGACGGTTCGATCACCATCATCTCGTCGATCGGCGGGCTGAAGGGCTCGACGGTGCTCGGCGCCTATGCGATTTCCAAGGCCGCCGACATGCAGCTTGCGCGCAACCTCGCCTGCGAATACGGCAAGCACAACATCCGCGTGAACTGCATCGCGCCGGGCCTGATCAAGACTGATTTTGCGAAAGCGCTGTGGGACAATCCGGAGACCCTGAAGGCCTCCACCGCGCGCTCGCCGCTGCTGCGGATCGGCGAGCCCGACGAAATCGCCGGCGCCGCGGTGTTCCTCGGCTCCGCCGCCGGCACCTTCATGACCGGGCAGACCATCGTGATCGACGGCGGCGCGACGATTAGTTGAGATGGTTTAGTCCAAGGCGCGCGCCGCCCATTCGGTGTCATTGTCCGCCACCGGGTCTCGCCTTCGGCGAGCCCGATGACAGGCTCCAGCGGACGATCCAGTAATCGCAGCCGTCCCGATTCTCACTGATGTCACGCGTACTGGATGCCCCGCTTTCGCGGAGGTGATCAGCGCGAGATTCCGGGTTCGCGCTTACGCGCGCCCCGGAATGACATCAAACTTTTTACTCCACCGCCGCGTAAACCAGACTCCGCAGCAGCGTGCGGAAATATTCGCGCTGGCCGGGGCCCTGCGACATGAACACCGCGAACAAATCCTCCTTCGGGTCGATCCAGAAGAACGTTCCGGCCATCCCGCTCCAGAAGAACTGGCCGAGCGAACCCGCGAACGGCGCCATGCCCTCCTGAGTCCGCACTGCAAAGCCGAGTCCAAAACTGTGGCCCGGCGGCACCAGCGTGCCCTGAACCCTGACGTTCGGGCCGAGATGGTCCGACGCCATCAGCTGCAGCGTCTTGCGGCCGATGATCCTGACGCCGTCGAGCAGGCCGCCATTGAGTAGCATCTGGCAGAAGCGGGCATAATCCATCGTGGTCGAGACCAGGCCACCACCGCCGGATTCCATGACAGGCTTTTCCAGCATGTTGAACAGTTGCACCTTCTCGCCGCTCCAGGGATCGGCCGCAAACGGTTCGGCGAGACGGTCGGCATTTTCGGCGCCGGTATGAAACGCGGTCTCGGCCATCTGCAGCGGCGCCAGAATGCGCTCGGTCAGGAACGCGCTCAGGCTTTTGCCGGAGACGACCTCGATGATGCGGCCGAGAATGTCGGTGGAGCGGCTGTAATTCCACTCGGCGCCCGGCTGGCACAACAGCGGCAGGCTAGCGACGAGAGTGGCATGTTCGGCATTGCTGATCTTGCGGCTGCGCAGCCGCGACTGCTGATACAGCTGCTGCACCAGGCTGTTGCCGGTATGATCGTAAGTGATGCCCGAAGTGTGCCGCAGCAGATCCTGGATCGTGATCGGCCGCGCCAGCGGCACCAGATCGAGCTTGCCGTTGTTCTCGACGCCGATCTTCTGGTCGGCAAATTCCGGAATGAATTTGGCGACGGGATCATTGAGCAGGAAATGACCTTCCTCCAGCAGCATCATGATGCCGACCGAGACGATCGGTTTGGTCATGGAGAAGATGCGGAAGATCGAATTTTGGGCCATCGGCGCGGAAGCCGCGGGGCTCTGCTTGCCCAGCGCGTCGAACCAACCGATCTGGCCGCGCCGCGCCACCATTACGGTCACCCCGGGGATGGTCCCCTTGTCGATGTCGCGCTTGAATGCATCCGACATCCGCTGCAATCGGACCGACGAGAGGCCGAGCAATTCAGGTTTGGCCTGAGGGAGTGGCGGGGTCTGAGGGATAGGCGCGGGCTTGGCGGCGGTTTGCAGGGTCATGGTCTCTCCCGTTTGCTCTTGTTGCTTTGCCGGATGGGATCGTTAGGCCAAGTCTGGCGCAGAACAGCCGGGTTGAATAGGGCGTTTGCCGCAGGGCATCGGGCGGTTGCCGCAGAGGTGAGAACTACCGCGACTGGCTGTTGCGCCAAACCAAACGTAGCTACATGATGCTCCGGTTAACCGCTTCGCCCTTGCAATCCGGGCGCTCCCTATGCTTGAAACGGCACGGATCGGCGGCAACGCAGGTTCCCTGTAGGGGTGTAGCTCAGTTGGTAGAGTACCGGTCTCCAAAACCGGTTGTCGCAGGTTCGAGCCCTGCCGCCCCTGCCAGCCAAACCCACCAATCCATCGCGGCGAGTTCGAGTACTTTCTCAACCGCCGGTTCCCGCTGCCTTGACCTTTGTCCGGGTCCGCAGTACATACGCGCCACCTGCTGCCGGCCCGCTTAGACGGATATCCGGCGCGGCTTTGAAATCCCCCGAACAATCGAGCCCGCTTGCCGGCTCATCCTTCAGAAGAGGGCTGGGCGCTAGAGGGCTGTTCGGATTCCCTAAAACTGTAAATCGTCTTACACGCGGATCACCCCAACGATGGCTTTCAGCCCGTTCAAATTCCTGCAGGAAGTGCGCTCGGAGACCAACAAGGTCACCTGGCCGACCCGCCGCGAGACGACCATCACCACCATCATGGTGTTCGTGATGGTGGCGCTGGCTTCGATCTTCTTTTTCGCCGCGGATCAGATCATCCGCTATCTCGTCACCTTTTTGCTCGGGATACATTGATGGCAAGCGCCGGAACTCAAACAATGGACAAGCGCTGGTATATCGTCCACGCCTATTCGAACTTCGAAAAGAAGGTCGCGGAGTCGATCCGCGAACAGTCCAAGCAGCGCGGGCTTGATGAACTGTTCGAACAGGTGCTGGTGCCGACCGAAAAGGTCACCGAAGTGCGCCGCGGCCGCAAGGTCGACGCCGAGCGCAAGTTTTTCCCGGGCTATGTCCTGGTCAAGATGAAGCTGACCGACGAGGCGTTTCATCTGATCAAGAACACCCCGAAGGTAACCGGCTTCCTCGGCGCGGAAAACAAGCCGATGCCGATCTCGGAGGCCGAGGCTATGCGGATCCTGCATCAGGTGCAGGAAGGCGTCGAACGGCCGAAGGCCTCGGTGTCGTTCGAGATCGGCGAGAATGTGCGGGTGGCCGATGGGCCGTTCGCGTCCTTCTCCGGCGTGGTCGAGGAAATCGACGAGGCGCGCTCGCGCGTGAAGGTCGCGGTGTCGATCTTCGGCCGCGCCACGCCGGTCGAACTGGAATTCGGTCAGGTCGAGAAGGTCTGATCGTATTGTCATTGCCGGGCTTGACCCGGCAATCCATCTGCTTCGTGACAATGCATTTGCGAAGATTGATGGATGCCCGGGGCAGGCCCGGGCATGACGAGGAGTGGAAGCGGCGACGCTTCCGAAGAGCCGTGGAAGGGGACTGACGGTCGCCAGCCGTCATGCGAACCGCACCACGGTCCTGTGAAGTTTCCGGAATGGTCCGGAAACAGCATGAGGAGTGACAAATGGCAAAGAAAGTGACCGGATACCTGAAATTGCAGGTGCCGGCCGGTGCGGCGAACCCTTCGCCCCCGATCGGTCCCGCGCTTGGTCAGCGCGGCCTCAACATCATGGAATTCTGCAAGGCGTTCAACGCGCAGACCCAGAAGGAAGAGAAAAATACCCCAATCCCGGTGGTGATCACGATCTACGCCGATCGTTCCTTCACCTTCGAGATGAAGACCCCCCCGATGTCCTTCTTTCTCAAGCAGGCCGCCAAAATCCAGTCCGGGTCGAAAGCCCCCGGCCGCGACAAGGCCGGCGCGGTGACCAAGGCGCAGGTGCGCGAGATCGCCGAGAAGAAGATGAAGGATCTCAATTGCGATACCATCGAGTCGGCCATGAAGATGGTCGAGGGCTCCGCCCGTTCGATGGGTCTTGAAGTTGCGGGGTAATGGATCATGGCAATCGGAAAACGTTTGAAGAAAGCCCGCGAGGGTGTTGATCGCGAAAAGCTTTATCCGCTCGCGGATGCCATCAAGATGGTCAAGGAGCGCGCCAAGTCGAAGTTCGACGAGACGGTCGAGATCGCGATCAATCTCGGGGTCGATCCGCGCCACGCCGATCAGATGGTCCGCGGCGTGGTGACCCTGCCGAACGGCACCGGCCGCACCTTGCGGGTCGGCGTGTTCGCGCGCGGCGCCAAGGCCGAAGAGGCCAAGGCGGCGGGTGCCGACGTGGTCGGCGCCGAGGACCTCGTGGAAAAAGTGCAGGGCGGCCAGATCGATTTCGACCGCTGCATCGCGACCCCCGACATGATGCCGCTGGTCGGTCGGCTCGGTAAGGTGCTGGGCCCGCGCGGCATGATGCCGAACCCGAAGATCGGTACCGTCACCATGGACGTCGCCACTGCCGTCAAGGGCGCGAAGGGCGGTTCGGTCGAGTTCCGCGTCGAGAAGGCGGGAATCGTGCAGGCCGGCATCGGCAAGGCGTCGTTCTCGGAAGAGAAGCTGGTGCAGAACGTCAAGGCGCTCGCGGATGCGGTTGCCAAGGCCAAGCCCGCCGGCGCCAAGGGCACCTACATCCAGCGCGTCGCGGTTTCCTCGACCATGGGACCGGGCGTCAAGGTTGAGCCGGGCACGGTGCTCGGCTAGACTGCCGGGAGCAGCTTGAGACAATAGAGGGCGGAATTGGGCAACCGATTCCGCCCCTTCGTTTTTGACACCAGGAATTCAGCCCATGCCGTTCAAAGTTCTGGTCTATTCACGCTTTCCCAAGGCCATGATGGTGCGCATCGGTGAGCGCTTTGAACTGATGGACGCGGCGGGCCGGCCGCCGGGCGAAGTATTCACGGCGGAACAGCTCTCCGGCATCCGGGCGATGATCACGGCCGGCGGTACGCCGCTCGGCGCTGCCATGATGGATATGATGCCGAAACTCGGCGCGATCGTCTGCTACGGCACCGGTTATGACGGCGTCGACCTTGCCGCGGCCGCGCAGCGCAAAATCGCGGTCGGTCACAGCCCGGCGGCGAATGCCTCCGCAGTGGCCGATCTGGCGGTCACGCTGATGCTGGCGGCGACGCGGCGCCTGTTGCCGGCCGACAATTATGTGCGAAGCGGCAACTGGTCGGCGGCAAAACCGTCGCCGCTGATGCGTCCGCAGCCCGGCAACCCCGGCCGCCGGGTCGGCGTCTACGGCATGGGCGAGATCGGCCGCAAGATCGCGTCGCGCCTGGCGGCCTTCGAGACCGAAGTGGCCTATTTCAGCCGCAGCAAACATGATGTGCCCTATCAATATCTGCCGAGCCTCGAGGCGCTGGCGGAATGGTGCAGTGTCCTGATGATCGCGGTGCGCGCCGGCGTGGATACCCACCACGCCGTGGATGCCGGCATCCTGCAAAAACTCGGCAAGGACGGCTATATCGTCAACATTTCGCGCGGTTCGGTGATCGACCAGGCGGCGCTGGTAGCCGCGCTCGCAGGCGAACAGATCGCCGGGGCCGGCCTCGACGTCTACGAGAAAGAGCCGCACGCGCCCGACACGCTGACCGCGTTTCCGAACGTCGTGCTGACCCCGCATGTCGGCGGCCATACCATCGAATCGCACACGGGGATGCAGGGCTGCGTGATCGCCAATCTGGAGGCGTTTTTCGCGGGCCAGCCGCTGCCTCACGCGGTACGGGGCGCCTGAACCCCTCATTTTCCGTCCGGATCGGGCAGAACCGGGCGGAAACAGCAGCCGTCGAATTGCCGCGAATTAGCACTTGGCAAGCCGGAAAAGACTCGTTAGACAATCCTTTCCGGGTGTGCTGGCCGTTGCTGGCACGTCCGTGCTCGCATTCCGAAAACCCGGTACGATAGGAGATCATTCCTTTCAGGACATCCGTATGGATTGCTCGAAAGGAAGGGAACCCGTCGCTTTGGGGAACGGAGGAGAGCAGGGGTCTTTCGGCTTGCCGGATGGCCTCGATCCTGTCCAAGACTGCAGGCGCCCGCGGCGAGACCTCAGGTTTCTTCAACGGCTTAATCGCATGGCCTGCATAGACGGGTGAAGACCGGATTTCGCTTTACGTCGCTGCAGAGCGACGGGCGGCGGATACGGTTCGAACCTCGACACCCCGCGCCCCTGGGCACGGGAGGGCAGGCTTTTCAAATGTCGTCTTGCCCGACGTGTCCTGAGACCGAGTGTCTCGAGGTCAGGTTTTGGGTGGGACGATGGGTGCAACCCGGCGGTCCTGCCCTTGGGCTGAGACCGCCAACCGGAGAGAGCTTGCTGTGGAAAAAGCGGCAAAAAAGGACGCGGTTGAGGCGCTGAACGGTCTGTTCAAGACCACCAGCGTTGCGGTCGTCGCCCATTATTCCGGCCTCACCGTGGCCCAGATGCAGAAGCTGCGCATGCAGATGAAGCAGGCGGGCGCGTCGGTGAAGGTCTCGAAGAACCGTCTTGCCAAAATTGCTCTTGAAGGCACGGACGTCGTTGCCATCGGTTCCCTGCTGAAGGGGCCGACCGTGATCGCGACTTCAAACGATCCGGTGGCGGCGCCCAAGGTTGCCATCGAATTCGCCAAGACGAACGAGCAGTTCGTCATTCTCGGCGGATCAATGGGTAAAACCGTCCTGGATGTTAACGGTGTCAAGGCGCTTGCCGCCCTGCCGTCGCTCGATGAGTTGCGCGGAAAGATCGTCGGCCTCCTCGTGGCGCCGGCGACCAAGATCGCTCAGCTCACCACTGCGCCCGCGGCCAAGCTCGCGCGCGTCGTTCAGGCCTATGCCTCAAAGAGCGAAGCGGCCTGACGCCCTTCGCAAATCAAACCTGGTTCGAACCGATACGCTTAAGGAAACAGATCAATGGCTGACTTACAGAAGATTGTTGACGACCTCTCGAGCCTCACCGTGCTCGAGGCTGCCGAACTCGCGAAGCTGCTTGAAGAAAAGTGGGGCGTGTCCGCCGCTGCCGCCGTTGCGGTGGCTGGCCCGGCCGCTGCCGCCGCTGCCCCGGCTGAAGAAAAGACCGAGTTCTCGGTCATTCTGCTCGCCGCCGGCGAGAAGAAGATCGAAGTCATCAAGGAAGTCCGTGCCATCACCGGCCTCGGCCTCAAGGAAGCCAAGGACTTGGTCGAGGGCGCGCCGAAGCCTGTGAAGGAAGGCGTCAACAAGGACGAATCCGAGAAGATCAAGGCTCAGCTCGAGAAGGCTGGCGCCAAGGTTGAGCTCAAGTAAGCGCCGCTTGCTTGAGCGAAATCCCCGGGCGAGCAACGCGAGACCCGGGATCAGCCGCCGAAGACGTGGATGGCCGGGGGTCAAGCCCGGCCCTGACGGAAACGGCAGGACGGACGAGATTCAGCGTGGGGCGGGGCAACCCGTCGCAAGTTGTACACAGGAATGTGTGGGGATTCGCTGGCTTACCCCTCGAATCTCCACGATTGCCATCCCATATCGGGACGGCAGCACGAAAGCACGGTTGGCGGCGGGAACGGCAGCGTATCTGCGCAAACCGTTGGGAGACAGGCAATTTCGGGCTTTTTCAGTCCGTGACGCGGCAGGTTTAGACGGGCGGGTGCGGTCAAGCGCCCCGCGCGTCGTTTTGCGTTTTGAAGGTCTGGCACTTTGATTCAGGACTTAAATCCTGACTTTTAGGTTCAGATTTAGAAACGAATCGAAATTCAACCCGGGGGCGATGCCAATCGCGCTTCGGAAGGTTCGCCTCTGACGGGCGACGAAATGAGAGGCCACGATGGCGCAGCAGACATTCACCGGTCGGAAACGCGTTCGCAAGTTCTTCGGACATATCAAGGAAGTCGCAGAGATGCCGAACCTCATCGAGGTTCAGAAGGCGTCCTATGATCAGTTCCTGATGGTTGACGAGCCCACCGGCGGGCGGCTGGACGAAGGCTTGCAGGCCGTGTTCCGGTCCGTGTTTCCGATATCGGATTTCTCCGGCACCTCGATGCTGGAATTCGTCCGCTACGAGTTCGAGCCGCCGAAATATGACGTCGACGAGTGCCGCCAGCGCGGCATGACATATGCTGCGCCGCTGAAGGTGACGCTGCGCCTGATCGTGTTCGATATCGACGAGGAAACCGGCGCCAAGTCGGTGAAGGACATCAAGGAGCAGGACGTCTACATGGGCGACATCCCGCTCATGACCATGAACGGCACCTTCGTCGTCAACGGCACCGAGCGCGTCATCGTCTCCCAGATGCATCGTTCGCCCGGCGTGTTCTTCGATCACGACAAGGGCAAAACCCATTCCTCGGGCAAACTGCTGTTTGCCGCGCGCGTGATTCCCTATCGCGGCTCCTGGCTCGACATCGAATTCGACGCCAAGGACATCGTGTTCGCGCGCATCGACCGCCGCCGCAAGATTCCGGTGACCTCGCTGATGTTCGCGCTCGGTCTCGACGGCGAGACCATCCTGAGCACGTTTTACAAGAAGATCATCTACAAGCGCACCAAGGACGGCTGGCGCGTGCCGTTCGACGCCACCCGTTTCCGCGGCTACAGCACGATCAACGACCTGATCGATGCCGACAGCGGCAAGGTGGTGCTCGAGGCCGGCAAGAAGCTGACCGTGCGCGCCGCGCGCCAGCTGCAGGAAAAGGGCCTCAAGGCGCTGCGGCTGTCGGATGAGGAACTGGTCGGCAACTACCTGGCCGAAGATCTCGTCAATCCGAAGACCGGTGAAATCTACGCCGAGGCCGGCGAGGAAATCACCGAGAAGTCGCTGAAGGCGCTCAACGAGCACGGCTACAAGGAATTGCCGCTGCTCGACATCGACCATGTCAATGTCGGCGCCTACATCCGCAACACGCTGCACGCCGACAAGAACATGACGCGTGAAGACGCGCTGTTCGATATCTATCGCGTGATGCGTCCCGGCGAGCCGCCGACCATCGACTCGGCCCAGAGCATGTTCCAGTCGCTGTTCTTCGACAGCGAGCGCTACGACCTGTCCGCGGTTGGCCGCGTCAAGATGAACATGCGTCTCGAGCTCGATGCGCCCGACACCCATCGCACGCTGCGCAAGGAAGACATTCTCGCCGTCATCAAGACGCTGGTCGATCTGCGCGACGGCAAGGGCGAGATCGACGACATCGACCATCTCGGCAACCGGCGCGTGCGCTCGGTCGGCGAGTTGATGGAGAACCAGTACCGTATCGGCCTGCTCCGCATGGAGCGTGCGATCAAGGAGCGCATGTCCAGTGTCGATATCGACACCGTGATGCCGCAGGACCTGATCAACGCCAAGCCGGCGGCCGCCGCGGTGCGCGAGTTCTTCGGCTCGTCGCAATTGTCGCAGTTCATGGACCAGACCAATCCGCTGTCGGAAATCACCCACAAGCGCCGTCTCTCGGCGCTTGGCCCGGGCGGTCTGACCCGCGAGCGCGCCGGCTTCGAGGTGCGCGACGTGCATCCGACGCATTACGGCCGGATCTGCCCGATCGAGACGCCGGAAGGCCCGAACATCGGCCTGATCAATTCGCTCGCGACCTTCGCGCGCGTCAACAAGTACGGCTTCGTCGAGACGCCCTACCGCAAGGTCAAGGACGGCCGCGTCACCGACGAGGTGATCTATCTCTCGGCGATGGAGGAGGGCCGCTATCACGTCGCGCAGGCCAATGTGGCGCTCGACAACAAGGGCCGCTTCACCGACGACCTCGTGGTCTGCCGCCATTCCGGCGACGTGCTGATGATCACGCCGGACAAGGTCGACTACATGGACGTGTCGCCGAAGCAGCTGGTTTCGGTGGCGGCGGCGTTGATTCCGTTCCTCGAGAACGACGACGCCAACCGCGCGCTGATGGGCTCGAACATGCAGCGTCAGGCCGTGCCTTTGGTGCGCGCCGAGGCGCCGTTCGTCGGCACCGGCATGGAAGGCGTGGTCGCGCGCGACTCGGGAGCCGCGATCGCGGCACGCCGCTCGGGCGTGATCGACCAGATCGACGCCACCCGTATCGTGATCCGCGCCACCGAGGATCTCGACCCCACCAAGTCGGGCGTCGATATCTACCGGCTGATGAAGTACCAGCGCTCGAACCAGTCGACCTGCATCAACCAGCGTCCGCTGGTGAAGGTCGGCGACCTCGTGCGCAAGGGCGACATCATCGCCGACGGTCCCTCGACCGATCTCGGCGAACTCGCGCTCGGGCGCAACGTGCTGGTCGCGTTCATGCCGTGGAATGGCTACAACTTCGAAGACTCGATCCTGCTCTCCGAGCGGATCGTGAAGGACGACGTCTTCACCTCGATCCACATCGAGGAATTCGAAGTGATGGCCCGCGATACCAAGCTCGGGCCTGAGGAAATCACCCGCGACATTCCGAACGTTTCGGAAGAAGCGCTGAAGAACCTCGACGAAGCCGGAATCGTCTATATCGGCGCGGAAGTGCGCGCCGGCGACATCCTGGTCGGCAAGATCACGCCGAAGGGCGAAAGCCCGATGACGCCGGAAGAAAAGCTTCTGCGCGCCATCTTCGGTGAAAAAGCTTCCGACGTTCGCGACACCTCGCTCCGCGTGCCCCCGGGCGTGCAGGGCACGATCGTCGAAGTCCGGGTCTTCAACCGGCACGGCGTCGACAAGGACGAGCGCGCTCTGGCGATCGAGCGGGAAGAGATCGAGCGTCTGGCCAAGGACCGCGACGACGAGCAGGCGATTCTCGACCGTAACGTCTACGGCCGTCTGGCGGAGCTTCTGGAAAACCGCCAGGGCATCGCCGGTCCGAAGGGCTTCAAGAAGGACACCAAGATCACGCGCGCGGTGCTCGACGAGCATCCGCGTTCGCAATGGTGGATGTTTGCCTCGCCCAACGACAAGCTGATGGCCGAAATCGAGGCGATGCGGAAGCAGTACGACGAATCGAAGAAGGGCCTCGAACAGCGCTTCCTCGACAAGGTCGAGAAACTACAGCGTGGCGACGAATTGCCGCCCGGCGTGATGAAGATGGTCAAGGTCTTCGTCGCGGTGAAGCGCAAGATTCAGCCCGGCGACAAGATGGCGGGCCGTCACGGCAACAAGGGCGTCGTATCCAAGATCGTTCCGATCGAGGACATGCCGTTCCTTGAGGACGGGACGCATGCCGACATCGTGCTCAATCCGTTGGGCGTGCCGAGCCGGATGAACGTCGGGCAGATTCTCGAAACCCATCTGGGCTGGGCCTGCGCGGGCCTCGGCAGGCGGATCGGGCAGGCGGTCGACGCCTACCTGGCATCCGCCAAGCAGGACACCAAACCGCTGAAGGAGACCTTGAAAAAGATCTACGGCGACGAGGAAACCATCAAGTCGCTCAACGACACGGAATTGATGGAACTCGGCGGCAACCTGCGGCACGGCGTGCCGATCGCAACGCCGGTGTTCGACGGTGCCAAGGAAGCCGACATCGAGGAGATGCTGAAGCTCGCGGGTCTCGACGCTTCCGGACAATCGACCGTCTATGACGGCCGGACCGGCGACGCGTTCGATCGCAAGGTGACGGTTGGGTACATCTACATGCTCAAGCTGCACCACCTTGTGGACGACAAGATCCACGCCCGTTCGATCGGGCCGTACTCGCTCGTGACCCAGCAGCCGCTGGGTGGCAAGGCGCAGTTCGGCGGCCAGCGTTTCGGCGAAATGGAAGTGTGGGCGCTCGAGGCTTATGGCGCGGCGTACACGCTCCAGGAAATGCTGACCGTGAAGTCGGACGACGTCGCCGGCCGTACCAAAGTGTACGAGGCGATCGTCCGCGGCGACGACACGTTCGAGGCCGGTATCCCGGAATCGTTCAACGTGCTGGTCAAGGAAATGCGCTCGCTCGGCCTCAACGTCGACCTGCACAATTCCAAGGTCGGCGGCACCACGTCGGAAGCGGCGGAGTAACTAGACAAAAGCGTCATGCCCGGCCTTGTGCCGGGCATCCGCGCCTTGCCCGGACGTTGAGCGGGGCGTGTGGCTACCAAAGAATTTCGAATTTGCTGCCGGTGACGATCGGCACGCGAGGAGAAGACCATGAATCAAGAAATTATGAATCTCTTCAATCCGACGACGCCGGCTCAGGTCTTCGACCAGATCCGGATCTCGATCGCGTCCCCGGAGAAGATTCTGTCGTGGTCCTACGGCGAGATCAAGAAGCCGGAGACCATCAACTACCGCACCTTCAAGCCCGAGCGTGACGGCTTGTTCTGCGCGCGCATTTTTGGACCGATCAAGGACTACGAGTGCCTGTGCGGCAAGTACAAGCGCATGAAGTACAAGGGCATCATCTGCGAAAAATGCTCGGTCGAAGTGACGCTGTCACGGGTCCGGCGCGAGCGCATGGGCCATATCGAGCTGGCCGCCCCGGTTGCACATATCTGGTTCCTGAAGTCGCTGCCCTCCCGCATCGGCCTTCTGCTCGACATGACGCTGAAGGATCTCGAGCGGATTCTGTATTTCGAATACTACGTCGTTCTCGAGCCCGGCCTCACCGCGCTCAAGGACCGTCAGCTGCTGTCGGAAGACGAGTATCTGAAGGCGCAGGACGAATACGGCCAGGACAGCTTCACCGCCATGATCGGCGCCGAGGCGATCCGCGAATTGCTGAAGGGGCTTGAGCTCGAAAAGCTCGAGGCCTCCTTGCGCGTCGAGATGCAGGAAACCGAATCCGACATCAAGCACAAGAAGCTCGCCAAGCGTCTCAAAATCGTCGAGGCGTTCCGCTATTCCGGCAACAAGCCGGAGTGGATGATCCTCACGGTGGTGCCGGTGATTCCGCCGGACCTGCGTCCGCTGGTGCCGCTCGACGGCGGCCGCTTCGCGACCTCGGATCTCAACGATCTCTACCGCCGCGTCATCAACCGCAACAACCGGCTGAAGCGGCTGATGGAGCTGCGCGCGCCCGACATCATCATCCGCAACGAAAAGCGCATGCTGCAGGAGGCCGTCGACGCGCTGTTCGACAACGGCCGCCGCGGCCGCGTCATCACCGGCGCCAACAAGCGCCCGCTGAAGTCGCTTGCCGACATGCTCAAGGGCAAGCAGGGCCGGTTCCGGCAGAACCTGCTCGGCAAGCGCGTCGACTATTCCGGCCGTTCGGTGATCGTGGTCGGTCCGGAACTGCGGCTGCATCAGTGCGGCCTGCCGAAGAAGATGGCGCTGGAGCTGTTCAAGCCGTTCATCTATTCGCGGCTCGACGCCAAGGGTCTGTCCACCACGGTGAAGCAGGCCAAGAAGCTGGTCGAAAAAGAGCGTCCCGAGGTCTGGGATATTCTCGACGAGGTGATCCGCGAGCATCCCGTGCTGCTGAACCGCGCGCCGACGCTGCATCGTCTCGGCATTCAGGCGTTCGAGCCGGTGCTGATCGAGGGCAAGGCGATCCAGCTGCATCCCTTGGTCTGCGCGGCGTTCAACGCCGACTTCGACGGCGACCAGATGGCCGTGCACGTTCCGCTGTCGCTGGAAGCGCAGCTGGAGGCGCGCGTGCTGATGATGTCGACCAACAACATCCTGCATCCGGCCAACGGTCAGCCGATCATCGTGCCGTCGCAGGATATCGTGCTTGGCCTGTACTACCTGTCGATCCTGCGCGAAGGCCTGCCGGGCGAAGGCAAGCTGTACGGCGAGATGGCGGAGATCGAGCATGCCTTGCACTCCAAGGTCATTCATCTCCACACCAAGATCAAATACCGCTGGCAGGGCGTCGACGAGAACGGCAAGCCGGTCACCCGCTGGTACGAAACCACGGCCGGCCGCGCCATGCTCGGACAGGTGCTGCCGAAATCGCCGAAGATGCAGTTCGACGTCATCAACAAGCTGATGACCAAGAAGGAAATCTCCGGCGTGATCGACCAGGTCTATCGCCACTGCGGCCAGAAGGAGACGGTGATCTTCTGCGACCGCATCATGGCGCTCGGCTTCTACAATGCGTTCAAGGCCGGCATTTCCTTCGGCAAGGACGACATGGTGGTGCCGGCTTCGAAGTGGAAGATCGTCGAGGACACCCGTACGCTGGCGAAGGAATTCGAGCAGCAGTACAATGACGGCCTGATCACCCACGGCGAGAAATACAACAAGGTCGTGGATGCCTGGTCGAAGTGCACCAAGAAGATCTCCGAAGATATGATGACGGAAATCTCCGCCGTTAAGAAGAATCCGAAAGGCGGCGAGGCCCAGATCAACTCGATCTTCATGATGTCGAACTCCGGCGCCCGCGGTTCGCAGGACCAGATGCGTCAGCTTGCCGGCATGCGCGGCCTGATGGCGAAGCCGTCGGGCGAGATCATCGAGACGCCGATCATTTCCAACTTCAAGGAAGGCCTCTCGGTGCTCGAATACTTCAACTCGACCCACGGCGCCCGCAAGGGTCTCGCGGATACCGCGTTGAAGACGGCGAACTCCGGTTACCTGACGCGTCGTCTCGTCGACGTGGCGCAGGACTGCATCATCACCGCCGATGATTGCGGCACCAAGCTCGGCATCAAGATGCGCGCCATCATCGATGCCGGCACGGTGGTCGCGTCGCTGGCGTCGCGCATCCTCGGCCGTACCAACGGCGAGGATCTGCGCGATCCCGCGACCAACAAGGTCGTGGTCAAGCGCGGCACGCTGATGGAGGAGGCCCACGTCGACGCCATCCAGCAGGCCGGCATCCAGGAAGTGAAGATCCGCTCGGCGCTGACCTGCGAACTCGTCAACGGCATCTGCGGCAAGTGCTACGGGCGCGACCTCGCCCGCGGCACGCCGGTCAACCACGGCGAGGCGGTCGGCGTCATCGCCGCGCAGTCGATCGGCGAGCCCGGCACCCAGCTGACGATGCGTACGTTCCACATCGGCGGCGCGGCGCAGATCAACGAGCAGTCGTTCATCGAGTCGAATTTCGACGGCAAGGTGACGATCAAGAACAAGGCGATCGCGAAGAATGGCGAAGGCCATCTGGTTGCGATGGTGCGCAACATGGTGGTGGCGGTAACCGACGCCGACGGCACCGAGCGGGCGACCCACCGCATTCAGTACGGCGCGCGGATGCGGGTCGACGAAGGCGATATGGTCAAGCGCGGCCAGCGCATCGCCGAGTGGGATCCCTACACCCGGCCGGTTCTGACCGAGGTCGAGGGCACCATCGGGTTCGAGGATCTGGTCGAGGGCCAGTCGATCTCGGAGACGCTCGACGAATCCACCGGTATCGCCAAGCGCGTCGTCATCGACTGGCGCACGACGCGGGGCGGGACGGATCTGCGTCCGGCCATCGTCATCAAGGGCAAGGATGGAAAGATCCTCAAGCTCGCGCGTGGCGGTGAGGCCCGCTACATGCTGTCGGTCGACGCGATTCTGTCGGTCGACGTCGGAGCCAAGGTGAAGACCGGCGATATTCTGGCGCGTATCTCCACCGAGAGCGCCAAGACCCGCGACATCACCGGCGGTCTGCCGCGGGTTGCCGAACTGTTCGAGGCTCGCAAGCCGAAGGACGCGGCGATCATCGCGGAAATCGCAGGCACCATCCGGTTCGGCCGCGACTACAAGAACAAGCGGCGGATCTCGATCGAGCCGATGGACAAGAACGAGGAGACTCGCGAGTACCTCATTCCGAAGGGCAAGCACATCCATCTGCAGGACGGCGACATCGTCGAAAAGGGCGACTTCATCGTCGAAGGCAATCCGGCGCCGCACGACATTCTGGCGATCAAGGGCATCGAGGAACTCGCTGCCTATCTGGTCAACGAAATCCAGGAGGTCTACCGGCTGCAGGGCGTGCTGATCAACGACAAGCACATCGAAGTGATTGTCCGTCAGATGCTGCAGAAGGTGGAGATCACCGACCAGGGCGAAACCGACATGATCTCGGGCGAACAGATCGACAAGATCGAGTTCGACCAGCTCAACGCCAAGGCCAAGGAGGAGGGCAAGAAGCCCGCCACGGGAACGCCGGTGCTGCTCGGTATTACCAAGGCGAGCCTGCAAACCCGCTCGTTCTTCTCGGCGGCCTCGTTCCAGGAGACCACCCGCGTGCTCACCGAAGCCGCCGTCAACGGCAAGGTGGACCCGCTGGAAGGCCTCAAGGAGAACGTCATTGTCGGCCGGCTGATCCCGGCGGGCACCGGTGCCTCGATGGCCAAGATTCGCGAAGTCGCCGTCAAGCGCGATAAGCTGATCCTCGACGAACGCGAGAAGCAGGCGACGATCGTGCCCGCGGCTCCCGAAGTCGAACCGTTGGCATTGCCGCCGGCGGAATAAACGAGAGATTTCAATATGTTATAAAAAGGCCGGCGCAAGCCGGCCTTTTTGGTTTTTGCGTTGCGGCGCGCAGGGGCGTCTGTTCATCTTTCCTTCAGGCAAAAAAGCGCTTTTGCTAGGTAACTTAGAGCGACTTCAGAACCGGATGCGCCCCAGAGGGGCGGCGGGCTATCACGGACAACACATGCTGGATCTTGCAATCGTCGGCGGCGGCCCGGGCGGGCTGATGAGCGCCTGGTATCTCAAAAAGAAGCTGGGCGAGCTTTGCCGCGTCACCATTTACGAGGCCTCCGACCGCGTCGGCGGCAAGATCCTGACACGCAAATTCGATTCGGCGCCCGCGATGTACGAAGCCGGCGTCGCCGAGATCTACGATTACTCGATGACCGGTCCCGATCCGTTGCGCGAACTGATCCAGCATTTTGGCCTGCAGACCATCCCGATGGATGCCGAGCAGATCCAGCTCGACGGCGAACTGCTGCAGGACGTGCCGGGCATGCGCCGCAAATATGGCGCCAGGACCGCGGACGCGATCGAAACGTTCCGCAAACGCTGCGCCGAAATGGTGTCGCCGGCCGAATATTACGAAGGCGTCGGCGCGCACGACAACGAGCATCCATGGGCCTACATCAGCTGCGAGGCGCTGCTCGACAGGGAGGTGGAAGACGAAACCGCCAAGCGCTTCTTCAAGGTGATGGCGCGCTCCGATCTCGCCACCGAGAGCCACAACACCAACGGGCTGAATGCGCTGAAGAACTTCGTGATGGATGTGGACGGCTATCTCGGCCTGTATTCGATCCAGAACGGCAACGAGCAGTTGATCGACTGCCTGCAGTCCGAAGTCGACGCCGATATCCAGCTCAATCACCGGGTTCTCAAGGTCGGCAAGACCGATTCCGGCCGCTATCAGCTCAACATGATGAACGGCAAGGGACCGGAAACCCGGGATTTCGATCTGGTCCTGATGTGCCTGCCGCACTCCTGGCTCGCGACCATGCGCTGGGACGGCGAACATCTGCGCCAGTCGATGGTCAAGCACATCGCTTATTTCGACCGCCCCGCGCATTATCTGCGGATCTCGATCCTGTTCGACGAGCCGTTCTGGGGCGAGAAGATCCCCGGCGCCTGGTTCATGTCGGAAGCGTTCGGCGGCTGCTGCGTTTACAACGAAGGCGCGCGTCACGACGTCGGCAAGCATGGTGTGCTGAACTGGCTGATCGCCGGTTCCGACGCACTGGCTTTCGCCAATCTCAGCGATCAGGAACTGATCGACGCCGCACTGAAGTCGCTGCCGGCCTCGCTCGGCCATGCCCGCGCGCATTTCATGGAAGGCAGGATCCACCGCTGGCTGTCGTCGGTGAATGCGCTTCCGGGCGGCATGCCGGCGCGCGACGTCATGACGAATCACCGTCCCGATCCGAAGCAGCACCCCGGCCTGGTCGTGGTCGGCGACTATCTGTTCGACTCGACGCTGAACGGCCTGCTCGATTCCTCCGATGCCGCCACCGACATCGTCCTCACCGAGACGATGCGGTTGCGCCGGGCGCGCGGCGAGGGAGCCAGGCCGGCCTCCGACAAGATCGACCGCGGGTACTTCGAGAATTATCGCGGGCTGGGACCCTATCATGAGGTCTGGAGCCGGTTTACCGATCCCGCCTACCTGACGGACCTGATCAAGATCGTCTGGAACAGGGCCAAGGGCTACAGACTGCTGGTGGCCGGGTCCGCCAGCGGCGAACTGGTGGGAGCGCTGCGCGCCCACGGCATCGACGCATGGGGCATCGAGAACAACCGCGCGATCCATGCCCGGACGCCGAAGGCGCTGAAGAAATTCAACAGGCTTGGATCGATCGTCGATATGCCGTTCAAGGACGGCGAATTCGACATCGTATTCGAGACCAGCCTATGCCACGTCGCGGAAAAGCAGGTCCCCCGCGCCGTTCGCGAACTGAACCGCGTCGTGAAAACCGGCGTCGTATTCGGATCGGTGACATCGGACATGGCGCCGGCGCTCATCGATCAATACGACCTCTTGCGCGGCGTGAAGAAGCTCGGGACCTGGTGGGAGTGGTCGGAGTTGTTTTTCAGCAACGGGTTCGACCTGTCGATGCACCGACGCGACTGCACCGACGCGCTGTGGGCTGCAACGCTCGCCGCCAACAAAGGGCCCGGGCACTGGTATGCGGACGCCGACAGCCTGCGCTATTCGTTCTTTGACAAGATCGCTGCCGACGATTGAGTTGGCACGTCTGCCGGCGAACGCCTCGGACGACATGCGGAGAGATGCTTTGCCGACTGCGTTCTGATCGCATAGGCTTGATCCCGCGATTCAAGACTACGGGTAGATTTTGCGGTCATGCTGGCCGTGCAGCATCGGTTGGTTTCATGGCGCACAAGCCTCCATCGTCGATTGAGCTGATACCCGCTTCCGCGGATGATGCTGTTGCGCTGGAGCCCGACAAGAAGCTTGCGGTGGACGCCGGCGCCGCAGACCGCGTGATCGGCGGCAAGACGGCCGCGTCGTCTCCGCCCGATGACGAGGACGAAGACGATGATGACGAACTGAATCTCGACGACGACGAGGACGACGAAGATCTTGTGGTCTTTACCGCGAAGGAAGCCGCCGGTGCGCTGGCGACGGTCTATGCGTTCGTCAGACCCTTCCTGAAGCACTACAAGAAGATCCTGGCGTTCGTCGCCCTCGGCGTCGTGGTCGAGACGCTGTTCAACGTCATCATGCCGCTGAGCCTGAAGTTCCTGATCGACGATGCGCTCGGCGAGGAAGATTTCGGGGCGCTGGTCAAGATTCTCTCGGTGCTGGGGGCGGCAGGAATTTTCACCTCGATCGTCGCGGTCTGGTACGAGCGGTGGGACGCCAAGCTCGCGGCCGCGCTAATTTCGGACGTCCGCGCGCGGCTGTTCGAGCACGTGCAAAATCTGCCGTCGGCCTATTTTGCGCGTACCAGGCGCGGCGAGATTCTCTCGCGCTTTTCCATCGATCTCTCGGCCTTCGAAGGCTCGATCAAGAGCTTTGCCAACAGCGCGGCGTTGCCGCTGTTCGAACTGATCGCCGGCATCATCCTGATGCTGTTCCTGAACTGGCAACTCGCCGCCGTGTCGCTGCTGGTATTCCCAATCACGCTGATCGGCCCGCGGATCCTGACGCCGAAAGCGGTGCAGGCGAATTACGAACAGAAGCTCAATGAATCCGCGCTGCTCGGCATGGTGCAGGAAAACGTCGCGGCCCAGGCGGTGGTCAAGGCGTTCAGCCTGCAGCGCAGGACGCTGGGCTGGTTCACGCTGCGCAACAACGACGCGCGCGGCAGGATAGCGTCCGCGGCGTTCCTGTCGACCATGGTCGAGCGCACCGTCACCATCTCCGTATTGTTGCTGCACCTCGTGGTGCTCGCGATCGGCGCCTATCTCGCCACCAAGGGCCAGATTACCATCGGGACCTTCGTGACGTTCGAGAGTGCGTTCTGGGAGGTGTCCTACAACATCGCCCACATCATGCATTTCATCCCGGTGTCGATCCAGTCGGCGGCGGCGGTTCGCCACATGCAGGAACTGCTGGACGAACCGAGCCCCGGCGCCGATCGTCCGGGCGCACCCGACCTGCCGCGCATCACCAACGACATCACCTTCGAGCATGTCACGTTTCAGTACGAAGGCAGCCAAACGCCGGTTCTCGACAACCTCAGCCTCAAGCTCAAGGTCGGCAAGACCATCGCCATCGTCGGCCCGAGCGGCTCCGGCAAAAGCACGCTGCTCAATCTGATCCTTCGCCTCTATGTGCCGGACGAAGGGCGCGTGACCATCGACGGCGTCGACATCCGCAGGGTGACCCGCGAATCCCTGCGCAGGAGCATGGCGGTGGTGTTCCAGGAAAACATGCTTTTCAACATGTCGATTCGGGAAAACATCCGGCTCGGCAAGGAAGGCGCGACCGATCAGGAAGTCGAGCAGGCGGCACGCAAGGCCGAGATCCACCGCTACATCATGAGCCTTCCGCAAAAATACGACACCCCGGTCGGCGAACGCGGCGATACGCTGTCAGGCGGCCAGCGCCAGCGCATCGCGATCGCGCGCGCGATCGTCCGCAACCCCTCGATCCTGCTGCTCGACGAGGCGACCTCGGCGCTCGACCAGACCACCGAAGCCGCGATCAACAAGACATTGCTGAAGCTCGCGAAGGGCCGCACCATGATCTTCTCGACCCACCGCCTGACATCGGTGGTCGAGATGGACGAGATCATCGTGATATCGGGGGGCAAGGCGATCGAGCGCGGCTCGCATGCCGAGCTGCTCGCCGCCAACGGCATCTACCGGAAGCTCTGGGACGATCAGAGCCACGTTCCGCATCAGGCTGACGATGATGATGACGATTGAGACGGCGAATGTCGTCCCGTCAGGCGCCCGCAATATCGGTCGATCGGTTACGCCAGCCTTCCATATCCCGGGTCTCAGCCGGGTTTCGTGGACTCGGTCCGGCTGAAACCCGCTTGCGCATTGATCGCCAAGTGCCCTGGGCGAGGCGCACGATGAAACGCGCCCAGCGCTGCGCGCGCCATGACAGCCCGCTGTCCGTGGACAGTGAACGAAGGTGGTAGGCCTTGGCGCGACTGCGGGCCTCGCACGCCGTCTTCTCCGGGTCGTTGTAGAATTCCGCAATCTTTTCCGTGCCCATGCCTTCGGTCGCAAGCCACGCCGGAATGTAAACGTTGCACAGGCGCTCAACGTCGGTGAACACCTTGGTGGTGCCGGTTCCTGCAGCCGGGCAGGAAGTCGAGAAGGCATCGCCGACCAGGACGATGCCAGGCTGAATATGGCCTTCGGTGACGCATAGATCGGCCGGCCGGATCTTGACGGGCCCGTTCACCGAGAAGTCGCCCATCATGCGCTGCAGGCCGGGCATCATCGCGCGCATGGCTTGTTCGGGGGCCTGCCGAAAGCCCGACAGCCAGGGATCGGTCATCTCGCGGTAAACCATCAGATTGGCGCGCATCGCCTTGCCGATCGGAAAAATCGACAGGTAAGCCATCCGAGCGTCCGTTCGCTTCGGCCAATAGGTGAGGGCCGGGAAATCAAACGCCGCGCGGCCGATCGGGGCGACCTCGAAGCCGAGCGTGACCGAATGGCATGCGCTGATGATGTGGCGCTCGATACCGAGCGTATGGCGAAGGCCGACGTTCAGGCCATTGGCCAGCACGACCAGCCGCGCCGAGATTGCCTCGCCATTCGACAAGACGATCTTCTGCCGTTCCGGGCTGCTGGAAATGGCGGAAGCCTTGGCGTGGATCGTCCCGGCCTCCGGCGGAATTTGCGCGCGCATGGTGTTGACCAGAGTGTCGTACATCACGCCGTGTTGATCGCTGATTTTTTTGGCGACGACATAGCCGAAACGCGCTTCCCACACCTCGCCGTCGAGCGTGGTGGCGCGCAAGGTCGTCTCCGCAAGCCCGGTTTTGCGCAACAGCTCGAGCTGGTTTCCGCCCAGTTTCTCGCAGCGCAGTTCGGGCGGATAACTGGGGTGAGGGTCGATCAGCAGCGTCGAGACGCCAGCGCGTCCCAGCATCGCCGCGGCGGTCGAGCCGGCCAGTCCGCCGCCGACGATTGCAACATCCGTGTACCGCATGCACTTGCCTCCGGCAGACGCTATCATTGCGCCGGAAAAGGCAAACAAACCTTGAAAGAAACGTCCTGAATACGACCGGTGCCGGTTGCCGACTTAACCGAAAAGCAATGTCGGACGAACAAGATGGCGCCACGCCGCAATCACTCAAAGCATTGGCCCGATGATTTCGGTAACGATTGATTCACCTAACCCGGACATCGGCCCGCAATGGGACGACCTGGTCCGGCGTGCTACGTCGAACGTCTTCATGAACCCCGCCGCGCTGCGGGCGGCCTGCGAGACCAACTTCGCCAGGATTTACATGCTGCTGGCCTGGGAGCAGGGCGCCGGCCAGCCGAAGCTCGTCGGGGTCTGGGCGCTGCAATTGCGGAAACTTGCCCCGTTCTGGCCTGCGGTGCTCGAAGCGCTGCCTTACAACTACGCCTTTCTTTGCAGCCCCGTCGTCGATCCGGCCTGCATGGACGAGGTGATCGCGGCGTTCTTCGCGGCGATCGAACAGAGCCCGCTGCTGCCGAATGTCGTGAGCCTGCCGTCGCTCGACGCCGAGTGTCCAAGCTATCCCGCCATGCTGAGGGAACTGGCCGGACGCGGCATCACGCCGCTGATGCTTTCGGAAAGTGCGCGGCCATTCGTGACCCCGGAGTTTGGCGTAAAACGGACCGGCTCGACGCGCAAGAAGCTGCGACAGGACTGGAACCGGTTGTCGGGGCTCGGCACGGTCGACGTCGTGAACGACCGAACGCCCGGCGGCGCCGAACTGGCATTCGAAACCTTTCTCGCGCTCGAAAAAGCCAGCTGGAAAGGCGACCGGGGCACCGCGCTGCTGTCCGACTCCAAAGACGCCGCCTTCGTCAGGCGGTTGCTGCAGGGCCTGGCCGCCCAGGGCAACGCTTCGGTGGCGCTATTGCGGGTGGACGGCGAGGCCATTGCGGCGCAGGTGCTGATGTATTGCGGGACGACGGCCTACACCTGGAAAACCGCATTCAGCGCGAAATACAGCAAATATTCGCCCGGAGCCCTGCTGATCGATCGGATTACCGACGAATTGTTTGCCGGATCGGACATTCTGGCGATCAATTCCTGCGCGGCAGAAGCGAGCTTCATGGCCCAGCTGTGGGCCGGGCGCCGAACCATGGTCGATCTACTGGTCGACGTCGGCCCGGGAAAATCGCTCGGTTACCGAATCGAGGCCGGCCGGCAGCTTGCTTTTCGGCAGCTGCGAAACTTGCGGGACCGGTTCCGTGACCGGCCCTCAGCACCGCCGCCCAGGAAACCGGGCATGGCAACGTCCCAATAAGCCGCCTAATCTTACTGCGTCATGAGTTTTCGTTGTCTGCTTGATGCGGCAGCGGCTCCGCAACATGGACATCGTGGTAGGGTTTTGACGAGCGCGCAGATCAAGCGGGCTCGCATGGTCGCGATTGAGTTTGGGATGTGACGTTCAGGCCGCAAGGGTGGATCCTCTGGGTCGATAATCGTTGGGAAGGCGAGGTCTTTCGAGCAGCGAGGCGGAACGAGGTCCTGAGGGGGGAATCGTCGCCCGCTCGGCGATCAGGAATCCATACGCTGCGATGCACAGCGTGGCGTGATGGTGGAAGCCGCGCCATCCGCGGCCCTCATAGTGACCCAGCCCGACCTCCTGTTTGAGCTCTTGATAGTCGCGCTCGATGCGCCAGCGCAGCTTGGCAAAATCGGCGAGGGCGCGGAAGCTGGTGTTCACCGGCAATGTCGAGAGCCAATATTTCGTCGGCTCGGCTTCACCCTCGGGCCATTCGATCAGCAGCCACTCCTCCAACACTGATTCTGGAACCAGCTTGTTATGCCCGACACGAACACGCACCCGCGCAAAGCGTGAGGACAACCAATCGGCCGAGCCCTCCCGCCATCTGACCGTGCGCCAGGCCCGCTTGGGCAGACCCAGCATCACCTCCTTGGCCGAGACAAGATCGGGTTCGTCGCGGCGGCCCGTGTTGTTCAGCGGCTTGCCTCTCCCCCTTGGGCCGGCTCCGGATCGCCACATCAACGTGTTCGGTTGAATGCCTACCACATAGGGCACGCCCAAGGTCGTCATGCCCGCGCGCAGCCGCGAGTCGTTGCCGTAGGCCACGTCCATCAATGCGACACCGCGTGGCAGGCCGGCTTTGCACGCCCATCGTATCTGATCGAGCGCGATCGCCGGCTTTGTCTTGAACTCGATCTCCAGTGGCACGCCTGCCTTGTCCCGGCGGGTGACATCCTCGGCCCAGTCCATTGGCAGATACAGCCGATAGGCCACCGGAAGGCTGACGGAGTGATTGGCAATCGACAGTGACACCGTCACCTGACAATTGGCCTGCTTGCCGAGCTGCCCGCAATACTGATGGTGCACCCCGACCGAATGCTTTCCTTGCTTCGGGAACGAAGTGTCGTCGATGATCCAGGCCTCGATCGGCCCGCCCTTCTTCATCGCCGGCAGCACCATCTCGCGCACCTTGGCTAACACCTTCTCGTCTGACCAGGGCGCGATACCGACAAAGTGCAGTAACGACTGGTGTTGCGCGGCCGTCCGCGCCGGAGCCGTCCTCGCCGCCATCGGTTCGACGCTCTTACGCTCGCCAGGCAGCATCAAACCGGTGCAATAATCGCGCAACGGCCCGGCCCGATCCGCGTGACCAATGACGCTCGCAAGCCCTTCCACATACGCCGCAAACCGTGCTTCGCTATCTCCGCCGCGCTTGAGATTCATCTGGCCCTCCACGTGCCAAAATCTGAATCTCTTCAATTATTTGATTCTCTGCCGTTAAGGGCCGCGACCTTCTGACTCAGTAAGACTAACCCTATATTACCCGGGTAATACTAAGTCCGGGCGATTCGCCTGAATGGGCCGAGCGCGGCCTGGGCCTTGCGGAGGACCGGTTCGCGGTCCATTGCGTCGTTCGCATTGGAGCTTGCGCAAACGGCCTTGCACGACCCGCACGATTCGTTGCTTTCGAGCCGAATAACGTCGTGATTTTGCGGGCCGTGAAATTCCCGCGCACGTCGAATCCGCAGGCGCCAGAGGCGTTTCACACCTTGTTGTTTCGCCTTGACTTGACTATCTGCGGCGGATAGAACCCGCCCACTTAACGACAGGCGGTGAGCGACGCCAGAGTCGGAACGGATCACCCTTTCAGTCCCAGCGGATTGAGACGGGCACCAGCCTCGACGAATGCCGCTCAAACGCTGTCGATGATAGCTAGGCACTGCCAGGACGATCTTGGTTCTCTTGAGCAAGTTCTCTTGAGATTGATATCGGATGCATGACCTCGGTACCGACTGAACGGCGTCAGTTGTTCGGTTATGACTGCGGTCCTCTGTGGCGTCGAAGCGCTTTCCGCTCAGCAATGTGTGGTTGGCGCGATTTCGCTTTGCGCGGGTTATTCGCGCGACGCGGCCGAATGGGACGGTAGTCCCGAGAAGAATTTGCGGAGCCGATACCGGTTTCGCACGAACTAAAGGGTGAAGGCTGACATGCCGACGATCAACCAGCTGATCGCAAGTCCGCGCGTCGTTCAGAAGTCGCGCAAGAAGGTGCCGGCTCTGCAGCAGTCGCCGCAGAAGCGCGGCGTTTGCACGCGCGTCTACACCACGACCCCGAAGAAGCCGAACTCGGCGCTTCGTAAGGTCGCCAAGGTGCGCCTGACCAACGGGTTCGAGGTCATCGGCTACATTCCGGGTGAAGGCCATAACCTTCAGGAGCACTCGGTGGTCATGATCCGCGGCGGCCGCGTCAAGGATTTGCCCGGCGTGCGTTACCATATTCTCCGCGGCGTCCTCGATACCCAGGGCGTCAAGAACCGTAAGCAGCGCCGTTCGAAGTACGGCGCGAAACGTCCGAAATAATCGGGAACAGACAAGATGTCTCGCCGCCATTCTGCTGAAAAGCGTGAAGTGCTTCCGGATCCCAAGTTCGGAAACATCATCATTACGAAATTCATGAACTCGGTGATGTACGCCGGGAAGAAGTCGGTCGCCGAAGGCATCGTCTACGGCGCGCTCGGCATGATCGAGACCAAGACCAAGCAGAGCCCGCTGCCGATCTTCGAGCAGGCGCTCGAGAACGTGATGCCGACGATCGAAGTCCGCTCGCGCCGCGTCGGCGGCGCCACCTATCAGGTGCCGGTCGAAGTCCGCTCGGTGCGCCGGCAGGCGCTCGGGATCCGCTGGCTGATTTCGGCGGCACGCGAACGCAATGAAAAGACGATGACGGAGCGGCTCTCAGCCGAGTTGCTCGACGCGTCGAATGGCAGGGGAAACGCCGTCAAGAAGCGTGAAGACGTGCATCGGATGGCGGAAGCCAACCGCGCCTTCTCGCACTATCGCTGGTAACGGCGAAACGAACGGATTTAAGGAATAGCCCATGCCCCGCGTTCATGCCATAGAGGACTACCGCAACTTCGGTATCATGGCGCATATCGATGCCGGCAAGACCACGACCACCGAGCGCATCCTGTATTACACCGGCAAGAGCCACAAAATCGGCGAAGTGCACGAAGGTGCCGCGACGATGGACTGGATGGAGCAGGAGCAGGAGCGCGGCATCACCATCACCTCCGCCGCGACCACCGCGTTCTGGGAAGGCAAGCGCCTGAACATCATCGACACCCCCGGCCACGTCGACTTCACCATCGAAGTCGAGCGCTCCTTGCGCGTGCTCGACGGCGCGGTGTGCGTGCTCGATTCCAACCAGGGCGTGGAGCCGCAGACCGAAACCGTCTGGCGTCAGGGCGACAAGTACAAAGTTCCGCGCATCGTGTTCGCCAATAAGATGGATAAGACTGGCGCCGATTTCTACAAATGCATGCAGGATATTGTCGACCGCCTCGGCGCCAAGCCGATCGCGATCCAGCTTCCGATCGGCTCGGAGAACAACTTCAAGGGCCTCATCGATCTCGTCCGCATGAAGGGCGTGATCTGGGAAGAAGAGAAGCTCGACGCCAAGTTCGTAGATGTCGATATTCCCGAGGATATGGTCGAGAAGGCCAAGGAATATCGCGAGAAGCTGCTTGAGGCCGCGGTCGAACTCGACGACGAGGTTCTCGCCGCCTATCTCGACGGCAACGAGCCCGATGAAGCGACGCTCAAGCGCATGATCCGTAAGGCCGTGCTGACCGGCGCGTTCTTTCCGGTGCTGTGCGGCTCAGCTTTCAAGAACAAGGGCGTGCAACCTTTGCTCGACGCGGTGGTGGATTATCTGCCTTCGCCGGTCGACGTGCCCGCCATCAAGGGCGTCGATGAAGACGGCAACGAAGTCGTTCGGCTTCCGAACGACAAGGAGCCGCTGGCGTTGCTGGCGTTCAAGATCATGGACGACCCGTTTGTCGGCACCATCACCTTCTGCCGCATCTATTCCGGCACGCTGCTATCGGGCACCGGCGTCATCAATTCGACCCGCGACCGCAAGGAGCGCATCGGGCGGATGCTGCTGATGCATGCCAACAACCGCGAAGACATCAAGGAAGCTTTTGCCGGCGACATCGTGGCGCTGGCAGGCCTGAAGGAAGCCCGCACCGGCGATACGCTGTGCGACGCCAGCAAGCCCGTGATTCTGGAAAAGATGGAATTTCCGGAGCCGGTCATCGAGATCGCGATCGAGCCGAAGTCGAAGGCCGACCAGGAAAAGCTCGGCGTCGCCCTGGCGAAGCTGGCCGCGGAGGATCCGTCGTTCCGGGTTTCGACAGATCAGGAATCCGGCCAGACCATTCTCAAGGGCATGGGCGAACTCCATCTCGACATCAAGGTCGACATCCTGCGCCGGACCTACAAGGTCGACGCCAACATCGGCGCGCCGCAGGTGGCGTTCCGTGAACGCGTCACCAAGCGCGCGGAAGTCGACTACACCCACAAGAAGCAGACCGGCGGTACCGGCCAGTTCGCGCGGGTGAAGTTCATCGTCGAGCCGAACGAGCCGGGCAAGGGATTCGAGTTCGAATCCAAGGTCGTCGGCGGTTCGGTGCCGAAGGAATACATCCCCGGCGTCGAAAAGGGCCTCAACAGCGTGTTGGGCTCCGGCGTGGTCGCCGGCTTCCCGGTGGTCGACGTCAAGGTCCAGCTGGTGGACGGCGCCTATCACGACGTCGACTCTTCGGCGCTGGCCTTCGAAATTGCGTCGCGCGCGGCCTTCCGCGAAGCGCTGCAAAAGGGCAAGTCGGTTCTGCTCGAGCCGATCATGAAGGTCGAGGTGGTGACGCCGGAGGATTACACCGGCTCCGTCATCGGCGATCTGAATTCGCGGCGCGGGCAGATCCAGGGTCAAGACATGCGCGGCAATGCCAACGTCATCAATGCGATGGTGCCGCTCATGAATATGTTCGGTTACGTGAATAACCTGCGCTCGATGAGCCAGGGCCGCGCAACCTTTACGATGCAGTTCGACCACTACGCGGAAGCGCCGGCAAACGTGTCGGCGGAAGTCCAGAAGAAGTTTGCCTGATTGTCGTTAGCGGCAGTTAACGACTGAACGGAGAGAGTCATGGCCAAAGCAAAGTTTGAACGTAATAAACCGCATTGCAACATCGGGACGATCGGTCACGTCGATCACGGCAAGACGTCGTTGACGGCGGCGATCACCAAGGTGCTGGCGGAAACCGGCGGTGCGACGTTCACCGCATACGACCAGATCGACAAGGCGCCTGAAGAGAAGGCGCGCGGCATCACGATTTCGACCGCGCATGTCGAATACGAGACCAAGAACCGGCATTACGCGCACGTCGATTGCCCGGGCCACGCCGACTATGTGAAGAACATGATCACGGGCGCCGCTCAGATGGACGGCGCGATCCTGGTGGTGTCGGCGGCCGACGGCCCGATGCCGCAGACCCGCGAGCACATCCTGCTGGCCCGTCAGGTCGGCGTTCCCGCGCTCGTCGTGTTCCTGAACAAGTGCGACATGGTGGACGATCCGGAACTGCTCGAACTGGTCGAGCTGGAAGTCCGCGAGCTGCTGTCGAAGTACGATTTCCCCGGCGACAAGATTCCGATCGTCAAGGGTTCGGCGCTGGCGGCGCTGGAAGACAAGGACAAGAAGCTCGGCCACGACGCGATCCTGGAACTGATGGCGGCGGTCGACGAGTACATTCCGCAGCCGGAGCGTCCGATCGACCAGCCGTTCTTGATGCCGGTGGAAGACGTGTTCTCGATCTCGGGCCGCGGCACCGTGGTGACCGGGCGCGTCGAGCGCGGCGTCGTCAAGGTCGGCGAGGAAATCGAAATCGTCGGCCTGCGCGATACCCAGAAGACCATCGTCACCGGTGTTGAAATGTTCCGCAAGCTGCTCGACCAGGGCCAGGCCGGCGACAACATCGGCGCGCTGCTGCGCGGCACCAAGCGCGAGGAAGTCGAGCGCGGTCAGGTGCTGTGCAAGCCGGGTTCGGTGAAGCCGCACACCAAGTTCAAGGCCGAGGCCTACATCCTGACCAAGGAGGAGGGCGGCCGTCACACCCCGTTCTTCACCAACTACCGGCCGCAGTTCTACTTCCGCACCACGGACGTGACCGGTGTCGTGCATCTGCCCGAGGGTACCGAGATGGTGATGCCCGGCGACAACATCGCGATGGAAGTGCACCTGATCGTGCCGATCGCGATGGAAGAAAAGCTGCGCTTCGCGATCCGCGAAGGTGGCCGCACCGTCGGCGCCGGTGTCGTTGCAAGCATCATCGAGTAAGGACGCGAATAGGGAGTAGCGAGTGGCGAATGGGATTACCTCTATTCGCTATTCGCTATTCGCCACTCACTAAAGAAAGACAACGGCAATGAACGGCCAGAATATTCGGATACGTCTCAAGGCGTTCGACCATCGAATTCTCGATTCGTCGACGCGTGAGATCGTGAACACGGCGAAACGGACCGGTGCACAGGTTCGCGGACCGATTCCGCTGCCCACCCGCATCGAGAAGTTCACCGTCAACCGTTCACCGCACGTCGACAAGAAGAGCCGCGAGCAATTCGAGATGCGCACGCACAAGCGTCTTCTCGACATTGTCGATCCGACACCGCAGACCGTGGACGCGCTGATGAAGCTCGACTTGGCGGCCGGTGTTGACGTCGAAATCAAGCTTTAAGTTTTCAGATCCCGTCCGAAGTCAGCGGACAGAAAGAACAGGAAGCACGCCGATGCGCTCCGGAGTGATCGCACAAAAGGTCGGGATGACGCGGGTCTTTACGGAGACCGGCGAACATATCCCCGTGACCGTGCTGAAGCTGGGTAATTGCCAGGTGCTGGGCCATCGCACGACCGAGAAGAACGGTTACGTCGCGCTGCAGCTCGGTTCGGGCACCCGCAAGACCGTGTACCTGCCGAAGGCAGAGCGCGGCCAATTCGCGGTTGCCAAGGTCGAGCCCAAGCGCAAGGTCACCGAATTCCGCGTGTCGGAAGACGCGCTGATCCCGGTCGGCGCCGAAATTCAGGCCGACCATTTCGTGGTCGGTCAGTTTGTCGATGTCACCGGCACTTCGGTGGGTAAGGGTTTCGCGGGCGGCATCAAGCGCTGGAATTTCGGCGGCTTGCGCGCCACCCACGGTGTCTCGGTCTCGCATCGCTCGATCGGTTCGACCGGCGGCCGGCAGGATCCCGGCAAGACCTTCAAGAACAAAAAGATGCCCGGTCACATGGGCGTCGATCGCATCACCACGCTCAATCTGCGTGTGGTGCAGACCGATGTCGCACGCGGATTGATCCTCGTCGAAGGCGCCGTTCCCGGCTCCAAGGGCGGATGGATCGCGGTGCGCGATGCCGTCAAGAAGGCATTGCCGAAAGACGCGCCGAAGCCCGGCAAGTTCCGTCTCGCCGACGGCGGCGGGCAGGCTGCGCCAGCCGAAGCGCCCGCCGAGCAGGGGAGCGTGTGAGATGGAATTGAAAGTCACAACCCTTGAAGGCAAGGAAGCCGGTTCGGTCCAGCTTTCCGACGCCATTTTCGGTCTGGAGCCGCGCAAGGACATCATCCAGCGCTGCGTCAACTGGCAACTCGCCAAACGCCAGGCCGGCACCCACAAGACGCAGGGGCGCGCCGATGTCTGGCGTACCGGCAAGAAGATGTACAAGCAGAAGGGCACCGGCGGTGCGCGTCACGGCTCGGCGCGGGTGCCGCAGTTCCGCGGCGGTGGCCGTGCGTTCGGTCCCGTGGTGCGCTCGCACGCCTTTGCGTTGCCCAAGAAGGTCCGCGCGCTGGCGCTTCGCCATGCGCTGTCCGCGAAAGCCAAGGACGGCGGCCTGATCGTGATTGAATTGGCCGTCCTCGAGGCCGCCAAGACGAAGGCGCTGATCGGCCACTTCTCGGGTCTCGGCCTGACCAATGCGCTGATCATCGACGGCGCCGAAGTGCACACCGGCTTCGCCACCGCGGCCCGCAACATTCCGAACATCGACGTGCTGCCGGTCCAGGGCATCAACGTCTATGACATTCTGCGTCGTCAGAAGCTGGTGCTGACCAAGGCAGCGCTCGATGCGTTGGAGGCGCGCTTCAAATGAAGAATATCGATCCGCGCCATTACGACATCATCGTTGCTCCGGTCGTGACCGAAAAGGCGACCGTCGCCTCCGAGCATAACAAGGTTGTGTTCAAGGTCGCGAGCAAGGCAACCAAGCCGCAAATCAAGGAAGCCGTCGAGAAGCTGTTCGACGTCAAGGTGAAAAGCGTGAACACGCTGGTGCGCAAGGGCAAGACCAAGGTCTTCCGCGGCCAGTTCGGTTCGCAGTCGGATGTGAAGCGCGCGATCGTGACCCTCGAAGAGGGCCACCGCATCGACGTTACCACCGGGCTATAAGGCGATACGACGATGGCATTGAAAAAATTCAACCCCACGACGCCGGGCCAGCGCCAGCTGGTGATGGTCGATCGTTCGGCGCTCTACAAGGGCAAGCCGGTCAAGGCGCTGACCGAGGGCAAGCACTCCAGCGGTGGCCGCAACAACACCGGCCGCATGGTCGTGCGTTTTCGCGGCGGCGGCCACAAGCAGTCGTATCGCATCGTCGACTTCAAGCGCACCAAGGTCGATATGCCCGCGACCGTCGAGCGCCTCGAATACGATCCGAACCGCACCGCCTTTATCGCGCTGGTGAAATATACCGACGGCACCCAATCCTACATCCTGGCCCCGCAGCGCCTCGCCGTCGGCGACACCGTGATCGCCGGCAACTATGTCGACGTGAAGCCGGGCAACGTGATGCCGCTCGGCAACATGCCGATCGGCACCATCATCCACAATGTCGAATTGAAGATCGGCAAGGGCGGCCAGCTCGCACGTTCCGCCGGCACCTATGCCCAGCTCGTCGGCCGCGACCATGACTACGTGATCATCCGCCTGAACTCCGGCGAGCAGCGCCTGGTTCACGGCCGCTGCACCGGCACTATCGGTGCGGTGTCGAATCCGGATCACATGAATATCTCGATCGGCAAGGCCGGTCGCAATCGCTGGCTCGGCCGCAAGCCTCATAACCGCGGCGTCTCCATGAACCCGGTAGACCATCCGCACGGCGGCGGCGAAGGCCGCACCTCGGGCGGCCGTCATCCGGTGACCCCGTGGGGCAAGCCGACCAAGGGCAAGAAGACCCGTTCGAACAAATCGACCAACAGATTCATTCTCATCAGCCGCCACAAGCGGAAGAAGTAAGGAACGCCGGACATGGTTCGTTCAGTCTGGAAAGGCCCGTTCGTCGAAGGCTCGCTGCTCAAGAAGGCAGATGCCGCGCGCGCGTCCGGCCGTCACGACGTCATCAAGATCTGGAGCCGCCGCTCGACCATCCTGCCGCAGTTCGTCGGCCTGGTGTTCGGCGTCTACAACGGCCAGAAGCATGTGCCGGTATCGGTCAACGAGGAAATGGTGGGTCACAAGTTCGGCGAGTTCTCGCCGACCCGGACCTTCCACGGCCATTCTGGCGACAAGAAAGCCAAGAAGGCTTGAGGATCTAAGCGATGAGCAAACCAAAGCGCGAACGGACCCTCCCGGACAACGAGGCCAAGGCGATCGCCCGGATGCTTCGGGTGAGCCCGCAGAAGCTTAATCTTGTCGCGCAATTGATCCGCGGCAGGAAGGCTTCGGCGGCACTTGCCGACCTGCAGTTTTCGCGCAAGCGGATCGCGGTCGACGTCAAGAAGTGCCTGGAATTGGCGATCGCCAACGCCGAGAACAACCACGACCTCGATGTCGACGATCTGGTCGTCGCCGAGGCGCATGTCGGCAACGGCATCGTAATGAAGCGTTTCGCACCGCGCGGCCGTGGCCGCTCGGGACGTGTATTTAAACCATTCTCGCAGCTGACGATCGTTGTTCGTCAGGTCGAAGCCGAGGCGAGCGCCTAATCGGCGCGGGAGAGAACGATGGGTCAGAAAATCAATCCAATCGGACTGCGTCTCGGCATCAACCGGACGTGGGATTCCCGTTGGTTCGCCGGCAAGAACGAATACGGCAAGCTGTTGCACGAGGATGTCAAGATCCGCGAGATCCTGCACAAGGAACTGAAGCAGGCGGCCGTCGCCAGGATTGTGATCGAGCGCCCGCACAAGAAGTGCCGCGTGACGATCCACTCGGCGCGTCCCGGCGTCGTGATCGGCAAGAAGGGCGCCGACATCGACAAGCTGCGCAAGCGGGTTGCCGACATCACCGCCTCCGACGTCGTCATCAACATCGTCGAGATCCGCAAGCCCGAGCTCGACGCCACGCTGGTCGCCGAATTGATCGCCCAGCAGCTCGAGCGCCGCGTCGCGTTCCGCCGCGCCATGAAGCGCGCGGTGCAGTCGGCGATGCGTCTTGGCGCCGAGGGCATTCGTATCAACTGCTCGGGCCGTCTCGGCGGCGCCGAAATCGCGCGCATGGAATGGTATCGCGAAGGCCGCGTTCCCCTGCACACGCTGCGCGCCGACATCGATTACGGCGTTGCGACCGCGTTCACCACGTTCGGCACCTGCGGCGTCAAGGTCTGGATCTTCAAGGGCGAAATCCTCGAGCACGATCCGATGGCCCAGGACAAGAAGATGGCCGAGGGCGACAATACGCGGCCCCGTCGCGACGCCGCTTAAAGCGATTTTTGAGAAGGTTTGAGGGCGTAAGCCATGATGCAACCAAAGAAGACGAAGTTCCGGAAGGCGCATAAGGGCCGGATCCACGGCGTTGCGACTTCGGGCGCGACGTTGTCGTTCGGCCAGTTCGGCCTGAAGGCGATGGCGCCCGAGCGCCTCACCGCGCGCCAGATCGAAGCAGCGCGCCGCGCGCTGACCCGTCACATGAAGCGGGCCGGCCGCGTCTGGATCCGGATTTTCCCGGATGTGCCGGTGTCGAAGAAGCCCGCCGAAGTCCGGATGGGCTCGGGCAAGGGTACGCCGGAATTGTGGGTGGCGCGGGTCAAGCCCGGCCGGGTGATTTTCGAAATCGACGGCGTGACCGTGCAGACCGCGAAAGAAGCGCTGTCGCTCGCCGCCGCCAAGTTGCCGATCAAGACGCGCTTCGTCGCGCGCATTGCGGAGTGAGGAAGTGGTCATGGCCGAGATGAAAACCGCCGATATCCGCGCGATGAGCCCCGATCAGATGGACGATGCCGTCCTCAATCTGAAGAAGGAGCGCTTCAACCTGCGTTTCCAGCGCGCCACCGGGCAGCTGGAGAACACCTCGCGGCTGCGTGAAGCCCGCCGCGATATCGCCCGCATCAAGACCATCGCCGCGCAGCAGCGCGCGAAGAAGAAGTAAGGGGCTTAAAATGCCGAAACGTACGCTTCAGGGTGTGGTCGTCAGCGACAAGCAGGCCAAGACGGTGGTGGTGCGCGTCGATCGCCGCTTCACCCATCCGATCTACAAAAAGACGATTCGCCGCTCGAAAAACTACCACGCGCACGACGAGAACAACGAGTTCAAGCCGGGCGACCAGGTGTGGATCGAGGAAAGCAAGCCGATCTCGAAGTTGAAGCGCTGGACCGTGGTCCGGGGCGAACAGACCAAAACGGCCTGAGGTAAGATCGGCTTCGCCGATCGAAACTTCGGGATATTTTAGGCGCAAATCTGCGCATCAGAAAGAGGACGAGGTGCATCAATGATTCAGATGCAGACCAACCTCGACGTGGCCGATAATTCAGGCGCACGCCGTGTCATGTGCATCAAGGTGCTTGGGGGCTCCAAGCGCCGCTATGCCACCGTGGGCGACGTCATTGTCGTGTCGATCAAGGAAGCAATTCCGCGCGGCAAGGTGAAGAAGGGCGACGTGATGAAGGCCGTCGTGGTGCGGGTCCGCAAGGACATCCGCCGCGCCGACGGCTCCGTCATCCGCTTCGACCGCAACGCCGCCGTGCTGATCAACAATCAGTCGGAGCCGGTCGGCACCCGCATCTTCGGGCCGGTGCCGCGCGAGCTGCGCGCCAAGAACCACATGAAGATCATTTCACTTGCGCCGGAGGTGCTGTGATGGCTGCCAAGATCCGGAAGGGCGACAAGGTCATCGTGCTGAACGGCCGCGACAAGGGCCGTACCGGCGAGGTGTTCGAGGTGCGTCCCGACGACAACAAGGCGCTGGTCCGCGGCGTCAATCTGATCAAGCGTCACCAGAAGCAGACCCAGGCGCAGGAGGGCGGCATCATCTCGAAGGAGTCGCCGATCCATCTGTCCAACATCGCGATCGTCGGCAAGGACGGCAAGCCGACCCGCGTGGGTTTCAAGATACAGGCGGATGGCAAGAAGGTACGCATTGCCAAGCGCTCGGGAGCAGAGATCGATGGCTGAGACCGCATACGTTCCGCGTTTACGCGAACAGTTCGACAAGGAAATCCGCGGCAAGCTGACCGAACAGTTCGGTTATGCCAACATCATGCAGGTGCCGCGCCTCGACAAGGTCGTGCTCAACATGGGCGTCGGCGAGGCCGTCAATGACCGCAAGAAGGCGGAACTGGCTGCCGCCGATCTGTCGCTGATCGCCGGCCAGAAGGCTGTGGTGACCTATTCGCGGGTCGCGATCGCGACCTTCAAGCTGCGTGAAAACCAGCCGATCGGCTGCAAGGTCACGCTGCGCAAGGCCAAGATGTACGAATTCATCGACCGCCTGATCAACGTGGCGCTGCCGCGCGTGCGAGATTTCCGCGGCCTCAACCCGAAGAGTTTCGACGGCCGCGGCAACTATTCGCTCGGCATCAAGGAGCACATCATTTTCCCCGAAATCGACTTCGACAAGATGGGGGAAACGTGGGGCATGGACGTCACGGTATGCACCACGGCGCGCACCGACGACGAAGCGCGCGCCTTGTTGACCGCATTCAATTTCCCGTTCCGGCAGTGAGACGCTTGTAAGCCTCTCAAACGCGGAAACCCAGGAGCCAAGCATGGCAAAGAAGAGTTCGATCGAAAAGAACAACCGGCGCAAGCGGATGACCAAGAACGCCGCGCCCAGGCGCGCGAAGCTGAAGGCCATCATCGCCGACAAGAACAAGCCGATGGAAGAGCGGTTCGCGGCGACGCTGAAGCTTGCCGAGATGCCGCGCAATTCGTCGGCCACGCGGATTCGCAATCGCTGCGAAATGACTGGACGTCCGCGCTCGGTCTATCGCAAGAACAAGCTATCCCGCATCGCGCTGCGTGAACTCGGCTCCAAGGGCCTGGTTCCCGGGCTCGTGAAGTCGAGCTGGTAAGGGGGATCGCACATGTCAACGCACGATCCGATCAGCGATCTCATCACCCGCATCCGCAACGCACAGATGCGCGCCAAGCCCAAGGTCTCGACCCCGGGTTCGAAAATGCGCGCCAACGTGCTCGAGGTGCTGAAGGCCGAAGGCTACATCCGCGGCTATGCCAGCGTCGAGCATGCCTCGGGACGCAGCGAGCTTGAGATCGAGTTGAAGTATTTCGACGGCGAGCCGGTGATTCGCGAGATCGAGCGGGTATCGAAGCCGGGGCGGCGCGTTTATGCCTCGGTCAAGAACCTGCCGCGGGTGAATAACGGTCTCGGAATTTCGGTGTTATCGACGCCGAAGGGAATTATGGCCGACCACGAAGCGCGCGACGCGAATGTGGGCGGCGAAATTCTCTTCACGGTGTTCTGAGGAAGGGATCAGTATGTCACGTATCGGCAAGCGGCCTGTGACGGTTCCGTCGGGCGTTTCCGCGACCGTCGAGGGCCAGACCGTGAAGATGAAGGGGCCGAAGGGCCAGCTTCAGTTCATCGTGCACGACGACGTCGAGGTGAAGTTCGAAAACGGCGCGGTCACGGTGGCGCCGCGGTTCGAGACCAACCGCGCCCAGGCGCTCTACGGCACCGCGCGTGCGCAGATCGCGAACCTGTTGGCCGGCGTCACCAAGGGCTTCGAGAAGAAGCTGGAAATCACCGGCGTCGGCTACCGCGCCGCGCTGCAGGGCAAGAACCTGCAGCTCGCGCTCGGCTACAGCCACGACGTCGTCTATGCGATCCCGGAAGGTATTGCGATCACGGTGCCGAAGCCGACCGAGATCGTCATCAACGGCAACGATTCCCAGCGCGTCGGCCAGGTCGCCGCCGAGATTCGCAGCTATCGTCCGCCCGAGCCCTACAAGGGCAAGGGCGTGAAATATTCCGACGAATTTATCTTCCGCAAGGAAGGCAAGAAGAAGTAACGGAGCCGGTCATGTCGAGACTTAAGATTACGAATGCCCGGCGGAAGCAACGCGTGCGGCTGTCGTTGCGCCGTACCGCCAGCGGCCGCCCGCGGCTGTCGGTGTTCCGCTCGTCGAAGCACATCTATGCGCAGGTCATCGATGACCTCAAGGGCGAGACGCTGGCATCGGCGTCTTCGCTGGAGAAGGCGATGCGCGAGAGCGGCAATACTGGCGCCAACATCGACGCGGCCAAAGCCGTCGGCAAGCTGCTGGCGGAGCGCGCCGTGAAAAACGGCGTCACCGAAGTGGTGTTCGATCGCGGCGGATATCTCTATCATGGGCGCGTCAAGGCGCTTGCGGACGCGGCGCGTGAGAGCGGATTGAGTTTCTAGGATTTGGAATAGAACGGACACACGGCCGGGGGCGCGAGCCTCTTTCAGGCAAGTCTTTTAAGGATCGGAAAACACCATGGCAGGTGAACGCGAACGCGGTGGCGGCCACAGGGGCGGCCGGGAAGAGCGCGACAGCGAGTTCGTCGACAAGCTCGTCCACATCAATCGGGTGGCGAAGGTCGTCAAGGGTGGCAAGCGCTTCGGCTTTGCGGCGCTGGTCGTGATCGGGGATCAGAAGGGCCGGGTCGGATTCGGCCACGGCAAGGCGCGCGAAGTTCCCGAGGCGATCCGCAAGGCGACCGAATCGGCGAAGCGCAACCTGACGCGGGTGGCGCTGCGCGAAGGCCGCACGCTGCATCACGATATCGCCGGCCGTCACGGGGCGGGGCGGGTCTACCTGCGCGCGGCGCCGGCCGGTACCGGCATCATCGCGGGCGGTCCGATGCGCGCGGTGTTCGAGACGCTCGGCATCCAGGACGTGGTGGCGAAGTCGATCGGCTCGTCGAACCCCTACAACATGGTTCGCGCTACTTTCGACGCGCTGAAGCACCAGGATTCGCCGCGTTCGGTGGCGGCGCGCCGCAACATCAAGGTTTCGACCCTGCAGGCCCGCCGCGTCGGCGGCGACGCCGAAGTGGTTGCTGAATAAACAACGAGCGCGTCCGCGCTTTCTGGAGTTATGACGATGGCCAAGGCCGCAAAGATGATCAAGGTCGAGCAGACCGGCAGCGCGATCCGCCGCCACCACTCGCAGCGCGCGACGCTGATCGGCCTGAAGCTCAACAAGATCGGCCGCACCACCGAGCTGCAGGACACCCCTGCAATTCGCGGCATGATCGCAAAGGTTCAACATCTCGTCCGCATCGTCGACGAGAAATAAAGACGGCGGCATGATCCCGAAAAGTGGGAACGGTTTTCGGTCGAGATCATGCGCCAAGGATAAAGGAAGCGAACGATGAAGCTCAGCGATATCGCCGACAATGCCGGCTCGCGCAAGAAGCGCATGCGCGTCGGCCGTGGCATCGGCTCAGGCAAGGGCAAGACCGCCGGCCGCGGCGGCAAGGGCCAGACCGCGCGCTCCGGCGTGCGCATCAAGGGTTTCGAGGGTGGCCAGATGCCGTTGCACCGGCGGCTGCCGAAGCGCGGCTTCAACAATATCTTCCGGCTCGAATTCGCCGAGATCAATCTCGACCGTATTCAGGACGCGATCGACGCCAAGCTGCTCGACGCCAGCGCCACCATCAACGCCGAATCGCTGGTGAAATCCCGCGTTGTGCGGCGCGCAAAGGACGGCGTGCGGCTGCTCGGCCGCGGGGAACTGAAGGCCAAGCTGACGATCGAGGTGCACGGCGCCTCGAAATCCGCCATCGCGGCGGTGGAGAAGGCGGGCGGCACGGTGAAGATCCTGGCGCCGGCAAAGAAGGACGAAGGCGAGGCGGCGTAACATCTGCGTCATCGCCCGCCCCGGCGGGTATTCTGCGCGACAGGACGATGGACTTATCGAAGCCGAGCACCAAATAATGTCCGGCGTCTGCTGAATGTCCCGCCTTTCGGGCATGACAGCGCAAGGGCGGCGGGAGAAAGCCAAACATGGTCTCAGCAGCGGAACAACTGGCGGCAAACCTCAACTTCTCGGCGCTCGGCAAAGCCGACGAACTGAAGAAGCGCATCTGGTTCACACTGGGTGCGCTGCTGGTTTACCGGCTCGGCACCTACATTCCACTGCCCGGCATCGACCCCAACATCTGGGAACAGGTATTCCGTTCCCAGGCCGGCGGCATTCTCGGGATGTTCAACATGTTCGCCGGCGGCGGCATTCACCGCATGGCGATCTTTGCGCTGAACATCATGCCGTATATTTCGGCCTCGATCATCATTCAGCTTTTGACCACGGTGTCCTCGCAGCTCGAAGCCCTGAAGAAGGAAGGCGAAGCCGGCCGCAAGACGCTGAACCAGTACACCCGCTATCTCACGGTGCTGCTGGCCGCGTTCCAGTCTTACGGCATCGCGGTCGGGCTCGAAGGCGCCGGCAATGTGGTCGCCGATCCCGGCATGTTCTTCCGTATATCGACCGCGATCACGCTGACCGGCGGCACTATGTTCCTGATGTGGCTGGGCGAGCAGATTACCTCGCGCGGCATCGGCAACGGTATTTCGCTGATCATTCTCTCCGGCATCGTCGCGGAACTGCCCTCGGCGCTCGCCAACATGCTGGAGCTCGGCCGTCAGGGCGCGCTGTCCACCGGCCTCATTCTGGTTGTGATCGTGATGGCGGTCGCGGTGATCGCCTTCATCGTGTTCATGGAGCGCGCGCAGCGGCGGCTGTTGATCCAGTATCCAAAGCGCCAGGTCGGCAACAAGATGTTCGAGGGCCAGTCCTCGCATCTGCCGCTCAAGCTGAACACCTCGGGCGTGATTCCGCCGATCTTCGCGTCCTCGCTGCTGCTGCTGCCGACCACGGTTGCGAATTTCAATGCCGGCAAGGGCCCGGAATGGTTTCAATGGATCACCACGCAGCTCGGCCACGGCCGGCCGCTGTTTTTGATTCTTTACCTGACGCTGATCGTGTTCTTCGCGTTCTTCTATACCGCGATCGTGTTCAACCCGACCGAGACCGCCGATAACCTGAAAAAGCATGGCGGCTTCATTCCGGGCATTCGTCCGGGCGAACGCACCGCCGAATACATCGATTACGTGCTCTCGCGCATCACGGTGCTTGGCGCGATCTATCTCGCGATTGTCTGTCTGATCCCGGAAATTCTGATTTCCTACGCCTCGGTGCCGTTCTACTTTGGCGGTACGTCGCTGTTGATCGTGGTCAGCGTGACCATGGACACGGTGGCGCAGGTTCAGGGCTATCTGCTCGCCCATCAGTACGAAGGGCTGATCAGGAAGTCGAAGCTGCGCGGGCGTCGCCGCTGACGCGCAAGCCGAGGCGCTGCAGCTTCTGCGATCGGCGCCGATCGGGGTCGGCGCTGGTTTAATTTTGCTTATTTAGGTGCGCGATCAATCGCTCACCGAGCCGGGGGGCGAAACGGATGCGACTGATTCTTCTCGGGCCGCCGGGGTCGGGCAAGGGAACCCAGGCCCACCGGCTGGTTCACCGCTACGGCATCGTCCAGCTCTCGACCGGCGAAATGCTGCGGGCCGCGGTGGCGGCGCAGACGCCGGTCGGCCTCAAGGCCAAGGACGTCATGGCCAGCGGCGGCCTGGTGCCGGACGAGATCGTGATCGGGATCATTTCCGACCGATTGGATCAGCCGGACGCGGCCAAGGGCTTCATTCTCGACGGCTTTCCGCGCACGGTGCCGCAGGCCCAGGCGCTGGATGAACTGCTGAAGAGAAAGCACATGCGGCTCGATGCCGTGGTCGAACTTCGGGTCAACGAAAGCGCGCTGTTGCAGCGCGTGGAAAGCCGGGTCGCGGAGATGCGGGCGCGCGGCGAGGAAGTGCGAATCGACGACACCCAGGAAGTGCTGACCAAGCGGCTGGCGAGTTACCGTGCGCTGACCGAGCCGTTGATTCACTACTACTCGGAGCGGCGCAAGCTGCTGACGGTCGATGGCATGATGACCATCGAGCACGTCACCCGCGAGATTAACCGCATCCTCACCGCGATCGGAGCCGTGGAGGCCAAGGCCGCCAAAAAGGCGGCCGCGGCGAAACGGATGGCGAGCGGCGCCAAAAAGGCGTCCAAATCGGCCGGCAAAGGCGCCGGAGCCGCCAGGAAAGTCGCCAAATCGCCCCGGAAGGCCGTGAAACCGGCCTCTAACCGGCCCAAAACGGCGTCTCGAGCGTCCTCGGCGGGTTCCAAGGCCGCTGTGGTCCGAAAGGCCAGGAAAACCGCCAAAAAGGTCACGAAGAAGCGAGCTAAAGCTTAGAGACGGTTGACGAAACCAAGTTGAATCCTTTAATAAGCCCGTATCCAGTCGGATAGTTTTTGACGATGCCGGGCCCCGAGATATCCAAGGGGAAGGGTGTCGTGTTCGCGCTTGCGGACACCTGCCCGAAATAACGAAATCAGCCGTTCCGCGAGGGATCGGCGACAGGAGAGAAGTCCGTGGCCCGTATTGCCGGCGTGAATATTCCGACCAACAAGCGCGTACTGATCGCGCTCCAGTACATCCATGGCATCGGCCAGAAGAATGCGGCCGACATCCTGGACAAAGTCAAGATTCCGGTTGATCGCCGGGTCTCGCAGCTGAGCGATCAGGAAGTGCTGCAGATTCGTGAAGTGATCGACCGCGACTATATGGTCGAAGGCGACCTGCGTCGCGAGACGGGCATGAACATCAAGCGTCTGATGGACCTCGGCTGCTATCGCGGCCTGCGCCATCGCCGCGGATTGCCGGTACGCGGTCAGCGCACCCATACCAACGCGCGCACGCGCAAGGGTCCGGCCAAGTCGATCGCCGGCAAGAAGAAGTAATTGGGCGAATAGGGAACAGCGAATGGCGAGTAGGGGTCGTTTCCTTACTGTTTGCTGTTCGCCACTCACCATTCGTTCGTCAGGTGTAGCCGCTGGCATTACGGCGGCGTTGAGATCGTAAGAAAGGTTCTGGAATGGGCAAGGAAGCCACCCGCGTCCGCCGTCGTGAGCGCAAGAACATTGCATCCGGCGTCGCGCACGTGAATTCGTCGTTCAACAACACGACCATCACCATCACCGACGCGCAGGGCAACACCATTGCCTGGTCGTCGGCCGGAACGATGGGTTTCAAGGGTTCGCGCAAGTCGACCCCCTATGCCGCGCAGGTCGCGGCCGAAGACGTCTCCAAGAAGGCGCAGGAACACGGCATGCGCACGCTGGAGGTTGAAGTTGCAGGTCCGGGTTCGGGCCGCGAATCGGCGCTTCGTGCGCTGCAGGCGGCGGGCTTCACCGTCACGTCGATCCGCGATGTGACCACGATCCCGCACAATGGCTGCCGGCCGCGCAAGCGCCGGCGGGTTTGATGCGATCGACGCGGGTGGCTCTACCGCCCGCGAATCGTTTTGAGAAATTTTGAAGCGCGGACTGATCCGCGATCTCCAACGCCAGTAATTTGGATGGCAAATTGACTGGCCGGTATGGGTGAAACAGTGACGATCCAGAAAAATTGGCAAGAACTTATCCGTCCCAACAAGCTCCACGTAACGCCGGGCACAGACCCGAACCGCTTTGCGACCCTGGTGGCAGAGCCGCTCGAGCGCGGCTTCGGCCAGACGCTCGGCAACGCGTTGCGCCGTATCCTGCTGTCCTCGCTGCAGGGTGCCGCGGTGCAGTCGGTGCATATCGACGGCGTGCTGCACGAATTCTCCTCGATCGCGGGCGTTCGCGAGGACGTCACCGACATCGTGCTGAACATCAAGGACATCTCGATCAAGATGCAGGGCGAAGGCCCCAAGCGCATGGTCGTGAAGAAGCAGGGCCCGGGCGTCGTCACCGCCGGCGATATTCAGACCGTCGGCGACGTCGTGGTGCTCAATCCGGATCTGCAGATCTGCACGCTCGACGAGGGCGCGGAAATCCGCATGGAATTCACGGTCGCCGCCGGCAAGGGCTACGTCGCCGCCGAGCGCAACCGTCCCGAGGACGCGCCGATTGGGCTGATCCCGGTCGACAGCCTGTTCTCCCCGGTGCGCAAGGTGTCGTACAAGGTCGAGAATACCCGCGAGGGCCAGATCCTCGATTACGACAAGCTGACCATGACCATCGAGACCAACGGCGCGATCAGCCCGGATGACTCGGTGGCCTATGCCGCGCGCATCCTGCAGGATCAGCTCAATGTGTTCGTGAACTTCGAAGAGCCGCGCAAGGAAGTGACGCAGGAGATCATTCCCGATCTCGCGTTCAACCCCGCGTTCCTCAAGAAGGTCGACGAACTCGAGCTGTCGGTGCGTTCGGCGAACTGCCTGAAGAACGACAATATCGTCTACATCGGCGACCTCGTGCAGAAGTCGGAAGCGGAGATGCTCCGTACCCCGAACTTCGGCCGCAAGTCGCTGAACGAGATCAAGGAAGTGCTGGCCCAGATGGGGCTGCATCTCGGCATGGAGGTGCCGGGCTGGCCGCCGGAGAATATCGACGAACTGGCCAAGCGCTTCGAAGACCATTATTGATTTCGTCATTCCGGGGCGCGCGTTAGCGTGAACTGTGGTGCGCAATTGCGCACCTGAGAATCGTGAGATTCCGGATCGCCGCTTCGCGACGTCCGGAATGACTGGGGCGAACGCAGGCGGCCCACCTGAGCAGATTGTCCGACGAGCCGTCGCGACAGAACAAGTATCGAGGAATATGACATGCGTCACGGCAAGGTTCATCGGAAGCTCAACCGCACGGCCGAGCACCGGCGGGCGATGTTCGCCAATATGTGCGCGGCGCTGATCAAGCACGAGCAGATCGTCACCACGCTGCCGAAGGCGAAGGAACTGCGCCCGATTGTTGAAAAGCTGGTCACGCTCGGCAAGAAGGGCGGGCTGTCGATGCGCCGCCAGGCGATCAGCGAGATGCGCGACCAGGATCAGGTCCGTAAATTGTTCGACACGCTGGCGACCCGCTACAAGGACCGCCAGGGCGGCTATACCCGCATCATCAAGGCCGGCTTTCGCTACGGCGACAACGCGCCGATGGCGGTGATCGAATTCGTCGACCGCGACGTCGACGCCAAGGGCCTCGACTCCGGTCCGGAGCAGGAAAAGGCCGCCGCAGCGGCGTAAGCCTTTTCAATCAGTTATTGAAAGCGGCGCCCGGTGCGCCGCTTTTTTATTGGGCATTGTTCGCGCTTCCCGGCGATTGCGGTTGCACCCTGTGCTCACGATATCTCCGTCATCAACGATGGAGATGATGAATGAAAATCGACTTGAAGGGAAAGACCGCGCTGGTCACGGGCTCGACCGCCGGCATCGGTCACGCGATCGCCAAGGGCCTCGCGGCGGCGGGCGCCGAAGTCACGGTCAATGGCAGGACACGGGAAAAGGTCGAGGCCGCCGTCGCCGCGATCACAAAGACGGTGCCTGGGGCCAGGGTCCGCGGCGTCGCCGCCAGCGTCTCCACCGTGGAAGGCTGCAACAAGCTGGTGACGGCGTTGCCGGAAGTCGACATTCTCATCAACAATGCCGGGATATTCGAACCCAAGGACTTCTTCGAGACCCCCGACGAGGACTGGAGCCGCTTCTTCGAGGTCAACGTGATGTCCGGCATACGTTTGTCACGCGCCTACATGCAGGGCATGCTGAAGCGCAATTGGGGACGCATCGTCTTCATCTCGTCGGAATCCGCGCTGAACATTCCGAAGGAAATGATCCACTACGGCATGACAAAGACCGCGCAACTCGCGGTGTCGCGCGGGCTGGCCGAGTTGACCCGCGGCACCGCCGTGACCGTCAATTCGGTGCTGCCGGGACCAACGATGTCGGAGGGCGTCGAAACCTTCGTCAAGGCGCTGGCAAAGCAGAACGGCCAGTCGGTGGAGCAGGCGGCGGCGCTGTTCGTCAAGCAGCATCGCCCGACCTCGCTGCTGCAGCGCTTTGCAAGCGTCGAGGAGGTCGCCAACATGGTGATCTACATCGCTTCAAAGGAGGCGTCGGCGACCAATGGCGCGGCGCTCCGCGTCGAAGGCGGCATCGTCCAGACCATCGCGTGAGTGAGAAATGTCGGCCCGCGTGGCCTCATCTAGCAAAGTTCGTCATGCCCGGCCTTGTGCCGGGCATCCACGTCTTTGCAACTCTCAGGTAGGGAAGACGTGGATGGCCGGGACGAAGCCCGGCCATGACGAAAAACAGTGAAAGCGGGGTGGGCAATGCGAAGCGTGCCCACCGTTCAAGGTGATCCGGGCAGATGGCACGGCGCATCGCGCCTTTGCCCACCCTACATCCTCCTGCCGAAACGCCTACCACCCCTCCAGCACGATCTTGCCGCGCGACTTGCCGGATTCCAGAAGCGCATGCGCGCGCTTCAGATTGGCGGCGTTGATGGTGCCGAAACTTTGATCGAGGGTGGTGCGCAGCACGCCCTTGTCGATGAGGTCGGCGACGTCGTTCAGGAGGTCATGCTGGCCGATCATGTCGGCGGTCTGGAACGAAGAGCGCGTGAACATCGATTCCCAGTGAACCGAGACCGCCTTGCCCTTGAAGACGCTGACGTTGAATTCCGGGGGATCGTCGATCAGCCCGTACTTGCCCTGCGGCGCGATGATATCCGCCAGCGCCTTGTAATGCTGGTCGGTGTTGGTGAGGCTGGCGATCAGGACGGCCGGCGGCAATTTCAGCTCGTCGAGTTGTTCCTTCATCGGCTTGGCATGGTCGATCACGGCATGGGCACCGAGATCGAGGCACCACTTTTGCGATTCGGGCCGGGACGCCGTCGCCACGATCGTCAGCCCGGTGAGCCGGCGTGCAAGCTGAATCAGGATCGACCCGACCCCGCCGGCGCCGCCGACGATCAAAAGGGTACGCGGATCGACGCTCTTGCCGGGTACCGCGCCGAGCCGGTCGAACAGCAATTCCCATGCGGTGATCGAGGTCAGGGGAAGGGCCGCGGCCTGCGCGAATGAAAGCGTCTTCGGCTTGCGGCCGACGATACGCTCGTCGACCAGATGAAACTCCGCGTTGGTGCCCTGGCGCTGGATCGAGCCGGCGTAGAAAACCTCATCGCCAGCCCTGAACAGGGTGACATCGGGGCCGACGGCGTCCACGATGCCGGCGGCGTCGTAGCCCAGGATCTTGGTTTCACCCTCGGGGGGTGCTGCGCGCTTGCGCACCTTATAATCGACCGGGTTGACCGAAATCGCCTTTACTGCGACGCGGATGTCGCGGCCGGTCGGTTGCGGATTTGCGGTCTCGAAATCGATCAATGCATCCGCAGCTTCGATCGGAAGTGACTTCTTGTAGCCGACGGCCTTCATGGGGCGGTTCTCCTTGGTCCCGGCCATCACCGCCGGTCTGGGCACTACGTGCTGTTTCATCCGCCGAATTGCAAGGCTGGCGCGGAAATCCCGGTTTTTGCATGGCGCGAAGGCCCGGCCGAATCGGACCCCGACCGGCCTTGACGAGGCTTTCCAATCACTTCTATTCCCGGGCCGGGGCGCCTATATTCGCCCCGTCAATCCCTTGGGAATCTTTCATGATCGCTATTCGTGTTTTCTCGGCACTGCTGGTCCTGCTGGCTGTGGCCCCGGCGATGTCACAGGACCGGCGTGTGCCGGCGTCGGCGGCGGAACTGAGGCTATCCTACGCGCCGATCGTGCAGCATGTGCAGCCGGCGGTGGTCAACGTCTATGCCGCCAAGGTGGTGCAGGACCACAATCCGCTGCTCGACGATCCGATCTTCCGTCGCTTCTTCGGCGTACCCGGCCAGCAGCCGGAACAGATGCAGCGTTCGCTGGGATCGGGCGTGATGGTGGATCCGTCCGGTCTGGTCGTGACCAATGTCCACGTCATCGAGGGCGCCGATCAGGTCAAGGTATCGCTGTCGGACAAGCGGGAATTCGAGGCCGAGATCGTTCTCAAGGATCCCCGCAGCGATCTCGCGGTATTGCGGCTGAAGGATACCCACGAGAAATTCCCGACGCTCGACTTTGCCAATTCCGATGAATTGCAGGTCGGCGACGTCGTGCTCGCGATCGGCAATCCCTTCGGCGTCGGGCAGACCGTGACCCATGGAATCATTTCGGCGCTGGCGCGCACGCAGGTCGGCATCACCGACTACCAGTTCTTCATTCAAACGGATGCTGCGATCAACCCGGGCAATTCGGGCGGCGCTTTGGTCGACATGACCGGCAAGCTCGCCGGCATCAATACCGCGATCTTCTCGCGCTCCGGCGGATCGCAGGGCATCGGCTTCGCCATTCCGGCCAACATGGTGCGCGTCGTTGTCGCCTCCGCCAAGAGCGGCGGCAAGGCCGTCAAGCGGCCCTGGCTTGGTGCGCGATTGCAGGCGGTGACGCCGGAGATCGCCGAGACACTGGGACTGCGGCTACCGACCGGCGCATTGGTTTCCAGCGTCGTTCCGAACAGTCCGGCGGCCCGGGCCGGGCTGAAACTGTCCGATCTGATCGTCGGGATCGACGGGCAGTCGGTCGATGATCCCAACGCGTTCGACTACCGCTTTGCGACCCGCCCGCTCGGCGGCACCTCGCAGATCGACGTGCAGCGCGCCGGCAAGACGGTGAAGCTGACCGTGCTGCTGGAAACCGCGCCCGATACCGGCCGCAACGAAATCGTATTGACGTCGCGCTCGCCGTTCCAGGGCGCAAAAGTCGCGAACATCTCGCCGGCGGTGGCGGATGAACTCCATCTGGATGCGGACACCGAAGGGGTCGTGGTGACCGATCTGGCCGATGACGGGACCGCGGCCAATGTCGGATTCCAGAAGGGCGACATCATCCTGGCCGTCAACAACCAGAAGATCGCCAAGACCAGCGATCTCGAGAAGGTAACGCGCGATTCCTCTAGGCTCTGGCGCATCACGCTGGTGCGCGGCGGCCAGCAGATCAACGTCACGCTCGGCGGATGAGCCCGAAGCGACCACAGGAAGCGACAACCCTGTTCGCCGCCGCGGGGATGGAAGCGGACGCGCCGCATCCGCTTCCCGACAGGTTGCGCCCGCGTACACTGTCGGACGTGGTCGGACAGGATCATATCCTCGGGCCCGACGGCGCGCTGACGCGGATGCTGGCGACGCGCACGCTGGGTTCGCTGATCTTCTGGGGACCGCCGGGCACCGGCAAGACCACGGTGGCGCGGCTGTTGGCGGATGCCACCGAATTGCATTTCGAGCAGCTTTCGGCGGTGTTTTCCGGCGTCGCCGATTTGAAGAAGGCGTTCGATGCGGCGCGCGCGCGGCGCGAGACCGGCAAGGGAACGCTGTTGTTCGTCGACGAGGTGCACCGGTTCAATCGCGCGCAGCAGGATTCGTTTCTGCCCGTGATGGAAGACGGCACCGTGGTGCTGGTCGGAGCGACCACCGAAAACCCCTCGTTCGAACTCAACGCCGCGTTGTTGTCGCGGGCGCGCGTGCTGGTGTTTCATTCGCTCGACCCGGCGGCGATCGAGAAGCTGTACGCCCATGCCGAAAAGATCGAGGGCAGGAAGCTGCCGCTCGACGCGGAAGCCCGCGCCGTGCTGGTGCGGATGGCCGACGGCGACGGCCGCGCCGCGCTGACGCTCGCCGAGGAAGTCTGGCGCGCCGCGCGCGAAGGCGAGATTTTCAACGCCGAGCAGTTGCAGGACATCCTGCAGCGCCGGGCGCCGATCTACGACAAATCCGCCGACGGCCATTACAACCTGATCTCGGCGCTGCATAAATCGGTCCGCGGCTCCGATCCCGACGCCGCGCTGTATTATCTGGCGCGTATGATGGATGCCGGCGAGGATCCGCTGTTTCTGGCGCGCCGCGTGGTCCGCATGGCGGTCGAGGACATCGGTCTGGCCGATCCGCAGGCGCTGGTGATCTGCAACGCCGCCAAGGACGCCTACGACTTCCTCGGCCATCCCGAAGGCGAACTCGCCATCGCGCAGGCCGTGATCTATCTCGCCACCGCGCCGAAATCGAACGCCGCCTACAAGGCGTTCGGCGCGGCGATGCGCGCGGCAAAGGAGGGCGGCTCACTGCTGCCCCCAAAACATATCCTGAACTCGCCGACCAAATTGATGAAGTCGGAAGGCTATGGCGGCGGCTACGAATACGATCACGACACCCCGGAAGCGTTTTCGGGGCAGGACTATTTCCCGGAAGCGATGGGACGCCAGACCTTTTACGATCCGCCCGACCGCGGCTTCGAGCGCGAGATTCGCAAGCGGCTGGAGTACTGGGCGAAGCTGCGCAGGGAGCGCGGCTAAACTATTCTTCGGCTGGATCGGATCGTGGCCGCACATGGTTCGAGACGCGCGGCGTTGCCGCGCTCCTCACCATGAGGGTTTGGAACCTCATCCTGAGAAGCCATGCGCAGCATGGCGTCTCGAAGGATGAAAGCTGCTAACAAAGAACGCTCCGGCGCTATTTCCCGGTCTTCACAAAATCCAGAATTTCATCGGTCAAGCGCGTGTCTGCGGTGTTGATCGAATACACTTCCGACATGTGGCTGTGCTGCGGCAGCTTGAACGCGCGGGCGCAACCGCTGGTGCGCTTGCAGGCGGCTTCCTTCATCAGCTCGAATTGCCGCGCAAATCCGTCCGGGTCCAGTTCGGCGCTAACCAGCATCAGCGGTGTCTTGGTCGTCAGCAAACCCTGCCGTGAGGATTGTTCGGGATAGCGCGAGGGATCGGCGCCGAAATAAGCACGTTCGGGATCGGCGAGCGGTGTCGCCGTCAGGTCGTAGATCCCCGACACCATGATCGCGCCCGCCAGGCCGCCGCCTGTCACCTTGTGAAATTGCGGGTGCGACACATAGCTTGCGACGTGGACAGCCCCGGCAGAGTGTCCCATCAGATAGATCCTCGCCGGATCGCCGCCGCGTGCAGCGATCCTGGCCGAAACCCACTGAATCGCGGAGGCGATATCTTCCGCGCCGGCGGGCCACGGCGACTGTGGCGCCAGTCGATACGTCATGTTGACGCCGACGAAGCCGTTCTTCACGGCCCACAGCATGATGTTGTCATAGAACGGGCTGTCCGGCATACGCTTGTTGCCGGCGACGAAGGCGCCCCCATGGACAAAGATCAATACCGGGCGCGGCGATGACGCGGTCTCCGGCATGAAGACATCGAGCAGGTTGCGTTCGGCAGCGCCGTATTTGATATCCCGCTCGATCCTGACGCCGTGATACGGCTCTTTTTCCTGCAGCGGCGCGTAGAGCGCTGCGGTCTTCGGCGCGTCGACGACGTGGCCGATCTCGAGCAGCTTCCAGGCGATGTCCTCCGTCATCGGGCCATCCTCGGCCCACGCCGCCGTCACGATCATGGCCGCCAACATCGCCAAAGCCGATTTCGTTAACGCCATCTTCGGATGCTCCCCCGATTTCCCGCCCGTTTGGCGGATGATGGCCGATCCGGCGCGCCGTTTGTACCGATTTCGCCGTGACGCTGCGTTGCTTTTGCGCTACCCAACGCTTGAGTTCGGAGCCACAACCAGCATGAGCCGTCGCGTCAAGAGACCACTTCGCCCGGCCGGCGACCGCCCGAAGGGTGCGCGTCCCTATCGGGGCTCGCAGGCGGAGCGGCCGCAGGCGCATCGTCCCGGTGGCAAGCCGCCGGCGCGCTTTGCCGCGCCGCGCCCCACGAGGCCAGAGCCTTTCGTTACGGAGCCTGCGCAAATTGTCGCCGAGCCGCCGCCGTTGCCGACAAAGGTTCAGACCGTGGTCGTGACCGCCGACGAGAACAACATGCGCGTCGACCGCTTTCTCGAGGCACGCTTTCCCGGGCTGTCATTCTCCCACATCCAGCGCATCGTCCGCAAAGGCGAGTTGCGGGTCAACGGCAAGCGCGCCGACAGCAAGGACCGGCTGGAAGAGGGGCAGAGCATTCGCATTCCGCCCCTAAAACTCGATGCGCCGCACTTCGCCGGCAGCCTGTCGGAAGCGGCGCAGAAAACGCTGCAGGCCCTCAAGGACATGATCCTGTTTGAGGATGCGGATGTCATGGTGCTGAACAAACCGGCGGGGCTGGCGGTGCAGGGCGGTTCCGGCATCACGCGAAATGTCGACGATATGCTGGAAGTGATGCGCGACGCCAAGGGCCAGAAGCCGCGGCTGGTTCACCGGCTCGACAAGGAGACCGCGGGCTGCCTGCTGATTGCAAAGACCCGTTTTGCCGCGACTGCGCTGACCGGATCGTTCCGCCATCGTTCGGCGCGCAAGATCTACTGGGCATTGGTGGCGGGCGTACCGAAGCCGAAGCAGGGCCGCATCTCGACCTATCTCGCCAAGGAAGAGGGCGAGGAGGATACCATCATGCGGATCGCGGCCCATGGCGACGAGGGCGCCAGCCATGCGGTGACCTATTATGCCGTGGTGGAGACCTCGGCGCAGAAGCTCGCATGGGTATCGCTGAAGCCGGTCACCGGGACGGACCCATCAATTGCGCGCGCACATGGCGCATATCGATCACGCCATCGTCGGCGACCCCAAATATTTCAACAAGGAAAACTGGCAGCTGCCGGGCGGCCTGCAGAAGCGGCTGCATCTGCTGGCGCGGCGGATCGTGATCCCGCATCCTCGCGGCGGCGTGATCGACGCAACGGCGCCGCTGCCGCCGCATATGCTGCAATCGTGGAATCTGCTGGGTCTCGAAGCCGACCGCTTCGACCCGATCGAGAACGCGCCTGAAGAATAGTTCATTTGGAGTTGGCCCGGGGAAACACGACATATCCCCTCATGAAACATATCTCGATCATCGCCGTTGCCGCTGTCCTGGCGTTTGGCGGTGCCGCTTCGGCGCAAATGCTTCCGCCGGGTTATTCCCAGTTCAATCCGCTTCCGCCACCGCCGCCGCCATCGCCCAAAATCGAGGCGCCCGTGGTGCCGCAACTGGACGCGCCGCTGACGCATTACTACACGTCGACGCCGGGTCCGTCGTTTAGCGATCGCATCACTAGCTGCCTCGAAGAAGGCGCCGCGGCCGGGCTTGGCCCGAACGCGCGCGCGGCGTTCTCGCGTTCCTGCGCCAATTAGCACGCGTACTCATCAATCGAGCTTGATTGCCGCGGCTTGCTCGATGTCCGTTATGCCCGATGGCGACCAAATTCAGCAGCGCAATGAAATGACGCTATTTGCCAGCAGCGACATTGGCTCGCCAAAAGGGTGGCTGTCGCGCCTTACCCCTTTCCCATGCCGAGTTCAACTATTACAATCTGGTATGCGACATACGGATGGTGATCGATGTCGGGCTTGGCATTCTCCAGCGATACAGCGGATAAACTGATCGCCGCTTACAAGACGCCTGACATGGAGCGGCAACGCGATGAGACGTTGCGGCGATTGGGGCTGAAGCCCGGGGAGCGCGTCGTCGACATTGGCTGTGGGCCGGGCTTTTTGTGCGAGAGCATGGCTGTCGCGGTCGGGCCATCAGGTCGCGTGGTCGGTATCGACATTTCTCAGGACTTGCTCGACTTTGCAACTAAGCACAAAAGTTCCGATCCGGTAGAATATCGCGCAGGTAACGCAACGGCCCTGCCGGTGGACGCAGGCCAGTTCGATATTGCGGTGAGTACACAGGTGCTCGAATACGTCGCCGACGTGGACGCCGCGCTGCGCGAAATTGCCCGTGTGCTACGTCCTGGCGGTCGCGCCTTTATTGTCGATACGGACTTCGATTCGTGGGTCTGGCACGCTGCCGACGCAGAACGCATGGCGTTGATTATGAACGGCTGGGAGATGCATTGTGCCGATCCCCGGCTCCCAAGAACACTGATGCCGCGGCTCCGCGCCGCAGGATTTAAAATTGTCGATGTTGAAGGCTACCCAATCATCAACACAACCTACCGTCCAAATGATTTTAGCCATGGCCTGAGCCGATTGATCGCGGACTTTCTCCTGAATAGAGGCTTCGAAAAACGCATCCTAGACGCTTGGCTGACCGACCTTTCGGAGACCGAAAAGCGCAATGAGTTGTTCTTCAGCCTCAACCGGTACTTCTTCAGCGTCGAGAAGACTAGACGTTCCTGACCACCGATTCCGGCGAACGGAAGCCGGCCTCCGCGGACCGGATACCGAGAGCGGCCCACAGAACCAGTATTGCTCCAAAGATCCTTGCCGTTACGGTTCCCTTTATTTGCGCTGGTCCTTATCATATTGTCGTGCGGCAATGACCGCCGACAACAGAAGCCTGATGCCGAATGCGTGAACTATTCGATGAAGTGTCCGGAAAATCCCCGCTCGATCCGGAGGAGGCGGTGCGGCGCACGACGCGCGGCCCGCGCCGGAAGCGCTTCTATGTCCAGGCTGGCGTGGCCGAGGCGCCCGGCGGATTTGCTATCACGCTTGACGGCAAGCCGATCCGCACGCCCTCCGGCCATCAGGTGATTGCGCCGATCCCGGACATCGCCGAGGCGATCGCGGCGGAATGGAATGCGCAGCAGGAATTCATCGATCCCCTGACGATGCCGCTGACCCGGCTGGCAAACAGCGTCGTCGAAGGCGTGGTCGGACGGGTCAATGATGTCGCCGACGATGTCGTCAAATATCTCGGGTCCGATCTGTTGTTCTACCGAGCCGGCCATCCGGAGGCGCTGGTGGCGCGCGAGGCCGCGCATTGGGATCCGCTGTTGTTCTGGGCCGCCGATGCGCTGGGCGCGCATTTCATTCTCGCCGAGGGGATCGTGCACGTCCGCCAGCCCGATTCCGCGATAGCCGCCGCTCGCGCCGTGCTGCCCGGGGATCCCTGGTCGATCGCGGCCCTGCACGTGGTCACGAGCCTGACCGGCTCGGCGCTGCTGGCGCTGGCGCTGATGCGGGGTCTCATTGGTCAGGATCAGGCCTGGGCCGCCGCCCATGTCGACGAGGACTGGAACATCGAACAATGGGGCGTCGATGAAGAGGTCGCCGCACGTCGCGCGGCGCGGCTGGTCGACTTCAAGGCCGCGGCACGCGTTCTGAAGGCGTTGAATCCGGCGGTCGGTTAACGACAGGTTTACGACACGTCGATAGCTTCGGCCGGCCGTGGCCCGGTGAAGTGAACCCCAATGTCGATCGTCATCCAACCAAACGTTCCGCTCGTCGTCGCCCAGGGCGTGACGGCGCCTGTGGTGCTGCAACCGGGCAGCGTGATCAGCGCCAAGGTTCTGCAAGTGCTCGGCAACGACACCGTGCGGATCGCGATCGGCGGCCAGTCGATCGACGTGCAGTCGCAGGTAACACTGCAGGCCGGACAGACGCTGCAGCTCGCGGTTTCGCAGACCGCCGACGGCATCCGGCTCGCAGTGGTCAATCAGCAGAGTCTGGCCGGCCCCGCTGGCGCGACGGCGGCGCCTGACATCGTGACCCTGGCGTCCGAGGCGACCGGGAGCATCGCCCCACAAACGACTCCCGCGGTCGTTGTGCCGAACAATCAGCTGACGCCGTTGGAGTCGCTCGCAGTAGCGCTGGCATCGCAGACCGCGGCGACCCAGCAGACCAGCCTGGCGCCGCTGTTTGCTAATCTGGGCGTCGCCGCCGGGCTGGGCGGCCTGCCGCCGCAGGTCCAGCAGGCGGTGGCGCAAGTGCTGGCGCAGCGGACCAGCCTCGACCAAAACCTGACCGGCGAGGACATCCGGCAGGCGTTCCAGAGTTCCGGCCTGTTTCTGGAGGCGTCACTGGCACCGGGATCGCTGCTGCCATCGGCCTCCGCGCCGGATCTCAAGGCGGCGCTGATCGTGCTGCGCCAGGTGCTGACGACATCGCTTGACGGTGTGACCCAGAGTTCGGCGGCGCTGGCGGCGCCGGTTCAGCAAGGCGCGACGCCAGCGGCAACGGTGGCGCAGCAAACTGCGACATCGACGGCGGCGCCGGCACAGCGGGGCGCGACGCCGGCAGCGGCGGTGCAGCCGCAGGGAACGACGCCGGCGGCTGTTGTGCTGGCGCAGGGCACGGAGCCGTCGGTTCAGATATCGCCGCAGCCCGTCACGATTACGATCGCACCCGAGACACCGACGACGGCTTCAGCCGCGCTGGCGCCGCTGCTGGCGTCCGGGATCGGCGCGCCCGGGGCTTTGCTTCAAGCCGCCGCGCCAGCAACCGTGCAGGATGTTCTCAACCTCGGCGCCGCGAGCCCGATTATTCTGTCGGCATCGACGCCGGCCGATGCCGCTGCGCGTGCCGTCGCCTCCGGCGCCGCGCTCAACCTGCTGCAGGAAGTGCCGCCGCCCGGTCCGCTGACCGCGGGCAATCCGTCGGCGCTGCTGTTTGCGAATAGCCAGTTGCTCTCGCTGCTGCCCGCGGTGGCCGGGGCTCATCTATCGACGGTCGATGACGCCGAATTCGCCCGCACCAATGTGCCGCCGCCCCCGATCGGCGGCGCACTGCCGGCGGCGCAGCCGGTGATGGCGGCGACGCTGGTATCGAATTCGCGGACTGAAACGGCCATGCACCAATTGCTGGCGGACACCGATGGTGCGATCGCGCGGCAGACGCTGCTGCAGGTGGCCTCGCTGCCGGGCCAGCCCGATACCACCGCCGCACGGCTCGATCCGGCCGCGCCACGATGGAATTTCGAAATTCCGTTCTCAACGCCGCAGGGAACGGCGATGGCGCAGTTCGAAATTTCCCGCGATGGCGGCGGCAGCGAGGTTACGCCGGCCAAGCGGATCTGGCGGGCGCGGTTCTCGCTCGACGTCGAGCCGACTGGCCCCGTGCATGCGCTGATATCCCTCAGCGGCGACCGCACCTCGGTGCGGATGTGGGCGGAACGGCCGGCGACCGCGGCTCAATTGCGCGCCGGTGCCGCGCAACTGAGCCAGGCGCTCAGCAAGGCCGAGCTTCGGCCGGGCGATATCGTGATCCGCGACGGCGCGCCGGTGCAAACCGCGACCGCGCCCGCCGGCCATTTTCTGGATCGCGCGCTATGAGCGCGGAAACAAGGAACCAGCTCGCGGTCGCGCTGCATTACGACAAGACCGGTGCGCCGCGGGTCGTCGCCAAGGGCAGGGGAAGCATCGGGGCGAAGATCATCGAGGTCGCCAGGGCCCATGACATCCCGATCGAAGAGAACGAAGTGCTGGCCGGCGCGCTCTCCAATGTTGAGCTCGGCGATGAAATTCCGGCGGAGCTGTACAAGGCGGTAGCGGAAGTGCTGATCTTCGTGCTGCGGCTGTCGGGACGCATTCGCTAGGCGCGTTACCAATTGAAGCGCTCGATATTACGTCATCGGCGGTGCGCCCCTCTCCCCTTGCGGGAGAGGGTTGGGGTTTCGGTCTATCGTTGGCCCGTAACCCCTCACCCGGATCGCGCCGGACGACGCTTCCCGTCGCCGGGGCGATCCGACCTCTCCCAACGGGAGAGGTGGCGCTGAGCCTGCGGCGCGCGTAATCCTAAACTCACAATCAGACTTCAGAGTTCTCCCGACTGCCATGGTTTTACCACGATGCCATCCGCATCGTCATCGCCGCCTTCGCTCCTATCGGATCCCCGCCATGATCAATCGCCGCCACGTGCTCGGTCTCCTCGCTGCCGCAAGTGTCGTGCCGTCGCGGAGCTTTGCCGATGTCGCGCCCCAGCGCAGCGAGATTCGCGAGGATCTGGCGAAGCATTTTATCGACGAGGGCACCGTCGGCACTTTCGTCGGCTACAAGGTCGATGATTACCTTGTGATCGCCAGCGACAAAAATCGCTCCGGCGAGCCGAAGCTGCCGGCCTCGACTTTCAAGATTCCGAATTCGGTGATCGCGCTGGAGACCGGCGTGGTCGGCGATCCCGACAAGGACATCTTCAAGTGGGACGGCGTTGTCAGAAGCATCGAGGCCTGGAATCGCGACCACACCATGCGGACGGCGATCGCCGCGTCCGCGGTGCCGGTCTATCAGGAGATCGCACGCCGCATCGGCCCGGAGCGGATGCAGAAATATCTCGACATGTTCGACTACGGCAACCGCGATATCGGCGGCGGCATCGACCAGTTCTGGCTGACCGGCAATCTGCGCATCGATCCGGTCCAGCAGATCGATTTCGTCGATCGGCTGCGGCGCGGCGTGCTGCCGGTCTCCAAGCGCAGCCAGGAACTGGTGCGCGACATCCTGCCGGTCACCCAATCAGGCGATGCCGTCATTCGCGCCAAGAGCGGCCTGTTGGGCGCCGAAGTGGGCAAGCCATCGCTCGGCTGGATGGTGGGGTGGGCCGAGAAGGGCAGCGCACGCACGGTGTTTGCGCTCAATCTCGATTGTCACGAGCCGCGCCACATCGCGGATCGCATGAAGCTCGTCCAATTGTGCCTGACCGATATCGGCGCGATCTAGCGCCGGTCCAGCGCGAGCGAGACCGCCCTGATGTTGGTTCCCTCCGGGCGGATCGACACCGTCTGTCGCCTTCCGCGGGTCGTCAGCGACAACGCGGCCGAGAAGGTCGGACCTGTCGCCGAAGCTTCGATGCGGTCACCGGCGGCGCGTCCGGAAATGCTGCCCGAGGCGTTGCGGCTGGCCTCGCTCCATGAGCCGGAGATCGCCCCGCCGTGGTATTGCACGTCGCTCGCCAGGTCGAAAGTATAGCTGTCGCTCGCGCATCGCAGGTTGAGGCGAAGCTGGGTGCCGGCCGCGCCGACGTCATAGGCCGCCCGGCAGCGCAGCCGTTCCCGCCCGCCATCCGACGTGTCGATGACGCCGCCGCCCGACCATGAACCCGCCATGGCGGTAAAGGGAGAAGTCGCGGCCTGTGCGGTGCTGCCGGGCAGCCAAAGTACTGCCAGCAGCAAGCCGGCCCGCGCGATACTGGATCCAGACATTTTGCGGTCTCCGTCTTGGGTGTCGCCCCGCCAGATGCATCGTGCAACGCGGCAACACCGAACCGGTTCATCGGCGCCCGAAGCTCTGGTCTGGGAGATGTGGCTGGAATAGGCTTCGTAACTTCACAATTTTTCACAATCGTAAGAGCAGGTAGGAAATCATGAACTCGGCTTCAGTCTGGATGTCGTCACTGGCGGTTGCCGCGGCCGGCGGCTGGTTCGCGGCGACCATGTTCGCGCAGCCCGCGACCGGCAAGGAACCGCGCTTTCCGCAATTGACCATGGATCAGCTCAGCGACGCGCAAAAGCCGCTCGGCGAGCAGATCATGAAGGTTTCCAGTGTCGGCCTCGGCGGCCCGTACAATCCGATGATCCGCAGCCCGGTGCTGGGCCAGCGGCTGTACGACCTGTTTTATTATCTGCGCTGGCAGACCTCGGTGCCCACGAAACTCAATGAATTTGCGATCCTGATCATCGGGCGGCAATGGCGCTCGCAGGTCGAATGGTACGCGCATGCGCCACTGGCGGCGAAGGCGGGATTGTCGGCCGACACCATCGCCGAGTTGAAAGCCAACAAGCGACCCTCGAACATGGCCGAGGACGAGGCGCTGGTGTACGACTTCGTCACCGAACTCACCACCACGCAGAAGGTTTCCGACGAGACCTATGCGCGGGCCAAGAAGATTTTCAACGATCAGCAGATTGTGGATTTGACGGCGGTGGCCGGCAACTACATCATGGTGGCGATGATGCTGGCAATGGCCGAGGAAACCACGCCTCCCGGCAAGGAGCCGCCGTTCAAGGTCGGCGAGAAGTAGGCCACGTTCGCGGCTATTCGCGTAGTTCGGCATGCTCCGCTCCACCTCTCCCCTTGTGGGAGAGGTCGGATCGCATCGAAGATGCAATCCGGGTGAGGGGTTACGCTCTCACGATAGACCTGAACCCCTCAACCCCGACCCTCTCCCGCAAGGGGAGAGGGGGCGCACCGGCGTCGTTGATACATCGAACATCAATCTAGGCGCGCCTTCACCCCAACTTGAACAGCGCTCGCAAAAATTCGTCCACCGCCTTGCGTGCCTGCTGCGCGGTTTCGGGATTGCCGCCGACATGCGGGTTGAGTTCTATGCAGGCGTCCTTGTAGCCGAACGGCGCTTCGGTATCGGCATTCATGAGGACGCCGCCTTCGCCTTCGCGGATATGGCAACGGCGCGCGGTTTGGGCGTTGGTGGACACCGCCACGGTCGAGACGCCGAGCAGGCCCGCGTCGAAACCGTGCGCCGAGTCAGGATATTCCGTCAGCACCACGTCGCGTTTGGCTTGCTGCAACCGCGCGACATAGGCCTTGCAACTGGCCACCGGGTTGTAATCGTCGGGCGTGCCGTGAAAGATCCGGATCGGACGCGCCGCGACCTCGGTGTCGGCGGCATAGGTCGTAGAGCAGTCCGGATAGAACGGAATGTAACCGGCGAACTGCACGCCTGATTTATTCCAGAGCTTGTTGAAGCGGTCGAGGCTGGCGTACAGCGCGGCCTGTCCGCCGCGCGAAAATCCCATCAGCGCGATGCGCTCGGGGTCGACGCGCGGATGATGCGCGAGAATGTCGAGCGAGCGGTAGATATCGAGAATGAAGTTGAGGCGGCCGAGCAGCGCCTGATTCGGGCCGACCGCCGTCAATCCCCGGCCGCTGAAACCGTCGATCACGAAGGTCGAAATCCCCATCGCATTGAACTGGTGCACCCACGGTTCGATACTGGCGCCGACGCCGCTCGAGCCGTGCATCAGCACCACCACCGGCAGGCGTCCGCTGCCTTGCGCGATGCGAAATTCGCCGGCAACAGTGACCGGCTTGCCGTTGGCGTCGCCGGTCAGGAATTGCTGGTCCGAGATGGTCAGCGATGGGATCGCATAGAGCTCGACCCGCGCGGCGACGTCCTTCGGCATTGATTGCGCGTTGGTTTCAATGCCCGCCAGCAGGATGCCGGTGCAGATAATCCAGGCCGCTATGGCCGCACGCATGCCGGTCCGCATCGCTCCCTCCAATATTCTATTTGCATCTTGTTTGCGCGCCGTAACGCGTTGAACGCGAATAAAACTTTTCCGGCCTGTCAAACCCGCCGGTCTAGGTCGGCATTGCCGTCCCTCCAATGCGGCCTAGATGGGTGAAGGTGAACCCGGCTTGGTATTTCAGGCCGTAGCCGAGCGCGCGGTCGATGCCGATATGCGCCAGCCAGATCATCGCGATCGAAAGGATCAGCGGCGAGGCCAGCGCAAATCCCGTCGTCATCAGCGACATCGGCGCCATGTAGCTGTGCGCGGTGTTATAGACGATGGCGCCAAACCGGGGGCCGCCGAGGTAGGCCGCAAAGCTCAGATCCGGCACCAGAAACAGGATGGCGTAGACCCACCACGATCCGCCCCAGACCGCGTAAAGCAGCGTCATCCCGGCGAACAGCGTCAACCCCTCCAGCCGGAGCATGGTTCGCAATCCGCCTGTGACGGCGCCTGTGGCCTCGCTTGCAATCGTCCCGTTCATCGGTCGTCTCCCTCGGCTAGCCACGGTCACTGTCCCCTTTGTAACGCCGATTCTGCGGTGTGCGATGGCCGAAAGCCGGTTTCCGGTTGAGAAAATGCCGTGTTAGAACTGGCTGAAATCCTGCGGCAAAGACGGCGGACGCACATGAAGGACATCCTGGACACCCTCGAGGAACGACGCGCGGGGGCCAAACTCGGCGGCGGCGAGAAGCGCATCGAGGCGCAGCATGCCCGCGGCAAGCTGACCGCGCGGGAGCGCATCGAGCTTCTGCTCGACAAGGGCAGTTTCGAGGAGTTCGACATGTTCGTCGAGCATCGCTCGATCGAATTCGGGATGGAAAAGACCAAAGTGCCGGGCGACGGCGTCGTCACCGGCTGGGGTACCGTCAACGGCCGCAAGACCTTTGTGTTCGCCAAGGATTTTACCGTGTTCGGCGGGTCTCTTTCCGAGACCCACGCGCAAAAAATCGTCAAAATCCAGGACATGGCGATGAAGGCGAGGGCGCCGATCATCGGGCTCTATGACGCCGGCGGCGCGCGGATCCAGGAAGGCGTTGCCGCGCTCGCCGGCTATTCCTATGTGTTCCGCCGCAACGTCATCGCATCGGGCGTGATCCCGCAGATCTCCGTCATCATGGGTCCCTGCGCCGGCGGCGACGTCTATTCGCCCGCCATGACCGACTTCATCTTCATGGTGAAGAACACCAGCTACATGTTCGTCACCGGCCCCGACGTGGTGAAGACCGTCACCAACGAGGTCGTCACGGCGGAAGAACTCGGCGGCGCCTCGGTGCATGCGACGCGTTCCTCGATCGCCGACGGCGCCTTCGAGAACGACGTCGAGACGCTGTTGCAGATGCGCCGGCTGATCGATTTCCTGCCCTCCAGCAACACCTCAGGCGTGCCGGAGTGGCCGAGTTTCGATGACATCGGGCGGGTCGACATGTCGCTGGACACGCTGATCCCCGACAATCCGAACAAGCCCTACGACATGAAGGAACTGATCCTGAAAGTCGTGGATGAGGGCGACTTCTTCGAAATCTCCGAAGCGTTTGCGAAAAACATCGTCACCGGCTTTGGGCGCATCGCCGGGCGCACCGTGGGCTTTGTCGCCAACCAGCCTATGGTGCTGGCGGGCGTGCTCGATAGCGATGCCTCGCGCAAGGCCGCGCGCTTCGTCCGCTTTTGCGACGCCTTCAACATTCCGATCGTGACGTTTGTCGACGTTCCCGGCTTTCTGCCGGGTACCGCGCAGGAATATGGCGGCCTGATAAAACACGGCGCCAAACTGCTGTTCGCCTATTCGCAATGCACGGTGCCGCTGGTCACCGTGATCACGCGCAAGGCCTATGGCGGCGCGTTCGACGTGATGGCGTCAAAGGAAATCGGCGCCGACATGAACTACGCCTGGCCGACCGCGCAGATCGCCGTGATGGGCGCCAAGGGCGCGGTCGAGATCATCTTCCGCTCGGACATCGGCGACACCGACGCGATCGCCGCGCGCACGAAAGAGTACGAAGACCGCTTCCTGTCCCCCTTCATCGCCGCCGAGCGCGGCTATATCGACGACGTCATCATGCCGCACTCGACCCGGCGCCGCATCGCGCGGGCGCTGGCGATGCTGAAAGACAAGCATGTCGAGATGCCCATGAAGAAGCACGACAATTTGCCGCTGTGATCCGGATCAAGCGGCGGCCTTGACGAAAGCCTTTCGTCATTCCGTGATGCGCCTTCGGTCGGCTATTGCCGACCTGAGGCGCAGGCCCGGAATCCATACTCCCGATCCTGGTTATGGATTCCTGGCTCGCGCTTCGCGCGCCCCGGAATGACGCGTAGGGATTGTCTACTTGCGTCCGCTCTCTCGCCGCCTACAATCCGCGGCAAAGGGAGCCCGCACTATGTCAACCCTCTTCGCCTTCCTCCATCACCTCTGCGCCTTCACGTTAGTGTCGGCGGTCGCGATCGAGTTCGCGCTGCTCCGCGGGGAGTTGACGATGGCCTCGGCGCGCAGGCTGCAGGTCACGGATCTCGTGCTCGGCGTCGCGGCGGGTGCGCTGCTCGTTGTCGGGCTGTTGCGGGTGTTCTTTTTCGAGAAGGGGGCGAGCTATTATTTCCACAGCTACGCCTTCCTGACCAAGTTCTCGCTGTTTATCGTGATCGGCCTGCTGTCGACCATCCCGACGATGGAATTCCTGTCGTGGCGCGGGGCGTTGACGGCGGGGCAGGTGCCTGCGATCGGCGCCGGGAAATTGAGGCTGGTCACCGCGGTCATTCACGGCGAACTGCTTGCGATCGTCATCATCGTGCTCTGTGCCGCGATCATGGCGCGGGGCGGGTGGGTTTAGGGCCGGCGTCGGGGCTATCGTTGAGCCCCGTCATTCCGGGGCGCGCGCAGCGCGAACCTAAGATGTGCAATTGCACATCGGGGAATCCCGAGCTTGCAATCTCCAGATTCCGGGTTCAGCCTTTCAGGCTGCCCCGGAATGACGAGAGTGAAACCGTGTCCACCGGGAGGAAGCCCATGCCAGCAGCCTTTTTCGTCGTCCGCGCCACCGTCTCAGATCCGTCCAGGCGCAAGGCGTTTGATGAGTGGTATCACAGCGAGCATCTGCCCGACGCGGCGAAGGCGTTCGGAGTGACGAAGGCGTGGCGGAGCTGGAGCGTCAGCGATCCCGCGGTGCATGTGGCGAGCTATCAATTCGCCGATCAGGCCGCGCTCGATCGCGCCACGTCCGGCGACGCGATGAAGTCGCTGGTCGCCGACTTCGACCGTTGCTGGCCCGAGGTGACGCGCACGCGCGAGATCTTTGTGCTGGCGGAAGAATTCGGAGTGGCGTGAGGTACGCTCGTCATACGCGGGCTTGACCCGCGTATCCATCAAATCTTCAGAAGAGTCTTGCGCAGATGATGGATGGCCGGGGGTCAAGCCCGGCCATGACGATGCGATGATGTCAGGTGGATGCGAGAGTTAGGGTCCGCTCATTACACCCTGAACGCGTGGTTCAGCGACCGTTCATCTCGACGCCATCAAACTCTCCCGCGTCATTCACGATTGCGCAGGGGGATGAGATATCATGGAACGCCGCCACTTTCTGAAACTCGCCTTTGGAATAACCGCGGGCGCTACGGTGCTCGCTGCGAGTGCGAAGGCCGCAGCATTGCCGCCGATCTCGGCAGAACAGCATCTCGCTCCGCCGCGCGGCGACGCAGCCGAACCCGCCGTCGTCACGCAGGATGATATCGATCATCTCAGGCCCGAACAGGTGCGCTGGGGCCATCACTGGCATCGGCACTGGCACCGGCGTCACAGGGGCTGGCACCGTTGGCATCGCCGTCACTGGGGATGGCACCGCCACTGGCGCCGTCACCGCTGGTGAGGCGGCCTCCCGTTAACGGACGGCCATTTTGTTTGCGTCAGTTTTTGTTGGCGTAAATTCGAATCCGCCGCGTCGCGGCGAATCATGAGGAAAGGAAAAGTCCATGAAGCTGCTTGTTGCATCTGCGCTTGCCGTTGGTCTCGGCCTGATGGCGGCGTCCGCCCAGGCGATGCCGGTCTATCCGGTCGATAAATCCGCACCGAACGAAATCATCCGGGTTGCGCAGGGCTGCGGTCCCGGTTTCCACCGCGGACCGGGCGGTGCGTGCCGTCCGCTGTTTAGCTGTCCTCTGGGCTGGCATCCCGGGCCGTACGGCAAGAAGTGCTTCAGGAACTGACATCGTTGGTGGAGGCAGGGACCGCACTTCCGGTCGCTGCCTTCGCCGCGATCGCTTCGCGCAGAGAGTTTAGCTCAAGCGGCCGTACCGAAGCGAACTTTCCAGATCGTCGGGGCGCCGATGAAATGCCAGGCTGCGAGACCGAGGTCGCAGACAGCGCATCCAATCGAGGAACTCACCTCGAAGGGAATGATCGGGTTTCCATAAAGATGGTGCGCGATGTCCCAACATGTGTGGAGCACCCAACCGATTGCGATCGCCCGATAGTTATCCAATCCTCGATAGGCGAGGAGGGTAATGACGGCGCAGAAGCCGAACTCCCAGAGCCCGAATCCGCCACTAAGGTATGCGGCTCCAGCGCCCGCCAGAAATATCGCGCTAAACCGCTGCCGCGCCGGCTCACGAACAAAGGAGCACAGAGCGACGAAAGCGGCCGACACCAGCAGAGGAAAGAACAAGATCGATGGCGTCAGATCGAGTTGCGACTGAGGCGACATGGACACACCTTAATATTTCCGGCGCCGTCGTTCGACGGTGAGTGAATTTAGACCTCGCTAAGAATCTTCTCGATCGACGTCAGCCGCGATTTCATCTCCGCAAAATCCGACTCTAGCACGGACAACGACGCGGCACTCGTCGACTGAGCGGTCGCGGCAAGCTCGGCGAGTTTCCGATATGCATCCTGATTGTCTGCCAAGGCCTTCGTTTGCCGCGCGGCGGAAAAGTATTTCATGCCGAAGACGAACACGATCGTGAGGAGCACGAGCGCTGTCATGATGGAAAAGACAGTGGAATGGTCGGTCATCCTTGGTCTCCCTTTCAGTCGGATTTGGCGTTTTGGGGCGTCAACGTCTTGACGGCTTCAACGATCGTCGAAGGTCTCAAGTCGATGGCGAAATCGGTAGTGGCGAAATAGTTGAGCGCTTTTCCATCGTCCGAGAGTTCGAGTTTGCTGAACACCAGTCCGGCGTCCTCCAGCTTCTGCAAATGCAGATGGAGCAGTGGACGGCTGATGCCGATCTCGCGCGCGAGCCGGCTCACATAGTTGCGTCCGCCAGCCTTTAGCGTGGCCACGATCCGCAGCCGGTGAGGATTGGCCAGCGCAGCCAGCACGGCCAGCATGTTGTCGCCCTTCCTCAACCGAAGCACTCCTATTTCATATGTAAGAAATATCTTACATATGAAATCTCTCTCGTCAACAGGTCGTTTGCGGCCGGCCGCCGCGGGCTTGGGGGCAAAATGACGCTGTCAGGTGGCGCCTGATCGCATTGCCGGGTGCGCGGGGGCTACTTCGCCAGAAAGGCGAGCATCAGCTCGTTGAATTTGGCGGGCGCGTCGAGAAACACCAGATGCCCGGCATTCGGAAGCACCTCGGCGCGCGCGTTTGGCATCTTGGCCGCTAGCGCCTCGGCGAGTTCGGCGTTGTGGCCCATTTTCGGCCGCAGCGCCTCCGGCGCGTTGGGTTTGCCCGGCGCGTTATGATCGTCGGCGCCCATGATGAACAGCACAGGCTCGGTGATCAGCGGAATTTCGTGCACCACCGGCTCGCGGTAGATCATCTGCGCGGAATTGACGAAGGCGCGCAGCCAGCGCGGATATTCCGAACTGCCCTTGATGTTGAAGCGGGCATCGATGAACGGCGTGATCTGGTCCGGCGGAATTTTCGGCGAATAATTGTTCTCCAGCTGCTTGCGATAACCCTCGGCCGTGAGCTTGTCCTCGGTCTCGATGATCTTTTCGGTCGGCGTCGGCGGCACATAGAACCGGTAGTCTTCCAGCCCGATGGGCGCGGCGAGCAACAGGTGCGCGACGCGGTCTGGATAGGCGCGCGCGATGCGCACGCCGAGCATGCCGCCCAGCGAATGCGCGACGATATCGGCTTTGTCGATTCCGAGGTGATCGAGCAGCGCGATGGTGTTGCGCGCCAGCGTGTCGAAATGCAGGTCGGCCGAGGGCTTTGAGGATTTGCCAAAACCGATCTGGTCCGGCACCACCACGCGGTAGCCTTTGTCATTCAAGGTCTTGATGACCGGCGCCCAGTAGCTCGACGGAAAATTGCGGCCGTGCAGCAGCACCACGGTGCGGCCGTTCGGCTGCGCCGGCGCCACGTCCATATAGGCCATCCGCACCTGCTCGTTGACCAGCGGCAGCATGCTGACGGGGTAGGGATAGGCGAAGCCTTCCAGGCCGATGCCGTAGGGTTCGCGCTGCGCCGGTTCCGCGGCGGAAACTGAGATGCAGGGCAGGAACAGCAGGGCGCCGGCAGAAACTGCCAGGAAAATTCGATGCATTGGATAGGTCCAGGGTTTGCGCTCGTCATGCCCGGCCTTGTGCCGGGCGTTCACGTTTTGACGACATAGCAGGAAAGCAGGGCGTGGATGCCGGGACAGGGCCGGCCATGACCACAAATTCCGGTGAGGTGCGATCGCGCGCCGCTACTCGCCTGGCCCGAACAGCGCGGCAAAGCGCTTCTCGCCATTGCGGCTGAAATTGACGACGCGGCTGCCGGGGGTGGCATCGCGCGCCGCCCATTTCAATTCGGTGAATCGGCTCATGATGGCCGCCCCGAGCGTGCCAGCGAGATGATGGCGCCGCTCGCTCCAGTCGAGGCAGGCCTTGCACACCGGGCGGCGCGGATGGGCGAGGGCGGCCGCCGATATCTGCAGGCTGTTTGCCAGAAACCGCTCGCCCTCGGCGGTCAGCTCGATGTCCTGCTTCTTCTGCCGCACCAGCCGTTGTTTCTTCATGCTGTCGAGCATCTGCACGCCGAGATCGCCGGCCAGATGATCGTAGCAAATCCGTGCCCGGCGCAATTGCGGATCCTTCGGCCCGGTGCGAACGCGCATATGGCCGGCGCGTGCGGCAATGCCCTCGAGGCCTTCGAGCACGCCGGCGACATCGGGATCGGTGAGCCGGTAATAGCGGTGGCGTCCCTGTTTCTCCTGCTCGATCAGTCCGCCGGCCTCCAGCTTCGCCAGGTGCGAACTGGCGGTCTGCGGCATGATGCCGGCCTCGTGCGCCAGCTCGCTCGCGGTCAGCGCGCGGCCGGTCATCAGCGCCGTCAGCATATTGGCGCGCGCGGGATCGCCGACCAGCGAGGCGACCATGGCGATATCGGGACCTGCTTTCATAGTTCGATGATAACCGAAGCATCGACGTCGATCAAGCGGCTAGGCTGGCATGATCAACACCCCGGAGGTTCCCTTGGCCGTCACCGTTTTCATCCGCTACCAGCTCGATCCGTTCAAGCGCGCCATGTTCGAGGAATATGCCAAACGCTGGCTCGCCATCATTCCGCGCTGCGGCGGCGATCTGATCGGCTACTGGATGCCGCATGAAGGCACCAACAACATCGCGTTCGCGTTGATTTCCTTCGAAAGTCTCGCGGCCTATGAGGCCTATCGGGCGCGGCTTCGCGCCGACAAGGAGGGCATGGCCAATTTTGGCTTTGCCGAGGCGAACAAGTTCATCCTCGCGGAGGAGCGAACATTTTTGCGCCAGGTGGTCGCATAGCCCGGGCCGCGCACTGTGCTATCCTTGCATGCAAGCAAATACAGAGAAGGGAGAGACCATGTCGATCACGACAGCGGACAAACGCGCCACCTTCCGCAAGCTCCACGAGACCGGCTGCTTCGTGCTGCCCAACCCCTGGGATGTCGGCAGTGCCAAAGCGCTGGCGCATCTCGGTTTCAAGGCGATCGCCTCGACCAGCGCGGGCTTTGCGTGGTCGATCGGCAAGGCCGACAATCGCATCACCCTCGAAGACGCGCTGGCGCATCTCACCGCGCTGTGCGATGCGGTCGATCTGCCCGTCAACGCCGATTTCGAGGGCGGCTTCGCACACAAGCCGGAGAAAGTCGCGGCCAACGTCGCCCGCGCGGTCAAGACCGGCGTCGCCGGATTGTCGATCGAGGATTCCACCGGCGATCCGGCAAAACCGCTCTACGAGCGCGCATTCGCGATCGAGCGTATCAGGGCGGCGCGGGCGGCGATCGATGCCGACAACAGCGGCGTGGTGTTGACCGGCCGTTGCGAGGGTTTTCTGGTCGGGCAGCCCGACCTGGAGATGGTGACCGACCGGCTGCGGGCCTATTCGGAGGCCGGCGCGGATTGCCTGTACGCGCCGGGGATCCAAACCAAGGAACAGATCGCGGCGGTGGTGAAGGCCGTTGATCCCAAGCCGGTCAATCTCCTGCAGGGATGGCCCGGCCTTAGCGTGACTGAGGCGGCCGATCTCGGCGTGCGCCGCATCAGTATCGGCGGGTCGCTGGCGCGCACGGCATGGGGCGGCTTCATGCGCGCGGCGCGCGAGATCGCGGAGAAGGGAACGTTCACGGAGTTCGGCAACGGCTATCCCGGCGGCGAATTGAACAAGATGTTCGGCTGACGCCCAAAGAAAAGCGCGGCGGGCAAATGCATGCCCGCCACGCTGTTATCTCGATCGATACCGCTTGTGCCGTTACTTGTTCGGCGCCGGATTGGTTGCGGGCGCTGCATTGTCAGCCGGCGGGTTGCCGGACCGGTTCATGCCCTGGCCCGGCGGGGCCGAGGACGGTGGCGTCTGCGGCTTCGCCGGCGCTGCACCGGTGGTCGTTCCCGGTGCCGTATTGGCGCGAGGGGTCACGTCACGCATGCCCCCAGGCGTTGCGGGCGGCGATGACTGCGTGGTGTTCTGCGCGGTCGAAGACGTGCCGGCCTGATTGATCGATGAGTTGTTCAGGCCGTAAAAAACTGCACCCAGCACCACGGCGATGGCGACGGCGAACAGCGCGATCCTGCCGCCGCTGGCGGGGCCTTCGGCGAGTTCGGGATCCGGCTGCACTTCATTGTCCAGACGGGCTGCGCGGCGGTACTCGTTATCCGCATCCGCGGGATTGACGCGATAGGGATCGTCGGCAGGATTGCCACGATAGGGGTCATTGGGATTGCGTTCGTAGGCCATGAATGGTTCCTCCGTCTATTACCGGGAGGACAATGGTTGGGAGCGGCGTGGGTTCCTGATTCGACGCCGATCTTTCCGGTTGTGCAGAGGGAACTTGACGCGGCAGCAGTGGGAACAGGGGAACCCGCCTCGCGGTGAAACGACGACTATCACTTACCCCGCGCGCGCCTTCTCAACCTGCGCAGGCGTCACCAGGGGCGCGGCGTTGCCCCATGAATTCCTGATATAATTGATGACGTCGGCGATCTGCTGATCCGATAGCTCCTTGGCATAAGCCGGCATCGATCCGGGGTTGGGAGCGCGGGCCGTCGTCACCGTCTGCGCGCCGTCGAGGACGATGCGAAGCGTGCTGGAGGGGTCAGCGGACTGCAGGTTGGCGTTGCCCGGCAGCGGCGGATAGATTCGCGGCGCGCCCGACCCGTCGGCCTCGTGGCAGGCGATGCAGGCGTGCGCGTAGACCGCGGCACCCGCCGCCATGTCGGCCTGCGGCGGCGGGGTGACCGCCGGCTCCGGCGCGCCCGGTGCAACTTCCTTGAGGTAAACGGCGATCGCGCGGACATCGGCGTCGCTCATTTTCGAGGTCGAATTGACCACGACCTCCGCCATCGGGCCGTCGGCGTTGCTGCGGCTGTTGCGACCGCTCTGCAGGTATTCGACGATATCGTCGACGCTCCACGATTTCAGCCCACTGCGTTCGGCACCGTCGAGCCGCGGCGCGAACCAGCCCTGCACCAGTCCGCCGCCGAACCGTCGGCCGCGCCTGTCGGCGCCGAACAGGTTCTTGGGCGTATGGCAGGCTCCACAATGCGCTGCGCCCGTGACGAGATACCCGCCGCGATTCCATTCCGCGCTTTTCTGCTGGTCCGGCTCGAAAATTCCAGGTTGGAAGAACAGAAAATCCCAGACGCGCATTAGCACGCGGTAATTCAGCGGCCAGCGCAATTCCGGCGGCGGCCGCGTATTGCGCAACGGCGCCAGCGTCGCGAGATAGGCCCGGATCGCCAGCAGGTCGTCGCGGGTCATTTTGGTGAAATACGGGTAGGGGAACGCCGGGTAATAGCGCGAACCGTCGGGCGCGATGCCATGGCGCAGCGCGCGGGTGAATTGCTCCTCGCTCCAGGCGCCGATGCCGGTGTCGCGATCGGGCGTCAGGTTCGGCGAATAGATCCCGCCGAACGGAGTGTCGATGCGCTTGCCGCCGGCGAACGGCCGGGCGGGATCGGCGGTATGGCAACTGGCGCAATCAGCCGCCTCGCTCAGCGCCTTGCCGCGCGCGATGGTCTCGGCCGAGGGCTCGGACTGCGCCTGGCCTGAAGCTGACGCAGTGCACAAAAGCACGGCCGCGAGAATCGCTCGCCCGGCGCGATATCGTCCCTGCAGCAATTTGTCTCTCCCTGGCGGCACTATAGCGCGAAACCAGCCGATGAGACCGGCACGTCGTTTCGCGCCGGCACCTTGCGGGGACATAACACGCAAACAGGCCCGGCCTGCTCCGGCATGAAATTGCGATTCGGGAATGGGGGGCTCCATTGCCGAGAATTGTGGTGCGCGGGGCGCGGAAACCGACATAGACTGGATTTTGCAAATGGCATGATTAGCTAAAATAGCGGTCGGGGCCAAAGACTTAAGAGGGCGGAATGGGAATCAACCAGGGTCCGATCAGTCTCGATCAGAAATACACCCAGGAGTCAGGTCACATCTTCCTGACCGGAATTCAGGCTCTGGTCCGCCTGCCAATGGCGCAAATTCGCCGCGACCGGGCCGCCGGCCTCAACACTGCCGGTTTTGTGACGGGCTACCGGGGCTCCCCGCTCGGCGGCTATGACCAGCAACTGTTTGCCGCCCGACAACACCTCGAGCAGTACAACATCAAATTCCAGCCCGGCGTGAATGAAGACCTCGCGGCCACCGCGATCTGGGGCTCGCAGCAACTCAATCTTTCGCCCGGTGCCAGGCACGATGGCGTGGTCGGCATCTGGTACGGCAAGGGTCCGGGCGTCGACCGCTGCGGCGACGTGTTTCGCCATGGCAACGCGGCAGGCTCGGCCAAAAACGGCGGCGTGCTGTGTCTTGCCGGCGACGATCACGGCGCAAAATCCTCCACCGTGCCGCATCAGTCGGACCATGCCTTCATCTCCGCGTTGATGCCCTATCTCTATCCCTCCAGCATCCATGAAATGATCGAGATGGGGCTGTTGGGGATCGCGATGTCGCGCTATTCCGGCTGCTGGGTCGGGATGAAGGTGATCACCGAGACGGTCGAGACCACGGCCGAGATCGACCTCACCGACGAAATGAAACCCTTCATCATCCCCGCCGATTTCGAGCTGCCGCCGGGCGGACTCAATCTGCGCTGGCCCGACGACCGCTACGATCAGGACCGCCGCCTGCAGGACTACAAGGGGTTCGCCGCGATCGCCTTTGCGCGCGCCAACAAGGTCAACCGCGTCACCATGGATTCGCCGAACGCGCGGTTCGGCATCATGGCCTCGGGCAAGAGCTACGAGGATATCAGGCAGGCGCTGCGCGAACTCGGCGTTACCCCTGAGGTCGCCGCCAAGATCGGTCTTAGGCTTTACAAGATCGGCATGCCGTGGCCGCTTGAGCCGCAAGGCGTGCGCGAATTCGCTGTTGGCCTCGAGGAAATACTGATCGTCGAAGAGCGCCGCGAGATCGTCGAGAACCAGGTCAAACAGGAATTGTTCAACTGGCGCGACGATGTGCGGCCGCGCATCATCGGCAAGATGGACGACCACGACAAGCGCTTCCTCCCTTTCGCCGAGGAGCTCAGCGTCGCCTCGCTGGCAAGCTCGCTCACCGAGCGGCTGTTGCGCCTCAACCTCAACCCCGAAATCGCCGCCATGTTGCGCGCCAAGGCGGACTGGTTCAACGGCCGCCAGGCTACGCAGATGCAGGCGGTGGCGCCGATCACCCGCACGCCGTATTTCTGCTCGGGCTGTCCGCACAACACCTCGACCAAGGTGCCGGATGGCAGCCGCGCCTTTGCCGGCATCGGCTGCCACTTCATGGCGCTATGGATGGACCGCAACACCGAGACGTTCACCCATATGGGCGGCGAGGGCGTGCCCTGGGTGGGCGTGGCGCCCTTTACCGACGAACAACACGTGTTCGCCAACCTCGGCGACGGCACCTATTTCCACTCCGGCAGCCTTGCGATCCGCCAGGCCATCGCGTCGAAAGCCAACATCACCTACAAGATCCTCTATAACGACGCGACCGCGATGACCGGCGGCCAGCATGTCGACGGCGAATTGTCGCCGCAACAGATCACCTTCCAGCTGCACTCGGAAGGAATCCGCGACATCTATCTGGTGTCGGAAAATCCCGACGCCTATCCGGCATCCGAAATCGCGCCCGGCACCAAGACCGCGCATCGTGACCAACTCGATGCGGTCATGAAGACGCTGCGCGAGGTCAAGGGCGCTTCCGCCATCGTGTTCGTGCAGACCTGCGCCGCCGAAAAGCGCCGCCGCCGCAAGCGGGGAACGCTGGAGGATCCGGCCCGCCGCGTCATCATCAATCCCGCGGTGTGCGAAGGCTGCGGCGATTGTTCGGTGCAATCGAACTGCATCTCGGTGGAGCCGCTCGAGACCGAGCTTGGGCGCAAGCGCACCATCAACCAATCGACCTGCAACAAGGACTATTCCTGCCTGAAGGGCTTTTGTCCGTCCTTTGTCACCGTCGACGGCGGCAAGCTGCGCCGCCGTGCGCCGGCCGGTGTCGGCGATATCGGCGAACTGCCGGAACCGACGTCGCGGCCTTCGCTGGAGCGGCCCTACAACGTTGCCGTCGGCGGCGTCGGGGGTACCGGCGTGCTGACCATCGGCGCGCTGCTCGGCATGGCCGCGCATATCGAGGGCAAGGCCAGCATGATCCTGGACATGTCGGGCCTGGCGCAGAAGGGCGGGGCGGTGCTGAGCCACGTCCGGCTGTCCGAACATACCGCCGACGTCACCTGTTCGCGCATCGTCACCGGCACCGCCGATCTCGTGATTGCCGCCGACGAAGTCGTGGCGGTCGCGAAGGACACGATCTCGCTGTGCGAATCCAGCCGCACCCATGGCGTCATCAACACCCATCTGATTCCGATCGCGGATTTCATCATGAACCGCGATTTCAATTTCCAGAGCCGCAAGGTCAATGCCGTGCTGGAAACGGCGTTGCGCAAGGACTCGTCGTTTTTCGATTTCACCAAACCTGCCGAAATCCTGCTCGGCGATTCCATCGCAACCAACATGATGATGATGGGCTATGCCTATCAGAAGGGATTGCTGCCGCTGTCGGCGGCTTCGATCGAGCAGGCAATCGAGATCAACGGCGTCGCGATCAAGATGAACACCGAGGCGTTCAAGCTCGGACGGCTGGCGGCGGCCGATCCGGAGCGACTGGTGGCCATGCTGAAAGGCCAGGATGAAACGACGGCGCCGAAGACACTCGACGCGATGTCGCTCGACGAAATCATCGCGCACCGCAGCGCGCTGCTGACCGATTACCAGAACCCAAAACTTGCCGAGCGCTACCGCAATCTGGTGAAGCAGGTGCGCGACGCCGCCGTCAATGGCGGCTTCGGCGAGGCGCTGCCGCGCGCGGTCGCGATCAATTACGCCAAGCTGCTCGCCTACAAGGACGAGTACGAAGTGGCGCGGCTTTATACCGACGGCAAGTTCGAAAAGCAGCTTCGCGATCAATTCGACGGCGACTTCAAGATCAATTTCAACCTCGCGCCGCCGATGCTGGCCGGCGGCAAGGATGCCCTGGGACGGCCGCGCAAGCGCGCCTTCGGCGCATGGATGCTGCCGCTGTTCAAAATCCTGGCTGGCCTGCGCGGCTTGCGCGGCACGCCGTTCGACATCTTCGGCCACAGCGCCGACCGCAGGCTCGAACGCGATTTGATCGCCGGCTACGAGAAGGACGTTGCCCACGTGCTCTCCGTGCTGTCGCCGCTGACGGTGGATACCGCGGTCGAACTGCTGTCGCTGCCCGATCGCATCCGCGGCTACGGACCGGTGAAGGAGAAGTCGGTGGCCGATGCAAAGGCGCGATACGCGCAATTGGCCGCCGATCTCGTCAATCCGCCGCCGGCGCCGCGGCAGCTCGCGGCGGAGTAGGTTTCTCCGCTGGCGCCGCCCGAGTGGGATTGATTGAAGCCGTCATCGCCTGCGAAGGCGGGCGGTCCCCTTGGTCACGGTTTCCACGCAAGCAACGATCCGGCTGCCGCCCTGAAATGAGGTTGCGATGACCGGCGCGGCCGACTTTATGATGCCTCCCTACCAAGAGGTAGTCCCTTCAATGTGATCGCCAATTCATCGACGAACAGTGCGATCTTGCGCGACTGCGCGCTACTCACAGGATGAATCGCGAAGAAAGTTGCTGGCTCTGGTTCGAACGGATCGAGCACCGTTACGAGCCGACCTGCCACTATGTGATCGGCGACCTCCCACCAGGACTTTTGAGCGAGGCCCATTCCCGCAAGGGCCCAGATCACCGGCAGTTCAGAGTTGGTTGCAGCAAGTGCGGCGGTCACCCGAAGATTTCTGGCGCTGTCGCCGCGCCCGAAACGCCACTCGGCATGGAAATGCCGTTCGTTGTTAAAGACGATACAAGCATGGTTGGCGAGGTCGTCAGGACTTCTCGGTCGCCCATGCCGCGCAAGGTAATCCGAACTGGCCACCACGACACGGCGCGTCTCGAACAGGCGCCGGCCGATCAGGGCGGTATCGACGACCGGCCCGCCTCGGATCGCGACGTCAAACCCCTCTCCGACAATATCGGCGAAGCGATCCTCCAAAGTGAGGTGCACGCGCACGGCAGGATACCGTCGCACGAAGTCACCGATGAATGGAGCGATCCACCGTCGCCCGACCGGCGCGGGAGCGGTCACCTTCAAAACGCCCGATGGCGTCGAGCTCTGTTCTGACAGCCTTGTTTCCAGCGACGTGACGGTGGCCAAAATCGCCCGGGCCTCCCGCAGATAGATCGCTCCGGCTTCGGTAAGGGACTGACGCCTTGTCGTGCGCGCCAGCAACCGCACCCCAAGGCGGCTCTCGAGACCTTTCACCCGATCGGCCACCACCGAGGAAGCGAGGCCCAGTCGACGCCCGGCGGCGGAAAAGCTGCCTTGCTCCGCAACCTCGATGAAGACGGCCATTTCGCTGATTGCATGCACCGAATACCTGCAAATTCCGTGAAGTGCTTCCGGTTATATAGCGCTGATTTTGCGGATGCGAAGGACCATATTGCAATGCGATAAGTCCATCCCGGTGCTCGCGAATCCGGGCCCGCCCCCGGTTCCCGCTGTCTGTTGTTGACGAGATCTCCCCATGACGCCCGTTGCGCTCGAACCAGCCAGGTCCTCGCCGGGCCAGCCCTCGTCTGTATACTTGGCGGAACTCGCGCTGGCCGTCGGTGGCTTCGGCATCGGGACGGGCGAGTTCGGCATCATGGGGCTGCTGCCTGATGTCGCCGGCGATATCGGCGTGTCGATCCCGGTGGCGGGACACGTCATCAGCGCATATGCGCTCGGAGTAGTGGTCGGCGCGCCGGTGATCGCCGTTCTGGCCGCGAAGCTGTCGCGGCGAATGCTGCTTCTTGCCTTGATGACCGTCTTTGTAGTCGGCAATGTCGCGAGCGCGCTCGCTTCCGACTATGGCTGGCTCGTCGTGCTGCGGTTTCTGACCGGGTTGCCGCACGGAGCCTATTTCGGCGTAGCTTCGCTCGTCGCCGCGAAAATGGCGCCGCCGAACCAGCGCGCCCGCGCCGTGGGCCGTGTGATGCTGGGTCTTGCGGTCGCAACACTGCTGGGTGTGCCTCTCGCCACTTCATTGGGGCAGGCGCTGGGATGGCGGGCAGCCTTCGCCGCCGTTGCCGCCATTGGCGCCCTCACAATTCTGCTGATATGGCGCTTCGTTCCGGCGGATACAGCCGATGCGAACGCCGGCCCGTTCCGCGAGCTCGGCGCTCTCCGTCGCCTGCAGGTCTGGCTGACCTTGGGCATCGGCGCGGTCGGCTCGGGCGGCATGTTCGCCGTGTTCAGCTACATCACGCCGACGCTCGTCAATGTCGCCGGCATTCGCGAAGCCCTCGTGCCATTCGTGCTTTGCGTGTTCGGTACAGGCATGATTATCGGCAACGTCGCTGGCTCACGCCTGGCTGATCGCGCCCTGCTGCCCACAATCGGTGGCCTTCTCGTGTGGAACGCAACTGTGCTCGGTCTGCTGGTCTTCACGGCCGGCCATGCCTGGCTTGCCGTGGCCAACGTGCTGCTGATCGGGACGGGATTCGCCGTCGTTCCGGGATTGCAGACCCGGCTGATGGACGTCGCCGCGGATGCGCAGACGCTTGCCGCCGCACTCAACCATTCCGCCTTCAATATCGCAAACGCGCTCGGTGCGTGGACCGGCGGTCTCACCATCGCCGCCGGGTATGGATGGACCTCGACCGGATGGGTCGGCACATTGTTTGCGCTCGGCGGCCTCGGAGTGTTCGCAACGTCGCTCCTCACCGACGGTACGTTGCGGGGACGCTCACGTTCCTCAGCTGCCGAACCTGGCCCGATGACGACAAGCTTGCGGCGCGAGACCGCTATCGTTTCGCGGAGCGCGGAGCCAGTTCAGTGACGGAAACCCCGGCTGCGCGGGGTTCTTGGAAGGTGAACCGTGACGGCGTTTCAGCCGGAAATCGAACCCCGGTCAGGATTCACAAATCGATGACGACGTCACGAGTAGGTTGCGAGCAGCAAACGAGAAGGTTGCCGTCGGCCGGCATCTCGAGTGGCTGCGGTCCATAGGCGACCGCGCCCGAGACCAAACCGCTCTCACAGTTGTGACAAACACCGGTCCGGCACGACCAACGGACCGGAACGTCGCACGCCTCGGCCAGCTCCAAAATGCTCTGGTAGGCTGACGCCTTCCAGTGTACGGCGATGCCGCTTCGCGCGAACGATACCAGCGGACCGGTGTTGGCGTCGTCCCTGGGCAGATGTGGAACTCGCGTCGCCACGCCGACGACACCAGGAGTCCTCGAACTCGCTGCCGTTGAAGATTTCGACATGAATCCGCTCCGGCGCCACGTCCGAGGCTGCGAGCGCTTCTTTCATGTCTGCCATGAAGCGGGTCGGCCCGCACAGATAGACATCCGCCTCTTTGGGGATGCCGACCTCGTCGAAGACCGATCGCGACAGGTGACCGGTAGCGTTGAAATCCTCGCCCGGCTTGTCGCGCGAGCCCGGCCTGCTGTAGCAAACAAAGCTGCGCCCGTGGGTGAGCGCGGGCATGAGGCGGCGGACTTCGGCGGCAAATGGATGATGCTGCCGGTCGCGAGCCGTGTGCAGCCACAAGATCTGCCGTGTCGAGCGGGACGCCGCCAGCGCGTACAGCATCGCCAGAACAGGCGTCGCCCCGATTCCCGCGCTGAGCAGCACCACGGGCCGCTCTCCGGACGGCAGAATGAAGCTTCCGCGCGGCGAACTGACGTCGAGAACATCGCCCACACGGACATGCTCCCGCAGGTAGGTTCCCGCCGCCCCATTCGGCTCGATCTTCACGCTGATCCGATAGCGCTCCGTCGAGAGGGGACCCGAGAGTGAGTAGCTGCGAAACAGGGGCGGGCCGCTGCCGGTGCGTCGAAGACGCAGGACGACGTACTGACCGGGCAGAGCTTGTAACAGCGGCTGACCGTCCGGATGCCGCATCGACAGGGAGAGGACGTCCGCGGACTCCTGATCGATCGCCGCCACCGCGAGCGGCCGAAATCCCGGTGCAACCGGATGCGCAGCTGCCGCCGGCGCGAGCCCCGCGTTGCCACTCCCCGCGGCAGTCGCCTGACTCCGCAGTAATGCCTCAAACGACGCGCGCCACCCGGGTGAAAGCGCCTCGATCCGCAAGGCGCGTTCCAACCGATCGCGCGCATGATCGGGCAAATAGAGAAGCGCGTTGATCTCTGCGACGGTCATTCGCTCGTTCGCCTCTCCCACCTTCACGATTTCGTCGTCGGCGCCCACGTCGCCTTCCCTCAGGACGCGGAAGTAGAATCCCGGCCGTCCGCTCGATGTCAGCAATGCCGGCATCCGCGGCTCGTTCATCCTGATACCGACGCGATAGCAGGTCACGCGAGGTTGAGTGACCTCGAACAGTGCGCCGCCGATTTGATAACGGTCGCCGATGCAAACGGCATCGTCGGGCAATCCTTCGATCGTGAAGTTCTCGCCGAACTGTCCGTGGACGAAGTCGGTCCTCTTCAGCTGCTCCTGCCAGTAGCGATAGGATTCGATCTGGTAGACGAAGGCGGCCCGCTGCTCACCCCCGTGGCCGCTCAGGTCGCCTTGACCGTCTCCGTCCAGATTCAACCGGCCGACCCGGCAGCGGCCAAGCATCGGATTTTTCCAGATCCCGGTGTGCACGGTGCGGCCCTTCCATGCGATGTCGCGCGGAAGACCGACGTTCACCGATAATAGTCGAGCCATGTCCCGCTCCGCTTTGATGGGGGACCGGAAGCCGCCTAGTCGTTCGCAGCCGCTGCGGGCCCGCCACCGAGGTGCTCGCTCATGGCCGTTTGCAGGATGGACCACCTCGGAGAGGTCAAGGTTGCGATCGGGGCCGTGCGGAACCACTGTCTGACCCGGCTCAAGATGGAGCTGAGCGCCATCGAGATCTACCGAGACCATGTCCGGTTCGAACGACACCATGTTGGAAATGCGGCCGACCTCAGGATAGGCGTCAGGATAGGACCATGCCGCCAGACGGGCGTCACCGATGGAGTAATAGCTGCAGAGCCCTTTGTACGGACAGAAGGTCTGGAGTTTCACGGGAGTGAGGGCGGCCTCATCGATGTCGGCGCGTGGAACGTACCAGCGCGGCGCGAAGCCGGACTCGTAGAGGACGAGCGGCCGCTTGGTATCGGCGATGATGCGGTCACCATGGCCAACCACGAGGTTGCGGGAGGCCTGGCGAATGTCGATGCGGTGGTAGCTGTCAGCGGCATGGCCCACGATCCGTTCGTCTTCTTCATAGAAAGCGTCCATGGCCCGCCACGCGAACGCGACGCGTGCCTGCAGTTCGCCCGCGTGGACGAGCAGGGTGGTGCGCTGCCACGCCCCTCGCGGCGCGATGTGCTGCTCGTCCGCCCGGACGCTGTACCAGGACGTGAGCCCGAGATCGGGGTGCTGGGTAGTATGCTCGGTGCGTTCCAGGATGTGTGGAGAAACGTCGGTCTCCGGGAAGTAGGCTACCGGATAGCGGCCCGGTTCGAAGAGCAGGAGGGCATGCTCGCTATCGGCGATCCAAATTCCCCCGAAGCGCACGCGCATGCGCCGGCGCAACGGCTCGACGTACAACAGTCTCTTGGGCAGCGGTTCGGGCACGAGGAACCGGCCGATTGCTCCTGTCGAGAGCGGACCTTGTTGCCAAGACAGTCCCATCGCTCTCTCCCCAGAGGTTTGATGATCGAGGCCGGTAGCACCAGGTATTCCTTACCCGGGAACGCGGACCCGGCGGCAAGGTTCCACGAGAGGATGGCAACCTTCGGTCCGGCTTTGACGCTCGCCCGCGCCGACGAGGTGATCGAATGAGCCGCGTGCCGAATGAGCGCAATGGGGTCATCAAGAGAACCTCGAAGGGCACAACGAACATGATCCCTGGGAGCGGCGGTATTTTAGTTCACTTTCGTCGCCGTGATTTGCCAGGGCCCCGGATTGAGTACTGCGCCGGAGATTTTTCCGGTTTCGTCGCGCACGAAAGCAAGACGAGTGTGGTCGTCGTCTTCGACAAGGAACTCGCTGTTTGACGTCGGTCGAGCCGAGGTCGTCTTGCCTTTTTCAAAGTTGAGGACTTCCCATCTCCCCTTTGCCGCAATCGCAAGTGCGCCGTCTTCGACCCGCACCTCTATCCGCGCGCCCGGCGGTCGGATCGGCTCACGAAAGATCGTGATCTCGATCGGGTCCTGATCCTTGCGCGCAATCTTGAGGCGGACCGGCGAACCGGCGAGACCGCGCAGCTTCTCGAGTACCTGGTTCATGCTGAGCCCCGCCAAGGGCACGTCGTCGGCCTCCGTGAGCACGTCGCCTGCGATCACACCGGACTTCGAAGCGGGCCCGCCCTCTGTGAGCCCGCGCACTGTGACCTTTTTGTCTCTCAGCGCGACATTCACGCCGACGCCGGCGAAGGCGAAGGCGGGAATCGGCGCCTACCCTGTCGCGTGAGCTGAGCGATGCTCCGAAATCGTAGGTCCCGGCAAAAGAATTGAGGGCATCTGCGCTCAAGGTGATCGGTGCGGGCAGCGTACTGGGGGTTGGAACGCTAATCGCCGCGTAAGTCAGATGGCGCAACGCGTCTCGGTAAGGGACTCCGGCGTCCGGCGGGACCTGTATCATCTGCACCGCGATCAGCTTGTCGACCGAATCAATCCAGAAATACGTACCCCAGAGCCCGCTCCAGTTGAAACTGCCGACGGCGCCCGGGAGCAGGCTGAAGTCCGGGTTGGTGCGAATGGCAAAGCCCAGCCCCCACCCTGTGCCGACCCTTGGACCGACGAATTGGCCGATTTCCCCGGCAAAGCGCACATCCGGCGGCAAGGCATTTGTGGTCATCTGCTGCACGGTTTTCGCAGAGAGGATACGCACGCCGTCAAGCTCGCCGCCATTCAGCAGCATTTGACAAAAGCGCAGATAATCGGGCGCGGTCGAGACCAGACCGGCGCCTCCGGAGAATAGCCTCGCGGGCTTGGTGACATCCCAAAGCGCCGCTCGCCCGCCAGGGATCGGATCGACCAAGCGCGCGCGTTTTTCTTCGGGGACGTAAAAGCCCGTGTCGACCATGCGCAACGGCTCGAATATGCGGCTATTGAGGACCTGGTCGAATGGCTGGCCCGAGACCACCTCGATCACACGGGCAAGCACGTCGACGCTCCAGCTATATTCCCAGACTTCCCCCGGCTGATGGGCGAGCGGCAAGGAAGCAAGGCTCGCAACGAAGTCGGCCAAGGTCCTGTTGCGCCTGAAATCAGCCAGGCTGTACATCATGTGCAGGGCCGTTTTTCCCTCTTCGGGATAGATCAGGCCCGAGGTGTGCCGGAGCAAGTCGATCACCTGCATGGGCCGCTTCTCCGGCTCCAGGAGCAGCGCGTGCTTTCCTGTCTCAGGATCGACTTCCTCGACGCCGACCGGCTTGTCCTTGAAGATCGGCAAGTACCTGGAAACGGGCGCTGTTAAATCAAGCTTCCCTTCCTCGACTAACATCATCGCGGCCACGCTGGTCACGGGCTTGGTCATCGACGCGATCCAAAAGACGGCGTCCGGCGTCAATGGATTCTTTCCCGCACGGTCGTAGGTACCGATCGCCTGGAGGTACGCAAGCTTCCCGTTGCGGGCGATGGCGACCACGGCGCCCGTCAGCGCGCCGGCATCGACCTGCGCCTGGTACCAGGGGGCGATCCGGCCCAGGCGTTTGGCTGAAAATCCGGCGCCCTCCGGATCGGGCGAAGATGTGTTGGACTGCGCAAGGACGCTCGCCGGAAGACAAAGGAGTAACAGAGCTGCGCAAGCTCGGCGGGCAAATCCCTCAATCATCTGTTCCTCGGCAATATCTGCGTTCTCGATCAAAGCTGGTGCGGAGCGCGGTCGTCGGAAAAACAACCTGCCAATTCCCGGTGCCCAAACCTAGCGTCAGGCCTTCGCGAGGTCGACTATCCCGTGCACTTGAACCGAAACATTGCGATGTCTCAGTCGGGTCAATCGCGACCCGGTCGAGCCAGCAGCAAGTCCGGCCACGAGCGGTCGCCGCTCACCTGATTCTAGGCCACAGCCGCGATTACGTACGCCTGAATTTTTGCGGCAACCTCGCCGTTTCCATGTCTGTTCGCAATCCTTGACGCGGCGTAGTTGGTTGCGGCCTCCAGCTTGTCGGCGTCTCTGGCTTCGATCTCGTTGCGAAGGGGAGTTCCCTGGCAGTAGGCAACAGCAGGATGGCGCGGGGAGGGCGCGCGGCTCTGATCGGCTCTGGTCTCGATTGCCACGCTCGAAAAGCCTGCCTTCTCCAGCTCACGCTGGATCAGCGCGGGGTCGTGATAGCCATGCGGCGTGCGAGCCAAAAAGCGTGGTGGATCGCTCGGAAATACGTCCGCGAGCGCGTTCGTTACATCGTTCGCGAACACATTCTCCTCGATGCGATCCCATACGTTAAACAGGAAATGGCCTCCCGGCTTGAGGACCCGCTTTGCCTCACGGTAACCCGATTGGCGGTCGGGGAAAAACATGACACCGAATTGACAACAAACGAGATCGAAAGCAGCATCTTCGAACGGCAGCGCCAATGCATCTGCTTTGCGCCAGCTGATGCGATTGTCGGCGGCCTGCCGCGTAGCGGCGTAGTCCAACATCGGCTGATTGAGGTCGGTTACGACGTAGCTGGCATCCGGCGAAAGTCTGGGCGCCAATGCTCGCGTGACCACGCCGCTGCCAGCAGCGGTTTCTAAAACGGTACGCGGCGAAAGCGCAGCCACTCGTTGGGCAATATCCTGGGCGAAGCTCTCGAATATCAACGGGACCAGATAGCGGTCGTAGTTTTCCGGGATCGAACCAGCAAACTCCCTGTCGGTTTCAGGCATTGGTTGTCTCCCGTCGAATGGGCCGGCGCGTCCATGCGCGACGCCGCGATGTGCCGGATACTGACGTCAAGCCCGAGGTAGAAGGGGTGTTCGCTATCTCGGGGGCGATGGCATCGCCGAGGAATGGTGATCGACGATCAGCCAATGCTCGCCGCTCTTGACATAAGTGAAGCTGTAGCGCGCAGGGAAGATCCTTGTCTCCCCATCCCTGACGTAGGAAAATGTGTAATAGCCGGTGTTCACCGCGGTATCGCCGTAGACGCGGATAAGCTGATCGCCAAAGTCGACCCTGAGGCCGGGAAGAACCTTAAAGGCAGTCGCGAAATAATCCCGCAAGGCCGCCCGATCGGCGCGTAACTTTGGCGACAACGTTCCCCAGAGCACGGCATCATCGGAGTAGAGCGCCAACACCTTGTCGGGATCGTCTTGGCCAAGGGCCTGCGCCCATTCGAGGGTCGAAGCCGCCACATCCTCTTTCGGCCCGGCCGAAGCGATGGGGGCAAACGCCAGTGCCAGGATGCTCAGCGCGAGTTCCTGCGCTCACAATTTTCCAAGAAGATTGCATGGCTTTCTCCCTTATGAGTGAGGCCGCAGCGGAAACTCTTCGATCACCTTGTCGGCGCGGGCGAGCAAGACCGGTGACACGCGCTGGAACGGCATGTCCCATAACAGACATCGTCAGGCCGCTCCGCCATGTCTGGTTCGTGCCACAAGCAGATTTTGCGGACTTCGCAGATGGCGGAAGCACAGCTGCTCTCGCCATCTGTTGCTTCGGGACTGTAAAATATTATGGCGTGTCGCCGTACATCGCCTTGAGTTGGCCATGGGCGAAGGCGAGGGCCGGGGGCATATCCATTTTGCCGCCAATGATCTCGATATACGCCCCGGTTTTGCCGGCGCGTGCGGCCTTCATTGCCTCGTCGAGCTCGCCAAGGGTGGTCACACGCGCAGTATACCAATTTTCGCATCCCAGCGCCTTCGGCAATTCGGCATAGTTCCAGGGCGCGAGGTCGTTGTATGTCCAGTCCGGATTTTCCTCCAGCGCGCGCTCGATGAGGTAGCCATTATTGTTGAGTACGAAGACGATGACGTTTGCTCCAAACCGTCCCATGGCGCCGATGTCGTTCGCAGTCAGCTGATGCGAGCCTTCGCCAGTGATCAGAATTGTGCGCCGGCTCGGATCGGCAAGCGCGACGCCGAAGGCGGCCGGGGTCGCCCAACCGATCGACCCCCAGAGAACTTGCGCTTCCACCCGCACGCCATCCGGAAGGATCGTTGGTGTCACGCCGAGGCTCGAGCTACCGGTCTCGAGAACGACCGTGTCTCCGGCGCGCAGAAACGCCGCGTAGCGCGGATAGAGCGCGGCCATCGTGATCTTGTCGGACGCCTTGCCGTTTACCGGTGCGAGCTTCTGCGGTTTTCCCTTGTATGGCGCCGATGATGGTTTGAGCTTGGCCAGCTCGGATAGAATGTCCTCAAGCCGGACATTGGCGATGACCTTGTCTCCGATCCTGACGTCGTCGAGGCCGACGGTAACAAACCGTGACAGATCGAGTTGACCGGAATAGGCCGCCGTGGTGATGTCGTTCAAATTGACGCCGCCGAGATCGAGGACCAGGTCGGCGCCTTCGATGATTTGGCGCGTTTTCGACTCCGACACCGCGCCGACATACATGCCGGCAAACTGCGGATGGCTTTCACCGATGACGCATTTTTCCATGAGCGTTGTAACGAAAGGACAGCCCAGCGCTTCGATCGCCTTCTTTGCCTCTTTCTGCAAGCCGAGCCGCGAAATCGGGAAGGCGACAAATGCGACTATGGATTTCGCCTTTTTGATGCGTTCTGCAATGATCGACATCGCCTTTTGTAACGCGGCTTGGTTTGATCCAGGCACGATCGGCTTCACGTCAGCCGGCACGACCGGGGATTGCGCGTAGTCGGAGGGCACTGCGATGTAGGCAGGCTGATTGTTGCGATGCGCCTCCGCGATAACGCGCTCCATTTCGACGACGCAGTTCTCCGGATTGATGACCGCATGACAGCACGCGGCGCCGGCGGACAGTTCGACGAAATTGCCGTAGACGCCGTCGCCGAGGGTGTGATGGGCGATCTTGTGCAAGCGCTGATTCTGATAGGAGGGCATTCCGACGACGTGAAAAACCAGTGATCGTTCCGCCTTGGCGCCCATTACGCCATTGATGGCGGATAGCTCGCCGACGCCATAGGTCGTGGCCAGCATCGCCGCGCCCCGGATGCGCGCATAGCCATCCGCGGCGTAAGACGCATTCAATTCATTGGCACAGCCGATCCACTTCACCTTGGTGCTGCTGTCGACCGCATCGCAAATTGGAAACACGTAATCGCCGGCAACGCCAAAGCAGTGGTCAATTCCTTCTGCGGCAAGGCGCTCGACGATGTAATCAGCGACCTTGACAGCTGATCTGTCCTTCTTTGGAAGCTTTTTAGTCATGGCCTTCTCCTCCTTGCTGCTCTCCGATTGATGCCGCTAATCCGGCCTGGGATCGTCTTGGCCAAGGACCTGCGCCCATTCCAGGGTCGAAGCCGTGAAGCCGGTGATGTTGCGCCGGGCCGCGCCAGGTTCGCGACGAAGCCGCGGCTTACGGGGTCGGCGACGTTCACAAGGACGATCGGCGTATGGCCCGCCAACGGTCGCAAAACCGCAAGCGCCGGATTGCTTTGGACGAGAAATACATCGGGTGAGTGGCCAGCCGGCTCGGTGCCGTGACTTCGCATCGGCTCCGGGTTGCTGTTGGCCCGGCGGATTTCAATCCGGCCATTGCGGCCATCGGTCCGACCAGGTTCACCCAGTCGTTGCAGGAAAGCAGCATGGGAGGCCGGGTTCTGTCCGGTCGGCGCCGTACCGTTCAGCGCTGAGATACGACGCACCCGCTTGCGCTGCTGCGCCCGCGCCGGGAGCGGCCACGAAGCCGCTGCGCTGCCAATGAGAGCAATGAAATCGCGGCGCCGCATGTGCCCTCGCAAGGATCATGCTTTTGCAGGGTCAAATCATAGTAAGATTGCAATCGGATGGCGAGCTAGAAATAGCGCATGGAGTGCCTCAGCCAGGTCGGACCAGTAAGCGCGGGCTGCGGCGGTCAGGTTCTGCGGTCAGGCATTGCCAGCATGGCGAAGGCGACCTCTATGAGCCGGTGCTAACCTTTCTTCGGTGACCAACCATAAGCCTTGGCGCAGGCACCGCCCATCAGCATTGCCCGCTCTGTGTCGCTCAGGCGTACAGTCTCAAGGAATGGCTGGATGGCCTGCTCGTAGTTGACGACTGCGAACGCGCGCGTCCAGTCCGTGCCCCACAAGCAGCGATCGAAACCCCAGGCATCGAACACGCGGGCAAGCGGATCCCAAATGTCCGGGAAAGGATACGGCTCCCGGGACAGCGTGCAGGCACCGCTGACCTTGATCACCGCGTTCGGACGCCTGGCGAGTTCCAGCACCTTCGGAAGGTCGGTCCAGGGCTGTGGCGGCGCCGGCGGCACACGCGGCTGCAGGATGCCCAGATGGTCGACGATGAATCGCGTGTCGGGATGGCGATCGATCAGCGCCGTGCCCGCGTCCAGATTGTCCCAGCACAGGATATTGACCGGAAAATCGTAACGGACGGCCGCGCGTGCGATCCGGTCGAGGCCGGGGTCATCAGGCGCGCGCGCGGCCTCGTTCGTCAGCATGATGCGGATTCCGACCGCGCCCGGCGTATTCTTCCAGTCGGCGACGACATCGGCCACGTCAGGATTGTCCGGGTCGACCGGCTTGACGATGGCGAGCCGGCTGGGATGGGCGCGTTGCACTTCCACCGCATAGCTGGCGTCGTAGCGATACATGGAAAAGGCGGAGATGAAGATCGCGCCGTCGACGCCGACCTTGTCCATCGCCGCGACCATCTCGTCACCCGTGACGTGGTCGGGCCAGTTCGGCACACTGTGCCAAGGACGCTTCGGCGTGTTCGCCTCATAGGCATGGACCTGGGAATCGATAATCGTCATCGGGGTTGCTCCTCTGTGCCGGGATTTTGGACAACACAGCAGGTCCGTGTCCAGAGGGCAAAGGCGCCGCGCATGGCTGGCGCCACGGTCGTGAGCAGCAGCTCCCAACGGCGACAAAATTCAACGTGGTGGGTGCGATGGATCGAAGCCCTTGCGCGCGTTGCAGCCGGCGTCAGGCTGGGGTCGATCAAATTCGGTCGGCGAGCGGACATTGCAGGGACAAGCGACCCACCTCCCGGGCGGCTTTCGTGTGGTACTGTTACGCGATCCAGCATGATTCTCGGCAACCCCACGGAGACCACGATGGGCAGCGATGAGAAGCGGTCGGGCGACGATAGGCGAGTTTCGAAAGAGCGACGATCCGGAACGGACACGCGATCCGAAGAAGAGAAGCAACTAACTGGAGAACGCCGATCTGGAGTCGATCGGAGATCGCGCCAGGATAGAAGAGCCGAACCGGGCGACATTCCACAGACCCTTGATCCGATCAAATGACCAACACTACCGCCGGCGAACAGTGCGGCGCCAAGATTGGCTCCGCGCTGGCGTCGTTCGGGCAACAAATTTGCGGATTCAAGTTTGGGCAGATTGTTTCGTTCCTGTTGGAACGGCGCAGTCAGGTCTGGATTGAGTTTGTCGGACTGTGAATCCGTAGGCATGGTTCATTGGCAGCCCTCCATTCTTGCTATTGCGGCTTGACCCCCGCTGCTTCCAACACGTCGTGATATTTCTTGATCTCCGAGACCATAAAGCTGCGCAGCTCCTCCGGACTGCTCGACACCGGCTCAAAGCCCTGGGCTTCGAAGACCCTCAAGAGGTCGGGCGATTTCAGCGCCCTGGCGATCGAACTCGTTGATGAACTTGACGATCTCGGGCGGTGTATTGGCGGGCGCGAGAATCGAGCTCCAGTTCGCCATGTCGAAGCCCTTTTTAATCGTCTCATCGAATGTCGGCACATCCGGAAGGATTGGCGAACGTTCAAGGCTGGTCACGCCCAACGCCTTTAAGCTTCCAGCCCGAATTGACGGCAATGCCGCCGGATCGCCAAAAACCGAAATCAACGACGTTCTCGAGCAGAGCTGTCAACAGCGGTGCCGAACCATTAAAGGGAACGTGTTGTGCATCGATTTTGGCTGCAGCGACCATCATTTGAGCAGCCAGATGAGGTCCCCCTCCAATGCCCGTCGTACCGTAGTTCAACTTACCCGGCTTACTGCGGGCGAGGGCGAGCAAATCTGCCATCGAGTTCGCGCCCAACGACGGATTGACAAGCAGTATGAACGGCGACTTCGACAACATCGAAATCGGCGTGAAGCTCTTGACGGGATCATACCTCAAATTCTTGTACAGGCTGGGCGTGACGGTGTGCCCGACGCTGTTCAAATAAAGCGTGTAGCCATCTGGAGCAGCATTGGCGACATAGGCGGCGCCGATCGTCGTGCCGGCTCCCGGCTTGTTCTCCACAATGACCTGCTGATTCCACATCTTGCTCAACTCGAGGGCAAGCGTCCTGGCTTGCGCATCCGATCCTCCTCCCGGCGGGAACGGAATAATGATTCGAACATATTTGTTGGGATAGTCGAGGGCTTGAGACACCGGCGCGAAGCCACAGATCAAGGCGATTGACAGCAAGATACCACTTAATTTCGCAACCACGCGGTTTCTCCGTTCATTGCGGGATCGACGGCGAGAATCACGAATTGGCTGACGCCGACGCGTTGATGGTACCGTTCGGGCTCACGGCCGGCCACTTCCGGTCCACCCCGGTGAACGGACATGGCCACGGTCCGTCGGCATGCCTCAAAGTGCCAGAACCGGACATGCGCTTTGCGATCGAACGGCCGCTTCGGCTTTGTAGCAGACTGCGCCGGCGGGAATCATGGATGCCGCGGTGATCCCAGCTATCGGCACAGCTGGATGACTTGATCGTGGGCTCGCTCCAGCGAACTCAGCCGCTTGATGGACCCGACGCTACGCGATCTCATGTCCGTGGGGGAGGCCAGCGAAGAATGCCCACATTTTGGAGCGCTGCTTTGCCGGTTGGCGAGCAGACTGGACGCGGCATCAACGCTTTACGTCCAATCTCGTCTTCCTGACGCTTGTGCTGGCGTCAATGTCGTCAAGCTCTCTTCCGTACTACGGGAAGTGGACCGGATGCTAACGATCCGAAGCGAGCTGTGCCGTTTGGCGGTCGCCATTCAGCGCTTTAAGCTCGTTCACGTAGTCCTCAGGCTTCTTTAGATGAAAGGGAACCTTCAAACCCATGAAGGTCGCTATTTGCCCGATAAAAGCGGTACAGTTGGTTGTCTCCGCATTCCAAAGCGGCGAAGTCGCCTGCAGGTGCTTGATATAGGCGAAAACCTTCTGCGCATCCGGCTCGCTCAAATACACGCGATAGCTCGCGGTTAAATATTGAACGTCCAAATCGCCATAGCTCGCTCCCGTTTCCGATGGCACCCACATGAGGTGTCCAAGTATGTAAGGGCCGGTATCGCCAGCTGGGTGCAGGCCCGCAACTTCCACCTTTTTCTCGCTGGTCTTCCCGAACCAGACGAAAGCGTGGCCATAGCTTGCCGCCGTCCGCGCCCGAAAATCCACGTAATAGGGGCCCTTGCTGACCGCAGATTGGCTACGTCGAACTGGTTTCACGTCTCTCGCTGACAGCAAGTCGGCTGCAGCCGTAGCAAGGCTGGGCTTTCGTGATTGATTGTGCGATTTAGAGCCGTCTTGCAAAGCTTGGTGATCGGATTGCAATGCAACCTGTTGCGCGCTGCTGCTGCCACTTCCGAGAGCCGCAAGGAAAAAAACAACCGCTACGTAGCGCGGGCCTCCGACTTTCCAAATTGCCACTGCCAAGTCTGCCCCCGTCGTCATGAAAGGAGTTATTTTTCGGAGTTGCCAGCCACTTCCCGCGACCCCAACAGTGGAGTCGCAGGATGCGCCTGGCTAACTTACGCTTTCTGACTAACTTAACCTTTGGTAATTAGCGGGGGTGGGGCTGGGGCTTTCCCGACCGGATATTTTCCGACCGGATATTTTCCGACCGGCATCTTCCCAACTGCTGGTTGCTGATAGACTGGCTGGGGATGGGGAAGATCTGCGGCAGCGGCAGAACCAACCAGAGCCAGGGACGCGATTCCGACGACTAGGAATTTCAACATTGTGATCTCCTAAGTGCAAACGGTGCCATTAAAGCTAACTTGAGACCCCTTAAGGCGCAATGAAACTCGTAGCAGTTGAGTATTTTCCACCGCGGTGTTGCAAAAAGACAACGCCATTAGGAATGAATTCAGCGCGCATCTAAAATATTCGCGGGATGACCCGGTGGGTGCGCGCCATATACTCGAGATAGCGGTTTCCAAAGGCCTCCAACATCATTCGTTCTTCTTCAGCAATCCGTCCAAAAAAGAGAGACCCAAAACCGACAATTCCAGCAAATCCCGCCACCCAATTTGGCAGCAATAGCGCCTGGCCAATAGCCCAAAGCCAGAAGGCGGAATACATCGGGTGTCGAATTTTTCGGTAGATCCCGTCGGTGATCAATTGATGTCCCTTACGTACATCGAGGCTTACCGACCAGTTGCGCCCGAGGGCTCGATGCGTCAGTCGAAACATGACCAACGACGCAGCTGCGCAAAAAGTGCCAAGCCAGGCTTGTAAAGGATGAAAGTTATAGGCTGCGAAATGAGGGATGCCCGTCACAATGTAAGTGAAGGGAACGATACCCAGGCCGGTAAGCGAAATGAGCAACAACCCGGTTTCACGAGGACCTCGAGCGCTGCGTACAATTGTTTCGCGACGAGAACGCCGCGCATGTTCGTAGCGGATGAGATACCAGCCGACGGCGAGCGCAACGAATACGAATTTCGATATCGCCGGGGTCATAGTCTGTAGGGTTGTGGCGTCCGTTCAGATGACACGCTCGCTCTGTGCCCAGGGATGTCGGCTTTAAGAGAGCCGTCCTCTCCAACTACGGAAAGAGCGCCGTCCGGGGCCAGGATTTGATATCTGGCGGAAATGGGTCCGCACACCAGCATGAAGTAGTCATATGATGCTCTCTTGTCATTTCCACTGATGAACTGGCAATGCAAACGATAGAATTTCAAGCGAATGCGCCGATATACGTCGTGCTGCAACATTCGACCGAATTCTACCAACCTTATAACAGGACCGTACTTGCTCGGCAGGGACATTTCGGCCATCGGGTCTATGTTGTAAAAATTCATTATGTCGATCCGAGCCTGACAATCACCCCAGAAGATACCGAGAGCTCGGCCCACGTGTTCCACCGCGGCCCGAAAATGGCTGGCTGCGCCATGTAGCCCGATTTTAAGTATAGAGGATCCGATCGATAGGAAAGTTATCGGCGTCCCCGCAGCACCAAGCGCGTGATTCAGTTTCAACGCACGATCGAGAAGATCCACGGCCAGAACGGCGCCGAGACTATGACCGATCACAAGAATCTCGTCTGCACCCGAATTGCGCGCTGCAACAACTATCTCCCGCGCTATGTTGTCCAATCTTTTTTCGATGTTTGAATTACCGCTCCGGACATAATCGCGGGCGAAGATCCAGTCATCGAAGAGTGTATCCAGGCGCAGCCAGCGCCAAGGACCGAGCATCAGGGCCGACAACACGAATAGACAAGCCGCGGCGGCGAGCACGATAGAATCGCTTCTATGGAATGCGTAAGCCCCCGCGACATAGGCAGCCGCAATAAAGAACCCGAACATAACGAAAGGATAGAGAAAGAATATCGCGTAATGCCAATTTGTGCGGAGGTAACCCCTAAGGGCACCGGCCCAAATGAAATCAATCAAGGCAATTATGCCAAAAGGAATGCGGCGCCAAATCGATTGACCACTAAATTTTTCGATGACGTCGTCCCAGCGAATAAGGCGATAATCCGATTCAACACACCAATTTGGACCCCGTGTAATCACGCTCCATTTGGCTTGAGTGGGAGTATCCTGCAGCGCGCCTATCGAAGCCTCTACCGACCAGGTCCGTTCGAACCTGGCTAGCTCACGCACGAAGCGTCGTCGTGCACTCCCAGCGGGCGTAATTGGATCATAGCCGCCAACGTGAAACACCAGACGTTTGGCGATGATGATCCTTCCCTCTGCTTTAGCGTGCTGTCGATTGTTTTCATCAAATATCAGAAGTCTCTCATTCTTTGCGTTTGCACAGTTCATCGCTGCTGCCCGCCTATAAGCCTCTTGAAACTACAATTTCACCGATCATCCACCGTCGTTTATGTTAGTTAGAGGAAGTAGGCCCGCTTCAACCGAATGCCGGGTATTTCAGCTTAAGGAAATTAATTTTCGTTCCGATTACCCTTGAGATCTGGCCGTGGTCCATATCAAGAAGTAACGATCAAGAAGTAAAGGCTGAAAGCTTTTGGCCGCATTCCAGAGCGCGCATTACCTGGGCGCGCAGGAACCCCAAGGCCCCCAGTCCATTGCTGATCGAGTTCCAGCCAACATCTTATGGTAGCACACAATTCGGTTGGACGCACATGGAGTTATTTTGGCACCCGGTAAGTTACTCTATGGCGGCGTGAGTATTGTCTGGCTCGGTGCGGCGATACTCGTCGCATCGTTTAAAGTTGCGCTTTCCGAACAATTCAGCGGAACACCTGCCGAGGCCTGCCTGGCTGTGAACCGAAATCTCTCTTGGGAGCCCAGTTGCCTCGCACCGCTGCAAGACTGAAGTCTGGCGAACGGCTTTTAATCGTAGCCATTGGGTCTTCCTCGACGGTCGGGCTATGGGTCCTTCGCTCCGCCGCCACCTATCCGGAAGTGATGCGCCAGGAACTCGTTAGGCTTGCAGACGTCATCCTCATGGACCTCCGGTACGCGCCGATGGTGCCTGCTTCCCCTTACCATTCGAGCATGGAGGCGATCATTTCCGAGGTGGCGCGCGAAGAGAAAGTAGGATTGTTTTCCCGGTTCACGCTGATGCGCAAATCAATTGAAGCCGGCGTATCACCGAGTGCCCTCGTGTCTTGGGATGGATTGCATAATACCGCCGATGGCTACGACTGCATCGGCCGAGCGCTTGCGCGGGGCGTTTCAAATTTGGTTCCGTAAGGAGCGCGGCAAGCCATCGCCCCACACGCCAAAAAACTGAAACGGTGACTTTCGATTATTTCTGTTTCGCCGGTTGAGCCAGCAACCATATCATCGCCCCGCAGCAGGGAGTGCTCGATGAACCAGCATGCCAGCAAGAATAGCGTCCCGCCATCGGTGGGCGTAGATGTGAGTGCTATCGAGACGCTGCTCAACCGCAATCTTCCGGAAGTATTCGGTGAAGGCGATCCGGCTCGCCGAAGGAGCGCAATTCAGGAACTTTATACCGAGGACTGTGTGCTGTACGCGCCGCCCGGCACTTTCGTCGGTCACGACGCACTGGACAAGTTCGCCGGCGATCTCCGAGCGACGCATCCACACTATGTTTATACGCCTCATGGCTCGCCGCAGGTTCTGCACAATTCGGGACGCCTGGCGTGGGGCTCGGGGCCGAAAGGCGAAACGGCCGCGTACACCGGTGTGGATTTCATCATCGCACGCGACGGCAAGATCGCGGCTCTTTATGTTTACCTCAACTCGCCGCCCACATAATGCGCGAGCAGAACCTTGGCGGACGATGAGGTTGTGAGCGCGTGATCCGGATCTGCTAAAGCCCTATCGCTCGGAGCGGGGCGGCTATGAAAAAATGAGGCCGCCAAACGGCGGCCTCCGGTCATGCGGGGCGTAACCAAAATTACCACGTCACCCATCTGCCGCCGCGCCAGTAGCCGCGGCCCTCGTGTTCACGGAACATGAATTTCTCGTGCGGACCCCAATGCCAATTGTCTTCATGAACGACGACACCCGCTTCGTGGGGAAAGTCATACGCGTCATGCGTATGCCAGCAAGTGTTGCGCTGGCATACGATGGCTGCGGATGCGCTGAAAGTGGACGTCATGACCACCACTGCGCTGATTGCGGCTGCGGAAAGGATTCTTCTTAGCATGCTTACTTGTCTCCATGGGCCCTTTGCCCGGCGTGCAAAACACTTTGGCGGGGCCTTCGGTTCCGAGGCGGAACGAAAATTCTCGCGAGGGTTCGGGCCAGACGACGACCGACGCGGCCCTCGCACAGGTTTCGACAGGACCTGCTGATGCTTCGATGACCAAGGAGGCACTTCATCGCTCTGGAATAATCGTCTGGCGGCCCCAGCCGAATGGTAAACGATCCGTTGTCCTCACCGCTGGAATTCGGCCGCTGACATTGAAGCTTGCTTATGGAGCGCGTGCATTAGTGATGGCGAGAAGATTTGTCCGACGAGCCCTTGATGAGCAGCATCTCGACGATCGCACTGTCCGGCATGAGCGCGGCGGCCCGCCGCCTCGAAGTCTCCGCCTCGAACGTCGCCAATGTCATGAGCACGGGCGCGCTCCCCAACGCCGATGGCACGGTGCCGGCCGGGGCGCCACGGGCCTATGCGCCGCTTGAGCTTGTCCAGACCGCGAGCGCCGGCGGGGGTACCCAGACGACTGTCACGACGGCCACGCCGTCCACGACCGCGATCTCCGATCCGCAGGCCCCCTTCGCCAACCAGAACGGCCTCGTGGCCGCGCCCAATGTCGACCTCTCCCAGGAGGTGGTCGGCCAGATCATCGCAAGCTACAGTTTTGCCGCCAATGCAACGGTGATGAAGGCGGATGACCGAATGACCAAGGCGCTGCTCAATATCACGGCGTGAGGCCAGGCACAGGACAGGTTGGGCGGCTCGCTCGCCGATTATCGCTCCGGGTCAATCGCGGCCCGGTCGCGCCAGCAGCAAGTCCGGTCATGTCCGCGATGCCCTGGGAAAAGCGGACATCGATCATTTGCAGCTTGATGGTTGCTTTTGACCCTTGGCGGTCCCGACGCCGTCTGATGCTCTGAGGCCACGGGATCCCGAACAGCCCTCACAGCGAGGCAACAAAAGTGCTAGTCTTCAATTCCCACACGGCATGTCGTGTTGCGGGACGGGTTAAACAGGCGTCGTCGATCAACGGTGGCTTTGGGTCTTGAACGATGTCTGCTTATGCCCTCTCCGACAGGCGCGGAGACCTCTGGCGCGGCCTTTGACGGCGGACGCAGTCACCCGCGCAAGAACGTAAAAATACTGAATGAAAGGCAAAAGCGACCTCGGAAAAGGGCGGCCAGCATTGCGGAGCTCAAAATGCGAAAGACGCTTGTCGCAATTCTCTGCTCGGCGCTGATTGCAGCGTCGTCAATCCAAGCGGCCGCTGCAGCGGAACATCATCATACCCGCAAGGCAAGCCGCAAACCGGTCATGGTCAATGACCAGCACCGCAATTCCAACAATGAACAACCCCGCGATTTCAATGTCGGCGGCACGTGCGGTATTTTTCCTGGCCCATGCCAATGAGAAACAGGGGCAGGCGAATGGCAATTCCAATCGTGTGCATCGGCGCGCAGTTTGACCCCCCGTATTGCCTCATCTGCAGATGTTACCCTGATGGCGCCATTGCTCGGAGCCGATACACAAGCATCGCCGCTCGTGGTGGTTTTGTCCCGGTCCTGAGGGTAGAGTGCGCTGGACTTCTGTTCGTGTGGACTGTGTTGCAAAACCTATCGAACAACCAGCTTATTTTGCTGCGCTGCATAAGTCCGAAAGTGGCACGTTTGAGACATGCCAGCGGCCGCTTGGTATGTCTGCTTGCCGAGGAAGACCGGAAGTGATGGGCGGGCGGTGGAAACGGCGCTATTGACCCCTCAGTGGAAGTCGCGCCTTTTTGACGAGCTGTCGTTCTCAAGTTGGTAAAATTTTCGGGTCGGATCTCTGTAGAAAGCCAGCGCGGTCGGGAGACGGTTGATAGAGAAGGCGTCTGGCGCTCTCAAGCCCCATTCGTGAACAGGTGCCTGGTGGCTTCGCCTCGAAATATCCCCGTTTCCACGCGATGACATAATTGCCTATGAGACGCACTCACACATTGTTCGAATGCCGTTCCCCAGGGAACTTGTCATGCGCCAGCTTGCTCTTATCTGCCTTGCCTGCGTTGGTGTTGTTATTCTTGGCTCTGACGGTTTCGGCCAGACCCCTTCCTCTTCGATAAGAGAAGCCGAAGTCGGTCGGCCGGGCAAGTTGGACGGGGTTTGGCAGTGGACCTTGCCGGATACGCCCGACGGGCTTCGCCCTACGCAGAGTTGGCACGCCACCGGGTCCTCACCCGATGGTGATATTTACATAGCCGGGATGGATCACGTCACTAATGCGGCCCTGTACCGGCTCAATTGGCGAGTGGGTAAACTTCAGTTCGTGGGCGATGCTCGGTCGGCCTCCGAAGCCGCCAAGAACTGGATGCCGGGCGAGACAGCACAGAAATTCCATACGCGCCCGCTCTGGCATAGGGGCAAAATCTTCGTCGCAACCATGGATCGGTCGACCCTGGATGACGAATACCTGAGCCGACGCGGCTTCCACTGGTATGCCTACGATGTCGCCTCGAACAACTTTACGGACTTAAGCGCCTCGGAACCCGGTGGCAGCGCAGTGGCCCACGGCAATGTTGTGACGCTCGCTTCAGACCCCGTGCGAAACGTCATCTACGGCGCGGGTGTGCCGACGGGCGAGATCTACCGCTACGACGTCGCCCGTGGCCGAACGGACATCCTGGGTAGGCCGGGCTCATATGACCAACCTTATGTCTACACTGGACGGGTCATGTGGGTCGACTCTCGAGGGCGCCTTTACTTCACCGCGAGCAATTCAAAAAATCCGTCAGTGTACGGACATGTCTATTACTATGATCCAGAATCTGGATTTGGCGAGCGTAAAGACTGGCCTCTGCAAGACGGGCAAGCGCTTGAGGTCGGCCAATGTTTGGCCGAGGGAAAGCAATGCGTCTTCTCGGACGACAAAGGCCATGTTTACCGCTTCGATGATGACGGCCCGTCCTGGTCGTACCTTGGGCAGATCGAGACCGGCCAGCCAGATACATATATCTGGCTATTCGACGTCACGGCTGAAGGCAAAGTTTACACCGCCACGAGCACGTCGCCGCAGCCAAGCGATTTTACGGCATTGTACGAGTTCGATCTAAGAAACGGAAAGACAGAACGGCTGTGTACTCTGGCCGAGCTTGACCCTTCTCTACGCGATCTCCACATCCACACGGGTTATGCCGCGTGGGACCCCGAGGGGCGGTTCTATTTCGCAAGCTTCAATGGGCACCCCGATCAACCGGTCGTTCTGACCCGTGTAGACCCCACTCGTCTGAAGGCAGCATTAAACAAGCATTGATGAGGTTTGTTTGCCGCAGCGAGGCCAGATACAATAGCAGGCTTTCGATATAGTCGAGGGTTTTCCGAGATGAGGGCGCTGGAGACCGGGTGGGCAGTCGGACTGATTTGCCCGACGGGCGTGCTTGCCGATTTCGTGTCCAGCCCCTTTTGAAAAAATATTCTGGTTTTCCGAAGACCCAAATCACTTTATATCCGCCGCCATCCCGTCCCGATCAGAGGGGCGTTGGCCATCGTCGTGAACGTTGGGGCGGGTTGCGGTGGACGCGGCAGCGTCGGGTGTGCGACGGAATCGCAGGGCGGGTTTCCCGTGAGCGACGACCGGCATGCTGACGAACGATGTTGCTCGCGGACGGCGAAGACGTGTGGTCCTGACGCCTCGACGCCGGCGTCAAGTTTGCGGAAGGCAAGTCGGCCCGACCGGGCGCGGACGAGCCAGGTTTCCGCAGATGACGGTGACAAGAAAGCCGATCACCGGGGAGAGCACGCTATAAGCCGTAAACCATTGCGTGCGGGAATGCCGGGTGATTTCCGGTGGCTCGCTGTGAATACTCGTGTGCATACTTGCTACCAATAGCGCACACGAGGCTGCGGGTGCATCGGGCGCCGGGCATTCCCCACGCCCTCTGTTTTCAGGGCGGAGATTGATTGCAAACCTCGGACGCACCGCGCCGCGAGATCGCAGGGGTGTGTCTGTCGCGATTTGATATGACGACCATTGGTGGCGGCCCGTTGGCGCCTCAGGAATGAGGGCGGGCATTCCGTGTCGCGGGATTGCCGTTTGCGATTTCGATGGCCGGAACGCTTGCCAAGCCGCCGCCGACAGGCCACAAAAACCGCTGAGAAGAAACGCCAGCGGAGAACGACTTGAGCATCAAGGGCAAGGCCTATCTCGCGGGGATTTACGAGCATCCGACCCGGCATGCACCCGATAAATCCACCGCCCAGCTGCATGCCGAGGTCGCCAAAGGCGCGCTGGAAGATGCGGGGCTGACCAAGGCCGATATCGACGGTTATTTCTGCGCCGGCGACGCCCCGGGCGGGGTGATGGCGATGGCCGATTACCTCGGCCTCAAGGTCCGTCATTTCGATTCCACCGATACCGGCGGCTGCTCCTATCTGGTTCATCTCGGCCATGCCGCGGAGGCGATCGCCGCCGGCAAATGTTCCGTCGCGCTGATCACGCTGGCCGGCAAGCCGCGCACCGGCGCCATGCCGCCGCGCGCCACCGGTCCCGAACTCGATTTCGAGGCCGCCTACGGCGCCACCACGCACAACATTTACGGCATGTGCGCCATGCGCCACATGCATGAGTTCGGCACCACCAGCGAACAGCTGGCCTGGATCAAGGTCGCAGCCTCCCATCACGCGCAATACAATCCGCATGCGATGCTGAAGGACGTCGTCACCGTCGAGGACGTGCTCAACTCGCCGATGATCTCCGATCCGTTGCACCGGATGGATTGCTGCGTCGTCACCGATGGCGGCGGCGCGCTGATCGTGACGTCGGAAGCGATTGCGCGCAGCCTGAAGAAGCCGCTGGTGCGCATGATCGGTCACGGCGAGGCGCTGAAGGGACCGCGCGGCGGCAAGGATCTCAACCTGACCTATTCGGCCGGCGTCTGGTCGGGCCCGCGGGCCTTCGAAGAGGCCGGCGTGACGCCGAAGGACATCAAATACGCCTCGATCTACGACAGCTTCACCATCACGGTGCTGATGCAGCTCGAGGATCTCGGCTTTTGCAGGAAGGGGGAGGGCGGCAAGTTCGTCGCCGACGGCAACCTGATTTCCGGCGTCGGCAAGCTGCCGTTCAACACCGACGGCGGTGGCCTCTGCAACAACCACCCCGTCAACCGCGGCGGCATGACCAAGATCATCGAGGCGGTGCGGCAGCTGCGCGGAGAAGCCCATCCCAAGGTGCAGGTGCCGAATTGCGATCTGGCCATCGCCCATGGCACCGGCGGCCTGCTCGGCGTCCGCCACGCCGCATCGACCTGCATCCTGGAGCGCGTGTGATGGACTCGACCGTGAAATATCCGGCCCCGCAGGGCAACCCGGAAACAAAACCGTTCTGGGACGCGGCCGTCGAGGGCAAATTCCTGATCAAACGCTGCACCGCCTGCGGCGAAGCGCATTACTTTCCGCGCTCGATCTGCCCGTTCTGCTTCTCCGACAAGACGGTGTGGGAGGAAAGCTCGGGCGAGGGCGAGATCTATACGTTCAGCCTGATGCGCAAGTCCGCCTCAGGTCCTTACGCGATCGGCTATGTCACGCTCAGGGAAGGCCCGTCGCTGCTGACCAATTTCGTCGACTGCGACATGACCAAGCTGAGGATCGGCCAGAAGGTAAAAGTGGTCTTCAAGACCACCGACGGCGCGCCGCTACCGTTCTTTACGCCGGTGTGACGAGCGAAATGCAGACGAACTCGCAAAAACAATAGGTGGTCATCCCCGCGAAAGCGGGGATCCAGTAAACGCCGGTGATTACTGGATGCCCGCCTTCGCGGGCATGACGAAGGGGAGAAGATCGCACGATGCCGATCAAGTACGATGAGTTGATGGCGCTGAAAAATCTCGGCCAGAAATACGCCTACGGCGATCGCGAGGTGATGCTGTACGCCTATGGCATCGGCATGGGTGCCGACCCCATGGACGAGAAGGAACTCGCCTTCGTCAACGAGGCCGTCGCGACGCCGCGTGCGTTGAAGGTCGTTCCAACCTTCGCCTCGGTCGCGGCATGGGGGGCCGGGCCCGGCGAAATGCATCTCAATCGCGTGATGGTGGTCGACGGCGAGCGCGACATCACCTTCCATAAGCCTCTCGCTACCGCCGCGCATATCACCGCCGATTCCAGCGTGCTCGCCGTGTTCGACAAGGGCAAGGACAAGGGCGCCGTGATCCGGCACAAGACGGTGTTGCGGGACGAAAAGGGCGACGAACTGGCGACACTGGTCGCTTCGCGTTTTGCACGCGGCGACGGTGGTTTCGGCGGACCGTCGGAAGGCCAGCCCGAACCGCACACGGTCCCGAGCCGCGCGCCGGACAAATCGATCGATATCCCCACGCGCCCCGACCAGGCGCTGGTCTATCGGCTGTGCGGCGATCGCAATCCGCTGCACTCGGATCCCGAATTCGCCAAACGCGCCGGGTTTCCGCGGCCGATCCTGCACGGTATGTGCACCTACGGCATCAGCTGCCGCGGCATTCTGCAGACCTATGCCGATTACGATCCCTCCGCCTTCCGGCAGCACGTCGCGCGGTTTTCGTCGCCGGTCTATCCCGGCGAGACCGTGACGATGGATTTGTGGAAGGACGGCCATGTGATTTCGTTCGAAGCCAGGGTGAAGGCGCGCAACGTCTCGGTCATCAAGAGCGGGAAGACAGTGCTGGGGTAAAGCTATCGTGCCCCGGACGCAGCGCAGCGCGTAGCGGTGCGCTGCTGAGCCGGGGCCCATCGCTGGGAGCCATAGGTCCCGGCTCTGCGGCGCAGCGTGAAGGACGCTGCACCGCGTCCGGGACACGAGAAACACGAGGGAGCGCAACATCATGGGATTACTCGACGGCAAGGTGGCGCTGATCACGGGGGCGGGCGGCGGGCTCGGCGAGGCCTACGCGAAATTGTTCGCGCGCGAGGGCGCGGCGGTCGTGGTCAACGACCTCGGCGGACCGCGCGACGGCAGCGGCGCCGATGTCTCGATGGCGCAGCAGGTGGTCGATGCGATTCTGGCTGAGGGCGGCCGCGCGGTCGCCAACGGCGCCGATATTTCGACCATGGCCGGCGGGCAGTCGGTGTTCGACGATGCCATCAAGCATTTCGGCCGCGCCGACATCCTCGTCAACAATGCCGGCATCCTGCTCGACCAGACCTTTGCCAAGGCCACCGAGGCCGCCTGGGACAAGGTCTTGAAGGTGCATCTGAAGGGCACCTTCTGCGTCACCCAGCCGGTGTTCCGCTGGATGCGCGAGAACGGCGGCGGCGTCATCGTCAATACGTCATCGACCTCGGGCCTGATCGGCAATTTCGGCCAGAGCAATTACGGCGCGGCCAAGGGCGGCATTTTCGGCCTGACCAACGTGCTGGCAATCGAGGGCCGCAAATACAATATCCGGCTGTGGTGCCTGGCACCGGGCGCGCTGACCCGGATGACATCCGATCTGCCGCGCTATATCGAGAATCCCGGCGCCGCATTGGGACCCGATGGCATCGCGCCGGCCGTGCTATACATGGTCAGCGATTTGTCGGGCGACCAGACCGGAAAGATCCTCGGCGTCTCCGGCCCGCGCGGCGTGCGCGAGATGCGGATGATGGAAAAGCCCGGCTGGAAGCCGCCGCATCAGGGCTGGCAGGCGCAGGATATCGTCGAACACGCCAAGGAGATTTTCTTCTCCGAGGAAGAAATCAAGATGGGCGCAAGGCGGTTTTAACATCACCCGCGCGGCGGGTTATCTTCACCTCTCCCATTGGGAGAGATCGGCGCGAAGCGCCGGGTGAGGGGTTAAGGTTGAGCGATAGACCGTACCCCCTCACCCCAACCCTCTCCCGCAAGGGGAGAGGGGGCGCACCTTTCTCGTTGTGAGAGTTCGCGTAATATCTCAAGAACGCAGGCTGCGCAGTTAAACAAGAGGCACAAATGACAAAACTCACCCACAAGGCCGCAGGCACCTTCGCGATCGCGCCGACGCCGTTCCACGACGACGGCCGCATCGACGAGAAATCGATCGACCGGCTGACCGACTTCTACGCCGAGGTCGGCTGCGACGGCGTCACCGTGCTCGGCATTTTGGGAGAAGCGCCGAAGCTGGAAGCCTCGGAAGCAGAGGAGGTGGCAAAACGCTTCGTCAAGCGCGCGAAAAACATGCAGATCATCGTCGGCGTTTCCGCGCCGGGATTTGCCGCGATGCGCTCGCTGGCGCGCGCCTCGATGGATGCCGGCGCCGCCGGGGTGATGATCGCGCCGCCGCCGTACCTGCGTACTGACGATCAGATCATCGGCTACTTCAAGCAGGCGGTGGAAGCGGTCGGCGACGACATCCCCTGGGTGCTGCAGGACTATCCGCTGACGCTGTCGGTGGTGTTCACGCCGGCCGTGATCCGCAGAATCGTGATGGACAGCCCGTCCTGCGTGATGCTCAAGCACGAGGACTGGCCGGGGCTGGAAAAGATTTCCGCGCTGCGCGGTTTCCAAAAGGACGGCTCGCTGCGGCCGTTGTCGATTTTAACCGGCAATGGCGGACTGTTTCTCGATTTCGAAATGGAGCGCGGCGCCGACGGCGCGATGACCGGCTATGCCTTCCCGGAATTGCTGATCGACGTGGTGAAATTGTCCAAAGCAGGCAAGCGCGATGCCGCGCATGATCTGTTTGACGCGCATCTGCCGCTGATCCGCTACGAGCAGCAGCCCGGCGCGGGCCTCGCCGTGCGCAAATACGTCCTGCAAAAGCGCGGCGTGATCGCCTCGGGCGCGCAGCGCAAGCCGGGTTCAAGCATGACCGCGGCTGCCAGGGCCGAAGTGGATTACCTGCTGTCACGGGTGGCGCGGGTCGACAAGCGCGCCAACCTGCAGCCGCAATCCAGCGCGGCAGAGTAGTCCGATCCTCATGGTGAGGAGGCGCACTTGCGCCGTCTCGAACCATGAGAGCCCGTATTTCTCATCCTTCGAGACGCGGCCAAGCGGCCGCTCCTCAGGATGAGGACCCCTCATGGTGAGGAGGCGCGCTTGCGCCGTCTCGAACCATGAGGAGACATCAGGAGTAGATTGACTATGCTCGCCGAAGCCGCCGTCGCACCCCGCCCGGCATCCACCATCCTTTTGCTGCGCGACAGCGCCGCGGGCGAAATCGAGGTCTTCATGATGGTGCGCCATTATGAGATCGATTTTAACTCGGGCGCGCTGGTGTTTCCCGGCGGCAGTGTCGACAAGGGCGATAAGGACATCATCGCCAGCCCCGAACTCTATTCCGGCGGCGAGGGGCTTGATGCCGTCGCTTTAAGTTTTCGGATCGCCGCGATCCGCGAAACATTCGAGGAAAGCGGTATCCTGCTGGCGCGCCCTCGCGGATCGACAGCCCTGGTCGACGCCAAGCGCGCAAGTCAGATCGAAGCTGCCCATCGCGCTGCCCTGTGCGAAGGCAAGACGACCTTTCTAAAAGTCCTCACCGACAATGGCATGCTGCTGGCGCTCGACGAACTCGTGCCCTATGCGCACTGGATCACGCCGGAGGGGATGCCGAAGCGGTTCGACACCTGGTTCTTTGTCGCCGCGGCGCCGCCGGAACAGGCCGGCGCCCACGACGGCAGGGAATCCACGGACTCGATTTGGGCATCGCCGCGCGAGGCGCTGGCCGGCGGCGAGAGCGGACGGTTCAAATTGCCGTTTCCGACCACGCGCAACCTGATCAGGCTCGGCAAGCAGCCAAGCGTGAAGGCCGCATTGGATGACAGCAAAGGCAAGGCGGTCGTCACCGTGATGCCGGTCATGACGAAACTCAATGGCGGCCGTCAGCTTCGGATTCCGGCTGAGGCCGGCTATGACGGCGAGGTGTTTGAAGTCGGCGCAGTGTGACCTTCTCGTCATGCCCTTCAGCAGCACAATGGCGCAATAGCTTCGCCGCGCTCTGATGGCATTACGCGCTCAATCCTGATCGGTTCGAAGACCAATCCGACTTTTGAAAAGGGCTTTCACCAATCCTTGAAGGTCGGTTCGATGCAACCTCCGCATACCCAAGGAAAGGTCCAATCCGCGGTGCGCTTGGCGCTGTCCGGAATATATTTGCTCCACGCGTCGGCCCTCACCGCGCTCATCGACTGCCAAACGACATCAAAGGTTCCGGAAGAATTTATTTTGCCTATCATGACTGGCTTGGAAAGATGATGATTAGTGTTCATCACAACCTCGAAGCCGCTCGGCGCCTTGATTCTTTGGCCGTACATGGCCTGCCGGACTGCATCTACGTCGGTGGTGCCGGCTTGGACAACGGCTTGCGCCCACATCCTGAAGCCAATGAAGGTGGCTTCCATCGGGTCATTTGTGGTTTTGTCTCGTTCAGCGTTGAAGTCTTCCCACATTTTGATGAACGCTTCGTTTTCTGGTGACTTGATGGACTGGAAGTAATTCCAGGCCGCCAGGTGCCCGATGAGGGGAGTGGTATCGACGCCGAACAATTCGCGCTCGCCGATCGAGAAGGCCATGACAGGAATGACGCCAGCGTCGACCTTTTGGGCTGCGAGTTCCCTGTAGAAGTACGTATTCGCATCGCCGTTAATGGTTGAAATGACTGCCGTCTTTTTTCCCTCCGAGCCGAAGGCTTTGATCCGCTCGACGATCCCTCGCCAGTCGGAATAGCCGAACGGCGTATAAATCGTCATAATGTCGTCTGGCGACACCCCCTGTGCGGTGAGATACGCGTTCAAGATTCGATTGGTCGTGCGCGGATAGACGTAGTCAGTGCCGAGCAGAACCCATCTGCGAACCTCGCCTCCTTGCTTGCTCATCAGATATTGTACGGCCGGAATTGCCTGCTGGTTGGGCGCGGCTCCCGTGTAGAAAATGTTGCGCGAGCTTTCTTCACCCTCATATTGCACCGGGTAGAAGAGCAGGCCGTTCAGTTGCTCGAAGATGGGCAGCACGGATTTGCGGGAGGCGGAGGTCCAGCAGCCGAACACGACCGCGACCTTTTCCTTCGTGAGCAGTTCCCGGGCTTTGTCGGCAAAGACGTCCCAATCGGACGCGGGGTCAGCGATGATCGGTTCCAGTTTCCGTCCGAGCAGCCCACCTTTCTTGTTTTGGTCTTCTATCAGCATGAGAACCGTGTCCTTAAGTACGGATTCGCTGATTGCCATGGTGCCGGACAGAGAATGCAGAATACCGATTTTGATGGTATCCTCGCCTGCGCGAGCCGCTGGAACGACGAACACGAGCTGCAGAACGAGCAATCCCAGCACGATACCTCGTAGGACCGAACCTGACTTCATGTCGCTGCCCCGACCAGTTCGAAAACGCGAGTGCCCTTTGTCATGCCCTTGGCAATGACAGACTCAAGGGGTCTGAACTGGAAGCAATGCTGAACCCGCGAGTAGACGCCTTCACTCACAAGGATACTGGTTCCGAACTGCTTGTTGAGACCTTCGAGGCGCGCTGCCAGATTCACCGTATTGCCGAGAGCCGTGTAGTTCATGCGCTCGGTCGAGCCGAGGTTGCCGACGACGGCTTCCCCGACATGGATGCCAAACCGAGTGAAGAAAGGCTTCAGACCTTCAGTTTCAAACTGAGAGTTGAGCTTTTCGCATGCCACTCTGCCCACAAGAGCTGCCCGGCAGGCCCGCTCGACGTGGTCAGGCTGTGGATTTGGTGCGTTCCAGAACACCATCACTGCGTCGCCAATGAACTTGTCAATCGTTCCGCCTTCGGCGAGGAAAGCCTCTGTAAGCACGGAAAAATAGCGCGACGTTTGATGCATGAGAATGTCGGGCTCGGCGGACTCGGCGATCGTCGTAAAATCCCGGACGTCGGTGAAAACGACGGTGATCTCCTCTCGGACTCCGCCAAGCTCGGTGGAGATGGAATTATCAATAATCCGCTGGACGATCTCCTTAGGGACAAAGTGCGCGAACGACCATATGGCGCGCCGCGCAAGCTCCATTGCACTGCCAAGTTCGTGAATTTCCTTGATGCGTGATGCGACCGGCGAAGGGTCGGGCTCAGCCAGCTTCTGGAGTTTGACGGCCTGAGCCGTTATGCTTTTCAAGGATCGAGACATTCGGTTACCAAATATCCAAATGACCGGAATAAAAGCAGCGCCAGCGAAAATTGCGAGGATTAGTCCGGTGAACTGGAGCCTCCGAACATCTTGGACAAAGTCTTCCTGGGCAGCCAGCAACAATATGTTGGCGTTGTACTGCTCACCCAGAGTGAATTTCGCCACCCTGAACAGATAGTCCCGCCCGTGTTCGTCACGGATGCTTCCGTTGTAGTGGTCGCGACCATCCGACCTTCGCAAGACTGCCGCCACGACCCCGGAGTTGATCTCCTTGATGTTCGGCAATTGAGGTTGGGATGGATGTGTCATCGCATCCACAACGAACTGTGCAAAATTGGGGTGGGCTATAAGCGCGCCAGTCGAGTCGAAAATCAGGACGATCCCGTGCTCTCCAGGCCGTTGCGCTTGGACGAAATCGCTGAAGGTGTCGAGCTTGAGATCGGCGGCAATGACGCCGGCCACTTTGCCTCGCAAGGGCGCGCTGACCGTGATTACCGGTGCGCCGATGCTAAATGCGAGATAAGGCGATGAGATCAGCGGCCGGTCGGCTTTCGTCGTCTCGCGATACCAACGCCGCTGGCGCGCATCGTATCCGTATTTCCATAGATCAAGTTGTCCGACTTCGTTGCCCTGCCGATCTTCGAAAATTCGTCGCATGGGCAGTTCGCCACTGGGAGTGGGGCGGACCAAATTAATCGCAATGTCGGCACCAGGCGTCGCATGTAACATGCCACGCTGTTCATCGTTGAGTTCGCCAATGCGCCGCACCTGCAACCAGGCGCCATTTTCGAAACCGGCATAGATACTGTCCATTTGGGCAGTTCCTGCAGTGCGGCTTTGAACAATGGAATCCCACGGCCGGTCTCGGTTCTTTCATTTGAATCGGCCACACTGGAACTGGTCGCCAGCACATGCACCAACGAAGCAATACCGGTTATCTCGGTCTGCAGGCGCCCGAAGGCCTTCGTGCTGGTCGCGTCCATATAGGCAGACGCAGCTTCCCGCGTGGCCAAACGAAGAGACCGGACCTGAATGGCGATCAGCAGCGCGGCCAGAGCGACGATAAACGCCATCACCGCGAAAGTGATTGAGGTTCGAAATGTAAACATCCCGCGCGCCTTCCTCGATACAAGGATGCAGCCGGTAAATCTCATCGCCGCACACAACTACGAGCACCGCTCAAACCGGACTCAATGCCCGCTCAGCACCAGGGTCTTGACCGGAAGCAGCAGGGCCTGGATGCGCGACAGCATCGCGTGTACGAAGCCGACCTCATCAGAGATTATTAAGCGTGGGACGTATGTTATCTTTGAACTGATCATTCGGAAAGCGCCTGAGCAGGCCGTGATGTGCTTCGGGTCGAACCGTCGGTTCAAGGGCCTCCGCGTCGTGTCCGTTGTTCCTCCGAGCGCTGCACGGATCGAGATGGGCGCGGCGACCCGATTGCCATCCTCCCAAGGCCCCCCAAATAAATTCTGATTTTCAGAAATAGTGCTTGCCGCCTGACCCAAATCAGTAATATATCCTTCGCCGTCCCGTCCCACTCAGAGGGGCGGCTCGCGACGTCACGGACGCGGGGCGGGATGCGGTGGACGCGGCGGCGCGCTTGACGGGCGTTGCTTGCAGCGGACGGCGAAGACGTGTGGTCCTGACACCCCGACGCTGGTGTCAAGTTGGCGGGCAACCGCTGATGACGGTGGCAAGAAAGCCGATCACCGGGGAGAGCACGGTATAAGCCGTAAACCATTGCGTGCGGGAATGTCGGGTGTTTTCCGATGGCTCGCTGTGAATACTCGTGTGCATACTTGTTACCCCAAGCGCACACGAGGCTGCGGGTGCATCGGGCGCCCGGCATTCCCCACGCCCTCTGTTTTCAGGGCGGATGTTTCATGGACAACTCGGGCGCATCGCGCCGCGGGGGCGCGAACGCACGTCTGAAATTGGCCTTGTCCCGCCCTTGCCGCCGGCCCGAGGGGGCTGGCATGTTCCCCTAGGGGCGGATTCCAGCGTATAAAACTGGATTGCCCGGAGCCGGTCCCGATCACCATGCCCTTTGCTGCCATCGTCCAACGGATACGGTCGTTCTCACTTTCGATCGGTCAGCTGACCTTTGCCAGTTTCATGCTGCTGCTGGCGATGATCGTGATGACCAGCGTCGCCAGCGTCGTCTCCATCCGCCACATCGATACCACCTTTGCCGAGTTGCAGCATCTCGAGCGCCTCGGCGACGTGGCGGAGGAGATCGACCGGCGCATGAACGAGCTCAGGCTCGCGGCACGCGACTTCGTGACCGATCCGGCGGCACCGTCCAATCAGGTCTGGGAGGCGGCTTCGTCGCTGAACGAGCTGTTGAAAAAGACCCGGCTCGAGCTTGCTCCCGAGCAGCAGAAAATGATCGACGGCGTCTCCGTCAGGTTGCAGAACTACCGCGATGGTATCGAGCGCGTCACCACATTGATCGCGCGCCGCGCGGACCTGGTCGCGGCATTGCCGCCGGTGCGCGCACACCTCGAATCGGAGGTCGCCGAGGTCCCGGACCGGCTCACCGCGCGCAATCTGTTTCGGGCGCAAAACCAGATCGCCGAGGCGCTGCTGGCGCACGATCCCACCGCCGTCGGACAATCCGCGCAGCGCATGCGGGCGCTGTCGATCGACGAGCCGGCGCTGCGCTCCGCGGCCGACGCCTATGCTGACGCGATCATTTCGATCTCGGACACCGAAAGCGAGATCGCCAAACTCGACAAGGAAGTGCTGGGCACCGAGGGCCGGCTGATCGGCCGCGTCACGGATTTGTTGCGCGACCTGAGTGCGAGCAGGGGTCGCGTGCTCTCCAACGATTTTGCCAGAACGCTTTCCCACGACAAGTGGCAGAGCATCCTCCTCGGAATTCTGGGCGTTCTGGTCGGCCTCGCCGCGGCGCTGTTCGTGGTGCGCCGGACCGTTCGTCCGCTCAAGGCGATCGCCGGCGCGATCCGCTCGCTCGCCGGCGGCGAGAAGCACACCTCGATCCCGGCCACCGATGTGAGGAACGAAATCGGCGATATCGCCCGTGCCGCCGAGGTGTTCCGCCGCACGCTGGTCGACGCCGACGCCGCGCGCGAAGCGGCGGTCCACGCGCTGGCCGAGCAGCGGCTGGCCGAGGAAAGCTATCGCAAGCTGTTCGAAGGCTCGGTCGACGGGATCTACGTCACGACGCCGGGCGGCGCGCTTCTCAACGCCAATCCGGCGCTGGCACGGATGATGGGGTACGATACGCCGGAAGGTCTGATCAACGGCATCGGGAACATCACGGAGACGATTTACGTTCATCCGGCGGCGCGCGTGCAATACAAGTTACTGATGCAGCGTGACGGCATGGTGCGCGAGTTCGAATATCAGGTGCGCTCGCGCGACGGCGCGGTCCTCTGGCTCTCCGACAGCGCCACTGTGGTGCGCGACGAAGCTGGCGAAGTCGTCCGCTACGAAGGGACGGTACGCGACATCACCGATCAGAAGCGCGCCGAAGACGCGATCGCCGAAGGCCGGCGGCGGCTGCAGCAGGTGATCGACACTGTTCCCGCCGTGATCAACGTCAAGGACAGGCAGCTCCGCTATATCCTGATGAACCGTTACATGGCCGGCATTTTCGGCATCGAGCCGGCGGACGCGATCGGCCGCACCACCACCGACCTGATGTCGCGCTACGGCGCGCGAAAAACCGACGAGAACGACAGGCGGGTGCTGGAGGCGGGCAGGGAGCTCGGATTCTACGAGGAGGAATATCCGGATTCCTCCGGCAATTTGCGGCAATGGCTGGTGAACAAGCTGCCGCTGCTCGGCGCCGACGGCGAGATCGAAAATATCGTCACCGTCGGGCTCGACATCGGCGAGCGCAAACGCGGCGAACTGGAGATGCGCAAAGCCAAGGACGCCGCCGAAGCTGCGTTGCGCAATCTGCGGGAGACCCAGAATTCACTGATCGAGGCGGAAAAGCTTGCCGCGCTCGGGCGGCTGGTGGCCGGCGTCGCCCATGAAGTCAACAACCCCGTCGGCATCAGCCTGACGGTTGCCTCGTCGCTGGAACGCAAGACGGCGCTGTTCGCCGCCGAGGTCGCGCGCGGCGATCTCCGGCGATCCGCGCTGAACGAATTTCTGGAAACCAGCCGCGATGCGTCCTCGCAGTTGGTGGCCAATCTCAATCGCGCGGCCGAACTGATCACCTCGTTCAAGCAGGTGGCCGCCGACCGGAACTATTCGGATCAGCGCACGTTCGACCTCGGCGATCTGACCGAGCAGGTCGTGATGAGCCTGCGGCCGGGGCTGCGGAAGCACAACCTCGCGCTCAACGTCGACTGCCAGCCCAATCTCACCATGAACAGCTATCCCGGGCCCTACGGACAGGTCCTGACCAACCTGTTCCTCAATGCGGTGGCGCACGCCTTTCCGGACGGCAAGCCCGGCGCGGTCGATATTCAGGTGCGGGAGGCCGGCCAGGACAATGTCGAGATCATTTTCTCCGACAACGGCTGCGGCATGAGCCTCGACGTCCGGCGCCGCGCATTCGATCCGTTCTTCACGACACGGCGCGATCAGGGCGGCACCGGGCTCGGCCTGCACATCGTCTACAGCATCGTGACCACTCGCCTTGGCGGCCGGCTCGATCTGGATTCCCAACCCGGTGGAGGCACCCGCATCCAGATCATCCTGCCCCGGGTGGCGCCGCTCAAGCAGGCCGCGGAGTAGGGTTGCCCGCTGACGACGCGCTAATCGACCTCGGCCAGTTTGCGCAGCGTCGCCTTGAAGATCTGGCTGGCTTTGCCGACCAGCGCCGTGCCGTCCATGACTGCCGCGGTGTCGGTGAAGGTGCCGAAGACGCCGATTCCGACCGGGCTAGGCCCTCCGAACAGCGGATTGGCATCGGGACTACTGGTGTGGCGCTGGACCAAGACCTCGCCCTTGAAGGTATCGCCCTTGGCTGCATAGCTGCCGGTGTAAAACAGATAGGCGTCGCCACCGGCGATCTTGCCATCCCGGAACATGATCACGCCGCTGCCTTTGCCGGATCGGCCATCCTGCAGGCTGACATGGATCGAATACAGACCGTTCTTCATGATGTGTCCGGTTGCGACATCCGCCCCAGCGGAGTCGGTATGCTGTTATGCCAAAGCGCGGCACGCAGCGTCAACGCGTCAGGTTCACCGCGGGCACTGAGCTTGGCCCAAATCCGCGACGCCGGCAGCACCGCGGTCGGCGATGTCGACTGTGAGTCCGGTAACGGACACTACCTTGTGCGTATCGATGGCGAGCGGGTTGATGTGCCCGGCGAGAAGCCTTGATATCTGAACCGAACCGGTCGGGCGAACCATGGGGTGGCCGACACGCGGTATCCGGGCCGATCGTCCGATGCTTCATGCCGGGCTGCATGACCCGGCCGACGCGGTGGTCACGTGTATTTCTTGTCGCGCTCCAGGAGTTCGACCGAGATGCCCTGCGGCCCGCGAATGAAGCAGATGCGGACGCCCGGCCGAATCGTGGTCGGCTCCCTCGTGAACTCGACACCCTTGGCCTTGATCTCGGCGGCCACCGCGTCGATGTCCTTCACCGTCAATCCGAAATGATCGAGCCCCTGGTAGGGCGTCACCGGCGGCGCGTTGACGCCGTCGCCGGCCGCGACCGGCGCGATGAACACATTGGCGCCGCCGAGCTTGACGTCGATGCGCCCGGTGCCGCGGATGATGACGCCGCCGAGGATATCCTCCAGCCAGGCCGCAGTCGCCTCGGGATCGGGGCTGCGCAGGTGAATATGGTCCCAGGTGACTATCGGCATCGTCGCTCTCCCCTTTGGCTGCCTATGCGCCGCCCGTGGCGATGCCCTGGATGACGCGGCTGCCGCTTGCGGTGCGGACAACTTTAGCGGCCGCATCGGCGCATGGCTATCCCTCGGTTCCCCACCGGACCGGGATCGCCACCGTTCACCAATATTATTGCATCTGGATGCAACCATTTCCGGCTTCGTCAATTGATGGACCAGCGGCGGAACCGCACAATCGGCAGTCGCGTCGGGAGCCGTGCGGTGTAATGCCCGCGCGGCTTTTTATTGTCCTGTTGTGCGGAGCAACAGGCTGATTTTGCTTCGCCGCCTGCGAGGGGATGGCTATGGCAATCGATGTTAAGCCGTCTCTGGGGGAAATAACCTGGTTGATCGGTCGCAACGACGATCCACGAAAGGCTCCCTTCGGAACATTTAGAGGCAAATTCCTCTTGCTATCCGCTGTCGTTACCGCCGGGTTTTTGACACGGATCACACTTTCCGGCCCGAGCGATGCCGAGAGTCAGCCCGTGCCCGTCCGGTCGCCGGTCCTGACTTCAGCGCAGCAGACTTCCCGGTTCGGTCCGAGGATCACCACGACACAGGCGACCTTGGCAATGCCAGCGGATGAGAGCGCGCCCGTGGAGCCGGCTGCTCCGGCGGAGGCCATCACGCCTGCGGCGCCGGTCGATGGGCTCAAGATTTCATCGCAGTCCTGGCGGCGGGGCGGGCTGGGCTCGAAGGCCCTGATCACCTTTACGCTCCGCAACCGCAACGATTACGCGGTCAAAGACATCGAGATTTCCTGTGCCTTTGCCCGCAAGGACGGCAGCCATCTGACCGACCGCACGCGCGTCATCCATGACACCGTCAATATGAAGAGCCGCAAAACCTTTGCCCGCCTTCATGTTGGGTTCGTCAACATCAACGCCAACAAGGCGAAATGCGCGCTGGTCACGGCCAGCCACATCTAGTCCGGGATATTTCTAGTCCGGGATACTTCGCGGAGGAACCGGTAACTTCGTTGTTATCTCGCCGCGGCAGCACTAGGAACCAATCGTACCATCCCTAGTTAAGCAAATGGTGCGTGTGCTCGCGTGGATGGAGCGATATCGAAATGCCACTGGCGCGATATTTTTTCTTTGTTGGCGCAGCGCTGCTCGCGCTGCTGTTCATTTCGGACGCATATCTGCCCAAGTTGCCGGTTGCGGACAGCACTGTTGCGGCGGCTGACCCGCCCCTGATCCGGATTCACTCCGACCGCAAATGGCCCGAGCGCGTTGTTTTCGACACCAGCATGCCGACGATCATGCCGACGCCGGCTGCGAATACGGTGGCCAGTGTCGCGGCCCCGGCAACGGTCGCCGACGTCTCGGCCAAAGTGCGCGTGCGTGAGGCATTTGCGCAGTTGCAGCCGCCATCTGATCCGACGCAGGTGCACCCAGCCGATATAAAAAAGCCGGAACCGAAGCCGCAGCACAAACGTAAAATCGCAAAAAGCCGCCCGAACCCGCCGACCATGCTGGCCGCACAGCAACCGCGGTTTGGCTTTTTTGGCAACAGCGGGTGGTGGTGAGCGGGTTCGCCTGAATAAGCCGCGCCGGCGGATTTCCAGCTATTTCTCAGCAGCCGCGGCAGATACTTTTGATCTGGGTATTCAAGAGCTTGTCGCGATCGTCCGATGCCGCCTTCATGTAGCTGTCATTACCGTGGCGGCGACCACCACCCGCGCCGTGCACTCCGGGCATGCCGTGGCCGCCAAACGCCCGGCCCATTCCGTGGCCGCCAAATCCGTGACCGCCGCGTGCGTCCGCGGGGAGCGGAGACGTGGCCACAATTGCTGCCGCAGCCAGAGTGGTGGTGACAATCAGCGCCCAGCGCGCCGTCTCAAGCGAGTTTTGCCGTAGAATCATCCGACCATGATACCGCTCGACAAGGCCAAATGTAGGCAGGGCTGATCACACGGGCGAGAGCGGGTTTGTGGAATCGTTGCCTTCGGGCGGACGCCGAGCGCCGCTTGAACTCCGCTTGCTTTCGCGTTACCGATCCGCCGCGAGGGATGGACAATGGTCTTGCACGCACCGCCCATGGCCGAACACCCGACAATGGTCGCACCACCGCACGCGCTATTGCCGTGAAGGTCGATCCATTACGATCGGTGAAAGCGGGTTGTCATGGGCGGCAGTATCCCAGCGAGGTCTCGTTGGCCACTCGTACCTGAAACGATGGCCCAACCTCTGGGCTGGCCGTTCGACGCAGCGGTAAAGCACCGCGCAAAACACAAACGTTGAAACCATGGCCGCGGATAGCAACACGATATCGATCGGCGAGGTCAGTTGCTCGCCGCGGCGCGCCAGCACAAAGAACAATTCCTTAAACGACGGGTGAAAGAGATAAAGCGAATAGGAGATCGCGCCGACCGCGGTGAGGTTCTTGCTGCGCAGCCAGGCCGTTGACGGTTTGCCGGACCACACAAGGACGCTGGTCAGGATCGCACCATACAGCAGCGCGAGATAGGCGTGACCGAAGTGATACTCGGCAAGGTGGCTAAAATCCGATCGCAAAGACCAAGTATAAAACGGAACGATCGCCATGAGGATCGCCAGCGTGGCGAGCAACGCTTTCCGCCGCAATACGATCGCGGACCACACCGCGGAATGGCGATAAGCGATCGCGATCACGCCGCCGGCACACAATCCGTCGAGGCGGAACACCGTAACGACATAGGGTGCGAGCATCTTTTCAGGATGAAGATAGAAATACGCCGATCGCGCGACAACGCGCGTCCCCATCGGGAGAGCTTATTCGTTTTTGTGCTCTTCGGCCCCAACTGACCTGGCATTGTCAGGTTCCGAGCAGCAGGCGGGGCACCCCAATATCCGATCCGGCAGCGTGTTCTCAGGGTAGCTCCGGCCAGCCAACTCTGGTAATCGGAGCCCGTCGAAAGGTTTCGACCGAAGAAACAGACGCGCTCGTAGCTCAGCTGGATAGAGCATCGGACTTCGAATCCGAGGGTCGGGAGTTCGAAATCTCTCCGAGCGCGCCAGCAAAATCAAAGGCTTATCTGGCTTTCATCGCGTATCGCTTTTGTACGTGGAAAGTCGTGGGGAAGCTTGCCCGAGTGGGAGACCCTCCTCGTTTATTCGGGCTAGACCAGATTTTACAGCGTCCAATCAGTGCAACGAAAATCAAGGAAAACACTGGACCTTCCCTGGAGCGGCGACGAAATCGCCGACACCCTGGATATGTTTGCGGCAGGTGAGATCGAGCACGGTGAAGCGGGAGAGGGCTTGCGAGGCAGGCGGGAAGGGCATTGCGGCAGAGCGCCGGATCGAAGCCTTCAAGCCAGCCATCTTGTTTTTGCTAATTTTAATTTGCCGGAAGGTACCTTTCCGGTGTTGACCCCATTTGTTGACCCCATCATCCCACCTTCAAAGTGAATAACCATCAAGCGCTCTTGGAGCCTTTGTTATCCCATTGAGATTGATTTTTATTTTGGCTCATCTCCTAAGTTTGCCTTCGGCTGCGAAAACGGCTGGCCATTCGAGCTTCTTGATATCACAACTGAAAATTGGGTTCGTTTCGCGAAAAATTCAGAGACACAACTTATAGTAGATAATATAGATATTCAAACCTTAGATGTCTCTTCGCTTTTCGACCCCAAATCAAGCGTCTGTTTGAGTTTCATCAGCCTGCGAATGGAGCGGTCTCGCCGCGCGGCCGCCCGCTTCTCGTAAAGAGAAAGATTTGTCAATTCTGACACTACGCGTTTGATGGCCAATGACCTCTCGGCTTCCTCTTGTTGCATTGTCGACAAGGAATCTTCCGCCTCGAGCAACTGGGGCCCTCGTCCTCGCACTGTTGCCGACATCAGCCATGGGTCTTTACGCGGATCAGTGGGAAAAAGTCGTGGCGTTTTGAAGTTGCCGAAAATATCTGTACGATCGATCAACGCTCGTTTCGCGTCCCTAATTAGGGCGAGCTCATTCTCGGCCTCCGCCACAATGCGCGCATGTTCAAGCGCGATCGCGCCGGAGGTTCTATCAGCAATTTTATGAGCAAACGCTTCCGTCTCCTCGGCCACTGCTGCTCGGGCACGCCTTGAAAAAAGCCCATGACGATAAGCATTGTTGCTCGCACGTTTCTTACCTGGGGCCGAGCGAGGGCCAGAACTTTTCTTGGCGTTGCGACGATTCGCTGCAATTTGGCGTTCGCTTGCCATTTCAAGCAACCGACCGCTGGGGTGTAACATCCGCCATCAACAACCGATCGGAATGGCGACGCACATCATCTGCGAAACCGACGCGATAGCTTTTGATGAAGCGAAGTGATTTATCGAGCCGCGAGGTTGCGAGGACCAAGGCTTTATCCAACCATTCCAGTTGGTCCGACGCCAACCTGATTGCCTCTGCCTCAATGGCGGATTCATCGAGATCAAATCGCTTGAGGATTTCAGAAACCTCTTCCTTCGCAGCCGCGTCCTCGAACCAGCGGTTTACCAACCCCTTGACTTTGATCCTTTCGTTGATCGGCAGTAGCTGGTTCAAAATGCTTTCCAACGCTTGCCGCGACATCTGGTGGATGACGCTCACTTTGCAATTGCGCAGCCGTTGGATATCCCAAATTAATGCGGTGATCTCCTCAACGTATACTGCTTCGATCGCACCTTGAGGTCTAATCTCTTCAACTAGCTTCTTATAGAGCGATGTGTATTCATCGGCAAACTCCGATCGCAACACCGGCGGCTTTGAGCGCAAAGCGACGGTGACGATTTCCTTTTTTTGATCCACGTACATTCTCCAGTTGGGTTGGCATCTCGATCGACTCGGTTCCGAAAAGTAAGAATAAACGCCCCTTCAGAAAAGCTAACCCACGGAAAAAATGCATCACTAATTCCGCGCGCTTTGGAATCTTCACCCATTGGGTCAGATTGCGGGTCGTCCCCGACGAGTGGTTCGCTTTCATCTAGGCGATGAACCGTACCCAAGCAGCGATCGCGAAAGTGGCCAAAGCCACGCTCGCTCAGAAAGCTCCAGCTTGACAGCGATCAAACCCCGAGGCGGACTCGGCCTTCAGATCTCGCAATCTCTGCTACCGCGACGCCGCCAGCGACATATCGGGCGCCGCCGGCATCGCTGCCGATACGCCCCGTAGAGGTAGCCGGCTCTTGGCCGGGGCGGCCGTTGACCGGAGCGTCGTCCGTGAGGCGCGTCTCGAGGCGCAGGTCAGTGATACCGGCGCTGCGGTAGCGAAATGCAGTCAACACGATGAACTTGAGCTCCTTAGCGATCAGCAACTGCATGATCGGGGATAGCACGTTGTTGGATCCCGATCGAACCTTTGATCATATCCGGATAGAGGTCGAGCGCACCCAGGCCTTATCGTGTGCCTGACGTCGGGGAGTTTTCGACACCATCGCGGTGACAAGCAAGCAGAGCTGCGTCCAGGCTCGTGATCATCTGCTGCGAAGCTGTCGAAGGCGATGCCAGAATTTTGTTTTTAACAAACTCGATCGCCGCCACGGCCTGGGCGAGTTCCGCCTTCTCGGCTTCTTGCCGAAGCTTGTCCATTTCGTGCGCATCGATTCGCCTTGCGTCGCCATACCAAATGTCCCTCACGCGAGAAAATGGTATGTCCAGCCGTTGCGAAGCGCGGCGGATCGCTGCCTTCACCTTGTCTGCGGCTGGACGCGGTTCTGCACATCGTCGAACGAGGGTCTGCGCTTCATCGATTGAGGAGGTGTGTGACGAATGCGGCAATTGGGTTGGTCCAACCATTTGCTACCTTTGATTAATAGATGTTTGACGGCACTACCAGTGGGTGGGAGTGGTGGTTGGGGGCCGCTTCGAGGGGCGACCAATCCCGTCGCCGACGGGCTGATCGGCGACTAATCATCATGTCGCACTTTGAAACTCTGTACATTCGGCAATCTCACAGCGACGTTTTCAGCCGTTGCTTCGGCGACTACCTCCTCGATTGTTTGTTTGACCCACTGGCCAGCGCCGACGGCGCTTTCCGCCTGTTCCTGCAACATGAAGCCGTATAAACGACGTTCGCGGATCGCACCGACCACTTTCTCCAGATAGTCAGCCGCGTCGGCTGCTGTAAAAGTCTCTTCAACTGCGGTGGTGTGCAACGGTGGCGGATCGTCGTCGTCGTCGGCGGGATTTCGCTTCGCTTGAAACGTGAGGCATATTGATACGGCCATCAGGTCGTCCGGATGCTGGGTCGGTCGTTCCGTTTTCTTAGCCATTTGCCTATACTTTCTCTTTTGGTGGTGTGACGATTGGGTGTCTTCGTTGCGATTTGCGTGTGGACAATCGTAAGTGTTGATGTCTCGAACTGGCCCGCCGGCTCCAAATCGTGCGTCGCTCTTATGGGATGCCCCGGGTTGAGACCCACAGCATTCGCGATGTCGCGAGAGGATCGATAGCCCTTCGCTCCCACCAGGCAACCTCGTCTCCGAAGCTGTGGTTGTCGCGGTGATGGGTTCTGCAAAGAGGTACGGTGAACTCGTCGCTCGCCTTGCGTCCCATTGCCCGTGGCTGGGCAAACCTGAGATGGTGAGCATCAGTGGGACTTCTTCCGCAGACTAGACACGGCTGGGATGCGACGAATTTGAGATGGGCTTTATCGCGGAGCCGACGAGTTTCACCGAACGTAAGCTGGCTTTTATCGATCTTGGTGGGAGCGGCATCGGCTTGAAGATCCGTCGGCGGCGGGTTGTCATCGATGGTTGGCTTCGATGGGACCGGAGGCGCAGCAGATTGCTCAGCCACGGCTTTAACCTTTCTGGGACGCCCCCTTGGCCGCAGCGGCTTGTCGGCGTCCGTTGATGCTGAAGGCGTTTGGGTCGGCGTTGGATCGATTGGGGCGGACGTCTGTTCATCCGTGGCGCGCTCATGTTCGGTGTGAGCCTGTCTGGTTTCGCAAAACAATCCTGCGAATTCCGCCCAGGAGTTGGAGGCGTTCATGTCGACCACCCGGACTGCTTCGATCCTCGGCTTCGGAGGTTCGCAGTCAAACAGAACCGGGGTTTCGCCGGTTTTGACCGCCCACCAGAAGGCCTTTTCGGCTGCAATCAGGATGGTCTGGTAAATCGGGTCGGCTTCAACAGACAGTTCAACCCACTTGCCGCCGCCGTTGATGATGGAGAGCACGGATTTCTTGGTGCCGGCGACCAGCATGTTGTGCTGGAGCTGGGCCATATGCTTCTCCGCGGCCGCCTCCTCCGAGAACGACCATGGCAGCATGAATTTGGCCTCGAACACGGCGCCGGTTTCCTTGATCAGTCCATCCAGCGTGGCAGCCATCCAGGGGATCGTCCGATGGATGGCATGGCGCCGGACGTCACCGATCCGGTGGCCAGAGTTGAGTTCATACCAGCGGCGGTTGAGGTCCTCGGTGACCAGACCGAGCTGGACGATCGGCACGCCCGACAGGTCGAGAACGGCGACCTCGCCACGCTTTTCCTGCCATAGGCGGTGAAGGGCCTTCTCGTCCTTGCCCATGATGATCCGGGCGTCAGAGCCGCAGATAAAGTGGCGGCGGTTATGTTTGGAGAGGGCAGCGCTGTTGATCCTACGCAAAGCTCCGCCATTCACCGAATTGGTGTCGTTGGTCATTACCGCTCCTGAATTTGATATCGTTGGCTACACGATTCATGTAATGTTACACGAAACGGAAGTCAACCTATAAAATGTAGGGTTACATAAAAAATGTCTATTACCCCGGCGCAATGCCGCGGCGCTCGCGGTCTTCTTGGGTGGTCGCAATCGGATTTGTCAGGGGCAAGCAAAACCGCAACGAAGACTATTGCAGATTTTGAGCGCGGGGCGAGAGAACCGTATCCGCGTACGCTTGAAGACGTGCGAGGCGCCCTCGAAAAGGCCGGAGTCGATTTCATCGCAGAGAATGGGGGAGGACCCGGAGTCCGCTTGCGCAAAGTGCAACGCTAGTTAGGCTCGGGCCGCCATCAATCGTCGATTTTTAGAAACTCGCCACGCCTGCAGGAATGATTTCCGAGGGCTTCGCGACAATCTTAGGATCTACTAAATCCCCTTAACGATGTTCAGAGGTTTGACCTCCGGCAGCTTTTTACCGGGGCCTTTTTCAAAGGTAAGCATCCGGCGTAGGCCGCATGCTGGTCATTATTGCGGATCGTAACGCTTGAGCAGCGTAGGGTCGTCTTTGTACATCTTGATGAGTTCGATCAGGCTCTCAATGCCGAAGTCGGTGAACGCCAAGACGCCGTCTTCTCCGACGCCATAGACCCAGATGACACCGTCCTCGATTTCCATCTCGCTGGCGACGTCCCGCAGCCAATCCTCGTCTTCGCCGAGCTGTTCGGCAACGCGATTGATGGCCGTGACGTGATGGACCTTGTTGACGTGCACGGATCAAGCCGCCTGAGCGGAGATCGCGGATGCCGGAGGCGTCCAGTTCCATGGCAGCAACTCATCCAGCCGATGAGCGGGATGGGCGGCGATGCGTGAGAGGACGTCGGCCAGCCAAGCCTGGGGATCGACGCCATTCATCTTTGCTGTGACGATGAGACCATACATGGCCGCGGCGCGCTGTCCACCGCGGTCAGATCCGCAGAAGAGCCACGACTTTCGCCCAAGAGCTATGCCTCTTAGCCCTCTCTCAGCGGCGTTGTTGGAGAGACATACGCGCCCATCTTCAAGGAACAGAGTGAAGCTCGCCCACCGCTTCAGAATGTAGTTGAACGCTTTGGCTAGGTCATGTCCACGGGACAGTTTGGCAAGCTGCTCCCGCATGTAGGCGTGAAGATCCTCGACCAATGGCCGGCTTAGCGTCCGCCGGACGACCAGACGCTCCTCGGCGTTCTTGCCATTGATCGATCGCTCGATCTCAAACAGCGCGTCGATCCGACGTACGACCTCGATGGCGATTGGCGACAGCGCGATTTCCTTCTTGCCCGCGGCCTTGCGACGGGCATTCTCCTCGATATCGGCCATGGCGAAGAACGGACGCCGCGCGTGCGCCCAGCAGGCGGCCTCCCGGATCGGTCCGGGACTACGCCCAGCCATATAGAGCTGGTTATACCCGTCATAGGCGTCCGCCTGCAGGATACCGACGTATCGGGCGAGATGGGTCTGGGGATGTTCGCCCTTGCGGTCGCGCGAGTAATAGAACATCGCCGCCGGCGGCCCCGTTCCCCCAAAAGGCCGGTCGTCCCGCACGTAAATCCAGCAACGCCCCGTGTCGGTCTTGCCCTCGGCCAGGACCGGCACGGTCGTATCATCAGCATGAAGGCGCTCGGCCGCCATGACGTGGGCTTCAACCAGGCGAAGCAGAAGGGCAAGCGCCGCGCAGACCGATCCCACCGCGTCGGCCATGGTCGAAAGCGCGATCGGCACCCCTTCCAGAGCGTAACGCTCGGCCTGACGGTTCAGGGGCTGATGCTGGCCGAACTTCTCGAACACGATCATGGCCAGCAGGCTTGGACCAGCCCAGCCTCTTGCAACGGCATGGAACGGTGCCGGCGCCTGGCTGATCTTCTCGCAGTCGCGGCAAGAGAACTTCTCGCGCACCGTCTCGACCACTTTCCACTGGCGCGGCACCGATTCCAGCGTCCGGGTCACGTCTTCGCCGAGCTTGCGCAAGCGATTGCCGCCGCAGCATTCGCAAGCCATTGGCGGATCAATCACCACGCGCTCGCGGGGAAGATGCTCGGGGAACGTATTGCGTTCGGGGCGCGTGCGCGTAAATCCGCGCACGGTTGTCGTCCTGGCGACGGCTCTCTCGGCCGCAAGCTCGTCTTCGGTGGCGCTGGCTTCCAGCTCTTCGAACGTAAGCGCCAACTGGTCGATCAGGCGAGACGAGCGTTCCGATCTTTGCCCGTAGATCTGGCGCTCGAGCTTGGCGATCCGCAGCTTCTGCTGGGCAATCAGCGCACTGTCTTCCGACGCCTTCGCACGGGCGACCGCAAGCTCCGCTGCGATATCCAGAGCCTTCGCGCGTTCGGTCGCCAACGCCTCTTTCAGAGCGGCTATGTCGTCGGGAAGAGCGTCGCGAGCCGTGTCCATGCAAACGAGAGAATCATAAATTTAGTGATTTGTGGCGCCCTAAAATGCACGTGGTCCAATATTTTATTTGGCTCAGCCGGCGCTCTGCGGTCGCCACGTCAGTTGCGGATTTCTCCAGTCGATCCCTTCCAGCGAGGGGGTACAAAGATGCCCCCAAGGCTAACGATGACGTAGCCTCGGCGGAGGTCGAAGTAGTGGATGCCGCGCATCCACTTAGTGGTAAGCGATTCCGGCTGGTCTCGATCGAACGATCAACGTGCCCTGAGTTTTGCGCGCGGGTAGAATGGCGATTCGGTCTCACGCTGCTCCTGCCCCTGCACGTCACGAATCTCGGGCCGCGTAGGGAGCGGCCCACCACGCAAACCAGGCTCAGCATCGAAGCGCTGGAAGAACTGGTTGCGACGGCCGAAGGAAGCGAGGGCACATGCCCATCGAGCCTCGGGACGTCTGGCGCAATCTGCCGGCCGCAGTCCGCCGTGCGATCGTCGATGATCTCGCCGCGGTCTTGCGGGAGGTGAAGCATGAAATCAGAGCTTATCAAGCCGAACCATCTCGATCGCAAAGCGGTAGTGTATGTTCGTCAGTCGTCGCCGCAGCAGGTGATCAACAATCAAGAGAGCCTACGACTACAATATGCACTGCGCCAGCGTGCTCGCGAACTCGGGTGGCATGAGGCCGACATCGATGTGATCGATGCCGATCTCGGTTTGAGCGGTGCAGCCGCGTCGCATCGGCAAGGGTTCAAAGATCTGGTCGCGCGCGTCGCACTGGGAGAAGTCGGCCTCATTCTGTCGATCGAGGTCACGCGGTTAGCGCGCAACTGCTCGGATTGGTACCCGCTGCTCGACGTATGCGGTCATCGCAGCTGTTTGATCGCCGATCGTGACGGCATCTACGATCCTGGGACACCGAACGGCCGCCTCCTGCTTGGCCTGAAAGGTACGATCTCGGAGCTCGAATTGCACACCATTCGTGGGCGGCTGACGGCGGGCTTGTTGGCCAAAGCGGAACGTGGCGAGTTGGAAGTGCAACTTCCGACTGGCTTCGTCCGCGATCCTTCCGGTGTCGTCACCCAGGATCCAAATTGTGAGGTGCAGGAACGCATCGCACTGCTCTTCGAGAGCTTTTTGTCCGCCCGGACCGCGGCCAAGGTGATGCGGACTTTTCTTGCGCGAGGCATCGCACTCCCGCGCCGGGATCGCGATGGCGAGGTATGCTGGAGGCGTCCGACGGTTGCGGCCATCACCACCATGCTGAAGAATCCAGCCTATGCTGGCGCTTTTGTCTACGGCCGGACGTGCCAAAAACTGTCGAAGCTTCCGGGAACTCGACCGGTCAAGTCGCCGCGTCCGGGCATGGACTGGAGGATCGTGGTGAAGGACAAATATCCGGCTTACATAAGTTGGGAGACGTTTGAGAAGATCACAGCCATGTTGCGCGACAACCGTGCCGAATACCTGCGCACCAAGAGTCGCGGCATCCCGCGTGACGGCGCGGCATTGCTGCACGGGATTACCTGGTGCGGTGAGTGCGGCCACAAGATGGTAGTGCGCTACAAGGGCGGCAGCCAATACGTTTGCAATCACCTACATCAGCAGCATGGCGTTCCGGTGTGCCAATGTCTGCGGGCGGCGCCGATCGACACGCAGGTTGCCATTGCGTTCCTCGAAGCGGTTGCTCCGGCGGAGATCGATGCCTTGTCGCGCGCTCGCAAGGCACAGCGCCAGGCTGACGAAGCGCTGCGGTGTGCGGAGGAGCAGCAGGTTCAACGGCTGCGCTATCAAGCTACACTGGCCGAGCGTCAGTTCAACCGCGTCGATCCGGACAACAGGTTAGTCGCCAGCGAGCTTGAACGGCGATGGGAAACTGCGCTCAGTGAGCTGCGTCGCGCTGAAGACGCGTTAGCGCGACGGGCTCTCCCTGTGCCTCACCAATCCGTGGGCGTCGATCCCCATCTGCGTGCGAAGGTGGTGGCACTCGGTGAGCGGCTCCCTGCGATCTGGGCGGACCCAGCAACCCGTCGAGAACACCGCAAGGCGCTACTGCGTTGCCTCATCGAAAAGGTGGTCATGCGTCGTAGTGCGCGCGACAAGGCTGAGGTGCGCATTGTGTGGCGGGGTGGGGCGACGACCGAGTTGATCGTCATGATGCCGGTCAACAGCCTGGCCGCGTTGCCGCGTTATGCTGAAATGGAACGGCGCATCTGCAAATTGGCTGCCAAAGGCCATTATGACGACCAGATCGTTCAGATTTTGGCAGACGAGGGACATCGTTCACCGTGGCGCGGTACTGCGGTCCTGCCGAGTACAGTTCGAGGTATCCGGCTTCGGCATGGCATCAAGGCGGTGCATAGACAAACCCGATGGCCTCCCGTCAAAGGCTGCCTGACGGTGACGCAACTGGCCGAGCGACTCAATATCCCAACGAAATGGATCTATACGCAGCTCCGGCGGGGGGCCATTCGGACCATTCATGAACCCTCCGGTCGTTATCTCTTTCCAGATACCGACCATGCCATGCTTGCCATCCGCCAGCTGCGTGAACGTCACATCAAAACCGTCGATCTCACGGGAGGGTCATCATGAAAACCAGGGGTATCAATAAAGGTGACCGAGCATATAAGCCATCTGGGCCGCTGAGATCGACACCGCGCCCGATGACGCCGAGGGCCAGATGAACTTGCCGCGGTCCAGGCGCTTGGCGTACAGCGACAAGCCGATGCCATCATGCCAAAGAATCTTGGCGAGATCGCCCCGACGCCCGCGGAAGATATAGAGATCGCCGGCATGGGGATCGCGCTTCAAACTCTCCTGAACCGTCAAAGCCAGGCCCTGCATGCCGCGGCGCATGTCCGTGTGCCCAGTGGCGATCCAGACCCTGACGCCGCTCGCTATCGGGATCATCGTCGGCTCAGAACATCGAGGACCCGCCCCAACGCCTCAGCGTCAACATTCTCGTCAACGCTGACGCGCTTGCCGTCACCGAGCTCGATCTCGATCAGGCCGCGTCGCTTCCGGGCCGGCATCGCCGCTGGGGCTTCAATCGATCGGACGCTTTCGGCCGCAGCCGCGACGACCTGAACCGGGACAAGGCGCGGTCCCGCCGAAGCGACAGTCGCCAGGCGGGCCCGCCGCCGCCACGTGAACACCAAACTCGTCGCAATGCCGTGCCGCCGCGCGATCTCCGTCACCACCGCGCCGGGCGCCAGCGTCTCCTCGATGATCCGCATCTTATCGTCGCGAGACCAGCGACGGCGCCGCTCAACCCCGCCCAGAACCTCTACCCGCATCAACCGACCTTAAGGCTAGCCTTAAAGCCACATGCTTCCTCGGAAACCTGTCACTGAACAAGGCGGCCTACCGCGGAGGAATACTTTCAAAGCCGTTGGGCTCATGACGAAGTTTGACCGCACTGCACCCGTAATTCGGATGTTTTGTGCTGCCGTAATTCGGGACCTTAGTTTTTGGGCCCGTGCCGCAGTTATTCCGGATTGAGGCCGAGCGCCTCAAACTGTCGACTCCATTCAGTGGGCAGAATCGCGAAGCCGCTCGATGCCGATGCCGCGAGGCAGGCGACCTTCTACGGCTGCTTTCACAAGATTGGGCGCGAGGAAGGCAAGCGAGATGGTCATATTGACTTGGCGAATGCTGCACTTCTCGCGAGCGCAAAGCTCGGCGACCGTGGTCACGCGACCTGAGACAACGTCATCCAGCCACCGGCGGCCTCGCGCTGCCGGGACAAATCCTAAAAACGACTGCGCGCACGGTCTGTAGACACTTGGCACTGTCCTGATTCTAACATCCGTATCTGCATTTAAGATGCTTCATCAGACACGATAATAAGCTTTGCGCCGACCGCGGCGATGATCTTGACGAGCGTTTCAAACGGTGCGGCAGTCTCCCCGGTTTCGTATCTCCAGATGGTTTCGCGTCGAACCCCCGCTCGTTCGGCAACTAACGTCAGCTCGTGGCGGCCGCGGACGTAATCCAAAAGCACTTTTTGAAAGGTCATTGGGTCGTCGAGTGACAAGACCTTGTTGAGGTGTTCGACCATGTTATTCCGAGCATTTTTAGTGAGCGTGTCCATGATTGTCTCAACCTAGCTTGCGAGCTTGTCCGGGAAAGATCGAAGGTTAGCTTCGCGCCGTTGCCCACAAGCAACGTCCCAAAAGATGGCTACCTTTGCCAAGTGAAGATCACACGAACTGTGCAGTTCCTGAACCATCCGCATGGGCGATGATGATCCTACGCTTTGGCCCGCTTTTTTTGCGCGGCGGGATCGAATATGCGCTCGACGTGACGGTTCAATGCCCGCATGACTCCGATACGAGCGAACGTCGTCGGGCCGTCATGTTCTGCAACCAGCATGAGTGCCTCCATTGCAGCCTGCCATTCTTGGGCATCGTGCTCCGCCTTGGGCTTTGGTGATGTATAGAGCGGCGTCACGGAGCGTGACCAACGGCGTTCGGCTGGGCACCGTGATCGGATCGAAGAACCGTTGATCCCACGGCACGGGCTCCACGATGCGCGCGATCACTCGCGCCCCTTCCGCATCTGGCTAAGATAGTACTCTATCTCCTCTTGGCTTTCGTCGAACGAACGTTCTCGTGCCGACAGCTTTCGCTCAATCGGCAATAGACAGACTAGGCCGCTTACCAGGAATGCCATACCGCCAACGATCATCGATAGACCCAATGCTTTCATTTAAAATCGCCCCAAAAGCACAATCCTAGCTTGACCGGAGGACGTTGCAAGCCGCCCACGCCACTTGGCGAACAAAAGCCGGAGGCTCTAACCGCTACTGGATGAAAGCTCATTGGCAAAAATGACTGTGCCAATTAACGCAAGTGGGAACGTTATTGCCGCAACTAGCCAAATCGGGATGGTCCAAAAATGACCGATCCATTGTTCAAACGCCAAACACAAAACTGCATCGATCGTAAACGTGAGCGCAATTATCGCGAGGGCTGGTAGAATACCTCCAACCACTATCGAGGACCAACTCGGTGTTGCTGCTACCCAATCAATCTGATCGAACCGTTCATAAGAATCGTAACTTTCGGAAACAACGAAGGAACGCGAAACCTCACCTGGACTTCCGTCCAGTACCTTCAGAACCAACTGGTTCCATGCCTCCGCCCCTACCGACCCGATCATCCTGCGGCCGTCTTTGAAGCGAACGATAAAAGGTACGCGCGTGTCGTCGGTAATTAATTTCGTTAAAGCATCGAAACCTGATATTGCGGCGGTGCTTGCACCACATTCATCGCGTCTCATAGCATCGCCGATGTTAGCGAACCGCTCTAGTGTCTGCACATTGGAGTGCGGGATAAATTCTGCTAAATTTCCCGTGCCATCGCACGGCCTCAAGCGAAAACCATGAGGATCTGCCGAACCTGATTTAAAATCACCAGCAAAAATTCTAAGTGTCATATAATTTTCTCAAGATCGATTACAAGAATACCGCGTGTCCTACACCAGATGCAACTTCTAAAGTATAATAAATATTGCGTGCGTCCGGCGTCGGAACCAGGCCGCCCCAACCGTGGCGGATGCGACGAGTTGGCAATCCGGGGGGCGGTGGGAGTGAAGTTGGCACGGCCAGACGGGTGCTGAACTAAAAGCAAAATTGACTTAAACGCGGAGCGTATAAAGGGAGATTCATTCCAACAAGATAGCGCTTGTTGTCAATAGCGCTAATCTCCTTCAAATCCGACGGCAATTCATGTCATTAGGTGATCTCCCCCGAAAGAATGGACAGGATTGAGCTGCTTTTAGCTCCATCTCGATCGGGCTGATATAGGCGATGGCGGAGTGACGACGGCTTCGGTTGTAGAAGGCCTCAATGTAGGCAAAGATATCGCGAGTGGCTTCTGCCGGTGTCGCATATTTCCGGAGGTGGACCAGTTCGGTTTTGGGTGTGTGGAAGAAGCTCTCCGTCGGGGCATTGTGGTAGCAGTCGGCCCTGCGACTCATCGAAGCCTGGAAGCCAGTGGACTGCATCACCTTCCGGTACCCCGAGGCATATTGAACGCCCCGATAGGAATGGTGGATGAGGCCGGCGCCAGGCCGCGGCGTCGAGATGACCATCCTCAAGGCTGCCAGCGGCAGTTCGGTGCGCAAATGATCTTTCATCGCCACAGGTCCATGACAGCGGCCAGGTAGAGCCATCCCTGATCGGTCTCTCGATGTAGGTGATGTCGGCGGGCCATATCCGGTTCGGCGCAGCGGCGATAAAGTTCCCGTCGAGCAGGTTCGGCGCGACCGGTTACGCGTCGTTGCATCGCGAGCCAGTCCGGCTGTTCGAGATGACCGTCCTGCAGGCTCTGATCGTGGTGGCACTACCTTTGCTGAATATCCTCAAAGACCGAAAATCAGCAAGGAAAGTGTCCTATAATGAACCTCTCGCTGTCCCAAAGGGACACGACATATCGCTCGATCGGCAGGAAACCCCGTCGCGTTGCGTGGTTGCGCCGGTCACCGCAGGGTTCCAAGCCATCACGTCTCAGGCGGAGGGGACCGCGATGGGTGCTCGCGGCGCTCCTCTTGCTCGCCGCCGATGCCGTGCTTGCGATTATCGTCTGGCTCATTGTCGAACGCCTCGTCCGATAGAAAGTCCGCAATGCCGGCGTGGGACTCCAGAAACATACCGATGAAATAAGCAGCCTGGCTGACGAATAGACAAGCGACAGTGACGAGCACACCCTCTGAAAATCCGAAGCCATGAGAGTGGAGAGTAGTAGCTGAAACAAATGCGATGAGAAGCGCGACTATCGCATTTGCCCACACTCGAAACACCAAGCCGGTCGCCAGTCCGAGCAAAGCGCTCGCGGCCAAGGCAACCAAAACGACGATCATCATATTCCCATCACAACGCTGACCCCGACCATTCTCTATCGTCGCGAGAGGCCATGGTCGTCAGTAAGCGGCATCAGGAATAGCAAGATGGTTTGGAAATCCCCCGTAAAATCCGAGTATCGTTAATCTCAACAAAGCAAATAAAAACAGCGATAAATGACCCAGCCGACCCGGATTTGTAATAGCCGTCGGTAGGGCGTCGCCCGCGCGTTTGAGTGCGGCAGGCCGGACAAAGGCTGATTGCAAAATTATTCCCATTTGCCTTTCAACTTGCACCGCCACCTGGGCTGACGAGTTGGGCGGTACCGAGACCTTCGCAAACATTGGCGCGCGGTTGCATTTATGCCAGAGCGTTTCGTCGGCGACGGGCTCGTCGATATGTAGCCACGCAGGGTGTCGACCGACTTGTGCCGGGTCACGTCCGTGATCCTGATCAAGGCACCTTGTGCGTCTGCTGACGTCACGAATCCGGCTCTGAGCGAATGATTGGTGAACCGGGCGGGGGTCCAAGCCGAGGAGTTGGCCTTGTGCCTCATGATGTTGGCCACGGAAGGCGCCGGACAGCCGGTGCGGGCTCACGTGGCGACCTTTCAGGACCGGACGGAAGATCGGCCCACTTTCGATGCCGGCGGCCTCCAGCCAAGCCCGGAGCGCCTTAATCGGCATACAAATCCCGAATGGGACGGCGATAAGGCAGGCCCCGATGACCTTGGTTGGTTTCACGGCGCCGAATGGTGACAAGGATGCCGTTTGGACGTCTGCGATCTCGCCGCTGACGCGCGCTGCGCAGCGTCCAGCGCGGTGACTAGCGGCGAGAGCGGGAAAGGCACCAGCGGCGCTGGAGTCGTGGCGGGGCCTGGGCTTGGGCAGTCGTTCCCGCGCGAAAGATAAACGATTAAGTCTACATAAGGCGGGACAGTTTTGCGCTCAATGCATGGAAACCCTGTCGCGCAAGACGGTTACCTTTTTGGCCGCGTGAAAGGAAACGCGATGCGAATCTTCCTAATGGCTCTTACATTCTGGACATGGTCAGGAGCTGCGCCGCTCACGGCGCAACAGTGGGGACGTCCGCATGGATGGTTTCTACTCAGGCCAAGCGAATGGTCAAGTCGATACAAGAATCGACCAATCACAATGAAGGCTTCCGCCGAGCGCGACAGATAGGGCTAATAGAGTTTCGACAATCCGGTCAACCAAAGTGATTGCGTAAAAGTTGACGCGATAGCGCCCGGTGCGCGCCCTGGATGGCAAGCCAGAGTACGGGCGGCGTGCGGCGAAGACTAAGAGCCCGACCTGTCGCGTGAAATTTAAATAAAAAAAGACCGTTATTTGTTTGATTAATATAGATAAAAGAGCGGCCTTCACCGATAAAATCGAAATTATGCTTGTTTTTTATGACAAGCGCTGGTTTAATTAACCAAATTTAATGAATGTTTATTAAAATTTAGACCAGTCACTCAATCATACCCCTGACGGTAACCATCGTGGACGGATATTACAGATGGTCTTGGAAACACGGGGAATGTCGGCGCGTTGGCTCCGGCTGGTTTCCCCTGCCGGCGTTGGCAGCGTGCCAGAGCCATCAACGTGGGCGATGCTGTTACCCGGCTTCGTCGGCGTCGGCTTCATGGTCCATCGCCGCAACAGGGAAAGCGCTCTGCGTCTCGCGTAAACTCTCGATTGAAAACTTTGTAGCATGAAACACAGCGCATTTAAGAGGCGCGACCCTCTCGACGACCTTTGGACCTGACCTGCTACCCATATTTCTGCGCAGGGTAGAGTCCGGCTTGAGAAGGACGGACAGAATGAAGCGACCCAGGTTTACGGAAGAGCAGATCATCGGCGTACTGCGGGAGCATGAGGCGGGTGCGAAGGCCGTCGATCTCGCACGCAAGCACGGCGTTACAAAAGCGACGCTGTATAATTGGAAAGCCAAATATGGCAGCGTGGACGTTCCCGAGGCCAAGCGTCTGAAGCAGCTTGAGGAAGAGAACGCCACGCTAAAGAAGTTACTGGCAGACCAGATGCTGGATGCGGCCGCACTTCGCGAGCTTCTGGCAAAAAAATGATAGGGCCCGTCGTCAAGCGAAGGCGTTACGGATCTGCAGACTGCCGAACTGATCAAAACGCCGAGATCGATCATTGGGTAAATGCCGGCAGGACAAGAAGACACGATTCACCAGTATTTGCTTGAGCAAAAAACTCGCGAAGAAGCATTCCGCGCCGAGTGCAAAGGCCCGATGGTTCTGTCAGCAGCCTGATCAAAATCCAAACACGTTACAGAGACCGACTTCGGGCGATCTTTTGGTTTGGGACGAGTGAGCCAATTCACATTCTCCTCGCGGGCACCAGGCTAGGAGTATCAGACAGGACATTGCTAGGTGCCCCGCCATGAACAAATGATCTGCAATTGCAGGCGAGCTCGACAACCGCGCCTAGCGAGAGCCTGGCCTGCTGCAGTTGCTGCGCCGTAGGCAAGTCGTGTAGAAAGCGGAGGGGGCGCTTACTCCGCACGAAGCACATCAGACCGCCTGGTTCCAGAATTAACCCGGAGCGCGGACATCAAGCTTAACGAGCAAGTTTCGTTGCGGCGTCATCCACTTTCGCTATCACTCACTGCCGTGCCGGGCAATTTCCCCAAGTCCGGCCCACCGTGGCAAAGCCTTCAGGCAATCATATTCCGCTCGGCGGCTTTGTTACTCGATACTTTTCGGTGGGCACAAAACGGTACTCGGCGACAACGGTTGGAAACATATTTGTTGAAGCGCTTCTGAACAAATCATGGCTATATTTCAGTCCAGTGACGGACCAAATCGACCGTCTCGCGGGTCTAGGTTCGCGTATGTCGTTTATTTGGTGGCGATAACGGTAGCGACCTTTGGCTGGCTGTGGCTCATCGCGTGGATTGCAACGAAGGTCGTTTAGTCGGACTAATGATTTCGTCACCGGGGCAGTAACAGATGGGCCGCACCGCAAGGCCAGGCACCCAAACCAGCACCATCCAAAAGATGACCGTTGCCAGCGTGCCAAGGGTCGTCCCCGCGTCATGACTATACCGGAAGTTTACCCGGATTCGCTCAATTGACATGCGAAGGGCCGTGCACAACCTGAAGGTGTCTAAGCCAAAAGTGGAACCTCTATTTTTCGCACGAAATGATCGACTCAACCGGGACGTGAGAGCGGATAGAGGTATATTGAGAGCAAACGGCTGACGGCTTCTTCAGGGAAACTCAACGCTTATTTGGGGGTAATTGATCCGGTCTGGTCATCGGGCTTCGACGACATACAACCCCGGCAGATGATCATCATTTTCGACAGTTTAACTTCGGCGGCACGGTCAAGAGCATCGCGAACAGACCACCATTCCTCCGAATAAGGCTTTAGCGTAGCTAATTCTGCCTCCTTAGAAGAGTCGTCGTCAGATGCTACCGCCTTGCTCTGCTTTCGAGTTTTTGCGGGTTTATTCCGGACCGGAAAGGGACCGAGATTACGTACTGGAAAGGGACCGAGCCCACCCCAGCCTGTCAGCGCAGTGCTCGGAGATTGAATGTAGCACCCACTTCCAAGGCAGCAGCCGGAAAGAGCCAAACCCGCCGCGATCACAAATATTAATCGTCTGCTCATGGCCAAGCCTTGCTCGTCACGATCCGCGCGGATTGATCAGATAACTAGCCCAGCTATGGTTAATTTTTCCTTTTCGGCCCAACCGGATAGGCTGAGAGAATGTTGTCGTCCAACCGCAACCTGGTGTGCCCTCGGCGCGCGACCTCAAACATCGTCGCGAGTGCACCGGCGGTGACGGCGGGTAGCGTCACGGCGACCTTGCTGACAGTGGCGCCAACGGCAATGCTGTCCGGAGCTGTTGGCTGGGCCGTGTCTAATTAGTATTTGGACAAGGCCATACTTGATCGAAGGCTCTTACGACCAACAATGTAAAATCGTCGTTCATCTGCTCCGGGTGATCGTCCAAGTATTTCGCGACGATTCTGACATTCTGCCCAGGAGCCACCCTTGGCGGCGGACAAAAGCGAATGCTCGGATCTAATGCGCGCCTCAATATAAAGATAGCATCGACGGCACCGGAGCATTCGCCCACTTTAACCGCTTCAATTTTGTCGGCCGGTACCGGGCTATCAGCGGCAAGTAAGTGACACCCCAACTTGTAGGTGTTCCCGGTTCCGTCTCCGCCGTACGCATTTGAACTTAAGAAAATAACAATGGACACAATCAAAAGCGATCGCGCGGACATGGTTCAACTCTCGACCAATTGGTTGGCGGCTCTTTTTTCACGTGCAGGAGAGCCGTTGCCGACTTTCGAGGGCGCCCACTCAGCCGCACTGAGCGGCGGGCAGCGTCTGCATCACATCAGATTAGCGGGGTGGGCGACAAGTGCTTCCTCGGCGAACTGGAGCGCGCCGTATCCTTCCGGGTCAACAATGTATTTAAAGTTACCATCAACCGTTGGAAACACAGCGATGACTGTGACGGCCTGATGCTCGCCGACTGCATTATCAAGCTTTTCGCCAAACTTCGACATCGAAAAACTCCCTTCTGTATTGAGATTATTCCCACAAATTAGTTAAAGCTTCTCTGCCCCACGGCCATACAGCGGCCACGGCCCTGGCGCTGCACATGCTGACATGAAAGATGCCGGTTGCGACCTTTCGTCTCTTAGCCGACCGTCAGAAGTCAAAGCCGGCACCGCCGTTGGGCGGTGATTATGTTTGCGCAGCTTCGCGTAAGCCAACAGAGAAGCTTGCCTGTACGACGACCAGCTTTTCGATTTAAGGTGCCTGACGATGTCTACACCGACATAGTACGCGAGGGGAAATGTAGGAGTCGTGCACGGCATTTATTTTGCAGCGATTAGGTAGCCATAATTGGATGGCCTTGGTTCACCGCTGCTGTGTGCTGCTGCTCAATTTGTCGGGTTCAAACGGTGCGCGCCACAATAAGCATGTCATCAACAAAACGCATGGCGTCCAGGAAAGCATCATTCCGAGTATCACAGCTTCGATGGTCGTCACCGAAATCTCCCCAGAATATTCACTAAAGTGATTCGTGCTTGGCAAATTGTGCGCTAAATCGATTTTTCGACAAGCAAAAGATGTTGTGCAGCGCAGCTCAGTGGGACGAAGTCGGGAGGTGTCGATGGAGAAACTATTAATTGTCGCAGCGCTTGCATGCCAACCCGGTGATCGGCTCATCGACCTGAGTGGCAAGATACCGCGCGGACTTCAACACCTGGACTTCGTCGTCTCTGTAGAGCCTTTCTACACACGGTTGTACATCTATCAACTTGGATACCCTGACAGCTTTCAGCAGTGCTGCAGCAACAAACCCACCTCAGTTCTACGCGTGCCGGTCGGGGCCGGTCGTTTTTGTGTTAGGCAAAGCCAGCCACAAATGAAATGGCGCGCGCGCGCCCTTGCTAGACCTGACGTCGAGATGTGAATTCCTGGACCGCGGCAGAATCAGCCCGAAGTTTGGCATTTGCCTTAAGGGCGCGTACTCATAAATCGAACTCGATTGGTGCGGGCTTGGCCAATGTCCGCTATGCCCCGTTAGCAACCAAATTCCGCATCGCAACGAAATGACGCGATGTGCCAACAACGGAAGTTCCGCCTTCGTGCCAAAGAAAAGCCGCCTCAAGGGCGGCTCTTCTAACTTAATCTGCTAGCACGATCACACCATTCGAAAGTTTTGGCGGCGATATCCCAAAAGGCCGATCCCGGTAAAGCCAAGGACAAACATGGCCCAGGTCGAGAGTTCGGGAACAGCAGGTGCAATCGGATCGTTCACCTCGATATCGTTGACGTAATATGAGCCACCAGAAATGGCGATCTCCTCGATGCCGGTCCAGTTGAGGCTAATCTGCTGGAGCCCGCTGCCTGTAATAACCAAAGTATCGACGACCGTATGTCCAAGATCGGAGTAGCCAGTAATGGTGGCTCCGGTCCCACCCGTGATGTAGAGCGAGTTCATCGTCACCGGGACTTGGGTGATCGTGTTGCAGTTGAACCCGCAGTTGAGGTCGTACGTGGGATTAGAGAACGCAAAATACAGAGGGTAGCTACCAGTATTGTAGTCCCCGCTATATCCACTCTGATTCTGGCCGAGCGTTTGCCCGGTCGGGATGGGAAACAAGGCACCGGCATTCATATAGATTTTGCCGCCGTTATTGCCCATGGTCGGCACGCTGAAGTTAATCGACGCTTGTGCCGTACCAGTTCCTTCTGTCCATGGATTTTGCTGAACACCTGTTGAGCTAAAGACATAGGTTCCAGTGCCATTGATTCCAGTATAGTCGCCATGATCGACAACCTGTCTGCCACTGCCGGTTTGATAATCGTTCAAGGTAGAAAGATCGAATGTAGCCGCACCAACCGGATTGCACCACGCTACGGCAGCGGTGACGGCAAGTGCAGTTCCTAAAGCCAACAATGAAATACGAGGCGGCTTAAATGCAGTCCCAGTCCCAATGATGTTACGCATCTTCATACCTCCGTTTTAGTTTTATGCTCCTCCATTTAACGGAACCAATTATATCAGTTGAATTGCTGTTGTTAAATTTGATTTTAATCAATGGAACCAAAATTAATCAAATTTAATGTCAGCTACCGTACACAATTTGTCAAAATGAAGTACAAATGCGCCGTGATCAAAATAAACACATCTCTCAGCTCCCTCAACAAGCCTCCAATTCCACGTTCCCGCCCGCTTGTTGTGTCAATCTAGTTTCGTTTACAAAATGTGGTTCGGCACCTCTCAAATATTTTAGCCAGATAGCGAGGGCTGGCGGCGTGATGCGGTGTCCGCGTTGGGTCAAACTGCGAAGAACTCAATGTGAGCCGATGTCTTCCGGGTTGCACCTGAAAGCGGACATTTGCCCAGTGCAGTCGGCATGTCTCAACCCAGACATCGCGAAGGCACATTGGGTGAGCCGATCGGGTGACAAGACCAGAGGATGATCGGGAAAAAGTAGAAATCTGCTAGCGTGATTTATCAGCGTGCTCGCATTCCGGCGAAAACTCCACCGACAATCCAGACAAAGAAAAGATGGCGGCGCAACAGCCTACGACGACCATTGCTGGACGCAGCTGACGACTATCCGCCCACGCCGTCCGCGCCGCGGCGACGCCAGACCGTCCTGCTCGGCTGCCCGAACGCTTTTTTTGAAGCTGACGCCGTGCCGATCGAAGAACCGCCAAACCGAACCGATGCTGGCCTTCTGCTGACGCTCATCAAGCAGGTGACGCTGTGATCGATTTGATCTCAAAGCTGTCGGTTTCCCGCCAGCGCTTCACCCAACGGATCGTCGTTGAATTCCCGATCACAAACTGTCGCGCAGCCGCTCGCGCCGCCGCGGCTCTCGAGGAATCCCTCAATTCACAGAAAGGAGAAAATACTCTAGAAGGTGAACGGCAAACCGGTCCAATACGCGTTTGACCACGTCAACTGGCGATTGGTATTAATCAAGTTAAAAAAATTTGGGTGTTCGCTAGTAAAATATGATGTAGAAGCCCAAATGCAGAAATCGAAACCAAATTTTAACCTTAAAATGATTGTAGCAATATGCCTTCGACCAGGGGTGGGTTTCAAAGCATTTTGACACCGGACGCCGATTGTCAAACCAATGCAATTGCAAGGATAGAGGCTTCGGACAGGGATGAATTGTCGCGGCAGGTCTTTGGGATCCTCGGCATCCCGATCGATGCTATGGGACTGTTGTCCTTGCTGAGGAAATTGGAGGCAGCGGTCAAATACAGGAAACCGCTTTTGATTTCCACACCGAACGTCAATTATCTTATAACTAGCCAGCTTGAGAGGCAGTTTCGAGAATGTCTGCTGCTGAGTGATCTCTGTCCCGTCGACGGAATGCCTATTGTCTGGATTGCGAAACTGCTGGGTGTTCCGATAAAGGATCGCGTTTCAGGTGCGGATGTGTTTGGTGCACTTAAATTAGCTGATCGGTTTGATCGACGACTTAGCGTGTTCTTGTTCGGTGGCGCTGACGAACTCGCGGCGCTTGTTGGCAAGAATTTAAACGCTCAATCGAGCGGGCTAAAATGTGTAGGAACCCTCAATCCTGGCTCTGGTACTGTCGATGAGATGAGTAACGAACAAATTATTGATACTATCAACGCGAGCGGCGCAGACATTTTGGCGGTTTTTTTGAGCGCCAAGAAGGCTCAGGCTTGGTTGTTGCAAAACCACGACAGCCTTCGAATCCCGGTCCGAGCCCAGTTCGGCGCAACGATTAATTTTGAAGCCGGGACAATCAATAGGGCTCCGCCTTTCCTTAGGAGCGCTGGTCTTGAATGGCTATGGCGCATCAAGGAGGAGCCTTATCTTTGGCGGCGCTATTGGACTGATGGCAAAAGCTTATTGCGGCTCCTCTTAACGGGTGCGCTGCCCTTGGCTGTAGACTCTCTATGGATCCGATTCCGCAGCGCGCGAACAGGCCGGGGCCTTGGGATCGAATTGCGCGAAGAAGAGCATGCGGTTATTGTGCGTCTCTCTGGCCTCGCAATCGCGGTTCACGCCGATGAGGCCATCAAAGTCTTCCGGCAAGCGTTAGGCAAAGAAAAGGCTATCGATGTGGACGTTTCTAGGACCCGTCTGCTTGACCCGCGCTTTTTTGGATTGCTGCTGATGGTTCGCAAACAGTTGCGCAAGAGAGGCCGGGCGCTCCGCTTTATTGGGGTATCGCCCGCAATCATCCGCGCCTTTCGACTAAACGGCTTTGAGTATCTTCTTTCCGACGAGAAGTTGGTATGGAAGTCCTCGGCCGAACAGCGTAGCACCTCGGGTCAAACCGCCTAAATCACCCCAGTATCATCGAGAGAGATTGATATGATAGGCTTGCGACCAGTTGCGATATGCCTGCAGGCTATTGCTATCCTATCGATTGTCGGTCTTGCGGGGTGTGGTTCACCGGAAGAGCGCGCTCAGAACTATTACGAACGCGGGATGGCGCTGATCGCCAAAGGCGATGATCTCAATGCTCGGCTCGAGCTGCAGAATGCCGTCAAATACAAGGCCGACAGGATTGAAGTCTGGCGGGCACTCGCCGGGATTGATGAGCGTACCAAAGCGCAGTCTCTCTTCTTGGATTTGCAGCGCATAGTGGAGCTTGATCCAACCGATCTTGACTCGAGGTTGAAACTTGTCCGCATCATGCTCGCCGGCGGTGCCGCGGAGGCGGCCTTGAAAACCCTGGATGTTGCCAAAGAGGGGAACACGCCAAACGCCAATCTTCATGCCTTAAAGGCGGCGATCCTGGCGAGGACAAACGATCCGGCCGGAGCGCTAAAAGAAGCGCAGCGCGCCATGGAAATCGATGCCAGCAACGTCGACGCGGTTGGCTATGTCGCGGCAAGGAAAGCGTCGGAAGGTGATGCCGACGGGGCATTGAAACTGCTCGGTGCTCTGCGTCCCGAACCGAAGGATGAAACCAGGATCGCTGTGGAAGAAATCCGGATTCTTCTACGAAAAGGCGATATGCAAAAGGCGGAACCTTTGCTCCGCAAAGTCATCGCTCTGGATCCCAAGCAGCCCGCGTATCGCAACCAGCTGATTCAGGTTCTGATGGCGCAGCGGCGTTTCGACGAGGCCGAGAAAGAGTTTCGAGCGAGGACCGCGGCGGATCCGGCGGATAGCAAAGCCGGCCTGGATCTGTTCCGCTTCTTGAACGCGATTAAAGGTCCCGAAGCGGCGCGGGCCGAACTAGATGCCCGCATCAAGGCGGGCGGCGACGCTTTCGATTATCAGATCGCGCTTGCGCAACTTGAGGCCGGGCAAGGCAAGGTCGACGACGCGACGGAATTGCTGCAGAGCGTTACAAAGTCCGCGACGACCCCCGCCAGGAAAGCGGTGGCGCAGCTCAACATTGCGGAAATATATATCGGCAAGGGAAATCGTGCTGCCGCGGAGTCCCTGATTTCTGAGATCCTGACCGCAGATCGGCGCAACGTCGGGGCATTGCGACTGCGCGCGTCGATTAAGATCGACAAGGGTGAGATCGACGGCGCTATCGCGGACCTGCGCGAAGCTCTGAACGATCAACCGAAGTCTGCCGACCTTTTGATGTTGCTGGCGGTGGCTTATGAGCGCGGCGGGAAGCCGGAACTCGCCGAACGTCAATACGCAGATGCATTCAAAAACTCGAATCTCGATCCCGGCGTCGCCCTTCGATATGTCGCGTTCCTGCAGCGCAAGGGTGACCTCACCCATGCGGAAGACGTGCTAGTTGAGGTTGCGGGTCGTAATCCTGGTAATGTGCAGATCCTGTCCTCGCTAGCCCAAATCAGATTGTCCCGCAAAAACTGGACGGGGGCACTAGCTTTAGCGGATGCGATCGGACGGCTAGGCGAACAGCGCGGGCTTGCCGACCAGATTCGCGCCGCCGCCCTCGCCGGGGAGAATAAAATCGACGAGAGCATTTCCGCCCTGGAAGACGCGCATAAGGCAGCCCCGGATCAGGTAGGGCCGGTGGTGGCTCTGGTGTCCGGCTACACAAAGCAGGGGAGGGCGGACAAGACGATGGCCCTGCTGCAGGAAATGAACCAAAAGTTCCCGGGGAATGCGCAGCTTCTCGTTCTCACCGGACAGGCGTTGGTGGCTCAGAACAAGGACGAGGAGGCCCTGCAGAGCTTCAAGGCCGCAGTCGCGGCGCAGCCAAAGGATTCGCTCGGCTATAACGCGCTTTACGAGTTTTATGTCCGGAAAAAGAATTTGGATGCGGCGGTGGATATCATACAGGCCGGGCTTCGCGAACTGCCTGGCAATCCTAATTTTCGACTGGCGCTTGCGGGATTGCAGATCCAGAAGGGGAATAACGATGCAGCGATCGCTCAGTATGAAGGCATCTTAAAAGACCTGCCAAAGTCGCCGGTCGCGATCAACAATCTGGTCAGCCTGTTGCTGGACAACCGCTCGGACAAAGACAGCCTGAGCCAGGCATTGGTGTTGTCGGACGAACTGAAGAATACAAATGTTCCGCAGTTCCAGGATACGTTCGGCTGGGCGCAATACAAGCGGGGGGATTACAAGGCCGCCGCTTCGATCCTGGAAAATGTGGCAATAAAGCTACCCACCCTTGCCGCCGTTCACTACCATCTCGGTATGAGCTACATGGCGGCTGGTGAGACGGAGAAGGCGAAAGAGCAACTCAAGATCGCGCTGGACCTTGAACCCGAAGGAACACCACTAAAACAGAGTATCCGAGCTGCTATCGAAGAAGTTTCACCCAACTAGCCCCGGAATGCTGTTTCGAGGCCGTTCTGTTCGATACCTGTCGATCACTACGAACCTGCACGAGTTGAAGGTTCGCTAGTCTGTATGCGCCAGAAGTGTTGTGCTTTTTGATATCACAACGACTATGCTGTTCGAACTGGCTGCACCGATTGTCGAGATGGCGGGTAATCCCCCGGTGATCGGAGTAATAGCCACCGTCCCTCCGGTAGTTCCGAAGCTGTGGAGATATCGATAAGTTATGGCGGCGGTCCAATCCCGCGCCAATGTACGACTGTAGCTGACCGAGGCCGATGCAAATTGGCCCGTGGTGGTTGATGTATTTTGGAATTCGTCGGCGGAGAATGTCACGCTTGAAACGGAATTGATGGCGTGGCTGACGCCAGCTCGAACGGAGGTAGTTTGTACGAGCGAACCGATAGCGGTCGGACCGACCGACTGGAATGCGGCGACCGTGAAGGTTGTGTTCTTGAGCGCTTTGTATGTCAGCAGCATGTCGTAGATCAGACCGGTCGCTGACCCCGAGACTGCCCCTACGCCGTTATTTTCGGTCTGAACGTTGGCCGCACCCCACATTCCGTGAAAAGACAGGAGCGGCGACAGGCTGGTATCGAAACCGCCCTGATTGCGCAGGATCATGATATTTGTGCTGGAGGCATTGTTGAAGGCAAGCCATTCGGCATTGGATGATGCGGTGATTGAGGTGAGCGAACTGAGCCGGTGGCTCCAACTTGCGTTTGCGGAGGTGTCTGTGAAGGCGGTCCCGGCGCTCGGCGGGTCGTAGCTCGTCAGCGTCGAACGGGCGGAAAGACTGACGGTATCGAGCGCACTCAGGGAGCGGTCGATCCCTCCGCCGAAGTTGAGCGTATTGAGCGATCCGACCACGTTTGTGAGCACGCCAAGCTGGCCGAGAAGGGCGAAGGCGGCACTCTGCGAGGTGTAGCCGGCATCGAGGTAGTTTCGGTCTGAATTGTTTTTGCCAAATGTCTCGTAATGGCCTCTGAAGCCGTAGCCGAGATTCTCGGTATCCGGCAGAGTACTCGCCCCGGGGCCAAAATATTTGTTGTAATTCACATAGCTGTCAAAATCGAACTTTGACGTAGGCGTTCGCGCCTCGGCATTTGCCGAGATCGTCGAATAGGATCCAAGCGTCCCGCCTATGGGCGCGGGACTGAGAAACAGATTATTATTGAGTTCGACCGTTTCGCTCGCGGTAGAACGAAGTGACCAATCGACCGCCCGTGCAGCCGGAGGCACCAGGCATAATAACATCGAGGCCGCTGCGGCGGTTTTCCTCACGGCATTGGCCTGCACTTTGATGATGTTCTATTCGAACAAGCCTCGCTCCGGAACCATGATGACATCTCCCGCCCTCAACGAGATATTGCCTTCGAGATCGGCACCGGCTTCATAGGCCTTGTAGTCGAACATGAAAATCGTCTCATCTCCGCCTGGCATGCGGCGCCGGACCTGGATGCGCCGCTTCGCGGCATAGGGTCCAATGCCTCCCGCGAAGGTGATAGCCTGCATCAGGGTTATTGGCTGCCGGATTATGTAGGGACCAGGCCTTAGGACCTCCCCGGTGATGAATATTTTGGGCTTGAGGTCTTCCTCGGGGATATCTTTTGGCGAGTTCGCTATGGCGACCGTCACGTCGAGATGGTCGTCCTTGTAGTTGTCCTTCAGCTTGGCGATCAGGATTTTCTCAAGGGCTTCGGGGGTAAGGCCGCGAGCGCGGATGTGACCAGCCAATGGGAAGGCAATTTCTCCGCTGGGGTCCACCACCACCGAGCGGTCAAGCTTGGGGTCCTGCAGCACCGAGATGCTCAAACTGTCGCCGGGTTTAAGGGTTTGCGCGTCCGCGGCTGTGGCCCAGATCGCCAGGCAAATCAACACAATCGAGATCCGCATCTTTTCCCCCTTATTCCACACCGGCGTATTCCCTAACCGGCCGAGAGCGGCTTGGCATCACGGCCAATATCCACTGCCGCCGGCGGCCCCAAAACCGGATCGCTTCGATCATTGCGCTAAATTAGACGTTGCATCTAACACTTTAGCTACTCTGGTCAATCCCCGTCACCCGATTATTAGACCAGAGGTCCAAGTATTACAATTGCTTAGCGGGTGCTGGAAAGGCTCTTGAACGGAAACATACTGTGTTGTTGCTTATCGGCAATAACTTCTCTGACAATGTCTTGACCGACAATCTTCCTCTCGCCGGCAAAGCCGTAAACCAGCGCGGTATCGCAAAGGACATTGATCATTCGGGGGATGCCGCCGCTGGCGATCGCGATCAAGGCACAGGCCTCCGCGGTGAAGAGGAGGCCTCGCGCCCCGACAGCTTCGAGGCGGAAATCGATGTATTTTGTTACCTCTTTTGAATCCAGCGGACTGAGGTGAAAATCGGAGGATATCCGCTGCGCGAATTGGTGCAGCTTGGGCGCCATCAGCGCATCCCGTAGCTGGGGTTGTCCAACCAGGATCAGCTGCAAAATCTGAAACTTGTCGGCGTTGATGTTGGAAAGCATCCGCAGGTGTTCAAGCGCTTCCGGTTCGAGGTTTTGGGCTTCGTCGATGATCAGGATCGTGCGTCGCCCATTAGCAAATTGGCCGTAGAGGAAGTCCTGCAAGCGCTTGAAAAGTATAGGATAATCGCCCTCAAAGCTTTGCTCGAGCGACATCAAGATCATTTGCAGCAGTTCATGCCGCCCTTGGGGAGAGCTCGAAATGAGGCCGACCGTCACACTGGGGCTGATACGTCTCAAGAGGTAACGCAGTAGGGTCGTCTTGCCTGAGCCGATTTCGCCGGTGATTACAGTAAAACCTGCATTGTTCATGATGCCGAATTCCAGCATCGTGAATGCCATCGTGTGCATTCTGCCCCAGTAGATCAGATCTGGGTCTGGGAGAATTGAAAACGGCTTCTCCCGCAGCTGGTAGTACGCTTCGTACATCGAGCTTCCTTAATCGAACACGGTATTATTGTCCAATTCCGTCCAAGTCGGCTGCAATTTCCGCGATCAAAGTAAATTTCGGTATGCTGACGCCGAAGGTTTAAACCGGTCCGGTTGAAACCTTGCCGAATTAATAGTGAACCGGGATTGACCACCTCAAGTCAAACAAGACATAGACATCGTGTGCTAGACACGTGCTGGTCTGGAGCCTTCTTAGGGGCCTGGATATGGAAGCCTGCATTGGTACGGACTTTGCAACAAGTTGACTGGCGCCGGAAAAAATATGCTGCAAAAGCTTGATTTCGAGGACGATGTTGAAGGCCTGGATCGCAGCCATATGCTGCGACCGGCGTTTTATTGGGAACTGGTCCAGCGCAGATGGCTCTATTTTGTCATTCCGTTTGTGATCATCGCCTCCGGCGGACTCGCGGTGGCGAAGCTGTGGCCGGCAGTCTACCTGTCGGAGGGTAAGATTCTCGTCGAGTTCGCAGCAAATTCCTACGGAACTTGTCCGGCCCACCGTCACGAGCGCGGCACAAGAGCGCATCCAGGTGATTGAGCAGCGTACGATGACCCGGGACAATCTGATCGCCATTGCGGACAAGTTCGATCTATTTCCCGACAAACGGCGATTTATGTCGGTGGGCGACGTCGTCGAACTGATGAAAAAAAGCACCAAGATTACGCCGGTCGATACACAGCTAGATTTCAAGCAGACCTCGCGCAATCCGACGATCGTATTTTCGGTAGGGTTCGAATATGCCGACCCGCAAGCGGCAGCGCGGGTAGCAAACGAATTGATGACACGCATCCTCAACGAGGATCTCCGCGACCGCACTGGCCGCGCCTCCGATACGACGAAATTTCTGGCGCGCGAAGTTCAAAAACTGCAGGCGGATAGCGATGCGCTTGACACCAAGATAGCCCAGATCAAGCTCGCGCAGATCAAGGCCGCGCAGGACAAGGTCGTTGCCAAACCCGACCAGCCGACGACACTGCTTGGCCAGCTTAAGGCCGAACTCGTTCAAAAAAGTGCGCTGTACTCAGATAAGCATCCGATCGTGCAATCATTGAAGCGGCAAATTGAAGCCATGGAGCGGGAGCTTTCGTCGTCTGCGAAAGATGTTTCGCCGGCTGCGAAAGACGATGCAACGGCTGAGGCCAGCCTCGAGGCGCTCGAAGCACAGCAGGAAACTTTGCAAAAGAACCTCGATGCTGCATCGACGAAACTTGCCGCCGCACGCATCGGTGAAAATCTTGAAAAGAACCAGCAGTCGGAGAAACTCGAGATCATCGAGCAGCCGAGCACGCCGCAAAATCCCGTCAGACCCAATCGGCTGAAGGTCGCCGGCCTGGCTGTTCTGCTGGCAGCTGCGGCGGGCGTCGGCCTGGCTTTCGTGGCTGAATTGGCGGACAAGGCGATCCGTCGCAGCAGCGACGTGTTTGCGGTGATTGACAGCCATCTGGTCGTCTCGATTCCCTACATTACGACGGCAGCGGAATTGCACCGGCGCAAGCGCCGGATCTCATTGATGATCGTCGTCGGCGCGGCGGTTGTGGTCGGTGCGATGATCGCAGCCTATCTGCTGCTGCCGCTCGACCTGATGATCGCAAAGGCGCGGGTCGGGCTGTTTCGGTAGTTGTAATCTCGGGAGAACGATTGTGGACTCGATCAAGCAGGCGATTGATCTCGCAAGAGCCACTGAAGGCGGGGCGAGGCGGGCGACGGTTAGTGTGCCCGATCCTGCTCGGCCGGGCCTGCATGACCCACAATTCCGGCAGGTTAGACTAAGCGGGGCTGATCTTGAGCAGACACGGATCGTTGCGCATGGTGTCGGCACCCCGAACGGACGCTATTATGATATGTTGCGGGCGCAGGTCCTGCAGGAGATGGACCAGAACAGCTGGCAATTCCTGGCTGTCACCTCCCCGACAGTCGCATGCGGCAAGACAGTTACGGCCTGCAACCTTGCGATGAGCGTTGCCCGGCTGCCGGAGAGATCCGTCCTGCTGGTCGATATGGATATGCGCAAACCGATGGTTGCAAACTATCTTGGACTGGAAAGCGATCCGGGGATTGTGGGCGTTCTCGAGGAGCGCAGGACGCTGGCCCAAGCCTTGATCGAAGCCAGCATCGGTCCTAGCAAATTATTGGTCCTCCCCGGGGAAGTGGCGGCGTCGACATCGTCCGAATGGATGGCCTCGCAAACAATGGCTACCTTGCTGCAGACGATCAAAAGGGACTTCCGGTCACGAACTGTGATTTTCGATCTGCCGCCAATGCTGATCGGCGATGATGTTATTTCGATCCTGCCGCGAATGGACGCCGTGATACTCGTCACCGGTGTTGGTACAACATCTGTGGCGGACATCAAGGAATGCCAGAAGCACCTGAAGCATTCCAATCTGGTCCGCGTCGTCGTGAACAAAGTCACGGACATTGCGGATGACTACCACGCCTATTATTGAGGGGCCCAGTCTAGAAACGGAATTCAGGGGGCATGAAACTAACAATAGCCGAGGCTGGAACGAAGTATTTTGCAATATCATGAACTTCGACCTCGCCAGTGTCGGCCCGGGTTCGAGACTGGGAGATCTTCTGGCTTATGATCCCGAGCAGGCATTTTTGCCGTGCGTCGAAGACGCCGGATCCCGAATTACCGGTTGTGGCGACATCGCCGATCACTGAGGTGAGCTTTCGAAGGTCCGGTGGGAGTCGCTGTGGCGAGATAATGTGGGAATGCACAACGGCTTCGGGCACGACGGTGACCACTTCCTGGCCGGGTCGGGGCGGCGCAGTACATAGCGGATTTCTCCTCAATCGCAGGCGCATGGGGAGCGCGCTCTCCTCCACGGCAAGCAGCGTCAGGTCAGTGCCGCCAGGAGAGCCTTCTTTAACGACGCGAGTGGGATACTTTTGACCTCCGATAACAATTTTCGGTCTTGTCAACCAGCCTCGGCCAACAACGTGAGCCGCCGTGAGAAACAGACCTTTTCCAATATAAATCCCATTCCCCCGCCACGAGGACATGTCAATATTTACTGCATAAACGAGGAATGTTTCGTCCAGTTGGTCCGCGTACGAAGGTAGTAAAAAGAGCGCGAAAAGAAACGCCGCGGCCAAAAGCGTTAGCAAATATTGATATCCGGCCACATTCAATATCGAGGGACAACTTGGTGGTGGGGGGCGATGCATTCGCAAGATTGGTCTCGTTCCAAAAAGAAGCGGCCTCCCGCTACCTGCAGTAATGGCCGCGCATGTGTAGCCCTATTTCCAAAAATGCACGATGCGAGCGCAACTTGCAAAATTTCACACCATTCACGCCAGGATACGGCAGCTTGCAAGAGCGAATCTTTGCGTTAGAGTACTCAACCTCTGAGGTTGAGTTATTTCGATGGCTCAATGACATTCCAGAAAACCTTAGTGAGTGCAGATGCTATACTCACCTCTGATTTCGCACCCTGATTGTCTGATCTTGCGTTCATTGAAGCATAGTAAATCCCTATGAGGGTACTGATTGTTGCCGACAATGCCTCGAGCCAATTTGGCGGAGAGGCCTTCCTTCCCTTCAACTATTTTCGTTTGCTTCGGGCCAGGAACATCGATGTTAGATTGTTGGTGCACGAAAGGAATAGATCAGAGCTCACGACGCAATTTCCCGAAGACCTTGATCGTCTACATTATGTAAAAGACACCTTTCTCCACAAGGTCGTATTTCGGTTCGGAAATCTTCTTCCCCGGCGCGTCGCGGAGGTGACAACTGGGTTTATCATCCAGTTGACCACGCAGATCGCTCAGCGTCGCTTGGTCCGAAAGCTATCGAAGTTACATGCTTTCGACGTGATACACGTTCCGATCCCGGTATCACCAAAATCTCCATCACTGCTCTACGGTTTTGGATTGCCTGTTATTTTTGGTCCGATGAACGGCGGGATGGAATATCCGCCGGCATTTCGTCGGGAAGAGGGCAGGCTTTCTCGTATCGCTGTCGCGCTCGGTCGTGGTTTGGCGAGCTTTCTCAATCTCGCACTTCCCGGCAAGCGGCGCGCCCGCCTTCTCCTGGTTGCGAATACACGAACTCGAAAAGCCCTGCCTCATGGCATAAGGAGCTCAGTGATCGATCTCGTGGAGAATGGAGTGGATTTTAGGGTATGGCGCCGGAGCGAGATTCGGGGCGCCCCCGATCGGCAGCTAAGAATGATCTTCGTCGGAAGGTTGGTGGATTGGAAGGCAATCGAGATCGTGTTCGAGGCGATCCAGCAACTGGGCAGTGACCCTCGGCTGTCTCTTGAAATTATTGGCGACGGACCGATGCGCCCGGTCTGGGAGAAACTGTCGCATGACATGGGTTTGAAGGCGATTGCCAAGTTCTCAGGTTGGATGAATCAAGCGGATTGTGCTCGCCGCTTGGATGCTGCGGATGTGCTGGTATTGCCCAGCTTGTTCGAGTCCGGTGGTGCCGTCGTCCTGGAAGCAATGGCCATGGGTTTACCCGTGATCGCGACCGCGTGGGGAGGCCCACTTGACTATCTCGATAGTTCTTGTGGTGTATTGGTAGCACCAAACTCGCGCGAAGGTTTGGTAGCAGGGTTTGCCTCAGCAATCATGATGCTGGCCGATTCCTCTGACCTACGCCATCAACTCGGTGAGTCTGGCTATCGGAGGGCCAGGCTGTATTTTGACTGGGAAAAGAAAATCGATCGCATTCTCGAGCTATACGATCTAGCCATCAAACCTGCTTAAAGGACCGTACCGGGTTGCAGCCGGGAGAGCGACGAGGATTTGGCGCAACCAAAGCCTCAGTTATTTGATCAAGCGGTGGATTATAGCCGGCGGCGGCGAGGGATGCGCACGATGGCCGGACCAGATCGCGTCCGGCAACGTTACGGCGCCGGTGCTGGTTGCTCTTGCGGACCGGCACGCAGTCAGGGAATGGTGTCCAGTCCGGCGTTCGTGAGTACCGGATCATCGTTTCGCATCTCGACCAAGCCCAGCGATATCAGTTTTTCTAAATGCAACGGATTGATCGGGGACAGTTTCCAGCGCTTCGCCCTGATGTCCCGGAGGGTCCAACGCAGGTCAATTGCTTCTCGAACCTCAGCGTCGTGGAATGGGTCTTTCTCGTTGCTCATTTCGCTAAAGCCCCAAAATGAACCGGCCAACAAGTCAAGGCCGGATCGACAGCACAACGGCATCCCTGTTAAATTGCCATCATGGCCCAAATGCTGAGGCCAAAAACTGAAGACCACGGTGATTTCTTGTTGAATAGCGAGCGGTGCTGCCGTCTTGCAAAACAGGTGCCGGACACCAAAACCGCTCGGCAGCTTTTGGAATTAGCCGCGGAACATTTAACTCATAAAACAACAGCTCGGCAAGGCCCGCCTCACTGGCGTGATGTAGCGGCGTAGGCCGACTTGATCCAACATTGAAACCACGGTCAAGTTTTCGAAAAGGGTATAGCAATGAGCATTATCCCACATCTTGCGATGCTGGGTTTGGCGGCAGCTCTCTGTTCGTCGACCGATCGACACCAAATTGATTTCAAGATGACTGCTCCTGACGGTATTCAGCGTCTCCATCAGCTTTGGCTCGTGACCTACATCGACAATGCCGGTCAAGAAGTTGTCGCTCAGGCAAAGCTAGTGACCGGTGAATACGCCCCGTTGATCGCCGCCGACGCTGAGCGGCTGGAAAGCGTGATGGAAGCCGCCCACGGCATCGCGAAAGCCAGGAACCTGAAAATGCGTCTTATCAAATTTACCAACCGCTTGGACATAGAGGACATCGCGCCATGATCAAAGCGACAAAAACGAAGCGAGGTGAAGAATTGATGGTCAGGTGCTTCCGCCAATCAGAAACCGCTGTGCCTCGGGTGTAATCGAGCCCAACAAGTCTCTTATAAATTCATCCTGGAGCGCGAACGATTGCTCGGCGGGCAAGCCGACCGTCGAGACGCGGACTAATGCACCGTCGGGGATGAGACCTTTTAGTCCATATTTTAGTCGCAGTATCTGATTGTCGAAGATGCCCGTCGAAACATCATTTCCCACGCGCATCCAGTAGCTAACGGGCTCATATCGAGTCTCGCGCTGAGTTATCAACCGCGACACCGCAAGTGTCGACGAATCCTTGTTGATTGCGAGGCGGTGTTCTGTTTTGTCCCAAACTCGAAAGCCCTGCGCGGTGTAACAGACTTCGGGACGGTGAGCTTTCAGTCGGTAATCCTGTACTGGACCATACGCGACAAGAAACATTACACTATGTCCTTCATTATCGACGTACGTTCGGCCGATCTCCTGACCGTAAATCCTCGCCGCAAGCTCCTTGCTCTCGACATATCCCGGTTCGGTTGGTGTAATGAGACCTAACGTTGGACGATATTTCCATTTTCCGAACTCTTGAGGGATCATCGTTTCCAAATTCAATGAAGGATTTGCGCTCGCCATCAACTGGCGAGGCACGAAAATGTCGGCGCAAACCGCAGTCGTCAAAATCGCCACTGCGGCGAGAATACTGTGGACCTGATTTGTCTTCATTGCCTCTTCCAACGTAAAACGGCTGAACCATCAATTCGACCATTTAAGGTTAATCGTTCGTACAAATTGCCAGTATACGTCAAAACAGCTATTTAACAAGGCAGCCCAAAACATGTAACGAACCGGAGGGGCTTAAACCTTGGCTATAGCCAGCACTCGCCTCTAGCGATAGTAAAGTTTTTGCTCTTGCCAGGTTAGCCGGAATGGCGTTTCGCCTCGCAGGCTTACCCGGTTGCCCAAAGTGAGGTTGAGATGCGTTTCAAACAGCAGTCAGGTGTTCGGATCGGCCGCAGGTTGGCGGTTTGCGCAATCGCCAGCCTTGCATCGTTTGGTTGCAGTAAAAAAAGCGAAGGCACGTCTGCCGCAAGCCATAGTCAGATCGTTGCACGGGTTGGCGACCAGGTGATCTCCACGCAAGAACTTGATACTGAGCTGCGTTGGAACAACGTTGCGGCCGACCGAAAACAGGACGACGCCATGGTCAAGCGGGTGCTTGGCGAGTTAGTGGCGCGAAAATATTTGGTGCAAAAATCATTGGACGCAAAGTTGGATCGCGAACCAACCGTTCTTTTGGACGTTCTCAGATCCCGAGAGCAAGTTTTGGCCAAGGCCTTTGCAATGCGCGAGTTGTCCAGACAAGCTAGCGCGATTACCGTGGCGGATACTGAAAAATATATCGTCGATCATCCGCTTAAATTCGCCAAGAGAAAGATTCTCGCCCTCGAGCAGATCTCCCTCGCCACGGGATCGGCAGATCAATCGTTAGTTGAGTCCATGAAAGATTCACCGTCTATTGAGAAAGTCGACCAGCGGTTAACCGACTTGGGCATCGCTCACACCAGGTCGTCGGCAAGCCTGAGCACTTCCGAAGTCCCGGACGAATTGTTCAGGTCAATCCAGGATAAGAAGCCGGGCGACATCATTTTTGTCCGATCCGGCCAAAATGGGGTGTTTTTAAGCATCAAAGGAGAGGAGTTTCGTCCCCTCGAAGGGGATGCAGCCATTGCCCTTGCGCGCCAGTTGCAACAACAGGATCTCGCAAGAGCGCAAGCTTCTTTGACGAATCTCACTGCTGGTGCGGAAGCAAAGTACGAGGGCGAATATGCGAAAATTATGGGCGAGCACTCAGAGTTACCCAATGTCACCAACTAAATGCGAGCCGTCTCATTCGAGAGACCGTTTGGCAGTAGATCATAATATTGAACTTTGGTTGCGATAGCGGATGGCCACCTTTTTTGATGCACTCACCGTCGTCTGCTTTATCGTATTGGTCGTCGCTTTCTTTCGATTTACGGAGCGGGACACGCCTACGCTATTGCGGTACATACTATCTGGAATTGCAATTGCGACCGCAGATCAGTTGGGAAACAGGGGTTACGTGGGTCTCGGATATATCCTTGTTATTGCGGCGATGGGTTTTGGCTGGCTGTCTTTTAGCAAGCCGAGAGTCGGTCCGTAGCTGGTAGACACCTCTAATTCCGATCGTGACTATCGACTGCAGCGGTCCATAATATTCGACATCTTCAACGCATTCTGACATTGAGGATCGCCAATGATTAGACGAGGTTTGCAAGCTGAGATGAGAAAATGACGCAATCTTATGTTCTTGCGGCTAGGACGTCCCACTCGATACGAGGGGCAGCTTGTTACGTATTGTTATTACTTGCGACCCTTGTCGCCTATATCCCCACCTTCATCCAGCTGGCTCAAGGGCCTTGGCAAACCGAGCAGGAAGGTCACGGCCCCCTGATTATTGCGGCGTCTCTTTGGCTTGTATGGGCAAGTCGAGAGCGGTTAGCAAAAACTGAGGTTGTGCCGGTGCCGGTCGTCGGCTGGGCCGTGTTCCTTTTCGGGCTGGCCATGCTCTTTATGGCGCGCACGCAAGATTTGATATCGGTGGAAGTCTTATCCGAATTGCCGGTCATTGCCGGTTGCATACTGATGCTATCAGGGTGGAAAGTATTAAAAATCCTTGCGTTCCCGATCGGGTTTTTGTTTTTTACCGTTCCCGCTCCGGGCTGGATGGTTGATGGCGCGACAGTTCCGTTGAAGGTAACCATCTCGGATTGGGTCACAAGAGTTCTCTACGCTGCTGGCTATCCGGTCGCGCAGAACGGCGTCGTCATCATGATAGGGCCTTTTCAGCTGCTCATGCAGGACGCCTGTGCTGGGATGAATTCCATCTTTGCTCTTTCTGCAATCGGAATGTTTTATGTGTATGCCTTCCGGTGGAAATCAAAACTGCGTTCCGTAATACTGCTGACCGCGATAATCCCGATTACGATCGTTGCCAACTTTCTCCGAGTTCTTATGCTGGTCTTGATCGCTCATTATGGGGGCATCGAACTGGTGGATGGGGCGTTACACGATCTCACAGGTATCGCGTTATTTGTTTTCGCAATAACGCTGCTTTTTACCTTGGATGGTTTGCTGGGTGTGGTTGGTGCCGTCGGGCGCGCGGTCTGGTGGCATCACGCCAATCCAAGCATGAATCGGATCCCAAACATCTAGGAGCCTGTCCGAATAGTCGCTGTTCAATTTTGAGCGAGTTCGATTTAAGCTTGAGCTATGAGCAAGTATTTTCGTCCGTGGAATATCGATCAGACACTGCTGCTGCCGCCGAATGTGCAGGACTTCGTGCCGAAAGGCCATGTCTCGCGGTTTATCGTTGAGCTGGTGCGGGAGAGCCTTGATCTGCGGGAGATCACGGGCAGCTATGTGAGTGGTCTTGGGCAGCCGCCGTTTGACCCGCGGATGATGGTGGCGCTTCTGCTGCACGGCTATGCGAGTGGGCTGTATTCGTCGCGGCGGATCGCGAAGGCCTGCCGCGAACGGAACGATTTTGTGATGATTGTGGCGCTCGATCCGCCGGATTTTCGCACGATCAGCGACTTCCGCAAGCGGCATTTGAAGGCGCTCGGCGCGCTGTTCCTGCAGGTTCTGAGGTTGTGCGAGACGGCAGGGCTGGTCAAACTCGGCCATGTCGCGCTTGATGGCACGAAGATCAAAGCGAACGCGTCGAAACATAAAGCGATGAGTTATGAGCGCATGAAGAAACGCGAGGCGGAATTGAAAGCCGAGGTCGCTCGCATGCTGGCGGCCGCCGAGGCGGCGGATTCCGAAGAGGACGAGACTTTCGGCCGAGACAAGCGCGGCGACGAGATGCCGGATTGGGCCGGCGACAAGCAGAAACGACTGGCGAAAATCCAGCAGGCGATGGCGGCGCTGGAAGCCGACGCCAGGCTGGCGGCGGCGGAAGAGCGTCGCATCGAGGCCGAAAAGGAACAGCAGCGCCAAGCTGAAGGCCGCAAGAAGCCGGGCAAACCGGCGGCGCCGCCATCGGACCAACCTGATCCCAAGTCGCAACGCAACTTCACCGATCCGGAAAGCCGCATCATGAAGTCGAAGGATGGCTTCGTTCAGGCCTACAATGCACAGGCCGCCGTCGACGCAGGCGCCCAGATCATTGTCGCGCACGAACTGACGCAGTGCGGCAACGATCAGGGCCAGTTGGTGCCCCTGATCGAGGCCATCAAGAACAATCTCGGCCGCAAGCCGGATCAGGCCTCGGCGGACTCCGGCTATTGCAGCGAATCCAATCTCGAAGCGCTCGAAGCACACGGCGTTGACGGCTATGTCGCGCCCGGACGCGCCAAGCACCCGACAGCTGCGAACGGAAAAATCGGTGGACCGCTGACCCAACGGATGCGGAAGAAGATCGACGACGGCGGCTTCGAAACACCCTACCGATTGAGAAAGCAAGTGGTCGAACCGGTGTTCGGACAGATCAAACAGGCTCGCGGCTTCCGCCAGTTCCTGTTGCGGGGCGTAGATAAAGTGCGCGCCGAATGGGCCATGATCTGCACAACCCACAATCTCCTGAAGCTGTTCACCCTCGCAAACGCAGCCTCAGCCGGCTAACCTCAACAAATGCCCGAACGCCTATCTGGACGGGCTCCTAGATTTCGATTTCGGCTTGATATTTTCATACGGTGTCAATTGGCGGCAAGCGGATCGTTCTTGCGGAAAAAGATCGTATCGACGCGGGTTCAGCTAACAATAATTGCTGGGTGCGGCCGGACCCAGTTCGTTCGCCCGCTATGGGGGTATCACCTGTGCCATTCCTGGACGCTGGCGCGCTCGCGGGTGCCGCCCCCGCTTGAAACCGCGCTCGACCAAATCGCCGATCATGCCGTGGGCGGGCTAGCAGCTATCGTCCTTTTGGGTGACGATGGCGATTGCGGGTCTCGCAGCCTTGAAGGGCAATCACGAAGCTGATGTCGAAGGCCTGCAACAGGCGGTCGAATTGAATAGGCGGATTGAAAAGCGACACGGCAACTCGTTGTGCAGCGCGAAAAGAAAGCTTGCGCCGAGTCCCGCCTGGATCGCCATTCGTCGATCGACATGACCAACCCGGATCGTCTGGCCCGGAAGACAGGCCGGCTGGCGGTTGGCGTCCTCTACTATGGCCAGCCCGGTGCTGCGTCGGACTATCTCGGAAATTCTCAGTCAGCCCGTCTGACGCGACGTGCCTGCGTGGCATTGGACCCGGAGGTCGGTTGCTCGCATGGCGCCGTCGGACGGGGGTGGTGCCGATATCGCCCAGGCAGGCCTACACGGGACAAAGAAATCAGCCGACGCTGGGTTTCTGGTCACGGAACCGTTAAGGAACCACTTTAATTAGACAAGCGACAAATGCTAATTGACGTCAAATGTATTACGTCGAAGGCGCTATTCGACCAAGCTTGACTAAGAACGGCACGCATTTTGCTGAGCAAGGGCCGGAGGCCAAATCGGTCCAGGAATTGAACAGGGGGTATTGATGAAGAGTGTTCGCCCAATGGCATCCGTCGGGCGCTCGAAATTCAAGAAGCGAGCGAAATTGAAGAGTGTCGCTGCAGCCAATATCGTGCAACGCTACACGGAACTGGTTCGGCTACGCCGGCGGATTCAGGAGTTAGAACAAGACAAGGGTCTGCTGAGTACAAGGGCGTTGCCCGATCAACGCGTTACCGATTGTCGCTGAGCCGGTCCCATCAGCCAACAAGTGTGGCATGACCAAATATGCGTGCTCGGAGGCATCCTTAGTCAAGGGCAGGGGGCGAATCTGTATTGCGTTCAGTTCGCCACCTAGTGGCGGGACGTTACGAGGCCTGCAGATTAAACTGGGGGCACCGTGATCGGGTGAGTTTTCTCGGCTGCTCGAGGTTGGCGCGCCGCAGATTTTGACCTCAGCCTGTCTGTTCCAAAAAGCCACAACTTTTAGGCGCGATCTCGGCGAGGCTATCGAGCTTGATCGACAACCCGTCCTGCAACACGTCGAGGTGCCTTGGCTTCGCCAGGAGCGCCGCAGGTCACGCAGGGCTTTATATGAAGCTGCTGGAGGGTTTGCTCGTGACCTGCCTCCTGTTGCCTTCCTTCGAGGCGGAAGCACAGGAACACGGGCGGGTCAAATGGAAGCGTCCGACCCAGGCCGAGACCGATCATATGGCCTCAGAATCGGCGATCACCGACATCATTCTCCGGAAGGGCGATATCGTGGTTACCGACCGCGGATTTTTCATGTTCCGAGGGTTTTTGGCGGACGGTAGGACGGGGGACTTTATCCCGGTTCCAAATCATATCAAAACCCGAAAAAGGGAAACCAGCGCCAATGGCTTCCCGATGATCCATAATAGCCAGGTCCCGAGTAGGAACCGGGGCCGAAAAAGGCGCTGTCCCCGTACACCCAGCGTGCTACAGGGCGCCGGCGCGGCGGACGATTGCACTGTCCGTCTTCGGTACACACGATCTTAACCTCAACGACGGGATCCGGCCGAGAAATCGAATGGTCCGGTGCCAGCGCCGGGAGAGCGACCGCGCTCGAACCTGCCGATCCGATAACCAGTGCAAACAAAGCTGCTCTAACCATGATAGTCAGTCTCCGACGTTCCAATACTGGTCTTGTGTCAAATTCATACAAAGTTTTTCGTCTGTGAACCAGAAGCATCCTGCCGCGAGAGTCAAGATCGGCGTCAACCCGCCACACGGACGCGTCCAGAAAAAAGCCGCGGCCCTGAGAGGCGCATCAATTAAATGCGGAAGTAAAGGCAAAGAGGATATTCAAATCAGAGCGCTGCGGCGGAGACGGGCCGCTTTGGGAAGCATCGACTAAATTCGGTTGGATTGGACTGCGTGAAAGCGCGCCAATATGTGTCCATAGGTCTCTCGACCGCACAACCCCAGCATGTAGCCGGCCTGTCCCGAAATGAGCGGAACCAAGAGATCGCCAATGTCGGCATAAAAACTGACACCCGACGACAAGTTGACATTGATGAATATCGCGCTTCCGATCAAGGAAACGGGCAGCAATACCAGCACGTTGAAATAGAGGCCGAGAAAAATGCCGGCAACGCAGACAAGAAGTGGCAACATTTCGAAATGCGCTCCGGACCTACCAATGTGCACTAGTCAAATTTAGGTTGCGCCGCACGCTTTATCACTTTATGTTGCGCGCATTAACGAAGAGTTAATATAGCCGTTGGCGCCACAGCCGATCTGTACTTCCTGACCATTAGACGTTGAGTGGGCGTGTTTTTATGTCGCTAGGGTCTGAATTTGGCGGCAAGTCCGGGACCGCGGGGCACCAGCTAACTGAGTTCTCGTCGCTCTCGAGTGAATTTGTACCCTATCTGCTGGCCACTGCGGATGCGTTCGTCATCTTGAGCACGAGCATCCTTGGCGGCATCGCCTTCCAGGTCGCGCTCGGCAACGAAATCCCGAACGTCCTTCCGCACGCGGCCGTCGGCCTGCTCGCGAGCCTTATCTACATCCTACGGATGAGTGGGAGCGGCCACTATGACTTCCCTGAATGCGCGAAACCGCGGGTCGAAACGGCCAATATTCTGGTTTGTTGGTTTACGACCGGATTATTGTTGGCTTTTTTTGCATTTCTTCTGAAGATCGGAGTGGCCTACTCCCGCGGCGCATTCATTTTGTTTTATGTTTTCGCGCCTTTCGGTCTGCTGAGCGTGCGCAAGTCGACAAAGATCGCGGTCGCGTCGGCGATGTCGCGCGGCTCCCTCGGCCGCAAAAATATCGTGCTTGTCGGTGACTTTGACGAAGTGGCGGCTCTAACACCACAGGACATGCTCTTTTTTTCTGGGACGGCGCAGATCAGCCGCTTTACGCTCAGCCGGAACGACGACCCGGTTGAACGGGCAGCGAATGACGAACGGGTGTTAAATTCGGCAATCAATTTCGTGCGGGCCAACAACTGCCGGGAGATCGTACTCGCGTTTCCCTGGACTGATACTGACAGAATCGATTTCGTGCGCGACTCGATAAAGGTCCTGCCCGTCTCCGCCAGGCTGCTCCCCGACGCCCGCGTGCGATCGCTCTCGCACTACTCCTCGGCGTCACAGCATGCCTTTGCGATTGAAGTCCAGCGGGCTCCATTAAGCGCGGCAGAGCGGTTTGCGAAACGAGCGATGGATATCGTGGTTGCTTCGGTGGCGCTGTTTTTCCTGGTGCCCGTCATGGTTTTAACTGCCGTCACCATTAAACTAGATGGACCCGGTCCGGTTATTTTTCGGCAGCGACGGAAAGGCTTCAACGGTCAAGAGTTCGTTATGCTGAAGTTCCGAACTATGTCGGTTCAGGAAGATGGCGCGGTTGTTTCCCAGGCGATGCGCAACGATCCGCGAGTGACCGCCATCGGGCGGTTGTTGCGGTCCGCGAGCATTGACGAACTCCCTCAGCTTGTGAATGTTTTGAGCGGCGAAATGTCCTTGATCGGTCCTAGGCCGCATGCGCTCGCCCACGACGATCACTTTCAGAAGATCGTGAGTGACTATGCATTCCGGCATCACGTGAAGCCGGGCCTGACGGGATGGGCGCAATGCAACGGGTCGCGCGGCGCCACACCTTCGGTTGAGGAAATCGCGCGGCGCGTCAAGCTCGATCTCTGGTACATCAACAACTGGAGCCTGTTGCTCGATTTCCATATCTTGATCAAGACCTGTTTTGAGGTGATCCGTAAGCGCAACGCATATTGATCCCCTCGTTGGGCCGGGATCCGGATTGCGTTCCGGCAACGAGGAGCATCCTAGACGCGCTGCCAGGCCTGGCAAGCTTTCCGCGGTCCGGCCAAATTCCGGGCCCCGGCAGGGTTTACGCCGGGCTCCATCTAAAAAAGCTGCAGCCTAACGTTTTAGCGCCCGCGGGCAGCCACGAATTGTCCGAAGATCCGTTATTGACTCCGGACAAATGGCACTTAGATTTACATTTCATTATGAAATCAAGGGTCTAGGCCGTATTGGCGCTGCCCCCGAATTTCTATAGATTTTTTCAATTTAGGATTGATATATTAGAATTGATAATCTTCCTATTTAGATTGATAATAACAAATCAAAAGTGCTCAGGGGCGAACAGTTGCAAACTAAGAAAACGAATTTAGAGTTAAGGAAAACGAATCTAAACTCCAGGAAAATGAAACTAGGCTCCAACAAAGTGAATTTAGACAGCATGTCCGTCGAGGAGATGTGGGAACTTCATCAAGAGGTCAGCCGGGCCTTGATAGTTTGCTTGACCTCAGCAAAGCACAAGGCTGAAAAGCGACTAGAGCAGCTTCACCGTGACAGGGGGGCGCCTTCGTCGAACTTTTCTGATGATATGAAAGAATTGCCTCCCACGCCGCGGCGGAAATATCCGCGCGTCTATCCAAAATATCAAAATCCTCAGGAGCCGTCCCAGACGTGGTCCGGTCGCGGAAAAACACCGCGGTGGCTCGTGGCAGCTCTCCAGACGGGTCACAAGCCAGAGGATTTCGCGATCGGCTACCCGGGCGCGCTAACACAAAATGATGCGCAAAATGTTAGCTAACGGCGGTCAAGCATGGAGGTTGTGTTGAAGCGGGTCCTGGGTGGATTGCTTGTGGTCATGCTGGTTGGGACGGCGGCCGCGGCGGCCGGCAACGATAGCCGGCGCTACGGCGATGCGTCTTCGGATGCCTGTCTTGCCAGTTGTTCGAGCGATAACACGCAGTGCAAGCGCGTCTGTCCTACGGTGCTCGGTGCCCCTTGCATTGCTTCCTGCGACAGCCAGTACCAGACGTGCACCCGAAGCTGCCAAAACAAGTAATTTATCGGCCACGCGGTACAGTAGCCCGTCTAATTGTGCCTCTCCAGTCCGGCAGCTAACGCCTTGAAAAAAGGCGCACAGATCAGGACCATGCCGAACCGAGGTCTTCGAGTTCACGCGCGAGGGCATCCTGCCAACTGGGCATCTGAATGCCGAAAACGCCCTGCAGGCGGCCCATGTCCAGTCTGGAGTTGTGAGGCCTGGAGGCCTTCGCCGGAAAATCGCCGGTCTTAATCGCCACAAGATCCTTGACCGTAAGGGAAATGCCGCGCGCGCGGAGTGCGCCTACGATGGCGCCGGCAAAGCCATGCCAGGTTGTCTCGCCTGAGGTCGACATGTGGACGAGCCCATCGGCCTCGTAAAATCTCTGCTCGGTCATTTCGACGAGCGTCTCGTCCTCGCGTGGGATTAAGCCGCTCAACATCGCGACCAGACCCTCCGCAATCGATCGGGCCGACGTCGGGGCCCCATATTGGTCGGCGACAATGCGAAGTTCCGGTCGTTCAAGCGCCAGCCTCGCGATGGTGGTGAGGAAATTCCGGCCGGTTGCGGCAAAAATCCACGATGTGCGAATGATGAGATGGCTTCCGCCGGCGTCGCGTATCGCGGCCTCCCCGGCAAGCTTGCTGGCACCATAGACTGAGAGGGGCCCGGTCGGATCGCCTTCGCGCCACGGGCGATCGCCTGATCCATCGAACACGTAATCGGTCGAAAAATGCACCATGGGGACACCATGCAGGGCTGCCCACCGCGCCATAACTCCTGGCGCCTCCGCGTTGACGCGATGCGCAAGCTCGCGCTCGTCTTCGGCCTGATCGACCGCAGTGTAGGCGGCGGGATTGACCATCAGATCGGGGGAGACCGAATCAAGCACGGTGGAGATGTGGTCCGGGCGGCTGAGATCGAGCGTACTTCGGTCCGCGGTTATGACCGTGCCGAAGGAGCTGAGGGGCTCTCGCAGTGCCTGTCCAACCTGGCCGCTCACGCCTGTCAGCAGAATGCGCATCATGCCGGCTCGTAGCGGGGCAGGCGCTGGATATCCTTCAGAAACGGTGCGGCACTGTCACGCGTGGACAGTGCCGGAGCCGGCGTGCGCCAGTCGATGTTCAGGTCAGGATCATCCCAGCGGATCGTAATTTCATCAGAGGGACTGTAAAGCGCGTCGCACTTGTAGAAAAAGTCTGCGCTTTCCGACAGAACCGTGAACCCGTGGGCAAACCCTCGCGGAATCCACAGCTGTTTAAAATTCTCGTCGTCGAGTTCAACGGCCACATGCCGCCCAAACGTTGGACTGCCGACGCGAACGTCGACCGCGACGTCCAGAACGCGTCCACGCATTACACTCACCAATTTTCCCTGCGGATTTGGGTTTTGCAGGTGAAGGCCACGCAGAACGCCCTGTGACGACCTAGACATATTGTCTTGGACGAATGGTCCTCCGGCGCCAAAGGCGGAATATCGCTGCACCTGAAATTGTTCGAGGAAGAACCCTCTTGGGTCGCCGAAAATCTTCGGTTCGATGATGACGACATCCGGAATGTGGGTTTTGATGATGTTCATGGTCTCTTATTTGCGTTGGCCAGGTTAACCCAATAAACCACATCTGTTTTGTATAGGGCACTATATCTGTTAGGTTTTTGCGTGTTTTGCAAAGAGGGAACATGAAGGGCATTATTCTGGCCGGGGGGACCGGATCCCGGCTTTATCCTGTAACCGCGGTGGTTTCCAAGCAGTTGCTACCGGTTTTCGACAAGCCAATGATTTATTATCCGCTGTCCACGTTGATGCTGAGCGGAATCCGCGAGATTCTGGTCATATCGACGCCGCAGGACCAGCCGCTGTTCGAGCGACTTTTGGGCGACGGCTCCGAATGGGGCCTGTCGATCAGCTATGCAGCTCAAACGCAGCCCCGGGGCCTGGCCGACGCTTTCATAGTCGGCCGTGACTTCATCGGCCGCGACTCGGTGTCGTTGGTGCTCGGAGATAATATTTTTTATGGCCATGGGCTGCCCGAGCTGCTTGTGGAAGCCAGGAAGCGACCAACCGGCGCCACGGTCTTCGGATATGCTGTCACCACGCCGGAACAATATGGCGTGGTCGAACTCGGCCGCGATGGGCGCGCCCTTTCGATTGAGGAAAAACCGAGCAAACCGAAATCAAACCTCGCTGTCACCGGACTGTATTTTTATGACAACGATGTCATCGATATTGCCGCGGCGATCAAACCGTCACCTCGTGGCGAGATCGAAATCACGGATGTCAACCGTGCTTACATGGAGCGCGGCGATCTATATGTCCAGGTGATGGGCCGCGGATTTGCCTGGCTCGATACCGGGACCCACACCTCGCTGGTTGAGGCCAGTCATTTCGTCCAGATCCTGGAGCAGCGGCAGGGATTGCGGATCGCGTGTCCCGAAGAAATCGCGCTGCGACTTGGGCATATCTCACTCGAGCATTTTGCCAGGATCATGCAACTCTCCGCTAAGAGCAGCTATGGGGAATATCTCAAGTCGGTCTACGACTCATTCGTGCCGCTGACAGGCTAGAGAGTAGGGGGCGCGTAGGGATCATGACTTTCAATGGCAAAACCATTTTCGTCACCGGTGGTGCGGGCTTCATCGGATCCGCTGTCATGAGGCGGCTGCTCGATGAGACGGACGCGTTCGTCGTCAATATCGACAAGCTAACCTACGCCTCGAACCTTCACTCCATTCCTCAGGCCACGCCGGAACGCTATATTCTTGCCAAGCAGGACATCTGCAACGCGCCGGCGTTGCGTACACTGTTCGAAAGGTACCAGCCCCAAGCGGTGATGCACCTTGCGGCCGAAAGCCATGTCGATCGGTCGATCGACGGCCCCGGCGAATTTGTCCAAACCAACATCGTCGGCACCTTCACGCTGTTACAGGAAGCGCTTCGTCACTTCCGGCAAACGCCTGAGCCTCGGCGCAGGGCGTTTCGTTTTCTGCACGTCTCCACCGACGAAGTGTTCGGGTCGCTGGGACCAGAAGGGCTTTTCGCCGAAACAAGCCCCTATGCGCCGAATTCGCCGTATTCCGCGAGCAAGGCCTCGTCAGACCACCTCGTCCGTGCATGGGTTGAAACCTACGAGCTGCCGGCTGTCATCACCAACTGTTCGAACAACTACGGGCCGTATCATTTTCCCGAAAAACTGATCCCGCATATGATCATCAAAGGACTGCAGGAAGAACGCCTGCCGGTCTATGGCGACGGCAAGAACGTGCGTGACTGGCTCTATGTGGAGGATCACGCGCGCGCGTTGCATCTCGTTCTCGAACATGGCCGGGTCGGCGAGACCTACAATGTGGGCGGCCGCAACGAGCGCAGCAATCTTGATGTGGTGGAACTGATCTGCAGCGTGCTGGACCGCCTGCAGCCTAAGCCATCGGGATCCCGCAAGCGGCTGATCTCCTTCGTTGCCGACCGCCCGGGACATGACCGCCGCTATGCCATCGATGCGTCGAAGCTGGAGCGGGAGCTCGGCTGGGCCGCGCGGGAAACCTTCGAATTGGGGCTTGAGCAGACCGTGAAATGGTATCTCGCCAACGAGGCGTGGTGGCAAGCCATCCTTCGGAAAGGATACGAATACGAGGTCAGCCGGATTGGATTAGGTAGCGCCACTGCCCAACACTGACATGCCTTAATGTAGCGACTTCAGCTGGTTGTCTGCGTGCGGCGCCGTGTCGGTTGCTGGGCGTAACTTTCTTCATTAATGCCGGCAAGCCGCGATGCTCGCGCAGTTGGCACGTGACATGATCCTAGACGGATTTCAGCAATTGCCGAGCTACTAGACGATATGAAAATCGCTCTGGTGCGTATGCAACTGCTGTGAAGTCATATTCTGAATAGTGAGCGTGTCGTGGGTGGCGTCGGTGATGATGGTGTTACCGTGGCCGTCATCGTGGGCAGCCGCCAGCAGCGCGTTGATATTCGCGAAGACTGAATGGCTGAAGTCTATGCCCGTTAGGGCTGTATTGCTGGTGATCGCGACGTTGCCGAAATTTGGGGCAAACACGAACGAGTCGGAGCTACCTGCAGCGGTCGCGTTGATCGTGCCACTGCCGGCGAGGTTGGACACGGCGTTGTTGGTCGCAACTGGAGAGGTCGCGGCGGGGGGAACGCCGATCACGCCGTCGGCGTTGAGGTCTTGATGGAAAGTGGTCTCGATCGATTGAAGCGGGGAACTGCTCCCCGAAACGTTGGAGATGAGATCTGAGATCCAGTTGCCGTTGCTGTCGGCGCTCCACACCGTATAGGTGCCGGTGGTGGCGTTTTTCCAGGCTACGTCATAGCCGCTTGCGGTCTGGACCGCGCCAAAAGGAGACCAGGTCCCGAATTCACCGGCAACATAGGCGGCGCCGCCAAATTTGAGTTCGGGTCCGGATCCGTTCGCGTAAAGATAATAATTGCTGCCGACTTGGGTCAGGCTGGTCGATCCATCGGTCTGGATCACTATCGAAGGAATACCAATCACCCCGTCCCCGTTGAGGTCCTGATGGAAAGTGGTCTCGATCGACTGGAGCGCGGGATTGCTCCCCGAAACGTTGGAGATGAGATCTGAGATCCAGTTGCCGTTGCTGTCGGCGCTCCACACCGTATAGGTGCCGGTGGTGGCGTTTTTCCAGGCTACGTCATAGCCGCTTGCGGTCTGGACCGCGCCAAAAGGAGACCAGGTCCCGAATTCACCGGCAACATAGGCGGCGGCGCCAAATTTGAGTTCGGGTCCGGATCCGTTCGCGTAAAGATAATAATTGCTGCCGACTTGGGTCAGGCTGGTCGATCCATCGGTCTGGATTACTATCGAAGGAATACCAATCACCCCGTCACCATTGAGGTCCTGATGGAAAGTGGTCTCGATCGATTGAAGCGGGGAACTGCTCCCCGAAACGTTGGAGATGAGATCTGAGATCCAGTTGCCGTTGCTGTCGGCGCTCCACACCGTATAGGTGCCGGTGGTGGCGTTTTTCCAGGCTACGTCATAGCCGCTTGCGGTCTGGACCGCGCCAAAAGGAGACCAGGTCCCGAATTCACCGGCAACATAGGCGGCGGCGCCAAATTTGAGTTCGGGTCCGGATCCGTTCGCGTAAAGATAATAATTGCTGCCGACTTGGGTCAGGCTGGTCGATCCATCGGTCTGGATCACTATCGAAGGAATACCAATCACCCCGTCCCCGTTGAGGTCCTGATGGAAAGTGGTCTCGATCGACTGGAGCGCGGGATTGCTCCCCGAAACGTTGGAGATGAGATCCGAGATCCAGTTGCCGTTGCTGTCGGCGCTCCACACCGTATAGGTGCCGGTGGTGGCGTTTTTCCAGGCTACGTCATAGCCGCTTGCGGTCTGGACCGCGCCAAAAGGAGACCAGGTCCCGAATTCACCGGCAACATAGGCGGCGGCGCCAAATTTGAGTTCGGGTCCGGATCCGTTCGCGTAAAGATAATAATTGCTGCCGACTTGGGTCAGGCTGGTCGATCCATCGGTCTGGATCAGCGGAGCAAAGCTCACCGAGGTGTGTTCCTGCGCGCTGCCTTCGGTCGCCGTGATGGTCTCGTTCTGCACCAGCGCCGAGGACAGCGTGGTCGTGAACACACCGTTGGCATTGGTGGTCCCAGAGATCGCACCGAAGCTGTTGCTGGCCCCGCTCCCCGACAGCGTCACCGCGGTGTCGGCCTCCGCGTTGCCGTGGGCGTCCTCCACCATCACCGTCAGCGTGGTGGTCGAGGTGCCGTCCGCCGTCACCGTCGGCGAACTGGCTACAATGCTCGAGGTCGTGGCCGAGGGCGCACCCGCCACAAAGCTCACCGAGGTTTGTTCCTGCGCACTGCCTTCGATCGCCGTGATGGTCTCGTTCTGCGCTAGCGTCGAGGCCAGCGTGGTCGTGAATACACCGTTGGCATTGGTGGTCCCGAAGATGGTCCCAAAGCTGTTGGCGGATCCGCTGCCCGACAGCGTCACCGCGGTGCCGGCGACTGCGTGGCCAGCGGCATCCTCTACCGTCACCGTCAGCGTGGTGGTCGAGGTGCCGTCCGCCGTCACCGTCGGCGTGGTGGTCGAAGTACCGTTCGTCGTCAGCGTCGGCGAACTGGCCACGAGGCTCGATGTCGTGGCCGAAGGCGCCCCCGCCACAAAGCTCACCGAGGTGTGTTCCTGCGTACTGCCTTCGGTCGCCGTGATGGTTTCGTTCTGCACCAGGGTCGAGGCCAGCGTGGTCGTGAATACGCCGTTGGCGTTGGTGGTCCCGGAGATGGCCCCGAAGCTGTTGGCCGACCCGCTGCCCGACAGCGTCACCGCGGTGCCGGCCACTGCATGGCCGTTGGCATCCTCTACCGTCACCGTCAGCGTGGTGGTCGAGGTGCCGTCGGCCGTCACCGTCGGCGAACTGGCGACGATGCTCGAAGTCACGGCCGAGGGCGCACTTGCCACAAAGCTTACCGAGGTGTGTTCCTGCACGCTGCCTTCGGTCGCCGTGATGGTCTCGTTCTGCACCAGCGTCGAGGCCAGCGTGGTCGCGAACACGCCGCTGGCGTTGGTGGTCCCGGAGATGGCCCCGAAGCTGTTGCTGGATCCGCTGCCCGACAATGTCACCGCGGTGCCGGCCACCGCGTTGCCATTGGCATCCTCCACCGTCACGGTCAGCGTGGTGGTCGAGGTGCCGTCCGCCGTTACCGTCGGCGCATTGGCAACGAGGGTCGATGTCGTAGCCGAAGGCGCTCCCGCCACAAAGCTCACCGAAGTTTGTTCCTGGACGCTGCCTTCGGTCGCCGTGATGGTCTCGTTCTGCGCCAGCGTCGAGGCCAGCGTGGTCTTGAACACGCCGTTGGCATCGGTGGTCCCGGAGATGGTGCCGAAGCTGTTGCTGGACCCACTGGCCGACAGCGTCACCGCGGTGCCGGCTACGGCATTGCCGCTGGCATCCTTCACCGTCACCGTCAGTGTGGTGGTCGAGGTGCCGTTCGCCGTCACCGTCGGCGAGCTGGCCACGAGGCTCGAGGTCGCCGCCGAGGGCGTACCCGTCGCGCTCGGAGCGACGTTGAAACCCATGGCGTCGAGCAGCTCTTTGTCGACGGTCGTAAGCCCTTGGATCGTGCTGCCGCTGTAATATTCGTTGAACGGATCGTTGGCGCCCTGCACGCCGCTGTTGAGGAAGTCGCTCGGATCTGAGGTCTGTCCGTAGTCGGCGAGTTTGGTAACACCGCCGTCGATCGAGAAATAGGACGCAGGGGCCGTGCTGCCGCTCGAAAACAAATGGGTTCCGGGGCTCGTGTAGCGCGTCAGGTCAAAGGTGCCCGCGCCGGGTTCGCGTCCCATCGCGTGGGTGAGCTCGTGCAGGGCGACACCGACCAGATCAGAGGTGGGAATTCCGCTCCCGATCCCGACCGCACCATCGATCGCCGTGGCGGTGGGCGAGATCATGCCCAGCGCTTTCTCAATCGCCGACGGCACATAGAGGCCCGACATCCCGCTGACCGAGGTCGTATTTGGCAGCGAGTTTACAAAGGTCTGATCGAGGGCGGAGGTTTCGTGGCTGGCCAGCGCGGCCCTCAGGCTCGTGTAGGAGACGTAGGAACCGTAGAGGTCGCCGCCCTCTGCACTGGTTCCGAGGCCGGTGATCTCGTTGTTATAAAAATCGTTGTAGCCGACCTCGATGGTGACCGTGATATTGTTCTGGATCGTCGAGTCCAGGATATTGGCGGCCGTCTGCATCGCGTCCCTGAAGCTCTGCGGAGCCGCCAGGGCCGAACTTTCGTAATCCAGAACTAAATTCATGGACGCTCCTCGTCTTGTCAGAAATAAACATCAACGAGACACTGGCGGATGACCACCGGGTGGAACTCAAGTTGAGGATTTCTAACGAGGGGAACTATCCATTGCCTTAAGATGAAAAATCAAAATTGATACGATCTTGTCAATATGGGATTGGTTACATGTCCAGAGAACCTATTTTGGTTCAGCTCACTTCTCCAAATGCTCTTAATTTTTCGTGGCTATCTTTGATCGGCCCAATTAGGCGAGAATGTTTTCCGATTTTAACGCGAGAAGAGCTTCGTGCGACCTTGTGCGCCTGTTAACCATACTACTCAATAGTTCGGCACGGGCGGAATCGGTACCAAAAATCAGGTGCTGCATCTTTAGGTAAGCCCTGATCGATCAAACTGGACGCGGGGTCCGTGTAAACCAGTCAAGGCTGCGCGATGATCGCTCATGCTCCCGTAAGCAACGAGGAGAACTTTTCTCCACGTCGATGCTCCTGCCAAACGCGCGCCAGTAATAGCCCGTGCACATGTTTGTCAGTGGGGTCGGGAGGAATGATTGACGGCGGGATCACGTGCTTCGCAGGTTGGATCTTGTGATCTTGTTGCCTGTCGGCAACTTCCCCACTTCCCCCCTGGATCGGCGACTGCAATCTTCCCTTATTGGATCACTGGCGTTGCCGTGCCGTCGGATATTCGCACGCCGATGGCGGTCTGGCGCGAACGGATGCAGGCCGCGAAGCCTGTGGACATGATGGACAACGCGGACGCGTCGACCACATGCCCACAGCAACAGCAGCAGACAGAGTCTCTGGCAGCGTGATAGAAAAGGATCAGGAGCGGTCAGTTTCCAACTAACAAACCGGTTCAAGCGATCCCGCTCCGCGGGTCCATTTCACTGCGGCCGAACTCGCTGCCATGCGAGATAGCTTGGGCCCTATTCGTTTGGTCTCGTTTCAATGCATATATTCAGACGCACGTCTTCTTGGTTATTGTGGTTCAGCAAGATTGCAGAGCTTAAAGAAGACATCAAACTCAGGTACTGCGCCGTTATAGGCAGCTGGCTTGTTGACAGGATAAAATCCTATGGGAGTGAAGCCCATCGAACTAAAGCTGCGAAGGATGTCCGGCATAGAGGTCATCCCTTCATAAATCTCAAGGGCGGGGAGCTCAGCCTGCACCCCCACAATGCTACTGAGATGGTCTTTGGCGCCTTTTATGACCGAAACGTCATGCCCTTGCGTGTCGGTCTTAAGAAGGATGCGTGGATCTTCTTCTCTGATAACTTCGTTCCAAATGGTGTCTAGCTTTCGCAATTGGATGGTTTCTGTGCTCTTTTTGGTCAGATCGACTTCGTAGGCTAAGGCATCTTTTTGGTGCAAGTCTAAAAACGAATTGAAATATATAGCATCGCCGTAGGTATTGATTACTGCCTCGGTATCAGAGTCGCTTAGACCGATTTGATAACCCTTCCACTTTTTGTCCGCGTTCATCGCCTTCCTCAATTCGTTGAACGCTCGAGAGCAAGGCTCAAAGCTGATGATTTCACCCTTGTAGCCGACGACTCTTCTAAGATTTTGGCAGAAAAGACCATCGCACGCGCCGACATCAAGAATGATGTTGATGTCATAGTCGAGAATGAAGTCGCGAAATTGTCGGTCAGCTGAGGGCGGTGGATACTTGACGATGTCGATGCCGAGAGGATTAAGCACTGACTTGATTAACTGCTTTATCATGTTTGTTCTCGCTCCAATGGAGCCATATCAAATCTAGTTTGCCTTGCCAATGACAGGTCGAACCCAGGGCAATTGACTAGTTTGGTAAACCTAAAGAGATATTGCCAAATACCCCGAGATCCGGCTGTCAAGGGGCTAGGCGGGGACGGTAACGTGGGTTAGTGATTATGACCTATCCCAGCTCGGCATGTAAGGCTGATGAAATTATCCATAATTGCCTCTGTTTTGTCTAGGGAGGCAAAATTCAGATTGTTTGGCGGTTCACTTAGTTCGTCCTCGTTTTGCATTGAAACCCTCTGTCAAGAGGAGGTCTCCGAACAGCCGACAGCGGTTTATCTGAAGGAAGACCTTGATAAAATAACCGGCACGTTTCACGGAGCGGCGCGAGAACATGTCAATTCCGAGATAGAATCTGCCATAGCACGCGAAGTGACGCATGCTGCATGCCTAGCGTACCATCTCAGGGATGCGATCGTCTATAACGGGCGCATTTATGCAGGTCGTTACAAACACTTTATAGCCCGCAACGGGGAATCATCGGATCCGATCCACTCCCACCAAGCAGCGGTCGTCTCGACCAGCTTTGGATTAAAATTCTTTGGCCATTGGCTAAGTGACGACTGTCTGCAGTATGAGATCGCCAGAGATACGGGAGTACAACCCCTTAATGTTTCTCCTGTCGCCTATGCCCATCGGCCTTATTATTCGGCCTGGTTCGAGCAAGTCTGGGATAATCCTGCATACCGGGCGTATGTTGATGAACTGGTAATTTATCAGGACTTCGCGCAAGGGTCCTACAAAAGAAAACGCATTGCCAGCCTACGCGAGAGATTGGCTTCTCATGTGATGCCTCAAAAGCCGGGTGGTATGGTGCTTCTGAAGCGGGGACTTCGCCAGGGCGCCGTCAGGCGGATCGCCAATGAAGCAGAAATTGAGAGGGTACTTAGTTCGAAAGGATTCGAGATTGTCGAGAGTGATGGGTGTGATGCTGCTTCTATGCTAAGTACTTTGATGGGCGCTTCATTAGTAATTTCTATGGAAGGAAGCCATTCAGTGCCTGCCCTTTTTGCTATGTCAAGTAGTGGGGCGTTGATCCAACTCCAACCCCCAGACAGGTTTGTAAGCCTTCAACGCGGACTCATCGGGGCGGCCGGCGTAAAAAAATTCGGATTTGTCGTTGGTGACAAGCGAGATGGAGGATATCACTTCGACCCCTCAAACATCCTGAGAGTTTCAGATCTCGCTCTTCGCTAGGATATCCCCGGTTCCGGTCCGTGCCCAGGCTCCGACCTTCCAAAAGAGACCGCCTTCGTGCTGGCAGGCCGCCGCTATTTTTCTCTGGCTTCTCCTGACGCCTTCGTTCGCTTCGGCGGGATCAATGACGCTATTGGGAGTTTTGGGGGGCGTCTGGGCCATCCCATCAAGACCCCTCGATATTAACGGATCAGCGTATGGCCATTGTGCAAGCTATTGAGCTTTGTTAATTCGACGGGCGGAACGGAGGTCGGCCGCGCCGATATGTCGAGCGGTCCAGTAACCGGGGAACTAGTTTGGGCCACAATCGCGGGCGTTGCCGGTCCAGCTTTGACTGTTTGCATGGGGACCATGATGGCATTTTGGGACGTTCTTAAAATCGCCATTGCGATTGTCTTGGTTGCAATGGCGCCAGCTCTCGCTGGCCGTCTACTTCATGGCAGCATTTCATTTTCCACCGCTCGTTCAGAATTATCTTTGTCCAATTTATTCGGGGCTACCGAGTACCCATTCTTAAATCTGCTCAAGGCGGCCAATCAGTGGGACTACGCCGACAATTCGGGGCATCTAAAGCCGGACGAACTCACGAGCGATGGCTACCCGCTCGCCGGAGGCTCTTGGATTTCCAAGTCTGGCGCAAAGGATCTAATCGTAACGCCATCGCAGGCGGAGCGCCCAGGCCATTATGTTCTGATGGGGACGGGAGGCGTATCGCTTCGGACGACGTTCAATGGCAGCGGCGTCCTTGGACTTGTCTCCTGCACGGGGGCAGGCGGCACGTTTGGTACTGGCGTTTCCTGTGACAACACCGGATGTTCTTCGTTCTTAGGGTCCATCTCTCAGACAACGCTAACGGTAACGTCGCCGCCGACAGGTTCTGGTTGCACGTTAGGCGCAGGAGTTCCGATTTCCGGCTCCGGGATATTCGTGAGCAAGTTTGGTACGCCAACGATCATCACGTCATCAGGATCAACGTGCGGCGCTAATACCTGTTACACGGTCAATCAATCGCAGACTGTTTCCAGCATAACGATGAACATCGGCTGGAGGCTCGAATGGAGCGTCACCACGCCATTCCCAACGACAGCGCAAGACATCTACTCACTTGTAATGACGAACACGTCAAGCGGGAACAACGCAGACAATGTCGCGCTCCTTCATATATCCGACGAGTCCGCCTATTGGGCGTCAGCCACTCCTTGCGGTCTCGGGCAGGCTTGCATCCTGGGGGGGCTTTTCAAAACACGTATTCAACAAGGAAACTTCGCTGTACTTCGCGATCTTGATTGGAGCGTGGCGAATGAATCCAATTGCACCACGTGGTCATCCCGCAAGCCAATTACATATTACAGCTATCCTACTCCTGAGCCGCGCAACGCTTCCAGCGGACCCGGTCAGTACGTCAACTCTGCGGGCACGGGAGCGAGCGGGGGCGTGGTTAGCTATAACTCAGGGACTGACACCTATTCGATCACGCTGGGATCAGGTGGACCGGCAGACAAACAAACGATCCTGATGCTGCCGCCCGCGACCGGAACGAGCAGCAGCAGAATTAGCCTCAACGGAACAACGTCCGTTCCGATTCTGACTTCATACGGCTCGACCGGAGCTTCAGCGCCGACTTTGGGCGCGTTGTTGCCCCTCGTTTACGACGCGGTGATCGGCGGGTTCTTGAGCTTCAATATCAATGGTGGATCAATCAACGGATTGGACTGCGGTGTCCCGCCAGAAGTCTTCATTGAGATTAATGCCGAACTTCGCACGACGCCTTGGCACACATTGCCTTATCTGGCGCTTGATCCGATGACGGATTGGGTCAAGCAATACGCGACCTATATCAAAGCGAACTATCCTTCGATTAAGCCATTCTTTGAGGTCACGAACGAACCGTTTAACTGTGTTACGTTCGTGCCAGCCTATCTCTCAGTCAAATCGAAGATCTACATTTCCGAAACTCGGCATGGACAAGCGATTATTACTGCGGCACCAGTGGCAACAACTATGCCGAAATCGGGAAAATGGCGTCTACGACGGGCCAAGACCTCAATACGGTCTATGGGGCTGGAAATTACGAGTTGTTAGTGCCCGTTCAAATGGGCTATGGCGGCGCAAGCATTGCGAACGACGCACTTCAGGCCGCACCATATGTCAACCAGACGATTGCGCCAACTCAATCGGGATATACGCAGACGCCAGCTTATGAATATGCCACGCGGGTATCGGTCAACAATTACTGGAACCCCGGCTACTACGGCGATCAAAACAGTGGTTCGCAAGCCGGTCCAGAAGTTGCTTTAGCCTACTGCTATTATAATTATTCGATCTCCGCGACATGTCAGTCTCTCTATGCTTCACAAGCGGGAGTAATGACTGCCTATATGAACTCAGCGACCCTCGACGTCGGAACGAACATTGAAAACATCGCGTCGGTCGTAGCGTTTGCGCAGCAGTGGCACACATGGGCTTCCACCTGCTCTCTATCGTCAAGACCGGGTAATTGCACACTCAATGTTAGTGCGCCGCTTGCCTTTTACGAAGGTGGATATGCGGTTCAAGGCTTGCCAAATGTATATAGTACGGACCACACCAACACCAAAGGTGAGCTAATCCAGTCAATTACATCGGCAACAAATGCCAGCACGGCCGTTTTAGCGGTCGCGAACAATGGTTGTGTGGCTGGGCAGACTGTAGCGCTCTCAAGCCTCTCTGGTGGAACTTGGTCCAGTGCGGCAGGCTCATACACCGTGCAAGCTTCAGGGATCGACACAAATCATTGCGCGATCAATTTGTCTTCGACGAACTTTGGCACTCTTTCCAGTGCGACGCTCACGTACACCGGCTCCGCTAATTATGTGAATAATTTACGCCAAGCCAGCTACACTGCCCCTGAACTCGATACGCTCACAACTACTGTTTATAACGATGTCATCGCGAATGGCGGCATCAATCCCTCCCAGTTCTACATGGGTAACGCGGGGAGTCTTTCCTACCCGTGGTTCGTCTGGGCTTTTGATATCTACGGATATTATCCACTCGGGCAATGCTCAAGCTGCACAATCGCAAGCTCAACTCTGACGCTCGGCGGAACGATTACCGGCGTATTCAGGGTCGGTGACACCTTGCTCGGAGGCGGCGTGACGGGTATCGGCACGGGAGCCGGTAGCAACACCACGATCACATCCTGCACGCGGGTGGGGTCCGGCCCATGCGGTACGAATGCTGGCGACACGCTTGGTCTATCGCAGGCTTCGACCGTGGGAATTATCACGCCAGCAGTTGGAAATACCGCTATCGGTGGGACGACCGTTCGAGTCGGTTCATGCACCGGGGTCGCCCAAAATTACACGGTTTACGACATCACAACCGGAAACACAGTGTCAGGGGTTGGAGGTACATGTTCGTCAGGGTCAATCCCGCTTTACCCCAACGCAACGAGCGCTGTGACAAGCGGAGATAGCCTTTCAATTGGACCGGCGATGACCGGCAACGCGACGCCGCCCGCCAATGCTGCCGGCAACAGCACCACAAGTCCGGTTCGCTCTTGGGGCGCAATCTGCCGGTTTAATGGCAATGGCAGTCAGTGCAATGGGTAATCCCGCCGCAGTGGGCTGCGATTGCCGCGTTTGATCATCAATTCATCTACCCCGAAAATACGGAGTATCCACGAGGCTCACGGCAATGTCAGAGTTGAAAACAGATAGGAAGCTACCCTCAATGGGCGTCCGCTCAATCAGGTAAAATGAGGAAACTGACAGGCTGGGTAGTATCTTCGAAAGCTTACGTGAAATCGTCGGTGGAAAAGGATAGAAATTACCTCCGATGACAGCGGAGACTTTCAGGTAGTCGCCAGTTTCCAAAAACTCAGTAAACCCCGGAACGGTAAACCCTCTGATATGAGTTCCAAGGACATTGATCGCAGGAGGCTGGTATCCAGCCAGAAGTGCAATCCTGTTGTGTAGAGACCCGAGATTGGGCACACCTACAATTAGTTTGCCGCCCTGCTTGGTCACGCGGGCCAACTCTGAAACGATCCAGAAAATCTCTTTGGTGTGCTCAAGCACTTGGTTACAAATAACCACGTCGAAATAGCCGTTGGCGAATGGAAGCGGCTCTCGCTCGATGTCGATGCTACGAACTGAAACTCCGATGGCTTTCAATTTCTGAATGGCTACTGGGAATGTTTCGATGGCCGATATTTCAGGCGTCCTGCCAGTCTTGCTCAGGTTATACGCGATGTTGGCAAGATCGACACCGTGGCCCGCACCAACGTCCAGAATTCGAGGACGGTCCTCAGAGCTGGACTCGCCATTTATGAGGGAGATTGTCAGACCAGGGATGATGTGGCGTCCATTCGTCTCGTCATTGGTGCCTGATTTCAGCGACTTCAGTCTTTCGTAAATGCCCAAGCTAATTCCTCCTGCTAATTTCCCACCTCTACCCCACGTTGCTACCCCCGCCTAGCCCCGATCTGGGGCTTGATAGCGCCGCGCGGCTAGCCGCAGCCGCCCCGAAAATCAATTCATCACCCCCTTTTAGTTTCTGTCCCAGCGTCAGGGCGCGACGACACGCCGCGCTCCTTGATCAGGCGCACAGCCTCAAGCTTGAACTCCCGGGTAAACTGCCGTCTCTCCATGACACACCTCCTGCTCCATAAAACACCTGACTTGGTGTCTTCGGAACCGGGTGCAGCTCAAACATTGAATGAGCGAACGCGAAATTTCTCCTCTTGAAGACAAACTTCTTGGTCAGGCAGTCGCCAACACCGAGTCTGAAATCTTTCGTTCGATCCGGACGAGGCTGAAGAGGGTGATCGGTCCCGGGGATCGCGGCGTTTAATCACTAAGGGAAGCGAGCCATCCCCTGAAATGGTCGGCGATGTTTCTCTCTGAGCAATTTTGTTCAACAAATGCCTTGGACTCGGCAATGATAGAGTCTCGAAGAGGGGTGTCGGTTTCTAGCAGTAAAATCGCATCAGCTATCGATGATACGGACTTTGGCTCGACCAAGATGCCTGTCTTGCCGCTGGAGATGTAATCTTCGATGCCGGCCGAATAGGTGGCTATAACAGGAACCCCAAGATACATGGCGGCAACGATTGTGACGTGGCCACAAGGCGCATCCGTCCGGTCAAGCGGTAGGATGGTTGCCTTTGAAAAGGCCATTATGTTCATGGCCTGCCCAAATGGGATGTTTGTAAGAACCTCAACGTTCGCCGGAATGTCGATGTTCAGCAGGTTTTCAGGTCGAGCTACTAGTACAAATTTGATATGAGGAAGAGAACGTGCTGCATCTGTCAGCGTTCGATAGTCGCGCGAGTTCCCTCCTACGGCTGAGATGTATTCTCCAGAAATCATCGGAGTGTTGGTGTCTGTAACGATCGGATGATTTACGCCCCAGCGAATAAAATCGAAGCGACCTCGATCTATCTGAAATGCCTTTGAGTAAAGATCGCGCTCCATCTTAGAAAAGACAGCGAACCGCTCAACGCGCCGAAATGCCAACGAGAATAAGCGCCGCTTGAAGGGCCCCGGAAGCTTGGCGAAGTTGAATGCATGGGAAAACAGCGCAACCTTCATCCTGAAAAGGAATGAGAGAGATGCGCACCAAAACGCTATAGTTGGTTCATGTGTCAATAAAATTGAAGCTCCCGTTTTTCTGGTAAGGAGAACGGCCCTCACGCTGCCAATAAAACGAGATGCGTTGAACATACGAAACTTAAGCGAGTTTGGACATCTCGCGAAAGAAAAGTCGGCTACATCCGAAAGTCGAGGCTCGACCCATCTCCAATCTTCCCCCTGGGAAGAGCAGCAAACTATCGATTTTCGTGCCATTTTAATTCCCTATAGGAAATGCCCCCAAACGCTACCCCACGTTGCTACCCCCGCCTAGCCCCCAAGTAGGTCCAAAACGGCCGAAAAGTCTCGTCTCAACCCCTGATTTCAGCTTTTTTCGCCGATGCAAGCCATGAGCGCGCCGAACACGAGCATTTGAGGAATTGTTTCCATGCTATTTCCAGCCCGCGCTACACTGCTCCTGAACTCGATACACTCACAGCTACTGTTTATAACGATGTCATCGCAAATGGCGGCATCAATCCCTCGCAGTTCATTATGGGTAACGCGGGAAATCTTTCCTTCCCGTGGTTCGTCTGGTTGCTCAAGCGGGACGTTGATCCAGCAAGCAACGACAACGATCCGATGTGGATCCGCAATTCTTTGGGTTAAATCATTAAGACACAATCAAAATTCCTTCGACACCGAGCTCCGATTGAGCTATCTGGCCTCAAGGAACCTCCAGGGTAGTCTCTCAACCCAAATGTCGATCGACCAAGCTTCACTTAAGAGGCGTGTTTTTAACGCCAGCGCTTGGAGTTTGGCGGGCTATGCCATCAGTTTCGTAATAAGGTTCGGAAGCAACCTCGTGATGACGAGGCTTTTGGCTCCCAGTATGTTCGGTGTCGTTGCCATCGCTCAGTTGATCATGGTTGGTTTGGCGCTATTCTCAGATGTTGGCTTAAGGCCAAGCGTCATTCAGAGCAAACGAGGCGACGATCCTGCCTTTCTCAATACAGTTTGGACTACGCAGATACTGCGCGGCTTCATTCTTTGGTCTGCCGGGCTTTTCATCAGTTTATTAATTTATCTTTCATCGCGCTTTGGTCTAGCGCCAGTGTCGAGCGTTTACAGCAACCCTACGCTTCCATATGTGGTAGCTGTGATTTCACTTGCTTCGATTATATCCAGTTTTGAGTCAACTAAGACTATGGAGGCCGGCAGAAGTCTTTCGCTTGGTAGTCTCACGAAGATTGACCTCTTCTCTCAGATTGTGGGGCTGGCAGTCATGCTCGCCTGGGGAATTGCCGACCCGTCGATCTGGGCTCTCATTGCTGGGAGCATAGCCTCGGTCTCGGCAAGAACAGTAGTTAGTCACTTTTGGCTTTCTGGTGTGACGAACCGCTTGCACTTCGAACGTGAAGCATTCCGAGAGATAATTAGATTCGGAAAATGGATATTTCTTTCATCGATTTTGTTCTTTTTCGCTAGCAACGGGGACCGACTTGTTCTGGGTGGGTTGTTAGATGCCAATCTGCTGGGCGCGTATGTGGTTGCTTTTGTTCTATTCAGTGCGATCGACCAGATTCTGGCGAAGATTATTGTTGACGTGTCGTTTCCAGCTCTGAGCGAGATTATAAGAGATAGACCGACCGATCTGACAACCTCATATTACAAATTTCACGCTATGATCGCCTCGTTTGCATATTTTTGTTTCGGCGTTCTGTTTGTTTCCGGCGACGCTATAGTAAAATTCCTCTACGATTCACGATACCAACAGGCTGGATGGATACTCGAAATCCTATCTCTTGCACTTCTGACCTTCCCGCTGCGGATTGCCACGCAGTCATTTCTAGCCCTAGGTGTTGAGCGAGTATACTTTCTTCTCAATGCAACACGAATCGTTGCGCTGTTTTGCGCTTTGCCATTTGGGTTCTACGTTGGCGGGTTTTACGGGGCAGTATGGGGGATTGTTTTGTCATATTTTGCTAGTGTTCCCATGACAATAGTCTATGCGAAACGATATCGAATGTTCGATCTGCGAAGGGAGTTTATAGCGCTGGCGGTGCTTATCCCGAGCATCGTCATTGGCGAGGTCGTAAAACTGGCACTTGAGTTTCTCAAGCATTATTTTAAGCACTGACTCCTTTCTAAGCAAAATGACGCTTGTCGGAAAATAGTTTTGAATCTTCTCTGACAAAAATTATGTCGATTTGATTGAGCGCTTGATCTAGCGGACGCCGGTGGATTTCCAAGATCTCACATGTCACAAACCCTATTGCCTTCATGAAGGCTATGACATCTGAGACGAGTGGCGCACCTTCGTTAATTTCGATAACGGAAACCTCAAGCAATATGACGTCAATGTTGGGGAGAATTGTTTCGGCGCCCCGTAAAATCTCAAGTTCGTATCCTTGGGCGTCTATCTTTAAAAACGACGAGCCTTCTATATGCGGGATAACAGAGTCAAGTCTGCGCAACTTTCTGATTTCCTGCACGCGTGGAAGCGGGCTTCGTTCGGTCATGACGGAGGATCCAGATTCCATAATATTGAAGGTGACTTCTGCTCCTTCATCTGCACCCAGCAAGTCCTGAAATAGAGTAGCGTCGATAGCCCGCGACAGGCGGGAAACCTTATCCGACTTCGCGGCATTTGGCTCAAACATTGTAATTTTGCTGGCTGGCCAGATACGCCGAGCCATTCGGCTCCAGTCACCCTCAAAGGCTCCAACGTCAATAATGTTGACCGGTTGGATTCCGCGCCGCGCGAGAGCGGAAAGCCCCATCTCCATATTCGGAGCATGGCTATACAGATATGAAAAGCGATCGAACTCCGGTCGTGCAACATTGAAAGCTACATGTAGAATAGAGTTCTTTATTCCGATCGGTAGGGCGTTCGCTACTGTCGTTAAGGCTGATTTCAAAACACTCATTTGGGCCCTTAAATGGGAAACTGCAGCGTCAACTCGTGAGCGCGATACACCTGCGCTACGAGGATCGTATCGTGATCGTCGCGCGCGGAAAGCCATTCCAAAATCAAAGCCAGAACCCAAAGCTGAACCAGAGCCACTTTTCAACCCCATCGGAACTGCCCACCTCTACCCCACCTCCCTTACCCTGACTAGTCGCTCCAGCGCTCAAAAACAGGATTGACAACCGGATATAGGGCGGCGCAACCAGACGGCAAAATGAGCGAATTCGATTGGCGCCCAGGCATTGGAGACCCGACCATCGGAGGTTGGGTAACGGTTGCGCTCTACTTCGTTGCCGTATGGTCCACCTGGCGAACCGCCGATCGTTTGTATGGCGTAGGTGAGGTCGGCACTTGGCGTGCCATCTCGGTGATGTTCATCGCGCTCGGGATTAACAAGCAGCTAGACCTGCAAACTGCGTTCACCGAGATCGGTCGAATGGTCGCATTTCAGCAGGGCTGGTACGGAGAACGGCAGATTGTCCAAGTTTGGTTCATAATCGGCATCGCCGTAGTTTGCTCTCTGATCGCGGTCACGCTGCTGATCTTGGCGAGACATGCGCCCGCGCCGGCGTGGTTAGGATTGCTCGGCACAACGGCTGTATTGGCCTTCGTGCTGATTAGGGCCGCATCGTTTCACCACATCGATAAGTTCATCGGTAATCGGATCTTGGGTCTGAGGTGGAATTGAGTCTTGGAGATGAGCGGGATCACGATCGTCATTTTCGCAAGCGAATGGCGGCGTCCCACCTCCCTTACCCCTGACTAGCCCTTAAAACCTGGGGTTGGGGGCTGTAGGGCGGCGAGTTTGCGGCAATTGTGGCGCATAATTCTCATTCAGCCAAAGTTCGCATCAGCTCTGATCTGTGACGAAAAACACCCTCTGCGTTGAAGTTTAATCCGTCCTTTCTTGCAGCATCGGTCAGCATATTTTTTTCGTCTCGAAACGTTACGATCGAATTTGCCAGTAACTCCGGATGGTGGATGGTCGTTAGTCTACCGCCGCCATTCTCTCGTATGAGGTCACGTGCGTAAGGGGAATCATAACCTATAAGCGGAAGCCCACAAACCAGGGCTTCTATCAAACATCTTGGAGATTCCGGAGTTTTATGAGCGAAGAGAAAGACATCGAACTGTTTCAGACGCGAGATCAGTTGCTGGTGGTCCGAAACAGCTCCTGGGAATTGCACTTGCGACTGAAGCCCGGATTTTTCGGTTAAAGACACCGCTTCGTTGCGGTCTGGTCCTTCACCGAACCACACAGCGTCAAAATTAACTCCTGCCTGATGGGCAAGCTTCAAAGCATCGATCCAATCGAAGATTCCCTTCTCCCGATGAGCCCGACCGGCATATACGAGTCGAAGTCGGCCAGAGTGAGAGGATTGACGCTTGATCAGTTCAGCATCGGTAAGCCCATCTTCGGAACTTAAATGAATGTCATGGACTAAATGAGGGTTGGTTGAATACGGAGCGTAGGCCTCGAAGCAATCCATGCCGTGAAAGAGGCCAAGCTGGCTTTTCTTAATAACATGCCTCTCGTAGCGCCTCATCAAAGCGGCCGTCGACTGTCGATAAAGTCGTCTTAAGCCGCTTGTCGACTTGGCACTAAAAAATGTGACCTGAGATTCCACGCGATCTGTCCATACCGCGTAAGATCGTTTCTTCCCAGAGGCGATAAGGGACGCGACCGATCCCCAGTCTCCCCAGAGACCGCCGATCGCGAAATGAAGATAATCAGATTTATCGATCAATTTTGAAAGCAGTCTAAAAGTTTGCGGCAACGCTTTCGCAAACCTGTGTGGCGTATATGCTTCCGGCAAACTGACAAACCGCAATCTTCGATACTCCGGCACTTGGTCAATAGGAGACCTGTCCGCAGGAGGCTCGCCAACGGTTGCTATGCAGGCGAAAATAACCATTTTGAAATTTTCAAGCCAAAGTTGAAGTCCGTGGCAGGCCTGATCGTCAATATATACCCGCCCATTCGACTGAAATGCCTTGATTGGCAGTACAAGAAGAATGCAGTCCGACGCGGACGCGTCACTTGAATCGATGCTGGTCATACAAATGCCACCTTGAACGGCCCAACGCTATCCCACCTCCCTTACCCCTGCCTAGCCCTTAAAACCCGGGGTTAGGGAAAATTGCGGAGGCCGAACGCCTACTTGACGACGCTTGAGATCTCAAGCAACCCAAGTCACATTCGATATCAGGTCGTAGAAGCCGACGGATACGCCATTTCATCTGGGTTGGCTTTGTCGAATGCAAAATCGGGGGGAGCCGATTGGTACCCTGAGTGCTGCGGCCGGCCGCCACGCTAAAACAAAATAGAGAAGGCGGCCTATACCGTTCAACGGCAAAGAAAATGTGAATTTGAGTAGATGCGGATCACCAACGAGCCAAGGGATTTAGCTCTCTAAGCGACGGCAGGCTTTATTTTCGGATAAATGATTTGGCGTTGCAGTGATCGGAGGGTTTCCGTTCTGGCCAGCAACGCACCGGCCAGGAGCCAGCTCCATGGGCTGATCGACGAATTTGGAATTTGTTCGACGACGGTCAGGGCGACAATCAAGGCGAGACAGGAAAGAAATATTTTTTCCGGTTCAGACTTGGTGTATCGCAGCGCCCCGGCCGCGCGAAAAACAGGAAGCGAAAGTAAGCCAAACAGCGCAAGAAAACCTACAATTCCAAATTGCCCCATCGTGATAACCCAAAGCCCGTCGGTCAAACTGATATCGGTGCCGGAATCTTCGGTATAGATACGATTGCGTCCATAGCGTCCCCAGCCGAAGATGACGCGTTCCGATGCGCGTGCCAGCAATTGATCCTCCTGATCAAAGCGGGCTTTCAGAGAGGAACCGCGTTCCTCGTTCACAATGCTCGCGACGTTGACCATAGTACTTGTCGGAAACACGTCCGCTGCCCTGAGCAAAGGATAAGCCAATGTTATCGTCACCAGCACGGTTGCTGTCCGGATTAGGGTTCGAGGCTTTACCAAGCCCACGAGCATCCCCGCCACGATGGTATACAGCAGCGCTCCCGCTGATTTGGTCAGGACAACAACCAGTGCAAGATAGGCCGCGGCGCCTCGCAGAGGAATTGTTCTGATAAGCGTTTTTTTCTTTGCGCGCCAAATCGCAAGCGCTGCCAGTACCGTGGTCATCAGGAAGAAAGAAACGGCAAGGCCATTGATCAGAAACACGACAGGCCGGAAACCTCCATAGCGTCCTTCTGTCGCGAATGTTGAAGAGAAGACGCCATATATCCACATCGACAGTTGTGGGCTCATACGGATTTCGAAGAGCGCGAGGAGTGAGTAGAAAAGTCCGGCGACAACCAGCGCGCCAAAGATCGCCTCGATGTCGGCCGGAGCCCGTAGATAGCGGCAGCCCAGCAAGAATGGGAGAAAGAAGAAGGTCTGGTACAGGATTTCTGAAACAGCATCATAGTAGCCGACACCAGGAAGAACTCTGCCTCCAATGGAAATCATGTCGTTGTTGAGCGCCGAGGTCACCAATGGGCTCAACATGTAGACCGTGATGACTAAGAGAGAAAGTTTTGACGAAGTTGATTTACGCGGCTTCGGCGCGCAGAGGATGCAGCCAACGCTGGCACAGATATTCGGAATCGAGTTTTTATCGAAGGCCGGGATCATAGCGAATTTGATTGCCACGTCAGACGGCAGCACCAGGTAGCCGCCCAGGATGATCCAGATGGTGGCTCGCGACGATGGCATGACCTTGTACAAAACCGCGGCGACCAGCGGCCAGCCGAGGAGAGCAAGCAGTGCAAACCAATTACCCGTGAATTCCGACATCGATCTCGGTCGCTAACGCGCCTCATCATCCAAGGATTGCTGACCGCAGCGATCCCGTAGCTCGATTGTTCTCATAGCAGAGGTGAGCGGCAGTTTGCTATCGCGGAAGATTGATAACTTAGCACCGGCGCTTCAATTCTGTCATTCGCGACGTTTCGTAAACCGGGCAAATTAACCATTGCTCCCATGCGCGATCGCGGGTGCGCAATTACCGGTTGCTTGCGTTGCCATTTATCCTGTACGTCATGGGGCGCCATTGAGATGAAGCACGTGTTTTTAAGCCTTTTATCGGCCAATCCGAGTTCCCTCCGCCATCGTGTGCTGAAGGCCGGTTTGTGGAGTACGGCAGGTTTCGGTCTTGGTCTTGTCATCAGGTTTGGAAGCAACCTCTTGATGACCCGGCTCCTGCTGCCCGACATGTTCGGCGTCATGGCAATCGCCACCACGGTCATGATCGGCCTGGCTATGTTTTCCGACGTCGGGCTGCGACAGAGCGTAGTCCAAAGCCATCGCGGCAGCGAGCCCTCCTTTCTCAACACCGCTTGGACCATTCAGATCCTGCGAGGGGTAGTGATTTGGCTGGCCGCGGTTGGCGTAAGCATCGTGATCGCGGTGGCTGCCCGGATCGGCGCCGTGTCGCCCGACAGCGTTTATGCCGCGCCAAGCTTGCCGTATGTTGTCTCAGTATTGTCATTTTCGACGGTGATCTCGGGCTTCGAGTTCACAAAAGTCTGTGAAGCCAGTCGCGGCTTGGCGTTGAGCTATCTCACCAAACTCGAAATCATCGCGCAAATCGCCGGGCTGGCATGCATGCTGGGGTGGGTCGCGATCGATCGCTCGATCTGGGCGCTGGTCGCCGGCGGCGTTGGCTCGGCTCTCGCACGCGCTGTTCTCAGCCATCTTTGGCTTCCCGGAGTGAAGAACAGACGGGAATGGGATCGCTCTGCCGTTCATGAAGTGATTCACTTTGGTAAATGGATTTTCGTCGCGTCAATTCTGGGCTTTCTGGTCAATAGCGGCGACCGCCTGTTGCTGGGCGGTCTGGTGAGCTCAACCGTACTGGGATTTTATTCGATTGCTACTTTAATCGCGAGTTCGCTTGAGGGAATCCTATCGAAGATAATGGGGGACGTCTCGTTCCCGGCTTTTAGCGAGGTGGTGCGCGACAGGCCGAACGATCTTCAACGTACCTATTATCAATTTCTCGGTCCGATCGGCGCAGTGGCGTATTTCTTCGCCGGCTTTTTCATGATGTTCGGCCAAACGCTAATTCATCTGTTGTACGATCGGCGATACGAACAGGTCGGATGGATGCTGGAACTGGTTTCCGCGGTGCTGCTGACGATCCCCTTTCGCCTAGCAACCCAGTCCTTTCTGGCGCTGGGAATGCCCAAGCTTCAATCCCACATTATTCTGGTCCGGTTGGCCTTTTTGTTTGTAGCCACTACTATCGCATTTCATTTTTCTGGCCTTGTCGGCGCGCTAATCGCAATCGTGTTAAGCCACTTCACCTCCGTTCCTATCATTATTTTCTATAATATACGATTAGGCCTGTTTAATCTTCGGAAAGAAAGCTATTTGCTTCTGTTCGTGCTGGCAGGTCTGGTCGCAGGATTGGCAATGAAGGTGATGATAGGCAGCCTAATGGTCCATTGAGGGCGATTGGCGGACATTGAGCTTCTTGGGAATACTTGCGGATAGAGAAATATATCGGATCGACAACCTTGCGAGTGACTTTCATTTCGCCGACCGCAAATATGAGCGGAGGCACTCGGGTCCTAGCTATTTACGCCCTTGAACTGATGCGAAGGGGGCATTCCGTTCGTGTGATTTCTCCGCCGCCAGTTACAACGCCGCTGCGTCGCAAATTGAAATTGTGGTTGCAGCTGAAAGGTTGGCCGGCCGACCCGGCACCTTTGAGATCGCACCTCGACAATTCCCGGATCGACCACCGGATCCTAGATAGGTGGCGCCCCGTAACAGACAGGGACGTTCCGGATGCCGACGTGATCATAGCGACGTGGTGGGAAACCGCTGAATGGGTTTACCGGCTAAGTCCCAGCAAGGGCGCCAAAGTCTACTTTATTCAGCATCATGAGGTGTTCTCATACCTTCCGCTGGAGCGCTGCCAAGCAACGTACCGGCTCCCGATGCACAAGATTGTCATTGCCCAATGGCTGAAGGAATTGATGCATAACGAATATGGTGACGATACGGTCGATCTCGTTTCCAACAGCGTCGATACCAATCAATTCCATGCTCCGGTCAGAGGAAAGCAATTCGTTCCCACCGTCGGATTGCTTTACTCCACCCCTTTTTTCAAGGGGTTGGATTTATCCTTGGACGTGCTCAGGAAATTGCGCGATCGCTCGCCGGGCTTGCGCGTCGTGAGCTTCGGCACTGAGCATCCGCGGGATCAACTACCTCTGGGAGAGGCCGCCAAGTTTTCTTATTCGCCACCGCAGGATGACATCCGCAATTTTTATGCGTCCTGCGATCTCTGGCTGACCGCCAGTCGCAGCGAGGGTTTCAATCTCCCGGCGATGGAAGCAATGGCGTGCCGGACACCGGTGGTTTCGACCAACACGGGGTGGCCGGCCGAGGCTATCAAGTCGGGCTGGAACGGTGTCTTGGTGGACGTCGGAGATGTCGCTGCGCTTACCGAGGGGGCGGAATGGGTTTTATCGCGGAGTGAAGAAGCCTGGAGGGAATTGTCCGCCAATGCCTATGCTACTGCCACCGCGGGATCTTGGCGCAAGAGTGCCCAACTATTTGAGAATGCCTTGAAGCGCGCGTGCCAAAGAGCTGTGCGGGGCGAAATACTCGGTCATCCCTCGGCTGAGATGGTGGTTGTCGAGAACAGCAAGCTTTCAGGGTCAGCTTCGGCCTATTGACGCTTAACCAACCGCTACGATCACAAACAGCGATCTGGCTTGCTTTCTCGTTGATGGTGTCGAACCCGGGCGTGCCGATTGCGGTTGCGTATAGTCGAGATGTCGGATGTCTGGTGGTCTTCGATTTGATTATTTCGTCGAGCAGGATCCGTCGCCATTGTCACGACGATGCTAGACCTCAAGCCGAGGCCGCATGTCCTGGTGGAATGCGGTGCGCCTGGAAACCGAAGCAATTCGCGGCCCGCGCCTTGGGAGTGATACGGAAGGGCTGATCGCTCATCTCAAGCTTGAGATCAAGACCTGCGGCACGAACTTTACGCCAGCTCCCAGCGCAAGGCGCTGCTGGTAGATAGACTGCAGCCGGAAGACCCGGAGGCGGCGGCGAATGAGAGGATGACGGCGGCGGGTACACAGACGGTACATGTAAAAGTCTCGACTTATTATTACGCTAGATGGGCAACGTCAGAATGCCTCGCCGAGGAACTCGCCATCCTCGCCGAACGCTGGTCCCGAAAACCAGCCAGGCGCTCCGAGTCAAGCTAACCCCGCGGCCTTGGGCTGATGCTTACTTTCTGAAGTAATGCACGTAACTCCTTTGCTTCGCGGTCAGCGTCGTGGCGAAGCTGGACGCGGCGCCGGCCGCCTTGGCCCATGCGGCTGAGTTCGCCCGCCCCGGTGGCAAGGCACCTTAGGATCGCTGTCACTAATGCTTCAACATCTCCGGCGGGCACAAGCCAGCCGTGTTCGTTCGAACTCGACCAGCTCCGGTATGCCCGCAATGAACGTGCTGATCACGGGCCGCCGCAGCGCCATCGCCTCCATGATCACGACCGGTAGCCCTTCGGCAAAGCTCGGTAGCACGAGCGCGCGCGCTCCCAACAATTCGGTGCGGACCTGATCGTTGCTGATCCAGCCGGTGATGCGGACTCTGGATCGAAGCTCGTGATCGGCGATGAATTGTTCGGCCTCAGCCCGCATCTCGCCGTCGCCGGCGAGCACCAGTTCGAAGTCAACGCCTTTGGCGGCGACGCGTTTGGCGGCCTCAAGCAGCAGCAACTGACCTTTTTGCTCACAGATCCGGCCGACGCAGACGAGCCGCCGGGGCGAGAGCGGCTGCTCTGGCGCCTCATCAAGAAATTTGCGATCCAGGCCACAATGCACCACTTCAATTTTGGGCCAGTAGGCATGCTCGACCAGGCGGTAGAGTTGGCTGCGGCCGAAAGAGCTGATCGCCACGACAAAGGCCGCGCGCCGGATTTTCTCCGCAAGTCCGATTTGATGCGACTTGTCGAATTCTTCGGGGCCGTGAACGGTAAAGCTCCAAGTTGGCCCGCCAAGCATGTGCACCAGCATCGCTACTTCCGCCGAGTTGGTGCCGAAATGGGCGTGCAGATGGGTGATGTTTTCCTGCTTTAGCCATAGAAGGATTTGGCAGGCTTCAGCGAGATAAATCAGGTGAACGGTGAGGGCGCGTTCCGAGCGGCGCGCCATCTTCAGTTCGAGAGCCAGCGCTCGGAGCATCGAGGTCGGGCGGGTCAGCAGAAGCCGGAGAAAAGCGAACATCAGTGGTAGGGCACCGCCCTGCAAGACATAACGCGTGTGTTCTCGCTCCCGTGCATCATCTGCATCCACCAGCGAATCGTTCCAGCCGCGGATCGAAATCCGCGTCACGTTTACGCCCCGGCGCTCCAGCGCCTGGATTTCACGGCGGATGAAGCTGTGGCTGACCTTGGGATACTGGTTGATCAAATAGGCAATGCGCATGATGGCATCATTTATATTCGATCAGGGTCGTCGCGCGGCCCAACAACCGGTCTCGCTGAAATTGTAGTTGCCCCAAGGCTTCCGGAAAGCGGCCCACGAGCTGGAAAAAGCTTTTAGTGACGCGTTCGCGAAAGGTGCCGGTCGCGCGCATCAACTGCCGTAGCATCTGCGCGGGATAAATCACAAAGCTCGCGAAACCCCAAGGCATCACGATGAAGCCAGCCACTAAGCATACGAGGGGCAGCCAGACGCCCCACAGCCAGGCCCGGCGCGATTCCCACACCCAGTGCCGCTCGGGTGACGCGCCGTGCAGATGTGCGCCTTCCGCAAAGGCGTAGCCGGTGCGCCGAGTTCGTTTCCACCATTGACCGAAGCGGGTCATGGCGGCATCGTGTAACGTCATCTCGGCGTTTAGGCGAAAGATCTGCCATCCCGCGGCGCGCAACCGCACGCAGAGTTCCGGTTCTTCGCCCGCGATCAGGGTGTCGCGATAGCCGCCAACAGCCTTGAGTGCTGCGGCACGCAGCATCACGTCGCCCCCACAGGCGCGAGCTTCGCCTGCCAAGCCATCCCATTCCCAATCGCATAGTTGGTTATAGACCGATTTGTCAGGATTGCTCTCGCGTCGTCGGCCAAACACCGCGGCGACGTCGTCGTGATGCTGCAAAAAGTCAAGGGCCGTTGTCGGCCAGCCGCGGGCAAGTTCACAGTCGCCGTCAATAAATTGCACAAAGCGAACGTCAGGCATTGTTTCCTGCAACCGGCGAAAACCCGCATTGCGGGCCCGCGCGGCAGTGAATGGTGTCGAAAGGTCGAGGTGCACCACCTCGGCGCCAAAGGCGCGCGCCCAGCGATCCGATCCGTCGTTCGAACCGGAATCGACGTAAACCACACGCCCGCAGAGAGACAGCGATTTTAGGCACCGCTTTAGGCGGTCTCCCTCATTGCGGCCGATCGCGACAAGGCCGACTTGTTGGGACGGAATTGTCTTGCTGGGCGTTGTGTTGCCAACCGAATCATAGGGAGCGTCTTGTTGGATCGTGATCATTGGAACGGCACCGCCACTGCGGCCAGAATTAGACCATTTGAAAAAGCCGTCCGAACGTCACAACACTGGTACTCGCCCGATCTGTGGACCAGCAAAAACCGATTGCTGTCAGCTTCACATCTTTTGGTTTCAAAAAAAAGGGGGTCCAAGCGCTGTCTCGACGCTTTGGCGGTCGCTTCCTTAACACACCATCTGCGGATGACATCGCTTTCTCGTTCGGGAGCAGGAAGTCTGCTGACTTGATCAAGCTCCGCGGCTGTGAGGATTGCCGGCCAAATAGAAGGAGCTAGACCTGCCGCGTATTCGACATCGATCCCGATCGCCGAAAATTCATCGGAACGGGCAATAGCCGCCGCACAATATCCGTCAGCTCCCTTTCGGACGTGCGTAATGCTGCCTACGAAGCCTTTAGGCCAAATGGGAGCGCGATCGTTTCCCACCGGTAGCTCCACATTGTTGACACCAAACGCAGCGAGAGCGCGCTTCGCGTAGGTTCTGCCGCTTTCGAGTTCACGCTTACGCTCTGAGCTGATCTCACCTGCAGATGCGAGCTCCGTATGCGTGAGTGGAATAACGTCTGCTGAGAGTTTGCCAGCTCGAATTCGCACGCGCAGGGGTAACAGCGATGCCCAAGCCTCGCGAAATGAAATGACTTCAGCGGTCATATCGTTTTCAACGACTTGCGGTTTCGAGCCCATAGGGGGCTGTGCCGCAAGAGATCGTTTACAAAATGTGGCACGCCGCTACTTCGTTGAAGCAGGCAGAACCGTTTGACGGCCCCTAAGCTTCGGGCAATCATGGCACAAACATCGGTAATAATAGCGTAGGGTAAGCCGTATGACGTTACGAAGAATCGACAGCGGGATTCGAACCAGTATGCCGGCAGTCGCCGAGCTCTGGCGTCACGTTCGGTTACCTTCGTGCTTTGGCCGGCAATATGCATCACCCGACTTTGCGGAACATACCACGTTTGGAAACCCAGTTTATTGGCGCGAAAGCAAAAATCCGTTTCCTCGAAATAAAGGAAGTAATTTTCGTCTAACCCTCCAACCTGCCGAAAAACAGCCCCTCTTATCATCATGGATGCGCCAGGCACCCAATCTACTCGCTCGGGCGATTTGCCCATGGTTCGGGCAACCACCCACGGCAGAAGCGCTTGTGAGGCCAAACCAAACTGAAGGCCCTCTTCGATTTCGCTGATGATTGTCGGGAAACGAAACGCAAAAGGCCAGTCGCTTCCATCGAGATTTTCGAAGCTGCTTCCCGCAATCCCGACGGTCCGGTGTGTTTCGAGGAGTTGCACTAGTGAGGCGATCGCCCCTTTTCGCACGACTGTATCTGGATTGAGAAGATGGATATAGTCAGGCGTTTCCGTTTTGCTTGCGAGCTTGACCCCAAAATTATTTCCGTAAGCAAAACCGCCGTTTTTTGGAGGGCACGCAACCTGAACCCAATCGGACCAGCCGTTGAGATCGATCGCTTGCCTAATAGCGTCGAAATCCTCCGATGAATTGTCAATTACGGTAGCGGTGATGATTAAGTCGGCATCTTGTCTCTCAGTATCGATCGAGCGCACGCAATCGATCGCGAGTTCTGCCGTCTTGTATGTAACGATGATGACAGCGACGCGCTTGTTGATCATGCCAGTTCATTGATTGGAGAGATCGTTCGTGCGTTAGCCGACGGAAGTGCCAAGAGCCCATGCAACGTTGTGGCAAGGTGCGCAACGAACGGTTCCTGTAGCATGCTGAAGTGGCCCCCATCAACATCGGCAACCGTGAGATCGGGAACGACCGCACCCCATCCCAGCGTGTCATCTGAATAAAGATCGACATAAGGCGTGTCGCCGAATTCGCCTGTTGAGGCGCGCACCAATACAACGCTCGTGCCCTCAATCACCTGTGGGATGTAAGTTGCTTCGGCACGCTCATAGATTTGTCGCACCGTGAGGCCAGGCACGCCGCGAGGCCAGCGTTGCCCGCGGGAAAGCAAGATTTGAAGAAGATGAAACCGGGCACGCACCGACCACTTTGTAAGCCTGCTTGTCACCTCCCAACTCAACATATTCCAAGTTTTTCTTGAGATCGCCAAAATCAGCCGAAGTGCCTGTTCGGTAGGCAGCAGTTTGGCGCTTCGTTCGTCTTTGATCATTCGAGAAAAACGTCCTAATCGGTGATTTGCAACAAGGTTCGGCCGATGCCGAGCTTGCGGAGTAGCCGCGTCCAACAACAAAACATATTTGACACACTCACCTTGATGAACCAGCTGGTTCGCCATCTCGTAGGCAATCACACCGCCCGCGCACATTCCGCCGAGCAGGTAGGGACCGTGCGGTTGCTTCTGTCTTATCTGATTGATGTAAAACGAAGCCATATCTTCGATACGAGTGTGCGCAAGCGGGACGTTCAAAGCTTTTCGAGGATTGACACCATACACGGCGATATCGTCGGGCAAGCGGCGTGTGATATTTGCGTACAAGAGGGTTTCGCCGTCACCATCATGTATCAAAAACAAATTGCGCAACGAACCGCCCCTAAGCGCGACCAGCGTGTCAATATCGGCGCGGGGCGTGCCGATATGCTGCGCGAGTGTGCGGACGGTAGGAGATGATAGTATGGTGGTGAGCGGCAATTTCACGCCAAATCTACGGGTAACTTCCGCAAAAAGCCTTGCGGCGGATAGCGAACTGCCGCCGAGCGCGAAATAGTCGTCGTCAATTCCCAGGCCAGTAAGGGCCAGGATCTCTTGCCACAATGCCAACATCTGACATTCAACTTCGTTCGTCGGTGGCGAGGCGTCATTCACTAAGCTCCGGGGTCGAGATGCTCTAACATTGGCTGCTGCGTTGACCGCCCGGCCACTTGTTAATTGCTGTGCAAGCTGTGTGTACCGATCAGAGCGCGTTGCTGAGGCTGCTTTCGGCGATATCGTTCTGTCTGTTGGTCTGCTCGCCTCGATCACGGCCTTTGGATCAAACCCTGGCCGATGTGCGACGGAGACGGCTTCCAGGGAAGGAATGAGATAGAGGCTATTCTGGTCTTCCGATGTACCAAATTGTGATGCCACACTTTCGATAAAGGCACGTGCAGGTTCATTTTTGGACGTCGGCGCGAGAGGGATCGCGACAATTGAAAGGCCCCTAGTGTCAGCAATCTTTCCGAGCTCGCGCACAATGGTGTGTTCGACGCCTCTGCCCAAAACGCGACAGCTTAACAGAAACGTATCGATGTAGAGGCGGTTCATTTCAACAGCCGCCACGACAAGGCCGACTAGGCCGTAATCCCCAAATCGGTCTTCGACGCTGACGCGGAGTACTGTTGCTCCCGAAGTGGCCATCGCGCGCAGCTCGGGTTCAGTCCGTCGCTTCGTGGTAAAGTTGAACTGGTTCGTCCGCTGGGTTAATTGCGAAAGCCGCGGCCACTCAACATCATTTGGCGTCCGGATGTCGACGCGGACGTTCAATGAAGCAATAAAGTCGTCGATGTCCGCAGCCTTTACTTCAAATGCATGTCGCTCCGCATCGTCCTTGTACATCTGGGTACGGCGCAAATCCTCATCGGTCACGGTGATCTTGTCAAATGTCCAGACATTGGCAAGAAATGAGTCCATTTCCGCCTCTGCAGGAACCCGGAGCGTCACGACTTGCGGCAATTCAGCTCGCATCAACGCCAATTCGACTGGGTTATCATCCATAAAGACAAAAGAATCGAGGCCGAGATTTAGCTCGTTCGCAAGCGACGCGATGTTCTGCGTTTTCGTATCCCAGTTGATGCGGTAGGCGACGACAAGATCGAGCTTGAGCAACATGTCCGAGCGCTGTTCGAATACGTCAAGAACGTCGCGTTGGTTGTTCTTGCTGACGAGGCAGACAAGCGTCCCCTGCGAGTGAACATTGATGGCAAATTTCTGCAAATTTGCGAAGGCGGGTGTGATTTCAATTCCATCAACGCCATCTTCGCCGACGACGCCGCGCCAGAGCGTGTTATCGCAATCTAATACTAAGACTTTGTGAGCTGGAACGAGCGCCGCATGCGTCTTACGGGCGATGGCAAGGCCAAGGGACGCATAGTAGTTTTGGGTATACGGAACATGCGCGAGTTCGTCGCTGACGCAATCAAATTGGTCCTCGACAGATAGCCGGTCGATTTCATGGGGCGGCAGCAGGATGATCCCGGGTAAGGATTCGATGCGTGAGGTGAGTTGAGCGTTCGCAGCGTCAAGAGCCGATCGGAGCTGGCCGGCGCGAGGCGAGGGCGGAAAGATCGATACGATTGTAGGAATTTTCGCGCGAGCCGCAAACGATGCCAATGCAGCACTCAATTCGTCGGCAGTGCGTACGACCGTGGTAAGCGCTGCTTCTTCATGTAAAGCATCGCGGACAAAGTCTTCAGCACGAATAAGAACGACGTTGATACCCGCAGCGTTATTGATCAGGAGGCTCGCGTCCGAAAGCAACTCTTGAAACAATTGATTGTATGGTGAAAAGCGAACGTTTAACGGAACACCAGCCTGCTCCAGAATGAATGAGAGGCTCGGCAATAGCGGCTCTGCCGTAAACGTTGCAGCGATCGAAATGGTGCCGGATGATAAGCTGGACATCAGATCCTCAACCCAACCGTATCTTTTCGCCTCGAAACCGACGTTTGTCCGTCATTTAGAAACTCCGACGGTCACTGCGCCGGCGGGGACGTCCTTTACCACGACGGCGTTCGCGCCGATTTTGGCGTGGGATCCAATCCTCAGGCGGCCTAATATTCTGGCTCCTGCGCCTATGTCCACATGGCCGCCGATTTCGGGATGGCCGAGCTCGTTTCGGGTTCCAATGGTAACCTGCTGAAATAAGAGACAGTTGACGCCAATGACGGCGTCGGGGTGTATCACGATGCCGTTGGGGTGGGGAATTAGCAGACCACCGCCTATTTGACAATTTAGCGGAATATCTGCGCCCGTGACGACACTCCAGAACCGATGCCGCAAAACGATTATCTTGCAAAAAGTTCGGCCGATCAGTCCGGGCCGCTGTTGCCAGTACTGGTAGCGCCGGATCGTGCGTAATAGCTTCCGCCCCGGATCCCAGAATTGGCTGGGTTCTTCTCGTGTCCAATCGGGAATTTCCGAGCTAATGGGTTGAAGATATTCCACCGCGTTTCCCATGAGCAGCCAAAACAGCTCTTTGCTTTCTCAACTTCGTTCGGTCCTGATCCAGCGCGAGATTCTGAGCCCAAAGAGCACCGCGCGATATAGGTTGAGCTTCCCCAGAAAATATCGACCAATCAATGCAAATGACTGCGGCGGCAGTATTTCGCGCCCGTATTTGGCCCAGGCCAAGATGGTGGCTGCGACGATAAGAAGGGCGCTGATCAGGCTGATCACCAACGGGTATAGAGAAGCACCTGCGAGAGTAGCAATAGCTGCCGCGAGAACCATTGCCGTTAACGATAACGCCAAAAGGGTGATTGGGGGAACGATCAAATCCAGGGCCAGCGCCATCAGGTCTTTATTCCACCCGCTCACGGTAGAAAATAATAGTGCCGGAGATTTCGTGAGGATTAATCCGATGTGGCCCTGCTCCCAGCGGTGACGCTGGGTCTTTGAACCCTGCGCTGAGTTGGGAAAGGTGCTTGTCACGACCGCCGAAGGGCAGAACATGGGGGGATGCCCCGCGGCCGCAAGCTCAAGGCCCAGTTTCAGGTCCTCGACGATAATTCCGGTGGAAAGGTCCGCTGATCGGATGACAGGCCAAGGGAAAGCCATGCCGGTACCCATAAGCTGGCAGGGTAGGGCCATTGCACTGAGACCAAGTGGCCGCACCCAGTTCTTTACTCGCCAGGCAAATTCCGCGACTTGATGGTTGATCGTTGGCCCGGCTGGCGCGGTCATCAGGTAAAGTGATTGCACCGGTCGCTGGGATTGAGCGCAGGCATCTGCAAGTCGATCTATCGTGCCGGGTGCCAGCCGGCAATCTGCGTCGATGACCAGGACAATCTCGGGGGGAGCGGCGGACAGATGGTCGATCCCCCAATCCAAGGCGTAACCTTTTCCGACTCGGGTCGAATCATTGCGGATAGCGACCTCGGCTCCTAACGCCGCGGCCACAGCAGCGGTGTTGTCGGTGCAGTTATCGGCGACCACGAGGAGGCGATCCAGTGGGTGAAGCTGCCGTTTAACATCTTCGATAGTGGGCTTAATTCCAGCGCCCTCGTTGTGGGCGGGAATTAATACCGCAACCGGTCTGTCGGTCCGGGAGGCGGTCTGTTTGGTTTCCCGTACTGGCAGTAGGCACCCGGCTAGAACCTCCGTGACAAATACCAGCGTCGGAACGAGCAGAAGCAGCGCGAACGCAGTCATCGCCAGGGACAGGAGTGTCAACACCTTCGGGGGGGCCTCGGCCCCGGAGGACAGTTCGCCTGGGCTGGTTGTCGTGAGAGATTTGGCAAAAATGCGCTCGCGTAGTTTGGGCCTGCAAATCGACTATAACGTTAATACAGCTTTTGGGTGAAGTCGCAAGTTGCACAACTCCTTGCCTGTCAAATTAGTTGTCTAATTCTTATCACCAAGACGTTTGTCGGTATTAAAACAAGAAAAAAATTACTTTTGATTCAAATTAAGCAATTTAGAAACGCGCGCCCAGAGTTACCCCCCGCTCTGGAAGCCGAAGGCTCGCCCCATCCAAAACAGCATGAGAATCTCGAATGCGTTGGTCTGCTGGCGACCTGAGCTCGCTATTGCTAGTTTCGTCAAGTCATCAAATCCGGGATCAAACATCTATGCCTCGGCATTCAGCGTTGTTGCGCCCGAAGTCTCCACTTCTGACGATATCCCGCCAGCCATTTTGGTAGACGCGCAATCCAATGGCAACCGGGCGTCAGTCGACGGACATAACTGTAAATCAATCGAGCAGTAGGTGAATAGTGCGGCCGGGAGACAAAACGGGCGGTAAACAGCTCAGCGTACGCCTGTTTGGACCAATCGCCTGCCATGAGTTGATCAACGAGCGCCGAAACCTCTGGTAAGGATGAATTGTAGGTCGGAATATATGCAACAGGAAAGTAAGGCGCGCTTGCAAAAATTTTGCTCGCTGCGACGCGATAGATTTCCAGAGTAGGCTCGATTATCTTGGCAAAGGACGGCAGCGCGGACGAGGTCAAGAGAACGACACCACATCGGGAAAGGAGAACACAATCCAGCACCGCTCGATCTGCTTTGGCACCTGCAATTTCGGGCGACGCCTCGTCTTTGTGGAAACCGACGTCCCCCAAATTAATGACCTCAAGGGAAATATTGGCTTTCAGAAATCCGTAGAAGTTGAAATCGTCGGTCGCAAGGAAGATACGTTGGAACTCGGGGCGCTCCTGACAGAATTGCCGAATGATTGCCAAGTAGTCTTCATGGCTGACGGGGTTGGTGTCCCAAACAGCAGTCTGCTTGTCATTACCGCGATAATGAATGCCGATCGCATCTGACAATGTGCCCAACGCTTTGACCCTATCGATGATGCGGTCAGGTATCCGAAAATAGGTATGCCAGAGAGCACTCACGCCCTGCCAGTCACTCCCGAGCAAGTGGCGATGGTGGCTTCGTAGACGGGCAAGATTTATTTCAGTTTTAGAGCCTGGTTCGACCTCGTATGCCAATTCGAGAGCGCCCGGTATTACTAAGCCATCCGACGCACCATAGTGAGCCGCGCGTATTTGCCAGTCCGGGAAAATGCTGTGCGCATGAAGGTAGGGAAGTATCTCGATCACGCAAAGGAAGACGTGTCCAAATAGACCTTCGGTAATTTCCTCTGCCTTTGATATGATCCGAATGTCGCAGCTTTTCTTCGTCAACATCAAAACATTAACTCCAAACATGACTCCACCAAAGAAACTGCCGTGCCGTGGGTCATATACTTCGATTATACGTTTTCAGGGGGTTGCCGACCGCGCAACCGAATTTGCTCCAAAAGGTTAGTGGACGATACGAACGACGGTACCCTCCAGGGCCGCCGTCTTCCGAGAAACCCCGTAAAACCTGAACCGACGGGCGGCGGCTTAGGTCAGGACGGATAGCCGATCAAGTGCGGTTCAGGCGAAAGTCTAAACCTGCCAATACCAAACAACACCGTTCTTGTAATAGGGGGATCGTTAAACGGAGTTTGGGTTTACGGTCTAATTTGTGACAAAAAACCTTTGCGCAACGCATTGACTCTTGCCAAACACCATTTTAGTCTCTCGTTAGTCTTTTATTAACGAGAACAATTGATCGAATTGGAGGGTAGAAAATGAAACGATTTAACTTGCCCCTTTTGTCAGCCGCGGTCGGATTGGCAATCGCTGGTCTTTCTGCATCAGGGGCAAAGGCGGACATCTATACGGTCGATGTCTGGTCTTACGCCGGATCTGCGCCTGGGAGCAGCACCGGGGCTGACGAAACGAATCCAGTTCTTAGTACCGCTCCCAACTATGTATTTACATATAATAACTCCACGATAAATTGGAGCACGCCCGGACCCCAATCGTCTCTCAATAACACTGGTTTAGATTTTATTGGCAGTTTCAATTTTGCCAACTATGTGACTTGGGTCTCAGGTGATGAAAACGCGTTTCAGAACAACGAACTTAGCACGCCTACTGATACTACCACCGCTTTTTTCCATATCGCTGCCACATGGACGAGTTCAGGGGGCCTTACATCCGGCAGCATCACTTCCGACGATGGAAGCAAATTGATTATCGGAGGCACCACACTCGTTAATATGTCCGCTGAACAACAAGCAAATAACCCTGCTGCAGGCTTTTCCACAAACGCATCCTTCGCAGGCGCTCCTTTGGACTTATATTATGTTGAAGGAAATGGCGCACCCGCAGTCCTTGATTTCGAAATTTCTGGTGGAAATTTAACGGCTCCTGTCCCCGAAGCCTCAACTTGGGCAATGATGATCGTCGGCTTCTTCGGGGTCGGTGTCATGGCCTATCGCCGCAAGTCAAAGCCTACGCTCCGCTTTGCCTAAACCAAGCTGCATAATAGGATTTAAAAAGCCGCCTCACGGCGGCTTTTCTTTTGGTGCGCCCAGCATGGGCGCACTCTTATGGGTGAAAGTCCCATCGTGAGTTGATCACAACGAGCGAAGTGAAGCGCAACTGCATGAGGGCGACCGAGTGTGGGAAGGAAGCGTGGAGCGAAGCTGCGGGCCGATTGAACAAGAACCGGATAGAAGGCGGTGCTGACCATGGCGAGCGGGCCAAGGACCGCGAAGCTCTCGTGATCAAGGGGAAGCGGCGTAGATCCGGCGGTCGTGCAGTGAAGGAGTGCGTTCTTACCCGGGGAGATCTCGCCTTGTGCCCGAAAGGGCGACGGTGTCGAACCGGAGCGAGAAGTCAGCAGAGGCCGTAGTAGTCGGTGAGAAGGTTGCAAAGCCGACCCGCAGGCGAAGGGCCGAACGAGAGGGAGTGTTCAACACCATGCCGATGTGGCGAGCATTGCGTCAGATGCCTGCGCAAGCAGGGCGGTTCGAGGAAGGGCACGCTGAAGCCGTGTCCTATTCGGGCAGCGACGAAGCTCGCCGCCCGCGGCATAGATCGGAGAGCACAGGGTCATCACGACACCTCAACCTCTTGAACCGCCCGGTGCGGACCCGCATGCCGGGTGGTGTGGGAGGGGAGGGGCCGAAAGGCTCCCCCTATCCCGATCTATTCCAGCTGAAAAGGCGCTGTCGCAAATGCGATGCGGGTGGCATTTTAGCCAAACAGTTTTTTTTGGATTTTGGGAACGAATCCAACTGCGTCTTCGCAAAGGCGCCCCCGCTTTGTTGAAACTAGCACAGCCAGGTCGCGAATGATCGAGCTCGCAAACTGCGGGGAAGGGGGCAGTGATATGCGAAAACCATACCATTTAATGGGTGCCGGTCTGGCGGCCCCGCGGGCGTCGGCACGGCTCTTTGAGCGGAGTAGTCGTTTAAAGTACAGCGTGCATGGCTCTGGCAGTTATCCGAATTAAGTATTTAGACAAGCAAACAAATAAGTACCTTCAGCAATTTAGAAAGTAGCATTGACCAATTGTTAGTCATCAGGTAACCGTCCAGTGCCTGATAATTGGAGTTGTTTTATGGTTAAGTGTTTGGCGTTAAGGCAGTTAGCCACACTGCTTGGAGCTTGTGGAGTTCTTGCGTCTGGTTCGGTGGCAAACGCTACCACCTATACCATTGACTCGGTCAGTGTTTATGACTGGAACCAAGTCACCCTTAGTGGAACCGGCTACAACGGTGTAAAATACAACGAAACTGAATTTTCCACTCCGATCGGGCTGCATGTCGCAAGCACTCCAGCAAACCAATATTTGTGGGTGTTTTGCGTGGATCTCTTCCACACCATTAACGTGGGGGGACAATCGCCTAGTTTAACCTATGCGTCGCAGACCCTGACCACCGACAATAATCCCGCCGGACCCAACCTCCCGACGCATACAGGATTTACGCTGCCGGCCAACGTCTCTGCAGAGATCCAGTACTTGGCGCATATAGGCGTTGGCGAAGCCGGTACCTCTGGTCACGCCGATGACGTGACGGCGATCCAGGCCGCGATCTGGGAGGTCGAATACGGTCTAACTGCTCACAGCGGCGATTCGACCATCAACGGTTTGATTTCCACTTTTTATGATGATGCCGTACACTCTGGCAACACCTCCCCAGCGGAGGAACTCTATAACAGCGTCCACCAGAGCTTCGTGGACGGCAATCCCTCCCTGACCACTGGCGTTCCTGAACCCTCGACGTGGGCGATGATGATCCTCGGCTTTTGCGGCGTAGGCTTCATGGCCTATCGGCGCAAGTCAGGGCCGATCCGTTCGCTTGGCCTGATTAGCGCGTGATTAAATATTAAAGGGTCTTTGTGAGGCTCCATAAAAGCAGGAATTGAGCCGGGTCCAATTGTGCCGGCGATTTTTAGATGGGAGAGCGTCGCTTGAATGACCTGCAATTGGACCGTTTGGCGTTGACGGTTGGTTTAGACTTGGATAACGTTTACAGTATTAACTATCCAAGTTGAATTTTAATGTTCTTCAAGAGGGTCAAATGCGCTTTAGCTTTAAAAATATCTTCGCCGCAACATCACTAATTGCATTTGGAATTTTGGGAGCATCGTCGGCGCAGGCGGTGGAAGTGCAATGGACTAGTACTATTTTGAGCACCCCGCTGGGCGATGTAGGGAGCAGCAGTCACCAGTACACGGGAGATAATGGGTCAAGCAAAATTACGGCGACCTCTTGGACTGACGACAGTTTCGGAACAGCAGGTCCTAACCTGTACGGCAAAACTTCTGGTGCTGGCGAAACTGGCCTTGGCCTGGTTAACGTTCCGACCACTTCAAATAATGAAATTGAACACGAAGAGGTGGTCCGCATCGACCTGACCGCGATAAAAAGTAGCTGGAATTCCTTTTCGTTCCAGATGGGATCAACGCAAGGCAGTGAGTCATGGCAGGTCTGGGGATCAGATAGCGCTACAGCCAAGTTTGGTGACGCGGGAACATATACGCTGACCGGCGCCGACGAGAACGATCATACCGGCCTTCACATGTATAATTACTACTTCTTCAGCGTCTTGGAATTTGTAGACAGCACTGCTGCCAATGTGTTGATACAGGCGCTGGATGCCTCGAGCGATCCGTCCCGCGTAGGCGGTGTGCCGGAGCCATCAACGTGGGCGATGTTGATCCTCGGCTTTTTCGGAATAGGCTTCGTGGCTTATCGCCAAAAAGGAAGGCCCGCGTTGCGGTTGGTCTAATCGCAAACAGCATCGGTGGTTCAGACGCGAAAGCCCCGGGCAAAGGCCCCGGGGTTTTTCGTTGAGGGGTTGATCAAGTCGATCAGGGTGTGTGCGATCGGCCGGCCCCTGGCGCTGATCGCCCCCTTGCCCGGAGGGCTGCTATGGCCGGCTAGTCACCAAGTAGACAGGGGGGCAACATTGACGATGAGCCGAATTCCCTAAACCAGAGTCTGGATCTCAGCCGGCCTCGCTCTTTGCCGTTGCGGGGTTTGACATCGCGGCCACGACGTCGGCGGCAAACCGTTTCTGACCGCCGCTTTCCAGACCAACACCCTCCGTGCTGCTACCAAGGCAATCCGGCTGGCCTTGAGATTCGCCCGATATAAGATTTTTGGAAAATTGCGCCAGAGACATCCGTTTCGGCTTGGTTGCGCTAGGTTGGCGACTTCCCATCACGATGCAGTCCCCCGATAAGAAACTTGCTGGCAGGTGCGCTAAGTTCGAGCCTTTGCCCGCGCGCCCAGCATACAGCGAATCCGATGTTCTGAACGACAACATGATGTTCTAGACCGTAGTCTACTCGTCATCTCTTGGCGATGGCAAGCAACAGCGGCATATTTGACATTTGTCTCCTCGGGTTACCGGACCGCCGCTCGTCGGACTATGAGGAGGTGAGCGTGCGCGTCACATCCTCCGGCGGTTTCACGCTCCGCAAGGTATTTTATACCGTGCCCTCACGCCTGATCGGGCACCAACTCAGGGTGCGCCTCTACGATGACCGGCTCGATATCTTCGTCGGTGGCACTCATCTCATGGCACTGCCGCGAGGGCCCATCCCTCCGGCAAGCACGACCAGGTCGTCAATTACCGGCATGTCATCCATTCGCTGCGCCGCAAGCCGATGGCGCTGCTCAACCTTGTTTATCGCGACCAGCTCTTTCCGCGCCAGGCATACCGGCAAACCTTCGATGCTCTGCTCGAACAACTGCCGGAACGGCAGGCCTGCCGCATCATGGTCGAGCTTTTGGCCATGGCCCATGAGCGGGGTTGCGAGAGCGAACTGGCCGATCAGCTTGCCGTCTGTCTGCAGCACAAACAGTTGCCCGAGATCGCCGCCTTACGGATGCGGTTCGCACCCGATCCCGCGCGGCTGCCCAATGTCGTCGTGCAACTCGCTCCGCTCAATGCCTACGAGGAACTGCTCGGCGCCAGCCTGACGGGAGACGCGGCATGAACACCAACAGCACAACTGATACCGCACGGCTCGTCCATCACGCCACAATCTTCGAGATGAATGTCGAGAGCTATCGGCGGCGCCAGGCCGTGGAGCGAAAACGCGGGCCGGGTCGGCCTGCGTCATATGCCACCCCCGCCAATATCAGTGCTGATTGACGCGCCGCGACAATCAAACTTCCGCTTGCGCGCCTCATTCTTTGCCGCGATCATCACCACCGCCGCGACACCAGATTCTCATCCAGATTGTCGCGCTCTTCTCATCAAGATTGTCGCGCTACAAAAGAGCTCATGATCGCGGGTCCAGCAGGTATCAATGCTGGCTTTAACTTGCGGCCACCATTCCGGCTCTCGGAAAGCTCGCTCGGCAACGATCGATCCGGCTGAACTTTCGGTGGCGGCCTCGAAACGATGTTTGCGCGAATATCGTAAGAAGGCTTTGCTACCTCTTCACGAGAGGATCGCCCACGGCCATAAAATATTTGGTCTTACGGCTAGACCAAGCACATTCAGAGAAGAGAAGTCCCGCCTCCCAATTGCACATATACATCGAGCCCTCAACTCCGCCAATTGAAGGTTCATCCGTATGGCATGCCATGCCGATAGGGGTGCGGGAATAGTGCCAACCGCCGCCGGTAGTAGGGCTAAACCACTGCTCAAAATTGCCGTGGTCTGACCCGATGATGCCGTTATAACTCTCAAATGTCTTTACCAGATACCAGTTCGATTTTCCTGTGAAGAAAAGGCTTCGATTGTTTGGGTAAGTTGATGACATCCCTCCGTTAACACCCCAACTCTCGTAACCCGTCACATCTTCCCCACTAGTCAAGTGGGCATTGGTGCCTGTTATTCCGAAAATATATAAACGTCTTGCCAGGGGCACATTTGAATATGACGCGCTTGCCAAATCTGAATGATCCTTGGCAAGAGGAAAAAATAACTTGTAAGGAGGATTTCTAACTTCATCCATAAGATAGTTGGACCCACCCAGGCCGGCTGCATTTGCCGATACAATCAAACTGGGAGACGGCATCGCGTCGTACATCGCTTTGATTTTTTCGATGTAAGCCTTTGTTGTCGACAATGTACCCATGTCCATCCTGGTAACTAGAACGGGTGTTCCAGCATATGACCCTGGAGCAAATGCCGCATTGTAGTAGTTCACGCCTCCACCTTGGTGGTATTCAGCCCCAACTGAGTCAGCAAGATTGGGGTCAGAACGACCTATCAGGTAGTCAACGCTTGCAATTGGAACACCGTTGTCCCAAACGCGCGAAGGAAGGCCGCGGCACATGACGACGTAGTATTTTGGATGAGAAGAACTGGCGATAAATTCATAGATGGGTGTTCTGATCTGCGAAATCATGTTCGCGGATGTTGTCTTTTCTGTCGTGTCCGCCGTCACGCCGAGAGTGTCAACGCCTGACATCCCTGGTCGATTAGCCTTATAATAGTCCGCAACTGCAGGACCATCTTTCGAGGATGTGTTGTAGACAAGCAGGACGCGTGAGGCCAGGAGATTGGTATTTGCGTCATCAGCCCATGCTCTGGATTTTTCAGCCGACAACAACGAGGCCGCAATAGCCCCGTTGCGAATGAAATGACGCCGCGTAATCATTGCTATCAAACCTGAACCATAGTTAGGCGTTAAATCACAAATGGCGTTATTGATACGGATAGCCAGTGGACGTGACCGATGTCCAGCTTACCGGCACCAATGACAATTATACGCTTTCGGCCTTGCGTCTAATCAGTCTAGGCGGTCTACCGAAAAGTCAGGATCGACCAGCTAAGAACCGCTTGTAGGGCGCGAAATCGATGCCGCGCAGGTTCGGCAGAAGGTCGGGTCGTTCGGGATCAAACGGTCGAAAGGAGGTGCCCTCCGGTAGATCGATGATGGCATTTACGATGCCGTTCGGTGCGAAAATGATACAGGGAAGAGGAACGACCCATCCTATGTTGAATAATCGCCAATTCGTATCTGCCCGCTCGTCTCCCGTTTGGAGAGTTTCCTCCCAGGGTATAAGACCGTGCCATTTGACCAGCCGAGATTGCAGATCAGCCACATAGGCATTCCAGCGATGCGTCGCGACGGCGTCAGCAACGGCTTGGGTCGCGCATAGCGAAATCAAGATGAAGATGGTCGCTCGGTTCATCCATAGTTGTTCAGGCAACTGAAACCAGCGCAGCAAAATCATGGCCGTCGCCAAAATGGCGCTTGTGATGGGTGGATGATAGCGGGCCTGATTCTGGGCAAGTGGCGAAAAGCTTTCCTCAATCGTAACCGCAACTGTAATCGCAACAACAGCGACGATTGCCCAAATGACAACAATCATTTTCGCATAGCGCATCGCCTCTGCGGTCGGAAGAGTGGCGCGGACAAACAGTACGCCCCCGAGCGCCATCATCGCCACCGCTCCAGTAACGAGCGGTAGGTTGAAGTGGTGGTCGGAATATAAAAACTCGAAGTGCAGAAACCCCTGAATGATGTGCGCCCGATCGTCGGGGTAGGCGGGATTGATGATCGAAAGTATCTGATATGCAAGTATGGTCATTAACAGGAGGAAAGCCGAACCGACAAAAATCTTTTCCCGCGAATTATCGAGAGCGGATTGAGTTCTCAAAGCTAGCGCGAGCAGCAACACGATCGTCAGGACGAACGTGCCTTCATGCAGCCGGTACGCAGGCACGCAGATTAGCAAAAACAAACACTGGCCCGCGATGGAGCGCGTTCGAAACGTCAGTACGAACAATAGGATCCAATAATAGCTGGTCGCAATGGCGGCTTCGCCGACGGCATTCATCGAGGTTGCCGCAAAGCCAACCAGGAGAGAGGTTATTGGAAAAAGGATCCACGCCTTTTGAGTTCGTGTCGCAATCGGCCAGCACGCTGCGCAAAATAGTGTTGGCAGCGCCAGCATGACGAAGGTCAGCAACTCACCACACTCAAACAAACTTGCAGACGTATACCGGGACAACAGGACAACCGGCCACTGTCGCAATAGTTCGACGGTAGCGCGCGAACCAGATAAAGATATTAAGGGCCATGATCGTTCGTAAATGACGACCAATAGGGCTGCTGCATCGGCGTACAGCCCCCGGCCATTCAACGAAGCATATATGCTACCGACAAGGTTTATCCCAAACACGAAGACAGCGAGTACCGGCAGCATACGTACGTAAGATGCCGCCATTTCTCGATCAGAGCGACCGGTTGCGCGCTTCATCAGATATCCAATTACCTCCGCTAGATCGCAGCACTAAGTATCAATGATCGCAGTTCTTCCTTTTGCCGTCGACCCATTCGAACTAGATTGCCTTCAGGCGCTCCTAGAGAAAAGCCGCCGGAAGTGCCATTCGAAGTAACAGGGGGGTGCTTATGGACAGCCATAAGTACAGTACTGAGGTTGAACGACTTGAGACCGGCCGACGACGGCGCTGGACCGATGATGAGAAGCTGCGGATCGTCATGGAAAGCCTGCAGACGCCGCGAGCGATATCCTCGACAGCGAGACGCCACGGCATATCGCGCTCATTGCTGGTGGCGTGGCGTCGCTCGTTTCGCCCGGAGCCAACCGGCCCGGAAGCGCAACAAGCCCGTTTTGTGCCCGCCATGGTTGTCGCTGCTGCTGAGACGGCGCCGACGATGGACGCCGCGCCGGCGAGAAAGTTCAGAGACGCTGCGATGCACACCAGAATCTTTTTTTTGCCAGAACGAGCCCAATTTTGAACGGAGGAGGGTCGAACAAATCTCTAATCCCAATCTGACCGCCGCCACCTCCCGCGATTCCTGGTAAAGGTTAATTAGGTGGCCTCGATTTTTATTATTTATTTAATATGGGAACGTGGCCAAAATTTCGATTTTCAGACATTACCATTTGATTTACAACGGGATTCAGCGCCGAAATGGACAAGCAATTGCATTAAATTGTCAAATCCGCGCAACGCTCTGTGTCGTCACTAAATCGTCAAAAAGTCCCTTGACACAGTGCAAGTAATCGTCAAAAAGTACCTTGACACAGTTGCAAGTACAATTAATAAAATATTAAGTTATGGGAATTCGAGTAAATTATTTTTTAGGAGGGTGCTATGAGAGTTCTGTCTAGCGCGGCGGCTGCCTTGGCCGTTTTGGGATTGTTGGGCTTTTCCTCGAACGGAGCCAAGGCCGATTATGTATTGACGTCCGAGCTGAACCTGGACGGTTGCACTGGCGGGTGCTCAGCCACTACCCCCGCGGATTTTGGATCGATCACAATCTCTCAAGCCAGCGTCGGAGCCAACGTTGTTTTCGATATTGATCTCAACAGCGGTTATTTTTTCCAAAAATCAACCGGCCACAATGCCTTCATGTTTAATCCGAGTTTCGCGTTCAGCTATGTGACCCCGCTTCAGACTGGCTTTACTGCTCTGACTGCGGCGGATACGAACGACCCGTACGGGACTTTTAAGCAGGGCCTTGATTACGGTGGTTCGAGCGGTGTGCTGCAAACCCTGGATTTCGCATTAGCGGTCGGCTCCACTTTCGATTTAAGCGCTTTAGGCAAAGCAAACTTTGCTGAAAGTTCCGCTCCCCCCAACGGCTTTCAACCAGCGTTTTTCTCGGCGGATATCCAGGGCCAATCCAACGGAAAGGGCGGCTTCAACACCGGCGATGTCGCGGCAGACAACCTTATTCACGGTAACGGCGTTAACCCCAGCGTCCCCGAACCCTCAACCTGGGCGATGATGATCCTTGGCTTCTTCGGCGTCGGCTTCATGGCCTATCGCCGCAAGAGCCAGACGAGCTTACGGCTTGCATAACTGCGGCTCGCATGGCGTTGGTAAGTAGATCACTACGGGAGGCCGCCGCAGGGCGGCTTTTCTTTTGTGAGCCGCCGGCTCGGCTTTAGAGGCCGCTACACGATCGTTCAATTTGGGCCGCGGAACTATGAAAATGAACGCTCCGATCGAAATCGAAAGTGCCCCAACGTTGTTCTATGTCGGCTCAATTGAGGTCACTTCTCGAGCCCACCTTTGCCGAAGCGAACGGTAGCGGACAACATCCCATGACAATTCGATCAGATCAATCGTCCACAGCCATTCGATGCTTGTCCACGGTGCGACCTCGTCAATCATCATTTGACGGACGGTGGCGTAGTGGGCCGAGTCAACTGCTCGATGGTTCTGGTGTCGGAATTATGCAGACCGGCCGCGGCATCTAATAAACCTGACGAACCGTGGACCGGACTCGTTCTCCATAACTCCCTTGCGATCTCCATGGGGGCAATCTGGAAGTTCGTCCACCAACTGATTTCGTTGCCGTGCCGATGCAGGGCGTGGTGGTGGTCACGACACAACGGCACCGTAAACTCGTCGCTTACCTTGCGCCCCAGCGTACTTGGTTGAGCAAATTTCAGGTGGTGAGCATCGCCAGGCGATCGCCGACAGATCAAGCACGGCTGCGCCGCGACGAAAGCAAGATGGACCTTATTTCGCCGACGGACCGGTCTGCGCAACGGCAAGACCGTTTCGGCCCTCGTTTGCTGTCGGTCATTGGCCGCCGAGCCATTCACGATTGTGACTTCGTTATCTGAGCGGGCCGATTTCGTTTCCGGCAACGGACCTGGAAGCTGGTCAGGTTGACCTCGGGCATCGCGATTTGTGGCGTCCAGCTTTGCCTGGTAGGCGGCCTCCACAGCGCGGGCATCGACCGCTGCGAGCGAGTTCTTCGCCGGCAGCCGCCGATACGCTCATAGCGCCAGATCAACGCATTAAGCTTGAGTTGGCACCTCACCACGTCATAGGTTGCCTAGATTCTCAAACCGCGCTCGCGCGGACCAGATGCTAAAGGCCGTGTGCGTTTTGCCAAGCATACATGTCGAGCTTCGGACATAGCTTTTTTCCAATCGGCCGAACCATAAATTGATGTGGATCAAATCCATTCGACGCAAGACTGTAGTTGAGTTTCTCGCTGGGAGCGTGATATGTTAATAGGCCTATCCCGAGTTGCGCGATATGAAAACTTGGTCACCGTCGACAAAAGTCAGTCCAAGTGACGTCTCCCCTCTGAGAATAGCAGGGTTTGGAGCATGTTTGATTACTGGCTATCCGCACCAAGGTGCGGGGATGTTCGAAGTTGCTTGTGGATTAGTCGAAAGGCGCCTCTCGCGACCCGTGCAGTCAGAGATCGTCAGTCTTGGCGGCTTTCCTGCACCACGCGCAGAAAAGTATCTCAAGAAGAAGGTGTTTGACTTCGATCCGCATTATATCGTCATTCAATTCGGGACTAGTGACGCGCAGTGTCCAATTCGAGCTGGACGTCGCCCGAGGGGTCGTAGCTCCGAACTTAGGATCGAGGGCAACACCAGTGCGGCTCTGAGGACTAGCTCGTTTCACGGTCAACCGGCGACCGCGCTCAGCCTTCTTCGCTGGCAGATAGCCTCTCTAATAGGCCACCTGCGAAAGATAGAGCCCGTAACTCCTCTCTCCTCATATATCGCTGCGATCGAGCTTATGGTTGATGACTGCCGATCGGTGGGCATTAAGCCTGTCGTACTGTCACCATTTGTCTACGGATCACGATATACGATGAGGAAAGCAATCACTTATGTAGACGCGTTGCATGAACTACATTCAAGAGCACCGGATATGATCCTTATTGATGGCGTCAGCCTTCTCGAAGACTTTCCAAAGTCGAGGATCTTGCAGCATGACGGCCTTCATCTGACTCGTGTAGGACAGAATCTTGTCGGCGACGCGATCGGACAAGCGATCGTTGAAGACATTATAAAAAGTGTGGATGTGTCGGAGATGCGAGTCGACAACAGTTCGGCTGATACGAGCCTTCAGTCAGCCAATTGAGCATATGTCTCTGCATGACACTTTTCGGACATGCCGAAGTAGTCGCCGAATGTCCGTTGTTGAGGTGACGGACCAAGTTCAGGCGTGACCCAACTTCCGTTTTTGATGCTGTGGACGGGTGCGCCGGGAGTCCGACGAAAGGTAGACGGTGGAAGTCCGATGGCGGTGGTCTGGTCTGGGCCGTGGCGATCTTGTGCTGGCCAAGGCTCTAGCGGACAATATCTAGGCCGCTCGCCAGCGAGGCATAGCGGAAGGTTCGGCTCCCTCCCGTGAGAATGGGGAGCGGATCGCGGCCACCAAGGACATTTCGGGGTTGGTCAGTTCGCCCTGAGCCTCGGCGAGGGCCGCGGCAATGGTGCCGATCAATTCACTGGAGCGCGCTCAAGTGATGGGTTGTCTACATCCTATCACTAAGTTCGTTTTGCGGGTCGCTAAATAAAGTCGCACGGTCGGCGGGGCGCGCCGGTTGTCGATGGTTGGAATAGGATCCGCACATGGCTTCGACTTCCGTCATTCCCGACGTTCACGGCCGCTTAGAGCGCAGTTGACCACATCAGAATCCGAGCAATGAGCCAAAGCCAGCCGGCTGTCGCGGCGGCAATCGCTGCCAGATATATGAAGTGCGGTGTGGAGAACTTTTGCGTGAGAACCGGATCAGTATCCGCCGCTTGCGGTGGGACAATAATGCCGAAAGGCTGATCCGACATGTCGGGCATCCTCGCATTCGTCTTGTTTACCAATTGCCGCACGGGCTTTCCGCTCCTTTGGTTCAGCCGTGTCCTGGCCCGGACCCTCAAACCGCTGAAGATACCCGCGGAGACGCAGCAATTCCTCATAGCGAGCGCGGAGCGTCTCAACGTTGGCGTTCTTCCTAGTCAATCCTATTCGTTTCACCCGCCGCTCCCGTCAAAGTTGAATTGCAAATCGGCTTAACTCGCGTTGCTTCCGCCGTCTGTGAACTAGATCACACATCAAAAAATAGCCTGTCGTTAGGGTGTGTAACTCTCGCAATGCAAAGTCGCCGGGCGGAGTATGATCGCCCGGCGAACTTTGCCATGGTGGGCCCGGGCATTTGGGGAAATTGTCCGGCGCAGTAGTGATGGCGCACGCGCATCACCCACACTGCAACGAAACTCGTTTATTAAACTTGGTGCGCGCGCTGCAGATAAATTCTGGAACCAGCGGCTCCCTCTCGACAAACTCCCAAAAGCCAAGCATTTTTGCGATTGGGGCGATAGGGATGAGGTGGATGCCGCTCAGGCGGGGTCAGATTTTGCGTTACGATGCCGACCGAATGGCCTTCGAATTTACGCTGTTGGACAGCGAGGGCGGGACGGTCCGGTGTCAGATAAGCGCAGCCGCTATGGACGAGCTAGCAGGCGCGCGTGGCACGCCGCCGGATGAGCGGGAGGCTCAATTCTTGAGCCTCCGCGAAACGATTGAACGCATTGCGTCTGACAACTTCGCTCACAGCGCCACTGAGGGCGCTGCTGTTCGCATTTTCGCGAAACATATTCGAAGAGTGCCACATTTATCGGGTCCGCCGGACGATGGTGGCCGATAGAATGTCCGGTGCCCTCCCACAAGGGCGGGTCATGTTCGTTCATTCCATCGAGCGAGGAGCAGTTCGCTTTGGAGGTGAAGTTCAGCCGGCTTGTGGGGCTGCGGCGGGGGCTTGCCGAGACCTGGTTGGCAAGGCTTCTGAAAAGTCTTGGTTTAGACGCCGCTAATACGATCGTTCAATTTGGGCCGCGTCCGACATCCGAACTTTAGAATTTTAGGCGTATTAGAGGCTCAATCAAAGAAACGGGCCGGGGGGCCTCAAATGACGACCGAAACAATCGCACTTCTCAGTTTTGTTTTAATGGCGTTCGCTCTCGCCGCGATGGCTTATGAGCGCCGAATGGATGTCTTGTATGGGCCTTATATCTACGGCCGAGACGCGCAACACTGGTTCGTGCCTCTTGTGAGAGTGCTGCGGTTCGCAATTTCAGAACGCCTGACGCGCCTTCACTGGAAGGCCCGCAACCTGATTATTTTGCTTTAGTAATTATGGGCTGACGGAGATACCAAGTGAAGATCGCACCGCACCCGACCAGTGCACGGCCTGGCTTCAAAATCGTTTGCCAGGAATGCGGAAGTTTGTCGATCAAAGTCGTGGACCCGGTCAATGCTCCAGGCACCACCGCGGTTCAGTGCGGTCGCTGCGGCGCGGTCCGCGGAACGCTCGCGGAACTGCACGACTTGGCTCGGCGAGCCGATGATGTTTTTGAATTCTAATTTGGGTCGCTGCAATGATTATTAATCGATTGGATTTGGCCTCGTCTGACAGCCCATTGGTTGAGACGGCTTGGTCCGTTCTCGATGCGGCAAACGACCTCCGCGACATTGCGGCCGTCGAAGCATGCCGCCGTGTCATTGATGCAAACTTACGCGGCGATGTTTCCGCACAATCTGACATGAATGTCGTTTTGGAGTTTTTCAAATAGACTTCGGCCTGCTCGGCGGATGCTTTCGGGCTTCCGTCATGGGTCTCTCCTTCAGCTCTCCGCTCGACGCAAGAGAAATGACGCAAGAAGACCTGGCCGATCTGGCAGGGCTAGTGGAAATCACGGAAACGCCCGCCGGTCCGCCCGGTGGGTTTTTAATTTCCCCTTCATTGGTTGGAACTGTTGCCAGTCGGCAAAATTGTTTTGGCGACGACGGAATCTTGCGAGGAGCGGGACAGATGCCACTGAGGCCATGCGGCGTAACGCCCGCGTGGCCTCAGGTGCTTTTGAGGAAGGCTCGCCCAGCAACAAGGTTCAGGCCTCGAAAGAGGGCAGCGAAAGAGGGCAGCCTATGCCGAACGATCAGGAATTTCTGCTCTATCCTTTGGACACCGGAGAGGATCCGGCGTGCCTGGATTGCGGCACGCTCATGATGGTAGCAGGGCACGAAGTCAGGGAGACCAAGCCAGACTTCATCACCTTCCGGTGCAAACGGTGCGGGCGCTCTGAAAAGTATATCTGTGACGAATGAGGCGGAGCGAGCGCGGACGACCGGGCAGGAGGTTAAGCGGTGCCGCGCTGGTCGATTGCGGGTGGTTGTCGGGCGAGCTTTGCCTGTTCAGTATCTGGTGGCCGTTGTGATTGGCCCCAAGCATCCGCTTGCCTCATTCACCGAAAGTTCTGGTTTCCCGGTCTGTTCCTATCCGTGGGTAGGTACTGGCCCTTTCCGTCACCCGTTCGGGTGAGTGGTCCCTTTTGATTTTAGGAGTGGCCCCCTTTTGTGCTGGGCCGAAGCGACGGTACTGGCCTGTTTTGACCCTCAGTGGCCTAGTTTGATTTTCGCAGTGGCCTAATTTGAAAACTGGAACATTTGGTGAAAATGTGTTCTGTGGGTGGAACACCCTACGCGTGTACGGTCAGGACCCATGGACAGCCGAGTGTTTCTAATGGATTTATTCAGTGCGTCGAAGCTTGGAGTTTACGACCGGTTGAGCCGGCTGCCCAAACCCAGACATGGCGGCTGTAAGTAGCGCAACGAAAAAGCCGCCCGAAGGCGGCCTCTCAATTCAAACCCGATGATCGTGAATCAGACTGCGACCAGAGCTGGCATTGCCTTCCGACGATAGGCCATGAAGCCCACGCCAATGAAGCCGAGAAGCATCATTGCCCACGTCGAGGGTTCGGGGACGTCACTGACGGGTCCAGTAGCCGAGGCACTGACGGTTCCAGTACCCGCGCCTTGGTTTAAGTATACGTCAAAGACATCTGGAAGCGTACCCGAGAACAGGAAGCCAAAGCTGTTGCCACCATTACTCCAAACGTTGAACAATGCATCTTGTCCCCATACTGGATTGTTCGTGATCGCGAAGAGCAGACCGCAGCAAGCGCCGTCAATCGGCACAATTGTGTCAGCGCCGCCTAGATCAGTGCCGTGATTGTCACGAAAACCAACTGGTCCCGGAGAAGTCTCGTTACCGATTGTTGAGGGGGTAATCAAGGTTAGATCGAAAATGCTACCGCTGAAATTGATCGAGCCTGTTCCACTAATCGCCTGACCGCTCTGTACGTCGAGAGTTATTCCGGCCGTAAAGGCAGGTATCATGGAACTTCCGTCAAAACTATAAATTACATCTGCGTTAGCGGCCGGCGCAAATGAGACAAGTACCGCACCGATAAGACCAGCCAATCCTGCACGCATTAGACCTTTCATAGCCACTTCCTTTTTGTGTAAAACTACTTCCTTGAGTAGATTGGTCGCCTTTAAGTTGCCAAACGTATTTGCTCAAATAAGAGACGGGATACAATCTGTCAACATATTGTGTCAGTTTTCCTGACAAATTTATCTTGCCCGCATGCAATTCCATCCTTGCGATTCCAGAACAAACATCCGCTCATTTCAACATACGCGACGCGCTCACGGCGCTCAGTCCGAGATCCAAGGTCCGGTTAGGTCCTCCAAATGCCGCTCGAACCGCCACATGAAAGCAGCAGCGGCAACACAGATGATCGGAAGAGCCAAAAACCATACCATGATGACCTCATGCCCCTCGAGAGAAAACAAAGCCGCCAAGCGTAATATGATCGCCTGACGGCTTTGCCGCGGTGGGCCCGGACACGGGAAATTGTCCGGTATGCAACCTTAGCGCCTCGCCCTGACGTTGCAACGAAACTCGCTTGTTAAGCTGAATACCGACGTTTCAGGTTAAATCTGGAACCCCAAAAACAAAAAGACCGCCCGAAGGCGGTCTCTGTATTCGCGATTTAGATTTGGTCAGGCTGCTGACAGAACCATCGGGCTGCTCTTCCGCGAGCGCCGATACGCCATGAAGCCAACGCCCGCAAAGCCCAGGATCATCATGGCCCAGGTGGAAGGCTCGGGGACGGCCGTGGTGATAGGCGTCATCGTTCCAGTGAAATTACCTGAGCCAGTGAACGTTAGCTGAGTTACGAAATCTGTCGCATTATTAGGATCGAGCGCCAAGCTCGCATCGATACCGAGAACCTCAAATTCTGAGACACCGCCCGATGCAAAATTGAGTAACGTGTTCGCGGCAAGATTTGTGTCGAACACGAAAGCAGTGCCATTCCAAGTGTAAACCTGATAGGGAGATGAATTTCCGATATTCGGCAGCAGAACACTTGCGAAGTTTGGATCGGTCGCGCCGGTCTGGTAGATGAACCCAGTTGCCACCAAGGGATCGAGCAGCACCGGTATCCCTTGTGAAACTGGGTTGTTAAACTGATAGCTCGGGCCGCCGGTGGAACTCGCAGTTGGCGTAACCGCCGGCAGGAATGTTGGTGAAGCAATCGGAGTTGCGGAGGCAGCGACATAACCCGTGAACTGGCGGGTTCGAGCTTCGATTGCACCCGTTGTCGAATTAACAATGTCAGACTGTATAGAAACACTATAAACTTGCCCGGGAGTTAAACCCGCCGAAGTTATACTGAGTTGTGTCGTTCCGGGGGTCAATTCGCCGCTGGAATAAAGGGCGCCGCTTCCCTGAGAAGCTTGCGCGAAAAGAAAAACGGATTCCTTGAGGACCGAACCAGGCGGTACCGTCGTGCCCGTAGGAATTGTCCAGCTAATCGTGGGATCCAGCGTGCTTCCCGATATTGCAATGGCCGTATTTGCTAACGGAGTTGTTGAGACGGCGAGTGCCAGCGTAGTTACGGAAGCGGTGGTGCCCGAATTGCTGGCGGTAAGCGTCCATGGGCCGGTCAGTCCGACAGCCGCGTTCCTGAAGAACTGATTTGGAAACGCCGTACTATTGTTGTAGGGGACCGTGATCGTTGTATTCCCTTGGGTCGCCGTCACCGTCGTGCCATCCGAGCTGGGTGTCGAAGTGCCCGATCCCGACGGTGGTCCACTCGGAGTGACCCAACCGAAAACAGAATCAAAGGTATTTCCGGCATAATAACCGGAGGTTCCGATCTGCGTTCCAACTCCGATGGGATTTACTCCATAGGTATCTAAAAAATTCCCATAATTCGTGAATGTAATTGGGGTGCTCAGCGCGGGTTTCATAAAGGCCGCGGTCGCCAACAAACAGGTAGTCCCTAACAGCAATCTTTTCATCACCATGATTTTCGCCCCAATTTAAAATAATAATAAATATCGTAATCGATATGCTGTAAGAGTCAAAGCTTCAATCAACAGATTCTAATCAACACAGCGGCCTAAGCGCGCTGGTTTAGTAACGAACGTGGGTCCGAATATTCGCCCACTCGTTAACCCAGCTATCGATTGAATCAAAGCGTGGGCTTTTACGATTTGCGAGTCAATAGCGTCCTACGCCTCTTTCAAACAAATCCCAGTTGGCCAACTAATGAAATAACCGCCGCTACGTCGCGAACCTCATCGATTCCGCGCCAGCAGGTGTCGTGTACGTTGAGCGTGACGGCCTTGGCTCGCAACGCGGCCAAATGGCCGCGTTGCCGAGTAACGTGATGAAACCACGGCGCTGCATGTCCGACCCCAAACTCAGGAGACGGCATCTCAGCGGCTAAAAGCGAATGCTTTGATAGGGTAGAAACCGGTATCATGAGCATCATCGTCGTTGGGCGAGGCCAATGTCTCAGTTGGGTCCAGCCTGTGTGAAAACTCCGACGTCGAACTTGCGCGTAGAAATTTTGTCTCGATTACGTTGAATAAGAAAAGAACAGCACTGGCAGTCGTAGTCGAAAGAGGAAAAGGGAGAAAACAATTCTGCGCATTCTCTGCTCGTGCGCGTTTTCACACAAGCTGGGTCAAAAGCGCCATTTTGAGCTTCGGCCGGTCACTTCCGCTCTACCCCGATGAACAGACATCGTTGCCCTCCGTCGGCATGTCCCAAAGGTGCCGATATTATTGCAAAAGTCGAAAATCGGACAACACCAAAAATCTCGCGAAAGTTGATTTTTAGACTTCTCTTCCGCTGTCACGTTCTGTAGCGCCGTGCGAATGGTTCAGGAACTGCACCAGTTCGTGTGATCTGTACTTGGCAAAGTAGCCATCTTTTGAGACGTTGCTTGTGGGCAACGGCGCGAAGCTAACCTTCGATCTTTCCCGGACAAGCTCGCAAGCTAGGCCGAACTTCCTTCTTTCGAATCGATAAGGCAATGAGCTCGCTGCCGTTTGTCGCGAGCGCGGGTCGCTTTACTGGGTACGATCCGGGTTGAGGGCGAGGAGCTCGAAGGCGCGCTGCTGGATCGGAGTTGGCCTGGTGTGGAGCGTGAAGACGTATTTGTCGTTGAGCGCGGTGGTCGCCTGGATCCTCGCATAGGTGGCGAGGTCGGCAAGCAGGCTTTGGAAGCTGTGCACCGGCAGGCCGTCGTCGGTGAGGCCGGTGGTCTGCTTGCGCCTGGCGGCTTCGGAGCGCTCGGCCTTGGCAACGATGGAAGCGCGCATGGCGGCGGCCGCCTCGTGATCGGTCTCGTCGTACAGCATCGGCGCAAGCCTGGCGCGCATGTGGTGCTCGACATGATAGGCGAGCATGCACAGCAGGACGTGGGCGCGCACGCGCGGCGTCGTCCAATGGAAGATCGGACGCAGATGGATATCGACGGTCTTCAACGAGCGGAACGCGCGCTCGACCCGCGCCAGGCTCTTGTAGGCACCGACGGTTGCCGCGTCATCGAGCAGCTTCTTGGGCAGGTTGGTGCGCACGACGTAGATGCCGTCCAGCGCCGCCTCGGCGGTGATCGCCTCGGTCTTGCGATGGAACGAGAAACTCGCCTCGCCGATGGATAGCTCGAAGTGCTTGGCGACCTTGTGGCGGTTGACGACGGCGCCGACCTTGAGGGCGATCTCGGCCTCGCCGCGCAGTGGATTGCGCGCACGCCGAACGGCGGCGGCGATGACGGCGAGATCGGCTTCGGTCGCCGCCAGCAGGTCCTCGCGCTTGCGCTTGCGCTCGCGCGCGAGATCGGGATTGCGGCAGACGATCAGCCGCTCGCCCGGATAGTCGGGCAACGTGATCGCTGCCATGTCACGCTGGTCGAACAGCGACATCTGCAACGCCCCGGCCTCGACCAGCGTCCTGATGGCCGGCGCGCGCAACGCCGTGATCCAGTCGAGCCCGGCCGGGGCGATCTCGGCATCGAGGCGCGCCTGCGTGATCATGCCACGATCGCCGACCAGCGCCACACGCTCGAGCGCGAAGCGCTTCTTGACCTTGTCGATCTGGGCCGCAAGCGTGCGCGGATCGCCGGTGTCGCCCTCGAACACCTCGATGGCCACCGGGCAACCGTCGGCGGCGCACAACAGGCCGTAGACGATCTGCAGCTTGCCCTTCTTGCCGTCGCGGTTGTAGCCGAGCCGCGCCAGCTCGCAGCAGCGGCCCTCCACATAGCTCGAGGACACGTCGTAGAGCACCAGCGTGCCGTCGTGCAGATGCTTGCGCGCAAGCGCCTTCTCGATCGCCTCCTGGCGCTCGCCAAGCCAGTCGAGCGCGACATAAAGCTCGTCCTCGTCGACCGGCCCGAGGCCGAGCACCTCGCCGAGGCTCGATGACGCAGTGAGCGGATCGAGCATGCGGGCGGTGGCCAGCTTGGAGACCGGAGCAATGAGCCGCGCCACGATCATGGCGATGACAAGATCACGGCAGCGGTTGCGCGGCGGCGCCAGCATGCGGTCGAGGCCGATGTTGCGCAGCGTGCCCAGCACCGCCGCGACATGGCCGTGCGGCAACGCGCGGCGCACGATGATGCTTTCCTGATCGGCCGGCGCCACCTTGCCGCCCTTGAGCAGGGTGCGCAGCCCTTCGACGATCTCGGTCGGCCAATCGGACAGGTTGGCGATGGTGCGCTTCTTGATCTTGTCGGCGTCGCGATAGCTCTCGCGCAGCAGGATCGCGGGCGGCGAGTTTCGGTTGGGGACCGATTCGATATACATGGCACGACTGTGCTATAATCAGCGCAAAATAGCAAGTCACCTCCGCCATTTACATGGCTACATTTCTTGGGCCATTTTCCGGAAAGCGCCACCAAATTCAACGCCCTACAGTTTTCGCAAGAAGGAAGTTGGGGCTAGGTTGAGACAATCATGGACACGCTCACTAAAAATGCTCGGAATAACATGGTCGAACACCTCAACAAGGTCTTGTCACTCGACGACCCAATGACCTTTCAAAAAGTGCTTTTGGATTACGTCCGCGGCCGCCACGAGCTGACGTTAGTTGCCGAACGAGCGGGGGTTCGACGCGAAACCATCTGGAGATACGAAACCGGGGAGACTGCCGCACCGTTTGAAACGCTCGTCAAGATCATCGCCGCGGTCGGCGCAAAGCTTATTATCGTGTCTGATGAGCATCTTAAATGCGGATACGGATGTTAGAATCAGGACAGTGCCAAGTGTCTACAGACCGTGCGCAGTCGTTTTTAGGATTTGTCCCGCTCGTCACTTCCGGTCTAACCCAGTTACTGTTGCAAAAGTCGAAAATTGATCAGCCTCAAAAATCTCGCAAAAGGTAATTTTTGGACGCCTCTGCGGCTGTGTTGCTTTTCAACGCTACCCTGAAGGTCCGTGGTCGATTTTGGACGAAACGATATGGTCCCTCACGTCGCCGCGCGTCAGACGCATCAGCGGCCCTAAGAACTTTCGTTCATTGCCTCAAGAAGACTTTTTCAACAGTCACCCAACCGGTCGACGCCACACTTAGCTGTATCATGGGCAAGAAGATCGGTAGGCGCATCTGCCTAGCGGGCGCAATGGTAAGGCACCACAGCGCTGCGCGCGACGTGTGACGATGCCAAGGCCGGACATGAAAGAGGCCGCCAACTGAGGCGGGCTCAATCGAACGCGACGCCGATCCTGTACCCACTTCGCCACACGACATGGCAGAGCAGGCGCAATCCATCGTCCGGAATAACTAGTGTGAAACCCTCAGGGATACCAGTTTGGTCGGATACTTCTATCGCCGCCCCGGTAACAGACAGATTGCGGACCATGCAATTGATCGCGCTGCCGCCGATGGACTCGATGGTTCCGGCTTTCGAGACGCGGTAGCGAGGCGCGATCCGTGTTTCTACCATTAGCCGAATGATCTTGCGATTTGAGAAAAGATAGCCGTTGCCGCCCGGGTGTATCGGGCGTCGTTAAAATGCTCATCCACAAAATTAAGTATGAGGAGAGCAACCACGGTGGCAATTGCGACTCTCATGAAAGTATTGTTGCGGCCATAGGTTAATCATTTCATAATGAGGACACTGGCCGTGCTCCGGGGATGGCGGCGGTGCGCGCCGCGCGATCAGGTATCCTGACTGCCGACGCGACGCCATCGGGCGGCCACGGTCCATTTTCACTTCCTTAAACAGGCCGGTCTTGCTCTCGCCAGTGTCCGCTTTGAAGGCTGCATTACGGACTCAAGTCAGACATGGTGCCATGTCCGAAAAGTGCTAATTTCGGAAGTGACCGGGCCGCTCAAGCCGCAGCATTCCGTGTCAATCAGGATGATGATGTTGATCGAACCTGCCAAAACCTGAGCAGCCGACGTGCATTTTCGGTTGTTAGTTTGGCGAATTGACCCTGTGCCTTGGCCGATTCAAGCGGCCCCATTTTTCCCGTCGCAAAGCGGCTATCTAAGACCGCGTGGACGGTTTCCCAGCTAAGCCCCGCGGCTCTACAAGGAATGAGGACGCCATCGTCGCGAAGGCTTTGCATCAAGGGTCGGATTACCTCGATGGTGGATCGCGATAACTCAGCGAGCGCAGCCACGGTCTCCTCATATTTGTGTTGCTTAGCAAATCCGAACAAAGTCGCTTCATTTAGCTCACCCTTTTCGCTTAGCAGCGCTACGAAGCGCGTCGCCGCCGCAAAGTCGCGAACTTTGGACATCTCACGGTTTACTCCCGCTGAGACTGCTGCAATAGCAGTTCGAATTTCCTCGAAAAGGTGCGGCGGCGCTCGTGATAACAGCCGCGACCGGACCGCGTCTGTCGCGTTCCGCAATAGTTGCTGACGAAGCTCGGAAGGTAAATCGACCCGTATGCCAGTCTCAACGGCAAGTTCAGGATCGGATTCAGCTTCCGCTAGAACTTTGGCAAATCCAGATGCGGAAACGCGCGCACCGGGATTATTGATTATCCGACGACTAACGGCTGGGTATCGACGTGCCAATAGCGCGTCGGTGACAACTTCGTTCAACCACCAACGGCCTGAAATGGCCAATAGGTGCTGCTCACCTTTTGTTTCGGCGATTTCGAGCAAATCTTCGGTGCCCAGGCGCGCAGATTCCGACAAAACTGGACCAGCAATAGCTATCTCGTCGTTCCTTGCAAGGCGGCGGATAACAGAAGGCGGCGCTTGGGCGATGGGAGCAAGTTTCCCACTCAGCTCCGCAAGGGCAATGCGGGCGCTGATATCTGCGATGGCCCGAAGCTCTATCGTCTTTATGAGGCGTTCTAGCACATTGTCAAATAGCTCGATCTGCTCGCCATTCCACTTGACGGCGGATGACAGAAAAAGATCTGTCACACGCTTGATCGTTTCCAGACGCTTTTCTGCGGACCCGGTATTTATTGCTGTTTCGACTTCGTCGACAATCGATAGCTCTGCAATGGGCATCGCTCATCCTGAGCGTTTTACGAGCGCTGTTCTAAGCGAAAGACGATCTATAGAGGGAATAACTAAATGTTTCGTAAAATTGGAACCTCGACCCGTGACACCAGCAAGGTTTATGTAATGGTCAGTCTCGGTCGCTAAGGACCAGTCTCCTGGCGGTCGATAGATTGCCGGATGAGTTGGGTCAATCGCGTCGTTTCGACCGTGGTTGGGACACTTCCAGTCTGCCCCTATGAGCGGACATAGTCAGACCGCCCCGGCATGTCGGAAAAGTGCCAATTTCGGAAGTCGCTCAATTGATGCGGGCCAAGGAAAAGCCGCCCGAAGGCGGCCTCTACAACTCAAACCCGATGATCGCAGATCACGCGGCCATCAATGCTGGCTTTGTCTTCCGTCGATAGGCCATGAAGGCAAGACCGGCAAAGCCGAGGATCATCATAGCCCATGTGGAGGGTTCTGGCACAGGCGGAGCGAATTGGACGTCAATCAAACCGACTGAACTGGCAGTAAAAACGTCTCCGGCCAAGTTCACCGTCACCGAGTTAGCGGCGAAGCTTATCGTTGAATTGCTCAAGCCAGGCTGTGTGCTGTTCGGATCGACGAACGCGGCGACGATCGGCGAGTCACCGAGGGGCGCCGATATTGTAAATCCGTCGAACGATGGATCGGACAACGAATGTCCTTGGCCTGGGTACGAGTAGCTAATTTGCAACTCATTTTGCGCAATACTCGTTACGGAGAACGTGGCCGGTTCCAAATTGGAAAAAGTGCTCAGATTCGACGACCCGTCCGGGACAAAACTAATCGGGCTCCCCGCGTAGACGGTTCCATAGGTCGGGAAATAATAATTGAACGTAAGGTCTTGGCCGGTCCAAGTGGTCACTACCAAATTCCTTTTTGGTTGGGCCCAAATGTGGGTGTCGTATCGTCACGCACTCACCTTGGCGTTTTAGTCCGCGCTCAGTAGTGTCAGGCCAGCCCCGAAAGGTTCAAGCGGCTAGTGAGATAGCGGTCATAAACAGATCTTACCGCCCTCAAACGCGACTTCCGCCATTACCCGGAAAGCGGACATGGTCCGGCGGTGTAGCCATGTCCGAAACGTGCCATGAACCGACATGGCCGATGCAATGCTCGCGCGTTCTTCAATCTTGCAGATATTCTGCGCTCACGAGTAACCTTCATAAGCAAGGTTAAATCCCGAGTTCGATTGCGATGGAAGGCTGAAGCTGTATGGCTTTGGAATGTCCTGGTCTTTCCACAACGCTGACAGACGCACCTACCGCAAGGTCATGCTGGTAGGGCTGATGTTCTGTGCGCTCTTCGTAGCTGTCAGCTTTGTTGCGAGAAAACAGTCCGCGAATACATACGTTCTGAGAAAGGCGGATAGACTGGTACGGAGCGCAGGCGCACCGCTGCTCGCGAACTAATTGCCGCAAAGAAAAAGCCGCCCAGAGGCGGCTTCTACAATTCAAACCTGATGATCGTCGATCAGGCGGTCATCAATGCTGGCTTTGACTTCTTACGATATGCCATGAAGCCCACACCACCGAAGCCGAGAAGCATCATTGCCCAAGTAGATGGTTCGGGCACTCCCGTAACCTCGTCGACGAATGCATCGGCGATCACCAAATGCGCGGCCGCTGTCGGGTGAATGCCGTCCCAATACGCATAAGTGTTGCAATTCGCGCCAGCGACAGCCCCGCAGGCATCCGTCACGTTGGTAAATCCATAGGCGGACGGATCGAGCGCAATCGACGTGCCCAGACCGAATATGTCGAAGGTCGATACGTCGGTTTTGCCAGCCAATAGTGCGGCAAGATCGGCGTTCATATCCTCCGCGAGCAACGTCCCTAGAGCGGCCCCGCCTCCCGCCACGACCGCTGGTGCAAGACCGAGATTGGGCGTGTCCCAGACAACAATGTGCTGGGCCCCCGCTAGGTTGAGTTCGTTGACTATGGTGAGGATGTTGGTAGCGAACGAAGCGGCGGTCGCCGCGATGGTCGCCGGAGCGGAGGAAGGATTTGCCGCGATTGCTGAGAGTGCCGCCCGCGCATCGTTGCCGCCGCCCGCGACGACATAGAGTGCACTGGATGAGGCCGTGTTGCTGGTCGAAGTTAGATACTGGCTGGCCTGCACGAGCAGATTAGGGATCGGACCCGGTCCTCCGGTCGTCGCGCCGCCAAAGGCGAAGTTGGTGCCACCCGACAGCGAGGGCGTGAGCGGCACACCGAGCGCAGACGCGGCGTCCGACGCCCAGACGGGTCCGTTGCTGAAGGTCCCACTGGAGGCCGCGGTGGCATAGGGTGCGCCGGGGACGTACGTGTTGCCCGTGATGGTCTGCGCCTGCGAGCCCCCCAGAAGTATGGCATTGTTGCCACTGTCCGAGAGGCTGTCGCCGAAGACGACCATTGAGGTGTACGGGATGGCGGCGGCCGGAAAACTCGCGAGCGCCATTGTCACTAGGCTAAATGCGGGTAGCACCTTGCTAAAATAGGCGTATTTCATGGACGTCCCCCCTATGTTTTTCGTTTAATTTCTTAATACAGCATAAAGCATTCCCCATTTCCAGCGTAAACGCTTGAAATTTCATCAGCGACTTCCGCGAGATTGCTTCATTGATTTTGACCGGGACATCCGACCTCAAAACAAATTAAATACAGCCCGACGCGTGGCGCATGTCCGAGATGGGTCCAGGCTGTATAGAAACTCCGACGTCGAACTTGCGCGCAGAAAGTCTGTCTCGATTGCGTTGAATAAGAAAAGAAGCGATCTGCCAGTCACCGTCGGAAGAAGAAAAGAGAGAAAACAATTCTGCGCGTGCTCTGCGCGTGCACGTTTTCACACAGCCTGGGTCAGACTCGGACCTGACGGCCCCGAAATCCGACTTCCGTTCTACCCCCGAGACCGGACATCGCCGACCAGGCCGGCCATGTCAGTTTCTTGCCAAAAGCGGAAGCCGGTCGCGTACCCGGTGCGGCGACAGTGAGCGCGGGCAGCGTATCAGCGTCGCACCGATCTCAACCCGGCGCGGCGGCTTCCGTATTTGCGGAACCCGTAATCAACGACCAAAGAGGTGCGTGTGAGGTTGACCTCAACTTTCGAAACCCGCTAAAGTAGTGCGGTGGTTGAATACGTCGCACGTCAGGTTGGGGAAGATGGTCGTTACACCGGCCTTGACGTTTTTGATTGTCGTGATGATGGCCACGCTGTGGTCTACGCTGCGAGGTTCGTAAGGGAGCGCGATGTTCATATCTGGTGCAGCGAGCGATTTGTTTTCAAGCTGGAGTGCAAGAGCCGATCTTGAGGACGCCCGTAACATCGCGATAGACCAAGCGACAATTGCCGTGCTTCATTTGCACGCACCGGATATGGTTTCCCTATACGTTGCCGACGATCTCCCCGAGCCATTTGAACGTCTGCTAGATCGCGCCACGGCCGCCGCCGGATCGCGAGACGATGCGGCCTTCATCCCTCGCTATCGGACTGCCCTCGCTGCATTTTTGGCGCAGCAAAGGCCAACATCGGGACATGACCGCTCTTTATGTGCGAACGATTGCCGGTGTGGTCGCGCTCTGCCTCTGGGCTGGTTCGCTCGCGGCACCGGCCGCAACACTATGCGTAGGTGACACAGTCCTTTCCGGATGGAACGTGCTGCTGACAGGCTGGATGGGGGCGTTTGGGGATATTCGGTTGGTTCGCCAATCCGTTTCTGCTCTTGGAAGCAGGGTGCCTACTCCTTGAACTCCCCGCTTTCACCGACGTTTCGGCCTAGCGCGCACAAGGCAGCGTCATCCGCCGGGGGGCAGGTCTCGAGCGTTGGGCGGGAAGGTTCTCGGATCCGGGGAAGGGACCGGCGGCTCTTTTGCCAGCACTTGCCCCAACTCCGCGTTGGGCAGCCGCAGAGTGAGGGTCGGCACATGGGCGATGAACTCCACGTCCTCGACGACCGGCCGGATCGCGATCGAGCCAGCGCCTCATGGCCCCGTCCATCTTTGCTGGCTGCGACCACGTCTACCTCTGCGTCTTCGGGGCGTGGGGAAGAGCAGGCCGCGTTACCTGAGTGAACGTACTGGCATGACGCGTTTTTGCCAATTGATAGTGGGTCGATGTAGCACGACAAAAAAATGGCCCCGGTTAAGGGGCCATTTTGTCAGTAGTGATGATGGTGGTGGTGATGGTGATGATGGTGGTGATAGCCACCAGCCTGCGCGGTCGCAACTGGCAGAGCAAAGGCGAGGGCAGCCAGAGCAGCTACCACGAAAGCGATCTTCCTCATAAATTTCCTCCCTAGGGGCGATTTGGTGACGCGCTGAAACGATGCCGAATACGTTCTTCATCGTCAAGCATAGTCTTATGAACGGCTGTTCAGACTGGCCAACTTTTCTTTCGGCCACAGCGGGCAACCGTGACGCTTGCCGCAAACAGGATTTGGCCGGCGCGAAACGTCGTCCGGAAGCAATGGCAGCATTGCGAGCGACGGCTCATTTGCAACGCCTGGCAGGGAGGTTCTCAAACCTGGGGAAAAACCTCGACTGCTTGCTAACGCTCGCTCAGCCAAACACCGCGTTGGGCAGCCATAACGTCAGGATCGGCACATAGGTGATGATGCCGAGCACAATCAGCAGCAGGATCAGAAACGGCAGGATGCCGCGGATCACTTCGCCGATCGGTGCCGAGGAAATAGTCGAGAGCACAAAAAGATTGAGCCCGACCGGCGGGTGGACCAGCCCGATCTCCATGTTGTGGGTGAAGATGATCGAGAAATGCACGGGGTCGACGCCTAACGGTTTCAACGCCGGCGCCAGGATCGGCAGCACCAGGAGCAGCGTCGCGGTGACCTCCAGGAAGCAGCCGAGCACCAGCAATAGTCCGTTGATGATCAGCAGGAACTGCCAGGTTGCAAAACCGTGGTCGATCACGAAGGTGACAAGCTGGTTGGGGATGCCGGACTCCGTCATCCAGTGGCCGAAGGCGAGTGCGGTGGCCACGATCAGCATGATGGTGCCGGCGCTGCGGATGCCATCGGTGATTACCTGCAGCGTCTGCGTCCAGTGAAAGCCGCGATAGAAGATCAGCGATACCAATAGCGCGACCGCCGCCGACAGCGCCGCCGCCTCGGTGACGGTGACGACGCCGCCATAGATTCCGACCGTGACCACCAGCGGCACCGCCAGCGCCGGCAGAGCGCGCGCGGTGATGCGCAGCCGGTCGTTAAGCGGCAAGGACGGTTCGACCGGAAAATTGCGTCGCCGCGCATCGTACAACACCCAGGCGGCGAATGCCGTGGCCTGTAGCAGGCCGGGCAGCACGCCGGCGAGGAACAGCCGCGGCACCGATTGCTCCGCGACGATACCATAGAGAATGAGGGCAAGGCTCGGCGGCACCACGATGCCGATGGTGCCGGAGGCGCCGACCACGCCAAGCGCGAACGAGCGGGGATAGCCGCGCTCGATCATCGCCGGCACCAAGATGGTTCCCATCGCCAGGGCAGTTGCGACACTCGAACCGCAGATCGCCGCAAATAGCGTGCAGGCCACCACGGTGACGAGGCCGAGCGACCCCCGGATGCCGCCGAGCCAGGCGGTGGCGACATCGACCAGCGCCTTGGCGACACCGCCGGAGCGCATGAAAGCCGCCGCCATCACGAACAACGGCAGCGCCATCAAGGTGGTCGAGTTGAGCTTGTTGATCACCATCTGCGCCGCGCCGATCAGCGGCTGGCCGGTGGCGATGTAGAGGATGCCGGCACACATCCCGAGCACCAGGAAGATCGGCATTCCCGCAGCGAGCAGCCCGAAGAACAACACCAAAAACAGGAGGGTCAGCATGATCGGGACCGGCGATCCCTCTAGCGCGGGGGATGGGGGGCGGGCAGCCCGCTCGGCATCTCATCGTGTAGCACCTGGCCGACCGTCATCGTTTCGGGGTCGAAATACAACGTAAAGCGAACCAGACGCATGATATAGCGCAGCAGCATCAGCGCACTGCCCACCGGCAGCGCGAGATAATAAATCCACATCGGAAATTGCAGATCGGTCGAACTCGTTTCATCTATCAGCAGCGAGGTGTCGACGATCTGCCAGCCGTACCAGACCAGCGCGCCGCAGAACACGATGGCGACGAGGCAATTGAAGATCTCGACGAGGCGCAGGTATCGCGGCGGCAGCAGGCGCAGCACGAGGTCGGGGCGGACGTGGCCGTCGCGGCGCACCAACTGGCTGGAAACGATCATGATCGCCCAGATGATGAGATAAACGATGACCTCTTCGGCGTAGCTGATGGCGCGCGCCGGATCGAAATAGCGTCCGATGACCTGAAGCAGCCCTATCAGCAATGCGACGAGGCCGAGCAGCCCGACTAGCGTCTCCTCGATCCGGTCCCACCATCGAAGCACGACCGCAGCTTTGAGCCAGGCCACGGCTCAGCTGCCGCTGCTGGCTTCGGCCATGATGAGTTTGACCATCTCGGGCGAGACCTTGATCTCCTTCGCCATCTGGTCCTGCTCCGCCACCATTCGCTTGCGCTCGGCGGCGCTTTGCTCGGCCGTGGGATCGGAAAACTTGATGCCGTGCGCTTCGAGCGTGGCACGCGCTTTGGTCTGGGCGGCGGCCATATTGGCGCGGTAGGTCGGGACGTTCTGCGCCCAAACGTCGGTCATCATCTTCTGCTGGTCGGGGGAGAGCTTGTCCCAGAACACCTGGCTCAACAATGGAATGTATTCGGCGATGAACTGGTGATCCTCCAGCGCGAATTTGACGCCGGAATCCCAGAGCTTGGCGCTGACCAGGCTTTCGTTCGAACTGACCAGTCCGTCGAAGGTGCCTTGCGACAGCGCCAGCGGCACGTTCGGCCAGGCCGTAGTGTTGGGGATCGCGCCGAGGAAGCGGGCGCGCCACGCCTGGCCGGCGCCGCCCGAATTGCGGATCTTCATGCCCTTGAGGTCGGCGAGGTCGGCGATCGGCTTGTTGGCGCTGTACCAGTTCTGAAAACCGAGATCGAGATAGGGCCCGAGCACGTGCGAGCGCAGCTTCTGCTGGATCTGGGCGTTGAGGTATTGGCCGGGCTTGCCGTCGATGACGCGGTGAATGAGGTCGATCGGCTGGCCGTACAGCACCGGAAGCTGGAAACAATCGGCGTCGGAGACGATGCCGGTGATGGTCCAGCTGCCGGGCGCCGCCATCTCGACCTGTCCCTGGATCAGCGCCTTGCCGACTTCGAGATCGGGATAGAGCTGGCCGCTTTCGAAGATTTCGGTCTTGATCTTGCCGTTGGAGGCGGCCTCGACCTTGCCGAGGTAATCCTTCATCGAGACGTTGCGCAGATGCGAAGGCGCGGTGTCGAGCGACAGCCGCAGGCGCATCGGCTCATCGGCTCGCGCGGAGCGGACGAACGCAGGCGCCGCAATGGCGGCAACCGAGGCGAGGGCAAAACGGCGGCGTGACAGACGCTGTGTCATCGGATCTCCTCCCTGTGTGCTCAATTTTGCCGGCCGGCGCCTCGAAGGCTAAACGGCGGAACCTTTTTGGCACAGCATAACCTTGCAGGCCCTCGATCGGCAACGCGCAATCGCGGCCCGAGGCCCAGGGTGAAGCGGGTCTATTCGTCGTAGGCGATCATAATTTGCCAGTGCAAGTTCGGCTGGCCGGGCCGGGGCTTGCAGCCTCAAACGCCACCAGGCAACTCGACGCCGGCTTCCGTCAAGCCGCGAAGGAATTTTCGCACCAGGAGAATATTGGTCTTTTGGAGCTCGTGATTGTTGCCGAATTTGAATTGATTGGCCTCGGTCACGATCAGCCCCTGATCCGTGTCTTTGAGAATTCCCTTCTTCTTCAATCGATCGGCGCGTCGCCGGACGGTCTCCACGGGCAGAGCCAAAAAACGTGAGAGACCGGCACGGGAAACGCCCTGCTTGATCTCGTCCGGCTCAACCGTTTGGACGCTGCCGAAGCGGCGATCAAGTTCGGGGTCCTTCATGATGTTCAGCACGTTCGCGTTCAGGACGGCATGAATGATGAGCAAATCCAGGGGATCGAAGTCGTAGTGGCGAAACATCTCACTGGCTGCGCACAGCATGTAGGCCAGGGAATGGCGCGAGATAGTTCGGATCAGATCCGAGGAAGTTTCGTCGTCCTTGCTTGCAACCATCTGAGGAACCCATTTTTGCGAATGGCTTAGGATCGACGCTCAGGCCCTCGCGCGGATGGCTTGCCAAAGCCGCGGCAGCTTGCGCCGTTTCGGAGCGACGTATTGGTCACGGCACATCGGCCATAACAGGCGTGAACTGCTCCATCGGGTCCTACCCAATATGGGTATGGCGACGATCCGATAGCATCAATAGCGGCTTGTTAGCAGTGTTATTTTCTCCGATAGATCGTTGAGTTGCCGCGCGCGTCAGCGGCACGCGCAGCGAGGCTCAATCCGACCAAGTTCCTGTTCAGCTATGTCAGCTTACCGAACGGCTTGCGATATGCGGCGGACCACATGACATTCATCATCGAAGCGGTAAAAGACGATCACTACACCACCGACATCCGTTCCAGCGCCATCGTTGCGGTAATACTGGCCCGCAAGCTTGTCGCGGATGGCTTTGCAGTTTCGATCAGGGCTCCGACCGGACATTTGTATTCCGCCAATCGATTCAACCTTTTGCTGACGGGTGAAAGTTTGAGTTCTCAGCCATAGCCGATGGCCGATGCGAGCCGCGAGCCTCAGCGAAATCCTTGAGAACTCGCCGGTAGCGGCGTGATGCGCTGGCAGCTGAAGTTACGCGCACAATTTCGAACACCCCGCGTTCCCGCAAAAGACGGATCAGTTGCAGGGGTGCCTGCGGTGATCCTCGCCGAGATAGGTCGCCGAACTCCGCCAACAGGCGTTCGTCGATGGGCCATCGTAATAGGCAAAAGTGCCGGGCAGCAGACCTGGTCCGTAGTTGTGGTTGAAGCTGACGTCGTAGGGAAGATGATAGGGAACATGGCTGCGCGCCTGCGCCGGGCCGGGCGTCGCGGCCAGTGCCGCCAGAATTGCGGCGGCGGCGAGAAGCTTCAGTTCTGTCATCTGGGTTCTCCTGATCTCGGGATGCAAGGGAGACATTTTAGCCCAACCCGGGTTCCCAACCCATCCGGAATACCGGAAAAAGTGCGTCAAATTCGGCACAGGACGCAGGTTTTCACTCCCGCCGGGATGCTTAACGAATTTCCAACACAGTAAGGCCAGAGTTGTGCCGTCCGGTCCGGCCGGGGGACCGGGCTTTCCGGCCTTCCCGACAGGCTCTATCCAGCCGACCGACCCATGCGCATCACGCCTCTCTCCCTGCTGCTGTTTTCGCTGCCGGCTACGACGTCGGCGCGTGCCGATCTCCATATCACGCGCGACCACGGCGGCTATGTCGAGGAATACAAGGCAAAGTACCAGCGGATCCGTGATCGCCACGAGCGCGTCATCATCGATGGCATCTGCAATTCGGCCTGCACGCTGGTGTTCGGCATCGTGCCGATCAACAAGATTTGCGTGACGCCGCGCGCCAGCCTCGGTTTCCATCAGGCCTATTACGACAAGGCCTTTACTTTCGGCATCAAGGTCACCAGCGCCGCGGGGACATCCGACCTGATGTCCTACTACCCTAACACGGTGAAGAACTGGATCCGCCGCAACGGCGGGCTGACCACTGAGATGAAGAAGATCAAGAACGGCGAGGATCTCTGGAAGATCGTCGACCCCTGTCCGGAAGATTTCTAGCGCATCCCACCTGCAACTGTGATCGCCGCTGAGGCGGTCAGCCCAGTAATTCGAGAGCGGCAGTGATTGAATTGAAGCGCTGCGGCGTACCGGATGCTCCGCTGGAGCCTGCCATCGGGCTCGCCGAAGGCGAGACCCGGTGGCAGCGCATGAGGATCACTCAACTGGGCGGGTGCATAGCATTGCTCCCCGGCAATTTCTCGTTCTCGAAGTTCGCCATGCCGTGCCGCGCCAGCCGTTCCGCGCGAATGGGCGTTGCCGCATTGCCCATGATCGGGCACTGAGAGCGGCAATGAATCCTGACTTTGAAAAATTAGCCGCCCGTGCGACGCCGACGATTTTTGTCGTGCTGTGGAGTACCGGCTTTATCGCCACCAAATACGCCCTGCACGGTGCCGAGCCGCTGACCTATCTTGCGATCCGCATGGCTTTTGTGGTCGGGCTGATGGCGATCATTGCCGCGATCGCGCGACCGCAATGGCCGGACCGGATCGGCATCGCCCACAGCGTCGCCGCGGGCATTCTGGTGCATGGATTTTACCTCGGCGGCACCGCAGTCGCGATCGCCCATTCGATCCCTGCCGGGCTCTCGGCGCTGATTCCGGGGCTGCAGCCGATCCTGACCTCGACCCTGGCGAACCGCTGGTTCGGCGAGCGCGTCACGCCGCTGCAATGGGGCGGGCTATTACTCGGGCTCGCCGGCGTGGTGCTGATTCTGCACAATCGTCCGATGAGCGGGGAGGCGGGCTGGGGCTGGCTGGCCTCCGGGGTTTCGCTGGTCAGCATTACCCTGGGAACGCTGTACCAGCGGCGCTACTGCAGCAAGATCGACTGGCGCGCCGGCAATCTCGTGCAGTACATCGCGGTGGCGATCTTCTTCGCGGCCGGGGCGTGGCTGTTCGAAAGCAATGCGGTGCAGTGGACCGGCGAGTTCGTGCTGGCCTTGATCTGGCTTGCGGTAGTGCTGTCGATCGGATCGATCGGGCTATTGTACTGGCTGATCCGCCGCTCGGCCGCGACCTCAGTGGCCAGCCTGTTCTACCTGGTGCCGGCGGTGACAGCGATCATGGCTTACGTCCTGTTCGGCGAGCGGCTCGATAACGTCGCCATGGCAGGCATGGTCGCCTGCGCCGCCGCGGTCTTTCTGGTCAACCGGCGCATACGAGCCTGACGTGGCCTTTGTCCCGAGACAAAAGCCTCCGGCTCTGCTCCGGAGGCTTTTGAGCGCAAGCGTGTATTCCGCGAAAGTGGATACCGGCTTGGGATCAGAATACGCGCAAACCGATCGTTTTAGCGCTTCGACTTCTTGGCCTTCTTTTTCTTTTTGGCGACTTTCTTGGTGGCTTTCTTGACGGCCTTTTTGGTCGATTTTTTCGCTGAGGATTTCTTCGCAGCCTTTTTGGCTTTTTTGGCCTTCTTCGGCATCACCTTCTTGGCGACTTTCTTGGCGGCCTTCTTGACCTTTTTGACCACCGTCTTGGCGGCTTCTTTTGTCGCATCGGCGGCGCTGCTGATCGCGTCTGTCGTCTGTTCCAGAACCGGTTTCTCGTCGTCCATATCATCCCCCAGGGTTTATCGGAGCGCTGACGATAGCGGGATTCGTCGCCCTGTTAAAGAGATGCCCTCCGTTCACCTGCCGCGGACCCTTCCATAGGCGGCGAGCGCGCGTTCGCGCCCCGACTTGTGGTCGATGATCGGCGCCGGATAGTTCTCGCCGAGCTCCACGCCCGCAGCCCTGAGTTCGAACGATGTTGCGCTCCACGGCCGGTGGATGACGCTTCCAGGCAATCGTGCGAGCTCCGGCACCCAGCGTCGGACATAGCCGCCATCGGGATCGAACTTCTCGCCCTGCAAAACCGGATTGAAGACGCGGAAATAGGGCGCGGCGTCGGCACCGGAGCCCGCAACCCACTGCCAGTTGGCGGGGTTGCTGCCGGGGTCGGCATCGACCAGCGTGTCCCAAAACCATTGTTCTCCGAAGCGCCAGTCGATCAGGAGATGCTTGACCAGGAAGGACGCCGCCACCATGCGCACCCGGTTGTGCATCACCCCGGTGTGCCAGAGCTGGCGCATTCCGGCATCGACGACGGAGTAGCCGGTTTGGCCATGTTGCCAGGCCCGCAACCCATCCTCGTCGTGCCGCCATGGAAACCTGTCGAACGACGGCTGGAGATTGCGGGTGGCGAGATCGGGCTCGTCAAACAGAAGATGGCGGCAGAATTCGCGCCAGCCCAGTTCGCTCAGGAATTTGTCGATATCGCCCGACAGGGCAGGGCGCTCGGCGGCAGCGAAGCGCGCGGCGTGCCAGACTTGGCGCGGGCTGATCTCGCCGAAACGGAGATGCGGTGACAGCCCGGATGTGGTCCCGCGATCGGGCCGATCACGCTCGCTGGCGTAGCCCGCTATGCCGCATTCGAGAAATGCATTGAGCCGGGCCTGCGCCGATTTCTCGCCCGGCTTCCACGTCGCCCGCAGTCCGCCGGCCCAATCCGGACGTATGGGTTCGAGGCGCCAGCTTTCGAGTTCATCGCTGGCGAGGTCCGGTCCCGGGAAAAGTCTGTCAGGTGCGGGCAGAGGCTTGGGCGGACCGCCCAACGCCAGCACCCGCCGCCAGAACGGCGTGAATACCCGTAAACCCCGGTCTTCCCGGTTGCGGATATCGGCGGGGGCGACCAGCAGGTCGCCGGGGAAGCTCTGCGAGCTGACGCCGATCTCCTTCAGAAACGCGGCGAGCTGATCCGCGATGGCGTGATGCTGGACCTGTGCGATTTCGTTCCAGAACACCGAGCCAGCATGGGTCTCGCGGGCCAAGGCGGCGATGATCTTTGCCGCCTGTCCTTGGCGCAACACCAGCGATGAGCCAATTGCGTTGAGACCTTCCTGCAGCATCCGGAGCGACTGCGCCAGCCACCAGCGTGCCGCGCCGCCCAGCGGACGCATGTTCGGCGCGTCGCGCGCTTCATCGAACACGTACAAACAAATCACCGGCGCGCCGGTCTTCGACGCCGCATGCAGGGCGGCGTGATCGGAAAGACGAAGATCGTCGCGAAACCAGACGATGCAGGGAGAATCGGATTTGCCGGCCATCGAGCGGGTCAACTCGCATGGCGCGCGTTAGGTCCGCTTACGGCGTTGCAACTTTACCGGACCTGATACCTACAACCCATAGACAGGCGCGCGACGCGCTGGAGGCCGCTCGTGAACCGTTAAGTTGTACTCTATCTGGCGACGCTGATCGTGATCTGGCGACGCTGATCGTGCTGGTCCCGATCGATTTTCTGTTTCTCGGGATCGTCGCCTCGCAAGTCGGCGACATGCTCGGCGAGATCAGGCTTGCGTCGGCGATCCTGTTCTATCTGCTTTACGTGGCGGCCATCCTGATTTTCGTCAGCGGCGGCGCAGCGGCAACATGGCAGTCGACGCCGCTATATGGCGCGCTGTCAGGCTTGTGGATGCGCTGCGGATCCAGGGTCCATCTTGATGGCTGCGAGCGGGTTCCGGCTCTGCGGAGCGGCGTGAAGCACGCCGCACCGCGTCCGGGACACGTTCAGCCGCTACTTCGGCTGCGGCACGATCCGCAGATAGGGCTTTGGCGCTTTCCAGCCCTGCGGATAGATGGTCTTGGCCTCGTCGTCGGTGACCGAACCGGCAATGATGACGTCGTCGCCCTCTTTCCAGTCAGCAGGGGTCGCGACCCGGTGCTTCGCCGTCATCTGCAGCGAATCGATCACGCGCAGGATTTCCTGGAAATTGCGCCCGGTGGTCATGGGATAGACCAGTACCAGCTTTATCTTCTTGTCCGGTCCGATGATGAAGACGTTGCGCACGGTGGCGTTGTCGGCGGCGGTGCGGTTGTTGGCATCGCCCGAGGTCGAGGCCGGCAGCATGTCGTAGAGTTTCGAGACCTTCAGGTCGGTGTCGCCGATCATCGGGAAGTTCGGCGCGGCACCCTGCGTCTCCTTGATGTCCTCGGACCATTTCGAATGCCTGTCGACGGGATCGACGCTGAGCCCCATCAGCTTGACGCCGCGCTTGTCGAATTCCGGCTTCAGCTTGGCCAGCGCGCCGAGCTCAGTGGTACAGACCGGGGTGAAATCCTTCGGGTGCGAGAACAAGAGCACCCAGCTGTTGCCGATCCAGTCATGGAATTTGATCTTGCCGTCGGTGGTTTCAGCCTCGAAATCCGGGGCCACAGCGTTAATCTGGAGAGCCATGTTACGACCTCATCTCATTCAAGTTACAGGTGAATCTCGCAATTTCAATATAGGGGGCGGAGTGCTCTAAGTGAACTGCTCCGGCAAAAGGAGAATATCCTTCTCCGTTATGGAGAGATCCTAGCATCTCGTTTCGATCCGAGCCGCTGCGGCGAAAAAACCACAGCACCGGCAAAAGCGCGTTGCAGCTGTATTGCCGCTTGCGCGCCCTACCGTCGGCGGACGAGGTTGCGACCCGCTGAACCTGAACCGTGACGACTGTCACAGCGACCAAACAGCAACCATCTAAAAATCTAACGACCCAAGTTTCGAATCGTTAACCACTCGTTTACGCCTGCAGCCGAATGCTGGCCCAGAACAAGAAACTGAGAAGAGTAACCTGGCCCATGTCTGCCCCTATCGTTAGCGTCGCCGAACCGATCGAAGCGCTCGAACCCTCGAAGATTTCCTGCCGCAATACCGCGGCCCTTGCCCTCACCGTCGTGCGCGATGGCGTGATCACAGGCGAGGGCCCCACCACCAGGGGCCGGGTGCATTTTTCCCGCGAGTTGGACGCTGATGACGCCAATTGGTGCGCGCGCATCCTGACCGCGTCTGCGGTCGAGAATCAGCCGGTCAGCCGGGCCGAAGCCGAAGCGCTGTTCGAGATCAACGACGCAGCCACCGAGCGCAGCGACGACGGACGTTTCGACGACCTGTTGGCCAAGGCCGTCGTGCACCACGCGGCCTCCGCCTCCGGCCTGCCGGTGCCGCCGCGCACCGTGGCGCTGTCGCCGGAGACCGCGATCGAAAGCTGGGCCCCCACCCAGGCCGTCGGTGTAGATACCGAAGTGCTGGAGTGGATCGCAAGCCAGATGCGCGGCAAGCGCCGCAGCAACCGTACCCTGATGACATTGGTCGCCACCATTATCGGCGTGGCGACGCTGCCGATGGTGCAACTGCCCAACGTCTTCGACATCGGGATGTGAGTTTCAGCTTTCCAGCCTTAGCGGCGGGTTATTGCCCCGCCGTTTTTTGTTTGCCGGCGTCCGCATCAAGCCCGACGGTTCGGCCGGGAAATCCCGCGACGTCGAAATAGCGCTGCGACAGCACGCGCTGGAATTTCAGCACCGTCTTCAGGCCGTTCGCTGCGGGCTTGGAGGTGATGGTTCCGTCAGCCGCCTTTGGGGTTATTCCGTTGGGCAGGGCCTCCGACATCACCCGGCCGGTCAGTCCGCCTGCGCCAACGGGATGCAAATCCAAAAGTTGCGCGATGGTCATGCCGACGTCGGCATTGTTGACCGGCAGCGTATCGACGTAGCCCGCCTTGAAATCCGGCCCGATCGCCGCCATGAAATTCATGGTGTCGCCGCGGCCGAAGCTGCCATGCATGCCCTGGCCCTGCCGCAGCACGGTATCGGCGACTTCGACCGAACAATTGGTCGGCTCCTCGCATCCGGCGACGTAGGAACGGAAATTGACCACGATCGAGGGGGTGGGCGTGACCGCCTTGCCCTTGAGGCCGAGTTGCGACATCGGCAGCGTGCCTGTGAAGCGCCCGAACCTGTCATCCACGAACAATCCGCTGACATAGTCCTGTTCCAGCAGTGCCTTGATGGTGCGATCCGCCAGCTTCTTGTCCTTGCTGTTCGGCACGTAGATCAGGTCCGATCCGCCGTTGGTCGCCACCACCAGATCGGGCTTGGCGGGATCCTGCCCGAGCAAACCGTTGCCGGCCTTGGGATGGGCATTGTCGGCAACGCGGGCGTTCTTGTTATTGGGATCGAACAGCGGCAGGTCGAGCGCTTTCGCAAGATCGATCGCAAGGAAACCCATCGGCAGGAAATCCTTCGGCGTGTCGCCGTAAGTGAGTTTTGCCGACGGGCTGGTCTTGCTCTCCTTTGAAATCGTCGAGAAGCCGTGATCGGAGGAGACAATGATATTGGTGGTGGCGGCGAGACCGAGATCGTCGAGCGCCTTGCGCAGCTGCGCCAGATTGTTGTCGGCGTTCTTGATGCCGGCCATCGAAGTGGGGCCGTTGATACCGGGGGTGACGGTATTCAGGCTGTCGCCGGTATTGTGCTGGCTGCCGTCGGGGTCGCGCGACCAGAACACCAGCACGAACGGCTTGTTGCGCGCCTTGAACATCGGCAGCACGACCTTGGTAGCGACATCGGCCATGTAGGCCTGCTGCGCGGTGTTCGGCACCAGGGTGCCCGGCGTCGTGGCGTCGCCGGCCTTGGCGTTGTCGCCGCGCGAGGGTGTGGCCAGCGGAAGATTGGCTTTGGCCAACGCAGCCTGTATCTCCTGCGAAAGCGGCACGCCGTCCTTGCCACCGGTGGAATCGTCGATCACGATCGAATGCAGGCCATCGGCGCCGATCTTGTCGGTATGGTCGAAAATCAGGGTGGGACCGAGCTTGCCGATCGCCGCTGTGCTGTAGCCTTTGGCGCGTGCCATCTTCAGCACGGTTTCCTCGTTCAGATAGTCACCGCCAAAATGCTCATCGACGTCGTGGAGCACCGGATCGGCCTCGAGGAACGGCGTGACGGTGCCGTCCGCAGAGCTGACCGGATAACCGGCATAGATCGTGTTGCTGAAATCGCCGGTATCGCCGAGATAATGACCGGTGGCCATTGCGGAGGCGTTCGCGGTGGTGAAGGTCGGAAACAGCGAGTGTGAATTCCTGAAATTGATGCCCTTGTCGCGGACCTCAGCCATCGCAGGCGCGGTCTCGGGCGTGACGATGCGGCCGCGTAATCCGTCGGGCACGAACAAGATCAGATTGTGGGGGGTGCTATTCTGGGCCGACGCCATCCCGGTGGACAGCAGCATCAGACCCGCGGACAGCAACACGATTGAGCGGCGCATTAAAATCTCCCCGTGAGAAGCAGTTTAGGCCTGGACCGTTGGCCCTGTTTAGTTTTGCTATACGACGGATTTGTTACACCCGTCCCGGCGCGTCGGATTGCGGCTGCCGGACCCCGCGAGATGCGTTATGCCAGATCGGCGTTTTGATCTCTGGCCTTTTTTGTAACCGTGACCTGGCGGACGCCATCAAGCTCCTTCAGTTTCTCCGGATAGCCCGCGTATCCCGTGAGGAACCTTTGCTTAAAACAACCACCAGATCGTCGGTACCTTCCGAATTCCGGCGCTCCACCAGGAAAAGGCTTGATTTGGCCGGCCCTGAGATCAAGCGCCTCTCGAAGCAATTCCGGCGTGAGACTTCCGTTGTCGACCTCAACGCTGAGCTGGCAGCTCTGATTTCTGGAATGGTAGGCCTCCTCAAGCGTTTTGATCCCGACCAGGATAATCAGGACGATGACGGTCGACGCGCTGGCGGCCAGATAAAGACCGCCTCCCACGGCGAGCCCGACCGCGGCCACTGTCCAGATGCTGGCGGCCGTGGTGAGACCCTTGACGATTTCGCCCCGGGCGAGGATCGCCCCCGCGCCGAGAAATCCAATTCCCGAGACAACCTGCGCGGCAATTCGAGACGGATCAAGAACGATATTCTGTTGGGTCAGAATATTGGAAAACCCGTATTGCGAGACAATCATGATCAGGCAGGATCCGACGCACACCAGCATGTGGGTCCGTATTCCCGCGGCCCATAGCAAGCGCTCGCGCTCAAACCCGATCAGGCTCCCAAGCGCCGCCGCAATGACTAGTCGGATCAGTATTTCCGAATCTGGCATTATCACCTCCGGGATCAATCGAAGCTTTGCGTTGTTGCCACGCGGCGGGGGCCGGGCCGACCGCGTCGGATCGAAGCAATCGGGCTGAAATGTCGATCCTTCGCGACGTCCAGCGAAAGCCAAACAGGGCGACCAGCGGTTCAGGCCTTCGGGTTCTCAAGTTGCTCCGCGACGCCGCGATCGGCTCTTGACCGCATCAGCCCTCATCGTCCTGAACGTGATCGAGTACCGGCGTTCCTCAACCCCGGGGATGCTGTGTTCCCAAATGTGCCGCGAGTTGCCAGCCATCATGTAGAGCGAACGCGGTTTGGCGGTCAGCGTGAAGCGTTCCCACTTGTCGCCGGCGGCACGGCGAAACCGAAACTTGCAGGGCGTCCTCAAGGAGAGCCCGAAGATTTTGTCGAAGTGCGGCTTGTCGCGATGCCATCCAATACCCACGCCTGCGTCGTATTCGGTACAGAGAACCTGGCGGACGGATCCGGCCGGCAGGTCGCCAAACCTTTCAACGGATCGGATGATCGATGTAAGCCAGCCCGGGATCGGGTCAGCCTCTTGAAGCTTTCTCAAGCTGTAATCGTAACGGAAACCGAACAACGCAACCCTTCTTTTTGCTTCATACGCGCCGAACTGGAACGGCTGCAGCGGCAACTCCTGGAGACGAGCGATGAGTTCCGCCTCGGTTGCCTTGGATACGAATTCGGGTTCGTAGCGCAGCCCCTCAGGACCGGCGTTTCTGTCTGCAAAAAGGGCAAGCTGGACCACTCGTAAAACCTTCGGAAATCCCTTCGGGAAACGTTCCTGCCGTGGAACCGTACCGGACAAATAGGCGTGAAAAACGCGCTGCCAATAACCATATTTGGGCAATGGGAAGCGTATCTGCAAAACAGGAACAGTTCGTCGTGGAGGTGCCCGATCAGTCCCTGCCGGACTTCGCGGCCGCCGCCGACGTTGCCATCGAAGTCACGGTCGGCCAACCGTTCGCGGTCCGCGAAACACAACGGTTGTATCGTTTGAAGGCCGCAAGGTTTTTGGCTGTCGTCGCGGCCGACACGGAGGACGAGGCGCGCGCGATCGCTGCGCGAGAGGATGCGCTTGGTGGCGATTGGGGCAAGCCGGAATTTGCATCGGCCGAATTCGAAGACACAGGCGAAGTGCATGTCTTCGGCGACGTCGTTATCTCTGCGTACGCTGCAGCTCCCGCCAAACGGCCGAAGAAAAGCTAGCGCAGACGATGCTGAACACCAGGCATGGATTTTCGGTCTTCCGCCGGCCCTGCTGTTGCGCCGAGCGGCACGATCCCGAATAGCTGGTGAATCGCCTCCCGATTCGAGAGATCAGGCCACAAATTCGAGCCTGGACCGTTGCCTCCGTTTGGTTTTGCTATACGACGGAATTGTTACATTCGTCCCCGCATGCCAGATTGCGGCCCCCAGCCCGCGAGGCTGGACCCCGCCCAGAAGGTTGCATAAGCAAGCCCATGTTCAAACGAGTTCTGATCGCCAATCGTGGCGAGATCGCCTGCCGGATCATCAAGACTGCCCGACGGATGGGGATCCAGACAATCGCGGTCTATTCCGAAGCCGACCGCGACGCGCTCCATGTCGAAATGGCCGACGAGGCGATTCTGATCGGACCGCCGGCCGCGGCCGAAAGCTATCTGGTCATGGAGAAGATCGTCGAGGCTTGCCGCAAGACCGGCGCCGAGGCGGTCCACCCGGGCTACGGATTCCTGTCCGAGCGCGAGGCCTTTCCCCGCGTGCTCAGCCAGGCCGGCATCGTCTTCATCGGGCCCAACGCGGACGCGATCGCCGCCATGGGTGACAAGATCGAATCCAAAAAGGCCGCCGCGAAAGCCAACGTCTCGACCGTGCCGGGCCATCTCGGCGTGATCGAGGACGAAAAGCATGCGGTGAAGATCGCGGATCAGATCGGTTACCCTGTGATGATCAAGGCTTCCGCCGGCGGCGGCGGCAAGGGGATGCGGATCGCGCATTCGACTTCGGAAGTCGCCGAAGGGTTTGGGCTCGCCAAAGCCGAAGCCAAATCGTCATTCGGCGATGACCGAGTTTTCATCGAGAAATTCATCGTCGATCCCCGCCACATCGAAATTCAGGTGTTGGGCGACAAGCACGGCAACGTGATCTATCTCGGCGAGCGCGAATGCTCGATCCAGCGCCGCAATCAGAAGGTGATCGAGGAAGCGCCATCGCCGTTGCTTGACGAAAAGACCCGCCGCAAGATGGGCGAACAGGCCGTCGCGCTCGCCAAGGCGGTCAATTACGATTCCGCCGGCACGGTCGAATTCGTCGCCGGCCAGGACAAGAGCTTCTACTTCCTGGAGATGAATACGCGGCTGCAGGTCGAGCACCCCGTGACCGAATTGATCACCGGCATCGACCTCGTCGAGCAGATGATCCGCGTTGCCGCCGGCGAGAAGCTGTCGCTGACGCAAAAGGACGTCACGCTGACGGGGTGGGCGGTGGAGTCGCGCGTCTATGCGGAAGACCCGTTCCGCAACTTCCTGCCCTCGATCGGGCGGCTGGTCAAATACCGCCCGCCGGTCGAGAGCAGCATCGACGGCATTACCGTCCGCAACGACACCGGCGTGCAGGAAGGCGGCGAGATCTCCATCTATTACGATCCGATGATTGCCAAGCTCGTGACCCATGCGCCGTCGCGCGCCGCGGCGATCGAGGCGCAGTCGACGGCGCTGGATTCCTTCTACATCGATGGCATCCGGCACAACATTCCGTTTCTGTCGGCACTGATGCATCATCCGCGCTGGCGCGAGGGCAATCTTTCGACGGGCTTCATCGCGGAAGAATTCCCCGGGGGATTTGCGGCTTGCATGCCCGAAGGCGAGATCGCGCGCCGGCTGGCGGCGGTGGCCGCCGCCATCGATCATGTGCTCGGCGAGCGCAAGCGGCAGATTTCCGGCCAGTTGACCGGTCGCCCGGTGCAGCGCGAACGCCGCCGCGCGGTGTGGCTGGAGCGCAACGAAATCGCGCTCGATATCGCGCGCGAGGCCGACGGCATCGCTGTGCGTTTTGTCGGCGGCGACGGCACGCTGGGCCATCCGCACCATCTGCTCTCGCCGTGGACGCCGGGCGATCCGGTCTGGCAGGGCACCCTCGATGGCCACGGAGTGGCGATGCAGGTGCGCTCGATCGCCAACGGCTTCCGGCTTGCGCATCAGGGGTTTGAGGTCGCGGTCAATGTCTTTACCGAATCCGAGGCCGCCGCGGCGCGGCTGATGCCGGTCGGTATCAAAGCCGATACCGGCAAGAAACTGTTATGCCCGATGCCGGGGCTGGTGGTCTCGATTGCGGTTTCCGAAGGCCAGGAAGTCAAGGCCGGCGAAACGCTCGCCGTGGTCGAGGCGATGAAGATGCAGAATGTGCTGCGCGCCGAACGGGACGGCACGGTCAAGAAAATCCACGCCGACGCCGGCGCGACGCTGGCGGTGGACGCGCTGATTCTCGAATTCGCGTAGTGGAAGCAAATGAGGTCCGTCATTGCGCGCCAACGGGTCGGCGCTAAGCTCCGCCCGATGATAAACTCCGTGAAACAATCAAGAGCGAGGATACGACAGCTATCACTGCTTCTCGCAATGACACCAGACTTTGAGGGTTTGCCATGACTTTCCGAAAGCGCCGCGAAGCGTTGCGCATGATCCTGACGGGATCGATCTGCATTCGTCCGGGCTCTGTTTACGATGCGGTTTCGATCCGTATTGCCGACGACCTCGGTTTCGAGGTCGGCATGTTCGGCGGGTCGGTGGCTTCGCTCGCGGTGCTCGGCGACCCCGATAACACGCTGATCACCCTGACCGAACTGGCCGAACAGATGCGCCGGATGTCGCGCGCGGCCTCCTTGCCGGTGCTGGTCGATGCCGATCACGGCTACGGCAACGCGATGAATGTCCGCCGCACGGTCGAGGAACTGGAGACGGCGGGCGCCGCCGGGCTGACCATCGAGGATACCTTGCTGCCGCAGGCCTTTGGGCAACCCGGGACGCAACTGATCCCGCTCGAGGAAGGCGTCGGCAAGATGAAAGCGGCGGTGGACGCGCGGGGCGATGCCAGCCTGGTCATCATGGCGCGCACCGGTGCTGCCTCGGTTTCCGGTCTTGATGATGCGACCGCGCGCGCCATAGCCTACGAAGGCACTGGAGTCGACGCGTTGTTCCTCACCGGCATAAAGAGCCACACGGAGCTGGAAGCCATCGCGGCGGCGACGAAACTGCCGCTCGTGCTCGGCGGCTTCCCCGAGGATATGGCCGACCGCGATTATCTCGCCAACCAGCGGGTGCGGATCGCGTTGCAGAGTCACGCGCCCTTCGCCGCGGCGACGCAGGCGGTCTACGAGACGCTGAAAGCGCTGCGCGACGGCACGTCGCCGAAGAATTTGAAGGGTCTTGCGTCATCCGAACTGACCGGTCGCGTCACACGCGAGGCTGATGTGAGAGCGCGCAGCGCGGAATTTCTGGGACTGAAGCGATAGATGAGCGCCAGCGCGATCCGTCAGGTGAAGATCACTGGCCGGGTCCAGGGCGTCGGCTACCGTGCCTGGGTCGAGCACCGGGCGAGGGCGCATGGACTTGAGGGCTGGGTGCGCAACTGCCGGGACGGCGGCGTCGAGGCGCTGTTTGCGGGGTCGGACGATGTCGTGGCCGATTTGATCGCACGGTGTCGGCGTGGGCCCTCGATGGCTCGGGTTGACGCTGTCACGGAAGAACCCACAAGCCTGGAAGCGCTAAATTTGCGGCGAGCGGGCGAGCGTTTCTCGGTGCTGCCGACGGTGTAGGCTGTTCCGGAAATGACTGGTCGAGTTATTGCAGCGTCAACCGTGAGTTTTCTGTCCAGGGGGCGGTGCAGGTACAAGCCCGTAGCGCAGCATCGTTTCCTTCATCCGGTCCAGATCAGGCGTGCCGACCGCCAGCAGACCTGCCATGTCCTTGAAGTACTGTGGACCGAGCACGCCCGGGCTCAGCGTGCAGAGGCATGACGTCGGCCCTGACGTCCTGTTGGTAAAGCTGTGGACGATGCCGTGCTTGATAAAGACCGTTTCGCCAGGCGTCACGTCGATCTTCGCCGTCAACCCGCCAGGTCGTGGTGCCGGTCAATCCATAAATCGTCTCGTCCCAGCGATCATGGTAGTGCGGTATGGGCATGCGCGCGTTCGACTGCAGCGTCATCTCGAATATGTCGATGCTGCCGGCGGTGTCGTCCTTGCTTTGCAGGAATCTCAGCCTGAGCGAGCCGAGGTCGATGATTTCAGGCATGGCACTTTGCTCTTGTCTGCGAACGCCGCATAAGGGCGGCCCGCGAACAATAACGTGGCTCGGTAACCCACGAAAGTAATTCAGCGCAAAGGTCGCCAGGGCTTCCGGGTTCCGGACGTCCTGCGGCTTTTTGTGCCCCGGATATTCAGGAACGTTGTCTGCTCCGATGCGGTTTGAAGATGCGGCCGATGTTCTCCTGGTCGGCCGCAGCGCGGAAGGCCCTGTCGACCCGGCAGCGGCGGGGCCTTCTCGCGCGGCCGGAATGCCCAGCGAGCAGGCGATCACGGCCGATGACATAACTTTGAGGAGCCTGGGGTCGGCGACCGGACAGACGAGTTTAAAAAATGGGCGTTATTTTTGCGCGATGGCGAGCTGGAGAAAACCCGATCCGGAGCTTTTGCCGATCCTCCGACCGCGCTGTCCAAACTGTCGGACGCGGATGATGACGGCTGCTGTCTCGGACGGCCCGGAAGGCTTCGAGCATCGCACCTTCAAGTGTTTGAAGTGCGCTCACACCGATAGGCTGGTGTTGACATCCGACCCGCTCAAATCGAATGCAACGGGCTGGATCAACAGCGAACTGCAGCCGCCGAAATAGTCACATAGGGCTGATGGAACCGATCGGCTCGCGGGCACTTGCCTTTCCCGGGAAATGTTGCGCTTTCGCAGCACGGCGGGAGTCAAGGCGTTGGAAGACTTGCTGGTAATCCTGGTCGTGGAAGATGACCAGTTGATTCAGGGTATCGTTGAGGGGGCCCTCAGCGACGGCGGTTTTGAACTGGCCATCGCCTCGTCAGGTGAGCAAGCCGTGGAATTGCTTGACGGGTCGGGCGGCAAGTACCGGGCGCTGGTGACGGACATCAATCTCGGCAGCGGCAAGTTGGACGGATGGGGTGTTGCGCGCCGCGCCAGGGAAATCGATCCGGAATTTCCGGTCGTCTATATGACCGGCGACAGCGCCGACGAGTGGGCTTCCAAGGGCGTGCCCAACAGCATCCTGATTACCAAGCCGTTCGCGCCGGCCCAGCTTGTCACCGCCGTCTCGCAGCTGCTCAATTCAGGCACGCCGACAGCCTGAATTGGCAGGGATTGCATATTGACCGAACCTGTAGGGTCGCGCGGCCACTCCCGGTGCCTAATCCTAGTGGCATTGCGCCGGCGCATGAGGCCCGCTGTAATGCCGGACCATGAGCACCAAATCGCGCGACGTCCTCTTTAGCTCCCTGATAGCGGGCGCCAGGATTCGCGCCGAGGGCGCGCGCCGACGCGCCAGGCAGGCGATCCGCGAGGCCGATCGCGCCGAGGCCGAAACCTGGTCGATCCGAATGGAAGGTCATGGCGGACCGGCGCAGCCGTCGCCGACGATCGCGCAATGCCTCAATGGCGGCTACGGCTGGCTGCAGATCCAATGCCACCAATGCCACCGCTGCGAGACCGAGGCCAGCATTCCGCTCGATTGCGTTCGCCGGCCGCGCGATACGCCGATCTGGAAACTCGAGGCGTCGCTGAAATGCCGGTCATGCCGCAAAGGGGCGCTACGCTCCGCCGGTACACATGATCAGGTTGACGGAAGAGCGGCAGACCTTGCCCTATATCTGGGTGCACCCGGAGGAGGAGCGCTGATGCCGATCAGAACAGACCTGAGCTATCGGCTCGCGCCTCGGTGCCTGGGCGGGCAGCACGGTCAGATCGTTGCTTCCGGGACTCCTGCCTCCACGGAGCCGAACACCTCTTCGAAGGCCTGGCGGAGCGCGATATCGACATCCACCATGGTCGGGGTAAGGCCGAGACCGGCGAGACTGGTGACGCCGTAGCGGGGGTCAGCGACGCCGCAGGGTACGATCGCGTCAAAGTGCGTCAGGTCGGGCTCGACATTGAGCGAGATTCCGTGGAACGACACCCAGCGTCGCAGCCGCACGCCGATGGCAGCGATCTTGTCTTCGAAGCCAGGACCCTTGTCCGGCCGGCTCACCCAGACTCCGACCCGATCCTCGCGCCGCTCGCCCCGGACATTGAACGCCGCCAGGGTGCGGATGATCCACTCTTCGAGGCTGGCCACATAGGCGCGGACGTCGGGCCGCCGCCGTTTCAGGTCGAGCATCACATAGGCCACCCGCTGGCCAGGCCCGTGATAGGTGAGCTGCCCGCCGCGCCCTGTGGCAAAGATCGGGAAGCGGGGGGCGAGCAGGTCGGACGTCTTGCCGCTGGTCCCGGAGGTGTAGAGCGGGGGGTGTTCCAGCAGCCAGACCAGTTCGGGTGCCCTGAGAGCCGCAATGTCGGCCACCCGTGCTTCCATCGCCGCTATCGCATCGAGATAGGGCACCGGCGCGTCGGATATCAGCCATTCGACCGCGCTGCCGCCGGGGGACCCCGAGCGGCGCGTGAAGTCGAGGCTTTGGCGGTCATTAACCATTGACTAACCATAACGTGGTGATGATCAGGAACCACGCAATTCTGCATTTTACGTCAGTCAGTATCGGGTCCCCAGTGCCAACCCTCGATAAAGTCACCGTCGATCTCATGGTGGTCCTCGGGACCACGTCGATGCCCATCCATCAGGTCATGCGCCTGAGCCGCGGCGCCATCATCGAACTGGACGCCACCGAAGCGGATGAGGTCAAGATCCTCGCCAATAACCTGCCGATCGCCAGCGGCGTCGTGCTGGTCGATCGCAACCGTATCGCCGTCGAAGTCAAGCAAATGCTGCCGCGATCGCCGGGCAGCCGGTAGGCCGAACAGCCTCGTCAGCGGGCCTTGTCCCCCCATCCCTGATTTGTTACATCGGCGCCGTTGATCCGGTGCGGCCCCAAGCCCGTGCCGATCTCCCTAAGCGCTCGTGGCGGAATTGGTAGACGCGCTGCCTTGAGGTGGCAGTGAGTAAAATCGTGGGGGTTCGAGTCCCTCCGAGCGCACCAGAAATCGTGCAATGGTGCCGGCCGAAGGCCGGACATGAGTGCGTGATATCAGCGATGCCACTTACGCGGCGATCCTGAACGGCGCATCCGTTGCCGTGCTGTAACAGGGTTGGCGTACACCACGAAGGCGGCTTCAGGCTGGCGATACTGACCCGGTAATCGATTCGTTCGGATCGCATTCGATCAAGACTGCCTGACTGACCATCGACAGGAACACCTGCATGAAATTTCTCAGCTACGCCTATCGATTATTTCCAATTTCCTTTTTTTGTCGCTGGTCTATTTCAGCCTGAACTTCCTGGAGAAATATCAGCAACGCGCGATCGTTGCGATCCTCGTGCTGGTCTACAGCGCGATGCGGGCGGCATCGGCCTTGCGGTCGTTTTATTTCTTCCAGCACATCGAGCGGCTTGAGGTTGAGGCGCGCCGTCTCGCAGGGCTTGCCGGGGAGGGCCCCGCTGCAGCGTCGCAGCGCCGCCAAATCGTCACTGACGTCTCGGGGCTGCGCCGGGCCGGCGAGATGAACTCCTATATCGATCTGTTGTTTCTCGCCATGATCGTGCTGCTATGCATTTCAAAGATCGTGACGGAATGAGCCGTCACACGCTTCTTTTTCTGACCTGCACCAGGTGCTTGAGTTCGCGTCGCCCGCCACGCGCCGCCGGTCCGTTGCCGCGACCGGCCAGGCGGGGCGCGCCGCGCCGCCCGAAGCGCTTCCTGGGGATCGTACGCCGCGACTGGCCCGAATCGGCGGCAATCAGTTTTGCGATGCGATCCGTTTCATACCCGGCCGGGGCAGTTTGCTGCTGACGGGGCGAGGCGAGAGCGATGGCCGCAAACGACTTTTCCGGTATCTCGAAAATGTTCCCGGCCGGCACCGGTAGGGCGGTGGCAGCGCCATCAAGTGGCAGCGGCAATTGCCGGGGCCAGGGCGCTTCCCGCGGCAGCGGAACGCCGCGCGCCAGCCGTCCGGCGTGATCCAGCGATTCCGCAAGCGTCATCGATCGTTCGTCCTGCCAGTCCAGATCCGACAGCGAGGGCGCGGGAAGTATGTCGGCCTCGGCAAAGACAAAATTGGGAATTTTAGGCCAATGCGAGATCGCCACGTTCTCCGAGGGCGGATGCAGCTGCCATTGCTGCGGCTCGGTCGGCGTGGCTGGCAGCTGCGGCGTCGCCGGCACCACATGGACGATGCGATAGCCTCGCGCCTTCAGTTCATGCAGAATTCTCGGCAAGGCGGCGACCGTGCGGGCCTGGATGTCGTGCAGCAGCAGAATGCCGCTTCCCTTGGCCTCGAGCCGCTTGATCGCGAGATCGTAGACCCGCGACGAGGAAATATGCCGCCAGTCGTCGGCCAGAAAATCCGCGCTCCAGACCTGGATGCCCTGTGACGCCAGATAGTCCTCGACACCCTCGGCGCGCATCAGGCCGGGGATGCGAAAGAACGGCGCCAGCGCGGCATCATCCCCGAGCGCGGCCTTCACCGAAGCGATGCCGTCGTCGATCTCCTGCCTGGCGCGCTCGATCGGCATCCGATTCATGGTCAGCGGATGATTCTGGCTGTGGGTGCCGATGCTGTGGCCGGCGTCGCGCGAGCTTGCGCACGCCTTCCGGATAGGCCGTAGCCATGCGGCCGATCTCGAAGAAGGTCGCCTTCACGCATTCCGCGGCGAGAATGTCCAGAACCTGATTGCTGTTGCGCGGCAGCGGCCCGTCATCGAACGTCAGCACCACCTCGTGATCGGCAAGCGGCAGCGTCTCCGGATATTGCATGGTGCCGATCCGCGGATGCTCCCGGGGATCGACCACCAGGGTACGCGAGGTGCCGAGCGCATCGGGATGGCCGGGACAATCGGCCGCCGATGCAGCCTGTGCGCCGATGCCGGCGAGTAGCATCAAATACAAGGCGGCGAATTGCCATGTCCGCAAACCAACCAACACCCTACCGACCATGAAACACCGTCTGCATTCCCATTTACGCGTAGATAGTTACATACGGCGACATGAACGAGGCCTTAATTGTCCGAGTTTCACGCATGATTGAAGGCTCACGGCACGCCGTCAAAGTCGACCGCCGGCCCTGTCGGCACCACATGGACCACGCGATAGTGATGGTCGCGGAGATAGCGCAAAAAAGCCGGCAGCATGGCCGCGGTTTTGGCCTTGGGATCGTGGAGCAGGATGATCCCCCTGCCGGCGGCGTTGAGCCGGTCGGTGATCAGCTTCAATTCCTGCTGCGGCGTCATCGAATTCCAGTCGCTGGCCCAGAGGTCGGCGCCGAACACGACGATGCCGCGCGACTGCAGCAGATCGAGCGTCGCCGGTGTCATCTCGAAGCCGGGAAAGCGAAAGAACGGCGTAGTCGGGATCGTGGTCGCGACACCGTGCAGCGCCATTTCATCGGCTGATATGCCGTGGTCGATTTCTTCTGTCGTCTCGCTCGGCGGAATTTGCATCAGGCTGCGGTGCAGCCAGGTGTGATGTCCGATGGTGTGGCCCTCGGCCGCGATCCGCCGCACCAGCTCCGGGTGTTCTGAAGCGGGCTTGCCGATCAGGAAGAACGTCGCCCGCACGCATTGTTGCGCCAGTGCCGCCAGCACCTTCGGCGTCGTCGGCGGCCAGGGGCCATCATCGAACGTCAGGACCACCTCGTGATCGGCAAGCGGCAGCGTCTGCGGAAAGCTTTTCAGTCCCGCCCGCGGGAAGGTTGCGGCATCGACCTCGAGAATGCGCGAGGTGCCCAGCGTACCCTTGCGCGGACATTCCGCCGCGCGCGCCGCCGCCATCCACGCCATGGAGGTAACAAGGGCCGCCCCCAGCACGTTCATGGACTTCCGGGCCCTTATCCGTCGGAGCATCTTTATCATTGCGCTTGGTGTTGCCCATTGGGTAATGCGGGAAGCGACAACTCAGACGAGTTGAGCAATTCTGTCAAACCGGCGAGGCGTGGCATGGCCGAAGATGTGGACGTTGCCCAACCCGCCTGGGCGTCGGTACTCGACCGTCTCCCGATGCGCAACGAAGATGGCGAAATTCGCCACGAATTCGTCGAGGAAATCTCGCGCGCGATCCATGCCGAACAAACCCCGTTCCTGCGCGCGGTCGTCGCGGAACTGCATGAGGCCGATCTTGGCGATTTGATCGCGGCGCTCGAACCCGAGGATCGTGTCAGCCTGGTGGAACTGACCGGCGCGGATTTCGACTTCTCGGCGCTGAACGAGGTCGACGACTCCGTCCGCGAGGAGATCCTCGAGGAACTCGAACCGGAGACGGTCGCGGAAGGCGTCCGCGAACTGGAATCCGACGACGCCGTCGAATTGCTCGAGGCCCTCGACGAGAAGAGACCAGGAAGAAATCCTCGATAAACTGCCGCCATCGGAGCGCGACGCGCTCGAACGCAGCCTGGAATATCCGGAAAACTCCGCCGGACGGCGGATGCAGACCGAATTCATCGCGGTGCCGCCGGACTGGACCGTAGGACAGGCGATCGACTACATGCGCGACAAGCCGAACCTGCCGGATCGGTTCTACGAAATCTACGCGGTCGACAAAGCGCAACACTGGCACGGCGCGGTGGCGCTGGATGCGCTGTTGCGCTCGCGCCGGCTGGTGCCGCTGGCCGATCTGATCGACGAAGACCGCCGCCGCGTCTCGGTGCTGGACGACCAGGAAGAGGTGGCGCGGCTGTTCGGCAAATACAATCTGGTCGCAGCCCCCGTGGTCGATACCGAAAACCGGCTGGTCGGCGTCATCACCATCGACGACGTGGTCGACGTGATCGAGGAGGAGGCGGACGAGGATCTGAAGGCGCTGGGCGGCGTCACCAGCGACGAAGAACTGTCCGACAACGTCTGGACCATCGCGCGCGGCCGCTTCAACTGGCTGCTGGTCAATCTTGCCACCGCTTTCCTGGCATCCTCGGTGCTCGGCCTGTTCGAAGGCCAGCTGGAAAAAATGGTGGCGTTGGCGGTGCTGGCGCCGATCGTGGCCAGCCAGGGCGGCAATGCCGCGACCCAGACCATGACGGTCGCGGTGCGCGCTTTGGCGACCCGCGAACTCGGCTCCAACAACGCGTCTCGGGTGGTGATCCGCGAGGGCCTGGTCGGTCTCGTCAACGGCCTTGCCTTTGCCGTCATCACCGGCATAGCCGCGGTGGCCTGGTTCAAGATCCCCGGTCTTGGCATCGTGATCGGGCTCGCGATCATCTGCAATCTGGTTGCCGGCGCGCTCGGCGGCATTCTGATTCCGATGGTGCTGGAGCGGGTGCGGGCCGATCCGGCGGTGGCGTCGGGCACCTTCGTCACAACGGTCACTGACGTGGTCGGCTTCTTTTCGTTTCTCGGCATCGCCACGCTTTGGTTCGGGCTGAAATAGCGGATACGCCGCTGCCTGCGTATCGTTAATCGGACCTTAACGCGCATCGCCGACCATCTCCGCATGGAGTCGGGCATGCAGCGCTTCCGGCTGAAAGCGGACGGACGGATCGTCGAATTGCGGGACGGGCAGGAGTTTCCGCTCGCCCCGACGACGCGCTTGTCACGCGGCGGCACCCCGGCGGTGCGCGACCTTCGACGGCGCGCGCGGCTGACGCAGCAGCAATTCGCAGCCAGGCTAGGCGTGCCGGTCGACACCATCCGAAACTGGGAGCAGGGCAAACGCTTGCCGCGCGGACCGGCCCGTGCGCTTCTCGCCGTGATCGCCCATGCCCCGGAGACGGTGTTTGCCGCTTTGGCCTCGGATCCATCGCCGATCTGAACCCGGAACTCGCTTGCGGACGTTGGCAGCGTGGTCCCGACAGGACATAATCGGCTCGGTTTGTTCGAGTATCCGCGATGCAATTCGTCGAGGCCAACGGCGCTAAAATCCCCGCGATCGGGCTGGGCACCTGGGAGCTTCGCGGGCGAACCTGTGCGCGTCTCGTCGAGCAGGCCATGAAGACTCGGCTATCGCCACATCGATACCGCCCAGGTCTATGAGAACGAACGCGAGGTCGGCGAGGGGCTGCGTGCCTCCAAGGTCAAGCGTGACGACGTGTTCGTGACGACCAAGGTCTGGACCACCCATTTCGCGCCGAACGATCTCGAACGCTCCACCAAGGAGAGCCTGACCAAACTGCGGCTTTCCGAAGTCGACCTGTTGCTGCTGCACTGGCCGAATCCGCAGGTGCCGCTGCAGGAAACGCTGGGCGCGCTGGCGCATGTCAAGAAACTCGGCATGACCCGGCACATCGGCGTCTCGAATTTCACCGTGGCTTTGATCGAGGAGGCGATTGCGGCGTGCCCGGAGCCACTGGCGTGCGATCAGGTCGAATATCATCCCTATCTCGACCAGACCAAGGTCAGGGAGGCCTGCGCGCTCCACGGCATGGCGCTGGTCGCCTATAGCCCGGTGGCGAAGGGCCGCATCAAGAGCGACCAGACCCTGGTGCGGATCGGGCAGGTCCACGGCAAGACCGCCGCCCAGGTTTGCCTGCGCTGGCTGGTGCAGCAGAATGTTTCGGCGATACCGCGGACGTCGCGGATCGAACGGTTGTCGGAAAATATCGACATCTTCGACTTCGCGCTGTCCGCCGAGGAGATGCAGCAGATTTCGCAGATGGCAAGCGCCAAGGGCCGGCTTACCGATTTCGGTTTCGCGCCGAAATGGGATTGAGGCGCTCGCATTGGCCGCTATGCTGGCGGCTGGGGCAGGAGCGACTTCCAAACCTTGATTGAGTACGGTGGAACCACTGCGGTTCATACGCTCAGGCATCGCAGCATCGGCGCTCGGCCATCTGTCGGCGTTGGCGGTGGTGCTGATCTTCGCCGAGGTGCATCCGTTCGGTTCGGTCACGGCTGAACCGCCGATCACGGTGGATCTCGTTTCGCCTGATGAGGTCCCGGAAAAGATGCCGGAGCCGCCCGCCGCGGCCAAAGCTCAGCCTTCCGATGCCTTCGACCTTTTTTCGAAATCCGCGCCTGCCGCTCAGCCCGCGCCTGCCGCCTCGCAGACGGCCGCGACGCCCCCGCAAAAGCAGGCGGCGCGGTCGACCCCGCTTCCCGATCAGCAACAGGCTGCCGCTTTGCCGCAGCCGCCACCGACGTCACCATTGCCGGCCTACACTCCTGCGGAGCCTGATCTGTCGCTCAAATACCACGTGATGCTCGGTCTGCCCCCGGATCTTCCGCCAACCTCAGCCCAGGACAAACCCGGCGACGGCTTCGATGCCGCGGCGTCGGAGAAAGCCGACATCGCATCCAGTCTCGTCACGGAGTTTCGACGCCATCTCCGGACGTGTGCGAAGCTGCCGGCATCGATCGTCCCCTCCGACAAGATCAAGATCAAGCTGCGTGTCTTCATGACGCCGGACGGCAAGCTTGCGACGAACCCTGTCCTGATTGAGGCCAGCGCTTCCGCAAAAGGACCAGCACTGATGCAAAGCACGATCAGTGCGCTGGAGGCTTGTCAGCCCTACGCGATGTTGCCGGCGGACAGATATGGCGAATGGAAAGTGCTCGATCTCAGTTTTACGCCGCAGGACTTTGCGGGCGCTTCCTAGTTCCCCATCGCGCGCCAGGCATTGGAGGCGAACTGCCTGCGCCAGGTGACGATCACAACCGCCGCCGTGGTTACGAACAAGACCCACGGACTGACGAACCAGCCGAGATAGCCCAGCGCGAAGAAGAATGCGCGCTGCCCGCGATTGAAGTGCCTGCCTGCGGCTTCGAACACTTTCGTCGTCCTGATGACATGCGCTTCCGCCTCGGGCGTGTCGCGTTGCGAGGCCGGCGGCATCGCCCCGAGCAGGATGGCGACGTAGTTGAACAGCCGGTACGCCCAGGCAAACTTGAAGAACGTGTAGACGAAAATCAGGATCAGCCCGAGACATTTGACTTCCCAGAGCGCAGGCGAGGGACTGAAATCGACCGGCAGCGCGCCCAGCACGGCCAGCGCTTCGCTGGTCGCGCGCAACAAGGCTAAAGCGCCGCCGACCGCGAACAGGCTGGTCGACGCAAAGAATGCGGTGCCGTTCTGCAGTGAGGCCATGATCTGCATATCGACCATGCGGGCCTCGCGATCGAGCAGGCGCCGGATCCAGACCTCGCGGTAGACATGCATGCGGGCGGACAGGCTGTCGCATCCATACGCCGTATGCTCCAGCGTGACCGCGTATACCGTCCATTCAATGATGAAAAAGCCGACCGCCAGAATATCGACCGCATACGCGCGCATGTTCCGTCCCCCCGACGTAGCGATGCATGCCATGCATGACCGGTCGCGGCAACCGGCAGCATGATGTGGATGCCGGTTGAACGATTGCGCCGCGCTATGGCAGAATGCCAAGCCAACAGGGATTTCTTCGCATGGCCTTGAAGCTCGTGATCGGTAACAAAAACTATTCGTCATGGTCGATGCGGCCGTGGCTGGCGCTGCGAGCCAACGACATCGCCTTCGACGAGGTTTTCATTCCGCTCTATACCGGCGACGCCGACAAGCAGCGGATTTTGGATTTCACGCCTTCGGGCAAGGTACCGGCGCTGATCGACGGCGACATCACGATCTGGGATTCGCTGGCGATCATCGAATACGTCGCCGAACGGTTTCCGCAATCGCGGATTTGGCCGGAGGATCGCGCGCGGCGTGCGCATGCGCGTTCGATTTCGGCGGAGATGCATTCGGGCTTTGCGGCGCTGCGCAACGAGTGCGGCATGAACCTGCATCGGCCGGTCCGCGCGGTCGCGCTGTCGGCCGACGCGCGCGCCGACGTCGCGCGCGTCGAGCAGATCTGGATCGAGTGCCGCGAACGCTACGGAAAGTTCGGGCCGTTTTTGTTCGGAGCCTTCGGCGGCGCAGACGCCATGTTCGCGCCGGTGGTGCATCGGTTTCGCAGCCTATGCGATTGCAGTGGCGCCGGAGGCGCAGGCCTATATGGACACCATGATGGCGCTGCCGGCGTTCCAGCAATGGACCAGCGCCGCACTTGCCGAAACCCTGATGATTGACAGATTTGAGACGGCGTGAGCGGCGGAATACCGAGCCTCGGTCGCAATCGCGGCTTGACGGAAACCGCGCGAAGCGGCTGAATTCGGAACCGGCGTGTCCGCATCTAGCGAAAGGATTTGGCCATGGGAATTCTCGATTCACTGGAAAATTCACCGGCGTTCAAAGGCGCGCTCGGCCAGCTTGGAGGGGCCGTGCTACCGGTCGTGCTCAGCGAGGTGCTGGGCAATGGTAGCCAGGGCGGGCTAAGCGCGATCGTCGCCAAGCTGCAGCAGGCTGGCCTCGGCGATCAGGTCAAATCCTGGCTCGGCAACGGTCAGAACCTGCCGATCACGGCCGAGCAACTGCAGCAGGTGCTGGGCAGCGACACCGTCAAGCAACTGGCCGCCACGCTTCAATATCCCGGTCGATCAGATTGCCAAGGTGTTGGCGCAACAACTTCCCGCCGCGGTCGATCATGCCAGTCCAGACGGCACGCTGCCGCATACGGCTTAAGGGCTTCGGAGCAAAGGTTCCGGGGCGGCTACCGCGCAGATTCGCCGCGGAACCCACAAAATCGCCTTTATCGCACTGAAAAACCTGCAAAATCCGCGTATTTGCTATGTCCCGATGTAACTGGCCAACGGGACCGGCGCTGTGCTATAGAAACGCCGGGTTTTCAGTCGGCCTTAGCAAGCGGGACCGTGGGCGTGGCCGACATTCTTTGCGTGATGGAGAGGGCGTTGAAGCACAAATACAACGTTGGAGAGACCGTCTATTTTACTGCCAGCAATGTCGCCCGTCCGGCCGCCAGCGGCACCTATGAGGTGATCCGGCTGCTGCCGACCGATGGCGACGACTGCCAGTATCGGATCAAAAGCTCGACCGAGGCTTTCGAACGGGTGGCCAAGGAAAGTCAGCTCGATATTTCCTGAAATTGCGCGCATGGCCGGGTGAAACGGCTTTCGTTGCGCCCGCCGTCAAAAGGCCCCGTTCGCAGAACCATTCTGCGACAAGCTAAGTGCGGAAAGAAGGCATTCGCTTTCGCCGAGTGCATCTTATGCTGCGTTAGGGACATCGCGCATGAATTGGGCCTGGGCTACGTCGCTCGATCAATTTTGGGCGTTCGCCGGCCTTTCCGATGTGGCTGACACTGGCCGCGGCGGGATTCTTCGCGATCATCGTTTTGATCACGCTGTTGCGCGCCGAAAAATCCGTCGCCAACGGCGCGCTGACGGTCATCACGCTTGTTGGCCGTCGGCATCGCGGTCGCCGCGACTATCCGCGGCTACGGTCCTGACAGCCACGCCGCCTCCAGTGAAGCCCGATCACCTCAGCCGATCAGTGCTTCGCTGCCGGCATTGTCGTGCATCGACGATCTCGCGGGCGATGCCGTTTTGATCGGCTGCGAGAAGGCGTTGTTCGGTTCTGCCGAATCTGCCGCCGCGGCGGTATCCTATGCGGCAGCGCAGATCACGCGGCTGACCGCGTTCGGCGACGTCGCCGCCGCGAACAAGGCATGACCCCCGAATTGCAGATGCTGCGCCACGCGGTCGAGCGCGACCGCTACGGATTGATGGCGCAGGTGCTGCTTGCCCGCGACCATTGCACGCCGGCGGAATGCGCCGCCTTCCGGTCGCTGGCGGATCACCACCAGATCGCGGCCAACATGGAAGAGCATGTCTATGACGGCCTGGTTTCGCGCTACGCGCCGTCGTGGAACGCGCCCGCGGCTGCGGCAGCGGGGCCCGCCGCACTATTTCCGCCATCGATGCCGACGGGCAGGCCTACCAATGCCGATTTTCCCACGGCGGCCTCGACCCCGCCTGTCAGCATCATGACGCCGGAGCCGACAGCGGCGCCATCCGCGCAACGTCCGGCACCGTCGCTTGCGACCGCGCCATTGCCGTCACCGCGTCCGACGCCGGCCCCCGCGCTGGCTGCGGCCAAGAAGCAGCCGGCGCCGAGACCTTCGCGTACGCCAGCGCCGGTCCAGCTTGCACCGGCAGCACCGGCATCGGTAGCGCCAGCTCCCGCAGCCGCGAATGATTGATGCTTTCAAAAGCTGTCGCTGACCGCTAACGTCAACTACCATGCCGCTTCATCTCATCAAGCTTGCCGTTGGCTGCGAGTCCGTCAAGGAACTCAAGAGCTGGGTCGCCGAGCGCATGCAGACCGCCAAGAAAAAAGGCCTGCCGCGGCATCATATCCACATCACCCGGATGACGCCGAAGCGCGTCGAAGAGTTGCTGGCGGGCGGCTCGCTCTACTGGGTGATCCGGGGTGAGATCGCCGCGCGGGAAAAAATCATCGCGATCGAGCCGTTCCGGGATCGCGACGGTATCGGACGATGCCGGCTGGTGATGCAGCCCAAGGTGATCGCGGTGCTGCCGCGGCCGATGCGGGCGTTCCAGGGCTGGCGCTATTTCGACCACAGCGACGTGCCGCCGGATCTCGGCTCCGCCGGGGCCGGCATTGCGGCGATGCCCGAGCCGCTGCGCCGCGAATTGCGCGATCTTGGGCTGCTTTAGTCCGGACCTCGCACTTTTCGATTACGCCTCTTCTGTCTCAAACAGGTACCGATCTCGCCGAATACGCGCTAGACCGCGACATTATCGATCAGCCGGGTTTTTCCGATTTTGGCCGCGACCAGGATTCGCACCGGTCCATCCTTCGCCGATTTGATCGGCGCCAGCGTCTCGGCGTGCCGGGCTTCGAAATAATCGAGGCAAAACCGGCCTGTGTGATCAGTTCGGCTCCGCCGGCCATCGCGGCCTCGACGTCGTCGCCCGCCCGCAGACGGCCGGCGCTTTCCTTCATGGCCTTGTAGAGCGTCGGCGCCGCGCGGCGTTCCTCAGGCGACAAATAGACGTTGCGCGACGACATCGCCAGCCCATCGCGCTCGCGCACGGTTTTCGAGCCGATCACCTTGACGCCTAGGTCGAGATCCCCGGCCATCCGCGTCACCACCCGCAATTGCTGGAAATCCTTTTCGCCGAAGATCGCAAAATCCGGCCGGACTTGCGTGAACAGCTTGCCGACCACGGTGGTGACGCCGCCGAAGAAGTGCGGCCGGAAGCGATCCTCGAGACCGGCGGTGGCCGGCCCTTCCGTCAATATCCGGGTGGCAAAGCCGTCCGGGTACATGGTCTTCACGTCCGGATTCCAGATCAGGTCGACATTCTCGGCGGCAAGCCTGGCGACATCGGCCTTCCAGGTGCGCGGGTATGAACTGAAATCTTCCGTCGGCGCGAACTGGGCGGGGTTCACGAAGATCGACACGATGACCTTGGTGGCGCGGCGTTTCGCCAGCCGAACCAGCGACACATGGCCGTCATGGAGTGCTCCCATGGTTGGCACCAGCGCGGTCGTGGCCTTTCTGCGCCCTGAAGCTGTCGAGGGCGCGACGCAACGCAGGGACCGTGCGGACGATCATGGGGCTTCGCGACATCCGGATTCGATCTATTGGGTCGAGGCGGCAGAGAGCCTTTCGACCTTGCGGCGGGGACGCCGACCTTATCAAGACCGAGGCTTGGCCGCCAAGCCGGCAGTCGAACATCCTGCGCCGGCAAACCCGTGGCGCGCGAACGGCGCTACGCGTGCGATTCATGATTAAGGCAGACGGCCAACGATTTGAGAGTGCTAATGCGCATTTCACTTGACCGCGGTCGCGCGTAATTTGAAGATATCTTCAGGGGACGAAACAATGTTGGTGCAGACTAGTCAAGGGCAATCGGGCTCGGCGCATGTCGTTGTGCTGGGCAACGAGAAGGGCGGTTCGGGAAAATCGACCACCGCCCTGCATATTGCCGTCGCGCTGATGAAAGCCGGCCAGCGCGTCGCCACCATCGATCTCGATTGCCGCCAGCAAAGCTTCACCCGTTACATCAGCAACCGAAGCGCCTGGGCGCGCCGCACCGGGCTCGACCTCGAACTGCCCGTGCATTGCTGCATCAAGCTCGGCGAGACCATGCAGATCGCCGACAACGAAACTTCCGAATTCCAGCAATTCATGGACGCCGTCAGCGCGGTCGAGCGGACCTTCGATTTCATCGTGATCGATACCCCGGGGTCGGACAGCTACCTGATGCGTCTGGCGCACTCGATGGCCGATACGCTGGTGACGCCGATCAACGACAGCTTCCTCGATTTCGACGTGCTGGGAACCGTCGATCCCGCGACCTATTCGGTCACCGGCGAGAGCCACTATGCCGAGATGGTGCGCGACATCAGGCGCAAGCGCCGCCAGGTCGACGGCGCCACCACCGACTGGATCGTGGTCCGCAACCGATTGTCGATGCTGGGATCGCGCAACAAGCAGCTGGTCGCCGACAGCCTCAACGATTTGTCGTTCCGGCTCGGCTTCCGTTCGATCGATGGTTTTGCCGAACGCGTGGTCTACCGCGAGTTTTTTCCGCGCGGGCTCACCGCGCTCGACGACCTCGACGAGGCAACGCTCGGCACCCGTCCGAGCATGGGCCACGTCACGGCGCGCGAGGAGGTTACGAGCCTGCTGCGCCAGTTGAAACTGCCGCTCGATGAGCGCGGCCGCCGCCGCGCCGCCAATCGCGCCGAATGGTTCAGTCAGGTCGACAAGCCGCTCGAAGTCCACGACATCCTCGGCGCCTAGGCCCTTGCGGTAAGATTATTACTGCCGCGGGTGATCGTGCTGGCCGAACGAACTTGCGCCTGACCGGTTCTTACCCGCCTTCACCGACAAGTTGAACCGGACGTTGAGTTGTGGCGTCCCAGAGTGAAGGACAGGCTGCGGCTATCCCGATTGTGCAATTGCACAATAAGAGGGTGCATCGCACAACGATCAGGCGGTCAATTCACAATATTTGGTCTTCCTGTCACGGCGCCGTGACGTATATTAAGCAATAAGGGACCGCAGAGTCCCAACCGTGGATTTGGTTCCCTTAAGGTCGTGCGCCGAGGACGAACATGAAGCGTGGAATTGCTATTCTGGTTTCGCTTAGCGCGCTGGTTGCGGTCGGTTATTTCACCGCGAGCAAATGGGCGATCCGCCACGAAACGCTGACGTTCTACGATGCAAGCGCGCGACAACCGTCCGGTCGCGGTCGATATCGCCGTACGGCGCGACAAGGAAATGCAGGCGAACGCCGGCATGATCACGCTGCCGGTGGCGATCCTCAACCACGGCAACACCGTCAAATTCACCGAATACTCTTTCCTCGCCAACGTCTTCGCCGCGCGCGGCTACATCGCGATCAGCATCCAGCATGATCTGCCGACCGATGCGCCGATGGTGACTAAGGTCGGCGAGCTCTATGTCGGCCGTCTGCCGCAGTACCAGCGCGACGTTGCCAACATCCGATTTGCGATCGAGGAAATGAAGAAGGTCCAGTCGAACGCTGACTACGATCATCTGACCGATGGTGGGGCACTCGATGGGCGCCGACATCTCGCTCTATTTCGCCAAAATGTACCCTGACAAGATCAAGAAGGTCGTGACGCTCGACAATCTGCGCGTGCCCGTTCATGACCGACGGCAAGTTCAAGATCCTCTCATTCCGCTCGCACGATCCTGTCTTCAAGCCGGATCCCGGCGTCATTCCGACCGAAGAAGTCTGCGAGAAGGCCGGGATTACGGTGGTCCGAACCGATTTCCAGCATAACGACATGCGCGATACCGGACCTGACGAGGCCAAGGCATCGATCCAGGGCATGCTAGACAAGTTCCTCGATGACGACAGCCCGCTCAGGCCGGTCGAGACCAAAGCGCCGCCTGTCATGACCGAGGCCGGCCCGGTCGCGCCCTATGCGCCGGTGCAGAACTGACCGTCGCCAGCGCACTCGCCTGGACAAGTTGATGCCATGAGCAGTGCCAGCGCTACCATCGCGCATTGACCGTTCCCTGATCCCGTCCCACATAAGGGCTTGCTGTAATCTGCGAGCGCTGATGTCCGGCGAACCGACCAAACCCAAATCGGCAGCCGAAATCGTGTCGGCGCAAAAGGCTGCGTCCGGCAAGGCTGGTTCGTTGCCGGAGGCGAGGCCATCGGCCTCCGAAGACATCGCCGCCTTCGTCGCCAAGGCGCGCGCGATGTCGCCCCATGCGGCCGGCGCGCAGAGGCCGGCTGGTGTTCGCGCTCGACGCCACCATGAGCCGGCAGCCGACATGGGATATGGCCTGCGCGCTGCAGGCCGACATGTTTCGCGAGGCGGCGTCGCTCGGCAGTCTCGATATCCGCCTCGTCTATTATCGCGGCCTCAACGAATGCCGCGCCACGGGGTGGATTTCCGACAGCGCGCAACTGGCGAAGCTGATGGGCAAGATCGATTGCCGGGGCGGCAACACCCAGATCGGCAAGGTGTTGTCGGAAGCGCGGCGCGAGGCGGCCGCTTCCGCCGTGCGCGCGGTCGTCTTCGTCGGCGACGCCATGGAGGAAAGGGTCGACGAACTCTGCGCCAAGGCAGGCGAACTCGGCCTGCTCAAGGTGCCGGTGTTCATGTTTCAGGAGGGCCACGACGCCGATGCCGAGCAGGCGTTCCGAGAAATCGCGCGTCTGACTGGTGGCGCCTGGTGCAGGTTCGATCCCGGCGCTGCGGCGCAACTGCGCGAATTGTTGCGCGCAGCCGCGGCCTATGCCGCCGGCGGTCGCGAGGCGCTGCTGCGGCTGTCGAAGACCGGGAGCGGAGCCGCCAAATTGCTCGGCCAGATGAAGTGATTTCGATCTCTGTTTTTCGATGCCACATAAAGCGGCAGGAATAATCGGCGGCTCGGAGCGCGACGTCATCGGGTCACGCCGTGGTTGCCGCTTTCGCCACGGCATCCAGTGCCGACGTCATCATGGTGACCGCTGCCGCGGCTTCTCCGCTGAGCCCATGCCGCGCCGCGAGCCAGGCGGGATCATTGTATGAAAGCCATGTCTTGCCCGATGCATCCTGCCAGACCAGCGCCTTTAGCGGCAGGTCGATGCCGATGGTCTGAACGGACTGCATCAGCGGCGTGCCGCCTTTGGCATTTCCGAAGATCAGGAGTTCGGTCGGCCGCAGCGACAGCCCCATCCCGGCCGCCCCGGCGGCATGGTCGATGCGGGCAAACACCGTCATGCCCTTTGCCTTCACCTCGGCCTCGAGCCCGTCCATCGTATCTTTCGGACCGTAGCTGCTCTGGATCGTTACCAAGCCCCGTGCAGCCATTCCGGTGCTCCCTGGCCAGCCGGTTGTGGCCAAGGGAAAGAATATGAACGAATACGGACGACGCCAAGAAGCTTCCCGCCTCACCCACGTTCTATGGGCCGAAAGGACTGGCATGCTTTTTACCGCTGATCCCACTATATTGAATTCATGCCTACCCTGATCGCCGGCGTCGTCGCCGTCATTCTTCTTTATTCGTTGCTGCAGATGTTTCGCGCGGCCAATCCGGTCGTGCTGGCGCGCGCGATCAAGATCGGCGGCGGCGTGGTGGCGCTCGCGGTTGCGGCCTTCACCGGCATCAAGGGCGAGCTCGCGGTCGCGGTTCCGCTCGGCATCTTCGGCGCCGGGCTACTGGGCTGGTCGCCGTTCGGGGCATCGGGTTTCGCCAACGATCGGCGGGATGTTCCGAGGCGCGACCGCACAGCGCTCGCCGGGGCAGACCTCGCGGGTCCGCTCGCAGTTTCTCGATATGATGCTCGATCACGACAGCGGCGAACTGCTGGGCCAGATCGTGGCCGGACCGTATGCCGGCCGTTCCCTCGGGCGAGTTCGACCTGGCGCAGCTGACGGCGATGATTTCCGGCTTCGACGCCGAAAGCGTCTCGTTACTTGAAAGCTATCTGGACCGCAGGTTTCCCGCCTGGCGTCAGAACGCGCAGGGAAATGCGGCAGGGGGGCAGGGCCGCCCGTCGCCGAGCGGCAAAATGACGGACGAGGAGGCCTATCAGATCCTTGGCCTGCAGCCGGGGGCGGGGCGCGACGAAATCGGGCGAGCGCACCGTGCGCTCATGAAGAAATTGCATCCCGACCAGGGGGGGTCGACGTACCTCGCCGCCCGTGTAAACGAGGCCAAGGATACTTTGCTTCGCACGCATCACAGCTAACTCCGGCACGCTACCAAACGCTACAAACCGAGAGTTGCTTCTGCTTGTTCTCCGCCTGACGCCCCTGGCCGCCCGCCGTTGTCCGGCGTGGTCGATCATTCATCTCGGCATTCTTAGCCGCAAAATCTTGACGAGAGGTTTGCGGCCGCTGGATTTGCGCGTGGCAGTGACATGGCGGCAACAGGGAATCGTCGTGGTCGGGTTTGTCCCCCCGCGATAGCTGTGTCGATCAGTTGCGAACGGTGATGCAGGAAATGTCGGAGTGCTTCAGTGTCCGGCATACCGCTTCGGCCTGATCGCGGTCGAGGCCGGCAAAGCGGGCCCGGAACAGCTTTCTGTCGCCTTTGGCGACCACCGGTTCGGTGAATGGATCGGCCTTCGCAAGCAGGCCGTGGGCCTGGTTGCGTGCGGCGTCGATGCGCTGCCGCGCTTCGCTTTCGCTTTCCAGCGCGCCGACCTGAACGATCCAGCCGGTGTGGATTGCGACCGGCTTGATGGCGCCGTTCTGCTGAACGGTCTCTGGCTGGGCGCGGGGGGCGGGATCGGCGTAGGCCATCGCCTGGGCGGTAGAGGAGGGTGGCAGGCTCGATGCCGGCAGCACGCCGAGCAAGCCATTTCCGGTGCCGTGGTTTGCCGGCTGCGGCGGCATTTCAGTCCTGGCAACTTCGGTCTTGTTGGTTTCAGCCTTGGCCATGATCGCGCTCGAGGTCTCCGGCATGTTCCGGACGAGCCGGCGTGATGGCGCTGGTGATCGGGGTGGCCGGCTGGGCCGGACCGGCCGAGGCCAGCTTCAGCTGGCCGGCCTTGATCTGGACGGTCTTCACCTTGACGGGCTTCATCGGTTCGGACGAACCGGGGATCGCGGCGATCGACTGGGTCTGGATCACCCCGCTGGTCATCGGCGCGGGCTCGGGCTTGGCTTGCGGCGGCGGCACAGCCGCGGTGGCCGCGGCGAAGATCGATCGTGCGGCCGGCGGGGCCGAATGCACGGGCGGCGCTGCGGCAGGCTCAGAGGAGGCCGTCTGAGCAGCACCCTGGACCTGAACGGTCTGTGTCGGCCGCGAATCGGCTTCGGCTTCCGCAACGTCTGCATTGGCATCCGCTGGATTGCGCTCGGTGATCGCGGCGACAGTACGCTTGGTCGCGCCTTTTTCGAGATTTTCAGCAAGCAGGTTGCGCATGATGGCGTCGCGCGAACCGCCGCTGCGGCCGCCCATCACCGACGCCGACCAGAAAGCGGTTGCCACGGTGCATCGAGGTCACGAGATTGAAGCCGGAAGCGCGGGTGTAGCCGGTCTTGATCCCGTCGACGCCTTCGACACTGCCGAGCAGGTGATTGTGGTTGCGGATCGTTTGGCCGTGATAGTTGAACGCCGCCGTCGAGAAATAGCGGTAATAGCGCGGAAAACGGTCCTGGATGGCGCGGCCCAGCGTCGATTGATCGCGCGCCGTTGTCACCTGGTCGTCGTCGGGCAGGCCGGATGCATTGCGATAAACGGTCCTGGCTCATGCCGAGCGCGCGCGCCTTGCGGGTCATCAGCTTGGCGAAATCGTCTTCGTCGCCGGCGATGGCTTCCGCGATCACGACGGCGGCGTCGTTGGCCGAGCGCGTCACCAGTCCCTTGATGGCGTCTTCGACGCGGATGGTCTGGCCCGGGCGCAGGCCGAGCTTGGTCGGAGCTTGCTCGGAAGCGTGTTCGGACACTTCCATTTCGGTGTCGAGCTTCATCTTGCCGGCGTCGAGCCGCTCGAACAGCAGATAGAGCGTCATGATCTTGGTGAGCGACGCGGGATGGCGGCTGGCGTCGGGATTGTTGGCGGAGAGCGTGGCGCCGGAATTGCCGTCTACGATGATCGAGGAGAACGCCGGGCTGTAGCTTTCGTGCACTTCCGTGATGGCGCACGTAATGACGGTGTCTGTAGCGGCGCGCATCGGCGCTGTCGGTCGTGAAAATGACCGCTGTGGTGATCGTGAGCAGCCCAAAAACGCCTGCCCGGAGAACACGCGAGGAAGCCAAGGTTGTGCGAAGCATGAACTTCCCCGTCCCAATTTCTGTCTTGATCACCGGTTCGTGAGGCCAAATTATGCCCAACGGCCGGCGATGTTTCCCTGCTCAAACGGCCCGCGCCGGGCGGCGATTTGCCGACGGCCGGCCGTTCAGGCCGCTGTTCTAGCTAAGAGACTGTACGTCAACGTTTTTTCGGCTGCCTGACCCGACCACGCCAAGACCCAGAATCAGGTTAGGTGGCCGGAGTTTCCAAAAGATTAAGCAACCCTTCCGCAATCCTCCGGCAATAGCCGCGATTTGTGCGATGCATCAAAATTTCTTGACTTTATTGTGCGTCGCAATATATGCTTGGAGCGTCAGGGGGCTAGGACCTCCTGCGTCAGCAGTCTGGGAAGGACTCCATGATGGTCAAGGTCGAAGAGCATTCAGCAGTACGGAAAAGAACACCTCGAGACCGTTCAGAGCGGCCTTCAGGCGATAGCCACCGCCTATGGCGACTACACCAAGAAGTCGTTTGAAGACACCAAGTCGTTGGTCGAGAAGCTGTCCGGCGTGAAGTCGCTGGACAAGGCGATCGAAGTGCAGACCGAATACGCAAAGTCAGCGTACGAGACCTTCGTGGCCGAGTCGCAGAAGATCGCCGGGCTCTATACCGATCTCGCCAAGCAGACCTTCAAGCCGCTGGAAGGCATGGTCGCGAAGTTCACCCCGGCCGCGACGCACTAATAACCGCGAGCCTTAGCTGGTTTTGAAGATCCAAAAGCCCGGCCGTTGCGGCCGGGCTTTTTCTTGTTCGGGTTGAGCTGGAGTTATTTAGCGATGCGCAGTTGCGACAGCGAGGTGCCGATCGAGTTGAAGGTGGTGACTACCTGGCTTGCTGAAGTCAGCATGAAGAAATGCGAAGGATCGCTGGCACAGTAAGACAACACCGTCGACGTCGGATCCGGCGGGCTGCTGGTGTCGACCTGGATTGTGTAGATGGTGACACCGGCGGCCTTGGCGTTGTCGCACAGCTTCCTCTGGCGCGTGTCGATCGAGGCGGCGTCGCTGTACCATCGATCTTGCGTGTTCAAACCGTCGGACAGAAGAATGATCGTGTCCTTGTAAGTATAGTTAGGGTCTTTTGCGGGCGCGTTGAGGGGGGCGGTCGAAGCCAGAGACTGCCATGCCCAAGCCAGGCCGATCGCCTGGTTGGTGTTGCCGTTTGGAGTCATGGTGCCAATCATATTCTTCAGCGCGAGCCAGTCATAGCTGAGCGGCATCAACTGTACCGGACAAGAACTCCACTGTTCGGCGGGAAACAGCGTGTATGGGTTCGATGTGACCGGCGCGGTATTTAGCGTGTCATAACCTGGGTTTTCATTGTCTTTGTCGCGATCCCAGACGCAGCCATTCCAGGTGTTGTGGTTCGCCGGCGTCCAGGTGTGGGCCGTGCAACTGCCGCGACTGTTGCGACTGCTGCAAACGTTGGTTCCGTTCGCCGCGTCCCAGGCAGTCCAGTCGATCCAGTTCTGGTTATAGTTGCTGGCACCGACGTTGACGTCTTTGGCGAATGGAATGATGGAAATGTAGACATCGCCGGGATTCTTGGCGAGCGCGCTCAACTGGTCGATCAGATTTTTGGATGCGGTCTGTAGCGCCCCTATCTTGCCGTCCTGGGCCATCGATCCCGTGTTGTCGAGCGCCATTGCCACGCGCATCCGCACATTGCCCCATGCGGTGGTCGAGGCGGTGCTGAAGTTGATGTTCGGGAACCCGGCCACCTTCAAGAAGTCGGTGGTGACCGATCCGGAGCCGTTGACCTGGATGGTCGAACCCATACTGCTATTGGCCGTGTAGGTCGCGTTGATCGAAATCGACTGGGCGTCGGTATTGGTGTAAAGTGCGGCGAAATAGGCCTGAGCCTTGGTAGTGATCTGAGACGCCGTGATGGCGCCGCTGGAAAGATCTTTCGAAAGCATCAACGCTGTCGAGTCGAGCGCGGCCTGCATCGACGAGCGCGCGCTGTTGGCACGGCTGTAGTCGATCGCGGCGCCGACGAAGCTGATCATGGGTACGCAGGCGATGGCAAAGATAACCGCGATGTTACCCTGATTGGCCCCGACGAACCGGCGAGCCGCTCCCTTGAAATGACGGGTAATAGATGCACTGAACATGACTGTCACCGAAATTGGGTTGCTGGAGCCATTTCGGCCCTCGCGACTAAACAGCCGGTAAATCCGTCCTGAGAAAAGTGGCTCAATAGCCGTGCAAATCAGGGCTCGACCCTCTAACCCGCCGATATCGTCAATAGCCGCTAAATGGCTTTGTCAAATTCGACGGCATTGATTAACCTTGTGCAGGATGCCGAGCCTGGAATTCGGTGCCGCCGCAGGTCGTGCTTGACCGGTAATCTGCGCGCTTGCGGCGAGCCGAAACCGGACCCATATTGACCCTATCGATCCAGCTGATGGGTCGGGCCGGCCGGGAGCGGCGATCTGGAAAGCGTGCCTGGGAACTCTTTGGATGGCTCCGGCAGGAGAACATCACCCGGTCGCTATCCGGTTTCCTGTGGGGATTTCGAACGCCTGTGCCATGCAGCTAACTTCAAGAATTGATTCGCCCGCGCCAGCCGCCCGCGCGGCATTTGCTCCCCGAATGGGTGGCGACGAGAACCGCACCGGGGGGGCCGGCGGTCCCGCCACATCGGTTATCGCCAAGGTCAAGCCGAAGACAAAGCGCCCGAACCTCTACCGTGTTCTGATCTTGAATGACGATTACACGCCGATGGAGTTTGTCGTTCACGTGCTGGAGAAGTTCTTCCAGAAGGACGTCGAAGCCGCGACCAAGATCATGCTCCACGTCCATCATCATGGAATCGGGGAGTGTGGGGTGTTCACCTACGAGATCGCCGAGACCAAGGTGACGCAGGTGATGGATTTTGCGCGCAAGCACCAGCATCCCCTGCAATGCGTGATGGAAAAAAAGTAGCGTCGCGCGAAATCCGCCCAAATAGGAACGGGTTTTGCATTAAAAGGTGCGATGGATCAGACGAGCCGGCAGCCTTGTCGGCCGTGTTGCCCTTTTTCGGATGCAGGCGGGAACCGCTCTTTTGCCGCGATCGGGTGTAACTATATGACAAAGGTTGTTGTTGCCTGACCGGGCAACGGCGATCATGATGGCGGGGGCCACAGAGGACGAGAATGCCGACTTTTTCCCAGAGCCTTGAACAATCCCTGCATCGCGCGCTGGCGATTGCAAACGAGCGTCACCATCAATACGCGACGCTTGAACACCTTCTGCTGTCGCTGATCGATGACTCGGATGCGGCCGCCGTGATGCGTGCCTGCAGCGTCGATCTCGACAAGCTGCGTACCAGTCTCGTCAACTATCTCGAAACCGAATTCGAAAATCTGGTTACCGATGGCGCAGACGACGCCAAGCCGACCGCGGGCTTTCAACGCGTGATCCAGCGCGCGGTGATTCACGTCCAGTCATCCGGCCGCGAGGAAGTCACCGGCGCCAACGTGCTGATCGCGATCTTCGCGGAACGCGAAAGCCACGCCGCCTATTTCCTGCAGGAGCAGGACATGACCCGCTACGACGCGGTCAATTACATCAGCCACGGCATCGCCAAGCGGCCCGGCGTCTCGGAAGCGCGCCCCGTCCGCGGGGTCGACGAAGAGACCGAGACCAAGGGCAACGAGGACTCCAAGAAGAAGGGCGAGGCGCTCGATACTTACTGCGTCAACCTCAACAAGAAGGCGCGCGACGGCAAGATTGATCCGGTGATCGGGCGAAATGCTGAGATCAACCGCGCCATCCAGGTGCTCTGCCGCCGGCAGAAGAACAATCCGCTGTTCGTGGGCGAAGCCGGCGTCGGCAAGACCGCGATTGCGGAAGGACTCGCCAAGCGTATCGTCGACAGCGAAGTACCTGAAGTCCTGGCGGCGGCCACCGTGTTCTCGCTGGACATGGGCACCTTGCTGGCAGGCACCCGCTATCGCGGCGATTTCGAGGAGCGGCTGAAGCAGGTCCTGAAAGAGCTCGAGGCGCATCCGAACGCCATCCTGTTCATCGACGAGATTCACACCGTGATCGGCGCCGGTGCGACTTCGGGCGGCGCGATGGACGCTTCCAACCTGTTAAAGCCGGCGCTGGCATCGGGCACCATCCGCTGCATGGGCTCGACCACCTACAAGGAATACCGCCAGCATTTCGAGAAGGATCGCGCGCTGGTGCGCCGGTTCCAGAAGATCGATGTCAATGAGCCGACGGTCGAGGATGCGATCGCAATCCTCAAGGGCCTGAAACCCTATTTCGAGGACTACCACCGGCTGAAATACACCAACGAGGCCATCGAGGCCGCGGTGCAGCTGTCCTCGCGTTACATTCACGACCGCAAGCTGCCGGACAAGGCGATCGACGTGATCGACAAGTCAGGGGCGGCACAGATGCTGGTTGCGGAGAATAAGCGCAAGAAAACCATCGGCATCAAGGAAATCGAGACCACGATTGCGACCATGGCGCGGATTCCGCCCAAGAGCGTGTCAAAGGACGATGCCGAGGTTTTGAAACATCTCGAACAGACCCTGAAACGCGTGGTGTTCGGCCAGGACAAGGCGATCGACGCGCTGTCGGCATCGATCAAGCTGGCGCGTGCCGGATTGCGCGAGCCGGAAAAGCCGATCGGCTCGTATCTGTTCTCGGGTCCGACCGGCGTCGGCAAGACCGAGGTGGCAAAGCAGCTTGCGGCATCGCTCGGCGTCGAACTGATCCGGTTCGACATGTCGGAATATATGGAGCGGCACACGGTGTCGCGGCTGATCGGCGCCCCTCCGGGCTACGTCGGCTTCGACCAGGGTGGTCTGCTCACCGACGGCGTCGACCAGCATCCGCACTGCGTGGTGTTGCTCGACGAAATCGAGAAGGCGCATCCGGACCTCTACAATGTGCTGTTGCAGATCATGGATCACGGCCGGCTCACCGATCATAACGGCAAGCAGGTCAATTTCCGCAACGTGATCCTGATCATGACCACCAATGCGGGAGCCGCCGATCTGGCGCGCCAGGCATTCGGCTTCACGCGCAACAAGCGGGAAGGCGACGATCACGAAGCGATCAATCGGCAGTTCGCGCCCGAATTCCGCAACCGGCTCGACGCTATCGTCTCGTTCGCGCATCTCAGTGCCGATGTGATCGGCATGGTGGTGGAGAAGTTCGTGCTGCAGCTCGAGGCGCAGCTCGCCGACCGCGACGTGACCATCGAACTGTCGGAACCGGCCAAGGCGTGGCTGGTTCAACATGGTTACGACGAGCAGATGGGTGCGCGGCCGATGGCACGCGTGATCCAGGAGCACATCAAGAAGCCGCTGGCCGACGAGGTGCTGTTCGGCAAGCTCAAGGGCGGCGGCCATGTCCGCGTCGTGCTTGTCAAGGACGAGACGGCCGCGGAAGCCGGTCAGGAAAAGATCGGCTTCGAATACGTCGAAGGGCCGGTCACGCCGAAGCCAGAGAAACTTCCAGGCGCGCGCAAGCGCGCTGTGCCGCGCAAGCAGAAACCGAGCGGTCCCAGCGGCGGGTCCAAAGGCCCGGCTTCACGGGGGCCGCTGGTCAAGGTTTGAGCAGCCGATATTGCGAATGAAGAAGCTGGCGCGTCGCAAGACCGCCGGCTTTTTTGATGAGCGACAGCGCTGTTTGAACCTATCTCGTACTCCCGACGTCAAAGCTCAGACCCGGGGGTTACATGAAATCAGCATGCATTGCTTTGCTTGTTTTGCTGCCGAATATCGCGCACGCTGAACAGCCACAAACCTTTGAGGAAAAGTGCACGTCGACGGAAGCATCCGCGGACCGGGGTGATGCGAACTACGACGTCCATGTGTTTGACGTCGAGAACAAATGCGACTTTTCGATCCGATGCGATCTGAACATCGCTATCTACGGCGCGTTCGGGATGAAGCAGGGGCACAAGATTGTGGTGATCGAGCCTCACGCGCACGGGTCCATGATACTCAAAACGAAGAGTTCCGGCAGCCTTACCGAGCGAGACCACAGGTGCAAGCCGATATGAACGGGCACGAAACACGAGAACCGCCGCCCAAACTGCGAGCCGGGTCCGCGTGTCAGGGGTCCAACGGAGCTTCGCTCAATGCAATTTGCCTGATGTCGGAGGCCAGTTCATCCACGCGCCGCGGCTGCGCATCCCACGCGAACATGAAGCGCGCCGCGCCTCCGATGAAGGTGTAAAATCGCCAGCCCCGGCTACGCAGCGCCGCGACCATCGCCTCCGGCATGCGAAGGAAAACTGCGTTGGCCTGTGCGGGAAACGCGACCTCCAGTTCGGGCAGCCCGCGGATCTGCTGCGCCAGCCGTAGCGCGCAGGCATTGCCGTGCTCAGCATTGCGAAGCCAGGCCCCGGTTTCGAGCATGCCGACCCAGGGCGCCGACAGAAAACGCATTTTCGACGCAAGTTGCCCGGCCTGTTTGCATCGATAGTCGAAATCCTCTGCAAGCCCCGGGTTGAAAAACAGGATGGCCTCGCCGGCCGCCATTCCGTTCTTGGTTCCGCCGAAGCATAGAACGTCGAGGCCGGCGCGCCATGTCATGTCGGCCGGGCTGCAGCCAAGGCTGGCGCAGGCGTTGGCGAAGCGGGCGCCGTCCATGTGGAGACTGAGACCTAGTTCCCTGCAGGTCGCCGAAATGGAACGCAATTCACCGAGGCTGTAGACCAGTCCGGTTTCCGTGGGCTGCGTGATCGTCACCACTCGCGGCTTGGGGAAATGGATGTCGTTTCGGTTGGTCGCGATGGCGCGGATCGCATCCGGTATCAGCTTGCCATCGGCGGATGGCGCCACCAACAGCTTCGATCCATTGGAGAAGAACTCCGGGGCGCCGCATTCGTCGGTCTCGACATGGGCTGCGTCCGAACAGATCACGCTGTGATAGGACTGGCACAGAGCGGCCAGCGCCAGTGAATTGGCAGCGGTGCCGTTGAACGCAAAGAACACCTCGCAATTGGTTTCGAACAGCGCGCGAAAGGCATCCGATGCCTTTGCAGTCCAGATGTCGTCGCCGTAGGCCGGCGCGTCGCCCTGGTTCGCCTCGGCCATGGCCGCCCATGCCTCCGGGCAAATACCGGAATAATTGTCGCTCACGAATTGCTGGGAATCGCTGGTCATGTCGTACCGCCTCTCGCCGTCAGGTCTGCTTCATCGAGGCAAGACTGACGCAAGCGCGGCGCTATCCCGTTTGTTGCCGGATCGGCCGCATCTCCCCTTGCGAGGACGCCACCTTGCTCGGGAGCAGGTTGGCGTTGAGCATCAGCTCAACTCTTGATGTTGCCAATGGCAATAGAAGGAAAAATCGGATCTGGCAAGTTTTCGGTCAGAGCCGAAAAAACTGCCGGGCTCGCGCCAGGTTCTCGGTTCGACCCGCTAAAGTTAGACGGGTTTTAAGAGAAAGTAGGCCGTCAGCAGGACTGCGCCGCCGCCTGAGAGAGAGTTGACCATGCCGGACGCGAACGGCGCCAGCACTCCGAAGAACAAGATCAAGTTTCTCAGTCGCCCTTCAGACGCTGGCCCTCGTGGACCCGCACCCGCTCAAGTCCACTCGCGCCTGCTGACGACAACCTCAGCAGGCTAAACACCGCGCCGAGCAAGGCGAAACCGACGCCGACCAGAAGCGAGATCTGAGTGCCCTCCGCAGGATAGCGCGCCAGAAAGAGTGCCACCAGGGCCGCGCCAGTGGTCTGCCCCAGCAGCCGTGCCGTCCCCAGCATGCCGCTTGCGCCGCCGCTGCGCTCGCGCGGTGCCGCCGCGATCATGGTGCGGTTGTTGGGTGTCTGGAACAGACCGAAGCCCGCGCCGGCTAGCGCCATCCGCCACACGACGTCGGCAAGGGTGGGATTGGCCGGCAACAGGGCCAGTGCGCCGAGTCCCGCGGCGAACACCAGCAGCCCGATGCCGCCCAGCAGGCCGGCCGGGTAGCGTTCAACCAGTCGCCCGGCCAGCGGTGCGGCGAATGCGACGGCAATCGGCCAGGGCGTGATCAGAAGCCCAATTTGTACGGCCGAATATCCGAAACGGCTCTCCAGATAAAAGGGCAGCGCGACAAAGGCCAGCATCTGGCCGCAGAAAGAGGCAATCGAGGTGCTGATCGACAGGGCGAAAATGGGAATGCGCAGCAGATCCACCGGCAGCAATGGCGAAGGCATGTGGGTCTGCCGATGCACCAAGAGAAGGCCTGCGACGATTGCGATGCCAAATTCCAAGAGGCAAAGGGAGAGCGGCTCGCCATGGCCGACGCTGTCGATCGCGGCGATGCCGACTCCAAAGGTGATCGCGCTCAGCGCGGCGCTTTGCCAGTCGAAAGCGTGCGCGGCGCGGGGTGTGTGCGGCAGATAGCGCCAGCCGAGGGCCAGCGCTCCGATGCCGAGCGGGACGTTGATGGCGAACAGGTATGGCCATGTTCCGACCGCCAGAATCGCCGCAGCCACTGTCGGCCCAACCGCGGCGGAGACAGCGACCACCATGGCATTGATCCCGATACCACGCCCCAGCAGGTCGCGCGGGTAGGTGAACCGGACCAACGCCGAGTTGACGCTCATGATCCCTGCCGCGCCAAATCCTTGCATAATGCGCGCCACGGTCAGCAGCAGCAGCGTATGCGAAAGCGCGCAAAACAGCGATGCGAGTGTGAAAACTATCAGCCCAGCCAGGTAAACGCGGCGATAGCCGATGATTTCACCGAGCGAAGCCAGTGGCAGCAACGAAATCGTGATCGCCAACTGGTAACCGTTGACAATCCAGATTGAAAAGGCGGGGCTTGCGTTAAGATTCCTGGCGATAGCGGGCAGGGCGACATTGGCGATCGCGCCGTCCATCACGGCCATGATCAGGCCGAGTGCAATCGTGAGGATGGCCCAATGGCGCTGCGGCTGCGGCAAACCGTCGGCGTGCTCGACAATAGCGGACAGCATGTGGTGAACGTGACCTGGGTTCTGACATCGACTGGCTACCGCATGCTGGATTAGCCGATAATTTGCAACCTTCGTAGGGCAGACCTGGTTCCGTCGGGCACATGGCGCATCTTTTCGACCCCGAACCGGACATCGGTCAGGTGTTGCGCAGGGATTTTATAAGCCCCGGTCAGACGCGGCTTGCTTTCAGCCTTCGCCCAACAGCTCTTTGATGCGGCGCTGCAGTTGGCGCTTTTTCTCTTCGCTCTTGCGCAGGCGCTCGGCAAGGTCGGAGACGGGGAGTTCGGACGGGGTCTCCGAACTGAAGGCGACCCCGACAAAATTGTCGCGCCACCAGATGACCTTGGCGAGGAAGGAACGGCCTTTTCGTGCGATCGTCAGCGAGATCGGCTCCAGAGGGAGTTTGACGACGTTGCTGAATTCAAGACTAGCGCCATTTTTCGAGATGTTGCGAACGATACAATCTCTGGATCCGCCGGGTTCGCCGGTCTCGGCGACGCCGCCATAAATAACCTTGTCGCGCGCAAGCTGGCGTCGATCCGACATCGAATATCTCCCAATAAAGAGCCAGGACCATACGCCGCTTCGCCGGGTGCGAAAGCCCGCGGCCCGCAAAATACGGCGTTAACGTAAACCGATCGCCGCCGCGTCGCGTCGGATTCAGTTGTTTTGGTGCTTCAGCGCCGTGGCTATCATTTCAAACTTCTCGGAGAGCATGCTGCCGACAAGGTAGAGCGGAACCAGCATCGCCAATCCGACGCTGGCTGCGATAATGGTGAATTCGATTCCGGTCCCGCCGGCTTCGGCGGCGAGGAACGCGCGAAATAACCCCACTCTTGATTGTTTCAACGGCCGTGCCATTCAGTGCTCGGACAGCAGCTGGGCGATCCGGGCCTGCAGTTCGCGCCGCTCGGATTCGCACACCCGCAATCGGCGCGCCCAATCGAGCGAAATCGGAATATCCGTTTCGACCGGGCGGAAAGTCAGGCCGGCTTCACTGGCCTGACGCCAGCTGATTTTTGCAGGAAACGCGCGGTTTTTCTTTGCGATCAGGAGTTCAACGACATCCGGCAACAGCGCGGGATTGTGGAATTCCACTTTCGCCCCGTCAGGAGAGAAATTGCGGATCACGCAATCCACCGTCGATTGGCGCCCGTTGTAAACGATGACGCCGCCATAGATTACGCGTGCGCGTGCGCTTCGACGTCGCTCGATCATCGATTCCTCCCGAATTAACACTTTAGTAACAATAGCCGCGCCGTCGTCGGGAGGACACCGGCGATTTTTGAATGCTGTTCTTAAGGTAAATCAGCCGCGGGGACGCGGTTTTGGCGCTACGCCGCGCTCTCGCGCAAGCCGCGGGCGATTTCCTTCTGCGCATCGAATTCGCGCCGCCGCCGCGCCAGTTCCTCGGCGCTCAGCATTGCGACATTGTTGTAATCGCGTTTCCAGGCGACGTCCGCGCTCCAGCGCAATGGCGATTGCACCGTTGTTTGCGGCGAAGGGGCGGTCTCGAGCACCCGCAGCGCGAGTTCCAGCGTGAAGGCCTGTGAATCCGGATCGTGCGGCTTGCCTGCGGAATTGCCGAGCGGAAAATCAGAGAACAGAAACCGCGGTACCGCGGCGTGTTCGACGATGTCCTTGGCGCAGCCCATCACGACCGTGGAAATGCCGTTGGCTTCAAGGTGCCGCGCCACCAGGCTGATGGTCTGGTGGCAGACCGGGCAATTCGGCACCAGCATCGCGGCTTCCACTTTGTCGTCACGGCAACGCGCCAGGATTTCCGGCGCATCAGTCTCGATGGTGACGCGATGGCTGCGGTTGGTCGGCGCGCCAAAAAAGCGCGGTGCGATTTCGCCGATCCGGCCTTCGCCTGCGAGCCGACGCAGTTGCGGCAGCGGAAACCAGGTCCCGCTGTCGTCGGCCGAGGTGTGCAGGCGATCATAGGCGATGTGAGAAATTCGCAAATCATGGTTCTTCGAGGTATCGCCGTCATAAACCGAATAGAATTTTGCGCCGCCATTGTACTTGGCGCCCGGGCCCTGATCGCCTCTGGCCGGATCGAACGGCGCTGCGGTGGTGACCATGGCGACACGGGATTGGCCGAGCGGCTTGCGCAACGGCTGGAACGGCGCATCGACATAATGCGCCCAGCGATAGGGCGTGGTGTAGCCGATCGCCTGATAATATTCGCGGGTGCGCGCCATGTAGGGGATCGGCGCGTCGTCGTCGGGCGCGAAGCCAAGCGCGTCGTCCGATGGTGCGGTCATGTCTTGCGCTCCCATATGCGGGACATCATTGTCCGATACCAGAGATAGCTAGACGGCCGGTTCCCTGTGTCAAGCACGCTCCGCGGATATAGAGCAGTCATGCGTACGGGTATGGATCCACGAACCGCGCTTTGTGCGGCGATCCTGACGCTGTGGTTGCCCGCGGTCGGGGCAATTGCCGAGAATGCTGCGCCGGCAAAAACCGGTATCGCGACGCCGAGCGTCGAAGAACTTGCCACGGACAACAAGGGTGTCCCGCAAAGGCCGGCGGACAATGCGCGGGAATCCGACACCCGCGAGGCGATGTGCCTGATGATCGAATCGGCAGCGAGGGCCAACGATCTGCCGCTCGAATTCTTCGCGCGGGTGATCTGGCAGGAAAGCCGATTTCAATCCGATGCTGTCGGGCCCGTCACCCGCAGCGGCCAGCGCGCCCAGGGCATCGCGCAGTTCATGCCGGGAACCGCCAGCGAGCGGCGGCTGCTCGATCCCTTCGATCCGGTGCAGGCGCTGCCGAAATCCGCGGAGTTTCTGAATCGAGTTGCGCAACCAGTTCGGCAATCTCGGGCTAGCTGCGGCGGCCTACAATGCCGGGCCGCGCCGGGTGCAGGAGTGGCTCGCCGGATCGGGGCCGATGCCGCAGGAGACGCGCAATTACGTCGTCGCCATCACCGGTACCACGGTCGAGGACTGGTCCGCGGCCGGCCGGAACGGCAAGATGCCCGACCGTGCGCCGAACGGCAGCTGCCGCGAATTGATGGCGTTGCTCAAACGCGCGCCCAATTCCTTTGTCACCGAACTCGAACAGCATGTGAAGCTTGGCGCTGCCAAGCTGTGGGGCGTGCAACTCGCCGCCGGCTTCAATCGTGATCAGGCTCTGGCGATGTATGCGCGCGCGATGAGCCGGTTGAGCGCCGTGATCGGCGATCAGGATCCGAGCCTGCTGGGCTCGATGTTGCGCAGTCGAGGCACGCGGACCTTCTATCAGGTGCGGATAGGCGCCGACACGCGCCCCGCTGCGGATGATCTCTGCAACCGCATCCGCCACGCCGGCGGCGCCTGTTTCGTGCTGCGAAACATGGACGTCAGGGGTTGACCGGGCACCTGCATGACAGCCCTGAGGCGCGGTTCGCTTGACCTGGGTTGGCTTGGTGAGCCTTATGCCGGGCGAGACTCACTTTTATCAGGTTGCTCTTGGACCTTCCTGCGGCCGACTCCTCCGGATTGCAAAGCTCGCTGCGCGCCTTCGCATGGGGCGTGCGCTCGGTCAACTCGACGGTTCTCACGTTGGTGCTGTTTGCGACCTATCTCGGCATTGGCGCGCTCGCGCATGATACGCATTTCAGCCTCGGATGGGTGCTGGCAAGCACGGCTTTTGTCTGGGCTGGGCCTGCGCAGATCATCCTGATCTCGACGCTCGGTTCCGGCGCGACCGTGGTGCAGGCGGCGATCGCGGTCGCCGTCAGCGGCATACGGCTGTTTCCGATGGTGGTCTCGGTACTGCCCATGATGCGCACGCCGCAGACCAAGCGGCGGCATCTGGTGCTGGCGGCCCATTTCATCGCGGTCACCCTGTGGGTCGAATGCTATCGCTTGCTGCCGCAGGTGCCGCGCAATCGCCGCATCGCCTTCACGCACGGGCTCGGCGTCGGCCTGCTCTCGGTCTGTCTTGTCGCGACCGCGATCGGCTACGGCCTCGCGGCCAATCTGCCGCAACTGTTCGGCGCCGCGATCCTGCTGCTGACGCCGCTGGCATTTCTGCTCTCGACCGCGCGCAACTGCCGACAGCTTGCCGATATCCTGGCGCTGGGTCTGGGGCTCGCGCTGTATCCGTTCGCGGCCACGCTGCACAGCGGCGTCGATATCCTGATCAGCGGCGTGTCGGCGGGCACGATCGCCTATGGCGTGCACTGGTGGCGGGAGCGGGAATGAGCGATTTCTTGGGCGACTGGAACGCGCTGCTGGTGCTGCTGCTCGCGGGCTTCCTGCCCAATGAGATCTGGCGCATGCTCGGGCTCATGCTCGGCAGCGGCATCGACGAGGGTTCCGAACTCCTGGTGTGGGTAAGGGCGGTGGCGACCGCGATCCTCGCCGGCGTCATCGCGCAAATTCTGGTGCAGCCGCCGGGCGCGCTGGCGAGCGTGCCGGATTGGCTGCGCTATGCCGCGGTGGCCGCCGGGTTCGCGGCCTTTATCGTGACGCGGCGGTCGACCCTGGCCGGCGTGGTCTGCGGCGAATTGCTGATGCTTGCTGGCAAATGGTGGCTCGGGTAATTAGCTCAGATGGCGTGATACGAGGCAGTGATGGTTCGAGAAAGTGAAATCCGCGAAGGCGAACTGGCCGTCGAGATGCCGCCGGCGCGCGACGCCGGCCTCGTCTTCATCGGCCGCATCCGCACGCCCTGGACCTCGCGTCTCGACGCCCCGCGGCAGGGACGCCATGACGGCCCGGTCTGCCGGCTCGAGATCTTCGAGCCATGGGTGCCGGCGCTCAAGGGCGTCGATTTCTACAGCAATCTCGAAGTGATCTACTGGCTGCATCTGTCGCGCCGCGATCTCGTGCTGCAGAGCCCGAAGAACAACAAATCGACCCGCGGCACATTTTCGCTGCGCTCGCCGGTGCGGCCGAACCCGATCGGCACCTCGATCGTCAAGCTGGTCGGCATCGAGGGCATCACGGTGCTGGTGCGCGGCCTCGATTGCCTCGACGAGACGCCGCTGTTGGATATCAAGCCCGACCGCTGCGAATTCACGCCCGCTGGCCCCGCCGCAAAAGGGTGATTTCGAGACGGAGTGAAATGCGTCATTCCGCGATCGCGATCGTCCCGGAATGACGGCAGTGTAACGGAATCATGCCCCCTCTCAGCGCCGCCACCAGCTTGGCCGCATTCTCTTCCAGCACCTTGCCGTCTTCCTTGCGGCTCGCCGGCGGCAACAGCGCGATGCCGTCGTGGCGCGGCATCACATGCATGTGCAGGTGAAACACCACCTGTCCGCCGGCGGGTTCGTTGAATTGCTGCAGGGTAATGCCGTCGGCCTTGAAGGCCGTCATCGCGGCGCGCGCGATCTTGTGGGCGCCGCGCGCGACATGGGCGAAATCATCCGACGAAATGTCGAGGATGTTGCGGGCAGGGGCCTTCGGGATCACCAGCGTATGTCCGGGACAGCGCGGCATGATGTCGAGAAAGGCCAGCACATGGTCGTCCTCATACACCTTGTAGCAGGGAAATTCCCCGCGCAGGATTTTCGCGAAGGGGTTTTGCGGGTCGTAGGCGGTCATGGCGTCTCCCAGAATCCAGTTTTATTTCAGGACGGCTCGTCGGCCGATTTGCGGAACGGACCGGCCTCGGTGAGTTCGCGCGCGGCTTCGGCCACATAGGCGCGTTCGCGCCTGAAGATAATCCGCGATCGCGCGGCGCAGACCGGGGTCGGCGATGTAATGCGCGGAATAGGTGGTTTGCGGCAGGTAGCCGCGCGCGATCTTGTGCTCGCCTTGCGCGCCGGCCTCGACGGTTTTCAAGCCCCGTCGTATGGCAAAATCGATCGCCTGATAATAGCAGACCTCGAAATGCAGGAACGGGTGATGCTCGATCGCGCCCCAGTTGCGGCCGAACAGGGTATCGGAGCCGATGAAATTGATGGCGCCGGCGATCCAGCGGTTGTTGCGCCTGGCCATGACCAGCAGCACATCCTTGGCCATGCTCTCGCCGATCAGCGAAAAGAATGAGCGGGTGAGATAGGGCCGGCCCCATTTCCGCGAACCGGTCTCCATGTAGAAGGCAAAGAACGCGTCCCACGCGTCTTCGGTGATGTCGCGGCCGCTGAGGGCGTGAATGGTGATGCCGTCGGCCAGCGCTTCGCGCCGCTCGCGCTTGATCGCCTTGCGGTGGCGCGAATTGAGGGTGGCCGAGAAAATCGTCGAAGCTGCCGTAACCCTCGTTGTGCCAGTGGAACTGCTGATCGGTCCGCTGCAGGAAGCCGTGCGCCGCGAGGAATTTCCATTCGGCTTCGCGCGCAAAGGTGACGTGAACCGAGGAAGCGTTGGTGGCATCGCACAGCGCCATCAGCCCGCTTGCCAGCGCGTCGCCGATGCGTTCCCTGTCGACGCCATTGCGGATCAAAAGGCGCGGCCCGGTCGCGGGCGTAAAGGGAACCGAGGCCTGCAGTTTCGGATAATAGCGGCCGCCCGCGCGTTCATAGGCATCGGCCCAGCCGCGGTCGAACACGTATTCGCCCTGCGAGTGCGATTTCAGATAGCACGGGCACGATACCGGCGATGTCGCCGTCGAGCCGGGCCACGAGATGCCGCGGGCCCCAGCCGGTCCGCGCGCAGGCCGATCCGGAGGCTTCCAGCGCAGAAAAAAATGCATGCGAAACGAAGGGGTTATAGCTGGGCGTTGAACCGGCACAGGAATCGGCTGCGGGGCTGGATGAAGCCAGCGTGTCCAGGAGATCGAGGCTATCCGGATCGGGCGGGGGGTTGGCGCAGGCGTCCCAATCCTTGGCCGGGATCTGGCTGACGGACGACACCGCTTCGAGGGTTATTTCGGATGAATCCATCGACTCTCAGGACCGGTCACGCCTTCATCAGCCACCGCGCATGGCGACCGGCCAAAGATCGTGCATTGCGGCGATGCTTTCAAGAGCGCGGAGCGCGCATCAGGTTCCCGGCCGAAAGCCTTCAAAGATCATCTGATCAGCATAGCGGGTGGCGCGTTCACGCTGCTCCTGCGTCCGCACCGTCCAGGTCAGCAGCGGCAAGCCGAAAATGTGGCGCGCGATCCAGGGCGCAGGGGCGGGCAGATCGTCCACCCAATAAGCGACGAAATGCGGCCGGGTGCGGAACGCGTGGCGGAGATGGAGCATGCCCCGGCGCTGGGCGGGCGAAGCCTCGGGCCAGTCGGCTTCCGTCATAGGTGCGTTCGGCGATGATGCCGCGAGGAAGTTCTGGCATCAGTTCGCGCAACGCCAGCACTTGGTCCGGGTCGAACGACATGCCGGCCGCCGGTCCGGCATAGGAGGCGAGCACTTCCGCCATCCGCCTGACCAGTCTGCGATCGCCATCGAAATGGCTCTTCACCTCGATCACCAGCGGTACGCGGCCGCCAACCAGCGCGCAGAGGTCGCCAAGCGACATCATCCGCTCCGGCGTGTCCTTGAACGTGACGGCCTTGAGCTCCGCCGCGGTCTTGCCGAGCAAGGCGCCGCTGCCTTCGGTCAGGCGGCCGAGCGCATCGTCATGATGCACCATCGCCTCGCCATCGGCGGTGAGCTGGATATCGCATTCGATCGCAAAATTGCCGTCGACCGCGGCTTGAGCCGCGGCCGGCATGTTTTCGACGATGCCGCGCGCGCGGTCGTGCAGACCGCGATGGGCCACCGGCCGCGCCGTCAGCCAGTCAGGCGCGCGCACGCGCGACGGCTTCGGCTAGGAAACCTCGAATATGCCTTCGACCTCGACCGCGGCGTCGGCGGGAAGCGAGGCGACGCCGACGGTGGTGCGGGCGTGGCGGCCCTTGTCGCCGAAGGCGGCGACCATCAGGTCGGATGCGCCGTTGAGCACCTTCGGCCCGTCAAGAAAATCGGGCGCGGAATTGACGAAGCCGCCGAGCCGGACCACGCGAACCACTTTGTCGAGGTCGCCGAGCGCGGCCTTGATCTGCGCCAGCAGGTTGATGGCGCAACCGCGCGCCGCGGCGTTGCCTTGCTCGACGGTGACGCCGGCGCCGAGCTTGCCCTTGGCGATCAGTTTGCCCTGGGGGTCGACGCAAACTTGCCCGGAGACGAACAGCAGATTTCCGCTGCGCACGAAACCGACGTAATTCGCCACCGGGTTCGGCGGCTCATGCAAAGTCATGCCCTGCGCCGCCAGTTTCTGCTCGACCGTACCCGCCATGTGTTGTCCCCGTTTGATTGACCAGCACCCGATAGATGTTCGATCGGGCCGCCTTATTTCGCGCATCGCGCCGTCACATGCAAGCGAGCGCGGCTTCGGTAGCGAAATGCCGAAAAACATGGCTGTGCGGTCCCGAATTCGTACTTTTTCGTGAAGTGGCCCTAGTTGCGGCGCAATAGGAGGGTGAATAACGTGACGAATCCCACTTCGAGGAAAACATATGGCTTGCCCGTTCCGGAATTCGCCTCGTGACGCCAGAGCGCTGCTGCTGACGGCCGCCGCCGCCGTTGTTTTTTCGGGGCTTGCCGGCGTGCGCGCGGAGGCCGCGGCAAGCAGCGCGTTTCTCCCGCATCAGGCGCTCTACGACCTCAGCCTGGTGAAGTCGCGCGGCGGCAACGCGATCAGCAGCGCGCGCGGGCGCATTCTCTATAATTTCTCCGGCAGTGCCTGCGAGGGCTACACTTCGGAATTCCGGCAGGTCTCGGAGCTGGACAGCGGCGAGGGCAAGGTGACGCTGAGCGACCTGCGCTCGACGTCCTGGGAGGATGGCGCCGGCAAGAGCTATCGTTTCAAGATCGATACGCGGATGAACGACGCCGATTCCAGCCCGGTCGACGGCGTGGCGGAGCGGACCGGCGATAAAATCACGGTCAAGCTGAAGGAGCCGGAAGCCAAGACCTTCACGCTCGACGGCGATACGGTTTTTCCGACCGAGCAGATCCAGCGCATCATCGCCGCGGCCAAGGAAGGCAAGTCGATACTGGAATTGACGGTTTATGACGGGTCGGACAATGGCGAAAAAGTCTACAATACGATGACCGTGATCGGGCAGCCTATCCCCGGCGATCGCACCACCGCGACGCCTGACCCCTCTACCGCCAACGATCTGATGAAATCGCTGACGCGGTGGCCGGTGACGGTGAGCTATTACGACCGCGATGCCAAGCCCAAGGACGGCGAGCAGACGCCGGTCTACGCGATGTCGTTCGAACTGTTCGAGAACGGCGTCTCGCGGGCGCTGGTGCTCGACTACAATGATTTTGTCATCTCCGGCGCGATCGGACAAGTTCGACGTCAAGGATTCCAAGCCGTGTAAGTGACGGCGTAAGCCGTCCCCTGAGTTCGTCGTTTCGCACTGACCGCGCTCTCATTCCACAAACGCCTTCGCGCCCGCGGCGCGATGCGCCCGAGGTTGGCAGGAAATCTCCGCCCTGAAAACAGAGGGCGTGGGGAATGCCGGGCGCCCGATGCACCCGCAGATGGAGTAACGGGCCTTCCAAGCAAGCCGCGCTAGCTACGGCGCTGTTTAAAGCGCGCGTCGCGCGGCTTGCTTGGAAGCCAGGCGGTCGTCCCTCACACTGATGGTATGACGGAGTCGAGGACAGGCCTCGCTCCAAGCACCAGGGAGAGACGACCATGGATTATTATGCCGGAATCGACGTGTCGTTGGAATACTCGAGTGTGTGCGTGGTCGACGGGAGCGGCAAGATTGTCCGGGAGACCAAAGTGGCAAGCGAGCCGGAAGCGCTGATCAACTGGTTCGGTTCGCTCGGGCTTGGGCTCGCCAGGATCGGACTTGAGGCCGGGCCGTTGTCGCAATGGCTCTATGCGGCCATGAAGCAGACTGGTCTGGCGGTCGAGCTTTTGGAGACACGGCACGTGAGCGATGCCTTCAAGGCGATGCCGGTGAAGTCGGACCGCAACGACGCACGCAACATCGCGCAACTGATGCGGCTCGGCTGGTTCCGGCCGGTACACTGCAAGTCGATCACGGCACAGGAGATCCGCGCGATGCTGACGGCACGCAAGCTGGTGCAAAGCAAGCTCCTGGACCTTGAGAACAGCCTGCGCGGGATATTGCGCGGCTTCGGGCTGAAGGTCGGCAAGACAACACGGACCAACTTTGCCGGACGGATCGAAGAGCTGGTGAAGGGGCATCCCAACCTTCAGACGATCATAGAGGCGCTGCTTCGGGCGCGGGCCGTTCTGCTTGCAGAGTTCAATGGTTTTGAGAAGCGCGTGCGGGCAATGTCGCGCCTTCATGAGAAGGCCAGGCTCCTGATGTCAACACCGGCGGTGGGGCCGATCGTCTCGCTCACCTTTGCCTGCGCGATCGATGATCCCTCCCGCTTCACGTCATCGAAGCGGGCGGGCCCGCATTTCGGTTTGACCCCGAAGAAGTATCAGTCCGGCGAGACCGACTACACCGGCCGCATCAGCAAGCACGGTGACGCCTCGGTGCGCGAGGCGCTTTACGAGGCCGCCCACATCATGCTGACAAAGCCGGTCAAGGGTTGCTCGGAACTCAAAAGCTGGGCAATGCGGATCGCCCGGCGCGCTGGCACTAACAAGGCCAAGGTGGCGCTGGCGCGCAAGCTCGCCGTGATCATGCTCCGCATGCTCAAGGATAATGTGCCGTTCAATCCGGCTGCCAAGGCAGCAACGGCCTAAAAACAGGGAGGACGAACCGGTTTTCGGGCGGGCCACCACACCGGCCTCTCCCCGAAGCGAAGTCCCTTCGCCGGGACGAAGGACCAGGCCAGGCCGTCACACGGGTTGTCGACGCATCCAATCATGTGATCACGCTTTCCGCAGATCGGCCGGCCTGTTCCTCTCATGAACCCCATCAGGCGACGGCCCTGCGCCGATCCCGAACAGAAGCAAGTGCCCGGCAAGTGGATAAAGCAAAAAGGGATTGACTAACCCACGCCCGTTACAGAAGCCTCGTGTGCGCATGGGGTAGTAAGTATGCACACGAGTATTCACAGCGAGGTCACCGGAAATCACCCAGCATTCCCGCACGCAATGGTTTTAACAGCTTATACCGCGCTCTCCCCGGTGATCGGCTTTCTTGTCACCGTCATTTGCGGAAACCTGGTTCATCCGCGCCCGGTCGGGCCGACTCGCCTTCCGCAAACTTGACGCCGGCGTCGAGGCGTCAGGACCACACGACTTCGCCGTCCGCGAGCAACATCGTTCGTCGGCATGCCGGTGGTCGCTCACGGGCCGTGAAGCCCGCCCTGCGATTCCGTTGCACACCCGACGCTGCCGCGTCCACCGCAACCCGCCCCAACGTTCACGACGATGGCCAACGCCCCTCTGATCGGGACGGGATGGCGGTGGATATACAGGTGATTTGGTCTTCGGAAAACCAGAATATTTTTTCAAAAGGGGCTGGACACGATGATCGAGAAATTGCCTGACGGGCAAATCACCAGCTCGCCAGCTCCGAAGGGCCGACATCGCTGGCTCTCAAGTGGGCCGCCACTTGCGGGAAATCCGATCGTCAGCCTGATTTGTTGATCTTCTTTACCTTCGCATCGGTCGCTTCGATCGATGCGGCTAATTCCAGGATCGCTTTCGCAAGAAGGTCGGCGGCTTCCTTCGCGTCTTGAGATCGCTCGGCTCGAAGCGCGTAATTCCTGGCGGAGGATAATGACATCGGTGACGTGACCTTTCCCACCGAAGAACCCACCGTGTTGAGGCGGTGGGTTTCCTTACATAATCTTCTCGTGGGGCCTTTGCGGTCATCCACTGATGACTACGACCTAGCGGTCGGCGGTTAATATTTGCCGAAAGGTCGCCGGTTTCTCGACCTGAGGAGGGAAACTCCGTCCTTTGTTGTTTGGCGGATGACCTCAACGCCCGCAACGACGACGTTCGCTCTATCCCCGATAATGGATATCGTTAGGCCGCCTGCTAAGGTCTGTTTTGTGCATCACCGGAAGTCAGATGATTTATCGATCACTTCGTCGGCGCATTCTTGCTCGACAAAGCATCTCGGCTTTGTGAGCAAAAGGCCAGCGGGGTTCTGGTCTTCGTCTAGCCATAATATGGTATCGATCGTGATGGGGTCGCATTTTTAGCGTCTGGTATTGGATTGACGGGCCAGAGCAAACGTAACCTAATCAATGCACTAAGGTAGTCTTCCTGGCAGGAGGCCCTCGTGCAGGAGCTCTCGGGCTACGCATTCTCGCCGTTGAGAGAAGGAGAGATCGCTCTTTACCGGGGCTCCGGCAACGGCATGCCCCCGGTCCTGCTGGTTGCTGCGGAAACAACCTCGCTCGGTTGCGTCGCGCGGCTTGAACACGAATATGCTCTCAAGGCCGAACTTGACGCCGACTGGGCGGCGCGACCAGTCGCGCTGACGCACCACAACGGCCGCTTGACGCTGGTGCTTGAGGATCCCGGCGGTACGCCGGCCGACCGCCTGCTCGGCCGACCGCTGGAGGTATCGCATTTCCTGCGCATCGCGATCCCTCTGGCGGCGGCGCTCCGCCGGGTGCATGAGCGAGGCCTCATCCATAAGGACATCAAGCCGGCCAATATCCTGGTGGACGAAGCAAGCGGCGGCGTGCGGCTGACGGGGTTCGGCATTGCCTCGCGTCTGCCGCGCGAGCATCAGGCCCCGGCGCCGCCGGAGGTGATCGCCGGCACGCTCGCCTACATGGCGCCGGAACAAACCGGCAGGATGAACCGCTCGGTTGACTCCCGCAGCGATCTCTATGCGCTGGGCGTCACCTTCTACGAGATGCTGACGGGGACGCTGCCCTTCACGGCTGCCGACCCGATGGAGTGGGTGCACTGCCACATCGCCCGGCAACCGGTGCCGCCCAGCGAGCGGATCGCGGGCGTCCCGGAGCCGCTCTCGGCTATTGTGATGAAGCTGCTCGCCAAGACTGCCGAGGAGCGCTACCAGACCGCCGCAGGCGTCGAGGCCGATCTACGGCGAAGTCTGACGGAATGGGAGGCCACCGGCCGCATCGCGCCATTTCAGCTGGGCACGCACGACGCTTCGGATCGGTTGCTGATCCCGGAGAAGCTCTACGGCCGGGAGCCCGAGATTGAAGCGCTGATTGCAGCTTTCGACAGAGTTGTCGTCCAAGGCACCACGGAACTCGTGCTCGTCTCCGGCTATTCCGGGATCGGCAAGTCCTCGGTGGTGAACGAGCTGCACAAGGCGCTGGTCCCGCCGCGTGGCCTGTTCGCGTCCGGCAAGTTCGACCAGTACAAGCGCGACATCCCATACGCGACGGTGGGCCAGGCCTTCCAGAGCCTGGTGCGCTCGCTCCTGAGCCAGAGCGAGGCGGAGCTTGGCCGCTGGCGCGACTCGCTAAGCGACGCGCTGGGCCCGAACGGACAACTCATGGTCAACCTCGTTCCCGAGCTGGAACTCGTGGTCGGGAAACAGCCACCGGTCGCGCAGCTGCCGCCGAAGGACGCGCAGAACCGCTTCCAGTTGGTGTTCCGCCGCTTCCTTGCCGTGTTCGCCAGGCCCGAGCACCCGCTCGCGCTGTTCTTCGATGATTTGCAATGGCTGGATACAGCAACGCTGGACCTCCTCGAGCACTTGGTGACGCACCCGGAAGTGCGGCACCTGCTGCTGGTCGGGGCCTACCGGGACAACGAGGTCGGCCCAGAGCACCCGCTGAAGCGGATGCTGGAGTCGATCCGCGCGGTCGATGTGAAGGTGAATGAGATTGTGCTGGCCCCCCTCAAACTTGACGACATCGGCCGGCTGATCGCCGATGCGCTCCACTGCGAGTTGAAGTGCGCGCGCCCATTAGCGGAACTCGTGCAGGAGAAGACCGGCGGCAATCCGTTCTTTGCGATCCAGTTCTTCATCGCGTTGGCCGACGAGCAACTACTCGCGTTCGACCCAGCCACGTCAGCATGGCAATGGAACTTGGATCGCATCCGCGCCAAGGGCTCCACCGATAATGTGGTGGACCTCATGGTCGGCAGATTGGCTCGTCTGCCGCTGGAGACTCGGACGGCGTTACAGCACCTTGCCTGCCTCGGCAACACTGCTCAGATGGCGATACTTTCGACAATCCTAAAGTCATCGAAGGAACAGATCGACGAAGTGCTATGGCCCGCGCTCCACCTCGGTCTGATTGAGCGACAGCCGGAATTGTTTCGGTTCATACACGATCGCGTTCGGGAAGCGGCCTATTCGCTGATCGCGGAGGAGGATCGCGCCGAGTGCCATCTATTGATTGGACGCCTCATGCTCTCCCTGACCCGGCCCGGGCAGCGAGAGGAGGCGATCTTCGAGATCGTAAACCAACTGAACCACGGCGCCACGCGGCTCGACGGCGAAGAGCGCGAACAACTAGCCGAACTAAATCTGATCGCAGCAAGACGTGCCAAGGACTCGACTGCGTATGCGTCAGCGCTCTTCTATCTTACTGTTGGCGCTAACCTCTTGCCGGCGGATTCATGGGAAAGACAGTCCCAACTGCCTTTCGCATATGAGCTGAACCGCGCGGAATGCGAATTTCTCACGGGAGCACTGACGGAAGCCGAACAGCGGCTGGACACTCTATCCGTTAGAGCTGAAAGTGCCGTAGCCCGCTCTTCCGTCGCATGCTTGCGCATTGATTTATACGGCGCGATGGCCAGGACGGATCGAGCACTCGGCGTCGGCCTTGATTATCTCCGTCACTTCGGCATCAACTGGTCGACCCATCCGACGGAAGAGCAAGCCAAATACGAATATGAACGGACCTGCTCACAGCTCGAAAGCCTTTCGGTCGATCAGCTCGTTTGGCAGCCTCTCATGACCGATCCGGCATCGCTGGCGACCCTCGACGTTCTTACCAAACTGGTTCCGCCCGCCATGTTTACAGACATCAATCTGGCCTCCCTAATCATCTGCCAATCCGTCAATCTTACCCGCAAGTATGGCAACTGCGATGGCTCGTCCTTCTCCTACGTCATGCTGGGAATGATAGCCGGAGCGCGGCATGGCGATTACCAGGCCGCAGTCCGATTTGGTCAAGTCGGATACGATCTGGTCGAACAACGTGGATTGAAGCGATTTCAGGCCAGAACTTACATGAATTTTGGCAATGTCATTCTGATCTGGACAAGGCATGTCAACGTTGCCCGCGACCTGGTTCGTCGCGCTTCTGAAGCCGCGAATATGACTGGCGACATCACTTACGCGGTATATACCCGCAGTGCCTTGACCTCGATCTTGCTCGTAGCTGGGGATCCGCTCGCCGCGGTTCAAGCCGTAGCTGAGTATGGATTGGCGTTTTCGAAGAAAGCCGGATTTGATCTCAACGTCAACCTCATGGCAATCTTTCTCGCTCTAGTGCGAACGCTCCGTGGTCTGACACCTCTCTTCGGCTCCTTGGACAATGACGACTTCAAGGAGGCTCAGATCGAGCGTCGTCTTTCCGACAATCCGAATTTGGTGCGCGCCGCGTGTTGGTATTGGATCCGCAAGCTGCAGGCGCGGTATCTGGCGGGTGATTATGTTGCGGCGGTGGCGGCCTCGGCTCGAGCGCAAGCCTTCCTTTGGACATCAGTGACGTTTGAGACCGCAGAGTATCATTTTTACGCGGCACTTTCGCATGCGGCGGCCCATGATCTCGCCCCAATTGGGGAGCGCGAGCTACACATGAACGCTCTTGTTGCTCACCACAGCCGGCTTGAGGTCTGGGCCGAAAGTTGTCCGGAGAATTTCGAAAGCCGCGCATCGTTGGTTGCTGCCGAAATAGCCAGGCTTCAAGGACGTGAGCTCGACGCCGAACGCCTCTACCAACGCGCGATCCGTTCTTCCCGGACAAGCGGTTTTGTTCACAACGAGGCCATTTCTAACGAGCTGACCGCGCGCTTCTATGCACGACGCGACTTCGATGAAATTGCGAGTTTTTTCCTGGAAAATGCTCGTGACTGCTATGTACGGTGGGGCGCTGACGGAAAGGTGCGGCAGCTCGAACAGCTTCATCCGCATCTTCGCGACGCGCCAGTCGCTGCATCTTCCACCGCTACCATTGGCGCGCCAGTCGAGCAGTTGGATGTCGGGACGGTGGTCAAGGCTTCGCAGGCGGTATCCTGCGAAATCGCCCTGGACAAACTCATCAAGACGCTGCTGCGGATCGCGATCGAGCATGCCGGCGCCGAGCGGGGCCTTCTCATCCTATTCCCGGGCGACGAGCCACGGATCGCGGCAGAAGCGACGACCGGCCGCGGCCAGGTTGAGGTCACGCTGCGCCAGACGGCCGCCTCACCAGCCGAGCTTCCCGAATCCGTGCTCCACACCGTGATCCGGACGCGGGAGAGCGTGATCCTTGATGACGCCTCGGCGCAGAATCCGTTCCCGGCAGATGAGTACATCTGCCAGAAGCGTGCTCGGTCGGTCCTCTGTCTGCCCCTGGTGAAGCAGGCCAAGCTGATCGGGGTACTCTATCTCGAGAACAACCTGGCATCGCACGTGTTCACGTCCGCCCGGATATCGGTACTGGAACTGCTGGCGTCACAAGCGGCGATCTCGCTGGAGAACGCCCGGCTGTACAACGATCTCCGGGAACGGGAGGCCAGGATCCGCCGTCTGGTCGACTCGAACATCGTCGGGATCGTGATCTGGGATTTTCAGGGCCGGATCATCGAAGCCAACCAGGCCTTTCTCGACATGGTCGGATATGCCCGGAAGGATCTCGCCTCGCTGCGGTGGACAGAGCTGACGCCGGCCGAATGGCGCGACGCCGACGAACAGGCCTTGGCAGAGCTGACGGTGACTGGAACGTTGCGACCGCGTGAGAAAGAGTACTTTCGCAAAGACGGCGGCCGCGTGCCGGTGCTCGTCGCCCGCGCGCTTTTCGAGTGGAAGCCAGACGAAGGGGTTTCCTTTGTCGTCGACATGACCGACCGCAAGCGGGCGGAAGAGAGGCTGCGCGCGAGCGAGCAGCGCTTCCTCGATGCCCAAATGGAGCTCGCACACGTGAATCGCGTCACGACGATGGGGGAGCTGGCGGCCTCGATTGCGCACGAAACGAACCAGCCGCTCGCCGGCGTCGTCGCCAACGCCGAGGCCGGTCTGCGCTGGCTTAACCGCGCAACTCCCGACCTGGACGCAGCGCGCCGCTCGTTGGAATGGATCATCGACGATGGCAATCGGGCGAGTGAGGTGATCCGGCGCGTTCGGGCGCTCGCGAAAAAGACTGACATTGAACTGGTGCCCCTCGACATGAATGACGTCGTAAGGGAGGTCGTGGCCCTGGTGCAGCGTGAGCTAACCAGCCATCGGGTATCGTTGCGAATGGAGTTGGCTCCGGCTCTAGCCATGATCCTAGGCGATCGGGTCCAACTGCAGCAGGTCATAATCAACTTGGTGATGAATGGCATTGAAGCAATGCAATCGATCGCGGATCGGCGGCGCGAACTGGTGATCCGATCGCGTCAGGACGAGACACAACAAGTGCTCGCAAGTGTGACGGATTGCGGCGTCGGAATCTCCGCCGAGAACGCGGAGCGTCTCTTCAACGCCTTCTTCACCACCAAACCCGGCGGCATGGGCATGGGCCTCTCGATCTGCCGTTCGATCATTGAAGCCCATGGCGGCCGGCTGTGGGCCACGGCAAACGCACCCCGCGGCGCCACCTTTCAGTTCACCCTGCCGGTGAACGCAGACGCTGCGTCGTGAAGTGACGCCCGTAAGCCGTCAAAGAACGGGCGGCCCGGCCGCGAGTTCTCCGGGCGCCAGGCAAAAGATCGCCTTTGGCCCTGATGGTGCGGTTACGCTGGATGGCGTAATATTCAATGCGCGGGGAAATCCTGCTGCTCGCCCCGCCCGGGTGTGATGGACGATCGCTGCAGCCGCGATCTTGGGCAGCCTCGCCGGTGAAGGAGGGTCCCATGTACGCCGCCATTCGTCAGGGTAAGGCCAAGACTGGCATGGCCGAAGAACTCACGCGCAGAATTAAGGAGGGCGCCATTCCGATCATCAGTGATGTCGAAGGCTTCATGGCTTACTATGTGGTTTATGCACCCGACGATACCGTAACGGCGGTCAGCATCTTCAACAATTACGCGGGAGCGGAGGAGGCAAACAGGCGCGCACTCGCCTGGATTGAGCAAAACCTTGCACCCCTGCTCATTGGCCCCGCCACCGCGGTGGCCGGCCCGGTGATCGTCCATACGTTGGCATAGCAAACTAGCGTGCGGGACACTTGGCGGCCATCTTGACAGATAGGCTATCGATACTCACGTCTTAGGTCTGTCCTTGTGAAGGGCAGCAAGCCGGCCAGCGCATTGCGTTGGTCGCGAAACTTCGGAGGTTCCTGGATGACGCCACCGGGTAGAACTGCCGCACTAACCACTGCTGCATCTGTTCGGGCTTCAGCGTAGCGGCTTCATCGCGAACAACACGCTGGGAGCGGCCTAATGGGCCTCATCAGTAGGGCATGGACCAACTTGGCCCCTCTCGGCGCGATCTCGCCACCGGATGACCTGACGCGCCCGCCGGTCAACGAGCATCATATCGCAAACGTGCCAAGCGCAGACTAAGAAAAGCCGCCAGGTTTGACGCCGATTGGCGATTTGGTGGACACCACACCCGTCCATACGTCAGCAGTTCTGACATGAAGAACGCGGTCGTCTGAGACCGCCGACGCCAGCCCCACGATCATGGAAAGTTCTAAAGCGAGGGCGTAAAGTTGCGCTGTCCGGGCCTCGATGCCTCAGGTCAAGAACACAAAAGAGTTGCCCGCTGATCTCGGTCAGCCGGTGTTTCGAATATTGAATTGATTGATCCGTCCGACGAAAAGCAATTTCGTAAGGAGGAACTTTCATGAAGCTTCGCGCGACGTTCCTTATCGCAGCAGGACTTTCAATCCTTCTTTCGCTGGCCGTCCCAGCCAGAGCCGCTGCGCCCGAGTCCAAAAATCAGATCACTATCCTCTACGATGCGTTCGGAACCGATCCTTCGATGACTAAGGACTGGGGCTTCTCCGCCCTCGTGGAGATCGCCGGAAAACGAATCTTGTTTGACACCGGTAATGACGCCGACATCTTTGCAGCCAATGTAAAGGCGAAGGGAGTTGACCTCAAAACCCTTGATTTCGTTGTCCTGTCACACCGGCATTCGGACCATATGGCAGGCTTGAATTATGTTTTGAGTGTCAATCCGACTGTGAAGATTTACGCGCCCAAAGAAGGGTTCGGCATCTACGGTTCGTCGCTGCCGTCGAGCTTCTACCGAAAAGATGAGACGTTGCCGCCGGAGATGCGCTACTACGGAGGCGCACCACCTCAAGTCATGAAGTTCGGCGCGGCATGGCGTGGGGCCAACTTTGAATTGATCGACAAGACCACCGAAATCGCTCCGGGCATGACCCTGATAGCGTTGGTGTCCGATGCCCCCGGCACCAGGGAGCTCAAGGAGCTATCTCTTGCCGTCAACACCCCCGAGGGCATGGTATTGGTGGTCGGCTGCTCCCATCCAGGGATTGAAAGGATTGTCGAGGCAGCGGCAGCCGTCAATCCTAAAATTCATCTGGTTGCCGGCGGCTTCCACCTCGTCGTTGCTTCTGACGATGTTATCGCGAAGGCAGTGGCGGCGCTGAAAGATACGTTCAAGGTCGAGAGCATTGCTCCGGGCCACTGCACGGGCGAGCCAACGTTCGCGGCGTTGAAGAAAGCTTTCGGTGACCGGTATCTTTATGCAGGTCTGGGAACGGCGCTCCCGCTTGGACCGAACACGGGCTCCGACACGCGACGAGGCGAGGGACCGGCGCTGCAGCAAGATGACCTGACCACCTATCGCAGGCTCGCGCGCCGCGAAGATCCGTTCGGAATCCTGCATGCGCGAAGTTTACGAACAAAAGCTTCGCAGTTGTGAGGATGCATGCCGTTTGACATGTAGCTGTTGGCGTCGCTCCCAAGGCGGTCACTTCGCGGCCTGGGAGCAGCCGCAACTCTTTTCGGAAGAGGTGGGCGCGGGCTTCAGACCACGGCGCCATTAGATTTGGAGGCTTGGCGCGCGTGCTTGCGCGCCGCCTCTCCAGCAGACATGGCGATCACCGAGATCATGGAGCAATCATCATGACGACAATCCCAATGTCGGAAAAGATCGACCAGCAGCGCCGCCGCCTTTTCGGCGCTGCGGCCATGACCGTTGCCGCCGCCCAGTTCGGAGTGATCGGTTCGGCCAACTCCCAGCCCGGCAAGGCGAAGCTGCCTGCGATCAAGCCGGGAACGCATACATCCTTCGGCCCGCTGAAGCAGATCGACGCCGGCGCTCTTAATGTCGGTTACGCCGAAGCCGGTCCCGCCGATGGCCCTGCGGTCGTTCTTCTGCACGGCTGGCCCTATGACATTTACAGCTTTGTCGATGTCGCGCCTTTGCTGGCGTCAGCCGGCTACCGGGTGATCGTGCCTTATCTGCGCGGCTATGGTACGACGCGCTTTCTTTCCAGCGAGACGCCCCGCAACGGCCAGCAGTCGGTGGTCGCCGTCGATATCATCGCCTTGATGGATGCTCTCAAGATCCAGAACGCAACCATCGGCGGGTTTGATTGGGGAGCGCGAACCGCCGACATCATCGCGGCGCTGTGGCCCGAGCGCTGCAAGGCGCTGGTCTCCGTGAGCGGCTATCTGATCGGCAGCCAGGAAGCCGGGAAGGCGCCCCTGCCGCCAAAGGCCGAACTCCAGTGGTGGTATCAATATTATTTTGCCACCGAACGCGGCCGGGACGGCTACGACAAATACCGGCACGACTTTTCGAAGCTCATCTGGCAGCTCGCTTCGCCGAAGTGGGACTTCGATGATGCCACGTTCGATCGCACAGCGGCGTCCTTCGACAACCCGGATCACGTCGCCATCGTGATCCATAATTACCGCTGGCGGCTCGGACTGGCCGAAGGCGAGGCGAAATATGACGATCTGGAAAAGCGGCTTGCCGAGGCGCCGGTCATCACGGTGCCCACCATCACCCTTGAGGGTGACGCCAACGGTGCGCCGCACCCCGACCCCAGTGCCTATGCCAAAAAATTCACGGGTAAATATTCGTTCCGGTTCATCAGTGGAGGCATCGGGCATAACCTGCCCCAGGAAGCACCGCAGGCGTTTGCCGAAGCCATCGTCGACGTCGGCGAAAGCTGATCAGCGTCAATCTGCAATGCAGCGCTGATAGCAGGAGACCTGCCATGAGCCGAATCCGTGGTGAGGCCCACTGGATTGCGTCGTCGCAAGTGCTCCTCGTAAGCCGGAAACACCTCGTTTTCACTACTCCGGCTTCTCCGGTCCGTCATAGGCGATGCCCCGGATGACAGCGGCACTGCCGAACTTCTTGCGCAGACCGTCGATGGCGCGTTCGGCGTGGGCTGAGCGGCGGTCGAGCATGTCGGTGTCGTCGGCCTGCGAGCCCGGACGCAGCGCGCTGACGCCGGCGCCCATCAGGCGGAACGCGGTGCCGTCGATTTCCTTCGCCAGCATTTCGCGGGTCACGGCGAAAATCTTGGCCGCGAGCTGGGTCGGGGCGTGGATCGATTGCGAGCGGGTGCGCTGCCGGAAATCGGCGGTCTTCAGTTTCAGCGTGATCGTCAATCCCGAAAGCTCGCCGTTCTTGAGCCGCGAGGATACCTTCTCCGACAGCCGCCACAGCGTCTTCTCGAGCGTGGCAAAATCGCGGATGTCGGTCTCGAACGTGGTCTCGCTGGAAATGGTCTTGGCGCCGCGATCGGCCACCACGTGGCGATCGTCGATGCCGCGCGCCAGCCGCCACAGCCGGCGGCCCTCGGTCGAAAATTGCTTCATCAGGTCGATTTCATCGGCGCGCTGCAGATCGGCGATGGTGCGAAAGCCGCGCTGTGACAGTTTTTCCTGGGTCGCCGGTCCGACGCCAAAGATGAAGCCGACCGGCTTGTCCGCCAGCATCGCGCGGGCCTCGTCCTGGTCGAGCGCCGCAAAGCCGCGCGGCTTGTCGAGGTCGGAGGCGATCTTGGCCAGGAACTTGTTGCAGGACAGGCCGACCGAAACCGTGATGCCGATATCGCGCTCGACCTCGCGTGCAAACCGCGCCAGCACTTTCGCGGGGATCATGCCGTGAACGCGCTGGGTGCCGGCAAGATCGAGAAACGCCTCGTCGATCGAAAGCGGCTCGACCAGCGGCGTCAGCGCCTGCATGGCATGGCGCACCTCGCGGCCGACCCGGACATATTTCGCCATGTCGGGCCGGATCACGGCCGCATGACGGGCACAGCGCCAGCGCCTTGAACATCGGCATCGCCGAGCGCACGCCGAAGGTGCGGGCGATGTAGCACGCCGCCGAGACCACGCCGCGCTTGCCGCCGCCGATGATGACAGGCTTGTCGGCGATCTCAGGATTGTCGCGTTTCTCGACGGTGGCGTAGAACGCGTCGCAATCGATATGGGCAAGCGTGAGCGAGGGCAGCGCGTGGTGACGAACCAGGCGAGGGGAGCCGCATTCGCCGCAGCGCCTGGCCGTGATGTCCAGATCGCCGAGGCAATCCCGGCAAAAGCAGGTTGGCCCGGCGAACTGCTGGCGCGGCTGATGTCACGGCACATCGCGCTCCCAATGCGGGTCGTTCAGCGCCTGATGGGCGGCGGCAATGTTGGTGGGATGAAGTTGCGAGGCGGCTCGCAAACGCCTTCACGGTTGCGTCATCGCGCAGGACGAAATCGAGCACGCTGGCAAGAAAATGCGGGTCGGCGGCGGCGCGAGCGCAGCGTCTCCGGGCCAATCCCGCTTTCGGCCAGGAACGCCCCCAGCCGCTCGGGGTCGCCGGCGATGAAGGAGAGCGCCTGAACTGCAACGATTTCAGCCACTTCCCGGGGGTTGTGAACAGGCTTTTTCAATCGCAAGTGTTTGCCTTTCCGTAACTTATGGTCTCTATTTTGGAGCCATCATGCCCGAGTCTGCGGAATGTGTTCAAGCAAGTGGAAACCACTTCGCATAAAGATGGCACGCGGGCTTAACGGGTTAGAGCGAATCTGGCGCTAGTTTGAATTCACTTTTTGACACGCGCGGCGGCGCCCGATGCACCGCATTCGGGCCCGTCTGTTGGGAATTGGAGGGACGGGATGGCAAAAACCGTCCTGATCGTGGAGGACAACGAGCTGAATATGAAGCTCTTTCGCGATCTGTTGGAAGCGCATGGCTATCAGACCTCGGGCACCAGCAACGGTTTCGAGGCGCTCGATCTCGTGCGCAAGCTTCGTCCCGATCTGATCCTGATGGATATCCAGCTTCCGCAGGTGTCCGGCCTCGAAGTGACGCGATGGATCAAGGACGATCCGGAGTTGCGTTCGATTCCGGTGGTCGCGGTCACGGCGTTTGCGATGAAGGGCGACGAGGAGCGCATCCGCGAGGGCGGCTGCGAGGCCTATCTGTCCAAGCCGATCTCGGTCGGCAAATTTATTGAAACCGTTCGACGGTTTATCGGGTAGGGGGAATTTCGATGTCCGCGCGTATTCTGGTCGTCGACGACGTCCCCGCCAACGTCAAGCTGTTGGAAGCGCGGCTGTCGGCCGAGTATTTCGACGTGCTGACCGCGTCCAACGGCGCCGAGGCGCTGCCGATCTGCGCGCGCGCCGAATGCGACATCATCCTGCTCGACGTGATGATGCCCGACATCGACGGGTTCGAGGTTTGCCGCCGGCTGAAATCCAATCCGGCAACGCATTTCATTCCGGTGGTCATGGTCACGGCGCTGGACAGCCCGGCCGACCGCGTGCGCGGGCTCGAGGCCGGCGCCGACGATTTCCTGACCAAACCGGTGTCCGACGTCGTGCTGATCGCGCGGGTGCGTTCGCTGACGCGGCTGAAGATGATGACCGACGAGTTGCGCATGCGCGCGCATCACCTCGCTCGAGATCGGCGTGCAGGCGCCGGAGCGAAGCGCGGTCGCCGACACCGGCAAGGGCGGGCGCATCCTTCTGGTCGACGACCGGCCGTCGTCCTATGAGCGGCTGGCGCCGGTGCTGAGCCACCGAGCACACCGTCGATGTCGAAACCAATCCGGCGGAAGCGCTGTTTCACGCCGCCGACGGCAATTACGATCTTCTGATCGTCTCGCTCGGCCTCGACAATTTCGATGGCTTGCGGCTGTGCAGCCAGGCGCGCTCGCTGGAGCGGACCCGGCACGTGCCGATACTCGCCATTGCGGACGCCGACAACAATGCGCGGCTGCTCCGCGGGCTCGAGATCGGCGTCAACGATTATCTGCTGCGCCCGGTCGACAAGAACGAATTGCTGGCCCGCGCGCGCACCCAGATCCGCAAGCGCCGCTATACCGACCATCTGCGCGACAACGTGCAGAATTCGATCGAGATGGCGATCACCGACGCGCTCACCGGCCTGCATAACCGCCGCTACATGGAAAGCCATCTGGGCACGCTGGCCGAACAGGCCGCAAGCCGCGGCAAGCCGCTGGCGCTGATGATGCTCGACATCGATTTCTTCAAATCGATCAACGACAATTACGGCCACGACGCCGGCGACGACGTGCTGCGCGAATTCGCGGTTCGGGTGCGCAAGTCGATCCGCGGCATCGATCTCGCCTGCCGCTATGGCGGCGAGGAATTCGTCATCGTGATGCCGGAGACCGACCTGCATGTCGCTGGCATGGTGGCGGAACGGCTGCGCCGCTCGATCGCCGGCGAGCCGTTCGCGGTCAACAAGGGCACAAAACGCATCGAGGTCACGATCTCGATCGGCCTGTCGACCCTGGAGCTCAAGGGCGAGGCGGTCGCCGACGTGCTCAAGCGCGCCGACACCGCGCTCTACCGCGCCAAACACGACGGCCGCAACCGCGTGGTGGCGCAGGCGGCGTAATCCGCCGATCGAATAGCCGAGCCTCGCGGCGGCTTCTCCAATCCAGCGACGATCACTCCACGTTCCCCGGATGCTGCGCAGCGCGCCGCGCTTCGCGGCGTGGTGCGCTGCTGATCCGGGGTCCATCTTGTGTGGCCTGGGTCCCGGCTCTGCGGAGCAGCGCGAAGGGCGCTGCGCCGCGTCCGGGACACGGAGCTGTTCGCGAAGCCGCAAATAAAAACGGGGCCACAAGGCCCCGTTCGAACCCGGGGCACGGTCACTCCACGTTCCCCGGTTGCTGCGCAGCGCGCCACGCTTCGCGGCGTGGTGCGCTGCTGATCCGGGGTCGATCTAACGGGATGTGGGTCCCGGATCTGCGGAGCAGCGCGAAGAGCGCTACGCCGCGTCCGGGACACGTAGCCGTTCGCGAAACCGCAAATGAAAACGGGGCCAAAAGGCCCCGTTCGAACCCGGGAGACGGTCACTCCACGTTCCCCGGATGCTGCGCAGCGCGCCGCGCTTCGCGGCGTGGTGCGCTGCTGATCCGGGGTCCATCTTGTGTGGCCTGGGTCCCGGCTCTGCGGAGCAGCGCGAAGGGCGCTGCGCCGCGTCCGGGACACGGAGCTGTTCGCGAAGCCGCAAATAAAAACGGGGCCACAAAGCCCCGTTCAAATTCACTTCGACGCGTGCCGGAATCTTACTTGATCTTGGACTTCGCGGAATTCGACGTGCTTGCGCGCGACGGGGTCGTACTTCTTCTTGACCATCTTGTCGGTCATGGTGCGCGAATTCTTCTTGGCGACGTAATAGAAGCCGGTATCCGCCGAGGAGACGAGCTTGACCTTGATGGTGACCGCTTTGGCCATGTTCAGAACCTCTGATATCGGGAATTGGAAAACCGGCCGCAAGGCCTGCATTTGCCGCGCAACCTAGCCTCGATCCGCCCAAAGTCAAGGTTTTCGCGGCCAATACATGCGCGATTTCCGGCGATTAACCCTCAAGGAAGCGGGTTTTCGGCCCTGCCAGGCCGGGATTTTCCGCAAAGCGCCTTACCCTCATACGCCTTGCGGAAAATCCCGCGCTTAGGCACGTTGGTGCTCCAAGCGGCACACAGACCGCAGGGCTGGGGATCGGGAAACGCGCCTTCGATGGATCCTATCAGACGCAACATACTGGCGACGGGCGTCGCGGCGACCGCGGTGGCCACCGCGGGCACGCGCCTGTTTGCCCAGCAGACCGCGCAAGGAGGGGCTGCCATGGGCTCTTACGAAAGAGGCGACGTCCGCATCCACTTCGAGGAGGCCGGTTCCGGTTTCCCGTTGCTGGTCATTGCCGGCGGGGGACTGAACTCGACGATCTCGGGCCTGAGCGGCAGCAGTTCGCCCTTCAACCCGATGGAGGAATTCAAGGCGGAGCATCATTGCATCGCCGTCGGACCTGCGCAATGCCAAGGGCGGCGAATCCTCCGGCCCGCTCGAAGTCGACCGCCCCTGGGACGCCTACACCGATGACCACCTCGGTCTGATGGATCATCTGGGCATCGACAAGTTCATGGTGCACGGCTTCTGCATCGGCGGCCCCATGATCTGGAACCTGCTGCGCCGGGCGCCGGATCGTGTTGTGGCGGCCGTGCTGGCGCAGCCCAGCGGATCGCGTCCGGAGATGCGCGACCTCTTCTACGAAGGCAACATGAAGGGCTGGGGCCCGGAGCTGATCGCGCGGCGGCCCGAGATCACGATGGAGATGGTCGACAAATTCCTGACCAGGATGTACCGCACCAACCCCGACTTCGTCTTCACCGTGACCCGCGATTTCGTGCGCAATTGCCAGACGCCGGTCCTGATCCTCCCCGATGATATTCCGGCGCATCCCTACGCGGTGGCCATGGAAGCCGCGATGCTCGCGCCCAAGGCCGAAGTGAGCATGTTCCCCTGGAAGGAGCCCAAGGAGCGGATACCCTTGGCGATACGCCAGATACGTTCCTTCCTGCGGGCGCATCTTCCTGCCTAGACGGCGGTGTCTCTGCGACTCCGCATCCGGGTTTCACGCCCTAAGCCTCAAAGAAGCGGTTTTTCGGCCGCGGCAGGCCGAGATTTTCGCGCAGCGTCTTTCCCTCGTATTCCCTGCGGAAAATTCCGCGGCCTGCAGTTCCGGCACTACCTTGTCGACGAAATCGTCGAGCCCGGCGGGCAGGAACGGGAACATGATATTGAAACCGTCGCAGCCGAAGCTGGTCAGCCACTCCTCCATCTGATCGGCAATGAGCGCAGGCGTGCCGACGAACGACAGCCCGCCATAGCCGCCGACGCGCTGCGCGAGCTGGCGCACCGTGAGTTTGTCGCGCGCGGCGAGGTCGACCATGCGCTGACGGCCGCTCTTGGACGCGTTGGTTTCGGGGATCGGCGGCAGTTGCCCATCGGGATCGAAGCCGGAGGCGTCGGTGCCCAGTATGACCGAGAGCGAGGCGATCGCGCTGTCGTAATGCACCATGCTGTCGAGTTTTGCGCGTTTCTCTTTTGCTTCCTCGATGCTGTCGCCGACCACGACGAACGCGCCCGGCAAGATCTTGAGGTGTTCGCGGTCGCGGCCGAGCCTGTCCATGCGGCCCTTGATGTCGGCATAGAGCTTCTGTCCGTCGGCGAGGCTGCCGCCGCCGGTGAACACGGCCTCCGCGGTCTCCGCCGCAAGCTGCCTGCCGTCATCAGAGGCGCCGGCCTGCACGATCACCGGCCAGCCCTGCACCGGGCGGGCGATATTGAGCGGGCCGCGCACCGCTGAGATATTTGCCCTTGTGATTGAGCACATGCATCTTCGCAGGATCGAAATACAGTCCCGCTTCGACGTCGCGCACGAAGGCGTCGTCGGCGAAGGAATCCCACAGGCCCGTGACGACGTCGTAGAATTCGCGCGCGCGGCGATAGCGCTCGGCGTGCTCCATGTGGTCTTCGAGCCCGAAATTCAGCGCGGCGTCCGGATTTGACGTGGTGACGATGTTCCACCCGGCGCGGCCGCCGCTGATGTGGTCGAGCGACGCGAAGCGGCGGGCGACGTGGTAGGGCTCGTCGAAGGTGGTCGAACCGGTCGCGATCAGTCCGATATGTCTCGGTGGCGCCGGCCAGTGCCGACAGCAGCGTGAACGGCTCGAACGAGGTCACGGTATGGCTGCGCTTGAGCGCAGAGATCGGCATGTTCAGCACGGCCAGATGGTCGGCCATGAAGAACGCGTCGAATTTTCCGGCCTCCAATTTCTGGATCAGCCGCTTGATGTGCGCGAAGTTGAAATTGGCATCCGGCCACGCGCCGGGATAACGCCACGCGCCGGTATGAATGCTGACCGGCCGCATGAACGCGCCGAGCCGTAACTGTCGTTTTGCCATGGCTGATTCCCTAATCTTGTCGCTTGGGTAGAAATAGGCAGCCGTAAGGGCAAAGCCATCGCGTGCAAGAGGAAGAATATTGCGTTTTGAAAGGCTGTTGGGCTCGATCTATCTCCCGGCCGTCATTCCGGGATGGTCCGAAGGACCAGACCCGGAATCTCGAGATTCCGGGTTCGATGCTTCGCATCGCCCCGGAATGACGTGGAGGAGCCATCATCAACCCACTCCCAGCACATCCTTCTGCATCCTGCCGCCATAAAAAATGGAAAAACAGTGCCGCAGCGTCGTAGGAGCAGGCTTCCAATTCAATTGTCATACCGCGAGAGGGTGTGCGTCCGCATTCTCGCGGCGCGATGCGCCCGAGCTTTGCGTCGATTGCCGCCCTCGATAACGAGAGGGCGCAGGGAAAGCCGGGTGCGCGCTGCACCCGCGGTCTCGCGTGCAAAAGTGCACAAGAAAACGCACACGAGCATACAGGTTCAGCGGAGGCAATCCGGCCTTCCCTGCGCGATGGTTTACGGCTTATTCCGCGCTCTCCCCGGTGACCGGCTTTCTTGCCACCGTCATTCCTGAGAAACTTGTTTCTCAGGAACTTGACACCAGCGTCGGGGTGTCAGGACCACACGGCTTCACTGTCCGCCACGGCAGCATTCGTCATTTGCCGCCATCGCGTCCACCGCATCTCACCGCACGTTCGTGACGATCGCGAGCCGTCCCTCTCATCGGGTGAGACGGTTTTGCATGTAGACTGATTTGCGGTTTCGGAAAAACAGAATATTTTTCGCGAGGGGGATTGACCGGGTTTTGGGTGATTTGCCCGTCGGGTTGATGTGTCGCGGCGAGGGCGCGAGATTTGGCTTGCGCGGGAGGCGAAGCAGTTCGCGGCGCGGAGGAGGCGTTGAGAGTTTTGCGAAACCCATCGAGGCATGGACAGCAGTTGATGGGTATCGCTTCGCTCAACCCCCTATCCTACGAGCTGGGTCTCTGAAACAAGGGGCGCAATTCGTATTTCACTGAAGCTGGGGTAGGGCTCCAAAAATTGTGCCGCAGGCTCATTTTCAGAATTGAGATTGACTATTTCCGCCATCAGCACCCTCGTTGGTCGAATTAGTTGTGCCGCGTCTTATGGACAACCTTTGTACCCTCGGTGGGCATGCGAAGAAAGGCGATTTCCCCGTACTGGCGCGTCTATCTCTCGTCCGTCATTCCGGGCGCGCGGCAGCGCGACCCGGAATCTCGAGATTCCGGGTTCGATGCGTCGCATCGCCCCGGAATGACGTGGAGGGCCAACCATCAAGCTGCCCCCAACACATCCCTGTGCATCTTGCCGCCGTAGAAATGGAAAAACGGCACCGCGGCGTCGTGGCTGAGCGGGCCGGTGGCGAGGCGCTTTTCGAGTTCGTTCAGAACGTTTTTGGTCATCGGATGCAGATCGGCCAACGGCTTCGACCCGAGTCTCGACCCAAACCAGTTCGACCAGCTCGGCATCGGCATGGATCACGCCCTCGACATGATGGGCGATGGTCGAAGCGTCCGCGGTGAAGAACCTGGTATCGAAGCGCCGCACGCGGCCGGGCGGGGTGATGGCGCGGGCGATCAAAAACAGTCCGGATGGGTCGGGCAACAGGCCGGCCTCGGTGAAAGGCTTCCACGGGCCGTCGAGATCAGGCGTGGCGCCATCGCTCTTGCGCCCGAGACACAGGCCGGTTTCTTCGCAGGCCTCGCGGATCGCGGCGATCGCCAGCGATCTCGCGCGCGACGGCGTGATCTTCGGACTGCCCTTCAACAGATTGGCTTCGAGCGCGCCGGGAATCGGCGCGGCAACGGGAATGCGGTTATCCGACTTGTCGACACGGCCGCCGGGAAAGACGAACTTGCCGGGCATGAACACCACCTTGTCGTGGCGCTTGCCGACCAGGACTTTTGGGATGGCGGCGGTGCGATCGACCAGGATCAGCGTGGCGGCGTCAACAGGTCGGCGATAGGGGTGATGATCGGCTTCTTTCTCTGCTTGTTCTTTTTCGACCTTTTCAGTCTCGCTCATTTCGCTCCCACCGACCCGTTCAAGCTTCCTGGTTGTATGACCGCGATCTACGGCTCAGGATTTTTCTCGTCAAATCCGTGCATCCGCAACGCCCACTGGATTCCGACCACGGCGCCTTTCACCGGTTGCAGCAACAGCAACGATGCGACCAGCGTGACCGGCAAATAGATCGCAAGCTGCAGCGCCACCGGCGGCGAGTAATTGGTTTCGATCAGCAAGGCCGTCGGCACCACGATGTGGCCGACAATGACGATGACGAGATAGGCCGGCAGGTCGTCGGCGCGGTGCGGCGTGAAATCCAGTCCGCAAACACTGCAGTGATCGGCGACTTTCAGGAAGGCGCGAAACAGTTTGCCTTCGCCGCAGCGCGGGCAGCGGCCGCGAAAGCCGCGCTTCATCGCGGTCCAGACATCGCGCTTTTCACCTGACGCGGAATCCCGGGTCCAGACTTTTGTCTGCGTGCTCACGGTTTCCATGATTTGCCTTTCTTCGATTTACCGGGCTTGTTGCCTGACTTGGCCTTGCCTGGCTTGCGGTCTTTCCGGCCCGGGGCGCGGCCGGGATGCGCATTGGCTTGCGGCCTGGAAACTGCCTGATGTTTGCGCCCGCGCGGGGCGACGGTGCCTTCCGACAGCAGTTCGAACCGCAGCGCGCCGGCTACCGGGGCTGCTTCTACCAGACGCACGTCGACGACGTCACCGAGCCGGTGCATGGCACCGCTGCGTGAGCCGACCAGCGCGTGGCGCGTCTCGTCGTAGTTGAAATATTCCGTCCCCAGCGTGCGGATCGGGATCAGCCCGTCGGCGCCGGTGTCGCTGAGCTTGACGAACAGCCCGGCGCGGGTGACGCCGGAGATGCGGCCCTGAAAAGTCGCGCCGATGCGGTCGGCGAGAAAATGCGCGATCAGGCGATCGGCGGTTTCGCGCTCCGCCTTCATGGCGCGGCGTTCGGTGACCGAAATTTGCGCGGCTACCTCGCTCAATGTTTCCACCGTCTCGGTCTCCGGCAGCGCGCCTTCGCCGAGGCCCAGGCCACGGATCAAGGCGCGGTGCACGACCAGGTCGGCATATCGCCTGATCGGCGAAGTGAAATGCGCATAGCGCCGCAGGTTCAGGCCGAAATGGCCGTAATTCTCGGCGGCGTATTCGGCCTGGGCTTGCGAGCGCAACACCACTTCATTCACCAGCGGTTCGGAATCGTGCCCCTTGACCTGCGCCAGCACGCGATTGAACAGCGAGGGGCGTAACGCGCCGCTTTTCGCAAACGGCAGATCGAGGGTTTTCAGGAATTCCTGCAGGTTATGAACCTTCTCCAGCGTCGGTTCATCGTGCACCCGGTAGATAAGCGGCAGCGCCTTCTTTTCAAGCATTTCGGCCGCGGCAACATTGGCAAGGATCATGAATTCCTCGATCAATTTATGCGCGTCCAGCCGGTCGGGTACGACGACGCGGTCCACCGTGCCGTCGGGCTTTAAGAGGATTTTGCGTTCGGGAATGTCGAGGTCGAGCGGATCGCGCTCGTCGCGCGCGCGCTTGACGACCGCATAGGCGTCGTAGAGCGGCTTGAGGATGGGATCGAGCAGGGGGCCCGTGGTATCGTCGGGCCGTCCGTCGATCGCCGCCTGGGCCTGCGCGTAGTTCAGTTTCGCGGCCGAGCGCATCAGGATGCGATGAAAGCTGTGCGAGCGCTTGCGGCCGTCATTGCCGATCACCATCCGCACCGCCAGCGCGCCGCGCGGCTCGCCCGGCACCAGCGAGCACAGATCGTTGGAGATGCGTTCGGGCAGCATCGGCACCACGCGGTCCGGAAAATACACCGAATTGCCGCGCGTCAGCGCATCGCGGTCCAGCGCCGATCCCGGCCGCACATAGAACGCGACGTCGGCGATCGCGACAGTGACGATGTAGCCGCCCTTGTTGTTCGGATCGGGATCAGGCTCGGCATGAACCGCGTCGTCATGGTCCTTGGCGTCGGGCGGATCGATGGTGACCAGCGGCAGATCGCGCCAGTCCTCGCGGCCCTTCAGCGTTGCGGGTTTTGCCTCTTCGGCTTCGCGCAATGCCGCCGGCGAGAAGGCCTGCGGAATTTCGTGGGCGTGAATCGCGATCAGGCTGACCGCTTTCTCCGACGCCAGCGATCCCAGCCGCTCCTTGACCTTGCCGGAGGCAAGTCCGAACCCGCGCGAGCGCACCAGATCGACGCTGACGAGATCGCCGTCCTCGGCGCCGCCGGCGTCGGCCTTGGCGATGTTCAGTTCGCGTCCGGCCTGCTTCTTGTCGACCGGAATAAGCCGTCCGCCGCCGTCGGGGAGGCTGCGAAAGATGCCGAGCACGCGGGTCCTGGCGTGATCGACGACCTTGATGACGCGGCCGCCGTACACGGTGCCGGCCTTGTCGCGTTCCTCCAGCTTTTCGATCCGCAGCAGCGCCCGGTCGCCGACACCCGCGGCCGTACCCGGCTGCGGCCGCCTCGGAATATGGATGCGGATTTTCGGCGGCTCGCCGCTTTCCACCTCATCCCATTCGGCGGGTGTCGCGATCAATTCGCCGTCGCTGTCGCGGCCGGTGATGTCGGCCATCAAGGTCGCGGGCAGCGCCGCCGGTTCGCTGGATTTTCTTGCCGCGCTTCTCGATCGCGCCCTCGATCGGCGAGTTCGCGCAGAATTCGCTTCAACTCGGCGCGGTCGGCATTCTTCAGGCCGAACTCGCGCGCGATCTCCCGGGTTCCGACTTCTCCGGGCTGGGCGCGGATGAAGGCGACGATGGCGTCCCGCTCTGGAAAAACCTTGTCGCGCTGCCTGGCCACTCTATCCGCTTGCCTTGCCCGCGCTTTTCTTGGCGACGGGCTTTGCCGCCTTGGAAGGCGAGGTTTTGGCCGTCGCCGTCACCGGCGCGCGCGCCTTGCTGGCGGCGTCCGATTTGGGCTTGGCCGCGGATTTCTTGGCCGCCGCCTTCTTGGCGGGCTTTGCCGCTTTGGCATCCGCGTCGGCCTTGGCGGGCTTTGCGGCCTTGGCTGGCTTGGCTTTCCTGGCGCCGCGCTTCGGCTTGCCGCCGCCTTTCTCCACTCGCTCGTCGATCAACGCAATGGCTTCCGGGAGCGTAATGGTGTCCTGGGTCTTGTCGCTCGGGATCGTGGCGTTGACGCCGCCGGCCGTGACATAGGCGCCGTAACGTCCGCTCTTGACCGCAACCGCGCCAAGGGTCGGATGATCGCCCAGCGGCTTGCCGGGATCGGCGCCGAAACGGCGGCCGCTTGGTCCCTTCGCAATCCTTTCGGCGATCAGCGTGACGGCGCGATTCAATCCGATATCGAATACCTCATCGCCCGCCTCGAGGCTGGCATAGGTCTTCTCGTGGCGCACGAACGGGCCGAAACGGCCGAGACCCGCGGTGATCGGCTCGCCGGTCTCCGGATGCTTGCCGATTTCGCGCGGCAGCGACAATAGTTTGAGCGCCAGCCCGAGTTCGATATCGGCAGGCGACATGTTCTTCGGAATGCCCGCGCGCTTCGGCTTTTCGCCTTCCGCATAATCCTTGGGCTCGCCGAGCTGGATATAGGGTCCGAACCGTCCGGCCTTCACCACCACGTCGAGACCCGACACCGGGTCCTTGCCGAGGACGCGGTCGGCGCTGGCTTCGCTGTCGGCGGCGAGCGGACGGGTATAACGGCATTCCGGATAGTTGGAGCAGCCGACGAAGGCGCCGAATTTTCCGGCCTTGAGATTGAGCTTGCCGGTGCCGCAGGTCGGACACTGCCTGGGATCGCCGCCGTCCTCGCGCGGCGCATAGATGTGCGGGCCCAGCATGGTGTCGAGCGCATCCAGCACCTGCGTCACGCGCAGATCCTTGATCTCGTTGACGGCGCCAATAAAATCGCCCCAGAAATCCCGCAGCACCTGCTGCCAGGAAATCTCGTTGTTGGAGATGCGGTCGAGCTGGCTCTTCCAGATCGGCGGTGAAATCGTATTCGACGTAGCGCGCGAAGAAGTTTTCCAGGAACGCGACCACGACGCGGCCCTTGTCTTCGCCGTGCAGGCGCTTCTTCTCGAGCCTGACGTAGCCGCGGTCCTTCAGCACCTGCAGGATCGAGGCATAGGTCGAGGGACGGCCGATGCCGAGCTCTTCCATGCGCTTGACCAGGGAGGCTTCGGAGAAGCGCGGCGGCGGTTCGGTAAAATGCTGGGTGACGGCGAGATCCTTGCGCTTCAGCGCTTCGCCCTCGCTCATGGCGGGGAGGCGGCGCGAGTCCTCGTCGTCGCCGTCGTCGTCGCGGCCTTCCTGATAGAGCGCGAGGAAGCCGTCGAATTTGATCACCTGGCCGGTGGCGCGCAGTTCCAGCACACGGGAGCCGGCCTTGGCCGCGATATCGACGGTGGTGCGTTCCAGCTCGGCCAATTCCATCTGGCTCGCGATGGTGCGGATCCAGATCAATTCATAGAGTCTGGGCCTGGTCGGTATCGAGGCGCCGGCGCATCTCGGACGGCCGGCGCGACAGGTCGGTGGGGCGGATCGCTTCGTGCGCTTCCTGCGCGTTCTTGGCCTTGGTCTGATACTGGCGCGGCGCTTCCGGCACATAGGCGTTGCCGTAGTCCTCGCCGATCACCTTGCGCGCTTGCGTAATCGCCGAAGAGTCGATCTGCACGCCGTCGGTTCGCATATAGGTAATGAGGCCGGTGGTCTCGCCGCCGATGTCGATGCCTTCATAGAGCCGCTGCGCGATCCGCATCGTATGCGCGGGCGCAAAGCCCATTTTTCGGCTGGCTTCCTGCTGCAGCGTCGAGGTGGTGAACGGCGCCTGCGGATTGCGGCGCGCCGGCTTTGCCTCGACCGTGGAAACCGTGAAATTGGCCGCCTCGATCGCCTTCTTGAAGTCTTCCGCTTCGGCGCCGGTGCCGATGTCGAGCCGCTGGATCTTCTTGCCGTCGGCGCCGACCAGTCGCGCCTCGAACGCGTCGCCGCGCGGGGTCGTCAGTGTGGCCACCAGCGACCAGTATTCGCGGGGCACGAATTTCTCGATTTCGAGTTCGCGGTCGCAGACCAGCCGCAGCGCCACCGACTGCACCCGGCCCGCCGAGCGCGCGCCCGGCAGTTTGCGCCACAAAACCGGCGAGAGCGTGAAGCCGACCAGATAGTCCAGCGCGCGGCGCGCCATATAGGCGTCGACCAGTGCGCCGTCGATCTGGCGCGGATGCTTCATCGCGTCCGTCACCGCCTGCTTGGTGATGGCGTTGAACACCACGCGTTCGATCTTGTGGTCCTTGATCGCGCGCTTTTCCTTCAGCACCTCCAGCACGTGCCATGAAATCGCTTCGCCCTCGCGATCGGGGTCGGTTGCGAGGATCAGCCGGTCGGCACCCTTGAGCGCCTTGGCGATGTCGTTGAGCCGGCCTGCCGCCTTGGGGTCGACCTCCCAGATCATCTGGAAATTGGCGTCCGGATCGACCGATCCGTTCTTGGCCGGGAGATCGCGGACATGGCCGAACGAGGCCAGAACCTCGTAGGAGGCTCCCAAATACTTGTTGATCGTCTTGGCCTTCGCCGGCAACTCGACAATGACGATATTCATGTCATTCCAATGGCTTACGGGAAAAATAAAGGCCGGTTCCGCGAGATTCGCGTCGGCCGTTTCGCAGCGAACATGGGTGGTGGGGAGGTCCCTGTCAAATCGACAGATGTTGAAGGGGATCGGCAAGGCCATGGCTTGGCCTCTCAGAAGTTGTAAAATTCCCTCCATGGTTGTGCCCTCGAAAGAGTGGCTTTCGAGAATGCCCGGGCTGGATGTGTGCTGGAACAAAGCCGGCAGGGATCGGCGTTCCGGAACTGACAAGATCGACGACATCAGCCCGCCGTCGCGAAACCGCGGCGGCGGGCGGTGTTGGATTTCGCTATGCGGCGTGGAGATTGGTGGCGGCTTGCAGGGCGCCGGCAAGCGCCTTCTCCCGATATTCGGGTCCGATCTGGACGCCATCGGCGGAAATAAATTCGGGGTTGGCGACGCCGATGAAGCCGAACACCCAGCGCAAATAGGTTTCGAGATGTTCGCCGACCGCGGCCGGCGTGCCGGCGCCGTAGAAACCGCCGCGCGAGATCGCGATGATGACGCGCTTGTTGCCCGCCAGTCCTTCCGCGCCCTGCGTCGCCATATTTGAAAGTCTTGCCCGCGACCACGATGCGGTCGATCCAGGCCTTGAGCTGGCTCGGGATGGTGAAATTATACATGGGCGCGCCGAGCACCACGATGTCGGCGGCAAGGAACTCGTCGAGCACGGCCTGACCGGCGGCGAGATCCGGCTGCAGGGCGGCTTCGGGCACAGCGCCTTGCCCGGCGGCGAGGTGCGAGCCGGAGAGGTGGGCCAGCGGCGTCAGCGTCAGATCGCGGTAGACGACGTCGAGGTCCGGCGTCGCCTGACGCAGACGATCGACAATGGCGGCAGAAACCTGGCGGCTGACGGAGTGCGGGCCGAGCACGCTGGAATCGATATGCAGAAGTTTCATGGTGGTCACCCTTGGTATAAGTTTGTAACTGGGGCTATATGAGTGACTGTCCGCAAACCCCGCAAGAACGCACATTTTTGAAACCCGAGCACACCGTTGAAACCCGAGCACACCGATGTGACTGTCCTGGCGCCCTACGCCCACGAGAACAGCGATTGCCGCGGCGTCGCCTCGATCCTGGCGCGGGTCGGCGACAAATGGAGCGTGTTCATCATCATGCTGCTGGGCGCCGGCCCGCGGCGCTTCAACGAGATCAAGCGCATGGTCGGCGGCATCTCGCAGCGGATGCTGACGCTGACGCTGCGCGGCCTGGAACGCGACGGGCTGGTGACGCGAACCGTGTTCCCGACCATTCCGCCGCGGGTCGATTACGAACTGACCGATCTCGGACGCGGGCTGTGGCAGCCGGTGGAAGCGCTGGGCAAGTGGGCGAGGGATCATCAGACCGAGATCGAGGACGCGCGCGCGCGGTTCGACCGGCGCAACGAGGCGGGTTGATCGTCGCAACTTAGATCAGCGACACCAGCCCGCCGCCGTGGCGCTCGAGCCTTCCTGCGAGTTCGAGTTCGAGCAGCACGGTGCGCACGACCGCGGGCGGGGTGCCCGCCATCCGGATCAGATCGTCGAGACAGAATCGGACTCGGCCCCAGCAGATCGATGATGCGCGCGCGGTCGCTTGCATGCGGCTCCGCCGCCAGCGGCTCATCGCCGTCGGGCTCGCGCAACGCGATCGGCCGCCCCATGATCGGCTCGACCGCATTGATGACATCCAATGCCTCCGTGGTCAGCGTCGCGCCCTGCTTGATCAGGTCGTTGGTGCCGGCGGCGCGCGGATCGAGCGGCGAGCCCGGCACGGCGAACACCTCGCGGCCCTGTTCGGCGGCGATCCGCGCCGTGATCAGCGAGCCCGAGCGATGCGCGGCCTCGACCACGACGACGCCGAGCGCCACGCCCGAGATCAGCCGGTTGCGCCGCGGAAAATCGCGGGCGCGCGGCACGTGCCCGAGCGGCATTTCGGAAATCGCGGCGCCGCCGGATTCGATCATCGCCGCCAGCAGATCTTCATGCTCGGGCGGATAGATCCTGTCGTGACCGCCGGCCAGCACCGCGACGGTGCCGCTTTCGAGGCTGGCGCGATGCGCCGCCTGGTCGATGCCGCGCGCGAGGCCCGAGGCAATGACAAAGCCGGCCTCGCCGAGATCGCGCGAAAGCGAACCTGCGAATTTAAGCCCGGCGCCGGAAGCGTTGCGCGAGCCGACGATGGCGATCATCGGCCGCATCAGCACCTCCTGCGCGCCGCGCACGCCGAGCAAAGGCGGCGCATCGTCGAGTGCGGCGAGCCGCGGCGGATAGCCGGCTTCGCCCGGCGCGACGAGGCTGACGCCGATACGGTTGCTCGCGGTGAGTTCGGCGCGCGCATCCTGTTCGCTGCAGATCCGCCCCGGACGGTCAGCACCGCCGCGCCGCGCCAGATCGGGCAGCCGCTCCAAGGCAGAGCGCGCGCTGCCGAAATGATTGAGCAGGGAACGGAAGGTATGGGGCCCGACACGGTCTGACCGGATCAGCCGCAGCCAGTCGATCCGCTGCGCGTCGGTCAGGTGTGTCGTACCGGGCGTTCGTGTGTCCATGCGGCCCCCGGCGCGCAGAATGGATCAACCTGAGGGAGTGGGGAAGGGGGTACACGCGTCATTCCCAATTGGGGCGTCAGGGAATGATGGGAGGGGGCGCTTGCCCCATTACACCCCGGTCCGTAAAAGCGGTCCGGTCTTTCGCAGGGAAAAATATCAATGCTATCGCTTGCCGAACTTCAGCGCCGGATTGAGCAGGGCGATCTTTCGGCCGATGCGGCGCTCGCCAGGTCGTGTGAGGCGATCGACGCGCTCGACAAAACCATCGGCGCCTTTGTCTGTCGTGCCGAGAATGCGCGCGCGGCGAGCGCAGGGCCGCTGCGCGGCATCGCCGTCGGCATCAAGGACATCATCGATACATCGGATCTTCCGACTGAAATGGGTTCGAAGATCTACCGGGACTGGCGGCCGCGCGCGGATGCGCCTGTGGTGATGATGCTCAAGCAGGCGGGCGCGACGGTCGTCGGCAAGACCACGACGACGGCGTTCGCATCGCGCGATCCGACCGCGACGCTCAATCCGCGCAATCACGATCATACGCCGGGCGGATCGTCCTCGGGCTCCGCGGCGGCAGTCGCGGCCGGAATGATTCCGCTGGCGCTGGGAACGCAGACCGGCGGCTCGGTGATCCGGCCGGCCTCGTTCTGCGGCGTCGCCGCGATAAAACCGTCATTCGGGTTGCTGCCGACGGTCGGCGTGAAGTGTTTTTCGTGGACGCTCGATACCGTTGGCCTGTTCGCGGCCGGGGTCGAAGACCTCGCGCACGGCCTTTCGGCCATGACCAGCCGGCCCGAACTGCTGCCGGGCGCCGCGATCGAGAGGCCGCGCATCGGCGTTGTGACGCAGGATTTCGCCGGCGCGCCGGACACAGCGAGCGTAGAGGCGCTGCGGATCGCGGCTGGCGCGACTGAGCGCGCCGGCGCTTCCGTTCGCCCGCTCGACTTGCCCGATCCCGTCGCGGAGGCGTGGCAGCATCCACGACGACGGTGCAGGAATTCGAGGCGCATCAGGCGCTGGCCTGGGAATACCTGACGCGAGTACGACGCCATGCCGCCGCTGCTGCGCGCAAAACTCGACGAAACCAGGGGCATAACGCCCGCCGACTACGACGAGGCGCGCGGGATTGCGAACCGGGCGCCGCGCGGCATTGGCGGGAATCTTCGATGACGTTGATGTCCTGCTGACGTTCTCTGCGCCGGGCGCCGCCCCGAAGGGACTGGACTCGACCGGCGATCCCCGTTTCAACCGGCTCTGGACGCTGATGGGCGTCCCCTGCGTCAACATTCCCGCCTATGTCGCCGATGGTAATTTGCCGGTCGGTGTGCAGGTGATCGCACGATTTGGCGACGACGCCCGCGCGCTTAAGGCCGCACGTTTCGTTGAAGAAGCGCTGGCGCGGCGTTGAAGGATGCTGTCATTCCGGGATGCGCCGTCAGGCGCAGACCCGGAATCCAAGGATTCCCCAATGTGCAATTGCACATCTGAGGTTCGATGCTTCGCATCGCCCCGGAATGACGATCGCCCTCACTTCTCCCCGATCCGTCCCTCGGTCCCCGCCTGCAGCCGCGCGATGTTTTCGCGGTGCATGTAGAACAACAGCAGGGTCAGCACGGCGAACAATGAGGCCAGCGCGGGGTGGCCGAACCACCACAGGAAGATCGGCGTGACGAAACTTGCAACCAGCGCTGACAGCGAGGAGTAGCGCGAGGTCGACGGCGGTGGCGAGCCACAGCACGCAAAACACCACCGCGGCCGGCCAGAACAGTCCGAACAGCACGCCGATATAGACCGCGACGCCCTTGCCGCCCTTGAAATTGAGCCAGACCGGGAAGAGGTGGCCGAGAAAGGCGCCGAGCGCCGCCAGCATCGCGGCGTTGGGTCCGGCAAAATAGCCTGCGATGATGACCGCGACCGTGCCCTTGAGCATGTCGCAGATCAGCGTCGCCGCGGCGAGGCCCTTGCGGCCGGTGCGCAGCACGTTGGTGGCGCCGATATTGCCAGAGCCGATCGAGCGAAGATCCTGCGTGCCCGCAAGCCTGGTCAGGACCAGCCCGAACGGTATCGAGCCGAGCAGATAGCCGAGCACCAACGCCACCGGCAGCAATGCTTCATGCGCCATCGCCTTTCCTCCCTCTGCGGGTTATCCCGCAAGCACTATACGTGTTCATAGACCGTCCGTCCGCCGACGATGGTGCGCACGCACGCGGCCCGAGAAACGCGCTTCGTCGAACGGCGTATTCTTGCATTGCGATTTGAGATCGGCGGGGTCGAGCACCCAGGGCGATGTCGGCGTCGATCACGATCACGTCGGCCGGGGAGCCCGCGCGCAGCGTTCCGCCCGGCAAGCCCATGCAGCTCGGCCGGGCGCGTCGACATCGCGCGGATCAGCGTCTTGAAATCCATCTCGCCATTGTGGATCAGCCGCAGCGCCGCCGGCAGCATGGTTTCGAGGCCGATCGCGCCGGAGGCTGCCTCCGCAAACGGCAGCCGCTTGACCTCGACGTCCTGCGGATTGTGATCGGACATGATGACGTCGATCAATCCGGAGGCGACGGCGGCGACCAGCGCCAGCCGGTCGTCCTCGGTGCGCAGCGGCGGCGACAGTTTCAGAAAAGTCCGGTACGGACCGATGTCGTTTTCGTTCAGCGTCACATGGTTGATCGAGACCGACGCGCTGACCGACAGGCCGGCGTCGCGCGCGCGCTTGAGGATTTCCAGCGACTCGATGCAGCTCAATGAGGCCGCGTGATAGCGACCGCCGGTCAGCGCGACCAGCCGCATGTCGCGCTCCAGCATCACCGCTTCGGCGGCGTTGGGAATGCCGACCAGTCCCAGCCGCGCAGCGAACTCGCCTTCGTTCATGACGCCTTCGCCGACCAGATGGGGGTCCTCGGTGTGGTGCACGATCAGCGCGTCGAAATCCCTGGCATAGGTCAGCGTCCGCCGCATCACCTGCGCATTGGTGACGCTGCGGTCGCCGTCGGTGAACGCCACCGCGCCCGCGGCCTTCAACAGGCCGATCTCGGTCATCTCCTCGCCGCCCATGCCTTTTGTCAGCGCCGCCATCGGATGGATGTTGACGATCGCGGTGTCGCGGGCGCGGCGCAGGACAAAATCCACCGTCGCCGAATTGTCGATCACGGGCGAGGTGTCGGGCTGGCAGATGATGGTGGTGATGCCGCCGGTCGCCGCCGCCTGGCTGGCGGAGGCAAAGGTTTCGCGGTGGCTGGCGCCGGGCTCGCCGACAAAGGCGCGCATGTCGATCAGCCCGGGGGCCACGATCTTGCCGGCGCAATTGACGATGTCGGTGCCTTCGGGCACGCCGGCGGCGCCGATGCCGCGCCTGGACTCGCGGATTACGCCGTCGGCGATCAGGACGTCGCCGATCCCGTCGAAATCGCGCGAGGGATCGATCAGGCGGGCGTTGGCGAGCAGGATCGGGCGGCGGTCGGTCAGCATGATCTCACGCATTCGGCAGGTTGCGGGCAAGCGCCTCGAGCACCGCCATTCGCACCGCCACTCCCATTTCGACCTGCTCGCGGATCAGCGATTGCGCGCCATCCGCCACGATGGAGTCGATCTCGACGCCGCGGTTCATCGGGCCCGGATGCATCACCAGCGCATCCGGCTTGGCATAGGCCAGCTTCTTCTGGTCGAGGCCGAAGTAATGAAAGTACTCCTGCGTCGAGGGCACGAACGAGCCGTTCATGCGCTCGCGCTGCAGCCGCAGCATCATCACGATGTCGGCGCCATTGAGGCCTTCGCGCATGTCGCGGGCGACCTCGACGCCCATCCGCTCGATGCCGCGCGGCAACAGCGTCGAGGGCGCGACCACGCGCACCCGGGCGCCCATGGTGTTGAGCAGCAGGATATTGGAGCGCGCCACCCGCGAATGCATCACGTCGCCGCAGATCGCGAACGATGAGGCCCTCGAGCCGGCCCTTGTTGCGGCGGATGGTGAGCGCATCGAGCAGCGCTTGCGTCGGATGTTCATGGGCGCCGTCGCCGGCATTGATGACGGAACCGTCGACCTTGCGCGCCAGCAGTTCCACCGCGCCGGAGGCATGGTGCCGCACCACCAGGATGTCCGGGTGCATGGCGTTCAGCGTCACCGCGGTGTCCATCAGCGTCTCGCCCTTGCGAATCGAGGACGAGGACACCGACATGTTCATGACGTCGGCGCCCAGCCGCTTGCCGGCGAGTTCGAACGAGGATTGGGTGCGGGTCGAGGCCTCGAAGAACAGGTTGATCTGGGTGCGGCCGCGCAGTGAGGTGCGCTTCTTGTCGACCTGGCGGTTGAGCTCGACATATTCCTCGGAAAGGTCGAGCAGGCCGGTGATGTCGTCAGCGGAAAGCCCCTCGATACCCAGCAGATGCCGGTGACCGAGGACGAAGGTCGATTTCGATGCAGGGGTCATTAAAACGAGAGCTATAGGCAGAGATGCAGGGCGGGGCAAGGGCGAATAAAGCGGGCGCGAGTTATCCCCCGGGATGTCCCGTTTTCGTCCTACCCGCTTTATGCCAGGCATCGACGTCGCTTTTCGTTAACCGTAGGCAGCAAGACATGGAGGGCCGGAACCGCGGAGGCCATGACGACGTGGCATAGGCTTTCGTCACGTCAGTTTGCGTGAAATTGGACTTGTTCCGGCGTAAGCTTGCTCCCGAATATCCGAGGAACGGCCATGACCCCGCCTGCAGTCGCCACCCACGAAGTGCTCAACCAGTCGCCGCCGTTCGAAGACATCGATCTGTTCGCGGTTGATCGGCCGCTTGCGGACGCGGTCGCGGCCAATGGCGGCGCATCGGCGCAACGGGAACTAGCCGAGTTCGGGCAGCACTGGGGTTCGGCCGCGATGGCCGAGCGGGGCCGCGTCGCCAACGAGAACACGCCAAAACTGCGCACGTTCGATCCACGCGGCAACCGGCGCGACGAAGTCGAGTTTCACCCCGCCTATCACGAGTTGATGGCGCGCAGCGCCCATGCCGGCGTGCACAATTCGACCTGGAACGCGGAAGGCCAGCCGGCCGGCGGCGCCGCCGAAGTGGTGCGCGCGGCGAAATTCTATATGGCCGCCCAGGTCGAGACCGGGCATTTGTGCCCGATCACCATGACCCGCGCGTCGGTGGCGGCGTTGGCGGCGCAGCCGGACCTGCTGGCGAAGGCGATGCCCGTGATCGCCACCCGCGCCTACGATCCCTCCTTCGCGCCGTGGTGGACCAAGCGCGGCATGACGCTTCGGCATGGGCATGACCGAGAAGCAGGGCGGCACCGACGTGCGCTCCAACCATGACCCGCGCGGATACGCGACGGCGACGCCTATCGCATCACCGGGCACAAATGGTTCATGTCGGCGCCGATGTGCGACGCCTTCCTGGTGCTGGCGCAGGCCGATGAAGGCCTGAGCTGTTTCTTCATGCCGCGCTTCGAGCCCGACGGATCGGTCAATGCGATCCAGTTCCAGCGCCTGAAGGACAAGCTCGGCAACCGCTCCAACGCCTCGTCCGAGGTCGAATTCGTCGGCGCCTATGCGGAGCGGGTCGGCGACGAGGGCAAGGGCATCCGCACCATCATCCAGATGGTGCAGCTGACGCGGCAGGATTGCGCGATCGCCTCCGCCGGCCTGATGCGCTCCGGGCTGGCGCATGCGCTGCATCACGCCAGATATCGCAGCGTGTTCCAGAAGCATCTCGCCGATCAGCCGCTGATGCAGGCGGTGCTGTCGGACATGGCGCTGCATGTCGAGGCCTCCATCGCGCTGGTGATGCGGCTGTGCCGCTCGTTCGACCGCGCGCCGGATGATGCGAGCGAGGCCGCCTATATGCGGCTGCTCACGCCCGCCATCAAATACTGGGTCTGCAAGAGCGCGCCGGGATTTCTCTACGAGGCGATGGAGTGCCTCGGCGGCAACGGCTATGTCGAGGAGGGTATTCTGGCGCGGCATTACCGCGAATCCCCGGTCAATGCGATCTGGGAAGGCTCGGGCAATGTGATGTGCCTGGACGTGCTGCGGGCGCTGTCGCGCGAGGCGGAAGCGGCGGCAGCGGTGCTGCAGAGGTCTCGCCGAGGAAACCAAGGGCCTGCCGGGCGCCGGCGACGCGGTGGCGTTCATCGGCAAGGCGTTCCGCAGGCCGGACGGCGAGCGCGTGGCGCGGCTGGCGGTCGAGAAGCTGGCGCTGCTCGCGGCCGCGGCTGCGCTCAACAAGGTATCGCCGCATCACGCCGAATTGTTCGCAGCGAACGCGGCTTGCCGCAGAATCACGCCAGCATGTACGGCGCCGTCGATCTCGTCGGCGACGATATCAGGGCTTTGCTGGAGCGGGCGCTGCCGTGATGCTGACCAAGCGTCATTGCAAGGCCTGACCCGGCAATCCATCCCGTCAGGAGAATTTTGTGAAGAGCGATGGATGCCCGGATCAGGTCCAGGCATGACGACAATGGAACCTGAAAGCCAATTGATGGATTCTCTCGAAGTCCCGCAGGTCCCGCTGCGCCGCCTCCGGTAATCGCTACCCAACGTCCGCCCCGCATCTGGAAATTCTGGGGCACCGCGCTATGGGGCCTGTTCGTCTTCGCCGCGATGTTTGTCGGGACAGATAGCGGTGGTGGCCTGGTTCGTGTTGCGGCAGGGTGGGCCGATCGATATGGCCGCCGCGATCCATGTCGTCGGCGGCGGATTGACGATTTCGCTCTCCGTGATCACGGGTCTGCCGGCGGTACTGGCCGCGCTGTGGGTCGCGATCCGCGTTTCCCGCACGCCGTTTGCCGATTATCTGGCGCTGCGCTGGACCTCGTGGACCAATCTCCTGATCGGCGTCGTCGCGCTGTTCGTTCTGGTCATGGGATGGGACCTGGTGTCGCGCGTGACCGGGCGCGAGGTCGACGCCCGGATTCATGGGCGACGTGCTGCAATCGGCGCGCGCCGACGGCGCGCTATGGCTGCTGGTGTTCGCCTTCTGCGTCGCCGCGCCGGTCTCGGAGGAATTGTTCGCGCGCGGCTTTCTCTACCGCGGCTGGTCGGAGTCGTTTCTCGGGCCCGTCGGCGCCATCCTGCTGTCGTCGCTGGTATGGACCGCGCTGCATCTGCAATATGACTGGTTCTTTTTCGGCGAGGTGTTCTCGATCGGCCTGCTGCTCGGCTATCTCCGCTATCGCAGCAACTCGACCTGGCTGACGATCATCCTGCATGGCCTCAACAATCTCGCCGCTGTGGTGCAGACCATGCTGCTCACGGGGACGAATTGACGGAACCAAGCCGCGAGTTCTATTTACCTCTCCCATTGGGAGAGGTCGGCGCGCAGCGCCGGGTGAGGGGTTATGGACTAACGATAGACCGTAACCCCTCACCCGAATTTCTCGCGATGCTCGAAATTCGACCTCTCCCAAAGGGAGAGGTGAACCAAGTCTTTGGCAGCGTCAACGGGTCTCCCGCAGCTTCGACAGCCGATCGAGCGCGCCCTGCAGGATGAAGATCGCGGCGTGCTCGTCGATCACCTCGGCGCGGCGGGCGCGGCTCATGTCCATGCCGATCAATTCGCGCTCGACCGCGACGGTGGAGAGCCGCTCGTCCCACAGCGCGATGGCAAGATCGGTGAGTTTGGCAAAATTGCGGGCGAAGGCGCGGGTGGACTGCGCGCGCGGCCCCTCGCTGGCGTCCATGTTGATGGGCAGGCCGAGCACGAAGCCGACGGCGTTGCGTTCGCCGGCAATGGCGAGCAGGCGCGCCGCATCCGCCTTGAAAGCCTTGCGCTGGATGCGTCTCGACACCGGTCGCGAGCCTGCGATCGGGATCGGACACCGCGACCCCGATGGTCTTGGTGCCCAAATCGAGCCCGACCAGCGCGCCGCGTTCGGGCCAGTGCGCGGACGGCGTCGATCAGCGGTAAGATGAGGGCGGTCATGGCGTTCGCATATCACGCGGGCTGCAATGCGTGCAAAGCGGGAAGGGTGAGACGATGGACCGGCTGACATTATTTGGTTTGTTCGCGGTGTCGGCGATGCTGGTGAGTTACGCGCTGGAGGAGCGCAGCCATTGGTTCATCCTTGCCTTCGCGGCCGCCTGCGCGCTGGGCTCGGTTTACGGATTTCTGCAGGGCGCCTGGCCGTTCGGGCTGGTCGAGGCCATCTGGGCCCTGGTGGCGCTGCGGCGCTGGATTGTCAGACAGCAGCGCATTGCATAGCTCTCTACTGTCACGGGGTGCTAACCTTTTCAAAGCCCCGGCAACGATGCCCGCGGATCCCCTTTTTCGGCTGAAGGAGCAGACCATGTGGCCGGACCGTCGACTCCTTGCACTTTTCAAGACCGAATTTCCGATCGTGCTGGCACCGATGGCCGGCGCCATGGACGCCGATCTCGTGATCGCGGCGGCGCAGGGCGGCGCGCTGGGCTCGCTGCCGTGCGCGATGCTGTCGGTGGAGAAGGCGCGCGAGCAGGTCAATATCATCCGTCAGCGCGTATCGGCGCCGATCAGCATGAACTTCTTCTGCCACAAGCCCGCCGACGCCGATCCAAGTCGCGAGGCGGGATGGAAGCAGCGGCTTGCGCCTTATTATAGGGAACTGGGGCTCGATCCGGCGGCGCCGGTCAACGCCGCCAGCCGCGCACCATTCGATGCCGCGATGTGCGAACTGGTCGAGGAATTGAAGCCCGAAGTCGTCAGCTTCCATTTCGGCCTGCCGGACCAGGCGCTGCTGCGCGCGTCAAGGCCGCCGGCTGCGTCGTGATCTCGTCGGCGACCATCGTGAAAGAGGCGATCTGGCTCGAGGAAAACGGCGCCGATGCCATCATCGCGCAAGGCGCCGAAGCCGGCGGCCATCGCGGCATGTTCCTGACCGAGAATATCGCGGAGCAGCCCGGCACCTTCGCGCTGGTGCCGCAGGTGGTCGATGCGGTGAAGGTCCCCGTGATCGCGGCGGGCGGCATCGCCGACGGGCGCGGCATCGCGGCGGCGTTCGCGCTGGGTGCGGCCGGCGTGCAGATCGGCAGCGCCTATCTGCGCTGCCCGGAATCCAAGGTGACCGCGCCGGCGCGGGTCGCGCTGGCCCAGGCGCTGGACGATTCCACCGTGATCACCAACGTCATGACCGGGCGTCCGGCGCGCGGGGTGGCCAACCGCGTGATGCGCGAGGTCGGCCCGATTTCGCCTCACGCGCCGGCGTTTCCCCATGCCGCGACCGGCTTGGCGCCGCTGAAGGCGGCGGCGGAAAAGCTCGGCAAGGTCGATTTCACCAATCTTTGGGCCGGGCAGGCGGTGCGGCTCGGCCGCGAGATGCCGGCGGCCGAGCTGACCCGGGCGCTGGCCGGCGCGGCACTGGCGCGGCTGAGCCATCTGGCAGGCAGCTGAAGGCCCGTTCGTGCGGTTGCGGCGCAAAAGCCCCGTCTGCTATACGGCGGGCTGAATTTCCGCCGCAGAGGCCTATATAATGTCCGTCGATGCCGCCACCGTTCGCCGTATCGCGCATCTGGCGCGGATCGCGGTCACCGAGGCCGAGGTTCCGCATCTGCAGGGCGAGTTGAACGCGATGCTGGCCTTCGTCGAGCAGCTGTCGGAAGTGAATGTCGATGGCGTCGAGCCGATGACCTCGGTGATGCCGATGGAAATGAAGAAGCGTCCCGACGTGGTCACTGACGGCGAGATCGCGGACGACATCGTCAGAAACGCGCCGGCCACCGAGGACCATTTCTTTCTGGTGCCGAAGGTCGTCGAGTAAATTCTTTTATCGAGACGGGAAATCCGATGTGTCTGCTCTGCGACGATGAAAAGGCCTATGCGGCCTATATGAACTATCTCGATGCGATGGAGCGGCAGGGCAAGGCCGCCGATCCCGACAAGGCGGTCGACGCCGTGCTCGATGCACTCGAGGCGGCCGACAAGGCAAAGGTTGCGCGCGACGACCCGGCCAACGACAAGACGCTGTCTCCGTTCTTCTGCAGCCCGGTTGATAAATGACCGATTTGACATCGCTGACGCTCGCCGAGGCCAGAAGTGGCCTCGCGAACAAATCCTTTACGTCGCTCGAACTGACCGACGCACATCTCAAGGCGATCGAGGCGGCGCGCGCGCTCAACGCCTTTGTGCTGGAAACGCCGGATCAGGCCCGCGCCATGGCGCGCGAGGCCGACGCCAGCATCGCGAAGGGCGAGGGCGGCCCGCTCGCCGGCATTCCGCTCGGGATCAAGGATCTGTTCGCCACCAGGGACGTGCGCACCACCGCCTGCTCGAAAATCCTCGGCAATTTCGTGCCGACCTACGAATCCACCATCACCTCGCAGCTCTGGCGCGACGGCGCGGTGATGCTCGGCAAGCTCAACAATGACGAGTTCGCGATGGGCTCGTCGAACGAGACCTCGTGCTTCGGTCCGGTGGTCAATCCGTGGCGGCGCGATGGCGCCAACACCACGCTGGTGCCCGGCGGCTCATCCGGCGGTTCGGCGTCAGCGGTGGCGGCGCTGTTGTGCATGGGCGCGACCGCGACCGACACCGGCGGCTCGATCCGCCAGCCGGCGGCGTTCACCGCGACCGTCGGCGTCAAGCCGACCTATGGCCGCTGTTCGCGCTGGGGCATCGTCGCATTCGCATCCTCGCTCGACCAGGCCGGGCCGATCGCGCGCACCGTGCGGGATGCGGCGATCCTGATGCGCTCGATGGCCGGCCACGACCCCAAGGACACTACCTCCGTCGATCGCGAGGTGCCGGATTACGAGGCCGCGATCGGAAAATCCGTCAAGGGCATGAAGATCGGCATACCCCAGGGAGTATCGCCTCGACGGCATGCCCGCGGAAATCGAAAAGCTCTGGACCGAAGGCGCGGCATGGCTGAAGGCGGCCGGCGCGGAACTGGTCGAGGTGTCGCTGCCGCACACCAAATACGCGCTGCCGGCCTATTACATCGTCGCGCCCGCGGAGGCCTCCTCGAATCTCGCCCGTTACGACGGCGTGCGGTACGGCCTGCGCGTGCCCGGCCGCTCGCATCGGCGAGATGTACGAAAACACCCGCGCCGAAGGTTTTGGCGCCGAGGTCCGCCGCCGCGTCATGATCGGCACCTATGTGCTCTCGGCCGGCTATTACGACGCCTATTATCTGCGCGCGCAGAAAGTCCGCACCCTGATCAAGAGGGATTTCGAGGACTGCTTTGCCAAAGGCGTGAACGCGATCCTGACGCCTGCGACGCCATCGGCGGCGTTCGGCATCGGCGAGAAGGGCGCCGACCCCGTCGAGATGTATCTCAACGACATCTTCACGGTGACGGTGAACATGGCGGGTCTGCCCGGCATCGCCGTTCCCGCCGGCAAGGACGTGCAAGGCTTGCCGCTCGGCCTGCAGCTGATCGGCCGTCCGTTCGACGAGGAGACGCTGTTCTCGCTCGGCGAGGTGGTCGAGCAGGCGGCGGGACGGTTCACGCCGGCGAGGTGGTGGTGAGCCTGGCGGAGTTCAAAGCGAGCCTAGTCGGGCGCCGCCCCTGCGCCCGATCTCGACGCGCCGCTTGCCGCCTTGTGGTGGGCCGCCAAGGGCGGCTGGGACGAGGCGCACAAACTGGTCCAGGACGAAGACACCGCCGAGTCAGCCTGGGTCCATGCCTATCTGCATCGCGTCGAAGGCGATCTCGGCAACGCCGGCTATTGGTACCGCAGGGCCGGCAAACCGGTTGCGGCCGGTGCTCTCGAAACCGAATGGCAGGGAATTGCATCCGCGCTGCTCGGCAGTGCATGAGTCCCAGCCGCAAATCGACTTCCGATCACGTCGCCGCGAGGCCGTTTGCAGCGCCGCCCCAAACGTCGGCATGTCGTTGATCCCTGATATCGAGCAATTAAACGGGTTTACGCGCAATCATATTGAGACTTATCGGCGTGTCGCTGAAACGCAATTCGCTGGTGTCTTGGAATACGCCGAACTTTTCAACACGCTCGATCTCGCGGAATCCGGAGTCATGAAGCAGGGTTCCGAGCATGGTCATATCCAGGCCCGTATAGTGGATGTCATACGGTGTCGTTCGGCCACCAAACATCATCCGCATGATATGAAAGCGCCCCTGAGGCGTGATGTTGGGGTGGACGTATATCTTGCATAAGGTTTCAAGGTCGGGGACCGAGGCCCTCAGCCTGCCGCCCGGCTTGAGGACACGGTAAATGCCTTGAAGGGCGCCTTGAAGCTCCCCATTATAGCCGAGATGTTCGAACACATGCGAGGCATAGACCTCGCCGCAACTCTCGTCGTTCAGAAACGTCAGATCAGTGCAATTTCCGACGTAATCAACGATCGGTCCGGGAATCGCATCCAGTATCTTCCATCCCTCGCGCTGTTCCCAACCGCCAATATGAAGCTTGATTCCGTCCGCGGGTGGTTCGCCCATCATTGTCCCGTCGCTCCCGCTTGTCGCGTAACATCCGAAGCGCCGCTGCAAATTTGCGGCGACCGCCAAGGTTATCCATCCGCCGACTTGATTTCCATCTATCCATAGTCTCGACGGGTTGTCGCGGCAATGTTATATACCGAGCGTCCGACGAGAGAAAAATCCAGCCATTTCAAGGCCTTTCGCCGTAAATCCGTGTTCCAGGACACCTTGACCCGAGCCGCCCATGAACGTTGCAGTCAAACCATCGAAGTTGATCAAGGGCGCCACCGGCGACTGGGAAATGGTGATCGGGCTGGAGGTCCATGCCCAGGTCACCTCGAACTCAAAACTGTTTTCCGGGGCCTCGACCGAATTCGGCGGCGCGCCCAACAGCCATGTCTCGCTGGTCGATGCTGCGATGCCGGGCATGCTGCCGGTCATCAACGAATTCTGCGTCGCGCAGGCGGTGCGCACCGGGCTCGGCCTCAATGCGCAGATCAATCTGCGCTCGGTGTTCGACCGCAAGAACTATTTCTATCCGGACCTGCCGCAGGGCTACCAGATCAGCCAGTACAAGTCGCCGATCGTGGGCGAGGGCGAGGTGGTGGTCGAGCTGGCGGACGGCGAAACGGCCACCGTCGGCATCGAGCGGCTGCATCTGGAGCAGGACGCCGGCAAGTCGCTGCACGACCGCAGCTCCGACGATGTCCTATGTCGACCTCAACCGGTCCGGCGTCGCCTTGATGGAGATCGTCTCCAAGCCCGACATCCGCTCGTCCGAGCAGGCGAAGGCCTATGTGACCAAGTTGCGCTCGATCCTGCGCTATCTCGGCACCTGCGACGGCGACATGGAGAAGGGATCCTTGCGCGCCGACGTCAACGTGTCCGTGCGCAAGCCGGGCGGACCGCTCGGCACCCGCTGCGAGATCAAGAACATGAACTCGATCGCCTTCATCGGCGCAGGCGATCGAATACGAGGCGCGGCGCCAGATCGAGATCATCGAGGACGGCGGCGCGATCGACCAGGAAACCCGGCTGTTCGATCCGAACAAGGGCGAGACCCGATCGATGCGCTCCAAGGAAGAGGCGCACGACTACCGCTATTTCCCGGATCCCGACCTGCTGCCGCTGGAGTTCAGCGAAGCCTATGTCGCCGATCTCAAGGCCAATCTGCCGGAATTGCCGGACCAGAAGAAGGCGCGCTTCATCGCCGACTTCGGCCTGTCGCCCTACGACGCCAGCGTGCTGGTGGCCGAACGCGAGAGCGCGGACTTCTTTGAAGCCGTGCTGGCCGGACTTGCCGACAAGGCCCGCGACGGCAAGCTCGCCGCCAACTGGGTGATCAACGAATTGTTCGGGCGGCTCAACAAGGAGGGCCGGGATATTACGGGCTCGCCGGTGTCGGCCGGACAGCTCGGCAGCCATCGTCGATCTGATCGGCGAGGGCACCATCTCCGGCAAGATCGCAAAAGACCTGTTCGAGATCGTCTGGCAGGAGGGCGGCGATCCCCGCGCGCTGGTCGAAGCGCGCGGCATGAAGCAGGTCACCGATCTCGGCGCGATCGAGAAGGTGGTCGACGACATCATCGCCGCCAATCCCGACAAGGTGGCGCAGGCGAAGGCCAAGCCGGCAGATGATCGGCTGGTTCGTCGGCCAGGTGATGAAGTCATCCGGCGGCAAGGCCAATCCGCAGGCCGTGAACGATCTGCTGAAGTCCAAACTCGGCATCTGACGGGTGCGTGAGGCGACGCCGGCGTCATGGCCGGCGCCTCGCTGAACGCACGCAAGCGTGCATCGATCGTTGGTCACGACGGGCGATCGCATCGAGCGGAGCAGAAAACCGCGTTGCGAATCAGCGGCGCCGATTCGTCCAGAAAACTGGTTTTGGCGAGCGCCGATGAGACGCGAGGCCGGTGGGGACGAAAATTTTTTTATTGCCAAAAACCGCGACTCAGAGTCCGCGCAAGACGTTTTTGGCCGGCATCGACGAGTCGCAAAGACGTCGATTGCGCGTCGATCGCGCAATGCGTTGATGGAAGAAACGCCTGCAGCACAGGCATTTCATGCGATATTGACAATCGCCGATGTCGGCGTTTCATGCGCTATCCGCGTCGTTGCGCGAATGCATCGAGGTGTTGCCGATCAACGCGCTTGCGCGCGCTCTCGCGTCGGCGCGTCAACACTTCCTTAAGCGGGACGCTGTTTTTTTAGATGTGTTGGTGTATTCGGGATGCAGTGCATTTCAATTCCCGAGTGCACGCAGCGATTAAGCCATCTCACTACATCAGGAGGGCAACATGGCCAAGAAAGCTAAGAAGGCAAAGAAGGCGAAGAGCGCAGTGAAGAAGACTGCGAAGAAGACCCGCAAGGTCGCCAAGAAGAAGAAGTAAATTTCGCTTCTCAAGAATTGCCGGCGGCTTGATGCCGGCACGTCACAAGAGCCTTCAGGACGATCTGCTTCTCGAAGCAGATCTTAAACCGGACGGCTCTGGTCGACGAAAGAGGGTGTCGGCGAGACATCAGGTCAAACGGCTGGATCGTGGTTTCGAAGGGTTCGCCCCGTTGAAAACCGCTCCGGCAGAAGAAACAAGTTTTCTTCGTTCGGTGCGGATCTTGCGTCCGCAATTTCACCGGCGATCTTCGCCTCAGGTGAAATCTGGTCCTGACGTGTTCGCCGACGCCCTCGTTCTCTGGGCCGGCGCGGCTGGTTCCCCCGGCATACTGATTTCCCGATCCTTTAAAATCATAATTGCCCTGATCGCCTGCGACGGCCGGTTCAGGCCTGCGCTGCGACCGCCGTAGTTCACGGTCATATTCCGCGAAAGCGGAGGATCCGGTACGCCGCGGCCTTTCGATCAATCCCTGAGCGCTGGAAGACCGGATCGCCCGCTTTAGAGGGCACGGATGGCTGAATGGGCGCGCCATTGCGCCAATGGTTATCGTTTTGCGAAATGGCAGGGTAAACCGAATTCTGAGATCGGGTGAAAACCCAGCAAAACAAGGGTTTTTGCGATTTCGTGGCTGGTGGCGCCGACCGCGCGTTTACATCCGATTCATCGCGATACTTAAACCGCTCTTCAAATTTTATCGGTCATGATCATCCCAACAAGCCGGCAAACGGCGTGGGGGATGACGGGTCGTTAGACAAGCGGACAGGGGCCGCGCTCGGAGCAGGGCGGCCAAAAATCAAAAAGGAGATGACAGGTGTTTCAGGGGCATATCGATCTGGATACGGCAACGCCGGTGGAAGCAAGCGCGATCCCGGATGCGTTGTTCGAGCGCGGGCTGTATTGGGCGAGTGGACGTTCCGGTGTGGTCAACCTCATCGCTGCGCATAAGTGGTTCAACCTCGCCGCCGTCAAGGGGTGCGCAGAGGCCGCCCGGCTGCGCCGCGAGGTCGCCGAGATGATGTCCGAAGTCGAGATCGCCATGGCCCAGCGCGAAGCCCGCGTCTGGATGACCGCGCACTAGTCTGGCGTACCGGATCCAAACGTCGCTTTGCTTTGACCGCCCCGCATTTTTTGCGGAGCGGCAAATATATCCCGCGCGTAGCTGAAACTGCAACCATTGCGGTTCTGGGGAACGCGGCTGGCGCAAATCAGAAGCGGCCGGCTTTCGTTGGAGACATCAGTCGTTCGCGGCCGATGTTCAGCCCAGGCGTCGGGGCATTTGGATCGCGTCGCTCAGCGAACTCAATCATTCGCTGCGTCAGCAGGTTGTTGAGTTGCTTTTTAGTATTGCCATCCCCAAGGAAAACCCCGACCCGGGGCCCGGGGGGTGGATCCGCAACAATTCCTTCCAAAGAATAAGCCTCGCGGCCGACGGCCCATCAAGCGGTCGATCGCCAATTTTTAGCCCAGAGGATTGGATTATCCGGGGTCTGAATTCGAACCCATCCATAGTTCGTTCTGGCCCGCGGTTTGATGTTCGCGTTCAGATTATCAATCAGCAGGTCGGCGGCTTTCGCGCGCAACACGGCAATAAGGTGGTGCTCGCCCCAACTCGTGATGACTTCCATGAGCAGCAGCGAACGTGCAGGCCAACCGTTAGGGGATCAAATCGTGACGCCTGGTCACGGCGTAACCATTGCAATCTCCGAAGGAGGGGCCACAAGCCACCTTTCGCCTGCGATGCCCGCATCATTTCGCTCCGGCTCGATCGACGAATTGACGGGGGTGTTGACGCCATCAGGTCCTGGACACGCTGCGGAGTGAGCCTAACCCAACTTGCGCAAAATCGTACCCTGAGTATAAGCAAATCAATGCCTTAGCCAAAAAATTGGCACTACATTTTGGTGCAGGTCGGATCAGGCGCTGTGTTTGAGAGCTGGCAAGTCGTGCTCGGCGAGACGCATGCGTTTCGGCAGGACGATGCCGAGACGATTGAGGAGAGCGGCCTGGGCCGCGTCTGGTTGGGTCACACAGCGCAAACGAATCTGGCCGTGCGTTGCGGTCGGCAAGACGACGTCCTGGGACTGGATGCGCTTGAGTTCTTCCATAATGGTGCGCGGGGAATTGCCGAGACCTGCGCGGCTCTGCCACATCTCCAGGCTCTTCCACAGCACGAAGGCAAGAAAGCAGACGAGGATATGAGCCTGTACGCGATCCTCGCGCTGGTGCCAGATCGGACGGACGTTGAGTTGATCCTTCTGAATCCGGAAAGCGGCTTCGGCCTGCGTGAGCTGGATATAGGCCTTCCAGAGCTGTTGATCGCTCCAATCGGTGATGTTCGAGCGCAGCAGATAGGCGCCCTCGGAGAGAGCGGCCCAGTCGTCGAACGATGCGTTGTAAACCACGCCGAGGCGGAAACCAGCGGGGCAGCCATCCGGCTCCAGCGCGATTGCGAAGCGGGCGGCTGCTCGCTGATTTTGCTGCAGGATGCGGCCGATTTGCCGGTTCACGGTCGACGGATCGACACGCTTCTTTGAGCGAGCCAGGCGCGCAGCCAGGCGCTCGAGTGCTTCTTCGATCCGCCGGCTGAACTTGTCGTGCATGGCGCGTTCTTTGCTGCGCCGATCGGCGGAACGGCACAAGATCACTGTCTCGCCGGTCTCGGGGTGGCGCGTGAGCTTGACCTCGACGCCCTCGTGGACCACGCGCCAGCCGTCCGCGGTGGCGAGCGCAGAGCTGAACTTCTTCAGCTCCGACTTCGGCGCGCCGATGATGTAGCGCCGGTCGGTCCGGCGCAGCCAGGCCAGATTGTCGGCGCTGGCCATGCCGCGGTCGGTGATCCAGACGCGCCCCAGCATGCCATGCCGGGCCTCCATGGTGGCCACGATCGTCTGCAAGGTTCGCGAGTCGTGGGTGTTGCCGGCGAATACTTCGTAGCCCAAAGGAAAGCCGTCGAAGGTCACGACGAGAGCGATGCACACCTGCTTGCAGTCGGGGCGATGATCGCGGGAATAGCCGCGCCGAGCCTGCGGATTTGCCTCGGCCTGGCCCTCAAAATACGTGCTCGTCACGTCGTAGAGCAGCACCTCGTTCTGGACCGCGAACAGCTCTCCGCAGCGCTGCGACAGATGCGCTTCGAGCTCGGTCTTGTGGGCGAGCAGATGATCGAGCCCGCGATAGAGCCGATCCTTGTTGACCTCCTCGTCACCGAACTGCAGCAGATCTGAAAGCGCCGTGCGTCGATACCAGTCTTCCGCAATGTGCAACTCGCTCGATGGCTCGCAAAGCCGCGCGGCTACCAGCACCGCCGCCATCTTCGACCACGCGATGCGCTCTTTGCCGATCGGAAGCAGCCGTTCGCACAAAGCCTCCAGCCCGGTTCCGCGCCACAGGGCGAGCGCCAAATACACATCGCCGAACTGACGCGGGCGCTCGATGCGGATGCCCTTCAACCGCACCGGAACCGTCAATTGCTCGCTGCTATCATCGAACAGTTGCGCGCGCTCGGGAGTGCCAATCAGCCGACGCGCCAGCGCCTGTGCCTGAACGCGACCCTGCTCATCGAGTTCGCCGAGCTGCGCCACCGTTTGCTGAATGACCCGACGACCAACGCGCACGCTGCGCACAACACGCCAATAGCGATGAACCTTCCCGTCCTTGCGTATCGTGGTGTGGCGCAGATACATGCGCGCGAATTAATCCAACTCGTCGCCTCCAGAAAATACCCAAGGTTGGCACTACACGCCCAAATCCAATCTTCGCCACGTCTAACCGATTGATCCGATTCAGGTCACGCGACGCAAAATCCCGAAAAATAGCCAAATCCCGCCCCCAACTGCGCAAGTTGGGCTAACACGACCGCTCCGGAAAACGATTTTGCGGGCCTTGCAGTCATCCGGATATTCCATGGAAGAGCGCGTATGGGCCATCGGGGCCAGAGTCGGCGTTTCGAACCGGATGCTCGAGTTGGACGCCGAGGTTCATCGGCATGCCGATGAAGGCGGCTTCTGCGGTCCCGAAAAATGCCGTTCCCAGCACTGACGCGGCCGCAGCGATTTTGACGAGACGACGCATCTGAATTGCTCCCCCAATATTCGATTGCCGCGACGAATACAGGGAAGAATTTTCGATCGCGTTCGAGCACGCGATCCAATTAGCCTCAAATCGCGGGCTTCAAGGCAGCGAATCGTTAACCGTCAGCTTGCCGTTCCGGGCTTTGTGGATCGATCAGCCTATTGACGCAGCCCCAGGCGACCCGTGGAGTATCCGCGATCGAGAATGGCCCGCCACCACGGTTGCTGGTCGACATACCAGCGCACCGTCTTCTCGATGCCGCTTTCGAAATGTTCCTCGGCTCGCCAGCCCAGCTCCCGCTCCAGCTTCGAGGCGTCGATCGCGTAGCGCCGGTCATGGCCCGGTCGGTCCGTGACAAAGGAGATCAGGTTTCGCCGTGGTCCGGCCGCGCCCGGCAGGATTTCGTCCAAGAGGTCGCAGATGCTTTCCACCACATGCAAATTGGTGCGCTCGTTGCGGCCGCCGACATTGTAGGTCTCGCCGACCACGCCGCGTTCGAGCACCAGCGTCAGCGCCCTGGCGTGGTCCTCGACATAGAGCCAGTCCCGGATGTTCCGGCCGTCGCCATAGACGGGCAGGGGCTCGCCGGCCAGCCCCTTGATGATGATGTGCGGGATCAGCTTTTCCGGGAAATGGTACGGCCCGTAATTGTTCGAACAGTTGGTCACCAGCGCCGGCAGATCGTAGGTCTCGCGCCAGGCGCGAACCAGATGATCGGAGGCGGCCTTGCTCGCGGAATAGGGCGAGTTGGGCGCGTAAGCGGTAGTCTCGGTGAACAGGCCCTCGTCGCCAAGTGAACCAAACACCTCATCGGTCGAGATGTGCAGGAAACGGAACTTTGCGCGTTTCTCGGCCGACTGGCTTCGCCAGTGCCGCAGGCTCTCCTGAAGCAGCGTGAAGGTGCCGACGATATTGGTTTGTACGAATTCGCCGGGGCCGTCGATCGAGCGATCGACATGGCTCTCGGCGGCGAGATTCATCACCGCATCGGGCTGGTATTTTTCGAACAGCTTTCGTAACGAGGCCGCATCGCGGATGCAGGCCTGCTCGAAGGCATAATGCGGATTGCCGACCGCGCCGGGCAGCGAATCCAGGTTTGCGGCATAGGTCAGCTTGTCGATGTTGACGACCCGGGCGTGGGTATCGCGCAGCAGATGGCGCACCACCGCCGAGCCGATGAAGCCCGCCCCGCCGGTGACAAAGATGACCCCTTTCTCAAAGCGCATGGTCAGAACTCCGCCCGGCGGGATTTGGCGAAAGAGCGGTGAATGCTGAAAAGATATTCGCCGTAGCTGCTTTTGGCGCAACGCTGCGCGAGGATCTCAAACTTGTCGAGCGTAATATAGCCAAGACGGAGCGCGATTTCCTCCAGACATGCGACCCGCATGCCCTGCCGCTCCTCAAGGATCTGGACAAAATGACTGGCCTCGACGAGGGAAGCATGCGTACCGGTATCGAGCCAAGCGAAACCACGACCGAGGATTTGGACGAATAGGTCACCTCGCTCCATGTAGGCCCGGTTCAAATCGGAAATTTCGATTTCGCCGCGCGCTGATGGCTTCAGGTCCGCAGCCATACGAACAACATCATTGTCGTAGAAATAAAGGCCCGTCACCGCGACGTTCGATTTTGGTTTCGCCGGCTTTTCTTCGATTGAAAGCGCTCGCCCAAAATGGTCGAGCTCAACCACGCCGTAGTGCTCCGGGGTGTTGACGACATATCCGAACACGGTCGCGCCCTTGCCGCGCTCGGTCGCGTGTGCGAGTTGCTCAGGGAAGCCATGTCCGTGAAAAATATTGTCGCCGAGCACGAGGGCGACGCGATCCGAACCGACGAAGTCGGCGCCGAGAACGAAGGCGTCGGCCAGGCCGCGCGGTTTGTCCTGCGACACATAGGTGAAGTGAAGTCCAAGGTCGCTTCCGTCTCCGAGCAAACGTTCGAAGAGGTGCTGATCCTGTGGCGTCGTAATGATGAGAATATCCCGGATGCCCGCAAACATCAGCGTCGACAGCGGATAATAAATCATCGGCTTGTCGAAAACGGGAAGGAGCTGCTTCGAAACAACCGTCGTCACGGGGTAAAGGCGCGACCCGGTTCCGCCGGCCAAGATGATGCCCTTCATAGCCCCTCGCGATTTGATTTATCGTCAGATTCTTAACAGATGGCGTGCACTGCACAAGTTTGTTATCCAGAGTTAACATCGGCGCATGACACTTTAGAGAGCTTAGGCGATGCAGATCGTTGCGACCAGTCTTCCGGAGGTTTTGATTGTCGAGCCCAAAATGTATGGCGATCCACGGGGCTTTTTCCTGGAGACTTACCAACTCGATAGATACGCGGAACATGGTATTCGGGGGCCGTTTGTTCAGGATAACCTTTCCCGTTCCGGCTATGGCGTACTTCGCGGCCTGCACCTGCAGAACCCCTCAACCCAGGGCAAGCTCGTATCCCTGATGCGCGGCCGGGTACTGGACGTCTCAGTCGACGTCCGCCTGGGAAGCCCCAACTATGGGCGACATGTTGCCGTTGAGCTGAGCGAAGACAACCGCCGCCAGCTCTGGGTGCCCCGCGGCTTTGCGCATGGCTTTCTGGTGCTCTCCGAGAGCGCGGACTTCTTCTACAAATGCGATAATGTTTACAGCCCGAATGATGAGATCGTGGTGCGCTGGGATGATCCGGCGATCGGCATCAATTGGGGGATCGACCATCCTTCGCTGTCCTCGCGCGATGCCGCAGCACCTGCGCTGGCGGAGGTAAAAAACCTCCCGGTCTATGGACAGGTCTGATGCGGATTTTGCTGACGGGAACTGCGGGGCAGGTCGGCGGCGCGCTGTTTCCTCTGCTTCGAGACCGCGGCGAAATTCTCGCGCCAGCCCTGGAGGAGTTCGATCTATCGAAGCCCGGCGCGCTGGCCGACGGGCTTGATGAACTGAAGCCCGATCTGATCATCAATCCCGCGGCCTATACGGCGGTCGATCGTGCCGAGGACGAGGCCGCACTCGCCTTTAGCATCAATGCCGAGGCGCCGGCCGCGATCGCGCGCTGGGCCGCCCGGCATAACGTTCCCCTGGTTCATTTCTCGACCGACTACGTTTTCAACGGGGAGGGCGACAAGCCATGGCGCGAGGATAGTCCGTCAGGGCCGCTCTCGGTTTATGGTGCCAGCAAACTCGCCGGCGATAACGCGATCAGAGCGGCCGATGGCCCGCATCTCATTGTTCGCACTTCCTGGGTTTATGCGTCAAAAGGTGCCAATTTCCTCAGGACCATCGCGCGGCTGGCAAAAGAGCGCAAGGAACTGCGGATTGTCGCGGATCAGATCGGAGCGCCGACGTCGGCCAGGGTGATCGCGCAGGCGGTCGCGGACATTCTATCACCGCGCCCACTGGATCTCGTGGGACGCCTTGCCGGGAGCGGAGGTGTCGTCAACGTCGTTTGCGCCGGCGAAACGAACTGGCATGCCTTCGCGACCGCGATAGCGGCCGGATTGAAATCGCGCGGGGTCAAGCTGGAAGTCGAGACAATTGCCCCGATCGGGACGCAGGACTTTCCGACCAAAGCGAAGCGGCCGGGAAACTCTCGCCTCGATCTCTCGCGGCTCAAAGACGTCTTCGGAATCGTCACCCCGTCATGGAGCGACGCTCTCGAAGTGGAACTCGACGAGTTGGCTCGGGAGCTCATCTAACCAGTTCCTACGGACAAAAACGCCGCTGAACTTCCTTGGTCTCGGTCAGCGTGTATATCCGCGCGCGGCCTGCGCGGTACCCGCCCGTCGACCCCCATGGACGCCCCTCCGCCGTGGCGGGGCCGTGCTATGCAAAGGCAGAGTATATGTTCGATATAGTTCGCAAAACTATCTCGCCGCGTTCAATTCGCCCGGCGCTGGCTTGGCTGCTGGCTAGAAAAACCCCCGGCAGTTTCCTGCCGGGGGTTCTTTTAGGGAGTTGTCAGATGATCGGGATCAGAAGTTGCGCTGAACGCGAACGTTGAGGGACGCGGTGTCTTGCGCCTTGAAGGCCAAGGGGGTTGGCGCGAACGGAGCACCCGGGCTGAAGGTCGAAAAACCAGTGAAGCCGGTGGTGAGATGGGTCCAGATCGCTTCCGCCGAGAACGTCAGGTTGTTGACGGGGGTCCAACGGGTGACCACACCGAGCATCGAGATCGTGTAGTTGGGGTTGCAAGTATAGGTTACGTTCTGACCAGGGATGGATCCGGAGAGGGCCGAGCAGATATTGGCTTGCTGAGTTCCGTCATACCGCACCCAGCCCATGCCGCCGAACAAGCTCGACGACCAGTAGGGATCCCAGTTGTGGTTGAACGCACCACGAACACCGTACGCCGTGGTCAGATGCATTGTGCCATCGCCGCCGGCAGCCACCGGAAGATAGGTGCCATCCGTGGTCGCGCCGAAAGCAATGCTATGATCGGGTCCAAATTGGCCCGGAACTCCACCCAGCATCAAAAAGTTCGGCGAGGCCGCGCTGGTCGAGATCACGTTCTTGGTGTCACCCTTGGCCCAGGTGGCGTCGAACTTGATGTCGTCGCCGGCACCGGTCGGGATGTTCTTGACCTGGAACGCCGTCATCACCGAACCGCCGTACTTCGTGGTAGGATGACCGGAGGTGTCCGACCCGACAAGCGGTACTGCGCCAGGGCCGAGGAGATTGTACGAACCATCCACTTCATGGACCGCAGCCGACACCTGGAACAGACCCCACGCCTGATCGATCCGGATGTTGCCGACGACGTCAGGCATGTGCTGGCCGCCGTAGGCGTTACCGGAGGTACCGGCCGCGCCCACACTGCCAACACTCCCCAGACCACCGGTAACGCCAGCCGACAGGTTGAAAACCGCCGTGCGGTTGAAGGCGACCGGTTCATCGAGACCGATGGTGCCGGACACGCCGTTGCCGAACTGCGCGGTGTACTGGATGTTGTTCACGCCGGTGACGGAGTCGTTGCCGCCGATCAGGAACGACGAGTTGTTGCCCGGATAGCCGTTCCAGGGCGTCGCATAGGCCGAGGAAGACTTACCGAAGGTGAACCCGGCGAACTGGATGAACACGTATTCAACGGCCGTATAACCTTCGCCGGGGAGATTGAAGATGCCGGTCGCCGTAGGCGTAGTGCCGAGGGTAAGGGGATTGACGTTGTTGTTGTTGAAGGTCGTAAACTGGAAATCAGCCTGGCCGAAAGTGCGGACTACGCCGTATTCAGTCGCGGTGCGCGTATCGACGGTCAACGCCATACGCGAACGGGAAGCGAAGTCGTCGCGGTATCGATTGCCGTTGCCCAGATCGGCGCTCCACGCCGGCTGATCGTAGATGCTGCCGTTGAACGTGGTATCAACGCGCAGATAACCACCCAGCTTGATGCAGGTGTCGGTGCCCGGAATGTAGAAGAAACCGGCGCCATACAGGGAGCAGATCCTCACGTATTCGACCGGTTTGGCCTTCACGGGAAGATCAGCTGCCTGTGCCCCACCCATGGCGAGAAGACCCGCCGCTGAGCCGAGAACTAGGCTCTTAACCATCTTCATGTTAACCTCCAAGTTTGAGCTCGTACAAACGGTCGTACAAAGCTGATTTTGCCTACCCGCGGAAAAACGTTGAAGATCAACAGATCCTCGTAGCGTGGGTGGACTTAAGCGAACCACCTATAACGGGACGACCTCGGGATGCCCCCCTCCGTCGCAACATCACAATTACCGAAGGGCCCTGCACACGCAACAAAGGAACCACTCGGAACGGTGCAACTCGGGGCGTTTTTGGAAGGGTGTTGCACAAATAACACGCAACCGTGAACGAGCTTTTACCGCAAACCTTTGTTCCGCAACGCTATTTCCGAATAGTTCCATTTGCCATCCAGATCGCTGTGCCGGGAATAATTGCGTCGGATTTCCGCTTCTCGCACTGCGGGCCAACACCGAATCGTGCGGCCAAGGCCACTCCTCCGCCGCAAAAATGGTCCTGAAGACGTTCAACGAACTGCGCTGCGGCTTCGACCGCGATATCGGCCGCTCGCTTATTGCCGCCGCGCAAGCACGATCGACGGACGCGCCGAGGATTCGACGTTTAGCGACGGATCGCAGCTCGGCAAGCGGCATCCGCTCCGCAAGCGACGCGATTAACCATATTTTTCGGGCAGAAAAAGCGATTTCGATTTACATCGGGAACACCCGATGCCGATGCGTCGCGCTGACATCGATCAAATCTTGTCCGGCGACGTTTTTGCAACCGTTGGGCAAAGATTCGGCGAATGGGAAAAAACGCCGGAGGCCGCTTTGCCAAATCCGCGCCGCATTTGCGACGCGCGCGCAACAATCCGTGGCCGCGACGTGCCACCTTCAGGTGTAGGGATTGGTTTGAGAGCCTTGTTGGGGGCCAGAAGCCGTTAATCGTCCGGAATTCGCCAGCCCGAAATCTGCCGCTTGCGGCTCGCCCCGGCGTCGGGCATATCGACCCTACCGGAGATGTGGCCGAGTGGCTGAAGGCGGCGGTTTGCTAAACCGTTATAGGGTTGTAAAGCCCTATCGAGGGTTCGAATCCCTCCGTCTCCGCCAATGCACGGCGCTAACTATCTGATAATAGGGCATGCCGCGCTTACCGTGTGCGATTTTGCGGGGCGGAAGCTTCAATAGTTCTGCCGGCTCGACTTCGAGCACAGCGGCAAGTTTGCCAACGATCTTTGAGCTTACGTGGAAACGCGCCCTTTTCAATCTGGCTCAGGCAACTTCAACTCTGCCCAGTGCTCTGGTGGCGGTGAAGCCTAGCGTACGGCGACGCGGCGTGAAGTCGAACTGTCATCCGCCTCGTCCTCGTCATCGCCGCCGCAGGTGAAACCTTCGGTCTCTTCGAACCGATTGCCGTCACGCTGCTTGAGGTCCAGCAACTGCACGGAGTTGATGTAGAGGTTGATGCCGCCGCCGAAGCCCGTGTACGGGTTCACCGTGACGTCGAGCTTGATGGTCGAGCCACCGCCAATGATGACCTTCGCGGGCACCTTGCGGTTCTTGGCGTCGAACACGGGCGGGGGATACTTCTCACCAGACGTCGCTTCCAGGGTAAGCTCGCCGGTTTTCTTATCCTTCTTCCACGGCAGCTTGCCGCCTTCCAGATTGAAGTTCTTCAGACACTGCTTCAGGAAGTCGTCGACCTTGCGGCGGTCTTCATCGTTGTACTTGACGCGAGTGATGAAGCGCCGCTTCGCGGCTCCGCTCGGTCTGCCCTTCTTGTCAGTCGGCTGATATGCGTCGACCTGATCGAGCTTCGGCCAGACAGCGATGCCCGCAGGAAGGATAATCGTAACTTTCTCAGCCATAGGTAGTTAGTACTTTCCCAGCCATAGGTAGTTAGTCGGCCTTTCTCTTTCGGATGTTGTTGAGTGAGCGGCAGTGATGAACGCGGACACCAGCACGAACGCTGTTGTCGGCGGGAATACCCCCAGGAGTTACAGGCGATACCGCGGGAACGTGCGTATCGCTTCAGCCAAGTCCTCAGGTATCGGTTTCCCGTAGGCGCGTCCAGCGGTAGGCGGCGCATGGCCGGTAATTGCGTCACTGTACCTTTCGGACATTCCAAAACGTTCGGCGCGTGCTTTGAAGGTGTGCCGCCATGCATGGTTTGGCCTAAGCTCAGGGTCGGTGATACCCAATGAACGTACCCATTGCCCCAGCCTCTCCCTCGTGCGCTCAGCGGGACTCTGGACCGGTTCAGGCCCGGCACTTGCAGGGCGACGCGTGTAAAATAGCGGCCCGCTTCCCATGTCGTCTACGAACTGGATGAAACCCTGCTCCACGAGGTGCTCGTGCAGTGGGACGGTGCGAGCCGTGCGCGTTTTGATTTTCCCTGCCGATGGCGAAAGTCTCGCGAAGTAATCACCGCCGCGTTTCTGAATGTCTGATCCTCGGAGCTGCGTTATTTCGCCTGGACGGGCACCGGTGTAAGCGCACAGCCACGGAACCCATCGCCGAGCACGCTCGTCGACCGTTTTTGGATGCTCGTAAGCCAATGCGGCGCGTAGGATCGCCTCAGCTTCCTCAGCTGTGAACGCCTTGGTCTCTCGTTCAGTCACCTTGCGGGGGACGCTAATTCTTACGTCCTTAAAAGGATTGGCTTTAATCAATTTCTCGCCCACACCCCACGCAAACACGGTTTTGAGCGCCGTTCTCCATACGGTTGCGACGGTGTCCGCGCTGCGCTTCACGTCGATCAGGCTGTTCATCCATTCCTTCGCAGCCTCAACGGTTATCGTCGAAGCGTCCGAGAAGCGCGCGTCGGCCGTCTTGAACACCGTTGTCCAGCGCGCGACAGTACTGGGAGAGGGTTGAACCGCCGCAATCCATGCTTCGAGGAGCTTCCAACATCCTATGGTCCGGTTGGCCTCCAGCGAGCCTGAAACATACTCGGGGAATTGGTCCATTAGGGCGTCTGGTCCATAGTCCCCCCGAGCCAGCCCCTCTAACCGCACATAAGCTGCCAGAAGATTGTCCTCCACCGCATCGAGGAACAAGTTGCCAGCTTCAGGGGTCAGAAAAACCCCTTGCTCGAGGAGGAAAGACGCAGTCTTAGCCTCTTCGGCAATCACAGGTCTGACTGCGGCTCGGACTTCCGGGTGAGCCTTCCACTCCCACTCGGGGTCCCCCTTGGTGTCTTGATGATATTCGTCAGGAGCGTGCGGATAGATCACGTCCCAGACCAGATGGTTGCTCATTGACCTCCAGTGCTTCGGAGTGCGGAGGTCAGTCTCGTGCTTGCTTATGAACCAGCTATACCAGCGGCCGGCCAACGCATGGGCGTTCCGGCGTGTGAGTGGTTGACCTTTGCCGTTCTTGCGCGCCCTGAGTGTGCCGATGCGGGTTTCGATTTCGGCCAACCACTCCCCGCAGCGGGCTTTCGCTTCATGGGGTGAGTAGCCCGGGGGCAGGCTCAACTTCTCTTCCCAGCCGACACCATAGACGCGCGCGTACTCCTCCCGGACGTCCTTAGGGATGACTTTGCGCGCGGCATAGCCCCCTGTCTTTTGCCGATTTAGTCCAACCATCAACGAAGCCATTTTGTACGACCCTTTGTATTTTAGGGCGACCGAATAGCCTGAGCAATCAACAACTTGTTGTTACAATGGCGGTTTTAGCGCCGCGCTTCGTGGTTCGCTTAAGTCCCTCGCGTTCATGCGGGAGTGTCCGAAGGCGCGAAGCGGCTAAGCGGGTTTCAAGGGATTAAGGGAACCAACCTAGGGGTGTTTTCTCACCCAGCGGATCCGGAACCTTCCCTACAGCGCAACTTGGAGGTTAACATGAAGATGGTTAAGAGCCTTTTCCTCGGCTCAGCGGCGGGTCTTCTCGCCATGGGTGGGGCACAGGCAGCTGATCTTCCCGTCAAGGCCAAAGCGGTCGAGTACGTGAGGATCTGCTCCCTGTATGGTGCCGGTTTCTTCTACATTCCGGGCACCGACACCTGCATCAAGCTGGGTGGTTATCTGCGCGTTGATACCACGTTCAACGGCAGCATCTACGATCAGCCGGCGTGGAGCGCCGATCTGGGCAACGGCAGTCGATACCGCGACGACTTCGCTTCCCGTTCGCGTATGGCGTTGACCGTCGATACGCGCACCGCGACTGAATACGGCGTGGTCCGCACTTTCGGCCAGGCTGATTTCCAGTTTACGACCTTCAACAACAACAACGTCAATCCCGTTAGCCTCGGCACTACGCCTACGGCAACCGGCATCTTCAATCTCCCCGGCGAAGGTTATACGGCCGTTGAATATGTGTTCATCCAGTTCGCCGGGTTCACCTTCGGTAAGTCTTCCTCGGCCTATTCGACGCCCTGGAACGGCTATCCGGGCAACAACACCTCGTTCCTGATCGGCGGCAACGATACCGTCACCGGCGTGAACAACATCCAGTACACCGCGCAGTTCGGCAATGGCGTGTCCGGCAGCATCGGCCTCGATGATCCGGTCGCGTTCAACCGCACGGCCGTTTACAACCTGTCGGCTGGCGTTACCGGTGGTCTGGGGAGTGTTGGTAGTGTGGGCGCGGCCGGTACCTCCGGTAACGCCTACGGCGGCGTTCACATGCCTGACGTCGTCGGCAACATCCGGATCGATCAGGCCTGGGGTCTGTTCCAGGTGTCGGGTGCGCTCCATGAAGTGGACGCTTCGTACAATCTCCTCGGCCCAGGCGCAGTACCGATTGCCGGGTCGGACCTCTCTGGTCATCCTGCCACCAAGTACGGCGGTTCGGTGATGGCGGCGTTGCAGATCAAGAACATCCCGACCGGTCCGGGCGACGACATCAAGTTCGACGCCACCTGGGCCAAGGGTGACACCAAGAACGTGATCTCGACCAGCGCGGCCTCGCCGAACTTCTTGATGCTGGGTGGAGTTCCGGGCCAATTTGGACCCGATCATAGCATTGCTTTCGGCGCGACCACGGATGGTACCTATCTTCCGATCGCTGCCGGCGGCGATGGCACGATGCATCTGACCACGGCGTACGGTGTTCGCGGTGCGTTCAACCACAACTGGAATCCCTACTGGTCGTCGAGCTTGTTCGGCGGCATGGGCTGGGTGCGGTATGACGGAACTCAGCAAGCCAATATCTGCTCGGCCCTCTCCGGATCCATCCCTGGTCAGAACGTAACCTATACTTGCAACCCCAACTACACGATCTCGATGCTCGGTGCGGTCACCCGGTGGACCCCTGTCACCAACCTGACGTTCTCGGCGGAAGCCCTCTGGACCCATCTCACCACCGGGTTCACTGGTTTTTCGACCTTCAGCCCGGGTGTGCCGTACTCGCCAACCACCCTGGCCTTCAAGGACCAGGACACCGTGTCCCTCAACGTTCGCGTTCAGCGCAACTTCTGATCCCGATCGTCTGACAACTCTTGAGAAGAACCCCCGGCGGGAAACTGCCGGGGTTTTTCTTTGAGCCGGCGCGGACCTCCAGGCGCACCCGTCAACGCCTGGCGGCCGCAAAAATCAGTTGCCCCAGCAGCTCTCCCCGATCAGTGGCCCACTCAAGGTTTCGATATCCCCGTGTCATGTGATGTTGGCGGCAACGACTGCGCATTGGCAGGAAATGCGGTGCGGCAGCGGGCCATTTCATCCATCGGAGGAGCCCCGGGGCAAATACATCCCTAGTGCTTGACTAAGAGCTCCGCTATTGCGGCTGTCGATTCGATGAAGCCGCGCGGGCAATCGCCGGCCGCGACCCGAAGCAGGCGCAACGCTTCCTGCCTTTCTTTTTTCAGCAACGCAAATTCGCCGCTGTAAAAATTGGCCTCGCAGGTTTGCCCCAGCCTGGTCTTGGGATCGTTGTCGGAGGCCGCAGCGAGTGTCTGGTCGACGCTGAGTTCGCCGAGGAATTCGCGGATGACGGGAGCGGGCCATCCGGTGAGGTCCAGTTGTTTTGCAGCCTGCGCTAAATGGCTCGGGACGCTATTGCGACGCTCGGTGAGATCGAGCCAGAGCGCCGTATAGGCGTCCTTTGGGTTGAGCTCGCTTGCCTTCCTGAAATCAGCCTCCGCGTCCGCGATACGGCCGCCGATGAGAAAATATGCGACGCCCCGGTTGAAATAGGCCGCGGCATCGTCAGGGTTTAGCCGGATCGATTTGGTAAAGTCTTCCAGGGCGCCGGGATTGTTGCCCATGAGGTAGGACACGCTGCCCCGGGTGAAGTAGGCCATGGTGTTGTTGGGGTCGAGCCGGATCGACTCGTTGAGATCAGCCAAGGCATGGTCGAAGTCGCCCTTGCGCTTGTACAGGTCGCCGCGGAAGAAATAGGCCGTGGCATAATTGGGATCGAGCCGGATCGACTCGCTAAAGTCGGCCAAGGCGTGGTCGAGGTCACCCTTGTTTTTGTACAAGTTGCCCCGCCCGCTATAGGCCCAGGCGTTTTTGGGATCGAGCCGGACCGCCTCATTGAAATCAGCGAAGGCGCGCTCGGGGTCGGCTTTGTTCAAGTAGGCGTTGCCACGATTGATGTAGGCTGCGGGATAAGCGGGATCGAGCCGGATGGCTTCGTTACAATCCGACAATGCACGATCCGGATCTTTTTTGGCCCACCACCATCCGCAGCGGTTGCTGAATGCGGCTGCGCGGCTTGTTCCGGTCGTTTTGGGATCGTTGAGCGCGCGGTCGCATGCCGCGATGCTCAGGTCGGCCTTGCTGATTTCTCCAATAAATTTGCACTGCTCAAGATCGCTTTGATGGTCGGCCAGAACCGGATTCGAGATGGCGATCAATGTCGCCAACCCAGCAAGCTTCGCTGAAAAGTGCATATCCCCTCCGATTCTGCCGCCGCTGTGGACGGTACGAATTATCACTTGGCTACCTACGTCGGCAGGCGGCCCCTTTGCAACAACGGATCGCCCGTCCTGCTCGGGCGCGCAACGATCGCGCCGGGCTAGTACGGCGCCGCGAGAGCGGCCGTTCTGAGGTACTGACGTTCATGTGGATGACAAAAACCAATTTCATCGGACGCAAGTTTGGCGACCAGTCATATTTTTTGAGATCGCCTTTTTGCTTATCGAGAGTCCGCATCACGCCGCGCAGCAATGATTCGAAGTGCGTATAGCGCGCGATCTGCCTGCGCCATTATTCCCGATCCCTCGCCAGACCTGTCGCATCTCCAAAGCCCAGGAATTTATGCTTGCAGGGCAAAAATATTACGCAAAATCAAATGGATGCATGGGTTTGAACTCGACAAGCCGCCGCCCAAAGGGTGTGCTCGGAGTGCAACACATGGCGGGAAAGGATGACGCTAAGAGGTGTATCGCAGGATTTCACTTGGCCTCTGCTTGATGAGGGACAAATCTGCGTGTGCGACAAAGGGGCCTCTTGAAATAACACCGGTGAGGGGTTAACGGCCCGCCCCCTCGGATGGCTGAGGGGGCAGGGGTGTCATAAGAACAACAAGGGGGACATATGAAATTGAACAGTAAAGCTCTGCTTCTCACTGCGGGCCTGGTCGGGCTTTCTTGCTCGCAAGGATACGCCAAGGAGGCGCTGGTAGCGGCGCAAAGCGAACCCGGCGTACTGATCGGCGCGAGCGCCGGAGTTCCCCCGCCGGGCATCTATATGTTCAACCAGGTGTTCACCTACCAGGCCAATTTGACAGGGCCGGGCGTCGCGAGTGCCCTTGGCGGAAACACCAAAACCGGCGTGCAGGCTGCGGTCGACGTGCAGGGCTTCCTGTTCGTTCCCGGCTGGACATTCCTCGGCGCCACTTACGATGCCGTCCTTGTGCAGCCATTCGTGATGGATAGTTTCGGCGCCCCAATCAACGTGCAACAAACCGGCGTGCACAACACCTATATCGTTCCGGTTGAGTTGAGCTGGAAGCTTGCAGACAGCGGATTTGCCATCAAAACCGGCCTCGGCATCTATACGCCGGATGGAACCGTGACTGGTTTTACTGGCACCGGAGGCGTTGGAGCCCCGTACTGGACATTCCAGCCTGAATTCATTGCGTCGTATCTGAAAGATGGCTGGAACCTGAGCGCCGCCATCTATGCGGAACTCAATACGAGGAACACCGTCTCTCAGTACACATCGGGTGACCTTCTCCATGTCGACCTCACCGCCACCAAAACGATCGGCAAGTGGACATTTGGACCTGTCGCTTACTACGTCGGCCAGGTTTCCAACGATTCGTGTACGGCCACCTGCGGCTATGCCACCGGTACCCTGTTGAACGCTCAAAGGTACAATGTCTGGGCGGTCGGCGGTCTCGTGGGCTACAACTTCGGACCCGCGAACTTGTCGGTGTGGGCAACACAGGAAGTGTACGCAAAGGCTTCGAACCCCGCCGCTATCGCGGCGACCGGCACGGACTTTTCCCTGGTTCCGCAGGGTCTGACGGTGTTCGCGACGCTCAGCTATCGCCTCTGGGGACCTGAGGAAGCGCCGAAGCCCGCGATGTACCACAAATAAGTTTGACGTAACGCGAGGTCCCCCTTTCGGTAGACGCTTGATCGTCTATCGGGAGGGGGATTTTCTTTGCAACGGCGGATATGGTATGGAGCGCGATTGTTTCGATTTGCGACGAAGGCGCCGCGAGCGGCCCGTTGCGATACAAAACCCTATTCGACGCTGGCGCCGCGGTGCAAATCGGCCTCGATCTGCAGCCGCGTTCCGCCGCCGAATCGCGCCCGATAGATCTGCAAATTCTCCATGATCCGCTGCACATAATTGCGGGTCTCGGAGAATGGAATCAGTTCGACCCAGTCGACCGCGTCGACCTTGGGATCGCGCGGATCGCCGTAACGCTCGATCCATTTCTTGACGCTGCCGCGGCCGGCATTGTAGGCCGCGAACGTCATGATGTAGGAGCCGCGATAGTCCTCGATCAGGCCGCCGAGTTCGGCGGCGCCAAGGGCGGCGTTGTAGACCGGATCGGTCTTCATCCGGGTAAGGTCGAAGCTGGCGCCGTATCTTTTGCAGACATAGCGGCCGGCATCCGGCGTCACCTGCATCAGCCCCTAGGCATTCGCCGGCGAAACGTCGTTGGGGTTGAAGGCGCTTTCCTGCCGGGCGATGGCGAACACGATGCTTTGCTCGACATCAGGCCCGATCGATTTGAACGGCGGAATTCCGGTCACCGGATAGGCGTAGAAATCGAACGGCAGCCCGCGATTGAGCGCGGCCTTGCCGAGCAGCAGCATGCCGCGCGCGTCGCCATTGCGGGAGGCCAGTTCGCCAAGCCCCACCAGCGCATCGGGATCGCCGTTTTCGCCCATGTCGGCGAAAATCGGGATGGCGATTTCGCGTTCGTCCAGCGCGTAGAGCAGCTGTACGGCGCGGACGATCTCCAGCCGTTCGATTCCGCGTCCGCGAGCAGCGGGCGCGCCGTTCAACTCGATCTGCGGCAGCCCGAGTTTCGCGCGCGCCAATTGCCCGTAGTAGCTGGTCGATTGTTCCGCGGCCGCGGTGTAGGCGGCGCGGGCCTCCTGGGAGCGGCCCGCCGCTTCCGCGGCGCGGCCCTGCCAATAGCCGGCACGCGCCAGCGCGGTCGGGTTGACGCTGCCGACGCCGATGCGCGCAAAATGCTGCGCGGCCGTCGCCGGGTCGGTCAGGAAGCGCAGCGCGATCCAGCCGGCGGTGAATTCCTGCTCGGTCTTGTAGATGTCGCGCGTCGGAAGTGCCGCGTCGCGCGCGATCAGATAGGCGGTGCGGTACTCGCCGGCGTCGATCATCTTGCGCGACAGCAATCGCCGCTCGATCCACCATTCGTCGACATTGTACAGCCGGCCCGGGTCCTTCGGCGCGCTGAGCATGAGTTGCGCGGCCTCGGCGAATTTCTCTTCGCGCCGCAGCAACTGGATCTTGCTGAAGATGTAGCCGGGATCGTTATGCAGTTCGCGCGGAACAGCTTCGAGCAGCGCCCTGGTGTTGGGGGCCTTGTGGTAGGCCGCGATGCGCGCTTTCGCCAGCGCGACCTCGCCAGCGCCGAGCCGCTTGGCGGCGCGCAGCGCCGCTCTCGTGCTCGCTGCCATAGAGCAGCGAGATCCATCCGCGCCTTTTGATCGCCCGGCGTCAGCAGTGCGCCGAACTGATCGAGCGCTGCGCTCTCGGTATCTTCGGACATCGGATCGTTTCGCCAGGCTTCGCGCACCAGGCGCTCCGCATTGGCGCGGTCGCCGCGCGCGAGCATGGCGCGCGCCAGCGCGAATTGGCCTTTGGCCGACAATGGCGATTCGTTTTCGAACCACGACCATACCGTCGCGTCGTCGCGATGGTCGTCCCACAGCGCCGCTTCCAGCCGCCGGCGCAGGAAGGTCTGCGAAGGCCAGCTCGGATTGGCCGCGAGGAAGGCGCGATAGCGCTCGACCGACGCGCCATTGTCGTCGCTGCGCAGGATGATCCATTCCGCGAGCTTCTTTGCCACCGGATCGGATATCGCCGCTTCAGCCTGGGTCGCATCGGCGGGCTTGTGCTTGCGTACCAGCTCGATGACGTTTTCCAGCGCATCGGTATCGGCCTGCGAGGTCGACGAGGTGGCGGCCACCGCGGCCTGCGGCGGCGGCTTGCGTGCGGGCGGAGGTGGCAGCGCCGCGTGCTGGCGCGTCGCGGGCGCGATCGCGGCCGCCGCGGGGGCAGGCGCAGTATTTTTGGCGGCGGCGCTGGCGGTATTTTTAGGATTAAGAGACGTCTTGGGCACGACGTTGCGCGCGATCGGCCGCGGCTTCGGCAGTGGAACTTTTGGCTTGGCCCAGGCTTCGGCCGCGATGGCCGATAATCCGACCGCCAGCGCCAGGCTGGTCGCCAAGGCTGTCGATCGCAATGCGGTTGCGCGGGTGGATGGGGTCACGGCGTTCCTTCGCGGCGAATCATCAATCGCTCAAGGCCTCGGGTCTATTTGATTGAATATGTGGACAAAATACCAAATATGTCGGTGAACGGCCGATGTCTGCGCCATTACCGCGGCAAAATCGCGGCCGGCTAGTGAAGGACCGGGCCTTTCGCCGGACCGCCAGACCCGGTATGAATTGGTGCGTTTCAGCAAAGTCAAAGCCGCAAACCGCGCGTTCGGAGGAAGTCCATGGCAGCCAAGACGAATTTCCGTGGCTCATTCACCGCCTTGGTCACGCCGTTCAAGAACGGCTCGCTCGATGAGGCGGCCTTCCGGGCGCTGGTGAGCTGGCAAATCGCCGAGGGCACCCACGGCCTGGTGCCGGTCGGCACGACCGGCGAAAGCCCGACCGTGAGCCACGACGAGCACAAGCGCGTCGTCGAATGGTGCATCGACGAGGCCCGGGGCCGCGTTCCCGTCATCGCCGGCGCCGGCTCCAATTCGACCAGGGAGGCGATCGAGCTTGCCGAGCATGCCGAGCAAGGCCGGCGCCAGCGCAGTGCTGGTGGTGACGCCGTACTACAACAAGCCGACCCAGGAAGGCATGTACCAGCACTTCAAGGCGATCAACGATGCGATCGGAATCCCGATCATCATCTACAATATCCCGCCGCGCTCGGTGATCGACATGAGCGTGGACACCATGGCGCGGCTGTTCGAATTGAAGAACATCGCCGGCGTCAAGGACGCGACCGCGAGCATGGTGCGGGTTTCGCAGCAGCGCGCCAGCGCTGGGCGAGGATTTCAACCAGCTGTCGGGCGAGGATGCCACCGTGCTCGGCTACATGGCCCATGGCGGCCACGGCTGCATTTCCGTGACCTCCAACGTCGCGCCGCGGCTGTGCTCGGAATTTCACCTCGCCTGGCAGAAGGGCGATCTCGCCACCGCGCTCAAGCTGCACGACAAGCTGATGCCGCTGCACACCAACCTCTTCATCGAGTCCAATCCGTCGCCGGTGAAATATGCACTGTCGCTGCTCGGCAAGATGGATGAGACGCTGCGGCTGCCGATGGTGCCGGTATCGGAGCCGACGCGCGTGGCGGTGCGCAGCGCCATGGTGCATGCCGGCCTGATCAACTAGGCCTCCCCAAGCGATGAATAATCCGGTGGGCGACGTCGAAGAGAAGGGTTTGCGGATGCTGAAGGAATTCCGCGAATTCGCCATGAAGGGCAACGTCGTCGACCTCGCGGTCGCCGTCATCATCGGTGCCGCGTTCGGCGCGATCGTCACCTCGCTGGTCGGCGACATCATCATGCCGATCGTCGGCGCGATTACCGGCGGCCTGGACTTCTCCAACTACTTCACGCCGCTGTCGAAAGCGGTCACTGCCGGCAATCTGGCGGACGCGAAAAAGCAGGGCGCGGTGCTGGCCTGGGGCAATTTCCTCACCCTGACGCTGAATTTCATTATCATCGCCTTCGTGCTGTTCATGGTCATCAGGTTCATGAACAAGCTGAAGCGCAGGGATGAAGCGCGGCAGCGCCGCCGAAACCGACCCGCGAGGAAGAACTGCTGACCGAGATCCGCGATCTGCTCAAAAGGTCTTGACGTGCGTGCGCGCCGACTGAGTGCTATCGCTGAGCAATTGCCTGGGACGAATTTATCATGGCCGAAAAGAACGAGCGCGCGATCAAGGTCGTCGCCGAAAATCGCAAGGCCCGGTTCAACTATGCGATCGAGGACACGATCGAAGCGGGAATTGCGCTGACCGGCACCGAGGTCAAGTCGATCCGCAACGGCAAGACCACCATTGCGGAATCCTACGCGGATACCAAGGACGGCGAGATCTGGCTGATCAACGCCAATATTCCGGAATATCTGCAGGCCAACCGCTTCAACCACGAGCCGAAACGGCCGCGCAAGCTGTTGCTGCACAGAAAGCAGATCAACAAGCTGATGGGCGCGGTCGACCGCGACGGCATGACCCTGATTCCGCTAAAGCTTTATTTCAACGAGCGCGGCCGCGCCAAGCTGTTGCTGGCGGTGGCGAAGGGCAAGAAGCTGCATGACAAGCGCGAGAGCGAAAAAAAACGCGACTGGGGCAGGGAGAAGGGCCGCCTGCTGCGGGCGCGAGGATAGAATGGCTACCCTCATCTTTATCCGTCATTGCGAGCCAACGGGTCGCGCGAATGCGCGCCCGATGACAGGCTCCGCGAGCAATCCAGCTTTTGGGACCTCAACAACTGCAATGACGACCGCTGGAGAATTGTGCGATGAACCAGAAAAACCTGCTTGAAGTCGACTGGAGCAAGATCCCGGCGCCGATCAGACGACGGTGCGGCGGCGCATCTTGTGGGAATGGCGATTCCGCCGATCAGCCTGGTCGCCACCGACGACACGCTCGGTGACGCTGTCGGCGCTGTCGGGGCGCACCGTGGTGTTCGCCTATCCCAGAACCGGCGAGCCCGGCAAGATCAGCCTGGTCGACGACTGGGACATGATCCCGGGGGCGCGCGGCTGCACGCCGCAAACCTGCGCGTTCCGCGACCTGTTCGCCGAATTGAAGGCCGCCGGTGCCGGACACGTGTTCGGCCTGTCGACGCAGAGCAACGCCTATCAGACCGAGATGGCCTCGCGGCTGCATTTGCCGTTCCCGGTCCTGTCGGACGAGAAGCTGGTGCTGACCCGCGCGCTCGATCTGCCGACCATGGAGGTGGCGGGCCTGACCCTGATCAAGCGGCTGGCGCTGATCGTAGATGATGGGCGCATCACGCCACGTCTTCTATCCGGTGTTTCCGCCGGACCGAAACGCCGGCGACGTGCTGGCATGGCTGAAGGAAAATCCGGTTTGACCTTGTAGGGTGGGCAAAGGCGCTCTCGCGCCGTGCATCCGTGTGGTGCGAGCCTCTTCGGCGCAGCTTCGAAGGATGACCAACGAAGGTGCATGCGCTCATCCTTCGAGCGCGCAAGCTAGCGGCGGAATTGCGCCGTCTAGCGCAACTCAGGATGAAGGGAGCGCCTCGAGCTATCACCCCAGATCCGCTTTCACCTTGGCGAACACGCTGCGAAACATGTCCGGCGTCAGCACCCGCGTATTGGTGTTGTAACGCGAGCAATGATAGCTGTCGTAAAGGTTTAGCGCGCCAGCCTGATGCACCGCGCCATGCGTAAAGGGCGCCGCGGCCGCGCGAATGCCCAAGCGCCTTCAGCGTCGATTCATGCGCCACCCGGCCGAGCGCCACGATCGCGCGCAGCCTTGGCATGGTCGCGATAGTCGCCGACAGAAACGGCCGGCAGGTATGGATTTCCGCCGGTAGCGGCTTGTTCTGAGGCGGTACGCAACGCACCGCGTTGCCGATCCGGCAATCGACCAGCCTCAACCCATCGTCCGGCCGCGCTTCGATAGTTGCCTTTGGCAAAACCGTATTCGAGCAGCGTTGCGTAGAGCAGGTCGCCGGCAAAATCGCCGGTGAAGGGGCGTCCGGTGCGGTTGGCGCCCTGCAAGCCAGGCGCAAGGCCGACGATCAGCAGCCGGCCGTCGGAATCGCCGAACGACGGCACCGGCGAATTGAACCATTCCGGCTCGCGCACGCGTGCCGCCTCGCGAAAGCCGGCGAGCCTCGGACAGAGCGGGCAGTTACGGTCAGGTTCGGTGCGGAGGGCGGCGGCGCCGGCGAGCAGTGGCTGGCCGGGCGCCGGGTCACTTTCAATCGTCGAAATCGTCGTCATCGCCCCTCGGCGCCATCGTGGTCGCGCGCTGCAGGAATTGCGGCGCGTGATGACGCGGCTCGCGCGGGGCCGGGCGCTCGGACGGATCGCGGCCGAGCTTGGATTGCAGTTCCACCAGATCGGTGAAGACGTCGGCCTGGCGCCGCAGCTCGTCGGCGATCATCGGCGGCTGGCTCGAAATCGTCGAGATCACGGTGACCCGGACGCCGCGGCGCTGCACCGCCTCGACCAGCGAGCGGAAATCGCCGTCGCCGGAAAACAGCACGATCTGATCGACATGCTCGGCAAGTTCCATCGCGTCGACCGCGAGTTCGATATCCATGTTGCCCTTGACCTTGCGGCGGCCGCTGGCGTCGATGAATTCCTTGGTCGCCTTGGTGACGACGGTGTAGCCGTTGTAATCGAGCCAGTCGATCAGCGGGCGGATCGACGAATATTCCTGATCCTCAATGATCGCGGTGTAGTAGAACGCGCGCACCAGGGTCCCGCGGCTCTGGAATTCCTTGAGCAGGCGCTTGTAGTCGATGTCGAAGCCAAGCGTCTTGGCGGTGGCGTAGAGGTTGGCGCCATCAATAAAGAGCGCGATCTTGTTGGAAGCAGGGGACATACAACTTTCTCGCGTTGTTGTTAACGTTATTGGCGCAGCGGCAACCGACCGCGCATTTCAGAGATTTGCTGCCCAAAGAATCTAAGCCCAACAACATCACCGCAAATATGGTGTGGCAAGGGCGAAAAGTCCTACACTTTTGACATGTAATGAAGCGATTTCTTGTCGCAGCGGACACCTGCGTGTGTCCAAACGTGTCTCCGGCGCTGCGGTTGTAGCCTCAGGGTGGGTTAGCAGGGACGGATTACGGGGGGGCCAAATTGCAAATTGGTCTTGCGAAAAGCCCCCCACACCTATAACTACCGCGCATAATCAACATATTCGGTCCCATTTAACGGAGCGACAGTCGATGGCGCGCGTCACCGTAGAAGATTGCATTGATAAGGTCGACAACCGGTTCGATCTGGTCCTGTTGGCGGCGCACCGCGCCCGCATGATCTCGTCGGGCTCACAGCTCACGATCGATCGCGATAACGACAAAAACCCGGTTGTGTCGCTGCGCGAAATCGCGGATTCGACTATTTCTCCCGAAGATTTGCGTGAAGAACTGGTTCATTCACTGCAGAAATTCGTCGAAGTGGACGAGCCGGAACCCGATACGGTGCCTTTGATCGGGTCGGCCGGCGCCAGCGTCGATGCCGACGATACCGAGGTCGCCGTCGAGCGCATGACCGAGGAAGAGCTGCTGAAGGGCCTCGAAGGCCTGGCGCCTCCGGAAGAGCAGCCCGAAGAGGACGAGTAAGCCTCCCGCATTGCGGCGCGGGTCGTCCCAAACCCCTCGAATTTTTAACCAAGGCCCGGACATTGTGTCCGGGCCTTTGCTTTTATTGCCGTTTTCGTGGTTACCATGTGTCCATCTCGGGCGCGGATGAATTCCACGAGGGCTGTCTCCGATTTGATCGGAGGGCCGCCGGTTTCGCGTTACACTGCGCCTGCGATGTCCGAAATCGAGCGTCTCCGCGACCGCAAGGGCGCAGCTTCGCCCGGGAAGCGGGCCGTATTCGAGGCCCTCACACGAAGGCAGTGATCCGATGGCGTATTGGCGCCGCAACCCCGGACAGATGCAGGCGGCGACTGAATCGGTCGCCGTGGCGGCTGGACCAGCGTCCGCGGCAGCCAAGCCGGTCAAGTCGCCGCGTCCGCGGATGATGCGGCAATACGATCTGGTCGAACGCGTCAGGTCCTATAATCCGGACACCAACGAAGACCTGCTGAACCGCGCCTATGTCTACGCCATGAAGGCGCACGGGACCGCAGACCCGGGCGTCCGGCGATCCCTATTTTTCGCATCCGCTCGAGGTCGCCGCGATCCTCACCGACCTCAAGCTCGACGACGCCACCATCGTCGCAGCATTGCTGCACGACACCATCGAGGATACCGAGGCGACCCGCGCCGAAATCGACCAGGTCTTCGGGCACGAGATCGGGGCGCTGGTGGAGGGTCTCACCAAGCTGAAGCGGCTGGAACTGGTGTCGCGCGAGGCCAAGCAGGCCGAGAACCTGCGCAAGCTGCTGCTGGCGATCGCCGACGACGTCCGCGTTCTCCTGATCAAGCTCGCCGACCGCCTGCACAACATGCGCACGCTGGAATTCGTGCCGCCGACGTCGCGCCAGCGCATCGCCGAGGAGACGCTCGACATCTATGCGCCGCTGGCCGGCCGCATGGGCATGCAGGAGATGCGGGAGGAACTCGAAGATCTATCGTTCCGCACCCTCGATCCGGAAGCCTATGCGGTGGTCATGCAGCGGCTGGATTCGCTGGCGGACCGCAACCGCAACCTGATCGGCGAAATCGAAAGCCAGCTCTCCAAAAATCTTCAGAAGAACGGCGTGGCTGCGCGATGTCTTCGGCCGGCGCAAGCAGCCGTTTTCGATCTGGACCAAGATGGAGCGCAAGTCGGTCGGCTTCGAGCAATTGTCCGATATCTTCGGTTTCCGCGTCGTGATGAGCGACGTCGAAGCCTGCTACCGTGCGCTCGGCGTCGTGCACACCACCTGGCCGGTGGTGCCCGGCCGGTTCAAGGACTACATCTCGACGCCGAAGCAGAACGACTACCGTTCGATCCACACCACCGTGATCGGTCCCGGCAATCAGCGCGTCGAATTGCAGATCCGCACCGAGGAAATGGACCAGATCGCGGAATTGGGCATCGCCGCGCACGCCTTCTACAAGGATGGCGTGGGCTCGCCGACCGAGCTCTTGAAGCGCGAATCCAATGCCTTTGCCTGGCTGCGCCACACCATCGGGATCCTGTCGGAAAGCGCCAATCCGGAAGAGTTCCTCGAACACACCAAGCTGGAACTGTTTCACGATCAGGTGTTCTGCTTTACCCCGAAGGGCAAGCTGATCGCGCTGCCGCGTCAGGCCAATGTGATCGACTTCGCCTATGCGGTGCACACCGACGTCGGCAACAGCGCGGTCGGCTGCAAGATCAACGGCAAGTTCGCGCCGCTGTCGTCCGAACTGCAGAACGGCGACGAGGTGGAGGTTTTGACCTCGGAAGCGCAGTCCGCGCCACCCTCGGCGTGGGAATCGCTGGCGGTGACCGGCAAGGCACGGGCGGCGATCCGGCGCGCGACCCGCACCGCCGTGCGCGATCAATATGCCGGCCTCGGCCGGCGCATCGTCGAGCGGCTGTTCGTGCGCGCCAAGATCGAATATGCCGACGACAAGCTGAAGGGCGCGCTGCCGCGGCTGGCGCGCGCCTCGATCGACGACGTGATGGCGTCGGTCGGGCGCGGCGAGATGAAGGCGTCCGACGTCGCGCGCGCGATGTATCCCGATTACAAGGAAGAGCGGGTCGGGCGGTTCGGCGGCAAAAAGAGCCTCGCGGTCAAACTGAAGCTGAAATCGCCGCCTGACCCGGCGCGCAGCCCGAACGGCGATTCCGATCCGCGGCATCAATTCCGATCTGCCGGTCAAGTTCGCGCCGAACGGCGGCGCGGTGCCGGGCGACCGCATCGTCGGGATCGTGTCGCCGGGCGAGGGCATCACGATCTATCCGATCCAGTCGCCGGCGCTGAAGGATTTCGAGGAGGAGCCGGAGCGCTGGCTCGACGTGCGCTGGGACGTCGACGAATCGACGCCGCAGCGGTTTCCGGCCCGAATCCTGGTCGACAACGTCAACGAGCCCGGAAGCCTCGCCCAGGTCGCCACCGTGATCGCCGAGCACGACGGCAATATCGACAATATCAGCATGTCCAGGCGCTCGCCGGATTTCACCGAACTCACCATCGATCTTGAGGTCTATGACCTGAAGCATCTCAGCGCTATTATCGCCCAGTTGCGCGCCAAGGCCGTGGTCGCACGGGTCGAGCGCGTCAATGGGTGATACAGTTCGTCATTGCCGGGCTTGACCCGGCAATCCATCTTTACGAAGAGGATGGATGCGCGGGTCAAGCCCGCGCATGACGGGCGGGTAACCCGGCCGCTTTCTCAATGGTTGCGTGAGCTTTGCCATGCCCGAAACTCCTCCGCTGCGTCTCGGAGTCAATGTCGACCACGTCGCCACGCTGCGCAATGCGAGGGCCGGGCGCAATCCCGATCCGGTGCGCGCGGCGCTGGCCGCGATCGAGGCCGGCGCCGACGGCATCACCGCGCATCTGCGCGAGGATCGCCGCCACATCCGCGACGACGACATGGCGCGGCTGAAGGCCGAGATCTCAAAGCCGCTGAATTTCGAGATGGCGGCGACACCGGACATGCTGGGCATTGCGCTGGCGACCAGGCCGCACGCGGTGTGCCTGGTGCCCGAACGCCGCGAAGAACTCACCACCGAGGGCGGTCTTGACGTGGTCGGGCAGCACAATACGCTCAGGCCGTTCATCGCCAGATTGAACGACGCCGGCGTGCGGGTGTCGCTGTTCATCGCCGCCGACCCGCGGCAGATCGAAATGGCCGCGAAGCTGCGCGCACCGGTGATCGAAATCCATACCGGCGCCTGGTGCGACGCCGTGGTCGACGGTCATGCGGACAAGGCTGAGGTGGAATGGCAGCGGATCGTCGCCGGCAGCGCACTGGCGCGCTCGGCCGGCCTCGAGGTCCATGCCGGCCACGGCCTCGATTACGCGACCGCGGAGAAGATCGCAGGCCTGCCTGGGATCGCCGAACTGAATATCGGCTACTTCATGATCGGGGAGGCGTTGTTCGTCGGCATCGGCGAGACGGTTCGCGCCATGCGGGCCGCGATGGATCGGGGCCGCAAGAATCTCCTGGGCCCACATCATGCGGGCAAAGCATGATCATCGGCATCGGCTCCGACCTGATCGATATTCGCCGCGTCGCCAAAGTCATCGAGCGCCATGGCGAGCGCTTTCTCGACCGCATTTTCACCGACGCCGAGCGCGCCAAGGCCGACCGCCGCGCCAAAAACGAGAACATGGTGGTGGCGACCTACGCCAAGCGGTTTGCCGCGAAGGAAGCCTGTTCGAAAGCGCTCGGCACCGGCATCCGGCAGGGCGTCTGGTGGCGGGATATGGGGGTGGTGAACCTGCCGGGCGGCCGCCCGACCATGAAATTGACGGGCGGGGCCCTGGCGCGGCTGGAGGCCCTGACGCCTCAGGGATATCAGGCGCGGATCGACCTCAGCATTACCGATGACTGGCCGCTGGCGCAGGCCTTCGTCATAATTTCGGCGGTCAGTCCAGCCAAACTGTGACGGCTTGGGACGGCGCTGCCGGCGGTCTCGCGCAAAACTAAAAATCCATGCTTTATCAAAGGATTAGGAAGTTTTGATGCGGCCGTTGATTGCGCGCGCGGCAAACAACCGTCTAAAACGCGCGGTGACCTTCAGCCAGAGCAATTCAGGTTTACGCCGGAATTCGTTCTCAACATCAGAATCAGGATCATTTCCTTGACGCGAAGCGAACAGCGATTCGCGTAAGGAAAATGCTCTGCTACCGCGCGGGAAGCGCGCCGGGAATTGGGAAAGCAATGAGCGTGACATCCGGGACAAAATCTGAAAGCGGCCTGGGCGAAACCGTCCGCGTCGTCATCCACGCTCTGCTGATTGCGCTGGTGATCCGAACCTTCCTGTTCCAGCCCTTCAACATTCCCTCGGGATCGATGAAGGCGACACTTCTGGTCGGCGACTATCTGTTCGTCTCGAAATATTCCTACGGTTACAGCCATTATTCGATACCGCTGTCGCCGCCGCTGTTTTCGGGCCGCATCTTCGGCTCCGAGCCGGCGCGGGGCGACGTCGTGGTGTTCCGCCTGCCGAAGGACGACTCCACCGACTACATCAAGCGCGTGATCGGGCTGCCCGGCGACCGCATCCAGATGAAGGAAGGGCTGCTCTACATCAATGACAAGCCGGTGGTGCGCGAGCGCCTGAGCGATTTCATCGGCGAGGACCCCTGCGGGTCCGACGCCACCGCGCGGGTGAAGCGCTGGAAGGAGACGCTGCCGAACGGCGTTAGCTATGAGTCGCTGGATTGCGTCGACAACGGTTTCTACGACAACACCAGTGTCTATACCGTGCCGCCGGGTAACTTCTTCATGATGGGCGACAACCGCGACAACTCGACCGACAGCCGAGTGCTGTCGGCGGTAGGCTACGTGCCGTTCGAGAATCTCGTCGGCCGTGCCCAGATGATTTTCTTCTCCATTGCCGAGGGCGAACACGCCTGGATGTTCTGGCGCTGGCCGACCGCGGTGCGCTGGAATCGCATATTCAAAATCGTGCGATGAACGACGAAACAGCTGACATCCGGACCCCATCGTCATCAGGCGAAACAAGCCCTCAGCCTGACGCCGGCCGCGAGCCCGTGGCGGTGAAGAAAAAGCGCGGCAAGATCAGCGCCAAGGCGGCTACTGCGGCGATCGAGGCGCGCATCGGACACAAATTCGCCGATGCCACATTGCTGGACACCGCCTTCACCCACGTGTCCGCGCTGAAATCCGCGCGCAAGCGCGGCGACAGTTACCAGCGGCTCGAATTTCTCGGCGATCACGTGCTCGGGCTGATCGTGTCCGACATGCTGTATCGCGCCTTCCCGAACGCCGACGAAGGCGAACTGTCGAAGCGTCTTGCCGATCTCGTGCGCAAGGAAAGCTGCGCCGACGTAGCGAAGTCGCTCGGGCTGCTCGATGACATCAAGCTTGGCGCGGTCGGGGCCGGCGGCAGGCGCCCGGTTGCGCAAATCCGTGCTCGGCGACATCTGCGAGGCGGTGATCGGCGCGGTGTTTCTCGACGGCGGCTACGGCGCGGCGGCGGAATTCGTCGAGCGGAACTGGACCGAGCGGATGCACAAGCCGCGGCGGCCGCTGCGCGATCCCAAGACGGTGCTGCAGGAATGGGCGCAGGGCAAGGGTCTGCCGACGCCGGTCTATCGCGAGATCGAGCGTACCGGGCCGCATCACGATCCGCAGTTTCGCGTCGCGGTGGACTTGCCGGGGCTGGCGCCGGCCGAAGGCGTCGGCGGCAGCAAGCGCGCCGCCGAAAAGGTCGCGGCGTCCGTGATGATCGCGCGCGAAGGCGTCGGCGGCGGCAACAATGACGGATAACATCCCCGGCGAGGCCGCACCGGTGGCGACGCGCTGCGGCTTTGTCGCGCTGATCGGCGCTCCCAATGTCGGCAAGTCCACGCTGGTCAACGCGCTGGTCGGCTCCAAGGTCACGATCGTCTCGCGCAAGGTGCAGACCACCCGCGCGCTGATCCGCGGCATCGTGATCGACAACAACGCGCAAATCATTCTGGTCGATACACCCGGAATCTTCCCGCCCAAACGAAGGCTCGATCGCGCCATGGTATCGACGGCCTGGAGCGGGGCGCATGACGCCGATCTGGTTTGCGTACTGCTCGACGCGCGCGAAGGCCTCGATGAGGAGGCCGACGCGATCCTGACCAAGGTGGCGACTGTTCATCACGAGAAGATTCTGGTGCTGAACAAGATCGATCTGGTGCCGCGCGAAAAGCTGCTGGCGCTGACCAGGGCCGCCAACGACCGCCTGAGTTTCGCGCAAAACGTTCATGGTCTCGGCGCTGTCAGGCGATGGCGTCGACGATCTCAGGCACACGCTGGCGGAGATGGTGCCGCCGGGGCCGTTTCATTATCCCGAGGACCAGATGTCGGATGCGCCGATGCGGCATCTGGCGGCCGAGATCACGCGGGAAAAGATCTTCCGCCAGTTGCATCAGGAACTGCCGTATCAATCCACCGTTGAGACCGACAGCTGGACCGAGCGCAAGGACAAATCGATCCGCATCGAGCAGACGATTTTTGTCGAGCGCGAAAGCCAGCGCAAGATCGTGCTCGGCAAGGGCGGCGCCACCATCAAGTCGATCGGCGCCGATTCGCGCAAGGAAATCGCCGAGATCGTGGGTGTCCCCGTGCATCTGTTTCTGTTCGTGAAGGTGCGCGAAAACTGGGGCGACGATCCCAACCGCTACCGTGAAATGGGACTAGAATTCCCCAAGGAGAATAGCCGGCAGTCCGATGAACGTACCCAGGAACGTGCTGTGGTTTGAAGTACTGATGTATCTGTCGCTGGCGCTCGACGCGCTGTCGGTCGCGTTTCAGGATCGAACGCCGAGCGACGACATGACGGATCAGATGATCGCGGTGGCAACCTTGATGGCGGCCTGCCTGATCCTGCTTCTGGTTTACTTCGTCTGGCTCGCCGCCCAGCGGCGCAAGAACTGGCCGCGCTGGGCGCTGGTCGCCGCGTTGGTGCTTTCAGTCGATCTCGCTGGTGCAGATCCTCGGGGACGGCGGCCTGGACTTCGCCAGCGGCATCGAGATCGTGTCCTGCGCCCTGACCGCCGCCGGGCTGTATTTTCTCCTTCACCGGCGATGCCAAGGCTGGTTCAACGGCTAGCGATTTGCACCGTCATTCCGGCATGCGCCGTCAGGCGCAGACCCGGAATCTCGAGATTTCGCGTTCGATGCGTGGCCCGGCATCGGGCGGTGCTACGCGCGGACTCGTGGCATCGCCCCGGAATGACGGCTGTGGGATAGCTGCGCGCACCAACGGAATCCTGTACACTCCGCCCTATGGAATGGACCGACGAAGGCATCGTGCTGGGGGTGCGGCGGCATGGCGAATCCTCAGCCATCGTCGAACTGCTGACCCGCGGCCATGGCCGCCACCTCGGCCTGGTGCGTGGCGGCGCGGGCAAGCGGATGCGGCCCGTTCTGCAGCCCGGCAACGGCGTGCGCGCGGTGTGGCGGGCGCGGCTCGACGAACATCTCGGCTATTACGTGATCGAGGGCCTGCGCTTGCGCGCGGCCACCGTGCTGGCGTCGTCGCACGCGGTCTATGGCGTCACCCATCTGGCTTCGCTGGCGCGGCTGTTGCCGGAGCGCGATCCGCACGAGGACATCTACGAGATGCTGGACCGCACACTGGATGATTTCGACGACATCGGCGAAGCCGCCGTGCATCTGGTGAAATTCGAGCTCGCCATGCTGGCCGAGCTCGGCTTCGGGCTCGATCTGGAAAACTGTGCCGCGATCAGGCGAGACTTCCGACCTGATTTATGTGTCGCCGAAATCCGGCGGCGCGGTGTCGCGGGCTGCCGGCGACCCCTGGCGTGACCGGCTGCTGCGGCTGCCGGCGTTCCTGCGCCCAAGCGAGCGGCGGCCCGAACGGCTGGTCCGATCAGGACCTGCAGGACGGCTTTCGGCTCACCGGAATGTTCCTGTTGCGCCACGTGCTGGAACCGCGCGGGCAGGGCCATTCCGATGCCCGCGACGGGTTTATCAATGCGGTGACGAAGCACCGCGCAAAGGTGGCGGTTCCCTGATCGCCGCGCGGCGCAAGGGCGTCCACGATGGCCGCGCCGGCTGAGTCCCGCGCCGCAAAATTTCCCTAGCGCAGCCATCTTTTCGAACGGGCGGTATGCAACAGTCGCATTGAGGGTTGTGCGTGTCGCGAGGAGTAGGGCGGTAGGTGACCGATCTTCAAACCAAAGCGCAGAAGTACGAGATCAAAGCTGCTCAATGCGAAGAGTTGGCTCGGCAGGCTCCTGACGAGCGCGAGCGGGCTTTTTACGAGGTGCTTGCTGATTACTATAGCGGGTTGGCGACAGACTTCCGGCAGGTCATCGAAAGACGGAAGGTCGGGTAGCTGGCGGTCTCGAGATTTGGGTGGACCTCGGCTTCGAGCCGTTGGGCCATGTCGCCGCGCTGGCGATGGAACTGATTGCGCATACGCCCGATTACGGCCCGAATGTATTCGATGTCCGGCATGATCGCGCCTCGTGGGGTTCCCCGAGGTCGCGACGCCGCTTGGATTGAGGCACTGATTCGCGCCTTGCCCGGGCGGCCTGCAGCGGATAACTCCTCCCCATGGGAAAACGACTGATTCCGCCGGAGCCGGCCGAAATTCACGAGGTCGGGCTGCGCGACGCGCTCGAAGAGCGCTATCTCGCTTATGCGCTCTCGACCATCATGCACCGCGCGCTGCCGGACGCCCGCGACGGCCTCAAGCCGGTGCATCGCCGCATCCTCTACGGCATGCGGCTGTTGCGGCTCGAGCCCGGCACGCCGTTCAAGAAGTCCGCCAAAATCGTCGGCGACGTGATGGGCTCGTTCCATCCGCATGGCGACCAGTCGATCTACGACGCGCTGGTGCGGCTGGCGCAGGATTTTGCCTCGCGCTATCCGCTGGTCGACGGCCAGGGCAATTTCGGCAACATCGACGGCGATAATCCCGCCGCCTACCGCTATACCGAAGCGCGCATGACCGAGGTCGCGCGGCTTCTGCTCGATGGCATCGACGAAGACGGCGTCGAATTCCGCGCCAATTACGACGGCCAGTCGAAAGAGCCGATCGTGCTGCCCGGCGGATTTCCGAACCTGCTCGCCAACGGCGCGCAGGGCATCGCGGTCGGCATGGCGACCTCGATCCCGCCGCACAACGCCGCTGAGCTTTGCGACGCCGCGCTGCATCTGATCGACAAGCCCGAGGCGAAATCGAAGACGCTCCTGAAATGGGTCAAGGGCCCGGATTTTCCGACCGGCGGCATCATCGTCGATTCCAAGGAGGCCATCGCCGAGGCCTACGCCACCGGGCGCGGCTCGTTCCGCACCCGCGCCAGATGGAGCCAGGAAGAGGGCGCGCGCGGCACCTGGGTGATCGTCATCACCGAAATTCCGTGGCTGGTGCAGAAGTCGCGGCTGGTCGAGAAGATCGCCGAACTGCTCAACGACAAGAAGCTGCCGCTGGTCGCCGACGTCAGGGACGAATCCGCCGAAGACATTCGTCTCGTCATCGAGCCGAAATCGCGCGCGGTCGATCCGGAACTGCTGATGGAATCGCTGTTCCGGCTCACCGAGCTGGAAAGCCGGATCTCGCTGAACCTCAACGTGCTGGTCAAGGGCCGCATCCCCAAGGTGCTTGGCCTTGCCGAGTGCCTGAAGCGAATGGCTCGACCATCTGCGCGACGTGCTGCATGCGCCGCTCCAATTATCGCAAGGAGCAGATCGAGCACCGGCTGGAAGTGCTCGGCGGCTACCTGATCGCGTACCTCAACATCGACAAGGTGATAAAAATCATCCGCACCGAGGACGAACCGAAGCCGGCCCTGATCAAGGCGTTCAAGCTCACGGACGTCCAGGCCGAGGCCATCCTCAACATGCGCCTGCGCAGCCTGCGCAAGCTCGAGGAAATGGAAATCCGCACCGAGGAGAAGAACCTTCGCGCCGAATTGAAGGGCATCAAGGCGATGCTCGGGTCGGAAGCCGAGCAATGGTCCAAGATCGGCGAACAGGTGCGCAAGGTTCGCGACATGTTCGGGCCGAAGACGCCGCTCGGCAAGCGCCGCACCAGCTTTGCCGATGCGCCCGAGCACGATCTCGCCGCGATCGAAGAGGCGTTTGTCGAGCGCGAGCCGGTCACCGTCGTGGTTTCCGACAAGGGCTGGGTGCGCACGCTGAAGGGGCAGGTCGTCCGATCTCTCGGGGCTGACCTTCAAGACCGACGACAAGCTCGGTTCCGCATTCTTTGCGGAGACCACGTCGAAACTGCTGCTGTTCGCCACCAACGGACAAATTCTATTCGCTCGATGTCGTCGAAACTGCCGGGCGGACGCGGCCATGGCGAGCCGATCCGGATGTTCATCGACATGGAGCAGGACGCAGCGATCGTGTCGCTGTTCGTCAACAAGGGCGGGCGCAAGTTCCTGGTCGCGAGCCATGAAGGCCAGGGCTTTGTCGTCAACGAGGACGATTGCGTCGGCAACACCCGCAAGGGCAAGCAGGTGCTCAACGTCGAGATGCCCAACGAGGCCCGCGCGATTGCCACCGTCACCGGCGACAGCGTCGCTGTCATCGGCACCAACCACAAGATGGTGATCTTCCCGATCGATCAGGTGCCGGAGATGGCGCGCGGCCGCGGCGTGCGCCTGCAGAAATACACCAGCGCTGCGCTGTCGGATGTCGCGACGTTCGATTCCAAGGCCGGTCTGACCTGGAAGGATTCGGCCGGCCGCGACCAGGCGATGAGCTGGAAGGAATTGTCCGACTGGCGCGGCAACCGCGCCGATGCCGGCCGGCTCGCGCATGGTTTGCCGAAGTCGAACAAGTTCTTGCGCGGCGTGGAGTAGGGAACCAGCTCTGCGCGCTTAACGGCATCGGCTAGTCTAGTTTCTGTCGCGAAACGCCTGTTTTTGTGTCGAGGCATACCATTTCCCCAATAAAACCGGGGTGAACTGACGTCGGATGCCGGCATTTTCCGGGGCAATTGGGCGCCGATTTTCTTCGCTATGTTATTAAGCGCCCGTTGGGGCGGGTTCGATTGCAAGATGGGCTGGCGGATATCTTTCCGCCGTAAACGAACTTGGGGGATGTTGTCAGGCAGCTTTTCGTCTGCGCGATGGTCGTTCGGCCAACAGAGCTGCGATCTTCATCAGGTTGTTAGCGAGCACGGCGGCTGCGACCCACAGCTCAAAGCGCTCGCGACCTTCGGCGAGACAACGCTTCATGCCACGGCCGCGGAACAACACCGAGATGCGCCCCTCGATGCCCGCGCGAAAGCGCTGGCCGTCCTTGAACTCCCGGGTCTTCTCATAGGCTTCGCGCTCGGGAGCTTTGATGCCGCCCCGTTGTGGGATGCAGATCACCTTGACGCCTTCCTGCTTGCACGACATCACGTTCTTCTCGCTGAAGAAGCCACGATCCGATCCGTATAATTCGGGGACGTCGCCGAAGGTCTGTCTGTGGCGTTCCAGCGAGATGACCACATGCTGTTCGTCGACGGGATTGCGGTCCAGCACTTCATACTGCGTAATCAGGCCGCGCGCGCTTTCGGCGAGGAAGACCTTGTGGCCGAACTCGATCGGCGTCTGCACCTTGCCGCGCTTGATCAGGTCCGTGTGGGGCTCAAAGATCGAATAGAGCTTCTCGGCAGTCGGAACTTGCTCGCCATCGAGCACACGTCGGCGCGACTGATCGACCACACGGGCCCCCAGATCACAAAAGTGCTCAATCTCCTTGCGCGTCTCGGCGATTGCCAGTTCGCTGATCGTATCTGTGCCACGCGCTTTGCAGGTCTGCCGGAGCGCGGTTCGAGCGCTTTCGATAACCTCCTCGGCGATGCCGATGAGTTCGCGATATCTCCCGGTCTGCTGCTGCTGGCGCTGCCTCGAGGTCATCCGCTGAATCTCTTGCATCCGACGCCGCGCCGATCGCGTCCGATCCCGAAAACCCTTGATACGCCGGCGTCCCAGCGCCGCGGCAAGGCGGCCGATCAGGCGCGTCACGACGCGAACAACATCCCACAACAGCGTGTTGTCGGTCGGATGGTGAATGTCGGTCTGCACCACCGTGGTGTCGACACGCAGCTTCTGGCCGTCCTCCAGACCGAGCCCGACGGCCACCCGCACCACCAGATCATTGATCGCTTTGAGCGTCGCGGGCGTCAGCCGATTGAAGCCGCGGTTGAATGCGTCATGTCGAGGCACAGGCAGACAATAGAAGTCGGTGAACTGGCGCAGTGTGCATCCGTCGGCAATCCGCTCGCGCAATTCGCGATAGTTCCAGTTCTTGACGCGCATTAGAACCAGCGAGCGCAACACCTGTTGTGGCGTCAGGCCGTTGCGACCGGTCTCGGCCTTCTTCAAACCCCGCGTCAGATCACGGCGGACCTGCTCGATCATATCCTTCTGGTCGTCCAGAAAATCGGAAATGGTCTGCAGCACCGGCTCAAGACACAGGCCCTGACGTACCAGCTCAAAATCGGCAAAACTGACTTGCCGCTCCGCTGTCCGGGACACGCTCAGCCCTCATCGCTCTTCTTGGCCTCGGCGCGATCTCGCTTCAACGCTTTGATGTATCGCGGTGCCGCCTGGTGCAGCAGATCCTGCAGAGTGCGCCCGTTGTCCAGGCTGCGTTGAACCTCCGGCACAAGCTCTTCCGGCACGTAGACGGCAACGCGACGCTCGTTCGCGCGACCGTAGAGCACATAACTTTGATGCTGTTCGCCAGACTGGCACGCCGGGCAATTCTTGCGGATGCACCGGCTACGACGCAGGCTCAGCGAACCCAGAAGCGCAGGCCAAAGATTCGTCGATTCGCTTCGCAGCCACCGCGCGACATCCGAAGGCGATTCCGAAATCAACATGCTTCATATGAAGTATGTGATACTATGCACATGTACGTCGCAAGAAAAATGTGCTCGAAAATCGCGAGATAACCCTCATTTTAAAGGGCGAAATGTCTTTCGCGACAGAAACTAGTCTAGTTAACTTCCCGTCGTGCCCGGCCTTGTGCCGGGCATCAACCACCACAAGGCGCAGCGTGACAGCCTGAAGCTGTCGCCCGCGTTCTACGACTGAGCCAGCCACGATCGGCCTTGGAGCAAGAGCGCAGAGGCTCGCGAGCGATCGCCCGGTGCAGCTCACGCCGCCGCGATGGCCTCGATCTCGATCATGAAATCCGCGCCATAAAGCTTTGACACCTCGACCAGCGTCACAGCGGGGGCGGCCGGCGGCGTGACGCTTGCAAAGAACCGGTTGCGCGCCTCGCGATAGCGCGCGAGGTTGTCCATGTCGGTGAGGAATACCGTCAGCTTCACGAGATTGGTCGTCGTGCATCCGCTCGCCTGCAGGGCAATAGCGAGGTTGCGAAAGACCTGTTCCGCCTGCGTGCCAAAATCGGACTTGCCGACCACATGGCCGTCGGAATCGAGCGCGGTCTGGCCGGCGATGAAAATGATCCGGCCGGCACTGACCTCGACAATCTGGGAATAGCCCGGCGGCGTGCCGAGTTCGGGCGGATTGATGCGGTTTATCGAGGGCGTTGCTTCGCGTATCATTCCTGCGCTCCCCGTCGACGCGGCATCTTCGAGAGTTCAGTTGGGCCGTGCCGACATCGGCGGCGGACCGAGGCCCATCGGCTTTTTCGGTCTGAGACGTTCCGACATAGAACGACGATCCCGCGACCAGGAACAGCGCGACCAGATAGACCACATAGGATTGCGGCGGCGTGATCGCCCAGCGTATCACGCCTCTGAAGACGGCGGCCGGACCGGTTTCGTTTTCCATGCGGTGCTTTTGCTCGAAATGCTGCGGGAATGGAAGCGCAAAGTACCGGGCGGTCAGGGCGCCGGCGGATCCTGCCGCAGCAGCAACAGCGCCACCAGCGCCGAGAGGCTGAGCGCGGAGGAGACGATCAGGACGCGGCTTCCCATCGTATCGATCAGCAGGCCGAACACCAGTGGTGCTGCGGCCTGCGCCATCCGCGCCGGCGCGCCGATGATGCCGAGCCGATAGCCATAATTCTGCGGGCCGAAGATCGCGAGCGGCAGGGTGCCGCGCGCGATGGTCAGGATGCCGTTGCCGAGCGCCGATGAAAGATCGCGAACACGCTTGCTGCCGCGCCGCCCGCTAGTGCGAGGATGGCGGCGCCGATCGGGTGCGTCAGGCAGGCAAGCCGGGTCGACAGCAGCGGATGATAGCGGCTGAGAAAACTCGCCTCGATGATGCGCGCAACCACTTGCGCCGGGCCGAACAGCGCGCCGGCCGCCACCGCCTGCAGCGTGGTGGCCCCCGCGGCCTCGAGGATTCGCGGCATGATGCGCCGCCATCGCGCCGGTGACGGTCCAGGCCGCCGCAAAGGTGAACGCCAGCAGGACCATGGTTCGATCGATCGGGATGTGCGGCTTGATCGCCGTCGCCACCGCCGCCTTGGCGCCCTTCACCGCGGGCAGCATGAAGAAATTGATCGGCAGGCCGATCAGGATATGCGCCGCCGCCCAGGCAAAGCAGGTGTTGCGCCAGCCGATGGTGTCCAACCCCCAGGCGTCAGCGGCCATCCGACGGTCGAGGCAAACCCGCCCATCAGCGTGATGCCGGTGATCGCGCCGCGCGCCGCGTCGCCATAGATGCGCCCGAGCGCGGCGAAGGCCGCATCGTACAAGGCCAAATCCCATGCCGACGCCGAGCAGCAGCCAGGCGACGACCAGCAGCGGGATTGAATGGGTGGCGCCGAGCAGCGCCAGTCCCGCGGCCAGCGTCAGGTTGGAAATCGACAGCACCTGCCTGCCGCCGACCAGATCGATCTGGCGGCCGACGCGCGGGCCCAGCAGCGCGGAAATCACCAGCGACGCCGAGAAGGCGGCAAAGATCCAGTTCGAGGAAACGCCGAGGTCGCGCGCGATCGGATCGGCCAGGATCGCCGGCAGATAGTAGCTGGAGGCCCAGGCCAGCGTTTGCGTCGTGCCGAGCGCCAGGATGATCGGAAGCTGACGCGCGCTTTGCTCAGGCGCCATCCGAATTCCTTGCCAGCGTCATCCGCACCCGCACCCCGACTTGCCTTCCTGCTTCGCATTTGCATCGTCAACGCAGCAGGCGTCAACAGCCGATAATGCCGGACCGCCGCAGCAATGTATTCGCATCCGGTGCGGCCGCGCGATTGCAAACGCCGGTTTCGGGTAGCACCAGTTCGACGCGTTCCGCGGCCTCCTGGTCGCCGGCGATGTCGGCGGCGATCGAGCGGACCTGTTCGTATCCCGTGATCATCAGGAAGGTGGGCGCGCGTCCGTAGGATTTCATGCCGGCGAAATAAAAGCCCGGCTCGTGCTGCGCCAACTCCCGCGCGCCGTGCGGCCGCACGGTGCCGCAGCTGTGTTCGTTCGGATCGATCAGCGGCGCCAGCGCCACCGGGCATTCGATGGCCGGATCGAGCTGCCATGCGAAGCTCGCGGACGAAATCCAGATCCGGCCGGAAGCCCGTCGCCACGATGAGTTCAGTCGACGATCACCTGACGGCCGCAGCAGCCGGCACCGGTGCCGACGACGAGGCGAGGGCCGTCGGCGGTGAGATGCGAAACGCGAAATTCGCGCTCCACTTTTATCCGACCGGCCGCGACCAGGGCGGCGAACGCGGCGCCAAGCTCACCGCGGGCGGCGAGCTTGTCGTTGGCGCCGCCGCCGAAAGCTTTTGCCGGATCATTGCCGCGCAGCAGCCAGATCGGTTTGGTTTCCGGCGCTTGTTCCGCCAGTCGCGCGAGATCGGTGAGGGTGCCGATCGCCGAATGTCCCGCGCCCAGCACCGCGACCGTTTTGCCCGCATAGCGCGCGCGGTCGTTTCCCAGCACGTCCGGCATCCCGTACGCAATTTTGTCGGCCGCTTGCTTCTCGCCAATCGCGCTGGAGGCCGTTGGCGCCGGCCGGATTCGGCGAATGCCAGGTGCCGGATGCGTCGATGACTGCATCGGCCCTGACCATTTTGGGTCCCTGGCCGTTCTGGTAGCGAATTTCGAACGGTGCGGCTTCGCGGCCTCTGGTCTTGAGCTTGTCGAAGCCGACGCGGCTGATATCGGTGACGCGGCTGGAGGTATGAATATGCGTCGCGAGAACGGTTTTGGTGGCGAGCGGCTCGAGATAGAGCTCAAGCAACTCGGCGCCGGTCGGATAGTGGTCGGGCCCGGGGGAGTTCCAGCCCGTCGCTGCCAGCAGGCGCGCCGCCGCGCGGTCGATATTGTATTCCCATGGCGAGAACAGCTGGACGTGGCCCCACTGGCGCACCGAATGCCCGATGCTGTTGCCGGCTTCGAGCACGATCGGCCTCAGGCCTCGCTCCAGGACATGCGCGGCCGCGGCGAGACCAACCGGGCCGGCTCCGACGATGGCGACGGTCTTGGCTTCGCTCATCGCTTTCTCCTATCAAACCGGAAATATCGAAATTGAAGACCTGAATAAATCAGGCCGCGGTCTTGGTGTCCTGGCTTTCAGCATCGGCGCAGCATTCGGCGACCAGAAAATCCACCAGCCCCTGCATCACCTCGTAATTGGCGTGACATACCAGAGTGGTCGCCTCGCGCACCTGATTGACCAGACCCACCACAACCAGCGCCTTGATGTGGTGCGAAAGCGTCGACGGCGCGATCTTCAGCTTGTCCTGCAGGCGGCCGACCGGCAGCCCGGCGGCTCCCGCGCGTATCAGCGTGCGGTAGATTTTGAGCCGGGTAGGGTTGCCCAAGGCTTCCAGATGGGCGGCGGCGTCGTCGAGTTTCATTGCAGCATGGTTGCAGACCGGCAGGAGCCTGTCAACGCTATTTCTAGTAATATCGAAATAACGTGTTTGCCGGCAAAGGGAACTCCCGGAGAAAAGGCGGTCCGCTTGACAAAACGCATTATATCCATAACTCTGGATATATGGAATCAGAAGATACCATTCTCGCCCTGGCCGCGCTCGCGCAATCGACCCGGCTGGATGTGTTCCGATTGCTGGTGAAGCACGAACCCGGGGGGCTCGCGGCCGGCGATATCGCCAAGGCGCTGGCGGTCCCGCAAAATACCATGTCGTCGCACCTCTCCATTCTGTCCCGCGCCGGGCTGGTGTCGGCGCAGCGCTTCAGCCGCTCGATCGTCTATCGCGCCGATCTCGCGCAGTTGCAGGCCGTGATGCTGTTCATGCTCCGGGATTGTTGCGACGGACGGCCCGAGATTTGCGCGCCGCTGATCGAGAACCTCACGCCGTGTTGTCCACCGAAGAAGAGGAAAGCCCGTGTCTGAGCACATCTACAACGTCCTGTTCCTGTGCACAGGAAACAGCGCCCGTTCGATACTTGCCGAGTCGATCTTGCGAAAAGACGGTCGTCAGCACTTCCGCTCTTTTTCCGCCGGGAGTCAGCCGAAGGGCGCGGTGAATCCGTTCGCGATCAAGGTTCTCAACAGCCTCGACTACCCCACCGACGGTTTGCGCTCGAAGAGCTGGGAAGAATTCGCAAGCCCCGATGCGCCCGTAATGGATTTCGTTTTCACGGTTTGCGACAACGCGGCGGGCGAGTCTTGTCCGATATGGCCCGGCCAGCCGATGACGGCGCATTGGGGCATCGAAGACCCGGCGGAAGCCGGGGGCACCGATCTTCAGAAGCAAGCCGCATTCGTCGCAGCGTTCCGCCATCTCAAGAATCGGATCGCGGTCTTTGCAAGTCTGCCGTTGGGCAGCATCGATCGGCTGTCGCTCGGGACGCGGCTGCGCGATATCGGCCGCGGCGAGGGCGCCACCACGTTGCGCCCGGACGTGGCGTAACCGTCATGAACCTGTTCGAACGCTATCTCACGCTGTGGGTGGCCCTGTGCATCGTCGCGGGCGTCGCGCTCGGGCATCTCTTGCGCGGGCTGTTCGCGACCATCGCGAGCGCGGAAATCGCTCGGGTCAATCTGCCGGTGGCCGGGCTGGTCTGGCTGATGATCATCCCGATGCTTCTGAAGATCGACTTCGGTGCGCTGGGCCAGGTGCGCGAGCACTGGCGCGGCGTCGGCGTCACGCTGTTCATCAACTGGGCGGTAAAACCGTTCTCGATGGCGTTGCTGGGCTCGCTGTTCATCGGTCATCTGTTCGCGCCATGGCTGCCGTCGGCGCAGATTCCGTCCTATATCGCAGGCCTCATTTTGCTGGCCGCGGCGCCCTGCACGGCAATGGTGTTCGTGTGGTCGAACCTGTGCGAGGGCGAGCCGCATTACACGCTGAGCCAGGTCGCGCTCAACGACGTCATCATGGTGTTTGCGTTCGCGCCGCTGGTCGGCCTCTTGCTCGGCGTCGCCTCGATCGCCGTGCCCTGGGCGACGCTGCTGATTTCGGTGGTGTTATATATCGTCGTGCCCGTCGTCGTCGCGCAGCTATGGCGGCGCGCGCTGCTGCGCTCCGGGCCGGCGGCGTTGCAGCGGACACAGCATGTGCTGCAGCCGGTGTCGCTGGTCGCATTGCTGACCACGCTGGTGCTGCTATTCGGCTTTCAGGGCGAACAGATCATCGCCCAGCCGCTGGTGATCGTGCTGCTGGCGGTACCGATCGTGATCCAGGTCTATTTCAATGCCGGGCTTGCCTATTGGCTGAGCCGCCGCTTCGGTGTCGCCTGGTGCGTCGCCGCGCCCGCGGCGCTGATCGGCGCCAGCAACTTTTTCGAACTCGCGGTCGCTGCCGCCATCAGCCTGTTCGGCCTCAACTCCGGGGCGGCGCTCGCCACCGTGGTCGGCGTGCTGGTCGAGGTGCCCGTGATGCTCTCGGTGGTCCATCTGGTGAAGGCGTCGCGCGGCTGGTACGAGGCCGGCGCCGGGGCTACTGTCGCCATCAACAAGGAAGCGCGGACGTGAGCGTGACGATCTATCACAATCCGGCCTGCGGCACCTCGCGCAACACGCTGGCGATGATCCGGCAAAGCGGCGAAGTGCCTGAGGTCATCGAGTATCTGAAGACGCCGCCAAGCCGGGCGCGGCTGACGGAACTGATCGAGGCGATGGGAATTCCGGTTCGAGCGCTGTTGCGCGAGAAGGGCACGCCCTATGCGGAGTTGGGGCTCGCCGACCCGAAATGGAGCGACGACCAATTGATCGATTTCATGCTGGCGCATCCGATCCTGATTAATCGGCCGATCGTGGTGACGCCGAAGGGCGTCAGGCTTTGCCGGCCGTCGGAGGCGGTACTTGATCTACTCGATCACCCCGTCGCCTCTTTCGTGAAGGAGGACGGCGCGAGCGTCATACCAGCGAAGTCGCAAGGTGCTGTTTGAACCCAGCGCGTGATCTGCTGGTCTTTCATCCCGCGGGATTGCGCGGCATAATAACTTATGGATTTGACACCCCGACTGCGGTTGATGAACTGGCTGGTGAGCCAGGGCCTGACCGGCTTGCCGGAAAAGGATCTGGTTCGCGGCTTCTGCGAGCGCTGCAGGGCCGGTGGTCTCGATCTGTCGCGCGGGCTGGTCTTCATCGATACGCTGCATCCGATTTTGGAGGGACGCGGATTTCGCTGGAACGACACCGAAATCGACGAGAGCGATATCTTCGAATACGGATCGACCAGCGAGGGCGCGCCCGCGGAAAACTGGCGCCGTTCCACCTTCAACCACTTGCTCGAAACCTGCGGTGACGAGCTGCGGATCGATCTTGCCGATTGCGCTTCCCTCGATTTCTCGATGATCGACGATCTCGCCGCGAAGGGGCACCGGCACTTCGTCGCCTTCGTGCATCGGTTCGGTGAAGCCGGAACCATCGGCCAGATGGACTGCCTCTATTCCTACTGGCTGACCCGGCGCGCTGACGGCTTTGCGGAGCAGGGCCTGGCGGCATTGCGCGACCTGGTGCCGGTGCTGGCGTTGGCGATCAAGTCTGCCGCCCAGGTCGATATCGCCCGCACGCTGGGCCGGGTCTATCTCGGGCGCGACGCTTCCGAGCAGGTGCTGCGCGGACGGATCGCGCGCGGCGTGACCGAGCGCATCAGCGCCGTCTTGTGGTTTTCCGATCTGCGCGGCTCAACCGGGATCAGCGAAAACCTCGCGCCGGGCGAGATCATTCCGTTTCTCAACGACTACGCACAGGCCGCCATCGACGCCATCCATGACGAGGGCGGCGACGTACTCAAGTTGATCGGCGACGGCGTGCTGGCGATGTTCACCAACCCTGACATGACGCTCGCCAGGCGCGCCGCGTTGAGAGCCGAGCATCGCCTGCGCGGCAACATGATTTCGCTCAATGCTCGCCGTTCCGAAACTGGCCGGCCGACGACATCGGCCTATGTCGGCCTGCATGTCGGCGAGGTCTTTTACGGCAACATCGGCAGCGAGGACCGGCTCGATTTCACCGTGGTGGGGCCGGCGGTCAACGAGGTCAGCCGCATCGCCTCGATGTGCAGTTCGATCGATCGCGAACTGCTGACGTCATCCGATTTTTGTACCGGGCTCGACGCAGCCGGTCAGGCCTATCTGGTCTCCACCGGCCGGTTCGCGTTGCGCGGCATCGGCCGCGCTCGGGATCTCTATACGCTCGATCCCGATATCGCCGCCGACGCAGCCGTGGCCGGAAGCTACGAGCGCTATCTGCGAGTTAGGCAGCTCTCACCCGCATCGTGTAGAGCCCGATCGCCAGTAGCGAACCGACCGTCAGGACGATGCCGAGCGCAAGCATCGCCTGATGCGACACCGTTGCGGCGAGGTAAACCCCGATCGCCGCCGCCATCATCTGCCAAAAGCCGAGCAATGCCGAAGCCGCACCGGCCTTGTCGCCGAACGGGGACAGCGCCTGGGCGGTGCCGAGCGGATTGACGATGCCCATGCCCAGCAGGAACACCGCCATGGCCGCGAGGAACGGCAGGAAGGCGGGGTTGAAGATCGACACCAGCAGGATGGCGATACTGCCGATCGCGGCCGCGGCGAGGCCGCCCCGGATCGAACGGTCGAGCCCGAAACGTGGCGCCAGCCGCGTCGCCAGCATGCCGGCGGCGAACACGATCATGACCGTGCCGGCGAAGAACAGGCCGAGCTGGATCGGCGTGAAATGCAGCCCCTCGATCAATACCCGGGGAGCCGCCGAAAACATCGCAAACAACCCGCCCATGATCAGGCTGACGGTCGCGGCCGGAACGAGGAAGCGGCGATCCGCGACGAGGCCGAGATAGCTTTTGGCGATGGCGACCGGATTGAGCGGGATCCGCATCGAACGATGGGTTTCGCCGAGCACCGCGGCGTAGGCGATGGCACCGATCGCCGCAAAGATGGCGATGAAGGCGAATTCGGAACGCCAGCCAAAATAATGGTCAAGCGCGCCGCCGAGCAGGGGCGAGAAGCCGGGTGCGGCCGCCATCGCAATCATGATCAGCGCCATCGCGCGGCCGAGCGCCGCGCCGGAGAAAAGGTCGCGGGCAATGGCGCGCGACAGCACCGAGGTCGAACAGGCGCCGGCGGCCTGGACGACGCGGCCGGCCAGCAGGCCCGGCAGGTCGTCGGCAAGCCCGCACCAGATGCTGCCGGCGAAGAACACCGCAAAGCCCGTCAACACCGGCCAGCGCCGGCCATAGCGATCCGAGATCGGCCCGACGACGAGCTGGCCGAGGGCGAACACCGCGAGGAACACCGTAATCGACGCGGTCACCTCGGCGGTGGAAACGTGCAGCGACGCCGCCATCTGCGGCAGCGAAGGCAACAGGATATTGGTGGCCAGCGTCCCCGTTGCCGCCAGCGCGGCGAGTACCGCGATCTGCTGAAACGTCGAGGAGATTTCGGGGCGAGGCGCGGCGGCGATCGTTGCAACGGTCTGGTCGGCCATGGCGGTTCCCGGTGAAGATGAGATGATATATATCATATAAAATGGAGGAGGGAACTGCCCAATATTGTTTCTGGTCATGCCCGGCCTTGTGCCGGGCATCCACGTCTTACTTTCTGAAATCGAAGAGAAGCGCGGATGGCCGGGACAAGCCGGCCATGACAGCGGAGACGCTCGCGTACGCTCTCGGCAGCGCGCTACGCCTTCGCGGGCTCGCCGACCATCTCCGGCTGCCGCGCCAGCGCGACCGCCGGCGACAGCAGGATCACCAGCGCCTGGGCGCCGAAGATCGCGACTGCCAGATAAAGGCAGGCTTCCGCGCCGTAAAACCCGCCGACGATGCGCGCCGAGCGCCGCAGCCGACCGGCCGCGCGCCATAGCTCATGATGTTGATCGCCGACACCCGTGCCAAGCAGCCGCGGCGGCGTCACCGATTGCCGCAAGGTCGTGGTGCAGATCACCCACAGGATCGGTCCGGCGCCGAGCAGGAAGAAGCCGAGGCCGGCCAGCGCCGGGCTCGGCACAACGGTCGTCAGCGCCATCACGGCGGCGGCGACAAAGCCGGTCACCGGCCCAAGCCCGATCACGGTGCCGAACGGCAGCCGCCGCATCACCCGCGTCGCCGACAGCGCGCCGACCACCATGCCGACGCCGTACATCGAAAGCGTGGTGCCGACCCCGGTCGCCGACAATCCGAGACGACGAACCGCATAGGGCACGAACACCGCGAGCACGCAGGAACGAGCCGGTGTTGAAGATGAACTGGGTGACGAACACCGGCCGCAGCAGCGGATGATGCAGCACGAAGGCCGCACCTTCCCTGATCTCCTGCAGCGGATGACGTCGCGGCGCGGGCACGCGCGCGGGTTCGTAAATTCCCGACAGCAGCACCACCGCGATGACGGAGAGGGCCGCGGCAAATCCGAACGCCGGCGCAGCGCCAAGCCATCCCACCAGCACGCCGCCCAGCGCCGGGCCGCTGGCAAACGCGATGGTGCGCGCCAGTTCGATCCGCGCATTGGCCGCCGGCAACGATTGCGGCGATACCAGCGACGGCACCAGGGCGGGCGCCGCCACGCTATAGGCGACCGTTCCGCAGACCGCGACAAAACCGAGCAGAGCGAGCAGCGAGCAGCGTCAGCAGGTCGAGCCAGATCAGTATGAGAATTCCAAGCAGCGCCGCGGCGCGCAGGGCTTCCGAGCCCGCCATCAGCCAGCGCCGCGAGATGCGGTCGGCGAGCAGGCCCGCCGGGAATCGCGAACAGGATGAACGGCAGCGTCAGCGCGGTCTGCAACAGCCCGGTCTGGCCTTCGCCGACGCCGAGCGAGAGTACCGCCACGATCGGGGCGGCGGCCAGCGCAATCTGCTCGGCGGATTGGGCCGCCAGATTGGACCAGGCCAGGCGGTTGAAGGTCGATGGCAGGCGAGGGGCGTTGTCGGGCGCGGACATGGTGGGATTCCCTTGCATTTGTCGGTCTGACGGCACTGTCAGGCCTCGAACACCGCCAAACCACCCGCTTCCCGATAGGAGGGCGCCGGCGTGACAGGCCGGCGACCTAACCAAAGGCCTCCCAGATGCATTTGCAAATGAGTTGCAATATAGAAGAACCTTCGCCATCTTCCGAAGATGGACGCACGATCTGCCGATATATCCCCTGATACCTTGCCGGAGGTCCTCCCGGACCTTCCACAGGAACCCTCCGGCTGGCGCTCGGCGAGGGGCACGCCTTCGCTGGCGGGCATGTTCGGCTCGGTCCAGACCGCCAAACAAGGGTCGTTCTGGCGCAAGCTGCTTGCGTTCCTCGGCCCCGGCTACCTGGTCGCGGTCGGCTATATGGATCCCGGCAACTGGGCGACCTCGCTCGCCGGCGGTTCCAAGTTCGGCTACGCGCTGCTGTTCGTCGCGCTGCTGTCCAACGTGATGGCGATCGTGCTGCAGTCGCTGTGCACCCGGCTCGGTGTCGGCTCCGGACGCGACCTCGCGCAGGCCTGCCGCGATTCCTTTCCGCGCTGGGCGTCGTTGCCGCTGTGGCTGTCGGCGGAAATCGCCATCACCGCGACCGATCTCGCCGAAGTGATCGGCACCGCCATCGGCCTCAATCTCCTGTTTCACATTCCACTCGAGATCGGCGTGGTCATCACCGCGGCCGACGTGTTTCTGATTCTGGCGCTGCAGGCGTTCGGCTTTCGCTGGATCGAGGCGTTCGTGGTGACGATGCTGGGCGTGATCGCAGCGTGCTTCGCGGTGCAGATCGCGATGGCCGATCCCAACTGGGGCGCGGTAGTCCGGGGTTTTGCGCCGACCACGGACATCCTGCGCAATCGCGAAATGCTGTATCTGGCGCTCGGCATACTCGGCGCCACCGTGATGCCGCACAATTTGTATCTGCATTCGGGGCTGGTGCAGACCCGCGGCTATGGCGAGGGGATCGGAGAAAAGCGCGAAGCGATCAAGCTCGCCAATATCAATTCCGCGATCGCGCTTTGCCTCGCCCTGATTATCAACGCTTCGATCCTGATCCTGGCGGCGGCGACCTATCATCGGGCCGGCAGGACCGATGTCGCCGAACTCGATCAGGCCCATGCCTTCCTCGCCCCGCTGCTCGGCTCGACCCTGGCGCCGACGCTGTTTGCGATCGCGCTTCTGTGCTGTGGGCTGAACTCGACCATCACCGCGACCCTGTCGGGTCAGATCGTGATGGAGGGTTTTCTCAATTGGCGCATCGCACCATGGCTGCGGCGGTTGGTGACGCGCGGAATCGCGATCGTGCCGGCGGTGGTCGTGACGATCTGGGCCGGCGGCAAAGCCACGGGACAATTGCTGATCCTGAGCCAGGTGGTGCTCAGCCTGCAACTGCCGTTCGCCGTGGTGCCGCTGGTCATGTTCACCGCAAGCCGCGCCAAAATGGGCCCGTTCGTCGCGCCGCGGTGGCTCACCGTGTTCGCCGCGCTGACCGCGGCCCTTATCATCGCGCTGAATGCGAAACTGGTGTTTGATTATGTGAATGGGTGAGGAAGAAGCGAATAGCGAATAGCGGTTTTCAATTCGCTACTCGCCACTCCCTATTCGCCGCCTAATCCTGCGGCTCCGAGGGCACTTCGCCTGACGCGTCGATGCGCAGCCAGCCGGAGGGGGCGAGGCGCTGCTGCGGCAGGAAGCGGCCCTTGTAGTCCATCTTCTTGGAACCTTCGATCCAGTAGCCGAGATAGACGTAAGGCAGTCCCTGGCGCCGGGCGCGGGTGATGTGGTCGAGGATCATGAAGGTGCCGAGCGAGCGGCTTTCCTCCGACGGTTCGAAGAACGAATACACCATCGACAGCCCGTCGCTGAGCACGTCCGTCAGCGCCACCGCCACCAGTTCCTCGCCGCGGCCGGTGATGCCGCTGTCGATGCCGCGCCGGCGGTATTCGATGATGCGGGTTTCGACGTGGCTGTCTTCCACCATCATGGCGTAGTCGAGCACGGTCATGTCGGCCATGCCGCCATGACGATGGCGCTGGTCGAGATAGGCGCGAAAGACCGAATATTGCTCGGAGGTCGGTACCGGGCTGCGCTGCTCGCCGACGATGTCGGCATTGCGGGCCAGGATCTTCCTGAAATTGCGCGAGGGACGAAACTCGTTGGCGACGACGCGCACGGAAACACAGGCGCGGCACTGGTCGCAGGCCGGGCGGTAGGCGATCGACTGGCTGCGCCGGAAGCCGCCATGGGTGAGCAGGTCGTTGAGGTCGCCCGCCTTGTCGCCGACCAGATGCGTGAACACCTTGCGCTCATGCCGGCCTGGCAGGTACGGGCAGGGCGACGGCGCCGTCAGATAGAATTGCGGGGTGTCACGCGAGTGCTGGGTCACGGGATCTCACGGGCTCCAGAAACGAAGCAGGCGCCAGCATCGCGCCGCGGAGGCTGGCGGTCAATCGGTTTGCTCCGTGCCAGCCGGCACGGGTCAGAAGGTTCGGGCGGTCTGCGCCACGGGGCTGCGGACCGAACTGTTGATCACAACGGTTCCCAGTACGATGTCGTGCAGCAGGCGGCGGCGGCCATCGAACAGCCCAACCAGCAGCACCAGCGGCGACAGGAACGATACCGACAGCCAGAACAGCACCGCGTGCATCGCACCCAGCACAAAATAGCTCGGCGCGCCATACCAGGTGCGCAGTTCCAGATCCATCACGCGCATGCCGATGGTAGCCGAATGCGGACCGCCCAGCGACGCGCCGTAATAGATCACCGCCCAGATCACGGAAGCCGGCCATGCCAGCCAGAACAGTGCCCAGCCGAGCCCCAGCGTAATCAGGCCGAACACGGCGATGAACACGTAAGCGAAAATCACAGGGACGGAAAGCACCACCAGGTCGATCAGGAACGCGAATACCCGCCGCGTCAGCACGCCGCGAAACAGTTCCGGCTGGGTCCAGGGATCGAACGCATGCGGCTGAAAATCCGCCGCGCCATTACGCCAGGCACCGCGCGTGTTTCCCGAACCGCTGTCAGACATAATCCGTCCTCCCGACTTTGTTGTTGCACATGGGAATGGCTTTTCCCGGGCGCAAGAGCATATTTCCAAGAGCACATTTCAACGAGCCGCCTTAGCCCTCCATCTTGAGCTTCTCCGCCGCCTGCGGAGCGAAATAAGTCAGAACCCCATCGGCGCCGGCGCGCTTGAACGCCAGCAGGCTTTCCATCATCGCCCGCTCGCCGTCGATCCAGCCATTGCCGGCGGCCGCCGCGATCATCGCGTATTCGCCGGACACCTGATAGACGAAGGTCGGCATCGCAAAGGTGTCCTTGACCCGCCGCACCACGTCAAGATAGGGCATCCCCGGCTTCACCATCACCATGTCGGCGCCTTCGGCGATGTCGAGTTCGACCTCGCGCAGCGCCTCGTCGGAATTGGCGCTGTCCATTTGATAGGTGCGCTTGTCGCCGGTCAGCGTCTTGGCCGAGCCGATCGCGTCGCGGAACGGGCCGTAAAAGGCGGAGGCATATTTCGCCGCATAGGCCATGATCTGCACGTCGAGAAACCCCGTCGCGTCGAGCCCCTCGCGGATGGCGCCGATTCGGCCGTCCATCATGTCGGACGGCGCGATGATGTCGCAGCCGGCCTCGGCCTGTACCAGCGCCTGCCGCACCAGCACCGCCACGGTCTCGTCGTTGAGGATGCGGCCGTCCTCGATCAATCCATCATGGCCGTGGCTGGTGAAGGGATCGAGCGCGACGTCGCACAGCACGCCCAGGCCGGGAAACTCCTTCTTGATGGCGCGCACCGATTTGCACACGAGGTTGTCGGGATTGACCGCTTCGGAGCCGTGCTCGTCGCGCAGGGACGGGTCGGTGTAGGGAAACAGCGCGATGCAGGGGATGTTCAGCTTGACCGCGCGCTCGGCGTCGCGCACCGCCTGGTCGACACTGAGCCGTTCCACGCCCGGCATCGAGGCGATAGCGGCGCGCTTGTTCTGGCCGTCGACCACGAACAGCGGCCAGATCAGGTCGTCGGTGGTCAGCACGTTTTCCCGCACCAGCCGGCGCGCCCACTCCGCCTTGCGATTGCGGCGCGGGCGAACGGCCAGATCGAGGCGGGGGGCGGCCAGCGCGGTTGCCCGCCGCGGTGCGTCGCGCATTTCGATCGGACGCCCGAATTTGATCGCCATGTGATGGTTTCTCCTGAAGACGGCGGACCGGATGTGAACGGTCGCAGTCTTAGCACCTTGCATCGGTTACGTCATCGCGGCCCTGACCCGCTGCAAGGGGGCTTGCCGGATTGATTTTGCCGCGCCCAGGGGCCATGAGATGATCTATAGAGGCGTATTGAAGATCATGAACAGCACGGCGCATGTCTGAAACCCCATCGCGCGATCCCTCGCGGGACAATGCCATGTCGGTGGCGGCGATTTCGTCCGAACGGATCGAATCCGACGACAATGCGTGGACCCGGCGGCTGGTGCTCTTCCTGCGCATCATGGCCGTGCTCTCGGTGGCCAAGGGACTCTATCATTGGGCCCAGGTCACCGGCTTCATCGGCGGCGAAGACGATGCGTTCGAAAATCAGGCGATGGCATGGCAGGCCGCGACGGTTTATTTCGCGGTGATCGAACTGGTCGCCGCGGTCGGATTGTGGCTCGCGACACCGTGGGGCGCGGTGGTGTGGCTGACGACGGTCGTTTCGATGGCGGTGATCGAACTGATGTTTCCGGCAATCTACGGCGGCAGCCTTGTCGTGGTCGGCGTGGAAGCGTTGATGCTGGCGGCGTATCTCGCGCTGGCCTGGATGGCGGCGCGCGAACGGCCGCCATAACGCGCGCCATCCCTCATGCGCGCCCAAAGAATTGCATAAAATTTTCGACAAATTTCGCGGTAACTTTTCAGTCACCCTAACGCTGCGGTCATACCTGTTACGCAGGCGTTTCGAATTTGAACGGTGCTGTTCGGATATGCGACACAGTCCGCCAACGAAGCGTGAACAGGGCTCGCGCACCGTCAATGAAAGGTTGCGAAAAGCCCTTTGTTCACGGGCTTAATCCGCGATTCACTGTCTTAAATTCATGATCTCTTTATTGTCTTATTTAAGCGGATCTTCAAACCGTCCCCTTAAGTTGAGGCTATCAGGCGGGACACAAGTCTCGTCGAATAAGTCGATAAAAACGACAACAGGGGAATGTCATGATGAAAGCCGTTGCAACGGCGGTGGAAACCGCTGAACGCGTTCCCGGCCAGGCTCCGGTGCAGCCGCTCTACCTCGAAGCATTGACCTTGGTGGAGCGTCTGCATCGCCGCCTGCTCGACGTCATCAAGGATGAATTCGATCGCCGCGGCCGCGCCGACATCAATTCGGTGCAGGCACTCCTGCTCTATAATATCGGCGACAAGGAACTGACCGCGGGTGAACTGCGCACGCGCGGCTATTACCTCGGCTCCAACGTCTCCTACAATCTGAAGAAGCTGGTCGAACTCGGTTTCCTCGATCATCAGCGCTCGCGCGTCGATCGCCGTTCGGTCCGCATTCGCCTCACCGCGCAGGGCCAGGAAATCCGCCGCATCGTCGACGCGCTCTACCAGAAGCACGTCAAGACCGTGGAACAGGTCGGCGGCATCTCGAACGAGGAATTCGCGACCCTGAACAAGTCGCTCCATCGGCTCGAGCGGTTCTGGACCGACCAGATCCTGTATCGGCTCTGAGACTTTTTCATCGGGCCAAGCCGGCATCTCAAAAAGACCGGCAGCCAGTGCTTTAAGATAGACTTCCCCAGGCGCATCGGACCGGCTTACCGGCCCGGTGCGTTTTGTTTTTGCTCGCCTTTTCGCATCGCAAAAAACAGGTTTCCCGAAACGGAACCTATGTCGGGTGTCGCGGCTTATCCCTCCATATCGGAGGACTTGAGCCATGCTGGTCGAGCGCGGATTGCAGGTGATGAATGTCGAGGTAGTCGGCGATTCCTATGCCATCGCCTCGAACTATCTTCGCAAGTCCGGCGCGATGGCCGATAGCTTTGCCACCAACGACCGCCTGCTCGAAATCATCGTCGAGATCTTTCAGCGCGGCGAATACAACAAGATCAGGCTCGCCAACAAGGCGATCGCGCAGTTCGAGGCCCAACTCGTCTGACCGACAGTCCACCTGATTGATAGCCCAGAGGATATCCATGGAAGCTGCCATCGACCGCATCATGCACACCTACGATCTCTTGCTAAACCGCTCCGCCGCCGCCAGCGCGGAGGCACGCGCCAAGGTCACGGAATACGTCACCATGCTGTTCGAAGCCGGCGAAAAGGATCCGCATCGCCTCACGGTGTGCGGGCTGACCTATTTGCGCGAACTCGATGGGTCCAGCGATCCGGTGAAGGCCGGGTATACGGGGTTGTAGAACGCTGTCTATGAACGGTCGGCGACGCTGATCCGCAATGGGTCGTCGTGCCCCGCGAAAGCGGGGCATCCAGTACGCCGCGGCCTCTCGACTCTAACGCTAAATGTCCTGGAACACTGGCGCCCGGTCATCCCCGATCAAGTCGGGGACAGGCGCCGGGCGATGACGTTTGTAGGTGTTTCAGACGCCCTGCAAAAATCTCTGCTACAACCTCAGCGTCCAGCAAGAACGCCGAGGAAACCCCATGCTCACCTTGCATCATCTCAACAACTCCCGCTCGCAGCGGATCCTGTGGCTGCTGGAAGAACTCGGCACGCCCTATGAGATGCAGCGCTATCAGCGCGATGCCGCGACGCGGCTGGCGCCGCCGGAATTGACCGCGGTGCATCCGCTCGGCAAATCGCCCGTCATCACCGACGGTGATGTCAGGATCGCGGAGTCGGGCGCGATCGTCGATTACATCATTCGCCGCCACGGTGGAGGCAAGCTGATGCCGGCGCCCGGCAGCGCCGATTACGAGGCCTATAACGAGTGGCTGCATTACTCGGAAGGCTCGGCGATGCTGCCGCTGATGCTCAACCTTTATGTCGGCAGGTTGAAGGAGGCCGGCGCTCCCTTGCATCCGCGCATCGACAGCGAGATCGCCAACCATCTCGGCTATGTCGACGGCGCATTGAACGGCCGCGAGTTCTTTGTCGGGACATCCCTGACCGGCGCCGATATCCAGATGAGCTTTGTCGGCGACATGGCGAAGGTGTTCGACAAGCTTGGGCCGTATCCGAATTTAAGTGCATGGCTGTCGCGAATGCACGCCCGCCCGGCGTTCCAGCGCTCGATCGAGAAGGGTGGGGCGTACCGGTTTGCGAAGTAGTCCGTCGCCCCGGCCCTGAGCCGGGGCGAGGGCGGAGAGGTTTGGGGCGCCACGGCGTTCGCTCCAGGCGACGGTCGTGGCAAAACCACCCCATCCCCACCATATCTTGCATAAATATCAGGCGGATACCGCAAGCGCTTGGCCAATTCCGGGCGATGTGGTATCTCGCAGGCATATCTTGCGAGCGCCACACATAGCCGACCGCACCCCGTCTAACAGGTTGCGGCGGCGGAGATATTTCGCCCATGAGCCCTTCGTCTTCCGGTGCCCAAACCGGCTCCGCGCCCAACTCGTTCTTTTCGGCCACTCTTTCCGAGGCCGATCCGGATATCGCCGCCGCCATCCGCGGTGAACTCGGCCGCCAGCGCCACGAGATCGAGCTGATCGCGTCGGAAAACATCGTCAGCCGCGCGGTGCTGGAAGCCCAGGGCTCGGTGCTGACCAACAAATATGCCGAGGGCTATCCGGGCAACCGCTATTACGGCGGCTGCGAATGGGTCGACGTGGTGGAGACGCTGGCGATCGATCGCGCCAAAAAACTGTTCGGCGCGGGATTTGCCAATGTGCAGCCGAACTCGGGAAGCCAGATGAACCAGGCGACGTTCCTGGCGCTGCTGCAGCCCGGCGACACCTTCATGGGTCTCGATCTCGCCGCCGGCGGCCATCTCACCCATGGCTCGCCCGTCAACATGTCCGGCAAATGGTTCAAGGCCGCGCACTACACGGTGCGGCGCGAGGACCAGGTCATCGACATGGATGCGGTCGCAAAACAGGCCGAGCAGGTGCGGCCGAAACTGATCATCGCCGGCGGATCGGCCTATTCGCGCGCCTGGGATTTCAAGCGGTTTCGCGAAATCGCCGACAGCATCGGCGCCTATCTGATGGTCGACATGGCGCATTTCGCCGGCCTCGTCGCCGGCGGCGTGCATGCCTCGCCGGTGCCGCATGCCCATGTCACCACCACCACGACGCACAAATCGCTGCGCGGTCCGCGCGGCGGCCTGATCCTGTGCAACGACGAGGCGCTCGCCAAGAAATTGAACTCGGCGATCTTCCCGGGCCTGCAGGGCGGGCCGCTGATGCATGTGATCGCCGCAAAAGCGGTGGCGTTCGCCGAAGCGCTGCGGCCGGACTTCAAGATCTATGCGAAGAACGTGGTCGAGAATGCCAAGGCGCTGGCCGAGAGCCTGCGCGGCCACGGTTTCGACATCGTCTCGGGGGGCACCGACAACCATCTGATGCTGGTCGATCTGCGGCCGAAGGGCCTCAAGGGCAACGTCTCGGAGAAGGCACTGGTGCGCGCCGCCATCACCTGCAACAAGAACGGCATTCCCTTCGATCCGGAAAAGCCGTTCGTCACCTCGGGCCTTCGCCTGGGTACGCCGGCGGCGACCACGCGCGGCTTCGGCGTTGCCGAATTCAAGCAGGTCGCCGGCATGATCGCCGAGGTGCTCAACGCGATCGCGCAGTCGCAGGACGGCAGCGCGCCGATGGTGGAAGCCGCGATCAAGGAACGGGTCAAGGCGCTCACTGATCGTTTTCCGATTTATCAATAAGGTCTTGCAGTAAGGTTTTAGCCGGATGCGTTGCCCAAGCTGCAACAGTCTCGATACCCAGGTAAAGGACTCCCGTCCGACCGAGGACTCTGCCGTGATCCGGCGCCGGCGGGTGTGCATCGCCTGCAATTTCCGCTTCACCACATTCGAGCGGGTGCAGCTGCGCGAACTCACGGTGATCAAGCGCAACGGCCGCCGGGTGCCGTTCGACCGCGATAAGCTGGTGCGCTCGCTGCAGATTTCTCTGCGCAAGCGCCCGGTCGATCCGGAGCGGGTCGAGAAGATGGTCTCGGCCATCGTGCGCGAGCTGGAAAGCGGCGGCGAAGCCGAGATTTCATCCGAGGCGATCGGCGAGATCGTGATGGAGCATCTGCGCCAGCTCGACGACGTCGCCTATGTTCGCTTCGCCTCGGTCTATCGCAATTTCCGCGAGGCCAAGGACTTCGAAGCCGTGCTCGGCGAGCTCTCCGGCGACGACGACGCGCGGCTGGCCCTGTTACGCAAATGATCTTCCGCATTCTGGAAGACCAGTTCGCGCAGAAATCGAAGCAATCCAAAGCCGCCGACCAGCGCTTCATGCGGCTGGCATTGACGCTGGGGCGGCGCGGGCAGGGCCGAACCTGGCCCAATCCCGCCGTCGGCGCGGTTGTGGTCAGGGACGGCGTCATCGTCGGCCGCGGCTGGACACAGCCCGGCGGCCGCCCCCATGCTGAGCCGGAGGCGCTCCAGCGCGCCGGCGAGGCGGCGCGAGGCGCCACGCTCTATGTGACGCTGGAGCCATGCTCGCATATCGGCAAGTCGCCGCCCTGTGCGGATGCCGTCATTGCCGCCGGGATCGCCCGCGTGGTGTCGGCGATCGAGGATCCCAACCCGGAAGTGGCCGGGCAGGGCCATGCCAAATTGCGCGCCGCCGGCATTACGGTCGACATCGGGCTCGGCGCGGCGGAGGCGGCGCATGACCATGCCGGCCATTTCAGGCGCATCCGCGACAAGCGTCCCTACGTGACCCTCAAGCTCGCGGTATCCGCGGACGGCAAGATCGGCACTGCGGAGCGCAAGCCCGTGGCGATATCGGGCGAAGCCGCAAGAGCGCGGGTGCATCTGCTGCGGGCGCAATCCGACGCGATCCTCGTCGGGATCGGCACGGTGCAGGCGGACGATCCGCTTTTGACCTGCCGGCTGCCGGGCATGGAAGCGCGTTCGCCGGTGCGGGTGGTACTCGATCGGAGCCTGCGGATATCAGGCAGCAGCAGGCTGGTTCATTCGGCGCGCCAGACGCCGCTGTGGGTGATGACCTCGAACCTGTCGGAAGCGCCTGCCGCTGTGAAGCTCGGCGCTGCCGGCGCGCAGGTGATCCGGGTAGCCACCACGACCACGCCGCCGGGGCTAGATCTTATGGCCGTGCTGCGTGCGCTCGCCGAAAAGGGCATCACACGGCTTTTGGTGGAAGGCGGCTCGCGCGTGGCGTCATCCTTTGTCGCCTCAGGGCTGGTCGACGAAGTCTGGCTGCTGCGCGGCCCCGATGCGATCGGCGCCGGCGGCGTCGATGCGCTGGAGGCATTGCCGCTGACATCCATCACACAGTCGCCGGACTTTCGCGTTCGTGCTAGCGAAAGCCTGCAGAAGGATACTCTGACCATCTACGAGCGCATCTAGGCATGTTTCAACAGAGAGAGATCGAAGCGTTCGACGTCACCTCTCCCATGGGGAGAGGTCGGATCGCACTGGCGATCCGGGTGAGGGGTTGCGCGCTATCGATGGACCGTACCCCCTCACCCCAGCCCTCTCCCCATGGGAGAGGGGGTATCACCTCCGGTGCGGCGCCATCGAGCGCACCAGCTTCGACGGATCAAATCTGAATGTTCACCGGCATTGTCACCGACATCGGCGAGATAACGGCCATGACGCCAACGGCGCAGGGGCAGTTGCACCGGCTGCGGATCGCGTGCCGCTACGACCGTGCCGGCATCGCGGATGGCGCCTCGATCGCCTGCAACGGCGTCTGCCTGACGGTGGTCGCCGCGGGCGTCGCGGGCGACCAGACCTGGTTCGATGTCGACGCCGCTGCCGAAACCCTCGGCATGACCACCGCAAAACACTGGAGCGTTGGCACCAAACTCAATCTCGAGCGCGCGCTGAAGATCGGCGATGAACTCGGCGGCCATATCGTGGCCGGCCATGCCGACGGGATCGCCACCATCGTCACGCGCGACGATCTGCCCGACATGGCGCGGTTCGAACTGCGCACCGCGCGGGAACTGGCGCGCTTCATTGCCGCCAAGGGCTCGGTCACGTTGGATGGCGTGTCGCTGACGGTCAACACCGTTGCTGACGTCGTGTTTTCGGTGCTGATCATTCCGCACACACTAAATGTCACGACGCTCGGCGGCTGGCGCGCGGGCGGCGAGGTCAATCTCGAGGTCGACCTGATGGCGCGCTACGCGGCGCGGTTGAGCGAGATGCCATTGTAGCGGTACGGTTCATGAAGAAGGGTCCGCAGAGACCATAACATTTCGCGGGGAATTCAGTGCCAGCATTCAGTGACTATCCGATCGCGACGCTTGCGGACGTGATTCGGTTCGAAAACGAAAAGCCGTTTGCGCAACGTTACGACGCGAGAAGCGTCTACGACGTCTTCATGAAAAGCGCGGCAGGCAATCCGGACCATACCGCGCTGACCATGGTGATGACGGGAGAGGATGAGGAGAAACCGCGTCTGGTTTCCTACCGTCAATTGCTTGAAGGCATCACCCGGGCGGCCAATCTGTTTACCTCCATCGGCGGACCTGCGCCGGGCGTGGCCTACATCCTGCCGAGCCTGGTCGAAACCCATTTCACCTTGTGGGGCGCGGAGACCGCGGGCTATGCGGTGCCCATTAATTTCCTGCTGCAGGCGCAAAACATCGCCGAGCTGATCGAGGCCTCCGGCGCGACGATCCTGGTGACGCTGGGGCCTCATCCGCAACTCGACATCTGGCAGAAAGCCCTGGCGGTCCAGGCGTTGATTCCGGGTCTCAAGCTCGTCCGGATTTCGGTGACGGACGCGCCGTTGCCGGACGGTGTCATCGAATTTGCGTCGGCGCTCGCGGCCCAGGATGGAAAAGTTCTCGCATCCGGCAACAGCCGTCGCGACGACGATGTTGCGGCCTATTTCCACACTGGAGGCACCACCGGTTCGCCGAAGCTGGTCGTGCACACCCACCGCAACCAGATCGTCGCCGCATTCGGCGCCGCCGTCCTGTACGATCTCGGCGAGACCGACAATCTGACCAACAGTTTGCCGATGTTTCACGTCGGAGGCGCCATCTCGGTCGGTCTGTCCTGTTTCCTGGCCGGCTCGAACGTGATCGTGCTGTCGCCTTCGGGGATGCGTAATCCGCAGATGGTTAAGAATTTCTGGCGTGTCGTGGCGCGTTGCAGGGCCACCGTGATCGGCGGCGTTCCGACCGCTCTGTCCGCGCTGCTCAATGTTCCCGTCGACGCCGATATCTCTTCCGCGCGCTACGCGGTTACGGGCGCTTCGATGCTGCCCCGCGCCGTCGGCGAAAAATTCCAGGCGATGACCGGCAAGACAATTCACGAAATCATTGGAATGACGGAAACCGCCGGCGTGTTGGCGGTCGATCCGGCGTGCGGGGAGTTGGTGCTGGGATCGGTCGGCTATCGCATTCCCTATACCGAGGTCGTGGTCCGCAGGCTCGGCGCCGACGGTTTTCTGGACGGGCCATGCGCGCCACATGAGATCGGCGTGCTGACGATTTCTGGACCGCACGTCATGCCGGGATATCGCGATCCGAGCCAAAATGCGAGCTCACTTCGCGATGGCTGGCTCGAGAGCGGCGATCTGGCTTACACCGACGAGCAGGGGCGGATTTTCATCGCAGGCCGGTCGAAGGATCTGATTATCCGCAGTGGCCACAATATCGATCCGGTGGTGATTGAAAGCGCGCTGGAGGCCCATCCCGCGGTGGCGCTGGCGGCCGCCGTGGGGCAGCCGGACCGGTATGCGGGCGAACTGCCGATCTGTTACGTCGCGTTGCAGCCGGGCGCGCAGGTGACGGCCGAGGAGCTCAGCGCATTCGCCGAGCCGTTGATCGCCGAGCGGCCGGCGTGGCCGAAGCAGATCGTCATCATCGACGCTATTCCGATGACGAGTGTCGGCAAGATATTCAAGCCCCAGCTTCGCATTGACGCGGTGCAACGGGTCGTCGTGGACGAAATCGTCAAGGCCGTCGGCATTGACGATTTCCGCGTCGATGTCGTGACCGGCGGAAAGCGCGGAGTTGATGTCACCGTGACGCTGGGTCCTGAACATTCAGCGAAACGATCGGCAGCCGAAGCCGCGCTGCAGGGGTATCTGTTTGACTGCAAAGTGAATACGGCGGGCTGATCCGGTTCAATCGCGGGCAGTATAGTGCTTGGCTTCCTGTGGTGCGGCGACTAAAACCCCCGCACAGCAAATCAATACTCATGGAACAAGATGGCGGACGCGCGGCGTGCACAGTTGAAAGACCAGACTGATATCTCGGGCGCGCGTGCGCTGATCGTCGAGGCGCGCTTCTATGACGATATCCAGGATGCGATGCTGGAAGGCGCCGTTGCCGAACTGAAAGCCGCCGGTGTTGGCCACGACGTGATCACGGTTCCCGGTGCACTGGAAATCCCGGCCGCAATCGCGATTGCGCTCGACGCCGCCGAGAGCGGGGGCAAGCCCTACGACGCCGCGATCGCGCTCGGATGCGTGATCAGGGGCGACACCATCCATTTCGAGATCGTCTCGATGGAATCCTCGCGCGCGCTGATGGATCTTGCGGTGACCAGACGGTTCCCGCTCGGCAACGGCATCATCACCGTCAACACCGACGCGCAGGCGTGGGCGAGGGCGCGCCCCAGCGAACTCAACAAAGGCGGCGACGCCGCGCGGGCAGCTCTCGCCATGCTGCGCATCAAGCGCCGGCTGACGCGGGTTTGATCATGGCAGAGAACAAGAAGACGCAGGACAAGAAGCTGGCCAAAGGTCCGGACAGGAAAGCCAACCGGCGCGGCGCGGCGCGGCTTGCCGCGGTGCAGGCGCTCTACCAGATGGATATCGGCGGTGCCGGGATCAACGATATCTTCGCCGAGTTCGAGAGCCATTGGCTCGGCGGCGAGGTCGAAGGCGATAAATACCTGCCCGCCGAGGCGGCATTCTTCCGCGACGTCGTCTCCGGCGTGGTGCGCGACCAGGCCAAGCTCGACCCGCTGATCGACGAGGCGCTGTCGAAGGGTTGGCCCTTGAAGCGGATCGACGCCATCCTGCGTGCGGTGCTGCGCGCCGGCTCCTACGAACTCGAGCATCGCAAGGATGTGCCCGGACGCGTTGTGGTGTCCGAATATGTCGACGTCGCCAACGCCTTTGTCGACGGCGATGAGACCGGCATGGTGAACGCGGTGCTCGATCAGATCGCCCGCCAGTTTCGCGCCGATGAGTTCGCGCGGGCGGGAGGCTGAGATGACGGCCTATGGCCGCCTCCTCAGCTGTCATCATCCGCGAAGACGGATGATCCAGTACGCCGCGGTTTCTCGGTTCATCATCAGCGCCTCCGCAATACTGGATCGCCCGGTCAAGCCGGGCGATGACAGCTGTGTGGTGGCGTCATGACCGACCGCAAGGAAACAGCGTCCGGCGAAGACTCGCTGATCTCAAGCTATTTCCGTCCGCTCGCGACCGACCCCGGCGCGTTCAATCTGGATGACGACGCGGCGGTCCTGAAGGCGTTGGGCGAGGACATCGTGGTGACCACGGACGCCATCGTCGAGGGCGTGCATTTTTTGCCCGGCGATCCCCCCGATACCGTCGCGCGCAAGGCGCTGCGGGTGAACCTCTCCGATCTCGCCGCGAAGGGCGCGAGCCCGGCAGGCTTCGTGCTGACGCTGGCGCTGCGTTCCGCTGACGATGCGTGGCTGACAGCATTCGCGCGCGGGCTTGGCGAGGACGCCGGCCTGTTCCGCTGTCCGCTGCTGGGCGGCGACACCGTTTCCACGCCGGGTCCCCTGATGATCTCGATCACGGCGTTCGGGCGCGTGCCTGCGGGCAAGATGGTCCATCGCAGCGGCGCGAGGCCGGGCGACCGCGTCGTCGTGACCGGGACGATCGGCGACGCCGCGCTGGGTCTCGACATCCTGCGGGGCGGCGCGGTCGCGGCTGTTCTGGCCGATGACGCAGCGGTAAAGGCGATGCTGGTGGGCCGCTACCGAATTCCGCAGCCGCGCAATGCCCTGGCGCAGGCGGTCCGCGATCACGCCGGCGCGGCGATGGATGTATCCGACGGTCTCGCCGGCGATCTCGCCAAGCTGTGCGCGGCGTCGGGCGTATCGGCTGTCATCGCCGCGCCTGATATCCCGTTGTCGACGGCCGCTGCGGCGCTGCTGGCGGGCGGCAGCGTCGGCATCGAGACCATCGTTGCCGGCGGCGACGATTACGAGGTCCTGTGCGCGGTCCCGGAGAATCGCTTCGCCGCGTTCGCGCAAGCCGCCGACGCCGCCGGAGTGGCCGTGACCTCCATCGGCGCGGTGGTCGCGGGGGTGTCGGCCCCGAAATTCCTCGACGCGCAGGGCAGCGAAATTGGCCTTAAGCGCCTCTCTTACAGTCATTTTTAGGAATTTGACGGAAACCGCCGGGTCCGGCGCAAATACCTGCCGAAATCGACGGTTTCTGGCCTCCGCGACGTTGCGTCCGGGATATGATTTTGGCATGGTCCCGCCGATTTAAGGCCGCTCTTTTGGGCAGGGTAAGGCCTTGTTTTTACGTGCCCGCCGCTCCCGCGGTGACAGGCGTCCGGCAGAATCAGGATCTGAGGCAAATTCAATGACAGCATTATGGGTGATTGTGCTCTGCGGAGCGCTTTCCATCGTTTACGCCATCTGGGCGACGGCATCGGTTTTGAAGGCCGATGCTGGCAATCCGCGGATGCAGGAAATCGCGGCCGCGGTGCGCGAAGGCGCGCAGGCCTATCTCAAGCGCCAGTACATGACGATCGGTATGGTCGGCATCGTGATTTTCGTGCTGCTGGCCTATTTCCTCGGCATGCTGGTCGCGGTCGGCTTCCTGATCGGGGCGGTGCTGTCGGGCTCGGCCGGCTTCATCGGCATGAACGTCTCGGTTCGCGCCAATGTGCGCACCGCACAGGCCGCGACCACGTCGCTGGCCGGCGGACTTGAACTTGCCTTCAAGGCCGGCGCCATCACAGGCATGCTGGTCGCGGGCCTCGCGCTGCTCGGCGTCACCATCTACTTCGCCTATCTGACGCATTTCCTGGATCTGGCCGCCAACAGCCGCACCGTGGTCGACGCGCTGGTGGCGCTCGGCTTCGGCGCTTCGCTGATTTCGATCTTTGCGCGGCTCGGCGGCGGCATCTTCACCAAGGGCGCCGACGTCGGCGGCGATCTGGTCGGCAAGGTCGAGGCCGGCATTCCCGAAGACGATCCGCGCAACCCCGCCACCATCGCCGACAACGTCGGCGACAATGTCGGCGATTGCGCCGGCATGGCGGCCGACCTGTTCGAGACCTACGCGGTGACTGCGGTCGCCACCATGGTGCTGGCCGCGATCTTCTTCGCGACCTCGCCGCTGCTGGTGAACATGATGACGCTGCCGCTCGCGATCGGCGGCGTCTGCATCATCACCTCGATCATCGGCACTTTCTTCGTCAAGCTCGGCGCCAACCAGTCGATCATGGGCGCGCTGTACAAGGGCCTGATCGCAACCGGCATCCTGTCGCTGATCGGCGTCGCCGGCGTGATCTACTGGCTGGTCGGCTTCGGTCCGCTGGCGGGCGTGAAGTTCACCGGCATGGCGCTGTTCGAATGCGGCATCGTCGGGCTCGCCGTCACCGGGCTGATCATCTGGATCACCGAATACTACACCGGCACCGAATATCGCCCGGTGAAGTCGATCGCGGCCTCGTCGGTCACCGGCCACGGCACCAACGTGATCCAGGGCCTGGCGATCTCGATGGAATCCACCGCCGGTCCGGCGCTGGTGATCATTGCCGGCATCCTCGTCACCTACAGCCTGGCCGGCCTGTTCGGCATCGCGATTGCGACCACCACCATGCTGGCGCTGGCCGGCATGGTCGTGGCGCTCGACGCCTTCGGCCCGGTCACCGACAATGCCGGCGGCATTGCCGAAATGGCCGGCCTGCCCAAGGAAGTCCGCAAGGCCACCGACGCGCTCGACGCGGTCGGCAACACCACCAAGGCCGTGACAAAAGGCTACGCGATCGGCTCGGCAGGTTTGGGTGCGCTGGTGCTGTTTGCGGCCTACAATGAAGACCTCAAATACTTCATCGCCAACGCCGTGAAGTTTCCCTACTTCCAGGGCGTGCTGCCCGACTTCTCGCTGAACAACCCCTACGTCGTGGTCGGCCTGCTGTTCGGCGGCCTGTTGCCGTATTTGTTCGGCGCGATGGGCATGACCGCGGTCGGCCGCGCGGCCGGCGCGATCGTCGAGGAAGTGCGGCGCCAGTTCCGCGAAAAGCCCGGCATCATGCAGGGCACCGACAAGCCGGACTACGGCAAGGCGGTCGATCTTCTGACCAAGGCGGCGATTAAGGAAATGATCATCCCGTCGCTGCTGCCGGTGCTCTCCCCGATCGTGGTCTACTTCGCGATCTACGTGATCGCGGGCGGCGGGGCGGCCGGCAAGTCGGCGGCGTTCTCGTCGGTGGGCGCGATGCTGCTCGGCGTTATCGTGACCGGCCTGTTCGTCGCGATCTCCATGACCTCGGGCGGCGGCGCCTGGGACAATGCCAAGAAGTACATCGAGGACGGCCATTACGGCGGCAAGGGCTCCGACGCCCACAAGGCCGCGGTGACCGGCGACACCGTCGGCGATCCCTACAAGGATACGGCCGGCCCGGCCGTCAACCCGATGATCAAGATCACCAACATCGTCGCGCTCCTGCTGCTGGCGATCCTGGCGCACTGAGCGGAGAATACTGATTGAAACGAGAAACCCCGCGGTGCGAGCCGCGGGGTTTTTTCATTTCCGTATGTTTCTCGCCCGGCGTTCCCCGGATGCTGCGCAGCGCGCCGCGCTTGCGGCGTGGTGCGCTGCTGATCCGGGGTCCATCTATCCAGGTCCGGATGGGTCCCGGCTCTGCGGAGCAGCGCGAAGAGCGCTGCGCCGCGTCTGGGACACGAAGGTAGCTGCGTTCCCCGGATGCTGCGCAGCGCGCCGCGCTTGCGGCGTGGTGCGCTGCTGATCCAGGGTCCATGTTGCTTGACCAGACTGGGTCCCGGCTCTGCGGAGCAGCGCCGAAGAGGCACTGCACCGCGTCCGGGACACGATGTGCGGCCCGGCTAGTGGAGGCTCAATGTTTCTCGCCAGGCGTTCCGCGGATGCTGCGCAGCGCGCCGCGCTTGCGGCGTGGTGCGCTGCTGATCCGGGGTCCATGTTGTTTGACCAGACTGGGGTCCCGGCTCTGCGGAGCAGCGCCGAAGAGGCGCTGCACCGCGTCCGGGACACGACGTGCGGCCTGGCTAGTGGAAGCTCAGCAGCTTGAACAGCGGCGTCAGGTAGCTCATTTCCTGGCCCGAGGTCGGCGTTGTACGGCTGATGAAGTCAAATATCTTGCCGTCCTGAAGCCCGTAATTGGCGAGCCGCTGCACCTGGCGGTTCTTGTCGAAATAGATCGCGATCACCCGCTGGTCGACCACCTTCTGGTTCATGAACGCAACCGGGCGCTCGGAGCGCTGCGAGATGTAATAGAACACCTCGCCGTTCAGCGTCGCGACGGTGGAGGGCGTTCCCATCACGATCAGCACCTGATCCTGGCTGGCGCCGATCGGAATCTGCTCGAGCGCGCCCGGCGGCAGGATGTAGCCCTTTTGAAACTGCTCGCCGGTCAGGCAGCCGCCCAGCGTCGCGCAGAGCAACGCGATGGCGGCGGCGGCGCGGATGCGGCGCCAGCGTGCGGGCGCGCCGCGCGGAGAGCCCACGCGTGGGCATGTCGGACTCGTCTCAATCATTTGGGAAATGATCCCGTCCCCTTGCATCGCGCGTGGCGTTGACGTACCGGGCAGCACGCCGGATTGCAACAGGCGCGAGCGCCCCATAAACGAACCCTTGGGGCTCGCCGACGGAACCCACAATGCTTTGGCCGTTCAATCACTTCAGGAAACCCCGGGTAGCCCCGCGCGGCACCATTGAGGCCATCTATGGCATGATCGTGACGCAAGCGCGAGAACCGTTGTTTTACCGGGACTTGGCCGTGCCGGATACGGTTAACGGCCGTTTTGATCTGCTGGTGCTGCATTTGTGGATGGTGTTGCGGCGGCTGAAGTCGATCGAGGGGGGCACTGAGACCTGCCAGGCGCTGTTCGATCGCTTCTGCGACGATATGGATGCGAACCTGCGCGAAATGGGCGTCGGGGATCTCACCGTCCCGAAGCGGATGCAAGCCTTCGGGGAGGCCTTCTACGGCCGGTCGGCGGCCTATGACCTCGCTTTGGCCGAGGGAGCCGAGCCGCTGGCGCTGGCGCTCGACAAGAATATCTTGAACGGAGCCCACCTCGAACATGCACGGCGGCTCGCCGTCTATGCCGAGGCCGTGATCATGGAGCTCGCGGCACTGGACGAGGTGGCGTTGCGGGGCGCATCGTGGAAATTTCCCGCGCCGGCCGAAGCCGGCGCGCAAGCATGAACAGAACGACTGGCATGACCGACAAAGCCGATACCCACAAAGCCGTTGCCAGCAAGGCAGATCCCTGGACCGTCCCCGTTACCGTGGCGCAACTGCCGGACACCGGATTGCATCGCGACATCGAAGCCAGCCCGGCCGTGCGCGATGCCATGGCTGAAGTCGCCGAATTGCGCGAAATCCTGTTCGCGAATGCGTCGCTGGATGTGACCCCCGCGAGCGGAGGCCGCGTCCATGTCGCGGGTCGGGTCCGGGCGCGGATCGGACAGACCTGCGTGGTCTCGCTCGATCCGATTTTGAACGACATCGACGAAGCGATCGATCTGATCTTTGCGCCGCCGGAGCAAATTCCCCAGCTGGCCGATCTGGTCGACGACGCCGCCGAAAGCGATGCCGAAATTCCGGATCCGCCGGAGCCGATCGAAAATGGCATTATCGATCTGGGCCGGCTCGCGACCGATGCGTTGTTCCTCGCCGTCGATCCCTATCCGCGCAAGCCGGATGTGGTTTTCGAACCGCCTGATGTCGCCGACGATCCCGAAGATCACCCGTTTGCCGCGCTCAAGGCATTGCGGCTCGACGCGCAGCCGCCCGGACCGAAGAAGCCCAACAACCGCTAAAGTACCGCTGAAGAATTGCTGCAGCACCGTTAGAGCGCGGATGAAGCGCAGCGGATGAAGCGGAGGTGAGCCTGCAGTGCAACAAGCATCGATCCGGGGCCGATCCAATAATTCGATTTAATGCATTGAATTGTCACGCTTTATCCATATGCTGCAATTCCGCATCGCTGCGCCCCGGCATTCAAAAGGCTGGGGTCAAGAGGTTGTTTCGGGGCGGGGACACGCTATTGTCGCGGCCCGGCCGGGGTGCAGCGTTACGCCTGGCCGATCGCCGCTGTCCGTGGCGATTTCCAGTCCGCGGCGAGCGCTTCAAGACCGCAACAAATCAGGCTTCCGGGACGTTCATGCCGCAAAAGGTTCGAATCGCGCTTGACGCCATGGGTGGCGATGTCGGCGCATCCGTCGTCATTCCCGGCGCCGCGATTTCATTGACCCGGCATCCCGACAGCGAATTTCTGCTGTTCGGCGATCGCGCTTTGATCGACGCGCAACTCGCCAGACATCCGGCGCTGAAGGCGGTCTCGCGGGTTATCCATACCGACGTCGCCGTCAGCATGCACGACAAGCCCAGCCAGGCGTTGCGCCGTGGCCGCAGGACCTCGTCGATGTGGCTTGCGATCGATGCGGTCAAGAAGGGCGAGGCCGACGTCGCGGTGTCCGCGGGCAATACCGGCGCCCTGATGGCGATGGCGCGGTTCAATCTGCGGATGCTGCCGGGGATCGACCGTCCGGCGATCGCGGCGGTATGGCCGACCATGCGCGGCGATTCCGTCGTGCTCGACCTCGGCGCCACGATCGGCGGCGATGCGCATCATCTGATGGCGCTGGCGGTGATGGGGAGCGCCATGGCCAGCGTCTTGTTCGATCTCGAGCGCCCCACCGTCGGCTTGCTCAATATCGGCGTCGAGGAAATCAAGGGCCGCGAGGAGATCCGCGAGGCCGCCGAATTGCTGCGCGCGATGAACCTGCCGCAGCTCGAATATACCGGCTTCGTCGAGGGCGACGGCATCGGCAAGGGCGCGGCCGACGTCATCGTCGCCGAAGGTTTCAGCGGCAATATCGCGCTGAAAGCGGCCGAGGGCACCGCGCGCCAGATCAACGAATTCCTGCGCGCGGCGTTGTCGCGCAGCTGGCGTTCCCGGATCGGCTATCTCTTTGCGAAGAATGCGTTCAAGTCGCTGCGCGACAAGCTCGATCCCAACAAGTCCAACGGCGGCGTGTTCCTCGGATTGAACGGCATCGTGGTCAAGAGCCACGGCGGAACCGACGCCGAAGGCTTTGCCTATGCGGTCGATGTTGGCTATGAAATGGTCCACTACGATCTCCTGACCAAGATCAATCAGATGCTCAACCGTGACGGCAGCGCGCTGTCGGCGCCGACTGCGCAGGAGGCTGTCTCGTGACTGCAATACGTTCGGTCGTGCTCGGCTGCGGCGCCTATCTGCCGCGGCAGATCCTGACCAATGCCGAACTGGCGGCGCGGATCGACACCTCGGACGAGTGGATCGTTCAGCGTACCGGCATCAGGCAGCGCCATATCGCCGCCGAGGGCGAGTTCACCTCGCATCTGGCGATCCACGCCGCGAACGCGGCGCTGGCCCATGCCGGGATCGAGGCGCAGTCGATCGACCTGATCGTGCTGGCGACCTCGACGCCGGACAACACCTTTCCCGCCACCGCGGTGGCGGTGCAGGACGCTCTTGGCATCCACCATGGTGCGGCCTTCGATCTGCAGGCGGTATGCTCGGGGTTTGTGTTCGCGCTGGCCACCGCCGACAATTTCCTGCGCGCCGGCGCGTTCAAGCGCGCGCTGGTGATCGGCGCCGAGACCTTCTCGCGGATCCTCGACTGGAACGACCGCGGTACCTGCGTGCTGTTCGGCGACGGCGCCGGCGCCGTGGTGCTCGACGCCGAGCAGCAGCCGGGCAAACCTTCCGATCGCGGCATCCTGACGACGCACCTGCGCTCCGATGGCCGGCACAAGTCGAAACTGTATGTCGATGGCGGCCCATCCTCGACCCGGACCGTCGGCCATCTCCGGATGGAAGGCCGCGAAGTCTTCAAGCATGCGGTCGGTATGATCACCGACGTGATCGTCGATGCGTTCGAGGCCACCGGCACCTCCGCCGCGGATATCGACTGGTTCGTGCCGCACCAGGCCAACAAGCGAATCATCGATGCTTCGGCGCACAAGCTGCATATTGCACCGCAGAAGGTGGTGCTGACGGTCGATCTGCACGGCAATACCTCAGCGGCGTCGATCCCGCTGGCGCTGTCGGTCGCGGTCGCCGATGGGCGCATCAGGAAGGGCGATCTGGTGCTGCTGGAGGCCATGGGCGGCGGCTTCACCTGGGGTTCGGCGCTGTTGCGCTGGTAAGCGCTCCGTTAAAATGTCGGTAAACTTTGACGCTTCGCGGTGTTCTTTCATGCCATTGCATTGATGAGCGCTGTTGACCGTCGCGTGTTAAGCTCATAATTTCAGATGCTAAATTGTTCGCCGTGAGTTGGGGCAGGCGATGACCGGAACCGGAAAAACAGTCACACGCGTCGATCTGTGCGAAGCGGTCTACCAGAAGGTGGGCTTGTCGCGCACGGAGTCGTCGGCCTTTGTCGAACTGGTCCTGAAAGAGATCACCGACTGCCTGGAGAAGGGCGAGACCGTGAAACTGTCGTCGTTCGGCTCGTTCATGGTGCGCAAGAAGGGCCAGCGTATCGGCCGCAACCCCAAGACCGGCACTGAAGTACCGATTTCTCCGCGTCGCGTCATGGTGTTCAAGCCGTCGGCCATTCTGAAGCAGCGGATCAACGGCTACAGCGCCAACGGCGGCGGCAAGACCGACTAGAAATTTCAACGGGACGACCAACAAGGAGCGGGCATTTGGACAAGTCGCCGGATGCGTTCCGAACCATCAGCGAGGTCGCCGCCGACCTCGACATTCCCCAGCACGTGCTGAGGTTCTGGGAGACGCGGTTCACCCAGATCAAGCCGATGAAGCGCAGCGGCGGCCGGCGCTACTATCGCCCCGACGACGTCGATCTGCTCCGTGGTATCCGGCGCCTGCTGTACGGCGAGGGCTACACCATCCGCGGGGTGCAGCGGATCCTGAAAGAGCACGGCATCGCCTCGGTGCAGCGGTTGGCGGACGGATCGGCGGTTGCCTCGTTCGGTGCGATCGAGGAGGCCATCGGGAAAAGCGTGCTGGAGCCGGAGCAGGACGCGGCGCCCGGCCTCGACCTCGACGACGACGATTATGAGGGCACCGACGGCATCGATTTTCGCCTGCTCGAGGAGGAAGACGAGGACGGCATTCCGGGCGTGCTCGAAGGCGGCTCGCTGCCCGGCCTCGGCAACGGCGCGCGCCTGCTCGACGCCGCCCGCCTGCAGGCGGTGCTGCAGGACCTGATCGCCTGCCGGCAGTTGCTCGATTCCGCGCTGAAGGACGGGTAGAGAGGCGTTCGTTTAGCTTGCCGCTGCGAAGAAGTCCTGCTGAACGTGTTGACGGTGCTGGATCAGAATTGCGATTGCTCTTGGTCTATCCAGCGAAAGCAGATACTGCTGCCCGACTTCCAGTTCGATGAAACCCTTCATGATTTGCGCGTTGCCGGTGGCTGAGAACCCCATCGACCATTCGCCAAACGTGCGCCGCTCGTCAAAACAACCGCGCGGAGCCATCAAGGCAAAAGGCCGCAGGCATCTGCCCAGACCCCGGGGCGCATAGCCCGGTTCCGAAGCAGGGAACAAAAGTTTTGTTGCTGCGCGGTCACGGAACCGTTGAGCCGCCGCGCTCGCGACTGCCATTGAACCTTGGGCCGCTGGCAACGACCTAATGTCAAAGGGGGGCAAGCTCAGGAGGCGATCATGGCGCACTGGCACGATACCATGGTGGACAGGCCGGAAACGGATGGCGCGGGTTACGTGACTGGTTGGACGATTTCCGGCCTGGCCGTGCTTGGGACCATCGTTGCGGTTTGGGTGTTCGGGATTTAGGAAATGAAAGAGGCCACTAACTGACGCAGCCTGCGGGCCCGCGCCAGGGACGGTGAGACGATGGCGTTGATCCCTGTCAAAATCGCTCTTGTGGCTGGCCTGGGGATACTTAGCCTTGGCGTTTTGCCGAATAGGCGGACAGGCGGAATCATCGCCATTGCGGCCTGCGTCGCCGCCGCTCTTATGCTTCACTTCGTGGCCCCCTGAAAAATCAAATCAGGCCACGCCCAAAATCAAACTAGGCCACCAGGGGTCGAACGGGACAGCACCCCGGACCGTTTGGGATCAGCAAGGGAACGTCGTGCGGATTATTCCGGGACTTTGGGTTCACAAGCGCGCTTTTCTGTCCCTTGCGTTCGCATCCGGGGATTTCGTAGCTTGCGTGTGGCTGGGAATTTTCCTAAGCATCAACGCCGTTAAGGCATCGGAGCGTGGCGCAGCCCGGTTAGCGCACTAGTCTGGGAGACTAGGGGTCGAAGGTTCAAATCCTTTCGCTCCGACCAAAAAGCCCCGCGAAAAATGCGGGTGCTTTCTCCTGGTCTGTTTTTGCTCCTAGTTCCTGCCGGTACTGCCCGCCACCGATCCGCCGAACTGGGAGGAGCCCGTTCCGCTCAATGACGTCGCGCCGCCAGCCGTGCCGTTCGGACTGGCTGAGTGATAGCGCATGTGGTGGTGGTGGTGCCTGTGCGCGGAGTAGGCGAGCGCAAAGCTACCGGAAAGCGCGAACGCGACTGCCAGCACAATCGTCGTGATTTTCATGGCCGTCTCCCTTGCGGTGAGTGACCCCGGGATAATTCGCCATGACTGCTTTTGTTTCAGCTATCCCGCGCCCGCGCGCTATCGCCCGAAACTCTGCCTGATCGCCTCGGAATTTTCACGCACCGCCTTGTTGGCCAGGCTGATGAAGATCGGAATGGCCACGATCAACAGCAAAAGCATCACCAGGCGCGTACGGCTCAGACGGAGCCTGGGGCGCTTGATGTGGTGCACGTTGGTAGGTTCGGGACTGTCCTGGTTTTCCATCGGTTTTACTCCTAGCACTACTTGACCGCCGGCGCCCGGGTCCTCGTTGCGGACGCGCGAGCGACGAACGACAGGGCGCTACAGAAGGTACGTGGGGGTGGCGGGAACCGACGGTGATTAGCGGGGACAACTGTAACGCCACCATGGCCCGTTCCTTGAAATGCCCGCTTCGTTGCTCAGGGTGGCCACCGAAAACTCGCGAGAGCTAGGGAGGTGCGACATGCGCGTTCGCCCCCGCGATCTGGCCGACCGGATGTCCGGCCTTCGGCAGCCCCAGATATTTACATTGCCGATCGATGCGGCGCGTCTGAAAGCTCGCGAAATTCTCGATCAATTTCCGCAGGCGGGATACACGGCGGTGGTCGAAAACTGGCGGCAGCTTCCGGACGGTCAGATCGAATTCACCATGCGGCACCTGCCGACCGTGGACTGAGCCCGCAAGCCCGTAGGTCACAATACCGTGGCGTGTTGCGCCGCCCTTGGCGTCGAAAAGTGGCGGAATTCGCTTTCAGCTATTCCACCCTGCGGGCCGACCCCATCGACCGCAAACACTGGCATTTCGTTCGCGTCGTCTCGAAGGCCAACCAGCAAATAGTGCTTGCTAGGCGGTGTTTTCAGGACTTATTGAGGCTTGTCCGAATTCAAATGGTCTCACCCTGAGACCAGGGGGCGGGAGCTTCAAACTGTCTCGCTCCAACCAAAATCTCCACGACATCAATTCCAACGGAAGGCGGGCGATCCCATGAAGGATTTTGCCGGAAAGACTGCTGTCATCACCGGAGGCGGCACGGGCATGGGGCGCGAGCTGGCGCGCCAACTGGTGGCCGAGGGCTGCAATGTCGCGATGTGCGATGTCTCCGCCGATGCGATGGCCGAGACCAAGAGGCTGTGCGAGGTGGAAAAGCTGCCGCAGGGGCTGCGCATCACCACGCATGTCGCCGACGTCTCGATCGAGGATCAGCTCGCGCGTTTTCGCGACGAACTGATGGAGCAGCAGGCGACCGACCGGATCCATCTCTTGTTCAACAATGCCGGCATCGGGGGCGGCGGCAGCCTGTTCACCAACACGCGGGAGCAGTGGGAAAAGACTTTCAATATCTGCTGGGGCGGGGTCTATCTCGGGGTCCGCACCTTCCTGCCGCTGCTGGTGAAGGCCGACGAAGGCCACATTGTCAATACCAGTAGCGTCAACGGGTTCTGGGCGTCGATCGGAATGGGCGTGTCCCACACCGCCTATAGCGCGGCGAAGTTCGCGGTGAAGGGATTTACCGAAGCGCTGATCAACGATCTCCGGCTCAACGCGCCGCACATCAAATGCTCCGTGGTGATGCCCGGCCATATCGGGACGTCAATTGTTTCCAATTCCCGAAAAGTCCAGAGCGGCACCGATTCCGATCGCCTCAGCGACAACGAGGTCGCGCTGACGCGCGTGCGCCTTTCCGCAGGCGGTATCGATGCGTCGACGATGTCGGATGACGAGGTCCAGGCGCTGGCCGCCGAACGCGCCCGCAGTTTTCGCGAGGACGCGCCGATGACGGCCGCGGCCGCCGCGAAAGTCATTCTCGATGGCGTCAAGGCAGGACAGTGGCGCATCCTGGTCGGCGACGATGCCCGCCAGCTCGACGAGCGCGTGCGGCAAACGCCGGAACGTGCTTACGACGCCGACTTCTACCAGAGCTTCGCCACCGAGGTCGGCTGGCGGCTCGGATAGAGGCATCGTCCCGTCGGTCCGAGGACGGTCCGCGGCCGGCCTCGCGCAGCTAATTCAAAAGCCGGAGCAGGGCACGGCCCGCCGCGGTATTGAGTTCCTTGGCGTCCAGTGTCCCGTCATTGTCCGGGTCCGCTGCTTTGAAACGCTGCTCGACGAGGGCAAGATACTCGTCCTTGGTGAGCGTGCCGTCGTGGTCGGGATCGGCAGCGGCGAGGTCCTTGGCCGAAAGTCTCCGGGACAATTCACGTTTGTCCAGCGTGCCATCCTTGTCGCGTTCCAGCTTGTCGAACACCGCGGAAGCCGCCTTCTTCGCTTCGGCGAGATCAACGGTGCCATCATTGTCCGTGTCGAGCATCTGGATCGATTTGCTGCGACGGGCTTGTGCGAAAACCGGCAAAGCAGTGGCGAGCAACGTGCCCGCCGTCAGCGAAAAAACGATAGTGCGGCGCGATATCATGTTGTGACCTTTCCGGATTCCAAATGAGACGCTGCGAAAATTCCACCGGCGAAAGCAAGTTCCTGGCGACCAGGGTCGCTGCGGCCGACGTGACCCTCGTCATTCCCGGAATGACCTCGTCATTCCCGGAATGACCCTCGTCATTCCCGGCTCGCATCTTCCTTCGATGCGCCCGGCACGACAGAGGGTTCGCCGCCGGTCACCGAATTGTTTATATAAGGAAACGATTGCCGCTGGAGATCAAGAGAATTCGGAATTCGACACCAGCGCCGAGGCATCGGGGACCACACGACTTCGGTCATTTGGAGTTTTTCAAAGCCTGATTGTTGAAACGGATCAAGCTGATTTGCCCGACGGGCGCCGTGCCGATTTTCCTGTCCAGCCCCTTTTGAAAAAATATTCTGGTTTTCCGAAGACGCAAATCAGTTGTATATCTCCTGCCGTCCCGTCCCACTCAGAGGGGCGGCTCGCGACGTCACGGACGCGGGGCGGGATGCGGTGGACGCGGCGGCGCGCTTGACGGGCGTTGCTTGCAGCGGACGGCGAAGACGTGTGGTCCTGACGCCCCGACGCTGGCGTCAAGTTTGCGGATTAATCCGCGTAACGACGGTGGCAAGAAAGCCGATCACCGGGGAGAGCACGGTATAAGCCGTAAACCATTGCGTGCGGGAATGTCGGGTGATTTCCGATGGCTCGCTGTGAATACTCGTGTGCATACTTGCTACCAATAGCGCACACGAGGCTGCGGGTGCATCGGGCGCCCGGCATTCCCCACGCCCTCTTCTCTAAAGGGCGGAAAATTCATGCACACCTCGGACGCATCGCGCCGCGAGAATGCGAACGTGTGTCTGTATTCGCCGTCATTGCGAGGAGCGAAAGCGACGAAGCAATCCAGCTTTCTTTCTTGCTGCTCTATGGATTGCTTCGCGGAGCCTGTCATCGGGCGCGCATTCGCGAGACCCGGTGGCTCGCAATGACGGTCTTACATTCATTTGGACCTTGGCTGTCTGAAAAATTGAATCAGATATCGGCGGTGCCAAAAGCCGGCCTTCACCTCTCCCCTTGTGGGAGAGGTCGGATCGCATCGTCAGATGCGATCCGGGTGAGGGGTTTACGGACTATCGATAGACCGCAACCCCTCACCCCAACCCTAGAGAGCGAGCTTCGCTCGTCTCGATCCCGCAAGGGGAGAGGGATCTCACCACCGATGCCGAGATATTGATGCCTTTACTACTGCAGCTCGATTGCTTCGCATCGCCCCGGAATGCTGGCCCTCACCCATGCACCACCGACTTGGCGATCATGCAGTGAATGCCCTTGGAGCCGTTGACGGTCTGGGTCACGCGCAAATCCGCGGCGAGACTGCAGAGCGTGTAGGCATCCTCGCGCGACAGGTTGCGCTTTTCGCCGAGCAGCACGATCATGTCGCGCAGCGCGCGCACCACGCATTGGTCGAGGTCGGGATCCATCGCCATCGTCATGTAATGATCAGGCGTCTCGGCGCGGGGATAATCGAGCCGCAAATCCCTGCGCAGCGTCAGCCGGAAACGGCCCTGCAGCGCGGTCTCGATCGCGGTGACGCAGACCTCGCCGTCGCCCTGCACGCCATGGCCGTCGCCGCAGGAAAACAGCGCGCCCGGCACGAACACCGGCAGATAAAGTTTGGCGCCGGGGATCAACTCCTTGTTGTCGAGGTTGCCGCCCATCGCGCGCGGGATCAGCGAGGTGATGCGGCCCCAGGCCGGCGGCGGCGCCACGCCCATCACGCCGAAGAACGGCCGAAGCGGCAGATCGAGCCCCCACGGCAGCCGGCCCACCATCCGCTCCGTATCGAGGGGAATGTTGAGCAGCCGGGTCTCGTGGAAATCGTCGGGCAGGGTGCCCGCGAGCGGCCGGATCAGATTGTAGCCCCAGTCCTGCCGCAGCCTGACGTCGAGAATCTCGACCTCGAGCACGTCGCCGGGCTTGGCGCCTTCGATCGCGATCGGACCGGTCAGGATGTGACCGGGCACCATCCGCTCGTTTTTGGCGTGCACCTCGGCGAGTTCGGGCGGAACGTGGAATCGATTCCGATCCGGCACCACGTCCGGTCCACCGCTGATGGTGTCGACGGTGACTTCATCGCCGCTGGCGACGGTGAGTACGGGTTTCAGCCTGGCTTCGAAGAAACCCCAGTGGCAGGTTTCGGGGCTTGAATGCAGATGATGATGCGTCATGACGGGGGCTTCTGGTTGGCGCGGGATACTGCCAGTGTGCCCTCCCGCGAGCGTTCTGTCGAATGCGCATTCTCGTCATTGCCGGGCTTGACCCGGCAATCCATCCTCCCTTCGAAAGATGGCTTTTGCGAAGATAGATGGATACGCGGGTCAGGCCCGCGTATGACGTTCTCCGTGAGGATAGGCCGTCATTCTCAAGGGCGGCCCTTCACGCCCTAGCAATATTTAAAGAGGCCTCTCTTGTTCTTCATCCTCTCCAAGACCATCGGCATCATGCTGCTGCCGGCCAACTTCCTGATCGGCGCCGGTGTCATCGGCGCACTACTGCTGGTCACGCGGTTTGCATCGCTCGGCCGCAAGCTGATGGTCGTTGCCGGGGCGTTGCTCGCGATCTGCGGGTTTTCGCCGCTGGGAAACTTCGTGCTTTATCCGCTCGAATTGCGATTTCCGCCATGGGATCCGGCGCGCGGCGCGCCCGACGGCATTGTCGTGCTGGGCGGCGCGATCGACGGGGATCTTTCGGCGGCCCATGGCGTCGCGGTGTTCAGAGGCGCGGCCGACCGCGTCATCGCCGCGGCCGAACTGGCCCGTCGCTATCCGAACGCCCGCATCATCTACTCCGGCGGCAGCGGGAATTTGATCTCGGACGATGCGAGGGAAGCCGATTACGCCGCCGCGGTGTTCGAAAGTCTCGGTGTTTCCAAGGCGCGGCTGACCATGGAGCGGCGTTCGCGCAATACCCAGGAGAACGCCGAATTCTCCAAGGCGATTGCCGCGCCGAAAAGTGGCGAACGCTGGCTGCTGGTGACGTCGGCCTACCACATGCCGCGATCGGTCGGGCTGTTCCGAAAGGCCGGATTTGCCGTCGAGCCGTATCCGGTGGATTGGCGCGTTGGCGGCCGCGACGACCTCTGGAATTTCTGGATCATCGCCGTGGACGGGCTGGATTGCGTCGATACCGGCATCCGCGAATGGATCGGGCTTGTCGCGTACCGCGCCACCGGCAAGATCGACGAGCTGTTGCCGGGGCCTGCGCCGCAATAACGCGCGGGTCGCGGCTGGGGAATAATCCGGCTAGGATCGAAACAGGCACAGCGGTAAGCCTGCCGTTCAAGGAGTGTCAGTGATGCAGCAAGCGGCAATGCAGAGCGAAAAATTCGATCTGGCCGGCATGGTGGCCGATCTGAACAGCCTGCTTCGGCTGAAGACCACCGTGATCGGCTTGAAGATGTTCGCGAAAGCCGAAGAGATGGCGTCGATTCCAAAAATCAGGCGGCCGACCGCGATCCACACCACCGACCAGATCGTCAGCATGGCCTCGCGGCTGGGCTGGACCGTCGGCATCACCGCCGACGATCTGGTCGGCGCGCAGTGCCGCGCGGTGATCGGTCTGGCGCCGCAGGATGAGAAGTGGCTCGCCGGTCAGGCGTATGTCGGGGTCTGGCACGAGAATGCCGAGGACGCGCGCAAGCGCCAGCAGGCGCTCGATGTGGTCGCTTACGGCCAATACGAGGCACTGGTGGTGAGCCCGCTCGCCAGCGGACGCCTCAACCCGCCGGATATTTGTCTGGTCTATGCGACGCCGGGGCAGATGATCATTCTGATCAACGGCCTGCAATATACCGGCTACAAGAAATTCGAATGGGGCGTGGTCGGCGAGACCGCTTGCGCCGATTTATGGGGGCGGGCGCTGAAAACCGGCGAGCCCAGCCTGTCGCTGCCGTGCTATGCGGAGCGGCGTTATGGCGGCGTGCCGGACGAGGAGATGCTGATGGCGCTGTCACCCGCGCATCTCGCCAAGGCGATCACCGGCATGAAGGCGCTGGCGAAAAACGGTCTGCGTTATCCGATCGCGCCGTATGGTATTCAAAGCGACGTGCGCGCCGGCATGGGCGTTTCCTACGCGAAGAAGTAATACAAGCGCATCCAGACCTTTCCGAAAAGCATCCCAGGGAATTGAATATGAAGCCTTCGTCGAAATTCGACATCGTTGTCTATGGCGCCACCGGTTTTACGGGCCAGCTCGTCGCCGAATATCTCGCGGCGCATTATACCGGCGCGAGCGCGCCGAAATGGGCGATGGCCGGACGCAGCCTGGACAAGCTTGCCTCGGTGCGCGATGCGATCGGCGCGCCGGCCGACACGGCGTTGATCCAGGCCGACGCCAGCGATCCCGCATCGCTCAAAGCCATGATCGACCAGACGGGATCGGTGCTGTCGACGGTCGGCCCGTATCAGCTTTATGGCTCCGAACTGGTCGCGGCCTGCGCGGCGAGCGGGACCGACTATCTCGATCTCTGCGGCGAGCCGGTCTGGATGCGCCAGATGATCGATGCGCATCAGGCCACCGCGCAATCGAGCGGCGCACGGATCGTATTTTCCTGCGGCTTCGATTCGCTTCCGTTCGAGCTCGGCGTGTTCTTTTGTCAGGAGACGGCAAAGAAAGTGCTGGGAGCGCCGGTCAGCCGCGTCAAGGGCCGCGTCCGCGCCATGAAGGGAACGTTTTCGGGCGGCACCGCGGCCAGCATCAAGGCGACGTTTGCCGCCGCCGCGAAGGACCTCAGCCTGGTGGCGCTGTTGAAGAACCCGTTCGTGCTGACGCCGGACTTCGAGGGTCCAAAACAGCCGCCGGGCAACAAGCCGCTGTTCGATGCGGAATTGGATGCCTGGACCGCGCCGTTTGTGATGGCGACCATCAACACCCGCAACGTGCACCGTTCCAACCTGCTGATGGGATTTCCCTACGGAAAAGATTTTATCTATGACGAGATGGTGCTCACCGGCCCCGGCGAGAAAGGCGAAGCCAACGCCAAGCGCGTCGTTGCCGCCAATATGGAGATGGGTGGGCCGGGCGGGCCGAAGCCGGGCGAGGGCCCGTCGAAGGAAGAGCGCGACACCGGTCTTTACGATCTTCTGTTTGTCGGGATCGCGCCCGACGGACGTCAGGTTCGCATCGCGGTGCGCGGCGATCGCGATCCCGGTTATGGATCGACCTCGAAGATGATCGCGGAATGCGCGATCGGCCTGCGCGAGGCGCCGGAAGTCAAAGGCGGCATCTGGACCCCCGGCGCGGCGATGGGCAACGCGCTGGTCAAGCGGCTGGTCGATCACGCCGGGCTGACCTTTGAGGTCGAGGCATAGATCGCGTGGGTTCAGGTGGCGCTGATCTCGTCGGACGCCGTGATCTGACGATCTGGATTGGTCTTGTAGGGCTGCGCCGCCGCAAACATGCCCCACATCGCACCCAGCATCATCCAGAAGTGCCGCCAGTGGTCGGTGTCGATGATAAAACTTTCGCCGACGGTGCCGAGGAACGCCGCGAAGATCGCGAGATAGGCGCGTTGCCAGGGCACGCGGACGAAGAGGTGCCGGAACCCGATGATCACGGTGACGAACACCAGCGCGGGATAGCATATGCCGGAAATCCAGCCGCCGGACATGAAGGCGTTCAGATAGGAGTTGTGGGTGTCCTCAGGGAAATAATTATGGAACTGAAGCGGCCCGATGCCGAAGGGCAGGTCGAGCGCCATCTGGGCGCCGAGGATGTGTCGTCCGAACCGGCCGAAGCGGCCCTCGTCGTAGCTTTGATCGAAGCTCGCACGCTGCTTGAACATTTCGCTGATCGAATCGAACGACAACAGCACCGCGAGCAGCGCCACCACGATGACGACCGCGACCACCGACATCACGACGATGCGCGAGCGTTGCGCGCGCGAGGGGCTGGTCAGGACCATCAGCACCAGCATGAAGGCGGCCGTGATGACGAGCCCGCCCCATGCCGCGCGCGAAAACGCCAGCAGGATCGCGAAAGCCATGATGCCGAGCGCAAGGGTGCTGCGGAACGATTTTGCCAGGCGATCGGAGACGACACTCTGCAGCACGAACAGCGAGGGCAGGATCAGGAACGCGCCGAGTACGTTAGGGTCCTTGAAGGTGCCGCGCGCGCGCTCATAGAGCGTCAGAAGGTCATGCCCGCCGGGAACGAGATTGAAGTAGCCAGCGATGCCCGAAATCGATGCAATCAGGGCGCCGACAATCAGGCCGCGACGAAGCATGTCGAGCCGCGCCAGCGTGTCTTCGGACACCACCATCGCGAAGAACATCACGGTGAATGCCATGTACCAGGAGGTCGCGATCCAGTTGGCGACCTCGGGCTTATCCAGAAAGGGGACGGCGCCGATGGAGTAGCCGACATTGACCAGGAACAGCAGCAGCAACAGCGGCATGAACACCAGCCGCATCCGCAAACCCGTGGCAAAGAAAATGACGATCGCGGCAAGCGTCACCAGTTCGTAGGGGCTGGGCTCGATGAAAACGATCGCGCCGGACGCGCCGACCAGCCACACCAGCGCGCGCTGCAGCGCCATCACGCGCGGCGCTGAAGTCGCTGATGAAAGCAAGCCCCCGGCTGTCGCCGCATACGCCATTACTCACTCGCAAATTTACGCAACGCAACTACCGACCGAGGCGTCAGGATTCAATAAGCGTTCTCGTTCTTCGTCATCAGCGCCAGCGGCGTCTTGAGAAGAATGTAGAGATCGAACAGCACCGACCAGTTCTCGATGTAATAGAGGTCGAACTCGACGCGTTTCTGGATTTTCTCCTCGCTGTCGACTTCACCCCGCCAGCCGTTGATCTGCGCCCAGCCGGTGATGCCGGGCTTGACACGGTGGCGCGCGAAATATCCGTCGACCGCCTCGTCGAACAGCCGGCTCTGCAATTTGCCCTGCACGGCGTGCGGACGCGGACCGACCAGCGAGAGGTTGCTCTTGAACACGACGTTGAAGAGCTGCGGCAGTTCGTCGAGGCTGGTCTTGCGGATGAAACGTCCGACGCGGGTGACGCGGCTGTCGTTTTTGGTCACGACCCTGGTGGCCAGCGGATCGGCCTGATCGTGGTACAGCGAGCGAAACTTGAAGACGTCAATGCGCTCGTTGTTGAAGCCGAACCGCTTCTGGCGGAACAGCACCGGACCGGGGCTGTCGAATTTGACGGCGAGCGCGACCAGCGCCATCAGCGGCGAGGCCAGCAGCAGAATGATGGCGCCGACGACATGGTCGAACAGCCATTTCATCACCAGATCCCAGTCGGTGATCGGCGCCTCGAAAACATCCAGCGTCGGCACCTTGCCCAGATAGGAATAGGAGCGGGGACGGAAGCGCAGCTTGTTGGTGTGGGCGGAAAGCCTGATGTCCACCGGCAGCACCCACAACTTTTTCAGCATCTCGAGAATACGGGTCTCCGCCGAAATCGGCAGCGCAAACAGCACGAGGTCGACGCGGGTACGGCGGGCGAACTCGACGATGTCGTCGATCTTGCCGAGTTTGGGACTCCCGGCGCAGGTCTCCAGCGCGCGGCTGTCGTTGCGGTCATCGAACACGCCGAGGATATCGATATCCGAATCGTCCTGGGCGTTGAGCGCCTCGACCAGTTTTTCGCCGTTCTGGTCCGACCCGACGATAATGGTGCGGCGATCGAGCCGGCCCTGGCGCGCCCAGCTGCGCACCATCGCGCGCAGGAACACCCGTTCGGCAATGAGGCCGCCGAGGCCGACAAAGAAGAACGCCGAGAGCCACAGCCGCGATACTTCGTTGCCGAGTTTTGCGAAGAACGAGGCGCCGATGAACAGGAGGAAGACGAATGCCCAGGATGAAATCATCCGCGTCATCTGCCGGAGCTGGCCGCGAAACACCTGCACTTCGTAGATGTCGGCGGCCTGGAAGCAGACCACTGCAGCCGCGGTTATGCCGAAAATGGCCGCGATGTATTCCCAGCGAAAGCCCGAGATGCGCGCCACATATCCGAGATAGAGCGCGACGCCGATGAGACTGAGCAACGCGAAATCGGCGCCCCGGACCGCGCCCGCTATCACGATCGGCGAATACGCCCGGCGCACTTTCTGGTTGGTGACGGCAAGCGCCGCCTGCGACAGCCGCCGGCGCCGTTCGATCGGCGGACGATCCGTCGCGGTGGTCGCTGCTGCCGCGGCCGCGGCATCTAACATGGAGCGTGCGTTGATCGGTTCCACTGTGTCCAAGTCCGTACCTGCACAGGCATCTAGGCATGCGCGCGCCGAGGCGGAAAACCCCGCTCACGGCTTAACGGACAAATCGGAAGAAACGGTTATCGTTGGTAAAGAACGGTTAACGATCTGCAAACGCGTCGCGGTAGCCCGCCAATACTCCCTCGACCATCGCCTTCTGCGAAAAATGCATGAGGACCCGTTCGCGAAGCGATTTCGCCCGCGCCAGTGCGGCCTCGGGGTCTTCCAGCGCGGTCTCGATCGCGTCCGCCATGGCGCCGACGATGTTGGGCGCAAACAGCGCATCGGTATAGGAACCGAAAATCTCGGGGATGCCGCCAACATTCGCCGCCACCATCGGAATTCCCGCCGCTGCGGCCTCGATCACGACATAGGGCATCGAATCCCCGCGCGACGGCACCACCAGCACCTTGCCCCTGGAAAAACCATATCGCGCCTTGACGTGGCCGACGAAGCGCACTGCCTCGGTCAGGCCGAGCCTCTGGATCTGAGCCTTGAGGTTCTCGATTTCCTCGCCGTCGCCGGCAAGCGTCAGCGTGACCGGCTTTCCGTCGGCATGCAGCCGCGCCACCGCATCGATCAGGAGATCGGCGCCCTTGATATGCCTGAACTCCCCGACATAGACGACATCGGTGGCGTCAGCGGCCTTGACGACGGGATCGAATTCGTCCGCGGTGACGCCGTTGAACACGCAGCGCACCAGTCCGCTCGGGATGCCGATGGTGCGCTGATAGGTATCGCGCGCGAACGCGCTTTCGAACAGGAACAGATCGGTGCTGTTCATCAGCGCGCGCTCAAGGCGGCTATAGAGGGCGCCCTTCAGCGTATTCAGCGGGTAATGCAGCGAGCCGCCATGCGGCGTATAGACGCGAATGGCGTCTCTTGAGCGGGGTTTGAGGCGGATGAAGGCGCCGGCCTTGGCGCCGTGGCCATGCAGGACGTCGGGCTTCAGCCGCCGGATCAGGCGCATGAAATGCGCCCATACCAGGATGTCCGTGGGGAGCGGTTCGCGGCGAATGGCAAGACGATGAACGCCGAGCTTGAGGCGGGGCGCGATTTTCGCCAGCGCCGCCTCGGCACGTTCGCCGCCGGTCAGACTGTCGGCGATGATGCCGACGTGGTGGCCGCGGTCGGCCTGGCCATTGGCGAGGTCGAGAATGTGACGGAAGATTCCGCCGACCGGCGCGCGCACCGCGTGCAGGATACGTAGTGGCTGATCTGAATTCGCGGGCATGATCAGAACCAGCGTTCGCCGACGAGGACGGTATCGCCGGGACCAAGTGTGGTGCCGAGCGGCACCACGACGCGGGATGAACCCGAACCGCCGGCGTGGGTGAGGGTGACGCGGTCGCGCTGCGCGCGCGGCGAGAAACCGCCGGCGATCGCCACCGCACTTTCGACGCTCATATTGGGCACATAAGGATATTGGCCGGGAGCGGCAACTTCACCGAGAATGAAGAACGGCCGGTAGGATTCAATCTCCACCGCCACCGAGGGGTCGCGGATGTAGCCGTTGCGCAACTTGCCGGTGATTTCCGATGCGAGACCCGCGGGCGTCCGCCCGCGCGCCGGTACCGCACCGATCAGCGGCATGGTGATGGCACCGCCGGCGTCGATCGCATAGGTGTTGGTGAGACCTTCCTGGCCGTAGACCACCACTCGCAATTTGTCGCCGGCGTCGAGCCGATAAGCGGTGTCGGATCGCACGGGTGTCGGCACGGCGGCATAGGCCATCGCGGTTGGGGCAGGGACCATTCCGTAAGCTTGCCCATAGGCAAACGAATCCAGATCACCCTGCAGCTGCGGTTGCGCCACCGCGACGGGACCGCTCATGCGCATGCAGCCCGACAGCGCGAGCGCTGCGAGCAAACAAAAAATAATGGCGTGCGCGGCCCGCATCAAACAACCCATGGAAGTATTGATTCCGATTAAGAACATTCATGGTTAACAAAGCATGACCGCAGCACTTCCGGCCGCCGGGTCCGCGAACAAATCGGGTCAATTAACCCAGCGGCAACCTTAATGGAGTGTAATCCCCGGGGTGACGTGGCGTCGTAGCGTCCGCGGGAGTGTGTGATGCGTTTAGCGTTCTGGCGTGCAGGCAAGGACAAGACGGTAGTCCAGAGGGCCGTCTCAAAGCCTGCGCCGGCCACCTACAAGCCGGCCGCCATGGCCGTGGCAGGCGATCTGGATTTGCGCGTGCTGGGCCAGGCGCTGGTGCGCAAGAGGGTCTGGATCATCGTTCCCACGGTGCTTGCCGCCGTGCTCTCGATCGCCGCTGTCAATCTGGTTACCCCGCGATATAAATCCGAAGCGCGTATCCTGATCGATGGGCGCGAGAACGTCTTCCTGCGGCCGAACGGCGAGCGCAACGAGGAACGCACCGCACTCGATCCCGAGGCCGTTACCAGTCAGGTCCAGCTGTTGCTGTCGCGCGATCTTGCGCGCGAAATCATCAAGAAGAACAAGCTCGCGGAGCGGCCGGAATTCGATCCGGTGCTGCGGGGCCTTTCTCCCGTGAAGTCGCTGCTGGCACTGTTCGGTATCGGCCGCGATCCGTTTTCGCTGACGCCGGAAGAGCGCGTGCTGGATGCCTATTTCGACCGGTTCACCGCCTATGCGGTGGATAAGTCGCGCGTCGTCGTCATCGAGTTCCAGTCGAGTGATCCTGAACTGGCGGCGCGTGTCGCCAACTCGATCGCCGAAGGATACCTGGTGCTACAGCAGGGTGCGCGGCAGGAGCAGGCTAAATCCGCCAGCCAATGGCTGTCGGGCGAAATCGACAATCTGCGCAAGAAGGTCGCGGATGCGGAATCCCGCGTCGAGGATTTCCGTTCGAAATCGAGCCTGTTTGTCGGCACCAACAACACCACGCTCTCCAACCAGCAGATGGGTGAGCTGAACACTCAATTGAACAACGCCCGGGCGCTGAAGTCCGACGCGGACTCGAAGGCGCGGCTGATCCGTGAAATGCTTCAGAGCGGCAAACCGATCGAGGCTTCCGAGGTTCTCAACTCCGAACTGACGCGCCGATTGTCCGAACAGCGGGTCACGCTGCGCGCGCAGCTTGCCGAGCAGTCGTCGACGCTGCTCGACGGCCATCCGCGTATCAAGGAGTTGAAGGCGCAGCTCGCCGATCTCGATCGCCAGCTTCGCGAAGAAGCGAGCAAGATTTCCCGCTCCCTGGACAATGATGCGCGCATCGCCAGCGGCAGGGTCGAGGGCCTGAGTGCAAGCCTCGATCAACTGAAGAAGCAGGCCACCTCGTCCAACGGCCAGGACGTGCAGCTTCGCGCGCTGGAGCGGGAGGCCAAGGCGCAACGCGACCTCCTGGAATCCTACCTTGCCAAATATCGCGAGGCGAACACGCGGGAGAATATCGATGCTGCGCCTGCCGACGGCCGTATCATTTCCCGCGCCACGGTTTCCAACACCCCGGCCTATCCCAAGAAGCTGCCGATCGTGCTGATTGCGACGCTGGCGACCTTGATGCTCAGCGCCGGCGCAATCGCAACCGGTGAATTGCTGCGCATGACGGCGCCCCGGATATTGGCGCCCCGTGCGGAGACGGTATTTGCGTCTGCACCCGCTCCGGACCCTGCGCCAATTGTCGCCGCCGATTCCGCGCCGATGTTCGACGACAAGCGTCCCGAGATTCAAAGCGAAGTCCATCCGGATGGAGCGACCGAGCTTGACGAAATCGAGCAACTCGCCGAAGAGTTGCGCCGCGCGGGCCAGGCGGCACACAAGGTCACGATCCTCGGCACCGCTTCGAGCGAGAGCATCACGATGACGGCGCTGACGCTGGCGCGCCTGATCGCGCGCGACGCAAGGGTCGTGGTGGTCGATCTGGCGCCTTCGTCGCCGACGATCTCGGCGGTATCGGTCGATCCATCAGCGCCAGGGCTGGCGGAATTGATGCTGGGCGAAGCCTCGTTTTCACAGGTGATCACCAAGGACCGGCTGTCGCGGGTTCATCTCGTGAGTTCGGGACGCCCGGGCGCGGATCGCGCCTTGCTACAATCGCCGCGGCTCACCCTGGCGATCGATGCGTTGCTGCGGGTTTATGATCACGTGCTGCTGGACGCGGGTACGGCCTCCGACCTGCCAGCGGAACTGCTGACGGCACAGGCTCGCGCCGTGGTGGTGCCGGAGGCCTCGATGACCACCGAGGCCCGCATCCTGATGTGCGATCAACTCAAAGCCGTTGGTTTCAGCGACGTGACGATGCTGAGCAAGCCGGCGCAACCCGCCGACGCCGTCGAACCCGGCCCGCGGGTGGTCGCGGCCTGAACGCCGAAATTCGCGGGCTGCTCCGAACCTCAGTGGCCTAATTCGATTTTGGCGTCCGCCTATTTTGTTCGCGTAGCCGTTTTCGTTCCGCGATGTATTCTGTGCACCCTTTGGGAAGGGTGCACGCCGCGGCACGACGAACAACGGGGAGAGGTTGGCACGGCTTCCTTACCGGTGACATCTCACAAGCGCGAAGTTCCGAACTGCGGCAATTTTGACGCGCGTCCGCGCAAACGCTGTTGGCGTTGCCGCGAGGGGAAACCGCTTCGCAATTCTTCGGATCATGCTCTAGCGGTATCTTGACGCCGTTGGATCACGTCCGCCGGTTGCCGAACAAACTCGAGCCGCTTGAGATGCTCTGATTAAACGGCAGGACGACGACGGTCGTGCCCATCTTGACGCGATCGAACAGGTCGATGGCGTCGGCATTGGTCATGCGGATGCAGCCGGACGAGACGGACTGGCCGATATATTCCGGCTGGTTGGTGCCGTGGATTCGGTACAGCGTGTCGGTGTTTCCCTGAAAGAGATAGAGCGCGCGCGCGCCGAGTGGATTGGCCGGCCCTCCGGGAACGCGCTTTGGGAACGGTCCAAGTCGGGCCTGCTCCCCTGATGTGGGCACCCAATCCGGCCATTCTGCCTTTCGACCGACGGTCGCGGTGCCCGAGAAGGCCATGGCCTCTTCGCCGACGGCGACGCCATAGCGCAACGCCTTGTGATCCGGCAGGACGTAATAAAGATAGTGGGCACCGCTATCGACCAGGATCGCGCCCGGCGGTTCCGGACGATCATAGTCCACCACGTGGCGGCGATATTGCTCAGGAATTTGCGCTTCAACGTAAGGCGGATTGGCCAGCAGCTGCCGGTCGCGTGAGGTCATGCTGGCATCGGTCGACGGCGACAGCGTGGTCTGCATGCAGCCGGCCATCAGCAAGGTTGCCGCCAGCGACAGTCCCAGCTTCAGCTTCGAGAGCTGATGCAATTCAGTGTTTATCATTCGGCCACCTTGGTGGCTCAATCCAGCCTAAGTCAAGGCACCGGCATCAACGGTTGCGTGATCGGCCAATCGCGTGGCGAAGCGTGGCCATTATGCGACATCTCATGCGGTGACTTCGTACAGAAGATCAGCGCGCTGCCTTCCCGAATGCCAGCACGTGCAGGCCGAGCCGCTTCTTCACGATCCAGTAATAGTGTCACGGATTGCGCCGAGTTGAACAGCGATTGCCCCACCAAAGTCACCAGACAAGGTTTTAGCGGATTTGCACCGCATGCCGCGAATCGAACTACGGTTGGCCGGTCGCTTTTGAACATGATTGAAAGCCGCAACGTTCCGACCAATCCCTTTCGCTAGTATACATTCCTGCTCTTCCTTCGCCGTTTGGCTAGCTTCTCCAACTCGGCGGGGCGTTCGGTTGCCGCAGGTGATTTGCCCGTCGGGCAAATCACTGCTCGACTGCGTCTGCGATGTGTCCAGCCCCCTTTGAAAAAATATTTCTGATTTTCAGAATACCCAAATCAGTTGTATAGCTCTCGCCGTCCCGTCCCAATAGAGGGGCGTTGCGCAACGTCACCAGCGTGGGGCGGGATGCGGTGGACGCGGATGGTACTCCTGACGAGGGTGCCTGATGCGGACGGCGAAGACGTGTGGTCCTGACGCCCCGGTGCTGGCGTCAAGTTTGCGGATTAATCCGCGTAACGACGGTGGCAAGAAAGCCGGTCGCCGGGGAGAGCGCGGAATAAGCCGTAAACCATTGCGTGCGGGAATGTCGGGTGTTTTCCGGTGGCTCGCTGTGAATACTCGTGTGCATACTTACTACCAATAGCGCACACGAGGCTGCGGGTGCATCGGGCGCCCGGCATTCCCCACGCCCTCTAGGTTCAAGGGCGTCAAATTTTCTGCAATAGCCCGGGCGCATCGCGCCGCGGGGCTGCGGATGCGTGTCTGAAATGGTTTCGGTTGTTTTGAAAAATGAATTCGTGGCGTGAATGCGAACGCGACACATTCCCGGCCGTCATCATCCGCCACCGGGTCTGGTCTAGACCAGGCCCGCGTCAATCAGCGCAGGGCGCCGCGCAGTTTTTGTGCCATGTGGAAAAGCGCCTGATTGTGTTTCACCAGATGCTTGGCGCGGTTGATGCCCGACATTGCGCTTGCTGCGACCCTGCCGCGCAGGGTGAGCGGGATGAAGCAATCGAAGATCGGCTCCTCGCTCTTGCAGAACAGCCTTTTGTAATCGTCCGATCCGATCCCGAGATCGAGCGCACGATAGCCGAGCCCGGCATAGTGGTCGATGATATTGCGCATCAGGATCAGTCCGGGGCTGTAACGCGAATTGCCGGACATCGTGTAGGTGTTGAACATCATCGAATAGCGATGGCCGTCGGCGACGCCGGCGAAGATCGCGATCACCTCGTCATCGCATTCCAGCGCGTGGATATCGATGGCGTGACCGCCGTCCGCGAGCGGCGCCGCGCAGGCGCTGCGGATGAAATCCTCGACGCCGGGTTCGGCGAACACATTGGGCAACTTCTGCTCCGCCATCCGCAGCGGCTTGATGCGAAAGAACCAGTCGAGCAGCCGCTTGATCTCGGAGTCGGTGGTTGCCACACCATAGCGATAACCCGGCAGCGTCTGCAGCTTGCGTTCCTTGCCCTTGAGCCGGCGGCGGAACGAGTTGCTGATCAGCACCGAAGGCGCCGCGCCAGCAGCCATGGTCAACAGCGGGCAGTCATTGGCAGAGGCCTGGTGCGGCAACAGCGCCATCGGATTTGGCAAATCCCGCCAGCGCAACGGCTGCTGCCCGAGCGCCAGAACGTCGGCTTCCGACCGCTCGCGTATCGCCGATATCAGTGCGTCGAGATCGGCCGCGGTTGCATCCCCGGCAAAACCCCGGTCCCACAGCGCTATGTTGAACGTGGTGTGCTTGCCGCCCATGAAACAGGCGGTGCGAACGCCATGTTCATGCCTGAGCGCGAGCGGCAGCAACAACAGCGGCCGGCGTTCGGCGTCGTACGCAATCACGATGAAAGGCAGCGCGCCGTCGCGCTCTCCGACCTGCCGCTGCCAGTTGCTAAGGAGATCGAATCGCTGATACGGCGTATGAAAGTGCTGTTGATCTTCGAACCCGCGCCAGATCGCCTCAGCCTCGGCAAGATCGTGAAGGATATCGACGCTGGCGATGCGGCTCGCCTTCGACCAGGGCCGTGCTTCTGCCGTTCGGCTTTCGATCGCGGCAGCGATGGTCATGGCAAAACCTGTCTGTAGGGAATTATTTACATTTTTCAGCTTCGGCCGACCTTTGCAAAGAAATGTCAACAAAGAGTAATGACAATGCCGGCGCGGCGGGGCTGAAATCGCCGCATTGAGGGCGTGACGTTGCCATCCGATCATGGATTCCTGACCAGCCTGGGCCTGGAGTTCGCCTATTTCAGCGGCCTGCCATGGCTGCGGGGACGGCGGGCCAGCGACGCCGGTGTCGTCATGCGGTTTGAACGGGTGCGCCCGGCGCGCGCGGCGCGGTTTCAGCCGCTCAGATCTCGTGAGATCACGCCCGAATTTCTCGATCGGACGATCCGGGCATTGAAGCGCTGGAAATTCGATATCGTTTCAATGGACGAAGCTTGCCAGCGCGCGGTGAGGCTGGCCTCGCCCAGACGATTTGCGTGCCTGACTTTCGACGGCGGTTACAAGGATCTGATCACATCAGCCTATCCGGTGTTGTCGCGACACGACGTTCCCTTCACCGTTTATATTCCGACGGCATTTCCGGACGGCCTCGGTGAGGCATGGTGGCTTGCGCTCGAAGCGGTGATCGCGCGCGAGACCCGGATTAGCCTTGTGATGGATCGCAGGGAACAGCGTTTCGATATCGCGAATACGCCCGAAAAATATCAGCTCTACGATTTTCTTGGCGACTGGATGCGCTCGCTCGCGCCACCGGATCTTTCGTCCGCGATCAGGGACCTGTGCACGCGATACGCGGTCGATCTCTCAGCACTTTCGCGCGATGCGTCGATGGACTGGAGCGACCTTGCGAAACTTGCGGCCGATCCGCTGGTCACGATTGGAAGCGCGACAGTGAATTATCCTGTGCTGTCGAATCTGAGGGACGCCGATGCGTTGCGTGAGATAACGATGGGGAGGGCGGTCGCGCAGGCCGCGTTGCACCGCGAGGTCAGGCATTTCGCCTATCCGTTCGGCGATCGCGGATCATGGCGCCGGCAACATGCCGCGATGGCCGAAGAGGCCGGCTTCGCCAGCGCGGCGTCGGCGATACCGGGAGTCGTCGAGAGCGAGGGCCGAACCAATCTGCACGCGCTTCCGCGCATCGCGTGGGACGGACGTCGGCGCTCACTGCGCGCCATGCGCGTCATACTTTCCGGCGTCACGTTCGCTCCGGTGAAGCGTGCGCGCGCTACCGGGACCTAGGCGTCGGGCCGGGCCATCCAACTGATGATCGGCATCGCCGGCAGCACCCATCCAATGCCGGCCACAACGTAAAAGATCGCCTGCAGCACGCCCGAATTCGCAAGCCAGGGTGTCTGCGCTACCGTCATGCCCAGCAACGACCACACCACCACCAGCACGAGCAGGGCAATGGTTCCGAAGAATTTGCGGGTGCGTATGGTCATGACGGAAATGTGGTGGCCCGTTGCGATTGCCCGCCTTGCGCGCGGGAAGGGGCGGACTATAAGGTGCGCGCAAATTCATTCAAGCGCAGCTTCAATGACCGGTATTGCCAGGCAACAAACACCCAACAACCGCGCTATCGGATGGTGGCTGATCGCAGTCGCTGCCCTGATCGCGGCCATGGTGCTGGTCGGCGGCGCCACGCGGCTGACCGAGTCCGGGCTTTCGATTGTCGAGTGGAAACCGGTCTCCGGTGCTCTGCCGCCGCTCAATCAGGAGCAATGGACGCAGGCCTTCGAAGCCTACAAGACCATCCCGCAATATCACGAACTCAACGCCAGTATGACTCTCGCCGAGTTCAAGACGATTTTCTGGTGGGAATTCAGCCATCGGCTGCTCGGGCGGGTGATCGGGGTCGTCTTCCTGCTGCCGTTTCTCTGGTTCCTGTGGCGCGGCGCTGTGGGCGCAGACCTGCGGCGGCGGTTATGGCTGATCTTCGGCCTCGGCGCGCTGCAGGGCGCGGTCGGCTGGTGGATGGTGGCCTCGGGGCTTTCGCAGCGCGTCGAGGTTTCGCAATATCGCCTCGCAACCCATCTGGTGCTGGCGCTTTTGATCTTCGCAGGCATTGTATGGACGCTGCGTCGGTTGGCGGACCGGCCGCCGGCCGTGACGTCGTCGCGGCTGAAGATCACGAGCGTAGCCCTGCTGGTGCTGACCTTCGTGCAGATTTATCTGGGCGCGCTGGTCGCGGGCCTGCGCGCGGGCAGGATTTACAACACCTGGCCGGATATCGACGGCACGTTCATTCCATCCGCAGCGCGGCTGTTCTTTGAAACGCCGTGGTGGCGCAACCTGTTCGACAATACGCTCACCGTGCAGTTCGAACATCGCATGGTCGCTTATTTCCTGTTTGCGCTTGCCGTTCTGCACGTGGTCGATGCTATCAGATCGCGGGCTGGAAGCGCCGCGATCAACGGCGCGTTGTGGCTGGCGGCTGCCGTCACGTTGCAGGCGACGCTGGGTATTCTCACCCTGCTGAACCAGGCTCCGATTGATCTCGCCTTGGCGCACCAGGCCGTTGCGATCGCGGTTCTGACACTGGCGATTTTTCAAGCCGAACGATTGGCGGCGCGCCGACCGCAAATGGGGCCTCAAGGACTGGTTCGGACGGTCACCCAAACCGGCTGAATTGAACGATTCTAATATCCTTCCGATCGGCATAAGTCCTTTGTTTGCAGGGCTTTCACGCCTGCGCACACCGGGGTGACTGGGTTGTGCCTTATGGCGCAGCTGTACTTAAACCCGTGGCGCGATAAAACGAACCGAACACGGGTTCGCTCATGTCGTCTGCATTCGTTCAGGCTGCCGTTATCCTGCTCCGCGAGGGGCTTGAGGCCATGCTGGTGATCGCAGCGCTCGCCGGCTATCTGACGAAGGCCGGCGCCAGCCATCGCATCCAGGCGCTCTATGGCGGATCGCTCGCCGCGGTCGCGGCCAGCATCATTGCGGCCTGGCTGTTCGCGGTATTGAACTCAGGCGAGCACAGCGACGTGCTCGAAGGCATCATCATTCTCGTTGCGGCAAGCCTGATGCTCTACGTCAGCGGCTGGCTGATGGTAAAGCAGGATCCGCGCGGCTGGCAGGATTATCTAGCGCAGAAGGCCGACCACGCGCTGGCGCAGGACACCGTGTGGGCGGTCGGCGCGCTCGCCTTCCTCGCGGTGTTTCGTGAAGGCGCCGAAACCGTACTGTTCATCAACGCGCTTGCGTCAGCCGAGGGCGGCTGGAGCGCCGGCCTGTTCGCTGGGCTAGGCGCCGCGACGATCGGGCTCGTCGTTCTTTTCTATTTCATCAACATGATCGCGCAGAAAATCCCGCTGCGGCCGTTGTTCATCATCACTTCGGCATTCCTGTTCGCGATGGCGATCAAATTCATCGGCGAAGCCGTGCAGGAATTCCAGGAACAGTCGATGCTGCCGTTCACCGAACTGAAAGGCGCGGCTTGGCTCGGCGCCATCGGACTAAATCCGACGCTCGAGGCGCTGTCCGCGCAGCTGCTGGTGATCGTGTTCGCGCTCGCGACCTATTCGGTGGTCCAGCGCAACAGCCGGCTCGCCCACGAGGACAAGGCCGCCAGGCGAACGGCGAAGCCGTAAGATCGCCGCCGCCCCTCATACAGACGCCATCACCCGCGAAGCGGAGCGGAGCATTCCTGCCACCTCAAGCATTCAGTGCCTGCTCCAAATCAGCGATCAAATCTTCCTTGTCCTCGATGCCGATCGAGAGCCGCACCACGTCGGGGGCGGCTCCTGACTTGATCTTGGCGGCATCGTCAAGCTGGCTGTGAGTGGTCGATGCCGGATGGATCACCAGCGAGCGGGTGTCGCCGACATTGGCCAGATGCGAGAACAGTTTGAGGTTCGACACCAGGTTGACACCGGCCTCGTAGCCGCCCTTGAGGCTGAAGGTGAACACCGCGCCGGCGCCCTTCGGCGCGTATTTGCGCGCGAGGTTGTTGTATTTGTCGCCGGCAAGGCCGGCGTAATTCACCGCCGCCACCGCGGGATGCGCCGACAGCCACTCAGCGATCGCCTTGGCGTTCTCGCAATGCTTTTGCATGCGCAGCGGCAGCGTCTCGATACCCGTGAGAATCAGGAACGCATTGAACGGCGAGAGCGCCGGACCAAGGTCGCGCAAGCCGAGCACGCGGCAGGCAATCGCAAAGGCGAAATTGCCAAAGGTCTCCTGGATCTTGATGCCGTGATATTCGGGACGCGGCTCGCTCAGCATCGGATATTTGTTGTCCTTCGACCAGTCGAAGGTGCCGGCGTCGACAATGATACCGCCGAGCGAGTTGCCGTGGCCGCCGAGGAATTTCGTTAGCGAGTGCACGACGATGTCGGCGCCGTGATCGATCGGGCGGATCAGATAGGGCGTTGCCAGCGTGTTGTCGACAATCAGCGGCACGCCGGCCTTGCGGGCCACCGCGGAGATCGCCTCGATATCGGTGACGGAGCCGCCGGGGTTGGCGATCGACTCGATGAAGATTGCCTTGGTGTGCGGTGTGACCGCGCGCTCGAAGCTTTCGATATCGTCAGGGTCGGCCCATACTACGTTCCAGCCGAAGCTCTTGAAGGCGTGGGTGAACTGGTTGATCGAGCCGCCGTAGAGTTTGCGCGCGGCGATGAATTCGTCGCCGGGCTGCAGCAGCATCTGAAAAACCACCACTTGCGCGGCGTGGCCGGAGGCGGTGGCGAGCGCCGCCGTGCCGCCTTCGAGCGCTGCGACGCGCTCTTCCAGCACCGCCGTGGTCGGGTTGGTGATGCGGGTATAGATGTTCCCGAACGCCTGCAGCCCGAACAACGACGCGGCATGATCGGCGTCGTTGAACACGAATGACGTGGTTTGATAGATCGGTGTCACCCGCGCGCCGGTGGTGGGATCGGGTTGCGCGCCGGCATGCACGGCGAGAGTCGAAAATCCCGGAAGGCGATCGGTCATTCTTGGTGTTCCCGTTCTGCTTTGTTTGAAATCAGGTGGCCGGCATGCTGATGGTAGGCGTGGTCAACGTCAAGGCGGCGAGATGCATCACCTTTGTCGGGAACGCTCGTGCTTCGCGATGCCGCGTTTACAGAACAATCTTTTCGCACTTGCCTCACACGAGGCCGTTCTTGTTTTTCGCGGCGCGGTCGGACGCAGCGGTTTCGCCGCCGCCGACGCTCATCCGGTTCAACGAAAGCCGCATGCCCTGGGTCGGCACCGGCGCGCGCTTGGAACTGAGCGTTCGTGAATTGACGCCCATCCACGAAATCTCCGAGGACAGCCGGCCATACTCGATTTTCGGGCAGCGGTTCATGACGACCTTGATTCCGGCGGCTTCCGCCCTTGCTGCGGCGGCATCGTCGCGCGCGCCGAGCTGCATCCAGACCACCTTCGGCAATGGCGTCAATTTCAGCGCTTCATCGACCACCGGCATGATGTGGCTCGAATTCCTGAAGATGTCGATCATGTCGACGGGACGGCCGATGTCGCGCAGCGAGGCGACGAAGGGTTTGCCGAGCAGGCTCTTGCCGATTTGGCCGGGATTGACCGGGATCATGTCGTAGCCGCGTTGCGCCAGATATTTGAAGGCGAAGTAGCTCGGCCGCACATTGACCGGCGACGCCCCGACCATCGCGATGGATTTCACGTTGTTGAGGATTTCTCGGATGTAATCGTCATTGTAGCTATCGTGATTCATTTGGAGCGGCCATTCAGATTAGAGGCGTCATTGCGATCAGAGCGTCATTCCGGGGCGATGCAAGGCATCGAACCCGGAATCCCGAGATTCCGGGTCTGGTGCTGGCGCACCATCCCGGAATGACGGAGTCTGGAAAGCTTCGTCGCTTCGCCGCAATGAGGGCGGCAATCACCGGTCTTGCCACTTCGGCTCGCGCTTCTCGATGAACGCGCCGATGCCTTCCTCGGCATCGCGTGCCATCATGTTTTCGGTCATTACCTCTGTCGCATAGCGATAGGCGTCGGCAAGGCTCATTTCGGCCTGGCGGTAGAACGCGGCCTTGCCAAGCTTGACGGTATAGGCCGATTTGAGGGCGACCTTCTCGGCCAGCGCGATCGCCGCATCCCGTTCCGTGCCGGCGGCAACGACGCGGTTGATGAGGCCGATGCTTTGCGCCGTCGCTGCCGAAACCGGCTCGCCGGTCAGCAACATCTCCATCGCCTGCTTGCGCGGAACATTGCGCGACAGCGCCACCATCGGGGTCGAGCAGAACAGTCCGATATCGACGCCCGGGGTAGCAAACGTCGCGGCCTCCGACGCTACCGCGAGATCGCAACTCGCCACCAACTGGCAGCCGGCCGCGGTGGCGACACCCTGGACCGCTGCCACCACCGGTTTGGGCAAGTGCACGATGGCCTGCATCATCGCGCTGCATGCCGTCATGATCTCGGCGAAATAGGCCCGACCGCGATCGGCGTCGGTGCGGCGCGCGGTCAGTTCCTTCATGTCATGGCCGGCGGAGAAGGCCGGGCCGTTGGCGGCGATCACCACCGCGCGCACGGCGACGTCGTCGTGAATTTCCTTCAGCGCCGCATGCAGTGCGGCGATCAGGCCCTCCGACAGGCTGTTGCGCGCGGCAGGCCGATTTAGAGTGAGCACCGCGATGTTGCCAAGCGTCTCGCGCAGCAAAACGTGCGATTGCGGTATGGCGGCGCGTGCGGTCCGGCTAGGCATCGAAATATCCACTTGGGCAGATGCGTCACCTTAATGTAACAAGCGGCGCGAGGCGAGGGCAGGCGGATCGACATGGCAATTGCGAGAATGACCGTGGCCGAATTGGAGAAGTTTCTCCATCTCGAATTTCCCCAGGCCTTCAGCGCCGGCGATATCGCGATCGAAAGCGCCGACGGGGAATCGTGCCTGTTGCGGCAGCGGTACAGCGACCGGATGCTGCGTCCGGGCGGAACGGTCTCGGGACCGACGCTGATGGCGCTGGCCGACTTCGCCATGTATGTGGTGCTGCTGTCGGCGATCGGCCCGGTCGGCCTCGCGGTTACGACCAATCTCAACATCAACTTTCTCCGCAAGGGTCAGCCCGGACAGGATGTGCTTGCGGCGGCTAGGCTTCTGAAGCTTGGCAGGCGCCTGGCGGTAGGCGAGGTCAATTTGTTGTCGGGGACATCGCCCGATCCGATCGCCCACGTGACCGCGACCTATTCCATTCCAAATACTTCGGGTTTTTTACGGTAATATCGCACCTTAGTTATAAGAGGCTGTTTTTGCTTGCTTAATTAACCCCGCCGGGCATTGACGTGCGCGACGGACCTATCTAGAAACCCAGCAGTTCGGCGCACGGTCGCGTCCGATATCCCCTTTTCACGGATTTTCTCACATGAAAACGTTTTCGGCCAAGCCAGCCGAGGTGACGAAGAAGTGGGTGCTGATCGACGCCAAAGGTCTGGTGGTCGGCCGGCTCGCCTCACTCGTCGCGATGCGCCTCCGCGGCAAACACCTCCCGACCTATACGCCCCATGTCGATTGCGGTGACCACGTCGTCATCATCAACGCGGCCCACGTCGTGCTCACCGGGCGTAAGCGCGACAACAAGGTCTATTACAATCATACCGGCTTCATCGGCGGCATCAAGGAACGCACGGCAAAGTCGATCCTCGAGGGGCGCTTTCCCGAGCGCGTGGTCGAGAAGGCCATCGAGCGCATGATTCCGCGCGGCCCGCTGGGACGCGTGCAGTTCGGCAACTTGCGCGTTTACCCTGGGCCCGAGCATCCGCACGAGGCCCAGCAACCCGAGACGATCGACGTCGCTTCTATGAATCGCAAGAACATGAGGGCCGCATAAAATGTCCGACACCATGCAGTCTCTCGATCAGTTGGCGTCGCTGAAGCCGGCCACGCCGGAAGCGCCGAAATACGTCAAAAAGGTCGACAAGTACGGCCGTGCCTACGCCACCGGCAAGCGCAAGGACGCGGTCGCCCGCGTCTGGATCAAGCCCGGCGCCGGCAAGATCGTGGTCAATACCCGCGAGGTCGAGATCTATTTCGCCCGTCCGGTGTTGCGGATGATGATTCAGCAGCCGCTGGTCGCAGCAGCCCGCGCCGGCCAGTACGACGTGATCTGCACCGTCGCCGGCGGCGGCCTCTCGGGCCAGGCAGGCGCGGTGCGTCACGGTATCTCGAAGGCGCTGACCTATTTCGAGCCGGATCTGCGCAGCCTTTTGAAAAAGGGCGGCTTTCTCACGCGCGACTCGCGCGTGGTCGAGCGCAAGAAGTACGGCCGCGCCAAGGCGCGCAAGTCGTTCCAGTTCTCGAAGCGCTAGTTGCTTCGTTAAAACTTGTCGCGAATGCGGCACGTGTGAAACTTTGGAGAAAGGGCGCTTATCGGCGCCCTTTTTGCTGTGTATTTTCTACCGAGTTGAAGCAATTTTTCCTGAAAACTTGCGCGTGCGCGCAAACCAAATGCCAACACCGGCGGCCGTAGAGTGGAGGGATGGTAACGGCGCCGCCGGTTTTCAAAGGTGCGCCGAATGCGCTGCATCACAATCGCTCGGTGGCCCATGTCGCTCGATACCGCCACGCTTTATCTCGTTGCCACCATGGTCGCGGCAATGCTGGGAGCCATGCTGCTGCTTTTCGGCAAGCAGGAGAATATCCCGGCGTTGAAATGGTGGGGAACCGCCTATCTGCTCGGCGCTGCCTCGGTCGCGCTGTGGACGCTTGCCAGCAGCACACTCGGCGAGACGCTTTCGCTGGCGCTGAATGCGGTCGGCTTCGTGGCCTGCGGCATGGTCTGGAATGCATCGCGCGTGTTCCATGGCCGCAAGCCCAATCTGCCGGGGCTGGTTCTCGGAGCGCTGGCCTGGTTCGCAGCCGTCATGACGCTGGATCCGGCGGCCTCCGCAATGCGGATGACGATCGGCGCCGGCATCGTCGCGATCTATGCAGCGCTGACGGCCGCCGAATTGTGGTCCGAACGTCGCAGGACGCTGCAAAAGCGCTGGCCGGCGATCGTGGTGCCGGTGTTGCACGGCTTTGTGCTGATGCTGCCGATCCTGCTTGGCGACCTGTTGCACCCACATGGTGACATGTTCTCCGGCAGCATCTGGGTGACGGTGTTCTCGATCGAGCTTGTGCTTTATGCGGTCGGTACCGTGTTCGTCATCTTCATGCTGGTGTCCGAGCGAACGGTGACCGCGCACAAGACGGCGGCATCGATGGATCCGCTGACCGGCATGTTCAATCGCCGCGGATTTGCGGAAGCGACCTCGCGGCTGATCGAGCGCGAAGCCAACGCCGGCCGTCCGGTGACGGCGCTGATCTTCGACATAGACCATTTCAAATCGATCAACGACCGTTTCGGGCACCCGGCGGGCGACGAGATTCTCAAATTATTTTCCGCCATCGTGATCAATACCTTGCGGATCACCGACCTGTCGGGACGAATCGGCGGCGAGGAGTTCGCCGCCTTGCTGCCATGTTCGCTGGAAGAAGCGGTGACCGCGGCCGAACGCGTACGCGAGGCGTTTGCGAATTCCGGCATCGTGGTCGAGGACGGCCCGGTCGACACCACCGTCAGCATCGGCGTGGCCGGCGGGCCGGCCGGCACCGAGTTCGAGGTGTTGCTGGCGGCCGCCGACACCGCGCTTTATCAGGCCAAGCGCAGCGGCCGCAATCGCGTCGAGGCCGCCGAGGAGCTGCCGCTGTCGCTGGAAAACTGGCGTCGAGTGACCGCGGGGCGCGGCGCGTCAAGCGCAACGGCAGCGCGGCATCCCGCGCCTCGGATAGAGCCAATGGGCGTGGGGTAACCTTCCGTTTACCATGCGCTTGATATCATCAAGGCCATGAACGCTAGCCGTACCCGGAACGCCCACGCCGCCCTGATATCACTCGAAGCCGCGGCCGAATCGGCGCGTGCCGGATTTGCCTGCATGTTCTCGACGTCGGACGAGTACGAGACGGCGCTGATCAGGGAGCGCCGTGCGCAGGGCCGCTACGGTTAGCCACAAAGCCGTTGGCCGCTGCTGATGTTCGCGGCCTGCGTGCTGATGGTCGCGGGTACGGCGCTGCTTTTTAACTGAGCTGGCCAGCGGCCAGCGGGCAGGGGGATGGCGGATAGCCGGGGCGCCGCGAGGCGCCCTTTCTCTTTGCGATCGGGTGGGCTAGAGACGTGGCTTCTCAACAAGAAGCCGAGAACCCCGATGATTACCGAAATCGCACAAATCGACGTCAAGCCCGGCACCGAGAAGGACTTTGAAGCCGCGGTCGCCAAGGCGCGTCCGCTGTTCCTGCGCGCCAGGGGCGGCAAGGGTTTTGAACTGCACAAGTCGATCGAGAAGCCGTCGCGCTACCGGCTGATGGCAAAGTGGGAAACGCTGGAAAATCACACGGTGGATTTCCGGGGTTCCGAAGACTTCACGGCATGGCGCGGGCTGGTGGGACAGTATTTCGCCGCACCTCCCGAAGTCGAGCACACCGAGACGGTGCTGACATCGGCGGGCTGAACGATCGGGCGATGCGGCCTCAGGCCGCTGCCACAGCCTCTGGCGAAGGGTCATCAGCCTTGAAATGATCGATCATGACTTTGGCGATCGCCATCAATGGCAACGCCAGCGCCAGACCCCAGATGCCGAACACCACGCCAAGCAGGATCTGGAACGCGAACAACGTGGCTGGCGGAATATCGAGCGCCTGGCGCTGGATGATCGGTGTCAGAATGTAGCTTTCCAGCGCGTGAACGCCGAGGAAAAGCACCAAGGCGCTGACGGCTGCGACCCATCCGGACGCCAGACTCGCAAGCACGACGATCACTCCGGCGAGCAGCGCGCCGACTGTCGGGATGAAAGCGAGCAGGCCGGCCTGGATGCCCAGAATGAACGAGCTCTGGATGCCGATGATCGCGAGGCCTATCCAGGTTACGAGGAAAACCGCGAACATCGTGATGATCTGCGCGATCAGCCAGCGCTCCAGTGTTTCGCTGATGTGATCGACGATCACGGTTGCGCGCGCGCGATGGCGCGCCGGGGCCATGTACAAAAGCCCTTTCCTGTAGACGCCCGGCTGTGCCGCGAAGGTCAGCCCGAGAAAAAGTACAATAAAGAAATTACCGACGGCGCTCACCGTGCCCAGAAGAACCTTGAAGGTCTGGCTGACAATCGCGCCGCCGCTGGAAGCGAGCGCACCGGCGCTGGGGAGACTGTGCGTCGTCGTAGCACCGGGCGCGGCCGGCGTCGACGAAGCCTGTGATGCGCTGGGATTGCCGAGATCGAAATAGCTGGTATCGATGCCGTGGCCCTCGAGGAAGGCTCTGACGTTGACCAGTTGCGATTTGATCGTATCGCTTAGCGCCGTCGCCTGTTGCGCGATGGTGGCGCCGCCAAGGAAGACCGCGCCCGACAGCAGCGTTGCGAGTACCAGACAGACAATGGTCAGTCGCAGCGCATGAGGCAGCTTGACCACTTGGCCAAGCATGCCGGTCATGGCGTTAAGCGCGACGCCGAGCAGCATGCCGGCGAAGATCAGAAACAGCGTCGCAGCATAGTACCAGGTGAACACAACAAGGACGGCGAAGGCGACGGTGCCGATGCCGCCAACCGATATCGCCCATGCCAGATTGTTGCGGTCCTGAAGACGGGTCTCAGCCGAAACTGCCACGTTGATTCCTTGTCACCCCAACTTCCAACGGCACTCTTTCGCCAAACGCGCCCGGGATCAAGCGGAGAAGGCGCGCCGGTTCGACGATGGCCGCAGCGCCCCGGCTGGCGGGATTCCAGGCCAGCGAAGCCTTCGATACGAAGCAGGCGAAAATAGCATCGCCGCCGCGCGGAGTAATAGGTTGATCCGGCGTCGGCCGGCAGGCATGATCCGCCTGAATATTGCGACGCGGGATTGGATATCAGACGATGAGGAGGCCGGTGGTCGGTGTGATCGGGAACGCCTATCGCATCGAAAATCGATTTGCGACGCAGATGGTCGGTGAGCGAAACCTTCGCGCGGTGGCCGAAGTCGCGGGCGCGCTGCCGCTGATGTTTGCCGGAACGCCTGATATCACCGATATCGGCGCCTTGTTGGATGCGGTCGATGGCATCGTGCTAACGGGGGCCCGTGCCAACGTTCATCCGACCCATTTTCGTACCGAGCCGGATCCGCGGCACGAACCCTACGATCTGCTTCGCGACGATCTGGCGCTGGCGCTATCGGAGGTTTGCGTCGCCCGCGGGGTCCCGCTGTTCGGTATCTGCCGCGGCTTGCAGGAGATGAATGTCGCCTTTGGCGGCTCGCTGCATCCGGAAATCCGCGACTTGCCCGGGCGCATGAACCATCGGATGCCGCGGCTGGAGAACGGTGAAATCCACCCCGATCCCAAGGTTATCTTCGCAGACCGTCACGAAGTCAGCCTCGTCCCCGATGGCGCCTTTGCGCGGATCCTCGGCTGCGAGAAGATCCGCGTCAATTCGCTGCACGGCCAGGGCATCCTCGAACCGGGCGAACGAGTCGTCGTCGAGGGCACGGCGGAGGACGGCACGATCGAGGCGATCCGGATTGCCGGCGCCTCGGGCTTCGCGCTCGGCGTCCAGTGGCATGCGGAGTACGATCCGCAGCGCAATCCCATCAACCGCGCGCTGTTTCAGGCCTTTGGCGAGGCGCTAACGGCTCGCAAGCGCCAGGAAAATGGCTGACGAACCGGCGTTGCGCGCCCCAGGTAAACGCCGGCTCAAATATAAATTGTAGTCACGGAACTTTATGTCTCTGCGGTTGTTGGGGGTTGTTCCCCGGACGCGCGGGATCGCCTGCGCGCGAAATCTTCAACCGACGATACGCGGATAATTGGCTGAAACGTTCGACGCCAACCGTGAGCAACTGGCCCGGGCTAATCCATCGGCTCAAGATGAAAGTGCCGGACAATCATGACTGCAAGTAAGTCCGCCGTTCTCGTCGTCGAAGACGAGATGCTGCTGCGCATGCGCGCGGTGGATATGGTCGAGGATGCCGGCTTTACCCCGGTTGAAGCCATTAATGCCGACGATGCGCTCGCGATCCTCGAATCCCGTTCCGACATCGAAATGCTGTTCACGGACATCCAGATGCCAGGGAGCATGGACGGGCTGAAACTCGCCCATGACGTCCACCGGCGCTGGCCGTCGATCAAGATTATTCTGGTGTCCGGGCAATTGAAATTGACCGACGATGACAAACCCGTCGACAGCCGCTTCTTTGGAAAACCCCTCGACGTCAAGCAGATGATTGCGGAAATGCAGGACATGATGGGCAAGGGCTCCTTAAAAGTCGTGCCGGAAGATGTTTCGGTGCTGATCGCGAAAGCGTTGCATCCGAAATCGAACGGCGCCGCGGGATCCGCTGGGGAAACGTCGCAGGAATTTCTGACCGCGGAAAATGACAGCCTTCGCCTGCTGCTGCAGCAGGCCGGTATCGATGCCAAGGTGCTGCTCGCGCAGGCGGGCATCGACGCCAAGGAGCGCGAAGCCGCGGACAAACTGCAGAAGCTCATTCTGGAAGAGTTGCATCACCGCATCAAGAACACGCTGGCGACCGTCAGCGCCATTGCCTCGCAGAGCCTGCGGACCGCCACCAGCATCGAACACGGCCAGCACGCCATCGAAGGCCGGCTGATCGCGCTGGGGCGGGCGCATGATCTGCTGTTGCAGGCCAGATGGGCCAACGCCAGTCTCGAGCAAACCATCCGCGGCGCTACCGAGCCCTATGTCACCATAGGTTCCGGCAGAATCTCGATCCAGGGTCCCGACATCAGGATAACCTCGGGGGCCGTGATCGCTCTTGCCATGACGCTCAATGAACTCTGCACCAACACCACGAAATTCGGCGCGCTGTCGGTGCCGGCAGGCCGCATTGAGATCGAATGGAAGATCGATGAAGAGGCGTTGCGACTGCGCCTGACGTGGTCCGAGAAGAATGGTCCAACGGTCCATGCTCCCTCCCGGCAAAGCTTTGGAACCCGTCTGATGGGCTCGCTGGGGCAGCAACTGAAGGGCGAGGTCAAATTGGCTTACGATGCGACCGGGTTCGTTTACGTCTTGAACGTGCCGATGGCTTCGCTGGTCGCGCCGACGTGAAGAGATGATAACGAGAGTGGCCATGCCGGGGCTTGTCCCGGGCATCCACATCTTGATAGGGACCGCGGCCAGAAAGACGTACATGGCCGGGACAAAGCCCGGCCATGACGAGAAAAGATCAGTTTGCGCTTACGCTCAGGCTGCCTTGCTCACCTTTTCTACCTTCACGCCGCCGCCTTCCAGCAGCATGACCTTGTTGAGAAGCTTTACCAGCGCGTAGACCGATTCGATCGCGGGCGCCGCCGTGTTGGTCAGCCTGGCCATTTCCAGAATTGAGCCGATCAGCGCCTCGGTTTCGAGCGATCGGCCGGCCTCCACGTCCTGCAACATCGATGTTTTGTGCGCGCCGACCGCTTCCGCGCCGGCGATGCGTTTGTCGATGGTGACGCGGAAGGTGACGCCGAGTTTCTGCGCGATGTCCTGCGCTTCCTTCATCATGGTCGCCGCCAGTTCGCGGGTCTCGGCGAACTGGCAAATGTCGACCAGCGTGGCGTGGGTCAGTGCCGAGATCGGGTTGAACGACAGATTGCCCCAGGCCTTGAGCCAGATCTCCGAACGGATATCCGGCAGCACCAGGGATTTCAGCCCGGCCTTGATGAAGACGTCGTGCAATTCCTTGACGCGCGCGGTCTCCTTACCGTCGAGTTCACCGATCGGGAAGCGATCGCCCTCGACGTGGTGGATCACGCCGGGCGCCGTGGCCGCCGCGGCCGGATAGACCACGCAGCCGATGATGCGGCTCGGATCGATATGCTTGGTGAGGACGCCCGAGGGATCCAGACTCTCCAGCCTGTGATTGTCATACTGGCCGCCGAGCCTCTGGAAGTACCACCAGGGCAGGCCGTTCTGAACGGTCAGCACGACGGTGTCGGGACCGAGCAGAGAATCGATATTCCGCACCACCTGATCGAGAAAATGCGCCTTCACCGCCAGCACGACGATGTCCTGCTTGCCGGCGTCCGCCGGCTTGTTGACGGCCTTCATTCTGGCGGTCTGGACCTTGCCGTCGTGCCACTCCAGCTTCAGTCCGTTCTTCTGGATCGCGGCGAGATGCGCGCCCTGGTCGATCACGGTGACGTCCTCGCCCGCGAGCGCAAACTTGGCTGCCAGCAGGCCTCCGATGGCACCGGCGCCGACCACGCAAATCTTTTTCTGCTTGGGCGGCGCACCCAAGAGATACGGGCTCGGCAACACCTGGTCGAACACGTTGCTGAGGCTCCCGACGCCATCGATCACAATGTCGACGACGTTATGGGCGTCGCCCATCGTGCCGGCGCCGAGCGAGGTGCCGCAGGCGATGATGTCGCCGGGCATTAGCGTCACGTCCTTGGAAATGGCGGCGACGAGCTTGTGCGGTGGGAAAAACATGTCGGCGACGGGATAATTCTGCCGCTCCTTGCCGTTAAGCACGGTCTTGACCGACAGCTTCATCGGATCGACGCCGGTCGCGATCACGGGACCGAATACGCCGAACGTGTCGAAGCTCTTGGAGCGCGCCCACTGTTCGAATGACTTGTCCTTGCGCAGGAGATCGACGGCGGTGACGTCGTTCACGCAAGTGTATCCGAAGATGTAATCGCCGGCCTCGGCTTCCGATATGTTGAAGCATTTCTTGCCGATGACGACGCCGAGTTCGCCCTCGTAAATGATTTTTCCGGCGTAGGTGGCCGGACGCTCGATCGGCTTGTTCGCGGGCCAGTAGGAATTCGGCGCCTTCAGGAACCAGAGCGGCTCTTTCGGCTGCTTGAATTCGTTCTTGGCCGCGAGCTGGTGGAAATTATTCCACAGACAGACCATCTTTGAAGGCTGGCAGGGCGTCGAAACCTGAACGTCGGAGAGTTTCAGGGTCTGTCCGCTCGGCTTCGCGCCCGCGAACATATCGCCGGTGTGCACTGCGATGGTGTCGCCCTCCAGCATACCGAAGCCGGTCTTTCCACTCTCCTCAAAACGAATCCATTTCGCCATCTGCGATCTCTCCCGGTGCTGATAGGGCAGCGTCATGTGAGCGCGCGGCCCTTTTCGCATTGTAGTCGTCATGCCGATCCCCGCAATCATGCACTGCATCATTGGGCTGTACTGCAGCAATGCAAAAAAGGCGCCCCTTTCGGAGCGCCTTTTGCATTTTCGGACCGTAACGCGCGCGGGGCGCACGTTAGATCACAGCGAATAGTACATTTCGAATTCGACCGGATGCGGCGTCATCTCGAAGCGCTCGACTTCGGTCATCTTCAGCTCGATATAGCTGTCGATGAAATCGTCGTCGAATACGCCGCCGTTCTTGAGGAAGGCGCGGTCCTTGTCGAGGTTTTCCAGCGCCTCGCGCAGCGAACCGCACACCGTCGGGATCGCCTTCAGCTCTTCCTTCGGCAAATCGTAGAGGTCCTTGTCCATCGCCGGGCCCGGATCAAGCTTGTTTTTGATGCCGTCGAGGCCGGCCATCAGCATCGCGGCAAAGCCGAGATAAGGATTGGCCATCGGATCGGGGAAACGTACCTCGACGCGCTTGGCCTTCGGATTGCTCGTGTAGGGAATGCGGCAGGAGGCCGAGCGGTTGCGCGCGGAGTAGGCGAGCAGTACGGGGGCTTCATAACCGGGAACCAGGCGCTTGTAGGAATTAGTGGAGGGGTTGGTGAAGGCGTTGATCGACTTGGCATGCTTGATGATGCCGGCGATGTAGGACAGGCAGGTCTCCGAGAGGTCGGCGTATTTGTTGCCGGCGAATACCGGCTTGCCGTCCTTCCAGATCGACTGGTGGCAGTGCATGCCCGAGCCGTTGTCGCCATAGACCGGCTTCGGCATGAAGGTAGCGGTCTTGCCGTAGATGTGCGCGACCTGATGGATGCAATATTTGTAGATCTGCATCTGGTCGGCCATCAGCGTCAGGGTGTCGAACTTCATGCCGAGTTCGTGCTGGGCGGACGCGACTTCGTGGTGATGCTTCTCGACCTTGACGCCCATCTTGGCCATCGCGCCGAGCATTTCCGAACGCATGTCCTGCACCGAATCCTGCGGCGGAACCGGAAAATAGCCCGCCTTGGTGCGGATGCGGTGGCCGAGGTTGCCGCCCTCATATTCGGTGTCCGAGTTGATCGGCAGTTCGGACGAATCCAGCTTGAAGCCGGTGTTGTAGGGCGTGGTCTGGAAGCGAACGTCATCGAACACGAAGAACTCGGCTTCGGGTCCGAAAAACACGGTGTCACCGACTCCCATCGACTTGACCATCGCCTCGGCCTTCTTGGCCATTCCGCGCGGGTCGCGGTTGTAGGGCTCGCCGGTAGTCGGCTCCAGCACGTCGCAGGTGATGACCAGGGTGGTTTCCGCGAAGAACGGATCGATCGTCGCGGTGATGGGATCAGGCATCAGGCACATGTCGGATTCGTTGATCGCCTTCCAGCCGGCGATCGAGGAGCCGTCGAACATCAAGCCTTCGGCGAAGGCGTCCTCGTCGATCATGCCCTGGTCGAAGGTCACATGCTGCCACTTGCCGCGCGGATCGGTGAAACGCAGGTCGACGTATTTCACGTCATTGTCCTTGATTGATTTCAGGACGTCTTTAGCCGTCTTCATGAATACCCCTTATGTCTGGCGGGTCGTGTCCAAGGTTGAACGAGGGTTGAGCGAGATCGCTAACAAAACGAGGCCGCCGAAGCAGCCTTGCCGTAACCTCTCTAAAGTCGCGAAATGTCGGATAGCACCCGGCTCAGATAGCGTCCAGCCCGGATTCTCCGGTTCTGATCCGGATCGCTTCCTCGATGTTGGACACGAAGATTTTGCCGTCGCCGATGCGCCCGGTCTGGGCTGCGCGCCGGATTGCGTCGATCGCCTTCTCGACCAGGTCGTCGGAGATCACGATCTCGATTTTGACCTTGGGCAGGAAGTCCACGATGTACTCCGCACCGCGATAGAGTTCGGCATGACCCTTCTGCCGCCCAAAGCCCTTGGCCTCGGTAACGGTGATGCCTTGCAGTCCGACCTCCTGAAGCGCCTCCTTCACCTCGTCGAGCTTGAATGGCTTGATGATGGCTTCTATTTTCTTCACTGAACGCCTCCCAGGCATTTCCATTTGCAGACTGCAGGTTGGTTTCCACGTTGCACCAGATGCACAAGTGGTTCGATCGTCTGTCCTGGCGAGCGACCGGGCACACTCATGATTGCCGGTGAGCACGACGATCGAGAGCCGGCTTCCTCAAAAGCAGGGTCTGTGCCAAGTTGTTAAGACGCCTGATTTTTGAAACGTTATCAGACTTTTAACAGGCATTCGCTGAGGGGTTAGACCGAAGCGGTCACCATACCGCAGCTTATGAAATAGGCAAACGGATCAATCGCTATGCAAGTATCGGGACTTCGACTTCGCATGGCGTTCGAAATGCCTCAGGATAAGGCGCTTGTACCAGGGATTTGGCATGGAAGTTCTGACTACAGCTGAGATGGAACGTGCCGACCGGCTCACTATCGCCGCGGGCACCCCGGGCTTCGCGCTGATGCTGAGCGCCGGCCAGGCCGTCGCCGAGGCCGCGATGGACCTCGTGGAGGAGGGGCCCATCGTCGTGGTCGTGGGGCGCGGCAACAATGGCGGCGACGGTTTCGTGGCCGCGGCTGAACTGGCCGCGCGCGGCCGCGAGGTCTCGGTGATCCTGCTGTGCGAGCGGGATAGCCTGCAAGGCGACGCGGCCTCTGCGGCGCGAGGATGGAAATATCCGGTGCTGCCGTTCAACCCCCAGGCCATCGGCAGGCCGGCGCTGATCATCGATGCGCTGTTCGGCGCCGGTCTCAACCGACCGGTGAAGGGCGAACCGCACGACATGATCGAGGCGATCAACGCCAACGGCGCGCCCGTTCTCGCCGTCGACCTGCCGAGCGGCATCAACGGCACCACCGGGGCCGTGATGGGGATCGCGGTCCGCGCCACCGAAACCCTGACGTTTTTCCGGCGCAAGCCAGCGCACCTGCTGCTGCCCGGCCGGATTTATTGCGGCCGCGTGCGCGTTGCCGATATCGGGATCGATCCCAGCGTGCTTGCGGAAATTCACTCGCAGACATTCGAAAACATTCCGCGGTTCTGGCGCACGTCGTTTCCGGTGCCGAAGGTCGATGGCCATAAATACGCCCGCGGCCACGCGATCATCGTCTCCGGCGATATCGCCGCCACCGGCGCGGCGCGGATGTCGGCGCGCGGCGCGTTGCGGGCCGGCGCCGGGTTGGTCACGCTGGCCTCGCCCAGCGATGCGCTCGCCATCAACGCCTCCGCGCTGACCGCCGTGATGGTTCGATCAATCGATACGGTGGTCGAATTTGGCGAGTTGTTGACCGACAAGCGCCTCAACAGCTGCGTCATCGGCCCGGGCGCCGGTGTTGGCCAGCGGACGTGCGATTTTGTCCTGACGGCGCTATCGGCGCAACGAAACCTGGTGCTGGATGCCGATGCACTGACGAGCTTTGCCGACGCGCCCGATCATTTGTTTGAGGCTATTAAAGCTTCGCCCGACCCGCAGGTTGTTCTCACCCCGCATGAAGGAGAATTTCCGCGCCTGTTCAGCGACATCAGCAACAAACATTCACTTCGCTCGAAACTCGAACGGGTGCGGGCGGCCGCCGTGCGCTCCGGCGCAATCGTGCTGCTCAAAGGGCCTGATACGGTGGTGGCCTCACCGGACGGACGCGCCACCATCGCTGCCAACGCGCCGCCATGGCTCGCGACCGCAGGGGCCGGCGATGTGCTATCGGGCATGATCGCGGGCCTGCTGGCCCAGGGCGTGCCGGCGTTCGAGGCAGCCTGTATCGGGGTCTGGATGCACGGCGAGGCGGCGCGGGAGGCGGGCCCCGGTCTGATCGCGGAAGATCTGACGGAGGTGCTGCCCGCGGTGTTCCGGCAACTTTATGACGAGTTCGGCATCGACTATTGAGACCAGGAAGCGTCCCTCCGACGTCGCGTTGGATTTGCTTACGGTAGATATTTCGCGACCGCGGCCTCGTCCCACGACAGCCCAAGGCCGTGGCCGCGGGCCGTGATCGTCCCGTCGACGATCTCGACCGGTTCGGCGAGGATGGCGCGGGCGAGGTCAAGATATTCGATCCAGTGCGCCGTCGGCGTCACCGCTAGCATGTGAGCGCTGGCCTCTGCAAACAGATGGCTCGACATCGGAATTGAAGCCGCCTCGGCCTGACCAGCAACGCGGAGCCAGCCGGTGACGCCGCCGACCTTCATCAGGTCGGGCATGATGAAGTCGCTCGCGCCCGAGGCGATTGCTTCAGCGAAGCCGCGTGGAAACCACCAGTTTTCGCCGGACTGAATCGAGATTGGCGAGGTCTCGCGCACCTTGGCGTGGCCCTCGAGGTTTTCGGCCGCTACGGGCTCCTCGATCCAATGCAGATCGTAAGGCGCGAGTCTGGTAATCCGCCGGCTGGCCTCGGAAGGGTCGAGCGATTGGTTGAAATCGAGCATCAGCGCGATGTCGGGGCCGATCAGGCTGCGCACCGCCTCGACGACCCGTTCGTCGTTGGCGAGGTCGCCGTCGCCGCCCTTGATCTTGATGCCGCGAAAACCCTGATCGAGCGAGCGGCGCAGGTCTTTTTCGTCGGCGACGGGATCGACCGCGCCGTAGCTGTCATAGGCCCGGATCGGCCGCGGCGTTCCGCCGAGCAATGCCGTCAATGGTTGAGCCGCCGCCTGACCCAGCGCGTCCCAGAAGGCCATGTCGAGTCCCGATACCGCCATGCCGACCAGACCGTGCCAGCCCAGCAGTCTGAATTTGGCGTCCATCTGCGCCATCAGGTCGAAGGGGGCGACCGGCTTGCCGGTCAAATCGGCACCGATGTCGCTGATCAGTTGTACCAGTGGCTTCAGCGTCAATCTGGCGTAGCCGAAGATATAGGACCGTCCGGTAACACCTTGATCGGTCATCACATCGATCAGCACCAGCGGCGCAGATCGGATGACACCGAAGGCGTTCTTCACCGGCCGCGAGATCGGCGCATCGACGGCCCGGGCCCGGACGCTGCGAATGGTGAGATTGGATTTGTCCATTTTCGCTTCCTTTATTCGACACTGTACCACCGCAGCAGGCGCGGCGCTGCCCAGTCGGTTGCCATCGTCTCCATCAGCCAGCGCCCGGCAACTTCGGCGGCGAACGCGATACGCTGGGTCTGTCCGGGTTCGATTGCCAGCGTATCCAGCCAGAACGGTTTCCAGCCGTCGTCAAGCCGGTCCAGGACCCTGAAATGATGGCCGTGAAGGTGGAAGACCTCGGGGGTATCGGCGCGATTGGTCAGGGCCAACACCACGGTCCGACCAGCCTTGGCGCGGAAGACGGGCGTGGCTGAGACTGCGAAGTTCGCAGGGGCTACCCAGTCGGCTTGCCGTCCACCGAGCGTCACATCGATCCGCAACGCGTTCTTGAGGTCGAGCCGGGCTGGCAGGCCATTGGATGGCAGCGGAGGGGCCGCCGGCAGCGGGGCATCCCGGACCGGCTGATCCTTGGAGGCGACCAGCCGGCCGATCGGTCGGGCCTCCGTACCGTCGTGCAACAGGATCGCTGACGCCGACCCCGGCGGCACGGTGGCATCGACGAAGGCATCGACCCGGCCTCCCGGCGCCAGCACCAGCGCGCCCCCTCGCGCGAGGAACGGTTCAGCCGGCGCGCTGTCCATGGCCATGACCCGAACGTCGTGTCCCTCAAATTTTACCGCAATGACAGTCCGTTGACAGCCATTGATGAGCCGAAATCTGAGGCGTTCATGGGTCCGCGCCAGGATATCCAGCGTGGTTTGTCCATTGATGGTGTAGACCGGCGTGGTGCCCTTGGGATCAGTTCCGGGCGCGATCGCGGTGCCGTCCGGGCGCAGCCGCCAATCTTCGATCAGAAGTACTTCATCACAGTCGGCGGCGGTGGCCTCGCTCTCCCCGACCACCAATGCCCGCGCCGTCGACGGTCGCGCCTGACCATCGCCCACCAGACGAAGGTCGCACATAAATGTTCCGCTGTGGCGCAATGGAATCACAAGGGTTTCCTGAGCCCCGGGCGCGAGCAGCGGCCGCGCTGCCAGAGGCTCGGCGGCCGGGACGCCGTCGATCCCATGCCAGTCAAGCACGGTGGGCGCGGGCAGCTCATTCTGAAGCGTAATCGCAAGTTCGTCGCCGCGCTTGAAGCGAAGCCCGGGATCTGGCGCGGGACCTTGAAGCGACCATATCGGCGTGTCCGGCGCCCCCGGACGCAAGGCGATGAAGCCGACTTTGGCGTGAAGCACCAGGGACGGGCGCTCCTGCGCGGCGACCAGCCCAGGCATTGCCGGACCGAGGACCGCAGCGCCCAATCCGGCCATCAGCTCGCGTCGGTCCAGCCGGAGAACTCGATCAGCCATGTCAGATGCGGACCATTTTCCGCTGGATATGTCCAGTTGCCGCAGGTACTTCCCGGGAGGCTCTGAAATGGCCATTTTTTTGCTGCGGACCGGTGGGCCCATGTTATAAGCCCGCCGCTCGCGGCATCGCGGCCGGACGTGATGCTATCAGCGGGCGTGGCGGAACTGGTAGACGCGCTGGATTTAGGTTCCAGTGACGAAAGTTGTGGGGGTTCGAGTCCCTCCGCCCGCACCAAGCGCTGACAGCGTTTGCATGACGATTGCTGAAGGACTTTTTCTTCAGGGGCAAGTTTCCCGGAAGGATTGGGTCCGCCGAACCACTGACGCAGGTTTTAAAGCCGCGCGTCGACAAATTGACAATGTCCGTGCCGTTCAGGCCGGACCAAGCGGGAAGAAGATTGACGCCATGCAGGTCACAGAAACCCTCACTGAGGGATTGAAGCACGAATTCCAGATCAGCGTTCCCGCATCAGACCTCGATGCCAAGGCGGATGCCCGTCTGGTCGACCTCAAGGACAAGGTCCGTCTCAACGGCTTTCGTCCAGGCAAGGTGCCGGTAAGCCACCTCAAGAAGGTGTATGGCCGCTCGGTCATGGCCGAAACCGTCGAGCAGACCATCCGCGATACCAACTCGCAGATCTTCTCCGAGCGCGGTTTCCGTTTGGCGACCGAGCCCAAGGTTACCATGCCGACGGAGGAAAAGGCCGTCGAGGATATCCTCACCGGAAAATCCGATCTCACTTACACTGTGTCGATCGAGGTCGTGCCGGCGATCCAGCTCGCCGATTTCAAGAGTTTTACGGTCGAAAAGCCGGTCGCCGAGGTCACTGACGCCGATGTCGACGAGGCCATCAAGCGGATTGCCGACCAGAATCGCAGCTTCGCGCCGAAGGACGAGGGTGCGAAGGCCGAAAACGGGGATCGGGTCACCATTTCGTTCAAGGGAACCATCGACGGCACGCCGTTCGACGGTGGCACCGGCGAAAACATTCAAGTCGTGATTGGCACCGGGCAATTTATCCCGGGCTTCGAGGAACAGCTGCTCGGCATCGCAACCGGCGAAACCCGCAACCTGAAGGTCTCGTTCCCGAAGAATTATGCCAGCGAGAAGCTCGCCGGCCAGCCTGCCGAGTTCGAAACCACGGCCACATTGATCGAGGCGCCGCAGGAGACCGAAATCAACGATGAGTTCGCCAAGACGCTCGGTCTCGAATCGCTCGACAAGCTCAAGGAAGCCGCGCGCGAGCGGCTGTCGGTGGAATTCGCCGGCGCCACCCGTCAGCGCGTCAAACGCATCCTGCTGGATCGCCTCGACGAGAGCCATCGCTTCGAAGCGCCGCCGTCGCTGATCGAGGAAGAATTCAACCTGATGTGGAATTCGATCAAGGCCGAAATGGAGTCCGGCGGTAAAACCTTCGCGGATGAGGACACCACCGAAGAGGCCGCCAGGGAAGAGTACCACAAGATCGCCGATCGTCGGGTGCGGCTCGGTCTCGTGCTGTCCGAGATCGGCGAAAAGAACAAGATTACCGTAACCGACGACGAAGTCAGCCGCGCGGTGATCGAGCGCGCACGCCAGATGCCGGGCCGCGAGAAGGAAGTCTGGGACTACTATCGCAACAATGCCAGTGCGCTGGCCCAGCTTCGTGCGCCAATCTATGAGGACAAGGTCGTCAATTTCATCCTTGAACTCGCCAACGTGACCGAGAAGAAGGTGACGAAGGAAGACCTCTACAAGGACGACGAAGCGGAGAAGAGCGCGGCCTGAGGTTTGGCCCTGATTGTGTCAGCCGGGCGTTAAGGATGTGCGGCGAAAGGGGCATGGCGGCGGTATCCGTCGCTATGCGCTCGGGTGCGAATCAGCTTCAACTGAAAGGACTTCCGCACGCTACTGACCCGGTCTTGTTACCGGCGAATTGGCCCATATCTGTGAGTTCAATCTAAGTCCTGCATCACGGGACGTTCGTCCGTGCCCGGCAAATTCTAGCCAGTTCCATTTTGCCGATGGATGTTCGCCTCCGCCAACCGTTGGGTGACTAATGCGCGATCCGGTCGAAACCTACATGAACCTCGTGCCGATGGTGGTCGAGCAGACCAACCGCGGCGAGCGCGCCTACGACATTTTTTCGCGCCTCCTCAAAGAGCGCATCATCTTCGTGACCGGACCGGTCGAGGATGGCATGTCGACGCTGACCGTCGCTCAGCTTCTGTTTCTCGAAGCCGAGAATCCGAAGAAGGAAATCTCGATGTACATCAATTCGCCGGGCGGGGTGGTGACCTCGGGCCTTGCGATTTACGACACCATGCAGTTCATCCGTCCGCCGGTGTCGACGCTGTGCACCGGACAGGCGGCGTCGATGGGTTCGTTGCTGCTGGCGGCCGGCCATAAGGACATGCGCTTCTCGCTGCCGAATTCACGCATCATGGTGCACCAGCCCTCCGGTGGCTTTCAGGGTCAAGCCACCGACATCATGCTGCACGCGCAGGAAATCCTGAACCTCAAAAAGCGGCTCAACGAGATCTATGTGAAGCACACCGGCCAGACCTACAAGGCGATCGAGGACGCGCTGGAACGCGACAAGTTCCTCACCGCCGAGATGGCCCGGGACTTCGGTATTGTCGACAAGGTGATCGACAAACGCTCGGAAGAGCCAACCGCGAAGACCCCGTAACACCACGTACCCCAGGCCACGGCGTTAAAGACGGCCGTTAACCGGCAATTCCGGCCGCCAGCGGCACTTCTTTCCCCTCGCACGGCCAAAAGTTCCGCTTTCGTGCTGGTTTGGCGGAGTGGCAATCGCGCAACGCATGGCCGATTTCGGCATCTGCCGCTCGCATGCTTGACGCAAATCACGGTATTGTCACGGTGTTTGGCGCTCGCGCGGTTAGCGAAATCTTGATAGTCGGGTGTCACCATGGTTGGCTAGGTCATATCGGTTATGATCGCGGGGGTTCGGGCTTGCCGCGATTCGGGCGGCATCTGGAGCGTAGGGTCTTTTTTGGTACGGATTTTGCTCTATCTAGAACTCTGGGCCGGTAAGTACCGGAATGGGGCGATCGAGCGGACGGGATCGAACGGCGGACGGAGACGAGAATGAGTAAGGTCGGCGCGAGCAACTCCAAGAACACGCTTTATTGCTCGTTCTGCGGCAAAAGCCAGCATGAGGTCCGCAAATTGATCGCGGGTCCAACCGTATTCATCTGTGACGAATGCGTTGAGCTGTGCATGGATATCATCCGCGAGGAGAACAAATCCTCGCTGGTGAAGTCGCGCGACGGCATCCCGACCCCGAAGGAAATCTGCAAGGTCCTCGATGATTACGTCATCGGTCAGAGCCATGCCAAGAAGGTGCTCTCGGTCGCCGTCCACAACCACTACAAGCGCCTCAATCACCAGACCAAGCACAACGACGTCGAGCTTGCGAAGTCGAACATTCTGCTGATCGGTCCGACTGGTTCAGGCAAGACGTTGCTGGCGCAGACGCTGGCGCGAATTCTCGACGTGCCGTTCACGATGGCGGATGCGACGACGCTGACCGAAGCCGGCTATGTCGGCGAAGACGTCGAGAACATCATCCTGAAGCTGCTGCAGTCGGCAGACTACAATGTCGAGCGGGCGCAGCGCGGTATCGTCTATATCGACGAAATCGACAAGATCAGCCGCAAATCCGACAATCCGTCGATTACCCGGGATGTTTCGGGCGAGGGCGTGCAGCAGGCGTTGCTGAAGATCATGGAAGGCACGGTTGCGTCGGTTCCTCCGCAAGGTGGCCGAAAGCATCCGCAGCAGGAGTTCCTACAGGTCGACACCACAAACATTCTCTTCATCTGCGGCGGCGCGTTCTCCGGCCTCGAGAAGATCATCTCGGCGCGTGGACGCTCGACCTCGATCGGTTTCGCAGCCCAGGTGCTGGCGCCGGAAGATCGCCGGACCGGCGAAATCTTCCGTCACGTCGAGCCCGAGGATCTCTTGAAGTACGGCCTGATCCCGGAGTTCGTCGGCCGCCTGCCGGTGGTCGCCACGCTTGAGGATCTCGACGAGGCTTCGCTGAAGAAGATTCTGACGGATCCGAAGAATGCGCTGGTGAAGCAATATCAGCGGCTTTTCGAGATGGAGAACATCGAGCTGACATTCGCCGACGAAGCTCTTGGCGCGGTTGCCCGCAAGGCGATCGAGCGCAAGACCGGTGCGCGCGGCCTGCGCTCGATTCTCGAAAGCATCCTGCTGGAGACCATGTTCGATCTTCCAGGCCTGGAAGGCGTCGAAGAGGTCGTGATCTCGCGCGAAGTGGTCGAGGGGACGGCGCGCCCACTCTACATCTACGCCGATCGCTCCGACCGCGCGGTCGAAAGCAGTGCAAGCGCCTGATCCCCTCCGGCGCGGGCGGTTGAATATTCAAAAGAGACGGTTGCCGGGCTTTTTCGGCGGCCGTGGTTGCGCAAGCATCTGCAGGTGCTTAGCCAATCTGGCCGGCCTTTTTCATCGACTTGACACCCCCATGGTCGATAGCCACCTAATGCTATCGGCGATGAAAACGTAACCCAAAAATTCGCCGCAAAAACGGTCCGGAAAAGTCGCCGCGCTATGCGGTCCTTCGGTTCTGGAACACCTCGGCACCTTGTGGCGGTTGCGCAAGACTGCGGACTGCGTGCAAGGGGGCACAGCAAAAGGAATAGGCCATGACGACCCCAAAACCCCGGCCATCTATCGTTTACGGCGAAAGCCATTTATATCCGGTGCTGCCGCTTCGCGACATCGTGGTCTTTCCACACATGATCGTGCCGCTGTTCGTCGGCCGCGAAAAATCGATCCGCGCCCTCGAAGAGGTCATGAAGAACGACGCCCTGATCATGCTGGCGACGCAGAAGAACGCGTCGGACGATGATCCGAGCCCGGATTCGATCTATGAAACCGGCACGCTCGCCAGCGTCCTGCAGCTGCTCAAATTGCCCGACGGCACCGTGAAGGTGCTGGTCGAGGGGCTTGAGCGCGCGCGGGTGCAGAAATATTCCGACCGCGCCGAATATTACGAGGCCACCGCGGTCGCGCTCGCCGATACCGACGCCACCTCCGTCGAGGCCGAAGCCCTGGCACGTTCAGTCGTGTCGGACTTCGAGAGTTATGTGAAGCTGAACAAGAAGATATCCGCCGAAGCCGTTGGCGTGGTTCAGGCGATCACTGATTTTGCCAAGCTCGGCGACAACGTTGCCGGTCACCTCGCCGTCAAGATTGCCGACCGTCAGGCCATCCTGGAAACGCTGTCCGTCACCGCGCGCCTTGAGAAGGTGCTGGGGCTGATGGAGAGCGAGATCTCGGTGCTGCAGGTCGAGAAGCGCATCCGCTCGCGCGTCAAGCGCCAGATGGAGAAGACTCAGCGCGAGTATTATCTCAACGAGCAGATGAAAGCGATCCAGAAGGAGCTCGGCGACGACGAAGGCCGTGACGAGTTGGCCGATCTGGAAGAGAAGATTGCCAAGACCAAGCTCTCCAAGGAAGCGCGCGAGAAGGCACAGCACGAATTGAAGAAGCTGCGCCAGATGTCGCCGATGTCCGCGGAAGCGACCGTCGTGCGCAACTATCTCGACTGGCTGCTGTCGATCCCGTGGAACAAGAAGTCCAAGGTCAAGAAGGACCTCGAGGCTGCGCAGGCGACGCTCGACAACGATCATTATGGACTCGAGAAGGTCAAGGACCGCATTGTCGAGTATTTGGCCGTGCAGTCGCGCGCCAATAAGTTGACCGGCCCGATCCTGTGCCTGGTCGGACCTCCCGGCGTCGGCAAGACTTCGCTCGGCAAATCGATCGCGAGAGCTACGGGGCGCGAATTCGTGCGCGTGTCGCTCGGCGGTGTGCGCGACGAGGCCGAAATACGCGGTCACCGCCGCACCTATATCGGCTCGATGCCCGGCAAGATCATCCAGTCGATGCGCAAGGCAAAAACTTCGAATCCGCTGTTCCTGTTGGACGAGATCGACAAGATGGGCGCCGATTTCCGTGGCGATCCGTCGTCGGCGCTGCTTGAGGTGCTCGACCCCGAACAGAATGCGACCTTCAATGATCACTATCTCGAGGTGGACTACGATCTCTCCAACGTGATGTTCATCACGACCGCGAATACGCTGAATATTCCGGGACCGCTGATGGACCGCATGGAGATCATCCGGATCGCCGGTTACACCGAGAACGAGAAGGTCGAGATCGCGCGCAAGCACCTGATTCCGAACGCGATCTCCAAGCATGGCCTGGACTCGAAGGAATGGTCGATCGACGACGAGGCGCTGCTCTTGATGATCCGGCGTTACACCCGCGAAGCGGGCGTGCGTAACCTTGAACGTGAGCTTTCAACACTCGCCCGCAAGGCGGTGAAGGAGCTGATGATTTCCAAGAAGAAGTCGGTCAAGGTCACCGAGAAGTCGCTCGAAGAGTTCCTCGGCGTGCCGAAGTATCGCTATGGCGAGATCGAGAGCGACGATCAGATCGGCATTGTCACCGGTCTGGCGTGGACCGATGTCGGCGGCGAGTTGCTCACGATCGAAGGCGTCATGATGCCCGGCAAGGGCAAGATGACGGTGACCGGCAATCTGCGCGACGTGATGAAAGAGTCGATTTCGGCGGCGGCGTCCTATGTCCGCTCGCGTGCCGTCGGCTTCGGTATCGAGCCGCCTTTGTTCGATCGGCGCGATATCCACGTCCACGTGCCGGAGGGGGCGACCCCGAAGGACGGACCCTCGGCCGGTGTTGCGATGGCGACCGCGATCGTCTCCATCATGACCGGGATCGCGGTCCGGCACGACGTCGCCATGACCGGCGAGATCACATTGCGCGGACGGGTGTTGCCGATCGGCGGCTTGAAGGAGAAGCTGCTGGCGGCCGCGCGCGGCGGCATCAAGACGGTGTTGATCCCGGAGGACAACGCCAAGGATCTCACGGAGATATCCGATGCGATCAAGGGCGGGATGAACATCATCCCGGTCGCTCGCCTCGACGACGTGATCTCCAAGGCGCTGGTGCGGCCGCCGGTGCCGATTGTCTGGGAAGAGGACACCAAGGTGCCGGTCAAGCCGGACGCCGGAGACGAAGCGCCAGGTGGCCTGACGGCGCACTGAGCGTCCCGACACGATAACAGCGGCGTCCTTGATCGGGCGCCGCTTTTTTATCAGGCGCGGCCCGGCTTGCGCGGAAGGGCGCGGCGGCGTTAAACAGACGGCGAGGGCGGTTAGCTCAGCTGGTTAGAGCATCTCGTTTACACCGAGAGGGTCGGCGGTTCGAATCCGTCACCGCCTACCAGCTACAACCGTGTGAACGAGCCGCGAGGGAGCGTAGCTATGAGGGTTTTTCACGCCGCCGCCGTGATCGCGATACTGGCCGGGCCCGCTTACGCCCAAACCCAACAACCCGTCCCCAGATACGGCGAAGCCCCTAAAGACAAGACCCCGCAGCAGATCGAGGCCGACCAGGCCGCCGAAAGAGCCTACAAGAATTCGCTCAGCAACATTCCTGACAAGGGGCCTTCCGACCCTTGGGGTAATATGCGCAGCGATAGCGCGCCCAAGGCCATTGCGAAGACCACCGTTCCGGCCAAGCGCGCGAAAACCGACAGCGCCGCTAAGTGAGCGTGATGGAACCCCCGATCGGCCACGATCAGAACGCGGACCAGATCGCGTATTGGAACGGGCCGGGCGGCCAGCGCTGGGCCGATCGCCAGCAGGCCCAGGACATCGTGCTGGCGCCGGTCGCCGACGTATTGATCGATCGCGCCGGGGCGAAGGCAGGCGAACGGATTGTCGATGTCGGCTGCGGTGCCGGGGCCACCTCGATCGCTTTTGCACAGCAAGTCGGCCCCACCGGACACGTCATGGGCATCGATATCTCGGCGCCGATGCTTGCCCGCGCCCGCCAAGTCGCGCCGCCGGGGCTGCCGGTGGAATTCGTGCTTGCGGACGCAACCGTATATCCGTTCGTTCCCGCCGGCTTTGACCTCCTGGTGTCGCGTTTCGGTGTGATGTTTTTTGCCGAGCCTGCGCTCTCCTTCGCCAATCTGCGCCGGGCGCTGAAGCCATCGGGCCGGCTGGTATTCGCCTGCTGGCGGGAGCCGCGCGATAATCCATTTTTCATGGCGCCGCTGCAGGCCGTCTATCAGCATGTGCCGAAGCTGCCGCCGCCTGGACCGGATGATCCCGGACCGTTCGCGTTGGCATCGGAAGCGCGTGTGCGGCGTATCCTGGGCGACGCCGGATTCTCCGGGATTGCCATGGAGCCGGTCGATCTTTCGCTCGATGTCGCGATCGGACGGGGTCTGGACGCGGCGGTGCAAGGCGCGCTGGAAATCGGCCCGGCTGCCCGCGCGCTGGCCGAGCAACCGCTCGACGTGGTCGCCGCCGCCACGAATTCGATTCGAGAAGCGCTGATGCCTTTTGTCACCGGGCAATCGGTGCCGCTTCGCGCATCCATCTGGATCGTGACGGCGCGCGCTTCCTGAAGCGCCAGCCGGGTTTAAGCCCGCTCTTCCCAGATCATCGCCAGATGCACGATCGTCTGCATGGCCTTTTCCATGTCCTGCCGGCTTACCCATTCTAGCCGCGAATGGAACGCGTGCTCGCCGGCGAAGATGTTGGGGCAGGGCAATCCCATGAACGACAGCCTTGAACCATCGGTGCCGCCGCGGATGGACGTCTTGACTGGCTTCAGCCCGGCGCGGCGGATCGCTTCCATCGCGTTGTCGATGATCTCGGGGTGATGGTCGATCACCTGCTTCATGTTGCGGTACTGCTGCTTGATGTCGATTCGGTAGCTCGATCGGGGAAAGCCCTGCATCACCTGTTTGACAATGCTTTCCAGCAACGCTTCCTTTTCCTTCAATCCCTCATCGGTGAAATCGCGCACGATGAAACTGAGCGTGACCTTCTCCAGCGCGCCTGAGATGCCGATCGGATGCAGAAATCCTTGCTTGCCTTCGGTGGTCTCCGGGGAGCAGGTATTTTTCGGCAGGCGATCGACGATGGCGGCGGCGATCTTGATCGCGTGCTCCATTTTGCCCTTGGCAAAACCGGGATGGGTGCTGACGCCTTCGATCGTGATGGTGGCGGAGTCCGCCGAGAAAGTCTCGTCCTCGATATTCCCCGCGGTTTCACCGTCGATCGTATAGGCAAAGTCGGCGCCGAGTTTTTTCAGGTCGGCCTTGTCGACGCCACGGCCGATCTCTTCGTCGGGCGTGAACAGGATCTTGATGGCGCCGTGTTTGATCTCTGGGTTGTCTATCAGGAACTGCGCCGCGTCCATGATTTCGGCGAGGCCCGCCTTGTTGTCGGCGCCGAGCAGGGTGGTGCCGTCAGAGGTGATGATGTCGTTGCCGATCTGATTGGCAAGCGCAGGATGTTCGGCGGGGCGGATGATCTGCGTCGGGTCTGCCGGCAGCACGATGTCCCCGCCCCGATAATTCCGGACGATCTGCGGTTTGACGTCCTTGCCCGTGCAGTCCGGCGAGGTATCCATGTGCGAGCAGAAGCAAATGACCGGAACGTGCTTTTCGGTATTCGCGGGGATGGTTGCGTAGATGTAGCCATGTTCGTCGAGATGGGCGTCGCGAATTCCCATCGCCTGCAGTTCGGCTGCAAGCACGCGGCCCAGGTCTTTTTGCTTTGCAGTGGATGGGCGGGTCGGCGACGTCGGGTCCGACTGGGTGTCGATGACCACGTACCGCAGAAAACGCTCGGTCACCGTGTGCGTGAAGTTGAAGGGTAAACTCACCATCAAAACGCGGTAGCACTAAAATACGTACGTTTGAAGATATCGAGGAAGCGTCATCCCGGGGGCCGCGTGCGCCGCGCCGGAATGACGCCAGGTCAAAATCGGAAAATGCGTCCTGTCAGACGGCTTCCTTCAGCTCCTTGGCTGCACGGAAGGCAACCTTCTTGCTGGCCTTGATGTGGATCGCTTCGCCGGTGGCGGGGTTACGACCCATACGGGCGGCGCGCTTGCGCACCTGCAGGATGCCGAGGCCGACGATTCGGATGCGCTCGCCCTTCTTCAGGTGCTTGGTGACGCGGGCGACCAGGTCGTTGAGAATGGCTTCAGCCTGCTTCTTGGACAACTCCTGGTCCTCGGCGATTGCCGCTGCGAGATGCTTGAGCGTGACGGTGGTCGGGGTCGCTGCCTTCTTCGCCATATTTGGCCCTCCTCGTTGTTGATGCTTAGGAACCTAAGACGTAGCAGGCCTTAAATGATTCGGGGGCCGCCTGACTACGTTGTTTTGCCGATAAACAGCCCATTATTTGCATCGCTACCCCAAAAACGCCCGACTGGCAGGGGGATTCGCAACTGCCTTGACTTGGATAGGTCCCGCCTTTAAGTCCCACCTCTCGCGGGTTTCGCAATCACGCGGGAGTAGCTCAGTTGGTTAGAGCGCCGGCCTGTCACGCCGGAGGTCGCGGGTTCGAGCCCCGTCTCTCGCGCCATTGAATCAATGGCTTAGCGCGGTTTGCTGTTCAAAAGCTCAGTGAAAGCAAAAGGCCGCCCAAAGGCGGCCGTACTTCATTCAAAGCCAGGATTTGCCTTAGCGGATCATCGACGTATCCGAGTTGGTCACCGTCATCGGTTTGCCGGCCTTAATCACGTGGGCGGTCTGGGTATAATCCGAGCTGGTACGTGCGGAGATGCCGAAACCAGCCACTGCGATTCCGGCCACCAGCGCGACAACCACGATCTTCAGATGGGTCGCGCGGTCCGCCGAGTGAATTGAATGGTTCATGTGAGCCTCCTGGCGTCTTTGCCGCCGTTCGTTGGCAACAGAGGTACCCCCGCTTTGTTTCAAGGTGGTTTCGCGGGTTCCTAAAATGGTTTCATTCGGGCGGAAACCGGCCGGAATCGCCGAAAATGGCCGTGACTGGTTAAGCCGATGCTTCCCCTGGGCGACTTGCGAACGACATCGGTTCGACGGAAACTGGTTTTCAGGCGCGAAAAGCGCCAGGGAGGCAAAAATCCATGAAAATGACCCGCAGGGATTTGCTCGGCGCAGCATCGGGCGCCTGGGCGACGACCATTTTGAGCAAACCCGTCAGCGCCGCCGCTGAGTTCGAGTTCAAGCTTGGCGTCAATACGCCGGATACCCATCCCCTGACGGTTCGGTTGATCGAGGCGGCGCGCGCGATCGGCGCGCAATCGTCCGGGCGGTTGAACGTCACGGTTTTCCCCAACAGCCAGCTCGGCGGCGATCCCGAGATGCTGTCGCAGCTTCGCGCCGGCGGCATCGAATTGCTCGCGGCGCCCAGCATGACCCTGTCGACGCTGGTGCCGCTGTCGGGTTTGCCGAGCATCGGGTTTGCGTTCCGGTCCTACGATCAGGTCTGGGCCGCGATGGACGGCGCCGTCGGCGATGTCGTCCGCGACGCCATCGGCAACACCGGGATCGTGCCGATGAAGAAGGTCTGGGACAATGGCTTCCGGCAGATCACCTCGTCCTCGAGCCGGCAGCTGAGCAGCGTCGATGACCTCCGCGGCTTCAAGATCCGCGTTCCCGTCACGGCGCTGTTGACCTCCCTGTTCAGCGGACTCGGCGCGTTGCCGTCGAGCATCAGCTACAGCGAGCTCTACTCGGCCCTGCAGACCCACATCGTCGAAGGACAGGAAAATCCGCTCGCGCAGGTATCGACGGGCAAGCTGTACGAGGTACAGAAATACTGCGCGCTGTCGAACCACTGCTGGAGCGGTTACTGGATCGTCGCCAACCGCCGCGCGCTGGCCAGTCTGCCGGCCGATCTGCTCGACATCGTCAACACTCAGTTCGATGCCGCAGCCGACAAGGAGCGCGCCGATTTGCTGGCCATGGACCGCCTGCTGCAGGCTGACCTCACCGCCAAGGGTATGACCTTCAACACGCCCGATCCGGTGCGATTCAGGGCGGCGCTGGTGGCAGCGGGCTTTTATACACAGTGGCAGAAGACCTATGGCGCCGAGGCCTGGGCGCGGCTGGAGCAGTACACCGGGCCGCTGACTTGAGGCATGTCAGGTCGCCCGCTTGATATCGGCGCGAATCGACTGTGCCGCCCACACGAACAACAGCGCGCCGAGCGTGGTCGTGACCGCGGCCGACAGCAGCGAATAGCGCACGGCGTCGGCGCCGTAGTCGCTCTTCAGGACATCGTTGATCATGCCGACCGCGAGCGGGCCGACGCCCTGGCCGAAACAGGTCGCGGTCAACAGAATGATCGCGGACGCCAGCGCCCGCATGCTCGGACGCGCGACGGTCTGCGCGATGGCAAAGATCGGTCCGAGATGAAAGCCGACCAGAAATGAGGTCAGCGCCAGCGCGGCGACCATGGTCGTGAAATCTGATGTCAGCATGCAGACCGCGAAGACCGGCCCGGCGAGGCCGGACGTCAGCGCCGGCGCCCATAGTTTCCAGCGATCATCGCGGCGGCTGATGTGCGCCACCATCAGCCCGCCGACCAGCGTCCCTGCCATCCCGAACAGGCCCTTGAAAGTGCCAGCGTAGGTTCCGATTTCGGCACTGCTGAGATGATGCACCCGCGCCAGAAACGGCGGGATCCAGGCCGCGGTGGCGTAGTTGGTGTAGGTCGTCAGACAAAACCCGATCAGCACGATGACAAAGGTCCGCTGGGAAACGAGAAAGCCGAGCGTCGGTCCGATCGGTTCGGGCGCAAAGGTTTCCGCCATCGCGCCGCGCTTTGGCTCCGATACCGTCAGCCACAATACCGCGGCCAATGCGATGCCGGGCAGGCCGGCAGAGAAGAACGCCATCCGCCAGCCGTAGTGCTGGTTGATATATCCGCCGATGAAATAGCCCAGGAATACCCCGAGATAGGTGCCGATGGCGTAGACGCCGAGCGCGCGCGGGCGGTCGTTCTTGCCGAAGAGGTCGGCGATCAGCGATTGCGATGCCGGGGTGCCGGCGGATTCGCCGATGCCGACGCCGACCCGCGCCAGCGCAAGCGTCCCTACGCTCTGCGCCATGCCGCACAGCAGCGTCATCGCGCTCCAGAACGCAAATGCCAGGGCTACGATGTTGCGGCGGTTGATCCGGTCGGCAATGCGCGCGATGGGAATGCCGAGCAGCGAATAGAACAATACGAAACCGAAGCCCGCGAGCAGGCCCATGGTGGTGTCGCTGAGCGTGAATTCCTTTTTGATCGGCTCGATCAGGACATTGAAGATCGTGCGGTCGAGAAAATTCAGCGCGTAGACGACTGTCAAGAGGCCAAGCACGTAGTACCGGCGGCTTGACGGGCTTGCGGCGGCGTCCGCCGGCGCGGCGACGTCTGGCGCGAAATCGACCATGGTTTCCCCCTGAGAACCGCTCTTGAAAACGAGAGGTCGCCGTTCACGCCTCGCGAATGAAGTTGCCGGCCTCGAATTCGACCGGCGGCACGTTTTGATCGAACGAGATCCCGATCGGATCGCGCCCGGCGGCCATGGCCTCGAGCTGATCGGAGAGCATCCGCCGGATCATCAGGATGCCGCGGTCGCTCTGGCCGAAATGCTCCTCGGAATGCAGCGTCACCGGCCCCTGGCCGACCTGCGCCTCGTAATCTCCGGGAAACCGCTGGTGCTCCTGCTCGGTCATGTCCCACCAGAATTTCCCGTTGAACCTCGATCGCATCCGTCCGATATCGCCGCGCTGCTTGACCCGGCCGGCGACGTAGATGCGGAACGAGGTATCGTCGATCGGCAGCGTCCAGCCGATCAATTCGACACGGGCGAATTGCGCGACCCGCGGATTGGGCACCACGCGCAGCGTAGGCAGCGCCGCTTCGGTCACCCGATAAAAGATCTTGCCGTCCTCTTGGTTGCGGATCGAGCGCACGGTGACGCCGCGCGGCGACATCTCGAATTTCACCTCCGGCATTGTGGCCATCATGTTGGTGAACTGCGGACCGCTGAAGGAGCCGTGCAACACGGGGACGTGGTAGGGATCGACCACGTTTTCGAAGTGCTGCAGCCAGTTGCAGGGGATGATGGAGGGGCCGCCGCCGCCGATCGAGGTATCATCGGCTTCGACGAATTCGCCGTCGTCCATGTTTTCCAGGGCTTCGTAACGCGGCAGAACCGGCTTTTTCCCGGCCGGTCCCATAAAGGCGAAGATCAACCCGTAGCGTTCCTGGACGGGGTACCAGGGCTGGCGCACCCGGTCCCTGAACTGGCCGCCGTCGGGCTCGCAGGGCTGTTCCAGGCAACGGCCCTCGGTGTCGAACTTCCAGCCATGATAGCAGCAGCGGATACCGTCGTCCTCGACCTTGCCGTAATAGAGCGTGGTGCCGCGGTGGCAGCAGCGCGCGTGGAGCAGGCCGGCGCGGCCATGCCGGTCGCGGAACAGGATCAGGTCCTCGCCCAGCGCCCGGACTTTTCGGGGGATGTCGGTGGCGTCGGCCGCAAGCCCGATCGGGTGCCAGTAGCGCCGGAGCAGTTCCCCCATCGGGGTATTCCGCGCCACCTCCGTCAGTTCGGTCCGGCTGGTGGACGGCTTCATGGCATAGGCGGTGCCGAGATCGCGATCCCGCTCGGTAATGTTCATCGCCGCTTCCTCCGGTTCGTAAGCCTTGGCGGCCGTTGTTTTTGATCTCGCTCAAATTGGACGTCAGGCGGGTAGCGGTCAATGCTCCGAGAGGCGCCTGTCCGCAGCCAATCCGCCGCTACGCCTGGCCTTCCCGAGTTTTCCCCCCGCGTGTGGGCCGTGCCGGAGCCGTCAAAATAGCTTGTCTTGCGCCCCTTGTTGCGCTGCGCTAAGCCTCAGAATAATTCCAATTAACGAATCTGCGGGACGCGAAAGACCGCAGGAAAAGGCGCCGCCGATGACCGGTATCCTGCAGAATTATCTTCCACTTGTGGTGTTCATCGGGGTAGCGAGCCTAATCGGTCTGGCGCTCCTGATCGCGCCCTTTCTGGTGGCGTTCCAGCAGCCCGATCCGGAAAAGCTGTCGGCGTATGAATGCGGATTCAACGCATTCGACGACGCCCGCATGAAATTTGACGTCCGGTTCTACCTGGTGGCGATCCTCTTCATTATTTTCGATCTGGAAGTGGCATTCCTGTTCCCGTGGGCGGTGGCGTTCGGGAAGCTCGGTGCAACCGGCTTCTGGTCGATGCTGGTTTTCCTCGCCGTGCTCACCGTCGGCTTTGCCTACGAATGGAAGAAAGGCGCGCTCGAATGGGATTGAGCCCAACTGTCGCAAAACCCGGATTTGCACCGGCGATGGCGCCGGCAGCGACCGGCATTCTCGATCCCTCCACCGGAAAACCGGTCGGTGCCAACGATCCTTACTTTCTCGAGGTCAATCACGAGCTGTCCGACAAGGGCTTTTTCGTTGCGGCCACCGACGACCTCATCACCTGGGCGCGCACGGGATCGCTGATGTGGATGACCTTCGGCCTGGCATGTTGCGCGGTCGAGATGATGCAGGTGTCGATGCCGCGCTATGACGTCGAGCGCTTTGGTTTTGCGCCGCGCGCTTCGCCACGGCAGTCCGACGTGATGATCGTCGCAGGCACTCTGACCAACAAGATGGCGCCTGCGCTGCGCAAGGTCTACGACCAGATGCCCGAGCCGCGCTATGTGATCTCGATGGGATCGTGCGCCAATGGCGGCGGCTACTATCACTATTCATATTCGGTGGTGCGCGGCTGTGACCGCATCGTGCCCATCGACATCTACGTGCCCGGCTGCCCGCCGACGGCGGAAGCGCTGCTCTACGGCATTCTGCTGCTGCAGAAGAAAATCCGGCGCACCGGAACCATCGAACGCTAAGGGTTTTCGTAATGGACGACGGCAGGCTCGACGCCCTGGGGCAGACGATTGTTAGTGCGCTTCCGGGGGCGGCGACCGATCATGCGGTCGCGTTCGGCCAACTCACGGTAGCGGTGCACGCCGGCAAGATCGTCGATGTCGTGCGCTTCCTGCGCGACGATCCGGGCTGCCGTTTTGTCAGCTTCATCGATGTGACGGCGGTGGATTATCCCGGACGCGAGAAGCGCTTTGACGTGATCTACCATTTTCTGTCTCCGACGCTCAACGCGCGGATCCGCCTGCGCGCGGAGGCCGATGAAGCGACACAGGTGCCATCGATCATCGATGTGTTTCCGGGCGCCGACTGGTTCGAGCGCGAGTGCTACGATCTCTACGGTGTGATCTTCACCGGCCATCCGGACATGCGGCGGCTGTTGACGGATTACGGCTTCGAAGGCCATCCGCTCCGCAAGGATTTCCCGCTCACCGGCTTCCTTGAGGTGCGTTACGACGACCAGGAGAAGAGGGTGCTCTACGAACCCGTCCGTCTCAATCAGGAATTCCGCAAATTCGATTTCTTGTCTCCCTGGGAGGGGGCTGATTATCCGATCCTGCCCGGAGATGAGAAAAGAAGTGGCGAATAGGGATGGCTGTTGACCGAACCATCGATCAATTCGTATCGGGACCTAAGGGTATGGCAGGATGCCATGACCTTGGCGGAATCCTGTTATCGACTGACGCGCCCGTCTCCTCGCGACGAACTGTTCGGACTGACGTCGGAAATCAGGCGCGCGGCAGGATCGGTTCCGGCCAATATTGCGGAAGGCCATGGGCGGGAAAATACCGGCAATTTCGTGCAGCATCTTCGAGTCTCACAAGGCTCTCTGAAGGAGCTGGAAACACATCTTCTTTTTCTTTTGGCGGAGCGCGTCGGTATCCTCCCGGTGCTCGATTTGCAGACAGTTCTCGTTCAGTGCGAGAGCTTGGGCAAAATGCTTCGTGCGTTGTTGCGGTCACTGCAGGACAAATCCGCGAAATGATTCCATTCGCCATTCGCCATTCGCCATTCACTAAGGCGCGGAGCGCCTCTCAATGAACGAACAGAATCTTCGCAACTTTACCATCAACTTCGGTCCGCAGCATCCGGCCGCGCACGGCGTGCTGCGCTTGGTGCTGGAACTCGACGGCGAGGTGGTCGCTCGCGTCGATCCGCATATCGGCCTGCTTCATCGCGGCACCGAGAAGCTGATCGAGCACAAGACCTATCTGCAGGCGATCCCGTATTTCGACCGGCTCGACTATGTCGCGCCGATGAATCAGGAACACGCGTTCTGTCTGGCGGCGGAAAAGCTGCTCGGCATTGCCGTGCCGCGCCGCGGACAACTGATCCGGGTTCTTTACTGCGAGATCGGCCGCATCCTGTCGCATCTTCTCAACGTCACTACCCAGGCGATGGACGTCGGCGCGCTGACCCCGCCGCTGTGGGGCTTTGAAGAGCGCGAAAAGCTGATGGTGTTCTACGAGCGCGCCTCCGGCTCGCGGATGCATGCGGCGTATTTCCGGATCGGCGGCGTCCACCAGGATCTGCCGCCGAAACTGATTGACGATATCGAAGCCTGGTGCGAGCCGTTCCTGGGTGTGGTCGCCGATCTCGAACGGCTGCTCACCGGCAACCGCATCTTCAAGCAGCGCAACGTCAATATCGGCGTGGTCACGCTGAAGCAGGCCTGGGAGTGGGGTTTTTCCGGCGTGATGGTGCGCGGCTCGGGCGCCGCCTGGGACCTGCGCAAGGCTCAGCCTTACGAATGTTACGCCGAGATGGATTTCGACATTCCGATCGGCAAGAACGGCGATTGCTACGACCGCTACTGCATCCGGATGGAAGAAATGCGCCAGTCGGTGCGCATCATGAGCCAGTGCATCGAAAAGCTGCGCGGCGCCGACGGGCAGGGACCCGTTGCAGTCGAGGATAACAAGATCTTTCCGCCGCGCCGGAGCGAGATGAAGCGCTCGATGGAGGCTTTAATCCATCACTTCAAGCTCTACACCGAAGGCTTTCACGTGCCCGCCGGCGAAATCTACGCTGCGGTCGAGGCGCCGAAAGGCGAGTTCGGCGTCTATCTGGTCGCCGACGGCACCAACAAGCCCTACAAATGCAAGATCCGCGCGCCGGGATTTGCCCATCTGCAGGCGATGGATTTCATCTGCAAGGGCCATCTGCTGGCCGACGTCTCGGCCATTCTCGGCTCGCTCGATATCGTGTTCGGAGAAGTCGACCGGTGATCGTCATGCCGCCCATCCAGTTTGACCGGACCACCGGCGTGCTCGAGGGCGCCAACGCGTGGGAGCGGTTGGCGGCGCTGGCTTTGTCATCGGGCTCGAAGGTGGCATCGACGTTTTCGCACCGCGGTTACAACAGCTGCGCCAATCTCCTGCGCAAGGCTCTGCCCCGGCGCGACATCGCGATCCGACTAAATTCCGATGCGACGTTCGAATTTCCCTATGGCGACGGTTACTGGAGCAAGCTGCTCAACCGCTCGTTCTCCTATGAAGACGAACTGGAATTGCTGTTCCGGGATTCCGTCGGCGTCGACTACACGCTGATCGATTGCGGCGCGAATTTCGGTTATTGGTCGGTGCTGATCTCGAGCATACCTTACGGTTCGCACAAGGCGATCGCGATCGAACCGTCGTCGCAGAATTTCGTCAAGCTTGCGAACAATTCCGAAATCAACGGCAACCGTTTTGAGGTTCTGAAGTGCGCAATCGGGGCGGCGCGCGGCACCGCGCGGCTGTCCGGAACCAAGCATGAGGCGTTCAGCATTGCCGGCAGCACGAGTGGCGGCGGCGAGGACGTGCCGGTCATCGCGCTCGATAATTTGCTCGATGACGGCAAGATTTCTCCTGATGGAAAATACCTGATCAAACTCGATGTCGAAGGCGTCGAGATCGAAGCCATCAAGGGCGGCAAGCGGCTGTTGCAGGGCGACAGCGTGTTGCTGTGCGAGGAACACGGCAACGATCCGAACCATACCGTGTCGCGCTATATCCTCGAACAAACCCCGCTCAAGCTGATCGTCTACGATCCGCGCACCAATCGCCTGGAAACCGTGAGCGAGCTTTCGATCCTCGACCGTATCAAGGTTTCATCCCACGTCGGTTATAACGTATTCGGCACCGCCAGCGCATTCTGGCAGGGCCGGATCAACGCGCTGAACGCGAGCGCCGCGCGCCGCATGCAATGAGAGACTGAACGACAATGTCCGTCCGCCGCCTCGCACCGAAGGAACTTCAGCCCGCGAACTTCACGTTCTCAGCGGAGACTCTCGCTTGGGCGAAAGAGCAGATCGCCAAATATCCGCCCGGCCGCCAGGCCTCGGCGGTGATCCCGATCCTGTGGCGGGTCCAGGAACAGCATGACGGGTGGGTTTCGGAAGCGGCGATCCGTGCGGTCGCGGATCTGCTTGAGATGCCCTACATCCGAGCTCTGGAGATCGCGACCTTCTACACGATGTTCCAGCTGCAGCCGGTAGGCAAGAAGGCCCACGTTCAGGTCTGCGGCACCACGCCGTGCCGGTTGCGCGGCGCCGGCGATATTATCGAGATGTGCCAGAGCCGCATCCATCACGAACCCTTCCATCTCTCCAAGGATGGCAATTTCAGCTGGGAAGAGGTCGAGTGCCTTGGCGCGTGCGTCAACGCGCCGATGGTGTTGATCTGGAGTGATACCTACGAGGACCTGACCAAGGAAAACTTCGGCAAGGTGCTGGACGGCTTTGCCTCCGGCAATCTTCCGAGGCCCGGGCCGCAGAATGGCCGTCAATTCTCCGCGCCAATGGGCGGACCGACCACGCTGAAGGAAACCACGTGATGCGCGGCCGAACGTTGCAAGCCGTGAGGCCGGGGATTGGTGGTGCGATGAAAAACTGGCGCTATATCGCACTGCATACCCTGGCGGCCGCGGTATTCATTTTTCTGCTGCAGCGCTACGGAATGAGTGCGTCGCTCGATACGAGCCTGTTATGGGCGCTGGCTTTCGGCGGCTGCGCCGCAGGCCTCGCCTACGTGCAGTCCAATCGCTGACCCCCGAGGAAGCTTCAAGTCATGCTCGACGACAAGGACCGCATCTTCCGCAATCTCTACGGCCTTCAGGACTGGGGTCTCGAGGGCGCGCGCCGCCGCGGCGCCTGGGACGGCACTAAGGCGATCATCGACAAGGGCCGCGACTGGATTATCAACGAGATGAAGGCCTCGGGGCTGCGCGGGCGCGGCGGGGCGGGCTTTCCGACCGGCTTGAAATGGTCGTTCATGCCCAAGCAATCCACTGACGGCCGGCCGAGCTATCTCGTGGTCAACGCCGACGAGTCCGAACCCGGCACCTGCAAGGACCGCGAGATCATGCGGCATGACCCGCATCTGCTGGTCGAGGGCTGCCTGCTGGCGAGTTTCGCGATGGGCGCGCATGCCTGCTATATCTACGTGCGCGGCGAGTTCATCCGGGAGCGCGAGCATCTGCAGGCCGCGGTCGATCAGGCCTATGAGGCCAAGCTGATCGGCAAGAACAATATCAACGGCTTCCCGTTCGACCTTTACGTGACCCACGGCGCCGGCGCCTATATCTGCGGCGAAGAGACGGCGCTGCTGGAAAGCCTCGAAGGCAAGAAGGGCATGCCGCGGCTGAAGCCGCCATTCCCGGCCAATGTCGGTCTCTACGGCTGCCCGACTACCGTCAACAATGTTAAGTCGATCGCGGTTGCGCCGGATATCCTGCGGCGCGGCGCCGCCTGGTTCGCCGCCATCGGCCGGCCCAACAATGTCGGCACCAAACTGTTTTGCATTTCCGGTCACGTCGAGCGCCCCTGCAATGTCGAAGAGGCGATGGGGATTCCGTTCCGGGAACTGATAGAGCGCCATTGCGGCGGGGTCCGTGGCGGCTGGGATAACCTCAAGGCGGTGATTCCAGGCGGCTCCTCGGTGCGCATGGTGCCGGCCGACCAAATCATCGATACCCCGATGGATTTCGACAGTCTCGGCAAACTGCGTTCCGGTCTCGGCACGGCAGCCGTCATCGTGATGGACAAGTCGACCGATCTGATTCGGGCGATCGCGCGGATTTCCTATTTCTACAAGCACGAGAGCTGCGGCCAGTGCACGCCGTGCCGCGAGGGCACGGGCTGGATGTGGCGGGTCTTGACCCGTATGGCTGAGGGCCGCGCGCACAAGCGCGAAATCGACATGCTGCTGGAAGTGACAAAACAGGTCGAGGGCCACACCATCTGTGCGCTCGGCGATGCTGCGGCATGGCCGATCCAGGGCCTGATCGCGCATTTCCGTCACGAGATCGAGGAGCGCATCGACCAGTATTCGCGCAAGGCTGACGTCGACGATGCCGGCATTCTCGATCCCGCGCATATGGTCGCGGCGGAGTGATGCTGATGGCGCAACCGAGCATCTTCTGGTGGCAAAAATACGGGACGCTGGCGCAGATGGCGCAAGCGAGCGTGGCACTGCTTGGCTTCGCTGCCATCCTGTTTCAGATCAACGAAATCGGCTCCAACAATCGCGCGGTCAGCGCCCGCCAGGCGTTTCTCGGCTACACTGATCTGGCGTTCAAAAATCCTAAATTCTCGTTGCCGGACTACGATGCGATCAAGGCTGGCCCCCGCGACGACCAGGTTCAATACGAGAACTTCGTCTCCTATTTTCTCTATGCATGCGAGGAGGCGACCGCCGCCTTCGCCGACCGGCGGGAGTGGCTGGCCTCCTGCGATTACGATCTGAAGCCGCATCTGCCGTTTTTGTGCGAGAAGTCCAGGGCCGAGCCGGCCTATCTCGAAACCTACAATACCGACACTCAGCAATGGGTGAAGGCGTCCATGAAGACCGCCAGCGTCACACCGCCTGACTGCAAGCTGGGAAAGACTTGAGACAGCAATGACCAAACTTATCGTCGATGGCAAAGAGATCGATGTCCCGGCCGAATATACGCTGCTGCAGGCGTGCGAGGCCGCGGGCGCCGAAATTCCGCGCTTTTGCTACCACCAGCGGCTGTCGATCGCCGGCAATTGCCGGATGTGCCTCGTTGAGGTGAAGGGTGGCCCGAAGCCGGTCGCAAGTTGCGCCTGGGGCGTTCGCGACTGCCGTCCCGGTCCGAAGGGCGAGCCGCCGGAAATCCTGACCCGCTCGCCGATGGTGAAGAAGGCGCGCGAAGGCGTGATGGAGTTCTTGCTGATTAACCATCCCCTGGATTGCCCGATCTGCGATCAAGGCGGCGAGTGCGACCTGCAGGATCAGGCGATGGGCTACGGCGTCGACACCAGCCGCTTCGCCGAAAACAAGCGCGCGGTCGAGGACAAATATCTGGGCGCGCTGGTCAAGACCTCGATGAACCGCTGCATCCAGTGCACGCGCTGCGTCCGCTTCGCCGCCGAAGTCTGCGGCGTGCCCGAGATAGGCGCGACCGGCCGCGGCGAGGACATGGAAATCACCACCTATCTGGAGTCGGCACTGACTTCTGAACTGCAGGGCAATCTGGTCGACATCTGCCCGGTGGGTGCATTGACCTCGAAGCCGTACGCGTTCGCCGCGCGGCCCTGGGAACTCGGCAAGACCCAGTCGATCGATGTCATGGACGGCGTCGGCTCGGCGATCCGGGTCGATACCCGCGGTCGCGAGGTGATGCGGATCCTGCCCCGGGTCAACGAGGCGGTGAATGAGGAGTGGATTTCCGACAAGACCCGGCATGTCGTCGACGGCTTGCGCACACAGCGGCTTGACCGGCCCTACATCAAGGAAAACGGCCAGCTTCGCGCGGCGTCGTGGCCCGAGGCATTTGAAGCGATTGCCTCGAAGGCCGGCCGGATCGACGGTAAGCGGATCGGCGCCATCGCCGGCGACCTCGCCGCGGTGGAAGAAATGTTCGCCCTCAAGGAACTTCTGGCGAAATGCGGTTCGGTCAATCTCGCGGTCCAGGGCGGCGACGCCTTCGACGCGAAAGCTGGTCGCGCCTCCTACATTTTCAATCCCGGCATCGCCGGCATCGAGCAGGCCGACGCGCTTCTGATCGTGGGTTCTAACCCGCGCAAGGAGGCCGCCGTTCTCAACGCGCGCATCCGCAAGCGCTGGCGCAGCGGCCAGCTCGAGGTCGGCCTGATCGGCGCCAGGGCCGATCTCACCTATACCTACGACCATCTCGGCGCGGGCACGGATACGCTCAGCGACCTTGCCGCCGGCAAGCATTCCTTCGCGGATGTGCTGAAGGGGGCGAAAAATCCAATCGTGCTGGTCGGAGCGGCTGCGGCTGCGCGGCACGATGGGGCGGCGGTTCTCGCGCTCGCGGCCAAACTCGCGCTGGATTTCGGCGCGATCAAGGACGGTTGGAACGGCTTCGGCGTGCTGCAGGATACGGCATCGCGCGTTGGCGCGCTCGATATCGGCTTTGCCGGCGGGGCCGGCGGCCTGAATACGGCGCAGATGACGACATTCGGCACTCTCGACGTGCTATTTTTGCTCGGCGCCGATGAGATCAAGGTGCCGGATGGTACCTTCGTGGTTTATATCGGCACCCATGGCGACCGCGGAGCCCATCGCGCCGACGTGATCCTGCCGGGGGCGGCCTACACGGAAAAATCCGGCATCTACGTCAACACCGAAGGCCGGGTGCAGATGGCCAACCGCGCGGCGTTTCCGCCGGGAGAGGCACGCGAGGACTGGGCGATCATCCGCGCGCTGTCGGATGTGATGGGCAAGAAGCTGCCCTACGATTCGCTTCCGGCGTTGCGGCAGGCGATGTTCAAGGCTGTGCCACATCTGATGCGCCTCGACCGGATCGAAACCGGCGACGCGGGCGACATCAAGAAGCTCGCTGGCAGAGTGGGTAGCGTCGAGAAGGCGCCGTTCAAGGCTTCGGTTGAAGATTTTTACCTGACCAACCCGATCGCACGCGCCTCGGCGGTCATGGCGGAATGCTCCCGCCTGGCCTCCGGGCAAATGCTGACGGCGGCGGAATGAGCGTGACCTGATGGCTGAATTCTTCGCAAACGGATTTTGGACCGGCTTCCTTTGGCCGCTGATCGTCATGGTGGCGGAGAGCCTGCTGCTGCTCGTGGTACTCCTGATCGCGATCGCCTACATCCTGCTGGCCGACCGCAAAATCTGGGCGGCGGTGCAGATTCGGCGCGGACCCAACGTCGTCGGCCCATTCGGCCTGTTACAGTCCTTCGCCGACCTTTTGAAGTTCGTGCTGAAGGAACCGATCATTCCCTCCAGCGCCAACAAGGGCGTGTTCCTGCTGGCGCCCCTGGTGAGCTGCGTGCTGGCGCTGGCGGCCTGGGCCGTGATCCCGATGGATCTCGGCTGGGTGATCGCCGACATCAATGTCGGCGTGCTCTATCTCTTCGCGATCTCTTCGCTGTCGATCTACGGCATCATCATGGCCGGCTGGTCGTCGAACTCGAAATACCCGTTCCTCGCCGCCCTTCGCTCGGCGGCGCAGATGGTGAGTTACGAAGTATCGATCGGTTTTGTCATTATCACTGTTTTGCTGTGCGCAGGCTCGCTCAACCTTTCAACCGTGGTTGAGGCGCAGAACACGCGGGGGCTGGGTGGCCTGATCGGCTTGCCGCAACTGACCTTCCTGAACTGGTACGTGTGGCCGCTGTTCCCGATGTTCGTGGTATTCTACGTCTCGGCGTTGGCCGAAACCAACCGTCCGCCGTTCGACTTGGTGGAGGCCGAATCCGAACTGGTCGCCGGTTTCATGGTCGAATACGGCTCGACGCCGTACCTTTTGTTCATGCTCGGCGAATACGTCGCGATCACCACGATGTGCGCAATGGCGACGATCCTGTTCCTGGGGGGCTGGCTGCCGCCAATCGCGGTGCCGCCGTTTACCTGGGTGCCCGGGGTGATCTGGTTCGTGCTCAAGGTATTTTTCATGTTCTTCATGTTTGCGATGGCGAAGGCGATCGTGCCGCGCTACCGCTACGATCAGTTGATGCGGCTCGGCTGGAAGGTGTTCCTGCCGTTATCGCTGGCGATGGTGGTTGTCGTCGCCGGCGTGCTGCACTTCGCGGGGATCGCTCCGCAATGAGGTCGCCATGAGAGTCAATATCAACGCCACCGCCCGCTCGCTTCTGCTGTCAGAATTCGTGTCGGCGTTCTTTCTCGCCATGCGCTATTTCTTCAAGCCCAAGCCGACGCTGAATTATCCGTTCGAGAAGGGCCCGATCTCGCCGCGTTTCCGCGGTGAGCATGCCTTGCGCCGTTATCCCAATGGCGAGGAGCGCTGCATCGCCTGCAAGCTGTGCGAGGCGATCTGCCCGGCGCAGGCGATCACCATCGAGGCCGGCCCGCGCCGCAACGACGGCACCCGACGCACCGTCCGCTACGACATCGACATGGTGAAATGCATCTATTGCGGTTTGTGCCAGGAGGCGTGTCCGGTCGATGCCATCGTCGAGGGGCCGAATTTCGAATTCGCGACCGAGACCCGCGAGGAACTCTATTATGACAAGGCGAAACTTCTCGCCAATGGCGACCGCTGGGAGCGCGAGATTGCGAAATCGATCGAACTCGACGCGCCGTACCGGTGAGGTGAGGGCATGATCCTTCCCGCGCTGTTCTTTTATCTGTTCGCCGGCATCTGCGTCGCATCCGCCGTCATGGTGATTGCGTCGCGCAACCCCGTGCATTCCGTGCTGTTCCTGATCCTGGCGTTTGTGAACGCGTCCGGCCTGTTCGTGCTGATGGGCGCCGAATTCTTGGGGATGGTTCTCATCTTCGTTTATGTGGGGGCAGTCGCGACGCTGTTCCTGTTCGTGATCATGATGCTGGATGTTGATTTCACCGAACTGCGCTCGGGCTTTCTGGAATATCTGCCGATCGGTCTCGTGATAGCCGCGATATTTCTCGCCGAACTGCTGCTGGTCGGTGGCGGCTGGGTCATCAATGCCGGCGTTGCCAAGTCAATTACCGCGGCGATCCCGACCAATGTCAGCAATACCGAAGCGCTCGGGCTGGTGCTCTATACGAAGTACATCCATTACTTCCAGATCGCCGGGCTGGTGCTGCTGGTCGCGATGATCGGCGCGATCGTGCTGACGCTGCGCCACAAAGCTAGCGTCAAGCGGCAGGACATCAATGTGCAGAACGCGCGGACGCCTGAACTTGCCATGAGCGTGCGCAAGGTGGCGTCGGGCCAGGGCCTGCAGGACGCGGACGCGCCGGAGTGGGTGCAATGACGATCGGTCTCGGACACTATCTAGCGGTCGGCGCGATCCTGTTCACGCTCGGGATTCTCGGCATCTTTCTCAACCGCAAGAACATCATCATCATCCTTATGTCGATCGAACTGATCCTGCTAGCGGTCAATATCAATCTGGTGGCGTTCTCGACCTTTCTCGGCGACATCGTCGGCCAGGTGTTCGCGCTGCTGGTGCTGACGGTGGCCGCGGCGGAAACGGCGATCGGGCTGGCGGTGCTGGTGGTGTACTACCGCAATCGCGGCTCGATCGCGGTTGAAGACGTCAATCTGATGAAGGGCTAACGCGTCAATGATCCAGGCAATCGTCTTTCTGCCGCTGATCGGCGCGATACTCGCCGGACTGATTTCTATCTTTGGAGCGCATGCGCGCAATCCGAGCGGGGACACCGTCGAGCACCATGACGGCGCACATGGTCATGGTGCCGTGCCGGTCAACGAGGATGCGAGCGTCATCCATGCAACCAGTCACGAGCCGGACGCGCATGACGACCATGGTCACGACGATCACGCGATCGAACCGCCGGCGGCGGGCTCGCGCGCGGCCGAGCTAATCACGACCGGGCTGTTGCTGGTTTCGGCCGGGCTGTCCTGGCTCGCGCTGGTCGATGTCGGATTCATGCACCATGACGTCCGGATCGCGCTGTTCCCGTGGATCACATCGGGTGATCTGCAGGTCGCGTGGTCGCTGCGGGTCGATACGCTGACCGCCGTGATGCTGGTGGTAGTCAACACCATATCGTCGCTCGTGCACGTGTATTCGATCGGTTACATGGATGAGGATCCGTACCGGCCGCGGTTCTTCGCCTATCTGTCGCTGTTCACCTTCGCGATGCTGATGCTGGTGACCGCGGATAATCTGGTCCAGCTGTTCTTCGGCTGGGAAGGCGTCGGCCTCGCCAGCTATCTGCTGATCGGGTTCTGGTACCAGAAGCCGTCGGCGAACGCCGCGGCGATCAAGGCCTTCGTGGTCAATCGCGTCGGCGATTTCGGCTTTGCGCTCGGCATTTTCGCGATCTTCGCGTTGATCGGCTCTATCGACTTCGAGACGATTTTCGCGGGCGCGCCTGGCCTGACCGGCAAGACCATCGATTTCTTCGGCTGGCACGCCGACGCGCTGACGCTGACCTGCCTGCTGCTGTTCATGGGCGCGATGGGCAAGTCGGCCCAGTTCCTGCTGCACACCTGGTTGCCGGACGCCATGGAAGGCCCGACGCCGGTTTCCGCCTTGATTCATGCCGCGACCATGGTGACCGCCGGTGTCTTCATGGTGGCACGGCTGTCGCCGCTGTTCGAGCTGGCGCCGGATGCGCAGGCGTTCGTCATGTTCATCGGCGCCACCACCGCATTCTTTGCGGCGACCGTGGGTCTCGTGCAGAACGACATTAAGCGCATCGTGGCGTATTCGACCTGTTCACAGCTCGGCTACATGTTCGTGGCGATGGGGGCGGGGGCTTATTCCGTCGGCATGTTCCACCTGTTCACGCACGCCTTCTTCAAGGCGCTGTTGTTCCTGGGCTCAGGCTCGGTGATCTACGCGATGCATCACGAGCAGGACATCCGCAACATGGGCGGGCTGAAGGACAAGATTCCCTTCACCTACATCGTGATGGTGATCGGGACACTGGCGTTGACCGGCTTCCCGCTCACCGCCGGCTATTTCTCCAAGGACGCGATCATCGAATCCGCCTATGTCTCGCACAATCCCTTCGCATTTTACGGCTTCCTGATGACGGTGATCGCGGCTGGACTGACCGCGTTCTATTCCTGGCGCCTGATCTTCAAGACTTTCCACGGCGAGCCACATGACCAGGAGCACTATGAAGCGGCGCATGAGAGTCCGCTGTGGATGCTGATCCCGATCGGTATTCTGGCCGCCGGATCTATCCTTGCGGGCTTCCCGTTCAAGGAATTGTTCGCCGGCCACGGCGTGGAAGAGTTCTTCCGCGAGTCGCTGAAGATGCACCCGCACATCATCGAGGACATGGAAACGATGCCGGAGGCGATCAAGCTGTTGCCGACGGTGATGATGGCGCTGGGCTTCGTGGTAGCGTGGCTGTTCTATATCCGCCGGCCCTACATTCCCGTCGAACTCGCCCGGCAGCACCAACTGCTCTACCAGTTCCTGCTCAACAAATGGTATTTCGACGAACTTTACGATCTCATCTTCGTGCGGCCCACGAAGTGGCTCGGCCGCTTCCTGTGGAAGGTAGGCGACGGCAAGATCATCGACGGCTTCGGGCCGGATGGCGTGTCGGCGCGGGTGCTCGATGTCACCCGCAACGTCGTGAAGCTGCAGACCGGTTATCTCTATCACTACGCGTTTGCGATGCTGATCGGGGTTGCCGGATTGATCACCTGGTTCATGTTCGGCGTGGGAGGCCAGTGATGACAACCTGGCCGATTCTCTCCGTTGTCACCTTCCTGCCGGTGGTCGGCGCGTTCCTGATATATATCAGCCGCGGCGACGACGAAGCCGCCAGGAGAAATGCGCGCTGGATCGCGCTGTGGACCACGCTGATTACCTTCGCGGTGTCGCTGATCCTGGTCTGGCGCTTTGATCCGGCGCAGCCGGATTTCCAGTTCGTCGAAAAGCTGTCGTGGCTCGCCAGCGGCATTACCTATCACATGGGCGTCGACGGCATCTCGCTGCCGTTCGTGATCCTGACCACCGCTTTGATGCCGTTCTGCATCCTCGCGAGCTGGAAATCGGTGACGATGCGGGTGCGCGAATACATGATGGCGTTCCTGCTCCTGGAAACGCTGATGGTCGGGACGTTTTCCGCGCTCGATCTCGTGCTGTTCTATCTGTTCTTCGAGGGCGGCCTGATCCCGATGTTCCTGATCATCGGGGTGTGGGGCGGCCCGCGCCGGGTCTATGCCTCCTTCAAGTTCTTCCTCTACACGCTGCTCGGCTCGGTCCTGATGCTGCTGGCGATCATGGCGCTGTACTGGAACGCCGGCACGACAGACATTCCGACCTTGATGCATACCGCCGTGCCGCGGTCGTTACAGACCTGGGCGTGGCTGGCGTTCTTCGCCTCCTTCGCGGTGAAGATGCCGATGTGGCCGGTGCACACGTGGCTGCCTGACGCCCACGTGGAGGCGCCGACCGCGGGCTCCGTGATCCTGGCCGCTATCCTCCTGAAGATGGGCGGCTACGGCTTCCTGCGCTTCTCGCTGCCGATGTTTCCTGCCGCCTCGCATGACTTCGCGCCGCTGATCTTCTCGCTCTCGGTCATTGCCATCATCTACACCTCGCTGGTGGCGCTGATGCAGGAGGACATCAAGAAGCTGATCGCCTATTCCTCCGTCGCCCATATGGGCTTCGTCACGATGGGGATTTTCGCGGGCACCACCCAGGGCGTCGCCGGCGGTGTATTCCAGATGATCTCGCACGGCATCGTCTCGGGCGCGCTGTTCCTCTGCGTCGGCATCGTCTACGACCGCATGCACACCCGCGAGATCACCGCCTATGGCGGGCTGGTCAACCGCATGCCGCTCTACGCTGTCGTGTTCATGGTTTTCACCATGGCCAACGTCGGACTACCCGGGACGTCCGGTTTCGTCGGTGAATTCATGACGCTGATCGGTACCTTCAAGGTCTCGATCCCGACCGCCACCTTCGCGACCACAGGCGTGATCCTGTCGGCCTGCTATGCGCTTTGGCTTTACCGGAAAGTCGTGTTCGGCGCTTTGGTAAAACCGTCGCTGGCCAGCATCAAGGATCTCACCTTCCGTGAGAGCCTGACGCTGGTGCCGCTGGTGGCTCTTACCCTGTTGTTCGGGTTCTACCCCAAGCCGGTGCTGGACATGTCGGCGGCGTCGGTTCAGCAACTCGTCAACAACTACACCACCGCAGTGACTGCCGTGAAGGCAGCCGCGCTGACGCCGTGAACGCAACAGTAGCGTTTTCGGACGAATTGGAAACCGGTCCGCGTGAAGAAAACGCGTCAAATAAGGAGGATGGAGCCTATTGGTCTGATTTGATCAGAACCGCATGGGCTCCAGGTCAGGACAACGCGCCATGAGCTTTGAGAGTGCAGGATATCAGTTGCTGCCCGTGCTGCCGGAGCTTGTGCTGGCGGCCGGGGCCATGGTGCTGCTGATGTTGGGAGCCTATCGGGGTTCGCAGAACACCAGCCTCGTCACCAGTCTTGCGGTTTGTCTGCTGGTGTTGACCGGCGCGCTGGAGTTGTGGCTGCCGGCCGGCAAACTCACCACTTTCGGCGGCGGCTTCATCGTCGACGACTTTGCGCGATTCCTGAAAATACTGGCGCTGATCGGATCGGTGGCGACGCTGGTTCTTTCAGCGGAATTTCTGGCCGATCCGTCCCGGCGGATCTTCGAATATTCGATCCTGGTGCTGCTTTCGACGGTCGGCATGATGGTGCTGATCTCGGCCGGTGACCTGATCATGCTCTATCTTGGGCTCGAGTTGATGTCGCTCGCGCTTTACGTGGTGGCTGCGAGCAATCGCGATAACGCGAAGTCCACGGAAGCCGGCCTGAAATATTTCGTGCTCGGCGCGCTGTCGTCGGGCATGCTGCTGTACGGCGCATCGTTGATCTATGGTTTCACCGGTACCGTCAGCTTCGCCGGCATCGCAGCGGCGGTGACGACCGGCAGCATTGGCATCGTGTTTGGGTTGGTGTTCCTGCTCGCAGGGCTTTGCTTCAAGGTTTCGGCGGTGCCGTTTCACATGTGGACGCCCGACGTCTATGAGGGTGCGCCGACACCCGTGACCGCGTTCTTCGCCTCCGCGCCGAAGGTCGCCGCGCTCGCGGTATTTACACGCGTGGCGCTAACTGCTTTTCCCGGCATCGTCTCGCAATGGCAGCAGATTGTGGTGTTCGTGGCGATCGCCTCGATGGTACTGGGTTCGTTCGGCGCCATCGGCCAGAAGAACATCAAGCGACTGATGGCCTACTCGTCGATCGGTCATATGGGATTCGCACTGGTTGGGCTCGCGGCCGGCACGGCAGAGGGCGCCCAAGGCGTCCTCATCTATATCGCGATCTATGTGGCGATGACGCTCGGCAGCTTCTCGGTCATCCTGACAATGAAACGCAACGGTCAGCATGTCGAGAATATCAGCGACTTCGCCGGATTGTCGCGCACAAATCCGTTGCTGGCCTTCTTCTTCGCCATGCTGTTGTTTTCGCTGGCCGGCATTCCACCGCTCGCGGGCTTCTTCGCAAAATGGTATGTGTTCGTCGCCGCGATCAAGGCCGGATTGTTCACGCTGGCCGTTGTCGGTGTGCTCGCCAGTGTGGTCGGCGCATTTTACTATCTCAACATCATCAAGGTGATGTATTTCGACGAGCCGCTCGGCAGGCTCGACCCGATGCGCATGGAATTGCGCACGGTGCTGGCAGTGGCCGGTCTTTTCAACATTTTCTTCTTCGTCTATCCGGGGCCGCTGGTCAGCGTAGCGACGGTCGCGGCGAAGTCACTGTTTTAGATGGCATTCTCGCTCGGTCCTCGAGCCACATCGGCGGGTTACCGGCTCGCTGCTTTCGATCATATCGGCTCGACCAACGCGGAAGCGATGGCGCGGGCGCGTGGTGGCGAGCGCGGGCCGATCTGGTTTGTGACCTCGGAGCAGACAGCGGGACGCGGAAGGCGGCATCGCCCCTGGATCGCGCCGCGTGGCAACCTCGCCAGCAGCATCCTCGAAGTAATCGAGGTGCCGCCGGCCGTTGCGGCGACGCTGGGATTTGCCGCGGGACTTGCGCTCGAGGCGGCGCTGCAACGGGTAAGCGTCGAAGCATCGCTGAGGTCGGCGGGATCGGACCACATGAAGTATTCGCTGAAATGGCCCAACGACGTCCTCGCCGGGCGGCAAAAACTCGCCGGCATCCTGCTCGAAGCGGAGGCCGTGGCGGGCAATGGTCTGGCGGTGGTGGTCGGCATCGGCACCAACGTCGTCGCCGCACCGGAGGGCACGCCAACGCCGGCCACCTCGCTCGCGGCGCTCGGCGTCCACATCGGCGCAGAGGATCTGTTCGGCGTACTGTCGGACACTTGGGCGGAATTCCGCGGCATCTGGGACCTCGGGCGCGGCTTTGGCGAAATCCGGCGGCTCTGGCTGGAGCGTGCCGCCGGGCTTGGACAGAGGGTTGCGATCCACACAGGCGGCTCGACTGTGGAGGGGACCTTCGACAGCATCGATGATTCAGGTTGCCTGGTTATCCGGACCTCCGGGGGCAGGCGGGTGCCGATATCGGCCGGCGACGTCTATTTCGGCTCAGCCGCTTCTGCAGGGACAACGTAATGGCGCGACCGGACGAACTGACCTTTGCGCCACTCGGCGGCGTCGGCGAGATCGGCATGAACCTGTCGATCTACGGGCTTGGCAACCGCCATCAGCGCTCCTGGCTCGCAGTCGATCTCGGGGTGTCCTTTGGCGACGAGGAGCATTTGCCGGGCATTGATCTAATCATGCCCGATATCCGCTTTCTCGAAAAGGAACGGAAGAACCTGATCGGTCTGGTGCTGACCCATGCCCACGAAGATCACTTCGGCGCCATCATCGACCTGTGGCCCAAGCTGAAGTGCCCGGTCTACGCGACCAAATTCAGCGCCGCCTTGTTCGAGGCCAAATGCGCTTCCGAGCGTAATCCGCCGAAAATTCCGGTCACGGTAGTGCCTTCGGGCGGGCGCATCGATCTTGGGCCGTTCAGCGTCGAATTCATTCCGGTGGCGCATTCGATTCCGGAATCCCACGCGCTGGCGATCCACACCTCCGCCGGTACCGTGCTGCACACCGGCGACTGGAAGATCGATCCGACGCCAATTATCGGCGTGCCCACCGACGAGCGGCGGTTGCGCGAACTCGGGGACGCCGGCGTGTTGGCGCTGATCGGCGATTCCACCAACGCGGTGCGGGAAGGGCGTTCGCCATCGGAGGCCGAAGTCGCTAGGACCATCACTGAACTGGTGAAGGCGGCCAAGGGCCGGGTCGCCGTGACCACGTTTGCTTCCAACGTCGCTCGGCTGCGCGCGGTTGCGGACGCGGCACGCGCCGCCGGACGCGAGGTCGTGGTGGTCGGCCGCGCCATGGAGCGCGTAGTGCAGGTGGCTCGTGAAACCGGCTACCTTGACGGCGTGCAGAATTTTCGCGGCGCAGATCTCTATGGGCATTTTCCCCCCGACAAGGTGCTGGCGCTATGCACGGGAAGCCAGGGTGAGCCGCGCGCGGCGCTGTCGCGCATCGCCAATGACGATCATCCGCAGGTGACGCTGAACAAGGGTGACTGCGTGATATTTTCCTCGCGCACCATTCCGGGTAACGAGAAGGCGGTAGGCGCCATCATCAATGGGCTGATCAACCAGGGCATCGAGGTCATTACCGACCGTACCCACCTCGTCCATGTCTCCGGTCATCCGCGCCGCGACGAACTGCGCGACATGATTTCATGGGTGCGTCCGCAACTCCTGATCCCGGTTCACGGCGAAGCGCTGCATCTGTTCGAACACGCCAAGCTGGCGCGGGCCGCCGGCGTGCCGAAGGTCCTGATTTGCCGCAACGGCGATCTCGTCAAGTTAGGTCCCGGCGATCCCTCTGTTATCGAGGAACTGCCGTGGGGGCGGCTTTACAAGGACGGCTCGATCCTCGAGGAATCGAAATCCCGTGCCGTCGTCGAACGGCGCAAACTGGCTTTCGCTGGCTGCGCCTTGGTGGCGATCGCGGTAACCGAAACGGGTGAACTGGCCGACGATCCCGAGATTGACCTGGTTGGAATCCCCGAAAAGAATACGGCCGGAGAGATCATCGACGAGATCGTGTTCGACGTCGTGGTATCGACCGTGGAGGGTCTGCCGCGGGCTCGGCGGCGCGACCCCGACGCCATGGCGGAGTCGGTACGCCGGGCTGTGCGCGCCACGATCAACGAGCATTGGGGCAAGAAGCCGCTGTGCTACGTTCACGTTCTGACGGTCTAAAGTTACGGAGGGCATCATGCTGGGCCGGCTCAATCATGTGGCGATCGCGGTCAGGGATGCCGAGAAGGCCGCCAGGATCTATGGCGCGGCATTCGGCGCCGATATCTCGGCGGCTGTGCCGTTGCCGGAGCACGGTGTGATAACCGTGTTCGTGACGCTGCCCAATACCAAGATCGAATTCATCCAGCCGCTCGGCGAAACCTCCCCGATCGCCAAATTCCTCGAACGCAATGCCGACGGCGGCATCCACCACATCTGCTATGACGTACCCGACATCATCGCCGCGCGCGACACCCTGATCCGGGAGGGCGCGCGGGTGCTCGGCGATGGGCAGCCAAGGATCGGCGCCCACGGCAAGCCGGTACTGTTCCTTCACCCGAAGGATTTTTCCGGCGCGCTGGTCGAAATCGAGCAGGCCTGAGGTCCGCAATGGTCTATACAATCTCAACCGCGTTCGCGATCTACTTTGTCATTTGGTGGATCGTGCTGTTCCTGACGCTGCCTTTCGGCGTGCGCAGTCAGCACGAAGACGGTGAGTGCCCTCCCGGCACCGATCCCGGCGCACCGATCGCGACTCAGATGGGCCGCAAGATAATCTGGACCACCGTGATCTCCGCGGTTTTTCTTGCCGTCGCGTGGCTCGCCTATGACGCAGGGTTTCTGGATGTCGAACGGCTGTCGAGGCTAATGGGACTCTGATTTCGTGCGGGACGAGGACGGGCGGGCGGCCAAGCCATTTTCACGCGAGACGCCGTGCCTATGTCCGGGTTACCGACCAGGACGGCAAGACAATCGAGTGCAAGGGCGGCGACCACCTCGCCGACGGTCAGATCCTCAGCATGACTTCTGCGTCAAGGGCATCGACGACAAGATCCCCGGCAAGTAGCAGTTGGAGCCTTTTGAGACTGGCGGCCCGGGCACCACTGCCCGGGCCGCTGCGTTTTTGAAGCCGCGTCGCCGTGTTGCCGCTGTATCGGCAAATGGCTTTTGGGGTGCACTCGGCCCAGCGATCCTGTATTGGATCGGTATTGCGGGCGGGGAGCAGGGGAATGACGTTTCAAAGAATCATCATCGGGCTTTTGACCCTGACGATTGCCGGCCTCGCCGGCGCCTTCTACATTGACTGGAGAATGGCGATCCAACTGCGGACAGTGAAAGCCTTCGTCGAGAGCTATGTGTTCGCGGAAGCCGTCGCGGCCTGCGAGAAGGCCCAGAGTTCGACTCCGTTCAAATGGAATACCGGGACCCATACCGCAGTGATCGGATTGAACTCAGTCAAGCCTGACAAGAGCTCGATCGTTTCGAGCTACACGCTCGTCGCCGACGGCGTCTATTGCGACTACGACCCGATCAAGAAGAAAGCCGACATCGGCTCGAACTTCCTCGAGCGGGAGTGACGATTTTAGCCGTCTCGATTTATGCCTCGCGCTGAGCGCTGACGCGATCAATTTCGTCCAGCAACTTCCGCCAGGCGTCCCCGATCTCGGGCGACCAGTCGGGCATCGCATCGACGGTTAACGCCAGCATTGAGCCCCTCACAAGGTCGCTGGCCTCGCGCCGAAACAACGCTTCCGCTTCCGCGTGTTCGCGAAACAGGCGGCGATAGACTGGCGGCGTCAAATCCTCGCAACGCGCCGCTGCCAGTTCAAATCTGTGCTGGATCAGATCGGTCGGTGGCTTCGCGACCGGTTGGTTGACCGAATGCGTCTGATAATACCAGCCTTCAGAAGAGCTGACCGATGATGGCCCAGTCGCGGGCCGCGATCGACGTGATGCGCCCGGTTTCGGCGAGAAGTTTTCGCCAGGCGTCTTGGCAGGCGTCGAGGATGTCGGTGTAGGACGCGAACACACGGTTGGCGAGATAGGTCTGCCGCAGATACTGCCAGATGTTCTCGGCTGCGTTGAGCTCCGGACAGGCGGGTGGCAGCGGCACGAGGGTGACATTGGCAGGTGGCTTTAGTTTGCGCGTCGTGTGCCATCCGGCCTTGTCGAGGATGAGCAGCGCATGCGCGCCGGGCGCGACGGCCTTGCCGATGGCGTCGAGATGCGCCTGCATGGCCTCGGTGTCGGCTTGCGGCATGATGAGGGCGACGCCGGTGTCGCGGCTCGCACAGACGGCGCCGAACACATAGGCGTTCTCGTAGCGCTGATCCTTGGGCTGCCGCGGCCGTGATCCCTTCTTGGCCCATTGGTAGACGAGGCTGTTCTTCTGGCCGACCCGCATCTCGTCCTGGAACCAGACCTCAATCGGCGTTTCCGGGGCGAGTTTGGTCACGATCGCCGCGACCTGCGTGGGAAAGTTTTTTTAAATGCCGCGATCGCCTCCGGATCCTGCACGGGATGGCGCGGCCGGGCGCTGATGTGCGAGAAGCCGAGCTTCTTGAGCGCGCGCCCCAGGCTCACCTCCGACAGATCGACACCGAAGCGCTGTCCGAGAACACGCTTCAGGTCGACGCAGCGCCAGCGTACGACCCCATCCTTCTCCGGGTCGGGGCCGGTCTCGACAAGCTGCTTCAATGCCTCTTTCTGCTCGTCGGAGAGCTTCGACGGCCGCCCGGTCGGCTTGATGTCGATCAGACCGTCAGGACCGTACTGGTTGAAGCGGTGCGCCCAGTCCCGCAGCGTCTGCCGGTCCATGCCGCCGATCCGCGCCGCCTCGGTGCGGTTCATCCCGTCGCGAACCGCCGCCAGCGCCAGCAACCGTCGCGCCTGCGCAGCATCCTTCACCTTCGCCGCGAGCCGACCCAGCTCATCCGCCCCGAAATCCTCCCGTAGACCGACCGCCGCGCCCATCGCCGACCTCCCGAATCAATCCAGTCGGTCAGAAATGAATCACGCCGGCGCCAGCTTTTCAAAACAGAGTCAGACCTTCCGAAGGCTGGTGCCGTCGCGGGGTTGGTAGGAATTAAGTGTGGCGTAGTCTCCGGGGTGATCAACCTCGAATCATCCGGCGTTGAAGCGTCGGACAGGAGACCACGCCATGACGAGCACTACTACGAAGTCTGATTCTTTGCAGCCTGCGGCCGATATGGCCGGCGATCTTTTCGACAACTGGTTTGATCCGCTTGAGGCCGAAGTGCGGGCTCGATCGCGTGAGTTCATCGAAGAACTGCTCCGCGGCGAGCTCGAGGCGGCGCTTTCACGGCCACGTTACGGGCGCAATCCGATGTCCGGCGGTGAAGGAAGAGCGAGCGTTGCGGGCCACCGCCACGGCAGCCGGACGCGATCGCTGACCGGCACGTTCGGACCGGTCGAGATCGCGGTGCCGCGCGCCCGTCTGACCACTGCCGATGGCAAGACGACCGAATGGAAGAGCCAGACGCTGCGGGCCTATCAGCGGCGCACACTCGCCGCCGACGCGCTGATCGCGAGCACGTATCTCGCCGGCACCAACACCCGGCGGGTGCGTCGCGCGCTCGCGGCCTTGTTCGGCGGGACGGTCGGCAAGGACACGGTGAGTCGGACCTGGCGCAAGGTGAAGAGCGATTGGGACGCCTGGCACACCCGCTCGCTGACCGGGGAGCCGATCGTGCGCCTGATCCTCGACGGCACCGTGGTGCGCGTGCGGCTCGACCGCAAGGCGACCTCCATCTCGCTGCTGGTCGTTCTCGGCGTGCGCGAGGACGGCCAGAAGGTGTTGCTCGCGATCAAGAGCATGGGCGGCGAGAGCGCCGAGGCCTGGCGCACTGTCCTCGCTGACCTCATCAATCGCGGGCTGCGGCGTCCGGAATTCCTCATCGTCGACGGCGCGCCGGGGCTCGACAAGGCTATCGCCTCCGTCTGGGACGGCGTGCCGGTCCAGCGCTGCACGGTCCACAAGCACAGGAACCTGTTCGCACATGCCCCCGAGCGGCTGCATGACGAGATCACTGCTGATTACAACGACATGATCTACGCGGCCACGCCTGATGAGATCGAAGCGCGCCGCAAAGCCTTCATCCGCAAATGGAGGCTCAAGCATCGCGCCGTCGCCGACAGCCTGGAGGAGGCAGGAGAACGCTTGTTCACCTTCACGCGCCTGCCGCCGAGCCAATGGCGCAGCGTCCGCACCACCAATGCAATCGAGCGGCTGCACGAAGAGTTTAAGCGAAGGATCAAGACGCAAACCGTGCTGCCGTCAGCCGATACCGCAGCCATGTTGTTCTGGGCGCTGCTCGCCTCTGGACAGATCAACATGCGCAAGGTCGATGGATGGCAGACGCTCGCCGTAAAGCCTGCCAATCAGCCGATTGACCTCGCAGCCTGAAACGATACCCTCATGTTCCCGGAGAACGCGCCACGCCCAATTCCAACCACTTCCCCGACGGCACCCGAAGGCTGGTATAATTCCTTCAATGCATCTCGAAAAAAAGCGATAGGCCACAAGGCCTGTCCAAAACAAAAAAAGAGCAGGACTGGAAGCCCTGCTCTTAAAAATTGTGTCGACCCTATTTCCCCGAAAATTTGGATTTGATCTTGATTGACGGGGCGACGCTGCTTGTGCGCGCCAGGGCTCCTCCCGAGACTTGGACCACCAGACTTCAACCTTGCGGCCAGCCTGAGCCCATACTGGTAGACCATCTTTTTCGTCTTGTCACCATTTTCGGCAACGATTGTTCAAAATTCGAGCAGTTTACGAAATGATCGGGAATTGACCACCCGGGGTTGCATTCAGCTGCACCAACCGTGTTCGGTCAGCTTTTTTGGCGCGGCAAGGTCGGTAAGGCTCTGCGACCAAGGGATTAGAACTGGCCGACAACGGTCAGGCGGACGGCAACGGTTCGACCGGTGCAGCACGCTGTCCGTCACGCTGTTCTGGCATACCGCGGCCGGTGCGGTCGGCGCCCCTGCCGCTGGAAAGCACATGGTAAACAGCGAATCCGATTTTAGCAGCGAACCGTAGGCGTAAGTGATCTGGTCGGACGGGCAGGTTGAACGGGTCGAGTTGGACTCTCCGGCCACTATCGAAGCGATAGCCGAGTTGCCCGTTCAGCAGTCCCGTCGCCGGCGAGACAAAGGCGTCGTCCCCGGTCAGCGGTCGCGGTCCGAAATAGCGATAGCGCAGAGCGGCAAACCAGCCGGTTTTCTCGCCTAGCCTGATCCCGGCCGAAGCGACCATATCGGGCGCTCCCGGATATAATTGCCGGGTGCATTACCGATCTGTGCAGCGGGGAAGCCTGCCAGCGAAGCGCAGGGCGCGGCCTGCGTCGGGTCGTCGCCTTGGAACCGCGCGTGCGTCACGGCAACGTCGCCTTCGAGGCTGAGCCATGACAGCGGACGGTAGTCGTTGGTCCATTCGACGCCGCAGCGGCGGCTCGGCCGGCTCGCGCTGGTATCTCCGGCATCGCCGGAAAACAGGATTTCCGATGCCGAATCGAGCAGGAACAGGCTGACCGAACTCTCCAGCTTCGGGACCAGTTTGGTCCGCAATCCGATTTCGGCACCGCAGACCACATCATCGCGGAGCGCGGCGTCAAATACGGACGCGTGGTAATGATCCCGCAGGAAGCCGGCAAAAAGAAAGCCGCCGGCCGAAAGCGCGATCACCGGCATTCGTGAATTCAAAGCCGCACCGAAGCCTGCCCGTTCGGTCGTGCAGGCGATGCCAGTCCTCCAGCACCCGCGATTTATTTCCCGGGCTGCCATGTCAAGAGTTCGGACCGGCCCATGCGCCGGCGGCCCGGTGCCGGCGATATCGACAACCGGTGAGGCGGGTGCTACGACGACTGTAAGACTTTAGAGGAAATTCATGCGGCGACGGCTGGAAGTATTCATTCCAATCGTGGTATTGGCGATTTTGGTGCAGCTGTTTGCGCCGATCGCGGCATTTCGCGCGTTCGCCGACGCCGCAAGCGCCCCCCTCTATATGTCGTCGATCTGCTCGGAAATGGCGACGTCAGCAGACGATTCCCAGACCGCCCCCGCCGGGACGCAACATGATCACGGCGGTTGCTGCGCGTTTTGCGCGGCTGGCCATGTCGGCGCCATTGCCCTCGAGCCACCCCCGCTAGTTTTTGTAAGTCTGCAGCGTATCTACCAGCGCCTCTCATGGCTGGAGGCCGCTGATCCGATGCTGGCCCTCCGTGCCGGCTCCCACGCCCAGGCCCGGGCGCCACCGGCCATTTCCTGACCTAGCGAAGCTCCGAACGATTGGTGCGGCAGAGGCCGTGCCGGTCGGTGCCGTTCAGTAAGCTGGCCTTGGCGCCAGCGTCAGGATTTTCTAAGTGTTAGTTGTGTTACGTCATCGTGCGCTCGGTAGCGCCAGCATGCTCGTGCTTTGCGGCACGTTGGGCGCACTTCCTTCCACGACACGCGCCCAGACGGCAAATTCGCCGTTGCCGCCGGTTACCATTGAGGCGCCAACTCCGCGGCAAGCTCTTAGTCCCGCGAAAAGGCAGCAGCGTCAGGCCGCCGTCGTGAGGCGCAAGAAACCGGTCGCGACGGCATCAGCCAAGCCGCCTGTCGCGGAGAGCGATCCGAGCGGGCTAAAGGCTTCGCTGGGCACCCCTCCGATCAAGCAACTATTCCAGTTGCCGCAGGAATCCTTCAGCATCACCGCCGAGCAGATCGATGAGACCATCAACCTCAAGGACCCCGAAGACGCCATCAAATATTTCCCGAGCCTGTTCGTGCGCAAGCGCAACGACGGCGACAACCAGGCAGTGCTGGCAACGCGCAGCTGGGGGCTGAATTCCAGCGCGCGCACGCTGATCTACTACGACGATCTGCTGGTCTCTGCGCTGATCGGCAACAACAATTCCGGCGCCTCGCCGCACTGGAACCTGATTTCGCCGGAAGCTATTGGGCGGATCGATTTTCTCAACGGGCCGTTCTCCGCCGCCTATCCAGGCAACTCTATCGGCGGCGTGCTGCTGATCACCTCCAAGATGCCGGACCATCCGTTCGCGATTGCGAAGGAGACGGTTTCGGTCATGCCGTGGAATCAATACGGCACCAAGGACACCTACGTCACTAGCCAGACCAGCGCCGCCGCCGGCAACCGCAACGGCGCGCTGTCGTGGTTCGTCAGCGCCAACTATCTGGACAGCTATCAGCAGCCGTTGACTTACACGACCAATGGCTCGGTCCCTGCGGGAACAACCGGAACCTTTCCGGCGCCCACCAAGCAGGGAACGACGGCCGATGTCGTCGGCACCGGCGCGTTGGCGCATTCGCTACAGACGTCAGGGAACCTGAGGTTGGCGTACGATGTCGCGCCGCTGGTGCAGGCGACGTACTCGCTCGGGATCTGGAACAACGTCCAGACTTCCAACCCGCAGACCTATCTGACCTCGACCGCAACGGGCGCGCCGACGTTCGGCGGCGTGTCCGGCTTCGCGAGCAACAAATACACCTGGGACCAGACCCATCTCAGCAACGCCGTGTCGCTAAAGAGCGACACCAAGGGCGTCTATGACTTCGATCTGTCGGCCTCCAGCTACAACTATCTGCAAGACATCATGCTCAATCCTTTCACCGTGACGCCGACGGGAGTCGGCTTCTCCCAGAACGGCAAGATCACGCGCAACGACGGCACCAATTGGCAGAATGTCGATGCCAGGGGCATCTGGCGCCCCTTCGGGTATGACGGTCCGCAGGAGATCAGTTTTGGTTTCCATGGCGACCGTTACCGGCTGGAAAACCCGGTATTCGCGTCGGCGGTCTGGAACGCGACGCCGGGGGAAGGCACCGGCCAGCTCTACTCGGATGGCGTGGGCGAGACCCGCACCGAGGCGTTGTGGGTGCAGGATGCCTGGAAGATCGTTCCCAATCTGAAGCTTACGCTCGGCGGCCGGCTGGAAACCTGGCGGGCGCTCGATGGCTTCAACGTCAACACCTCAACCACTTCCGCCGGCGGTATCACGTCGTCGACACCGACCATTCAACCCGAACTCAATTCAACCAATTTTTCGCCCAAGGCGTCGCTGTCCTACGATCCGAATAAGGACTGGAACATCACGACAAATTTCGGAGAAGCCTATCGTTATCCTACTGTCTCCGAGCTCTACCAGAACGTTTCGGTCAGCAACGTTGTGGCTCTTCCCAACCCCTTGCTGACGCCCGAACAGGATTTCACCGGCGAAATCAACATCGAGCGCCACTGGAATGACGGTCTTGTCAGGTTGACGCTGTTCGAGGAGAGAACCAACAACGCGATCATCTCGCAGACGAACTCGGTGACCAATGCGAACAACGCGCAGGTGATGGCGACGACCTTCAGCAACGTCGCCGCCATCCGGATGCAGGGCGTCGAACTATCAGGCGAAAAGAACGATGTGGCGATCCGCGGCCTGCAGCTCTTTGGCAGCGTGACCTATGTTGATTCCCGCATCCTGTCGGATCCGACCTGGGCGGGTACCAATCCGCTGACGGGATTGCCCGATACCGTCGTCGGCAAACGCGTCCCTTATGTCCCGGACTGGCGGGCCAGGTTAGGAGTCACCTATCGGCCGAACGAAAGCTGGGCCTTTACGGTCGCTGCGCGTTACAGTGGCAAGCAATATTCGACGCTCGATAACACCGACATCGTCTCACACGTCTATGGTGCCTTCGACAACTATATCGTGGCGGACATGAAGGTGCATTACGTTGCGACCCAGAATTTCTCGTTCGATTTCGGGATCGATAATCTCTTCAACGAGCAGTACTTCCTGTTCCATCCCTTCCCGGGACGAACTTACGTGCTGGCGGGTAAATACACGTTCTGAGAGTTGAGACTGTCACTGCGAGCGCAGCGAAGCAATCCAGAGCACGGACACGAAAGTTTGGATTGCTTCGTCACTCCGCTCCTCGCAACGACGGCAATGCAAATGCAAACAATGGTAAGGAATATCCCATGAAACTAATTCCACGCAGCCTCGCATACGCCGCTCTGCTTTCAGCCCTGATCGCCGCGCCCGCGCGCGCCGAGGAGGTCAAGGCCGGCGACCTCGTGATCACCCAGGCCTGGAGCCGCGCCACGCCGAAGGGCGCGAAAATCGGCAGCGGATATCTGACCATCGAGAACAAGGGCTCGGCTCCGGATCGTCTCGTCAGCATTTCGGCTGATATTGCCGGCAAGGTCGAGGTTCATGAGATGGCGATGAACAATGGCGTGATGACGATGCGGCCGCTCGACAAGGGCCTGACAGTCGATCCCGGCAAGACCGTGAAGCTCGCGCCAGGCGGCTATCATCTCATGATGTTCGATCTCAAGAGCCCGCTCAAGCAGGGCGACAAGGTGCCGGTGACACTGGAATTTGAGAAGGCCGGCAAGGTCCAGCTCTCGCTCGACATACAGGGCGTGGGTGCGCAGGGTCCGGGCGCCGCGTCCGGCGGCAAGGACATGAAAAAGATGCCCAACGGCATGAAGATGTGAGGCTGATGATGATGTCGAAAACCATGTGGTTTCTCGCTGCTATCGCCGCCTTCGCGGCGTCACCCGCCAGTGCGCATATCACGCTGGAAAACCGCGAGGCGACGATTGGTTCGTCGTACAAAGCGGTGTTCGCCGTGCCGCACGGTTGTGCCGGTTCGGCCACCATCAAGATCCGCGTTCAAATTCCCGAAGGCGTAATCGCGGTGAAGCCGATGCCGAAGCCCGGCTGGAACGTCGAGGCGATCAAGGGCAAATACGCAGGTGATTACGATTATCACGGCGCTAAATTGTCGGATGGCGTCAGGGAGGTGGTGTGGAGCGGCGGCAAGCTGTCCGATGACAATTACGACGAGTTCGTCATCAGCACTTATCTGACCGGCGCTCTGAAGCCGAACACCATACTGTATTTTCCGACCGTGCAGGAATGCGAGGAGGGGATCAGCCGCTGGATCGACATTCCCGCCGAAGCCAGCGCCCATGAGAGCAAGTCGCCGGCGCCGAGTGTCAAACTGATGCCGAAACCTTAACGGGCCCGGATGATGCGCCTGATCGCCGGCCTGGCGGCACTGCTATCGGTTCTCTGTTTCGCCACGGTTGCATCCGCGCATGCTTCGCTGGTCTCGACGGAACCCGGCGACGGCAGTGTTTTGGCGCAGGTGCCGAAGACCGTGCAATTGCGATTCAATGAAGCGGTGACGCCGGCCGTGATCCGCCTGATTGATGCCGCCGGTAGAACGCGTGACGATGCCATCGTGCGTGTCACCGACGAAACCATCGTCATCACCTTGCCGGCAAGCCTGCCGCGCGGCACGCAGGTCGTAAGCTATCGCGTGATCTCGGCAGACGGACACCCGGTCGCGGGATCGATGCTGTTTTCGGTCGGCGCCGTGACGGGAGCCGCGGCGATCCCGACAATCGCCGGATCCGTTACCAGCCTGATCTGGCTGGCGCGGATTGGCGTCTATCTCGGGCTGTTCGTGGGTGTCGGTGGGGCGTTTTTTGCAACCTGGATCGGACAGGCACGCGCCGGCGCGACGGCGACCGTGGCCGCCACGGTGGTCGGTCTGTTCAGCGTCGTGGCCTCGCTGGGGCTTGATGGCCTCGATGTGCTGGATCTTCCGCTTCGAAATATCGTGATATCGACGCCGTGGAGGGCCGCGCTGGCCACCAGTCTCGGCCCGTCGCTGCTGATCGCAATGGCGGCGATGGCCGCAGGCGTCGTCGCACAACGAAGCCGGTCGGTCCGCGTTACCCGCACGCTGTCGGTCCTGGCGGTAGCCGGCGTCGGCTTCTCGCTAGCGGCAAGCGGTCATGCCGCCACCGCGCCGCCGCAATGGCTGACGCGGCCTTTGGTTTTCTTCCACGGCGTCGGGGTCGCCTTCTGGGTAGGGGCACTCGCGCCGCTAGTTGCGATGGCGTGGAGGCCGACACCCGCGCTGCTTCCGGTGTTGAACCGGTTTTCACGCGGCGCGGTGCCGGTCGTGGCCGTGCTGGTGCTGGCCGGGCTTGCGCTTGCGATCGTGCAGATGGAAAGCTTTCGCGCGCTGGTGGAGACCAAATACGGGATCATCCTGTCGATCAAACTAACGCTGGTTGTTGTGCTGCTGGGACTTGCGGCACTCAACCGCTTCCGACTTACACCCGCGCTCGCCTTCGATCACCTCAACACGCGACCGCTGATTCAATCGATCCTGATCGAATGCATGGTGGTGGCAGGAATTTTGGCCGTTGTCGCCGGCTGGCGCTTTGCGCCGCCGCCGCGCGCGATCGCGGCGGCTGTCCAGCCGCTGCTAGGGCTTCACATGCACACCGACAACGCGATGTTTCAGGTTCTGGTTTCACCCGCGAAAGTCGGCAGCAACAGTTTCGTGGTGCAACTGATGAACGGCGACGCCAGTCCGCTGTCAGCAAAGGAAGCCACGCTGACCTTGAGCCTGCCCGAACTCGGGATCGAACCGCTGGAGCGCAGGGCCACGCTCGGCGCCGACGGCTATTGGCACCTGCGCGATGTCCCGATTCCCCATCCAGGCCGCTGGCACCTGCGCATCGACGCCCTGGTCACTGACTTCCAGCAGATCACGCTAGAGGACGATTTCGACGTGCCGGCGCGCTGAAAGATCCTTGAGGTTTTTTCATCATCCCTCGGTTTGTGACGCGCTCACGCCTTATTCGCGCCCTCAATGTGATCCGCAAAACGACAGGAAATCCGCTGCCTTAGCGGCTTTTCCTAATCCCCGCCCTTGTGTTTTTGCACCCGATCCGGTTTCACTGCTGGCTCCCCGTGTTTGACCGATTCTTCTGGTGTCCCATGCGACTGTCGCGGTTCTTTCTGCCCATCCTGAAAGAGAATCCGAAAGAGGCCGAGATCGTCTCGCATCGCCTGATGCTGCGCGCGGGCATGATTCGGCAGGAGGCGGCAGGCATTTATGCCTGGCTGCCGTTGGGTCTGCGGGTGCTGAAGAAGATCGAACAAATCGTCCGCGAAGAGCAAAACCGGGCAGGGGCCCTCGAGCTGCTGATGCCGACGCTGCAGCTGGCCGACCTCTGGCGCGAAAGCGGCCGCTACGATGCGTACGGTCCGGAAATGTTGCGCATCACCGACAGGCACAAGCGTGAGCTGCTCTTTGGTCCGACCAACGAGGAAATGATCACCGAGATTTTCCGCAGCTATGTGAAGTCGTACAAAAGCCTGCCGCTCAATCTCTATCACATCCAGTGGAAATTCCGCGACGAGCAGCGCCCGCGTTTCGGCGTCATGCGCGGCCGCGAATTTCTGATGAAGGATGCGTATTCCTTCGATATCGACGAAGCCGCGGCGCGGCGCTCCTACAACAGGATGTTCGTCGCCTATTTGCGGACTTTTGCGCGGATGGGATTGAAAGCGATCCCGATGCGTGCCGAAACCGGCCCGATCGGCGGCGACCTCAGCCACGAATTCATCGTGCTGGCGGAGACCGGCGAATCCGCTGTCTATTGCGACAGCGACGTGCTCAATCTGCCGGTGCCGGGCGAGGAAGTCGATTATGATGGCGATCTCGCCCCGATCATCCAGCAATGGACCTCGGTCTATGCCGCGACCGAAGACGTCCACGACCCCGCCCGTTTCGACCGCGAAGTGCCCGCCGAGAAGAAGGTGACCACCAGGGGCATCGAGGTCGGCCAGATCTTCTACTTCGGCACCAAGTATTCCGACACGATGAAAGCGCTGGTCGCGGGCGCAGACGGCGCCGAACAGGCGGTCCATGGCGGCTCCTACGGCGTCGGCGTTTCGCGTCTGGTCGGCGCCATCATCGAGGCCTGCCATGACGATGCCGGCATCAAATGGCCGGAGGCGGTCGCCCCGTTCAGGGCCGCGATCCTGAATTTGAAACAGGGCGCCGCCGACACGGATGCGGCGTGCGAGCAGCTTTATCGCGAGCTGACGGCCAAGGGCGTCGAGGTCCTGTACGACGACACCGACCAGCGCGCCGGGGCCAAATTCGCTGCCGCCGACCTGATCGGTATTCCCTGGCAGATTTTGGTCGGCCCGAAAGGGCTTGCCGAGGGCAAGATCGAGATGAAGCGGCGCAGCGACGGGACGCGCGAGAATCTCAGCCCGGCGGATGTCGTGGCGCGGCTGACCTCGTGACGGTTATCCACCGCGCGTGCCGGAATATCAGCAGTTGCGGCTACAATTAGCCCGAATCGTGTGAAAATCGGACTATGGATGAATCCATGAGCGAGCCAATTCGAACCCCACCTTTCGCGCCATTCGAGTGGCTGCTGTCGGGACGCTATTTGCGGGCACGTCGCAAGGAAGGATTTATCTCCGTCATCGCCGGTTTCTCCTTCCTGGGCATCATGCTTGGCGTCGCCACGTTGATCATCGTGATGGCCGTGATGAACGGCTTCCGCAAGGAATTGCTGGACAAGATTCTCGGCCTCAATGGCCATCTGTTGGTGCAGCCGCTGGAATCGCCGCTGACCGACTGGAAGGACGTCGCCGAGCGCATCAGCCAGGTCGCGGGCATCCGGCTGGCGGCGCCGGTCGTTGATGGCCAGGCGCTCGCATCCTCGCCGTTCAATGCGTCCGGCGTGTTCGTTCGCGGCATTCGCGCCGACGACCTGAACAACCTCACCTCGATCGCCAAGAACATCAAGCAGGGCACACTCGAAGGGTTCGACGAGGGGCAGGGCGTCGCCATCGGCCGAAGGCTTGCCGATACGCTGTCGCTGCATGCCGGCGACACCATCACGCTGGTGGCGCCGCGCGGCGCGGTGACCCCGATGGGCACCACACCGCGCATCAAGCCGTACAAGATCACGGCGGTGTTCGAGATCGGCATGTCGGAGTACGATGCGAGTTTCGTGTTCATGCCGCTTGCGGAGGCGCAGGCCTACTTCAATCGCAACAATGACGTGACCGCGATTGAGGTGTTCACCACCAATCCCGACAAGATCGACACCTTCCGCAAAACCGTGACCGAAGCGGCCGGACGGCCGGTGTTCCTGGTGGACTGGCGACAGCGCAATTCGACCTTCTTCAATGCGCTGCAGGTCGAGCGCAACGTGATGTTTCTGATCCTGACCATGATCGTGCTGGTCGCGGCGCTCAATATCGTCTCCGGCCTGATCATGCTGGTGAAGGACAAGGGCAGCGACATCGCGATCCTGCGCACCATGGGCGCCTCGCAAGGGTCGATCATGCGGATATTCCTGATCACGGGTGCGGCGATCGGCGTGGTTGGGACGCTGACCGGGTTTTTGGTCGGCATGCTGATTTGCCTGAATATCGAATCGATCCGGCAGTTCCTGTCCTGGCTGACCAACACCGAATTGTTTTCGCCGGAGCTTTACTTTCTCTCCAAACTGCCGGCCGAGATCGATTTCGGCGAGACCAGCGCGGTCGTGATCATGGCGCTGACGCTGTCTTTCCTCGCCACGCTGTATCCGTCGTGGCGTGCCGCCCGCCTCGATCCCGTCGAAGCGCTCCGGTACGAGTGAGGAACAGATGGAGCAGGGGGCGGAAGATGTGCCGGTCGTCTATCTCCACGAGATAAAGCGCCAGTACACGCAAGGGGAGACGACGCTGACGATCCTCAACGGCGCTAAGCTCGCGCTGTGGGCCGGCCAGTCGGTCGCGCTGGTGGCGCCGTCGGGTGCGGGCAAATCGACGCTGCTGCACATTGCCGGCCTGCTCGAAAGTCCCGATGACGGCGAAGTGTATATCGGCGGCGCGGCGACTTCGGGATTGTCCGACGTCGAGCGGACCCAGATCCGCCGCACCGATATCGGCTTCGTCTATCAATCGCACCGGCTGCTGCCGGAGTTTTCCGCGCTGGAAAACGTCATGCTGCCGCAGATGATCCGCGGCCTCAAGCGCGCCGAGACCGTCAAGCGCGCCACCGAAATCCTCGCCTATCTGGGCTTGGGCGATCGCATCAAGCACCGCCCGGCGGAACTGTCGGGCGGCGAGCAGCAGCGGGTGGCGATCGCGCGCGCGGTCGCCAATGCGCCGCGGGCGCTGCTGGCGGACGAGCCGACCGGAAACCTCGATCCGAATACCGCGGACCACGTGTTTCACGCGCTCATGCAATTGGTCAAGGCGACCCGGGTGGCGATGCTGATCGCGACGCACAACATGGAACTGGCGGGCCGGATGGACCGCCGGGTGTCGCTGGTGGACGGTCAGGTCGTCGAGCTGGATTAGTCGTCGGTGAAGAATCGTCATTTTCACGCGGGCACGAGTTTTGACTGCGGGAAGAACGCCATCAGGATGAGGCACAACAAAATCCTGAGCCACCTGATCAGGCGGCGGAAGTTGTATCCGACAGCGGCGAGGATAGCGTTGTTGAAGTCGCCGTGACGGTGGGCGAGATAGTTTCGGTCCATTCGGTGATCTTCCTTGAGATGGCCGATGACGGGCTCGACGGCGGCGCGGCGTCGCATCTCTCGTTTGATCGCTGGCGTCACGCGACGCTTTTGCTTTGAGGTATAGATTTTGAACTTGTACTCGGGCGGGGCATTGTGGCCGCGGTATCCGGCATCGGCGTGGAGCCGTTCGATCGTATTGCCGACAAGTCGCTCGATCGCCGGAATGACGCCGGCCAGCGTATGGCCGTCATAGGGATTGCCAGGCAGCGCTTGGGCATGGGCAACGAACTGGCCTCCCTTGCTGTGCTTGAGGGTGGTGGCGACGCTGACCTTGACGCCGAACTCGTAAGGCTTGTGTGCCTTGCCTTTGCCGATGCACTCCACTTCGGGCGCATGCAGGCTGTAGATCTTGGGCCCGCGCTGTCCGCGCTCCTGCGCGCGGAGGCGCCGCGCCAGGCTCAGCAGGTGAGCGAACGCTGCCTCACGCCCGGGATCGCTATCGATCTTGCGGGCAATGTCCCGGATGACACGGCCGAGATAGGTCTTGAGCGTGCGCAAAGCCCGGTTGGCGCGCTTGAACTGCTTGGCATGCGCGTAACGCTGATGCTGGATCAGGGCGAACTTGCCGACCCGCGTATAAGACTGCCGTAGCTCCACGCCCCTTTTTTTGCCAGCTTCACCAGCTTCTCGCGCGCCCGGTTCAAGAGCTTGGCGTCGGTCGGAAAGGTGATGTTTTTCGGCTGCACCGTGGTATCGACAATGACGCGGGCGAGATCACCGGGCTTCATCGCGCCAGTCTTGGTCGCAACCGCCAGGCTCTCCTGCAACAGTGCCCGCAGCCGCTCCTCGCCCATGCGGTTGCGCCAGTTGGTCATCGAGGAGCGATCCAGCGGCAGCCGGTGCTGGAAAAACTCCTCCCCGCAGAAGTATTGGTAATACGGATTCTCGAGCCACAGCTCGCACACGACCTCATCGCTGAGGTTATAGGTGTGCTTGAGAATGGCGAGCCCCGCCATCAGCCGCGTCGGCAACGGCGGCTGGCCCGCGCCATCCTTGTAAACGGCGCTGAATTTTTCTTCCAAAAAGCTCCAGTCGATCGTCCGCGCCAGCTTCACCAGCGCGTGGTCCATGTTGATGACCTGGTCGAGCCGTGAACGAAACAGATCCTGCTCGCCGCTCTCCCGCCGTTCCCGTGGCCGCATCGAACCCTCCGCTCATCAACTCGAGTAGCAGAGATCACGGCTTCAGATTCGAGGGAATCCCCCAACTTGAATTTGCAAGAAAATCGATGCCGAAGCCCCAATTTCCGGCAAATCCAATTGCAGGAATTCAGGCGATTTTCATTGCCGATCAAACGCTTCGGGATATTTCACGGAGGACGGATAAATCTGGTCTAGTAGACGTGGCGATGGCGGTGCCGCGGTCCCACCGGCGCTTCAGCGTTCGCTAAATATGGATTGACGACGCACTGGGCCGCGCGGCCGGAAGCGGACTGCCCGCACTGGGCCAGCGTGGCGTAGCGGCATTCGTAGTAGGTGGGCACACCAAAGACGTGCAGGCAAACCGGATAATGAGGGTCGTAGGTCTGTGCCCGTGCCGGCGTTGCCGCCGCGAGCGTCCCAATCGCTAAAATCGCCAAGGCCGGAAGGCGCATCAGAATTTACGGCGCGACATACGCGCGCGATTAGGCTGCAGCTCGGCCTTGGCGCTGTAATAGGGGTTTGCCGCGCAAGTGGCGGTCAGGCCGGAAGAGGTGGCCTGGCACTGCTGATAAGTCATAAAGCTGCAGTCGCCCACCCCGCCGCCACCTTCAAAATCGCAACCCTTGATGCAGAACGGCAAACCCCGCGCCGCGGCGGGCAGCGTGCTGATGACCGAGGCGGCGCAGCAAACGACCAGTGCCCAAAATGCCCTACGCATTGGCTCCTCCGTTTTCGGCTTCGCGCGCTGTCCCTCGTCCGCAAGCAGACCGAGTTCACGGCTTCCAGTCAATTCACGTTCGCGCGTTGCAAGGGGCCGGGTCGTGCGAATTCCGCGGGCGCCGTTTTGTTCAGTAGGAGGGATAGACGGAGGTGGTGCGATTACGGCCTTTGTTGCCGCGCGGCTCGCTAGCGGCGTTGTAATAGGGATTGGCCATGCAATAGAGACGACGCCCCGAAGCGCTGGCCTCGCACTGTTCATAGCTGGTGAAGGTGCAATTGCTCAGTCCCGGATATTCGTCGCCCTGAATGCAAAACGGATAGCGGGTGCCGACGGCTGATGCCGGCGCAGTGCCCACCATGGCCAGTCCGCTCGCGGCCAGCAAAGCCAAAATGACGTTACGCATGAAACCTCCGTGTTGGCCGCAGCCGTTTGCTCAGTCGATTCCTTGGAGGTAACCCAAGCCGGACGCAAGGGTTGCCGTCAACTCACGATTTTGCGCACCGGTAATACGCAATCCGGCAGCGGCATTCCGTAAGCGTTCTGTGGCGTTGCGGGGACGTCGATACGATTTTTGGATTTGAAAAAAGAGGGTGACGAACTGCGGTGGATCGAAGAAAAATCGCGGGCGTGGCTGTTAGAACACCCCAGATAAAATCATCTTCCGCTAGGCCCATGGACCACGGCCGACGCTGTTCAACGTGCATGGACCATCTGGTGGCGGAGCGAGCATTTCCTACCGCCATACGCTGAACTGAATATTCGTTCTGCTAGGAAATGCTTCTACCTCGCTGCCAACGGTGCCGGTTTATCCTCTTGCATTGAAGCCCCCTTTTCTGTCTGAACATCTGCTGCTGGGCGCACGATATATCCGAGCCAAATGGAAGCCGCCGTACCGACGGCAGCGCCGACGCCGCCCAAGAGAGAGTTTTGTATTCGCATTGGAGAATCCCCGTTGCCGCCTCAGAGGGACTACTCCAAAAGGAACCATGCCCCAAAAAGATTGAGCCTGCTTTTCGAATGCGTGCTGCAGGAAGGCGGCAGCCAAGATGCTCGGGGAGGCCGCGACTATGGCTAAGGTTCTGCTCCCCATCCCCGCACTCGTAGCGCCAGCAGGCGGACTGGAGCCGGATTAACCAAGTCCTTTATTTCGGGACCAGATTTCAAACTGACCCACTACCCGCCCTTGACTCCCGGAACAAACTGGGAACAATGTTCTTCTTATGTTCTCACATGAGGAGGCCGGCATGTTGAAGGTTTTCGTGGAAGAGGCGGCGGCGCTGGCGTCGATTACGCTGTTTGTTGGGATGATCGCGGTCTGGGCGCAGTTGATTCCCCAGCTTTGAGGACCTACCCTTAGGGCAGGGCCCGCGGCTTGGGGAAAAGCCCGACGGCGAGCCACAATTGCGCGTTCGGCGTGGACACCACAGCTCTGAGGCACCACCATTGCGGCGCGAGTCGGCCTCTACGGCGGCTTCCGCTCCCTCAAGCCCAGTGATCCCAGAAGTCCATGATGCAAAAGCCTTCGGCAACCCTGTCCAATGCCGGATTTGTCCATCTCCACGTCCATTCGGCCTATTCGCTGCTCAAGGGATCGATCAAGATTCAGAAGCTCGGCGAACTGGCAAAGGGCGACCGCCAGCCGGCGCTGGCGCTGACCGACACCGACAACATGTTTGGGGCGCTGGAATTCTCCGACAAGATGGCCGGCAACGGCATCCAGCCGATCATCGGCTGCGAGCTGGCGGTCGATTTCGGCGACCAGGATCCGACCGGGCGCAATGCGCTGGCCGCGGCGCCGGCGCGGATCGTGCTGCTGGCGGCGCGCGAGCGAGGCTATCGCAGCCTGATGCGGCTGAATTCGCGGGCGTTCCTGGAAACTCCGATCCATCAGTCCCCCCACATCAAGTTCGAATGGCTGGAAGGCGACGCCGAGGACCTGATCGTCCTGACCGGGGGCCCGGAAGGGCCGATCTCGCTGGCGATCAATGCCGACCACGCCGCGCTTGCGGCCGTGCGCTGCGACCGGCTGGCGAGCCTGTTCGGCGACCGGCTCTATATCGAGTTGCAGCGCCACGGCATCGAGAAGGAACGCCGGGCCGAGGCCGGCCTGATCGATCTCGCCTATGCCAAGGGATTGCCTGTTGTCGCGACCAATGAGCCGTATTTCGCAACCGCTGATGATTACGAGGCCCACGACGCGCTGCTGTGCATTGCCAGCGGCCGCCTTGTCGCCGAGACCGACCGCGAGCAGTTGACGCCGGATCACCGCTTCAAGACCCGCGCCGAAATGGCGGTGCTGTTCGCTGACGTGCCGGAAGCGCTGGCGTCTACCGTCGAGATTGCCGAGCGCTGCTCGTTCCGCCCCCTCACGCGCAAGCCGATCCTGCCGCGGTTCACGGTCGGCGCCGGCGCCAACGCGGCCGATGCCGAAAGTGACGAGGCGGTGGAATTGCGTCGCCAGGCCGAGGAGGGGTTGGTCAAACGGCTGATCCTGAATGGATGCGCGCCGGGGGTCAGCGAGGAGGATTACCGCGAACGGCTGAGCTTTGAGCTCCGCGTCATCGAGCGGATGAAATATCCCGGCTACTTCCTGATTGTCGCCGATTTCATTCAGTGGGCGAAATCGCAGGGCATTCCGGTCGGCCCCGGCCGCGGCTCGGGCGCGGGCTCGCTGGTGGCCTATTCGCTGACCATCACCGAACTTGATCCGATCCGGTTCGGGCTGATCTTCGAACGCTTCCTCAATCCCGACCGTGTGTCGATGCCGGATTTCGACATCGATTTCTGTCAGGATCGCCGCGACGAGGTGATCCGCTATGTGCAGCAGCGCTATGGCCGCGACCAGGTGGCGCAGATCATCACCTTCGGCACGCTGCAGGCGCGCGGCGTGCTGCGTGATGTCGGGCGCGTGCTGCAGATGCCCTATGGGCAGGTCGACAAGCTGACCAAACTGGTGCCGCAAAATCCGGCCCAGCCTGTATCTCTGGCTGCGGCGCTTGCGGGCGAGCCGAAGCTGCAGGCGTTTCGCGACGAGGACCCGGTGGTGGCGCGCGCCTTCGACATCGCGCAGCGCCTCGAAGGCCTGACCCGGCACGCCTCGACCCACGCCGCCGGCATCGTGATCGGCGACCGGCCGCTCAGCGAACTGGTGCCGCTGTACCGCGATCCGAAATCCGACATGCCGGTAACCCAGTTCAACATGAAATGGGTCGAGCCGGCGGGGCTGGTGAAATTCGATTTTCTTGGCCTCAAGACGCTGACGGTTCTCGATGTGGCGGTGAAGCTCCTCAAGCAGCGCGGCATCGATGTGGACATCGGACGGATTCCGTTCGACGACAAGAATACCTATGAGATGCTCGGGCGTGGCGACGTGGTCGGCGTGTTCCAGGTTGAAAGTCAGGGCATGCGGCGCGCGCTGGTCGACATGCGGGCCGACCGCTTCGAGGATCTGATCGCGTTGGTCGCGCTCTACCGGCCGGGCCCGATGGCGAACATTCCGACCTATTGCGCCCGCAAGCTCGGCGACGAGGAAATCGAATATCTTCACCCCAGCCTCGAGCCGATCCTGAAGGAAACTTTCGGCGTCATCACCTATCAGGAGCAGGTTCAGCAGATCGGCAAGGATCTCGCCGGTTACACGCTGGCGGAAGCCGATCTGCTTCGCCGCGCCATGGGCAAGAAGATCAAGTCGGAAATGGACGCGCAGCGCGCGCGGTTTCTATCGGGCGCGGCCGCGCACGGCATTCCCGAGGCGACCGCGATCGCGATCTTCGATGCCTGCGCCAAGTTTGCCGAATACGGCTTCAACAAATCGCATTCGGCGCCGTATGCGTTCATCACCTATCAAACGGCCTGGATGAAGGCGAATTATCCGGTCGAATTCCTGGCGGCGTCGATGACGCTCGATATCAATAATACCGACAAGCTCTCGGAGTTTCGCGCCGAAGCCCAACGGCTCGGCATCAAGGTCGAGGCGCCCTCGGTCAATCGTTCCGGCCCCACTTTCGAGGTCAGCGACCGCACCATCTATTACGCGCTCGCGGGCCTGAAGGGCGTCGGCCATCAGGCGGTCGAACTGATCGTGGAAGCGCGCAAGGAAGGGCAGTTCACATCGCTGGCCGATTTTGCAAGCCGGGTTAATCCGCGCGCGATCAACAAGCGGGTGATTGAGAGTCTTGCCGCCGCCGGCGCCTTCGATGCGCTGGATTCCAATCGCGCCAGGGTGTTTGGCGGCGCGGACGCGATCCTGGCGGCATGCCAGCGCAGCCACGAGGCTGCGACCATGGGGCAGAACGATATGTTCGGCGGCGCGGCCGACGCGCCGACCATCATGCTCCCGCAGGTCGAGCCATGGCTGCCGGCCGAACGGCTGCGGCGTGAATACGACGCCATCGGATTTTTCCTGTCCGGCCATCCGCTCGATGATTACGCCACGGTGCTGAAACGTTTGCGGGTGCAGTCATGGGCGGAATTTTCCCGCGCCGTAAAAACCGGCGCGACCGCGGGCAAGGTCGCCGCCACCGTGGTGTCGCGCATGGAACGGCGCACCAAGACCGGCAACAAGATGGGCATCATGGGGCTGTCCGATCCGACCGGCCATTTCGAAGCCGTGCTGTTTTCCGAAGGGCTCGCCCAGTACCGCGACGTGCTGGAGCCGGGGGCCGCGGTATTGCTTCAACTCGGGGCGGAGTTGCAGGGCGAGGATGTCCGCGCGCGCGTGCTGCATGCCGAGCCGCTGGATGCCGCGGCAGCAAAGACCCAGAAGGGTTTGCGCATATTCGTCCGCGACACCAGGTCGCTCGAATCCATCGCCAAGCGCCTGCAAATGCCCGAAGCAGGGCAGGGAGGTCCCGGCCGCGGCCCTCAGCCAAAACCGGTCGCGGCGGTGACGGGCGGCGCCGATGGCGACGTGTCGCTGGTGTTGATGCTCGATCTCGAGACTGAGGTGGAAATGAAGCTTCCGGGCCGCTTCAGGGTCTCGCCGCAGATCGCCGGCGCGATCAAGGCGGTCTCGGGCGTGGTCGATGTGCAGACGCTGTAGGCGGTCGTTGCCTTGCAGGACTGCAGTCGATCTGGCGTTCGATCAAGGAGTTGGTGATGGATGCCATGCAGGTGATCGAGGAGTTAGGCGTCTCCGGGCGTTTGCCGGTCGCGGCGATCCGCGCCGCCCAAGCCGATCGCGAGACCATGGTTCCCATATTCCTGCGCACGATCGATAATTTCCTCGACCTGCAAGGGCCGGTCGACCCCAACGCCCTGTTCTTCATTTTTCATCTGCTCGGCGAGTGGCGTGAAAAATCGGCATACTGGCCATTGGCAAGTTTGTTGCGGTTGCCGGGCGATGTCCTCGATACGATCCTCGGCGATTGCGTCACCGAGACGAGCCATCGCGTGATGGCGGCCGTCTTCGACGGCGATCCCGATCCCCTCTATGAGATCATTCGGGATTCGGACGCCGACGAGTACGTTCGCGCCAAGATGTGCCAGGCGATCGCCATGCTGACGCTTTGCGGCGACCTGCCGCGCGACGCGACGGCGGCCTTCCTGCGTGATTGCTACGCGCAACTCGACCCGCAGAAGGATTGCTACGTTTGGAGGGGCTGGGTCGATGCGGTGGCGTGGCTGGGATTGACCGAGCTAAAACCTCTGGTGCAGCAGGCCTTTTTGCGTGGATCGATCAACCCCGGATGGCTTAGTTTCGAGGATTTCGAAAAGGACTTGCAGCACTCGGTTGAGTTCCCCGAAGCGCCGCCGCTTATTCCCGATGGCGACCTTTCGCTATGGGGCGATACAATCGCGGAAATGTCTGATTGGGCGTGCTTCAAGCCGAAAGCCAAGGGCAAAGTGCAGTCCGAACTGCAATTGCTGACTTCGCTCGAGCTACCCCACCGCGAGTTCTTGCGCTCTGTCGGACGCAACGATCCCTGTCCCTGCGGCAGTGGGAAGAAATTCAAGAAATGCTGCTTGACCGCGACTTAGGTTGACTTTTCCGGCGGCGTCCCTTCCGGGGGCCCGGTCGCACCCTGGCGTCGCGAGCCTTAGGCGCATCCAAATCCGGCCCTATTTCCTTGCTTATGCCGAAAATACCGCTATATACCGCGCCATCTCACACGGAAACATGGCTCAAAAGGCCGTCCGGTGGCAGCCGGGCCATAAGGCTCGTCTGCTCACACGTTTCCGGAGGAACCAACCGGAGAATTAGACTATGGCGCTTCCCGATTTTTCTATGCGTCAGCTGCTTGAAGCTGGCGTGCACTTTGGCCACCAATCGCACCGCTGGAATCCGAAAATGGCGGATTACATCTTCGGTGCCCGCAACAACATCCACATCATCGATCTCGCCCAGACCGTGCCGCTGTTGCATCGCGCGCTCCAGGCGGTCAGCGATACCGTTGCCAAGGGCGGCCGTATCCTGTTCGTCGGCACCAAGCGGCAGGCGCAGGACGGCGTCGCCGAGGCTGCCAAGCGCTCAGCGCAGTATTTTGTGAACTCGCGCTGGCTCGGCGGCACGCTGACCAACTGGAAGACGATTTCCGGTTCGATCAAGCGCCTGCGGCACCTCGACGAAGTCCTCAATTCCGGCGATGCCAATGCCTACACCAAGAAAGAGCGGCTGACGCTGCAGCGCGAGCGCGACAAGCTCGACCGTTCGCTGGGCGGCATCAAGGACATGGGCGGTCTGCCTGACCTGATCTTCGTGATCGACACCAACAAGGAAGACATCGCGATCCAGGAAGCCCAGCGGCTCAACATTCCCGTCGCCGCGATCGTCGATACCAATTCGGACCCCAAGGGCATCACCTATGTGGTGCCGGGCAATGACGACGCCGGTCGCGCTATCACGCTGTACTGCGATCTGATCGCCCGGGCTGTTATCGATGGCATTTCGCGCGCGCAGGGCGATTCGGGCATCGATGTCGGGGCTTCGGCTCACCCCGTCCGCGAAGAAATTCCGACTACGCCGCAGCCTGCGGGCTTCCAGGGTCTTGCCGGTCCGCGCGGTGCGGCCGACGATCTCAAGAAGCTCACCGGCGTGTCCGGTGCGATCGAGAAGAAGTTCAACGACCTCGGCATCTTCCATTACTGGCAGCTGGCCGAACTCGATCACGACACCGCGCACAAGATCGGCGAAGAGGTCGGACTTCCGAGCAGAGCCGATGGCTGGGTCGCCCAGGCCAAGGCGATGACCGCGGAAGCCGAATAACGTTAGTGCGTTGGCCGCAACATTGCGGCCACCAGCTTCCAATTGACGCAATACCTGGTGGCGCATAGCGGCGAGGGCTAAGGCCGCGCCGCGGCCGCCCTGACAGGCAAAGGATACGAAACGATGGCAACAATCACAGCGGCGATGGTCAAGGACCTGCGTGAGACCACTGGCGTTGGCATGATGGACTGTAAGCAGGCGCTCGCCGAGAACGAAGGCGATATGCAGGCGGCGATCGATTGGCTGCGCAAGAAGGGCCTGTCGAAAGCCGCGAAGAAAGCCGGCCGCGTAGCCGCGGAAGGCCTGATCGGCGCCGTGACCGCCGGTGTCAAAGGCGTCGTGGTCGAGGTCAATTCCGAGACCGACTTCGTTGCCCGCAACGAACAGTTCCAAGGGTTAGTGAAGATGATAGCCCAGGTCGCGCTCGAGGTCGGCGCCGACCTGGAGAGGATCAAGGCCGCCAAGGTCGGCGACGTGACGGTCGAGACCGCCATCGCCGACGCGATTGCGACCATCGGCGAAAACATGACGCTGCGCCGCGCGGCTTCGCTCGAAGTCGGCAAGGGCGTAGTCTCAAGTTACGTTCATAATGCCGTGATCGAAGGCGCCGGCAAGATGGGTGTGATCGTGGCCCTCGAATCCGCTGGCAAGACCGATGAACTGGCCGTGCTCGGCCGTCAGCTCGCCATGCATGTCGCGGCGACCAATCCGCAGGCGCTGGATCCGGCCGGGTTGGATCCCGCCGCCGTGCAGCGCGAAAAGGACGTGCTCGCGGACAAATACCGCCAGCAGGGCAAGGCGGAGAACGTGATCGAGAAGATCGTCGAGTTCGGGTTGAAGACCTACTACAAGGAAGTCTGCCTGCTTGAACAGGCCTCGATCCATGCCGAGCACAGCGGAAAATCGGTCGCCCAAGCCGTGAAAGAAGCTGAGGGTAAGGTCGGCGCACCGATCAAGGTGACCGGATTTGTGCGCTATGCTCTGGGCGAGGGAATCGACAAGCAGGAATCGGATTTCGCGGCCGAGGTCGCTGCGGCCAGCGGAAAGAAGTAACCGCCGGCGGGGGTGCGCCGGGAGCAGCCCGCGGGAAGGAAAGCTAAACGCAATGGCTGAGCCGGTCTATCGTCGCGTGGTGATCAAGCTCTCGGGCGAATATCTCGCCGGCGCGCAATCCTTCGGAATCGATCAGCCAACCGTCGACCGGATCGCCGGCGAGCTGATTGCCGCCCGCGAACTGGGTGCCGAAATTGGCGTTGTGGTCGGCGGCGGTAACATCGTCCGCGGGGTGGAGGTATCCTCGCGCGGCGTGTCCCGCCCCACCGGCGATACCATGGGCATGCTCGCCACCATGATGAACTGCCTTGCTCTGGAAGCCGCGATCGAACGGCGGGGGGCGCCGGCACGGACCCTGTCGGCTTTTGTGATGCCGCAGATCTCAGAGCTTTTCACCCGAGCCGCGACGCACAAATATCTCGCCGAGGGCCGAATCGTGCTGCTCGGAGGCGGAACCGGCAATCCGTTCTTTACCACCGATACCACGGCGGTGCTGCGGGCGGCCGAAATCGGCGCGCAGGCGGTGCTGAAGGCGACCAACGTCGATGGCGTCTACAGTGCCGATCCCAAAAAAGACCCATCCGCCAAGCGTTTTGACCGCCTGACCCATTCACAGGCGATTGAGGGCGGCTACAAGGTCATGGACGCGACCGCATTCGCGCTTGCCCGCGAGACGTCGCTGCCTATCATCGTGTTCTCGATCGCCGAGCCGGGCTCGATAGGCGCGATCCTGCGCGGCACCGGCCACGGGACCGTCGTCGCCGGCTGACGGGTTTTCCAAATACCGGGTCCGCGCAGGGTGACGGCCTCGGCGAGATCAGGTTTTCAGGACGGGAGAGCATTATGCCCACGACTAGTTTCGACATCAACGAGTTGAAGCGCCGCATGCAAGGCGCCACTCAGGCTCTCAAGCACGAACTGGGGGGCTTGCGAACCGGCCGTGCCGCGGCTTCGATGCTGGAGCCGGTGCAGGTCGACGCCTACGGCACCCATATGCCGCTGAACCAGCTCGCGACCATCAGCGTGCCCGAGCCGCGCCTTCTTTCCGTTCAGGTGTGGGACAAGTCGATGGTCAAGGCCGTCGAGAAGGCGATCGTCGATTCCAATCTCGGCTTAAGCCCCGCCACGGAAGGGCAGGTACTGCGCTTGAGAATTCCCGAACTTAACGAAGAACGCCGCAAGGAGCTTGTGAAGGTTGCGCACAAATACGCCGAGGCGGCAAAAGTAGCGGTCCGGCATGTCCGCCGTGATGGCCTCGATACGGTCAAGAAGCTTGAGAAGAATCACGAGATTTCCGAGGACGATCAGGAACGCCTGGCCAATGATGTGCAGAAGGCGACGGATGGGACGATTTCGGAGATCGATCAGTTGCTTGCGGCCAAGGAAAAGGAAATCCTCACCGTTTAGCGCGTCTAAGGATTGACCGATGTCGAACGCCGCTGCCCCCGCAACCGAAGAACCGGATCGAACCGACGGTCCGTTGCATGTGGCTGTCATCATGGACGGGAACGGGCGCTGGGCGGCCGCCCGTGGTTTGCCGCGCGCGGAAGGCCATCGCCGGGGGGTCGATGCGCTGCGCCGCGTGGTTCGTGCTGCCAACGAACTCGGCATTCTCTATCTGACGATTTTTTCCTTCAGCTCGGAAAATTGGTCGCGGCCCGCGACTGAGATCGGCGATCTGTTCGGCCTGCTCAAGCGCTTCATCCGCAACGATCTGGCGACACTGCATCGCGATGGGGTGCGGGTGCGGGTGATCGGCGAGCGCGGTGGATTGGAGCCGGACATCTGTGCGCTGCTGAACGAAGCGGAAGAACTGACCAAGGGCAATACCAAGCTCCACCTCGTGGTGGCGTTCAACTACGGATCGCGCCAGGAAATTGCCGGCGCGGCGCAGCGGCTGGCGCGCGAGGTTGCGGAAGGAAAGCGGGACGCCGCCTCAATCGACGCCGACGCACTTGGTCAATACCTCGATGCACCCGATATTCCCGATCCGGATCTGATCATTCGCACTAGCGGTGAGCAACGGCTGTCGAATTTCCTGATGTGGCAGGCCGCTTACAGCGAACTCGTATTTGTGCCGATTCACTGGCCCGATTTCGACAAAGCCGCGCTCGAAGGCGCGATCGCCGAATACGCCAGGCGGGAACGCCGTTTCGGCGGTCTGGCCGCGAAAACCGGATCGTGACCGAGGGCGAAGCCGCGCCGGCGGCCGTTGCGGAGCGGGGCTCGCGTAATCTCATGACGCGTGTCATCGTCGCGATGGTGCTGGCGCCTGCCGCTATCGCGACCGCCTACGCCGGTGGTTGGATGTGGACCACCCTGGTGACGCTGGCAGCGATCGGCCTCTATGTTGAGTGGCTGATGATCGTGGGGGCGGGGCGCAAGAGGGGTGTGGTCGCTTCAGGCGTTATTGCGCTTGCGATCGTCGGATTGTGTCTCACGCTGGGACGGATCGATGCTTCGCTGGGTGCATCGGCGCTCGGCCTGGTTGCCGTTGCGCTGCTTTCGCCGGAGCGGAGGAGCTGGATTGCGACGGGATTTTTCTATGCCGCCGCGGCCGAGATTGGGTCCGTGCTGGTGCGCCTCGATCAGGCCTGGGGATTTGTCGCGCTGATGCTGATCCTTCTGGTGGTGTGGGTGACCGATATCGGCGGTTATTTCGCAGGCCGCGGCATCGGCGGACCGAAGCTCTGGCCGCGGGTCAGTCCCAAGAAGACATGGGCAGGCGCCGTCGGCGGGTTTGCAGCGAGCCTTCTCGTCGCCGAAGCGTTTGTGGCGTTCGGTCTCGGCGATACCGGCCCGACTCTGTTGCTGGGCGCTGTTCTTTCGATCGTTTCGCAGCTTGGCGATCTCTTTGAGTCCGCGGTGAAGCGGCGTTTCGGTGTCAAGGACTCCAGCCAAATCATTCCCGGGCATGGTGGGTTGCTCGATCGTCTCGACGGATACGTCGCCGCGGTCGTCGTCGCGGCGATTTTCGGCTTTTTGCGGGGCGGCGTGGATGGCGTCGGCCGCGGTCTTATGGTTTGGTGAGGTCATGAGCGCTGTTCCATTGCGTAACAACAAGGCTGCGGCGTCTGCCGTACGTGCCGTGACCGTTCTCGGCGCCACCGGCTCGATCGGCGATAGCACAATGGATTTGCTGAGGGCCTCGCGCGACCGCTATCAGGTCGAGGCTTTGACAGCGAATACCAACGTGCTGGGACTGGCGACGCTGGCGAAGGAATTTGGCGCGCGATTTGCGGCCGTCGCCGATCCCAATCGCCTCACCGAACTGAAAGATGCCTTGGCCGGCACCCGCACCGAATGCGGGGCCGGCGAGAGCGCGATCATCGAAGCCGCGGCGCGTCCGGCCGATTGGGTCATGGCTGCAGTCAGCGGCGCGGCCGGATTGAAGCCTGCGCTCGCCGCTGTCGATCGCGGCGCGACGGTTGCGCTTGCCAACAAGGAATGCCTGGTCTGCGCCGGCGACTTCTTCATGCAGCGCGCAGCCAAGGCCGGGGCCTGCATCCTGCCGGCCGATTCCGAACATAATGCGCTGTTTCAGGCGCTGGGCTCCGGCAACCGGGAAGAACTGGTCCGCGTGATCATCACCGCATCGGGCGGACCATTCCGGACATGGGCCAGCGCCGATATCGAACAGGCGACGCTGGCGCAGGCCCTGAAACATCCGAACTGGAGCATGGGGCAGAAGATCACCATCAATTCGGCCTCGATGATGAACAAGGGGCTCGAGGTCATCGAAGCCTCCTATCTGTTTGCGCTGACGCCGGAAGAGATCGACGTTCTGGTTCACCCGCAATCGATCATCCACGGGATGGTCGAATTTTCGGATCGTTCGGTTGTCGCGCAACTGGGGGCGCCTGACATGCGTACGCCGATCGCGCATTGCCTCGGATGGCCCGATCGCATCGTCGGTCCGGCCGCGAAGCTTGATCTGGCTAGGATTGGACAGCTGACCTTCGAGGAACCGGATTTCGGCCGCTTCCCAGGGCTTCGGCTGGCTTACGATGCATTGCGGACGGGCCGCGGCGCGACTACTGTCTATAACGCGGCCAACGAGGTGGCGGTGGCGGCGTTCATCGCCGGCAAGATCAAATTCGGCGCGATCGCCCGGCTGGTCGAGGCGACGATGGAGGCCTGGGTGCGTTCCGGCAATCTGGCCCCATTGACGTCCGCGGACGATGCCATCGCCGTTGACCATGATGCGCGAAATAAAGCTGCCACCCTATTGCCTCAAATTGCCTTAAAGGCATCCTAGATGGTTGGGGACAGGGCCTGCGGCCCTGGTTGAGGGAAATTGGATGTCCGAGTTTTTTGTTCATAGTTTCAATACGTTGAGCCATGGCTTCGTCGGCTACATCATTCCCTTCCTGTTCGTGCTCACCATCGTTGTTTTCTTCCACGAGCTTGGCCACTTCCTGGTTGCCCGCTGGGCCGGCGTGAAGGTGTTAACTTTCTCGCTCGGCTTCGGGCCGGAACTGGTCGGTTTCAACGACCGGCATGGCACGCGATGGAAGATTTCGGCCGTCCCGCTTGGCGGCTACGTCAAGTTTTTCGGCGACGACAGCGAGGCCTCGACGCCATCGTCCGAAACCCTCGCCGGCATGACTGAAGAAGAGCGTGCGGGCAGTTTCCATCACAAGAAAGTCGGACCGCGGGCGGCGATTGTCGCCGCCGGCCCAATCGCCAATTTCATTTTGGCGATCGTGATCTTTACTTGCCTGTTCACCTTTTTCGGCAAACCAAGCACGACGGCGCGCGTCGATCAGGTAGAGGCGGGGAGTGCCGCAGCGGCAGCCGGCTTTCAGGTCGGCGACGTCGTGACCGCGATCGATGGCAGCAAGATCGAAAGCTTCTCCGATATGCAGCGGATCGTTGGCATTCGCGCCGGCGAGCAACTGGTGTTCACCGTCAAGCGCGGCGATTCTTCGCTGCAATTGCGCGGCACGCCGGAACTCAGGGAAGTCAAAGACCCGTTTGGCAATGTCCACAAGCTTGGCGTGCTAGGCATTACCCGCAAGACCGTAGCCGGCGATGTAACGACCGAGCGAGTAAACCCCGCGACAGCGCTCTGGCTTGGCGTCAAGGAAACCTGGTTCGTGGTTGACCGCACGCTGGCCTATATCGGCGGCGTCTTTACCGGGCGTGAAGCGGCCGACCAGGTCGGTGGCCCGCTCCGAATCGCGCAGATTTCAGGTCAGGTCGCCACCATCGGTCTTGCCGCGCTGGTGCATCTCGCCGCGGTTCTCTCGATATCGATCGGCTTGTTGAACCTGTTTCCGGTGCCGCTGCTCGATGGCGGTCATCTTTTGTTCTACGCGATCGAGGCCGTGCGCGGACGGCCCCTGTCGGACCGGGCGATGGAGATGGGGTTCCGAATCGGGCTGGGGCTGGTGCTGATGTTGATGGTTTTTGCGACGTACAATGACATCCTCCACCTCGCGGCATCGTGAAGCGGCTTTTTTGTGACGTGGCCGATAGGCAACGTCTTGGAATGAAAATGAAATTGCACTGCACTCGGACGTTTGCCGCCCCGGCAAAATTGGCTACAAGCAGGGCAACTAATGGGAATTTGTCGATCCGTGGGGTGCGGGCCGGCATTGGAATGACAAGGGCGTCTTGCGCATGAACGTTGGAATGCGAGTTCGGGGAGGCTTTTTGGCCGCCCTGGTGATGTGCGCCCTGCCGGTCGCAGGCACGCTGGCTGTCATGCTGCTATCGTCGCCTGCCGTCGCCCAGTCCGTCGCCACGATCGAGGTCGAGGGCAACCGGCGCGTCGAGGTCGAAACCATCCGGTCGTATTTCAAGGCGGGTCCCAGCGGGCGGCTGGATCAGGCCCAAATCGACGATGGCCTGAAGGCGCTGATCGAGACCGGCCTGTTCCAGGACGTCAAGATCAGCCAGACCGGCGGTCACCTGCTGGTGACGGTGATCGAAAACCCGGTGATCGGCCGCATTGCCTTCGAGGGCAACAAGAAGATCAAGGACGAACAGCTTACGGCCGAAATCCAATCCAAGCCGCGGGGTACGCTGTCGCGTCCCATGGTCCAGTCCGACGCCCAGCGCATCGCCGAGGTCTACCGCCACTCCGGCCGCTATGACGTGAGCGTCACTCCCGAAATCATCGAACAGCCGAACAACCGCGTCGATCTGATTTTCACGATCGTCGAGGGCCAGAAAACCGGCGTCAAGTCGGTCGAGTTCATCGGCAACAACGCTTATTCGTCGTATCGGCTCAAGGACATCATCAAGACCCATGAGTTTAACCTGCTGAGCTTCCTCGGCGGCGGTGACGTCTATGATCCGGACCGGGTCGAAGCCGATCGCGACCTGATTCGCCGCTTTTATTTGAAGCACGGTTTTGCGGACGTGCAGGTGGTGGCCGCGCTGACGGAATACGATCCGGCGCGCAAGGGCTTCCTGGTGACCTTCAAGATCGAGGAGGGCCAGCAGTATCGCGTCTCGTCGGTCAATATCGAATCCAGCATTCCCACCCTTGACGGAAACGCGCTCCGCAGCTTCTCGCGCGTCAGCGTCGGGTCGCTCTACAACGCCGAGGCGCTGGAGAAGACGGTCGAGGAAATGCAGATCGAGGCCTCGCGGCGGGGGTATGCCTTTGCCGTCGTGCGGCCGCGTGGCGATCGCAATTTCGAGGCCCATACCGTTTCAATCGTGTTTGCCATCGACGAAGGCCCGCGGACCTACATCGAGCGCATTAACGTGCGCGGCAATACCCGCACCCGCGACTATGTGATCCGCCGCGAATTCGATATTTCCGAGGGCGATGCGTACAACCGCGCGCTGGTCGATCGGGCCGAGCGGCGCCTCAAGAACCTTGATTTCTTCAAGAGCGTGAAGATCACGACCGAGCCCGGTTCATCGAGCGATCGTGTGATTCTCGTGGTCGATCTCGAGGAGAAATCCACCGGCGACTTCTCGGTATCGGGCGGCTATTCGACCACCGACGGTCCGCTTGCCGAGGTCAGCATTTCCGAGCGTAACTTCCTCGGCCGCGGTCTGTTTGCGAAGGCGTCGGTAACGTATGGGGAATTCGCGCGCGGTCTGTCGCTGTCGTATGTCGATCCTTATTTGCTCGACTACCGGGTCGCGCTTGGTCTTGACGCGTTCTACCGCGAGCAGCTTCCCAACAGCTATATTTCGTACGGCACCAAGACGATCGGCTTCAGTCCGCGGCTCGGTTTCGCCTTGCGCGAAGATCTATCCTTGCAGCTTCGCTATTCGATCTATGAGCAAGAGATCTCGCTGCCCGGCTATCTCGCGAATTGTAACAACAACCCGTCAAACGGCTTACTCGCCTTCAATCCGTCGCCGGCGTTTGTGAACTCAGTGGGCGGACCTGGTAATTTTCCAGCTGGGGCAACCGCGACGGATGCTTCGGGAACTGGTCTTTGGTGCTACAGCGACGGCGAGGCATCGCTGCCGGTCCGCAAGGAGCTTGCCAGCGGCGCTGCGCTGACGTCGTCGATCGGTTATTCGCTGGACTACAACACGCTCGATAACAACAAGAATCCGACCGACGGCCTGCTCATCGATTTCAAGCAGGACTTCGCCGGCGTCGGCGGCGACGTCAGCTATCTGAAGAGCGCGGTCGACGCGAAATATTACGCGCCGCTGGTCGCCGATATCGTCGGCCTGATCCACATCCAGGGCGGCATTCTCAACAAGGTCGGCAACAGCGAACTTCGCATGCTCGATCAGTTCCAGATGGGCCCGAACCTCGTCCGGGGCTTCGCCCCCAACGGCATCGGTCCGCGCGACATCAATCCCTACGGAACGATGGACGCGCTCGGCGGCACCAAATATTGGGGCGCGTCGTACGAGTTGCAGATGCCGTTCTGGTTCCTGCCGAAGGAAGTGGGCTTGAAGGGCGCCGTCTATGCCGACGCGGGCGGCCTGACTGACTACCAGGGCCCGACGTCCTGGGCTGCCACCGGCGAAGTCAACCTGCCAGGCTGCACGCCTCCGACGAACAATCCTCCGAATCCGGGGACCTGTACGGGACTGCAGTACGACAGCGGCAATACGGTCCGCACCTCCGTCGGCGTGGGCCTGATCTGGGCGTCGCCGTTCGGACCGCTGCGCTTCGATTACGCTATTCCGCTTACCAAGGGCAGGTACGATATCGTGCAGGAATTCAAGTTTGGCGGCGGAACATCGTTCTAAGCGTTTTCGAGCGAAGTGGGTACCCGTTCGCGTGAAGAGAACGCGTCCAAACAAAGAGAGAGTTCGGTTCTGATTTTTCAGAACCGAAGCTTCGGTTCAATCAACGGCCGGACCGCGACGGGTGGAATGGCGCAGCCGACATTCTTCAAACAACCACCTTCGTCAACGCTGGCCGATATTGCCGCGTTGACGACAGCGCATTTGGTCGATGCGTCGCGGGGAACCCAACAGGTCAAGGGGCTGGCTTCGCTCGACGAAGCCGGTCCGATGCATCTGACGTTTTTCGACAACGTGAAATATGCCGACCAGCTTGCTTCGACGAAGGCGGGGGCGTGTCTGGTCAATGCGCGTTTCGAGGCCGATGTCCCCGCCCATGTGGCGGTTTTGCGTGCGGCCCATCCCTTCCGCGAATTCGTGAAAATCGCGCGCGAACTGCATGGCGATGCGCTTCGACCGCGATCCTGGTTCGGCACCGCCGGCATCGCGCCATCAGCCATCATCGATGCCACGGCGCATCTGGAGGATGGGGTGATTGTCGATCCGCTCGCCGTGATCGGACCGAACGTCGAAATCGGCACCGGCACCGTGATCGGCGCGGGTGCCGTGATCGGCGCCAATGTCAGGATTGGGAGGGAATGCTTCGTCGGTGCTCGGTCCTCCATTCAGTTCGCGCTTGTTGGCAACCACGTCCTGATCCATCCCGGCTGCAGCATCGGACAGGATGGCTATGGCTTCGTCTTCTTCGGACCGGATGGCCATCTGAAGGTACCGCAAACCGGCCGCGTCCTGATCCAGAACGACGTCGAGATCGGCGCCGGGACGACCATCGATCGCGGCAGTCTGCGCGATACCGTCATCGGCGAAGGCACGAAAATCGACAATCAGGTCCAGATCGGTCACAATGTGACGATCGGCAGGCATTGCCTGCTGGCCGCCCAGATCGGGTTAGCGGGCAGCCTGACGATTGGCGACAATGTGGCGCTGGGGGCCAAGGTGGGTATCAACAACCACCTCCATATCGGCGACGGTGCCCAGGTTACGGCGATGAGCGCCGTCAAGGATGACATTCCGGCCAATGGACGCTGGGGCGGTCACTTTGCAAAGCCGACCAAACAGTGGTTCCGGGAGATTCTTGCGGTGGAGCGTCTGGTCCGTGACAGCAAGATCGATCCCAAGGGCGAGGGGCGCGATTGATGGAGGAGGCAGCGATCAGATTCGCGCTTGTGGATATCAATGAGATCCTCAAGACGCTCCCGCACCGCTATCCCATGCTGCTGATTGATCGGGTGATCAATATCCGGACCGATTACTCGGGCACCGGTATCAAGAACGTCACCTACAACGAGCCGCCGTTTCTCGGACATTTTCCGGAGCGTCCGGTCTATCCCGGGGTCATGATGATCGAAGCGATGGCGCAGACCGCCGGCGTGATCGGTATCAAGTCGGTCGAAGGCACCGAGAAGCCGCGTGCGGTGTATTTTCTTACCATCGACAAGTGCAAGTTCCGCAAGCCTGTGATGCCCGGCGACACCGTCGAGTATCACATGCGCCGCATCGGCCGGCGCAAGACCATGTGGTGGTTTCACGGCGACGCTATCGTCAACGGCCAAACGGTCGCCGAGGCCGACGTTGGCGCCATGCTGACCGATTGATGAGGGACCTACAGCGCCCGGCGACTGGGGCAGGGCGACCAGAAGGCGGATTTTGCCTCGATCGTTGCGCGGCTTCGCGGCCGGGGCATCAAGATCATTCCCGTTACGGCAAACGGCCTCAGCCGAAACGATCTGCAGGCGGACGGCGTTCATGTGACCGTCGAGGGATACGCGCGTTTGGCGGCTCGGCTGCTCCCGACCGTGGTTCCGGCCCTCAGGCATTAGCGCTGTGCCGCCTGCAGGCGGCGCACGGGTTGTCGAGGCCCGAAGGTGCCGAAACACGGCGTAACCATACGTCACTAGACAGTTCCGGCATGTCGCGGTAACGACCGGAAAACTCAAGCATCTCAACGGCGATATGAGCTGGTACCGGACCCTTCGATGAGCACGATCGATCCCACCGCGCGGATTGAAGATGGCGCTGTGATCGGCGAGGGCGCCTTCATTGGCCCCTACTGCAGCATCGGTTCCCACGTCGTGATCGGTGCGAACTGCAGGCTGATCGCCCACGTCCACATCACGGCGCAGACCACGATCGGCGCCGGCTGCACCATCTATCCCTTCGTTTCGCTCGGCACGCCGCCGCAATCCCTGAGCTATCGCGGCGAACTCACTAGGCTCGAGATCGGGCAGGGCTGCACTATCCGAGAATCGGTGACGATGAATGCCGGCACCGTGGCCGGCGGCGGCGTTACCCGCGTCGGCGATCGCGGCTACTTCATGAACTGCAGCCACGTCGGTCACGATTGCCAGGTCGGCAACGATGTGATCTTCGCGACCTCGGCGACGCTCGGCGGCCATTGTGAGATCGGCGATTTTGTCTTTATCGGCGGACTGTCCGCTGTGCACCAGTTCACGCGAATCGGGCCGCAGGTGATGGTCGGCGGCGTCTGTGGTGTGCGCGGCGACGTGATCCCGTTCGGCCTCGTCAACGGCCAGTATGCCAGCCTCGAGGGCCTCAACATCATCGGCATGAAGCGCCGCAGGTTCACGCGCGAACGGCTCGCTGCGGTGCGGTCGTTCTATCAAAAACTGTTTCACGGACCCGGGATTTTTGCCGAACGGCTGAGCATGGTGCAGCCCCTGGCAGCGGAAGATACCGCAATCGCGGAAATCCTGACCTTTATCGGCGACGGCAAACATCGCGCGCTGTGTCTTCCGGCTGATGACGGCAACCGGTCATGATGATGGGGTCGCCGGAGCCATGACATCGGGGGCTTTGGAGATTTCATCACCGGTCGGCCTGATCGCGGCAGGCGGCGTCATGCCATTTGCGGTCGCGGACTCGCTGATCGCGCGCGGCATCAACCCGGTTCTTTTTGCGCTGAAAGGCGCCTGCGATCCGGTCAGGGTGGAACGCTTTCGTCATCACTGGATTTCGGTCGGCCAGATCGGCAAGGCTGTGAAGCTGTTTCGCGCAGAAAACTGCCGCGACCTGGTTTTCATCGGCACGCTGGTGCGCCCGGCGCTATCGGAGATTCGCCTGGATTGGGGCACGCTTCGCGTCCTGGGCCGGGTGTGGGCGGCTTTCCGCGGCGGCGACGATCATCTGCTGTCCGGAATCGGCCGCATTTTCGAACAGGACGGTTTTCGGATGGTCGGGATCAGGGATGTCGCCCCGGATCTGCTGATGCCCGAGGGATGTCTCACCCGCGCCGCGCCCGACGAAGCTGCCGCCGCTGACATCGCCAAAGGACGCGACGTCCTGCGCGCGCTCAGTCCGTTCGACATCGGTCAGGCGACCGTCGTGATCGACGGTCACGTGGTCGGGGTAGAGGACATCGAAGGCACCGACGGCTTGCTGGCGCGAGTGGCGCGGCTGCGCGCGGAGGGCCGCATCCGGGCCAGCGCCGCGCGCGGCGTGCTGGTGAAGGCGCCCAAGAGCGGACAGGATCTGCGGTTCGATCTTCCGACCCTGGGGCCGCGAACCGTCGAGGGCGCGGCGGCGGCGAAGCTTGCCGGGATTGCGATCGTCGCTGGCAACACCATCGTGGTCGAGTCCCAAATCATGATCGAGGCGGCGGACGCAGCCGGCCTTTTCGTGACCGGTTTGCCCGCGTGATACCGGCGCGAACAACCACCGACGTTGCGCGCAAGATTTTCCTGATCGCGACCGAGGAATCCGGCGATCGGCTCGGCGCCAACCTGATGAAGGTCTTGCGCCAGCGCCTCGGCGGCGCGGTGCGGTTTGTAGGTGTCGGCGGCCAGCAGATGGCGCGCGAAGGGCTGGCGTCGCTGTTTCCGATCGAAGAATTGTCGATCATGGGACTGGCAGCAGTCGTAAAACAGTTACCGAAGATCCTGCGGTTGATCCGCGAAACCGCGGAAGCGGTGACAGCGGCCTCGCCCGACATTCTCGTGATCATCGACAGCCCCGATTTTACCCATCGGGTGGCAAGACGGGTTCGGGCCCGCGATCCCTCGATACCGATCGTTGACTACGTCTCCCCCTCGGTCTGGGCGTGGCGGCCCGGCCGGGCGCGCGCCATGCTCGGCTATGTCGACCATGTACTTGCCTTGCTGCCGTTCGAACCGGAGGAGTATAGCAGGCTGCGCGGTCCACCGTGCAGCTATGTCGGTCATCCCCTGACCGGGCAGGTCGGGGTGCTGCGGCCCGGCGTCGACGAGCAAAAGCGAAGGGACCAGCAGCCGCCGGTGCTTCTGGTGCTGCCGGGAAGCCGGCGCAGCGAAATCAGGCACCATATGCCGGTGTTCGGCGAGACGCTGGGCCGGCTGCAGGCCGAGGGCATGCCGTTCGAATTGATCCTGCCCACCATGCCGCATTTGCTGGACGCGGTCCGGGAAGGCATTAAGAGCTGGCCGGTGCAGCCACGAATAGTGATCGGCGAGCAGGAAAAGCGGGCGGCGTTCCGGATCGCCAGCGCCGCGCTTGCGAAGTCGGGCACCGTGACGCTCGAACTGGCACTCGCAGGCGTGCCGATGGTTACCGCCTACCGGACCGGTGCCATGGAGGCGTGGGTCCTGTTGCGCGCGATCAAGGTGAAGTCGGTCATCCTGGCTAATCTGGTGGTGGGCGAGAACGTCATTCCGGAATTCCTGCAGCGGGATTGCTCGCCGCAGAAACTATCACAAGCGCTGCGCGACGTGCTCAACGATTCTCCCTCACGGCGCCGGCAGCTCGATGCTTTTGCCGGGATCGACAGGATCATGTCGACAGGCAGCCAGCCGCCCGGCGTGCGGGCGGCCGATATCGTGCTGGCGACGTTGCGAAAGTCGCGGCGAGCGAGTTGATCTGGTGCGGGATAGCTTGCTGCCGGATACGTGCGCATCCGGCTTCCCAGGCGGCGGCTTACTTGCGCTTGTCGATGTCGACGTAATCGCGGCGCGTAACGCCGGTATATAGCTGGCGCGGACGGCCGATCTTCTGCTGCGGATCCTCGATCATCTCGCTCCACTGGCTGATCCAGCCGACCGTACGCGCGACCGCAAACAGCACTGTAAACATCGAGGTCGGGAAGCCCATCGCCTTCAAGGTGATGCCCGAATAGAAATCGACGTTCGGGTAGAGCTTGCGATCGATGAAATACTGATCGCTCAGCGCGATCCTCTCCAACTCCATGGCGACCTTCAGCATCGGATCGTCGCCGTGGCCCGTCTCCGCCAACACCGCGTGACACATCTTTTGCATGATCTTGGCGCGAGGATCGTAGTTCTTGTAGACGCGATGCCCGAAGCCCATCAGGCGAACTTCGCTGTTTTTGTCTTTTACCCGTTTGATGAAATCGGGAATCTTGTCGACGGTACCGATGCCGGCCAGCATCGCAAGCGCCGCTTCGTTGGCGCCGCCATGCGCGGGTCCCCACAGGCAGGCGATGCCGGCGGCGATGCAGGCGAACGGGTTGGCCCCGGAGGAGCCGGCGATCCGCACCGTCGAGGTCGACGCATTCTGCTCATGGTCGGCGTGCAGAATGAAGATCTTGTCCAGCGCGTTGGCGAGAACCGGATTGATCTTGTATTCCTCGCAGGGCACCGCGAAACACATGTTCAGGAAATTTTCGGCAAAGCTCAGCGAGTTCTTCGGATAAACAAAGGGCTGGCCGATGGTGTATTTGAAGGCCATCGCGGCCAGCGTGGGGATCTTAGCGATCATGCGCATCGAGGCAATCATGCGCTGGGTCGGATCGTTGATGTCGGTGGAGTCGTGATAGAACGCCGCCAGTGCACCGACGGACGCCACCATGACCGCCATCGGATGGGCGTCGCGGCGGAAGCCCTGGAAGAACCGCGCCATCTGCTCGTGAACCATGGTGTGATGGATCACGCGGTTGTCGAAATCGGCCTTCTGCGCCTTGGTCGGAAGCTCGCCGTAGAGCAGAAGGTAGCAGGTTTCTAGGAAGTCGCCGTGTTCGGCGAGCTGCTCGATCGGATAGCCGCGGTATTCCAGGATGCCGGCGTCGCCATCGATATAGGTGATCTTGGACTCGCAGCTGCCGGTGGAGGTGAAACCCGGGTCATAGGTAAACATTCCGGACTGGGCGTAGAGCTTGCCGATGTCGATGACATCCGGCCCGACGGTGCCCTTCAAGATCGGGAAATCGTAGGTCTTGTTGCCGACCGTTAACGTTGCGGTTTTGTTGTTGGATGTTGCGTCCATCGTGAAGTCCCCGATGAGATCGTTGCGAAAGCCGGCGGCCGTGGGCGCCATTTCAACTGAGATGGCGTGGGCAGCCGGGAAATTCTAGAAGCACCGCGTAAATGGGTATCGTATTGCTGTGTGCGCTGCAAGATGGGCACGCCCGACCTGCAATGCCACCTTATGAGGGGGCCTGATCGCCCAGCCGGGCCACGCATTCCTGCCGTCCGAGCACCGCCAGGACATCGAAGATTCCCGGTGACGTGGTGCGTCCGGTCAGCGCCACCCGCAGCGGCTGGGCTACCGTCCCGAGCTTGAGGTTGTTCATTTCGGCGAATGCACGCATCGCCGCTTCGGTGGTTGCCGCCGTCCACGGCGTGACCGCCTCCAGCGCGAGGCGAAGCCGGCCGATCAGTTCGAGGTTTTCCGGCGTCAACAAGCCGGCGGCTTTCGGCTCGATCTCGAGCGGCCGGTCGGCGAAGATGAAGTAGGCGCTGTCGATCAGTTCGATCAGCGTCTTGGCGCGCTCCTTGAGGCTTGGCATCGCCTGCAGCAATTGCGCGCGCGTCGTTTCGTTGAGCTTGGCCTTTACGTCCGATCCGTTCGGGACGTAGTCCAGGACATCTTCGAACATGGTCACGAGAGATTGATCGTCGGAGTGACGGATATAGTGACCGTTGAGGCTTTCCAGTTTGGCGAAATCGAATCGTGCCGCCGAGCGGCCGATGCCTGACAGGTCGAAGGCGGCAATCATCTCTTCCGTGGAAAAGATCTCCTGGTCGCCGTGGCTCCATCCGAGCCTGACCAGGTAATTGCGCAGTGCCGCCGGCAAATATCCCATGGCACGGTAGGCATCCACTCCCAGCGCGCCGTGGCGCTTGGAGAGCTTTGAGCCATCCGGCCCATGGATTAGCGGAATGTGGGACATGTTAGGGAGGTCCCATCCGAGCGCATCGTAGATCTGCTTCTGGCGGGCGGCGTTGATCAGGTGGTCGTCGCCGCGAATGATGTGGGTGACGCCCATGTCGTGGTCGTCGACAACGACCGCCAGCATGTAGGTCGGATTGCCGTCGCCGCGCAAAAGGACGAGGTCGTCGAGGTTCTCGTTCTGCCAGACCACACGGCCCTGAACCTGATCCTCGATCACGGTTTCGCCCTGCTGCGGAGCCCGCAGCCTGATCGTAGGCTTCACGCCGGCGGGAGCCTCCGAAGGGTCGCGATCTCGCCACAGGCCGTCGTAGAGGCGGGTGCGGCCCGCGGCGCGGGCTTTCTCGCGCATCGCCGTGAGTTCCTCCGGCGTCGCGTAGCAGCGATAGGCCTTGCCAGCCGCCAGCAACTGCTCGGCAACCTCGCGGTGGCGGGCGGCGCGGGTGAACTGGTAGACGACCTCGCCATCCCAATCGAGCCCCAGCCATTTCAGGCCGTCCAGGATGGCCGCGATCGCCAATTCGGTCGATCGCTCCCGATCGGTGTCCTCGATGCGCAACAGCAGCTTGCCGCCGCGCTTGCGTGCGTAAAGCCAGTTGAACAGCGCTGTGCGGGCTCCTCCGATGTGGAGAAAGCCTGTCGGCGAGGGGGCAAAGCGCGTGACGACGGAATCGGTCATGACAGGAGCGGGTCGCGGACAAAGAGGGCATGCGGGAGGCGCGGTGGTGTATAGCAGGAACCGTACATAACTAAAGTCTTCCTTGGGGCGGGTGGATTTGGCAGAACGTCGGCTGATTCCGAGCAGGAACTAAAATGACAGCAGAACCGGTGGCGGCAGAAGCGGGCCGCGATTTCATTCGCGACATCATCCAGGCCGATCTCGACGCGAAGAAGCACAGCCAGATCGTGACGCGCTTCCCGCCGGAGCCGAACGGCTATTTGCACATCGGCCATGCCAAGTCGATCGCGCTCAATTTCGGTATCGCGCAGGAGTTTGCGGGGCGTTGTCACCTGCGGTTCGACGATACCAATCCCACCAAGGAAGAGCAGGAATATATCGATTCGATTCAGGCCGACGTGCACTGGCTCGGCTACGACTGGGGAACCGATCTTTTCTATGCCTCTGATTATTTCGAGCGGCTCTACGGCTGGGCGGAAGATCTGATCCGCGCCGGGCTTGCCTATGTCGACGACCAGTCGCAGGAGCAGATCCGCCTGACCCGCGGCACGCTGACCGAAGCCGGCCAGAACAGTCCGTTTCGCGATCGCTCGGTGGATGAAAACCTCGACCTGTTTCGTCGCATGAAGGCCGGCGAATTTCCGAACGGCGCCCGCGTGCTGCGCGCCCGGATCGATATGTCCTCCGGCAACATCAACCTGCGCGATCCCGTGCTCTATCGGATACTGCACGCCACGCACCCGCGCACCGGTGACAAATGGTCGATCTATCCGAGCTACGATTACGCGCATGGGCAGTCGGACGCGATCGAGGGCATCACGCATTCGATCTGCACGCTGGAGTTCGAGGACCACCGGCCGCTCTACGAATGGCTGCTCGACAAATTGCCGGTGCCGTCGAAACCGCGCCAGTATGAATTCGCCCGGCTCAACCTGACCTACACGCTGTTATCGAAGCGGGTCTTGACCGAACTGGTGCGCGGCGGCCATGTCGCGGGCTGGGACGATCCGCGCATGCCGACCATCGCGGGACTGAAACGCCGCGGGGTGCCGCCGGCAGCGGTCCGCGAATTCGTCAGGCGTATCGGGGTGGCAAAGGCCAACAGCGTCGTCGATGTCGGCATGCTGGAATTCTGCATCCGCGAAATTCTCAACAAGACGGCGCAGCGGCGCATGGCGGTGCTGCGGCCGCTCAAGGTCGTGATCGAGAATTACCCGGAAGGCGAAAGCGAGGAGATCGAGGCCGTCAACCACCCGGACGATCCCGCAGCGGGTACACGTCGCATCGCGTTCGGCCGCGAACTCTACATCGAGCGCGATGATTTCATGGAAAACCCGCCGAAGAAATTCTTCCGGCTCTCGCCCGGCACCGAAGTGCGGCTGCGCTACGCCTATTTTGTCACCTGCCGGGAAGCCATCAAGAACGCGGCCGGCGAGGTGGTCGAATTGCGCTGCACCTACGATCCCACAACACGCGGCGGCAACGCGCCCGACGGGCGCAAGGTCAAGGCCACCATGCACTGGCTACCGGCGGCGCAGTCGGTGCCGGCCGAAATTCGTATTTACAATCCGCTATTCTCCACACCCAATCCGGATGCCGCGAATTTCGCCGCCGACCTCAACCCGCAATCGCTGGAAGTCTTATCCGATGCGCGGATCGAGCCCGCAGTGGTGAAAGCCAATTCGTCCGAGGTGGTCCAGTTCGAGCGGCAAGGTTATTTTGTGCGCGATAAGGATTCGACGCCGGACCATCCCGTGTTTAACCGGACCATCGGCCTGCGCGATACGTTTGCGAAGGAAGTCGGTGGCAAGGGCTGAAGTTGCATTACCCGGTGTACGAGACGCGACGCGCCAGAGCCTCATGCCGGACTTTGACGGTTTACCGAAATTCTTGCTGAGGGGCATCCGATGCGGAGCGCGGCCGACGACACAGTGTCCGGGATCATCGAAAGATGGTCGGCTGCTTTCGAAAAGCTTGACGCTGAAGCTCTTGCGTCAATTTATTCGAAAAGCGCATTCTTTTTCGGGTCGAACCCTACGCTCTATCGTGGGAACGAAGGTGTCGCGGCCTATTTCAACGCGCTGCCGAGATGGAGTTCGCCGACCGTTCAATTCACCGATGTGATGACCGCGTTGATTAGTTTCGATGTGATCAACGTCGCGGGTACAGCGTCTTTTGTTGTCAGCGAAGGTACTCAGCCCCTGTCCGTCAAATTAACCTGGGTCATTGCGCGCGAAGACGGTAGTTGGAAAATTATCAGTCATCACGTCTCGTCCATGACTCCGCTCCTTTAGCGGTTCGCGGACGCGCGCCTAAAAGCAGTAACCATACAGGCCGCAGACGTAGGGCAGGCGGACGGCATCAGAAACGTATGGGCCGCCGTAATAAGGACCGCCGTTGTAGTAGGACCACGGAGAACCATAGTCATAGCCGCCGCGAGCCCACGGGGGACTTGGGAGCAGACTGTACCCAATAACCGGCGCCGAATATTCTCGTATCCTGTAGACCTCGGGTCGAACCTCGGCAGGCTCCGCAAAGATGGCTCCCAGCCGGCTCGGGGTTGGCAGATCGGCGGCGCGCGCAGTCACCGCGGTGGCCGCGAGTGCCAGAACAGACAGCAAGATCCTGCGCAGCATTGCCGAGCCCACCGGTTGATTCGGGAAGCTTAATCGCAGGTCGTTAGCAAAGGTTAAGGGGGGAGCCAGCGGCTCAGACCTCTCTCTCAGAATTGGCTTTAAGGTCTGGCTTTAAGCCATCGCGCCCGATCGGTTCGTCAATCCAAGGCGTCGTGACCGGCCTGCGTCAGCACGGGCACGTTGTCCCGGATTTCGATCAAGCCCAGTTCGGTCAAAGCGGTTAGATCGTCCTCGCTGATCGGCGAGAGCTTTAATCGCTTGGCCTTGATATCGCGAAGCATCCAGCGAAGGGCGATGGCTCGCTCAAGGCCGAATTCCGCGAACGGTGTTTGATTGTCGGCCATGGGTCTCCTAGAAGTCCATGGACCCGGATTGGTTCCGCGGCTGGCATGCGACTGCAGAAAGCGATCGTGAAAGACGGTTACTGTCGGCGCCGTGGTCGATCGGCAGAGTTAGCTACGTGCTATCCTGATTTAACGTCGGATCATCCGCTGTTCAACTGAACCACCGGCCCCCGCGACAGGCTTGTGAAGGAAGCCACGGGGCAAAGCCCACATAGGATTTCCCGAGCATTCTGCTTCTGTTCCACTATCCGCCCCGTTACAGCCTGCGGTAGCATTGAGGCCTGTGGGGTATGAGGGGCCAGCGGATGGCCGAGCAGGGCAGGACTCCGGGCCGGACGCAGGGTTATGCGGGCACCTGGCCGCCGCGCCAGGCGGCGCATGCCGGCGGTTTTGCGCCGGCCGGTTTCAGCGTATGGCCATCGTTCATCGCAAAACTGCGTGAATGGATTGCGGCCGAAGCTGGCGCCGGCCGATTGTTGCCGTGGGTACCGATCGCCTTCGGCGTTGGGATCGCGTTCTATTTCGCCGCGGAGCATGAACCGGTCGCCCCGGTTGCCGCTGTCGCGGCGATCGGTCTCTGCGTCGCGACGTTTTTGCTGCGGCGGCAAAAGCTGTTTCCGCTCGCGGTAATGATCGCCGCGACGGCGGCGGGTTTTGCCACAGCGACATGGAAAACAAAGCTGATCGCGCACGGGGTATTGGCAAGGCCGATGTATGCGGTGTCGCTGTCGGGCTTCGTCGAGACCCGCGATATACGCGAACGCACCGACCGCTTCGTGCTCCGCGTCACCCAGATGGAAAGTCCGCGTGGACAGACAAAGCTGGAGCGGGTTCGCCTGTCGGTGCGCAAGGGCACCGCGCCCGCGGTCGGCAGTTTTGTGGAATTGAAGGCGCGGCTGCAGCCGCCGCTCGCGCCTATGCGGCCCGGCAGCTACGATTTTGGCCGCGACATGTTCTTCCAGGGCATCGGCGCCTCCGGCTTTGTCACTGGCGCCATCAAGACCGTGGAGCCGCCGGTCAGCGGCGGACTTTCACTGCGCTACGCGGCACTGATGCAGGGACTGCGCGATGCGATCGATGCGCGGATCCGAACGGCGCTTGATGGTGACAAGCGCGCCATCGCTACCGCTCTTTTAACCGGCCGCCGCGACGCGATCACCACGCCGGTCAACGATGCCATGTTCATTTCAGGCCTTGGCCACGTGCTGTCGATTTCAGGCTATCACATGGCGGTTGTCGCCGGAGTGGTGTTCTTCGCGGTCCGCGCTTTGCTGGTGCCGGCGCTGACGGTAGGCTTTCCTATCAAGAAGTGGTCTGCTGCCGCGGCCCTCGCCGCCGCGGCGTTCTATCTGTTGCTGTCGGGTGCCGAAGTCGCCACGCAACGCTCGTTTTTCATGACGGCGGTGGTCTTGATCGCCGTGATGGTCGACCGCCGCGCCGTGACGTTCCGGACGCTGGCGGTCGCCGCCATGATCGTGCTGGTGCTCGCGCCTGAAGCGCTGGTGCATCCGAGTTTCCAGATCTTGGGGGTGTAGCGGCTAATCCGCTCACTCTGATCCTTAAAACCCCTTATAACATTGGGTTTTTGGACTTTCCCCGTTCTGTGTCCGGGGCACGAAAACCGAACAAACCCGGGCAAAACACGGCATTTGGCGGCAAAGAGTCCCGGAATAAGTCCCGGAATGATTTGGCTGTTCGCGAGCCGTTCTGCATCAACGCATCAACGCGAATGCGCGCCGCCGCACGTCCGATGGCGCCGTGAGGTGAGGGGACACCAGCAGATCAGTAATTCGCCCAGACAGTCCGCGGCTCCGCGCGCTTGCGAGCAATCCATAACTGAAAAACCCCGACACTCCGTCCCCCTGGCAGGACCGGCGAAGTGAACGAGGCTCAGTAGAAAGTCAAAACTGTGTCTTACGAAGTGTCTTCTGTATCACCACCGAATTATCGGAGCAACCTCGCGTTTGTGGTCTGGTTCATTACGTTTCTCGCCATCAACGCGGGCGGCGTTGTCGCCCTCGTGTGGGAGGCAGTTCGATGAACGCGATCGTTGCTATCGCCAAACCTCTCTCGCGCGTCCTCTTCGCGCCGACGCCGGATGAGCCGATCGTCGAGCACGCGCTTTATTACGCCACCAACAACAAATGGTCAGTTTTCCCCCTGCGGCTGGGCGAGAAGATTTCCCACAAATCTGCGGAGCATAGTGGCGGCCGGAAGTGGGGGCAGACCGCCGACGCAGATGAAATCCGACAGGATTTCAGGCGGTGGCCGAAGGCGAACGTCGGGATTGCCACTGGCGCCGTGTCCGGAATTTTTGTCGTCGAAACCGATACTGCGGAGGGCCATGGCGACGGCGTTGATGGCGCAGCGGCGCTGGCGAAACTCGAGGTCGAACACGGGCCGCTATCGCCAACGCTAGAAGCCGAAAGTCCTAGCGGCTCGATCCATCGCTACTTCAAGCATCCTGGCTTCAAGATCAAGAACAGCGCATCCGAAGTTGCTTCCGGTGTCGATGTTCGTGGCGATGGAGGTATGGTGGTTGCGCCTCCGAGTATGAAGCCCGGCAAAGGCGCCTATCGTTGGCGCAATTCACTGCCCATTGCGGATTGCCCTCAATGGTTGCTGGATCGGATCGTCGCCGGCAAGGAAAGGCCCGATCCTGAACTTTCGACATCGGAAGAGGCCCCCGCCATGGTCAGGCCGCGTGATGGGTTCGACGATATCGCCGACGAGGTGCGTCGCCGCGGCAGTGGCGGCTACATCGAAGCGGCGTTGAACGGCGAATATGATGAGGTGGTGCGTGCACCCAAGGGCAAGCGCAATCCTCAACTGAACGACTCCTCCCTGAAGCTCGGCCATTATGTCGGCGGTGGCGAGCTGGACGAGAAGAGAGTCATCGACGTGATGATGGAGGCTTGCGCCCGAAGTGGCCTTCTCGCTGATGACGGAAAGAAGCAATGCCTCGACACAATCCGCAGTGGTCTGGAGGCTGGCAAAAGAGAACCGAAAGGGATTCCGGAGAGTCCGAACCATCGACAGCCAGATACACTTACCGTCGCACCCAATCAGGCGACCCAACCAACTCTTATCCGCGCAACGCCCTATGTCTTTACGGACCCGAGCACCATCCCGCAGCGTGAATGGCTCTACGGTCGTCTCCTGTTGCGCAAATTCGTCTCGGCCACCGTCTCGCCGGGCGGTATCGGCAAGTCATCCCTGATCGCCGCTGAGGCGCTGGCGATGGTTTCAGGCAAGCCGCTGCTTGGGGTTGCGCCAGACGAGTGTCTCCGGGTGTGGCTTTGGAACCTCGAGGATCCGCTTGAGGAGACCAGGCGCAAGATCCAAGCCGCCGCCCTGCACTATGAGTTGGGACCGGAAGACGTCGGCGATCGGCTCATGGTCGACAGCGGGAGAGATCAAAAGCTGGTCATCGCCCACACCGAACGCAACGGCGCCGTTATTGTGCAGCCGGTGGTCGACAGCATCGTCGCTGAGATCATCAAGCATCAGATTGATGTCCTGATCATCGATCCTTTTGTGTCCTGCCATGGGGTCCAAGAGAATGACGACGCAGCCATGGATATGGTGGTCAAGGAGTGGGGTCGGGTCGCAGAGCGCGGCAATTGCGCCATCCATCTGATTTATCACAGTAGGAAACCTGGCGGAGCGGAATCGGAGGTCACGACCGAGTCCTCCCGCGGTGGCTCATCCCAAACAGACGCCTGCAGGGTCGTGCGTCCCATCAACCGTATGTCTGAAAAGGAAGCCACCGCAGCCGGCGTCGAAAACCCCCGACTGTACTTCCGGACGCTGCATGACAAAGCCAACCTGCAGCCCCCTGCGGAAAGGGCGGATTGGTTCAAGCTAGTGTCGGTCGATTTGGGCAACGGTCCGATGGGCCTGCCCGGCGACAGCGTTGGCGTGGTGACAAAATGGGAACTGCCCGATGCGCTGGCTGGCATCACCGGAGCAGACTTCGAGAAGGTCGCGAGGGTCATTCGCGGCGGTAAGTGGCGGCACCATCCACAGTCGGACTCATGGGTTGGCAGGGCTGTGGCTGAAGCCCTGGACTTGGATATCGACAACAAAACGGTCCAGGCCAAGGTCAAACGGATGCTGGGCGTCTGGTACGCGGCCAAGTCCCTGGTGATTGTCGAAGGTCTTTCCGAGAAGCGGGAGGTCCGAAAGTTCGTCGAGGTGGCAGAGCAGGAATGATGGTTTGCCCAACCTCACTTTCCAGCCATGTGCTTGCCTTGCCTCACCCCCACACCCCTAAGGGGGTGGGGTTGGGCAGAGCAAATTGCCTAACTTGCCGAACCTTTGCCGAACTTAGGTTGGGCAGGGTGGGCAATGATGGCTACCGCCCCATCATCTCGCCCAGCGCACATATTCGATCGACCGGGTCGAAACCCAGTTCAAATGTATCGGTCAAGAAGTCAGTATTATTGATGCCCAACATGACAGGCAGCGGTGGCAGGCGTATGTCGAGCGCCGATTCCAAATTCCGGGCTAGGAGAGGAGATGACCAAGGTTCAGATAGTAGTGCGCGAGATCAAACGACTGAAAATCGAATGGATGATCATCCTAATCGCGCTGGGCTCCGTCATCGCCACGAACGACAATGCCAAGGCATCCCCAAAAGGGCTGTCTCATCCTATTCCGGAAGTCGGAAGCAAGGTTTTCGTCAACATTGGTGCGCTGCGGTGCCGCGATCTCGAAAACCTCATACTTTTCCGAAAGTTCTTTCACGATGAAAACATGGCGGCAATGGATCGTGCGGCTGACAAGTGCCTACCCGACGCGGTGGCCGAGACACCCGAAGAAGAGGCTACCGGACAGCGCGTTGGCGTTCTTGAGAAGCGCGTCCCTTCCGCCGAAGCGCAGTGCGTGCGCGAGATTGGGTCAGCCAAGTGTGTTTGGGTCATGGATAGCCAGGTTGAGATCGAAGAGGATCGCCGCTGAGGCGAAAACCTACGCGCGAATAAAAATATTTGGTCTTCTCGTCGTCCTCCGGATCCCGGTCATCCAGGTCGTCCCAAGGTCGCGCCGGCCGGTCGGGGGCCCGTCGCCTCATCCGCGCAATGCCATTCCCCTGGCTGTCCACCGGTCATCCCCCGGACTGGAATTGTAAATATGTAAATGATTTAAATAACTTATGTCACGTCACTTGTGTGCGCCGCGATCCGACGCACGACATCACCGTGCTCGACAAACAACATCGGCAGATGCCGAGGTTGATGATCGCCCCACCATCAACCAGCCGCCGCTTAATGCAGCAATAGGGCGACGACTGCGCAGCCGAAGCCCACCAGTAAGAGGCATGAAACTGTCGCGGCGACCAGGTCGACTGACCATGGGTGACCGCGTCCACCGATCAAGTCGAAGTGTCGGGAACGGCTTTCGTCGATGTGGGTGTGAATGCGCATGGCAGCCCTCCCTACGGGTTGGGGGCCCTCATTCAATCGGCAATTGCCGAAACAGTTCCCTGCCATCACGCGCTTGTTCGCGGGCGTCACCGCCAGCGGTTCAATTTGGGTGCACCTTAACTGCACCATCAATACACCGGTTCATTAAATCAGTTTGACAATTCAAAGTGAACCGCTGATAAGAAGACCATCCAAACTGAACCGAAGGGGTTCCCCATGTTCGTTCGAGCCTATTTGAGAGCATCCACCGACGAGCAGGACGCCAGCCGCGCCAAGGATCAGCTCAAGGCATTTGCAACCGAGCGTGGCTTGACGGTTGCATCCTGGTACGTCGAGAACGAGTTTGGGGCCAAGCTGGCGCGCCCCGAGCTGTTCCGGCTTCTCGCCGACTCGCAGCCCGGCGACGTCCTGCTGGTCGAACAGGTCGACCGCCTGTCGCGTCTGACCGCGGCCGATTGGGAAAAGCTCAAGGCTGAGCTTACCGCCAAGCGTGTCCGCGTCGTGGCGCTCGATTTGCCGACGTCATGGATGATGGCGACCAAGTCACCGGATGAGTTCACCGCGCGCATGTTCGAGGCCATCAACGGCATGTTGCTCGATATGCTCGCCGCTGTAGCTCGTAAGGACTATGACGATCGTCGGCGTCGGCAAGCGCAGGGGCAAGCTAAAGCGAAGGCTGAGGGTCGTTATAAGGGCCGTCCAGAGGATACTGATCGCAATGAGGGTATCGCTGGCATGCTCGCCGCTGGCGCGTCCTGGAGTTCGATACAGAGGGCTATGATGTGCTCTCGTGCGACGATCGCGAAGATCGCCAAGCGTGTCCGTCCAGCCGCTGCTGCATAGGCCCTTCCAGCTGCCAGCGCGCCTCGTCGGTGCGTTGTCCTGTGCAGCACGGTGTGCATCTCTCCTGTCGCATTGATCGAGAATTGGCTGAGCCCAAAAGCGCGCCTTCGCACGGCGGTGTCTCTGCTCACGGATTCCGTCGGCAGAAAAAGGTGCCGCTATCGAGCTTTCCACAGGCGTAATTTTTTGGGAAAACCCACAGGCTTCCGTAATCTGTTAGGTTCGGCGCAGCGATTCAGAGCCGGGCCAAGCCCACCACCCCCAATCATCACCGTCACGACAGCACGATCGAAACTGCCCACATCCGCGGGACAGGCGATGGGCGTCGTCTATTCACTGGACCAAATAATGAGTGAAGAACCGAAAGAACCCGAATGCGCCAAGGACCCGGAGATCGAACTCGAGGCGCGCCGGGATGAGGCAGAAGACCTCAGGCTCGAAGCACGCCGGGATGGCGTGAAGGACATCGAACGCGAAGCGCGGATCGAGGAGCTGGAGTTGGCGGGCGATTTGGTTGAGGAGGCTAAGGATCCCGCCATCGGCAAGAAGGGAGCCTTTGTCCGAGGCGATTGGGACGCCGGCGACCGTGTGAGGATTGCCCCAGCGCCGGTAGAGAAGGGTTGGTATGCTAAGTCACCGAGAGCGCAGCGCGTTGCGATCGAGAAGATTTGCGGCACCTACCGTGTGGGCGGTAGTCCCACGACACTGACGCCAACACCAGGCAAGGGAGGAGTCCGCCTCGTTAGGCCGGGGACCTTGAAGGACAGGTATCACGGATCCAAAAAGGTTCGCGACCGTAATATCGAAGCGGATGCCATACTAATCAAAGCCACTGATAAGGCTCCGAAACCCGCCTTGGTTCAGCCGCCACCCATGGTCGCGTCGGTCCTGATCCCCGGCCGGTGTGCGCACGCTCACTGCCCGAATAAGCTACCACGCGGGCTGCGCGTCGGAACTAAGTTCTGCTCGAATGCCTGCAAATCCGCTGACCGGCGCCGCCGCAATGCACGGATCGTGGCGGGCCTGGCGTTCAAAAATCCCATGAACGCAGCAGACGCGATGACGTTCCAGAGATACAACTCGGCTGCTCAGAGTATGACAGGTTCCGCGGACCTCGCTGGCTTCGATGCCTATTTCATCGGGACATCCGCTGGAGTTCTGGTCATCAGTGATGGCCCGCTACCACCTCTCACGGTCTTCGACCCTCATATCCGCTACCGGAATCAGGTTGAAGTTCAAGAGTCCGAACACCTTTCCACCGATGATGACATTGTCGCGCTGGTTGATGGCGTAAGGCAACGGGAGGTTGCCAGCCGGAATGTCGCGCTGTCGAATGAAAGCGATTTCCTTGTGGCGTCGTGCAGTGAGCGCATCGCTAGGCTCAATGCCTTCCTGAATATGCCGCCGCGCAAAGTATTGTTGCTGGCATTCGAGCCCGATACGCTCACCGAGCACCTCAGGTGCGTCTTCAACTTCGACCCAAGCCTCGATCCGTTCATTCACTGGTGGAATGCAACAAAATCGACCGCGACACTCGAAATGGGAAAAACAATTCATTAAATCAATGGGTTCCGACTACAGGTCATTTCTCCGCGCGTTTATAGGAGGGTGTCGAACCCCTCCGACCGTTTCAACCAAACCGCCCCGGCATCCCGCCGACGGGCGGTTTTTCTTTGGAGACACGCTATGGAATCCCACAAGATCGGGACCGTCTACGCCGTAACCGTAATGGACGGTACCACCTACGACGCGCTGTCAGTTGCCCCCCTTCTTGATCTCGCGGCCGAGGTCTCCGACAGGGTGGAGCGCGCGACATCGCCAGATGATGTGCTGAGCATCATCCGGATGGTGGACAGATGCGACGCCATGCTTAACCGGTTGGTCTTGGCGCTACCGGACGATAGTTCGGCCAACGTGGCAGCCTAAATATGGGCCGTCGTCGTAGCATAGACGTATCATCGTCGAAAAATCGATCCGCCGTTAGCAACCGATCGAGGCTGCATCAAACAGGCGATGCCAGATCCGCCGGTGCGCGCCGTTTTCGTGACCTGGTCGACGCACTGTCCGCCGATCTCGGCGACAATCTGTCGGAAGCCGACCTCGCCATGGTGCGAACTGCGGCCGGCCTCACCCTCAAATCGGAGCTGATGCAGGCCGATCTCGCCGCCGGCAAGGACGTCGACGCTGAAACCTTGATCAAGCTGGCAGGCACAAGCCGCCGAGCCCTAGCCGCCATCTCCGCAAAGGCCGTCGACCGCAAGCCGGCTGGCCAGACCTTGGCCGAATACATGGCCGCCAAGCAGGCCGCCCAGCAGGCCGACGATAGTGACGAGGATTGATCATGGCGACGGCCTCAAAACGAAAACCAAGATCGAAGGCCCTCGACGTTGCCGACCCGGCGCAGGCTTTGAACATTATCACGGCGCTAGACGATCCGGAGTTGTTCGGAAAATTCTTCGCTGGATCATCATGGGATGGATGGCGCACCATCCTCAAGGCCGCGTTCGCCCTCACGATGAACGACGCCGAGACGGCATTCTTTCAATCCGTCGCTGGTGACCGCCTAGCGCCGACCGCGGTGGTTCGCGAACTCTGGGCAATCGTCGGAAGGCGTGGCGGCAAGGATTCCATCGCATCTGTGATCGCCGCCTTTGCCGCGGCGACATTCAACCAACAGAACAAGCTGCGGCCCGGCGAGCGCGCCGTCGTTATGTGCCTAGCTGTCGATCGGGATCAGGCTCGAGTCATCCTCAACTATATCCGGTCCTACTTCACCGACATCCCGCTGCTGGCCGGAATGCTGACGCGGGAGACTGCAACCGGGTTCGAGCTGAACAACGGGATCGACATCGTCATCGCCACGAATAATTTCAGATCTATCCGTGGCCGCGCGGTTCTGCTCGCTATCTTCGATGAGTGCGCATTCTATCGGGACGAGTTGAGCAGCGCACCAGATGAGGAAATGTACAAGGCGATCACGCCGGCGCTGGCGAGCTTGTCGCCGGGTTCGATGATCATCGGGATCTCGAGTCCCTATCGCAAAGCGGGGCTACTCTACAAGAAATACAAGAAACACTTTGGCCAAAATGACGATGTCCTGGTCATCCAGGCGCCAACGCGCACACTAAACCCCACAATCGCGCAAGACTTGATCGACCGCGAACTAGCCGACGATCCGGCCGGCGCATCCGCCGAGTGGATGGCGGAGTTCCGAAACGATATCGGCGGATGGCTCGACATCGCACTGATCGACGCCGCGGTTGATTACGGCGTTACCGTTCGACCGCCGGCAACCTTGTATCATTCCTACACTGCGGCAGCTGATCCGGCGGGGGGAAGTGGCAAGGATAGTTTCACCGCTGCCATCAGCCATAATGAGCATGGAACGGCGGTTCTAGACTGCCTGCTCGAGGTCCGGCCGCCGTTCAATCCGACGGAAGCCGTCGCCCAGGTCGCAGCGATGCTGCAATCCTACAATCTGACAGAGATCACAGGCGATGCTTATGCGGCGAGCTGGGTTGTTTCTGCGTTTGCGAGCTGCGGCATTACCTACAGGCATTCAGAGCGAAACAGATCAGAGATCTACCGGGACGCAACGCCGCTCTTCACCAGCGGTCGCGCGCGGATTTTAGATATCCAAAAGCTAATTTCACAATTTGGATCATTGGAAAGGAAAACCTCTCCAATGGGCAAGGACAGAATCGATCACGGCCCAAACGGCCATGACGACCTCTGTAACAGCGCCGCCTTGGCGATGGTTCTCGCGACCACCGTTGCGAGAGGCCCCCAACTCTTCTTCACATGAAATTACCTCGCACAGCTAATTCCAGCACGCGAGAACCTCCCACCAGAAAGAACCAACATGACAGAATTCCTGCGATGACCGTCCCGACAAAAATCAGGGCGGTCGCCGAAGATCCTGAAAACCCACTACTCGATTGTTATGCCGACGACCCGACCGCGCTAGCAAAATTCTTTGCGACGGGAACCATCACCCCAACCGCCCCACCAACAAAGAAAGATACCACCACCATGAGTCTTTATCCCGAGACAGTGACCGCCGCCAAACCCTCCAAGCGCCCGATGCCTGGCATCGGCGCATCCAACGACCCCCGGCGTCTCGTTGACGTGCTGGCGCGTCTCGGACTTTGTCGTAACGAGATGGCCACGCCGCTCAAGGAACTCGCCGCAACCGGCCAACCGCTGGGCAAGTTTTTCCAAGTCAGTGTTTGGGATCTCGACCGGGCGCTGGCGGATGTCGAATGTACCGTGAGTCAGCGGATGCAGCTGAAGGCATCCCTTGATCATGCCGGTCTCTTGACCGTTCCGAAGGTCTAAGCTTCTTCGCCAAGTGCACGCGAACCGTGATGGTGCCAGCAGAATTGCCTGCATCACCATCGCGGTTCGCATTTGTGACCCAGGGCAATGACTCGAACATGTCGTTGCCCTGGGATTTTTCTAAGGCCGTTTCCCCCGTCTCGAATAAGGTAATGCAAAGTGTCCAATCAACGTCGCAAACTTGGTTTCTGGCCCAAGAACCTAATCCACATTCCGCGGAAATCTCGCGCCGGACGGCATTCCTTTCCACCGCGTGCAATTCGACGTCCGAAGGCAGGCGATGAGCGACTAGCGGGCACAAGTCAGAGCGGGCGCGTGCGGCGGTGAGAGTCCGCTGTTCCCTCGAGAACGGACCTCGTCAGGCTACCCTGGCATGTCCGAAACGTGCCATGAAGGGACATCCTCATAAGCATTAGGACTGAACTGCGGCGTGCACGGTTCTTAGCTTCGTCAACAGACCGCCAGCAGCGTTCAGCGGCAGACAACTGGGCCCGTCGCATAGAGCCTTGTCAGGGTCCGGGTGGAATTCCAGGAACACTCCGTCGGCCCCAGCGGCGACCGCCGCCAAGGCGATGATCGGAACGCCTTCGCGCCGTCCCCCGGTTGAGGCACCGTTTGTCTGCGGATTGGCGCCCGGAAGCTGGACCGAATGGGTAGCATCGATCGTCACGGGAACACCTAATCGCTTCATTTCCCCAATGCCAAGCATGTCGACCACCAAGTTGTTGTAGCCGAAAGAAGCGCCGCGCTCGCTGAGAATGGTCAGATTTGTATCAACTGCCTCCCTGATCTTGTCCACGATGTTGCGACAGTCCCATGGCGCTAGGAACTGCCCTTTCTTTATGTGGAGCCAGCCGCTGGAACGGTTCGCAGCCTTGGCGGCAGCGACAACGAGATCGGTCTGCCTGCATAGGAACGCCGGAATCTGAATCATGTCGGCGACGTCGGCGACCGCCTCGACCTGGGAGATGTCATGGACGTCCGTCGCGATCGGCACGCCGACGAGGGATTTGACTTTGGCGAGAATTCGCAGGCCCTCCTTCAATCCAGGGCCGCGGTAGCTGCGCAGCGACGATCGATTGGCCTTGTCGAAGCTCGCCTTGAAGATGAACGGCAGGCCGAGCGCGCTGGTCTCGGCCTTGAGCTTTCCCGCGGTCTCGATCGCCATATCTAAGTCCTCAAGGACGTTGAGGCCCGCGATGCAAAATAGCGGGCTGCCGTCGCCAATCGCCAGGTTCCAAGCTTTCAGGTGCAAGCGCGCCATGAGATGTCCTTTGTGCTCGTTGCGGTCGCGCCGCCCTCTCTGACTGGGCCTCTATCGACGAAGTGGCGATTCGAAAGCTAAGGTGACCCTGCGGTATCAGGCAAGGCGTTGATTTCCGTTCCGGGTCAAAAACGGACCTGACGGCCCCGAAATACCACTTCCGCATTACCCCAGAGAACGGACATCATCAGGAGCGGTCAGATGGGCACCGGATGTCGCGGCCGTCACGACACAAAACCAACGTCACAGCACATTCAGCATGTCCCCAGCCGGCCGGGCGCAAACGCTCTGCCACGAACAAAATCAACAAGGAGATGAAATGACAGAACCACAAGCCGGCGGCATGAGACCGCATTATCTCGAACTGCTTGATCGCCTCGTCGCCGCGCCGGATAGCGAGGCTCGCATGGAGATCCTTACGCGCGATAAAGCCGAGCGGGCCCATCTCCCAAATCAGTGGCCCACCATGCCGCACTTCAATTTCGGACCACGAGAGTCCCTGACCGAGTTGCGACCCAGGCATCTGCATATGGTCGAAGAATTCGGTTTCCGGCGGGAATACGATCGCGATGCCTTGCGGGAATACTTCACCGTAAATTGGTATCGGCTATTCGGACCGTTGCGAAAATCGAAAGCTCTCGAGGTCCCAAGCGATCAATTTCGAAAAGAGCTGATGATCCATCAACTCCTCGATCTGATCGAATTGCGGCGTGAAGAATATGCCAATGAGCGCGCGGGACGATCAAGACACCATCATATCGAATCAGCCGCCGGTCGGACGTAAACTGCGGCTTGATGGCTGGATGGGCGCGATACGACACGATCGTCGCTCATCCAGCCGCTTTGCTGTGGCTAGCGTCCGTTTTGAAAGCATGAGTCCCGCGCGCTGGTTGGCGGATGAAGAGAACGTGAGCGTTTAGCCTGGAAGGGTGGAGATATTAGGTATCTCGCCCTCGCCAGGCCCCGGGAGCGAGCGCCTGGAAGTTCCTTAACTGTTGAGAACGCGCCTTGCGCTCGTCCGGTGACTCAGGAGGGAGATCTACCAAGGGGGACTTTGCGTGCTCGCAGAGAAGCGCGTCGATCTCTTTCGCCAGATCACTGGCAGCCACCTCGGCCTTTGCCATCGCAACCGAGGCACGTCCGCGGATATTAACAGGAAGGAGATCAATCTGGATGGCTCGCAAGGCCCTAACACCGGCCGCCACAGCCTGTTCGGCCAAAGCTTGACGCCTTCGCAACTCTCGCAGCTTCCTCAGCATGGCGCGATTCAGATCGATCGCCGCTATCGTATATTCCGCAGTGGGCGACAACCCCTCGAGTCGCACGCCGTTCAGCCTGAAGTGGTCATCAAAGTAATCTAAATCAGGCCGGAAAAATCTGATTAGCTGCGCGCGCGCCTCCGCTGGTGGTGACCGATCACCTTTGCGGATGTTGCACTCTTCGCAACAGTACATCAGGTTGCTGTATTCATTTTCCAAGTCGCTTCTCGATCGCTTGGGCTCGTAATGGTCGATCGTGAATCTTATCGCCTGTGCCTCGGCTTCCGTCATGGTGCAATAGGCGCAAGAATGTAAAAAATCCCGCTGCAAGTATGGCTTATATTTTCGATAATCGTTGAGCGCAGGGACCTCTGTAGACCTCACCACAAGACCGGCACCTGTCTTGGTGGGTACCGTAGCCATGTTAGCGTTTGCCCTTCATGGCCTTCGATAGCTGTGCAGTCAGATCTTGCATATCCGTGGAGAGCCGTTCGTACCTTTCGATGGCTCCCTCCAGGAAGTCAGTGGCATCACCATAATGAGCGTCTTCTATCCGGTCCAACTGCCAGCGAACGTATTCGAGTTTATTGCTTTCCTTCCTGGTAATTTCCGCGGCAAAGTGTTTGTTGAGCAGCATCTGTCGCTCCAAGAGCAAAGCGTCGTGCTCGGCTTCCGTTACAAGCAGTGCGTTCCGTCGCCCAGCGATGCGGGCTGCCACGGCGGCCTCTCCGTAATCGAAGCGAGGCATCTCAAACGCCGAAAGGGAGGAAGCTGCAGATTCGACATCGCCGACCCGGCTTGGAGCGCCACTCGTCTCTTCAAGCTCGTAGTTGTGAATTAGTTTCGTTGCCGACGTCGATCTCATCGAACCGGTTTCCTTCTGCAAGATCCTCAAAATAACGTAGTGCCGACTTCTGAGCTTCGTCGAAAAGCTCGCTCATAACATTTCGCTGTAACGGCTTTTCGATCTTATAGATTCTGTGAAAATCAAATATCAGCGTCAGTAGATCCTCGGATCGGTCTGTTCGCAGAAGGGTGTGGACGCATCTATCAGTCCACCCTGGCTTGCTATCGATTTCCGCCGTAAGTTGAATGCTGAACGCGCCCGTCAACTTATCCCAAGGTTTTCCCATCCATCGGAGCATCTTGGCGATCCCAGGTGGTATCAATTCCTCGGCCACAACAGTTGTGGAAACGACTCCGACGCGAGTTATGAATCGGTCATCGGCCTTGGGGATAAGGATGGCGGCATCCTGAAGTTTCGACAGTGCCTTTTGCAGTAGTTCGGTGTATGGCAAAGGCTCGGACAACATCTCCATGGTCGGTGCGCTACCGCTCACATTCTTTGCGCGCAGGCGATGATTAAACGTCACATGGACCCGACGGTGGTCCGCACCATATTTGTATCCATCGAGAGTATTGAATGTGACGGAGAAGTTGTCCGACTCTTCGATGGTGAACGCCGGCCTATGTGCCTCTTCGTGCTTGTCAAGGATTGGCGAAAAAGCATCCAGTAACGCCGTGGATGTCACGAAATGCGTGGTCAGCGTTATGCCGACCGCGGGGGTCGAACCAAGCTTATCACACCAACTACTAGCCATCGCTGCCACCTTGTTTAGACCAGCCGCGGTCCGGTATTACCACGGCGTTTCACCCGTAACCAGCGGGCCTTACTTGAGGGACCGTCAAACCTCGCCCCAGGAGGACCTCGTAGCACTGAGCTTTGGTGCGTTTCGATCCAACCCATTGGGTTCTCGACGTAGATATCGTAGAGTTCGGGCGCACCCTTGGAATCTAGATGGGCTGTCAAATGCCAACTCGGTCCAGTCGTTCGGATGGATTCCCGTAGCGTGTCGATATCTCTCCGGAGCTTTTCTTGCTCAGTCATGGTCGCGACCCTCATCTTCTAATGCTGTCGGCCGCCTGCTTTGCATAGATATGGCCCCGATGGACGTAGCTGCTGGCCGGATCATGACTATCAAAGGTTGCACCACAAGGACAGCACATCATTGAGTTCGGCTTCTGCGTCGGCATCTTCTCCCCAGCTTTCCACATCGCGTATTTGCGTGCGGTCCAGTCGCGCGCATCTCGCCATCGGTCGAAGTCGGCCTCGGTCAGCGTCGGCAGGAGGCGATGCCAGGCGGCTTCGAAATCGGCTCGGGCCTGGTCAAACGTCGCGGCGGTGTCGCCACGGTCCTGGTGCGGTTTGGTGCCGGGGTAGAACCCGCAATCCCAAGGGGCGTTCGGAATAGCGACGGCGGGTGAGGTTGGGCATGGCCCATGATTGCGCCGATTGGGCTGGCGGTGAAGCCGCTTGATATTGGGGCCTTGCGGTCTTGGCGTACTATGGCGCGCCGCGTGGCACCCGTACAGGGTGCTGTGCACCGTCGAGCTACTCAAACTTCTCAGCTTTGAGTGTGATATTGGCTGTGAGCGTAGGGCCTTGGGCGTTGGGCGTGTTCGCGTTTGTTGCGACGGCTTGGACTCTGAAGCGAGCGCCCGTTTTTCCTTCCGGGATATTCCATTTCACTGCGACGTTGAAGGTCAGGGGCGGGGATTGTCCGCCAGGCGTTTCTGGCAGTGTAGCAATAAAGTACAGCAGAGCCTGATTCCAAAGCTCGATCGGTATCCAGCTCTCGACACGCTTGCCCAGAAAGGCGATCGGAGGGACGTTTTGCTGAAACTTAATAGGGTACGTCACTCCCAATCCTACAGGCTGAGTGATCGGCTGCCGCGCGCCGATTGTGATCGTGTCGTTTTCGACCTTCACATCGTAAGATTGTAATCGTTGCGAGCCCAGTGCTAATGCGTGGGTGTCAAACCGCGGCAGCTCCCAGGAGATGGAAGCATCCTGTCCTATGATATTGCTCTTGTTCTCAAACACGATGATCGGCGCTATCGACTGAGCCTGTCGCTGCGGCTGATCTTCGGCTCGGCTTTCAATGAAGAAAACTTCAGGCGGATTCCAAGTGAGGATCGATCGGTTGGTCGGGACTTGAATCTCGATTTCTGGTTGGAGTAGATTTGCGTAGGCGTACTGCTGAAACTGTAGAGCGGCGGTCAGGAGCAGGCACATGATCCCGAAGAACGCAATCCAGATTGCGGGGATTTTATCTCCTCCGTACCAGGCGCTCCCTGCAATGCCGCCCAAGAGAACGCCAGCGACTAGGGGCAACCAGAAGATCGCAAGTTCGACGGATTTGGTCGTCATCTAATGAGGCCCTCGGTGCATGATTCGCGTCACGACCATGACGCTGCCACATCCCCGATCTGCTCCTCATAAATTTACAGGTTCTCCCGGGCTATTCACAGGGTTGTGCAGATTTGGACCTCTTCACTTCCCTTTAGCTTTCAGCCCGATATCCACAAGCCGGCGGATGGCTTCAGGCCGCGTAAGGTCCGGCTCTTTCTGCTTCGCGATCCAAGCATCGATTGCGGCAAACTGATCCGGCAGTACGCGCAAGTGAACCAACTCCGCGCCGGTTGGCGGCCGACCTCGCGATTTTCTGGTACGTGATATTGCGCGCGTCATTAATTTCGTGTACCAGAAAATCCATCCGGAGAGAAGTAGCACGGACTGATGTGACGCAACTCATCATGCTTCATTGTCTACATGGCCGCCGAGATGAGCCGGCGGGTTTTCTTTTCCGGTTGTGGTGCCTGTGCAACACACGTCATTTTGACGTATGACAAAACTTCGAAAAACAGGGGTTTCTCGATCGTGCTGGGCTCCACGCGCCTTGGGGAAAAGTGGGACGGCGGGGCTCGATCGCGTTTTCGTCAGCGAGCGAGCGTTTGACAACGAAGTTCACCTTGGGGCAAGGATGGGCCATCCCAAAGCTGCGCTTCGCCCCGACCCCTTGGACGGCGGCACGCGCCGGGTGATGGCTGGGGGACGCGCCCAACGAGTTGGCGCGTCCTTGGTGATCACGTCTTCACGCATTTCGCGGTCGTACCGCGATTAATTGAAGCACGGAATCGCTATGCCCAGAATCCCAGCACTCGCTACAATTCCCCCGCGTGGCCTCAACATCCGGCAAGCCGCTGCCTATTGGGGTGTTTCCCCTGGCACATTCAGAAAACTGATTCGACTCGGCCTCGCGCCGGAGCCTTTGAAGTTGCCGGGACTCGATCGCAATATCTTCGATGTACAGGCTCTTGATGCTGCAATGTCGGCGAGGGCGTCATGAGTCACCCCGCCAACGTCGCCATGTCGCGCGAGGAGCGCGCGCAGCGTCTCGGCATCCCGGTCGAGGCGTTCGACGAGATTCGCGCCGCCGCAATGATGGTGGGTCGCCCTAAGGCCGGCTCAATTCAGGAGGCCGCGCCCGACGGGGGACTCTTTGACGTCAAACAGGCGGCGCGCAAGCTTGGCATTTCCGAGGATCAGGTCCGCGGTTTCGTTGAGGCTGGAGAGCTGCAGTTCATCAACCTCGGACTCGGTAAGAAACGTCCGCGGATGAAGTTTACCCAAACGGACCTAGACGATTTTATTGAGCGACGACGGCGAAAGAACACACCATGTCTGTCTACAAGTCGAAAAAGTCACCGTATTACCAGTACGACTTCCAAACCGGAGGCCATCGGTTTCACGGCTCGACGGAATGCACAGCTCGCAAAGACGCCGAAAAGTTTGAGGCGGTAGAACGCGACAAGGCTAAGACACTCGTCAAGGCGATGAAGCGTTCGCGCTCATCGCTCCTGATCGATGACGTGGCCGACCGCTTGTGGAATGACAGCGCGCAACATGATGCCGACGCTGACGCGACTGCAAAGAACCTTGCCAGGCTCATCGAGCATTTCGGTAAGACGAAGGCATTGACCGACATCGGCCATAACGAGGCCAAGATGATGGTGGCATGGCGGCGCGGCCAGCGCATCAAGGGCCGTAAGAACGCCCCGCTTATCTCGAATGCGACCGTCAACAGATCAGCCATCAAGGTGTTGCAGCGGCTCTTCACATTCGCCAAGGGCGAGGGGGCAGTATTCGAGAATGAACCGAAGTGGCTGGAGCTATTGCTTCCCGAGCCGGCAGAGCGCGTGCGCGAGTTGCAGGACGATGAGGCTACGGCCTTTGGTGAGGCCATGCGGGCGGATTATGAGCCGTTCTTCGAATTTGTCCGGTCTAGCGGGTTGCGGCAGGCGGAATGCGTGACGCTGCGCTGGAGCGAGGTTAACTTCTCGACCCGACAGATTGTCAGGCTAGGGAAGGGGGGCCGGCGCGTCGTGTTCCCGATCACCGACACCATCCGGGAAATCCTTTTCCCGTTGCAGGGGCAGCATCCCGAGTTCGTGTTCACCTACGTTGCAATGTACGGCAACAAGCGGCTCGGCAGGGTGCGCGGCCAGCGATACCAACTCACGCTCAACGGGGCCAAATCAGCATGGCAGCGGATGCGCGCCAAGGCCGGCGTGAAGGATTTCCGTTTCCATGACTATCGGCACGACTTCGGGACCAAGCTGTTGCGCGAAACCGGCAACCTCAGGCTCGTGCAGAAGGCGCTCAATCACCGCGACATCAAAAGCACTCTTAGATATGCGCATGTGCTCGATGAAGATGTTGCCACCGCCGTCGAGCGCCTCTCAGAGTCCCGGAAAAAGTCCCGGACCATTGTTCGAAAGGTGGTCTAAGCTGCTGATTATGTTGTCGATATCTGAACTCGCGTCAAAGTTTCCAGATGTCGTTTGCGGCCACGCTTGGACTGGTGGCGCTGGTGCAGATCGGCATGCCGCGCCTGTTTGCCTCGCCCGATAACTCAGCGACCGCGCGGGTGGCGTTGTGGGGCGGACGGGAGCTTATGACGCTGACCCTAGCGTCGCTGGTGGCGGGGCTCGCGACCACGCCCTATGCCGCCTTTCACTTCCATCGCGTGACGCCGTATGGCGTGCTTGCCAATCTGGCGGCGATGCCGGTGGTCTCGGCCGTCGTGATGCCGGCAGGGCTGCTCGGCCTGGTCGCAATGCCCTTTGGCTTCGACGGCGTGTTCTGGCGGGCGATGGGTTGGGGCATCGACTGGATGATCGCCGTCACGCAGTGGGTCGCGGGCCTGCCCGGCGCCATCGGCCGGATGGCGGCATTCGGGATCGGTCCGCTGATCGCGGCGAGCGTCGGGATCGTTCTGCTGGGACTGTTACGGACGCCGCTGCGCTGGTCCGGCGCGGCTGTGCTGCTGCTGTCCGTGATCTGGGCGCTGGCGGTGCCGCAGCCGGATATCCTGATCTCCGGCGACGGTCACAATGTCGGTGTCCGCGGCCGGGACGGGCGGTTACATCTGATGCGTACCGCCAAGGATGCGTTCCTGCTGAAGGAGTGGCTCGCCGCCGATGCCGACGACCGGCAACCCGGCGATTCCTCGCTGACGGAGGGCGTCTCGTGCGATGATGCGGGTTGCGTGGTCCAGATGGCCGGCGGCGGGTTCGTCGCGCTGGCGCTCAAGTCTGAGGCGCTGACTGATGATTGCGAGCGCGCGACGCTGGTGGTCACAGCGAGGCAGGCGCCGCCGGCTTGCCCATCAGCGGTGATCGACCAGGATCGTCTGCGACGGCAGGGCGGGTTGGCGCTGCACCGAACCCGGGCCGGATTTGCGATCGACGCGATCAGGCCAAAAGGCGTCGACCGGCCGTGGTCGCCTGCGGTTGGCGGCGATACCGAGGCTGAAACAAGCCTCGTGCCCCGCGCCGCTGTCCCGCGCTCCGTGGACGCGACACCGGCAGAATCCGACCTGCAAGCGGACGAGTGAGGTGATTTTGCGCCGTCATTCGGGTTCATGCGTTCAGTAGTGCTTCGGCGTGCCCCCGGAACGACAGGAGATAAGCCCGATCAATACTTCCGGTATAGCCCGATCAGCTTGCCCTGAATCTTGACCCGGTTCGGCGGCAGGATGCGGACTTCATAGGAGGTGTTGGCGGGTTCCAGCGCGATCGAGGCGCCGCGGCGGCGGAAGCGCTTTAGGGTCGCTTCCTCCTCGTCGATCAGCGCCACCACGATATCGCCGGTCTCGGCGGTCTCGTTGCGCTGGATCAGCGCCATGTCACCGTCAAGGATACCGGCATCCACCATGGAATCACCGCGCACCTCGAGTGCGTAATGCTCGCCGGAGCCGAGCATGTCGGGCGGCACGCTGATGGTGTGGCTGCGCGTCTGCAACGCCTCGATCGGCGTGCCGGCGGCGATACGGCCCATCACAGGCACGGCGACCGGACGGTTGCCATCGTCCTGGGAAGCGGCGCTGGAAGCGCGGACCTTGCCGAGCGTGCCTTCGATGACGCTGGGCGTGAAGCCGCGGCGGCCATTGCCGTTGCCGCCGCCTGAAAGTTCGGGGAGCTTGATCACTTCAATGGCGCGGGCGCGATTGGGCAGGCGGCGGATAAACCCGCGCTCTTCCAGCGCGGTGATGAGGCGGTGGATGCCGGACTTCGAGCGCAGATCCAGCGCGTCTTTCATTTCATCGAACGAGGGCGGAACGCCTGACTCCTTCAGGCGCTCGCTGATGAATCGCAGGAGTTCATATTGTTTGCGCGTGAGCATCTCGAGCGTTCCCCAGGTTGACATCGTTTGATTCCGAGACCTTGGAGTCCGAAGCTCTCGCTTCACAGAGACTCCATTTGTAGGCGTACTTACTCGAAACAAATCATGAACAGACACTATATGTTCCATATGTGTTCCGCAACCACTTAATTTCTCGTCAACGGGATCAGGTTTCGGCGGCGAATGCCGCCCGAGGGTTCAGGTCGGAAGCCGCAGGATCTCGCAAGGCGAGCCGGCGAGGGCTGCCGGCGCAAACGGCGCACGGACCACAAGCGCCCGTGCCGCAGCGAGATTTCCAAGCAGCGAACTATCCTGATGATCGACCGGCGTGGCGATCAGGGCGCCGTCGGCGCGCACTTCGAGCCGGGCCCGCAGATAGTCTTCGCGCAGATCGTTGGCGCCGACATTGCGCCCAAACAGGGCGGTCTCGGCGATGTGGTGGATGTCGGCGCGCCCCGACAGGCTGCGAATCAGCGGCACCAGAAACAGGAACCCGCAGACATAGGACGACACGGGATTGCCGGGCAGGCCGATCACCCGCATCGCGCCGAGCCTGTCCGTGCATCATCGGCTTGCCCGGCCGCATCGCGATCCGCCAGAACGCCATCGTTACGCCTTCGGCTTCCAGCGACTGCTTGACGAGATCGTGGTCGCCGACCGACGCCCCGCCCGTCGTGATAAGGATGTCGGCGCCGCTGTCGCGGGCACGGCGGATGCCTTGTGTGGTCGCCTCGACGGTGTCGGCGGCGATGCCGAGATCGACGGTCTCGGCGCCCTCGGCCCGCGCCAGCGCCCGCAGCGCGTAGCCATTGGAATAGACGATCTGGCCGGGGCCGGGGGTCGAGCCCGGCATGACCAGTTCGTCGCCGGTGGCGAGGATGGCGACCTTCGGCCGTCGGCGCACTGAAAGCTCGGGATAATTCATGCCGGCGGCCAGCGAGAGGTCGCGGTCGGCGAGGCGGGCTCCGCGTGCCAGCAGCACGTCGCCCTGGCGGAAATCGATGCCGGCCGGGCGGATATGCCGTCCCGCCCTCGCTGCCTCCGTGATGGTGATGGTGTTGCCGTCCACCGCGGTATCTTCCTGGATGATGACGGCGTCGGCGCCATCAGGGATCACCCCGCCGGTGAAAATCCTCACCGCTTCGCCCTTACCGACGGTCTTTTCGAACGGGCGGCCGGCCGCGACCTCGCCGATCACCTTCAGTCGCACGCCGACGTCAGAGCCGTCGGCCGACCTCACCGCATAGCCGTCCATCGCCGACATCGCCTGTGGCGGCTGGGTCCGCAAGGCTGCGACGTCGCGCGCGAGCACGCGGTGGTAAGCTGCGTCGAGTGCGACCGTCTCGTCAGGCAGCGGTTCGGCGCCCGCGAGGATGGCAGATAACGCGTCGGCAACCGGCATCAAGGCCACGGCAAAACTCCCAAAACTCCTAGATCCCGAGCGCGGCGAGCGCGTCGGCCACGTCATCAGGCGATGTCACGTGGACCGCCATCAAGCCCCGGGCCCGTGCGCCTTCGATGTTCTCGGCGAGATCGTCGAAGAACACGATACGGTGAGCCGGCACGCCGACCGCTTTCACCACGTGATCATAGGCTCCCGCGTCGGGTTTCCGAAGTCCGATCGATGAAGACAGAAAGATTTCACGGAAATGACCGAGCACATTGGCGTAGGCCCGCGAGAAATGTTCCACGTGGGCCGCGTTGGTGTTGGAAAAGGCGTAAAGCGGCAGGCGCTTTGCGGCGCGTGCGAGCAGCGCGGCGATGCCGGGCATTTCACCGGCGAAGATCGCGTTCCATCCTTCCAGGAATTGGGGATCCGATAGCCGGATGCCCAGCATTCGGCGCAGGCCTTCAAAGAATTCGGCGTCGCTGATCTTGCCCTGCTCGTGGAGCAGATAGATCTCATCGCGCCCAAATCGCCCGACCAGATCGGCCGGCTCGCAGCCGGCGTGAGTGGCCCAACATGCGAGCGTCTTGTTGATATCGACATCGAGCACCACGCCGCCGAGGTCGAACAACAGCGCATTGGCGGCGCCGGGAGAGAGCGGGGGTAGCGTCATGGCAGTCGTCTACGAAAATTGAGTGCAGGGGCAACGCTGTGACCACGTCCTGTCTGACGCAACCCTTGGACCCAGCCCCGACGTCGCGTTCGGCCGGAAAATTGTGAGCAGACAACCTGCAGCCGCCTCATTCGATGATCTCGTCGGTGTGGCCACAGCATCGATGGCACATCGAGGCCGAGCACCTTCGCCTCGCTCTCAATACCGGTACGGCTCGATGTCCAGCAACGGAAACGCGCTGAACACATGCGGCAGGTTGGTCGGCGTCGCCGGGTGCAGATAGGATTTGTCGAGTTCAGCGAATTTTGTGACGCCGAGCAGGCCCAGGCACCGCGCCACCTCGTCTTCCAGCAGCTCCAACATCCGCACGATTCCGGCTTCGCCCCCAGCTGCGAGCGCCCAGCAATGCAGGCGCCCGATGCCGACGAGATCGGCGCCGGAGGCGATCGCCTTGACGATGTCGGTGCCGCGGCAGAATGAGCCGTCCACCATGATCTTGGCGCGGCCCGCAACGGCGTTGACGATCTCGGGCAGCACATGCATGGCGCCGCGGCCGTGGTCGAGCTGACGGCCGCCGTGGTTGGACACGTAGATCCAGTCGACCCCGTGATCGAGCGCGATCGCTGTGTCCTCGGCGGTGGCGATGCCCTTGATGACCAGCGGTATTTTGTACTTGTCCTTGATCAGCTTTACGGTGCGCCACTCCAGTCCCTTTTGGAAATCGCCGCCAGTGGCGCGGATGCGGCTTTCGCGGACATAACGCTTGGCGATATCGCGTTCGCGCCGACTGTAATGCGCGGTGTCCACCGTCAGACAGAACGCGGCATATCCGTTCGCAACGGCGCGGCTGACGCAATCCTCGACGAAGGCGTCGTCGCCGCGGACATAGAGCTGATAGATGCGCAACGCGTCGGGTGCGGCTTCGGCGGTCTTCTCCAGGCCGGGCTCGGAAACCGAACTCAGCATATGGGCGGCGCCGAACGTACCGGCACCACACGCGACGCTCGCGCCGCCGCCGGGATCGAAGATCTCGAGCGCGCCGACCGGCGCGATCATCACCGGCAGGCGCAGTTTGCGGCCGAACACCTCGACCGATGGGTCGACCTTGGCGACATTGCGCAGCACGCGCGGCCGGAACGCAAGCTCGTCCAGCGCCATTCGGTTGCGGCGCATCGTGGTCTCGGTCTCGGCGGCGCCGACGATATAGTCCCAGGCGTTCTGATTGAGGTTGGCGCGTGCCTTGCGGACGAACTCGTGCAGGTTCTGGAACTGTTCGCCGCTGGCGCCGAGTTCAACGGCCGCCGGTGAGATGCGGGTCGCCTCGTTCATCGTGTCCTCCCGGGAGTGCTTGACTGCTTCGTCTTGGTCTTTTCGCCTATCGCTTCCCGAGCTTCCACGCCATCCCAAAAATTGCTATGGCTGGTATCGGCCGGAACAGAGCAAACAAGCCCCGGTCCATCGCAGGGGGAGGAATTGCCATGACGAGACTTGTGGGCTGGATCGACGTGCTTGCTGTAACCGCGTTGGGCGCGGGCTCGGTGAACGCACAAAGCTTGACCCTGACCAGCCCCGACATCAAGGAGGGCGGCACCATCGCCAACGAGCAGGTGCTCACAGGTTTCGGCTGCACCGGCGGCAACATCTCTCCGGCCCTGAGCTGGAGCGGCGCGCCCGCGGGCACCAAGAGTTTTGCCATCAACATGTTCGATCCGGATGCGCCGACCGGCAGCGGCTGGTGGCACTGGGTGGTGTTCAACATTCCCGCAAGTACGACATCGCTGCCCAACGATGCCGGGAATTTGAAGAAAAGGAAGCTGATGCCCAAAGGCGCCATCCAGAGTCGGACCGATTTCGGCACCCCGGGGTATGGTGGCCCCTGTCCGCCGGCCGGCGACAAGCCGCATCATTACCAGATCACGGTTTTCGCGGTCGATGTCGACAAGCTGCCGATTGCAACAAATGACAAGGCGTCGGCGGCATCCGTCGGCTTCGATCTGCACTTTCATACCCTCGCGAAGGCGACATTGACCGGTCTGTTCGGTCACTGAATGTTCGTTGTCGTCGGCCCGTATCGAGCGCGTTGAAACGCGCCTGATTACAAATTGGACTGAAACTTCCTGGATTCCCGCTTTGCCGCAGCGGTGGAGCGCGTATATCTTCCCTGCCGGGATAACGATGACCGCCGCGGCACGAGGAAGATGGATGTCCGGGATGTTGCTGTTTTCACCACTGTCCATCCGGGGCGTCGAGTTGCGCAACCGCATCGTGGTGCCACCGATGCATCAGTATTCCGCGGTAAAGGGATTTCCGACCGACTGGCATCTGATGAATGCCGGAAAATTCGCGGCCGGCGGCGCCGGCCTCGTCGTCGAGTCGACCAAAGTCGAGCGGCGCGGCTGCGGTACCGCGGGCGATCTTGGAATCTGGGACGACGCATTCGTCGAGCCGCTGGGCCGGCTGGTGAAATTCATCAAGCAACAGAACGCGGTCGCCGGCATCCAGCTCGGCCATTCCGGCCGCAAGGCGCGCGCCACCCGCCCGTGGGAAGGCGACGGGCCGCTGCAGCGCACGCCCGAAATCGATGACTGGGACGCCTGGACGCCGGTGGCGCCGAGCGCGATCGCCCACAGCGAGAAATGGCCGGTGCCGAAGGCGCTGGAGCGCGGCGAAGTAAAAGACATCGTGCAGGCCTGGGGGCAGGGAGCACGGCGTGCCCAGCAGGCGGGTTTTGATGTGCTGGAGCTTCACGGCGCACACGGCTATCTCGTGCATCAGTTCCTGTCGGAACGCTCCAACCAGCGCAGCGACGAATACGGCGGTTCCGAATTAGACCGGATGCGCTTCATCATCGAGATCGCTGAAGCGGTGCGCGCACACTGGCCCGAGGACAAGCCGCTGTTCGTCCGGTTGTCGGTGGAAGACAACGCCGGCTGGGGACCGGAACAGAGCGCACGGCTGGCGAAAATTCTTAAAGCGAAGGGCGTCGACGTTATCGACTGCTCCTCCGGCGGCATCACGGAAGTGGCGCCGATCCTGGGCAGGGAGATCAAATACAGCTACCAAGTGCCGCTATCCGAATATGTCCGCCGCCAAGCCGACATCATGACCATGGCGGTCGGCCTGATCATTCATGGTGATCAGGCCGAGCAGATCCTGCGCGACAAGCAGGCCGATCTGATCGCGGTCGGACGCGAGATCCTTAACAATCCGAACTGGCCGATGGACGCTGCACTGAAATTAGGCATCGAGGGTCCGTTCCGGAACGTTCCGCCGCAGTTTGGCTATTGGCTCGGTACCCGCGCCAAGCGCGGTTTCGGCACCCAGCCCTCAACCTGACAAAACGGCCTCAATGAAACCAGAAAGGTATTGTGAGGATCGTTCCCAGAGACCAAGTTTGTACGATCTGTGGCGGGCAACAACCGGTAACGAGAAGGTTCGCAAATAATGCGCAAGAATTCCCTGTTTTTCCTCGGCGCCGCGTCAGGTGCGTGCCTAACGCTTCTCGTTACCGCGCCGCAGGGCGCGCAATGGGTCGGGGCGGCCAAGGCCAGTGCCGACGCCTATTCGCAGCTTAATCTGTTTGGCGAAGTGTTCGAGCGGGTGAGGACCGACTACGTCGAAAAGCCCGACGACACCAAGCTGATTGAGGGCGCGATCACCGGCATGGTCACTTCGCTCGACCCGCACTCGCGCTACATGAACGACAGCGCCTGGAAGGATATGCAGGAGACGACCCACGGCGAGTTCGGGGGGCTCGGTCTGGAGGTCACGATGGAGGACGGCCTGGTCAAGGTGGTCACACCGATGGATGACACGCCCGCCGCGAAGGCCGGTATTTTGTCGGGAGACCTGATCAGCCGCATCGATGACGACGCGGTCCAGGGGCTTACCCTGGAGCAGGCCGTGAACAAGATGAAGGGGCCGGTCGATACCAAGACCCGGCTGAAAATCATACGTAACGGCGCCGAACTGCCGAACGAATTTTCACTTGTGCGTGAGATCATTCGGGTGCGTCCGGTTCGCTACCACACCGAGGGTGGCGATATCGGTTATATCCGGATCTCTTCGTTCAACGAACAAACCACGGACGGACTACGAAAAGCGATCAGCGACATTTCGAAACAGATTCCGGCGGAGAAGCTCGCCGGCTACGTCGTCGACCTGCGCAACAACCCCGGTGGACTGCTCGATCAGGCGGTCTCGGTGTCATCCGCGTTCATGGCACGAGGCGAGGTGGTCTCGACGCGGGGCCGCACCCCTGAGGAAACCCAACGCTTTACCGCGCGGGGCGGCGATCTCATCAAGGGCAAGCCGCTTGTGGTGCTGATCAACGGCGGATCGGCGTCCGCATCCGAGATCGTGGCCGGCGCGTTGCACGATCACAAGCGCGCGACCCTGATCGGGACCCGCTCGTTCGGCAAGGGCTCGGTGCAGACCATCATCCCGCTCGGTACCGGCAACGGTGCGTTGGCGCTCACCACGGCGCGGTATTTTACGCCGTCGGGCCATTCGATCCAGGCGCAGGGCATCACGCCGGACATCGAGGTGCTGCAGGATGTTCCTGACGAGTTGAAGTCCCGCTCCGAGATTAAGGGAGAGGCGTCCATGCGCGGCCATCTCTCCGCCGAAGGCACGGAGCAGACCGGTTCACAATCCTACGTTCCGCCGGCCGAGAAGGACGACAAGGCGCTCGCCGCGGCCTACAACCTGCTGCGCGGCGTCACGGTCAATGCGGGTGTGCCGTCATCTCCCAAGACGACGGTTCCGAACTAATCTGCATATTTCCTCACGTAAGCGATTCAATCGGGGCGGCCAGAAACCGTCCCGATCCGCTGAAGGCTCAGGCTACGGCCGCGGCTCTTGCGCGGTGCGAGGACACCAATCGCCCGATCTCGGCTGCCGGTTTTGCCGGACTGAACAGATAGCCCTGCATTTCGGCGCAGCCGAGCGCGCGAAGCAGTTCGCGTTGCTGTTGCGTCTCAACGCCCTCCGCCGTCGTCGTCATATGGCGTGCGGTGGCGATATTCACCACCGCCTGCACGATGCAGGATGACCCTTCCGACTCCGCGATATCCTCGACGAAGCAGCGGTCGATCTTGATCTTGTCGAACGGAAAGCGCTGCAGGTAGCTCAGCGAGGAATAGCCGGTGCCGAAATCGTCGAGCGCGATCCGCACCCCGATCGCGCGAAGCTGATGCAGAATCGCAAGCGCGGCGTCGTCATCGCTAATCAGGACGGCCTCGGTGATCTCCAGTTCCAGTCGGCTCGCCGGAAGGCCGGACGCCGCCAGCGCTGCAACGATCTTCAATGCCAGGTTGCTGCTTCGGAACTGAACCGGCGAAACGTTGACCGCGAGCCTGATGTCGTCAGGCCATGTCGTAGCCTCCGTACAGGCCGTCGTCAGTACCCATTCGCCAAGCTGGTTGATCAGGCCGGTCTCTTCCGCAATCGGAATGAACTCGGCAGGCGACACCATGCCGCGTTCGGAATGCCGCCAGCGCACCAGCGCTTCGCAGCCGGTGATCATGTTATCCTGCAGACTGACGCAGGGCTGGTAGTAAACCTCCAGACCTCCGTCCGCAATCGCCTGGCGCAGATCGATTTCCAGTTTGCGGCGGGCTTGTACCTGGGCATCCATCTCCGGCTCGAAGAAACGAAAGGTGCGGCGGCCGGCGGATTTCGCAGCGTACATCGCCAGATCCGCATTCTTCAGAATTTGATCGAGGTCGGTACCGTGCTCGGGCGCCAGCGCAATGCCAATGCTGGCGTCCGTGGTCAACTGATGCCCGAGACACTCGTGGGGCTCACGGATCGCATTGAGCACTCGCGTCGCGAGGTCGCTGACGTCGCCCGGAGTCTCGACCGCGGTCTGAACGATGGCGAATTCGTCGCCACCGAGCCGCGCGACGAAATCGACCGCTCCGACGCATCGGCCCAGGCTCGCGGCCACCGATTTGAGCAGTTCATCTCCAATCATGTGACCGAGCGAATCGTTGACACTTTTGAATTCGTCGATGTCGATGTAGAGCACCGCCAATTGCCAGTTCGGCGCCATGCCGGCCAGTTCCTGCTTCAGATGGTCATGGAACAACGCACGGTTCGGCAGATCGGTCAGGGCATCGTAATGTGCAAGGTGCGTGATCCGCTCCTCGGCGCGTCTGCGTTCGGTGATGTCCTCGTGGGTCGCCACCCATCCACCGTCCGCCAATGGTTCGTTTACGATCTGGATTGAGCGTCCGCCGGGGGTTTCGATGACCATGGAATTTTTCAGCCTGACGCTACGCAGGACGCGGGTGTAAAACTCCTTGTCGTCGCCCAGCAGGGATCCGGTGACCTTTCGATGCGCAATGATCTCGCGAAAGCTGCAGCCCGGTTTCACGACCGCCGCCGACAAGCCGTACATCTCAATATACCGCTGGTTGCAGACGACGAGCCGCTGCGATGAATCGAAGAGAAGCAAGCCCTGCGTCATATTGTTGACGGCGGTGTCCAGACGCAATTTTTCCAGTGTCAGCCGTTGCTGCGACAATCGGTGTTGCTGGGACAATTTGCGAATGACGAGAAAGAGCATGGTGGTTATGACGAGTACCGCGAGCGCGGCCACGGCAATCAGAAAGCTGATTTGTTCCCGCCAATCGGCGAGCGCCGCTGTCTCGGTCGTCGTTGCGACGATCACAATCGGAAAGTCGGTCAATGCCCGCGCCGAAATCAAACGGTCCCGGCCGTCAACGGGACTGGTCAGGCGGGTGGAGTCATGATCGCGTTCAAATAGCCTCTGCTGACGTGCCGGACCGGACTTGAAATTCCGACCGATCATTTCTTCGACATGAGGATAACGCGCCAGCAGTGTTCCATCGCGATGGTGCATCGAAATCGCAGCACCTTGTCCAAGTGCCACGGAGGCGAAGAATTTTTCAAAACTGCCCGGCGAGATCGCTCTGTTGACGACTCCCAGAAACTCACCCTTCGGCCCAGTCACCTTCTGAGCGATGACGGTTGCCCAACTGCCGGAAAATCGGCTCTGCACCTGTTCGATCAAAACCGGTGTCGTCGCAGCCCCCGATTTGAAGGCCAGAAAGTAGGCTCGATCGGCGATTTTGACGTCCGGAACCGGCCAGGTCTCTGACGAATTGATCAGGACTCCCTCCGAATCGAACACATTCACACCAGCAACATCGGAATATGCTCCGACCTTGGCTCTCAGCGTTTCGTGCCATTCGAGGGTGGCCAGTTGTTCGCTGACGTCGGACGCGGTGAGTCCGGCGTGCTCGATCTGTGTGACAACATCCTTCTGGATGACAGTGAAATCTCCGAGCTGGTCGTCGAAGTGGCGGGCCAGCAAAAGCACGGTGTTTTCCAGTTCACGCTCGCGGCTAAGCAGCGCGCGCTCGCGAAAATTGCCGGCCATGATCGTGGTGCCGACCGTGATTGCCGCGATCAGCAATGCGCCGCCGGCGACCAGCCAGCGGATCGGACCGCTGCGAACGGAAGCTTGGATGTGGGGAGAGGCCGTACCGTCTGCCGTCATTGGTCTTGTTCGCTGTCAAAGCTGAGCACCACAACAATTTCTCATGTCCTGGCCAGCACATAGCTACAATGCCGAGATGGAGGCGCGGTTAGGAATTTGGGTTAATCAGGGGTTGCCGGGGCTGTGGTGCGAGAGGCAGTGTGCCCGTTTGGTCGCTGAGCCGGACGATGAGGTTGTTTCCACTGCCGGCGCGGACGCAAATCGATTGCAGCATGGCGCTGCGCCATGCTCGCGAAAATCCAGTCGCGGTTCCAGGCGCGAACGCAACTGAATGCCCGTCGATGACAACCAGCTTCAAACAATTCATCGCCGATGAAGCCGGCGCAACGGCGATCAAGTATGGATTGATCGCCGCGGCATTTCGCTCGCGATCATTGCCGTCATGAACGGGCTCGGCACCAAGCTCAACACCAGGTTTACTTCGATCAACTCGTCGCTGAAGTAGGCGCGGTCGCGCCAAGACAAAAGCTGATCCATCACCGTCGTTACCGCGCTCCTGTCGCAGATAGGTGGTGGCGGTGTGTCCGTGGCCGCTTCGTGGCGATGCCGACCGTCTCACCGCGTGACCACGTCCCGTCATTTGGGCCGCGCCGGTAATTAGGATCGGTGTAGGGGTTGCCGGGCCCCTTATTCTGGCAGTTCGCATAGGGATAGAAAAAGGCACAATAAGCGGGCTCCGGGATCACCGGTTGCGCCAGCGCCGGCGTTGCAGTCGCGGCGGACAGGACGGCCACCGCGCCAAGAAGGTTGAAAGTCGGCTTGAAGGTCGACATTGGGCTTCTCCGGGTGAGGGCGACGCAAGATCAACACCGGAGACCGGAACTCACTCCGCGCCCTGCTGCTCACACCGGCGTGACAATGAGGCTCCTGTCCCTTCAATCAGTTCAATCCCCGGCCCGATAGTGCCCCGACTTGCCACCCATTTTCTCAACCAGATGAATGCCTTCGATCCGGACGCCACGCTCCACCGCCTTGATCATGTCGTAGATCGTGAGGCACGCGACCGACACCGCGGTCAGCGCTTCCATCTCGACGCCGGTCGGACCGGTGACCTTGACGGCGGCACGGACAAGGCAGCCGGGCAGCTTTTTATCCGTGACAATATCGACCGTGACTTTCGACAGCGCCAAAGGGTGGCACAGCGGTATCAGATCCGACGTATGCTTGGCCGCCATGATGCCAGCGAGGCGGGCGGTGCCGAGCACGTCGCCCTTTTTGGCATTGCCTGAGACGATCAACTCGAGCGTCGCCTTGCTCATGACGACGCTGCCTTCCGCGATCGCGATGCGTTCGGTGGCGGGCTTGGCCGACACGTCGACCATCCGCGCTTCACCCTTGGCGTCGATATGAGTGAGGGCGGAACCTACCTTCGAGGGTTTGCGCGCCATGCGTTAGCGCGTCCCGGTTGTGGTGACAGCATCGTTTCGCGCCAGTAGCGCGCGGGTCGCCGCCGTCACATCGGGCTGCCGCATCAGGCTTTCGCCAACCAGGAATGTCGACATGCCGACACGCGCAAGCCGCGCGAGATCGGGGGCTGCAAAGATGCCGCTTTCGCCGACCATCAGGCGATCCCCGGGGATCAGCGGCGCCAGCGCCTCGCTGGTCGCAAGGGTAGTCTCGAAAGTCCGCAAGTTGCGGTTGTTGACGCCGATCATGGGGGAGCGAAGTTTTAAGGCGCGATCCAGTTCGGCGCGTTCATGGATTTCGATCAGGACGTCCATGCCATGCGCGAGCGCTGCGTCCTCGATATCCCGGGCTGCGCCATCGTCGAGCGCCGCCATGATGATCAGGATGCAGTCGGCGCCGTGGGCGCGGGCCTCGGCGACCTGATAGGTGTCGTACATGAAGTCCTTGCGCAGTACCGGCAATGCCGTGGCGGCGCGTGCCGCCACCATGAAATCGAGATGACCCTGAAACGACGGCGTATCGGTCAGTACCGAGAGACACGCCGCACCGCCGGCTTCGTAGGCGCGGGCAAGATCAGGCGGGTCGAAGTCGGCGCGGATCAGACCTTTGGACGGCGAAGCCTTCTTCACTTCGGCGATCAGCGCATATTCGCCACGGGCAAGCTTTTCGCGGATTGCGCGGATAAACCCGCGCGGTGCCGGCGCGGCCTTGGCCAGCGCCTCGACCCTGGCCAGCGGATGGGCGCGCTTGGCGGCGGCGATCTCCGCGCGCTTGTAGGCTTCGATCTTGGTTAGGATGTCGGACATGACAGGCCTCTCGGGTCAGCTGTTGGAGACCGCGATCAGATGCTTCAGCCGCGCGGCCGCCGCACCGCTGTCGAGCGATTGGGTGCCGAGATCAACACCTTCTCTTAAGTTTTTCGCGCGGCCGGCCACAATCAGCGCCGCCGCGGCGTTCAGCAGGGCAACGTCCCGAAAAGGGCTCGGCATCCCATCCAGCACGCTGCGCAGCGCGATCGCGTTGGCGTCGGCATCGCCGCCCTTCAGCGCCTCGCCGCCGACGCGCTTCAGGCCGGCTTCCTCCGGCGTTACCTCGAAGGTGCGGATATTGCCGTTCTCAAGTGCCGCGACGAAGGTCGGGCCGGTGAGGGTGATCTCATCCAGTCCGTCCGAGCCGTGCACCACCCAGACCGATTCGGCGTCGAGATTCTTCAGCACCTGCGCCAACGGCTGCACCCATTGCCGGGAAAAAACGCCGATCATTTGCCGCTTGACGCCGGCCGGATTGGCCAACGGCCCCAGGAGATTGAAGATCGTGCGGGTCGCCAGTTCGACCCGGGTCGGACCGACGTTCTTCCAGGCGGGATGGTGCGAGGGCGCGAACATGAAGCCAATTCCGGCCTCGGCGACGCAGCGGCCGACATGCTCGGGCGTGATGTCGATCCTCACTCCGAGCGAAGACAGCACGTCGGCGGCGCCGGAGCGCGACGACAGCGCGCGATTGCCATGCTTGGCGACGGGGACGCCAGTGCCCGCGACGATGAACGAGGCGCAGGTCGAGACATTGACCGAGCCGGAGCCGTCGCCGCCAGTGCCGACTACGTCGACGGCCCCGGCGGGAGCCGTCACACGCAGCATTTTGGCCCGCACCGCGGCTACCGCACCGGTGATCTCATCGACGGTTTCGCCGCGCACGCGTAGCGCCATGAGAAATCCGCCCATCTGCGAGGGCGTGGCGTCGCCGGACATCATGCTGTCAAAGGCGGATGCCGCCTCGTCGCGCGACAGTGTCGCGCCGGTGGCGACTTTTCCGATGATTGATTTGAGGTCGTCCATCACTTGCTTTCAAAATCGGGGCTTGGTGGTGAGGAGGCGCACTTGCGCCGCCTCGAACCACGAGGATGTCACATCTTTCGTGACGCGGCCAAGAGACTGCTCCGCAGGATGAGGGGAATTCCGCAAGGGGCCGCCGACCTTCATTTCCAATCATGCTCAGTTGTTCGCGCCGGTCACCTGCGCGAAGGCGGCCTGATTGATTGACGTGCCGATTTCCGTTTCAAGTTTCGTGACGTATTGTCCGATCTGCTCATCGGTCATTGAACTCCGAAGGCTCTCTTTCAGTTTCTTGATGTCGTCCGAGGCAAGGTCGACCGGCGGCACGGTGACGTCGGTCACGCGGAACACGATCCATTCGCCGGCACCGGCGCCGGGGGTTTGTCCGGAGCCATCCTTGACGGTGCGGAAGGCCGCCGCGATCGCGCCGGCCGGCACGCCGGGCAACGAGGCATCGCGCCTGAATCCGGCGGCGGTTTCGACTTTCAATCCGGCAGCCTTAGCCTCGTCCGCAAGGTTGCCGCCCTGATCGAGCTTCTGAACCATCTCGGTCGCCTTGGTCCGCAGCCGGCTCGTAATCTGGTCGTCACGCCATTTTGCCTCGACCTGGTCCTTGACCTCATCGAGGCTGCGTTCGCGCGACGGGGTGATGCCCAGAACGTCGTACCAGACATAGCCGCCGTTGAACGAGATCGCATCGTTGTCGACGCCGACATCGCTGTTGAATGCCTGCGACACGACATCGAGGCCGCGGGGAATGTTGGTTGCGAGTTGGCCGTTGGGCAGGCGGCCGGAGCGATCGACCGCGTCGACGGTGACGGCCGTGAGCCCCAGTTTCTGTGCGGCCTCAATGACGCTTGCGCCACCGCCGCGTTCGTCTTCCATCTTGTCGCGCAGATCGGCGACCGATTTCCGCGCGCGTTCGATCGCGATCTCTTTCTTCAGGTTCGCGGCGAAGCTCTCATATGCGGGTTCGACACCGGGCTCTATCTTGCCGATCTTGACCAGGACAGAGCCGAACCGGCCCTGCACCGGCTGGCTCACATCGCCTGACGGCAGCGTAAAGGCCGCCTCCGCGATCGCGGGGTCGATGATCTCGGATTTCGTGATCAGGCCGAGGTCGACGTCGGAAGCGTTGAGGCCGCGCTCCTTCGCGATGTCGTCGAATGACGTTCCGGATGTGATCCGATTGCGCGCCGCCAGGGCTTCTTCGGCGTTCGGAAACACGATTTGCGACACCTCGCGCTTCTCCGGCGTGCCAAGCTTGTCGCGGCGCTGCTCGAACAGTTTCTTGGCGTCCTCGTCGGACACCTCAGACCATTTGCCGATGTCTTCCGCGGTAATCGCGACAAATGCTATTTTGCGATATTCGGGCGCGCGGAACTGGATCTTGTGATCGTCGAAATAGCCGGCCAGCGTCTCCGGCGACGGCGGATCGATGGTTCCGGCCTGCGCGGCGTCAAGTTTGACATAGGCGATCGAGCGCTGCTCGTTCTGGTAGCGGCTCAGCGCCTCGATCATGACTTTAGGCGGTTCGAGACCGGCGGAGATCGTGCCGGCGATCTGACGCCGCAGCGATACCCGGCGCTGGTCAGCGATATAGCGTTGTTCGGTGAAGCCGGCCTGCCGGATCGTGGCCTGGAAGCGGGCCGGATCGAATGCGCCGTTGGTTCCCTTGAAATTGGGGTCGCTGAAGATCAAGCGCATGGTCTCGGCGTCGGATTGTCCTAGCCCCAGCCGTCGGGCTTCCTCGTCAAGCGCTGCCTCGGCGATGGTTTGCTGCAGCACTTGGCGGTCGAGGCCGAAGGCACGGGCCTGATCCATCGTCAGCGGACGGCCGAACTGGCGGCCGATCTGCTGCAGCCGGTCGGTATAGAGCTGGCGGAATTGTTCGGTCGAAATCTCGGTATGGCCGACCTTGGCGAGCGTCGACTGTCCGAAACCCCGGAAGATGTCGGCAATGCCCCAGACGCCGAAACTGATGATCAGCACGCCCATCACTACGGCCATTATGGTCTTGCCGAGCCAGTTTGATGAGGCTTTGCGCATTCCTCGAAGCATGGGTCCAACTTGTTTGCAGGAGGGAACCGGGTCGCGCCTAGGGCGGATACCGCAAAAGGGCGTCACCGAGTTGATAAAGCATCATAAAGTGGCAGCCGCCTTGTCGCAACCTTGGCGGGGCGAGCCGGCGAGGTCCGCAGGTGGGGCGAAGTGAAGCGGTTAACGGCGTGACGATTGCGCGGGCGGTATCTGGCACTGGGCGCTGTGCTCTGCTAGCGCATGATTGAGCCAATCTTCGTGGGAATCCTGCCATGACCAACGCCATCCGGCCACTGATTGCCGGCAACTGGAAAATGAACGGCCTCAGGTCCTCCACGGCCGAATTCGAGGCCATGCTTGCGGGGGCGCCTGCGGTTGCTGGCAAGGCCGACCTGCTGGTTTGCCCGCCGGCGACCCTGATTGCCGCTTTCGCCGAGAAGGCGCGCGGCTCCAAGTTTCTCGCGATCGGCGCTCAGGATTGCCACCCCAAGCCGTCCGGCGCCCATACCGGCGATATTTCGGCCGAGATGCTGGCGGATGCTGGCGCCAGCGCCATCATTGTCGGCCACTCCGAGCGGCGCGCCGATCACGGCGAGAGCGACACGCTGGTTCACCAGAAAGCCGAAGCGGTGTGGCGCGCCGGCCTGACCGTGATTGTGTGCATCGGCGAAACCCAGCACCAGCGCGATGCCGGACAAACCCTCGATGTTTGCGCCGGACAGCTCAAGTTGTCCCTGCCGGATCGGGCCAAGGCCGACAATCTGGTGGTAGCCTATGAGCCGGTCTGGGCGATCGGCACCGGCCTGACCCCGACGGTCGCCGATGTCGAGCAAATTCATGCGTTTATCCGTGAACTCCTGGTGGCGCGATTTAAGGCCGAGGGGGCTAAAATCCGCCTCCTCTATGGCGGCTCGGTAAAACCCTCGAACGCCGCTGAATTGATGGCGGTCGCCAACGTCAATGGCGCGCTGGTCGGGGGCGCCAGCCTGAAAGCGGCCGATTTCCTTGCGATTGCGGGGAATTGTTCCTAACTAACGGCAAGCTGATCCCGGGGGTGACAATGCCCCGTCCGATCGTGTAACACCGCGCGACTTCAAACCCCGCAAGTCCAATGTGCAGCCGGACGCCCGTCTTTTGGGATTGTGACGGAAGGTAGAGATGCAGACTGTCATTATCGTAGTCCACTTGATGATCGTTGCGACACTGATCGCAACCGTATTGCTGCAGAAATCCGAAGGCGGCGGCCTCGGCGTCGGCGGCGGCGCCGGGTTCATGTCGAGCCGCGGCACCGCCAATCTGCTGACACGCACGACGGCCGTACTCGCGGTCGGCTTCTTCGCGACCAGCCTGTTCCTGTCCTGGCTTGCGAGCTACGACCGCAAGCCGAGTTCGATCATTCCGGCCACGCAGTCGCAGCCGGCAAATGGGGCAACGCCGGTTGCGCCGCCGACCAGCGGTGGCCTGCTTAACTCGCTGAAGAAGTCCGACGAGCAGCAGCAGAACCAGCCGGCCCCATCGGGCCCGCAAGCGCCGCGTTCGCAATAAAGCAGGGTGGCTATGCAAGACGGCAGCTATCGTCTTGCATCAGAAATCCCCATCAATGCACTGATAATACTTTAAATTTCAGGCCACTCACAGCCTGGCAAAATGTTTGTTGCGGCTTGCGATTCGTTTTGGCGAATCGCGCCGTCAGCCTTAAAGGTTAAGCCCCATGGCGCGGTATATCTTCATCACCGGCGGCGTGGTTTCTTCGCTCGGAAAAGGCTTGGCTTCAGCGGCGCTCGGCGCCCTGTTGCAGGCGCGGGGCTACAAGGTCCGGCTTCGCAAGCTTGACCCCTATCTCAATCTCGACCCCGGAACGATGTCGCCGTATCAGCACGGCGAAGTGTTCGTGACCGACGATGGCGCCGAGACCGATCTTGACCTCGGTCACTACGAGCGCTTCACCGGGCGTCCCGCCACCAAGGCCGACAACATCACCACCGGTCGCATCTACCAGGACATTCTCACCAAGGAGCGGCGCGGCGATTATCTCGGCGCCACCATCCAGGTGATCCCGCACGTCACCAATGCGATCAAGGATTTCATCCTCGACAGCAACGACGAGTTCGACTTCGTGTTGTGCGAGATCGGCGGCACCGTCGGAGACATCGAGGGCCTGCCGTTCTTCGAGGCGATCCGACAGATCAAGAACGATCTGCCGCGCGATCATGCCATCTATATTCATCTGACTTTATTGCCCTTCATCCCCAGCGCGGGCGAACTAAAGACAAAACCGACCCAGCACTCGGTCAAGGAGTTGCGCTCGATCGGCATCCAGCCGGATATCCTGTTGTGCCGCACCGACCGGCCAATCCCGAAGGAAGAACGACGCAAGCTCGGCCTGTTTTGCAATGTGCGCGAAAGCGCCGTCATCGAGGCGCGCGACGTCGACAACATCTACGCCGTGCCCGAGGCCTATCACGCCGCCGGGCTCGACGACGAGGTGCTCGCGGCATTCGGCATCGTGCCGAAAGTGCCACCGGCGCTGCAAAGCTGGCACGTCATCAACGAGCGGGTGCACAATCCCGAGGGCGCGGTGACCATCGCCATCGTCGGAAAATACACCGGCATGAAGGACGCCTACAAATCGCTGATCGAGGCGTTGTCGCATGGTGGCATCGCCAACAAGGTGAAGGTCAATCTCGACTGGATCGAGAGCGAGGTATTCGAGAACGAGGATCCCGCGCCGTTCCTCGAACACGTCAACGGCATCCTGGTCCCCGGCGGCTTCGGCCAGCGCGGCGCGGAAGGCAAGATCCGCGCGGCACAGTTCGCCCGCGAGCGGAACGTGCCCTATTTCGGCATCTGCTTCGGGATGCAGATGGCGGTGATCGAGGCCGCACGCAATCTGGTCGGCATCGAGGAGGCGAACTCCACCGAGTTTGGGCCGACACGGGAACCGCTGGTCGGCCTGATGACGGAATGGCTGCGCGGCAATGAGCTGGAGAAACGTACAAAGGCCGGAGATCTCGGCGGCACCATGCGCCTTGGCGCCTATCCCGCGGTGCTCAAGCGCGGCAGCCGGGTGTCGGAGGTTTATCGCGGCGCCACCGAGATTTCGGAGCGCCACCGCCACCGCTATGAGGTCAATACCGCCTACAAGGACCGGCTCGAGCAACACGGCCTGCGTTTTTCGGGCCTGTCCCCTGATGGCGTGCTGCCGGAGATCGTCGAATACGAGGACCATCCCTGGTTCATCGGGGTGCAATTCCATCCCGAACTGAAATCACGTCCGTTCGAACCGCATCCGCTGTTCGCGTCGTTCGTGCAGGCGGCGGTGGTGCAGAGCCGGCTGGTATAGAACTGTTGGCCGGCGTTGATCGTTGTGAGTCTGTTGTGGCCCTGCGCGATGACGATGACGGTTAGTCATGCGCCTCACGGCGCACGGCGTGCTTGATCCGGCCAAGACAATTCCCCAACCAGCCGCTATAAACGCCGCGCAAGAAAATGGAGGAAATCATGATTTACGAAACCCGCGTCTATCGCTGTCTGCCGGGCCGTCTGCCGGCGCTGGTGAAGCGCTTTGAGACCATCACACTGAAACTGTGGGAGAAGCACGGTATCCGGCAGGCCGGCTTCTTCACCACCCTGGTCGGCGAATCCAATCAGGAACTGACCTATATGCTGGCCTGGGAGTCGCTGGCCGAGCGCGAAAAGAAATGGAACGCATTCCAGAGCGATCCCGACTGGATCTCGGCGCGCGCAAAAACCGAGGAAGACGGCCAGATCGTCGGCAACATCGTCAATCAGCTTCTGGTACCGACTTCATTCTCATCGGTGAAGTGAACGGCAGTTGGAAGGCTCCGGTCTCGCCCGATGCCTCACGGTCTTGACCATATCGTGCACGCCGTCCGCGATCTCGACGCGGCGGGGGAATTCTATCGCCGCGCCGGCTTCACCATCGGCGCGCGCAACCGCCATGCATGGGGCACGCACAACCGCATTGTGCAGTTGAAGCGTTGCTACATCGAAATTCTTGAAGTCGCCGAACCCGAGAAGATCGTGCCGCACGGCGCGCGCTCGTTTTCGTTCGGCGCCTTCAACCAGGATTTTCTCGCTCACCGCGAGGGATTCTCGATGCTGATCCTCAACAGCAGCAACGCGACTGACGACGGACGTTCGTTCGAGGCGGCCGGCATCGGCGGCTTCAAGGTGTTCGATTTCGCCCGCGAAGGGAAAAAGCCGGACGGCAGGCCGGTCAAGCTCGCGTTCTCGCTGGCTTTTGCCTCAGACCCGGCATCGCCGAATTTGCGCTTTGCAGTGTGTCAGCATCATTTCCCGGAAAATTTCTGGGACCCGGCCTTCCAGATCCACGCCAACGGCACCAAAACCGTGCCCGGCGCGGTCATGGTCGCCGACAATCCGGCCGACCATCACATCTTTCTGAAGGCGTTTACCGGCGTTACCGACCTGCATTCGAGTTCGATCGGCGTCAAGGCGCGCACGGAAAACGGCGACATCGAGATCATGGAGCAGGTCGCGTTTCGCGACCAGTTCGGCATTTCGCCCGAAGTAGCAGGCGAGGAGATGACGCTCCCCGCGGTACGCTTCGAGGTCGCGGACATCGCGGCGGTCGAAGCCCTGCATCGGCAGAACGAAATTGCCTCGCAGCGGCATGCCGGACGCCTCGTCATCCCGCCGGATTTCGCCCATGGCGCAACCCTGATATTCGAGGTCCCCAAACAGGGTTGATCCGGTCGACGCTGCCCGGCATGGTCGTGCCGGGAAAAGGACAATGCCTTGAACGCCAACATTTCAGCTGCGCCCGTCATTGCCGCCGGATCGGTCAAATTCGGCAATGATTTGCCGATTTCGATCATTGCCGGTCCGTGCCAGCTCGAAAGCCGCGCGCACGCGCTCGAAGTCGCCTCTGCGCTGAAGGAGATCGCGGAACGGCTCGAGATTGGCCTCGTCTACAAGACCTCCTTCGACAAGGCCAATCGCACCAGCGTGTCCGCCGCGCGCGGCATCGGCCTGGCTCAGGCACTGCCGATCTTTGCCGAAATTCGCTCGTCACTGGGCTTGCCGATTCTCACGGACGTCCATGAGGTCTCGCAATGCGCCGAGGTGGCGCAGGCCGTCGACGTGCTGCAGATCCCGGCGTTCCTGTGCCGGCAGACTGACCTGCTGCTGGCGGCGGCTGCGACCGGCAAGGTCATCAACGTCAAGAAGGGCCAGTTTCTGGCGCCCTGGGACATGGCCAATGTCGTCGCCAAGATCACCGGCGCGGGCAATCCAAACGTGCTGGTCACCGAGCGCGGCGCCTCGTTCGGCTACAACACGCTGGTGTCGGACATGCGGGCACTGCCGATCCTGGCGCGCACCACCGGTGCGCCGGTCATATTCGACGCCACCCATTCGGTGCAGCAGCCGGGCGGCAAGGGCACTTCGTCCGGCGGCGAGCGCGAATTTGTTCCCGTGCTGGCGCGGGCCGCGGTCGCGGTGGGTGTGGCCGGCGTGTTCATCGAAACCCATCCCGATCCCGATCATGCGCCGTCCGACGGCCCCAACATGGTGCCGCTGCGTGAGTTCGAAGGTTTGCTGCGGACGCTGATGGCGTTCGACGCGCTCGCCAAGAGTTCTCGAAAAGAACGCGGCGCGTTGATGCGGAAAAGTGGACTGCGGCCTCATCAGCAGCGCATGCCGCCGGCTCTCAACATCATTGCGCTTGCGACCTTCGCTGCGAGCCTGTCGGCGCGCGCGCTCGATCCGGTGCTCCCCGTATGTCGCCAGCGATTTCCGCGTCAGCATCGCCACCGCGGCGGGGTTCGCGTCGGTGTTCGCCTTCACCTTTGCGATCGTGCAGCCGGTGCTGGGCGCGGTCGCAGATCTGTTCGGCAAGGCGCGGCTGTGATCGGCTGCCTGGTGCTGCTTGGGTTGGCCAACGTCCTCGGCGCGATGTCGACGTCGTTCTCGCTTCTGTTTGCGTCCCGGATTCTGGCCGGCATCGGCTCCGGCGGCGTATTTCCAATCGCGCTGGGCTTGACCAGCGATCTGGTGGCTCCCGAGAAGCGGCAAGTTACGATCGGACGAACGCTGGCGGGCTCCATGACCGGCAATCTGCTCGGCGCCTCCGCGTCGGGCATTATCGGCGATTTGCTGGGCTGGCGCGGCGTGCTCGCCGTGCTCGGCACGCTAGCCCAACTTGCGCAGTTGGGGGCGGGATTTGGCTATTTTTCGGGATTTTGCGTCGCGTGACCTGAATCGGATCAATCGGTTAGACGTGGCGAAGATTGGATTTGGGCGTGTAGTGCCAACCTTGGGTATTTTCTGGAGGCGACGAGTTGGATTGATTCGCGCGCATGTATCTGCGCCACACCACGATACGCAAGGACGGGAAGGTTCATCGCTATTGGCGTGTTGTGCGCAGCGTGCGCGTTGGTCGTCGGGTCATTCAGCAAACGGTGGCGCAGCTCGGCGAACTCGATGAGCAGGGTCGCGTTCAGGCACAGGCACAGGCGCTGGCGCGTCGGCTGATTGGCACTCCCGAGCGCGCGCAACTGTTCGATGATAGCAGCGAGCAATTGACGGTTCCGGTGCGGTTGAAGGGCATCCGCATCGAGCGCCCGCGTCAGTTCGGCGATGTGTATTTGGCGCTCGCCCTGTGGCGCGGAACCGGGCTGGAGGCTTTGTGCGAACGGCTGCTTCCGATCGGCAAAGAGCGCATCGCGTGGTCGAAGATGGCGGCGGTGCTGGTAGCCGCGCGGCTTTGCGAGCCATCGAGCGAGTTGCACATTGCGGAAGACTGGTATCGACGCACGGCGCTTTCAGATCTGCTGCAGTTCGGTGACGAGGAGGTCAACAAGGATCGGCTCTATCGCGGGCTCGATCATCTGCTCGCCCACAAGACCGAGCTCGAAGCGCATCTGTCGCAGCGCTGCGGAGAGCTGTTCGCGGTCCAGAACGAGGTGCTGCTCTACGACGTGACGAGCACGTATTTTGAGGGCCAGGCCGAGGCAAATCCGCAGGCTCGGCGCGGCTATTCCCGCGATCATCGCCCCGACTGCAAGCAGGTGTGCATCGCTCTCGTCGTGACCTTCGACGGCTTTCCTTTGGGCTACGAAGTATTCGCCGGCAACACCCACAACTCGCGAACCTTGCAGACGATCGTGGCCACCATGGAGGCCCGGCATGGCATGCTGGGGCGCGTCTGGATCACCGACCGCGGCATGGCCAGCGCCGACAATCTGGCCTGGCTGCGCCGGACCGACCGGCGCTACATCATCGGCGCGCCGAAGTCGGAGCTGAAGAAGTTCAGCTCTGCGCTCGCCACCGCGGACGGCTGGCGCGTGGTCCACGAGGGCGTCGAGGTCAAGCTCACGCGCCACCCCGAGACCGGCGAGACAGTGATCTTGTGCCGTTCCGCCGATCGGCGCAGCAAAGAACGCGCCATGCACGACAAGTTCAGCCGGCGGATCGAAGAAGCACTCGAGCGCCTGGCTGCGCGCCTGGCTCGCTCAAAGAAGCGTGTCGATCCGTCGACCGTGAACCGGCAAATCGGCCGCATCCTGCAGCAAAATCAGCGAGCAGCCGCCCGCTTCGCAATCGCGCTGGAGCCGGATGGCTGCCCCGCTGGTTTCCGCCTCGGCGTGGTTTACAACGCATCGTTCGACGACTGGGCCGCTCTCTCCGAGGGCGCCTATCTGCTGCGCTCGAACATCACCGATTGGAGCGATCAACAGCTCTGGAAGGCCTATATCCAGCTCACGCAGGCCGAAGCCGCTTTCCGGATTCAGAAGGATCAACTCAACGTCCGTCCGATCTGGCACCAGCGCGAGGATCGCGTACAGGCTCATATCCTCGTCTGCTTTCTTGCCTTCGTGCTGTGGAAGAGCCTGGAGATGTGGCAGAGCCGCGCAGGTCTCGGCAATTCCCCGCGCACCATTATGGAAGAACTCAAGCGCATCCAGTCCCAGGACGTCGTCTTGCCGACCGCAACGCACGGCCAGATTCGTTTGCGCTGTGTGACCCAACCAGACGCGGCCCAGGCCGCTCTCCTCAATCGTCTCGGCATCGTCCTGCCGAAACGCATGCGTCTCGCCGAGCACGACTTGCCAGCTCTCAAACACAGCGCCTGATCCGACCTGCACCAAAATGTAGTGCCAATTTTTTGGCTAAGGCATTGATTTGCTTATACTCAGGGTACAATTCTGCGCAAGTTGGGCTAGCAGTGGTGGCGTCGGTTGCCGTGACATCGGGCTTCCGCGGCGAAGCCTGGAATTGGACGCCATCAAGGTGGACCTCGGCGTGCTCCGGCATGGCTATCGCACCATCTTCACCAATCGGAACGCGCTCTGCTTTGCCGCGGTATTTATCGAAGGCTGTTGCGTGCTTGGATTGTTTCCGTATCTCGCGGCATTCCTGTTCGATGTCGGCGAAACCAGCCTGACGATCGCCGGGATCGCGATCGCGGGCTTTGCGGTCGGCGGCTTGTTCTACACCATGACGGTATCGCGGTTCCTGCCGCGCCTTGGCGTCAACGGCATGATGATTATCAGGCGCGTCGCTGGTCGGCCTGCAACTCGCCATCATTGCGTTCGGGCCGGGCTGGAAAATCCAGACCCTCAGCCTGCTGTTCTTGGGCTGGGGCTTCTACATGATCCATGGATGCATGCAGGTGTTCGCCAGCGAACTATCGGTGGAAGCCCGCGCCACCGCGCTGTCGCTGCACTCGTTCTTCTTTTTCATGGGCCAGACCGTAGGTCCGATCGCCTACGGGTTTGGCATCCAGAATGTCGGCAAGATTTCGACCTTGCTGACGGCTGCGGCCGTGATGGTCGCGCTCGGCCTGGCATGCGCGCGGCTGCTGCGGCCAACGAGACCCAAGGACGCGGCAATGCGGCCAAACGTTCAACCTTAGCCCCGCCCGCGGTACGGCGCGACGCCCTGATCCGGGATCCACATGCCTTTCGGCAATTTGCCGGTCTGCCAGAACACGTCGATCGGAATGCCGCCGCGCGGATACCAGTAACCGCCGATGCGCAACCATTTCGGCTTGATTTCCGCCGATATTCTTTTGCCGATCGCCACCGTGCAGTCTTCATGGAACGCCCCATGGTTGCGGAAGCTCGCGACAAACAGTTTCAGGGATTTCGATTCCAGCAGCCATTGCCCCGGCACATAGTCGATCACGAGATGAGCAAAATCCGGCTGGCCAGTCACCGGGCAGAGCGAGGTGAATTCCGGCGCGGTGAATCGCACCACGTAGTTCGTATCCCGCTGCGGATTAGGCACCCGGTCGATCTGAGCCTCTTCGGGCGTATGGGGCCATTCCACGGCGCGGCCGAGCTGCAGTACTTTCGGTTTCGAGGCTTTGGCAGGCGTTTTCGACATGATGATCTCCGCTGCCGCGTTATTAGCCAATTGTGACATCAACGTCACGCGAAGCGGCGGCCTTTTCCGCCCTGATGCGTTACTGTAGAAGCATCGCGAACCGCTAAATTCCCGGCATTTTCAAAAGAGGCACCCATGACCGCCATCGTCGACATCATCGGCCGCGAAATTCTCGACAGCCGCGGCAATCCCACGGTTGAGGTTGATGTAGTGCTGGAAGACGGTTCGATCGGGCGTGCGGCGGTGCCCTCGGGCGCCTCCACCGGCGCCCATGAGGCGGTCGAACTGCGCGACGGCGACAAGGCGCGCTACCTCGGCAAGGGGGTGCTGAAGGCCGTCGACGCCGTAAACGGCGAAATCTTCGACGCATTGAGCGACATGGCGGTCGAACAGCAGGTTCAGATCGACCAGGTCATGATCGATCTCGACGGCACGCCCAACAAGGGCCGCCTCGGCGCCAATGCAATTCTCGGCGTCTCGCTCGCTTGCGCCAAGGCCGCGGCGGAATCCTTTGATATGCCGCTGTATCGCTATATCGGCGGCACCTCGGCGCGGACGCTGCCGGTGCCGATGATGAACATCATCAATGGTGGCGTGCACGCCGACAATCCGATCGATTTCCAGGAATTCATGATCATGCCGGTCGGCGCGCCGACTTTCGCCGAGGCGCTGCGCTGCGGCTCGGAAATCTTCCACACCCTGCGATCGGAACTGAAGAAGGCCGGCCACAACACCAATGTCGGCGATGAAGGCGGTTTTGCACCCAACCTGCCGTCGGCAGATGCCGCGCTCGAGTTCGTCATGGCTGCGATCGGCAAGGCCGGCTACAAGGCCGGCGGCGACGTCATGCTGGCGCTCGACCCTGCCTCAACCGAGTTCTTCAAAGATGGTAAATACGTCTACGAAGCTGAAGGCAAAAGCTTGAGCCCATCCGAGCAGGCCAAATATCTTGCCGATCTGGTATCGCGCTATCCGATTGTCTCGATCGAGGACGGTATGGCGGAAGACGACATGGACGGCTGGAAGGAATTGACCGACCTCATCGGCCACAAATGCCAACTGGTCGGCGACGACCTGTTCGTCACCAACGTGACCCGGCTCGCCGACGGTATCAAGAACGGCCGCGCCAACTCCATCCTGGTCAAGGTCAACCAGATCGGCACGCTGACGGAGACGCTGAGCGCGGTCGAGATGGCCTACAAGGCCGGCTATACGGCGGTGATGTCGCACCGCTCCGGCGAGACCGAGGATTCCACTATCGCCGATCTCGCGGTGGCCACCAATTGCGGCCAGATCAAAACCGGCTCGCTGGCGCGCTCCGACCGCACCGCCAAGTACAATCAGCTGCTGCGCATCGAGCAGGAACTGGGCACGCAGGCGAAATATGCGGGCAGGGCGGCGCTGAAGGCGCTGGCCTGAGGCAAACGGCAGTTTCATCATGGCGTCGGCGTTTCAAAATGGAGTGCCGTTCGCATCTTTGTCGGAACGCGATCAGCTTCGCGGCTTCTTGCGCACGGAATTTGTTGCGGGTTCCGAACACGGAACAACTTTGGTGCGCGCGTTTTGCGGAATTGACCCAGCTCTGAAATTTTCGCGCGCAACAAATCCTCTCTTAAGAAGAACGTAATGCATCGGGATGACCGTCAGGCAAAGACGGACCGATTTCCGTCGGACATGGACGGAGTTCGGGTGTGGCAAATATCTTCGAGGTTCAGGGCTTCGGCGCGTTGTCGGAGTGGAACGGGCAATTCTCCAGCGCGTCGGCCGATCAGGCATTTCAGACGATTGCGGCGCTGGGTTCGAATTCGATCGAGCTAACGGCCCGTATCTGGACCCAGAGCGGAACTACCGACACCGTCATCGCCGACCCTGCCAAAACCGAAAGTGACGCAAGTCTCCTGGCAGGATTTCAGGCGGCGCATGCCGCGGGGCTGTCGGTGGTCTTTAAGGCCGCGATCTCCCCGTTGGACGGAACTCCGACCTCCAGCATGGCGCCGACCGACGTCAGCGCTTTTTTTGCTTCGTACGAGGCCGAAATCGTCCATCTCGCCACCATCGCGCAGGCCGGCGGCGTGGAGACCTTCGCTATCGGCAACGAGATGAGTAGCCTGTCGGGTCCGCAATATCGCGGCTACTGGACCGATCTGATCGCGGCCGTTCGCCAAGTCTACCACGGCGAACTGACCTATGCCGCCGCGACCGATGAGGCGTCCAAGGTCAGCTTCTGGGACGAACTCGACACCATCGGCGTGAATACCTATCCGCCGCTGACGACCAGCAATACGCCGACCGTGCAGGATCTCGTCAACGCCTGGAACGAAGTGCCGGCCAACCCCTATTACGCGGCCGCGTTCGAGAACAAATCGCCGGTCGATTTCCTCCATTCGCTGTCGGAGCAATACGGCAAGCCGGTCCTGATGACGGAGATGGGCTACCGCAGCATCGATGGCACCGCGATCCAGCCGGGGTCATGGACAATTAACGGCACCCCTGATCCGGCAGCGCAGGCGGACGCCTACAAGGCTTTCTTTCAGGTCTGGACGGCGGAAGGCGGCAGTTGGATGCAAGGCGTCGAACTCTGGCAATGGGATCTCAACAACCAGTATACCAGCACCGGCTATTCCGTGATGGGAAAGCCGGCCGAGGCGGTGGTCTCGCAATACTTCCATGGCGACGGGACCGCGACCGGCGGTCTCGCCTTCACGCAAGTAGTCAACGGCAACGGCTCGGTCGTCCGCGCCGACTACGACGCCGCCGGTCATCTCACGCAGTTCGCAACGAGTTATGTCGACGGTTCGTTCGATCAATTTACCTTCAATGCGTCGGGCCTCGAAACCAGCGAGACCATCCGGCACACCGACGGCTCGCGCGACATCTACGGCTATGGCATTGTGGGCGAGGACTACACCTCGCAGCATACACTCAACGATTCATCCGGACATAGCCTAGCGATCGAAGACTATCGCGCCGACGGATCGTTGATCTTGAAGCAGACCGTCGATGCCAGTGGCGTCAAGACGCTCGATCAGTATGACAGCCTCGGGCACACCATCGAGGTAACCGTGACACAGAAGGACGGATCCTATGTCCAGTCCACCTATGCTGCGGACGGTAGTCTCGTCACCGAAACGCTCGCGCATACCGACGGCTCGCGCGACATCTACAGCTACGGCATTGTCGGCCAGGACTACAGCTCGCAGCATACTGTCGACGATTCATCGGGGCACAGCGTGCTGATCGAAGACTATCGCGCGGATGGATCGCTGCTCCTGAAGCAGACCGTGGACGCCGGCGGGGTCAGGACGCTGGACCAATATGACAGCGCCGGCCACGTTACCGAAGAAACGGTGACGCAAAAGGATGGATCTTATGTCCAATCCATCTACGCTGCGGACGACACCCTGACGACCGAGACGCTCCGGCATGCCGACGGTTCGCGCGACATCTACAGCTACGACATTGTCGGCAAGGACTATACCTCGCAGCACACGGTCAACGATTTATCGGGGCATAGCGTGCTGATCGAAGACTATCGCGCGGATGGATCGCTGCTCCTGAAGCAGACCGTCGACGCCAGCGGCATCAAGACTGTGGATACTTACGATATCACAGGTCAGGCCTATACGGCGCGACATGATGTGACGGACGCAACGGGACACAGGATCATGACCACTTTCGACAACAACGATGGTTCGCACACCATGACGGCCTATGTCTCCGGTGTCACATTGATTTCGACGACGGCAAACGACGTCATCAACGGCGCAGGTGGGGATACCTTCGTCTTCAATCAGGTCTCCGGGCACGACATCATCAATAATTTCAAGTCCGGAGATGCCGCCGGCCACGACATTCTTCAGATCGCCTCGAGCGTAGCCGTTGATTTTGCACATCTCGCTGTCCAAGTCGTCGGTCATGATACGGTCATCGACCTCGGTCACGATGCGTCCATCACGCTGGCCGGTGTCATTACCCCGCTGACCGCGCATGACGTGCTGATCGTATAGCCCGCGGCGAGGCGCCCGAAACCGCCAAGCCGTGATCGCGGGCTGAGCCTGCTACGTGTCAAGCACAATGAGGCTTGCCTTCTCGCCGTAACCTGCGAACACTCCCGCCCAATTCGGTAGTGCCGAAACGGGAGGTATGTCGTGAGTTCAGATAGCAAGACCGGGCTTCAGTTACGTTCGCTCATCAGGAAAAGCGGCGAACTCGAGATATCATTGGCCGAAGTCGCCATCCCCGAACCATCAGCTGATGAAGTCGTGGTCCGCGTCGAGGCTTCGCCGATCAATCCCTCGGACCTGGGCCTGCTGGTCGGAGCCGCCGATATGAACACCGCCAAAGCGTCCGGCACCAAGGACGCGCCGGTGATTACCGCCCATGTGCCGGAAGCGGCAATGAAGGCGATGGCAGGGCGGCTCGATGAATCGATGCCGGTCGGCAATGAGGGCGCCGGCGTCGTCGTCAAGACCGGCTCGTCGGATTCAGCCAAGGCACTGATGGGCAGGACCGTCGCCATGATCGGCGGTGCAATGTATGCGCAGTATCGCTGCCTGAAAGTGAGCGAATGTCTACCGCTGCCTGCGGGCATTACGCCCGCCGAGGGTGCATCCTGCTTCGTCAATCCGCTGACGGCGCTCGGCATGGTCGAGACCATGCGGCGCGAAGGCCATAAGGCGCTCGTCCATACGGCAGCCGCGTCCAACCTTGGGCAGATGCTCAACAAGATCTGCCTCAAGGACGGCATCGGTCTCGTCAATATCGTGCGCACCCCGGATCAGGCCGATATCCTGCGCAAGATCGGGGCGAAACACGTTGTCGATTCCACCGCGCCGGCCTTCATGGAAGATCTGACGAGCGCCCTGGTCGAAACCGGTGCGACGCTGGCGTTCGATGCCATCGGTGGCGGCAAACTTGCTGGTCAAATCCTCACTTGCATGGAGGTTGCGGTCAACAAAACCGCAGAAGTCTACAGCCGCTACGGGTCGAGCGTGCACAAGCAGGTCTATATCTATGGCAGCCTCGACCCGCGTCCGGTCGAGTTGAACCGGGCGTTCGGAATGGCGTGGGGGGTCGGCGGCTGGCTGCTGTTTCCATTCCTGCAAAAGATAGCGCCCGCCGAAGGCGCAAAGCTCCGCCAGCGGGTGGTCGACGAGCTCAAGACGACATTTGCCAGCCATTACACACGAGTGGTGTCGCTGCAGGAAGCGCTACAGCTTTCGAACATCGCCGTTTACGGCAAGCGCGCCACCGGCGAGAAATACCTGATCAATCCGAACAAGGGCGGGTAATGTTCGGGGCCGGCCAATTGGCCGGCTGCCCGCGCAGGACCGACCCGAGCGACAGGAGCTATTGAAAATCATTTTTAAAGAGGGGGACATTAAATGTCGACGGACCTGAAATACCTCGCCTTTACCGCAATTCTCACGGCATCATTGTGGATTCCCTATGTCGTTTGCCAGGTGATGACCAATGGGCCTCTCGCGCCTCCAAATTATGTCGACCCCGCGCCGCGGCCGTTGCCGCTGTGGGGCAAACGTGCCGACCGGACCTACATCAACGCGGTCGAAACCTTCGCGCCGTTCGCAGCCCTGGTGATCGCGGTTCATCTGGCCGGCAAGGCCGATGCGAGGACAGCGTTCTGGGCGATGGCGTTCTTCTGGCTGCGCTTGGCCCATGCCGTCGTGTACCTGCTTGGTATCCCCTATCTGAGGACGCTGATCTTCACGTTCGGCTATGTGGCGATCGTCGGCTTGTTCTGGGAGCTGATCAAATAGTTGCAGTCAAAGAGGCTTGCGTTCTGTCCATGACAGAGGGAACATTTGCACCGAATGGGCACGCGAAAAAAGCATCACACACCAGGGGAGTATTCGCCATGACTGACTTGAACCGCCGCCATCTTTTAGCCGGCGCCGCAGCCGGTACCGCAGCCGCCTTGACCTTGTTCGGGGCACCGACCGCGCGCGCCGCGGTGCCGCCGGCGGGCGCGCAGGCACCGGGGTTCTATCGCTACAAGGTCGGCAATTACGAATGCACATCGATCAACGACGGTGCGCGTTCGTTCCCGCTGCCCGATACATTCGTGACCAATGTCCCGAAGGACCAGGCGCTCGCTGCGGCTGATGCCGCCTACATGCCCAAGGGCATGGTAACCGTGCCGTTCAACCCGCAGCTCATCAATACCGGCAGCAAGCTTATCCTGATCGATACCGGTAACGGTGTGGCCAACCTGGAAGCCACCAAGGGTGCGGTTGGCCGTACCTTGCAAAATCTTGCCGCCGCCGGCGTCGATCCCAAGAGCATCGACGTCGTGCTGCTGTCTCATCTGCATCCCGACCACACCAACGGTATCCGCGCCGCAGACGGCTCGATGGCATTCCCGAACGCCGAGATCATGGTGCCCTCGGTCGACTGGGCGTTCTGGACCAGCGACGAGAATACTGCCAAGGCGCAGACCAATGAGATGATGAAGAATTATTTCGCCAATGTGAAGAAGACCTTTGCCGGCATCGAATCCAAGGTGACGAAGTACGACTGGGGCAAGGAGGTCGCCCCGGGCATCACCTCGATCGCGACGCCGGGTCACACGCCCGGACATACCTCCTTTGCCATCGCGTCGGGCAATTCGAAAATCCTGATCCAGTCCGATGTCACCAACATTCCGGAATTCTTCCTGCGCAATCCGGATTGGCACGTGGTCTACGATACCGATCCAGACCTGGCGCAGGCCACCCGTCACAAGTTCTACGACATGGCGTCGGCCGAGAAGGCGACGGTGGTCGGCTTCCACTTCACTTTCCCGTGCATCGGCCATGTCGAGAAGGACGGCGCGAAATACCGGCTGGTTCCGGTCGCCTGGAATCCAGTCATCTGACTGCCGCCGCCGGGATCAGACGAAGCAGGCCGTCCCATGGGGTGGCCTGATCTGTTTCCGCTTGTTCGGCTTGTTCACTTGTCTAACAGGCAGCAATTTCGACAGTTCATGCACTTGCATCGTTTCGAGGGATGGCTAGGGTGTCGCCAGCCGCCGTTCCAGTATCCGCCATCAAAGGAAGTCCCATGGCCCACTTACACAATGTAGTCGCGATCGTCGGCAGCCTTCGCAAAGAGAGTTTTACGCTCAAGATCGCCAAAGCCCTGGCCAAGCTGACACCCGATAACTTGAAACTTGACGTCGTCACCCTTCACGACATTCCGTTCTTCAATCAGGATCTGGAAGCAACCCCGCCCGCCGATTGGGTGGCATTCCGCGAAAAGCTGCACAAGTCCAACGGCGTGCTGTTCGTCACGCCCGAATACAATCGCTCGATCCCCGGCGTGTTGAAGAACGCTATCGACGTCGGATCGCGCCCCTACGGCAAAAGCTCGTTCCTGGGCAAACCGACCGGCATTGTCAGCAATTCGCCGGGTCCGCTCGGCGGCGTCAGCGCGGCCAAACATCTGCAGAATATCTTGCCGGGCATTTCGGGTCCGATCCTGGGGCAGCCGGAAATCTATCTGAGTGGCGTCGGCGACGCCTTCGACGACAAGGGCGAACTGATCAAGGAATTGCTGCAGGCGGTGCTGAAGCAATATATCGACGCCTACGCTGCCTTCGTCGAGAAGTTCAGCAAATAGGCTGCGCTTGGCGCCGAACGGGTCGGCCTTAGGAATCCGTTAACCGGACCGTCGCATCCTTGCCGCCCATGGTCTCGCGCAGCCGACTCAAATCCCTGCTCACCGGGCTTGCCCTCTATGCGATGGCGGCGGCGATGGTCGGCTATTTCGGCGTCAACGCCTATACCGGCAAGTATGGGCTGAATGCGCGGCAGGAGCTCGATCAGGAGATCATCGCGCTGACCTCTGAATTGGCGCGGCTGAAGCGGGAGCGGGCTGAGGGCGAGCAGCGCGTCTCGTTGCTGCGATCCGACCGGGTCGACCCCGATATGCTCGACGAGCGCGCGCGCTATCAGCTCGACTACGCCAACCCGCACGATCTGGTTCGGACGATCACCCCGAACTGACTTCGCCTGAGAGAGCAGACCTCCAACCGAGCGAAGTAGCTTGTCCGGGAAAACCGGCTCCCGCTTTTCCGGATCGTGCTGAAATTTCAAAAACGGGCGAAATCAATTTCGAAAATGTCGCTGCATTGCAGTGCGGCATAGGGAAATTTACGCGGCGTCACGCAATCCTTTCATGGCGGTTTGAGTTGGGTTAGAGAGGGCTACCATCCTCTCATCCGGAATTGCCATGGCCGCACCAAAGAAAAGCGCCGCTAAAGAAACAGGCCAGGAAACGGGAAACGACTCCCGCGCCCCCCTGGAATTCACCAGGGAACAGGAGCTCGGCGCGCTGCGGGACATGCTGCTGATTCGGCGGTTCGAAGAGAAAGCTGGCCAGCTCTACGGCATGGGTGCGATCGGCGGCTTCTGCCATCTCTACATCGGCCAGGAAGCCATCGTCGTCGGCATGCAGATGGCCCTGAAAAAGGGCGATCAGGTCATAACCGGATACCGTGACCACGGGCACATGCTGGCCACCGGCATGGAAGCCAAGGGTGTGATGGCCGAACTGACCGGACGCCATGGCGGCTATTCCAAGGGCAAGGGCGGCTCCATGCACATGTTCAGCAAGGAGAAGAACTTCTTCGGGGGCCACGGCATCGTCGGCGCCCAGGTCCCGCTCGGTACCGGGCTCGCCTTCGCCAATCGCTATCGAGGGAACGATTTCGTCAGCCTGGCTTATTTCGGCGATGGTGCCTCGAATCAGGGGCAGGTTTACGAAAGCTTCAACATGGCGGAGCTGTGGAAGCTGCCGGTGATCTACGTCATCGAGAACAACCGCTATGCGATGGGCACCTCGGTGACGCGCTCCTCCGCGCAGACCGATTTTTCCAAGCGCGGCATCTCCTTCAATATTCCGGGCGAGCAGGTTGACGGCATGGACGTCCGCGCGGTGAAGGCCGCTGGTGAAAAGGCCGTCGCATGGTGCCGCGAGGGCAAGGGCCCATACATCCTGGAAATGCAGACCTACCGCTACCGCGGCCATTCGATGTCGGACCCCGCGAAATACCGAACCCGCGAGGAAGTCGACAAGGTTCGCCACGATCAGGATCCGATCGAGCAAGTTCGCAACCGGTTGCTCGCGGCCAAGATGAGCGAACAGGAATTGAAGGCCATCGACGCCGAGGTGCGGGAGATCGTCAACGCCGCTGCCGACTTTGCACAGCACGACCCCGAACCCGATCCGGCCGAACTTTATACTGACGTCTATCGCTGAAGCGCGGGCACGCATTCCGCAAAAAGCGGGTACCGTTTTTTGCGATCGGAATGCGCGCAGCCTTAAGACCGACTTTCTGGAGCTACCATGCCAATTCAAGTGCTGATGCCCGCGCTGTCGCCGACCATGGAGAAAGGCAATCTTTCGAAATGGCTGAAGAAGGAGGGCGAGGCGATCAAGTCGGGCGATGTCATCGCCGAAATCGAAACCGACAAGGCGACGATGGAAGTCGAGGCCACCGATGAGGGCACCCTTGGCAAGATTTTGATCCCCGAAGGCACCGCCGACGTCGCGGTCAACACGCCGATCGCGACCATTCTTGCGGACGGCGAAAGTGCTGCCGACGCCGGCAAGGCCGCAGCGCCCGCAAAACAGGAGAAAGCCGCGGAGTTCGCGCCGCCGGTCGAAGCCAAGGCGGAACCCCCCGCATCTAGCGAAACCAAGTCTGGTGGAGAAGAAAAGAAGGCGCCTGCTACGCCCAAAACCGTCGCCGAGCCCGATCCTGAAGTGCCCGAAGGCACCGAGATGGTGACGATGACCATTCGCGAGGCGTTGCGCGACGCCATGGCCGAGGAGATGCGGCGCGACCCCGACGTGTTCGTGATGGGCGAAGAGGTCGCGGAATATCAGGGCGCCTACAAGGTCACACAAGGGTTGCTGCAGGAATTCGGCGCCAGGCGCGTCATCGATACCCCGATTACTGAGCATGGTTTTGCTGGTATCGGCATCGGCGCCGCGATGGCCGGTTTGAAGCCGATCGTCGAATTCATGACATTCAACTTCGCCATGCAGGCGATGGACCAGATCATCAATTCCGCGGCGAAGACGCTTTACATGTCAGGCGGACAGATGGGCTGCTCGATCGTGTTCCGCGGGCCGAACGGCGCCGCCGCCCGCGTCGCCGCCCAGCACAGCCAGGATTATTCGGCCTGGTACTCGCAAATTCCCGGCCTGAAGGTGGTCGCGCCGTATTCGGCCGCCGACTACAAGGGCCTGCTGAAAGCCGCGATCCGTGATCCCAATCCGGTGATCTTCCTTGAAAACGAGATGCTGTATGGCCATTCCGGCGAGGTGCCGAAACTCGACGACTACGTGATCCCGATCGGCAAAGCCCGGATCGTCCGCGCAGGCGGCCATGTCACCATCGTCTCGTGGTCGAATGGAATGTCCTACGCCTTGAAGGCCGCCGACGAATTGGCCAACGAAGGCATCGAGGCCGAGGTGATCGATCTGCGCACGCTGCGCCCGATGGACACCGACACCATCGTCGCCTCGGTCAAGAAGACTGGCCGCGCCGTCACCGTGGAGGAAGGCTGGCAGCAGAACGGCGTTGGCGCCGAAATCGCCGCGCGCCTGATGCAGCACGCATTCGACTATCTGGATGCGCCGGTGATGCGGGTGTCGGGCAAGGACGTGCCGATGCCCTACGCGGCCAACCTCGAAAAGCTCGCATTGCCCTCGGTGGCCGAGGTGGTCGAAGCCGCCAAAGCCGTTTGCTACCGGTGAGCCATGTCCGGTCCCAAAGAACAGCCATTGCCTCCGGATGTCATCGGTCGTGATGATGCCACGGAAGTGTTGCGCGCATTCATCGTCGATGGCGGGCTTTCGATCGCGTTCACGCGTGCGTTCGAGGAGCCGGATATGTGGGGCCTGCTTCTGGTTGACCTCGCGCGCCATGCCGCGCGCGCGTATGCGCGCGAGAGCGCCTTCACCGAGGACGAAGCGTTGACGCGCATCGTCGACATGTTCGAAGCCGAAATCGCGCGGCCGACCGACCCGGGCAGCACCACGCCGCGGTCGCAACAAGGTCACTGACAAATGCCAATCAACATTCTGATGCCCGCGCTGTCGCCGACGATGGAAAAGGGCAACCTTGCCAAGTGGCTCAAGAAAGAGGGCGACAAGGTCAAGTCCGGCGACGTGATCGCGGAAATCGAGACCGACAAGGCGACCATGGAGGTCGAGGCGGTCGACGAGGGCACGATTGCGAAAATCGTGGTGCCCGAGGGCACCCAGGATGTCGCTGTCAACGACGTGATCGCGGTGCTCGCGGGCGATGGCGAGGACGTCAAGGCGGCGGGGGTGGCTTCCCAGCAGCCAAAGGCCGAGGCCAAAGCCGAGGCGAAGGCGGAGACCAAAGCGGAAGCGCCGAAAGAGAGCGCCCCGGCCAGGGAACCTGCAAAGGCTGCTGCGCCGGCGCCCGTCTCAGCCCCGCCGCTTCAATCCAGAGAAACAGCGCCCCAATCTAACGGTCACGGCCGCATTTTCTCCTCGCCGCTGGCGCGACGCCTGGCCAAGGAAGCCGGCATCGAGCTCGCCCGCATCAACGGTTCCGGTCCGCATGGCCGTATCATCGCGCGCGATGTCGAGGAAGCCCGATCCGGCAAGGGACTGAAAGCCCCGGCCGCTGCGCCCGCTGGCGCGCCGGCGATCGCCCCATCGATGTCGGACAAGCAGATCCGCGCGCTGTTCGAAGACGGGCAGCTACGAGGTCATCCCGCACGACGGCATGCGCCGCACCATTGCACAGCGTCTGACCGCCTCGGTGCAAACCATCCCGCATTTCTACCTGACGATGGACTGCAACATCGGCAAGCTGGTCGAGGCCCGCGAGGAGATCAACGCCGCGGCGCCCAAGGACAAGGACGGCAAGCCGGCCTACAAGCTCTCGGTCAACGATTTCGTCATCAAGGCGCTGGCGCTGGCGCTGCAGCGGATACCCAACGCCAATGTCAGCTGGACCGAAGGCGGCATGCTCAGGCACAAGCATTCCGACGTCGGCGTCGCCGTGGCGATGCCCGGCGGCCTGATCACGCCGATCATCCGCAAGGCCGAGACCAAGCCGGTCTCGGTGATCTCAGCCGAGATGAAGGATTTTGCGGCGCGCGCCCGAGCGCGCAAAGCTCAAGCCGGAGGAATATCAGGGCGGCACCACGGCTGTATCCAACCTCGGCATGTACGGCATCAATCATTTCACCGCCGTGATCAACCCGCCGCACGCCACCATCCTCGCTGTCGGCACCAGCGAGGAGCGCGCGATCGTCAAGCACGGCAAGATCGAGGTGGCGCAGATGATGAGCGTGACCTTGTCCTGCGATCACCGCGCGGTCGACGGTGCGCTCGGGGCCGAACTGATCGGTGCCTTCAAGCTGCTGATCGAAAATCCGGTCATGATGGTGGTGTGAGACTCCATTCGTTCGTTGATCGACAACAAGGGCAATCATGCGGCTCGCGGGAGTCTTCATCCTGGCTATTGTCGCCTCGGCTGTTGCCGGCCTGCTTGCCTATGCCGCGGTATCGGTTCTGCCCGATTGGGATGACGCCGCGGGTCGCGGCCTAGGCGAGGCGTTCCGTGCGCTGCTGATCGCCGGCTATGTCATCCTGAGCATGCTCCTCCATGGTTTGGCGTTGCGGCGCAGCGATCGCCAGCGGCACCTGAAGCGCGCGCTCTACATCTTGTTTCTGGTGCCATTTCTGATCGTCGTTCTCGGCCTTGTCGATAACGGCGTCCGCGGCATCAACTGGCTACGCGAGATCGTCGGTATGGTGCAGATGTTTGTGCCGTTGTGGATCGTCGCGCTGGTACAATGGCTCGTCCTGCATATATATTTGTCGCGGCAGAGTTCGCCCACCGAAGCCGTATCCGCATGAACATCCCCCATTGATCGATGCGCAACGCCGCACGCGACTGCTTGAGCTGACGGGAACCTGATATGGCCGACACCTCCTTCGATATCGTCATCATCGGCTCCGGACCCGGCGGCTATGTCACCGCGATCCGCGCAGCACAGCTCGGCTTCAAGACCGCCATCATGGAAAAATCCTATCTCGGCGGCATCTGCCTGAACTGGGGCTGCATCCCGACCAAGGCGCTGCTGCGCTCGGCGGAAATCTATCACTACATGCAGCATGCCAAGGATTACGGGCTTTCGGCCGAGAACGTCTCCTACGACCCGAAAGCGGTCGTCCAGCGCTCGCGCGGGGTGTCCAAACGCCTCAACGACGGCGTCGGCTTTCTGATGAAGAAGAACAAGGTCACGGTGATCTGGGGCGAAGCCACGATCGACGCGCCCGGCAAGATCACCGTGAAGAAATCCGCCGTCGAGGCGCCGAAGGGCGCGGTGGGCGAGGGTACCTATCAGGCCAAGCACATCATCCTCGCCACCGGCGCGCGACCGCGGGTGCTGCCCGGGCTTGAGCCCGACAAGAAGCTGATCTGGACCTATTTCGAGGCGATGGTGCCGGACAAGATGCCGAAGTCGCTTCTGGTGGTGGGTTCCGGCGCGATCGGCATCGAATTCGCGTCGTTCTTTCACACCATGGGTGCCGACGTGACCGTGGTCGAGGTGCTGCCGCAGATCCTGCCCGTCGAGGACGCCGAGATCGCTGGCCTGGCGCGCAAGCGGTTCGAGAAGCAGGGCATCAAGATTCTCACCAATACCAAGGTGACAAAACTCGAGAAGAAGAGCGACAGCGTGGTCGCCACCATCGAGGACGGCAAGAAGCCGCAGACGGTCGAGTTCGACCGCGTGATCTCGGCGGTCGGCGTGGTCGGCAATATCGAAAATCTCGGGCTGGAAAAGCTCGGCGTCAAGACCGAGCGCGGCTGCGTCGTGATCGACGGCTACGGCAAGACCAACGTGCCCGGCATCTATGCCATCGGCGACGTCGCGGGGCCGCCGATGCTGGCGCACAAGGCCGAGCATGAAGGCGTGGTCTGCGTCGAGGCCATCAAGGGCCTGCACCCGCACGCCATGGACAAGAACCTCATTCCCGGCTGCACCTATTGCAACCCGCAAGTCGCGTCGGTCGGTCTCACCGAGGCGAGGGCGAAAGAGGGCGGACGCGAAATCCGCGTCGGCCGTTTCCCCTTCGTCGGCAACGGCAAGGCGATCGCGCTCGGCGAGGACCAGGGACTGGTCAAAGTGATCTTCGACAAGAAGACCGGCCAGTTGCTCGGCGCGCACATGATCGGCGCCGAAGTCACCGAACTGATCCAGGGCTATGTGGTTGCCATGAACCTCGAAACCACGGAAGAAGAACTGATGCACACCATCTTCCCGCATCCGACGTTGTCGGAGATGATGAAGGAAGCGGTGCTGGATGCCTATGGCCGCGCGCTGAACATATAGGCATGATCCCGTAAAGCATGCCGTCGGGCTTATCCCGGGGGTGGAAACCAAAAAGCGAGACCCCAATCCGTGAAAGACAATGACAATCTGACGATCGAACGGCCCGACGTTCGTGACCCATCTCGAATGCGCGATGGAAGGCGATCACTATCCCGCCGACCAGATCCACAATCTGTCGAAGGCGGGCAAGCCGCTGCTGGTGCGCTACGACCTCGCCGGCGTGAAGAAGGCGCTGACCAAGGACGCGCTGGCGCAGCGGCCGGCCGATCTCTGGCGCTACCGCGAGATGCTGCCGGTGCGCAAGGTCACCGACATCGTCAGCCTCGGCGAAGTCGACGACGCCGCTGATCCGGCTGCCTAAGCTTTCAAAAAAAATCGGCGGCGGCGAGATCATCGTCAAGGACGAGGGCCGGCTGCCGACCGGCTCGTTCAAGGCGCGCGGCCTCGTGATGGCGGTGTCGATGGGCAAGGCGCTCGGCATCAAGCACATGGCGATGCCGACCAACGGCAATGCCGGCGCCGCGCTGGCGGCCTATGCGACCAGTTGCGGCATCAAGACCACGATCTTCTGCCCCGCCGATACGCCCGAGGTCAATGTCAGCGAGATCGAGCTGCAGGGCGCCACCGTCTATCGCGTCAACGGGCTGATCGACGATTGCGGCAAGATCGTCGGCGAAGGCAAGGCCAAGGCCGGCTGGTTCGATACCTCGACGCTGAAGGAGCCCTATCGGATCGAGGGCAAGAAGACGATGGGACTGGAGCTTGCCGAACAGCTCGGCTGGGACGTGCCGGACGTGATCTTCTATCCGACCGGCGGCGGCACCGGCCTGATCGGCATGTGGAAGGCGTTCGCCGAACTCGAGGCCATCGGGTTCATCGGCAGCAAGCGGCCGCGGATGGTGGCGGTGCAGGCGGCGGGCTGCGCCCCGATGGTGCGCGCCTTCGAGAACGGCACCGAGCACGCGCCCGCTGGGAGGACGCCCACACCATCGCCTCCGGCATCCGTGTGCCGCAGGCGGTCGGGGATTTTCTGATCCTGCGCGCGGTGCGGGAGAGCAAAGGTTTTGCGATCGCAGTGACGGACGAGAAGATTTCGGCTGCGCTCAACGAGGTCGCGCGCGAAGAGGGCTTGTTGCTGTGTCCGGAGGGCGCAGCCACCTATGCCGCCTACAAAGAGAGCCTCGCCGACGGCCGCGTAACGAAGAACGATCGCGTGATGCTGTTCAATTGCGCGACCGGGCTTAAATATCCGCTGCCGCCGGTCACGCGCACGCTCGATCGCCACGCGCCGATCGACTACGCAAAGCTGTAATCGACCGTTCGTCAGATGCGGCGGTCTTGGGAGGATGCGATGCGAAGAGCCATTCTGGCTGCGTTCATGGCGTTGCTCACAATTGGCGGCACCGCGTGCGCGGACAATTTCCCGTCGCATCCCATCACCATCGTGGTGCCGTTTTCTGCTGGCGGCCCGACCGATTCGATGGCGCGAATTCTGGGCGAGCGTATGCAGCGGTCGCTTGGGCAAACCATCACTGATCGAGAACGTGACAGGTGCAGCGCGGTTCGCTCGGCGTCGGACGCGTCGTGCGCTCACCGCCTGACGGCTACACGGTCAGCATCGGCCATCTCGGCACCCACGTCGCCAATGGCGCGATCTACAAGCTCGGCTACGATCTCGTCACCGATCTCGAGCCGGTGGTGCTGTTGCCGAGCAACCCGATGATCATCGTCAGCAAGAACGCGGTTCCAGCCAAATCGCTGAAGGAGTTGCTGGCATGGCTGAAGGCGAAGCCGTCACCGCCCACCGCCGGCACCGCGGGTGCTGGTTCGGGAAGCCACATCGCCGGGCTCTATTTTGAAAACGCACCGGCATCAAGCTGCAATATGTGCCGTATCGCGGCACGGCCCCGGCGCTGAATGACCTCGTCGCCGGGCAGATCGATATCATTATCGACCAGACTTCCAATTCCATCAGCCAGGTGCGCGCTGGCACCATCCGCGCCTATGCCGTCACAGACGACAAGCGCGTCGAGTCGGCATCGGACATTCCGACAACCGACGAGGCGGGGCTATCCGGGTTTCACATGACGCTGTGGTCTGGCCTGTGGGTGCCGAAGGGTACGCCGAAAGAAATTGTCGCGAAGCTCAATGCCGCGGCCGTTGAGGCGATGAACGATCCGGCCGTGCGGAAGAAGTTTGAGGATATCGGACTGCAAATGCCTGCGTCGGATCAACTCTCGCCCGAAGCGCTCGGCGCCTGGCAGAAGGGCGAGATCGCGAAATGGTGGCCGATGATCAAGGCGGCCGGCGTCAAGGTGGACTAGTACCCGGAATCATAAGTCACTAAGACGGCGTCCCTTGACGCGGCGCTGGTGGACTTTGGATTTTGTCCAGACGAACGGCTCCGCGTCTTTGTTGTAGGCTTTGATAAAAGCATTAATGTGCTGCTTGAGTTGCTCGACGGAGGTGAACGATGCGCCGGTCAGCGACTGGCCCTGCAAAATGGAAAACCAGCCCTCGACCTGATTGAGCCACGAGGCGCGTGTCGGCGTAAAGTGGAAAGTTACAAGCGGGTGGCGTTTCAGCCATTCGTCGTTTTTCTGGTGCGTATTCAGATTGTCGAGGATGACCTTGAGCCGTGCCTTTGGATAGGCGGCGACGACGTCATCCATGAAGTCGAGAAATTCCTTGCGGCGACGGCGTTTCTTGTGTGCGGCCCGGACCTTGCCGGTGGCAACCTCAAAAGCGGCAAACAGGGTTGTCGTGCCATGCCGCTTGTAGTCGTGGCTTTGCCCGGTCAGGGCGCGTCCGTTCGGCAGTTTCAGGTAACCCTGCGCCCGTTCCAGTGCCTGGATCGACGGTTTCTCATCGACGCACAGGACAATCGCGTTCTTCGGCGGCGCCAGATAGAGGCCGACCACATCGGCGGCCTTTGCCGCAAAATCCGGGTCGTTGCTCTCGCACCAGCTTTTGCGTCCGGCCAGATCGATCTTCTGCTTGCGCAGCGATCGCCATATACTGCACATCGACGTCGCCCAACGACCGCGCGATCAATGGCCCGTTCCAGCGTGCAAAACCCTTAGGTGGCGGCTGGTCGAGAACCTTGCGAATGCGCTGGTCGGTCGCCTCGCCGTAGATCGGCGGGGTGCCGGGTCGCAGCCGATCCTCCAGCCCATCAAGGCCTTCGCGCGCGTAACGGATACGCCATAAGCTGACCGTGGTCGGCGTCGTCTCCAGATCGCGGGCGATCTCCCGTGTCGCGTGCCCGTCGGCCGCCTCCAACACGATCCGTATCCGCAACAGCTGCCGCTGTTCGGTGCTGCCGGCGCGCAAGCGCGCCTCAAGAACCGCACGATCTCCCGGCCGCAGCCGGACTTTCATGGCATCGCTTATCATGCCATCTTGAATCACGCGGCAACGCCGCACGATAGTGCAAATATGACTCAGTTACTTCGGATAGTGGGTACTAGGTCGGCCGCGCATGGATCGTCGTCAAGACCGCAGTCGCTGAGGCGGCATGAAATCGAGAGGCGCCCTTATGGGTTTCCTTATGCGCTCTCGACCCGAGTCATCTGGAATTGCTACAACGAAGCAAGTACCTTTCGGATGAGGCCGGCGAGACTGAAAACTGAAGTGAACGGAAGCAACGGCACATCACGTCCAGGGTGCCTGAGCGGCGCTGCCGGCATACCAGTTCAGCACCACACCGAGTGATGCGCGGCTTTCGGTAAAGGGATCGCTGATGACGCTCCGTGTAGACTTCGCCAGTCAGGACTACTTTCGCAGTCCCGGCATCGCGATCGAAAAACTTCGTGCCCTGGGTCCGGTTGTGGAAGTGCATTTCCCAATTGTCGGCAAGGTCTGGACGACGACGACCCAGGCGCTGGCCGATCAGGTGCTGAAGGATACCGAGACCTTCACCATTCGCAAGGACGACGGCACCGTCGCCGGACTTCAGTGGTGGATGCCGGGAATCGTGCGCACGCTGGCCAACAGCATGCTGTCGATGGACGATCCAGATCACAAGCGGTTGCGCGATATCGTGGACGAGGCATTCCGCCGCCGGGCTGTGCTCGACATGGAGCCGCATATTCAGGCCATGGGTGACGAACTCGCCGCTGAACTGTTTGCAGACGGAAGCCCAGCCGATCTCGTCGAGCGCTATGCGCGCAAGCTGCCGCTGTCGGTGATCTGCGAGCTTCTCGGGCTGCCGCTCGCCGACCGGCCAAAATTCATAACTTGGGCCGCCGGCTTTACCCGTTTCACCGGCGCGCTCGGATTCCTCGCAATGATCCCGAACATCCTAGCCATGAAGCGCTATATCGAACGGCACCTTGAGACCGTCCGGCAACAGGGTGGTGAAGGGTTGATCGCCGAGATCGTGCGCGTCGAGAAGGACGGCGGACAGATCAGCCGTGACGAAATCGTATCCATGGTGTTCCTGTTGCTGTTTGCCGGACACGAGACCACTACCCACCTGATCAGCGGATCAGTCCATGAGCTTTTGAAAAATCAGGATTTACGCGATTGGCTGGAAGAAGACTGGAGCCGCGTCGACCTGGCGGTGGAGGAATTTCTGCGCTTCATCACACCGGTGCAATTCACCAAGCCGCGCTTTGTGCGGAAAGATGTCGAACTCGGGGGCGTCAGACTGAGAAAAGGCGAGAAGATCATGCCCATGCTGGCAGCGGCCAACATGGACCCTCAGGCAAATCCTCATCCGGAACGGCTCGATCTGCAACGAAAGCCGAACCGACACATCGCCTTCGGCACCGGGATCCATTTCTGCCTTGGCCATCAACTCGCGCGGATTGAAGGTAGATGCGCGCTGAAATCTCTGCTCCGGCGTTGGCCCGAATTGACCTTGGCGGTGGATGAGTCGGAAGTTTCATGGCGCAACCGGCCCGGTCATCAAGGCGATCAACCATCTGCCGGTTGCGGTTAGCCTGGAAGGGCCGCATCAGGTTGTGCGAGGGGCGGGTGGTCGAGGAGCGGCTAGACCGATTTAGCCTGACCGGCCTCGAAATGGTTGCCGCGGCGCCACGATTGTTGCCTACCCGCAACACTCAAGCGAAGATTTAACTGTCATCCCAGCTAGCCCTTGCGCGCGCCGCTTTTTAGCCACACCCCTCGATGAAATCATTCCTTCGTAGGCTGACGGCCACGGTGCTCGCGAAGGCGAAGGGAAATCCTGCGTTTTCCGGGGGTCTAGCAAGAGTTGGCTGGGGAAACAGGTTCGCGATGGACGCCAAGACCAATATCAAGAAGAGGCTCCCGAGCCGTCACGTGACGGAGGGTCCGGAGCGGGCGCCGCATCGCTCATATCTCTATGCCATGGGGTTGACGACCGATCAGATCCACCAGCCGTTCGTCGGCGTGGCGTCGTGCTGGAACGAGGCCGCGCCCTGCAATATCTCGCTGATGCGCCAGGCCCAGGCGGTCAAGAAGGGCGTCGCCTCTGCCGGCGGCACCCCGCGCGAATTCTGCACCATCACCGTGACCGACGGCATCGCCATGGGCCATGACGGCATGCGCTCGTCGCTGCCGTCGCGCGAATGCATCGCCAATTCGGTCGAATTGACGATGCGCGGCCATGCCTATGACGCGCTGGTCGGTCTTGCCGGTTGCGACAAGTCGTTGCCGGGAATGATGATGGCGATGGTCCGGCTCAACGTGCCCTCGATCTTCATCTATGGCGGCTCGATCCTTCCCGGCAATTTCCGCGGCCAGCAGGTCACGGTGCAGGACATGTTCGAGGCGGTCGGCAAGCATTCGGTCGGCGAGATGTCGGATGCCGATCTCGATGAAATCGAGCGGGTGGCCTGCCCGTCGGCCGGCGCGTGCGGCGCACAATTCACCGCCAACACCATGGCGACGGTATCCGAGGCGATCGGGCTTGCGCTGCCCTATTCGGCCGGCGCGCCGGCGCCTTACGAAATCCGCGACGCGTTCTGCATGACCGCGGGCGAGAAGGTGATGGAGCTGATTGCGACCAACATCCGACCGCGCGACATCGTCACCCGCAAGGCGCTGGAAAACGCGGCCGCGGTTGTTGCCGCGTCCGGTGGCTCGACCAATGCTGCGTTGCACCTACCGGCGATCGCCCATGAATGCGGCATCAAGTTCGATTTGTTCGATGTAGCGGAAATCTTCAAAAAGACACCGTATATCGCGGATTTGAAGCCCGGCGGTCGTTATGTCGCCAAAGACATGTTCGAAGTTGGCGGTATACCGCTTCTGATGAAAACGCTGCTCGATAACGGCCATTTGCATGGCGACTGCTTGACAGTCACGGGCCGCACGATCGCCGAAAACCTCAAGAGCGTGAAATGGAATCCGCACCAGGACGTGGTGCGGTCCGCCGACAAGCCGATCACCGTCACCGGCGGTGTGGTCGGCCTGAAGGGGAATCTCGCGCCCGAGGGCGCGATCGTGAAGGTCGCGGGCATGTCGAACTTGAAATTTACCGGTCCGGCCCGCTGCTTCGACTGCGAAGAGGATGCCTTCGAGGCGGTCCAGAAGAAGACCTACAAAGAGGGCGAGGTCATCGTGATCCGCTATGAGGGGCCGCGCGGCGGCCCGGGCATGCGCGAAATGCTGTCGACCACGGCGGCGCTGACCGGGCAGGGCATGGGCGGCAAGATCGCACTCATCACCGACGGCCGGTTTTCCGGGGCGACCCGCGGCTTCTGCATCGGCCATGTCGGGCCGGAAGCGGCCGTGGGCGGGCCGATCGCGCTCTTACGGGACGGCGATATCATCGAGATCGACGCTGTCGCCGGCACACTTAACGTAAAGTTGACCGACGCGGAGCTGGCCGAACGCAAGACCAAATGGCAGCCGCGCGCGACTAACCATACGTCAGGTGCGCTCTGGAAATATGCCCAGCAGGTTGGGCCGGCGGTGGATGGCGCTGTAACCCATCCGGGCGGGGCGCGCGAGAAACAGTGTTATGCGGATATCTGAGCGTATCATTTTTGCGTTGATTTTGGGGGCCGCGCCGGTGGCGGGTCCGGGATTCGCCTTCGATGGGGCGCCAGCCAACCAGGATGCGGCGATTCCGGTGGTTTCGGCCCAGCCCGGCGCCGCCGCGGCGTTGAAGAAGGCTATCCCGCCGTCCGCACAGGATACCTCGCTGACCTCGCTGCAATATGCCGCGGAAGGCGGTCATCCCATCGCGCAGTGGAAACTGGGGCGGATGTACGCGGATGGCGATGGGGTCACCCAGGACGATCTGCGCGCTTTCGAGTATTTCAGCCGTATCGCCAATGCGCATGCGGAAGACAGCCCGTCGGCGCCGCAGGCCGCGATCGTCGCCAACGCCTTCGTGGCGCTGGGGCGGTACTACCTGAACGGCATTCCCAACTCGAAGATCAAGTCCGATCCGGAGCGGGCGAGGGAGATGTTCTCCTATGCTGCTTCGTATTTCGGCAATGCCGACGCGCAATATGATCTGGCCCGGCTCTACCTCCATGGCGTCGGCACCTCGCGGGATGATTTCCGCTATGGCGCGCGCTGGCTCGGGCTTGCTGCCCAGAAGGGCCAGCATCAGGCGCAGGCCTTGCTCGGTCAGATGCTGTTCAATGGCGACCAGTTGCCGCGTCAGGCCGCCCGCGGGCTGATGTGGCTGACGCTGGCGCGGGACAGCGCCGCGCCGGATGAAACCTGGATCAAGGAAAGCTACAACGCGGCGATCGCCAAGGCATCCGACGATGACCGTGCGATGGCGCTGCAGATGCTCGAGCACTGGGTGCAGGGCCGCCGGGACTGAAATACGTCCGTAAGTAAGTGGGCAAACGAAGCGTGCCCACCATCTGTTCAAGTACAATCGCTAAGCCGTGTCGAGGTCCAGATCCGCCCATACCGGGACATGGTCCGACGGCTTTTCCCAGCCGCGCACATAACTGTCGATCCCGACATCGATCAGCCGATCGCTGGCCTGCGGCGACAGCAGGAGATGATCGATGCGCAATCCCTGGTTTTTCTGCCAGGCGCCGGCCTGATAATCCCAGAATGTGTACTGGCCAGGGCGCGTCGGTGACTGCGCGCAGCGCGTCCGTGAGCCCTAGCCCGAGCAGCGATTGAAAGCTTTCGCGGGTGGCGGGACGAAACAGGGCGTCGTTGACCCAGGCCGCCGGATTGTGCACGTCACGCGCCGCCGGAATGACGTTAAAGTCCCCTGCGAGCACCAGTGGCTCTTCTGTCTTAAGTCGTTGCTTCGAATACTCAAGAAGCCGTGACATCCATTTGAGTTTGTACGGATATTTCTCGGTCTCAGGCGGATTGCCGTTGGGCAGATAGAGGCAGGCGACCCGGAGCACGCCGTGCTTGAGCGGCACCACGCCTTCCAGAAACCGGGCGTGCGCGTCTTCGTCGTCGCCGGCCAGCCCGGACTTGGTTTCGTCGAACGGCAGCTTCGACAGCATCGCGACACCGTTGAACGTCTTCTGGCCGTGGGTGACACGTTGTAGCCGAGCGCCTCGATCGCCTCGCCGCGGGAACGCCTCGTCGACGCATTTGATTTCCTGCAGGCAGACGATATCGGGCGCGCAATCCTTCAGCCACGTCAAGAGATGGTCGAGCCGTTGCCGGATCGAATTGACGTTCCAGGTGGCAATACGCATGGAGGGTCGGATTTCTCAGATCGAAAAGCTGGTGCCGCAGCCGCAGGAGGCTGTGGCGTTGGGATTGACCACTCGGAACGAGGCGCCGATCAGATCGTCGACGAAATCCACCTCGGACCCCGCCAGAAATGGGACCGAGGCGGGATCGACCAGCACCACCGCGCTGTCGCGGGCGATCATCAGGTCGTCGTCGGCCCGTGCGCGTTCGATATCGAACTTGTACTGAAAGCCGGAACAGCCGCCACCCTCGACGCTGATGCGCAACATGGCGCCGTCACCCTCGGTCTTGAGGATTTCCCCGATCCGGCGGGCCGCCCGCTCGCTGATGACGACACTGGTTGCTGTCATGTTAAATCTCCATAATCCGTCGCGAGTTTTTCAGGTCATTTGAAATGCCCGCCGGACATAGTTAAGTGCGTCGGGCTTCGGAATCAAACCTTTAAGGGAGCAATACGCCCTGTCGGTCGGAATGGCTGCCCCTCGCTCGGTTTACGCCTGCGATCCCGACCGCAGCCGCGGCCGGCTGTTCGCGGAACCGCCGAGCAAGACCCGCAGCCCGTTCCGTCGCGATTGCGACCGGGTCATTCATTCCACCGCCTTCCGCCGCCTCAAGTACAAAACCCAGGTTTTCGTTTTCCACGAAGGCGATCACTACCGCACCCGACTGACCCACTCGCTCGAAGTGGCGCAGATCGCCCGCGCGCTGGCCCGGCAGCTCGGCCTCGATGAGGATCTCACGGAAACACTGGCGCTGGCGCACGACCTCGGCCATCCGCCGTTCGGCCACGCCGGCGAGCGGGCGCTGGATTCCTGCCTGCAGGCCCATGGCGGGTTCGATCACAATGCGCAGACTCTGCGCGTCGTTACGTCGCTGGAGCATCGCTATCCCGAATTCGACGGTCTCAACCTGACCTGGGAAGCGCTGGAGGGCATCGTCAAGCACAACGGTCCCCTGACCGAACGCGGCGGGGAGGCGGTCGGACGATATCGCGACCACGGTATTCCCGCGGCCATGTCCGACTTTAACAGGACATACGACCTGGAACTATGGAGCTTTGCCTCGCTCGAGGCCCAGGTCGCAGCGATCGCCGACGATATTGCCTATGACGCCCATGACATCGACGATGGTCTGCGCGCCGGCCTGTTTGCGGTCGACGATCTCAAGATCATGCCGTTGACGGCTGAAATGATCGCGGACATCGCCAAGCGCTATCCCGATCTCGATAATGACAGGCGCGGCGCGGAACTGGTGCGCGAGCTGATTTCGTATCTGATCGGCGCGGTCGTCGCGGAGACGCGCAGGCGTCTAGAGGCCGCCCGGCCGAAATCGGTCGAGGATGTCCGCAACCATGGTGAGCAACTGATCGCATTTCCTGCCGGGGTCGCGCAGGAGGAGGCCGGCATCAAGGCGTTCCTGAAGCTAAGGATGTACCGGCATCCACGGGTGATGCGGGTGATGGGGGAGGCCGAACGGATCCTGTTCGACCTGTTCGCGCGCTATCAGCAGGAGCCGGCCGATCTGCCAGCCGAATGGCGGCTGCCCCACGGCGAGGAGAGCGAAACCGAACATGCGCGGCGGATCGGCAACTTTATCGCCGGGATGACCGACCGTTTTGCCCTTACCGAACATCAGAGGCTTTTTGACTCGACCCCGGATTTGCGTTAGGCGGCGGCCTCGCCGCTATGGCGGCACAATTCCCGGTCCCAGTCATGTCCATGGTCGAATCCAGGCAATCGCAGCATCTTTTCGCCGACGTGCTCGCGCGCGTGCACGCGGTGTGCGCCGCGCTCGCAGCGGAAGGCGGATGGCCTGAAGGCGTCGATTTGTCGCGGGTGGTGGTCGAGCCGCCGCGCGATGCTGCGCATGGCGATATGGCGACCAATGCGGCGATGGTGCTGGCGAAGGACGCCAAAGCCAAGCCGCGCGATCTCGCCGAACAGATCGCAGCCAAACTGCGCGCGGACGATTTGATTGCTTCCGTCGACGTCGCCGGTCCCGGCTTCATCAATCTCACCCTGAAGCCATCGGCCTGGTCCGACGCGTTGCGTACCGTGCTGCGTGAGGGCGATTCCTACGGGCGCAGCGAAATGGGCGCGGCCGAGAAGGTCAATGTCGAATACGTTTCCGCCAATCCGACCGGGCCGATGCATGTCGGACATTGTCGCGGCGCAGTGTTCGGCGATGCACTGGTCAGCCTGCTGATCTTCGCGGGCTATGACGTAACGCGCGAATATTACATCAACGACGCCGGCGCCCAGGTCGATGTGCTCGCGCGCTCGGCCTATCTCGATATCGCGAGGCGCTCGGCGAAAATATCGGCGAGATTCCGGAAGGGCTTTATCCCGGCGACTATCTGAAGCCGGTGGGGCAGGCGCTGGCCGATGAGTATGGCCGTGGCTCTGAACCAGATGCCCGAGGAACGAATGGCTGCCGATCGTGCGCGAGCAGGGCCATCGCGCATGATGATGGACATGATCAAGGGCGATCTCGCCGCGCTCAACATCAGACACGACGTGTTCTTTTCGGAGCGCTCGCTGATTGCTGGCGGCGACCGATCAGGTCGCCGCCACCATCGATTTTCTGCGCGCCAAGGGCGACGTCTATGAAGGCCGCCTGCCGCCGCCCAAGGGCGCGCCGGTCGAAGATTACGAGGATCGCGAACAGACGCTGTTTCGTGCCACCGATTATGGCGACGATGTCGATCGGCCGTTGAAGAAGTCCGACGGCAGTTACACCTATTTCGCCTCCGATATCGCCAATCACAAGAACAAGTTCGATCGCGGCTTTCGCAATCTGATCGATGTCTTCGGCGCCGATCATGGCGGCTATGTCAAACGCATGCAGGCCGCGATCAAGGCCGTCTCTGCCGGCAAGGCCACGCTGGATGTGAAGATCGTGCAACTGGTCAGGCTGCTGCGCAACGGCGAGCCGGTGAAGATGTCGAAACGCTCCGGCGATTTCGTCACCTTGCGCGAGGTGGTCGACGAGGTCGGCAAGGATGCCGTCCGCTTCATGATGCTCTACCGCAAGAACGACGCAGTGCTGGATTTCGACCTCGCCAAGGTGATCGAGCAGTCGCGCGAGAACCCGGTGTTCTACGTGCAGTATGGCCACGCCCGCGGCCATTCGGTGTTCCGCAACGCCCGCGAAGTCGTCCCTGACCTGCCGGAGGAGACCACCGCGCGGGCGGCGTTCCTTGGCCAAGCGGCCGTAGAGCGGCTGACCGACCCCGCGGAACTCGAGCCTGCTCAAGCTGCTGGCGCTCTATCCCCGGATGATCGAGGCGGCGGCGGTCGCACACGAGCCGCACCGAATCGCTTTTTATCTGTACGATCTTGCCAGCGAATTTCATGCGCTGTGGACTAGGGGGCGCGATTTGCCCTATTTACGCTTCATTATCAATAATGATGCAGAGATCACAAAGGCGCGGCTGGCTTTGGTCCAGGGCGTCGTCTCGGTTCTGGCATCGGGCTTGGCCGTTCTCGGCGTCGATGCTCCGGACGAGATGCGGTAGTTAGGGGCAACGCCGCTCGGATGGGGACCTGTGACGGTTCTTTGGCAGGGCTGGTTCGTTTGTAAGGGCGGGTTGGCGGCTTTCCCGAAGGGGACGCATCATCACGATGGCTGATCGATATCAGGACAGACCTTTTCCCGGCGACGATCGATTATGATCACGGCGGCGAGCAACCTGCGTCTGCGCCTGGCGAGAGCGATCCGCTGGCGGAGCTCGCGCGGTTGATCGGCCAGACCGATCCGTTCGGCAGCATGGGTCGGGCCAATCAACAGGTTCAGCCGCGAACCAGCGCGCGCGATCCATACCAACAGCCAGCGCCGGACGATGTCCCCGCCGCAGGCCCGCCGCCATGGATGCAGCGCGCGATCCGGCAGGAAGCCCCGCAGCAGGACTACCCGCAGGATTATCCAAGCGCCGTGCATCCGCTGCAGCGTTACGCGACCCCGGTTGCCCCGCCTGAGGCGGATTATCAGCAGGCGCCGCCGTTCGATGACGCCGACCAAGAGCCTGATCCGTCGCGCTATGACGATGCGCTGTATGGCCAGCTCGATCCCGGTACGCAGCAACCCCAGCACGATCCGGCTTATGCGGATGATCCCTATGCCTATCAGGACGGCTATGGCGAGGGTGCCGAAGAGCCGGTCCGGAAGCGTCGCGGCGGTATGTTCACGGTTGCTGCCGTTCTGGCGCTGGCGGTGGTAGGAACGGGTGCGGCGTTTGCGTACCGTACCTATGTCGGTTCGCCCCGCAGCGGCGAGCCGCCGATCATCAAGGCCGATACCGGTCCGACCAAGATCGTGCCGGCGCCATCAGACGGCAGTGGCAAAGTGCCGGACCGCATGGCCGCGGGCGATGGCACCGAGAAGATCGTTCCGCGCGAAGAAGCGCCAGTCGATGTCAATGCCAAGTCCGGTCCGCGGGTGGTGTTTCCGCCGCTGAATCCGAATGCCAATCCGCCGTCCGCGGCGAGCGTGGCTCCCGCTGGATCGGCGCTGGTCAGTGCCGGGAACGGGACGTTGCCGAACGACGAGCCGCGCAAGATCAAGACCCTTACCGTCCGGGGCGACCAGGCTGATGAAGCTGCGGCGCCCGTGACCTCGGCGCCGCCTTCGCCGGCAAAACCAGCGCCGGCCGTGCGGACCACCGCGACGCCGTCGCCTGCCGCTGCCCGAAACCCGCCATCGTCAGCGAATGCCAGCGCCAATGCGCCGCTGTCACTGGCGCCACAGGGTGCTCAACCGGCGCCAGCCGCGGAATCGCGAGCCCGGGTTGCCGCGACAGCCCCGACGCAAATTGCCCCCACTGCGCCTACAGGTGGCGGCGGATACTTGGTTCAGGTTTCCTCGCAACGCAACGAGGCCGAAGCGCAAGCCTCCTATCGGGCGCTGCAGGGCAAATTCCCGACCGTGCTGGGATCGCACGCGCCGTTGATCAAGCGTGCCGACCTCGGCGACAAAGGCGTCTACTACCGCGCCATGGTCGGTCCGTTCGGGTCGCCCGATGAGGCGTCGCAGTTCTGCGGCAGCCTGAAGACCGCCGGCGGGCAGTGCGTCGTCCAAAGGAATTAACGGCCGTTTCCTTGACCCCCGGGGCAGCAGCGGGCTAATCGGCCGCATGAGCAGCCGCGCATTCATCACGGGCGTATCCGCGACCGAGCTCAGCGCCGCTGAGCGCGAATTCATCCGCGCCGAACGTCCCTGGGGGTTCATCCTATTCAAGCGGAATATTGAAATCGCCGGTACAAGTAGCTCAGCTTGTTACCGCACTACGCGAGACCATCGGTGAACCGGATGCGCCGGTACTGATCGACCAGGAGGGCGGCCGGGTTCAGCGCTTCGGGCCGCCACACTGGCCGGTCTATCCGGCCGGCAGCCGTCTTTGGCGCGCTTTACGATATCGATCCGGCGCTTGGCCTGGCTGCGGCGCGCCTGAGTGCGCGTCTGATCGCAGCCGACCTTACCGAAGCGGGCATCACCGTTGATTGCCTGCCGCTGGCGGACGTGCCGGTCGCCGGCGCCGATGCGGTGATCGGCAACCGGGCCTACGGAACCGAGCCACACAAGGTCGCAGCGATCGCGCGCGCCGTGACGGATGGGCTGGCGCAGGGTGGTATTTTACCGGTGCTCAAGCACATTCCCGGACATGGGCGGGCGACCGCGGATACCCATTTCAGGCTTCCGCAGGTCGATACGTCCCAAGCGGAGCTGGAACGGACCGATTTCGCCGCCTTTCAACCGCTTGCGGACCTGCCGATGGCGATGACCGCACATGTTGTGTTTAGCGCACTGGACCCCGCCCATCCCGCGACAACTTCTGCGACAATCATCGAACAGGTGATTCGCGGCGTGATCGGGTTCCAGGGTTTGTTGATGAGTGATGATGTGTCCATGAACGCGCTGGCCGGATCGATCGCCGAGCGGACTCGGGCCATCATCACCGCCGGCTGCGACATGGTTCTGCATTGCAACGGCAAGCTCGACGAAATGCGCGAAGTCGCACGCGAGACGCCGGAATTGTCGGGCAGGGCGCTGGATCGCGCCAGACGGGCGCTGGCGGCACGAAGGCCGCCGCTGGCGTTCGACCGGCTGGCGGCACGGGCTGAACTGGATGCGTTGATTGATCGGGCAGGAACGGCAGGCGCATGACCGCGGAAATTCTATCGTTTGAAACCGGGCGTCCCGCCGAACTCGCCGAGGGCGAGCCGTCGCTGGTCGTCGATGTCGAGGGTTATGAGGGCCCGCTCGATCTCTTGCTGGCGCTGGCCCGGCAGCAGAAGGTCGATCTCGCCAAGATTTCGATTCTGGCGCTCGCCGACCAGTACCTGGTGTTCATCGAGGCGGCGCGGAAGATCAGGCTCGAGCTTGCCGCCGACTATCTGGTGATGGCGGCATGGCTGGCGTTTCTGAAATCGCGGCTGCTGTTGCCGGAACCGGCCACCGCGGACGGGCCGAGCGCGGAGGAAATGGCGACCGCGCTGGCCAACCGGCTGCGCCGGCTGGAGGCTATTCGCGAAGCGTCGAACCGGCTGATGAACCGCCCGCAATTGCAGCGCGACATTTTTCCGCGCGGCAATCCCGAAACCATCGCCGAAATCAGGCATCCCAGATTTACCGCGACCCTGTTCGACCTGCTTACCGCCTATGCCGCGCAGCGCCAGCAGCGGGTGCTGGCAACCGTGCATCTGGCGAAACGCACCGTCTGGTCGCTGAGCGAGGCGAGGGCCTCACTGGAGCGGCTGGTCGGAATGGCCGAGGACTGGAGCCGACTCGACGAATACCTTCTCAACTACGTCGTCGATCCCTCGCAAAAGGCCACCGTTTTTGCGTCCAGCTTTGCAGCAGCCCTGGAGCTGGTCAGGGAAGGCGAGGTGGAACTGCACCAGAAAGAGGCGTTCGCGCCGCTGTATTTTCGAAAGCGTCCGCCGCAACCAGTATCCGACGCGATGACCGCGCCGGATCTGCCGGCCGAGTAAGTGGAAGAAGGAGACCGAGCCATGGCAAGCCTGGCGGAAAAACGCATAGCCGATGCCGAGGAGCGTTCTGTCGATCCGCAAGCGCGGCCCGAGGAATTGCGGCTGCTGGAAGCGCTGCTGTTCGCCTCCACCGAGCCGCTCGATCAGGCCACGCTTGCCAAGCGGATGCCCGATGGCGTCGATATCAAGGTGGCGCTGGCGCAATTGCAGGCCGATTACGCCTCGCGCGGCGTCAATCTGGTTCGTGTCGCCAACAAATGGACCTTCCGCACCGCGGGCGATCTGTCCTGGCTGATGACGCGGGAGAGCACCGAGACGCGGCGGCTGTCGCGCGCGGCGATCGAAATGCTTGCCATCATCGCCTATCACCAGCCGGTCACCCGCGCCGAGATCGAGGAAATCCGCGGCGTCATCACCTCCAAGGGGACGCTGGATGTGCTGCTGGAAACCGGCTGGATTCGTCCGCGCGGCCGCCGCAAGACGCCTGGTCGTCCGCTGACCTTCGGAACCACCGAAGCCTTCCTGTCGCAGTTCAGCCTGGAGGCGCTTGGCGATCTGCCGGGCCTTGAGGAACTGAAGGGCACGGGCCTGCTGGATTCGCGGCTGCCCTCCGGGTTCAGCGTTCCGGCGCCATCGGATGACCCGGCGTTGCGCGATGACGAGGATCCGCTGGAGATCGGCGATCTGGAACTCGCGCTGGCGCCTGCGGTGGAGCCGGAGAGCGGCGGCGAGAGCTGATTTGGCGCAAGCGGCGACGCGAGTTAACGCTAGCGGCAATGCGTCGCGCTAACAGCGATTTGACGCGGCTTAAGTCCTTGTTTTTGACACCTCCTGAGCCTACTTTCCGCCTAGGAATAGGCTGGGTCGCCGGCTCGTGTGTTTGGAGGGTTGCAGGATGGGTTCGCTTAGCATTTGGCACTGGATCGTCGTGATCGCAGTCGTCCTGCTGTTGTTCGGTCGCGGCAAGATTTCGGACCTGATGGGTGACGTCGCGCAGGGCATCAAGGCCTTCAAGAAGGGCATGCAGGACGATGAGAAGACTGCGGAGAAGCCCGAGCCCGTGAAGTCGATCGATCATAACGCCACGCCGCCCACGGCGGCGCGGTCGGATGTCGGCAGCAAGGCTGTCTGACAGGTTGCGGCAAACCCTTGGCGAGCCACTTTGCGCGTGCGGCAAGGCGGGGTAAGGGAGACGCGGGCGGCCCAAAAATCTTGTTTGGCAAGGATTGGGGTGAATTCGCCTCGCGTGAGCGGAATTTTTCATGTTCGATATCGGGTGGAGTGAACTGGTCCTCATCGCGGTTGTCGCGCTGATCGCCATCGGCCCGAAAGAACTGCCGGGCGTGCTGCGCATGGTCGGACAATGGATGGGCAAGGCGCGCAAGATGGCCGCCGAATTCCAGGGCCAGTTCCAGGAAGCCATGCGCGAAGCCGAAATGGCCGACCTCAAGAAGAGCTTTGACGAGGTCAAGGAGGCCGCGACCGGCTTTACCAGCAGGCAATGTCATGACCTCGCTGCAAAAGGACGTCAGCAGCGCGCTGCGGATCGACGACATCGACAAGCCGGCGACGTCGAACCTCGACGCGCCGACGACGTCGGCAGCCGAGGTGCCGGTGATCGATCCGCCGGTCACCCCGACGACGCCCGAGATGCCCGGGTCGGAAACCTTTACCGAGGCGAGCGCCCATACGGCCACAACCGAGCCTCTGGCGATCACGTCGGAAGTTGAAACTCGGCCGGCGGCGCAGGAAACCGCGCCTGCGGCGCCTGACCTGCTCAAGGACGCCAAAGCGTCATGAGCGCCGAAGATATCGAGGCCAGCAAAGCGCCGCTGATGGATCATTTGATCGAGCTGCGCTCGCGGCTGATCAAGGCGCTGCTCGGCTTCGGCATCGCCTTCATCTTCTGCTTCTTCTTCGCCAAGCAGATCTACAACGTGCTGGTGTGGCCGTTCGTCTGGGTGGCGGGGCCGGAAAACTCCAAGTTCATCTACACCGCGCTGCTGGAATATTTCATCACCCAGTTGAAGCTGGCGCTGTTCGGCGCCGGCTTCATCTCGTTCCCGATCGTGGCGACGCAGATCTACAAGTTCGTCGCGCCCGGCCTCTACAAGCACGAACGCGGCGCGTTTCTGCCCTATCTGATCGCGACGCCGATCTTCTTCGTGCTGGGATCGATGCTGGTCTATTTCGTGGTGCTGCCGATGCTGGTGCGGTTCTCGCTCGGCATGCAGCAGGCCGGCGGCGCCGAGACCGCGCAAATCCAGTTGCTGCCCAAGGTCGGCGAATATCTGTCGCTGATGATGTCGCTGATTTTCGCCTTCGGCGTGGCGTTCCAGCTGCCGGTGATCCTGACGCTGCTGGGCCGGATCGGCATCATCACCTCGAAGCAGCTGCGCGACAAGCGGCGCTATTTCATCGTGCGTCGCCTTCATCATCGCCGCCGTGCTGACGCCGCCGGACGTGCTGAGCCAGGCCTCGCTCGCGCTGCCGCTGTTGGCGCTCTACGAAGGCTCGATCATCGCCGTGCGCATCGTGGAAAAGAAGGCCGCCGCGGCCAGTTCCGCCGCCGGTACGCCGCCCTCCGCCGCCCCGCCGCCGCCCGCCGCCAATCCGGCGGAGTAGGGGCGCTGAGCGCGTCCCCCCGCATTCCGCCGTCATCCTGACGGCGGCCCACCCCAAATTCGTCATGCCCGGGCTTGACCCGAGCATCCACGACTTGTTCTAAGGCAGCAAAGACGTGGATGGCCGGAACAAGTCCGGCCATGACGGGAAATTGGCCCATGCACGACATCAAATCGATCCGCGACAATCCCGCCGCCTTCGACGCCGCGCTGAAGCGGCGCGGGCTGGAGCCTTTGTCGGCGTCGCTGCTGGCGATCGACGAAAAGCGCCGTGCGGCGATCCTGAAATCGGAACAGGCGCAGGCGCGGCGCAATTCGGCGTCCAAGGAAATCGGCGAGGCCAAGAAGGCCAGGGACGAGGAGCGCGCCGCGGCCCTGATGGCGGAGGTCGCCGAACTCAAGACCACGATGCCGCAGCTCGAACTGGCTGCAAAGGCGGCGGACGAAGAGCTCGCCCGGGAATTGGCAGCGATTCCGAATTTGCCGCTGGACGAGGTGCCCGACGGCGTTGACGAGCACGGCAACGTGCAGCGCCACATCTTCGGCGCGGTACGCAACTATGCGTTCGCGCCAAAGCCGCACGACGATCTCGGCGGCGCGCTCGGCTTCATGGATTTCGAGGCCGCGGCGAAGCTGTGCGGCGCGCGCTTCGTCGTACTCAAGAAGGGGCTGGCGCGGCTGGAGCGCGCGATCGGTCAATTCATGCTCGACCTTCACACCAGCGAACACGGCTACACCGAAATCAATCCGCCGTTGCTGGTCCGCGACGCGGTGATGTTCGGAACTGGACAATTGCCAAAGTTCGAGGATGACCAGTTTTGGGCCGTCAAAGGCGAATTGCTGACCGCTGCCGACGAGAGTGCTGTCGTGGACCGCGGCCGATTGAGGAGCGAGCGCCTCGGTCTCATCCCCACCGCCGAAGTGCCGCTGACAAACCTCGTCCGCGAATCCATCCTCGACGAGAAGGAATTGCCGCTGCGGCTGACGGCGCTGACGCCGTGTTTTCGCGCCGAAGCCGGTGCTGCCGGCCGCGATACCCGCGGCATGATCCGGCAGCATCAATTTACCAAGGTCGAGCTGGTCTCGATCACGACTCCGGAGGCCAGCAGGGACGAGCACGAGCGCATGCTGGCCTGCGCCGAGGAAGTGCTGCGGCAGCTCGATCTGCATTACCGGGTGATGACGCTGTGCGCCGGCGACATGGGTTTTTCGGCGCAGAAGACCTATGACATCGAGGTCTGGATGCCCGGCCAGGGCGAGGGCGGCGCTTTCCGGGAAATCTCGAGCTGCTCGGTGTGCGGCGATTTCCAGGCCCGGCGCATGGACGCGCGCTATCGCGGGCCAGACGGCAAGCCACGCTTCGTGCATACGCTGAACGGCTCCGGCACCGCCGTAGGCCGCGCGCTGATCGCTGTCATGGAGACCTACCAGCAGGAGGACGGCTCAATCGCCGTGCCCGACGTGCTGCAGCCCTACATGGGCGGGCTGAAAGTGGTCGAGAAGTACCGATAGTCGGCCCGATTTATCCGATACGGCCCGCCTTCGATGTTGCGAAGGCCGCGTGCCCCGGTATCTTCGTATTTTGCCTGTGGCGTTTGCCTCTCAGGAAACGAATATATCAATGGCCCTGCATCGCGACATCTATTGGGTAGGCAGACAATGGGCGGTCACTGGCTACGGCATCCAGGCCTGCAATCAGAAACAGAAGGGCAAATTCGACATCGAAGTTGACAGGTTATGGCAGGACGGCGTGCTGGAAAGCATGCGCGCCCTGAAATGGCTCAACGTCGAGGACTTCGACAACGCCATTTCTGCGGCCCGGAAGTATTATCCGGAGCCACCCCGAAAAGCCGCCCCGCCACAGCAGCGCGTTTCGGCCTTGAAGGAAACGGCTTTGAAAGAAACCGGCCGGAAAGCCAATCTCGTTGAGCCGCCGGGGCCGGCGGCGCAAAAATTCAATATGCGAATTGAAGGCTGGCCCGCCAAATTCGTGCGCCAATGGCGCGTTCGCATTCAGCGGTAGCGACATAGGGCGGTGGTTTGAGAAGACAAATAGTCCGCATTTGAATTGCAGTGTCGCAGGTCACCACCGGATCCATTCACCGTCATAAATTAAGTTTCTCAAACTGAGCAATTTTGACCACGGCAGCAAATGCCGGAAAGGTCATTCTGAGGCATCGCCGTTGGTGCTTGGCGGTCTTCGGTGATAGCGATTCGGTAACGCTCCCAAAATCAACGAAGGATGCGTCATGCCCGAGTATCAGCCGGTATCGTCCGCGCATGTTTCGGCCATCGAGCGGCCCCGGTGCCCGACGTGTAGTCATAGCCGGATGCTGTTGTCGAAGCTCGGGGCGGGACCGTCCGGCTTCGACTACCGTACATTCGAATGCCAGAGATGTGGTCGCGTTGAAACCACGGTGGTATCGAGCGATCCCATGACCTCAGAGGCCCGCGGTTGGCTCGCCGGCGAGCTAAAGCCTCCAACGTAAGCGGTTTTGAGCCAAATGCGCCGGGGCTTGGCGCTCCCGCGGGGCCAGTTCCTGGGGAAGCCCGGCCCAACCGTAAGTTGTCCCAACGCCTCATTTAAGTCGCACACCCGACATAAAGGGATTGCACCGGCGCATCACCTCGCCCTCGGGCCTTGCTGTGACTGAGAGTGTTGTGCTCCCGGCCTCTTGACGGACCAACCATGTCGGAAATGCAGGTCAAGGACGCGTTCGACCCCCGGGCTTTTCTGGGCCTGGTCGGGGCAGGAAAAACCATCGAGCGATACGCGAAAAACCAGAAGATCTACGCGCAAGGCGATATCGCCGACACGATCCTTTTCATCCAGAAAGGCAAGGTCAAGATCACTGTCCTGTCTGAGCACGGCAAGGAGGCGGCGGTGGGAATCTTTGCGGAAGGCCAGTTTTTCGGCGAAGCCTGTCTCGAGGGGGAGGCACTGCGCACCGCAACAAGCCAGGCCATGGAAGATTGCCTGATCACTTCGATCACCAAGAGCGCAATGCTTGCGACCCTTGGCAAACAGCCGAAATTTTCCGCGTTTTTCATAGCCCATCTGCTGTCGCGAAACAGCCGGATCGAGGACGACCTGATCGATCAACTGTTCAATTCCAGCGAACGGCGGCTAGCGCGGCTGCTTCTGCTGCTCGCCAATTTCGGCGGTGAACACGGCGTGCAGCCGATCACGCTCAGCCAGGAAACCCTGGCGGAAATGATCGGCACCACCCGATCGCGCGTGAGTTTTTTCATGAACAAATTCCGGAAACAAGGTTTCATCGACTACAACGGAAAAATCGAGGTTCACGCCTCGCTGCTGGATGCCGTGCTACGCGACAAGCCCCAAATACAGCAGGATGAGTAGAGGGGAAAGCAACCAGGTTCACGACTTAAATAGATGGCATCATGCCGTCTGTTGCCCGCACACTGCCGTTCGACTGAACGCAATCAGCATCGACAGGTCGCTCCGCGCGCTTTTCAGGAGCAGGGAATGGCTCGAAGCCCATGTGCTGAAGGACCCGCCCTGATTGTGGGCGCCAACGGAATGCTTCGCTGTGGACTCAGGCGGCCCTGCAGAACCCGCGGGAGGTAATGGCGCGCGACGAAAGGACCTCGAGATTTCGCTGCTCAATAACTTTTAGGAAAAAATTCATCGACTTTTGGGAAAGAAAATTCATCGCGACTTCGTTCATCGATAAACCTCACCAGCAAATCGAAATCGCGGCGGCGGCTGAAATGCGGGTCACGATCAAACCCTTTGCCATCCCAAAATGAAAACTCAAAATAATCTCAGCTATCGCGGCTTCGCAGGATGCGCAGAAAGTGCCGCGGTTGCTACTCGCCCGATCGCGGCATGGGTGCCGCAAATAGCACCGGCGGGACGCCATTTGACCTGACATTGCCGGGTTTGCCTCGACGGCGCGGGAGGGATAAGACGGCACATTGACGTCCGATGGAATCGACCGAAAAGGGGCGCTGAACGGATGCGAATTCTCTGTACCAACGACGACGGCATCCACGCCCCCGGCCTGAAAATCGTCGAGGAGATCGCGCGTGCGCTGTCCGACGACGTCTGGGTGGTGGCCCCGGAACTCGATCAGTCCGGCGTCTCGCATTCGCTGTCGCTGAATGATCCGTTGCGGTTGCGCGAGGTCGGCCCGCGTCATTTCGCGGTGCGGGGCACGCCGACCGATTGCGTCATCATGGGCGCGCGCCACATCCTCGGCGAGACCATGCCGGACCTGGTGCTGTCGGGCGTCAACAAGGGCCGCAACGTCGCCGAAGACGTGGTCTATTCCGGTACCATCGCCGGAGCGCTGGAAGGCACCATTTTGGGGATTCCGTCGTTTGCGCTGTCGCAGGAATTCAGCATGGAGACCCGCAGCGCGCCGCTGTGGGAAACGGCGCTGAAATTCGGGCCGCCGATTTTGCGCAAGGTGATCGATGCCGGCGTGCCCAAGAACACCGTGATCAATGTCAACTTTCCCGCCTGCGCGCCCGACGACGTCGCCGGCGTGCGGGTGACGCGGCAGGGCAAGCGCAATCTCGGTTTTCTGAAAGTCGACGAGCGCCGCGACGGCCGCGGCAATCCGTATTTCTGGATCGGGTTCGAGCGTCTGGCGCAGGTCGACGTGCCGGCAGAGGGGACCGATCTCGCGGCGCTGGCGGCGCGCTGTGTTTCGGTGACGCCGCTGCGGCTCGACCGCACCGACGACGAATTTTCGCAGGCGCTGACGGCGACGCTGAAGTAGGCGCCGGCGAGGCGAGTTCGCGGTCGTCGTCCTTCGGGGCTCGCAAGTGCTCGCACCTCAGGATGATGCTATCAATTCGATCTTGAAACCTAAACCGTCGCGCCCTTCAGCGTCGAGTCGATCATGCGCGCCAGTGTTTCGAGCTGGAACGGCTTCTGCAGCGCGGGGCGGTCGCGGTATTCTTCCGGAAGACCCGACGAGCCATAGCCGGTCGCAAAGATGAACGGCCGGTTGCGGGCATTGATCAGTTCGGCGACCGGCGAAATTACCTTGCCGTTGACGTTGACGTCGAGAATGGCGAGGTCGAAGTCGGTGCACTGCGCCAGCCTGATCGCCTCATTGATCTCGCCGGCCTCGGCCGCAACGCTGTAGCCAAGCTCCTCCAGCATGTCGGCGACCATCATTCTGATCATGACCTCGTCCTCGACGAGGAACACAGAACCGCCCGGCGGCCGCGTCGCAGTCATGATTGATGTCCTTGCCCTTCCCACGATCGTAGGTTCGCAAATAACGCCGATGCGCGCAATGTCAACATGCGCGAACGAGTCCCGGTGGCCCGCAGTTGCGGGCAGTTGAGGAGGATTGATCGCCTCGTCCTTTAACGCCAAGATAAAGGGCGGGTTCCATAGCGGGAACACCGATTCTGGGGGAAATTTCTCCTCCAGGTTGGAAAGCGCATATTGCAGCAACTTGGCCGGCCCAGCCGCGCTAGACTGTCCAGGCCAGCGCGTTCGCGAGATTGACATGCCCAGCAGCCAGAATCCGCCGGAAAAGATGATGTTTCAGCTCACCCTGCGGCGGCGCGGGATCAGCGATCAGGCGGTGCTTCGCAGCCATGGAGGAGATTCCGCGCGAGGCGTTCGTGGAGGCGGCCGATCGCGCCAATGCCTACCGCGATAGCGCGCTCGGCATCGCCTGCGGGCAAACCATCAGTCAGCCATTCGTGGTGGCTTACATGACCGAGCAGCTGCAGCTGCAGAAGCATCATCGCGTGCTCGAAATCGGCACCGGTTCGGGATATCAGGCCGCGATCCTGTCGCGGCTTTGCAGCCAGGTGCTGACCATCGAGCGTTACCGGACGCTGGCCGACGGTGCCCGGGCGCGGCTCGGGAAGCTCGGTTGCGGCAATGTCGAGGTGGTGCTGGGGGACGGCTTCGACATCCCCGCCAGCGCCGGCAGTTTCGACCGCATCATCGTGACCGCGGCGATGGAGCAGATTCCGGAAGGGTTAACGCAGCGGCTCGATCCCGGCGGCATCCTGATCGCGCCGGTCGGGCCGCATCAGGGCGTCCAGACCCTGGTCCGCATCTTGAGGACCGAGGCCGGTTTCGAGCGCAAGGAGCTGGTGGACGTGCGCTTCGTGCCGGCGCTGCCGGGCGTTGCGCGCGAACTGTAAAAGCCGGATCTGGCTGCCCGGCGAACATCTTATTTTTAAGCTTAAGCGGTTGTTTACTGGGGAGGTGTTTACTCAAAACAGTGATTTGTTGCGTACGAGTGAGTAACCATGTCCCGTGTCGTCGAGTTGCTTTGCTCGCGCCGCGTACCGCACGTCGCGGTGCTGGCGCTGATATCGATCGGTTTTGCCGGCTGCAGCGCCGACATGTCGACGCGGCTTTCGCAAAATCCCTTCTCCAATCCCTTTGACTCGCAACCGGAGGCCACTGGCTCGGTGCCGGCGCCCGCCGTCGAGCGCCGCGAACTTCCGCAATATTCGCGGCCGCAATCGCAATACCAGTCGCAGGCCCTGCCGCCGCCGATCGCAGCTCCGCAGTCTTATCCGACGGCGAGCAGCGGCGTTTCCGGAGGAGGGCGCGGGCTCGCCTCTTACGAACCGCCGAAGCATCCGATCGAGACCACCGGTACGGTCGCGCCGCGCTCGGTCGCTGCGGTTCACGGCCCGGCACAAGGCACCACGATCATCGTCGGCACCAGCGACACGCTGGAGACGCTGGCGCATCGTTACAATGTTTCGTCCGCTGCGATCCTGCAGGCCAATGGTTACAAGGGGCCACGCGCCCTGTCGCCGGGCCAGCAACTGATCATTCCGCATCAAACGGCAGGTGTTGCTGCACTTGCTCCGGCATTGGCCGCGCCGGCCAGCAAGCCGGTCGTCGCCGTCAGAGCGGCGCCGTCGATACATTTCGTCAATCGCGGCGATACGTTGCTGAGCATCGCGCGTCACAACCACGTGTCGGTGGCCGAACTCGCCAAAGCCAATAACCTCAAGCCTACGGCGAAACTCAAGCTCGGCGCCAAGCTGACCGTCCCGGGCGCGAAAACCGCGGCAACTGCCCCGGCTGTGCCGGTGGCTGTTGCCGCCGCGCAGCCCGCTGCTGCATTGACGCCGCCCGCCACCAAAACGGCAGCCGCGGCCGGCGGTCCCCAGCAAACCGCGCGCCTGGCGCAGGCCACGATGAAGGTCGAGGATGCGGCAGCCGAAGCCCCGGTCAAGGCCTCCGAAGCAACCGGCGCGCTGCCGACATTCCGCTGGCCGGTGCGCGGCAAGGTGATCACGAGCTACGGCGCCAAGACCAACGGCAAGGCGAACGACGGCATCAATCTGGCAGTGCCGGAAGGCACGCCGGTGAAGGCGGCGGAGGACGGCGTCGTCGCCTATTCCGGAAATGAGCTCAAGGGGTACGGCAATCTGGTTCTGATTCGGCACGCCAACGGTTACGTCACCGCGTATGCCCATGCGAGCGAACTGCTGGTGAAGCGCGGCGACACGATCAAGCGCGGCCAGGTCATTGCCAAATCGGGTCAGTCGGGCGAGGTGGGGTCGCCGCAACTTCACTTCGAGATCCGCAAGGGATCTACCCCGGTTGACCCGCTTCAGTTCCTCAACGGGGCGTGAGATCTGGGTCCCCGAAGCGATGCAGCGTTCGTCATGCTGCTCTGCAGTATCCGTCGCCTTACTCGATCACTTGGTCCGCGGTGGCCAGCAACGTCGTGGATAAGTCGATGCCGTGCGCCTTGGCCGTTCTGAGATTAATCACCAGTTCGAACTTGGTTGGCTGCTGGACCGGCAAGTCGCGTGGGCTGGCGCCCTTCAGGATACGATCGATGTAGAGGGCCGAGCGAAGGAAAAGGTCGGCATAGTCGACGCCATAGGACATCAGTCCGCCGGCCACGGTGAAGGATCGTGCGAAGTAGACGGTAGGCAGGCGATGTTGCGCGGCGGATGCGAGGATGGCGTCGCGGTGCACGATGGTGAAAATATCGGTCAAAACCAGCAATCCACCGTGCTCGCGCGCAAGCTCCGCTATCACTGACTCGATCTCGGCGTCGTCGTGACACGGTGCGGTTCGTACCGTTATGGCGAAGGAAGGCGCGGCATCCTCGATGGCGTCCATCATCAGGCCGGCATAGGGCGCGGTTGCGGGATTGTACAGGACAGCCACGCGCGCGACGGGCGGCGCGACTTGCGTCAGCATCTGCAGCCATTTGCCGGCCATCAGCGCGTTGAAGTCGCTAAAACCGGTAACGTTGCCGCCCGGATGCGCCAGGTTTCCGACAAAGCCCTGGCCGACGGGATCGGTGACCATCGTAAACACGACCGGGATCGTGTTGGTCTTCCGCCGCAGCGCCACGACGGACGGGCTGGCCTGTGCGAGCAGCACGTCGGGGCCGAACGCGACCAGTTCTGCCGCGTAGCGATCGAAAAGCGCGGCGTCGCCGCCGGTCCAGCGCCATTCAACGCGTAGATTTCCTCCCTCTTGCCAGCCGAGTGCGCGGAGGCCCTGCAGCAGGGACGCGACGTAGGCCTGTCCCACGGGGTCGTTGGCGAGATTGCCCATGAGCACGCCGAGGCGGTATGGCGCCGCGCGTCCTGGCGTCTGAGCAACCAGGGCGCGCGGCGCAAGGGTGGCGGCAATTCCTGCAAGGACTGCGCGGCGCTTCATGACAGTAACCTGACTGGCGTTATGCTTAATTCCCGCTCAGCCTTACACCCAGCCGTCCTGCCAATTCCTGGGTGAACTGCCAGGCGACGCGGCCTGAGCGCGAGCCACGCGTGGTCGACCATTCCAGCGCTTCACGCTCCAGTTCGGATTCTTCGGCGAGCTTGATACCGAAATGGCCGCAATAGCCCTTTCACCATCGCCAGATATTCGTCCTGGCTGCAGCGGTGAAAGCCGAGCCACAATCCGAAGCGGTCCGACAGTGACACCTTTTCCTCGACCGCCTCGCCGGGATTGATCGCGGTAGAGCGCTCGTTTTCGATCATTTCGCGCGCCAGGAGGTGCCGGCGGTTGGAGGTAGCGTACAGGATCACATTGTCGGGGCGCCCCTCGATGCCGCCCTCCAGCACCGCCTTCAGGGATTTGTAGGAGGCGTCGTTGCCGTCGAACGACAGATCGTCGCAGAACACGATGAAGCGGAAATCAGAGCTGCGCAGCAGGTCCATCAATGCCGGCAGGCTCTCGATATCCTCGCGGTGAATCTCGATCAGCTTCAGGCGCTCGGCCGGCTTGCGATTGACATTGATGCTGGCATGCGTCGCCTTCACCAGCGAGGATTTGCCCATGCCGCGCGCGCCCCACAACAGCGCATTGTTGGCGGGCAGGCCGTCGGCGAAGCGCTCGGTATTCTCGATCAGGATGTCGCGCATCCGTGCTCGATACCCCTGAGCAGGCCGAGATCGACGCGGCTGACGCGCGGCACCGGCGCCAGCCGTCCGTCGGGGTGCCAGACGAACGCGTCGGCGCTGCCGAACGAGCCGGCGGCGGCTGAGGCTGGCGACGCGGTGGACAGGTGCGCTGCGATTGCTTCCAGCGCCCGCGCGATTCTGTCGGCGGTGTCATGTTCGGAGGACGCTGCCGGGCGTTTTGCCGCGGCTATCGGCGATTTCCGCGAGACGCGGGGGCTTGTTTTTCGAGTTTTTTTCGACATCTCTGGGGTTCCTGTCCAAGCAGCCATATCGGGCCTTTTGGTGAGCCGCAAGCCACTCAAAGGAAGGCCAAATGAGGGGTTGGGCAGCGTTGCAATTGGGACCGCGGCCGCTATAGTCCGCGCGAATTTGCCCGGACCGGGCTGACGCGGATGCGTCGCCGGTTCATTCCCGTTTCGTAAGGATTGTCCGAATGCTGATTACTCCGGCGTTTGCCCAGGCCGCCGCTGGCGGCGATACCAACAGCATGTTGATGTCGCTGCTGCCGTTCGCCCTGATCTTCGTGATCATGTATTTCCTGATTCTGCGGCCGCAACAGAAGAAGGTGAAGGACCACGCCGAACTCGTAAAGAACATCCGGCGCGGCGACACCGTGGTGACGACGGGCGGCCTCGTCGGCAAGGTCACGAAAGTGGTCGACGACGACCAGATCGAATTCGAAATCTCCGACGGGGTCCGGGTGCGGCAAATGCGGCAGATGATCTCGGGCGTGCGCGCCAAGGGTGAGCCGGCCAAGGAAAAAGCTGATACCGCCAAGGACGAGACGTCCGCGAGCTAGCTTTTTTACGCGCCGCATTCTCCCTGGATCTGACGGGTCAACTCGATGTTGTATTTCACGCGGTGGAAGGCGCTGGCGATCATCCTTGGGGCGCTGCTGGTGTGTCTTTGCGCCGTTCCAAATTTCTTTCCCGAAGTCGACCGTCAAGGGCTGGCCGACATGGGCGCAGCGGCGGCTGGTGCTCGGCCTCGATCTGCAAGGCGGCTCTTATCTGCTGCTGGAAGTCGACTCCAACTACGTCAAGAAGGAAAAGCTCGACCAGGTACGCGACGACGTCCGCCGGGTGCTGCGCGAGGCCAAGATCGGCTATACCGGCCTCGCGGCGCGCCCCGATAGTGTCGAGGTTCACGTCAAGGATACCGATCTGCAGAACGCGCTCACCAAACTGCGCGACCTGTCGCAGCCGCTCGGCGGCTTGCTCGGCTCCAACGGTCAGCGCAGCCTTGAAGTCAGCGACGCCGGCGGCGGCCTGATCCGTCTGTCGGTGCCGCAGGCCGCCATCAACGACCGCATCCGCCAGACCATCGAGCAGTCGATCCAGATCGTCGAGCGCCGCGTCAACGAACTCGGCACCGTCGAGCCGCTGATCCAGCGGCAGGGGACCGATCGCATTCTGGTGCAGGTGCCGGGTCTGCAGGACCCGACCCAGCTTAAGGCCATTCTGGGCAAGACCGCCAAGATGGAATTCCGCATGGTCGACACCACAGTGTCGCCGGACCAGGCGCTGCAGGGCAGGGTGCCGCCGGATTCCGAAGTGCTGATGAGTTCGACGTCGCCGAAGGTGCCTTATGTCGTCAAGAAGCAGGTTCTGGTCTCCGGCGGCGACTTGACCGACGCACAGCCGGGCTTCGACCAGCGCACGGGCGAACCGATCGTCAGCTTCCGCTTCAATAGCTCCGGCTCGCGCAAATTCGCGCAGGCAACTTCCGAGAATGTCGGCCAGCCCTTCGCGATCGTGCTCGACAACGAGGTGATTTCGGCGCCCGTGATCCGCGAGCCGATCACCGGCGGTTCCGGCCAGATTTCCGGCAGCTTTACGGTGCAGGCGGCCAACGATCTGGCGATCCTGCTGCGCGCCGGCGCGCTGCCGGCGCCGCTGACGATCATCGAGGAGCGCACCGTCGGACCGGGGCTCGGCCAGGATTCGATCGAGAAAGGCGAACTCGCGGCCTATGTCGGTTCGATCATGGTCATCGTGTTCATGCTCCTGACCTACCGGCTGTTCGGGGTGTTCGCCAACATCGCGGTCGCCATCAACGTCGCAATGATCTTCGGCGTGCTGTCGTTGTTGAACGCGACGCTCACGCTGCCCGGCATCGCCGGCATCGTGCTGACGGTCGGTATCGCGGTCAACTCCAACGTGCTGATCTACGAGCGCATCCGCGAGGAGTTGCGCGGCGGACGCAACGCGATTTCCGCCATCGATGCCGGTTTCAAGCGGGCGCTGTCGACGATCCTGGATTCCAACATCACTACCTTCATCGCCGCCGCCGTGCTGTTCTATATCGGCACCGGCCCGGTGCGCGGCTTCGCCGTGACGCTCGGCATCGGCATCATCACGACGGTTTTTACCGCCTTTACCCTTACTCGCCTGATCGTGGCGACCTGGGTGCGGTGGAAGCGGCCGCAAAGCGTGCCGATCTAGGGCAAGATCCCGAAACGTGGCCACCGGTTTTCGGAGAAGATCATGCCCCCAAAGGAAAATAGAGTGCCGAACATGATCCAATGTAGCTGGATCATGTTCGCGCGGAGAATGCGGAGCCGGCTGTGACACATTTGGTTCTCATAGGGCTGGGCATCCTCATTGCCGTGCTGACCGTGGTCAGCTGCCTCGGCCTGTTGCCGTCGCTGCGGATCGTGCCCGACAATACGCATTTCGATTTTACGCGGTTTCGCCGCATCAGTTTTCCGATTTCGGCGGCGCTCTCGATTGTCGCGATCACGCTGTTCTTCACCCACGGGCTGAACTTCGGCATCGATTTCAAGGGCGGCACGCTGCTGGAAGTGCGCGCCAAATCCGGCGCGGCCGACATCGCCTCGATGCGCGCGACCCTGGGCGGCCTGGGCCTGGGCGATGTACAGTTGCAGCAGTTCGGCGGTCCCGACGAGGTGCTGATCCGGGTCGCGGAACAGCCCGGCGGCGACGCCGCGCAGCAGGAGGCGGTGCAGAAGGTTCGCGGCGCGCTCGGCGACGCCGTCGAATATCGCCGCGTCGAAGTGGTGGGACCGCGTGTTTCCGGGGAGTTGCTGGCGTACGGCATGCTCGGCCTGATGCTCGCGATCTTTGCGATCCTGATCTATCTCTGGTTCCGGTTCGAATGGCAGTTCGCGCTGGGCGCCATGATCGCCAACGTCCACGACATCGTGCTGACGATCGGTTTCATGTCGATCTCGCAGGTCGATTTCGACCTCACCAGCATCGCGGCGCTTTTGACGATCCTGGGCTATTCGCTCAACGACACCGTCGTGATCTACGACCGGATCCGCGAAATGCTGCGGCGTTACAAGAAAATGCCGATGCCGGAACTGCTCAACGAGTCGATCAACTCGACGCTGTCGCGATCGATCATCACCCACGTCACGGTGTCACTGGCATTGCTGGCGCTGTTGTTGTTCGGCGGCAACGCCATTCACAGCTTTACCGCGGTGATGATGTTCGGCGTGGTGCTGGTCGGCACCTATACCTCGATCTTCATCGCGGCGCCGATCCTGATCTATCTCGGCGTCGGCAACCACCGGGCCGACGCACCCGAAAAGCCGTCGAAGCCGGAAAAGCCGGAAAAGCCGTCGAAAAAGTAAAGCGTGATCCCGAAAAGCGGGATCTGTCTTCGGGAAAAGATCATGCCCCAGCAGCCAACGAGCCGCTCGGATGCTCCGCATCTTCCGAGGTCGGCGCCGATCGAGGCTTACGGCAAGGGCGGATTTGCCTTCGCCGAGATGTCGCATCGCGGTTCGTTGCTGTGCCTGCCGGATGCGATCTGGGCCTGGCCGGTGACCCGGCCGGAAGAGATCGACAGGACCTCGCTGGAGCGCGTCTTTGCCGCCGCCAATGGCATCGATACGCTCATCATCGGCACCGGCACCGATGTCTGGCTGCCGCCGGCGGCACTTCGCGAGGCGCTGCGCGCGGGTCACGGTGGTGCTGGACGCGATGCAGACCGGTCCTGCGATCCGCACCTACAACATCATGATCGGCGAACGGCGGCGCGTCGCGGCGGCGCTGATCGCGGTGCCATGAACGGCGCGGACGACGGTAAGGCGTCCGCCGGCTTCTGCGCCGAGTTGGTGCGGACCCATGATTTTATCCGCTATGCATCGACGCTGTTCGTGCCGGCCTACCCAACGCCGCGCGCTGCTGGCGATCTATGCCTTCAACGTCGAGATTTCCCGCGTCCGCGAACTCGGTTAGCCAGCCGCTGCCCGGCGAGGTCCGCCTGCAATGGTGGACCGATATGCTCGCGGGCGGCCGGCCACGGCGGCGTCGAAGGCAATCCGGTGGCGGCCGAACTCAAGCTGGCGATCCACAACTGGCGCTTTGCCGGTCGAGCGACTGTCGCGGTTGATCGACGAGCATCAGTTCGATCTCTACAACGATCCGATGCCGACCATGGCGGCGCTGGAAGGTTACATCAACGACACCTCGTCGGCGCTGTTTTCGCTCGGCGCCGTGATCATGGGCGGGCCATCCGACGAGATCGATCATCTCGCTCGCCACGCCGGATTGGCGCAAGGCATTGCCCAGGTGATGGCGGCGTTGCCGCTGGACGCCTCGCGGCGTCAATTATTCGTGCCGCTGCAATTGCTCGATAGCCACGGCAGCGGCATGGATGAAGTGTTCGCGGGCAGGCAGACCCCAAAACTGCGCACGGCATTGGATCAGCTGATCGGCGAGGCGCGCGAGCATTTGCAGACGGCTTTCGCCCTGCTGGCGAAGGTGCCGCCGGAGGCGAGGCCGGTGTTCCTGCCGCTGGCACTGGTCGCCCGCGATCTCGAACGGATGTCGCGCGCGGACAGCGATCCGTTCATGCCGCACGTTACATCGAGGTTTCGGACCTTGTGGACGCTGTGGCGGGCGTCGCGGTCGCGACAATTCTCGTAAGTAAGGTGCCGCAACATATGAGATCGTCACGGGTTCTGAAATACGGGATCACCCGCCTTCGCGGGTGATGACATCGGTTGACGAAGGCGGCATCAAATCCGCCGCCTCGAAATTGAACCGGTCTCGCAAATTCTTGCGCGATTCCAGAATGTTTTTCAGGAACGCGCGATCTGCCGCGCTCGTCATCATCGGCTCGATCAGGTCGAGCTGGTTCATGGCGACCAGTTGCAGTATCTCGGTGCGAGGTTTCCCGGCGCTGTCGCGCGGTAATGCCTGCACAACCTGGATATGCTCGGGCGGTTTGGGGCCCTTCGCCGCGGCGAGCTCGTTGCGCAGTTGCGCTTCGAGCGCGGTTTGGTCGGCCTCGACGAAGGCATAGAGCCCGACGCCGGTGCGCCGGTCGGCGAATGCGACGATGGCGGTATCGCGGACGGCCGGATTTTTCCGGATCAGATCGATCAGAAGGGGGGCGTCATTGACCAGCCGCCGGCCGCCGCCTTCGCGATCGGTGAAATTGAACAGCCCGCGGGTGATGGCGCGGTAGACCTTCTTGCCGGTCGCAAGCCAGATGCTGGCGACAAACGATTTGCGCGCCAGAATTTGGCGTTCCTTCGGCGTCAGCGCGTCCGGCGCGTAGCTGCGCTTGTGCTTGAGCAGGTGCCGCAGATCCTCATAAGCCGCGATCCGGAACAGCCGGCCGCGGGTTTTGAAGCAGGCCGCCAGCTGAAAATCGGTGAGATAGGCGCGGCCGTCGCTGCCGCGCAGCCAGTTCTGTTCCTTGGCGAGGTCGTTATGGCAGATGCCGGCGCGATGCAGCCGCCGCAGCGCCTGCTTGGCGGAACGGAAATAGGCGACGTCGCCAAATGGCTTTGCCAGATGCAGCGCCACCCCGTCGATGAAGCCGCGCACCAGGGCCTGCGACCGGCCCACAGCAACTCCGGACCGACATGCAGGTCGCGCGCTCGGGCCAGCGCCCGGCGCTCGCGCGCGAACAGATGGCGCGCCGGAAGGTAGGACCACCACGGCACCTGGTCGAGCCGGCGCAGCACCGCGTCGACTTCGCCGGCCTCGCTGCGAAAGCGGCCGCGCTCGACGGTGGAAAATACGTCGCGCTTCAGCAATACGCCTTCGGTCCATCGCGCCGACAGCACTGCGGCGTCGTCTCTGGGCAGGCTCATGAAATGCTCACGCCGCCGCTGCGATGGTGCAGGCTGATCGGCAATCCAGCGATCGAGATCGCACAGCGCTCGGGCGCTGATCGCCTGTCGCTTCGCAACGGTCTTTTCGTTGCCGCGCAGCCGCGTGCCGTCAGGCTTTTTGGTGGGCGGACATGGCGAGCGGCGGGAACAGCCCGAAATTGATGTTCATCGGCTGGAACGAGCGCGCACCGGCGTCGATGGTCTCGATATGGCCGCCGGTGATGTGGCCGAGCAGCGATCCGAGCGCGGTCGTCGCCGGCGGGGGCGCCAGCGACGTCGAGCGTGCGTCGGCCGCCGCATAGAGGCCGGCTATCAACCCGATACTGGCGGATTCCACGTAGCCCTCGCAGCCGGTCATTTGACCTGCGAAGCGCAGCCGCGGCTCGCGCGCGCAACCGCAACTGCGCGTCCAGCAGCTTCGGCGAATTCAGGAAGGTGTTGCGGTGCAGGCCGCCAAGCCGGGCGAATTCGGCGTTCTCGAGCCCGGGAATGGTGCGGAAGACGCGCTGCTGCGCGCCGTGCTTCAGCTTGGTCTGGAAACCGACCATGTTGTAGAGCGTGCCGAGCTTGTTGTCCTGGCGCAACTGCACGATGGCATAGGCCTTCACCGTCGGATCGTGCGGATTGGTGAGCCCGACCGGCTTCATCGGTCCATGCCGCAGCGTCTCGCGGCCGCGCTCGGCCATCACCTCGATCGGCAGGCAGCCGTCGAAGTAGGGGGTGTTGGTTTCCCATTCCTTGAAGTCGGTCTTCTCGCCGGCGATCAGCGCATCGACGAAGGCGTCGTACTGCTCCTTGGTCATGGGGCAATTGATGTAATCGGCGCCGGTGCCGCCGGGGCCGATCTTGTCGTAGCGCGACTGAAACCACGCCGCCGACATGTCGATGGAATCCCGGTGCACGATCGGCGCGATCGCATCGAAGAACGCCAGCGCGTTCTCGTCGGTGAGTTCGCGAATGGCCTCCGCCAGCGGCGCTGAGGTCAAGGGCCCGGTCGCAACGATGACGTTGCGCCAGTCCGCCGGCGGCAGGCCGTCGATTTCGCCGCGGTGAATTTCGATCAGGGGATGGTCGTGCAGGGCCTTGGTGACGGCAGCGGAAAATCCGTCGCGATCGACCGCCAACGCGCCGCCGGCCGGAACCTGGTTGGCGTCGGCGGCGCGCATGATCAGCGAACCCAGCCGGCGCATCTCGGCATGCAGCAGCCCGACCGCGTTGTTGGCGGCGTCGTCGGAGCGGAACGAATTGGAGCACACGAGTTCGGCGAGGCCATCGGTGCGATGGGCTTCGGTCATCCGTCCGGGGCGCATCTCGTGCAGGATAACGCGGACGCCTGACCTGGCGACCTGCCAGGCCGCTTCCGAGCCGGCGAGGCCCGCGCCGACGATATGCACGGGTTCAGAAGAGGATTTGGTGCCTGTCATAGCCACAGACGTAGCGCGTAGCGGCAGATACGACAACGCCCGCGGCGAGGCGGGCGTTATCCGTTCGGCAGTCGGCTAGATAAAACGGATCAGCCGTTATAGGTACCGGCTGCAACGCGCGGAATGTCCGAGCGATCAAGGCCGATATCGGCCAGTTCGCGATCGCTGAGCTGGGACAGTTCGCTGACATTGCGCTGATAGTCCCGGAACGCCTGGATCATGCGGATGAGCGAGAGCAACATGGGTAATCTCCTTGATTTTCTGATTCAGCTCTTGGAGGGAGCCTCATCGTTAAAATGAATATAGGGCAATGTTCCCTATCGCGGAAGCACAAATGGTGCGGTGCAGCTAGGTGCCCAGCGCATAACGGAGGCAAGGAATGATTAATCTTTCCTCGCAGAGCTCGAAGCAATGAAGGAGATACCGACCTTCAACCAGGAAACCGGCAAACGGCACGACAGGACGAGGCCCTGCGATCAGCCTTCGTCTTCGAGGTGGGAGTGATTCGGGTTGTAATCAAGTGGTGCCGGAACCTGTCGAACGAGGTCTTGCGGCGTTCGAAATTTGGTTCCTCATGCGTAATTCGCATGCATCATTAAATAATGAATTTATATTCAGTATTTTTTCGCCTCCGGCTATGCTTGGGCCATGCCATGGATGCCGAGTCGGCGCGCCCTGCATTGACGCGAAGCTCACTGCGGTTGTCCTCGACTGCGGCCGGGTCGCCCGCAGATTGAAGATCGTCAATCCGCGGCACAGTGCCCGGCAGTCTCTCGGCATGTCTCCCGGCACCACCGAAGTTTGGATTCAGGGACGTTGATGCGCCGGCCCACGACGAAGCGAAGTCGCCAATGACGACGTGCAAAGGCGGTATTAAGTCCGGCGATGCGGTCGAGGTCAATTCAGCATCAGCGCAATGGGACACACGCGGCACGACGCGCCAGGTTTCCGGATTCCTTACCAAGCCGTAATGAAAACGCGTCGTTGCGCATGACGCCCTGCGCCACGCGTCGATCACATTCGCATCGCGCGAAATTCATTCCGCAACTTTCGTTGAATCGGCGATCAATTGTTCCGCAGAATCCGGCAATGACGCTGGTTCTGTTCTAAACACTTGGGGAAAGTAACATGATCAATAAGTTACTCGGAGTGGCCGCAATGGCTGCCATGATCTACTCGACCGTTCCGGCGTCCGCCGCGCATATGGCTGGCTGCAGTGGCGAAAACTTGGCGAAGACCGAATCCATGATCGAAACCATGGCCGACGGCGAAGGCAAGTCGGCGGCGCAGAAGGAAGTCGCGCTGGCGCAGACCGCGATGCTCGGTGGCAAGATGGGCGCGTGCGGGGCGCATCTCAGCAAGGCGATGCATGCGGGCACGACGAAGTAACCTGCCACGAGGGGCCGGTTGCGTCGCGGCCGGCCCTTTAGGCGGCCAATTCAAGGCGCGTGCGCGAGCTGACTCGCGAAATACCCAATCGTCTTCGCATAGACCTCACTCTTGTTCCACTGCTGGATCACGGCGAAATTGGCGCTGCCGGGCTCCCAGTCCTTGCCGCGTTGCCAGCCGTAACTCGCAAGATAGTTCGCGGTCGATGCCAGCACGTCGGGCGCGCTGCGCAGGAGATCGCGGCGGCCGTTGCCGTCGAAATCCACGGCGTATTTGATGTAAGACGACGGCATGAACTGGGTCTGGCCGAGTTCGCCGGCCCATGCACCGCGCATCTCCGACGGCGCGAGATCCCCGCGCTCGACGATGCGCAGCGCATCCATCAATTGCGCACGGAATTCCTCCGAACGCCGGCAATCATAGGCCAGCGTCGCCAGCGACCGAATCGTCGGAAACTTGCCGATGTTGACGCCGTAATCAGTCTCCAGGCCCCAAATCGCCACCAGGACCTCGCCCGGCACGCCATAGCTTTCTTCGATGCGCCCGAGCACCGATCCATATTGCTTCATCATGTTGGCGCCGCGGGTGAGCCGGGGAGGCACCATGCGGCCGGAAAACTCCTCGAAACTTTGATTGAACACCCGCTGCGAGCGATCCCGGGAAAGCACCCCTTGATCGAGCGTCACGCCGGCCAGACCGGCTGAGATCGCAGCTTGTGAAATTCCCTTGGCGGCGGCGTCATTCTTGAAATCGTCGAGCCAAGCCTGAAAATTGCCGCTGCCGCAGGTGGCGGCCATCGCCTGCGCGCCCGGGAGCGGCAGCGCCAGGACAGCGCTGATAGCTAAAGCGCGGAAAAGGAAACGGGGGGTCAGCAGGTCTTGCTCCAAAACGATTCGCCTTTGAGGAGGATGCCTCCGGCAGCATGAAATGTCCGAGGCAACCGCGGCCAAAACAAGGCTCAACCCCGATCAAAGTTCCCCGCGGCTGAAAGTAGCACAGCCCGCGGCATGGAAAGCCGCCGGTCGACAATTCGGCCGGCGGCTGACGAAAATTGCCTATTCTCGCGGGTTATGCGCCGTCCTTGCGCCGCCACGGAAACAAGGCGGCAGGGAAATCCGCCGCGGAACGGCGCTCGCGATGCGGGCGGGGAGGGATCGGCCGCGGATTGGGATCCGGCGCGATCACCTTGCGATAGAGATGCCAGGTGGCGTGGCCGAGCAGCGGAATGACGATGGCAAGGCCCAGGAAGAACGGCAGCGATCCCAACACCAGCAGCACCGCGACGATCAATCCCCACGCCGCCATCGGCACCGGATTGCGCGCCACAGCCCGCAGCGAGGTCACCATGGCATCGCCGGCGCCGGCGTGACGGTCGAGCATCAGCGGGAACGAAACCACACTGAGGCACAGCGCCACCACGGCGAACAAGAACCCGACGCCGCAACCGACCACGATCAGCCACCATCCCTGCGGGGTCGTCAGCACGCGACTGACGAAATCGGGAATGCCGGCCGCCGCTTCGTACCCGAAGGCCGCCACGTAGATCGCCTGCGCGGTGGCCACCCACGTCACGAACAGCGCGAACAGCAGTGTTCCGAGCCCAAGCATGGCGCCGAACGACGGCGAGCGCAGTACCTCGACCGCGTCCCAGGCGGAGGCCTGTTCGCCGCTCTCACGGCGACGGCTGAGTTCATAGAGACCGAGCGCGGCGAAAGGGCCGAGCAGCGCAAAGCCGGCGGCCAGCGGAAACAGCAGCGGCAGCACCGAATAGCCGAGCACCGTGCGCGCCAGCACCAGCCCAAGCACCGGATAGATCACGCATAGGATGATGGCGTGGCTCGGCACCGCGTTGAAATCTTCCCAGCCGAGCCGCAGCGCCTCGCGCAGGTCGGACAGGCCGATGGTTCGGATGATGGGTCCAGCCACGGTGTCTTGCGCGGGCGGAGCCAGTGGGGTGACATTGCCGGGGTATGGAGTGGCCATGGTCGTTTATCTCCCTTGCCGCAACGGCCGGACGTTGCGCCGCTCGAGGGCGCAAACGGGCCGTTGGCAGAAACGATCTCGATCAGGCCAGACGCGAAGACAGGAAACCAGAACTGGCCGTGTCGCGAACTGAACGGTCAGCCTACTCCCAATCATCGGCACCGTCGCTCACGCTTCAGTGAAATTATATGCCGCAGCGCAACCCGGCGGATGTCATGCGGCAGTCATTCGGTCTCCGCCAAGCTGATCCCCGCGGCTTTGTCCCGCATTGGCAAGTCTCTTTGCGGCGGTTAAAGTCCTGACGATCCGGCCCGGCGCTGCCGGCAGCCAACAAAGTGCCGCTCAAGCTCTTCACAACGATCTCTAGAGTTCATTGGGAGCAAACGATGAGTATTTTCGGCAAAATCATGAGCGCGATCCTTGGCACCAAGGCCGACGCGGCACCTGCCGGCAGCGCCACACCCGCAAGCGGGAGCGCGGCAACGAGTACGGATTCGGCAGCCGCACCGGCGTCTGCACCGGCGCAGAGCGTCGATGTCGCGGCGATCCTGGACAAGGCGGTTGCCGCCCAGAAGGAAAAGCTGGCGTGGCGCACCTCGATCGTCGATCTGATGAAGGCGCTCGACATCGATTCGAGCCTCGGCGCGCGCAAGGAACTCGCCAAGGAACTCGGTTACACCGGCGACAGCAATGATTCCGCCACCATGAACGTCTGGCTGCACAAGCAGGTGATGGTCAAGCTCGCCGCCAACGGCGGCAAGCTGCCGCCCGATATCAAGTGGTAGCGGTGGTCTGACGCCATTTGAAAGGCCCGCGCTGTCGCGGGCCTTTTTTATGCCAACGCGTGTCCGCAGGCATCGCCTTGCCCGGCGCGGCGTGGCGGTCTAGATACGCCGTCGAACAAGTACGGGAAAGGCAGGGAGACGCCATGAATACCCTCGATCGCAGGACCATGCTGGCAACCGGCGCGCTGGCGCTGGCGGGTGCGGCGACGCAAAGCGCCCCGGCCGCCGCGGCACAGTCCGGTCCGAAACCGATCTTCGTGGTGCCGATGACGACGATCCCGATCGTCGGCGAGACCGACGTATTCCAGGTGCGCCGCATCTATTGCATCGGCCGCAACTACGCCGCGCATGCGATCGAACGCGGTTCCGATCCGACGCGGGAGCCGCCGTTCTTTTTCCAGAAGCCGACCGATGCGATCCAGAACGTCGCGATCGGCACGGTGGCCGATCATCCCTATCCCTCGCTCACCAAAAACTATCACCATGAAGTCGAACTGGTGGCGGCGCTGAAATCAGGCGGCACCAATATTCCCGCCGAACAGGCGCTCGATCACGTCTATGGCTACGCGCTCGGCCTCGACATGACCCGGCGCGACCTGCAAAACGGCATGGCCGCCGAAAAGAAGCCGTGGGAAATCGGCAAGAGTTTCGATCATGCCGCCGTGCTCGGCCCGATTCATCCGGTGGCGAAAACCGGGCATTTCACCAAGGGCGCGATCTCGCTGGCCGTCAACGGTAAGGTGCGGCAGGATTCCAACCTGGACAAGATGATCTGGAGCGTCGCCGAGCAGATCGCAAAACTGTCCGAGGCGTTCGAACTCAAGGCCGGCGACATTATCTATTCCGGCACGCCGGAGAATGTCGGCCCCGTCGTCAAGGGCGATGTGTTGTTGTGCAAGCTGGAAGGCCTGCCGGACATGTCGATCCGGATTGTGTGAGTTCAACTCCGTCATTCCGGGGCGCGCGCAAGCGCGAACCTGGAATCTCGCGCTGATCATCTCCAGGTTCCGGGTTCGACACTTCGCGTCGCCCCGGAACGACGGCTGGGATCACCCCACCAGATCCGCGAACTCCGGGTGTTTTTGCAGATAGTCCACCACGAATCCGCAGCCGGCGACGACCTTCAATCCGTCGGCGCGGATCAGTCGCAGCGCGCCCTCGACCAGTTGCGAGGCGATGCCGCGGCCGCGCAACGCGCGCGGCGTCTCGGTGTGGGTGATGATGACCGTCGATGGCGCGAGGCGATAGTTCGCGAATGCCACCGTGCCTTCTACGTCGAGTTCGAAGCGGCTTTTCGCCTTGTTGTCGCGGACTTCGGTCATGTCGGGCTCATTTCACCAGGTCGGCATCCTCGGGGTGTTTATCGATCGGTTTAGGCCGTGCTTATAGACCAGAACGCGTGCATGGTTACAAAATCATCGCGCGGAGACGGAAATGGCCAACGACAAGGGTCCGAACATCAAGAAAAAACAGAAGTGCAAGAACTGCGAGGGTAAGGGCCTTTTGAAGAAGGGCGACAAGGTCGTCAAATGCCAGCGCTGCGGCGGCACCGGGGTGCGGTGAGGGCGACGCAAACGATTTCGAAGCGAGGGCTCGCCGGGGCCATTAACAAGCGCCCATGAATCTGGTTCAAATTTGCCAGCGGGCGAGGCCGGCGAATCCGGGTCCGCCGATTGCGCGTCCATTTCAAGAGGAACCATCGATGAAACTCATACTGACCTTGCTTGGCGTCGTCCTGCTCGTCATTGCCGCCGTGTATTTCCTGGTGCCGTCGGATCAATTGCCGGGCTTCTTCCCCGGCCACGAGGCCGCCGTGGCGCGTATGCATTACAAGCACGGGATCGTTTCCGGCGTGATCGGCGTCGTGCTGTTGGCGGCCGGCGTCTGGATGGGGCGCAGGTGAGGGGCGAGACGGCCACCACCCCGGCGGCGCCACCGGGCGGCGTGACGCCGATCTCGCGCCGGGTCATGAATCTTGCGCATCTCGTTGCCCAGAATGCGCGCCGGCACGGCGACCGCATCGGCTTGATCTGGGGCGATCGTTCATGGACCTGGGGCGAGATCGACCGCCTTGTCTCGGCACTGGCGGCGGCGCTGGCCGCGCGCGGCATCGTCAAGGGCGACCGCATCCTGGTTCATTCCAAGAATTGCGACGAGATGTTCTGGTCGATGTTCTCGGCCTTCCGGCTCGGCGCGGTCTGGGTGCCGACCAATTTCAGGCTGATGCCGGACGAGGTGGCCTATCTCGCCACCGCCTCCGGCGCCAAGGCCTTTCTGTGCCATGGTGACTTTCCCGACCATGCGGCTGCCGTGCAGGCCTCGAGCCCGGCGCTCGCCTTCATCTGGCGGATCGGCGAGGGCGCGTTCGGCGAAACATCCGTCAGCGACGCGATCGCCGCGCATGCGGGCGCTGCAATCGGGGAGGCCGGTGTCGACTACGACGATCCCTGCTGGTTCTTCTTCACGTCGGGCACGACAGGCCGTTCCAAGGCGGCGGTGCTGACCCACGGCCAGATGGCGTTTGTCATCACCAACCATCTCGCCGACCTCATGCCCGGCACCACGGAGAATGATGCTTCCCTGGTGGTCGCGCCGCTGTCGCACGGCGCCGGCGTGCATCAGCTCGTGCAAGCCGCGCGCGGCGTTCCGACGATCCTGCTTTCCACGGAGCGGTTCGATATCGACGAGGCGTTCCGGCTGATCGAGCGTCACCGCGTCAGCAACATCTTCACGGTGCCGACCATCCTGAAGATGATGGTCGAGCATCCCGCGATCGACCGCTACGATCATTCGTCGCTGCGTCACGTCATCTATGCCGGGGCGCCGATGTACCGCGAGGACCAGAAGGCCGCACTGAACAAGCTCGGCAAGGTGCTGGTGCAATATTTCGGCCTCGGCGAGGTCACCGGCAATATCACGGTGCTGCCGCCTGATCTGCACGACCCCGAGGACGGACCGCATGCCCGGATCGGCACCTGCGGCTTCGCGCGGACGGGCATGCAGGTCTCGATCCAGGGCGATGACGGAAGCGAGTTGAAACCGTTTGAGACCGGCGAGATCTGCGTGATCGGGCCCGCGGTGTTCGCCGGCTATTACGACAACCCCGAGGCCAACGCCAAGGCGTTCCGCAACGGCTGGTTCCGCACCGGCGATCTCGGCCATATGGATGAAGAAGATTTTGTCTATATCACCGGCCGCGCCTCGGACATGTACATTTCAGGCGGATCCAACATCTATCCGCGCGAGGTCGAAGAGAAAATTCTCACCCATCCCGCGATCGGCGAGGTGGCGGTGCTCGGCGTGCCCGATCCATTCTGGGGCGAGGTGGGCATCGCCGTCTGCGTCGCGCGCGAGGGCGCAAGCGCGGTGACCGAAGCTGACATGGCCGCTTTTCTCGCTCCAAAAGTGCCGCGTTACAAAATGCCAAAACGCTTCTTCTTCTGGGATGCGCTGCCGAAGTCGGGCTATGGCAAGATACCGAAGCGGCTGGTGCGCGACGAACTGGAAGCGCGCGGGCTGCTTGATCTCACTGCGAAGAAAACGAGCTGACGATGCGAAGCATCGTGCAGCCCGGCCCGTCCGCGCCCGAGCGCATCCAGTGGGCAGAAGCGCGCGGCCGCGCCTTCACCTTCACGCTGGATGCCGGCCTGCCGCTGCTGGAAGCCGCGCGCCGCGGCTTTGCGGCGGAAGGATTTGCCGGCGGCGTGCTCAACATCGGCGGAGGCGCGCTCGGCCCCTTCGCCTATGTGATGCCGGCGCTCTCGAAGACCGGCGCGAACGCAGCGTTCTACAGCGACACGTTTCGGCCCGCCGGAGTTACGCGGCTCAAGCTGGCGGCGATGACGCTGGGCCAGCGCGACGGCGCGCCCTTCTTCCATTGCCATGGATTGTGGACGGAAGCCGACGGGCGCATCAACGGCGGCCATATCCTGCCGGAGGAGACCGTGGTCGCCGAGCCTTTCGAGGTGGAGGCGTTCGGCCTCGATGGCGCGGTGTTCACGGCGGAGCCCGACCCCGAGACCAATTTCAGGCTGTTCGGGCCGGTGTGCTCTGACACCAACGGTGCCAAAGCAACGAGCCGCGCGTTCGCGCTGCGGCTGCGGCCGAACCAGGATTTTGCCGATGCCCTCGAGGCGTTCTGTCGCGAGCGGAGCATTACACATGCAAAACTCCATGGCGGCGTCGGCAGCACCATCGGCGCGCGTTTTGCCGATGGCCGCATCGTCGAACCCTTCGCGACCGAACTGGCGGTGCGCTCGGGCGTTGTCGCATCCGGCGGCGATGGCGCGTTGAAAGCCGATCTCGACGTCGCGCTCGTCGACTATACCGGTGGCCTCGCCGAGGGCCGGCTGATGCGGGGCGACAATTCGGTGCTGATGACGATGGAACTGGTGCTGGAAGTGCTGGGCGAGGGCATCGGCTATCGCTAGGCCATCCCGCGACGCCTCCCCACAAAGATTCGTCGTACCCCGCGAAAGCGGGGTATCCAGTACGCAGCGGCTTATCGATTTTATCGCTGACGTCTCCGAGTACTGGATCACCCGCCTTCGCGGGTGATGACAGCTGGGTGTGTGGCGCGCATCCGCGCTTACTGCGTTCGACCGGCTCGAAATTTCAAACAGCCCATTCGTCATTGCTCGCAATGACGGCAAATGCAAAACACACTTCCACGTTCCCGCGGCACGATGCGCCCGAGGTGTGCATGAAATTTCCGCCCTTAAGAAAAGAGGGCGTGGGGAATGCCGGGCGCCCGATGCACCCGCAGCCTCGTGTGCGCTATGGGTAACAAGTATGCACACGAGTATTCACAGCGAGCCATCGGAAATCACCCGACATTCCCGCACGCAATGGTTTACGGCTTATACCGTGCTCTCCCCGGTGATCGGCTTTCTTGCCACCGTCGTTACGCGGATCGCTCCGCAAACTTGACACCAGCGTCGGGGTGTCAGGACCACACGTCTTCGCCGTCCGCGAGCAGGCGCTTTCGTCATCGGCGCCGCCCCCGTCCATCGCATCCAACCCCGCGTCCGTGACGATCGCGATACGCCCCTCTGTGGGGTGGACGGCGAGAGAGATAGACTGATTTGCGTGTTCGGAAAATCAGAATATTTTTTCAAAAGGGGCTGGACACGGTCATTGCGAAACAGCCTGACGGGCAAATCACTTGCACCTTGCGCTCAATGCTGACGGATAACACGAGAGTTGCCGCGCGCTCCACTTCACCTCTCCCGCTTGCGGGGGGTCGACGCGCTCGGCAGCGCACTTGCGCGCCAGAGCGCGGCGGGTGGGGGAATGTCTCCGCGAACGGCGACGCTTGTAACTGGCATCCCCACCCCAACCCTCGGCCCCGCAAGAGCGGGAGAGGGAGCGCACCGGCATGGCGAAAGATCCCCCTTCCACACGCGGCGTGTTCCTGTTACGTTCCACCACCTGAAGGCGAAGTCTTAAGTCGCAACCATGCGGCGCGGGGGCGGGACCATGGGCTCAAAATGAAACCGTACCATCGGCATGCCCGCGCCTTACCTCAGGCGCATCTGGCTCGACCCATCCCGCGTCCCCGATCGCGCGGCCTATCCGTTCTGCCTGCCGTTCCTGCGCGACGAATTTGAGCTGGATTTCGACCGGCCGATCACCATCATCGCCGGTGAAAACGGCACCGGTAAATCGACGCTGCTGGAGGGGATCGCGGTACTGGCCGGCTATGACGAGGCCGGCGGCGGCAAAGGATATCGGCCGGTCGATCACTCCGATGCGGTTGAGGCGATGGGCGGCCAGCTTTCCGAGGCGTTGCGCGCGAGCTGGCTGCCGAGGATCACCAACGGCTGGTTCTTCCGCGCCGAGAGTTTTTTCTCGGTCGCGCGGTATCTCGACGCGGCCGGGAGCCCGTCGGCGGACTTCCTGTCTTATTCGCACGGCGAGGGCTTTTTGCGGTTCTTCGAACAGCGCTGCCAGCGGCAGGGCATCTTCATCTTCGACGAACCGGAAGCGGCGCTGTCGCCGGCCCGCCAGATGGAATTCCTGAAGCTGATGCGCCGAATGGAGGAGTCCACGATTTGCCAGGTTGTCATGGCCACGCACTCGCCCATGCTGATGGCGTATCCCGGCGCGCGGCTGCTGCGGCTGTCGAAATACGGGCTGGATCCGGTGACTGTTGAGGAGACCGATCACTACAAGGTCCTGCGCGAGTTCTGCGCCGATCCGGCGGGGTTTGTTGAAGCGGTGATCGATGAATGGACACCCCGTCGCCGCGACGACGATCGGTTCTGATGGGCGGACGGCAGGGTAAATGCGGAGCTCTGGTTTTTTTCTTCTCCCCTTGTGGGAGAAGGTGGCAGCCGAAGGCTGACGGATGAGGGGTTTTGTCCGCGCGCAATATGCCTGTCGAGGCAACCCCTCACCGAAGGGAGTTTTTCGCTGGTGTCAGCGACCCCTCTCCCGCAAGGGGCGAGGGCGATGCGATATGCAGACCGGATGGATTGGCAAGACTCGGCCGAGGGAACGCGCGTTCCTCCCTTCTCCTCTTGCGAGGGAAATTCAATTCGTGGCATCACTGTCGCCGCAAATGCCATACTCGATCCACGATAAGACGCTGGCGGCGAAGAAAGCCCGCATCCTGATCAACGCGCTGTGCGATTGCGCCAAGGCGGGGGTCAAACCGAGCGCGGTCACCAAGAAAATGCTTTCGGGAGTCTCGCTCTACCTGGAATGCGGGACGTTCATGAAGGAGAATTGGAAGACCTATCACCGTGTCAGCGACGCAGCCGCACAGCTGCGGGCGTCGGGCGACCCGGACTGGAAAAGGAAACTGACGTTCGAACATGCCCGCCCGCTCAGCGTGATGTATCGGATGCTGCTTGATGAGCGAGCCACCCTGACCCTCGATCGGGCAGCATTCATCATCGGTGAATATCCGCCGGTCCTGGTCACGATGGAAGAAGAGGTCCGACAGACAAAACGCGGGTTCAAACATGGCGGCGAGCCGGAGCTGCGATACGCCGAGATTCCGATTTCCGGTTTCAGTCTGCGGTCGGACGGCGCAACGCCGCGTTGACGTTCTGTCGATTGCTGCGGTTGGCCTCCTACTCAGGTTGTTTTGGGCATGCAGGGTGGGTGGGACAAGGCGGGCATTTTTCCCCGGCCTCGAGAGCGAAACCCATCAGTCGCAGTTTTGCGAAAATGAAGATGATGGGTTTCGCGAAGCGCTCAACCGGTCCTACGGGCTATCGCAATTTGCGCACGTGAATGTTGATGTCGAGATCAACTACGGTCACGCACTTCTGCGTCGTCTTGTGAGAGCTGCCCTCGTACCACCGACCACTGCGTGCTCGGGCGTTTCTGACGTTGGCGAGTTTCAGGCAGCGCCATTGCGGCAGCCTGCCGCTGCTCTCTCCGGCGAACTGCCACGCCAACACGGCTTCCTCGCCAGCCCTGTTGGTGCCAATGATGTGAGGACACAATTCGCGATTGCGTCCGTCATAGGTGCAGAGCACCTGCTGCTCGGCGAGGATGGCGTTGCGGAAGAGGGCGTAGGTGGGGCTGGGCATTGCGGAGAAGTACCCCTGACATCGCTTTGTCTCATTGTCCGCAGCTATTCGAGAACTTCGATCTTTGTTCCAAACAAAAGGACGTGTCCGACAACGCATTCGCCGAACGCCCCCCAAGCGGAACTCTTGAGGTGGTGAATTAGTTGAACAGCGCACCTATGGAGCCATCATGGGCTTTGCAGAGGTGCTTTTTTCAGGGTCGACAGCGATCCCGGTCCCGATCATGCTTTTCGCGGTTGTTTTGCCCGGGACCGCTATGTAGAGGGCGGCGGATGTTCAATCCTTTGATGATGTTGGCGCTGGAAGCGAATGGCGTCATTGCGCTTCGGATGATGAAGCTGATGCGTGGCGGCAAACGCGCCCGGCGCGAAGCTGAACGAATGGTCAGCGAAAAGATAGCCGCGGCCATGGAGGCTACCGCAAGCCTGATGGCTGGTGCGTCGAGCGACGAGATCGTTCATCGATATCGACGGCATGTCGCGGCCAATGCGAAACGGCTGGGAAGGCTCAATTCGGGCCGAAGCCGTGCGGTTAAACGAACACGGCGCCGACGGAAGTAGCGGGGCGACCCGAGGGCGGGCAGGCTTTCTCGCCCGCCGCTACGTTGCCACGACAGGCGTCAACTCGAACACGCGACCGTGTTTAGCTGCTTCGGCAACATCGCCCCGGCGCAAAGCCAGCCGGACGGCGTCGAGCATCTTTGCATCTTCCACGGAGAGATAAGGCGACCAGCCGGTGTCATCCCCGATGAGTTCAACCGCAACCTCAGCCGCGTAGCGACCCTCATGAATGAGTTCGATGGTTTTCCGGGTCATCGCATCTTTCCGTTGTATGGAGAAGAAGCCATAGGGTGCAGTGGCGTAGCGTATCGCGCCGCGCGGACGGACGAAAGTGGCGGAATACGCTTCGCTATTCCGCCCTACAAGTTAGCAACGAGCTAGCCTATCGGGAAATCTTTCCGATACTTGTTCCGAGCCAATCGAAAGTCACGTTTCGATGACCAATGCGTTCGTCCAAAACCGTCGGAGTGAGCTGGTCCCGGTTGTCTGAACAGAATCTCCGCGTCGATAAGTGGAGCGTCTACCGGGGTTAGGCTGCCGAGCGGAGCGGCAGTGGGGTGAAGTAGGCTTGATCCGGCGTGCTGCCGTCAAGGCTCGAATGTGGGCGGCGGCAATTATAAAAGTCGAGATAACGGCCGATCGAAATGCGTGCTTCGCTGACGCTTTCGTAGGCCCGCAGATAGACCTCCTCGTATTTGACGCTTCGCCACAGCCGCTCGACGAACACATTATCCCGCCAAGCCCCTTTGCCGTCCATGCTGATGGCGATGCCGTCGCCGGCGAGCACGGCGGTGAAGGCCGCACCGGTGAACTGCGAGCCCTGGTCGGTGTTGAAGATCTCCGGCCTGCCGTGACGCGCCAAGGCCTCCTCCAGGGTCTCGATGCAGAAGGCCGCTTCCATGGTGATCGACAGCCGCCACGACAGAACCCGGCGGGTCGCCCAGTCGAGCACGACCGCGAGATACACGAAGCCGCGCGCCATCGGGATGTAGGTGATGTCCATCGCCCAGACCTGGTTCGGACGTGTGATCGCCAGGCCGCGCAGCAGATAGGGATAGATCTTGTGGCCGGGTTCCGGCCTGGTGGTGCGCGGACGGCGATAGAGCGCCTCTATCCCCATCCGCCGCATCAATGTTTTGACATGCCGGCGGCCGATCTTGCACCCCTCGGCAGCCAGCAGGCCTCTCAACATCCGCGAACCGGCGAAGGGGAACTCCAGATGCAACTGGTCGAGACGCCGCATGATCGCGAGGTCGGCGCAAGACACCGGACGGGGCAGATAATAAACGCTGCCGCGGCTGATCTCTAAAACTTCCGCCTGCTTCGTGATCGGCAAATCGTGCTCACGGTCGATCATCGCTTTGCGCTCAGCAGCCCGGCTTTGCTGAGCGCACCTTCTAAAAAACTACTCTCGGCACCGCGCGCCCCCTGTGGGGATAGAAACGGATTGGCGCTAGGCTACGCCCGGAAGGGAGCGGCCGGCACGATTTTGGTGGACGGAACCCCGTTAAAAAACCTGGTCCATGGGTTGTTGCGCACTTGAGAGTGGTGACGCCATCCGGCGATCCCGTTTGGGAATCTGACAAATAGCGCGACCCAGCCCTTCCGCTGTTGTCAACAGGAGGATGGAAAATGACTCAAAAGAGATCGAAGCCGAAGATCGACCGCACAATGCCGATGGTCCATCCGAACGCGGCGGCCATCGATGTTGGGGCGACTATGCATACGGCTGCCGTAAGAGCAGATTGGACGCCCGAGCCCGTGCGATCTTTCGGTACCTTCACGACCGATCTACATCGGCTGGTGAACTGGTTTAAGGAATGTGGCGTCGAAACAGTCGTTATGGAATCGACCAGCGTCTATTGGATTCCAATTTTCGAGCTTCTCGATGCCCGTGGCTTTAGCGTGTTCCTTGTCAACGCACGCGATGCCAAGCACGTGCCCGGGCGCAAGACCGACGTCAGCGACGCACAATGGCTGCAGAGGCTTCATTCCTACGGTCTGCTGCGTGCCAGCTTTCGGCCCAAAGGCCAGATTGCCGAGTTGCGTGCATACGTTCGCCAGCGCGAACGTCTACTCGAATACGCGGCCTCACATATTCAGCACATGCAAAAGGCATTGACGGAGATGAACCTCCAGCTTCACCACGTCGTTGCCGACATCACCGGCACCACCGGCATGAGGATTATCCGCGCCATCCTCGCCGGCGAACGTGACCCCAAGGTGCTGGCGCGCTTGCGCCATTATAGTTGCCACTCCAGCATTGAGACGATCGAGAAGGCGCTCACTGGTAACTACCGCGCCGAGCACCTATTTGCGCTGGAGCAGGCGCTTACTCTCTACGATGCCTACCATGAGAAGGTATCCGCTTGTGACGTGAGGATCGAAGCCGTGTTGAAGGAACTCAGCGTACGTCGCGGGCGCAAATCAGGTTCATTGCCGTCGTCACATCGACGAACCGATCAAGCGAATGGGTTAGCTTTCGATGCGCGGGCGGCGCTTTTCACGCTGCTGGGAAAGGACATCACCCAGATCGACGGCCTTGGCCCTTACCTTTCGCTGAAACTCATTGCTGAGTGCGGCGATGATCTCTCCGCCTGGCCGAGCGCAAAGCACTTCACCTCGTGGCTATGTTTAGCACCGAGCAACAAGATCTCCGGCGGGAAGGTGCTGTCGTCGCGAACACGTCGCGGAAGCCGGGCCGCGGCACTCCTGCGCCTCGCTGCGGTCACCGTTGGACGGACCGATACCGCGTTGGGCGCATTTTACAGGCGCCTATCGGCACGCATCGGCAAGGCCAAGGCGGTGACCGCCACTGCACGCAAGATCGCGGTCCTGTTCTATAACGCCGTCCGTCACGGAATGGAGTACGTCGATCCTGGCGCGTCGTTCTACGAGACCCGCTATCGCAAGCGGGTGGTCGATAATCTGCGTCGGCGTGCCAAGTCATTCGGCTTTGTTCTCCAACCCTTCGAGCCCACCCCCAACGTCCCCGTTTCTTAGGAATCGTTCTCCAGCGTCAGCTCCCCGATCTTGGCGTGCAGCGACTTCACATCGACCGCCGGCGTGCTGGCCGCCGTGCTCCCGGACCCGAAAATGTCGGAAGCCCTACCTTCGAGTTGCGCTCTCCATATCGTAATCTGATTGGGGTGAACGTCAAAATGCTCCGCCAGTTGGCCAAGCGTTCGATCGCCCTTGATGGCGGCCAGCGCCACTCTCGCCTTGAAGGCCGCTGTATGGTTCCGGCGCGGTCGTCTGTTCATCGTCTCTCCTGATTCGCTGGCACAGCGTGCCCGCTGTCAGGCAGAAACTCCACTTATCGTCCTGTTCAGATTCTTGAGGCCGGCTCTGAGACTCCAATTCGCAGGTAGTCATCCTTCAAAAAAGAATCCTTGTCATAGGGAAACACAAAATTTGCTTGATCACCGATCTCTAGTCGCGTTGGAGCTTTGGTGGTCGCCCAATGATGATAGTCTGGATAAAGCATTGCGCCACCATGCTTGCGATCCCATAGGCGGCGTTTAATCCAATTCTTGCGAAGAAAGGTAAGACCTATTCTGTTGGGAATCGGTCCCATATTTAGGGCTTCCACGAAGACATATGGCCCATCGGGCGGGTGTCCCTGTTGGACAATCTTCTTAACTGCTATGTCGACCCGGAATTTGGGCTTTCTGATTGCATCGCGATAGATCGTCCACCCAAGTGTCAGTGACGAAATTGCTATCGCTAGAATGCTTGTGATCGTCGGAAGATAATTTTGAAATCCGACAGCATCAGACATCTCTCACTCCGCCGCCTCGCTCGCGCCGCGCTTCCTCTTCCCGCCGCTCTCCCTCGCCAGCACCGGCGCCAGAAACTTCCCGGTGTAGCTGCGCGGTGCCTTGACGATGTCCTCCGGCGGGCCCCAGGCGACGATTTCGCCGCCGCCGTCGCCGCCTTCGGGGCCGAGGTCGATCACCCAGTCGGCGGTTTTGATCACTTCGAGATTGTGCTCGATCACGACCACCGTGTTGCCTTGCGACACCAGCTCGTGCAGCACCTCCAGCAGTTTTGCCACGTCGTGGAAATGCAGGCCGGTGGTCGGCTCGTCCAGGATATAGAGCGTGCGTCCGGTGGCGCGTTTTGACAGTTCCTTCGCCAGTTTGACGCGCTGGGCTTCGCCGCCTGACAAGCGTCGTGGCCTGCTGGCCGACATGGATGTAATCCAGCCCGACGCGGTGCAATGTCTTAAAGGTTTCGCGCACGCGCGGCACCGCCTTGAAGAAGTCGGCGGCTTCCTCGACGGTCATGTCGAGCACGTCGGCGATCGACTTGCCCTTGAACAGCACTTCCAGCGTTTCGCGGTTGTAGCGCTTGCCCTTGCAGACGTCGCAGGTGACGTAGACGTCGGGCAGGAAGTGCATCTCGATCTTGATGACGCCGTCGCCCTGGCAGGCCTCGCAGCGGCCGCCCTTGACGTTGAAGGAAAACCGCCCGGGCTCGTAGCCGCGCGCCTTGGCCTCGGGCAGGCCGGCGAACCATTCGCGGATCGGGGTGAACGCGCCGGTATAGGTCGCCGGATTCGAGCGCGGGGTGCGGCCGATCGGCGACTGGTCGATGTCGATGATCTTGTCGATATGCTCCAGCCCCTCGATGCGGTCGTGCGGGGCCGCGCCCTCGCTGGCGTTGTTGAGTTTTCGCGCGATCGCCTTGTAGAGCGTGTCGATCAGCAGCGTCGACTTGCCGCCGCCGGACACGCCGGTGACGCAGGTGAACAGCCCCAGCGGAATCTCCGCCGAGACGTTCTTCAGATTGTTGCCGCGGGCGTTGATCACCTTGATGGTGCGGCGATGGTTCGGCGGCCGGCGCTCCGGAATTGGCACCGACAATTCGCCAGTGAGATATTTGCCGGTCAGCGAGGCCGGATCGTTCATGATATCAGACGGCGTGCCCTGGGCGACGATATGGCCGCCATGCATGCCGGCGCCGGGGCCGACATCGACGACGTGGTCGGCGAGGCGGATGGCGTCCTCGTCGTGCTCGACCACGATCACGGTATTGCCGAGGTCGCGCAGGCGCTTCAACGTTTCCAATAGCCGCGCGTTGTCGCGCTGGTGCAGGCCGATCGAGGGCTCGTCCAGCACATAGAGCACGCCGGTCAGCCCCGAACCGATCTGCGACGCCAGCCGAATGCGCTGGCTTTCGCCGCCGGACAGGGTGCCCGAGGCACGCGCCAGCGTCAGGTAATTCAGGCCGACATCGAGCAGGAACGACAGCCGCTCGCGGATCTCCTTCAGGACGCGCGCGGCGATCTCGTTCTGCTGCGCGTTGAGCACCTTCGGCACGGTCTCGAACCATTCGCCGGCGCGCAGCACCGACAATTCGGAGATTTCACCGATGTGCTTGCCGCCGATCTTGACGCACAGAGCCTCCGGCTTCAGCCGATAGCCGTGGCAGGCTTCGCAGGGAATATCGGAGAAATACTTGCCGAGCTCCTCGCGCGCCCATTCGCTCTCGGTCTCGCGGTAGCGGCGGTCGATATTGGTAATGACGCCCTCGAACGGTTTTTTGGTGTCGTAGGAGCGCACGCCGTCTTCATAGGAAAATTTGATCTCGTCTTCGCCCGAACCATGGAGGATCGCATTTTGCGTTTTCTTCGGCAGGTCCTTCCATTTTGTTTCGAGCGTGAACTTGTAGAACTTGCCGAGCGCGGTCAGGGTCTGCACGTAATAGGGCGAGGACGATTTCGCCCACGGCGCGATCGCGCCCTTGCGCAAGCTCAGCTCCTTGTCGGGAATGACAAGCTCTTCGTCGATGTGCTGCTCGACGCCGAGCCCGCCGCAGGCCGGGCAGGCGCCGTAGGGATTGTTGAAGGAAAAGAGTCTGGGCTCGATTTCGGGAATCGTGAATCCGGAAACCGGGCAGGCGAATTTCTCCGAGAACAGGATCCGCTCCGGCCCGCTCTTGTCGTGGATTTTTGCAACCTTTTTTGTCGTGACCTCATCCTTCGAGACGGCGCTTTGCGCCTCCTCAGGATGAGGGAGAGAGCCCCGCTTGCCTGCCTTTGATCGTTTCGCTCCGTCCTCATCCCCGGATGAGCGCTCTGCGCTCACCGAGGGAGCGCCCGCCGGGCGCGTCTCGAAGGAAGACGATTGAGGCGCCGGCGCATCCGCATATTCGATCACCGCCAGGCCCTCGGCGAGCTTCAGCGCGGTCTCAAAACTCTCTGCCAGCCGCTGGCCGATGTCCGGCCGCACCACGATGCGGTCGACCACCACGTCGATGTCGTGCGGGAATTTCTTGTCGAGCACCGGCGCTTCCGCCAGTTCGTGGAAGGTGCCGTCGATCTTGACGCGCTGAAATCCCTTCTTGAGATATTCGGCGAGTTCCTTGCGGTACTCGCCCTTGCGGCCGCGCACGACGGGCGCCAGCAGATAGAGGCGGGTGCCTTCGGGCAGCGCCAGCACGCGATCGACCATCTGCGAGACGATCTGGCTCTCGATCGGCAAGCCGGTCGCGGGCGAATAGGGCACGCCGACCCGCGCCCACAACAGCCGCATGTAGTCGTAGATCTCGGTGACGGTGCCGACCGTCGAGCGCGGATTTTTCGACGTGGTCTTCTGTTCGATGGAGATGGCAGGAGACAAGCCGTCGATCTGGTCGACGTCCGGCTTCTGCATCATCTCGAGGAACTGGCGCGCATAGGCCGACAGCGATTCGACGTAGCGCCGCTGCCCCTCGGCATAGATGGTATCGAAGGCGAGCGAGGATTTGCCCGAGCCCGACAAGCCGGTGAAGACCACCAGCCGGTCGCGCGGAATTTCCAGATCGATGTTCTTGAGATTATGCTCGCGCGCGCCGCGGATCGTTATCGCGCGCGTGCCCGAAGCGGCGGTCTGCTGGCGCTTCGCCCTGATCACTTCATCCATATCGGCATTTCCAGGCGCGCCTCGCGCCGCGTTCAGGCGCGCATCTTCCGGAAAACCGGGCGATCGGACGCCAATGGGTGAGCTCGGAACATAGGAAGAACGGACGCGGATATCCAGTGCTCCCTGCAAGCCATCAACGGTTTGTTGCGGAGCGGGTTGCAGGGCAGGGCACAGGCTGCCCGATGCAAACAAAAAGGCCGGCGCGAGGCCGGCCTTTGCTTAGTTTGGGAGGCTCAGTTCAGACTGAGGTCAGTACTTCGGGATGGTAGGGCCGCCCCAGCGGTAATTCACGCGCACGGTGACGAGATCGACGTCCTGGCGGATGCGGTCGCTGCCAAACAGGAAACCGGCCACCGGATCGATAAACGTCGTGTTCTTGTCCTGCATGAACAAATGATCGTACTCGATGGCGGCCGACCAGTCCGGCGCGAAGGCGAATTCAAGGCCGGCCCCGACCGTGCCACCCCAGCGGGTTTGATCGCCGGTGACCCCGGCGAGCACGTTACCGGCCGTGGTCGACACACTGAAACGATCAGCAGTCACCGCAGCGCCGCCCTTCACGTAGGCCAGCACAGTGTTCCAGGCATAGCCGACCTGGCCGGTGAACAATCCGAACGCATCAATCTTCGAGGTGTTGGTGAAAGTCGGGAAAAGCACACTGACGTTGGAGCCGCGAAGATCGGCCCAGTCGCCCTGGCCCTCGACGCCGAACACCCATGAACTGGTCTGCCAGCGATAACCCATCTGACCGCCGGCGACACCACCGGTGGCGTCGTGGCAACCTTCGCTGCCTATCAGCGCACCGCTCGGGAGCAGTGCATCCCAGCACTTGTGGCTCGATCCCCAGCCGCCGTTGAGACCGGTATAGAAGCCGCTCCAATCATAGGCCGCGGGGATCATCGGTGGCGGCGCCTTGGTGTAAAGATCCGCGGCTGCTGCGGGACCGGCGATGCCCAGTGCAACGAGACCAACCGTGGCCAGCAAAAACCTCTTCATAGTAGTATCTCCCCGGCTTTGTCCGCCTCGCTTAATCCCGAAGCGTTTCAAATTGTGACGTGATCGCCGCGACGATCAAAAAATTGCTGTAGTCAGGATATTCCGATTCAGCCGAGAAATCCGTCTCCGAAATGCAACACTTTGCAGCCAAGTGTATGGGGTTTAAGTTATTGATTTTACATATTGTTCTCACAGGGCCCGGGGTTAGGCGCATTTTGATACCGCCGCCGCCCGTCCGAATGGAACAAAACTGGAACATCGGCGCAGGCAGTGCTATATGTGGATAACCAAGGGATCGTCAGGCGTTCCGGATCGGCGAACGTATAGGGTCGGGTTCAAGGTTGGTCCCCAAGGTAATAGCGGCGCAGGCCGAAAAGCCTGGCGTCCGGCAAACCCAGTGATTTCCAGGAGTGGAGAGCGGCGATGGCGGGAAGTGTAAACAAGGTGATTCTGGTCGGAAATCTCGGCAAGGATCCTGAAATCCGGCGGACGCAGGATGGCCGTCCGATTGCCAATCTGAGCGTGGCGACCTCCGAGAGCTGGCGCGACAAGGCGACCGGCGAGCGCAAGGAAAAAACCGAGTGGCATCGGGTGGTGATCTTCTCCGAACCGCTCTGCAAGGTCGTCGAGCAGTATCTCAAAAAGGGCGCCAAGGTGTACATCGAGGGCGCGCTCCAGACCCGCAAATGGACCGACGCGAGCGGCGTCGAGAAGTACTCGACCGAGGTGGTGTTGCAGGGCTTCAACTCGACGCTGACCATGCTCGATGGCCGCAGCGGCGGCGGTGGCGGCAGTTTCGGACCGGATGATTCCGCCGGCGGCGATTTCGGCTCCGGCGGTCCGTCCAGCGCCACGCCGCGCCGCGCCGTCGCAGCGGCCGGTGCCCGCAACAGCGACATGGACGACGATATTCCGTTCTGAGCGTCGCGGGGGCGGGTGCCTTCGTCGTCACGTGGGCGGGTGGCTGGGACGGTCGTCAGCGCCGGGAGTTCCCGTTCCGGGCGAACTTTTGCAGGCTAAAGACGAATTGGTAAAACAACTGTTACGGGCCTGTAAAACCTGCGAAATATGGCTCGTGAAGCGGTGCGCCTTAAGTTGTGATACACATCGATGTTAAATATATTAACATCGATGTGTTGAGCCGACACATCCGAAAGATCGAAGCCGGGGGGACGCGCCGTGAGCACTGAGTCATGAGTCATGAGCCTTGCGCCGCTGCTCAACGCCGCTCCCGCCATCCCCTTTCATGCCCTCGCGGCGATGAGCGCCTTCGTGCTCGGCGTGGTGCAGTTCGCCGCGCCGAAGGGAACGCTGCCTCATCGCACCATCGGCTGGATCTGGGTTGGCCTGATGATGTCGGTGGCGGCGAGTTCGTTCTGGATCCATCAGATCCGGCTGATAGGCCCGTGGAGCCCGATCCACCTGCTGTCGATCTTCACGCTACTGGTCGTCCCGCTCGGCGTCTGGAGGGCGCACCGGCACGAGATCGCCGATCACAGCCGCATCATGATCCTGACCTTCTCCGGCGCGCTGGTCATCGCCGGGCTGTTCACGCTGCTCCCGGGCCGGATCATGCACGCCGTGGTGTTCGGCCCGTAGCAAACCCTGAGCGCCGTTCCGCGGCGATCCTGGGTCGCGGAAGCGGGGTCCGTTCAGGGAGATCAGAGGGTTGGTTCCATGGCCTTCGCGCGAGGGACAGGGAACCTTCGTAAGTCTCTGAAAAACGGAGGGAAAAACCGCTCTCGCGGGGCCGTTAGGGGTGGTTTGGAGGGCCTTGATACGCTATATGATTCCCATCAAGAACTGACCGGATTCCCCTTTGTCTGACCCTGAAGATAACGAAGCCCGGCGAGCCGCCGGCGCCTTCGGATATTCGTCCCGTATCCATCCTCGACGAGATGAAACGCTCCTACCTCGATTACGCCATGAGCGTGATCGTGGCGCGCGCGTTGCCCGATGCGCGCGACGGCCTCAAGCCCGTGCATCGCCGCATTCTGTATTCGATGTACGAGCAGGGGCACACGCCGGACAAGAAGTACGTCAAGTCCGCGCGCGTCGTCGGTGACGTGATCGGTAAATATCATCCGCACGGCGACCAGTCGATTTACGATGCAATGGTCCGGATGGCGCAGGATTTCTCCATGCGCGTGCCGCTGATCGACGGCCAGGGCAATTTCGGCTCGGTCGACGGCGATCCCCCGGCGGCCTATCGATATACCGAAGCGCGTCTGACCCGGTCGGCGCTCGCGGTGCTCGGGGATATCGACAAGGACACCGTCGATTTCCAGCCGAATTACGACGGCTCCGAGAGCGAGCCTCGCGTTCTTCCGGCCAAATTTCCCAACCTGCTGGTGAACGGCGCCGGCGGCATCGCCGTCGGCATGGCGACCAACATTCCGCCGCACAATCTCGGCGAGGTGGTCGACGCCTGCGTCGCGCTGATCGACGATCCCGCGCTCAGTATCGACGACCTCATCAAGATCATTCCGGGCCCTGATTTCCCGACCGGCGGCATCATCCTCGGACGCCAGGGCATCCGCTCGGCCTATCATCTCGGCCGCGGCTCGATCGTGATGCGCGGCAAGGTGAAGATCGAGCACCTTCCGGAAGGACCGCGAAGCCATCATCATCACGGAAATTCCCTATCAGGTGAACAAGGCCTCGATGGTCGAGCGCATCGGCGAACTGCAACGCGAGAAGAAGATCGAGGGCATCACGACGCTGCGCGACGAATCCGACCGCGACGGTTATCGCGTCGTCGTCGAAGTAAAGCGCGATGCCATGGCGGAAGTGGTGTTGAACCAGCTCTATCGGTTCACGCCGCTGCAGACCAATTTTGCGCGCCAATATGCTGGCGCTGGATTCGGGCCGGCCGCAGGTGATGAACCTGAAGGACCTGCTGACGCTGTTCATCGCCTTCCGCGAGCAGGTGGTGACCCGCCGTACCAAATTCCTGCTCAACAAGGCCCGCGACCGCGCCCACATCTTGGTCGGTCTGGCGATTGCGGTGGCGAATATCGACGAGATCATCCGGGTGATCCGGACCTCGCCCGATCCCAACACCGCGCGCGAAACCCTGATGTCGCGCGACTGGCAGGCCCAGGACGTCGCCGCCATGATCACGCTGATCGACGATCCGCGCCATCGGCTGGCCGAAGACGGCACCGCGCGGCTGTCGTTGGAGCAGGCCAAGGCCATTCTCGAACTGCGGCTGGCAGCGGCTTACCGCGCTCGGGCGCGAGGAGATTTCCGAGGAGCTCGACAAGCTGGCGGTCAGAAATCGCCGACTACCTCGACATCCTGCGCTCGCGCGCCCGCGTCCAGACGATCATCAAGGACCGAGCTCGCTTGCCGTGAAGTCGGAATTCGCAACCCCGCGCAAGACCGTCATCATCGAGCAGGAAGACGAGGTCGAGGACGAGGACCTGATCCAGCGCGAGGACATGGTGGTGACGGTCTCGCATGCCGGCTACGTCAAGCGGGTGCCGCTGTCGACCTATCGCGCGCAGCGCCGCGGCGGCAAGGGCCGGTCCGGCATGCAGACCCGCGACGAGGATTTCGTCAGCCGCCTGTTCGTGGCCTCGACCCATACGCCGGTATTGTTCTTCTCGTCGCGCGGGCAGGTCTACAAGGAAAAGGTCTGGCGGCTGCCGGTGGCGGCGCCGAACGGGCGCGGCAAGGCGCTGATCAACATCCTGCCGCTGGAGCAGGGCGAGCGCATCACCACGATCATGCCGCTGCCGGAGGATGAAGCGTCCTGGGCCAATCTCGACGTGATGTTCGCGACGACCGGAGGCAACGTCCGCCGCAACAAGCTGTCGGATTTCGTCGACGTCCGCCGCTCCGGCATCATCGCCATGAAGCTCGACTACGACGAGGCGATCGTCGACGTGCAGATCTGCACCGAGCATGACGACGTGCTGCTGACCGCCGCCGGCGGCCAGTGCATCCGCTTCCCCGTCACCGACGTGCGGGTGTTCACAGGGCCGCACCTCGATGGGCGTGCGCGGCATCGCGCTGCCCAAAGGCGACAAGCTGATTTCGCTCACCATCCTGCGCCACATGGATGCCGATGCCGAGGAGCGCGCCGCCTATCTGCGCCGCGCCAATGCGGTACGACGGGGCGGCGTCGAAGAAGAGGCGGGGACCGACAGCGAGGACGCGTCGGGCGCCATCGAACTCGGCGAGCAGCGCTACGTCGAAATGTCGGCACATGAGCAATTCGTGCTGACCATCAGCGAAAACGGCTTCGGCAAGCGCTCGTCGTCGTTCGAATACCGGACCACGGGACGCGGCGGCAAGGGCATCGTCGCGATGTCGGTGAACGGCCGCAACGGCAAGCTGGTGGCCTCGTTCCCGGTCGAGGACAGCGACCAGATCATGCTGGTGACCGACAAGGGGCAATTGATCCGCTGTCCGGTCGAGGGCATCCGGATCGCCGGCCGCTCGACCCAGGGCGTCATCGTGTTCGACACCGCCGAAGACGAGCACGTGGTGTCGGTCGAGCACATCGGCGAGGACACCGAGAACGGAAACGGCAATGGAGGCAATGGCGAATAGCGAACGGAATTTCGCTATTCGCCCAGGTGCGCTTCTCAGAGGCTGACTCGTAATGCAGCCTTAGAATCGCGGCTTTATGTGAAGTGCAAAGCTCGTCATGCCCGGGCTTGTCCCGGGCATGCACGTCTTATAGCGGCGGCGGCAAGAAAGGCGTGGATGGCCGGGACAAGCCCGGCCATGACGAAAAGGGAACCGTTTTGAAAATGCTGGCTGCTTTTCGGTCAGGCTCCCCGGGTGCGGTTCTCCCAGACCCTCATGGTCAGCGCGGTGACGCCGCGCGTCCCGAACCGCGAGGCCATCATGATCCCACCCGATCGGAAATGCGCGAGTTGTCCGATTGAATGATCAACAGGCTAAATCGGTCCCGCTTCGAGCCAGCCCTCGCCAGGCGGGTTTTTTAGACTATAACAACTTCCACGACGCCATTGTCGCCCTCGGTCATGGCCTGGAATTGCATGAGGCTCCTCCTTCTTGCTGCGGCCTTGCTGACTTCTCCGGCTGCTCTGGCCTGTGACCTGTCGTTGGTCGCGCCGGCGAAATCGGTTCTCAAAAACCCCGTTCAAGTCAGACCCTCGCTGGCCGGCGACACCCTGACCGCGAGCTATTCGGTGTCGGCGCCGTCACTGAACGCCAAAAAGATTCTTGGCCCTCAGCAATTTCCCTACATGTTCGACGTCGTGGAATTGTTCGTGACGTTTTCGGAAACCGGCTTTCCGTATTACGAATTCGAAGTATCGCCGTTCAACCAGACCTTTCAGGTCAGGATCATCAGTCATGCCCAGCCTTTTCAGGAGGGTATCGATCTGGGTCTGGTGTCGGCCGCGAAAATTGTGCCGGGCAGCTGGACCGCGGAATTGAAGATTCCCCTCAAGCCCTCGGGTGGGACGGCGATCCCGGGAAAATCCGGGGAAATTTCTATTCCATTCTGGAACGTGCCCCAAAGCGCAGCTTTTGGAGTTCGTTCCTGCCGAAAGCCAAAAAGGCGAACTTTCATCAGCCGCAGTTTTTTCAGCCGTTGCTTCAATGTGAATAGATCGGGGAGGGGGACGAAATGCAAAGACGTGATTTCCTGAAGGTCACGGGTGGTTTATCGGCTCATTTGATTGTCGGCGGTTCGCTGCTTTCGATCCGTCAGGCGGAGGCCGCAACCGGTTTGCCAATTGCCGCGCTGCAGGCGTCGCTGGATCCGAAGAAGGATCTGGTCTTGATCCCCGAGAACAAGGGTTCCAGCAAATTCGACTTTGACAAGTCATACCAGCTGCGAACGCAAATCACGCCGCGGGTGCGGGTGGTTGCCGCAAGCGCCGCGGCGGTCGGCAGTGCGATCCTTTGGGCCACCAACAACGGTATCGACTTCGCGATCCGCTCGGGCGGTCATTCCTACGAGGGATTTTCGCAGAGTCCGAATCTTGTGATCGATGTGCGAGGAATGACGGCGATCAAGCTCTCGAAAGACAAGAAGTCGGTATCGATCGGCTCCGGTTCCTCGCTCGGATCGGTCTACAAGGCGCTCACGCCAAGCCATTTGGCGATTCCCGCCGGAAGCTGCTTCCCCGTGGGGGTCGCGGGCCATTCGCTGGGCGGAGGTTTTGGACTGCTTGGGCGTCCCTTTGGCCTCGCCTGCGACAGCATCCTGTCGATGGAGATGGTCGATGCGTCCGGACAGATTCGTACCGTGAGCGAACAGGCAAATCCGGATCTGTTCTGGGCGTTGCGCGGTGGCGGCAATGGAAGCTTTGGCGTCGTAACGAATTTCATTTTTCGAACCAGCGCGGTCAACATGGTCGCCAAATTCGGAATGGAATGGAACAAGACGCCCGCCCAGGGGGTGAAAGTCATGCAAGCCTGGCAGCAATGGCTCGAGGATTTGCCGTCGTCGATCACGTGCACGCTTCATCTGGAAAAAGCTGAGAAGAAGAAGCCGGGATTGATCAAGCTGCGTGTGACCGGGCTGTCGGTGCAATCCGCAAGCAGGCTGAAAGTCGAACTCAAGCGGCTTCAAAGCCTTGCCGGTGCAGCAGACGATGCTCCTGCGATAGTAACAGAGACGTTTGATCTGGCCGCCACGGCCTTCAATGGCGGCAAGCATGCCCCTGTGTATGAGTTGATCCTGATGAAAGGAAAGTCCGATTATGTCACGGAGCCGATGACCGACCAGGGCATCCTGACGTTGCTTGGAGGTCTGCAGAAAGCCCCGGTATCGATGGCGGTGCTGTGTGACAGTTACGGGGGAGCAATCAACAAGGTTGCTTCCGACGCGACCGCCTTCGTCCACCGCGGCAATACAAAATATTCGATGCAGTATTACATGGAGTGGACAGGAGCGGACGCTTCGGATGCGCACCTGTTGGCGATGCGGACCTGGTACGATTCAATGAGACCGTTCGTTTCCGGCGGATGCTACGTGAACTACTGCGATCTTGATCTCGGCAACGGTTACGCCAAGGCCTATTGGGGCGATAACCTCCCGCGGCTGATGAAGATCAAGGCTCGATTTGATCCGAAAAATATCTTCAAGCATGCCCAGAGCGTGCCGCTGAGCTAGGGCGCGAACCGATAAACTCAGAGGCGTCGGCGGACGTCCGTTCTGGAGCCGATTGCGGACTCAAGCCGGACGTCGCGCGAAGTCCTGAAAGTGCCAATAAGCGACATCGCGGGCCCGCCGAAGAGGCCGCGGACCGAGATGTCGAATGCGCGCGGTTGCATCACCAAAGATAAAGCTGAGTAACCGCCGGAGCGGCGGCTTCACACAGTGGTGCGGGCATTAAACCGAGGATCACCCATTAAAACGTGGCGGCTTCCGCCGCCCGTCTCATGAGTTTAACCAGCAGTGAAGCTCGCCCCATTGCTTTCCCTGAATTGAAGAGCAATTTCATCAACTGCCCGCTGCGCCCATTCGTCGGCCTTTGCCAGCCAGAATTCTTTACGTTCCGTGTCAAGCAAAGCACGCTCTCGGTACATCATTTCCTGATTACGAATTTCAGCAATTCGACTTATTTACTTCGCTTCTCCTGCTTCGTTTCTCCAAGTAAGACCAAATTAAATCGCCAAATAAGACCCAATTAAATACCCATGCAACACGACAGAGCTGCAACAGACAATCGCGATGATTGGCATGAGGCAATGGCTCTTAGGCGGGTTACACATTTAATAAATTAAATATTAACAAACCAACATTAATCTCTCGTTATGGTTTCTGTCAACCGAACGCAGCCAACCATTTTAATTTTATTTAAAAAACGTCAGTTGCATTTAAAGCACAGAATACCTGTGTCAAATCGCCTATCATTCAGGTGGAAGTTCAAATCAAGCAAAGCTCGACAACAACATTATCGGCGCTCGCGAGGTGCATTTATCGTTTCAGATAAATCACCAGAGGCGACAGAGAAAGAGATGGAGATTTACGATGAAGAAGTTTCTCCTGGCCACGGTTGGTCTGGTAGCGTTAGGCATGGCGGCTCCTGCGTCGGCTGCAGATGTGGCCGCACCTCCCTACACCAAGGCGCCACCCCCGCCGGTCGTTGCGATTTACGACTGGACCGGGTTCTACATCGGCGTCAACGGTGGTGGCGGCTCCGCCCGCAAGTGCTGGGACCTTGTAGGAGATTCCGATGGCGATCTGCCGGGGCCGGAAGGCTGCCATAACGCAACCGGCGGCACCGCCGGTGGTCAAATCGGCTATCGCTGGCAGACGGCCAATTGGGTGTGGGGCATCGAAGGCCAGGGCAACTGGGCCGATTTTCGCGGCAGCAATGTCAGCAACCTCTTTGCGCCCGACTTTAACCGTTCGCGGGTCGATGCGTTCGGGTTGATCACCGGTCAGATCGGCTATGCCTGGAACAACACCTTGTTTTACGTAAAGGGGGGTGGCGCCGTCACCGGCGACAAGTATGACGCCTTCAGCGGGACGAGTGGCTTGATTATCGCCGCGGCGAACGAAACCCGTTGGGGCGGCACGGTCGGTGCAGGTCTCGAATTCGGGTTTGCTCCGAACTGGTCGGTCGGTGTCGAATACGACCATCTGTTCATGGGCTCACGCAACGTCACTCTGACCGCACCTCTTTTCTCCGAGACGGAGCACATCACACAGGACGTCGATATCGGTCTGGTTCGCGTGAACTACCGCTTCGGCGGCTACGGCGGTTACGGCGGTTACGGCGCTCCGGGCGCGGCCCATTACTGATTCTCCAGCTCTCCAAGCCCAACTCAAGCCCCGGCGTCGTCCGGGGCTTTTTGTTTAACACGATAGCCGCTCGCAGGTATGGGCGAACTCACCCGGCGGTCTCCAGCACAACTGGTCTATCGCGAACGTGCAGATATTAAAGCAAGGCGCTATAATTCGCGCGTGATGCTTGGCCATTTCGGGTCGGTTAACGCTTCAGAGGGTCCTGTGTCCGCTTTCGCGAATTTGCCGATCGCGCGTAAGCTTATGGCTGCGTTTGTCGCCGTGGTCGTGGTCGTGTTTGCGAGCAGCGCTATCGTATACGGCCGCCTTCTCGTGATCGAGTGGGCCGAAAACTGGCGTGTCCACACCGCCGACGTGTTGGAGGCGCTGGAGAAGGCAAGGGACGCGATGGTGGATGCGGAAACCGGCGTGCGTGGTTATCTGATCACCGGCGACAAGAATTTTTTGGAGCCCTATCATAGCGGCGTCAATGCCTACACCGCGGCGATCCAGAAAATAAGAGACCTCGCCCCGGACAACCTCGCCCTGCAGAGCCGGCTCGATGAACTAAACGAGTTGGCGAAAAAATGGCGTTCCGGGATCGCCGAGCGGGAAATCGCGCTGATGGCGAAGCCCGAGGCGCGCGAGGATGCGCGCGCCCTGGAGAGCTCGAGGGCCGGCAAAACCGCAATGGACGTCATCCGCGCCAAAGTGGACGAAATCGAGGGGGGTGAGCGCGATCTGTTGGCAAGGCGCGCCGCCGTGCAGGAACAGGCGTTCGCAACTGCATACACGATGACGATTCTCGGCGGCGCAGCCTCGCTCATCATCGCGACGCTGATGGGCCTTCTGCTCACGCGCGGGATCGCAACGCCGATCACCCGCATGACCAGCGCCATGACAACGCTCGCCCAAGGCGATAACACCGTTGAAGTGCCCGGGACCAATCGCAGTGACGAGATCGGCGCGATGGCGGCGGCGGTCCAGATTTTTAAAGATAGCATGATTGAACGTGATAGGGCCCGGACGGAGCTCGCTCATGTTAATCGCGTCACGACGATGGGGGAGCTGACCGCCTCGATCGCCCATGAAGTGAGCCAGCCGCTCACCGGCGTCGTCGCCAACGCCGAGGCCGGTCTGCGCTGGCTAGACCGCGAAACTCCCGACCTTGCCGCAGCGCGCCGCTCGTTGAAATGGATCATTGGCGACGGCAATCGGGCGAGCGAAGTGGTCTGGCGCGTCCGGGCGCTCGCGAACAAAACCGACATCGAGAAGGCGCCGCTCGACGTCAATGACGTCATCAAAGAGGCCATCGCTCTGATGCAGAGTGAGCTAATCAGCCACCAGGTGCTGTTGCGAATGGAGTTGGCACCCGCTCTACCCATGGTCCTCGCCGACCGGATCCAACTGCAGCAGGTGATTATCAATCTGGTGATCAATGGCATTGAAGCCATGCAATCGGTCACGAATCGGCCGCGCGAACTGGTAATCCTCTCAGGCCAGGATGAGACACGCCAGGTGCTGGTAAGTGTGACGGATTGCGGGGTCGGGATCACCGCCGAGAATGCGGACCGCGTGTTCAACGCCTTCTTCACCACCAAATCCAGCGGCATGGGCATGGGACTCTCGATCTGCCGTTCGATTTTGGAAGCGCACGGTGGCCGGCTGTGGGCCACGGCAAACATACCCCACGGTGCCATGTTTCAGTTCACCCTGCCGGTGAACGTAGACATTGCGGCGTGAGGTTGCGTCCGCAAGCCGTTCAGGAAACAAACGGCTCGGCCGCGATTTCCGCTCTGGGTCAAACTGAGAAGAAGTCTGCCTGAGCAAATGTCTTCCGGGTTACTCCGGCACCCTGAAAGCGGACATGCTCGATACACTCGTCATGTCTTGAAGGTGCCAAAAACGGACTCTGAGGTTGCCTTCTACCAAAGGTTGCCAACGTTGGACGCACTGCGGGCCTATAGCTTACGCGGAATACCGTCGTGTGCTATCGCTTACGCCAAGAGTCCGTCTGGGAAAGGTCGTTTCAGGGAGATACTGCATGTGTGCGGAGTGTTCGGAGCAGGAACTCAGCCAGCCTCTCACCCCCCTCCATCGTCGGAGTTTCCTGAGAGCATCTGCCGCAATCACTGCGACGACGTTTTTAGGCGCGGGGGCGCTCAGCGGCATTGCCCATGCTGACGCGCTGACCAAGGCGCAGCGCGACAAGTTGAGTCCTGACGACATTTTGTCGTTGATGAAAGAGGGGAATAAACGCTTTTATTCAGGCAAGCCCGAAAATCGTGACGTCCTGGCGCAGCAACGCGCCAGCGCCAAAGGTCAATATCCGGCCGCGGTGCTGCTTACCTGCATCGACTCGCGGGCTCCCGCAGAGACGATCCTGGACCTCGGCATCGGCGACGTCTTCAACAGTCGCGTGGCTGGCAATGTCGAAAATCCCGACATCCTTGGCAGTATGGAATTCGCCTGTAAATTGGCGGGGGCCAAGGTGGTCCTGGTCATGGGCCATACCGCGTGCGGCGCGGTCAAGGGCGCAATTGACAACGCCGAACTCGGCAACCTCACGGGCTTGCTGGCGAAAATCAAGCCCGCGGTAGCGGCGACGTCATACGCCGGCGAAAGGACGTCGAAGAATGAGGCATTTGTTGACGCCGTCGCCCGGAAGAACGTGGAAATTACGATGACCGCCATTCGCAAGGACAGTCCTGTACTGGCCGCAATGGAGTCCGGTGGCGCTATCAAGATCGCCGGTGCGATGTACAATCTGGAGACAGGTGTGGTGGATTTCTTCGCCGCATGATGGCGCTGCTGTCTGGATCAGTAGCCGCCATCACGGTCGTGCAGCTTGGGTTTAGGCGCACGGCGGGGTTTAGTTGTCGCTCCCGCGGGGCGGCGCTTTTTACCTGGTTTGCCGACAGCCTTTGTGTCTAGCCCCATATCCGCCCCTCGGGTGGCTTCCGATCCAAGTTCTCCTCGGCCTGTATCCGGAATCACGTGATTTCGGCGCCGCGCTCAACAAGATGCGCACGCGAGGGTGCAGGGTCAAACCGATCGGCGAAATATTGGGTTTCATTGGCCACCAGTCCTTCGCGGAATTCCATGATGCTCACCGTGTAAGATGGTATGCCGTCATAGGTGAGTACGAATTCAGTGACCCAGAGATCGCCGCTGCCGATAATTCGCCGGACCGTAAAACGCTTCTTGTTTGGCTGGACAAATCGGCTCTCTTGAATGTTGTGCCGGCCGCGGATCCGCTCGCCCGATTGCGGATATTCAAGCACAGCATCCTCGCGGTAGATTTCATGTTCGACGTTGAAATCGCCGGCATCCGAAGCATCCCAATGGCGCTGCAGCGCCACGCGCGCGGTCCGATCATCCATCTCAATCTCCCATCTACGCTTCCGGCTATCGTTTCGGGACCACTGAATTCATTGTGCTGCACGCTATTCTGAAACGTGGGGCGCGCCATTGCGCGTGCGCCAGTCGTGGGTCGCCTCACGATGCGGGCGAACTGCGGTTTGGTTCAAGGATACGCCTGCGGGGTGCCCGCGACAATGTGCGGATTTCGTCGGCCAGCGGCGCGAAGACGCCTCGATTTGGACAAGTGGCCTGACCGAATGTCACATGTCTCAACGTGCCATCCGATGACATTTGCCGGCGCGGATGGGACCGATGTGCTATCATCAGGTTGTGGAGACGGAGTTTTGTCACACCACGACGCTCAGCCAGATGGGTCTTCAGATGATCACAATTCCGGAACTGGTAGCGCAGGCTTTGGGGTCGTTCCTGACTTCAGAAACCAAGAGCCGGTTTGGCTCTTCAGATGCCCGGTTGGCTGAAATTCTTCCTTTCGCGGCCAGACTGACCTTGGATTGCATCGGCAACAGCGATGCCCTGTATCACAACATTGAGCACTCGATGCTCGTTACGCTCGCCGGGCACGACATCCTGATGGGACGACAGATGTTGCGGGCAACTACCACTGGCGATTATGCGAATTTCATTTTGGCGTGCCTCACCCATGACATCGGATACGTTCGCGGCATCTTGCAAGGAGATGACAACGAGTCCTACGTCGCAGATCTCAGTGGTCGCAGGGTTCATCTGCCGCGAGGGTCGTCCGATGCCGCGCTCGCACCTTATCATGTGGATCGCTCGAAGTTGTTCGTCACCGAGCGCCTCGACGGCACCGAGGAAGTCGACGCCGGCCGAATTGCCCGAGCGATCGAATATACCCGCTTTCCCTATACATCATCTTCGAACGACGACCTCATCGAAGAGGAGGGCTTGTTGCTGCGCGCTGCCGATCTGATCGGTCAACTCGGCGATCCCAACTACCTGAGAAAGGCAAATGCGCTGTTCTACGAATTTGAAGAAATCGGCCTGAACAAAACGCTCGGCTACGATACGCCCGCGGACGTCGTCTATAAGTACCCGCAGTTCTATTGGAAGAACGTCGCGCCGCAAATTCAGACGGCGATACGCTATCTCAATGTCACGTCAAGCGGGCGCCAATGGATAGCAAACCTTTACGGTAATGTTTTCCGGGCAGAGCGTGACCTGAACCTGTCGGGTCCGCAACAGTGATCATGCCGCGGCTTGTTTCCCTTGAAATGAGCCTTCCGGGAAACTGCTGCGCGTTCGATCACCTTGTCGGTGCGGGATAGAAGCTGCCGCCAGGAGTCCTTGCGTGCCCGTGGTTTTCTCAGAAGCGGAAGCGAAGGCCGACCGTGGGATCGATCGTGTTGCGACTGAGATAGCCGTTCGCCAGTCCGCCATTGACCTGCGAGAACATGATTCCGGCGTAGGCATCAAACTTCTTGGCAAACTGCCAATCGGCGACGAAAGAAACGGCGTCGAACGTCCCATGGCAGTTTGCGAACGCCGAGGAATTGGTGCAGTTGACGGGTGCGCCAAAAGCGGGCTGGTCGTAATGATAATAAGCCCCGATCAGATCCAGATTGTCAGTGATGGCGTATTTCACTCCGGTCCAGACCACATGGAATAACTTGTCGCCGGCGCTGAAAGCCGTGTTGTTGATGTTCGTGTTGTTGATCGCGGCGCAGGCGGCGCAGACGAAGTCTCCCGCGATATCGCTAAAACCAGTTCCGGGGGCAAAAGGATTGCTGGGGGGCGCATATTGAATGAATTCGTATCCGGCAAACAGCTTGAGCGGCCCGTTGCTGTATTTGCCAACCAGCATCACGCTCGAATTGTTGGAGAGCGTGGCGGTGAGAACCTGCGGCAGCACCGCCGGCAGCGTGTTGCCGGCAAGGGCTACCGAGACGGCGTTCTGGACGTAGCTGCCAATTGCGTCGAGCGATAGCGTGCCGCCAGCCAGATTGGTAATGTCCCCGCCGACTTGGAGCTGGTAGGCACCGGTCGCGGCGTTGTTCAGCTCGTAGCCGCCGAATTGCCAGAGCGCCGCAACCCTGAACTGGTTGATGTCGACACGGTACTTCACCGACGTGCTAAATCGGCAGTCCTCGGTATTGCCCACGCCGCACGTAATTCCCTGCCAGCCGATCGGCGAGAAAGCGTACGAAGCGCTCATTGGATCGTAGGCAAAGACAGCGTCCAACGTCAGCGAGTTCTGCCGGAAAACGGTCAAGGTGCCATAGGGGGAACTGACACCCAAATAGCCCACGGAATTGTAAAATTGCCCGGCGCGGCTCGAGTCGGCGCCCGCGTCCTGGCTGGTGAGCGGTATGCCGGCGTTCTGGGCGACCGAGTGCGGTCCGTTGGAGAGATGCAGGAAATAAGGATCGAACCCAGCCTGCAGATCGAAGACGAAATCCCACCCGGGAGCGAGCGGTTCCTTCCCCTTGATGCCGATGTCTGAATTGCTCAAACCGTTCGGCGCGAGACTCCACTGCGGGCGATTGCTGTACTTCTGGATGAGATAAGCTGCCCCGACGGCGGACGTACCGTTGAAGGGCGCCCCATGGCTCAGCCATGTCACGCCCAAGTCGATCGTGCCGTAGACGGTGATGCCATTCCAGGTCAGTGGGCAGGCCGTGACGATAAAGTCCTCAAGGCTGCTACAGGACGCTGGCGGCAGCGAAGCCGCGGTGGTCGCGGCGGGCGCAGCCTTCGTTGCCATGATGTCGTCAGCCGCAGCATCCGTCGCGTACACCGCGCCAGCGAGTCCGAAAATCATCGATGCGAAAACACCAATTCTTTTCATACCGCCCCCTCCCGAATATGATCGGTTCCGAAGCTGTGCGGGCTTAGATATACCGCAACAATCGTACTCGGTAAATCACTGAATGCTGCGCTGTCTTCGCGTTCGAAGCGGCAGGTAAGGAGCGGGCTTGAAACTCACGTCTGAAAGTGAGTCACTTTCCCGACTTAGCGGTTTAGCGCCGTCATTCTGATCGCGTGCGTGTCACTTCCGGGCTACGCCGATAAGTGGACACCATCAGAGCCTGTCGCCACTACGCTTCCACAACCAGAGGTCCAAAGCAGCGATCGTTTCATCTCAGACTCGTTCAAGCCCCATCCAATACAGGCGGCCAAAACAAAAGCCGCCCGAAGGACGTGAAGCCTGGAGTTCTCAATTACTCCGGCCGATTGTCGAGCATGGAAAGTGTCGAGCACAAAAAAGAGCGGCTTGAGCCGCTCCTTTTGGTTTTATACGCAGGGACGCCACTGACCATCGTCGCCCATGTACTTTCCGGACGCCCGGTCGTAGTACGCCCAACGCTGGGCGCAATGGGCCGCAGCAGCGTTGCTCGGTACGAACGAGCCGATGCTTGTTTGAGCTTTGTGGAACCCGCCGACGTCCATCAGTTCGCCACCGTGGACGCCGTGGAGTTCCGCGGCGAAGGCCGGGGTAGCAACTGCTAACGCGAGTGACAGGGCCGCAGCCCGTACAATTCCAAGTTTCGACATTGCGCTTCTCCATAAGATCCTAAAGCGGATATCGCCGTTAGGCTTAAGGTTGAAGTAGTTCAGCAATCGGCTGCGCTGTATGCCCTGTGTTGGGAATGATTGGTGCGGGGCGCGCAACGCGCCGTCAGACGCTCTCTGAGTCGTCTTATTCGGTGATGTCTTCGGTGACGTCGTGCGAGGTCTTTTGCCGGTGCTCGGTCCAATCAGGATCCCAGTAGGGCGGCTTGCCAAAGCGTTTCTGGGCAAAATCCAGAAAGGCCCGCACCTTCGGTGGCACCATGCGATGCGGAGGAAAGACCCCGAAGATTCCACTTGGCGTCGTGGCGATCATGGAGGACCACTCGGGGAGCACGTGCCGCAGGCGACCCGCCCTGATATCCTCGCCGACCAGCCATGTCGGGAGCAGCGCGACCCCTACGCCAGCAACCGCTGCATCGCGCAGCGGCTCGGCGTCGTCAGCGCGCAGCGTGCCGGTGACGGGTACTTCTTCGAAAGCTTCGCCTGTCCCGGCCGGGTGACGAAAGAACCAACGATCGGTCGGCTGCAGCGCATAAACAAGACAATTGTGCTGCAGCAGGTCGGTCGGCTCGGCGATCGGCGGCATGCGGCCCAGATAGGCCGGGCTCGCGCAGGGAACGCGCCGGTGCGGCGCCAGCTTGCGGGCGAGCATGCTGGAATTCAGGAGCGAACCGATACGGATCGCAAGGTCTGCGCCGACGGACAGAAGATCAACCCGCACATCGGTCAATGAGATATCGAGGCGAATATCGGGATAGGCGGCCAGGAGGTCGGGCACGAACGGCATGATGTGCAGGCGGCCGAAGCCGCTCGGAACGTGAAGGCGGATCAATCCCTGTGGCCGCCCCTGCATGGCCGAGGCCGCATCCCGCGCTTCCTCCAGGCCGCGCAGAACGCGGCGTGCGTGCTCGTAGAATGTGGCGCCCGGCTCGGTGAGATGCGCGCGGCGCGTGGTGCGGTGAAACAGGCTGACGCCAAGATCCTCTTCAAGGCTGGCGATCGCGCGCGAGACGGTCGATGTCTTGGTATTCGTGGCAATTGCAGCTTTGGAAAAGCTGCCGACCTCCACCGCCCGCACGAACATACGCAGCGCGCCCAGATAGTCCATTTTGGCGCCTCCGTATCGCCCTTCGCGACGAAGCGTCGAGCACTCACCCGATCAGCCCCTTGCTGCGACCTTCGGTATTCAGGCGAGGCCTGCGGTCGATTTCGACCGCACTCCGACATTTATTTGCGCGCTTCAAAGACGATCTTCGAAGTCAAAACAAGGCGACCGGCAAGCTGCGCTCAAGGTACTCGCGTTGCTCGTCAGTCATCTGATCTCTTGCAGAGGGTTATTTCGAATATTTCGTTCCGGTTGGGAACATTCCCCAATGCGAACAGCTAATCCATTCATCGTTCATGTCATCGGCTCCTTGCCTGAATCCGAGGTAGGTTGGCAAACCGTCGACACCATTAAATTGCATTTTAGATTTCGGTGCCCCGGCGCCGTGAACGAAGTCAAGTTCGGGGGCCAGATCACAAAAGTGCTTGCCACGATGTCGCGCCGGCCGTGATCCACAATCGGTGATGCCCAAATGGCAACCGATGTCAGAAGGCGCGAATTTATATCTGTGCTCGGCGGCGCAGCCGTGTGGCCGTTGGCGGCGCGCGCGCAGCCATCAGATAGAATACGGCGCGTCGGCTTGCTGCCCGCGGGCTATCGCCGCGGCGCGTGCAACAATCCGATAAATACCAAGGCGAATTTAGGGGTTTGCCCGACGTTTACAAAGCCACACCGTGCGTCCACCCGCTCGCACATCATTGGTAACGTGATCAATCACGTCAAACCCGATCCCGTTGACCAAGGTCACGTACTCAGCAGACGCCAAGCTCGCATGATATAGCGGGTCGCCTCGATAGTTGCCGGTTGCCTCACCTTGCAGCAATTGGACCCGTTGGTTCGGCTCGGTCTCGCTAGCCAGAATAGCGCGGGCCCACAACTCGCATTCGCAACGTGTCGTTTGCGTCTGGATATTTCTATTATTACAGAAAGTTAATATAACTTTAGAACGTTTCTAAATTAAAGTAAACTTTGATTCTGCTGGTCCAAATGGAAGGCGAACTCTCCAGGTTCGCGGAAGCTTGGACGCAGGCGATGCCTCACGAAGGGGTCTGACATTGGACATCGGGCGCCCGCTATTTTGCAAGAGTTCAGCAAATAGCGACCCGCCTAATAAAGCCATTGTTCAGGGACACACGCTTCCTGATGAAAGCACGGGGCAGACGGATGTGCGAGACGATCGTCATCAGAGAAGCCGATCCTTTGCGGGGTGTCGCCGAAACATTCATACGCAATGTCTATGCGACTGAGTACGGCGCACAACCACAGAGCTTTCCCTCCCGCATTTTTGCGCTTCTGAACGACCGCGATGAGATCGCTTGCGCTGCCGGAGTCCGATTACAGGATGATGGCTTCTTTTCCGAGCGCTATCTGGATTTACCGATAGAACAGGCGTTAGGGGTGGTGTCGAAGCGAGCGATTGCCCGCGCCGAAATCTTCGAGGTCACAACCTTCGCAAGCCGCGCGCCTCGTGCGACGGCAGGGTTCATCGAGTCCGTTGGACAATTCGGCGAAGCAAACGGCTTCTTGTGGTCATTTTTTACGCTGACCCGCCGCTTGCATCGGCTAGTCGAGCGATTGGGTCACCCTCTGACTCATCTGGGAGATGCAGACTATCGCCGGATTCCGGACCACGAACGATGGGGCACATACTACACCTCGGAGCCGAAGGTTTTTGCGATCGCGAGTCCTCGCCTCGCACTCGATCCTGATGGTCGACAAGGTACGGGATCGGTTTATGCGGAAACTGTTTAACGCAATGAGCCGGCACGCCTCGGAGACAGGCGGGAAAGCTGCAGCAAGCGATAGCGAAAGGACAATCAGTCGCGCAGAGCTTCTGGCTCGAGTGATCGGCCTGGCCGCGGATCTCAAGGCTCAATCCCGGATAATCGGGATTCTTGCGCCTAACGGTGTTGATTGGGTGATCGCCCAGCTTGGCTGCGCGCTGGCAGGCAAAATCGCCGTGCCCCTGCCAACCTTTTTCAGTTCGTCCCAACTCGGTCACGTCGTTCGCAGCGCCTCGGTCGGGTTGATTCTCACGACCGACCAAACGAAGCCGCTTATCCAACAGTCCGGCGTACCGAATAGTCTGATCAGCGACCATGGCGCCGCCACTGGCCTGCCGGATCCGGTCGATGGATTTGGCCAGATTATCTATACGTCCGGCAGCACCGGTCAGCCCAAGGGCGTTCGTCATGAGAGCGGGCAGATTGCTTGGTCGGCCGAAGCATTGGCAGCCGCAACCGGCGCAACTGCTGAGGACACCTATCTTTCGGTGCTGCCTCTGCCACTGCTGCTGGAAACGATCTGTTCGATCTTTATTCCGGCAATGCTTGGTGCTTACGCTCATTTCGATACCACGATGGCCGGGCAGGTTGGTCGGGGCGATGCGAGAGGAATATCAAAAGCATTTGAACGGAGGAAACCGACGACCAGCGTTGTGGTGCCACAATTGCTAAAACAATGGGTCGGCGAACTTCAGGCGGCGGGCGGCCGTGCACCAAATTCGCTGCGTTTTGTAGCCGTCGGAGGAGCACCGGTGCCGAGGCAGGTCGCTGACAAAGCCTGGACCCTGGGAATTCCGGTCCACGAAGGCTACGGGCTTTCGGAATGCTGTTCGGTCGTCGCGGTTAACCGGCCGGGTGAACGCTGTGCCGATACGGTCGGTCGGTCGCTCAGCGAACTCGATGTATCGATCGACGACGGTGAGATCGTCGTCGACGGTCCCTCAATAACCGACGGCTATCTGGGCCAGGGGCCTGCAGGGCGGCCTTGGCGGACAGGCGATCTCGGATCAATTGATAAGAACGGCTTTCTGACAATTCATGGACGCAAGGACAGTCTCATCGTCACATCGTTCGGCAGGAATGTCAGCCCCGAATGGGTCGAGACCATGCTGCTCGGCGACCTGCGTATCGCGTTCTGTGCGGTGGTCGGACACGGCGAGCCCTTTTTGACTGCTGTCATCGTTCCCTCAGGTCTCGGAGAAGGCTGGTTCGAAAAAGCGAGCTACAAAGATGTACTCGGTCTGATTTCCGACTGCTGTTCGGGAGCGCCCGAATATGCAGTACCTCGCGCCTGCGTGGTAGTGTCGCTCCAGGAAGCGTCAAAGAATCAACTTCTGACCAACGGGCGTCCGGTTCGCAAACAAGTTGAAGAATTTGTAGCAGCGACCGCGCCGCCTGCGCCTAACGCCGCAACCTAATACTCATTCGAAACTTCAGGGGAACGAAGATGAGCTTTTACGATCGTCTCATGAGCGAGACCACCCGAGATCGCGAGGCATTCATGGCTATACCCATCGTGCAGCACGCGCTTCGCAATGGCGCATCCCGCGAGCTTTACGTCGATTTCCTGACTGAAGCCTACCACCATGTGAAGCACACTTTCCCACTGCTCGCGTTGGCCGCATCGCGCACCTCTGACGAGCGCTACCAGGACGCCCTGGTCGAGTACATGGAAGAGGAACGCGGTCACGAAAAATGGATTTTGGATGACATTCGAACGGTCGGCGGCAATCCGGATGCGGTTCGCGCCGGTACTCCGGGCGTGCCCTGCCAGATCATGGTCGGCTACGCCTATTACGCCATCGAACACATCAGCCCCTATGCATTCCTCGGCAGCGTGCACGTGCTTGAGGGGATGTCTGTGCAGTTGGCGGATAAGCTCGCGGACGCGATGAAGAATTCGCTCAATCTGGAGAGCGACGCCGGCTTTACCTACCTTCGCACGCATGGCTCTCTCGACACCGACCACGTCGCTTTTTTTCGCTCCCTTGTCGATGGTTTCGATGACGCCGGAACCCAACGCATCATCATCGACAACGCCAGTATTTTTTATCGCCTATACGGCGGGATCTTTCAGGACCTCGGCGCCCGCGCGGAGCTGAGTAATGCGGCCTGAACAAAAGCTCGTGCTCGTTACGGGAGCGGGCTCGGGCATTGGCCGCGCTCTATGCGTGGAGGCGGCGCAGCGCGGGATGGCGGTAGCACTATGCGGGCGGCGTCGGGATGCACTGGTGGCGACCGGTGCACTCCTACCTGCGACGACGCATTTGATCATCCCTGCCGATATCACGCGGTCTAAGGACCGGCAGCGGATCGTTGACCGTATCCGCAGCGAACGAGGATCGCTCGATATACTGATCAACAACGCCGGAATCGTCGAAGGCGGCCCGCTGGAGAAATTCGACGACGATGCCTTAGCCAGAACATTCCAAACCAACGTCACAGCGCCGATCGCGCTGACGCGGGACCTGATGCCCTTGCTGATCGCCGCTAAGCCTTCGCGTGTCGTCAATGTCGGCTCCATTTTTGGCGACATCGGGTACCCAGAATTCACTTGCTATTCCGCGGCGAAATTCGCGCTGCGCGGCTTCTCAATCGCGCTGCGCAGGGAGTGGAAGCACAAGGGGATCGGAGTGACCTACGCGGCGCCACGCGCCACGCAGACTGCCGCCGCTGCCGCATTTGCTGGCCTAATTGCCAAAACCAAAATGAACATGGACACACCGGAACAAGTCGCACGACAGATTTGGCGGGCCATCGCGAGCGGACATGATTCCGTTTACGCGCCGGCGCCGGAGCGAGTCTACGTGCTCATCCAGCGTCTTTTTCCTCGCGTCATCGACTGGTCGCTTTCGCGCCCCTCGTCTTGACATTCCTTAATCCAAAACCGTCGCTCGGATTGATAGCAAGGCGCTTACGCATGACATTGACTTCACGAAGATCGGTCCTTTCGTATGTATTGTTCGCCGTTGCCGGCTTCCGCGCGCTTCCAGCCCAGGCAGCAGACGCTGCTGATGCTGAAGTTCATCGTCTGCAGTCGACATGGGAGGCAATCAAGTTTGGCGTGCCAGAAGGGGACGAGCAGACGAAGCAAATGAACGCGCTCGGTGACGACGCCGACGCGGTAGCTGCGAAGTTTCCGGACAGGCCTGAGGTTTTGATATGGGATGGCATCATCACCAGCGAACGGGCCTCGATGGCCAGTGCATTTTCTGCACTTGGCTTAGCCAAACGCGCCCGCGACATCCTTGAGGAGGCCTATAAAATGGCTCCCGCCAAGCTCGATGCGGGCGCGCCGACGAGCCTCGGTGTGCTCTATTATCGCGTGCCGAGCTGGCCGATCGGCTTTGGGGACAAGGCAAAAGCCCGGCAGTTGCTGGAGCAGGCCGTCAAACTTGCACCTGCTGGATTGGACGCCTGGTATTTTTACGGCGATTTCCTCTATGAACAGAAGGAATATTCAAAGGCCAATGAAGCATTTCGCCACGCGCTCAGTCTACCGCCGCATCCCGACCGTCCGGCTTGGGATAAAAACCGCCGGCTTGTGATCGAGGAGCGGCTTGCAAGCATCGCAGCTAAGCGGTGACGGATCCTCATCAGAATCTGTCGCGGGACGTCGAAGTCATCCCGAGTCCCAGCCGCGCTTTTGATCGACTATGGCATACTATTGGCATGCAGTTGCGGCATCCATCTGGCCCAATCGGATCCTTGGTCGGATGGTTTATGGCAATCGCCAATGACGAGCCAAACAGGTTGGCCATCGACACCTTGGAGCTACAGCCGACCGATCGGGTCCTTGAGCTTGGCTTTGGACCAGGTCGGGGTCTGAGGACAATTGCCGCACGCATCCCTGAGGGCCAGGTATTCGGGGTCGACCAATCTGATCGAATGCTTCGCCAGGCTACCGCCATGAATCAAGCGGCCATCGCCAAGGGGCGTGTGGTTCTTTCGAAAGGGCCGTTCAGCCCTCTTCCCTGGATCGAATCGACATTCAATAAGATTCTTCTCGTCAATGTTGCCTACTTCTTCGATTCCGATGGTCAGGATGTGGCCGAAGTCTACCGCGTCCTGCGATCCGGTGGTCGCATCGCTATTTATGTCACGTCTCGGCAGACCATGAGTAAGTGGCCATTTTCAGGTCCCGAAACGCACACGATCTATGACCGCAATGAGCTTCTCGATCTTTTGGAGGGCGCGGGATTTCGACGGTCGGATATAGAGGTTAAAGACTTACGGCTTCCTTTCGGAATTAAAGGACTTCTGGCGACAGCGGTAAAGTAACGCTGCCGCCCTTTGCGCTGAAGTTTGCTATAAGTGTCTGCTGAGCCAATGTCGCTTTTGGATCGATCTCGTTGTTCTAACCATGCAACGACCACTGAGCGGGGTGGCCGAATTTGTCACCAACAGAAAATGTCACTGCGCTCGCCGGGCTGATCACGGCCGGGTCAATAGCATCAGGGCTCGTTCGGTTGATATGAGAAAAAATCAGTCAGCGATCTTTGGTTTGGCTCTTGCGCCGGGATTTTGCGCCCACACCAGCGGGCATTCCGCCTTATCCTGATCGGTTCGTCGATATTATTGACTGCAGGATGTGCGACGATCGCCCCGCGCGATGTCTTACCGCTGGCGAGTGCCGGGGGGCGCCGATGAGGCGATCCAACTCTCGGCACATGCCACACTCGTTGCGCCGCTGGAATCAAGAGGTCCTCGGGGGGCATCCCGAGGACCTCGAAGCAGAGCAAAGTGGAAGTAATTGAAAGGTATTATGGTAAGGATGGCATGGGTTGGAGGTGCCGGGCGCTCTACGGTGTACGGTCGGCGGTGACCAGCCGGGCTTCCCGGATCATGGTCTTGGAGCCGGCGACCCGCAGGCAGGAGGCTTCGAAATTCGGCCAGGCCTGCTGCGAGCAGTCCCGGCCCACTGGGTGGATATCCAGCCGGTCGGCCTTGGCGAGCGGCCTGCGGCACGCTGGCTTCGACCTGCGGGGCAAAGCCGGGAAGAACGGTCAAGCGCGGCGGCGACAAACGCAGCAATAGCGACGGCTGAGAGAGCTTTGATCATGACGGTCCCCTGTCATGGGCCTTTGCGGCCCGTCGTTTCGTTGGTTAGCTGATACCCGGCACCCATTTCCGGATGTCTTCGCCAGCGCAGAAAATGGTTTCGTCCCGCCCGAGATTTGTTTCGTCGCCCATCCGGGACGAAACATAGCCGGCTTGCAGAGGAGACGCGGCGGGGCGGCAAGTGGTTCAGTGGCCGAGGTGAAATAAAATGTCGGCCGTGGCTGGAACCAGCCCGGCTTGCGGGGCCGACCGGGGCGGGGTAGACGGGTTTATGCCCCGCATCGCACTGTATCCCGGCTCATTCGACCCCGTCACCAATGGCCATCTCGACGTGGTCAGGCAAGCCGTCAGGCTGTGCGACCGACTGATCGTCGCCATCGGGGTTCACCCCGGCAAAAAGCCGATGTTTTCGATCGATGAGCGGCTGGAGATGGTCGAGGAGGTTTTCGCTCCGGTTGCCGCCGGCGCCGGCTGCGCCTTCGACTGCACGACTTACGACAATCTCACCGTCACGGCGGCGCAGAAGGCCGGCGCGACCATCATGATCCGCGGCCTGCGCGACGGCACCGACCTCGACTACGAGATGCAGATATCGGGCATGAACGAAACCATGGCGCCTGACGTGCATACGGTATTCGTGCCGGCCTCGGCGGCGGTCCGCCCGATCACCGCCACACTGGTGCGTCAAATCGCGGCCATGGGCGGCGACGTGTCGGCGTTCGTGCCGCAACAGGTCGCGGCCAGCCTCAAAACCAAATTTCCGGGCTAGTGAGATACTAGCCAGCTTTCACCTCATCTCATCCGGAGTTTCCATGATCCGAATTCTCGCCGTTATCGCCGCGCTGATTTGCGCGGCCCCCGCGATCGCGCAGCCGCTTCCCGCCAATCTCGACAAGCAGAATGCGATCGTGATCGACACCACCAAGGGCCGCATCGTGATCAAGCTGCGGCCCGACCTCGCGCCCAAGCACGCCGAGCGGATCAAGCAGCTGGCGCGCGACGGCTACTACAACAACGTGCCGTTCCACCGCGTCATGGACGGCTTCATGGCGCAGACCGGCGACGGCCAGAATTTCAACGGCACCGGCGGCTCGAAATATCCCAACCTGACCGCGGAGTTCTCCAACGTGCCGTTCAAGCGCGGCATCGTCGGCATGGCGCGCACCTCCGAAGCGCCAACTCCGCCAATTCGCAGTTCTTCATCATGTTCGCCGACGGTTCGTCGCTCAACGGCAAATATACCGTGGTCGGCGAGGTGGTGTCGGGCATGGACGTGGTCGACAAGCTCAAGAAGGCGCGGCCGGGATCGCGGCGGTGCCGTCACCGATCCCGACAAGATGGTGAAGGTGCAGGTCGCATCCGACATCAAGTAAGCCGCCGTGGCGGCGGCATCGCAAATCGTGGACAGGAATGGCAGCGGCGCTGCTGCTGATGTCATCGACGTGCGTGCAGGCCCAACCGGCGCAGGTCGATAACATCCGCGACGTGTTTGCGAAGCTGAGGACCTGCTGGAAACCGCCGCCGGCATCGCGCGCCAACCCGATCGACATCACGGTGATCGTGAGTTTCAACCGCGCCGGACGAAATTCTTGGCCACCCGAGGATCACCTATGAATTGGAACAGGCTACCGACAACGACCGGCTGGAGTACCGCATAGCCGTGATGGAGGCGTTGCAACGCTGCACGCCGATGCCATTTACCGAAGGGATGGCCGGCGCCATCGCCGGCCGGCCGTTCGCCATCCAATTTCACAATCGGAAAACTCCACCCCAACCTGTAGAGAAAAGAGCATGGCTGATACCGAAAATACTTTGATCCTCGAAACCACGCAGGGACCCGTCACCATCGAGATGCGGCCCGATCTTGCCCCCGGCCACGTCGCGCGGATCAAGGAACTGGTGCGCGAGGGATTTTACGACGGCATCGTGTTCCATCGCGTGATCGAGGGCTTCATGGCGCAGACCGGCTGCCCGCAGGGCACCGGCACCGGCGGCTCCGGCAAGAAGCTCAAGGCCGAGTTCAACAAGGAGCCGCATGTCCGCGGCACCACCTCGATGGCGCGCGCGGCCAGCCCGGATTCCGGCGACAGCCAGTTCTTCATCTGCTTCGACGATGCGTCCTTCCTCAACAACCAGTACACGGTGTGGGGCAAGGTGACCGCAGGCATGGAGAACGTCGACAAGATCAAGCGCGGCGAGCCGGTGAAGGATCCGGACAAGATCATCAAGGCGCATATGGCCGCCGACGCGGCGTGAAGCATTCGGTCATTCCGGGGCATGCGAAGCATGAACCCGGAATCTCGAGATTCCGGGTTCGCGCTAGCGCGCGCCCCGGAATGACGTGTTGAGACAATGCTGGAGCGCATTGCGCCATGCGCACCGACCTGTTCGACTTCGAACTTCCCGCCGCCGGCATCGCGCTGCGCCCGGCGAGCCCGCGCGATTCCGCGCGGATGCTGGTCGTGCAGCCCGATGCGCGTCCTGCGCGACCGCGTGGTGGCCGATCTGCCGCAATGGCTCGAGCCCGGCGACCAGCTGGTGGTGAACGATACCAGGGTGATCGCAGCCCAACTCAAGGGCCGCCGCATCGGCCGCGATGCCGAACCGAAGATCGAGGCGACGCTGATCAAGCGGCTCGATGGCTCGCGCTGGCAGGCGCTGGTCAGGCCGGCAAAAAAGCTGTCGCAGGGCGACGTGGTGCGCTTCGGCAATGAGGGCAGGGTCTGCCTGCTCGGCCATCTCGATGCAGAGGTCGAGCACAAGGGCGACGATGGCGAGGTCACGCTGTCGTTTTCATTTCACGGGCCGGCGCTGGATCAGGCGATCGCCGATCTCGGCAACCCGCCGCTGCCGCCTTACATCGCCTCCAAGCGCGCGACCGACGAGCGCGATGCCGCCGACTACCAGACCATGTTCGCCGCCAACGACGGCGCGGTCGCGGCCCCGACCGCGGGATTGCATTTTACGCCGATGCTGGAAGCGGCGTTGCGCGCGCGCGGCGATCGGGATTCACAGGGTAACGCTGCATGTCGGGGCAGGGACCTTCCTGCCGGTCAAGGTGGAGGATACCGCCGGACACAGGATGCATTCCGAATGGGGCGGCCATCTCGCCGCGATACCGCCGACGCGCTGAATGCAGCGCGGGCCGCGGGCGGCCGCATCGTCGCGGTCGGCACCACCTCGCTGCGGCTTCTGGAAAGCGCCACGGCGGACGACGGCACGATCGAGCCGTTCGCCGGGCGAAACCGCGATCTTCATCACGCCGGGCTATCGTTTTCGCGCGGTCGATATTCTCCTGACCAATTTTCACCTGCCGCGCTCGACGCTGTTCATGCTGGTATCGGCCTTCAGCGGTCTCGACACCATGCAACGCGCCTATGCCCACGCCATCCAGAGCGGCTACCGGTTCTATTCCTATGGCGACGCCTGCCTGCTGTTTCGTGATAAGTCCACCGGATGACATCAGCCAATCATTTTGAATTGCTCGCAACCGACGGCACGGCGCGCGCAGGACAACTGACGACGCCGCACGGCGCGGTGCGAACGCCTGCATTCATGCCGGTCGGCACGTCAGGCGCAATGAAAGGCATGCATTGGCGCGAGGCGCGCGATGCCGGCAGCCGATATCGTGCTCGGCAATACCTATCATCTGATGCTGCGGCCGGGCGCCGAGCGCATCGCCGCTCTCGGGCGGCTTGCAGACCTTTACCGGCTGGAACGGGCCGATGCTGACCGACTCCGGCGGTTTCCAGGTGATGTCGCTGGCGCAGTTGCGCAAGGTCGGCGAGCGCGCGGTGACGTTTCGTTCGCACATCGACGGCCTCAGCGTCGAGTTGTCGCCTGAACGGGCGATCGAGGTGCAGCGGCTGCTTGGCTCCGATATCGCCATGCAGCTCGACGAATGCGTGCGGCTGCCGGCGGAGCGGAACGATATCGAGCGGGCGATGCAACTGTCGCTGCGCTGGGCCGAGCGCAGCAAGCGCGCGTTCGAGACCGCGCCCGCGGGATACATGCTGTTCGGCATCGCGCAGGGCGGCGACATCGCCGAACTGCGCCAGGCCAGCGCGCGCGGCCTGGTCGAGATCGGTTTTCACGGCTACGCGATCGGCGGCCTCGCGGTCGGCGAGCCGCAATCGGTGATGCTGGCGATGATCGATGAGGTCGCGCCGATCCTGCCGCGGGATCGTCCGCGATATCTGATGGGCGTCGGCACGCCCGAGGACATTCTGGAAGCGGTCGCGCGCGGCGTCGACATGTTCGACTGCGTGATGCCGACCCGCAACGGCCGTCACGGGGTGGCGTTCACCCGCTTCGGCCAGATCAACCTGCGCAACGCCCGCCACGCCGACGATCCGCGGCCGCTCGATGAGGAGAGCCCGTGGCCGTCCACACGCGACATGCTCACGCGCCTACCTGCATCACCTCGTGAAGTCGGGCGAGACGCTGGGGGCGATGCTGCTGTCGGAAATCAACATCGCCTATTACCAGCGCCTGATGCGTGACATCAGGGAGGCGATTTCAGCGGGAACCTTCGAAAGTTTTCGCGAGCGAACGCGCGCCGAATGGGCGAACGGCGACATCGCGCCGCGCTAAAATGCCGTTCAGTTGCAGGCAAAACGCCGCAGCGAATGCTTGGTCACGAAACCGTAGCCGCAGGTGTCGCAGGTCCAGAGATAACTGACGACATTATCGGCGACGATAAGCGGAGGCTTCCGCTGCCACCATTGAATCGGCGCAAACCGGGCAGGTCGGCAGATCGCAGCCGCGGGGATCGGGGTACGCGACGGTCGACAGGACTTCAGCAACTGCTGCCATCGTGACCTCCTTGCGATCTTAGTATCCACCCAACATACACCGAGTTTCTTTGACGATGTCGCAACACAAATGCGTTGGTTTTACGTTATTTAGCCGCATAAAGCTTTTGCAATGCAGCGAATTGTTTGCGCGCAGATTCTCACTTGCACCCGGGCACAAGCAACCTTTAATGAAAGAGGCCCTCTAAATTCACGCACATTTGTTGGCACAGGAGTTTGTCATGGACGCGCCATCACCCGCGAGTGCAGTGCACCGTCCCGGCCGGGGTCGAGTTTTCGACAGCATCGTCGATGCGATCGGCGACACCCCGATCGTGCGCTTGCGCAAATTGCCCAAACAGCACGGCGCACACGCCACCATTCTCGCCAAGCTGGAATATTTCAATCCGGCGGCGAGCGTGAAGGACCGCATTGGCGCGGCGATGGTCATCGCGATGGAAAAGGCGGGCGTGATCAATGCCGATACCGTGCTGATCGAGCCGACCTCGGGCAATACCGGCATCGCGCTGGCTTTCGTCGCTGCCTCGCGCGGGTACCGGCTGAAGCTGGTGATGCCGGAATCGATGTCGATCGAGCGGCGCAAGATGCTGGCGTTCCTCGGTGCTGAAATCGTTCTGACGCCGGCCGCCCAGGGCATGAAGGGTTCGATCGCCACGGCGGAGGAACTGGTGCGCACCACGCCCAACGCCGTCATGCCGCAGCAGTTCAAGAACCTCGCCAATCCCGAAATTCACCGCCGCACCACGGCGGAGGAAATCTGGAACGATACCGGCGGCAACATCGATTACTTCGTCGCCGGTGTCGGCACCGGCGGCACCATCACCGGCGTCGGACAAGTGCTGAAGCCGCGCAAGCCGTCGCTGCGCATGGTCGCGGTGGAGCCGGAGGAAAGTCCGGTACTCTCGGGCGGCCAGCATTCTCCGCACAAGATCCAGGGCATTGGCGCAGGCTTTATTCCGGAGATCCTGGATCGTTCCGTGATCGACGAGATCGTCAGGATCAACAGTGCGACCGCGATCGAAACGGCGCGGGCACTGGCGCGGCATGAAGGCATTCCCGGTGGCATTTCCTCGGGCGCTGCGATCGCCGCCGCGCTTGCCATCGGCAAGCGTCCGGAAAGCGCGGGCAAGACCATTCTGGCGGTTGTGCCGTCGTTCTCCGAGCGCTATCTGTCGACGCCGCTGTTCGAGGGAATCTGACCATGGCCGATCAGCCAAGACGGCCACGTACCCTCAACGATGCGCGCACCGAGGCCGAGGCCGCGTTCAAGAAGACCACGACAAAAGTTCCAGAATTGCCGGCGAAGAGAACCGCGCTTCCGAGCGTGAAGGAACTGGTTTCACTGCGGATCGATCAGGACGTCCTCGAACACTTCCAGGAGGGCGGACCCGGTTGGCAGGACCGGATCAATGACGCGCTGCGCAAGGCGGCGGGGAAGTAGTGCAGGGTGCACCCCAACAACGGAAGGGTACTGGCCGAATTAGGCCACTCGCAGATTCAAAACAGGCCACTGAATTGAAAAGCCCGGCTTCGGCCACCGGGCTGATCGCAAGTATTCTTTGGTAAACAATAGGGCCAGTTAAGCGGAGCGCCTTCGCCCCGTCTGTGCAGAATCATACCTAGGAACCGGTGGGCCTATCGGAACGCTTCCTGAGAGTGGGCCGTGGGACGTGGAGGCTCAAGGAATGGTATCCGGGCCGAAGCCAAGGAGGCGAAGGACTTTGCGGGCGAAGAACCAGAGGGCAAGCCAGAGGCGGAAGCGCCGCGCCGCAAACGAACGCGGTTAGAAGCGATCACGGGCGCGCCACCGAAGGGCGTCTTCGAATGAAAGAGGCCGCCAACTGTCGTCAAAATCGCCCACCGGCGCTCTCATCTCATCCTGCCGCGCCAACGCGCAGACCTTTTGTTGCATAGCCTCGGTCTTCTTGTGACCGGCCCTGAGCTGGTCCGCGACATGCGGAGCAATTTCGCAACTCGCCGAGTTGGCTTCGATGTATTTAATCATCTTGATTTCGGACCGACCGAAACTCCCGAGCAATTTGCACTGCTCCTCGGGCGAGGCGTGGCGCGTGCTCGCAGCCTTGATCAGTTTGCCCTGCTTCTCCGCGTCTTCTCGCAGCGGGGCGAATGCCCTCACGCATTCTTCAGCGCCTGCCCAATTTGCACTGCTCCTCGGGCGAGGCGTGGCGCGTGCTCGCAGCCTTGATCAGTTTGCCCTGCTTCTCCGCGTCTTCTCGCAGCGGGGCGAATGCCCTCACGCATTCTTCAGCGCCTGCCTGCTGTTCCGCTCCAAACGTCCTGGTTCCCGTCAGGAGTAGAGCTGCAGTGACACCAAGCGCCGCGACGTGGGTAAGGGTCGAGGTCATCTAGCTTACCTTCTCAATTGACCGTCATCATAATCCAAAACAGGCCGCTGCTAAAATCAAGCCAGGCCACCAAGGGTCTAAACAGGTCAGCGCCGACGCAAGCGCAGGACCCAAAAAGGAAAAGCCCGGGATGAACCCGGGCTTTTTGGCGCATATCAGACCGAAGCCGCGTGCTTTGGAAAGCTTAGCGGAACAAGCCGCCCATCACGCCGCCGATGAAGCCGGCGGGGCCACCGCCGCCGCCGGCGCGATAATGCCGGCCGCCGCCGCCACCGCCACTATGATGGCGGGCCGGCTTGTCGTCGGAGTCGTCACTGGAACTCGTTTGCGTCGCTGAAACGATTTCGGCCAGCAGCGCCTTGTGTTGCAGCTTGTTGAGGAAGCCGGATTTGGGATAGCCGCGGGCGGCTTGCCAGCGCGTGATCACGGCGCGCGTCTGGTCGTCGAATTTGCCGGTCACCTTGTTGTCGAGACCAAGCCCGTTCAGCCGGCGCTGCACGTCGCGGCGCTGGCCCTTGTCGAGGCCGATCTGGTCTTCCGACGTCTGATCGGCTTGCTCGGTGAACGTCGCGGGATCGACGCCGGTGGTCAGATTGCGGGTCGTGGTCGACGGACCATTCTCGAGCGCGGCGATCCGGGCCAGCGCCAGCGACTTGAACTGACCGTTGGGATAGTTGGTCAGGTACGCATTGAGTTCTTCCGGCTTGTTCGACTCCTTGACCGAGCGCCAGAACTCGAGTTCGACGTCCGAATTGCCGGAAGTCGAGGCAACGGCAGCCGGTGCGGAAGATGCCGGCGCGGCAGCGTTGGCGGCGGCAGGCGCCGGAGCCGGATTGAGATAGACCGCGCCGATCAGGTTGGTGTGGCCCCAGGGCAATTGACCCTTGTTGGTCTCTTCGTTGACCTGGGCGCGGACCTCCGTCATCGCCTGCTGGATCTCGACGCCGGGCGTCGTGATGTGGGCGATCAGCGCACGGGTAAACGGACTGTTGGTGCCTTCCTGGCCATCCAGCGCGGTTTGTCCGGGACCTGTCGCGAATGCGATCAGGGTGCCTTCGCCCGATTTCATTTCCGCCAGGCCGGTTTGCACCGAAACGCTGCGGGTGGCGGCATTCGACTTGATCTTCGCGGCAAAGGGATTGTCACGGCAGGCATCGAGGAACACCAGCTTGACCTTGGCGTCGCTCATGGTCTGGTCGAGCGTCAGGTCGATATTGATCGCGGCGCCGAGCTTGACGTCCATTTCCGATTTGATGTCGGCATCGACGGGCAACAGATAGTTGGTGCCGCTGATGGCGATGCCGTGGCCGGCGTAGAAAAACACCGCGACGTCGGCGCCTTGCGCCTTCTTGCCGAATTCGAGCAGCCGCTCGGTCATCTGGTCGCGGGTGAGATTGGTGCCTTCGACAACTTCGAAGCCGACGTTGCGAAGCACCGCCGCCATCGCCTTGGCATCGACAGGCGGATTGGGAAGCTGGGCTACATTTTTGTAGGCGCCGTTGCCGACGACAAAGGCGACACGCCGGTCGGCCTTGGCCGCGTTGGCGGTGAAAACCATGCAAATCAGGGAGAGAACGACCGTAAAGTAGCGCATCTGAAATCCCCTGGCAGAATCGAGTGAATTCGCTGCAATATTCGGCAACGGTTTACACGAAAAAACCATACTTCGCGCCACAAAAGTGGCGCTGTCGCCCAAATCGTGGCGGCGTTATCCGGCGCTCCTGACGGTATTGAATCGGCGCCGGAGCTTGCGTGACCTGGATCACAATTCGGGGCGATGCGTCGGAAAATCTGGATAGCGGCCGCGACCGGCGGAGCCGATCCGTCAGGCTCCGGCGCGCGCGGGAGCCGAGCCCGGCGCTCTCAGGTTCAACAGATTGCCGGCGAGGATCAGCACGGCGCCCAGTACCGTGAACACGTCCAGCTGTTCCGAGTAAATCAGCCAGCCGGCCGTGGCCGTCAGCGGAACCCGCAGGAAATCCATCGGCAGCACCACCGTCGCATCGGCGTGGAGCATCGCCCGCGCCATGCAGTAGTGGGAGAACGTGCCGCAGAAGGCGATCACGACCATCCAGCCCCAGGCATGCACCGTGGGCCATATCCAGACGTAGAGAGCCGGGAAAAATCCGGCCGCGCGCCTGGATCACCAGCATCCAGAAAATAATCGCGAGGGCGTTTTCGGTACGGGTCAGGGATTTCATCATGGCGATGGAAATGCCGAATCCGACGGCGGCGCCGAGCGCGATCAGCTGACCCGGATTGATCTCGCCGGTCGCCGGGCCGGACAATGATGATGACGCCGACCACGCCGAGCACGATCGCCGAAATCTTCCACACCGTCATGCGCTCGCCGAGAAAGCTCGCGGCGAGGATGGCGGTCCAGATCGGCATAGTGAATTCGATCGACACCACCTGGCCGAGCGGAATCAGGGTCAGCGCGAAGAACCAGCCGAGCTGGGCGGCATAGTGCACGAGATTGCGCCCGATATGCTGCAGCGGCCGCGACGTCTTCATCGCCGCGAACCCGCCATGCATGCGGATCAACGGGTACAGCATGAGGAAGCCGATGATCGAGCGCACCTCCATGATCTGAAACACGTTCAGTTCGCGCGTGCGCCTCGCGGCCGGCGACCGCCACGATCAGCATCAGGGCAAGCCAGCCCGCCATCCACAGCGCGGCCCTGGGTTTGGAAGGTGTTCGGTCCATCAGCGGCTTGTGCCATGCATGCCGCGCAAACGCAGCGGGAGGTGGTGGGACGGCGGGTATCGGCGACCTCGTGCGCATTTGCAACGCGCAAATATGCCGGCGTAGTGCTGCGCCGTACTGATTTCGGTGCTAAGGGATCGGCTCGTTTTCCCGGAGAACCCGCCCATGCGCACCTTGCAACCGGCCGAATGGTCAAAACCGCGCGGGTTTTCGCATGGCGTCGCGGTCGATGGTCCCGGCCGATGGATCGTGCTTGCCGGCCAGACCGGCGGCGACGACAAGGGCGAATATCAATCCGACATGGCCGGCGCAGGTCGGCGTGGCGCTGCGACGGATCATCAAGCTGCTGGCGGAGGCCGGGGCCGGCCCCGAGCACATCGTTCGCCTGACCTGGTATTTGACCAGCCGCAGCGAATACGAGGCCGCGGGCGCCGGCATCGGTGCGGCCTGGCGCGAGACGCTCGGGCGAAATTTCCCGCCCTCGACACTGCTTTACATCGCAGGCCTGGTCGATGAGCGTGCGAAAGTCGAAATCGAAGTCACCGCGTTCGTGCCGGGCGCATAGGAAGTCCTGCACGATGACCGAAACGATCCACATCCGCGGATTTTGTGACCGCCTTCGCCACCGGCTGGCCGGAGAACCAGCCCGAAATCATGGTGCTGTCGCTGACCACCCACAAAGGCGTTCAGGACTTTGCGCTCAGCAAGGAACAGGCGCTGCTGATCGCAAAGACCATGAAGGATACGGCGGCGCGGCTAGCCGAGCCCAAGTCGAGCTAACTGGGAGCCGGCGGCCGGCGGTTAAGAGCGCGACAGCGCGATGGTGGCGCCCCTGAATCCGGTGCCGGCCTTGATCACGACGGACTGCCTGTTGCCGCGCGTCGTCAACGTAAGGTTCGCCGTGAATCCGGGCGCGCTGGCGATCACCTGAAAATTGCCGCTGCCGCCCGTCCTTCGAGGTTGCCGTTGATGCCGCGGCTGCTTTCGCTCCAGGTCCCGGAAAGCACGCCGCGCTGCGCGATGACATTGCTGCTGAGATTGAATTTGTAGCTGTCGCTGGCGCAGGTGAGGTTCTGATTGAGACCGTCCCCGCCCGCACCGACGGCATAGGTCGCGCGGCAGCGAATTCGCTCGGTCGAGCCGTCGTCGAGCGGTGACGGTGCCGCCGCCGGACCAGTTGCCCGCCATGCCGGCGAATGGCGCCGATTGCGCGTAGCTTGCGGAACTGGACACGGACGCCGCGAGCAGGGTAAGGGCCCCGAATATCAGCCGTCTGACAGACACGAGGGTTTCGGCGGTTCGGCCTGGCTTATTGCCGTGATGCTTCCCATCGGCCGCTGCACGGTATGCCCGCTGATGCCCCATTCCATTTCCCCGATCCGGCGTTGCCACTGAGTTGACCATTCGCATATGCACCACGGATTGAGACACGCACAAGACCTTCACGTCCAATGCTGCCGGTCACGTCGGCGCCAGGCGCCGAAACCTTACCGTCCGCGACGGTGAGCGTCGAGCGGCTCGACGGCTCGCAGCTGCCGGTTTTTGTCACAACGGTGACATTCCACAGTCCGTCATAGGGGGTCTGGGCGCTGGCGGGTGCAACGGCGAGGGCTGCTCCAGCGGCGAGCACGGAGCTACAAACGATAGTGCGAATGCGATTGTGGCGCATGAATCAGATCCCCGATGTGGTGCGATGTCGCGGCTTATTCAGGGGACAATGTGTCCAAAATTTGCTGCGTCGCGGCAACGCCAAATGTTCCCTATTGATCGAACATTTGACCTGAACTTTGGTTCCCCGGGGCGGAACACGATTTGGCGCACAAATCGCTTGCGCCGGGTCCTTCCGGCCTAAAATACGCCGTGCGAGGCCGGTATATTCTTACTCCGGAAGGCTCGGCGCATTGGTCGCGAATTGCTCGTCCTGCGGCTTGGCCGGCAGGGCGTTATGGATTTTCGCGTAGTCGATCACCTCGCCGAGCAGTTTTTGGCCGAGCGGCGCCAGCGCGCGTTCCCACAGCTCCCGGGCCGTTTCGCCCTTTTTGACGAAAACACCATTCCTGGGCTGCGATCGCGCCGGCATCCATGCGGTCGGCGAGATGGTACACGGTACCGCCGGCGATCGGATCGCCTTCGCGGATGGTCCATTCCACCGCCGCAATGCCGCGGTGCCGCGGCAGCAGCGATGGGTGATAGCCGATGCCGCCGAGTTTTGCCGCAGCCAGCGCCTCCTTGCTGACGCGGGCGTGGCTATGGGCGGTGACGATCAAATCGGTGCCCTCGGCGATCTCGGACGCCGCAACCCGCTTGGGATTGGCCTGCACCGTGACCTCGATACCGGCGGCACGGGCTGCTGCGGCGAGCCGGTCTTCGGCATCGGCAACCACCACCCTGACGATGTCGACGCCATGCTGGCGCAGCATGTTCAGGGTGGTCACGCCAAAATGGCGGGAGCCGACGAGGGTGATCCGCATGATGGTTCTTCCGTCGTTGCAGGGTGATCCCCGGAGATCGTGCGCCCGTGCCGCCGCCTTGAATGCCACGGAGAGCGGAAAGTGCGAGGGTCTAATCACGTCCGGCTGGCTTGATCCACATGTTTTCAACGCCGTCCCAGGGACGGCGGCGCAGAGCGCCGGCCACCAGCGGAGAGCTCAGAAGCCGATTTGGCGGCCGTTCCGGGCGTGCAAAACTCCGGCTTGGGCCGATCCGGCCCGGCAACAAGGAGAAACGAATACGGGAGAAATCGGGCTAAAAGCGCCGCGATCTTACATATTTTTAACAAGACAAAATGCGTAAATCCCGTCAGCAATATCGCTGACACCGTCTGTCTACGCCGTGTCGGGGCAGCGCGGTTCCAACATGTTTTTCGCAGACGCGGGATGGCAAGGGGGATGAGCATGAACAGATCCAGACGCTGTGGGATCGTCTTTCCACTGGTATCGATCGTGAGCGTGTTGGCGCTCTCGGCACATGCCCAGGAACCAAGAGGCCCCGAAGGCAGGCCGGAGGTCCATGGGGCGCATCCGGGTCCAGGACGCCCGGGGCCGATGGCGGGCCGGGGTCCGCATGACGCACATTTCGCCCACGGCGGTTTTCCCGCGCACAGTTTCGGCGGACACGCCTATCACGGCCGCCTCGCCTGGGAGGGTGGACACTGGCGCCATGAGTTCCACAACGGACGCAACGGCTGGTGGTGGGATGTCGGAGGCGTCTGGTATTTCTATCCGCAGCCGATGGAAGGTCCGCCCACTTTTGTGTCGGACGTCGAAGTCATGGACGACGCGGCTGGTCCGGACGGACCGCCGGTCGCCGGGGGTTATCCACCGCCTCCGGGTTACGCGCCACCGCCTCCGGGTTACGTGCCGCCGCCTGCGGCCTATGCACCGCCGCCACCCCCTCCGCCACCGGATCCGGCCGCCAGCGCGGTCGGCGGCGCCGTCGTCGGCGGGTTGCTTGGCGGTCTCCTGACCGGCCGGCCGGGCGGCGCGATTGCGGGCGCGGTCGCCGGCGGAGCCACGGGTGCGATCGTCGGCGCTCAGGCCGCGCAGCGCCCGGGTTATTATCTGGCGCAGGGCAACTGCTATTATCGCTACCCATCGGGACAATACGTTCCGGTCGATCCGCGCAGTTGTTATTAAATCGGCGCGTCCCGCCGGGCGGCCTCGCCTGAGGCCGCTCGATCTGCGCGCAAGATCTGCGATCTCTGACGATCTCCTGAGGGTTGTCCCGGCTGGTTTCGCGCCGGGAACAATTCACGCTCTGGTCGATTTGGTGCAGTCGACAGGAGATCTTGGCCATGAGCGACGACGCACCACCACAGCCCTTCATTTACGAGGGCCTGGATCCCGCCCCGGAGCCCAAATCGGCGATTGCGGAAGCCGTGAACGAAACGGTCCATCGCGTCAGCGACGCGATCGATATGGGCCGAAAGCCAGGGATGCCGCTCAGCATTCTCAGCAACATCGTGCGTGAGGCGCCTCTCGGCTCACTGTTGGTCGCGTTTCTGCTGGGGGCTGCCTTCGCCCGGCGCCGATGATAAGTTTTGGCGGCCATCCCGTTCAGGTAAAAGCCGCGTTCGGTAGCCGCGCGACAGGAGCAGGATGGTCCGGGAAAATGCCGGGCGTCGCTCGCGCAGATCGGCCCGCGGCGCATCCCGGCATTTTTATTGGCAACTTGGAGTCCCAATCTTCAGGGCATGGCCAGCAGTCCACCGGCGATCGCCAGCGTGGCGAGAGCCGACAGCGCGAGCGACCAGTGCACGCCGATCAGGCTGCCGAGCAGGCCAACGGAAATGCCGCTGAAGGCGCGCAAGCCGAGGCTCGACATGTTGAACAGGCCGATCACGCGTCCGCGCTTGTCGGGCGGGGCATCCAGCTGGACCAGGCTCTGCGCCATGGCGTTGAAGGACAACTCCAAAAACCCCGCGGCGAACAGGAAACCCAGCGCGAGCGGATAGCTTTTCGCTAGCGAGAAGATCGCCAGCGCGGCGCACCACAGCATCGCGAGCACGATCGCGGTGCGTGGCCGGGGCGGCAGCAAGCCCCGGCCTTCGAGCAGGATGCCGGCCAGCAACCCGCCGGCGGCGTCAGCCGCCAGCAGCAGGCTGTAGGACACCCCGGGATTGCCGTGGCCGAGATCGTTTGCGAAACCCGGCATTTGCGAACTATAGGCATTGCCCACGAAGAACGACGCAGCGCCCGCAAGCAGCGTCATCGAGACGATCACGGAATGGCCCTTGATGTCTTGCATCGTCTGCACGATGTCGCCGAAGCCACGGACGGCGCGGCGCGGGGCGGGCACGCCGCCGCGGAAGCGCGGACCGTAGGGCGCGTTCACCAGCCACAGCACCAGCGGCAGGTAGAACAGAGTGTTGAGCATGATGCCGTGCGCCGGCCCGAGCGCAAGCAGGATGGCGCCGCCCACCGCCGGGCCGACCAGCACAGCGAGATAGCGCGCCATCGCGTTGAGCCGCACCGCGCTCTCGAGATCCGACGGGCCGACGATGTCGTAGAGCAGCATCTGGTTCGGCGTCTGCCACAGCACGCCGGCGCAGCCGTGAATCACCAGGATCACCATCGCCTGCCACATCTGCAGGGTGCCCGTGACGAAGAAATAGCTCCAGCTCAGCGACGCCGTGATGAACAGCGCCATGCCGATCTGGATGATCCGGCGCGGGTCGAAGCGGTCGGCGAGCGCGCCGGAGGCGACCGAGAACATCAGGAACGGCAGCCAGTGCGACACGATGGCGAAACCCGCCAGCGCCGGCGAGTGGAATTTCTGGTACACCATCCAGTAACTGATGACGTGCTCGATATTGTCCGCCATCATGGCGATCACGAAGGTGGAGAACTGGGCGCGGAAGCCCGGATGGCGCATCGCCGCAAAGGACCGCTTCGTGGATAGCGATGCGGCGACGGGGACAGATCTCGTATCGCTCACAAAAGAACCACCAATTTGCTGCGCAGTGTAAGGGCCACATCCGGCAGCATGATGCATTGGATATGTTCGATGAGATTCGAGGTTCGGACCTTACCGTTCCCGCGGCCACCATGTCGATGATCCCGGCCCTGGGCGGTCGCGCGGCCTGTCGCGGTACGCGGACGTTCATGGCGTGTTCAGCGATCTGCCACTAAAAATGACGCTCTGAACCGAGGTCATGACATGCGACAACTGAATAGTGCGATCATTGCCGTAGTATTGGTCTCATGGACCGCGGCCTCGTTTGCGCAATCAACAACCGCGCCCGCCGTCCAATCCACCACCGCCCCGGCAGCCCCAGTTCCCAGCGGAAAACGGATGGCCTGCCGAGAGGCGACCCAGGCATTAACGGGCCAGGCCCGCAGGGACCAGATGCAATTGTGCCTCGCTCAGGCCCGTCTCGATTGTCTGAAGCAGGCGATCGATCAAAAAATCGTCGGTCCGGAGCGCAAGGATTTTGTGAAAAACTGCGCGCAATAGTTCGGCGCGTTCGCGCTCGGACTGAACACATTAGCGCAGTGAACGACGATCGCGAAAAATCCCGCGCGGCAGAAAGATGTTTGTTTGTTGAACATTCAGATATTGTCCTTCAGCCACTTGCTCCCGGTGTCATTGATCCCGGCCCATCCCGCCACGTCGCCTGATATTTCAATGACAAGTAACTGATCCTCACATCCTATATGCGACTTCAGCTGGTCCCGTATCTGATCAGGCGTGCGAGCGCATTTCACAATCCAGGTTGTTTCGAGGTGATGCCACCAGGCTCCCAGGGATTGTATCGCCTTGGTAAGATCGTCATATGCTTCACCTTCTTGAGGGTGAATATCGTAGGCGATAAGGACGGTGGCCATGTGGGCGCCTTTTTCCATCAAACGCCTTAGGGCCTGGTGTTCGGGTCCGTTCACACCTTCCGAGAGGAATTTGTCGATCTCGATGTACGACACCTGGCCACCCGATTGTGGGTTTGGACGGTGCATCACGGCCCGCGCGCCCGTTAAGGGGTCTCGGGTCAGACACCACGTATCGCCGTTGCTGCTTTCGTAAATGAGCTCAGCGTCGGCTGGAGCCAGGTTTCCTTCGATTTGCTTTCCCAGTGCATAGCGGAATGCGCCCTGAATTGGATGTTTGCGCATCAACTGGAAGTGAGCGCCCGGATTCCTTTTCCAAATTGCAACCTCAGCAAATGTGACGGTGATCGTGCCGTCGCGGAACGGATAGTCCCCGGCCTCCTGCACGTTATTGAGATCGCTCCAGGATATGTTCATCACGGATTAATGAAGCAGGCGCTGTTCCGTTCCACCTGCAGATACTTCCGGGCGACACTTCCTGGCGATGCCAGCGCTAGTTGCGGCCTGACGGCGGTAACGACTTCACCTTAGCCGGCCGGTTCGTTAGCGCCGCCCAAAGCAGCGCGCCTCTGCAGTGTGGCCGCAAACCATTGCCGGAAAAATGCGTCGTGAATCCTGTGGGGACAGGGCGATCCCGCGGCAATCACGCGAAAATTACGTCAGATGATTTCAGCAGGGATCTTCGGAAAGCTCGATTGCCCGATTGTGTACGGCGTCAGCGCCGATGCAATACCTCACAATCGGCGTTCGTTCGCCGGCTTTTTCTCTGAGCTACCTGTCAGAGCGGTGCGCGAATGATGGAGGCCCGGCGAATTGACGCGTCGTGGACTTCGGATGACTGCGCGGCGGCGCTCCCATCGTCGCCCAGATGGCGACTGCAATTCCTATGGCCGCCAAAATGTACGGCACGGCAATCTTTTGATGTCGCATGATGTCGAGCTTCAGCCAGCGAGATGATGTTTGCGCATCGCGGGCAGCGAACTTCTCAGAAATGCGCGATAGATTGAGTTGAGGATGAAGGCCAACATGGTCGCACTCCATTGCCTGTTCCGGGCCAACGGTAGCCGTGATTTGTTTCAGATCGACTTCGCGGACTGGGGAAACGGTTTCGTCGGAACCGCGGTGAGCACCCGCCAAGACCATTTTCGAACCAGCAGGGTCGGCAGCGGGGCATAAGCCACACGTTCATCCGGACGTTGGATCACAGCCGGGGACCCTCGATCAACCCGGCGTGTGTTTCGAAGTGTTTCAAGACACAGACGGAAGGCGAATTCGGTGCCCGCCTCATGGATGGGGACGTCCGGCAGAGGCGTTAACTGTTTCGAAACCAATTCCGGTAAAGAGGTGCCCTGGAATCGATCAAGAGTTAGACGAATGCCTCCTGAAGACGAGCGTCGAGAGTTAGTCCCGGTGATAATCGCCGCCATTGTAGCGGCGATTGGCGGATTTTGCCTGTGGTCTGACCTCAAAAACGATTCGCTGGGTCGCGGGGACGGCATCATCACGTCCGCAGTTGTGTCACGGGCCGGCGCGATCATGACTCCATCGGAACCGCCGACTCATCTGGTCGCGCCGCAGACCGTGCTTACCGGCAGGTAAGTTCGGGTCGTTCCCGGTTGAGCGCGGAGAGGGCAGTCAGACCATCGCCGTTTGGCCGCAGGCCTGTTGGCCTATAACGCCAACGGAAAATACGGACGGTGGATGAATCCGGACGAGGAGAGGCGAGGGCCGCCGGGGTCACGCCCCGGCGGGCGTCCACGCTTGCGAACATCAAACCTCAATCGTTGTCTTTCGGTCCGCCATGATAGCGGTACGCATTGTTATCGACCGTCTGCATCGCCATCTCGTCGTTGTGATAGTACTCGCCATCCGGGTACGAATTGCTCGGTCCCAGGTTTTGGCAATTTGCGTTCCGGTGGAACTGGGCACAATAGCCGGGGTCTGCGATGGCGGTCTGCGCCAGCGCGGGAGTTACGAAAGCTGCCGCGGCAACAGCGGCAGCGCCAATCAATGCCAATTTCATCTTGGTCTCCTGGTTTGTTAGTTGGAGTCAGGAGAAAGATCGGAACGCGCGTTCAACTTTGCCACTAAAATCTGGTTCAGAGCAGCGGCGTCGCTGCAGCTATGCGCCTTGCGTAATGACGCGGGCGACATGGTTTTAATTCTGCGGTTCGACGAATTTCTTAAAGAAGATTTTAATGGAACGACCGAGTGGAAACGGCCAAAATTAAGTCGCGCAGGCTCTTCTCAGTTTGGGGGTCTCGCCGACCGGCGGAAACTAAGAGAAAAATGCAGAAATCCGACGTCATTTGCCCCAAATGCAATGCCGGCTATCGCCGCCTTCAGCTGTTTTCTCAAAAGGGGACTGCGGGCGAGTTCCGCTGTCGACTTTGCGATCACGTCCTGGAAGTTCTCGACGGGTCGACATCCGTAGCCTATCGCCTCACGGTTCAATCGGAAAGAGATTCGAATAAAGGGTCGCCTCGGTTGGCGGACTCCCGGGAACGGTTCGTCACCCGACCGTGACGCAATTTCCGAGCTTGCTGCCAGAGTGGGCAAACAAAAAGATTGCCTAACGCAATTATTTCTCGCTTTCCAAACTTGGTTCGCTTCGTATCTCGAACGAGCCCAGGCGAAATTCCTCTCCCGCCTCGTCTCCAATTTCGTCTCCCGATGGCGTCTTCGCCGCTGTGCTGTAGACGGCGAACGCGGCACTCGGATATTGCTCCCACACGGCAAGATCGTCCGCGGTAATCGTCAGCCAGCCAAATTTGAACATGTATCGGCCTGGCTCGGTCACGCGCCCAACTTGTGCCCAGGTGATCTTGTTGACGGCCAACTTACCTGCTCCTTTAGCTTTTCGGCCCCCGCTTCAGAGATTTCAACCTCGCCTCATCGTGCACATTCCGGGCGACCTGATCTGGATCGCGCATGTCGAACCTTTCCCCGCAACCCGGACACTCCATGTGATGACCCGTGGCCGCGCCCCGCGTTTTGGTCCGTTCCAGCCGATAATTTCAGCAAATGCCTTTGTTGAAATCGATCACCTCGCTCCAATCATTCCGAGTGTCGACGTAACCAACCGTTCGGTCGCGCGGCCGGCCGCTAACGCACTTAAAGGTAGGGCAGCGCACATGATTCCGCAGATTTGACCGATTGTGAAGCCGCTACAGCTTGGCGCCATGGCCGCCCGTGCGCACATGACCAACGGGTAACGCGATATCGACTGGAACAATGCGATGCGATCTGTTTTGGCCCTGGGCCTATTGATCACTTTGTGTGCTTCCGCCGACGCCGCGACGGTGCATCGCTTCAAATCGCCGGCGCGCGCGCATCGGCGTGTTACCGTCCGTCCCAGCCAACCTGTTACCGCCCCGACGACGAACTTCGCAATTCCTGGCTGGACCGACCAGCAGACCCGGGACTGGCTGGACAACGCCAGCCGCGGCTCTCATGAAGGCTGATAGTCGCCTTCGGGTTTCATCACCCGAACGAGGGCGATGATGGCGGTCTGGTTGATCGCGATCGAATAAGATCGCACATCGTTACGGGGGCATTGCAACTGTCGCCGACGCGAGTTCTTCCGAAAGTGCCTTCAGCGTTTTTCTCGCCTCGTCCGGCAAATTGTCCAACGTGCATTCAAAGGGCACATCCAGACCCAGACGTCTCTCGGGATCATTTTTCCAGATAAAGTGCACGAAGGAACGCTTCCTGCTCAGGTCATGATGTAGGCCGGTAATCAAAAGCTCTGTCATTTGCCTCTCCGGATTTGGACGTATCGTTCGCCCGGCCCACCACGTCAATGGCGGGGTCATTCGTGGAAATCTTCGCAGTCCGCAAAGCCACGCTGCGCCTGTACGGGTAGTCGCGGATTGCAGGCAATCCTTGCGGCGGCATGCCCCGGCGCTTCATGATCGGCGCGCGCTCGCCGTCGCTCGGAAAGGCTCCAGCGGGCGTTGACGCGCTGCTCGGTCTAGCAAAACCACTGCAAGTCGTGTGGCAACTTTCAGCCCGAGGCTTGCGGCGTGCGCTTAACGCGTTCCGGTGCGGTTGGCCCCGGAGGCGCTGTGAGTGGACCTTCAGCCCATTTCGCTGCGGGGTCGTCACAACTTATACATTGGAAGTCGGTGCGGCCGGAGATGGTGATAACGGCGACCGTTTGTTTACCGCATTTCGCGCAGCGCGTTGGTCGATCCATGGCATTCTCCCGATTCTACCTCAAACCAGAAAACCGGAACGCTTGTTCCACCAGTATGTCGTATCGAGTTTCGCCGAAGTACTCGCAAGCTACCATTTATTTTGCCCAAAAGGCAGATGAAGTTCGCGACGGGCGTTACCGAAGACGCGATTGAAATTGACCATATTCAGGGTTGTTCGAGTGGTTATACATATTGCTCAAGTAGCGGTCGAAGTATCAGCAAGAACGGCGATGCGGACATGGCGCGCACGCGAACCCATTCCTAATTCACAGGGTGGCTGATGAACGCCGCCCACAGAGCAGCCTGTGCAAGCGTCCCCACTTCATTCATGTGGCAATTGCCGTGAGTGCGCCCGTCGTTGCCGATCATGTCGATGTCGGGGCCACGCCTGATATTATTCAGATTTGCATCGACTGCAGCGGCCTGGGCGCGCCGGATTGCGAGCCTGTTTTTTGGATGCACCTCATCGCACTTGGTGGCCTGAGCGACATAAAACGGAGCCTGATAGCCTGCAGATCGAAACACCCTTACCAGGGTCGTGAGACTGGCCAGATATTGAGATTCGGTGGTGTCCTGCGAAGCGTCGGTTTCTCCTTGCTCAAACAGAAAGTGCGTCGGTGTGAGACCTTGTTCGTGCAATTTGGCGATCAAGTTTTCGACCCTGTCGAGATGGATGGAAGCAAGGTCCGCCACGGATGCTCCCCCAATCGCGATCGACACGACGATGGCTCGTTTGAACTTTCCGGATTGGACAAGAATATCTCCAAGCCGCGTGACAAACGAAGAGCCGCTGCCGTCAGCGCCGAGCAGGGGGTCGATTGCCGAAAAGCATTTTCCGGATTCCGGGTCGAAATTGTCTACAGCGTCTGTCGCCGCATAGCGGCGGCCTGTTCCATAGTTGGCTGCGTTGCTTTGGCCCAGTACCACGATAATGGCCACGGAATCGTCGACCGGGGCGCAGGGTCTTTCCACACGATCTGGTAGAGTTGACGCAATCTGGGTCACGGGCCGGCTGAAAGCCACGATCGCTACGCACAGTAACCCGCTGGCAATCGCGACTGCCAACAGATAGTTAAATGCCCTCAATCGAACAACTTTCATCAAACGTTCGAGCGGTCCAGGGAAAGCCTGTTGCGGGTTGATGGACGACCGCCGGACTGCCGCGCACGCGGCTCGGACTATTCTTCAAGGAACTGCGTGGTGAATCCCTGCAGCGCGGGGTGATTACGGGGCACTCTCGTGCAAAATTACGTCAAAGGACCCAGGTAGAAACGTTCGGAAATCTCGATCTCCTGATCGTGAATGCGCGTGTGCGCTTCACTGGGATCGCACAAGCCGAACCGGGCAAGCCGCGCTGCCTCCGAGGTGTTTGTCTTCAGCTGCCTTGCGCGCCTGACTGAACGCCTGGTTACAGAACGCAGGACTGGTTGGCGTAGCTTTGTCCCGGCCGCTTCTTGAGAGTGATGATCATGCGGACGTTGGGAACGGACCCACCAGCCGTGCGGTATGCCCGACATGGCCGCCCGGCGCCGTGGCAAAGGCGGATTCATCCGAGTTGAACTGGAACTCACCCGGACCCTGGCGCAGCCTGCTTCCATCCGTGGTCTGGACTTCCCACTGCCCGGAAAGCGTAATCACCCATTGCGGTCCCGGGGCGTGGTGCCAGTCCCCGAACCATCCTGCCGGAAGCACGGAAAAGACGATGCTTTCGATATCTTCCGGGGCGATGCCCATCACGTAGGGGGCTGCAGGAGGTGCGAAGGTGCGCAACCGCAGTCCTTTCAGCACACATTTCGTGACGTGAGTCTGCCCTTTGTCATCCGCCCACACGTTGGCGTAGCTGATTTCGTTCCGCGCAAGGGCCTGCTGAACTGTATCGTCAGGCGGGGCCGGCGCCGTGGAAATCACGGATGTCGGCTGCTGCGCGGCGATGGCCGGAGCCGACGTCTGTGCCGTTGCACCCGATGACAACACAAGCCCGGCCGCGAAAGCGGTGCTGATGATGATCTGTCTCATGAGGAAGTGTCCTGACGCCCATGGGGCCTGACCCGTTTTGAATGCGCCCAGCCGTCAGCGGCGCTGCCCCCTCAAAGCCGACAGGGTGTAGACCACAACGAACACAACAACGGCGACGACGACGGCCAAGGCGATGATTCTTTCCATGTCGACGTTGGATCACAGCCGATGAGCCCCAAGCAACCGGCGCCTGTTTCGAAATGTTTCAAGACACCGACGCGAAACCCGCGCTGCGCATCATCGACGCAGCAAAGGGAGCAGGGCGCTGCCGCGCGTCGTCAGCAGCCCCGGCAGATCGACCCTATCATCTTGTCGACCTTCACTTCTTCAGGATCGGTGGCAGGATTGGTGCCAAGCGCCGGCCCTTTCATGGGGCCATGGCCGGTGCCGGATGACGAAAGCGCCGTACCCGCAGAATTGGTGCCAGGCGCAGCGGCGCTGGCGCCAGAGGCGCCGCCAGTCACGGACATATGGTGCGATCCCCCCCGGGCCAACGCGGCGGTGGTCGAAACGCTAACGCAAAGGGCGACGCAAAGAACGGAAAGCTTTTTCATGCCGGGACTTCCTCGCACACGCGATCATAACCGACGGTTGATCGCCGATGCGTATGCATCACCTGATGCAGGTTCGTTCGCAACCCGTCGATACCGTTAAGTTGAAAATTTAATTCGGTGCGGCCGTCTCGTGCTGCCGCGCTGCGGAATGATCTCGCCCTGAATTTGCCGGAGTATCGCGCATAGGCGGCATCTTTGCCACATCGTCTATTCCCGGGTGTGCCGGCGCGGTGGAGATCATCAAAGGTCTGGCAAACGCTCAACTGGCGGCGTGATCCGGCGCGACCCGCCAGTTTCACGCCCGCGGGCTTTTTTTACAACCAGTGGGCATCGCTCACGCCGATCAAAAGGCGAGCCGCACGATACCGAATTGTGGCTTCCGGAGGCCTTCTATCGTTGTTGAGCAGCGTTGGGCTGCCAAGGGAGAAACAAAATGAAAATTCTGTTTGCTATCTCAGCGATTACAGCCGTGCTCGCGATCAGCCCGGCATCAGCCGCGATGATGGCCTGCACCAGCGACAACATCGCGAAGTCTGTCGCCGCTACCGACACCATGCAGGATAGTCCTGGCAAAAGGGCGATGATGAAGGAGTTGAGCAGCGCGAATACCGCCATGTCGAAGGGTGACATGCGCGCCGCGTGCAAGAGCTATATCCGCGTCCAAAAAATGGGTTCGACCAGAAGCTGAAAGTTTTAGGGCGCCAGGCCCGCCGGACACGCCGGCGGGTTTCTCTTCGCTTGCTCCAGAGGGACTTCCATCACGCTCTTGGCGGAGCTCGCGCGACGCCGAAACAGGTGCCGCGTGGCAGGCTGGAGTAAAGGCCGGCAAGAAAAAAAGACGCGTCATGGCTGTCCCTCAGTTGGCCGTGTGACCGATCGCCCAGACATAAGCGGCAACGGCGGCGACATCGCTGTCCGAAAGCGGCGCGCCGCCTTTCGGAGGCATGACCCCGGTATAGTTCCTGGGATGGGTCACGCCGGCCGTAATGATGTGGGCAATCGACGCCAGGCTGCCGTCGCTCTGCACCCAGATGCCGTTGTTGAGAGGGGGCCCGACGGAGGTGCCACCGGCATCCGAGCCGTGGCAGCCGCTGCAGGTCCCGTCGCTTGCCTCGCCGTGGAAGATGCGATCGCCGAGGGCGACCTGGTCCCGCGTCGCGCCGGGCGGCAATGAGAGCGCCGCCGTCTGGCGGCCGGCATCCGCATGCATCCCTTCGGGTGGCAGGGGAGAATTGGGTGAAGCGGCGGCGACCGCGGGCTGGGGTGCCGACTCCAACTGAGCGGTCGCGCCGCCCCGGTAGGTGACGCGCCAGATCCGCCCATGCACGTCGTCGGATATATAGAGAGCGCCGTCCGGCCCCATCGCCAGTCCGGTCGGCCGGAACGCCGCCCGGCCAGGATCCTTGTGGGCGCCGGCAAAGCCGTCGGCGAAGACGATGTAGGGTCCGGACGCCTTGCCCTCGGCCATCGGCTGGAACACGACGTTATAGCCGCTTTGCGCCAGCGGCGCGCGGTTCCACGAGCCATGGAAGGCGACGAACGCGCCGCCGCGATAGGGCTCGGGAAATTGGGTGGCGTTGTAGATCAGCAGGTCGTTCGGCGCCCAATGGCCGGGGAATGCCGCGACGGGCGGCAGTTTCCCGGCGCAAACTCCAGCCGTCTTGCCGCCGTCTCCGCCATACTCCGGCGCCAGCACCAGCTTCTTTTGATTCTGGTCGTAATAGCACTCGGGCCAACCGTAATCGCCGCCCTGGCGAAGCTGCACAATCTCTTCGGCCGGCAGCTCGACGCCTTGCTCGACGGTATAGAGCTTGGGCCAGTTCTGCGAGAGCTGGTCGCGCCCGTGCTGGGTCACAAACAAACGGCCCGCCGCGTCGAACGCAAATCCTTCGCCATTGCGGATACCGGTGGCAAAGCGCCCGGCGGGCGAGAACGTCTGGCCTGTCTTGTTGGCGTCGTAGCGCCAAGTGCCCGCCCGCGTCTCCAGCTCGGTGCAGGGCTGAATTCCCGGCGAGTTCGGCATCCGGTTCTCGGACTGGCAGGCATTGGTCGCCGAGCCCATATCGACGAACAGATTGCCCTTGGCGTCGATCACGAACGGATGCATGGGATGGTCGCCGACGAGCGGCATGCCCGAAAGGATCGTTTCGGGCTTTCCGCTCGGCGCAATCTCGCCCGCGCTGAGCGCATAGCGCACGATCCTGTCGTTCACCTCAGCATAGATCGCATGGTTGTAAAAGGCGATCCCGGTGCCCCCGGCGGCACCGTCGGCCACGCTCTCGCCGAATCGCTTGACGATGTCGGCATGCCCGGTTCCGCCGCTATCCTTCAACGCAAGCAGAAACCCGCCGGATGGCGGAGTGTCGTTGTGATAATAGCGGCCGCTCCAGGTATTTGCGTAGACGGTCCCGTCGGCGGTGACCACCATATGGCGAACATGCCCCAGATTGTCGGCAAAGACCGTGGCACAGAAGCCGGAGGACAGCGTAATGCCGGCGTCTCCGCCCGGGCAGGCGGCAGCGGGGGCAGCCTTGGCCGGCGCAGCCGCCGGCCAGGGCGAGGCTTCCGCGGCCAGTACGATGGCGACGGCCATGGCCGAGATGGCCGCGCTGCGGCCGTGATGGGTGAGGCGCGATTTCATAATCTGGAAACTCCTTCCGACGAAGCGGAAGTAGCCTTGCCGATTGTAATGCCGCAACAGAATGATCTGCAGACACCGATCAAGATTTTCTGATGGGCTCGGCATCACGGATTGCCGATTCGAATACGGTTGATTTTCCTTTTCTTCCGTCGCGCAAAAAGCTGCACAAGAGCTTCGACATCTTGATCCGTTGTTTTCGTTGCTTGTCTTTTTTCCGCCCCAACTTTGCCTTTTCGTTCGTCGTCTTCGCTTCAGCGCCATTCTCCTTCCACGAGCGGCTGCGCATGGAGCGCGACATCTTAAAAGGCCGATCGCGATCTTTGCTGGAGTTCGGAGATGGACGAGGAGCGGTAGGGTCGGCGGCCTTTTCCTTGAGATTGTCGTTATCGGTCGCTCTAGTCGATCCGGCCAACTATCCTGAGGAAGCGCGAAGATGTTTCAATTACTTCTGAAGGCACGTGTTAATAATTACTTCAAGGCGCGATCGGTCGGCCGAGACGCCGAAACCGATCATGCTCGCGCTGCATCTGTTTTTCGTTCGATAGAGGACGCGCTGAACGGCGCAAAAGCCGAGCAAGCCGGCCTGAAATCACGTATCGATGTCGTACTGGCGCGAGCCGCGGTAACCATGGGCAATGACTCCGATGAGTATCTGATGCGGGATCCGGAGGACGATCATTGCCAGAGTTTGCTCAACACCGAGATCGCAAATGGGCAGCGGCGATTGAACGAACTTGGAGTGACCATCGGACATTTTCAGTTTTTGAGGACCGCGCTCATGACAAGGTTTCCCGACATCAAGCTTTGGACACAACAGGTCCCGCACGAAAGATAGAGGATTGACTACCGAATCTCGCGAGATCACGCCTTGCGACATCCGCGCCCACTCCGCTGACGGCTTGCGGCACAGTCGGCTACGTTTTCGCCCTTAAACCGGAAACGCGCACGCGCGGCTCCCACACTGCGGCGTCGCGGCCATCCGCGCGCCGGCCGGCATGGGGGCCCATGCACTGCCAAGCGCGCAGCGCATCCTGACGTGACGTCTAATGTCGAAGCGATTGGATCACGGCGGGAAGAAGCTGCGCCGCTACGCGAGCATGTCCTGCTGCCGTTAGATGTAGTCCATCCACTTGCCGATATTCGCTCCCACGCCCAAGTTCACGCCCCGTTTGCGATGGAATGACTTTTATCCCTCGAGCGCGAAGGCGCGCCGATATGGATGCTAGCTCGGCGATTTGATCCCCGAGGTTTTTCCTTCGTGCGTTAAATATTCCGCCGCTCGTATCCAGAATTACCACCTTGGTCCCATCAGGGACGGCGGAGCCGAGCCGAGCCAGCATCCCTTCATTTGTGTCGCCTGAAATGCCGGCGTTTGTAACATTGACGTTGTACCCTTTGGCCGCGAGCATCCGCTCCAACTGGGCCGGAAAGGCTTCCGAGCTGCTGACACCGCGGCCTGCGACGTTACTCGCCCCCAAGGCAACGATCTGGGCATTCGCCGTGCCGGTAACGCCGAGCACGACCGCAAAAAGCCACCCAGCGAAGAATAACCTGCCACTTGAAATTATATTCAGCTCCCTGCGGCACCTGCCGCCATGATGATGATAAAGACGAAGACCCCTTAAATCTCGGGCCCCACTTCCACCAAAGGATCGGGTCGTTTCCAAATCTGCATTCTCAAAATTAGATGCCGCCCGCATGCTGTGGTCATAAATAATAATTCCAACCCTAGGAGCCTGTCCGAATAGTCGCTGTTCAATTTTGAGCGAGTTTGATTCAAGCTTGAGCTATGAGCAAGTATTTTCGTCCGTGGAATATCGATCAGACACTGCTGCTGCCGCCGAATGTGCAGGACTTCGTGCCGAAAGGCCATGTCTCGCGGTTTATCGTTGAGCTGGTGCGGGAGAGCCTTGATCTGCGGGAGATCACGGGCAGCTATGTGAGTGGTCTTGGGCAGCCGCCGTTTGACCCGCGGATGATGGTGGCGCTTCTGCTGCACGGCTATGCGAGTGGGCTGTATTCGTCGCGGCGGATCGCGAAGGCCTGCCGCGAACGGAACGATTTTGTGATGATTGTGGCGCTCGATCCGCCGGATTTTCGCACGATCAGCGACTTCCGCAAGCGGCATTTGAAGGCGCTCGGCGCGCTGTTCCTGCAGGTTCTGAGGTTGTGCGAGACGGCAGGGCTGGTCAAACTCGGCCATGTCGCGCTTGATGGCACGAAGATCAAAGCGAACGCGTCGAAACATAAAGCGATGAGTTATGAGCGCATGAAGAAACGCGAGGCGGAATTGAAAGCCGAGGTCGCTCGCATGCTGGCGGCCGCCGAGGCGGCGGATTCCGAAGAGGACGAGACTTTCGGCCGAGACAAGCGCGGCGACGAGATGCCGGATTGGGCCGGCGACAAGCAGAAACGACTGGCGAAAATCCAGCAGGCGATGGCGGCGGCTGGAAGCCGACGCCAGGCTGGCGGCGGCGGAAGAGCGTCGCATCGAGGCCGAAAAGGAACAGCAGCGCCAAGCTGAAGGCCGCAAGAAGCCGGGCAAACCGGCGGCGCCGCCATCGGACCAACCTGATCCCAAGTCGCAACGCAACTTCACCGATCCGGAAAGCCGCATCATGAAGTCGAAGGATGGCTTCGTTCAGGCCTACAATGCACAGGCCGCCGTCGACGCAGGCGCCCAGATCATTGTCGCGCACGAACTGACGCAGTGCGGCAACGATCAGGGCCAGTTGGTGCCCCTGATCGAGGCCATCAAGAACAATCTCGGCCGCAAGCCGGATCAGGCCTCGGCGGACTCCGGCTACTGCAGCGAATCCAATCTCGAAGCGCTCGAAGCACACGGCGTTGACGGCTATGTCGCGCCCGGACGCGCCAAGCACCCGACAGCTGCGAACGGAAAAATCGGTGGACCGCTGACCCAACGGATGCGGAAGAAGATCGACGACGGCGGCTTCGAAACACCCTACCGATTGAGAAAGCAAGTGGTCGAACCGGTGTTCGGACAGATCAAACAGGCTCGCGGCTTCCGCCAGTTCCTGTTGCGGGGCGTAGATAAAGTGCGCGCCGAATGGGCCATGATCTGCACAACCCACAATCTCCTGAAGCTGTTCACCCTCGCAAACGCAGCCTCAGCCGGCTAACCTCAACAAATGCCCGAACGCCTATCTGGACGGGCTCCTAGCGTGTACGAATATGATGTAAAGCTCGCTGCCGGTCTGTAAACCGGCAATGCCGACGTCCCGATTGACGGGCCCCTCCCAGTATTCAAGCCAAGCTACGGTTTGCGGCGCCAGGGCATGGCGCATCAAAAGCCCCGACGCTTTCGGGGGCAAATCACGCCATGGGTTGGACCGGGAACAGATCGACACCGCTGCCCGATCGGGGCTGTGGAGAGGCAGATTGCAGACACGGACCGTTTTGGGAAAATCGGCCAAATTCAAGTTGTGCCTGATTTTATTGGTGAGCGCGCGGAGGGACTCGAGGAGCGCCGATCAGGATCCGCCGGCGGGGCTAGGCGACCTTGCGCCGATCCTCGAGCTGAAACTCCAGCTCTTCAATTATCTGGGCCAGCCGCTCTATCGTAAGGGGGTCTGTGGGCTCCAAGGCGAGCCTGCGGGCCTGCTCCAGCTTTCGTTCCAGTACTACGCGCCTCATGCGTGTCATCTTGGTGCTCCTATTTGCCCGGAGTTCTTTAAAATGTGCACCGATACGCTAACGATTCGTTAAGGCGCGATGCGCGTTTCGGAAGAAAAGATAATCGGGATTTTGAAGGAGCACTGAGGCGTCGGCCCAACAGTCGATATGGGCCCGCTGGCGCCGGCCGTAGTGTCACCCAGCGCTGCAGGATTCAAAGCACGGCGCGGCCTCCAGCTTCCAGGCGGCCTTTCGAGGGCATCATCGGTGTCGCTGCGCAAATGAGGAACCGGATCCGGCCCGGCTGACGGTCATAATTGGCCCGCAATACTCGTGGAACGACGATCCATGGGTATTGCGTACGTGTCGAATGAGCGAAAGATATCGGCGCTCGCCGCGGCAGCGCTGCTCCTGTCGAGCCTCTCGCTTGGCGGGTGCGCGACTTCAACGGCCGGCTCATCAATGATGGACGCGCGGGCTGAGACGCCGGCGCCTCCGAAAGCAAGCGCCTATCTCCCGGTAGAAGACCTGCCGAAGCGCGATAAGCCCGCCATGACCCCCGACGAACGCTTGAAGCTTCAAAAAGAACTGATCGCCGTGCGCGATCGCCAGGCATCTGACGGTAAAACCAAAGCGGGCGCCGCGCGCGCTCAACCCAAGAAGCCCGCCACGCCGGCACAGTAAAGGGGCGCGGGCTCGGGTCCGCGCCGCACTTTCGTGCCAGGCGGTTCCCGGAGTTTTTTTATGCATGTGTGAATTGCGACACGTAACGCTCCCGCGAATCGGCTTACATTGCGAAGCGTTTCCTCCCTAGACTGACACCCGTCGCCAATGGCGGGTGCCTTTTTGAGAAATGCCGTCCGCGGCCGTAATTCCCGGCATCCATCAGGGTCATCAGCACTCGGCCACCAGGGAGCGCGACGGCGGGTGCTTGGGTCGCTCTGATTGCACCACTGTGCACTAGCATCCCCACAGTTGCAGGCGCGCGCGCCTTCCCACGACTTATGGGGATGGTTCTCACACACCCGCAGTCCTCGCAGAGGAAGCATTTCATGGCCTGGCAGGCTATCAGGACTTTTGCCACGAATTACGCCCGATTTAGCCATAAGAGTCTCCGTTAAACGGATGGTGCCGAGGAGTCCCGATGTCACGGCCTTGGACGGGAAAGAAAGGACCATCTTCCCATCGAAAGCGAGTTTCGCGCGAGGATCTCGAGATGGCGATCACCGCTGCGGTCAAAAAGTCGGATCCGCAATGCGAACCTTTCGTTGGAGTCTTGATCGAGCATCATGCGCCGAGATCGCGTGAGGATACGAACTGGGCTATCAAGGGAATTCGGTTTGGAAGGGCCTCTCGCGACAAGTGCAGCGCGGCCTTGGTCGGTGTCGTCGATAAAATGCAGGGCGCGTTTGAACTTCGTCAGGATCAGGATGGTAAGACGTGATGATTATCCCACCGGTATCTGTCGGTGCTTCCGGACGAGGAGAGGTGAGGGCGCAGGGGGATTCCGTTTCTCTATCGTCGCCTTCGGACACCGCGTCTTAAATCCAACGCGAGACGCCGCACTATTCGAGAAAAACTTGGCTTCTCAGTGCGGGCTGCATCATCAATATGTCCGGATTTGATTTACGACGGGCACAGGGAATGCCATCGAAGGACTATCCTGCCTGAATTTCTTTGCTGTCAGCGTCCACGACCTCAGGAGTTGCAGATGCTGGCTCGCCGCTCCCAGGGGTATGAAGTGGCAGAGTTAAAGCGTAACGCATCCGATCGGCGCGGTGGATACTCGTTCCTATGCCGGCGACTCCTCCGTCTAAACGAGTGTACGCCATGTTGCGCGAGAGTATTGGAGCGCCGGGACTCATTGCCAGCAAGGCAGCCTCCTCTTGGTCTGCTGCTCTAGCCTCGATTTCCCAATCCGCGTGAGAGAGCGGACCAGCGCGCCAAAGCGCATCAAGTATGGATCCCGCCAGGTCAGCCCGCACTAACTTGGCGGCCTTAGCAATGGCGGGCGGAATAAATCGATCATCTAAGGCGATGGGCGCGCCTGCCAGCAGGCGGAGACGCCGCATATACAAAACCTTTGCGTTTCTCCTCAGTTCGAGCTTTCGACATGCATCTTCACCGGGGTGTAGGTATTCGAAGCGCAGCACGCGCATCTCAACATCCAGCCCCAGTGTTCGCCAAGCGCGGTGGACCTGCATCGTGGGCGTAAATGCTTCGACCAGCTTTGGTGCTGTTACGAAACTACCGAGACCACGCGCTCTCGTAAGCAGCCCGCGTTCAACCAATCCTTGCAAAGCGCGTCGAGCCGTCATGCGGCTTACTTGAAACCGGGATGCCACCGCGGCCTCGGAATGAAACGGTACCGTTCCGTCAGGCCATGCGACCGCTTCGGCGGCGAGGGAGGCTTCGATCTGAACGTAGGGCGGAGTATAGAGCGAACGATCAATCATTTATTTTCCTGCGCAGTCCCAAAATTGATTGTATAACGCCTTATACATGTCTACTATCTGACGATACTTAACGATTGGAGGTCTGCAATGGATGCGTCGATGCTCGAAGAGACAATCCAGAATCCAAATCCATACCCAATAGTCGCGGATATTCTATACGACGATATCTGGCAGCTTTGCCTGCAGGCTCGTGATCTTTCCTGGGATCCGGTCCGGGTGATCGACTGGGGCGCGCTAAAGACATATGCCGAAACCCTTCCCGAAGAAGTACGGCAGGCCGGCGCGGAGTGGTGGAGCCTTCGCGCGTGGATGGAGCATGGAGCCACTCCTTATGGTGCAGAGCGCTTTCGTGACGCCGTCTTTGAGCATCTTCCGTTCGAAATCAAGCAGCATGTCGTTAATTTCATTGCTGAAGAACTTCGGCATCACGAAGCGAGCTTCCGTGTCGCGGCCGCTCTTGGAGATTACCAGCCAATTCCAAAGAGCGACTATTTTCAGATGGTAATTCCCAAATTCCACGACGAGACGGACGAAAAAGCAATGCCCTTTTATGCGGGTATGGCTGTAAATACGTTGTTCGAGCAGCTTTCCGGCGAATTGCTCACCGCGCGCTACAAAAACGCGCGCCACCCTGCGATCAAAGAAGCATGCCGGTTGATTTTGCGCGATGAAGCTCGCCACATCCAGTTCGGTCGCATTTTGATGCGCCGTTTCTTTGAGACGTTGAGCGCAGATCAGAAACGAACGTTGGGGGCAAAATTCGCAAAAAAATTGCGTGGGAGCCTGCTGAACGGCGTTTATGCCGTCGTCAATCTTCCTGAGGACGAGCGCAAACGAAGCGCTCGCGCGAGGCAACTTGCGGCCGAATACGGTCTGGGAGCGACGTTCCCGGACGAGGAGGTCAGCATAATCGCCGCCTCCTTGGCCCAGATCCGCCGCGAAGTCGAACCTTACGCTGTTCCGATCCCTCGTATCCCCGAGATCGAAGGTCGCGAACCTGCCGTGACCGCCGCCGAATGACTTACACTTCGACCTGGCCATTTGGATGAGCTTCCCGCGAAATGCCAAATTGTCGCACAGCTTTAGAAGGCAAAGGGCCTTGCGGTAGGCATTGCTTGCTCACTGAAAGAAATGGAGGACTCATGTCTCGTATCACCGAGATTCACGGGGATGAAATGCGCGAGCAGGTCATCGACATCATCATCGACGCGCTGAATAACCAAGGGCGTCCGGATCTGACGCGGTCTTCAGTAAGAAGCATACCTCAACACAGGAGCGCGTTCATCGCTCTCCTCGATGATTGCCGCCCTCTTCCAGTGATTTTGGAATTGAAGGACGATGTGCGTGAAGGTCGCTTCTGACCCTGCTTAAGCTACCCGTCGGCAGCTTGTATACGAGCGGGGGCGCCGGCGCGTGAAACGGTGGTGATTAGGTGGCCTTAGGACAAGCAATGATTTCGACCGAGCTACCTTACCCGTCGATCCGCAAGCCAGTGATCGGCGAGGCGATGGTCATTTCATCGCAACCGCTGGCGTCTCAAGCAGGGATCCGTGTCCTTGAGCAAGGAGGCAATGCCGTCGACGCGGCGATCGCGGCGGCGGCGACTATCGCTGTCGTGGAGCCGACGAACAACAGCATTGGCGGGGATGCGTTCGCGCAAGTCTGGGATGGTGAACGGCTGCATGGAATCAACGCCAGTGGTCGTGCCCCGGCGGCAGTCGATGTCACCGCATTTCATGGTCTTCGAAAAATGCCGGAGCGAGGCTGGCAAAGCGTGACGGTTCCAGGCGCGATCTCCGCCTGGATGGCTCTTTCTTCGCGATTTGGTAGACTTCCCTTCGCGCAACTCATGCGTTCGGCGATCAACTACGCTGAGACCGGGTTCTTCGTTTCTCCTAGTGTCGCGATCAAGTGGAGCGAACAAAGCGAAATCCTTCGTAGTCAGCCTGGCTTTGCGGCAACCTTCCTGCCTAATGGGGTAAGTCCACCCGTTGGAAGTCGTTTTCGTCAGCCCGAGTTGGCAGAGACTCTTGCCCGGATTGCCGAGAGTAACGGCGCTGACTTCTATCGCGGCGAGACCGCAAAGCGAATCGCGGCATTTGCTCGCGATTGCGGTGCAGACCTTAAATTCGAGGACTTGGCGACGCATGAGGCCGAGTGGGTCGAGCCGTTGAGCTCATCGTTTCTGGGATCCCAAGCGTATGAACTGCCACCCAATGGGCAGGGCGTCGTTGCACTGTTTGCCCTCGCGATACTTGATCGGCTCAATCTTTACGCCTACCCGGTGGATTCCGCTGGATCCATTCATCTGCAAGTGGAAGCGATCAAGGCAGCCTTCGCGGAAATGGGGCCACGAATCGGTCAGTCTGCTGCCCCGCCGCCCGGCACTTCCTGGATCGATCAGTCTCTCGTCGCGAAGCATGCCGATGCAATCGGACGTAAGAAGGCCGGACCATTCGTGCACAAATTGGCTCCACTTGCGGGTACCGTGTATCTCGCCGCCGGGGATGCCGAAGGCATGATGGTATCCTTCATTCAGTCGAACTACATGGGATTCGGCTCGGGTATTGTCGTGCCTCACACGGGCGTGGCTCTGCAGAACCGAGGTGCTTGTTTCTCGCTAAATCCGGAATCACTTACTTGCATTCGTCCGCGAAGTCGGCCGTTTCACACCATTCTTCCCGGGTTCCTTGCATCTCAGGACGGCGACCTCGTTGCATTCGGCTCGACTGGGGGCACCTTCCAGCCGCAAGGCCATGTCCAGATTGTTGCGCGGTTAATCGCCTACAAGCAGAACCCGCAAGCGATCGTGGATGCGCCGCGCTTTAAAATTGGCGAAGGCGGCAACGTCGTGCTTGAGCCTGGGTTCAGCGACGACGTGCAGGAGGAGCTTGCGTCGTACGGGCACAGATTGACAGCTCAGAGCACCAGCAGCTGGGACTTCGGAGGGATGCAGATATTGCATCATGCCGATGGAAGATACTTGGGAGGAGTCGATTCTCGGAGAGACAGTCACGTGGCGGTCGCCTGATGCTCGCCGTCCGGCACGCAATCCGCGGAAGCGATTTTGGGTGGCGCAGGCCGAATTTCGGAAGCTGCAGGGATGACTCCCGTCACTGCGAGTGCAACTAAAGCTATCCAAGAGCCAGGGACTACACCCTGGATTGAACGCGAGGTCGAAATGAGAATTGTGAAATTCGTATCAACGCTTGCAATGGCAACGGTACTGTCGGCGGGCGCCGTTCGCGCGCAGGATGCTCCTTATCCATCAAGACCTGTTATGCTCGTCGTTCCGTTTGCGGCTGGTGGCGGGGTCGATATTGCGGGGCGGATAATAGCTGCGGCTCTCTCGAAGAAACTATCGGCAACGTTTGTCGTCGAAAACCGTCCGGGTGCTGGAGGCAGCGTTGCGTCCAATTTCGTGGCGCGCGCAGCGCCAGATGGTTACACACTTTTTGTCGGTGCACCCGGACCAATGACCGTCGCCCCAGCACTCTTTCCGGATGAGAAAGTGGATCCGATAACGCAATTCGACCCGATTATCCTGTTCGCCAATATGCCGGGGATCGTGGTGACACGAAATGAGCTGGGTGTCAGCAACATGAGGGAACTCGTGGCCCTGTCGAAGTCGCAGCCGGGCAAACTAACCATGGCGTCGGCTGGCAGCGGCAGCATCCTCCAGCTTATGGGAGAATATTTACAAGATCAGCTGGGATTTAAATGGACCCATGTTCCGTACAAAGGCAGCTCTCCGGCCCTCGCCGCTTTGATGGCCAAGCAAGTCGACGTGATGGTCGATGTCGTTCCGACAGCGGCACCCTACGTACGGTCGAAGGATCTGAAGGCTATCGCCGTAACCATTCCCAACCGATCATCTCAGCTTCCGGATGTTCCGACGCTGAGCGAAGCTGGATATCAGGGCTTCAACATGGGGTCATGGATGGCACTCATGGCACCGAAAGGCACGCCCCCTGAGATCGTGACGAAGCTCAATCAGGTTCTCAATGACGCCTTGACGACCCAGGAAATGCAGGATCACTTGAAGACGATGGGCGCCGAGCCTGAAGGTGGCGCACCGCAGCGCGTTACGGAGCGTCTGGAGGAAGAGCTTCCGCGATGGAAAAAAATTGTCGAAACTGCTGGTTTGCGGAACTGACCGAGCGATAGACGTCGGGGTAAAATCCACGCACTTTCCGCGCGCCGGTTGCGAACGTGTCGTTTTCGACCTTCACATCGTAAGATCGTAGTCGTTGCGAGCCCAGTGCTAATGCGTGGACGTCAAACCGCGGCAGCTCCCAGGAGATGGAAGCATACCAGCAGCACCAGGGCGGACAGCGCTGCCTGCAACAGACGATGGGAGAGCGGGGCTCTATCTTGCGGCATGGTACGCCTAACTAGTGGGACCATCGCAGCAAGGCAGAGTGGCGCGCCGTTGCCCCTGAGTCAAATTGACTGACCCCGGCCTTTATCAACAGCACAAACCTTACATTGTGCTCCTGCACTGAGGCGCCGGCCGATCTTGAGGCCAAAGCCACTTCGCACTGATGAGGCGCGGAACGCTCAATCGTAGCTAGTCTCCTTATCGATCTCCTGGACTGCCCAAGCGAGGGCGCTGAGATAGCCGCCAATGAGGAGCGCGACGACGCCAAGCCCGACGAGTACGTATGCCATGGCCTCGAAGCAAGACAGAGCGGCGTGCGGTTGCCCCTGAGCCAACCGACTAACAAAACTAAAAAGGCGCATACTCGGACTCCGACCTCTGCAGTGAGGCCGGGAGCTATTCGTCAGAAACTGTGTTGAGAATCCCTGCAGCGCCGGGCGATTCCGCGGCAATCACGCGAAAAATACCTCTGAAGGTCCAAGTAGAAACCTTCGGAAATCTCGATCTCTTGATCGTGAATGTGAGTGAACACTTGACCAAGATCGCGCATGTCGAACCGTCGCGACGATGCCATCGGCGTCGACGCCGCAAGCAAATCATCGATCGCGTGCCCAAGCGCAACCAGAGCGGGCGCGCAACCTGATTTTGTATTTTCGTTGCGTAGCGCACAGCGGTAACTGGCGGGGGAGACGGAAGCGCATCGCAAACAAAAAGACTGCCCGAAGGCGCCTCTCTCAGCATCAAGTGAGCGTGAGACGTGAAGCAGCTCACATTCGCGCGTCGCGGTTCGAGCCAATTAGAATGATGCAGACTTTTCTGCGAACGGAACGGGAGGTTTCCCATGAAGCGTCAGATGATTTCTGCTTTCGTGACTGTCGCTCTAGTCGTCGCTGCGACCGCCATGCTGAGGTCTCCGTCGACCAAGCTGTCCGCCGGAACTGCTGCTATCCCATTGTTGCAGGAGCTCCATACCGCCGCCGGTGTAAGCAAGCTTCCAAACCAGGAAATTGAGGATCAGGCATTGATCTTTCCAGGCGTGGCGAAGCGCTAGAAGCGGGAGACTGTCGACTTGGTCCGCCGCGATCCTTGAGTTGCGGCGGACCATTTAACCGCGGGGAGTGCAATGGAAGACGCGCGAAAGCCGCCCCTCTGAGATGGGGGCTTGGCAAATCGCCGGATCGGCGATGTCGTGCCCGCGGCCTTGAACAGCCGGACTAGAATAGGCCGGCGACCGATTGGCGTCGGAAGCTGCCCAACCCGCCCGTTCGCGCTACGATCCGAATTTTTCTTTGAACCTTTGCTCGCTTGCGCCGACACAACCTTGCTGGGGGATTTTGAGCGCCTGGCCATGGAAATACCAACGCCACCACGCGATCATATTCCGCTCGGTGGCGTTGTGCGTCGCGGCGCCGGACGCTCGGACGGGTCGCGGCCCAGTTTGGACTGCAATTCAACCAGATCGGTGAACACGTCGGCCTGACGCCGCAACTCGTCGGCGATCATCGGCGGGTGGCTCGAAATCGTCGAGACCACGGTAACCCGCACGCCGCGGCGCTGCACCGCCTCGACCAGCGAGCGGAAATTTCCGTCGCCGGAAAACAGCACGATCTGATCAGCGTGCTCGGCCATCTCCATCGCGCCGACCGCGAGTTCGACGCTCATGTTGCGCTTCAACCTGCGGCGACCGTTGCCATCGTCGAATTCTTTTGCTGGTTTCGCGACGACGGTAAAGCCGTTGTAGTCGAGCCAATCGATCAAGGGCCGGATGGAGGAAAACTCCTGATCCTCGCTGATTGCGGTGAAGTAGAACGCGCGCACCAGGGTTCCACGGCTCTGGAATTCCTTGAGAAGGCCCTTGTAGTCGATGTCGAAGCCGAGCGTCTTGGCGGTCGCGTAGAGATTGGCGCCATCGATAAAGAGCGCGATCTTGTTCCCGCCTCTTGGCATAAGTCGGCCCTCCTGCACCGATGGAGACACCTAACGATACAGAACGAAACCGCCATTACGTCACTGTCAACGTTGACAGTGAGCGCAAGGACCCGCCGACTCAAACCCGGCGGGGTTTTTCTTTGCCCCAAAGAAACGGCCCCAGCACGGGGGCGCGCTGAAGGCCGTCTTACTTCGGGCTATGCCGAAGCGGCCCAGCATGGTTCTGATTGTGAGCTAAAATTCTGCTTTAGGGCGGGCTATTTCGGGGTACCCAGCGCGAGGGGGGCGCATGTACATCCGGACGATGAGAGGTGAGGGCGCAGGGGGATTCCGTTTGTCTGGCATCGCCTTCGGACTCCGAATCCAACGCTAAACGCCGCCACCATTTGAGAGGATTTTGGCCGTGATGTTTGTGCCGCCCGGGCCGGCCCCCGTTTGAGAAGGGCGAATACGATTTTGTGTCCCCGGTGCGTCTCCGGGGCCCGGGCCATCGGCGACCCTGACGCAAAAAATGCAAGTAATGCCTCATCTTATTCTCGAACCCTCGACCCCATGATTAAAAGTCAAAACCGGCCGATTTTCCGATCGATCGCTAAGTTGCTTGGCCGCTCATCCTCGACGGTGAGCCGTTAGCGCGAAGTCTACGCAACCTCGAAGGCGTAGTTGGCCAACTTTATCCGGCGACGCTTTTGGCAAGGCTTGTTACCCTCGAACTGAGAGGGCAATGCCGATGGCTCCACAACCCCGCTCACCGCGTTAACCGAGAAAGCTGATTGCCATCGCAGCCGGAGCCATTATTGTCAGCGAAGCCGAAGCTGTTCCACAGGCAAGAATGTGGGCTCATTATGATTAGGGCGATACTCTTTGCCGTAATAGTACTTCTGTCTGAAATGACCGCCGCTGCTGCAGCGCCGCTTCGCATTGTCGCGATTGGCGCCAGCAATACGCAAGGCTGGTATGTGGGCAAACAGGGCGCCTATCCGGCTAAGTTACAGGCCTTACTGAAAGCCAAGGGGATCGATGCGCAAGTCGTCAACGCGGGCGTGCCATTCGACACCACCGCAGGCATGCTCAAACGTATTGATAGCGATGTACCGACCGGAACCGACATCGTGATTTTGCAGCCGGGGGCCAATGACCGGCGTTTCCTCGGGACGAAGGAACAGCGCGCCGCCAACATTGCGACGATGGAGCGCCGGTTGCGAAATCGTTCGATCAAAGTGATCGTCTACGACGAGGAGATCCCCCTTCGCTACTACACCTTAGACTTCATCCACCTCACGGGCGAAGGCCACGCGATGATTGCTGCTACCTTACTACCCCGGATCATGGCAACCATCAGCCGGCGGCCCTAACGGTGTCGGAACAAGCCTTTATGGGAAAGGCCGAGCAGCATTGCCATCCTCGTAGATATAGATTCACGAAATTACCTCAACTGAAACTGTCATCGGGCGGCTACGGCGCAGCGCCACTTCTTCGCGTCACCGCACGAGCACCGCGGGACCCCAACACATAGTTGCTCAAGTCCCTTTCGTGCGCCGCGTCAGCGACACTGCGCGTCCGCAGGTCAGTTGGCCTTGACGACCGCCCCGACCTCACGCGCAATTTCGGCCTGAATGCGAGTACTTTTGTCGATATTGATATGGGAAACAGTCGAGTCTTCTTTCACATCGATATTAGATAACCTGCCTTGGAAACCAGTTCCGGCCGTGATCGGAGCCCCCCAACCAGTAGATTGGTAATAGTTGATCGCCCGCATGACGTTGCTTGGAATGGGATTCTGCCTGTATGGAGCGAGCGTGACCAATAGCGCAACGGGCACATTTTTCGCTTCAAGTACTCGAGCCATATCAATGACGTTGTTGGCTCCCTGCGAGTGGCCCACCAGTACAAGCGCTTCGGTCTTGCCCTCGGCGCGCTCGCGCAGGATATCGTCTGCGGCTGTTCTCCAATACAGATGACCAGCTACCTCCGCCCGGATGCCCTTGGCTTTGAGCGCGTCGGCGATCTCGTCCAGACCAGTAGAGAATACGCCGAACCAACCCCGCAATAAAATGACACGCGCGTCAGCACGGGCGGGACTGCAATAGAGGAGGGCGATGATTGCGACCACTCCTACCCACAAGCTGCCGACATAATTACGGTCGTTCTGCACAGGCCGCCTCCCCAGCGCCATCACCAAGGGATCATCGACTTTATTGCTCGAAATCCAGTTTCCTGCAATCCTAAAGCTCTTATGATGAGCTTTGCATTACTCGCTCTCATTGCCTGCGTCGGGATTTCGTGCATCCCACTTTATCTCTTGGGCCGTGGAGTATACGCCCGAGCGCGAGAATACTTCGTTGCATCCGAGCACACGCCCCCCGGCGTCGTACGGAACAGTTCCATCGCCTATTCTCTACAGATTGCGACCTTCGGCCAGTTATTTAGCTGGGGTGCCAAGGGCGAATTCTGGCCAGCCATGATCTTCTCGGCGATGTTCGGAGCGGGTCTGTATTTGATCCACAGGCTGCGACTGCCAATGCGCGCCTTTATGAGCCAGGCACTCGAACGCGATCGGTCAGTCACCGTCCCAGGCTTCATCGCACGGCAACACGGCAACGATGCGCGCGTGCAGTTGATCGCGGCGACGCTGAGTGTTTGCGCTTTTGCGGGCTTGATCGCCAGCGCAGCGATCGGCGCCGCGTCGTTGGTAAAGCCGATCCTGCCGGGCGGCCTAAACACCACGTTCCCCATTGCATGTGGTCTTTTAGGCTTGATGCTGCTGTACACAATACCGGCCGGGAATTCCGGGGCCATGCGTTCGGCGCAGGCGCAACTTGGAATTCTGTATTTTGGATTGATCGGATCGACCCTCATTGTTTTGTACATGCTGATTTCGTCGGCTGGACAAATGCCGCCACAGGGCACGTTTGCAGTGACCGTCCTTGCGGCGTGCTGCGCAGTCGTGCTGATCTATCGACGATCGCGATACATCGACACTAGTCCGATCGGAAGTCCGGTCTCCGGCGAAACCACTGATATCGAACCACTCGGCGCCCGCCTATTCCGCAGGTTTTCGAGGATCGTCAATGAACTCATAGCGGTCCTGGCGGCGACCACGCTCGTTATCGCTCTAATTGGTCTGTATGCCCAAGGCGTTCCAGCCGTGATCACCGAGAGCCTCTCCGCCTTGCGGGCTGAGACGCAAACATCGATTTCGGGCCTGTTAGCTCTGGTCCTACTGCCGATCTTCTATCCGATTGTCGACACGACGAACTGGCTCAGAATAACAGCACTGGAGATTGATCCGCATTCGGGTCGCGTAGACACCGGCCGAACCCCGGAAACATTTGCACGAGTACTAGCGATGTACGCTAGCGCCAGCGCCCTGGTATGGCTGCTCATATGCATGCTCGGAACGATCGCAGTACTCGCGACCAACACGCCGGGCGGCGCCGACGTCCTGCGATCTTTCATTGTGCGGCTTGCTTCGCAGCAGAACGACCTAGCGGATGTGGCCTCATGGCTCTTGCTCATAAGCGTGATTGCGATGGCTGTGTTGACGAGCAGTGCGATGTTTTCCGCAATTTTAGCAACTATTCGGTACGACATTATCCCAGCTGTCTGGTCAAGCTTGGCGCCGGAACGGGCGCAGCCGTCCAATGAGGCTCTCGCGAGGAGGCGCGCCATAATTGCAGGCAGCAGTCTCTGCGTGGTCATGCTGATCGCTTTGTTCGTGCTAAATGACAATCCCGGCCTGAGCTTCGCCAGCGGTAGGTTTCTTAACCTGCAGCTCGCGTGTCTTTGTGTACAGCTCGCATTCGGTCCGCTCGTATTAGCCCCCCTAATAAGCGGAAATTCCGCCGCTATCAGCCCAGCTTGGGCAATCGCAGTGATCGGTGCAGGCGTTGCAGCGGGGCAGGGCGTGATCATCGTCAGTTTGCAACCCGAACACACAGCTTGGCTGTGGTCCGCGATTCCGGCTTGCCTTGGATCGGGCTTATCGCTTTACGCGGTTGCGCGGCTCTGGACGAGCAAGACGGCACCGGGAGCATAGACCGAGTCACTTCCGAGCCGACCGCGCAGCCGCCGACGCGATGGTCCTCGCTTTGCAGTCGCGCTGGTCACGGTAAACACACTAATCTCTGTTATCGCCTACCGGAGAACGTGCGGCTTCCGCTCCGGGTCAAACTCGGAAGTGGTGAGCCATTCACGGAGAGTCCGCTCTACCCCGATGAACGGACATCGTCAGTTTGACCGGGGCGCATCGAGGAATATTGGCAGGCAGCTAGGTCGAGCCGTGGATATACCGGATCTGCATCCGAGCGAACGGGACGCCGGCCAGTTGCTCCGATGGCGCCAACAACTCATGCCGCGACAAAGTATGATCCGGAGTAGGCGAACACCGGGTCGCCGCAGCTCACTTTGCCGTCGTCAAGCTCTACGATGCCGGTTCCCTCTCTCAACGAGGTTCTGAACCAAGCAGAATAACTGCCGTTTCGCAGCATGCGCCACCTAAAATCCTGGTAGTGTCTCAGTTTGAATTTCAGCTCTGTGTGGGAGCCAACGGCAGCTATCAGGCGAGCGGACCTCCTGATATAAGACGGTAATGCTGAAACTTACCTGTCTCTGCGGTCAAGTCCGCATCGAAGTGGCAAAGCGACCGGACTTCATCAACGAGTGCAATTGCACGCTATGCAGCAAGTCTGGCGCTCGCTGGTCTTATTTCCACCCCTCCGAAGTCAGCATCGAGGGCGCGACCGGAGAATATAGCCGGGAAGACAAAGACGATCCGGCCGCAGAAATCCACTTCTGCGGCCGATGTGGTTCGACTACGCATTTCACTCTGACGGAGAGCGCCATATCGAAATTCGGCAATGTCCAGACGGGCGTTAATATGTCGCTGGCAGATGAAAGCGATCTCGTCGGAATCGAACTTCGTTACCCTGACGGACGGGCTTGGTCGGGCGGGGCCGACTTCGGCTATGTGCGGGAGCCCCGAGTCATTGGCCAAAGCGCGGCTTCGCAATGACTATTTACGAGGATTGCCGCAAGGCGTGAGCCAAACTGAGACACTACCAAAATCCTGTGCGGGTTTTCGCGTAGCATCCATAGGTTGGCGGATGGTTTACCGTGGGCTTTGCTTTTAAGTCTAATGCAACGGGCCCATCGAAGTGCCGATCTCTCCACGACGCACGGTGGTGTTCAAGCCCTCGGCGATCATGAAACAGCAGATCAATAGCCAGCCACCCGGTAGCGGCGCGGTCGCGGGCGCGGAAACCCGGTCGTCCTTGGCGGGCTGAAACTGCAGCGCAGTTCAGGCACAGGCGGCGATTGCGAAGCGCGGTCGGCCGACAAAGTAGCCATCCAAATCGAGCGCAGCCAACTCAAGAATAAACTCGAATTTAATGGGCAAGTCCGCATGGGCCGCCACCTCAAGTATCGCGCACCAGAAGGCTGCGCGATCCGTAGAGCCGGTGAAGTTGAAATGGATACGCCCATCAAAGCAAATCCAGCGGTGGACCTGCCGGACTATCTGGCGGAAGAGCGAACGTTTCTCGCCTGGATCCGCACCGGCATCGCGTTGATGGGATTCGGGTTCGTGGTGGCGCGCTTTGGGATTTTCCTGGAGCAGCTCCACTTACCGCAACGGTTTTCCGCCGTTCAGCCCCACGAGTTTTCACCCTGGTTTGGAGTCGCGCTCATCATGACCGGCGCACTCGTGAATTTGTTTTCCGCGCGGCGTTTTATGCGCCTGGCTGGCGAAGTGGACCGGAACCAGTTCGCAGAGTGGCGCTGGTGGTGCATCGATAGGGCGGCAGCCCAGATCGACGGCGATGCGCCTTGTTCGCGATGCTGTCTTTGGGTGTCAGATGACCCTACCAGCCAGAATGTTTGCGCGCTGACTTCGGGAGGCGGCATCTTCGGAACATTGTTGTCCGGGTAAACTTGGTAAACTAGAGGTTGCCCAATGCCCCGCTACTTTTTTGATGTTAAGAACGGCCACAGGCTTTTTGATGCGTCTGGCTTTGTTTGCAACGACGATTTCGCTGCACTCATCAGAGCGACGGTGCTCGCCGTGGGCGTTTCACTCGATAAGCCCGAAGACGACCCTGAGCGCCGCATTGCTATAATCAACGACCAAGGTCGTGAGATTGGCACCGTGCCCGTGTATTCAACGCCTTCATACAAAAACCCAGCCAAATAGTTGAGCCGCTATGCTCGGCGCTTGCCTTATACCAGCCTTCAAAGAGATTGACCGATGACGACCCAATCGCGTTGTGCGACTGAGGTGATGCGGCCGGTCTCGGCAAGAAGTTTTAGCCAGGCGTCCTGGCAGGCGTCGAGAATGGCGGTGTAGTCCGCGAACACACGGTTGGCGAGGTAAGTCTGGCGCAGATACTGCCAGATGTTCTCGGCCGCGTTAAGTTCGGGGCATGCTGGCGGCAGCGAGACAAGGGTGAGATTGCTAGGTGGGTTGAGCTTGCGCGTGGTGTGCCAGCCGGCCTTGTCGAGGATGAGGAGTGCATGCGCTGATGGCGCGACGGCGCGGCCGATCGCCTCGAGATGCGCCTGCATGGCCTCGGTGTCGGCCTGCGGCATGATGAGGGCAACGCCGGTGTCGCGGCTCGGACAGACGGCGCCGAATACATAGGCGTTCTCATAGCGCTGATCCTTGGGCTGGCGTGGCCGCGATCCCTTTCTGGCCCACTGATAGACGAGGCTATTTTTCTGGCCGACCCGCATTTCGTCCTGGAACCAGACTTCGATCGGCGTCCCCGGGGCGAGCGTACTCAGGATCTGCGCGACCTGAGTTGGAAAGTTTTTTTAAAAGTTGCTATCGCCTCTGGATTCTGGACGGGGTGCTGTGGTCGGGCGCTGATGTGCGAGAAGCCCAGCTTCTTCAGAACCCGCCCCAAGCTCACTTCCGACAGATCGACGCCGAAGCGCTGACCCACAACACGCTTCAGATCGACGCAGCGCCAGCGCACGACGCCGTCCGTCTCCGGATCGGGACCGATCTCGACCAACTGCTTAAGCGCTTCCTTCTGCTCCTCGGAGAGCTTCGACGGCCGCCCGGGTGGTTTGATATCGATCAGTCCCTCAGGGCCGTAGTGGTTAAAGCGGTGCACCCAGTCTCGCAGCGTCTGCCGGTCCATGCCGCCGATCCGCGCCGCCTCGGAGCGGTTCATCCCGTCATGAACCGCCGCCAGCGCCAACAGCCGACGGGCTTGCGCGCCGTCTTTGGCCCTTGTTGCAAAGCGCCGCAGTTCGTCCGCCCCAAAATCCTGCCTTAGCCTGACCGCCCCGCCCATCGCCGATCTCCCGAATCAATTCGGTCAGGCGAAAGAGAATCACAGCAGCCGTCGCTTTACAAAATAGAGTCAGCGCTTTCGAAGGCTGGTATTACTTGGCTGCTTTCGAAATCAGCCGACCGTCGAAAATTTCGTGCGTGATCGCCTTCCCGTGAGGGGCTCGGACTGCACGTAGATGCCATACTATCGCTCGGTCGATCCAATAGTCTGAGCGCGCCGGATCGGCACGGGACCTGTTACGACAGATTGAGGCTTCGACCAGACAGTCTTCGCGCTGGTACATCACGTTCGCCTCGGCTCTAACCAAGCCTCGGTCAGGGCGCTTTCGATGATATGCCGCTGGACCCTTTTGCACGCTGGGCAACCAAACGTTCGGAGGTCTTTCCCTCCGTCGCTTGGCTCGATTGCCGTCAGTTTCATCGGAGAGCCGCAAGCCGTGCATTGCGGGCCTTGGTTTTGTTTGTCGAGCATTGCTTTGCCCTCAGTTCGGTGCCGAGAGGTCACTAGCTAACCAACCGGCCGCCGTCGATTTGAGGGGATCACATGCAATGACGCTGATCTCAACTTGATCGCATTTGGGGCACTCGAACAGCCGGTGTTCGAAACCAATTGGTCCCGATGAAACGCGTTCCAGCATCATCCGCCTTTGGCAACGGGGACAGCGTGGCCGTTCGATAGCGGTCAAGAATTGTTGGGTTGAGGACATAATACTTCCCTGCTTTGGGCGGGAGCGTTACCGGACTCTCAGTCACCGATGGTTGCCGATGGCGGGCGGTGATGAAGCTATCCTGCCACCACGCACTGCCGACTAGTCGCTCGCTTCAATTAATTTGAAGGGACAAGGATTTTGTGATTCGATTCGATCGCGACGCGAGCGACGGAGATGATCATGGCTGCGAGGGAGATTTCGGTAAAGAAGTATAGCCAGGCACAGTTGGCGAGTCCTGCGCTGGCGCCGATCGGCCCGGGGGCCATCGGCCCGCAGCGACCGGACGCACGGGCGGCCTTCCCTGAGTCGTGGAGGGGCATTCTCGCTATGCCAAAAAACAATCCAGATGCTTGACGAGATCAGATCGTTTTTCGAGGCGCTGCGGGGAGAGCCTGCCCCGACGTGGCCGGAAGGTGTGTCACCGATCAATCCGGTCACGGGCGAAAACCTCCAAGCCGTGTCCGAACTGCACTGGCGGCTAGCGACGCAATCTCTCGACGAACTGGAGATCAAGATCGTCGGCCTGTACGACGCCGGGGAAGACGAGCCGGCATTGATCGATCTGATGGATGAGGTTGTTGCTATCATTCGGCGGAAGGGCGAGTCGCAAGGGCGCGTCCGAGAGATTGTGCAGTTGCTCCAAACGAGAGGCGCGCAGACTGCCCGCGGTTAAGGCCTCGGCGGCAATCGTTTTGCCAACACAGTGCCCACACGGGCAGTTCTTGCAAATCTTCGCGACCGAGCTAAATCGCGGATCGGCTTGACGGCAAACCGAAGCAGGAAGCCGAGGTCACACTCCGCCAGGCTCTCGCGAGCGAACTCACCGATGACGACTTGGCTGCGATTGCAGCCGGCGCCAAGGATGAAGGCGCCGAATCGAGTTTAGAACCGAAGCCGACGTTGAACTGAGATCGCGGCGGCGACTGACGCGCTGCGGCGCCGATTGGCCGGCGTATCGCGGCGATCCGCTACGCCCACAAGTTGGCTGGGCTCGATACGCCGACCGATGCCGAAGGCGTCAAGGCGACGATGCGCGGCATTTGCCGGACCTTCGGTAGCGCGAAAAATAGGAAAGCGCCGGCAGTGGCCGCCAAGATGCTCAGTATGGTTGCCACAGCTCCGGACCGGCTGTCGGGCTTACGCGATAGGGCATTGCTTTTGCTCGGCTTTGCAGGCGCGTTTCGTCGTTCGGAGCTGGTTGCTCTGGATGTGGCCGACATCGAGGAAACGCAAACCGGACTGTTGGTCACGATCCTCCGCGGCAAGACCGACCAGGAGGCCCTGGGTCGCACGATCGCGATCACACGCGGTGATGTGGCTTGCCCCGTTAAGGCTCTCAGAGAGTGGCTGAACGCCGCTGGGATCGTGTCTGGTTCGTTGTTCCGGCCGATCAACAAGTCAGGGACGGTGGCTGCCTCGCGGCTTACCTGTCGATCGGTTGCCAACATCGTCAAAGAGTATGCCGGCCGCGCTGGTTTCGATGCCGCTATCTTCTCCGCTCACTCGCTGCGATCGGGGTTTCTGACTTCTGCGGCGGCCAAGGGAGCATCGATCTTCAAGATGATGGACCAGTCGGGGCACAAGTCGATCGATACCCTGCGCGGTTACGTTCGCGATGCCGAGCTGTTCAAGGATCACGCAGGAGCCGGATTGCTTTAAGCGTCGGTGGCGGAGGCGCGAGCACCAGGCGGGAGGTACCTAAGCATTGGCCAGCCCCGCGTTGATCCAGGGGGTACCGGGGGTGGGGTAGGGGCCGATTTTGAGAATCGGTGAAAACGATAAGCCCCCGACCTGTATCGCCCACCAAATCGACCAAACACTGATGCCACATTCAACTATGCGAAGCCGGGTGGGTGAGGGCATTTGGTAGCGCTGCCCAATGTCCGTTATCGAGTGGACAGCGGAAGACATATGCTCGCTGCGAGTTCTTCCGGTTTTGACCCATTTCGGAAGTCGTGACCTCACCCACATTGGGCGGAATCGTCAGGCACCTTAAACGTTTGCATTGTGAGGATTACCCGAGTTGCGTTAGATCAAAGTCGCCGTCTGCCACGCGTAGTACTATTCTCTATTTGCAAGGGAGTTCCACAATGCTGGTCAGGATCAACGCGGCGAGCCGCCATCCGGTTGACGGACACTTAGCTGCCCTCCCTGGCGAGCGGCTCTTCTGTAGCGAGTTCAAATATCGCAGAGGGACGGAGCTTTTTGGCGAGGGAGAGGAGGCAGAATACGTCTACCAAATTATCTCCGGAGCAGTGCGGACTTACAAGCTGCTGTCAGACGGTCGTCGCCAGATCAACTCGTTTCACCTGCCGGAAGATATGTTTGGGCTTGAGAATGGTGCAACTCATCGCTTCACTGCCGAAGCGGTTGTTGAGACCAAGGTTCGTATAACGAGGCGGCGCAGCCTTCTTGATATAATGGCAAACCGAGAGGCAGGCGCAACGAACCTTCTCAGTCTCGTCACTCGTAACCTTCAGCACGCTGAGAACCACATGCTTCTCTTGGGCCGAAAGACAGCGGTGGAGAAGGTGTCCGCATTTCTTCTCGAAATGGACCAGCGATTGGCTCATCCGAATGTGATGATTTTGCCGATGAGCCGTCGCGACATCGCCGATTATCTGGGATTGACCTTGGAAACTGTGTCACGCGCTCTCTCGACCCTCAGACATGACAAAATGCTGCGGTTTGATGGGTTGACACACCGACAAATCGTGCTGCTCAACCGGGGAGGACTTGCGGAGCTCGACGCTTAATAGACCGAACTCCGATAAAGCGGTGTAAGCCACCTTCAGTTGGCGACCCCTTGCGTTTCGAGATATCCGGATATGGCACGAAACGGGCCAGTCGGCGCGGTCTGATGATGTCCGTTCATCGGGGGTAGAGCGGACTCTCCGCGAATGGCTCTCCACTTCCGAGATTGACCCATCTGAGACATGAGGACCCCATGATTTGTGCAGTGCGCATGGCCGCACGGGGCGCTCGCTGCGCCGCGCATATCCTTGACATCTGCTGACAGTGGCCGACAAATTAGGCACACAGGCCAGACAGCTTTTGCTGTTGAAGCAGTGTTGACACGGCCATGGTGGACAACAGGGAGTAGGTGCGATGAGAGCTTCCTCAATTATCGGACTGCTGTTTGCAGCAGTGGTGTTGGCGACGATTCCGGTCTCGCCGCAGGTGACACCGCGCGGCGTGGAGTTAAGCGTTGATCAAGCGCAGGCCGTCACGTACCGGCGCGCCCGCGTGACTGCGCGTCGTGTCGGCCGTCGCGAGTACCGCCATACGCGTCGCGCCGTGCGGCGTGGTGCTTATTAACGGAGCGCGATGGGCAAGGGTATGGCGCGGGCAGAGTGAGCCAGAACCGGGTCCAGTCGCCGCCGTCGATCTCGAAGTCCCACCGTCGCTGCTCGCCCGCGCCGACGAGGTGATCGAGTAAATCACGGCGGTTCGTGCATGTCGTTTGCTGCGGTGCATGAGTCCGGAATTGGCTGCACTTAACGGACGTAACCAGCCGTGCTGCCGATATCGGTTCATCAAGGTATAGCAGACATGACCGTTCCGCTGGCTGCGAACGCCATGAGGGTGACGTTGGCTCCCGACCGATGACGGCGCGTTGAGAGTGAAGCGATACCCGGCAATCGGTGCCAGCGACGAGCCAACGGAAGCGACAAGGTTCGGCAGCAAGGCGTGGGCGGCGCGCGTCTTCGGCGTGCGCACGATGGCGGAGGTCACCACCACCAAGGCGCGCGATACGAAGCTGGGCGGTAACCAGTGGCGTCAAGCCAACCGTGAAGATGCGCATACAGTCCGCGGCGGGCCGCCAGCAGCGTGCGGCATCGAGGGCAACCGATAACTCCGACTATCTCCGGCTCCGGCGGCGGTCGCGAGCCGGTCGGCACTGTCGACGGCGACTTCCGAATCTCGCGGGTCATCGAGAACCCGAGGTGACGCGCGAAGTCGTGTTTGCTTTCCGGCGAGCGCGTGGTTCGCGATGCTCGACGAAATTTTTCCAGCCGCGCGCCGCTCGTGGCGAGGCCCGTGGCCGGTGAACGGACACCGGCCACTCTAAGCACCGAGAGCGTCAAACGCGCATCAGCGGTTCTTGCTGCTACCCTGCGAGGCTGCGTGATCCGGCCGTTCGAGCCGCGTATGTCTGAGGTTGAGGGATGAGCGGACGTGACGATGCCGGGCGGGGACTTCGCCTTTTGACCCATTTCGGACCTGTCGCTCTTTCTTGTTGCGATGCACAACGTGCCGATCAGCTTGATATAAATCAAACCAAGGCCACCCCTCCGGTAGCCAGCATTGAACTTCTGCAATTGGAGGAGAAGGACATGCCGACGCGCCTTCTGCAGGTTCTCCTTTTAGCGACAATTGCTCTGCTTGCTTGCCGCCCGGCTTCGGCAGATGAATCCGCTTCGCCTCCAAGAGTCGAAGAGGAGGTGTGGGCCCTGCCATTTCCCTTGCCAGTGCTCGCCTATGTGGTCCGGCCTCTCGGCGATGGACCATTTCCTCTGGTCGTCATGAACCATGGAATTTCACTTGACGCCAACCAGCGGACAATGTTTCCGCCGCTGGAGTACCGGGACGCCGCATCTTGGTTCGCGCGGCGCGGTTATTTCGTAATCTCGCCAGTTAGATATGGGGCCAGCAGTCTCGATGATAAGGACCGTGGGCTCTTCGGGGCCGTCTTTGGGCATATCGGCAGTTGCGACAACCCGAACTTCCGTGGTCCAGGGCTCGCCATCGCCACGCTCAACGAATGGGTCATCGAGAACATGCAGAAGAAAAAACAGATCATACCCGGCAAAGCCATTGTCGTGGGCCAGTCGGGCGGCGGCTGGGGGTCGATTGCGCTTGCCAGTCGGAACCCGCCGCTTGTTGGTGCGGTCATCACCTTTGCGGCGGGGCGTGGTGGTCGAGTCGATGGCAAGCCAAACAACAACTGTGCTCCTGACAAACTCGTTGCTGCGACTGGCGACTTCGGCAGCACGGCACGCGTGCCGATGCTTTGGATATATACGGACAACGACAGCTATTTTGGACCGGAGCTATCCAAGCGCATGCATAACGCCTTTACCGCTGCGGGAGGCGACGCAGAATACCATTTGCTCCCTGCCTTCGGGAACGATGGCCACTTTATGATCGATTCGGCAGATGCGGTGCCGTTATGGGCACCGCTTGTAAGCCAGTTTCTTGAGAAGCATTCGCTCCTTCCGACAACGGCTGTGGCGCAACAGCGGCAACTCCCCACCAACTCAGCTCAGAACGAAAAGCTTCCATTGCAACCGCCCCGCGTGCAATTGCCCGAAAATGTCCAATATTCCTCATGGCGCAAAGTTTGTTTTAAAGGATCCGACGGGGCTACATTATGTCGGACAACGTCGAGCGGCACGCAGGATAACGGCGAGGTTGTGGTTCGTGTCGACTTGATCGAACGTCCTGAGAGTGGTGCCGCCCGGCTGCAGCTTTTCGTTCCACAAGGAGGGAATTTAGAGATGGGCGTCAATGCGACCGTCGATCAGGCAGGGCCCACCCAATTTCCGTACAATTTTTGTCTCACCAACATCTGCATCGCCGCAGACCATGTGAGCTCGAAGCTGATCGGCGAGATGGAGTCCGGGCAAACATTCAAGATCGAACTGTCCGATTTCTACGGTTCAGCGGTCGCGATGAACTTTCCTCTCACCCAGTTCGCCGCGGCTCACAAAGGCCCGCCAGCAGAGACTTACGACTTTAACCTTGACGATAACTGATCGCGCTATCGCGTTGACTGATCTCTTTTTTGAGTGAAGGTATAAACGTCGTGACACTTGCGCGCCTGACGCTGTTGCGGCTCACTGTGCAAATGTTAGGGTAGGCTTGCATGCTCATGCCGATGACTTCCGCTCCTGGCACAAAGCGGACTTCGCAGCCTTGGTGCGTGATGTCCGCTGTTGAGGTTAGAGCGGACGAGGGTGCGGGGCGCTTCGACTTCAGCTTTTGACCCATCTGAAACATCCGCCGTGACCACCTAGCTCTGAACCCCGGGGGCGTTCGCTTAGCGGAATATCGGAGGATGGATCAATCGGCCACAATGGCAATCGCGCTGATTTCGATGAGATACTCAGGCTCCGTGGCGCGCGCCTCCAGAGGTCCGACTGTGGCACGAAGCTGCCGAACCGGGATGTCCGCTAGGCGATCGCCAGCGCCGATTTAAACACTAGCGGCCGGATAGCGGATGCGCTGCATCCAGTGTTTGAAGCTCCTGAGGTGTCAGTGTCAGTGACAGCGCGACGGCGTTTTCCGTTACATGTGCCACGGACCCGGATTCGGGAATTGCAATGACGTTACCGCCGTGGATGGTCCAGGCCAGTGCAACAGCGGCTGCGGAGCAAGCGTGTGCTGCGGCAATACGCCCAAGAATGGGATCACTCAGCAGGCTGGCGCCGAGGCCGCCAAGCGGTGAATAGGCCATCACCGGCATGCTGTGCCGTTGGCACCACGGCAGTAGGTCGCGTTCAATGCTGCGGCCGTCGAGGTTGTAAAAGACCTGATTGGTCACGCAGCGATCGCCTTGTGGAATATGGAACAGATCTTCCATTTGGGTGACTGTGAAGTTGGACACGCCCCAGGCACGAATTTTGCCGGCTGCGCGTAGACTTTCGAACCCCGCTACGACCTCGGAAGGTTCGGCGTTCGGAGTTGGCGAGTGCAGCAAATAGAGATCGAGATGATCAGTACCCAGCCGTGTAAGGCTCGCCTCACAAGCACGTGCCATGGCATCTCCAGTGACCTCATCGGCTTCCACCTTGGACACTACGAAGGCGCGGTCACGCTGACCGGCGATCACGCGCTTAATCAATTCTTCGGAACGGCCTTCACCGTAATTCCCCGATGTGTCAATCAGCGTCATCCCGAGCGAAAGGCCCGTGCGTAACGCTTCTTCTTCGTGAGCTGCCGGATGTCTTCCCGGCCCGATATGCCAAGAGCCCGCGACCCATGGGTCCGCAAAAATCGCTGGCGAGCGAAGATCCCTTCGGCATCCTATTCCTCACCCGTCGCGGTTCCCGCAAGGCGCTGGAGATCGGCCGTACCGGCCGGCTGAGCGTGGTCTATCAACATGACGCCGATGACTGCTATGTCACCCTGATCGGGCGCGGTGTCGTCATCGCTGACCGGGCGCTGCTGCGAGCGCGCTGGCAGCCGGCCTGGAACCAATTCTTTCCCGCCGGCGCTGATGACGAGACCTCCATCTTCGTTCAGCTCGTAGCCGACCGCATCGAGCTCTGGGTGCGCGGCGTGACGCCGGAGCCGTTCGGGACGCGCGGCGCCATAATGGAGCGTGGTCCAGGGCAGCCTTGGCGCCTGGTCCAAGGCTGACGACCTCTTAGTCGTCCGTCCGAAAACTTAAATCGTCGCCGGCGATTCAGACATTCCGATCGACTTGTTGCCGGCGATGATCGTCCTTGACGATCCCGCAAATCCCTTCTTCGCTCATCTTTTCGATCCGGAAGATCCCGAACGATCTCTTGGATCTGGAGCGCGCTTTCTCGGCGCGCAGATCGCGGTGACCAATGAGCCTGTTTCGCATGATATTGAAGCGATCTTGCCGTGGTTAGCCGATCCAGCGATCCCGCAAATGCTTAATCGTCCGGGAGAATCCGTATCTTCGAGGGAATCCCGGACATCCACTCTATGAGGGTTATTTCTATAGAGGGGCTGGCCGCCGCCGTTTGCATTCGTGCAGCCGACTTCCGTTGTTGGCACCAAACAGACATGCTGCCGCGGTCGCCTCATGTCTGTTGTTGGCAGAAGAGCGGACCTCGCTCGCATACGCCCCGAGGTCTGAGTTTGACCCCCATTAGCGGACATTGTGCAGACCATGCGTGAACTGCGGTTGAAACGATTTCGAATGCGTCGCGCTATTGCGATACGCCGTTTGAGCCTGTTACATTGCCCGCGTGAGGCCGTCGTCTCGATGATGCACAAGCCGCTCACGCGAGGAGGCGAAAATCGAAAGCGATCCACTGCTCGCAAGCCAAATCGTGGTGCGCGTTTGCCTGTTCCTCGTCGCGGCGATTGCAATGTTGGGAGGCTCCTTGCAATTCTTCCGGGGGCAGCCCGACACATCACCATCGCTCGACAACGTTCACCGTTTCATGGCTGGCGTATACTTTTCCACCGGTCTCATCAGCCTATGGGCCGCGATCACTATCCGACAGCAAGGCACACTTGTGTACTTGCTCGCTCTCGGTATCCTGCTTGCCGGCGTCGGCAGGCTGGTGTCCATCAGCCGCGTCGGGCTGCCGAAGCCCGCCGCTGTGTGGCTGGGCTATCTGGTCCCCGAGCTGGTTCTGCCGTTCGTCATCGCCGTAGCCCACTACGCCAGTCATTGAGCGACCGCTCTGGCCTGTGGCTACATAGGCATGCTCACCGAGTGCGGCTCCGGCATGATCTGGCCGGCTGTGTGAGCCCAAGCCACATTCTCGATTTGATTGCGATATTGGCGGTGCCAAGAATTTCCGGAAGTGGCACCAAGCGGGCCTGCCACCGTAGTCCCCGCATGTCCGCTATGAGGGGGCGGTCTCAACCGGTCGACGCAACACTTTATCTTAAAGAAGAGATGGAGTGTGGTTTGATGGGTCACAGATTTCATAGAGGGTTTACTGCGGCAGAGAAAACGGAGTTATGGGATCGCTGGAAGCGCGGAGAATCGCTGAAGGCGATTGGACGAGCTTTTGGCAAGCCGTCCTCGTCGATCTATTTTTTGGTGGCTCCCCATGGTGGGATTCGTCCTGCCGAGCGGCGTCGCTCGAGGCTGGCATTGACGCTGTCAGAGCGCGAGGTGATTTCCAGAGGCGTTACGGCACATCGATCGGCAAGATCGATCGCTAAGTTGCTTGGCCGCTCACCCTCGACGGTGAGCCGTGAAATGAACCGCAATGGCGGCTATGATCGCTACCGAGCGGTGCTTGCGGACGAGAATGCCTGGGCGCGAGCTCGTCGTCCAAAATGTTGTAAATTGGCGAACAGTCCGCGGCTACGGCGAGCAGTGGCGGGGAAGCTCAGATTGGATTGGTCGCCCGAGCAGATAGCCGGTTGGCTGAAAAGAACGCATCCTGAAGACGAGTGTAATCAGGTGTCACACGAGACGATCTACCGCAGCTTATTTGTACAAACACGTGGCGTGCTCAAGAAAGAGCTGCTTAGTCATCTTCGATCGAAGCGCTCGATGCGTCGCTCCCAGCCGGTTGATCCGAATGGCGATAGACGGGGGCATATCAAGGATATCGTCTCAATCCGTCAGCGACCGGCGGCGGTTGAAGATCGGGCGGTGCCTGGCCATTGGGAAGGCGATCTGTTATCTGGGCCGAACAACAGCTATATCGCGACCTTGGTCGAGCGTCATACGCGTTACCTGATGTTGGCCAAGGTGGCCGGTAAGGACACCCGGACGGTAGTCACGGCGCTCATCAAGCAGGCGAAGAAGCTACCAAAGGAATTGTATAAGTCCCTGACCTGGGACCGGGGAAAGGAACTTACGGATCATCGCCGCTTTACGTTGGCGACCAAAATCGACGTATATTTTTGCGATCCGCAAAGCCCGTGGCAGCGCGGGTCGAACGAAAACACCAATGGTCTGCTGAGACAGTACTTTCCTAAGGGCACCGACTTGTCGGTACATTCGCAAGCCTATCTGAATAAAGTGGCTCGCCAGCTAAACGAACGGCCACGTGAGACCTTGCAATTTGAAACCCCAGCAGAGAGATTTAGCGCCTGTGTTGCGTCGACCGGTTGAGCCGGCAGGGGATGAACGGACCTCGCTCGGATGCGGCCCGAGGTCCGAGTTTGACCCTAAGCGGACGACCCCGAGAAAAGTTGGCTGACTTGCCTGTTCATTCCACTAAAATTGAGCTGTACATTAAGCTCACGACCGCGGAAGCGCTCGGTCTCGAAGTGCCGCCGACGTTGCTCTCCCGCGCCGATCGAGATCGACCTCTCCTAGGAACTTATCCCGCTGTCTGCTTCGCCTTCGACGGAGGGGACAAGGTTCGCGGCGAGAAAGTCTACAAACACTCGGAGCTTGGGGGAAAGATGGCGGCTCGACGGCCATAGGATCCGAAGCGGTCCGGAGCGGTCAGTGTAGTCGTCAAGCACAATGATGAGTACGCCCTCACGAAGTTGGCGGCCAATGGCGAAGTCCGGCAGGTAGGCGATGCCCATGCCTTGCTCGGCCATAAAGATCAGCGGCTCAAGCGTACTTGCCACGGCCGTTCTGGGCAGTTCACTCTCGATGCCGGCATGCTCGGGCCGCAGCGGCCATCGCTCGAATTTTCCGTTGGTCGGAAACTTGTGGTGCAGACAGGCATGAGCCTTGAGGTCGTCCGGGGTCAGAGGAACACCCCTCGCCGCCAGATAGGCCGGGGCCGCCACGAGGCGTCGGCGATATGTGCCCAAAGACCGGGACATCAAACGCGAGTCGCCGACCTCGGCGAAGCGCACTACGGCGTCGAAGCCCTCCTCGATCACATCGACGACCCGATCGCTGAAATCGAGATCCAATGTTACCTCGGGATAGGCCCGCATGAACGCGACGAGAGTAGGCATCATCAGCATGCCGACCAATGGCAGGGCGACACGCAGTGTGCCGCGCGGGGCCTCGTGAGTCTGCGACAGTTCGAGTTCGGCCAATTCGATTTCAGAAAAGATGCGCCGGCAGCGCTCGAGGAACAGGGCACCTTCCGCTGTGAGTGTGATGCTGCGCGTGCTGCGATGGAGGAGGCGCACGCCGAGCCGTTCCTCCATCCGCGCCACTGCCTTGCCGATCGCCGAGGACGACACGCCAAGTTGCCGTCCCGCGACCGTAAAGCTTCGGGCTTCCGCCGCCCGAACGAAGGCGTTCAGCGATCCCAGACTGTCCATCCGCGAACCTCCATTTCGGACGCCTGAGTCCGATATGTTTGGAACTCTGGCCCATTTTTCAAGCCTTCGGGAGAGTTCATCTTGGGTCCAACGCCGCGACCGACCTGTCTCCCCCTCACTAATCGGATGGAGACGACCGGTCGGCGTGATGAGGCGGCAAAGCCTGAACGTGCCCCGCATCAAATCCCAACCCGAAACAGGAGAATCCCATGTCCAAGAAACTTGAAGGCAAAACGGCACTCGTCACCGGCGCTTCGCGCGGCATCGGTGCCGCCATCGCCAGGCGCCTCGCCGCCGATGGCGCCAGGGTGGCAATCACCTACAGCAAGGGCATTGACGCCGCGGCTTCAGTCGTCAAATCAATCGAAGCCACCGGCGGCAAGGCCATCGCGATCCAGGCCGATGCCACCGACGCCGCGGCCGTGAAGGCGGCCATCGAGAGGACGGTTAGCGCGCTCGGCAAGCTCGACGTGCTCGTGAACAATGCCGGCACGGCGATCCCGAAGAAGTTCGAAGAGACGACGCTGCAGGAGCTAGACCAGGTGATCGATCTCAATGTCCGCGGCGTCTTCATCGCGACACAGGCGGCACTGAAGCAGATGAACGATGGTGGCCGGATCATCATGATCGGCTCAAGCGTCGGCGAGCGCATGATGGCTCCCGGCCTCGTGCCTTATTCCGCTACCAAGGGCGCGATTCGGATGTTCACGCAAGGGCTATCGCGCGAGGTCGGAGACCGCGGCATCACCGTCAATAACATCCAGCCGGGCCCGATCGACACCGACCTCAATCCGGCCGCGGGCGAATGGGCGGTTCCGCAGAAGGCCGTTACGGCGCTCAACCGGTATGGCAGCGTGGACGAAGTCGCAGCGCTGGTGGCGTTCGTCGCAAGCCCCGAGGCGTCTTACATCACTGGTGCGAACCTGACTGTTGATGGAGGTACGAACGCCTAGTTGGCCTGCGCCCGGATCGACCGATGAGCTAAATGAAGTGAGCTATTACGACCCGATCAACGCGCAATACTACTCGAGTGGAGGAGTCCGATGGCTAACGTAGTGAAGAAACATAGCATTTCTTCTGAACTGGCACAGAAAATGATGGAAGAAGCGGTAGCGAAAGCCAGAGAACTTGGCGTCGCCCCCTTCGGGGTCCGCGTCAACGCAGTTGCGCCTGGTCCGACCGACACCGCGATGCTCGATCGTCTGACGGGCACGCCGGACAAGAAAGCGGCCTTCTAAGACTCCGTACCGCTCAAACGCGGCGCGAAGCCGGAAGAGATCGCCGACGCCGTCGTGTTCTTCGCTTCAGATAAAGCGTCATTCATCGCCGGGCAGATCATCAGGGTCAACGGCGGCAAGACTGCCACGTGATCGCTCACTCCAAGCTGGATTCTTCATCTTCAGACATTCGGACGGTGATCATAACCACCTGCGCCTACCAAGAAGGAAACAGTTCATGACTGACAAGCCGGTGAAGATCCCGGGGCCCAACCATCCTATTTCGATCGAAGCGAACTCGTCTCGCGTCGTGGTCAAGGTCGGCGGAAAAATCATCGCCGACACAAGCGCTGCGTTGACGCTTCGCGAGGCATCCTATCCGCCCGTTCAGTATATCCCCCGTCGGGATGTCGATATGGCCGAGCTCACGCGCAGCGAACATACCTCGTATTGCCCCTACAAGGGCGACGCTTCCTACTACAGCATTCCCGCTGGCGGTGATCGTTCACGCAACGCGGTGTGGACTTATGAGGCCCCATTTGAAGCGATGGCGCAGATCAAGGATTACGTCGCCTTCTACCCGGACCGGGTCGACGAGATAACTTAACCGGCGAGAGGGAGGAGCATGAGAGATGGCGTCGATGGAAGAAAGGAACAAAACGCTTGTCCTCGAAGCATTCAATACACTCTTCAACAAACGGGATTATAAGTCGGCCGCGCGATATTGGTCGCCGAACTACATCCAGCACAGCGCCCACATCGAGCCGGGTCGCGAAGGTCTCTTCAACCTCATCAAGGCCAGTCCCGCATCCCTCAAATATGAGCCGGGTGTGATCGTGGCCGAAGGCGATTTCGTGATTGTCCACGGTCGCTTCTCCGGCACCGGACTGCCGAGAAACTGGATAGCCGCCGACATCGTGCGCATCGCGGACGGGGTGTTGGCCGAGCACTGGGACGTGCTCCAGGATGAGGCGGCTCGCGCGGACTCAAAGAGCGGTCTGCCGATGTTCGGCGACAGCTTCGCCGATCGATCTTGATGGCGACGGAGCGGAGGCGAGCGAAGGCGGCGAGCTTCACCGTGAGCGATGTGATGGAGAAGATCACGCCGGCCGGTGCGAACAGGAACTGAGGACAACCCAAGGTTCGCGGCATTTATGGTGCTAGCGGGTGCTAAGGCATGACCGCTAATGGCACCTTTCGGACATACGGGACCGGGCTGATGATGTCCGCTGATTGGAGGAAAGAGGACAACCCCTCCTTGCGCCGTTACTTCCGAGTCTCATGAGAGCTCCGACATTTCCTGCCGTTAGCGTGTTCCGCTGCTACAAGTGCAACTGCGTCGCGCGGGAGCCGTTGCAGAGCGAGTGACCCGGTTACCATTCAGCGGCCCGAAGCTGAACTAGAATGGTGTTGAAGCCGTGCGCCTCTTGCATCCGATGCTTGCCCTTCGACTAATAGCGCGGAGCAGGATCTGTTTGCGAAACTGTTAGAAAAACGATTTGACCGTCAGCCCTGCTGCGCGGGCATCCTGTATGAATGTATGCGCTTCCTCATTGGACATTATAAGGTCAACGCCGCCGAGGAATTCCTCTCCTTTGGGTGTGTTCGCACGGAACATCGTCTCGTGTCTGCCTATATCAACCGTATAATCAATGTCGCTTGGTGCTTCGGGCATGGCATCCTCCTCGATCCCGAAGCGAGTATATTGTGTCCATTTCAACCGGTCCTACAAGGCGGCAATTGTGAGATAACGCTGCGGCGCGGTCGGTCGTGATCGGGGGGTGAAGAACCGTACTCAGTATCTGCGGGCGGACCTGCCGTATGGTCCGCTCGGAGCTCCAGCGATGTCTGCTATCAGGTCGCTAACGGGGTAACCCGGAAGACGTTTGCTCAGACTGAGTTCTCTGGGGGACGAGTTTGCGAAGGTGATTCTTCGTCTGGAACCGCTGCCGTGTGGGTAGTGGGTCAGTTCGATTGTGGCAGAGTTCCGGGCTGGAGAATCGACGGTCCGAAGCGCATATTCCCGGGATGGCGACAATTGTGCAATGCAATTGCGGCGCCGAGTACAGACGCACTGAAGAGAAGTTCTTGGTACCGCATACGGGTGACGCGGTCTGCACGGTCTGCGGAGCTGTTCTAAAATCGTGGCGAGAAGAGGAAGAGGACCGCGTCCACGAACCGCCGGTCGTGCGCGAGCCGGACGAAGACTAGAGCGAGATGCTTTTAAAGATTGGGCATAGCCAGTGGCGCGTTCGGTGGGCGTAAATGCTCGGAGGATTTCGCCGATTGTGACGTGGATGGTTTTGGACGAGTGCGCGGCGGCCTTGCGCGATAGGTGCTTGAACTTGGCGAAGACCTGTCGATCGGGTTCAGGTCCGGCGAGTGAACGGACGGCTCAGTCGCGACAGTTGATGTCTGCGTTTGTTGAGGGTTTCGGATGCCGGCCAGCGAGATCGGCGCGACATACACCAGTGGCCGGCGTCCGAAAGCCGCCAAGGAAAGAACCCGCGGGGGATGGGGCGCGGAGAATGCCGCGCACTGCGCTATGGGGATTTGGCTGATGCGGAAGGTGTGAGCGCGGGAGCGCCGTGTCCTTTGAGGCGGTTTGTTACTTGGCAGGCAGGCAGCGATAGCTCGGGTTGATGATTGAGACTGTTATTGAGTGTGTCGGTTGCAGGGATGCTGAGTTGTTGGGACGGCGCATCTGCGCGAGCGTGGTCGGCGCCGGTCTGCAACCGACGCTGGGCAAGGTTGTCAGTGCATCGTTTCAGCACATCGATCGTGATCATGACGTATCGATCCTGACGGCGATGATTGGACCGGTCGGCCGATGATGCGGTGTCGAGCCGCGCTTGAAGGTCTCGATGATGTTCATGCGACCGCCGCAACACGGGCACGGCTGGGTCGCCTGGTCGGTTGCCGGGGTACTATCGGGAGGCTGCGGCTGGTGCGCGGTTTGCACAGGTGCCACCGCAGCGATCAGCTCACGGATCCGCTCGATGGTCTCGGTCTTGGCGCCGCGGGCCAGCAGACCGCAGTGCCTGATCCGGTGGAATCCGTTAGGCAGGACATGCATCAGGAACCGCCTGATGAACTCGTCCGGCTTGAGCGTCATGGTCTTGTAGCGGCCGGGTCCCTCGATCCGGTAGTCCTTGTAGCTGAACGTGACGCCGGTCGCGTCGGCGGCGATGAGGCGGCTGTTGGAGATCGCGACGCGGTGGGTATAGCGGGACAGATAGGCCAGCACCTGCTCCGGCCCGGCGAACGGCCGCTTGCTATAGACGAACCACTTGGTCCGATGCAGCGGCGCGAGATAGGCCTTGAACGCGGCCTTGCCGGCGAGGTGGGCGTGGTCGCCGAAGAACTGCAGGCGGCCGGCGTCGTGTGCGGCGAGCAGCATCTCCAGCATCAGGTGGCGGAACAGCCGCGACAGCACCTTCACCGGCAAGAGATAGTTTGGACGGCAGCCGATCCAGCGCGTGCCGTCGAGCGATATCCCACCACCCGGCACGATCATGTGGACGTGTGGATGATGGGTCATCGCGGAGCCCCAGGTGTGGAGCACCGAGGTGAAGCCGATCTTGACGCCGAGGCGCTTGGGATCGGCCGCAATCGTGCGCATTGTCTGCGAGGAAGCCTTGAACAAGAGATCGTAGACGACGGCCTTGTTGTGGTAGGCGATGGTCCCGATCCGCCCTGGCAATGTGAACACGACGTGGAAGTAAGGAACGTTCAGCAGTTCTGACTTGCGCTGCTTCATCCATGCCAGCGCCTGCGAGCCCTGGCACTTGGGGCAATGCCTGTTACGGCAGCTGTTATAGGCGATCTGCGTGTGCAAGCAGTCCTCGCAGCGCATGACATGGCCGCCGAGAGCCGCCGTGCGGCAGCTCTCGATCGCCGACATCACCTTCAACTGGCCGAGACTGACATGACCGGCATTGGCTTGCCGCCATGCCGAGCCATGGGCGCGGAAGATATCCGCGATCTCCAGGACGGGACGAGCCATGATCGCCGTGGCTTATGCCGGCGGCTTGTTCTTCGATGTCAGCGGCGTGAGCCGATCCAACGGGCTCATGACCGCGCGGATCACGTTGGTGGCTACCTGCGCGTAGAGCGCGGTCGTATCGAGCCTGGCATGTCCGAGCAAAACCTGGATCAAACGCACATCGGTTTTCTCTTCGAGCAGGTGGGTGGCAAAGCTGTGGCGCAATGTGTGAGGCGTCACTCGCTTCTTGATCGCCGCCCTATCGGCAGCGGCATGAACGACGCGATTGAATTGCCGCGTCGTCAGCGGCAGCAGCGGATCACGGCCCGGGAACAGCCAGACCGCGGGCCGGGCGATGCGATACCAATCGCGCAGTAACTCCAACAGCCGCGGGGAAAGCATTGCAAAGCGATCCTTGCGCCCCTTGCCCTGCTCGATGCGCAGCAGCATGCGCTCGGAATCGATGTCCGACACCTTTAGCGCCACGACTTCGGAGACCCGCAGTCCGGCGCCATAGGCGGCGCTCAGCGCGGCCTTGTACTTCGGCCCGGGGGCCGCCTCCAGCAGCCGTGCGATCTCCTCCAGGCTCAACACCACCGGGATCCCGCGCGGCTCCCGCACGAACGTGAGGTGCCTTGCCATCTCGGGGCGGTCGAGCGTCACGGTGAAGAAGAAACGCAGCGCTGCAACCGAGCCATTGATGCCCGGCGCACGCACGCCGGCCTGCGTCTGATGCAGCTGGAAAAGGCGAAGATCCTCAGGCGCGGCCGTATCCGGCGCGCGGCCGAGAAAGGCTGTAAATGTCCTGACGTGCCGGATATAGTCGTTGTGCGTCTTCTCGACGAAGTTGCGCAACGTCATGTCTTCGATCATGCGCCGGCGCAGCGGGCTGATGGGCTTCTCACTCATCGGGGTGCTCCTGTCTTGAGGTGGAGGTTGGTAGACCCCTCGATTCTCAAGACAGGACGTCCGGCTTGTCATCGTCTCCCGCTTACTTCGTCACTCCATCGGTGCCACTGGCTCCGCTCCGCGCGCAGCGCGCTCCCGCAAAGCGGGTTCGTTCATTGGCACTTTTCGGACATGGGTGGTCACGCTGACGATGTCTGTTCTTGAGGGTAAAGCGGACGGCCCAGTTGCGCGCCCGGACTTCCGAATTTGACCCACTTCGGAAGTCGGCCACTTTCAAAGATGTTTCGATCGCCCCCGCCCGAATGCCTTCCGAGACACTGCCGCCTCCTATTTTTCAGGGCGGAGTCTATGGTGGAAAGATCATCGATTGGATTTCAACTCTTATCGGAAAGTGTTGAAGGCGCCTCAGTTTTATTGCCGGATTTGGTCAGTCGAGCCAGTGCAACCATTTGGCGCATCCATTGCATTCTCGATCGGGCTGGATAGCCACCCCAGGTTTTTCCAGGAGGAACGTCGCTCATAACGCCGGAGCCCCCTGCCACCCGTCCACCCCTGCCTATTGTGACGTGGGATGCAATAGCAACCCTGCCACCAAGGACGACAAAATCCTCAAGCGTGACGCTTCCACTGAGCCCCGACTGTGCGGCGATAACACAATGGCGTCCAATGACTACGTTGTGGCCGACCTGACACAGATTGTCGATCTTCGTCGCCTCTCCGATAATAGTGTCCCTTATGCCACCACGATCCATCGTCGTCCCGGCACCGATCTCGACGTCGTTATGGATGATTACCCGTCCAGTTTGGGGAACTTTTTGCTGTGTGGCACCGGCAATGTAACCAAAGCCGTCCTGCCCAATACGGCATCCGGGATGGATCACGACGCGCTCGCCTACAAGCGTATGCATGATCGAACATCCCGCGCCGATCGTGCAATCGCGGCCGATCAATACGTCCGGCCCAATTACAGCCGTTGCGGCGATGATGCTTCCCGCTCCAATCTCAGCCCGAGGCCCGATCACCGCTCCCGGATCAACCGTTATTCCACTCCCAAGGCGCGCAGTTGGATGAATGGTCGAGCCTTGCGCGATATCGTTGGCTTCGTACAGAGAGGTCGGACGAAGGGATTGAGGGTACAGTTCACCATGCACGTCGACAAAAGCGCGATAGGGCTGCTCCGTAGGCAGAAGGATGAGGGCGTTTGGGGCCGAACCTTCGAAGCGCTGAAGCATTAGGCAGGCTCCAGCGCGCGTCGTCGCCAAGGCGTCGACGTATTTGTTGCTTTCGATGAAGGTGAGGTCATTCGGCCCGGCAAGTTCAAGTGGCGCAACATCTGTAATCAGGTGCGAAAGTCGCGCAGCATCATGGCATTCGGCACCCGTCAGCAAAATGATGTTGGCCACAGTCAAACCTGCGGGGCGATCGAAGAATCTTCGTTTTCCCATATCCCAACCTTAACGATACCGGGCATCGAGTTTGGGGCGACCGGCATCGCCAAATTGTATTGCCAGATTTTCGGAGAGAGCGACGAATTTCAGCCAGTCCGGCAGCGTGAAGTGAAAACAGCACGAGAGTATGACGGGAATGACACGTAGCAACGTTGCGAAACATGGTAGATCTTAAGATAGGTCGTCGACTTTCGTTTGTGACCCCTCAGCAGACATTCGTAAGTCGTGACGGCCAATATCGTTTCCTTCTTCACCGACATTACGCCGCAAAACCTCGAAACGCTCGCTGCGAAACGCTGCGATACGATCAAGCTGTTCTAAACAAAGCCCCGCAATGCGGGGCTTTGTTTGTCTTAACCCCCGCGATTCATGGCCGACGGAGTTAGTGTCGAACCGCTTGGATCATGCATGATAGGAGCAAGAGTATTCCCGGAGATGTTCGGAGGCTTGGGTTGGGATAGGACCTGCCGTGCCGGATGGCGACGCCTCTGACGACGGAACGAGCGGCAGGTTCTCCCAAGTTCATTGGGCCTTCCGCAAATGCGAGCGTGCTTGGGAGAGCGAATGCACTTGCGAGTGCGTTGTCGTAAGTTTCACGGTGTGTCCTTCATCTTTTAGATGAGGGATTAACATGGGAACGTCTGTTTCATTGCTGAATTAAACTCTTCTTGAGCGCTATAGAATCCGCCAAGCTGTTCACATCTCGCAGAGCTGCGATGCTCTAGGAATCGTCCTCCATCGCGTGCCGTTCGCGTTAGTGGTTTTCTGTTGTTCGCTGAGCGCCTGGGGAACGGTACTGAGTTGCTTCCATTCCTCCGCTTCTGCCAGCCAGTATTTCATTAGCGAGTATTCCATTTCGCTTCTGGCAAGCGCAGCCTGCTCACGGCACATGGCTTCCAACGCTGTGAATTGCTTTTTTGAATACATGGTCTTTCCCGTCATTGCTTCATCTATGCCCGGCTCACCTGGGAGAGCTGGCGTTGTGCTGTACGCGAGCTCTCCCGGTGAACGCCTGAAGATTTCGAAAGCCGCGCGCCGGCAACTTCCGAATCGGATCACCACTCAGTAAGTGCAGGTGTAGGGCCAGTCGTATGATGTGTAATACGGACAGCTGCCGTAGTCGTAATAGCCGCCGTAACCACGTCTTCCATAGCCATAGTGATCTCGGCCCATGTCCGCCATGCGACTTCCGCGGAAGCCAGCCATGTGCCCTCCGCCAAAGCCACCAACATGACCTCCGCCGAAGCCACCCATAGAACCTGCGCTGAAGCCGCCACCGCCCCCGTGTCCTCCGCCTCCGCCTCCGCCACCACCGCCGCCACCGCCGCGAGCCTGCGCGCCCGTCACAAGCAGTGACCCGGCCAGCAAGGCGGTTGCCAATACCACCATCGTTCTTCGTCCAGTCATGACATTTTCCTTTCAACGGCCGGAGCCATTAATCATTTCTCGCCCAGGCGACATATGGTCGCCCGGCTCCCAATCGCTAACCGGAAATTTCGAAGGCATTAATCGGAGCAGCCGATGGCGCCGAGCCAGCACACAGGCATCGCCACAATAAATGCCGACCGGGCGCGCTGCTCAGCGCGCCGCCAATGCTTCAATGTCAGGGTCAGGCGCAAATGCCGTCTTGGTACCAGTCAGACACTCTCGGATCAGATTTCCGAGCATCCTGAATTCGGAGCCGCGCGAGGTTGTCGGCCGCCAGGCCAGGACCAGGGTGCGGAACGGCTTGTCTGGAGAGAGCGGGCGAATCACAACATTGCGAGTTGAAGCGAGTTCCGAATCCACCGCGATCTGGGGAATTATTGTGATGCCAAGCTCTGCGGCCACCATCTGGACCAGCGTTCGCAGGCTGGTCGCCTGGAAGACTTCATTGCGAACCGGATCCACGATCCGACATGCCTGCAGCGAATGGCTTCGCAGGCAATGCCCGTCCTCGATCAGGAGCAGCTGCTCACGGGCCAGGTCATCACGGCTTACCGCTTTGTGATGGTGAAGAGGATGGTTGCGCGGCATCGCTACGACGATTGGATCTCTCCGCCCGCGAGCTTGTCCAGCAGGAGTGCAGTCGGAGCCTCCCGCACGTACAGTTTGAGCTTCGGCAGCGCAGTGCCCAGATGCAGCAGCAGCGAGGGCAGGACATAGGGCCCGACTGTCGGGATTATCCCGAACCGGAGCGGCCCGGACAATGGCTCCTGCGCGTTGCGGGCCCACCCGACCAGTTCCTCGGCGTCGACCAGCAGGCGCTGGGCGCGGGTCGCGATCTCTTTCCCCACGGGTGTCAGCATCACGTGGCGATGGCTGCGCTCAAACAGCATGACGCCCAACCGTGCCTCGAGCTCTTTGATTCCTCCACTCAGCGTCGATTGCGTGACCGCACAACTTTCCGCAGCACGGCCGAAATGGCATTGCTCGGCCAGCGCGCACAGAAAGCGGAGTTGTTGAAGACTGGGTAGGGTCACCATCGGAATGTCCAATGAAGCCGTGCGTTTTTATCCATTGGACCAATGGCGGGGAATGGCGGATCTTCCGCACACACGAGATATGAGCCGGCAGATGACCTTTCCATGGTCGGCTGCTTATAAATCGACAGTTTGCGAACATCTCACGATGCGGTGAGCCTCACTTGCTCCGGCGGCGTCTCTTCAGACTTGCCGTTTAAAGCGATTCAGATTCAGCAACGTCACGGAATTATCGCCGACAAATATGTTTTGTCACCGCATTCGGTGAATTTAATTGTTCCTGCGGAGAGCCGCGAGGCCGCGGTCAGGGCTTTGCATTCGCTGATCTGAAGACTGCCAAGGCCCTCGGTCTGACTGTCCCGCTCTCACTGCTCGGCCGCGCCGAAGAGGTGATCGAATGACGGTGCTGTTTGTTGCGGTGCATGAGTCTCTTGTTGGCAGTGCGCCCCGAAGGCGCGGATCACTAGTGGAGGAAGATTCCGCCCAGAGAGTTGTCGATTGATCTGGTAGCTGACGAGCGGTTCGGCCGGGTAACCGGCAGGGCTGGAGCCTCGTGACAAAGGCCGCTTTAGGCGGTTGAGCAATCCGGCGGGCCGTAACGTGAGTGAAGCCTGAGCAGGTCTCGAAAGTGACAATGCGGATGCCGACCCTCCTGCCATTTGGGGAAGGCTGTATGAGCGGGGAAGCAATCGACACGCGCACCCGCTTGATCCGCCGGGGTAGTGGGCACGGCACGTCGGAAAGGTGGTTCGGGTAATCGGGGGAGACCCGTCAAGGGCGAGGGTAGCGGCCTCAACGTCGCGAAAGGCGGCGGCCATGGCGGGAGTCGGACGGGGTCGTATGACCGTCGAAGCCGGGTAATGCTGGCTGAGGAAAGGGCCCCGACTTCTGGTGCGCTTTCGAAGATGGCGAGGTCGTGGTGATTGGCGATGAGCCTGCAAACACCATCAATGACAGGCGCCGCCGGAGATTGCTGTGTCGAGGGCGAAGGAGAGTCACTCACCGTGCCGAAGCCGCGTGCGGTTAGTTTGCTCTCCGTGTACCTCGCGGTGAAGCCAGTCGGAAAGCCGGATGCCCTAATCGGGCACGTCCGGTTCGATGAGCGGGGATGGGAAACGGAGCGTTGCCGAATGGCTCAAGCTACCGCGCCCATCCTCGACTTATATGAGGGCGCCGCTGTCAAGGAATATTTCGGTGGTTTAGCGATCTTGATAGCTCCTGGTTACGGATTTAGGCGCGCGGTCAAGTCCCGCAGCCGCGAAGCGGTGCGCCGAAGGCGCAGGACTTGAGGGTGCGCCTAAATCCGTAACATCATCGAAGAGATTGCCAAATATTTGTACTTTGTCGCTCCTCATTTGTTTGAGCTTCGTTCTGATCCAAGGCGAGCCCTTTGCGTGCGTGCGGCGCTCGCCGCACCAACTTATATCCGGCCGGGTACAACCCGTCCCAAGGTCCCTCATGCGCGTTGCGAGGGCGCGGGCTCCAAGGGGGATGGGACCATTCTCTACCGCGGCGTCTTTCAGCCATGTCGAGATCCGGCCACACATCCACCTTGGATTCATAAGCTCCTTTTATCGGTGTTTGATCTTCGTTTGTCACCCTTTGAGGATGGCACCTCGCGGCACTAGGCCAGTTTCAAGATAACGCCAAAGCGCCACCAGCAGCTTGCGTGCCAACGCCACGATGGCGATGCGGCGGATGCGGCCCTTCGTGGTACCGACACGCGCCCGGAACCAGACGCTCAAATCGCTGTCGGGCTGATAGCGCAACCACAGCCAGGCGAGTTCGATCCCGGTGGTTCGCCCCTTGCGGTTGCCGGCCTTGCTGATCCCTTGATCATGGGCCACGTTTCCGCTCTGAAACGGGCTCGGCGCGTAGCCGACATAACTCGCGAGTTGGCGGCGATTGTTGAAGTCACGATGGAATATCTCGCCAACCAGCACCGCGGCAAACTCCGGGCCGATCGCCTTGAGCTGATGGAGATTTTGGATTTTCTTGGCGTTGACATGCGTTGATGCTTCATCCTCAACAATCGCGTCGCGCTCCGCCTCAAGAGTGGCGATCATCTCGACCACCAGCTCCAGCCGTTGCAATTCTCGCTTGATCTCAGATTTTAGCCGGGGCGGAAGTGAGATGCCTTGTACTGTGCGTAACTGCTCCAGGCGCGCCATCGCTTGCGGGCGCAACGGCTGGTAATCGTAGATGCCATGAAGTGCGCAAAGCCCTTTAATGCGGTTGACGTGTTGAACGCGTTCCGAGACCAAACGGTCACGCTCACGATGCAGCCGCCGCGCGTCTTCTTCGGCAACGCTGGGCACCCGCACCACGCTCCACACCTTCGGCTCCCCGCGTAGATAAGCCATTAGCGATCGCAACAACCGCTCAGCGTCGATCCGATCTGTCTTTACTCGTCGCGCCCGCCGGTCCACCTGCAGGCTTGCCGGATCAATAACATAATTGCGTATGCCATGCGCTTCGAGTAGCCGGTGTAACCAGAAACCGTCATAACCGGCCTCGTAGCACGAGAGCACATCCACCGCCCGACCCGTCTCTCGGCTGACACGTGCTCGCACCTCCTCGATCAAATCGAGTAGACCTTTCCAATCGCATCCACTCAAGATGCGGCGGCTGATCTTCGCGGAAAGCGGCGTAATGAATCCAATAACCCAGCTCTGCTTGCTCAATTCGATTGCAAACAGACACCGCGCCATCTCAACATGCATTGCGGCGGGTAGGTTGCTTACTGTGCGGACCGTCATCAGGCTCTCCTATGCCTTGGTGGTGGGGGTTACACCGAAACGGTATCACCCAGCCCGCCGCGCCTGCATAGGATCTCTACCGAAACTGACCTGGCGGCGGTCATTAAGCGGATCCCCGGTGACCAGCCGTTTGCATGGCCAAAGGCAGAGGAGGCATCCCATGCGGTCCGCGAGTATCTCGTAGCCATGGGCAAGGACAGTTTTTCTATTCGTTCGATCTCGACAAGGTGGTAAAGCGGGCATCGCGGTTGCGCACGCCGGCACTTCCGAAAGGATCACCGTCTCGGGGTCATCGTATCCTGCGAGGTTAGTCCAACATCCGTTCTTGTAATCCGTTGCGACGCAGCTCTAGTGCCCCATGCGTGCTGAGGCGGGGTGGCCCGGCACCTTGAAGCGCTTGCCGGTGTCGGTCACCTTGGTGCCGTCCACCTTCAGGATCGAGAAATCTTGGCTTAGGAAGTTTCCGGCCAGGATGTACTTTCCGTCCGGCGTGAATACGACGGCTTCCGGCAATCCACCGACCTCGATGTCCTGAGTCTTGGTGACCTTCTTGCCGTCGATCTTCAGGATCGAGAGGCTGCCGTTCTTCTGGTAGAAGAACGCTTTCCTCATATTGGAACCGCGCAGGATGGCGGCGACCGCGAGATCGCCCTTCGGGCTCATTGCCAGCCCTTCGGGTCCGTCGCCGACGACCACCCGGTCGATGATGCGCGGCGGATTGGCCTCGAGATCGACAACGCTCGTGGTGTCGACGCTGCCGTCGGATGAGCCGGCGCCGCCGTTATCAGAGGTCAGCGCGAGCTTGCCATTGGGCGACACCACGACATTGTAGGGCCACTGGCCGGTCGGCAGATCGATTTTGCTGTAGGTCACCTTGCCGCCGGCGATATCCAGTACTGAAAGCTTGTGCGCCGGGAACCGTGTGGTCAACGCACGCTTGCCGTCCGGCGTGAACACGACATGCGAGACGCTGTCGGGCATCGAAACCGTATCGGTGATCTTGACCTCGGTGCCGTCGACGGAGAGCACGCTGATCGAGTTGTCGGCGCGGTTGGCGACCAGTGCCATCCTGCCGTCCGGGCTGAAGCTCAGCCCCGACGGCTGCTTGCCGCCGATGATGGTCGCCGCCAGCTTTGGTGGGGTAGCCTTGAGATCGATGACATAAATCTTGTTGTCAGGAACCTGTTTCAGCGCATCGCCATCCTTGGTGTTGTCGATCGAATCCGCTACCAGCGCAACCGTCCCGGTCGGGTCGATGTCGACATTGACGGGCGGCCCGACAACGGAATTTTTCAGCGGCAGGCTGGCGACGATCTTTGGGCTTTCAGGATTGGCGAGATCGACGATCAGGACCTGGTCCTTGCCGTCCGGGGACAGGACCGGCTTGCCGTCATCGTCCCACACGATCTTCTCATCGAGCCCGACTATCATGAACGGCTTGGCATGGGCGAGGTTGAGGAAGGAGCTGCAAAGAAGGATTGCGGCTCCAAATGATAATCCGACCGTTCGATTGACAGGCATTGTGGCGTTCTCCCGTATGTGACCGATCTCTCAAGGGCCGGTTTTGCACCCCTTAGAGTACGCGCGGAACCAAATTGTTGCCAGTGCGAAGTGCGCCGGCGTAAGCTACCCTAAGAGCTTGGTGAGATGTTCTTGGTAAGCTGACGACTTCCGCTAATGGGATGGCCCGGCCGTGCTCAGCGGCCTAATTTGCTGGACTGTGGCTGGGAGGCGGTGAAGCAAAGCTCAAGGAGCATGCGATGCGCACATTTCAGAAGATAGCTGGAATCATCACCACGATCGGGATCGACATCGGCAAGAACACCTTCCACCTCGTTGGCTTTGACCAGCGGGGTGCCATCATTCTGCAGCAGAAGGTGTCACGCAGTCAGCTCGAACGCCGTGTCGCCAATATTCCACGTTGCCTGATCGGCATGGAGGCCTGCTCGGGCTCCCATCACATCGGTCGGCAGCTGGCTGAGATCGGCCACGATGTGCGTCTGATCCCGGCCCAGTACGTGAAGCCGTTTCTCAAAGGGCACAAGAACGACTACCGCGATGCCGAGGCGATCGCGGAGGCAGTGCAGCGGCCCACCATGCACTTCGTGACGATCAAGACGCCGGAACAGATGGATTTGCTGGCTTTGCATCGCGTGCGCTCACGTCTTGTCGGACGGCGGACGGGCGTGATCAACCAAATCCGCGGCTTCCTCATCGAGCGCGGCATCACGGTGCGTCAGGGCCCGATGCCCCTGCGCAAGGCGCTATCGGAAATTCTAAGCTCAGACACTGGCGCGCTTTCGCCCAGAATGGTTGGCCTCATCGCTGACCTGGCCCAAGACTGGCGTCGGCTTGACGAGCGCATTACAGCCGTGTCGGCCGAAATCGAAGCGCTGGCGGAGCAAGACCACAGTTGTCAGCGCCTGATGACCGTACCTGGGGTCGGGCCGATCATCTCGAGCGCCGTGGTGGCGGCGATCGGCAACGGCACCGGATTCAAGCAGGGCCGCGACTTTGGCGCTTGGCTCGGGCTCGTGCCGAAGCAGGAGTTGACGGGGGATCGCACAATCCTGGGCAAGATCTCCAAGCGCGGCAACAAGTACCTGAGAACACTGTTCGTGCAGGCCGCACACGTCGTTCTCGAGCGGCGGCCGAGCGCAGCGATGCGGGGTTTGTGGCCCTGGGTCGAGCAAGCTTCAAAACGGCTGCACCGCAACATGCTGGCGATCGCGCTCGCCAACAAGCTCGCCCGCATCGCCTGGGCGGTTCTCGCGCGCGGTGGCACCTATCAACCGAGGATCACCCATGCAGCATGACAAAGGCTCGCTCAGGTTCACCAAGGAGATGCCCGCCATCCCCTCGGAGCCACCATCACTCGCCTCATTGGGCGAGCGAGCGACGGTGGCTCCAAGGAGATGCCCGCCATCCCCTCGGAGCCACCATCACTCGCCTCATTGGGCGAGCGAGCGACGGTGGCTCCGAGGGGATGGCTTCACGTGATCCGGCTGACGTCAAACATCAGAACGGAGACTGAATAGTTTAGTATCGACAGCTTTCCCACCGAGGTCTGCGGGATGGAATGAAGAGATGGACGAACGGTCTGCCCGGCGCAACCAAGAGACTGGGTGCCATGATGGCCCAACGAGGTCTTTCCGCTAGTCAGCCTCGGATGCGCGCGGATGCCCATGATGGCCCGGAGCAAATGCTCCACGTTAGAGGCCTGATACATTGTTGCAGCTCTCACGTTCGTCGGTCTTGGAGCTTCTGTCTTGCAACGCACGGCCCGGGCCATACATTGTGGCACGAAACGGACCAGTCGGGCCTGGTCGGCGATGTCCGATCTCGGGGGTAGAACGGAAGTCGGATTTCGGGGCCGTCAGGTCCGAGTTTGACCCAACTCGGATCTTTCCGAACCCTTCCAAGTTCCTATGCATCTGATAAGAAGGCGGCACCTCGGGGGCTGATATGGAACGTCGGAAGTTCATTGCGATTGCCGCAATAGGGGCAGCTTGGCCTTTGATGGCGCGCGCGCAGCAGAATGCAACGAGCGCAAAAATTGCGAGGATTGGTGTCCTCTGGCACGCCAGTAATGCGGATCAAGAGAATATCTACTTAGATGTTCTAACAAAAGCGTTCAGCGATCTCGGCTATGTCGAAGGCAAGAACATTGAGTTCCTTCATCGATTTCCCGCCGAGCAGCCGGAACGGTTTCATACGTTCGCACGCGAGCTTGCCGAGGACAAAGTCGACGCGATTGTTGCGGTAACTGGGTTGGGCGCAAAGGAGGCTAAACAGGCCACCAGCACTATTCCGATCGTATTTGTCATTGTATCCGATCCAGTCGGTGCCGGTCTTGTCGAAAGTCTTGCGCGACCCGGCGGCAATGCCACCGGTCTCTCACTCATGGCAATCGACCTGAGCGGGAAGCGATTGGCGTTATTGAAGGAAGCGGTTCCGAACCTGTCGCGTGTAGCACTTCTGGTCGATCCGACAGACCCGTTCACGCAGCGCGCGATCAAGGCCAATCAGGCTGCGGCCGAGGCGCTAGGAGTTTCGTTGTGGCCGGCCGAGGTACCGACACCCAACGACATTGAGCGTGCGTTTTCCAAAATTGCTCAAGACCGCGCCGACGGCGTGATCTTGGGAGCCGGATCGATGCTGTTTAATGAGCGGGCACGTATTGGTTCGTCGGCTTTGGCACACAGGCTGCCAGCGTTGTCGTTTATCGCGGAGATGGTCCCACACGGTCTTCTGCTGTCGTACGGACAGGATTTTCCCGATTTTTTCCGCCGCGCAGCGGCCGACGTCGACAAGATACTGAGAGGCGCAAAGCCCGCGGATATCCCGGTCGAACAGCCCACGCGCTTCAAATTGGCTATTAACCTGAAGACCGCCAAGGCGCTCGGCCTCACCGTTCCGCCTTCGCTGCTGGCGACTGCCGACGAGTTGATTGAATAGGGCGCGTTCACTTCCGAGGTTGGCACTTAACGGACATAACCGGCCGGGCTGACGACGTCCGCTCGTGGGGGTAAGGCGGACATCGCGGCTGCGCTGGCCGTCACCCGATGCCAGCCGATCTCGCGTCAAGGATGACGCTGGCTCTGGCTGATGCTGGCGAGTCGAGGCTGGACCGATATCCGGCGACCCGGCGGTGTTCTATCACTGTCACCATTGGATCGTTATTCTATGCCCGCTGATCAGCGACGTTGACTGCGTGAACATCGGCGGGATACCTCACCATGTTGCGCAGCCAGCAGCGCCAAGGTGCGCGTAGAGCGGACACCAACGAGAGCAACACCGGCCTATTCCGACCGGCCTATTCCGCTTGGTCACTCAGCTTATTCACCGAAAGTTCTGGTTTCTCGGTCTGTTCCTATGGGCCTGTTGGTACTGGGCCCCCTTTCCATCGCATCCCTAAGCGACTGGTCCCTTTTGGTTTTGGGGAGTGCCCCCTTTTTGAATTCGAGGATGTCCTAATTCGACCGTGGACGCGTCATGAAGTCGCCGCCGGGCGTTCTGCATAAGTCTACGTAACCTGGAATTTTAGGGGTACCCTAAGGGTTATACGTTCGCAGGATTATACCCTGGGAGCCAAGGTCATGGACAGTGCACAACACTGCCGAGATCAGGCGAAAGAGTGTATTCGCCTCATCCAATCAACGCAGAGCAAGGATCAAGCCGAGGTTCTAAGAAATATCTCTTCTAGCTGGTCAAGACTTGCTGGCCAGATCGACCGATACACCGCGCTCGTGCGGGAACAGGGCCGCATAGTCCGGAAGTAAGGCCGCGTCAGTTGGCGGCCTCTGTTATGCGCCCCTTACCACCGCATTTCTTGCACGGCGCAGGATAGATCTTGCGATCCGGCTCCACAGGCTGCGTGACCGTTGGAAATCCGGTACCATCGCATGCCGGACATTTAATCTCAGTCTGCGGCGTGGCTGGCTTTTTCACCTTTGATCTCTCAGTTCGCCTCAGTTGGCGGCCTCGTCGTATGCAAAAAATAATACAATTGGAGATTGTAGACTTTTCGCGCCCGATTGTCTGTACGATACCGGACGTCAGATTTGAAATCAGGCCTCTGCCATAGGGACAAGCGTGGCCACAAAGGTCAGGTCCGGCGCTTGTTTGGCAGTTCCGGTGCATGACGCCGTCGTCGGCGTAGATTTCCCCGGTCAGTGTCAAATCCAAGGTGTCGATGCCGAAAGAGGCTGTCCCGGCGAGTGCCGCTGCGTCCTAACGGAACTCGATTGGATCGAAAAACTTTTGATCCAACGACACGGGTCCTAAATGTGCATCAGCTCGCGGGCAATTGCCGCCGCGCTCGCCGGAGTCAGCGGATCGGATTAGCTCTCAAACCTTTCTGAAAGGCGGGCAACGATGTCAGTCTCGGCGTCGCGGATCGCCGCCTCGATCACAGCAGGGCGACTTCGCAACGTCAGCTTTGGAGCTGTGCAAGGAGCAGCTTGGCCCGTTCTTTTGGTGTCATGCCGTCCCCATAACCGTTTTCATTTTTCGAGAAAATCCCTTAGCCGCGCCAGCTCGATGACGTGGTTCGCCGACAATATCGCGCTAACCAGATCAGACTGCGGCGCGGTGTGGATTTCGTACAAATGATGCTGGGATTCCGGTTGCGACATAAACCGTTCGATGCACTCGTCGAGAGTCCCGTCCATGATCATGTAGGGACGCGCGCCGAGGGCGGCGCTCACGCGCTCCTTGTTGACTGATGGTCATTTTCTGAGGGTTGCGGGTGAGCTGGTCCCGGTTGTCTGAACAGAATCTCCGCGTCGATAAGTGGAGCGTCTACCGGGGTTAGGCTGCCGAGCGGAGCGGCAGTGGGGTGAAGTAGGCTTGATCCGGCGTGCTGCCGTCAAGGCTCGAATGTGGGCGGCGGCAATTATAAAAGTCGAGATAACGGCCGATCGAAATGCGTGCTTCGCTGACGCTTTCGTAGGCCCGCAGATAGACCTCCTCGTATTTGACGCTTCGCCACAGCCGCTCGACGAACACATTATCCCGCCAAGCCCCTTTGCCGTCCATGCTGATGGCGATGCCGTCGCCGGCGAGCACGGCGGTGAAGGCCGCACCGGTGAACTGCGAGCCCTGGTCGGTGTTGAAGATCTCCGGCCTGCCGTGACGCGCCAAGGCCTCCTCCAGGGTCTCGATGCAGAAGGCCGCTTCCATGGTGATCGACAGCCGCCACGACAGAACCCGGCGGGTCGCCCAGTCGAGCACGACCGCGAGATACACGAAGCCGCGCGCCATCGGGATGTAGGTGATGTCCATCGCCCAGACCTGGTTCGGACGTGTGATCGCCAGGCCGCGCAGCAGATAGGGATAGATCTTGTGGCCGGGTTCCGGCCTGGTGGTGCGCGGACGGCGATAGAGCGCCTCTATCCCCATCCGCCGCATCAATGTTTTGACATGCCGGCGGCCGATCTTGCACCCCTCGGCAGCCAGCAGGCCTCTCAACATCCGCGAACCGGCGAAGGGGAACTCCAGATGCAACTGGTCGAGACGCCGCATGATCGCGAGGTCGGCGCAAGACACCGGACGGGGCAGATAATAAACGCTGCCGCGGCTGATCTCTAAAACTTCCGCCTGCTTCGTGATCGGCAAATCGTGCTCACGGTCGATCATCGCTTTGCGCTCAGCAGCCCGGCTTTGCTGAGCGCACCTTCTAAAAAACTACTCTCGGCACCGCGCGCCCCCTGTGGGGATAGAAACGGATTGGCGCTAGGCTACGCCCGGAAGGGAGCGGCCGGCACGATTTTGGTGGACGGAACCCCGTTAAAAAACCTGGTCCATGGGTTGTTGCGCACTTGAGAGTGGTGACGCCATCCGGCGATCCCGTTTGGGAATCTGACAAATAGCGCGACCCAGCCCTTCCGCTGTTGTCAACAGGAGGATGGAAAATGACTCAAAAGAGATCGAAGCCGAAGATCGACCGCACAATGCCGATGGTCCATCCGAACGCGGCGGCCATCGATGTTGGGGCGACTATGCATACGGCTGCCGTAAGAGCAGATTGGACGCCCGAGCCCGTGCGATCTTTCGGTACCTTCACGACCGATCTACATCGGCTGGTGAACTGGTTTAAGGAATGTGGCGTCGAAACAGTCGTTATGGAATCGACCAGCGTCTATTGGATTCCAATTTTCGAGCTTCTCGATGCCCGTGGCTTTAGCGTGTTCCTTGTCAACGCACGCGATGCCAAGCACGTGCCCGGGCGCAAGACCGACGTCAGCGACGCACAATGGCTGCAGAGGCTTCATTCCTACGGTCTGCTGCGTGCCAGCTTTCGGCCCAAAGGCCAGATTGCCGAGTTGCGTGCATACGTTCGCCAGCGCGAACGTCTACTCGAATACGCGGCCTCACATATTCAGCACATGCAAAAGGCATTGACGGAGATGAACCTCCAGCTTCACCACGTCGTTGCCGACATCACCGGCACCACCGGCATGAGGATTATCCGCGCCATCCTCGCCGGCGAACGTGACCCCAAGGTGCTGGCGCGCTTGCGCCATTATAGTTGCCACTCCAGCATTGAGACGATCGAGAAGGCGCTCACTGGTAACTACCGCGCCGAGCACCTATTTGCGCTGGAGCAGGCGCTTACTCTCTACGATGCCTACCATGAGAAGGTATCCGCTTGTGACGTGAGGATCGAAGCCGTGTTGAAGGAACTCAGCGTACGTCGCGGGCGCAAATCAGGTTCATTGCCGTCGTCACATCGACGAACCGATCAAGCGAATGGGTTAGCTTTCGATGCGCGGGCGGCGCTTTTCACGCTGCTGGGAAAGGACATCACCCAGATCGACGGCCTTGGCCCTTACCTTTCGCTGAAACTCATTGCTGAGTGCGGCGATGATCTCTCCGCCTGGCCGAGCGCAAAGCACTTCACCTCGTGGCTATGTTTAGCACCGAGCAACAAGATCTCCGGCGGGAAGGTGCTGTCGTCGCGAACACGTCGCGGAAGCCGGGCCGCGGCACTCCTGCGCCTCGCTGCGGTCACCGTTGGACGGACCGATACCGCGTTGGGCGCATTTTACAGGCGCCTATCGGCACGCATCGGCAAGGCCAAGGCGGTGACCGCCACTGCACGCAAGATCGCGGTCCTGTTCTATAACGCCGTCCGTCACGGAATGGAGTACGTCGATCCTGGCGCGTCGTTCTACGAGACCCGCTATCGCAAGCGGGTGGTCGATAATCTGCGTCGGCGTGCCAAGTCATTCGGCTTTGTTCTCCAACCCTTCGAGCCCACCCCCAACGTCCCCGTTTCTTAGGAATCGTTCTCCAGCGTCAGCTCCCCGATCTTGGCGTGCAGCGACTTCACATCGACCGCCGGCGTGCTGGCCGCCGTGCTCCCGGACCCGAAAATGTCGGAAGCCCTACCTTCGAGTTGCGCTCTCCATATCGTAATCTGATTGGGGTGAACGTCAAAATGCTCCGCCAGTTGGCCAAGCGTTCGATCGCCCTTGATGGCGGCCAGCGCCACTCTCGCCTTGAAGGCCGCTGTATGGTTCCGGCGCGGTCGTCTGTTCATCGTCTCTCCTGATTCGCTGGCACAGCGTGCCCGCTGTCAGGCAGAAACTCCACTTATCGTCCTGTTCAGATTCTTGAGGCCGGCTCTGGGGGCACTGAAATCAATTCGGGTATCGGACATGCTTAACCGGGTCACCTTTTCTTACATACGTCAATAGAAGCGCAGAACGTGGTGTTGGGCAAACGCTCGGCCGCAGCCCGGTGGCGGCTTAGATCGCCGTGGCCGCCTCCACCGTAGCGGCGAGCGCAGCGGCCACGGTAGGGGTGCTTAGGACGACGGCAGTTGGGTTCGTTTCGGTTTTAAGCCGGTCGCCAGTGCATCCGGTCAACACGAAGGCAAATAACAGGGCGATGATCTTCATTCGTGCAATCCCATTCTGTCAGGTTTCCAAACAGGGGATACGCCGCGAAGGGAATGCTATCACCGGAATTGGCGGCTGGAAATATGGTCCGTGCGAAACACCGATAAGGGAAAGCGTGAGATCACGCCTTACGCGTGGGTACATCCGGACGATGCTCGTTGATATCCAAACGATTTGGATCGCGCCGCCGTGATGCCGTCCAATCAATCCGTCATCAAATTATAGTCGCGTCGCAAGACGCCTTGGATGTAGAGTGCCGCACGGGTGGCCGTGTTGGCATCAGCATCGCCCGCGCAGATGGGCCCATGACCGCTATCATCTATTTCGGCGAAATGCTGGTTGTCTCTGTGCTCGCAATCTTCCTGCTGGCGATCTCGCCGCTCAGAGTAGCCGCCGCCGCAGCAGCGTTCGCCGGTGGCGTCATTGCGTGGACGCTTGCCGAATATCTCGTTCATCGTTTTGTGCTGCACGATCTCGCGCCAAGAAAGCATGGGATTCATCATGCCGATCCTGATGAGCCGGTCCTTACAATTTTTTGGCAGATATGGATTTGTTTCGCGTTGGTATATTTGATTGCTGGCGGCGCTTTGCTTTCGGGTGCGCTGGTTGCCTATGCCGGGTATTTGTTTGTGCATCACTGCGCGCATCATGCTCCCGATAAATTGCCGTTATCACTGCTCAATCATCACCAAATCCATCATAGATTTGCGACGCGAAACTACGGCGTTAGCACAACGCTGTGGGATCGCGTATTCGGGACGGTACTGCGATAGCAATTTGGTGCGATTAAACCTCCTGCGCGCAGGGATTGCAGGCTATGAGCCGCAAGTGGAACCATTGGGGCTATTACGTAATGGCGATCCGCGAGTCGGTCTACCCGCCTTCGTGGCGCTGGCGAATTGTTTGGCGAGGCAAACCGATGGGCGTGCGGATCGAAGGCGGTGGCTTTACCACGCATGAGACGGCGCGACTTGCGGGCAGGCGGGCCTTGACAGAATTCCTTGAGCAGCTTGAGCTTGAGAGTCTTCGGATCGACTAATGGTGTCATCGGCGTCCGCGCTATACGCCGATCTGGGAGGCGGCGCTCAAATGCCGGTCGTGCAAGAAAGGGCGATTGTGACGCTTCTCCCGGCTATTCACAGGCCAGCCGACGCGCGCGAAACCCGGCCCGTGAGGGCTTGGCACCATTTGCCATCTCGCCGTGATGCCTACCTCTGCCTGTAGGAGTCGATCATCGCCGCCGTCACGTCGCTCGGCACCATCGGCCCGGTGCAATCGTTGTTCGCGGAATTTTTGATCGGTGATCTCAGCGCCGCGTATTTTTCCGGCGCGGCGCGGGACCGGGAACATCTTACTTCTTGCCGAGCCCCTTCGCCTGCTTCTGTAAGGCGACAGCATCAGCGAGAATTTTCTTGATACTCTCCGGCAGCGCATCGTGCGTTCGCTTGCCATCTTCGCTGAGATGCATCTCGAACGCCTCGATCCAGCTATCGATCAAGGCGTCAACGTCGCTGACGTGTTCTTTCATCTGCTCGACAAGCTCAGACGCTTGATCGCGTTCGGCCCGCATTTCGGCGACGCGCCGCTCGGCCTCCTTCAACGCATTCTCAAGCTCTCGGATGCGATCCGGCTCTGGTTTTTCTTGTGGCATGTGATCGGCTTTCTCCCCGGAGAGGCGTCAGGTCCACCGATCTGGCGGCTCTCTTGCGTCAAGTATTCGCGGCGGAAAACATATGGCGGAGCCCTCCGAAGGAGAGCACGGCCCCGCCTGGGGGTGTGGTGCAAGGTGAGACGGGTGCCGTGCCGGGCCGCCGGGGTAAGCGGCCCGATCAATCAAGCAGGGCCTTTTAAAGTCGTTTCTGCTGCGATACCTTAAAATGTCCGATCCGAAACCATCACCATGCGCGCCACCGTGATCGGCGGCATCCGCTACGCCGAGGACTTCGCCGTGATCTGGTGCGGCCTGGACGCGATACCCATCGAATTTGATCTCATGTATCCAGTGGTCGCCGGTTGGCACCTTCTCGATTGAGGAAGCGAGCGCGCGCTCGATGAAGCCGGGGTAGGGTGCCTTGACGCCGCGAGCAGGTCGCGGCCTGGGAGCAGCCTTAAGGGCATCGCAGCCCATCGAGCTCAAGAGCGGATCAACCTGGAGTGGGTGCGCGAACATCTCCAGAGCGCCGCCGTCGACCTCAAGGCTTTCAGGCGGGATGGTGACTTCTCGACGTGATCACTGCCGCCATTGCTGCGTCAGTGAACCCCTGGAGCGTGCGTTCACCGCTGGTGGCATACTTGAGTAGTTTCGCAGCGATACGCTTGCGCGCGTTATGCTTGGCTAATTCTCCCGGAAAGCGGTCACAAGCTCTATCCAAGGCTACTTCCATATTTGCGATTGTTCGGTCGTCGTAGTGATCTGTGATCATGGTTGGAGGTCCTCTCTGTCGCCCTCCACCTACGAGGTAGGTCTGATTGCCGATGCAGACGGCTCGGACTTCTCCTGCTTGTGGCGTCGCTGGCGTAACGAACTCCCGGAGGGCCGCGCCGAAGACAATTAACGGATAGGGCGAATTGTCGCCAGAGTCCGTCCGGTATCCGACTGAGCGGAAAATATAGGCCGCGCTCATTCTTCCGGCTTGCTGTCAAACCGCCGCTCGCGCTGTGCCGATCACTATCATTGAACGCGATGGCGTTTGCAGGCTGCAGCAACGTCTTCCACAGCCCGCGCCACGATCTTCATGGCATCGTTGGGCAGGGCCGCGCGGCAGCGCCTTTGCTTGGTCCCACGGGCGCGCAGACGTCGCGGTCCCCCGTCCGTGGTCTGGATCACCGGCACCCTGATGGTTGTTGTCCAAGGCAAACCCGCCGGGGTGAACCGGCGGGTCGTAAGGCGGACGAGCCTCAGCGCGCCTGCGCGATCCTGTAGCAGCGGGGCTGCTGCCGGTGCCGGTGGTTGAGCTGGAGCCTTGACGATCTCGGCAACCGCTTGGCCGTCCGGATCGATCAGCACGACGCAAGCTGGCAGCTTGACGAAAAGCAGTTGCCCAGGGACGAGACGATGGTCTGCATCGGCGCTGATGGTGAGCTGGAGCCGTTGACCTCGGGCTCCACCCGCGCGGTCGCGCAGGTGGTGACCCATGCCGGGATCGTCGAGGCGAGGCGGTACGGCTTCAGCATGCCCTGATAAATGTAGTTTTCGGGGGGCCGACATCGAACGCAAGGCCCTGATGCATTCGGATACCCGGCCGAACCGCTCGTCAGCTACCAGATCAATCGACAACTCTCTGGGCGGAATCTTCCTCCACTAGTGATCCGCGCCTTCGGGGCGCACTGCCAAGAGGCGACATCGCACGTTTGGCCTTAAATGAAAGAGGCCGCCAACTTAGGGCGACCCCGCTTGATTGATGCTTCATCACTCACAGTCTTGAACAACAAGTTGCCTAATCAACGTATATAGGAACAATGCAAAGAATAGAGAGGCCCCATACGCGCCAATTAGTGGTTTTATCGAGTATGAATTGATCGCCCCTCGCATATGATAGTCGTAGCTCCTAGGTACAAAATACCGATAAGGAGCGAACACGGCTGTGGACCCAATGTACCACTGAATAAACCACCTCACCGAGCTATAGAGCCTCATCCGAGGTAGTAATATTTTATAGATCTCTGGGAATTTCCTGTCGGCGCCACTACTCCCCATTTTTGTGATGCGACAGGTAGGCTTGAGTGCTAGGCTGATTTTTTAGGCGTCTATTGAGGCTGCCCGGGCGGTCTCGGGCAAGCAGTGCCGGCTTGAGGCGGTGCCATGCCCAAGATCCTGCTGGTCGAAGACAACGAGATGAACCGTGACATGCTCTCGCGGCGCCTAATGCGCGGTGGCTACGAGGTCATCATTGCCGAGGACGGAGCACGCGGTGTCGCAATGGCGACGAGCGACAGGCCCGATCTCATTTTGATGGACATGAGCCTGCCGGTAATCGACGGTTGGGAGGCAACGCGCCGGATCAAGGCCGCCCCCGAGCTCCGTAGCATCCCTGTCATCGCGCTCACGGCGCACGCCATGGCGACCGACCGGGACAAGGCCCTCGGGGCCGGCTGCGACGACTACGACACAAAACCGATCGAGCTGCAGAGGTTGCTGGGTAAGATCGAGACGCTACTCGCGGCTGCGGGACAGTAGACGACCTACAAGTTTCCGGACGGATGACGAGAGGAAACAACCCATGAAAACAGCTCAGTACAAATGGTCCCAAAATGACGGGTGGCGGCCGAATTTGCCAACCGGCGAAGTCGGACGACAAAGTGTCGCATTCGTTTTCGGCGCTAGATCGCTGATGCAGGCAGGTGACCTCGTAGGCGAGTTGCGCGATCACTTCAAAGGGGCCGCCATGCTTGGTTGCTCGACTTCCGGCGAGATTCTCGGCGACATGATCGTCGACAACTCGGTGACAGCGACCATTGTCGACTTCGAACATACGCGTCTCCGCTCCGCCTCTGCCACGATTGGTGAGGCGAAGGCGAGCTACGACGTCGGCAAGGAGCTCGCGCAGCGGCTAAATGACGTCTCGTTGCGCCATGTGTTCGTGCTTTCGGACGGCTTGCACGTCAATGGCTCCGACTTGGCACGCGGTCTCGCGGGCGGCGTTCCCGAAGGCGTCTCGATCACCGGCGGCCTTTCCGGAGACGGAACCAACTTCGCCGAGACCTGGGTCCTCGCCGACGATGCCGTGGGCCCCCAGCGCGTAGCTGCGGTCGGTCTGTACGGCGACGACTTGCGCATTGGCTACGGATCGATGGGTGGCTGGGTGCCATTCGGGCCGCTGCGCACCATCACGCGGGCCGAGGGCAACATCCTCTATGAGCTGGATGAGCGGTCAGCGCTCGACTTATATAAATCGTACCTGGGCTCACACGCCGACCAGTTACCGGGCTCAGCGTTGCTTTTTCCAATCCTGGTTACCGAAAAAAAGGGCGGCCAGGGTGTCGTCCGGACCGTCCTGTCGGTGGACGAGCAGAACAAGTCAATGACATTCGCAGGCGACATCCCACAGGGCGGAACGGCACAATTGATGAAGACCAATGTCGACGATCTGGTCGACGGCGCGACGGCCGCCGCCAAGGCCAGCCTCAGTGGGCTGGGCGACCGGCGACCAGATCTTGCAATTCTGGTGAGCTGTGTCGGCCGCAAGCTCGTGATGAAACAGCGCACCGAAGAAGAAATCGAAGCAATCCGAAATGTCTTCGGGACGGATACGAGGATTTCCGGGTTCTACTCGTATGGCGAGCTTTGCCCCTTCACGCACGGTGGCGAGTGCCGCCTGCACAACCAAACCATGACCGTAACGACTTTCGCAGAGAACTGAACGTTACAGGGCACAGATGCATAGGCTGCTACGACGCCAGCTCAGAAAACACCTCGGTGTCGATTACGAAGTACCGGCTGCGCTGCAGCCTCTCGTAGCAGCCGTCGATGCCGCATACGCCGATTTCGATAACGACCGGGCGATGCTCGAACGCTCGCTGGAGCTGAGTTCGAAGGAGCTGTCGGAGGCACGCGACAAGGCTACACAGGCCCAGACTCGGCTGACCGACGCGCTCGAGAGCATCTCGGAAGGCTTTTTCGTGTTCGACGCCGATGATCGCATGGTGCTGTGCAACTCGCGTTATCGCGAACTCTATCCGGGGTTGGCCGACCTCATGCGGCCAGGGCTGGAGTTCGAGCATTTGATCAAGGCCGTGGCCGCACGTGAGATCGTGGCCGACGCGGTTGCACGACCTCAGGAATGGGTCGAGCAAAGACTTGCCCGGCATCGCAATCCCAAAGGGCCGTTTCTGCATCACCAGTGGGACGGTCGCTGGATCCAGATCAGCGAGCGTAAGACGCAGGACGGCGGCACCGTGGGCGTGTTCACGGACGTGACCGAACTCAAACGGCGAGAGGAGGAGTTGGCGGCTGCGCGCGACGAGGCGACCGAGGCCCAGCGGCGGCTGGTCGACGCGATCGAGAGCATTTCCGAGGGGTTCTCGCTTTACGATGCCGACGACAAGCTGGTGATCTACAACCGGCGGTACCGGGACATGCACGGCACCAGCAGCATCGATATCGTGAATCAGGGCGCATCGTTCGAAGCGATCCTCCGCAATGCGGCCGCGAGTGGTGAGATCCGTGAAGCGGAGGGGCACATCGAGGCCTGGGTCGCGGAGCGTCTGGCCCGGCATCGCGATCCCAAGGGCACGCATGCGCATCGCCGCTTCGACGGGCGCTGGATCCAGGTCAACGAGCGCAAAACCGACGACGGCGGCACGGTCGCGACCTACACGGACATCACCGACGTGAAGCAGGCGGAGAAGGCGATCCAGGAGAGCGAGCAGCGGCTGCGCGTCATTGCCGAGGCCGCGCCGATCGCGGTGCTCATCGTCACCTTCGATGACGGGATCATCCGGTATGCCAATCAACGCTTCAGCGAAATGTTCGAGCTCGAAGGTTCGTCCGCCCTGGGCCTGCAAGCGAAAACCCTCTACGCAGACCAGCGGCATCGTGAGCACGCTATCGACGCGCTGACCGAGCGCGGCCATGTGGACGGCATGGAGATGCTGTTCAAGCGGGCTGGAGGCGAGGAGTTCTGGGCGCTCATGTCCTCACAGCGCGTCCAGTTCGAAGGGCGCCCGGCGATGATCACGGGCCTCGCCGACATCAGCGATCGCAAGCGCATGGAAGGAGAGCTGCACAAGGCGATCTGGGTGAGCGAGCAGGCAACTCGCGCCAAGTCGGACTTCCTTGCCAGCATGAGCCACGAGCTGCGCACGCCCTTGAACGCGATCATCGGTTATAGCGAAATGCTGTTCGAGGACGCCCAGAGTGCCGGGCGCGAATCGGAGATGGAGGACCTGGGCAAGATCCAGGATGCCGGGAAGCATCTGCTGGGCCTGATCGACAACATCCTCGATCTTTCCAAGATCGAGGCCGGCAAGATGACGCTCTATCTCGAGACCTTCGAGCTGCGGCCCATGATCGATAGCGTCGCGGCGACCGTCGCCCCGCTGGCCAAGAAGACCGGCAACGTTCTGGTGGTGGACTGTGCCGGTGAAGTTGGCTCGATCCACAGCGATCTGACCAAAATGCGGCAGATACTGTTCAATCTTCTCAGCAATGCCTGCAAGTTCACCCGGAACGGGACCATCACGCTGACCGCGCTCCGTGATGTGGACGGGGCCGTCGACTGGATCGAGTTTCAGGTGCGCGATACCGGCATCGGCATGACGCCAGATCAGCAGGCCAAGGTGTTCGAGGCCTTCACTCAGGCCGATGCCTCGACGACCCGCACCTATGGCGGTACCGGGCTGGGCCTCGCCATCACCAAGACCTTCTGCCTGCTGATGGGCGGCGATGTGACGCTGACGAGCGAAGCCGGCAAGGGGACGACCTTCACCATTCGTCTGCCGACGGTGACACGCGCCGCATCGGACGCGGCGGTCTCGGCGGCAGAGAAGCGTTCCGACGGTCCGCAGGTCGCGGAATCCGAGCACGCGCCGATTGTTCTCGTGGTCGACGATGATCCCGACGCGCGGGAGCTATTGAGCCGGCACCTGCAGCGCGGCGGTTACGCCGTTCGCGTGGCTGCCAATGGCGAGGAGGCGATGCAGCTCGCCCGCACGCTGCAGCCCGATGTCGTCACGCTCGACGTTATGATGCCGCGAATGGACGGCTGGGCGGTGCTCAGCGCCATGAAGGAAGATGCGGAACTGGCGGAAATCCCCGTGATCATGGCCACGGTCGTCGACAACCAGAGCATCGGCTTCTCGCTCGGCGCCGCCGATTACCTGATCAAGCCGATCGATCGCGACAGACTGGTCCGTGCGGTGGAAAAGTGCTGCCCGGGCGCGCTTCGGCACGTGCTGATAGTCGAGGATGACGCCCCGACCAGCGAGCTGATGAGGCGCGCCCTGCGGCAGATCGATTGCATGGTCACGCAAGCGGATAATGGTCGGGTTGGTCTCGAGCGCTTGAACGAGGCTTTACCCGACGCAATTCTGCTCGATCTGATGATGCCGGAGATGGACGGGTTCGAGTTCATCGCGCGGGTGCGCGCCGAACCCCGCTGGCAGCGCATCCCGGTCATCGTCGTCACCGCAAAGACGCTGGCCGCCGAGGATTTCGCGCAACTCAACGGCCAAGTACAGCATTTGGTGCACAAGGGCGAGCACAGCGGCAAGACCGTGTTGGCGGCCCTCGACGAGCTGGTGCCGCGGCACGCCCGGCGCGCGGGTCCGGATCGGCCATGAGCAGCATTGACACCGACAGCGCGCGCGCCTGGCGCATTCAGCTTGCCCACCTTCGCCAAGAGCTGCTGTCCCCGGTCAACGCCCTGCTCGGCTACGCAGAGATCCTGCATGAGGAGGCGTCTCGGAACGGGCGTCCGGACATCCTGCCCGATATGGACCGTATCCTCCGCGCTGCCCGGGATCTCGCCGGCAAGGTCGACCGGCTGGTGGACGGCGATCGCGCCAAGAGCCCGCCCGGCTCAGCGTCCGCCACGCAAGACCAGGAGCTGCGTCACGAGCTGCGCACGCCCCTCAACGCGATCAAGGGCTATGGCGAGATGCTTTGCGAGGATGTAGCCGATTTCTCAAGCGACTCGCTGCGGGCGGATCTCGACCGGCTGCTGGTGGCGGCCACCGATCTATTGCTGCGTCTCGATCGCATCGTGCGATTCTCGGTCGAAGTCGAGGAGACGAGCTTGGCCTCCGATCGGACCGCCGCCGTCATTGTCAGCGACTTGATGCGCAGCCTCGGGCCAGTCCGGCATGAGCCGAATGCCGTCACCGAAACCGGCTCCATTCTCGTCGTGGATGATATCGAGGCCAACCGCGATCTCTTGTCGCGCCGACTGACCCGCGATGGCCATCGCGTCGCTTCGGCGGCCGGCGGTCAGCAGGCGCTTCAGGCGCTCTCCGACGATGAGTTCGACCTCGTCCTGCTCGATTTGATGATGCCCGACATCAACGGGTTTGACGTGCTTGTGCGCATGAAGGCCGATGAGCGGCTGCGTCGCATTCCCGTTATCATGATCACAGCCTTGACGGAGACCGAGAGCGCCGTCCGCTGCATCGAGGCCGGGGCCGAAGATTATCTGCCGAAGCCGTTCGATCCGATCCTGCTGCGCGCGCGGATCAATGCTTGCCTGCACAAGAAGCACTGGCGCGACCGCGAGCAGAAGTATCTTCGCCGCATCGAGGACGAGACCGCCAAGTTCGAGCGGCTGCTGTTGACCATCCTGCCAAGACAGGTGATTGGCCGCCTGAACCAGGGCGAAGCCATGATCGCCGACCGCTTCGAGGGCGTGAGCGTTCTGTTCGCCGATCTGGTGGGCTTTACCCAGCACTCGGCACGGGTCACACCCGCAGCGATGGTCGATTATTTGAACCGGCTGTTCTCGGAGTTCGACGCGCTTGCGCGCGAGCTCGGCGTCGAGAAGATCAAGACCATCGGCGATGCGTACATGGCCGTCGCCGGCCTGCCCGATCCGAACCCCGATCCGTTCGCAGCGATCGCGAAAATGGCGCTCGGCATGATCGATCGGCTAGACCGGGTCAACGGTCACTTCGGCTGGCCCATGCAAATCCGGATCGGCATACATTCCGGTCCCGTGGTTGCCGGCATCATCGGCGCGCACCGCTTCATCTACGACGTGTGGGGCGATACTGTAAATGTCGCCAGCCGGCTCGAGGCCTATTCTCTGCCCAATCGAATCCATGTGTCCCGGGATACCGCCCGCCACCTCGTCGGTTCCTTCGCGCTGGAGCCACGCGGCAGCATCGAAGTGAAGGGCAAAGGCAAACTGGAGACGTTTTTCTTGAGCCGGATCTAGACGCGCCTACCGGCGGGGTGCATCCGGTGCCGCTCGGGCGCGCGAAGGGCGATCGAAGCTTGTGCCGACCGACAACGCCCCGCCCCGCTTTCCGTTACGAAAATTTAGGCGTCCCGCCACCGTGCCAACGATTGCCCCGTCTGCCCGCGTGGCGGCTCAATTGGAAGGGGTCATTTGAAGCTTTTTTGCCCACCTCGGACACGTGGGCGACTTCCGAGTTGGGTCAAACTCGGAAGTGGTGAGCCATTCGCAGAGAGTCCGCTCTACCCTGATGAACGGACATCGTCAGTTTGACCGGGGCGCATCGAGGAATATTGTCCGGGCTACATTCGGGACCGCTCGGCCACGAACGAGGTTTTCCCTTTACCTGCGAACGGGAGGATTAGTGTTGCTCCAGGTGGGGACCGCGTTTGTTGCGCCTACCGACGGCCAATAGTACGATCCCACTGACGGCGCGACGACAGATCCAACAGAAGTTCCAGATGTCCCATAATAAATTCCGGATTGCGTCGTCAATATTCCGGACGTCCCATAAGTGCCAGATTGCATTGTCGAAACATGATGCCTGATGTGGTTGTGCTTCTTCGCTTGGGCAGCAAAGGGCGCACCCGCCAGCCCCACAGTCACGAGCGCGAAAATTGCCAGTCTGGTCGTCATCATGGTCGGTCCTTTCCCATCTTTTAGGTAGGGACAAGCGCACGGTCTGCAATCGCGAGTATTTCAACGTAGCGTGAGTGCGGTGGTACGCCGCGCACGCGGCTGCACACGATTTCGTCGCCTGTCTTGCAGGCGAGCTTCCAATGGGCCTGGGCCAGTTCGGCCAGTCTGTTCCAGGCTTCGGGCGTAGTCGCAAACAGCTCTCGTGCACCAAGTTAAGAAGCTGGAGAACCAATCTGCTCTGCAACAAACACGGGTATCCGGCGATTAGTGCGTTCTTGGTAGTCCGCGTAAGGCGGAAACGCCGCCACAGCGAGCTTCCAGAGCCGCTTCCGTTCACGGTCGTCCTTGACCTCACGCACTCGCATTGGTCGCACGACGGTCTCGTCCCGAATTTCCACATTCGGATTGACGCGCAGATTATGCACCCAGGCTGGATCGGTTGGCGCGCCGCCCTGTGACCCGATTAAGACGTAATTATTGCCATCCTTTACGCGCATGAGCGGAGTCTTTCGGATGGCGCCGGTCTTATTGCCGACGTGCGTCACGATGACGACGGGCAGCCCGGTGTCACTTAACGTGGTGCCTTTCGTTCCACCACTACTTTCGTAAAGCTCGACCTGCTCGCGCACCCAGTTTCGGGGACTAGGAACATACTCCGCCATTGCTAAAACTCCATCGATGGAGGGTGGTAGGGGACTGGCCTAAATCCAACTCGCGCAGGAACGATCATACAAAATGAACGATGCCCGTGCCAGAGATTCTCCCAACAGATGACGGCACAGGACTGATGCGCACTAAATGGGTGATCTGTTTGATGTTGCTCGTGGCAAGCGGCAGCGCCAATTCGGCCGATATGGTGGGGCAGGCCAGCATTATCGACGGCGACACGCTGGAAATTCATGGGTCGCGCATTCGCCTGTGGGGAATCGATGCGCCGGAGAGCAGCCAGCTTTGTCCGGGCGATGACAGCTTGCAGTATCGGTGCGGTGCCAAGGCGGCGAACGATCTGGACGCCTTCATTGCAGGGCGGCCGGTGAACTGTTTGCCAATCTCGCTGGACCGATACGGTCGCACAGTGGCGAAGTGCTCGGTCGGCGGCACTGACCTCGGGGATTGGCTCGTGCGCAATGGTCTCGCCTTGGACTGGCCGCAGTATTCAAAACAAAAATTACGATGATGCGCAGCGTGAAGCCGAGCAGACCGGGCGAGGCATGTGGGAAGGGAGCTATACTGAGCCCTGGCTTTTCCGCGTCTGCATCAGGCAAGGCGGGAAACCGGGTGACTGCTCGGACGATGCCAACGCCCATCCTTGAGAATAAACCGCAGGGGCGATGGGGAATGCCACCACCGCCGCGGGGAGGTGGATATCCGGTCACGAACATCAGGAACACGTCGTCGCCTCACTGGCGAGGTTGGTTGAAGCCGGAAAGCCGGTGCCTGGACCGAGTTCAAGGGCGACTGACCGGATGGGGCGCCCCGCCTGCCTATGCGGGTGCTGCCGCCGTTCTGGATGTGCGCCTTGGATCAGTTCACCGATCCGGCGCGAGCGGCGGTTTCGGCGGCTTTGGCGCATCTACGTCGAAATGCTCGGGATTGTGCGGCGGCAGTCCATCTAGGCACAGCCGCTTTGCCTTGCTGCGTATCGCCCAGCGCGGGCGGTGCAACCGTTTGACAATTTGCGACACCGAGTGTGTTGGCCACAAGGTGATGAGCTCGCGGAGTTCCTCGTCGGTCCAGCGGGACATTTAGGGCCTCGGTCATGGCAGCCCCCAGCGCCTTGTTCTGTGCCAACCGATTCGCGTCGCGACTTTGGCGATTGCATCTTTTCCACAGCGGCGCATGCGCGCATGCGCGCTGCCTGCCGGGCCGCCGTCGTCGTGAGTGCTGTCCGCTGTTGTCGTCGTCGGTCGAGGTCCAGGTGATGCGCGACGGCTGGCGATGGTGACGCGGTGCGCTGGCCGCGAAACGGAGCGGCGCGCCGCTCCAGCGAACCCAGAGCTAACGTTAGCTCCAGCGAACCGTCGAAGGATGGCGGCCCTCCGCAATCGGTCGGCAGGGTCCTTTGGGAGGGTGGCCGTGCGCGGGGACTGCGCGACCGTGGAACTTAAATATGTTTGCAATTTATCATATCGCCCTAAATTTTATGCCGGTCGGTACCGCGATGTGCCACAGGCCGAACACGGAAGCCGTGATCTTCATGGGGGGTTGGAACGCCGGGCCTGGCACGAGGTTAGATAGATCGCGCACCATCGCGGCGGCGCGGCGCGTTGGATTGGAGGCGGCCCATGAAAACCATCGTGGACGAAGCCGGTGAGATCATCGCCAAAGCAACGGATGACCATATTCTAATCGGCGGCCACCACCGCCTCGCGGTGGCGGCCAGCCTCGGTAAAAGACTGTTCTGGCGAGACACCGGCGAACCTGTGAAGCTCGATCTCTTCTTTAAGCATTATGGAAGTTCTCTTCGACATACAGCCTGAGCCGCTCGTCGAGACGCCAAGGACAGATCGGGAGAACTCACCGGCCTATCAGATGTGATCGTGTGGATGCGTGCGCCGTGGGATGAGGCGAGGGCGCTGCAAAGGCCGCTGCCGGATGACGCGCTCAAGATCGGCGCGCGGGGTGCCGACAAGCGGCTGCATGATGCCGATCCTTGCTTGCTCTCGCCAACTTCCGCATTGGAGCGCACTACGGACTCAAGTCAGACATCGCGTCAGGTCCGAAATGTGCCACCAACAGACTCATGCACCGCAGTAATTAGACTGGTGGGACGAGCCTCGCAGGGGGATTTGTATGCAGACTGCCGGGATGGTTAGAAGATCGCTGGAATGGCTGTGGATGGCCGGCTCCATTGCGGCTATCCTATCGCGGTGCCGAAGAGAAAGACCGTCACCAGATGACAAAATTGTGGGACATTTACGAAGTTGGATCGGGCTTTGCGGTCGAGGATCGCCGTACCGCAAACGCCACAGCTATCATCGGACATTGGAAGGGGCGGAGAAAGCCCTTGGTCGGCTTCAAGCAAAAGGCGCCGCCGTAGTCACGCACCAGGCGCCGAAGCCAAAGTCGAAGTCGAAGTCGAAGTCGAAAAAACCGTTCCGGGTCGTCGAAATTCGTCAAAAGCGCGTGCCTAAACGACAGACTGAATTAACAAGACGAGAAGAAGACGAGGCCAATGGACAATGGAGATACAGACGTAGGACTGTGATCACACGACCCAGAGGGATGGTCAGTGGCGGATTACCGGGGCTTGGTAAACGCCGCTAAGGCCGGGAGAAGCCGCCCGCATCATCTTCAGCTCATCGCCTCAATCGCGGTCGAAGGGAGAAAATTCCGCACCTGCCTTGGCATTCCGCTTTGGGTCAAACTCGGAAGTGGTGAGCCATTCACGGAGAGTCCGCTCTCCCGCGATGAACGGACATCGTCAGTTTGACCGGGGCGCATCGAGGAATATTGGCAGGCAGCTAGGTCGAGCCGTGGATATACCGGGTCTGCATCCGAGCGAACGGGACGCCGGTCGGTTGCTCCGATGGCGCCAGCGACTCATGCCCCGACCGGACGGCTTCCGGCTTCATCGATCGCGCACGAATTTACTCTGGCTTTTCCTTCCGTGACGGATCGAACACGCGCTCGACGTGTCGGTTTAGAGCCTCATCACGCCGATCCAATAAACCGATGAAACGCTGCACCATGTGGTGGGGCACAGCAGTCGACGGGAATAATAACTACGAGTGGTTTTATATTCCCCGATCGCGGCTCTGCGTTCGAGAAGAAGAGCCGGGGATTCCCGGTTGCTTTATGAATATCGAACCGCCCCACGGTGCTAGGCGGAAGGTTGTCAACGCCGTCCGAGCAGCAAAGGACTGCGGTTTGGCGCTGGCGCAATCCCTCACGCGACTGTCTGTGGTGTAGCGCGTCAATGAGACAAGCCCGCCGGTTTAGCGACCGGCGGGTTATGTTTTTCGGACGCCAATCGAACGCGACTCCCATCCGTCGTTTGGTGGCTGCCTCGATCGCGGCGCCGGTGTCCGAAAGGTTGCGAACGGTGCAGCTAATGCTGGCCGCCGCCGAAATTTACAATCAGTTTGCCGGTCCCGGTGTCGGCTGTGCCGCCAACAGTGCCTTGCCCAAGACGTCGCGCAACTGCTCGGCGGCTCCCGCGGTCATACGCAAATTACCGACCGCGAGCATATGGTTTTCCGTGTCAGTTTTCGAGACCGCCTCGCCGACGATCAGCGCGAGCGTCACCGACAGCACGGGTCCGCGGAATCCGGCGGTTGGAACGGCGTCGAAATATATGACCGGCGCCTCGAGCAGGCGCTCCACATGGATGAATTCGGGTGCCTTCGCGGGCTCGCTCATGGTGGTGCCTCTTTGGTTTCGTTGCGCTGGTCCTCCTATCGTGCACGCGCCGCTTGCCTCGTGTCGACGCGCACCACCGCCCCGCGTCCACCGGTCGCACACCCCCTACGACGGCCGCGGGATACCCCTATCTGGAAGTTCGAAGCAGCGCTGAAATTCCGATCGTGCGGCAAAGGTCGGTATGCGCCGGCGGTGCACATGATCAAGCTGACCGAAGCACGCGAGATCACGCCTTATCCTTGGGTGCATCCGGACGAGGAGAGCTGAGATCAAGGCCTTTTTCTTTTTGGGAGCGCCACGGAACGAACTCAACCTGGGAACCGTTGGCTTCTGTTCACGGAAAAAGGGGAGGGTAAGCAATGGCTCAGAAAGCCAATCTCACTCCCGTCGATAAGTATGAGTTGGATCGCCGGGAGGCCCAGAGGCTCGACCTGGAGAAGCATGCGCGATTGGAAGCAGGTTTGATCGATCCGGTGAGCGCCATTCAGCCGGCGCCAACCGCTGAGCATCAACACCGGGAAGGCCTATCGTTCTGGCAGGCGGTCAAGACGATGTTCAAGTAGACTTGCCCGGACGACGAGAGGCGAGGGCGCCGGTTCACGGGGGCGGGGTTTCTCTTGCGGTGTACAGCGCGACCGCTCTAGGAGCCCGTCCAGATAGGCGTTCGGGCATTTGTTGAGGTTAGCCGGCTGAGGCTGCGTTTGCGAGGGTGAACAGCTTCAGGAGATTGTGGGTTGTGCAGATCATGGCCCATTCGGCGCGCACTTTATCTACGCCCCGCAACAGGAACTGGCGGAAGCCGCGAGCCTGTTTGATCTGTCCGAACACCGGTTCGACCACTTGCTTTCTCAATCGGTAGGGTGTTTCGAAGCCGCCGTCGTCGATCTTCTTCCGCATCCGTTGGGTCAGCGGTCCACCGATTTTTCCGTTCGCAGCTGTCGGGTGCTTGGCGCGTCCGGGCGCGACATAGCCGTCAACGCCGTGTGCTTCGAGCGCTTCGAGATTGGATTCGCTGCAGTAGCCGGAGTCCGCCGAGGCCTGATCCGGCTTGCGGCCGAGATTGTTCTTGATGGCCTCGATCAGGGGCACCAACTGGCCCTGATCGTTGCCGCACTGCGTCAGTTCGTGCGCGACAATGATCTGGGCGCCTGCGTCGACGGCGGCCTGTGCATTGTAGGCCTGAACGAAGCCATCCTTCGACTTCATGATGCGGCTTTCCGGATCGGTGAAGTTGCGTTGCGACTTGGGATCAGGTTGGTCCGATGGCGGCGCCGCCGGTTTGCCCGGCTTCTTGCGGCCTTCAGCTTGGCGCTGCTGTTCCTTTTCGGCCTCGATGCGACGCTCTTCCGCCGCCGCCAGCCTGGCGTCGGCTTCCAGCGCCGCCATCGCCTGCTGGATTTTCGCCAGTCGTTTCTGCTTGTCGCCGGCCCAATCCGGCATCTCGTCGCCGCGCTTGTCTCGGCCGAAAGTCTCGTCCTCTTCGGAATCCGCCGCCTCGGCGGCCGCCAGCATGCGAGCGACCTCGGCTTTCAATTCCGCCTCGCGTTTCTTCATGCGCTCATAACTCATCGCTTTATGTTTCGACGCGTTCGCTTTGATCTTCGTGCCATCAAGCGCGACATGGCCGAGTTTGACCAGCCCTGCCGTCTCGCACAACCTCAGAACCTGCAGGAACAGCGCGCCGAGCGCCTTCAAATGCCGCTTGCGGAAGTCGCTGATCGTGCGAAAATCCGGCGGATCGAGCGCCACAATCATCACAAAATCGTTCCGTTCGCGGCAGGCCTTCGCGATCCGCCGCGACGAATACAGCCCACTCGCATAGCCGTGCAGCAGAAGCGCCACCATCATCCGCGGGTCAAACGGCGGCTGCCCAAGACCACTCACATAGCTGCCCGTGATCTCCCGCAGATCAAGGCTCTCCCGCACCAGCTCAACGATAAACCGCGAGACATGGCCTTTCGGCACGAAGTCCTGCACATTCGGCGGCAGCAGCAGTGTCTGATCGATATTCCACGGACGAAAATACTTGCTCATAGCTCAAGCTTGAATCAGACTCGCTCAAAATTGAACAGCGACTATTCGGACAGGCTCCTAGGTTGTCGCTATTGGTTCAAAAATTTCCAACTCGGCCTAGTTTTCAGAGGGTGTAAAGGCAAATGAGCATTTTCCCGCATCTCGCCGTGCTGGGTTTGGCGGCATCTCTCAGTTCGCCAATCCATCAACATCAAATTGATTTCAAGATGACTTCTCCTGACGGCATCCAGCGCATCAATCAGCTTTGGCTCGTGACCTACGTCAACGAGGCCGGTCTGGAAATTGTCGCTCAGGCAAAGCTAGTGACCGGTGAATACGCGCCGTTGATCGCCGCCGATGCTGAGCGCCTGGAAAGCGTGATGGAAGCCGCCCATGACATCGCGAAAGCCAAGAACCTGAAAATGCGCCTTATCAAATTCACCAACCGCTTGGAGATCGAGGACATCGCACCATAAGCATCCCCGGCCTGGTGCATCCCGACGAGGAGCGGTGAGGGCGCCCGGTTTATGCCGGCGGGTTTTTCTTTAATTTTTTTCCATTGATTTAACCGGATTGCAAGCCGTGGTCGGTACATCTGAGGCTTCGCTCACCAGGAGTTTCGGATGCCCAAATTTTTCACCCGCTTCCTGCAGGACGAATCCGCTGCTACGGCCATCGAATATGGCCTCATTGCCGCAGGCATCGCCCTCGCGATCATCGCCGTCGTTAATGGCCTTGGCAGCAACCTGAACGGCATGTTTACCTCGATCAACAGCTCGCTGAAGTAACCCGTCATTAACCAGGAAGCCGTCAGGATCAAGCCTGACCTTCTGGTGGTAATTGTGTGCGAAATCGAAAGCCGTCACCGATCTCAACCCGGTGGCGGCTTTTTGCTGTCAAGGTCGCCAATTAATTAAAATGGCCGCCACCGTGCGACCTGCACGGTCCCGCCTGTCCACCCCCCATGGACGCGACCGGTGCGGCGGGGCCGTGCTCGCCGCCCTCCAGGTTACCCCAGTTGACAGAATCAAGTTGACCGAACCGCGCCGAGATTATGCCTTATCGGTGGGTGCATCCGGACGAGGAACGGTGAGGGCGCCCGGTTCATGCCGGCGGGTTTTTCTATTGTGACTCTCTTGGCCTCGATCAATATCGCCGTCGTTGATCGCGCCGCGAGGGTGCTGTCATGAAGATCGTCCTTCGGGTCGTTGGCCCGCTGTTTGTTGCTGTTGGGCTTTTCTGCTTCGCACGAGGAACAGGATTGCTCACATGGCCGCACAATGCAGCAATGGTCGACTACGGCGCGGGCATGGTAGCCGTGGGTTTCAGCCTTGTCTGGTTCGGATGGCAGTAAGTGGTCGCGCTCGCCTCGCTTCATGCCGGGCGGCCTATGGTGTGCGATACGTGTCAACCGCATGAGCAAGAAATACGCTGGCGCTAAACAAGCCGAGAATTGCAGCAACCGCTTCAATCATCTGACGCACCCTGATTTCTGGCGCGGGCTCAGGTCCGCGCTCACTTTGCAAGTGGGGAAGAATTGAAAAGGCCGCCAGGCAATATCCGGCGGCCTCCCGGGCTCAAAATCTCTTGGTTTCGAAAAAGCCCCGTCCGCCCCGGGTGCACGAGATTTGCATGGGCTAACGATCGCGGCGAATCGAAATTGCTGTTCCCATCGAAGGAACAAACAAGTCGTTGCGGTTAGGACACACAACAGCGGATTTCATAGAGCCGCAAACGAGCACGCCCGAATTGGTCTATTGCCGGCGAGCGCTTGTTGATACACTCAAACCGCACTGCTGCTGGGGGCCAAACGGAGTTTCCGTATGGGTGTAGCAGGGTGGCGCTTCGCGCATGGGAAGAGAATTAGCGGGCGGGCAGCCGTTGTCATTGTCCTCGAAGAGTTGCCGGTGATCTGCTCGCTGGCGGTTGCGGCCGTCTCGATGATCATGATCGGGGTCATGCTCTTCCGGGATTGGCCGCAGTAAAAGGCCAAAATCTGAGCGCTTCTGCGCTGATCAAAGCACCGACGTCGCGGTGAGCGCTGCCGATGTGCCTCGTCGACCGGCGGCGCGCTTCGCAGCGACCGTGCCATCAGTGACTAGGTTCACAGCGACCGAAGGCCGCAACCGCGAATAAACTGGCCAGTTGACCTGTCATTAACTATGCCGATGCAGGCGTAGATCGCGATGGCACCGGAAATCGAGCCGGCAGTCGCAACAAGAAGCCGACGGCGTAACGCCCGCCGGCTTTTTTGTGTGCCCATCAAGCCACGACGCTGGCGAGCCCTGCGCTGGCGCCGATCGGCCGGCACATCGGAGCCCGCAGCGGCCGGACGCACCAGCGGCCTCCGTAGACTCGCCCAGTGACCATACCCGATTTGTCGCCATCGCCCTGTAAGCGGCGCCGGCTTAACCACCGGGCAAATCGTCACCCAGTGGATCCGGCAGGCCGTGTGCTACCTCGCCAACGATGTCGAGGATCTCCCGCACGATATCACCGCGGTCGCTGCCGGCGGCACCTTTGAGCAAATAGCGGACGGCCGCGCGGATCTGCGCCTTAGCGTCGTCCTCACCCGCAAAATCCCAATCGTCCTGATCTGACATGACAAGGCCTCGGATGCGTAACGCGTTTGCAGACACAGTGCAGACTCAACGGCTTTCTGGCGATCGAACCAAAACCGACGGTGCCGTCAGTTCTGCCCCAACTCAACGGCAGGGCTCGCCGAGATGGGCAATCGCCAACGGAGAGGAATACTTACTAATCACTTATTAATCGCAGTTTCTGGTTGTCCACGCTTATTTGTGCTACTTCATCTAGGCCATATGCTACAGATATCATTGTGGTTTTTGGTGAGCGCGGAGGGACTCGAACCCTCGACCCCATGATTAAAAGTCACGTGCTCTACCGCCTGAGCTACGCGCTCACTTGCGGCGCTGTGTAGGGGGCGGCTTGGTGCGGGTCAATAGCGCGGCAACGCGCCAACCGGCCGCCGGGAGAATCCGGATTTGCTCGCTGCGGCCTGTGCGTTAGCGCGGACTTCTTCAAGCCGGCGACGGCGCACGAAAATCGGCTCGCGGTCAACTGGCTTCGGGGTGAATCTCCGACGCCACCGGCTGGGAGGGGCCGACCACCGTCGGCATCGCCACCGGGCGCAGGCCGATCAGCTCCGCGGTGCGGACGCCGGTATTGCGCCAGAACGAGAACGCGTTGACCCGGGAGTTTTCCAGGATGGCGATCGCCACCGCCGACAGGAACGGCAGGCTTTCCAGCACCAGCACGGCTGCGAACACATAGATCTCGCGGACCTCCTTGAAATTGTTGGTGACGACCAGCACGGCGGCGCCGACCAGCAGCAGCACGCCGATCACGGCTTCCCAGAACGCCTGGAATTCGACCGAGACCAGCGAAAAGCCGCCCTTGGAGGTGCGCGCGAACGGCAGATGCTCGGTGATCAGCCCGTTGGCGACCGCGCGCGACACCGTCCATTGCACCGACATCGCCGCAATCATGGCGCCCAGCATCTGTCCCCATTTCACCGGCACGCGCAGGCGGTACAGCACCACGAAATGCACCAGCGAGACCACGAAGGTGGCGATGATCGGCAGCGTCAGGATCTTGTCGGGAATGGCGATGTCGGCAAAGGCGACGATCGGCACCCAGATCAGATTGAGGATGGCGACCAGCACGCCGAGGCTTTCGGCGCCCAGCCAGTTCAGCCAGCCCAGCGCGAATTCGCGCCTCTGGTCGGGCGACAGCCGGCTCGCGCCGGGCAGGAAACGCCGCCAGTGCTTCTTGACGATCTGGAAGCCGCCATAGGCCCAGCGGTGGCGCTGCTTCTTGAAGGCCTCATAGGTGTCGGGCAACAGGCCGTGGCCGTAGCGGTGGTTGGTGTAATGCGTCAGCCAGCCGTGCTCGATGATCGCCAGCCCGAGATCGGTGTCCTCGCAGATGGTGTCGCCGGCCCAGCCGCCGGCCATGTCCATCGCCGCGCGGCGGATCAGGCACATGGTGCCGTGAACGATGATGGCGTTGGCCTCGTTGCGCTGGACCATGCCGATATCGAAGAACCCGGCATATTCGCCGTTCATGATGTAATGCATCAGCGAGCGGTCGCCGTCGCGATGGTCCTGCGGCGCCTGCACCAGGCCGACGCGGGGATCGGCGAACACCGGCACCAGATCCTTCAGCCAGTCCGGCTCGCACGACATAGTCGGCATCGATGATGCCGATGATCTCGGCATCGACAGCGGTGCGCTCCATGGCGATGCGCAGCGCGCCGGCCTTGAAGCCCTCGACCTTCTCGGCGTTGACGAACTTGAAGCGTTCGCCGAGCGCGCGGCAGTGATCCTGGATCGGCTGCCAGAACGCCGGATCGGGCGTGTTGTTGATGATCACGACGCATTCGAAATTCGGATAGTCGAGCCGCGACACCGCATCGAGCGTCTGCTTGAGCATGTCCGGCGGCTCGAAATAGGCCGGCACATGGATCGAGACTTTTGGAAACGTGACGTCGCTCGCCGATGGTGGCGGGCGCCAGCGGCGCGCGCCTTGACGATCAGCCGGCGCGGCTCGCGGCCGAAGGCGATGGCGGCGATTTCCTCGATCCGCGCCATCGCGATCAGCACCAGCGGCACCAGCAGGATCAATCCCAGCGTCAGCGCAAAGGCCGAGCCGAACACGAAGTAATGCCCGGTCCAATAGGCAAACACGGTCGCGGTCCAGGCGCCGACGCCGTTCGCCGCCGCCGACAGCATCAGCGCCTGCATCACGGTCGGCTTCGGCCAGCCGCAGGATCGGCAGCGACATCAGGATGCCGACCAGCAACGGCGATGGTGGCGAGCTTCCAGTAGTCCGCGATTGACGATCGGCCCGGTCCAGGCGAATTTCGGCTCGCGCGCGGCGTTGAGGATGCCCCAATAGGGGCCGACGCCGCCCTCGAAGAATTTCCAGGGCTGATCGATCGCCTCGACGATGTTGTATTCCATGCCGATCGCCTCGGCGCGGGTGACGAAGTTGCGCAGCACCCTGGCCTGCTCGAACGGGCCGGGATCGGCGTTGCGCAGATTGTAGCCGGCGCTCGGCCAGCCGAACTCCGCGATCACGATCCGCTTGCCGGGGAACTGGTCGCGCAGCAGCTGGTACATCGCAGACCGCCTGGTCGACCGCCTGATCGGCGGTGAAGTTCTCCCAGTACGGCAGGACGTGCGCGGCGATGAAATCGACGGAGTAGCCGAGCTGCGGGTTGTCGCGCCAGATGTTCCAGATTTCGCCAGTCGTGACGGGAACATTGACGGATTTCTTGACCTGCTTGATCAGCTCGATGAGGTCGTCGACCTTCTGCTCGCCGCGATAGATCGGTCTCGTTGCCGACCACGACCCCGATGACATTGCTGTTGTGCCGGGCGAGGTCGATGGCGGCGGCGATCTCGCGCTCGTTGCGGTCGACGTTCTTGTCGATCCAGGCGCCGACCGTGACCTTGAGGCCGAATTCGGCGGCGATCGGCGGCACCAGTTCGACGCCTCCGGTCGAAGAGTACAGGCGGATCGCGCGGGTCATGGTCGAAAGCTTCTTCAGATCGGCGCGGATTTTGTCGGCAGTTGGGAACGTTGTCGACGTCGGGATGCCCGGTTCCCTCGAACGGCGCATAGGACACGCTCGGCAGCATGCCCGTGAAGTCGGGGGCCTGCTGCTTATCCCGCAACACGCCCCACATCGCGGCGTGAACGGCGGTCACAAACAACAGAACGGCGACGACGGCGCGCATCGCGACTAAACCATACGGGGCCATTATGGCAGGGAAGCGGATCCGTCCCCGAGATCCGACCAAATCAGCGGCAAATCGAACATATCTCTGCCACGCGATTTAACAACTCTTATGACGCCGTGGCGTTTTGAGGGCGCGCCCATCCAAACCGTGAAAAATTCGGATCGTTCCGGCAGCGCTCAGGAATTATTTGGCCGGCGCGGCGGGAGCTGCGGCAGGTGCAGGTGCAGACGTCGGCGCAGGTGCGGAGCGCGCCCGAGGTGGTGGGGGCAGGTTGCGGCCGCCGCGGCCGCCGCCTGTGGCTGTGCGGCGGGATTGATCCAGCAGGCGTGAACCCGGCTGGTCAGCATCCGGCGACGCCTTGGGATCGTTGACGCCGACCAGGCCAAAACGGGTCAGGCAGCGAAAGGTCGCCTGGACGTGGCCGCCGGGGCAGCCGAACCGGTCGTAAAGGTCGAGATGCCGAAACGCGGTATCGAGGTCGTCGAGCCACATCAGTCGCACCACCCGGCGGCCGAGCCAGACGCATTCCGGGTTGCCGGCCGGGCCGTTGATGGCCTGCGCCGCTTCGACGAATTCGTCGGTCTTGCGCTGGTTGTCCTTGGCCGCGTCCGCCGGCTGCGCCGCATTGGCGGCCGGCTTGCCGGACTGGTCCTGCGGCCTGATGTCGCCGCTTTGGGCGAACGCGCTTCCGATACCGATCAGCAATGCAAGCCCGGGAACGGCGAGGTGGCGCAAAACCGCATATTTAAGCTGAAGCACGCCTCGACGCATAAATTCCCCGATTTGTTCCTGCCCGCGGCCGCCCCGGACGCAGCTGGTTGATGCCGTTCAAATGGGTCCCCAATGCGGCGGAGACACCAAGCGGAATCCCATGACGGACATTTCGGATTTTGTCCAGCAAAGTCACAACTTTATCGCGTCGTGGTAAAGCCGCCGACGCATGGCGCCGCGTTGCGCATATCCTGCTCTTGGCAGACGGCCGGCGACCGGCTAATCGACGATCCCTGCCCGGAGGATGGAACCGATTTCTCTTCGTACGCCGCTGGCGCTTCTCCTCATGTCCCTGGGTGCGATTGCGGCCGTGTGGTGGTGGCTGGCCACGCCGATCACGCTGGCGCGCGCGCCGATCGACCCCAACGCCAAACTGCTGTGCGTGTCCTATGCGCCGTTCCGCGGCGCCCAGACGCCGCTGGATCCGACCACGCATATCGCCCCGGAACAGATCGCCCAGGACCTGGCGCAGCTCGCCAAAATATCCGATTGCGTGCGGACCTATTCGATCGAAAACGGCCTCGATCAGGTTCCGGCGCTCGCCGCGAAGGTCGGGCTGAAGGTCATCCAGGGAATATGGCTCGGCAGCAACCGCCTGAAGAACCTGATCCAGATTTCGACCGCGGTCGCGCCTGACCAAGGAATATCCCCGGCGTCATCACCGCTGTCGTCGTCGGCAACGAGGTGCTGTTGCGCGGGGAGATGACGACCGTCCGACCTCGTCGCCATCATCCGCTCGGTCAAAGTCGCAGGTTGCCGTTCCCGTCACCTACGCCGATGTCTGGGAATACTGGCTGCGCAACCGCGAGGTCTATGACGCCGTCGATTTCGTCACCATTCACATCCTGCCCTATTGGGAGGACTTCCCGATCCGCGCCAAATATGCCGCCGCCCATGTCGATGCCATCCGCAAGCGGATGGCGGTGGCGTTTCCGGGCAAGGAAATCCTGATCGGCGAGACCGGCTGGCCGAGCGAGGGACGGATGCGCGACGGCGCGCTGCCCTCGCGTACCAATCAGGCGCGGGTGGTTTCGGAAATCCTCGATCTGGCCAAGCAGGAGAATTTTCGCGTCAACCTGATCGAAGCCTACGACCAGCCGTGGAAGCGCCAGCTCGAGGGCACCGTCGGCGGCTATTGGGGCCTGTTCGATTCCGTGCAGCGCGTGCTGAAATACCCGCCGGGCGAAGCCATCAGCAACTTTCCGTTCTGGAAGCTGCAGATGGGGTGCGGCATGGCGCTTGAGCGTTTTCGTGTTCGGCGCGGCCTGGCTGACGCTGCGCCGCCGGCCCTGGACGCCGCGCCTGGCATCCTGGATCGCGGTCGCGCTGTCGGCGACCGCGGCCGGAATTCTGCTCGGGCGTCGCCGCCGACAAGATGTTCTATGAGAGCTACGGCTTCGGCGGCTGGCTTCGATGGGGCGCGTTGCTGGCGGCCGCCGATCGCCTCGCCCTTGCTTGGCGCCAATGCCTTGATGTCGGGGCGCGCGCTGCCGACATTCCTGGAACTGCTCGGCCCCCGCGACGACCAGAACCCGATCGGCGCTGTCGCATGATGCTGGGCGCCGCGCTGGTCGTGACCACCTTGATCGGCGCGGAGACCGCGCTCGGCTTCGTGTTCGACCCGCGCTACCGCGATTTTCCGTTCGCCGCGCTGACCATGGCGGTGGTGCCGTTCGCGAGCCTGATGCTGCTCAACCGTCCGCAGGAGGGCGTGCGCCCGATCGCCGAGGCGGTATTCGCCGGCGCTGCTGGCGGCGGCGGCGCTCTACACGGTCTTCAACGAAGGGCCGGACAATTGGCAATCGCTGTGGACCTGCGCGATCTATTTCCTGCTCGCGATTACGCTGTGGCGGGCGCGGGCCGTGCAAATCCCAAAATAAGCAGGCCGATCGCCAGGCCCGACAGGCCGACATTGTAGAGCACGATGCCGAATCCGGCGGCGATCAGCCCGCCGGTCAGCAAAACGATCGACGGCCGGATCAGGTGAAGGGTCGCGATGACCAGCGCGACCACGCCGAAAACCGAATTCTTGAACAGGTAGGTCGCGAGGATCCGGGTCTTGCACAGCATGGTCTGCAGCCCGGCGTCGCAGGCCAGCGCCACCGTCGAGAACTCGATCGCGAGATAGCGCAGATAGAGCGCATAGCCGACGGTGACGAAGCCGACCACCATCAGCCATTGCACCTGATAGGGCGTCAGCCGAAACGGAGTTTTTTTCATCGGGCCAATATGGTCGGGAATGCGAGGCGGGACAACCCGCGGCTGGTCGCCATGGCACCCGCCTTGCGAAAGTGCGTGATAATTCCACCCCAATCCATTGTAATTACGTCATTTACCGGCTTGTTCCAGGTGCCTGCTGAAGAACGACGACAGGGTGCTGGGCTCGGGCTTCGGCGGCTCCTCGTTTGTCACATGCTTTGCAAGGCTCCGCCGGCGTGCGGTGGGCCTGGCTGCGGCAGGCTTGACGATATCAGGCTTGGTCGCACCGGACTTGGCGTTGGCATCCGACTCGTCCGCATTCATGGCGAGGTGTTGACCATCGAACACCGTGGTCTGGCATGGGCGCTCGGTTTTCGATCAGACCGGCACAGATTTTCGCGGCCGCCGCCGCGTCATCGAGCGGTCCGGCGACCAGCCGCAGCTGCATGCCGAGCCCGTTGCTGCCTTCCTTGATCACGATGATCGGGCGCAACGTCGTCAGCGCCGCGTTCGCCCTCGATTTCAGCAGCCCGCGCCACAGCGCGCGCAGGCCGGCGACCGAATTGGCGCCGCCGACATCGACCCCGAATTCGGTTCGCTGGACCGCGACCTTTTCGGCCGCCGCCGCGGGAGCCGGGGACTTCGCCTCGTCGGCGGTCGAAACCGAGGCAACCAACGCTGGCGCTGGCGGCGCGGGCACGGCGACAACGGCATCCGCCGGCTTTTCGGGTTCGATCAGCTTTGAAGCCGCGGCATCCGGCGGCGCCATCAGCGACTTCGAGGCCATCAGCGGCGTGGCCGGCGGCGCCGCGGGTGTTACCGCCGGCGGTGTCGGTACAGCCTGCGCCAACGGTGCAGGCGTCGCGGGCGCCGGCACCGGGACGGTGGTGTCCATCGGCGGTTTTTCGGATGTTTTTGCTTCGGATGCTTTTGCTTCGGTTGTTTTCGCGATGGTCGTGACGACCGGGGATACGGCCGGAGCAGGCGTCTGATTTTGCGGCGTCGTCGGGGGCTCGACCTTCGCGGGAGCCGCAGGCGGCGAGGCCGCGGCAACCGCTTGCGGCGCCGCAGGGGCGGAACTTTGCCGCGCGATCGCGCCGGTCACGGAATCCAGGCCCTGTTCCAGAACGGTGACACGGGAGTACAGCCGGTCGCGATCGCTGTTGAGCGTATCGATGGCGGAGGCCAGCCGCCGCGTTTCGTTCTGGCTTTCCCTGGCGACCGACTGGATTTGCTGCGCCTGCCGCGTCAGATCGGCTGCCGCGACCTGATCGTGGCGCCATCCGATGGCGGACTGGTTGGCGAGCACCGCGACGACGACGGCGCCGACCGAGCCCGCGCCCCACGACCCGAGCCGCCACAGCGAGCGGCGGTCGAACACGTCTTCCTCGGCCAGAAATCCCGTCAGCAAGCCGCCGGTATTTTCGGTCTCGAAACTGCCGGCCAGATGGTCGGGATTCTTTGCCATACGACGTATCAGGCCCCCCTGTGGCCCACCGAATCACGACGGCAAACATTAACAGGAAAATGCGCCCCGATCTTGAATCCGGGCGCTCTACGCGGGGGTGAATCGGGTTTCCATGCACGGCGGAAAACGCTTTATGAGGGCGGCGGCGCAAGCTTCGCCGCAACAACCAGGGATTCGGGATGACCGGCAGGACCAGCCTGACCATCGTGCTCGCGGCCGGCGAGGGCACGCGCATGCGCTCCTCGATGCCGAAGGTCCTGCATCCCGTGGCCGGCCAATCGCTGCTGGCGCATGTGCTTGCGCGCCGCCCCAAAGGGAACGGGCGCGGCGCTCGCCGTGGTCGATCGGGCCGGACCACGGGAGCGGTCGCCGACGAGGTCAGGCGCCTGCGGCCGGATGCGGCGACATTCGTTCAGCGCGAGCGTCTGGGCACCGCGCATGCGGTGCTGGCGGCGCGCGACGCCATGGTCCCGCGGCGCCGACGATCTGCTGGTCGCGTTCGGCGATACGCCGCTGATTTCGGCCGCGACCTTTGAGCGTCTGCGCGCGCCCTGAAGAAAGGCGCGGCACTGGCCGTGCTCGGCTTTCGCGCCGCCGATCCGACCGGCTACGGCCGGCTCCTGGTCGAGGGCGACCGGCTGGTGGAGATCCGCGAGCAGGCCGACGCCAGTGCCGCGGAACGCACGATCACGCTTTGCAATGCCGGCGTGATGGCGTTCGATGGCCGCCAGGCGCTGCACATCATCGAAAAAATCGGCAACGCCAACAGCAAGGGCGAGTATTATCTGACCGACGCGGTTGCCATCGTTCGACAACTGGGATTGGAGGCCGTCGTGATCGAAACCAGCGAGGATGAAGTGCGCGGCATCAACACCAAGGCCCAGCTCGCCGAAGCCGAGCAGCGTGATGCAGGCGCGGTTGCGCAAGGCCGCGCTCGAGGCCGGCGTGACCCTGATCGCCCCCGAGACGGTTTACCTCGCCGCCGATACCAGCTTCGGCAGCGACGTCACCATCGAGCCGTTCGTGGTGATCGGCCCCGGCGTGACCGATCGCCGACGGCGCGGTGATCCATTCATTCTCCCATATCGTGCAGGCCTCGATCGGCAAGAAGGCATCGGTCGGCCCCTATGCGCGGTTGCGGCCGGGGACATCGCTCGGCGAGGGCGCGCGGATCGGCAATTTCGTCGAGACCAAAGCCGCGACGCTGGAGGCGGGCGCCAAGGTCAATCATCTCAGCTATATCGGCGACGCCCATGTCGGCGCGGGCGCCAACATCGGCGCCGGCACCATCACCTGCAACTATGACGGCTTCGGCAAGCACCGGACCGAGATCGGCGCCGGCGCATTCGTCGGCACCAATTCCTCGCTGGTGGCGCCGGTGAAGATCGGCAGCGGCGCCTATATCGGTTCGGGCTCGGTGATCACCAAAGACGTGCCCGCCGATGCGCTTGGCGGTGGAGCGCAGCCCGCAGACCAACCGCGAGGGCGGCGCCAAGCGGTATCGCGAGATGAAGACGCGCGACAAGCCGCCGAAAGCCAGCTAACCACCTGACGTGTTAAGCTTTCGGCTTAACGCTGTCTCAATCCGCAATAATTATTGAGTATCGGGCGCTTTCCGATTCTCGTTAAGAGAGGCCTGTAGACAAGCCTGCGCAGTTTGGACAATTTTTCGACGATTTGGGGATATTGATCCGCATGTGCGGCATTGTCGGCATTTTGGGGCGCGGTCCGGTCGCGGAGCAATTGGTGGATTCGCTCAAGCGGCTGGAATATCGCGGCTACAATTCCGCGGGCGTCGCCACGCTCGAAGGCGACCATCTCGACCGCCGCCGCGCCGAAGGCAAGCTCAAGAACCTCGAAGCGCGATTGCGCGCCGAACCGCTCGCGGGCCATACCGGCATCGGCCACACCCGCTGGGCCACCCACGGCAAGCCGACCGAGAACAACGCCCATCCGCATGCCACCGACAACGTCGCGGTGGTTCACAACGGCATCATCGAGAATTTCCGCGAGCTGCGGCTTGAGCTCGAAAAGCAGGGCGCGAAATTCGCGAGCGACACCGACACCGAAGTGGTGGCGCATCTGGTCAATTCCTATCTTCTCAAGGGAGCGTCGCCGCAGGAGGCCGTCAAGGCATCGCTGCCGCAGTTGCGCGGCGCCTTTGCGCTGGCGTTCCTGTTCAGGGGCCATGGCGATCTGATGATCGGCGCCCGCAAGGGCTCGCCGCTGGCGATCGGCTATGGCGACGGCGAGATGTATCTGGGCTCGGACGCGATCGCGCTGGCGCCCTTCACCGATACCATCAGCTATCTCGAGGACGGCGACTGGGTGGTGCTGACCCGCGAAGTCGGCGTCATCTATGACGAGCACGGCGCGGTCGTCAATCGCGACGTGCTGAAATCGGGCGCGTCGTCGTTTCTGGTCGACAAGGCCAATTATCGCCACTTCATGGCCAAGGAAATTCACGAGCAGCCGGAAGTGGTCGGCCATACGCTGGCGCGTTACGTCGACATGGCGACCGAGCGCGTCGCGCTGCCGCTCAAACTGCCGTTCGACTTCAAGGACATCCAGCGCATCTCGATCGTCGCCTGCGGCACCGCGAGCTATGCCGGTTTTATCGCCAAATACTGGTTCGAGCGGCTTGCGCCGCGTGCCGGTCGAACTCGATGTCGCCTCCGAATTCCGCTACCGCGAGGCGCCGTTGCGCAAGGGCGATCTGGCGATCTTCATTTCGCAATCCGGCGAGACCGCCGATACGCTGGCGGCGCTGCGCTACGCGAAAGCGCAAGGCGTGCACACGCTCTCGGTCGTCAACGTGCCGACGTTCGACCATCGCGCGCGAAAGCGAGACGGTGCTGCCGACGCTGGCCGGTCCGGAAATCGGCGTCGCCTCGACCAAGGCTTTTACCTGCCAGCTGATGGTGCTGGCGGCGCTCGCGGTCGCCGCCGGCAAGGCGCGCGGCGAATTGTCGGACGCCGACGAGGCCAAGCTCGTGCATGGCCTGGTCGAAATTCCGCGTCTGATGGCGGCGGCGCTGGCCACCGAGCCGCAGATCGAGAAGCTGGCGCGCGAGATCGCGAAATCGAAGGACGTGCTCTATCTCGGCCGCGGCACCAGCTATCCGCTGGCGCTGGAAGGCGCGCTGAAGCTGAAGGAAATCTCCTACATCCATGCCGAAGGCTATGCCGCCGGCGAGCTCAAGCACGGGCCGATCGCGCTGATCGACGAGAACATGCCGGTCGTGGTGATCGCGCCGTTCGACCGGGTGTTCGAAAAGACCGTCTCCAACATGCAGGAAGTCGCGGCCCGCGGCGGCAACATCATCCTGATGACGGACGCCAAGGGCGCGGCGGAAGCGACCATCGAGTCGCTGGTGACGATCGTGCTGCCCGACATGGCCGCGACCTTCACGCCGATGGTCTATGCCGTTCCGGTGCAGCTATCTGGCCTATCATACCGCCGTGATCATGGGCACCGACGTCGACCAGCCGCGCAATCTCGCGAAATCGGTCACCGTCGAATAGACCGGCCGTTGCCGCCCGGTCACTTCAGGTCTTCAAAAATCTGCTAGAAGACCCTAGCTGGCAATATATCATTGCCCGCCGGACCGACCTGGAACCCCCATGAACCGCGACAACCCGCCTCCGCCCGTGCCCCCGGCCGAAGTCCCGCCGGACGCGCCGCGCGGCTTCATGGCCCGATTCCGGAACTATTTTCTGACCGGCCTGATCGTCGCCGGCCCGATCGCCATCACCTTTTATCTGACCTGGTGGTTCGTGACCTGGGTCGATGGCCTGGTGCGGCCGTTCGTGCCCGATCGCCTACCGGCCGGAAACCTATCTGCCGTTCGGACTGCCGGGCTCCGGGCTGATCGTCGCCGTGATCGCGCTGACGCTGCTGGGCTTCCTCACCGCCAACCTGATCGGGCGGACGCTGGTCGATCTCGGCGAGAGGCTGCTCGGGCGGATGCCGGTGGTGCGCGCGATCTATCGCGGCCTGAAGCAGGTGTTCGAGACGCTGTTCTCGGGGCAGGGATCGAGCTTTCGCCGGGTCGGCCTGGTCGAATTTCCCTCGCCGGGGATGTGGTCGATCGTGCTGATCTCGCAATCGCCGAGCGTGGAGATCACCAACAGCCTGCCCGGGCAGGAGGAGCACATTTCGGTGTTCCTGCCGTGCGCGCCGAACCCGACCACCGGCTTCTTCTTCTACGTGCCCAAGAGCAAGATCATCGAAGTCGACATGAGCGCCGAAGACGCCGCGACCCTGATCATGTCCTGCCGGCGTGGTGCAGCCCGGCTCCGACCCCCAGAAGAAGATCGCCGCCCTTGCCGGCATGGCGAACGCCGCCCGCGTCGCGAACTGCGGCCTCGCTGCGGCCGGAGCCGGCGAAGGTGGAGTGAGGAAAACCACCGTGATTGTTTTTCCCTCCCCCCGCGAAGCGGCGGGGAGGGATCAAGGGTGGGAGGCGCCTCAACGGGCGACGCAGTTTGAGGCGAACGCAAAATAGATCCGCGTTTCGTTTCATTCGGCATGACGGGGCATGTGCTACCCCGCCCCAATCAGCGGGATCGCCTCGTCGCGTTCGAACAGATAGAGCAGACAGCGCAGCGCTTCGCCGCGCTCGCCCTTAAGCTTCGGATTGTCCTTCATGATGCGCAGCGCTTCGTCGCGGGCCTGGGTGATGAGCTGGCCGTGTACCTCGGAGCGCGCGATGCGGTAGCCGGGCAGGCCGCTTTGCCTGACGCCGAGCACGTCGCCTTCGCCGCGCAGCTTCAGGTCTTCCTCGGCAATCCGAAACCCGTCGGTGGTTTCGCGGATCACCTTCAGCCGCGCCTTCGACATTTCGTTCAGCGGTTCCTTGTAGAGCAGCAGGCAGGTCGAGGCTTCGGCGCCGCGGCCGATCCGGCCGCGCAGCTGGTGCAGTTGCGCGAGCCCGAAGCGCTCGGCGTTCTCGATCACCATGATGGTCGCGGCGGGAACATCGACGCCGACCTCGACCACGGTGGTCGCCACCAGCAGGCCGATCTCGCCCGCGGCGAACTGCGCCATCACGCGGTCCTTTTCCGGCGCCCTTCATCTGGCCATGCACGAGGCCGACGCGATCGCCGAAACGCTTTTGCAGGCTCTCAAAACGCTCGGTCGCATTGGTGAGATGCTCGATACCCTCCGCTTCGGATTCCTCGACCAGCGGGCAGATCCAGTACACCCGCTTGCCGGCTTGAAGCGCGCGGCCGACGCCATCGATCACCTCGCTGAGTCGGCTGTTCGGCACCGCGCGGGTATCGATCGGCTGGCGGCCGGCCGGCTTTTCGCGCAATTCCGAGACATCCATGTCGCCGAAATAAGTCAGCACCAGCGTGCGCGGGATCGGCGTCGCGCTCAGCACCAGCACATCGACGGCGTCGCCTTTTGCGGTCAGCGCCAGCCGTTCGCGCACCCCGAAACGATGCTGCTCGTCGACCACCGCCAGCGCCAGCGCTTTGAAGACCACATCGTCCTGGATCAGCGCATGCGTGCCGACCAGAAAATCGATCTCGCCGGCCTGCAAGCCGCGCCAGCAGTTCGCGCCGCTCCTTGCCCTTTTCGCGGCCGGTGAGGATGGCGACCCGCAGGCCGGCGCGCTCGGCGAGCGGCGTGATGGTCTTGATGTGCTGGCGCGCCAGGATTTCCGTCGGCGCCATCAGCGCGGCCTGCTTGCCGACTTCGGCGACGGCGGCGGCCGCCAGCAGCGCCACCACGGTCTTGCCCGATCCGACGTCGCCCTGCAGCAGCCGCAGCATGCGGACCGGCTGGCGCAGATCGTCGGTGATGGCGGCAGCCGCCTGCCCGCTGCGACGCCGTCAGCGCATAGGGCAGCGCGTCGATGATCCTGTTGCGCAGATGGCCGTCGCCGGCGTGGCGGTCGCCGGCGGGGCGGCGCAATTGCGCGCGCACCAGCGCCAGCGCCAATTGGCCGGCCAGCAATTCGTCGAAGGCGAGCCGCGACCAGAACGGGCCATCGGGCAGAATGTCCGTCAGTTCGACCGGCACATGGACGCGGTTCAAGCGCTTCCGCGAACCGGCGGAAACTTGCAGCGGCGGATGACTTCCGGGCTGATCCATTCGGGAAGCGCGGGCAGCTTTTGCAGCGCCTGCGCCATCGCCCGCCGCAGCGAGCCCAGCGCCAGGCCTTCCGTGAGGGGATAGACGGGATCGATGCCCGACAGCTTTGCAAACCCGGCCTCGTCAACCACGCGGTCGGGATGCGTGATCTGCAGGATGCCGTCGTACATCTGCGCGGTGCCGGAGACGTAGCGTTTCGAGCCGACCGGCAGCAGTTTCTCGACATAGCCCGGCTGGGCCCGGAAATAGGTCAGCACCACGTCGCCGGTGTCGTCGCTGGCATAGACCAGATGCGGCGCGCGCGGCGTTGCGCGAAGGCGTCGGACGGTGGCGGTCGACGGTGACCTCCAGCGTCACCACGGTTCCCGGGACCACTTCGCGGATTTTCGGCCGCGCCCGGCGATCGATCACGCTGGCCGGCAGATGCAGCAAGAGATCGACCAGCCGCGGCGTCTCATCGCGGCCGAGCAGGTAGCGAAACAGTTTGTCCTGCTTCGGCCCGACGCCGCCGAAGCGTCGTGACCGGTGCAAACAACGGATTGAGCAGAGCAGGGCGCATGCGGAAACCTAAGACCGTTCCCGCCCGTCATGCCCGGCTTTATGCCGCGCATCCACGGATTTTTTGCGAGAGGGATTGGGGAGGCCATTTTTCGCAGCGACCGTCGTCCCGGCCTCCGAGCCGGGACCCATAACCCGCGGCGGTCATTGTACGCAAAAGTGTCTGCCCTTCGTTCCGCATCGTGAGGACACGGCGTATGGGCCCCGGCTCGGAGGCCGGGGCGACGGTTCGTTGAGCGCGCGTAAAGCGGATTAAACAAATCAACCTGACGGGCAAATCACCTAAATCACCTAAAAGTCTGTCCAGCCCCTTTTGAAAAAATAATTCTGATTTTCAGAAGACCCAAATCAGTTGTATATCTCCTGCCGTCCTGTCCCACTCAGAGGGGCGGCTCGCGACGTCACGGACGCGGGGCGGGATGCGGTGGACGCGGCGGCGCGCTTGACGGGCGTTGCTTGCAGCGGACGGCGAAGACGTGTGGTCCTGACACCCCGACGCTGGTGTCAAGTTGGCGGGCAACCGCTGACGACGGTGGCAAGAAAGCCGATCACCGGGGAGAGCGCGGAATAAGCCGTAAACCATTGCGTGCGGGAATGTCGGGTGATTCCGGTGGCTCGCTGTGAATACTCGTGTGCATACTTACTACCAATAGCGCACACGAGGCTTCTGTAACGGGCGTGGGTTAGTCAATCCCTTTTTGCTTTATCCACTTGCCGGGCACTTGCTTCTGTTCGGGATCGGCGCAGGGCCGTCGCCTGATGGGGTTCATGAGAGGAACAGGCCGGCCGATCTGCGGAAAGCGTGATCACATGATTGGATGCGTCGACAACCCGTGTGACGGCCTGGCCTGGTCCTTCGTCCCGGCGAAGGGACTTCGCTTCGGGGAGAGGCCGGTGTGGTGGCCCGCCCGAAAACCGGTTCGTCCTCCCTGTTTTTAGGCCGTTGCTGCCTTGGCAGCCGGATTGAACGGCACATTATCCTTGAGCATGCGGAGCATGATCACGGCGAGCTTGCGCGCCAGCGCCACCTTGGCCTTGTTAGTGCCAGCGCGCCGGGCGATCCGCATTGCCCAGCTTTTGAGTTCCGAGCAACCCTTGACCGGCTTTGTCAGCATGATGTGGGCGGCCTCGTAAAGCGCCTCGCGCACCGAGGCGTCACCGTGCTTGCTGATGCGGCCGGTGTAGTCGGTCTCGCCGGACTGATACTTCTTCGGGGTCAAACCGAAATGCGGGCCCGCCCGCTTCGATGACGTGAAGCGGGAGGGATCATCGATCGCGCAGGCAAAGGTGAGCGAGACGATCGGCCCCACCGCCGGTGTTGACATCAGGAGCCTGGCCTTCTCATGAAGGCGCGACATTGCCCGCACGCGCTTCTCAAAACCATTGAACTCTGCAAGCAGAACGGCCCGCGCCCGAAGCAGCGCCTCTATGATCGTCTGAAGGTTGGGATGCCCCTTCACCAGCTCTTCGATCCGTCCGGCAAAGTTGGTCCGTGTTGTCTTGCCGACCTTCAGCCCGAAGCCGCGCAATATCCCGCGCAGGCTGTTCTCAAGGTCCAGGAGCTTGCTTTGCACCAGCTTGCGTGCCGTCAGCATCGCGCGGATCTCCTGTGCCGTGATCGACTTGCAGTGTACCGGCCGGAACCAGCCGAGCCGCATCAGTTGCGCGATGTTGCGTGCGTCGTTGCGGTCCGACTTCACCGGCATCGCCTTGAAGGCATCGCTCACGTGCCGTGTCTCCAAAAGCTCGACCGCCAGACCAGTCTGCTTCATGGCCGCATAGAGCCATTGCGACAACGGCCCGGCCTCAAGTCCGATCCTGGCGAGCCCAAGCCCGAGCGAACCGAACCAGTTGATCAGCGCTTCCGGCTCGCTTGCCACTTTGGTCTCCCGGACAATCTTGCCGCTCCCGTCGACCACGCACACACTCGAGTATTCCAACGACACGTCGATTCCGGCATAATAATCCATGATCGTCTCTCCTTGGTGCTTGGAGCGAGGCCTGTCCTCGACTCCGTCATACCATCAGTGTGAGGGACGACCGCCTGGCTTCCAAGCAAGCCGCGCGACGCGCGCTTCAAACAGCGCCGTAGCTAGCGCGGCTTGCTTGGAAGGCCCGTTACTCCATCTGCGGGTGCATCGGGCGCCCGGCATTCCCCACGCCCTCTGTTTTCAGGGGCGGACGTTTCTGGCAAACCTCGGGCGCATCGCGCCGCGGGAATGCGAAGTCGTGTTTGGTTTTGCCGTCATTGCGAGAAGCGAAGCGACGAAGCAGTCCATCGGGCAGCAAAAAGAGAGGATGGATTGCTTCGCGGGGCCTGTCATCGAGCGCGCGTTCGCGCGACCCCCTGGTTCCCAAATGATAGTTGAACGTTTTTCAGACTGTTTGAAATGTGAATTTACCGGACGAACAGCTGCTGACATTCCCTGATCCCGACGCTATATCAACCCCGCCCGGCAGCACGTCCGGGCTTTCTGCGTTTGAATTGGAATCGAAAGAATGACGGGATCGACACGATCGAGCGGCGGCCTCGATGACCGCCGCAAGCGGCTGCTGTTTCGCTGCTGGCATCGCGGCACCCGCGAGATGGATCTCATTCTCGGCCGCTTTGCCGACGCCGAGATCGCTAACCTCGGGGAACACGAACTGGCCCAACTCGAGCTTCTGATCGAGGTGCCCGATCCCGATCTGTATGCCGCGCTGACCGGCAATCGGGCCGCTGGCGCCGGAACACGCCACTGGCCTGTTCGACCGCATCAAGTCCTTTCGATCTTCGGACCGACGCATGAAATCGCCGACACGATCGCCCGCCGAATTGCTCGCGCCCGGCCGCGCGCTGACCTTTGCCAATGTCGCCGAGGGCGCCGAAGGCCTGGTCGTCTCGGATCTGGCGCGCGCAATCGCGGCGCGGCCGAAACCGCCGGCGGTCAGCCTCGCCGTGGTCTGCCGCGACGGGCCGCGCATGCAGCAATTGGCCCGCGCGCTGGAATTCTTCGCGCCCGATCTGCCGGTGCTGCAGTTTCCGGCCTGGGACTGCCAGCCCTATGACCGGGTTTCGCCGCATGGCGGCATCCTGGCGCAACGGCTGACCACGCTGGCGCGGCTGTCGCGGCTTGCCGGCAGCGACAAGCCGCTGATCGTGCTGACCACGGTCAATGCCATCGTGCAGCGGGTGCCGGCGCGCGAAACCGTCGCGGCGCAGGCGCTGTCGGTCGCGCCCGGCCACGTCGTGCCGATGGACTCGATCGTCGTCGTGGCTGGAGCATAACGGCTACAACCGCTCCTCGACCGTGCGCGAACCCGGCGAATATGCCGTGCGCGGCGGCATCCTCGATCTGTTTCCGGCCGGGCTCGACCAGCCCGTGCGGTTCGATTTCTTCGGCGACACGCCTGGAATCGATCCGCTCCTTCGACGCGGAAACCCAGCGCACGCTACTCGACATGCGCTCGCTCGACCTGGTGCCGATCTCGGAATTTCAACTGGTCACCGAGACCATCCGCCGCTTCCGGATGGGCTATGTCGCCGCCTTCGGCGCGCCCGAGCGCGACGATCCGCTGTACGAAGCCGTCAGCGAAGGCCGCCGCCATCCCGGCATGGAACATTGGCTGCCGCTGTTTCCGAGCGGATGGATACGCTGTTCGACTATCTCGGCGACGCGCCGGTCGCGATCGAGCCGCAAAGCGAGGACGCCGCGCGCGAGCGCTTCAAGCAGATCGCCGATTATTACGAGGCACGGCGCGAGGCGATGGAGCATCCGGGCGGCGGCGCGGTCTACAAGCCGTTGCCGCCCGACCGGCTCTATCTGACCGAAGACGAGTGGACCCAGCGTCTGGATCAGGCCGCGCTGGCGCGGCTGACGCCGTTCGCGGTGCCCGACGGCAGCGCCGGCGTGGCTCGATGCCGGCGCGCGGCAGGGGCGCAATTTCGCGCCGGAGCGCGCCGACAGTTCCATCAACGTGTTCGAAGCCGTGGTCGCGCATGTGCAGGCGTTGCAGGCGCAGCGCAAGAAAGTGGTGATCGCGCTGTGGAGCGAAGGCTCGCGCGACCGCATGGGCAGCATGCTGCGGGACCACAAGCTGCATCAACGTCACCAGCGTCAATTCCTGGCGCACGGTGCAGGCGACGCCGCGCAACGAGACCATGCTGGCGGTGGTCGGCATGGAATCCGGTTTCGAGACCGACAATGTCGCCGTCATCAGCGAGCAGGACATCCTCGGCGACCGCCTGGTGCGGCCGCGCAAGGCCACCCGCAAGCTCGACAATTTCATCTCCGAAGTCACGAGTCTCGCCGCCGGCGATCTCGTGGTCCATGTCGAGCACGGCATCGGCCGCTTCGTCGGGCTGCAGACGCTTGAAGTCTCCGGCGCGCCGCACGACTGCCTCGAGCTGCATTATGCCGCCGACACAAAACTGTTCCTGCCGGTCGAGAATATCGAACTGCTGTCGCGCTACGGCTCCGACCACGCCAATGTCGAACTGGACCGGCTAGGGCGGCAGCGGCTGGCAGGCGCGCAAGGCCAAACTGAAGAACCGCATCCGCGAGATCGCCGGCGAACTGATCAAGATCGCGGCCGAGCGGCATCTGCATGAAGCGCCGAAAATGCCGGTGCAGCCGCATGTCTATGACGAGTTCTGCGCGCGCTTTCCCTATGAGGAAACCGAGGACCAGCTCGGCGCCATCAACGCCACCTTGAAGGACCTCGAAAGCGGCCGGCCGATGGACCGGCTGATCTGCGGCGACGTCGGCTTCGGCAAGACCGAGGTGGCGCTGCGCGCGGCGTTCGCGGTCGCGCTCGACGGCAAGCAGGTCGCGGTCGTGGTGCCGACGACGCTGTTGGCGCGGCAGCACAGCCAAGAATTTCACCGAGCGGTTCCGCGGCTTTCCGGTGCAATGTCGCGCAGGCCTCGCGCCTGATCCCGACCAAGGAACTGACGCAGGTCAAGAAGGGTCTCGCGGACGGCTCGGTCGACATCGTGGTCGGCACCCATGCGCTGCTCGGCAAATCCATCAAGTTCAGGGATCTCGGCCTTCTGATCGTCGACGAGGAGCAGCATTTCGGCGTCGGCCACAAGGAGCGGCTGAAGCAGTTGCGCGCCCAGGTGCATGTGCTGACGCTGAGCGCAACCCCGATCCCGCGCACGCTGCAACTGGCGCTGACGGGCGTGCGCGATCTCTCGATCATCGCCTCGCCGCCGGTCGATCGGCTGGCGGTCCGCACCTTCGTCGCGCCGCACGATCCCCTGATGATCCGCGAGGCGCTGCTGCGCGAACGCTACCGCGGCGGCCAGGCGTTCTACGTCGTGCCGCGGATCGAGGATCTCGCCGGGGTGAAGGATTTCCTCGACAAGAACGTGCCGGAGATGAAGGTCGCGGTCGCCCACGGCCAGATGCCGCCGACCGTGATCGAGGACATCATGTCGGCGTTCTATGACGGCAAATACGACATCCTGCTCTCGACCACGATCATCGAATCCGGCCTCGATATCCCCACCGCCAATACGCTGATCGTGCACCGCGCCGACATGTTCGGGCTGGCGCAGCTCTATCAGCTGCGCGGACGGGTGGGGCGCTCGAAGCTGCGCGCCTATGCGCTGTTCACGCTGCCGGCGCAGCAGAAGATCACGGCGCAGGCCGAGCGCCGGCTCAAGGTGCTGCAATCGCTGGAAACGCTGGGGGCCGGATTCCAGCTCGCCTCGCACGATCTCGATATCCGCGGCGCCGGCAATCTGCTCGGCGAGGAACAATCCGGCCACATCAAGGAAGTCGGCTTCGAGCTTTACCAGTCGATGCTGGAGGAGGCGATCCTCAACCTCAAGGCCGGCGTGGTCGAGCCCGCGGCCGACCGCTGGTCGCCGCAGATCACCGTCGGCATGCCCGTGCTGATCCCGGAGGATTATGTCGCCGACCTGTCGGTGCGGCTGTCGCTGTACCGGCGGCTGGCCGATCTCGACACCGACGACGAGATCGACAATTTCGCCGCCGAACTGCGCGACCGTTTCGGCGTGCTGCCGGACGAGGTGCGCTATCTCTTCAAGATCGCCGCCATCAAGGGCTATTGCCGCCGCGCCAATGTCGAGAAGGTCGATGCCGGGCCGAAGGGCGCGGTGATCACCTTCCGCGACAACAAGTTCGCGCAGCCGGATCGCCTGGTCTATTTCATCCGCCAGCACGGCCAGGCGGCGAGGGTGCGGCCGGACATGAAGGTGGTGTTCTTCCAGGAATGGGAAACGCCGGAGGAGCGTCTGGCCGGCACCACCGAAATCCTGCGCCAGCTCGCCAATCTCGCCGAGAACCGCAAGGCGGCGTAGCGTGCAGAAGTTCGTGTCCCGGACGCGGTGCAGCGTCCTCCCAGCGATGCCAAAGAACCGGATCTATTGCGATCGCCTCTTCTCCCCTCCCTCTGCGAGCGAAGCGAGTGGTGGGAAGGGGTCGGGGGTGGGGGGCGGCTCAGCAGGTATATCTGCTTCAGTATATGCCGCGCCACCCCCCACCCTTGATCCCTCCCCGCTGCTTCGCGGGGGGAGGGAAAAAAAATCAAGCCGTCCGGGAAACGCCGGGTGGCTTCACGACGCCGCGCGGCGGGCGTCGTCATAAAGCCGCGCCAGCAGCGATTTCGCGGTATCGGAGGGCAGCAGGGTCGCAACCGTCACGACCGGCTCGGCCGGCGTGTCGCGTTTGCCGTGACTGGTATGGCGCATCACGCTGGAAAGGCGCCGCGCGATCATGTGCGCGGTGCGCAAATCGGTCTCGGCGAACACCACGACGACGGATCCGTCTTCCTGGGCGGCGCCGAAATCCATTTGCCGCATCAGACGGCTGAGAATCCGCGCGCCGTCGAGTTGCGCGCGGGCGTGGCCCGGATCGAAGGCAAAGCGGGCCACCGACAATCCGCCGCCACGCGACTGCGTCTGATAGACGGCGGTGGCGAAATCGCGGTTGAAGGCTGCCGGCATCAGCAGGCCGGTCTTGGGATCGAGCAGGCCGCCGGCGTCGATCGACGCGCAGCGTGCGGCTCAGATGGGCCTCGAAGGCGTGCTGGCGGATCAGCGGCCAGGCGTTGGCGGCGACGCGTGCGGGATCGCCGGATGATGATTTCGAGATTTGGCAGATCGTAGGCCGGCGCCAGTTCGTCGGACGTCAGCACGACCGGCAGATTGCGAAAGCGCGCATCTTCGGCCAGCACCGTAAGGAAGGCATCCACCACGCGCGCGCTAAAGCCTTCGCCGAGCACGATGCCGTCGATGTCGCGGGTGTTGAGGTGTTTCGCCGCGGCCTCGATGCTAGAGCGCGCCGACGACGCCCATGCGCTCGCCGAGCGACGACCGAGAGCGCGGGGTAGGCCGCGCCGCGGCCGATCAGCAGCACGGTGGCGTCGCGTGCGGGATCGGTGTCCGTCAAGCGTCGATCGCGCCGCCGGGTCGTCATCCAGCCGGCGCATCACGGTCGAATGCAGTGTCCGGACCCGCAGCGCGGCGCGCAGGCGCGCCATCAGGCGATCGAAATTGCCTGCGGTTTGCGCGAACGGAATGGCGTTTTCGGGCAAGCGGCGTTCTGGGATCGATGGCGATCAGCGGAAGATAGGGCTCTGGTCGCGGCGATCTGTTTCGCCAGCGCCTCGAAACCGGGCTCAACCGCCTCGGACATGCGCGGCGAGAACCGCGGCCGGCTGCAGTTGCTCAACGGCGCGCGGGGCGTCGGCCCAGACGGTGTCGATGACCGGAAACAGCTTCGCATCGTCAAGCGCGCGCCGCGAAGGACGGCCGCCCGGCGGTCGATACGACAATGATCGGGCCTTGCTGGGACATTCTGAAACTCGGATCAAGCGCGATCGATGGAACGCGCGAAATCCTAGTTTGCCGGCCTTAATGCCGCGTCAACGCAGCTATCAACCTCCATCAAACGGGGCTTGCCCGATCACGAAACGCTTCCACCATCAGTGGGTTAAGCCCGAGTTCCGCAAGCGCCTCGCGAGCGCGGGCATTGTCCTGGGCGCGGCCGGCAAGCCGATGGCCGCTGAGCCGGTCGGGCAACGCCGTCAGCAGCGCGCCCTGTCCGAGCCGCTTGGCCCATTCCTGCAGGTCCTGCGACAGGAACCGGTAGCCGCCGACCGCCATGATGCCCGAAGGAGGCGCGGTGATGCAGATCGCTCCGGTCGAGCGGTCGAGCCGCGCGGCATAGTCGGTATCGACGAAATCGCGCGGCGGTTGCGCCACCAGCGAGTCGCCCGGCGGCGCGGCGGGCGCGTAAGCCGACGGGCGTGACCATCGGTCCCCGCAATGCCAGCGTTCCCCTGGGCGTCAGCAGGATTTCGCCGGAGATCGACGAGCCCGGGACCTCGCGCGGGGCGCCATGCGGTCCCGGCAGGATCGGTGCGGGCGCGCCATCGGCGGCGCGACGGGCGCCGAGCAGTCCGGCTTCGCCGAACAGATAGACGTCGGTCAGCGACAGCCTGCTCGCCGGTCCAGGCCGGGCTCGATGCGACCTGTTCCGGCGCACGCCAAAGCCCGATCACGTCGCGCAAGCTCGGCAGGCGCGAGGCCAGGTCGATCTCGCCCAACCGCAACGCCAGTTGGGCCGGCGCGATCAGGATATCGCAGCCGTGCTCGTTGATCTGCTGCTCAAGCACGTCGCCGTCGAACGGATGATGCAGCGCCAGCGTGCCGCCCGACAGCAGCCAGACCACCAGCGAAGTGGTCAGGCCGGCGAACGACGACGGCGCGAATGCCGACATCAGGGTCGAGCCTTGCGGCACGTCGGCTTCGAGCGACAATGCAAGCCCGCCGGCAATCAGGCTGAGATGCGTTCGCGGCACCGGACGGAAGCCATCGGCCGTCACGTCGAACGAGATCATCGCCGCCTTGCGGCCGTCCTGTGTGACCGGACGTGTGGTCGCCGATTGAGCCGACACGGCAAGGTCGAGCGAGGCCATGCCTTCCGGCAGCTCAGTGCCAAAGCCGCAGACATGGCGGATCGAAAAGGCCTCGGCCGCGGCGTTCATGGCGAGGTCGGCATGGTTGACGCCGTCGATCTTGCTCGCGGTGACGATCGCCCGCGCCCCGGTGCGATTGAGCGCCACCGTCAATTCGGCCTGCCGCCAGAGCAGCGGGAGCAGCGCGACAACCAGGCCCGGCGCGATGCGCTGCCAGCACCGTCAGCATGAATTCGACGGTGTTGGGCAGCTGAACCGCGATAACGGAGTTGTTCGGCAACCCGGCTTCGATGAAATGCGCCGACAGCGCCGAGATCGCTCGATCGGCTTCGGCGAAGGTCAGGCGTTTTGGCGGCTGGCCGGTGATGCGCTGCTTGTTGAGCGGATCGAGCAGCGCCAGCGCGTCCGGCTGTCGCGCCAGGATCCGTCGAAACAGTCCGTCGAGCGTCGGCGATGCGTTGGTCTGAATCACGGGATCACTTCGGTTGGTCCGGCCTTTGCCACCAGGTTTCCGGGAGATACCCGTTCAAGGCGGTGGCCGCAGGCCGTTCTATCCGATTCCAGCGCGCGATCCATTGCTCTCCCGCGTTAAACAGGGGAATAGCGTAGAAGCCCGACATCAGGGTCCGGTCGAGCGCCCGCACCGCCGAGACGAAAGCGGGATGCTCGCGCGCCTCCAGCATGGCCGCGATCAGGGCGTCGATGGCGGGGTCTTTGGCGCCCATGTAGTTTCGCGTGCCCTGATTGTCGGCGGCCTCGCTTCCCCAGTAGAAATACTGCTCGTTACCCGGCGACAGCGACTGATCCCAGCGATTCTGGATCATGTCGAAATCAAACCCGAGCCGGCGCTGATCGAATTGAACCGCGTCGACCGCACGCACCGACGCCTCGATGCCGGCGCGCTTGAGATCGCGGCTATACGCCAGCGCGATGCGCTCCTGATCGCGTGTCGTCACCAGAATCTCGAAAGTGAGGGGCGCTTTGGTCGAGCGCTGCCGCAATACCGTGCCGTCGAGATCGTAGCCGGCCTGCGACAACAAATTCAGCGCGCCGCGAAGCGTGGCGCGATCGCGGCCGGAACCGTCGCTGACGGGCAGGCGGTAGCTGCCATCGAGAATATCGGGCGGGATATGCGATCGCGAACGGTTTTAGAAGCTCCCGCTCGCGGTCATCGGCGGCGCGGCCATAGGCCGACAGTTCGGATCCGGCGAAGAAACTTGCCGAGCGCGCTATAGAGCCCGAAAAAGTAGTTGCGGTTGATCCATTCGAAATCGAACAGCAGCGTCAGCGCCTGCACGCACCCGGATGTCGGAAAACACCGGACGCCGCGTGTTGAAAACCAGGAATTCCGAGGGCTGCGGCAGTCCGGTCTTGATCGTATCGCGGATCACCTTGCCGTCGCGGGCGGCCGGAAAATCGTAACCTTCGTGCCAGCGCAGCGGTTCGGTCTCGACGCGGAAGTCATAAAGGCCGCGCTTGAAGGCTTCGAACGCGCCGTTGGCCTCGCGATAGAAATCCAGCCTGATCTCGTCGAAGTTCCACAGGCCGCGGTTAACCGGCAGGTCGCGGCCCCAATAGTCGGGATTGCGCGTCAGCGTCACACTGGCGCCAGGCTTCACCGCACTGACGCGGTAGGGGCCGGAACCGACAGGCGGCGACATCGAGGTTTCCTCGAACGTCGCGACGTCGACGGCATGCTTGGGCAATACCGGCATCAGGCCGAGGATCAGCGGCAGTTCGCGGTCGCCGGCGCCGCCAAAATCGAACCGCACGGTGAGCGGGTCGGGCGCTTCGGCCTTGGTGACCTTGGAATAAAACTGCCGATGATTGGGACGCCCGTGGTCGCGCAGCAAGGCCCACGAAAACAGCACGTCCTCGGCAAGCACCGGTTGTCCGTCCGAGAACCGCGCTCTGGGATCGAGATGGAAGGTAACGTAGCTTCTGGAATCGTCGGTCTCCACGCTTTTTGCCAACAGGCCATAGAGCGTGAAAGCCTCGTCATTGCCCCGCGCCATCAGGCTTTCGACCACAAAGCCTCTGATTTGCTGCACGGCGAGACCCCTGACGATCATGGGGTTGAGGCTGTCGAAGGTGCCGAGAATGCCCTCCACCAGCCGGCCACCTTTCGGCGCATCGGGATTGGCATAGGGCATATGGCTGAAATCCGCCGGCAGCGCCGGCGCGCCATGCATGGCGATGGCGTAACTCTCCGCCGCCGACGCCCTGTCGGCGTGCATCGCCAGCGAGACGCCGAAAGCAAGCACGCCGCAGACAAAAGCGCGACCGCGCATGCGTCTCGAAATCCGCGACACAGCACGCTGATTTGATTCGGATATTGCTCACTTCCGAATTTTACCATAGCCGCCAGCAAGCGGCCCCAGCCTGTGTCAAAGATGCTTGTCGGCATTGATCTTTTCACCCGCCACTGTATGAAGGCGGGCAATTGACCAAGACCGCAGGGCCTGTCACGTAACCGCCTCAATTGGCAAGGAGACAGCCGGCCAAACGGCTAGGTGTCGGCGCCTGCAGCGGTTTCGGGCGCTCCCGTTCAGAAAGGGTTTTCCGCAATGAATTTCCGTATCTTGGCCGCGTCGGTCCGGCCGCGTGGGCGGCTTTTCGCCGTGCTGGCGGCGACCGCGCTTGCCGGCTCATTACTCGCTCCCGAGGCGCAGGCCCAGCAACGCTCCGGCGCCCGCCGCGCCCAAGGCCAGGGCACCGAAGGCTGCGCCGAAAGCCGCTCCTGCGGCACCGGCTCCGGCCCCGACCGCTCAGCAAGCGCCCGCGCCGGCGGCCGGAGCCCCGGCGGCGGGGCGGCAGCCCCAGGATCAGCAGGTTCAACTGATCTATGCGCCCTGGACGAAGTTCTGCCTCAAGGGCCAGGATGCCAACGCCAAGCAGGTTTGCTTCACCGGCAAGGACGGCCGCATCGAGTCCGGCCAGCCGGTGGTCGCCGCCGTGATCATCGAGCCCGAAGGCGAGCCGAAGAAGATCCTGCGCGTCACGCTGCCGCTCGGCATGCAGCTCGTTCACGGCACCCGCGTGATCGTCGACAACAATCCGCCGATGCAGAGCCCCTATGTGATCTGCTTCGCCAACGGCTGCATGTCGGACTACGAGGTGACCCCGGAACTGCTCGCGAATATGAAGAAGGGGCAGAACTTGGTGGTGCAGGCGATCAACTCCAACGGCGCGCCGCTCACGCTGCCGCTGCCGCTCGCCGAATTCGCCAAGGCCTATGATGGTCCGCCGACCGACCCGAAGGTGTTCGAGGAAACCCAGAAGAAGCTGCAGGAAGAGTTGCAGAAACGCGCCGAGGAAGCGCGCAAGAAGCTCGAGGCCAACCCGCCCGCCGGGACGCCCGCGGCCGCGGCCAATCCGGCTGCGAAGTAGGACGGCTCCAGACCAAAAAAAGCGCCCCGATCGGGCGCTTTTTTATTTGGGAACTGAGTTCTGGTAGACGCCATGAAACGGGCTACAGCCCGCGATGGCGCGCCTCAATTCAGCGACGGATTGCGCGGGCGATAGCCGCCCGATCTTGTCCTTCACGAAAATCTCGGCGACCTGCGAATGCCGGATCGGTTCGCCCGAATCGTCGGGCAACAGGTTTTGCTCGGAGACGTAAGCGACGTATTCCGATTCCGAATTCTCGGCGAGCAGATGATAGAACGGCTGATCCTTGTGAGGCCGGACCTCCTCGGGGATCGACAACCACCATTCCTCGGTATTGTTGAATTCCGGATCGATATCGAAGATCACGCCCCGGAAGGAAAAAATCCGGTGACGGACGATCTGCCCGATCTGAAACTTGGCGGTCCGCGTTTTTATCATGGCTCGTCGAATAGACCATGATTGTGGCCGATGCTAGAGGCAAACGGGTGAATTAACCTTTGCTTTGGCTGGTCTGTCCCACGTGCCGATCGGGGCCAACAACGATGAAAAAGCCGCATCCCCATGGTCGACATTCTCAATCTGGCCCTACCGTATTTCGGCCTGATCTTCATCGGCTTTGCCTGCGGCAAGGCCAAGGGTCTGCCCGAACAGGGTTTGGCATGGATGAACTTCTTTCTGCTATATGTGTCGCTGCCCGCTCTGCTGTTCGGGATCACGTCGAAGACGCCGTTTTCGGAACTCAACAACCCGCCATTCCTGATTGCGACCACCCTCGGCACCGCCAGCGCCTTCGTACTGGCGCTGTTTGCAGGCCGGCTGATCGGGCGTCTGTCCTTCCGCGAGGCGACCCTGGCGGGTCTTTCCGGCGGTTATGGCAATATCGGCTATATGGGCCCCGGCCTGGCGCTGGCTGTGCTCGGCTCCAGGGCCGCAGCACCTACCGCCCTGATTTTCTGCTGTGACAGCATCTTTCTATTTTCGATCGTACCGCTGTTGATTGCGCTGACCGATGGCAAACACCGGCATTGGCTGCATACACTCGGTCTCGTGGTACGGCAGATCGTTTTGAATCCGCTGATCATGTCGGCTTGCGCGGGAGCACTCGCCGCGGCGCTGCACCTTCATCCGCCGGTCGCGATCGACAATATGCTGTTGTTTCTCCAGAATGCCGCGGCGCCGATGGCGCTGTTTGTATTAGGCGTGACGGTCGCGCTGCGCCCGTTCGGCCGGGTGCCCTGGGAGGTGCCCGCCGTCATCGCGGTCAAAATCCTGATCCATCCGCTGCTCGTGATCGGATTGATGGTGTTGCTTGGGCCATTTGCACAACCATGGGCGGCCACCGCGGTACTGATGGCATCGCTGCCGCCGGCGCTGAATGTGTTTGTGATCGCGCGCCAGAATGACAGCTGGATCGAGCCTGCATCGGTCGCGGTGCTGATCGGCACGTTCGCGTCCGTCATCACGCTTACCAGCGTGATGTGGCTGATGCAGACCGGCCGGCTGGTGTTTCGGTAATCCCTAGCTCACTCGCCGCGTCGGCCGCCAGGAAGGCGAAAGCCCCTCGCGCATGGCGAGGCGACGAAGCGGCCCTATCGAGCCGATCAGATGCAGGCCGGCGGCGCGGAGCGATTGCACGGGCAAAAAACCAGCTGAGCAGCGAGCGGTTCGCGATATCGATGGCGAAGGTCCGGCTGGCGACATCGGCGCGCCGCGCCGAATCGTAACGCTTCAGCACACGCGGCGCGCCCGGATCTTCGTTCGCCGCGATCGCCTGCCCAACGATATCGGCAATATCGGCGGCATCGCGCAACCCCATGTTGAGGCCCTGCGCGCCGATCGGCGGCAGCACATGGGCGGCTTCTCCGACCAGCACGATGCGATGGCTGGCGAATTGCCGGGGCTGCTCGATCGCCAGCGGAAACAGATGACGCCCGGGTTCGACCCGGAGACGGCCGAGGATGGAATGCGACTGTTTTTCCGCGGCCTCGGAAAGCTCGTCATCGCCCAACGCGATCAGCCGCTCGGGCTTCCTTGGGCGCCGCGACCCACACCACGCTGCAACGATCGCCGGCCAGCGGCACGAATACGCAGGGACCTTGCGGCGTGTGAAATTCGGTCGAGATATTTCGGTGCGGCCGCGAATGGCTGACGTTGAAGGTCAATGCGGCCTGATCGAGTTCGCGGCGCCTGACCTCAATGCCGGCGGCTTCCCGGCAGAGCGATTGCCGCCCGTCGGCGCCGACCACGAGCCGCGCCGACAGCGATGTTCCGCCTCGGGTGTGAATGGTGACCTCCGCCTCCGCCGGGCTGACTGTGTCAGCCTCATCGTCAAACCGCGTCAGACCGGAAAGCTCGGCGGCGCGTTGTTCCAGCGCGATCATCAGCGCCCGGTTCTCGATGTTGTAGCCAAACATTTCGAGACCGATTTCATCGCACGAAAACCGGACCTCGGGCGCGCGGATCAGGCGGCCGGTATCGTCGACCAGGCGCATCGTCCGCAATGGCGCCGCCTCGTCCTCGCAGCGCGGCCAGACCTCGATGCTGTCGCAGAAGATCGACGGAGCCGCCCAGTAACGCGGTGGTGCGATTGTCGGCATAGGGCGCGCGGCGGGCGACCAAAGCCGTCGTGGCGCCGGTTTGCGCCAACGCGATCGCGGCCGCGAGCCCCGCGGGACCGCCGCCGATCACGACGACGTCGTAGCTGCCTGATGCATCGTTCATATCGGGACAATTGACGTTCCCGGCGGCATTTTCAAGCCCGTGTCGGGCGGTGCAGATGTTCCCGGCGGTTACGCGGCGGAAGGCCGCAACCGCGGATGTGCAAATCAAGGCGATTCCTGATAGCACTGCCGGCAAATGGACCAGCTAAACCAGCAGGATTCTTCGACCGTCTCGCCGGCCACGCGGGCCGCCGCGTTTTCCGTGCATATCTTCACGGCGTTGGGGGCGGGCGTCGCCCTGATCGCGATGCTCGAGGCCGTGCGCGAGCACTGGGCGGCGATGTTTGCGTGGCTTGGGGTGGCGCTGGTGATCGACGCGGTCGACGGCCCGATCGCGCGGCGGCTGGATGTCGCGCGGTTGCAGCCGAACTGGTCGGGCGATGTGCTCGACCTCGTGGTCGATTTCGTCACCTACGTCTTTGTGCCGGCCTATGCCATCACCGCGAGCGGCCTGCTGTTGCCGCTGGCGGCGCCGCTGCTGGGCGCAGGGATTGCCGTGTCAGGCGCGCTCTATTTCGCGGATCGCCGCATGAAGAGCGCGGACAATCATTTTCGCGGGTTTCCGGGTCTGTGGAATGTCGCAGCATTCTATCTGTTCCTGCTGCATTTGCCGCCGGCGCTCTCGAGCCTCGGGGTCGCCGTGCTGATCGGGCTGACGTTTGCTCCTTTCCACGTCGTTCACCCGATCCGCGTGGTGCGCCTGCGGTGGCTGACCTTGTCGTTGGTCGCCATCTGGGCGCTGCTTGTGATCTTCACGCTGGCCAACGATTTCGATGTGGGCGCTCCCGTCACAATCGGACTTTGCGCGATCGCCGCCTATATCGTCGGCTAGCGACGCTGCGATCCGGCTGGTAAGATCGCTCAACGCATGATCGAACTGCTGACCAGCCCGGAAGCATGGGCGGCGCTGTTGACCCTGACGGCGCTGGAAATCGTTCTCGGCATCGACAACGTGATTTTTCTGTCGGTCATCGTCTCGCGCATCCCGCAAGCGCAGGCGAAGCGCGCGCGGCAAATCGGGCTGGCGCTGGCGTTGGTGTTCCGCATACTGCTGCTCAGCCTCCTGGTGTGGCTGATCGGGCTGACCCAAGCCGTCCTGACGCTGGGAGGCATGGCGTTTTCGTGGCGCGACATCATCCTGATCGGCGGCGGGCTGTTTCTGATCGCCAAGGCGACCCACGAAATCCACGCCGAGGTGGAGGCGCGGGAAGATGACAACGAAGCCGCGGCCAAGGCCAGCGCGTTCTTCTGGGTGATCGTCCAGATCATCGTCATCGATCATGGTGTTCTCGCTGGATTCCATCATCACCGCGATCGGCATGGCGCAGGATCTCGCCATCATGATCGCAGCTGTCATCATCGCCTGTCTCATCATGTACCTGTCCTCAGGCCCGGTCGCGCGATTCGTGGCGGAGCATCCGACCACCAAGATGCTGGCGCTGGCGTTCCTGGTGCTGATCGGGGTTGCGCTGGTCGCGGACGGATTCAAATTTCACATCCCGCGCGGCTACATCTATTTCGCCATCGCGTTTTCGGCGCGGTCGAACTCTTCAACGTGCTGGCCAAGCGCAACCGTAAAAAGGCCGTTAACTAATTGACCGCAGCGGGTGAAGCGGTCCTTGAGTTGACAACGCCGCCTCGATGGCTTTCGCTTGAGCTTGAAAAAGTGCCGAGGGAGATACTGCGATGACGAAGGCCGTGCGCGTGCACAAGGTGGGGGGCCCGGAAGCCCTGGTTTATGAGGCCGTGGACGTGCCCGCGCCGGGAGCCGGCGAGGTTCACATCCGCCAGCATGCCGTCGGCCTGAATTTCATCGACGTGTACTACCGCACCGGCCTCTACAAGGCGCCGGGGCTGCCGTTCATCGCCGGCAATGAAGCCGCCGGCGAGGTTTTGGCAGTGGGGCCGGGCGTGACCAATTTTCACCCCGGCGACCGCGTCGCCTATTATTACAATCTCGGCGGCTACGCCGGCGAACGCAACATTCCCGCCGACAAACTGGTCAAGCTGCCCGACCATATCACCTACGAGCAGGGCGCGGTCCTGATGCTGAAGGGGCTGACGGTCTGGTACCTCCTGCACAAGACGTTCAAGGTCGAGCCGCACCATCGGGTGCTGATCCACGCCGCCGCCGGCGGCATCGGCCTGCTGGCGTGCCAGTGGGCGAGGGCGCTGGGCGCGCATGTCATCGGCACCGTCGGCTCCAAGGCCAAGGCCGACCTTGCGCTCGCCAATGGCTGCGATCACGTCATTCTCTACAACGACGAGGATTTCGTCGCGCGGGTGAAGCAGATCAGCCGCAACGAGCTCTGCGATGTCGTCTATGACGGCGTCGGCAAGACCACCTTTCCGGGCTCGCTGTCCTGCCTAAAGCCGCGCGGCCTGTTCGTGAGCTTCGGCAACGCCTCGGGGCCGGTGCCGCCGTTCTCAATCGCCGAACTCAACAACCACGGCTCGCTGTTTGCGACCCGCCCAAAGCTCAACGACTACATCGGCAAGCGCTCGGAATTGCTCGAGGGTGCCGACACCCTGTTCGCCGCTGTCATCAACGGCAAACTGCACGTGCCGATCAATCACGCCTATGCGCTGAAGGACGCGGCCAAGGCCCATATCGATCTGGAAAGCCGCGCCACGACCGGGGCGTCGATTTTGAAGCCTTAGATTCCTCACGACTACCTCGTCATTGCGAGGAGCGAAGCGACGAAGCAATCCAACCTGTTGTTTGCAAGTATGGATTGCTTCGCGGAGCCTGTCATCGGGCGCGCATTCGCGCGACCCGTTGGCTCGCAATGACGGCCAAATCTCTACGCCACGCGCCGTGCCGCGCCGATCCTGGTCAGGATCGCGTCGAGACAATCGATCATCGCGGTGATCTCGGCCTTGGTGAGGTTGAGCGCCGGCATGAAGCGTAGTGCGTCCGGGCGGGGCGCGTTGAGCAGCACGCCATCATCGAACGCCTGGGCTACGACCTGCGCCGCGATCGGATGCTTCAGGTCGAGCGCCAGCAACAATCCCTTGCCGCGAACCTCGCCGAGGCCATGACGCGCGGACATCCGCTGCAGCTCGCTTTCCAGATAAAGTCCGGTATCAACGACCGTCCTCAGAAAATCCGGCGCGCTAACCTGCTGCAAAACCGCGAGCCCCGCCGCGCACATCAGCGGATTGCCGTTGAAGGTGCCGCCCTGGTCGCCATGTTCGAAACAGGAAGCCGCCTGAGTGGCCAGCAACGCCGCCAGCGGCACGCCGCCGCCGATGCCCTTACCGAGCGTCATGATATCGGGCTCGATCTCCGCATGTTCGTAGTGAAAAAGTTTTCCGGTGCGGCCCATGCCGGTCTGGATCTCATCGACGATGAGCAACAGGCCATGCTCTTTGGTCAGCGTCGCGTAACTCGCGCAGGAATTGATCCGTCGCCGGCCAGACGCCGGCTTCGCCCTGGATCGGCTCCAGCATCACGCCGATGGTCTTGTCTGACATCAGCCGCTTCACCGATGCAAGATCGTTCAGCCGTGCCTTCGGAAAGCCCGATACCTTGGGTTCGAACAGCGGCTCGAAGGCCTTTTTGCCGGAGGCCGACATGGTCGCCAGCGTCCGGCCGTGGAAGCCGCCTTCGAACGTAATGATTTCGTAGGCGCCATCACGGTGCAGCGCGCCGTACCTGCGGGCGAGCTTGATCGCGCCCTCGTTGGCTTCCGCGCCCGAATTGGTAAAGAACACCTGGTCGAAACAACTCTGATCGACCAGCGCCTTTGCCAGCTTGAGGCTGGGCGCGTTGTAAAAGGCCGGACTTGGCGTCAGCAGCAGCCTGGCTTGCGCCGCGAGCGCGTCCGCAACGACCGGCGGCGAGTGGCCGAGACAATTGACTGCCCAGCCCTGCATGAAGTCGAGATAGCGCTTGCCGCTGTCATCCCACAGAAACGAGCCTTCGCCGCGCACGAACACGGTCGGCGGCCGCGCGGTAATATTCATCAGCGCGTCAAACGGATGTGTGGCGATGTTCATGTCGAAACTCCCTGCGGTTCGATGAAAAGGTGACAAAACGCGAGAAGGCCGCACTTTTGAGGGTGCGGCCTTCTCGAAAACGTTGCTGATCTCAGCTGTTCAGCGTTGTCGTCGGACACGGCGCGACCCATCATCGTCGATCGAGCGACGACGGAAGGTGGCGCGGAGTTGGGTCCGGTTCAGGTTCATGATGCCGCCATACAGCCGAATGACCGGCGCTGTCAAGTGCGTCAGAAGCCGGCGACGCTGCCGTGCAGGTCGTATTGGTCTGATCGTTCGATCTTCGCCGTGACGATCTCGCCGACCGGCAGCGGACGGCGGCTCGAAAGATAGACCGCGCCGTCGATTTGCGGCGCGTCGGCTTTCGAGCGCCCCTTCGATACGGTCGGTCCGACCTCGTCGATGATGACCTGCTGCCGTGTGCCGACCTTGCGCTTCAGCCGGCGCGCGGAAATGGTTTGCTGCCGCGCCATCAGCGCATTCCAGCGCTCCTGTTTTGTCTCATCGGGCACGGCGTTGCCGAGCGCGTTCGATGACGCACCCGCAACCGGCTCGTATTTGAAGCAGCCGACACGATCGATCTCGGCTTCATCGAGCCAGTCGAGCAGATAGGCAAAATCGGAATCGGTTTCGCCGGGAAAACCGACGATGAAGGTGGAACGCAAGGTGAGGTCAGGGCATTCCTCGCGCCACTTCTTGATCCGCGCCAAGGTCTTGTCCTGCGCCGCCGGGCGCTTCATCGCCTTGAGGATTTCCGGGCTCGCGTGCTGGAAGGGAATATCGAGATAGGGCAAAACCTTGCCCTCGGTCATCAAACCGATGACTTCGTCGACATGCGGGTAGGGGTAGACATATTGCAGCCGCACCCAGGCGCCGAATTCGCCAAGCTCTTTTGTGAGGTCGAAAAATCTGGCGCGAACCTCGCGGTCTTTCCACGGGCTATCGGCATATTTGATATCGACGCCATAGGCCGAGGTGTCCTGCGAAATCACCAGCAATTCCCTAACCCCGGCATTGACCAGTTTCTCGGCCTCGCGCAGCACGTCGGCCGCCGGGCGCGACACCAGATCGCCGCGCAGTTTCGGGATGATGCAGAAGCTGCAGCGGTTGTTGCAGCCTTCGGAAATCTTCAGGTAAGCGTAGTGCCGCGGCGTCAGCTTGATGCCCTGCGGCGGCACCAGGTCGAGATGGGGATTGTGAACCGGCGGCAGCGCGCGATGCACGGCGTCGAGCACGCTTTCATATTGCTGCGGTCCCGTGATCGACAGCACGCCGGGATAGGCGGCCTCGATCTGCTCGGGCTCGGCGCCCATGCAGCCGGTGACGATCACCTTGCCGTTCTCGGCCATCGCCTCGCCGATCGCGCCGAGCAATTCCTGCTTGGCGCTGTCGAGAAAGCCGCAGGTGTTGACGATGACGAGATCGGCACCGTCATGCTTGCGCGCCAGCTCATAGCCTTCCGCGCGCAGCCGGGTGATGATGCGCTCGGAATCCACCAGCGCCTTGGGACATCCCAGCGAAACAAAGCTGACTTTGGGCGCGGCGGCCTGTTGCATGTTTGATCTGCCTGATTGATGGGCAGGAGCTAGTCCCAATTGCCCATAATTACAAGGCTTTAGCCCGCTTGCGGCGTGCTATGGATGTTTTTGCCGGAACGCGAGTGATCGATGGGCGCCGAACCGTCTCCGAAAATCGTCATTGTCGATGAAAGCCCGATCCGCGCCGCCATCCTCGAAGAGGGGTTGCGGGAAGCGGGTTTTACCGGCGTCGTCCACATCAGCGAAATGCAGAGTTTGCTGGCCCGGATCTACGCGCTCGATCCCGACGTCATCCTGATCGATCTGGAAAATCCCAGCCGCGACGTCCTGGAACAGATGTTCCAGGTCAGCCGCGCCGTCCGCCGGCCGATCGCGATGTTCGTCGACCAGAGCGATGCGGCCTCGATCCAGGCTTCCGTCGATGCCGGCGTCTCCGCCTATATCGTCGACGGTCTGAAGAAGGAACGCATCAAGCCGATCCTCGACCTCTGCATTTCACGCTTCAACGCCTTCTCGAAGCTGCAGGACGAACTCGAGCGCGCCAAATCGGCGCTGGAAGACCGCAAGGTGATCGACCGCGCCAAGGGAATCCTGATGAAACTGAAGGGCCTCACCGAAGACGAGGCCTATGTCCTGCTGCGGTCGACCGCGATGCGCGAGAAAAAGAAGATCAGCGAGATCGCGCAGTCGATCCTGACCGCGTCGGAGTTGCTGAAATGACCGGCCCCGCTCAGCATAGGCTTCATTCCGCTGGTCGATGCCGCGGCCCTGATCGTCGCCGTCGACAAGGGGTTTGCCGCCGCGGAAGGGCTCGACGTCACCTTGGTGCGGGAGGTGTCGTGGTCGAACGTCCGCGACAAGCTCAATATCGGCCTGTTCGATGCCGCCCATTTGCTGGCGCCGGTTGCGATCGCTTCCAGCCTCGGGCTCGGACATGTCAAGGTGCCGATCGTGGCGCCGTTCAATCTCGGACTCAACGGCAACGCGATCACGGTGTCGCCGGCGCTGCATGCGGCGATCATGGCGGAAATCGACGGCGACCGCTTCGATCCGATGGCGACGGCGCTGGCGTTATCCCGGGTGGTCGCGGCGCGGCGCAAGAGCGGCGCCGAACCTGCTGACCTTCGGTATGACCTTTCCGTTCTCGACCCATAATTACCAGCTGCGGTTCTGGATGGCCGCCGGCGGAGTCGATCCCGACGAGGACGTTCGTCTCGTGGTGCTGCCGCCGCCCTACATGGTGGACAGCCTTGCCAACGGTCAGGTCGATGCGTTCTGCGTCGGCGCGCCCTGGAATTCGATCGCGGTCGACCGCGGCGTCGGCCAGATCCTGCATTTCGTCTCGGACATTCTGGTGCGCGCCGCGGAGAAGGTGCTCGCCGTCAGGCAGAGCTGGTCGGAAAAGAATCCGGAAGCGGTCGCCGCATTGATCCGGTCCACCTTCCGCGCCGCCGAATTCATCGAGCAGCCGCAAAACCGCGCCGAGGCGGCGCGCATCCTGGCGCCGCCGGAGCGGATCGGCGTCGATGCAGATGTGATCCAGCGAACGCTGGATGGCCGCCTCAAGATTTCGCCTGATGGAACCATGCGCGAAAGCAATCGCTATCTGCTGGTGGGGCGAGAGGGCGCGGCCCGGCCCGATCCGGTGCAGGCGGCCTGGCTTTACGCGCAGATGGTGCGCTGGGGCCAGGCCTCGATCAGCCCGGAGGCGCTGGGGATCGCCAAGGCCGTGTTTAGGCCGGACCTTTACGATGCGGCGCTCGGGCGCCAAGGCAGCGGCCGAAGTATCCGACGCGATCGGCGCTTTCGCCGGTCCGCCCTTCGATGCCGACGATATTGCCGGGCATCTGGCAGCATTCAGGATCGGTCGCCGAAAGCCCTGACGCGAGCCGATGGAGCAATCCCAGGCGGCTTCCGCGAAGGGCTAGTTTTTAGGCTGACTGCTCGAAATCAGCCGCAGCCCCAACAGCCGAGTTCCATTTGTTCATATAAACTATTGATTTGCCGCAATCTTTTTAAGCCGCCGGGATGGCACGCAACTTGAATGTTGCAGCGCGGCCAGCCGTCGCAGATGCCCGCTGGCCCCACGTCCAAGATGGATTTCCGCAGCAACGAGGCTGGTCGGACCGTTCCTGCAATTGATCCCGGCCTGCGAGCCGGGCGGGTTTCAGCGCGGTCACATTCCCTATCCCGTTGACGCCACCGATCGTGGCCGCAGGAGCTTCGTCGCACGCCATGAAAATCGAAACGCTCTCAGTCGACTTTACCGACGAGCAGAAACGCTACCTCGAAGGTTTTGCCACGGGCTTGCAGATCAGCAAGGTCGGGCGCGGCCCCGGTGGCGGCGACCGCGGGAAGACCAACGCCGAGCCGAGCGGACCCGATGCTGCGCACATCAAGGCGCAGGACAAGGTTCTCGCCGGCGGAAAAAAGCTCGCCGATCAGGAAAAATTCAAGCGCGAACAACATCCGTTCGATGCGTATCCGCGGCTGAAACAACAGGCGCTCACCAACGCGCCGCCGTCGCCGGCGGATAATTTCCGCTGGCGCTATTACGGCCTGTTTTATGTCGCTCCGGCCCAGGATTCCTACATGTGCCGCCTGCGGATTCCGAACGGCATCCTGAAGCACTGGCAGTTATCAGGGATGGCCGATCTCGCCGAGCGTTACTGCGGACCGTTTTGTCACGTCACCACCCGCGCCAATTTGCAGGTTCGCGAAATTTCGCCGAAGCATGCGGTGGCGGTGATCGAGGGCATCCAGGATCTCGGGCTTTGCTCGCGCGGCTCCGGCGCCGACAACATTCGCAATGTCACGGGCACGCCGACCGCAGGGATCGATCCGCAGGAACTGCTCGACACCCGCGAATGCGCCCGCGAATGGCACTACCACATCCTCAACGACCGCTCGCTGACGGGATTGCCGCGCAAGTTCAATGTCGCCTTCGACGGCGCCGGCAAGATCGCCGTGCTCGAAGACACCAACGACATCGCCTTCGCGGCGGTCGAGGTAAAGGACGGTTTTGGCGTCGAGCCCGGCATCTGGTTCCGCCTCGGAATTGGCGGCATTACCGGCCACAAGGATTTCGCCAGGGAGACCGGCATCGTCGTCAGGCCGGCGGAGGCAACGGAAGTGGCCGACGCCATCGTCCGCGTGTTCATCGATTTCGGTGACCGCACCAACCGGCTCAAAGCGCGCCTGAAATATGTCATCGACGGCATGGGCCTGGAGAAGTTTCTGGTCCTGGTCGAGGAAAGGTTCGGCCACGCCCTGACCCGCGTCGCGCCGGAAGCCCTGGCGCCGCGCCCGGCCTTCGACCGCATGGCGCATATCGGCGTGCACAAGCAGAAGCAGGTGGGTCTGAACTGGATCGGCGTCGTCGCTTGCCGCTCGGCAAGGTAACCTGCGAACAGATGCGCGGCCTTGCGAAAATCGCTGCAGATCTCGGCGACGGCGATATCAGGCTGACGGTCTGGCAGAACCTGTTGATCCCGGGCGTGCGCGACGAGAACGTGCGCACTTGCTGTCGCGGCCATCGAAGCAATTGGCCTGGCGACCAAAGCGTCGCAAATCCGCGCCGGGCTGATCGCGTGCACCGGCAATGCCGGCTGCAAGTTTGCGGCTTCCGACACCAAGCGCCACGCCGCCGAGATCGGCGACTGGTGCGAGCCGCGGGTGCCAGTCGACACGCCGCTCAATATCCATCTGACCGGCTGTCATCACTCCTGCGCGCAGCACTACATCAGCGATATCGGCCTGATCGGCGCGAAAGTGCCTGTTGGCGAGGGGGACGATACCGTCGAGGGTTATCATCTATTCGCGGGCGGCGGGTTCGGTCCCAATGCCGATGTCGGGCAGGAGGTCTATCACGACCTCAAGGCGGAAGACGCGCCGAAGGCCGTCGAGAAATTGCTCAAGGCGTATCTCGCTCATCGCGCCGCCTCTGATGAAACCTTTCTCACCTTTGCGCGCCGCCACGACGGCGAAACGCTGCGCAAGCTCGCGGATGCCGAGGCTTCCGCATGAACCAGATGACGCCGCCGCCAAAGATCGAAATCATTCCCCCGAGCGCGCCGTTTTCCGAAGCGCAGCGCTCGTGGCTGAACGGCTTCTTTGCCGGGCTGCTCTCGACCGACGGTCCTGCGCCGCTGTCGGCAGAGCAGGGTGCAGCCTTGCTTCAGGGGAAGGCCGGCGAGGGCGACGACGGCGAAGCGCCGTGGCACGACCAGACCATGCCGATTGCAGACCGCATGAAACTCGCGGAAGGCCGCCCGTTGCGCCGGCGGATGATGGCGGCGATGGCGCAGCAGGATTGCGGCCAGTGCGGCTACAATTGCAACGACTATTCGGACGCGATCGCCAGCAAGGCCGAAGCGCGTCTCAATCTGTGCGTACCCGGCGGCAAGGAAACCGCGCGGATGCTGAAGGCGCTGAACGAGGAATTGGAAAAGGCGCCCCCGACTTCATCTGCAACGGCGGCCCCGACCGTCACGACGCCCGCGATCGCCGCCGAGCCGGGGCGCTCGCGCGACAATCCGGTGCAGGCGACGTTCGTGTCGCGCCGCCTGCTGAACAGGACGCGGATCGGAAAAGGAAACCTGGCACATCGACTTCGATCTCGGCGGCTGCGGTCTCGACTACGTCGTCGGCGACTCCTTCGGCATCTTCGCGCGCAACGATCTCGGCCATGTCGATCAGATCATCGCCTTGCTCGGCGCCTCGCATACCACCGAAGTCCGGGGCAAGACGCTGCGCGAGGTGTTGACCGAAGAGGTTTCGCTCGCGCCGGCACCAGATACGCTGTTCGAACTGCTTTCCTTCATCAGTGGCGGAGCGCAGCGCGAGAAGGCGCGTGCGCTCGGCGCGTGGCGAGAATCCCGACGGTGACGCCGCGACACTCGATGTAATGGCGGCGCTGCAGAAATTTTCCGGCGTGCGTCCGCACCCCGAGGCCTTCGTCGAAGCACTGGAGCCGCTGCAACCGCGGCTCTATTCGATATCGTCATCGCACAACGCCACCCCCGGCAAGCTGTCGATGACGGTCGACTGCGTGCGCTACGTCATAGGCAAGCGCAAGCGCCTTGGGCTGGCCTCGACATTCCTGGCCGAACGCATCGAGCCGGGCGATCAGGTCAAGGTCTATGTGCAGAAGGCCCACGGCTTCGCGCTGCCGCAGGATCCGAAGGTGCCGATCATCATGATCGGGCCGGGCACCGGCATCGCACCGTTCCGCGCCTTCCTGCTCGATCGCAAGGCGACCGGCGCGCCCGGTAAGAACTGGCTGTTCTTCGGCCATCAGCGCAGCAGTTGCGATTTCTTCTATGCCGACGAACTCAACGCCATGAAGATTTCGGGTCTGCTGACGCGGATGTCGCTGGCGTGGTCGCGTGACGGCGACAAGAAATTCTACGTGCAGGACCGCATGCGCGAGGTCGGCCGCGAAGTGTGGACGTGGCTGGCGGAGGGCGCGAACATCTACGTCTGCGGCGACGCCAAGCGGATGGCGAAAGACGTCGAACGTGCGCTGGTCGATATCGTGGCGCAATTCGGCGCGCGTTCCACCGATGAGGCCGTCAGCTTTGTCGGGGAACTCAAAAAGAAGGGTCGGTTCCAGCAGGACGTCTACTGACTGGTCCGGTTCTGCTCCAATCAACATCAAATACAAACGAATAAAATTCTCAGCCGAATCCGGCGTGGAGAATTTTTATCTGCAGCGGGAGTCCGTGGGAGCGCGGGTATCGCTATTTCCAGGAGCGTATTGCCACTCGCCGCGAACGGTATTCGACTATCCGCGATGAGGCGTTGGAGATCGACCATGCGCGAACTATCGGCGGAAGCCCGTCTGCATCTTTACGCGCGTTCGCTGTCGGGGCGAGCCGGAAAGGGGCTGCATTTGGCTGCATTCTACGGTGCATTCGCACTCATTGCAGTGATCGTCTTCGGGACGCTGTCGGTTCACCCATTCTGAAAATGGAGAACGACAGCGTCGGACCGCGCCTTATTTGATCAACCCCGCCAGCCTCGGCAGCGTCAGGCTGATCTGGGGGATGCAGATGATCAGGAGCAGCCCGGCAAACAGCGCCAGCACGTACGGCACATAGGTACGGAAGTGCTCTCCGACGGTCAGGTCGGCGAAGCGAAGCGCCATCAATAGTCCTACGCCCATCGGCGGAAGGAACAGGCCGATGCCCACCGCCGCGGTCTGAACGATGTTGAAGTGGATCGGGTCAATTCCCATCGTTTCGGCGATCGGAAACACCACCGGGATCAGCACGACCGCGGCGGGCAGGCCCTCCAGCACCATGCCGAACAGGCAGCTCATGACGGCGGTTCCGATCAGAAACAGCGACGGGTGCGTTTTCAGCGGCCCGAGCATCTGCCCGAGCAATTGCGGCACGCCGCTGACGCCCATCAGGTACTGATAGACCGAGGCGACCGCGAGCAGGAACACCACCGCTGCAGTGAGGATCGCGCTGTCGTAGGCGATCTTGCCCATCTCGCGCCACGAGACGTTGCGGTAGTAGAGCTTGGCGGCGAGGAAGGCGTAGCCCGCGACCACGGCGCCGGCCTCGGTTGCGGTGATGATGCCGAGGATGAAGCCTGCGAGGATCACGAACGGCACCACCATCGGCACGGCGGCATGCAGCGACGCGTGGCCGAGGCGCTTCAGGCTCGGCCTGGAATCGACCGGCCAGTCGTTCTGGCGGGCGCGGATGTAGACCACGGTCATCAGGCACAGCATGATGACCATGGCCGGAACGAAGCCGGCGACGAATAGCGCTACCGCTGAGGTGTTGGTGACCTGCGCGATCACGATCATGAAGATTGCCGGCGGCACCAGCATGCCCATCGCGGTGCCGGCGGCGATCAGCGAGGCCGAATCGCGGCGGTCGTAGCCGGCCCTGGTCAGAGGCGGCATCAGCGCCGAGCCGAGCGCGGAGACCTCCGCCATTTTCGATCCGCAGATGTCGGAGAAGAAATACGCCACCACGATCACCGACATACCGAGCCCGCCCTTGACCCAGCCGATCAGCGCGCGCGCCAACTCCACCAGCGCATGGCTCATGCCGCAACGCTCCATCAGATTGCCGGCGAACACGAAGGCGGGGATGGCGAGCAGCACCCAGCTTTGGGAGCCCGACACCAGCGCCGAGGAAAGCTGTTGCATCGGATAGCCGCCGACCCATAGTCCCGCGACGCCGGCGATACCGAGTGCGAACACGATCGGCATCGAAAGCAGGATCAGCGCAACGAAGACGATGGCGACGGTCGCAAGCAGCATGAAGTGTCCCGGTCAGTGCTGGGGCTGGTCTTGCGGCAGCGGGGAGAGCATCACCGCGAAGCCGTAGACGGCGATCAGGATGCCGCCGACCACCGAAGACGCGTAGAGCCAGGCCAGATTGATTTCGAGGCCGGGCGTCGTGAGCGTGTGGTTAAGCAGGCAGAGCTTGAAGCCGTACCACGCCGCGAGCAGGCCAAAGCCTGTGATCAGCGCGTGATTGAAACGATGGATCCAGAGCTGCGCGGCCTCGGGCAGGCGATGCACGAACACGGAGAGCGCGAAATGCGAGCGCGAGCGGATGCCGATCGCCGCGCCAATCAGCGTCAGCCACGCCAGCGAGAGTTCGCCCACTTCCTCGACCCAGGTGAACGGCACGGGGTCGACATCGAGCCAGTCGGTGATGGCGCCGACGAAATAGCGCAGGATCACGCCGACCAGCAGGTTGACGATGGCAATCACGATCAGCGCCGTGACCGTGAGTTTCGGGACGGCTGAGAGCATACGCAGCATGCGCAACGGAATTCCGGTTGACAAGGGAGAGGCGGGCGAGGCCGAAGACGTGAAGGCTGACGACTCGAGAGCTGAAGATTTGGAGGCTGAAGATCTGGGGGCCGAAGAACAGGGCTCCGGCCCCGCTGCCGATTTCAGGCCTTGAAGCCTTCGATTTCATGCCACAATGCGCCGTACTGGCCCTTGTAGGCCGGCCATATCTTTTGCTGCGCCACTTTCCGGAAGGCATCGACGTCGGCTGCCACCACGGTCATGCCGAGCGGCTCCAGCTCCGATTTGGCTTTGGCGAAATTGTCGACCGACTCGGTCGCCTCGCGGATTTTCTCCTGCGCGGCGCGCGACAGATCCATGATCAGCTTCTGGTGCTCGGGCGGCAGCCCGTTCCAGATATCGAGATTCATCACCGCGTTGGTCGGGCCGTAATTGTGATAGGTGAGCGAGGCATATTTCGACACCTCGTAGATCTTCAGCGCCTTCATGTTGACAATAGGCAGATCGCCGCCGTCGATCACGCCCTGTTTGGCGGCGGTGATGACCTCGCCCCATGCCATCGGCACGGCGCTGCCGCCGAGTCCATTGATGGTATCGCCGAATATCTTGGCCTGCTGCACGCGAATTTTTGCGCCGCGCAGGTCTTTCGGCTCCACGATCGGCTTCTTCGCGGTCCAGAAATGGCGGAAACCGTAATCGTAATAGCACAGCACCTTGAGTTTGTAGTTGTCCTCGATCTGCTTGCTGATCTTGCCGCCGATCTGCCCGTTGAGCATGGCGTAGGCCGAGGCGTAATCCTTCACCAGATAGGGCACGAGCAGGGCGCCCATTTCCGGAAACACGGTTGCGGCGGCGCCCGCCGGGCTGCCCATCGCGATGCTTCCGGACTTGACCGCGTTCATGATCTCCAGCTCTTGCGGGATCAGGGTCTTGCCGAAGAACTGCATGTCGAGCGCGCCTTTTGATTGCGCGGTAACTTCCTTCGCCATCCAGTCGAACGCGACCGCGGCCGATTCCGGCACCGCATTGATGTGCGCGAATACGAGTTTTTTCGGCTGGGCTTGCGCGAACGCCGGTGCGCGGCCGGTGGCGAGAATGCCGGCCATGCCGGCGCCCGCGCGCAGAAGCGTGCGGCGATTAAACGAGACGCGGCTCGTGAGAGCTGACATGGGGACTCCTCCAAGGCTGGCTTTTTTGTTTTGGTCTAGCGGCCAGACAGGGAAGACCTGGCCAGTCTCGCGGCAAGCTTACAGCATAGCAGGCGGGTTGCCAGTGCGATGTTGGGCGCTTGTCAGCTGCCAATGAGTTTGGAGCGCAATCGGCACTTGGCTCGGTTGGTGCGATGCAGCGACGCACCCGCAGCAGGGAATAAGCGAACTCCTCACGCTGACCGGAAGCGCCTTCGGCCTACGCCGGCGTCCCCGTCTGATCCCATTCACGCGATGGAGCGGGTATCGAGCATCAGTGGTTCAACCCTGGCTCACCTTGAACGGCGCCACTTCAATGCCGCTGTCTTTCAACGCCTGGCGGACGCCACGGGCGATATCGACGGCGCCGCGAGCATCGCCGTGAATGCAGACGGCGTCGACGTCCGCGTAGTGCCGTCGGCAAACCCCGGATTTCGATACCCGAGAGAATCCGTGACGTCTCTACAAGCCGGAGAGTTTCTTCCGCCGGCGTATTGAACATGTTCAGAAATAATTCCGAGCTCGGAAGGGCGGCCGGCCAAAACTGTATCCGGATTACAACACGTCGATGAAAGCTATCGACTCACGGGGAATAAAAAATGGGCGTCGTCGGGTCTTGTCGGCGGGAATATTTCACAGGCCCGGCACAAAGCCAAACAAGAGGGAAATATGAAGGTATCTAGAGCTCTATTAGCCGCAGCCGGCGTAATCGCGGTCTCCTCGTCGTCAGCATTCGCCATCGAGGCGGGCGGAAACGCGCAAAGCAAGGCGGGGATCCTCATTGGCGCGAGCGCGGGAGTTCCTCCGCCGGGCATCTACATGTTCAATCAGGTTTTCACCTATCAGGCAAATCTGGCTGGACCCGGGGTCAACACGGCGCTTGGTGGCAATACCAAAACTGGAGTTCAGGCCGCCGTTGACGTTCAGGGCTTCCTGTTCGTTCCGGGTTGGACCTTCCTTGGTGGGACGTATGATGCTGTCATCGCGCAGCCCTTCGTGATGTCCAGTGTGGGCTCGCCTGTGAATGATCAGGCAGCCGGCATACATAACACGTTCATCGCTCCGGTTGAGTTGAGCTGGAAGCTCGGCGACAGCGGGTTGGTTGTTAAAACAGGTCTGGGCATCTATACGCCGGACGGGACTGTGACCGGGGCTTATGGCACCGGTAACCAAGGATCTCCGTACTGGACCTACCAGCCTGAATTGATCGTGTCGTATCTGAAAGACGGCTGGAACCTGACCGCTGCCATCTACGAGGAATTCAATACGAAAAATTCAGTTTCTCAGTATACATCGGGCGACATTCTTCACGCCGACTTCACTGCCACCAAGACCATCGGCAAGTGGACGTTTGGGCCCGTCGCCTACTACTATGGCCAGGTTAGCAATGACTCGTGCAACGCCGGCTGTCTTTACGGGACGGGTACCTTGATGAATCCGCAACGGTTCAACATCTGGGCCGTAGGCGGTCTCGTTGGGTATGATTTCGGACCCGCGCAATTGTCGGTGTGGGCAACGCAGGAAGTTTCGGCCAAGGCTTCCAATCCCGCCGCGGTCTCAGCAACCGGATCGGACTTCTCTCTGGTTCCGCAGGGTACCACGGTGCTTGCGACGCTTAGCTATCGTATCTGGGCACCTGAGCAAGCGGCCCAGCACTCAATGTACCACAAATAGCCAGTTGCACGTCGTACGATCCCCCCTTTCGACAGACACTTGATCGTCTCTCGGGAGGGGGATTTTTTTACCAGCACCGTATCCAGGCAGCGATGGTGCGGATCCAGTCGCCGATCCTGATACTGACCGATCTCGTGGCCTTGAAGCCCGGCTGCTGGATGATCCAGAACTCCGCTGTCGGTCGGCTCGTTATCGCGCTGGCGAAGGTAAGCGGCTTCCGCACCGTCAATATTGCGCGGGTCAAGGATCTGCTCCCCCGAATTCGGGGAATGGGCGGTGAGGACTTATGGATCTAACGCCATCTTAGCGAGAGATTTCAAACCGTCTTCTTGAACGGCGCCACTTCGATGCCTCTGTCCTTCAGCGCCTCGCGCAGCCCACGCGCGATATCGACGGCGCCGCGAGCATCGCCGCGAATGCAGACGGTGTCGACGTCCGCGTTGTGCCGTCGGCAAGCCCGGATTTCGATACCCGAGAGAATCCGTGACGTCTCTACAGGCCGGAGAGTTTCTTTCGCCGGCGTATTGAACATGTTCAGAAATAATTCCGAGTTCGGAAGGCGGCTGGCCAGAAATGTGTCCGGATTACAACACGTCGATGAAAGGTGCCGACTCAACGGGAATAAAAAACGGGCGGCATCGGGTCTAGTCGGCGGGGCACGTTCACATGCCCGTTACAAAGCCAAACCAGGGGGAATAATTATGAAGATATCCAGCGCTCTGTTAACAGCAGCCGGCGTGATCGCGGTCTCCTCGTCGTCAGCATTCGCCATCGAGGCGGGTCAGAACGCGCAAAGCAAGCCGGGGATCCTCATTAACGCGAGCGCGGGAGTTCCTCCGCCGGGCATCTACATGTTCGATGAGGCTTTCACCATTCAGTCAAATCTGACTGGACCCGGGGTCAACACGAAGCTTGGTGGCAATACCAGAACTGGAGTTGAGGCCGCCGTTGACATTCAGGGCTTCCTGTTCGTTCCGGGTTGGACCTTCCTTGGTGCGACGTATGATGCTCTCGTCATCCAGCCCTTCTCGATGTCCAGTGTGGGCTCGCCTTCGAATGTTCAGACAGCCGGCATGCATGACACCTTGCTCATTCCGGTTGAGTTGAGCTGGAAGCTCGCCGACAGTGGGTTCGCTGTTAAAACAGGTCTGAGCATCTTTACGCCGGACGGGACTGCGACCGGGCCTTATGGCACCGGTAACGCCGGATCTCCGTATTGGACCTTCCAGCCCGAAGTGGTCGTGTCGTATCTGAAAGACGGCTGGAACCTGAGCGCCGCCATCTACGATGAATTCCATACGAGAAATTCACTTTCTCAGTATACGTCAGGCGACATTCTTCACGCCGACTTCACGGCCACCAAGAAAATCGGCAAGTGGACGGTTGGGCCCGTCGCCTACTACTATGGCCAGGTTAGCAATGACTCGTGCAGCGTCGGCTGTCTTTACGGGACGGGTACCTTGATGAATCCGCAACGATTTAACATCTGGGCCGTAGGCGGTCTCGTAGGGTACGATTTCGGACCCGCGTCATTGACGGTGTGGGCAACGCAGGAAGTTTCGGCCAAGGCTTCCAATCCCGCCGCTGTCGCAGCAACCGGATCGGACTTCTCTCTGGTTGCGCAGGGTATGACGGTGCTTGCGTCGCTTAGCTATCGTATCTGGGCACCTGAGCAAGCGGCCCAGCCCTCATCAATCTATCACAAATAGCAAGTTGCACGTCGTCCCCCCCTTTCGACAGACACTTGATTGTCTCTCGGGAGGGGGATTTTTTCCAACGAGAGATTTCAAACCGCCTTCTTGAACGGCGCCACTTCGATGCCTCTGTCCTTCAGCGCCTTGCGCAGCCCACGCGCGATGTCGACCGCGCCGGGCGTATCGCCGTGAATGCAGACGGTGTCGGTGCGCATCTTGATGACCTTGCCGGTGACCGAGATCACCGCGCCGTCTTGTACCATCCGCACCACCCGTTCGGCGATTTCGGCGGCACCATGCAGCACCGCGCCCGGCTTCCGCCGCGAGACCAGCGAGCCGTCGTCCTCATAGGCGCGGTCGGCGAACACCTCGTGCACCATGGGAAGGTTGGCGGCTTCGCCGGCTTGCACCAGCTTGGAATTGGCGAGCACCACAAAGACCAGATTGGGATCGACCGCCCTAATGGCCGAAGCGATCGCCCGCGCGGTCATTTCGTCCTCGCAGGCCACGTTCGACAGCGCGCCATGCGCCTTGACGTGGGTGACCTTGTGACCGGCCGCGGTCGCGATCGCCTGCAATGCGCCGATCTGGTAGGCGACCAGGTTTTCGATCTCGGAAGCCTTCATGCCCGGAAACGGCCGCCGGCCGAAGCCGTGCAGATCGCGGTAGCCTGGATGGGCGCCGATGCTGACGCCGCGGGCCTTCGCAAGCTCCACCGTCTTGCGCATGATGTCAGCATCGCCGGCGTGAAAGCCGCAGGCGATATTGACCGAGGTGGCCAGCTCGATCATGGCGGGGTCATTGCCCATTTCCCATGCGCCAAACCCTTCGCCGAGATCGCAATTGAGATCGATTGTCGTCATGGTGTGTCCACTTGCGTGAGGTTACCCGGATTAGTCGTGCGCCAGCGTATCTTCCGGCGACAGGATTTGCCATGTCCTGGCGTCGACGGCGCTGACGGCGGCGCCGGCGACATTAGCATCTTGCAGCGCCGCGATGTTGAGATCCAAATTCTCGATGGCCCTGACGCGGTCGGGCAGGGCGCGCAGCAGTTCCACAAACTTGCGGGCCTCAGCCTGCGCCTCGGCCATGCTGACGGCCTTGAAGCGAAAACCGCGGCCTGCGGGTATCTGTGCGAACCGCCCGAAATCGGCTGAGATAACGGTTGCGATCTTGGGATAGCCGCCGCTGGTGCCGCGGTCCGGCATCAGCACGATGGGCGCGCCGTTGCCGGGCACCTGGATGCTGCCGTTCACGGTGCCGTCGGAGACGATGTTGTGACCGTGCAGATGCTTGATGACGGGCCCCTCAAGCCGGTAACCCATGCGGTCGCTGGTGGCCGATATCTTCCACTCCGAGACCAGAAACAGGTTTTTGGAAGCCTCGCTGAATTCGTCGTCCTGCGGCCCCATCACCACGCGGATCGGTCCGTCCACGAGTTGGGGGAGATCGATCCGGCGCTCGGCGGCGCCGGTTGCCGCTGCGGTTTGCAGCTCATCATCCGTCTGCAGCGGACGCGGATACGGACTGCCGAGGCCGGCGCGCGCATTCACGGAAAGGCTGCCGAACATCGGTTCACCCGCGATGCCACCCTCAATCGCGAGGTAGCTGAAGGACCCACCGCGGGCGAAGCCCAGCGTCAGCGTCTCGCCGTCCGCCAGCGTCATCGATGTATCGCAGGCAACCACGCGTCCGGCGATGTCGGCGTTGCGCGGCGCGCCCGCCAGCGCGACTCGAACCGCGCCGTCGCGCGCCGTGAAATGCGGCGCCAAACGGGCCGATTTCAATGGTTGCAGCGAAGGATGGGTTTCCGACCAGAGTGTTTGCCGCGGCAAGCGCGAGCCGATCCATCGCGCCGCTCGGCGTCAGGCCATAACGCTGGGCGCCCGGGCGACCGCCGTCCTGTACGGAACTTGCGGGGCCGATGGCTGTGATGACAAGCTTGCTCATGCGGCCATCAACTCGGCGACGATCTCGCCAGCTTCCGCGGCGCGATCCTGGTCGGCGAACGTCTTGGCGTCGGCGGCGGAGAACGTCACGTGATCCCCGGGCTCCAGCAGAAAGATCGGATCGCGGTGCAACTGATAGGTTCTGACCGCGGTCCGGCCCAACAGGTGCCAGCCGCTCGGGCCGGCGAGACATTGCACGCCGGTCTGCACGCCGCCGATCGAGATCGTTCCAGCCGGCGTCAGCAGCCGCGGATTTTGCCGCCGCGACGTGTGCAGGGAATGCTCGAGGCCACTGAGATAGGACCATCCCGGCGTAAAGCCGATCATGGCGACGCGGTAGTCGCCGGCGACATGCCGAGCCACGATGTCATCGGCGGTGGTGTTGAGGGTCTTGGCGACATCCTCGAGATCGATGCCATGCTCGCCGCCATAGACCACGGGAATGCGCCAGCGCCGGGCTTTTGTCGCCGGCGGAACAGACCGTTCGGCCAGCGGGGCAAGCTTCCCGCTCAGCGTATCGAAATCGATCAGCACGGGATCGTAGTGCACCAGCAGGGATCGATAGGTCGGGACCGTCTCCGTCACGCCCAGGACCGGTTCAGCCGCCAGCACACGATCGAGCGCCAGCACCCGCCGGTTCGCGGTATCATCGATATTGCGGCTGAATTCGACCGTGATGGCGCTGTCGCCACTGGGCAACAGGCGGGGCGGGGAAAGCGTCGCGGCCATGGCCTCACAACTCGTCGGCGGATATCGCTTTGGCGGATATCAAGCTGTAGCGCGTTTTGCGGCCGAGTGGAATTCGGTTCGCGCAAATCGGCCTGCAAGTTCAATAAATTAATCCATATTGCAGTGATAAGATGTGGTGATTGCACCATCCGAGGCAATCCGCTTCCGCCCTGAACTGGCGACACCACTTGACGCGCTGGCCATGCCCCGCAAGATGCGCCGGCCCGATCAATCCCCACCCGGAGTTCTGTTGTCGATGTCCCTGACCCCCGAAGCGATCAAAACCCTTTCCCGCGTCTCCACCGCCACCATCACCACGGTTCTGCTCAAGAAGGGCCTGCGAAATGTCTGGCTGCGGGGCTCGCGTCCGCTGCGGCCAGGACAGCCGCGGCTGGTTGGGCCGGCCTTTACGCTGCGTTTCGTGCCTGCGCGGGAGGATCTTGCGACGCCGGAATCATGGTCGTCGCCGATTTCGACCCGGACGGCGATCGAAGCCATGCCGGAAGGCTGCATCGCCGTGGTCGACGCCATGGGCATCACCGACGCCGGCATTTTCGGCGATATCCTGTGCGCACGGATGGTCAAGCGCGGCGTGGCCGCGCTGGTAACCGACGGTGTCGTGCGCGATCTCGAGGGCGTGCTCGGGACCGGTTTGCCGGTATGGTGTGACGGTTTCGCCGCGCCGCCCTCGGTCGCCGGACTGACCTTCGTCGGCTGGGGTGAACCGATCGGGTGCGGCGGCGTCGCGATCTTCCCGAACGACGTCATCGTCGCCGACCAGGATGGCGCCGTGGTGATCCCGCAAGCGTTTCTCGACCTCATTCTGGCCGAAGGCGCGGAGCAGGAGCGAATGGAAGCCTGGATCGTCGAACAGGTGAACGGCGGCGCGGCGCTGCCGGGTCTCTATCCCATGAATGCCGAGACCAAGGCGCGTTATGCGGCGTCAAAAAAATGATTCCTCATCCTCGGGGAGCGGCGTCGGAGTTTATCATCGGGCCGCGCTTCGCGCGGATCCGTTGGCCGCAACTCGAAGGATGAGACAACCTCATGGTTCGGGTCGGCGCAAAGCCGCCTCGTCACCATGAGGCATATTTTGCTCAAGAAGGGAGAAACGTCATGGATATCCATCTCGCAGGATCACGACCGACGCGCCGGGCACCCAAGGAATATTTCACCGGCACGGTGTGGCAGGATCCTGTCATTGCAACGAGTGCCCCTGCGCGGCTGGTAGCCAACCGCGTCTCGTTCGAGCCGGGCGCGCGGACCAACTGGCACACGCATCCGCTGGGCCAGACGCTGTACGTGATCTCGGGCGTCGGTCGAATCCAGACCAAGGGTGGGCCTATGCGCGAGCTCCGGCCGGGCGATGTGGTCTGGATTCCGCCCGGCGAGAAGCATTGGCACGGTGGCTCCCCGACCACGAGCATGACCCACATCGCGATGCAGGAATCCCTCGACGGGAATCACGCGACCTGGATGGAGCCGGTGACCGACGCGGAATATTCCGAAAAGGTCGGAGAATAGTCCCGCGGCTCGAACGGTCGGCTCGACGTGATGCGCCGCGCATTCGCGCAAGCAAAAGGCCCCGCCGCGGACGGGGCCTTCAATGAATCGCTATTGTCGAGGGCTACTAGTTCACCCGGCTCCAGGTCTGGCCGCCGCAAAACATGCCGCTGAAGGCGCAGCCCTGAACCCGAAGCGTGTCCGAACCTTTCAGCGCGATCGTCGAATCATAGGTGCTGCCGGTATTCGGGTCGAGAATTCGGCCGGTCCATTTGGCTTCCTTGCCGGGCTTCATGTTGATCAGAACCTGTTCGCCGTTCTGGTTCGATTTCGTGTCGACCGAATACCCGCAGAGATTGGCACCGCATTGCTCGATCCGGATCTTGCCCTCTTTTTCTTCCGTCAGCCACACGCCGAGCGGCGTATCGGCCGCCTGGGCTGCCGGGGTGGCGGGGGCAGGGGTCTGCTGCTTTTGGATCGGCGCCGCCACCGGCGCGGTTGCAACCGCGGGCGCGGGCGCCGGCGTGGCGACCGGCGCAGCGTCCTGCCGAACTTGCGGTGCAGCCGCGTTTGGCGCAGGCGGTGGTGAGACCGCGGTATCCGCGGGCGCTACGTTCGCCGTGGCGTTGGAAGGTTCGGGTCGAGCGTTTGCGGGCGCAGGAGCGGGAGCTTGGTCGGCCGGCGCTGCGTTGGCGGCCGGCACCTGCGGATCGCCCTTCGCCTGTTGCGGCGTCTGTTTGCGCTGACGGTCGCTGTCCTGGTCGCTATGCGAGCGCTTCGATCGCCGTCCGCTGTTGTCGTAGACCCCAGGGATCGAAACCGTTCCACGATCCGGATCGATGCGAATGGTACGACCGCCATACTCGAACGTGTACTGAGCCTGGGCGGCGGTGCTTGCCAACAGAAACGCGGCGACGGCAAACAGCGTTTTCATGATCACCTCCTGAGTAGGTGGAATCCGGTCCCGACCCTACACTTCGGCAGTTTTCTGCAACGTGACCTACATCACTTTCATGGTATGAGTCGTGGATCAGCGGCTTTGGTTCAATGCGCGTGCCGGCCAGTCTAGTTTACGACTGGATCGGCGGTCAATTTCCAGGAAAAGCCGGTCATTCGGCGATATCTATTCAAACCAGGCCGCATAGATTTTCTTGAAGCTGCCGTCCTCGACGGCGATGTGCAACCACTGGTCGACGAACGCCTTGAGGGCGAAATCACGCTGCAGCCAGTAGGCTTTTTCGGCGAAGTCGAACGGCTTTTCCGGATGCACCGCGCACAGCACGCCGGGGTGAAGCTTCTGCTGGTATCGCGTTTCGGATGCATCGGTGATCATCAGATCGGCGTCGCCCTTGGCGATCTCGTCGAAGATCGTGACGTTGTCGTTGTAAACCCTGATCTCGGCATTTTTGACGTTGGCCCGGGCAAATCGTTCGTTGGTGCCGCCGGAATTGACGATCACGCGGGTGCCCGGTTTGTCGATATCGGCGATGGTTTGGTATTTGCCCTTGTCGGAGCAACGCGCGATCGGCGTCTTGCCCTCGCGCATGATCGGGGTGGAGAACAGTCCCTTTTTCTGGCGATCGAGCGTGATCGAAACCCCGCCCATCGCAATGTCGAAATTGTCGGCCTCAAAATCCCTGGTCATCTGCGGCCACGCGGTGTGAACGTACTCGACCTTGACGCCAAGTGCCTTGCCCAGCGCCTCCGCCATGTCGACGTCGAATCCACGGAATTTCGCGGTCGCCGCGTCGAATGAACTGAACGGCAAATAGTCGCCGGTCAGACCGACACGCAACGTCCCGCGTCTCATGATCTCGTCAAGGCGGGAGGCTTGGGAATGCGCCGGGGACGCGGCAAGAAAAAATGCAGCGGCGAGGCAGGCGAGAATTCGAAGCATGAAAGGTTCTCCGGAACGTGCATCCGGCGTCAGATGAGTCCCCGGATAATATCGTGCGCCCCGCACCATATCGCGGCAATGCCAGGTATCAACCGGGCGACCGCCGGCGAGGGGATGGTTCGTTACAAAACGTGGGGATAGACTTGTGTCGAATCGGCGGTTTCGGACTTACGACGCGCGAACCGGATCGCAGCATTGGCCATTTCGATGTACCAATCGTCAGTTGGGTCTTTACTCAGTTTCTGGGTAGCCTGTCCGCTCTTCTCGACCATGCCGCTGTTCATGCCGAGGCGCGGAAGATCGATCTCTCTATTTTTCTGCATACGCGGCTCTACCCCAATGTATGACCTCACGCGCCAGGTGGGAGAAGCCAATCGGCACGCGGTTCTCGCATGTGCGCTGCTGGCCGGCGCGGAGCCGCCAACATTTCCGGATACCGAGCCGGACATTGCCGAACTGAAGGCGCGCATTGCGACGTCGATGGCTTTTATTGGGAGTTTACAGCCTGCGAAAATCAACGGTACCGGAAAAAAGGAAGTGGATTTCACGTTCCGCAATGGCACCAAGCGAAAATTTACCGGCCAGTCGCTTCTGCTTACTTTCAGCGTGCCGCAGTTCTTTTTCCACGTCACCACGGCCTACGACATCCTGCGCCATTGTGGCGTCGAACTCGTCAAGAAAGACTTTCTGGGAACGCCAATCCAGCCCTTGGAGGATTGACCAGGCTACATCTCGCCGCTGTTCTTCCGGACGAAATTCGCGATCGCCGGATCCGGTCCGATCATTTCGCTTTTGAGCTGTTCGAATCGCTGCCGCGCCGCGCTTTCGCAATCGTCCGCGAATTTGACCGCGGCATCCCCGGACATCGGCCCGCTGACGATCGGCGTGGAATTCTCGCCGATGGTCTCATCCACGTAATATTCGCCATTGGCCTCGCGGCGGACCGTCCATTTGAAGCGGATCGCCGCCATGGGGCCGGGACCGAACCGCTGATAACCATCCGCCGAGGTCCGCTCGGGGGCGAGGGGCCTGTCCTCCACCGCCGGCCTTTCGGGCTCGCGATGGGGTTCCGGATGGTCGAGGATGCTGGCGATGGCCGCCAGCGCATGATCGGTCGGGTCGCTTTGACTCAAAACCTGGACTCCAAATATTGCGCCATCAGCGGCGGAATGAGTCCGCAGCTGTCCCACGCCATACTTTGCTCTCGAATAAGGCTGAGTTTTGTCGATCTAGGCACAAACTGGCGGGAATTTGTCTTTCCAGGGGCGCGCTTGCTCGAGCTGACCTGCCAGCCGGAACAAGGTGGCCTCGTCGCCGAAACGGGCGGCGAACATCATGCCGAGCGGCAATCCGGCGGCGTTCCAGGCTAGCGGCACGGACATCGCGGGTTGGCCCGACATGTTGAACATGGCGGTCGCCGGCATATAGCGGCGCAGCATTGGCGCGATATGCGACAGATCCTCCGACATCGAGTTGAGTTCGCCGATCCGCAGCGGCGGCAGGCAGAGTGTCGGACACAGGAAGACGTCGCAGGCCTCGAAGAAGGCCGCAAGGCCGCGCGAAATCTGGAAGGCGCTGAGCTGCGCGGCGACATAGTCGGTCGCGGTCGTTTCCTTTGCGATGTGGGTGCTCCCCAGCGTCAGTATTTCGAAATCGCGGGCCGTCATCGCGCGGCCGAAGCGCTGCTCGGCCTGCCGTACATTCAGCGCAATATTGGCGCTGACAATGGTCCCCATCACCACGCCCGGATCGGCCGCCAGCACAGGTGCGCGCTCCTCGACATCATGGCCGAGCCCGGCCAGCAGGGTGGCGGTTTCCCGAACCGCTGCCGCGATCTCGGGATCGATGGTGTCGCCATAAGGAGACTTGTCGGTAAACGAGATGCGTAGCCGCCCGGGATCGCGCCCGACTTCCTCGGCAAAGGGCCGCTCCGGCGGCGGTACGAAATAGGGGCTCGACAGTTCCGGACCGTGGGTTGCGTCCAGCATGACCGCACTGTCGCGCACGCTGATGCTCACGACATGCGCGCAGGAAAAACCGCTCCAGCCTTCGCCGCGGTCGGGGCCAAGCGGATTGCGCGCCCGGCTCGGCTTCAAGCCGAACACGCCGGATGCGGACGCCGGAATCCGGATCGAACCGCCGCCATCGCTGGCATGCGTCAACGGAAGGATGCGTGACGCGACCACCGCCCCGGCGCCGCCGGAGGAACCGCCCGACGAATGTGCGAGATTCCAGGGATTGCGGGTCGGACCGAACAGCCGGGACTCGGTGGTCGGCAGCAATCCGAATTCCGGGCTCGAGCTTTTACCGAAGATCGTCACGCCGGTATTGAGGAAGCGCTGGGCGAGGGTACTGCTATGGTCGGCGACGTTGTCCTTGTAGACGCTCGCGCCGAAGGTGGTCACGCGTGCCCTCGAGGATATCCAGATCCTTCAACAGGAACGGCACGCCGGTGAAGGGGCCATCCGGAAGCCCCCGATCGATTTGCCGCTCCGCATAGTCGTAATGTTTCACGACCACGGCATTGATTTCGGGATCGACCTTGGCGGTGCGGGCAATCGCCTCGTCCAGCAGTTCGCGCGCGCTGACCTGCTTCTTTCGCACCAGCTCGGCAAGGCCGACCGCGTCATAGTTGCCGTATTCCCTGAAGGCCATATCAATCCCCGCGAGTCACCAAAGCGCCGACGCCAGTTTAAATCACTGGAGAAATCAGCCAAGCACGTCCTGATTGATGACGTTCTGACGTATCGGTTCGCCGTCGAGCGCGCTCAGGATATTGCGCGCGGTCTGCTCGCTCATGCGGTCGACCGCTTCCCGCGTCACGCCGGCCACATGCGGGGCGATGATGACATTGGGAAGCTCGAACAGCGAATGGCCTGATCGGCGGCGGCTCCTGCTCGAAAACGTCGAGACCGGCGCCGGCGAGCTTGCCGGACACCAGCGCATCATACAGCGCCGCCTCCTCGACGATCCCGCCGCGCGCGGTGTTGATCAGGTAGGCTGATGGCTTCATGCGCTTTAGCCGCGCCGCATTGAACATCCCGACCGTCTCGGGCGTCTTCGGGCAGTGGATGCTGACGAAATCGGCGCGCGGCAGCGCCGCATCGAGATCGGCAACCGGCTCGCAGCCCGCCGCCTTGATCTCGGCGGCCGATTTATAGGGATCGTAGACCGCAACGTTCATTTCCATGGCCAGGCAGCGCTTGGCGGTGCGGGTGCCGATGCGGCCAAAGCCGACGATCAGAACCGTCTTGCCGAAGAGATCGTAGGGCAGTTTGCCGAGCCGGGTGGCCCACTGGCCGTCCTTCACCAGGGCGTGCATCTCGACGGCGCGTTTGGCCAGGGTCAGCATCATGAACAGCGCTTGTTCCGCGACCGAAGGCGAATTGGCGGTGCCCGCCACCATCAGCGGGATGTTGCGGCGGCTCAGCGCCGGGACGTCGACGGCGTCGTAGCCGACGCCGATCCGGGTCACCACCTTCATGTCCTGGGAAGCCTCGAGTTCCGGCTCTCCGAAACGGGTGGCGCCGAGCGCCACGCCGTGAACCGGCGCCTGCGCTTTCAGCATCGCCTCGAAATCTCCGGCGGAAATCATATTGGGGAATTCGACGATTTCGATATCGTCCCGCTCCCTCAACAGGGCTCGTCCTGGCTGCGACATCGATTCAGTGACGAAAATTTTCTTCTTGTTGGTCGCCATTCCCAGTCCTTGCCCAGCCTTTCGGCGTTTTCTTGTACGGCCGTCAAATGACAGCGCCGGTCACCTCATTTAGCAGGTGCATATTGTTGAGGTCCACTGCCAATCGAAGCGGGCCGCCATCGCGCGCGCCGGCATTGGGGTTGACCCGGCCGCAGATCTGGGCGCCTTCGAGCGTGAAATAAATCAGCGTCTCCATCCCCATCGGCTCGGTCACATCCAGCACCGCGTCGAAGCTCTCGACCCCAGGCTCCGGATGCGCTTTTGCTTCGGTGATATGCTCCGGCCTCAGCCCCAGCAGCAATTTCTCGTTTCGCGCCACGCTTTGATATCGCGCTGCGCGAGCAGGCGGCAGCGGAAAGGCGATACGGTCGGTCAGGCGAATGTGCAGCTTGCCGCCGACGTCCTCCAGCCGGCAGGGCATGAAGTTCATCGCGGGCGAGCCGATGAAGCCCGCAACAAAGCGCGTGGCCGGGATTGTGATAGAGATCGTTCGGCGTCCCGATCTGCTCGATGCGGCCATGGTTCATGACCACGACCCGATCGGCAAGCGTCATCGCTTCGACCTGGTCGTGGGTCACGTAGACGGTGGTGGTGCGGACTTTCTGATGCACCTTCTTGATTTCGATCCGCATCTGGACCCGTAGCTTGGCGTCGAGATTGGACAGCGGTTCGTCGAACAGGAAAACCTTGGGATTGCGAACGATGGCGCGGCCCATCGCCACTCGCTGGCGCTGGCCGCCGGACAGTTGTTTCGGCTTGCGGTCGATCAGTTCGGTGATATCGAGCATGCGGGCGGCTTCGTCGATCCGGCTCTTGATCTCGGCCTTCGGATAGTGCTTCAGCCGCAGGCCGAACGACATGTTTTCCGCGACCGTCATGTGCGGATAGAGCGCGTAATTCTGGAACACCATCGCGATGTCGCGGTCCTTCGGCGGCACGTCGTTGACGACATCGCCGCCGATCATGATGTCGCCGTCGGTGATGTCCTCGAGCCCTGCGATCATCCGCAGCGTGGTCGATTTTCCGCAGCCCGATGGCCCCACCAGCACGACAAACTCGTGGTCGGCGATGTCGAGATCGATGCCGCGCACCGCCTCGACATCGTCGTAACGCTTGATAACCTTACGCAACGTCACGTCAGCCATTGAGTTCAACCCTTTGTCGCGCCGGCGGTCAGGCCGGCAATGTAGTAGTCCATCAGGAACGCGTAGATGATCAGCGGCGGCGCGGCGCCGAGCAGCGCGCCGGTCATGATCTGTCCCCAGTTGAAGACGTCGCCCTTGATCAAGGTGGTGATGATGCCGACCGGCAGCACCAGTTGGTCGGTCGAGGTGGTGAACACCAGCGGATACAGGAATTGCGCCCATGACACCGTGAAGGCGAAGATGGTCGCGGCGATCAGGCCGGGCAGCGCGACCGGAATGAAGATGCGGGTCAGGGTCTGGAACCAGGAGGCGCCGTCGATGATGGCGGCCTCGTCGAGTTCCTTCGGAATCGAGGCGAAATAGCCGATCATGATCCAGGTGCAGAACGGCACGGTTAGCGTCGGATAGATGAGCAGCAACACGTACCAGCGGTTGATGAGCTGGATCCCGGTCCAGTCGCCGAACACAGCGAACATCTTGAACAGCGGAATGAACAGCAGGCTGTCTGGGATGAGGTAGGTCAGGAATACGCCGGTCGCGAGCGTCGCCGAGCCCCAGAACCGCATCCGTGCCAGCGCAAACGCAGCCGGCACGCTGATCAGCATCGTGATCGTCACGACGAAGATCGAGACCATCGCCGAGTTCAGAAAGAAAGTCAGGAACTGGTTCGAGGTCAGGAGTCTCGACGTAGTTGTACAGCGTCGGATGGAACACCCACCACGGATTGGTCGCCGCCGAAATCTCCGCGCTGCCCTTGAGCGAGGTGATCAGCATATAGAGCGGCGGCACCAGCGAGAAGATCGCAAACAGCATGAGGAAGAAGTACGACCATCGCAGTGCCCAGGTGCGGTCGCGGCTCATGCTGCCGTATTTGACGTTGCGCGTCGGCGCTGCCTTGTCGATCACTACGGTGCTTGTCATCAGGCTTCGTTCCCGCGTTTGTTGATGTCGCGCAGGATGAAGATCGCCGCAACCGCAAGGATCGGCACCATGAACAGCGAGACGCTGGCGCCGAGCGGGATATCGCTGCCCTCGATGCCGACGCGGAACGCCCAGGTCGCGAAGATATGGGTGTGGTCCAGCGGTCCGCCCGCGGTCAGGATCCGCACGATGTCGAAATTCGCAAAGGTGACGATCAGCGAAAACAGCGTCGTGATCGCGATGATGTTGCGCATCATCGGCAACGTCACGTACCAGATGCGCTGCCACCAGTTGGCGCCGTCGATGGCGGCGGCTTCATAGAGCTGGTCGGGCACCGATTTCAGCGACGCCAGATACATGATCATGAAGAACGGCGCGCCGATACCAGATGTTGACCAGAATGACCGAGAAGCGGGCCCAGCCGGCATCGCCGGTCCACGAGATCGGCCCGATGCCGAAAAACGAAAGCGTGTAGTTGAACGCGCTGTAGGACGGATCGAACAGCCACAGCCAGGCCAGCGTGCTCATCGCCGGCGGGATCACCCAGGGCACCAGCAGCATGCCGCGCCATTTGCGCTGTCCCTTGGCGGGAATGTTGTGGACGAAATGCGCGACGATGAAGCCGATCAGCGCCTTGAAGACGACGGCCGTGATCGCGAAGATGCAGGATTGCTTCACCACCAGCCAAAAGGTTCGCGCTTGAACAGGAACTCGAAATTGCCGAGGCCGACGAAGTGCTGCATCGACTTGTTCAGCGTCGCCAGATGCAGCGAATAGAACGCCGGATAGATCACCATGATGCGCGATCAGCAGGATCAGCGGCAGCGTCATGAGAAACGCCGCGGTCGATTTCCGCTTGAGCGCGATCCGCAAACTGGAGCGCTTTTCGTGCCGACCGCGGCCCGGCGACGCTGTTCGGTTGAAATGCGACATCAACCATGGTGCGTTTTCCTCGCGAGGTTCATTCTAGAGGAACGGGATCTTCGGATGCATCGCGAGCCGATCAAACCGGCTCGCGATAGCGTCGACGCAATGACGTCACTGCGAATCTTCACCGCAGCGGCCGGAGCCGCGACGGCGCACGACCTGGCGTCAGCTTCGCATGTAGCCTTCGCACTCGCCTTCCGCCCAGGCGAGCGTCTTTTCCATCGCTTCGCCCTGATAATATCGCACGCACATCTTGGTCAGGGTGGCTTGCGCGTAGATCTGCTGGGCGATCTTCGGGCGGCGCCGGCGAAGCGGCGATCGACAGTTTCTGATGGTTGTACGGATTTGGGTAGTGGAAGAGCGTGCCCTTCGGCGGCCCTTCTTCCGCCCAGATCTTCAACGTCGTCAGTTTCTCGAACGCCGGCAGATCGTAGCCGCCGCTGGCCACGACCATCTTCTCGACCGAGGCCGGCTTGCGACAGATAGACCAGCAGGCTCTTCGCCGCTTCCTTGTTCTTGGAGAAATTCCATGTGGTCCAGAAGTAGGGCAGGAACGGCGCGAAGCGGCCTTTCGGCCCGGCCGGGAAGCCGTGGGTCCAGCATTGCTCCGCGACCTGCGGCGCGTCGCGCTTGGCCACCGCCCAGGCGCTCGGCGGATTCATGATCAGCGCGCCCCTGCCGGAAACCAGCCACTTGTTGTTGGAGGCGTCGTCCCAGGCCGTCGCATCAGGCGGCAGGAACGCGATCAGCTTCTTGTAGAATTCAAGCGCCTGCCGCACCTCGTCGGTCTTGACCGTGAGGTTGCCCTTGGCGTCCACGAGTTGGGCGCCGAATGACTGGAAGATCGCGCCGGCCGGTATCGACACTAGTCGGTGGTTTCGCCAAGGCCGATGCCGAAGGGAACGCCGCCCTTGTGGCAGGCCTCCGCCGCTTTCAGGAAGGTGTCCATGGTCCAGTTGTCCGCTTTGGGCGGGCTGCCTGCCGGATACATTTCCTGCACGTCGATATTGGCGTACTTCTTCATCAGGTCGATGCGGGAGCAGGGACCCTTGATCTGGCTGCCGACGCAGGCGGGAACACCGAGCCACTTGCCGTCGAGTTGGCCGAGATATTGCACCGTGCCGTTCACCGCGCCGTTCTGCGCGATCAGCGGCTCCATGATGTCATTGATCGGCTCAAGCAGTTCGGAATTGGCGTGCGGCCACCATGTCGGCATCGCCAGAATGTCGTGGCCGGATTTCGCCTGCGCTTCGGCCGCGATCGTCACCAGGTTCTTGTTGCCCTGGCTCGTGATGTAGTCGATCGAAACCTCGACCTTCTCCTTCGCGGCCCACTCATTGACGAGATCGGTAGAGGCCTTGTTGGCTCCGGGCACCCAGTGATCCCAGAAGCCCATCGTAAGTTTGCCCGCGGCATAAGCGCCTCGGATATAGGGCGCGGTGATCAGCGCGGCGGATGACAGTGCGGTAGCGGCTACGAATTGTCGTCGAGAAAGCTTCTTCCGTGACATGGCGTTCCCTCCCTGGTGAGCCAATCGGAATGTGCTTGAAATCTGTTTTTGCCGTCCGGCGGACGTCAGGCCGAAATGAAGCTGCGTGGGGCGGAGATTTCGTTGTCGAAGATCAGAGCAGAATTGCCGGCGTCTGTCGAGAAATCAGGTTAACTGGATCATAGAACTAACGTTGTGTACAAAATGACGCAGTCCGGGAATCGCGGCGCTTCCTCGCAAGATATTGTCGGGGTCGAGCAAATCATATTGCGCCGCACACATCGCTTCGCGCGTTAGTGGAAGCGGTGCGCGATTGCGCCGCAGTCCGGTTTCAACCTTCTGTAACTGGCTCCTGCGGCAAGCTTTTCCGGATCATGGACGGTGCGGTGCGGCGGTAGACTCGCTCGGTGCGAAGACGATAAATGTCTCGACTCGGCAGGATGCCTGCCGCCCCCAAAAACACATTCGTCCCACCATCGAGATCGACCATGGAGACCAAATAATGATCACCCCGGCATCGACAGCGCGTGCGCGATTGGGATTGCGCTTTGCGCTTGGGGCAGTTGTCGTCGTGCTTCTCGGCGCGCCTTCATCGGTGGATGCGCAAGGACTGGTGCAAGGCGTTCAACAGGGAGCGCAAGACGGCAACAAGGCCGCCGGACCGGTCGGCGGCGTGCTGGGAGGCGCGATCGGCGGGGTGGTCGGCGTCTTCACCGGCGTGCTTGGCGTCGGCAAGAACGGCCAGACCCCCGCCGCGAACGGCACCAAACAGGCCGGTTCGGCGAAAACCGCCAAAGCGGGCAAAGGCGGCAAGGAAGGCAAGCAGGCGGTGCTCACCCAGCAAGGTGAGCCGCAACTGACGGCCGAACAGATCGTCGCCGACAGCGATGCCAATATCGACCGGATCAAGGCCGAATTGAATCTCACGGCAGAGCAGGAGAAGAACTGGACTGCGTTCAACAGCGCGATGCATTATCTCGGGCATAACGGCGCCGACCGGCTCAACCTGAGAATTGCGCGCGCCAAGCGCGATCCGCCCGACGACATCATCGAGCAGATGCGCAACGAAGCCCAGTTTCTCAACGATCGCGCGGTGGATCAGCGCAACGTCGCCGATGCGGCCGAGCCGCTTATTCGCAAGCCTCGACGACAAGCAAAAGACGATCTTCATCGAGGAGATGGTGCGCCTTAGCCACGAGCGCGGGCTGGATTAGACGGCCGGCCCATGTGCTGCGCGAATAGCCGGGCGCACATGCCCTGGGGAGGGTTGAAAGGCGCGGCACCCGGCTATCCTGCCGCGAGCGGCGCGGCTTTCAACTCGTCATGCAAATTGGTGGAAACACTGACCGTTTCGCGCCCGAGAAATGGCTGAGTCATGGCCTTATCGGGAATGGCTCGCCAGAGTGTGTCGGCAGCCCGTCATGGCCGGGCTTCGTCCCGGCCATCCCCGTCCTCTGGCTGGAGGTGGCTCTAAAGACGTGGATCCGCGGCGCAAGGCCGGGCATGACGAACAGCGATCCCGGAACAAAAGACGCGCTTACAGCTTCGGGAAATTCAGCTCCACGCCGACGCCATCGGGATCGTAGAGGAAGAACTGCGTGTCGCCGGTGCGCGGCACGATGCTCTCGCGGAATTTGACGTTCTTTGACTGCAGGCGCTTGCGCACGCCCGTCGACATCGGTGGCGGCAAAGGCGATATGGTCGAGGCGGCCGGTGTCCTCGTATTTCTTCTCGGTGCCGCGCACCACGATGCCCTCGCGCGGCTTGCGCGTGCCCATCAGATGCACCGTGGCGGTGCCGCCGGAATAGAGCCAATAGCCCGGGAAATCGAGCGGCGGCCGCTCGCCGTTCTCCAGGCCCAGCACGTCGCAATAGAAGTCCTTGGTGCGCTCCAGATCGGAGGGTTCGATGGTGTAATGTTGCAGTCCGCCGAGTGGCATAGGTCATTCTCCTTAGACAAAGGTTAGGTCGGCATCGGCGCCCATCATCCAGGCGCCGACGGTTTCAAAATGCCTGAGCTGGCCCTGCAGTTGCTGGGTCACGGTGTGGATATCGCGGAAGCGGCGCTCCAGCGGATGGTTCTCGAAGATCGCGGTGGCACCGGCGGCATTGTAGGCGAAGTCGACCGCCTCGCGCGCCTTGTGGATGGCGTGGGTGGCCGCCATGCGAACGGTGATGCGCTGCTCGACCGTGATGGTGGCACCGGCGGAGAGGTGCTTCCAGATGTCGGCCATCGACTGCAGCACGAAGCCGCGCGCGGCGCGCAGATTGACTTCGGCCTGGGCCAGGTTGGACTGGACCACGGCGTTGTCGCGCAGCGGGCTCTTGCTGCCGCGCGCCACCTTGTTGCGTGCCACCTCGACGAAAATGTCGAGCGCGCTCGCGGGCGATGCCGCAGGCGACGCCGGCGAAGCCCACCTGGTAGCAGGTCCCGGAACCCATCCGGTAGAGCGGACCGCTCTCGCGGCACTCGCGATCGAATTCGCGGGTGATCGAATGGTCGGATCGAACGAAGAAATCATTCAGCGCGAACTGGTCGCTGGCGGTGCCGCGCAGGCCGACCGTATTCCAGATGTCGGTCCAGTCGACGTCCTCGGTGCGCACCAGCATGGTGCGCTCCTGCTGCACGCCGTCTGCGTCGAGCTTGGGCGAGCCGTCGGCCTGGAAGATCGGGCAATGGGCGCCGAGCCAGGTCGCGTGGCGGCCGCCGGAGGCGAACGCCCACACGCCGGTGACCCTGTAGCCGCCATCGCACTCGATCGCCCTGACCTTGGGGCCGGGACCCCAGGCCAGCACCGCGCGCGGGTCGTTGCCGAAGATCGCATGCGCCACCGGCAGGTCGAGATAGGCCGCCGACATCGCGCAGCCGCCGGCCTGGCTCAGGCACCAGGCGGTCGAAGCATCGGCACGCGCGATGGTCTCGATCACATGGAAGAAGGTGACGGGATCGGTCTCGATCCCGTTCGACGAGCGCGGCAACAGCAGACGAAACAGCCCCGCCTCATGCAGCTTGTCGAGCAAGCGCCGGCGGCAGCCGGCGCTTGCGTCTCGATCTCGTCCGATGCGGCCGCGACCGCCGGGCGGACCGCCTCGGCGCGCGCGATCACGTTCTGGTCGCCCGCAAGGTCGGCGGAAGTCGCAATCAGCGTGTCCAATTCTAGCTCCTTCTATGCTCGTCGGACCGTGGCCGCGGCCGTGGATAGATCAGCGGCTGACGGCCAGCTCCCTGTCGATCTGCTCGATCGACTTACCCCTGGTCTCGATTCCGAGGAAATAATACACGGCTCCGGCCATCAAGAACCAGCAGCCGAGATAGACGAAGGCCAACGGAATTTTCGGCAGCGGCACGTCGGGCTTGAGATAGTTGCCCGAGCCCACGATCAGGGCAAGGCCGACCGGCCCGATGATCTTGCCGATGCCGCCGAAGCCATAGGCCGAACCCATGCCTGAGGTCCGCAGGTGCGAGGGCCAGACTTCCGCCGCATAGGGGCCGACGATGGCAAAGCCGCCGTCGGCAAAAAAGAACGTGACGGCCAGCAGCAGCCAGAATGCCGACACGCCCATGATCGTTGCGTCGTAATTGTAGCCCGCCACGATGGTCAGAACGCCGGCGCCGAAACCGAGCAGGCCGCCGGCGTTGCGCCGTCCCATCAGTTCCGAGAAGAAGGAGAAGGACAGCCGCCCGACGAAGCCGAACACGGTCAGCAGGATCATCATCTTGGCGGCCTCCTGCGGCGTCACCTTGAGCAGCAGCACGAACAGCGACGGCGCCCACAGCGTGATGCCGTAGACGCCGGTCTGCGCGCCGGCATTGCCGAGCCAGGAGACCAGCAGGCTGCGCGGATATTTGAAGAGGTCGAGCCAGTTGCTCTTGATGATCGGACCGGCGTCGGCGGCGGTCGGCAACGGCAGCGCGGACGGTTCCATCTGCAGCGCCCAGGCCAGCGACTTGCGCGCCTCCTCGTAGCGGCCCTGGCGGCAGAGCCAGCGCGGCGATTCCGGCACCCAGAGCCGGACCAGCAGCACGAGCAGCGCGGGCAACACGCCGATCGCGAACAACAGCCGCCAGTCGCCGCTGCCCATGGAGGCGCCAAGCACCGCGCCGAGGCCCGACGCCCAGCGGGATCACGCAGGTCACGATGCCGCCGACCCAGCCGCGCTTGGAGGAGGGCATGAACTCCTGCACCAGCGGCAGGTCCACGCAATACAGCCCGCCGACGCCGACGCCGACGAAGAAACGCATGATCGAAAGATAGATCCAGCCATTGTCCGGCGTGAAATACAGCAGGCCGGTCGCGATGGAGAAGTTCAGCACGGTGCCGATGAAGACCTTGCGGCGGCCGATGCGGTCGGCAAGCCAGCCCCAGGCATAGGCGCCGAGGATGGCGCCGATGCCGGAACTCATCAGCACGATGGCGGACTGGCCGAAGGTGAGCTTCCACGGCCCGATCAGGAAGGCGAGCACGAAGCCGATCAGGAAGTAGTCGAAGAATTCCAGCGCATCGCCGATGATGGCCGCGGCAAGGATCTTGATCTGGTTGCCGGTCAGACTCGTGCGTCGATCGAGTATCTCGAACATGGCGTTTTCCCCTTGGCGCATGTTCGTTTTTTCAAGCGGGCGTCGCGCCTACGCACCGCGAGTACCGGGAAAGCTACCTTGTCGCCGCGGCGAACGGAAGGGGCCCTTTGGAAATGGCAGCTGTTGCTTAAATCGGTATTTGGAACCCACGCCCCGATCCGGAGAGAAGCGATAGCGTCCAATTTATTTAAGGTTTGCCGCTAACCTTGCGCCGCCGCTGGCAATCGAGGCCGAAGTCGATGGAAGAGAAGCGAAAGCACCCGCGGACCGAAATCAACGAACCCGCCTACGTGTCGTCGGGCGGTTCCGTCATGAGCTGCACGGTCCGAAACATCTCGCTCGAAGGCGCCGCCATCGACGTCGAGAACCCCGCCTTCGTACCCGCAGCGCTTTCGCCTCGTGATGGCGAAGGACTCCTCGGTCCGTGAGTGCAGTATCGCCTGGATCCAGAAAAACCGGATTGGCGTCAGTTTTGCCGCAGCATCGCCGGACCCGAGTTCTCCGGTCGGCGCGTCGCGCGCATAGGGCGCAGCCGGCTGAGTCCAGACCCCGGCCGCCCCATCTCGGCAGGCGAAGCCGTATCGAGCTCGACCGTGGCTGCGCCGGCCGCTTCGGAATTGGCGTTGGTTCCGCAGGGTCGCGTTCTGAACACAAAGCCGGTGCAAGTCATCACTGCGCGCTCACGGTTGTGATCGGTGACGGGGCGTGGATCCATGCTGCCGCCTTCCTGAGAGGAGCAGTCGTGACGCCAAGCTCACACACCCATCCCTGATCATTCAATCCGCGCCTGACTTCGGAGACAACCATGCCTGCTGTGAAGCTCCGGGCCGCAACGATCCTCGGGGAGTTCGAGCAGGCGCAATCCGAGCTTATCGGCAAGGCGGTGGTCCTCGCCGACGGGAAGGCCGGGACAGTGGAAAACCTTTGGCTTGACGAATTGCACGGCCTGCGAATCTCCATCAAGGGTCACGACGGAAAGTGGCCCGTTTCCACGATCAAGTTCGCACAGACCGACTGAACCGGCCGCCGATCTGGGTAACCTGGTGGCAGCCCGCCGACTGAGCGGTGGGCGGCGCCGGTGCCCGCCGACAGTGATCAGCGCTTCAATAGCGATTTGAGTTTCTTGTCCAGTTCCTCGAACGACATGGCGCCTCTGGACATCTCGCCGTTGATGAACAAGGTTGGCGTAGCATCGACCTTCAGTTGCTCGACAGCGAATTTCTGATCGGCGGAAAGCTTGTCGAGCAACGCCTGATCCTTCACGCACGCCTTGACCGCCTGTTGGCTCATGCCGGCCTCTGCGCCGACCTGCTTCAGGGTATCCTTGGTGTATTGCATGAGCTGATCCTGTTGCTTGAACAGCTTGTCGACGGTGGCGAGATATTTTTCGGCATCGTCGTTGGCGATGCAGCGCGCCAGCATCGAGGCCGCCGCGGCCTTGATGTCGAGCGGGAATTCGCGGAACACGAAACGCACCTTGCCGGTGTCGATATATTTCGACTTCAGCATCGGGAAAACGTTTTGCTCGAATGCCGCGCAATGCGGGCAGGTCATCGACGCGTATTCGGTGATGGTCACCGCGGCCTTTGCCGACCCGACCGCGATATCGGGCAACGCCACCGGCTTTGCCACCAACTCCGCAGTGGAGCCTTGCGCGCTGGCATCGCCGATCAGAGGAAACGGCGCGAAGCCAGCGATAGCGGCAAGCCCCAGCGACAAGGCGGCAGCGCAGGCGCGACGGGTGAAGACCAACGGCTTGCTCCGGAAATGGCGCTTTGCTGCGGGCTCGCGAACAAGCCGTTCGCTAGCTGGAAACGACCATTCTGGCAATGGCGGCCGGCGCCCGGCCGGACTAACCGGGCGACCCTGCAATGGCTGCGTTTCAACCATGAGGACCCGAGCGAGGCGAGGGGCTATTGAGGCTGATCGGTCTTCGGCTGATCGGTCTTCGGCCTCGCAGCTTCCGCGGCGCGGGCCGCCGTCCAGGCATCGTATTCGGGCGTGCCGCGCCGCGGCGGGACGCCGGCGGGCTCGCCGCCCATCCAGTGCGGCATGTCCGCCATGTGCTCGCCCGCGGTTCGGCCGGCGCAAGAAGCCAGCAACACACCGCCGACGCCCAGAAAGATCCATTTGAGTTTCGGGAGGGAACACTTCATCTCGAGGTGCTGCCACCGCAATGTGGCTTTCGCGACGCACAATCAAGGCCGAGATGCGACAACAGCACGAGCGCGCGCGACCATCCCTGATCGCGCTTCTACTCGACAAGGAGCGCTACGACCCGCCAGCCGGAACCGGCGGGTATCCGCACGACTATTTCAACCGACGGTAGTCGGCGTTGCCGCGTTGCGTGCCGCAGCGGGCTGCGCGGGTTCCGTTACCTGATGAACCACGGGCAGCTGCAGCACGGTGGCCCGCTGGCCTCCACAGAGCTGCGTCACGAGCACATAGCTTCCGTCGGGAAATTCGATCGCATCATGGTGACGGTGCGGAACATCGGGTTCTACCGCGCCGAATTTTCCAACCCGAAAATTGGTCGACCTGGTCCAAATCCACCGGTTGTCGTATTTGACATTTTCGGTGAACGCCAGTTCGGTCCCGGGAAGCATGCAGACCGCGACCGCGGGCTCGTTTTCTGATGCGAAGCCGCGAGTCGACGTCCCGCGGAATGTCGTGGTGATCAGCGTCTCTCCAACTTTGGCGGGGCGCGTTGCGACAGCGTGCAGACTATAGTCACACATCGGATTGCTCCTCGTTCGAGATAGCCAACCCGCGCCGAGGCGCAGGCCTCTATCAGCGTGGACAGTAGAACCGAAGCTTTTGCCTGATTGTTGGCAATTATGCGGCTCCCTCGGTCGGCGCCAAATCACAAATGCGTTTCAGGATGCCGAAAGGTTTGGCTCCACGTTCACCGGAGACTGAACCGCTTAAAAAGGTACCGGCAGAACGACGCCAGGGTAAACCCAAGGTTCCCTTACGGACAACGCCGTCTTCATGTCTCACAAGATATTCAAACTGCTTTGAAAACATGTCGCCTAACCCGAGGTTCCCTCGACAACTCGTTCGGCCCGAACTTGCCAGCGTCCCGCGACCAGCTTGTGATCTCGCGTTTCAAAGTTAGCCGCCAGCGCGCTGTCGTTCGAACCAGCCTGAACACGCCAGTCCCAACCATGGTTCAATTGAACGGCTGCAGACCCTGCCAATCCGGATAAGCACGGGTTGCAAAGCCGGGGCACACAAGCGAGGACAAGTTGATCAGACCGTTGCTTACCGTGAGGCGGACACTGCCCCGGCTGCTTTCATAGAGCCCCGGCTGCGCCAGCAGGAATGCCTCCTGCTCGGCGGCGCCGGCGCCCTGGCCGCCGAAGCCATTAACATAATGATGGCCGTTGCGCTCGACATGGGTGAGGCCGAGTAAGTTCACCAGCGCGAGATCCTGCTGGACCGCAAGTCCAGCCTGGCTGGTGAGATCCTCGGCCGACATAAAATAATGTGCACCATTGATCTCGTTATATTTGCGGCATCGCGCGGCGTTGAGCAGCGATCGATAGATACCCTTGCAGGTCTTGCTCGATACGCCGGTGTAGCCGCGGCCGATCGCCCCGACGAACGCATCCAGGGTATTGTCGGCCTCATCGATTAGCACAGGCGTGCTCCCGGCCAGCTTGCGTACGTCGTATCGAGCGTGATGGCGCGGGGGAGCGGCTGCTCGATATACAGCGTTGCGTCCGCCAGCCGCTTGAGCGCCGGCGCCGATCGCACTTGTCGCCAGAATGCGGCGGCCGTTTCCGCGTCGTGGAATTGCTCATTGCCATCAAGCGTCACGACATAGTTCGACAGGCGGTCCAGAGTTCGAGCGATGGCGGTGAGCCGCGCTATATCCTGGTCCGGCGCGCCGGACACCTTGAGCTTGAAATAGCTGCACCCGTAAAAGTCGATGGCCTCGTCGAGGGTTTCAGGCAGCCCATCATTGACTCTCGCCGTGAGATCGGCCGCGGTGATCGCATCGGCGAGACCCACAGTATGGCGCAGGGCGATGGACGGCGATGGCGCGAGGGAAGCCAGGAAGCCGTCAAGATCAAATCCCGCGAGCTCGGGGGTTAGCGCATTGCTGATACCGACCAGATTTCTCTGAACGGCTTGATAGAACGATACGTCGTGCGCGCGACACAGCGCGTCCAGCAGGGCGCGGTCGACCAGCGCCGGAGCATAGCATGCAATCAGCGGGTTGAGCCCTTGCGCGCCGGCAACGTCGATCTGGCCTTGATGGTGCGCCGAAAAATGCTCGAACGCCGACATTGCCGCGCCATCCGATAGGTAGGCTTGGCGGGCGATGCGCAGGGACTGCCGCAGCTGATTGAAGTTGTCATCATTGCTGAGCGACAGGTTCTTGTCGAACCATTTGGGGGCGAGTAGTTCGGCTGCGGCTCCTTCCGCTTCGCGTCCGGCTGTTGTTCGAATACGAACACGAACGAAAGCCTGCGGGCAGTCGGTCAGGGTGACGACGCCGAACTTGAACGGCAGCCGCAATTTCACCGGGCGCTCATAGAGCCGAATATCGAGAATCCGAAAGGGCAGGGGCGTCATCATGGAGCTTCAGGGCAACGCTTCCAGCAACCCGCGCAGATATCCGACGGCGAAGGCGGCCGCGCCGCGACCGTCGGGCAAATAATCGAAGGGCTCGACCGCGATGGTTCCGTCATAGCCGTGTCGCCTCAGAGCCGCCAGAACGGGCGCGAACTTCATGTTGCCTTGACCTGGTGCGCGCCGGTTCGGATCATTGACTTGAAAGTGGGCGATCAGACCAGTGGGCAGCCAGCGGTCGATCAGCGCCGGAATGTCGTCGGCTTCAGTCAAGCCGGCGGCGCTGCAATCGATCATCGTCCTGAGATGCGGATGATCGATCGCGCGCACAAGCTCGGCCGCTTCCGCGACGGTGTTCAGCATCGCCGTTTCCTGTCGTGACAGCGGCTCGATACAATAGATGACGTCGGCATCGGCTGCGGCGCGAGCAACCTTTGCCAGGCCGTCGTGCATGCGGGCGAGTGCGACCGCATGGGTGTCGCCAGGCGCGATCTGCCGCTGTTTAGGTGAGCCGTGCACCAGCACCGTACCGCCGAGTTCGGCGCAGAGGGCCGTCATGCGGGCCATCACGCCGATGGTGCGAGCGCGTACCGTAGCGTCCGGATCCGTGAGCGACAAACCTTCAGGCTTGACCAGCAGCCAGTGTAATCCAGTGACGCGAAGGCCCGAGGCCTGCACGGTCTTGCGAATTCTCGCAGCCTCCGCCGTGGATATCGTCTCCGGCGCATCCGCAATGGTAAAGGGAGCGATCTCCAGCCCATCATAACCAAGGCGCGCGGCGTATTCGCACTGCTGCTCCAGCGACATATCGCCGAGAACTTCATTGCAGAGGGCAATATGCATTTCCTGGAGCTCTGAATGTTCAGACGGAACGGAATATGAGGTGCCGAATCCACCCGCTGACCGCTCCGGCGATGGACGTGGCCCCGGCCTTGAACGCGGGGATGTACAACAGCAGGATGAAGATGGTGACGGTGGCCAGGCCGAGGCTGATAGGACGGGTGAAGAACGGCTCAAGGCTGCCGTCCGACAGCACCAAACCCCGGCGTAGACTCTTGTCCAGCAATCCGCCGAGCACAAGCCCCAACACGAACGGCGCCATCTGATAACCTCTGCGGCGAAGCAAAAACGCGCCGATTCCGATTGCCATCATGCAGTAGACATCAAACAGCCGCAACGCACCGGCGAAGGCGCCGACCGTGCATAGCACGAAAATGATAGGCATCAATACGTGGCGCTTGATGCGCAGTACCAGCAGCAGTGGCCGGATCAGAAACAGCCCGAAGACCAGGATGCTGACAGTCGCCAGCGACGTCATGGCGACGACGTCATAGATAAATTGCGGATGCTGGATCATCAGCATCGGCCCGGGCTGGATGCCGTGAATGATCATCGCGGCCATTAGAACCGCCGAGGGCGCAGATCCGGGAATACCGAGCGCCAGCGCCGGAATGATGTGGCCGGGGATCGAGGCCATGTCACCGGTCTCGGCTGCCATGAGGCCGTCGATTGATCCCTTGCCGAACTGCTCACGCTCTTTGCTGACGGCCTTGGCCGCGGCATAGGACATCCAGGCGCCAGCATCTTCGCCTACGCCCGGCATCAGGCCGGTCAGCACGCCGATAACGCCGGACCGCAGTACGGTACGCCAATACTGGGCAACCTCGCGAAATCGCGGCAGGACCGAGTCCTGCATCTCGACCACCTTGCGTCCGACCGGATCGGCGAGCGTCGTCAGAACCTCCGCGAAGCCGAACGCTCCGATCAGCGCGGGGATCAGCGAAATGCCGCCGGAAAGCTGGCTCCATCCGAACGTAAATCGATCGTAGGCGTAAAGTCCCTCTTGACCGATTTGCGCAACGAAAAGGCCGAGCACGCCCATCAACCAGCCCTTAAGCGGATCGTTGCCGACGATGCTGCCGGACATGGCAACGCCGAGCAGCGCGAGCCAGAAGAATTCGTAGGCGCCGAACGAGAGTGAGACCTCCGCGAGCACCGGCGTAAACGCCGCGAGGCACAGCACACCGAACAACGTGCCGCTAAACGCGCCCGACGTTGCTATGCCGATGGCGCGTCCGGCCTCGCCGCGCAGCGCCAGCGCGTGACCGTCGGCGCAGGAGGCGGCGTTGGCCGCGGTGCCGGGAATGTTGAGCAAGATCGCCGTCCGTGAGCCGCCGTAAAGCGTACCGACGTAGGAACAGATCAGAATGAGGATGGCATCGTTGGGCGGCAACTTGATGGTGAGCGTGGTGAGCAGCGCGATGCAAAGCGTGGCGGAAAGGCCAGGCAGGCACCCCACCATGATGCCGAGCAGCGCACCACCGAGCCCAAAGGCGAGCGAGGTGACATTGAGAATGCTCAGATAGGCATGGCCGAGTTGCGAAAGACCGTTCAGCATGATGCGATCTGTCGACTTAGGGCAGATGGACCAGGAAGAAGTCCTGGAAAATGATGGTGATTGCGATGCCCGCGCCGAGACCGATCGCGGTCGCGGCGGCAAACTGGCGCAGCTTTGTGCGGGGCTCGATCGCCGGCCGCGGCTGATATTGCAGGGAGAGAATCGACGCCGTCACAAAGATGACGACGGCAAGCCAGAATGGCAAACCATGCCCCACCAGACCCACGCCGAACGCGAGGCAGAGGCCGAGCACCAGCGCCAGACGCTTGCGCCCGGCGTTGCTTGTCGATGGATCGATGGTCTTTGCCGGACGAAAGGGAGGCGCGCGCCAACTGCGAAGCGCAAGCAGCGCGCCGAGGATCATCATGGCAATGCCGAGCAAGCCCGGCAGCAGCCCGGGGATCGTGTACGGATTGATGTCCTGATCTTCGAGCCGGTCCATCATCACCGATCCGATCAGAATTGCCATCCCCAGCGTCATCCAGCCTATCGCCGACAGAAGATCGGTGCGCTGACCGACGACTGCTTCTGGATGCTCGGATGATGTGGAGGACGCCTGCTCGGGCAAAGACATCAACGCGATTCCGAAAAAGTTACTAAGGCCTCGGAATACCGACCGTGTCTGGCGACACTTTGGCTTTGCCGCTGTCGAACAGCAGCCACGCATTGGCCTGCACCGCGGGGAATGCCGCCTTCTGCGCCGCTTCGCCGTAGACCGGCGCGAACAGTGCGCCGCGCGAGACCGCGTACTTCTTCAACGCTTCGCTCCTGGAGACGGTTTCAATCCAGATTTTCTGCACCGTGGCGACAACGTCGTCCGGGACGCCCTTGGGAATGAAAATGCCGAAATAGTTTGTCGGCGCCGAGAAACCCGGAAGGGTGTCCGACAATGGCGGGATCGTTCCGTACCCGTCGAGTTCGAGCGGCTTGTTGCTGACGGTCGCCAGCGGACGAAGCCGCTTGCCCCGGATCATGTCGGCCTCTTCGACGGCCAGTTGGGTCGTGACTTCGGTTTCGCCGGCGACGGTCGCCACGACCGCCGGGTTGCCCCCGTCATACGTCACGTGACGATATTTGACGCCGGCCACCTTGGCGATCAACTCCATGGCGTTGTGGCCCGCGGAGGTCACACCGGCTGTCGCCACCGAAATCTTGCCGGGCTGCGCCTTCATGGCGTCCAAAAGTTCCTTGGCGCTCTGATAGGGTGTATTAGGACCGACGCCGATAACCTGCACATTGGCAACGCTCAGAAACAGGTGCCAGTCGGCGATCGAAGAGTTGAGCGAACCCAGCGTCTGGTAAGCGCCGAGATCCTGGGCCGCGCCCGCTGTCCAGGTATAACCGTCTTTCGGAGCCTCCAAAGCGCTGCGCGTACCGATCGAGCCGGATGCGCCGGGCTGGTTGATGATCACGATGGTCTGACCGAGCGGCTTCTCCATCTCGCTGGCCACCAGACGGGTGATCTGGTCGGTCGAGCCACCTGCTGCCCAGGGTACGATCAGATTGATCGGCCGCGTCGGCTTCCAATCGGCCGCCAGGGCCGGCGGGGACATCAGCAAGGACAAGAGGCCAACGACGATGGTGGAGAGCAAAAATGTCGAGCGGAAACCTGAATATTTCACGTACGATCCTTTATTATCCGCCGCCCGGAAACGGGCTGGCGAGCCTGATCGGCTGACGCTTGAATTGGACTGATGTCCAAGCGCCGTCTCCCTGTTGGCGAAAAATCTAGACATGCGCCGGCAGCCCCGTCAACCAATTAGTTGATACTCGAAAGCGACTTGCGGAGCTGGGCGCTCGGACTCCGGTGGTCCGCGCCATGACAGTTTTGCTGCCTGGGCACCCAAGAACTGCCGTGGCTTGATCGGCAAAAATTTGGCGCACTCTGCCTAACTATATGGGTAGGCAGCTACGTTGAGCCGTGACTGTTTCGCGCGTGCATTCGGAGCGGCGGAAGACCGGACGACCGTTCGGACGATGCGAACTCGCATCCATAAAAGTAAGGCCCCGGATTGCTCCGGGGCCTCTGCTCTCGAAGGTACATGCCCCCCTCGAAAGAGGGTCAATACTTTTCGCCGCTTTTCGGAGTGGCCATGCTATCGGGATCAACGTTGCCTTGACCCGATGGATTCGTCGCGTCGCCTTTGTTGGTACCGCGGCGCGTGCTGGAACCCGTGGTCATGCCTTTTTCATGTTTCGTTTTCTTGCCTGAGGTAGCGCCGGGACCAACGTTTCCTTCACTGGACGCGCCAGGCGCGGGTTGGCTCTGAGCAGAGGCAATAAGCGTTGATCCGAAGAACGACGTTGCGACAAGAGCAGTGATTGCAAGTTTGGATCGCATCAGAAAATCTCCGTGGGTTGCAGGATCACTCCAAACCTCGGGCAGGCGATTCAGTTCCGGCGCGTGGCCAACATTGCGCAAATTCATTTTGACTCGTTCGTGATCGCTGCGCAAACATGCGTCACTTTCCAAACACAGGATTTGCGCAAAGCAATTCCAATGGTTGGCGCGCCTCGACAAAGACCAAAGGTCAAGTATGCGCAGCCAATGGAAGCACGAAATGTTCGCAGATCGGATCAAGAGCCCCCAATGTCCCAAATGCGGAGCAATGATGTCATTGCGGATCGTCGAGCCTGAAAGACCGGGTTTCGATTCGCGGACTTTCGAATGTCCGAAATGCTATGACCTCAAAACCCTCGTGGCGTCGATCTCCTGCGAAACAGATGTCACTATTGCGCCGGCGTAACAGAGGCTCAGGCAGCTGGCGCCTTGGCTTCGGGCATCAATGGCAATAGCGCTGCCTCAAGAGCCAAGACCGCTTCGCACGTAATCAAATGCGGATTGATGAACGCCTGACGCCGTACCGTCTCTCACATTCTTGACCCAAATCTCGGTTAGGGGAGGTCCGGCAAAGAGGACTGTCTATCATGCGTCGTGCACTTTTCGGGCTAGCACTAATTCCACTCATGGCGTGCGGAAGCGTCGCTGGTGAAGCGCCGGCCCCAGGTTCCGCGTCCGGTGGTTCGCAAGTGGTGCAGGCGTCGTCACCTGACCACGGTGCAAAAAGCAGTAAGCATATCTCGACTAGAACTCGGCCTGATCGGGGATCCGCTCCGGGTGCGCTGCCACTCTCGGCGGCAGCAACTTACGCGTCTGAACATTCGGCCAGCCTGCCAATCTCGTCTCCTCCCAAATCGTCGCCACCTTCGACCCGCCCATGGACCGGCCTTTACGTCGGGGGTGGGGGCGGCGTTGGTGGCGCTCAACCATAAAACTGGCAAGCCGTAAATTCCGAGCGCATCAGCGCCGAACGCGGTCATGCGGGCTATAGTGATGGTCGCCATGCGGCCGGTAATTCAACCCGCCGGTTCACGCCGGCGGGCTTTTTCATCTGTCACGCGCGGCGTCCCCAAGGTCATTCCCCATCGAGCTTTCCGTCAGGTATTCCAGCATGGCATTGCAGGCTTCTTCGGCCTCGGTAAGCGTTTTAAAGGGCGATCCGGACACCCTGATGGCGCCCGGATTCCGAGAGAACGAGCGCCACGATGCCACAAAGCCGGGCGGTCCGTGAAAGCCGGGACCCCCGCGGCTCTCATGACTGATAACGAAGGAAAAGCCGTCGCTGCTCGCGTTCCATATTTCCATGTCCGCGACGGGATTAACGATGCGGGTGAACTGCATAGCCATTTCACCGCCGTGGCCACCCTCGACGCCGACCGGGCCCGGGCTGCCCTCATTGTGATTCCCCGCAGCCACGTAAACGGCCCCAGCGCGGGGGGTGGGGGTGCTGGGGCCGTTGGGACTTATTGTGCCGAACGCAACACGCACAACGGAGCTACAATAGCACTTGTCTGTTCACCCTGGCGGGGCCTTCCGGATTAACCCGTTCGGATTATCGGGGCGGCCATGGCCGTGCTAAATTGGCAAAGGCCGACGGCATTTCGCCTTCGGCGAGAGGCTTAGGGAGGCATCATCATGACGATCAGAATGTTTTTCACGATCCTCGCCGCTCTCTCCTTCGTCTTCGGCGTCGGCTTTGTGCTGGCCCCGGATCAGGTTCTGGCCATCTACGGTATTGAACACTCGCCCGCCCTGGCGCTGCTCGGGCGATTATTCGGCGGGGCGTTGCTGACGTTGGGCGTGATCCTCTGGCTCGCCAGGGACTTCCGTGACGAAGCCGCCGTGCGCACGGTGCTGATCGGCGGCCTTGTAGGTGACGTCGTAAATCTCGTTGTGGCAACTATCGGCACCTTGGCCGGCACGACGAACGCGTTGGGGTGGTCCACTGTGCTGATCTATCTTTTCGGGGCGGTCGGGAGCGGATACTTCCTGATCGCGCAATCGCGGCGGCCGGCGCACCTGTAAGCCAGAGACGTCATCGAAAGCCGTCGCCGCTCAACCCGGCGATGGCTGCTGGCTGGGCGTCCGCGACGACGATGAGAGGTGAGGGCGCCGATTTCACGCCTGCGGCTTTTAGCGCGCAACGGCCTGTATCAGTCTGGGTAGCACCAGATTACATCGCAGCTTCTGGTCTGATCAGGCGCAGGCTTGGAGAGCCCGCCATCTCCACTGTAGCCGTCGCGCATTTGTGGGGCTGCGGAGGAGGGCCCCATCAACCGATCATAGGCTCGATCCCACCGGTGATGGCCTCGACCAGTGCGAATGTGATGCTCTGATGCTGTCGCCATTTGCTCCGCCGACCCGGCAATCACCAACGCGCCGAGAATAGTGAACGCTGCTTTTCGCATCCTGGTCTCCGTTGGTGGACACTCCGGCGAGGCAACAGCCTCGCTGTTGTGCGTCGGGTCTGTCGACAAATACCCTCGGAAAATGCTGTCGCTAATTATGCAGAGGTGTTCGCCCGTCACGTTTTGGTATAGCCATTGCGTTCTTGCTTATCGTCCTATCCACGCAACGCCTTGCCGCCGATCGCTCCGGGAACTCGGTTCCACCACGCCGTCTCGCACTCACGACACGCGACGCAAACCCGTTCGAATAATAGAATATCGAGAGCCGGCCTCAAGAATCTGAACAGGACGATAAGTGGAGTTTCTGCCTGACAGCGGGCACGCTGTGCCAGCGAATCAGGAGAGACGATGAACAGACGACCGCGCCGGAACCATACAGCGGCCTTCAAGGCGAGAGTGGCGCTGGCCGCCATCAAGGGCGATCGAACGCTTGGCCAACTGGCGGAGCATTTTGACGTTCACCCCAATCAGATTACGATATGGAGAGCGCAACTCGAAGGTAGGGCTTCCGACATTTTCGGGTCCGGGAGCACGGCGGCCAGCACGCCGGCGGTCGATGTGAAGTCGCTGCACGCCAAGATCGGGGAGCTGACGCTGGAGAACGATTCCTAAGAAACGGGGACGTTGGGGGTGGGCTCGAAGGGTTGGAGAACAAAGCCGAATGACTTGGCACGCCGACGCAGATTATCGACCACCCGCTTGCGATAGCGGGTCTCGTAGAACGACGCGCCAGGATCGACGTACTCCATTCCGTGACGGACGGCGTTATAGAACAGGACCGCGATCTTGCGTGCAGTGGCGGTCACCGCCTTGGCCTTGCCGATGCGTGCCGATAGGCGCCTGTAAAATGCGCCCAACGCGGTATCGGTCCGTCCAACGGTGACCGCAGCGAGGCGCAGGAGTGCCGCGGCCCGGCTTCCGCGACGTGTTCGCGACGACAGCACCTTCCCGCCGGAGATCTTGTTGCTCGGTGCTAAACATAGCCACGAGGTGAAGTGCTTTGCGCTCGGCCAGGCGGAGAGATCATCGCCGCACTCAGCAATGAGTTTCAGCGAAAGGTAAGGGCCAAGGCCGTCGATCTGGGTGATGTCCTTTCCCAGCAGCGTGAAAAGCGCCGCCCGCGCATCGAAAGCTAACCCATTCGCTTGATCGGTTCGTCGATGTGACGACGGCAATGAACCTGATTTGCGCCCGCGACGTACGCTGAGTTCCTTCAACACGGCTTCGATCCTCACGTCACAAGCGGATACCTTCTCATGGTAGGCATCGTAGAGAGTAAGCGCCTGCTCCAGCGCAAATAGGTGCTCGGCGCGGTAGTTACCAGTGAGCGCCTTCTCGATCGTCTCAATGCTGGAGTGGCAACTATAATGGCGCAAGCGCGCCAGCACCTTGGGGTCACGTTCGCCGGCGAGGATGGCGCGGATAATCCTCATGCCGGTGGTGCCGGTGATGTCGGCAACGACGTGGTGAAGCTGGAGGTTCATCTCCGTCAATGCCTTTTGCATGTGCTGAATATGTGAGGCCGCGTATTCGAGTAGACGTTCGCGCTGGCGAACGTATGCACGCAACTCGGCAATCTGGCCTTTGGGCCGAAAGCTGGCACGCAGCAGACCGTAGGAATGAAGCCTCTGCAGCCATTGTGCGTCGCTGACGTCGGTCTTGCGCCCGGGCACGTGCTTGGCATCGCGTGCGTTGACAAGGAACACGCTAAAGCCACGGGCATCGAGAAGCTCGAAAATTGGAATCCAATAGACGCTGGTCGATTCCATAACGACTGTTTCGACGCCACATTCCTTAAACCAGTTCACCAGCCGATGTAGATCGGTCGTGAAGGTACCGAAAGATCGCACGGGCTCGGGCGTCCAATCTGCTCTTACGGCAGCCGTATGCATAGTCGCCCCAACATCGATGGCCGCCGCGTTCGGATGGACCATCGGCATTGTGCGGTCGATCTTCGGCTTCGATCTCTTTTGAGTCATTTTCCATCCTCCTGTTGACAACAGCGGAAGGGCTGGGTCGCGCTATTTGTCAGATTCCCAAACGGGATCGCCGGATGGCGTCACCACTCTCAAGTGCGCAACAACCCATGGACCAGGTTTTTTAACGGGGTTCCGTCCACCAAAATCGTGCCGGCCGCTCCCTTCCGGGCGTAGCCTAGCGCCAATCCGTTTCTATCCCCACAGGGGGCGCGCGGTGCCGAGAGTAGTTTTTTAGAAGGTGCGCTCAGCAAAGCCGGGCTGCTGAGCGCAAAGCGATGATCGACCGTGAGCACGATTTGCCGATCACGAAGCAGGCGGAAGTTTTAGAGATCAGCCGCGGCAGCGTTTATTATCTGCCCCGTCCGGTGTCTTGCGCCGACCTCGCGATCATGCGGCGTCTCGACCAGTTGCATCTGGAGTTCCCCTTCGCCGGTTCGCGGATGTTGAGAGGCCTGCTGGCTGCCGAGGGGTGCAAGATCGGCCGCCGGCATGTCAAAACATTGATGCGGCGGATGGGGATAGAGGCGCTCTATCGCCGTCCGCGCACCACCAGGCCGGAACCCGGCCACAAGATCTATCCCTATCTGCTGCGCGGCCTGGCGATCACACGTCCGAACCAGGTCTGGGCGATGGACATCACCTACATCCCGATGGCGCGCGGCTTCGTGTATCTCGCGGTCGTGCTCGACTGGGCGACCCGCCGGGTTCTGTCGTGGCGGCTGTCGATCACCATGGAAGCGGCCTTCTGCATCGAGACCCTGGAGGAGGCCTTGGCGCGTCACGGCAGGCCGGAGATCTTCAACACCGACCAGGGCTCGCAGTTCACCGGTGCAGCCTTCACCGCCGTGCTCGCCGGCGACGGCATCGCCATCAGCATGGACGGCAAAGGGGCTTGGCGGGATAATGTGTTCGTCGAGCGGCTGTGGCGAAGCGTCAAATACGAGGAGGTCTATCTGCGGGCCTACGAAAGCGTCAGCGAAGCACGCATTTCGATCGGCCGTTATCTCGACTTTTATAATTGCCGCCGCCCACATTCGAGCCTTGACGGCAGCACGCCGGATCAAGCCTACTTCACCCCACTGCCGCTCCGCTCGGCAGCCTAACCCCGGTAGACGCTCCACTTATCGACGCGGAGATTCTGTTCAGACAACCGGGACCAGCTCATCGCCTCCCGTCACCTCCGCGCGCTGACCGAGGAAACCAGGCCGAACAAGGTGGACGGCCCGCGTGCGGCCCAAGGCCCGCGCCTCTCCGATCCTCTCATCTGAGAGGCCTATTTCGGTTGCGAACGGCAGAAGCTCGATGCCATTATGCACGAGCGCTTCAGCTTCAGCCCCGATCAATGAGGTTTCGTTTTGTGAACTTGAAACGCGAGCGGGCCAGGCCCCGATCGGTCCATCTTGCCATTGCGGTTCTGGCCGCGCTCACCGCGGCCGGAAGTCATGCGAGTGCCAAAGAGCGCCGCAGCGAACGCCTGGTCGAGTCCGTCGAATCGCGCGCCGCCGGCGAGCCGATCATGGCGATTGTTTCGCTCCAGAGCCAGCGGATCACCATCTATGACGCGAATGGCTGGATCCTCCGGGCGCCGGTGTCGAGCGGCCAGAAGGGACGCGAGACGCCCGCCGGGATCTTCAGTGTCATCCAAAAGGATGCGGATCACCACTCGAACCTGTACGACGATGCCTTCATGCCAAATATGCAACGCCTCACCTGGTCGGGCATCGCACTCCACGGCGGACCACTGCCGGGATATCCGGCGTCTCATGGATGCGTTCGGATGCCCTTCGACTTCGCTGAGCGCCTGTTCGACATGACCCAAATGGGCTTGCGGGTAATCGTGGCACCGATCGATGTGGCGCCCATCGAGATAGCCCATCCGGTTCTGTTTGAGGCGAAGCCGGGTGACGGTGCCAAGGCTGCTGCCCGTCTTGCGGACGCGGATGAGGCGGCCAAAAAGGCGGAACAAGCCAGACTGGCCGCCGGGGCCGCCTTCCGGGAGTCTGTGCAGGCCATGGTGCCGGTACGTGTCGCGGAAAACCAAAAGCGAAGGGCCGACGCGCTATTGGCGACCGCCGAGGCGAAGCTTGGCTCCGCAATCCCGGAGGAGGCAAATGAACAGGCTGAAAGCGAAAAGGCACAGGCCGTCGCCAAGGTCGCCGAGTTGCAGACCCAATTGGATGCCGCAAAGGCGGAACTGCAGCTGAAACTCGACGCGGTCACGGCAACGCGTGAAGCGGTCGCAAGCGCGGAGACGGCGCGGGTCGCGGCGGCCGAGGCGGCTCGTCATGTCATGCGCGAGTTCGAGCCGGTATCGGTGCTGATTAGCCGCAAGACCCAGCGGCTTTATGTCCGGCAAGGTTTTGAGCCCGTGCTGGATATTCCGGTGACGATCCTGGATCCGGATCGTCCGATCGGCACGCATATCTTTACCGCCATGGAACGGACCGAGGGTGGGACCAAGCTGCGATGGAGCGTCGTCTCCTTGGAACACGGGCGTTCGCTTGACGGCGGGCCCGAGTTGAAAGGCCCGGCGCGCAGGACCGACCACGATGCCGAGCCGATGACGGCGGGGCCAGCCAGCGCCAAGAGCGCGCTCGACCGGATTGTCATTCCACAAGACGCGTTGGATCGCATCGCCGGGATAGCACCGCGGTCTTCCCTGATCGTCACCGATGAGGCGTTGAGCTCCGAGACCGGCAAAGGCACGGATTTCGTGGTGCTGTTGAGCGGAGAGCCGCAAGGCGGCATCAAGAACCGGCGACGCGATCCGCCGGGAGCCCAATTCAGTTACGTGCGCCCGCGCGAGTGGCGATCTCCATACTGGAGCCCATTTTCGACCTGGTGACCTTTCGCTTCAACGGGTGCCGGACGTGACGGCGCGAAGTTCGAGTTGAGTCCGTTGCGCGCGAGAGAGCGCACATTCGCTCGCTTGAATTAGTGTTCCCGCGCCAACTTCCGCTCATCACGTTGGTCAGATCGTTCTCACCTTCGACGATCTTGCTGTTCTCGCGTGTTTTGCCGCGCGGCGCTCGTCTCGCATCGCCAGTTGGTGGCGTGTCTTCGCTGCCGACCCCGCCAGTCGGGCTTTCATTCCGGGATGGTGATCCGCATATTCCTTGCCGTCGATCGGTGCGACGTGTGGGGGATCTCGATCCAGATAAGGACGTCCGATTCCAAACTCCTTGCCATGCGCATCGACCCAATTCCAGAGAGTTTCCGTGGAAGTCAATCGCTGCGCTCGTGTCGCGCCATTGACGCTCACGATATCCGCCGCAAGCCCGTGGCCATACCCTCCACGGGAGCTACCTCCATGATAGGATCTGTCATTTGCCGCCTTGAGGCCGCTTGCAATCGATTGGCGATAATCATCGCGGAATGCGCTGGTTATGCCGGGTGACAGGCCTGCCTCCTCGGCAGCGTAAAGCAGATGGAAGAGCTTCAGCTTGAAATCCCGATCCATGCCTCCGATCACGTAGTCAACCAGGGGCATGCCGGCGCGTTCGGCGGCCTTGGGATCCTTCCAGGAAAAATCTTCATCGGCAAGTTTCGTAAACGTCTTCGTGACAGTCACCAGTCTGCGCTTTTTCTTGACGGTCACTTTTCTCTGTTCTTGGATTTTGACGCTGTCTTCCTTGGGCGCGCGTTGGTAAAGCGCCCAAAGGTAACGGTCGATGCAGGTATCTACGACAAAGCACTCTTCGAGAACTTCGGTTGGGCTGGCAGCCGGATTAGCATCGCCGGGTTCTCGGGTCGCCACGCTCGTTTCACCGGCCTGATTCGGTGTTTCAGGCTTCAGCATTTCGGATGGAGCCGTCAACGCGGCTATAACCATCGGTTTCGACTCACGCGAGGCCGGCGTGGCGTCAATGGCGGCAGCCGCCGTCATCGATCTGCTGGCAGCCGCGACATTGGCGGTGCCTAACGCGATCAGCGGTGGTTTGTCGGCGAACTTGGTGGCAGCAGCAAGAGACGGTGCGGGGCTGTCAACGATTGGCGCAGCGCCAGTGTTATCGAATCCAGCCGAACCGACCGCAGCGAGCCACGCAAGAACCGAAGCAGGTATAGCGATCTCTCGGCACAATGCTGCCAGTGTTGCTACCCGTGGGTTCATGATCTCCGTCTCCAATTGGGCCGGATTGCATCGCCAAGCGTAACGCCAACGATTTTTGGGAGCATGATGTGGACAAGCAATGGCGGAAACGTCTGATATTCAGTTTTTGCAAGGAGTGTGGCCCAAATGCAACGGGTTGGCTTTTCGCACCGGCCGCCAGAGAGGCTCGCGGGCAGGGCGCGGCTTTTGCCGTCTCACCGTTGGCGGGGGCCGGCTCGGAGATTCGCCAGCCGCTCGGTTACGCGATCGTCGGTGGCCTCGCCTTGTCGCAGATTCTGACCCTCTACACGACGCCGGTCATCTACATCTACTTCGACAAGCTGCAGACGCGGATATTCCGGAGAAGAAGAACGCAAGCGCCTGCCGCAGCCCCGCCGCAACCGGCCGAATGATTGATAACGCCTATCACGTTTGCAAGGATACGATGCGCGCTTTCGGTGAACTGTTGATCAAATACTTCCGACTGCATGCGGGCGAAGCGCTCTATTGGTGAGGCGGCATGGATCTGTCGCAAACACGTTGTCAGTTGTCCCGGTATAAAAAGGTCGATACGACACGGCGGGGAATAGATGTTCAAGGGCAGGCACTTTGATCGATCAGTGATCCTGTCATGCGTGAGGCGGTACCCGGCTTATGGGCTGGGAAGGCCAAGATGGCTACTCGCTGGCGTCGCAATTCTCGTTGCTACTTGATCTTGGCCAAGCACTCCTTCAGGCGCTCAAGCTCCGAAAGGACTTGCGTTTCCATGGTGTTTTGTAATGCGAGCGTGCCCCTGCTGGACAATTCTGCGGAGGCCTTTCTGTCCAGATTCTGCTTCCAATCTCGGATTGCCTGCTTGGTGGCGGTTTGTGCTTCCGACGTAGCCTTAAGGTACGCCTTTATGCAGGCGTCGGCCGCTGAGCACGTCTGACACTCCTGAGCGGCGGCAGCACTTGAAACAAGCAAGATAAGTGTCGCGGCAAGGACCCTCATCGCTTTTCTCCCGGTATTGGCCCCAGGCGGATGTTCTACTTGGTGGGGCCGGTTTGCAACGGCGGCCCGCAGATTTACGCGAATGAATCCTCCACCCGGCTCATCGCAAGTCAATTCAATGCCCGCCTAACGCCGATGCGCGCTATCATGGCCGGGCCGTGGCGAAGATGAACACCGCCGCGAAGCCGAAATCAAAACCCGCCGGCGACGCTGGCAGGTTCCTCGCGTGACATGACCCTATTGACCATCCGGCGGCACACCCGGCAGCGGCGCACCGACGGCGAAGAGCGTTCCAAGGAGTGCCCAGACTAGGTGTACTGTCCCGCGGTGTTATGGGTTGGATTGACCCTGCATATCTCAAGGTTTCGGCTGCATGCCCTGCAAAAAGCGAAGCGGGTTGAGCGGGCCAATGGGGATCAGTTCGAAGCTCATCATATGTGCTTTACCCAAAGGCAGCTTTTCGAGCATTTCGTGAGCGACGGCCGGATCGGTGACGTTGATGATGAACGCCACGCCCGGCTTTCCCTGTAGCGAGTACCACTGCTCGATCTTGCCATCGAGGTAGAGGTCGACAGTTTCCCGAACTTCCTCCGGTAGGACAGCAAACACCTGCGATTGTTCAAAACCGGGATTGATGGTCCCGATGGCGAGAATTTTGGTCGTCGGCGTCGTTTTCATAGCGGCTCCTTGTGCGTTTGCGGAATTGAGGCCGACAAGGCAGCCAATAACTGCCAATGCGGCGGCAGAAACGAATTTCATGTTCATCTCCCCTCTGTGTGTCGCTCAGGCGACCGGGTGAACCCGCAGCATAAAAGGGCCGCCCCCGGCGCGCCTTTTGCTGTTCACAACGAGCTTGCGGCGCATATGGGCTTGGTGTGGGTGGGGGTAAAAAATCAGAAAACATCTAATGATTTCAATGGTTCTGGCGGAAGGGGCGGGATGTGAACCGATATTGATATTGCTGATGTTTTTACGATGAAGTGTAAAAGACCTTACCGCCAAGCCCCGTATTGTGCCGCGCGCCTAAGCAAGCACTCCTTGCCGTTTGAGAGTTTATGCGTATATATACGCATAAACTGCAGGGAGTGCCAAATGACCAACCGACTGAAGTTTTTCCGGGTCAAGAACGCCAAGACCCAGACTGAAGCCGCCAAGGCGGCAGGCGTGACGCAGCCGACCTATCAGCGCTGGGAAACCGGCAAGGCTCCGATTCCGGAGAGCTACCTCAAAAAGCTCGCCAAGTTTTTCAAGACCACGGGGCCGGAATTGCTCGGTCGGCATCCGCCGAAAGAGGCCGCGTTCTATGACGACGAAGCCCCGCTTGATCTGCAATATTATGGCGAGTGTGCGGTACATTTCGTCGGCGGCGGCGATCCCTTGGTCCTGTCGATTTCGGAAGCCGCCTTTCAGCAGGCAGATAGTGAACTAGGGACCGACAAGCGCTTCATTGTGATCAAGGACTTGGGCAACCGTACCGTGGCGATCCGCCAGAAGGCGATTGCCGAATTTTATTTTTCCAGCGAGGCCTATGACACCTACGGCCCGGACCCTAAGAGCTACACGCTGGGGACGCTGGTCCAGATGCCCGACACCCGCGACTGGCAAATTGTCGATGCCATCCGCGTCGAGGCGATGGGCGCAGGTGCCAACGATCTGTTGGAAACGTTTTCGAGAGAAGACGTCGAGCAAGTCGCCAAAGAGATCGGGATCACCGAGGAACAACTCAAGCCGCTGCTCGAACCGATAACGAAGGAATCTAAACTGGTGCCGTTCAGCCCGCGCACCGAGGAGATTCTTGAGCTGGCCGCGCGGGTGACGATCCGGTTTTCCACCGGCAAGCAGCGTGACATTGACTATGTTGAGTGCAACCTGTTCGAAGTGATCGAACCGCTGGAGGACACCTTTTATGATTCCAGCAGCGGCAATTCGGACGAGCTGCATATGATTGAACTGCCCTATGAGGGCTATCATCGGTCGGTGCATCTCAACCCTGACGCGCTCGACTACATTTCGTTTCCGACGCATCAGATTGAGCAGGACGAAACCGAGAGCTATGCCGATGGGCTGACGGAGCCCGAAGGCGAGGGCGGCGAGGGCGGCAAGGTCATCAAGCTGCCGAAGGCCAAGAAAAAGGGGAAGGCGAAGTGAGGCATTATCAACCTTTTGTCGACCCGCGTGACGAAGAAATCAAGCGCCTCAAGCGGTAGCTATCGGAGGCCCGTGGCGATTTGATCAATCTCGCCGCTGGCGATGATTTTGATTTGAGGATGTTGCTCAGTCCATACGATCTGAAAACGCGGGACGATTTCGTTGCGTGGCGGCGACGGGTGATTGCTCTATGGCCAAAAATGCCAAGCCTGATCCGAAGCTCTCAAATAGCTGGCTCAATGAGGAACGCGCCGCTTGCCCCCTCTGCAAGAGCGTGGGTAACGGGCCGTGTCAGGATGGCTTCAAATTGCCGGGTGGGCTCGAATGGCATCTGGAAGGTTACGGCAACGCTCACCATTGTCCGGTGACCGCTGCAGCGTTTGCTGACACCCGCGACAGCCTGCGCGATGTCTTCGAGAAAGCCGATCAGGCCGAACGCGAAGCCAAGGCACATGGGCTGGCGACCGAGTTGGTGCTGCGTTGCGATCCCGATCCGAGCGTTAAGCCAGACCTATTCACGATGGATGGTTCTCGGGCCGAACGAAATCGCCAACCAACCGAACTGGCCGAGACCGAAGCCAGACTGCACAAGGTCGGCTTCGAAAAGCAGATCGTCGGCAACGTGGTCAGCTATTGCCTGACGCAGGGCGACGACTGGATGGTGCTGGCCGACCCGCGCGAGCGTGGCAAGGTCACCTTTCACGTCTACAAGCGGTCCGGCAAAAAGACCTGGAAGGGCTTGAAAAAATACCCGCAACAATTCGACGTGCGGGACAATCGGAAGGACTGGTCCGGCGTGTTCAAGGAAGGGTTGGGTGCATTTACCGGGAGGACGAAATGACCCAGCAAAAATATCCAGTGACCGCCTCTCAGATCGAGCCGGGCTATTATTATGAGAAGGCCAATAGCCCCGGTTGGCTGCGCAAGGTGATTAATCACAGGGGCGGCTATGTCGATTTCACCGGGGCCAGCCAGTGTCATCAATCGTCCCTAGCCTGGTGGGCAACCGCAGCTGGGTGCCGCTGTCGGATCGTCTGATCGAGAAAATGGCAACATGGAAGCGGAACGGCAAGTTCGTTGTCATGAGCCCGAAGAAGAGGGGTGAGTCGTGGGCTCGGACCTCGATCACCAACGAGATGATCGCGACGACGCGCGGTCTCGGCTTCCAGACCACCGACAGCAAGGCAAGCCGCGCTCCTACTCGCCGCATGGCCTGCGCCATCTCTGCGGTATCGAGCTTGCGCATGCTGGCGCGTCCGACCCGCAGATCGCTGCCGTGCTCGGCCACTCCACGATGAAGCAGGTGCAGACCTATCGTGCGCAGGCCAGCCAATTGCTGCTGGCGCGCGGCGCACAGAACCTGCGTGATGCGATGTACCGCCAGCAGCTCCACGACGAGCAGATCGCGCTGGCTGGAAACGTCACTAAGCTACGGGCGTAGAACGGAAAAAGCACGCAGTGGGAACGCGATAGTAAAACGGCAAAAAGTTTTACTAAGTAGGTCCAAAAAAGTAAGCAAAAACAATGTCATGGCGGAAGGGGTGGGATTCGAACCCACGGTACCCTTGCAGGCACGCCGGTTTTCAAGACCGGTGCCTTAAACCACTCGGCCACCCTTCCAGACCATTGATATTGTTTAGCTATTTAAGTGACGTTTGGGGCTGAGAACGCCCGTTTGCTACCGCCTTGCTACCCAACGTCTTTGGAGCGCCTCTTTATGGCCGCGCGCATCACATCGTCAACCGCCGAAGCGGCGCTCGGGTCGGACGCCCGGCTTGAGCGCCTCCCTGGCCTGAAGCCGCCAGCGCCGAAGCTCCTCGACGACCAGCGAGGGCAGGGCCACCGTCCGGGCGCTCCCACTCTTGGCTTCCTTCTCGCGGATCCCGCCCGCGTCGGTTTGTTCGGTGAGGAACGGAAATGATGCCGCAAAATACAAGTTTATGGGGGCAGTGAAGCAGGGCAGCAGTAATGAATGAGGCCGGACATTTGCCGCGAACTTTACGGGCTTCGTCACCCTCGAAATGATGCTCTGACCAACCGCTGGCGCTGGTGTTGATGCAGATGCGGTAGCACAGCCGTCACCCGGATCAACCAACGGGTACGACCCGCGAGCCCATTGATTAAACCGCAAGTCCCTACCATGCTGGCGTGAAGTTTCGCTCGGAACATCGCGGATACATAGCAGATGCTGACGCTCTACTCCTATCCGGAATTATTCGGCGTCGCTGACAACAATGGCTATGGGCTGAAGGTGTTTGCCTTCCTCAAGCTGACAGGCGTGCCGTTCGTCCATGAGCATATCTTCGACGCCTCCGGGGCGCCGCGCGGGCAGCTTCCGTATATCGTCGATGACGGCGATACGATTGGCGACAGCGAGACGATCATCGCGCATCTGATCCGCAAGTATCGACTGACGATGGATGCGGCGCTGTCACCGGCCGAGCGAATGGCCGATCATCTCATCTCGCGCATGCTCGACAATCTGTATTGGGTGATGTCGTATTCGCGCTGGAAGGACGACCGCTATTTCCCGGCGTTTCGCGACGCCTTCATGACGCAGCATTCGCGCGTCGACGCGGCCGGGTTGGACAAGGCCAGGAAGTACAACGAGCAGCGTTATTATTTCCAGGGCATCGGCCGCTATGCTCCCGATGCTGCCTACGCGCGCGGCCTGACCGACCTTAAGGTGCTGTCCGATCTGATACCCGCGAACGGTTATGTGCATGGGGCAAAGCCGACCAGCATCGATGCCGGCATCTACGGATTCATCGCCAACATCCACTTTTTTCCGATAGAGACGCCGCTCAAGGCGTTCGTCACGGCCCATCCGAATCTGGTGCGCCATTGCGAAGATATTCACGCGGCCGTCAGCGGGTGAGGGCAGGCGCGGCCCGCCGATTTTCGCCGCTCATGGCGTCCGCCAATCGCTTCTGCCTGCGATGAACCACTTCCGAAAAATCTTCGGCAAGGATTCGGGGGCAATGTGTCCGTGAAGTATCCACGCTGGGCGGCGTCTTGCATCGTGAGCAGGCAATTTCGAGCTAGGCATCGTTCCGAGAACAAAAGGTTGCGACGTCAAGCAGGTCTCCCCCACTGCGTTAGATCATCCGAACGTTCTCCGATCAGTGGAAGTGATAATTGATTCCGACCTGCACGGTGTCGGCGCGGAAGGAATTCTGAACGGTCTCGAATCCGCCTCCAGCGAACCTGTCAGCCAACGCGATTGAGCGGCTGCCGAGATCGATGTGAAGATATTCCCCCTTGATCGACCAAGCCTGCGCGAACGCATACTCGATCCCTGCGCCAGCAGCCCAACCGACAGAAACACTGCCGGTCGCCCCAGAGAAACAGTACACGAAAGAGCCGTTGCAACTCCCGGCTCCCAGGTTGCTCCCTGTCACAGATGTCGTCACGTCGCCATAAGCGAGACCGCCGGTCGCATAAAGGAGCACGCCCGGCGTAGCGAGTATGCCGAGTCGGCCTCGTACCGTTCCGAACCAATTGAACTTGGTCGAAACGGCCGTGTTGAAGATGCCGCCGATGAAGAAAGGCCCTGTTGCTGATCCCGACGAGCGCCAGCCTGCGTAGGAGGCGTCAGCCTCGATGCCGACAAGATACGCGGATTGCTGGAAATTATAGCCGATCTGCGCACCGCCGAACCCACCCGAAATGCGCGACGTATCCGGAATTGGGGCAAAGGTGCCCCCCGCCGGGTCAACGATGAAACCGGCATCTGTGGGATCTGGCGTCACCGATGTCGGAGACTGCCCCCAGCCATATCCGCCATGAACACCCGTGTAAAATCCCGACCAGTTGTAGGATGGTTCTGAATACGCCGGCGCCTTTGTATAGCTGCCCGAAGGGAGATCAGCGGCAGATGCCGCGCCAACGCCAAAAAAAGCTCCAACAGCTGCGGCAGCTAATGCAATCAAATTTGAATTTCGCATAATTTCCTCAATCAAACCCGAACCAGATCGAAGAAGACTATAGGGATTCTCAACCAGGAGATGTGGTGCGCCAGCAACACTCCGCACAAATGATTTCCCCGCGCAGAGCGGAAATCGTATCGACTTGCGACAAACCTCCGAGTTCGGCCCTTTGCAATTGTTCGCCGTGTGAGATTTGCAACTTGGTGCCTATACCAAAAACCCCTGCGTGATCGATCCGAATAAACCTGCAAAATCAGGGTCGATCTTTTCTTTTCCGACTATACGAAAAACACTTGATTACGCCCGGCCCGACAACGGTTAATCCCGCGTTAACACTGATGCTGCATTCGTTACGGGCATGCGGGGTTCGTGGTGACATACATAACCGACGGCGATTCCTATGAAACGGCCGACGAGGAACCCAAATCCGGGGTGCTACGTCCGATTCTCGTTTTCATCGTGCTTGCGGCAACAGGCATCGCATCCGGATTTCTTTGGCGAGCCTATGGCCGTGATGTTTCGGTAATTTCGCTCGTCGCGTCGGTGACGGGATCGGCCACATCCACCGCCGAGAAGCCGGTTCGGCAAAGTGACTTCGAGGCCCTTCGGCAACAGGTCGCGGCCATGCAGTCGACTGCAGGGCAGTTGGCGGCTCAGCAAGCGGAGATCAAGCGACTCTCCGACCAGGTCTCGGCGCTTTCAGGAAAACTGGATCTGCTGCAGCGGCCGGTCACATCGGCACAGGCGGCAATCCCGTTGCCCGCACCGCACGCCGTCAGGCCGGTTCCGCGAAAGAAACCCGATCTAACCAAGCAGGCCGCGGTCAAACCGTCCGGCGCAGTCTCCACGGGTGGAGCGCCGCTCGCGCCGCCGCTGCAACTGTCTCGCTGACGATCCGCGATCGCCGCAAATCCCGCGAAATAACCCAGGACCGCACGGATTGGCGTCGGCCCGAAGCGTAACCGTAGCGTCCGGCTAACTGAGCGCGAAAGCGAGCAAGCTTGAGCAGAGCAGCACGAGGCCGGCCGCCGTCAGCGCAAGAAAACCGTCAGAGACAAAGTCGTGGTTGCGCATGATACACCTGCCATTCTCGACGCTCGTCCGAATTGATTAAAGATTTCGGAATCGGCTCTTTTGAAAGAGGTGATGCGTGGCTCCCGGTCAGGCCCTCGAACGGAAGCCGTCAAAAGCATGGGCAAGGAAAATACCGGCGCTTATCACGCCCAAAAACGCCGTAACCGTCTCGATCATCGCAAGTCTTCCCGTTGCAGCCCGGGGCGGAGAGAACGCCAGGGCAGGCCGCACAGTCAAAAGGATTCCTTGTCCGAATCGAAAATCGGCGCCGACTGATGATTTGATGCAACAGGTGGTCCAGCCGGCAAGCAGCAAGCGCCGTCAGCCTGGGCCTCCACAGCGGCTGGCGGCAACCATTCATTCACCACGCCGGCGCTCTCCCCATTTCCGCCGTGTTCCCCCTGCGGTATGTTCATACGTTAATGCAGAAATGATCTGCATTGGGGACGTGGGATCGCCAAGCGCCTGAAATAGGCACGCGGCCGGTGGGATGGTAATTGGGGCGGATGGGGATTCGACAGTCAGATCCGGTTTTCCGGGCAGCGCGAGGCGTAGCTGCGGTAGCGACATGTCTCGTTCTCGCCAACTGTGCCTCATCAGGCAAGTTCGCCAGCCGGGTCGATCCCAGATATGGCGTGTCCTCCAGCCCCCGGGTCGTTGCTTTCGGTGAACCCGTGCCGAAGGGCGGCGGCACCTATCGCGTCGGCAAGCCCTACGTTGTCGGCGGTCGGGTCTACGTGCCCGAAGAGGACGTCAACTATCGCGAGGAGGGGCTCGCGTCCTGGTATGGCGATGATTTCCACGGCCGTCTCACCGCCAATGGCGAGGTGTTCGACATGGCCTCGCTGACCGCCGCCCATCCGACCCTTCCAATGCCGTGTTATGCGCGCGTGACCAATCTCGGCAACGGCAAATCGCTGATCGTTCGCGTCAACGACCGCGGGCCGTACCACGGCAATCGGCTCATTGATGTCTCGAACAAAGCCGCCGAACTACTTGAATTCAAAGGCAATGGCGTGGCGCGCGTCCGGGTCGAGTATGTCGGCCGGGCGCCGCTCGAGGGTTCCGACGACCGCCAGCTGATCGCAACGTTGCGCACCGGCGTACCGGCGCCATCGCCGTCGCTGGTCCGGGTGGCCTCAGCCCGTTCCTTCGTTCCGGAAATTGCTACTTCCGGCCGTCGAATCCGGGGCGAGGTTCCGATGCCGGAGGGGCGGCCCTATAGCCTCGGCAATACATCGGCCGACATGGCCTCGATATCAGCGACCTCGGAGATCTCAGCCTCGGCCCGCTCGCGTTCGGCCGGCCGTGTCCTCGAAAATCCGCGCGCGGTGTCGTACGAAAATGACGATCGTTATGCGCCGGACGTCAGCCCGGTTTCGGCCTATGCGCCGATCGATCCGCGCGGCCCCAGCGAATTGCTGGCCGGCCGCGGCCTCTACTGAGTCGCTTTGAGAAAACCGATCAACGCCGCGTTGACCTCGTCGGGCCGTTCCTGCTGAATCCAGTGGCCGGCGCCGTCGATGATGAGCTTCTGTCGCAGGTTCGGCAGAACCCGCTCCATATCGGCCACGCGCTTGGCGCCGATCAGGCCAGTGATGACGGAATCCTTCGATCCGGCAATGAACAGGGACGGCTGATGGATTTGCGCGCCTTGCCATGGCGCGGTCAGTTCCCAGTTGCGGTCGATATTGCGATACCAGTTGAGCCCGCCGCGGAAGCCGGATGTCCGGTAGGCGTCGGTGAAAAACGCGAGGTCGGCTTCGCTGAGCCAATCCGGCAACGGCCGATCGGCGGGAACGCCGAGAAATCCCTTGCCCTCTTCGATGAACAGCGAGGCGGAGGGATCGGAGAAGCCGCGCCCCAGCAGGGTCCGCATCGTCAGTTCGACATCGCGCTCGAATTCGCGTTCGGCGACGCCGGGCGTCTGAAAGTATTGCCAATAGAAATTGGCGATCCCGCTTTCGCGCAAAGTGTCCAGCGGACGGGCGCGGCCCCGGAAGGGCGGGGGAACGCTGAAGCCGGCAACGGCTGTGAAAACGTCTGACCGAAACATCGCGGCGTGCCAGGCCACCGGCGCGCCCCAGTCGTGGCCGACAATGACCGCCTGCTTTTCTCCGAGTGCGGCAACCAGCGCCACCATGTCGCCGACTGAATCGAAGATGCTGTAGGCGTCGATGTCGGCTGGCGCGCTGGTGCGGCCAAACCCCCGCATATCCGGGGCTGCGACATGGAAACCGGCAGCCGCAATCGCGGGGATCTGATGCCGCCAGGAATAGGACAGTTCCGGCCAGCCGTGGCACAGCAGGACCAGCGGACCCTGGCCTTGTTCGAGCAGAAAAATCTCGATTCCGTTGGCTGAAACCGTGCGTGAGGATGGCATCGCTTTTCCGCCTTGTTTCAGAGATTGGGTTGCCTATCCGAGACGCGACACGATAAGTTTGTTCGGCCAGCGCCGCAATCGGATCGGCCCCGGAAGCACGTCCAAAACCCGTGTTGTTTGCGATACTTCCAACTGTTAGAACGCCGGGCTCATGGTATCGCCAATGGCAGTCGAAACATTACCCTCCCGCGACGGCGGGTCCGCGACAGGACGCTTCTGGCGCGGCCTGATGGCGGCGGTTGTCGCCGTCGCCGTCGGGTGGAGCGGCATGGTGTACGCCGCCAACAACAGCGTGCAGGGCGCCAAGAAGGACGAAGGCGGTTTCGACGGCGATGCACCGACCGCGATTCTGATCGAAGCCGACAGCGGCAGCGTCCTGTTCGAGAAGAACGCAGATGAGTTGCGGGCGCCATCCAGCATGATGACGCTGATGACCCTGGAAACGGTGTTCCATGCCATCAAGCAGGGCGACGTCAAACTGACCGACGAATATCAAGTCAGCGAAAACGCCTGGCGCAGGGGCGGCGCGCCTGCGGGCGGGCCGACGATGTTTGCGGCGATTCACAGCAAGATTTCCGTGGACGACCTCCTGCACGGCGCCACCATCCAGAACGGCAACGACGCCAGCATGATCCTGGCGGAAGGCATCGCCGGCAATGAGCACGACTTCGCGGACATGATGACCAAGCGCGCCCGCGAACTCGGCTTGACGCAATCGACCTTCGCCAATTCCAGCGGTCTGCCCGATCCCGGCAACAAGATGAGCGTGCGTGAGCTGGCAAAACTCGCGCGCTACATCATCCAGACCTATCCCGACTTCTACAAATTGTTCGGCGAGCGCGAATTCACCTGGAACAAGATCCGGCAGCAGAGCCGCAATCCGCTTTTGCTCTCGCTCGAAGGCGCCGACGGGTTCAAGACCGGTTACAGCAAGGAGGGCGGCTACGGCATGGTCGGCTCGGCCGTGCAGAACGGCATGCGGCTGATCGTCGTCATCAACGGCCTCGACGATCCCGATGACCGCAACTCCGAAGCGAAGAAAATGCTCGAATGGGGGTTTCGCAATTTCGAAGCGCGAACCCTGTTCGCGGCGCAGCAGCCGGTCGGCTACGCCAAGGTGTTTGGCGGCGATAGCCGCTCGGTCATGCTCGCCAGCCCCGAACCGATCAAGGTGATGGTGCAGAAAAACGGCACCGACAAGTTGATCGCGCGGGTGGTCTACACTGGCCCGGTGCGTGCGCCGATCGAATCCGGACAGCAGGTGGGCCTGGTCAAGGTCTGGCGCGGTTCCAACATCGCCGTGGAGGCGCCGGTTTACGCGGCTGAATCGGTCGGCAAGGGGTCGACCGTGCGGCGGGCGATCGACGGTGTCAGCGAACTCGTGATCGGAGCGTTTCGCCTGGGCGTCGAGAAGCTCTGACGATGGCCGAAGCAACGGTCAAAAGATCTCCCGGGCGCGGACAATTCATCACCTTTGAGGGCGGCGAGGGATCGGGAAAATCCACGCAAATCAAGACGCTCGCCGAACGCCTGGGCGCAGCAAAATTGCGCGCCATCGTCACGCGCGAGCCCGGCGGATCGCCGGGCGCCGAAATCATCCGGCATCTCGTGTTGTCCGGCATGGGCAAGCTCTTGGGCCCGGACGCGGAAACGCTGCTGTTTGCGGCGGCGCGCGACGATCACGTGCGTACCGTCATTGAGCCCGCGCTCAATCAGGGAATATGGGTGCTGTGCGACCGGTTTTCGGATTCGACGCGGGTGTACCAGGGCAGGCTGGGGAAGGTCGCGCCGGAGTTTCTCAACGCCATGGAGCGGGTCACCATCGGCGATCTCAAGCCGGACCTGACCATCATTCTCGATGTCCCGGTGGAAGTCGGCATGCAGCGCGCGGCGGCCCGTCGCGGCAACCGCGCACCCGACCGGTTCGAGGCGGAGGACATTAGGTTTCATCGGGACTTGCGCGACGCCTACCGGCAGATCGCCGCCGCCGAGCCGGAGCGATGCGTGCTGATCGACGCCAACGCCGACGCCGGCACGGTTGCTGCCAATGTATGGGCCGCCTTGCGCGACCGTTTGTTCGCAGCCGGCAGCAACGTGGTCTCCGCATGAGCGCCCGTCAGGTCGAACCGCAAATTGCAGCCGTTCATCCCCGTGAAACCAGCGCACTGTTCGGGCATCGTGAGGCCGAGGCGGCGCTGCTCAACGCCTACCGCAGCGGCCGTATTCCGCACGCCTGGCTGATCGGGGGCGCGGCAGGAATCGGCAAGGCGACGCTGGCCTATCGCATGGCGCGGTTCGTGCTCGCGCATCGCGATCCCCGCGCGCCCGAAGTGCAGCATGCCGCGACGTTGAACGTCGATCCGTCCGATCCGGTGGCGCGCCATGTCGCGGCGGGCGCCCATGGCGGGCTGCTGACGCTGGAACGGACCCTCAACGACAAGGGCGTGATGCGGACGGTGATCACCGTCGACGAGACCCGGGAAACCATTTCGTTTTTCGGCTCGACCGCGGCGGTGGAGGGCTGGCGGGTCTGCATCGTCGATACCGTCGATGAACTCAATCCCAACGCGGCCAACGCGCTGCTCAAGGTTTTGGAAGAGCCGCCGCAACAATCGCTGTTCCTTCTGGTCAGCCATGCGCCCGCGCGGGTGCTGCCGACGATCCTTTCACGTTGCCGAAAATTGCTGCTGCGGCCACTCGCAACCGACGACGTCGTTCGCGCCGCGGCCCAGGCCGCCAATATCGCGGTCGACGATCCCGCCCTGGCGGAGGCAGCGGAAGCGGCGGAGGGGAGTGTCGCGCGCGCGCTGACCCTCCTCGGCGGCGACGCCATCAAACTTCACCAGCGGACGGCGGCGCTGCTGGCGACCCTGCCGCGGGTCGATCCGCGCGAACTCCATGCGCTGGGCGACGCGCTTGGCGGCAGCGACCGGGTGGCGCTGGCGGCCTTCATCGACAGCATCGATCGCTGGGTGAGCGAACGGCTGCGGGCCGACGAGGCCAATGCCAATGCCAACCTTCCCCGCCTTGCACGGCTGGCGGAGGTATGGGAAAAGATCAACCGCACCGCGCGCGACACCGCTGAATACAATCTCGAGCGAAAGCCGCTGGTTTTCTCGGTGTTCGGGCTGCTTGCGGAAGCAACGCGGTAAGCGCTCCGCCGACCCTCAATCCCGACAATTCGTTTGAGCCATAAAGGAATTCGTGGTGGCCTTAAGAAAAAAACCTTCGAAGAAGAAAAAGGCGAAGAAGGTATCGCCACGCGCCGCCAAGGCCGCGGTTTCGAAAAGGCGTACGAAAAGCAGGCCCGCCGCAAAGAAAGCCAAGAAAGCGGCGAAGAAAACAGCCAAGAAAACAGCAAAGAAAGCTGCCAGGAAACCGGCCGCGGAAAAAGCTCCAAAAAAATCGGCGGGGAAGTCGGCGAAGAAAACAAAATCGAAGAAACCCGTTTCGGTGCCGAAGCAAACGCGCGTTGTTAAAAAGACAAACGCGAAGCCAAAACCCGGCCCCTCGAAAACGAAGGCCGGCGCCACAGCAGCGCCTGCGTCAGCTCCATCGCGTGGAAACGTCTATTTCATCACGACCGCTATCGCATATCCAAATGGCGTGCCGCATATCGGCCACGCCTATGAGGCGATCGCGACCGATGCGCTGGCGCGGTTTCAACGCCTCGACGGCAAGGACGTGTTTTTTCTGACCGGGACTGACGAGCACGGCTTGAAGATGGCCCAGACCGCGGAGGCCGAAAAGCTGCCGACGCTGGAAGTGGCCACCCGCAACGCCCAGCGCTTCAAGGACATGGACCAGCGTCTCAACGTCTCGTTCGACCGCTTCATCCGCACCACGGAGGAACAGCATCATCGCTCCAGCCAGGAAATCTGGCGGCGCATGGCTGCCAACGGCGACATCTATCTCGACAGCTATGCCGGCTGGTATTCGGTGCGCGAGGAGGCCTATTACGCCGAAGACGAGACCGTTGTCGGCGAAGACAACGTGCGTCGCGGGCCGCAGGGCACGCCGGTCGAATGGGTCGAAGAGAAGAGCTATTTCTTCAAATTGTCCGCCTACCAGGACAAGCTGCTCGCGCTCTACGCCAACCAGCCCGATTTCATCGGGCCTGATTCGCGCAAGAACGAAGTTGTCAGCTTCGTCAAAAGCGGTTTGCGGGATCTGTCGATTTCGCGGACCACCTTCGATTGGGGCGTCAAGGTTCCCGGTGACCCCGAGCATGTCATGTATGTCTGGGTCGACGCCCTCACCAACTACATCACCGGCGTCGGCTTTCCCGACGAGGGCGATCCTAACTGGCGCTATTGGCCCGCCGACGTGCATATCATCGGCAAGGACATTATCCGTTTTCACGCGGTGTACTGGCCGGCATTCCTGATGTCGGCAGGCATTCCCGTGCAAAAGCGGGTCTACGCCCACGGCTTCCTGTTTAGCCGCGGCGAAAAAATGTCGAAGTCGGTCGGCAACGTCGTCGATCCCTTCAATCTCGCCGACCAATACGGCGTCGACCAGGTGCGCTATTTCTTTCTGCGCGAGGTGCCGTTCGGGCAGGACGGCAACTATAATCACGAGGCGATCGTCGCACGCATCAATGCCGACCTTGCCAACGATCTCGGCAATCTGGCACAGCGCTCGCTGTCGATGATATCAAAGCAGTATGACGGCGTGCTGCCGGAGCCCGGTGCCTTCACCGACGACGACAAGGCAATCCTGGCGCAAGCCGACGGCATGATCGCGCTGGCGCGCACCGCGATGGCGACGCAGCAAATTCACCAGGCGCTCAATGCGGTCTGGGCCGTGGTGGCGGAAGCCAACCGCTATTTCGCGGGCGAGGCGCCGTGGGCGCTGGCGAAAACCGATCCGCCGCGTCAACGCACCGTGCTCTACGTGACCGCCGAGGTCGTCAGACAGGTCGCTATTCTGGCGCAACCGGTGATGCCGGCCTCCGCCGCGAAGCTGCTGGACAGCCTCGGCATCCCCAAGGACGCGCGCGACTTCGCGGCACTCGGCGGCGCAACGCGGATCAAGCCGGGCACCAGGCTGCCGCCGCCGGTTGGCGTCTTCCCGCGCTATATCGAACCGCCGGCGGCTTGAACGGATCAGCGGGATGCTTGTCGACAGCCATTGCCACCTGGATTTTCCTGACTTTGCCGACGATCTCGACGGCATCGTGGCGCGGGCCGCGGCTGCGGGCATCGGACGCATCGTCACCATCTCGACGCGGGTAAGGCGGCTAGGCGCGTTGCTGGCGATATCGGAGCGGTTTCCGAACGTCTATTGTTCCGTCGGCACCCATCCGCATCATGCCGACGAAGAAGACGGGATCTCCGCCGACGAGTTGATCGAACTGACGCGGCATCCCAAAGTCGTCGCGCTCGGCGAGGCGGGGCTGGATAACTTTTATGAGAACGGCTCGCCCGAAGCGCAGGAGCGCGGCTTTCGGGCCCACATTGCCGCCGCCCGCGCCACCGGCCTGCCATTGGTCATCCACACCCGTGACGCCGACGAGGCTTGCGGCCGCATTCTCGAAGATGAAATGAAAAAAGGATCGTTTCGCGCGGTGTTGCATTGCTATACCGGCGGGCGCGAACTGGCGATGAAAGCAATCTCGTTGGGTCTTTCGATTTCATTCACGGGGATTTTGACTTTCAAGAAGTCGCAAGCCTTGCGCGACCTCGCAGCGGAGCTTCCAGCCGACCGCATCATGGTCGAGACCGATGCGCCGTATCTGGCACCGGGCAAATTTCGCGGCAAGCGTAACGAGCCCTCCTATGTGGTTGAAATCGCCAAGGTGCTGGCGGAGACCCGCGGGGTTTCGCTCGAGGAGCTTTCACGTCAGACCACCGAAAACTTCTTCCGCCTGTTCAGCAAGGTGCCATCACCGGAAACGATCGCATGACGCTGGCCTTGACGATCCTCGGCTGCGGGTCTTCGGCCGGCGTTCCGCGTCCCGCGCTGGGTTGGGGGGCATGCGATCCCGGCAATCCGAAGAACCGCCGCCGCCGCTGCTCGCTGCTGGCCGAGCGCACGGAGGATCGCGGCGTGACGCGGGTCTTGATCGATACCGCGCCCGATCTGCGCGAGCAGTTGATCGACGCCAACGTCGATCACATCGACGCGGTGTTTCTGACCCATGAGCATGCCGATCAGACCCACGGGATCGACGATCTCCGCTCCGTTGTGCTGCATCAGCGCCGGCGGATTCCGGTCTACCTGAACCGATCGACCGCGGATCATATCCTGCTGCGGTTTTCATATTGCTTCGTGTCGCCGCCGGGCGGCGACTATCCGCCGATCCTGGACCATCATGAAATCGAGGCCGGTGAAAGCCGCACCATCGAAGGGAAGGGCGGTCCGCTGGCGGTTTCGCCGTTCCTCGTGCAGCACGGCAACATTCCGGCGCTGGGTTACCGGATCGGCGATGCCGCCTATACGCCTGATGTCAACGACATCCCGCGCGAGAGCTGGCCTTTCCTGGAAAACCTCGAGCTCTGGATCATCGACGGGCTGCGCTATGCTGGTCACCCCAGCCATTTCAGCGTCAGCGACGCGCTGGAATGGATCGACCGCTTCAAGCCGCGCCGCGCCATCATCACCAACATGCATTCCGATCTCGACTACGAGGTGCTGCGTCAGAGTCTGCCGCCGAACGTCGTCCCGGCCCATGACGGCATGCGGCTGATGCTGGATCAGATGGAGTGATCCGGAGTCGTTGCGTGGGTCAACGGGTCGCGCGAATGCGCCCGATGACGGGTTTTCGCGAAGCGCTCAACCCTTCCGGCGATCTGTTGCATGACGGAGTGGTTTGACGGGCAAATCAGCGACCGGCCTTGTCGCTTGCTTGTCCAGCCCTTTTTGCAAAAATATTCTGGTTTTCCGAAGACCAAAATCACTTCTATATTCACCGCCATCCAGTCCCACTCAGAGGGGCGTTGCGCAACGTCATCAGCGCGGGACGGGATGCGGTGGACGCGGATGGTGCTCCTGACGAGGGTACTTGAGGCGGACGGCGAAGACGTGTGGTCCTGACACCCCGACGCTGGTGTCAAGTCGGTGGAGGCAACTCCGCCGGCGACGGTGGCAAGAAAGCCGATCACCGGGGAGAGCACGGTATAAGCCGTAAACCATTGCGCGGGGAATGCCGGGTGATTCCGGTGACTCGCTGTGAATACTCGTGTGCATACTTACTACCCATAGCGCACACGAGGCTTCTGTAACGGGCGTGGGTTAGTCAATCCCTTTTTGCTTTATCCACTTGCCGGGCACTTGCTTCTGTTCGGGATCGGCGCAGGGCCGTCGCCTGATGGGGTTCATGAGAGGAACAGGCCGGCCGATCTGCGGAAAGCGTGATCACATGATTGGATGCGTCGACAACCCGTGTGACGGCCTGGCCTGGTCCTTCGTCCCGGCGAAGGGACTTCGCTTCGGGGAGAGGCCGGTGTGGTGGCCCGCCCGAAAACCGGTTCGTCCTCCCTGTTTTTAGGCCGTTGCTGCCTTGGCAGCCGGATTGAACGGCACATTATCCTTGAGCATGCGGAGCATGATCACGGCGAGCTTGCGCGCCAGCGCCACCTTGGCCTTGTTAGTGCCAGCGCGCCGGGCGATCCGCATTGCCCAGCTTTTGAGTTCCGAGCAACCCTTGACCGGCTTTGTCAGCATGATGTGGGCGGCCTCGTAAAGCGCCTCGCGCACCGAGGCGTCACCGTGCTTGCTGATGCGGCCGGTGTAGTCGGTCTCGCCGGACTGATACTTCTTCGGGGTCAAACCGAAATGCGGGCCCGCCCGCTTCGATGACGTGAAGCGGGAGGGATCATCGATCGCGCAGGCAAAGGTGAGCGAGACGATCGGCCCCACCGCCGGTGTTGACATCAGGAGCCTGGCCTTCTCATGAAGGCGCGACATTGCCCGCACGCGCTTCTCAAAACCATTGAACTCTGCAAGCAGAACGGCCCGCGCCCGAAGCAGCGCCTCTATGATCGTCTGAAGGTTGGGATGCCCCTTCACCAGCTCTTCGATCCGTCCGGCAAAGTTGGTCCGTGTTGTCTTGCCGACCTTCAGCCCGAAGCCGCGCAATATCCCGCGCAGGCTGTTCTCAAGGTCCAGGAGCTTGCTTTGCACCAGCTTGCGTGCCGTCAGCATCGCGCGGATCTCCTGTGCCGTGATCGACTTGCAGTGTACCGGCCGGAACCAGCCGAGCCGCATCAGTTGCGCGATGTTGCGTGCGTCGTTGCGGTCCGACTTCACCGGCATCGCCTTGAAGGCATCGCTCACGTGCCGTGTCTCCAAAAGCTCGACCGCCAGACCAGTCTGCTTCATGGCCGCATAGAGCCATTGCGACAACGGCCCGGCCTCAAGTCCGATCCTGGCGAGCCCAAGCCCGAGCGAACCGAACCAGTTGATCAGCGCTTCCGGCTCGCTTGCCACTTTGGTCTCCCGGACAATCTTGCCGCTCCCGTCGACCACGCACACACTCGAGTATTCCAACGACACGTCAATTCCGGCATAATAATCCATGATCGTCTCTCCTTGGTGCTTGGAGCGAGGCCTGTCCTCAACTCCGTCATACCATCAGTGTGAGGGACGACCGCCTGGCTTCCAAGCAAGCCGCGCGACGCGCGCTTCAAACAGCGCCGTAGCTAGCGCGGCTTGCTTGGAAGGCCCGTTACTCCATCTGCGGGTGCATCGGGCATCCGGCATTCCCTGCGCCCTCTGATTTCCGAGGGCGGAACGAGCAGGCCAAACCTCGCGCAAATATGCGGCGAGATCGCGAAACTGTGGAAATTTGTGCCTTACCAGGCCGCGAGGAGACATTAGCAACACTTAGCAATGCAGCGTGTCTCAAGCCCCTGTCTGCTGAAGTCAGCCGCCCTCGCGCGTCACAAAAGTAAGTAACCAGCCCCTCACAAGAAGTTGTGCGGCGCACCATCTGCGGACTCCGTAAGGAGAGGATCGACTATCAAACCGACCTTCAGCTGCTGGGGCGACTTGCAGACATGGGCCTCGTCAAATACGCGCTAAAGTTCCGCGTCACGTTTTACGTGTTGTGTCTGCTGATGATGCTGGGCGGCGTCGGTGCCATCATTGTGATGCCGAAGGACGTGCTGCCGACGGTCGATATTCCCGTTGTCGTCGTGGTCTGGACCTACACCGGTCTCGACACCACCGACATGGCGCAGCGGATCACGACCTATAGCGAGTTTTCGCTTTCCAACAACGTCAACAACATCAAACGGATGGAAAGCACGACGCTGCAGGGCGTGGCGATCGAGAAGGTCTATTTCGACCAGCGCGTGTCGATCGATCTAGCAATTTCCCAGGTCGTTTCCGCGATGAATTCGATCCGGGCCGCCATGCCGCCCGGAATTCAGCCGCCGGTCATCATGCGGTTTTCCGCGTCGTCGGTGCCGGTGGTCCAACTCGCGCTCTCGTCTGAAAAACAAAGCGAGGCACAGCTCTACGACTTCGCGCAATATCGCATTCGTCAGACCCTCACGCAGGTGCCGGGTTCGACCCTGCCATCGCCCTATGGCGGCGCACCGCGCCAGATCATGGTCGATCTGGACATGCATGCGCTGCAGGGCTACGGCCTCACTCCGCTCGACGTCACCAATGCGATTTCGGCACAAAATCTCACCGTGCCGTCAGGGCAGTCCAAGATCGGCGACTGGCAGTTTCCGATCCGGCTGAATTCAGCCCCTGAGGCGATTTCGGCACTCAACGTCCTCCCGATCAAGGTGGTGGCGGGATCGCCTGTTCTCGTGCGTGACATCGCCTACGTACGGGATGGCTCGCCGCCGCAGCAGAACATCGTCCGCGCCAACGGCCAACGCTCGATTTTGCTGACGATCCTGAAAAACGGCGAGGCCTCGACCTTGTCGGTTGTCAACAACGTCAAAGGATTCCTGGCGCAGATCCGCGCCGCCGCCCCGGAAGGCGCCAAGGTCGATCTGCTGTTCGATCAGTCGGTCTTTGTCTCCGGTGCCATCGCCGATGTCGTGCGCGAGGCGGTGATCGCCGCGGCCCTGACCGGCCTGATGATCCTGCTGTTCCTCGGGTCGTGGCGATCAACGCTCGTGATCCTGATCTCAATTCCGCTCTCGATCCTGACCTCGCTGTCGGTGTTGGCGCTACTCGGCCAAACCATCAACATCATGACGCTGGGTGGTCTTGCGCTTGCGGTCGGCATTCTCGTCGACGATGCCACCGTGGCGATCGAAAACACCTACCGTCTGATGGAGGAGGGGCATCCATTCCGTCAATCGGTCGTGGAGGGCGCAGCCGGAATTGCCAAGCCGGCCCTGATCTCGACGCTTGCAATCTGCGCAGCTTTTGTCTCGGTCCTGTTCCTGACCGATACGCCGAAGTTCCTGTTCACGCCACAGGCGCTCGCGGTGGTGTTCGCCATGCTGACCTCCTATCTGCTGTCGCGCACCGTCGTTCCGATCTTCATCGATGTACTCGTCAAGACGGAGTACGACCGGCGTTTTGGCGAACACCACGGCCAGCACGACGAGACGGCGCAGCGCCGGCCGGGATTCTTTGCGCGGTTTCACGCCGGCTTCGAACGCTGGTTCGCCCGGTTTCACGCGGGATACCTCGGACTGCTGCATGTTGTCATCGGGCATCGGATCGCAACGCTCGCGGTCGTCGGTGTCGTTTTCGCATTCGGCGCCGTACTCTTTAACTTCGTCGGGCAGGATTACTTTCCGCAGATCGATGCCGGAGAGTTGACGCTGCATGTGCGCACGCGGCCGGGGATGCGCATCGAGTTCGGCCGAGCAAACCTTTGCCGCCGTCGAGGATACCATCCGCAAAGTGATCAAGCCGAACGATCTCGGACTGATCCTGGACAATATCGGGCTTCCGGCGAGCAACTACAATTTTGCATTCGGCGATGGATCGTTCGTTTCGAACTACGACGGCCAGATCCTGATTTCGCTGAAGGAGGGGCATGCTCCGACCAACTCGTACCGCAAGGCGCTGCGCAAGGTTTTGCGTGAAACATACCCGGACACGGTGTTTTATTTTCAGCCTTCCGACATCATCACCCAGATCCTGGATTTCGGCACGCTGACGCCGATCGATGTTCAGGTGACGGGCCGCAATGCCGGCAAGGATCTCGAAGTCGCAAAGCACATCGAGCGGCGGCTACGCGACGTGCGCGGCGCGGTCGATGTTCATATCCAGCAGATCACCGATGCTCCGGAATTCTTTGCCGATGTCGATCGTCAGATGGCGGGTGAAATCGGCCTGACCGAGCAGCAGATTGCCAACACGCTCAATATCTCGCTGGCCGGCAGCTTTCAGGTGACGCCAAATTTCTGGGCTGATCCCAAGAGCGGCATTCCCTATCAGCTTTGGGTTCAAACTCCCGAATATCGCAACAATTCGCTGACGGACGTCGGGAATACCCCGCTGTTCGTTTCGGCTGCGGCGAACCCGGCCGACGCCAGCCAGTCGAATGTGGTCACGCTGTTCAACAACATCGCCAAGCTCCGCCGGCAGTCGGAGCAGACGGTGGTGAATCACGTGAACACCCAGCCGAAATACGATGTCTTCGCCAGCGTACAGGATCGCGACCTTGGCTCGGTAAGCAGCGAAATCGAAAAGATCATGCAGGATGAGCAGAAGAATCTGCCGGTGCCCGACCGAATCTCGGTGCTCGGTCAGATCGCCGACATGCACAGCGCCTTCCAGAACATCGGGATGGGCCTCGCGATCGCGATGATCGCGGTTTACCTGCTGATGGCGGTGAACTTTCAGACCTGGGGCGATCCGTTCGTCGTGCTGGCGGCGCTGCCGCTGGCGTTTTGCGGCATCGTGATGAGCCTGTTTGTGACGCAAACGACGTTCTCGATTCCCTCGTTGTTCGGCGCGATCATGAGCGTGGGCGTCGCCAGCGCGAACTCCATTCTTCTGGTGACATTCGCACGCGAGTATCGCGAGCAGACCGGCTGCAGTGCCGCGGAAGCTGCGATGAAGGCCGGAGAAACCCGGTTGCGGCCGGTGCTGATGACGGCGGCCGCAATGTTCGTCGGTCTGATCCCGATGGCGCTCGGCCTCGGCGAAGGCAGCGAGCAAAACGCGGCGCTGGCGCGAGCCGTGCTCGGCGGCATCCTGGTCGGAACCTGTTCGACGCTGTTGTTCGTGCCGTTTCTTTATTCCACTTTGCGAACCGGCAAGGCCGAGCCGCTGAAGGACTACGTATGACTGCTATTGGGGGAGAACGCGTGAAAAGAGCAAAGGAAACGCCGACGCCACATCAAGCAGGCCATCACCCTGGGCCATCGGCGGCACCATCTCCGCCACCATCGAAACGGCTGCTGGCGGTTGTCCTGCTCATCGCCGCCGGCGTTCTGGCCTTCGGCGCCTATGGCCATTGGCAGACCAATGCCGCCGCCGAAGCAACCCAGCGAGACGCGATCGACTTTGTTCCGGCGGTGCGCGCCGTGACCACGAAACTGCTGGCCGAACCGGTCGAGACCACGTTGCCGGGCGAAACCTACGCCTTCGACCGCGCAAACGTCTTCGCCCGCGCGACAGGCTACGTCGCCGAGCGCAAGGTCGATATCGGCAGCATCGTCAAACAGGGCGACGTACTCGCCCGGATCGCTTCCCCGGATCTCGATCGACAACTGGACCAGGCGGTGGCGCAGCTCGGTCAGGTCCAGGCCGCCCTCGGGCAGGCGGTCGCGCAAGTAAGTCTGGCCGAGGCCAACCTCAAACTTGGAAACCTCACCTTTGCCCGGTCGGACGATCTCGTGAAGAAGGGATTTGATACCTACCAAAATCACGACAACCAGCAGGCCAACGTTTCGACCCAGCAGGCCAATGTCGCGAATGCCAAGGCCGGCGTAAAAGTCGCCGAAGCAAATATTGAGGCTCAGCAGGCAACGGTGAACCGGCTGCGCACGCTGGCCGAATTCGAAAGTGTCCGGGCACCATTCGACGGTGTCGTGACCGTGCGCAACATCGACGTCGGCGACCTCGTCAATGCCGATACGGGGGGCGGCACGCCGATGTTCACGGTGGTACGTGATGACGTCCTGCGCGTATCCGTTCACGTACCCCAGAGCCTGGCGATCGCCATGCGTGACGGGCTTGACGCGAAAGTCCAGGTGTTCGAGCTTCCCGGCCGAACGTTCGCCGGCAAGGTGGCCCGCAGCGCAGGCGCGTTGCTGTCGTCTTCGCGGACGCTGTCGGTTGAAGTCGATGTCGACAACGCCGCGCATATCCTGCGCGCCGGACTATTCGTCAACGTGTCCTTTGCCATTCCCCGGGAACATCCAAACGTTGTCGTCCCGGCCGAAGCATTGATATTCAATCAGCAGGGACTTCGGGTCGCGGTCATCAATGAGGACAAGAGCGTCCACATGCAGCCGGTGACGGTCTACCGCGACTTTGGCGCCACCATCGAACTCAGCGATGGCCTGCGCGGCGGTGAAAGCATCGTGCTCAGTCCGCCGACCAGCTTGCAGGAAGGCGGAAAGGTCAAGGTGACATCCGAGCAGAAGGTTGCTAACGCCGCCAGGTAGGCTGAGTTCGGGCGGCGATGCGCGCCCGCAGCGTCCGCTCAGGCCGATATCGCCTTGGCCGAATTGACCTGATCGCGCAGCATGAACTTCTGGATCTTGCCGGTCGATGTTTTCGGTATCGGTCCGAACACCACGGCCTTCGGGGTCTTGAACCCCGGCATGTGGCCACGGCAGAACGCGATGATCTCGGCTTCGGTGGCGCGCGCATTGTCCTTCAATTCGACAAAGGCGCAGGGCACCTCGCCCCATTTGCCGTCGGGTTTTGCCACGACGGCCGCGAACAGCACTGCCGGATGCTTGTAGAGAACGTCTTCGACCTCGACCGAGCAGATGTTCTCGCCGCCGGAGATGATGATGTCCTTGGAACGGTCCTTGATGATGACATAGCCGTGCTCGTCGAGCACACCGAGGTCGCCGGTGTGAAACCAGCCGCCGGCAAAGGCTTCCCGGGTGGCTTTCTCGTTCTTGAGATAGCCCTTCATCACGATGTTGCCGCGGAACATCACTTCGCCGATGGTTTCGCCGTCGCGCGGTACCTCGTGCATGGTTTCGGGATCGATCACGGTGACGGCTTCCTGCAGCGGGTAGGGCACGCCCTGCCGGCGCTTGAGCTGCGCGCGCTGGTCGGCGGGCAACTCGTCCCAGCCCGGCTGCTCCGCGCAGACCGATGCCGGGCCATAGACTTCGGTCAGGCCATAGACATGCGTCAGCTTGATGCCGATGCTTTCGGCGCCTTCGAGTACCGCCACCGGCGGTGCCGCGCCGGCGATCAATCCGACCACGGGCCGCGCGGCTTTGCTGTTCGGCGCATCCGGCGCGTTGATCAGGGTGTTGTAGACGATCGGCGCGCCGGCCATGTGGGTGACGCCGTGCTTCCTGATCAATTCGAAAATCTTGCCGGGATCGACCTTGCGCAGGCAAACGTTGACGCCGGCGGCCGCCGCCACGGTCCAGGGAAAGCACCAGCCGTTGCAGTGGAACATCGGCAGGGTCCAGAGATAGACCGGATGCTGGCCGAGATTGGCCGGCGAGGATGTTGCTGACGGCGTTCAGATAGGCGCCGCGATGGTGGGTCACCACGCCCTTGGGATTGCCCGTGGTCCCCGAGGTATAGCTGAGCGCAATGGCGTCCCATTCGTCCTGCGGCAATCTTGCGGCGAAGCCGGGATCGCCTTGCGCCAGCGCATCCTCATATTCGATTTCGCCGATGCGTTTTCCGCCGGCGAAAGCCTGATCGTCGACGTCGATGACGAACGGCCTTTCGCCCTTCATCAGCGTCAGCGCCTCCGCGATCACGCCGCGAAAATTCCGGATCGACCAGGATGATTTTGGCGCCGCCGTGGTCGAGCTGAAAGGCGATCGAGGCGGCATCGAGCCGGATATTGAGCGCATTGAGCACGGCGCCGGCCATCGGGACCGCAAAATGCAGCTCGTTCATCGCGGGAATATTCGGCAGCATCGCCGCGACCGTATCGCCACACCCGATGTCGCGGCCCGCGAGGTAGGAGGCAAACCGCCGGCAGCGCGCATAGGTCTCCGCCCAGGTAAAGGCGCGGCCCTCGTAAACGGCGCTGATATGATCGGGATAAACGGCGGCGGTACGCGCCACGAAGCTCAGCGGCGTCAGCGCGACAAAATTGGCGGGTGTCTTGTCCAATCCAATGTCGTATTGGCTTTGCGTCCCACTCATCGGCCAGCTCCCATCTTCGCTTTAGAGGAATCCGATCGAGATCCACGGAAAGATCGCCACGACAATCAAACCGATCAGCAGCGCCAGCAGATAACCCCAGATCGGCCTGATGCCCTCAGCGGGATCGACGCGCCCGATGGCGCAGGCCGCATAATAGCCTACTCCGAACGGCGGCGCGAACAGTCCGATGCCCATGGCCAGGATGATGATCATCGCATAATGGACCTCGTGAACGCCGACCGCGCGCGCGATCGGAAACAGCAGCGGGCCGAACAGCACGATCGCCGGAATGCCCTCGAGCACGCTGCCCAGGATCATGAACGCCACGATCGATACCGCGATGAAGGCCGCCGAGCCGCCGGGCAGGCCGGTCATGGCGGCGGCGAGCGCCCGCGAAAAGCCGGACTGGGTCAGTCCCCAGGCCATTCCGGTCGCGGTGCCGATGATCAGCAGGATCGCCCCCGACAGGCACGCCGTCTCGATCAGCATCGGCAGCAGCCGCCGCCAGTCGAAGCGGCGATAGACCAGCAGGCCGACGACGAGGCCATAGACGATGCCGATGGTGGAAACTTCGGTCGCGGTCGCAACTGCCCTCGACCACCGCGGCGCGGATCACGAACGGCAGCGCCAGCGCGGGCAGGGCGATGACGAAGGAGCGGACGATCTCGCCGCCGCTGGCTCGCTTGACGTGGCTGAGATCCTCGCCGCGATAGCGCCACCACACCAGCGCCGACAGCGTGATCGCCAGCACCACGCCCGGCAGCAGGCCGCCGGTGAACAGCGCCGAAATCGAGACGCCGGTCACCGAGCCGATGGTGATCAGCACCAGGCTCGGCGGGATGGTCTCGGTCTGCGCGCCGGTGGCCGCGAGCAGGGCGACGAGATCGCCGGGCTTGGCGCCGCGCGCCTTCATTTCCGGAAACAGCACCGGCGCCACCGCCGCCATATCGGCGGCCTTCGAGCCCGAAATGCCCGAAACCAGATACATCGCGCCGACCAGCACGTAATGCAGTCCGCCGCGGACATGGCCGAGCAGGCTGGCCAGAAACGCCACCATGGCGCGCGCCATGCCGGTCATCTCGATCAGCAAGTCCCAGGAACACGAACAGCGGCACCGACAGCAGGATCAGGTGGCTCATGCCCTCGTCCATCCGGCCGACCAGCACCATCAGCGGCGTATGCGTGGTCAGCGCGAGATATCCGAAGATCGCCAGTCCGAACCCGAAGGCGATCGGCACGCCGGCGAAGACGCAGAAGCCGGCCACGCCGACGAAGAAGATAATGAGGTTGATGTTGCCGAGCGGACGCAGCCATGGCTGCGCCAGCCAGAACACGGCCATCAGCAGCGGCAACCGACAACACCGCGCCCAGCACGATGCTTGATATCGCCGGCCCGCGCCAGCCGCAACAATGCAAACAGCGCCATCAGGCCGATGCCGACCGGCAAGCGCGGCGGCGCGCCAGATATTGGCAATCTGCAGCGCCGGCGTGGTGATGAAGCTTTCCTCGTAGGCGTATTCATAGGCCGGCCAGGCGATCAGCAGCAGAAACGCCAGCGCGGCGCAGGTCGCGACGACGTCGAGATAGGCTCGCATCGCCGGTTTCGCGCTGGCGACGACCGCCGTCATCCGCATGTGCTCGGAACGGCGAAACGCCACCGCGGCTCCCAGCATCGCCAGCCACAGGAACAGGATCGAGGCCAATTCATCCGACCAGATCAGCGGCTGTGCAGGCCGTAACGCGCCACCACGCCGGCGAACAGGATGACGATCTCGGCGACGACCAGGATCGCCGCCGGAATTTCGACCAGCATCGCAAGCGAGGCTTCGAGCGAGCGCCGCAAGCGAACGGCGGCGAGGGGACGTCGCCTCGCCGGCCGCCGCTTGCGTGAGCTTCGGCGTGAGCCATGACGGTGCCTTCTTGGGCTGGCCGCTACGACAGCTTGCCGACGGATTTCTCCAGCAGCGCCCACGCCTGATCGCCGTATTTGCCCTTCCACTCGGAATAGAACCCGGCGGAACGCAGTTTCTCGCGGAATGGCGCGACATCCGGCTGATTGAACACCAGCCCCTTGCCCGCGAGTTCTCCGCTGCAGGCTCGCGTTCAGCTTCGCGGTATCGCGCGCTCCTTGAGGCGGCCGCGTTGATGTTTTTGGCGACGATCGCGCGCACATCCTCCGGCACCTTCTCCCAGGCGCGGCGGTTGGCGAGGAACCAGAAGCCGTCCCACATGTGATTGGTGAGCGAGCAGATATTTCTGCACCTCGTAGAGTTTCGCCGTCGAGATGAGCGCCAGCGGATTTTCCTGGCCTTCGACGATCTTGGTCTGCAGCGCCGAATAGACCTCGCTGAAATTGATCGAGGCGGGCGCAGCATCGAACGCCTTGAACATCGAGGTCCACAGCGGCGAGACCGGCACGCGGATCTTGAAGCCCTTGTAGTCGTCCGGGCTATTGATCGGCTTGGTCGAAGACGTGGTCTGGCGAAAGCCGTTGTCCCAGATCTTGTCCATGGCGACGAGATTGGCCTTGGCGATTTCGCCGCGCACGTAGGCGCCGAGGTCGCCGTCCATGGCCTTCCACACCGTCGTCGTAATCCGGGAAACGCAAAGCCGATGCCGTTGATCGACGCGGCCGGAACCAGCGTGGCCAGGATCAGGCCCGACAGCGTGAAGAATTCGATGCCGCCGGACCGGATCTGGCTCAGCATGTCGGTGTCGGAGCCAAGCTGGTTGTTCGGGAAAATCTGCAGGTCGAAGCGGCCGTTGGTCTCGGTCTTGATCGCCGCGGCCATTTCCTTGGCGCGCACGTTCATCGGATGCGAGTCCGGCAGATTGTTGGCATATTTGTAGGTAAATTCGGCCGCCTGGGCGCGCGCGACATAAGGCGCACCGATACCGCCCAAAACCGCCGAAGCCGCCGATGCCTTGAGCAGCGCGCGTCGTGAAAAGCTCATCTGGTTGTCTCCCTTCAGATTATTGTTCTTGCGAGCGGCTATCTCTATACGGACCCGACCCCGCCGGGTCATCTGCCATCTTGCGACGGGCTTATTGCAGTGTCCGGGCGCGGCGGCAACATCGCCGCCTTTAAGCTGATCGCCGGGACGAGCCACGGCGCGCTAGCCGCGCTGTAAGAACCAAGCTGTGATCTGCGGTGAGCCATCTTATCGGCTTGCTCCAGGACAGCACGATACTCGCGTAATTTAGAATGAGATTTACACAAGTAATTGAAATATATACGGATAAATATATTCCATAATATACCTTATGCGAATCTGGCGTTTGTTCTGCAATCGGACGCATTTGCAAAACCCACTTGAATTTGCACGCCGTCCAACTGAATTTGCGCCTTCCCTAAAGCCTTGATTGTCGATGGGAAAGGCCGTTCGAAGCTCCCAAAACGATGGATTTTCGATCGCATTTCCAGCCTGGAGTGCGCGAAATGGCCGGGGTCGTCTCGCCAGATTTTGGCACTGGCTTTTGGGAGATTGCCCTTGGCCCGGAGCTCAAGCGGACCACGCGGCATTTGAAAAGACGAGATTGAAATTTGGCACAGAGGGATGTTCGAACGTGCATCGTAGACGAGTTGGTTTGCCCGAGCCGGCCACGGGCGGTACTCCGAAAGCACGCATCTCGCGGTCAGTTACCGCGTGATGCGGACGCCCGCGAGTCCATAGCCGCGACCCCTGCTCCGCAACTTTTCTCCTGCCGTCGCGCCGCCTGATACGCCTCTCGGAAATTGAGTCTGTTCTCGGCTATTGTGAGTCTGGGCCGGTGGCCGGCGGCGGTGGCATGAGGGTTGCCCTTTTCCGGCTCGGTGGTGTGTGGACTGGACTGGCGCCATTGGGAAGCTAACTCTTCCAAATCGCTATCGCACGGCATCTCGCGGTCAGTTACCCGCGCGGTCCCCTCCGGCGCGAAGCTTCAGTGGCTGTGTGGGCCTACAGCAGGAAAGAAAGCGCCGCCTCGCAGCGGTCCTCGACCTTGAGCGCCAGAAGATCGTCGGCACGGGTCCGGCCCAGATTGACGGCCGCGATCGGCATGCCACGATGCGCTGCCATCTGGGCGAACCGAAAGCCGGAATAGACCATCAGCGACGAGCCGACGACCAGCATGGCGTCTGCCTCTTCGAGGGCTGCTTGCGCGGCGGCCACCTGATCGCGTGGAACGCTCTCGCCGTAGAAAACCAGCCTGGAAGCGGACCGGCTGCGTTCGTTTCCAGTTGCCGTCGCCATCGCGATAATCGGGAATCCCCGAGTTCGTGCTGCAGCCGGCACCTGTGAGCACGAACAGTCGCTGATGGTCTTCGATGAATGTCTTTAGTTCGCTGTTTTGCATGCGTTGCGGCATTTAGTTTGTCCCCGCCCGAATTGCCAGACTTCCATCATTGCCCGAAACGTGCTGGAGCGGATCATAAAGGCAAGCTATGCGATGGCCTCGAAAGCGCCCTCGCCGCCTATGGACGACCAATGGCAACCCCGGTCGCTGCCGGACCAGGACGAGACCAGCCGCCCCAGCCACCTCCCGTCCCTGGACGCCATCGCCGCTCGTCGTAGGTGCCCGGACGCTGGCGCAGCGTGAGACCGACATGCCGACAGTCCTCGACAGGCCTATACCGTCCGAGGAGATCGCGAAGGCCGCGCTCTGTCCGACTTCCGTCAACTGCGGCATGGTCACGGCTATGACGTTTCGGATCGATGGTGGCCTAGGAGCCTGTCCAGATAGGCGTTCGGGCATTTGTTGAGGTTGGCCGGCTGAGGCTGCGTTTGCGAGGGTGAACAGCTTCAGGAGATTGTGGGTTGTGCAGATCATGGCCCATTCGGCGCGCACTTTATCTACGCCCCGCAACAGGAACTGGCGGAAGCCGCGAGCCTGTTTGATCTGTCCGAACACCGGTTCGACCACTTGCTTTCTCAATCGGTAGGGTGTTTCGAAGCCGCCGTCGTCGATCTTCTTCCGCATCCGTTGGGTCAGCGGTCCGCCGATTTTTCCGTTCGCAGCTGTCGGGTGCTTGGCGCGTCCGGGCGCGACATAGCCGTCAACGCCGTGTGCTTCGAGCGCTTCGAGATTGGATTCGCTGCAGTAGCCGGAGTCCGCCGAGGCCTGATCCGGCTTGCGGCCGAGATTGTCCTTGATGGCCTCGATCAGGGGCACCAACTGGCCCTGATCGTTGCCGCACTGCGTCAGTTCGTGCGCGACAATGATCTGGGCGCCTGCGTCGACGGCGGCCTGTGCATTGTAGGCCTGAACGAAGCCATCCTTCGACTTCATGATGCGGCTTTCCGGATCGGTGAAGTTGCGTTGCGACTTGGGATCAGGTTGGTCCGATGGCGGCGCCGCCGGTTTGCCCGGCTTCTTGCGGCCTTCAGCTTGGCGCTGCTGTTCCTTTTCGGCCTCGATGCGACGCTCTTCCGCTGCCGCCAGCCTGGCGTCGGCTTCCAGCGCCGCCATCGCCTGCTGGATTTTCGCCAGTCGTTTCTGCTTGTCGCCGGCCCAATCCGGCATCTCGTCGCCGCGCTTGTCTCGGCCGAAAGTCTCGTCCTCTTCGGAATCCGCCGCCTCGGCGGCCGCCAGCATGCGAGCGACCTCGGCTTTCAATTCCGCCTCGCGTTTCTTCATGCGCTCATAACTCATCGCTTTATGTTTCGACGCGTTCGCTTTGATCTTCGTGCCATCAAGCGCGAAATGGCCGAGTTTGACCAGCCCTGCCGTCTCGCACAACCTCAGAACCTGCAGGAACAGCGCGCCGAGCGCCTTCAAATGCCGCTTGCGGAAGTCGCTGATCGTGCGAAAATCCGGCGGATCGAGCGCCACAATCATCACAAAATCGTTCCGTTCGCGGCAGGCCTTCGCGATCCGCCGCGACGAATACAGCCCACTCGCATAGCCGTGCAGCAGAAGCGCCACCATCATCCGCGGGTCAAACGGCGGCTGCCCAAGACCACTCACATAGCTGCCCGTGATCTCCCGCAGATCAAGGCTCTCCCGCACCAGCTCAACGATAAACCGCGAGACATGGCCTTTCGGCACGAAGTCCTGCACATTCGGCGGCAGCAGCAGTGTCTGATCGATATTCCACGGACGAAAATACTTGCTCATCGCTCAAGCTTAAATCAAACTCGCTCAAAATTGAACAGCGACTATTCGGACAGGCTCCTAGGTGGCTGAAAACGCCGCTTCCAGGCGATCAAGCAACTCGATCTGGCCGGACAATATCTTCGTTCGGGCGGTCGAAAGATCGAGCCACCCGGCGCGATCGACTTAGGGGAACGCTTGGGATCTGCCGCTTTTCGGTGGCCACTCGATCTCGAAGTTGTTGCGGGATAGCTTCGCCGCCTCGAATTCGGCCTCGCCGACGAAGGCTGTCACACGCTTGCCGCCGCGCTGGCGGACCTCTCCCAGAGCGCGCAGCGGGCCAATCGAGCCGTCGGCCCGAGCTCCTCGGCGAACTCGAGTGGCGCTACCGCCCCGGCTCCTCGATCGCATGGCCGGGACGTACGAATCATCCCATCGGGTCAAAAGTGGCAGACAGCAGACGCGATAGAGCAGCCAGCAGGCGTAGATGACGTCGGCGGAATAGCACTGGCCCTCCGACAGCTGCCCGTGAGCCACGTCGTGGCGGAGCGTCGGACCCGGCTGGAGGTTGAAGATGCGGTTCAACTCATCGAGCAGCGGCTCGCCCATCATCTCGAGCAGGTCGCTGCGGTGATTGGCGATGATCGCATCGAGGCTGCGGTCCTCTTCGGTCGCGTCGTCTCGACGCTTCGTCGGATCGGCTCCTCGCGCCTTCAGGATATGCCGTAGGCTCGCCTCCAATTGCGGGATGAGAAGATAGGCCGCCGACGCGAAGTCGCCCTGGAAGAAGCGGGCGAACCCGAGCGCGTAGAGTGGGGCCTGAAGCCGCGATACGAACGGCGACACTCCGACGATCGGGCGGAAATGCCGCTCCTCGATCGCGATCGATTGGGCGATCAGAGACCGCACGGGATCGATTCTGTTGGCGACCACATCGGCGCGGCGATGGGATTCCGCGCAGACCCTGCGCGTCACCCGCCGTCCCTTCCCGTTTCGAGTGGTTTGTTAGCAAAATGTTAGCAGCGGGTTCGTGGAATGTACCTCTCGCGATCCGGGCGAAAGGGCTGCTTTGGTCCGCCGTCACCGCCCTCCCTTTTTGGCCCAGCCGGATATCTTCCCGCGATGCCAGCCGAATAGAGTAACGGATTTCTACTCCGTGGGTTGCAGGTTCGAATCCTGCTGGGATCGCCAATACGTTCCCTGAGAAAAGCCCAATAAACAAAGGCTTTTAGCATTTTGGTGCGTTACCGGAGTGGTCGCCCCGCAGAACGCAAGGGGATCAAAAGGGATATAACGGGACCCAACTCCCAAAAAAGTCCCGGAAAAAGTCCCGGACTGATTTCGGGGCTGGCGCGCATCAATTTGCAGGGCGATGTGTTTGCGCCGGCGCGAAAGCCGCGCTCTGATGCCGCCATGTCCCCCGCGCATCATCCACATCCCGCTATCCGGTGGCGACCGCAAGGCCCAGGCTAAGGGTATCCCGCACGCACACGGCATCCACGAGAGCCACTACCGTCAGTCGGTCCTGATCCGCAGCGCGGCCGAGCGAAGATTAGGGAGGCCGACCGGCTGGAATGCGATCATGTGGGCTGGCGGCCCGGCGATGCCCTCGTCCGGCGAGCCGCAGGCGGAGCCGACCATCGGCAAGGCGATCAACGGCGGATACGATCTACTGGAGGCCAAATGCAACCGGTGGGACCGGGTCTCGCTGGTCGCGCTGCGATCTCTGAAGCACCCGCCGGAGACGCCGGTCTGGAAGCTGGAGGCCGCGCTGTATTGTGAGCCCTGCAGCGAGGGCAGACACTACAGCCGCCGCCAGCGCGCGCACATCATCGGGCTGACCTATGACCGCCCCGATCCGGAGCAGCCGAGGATGCCAGGCCGCAAGGCGAGCCGGAAACCATGACCAAACTCATGCCCAACCGTGCAAGATCGTCGCAAAAAAGGCCGCAAACATCTCTGCGGCCGTTGTCTGACCTCATCGTCGTCTAGCCATCACCAGCCATACCCGCCATACCCGCCATAGTATCGAGGGCCGTACGCGTATGCGGGGCGAATAACGCGCCGGTACCGGGGACCATAGAAGCCGGGAGCATAGTAACTCGACCCATATCCGCCGTAATACGCCGGGGCGTACCTACCGCCGTAATAAGCGGGACCATAACCGCCATAATAGCCATATCCGGGTCCGCCATAGTAACCGTAACCTGGGCCGTAAGAGTACGCGCTGGAGGCTATGCCACCGATGACCGCGCCTGCAATAAGTCCGCCCGCGAGACCCGGACCCCATCCCCAACCACCCCGCCACGCATGAGCGGGTGATGGGGCCATCAAGGCAGTGGTACCAATGGTGGCAGCGGTCACTAACGCCAATACTGCTTTCTTCATGTCCGAAGCCTTCCAGTTTTCCTGAAACTTCAACCGGTAGCCGGGCTAAAGTTCCCCGCGAACGCCCTTTGCAAAAGGTCTGCCGTGAAATTTAATGTTGATGAACGGTCTGGCTGAAGCCTTTTGTCGACGCAAGGCTCCTAGGAACGACTCGATGTGCAATGTCTACTCAATCACCACCAACCAGGCCGCGATCATCGCGCTCTTTCTCCATTTGCTACCGACATTGCACTCGGAAAGCCTACTCTCTCTATTTTTGAACAGATCAGTGCGACGGTTGCCTCTGCCGATAAGACTCGATCATCGCCGCTGTCACGTCGCTCGGATAACAGAGCGGTGAAGCCCCGCCCGGTCGCGAGTACGCGCTCCGCCCGCCGCACGCGCTGCCATTCCGCGCGGCGTCATCGGGACATGCGCAGGGCCTGCCAGTGGCGTGATACTGATCCCGGCTCGCTTGGACTATGATCGCCGCGATGGCGGCGGCGGTTAGGACGGTCTCGACCTTGCGCTCGGTGTCAGACGCGGCAGGCTTGTCGGGCAACGCAGTCTTGGTAGACGGCGTCGGCCCGCCAGAAGCGCTTGGAGCTGTCGTCGATGGCCCATTAAAGAGTGCTGGCTGCGCCAATGCGGACGGCGCAAAGCTCACGGGCGCGTTCTGGCGGCCTACCGAGTACACCCCAAATGCCATCAACCCCAAAAGAACGAATACCGCCCTGCCCCTCATTGGCTGGATTCCCTTGGAAGAAGCCAAGTCTGCATTTGAATTTGTCACCTCGTCGGACGTTGCGGCTTGCTATGGATGCTTTTCAGTTTTCGATGCACGATCTTCGGACGCAATCGCTTCCTTTTCACACATGTAGGCGCCCCGCTTGGTGGTCCCGTAGTTCTTTGTCCCGGCGAAATGATAAACTTTCGAAGGCAGATTAACCCATACCACTGTATCAGTCGGGCAGCGGCCTTTGGCGGAGGCTTCATCGGCAAACTGCCCGGCCTCCAGGGTTGCGCTTCCTTTGGGAGCTGCAGATTGCGGAGCCGGAGTTGGCGCCGCGGTTGTCGTGGGCGCGGGTTTTTGCGGAGCAGGGGCTGGCGCCGCATCTGTCGTGGCTGGTGCAGGACGGCTCGGGGACAGCGGGGGCGCCGCTGCGGGCGGCCTGGATTCGGACGCGGTCGGCAGCGCGCCGCCTGTCCGACACTGTTCAACATAGGCCTTTTCGGTGACGCCCCGCGCCTGCATGCCCGCCTTGTCGGCGCGCCATTCCGCCACGCATTCCTTCGCGGTCTTTGACGAGGATGAGTTTGTTGGTGCGGGCGGAGCTGCGGGTGCCGCTGGTGTTGCCGCGGTCGGCGGCGGTGCCTGAGCGGCCGGCGCCGCGCCTCCCCTGCACTGTTCAACATAGGCACGTTCGGTCACGCCGCGGGCTTGCATGGCGTTCTTGTCGGCGCGCCATTCCGCCGTGCATTCCTTCGCAGTCTTCGAACCGGTGGCCGTTGCCTGTCGCGGCGCAGGCGGCGCTGGTTCTGCCGGCCTGGCTGATGGCGCGGCGGCAGTTGGCGCAGTCCCGCCCCTGCATTGTTCAACGTATGCTTTTTCCGTCGTGCCGCGGGCCTGCATGCCGGCCTTATCAGCCCGCCATTCCGCCGTGCATTCCTTCGCAGTCTTGGCGAAGCCGGCGGGATTTATGACCAAGGTACACACGATGGCGGTGGCGACAAGCAGGCCGGTCTGGGTCTTCATGTGCGTTCTCCTGCGGACGTGGTTGCCAACCCGCTGCGGGCAACGGCGGGTGACTGGGACACAATGGCGTGGATGCCGCGGCTGAACCGCGGGCGGCCTGTCGTGAAGAAGCCGCTGCAACTGTTCTTTTCGTCGCATCGGGTGCATTCCTCGACAAAGTCGTTTTTCCAGTCCGAGATGGACTGTACCGCATGCGGCCAAACCGATCTTGGAAGGACGCATTTCGGCAGGTTATAGATCGATACATTGACGCCCGCCGCGCTCAGGTGATCAACGGCCCGGGCCAGGCCGTCGCGATAGTCGATGGGGTCCATCCAGAGCATCGCATCGTTGGCAATGGCGAAGCCCGTGTTTTCGAGGCCCATCAACGCGACGTGATCGACAAACGGCAAATTGCGAGCGATCCACCGGCCCGTCTCCTCAATGATTGGTGCAGTCAACGCGTGCAGGACGATACGTATTTCGACGCGCTGCCCCCGGTCCTTGAGTTTCAGAATGCCCAGCACGGTTTCGTCAAACGCGCCCCTGGCCTGCACGACATGATCGTGGAGATGATCGACCGAGGCATAGACCGGGATTGCTGCCATCAGACACGGGTGCCCGATGGCTTTCCAGGCGTCGACAATCCTCGAGTTGGCGAAGGCCCGGCCGTTGGTGAGCACCTGGATGGACGTGGTCGGGAGCCGGTCGCGGCACTCCTTGAGGACGCCAATGAAATCTTCCCAGTCCGACAGGGTTTCCCCGCCCGTGAACGTCAGCGCGCGGGTCGCCGGGTCGATGAGGGGCAGGCTTTCTCTGATTTCACTCAGAATCCACCGGTCGTCGACATCTTTCGGCGGTTGCGAGCACATCAGGCAGTAGTTATTGCACCGTTCTGTGACAAGAAATGAGTTGTGCGCAGAGTTGCGGCGAAACAGCGTGCGGAATTTCCTGGATGAATGATCGAACCCGAGAACGTCGCCGTCGGCGAGATAGTTGTATTTCTGGGGTACGGCGATCAGCCGTCCTTCGAACGTGTCGGGGAAATTGATTGAGCCATCCGAAACCACGAAAATCGACGGCCAATCAGCTCCTATGGCGCGAAGCACTTCGCCCGGCGTCGCAGCCAGCGCGAAATCTGCCGCGTGGCGTTCGGCCCGACTGTCAACGGAGCGGAGCCGAACGACTGAGCGCGCTCGGTCAGAAAATCCCGCGCTGTGCGAGGCTGTGCCGTAGAGAGGAAGGGTCATGGGGCCGCCCACCGCCGCAAGATGGCCGCGTCTTCGGGAGAGTTTTCCAGAATATCGAGCAGCAGGCCCATGATACCCTTCTGTCTCGCACAAAACGCCGACAGCGGTTTGATGCCGAGGGCATCCCCCTGCGTGGCGTGATGATAGACCGGGTCGGCGCCGCAATGGCTCTCATACACGCACGTTGAGCATTCGGGCGCGCACTGCGTAAGGGATGATGATATTGCGCCGATCAGTTTATCCGAGAGGATGAGTGAATTGTAAAGGTCGTGATCGACGTGACCGAGCCGGAACGCGTTGTCGCCTGTCTCTGCGAGCATCCTGCCTTCATCCGACGCGAAAACGCTGCCATCGTAATTATACACCAGCGCGCCGAGACCAGCGCCGGCCGGACTCCGTAGGTCTACGTAACCGATGGGCCTGTCCGACAGCATCCGTGTCAGAAGCAGCGCGGCATAGAATTCCCGGAAGGGTGTGCCCTGACGGTTGATCTCCAGGACCCGGCGCAAACCCCGCTCATAAAAGCCCAACCACTTTTGCGCATCATATTTCGCAAACTGTTTCGTCTTGATCGCAAAACCAAACGGTGACAGTGGCCGTAGGAAAATGCCATCCAGACCCAGTTCCAAATATTGGTCAATGATATCATCGACGCGATCAAGGCTCGCTTCGGTGGTCGTCATCAAGGCCCCTACCCTGTCTGGGCCTAAAATCTCCTTGGCTCGCCGAATTCCGGCAACGGCTAATTCGTGACTATTTGCGCCAGGTCTGGGGCGGTTTTTGTTGTGCAGATCGGCTGGACCATCGAGCGAGGTCGAGAGCAGGATATTATTCGTTTTGCAAAAGTCGAGAATGACGTCGTCCAACAGCGCTAGATTCGACGCGATGACAAAGTCGATTCTTTTGCCGGACCTCGACTTCGCAGCCGAAACAATCGTCTTGATCATCGGAAAATTGAGCAGGGGCTCTCCACCCTGAAACTCAATCTTGATTCGCGCCGCCGGGCTGGCGAAAGCAATATCCAGCGCGCGCATCGCGGTTTCTTCGCTCATATCGAAACGGGAGCGGTCGGTACTTTGCCGCGACACCTGGCAATAAGGGCAAGAATGTTCGCAGCGCAGCGTCACGACAAAGATATGCAGCGGGGTGACCTGCCGCAGGAACAACATCCGGCTTCTCAGCCGTGCCGCCAGAAGCTGCCGTTGCGCCGTCTGGTTGGTCCCAGTGATGAGATGAGCTGCATAGGCTTTCTCATAGAGGCCGTCGCCGGGCCGTATCCGGAGATCGACTAGCTTGTTCAGCTCATCATCGGTCAGGCGAACGAAATCGCCGACCATGTTGGCGACGAGATACTGGTTTGTCCCGGTGCGCTCAAGGTTGAACGGCAGCAATGAAAGATCTTCGGTCGCCGCGCTGAAGGCTTCGGGAGCTAGAAAGCGGGCCATGTTACTCCGGCTGGAATTTAACCGGCATCTTGTTGAGCTGCCAGGGACCCGAAAGCGAGCGCAAGAATGACGTTCCGGATGCCTTCGGTCTTCTCTGCGACACGGGTCCGCAAATTCTCATCGGTGACGAGGTTCAGGAACCGTTCCTTCAGATCGTCAGCGCTTAACGCGGCGCCTTTTTGCGGATTGGCTGCAGAAGCAAGACGGCAAACATACCGGTCCCCCACTCGGTCGATCCGGCAAGTTGCCGTTCCAATGAGGCGATAGGCTGCCGCATCCAAAGCCCCGAGGCTCTGGACACTCGAATCAAAATCGACAGCTATCCCAGTTGGAGAAGCCGAAGGACCCTTAGCGGCTGGAAGCATGGGACGCATGAGATGCGTGCGACGCGTGAGATGCGTGCTGAGCGACAATCGTCCCGTCAGCCTGTTTTGTCATGACAAACCCGAGAAGATCGTCACCAGCCTGAAAGTGAGCATTTGCTAGGAGCTTCGGTGATTCCAGAGCTTGCTTTGCCGGTGTGCTGGCGTCGTCGTTGACGACAGTCATTTTTGCTTCTGCACCCTGCACCGACAAACCCGAAAGGGATGCCAGCGCTGCGCCGATTGAAAGCAAAGACTTGGATTTCTCAGCCATTTGATCCCCCAGTGCCACTATTGCTTGAAATGTCGTGTACAACTAAAAAGGGTGACGTGTCCATGGTGCCAGTCCAAAAATTAGGCATCATTGCTCAAAATCAGCTTTTGTAAACAGTTGCTGACCGGAAATTGGGGGTTGAATGTCGAAGTTTCTTGCGGGGCTTATCCTGGGAGTTTTCTTATCGCTCGCAGCATCGTCTTGGGCGGCCGGTGTGTTCGGCTCCGGTACGCTTTCCGGCTGGAGCGTCACCAAGGACGACGAGGAAGTTTGTTCTGATCCGTCCGTTGATACAAGCTCCAAAGAGATCGAATGCGACTAAGCTTCCTCTGCCGTCCCCGCCCACAAAAGACTCTCAAGTCGAACCGATTGCCCCGGTAAACTTGTCAAAGTCGCGAAATCGAACCATCGCCCCTTGCATGATAGCGTCAATCGACCCGTCAGACGCTACGCGATAAGGAATACCGGCATAAACGCCATCCGGCTCAAAGGGGCGAGGAGTTCTGTCTACAGTTACTCGGGTGCTCGTCCCTCCGATGTTCGCTGAGGGCGGCGGGAGGCGTTCAGGTTTCGCCAGCAAAAGCGAAAACCAGCCAGATTATAAATATGCCCATCCCGGGTTGATCATTCCGCAACCGAGAGGCGAGGGCAAGTGCGAATTGCCGTCAAAGGCGCGACTACCGGGCTTCGTTTTGACGCCGCTGATCCGCAAGACGCAGCCCTATGCCAAGAAGATCGAGCACAAGGCGATCTGGGCGGAGCCGGAGTTGCTGGTGGAGATCAAGTACAGGGCGAAGTCTGCGGAGGGCAAGGTGCGGCATCCGATCTTCAAGGGTCTGGGAAGACCTGTGATGGAGTGGTGCGCGCGCTGCACCCCCGGCTAAAGCCGAGCTGTACTGTGCGGGGCCTTTTCTATTGAAATCGCCCTTGGGTTGCGATTGGATGGAGGGATCACCTGGGGGAATCAGTTTGACTTCAGAAATCTGCGTCATAAATCGTCGCTCGCTAGTCTTGGCTGCCGATAGCGCTGCTACCGTTTCTCGTTGGGAGCGGGGCCGCAAGGAAGAAAGATACTTCAAGGGATCGAACAAGATCTTTCAGCTTTCCAACACCGAGCCGGTGGGTGTGATGATCTACAACTCGGCAGACCTTCATCGCTTACCTTGGGAGATCATTGTCAAAACGTACCGGTCTTCCCTTGGAACAAGATCATATGCCTCAGTCGAAGAATACGGCCGGGCGTTCTTCAGTTTTATCGAACAGCACCGAGGACTTTTCCCAGCGCAGTATCTCGACGAAGTCCTGATACAGAATATTGATCAGATCATGATTCGATTTCTCAACATGATCAAAGAAGACGACAGAGTGAAGGCAGCTGGACCGGATGTAACGGCCGCCACATCGGCACGAAACACTGCCCTGAAAGAACATCTCGACGCAACTCTTGCGCGGCCCTTCAAGCAGCCGTTCGATGATGATGCGATCGATGCTATTCGCGCCCACCATGGAGGCACGCTTCTAGCTGAAGCAGAAACCGATATAGAGATGTTCTTGGACAATGCGCCTGTCGAAACGTCTCTGCTGGTGGACCTCGGGCTACAAGCTCTGTTTCGTCGCCCTGATTCTATCCTGTCCGAAACAGGCATCGTCATCGCAGGGTACGGTAAAGACGATTTCTTTCCTTCCTTTGTTGAGTTTTCGTGCGTTGGCTTTCTTGGTCAGCATCTCTCTTATGAAAAAACAGATGAGCATGGAATCGACAGGCGTGACTCTGGGTTCTTCAAGACATTCGCTACCACATCGATGACAGACACGTTCACAGTGGGATTTGGGCCGGACGTATTTCGCAGCGTACGCTTGCATCTGAACTCAGAGCTCTATGAGTTCGCCAGCAAGATTACTGCTGACGTAGGTCATCCCTGCAGCAAAGTGGATCAGTTTGTCGGCGAGACGATCAAATCTCACACTGCAAAATGGATCGAGGACGCCCATGAAAAACATGGCAGACCGCTCCGCCGGGTTATTGGCTCATTGCCAATCGACGAATTAGCGAGCCTTGCGGAGACCCTTGTGATGCTCGAATCGTTAAAGGAGAAGGTAACCAGCCCTAGCGAATCCGTCGGCGGACCGATAGATGTTGCGATAATCACAAAGCACGAAGGTTTCGTGTGGGCGAAAAGAAAGCTATATTTCGATCCGAAACTGAACTCGCGTTTCTTCTTGCGGCAACAGTCAGAATACGGAGCAATGGAGACAGACGATGGCGCAGCAGAATAGCCGGACGGCTTACGATGAATTCCAGGCCAGAAGCGAGACCATCCACAGAAAAAAGGCGTCGGCCGAACGTGGCAATATCAAGCCAGAAGTTCCGAAGGATGCGGAACGCGCGAGGTATGAGGGTCTTTTGAAGAAAGCTCAACAGAGCGGCGACGATGTGAGCCTGAAGGTTCATAAAAGACGCTGAGACGCCGTACCGCGAACGCTCGTCAGATCATTCTGAAAGCATACCGCTTCACCTTGGCGATGCCCGCATGCGTCACGAACTGCGCGACCGGCCGGTTGAGCCCGAGATCAACGGCTTCAGCTCGCCATCAGCGCCGGTGCAGAACCAAGTCCGCTACCATTGGCTCGCTCCTGGGCAACTGCTTTTCGTCAAGCTGCCAGCTTGCGTCGTGCTGATCGATCCGGACAACCCAGCGGTTGCCGAGATCGTCATGGCCCCGGCTTCGACCACCGGCACCGGCAGCAGCCCCGCTGCTACAGGATCAGGCGTGCTGAGGCTCGTCCGCCTTACGACCCGCCGGTTCACCCCGGCGGGTTTGCATTGGACAACAACCATCAAGGTGCCGGTGATCCTGACCACGGACGGGGGACCGCGACGTCTGCGCACCCCGTGGGACCAGGCAAAGGCGCTGCAGCGGCCCTGCCCAACGATGCCATGAAGATGGTGGCGCGGGCTGCGGAAGACGTTGCTGCAGCCTGTAAACGCCATCGCGTTCAATGATGGTGATCGGCACAGCGCGAGTGGCGGTTTGACAGCAAGCCGGAAGAATGAGCGCGGCCTATATTTTCCGCTCAGTCGGATACTGGACGGACTCTGGCGACAATTCGCCCTATCCTTAATTGTCTTCGGCGCGGCCCTCCGGGAGTTCGTTACACCAGCGACGCCACAAGGAGGAGAAGTCCGAGCCGTCTGCATAGGCAATCAGTCCTACCTCGTAGGTGGAGGGCGACAGAGAGGACCTCCGACCATGATCACAGATCACTACGACGACCGAACAATCGCAAATATGGAAGTAGCCTTGGATAGAGCTTGTGACCGCTTTCCGGGAGAATTAGCCAACCATAAAGCGCGTAAGCGTATCGCTGCGAAACTACTCAAGTGTGCCACCAGGGTGAACGCACGCTCCAGGGGTTCACTGACGCAGCAATGGCGGCAGTGATCACGTCGAGAAGTCACCATCCCGCCTGAAAGCCTTGAGGTCGACGGCGGCGCTCCGGAGATATTCGCGCACCGCTCTTGAGCTCGATGAGCTGCGATGCCCTTAAGGCTGCTCACAGGCCGCGACCTGCTCGTGGCGTCAAGGCACCCTACCCCGGCTTCATCGAGCCCGCGCTCGCTTCCTCAATCGAGAAGGTGCCAACCGGCGACCGTAGGGTAATGAGTCAGTTTGATTGTGGCATGGTTCCGGGCTGGTATATTGACTGTCAACGTCGCATATTTACGGGATGACGAGAAACTGGCGGTTTTGGCTCGTACAGGCAGCGGGGTACGTTGTCCTCGCCATGACTGCCGCGTTCATCGTCTGGATCATTCTTGCCGCAGTGAACTGAGAGCGTAGCGGATGCCGCCGATCACGGTGGCGCGCATGGTGATGGTTTCGGATCGGACATTTAAGGGATCGCACCAGGAACGACTTTAAAAGGCCCTGCTTGATTGATCGGGCCGCTTATCCCGGCGGCCCGGCACGGCACCCGTCTCACCTTGCACCACACCCCAAGGCGGGGTCCCTGCTCTCCTTCGGAGGGCTCCGCCATATGTTTTCCGCCGCGAATACTTGACGCAAGAGAGCCGCCAGATCGGTGGACCTGACGCCTCTCCGAGGAGAAAGCCGATCACATGCCACAAGAAAAACCAGAGCCGGATCGCATCCGAGAGCTTGAGAATGCGTTGAAGGAGGCCGAGCGGCGCGTCGCCGAAATGCGGGCCGAACGCGATCAAGCGTCTGAGCTTGTCGAGCAGATGAAAGAACACGTCAGCGACGTTGACGCCTTGATCGATAGCTGGATCGACGCGTTCGAGATGCATCTCAGCGAAGATGGCAAGCGAACGCACGATGAGCTGCCGGAGAGTATCAAGAAAATTCTCGCTGATGCTGTCGCCTTACAGAAGCAGGCGAAGGGGCTCGGCAAGAAGTAAGATGTTCCCGGTCCCGCGCCGCGCCGGAAAAAATACGCGGCGCTGAGATCACCGATCAAAATTTCGACGAACAATGATTGCGCCGGGCCGATGTGCGCCACAAGCAGATGCCATCGTGCTCGGTGATGATGATCGCCACGGCAGCAGATGCGATGAGATATTCGATTGGAGCTTTTGTTGTCCGGCGATCTCGCCGGGCGCGCATGGCCTTTCCCGGCATCAACGACCGTCATCGCCATGTAAAATTGTGCCTCTGCTACACGCCTACCTTGTGGGGTCTGGGCGCTCTATCTTTTCATAGCTATAGGAGGCATCATCAATATCCCCGAAGCCAGATTCAGTTTTGGGAAGATAGTAGTCGCCGAAGCCCTTGGTGTAAGTAACGTTAGACGGTCCCTCGAACTTAATGAATCCGAAGAAAACGATAATTTTTTTCCGTTTTCGATATCCCACCAATCCCCCTCAGTAAGGGGAGCTTTTAATTTGCAGCTTTCGTAACCGCCGACGTCGGCTTGAATGCTACTGTTAGAAACAATGGCGTATCGTCCAGTCCGGGACTTGGTTTTATCGTAGGACGGCTCTTTGAAGTGGTTTTCCGACAAAGCACAATCGACATTCATTTCCCGCAAGAGCGCGGTGGACTTTCCAGTATTAAAAAAATTGATAAAAAACGCTGGGCGATGGGTCGTGGGGTGATTGTTTCCTCAGTTTAAGATCGGCGATGTAGATGTACGGTCGTTGGTCGGCTTCCATTAGCGCCAATTGTCGGGTCATAGCATTAACCTGCTTGCCGACTTTTTCGTCCGTGGCATGCAGCACAACCGCATTTACGACAGTAGCGAAAACCAACCCAAGCGTTGCCAAGAAAAGCGCGAATGTATTGAACTGGAGCCAGCCAGTATATTTCACGGTTTGGTCGGGATGATTGAAAAACCATCGCTTGGCGAGCGCTGCCGCCTCCTCCTTTGCGAGCGCTCCGTCGAGGCGTGCTTGATTCGCAACCTTGCGGGCTTCGTACTGTCGTCTGGATTCGTTCATCTCGGCACTATATCGGGATTCGGATCGCGCAACATGGGGTTGAGCCGCCCCTAGCGCGGGCCGGTGGTGGCCGCGAAGTCCGCCGCCCGCTGGTACAGGGCGGCCACTCCGATCAAACGCATGGGGCACGCTGGCGCGGCACCGGCTCCATACGTCTGGGCGCATCCAGACGATGATGATCGGCGATAAGACCCGATCTCGCGCTTTCCCTATCGGTGTTTCGCACGGACCATATTTCCAGCCGCCAATTCCGGTGATAGCATTCCCTTCGCGGCGTATCCCCTGTTTGGAAACCTGACAGAATGGGATTGCACGAATGAAGATCATCGCCCTGTTATTTGCATTCGTGTTGACCGGATGCACTGGCGACCGGCTTAAAACCGAAACGAACCCAACTGCCGTCGCCCTGAGCGCCCCGCCCGTGGCCGCTGCGCTCACCGCTACGGTGAGGGCAGCCACAGCGATCTAAGCCGTGGGCGAGGCTGGCGCGGCCTCGGTCCTATCGCCGATCATCATCTGGATGATTCTGTGAGTGCGTATGCTTCGCGAAAATGCGAACAACAGCGCCCCTAACAACGCTGTCGTGATCGAAGTTGTCAGACGCAATGCGTTCAATCATTTCGCGGAGGCTCAAGAATTGAGCCTCGCGTTCGGCAGGGCGCGTGCCCTTCTTGCCTGCGAGCTCGTCCATGGCCGCGCTGCTTATCTCACACTCGACGGTCTCGGCCTTGTCATTCAGCATCGTAAATTGAAAGGCCATGCGGTTCGCATCGTAACCCAAAATCCGGCCCGGCGTGAGCGGCATCTAACTCATCTCCTCTGCAAGGGCTTCCAAGCCCGGCTGAGTGTACCCCTGAGTGCCGCGCTCCATCGCTGATAGATTGCCAGCTGTCATGCCTGCCCGCTGCGCTGCGACTTCTAACGTCATGCCGCGATGCTTCCGCCATTCCTTCAAAAAAGTTCGCCCTCGTGGGGTCATATCTGCTTGATCTCGCGACGCTGACGGCGGTCTATTACAGTATGATGTCTCATTGGTGGAACGGTTGCAACTCTGGATGGAGGGATTTCCCGGATGTCGATTTCACGAAAGCTCCAACGAGCACGGGCGCGGGCGATGGAAAAGCCGCAGGTAAAACGGGCGATGGCTGATGCGCGAAAGGACTTCATCGCGAAGTTTGGTCGCGAGCCGTTGGAAGGCGAACCACTAATTTTCGATCCGGACTTCGACACACCCACCCCGTACAGCGACGAGAAAATGGCGGCCATGATGGTCGAGGCTATGGAGGCAGCGGGGACGCCCGGTCATCTGATTTTTGCATATCGCAAGACCGGGATGATGATGGGACCGGAAAATGCCGAGTTGTGGACCGATGAGGAAATCGAAGAATGGAATGCCGCCATAGCTGAATACGAGGCATTGCACGGGCCAATCGGAAAGGAAAAATGATACAATTTTCCGATCCGATCATATTGCCGGGCCGGAAGCAGCTGGTCACGCTACGCGGCGCACCGCAGCGCAGTACATCACCAAGCTGCCCAAGGCAGAGCACGATGCCGAAGAATGGCAGGCTGCAATGGCAGCGCTATTGCTGGTTGCCGAACATGACGGGCCGACGATGTTCGCGCGAATTGGCGTGATGAGAGCCTTGAACCGTCACGTCGAGCGCGTGTTCGACACGTCACGCAAGGATCACCATTGGGGACGCCGGAAGCTGGCGCGGGACCGATGAAACAGATCATCCCGGCGTTCGACTAAATCATCGTGCGCTGCACGAATGCCGATCCCTGCGTTATCACGCACATATAAGAGTAAGTTTGCGCGTCGCCTGCGGCGACGGTATCCACGTCCACGATGATCGGCCGCGTCTGGCCCTTCCACGTTGCTAAGATCGCTGCCGGAACGGGACGCGCCCGTGCTTTTTTGATCACGAGCCCTGTAATGCGCGGCAGCGCCTCTGTAGCCTTGGATATACAGGCCTGATTGGCTTGTGCGTGGCCGCTTAGGGCAGCGAGTAGCGTTGCCGAAACGGCGACTGTCAACGCGATACGCATTTGATACATCCGACGTGTCGCGGAAATTAAACATACAATTTTCGTCCTGTCGATGGCACCCGTTGGGCCGCCCGCAGCTCAGCGCCGCTGTATGGTTCGATCCCGCCTTCGGGCGGTCTTTTTGTTAAACGAGAAAATAGGTTATCATCGACGCATGTGACCGAACGAGACACCACCATGGACTACCGGAACGACCAGCGAGCGAAAGAACTGAATAATCTCAGATTGGCGCTGGCGACGTTCGCTTTGCAGCTCGACGCCTTCGAATTGCGCTTGAAGGGTCGACGGACAAAGACGAACGGGGAACCGTCAAATCCGGTCTCGGGAGATGCCGCGTTTGCAAAGGAAGTCATCGGGGCAATGAAGAACCGTCCTGCCCGCAAATTGGACAGGTGATCTCGGCGCAGTGCCCGATCATGAGGGACCATCTGGGCACTGCTACGCGACTTGTGGCGTAGCCGGTTAGCAGAGGTGAACGACTAGTTTTTCTTCGTTGAAGAATTGGAGCGCGCCGTGCCCTTCCATGTCGACGGCGTATCTAAAGTTGCCGTCAACTGTTGGAAACACGGCGATGACCGTTCCGCCCTCTTGGTCGTCGGCTGCATTATCGACTTTCTCGCCAATCGCAAACATCGACATCGTGAACTCCTTTTGGAAATCGGCACCAGCTTCGGGGTGGAGGCTGGGGCCGATGTGCCGGTAGGAAAGGCCGACTATATCGCGATGTGGGTTCGCAATCCGCCGAGGCCATTAAATTCTGTTTTAGAATCCAAGAGTGGCCTACTTTAAATCTGCGAGTGGCCTAATTCGGCCAGCACCCCCGGACGCGCCCCTCGACAGCGACTTGCGGCACCGCATGTTGCCGCGTCAGGGCATCGAAGGTCGTACTGCTCGACGGTCGTGATCTCGGCGTTGGTTACGACCATCGACGTCGGCTTGGTCGAGCCTTCGGTCGCCGGGATGAGCGCGCCGGACGACGAGACCTCGAACCGTTGCGCGACCGCATGCGGCAGGATGCGCTCGCCGGTCTTCTCGACGACGTTGCCGAGCCTTGCAATGTTCGCTGTTCCGCCAATAGCCTCGACGTAATGATGCACTGGAATGCCGAGCACCAAAGAATACCGACCAGGTGATAGAACACCGCCCTGAAGCCGCAATCCGCAGCGAGAACGATCTGATGGAACTGCACCCGGACACAGCGCGATGTCCGCTTTGCCCCGACGAGCGGACGTCGTCAGTTCGGCCGGTCACGTCGGTTAAGTGCCAGAAGGCGACTTGAGTCCTTAATCCGCAGTACGCGCGCACGCGCGCACGAGGTGACAACGATTTAGTCCCAGTTCGTACCGAACCGAACTACAAAACCGGTGCCGTGCGAGTCGGATCGCAAGCGTTTTCAACGTAATGAATTAATACGCAGGCATGTTGCTAACCGATTTTGCTAACCGGCGGCAGTGAAAACGGCGGCGGTGCGATCAGCGCGGGCGCGCCGGTCACACCGACCGTAGCGCCAAGACCAATCATGAACTAACATCTAACCCCGACCACCAATGGGGGGCTGACCAAATGGCTGCGATCACAACTCTAAGTCAGGCTAAGAGACGCGCCTTCGAGATCGGTTTCGTCCTGATCGTTGGGATCGTATTGGTCGGGTCGACGCTTGCCATTTCCGTCGACCGTCTAACAGAGCCGTTCGTCAAATTGCTTACTGCTTTGATGTGGCCTTATTTCCTCTTGGTGGCGATTGTCGTATTTCGCGAGCAGACGGAGGCGCTTATTCTAGCTGTTGCCGAGCGTATCAGCGGCGGAGGCGCAGTCGAGCTGGGGTGGTTGAAGCTGCCAAAGTTGGAGAAGGCAGCCGAACAAATACCCGTACCAGGTGATGAAAAGCCTGTGACGATGAAGAACATCGCGCTCCTGCATACCAGCTTTTTCTCTGAAGACGGTACCAACAAACAGGGTGACGGGCGGGTGTATTATCAATTCGAAGTTATTGTTATGGCTCCGGCTGCCGTTATGGCCCGTATAGATCAGGTCACGTATACCCTTGAAGACGCATGGCCAATTGATCAACGTGTAGTGACTACTGCCGACAAGCAATCTCGCTTCAAGATGAAGCAACTCGCAAACGGAACTTCCATCGTCACTGCTGACGTTCGAGTGCGAGGGCAGAAAGAGCTGCTTCAGCTCAATCGCTTTATTGATCTACGCCGGGACGGGCCGAAAATCTAACAATTAAGGCGGATGATGAAAGATTGAATCCAACTCTTTGGAATGTTGGGTGGGACGCACTACGCAATAAACGCCTTGAACTTTGGGAACGTGTAGTGATCTTAGACCACAATCGGGTAACGTGGCGCGGTTTCGTCTGGGCGAAGGTCCGCTCCGGGTCCAAAAGCCGTCATCAAGCCGCGAGTGATCGATGTCTGCACGTCCATCAACAGCGGACCTTCGTCGAGCGAGCCGCACCGACCGCTTCCGGGGTGTCGCTGATCGGCTTCGCGATCACCGGCACCACCATGATCATCACCGCCACCAGCACCTGTGTGTACCGAAAACTTAAGCTCGGGCGTAATGGTGGTGAAGTCCGCCAAGGATGGCGCGTGAACGAATGACACCGGTGCGCTGTACCGAGCGAGAGACCGGTGCATCCTTGTTCAAAGACCGATGCGTTCTGAAACGGTTGTAATAGGCGGCGTAGGATTTCAGGACCCGACGCAAATGCATCTCGCCCAAGACAATGATATGGTCCACACATTCACGCCGGATCGATCCGATCAGCCGTTCGGCAAAGCCGCTCTGCCAGGGCGAGGCTGGTGCGATAGGCTTGTCCCGGATGCCCATGGCGCGTAATCGGCGCGTGACGACGCTGCCATAGATCCGATCGCGGTCTACGCGGAGTCCTATCCCAAGGAAATGCCTCGGTTATTTGACGTGCAACCCATTCGGCCGTCGGATGTGCTGTGGCGTTGATCCAGACGAGGTCTCTGCGATCGAGCCGGACAATGATAAAGGCATAGAGCAGGTCGGAATCGATGGTTGGAACAACGAACAGGTCCATGGCGGCAATGTCCGGCGCGTGGTTACGCAAGAAGGTTCGCCATCCCTGGCTGGGCGGCGCCCGTCGTTTGACCATGTACTTGGCGACGCTCGACTGCGCGACCTTAATCCCGAGCTTGAGCAGTTCGCCGTGGATGCGTGGCGCTCCCCAAAGCGGATTTTCAACGCTCATCCGCCGGATCAGCGCGCGCAGCTCCGTTTCGATTTGTGGCCGCCCTCCCCGTCGACGCGATTTCCAACGCCAGTAGCAGCGAAAGCCGGCCCTGTGCCAACGCACGAGTGTCTCGGGCCGGATGATTGTGAGAACCTGCAGGATTGACGGAAACCAGCGATACAGCTGGATCAAGAGCCAGCGATCATTATTGGTAAGCCGGACGCGACCAGGCAGCCTACGCCTCACGACATTCAACTGATGTCGAAGCACCGCGTTCTCCGCCTCAAGCCGCAACTTCGACTTGAATGGCGAGGCCAGGACGGCCAGAACGAAACAGAGCAGCCCAATCATTCCGCCAGCTTAGGCGATTCCATCACGGCTTCAACTCAGATAAGGTTTTCGGTACACACAGGCCTTCGCCCCCGGCGGCAAGACGTAGCGGGCATCAGGGGATAACACAGGTTTTCTGACGGCTGGTTTTCAATTCTCGATCAAAAATGGGAGATCTCTACAATTCGGCGCCCGTTCGATCATCGGATGTGCTCACGGCACATCGCCCTTTCGATTTGGTCCGATGCTATGCGGTTTGTTCAGAAAGTATTCCCGATTTCCCGTTGCCGCTTCTGCATATTGATCGATGGCCACAACGATCGCCTCGATATGGGCACGGCACCACCCTTCCCGCGTCGCTTTGCGACGGACAGTGTATTGAGCTGATGGCTGGTCGGGCCGCTGAACGGATGCTTCTGAGCGATAGCGAGCCTGTGCCTCCGGTCGATGACCTCCGGCAGGCGGCGAGCTTGCCATGCTGATCTGCACCAGCGAGGAGGCCATCGAGACCTTCATCGCGCACTGCGATGTTGCGGCGCGCGATCTGTTGTTGCCTTACGGCGATGTTGTGATGACGTTGTCTATTGTGTTGCGGATCAAGCGCACACTGGACTCAAACGAGATCGACAAGATTATCGCGGACCTGCAGGCGCGGAAAGCGCAGGCGATTGAACATCGTCGGCGCGCTGACTGGCGCAAGCGAGAGCTGGCGGCCGCCAGTTTTCTGCCTGAATGTCTTCGGATGCCCGTTCGCCGTCACACCTTGCGCCAGATCGGCTGGAGTAATCAGTGACAGCTTGGATCAGATGGCGCGGCGGATGTACCCGGCCTGAGATCTTGAAAGGCCCCGGTCTGCTCAATGACCGGGGCCATTTCTGTATACGCTATCAGGAAGCGCTCGCGATCACCGAGGAGAATAAGCCGGTGGTGCTCGCACTCGCACAAGCACTGATCGATCATCACGAGCGCACCCTCAACCCCGCCGAGATCGACGCGGTGATCTCGCAGACGTAGGCACGGGAGGCGCTGGCAGCTGAGCAAGCCCGCCGTGCCGTATGGCGGCGCACCATCGAAAACAGCGAGAACTTCGCCACGTCATTGACGAACTGAGCAGCGCCGCCACTTCGATATTGGGGCCAAAGCGGATATGGCCCATTCGGGGAGGTAGGCCGCAGTTTGACCCCACATTAGCGGACTTCGGATCGTCAGATTTTGTGACGCTTTGCCCGATTTTTCGGCGAAAATAACCGGGCCCGTTGTTGACTCACTACGAAACTATCGACAGAACTATTGACCGAAGTTGATATTAAATAAGTTATTTCGATTTAAGTGGGGGATTATATCATGAAAATGCGTTGGTCCGTTTTGGCCGCTTTTTTCATTGCATCGGGCGGCGCAGCTAATGCGAGCGTGATTACTTCAATTCCAAGCGGAGACGTTATCACGATGCCAGTCGTCGGGTACCAAGGCGCTGGCCCGCAGATATTTGGCTCTCCCACGGTCACCTGGACAGCGGGTTCTTCTAGTTCAGTTTTTGGCTGGGTTGGTGGTTATGGTTTTGGTGCTAATGGTCAATGGACAAACGCGCTAACGATGGCCGCCACAGATAACCTAACTACTTCGATGACATTTCAGTTTAGTTCTGCGGTCAGCGAAGTCGGTGGGTTCATCAATTACGCTCCGAATAACAATTACGCTCCGAATAACGGCAATGCTCCGGTAATCTCGGTTTATGACAGCACCCACACGCTAATTGAGTCTGATACCTTGAATTTTTTAACGGGCGACGGGGACAACCTTGGGCAATTTTCTGGCTTCTCCGAAGCGACACCAATTTCATATTTCACATTATCCGGCTCTTTTATCGGTATCGCCGACCTGACCGTTTCATCTAGCGTCCCCGAACCCTCCACATGGGCAATGCTGCTCCTCGGCTTCGCCGGTATTGGCTTCACGGCTTATCGCCGCCAATCAAAGCCAGCATTGATGGCCGCGTGATCTTCGATCATCAGGTTTGAATTTGAGAGCCGCCTTCGGGCGGCTTTTTGTTTGGCAGCAGCAATCGATGACCCTCTTGCGGTTTGCCATGTCGCAGTTTGGCACTTAGCGGACATGGCGCGATGTCCGACTTGAGTCGGCGGTCTCAACCGGTCGACGCAACACTTTATCTTAAAGAAGAGATGGAGTGTGGTTTGATGGGTCACAGATTTCATAGAGGGTTTACTGCGGCAGAGAAAACGGAGTTATGGGATCGCTGGAAGCGCGGAGAATCGCTGAAGGCGATTGGACGAGCTTTTGGCAAGCCGTCCTCGTCGATCTATTTTTTGGTGGCTCCCCATGGTGGGATTCGTCCTGCCGAGCGGCGTCGCTCGAGGCTGGCATTGACGCTGTCAGAGCGCGAGGTGATTTCCAGAGGCGTTACGGCACATCGATCGGCAAGATCGATCGCTAAGTTGCTTGGCCGCTCACCCTCGACGGTGAGCCGTGAAATGAACCGCAATGGCGGCTATGATCGCTACCGAGCGGTGCTTGCGGACGAGAATGCCTGGGCGCGAGCTCGTCGTCCAAAATGTTGTAAATTGGCGAACAGTCCGCGGCTACGGCGAGCAGTGGCGGGGAAGCTCAGATTGGATTGGTCGCCCGAGCAGATAGCCGGTTGGCTGAAAAGAACGCATCCTGAAGACGAGTGTAATCAGGTGTCACACGAGACGATCTACCGCAGCTTATTTGTACAAACACGTGGCGTGCTCAAGAAAGAGCTGCTTAGTCATCTTCGATCGAAGCGCTCGATGCGTCGCTCCCAGCCGGTTGATCCGAATGGCGATAGACGGGGGCATATCAAGGATATCGTCTCAATCCGTCAGCGACCGGCGGCGGTTGAAGATCGGGCGGTGCCTGGCCATTGGGAAGGCGATCTGTTGTCTGGGCCGAACAACAGCTATATCGCGACCTTGGTCGAGCGTCATACGCGTTACCTGATGTTGGCCAAGGTGGCCGGTAAGGACACCCGGACGGTAGTCACGGTGCTCATCAAGCAGGCGAAGAAGCTACCAAAGGAATTGTATAAGTCCCTGACCTGGGACCGGGGAAAGGAACTTACGGATCATCGTCGCTTTACGTTGGCGACCAAAATCGACGTATATTTTTGCGATCCGCAAAGCCCGTGGCAGCGCGGGTCGAACGAAAACACCAATGGTCTGCTGAGACAGTACTTTCCTAAGGGCACCGACTTGTCGGTACATTCGCAAGCCTATCTGAATAAAGTGGCTCGCCAGCTAAACGAACGGCCACGTGAGACCTTGCAATTTGAAACCCCAGCAGAGAGATTTAGCGCCTGTGTTGCGTCGACCGGTTGAGCCGGCAGTCCGTAATGGGCTTCAAAACAGACATCGGCGAGCGCAGCACCGGCCTGTTCGGCTTGCCTCATTCCCAAAAGTTCGGGTTTCTCGGCCTGTTCCTATGGGCCTGTTTCGACCCTCAGTGGCCTAATTTGAATTTCGCTGTGGTCTAATTTGAATTTATGTCGGCTATCGGACGGAATTTATTCTTAGCGCCCGCTATCGTTGGGCATTCGTCAGGGGACTTTTGGAGTGGCAGAGTACAGAGCCTACACCGTCGGGCGCGACGGGAATTTTATTGGGTTTGACTCGCTAGTCTGCGCTGATGACGCCGAGGCGATAGAGAAGGCCAAGCGCCTCGTCAATGGGCACGACGTTGAGCTTTGGAACGGGCCGCGTCTCGTGATCCGGCTGAGTCACAAGCCGGAGTAGGGCCGCCTCAGTTGGCAACCTCAGTTATGCGCCCCTTACCACCGCATTCCTCGCACGGCATAGGATAGATTTTTCGACCCGGCTGCACTGGCTGCGTGACCGTTGGAAATCCAGTACCATCGCATGCCGGACATTTAATCTCGGTCTGCTGCGTCGATAGCTTTTTCATCTTTGATCTCTCAGGCCGCCCCAGTTGGCGGCCTCTTTTAAGCGTGTATCTGTCCTAATTTCTCATCCCGAGTGTCCAAGCAAAACGGCCTCAGTGGGGGGGCATCTGAGGCCGCTTGAGACCTCCCGCCGGGCATTGGGGCAAAATGTAGACCGGTCGGTGGCTTGGCATTCGGAGATAGGATCGCCGAATGCTAAGGAACCAAGAAGCCCCAAGATGAATGGTTCCGTCCTCATTTAAAATATTAAATGTCGTAGTTAGGATAGCACCCGGCGGGTACTGGCCTGTTTTAACCCCTAGTGGCCTAATTTGAATTTCGCAGTGGCCTAATTTGATGGTCGCCGAAATATGTTATCCTGCGGACATAAGTTCAAATCGCAAGCCATGATGGGCCGGATGGATGACTTAGAAAAAATGCTGGCGAAGCTGTTGGAGGACGCCCGAAAGCTCCCGCCGGGACAAAAGCGCCATGAACTACTTAAGGAGATTGGCCGCTTCCGGGTAAAATTGGACGCCCTCAAGAAACGAAAACAATCACAACCAACGAAGTAAGGCCGCCTCAGTTGGCGGCCTCTTTTATGCGCCCCTTACCACCGCATTTCTTGCACGGCGCAGGATAGACTTTGCGATCCGGCTGCACTGGCTGCGTGACCGTTGGAAATCCGGTGCCATCGCATGCCGGACACTTGATCTCAGTCTGCTGCGTGGCTGGCTTTTTCATCTTTGATTTCTCAGGCCGCCTCGTTGGCGGGCTTGTCGTATGCAAAAAATATTTACAATTGCAGATTGTAGACCCTCCGTGCGCGTTTGTCTGTGCGATACCGGACATCACAAATTGCGGCGCGAGCCGGATTTGATCGCACCTGCACCGGCTTCGCTTCCCGGTCTGTTCGCATGGGGCCCCGGGTGCATGGCCCGTTTCGACGCTTAGTGGCCTAGTGAATTTGGCAGTGGCCTAATTCGAGAATGGGGCCTGCGCCAAACTTACCCGCGACAAAAATTCACAGGCCATTCACGCCGTCTTGTGAATTAAGTTGGTCAGCATACCGAGCGGTCCCAGAGGGAGGATGCTGTTCCGGCATGCTAGGGGCTCGGGCGAACCCTCTCCGAGCCCCGCCGTTGTAACGTTTGAGACGGCAACCGGTGCCCATTCCAGATGTTGACTCTCATGGGACAGGCCAACAGAGGCGAGCGCCATGCCCATTTTCTATTTCCAACAGCATCTGAACGGACGGCAATCTTCAAACAATCGGCGGGCCCGTCAATTTGACAGTGGGGCTGACGCATGCGTCCATGCTTTTTACAGCATGCCCGGCCTTTCAGAAAAAACCTTTCCAAAAGAAAGGATACATTCGTCAGTACCGAAGTATCCGATGGGAAGCGCACCCTCTACATCGTTAGGGGAAAAGTGACCTCTGAAAAGCAGTGAGGCCGCCTCAGTTGGCGGCCTCATTCATTTGCACCGTCGCGATTGATAAAACTATTCGCTCTTCGAGGTCAGGCAGCCCAGCGCGGCCCCGCGTCGCCCTCGACGTCGCAGCCGTGCTCTGTACCGGCGATGCCTAGTGGCCCCCGTCGTTGGTTCACATAGGGTTGAACGCTCAAACTGCTTGTCGCGCTGGCGAGATATCATGCGAATAATGGGTGCAGTCGATGACGGCGGAAAGCGCGGCTATTTTCAACGCTGTCGGGTCCCGCTCGCCTTTCGCTGCACAAGCAAGAATTTGCGAAGCGATCTCCGCTTTCATAGTCGAAGTGCGCTTCGCTTCTGGAAGCGTTGCCGTGGCATCATCAAGCACGGCCTTCATTAATTCGATTAACTCGGGTGGATAAACCGCTCCCGCGTTCATGGCTTCCTCCCTTCCGAACCACCTCCCCAACCGCTACTCTAAATCCAATCTTTTTCGGTTGACGAATGTCAGCAAGGATCGATTTTTCTGCTCAACCTTCGATGCAGCAAAGACACCGCCATGGTAACAAACTGAGCTTACTGCCATGGCCTGTCACGGATCGGGCGATCCGGACCTTCGCTGATCTCAATCTCCGCGTCGTGAACATGTGCCAGAATTTGGGCTAGTCGCGCATGTCGAGGTAGGCCCCGCAGACCGGGCAATTTCCGAAATGATCAGCCTCGGTTTCGGCGACGCCATCAGCGTCAATGCCGGTGTTGCGGGCAATCGCAATCATTCAATGACCTCATATCCAAAGACGACGCCTTCCGGGTCGTTCTCCTTGAACCACTCATCGGCAAGTTCTGGATCTCCAAAAACCTTGAGGTGATCGGGATGGCCGACATAGTGGTTGGTATCGACGTAAATCCAGACCATCTTCCTTGATCCGTCTGTCATCAGAAATCCTCCCTGATGCCCTTGAAGAACGGGTGGCGCACTTTGCCTTCGGCCGATTTCGCCCGGTATTCGATTTCCGCCAGCAACGACGGCTCGACCCAGATGCCGCGATGCGCGATCTTCTTGCTGTAGGGCTGCGTCTTCCGGATCAGCGGCTTGAGGCGCGCCTGCAAATCTTTTGCGGATGCAGTATCAAAACCATGATCGACTTTTCCGGCGTAGATCAGGTCCCTGCCCTCGCGCCTGCCGAGATAGATGCCGTCGAACTTTTTGCCGTCGAGCGCGAACCCGGCAATAGGCAACGTCTCACGCTGGGCACAGGTCTTTTTCAGCCAATCCTTGCTGGGGCCCGAGACATACCGGCTGTCGCGGACCTTGGAGACGACGCCCTCCAGGCCGACCGAACAGGCGTGCTTGAACATCTCGCGGCCATCGACCTCGAAGCTCTCACTGAATTGAACATCTGTCTCGGCGATGATTTTCTTGAGCAGCATCTTCCGCTCGATCAAGGGCAGCTTTCGCAGGTCATAGCCGTTGAGGTACAGCAGATCGAAGGCGACCATCACGATCTTGGTCGATTTGCCCTTGAGTTCGTTTTGCAGAACTGAAAAATCCGTGGTGCCAGTTCTTCGGGAACGCCTGAAGGAAGCCAAGGGTATTGGCACGCCGGCGACCCGAGCCGAGATCATCGGCGGATTGAAGAAGCAGGGTTTTCTAATAGCCCAGGGAAAGAATATTGTGCCGACCGAGACCGGCCTGTCGCTGTTCGGCGTTCTCAAACAGGCCGATCCGGCGCTGGTCGATCCGGGCGTGACGGCACAACTTGAGTGCCTGCTCGACGATGTCGTTGTCGGCAAACAGGAGATGGTCGGGGCGATTGACGCTGTGTGCGATGTCGCCGAACGCATCATCGCCAGGCTGAAGGAGAGTGCCGCTGCCGGAGGACCTCCGTTGCGTGGCGACGTAGTCGGCAACGGCGCGGCGGCGTATCCGCCAACCCCTGCGATGAAGCGCTTTGCCGAAAGCCTTAGCCGGCAGAAACGCATCAAGCCACCGCCCGGCTACAAGACCTCGATATCGATCTGCCGCAAATTTCTCAGCGAACACGCGCCCAAAAAAGCCGATGGAGAAACGGCTGGGAAGCAAGAACCCGGACCGGTAAGTCCGGCACAGTTGTTGTACGCCAAGAAGATCGCGCAGGGGAAACGTCCCCGACGAGGCCAAGGCCAACTCGGCTGCCATGTCCGCGTGGATCGACTCGAACCAGGTCACAAAGAGCCGCAAGAGCGGTCGCAAGACCGCATGCAAGCCGACGGGGTCAATTGCGCCTCAATCGGCGGCGCCGACGAAGAGGTCTCGGAAACACAAGGCCGATGCCGTCGAAGCAACTCCTGCTCCGCCGAATCTCGGAACAGGCACACCCCTACGAATTCCTTATGGAAACAAGGAGGTCGCTCTGGAGTTCGGTGCTCGTTACCGTACAGGGGGATGGTATGCTCCGCCGGGAGTTGATCTTTCTGCATTCGGCGAGCGGGGATGGCTGTAACGACCGGTCGCTTTTGTTGGCGACCCAAGAGGATTTCTATCGCCCGGTTTGCATCAGCAGCCCAAGAACATTTGCGTCCCCGGCGTGTCCCCAGCACAAATCGAGTCACACGTCGTGCAGCCAAAAATGCCAGAAATACCTGATTTAAATGGCGGGCCATTTCTCTTGCGGACATTTTGCCTTGTTCATTAGATGCAACTCTGCTCAGGGCGAGATGGGCTTTACAGCGCTGCACGCGACGGATCAGCTATTCGCATTGGGGAATGTTTACTGCGCTGGCGCAGCGATGGTCGGGGCTGTTTTCTCATTCAGCCGCTAACGCGGTTGCCCAGCTGAAATCATAATGCGCGCTCAATCCTTTCATCGCGACGACTGCACCCAGAACGAAGATGATCTGCAATAGCGTCCTCGTCGAGAAAACCTTATTGAACAGCGTCATATGATCTTCCGCTTTTGCGTAATCATATCGTCAGCGCGTCGGGCGGCATCGGACCTAGCGCCGGTGGCCTAGACGAATCCCAAGCTTGAGCGCCTTCTGCCGCAACGAACCCACACTACGTTTTGTCAGCTTCGCAATTTTAACGACGGGTGTTTTCGCCTTTGAGTGCGCGCGCAACTCCTTCACATCGGCTTTGGTGTATTCGCGACGCACAACGGTCTTCTTCTTTGCTTTTTTAGGCACTTAGTATTCCTTAATTGTGAGGCGGCCTTAGTACCACAGACAGCCTGAGCAGCAAGCGTCATCGGCTTTAACGCCGAGCCCCGTGGCCGCTTCTTGTCCCCACAGCCGCGCCACGCGGACATAACAAACATGATACTCTTGGTATGAAGACAATTGCAGGTATTGTCCTTGCCGCTCTGTCGATAGCCAGGCGTAACTCATCGATAAGCGTCACCTTTCCCAACGCCACGGTTCTTGCAGCTCCCGCTCCGCCTCATATCGCAACAGCTGCTGAGCCGCCGAAACGAACCCACCAGTAAGTTTCGATGCGCGGACCGCCGACACCGCCCGGCGTTCCGGTAACGATGACGTCCCCTGGCAGCAAGGGAACAGTCGACCTCGAACTGAGGCCCTAACCCGCCCCGTCCGTCTGCGGGCTGGTACGACGGCGCTTCGGCGCTTGGTTCAATAAGCCGGCAAGCCGCAGGCCTTCTAGGATTCCTTCCAGCCGCTGCTCCCGGATCATCGCGGCCATCATTGAAACGGCGTCCTGTTGCTGGATTGTGAAGTGCACGTCAGGCAATTGCTCCGACATGGCCTCGAACAATGTCTGCGGGTTGGCGACGTGATCTCGGACCGCATATCCCGCGTCCTTCGCGAGGTAGGTCGCAAGATCGCCGTCCGTCAACGTGTCAAAATCAAAGTCGTACCGTGTACGGTCCTTGATCGACTGCCGAATCTGCTCGCTCTGGTGTTTTGCCGCCATAGAGAGCATAAAAACCGCGTCTGGCAGGTTCTCGCGCGGTACATTCTTCAGCTCAGCCATGCGGGCGTAAATTTCTTTGCCAGCCCGCTCGTTCCGCTCGAATCGCTCCTGCGCCTGCCGTGCCTCCTGCTCACGCAGTATTTTCTCTCGCCGCTTTTTTCGGAACATTCTCACGCCCTCCGGGCGGCGATATAGTCCGGTTCTCGCGCGACATGGAAGATCAAAATGACCTCGCGCGATCCGCAGCTCGGGCATCTAAGGCGAACGTGGTGACCGGCGGCAAGGGAGACAAGGCGGAGCTCGCCGCCCAGCCACTTCTGTGCACAGGGCGGCGGAACACGTGGAAAAGCTTCAGCTCCGACGATTCCGAATCCCTGCCCTGTGTTAGCAGCCGGAACGACCGGCGCCACCCAAGGATTTCCCGGGCGTGACGCGAGAGAATCAAGGTGCTCAACGAGAACGCCCCGCCTTCCGGACAATCGAAGGCTGGGCGATCTCCATCCTGCTCGAAGCCGGCGTCATCTGCGAGTGCGAGGAGCACGGTTGGATGAAGGATCGGACCGATCCGCAGGCCAGGCAGCGGGGGCCATCGAGATCGCCCGCCAGTATCCACCGCTTACCGTCTCGCTCACGCATGCGACGGCGGCAGTCGAGAGTGTCCTAGGCTCGATCGGCGACGCCTGCCCGGAGTTGCCCGCCGGAAGACGGTTAACCGTCGGCACAGTTCCGCTGCACGGCGAGTGCTCAACCGAGTTCGATTATGTCGGCCGCCATTCCGAACTCGCGGCGAGCGGTTTCTACAACCGCGGCGTGATGGGTGAAAAAGGATTGGCTCGTGTCCCTGTCGCAAACCTATTGACTGGCGGTTGACCGAGTATCGGGCGATGCTGATCTGTAATGAGATATCTTTTCAGGCTCATCGTCTGGGCGGTTGTCGATCTGTTTTCGGTCGCGGGCAGCGCTCGAGGCAGAGATTTTAACGTTGCGGCAACAGATCATTGTTCTGCGACGAACCGCCCCCAAGAAACACACTTTTGGTGCCATCGACCGATTGGTGTTCGTTGGTCTCTATCGCCTCTTCCCTCGTGTTCTTGATGCGCTTGCGATTGTTAGGCCCCGGGACCGTAATCAGATGGCACCGTGCGGGTTTCCGTTTGTACTGGCGCTCGAAGTCGCGACCTCGTGGTGGTCGGCCACCAGTTCCACTGGAAATACGCAGACTGATCCGCGAGATGAGCATCGCCAACCCACTTTGGGGAGCGCCACGGATCCATGGAGAGCTACTCAAGCTCGACATCGCGATCGGACAGACGAGCGTGGCTAAATATATGGCCAAGCGGAGAGGTCCGCCGTCCCAAGGGTGGAAGACGTTCCTCCGCAATCATGCCGACGGCATCGCCGCGCCCGAGGCGCAGCTCCGTACATGCTCGAAACCGATCACCATATCCATTTCGAAGCTCCTGCAATTCTTCGAAAATGGCCCTCGGTCAAAAATGAGCGTGCCAGCGCCGCTGATGGCAGCCGTCCCTATTTGATAGTCGATAGCACGCTGGACGATTGCATCCGACAATTCATGGCAAAGCCCCTGAACCAACGTCACCTCTACGAAATATACACGGCTCCGCAAGGGGAGATCATTAAGGCCGTCATGTCCGCAGAGAGTATTGTCGAAATCGTCCGGCTGCGGGAATTTCTTTAACCGTTGTGAAGCCGAATGCGACAGCGGGCCTAATAGCGGACCCTCGTGGAGCGGCGGCTCCGGACCTTCGCTGATCTCAATTTCCGCGTCGTGCACACGCGCCAGTATTTGGGCTAGATCGCGCATGTCGACCAATGCATTCCTGTCCCTGTCGGAAACTCAATCTTGCTGGCAACTGCCATCGAATTGGGCGATGCTCCTGCCTTATGCGAGAGGTCTGTAGCCTAATCTGGTTGGCCTTGATCGGAGCGTTCCGGTCGCGGGTCTCGCTTGAGGCTGAAAACACGATTTTGCGTCATCAGCTTAACGTGTTGCGGCGGAAATCGCCGAAACGGCCGACGTTCGGGATGCTGGACCGTCTGATATTCGCCGGCTTGTATCGTTTGGCTCCGAAGGTGCTGGGCGCCTTGGCGATCGTGAAGCCGGAGACCGTGATTAAATGGCACCGCGCCGGGTTCAGATCGTACTGGCGCTGGAAATCACGACCTCGTTCCGGCCGACCGACGGTTGCGGTCGAAATACGACGGCTGATCCGCGAGATGAGCATTGCCAATCCGCTGTGGGGAGCGCCGCGGATCCATGGCGAGTTGCTTAAGCTCGGCATCGATATCGGACAGACCAGCGTGGCCAAGTACATGGCCAAGCGAAGAGAGCCGCCATCCCAAGGCTGGAGGACGTTCCTTCGCAATCATGCCGACGGCATCGCGGCGATGGATCTGTTTGTCGTGCCGACAATCTCGTTCCGCCTGCTCTATGGATTGCTGATCATGGGGCACGGCCGGCGACATATTCTGTGGTTTGGCGTCACAGCGCATCCGACCGCAGAATGGATCGCAAATCAGATTACGGAAGCATGCGGGTGGGAACAGGCTCCCCGCTATCTCATTCGCAACCGGGACGGCGCCTATGGTGAGGTCTTTATCAGCAAACTCCGATCGATAGGCATCCGCGATCGACCGACATCGGCGCGCTCCCCTTGGCAAAATGGATATGCTGAAAGGCTGATCGGTTCGATCCGACGGGAATGCCTTGACCACGTTGTTGTGTTCGGCGAGCGACACCTCCGTCACATCCTGCTGTCGTACATGAGTTATCACAACGAGATACGGACGCATTTGTCTTTGGAGAAAGATGCGCCGATCTCCCGCGCCGTCGAACTAGCCGGGCACATTCTTTGCCGCCCAATTCTCGGCGGGCTACACCACCAATATGTCCGAATTTGATTTACGACAGGCACAACCGTACTATCACGTCGTATTCACGCTGCCGGCGGCCATCGCCGATATCGCCTACCAGAACAAGGCTGTCGTCTACGATATCCTGTTTAAGACATCGGCCGAGACCCTGATCACCATCGCCGCCGACCCCAGGCATCTCGGCGCCCGCGTCGGCATCACCTCGGTCCTCCATACCTGGGGGTCGGCCATGACCCATCACCCGCATGTCCACATGATCGTGCCGGGCGGCGGCATCTCGCTCGATGGCGAGCGATGGGTGGCGTGCCGGCCTGGCTTCTTCCTGCCAGTGCGTGTGCTCTCGCGCCTGTTTCGCCGACTGTTCCTGGAGAAGCTTCTCGCCGAACACCAGGCCAATAACCTGAAGTTCTTCGGCGATCATGCTGCTCTCGCCGATCCGCAGGCGTTCGCGGCGCACCTGGCGCGGCTGCGCCGAACCGAATGGGTCGTATATGCCAAGCGTCCGTTCGGCGGCCCACAGGCCGTGCTGGCCTATCTGTCGCGCTATACCCACCGCGTCGCCATCGCCAATAGCCGGCTGATCGCCTGCGACCGATCCGGCGTGACCTTCCGATGGAAGGACTATCGCGCTGAAGGTCGTGATCGCCAGAAGATCATGACACTCGCCACTGCCGAATTCATCCGCAGATTCTTGATCCACGTCCTGCCGCTAGGCTTCCACCGCATTCGCCACTACGGCCTGCTCGCCAGCGGCAAGCGCGCCGGTAACATCGCCCATGCACGCCGCCTACTGGACGTCCCTGCGGTACAGCCCGAGATCAGGGATGACAGTGATACCGAGGTCGACGAACCCAAGCCGCTGGCGCACCCGTGTCCACGCTGCGGCGGTCGCATGATCATCATCGAGAGGTTCCGGCGTGGCTGCTCGCCGCACACCCGTCCCGCGGCAGCCCACGCCGCGATCAGGATCGACACATCATGATCAGATCACGTTCGATGCAACATCCCAGTGCTGCACTTCTGCTGCACCGGCTATCGGTCGGCAATGACCATGCTCGCCGTCGCGCTGCTCACGATAGTCGCCGTGTTGTTCCATCTCCGCCGCGCAACTCCGATTCTGCACCTTGCAATCGACCGACCCGCTTCGTCGCACCCGCGATCGCCTCCCGAAAAAGCTCCCAACCCACCTCGACAAAAGACCGGCAGCGTCCAAATCCCCATAGCGCCTGACGCACCACCCCGCCATATCTTCCGCGGTTTCCTTGTATGGGGCTTTTTTTGTCAAGGAGTTCGCCAGAGCGGCAAATCTTTTGCCCTTCGTCAGTTTCTTTGTTCGATCTCAAAGCCCGTTTCTTCGTCCCGACCCGCGGTTCGCTGACGTCGTCGTGCGCAGGAGCTGTCAAGGTTGGCCGTCGCGCCAACCTTGCGGCATGCTCCGAGCTTGCCAGGCCATACCTTGACAGCTTCGAGCACGACGACACGCTTGGTGCGATCGGGATGACGATCAGAGGGGAGCCCGCTTTCGGGCGCGGATCAGTCGCGCCACAACCTTGTATTCGGTGGGTCCAAGGACCCGAACCATGATGCAGTCATGCGCATCGGCGGCGAAGCTCCGAAGCGGCGGACCCATTCTCCTTTTCGGCTTTGAAAGCCAAGGAAACACGTCGGGACTCCACCACCTCGAACCGTCATCGGCGACCCGTCACCAGCGGACGGACCGGGCCGAAACTGTTGGGTGTCGTTCAGTGACCTCCGTTCATTATGCCGGCCGCAGAACGACGCCGGCCGGCACCACGCCCTCCCGCACCAGACGCCACAGGGCGATCAGTAGCTTGCGAGCCAAGGCCACGATCATAGTCTTGCGAGTGCCGCGGGCGCTCTCGGTGCGGGCTCGAAACCACTGCGCCAAGGTGCTGTTTTTCTGGAACATGAGAAATCGCCACGCCAATTGGATCATGCCTCGTCGAACCCGAGCGTTGCCGGAACGGGCCAGCCCTTTCTCCCGGCGTTTTCTGCCGCTTTCGTCGGGCGAGCCCGTGAGGCCGGCATAACGCGCTATCGCCCTTCGGTCGCGCATGCTTCGCGACAGTACCTCCTGCACCAGCATGTCTGCCGTCTCGACACCAACGCCGATCACTCGCGCCAACAGGCGTACCATTGCGTGGGGTCCATCACTGGGAGCTTGCTTGAGACGCTCCAGGCGAGCGTCCTCGATCTGCCGTATCTGATCACTGACGAGCCGCCGGCGCACCATGTCGCGACGCAGCTCAGCCAGGGTGTTGGGCGGGATTGGCTCGCCCTCGGGGGTGCGCAAGCCGTCAAGGCGTTCGGCGGCCCTCTTCAGCTTTGGATTGAAGCCGCGGATGCCGAGCCGGATCAACGCTGCTTTCATTCGGTTGACGATCCGACTTTGCTCTCCGACGAGGCTCTCGTGCTCGCGGTTGGGCCGCTTGGCATCTTCGTCCTTGGTTGTCGGGATCGCCACCATCTTGCAGTGATCACGCTCGCCGCGCAGCCAGCCGAGAAAAGAGCGTTTGAGCAGCTCGGTGTCGAGCCGATCGGTCTTGGCGCGCCGGTGCTCGCGCGATACCGCCACACTCGATGCGTGAATGACGTGGGCCTCAATGTCGCGCGCCCTGAGCCAGCGCGCCAGCCAGAAGCCGTCACGGCCGGCCTCGAAAGCGACAGCGATGCGTTTGATCCGATGCCCTGCCTTCGCCGCTTCCTCTCGCCATCGATGCAGCAACTTCAGCAATGCGCTCTCGTCGACCACGAGCTTCTTCAACGGCTGGCGCTCGACGCCAGGCACTATGCCGGCGACCAGCCAGCTCGACAGGCTCAGTTCGATAACGGCGATCAGCGTGCCGTCCGGATCGAGGGGGCTCGGGGATCGGCTCAGATCGTTCAATTTCTGCATGGGACGCTCCATCGGTTCATATCAGCAACGATGGATGCAATATCCTCGCCGCCGCCCCATAGCATCTCCTTTGGAGGTTTGCGGACGCCGGCCCCCGGTGCGCGCCCCGCCACCTTCATGGGGCCGGCATCCGCAAACCTTCACAGAAGCGGCCATTCGCAAATCAGATGGAATAGCGATGTCTGCTTTTCACCCAGAAGCGGACACCGTCAGGCGGACCCGGCACGTCCGTTTTGTGCAGAACCGGACTCATGCATCGCTTAATGTAGCAAATTGCCTTCAAAATCGATCCTTCTCCCGAAGGGCTCGCGAAGCGCACTGCGGTGCGATCCGGCGGTGCGCTTACGTGCCTCTTAGAGTGCTCAGCCGCGCGCCGGAGTATCGCGCAGCAGCGGGCTACCAAATGCAGACCATCGGTAGTCAGGAAGTTGGAGCGCGTCGATGATATCGCTGCCGAAAGACACCCGTGCCACTCCAGGGATTGCGGCCGCCTTAAGCAGCTGATTGCGTAGGTACAGTCCCCAGTGGGTCTTTGGCACAAATGCGGATGCAAGCCGCGCGGCAACCTGTTGCTTAGATTCGATAAATGTCCGCAAAATTCCTTCATAGTTGCGAAATGCCTCCTCGTGCCGCTGGCCCGTCTTGCCAAGCTCGCCGGCCAAGACGTAGGCGGCGGTCATTGCAAGGGCCCCACCTTGGCCGGCCATTAGCGACACGCAGAATGCTGCATCCCCTGCGAGGGCAACGCGACCTTGCGACCAAGTCGGCAGCTTGATCTGGCTGACCCTGTCGAAATAAAGATCTTCCGTGCGGTCTAGCTCAGCAAGAATGCGCGGAGTTTCCCACGGCAGGTCGCCAAAGCTCGTGCGCAGAATCGCTTTTTGTACCGCCAGGTGAAGTACTTCCGATCGCGCGTCGGTGCCGGTCGCAAAAACAAACAAAAACAACGTCCGATCGCCATTTAAAGCAAACCGCCCAAGCATTCGCCGCGGCTCGCAATACATCACGTAGACATTGTCATCGCGCGGGCGATATCCGCTGACCTCAAACGCGGCAACAATGTAGCCAAGCTGCCTCTCAAAACGATCCTGTGACCCGAACACAAGCCGGCGAACGTTTGAATGCAGGCCGTCCGCACCAATGACCAGATCGAACAGGCGTTGTTTGCCGTGTTTGAACTCAACCTGCACACAATCTGGCTGCTGTTGCAGGCCAACAACCTCATCGCCAAAAATGACTTCCGTGTCGTTTTTGATCTTCTCGAACAACAACCGCGATAGATTGCTGCGGCCGAGTGTGACAAATCGTCCGCCAGTCAGCTCACGCAAGACATTCGTTCCAAGACCGGCAATCCGCTCGCCCCTAGCGTTGACGATCCGCATTTCGCGAACGTGATAGCCAATACGGTTGATTTCGCTCACAAGGCCCATGTGCTGAGCAACGTCATAACCAAGCCCCCAGAAATCGATGACGTAGCCACCCGTTCGCAGCGCGGGCGCGTGTTCAACCAGAGTCGGTTCGAATCCTGCTGCTTTTAGCCAAAAGACAAGCGTTGGGCCGGCAATTCCTGCGCCTGAAACCAGGACTGATGGAGCATTCATGACAGAAAAATTGGTGTTCGGCCCACCTAACGCAAGATGACGGGGCGGAGATTGCCGCACCGAGGAGTAAATCAGAGATTGCCGCGCCCAAGCAAAAGTCACGCGGCGATCATGTCACGCGAGGACAATCCGCAATGTTCCCTATTCCACGCCGGTATTGCCGCCGTGCAAATGACAGCGCTCCCATACCGAAAAAAGATATCGACCGATCTTTCTATCAAAGAAAGTTCTATTCTGTTATTCAGAAACTGGCGGCGGCTGGCGATGGCGTCGAAAATCGCGAAAAATCGCGCGCGAAAAAAAATCTGAAAGGCGGCGTGTGCGGATTCAATTCGGAATCAAATGACCACAGAAATCGAGGAAGGCGACTGTCCAACCGGTCAGAAGCCCCAGAAGCATCAGCCAGACCAGGAGCAGGAAGTGCCAGTACAGGGCGCACAATTCCACGCTCAGGCGCAATTTCGGCAAGTCGGCGCCGCGCCACAGTTTGGCGATGGTCCGGCCGAGCGCCACGAGACCGCCGAGCAAATGCAATCCATGAATCGTCGTCACCAAATAGAAGAATGAGTTGGCCGGATTGGCGGCCACCACATAACCGGCCGCTATCAATTGCCGCCACGCCAGCAATTGGCCGATCAGGAAAACGACTGCGGAAACGCCGGCGCAGAGCACTCCTGTGACCGTGCCGTCGTAGTCGCCGCGACGTGCCGCGGCCTGCGCCCATTGCAGGATGACGCTGCTCAGGACCAGCACGCCGGTATTGAACCAGAGCAGCGGGAGGAACGGCAGAGGCCGCCAGTCCAGCAGTTGCATGCGCACTACGTAAGCGCTCATGAGGAGCGCGAACAGTGAGCCGGCAACCACGAGAAAGAAGCCGAGGCCGATCGTCGCCGGCGGCGCCGATAATCTGTCGCCGCCCGGAAACTCGCCGATCACGCCCTCCTCGAGCCAGGGCTTTGCCATCAGCCGCTGGTGTGACAGCCACCATCCGGCATATAGCGCAAGTCCGGCCATGAACAGAACGATCACACCCACGGCTTGGCTCCTTGCCCGCCCCACTTGCCTGTCGCGGCTTGGAAACGAACTAAAGGCGTGTGACCCTCCCCATTTGGGGGCATACCAATGCAGTGGGAGACGTTACCATGTTCTGATCGCGCCGTCTGCGGCTGGTTCACGGTAGGGCGACCAAATCTATGGCCAACTCTTAAGAACGCTTCCGAATGACTGGTACGAGCGTCGCCCTCCGCAACACTCGGCTGTTCGCCAACTTCCGCTATGCCCTGTTCGCGACCGAGGTCCTGTTGCGGTGCAACAGGTCGCTCAGGGTCAACAAGGGGCTCTCTCATTTCGCCAATGTGATGTAAAATATCTAAACTGACTAGCTGGCCTCTGCCACGTTCTGTCGCATAAGGGCCATCTTGACGTTTGAAATCGACGTGTGCCGGATTCCGAGGGGAGGCTTGCATGCGACGGATCGGCTTGCTCCTGACATTGAGCATTCTTGCAGTGCCGGCGCGCGCAGAGCCACTGCAAATCCATGGCACGACGGGCTACGCCGGTGAGTACGAGCTCAGTGGCAGCGTTTCCGAGCAGGATTTGAACGGGAAAAAGGAATTCTCAGGTCCATTGACCGTGAGGCACGTTGGCCTCTGTACGCGCGATGGTCCGAAGGAGACTGTTGGCGAAATCCGGTTCGAACTCGCCAAATTGTCGTCTAGCATCACCGCTACGCTGGACTTCGACGGAAGCAAGTGTGCTTACAAGGGCGTTCTTTCCGAGTCGTACCACGGCTTCATGGATTGTGGTCGTGGCGGGAGCCTTCCGCTCAGACTTTGGACCAAATGATCCGACGGGCGGAACGCAACGGGAAGCCGAACGGTATGGGCGACCTTTAAGGGAGCTGAATGCCATGGAAACGCTGAAACAGGCTCTTCTGGTGCTCGCAGTCGTCTGCTCCGGATCATCCGTTGTGATCGCAGACGAGATCAAGGCGGGTGACCTCGTCATCACCCAAGCCTGGAGCCGCGCCACGCCGAAAGGGGCGAAGGCCGGCGCGGGTTACCTCACCATCGAGAACAAGGGCAGCACGCCGGATCGCCTGATCGGCGGTTCGGCCGACGTTGCCGGGAAGGTCGAAATCCACGAGATGGCTACGAGCAACGGCGTGATGAAAATGCGCCCGCTCGAGAAGGGACTTGTGATCGAGCCCGGCAAGACCGTCAAGCTGGCACCCGGCGGTTACCACCTGATGCTGATGGATTTGAAGAGCCCGCTGAAGCAGGGTGAAAAGCTGCCGATCACGCTCGAGTTCGAAAAGGCGGGCAAGGTGACGGTCTCGTTCGATGTAGAGGGCGTAGGCGCGCAAGGGCCGGCCGGCGCGCCCGGCACGGGCGGAAAGATGGATATGAAGAAGATGCCCGATCACTCGGGGATGAAAATGTAGCAAGCTACGGCTTGGCGATGTGCCACGCGCCGTTGAGGAAGCCGTCACCGGAGATATCCCCGGGAGCTTTGTCATTGTGCCAAGTGTAGAGTGGTCGTCCTTTGTAGGCCCACTGTTTCGATCCATCGTCACGGGTGATGATCGTGTAATCGCCCACCGCCGACGATGAGGTTGTTGCCATCAAGGGCGGCCAGTTTCCAGCGCAAGGGCCGTTGCAAGCTGATTTACCTGCAGAGTCTTTGTCGAAGACATAGAGCGTCATGCCCTTGTCGTCGACAAGGACCTTGCCCTTTTGTGAATCGCCTATCTTCGTCGGCGAGTTCTGCGCGAGTGAAATCGTGGCCGTCATTGTCAGGGCGGCGAGTGCAAAGAGAAGCGCTTTGCCCATTTTGAATCTCCCTTGGTTCTGAACAGCACGTATACAATCAACCCTCCACCACGGCTGCTATTCCGCAAGTAACCTTGAGGCCGGCGAGCAATCAGGGTCGTCGATGTCGCAAATGGGTCCAGGCTGTGTGAAAACGCGGATTGGGGTTGGCAGGTGCAGCCAGTTTCTCTGGAATGCCGATCTTATGCTCGGATCGCTTTCATCAATCCGCCAACGCCCAGAATGCTCATTGCCCGTTTCATGTTGTAGGCCAGGACGTGCAGCGCCATCTCGGTGCTGACGTTTTTGAGCATTTTCGTCTGGAAGTGGGTTGCCCCCATCCAGGACTTTATCGTGCCGAAGGGATGTTCCACCGTTTGGCGGCGCACGCGCATCTTGTCCGGGCTCCGATCAAGCCGCGCCTGCACAGCCTCAAGGATGGCTTCGTGCTCCCAGCGCGATATCCGCCGCTCTTTGCCTGTTGTGCATTGGTGTCCCTGTCGGAAACTCAATCTTGCTGGCAACTGATATCGAATTGGGCGATGCTCCTGCCTTATGCGAGAGGTCTGTAGCCTAATTTGGTTGGCGTTGATCGGAGCGTTCCGGTCGCGGGTCTCGCTTGAGGCTGAAAACACGATTTTGCGTCATCAGCTTAACGTGTTGCGGCGGAAATCGCCGAAACGGCCGTCGTTCGGGATGCTGGACCGTCTGATATTCGCCGGCTTGTATCGTTTGGCTCCGAAGGTGCTGGGCGCCTTGGCGATCGTGAAGCCGGAGACCGTGATTAAATGGCACCGCGCCGGGTTCAGATCGTACTGGCGGTGGAAGTCGCGGCGCCGTGGGGGCCGACCCACTGTAGCGCCTGAGATACGCAAGCTTATCCGCGAGATGAGCATTGCCAATCCGCTGTGGGGAGCGCCGCGGATCCATGGCGAGTTGCTTAAGCTCGGAATCGAGATCGGCCAGATCAGCGTCGCCAAATACATGGCCAAGCGAAGAGAGCCGCCATCCCAAGGCTGGAGGACGTTCCTTCGCAATCATGCCGACGGCATCGCGGCGATGGATCTGTTTGTCGTGCCGACAATCTCGTTCCGCCTGCTCTATGGATTGCTGATCATGGGGCACGGCCGGCGACATATTCTGTGGTTTGGCGTCACAGCGCATCCGACCGCAGAATGGATCGCAAATCAGATTACGGAAGCATGCGGGTGGGAACAGGCTCCCCGCTATCTCATTCGCAACCGGGACGGCGCCTATGGTGAGGTCTTTATCAGCAGACTCCGATCGATAGGCATCCGCGATCGACCGACATCGGCGCGCTCCCCTTGGCAAAATGGATATGCTGAAAGGCTGATCGGTTCGATCCGACGGGAATGCCTTGACCACGTTGTTGTGTTCGGCGAGCGACACCTCCGTCACATCCTGCTGTCGTACATGAGTTATCACAACGAGATACGGACGCATTTGTCTTTGGAGAAAGATGCGCCGATCTCCCGCGCCGTCGAACTAGCCGGGCACATTCTTTGCCGCCCAATTCTCGGCGGCCTACACCACCAATATGTCCGGATTTGATTTGCGACAGGGACAGGCATGGATTATCACTACTCGCCCGATACGGTGTTCGGCTTCTCGCTCGCCGGCGGCGGCACCAACTGGAATCTGGCGCAAGGGTTGGGTACGGGCCGCAGCGATGCGTTCCTCGCCGGCGTCTATGGCGTGACGCATCAGGGGCCGGTCTATCTTGCCGCCGCGCTCGCGTTCGCCAATAACTGGTTCACGACGAACCGCACGGCCCCGGGGCGACCAGCTCACCGCGAGCTTCCAGGGCCAGAGCTACAGCGCCCGCCTCGAAGGCGGCTATCGCTTTGCCGTGCCGGTCTATCACGGCGCCATCGGACTCACGCCCTATGCCGCGATCCAGATGCAGGACTTCCACACGCCGGCCTATTCCGAGACCGATCTGACCGGCGGCGGGCTCGGGCTCTCCTACAACGCCATGAACGGCACCGACACAAGAAGCGAACTCGGCGCCCGCTTCGATGATCTGACCGCCTTGAACAATTTGCCGCTGGTCCTGCGCGCCAAGCTGGCGTGGGCGCACGACTGGGTGAGCAATCCATCGCTCAATGCCTCGTTCGAGTCGCTGCCCGGCACGGGCTTCACCGTCAATGGAGCGCCGATCCCGCACGACTCGGCGCTCACCTCCGTCAGCGCGCAACTGTTCTTCACGCCGAACTGGTCGTTCCTCGCCAGGTTCGACGGCGAATACGCCGACGGCTATCAGCTCTACGCCGGCTCCGGCACGCTGCGCTATACGTGGTGACAAAGCCGAGTTAAAACCAACTCGGCCAGAGCAGTGATTGACCCATGGCCGAAGTGCCACCCATGGCCGATTTCGGTGCATAGCGGATATCGCTTGCTAAAGCCTTGTGTATCGCCTTCGATGAAATGGATGTTTTGCAAGCGAGGCATTCCCGTTGAAGGCTGAAATAGAAACGTGAACTCAGGCTGGAGCCGCCCCTTCCACGATCCCATTCCCCTCCCCGGCGGCGGCCAGCTCATCACCTTGCGGGACGCCGCCAACTAAACCGAGCTGCCTAAGGTCCGGCACGACGCGCCCGAATGGCAGGCCGCGATCGAGGCGCTTATGCTCGTCGCCGATCGCGGTGGACCCACCATGTTTGCTCGGATCGGCGTGATGAGGGCTCTAAACCGACACGTCGAGCGCGTGTTCGATCCGTCACGGAAGGAAAAGCATTGGGGCAAGCGCAAACTCGCGCGCGATCGATGAAGCAGGCCGTCGGGCATTCATTGCGAGTTGGCGTAGCAATGTCGCTGTTTGGCAGATTTTGTTGCAAAAGTCCCAAAAGGCGCGGCGGTTGATTTCTCGCCAAAGAACGAAACAAGCGACGATCGCCGATCAATGGGGTTTCAAACGCGCTACCAGAATCGTCTGTGAGTTTGGCGCTTGGCCACGTGGTCCCCCACATCATCATTCAATCGCTGCACCTAGGGGTGCGAGAATTTGAGTCCCACCTCGCAAAAAGACTTTTGCAACAATATCGGCACCAAACGGTCATGCCGACCCTACTGAGCGATGTCTGTTGTTGGAGGTAGAGCAGAAAACATCTGCTCTTAACGAGTATTTCGCATTTTGCCGAGTAGGCCCGGGGAATTTCACCCCGAGCCCCTCACAGATCCGGACAGGATACTCTCGCATCATCCGGCTCGTGCCATCGCGCGAAGGCTGCCGCCTTCCACTGAACAAAGGGCTCCTCCCGGCGAACCAGTTGGCCCACATCAGCGGCGATGACCCACCTCCTTCGCTCCAGCCCCATTACAGGACCTTCGTCGCTACTACGGGGCAGTCCGCCCCTCTCCGACGCATCGGTACTTTCGGCCTCGCGGTGGGAGCCGCTTGCACCTTTTCCCTTGGCATCGTCGGCAAGGTTCTCACGTTCCGTACCGGAGCCTGATCGAGCTTCGCGCTGCCTATACGCCGGATGCCACTCGGTCGGTATCAGGACATCCTCCGAGCTTGTCCCGCAGGAAGGGTCACCCCGCGGTTTTGACATCGCCTAATCCGATTTCGACGCTTCGAAAGCAGTTCGCTTGCGCTCGCCTCTCTCGATCTTGCCTGCCGGGATCATCGCCCCGACGTTTCCGCGACGCTAACGACCGTGGCTTTGGACCACAGCCGCTCGCGGTGGCTTGGGATCAACGACCTGATCGCCGAACCCGAAGGGCCCTCCTTCATCTCCAGTACAGTTGCGCCTCGCCGTGTGGACCGGCGATGCTCGTGACACAAGACCCCAACCGGACATTCGCGTTCGCGTGTCTCGGCAAACGACGTTATACTGGAAGCATCGCAATTCGGAGAGTGACCAAGGCAGGCACCTAACCACGAGGGGGAAGCCATGAAGGGCATGTGCCGAGTCGTTGTGACCGCTGTCCTAATCAGCACCTCACCGTCCTCACCGTCCGCTTATACAGCGGAGGCTAGAACCAAGGATTTTGCTGCGCGAACCGAACTGCTGCCGATCCAGACGTTGACGCTCACGGACCAGCAATTCCTCACAGGCGACAACAACGGCAAACCGACGACAATCACCGGCCAGCTTCGCATCGCCCAAGGCACCGGCCGTTTGCCGGTAGTCGTGCTACAGCACGGCTCTGGCGGCTTCGCACCGAACATCGAATACTGGTCGCGCGAGCTCAACGCAGCGGGCATATCGACGTTTGCCATTGACGGCTTCTCGGGCCGCGGGCTGATCGAGGTGAACAGCAACCAGGCTTTGCTTGGCCGTCTCAATTTCATTCTCGACATCTATCGTTCCCTCGACGTCATTGCCGCGCATCCGCGCGTCGACCCGCAGCGCATTGCTGTGCCTGTCGTAAATCAAATCCGAACATATTGGTGGTGCAGCCCGCCCAGGCCGGGCGGCAAAGAATGGTCCCGGCCAGTTTGACGGCGCGCGAGACCGGCGCATCCTTCTCCAAAGATAAATGCGTCCTTATCTCGTTGTGATATTTCATGTACGACAGCAGGACATGACGGAGGTGTCGCTCGCCGAACACAACAACGTGGTCAAGGCACTCCCGTCGGATCGAACCGATCAGCCGTTCGGCATATCCGTTTTGCCATGGGGAGCGCGGCGATGTCGGCCGGTCACGAATGCCCATTGATCGAAGTCTTCGGATGAAGACCTCACCATAGGCGCCATCCCGGTCACGGATCAGGTAGCGGGGAGCCTGTTCCCAACCGCATGCTTCCGTGACCTGATTTGCGATCCATTCTGCAGTGGGGTTAGCTGTGACGCCAAACCACAAAATTTGTCGTCGGCCGTGCCCCATGATCAGCAATCCATAGAGCAGGCGAAACGAGATCGTCGGCACGACGAACAAATCCATCGCCGCGATGGCGTCGGCATGGTTATGAAGAAACGTCTTCCAGCCTTGCGACGGTGGCCCTCGTCTCTTCACCATATACTTGGCCACGCTCGTCTGACCGATATCGATGCCGAGCTTAAGCAGCTCTCCGTGGATCCGCGGTGCTCCCCACAACGGGTTGGCGATGCCCATCTCGCGGATAAGCTTGCGTATCTCTGTCGGTAAGGTTGGTCGGCCATCACGACGTCGTGACCTCCAGCGCCAGTACGATCTGAACCCGGCGCGGTGCCACTTTATAACGGTATCTGGCTTCAAAACCGCCAGGGCGTTTAGGACTGTTGGCGCCAATCGATACACCCCGGCAAAGATCAAGCGGTCCATGGCGCTGAACGTCTGCCTCTTGGGCGAATGCCGTCTCAGTATGTTAATCTGATGCCGAAGAACCAGGATCTCGGCTGCCAACGAGGCACGCGATCGGAACAATAATACCAGCGCCGACCAGATCAGGCTGCAAGCTTCTCTCATAAGATAGAAACATTGCGCGATTCGGCTTCACTTGCCAGCCGAATTAGGTTTCCGACAGGGACAGCTCCACGGGCGCTCCGTGCCGCACCAGAAACGACCCAGCCAAAACACAATAAACGCGGTCGAACCTACAATAAAATAAAGGGACCCGGCCTGTATTCTGCCTGCTCATAAAGGTCCGGGTGCAGTTTGATTCCTGCAGCGCCCAACCACACTCAACGGGTTCTTATTCTGCCGCGCGGCTCGTAGCGACGTCACCCCGCTCCTCAGCCTTTGAATGAATTTGGGGTAGCCGATCACCGTGCGCCCGACGCGTGAGCTTGCTCAAATAGATGTAGATGATCGGGGTTGTGTAAAGCGTCAGGAACTGTGACAGCAGCAGGCCGCCGACGATGGCGATGCCAAGCGGACGGCGCAACTCCGAGCCCGCGCCTGATCCAAGCGCCAACGGCAGGCTGCCGAGCAAGGCCGCCATGGTCGTCATCATGATGGGACGAAACCGCATAAGGCATGCTTCGTAGATGGATTGCTCCGCCGTCAGATGCCGCTGCCGCTCCCCGACCAGGGCAAAGTCGATCATCATGATCGCATTCTTCTTCACGATACCGACCAGAAGAATAACGCCGATCAGCGCGATCAAGGAGAAATCATAGCCGAGAGCGATCAGCGCCAGAAAAGCTCCGACCCCTGCCGAGGGTAGGGTCGAAAGGATCGTGATGGGATGGATGAAACTTTCATACAGAACCCCGAGTACGATGTAGACGGCAACGATTGCCGCCGCGATCAGGTAAGGCTGGGTCGCCAGCGAGGTTTCGAAGACCTTGGCCGATCCCTGGTAGAGCGCCGTAAGGGCGGCAGGCTTTGCGATGGTCTGTTCCGCGTTCTGGATAGCGGTGATGGCCTCGCCCAGCGAGTGTCCCGGAGCAAGGTTGAACGACAACGTCACCGAAGGAAACATATCCTGATGGTTGATCGTGAGTGGAGATACCGACATGTCGGATTTTGTCAGCACCGATAGCGGCACCATCTGTCCTGCCGGCGACGGCACGTATAGCGTCTGCAGCGACGACGCGTCTTCCTGCGCGCTAGGAGTGGCTTCGAGGATCACGCGGTGCTGGTCGAGCTGGCCAAAAATGGTCGCCACCTGCCGCTGCCCGAACGCGTCGTAGAGTGTATCGTCGATGACCTGCGGCGAAATTCCTAATCGGCCGATGACGTCGCGGTCGATCTTGAGCATCATGCGCGGCGCGGTCGCCTGCAGGTCGCCGGTCACGTCCTGCAGCTCCGGCAGCGAGGAGAGTTTCGCCAGCATGATCGGGGCCCATTTGAATAGCTCGGCGACGTCGGGATCCTGTAGCGTGTATTGATATTGCGTCTTGCTGACGCGCGCGCCGATCTGCACGTCCTGGCGGGCTTGGGCGAAGAACGCGATCGCCGGAACGCGGCCGGTCGTCTTCCGCAGCCGGTTGACAACATCGGTGGCGCTCGCGTTGCGCTGGCTGAGCGGCTTGAGATCGATCATCAGGCGGGCGCTGTTCACGGTCGGATTGGCGCCGACCCAGTAGTACACCGTCTGCACGTCCGGATCGGCCATTACCACCTTGGCCAGCTCATGCACCCGTTGCACCATAGCGGCGTAGGAAATGTCCTGGGCGGCTTCGGCGGTTCCCTGAATCGTGCCGTTGTCCTGCTGCGGAAAAAAGCCTTTTGGAATGGCGATGTAGAGCAATGCAGTGGCGGCAAGGGTTGCAGCCATCACGGCCATCATGATCAGGCCGTGCCGCAGCGTCCAGCGCAGACTCGCCGCATAGGCGTCCAGCGATCGGGTGAATGCAGTATCGAGCCATGCCTCGATCCCTGCAGCAGCCTTCAGGCGACCGTGATTGTCATCCGGCCGCAGCAGCCAGCCGCACATCATCGGCGTCAGCGTCAGGGCGACAATTCCGGAGATAACGATGGCGACGCTGACGGTGACGGCGAATTCGCGGAACAATCGCCCGATCAGCCCGCCCATCAACAGCAACGGCAGAAACACCGCGATCAACGAAAAAGTCATGGACAGGATGGTAAAGCCGATCTCCTGCGCCCCGATCAGCGCGGCCTGCAAAGGGCTCTCACCGGCTTCGATATGGCGAATGATGTTCTCCACCATCACCACGGCGTCGTCGATGATGAAGCCGACCGCGATGGTGAGCGCCATCAGCGATACGTTGTCGATGGTGTAGCCGAGCAGGTACATCACCGCGCAAGTAGCCAGCAGGGAGACCGGGATAGTGACGCTCGGAATCAGGGTCGCGCGCGCGTTGCGGAGGAACAGGAACATCACCAGCACCACCAGGCCGATGCTGATGACCATCGTGAATTGCACGTCGCTGACCGAGGCCCGGATCGTTTGAGTCCGGTCACCGAGAATTCGCACCACGATCGAAGGCGGCAGAGTACGCTGCAGGGCCGGCAGCGCATCTTTTACCAATTGGACGGTCTGGTTGATGTTGTAGCCGGGCTGCTTGTGCACATCGATGATGATGGCCCGCTCGCCATTCAGCCATGCGGCCTGACGAACGTCTTCGACACCGTTGACGGCCTTGCCGAGGTCGCTGATTCGGACCGGCGCCCCGTTGCGGTAGGCCACGATCACCGAACTGAAAGCCGAGGCGTCGGAAATCTGGTCGGTCGTATCCAGCGTCAACGACTGCCTTTGGCCGTCCAGCGTGCCCTTCGGAGCATTGACGGTTGCGGTGCCGATGGCCGCGCGGACGTCTTCCAGGCTCAAACCCATGGCCGCGCCTACGCTGGGGTCGATCTGCACGCGCACGGCGGGCTTTTGTTGGCCATGAAAATCGACCATTCCGACGCCGGTGATGCGGGATATCTGGGGAGCAAGGTAATTTTCGACATAGTCGTCGACCTTCGCGATCGGCAGGTCGGGCGACATAATCGCAATGGACATCAGGAGCGCGTCGGCCGGATTGACTTTTTCATAGGTCGGGGGATTGGGCAGGTTCTTGGGCAATTGCCCGCCGGCAGCGTTGATCGCCGACTGCACATCCTGCGTAGCGCCATCGAGGCTGCGGCCGAGGTCGAATTCCACCTGAATCGACGTCTGACCGAGCGAGCTCGCGGAGCTCATCGAGGTCACCCCCGAAATCAGCGACAACTGGCGTTCGAGCGGCGCCGCCACCGATGTCGCCATAGTCTCGGCATTCGCCCCGGGCAACTTTGCCGATATTTGGACAGTCGGGATATCGACTTGCGGCACGCCTGCGATAGGCAACAGGAAGTAGGCAACCAGGCCGAGCAGGGTCAGGCCGATGACCAGGAGCGTCGTTGCTGTCGGTCGTACGATAAATGGGGCTGAAAAGTTCATGGTGAACTTGCGGGACCAGTGACAGCAGGCGATGCCGATTGTACGGCGACTTCGACTTTGCTTCCTGCCTGAATTCGATATTGACCGTCCGTCACGATTTGCTCGCCCGCTTGCAACCCGTCGTCAATGATGGCCGTGGTCTTGTTCGATGCGCCGACCTTCAAGGGCCGCTTCTGCACGGTGCGGTCATCGCCGACGACGAAAGCGTAAGGTCCGTCGGGACCCTGTTGCACCGCCGTCACCGGTACGGCGATCACATTATGGCGGATCGCAAGTTGGATACGAAGGTTGACAAACTGCCCGGGCCATAAGGCGTCATCACCATTATCAAATTTCGCCTTATAGTTGATCGTACCCGTGGCCGGATTGATCTGATTGTCGATGACAGCGAGCACTCCGGTGGCGAGCACCTGCCCGTCGCGACCGAGCGCTGTCACGATGACGTCGCCACCCTTCAACTGCGCGCGAAGGTGCGGCAGCGAGTCCGCTGGTAGCGCGAAGCTCGCGAAGATGGGATGGATTTGATTGATCGTGACGATGCCGGTCGTGTCGGTTGCCCGCACGATGTTGCCTGCATCGACCAGGCGCGTTCCAACTCGGCCGTCTATCGGCGAACGGATGGTGCTGTAGTTCAGTTGTACCTGTGCCGTTTCAATCAACGCTTGATCAGCTTTGACGCTTGCTTCAGTCTGCGCAACCAAGGCTCGAGTGGTGTCGAGCTGCTGCGTGGTGCTTGCACCGGTTTTCGCGAGGTTGGTATATCGGTCGAAATCGAGCCGAGCATTGTCGCGTTGCGCCTCGTCCTTAAGCTTGTTGGCTTGTGCCAAAGCCAGCGCCGCTTCAAACGGCGCCCGGTCAATCTCGATCAGTACATCCCCGGCACGTACATTCTTTCCCTCTTCGTACCTGATTTTAACGATTTGACCGTCCACCCTCGACTTGATGAGCACGCTATTGAACGCTTGCACCGTCCCCAGGCCGCTCATGTAAATCGGAACATCCGCGCGCCTCGCCTTGTCAGTCACGACCGGGATGGCCTGCTCGCTACTCCGCGCGACCGATTGCGAGATCGACGAGCCCCACCAGCGGGTGTCGATTGAAACGGTGGCGGCTCCGGCGGTGAGCAGGGCTATGATCAGGATTAAGCGGCGCACTTCTGCTCTCGACCATCGATCGTGGCGGGTTTTCCGATGGCCGAAGGCGTTACGGAGCCAGTTATATGCCTATCCGTCATCGACCGTCTCGGGAAAGGTAACGCGTCTTGCCAACGAGCTGGAAGAGCCCGCGGTGATTGCCTAGCACACGTGCCTATAAACAAGATATGGCCGCATCCAAAAGGCAAGAGGGAGCCCGAACGCTAAAGGTCAGCCCCTTCCGACCGAGTCCATCACGGACAGGACGTCGGTCAACGCTTGTTTGCGCTTTGCAGGATCGGGGGTGCTTGCGCGAAGGGCCTGCAGTACGGCGTCAATCGCCTTATCGACCCTGTGCCAATCGCGGGCGGCACGTGGCTTCAGCCCTGCTTCCGCTTCGTCCCGTTGCGTCTCCAGATCCTTGATGCGGGTCTTGGCACCCGGCAGATCGCCCTTGTCGACCAGCGCGGCCGTATCGACAACAATTTTCCTGAAGGGAGAAATATCTCCGAGTTTGGATGACATCTCGGCGCGGACCGGCGTCACAATCCGAATGAGATTGTTTGGCTTGACAGCGATTTGACTCACGAACGAGACCAGAAGACCGAAGGACGCCGCAAGATACTTCTTGTTCATTTAACTACTCCTCCCACGTGTCATTCCGTGGATTCGCTGCACATTGAATTGCAGGTTAAGATGCCGCCACATTCACACCAGCTCTCTTTCGCGGCCATTTTTCGCCTCGAAAGCGAGCCATGCGAGGAGCACGATGATGACAGTCAGGAACGCAAGGCTGGTCTGGGTTGTGCCCGAGCCGAATCCACCATAGTTCCGGGATTGCGACAGCAGGTCCCCCAGCGAAGCGCCAAGCGGCCGTGTGAGAATGTAAGCCAGCGAAAAGGTCAGGACCGGGTTGGCTCCGAGATAGTAGGCGCCCGCTATCACGGCGATCAGCGCGCCGAACATGACGACCCCGAGGTTAAAGCCGAGGCCGAGCGCCTCCGTTGCCAGATCGCCCCCCGCCGTCCCCAACGCAAAGGTGAACAAGATCGCAGCCCAATAAAAGAGTTCGCGCCGCATGGTGACGATGGTGTGGATCGACAAGGTCCGCTCGGACCAATACCAGACGGCGAAAGTGGTGGCCAAGGCGACCGCGAACCCGACCGTGCTCACGTAGAGGCTGATTTCGAGCTTGTCCGTCAAAGCGTCCGTGATTTGGGTTCCGACGACGCCGACGAGGACAACGGTGAGCCAGTAGATCCAGGGAACATAGCGTGTTGTCCGCAACTGAATGCCCAGCGCAATCGCCAGCAAACAGACCATGACGGCGCCTGTCGCCGTGGTTCCGAGCCCGACATGTACTGCAAGATAGTCGGCACCCGTTTCGCCGACGGTCGTCGACATGATCTTGATAATCCAGAAGATGAGTGTGACTTCGGGAACTTTATTCAGCATCTCTGAAACGCGTTGGCTCGCGGCGTAAATCACGTCGGGTCTCCTTGATGAGGTCGCGGGTCGCGTGCGGTCCGACAAGCGATGCAGAGCCATGCTGGTTGGCGCGACTTAGCTACGCCTTAGGAAGGGTCATTTTCCGGGTGAACGGCGGAATGCGGCCGAGCGCAGCCTGCAGAGGCTGGGCTGGGCGGTCCATGCCCTCGCCCGCTCCAAGTTGAAGTCCAAGGAATGCGGCAACACGCCGGCTTCGAGCAGACCCGGTTGCGCGACAGTGCGTCAACCAGGTCGTCGATGTGGCGGCGCGTATGATCCGTGTTCAATTGAATTCGGATCCGCGCCCTCCGAACGCCACCACGGGAAACTTGATGGGATCGACGTGAAAACCTCTCTTCCTGAGGTTCACGGCGAGTCGTATCGCGTCCGTCTCGTGACCGATCAGGAGAGGCACGATCGGGGTCGCGTTGGAGACGACCATACAAGGCAGCTGGCGCAATTTCAGAAGGAGATGACGTTGGTTCGTCCACAGCCGTTCGCGCCATTCCGGCTCGTCCGCCACGATATCCATCGCCCCTGTCGACCGTCGTGGCCTGAGACGCCATGCGGCCAGACCCTTCAGCCAAATGTCGGCTGCCACGAAAAGCGGCTCGAAGAAGATGCGAGCGTTGGTGACCAGAAATATCCGGCGACTGCGCGTCGACCGCGGGCTGTCGCTCCCGCAAGTTGGGGGGTACCACTTTGGCCGTCGCTGCTCCGCAGCTCGTGATCGCCCTATCAACGCTCGCGCAGACTCTCTTGGCGATGACGCGATATGGGCGAAAGCAGATAGTCGATGATCCGCCGCGTGCCGGTCTTAATCTCGACGGTAACAGCCGGGCGAGAGATTGAGCAGCTTGTCGTCGACCTGCATCTGGGTTTGGTCGAGCGATACGCGTGCCGCGTAGGCCGGCTCCGACGCGCCTCCGTCGCCGGCACCCGGTCTTGATGATGGATCCAATTTACCGGAATTGTCGCGTGGAATCGCATCCTGAGACAGGGTGACGACCTTGCCGTGTTGCAGACCATAGCGGGTGAAATTGAAGGTATCGATCTTGATTTCGGCGTCCTGGCCGGGATGGACGAAACCTATGTCCTGGTTGTCGACCGCAGCTTCAATTTCCAAATGACTGTCGGCGGGAACGATCGTCAAAAGGGTTTGCGCCGGGGTGACGACGCCGCCAACCGAATGGATCGCCAATTGCTGAACCGTACCGTCGATCGGCGCCGTCAACGCCTGATACTTTGTCCGCTGCTCCGACTTGGCAACATCCTCAGCCAGACCGTTTTCTTCGGCACTAAGCCGAGCCAGGCGGCAAAGTCTCGCCCCTTGGCAAAGGCGGTGCCATTGCCAATGGCCGCTACCATGGCGCTGGCGATGAGCGGGCCGATGCCCGGAGCGGTCATCAATTGGCGGCAACCCTCGCTGCTATGCGCCAGAACCTCGATCTCTTCGGTGATGTGCTTGATACGCTCATCAAGACGCCGCCATTCGCCGCTGAGATCTTCTATGATCCTGATCATGCGAGGTGACAACACGTCGCCGCGTTTAGCCACGATGTCCGGAAGCTGTTGGCGGAGGAAGCGAAGCCCCTGACGTACCGCAATGCCATGCTCCAGGAGAAAGCCGCGGATCTGATTGATCACAGCCGTTCGTTGGCCGACCAGGCGAGATCGCACCCGGTGTAGCGCTTGTAGATCGAGCTGATCGTCGGTCTTCACTGGAACGCAGCGTGTCGACGGCCGCTGCACAGCTTCCGCGATCGCGTGGGCGTCTCTGAAGTCGTTCTTGTGGCCTTGCCGGAACGGTTTGGCATAGGCGGGCGGTACCTGCTTTACGTCATGGCCGAGCGCACTTAGCTCGCGAGCCACATAGTGCGTCGCCATGCCTGCTTCGATTCCGATCAGGCATCGCGGCACATTGGCGAACCGAGCTGCGATCCGGCCGCGTGAAACCTTCTCCCGCAAAACGATTGCCCCCTTGTCGTCGAGGCCGATCAAATGAAGGGTATTCTTGCCCGTATCGATGCCAATGGTTTGTGCGGCTGCAGCGGCTGTCTTATGGGACATAGCGATGTGCTCCTCGTGCTTCTAAGCCCCCGCGAACTCTGAAAGCCGTTGGGGGCGGGAGCACGGCCGGTCCATCCCATTCTGAGACATCGAGCCCAGTTGGCGCACGGCATGACGACTGCGGTCGCGCGATTTTCGGGCTGTCGCGCCCATACATTCGTCTGATCGGGTTGCTGCGTTGCACATTCCCCACGACTGGCTGCGGCGCTGATCGCGACTCACCTGGCGTTGCGAAAATCACACAGACCTTGCGAATATGCCGACAGGCGGGTGGACTACGGTTGACGCCGCACAACGATACTTGCAGTTTATATTATTGAGCAGATGTCTGCCTTCCGATGCAGGGGGCGTATCGGCATGAAGTGGTTCCGTTCGAACATCAAACACGGCACGCGGCTCGCGTTCTTGGCGCTGGCTCTGCAGTTCGTGATGGGGTTCGGGCATTTCCACGGCGTCACCGCGCAAGCCGCGCCCGCTATTCAATCCGGCCCCGCACAATCCGGCGCTTCCAACACCGATCGTATTGCCGCAACTGAGGCCCGCGGTAAGTCCGCTCAGCCGCAGCAGCCCGCCTCCGATCACGATCCCGACCAACAGCCGGGCGACTATTGCGCCATCTGCGCCGTCATGGCGCTGGCGAGCACCATCCTATTTGCAACACCACCGCAGTTGCTGCTGCCGCAGCCGGTGGAGTTTCTGTACCTCACCGCTGACGCCGAGTTCGTCCACTTGAACTCCGCTCAAGTCGCTTTTCAGCCCCGCGCTCCCCCCGCCTCCTGACGTCGATCGATAAACGCCTCAGGATCGCCTCGCGTGCTGCGCGGTGATCGACGGGCTCCGTGGAATCGACCGTCGCATGACCACGGCAGGCACTTTCCGAATCGCCGATGACGGCAATTCGGCCGTGGCTAAAGGATCGGGACAATGACCCTTTTTGTAAGAAGTGCACTCCTCCTCTCCAGTTCAGCGTCACTGCTGCTTGGGCTGGGCAGCCCGGCACTATCGCAGACGCCGGCTGCTCCGGGAGATAGCAATACTAGGCTTCCTAACATCGTGGTCGAAGCGCCAAAACAGGTAGCCGGCACACCGCAGCAGAGACCGAAGCCGCATGTGACTCCCCGGCGCGCAGCGTCCCGGCCGACAGCACCGCCGACACCGACACCTGTTTCGCCAGCCGAGCAGCTTGCCGCAAAGGCCAATTTCTTCGATCAGGCCCGCAACAACCTTTACACGACGATCGGCACGACCTCCGACACCATCAGCCACCAGACCATCCAGGATCTCCCGCAAGGCGACAATCAGCCGGTGGAGAAAGTGCTGCTGCAGCTTCCAGGGGTCTCGCAGGATTCCGCCGCCAGCGGCCTGCTGCACGTCCGCAACGACCACGCCAACGTCCAATTCCGCATCAACGGGGTGATGCTGCCGGACGGGCTCACCGGCTTCGGCAGTATTTTCGACACCAGCTTTATCGGCACCATGTCTCTGGTCGTTGGGGCCCTGCCTGCCGAATTCGGGCTGCGCACGGTCGGTCTCGTCGACATCACGACTCGCACCGATCTTTTCAACAACAGCGGCGCCGTCAGCATGTATGGCGGCAGTCATGGAACCATTACGCCAAGCATCGAGTATGGCGGCACCTTCGGCGGCAACTGTGCCGCGACGCCCGCGACTACGCCGGGCTACGTCAAGGCGCCGGCGGCTCCCGCGGATTGCTTCCCCGGCGTCCAGTACTACTTCACCGGCCGCTATCTGCAGACCACGGTGGGGATCGAAAATCCGACGCCTGCGTACAATGCGATCCACGATTTCTCCCAGCAGGAGCGGGGCTTTGCCTACATGTCGGCTTTCGTCGACCCGACCACCCGGGTCAGCCTGATCGCCGGCACAGCGAACAACAACTTTCAGATTCCCAATGTTCCCGGTGCGCCGATTGGACAAAATGGATTTGTCACCAACGCATTCGGCATCACCAATTTCAATTCAGCGCAGCTCAACGAAAACCAGTGGGAGCTCACTCACTTTGGCATATTGTCGGTGCAGAAATCCGTGGATGGCTTCGACGGGCAGTTGTCCTATTTCACGCGCTACAACAATTTGCACTTCTTGCCGGACCCGGTCGGCGATCTGTTGCTGAACGGCATCGCCTCGACCGTCACCCGCACCTCCTACACCAACGGCATTCAGGGCGACGGCTCGTATCAGGTCAATCCGGCCCACACGATCCGCGCGGGCTTCACGGTCAGCGGCGAGCAGGTATTCGTCGGCAATACGTCGCTGGTCGAGCCCTGCATGATCTGCGACGGCTCCGACAATGGCGCGCCGGTGTCGATTACCGACAACGTCTCCAAACTGGGCGTGCTGATGGGGGTCTATGCACAGGACGAGTGGAAGCTGACCAACCAGTTCACAGTCAATACCGGCCTGCGCTTCGATCAGATGGATGAATTTATCAGCGCTAACCAATTCAGCCCGCGGTTCACCGCCACCTACAAGCCCTTCGAGAACACCACGTTCCACGCCGGCTATGCGCGCCAATTCACGCCGCCGGTGCTGGTGGAGGCGGCTCCCGCCAACATCGCCTTGTTCAACAATACGACCGGAGCGGCGTCGGCCGGCGCGATCAACGACCCGGTCCTGCCGGAGCGCTCGAATTACTATGATGTGGGCGTCGATCAAAAGATCCCGCTCGGGTGCACCTCTCCCCCGCCGAAGGATTGCTCCAGTCTCGAACTCGGCGTCGACGCCTATTACAAGACCGCCAAGGACCTGATCGACAACGGCCAATTCGGACAGGCCTTGGTGTTAAGTGCTTTCAACTACGAAAAAGGCTGGAACGAAGGCATCGAATTCCATACCAAATTCAATAGTCCCTACTTGCAGGCCTATGGAAATGTCGCCGTGGCACAGCAGCGGGCGATCAACCCTGTTTCGAACCAGTTTCTGTTCGACAACACCGTTCCGCTCGCCGATCTCGGCGGCTTGACCCGGCTTCAGTTCGTCCAGACGCACTTCATCTATACTGATCACAACCAGTTCGTCACCGCCTCGGCGGGTGCCGTTTACCAGTTCTGCGGCCGGCCAGCGACGGTCGCGGAAACGTTCGGCAGTGGCGGGCTATGGTGGTGCGGAACCAAACTCAGCGCCGACATGATCTATGGCAGCGGCCTGCGCAACGGAGACGCCAACATCAGCACGGTGCCGTCCTACACGCAGGTCAATGTCGGCATCAAGCGCGAATTCTTTCTGCCCAACGATCCCTTGCCGATGACGGTTCGTTTCGACGTCGTCAACGTGTTTGACCAGATCTACGAGATCAGGGAGGCAGGCGGCATCGGCGTGTTCGCGTCACAGTTCGGCCCGCGCCGCGGCTTCTTCCTTGGAGTCTCGAAGAAGATCTGAGCTAGGAGGTGCAGAAAATCTTCGAGTTCGTGAACCGATACGAAAACCAGAGAGAAGGGATCGGCAGATGAACACAGCACGATGGGGGCATGTCTTCCAACGCGAAAAACCAACTGTTGGGGAACATTTCCTCCCAATTGGCGAGCACATGGGCGAAGTTGTACGATTTGTCTCGAAGCGTGAGCTCGAACGAGCGCGTCTTATTGACGAGGCCCGCGCGTTGTATGAGAGCATATTCCCGACGGAAGGACCCGCCAGCAAGGAGCGGGACTCGTTAGGAAGGCCGTAGCTGCATTGCCCTGGAAACGGGACCGTAGACCGCCTAGCTCACCAGCGGCCGTTTCTGGCCGTGCCGACGAGGTGATCGAATAGAGAAGCCGTTTGCTGCGGTGCATGAGTCCGGTTGTGGCACGTTTGAGACATGCCGACCGGCTCTGAAGATGTCCGTTCATCGGGGTAGACCGGAAGTCATCGGCATCCCCGCAAAACGACGTGATTGACCCGGAACGGCCATCAACGGCCAGCAAGTTGATCAAATTGAATCGGACAATTCATTGACCTGGCGGTCGTTGGCATTCCTGATAGTCTCTGCGTTGCGAATGCATCTGCTAAACCTTCCTCCGAGGACGGATGCTGGCATGCGGACTTTTCACATACGACATTCAGCAATCGCTGCTGGCGTCGCCTTGCTTTCATTTTGCAATCAACCAGTCGCACTTGCTCGCGGCAGTCAGATTGGCCGCGACGATCCTTGGAATTCGGAGCGAATCGAACGTCTGCCGCCAGAGGTTCAGAATGCTGTCATCCGCATGTGTGAAGATCATCCCCCGCGTGCCGGTCACTATTTTGCAACCTACTTCGAAATTCGCGCTTGATCCGGCTACACTTCGAGCTTCTGCAATGTGACGGGCGCACAACATTTTGCAGGAGCGATGGTTGCCTCCGCCAGGAATTTGGTCTGACCGGAGGCCACTATCGGCTCTTGAAAAGCTACTCCGGCCGCAGCGCCAACTGACCCATGCCGAAGTGTCATTTCGGCCCATCGGCGAGCAATTCAAGCCAGGGTCGGGCCGTTCGATCACCGCAGTGCACGCCCTCTCAGGCAAACTGCACGGGCCCGTGATCATCACAATGATCACCATGAGGATGATGCAGCCGGCCGTCTACGAGATAGTCGACATGGTCGCCGTGCGGCACCGCTTCGTGTCCGCAGTTTGGACCGTGCGTGTGCGAGCAATGGACGTCGGGCGTGCACTTCACGGTATTTGTGGCGTCGACCGCGATGGCGTGCTCATCCACGTGATCCTCGTGCATATGATGGAGATGGCCTTCGTGCAGATAGTCGACGTGATCGTTGTGGCGAATCGCAGTGTGTCCGCAGTTCGGGCCATGCTTGTGAGAGTGGTTGGCGTGGTGTTTCTCGGTACAAGCCGCCATTGGTCATACTCCTTTTGACTGGTTGGCTTCCTCTCGATAGCCTATCCACCTTGGAAATAATTGCGAGGATCGGCACCCCAAGGGCACACAAGTCAAATTGAAATGCGTAATGTTATAGCGTTGCGGAACTCACGAATTGTTTGCACGCCCCGGGACGACGGTAAACTCGCCACGGCGCGCCAGCTTTTCTCTTGTTTTACAGTGATAATGTTCGCACGGGCTGGAAACCTACTCAGCCCCATTTGATCAATAGAGCAAACAGGCAAACAATTCGTCGCAGAGCGCGCTCGAGCGAAGCTGCGCCCGACGCCTCGGGCGCTTGCACTAGGTGATAGGCTGTGCCTGCGAGCGAATCGAAGGAACAAGAAAATGAGTTCACGGCCTGCAAACCGGTGGCGACCGTGGGGGCATTTCGGGATGGTCCTTCTTATGGTCTTGAGCAAGAATCGGCTCGAGGAACTCTTTTGGCCAGAACTTCGGAGAGCCGATTTGCTTCAAGCAGAATGCGTTCCAATACAGCCCAGCGCGTGACAGCGACTGGCGAGTTGAAATGGCTTGCTCGACGGCTTCGATATCGTGCGATTCAGGATAAATGTAAACCGTCGTCGGGTCGTCCTTCAATGGGGGGATAATTTGGCGGGCGTCAGAGGGCGACCAACTGGTGCAGCCATCGCTGCGGCCACCGGAGTAGTCCACCAGATTTCCAAAGGGAACGTAACCGTTCTCGTTCGCGTACGGACTACGCAGATCCTTTCGAAGACATACGCCCTTTAGCGAGACGGCCGCATGTCCCCCGATGGCGCGCTGCCTGGCGTTGGCGGTCTCGCCTTCGCCATCAAACTGAACGAACGAACGTATCAGAACCTCGTCCTGTTTTGTGGAGGTGCGGTAATAACCTTTGAAAGAAGTTTTCGTCTCAGCTGTCACATAGGCACCTCCGGCCGTAAGATACGAATCCATCGCATTGCCAAAATTCTTGGCGCACTCTCTTCCGTTCACGAAATTCGCGACACTCTTCAAATTGCGACCACTGCCGTGACCAGCGGAAATCGCACGAAAAGACTGATCAGCTTCGCAAATAACGTAAAACCGGTTCCCCAATCTGCCGTCGCTTAAATTGTTGGGGCGCGTCGCGTCCATGGCAAAATAGCAGGGACCTTTAACGACGCCTTCCTTCACCTTTCGCAGATAAAGGGCGCGTGCCCTCTGCAGGACCACTTGCGCAATCTGCCCCTCGCCTTCGCCAAAATGGCTCCGCAACCAAGCCGGAATGTCCGGCGATTGCTCGGCTGCAAAGGATCCAGACGCCAGCCACGCGGCCATTGTGACACCGAAACTGATCCTCTTGAGAATTCGCAATCCTGGCCGCAACGGATCACCTCCACAGTAGGCGCGCTGATCTAATTAATCGGCACGCTGCCACGGTCAAAGCCGCGACGGGCATTGCCAGCACTATGAGAAGATGTCGTTTGTGCATGCGATTGGCCTGATCACACCGAATATCTAGGGAAAACCTCAGGGAGGTAGCGCAGATAACGCAGCGGCCAGTTCGGCCATTTCAACTTCAGGAATGGCCTTGTGAATTCTCACGATACGGGGACTCTGCCCCGCGCTCAATATCGCAATGATCGTTTCGGTATCGGGGCAACCGGGCTCCCGACAGTTGAGTTCGGTCACCGAGACAGTTACGTCGTCGGAAAGTTCGAGACAGCTTCGTGTTTCGGCCTTGATGCGATCGACCGCCTCGCGATATCCAGGTTTAGGCTTGCGGGCGAGCGGGTTGAAAAATCCGGTCATTGCAGCCCTTCAGCATTGAGGTAAATAAGTTCCGGTTTGGGGTACCGAATCCGAACAAACGTTCTGCGGAGGGCCAGATCGCTCACCGCGGCACTCGCTTTTGCGGGCATGGCCATCGCGCTCAAGCCCTGCATGCTTCAAATCCCTCGCGCAGGACATCCTTCGGCAGATTGCGGCCGATGAAGACCAGCCGGCTTTGGCGCTGCTCGGTGTCTTTCCATGGCCTCTGGTGCCCACCCTCCATCAGCATATGCACCGCCTGAATGACAAAGCGGTCATCGTCGTCGCGCATGGCCAGAACACCCTTGGTCCGCAGAATGTCCGGTCCCAGGCGCTGAATCACGTCTGAAATCCAGTTCAGGAATTTCTCCGCAATAAGCGGGCGGTCGCTCATCAATGACAGGCTACTGACATCGTCGTCATGATCGTGATCGTGGAAATGATCGAGGAAATTAGGCTCCACTTCAAGAATGCGGTCAAGATTGAAGGCGTCCCGATCCAGCACCTCCGCCAGTTTCACCCCGCACCGTTCGGCGTGATGAAGCTTTGCGTAAGGGTTAATCCTGCGGATCGCCGTTTCAATCGCGAGAATCTGAGCGGGCAAGACAAGATCGCATTTGTTGATGACAATGACATCGGCGAACGCGATTTGCTCCTTGATCTCGTGGGCGCGGTCGATTTCGCCGAGGAAGTGGCTGGCATCGACCACCGTTACGATCGCGTCGAGCTTGGTCTTGCGGCGGACATCCTCATCCACAAAGAAGGTCTGGGCGACCGGCGCGGGGTCGGCAAGCCCGGTCGTTTCCACGATGATGCCGTCAAACTTGCCTTTGCGCCGCATCAGTCCTTGCAAGATGCGGATAAGATCACCACGAACGGTGCAACAGATGCAGCCATTGTTCATCTCGAAAATCTCTTCATCAGCATTGATGATGAGATCGTTGTCGATGCCGACCTCGCCGAATTCGTTAACGATAACCGCGTAACGCTTGCCATGCTGCTCGGTCAGAATGCGATTCAAGAGCGTGGTTTTTCCGGCACCCAGATAGCCGGTCAACAGGGTGACGGGGGTCTGCGCGACGATGCTGTTCATTGTGATGACTCCGCGGGTAGATGATTGTGATATTGGAATGGAGAATCCGGAATAGGCCCAAGCTGCGCGGTTGCGGCGGAGCGCAGCGCGATGGACAGCCCAACAGTGACGCCGATGCCTAGCCCGGCCAGTCCGGCGATCGTGAGCGCCAGGCGCGCTTTTGCTGCGAAGGACATCCCGGTGATAACCGTGAACAGTGACTTGACCACCGAGGCGTCGAGGTTGTGGGTGATGGCGACGATGCGGCTGCGGCGATCGGCCGAAGGCCATCCGGGCAGCCTGTGTTGAAATACCGCGTGCTGGACCGCGTAAATCACGAGCGGTCGCTCGGAATCCTCTTCCAGATGGACAATGCCCTTGAGGCGCAACAGCCGCGGCCCGGTCACGGTGTCCAGCAAATCCAGAAAGGACATTAGCCTGTCGGCCGATAGTGGCTTGTCGTGAAAAAGAGCCACGCTGCGAATGCCGGCGCTGGTGTGGCGTGTGTCGACCCGCTTGTCGTCCGCGGATTGCGCGTTGAGACTCTCCTCTTGGGCGAGCGCACTCTCAACAGCGAGCCAGCCTTCGACATCCTCGCTGCGTTTAGCTACCGCGAAATTCCGCGGCTGAAACAACGCAGGGAGGTCAAACTCCGGCGCTCGCCGGTCAACTATCGCGGCGGGTGGATTGATCTCGCGGAGCTGATCGACCAGATGGGCTACACCGGACGGCCCGTTCGCGCCATTTGTGAGGTCTGTCTTGGTCAGGACGATCCGATCCGCGAACGCGATCTGCTTCAGGCATTCAAAATGCCCGTCCATCGTCTGTTGTGCAGTCGTGACATCGACCACGCAAACAAACCCTGCAAGATGAAATCGTTGCGCCACCACATGGTCGCGCAGCCCTGCCGCCGCGGCTCCGCCCGGTATCAACTGATTGACGATGGGGGCCGGATCGGCGAGACCGGTGGTCTCAACGATCACACGGGCAAAACTGCGGTTCAGTTCTCTCTGGCTCGCTTCATGCAAATCGAACAGCGAAGATCTGATATCGCTCCCGGCCGTGCAGCACATGCACCCGGTCGTCGTCACCATCATCTCGCGCTCGCCGACACGAACAAGATCGTGATCGATAGAGATGTCGCCGAATTCATTGATCACCACAGCGGTGTCGCCGAATTCCGGATGAGCAAGAAGGTCGTTGAGAAGCGTCGATTTACCGGCCCCAAGGAAGCCTGAGAGGATCGTAACCGGGATTGAGGGCGGAACCGGCATCTAGTGCGCCGTCTGCGAGCACGCCGCGCATTGCCCCCTCAGCTCAACGACCGTCTCATCGGGGCTGAACCCATGCGTGATCGCCTGCGCTCTCAATCGAGCGACCGGTTCGGCCTCGTCGAGTTCATCGACGCTGCCGCAATCCCGGCAGATTGCAAAGATGGTGGCGCCATGCTCGTGGGATTTGATCGCGCATGTCACGTAGGCGTTGATCGATTCCAGACGGTGCACCAGGCCAGCCTCCAGCAACCTGTTCAGCGCGCGGTACACGGTTGGCGGGGATGAGAAGCCGAACGGCCGCAGCGCATCCAGAATTTCATAGGCCGTCATGGGCTTCGTCGCTTGCCGGAGCGTCTGGAGCACCCGTTCGTGGTTTCCTGCAAGTGACCGTGAGGCTTTCATCGCATCGACCTGTGAGAGCTGCTTGCCTTGTGTAATGTTATAACATAACATCCAAAACTCAAGAGAAACTTATTTTGCGGAGCGTTCATGCCTGACACCCGACTTCCAGTGACCGTGCTTTCCGGCTTCCTCGGCGCTGGAAAGACCACTCTTCTCAACAAGATGCTCTCGAACCGCCAGGGTCAGCGCCTCGCCGTCATCGTCAACGACATGAGCGAGGTCAATATCGACGCCGAGTTGGTGCGTCAGGATGGCGGGCTGACGCGCACCGACGAGACGCTGGTCGAGATGACCAATGGCTGTATCTGCTGCACCCTGCGCGAAGATCTTCTCGTCGAAGTTCGCAAGCTGGCGGAAAGCGGACGTTTCGACGCGCTGGTGATCGAGTCGACGGGGGTCGGCGAGCCGCTTCCCGTGGCAGCTACCTTCGAATTCCGTGACGAAGACGATGTGAGCCTCTCGGATATTGCACGACTAGACACCATGGTCACCGTGGTCGATGCCGCCAATCTGCTGGCAAACTATTCAAGCCATGACTTTCTGCGGGATCGAGGCGAGGTCGCCGGTCCCGAAGACGAACGCGCCCTGGTCGACCTGCTGGTCGAACAGATCGAGTTCGCCGATGTCATCGTGCTGAACAAGGTTTCCGACGCATCGGACGATCATCGTCAGACCGCACGCGCGATCATCCGCTCGCTCAATGCGGATGCCCGCATCATCGAGGCGGATTACAGTGATATTCCGCTTGGCGAGGTGCTGGGCACAGGCTTGTTCGACTTCGAAAAGGCGCACCGCAACCCGCTCTGGTTCAAGGAACTCAACGGCTTAAAGGGTCATGTGCCCGAGACGGAGGAATACGGCGTCCGCTCCTTCGTCTATCGCGCCCGGCGGCCATTTCATCCCGCAAAGTTTCAGGCCTTCTGTAACGAATCCTGGCCGGGCGTGATCCGGGCGAAAGGTTTCTTTTGGCTGGCGACCCGTCCCGCCTTCGTCGGCGAAGTCGCTCAGGCCGGCGCGATGATCAAAACCTCGAAACGGGGTCTCTGGTGGTCCGCCGTTCCAAAAGAACGCTGGCCGGACGACGATGGTTGGAGAGCGAGTATGAAGCCGTATCTTGACCCGCTCTGGGGTGACCGCCGGCAGGAAACAGTCTTTATCGGCATCGACCCAATGGACCAGGCCCTTATCACTCGCCGGCTCAATGATTGCCTCGAGGGCAAAGCGGATCAATTTACGCCTGAGGCCTGGCGTGGACTGCCCGATCCTTTTCCGTCCTGGACAAAGGACGCTGCATGACGAACCGACCGATCGACCGCTTGCGGGAAGAGATCCTGCGCGCGCCAGACGAGATGGACGCGCCAGGGGTGCCGCCCCGCTTTGACGAAGCGCGGCAGCACCTCCGCCTGGCAGTCGAACGCATCGAACGGGCCGGCATTCCCGCTGAAACGCTGCATGCCGTCTTGATGAGCGAGACATTGCCGCGCTTGATCGACGAAAACGGCCCTCTCTGGGTAGCCGCTATGCTTGCGCAGTTTTCGTCCGCGCTCGTTCGCGACGCGAGTGCGCGCGCCAGTAGAAAAACAGCGACGAAACCCGCCGAATTTGGAGTCCAAAGATGCCACGATACGCGATTTTCCTGACCGCAATCATCACGCTGCTCGGCATTGCGCCCGCTTTCGCCGAGCAGAAACTCGACGTTGTTGCGACCTTCTCGATTCTCGGCGATTTCGTGCAAAACGTAGGAGGGGACCGGGTTTCCGTCAGTACTCTCGTTGGCCCGAACGGTAACACTCACGTCTATACACCAGCGCCCACAGATGCCAGGATGCTCGCCGACGCGAAGGTCATCTTTGTGAACGGTCTCGGCCTCGAGGGCTGGCTTGACCGATTAATCCAGGCGTCCGGGACAAAAGCGCCGATCATCGTTGCGACTAAGGGGATCAAACCGAGGGAGAGCGCCGGGAAGGCGAATGATGATGAGAGCCACGGCAGGATTGATCCTCATGCCTGGCAATCTGTCGATAACGCTAAAACCTACGTCGAAAACATTCGCAGTGCGTTAGTTGCAGCCGATCCCGAGGGCAAGACGACGTACGAGGCGAACGCGCGCTCATATCTCGCCCGCCTCGACCAACTTGACCGTGATATCCGATCGACGCTGTCGGCTATCCCGTCCGACCGGCGCCTGATCGTTACCAATCACCGCGCCTTCGGGTATTTCGAGCAAGCGTACGACATCAAGTTTGCGTCACCGCAGGGCCTTTCGACTGAAGCCGAGCCGTCGGCAAGGGACATGGCGTCGATCATTACGTCCATCAAGCGGAGCAAGGCGCCGGCGGTATTTCTGGAAAACATCACCGACCCGCGGCTGATGCAGCAAATCGCATCCGAGGCGGGGGTGAAAATCGGCGGCACGCTGTACTCCGACGCGCTTACGGACGAAAAAGGCGGTGCGCCTACGTACATTGATCTTATCCGGCACAATCTAAAGCAATTAGCCTCCGCACTTTCAGATTGAACCGGAAAAATTGCGCGCGGCTGCATGTTGAGATGGATTGAACTGCCTCTTGAATCGTACAATCCGACTATGGCGCGACGCGCAGCCATCGCTATTGGTTTTTGTTGCTGCATGCTGCCGGATTCAGCCCACATCACCTCGACGGGCTCCGGTGGCTTCGGAAGCCGGTTTGTCCATCCGCTCGCCGGGCCAGACCATTTTCTTGCGATGTTCGCGGTCGGCCTGTGGGGGCGCCCAGATGGGCGGTCGGCCGGTTTGGACCTAGCCGGTGACTTTCCCGCTGATCATGGTTGCCGGCGGCGCCGCCGGAATGTTCGGTCTGCCGCCCCCTGGACCTACATCGCTCGCATCGAGATGTGTCGGCGGCCTCTAAGCGTTGAAACGGGATCGGACAATTTGGAGCAACGACAGTTCGTATTTTGGTAATTAATGGTTTTGTCTTGGTTAGGTAGGCACCCCCGCATTGGCGGAACTGGGCCCATGCCCTGGTTGACTGAACTTGAAGGGTAGTGACAGCTGTCTCCGCAACGTCACCGCCAGATCGCCATTCGCCGTTTTTCGCAGCTCGGCCTGCCCGCACCGCCATTCGGGCTGCTTGCCTTCACTTTGTGACCGTATATACTTTGCATTGCAAAGCTTGGATCCCAGATGCGCGATCTCGACAAGGCACTGGCCGATATTTTCGCCATTCGCAGCCAGATTGCCGCCGGCACGGCGTTTCGCGGCTATGGTCCGGCCGCGGTCGCCGCGACCGGCGGTTTGGCCCTGCTCACGGCGCTGCTGCAATTCCTGTGGCTTGACGATCCGACCGCTCGTCCGCTGGCCTTTTTCTCCGGCTGGGCGGCTGCCGCTCTGGTGTCGGGGGTGATGATCTGGATCGAGATGCTGGCGCGCACGCGGCGGCATCATTCCGGGCTTGCGGACGCCATGATTCACCAGGCCGTCGAGCAGTTCCTCCCTGCCGGCGTCGCAGGTGCCTTGCTGGCGGTGATGCTCCCAAAATTCGCGCCGGAGACGCTGTGGATGCTTCCCGGTCTCTGGCAGGTATTTGTGAGCCTCGGGGTGTTCGCATCGGTCCGCTCGCTGCCCCGCACGGTCGCGTTCGCGGGCGCCTGGTATTTCGTGTCGGGCTTTGCGGTTCTGCTGCTGGCAAGCCAAAGCCACACGCTGTCGCCCTGGACGATGGGCCTGCCGTTCGTGATCGGCCAGCTCTTGATGGCGGCCCTGCTGCACTTTGCCTCCGGAGAAACCGATGTCGAAGACTGAAGCGCCCCACGCGCCGTTCTCCTATGACGGTCTCGACCGGGTGATTCACGAGAAGGCGAGACTCGGGCTTTTGACCTCGCTGATGGCCCATCCCAGGGGGTTGGCCTTCGCCGATCTCAAGCAGCTCTGCGGACTGACCGATGGCAATCTCAGCCGTCACCTTCAGGTGCTGCAGGAAGCCGGACTGGTCGAAGTCACCAAGGGCTATGAGGGCAACCGGCCTCACACCAGTTGCCGCCTGACCAAAATCGGCCGCCGCCGCTTTCTCGATTATCTGGCCGTGCTGGAGCGGCTGGTGCGCGACGCGGCCAAGGCGGCAGGCAAAGAAGCCTCAGCTTCAAGCAGGATCGGGATCCTTCCCGCCTGATCGCTCTCCCCTTTTTTAACAGGAAACTTTGCAATGCAAAGCAATCTTCCATCCGGGCTCGCTTCCAAGCTCCATGTCGGTATCATCATGGACGGCAATGGACGATGGGCGACCCGGCGGCGTCTGTCGCGGCTGCGCGGTCATGAAGCCGGCGTCGAAGCTATCCGACGCGTCGTCGAGGCGGCGCCGAAGCAGGAGGTGGGAACGCTGACGCTCTATGCCTTCTCGAGCGATAATTGGCGCCGGCCCAAGGCGGAGGTCGCAGCGCTGATGGCGCTGCTGAAGTTCTATCTGGCGAGCGAGGTCGAAAGCCTGGTTCGCAATGGCGTCCGCCTCACGGTGATCGGACGCCGCGACCGCCTGCCCGGCGGCATCGCGGATGCGATCACGCGGGCGGAAGCCGCTACCGCGCGTGGCGACACCTTGCATCTCCGCATCGCGGTCGACTACTCAGCGCGGGATACGATCCTTATTGCCGCGAGCAAGGCCGCCGGAATCGGCAATCTCACCCGCGAGATATTTTCCCGGCTGGTCACCGGCGAACCCGGGCTTCGCGACGTCGACCTCATCATCCGTACCAGCGGCGAGCAGCGGCTGTCGGACTTCCTGCTGTGGGAGAGTGCCTACGCCGAACTGCATTTCACCGAACGGATGTGGCCGGATTTCGAGGCGCGGGATCTCGCGGAAGCGCTGACCTCGTTCCATCGGCGCGAACGGCGGTTCGGCGGCCTGCAACCCGCCGGTCCCGAGTTCGCGCCCGAGCCGGCCTTGAGCCTCTAGATCTGTTCCAACCTGTCGCTGGCGACAATCGGAATGCCGAGACGGAATCCGATCGCCGAGCAAACCTTTGCAGTTTGATTCTGAATGGTGGAATGGCGCGCCATTCAGAATAAAACTGCGAACTCCTATACTGTCGAAATAGCCATATAATTCGACAGACCTCTCATTTAAATCTGTGGTCAAATGACCGGCCGCTTCGCGCCAATACCAGACATGAGGACAACGTCGCGCCGCAGGGCACCCATCCGTCTCATCGGCACTGACGAGGCGCGAATACCCCACCACAGCAAGAATACTAGCGACGCGCCGTCATTCCGGCATGCCCGCTATCCGGAACGCTTCCGCATATCGTTGGATGTCTTGGGGTCGACGAAAGTGCTGCCACCTCTTTAAAAGAATCGAGATGCGCTGGGTGGGGTCGATTTGTCGCGCGACCGCCCAAGCCTGTCGTGCTTCTTCAACCCGTCCGGCCATCGCATGGCAAGCCATCAGGATGCGATGTCCACCTACATAATCGGGGTTCTGCTGCATAGCAATTTTCGCCCACAACAAACCATCCTCGTATCGACCAGCCAAGAAATGCGCATTTGCCATTCCATTTTGGGCCAAAAAAATACGCGGATCGAGGGGGCTCAACCGTAAACCGATTTGGAATTGTTCTATCGCGGCGTCTCCATCACCGAGATAAAGTTGTACATACCCATTCCAAATTCGTGCGACGGCCAGATTTGGGTCGAGGCTTATGGCCCGCGCCAGTAGTGCCGCTCCCTCCTCCACTTCTCCCACGAATAGCCCGAGGGCATGCCCAGCTGCTGCAAGCACCGTGGGATCATCTCTATCAAGTTCAAGGGCCCGTCTCGCCAGTCGGCGAGCCTCTGTTTTATCTTCAGCACCACCACTGCTCCAGCCAAACCCCCACCTTTGGACCAAGCAATCTGCTCCCAGCGCGAATGCGGCTGCGAAGTCGGGATCGAGATTGTTCGCCGTCTGGGTGAGCTTGAGCGCTTCTATATTCGCTTCTCGCGTAAAGCGAGAAAAACTTGCCAGGGCGCGAAGATAGTAATCGTATGCTTGTAGGCTCTCGGTCGGTTTGCGCTGAGCCCTCGCAATTTCGGCCCGCTCAAGTTGAGGCACGATTGCGCCTATTACGCTCATCGTCACGCGATCCTGCAGATCGAAAATGTCTTCGAGTGTACTGTCGTATCTGTTCGCCCAGATGTGATTGCCGGTCGCGGCATCCACGAGCTGTCCGGTGATGCGAACGCGATTGCCGGCCTTGCGGACACTGCCCTCCAGCACGTAACGGACACCGAGTTCGCGCCTGATCTGCTTGATATCGACAGCTCTGCCCTTGAAGGTGAAGCTGGAGTTCCGAGCGATAACGAAAAGCTGGTGGTTTCGGGAAAGGGCGGTAATGATTTCTTCCACCATTCCATCTGCAAAGTATTCCTGTTCAGGATCGCCGCTCATGTTCTCGAAAGGCAGCACGGCGATGGAAGGTTTGTCGGGGAGCGGGAGCACGCGAGGCTGGCTCACAGCCGAACCTGAATTTACTGCGGAAGGGGTTTGACCAGTCAGCCGAACCCGCCACGCCCGCATAGGATCAGCAATATTTTTGAGGGACTGCTGTCCCATATCATCACAGGTAATCTCGACCTTGCCCCGGACCTGCCGATAGGCATCATCGGACATGCAGACCCCGCCCGGTTCGGCGATGCCCTCAAGGCGCGCAGCAATATTAACCCCATCACCAAAGATATCGTGGTCTTCAATGATAATATCACCGACATGAATGCCGATGCGAAATTCAATCCGCTTGACCTCCGGTACATCGATATTGTGTTCGGCCATGCCGCGCTGAATTTCGACCGCGCAGCGTACGGCATCTACGACGCTGCCGAACTCGACGAGAGCGCCGTCCCCGGTATTCTTGACGATGCGTCCGCGGTGATCAGAGACTTTGGGATCGAAAAGCGTCTTTCTAAGAGCTTTCAGTCGCGCCAGCGTGCCTTCTTCGTCTATCCCTATCAGGCAGCAAGAGCCCGCGACATCCGCCGCCAGAATTGCTGCCAGTCGTCGCTCTACGTGCTCGCTGCTCAAGATGGCCCCCCGTGCTCGGGGACATTGAGTGTTTATATAGCACAATTATCGGCCGATGTTCGGCTATGCGCAGGTCGGAAATGGGTCAAACTGAGAAATACTCGGAACGAGCAGATATTTTCCGCTCTTCCACCGATAGCAGACATCCTCGGCGGCCGTTTGGCTAGGCTTAGTTCAGGCGGAAGGGGTCTTCCGCAAATGCCCCTTGGCGAGCGCGCTGCCCGCGCCTGCGCTGACAAGGTTTTTGCGATCTCCTTGCCGGTTGGAAACTGGATAGTTTTCTACTCATTCGTTATCGACCACGAGATCCCGTTTGCGTATGAACGGCCGCTTTGCGCCAGAAGCAGCCATTCCACAACCATCCAATTTTGCGAATTGATCGTGGCCAAAAGGCGCCCTCTCAACAGTGATTGGTTGCCACCTTTGTCGTGCTCAGGGGCCGCGAGCCGACACGTGGCGCGCCATCATCTGGCGCGCCAGCGATCGTCCGGAACTAGACCGCCGCCGGCGCCATGTCGGCGTGCGTCGGATAATCGATGTAGCCTCGCCCGTCGCCGCCGTAGAACGTCGAGCGGTCGTAGCGGTTCAGAGGTAAATTGCGCCGGATCCGTTCAGGCAGATCAGGGTTGGAGATAAAGTGTCGACCGAACGCCACGAGATCCGCATCGCCTGCCGCGACAACGGCCGCGGCACTCTTACCGGTGAAACCGCCGGCTGCGATCACGGTGCGGCTGAATTTTTGCCGCAGATGCTGGGCAGCGATCGGAGCCTGGCCTTTGGCGATCTCCTCGATGCCCTTGATCCGCGGCTCGACCACGTGGAGGTAGGCGATGCCCAGCCGATCGAGCTCGGTCACGACGTAGCCAAAGGTCGCTACGGGATCGCTGTCCGACATCGATCCATAGGTGCCGCTCGGGGCGATGCGGACGCCGACGCGATCGGCACCCCACACCGAAATCGCAGCCTGCGTGATTTCCAGCAGGAAGCGCGCACGGTTTTCAATGGGGCCGCCATATTCATCCGTGCGCTTGTTGGTGCCGTCCTGGAGGAACTGATCGGGCAGGTAGCCGTTCGCACCGTGAATCTCAACGCCATCAAAACCGGCGCGTAGCGCGCGCTCGGCGCCAGCACGGAACTCCTCGATAATCCCTGGAATCTCTTCCAGCGCCAGCGCGCGCGGCATCGAGAACGGGACTTCACCTTGGTCGGTATAGGCATAGCCTTCTGCCGCGATCGCGGACGGCGCGACCGGCGGCTCACCATTCGGCTGCAGATCGGTGTGTGATTGACGGCCGACATGCCACAACTGCAGGAAGATCCGGCCGCCCTTGGCATGGACCGCATCGGTGACGCGGCGCCATCCTTCGATCTGACGATCCGAATAGACGCCGGGCGCACCGGTATAGCCGTAGCCACGAATCGAGACGGGAGTTGCCTCTGAAATGATCAGGCCCCCCTTCGATGCGCGCTGGAAATAATACTCCACCATCAGGTCGCTCGGAATGTCGCCCGGATCGGAGCGCATCCGCGTCAGCGGTGCCATTACGACACGATGGGAGAGTTGATAGGGGCCAATCTTGACCGGCGAGAACAGGGTGCTCATGGTTGTCTCCTTCAGATTTGGATGACGACGGCCGATGGTCGCTGGACGTAGCGCCCCATCAGCCGTCTCTTGAAAAGCGCGATAGGATCGCAGTCGCGCTTCCGGTTTTCGCCGTTGTCAGGCCTTGACGGCGGCAGCCCGTTGCAGCACCGGGATCATTTCTTCAGGCTCGGGCCTGTGGGTGTAGTCGGGGTTCACTTCTGAGTAGAGGATCGTGCCGTCCTGACCGATCACGTAGCGGGCCGGCATCGGCAGGGTCCAGCTCGGATCGTCGTTGAACGTGGGCAGATCGTTCTTGAGGCTCTTGTAGAGCTCGATCAAAAAGTCGGGCAGTTCGAAGCGCAGGCCAAAGGCCGCACCGACCTTGCCTTTGGCATCCGACAGGATCGGGAAGCCGAGCTTGTTCTGACGCACCGACTTGCGGCTGTTCGGCGCGGTCTGCGGCGAGATCGCGAGCAGCGAAGCGCCGTACCTGTCGAACGCCGGCTTGGCGGCCTCCAGCGCCTGCAACTCCATGTTACAATAGGGACACCAGACGCCACGATAGAAGCTGACGACGAGCGGGCCCTTCTTCAAAAGCTCATCCGAGCTGACGATGTTCCCTTCGGGATCCGTCAGCGAGAAGGACGGAGCCACGTCGCCGGCTTTCTTGGCGCGCTGGGCAACGCCGGAAGCGATCAGCTCGGCGGTCGCGCGATGCATGGTCTCGATCACGGAACGAGGAACGTTGTAGGGCGGCTTGCCGGCTTCGAAATCGCCCTTGAAAGCATCGAGTTTGGCTTGCAGTGACATGGTCGGTTCTCCTTTGGGTTTCGCTTGGGCTTATGGATCGAACTCTCACGAAAGAACCTAACGGAGACCGACGTGGAGGGTAGCTAGGCTGTTGGACTAGGCCCTATTCCGCTTCGGAATATCGACTTCAGCAGTCACGGCAGATGACCAGCCTGTGATCGAGTTCGACATCGAGATCCTGTTGCTGGCGTTCCCATGCCGACAGAACGTCGTCTGGGGGGACGTCGGCCCTTGCAGGCTGCCGATGACCGATCGGAGCGAGCCAGGGCGAATGCGAGGTCAGGACGGCTGGGCTGTTTTGATCGGATGCTGCCATTGCCGGCGAAAGCAGGCTGAACAGGACAACACCAGCGGCAACGGCCGCGGAAACGCTCGTCGAATACGTCGTTGCTTGGGTGGACATGGTGACACTCCTTCTGTCGCGGGCTCGAGATGAGCAACTCCGCTTCTGGTGTCACCTTGACTGATCGCGCTAAGACGCAGAATCCCGGCAGGGATCGAAGAAATGCTCGTTCGTCTCATCTGCGCCGGAAACGCCGTCGCCTCGATTGGTTCCTTGTCACGGGTTAAAGCTGCGCTCGAAGAAATCGACAAAAGTCCGCGCTTTCGCTGTCGCGGTGCGCCCGGTCGGAAAAACCGCCCACAAATCGAGTGCCGGAAGGCTCCACTCCGATAGCACCGCCAGAACGGCACCCGAGCGTAGTTCCGGGGTAAACATCCATTCCGACGCAATGGTCAGCCCGACATGGGCGAGCACCGCGGCCCTGACGCCTTCGGCCGCGGTCACCTTCAACCTGCTTTGGACCTTGACCGCAGCTTCAGAGCTGTCGCGCTGGAACGACCAGATGCTACCTTCGCCCTGCAGATAAACGACAGCCTGATGCTTGCTGAGATCGGCTGGCGTGGCAGGGGTCCCCGCACGCTCGAAGTAGCCGGGCGTACCCAATACCAGTCGCTTGCATCGACCGATGCGGCGGACCGTCAGTGCCGAATCCAGCAGCTTTCCCATCCGCAGCGCCACATCGATACCCTCCTGCACGAGATCGATCTGGCGGTCGTCGAGCACGACTTCCAGATCGAGGTCCGGGTGTTGGGTGAGGAATTGCGGCAACAGCGGAATAAGGTGGATGCGGGCGAAGGTGACGGCGGCGCAAACGCGCAGCCTCCCCTTCAGCCCGGTGCCAGCGCCGCGCGCGGCGAGTTCGGCCTCGTCAGCCTCCTCGATCGTGCGCTTGGCACGTTCCAAATAGCCGAGTCCCGCCTCAGTAGGCGTCAGCCCGCGCGTCGAGCGCGTGAGCAGCTTGACGCCCAGGTAGCTTTCGAGCTGCGCGACCGTCTTCGAGACCGCAGGCTGCCCGACCCGAAGCTGCCGTGCGGCACCGGAGAAGGACCCTGTCTCGACCACCCGGATGAAGGTCTCCATCGAAGCCAGGCGATCCATCGTTGTTCTCCCCTATTCTTTCTGGGAATGGGCAATATTGCCGGTTCCTGTCTGCCACGACCGGAGAAAATTGGCCATGTCTTCTCTCGACCCAAGCGGATGCTTGGCTCGGGACGGAGACGACCGATGACCGATCACAGACAATCTTACGCCGACCACTATAAGGCCGTATTATCCGCTTTCCGTTCCAGGCGGCGCACGAAGAGCGTTGTCGCCGGCGCGGTACGGACGCTCAACCTGACCGTTGCCGATGCGCTCTATGCCTACGCTGTGACAGGCAGCGCGTTCTCAACCCTGATGGTGCTCGCCGCGCCTCATCTGGAGGTGTTCGTGCGCTGCATCTTCCATGGGAAGGGATGAACCAGCGGCTTGAGATCAGTTAGTTAGCCTCGCCGGGACAAAAACGGGAGCTGATACAAGCGGCCGGTTTCATCTAGGTCCTCAACCTTCCATTCGCCACCAATGCCCTGGATCATCCACCTCAGGAACGCCCAGAGATCGGTATCGACGTCTTCTTCGGTCAAGGGCTCCAGCGCATCAATGAGCGCATAGACTTCGAGTCCGTCGGGAAAGGGCTCTCCGCTCCGACCAACGAACACGAGCGAATAGGCCATTCCCGAGGGCGCACGGACATAGCCCGGCTTCGACAGGCCATCGGTATCGAGCGAGAAGCGCCGAACGAAGAATTCCCGAAACTCCGGATAATGACCGACGCGATCTTCTGTAAGCACGGGTGCTCTTCTTTTTCCGTCGAGGCAGGGCTGTCCTATGACTTCAACGTCTGTCATGGCTGCCTTCCATCAATACGGTCGAGGAAGTCGTTGATCTTCTCTGCGATCTCGCCGCCCAAATCTTCCTGAAGGAAATGCCGGCCGGTGACCAATTCGGGACCCTCCGCGTGCGGCAATAGCTCCTTGAAGCGTGTCGCGAACGTCTTGTGATCAAACACTTCGTCTTCCCTTCCCCAGACCAGCATTGTCGGAAATTTCGATCTTTTGAGCTCACGCTCAAGCCATTCGAAACGTTTGAAGCCACGTGCGGTCTCATCGAGCGGAATCCAGCGCGGCCAGGTCCAGGTGAGGAGGCGAGATCCCGGATCGGGCAAGACCCTCTCATAAGCGCTCTGGGCCTCGTCTTGAAATCTCTTCCTGTCGACTACCGACAGGTACATTCCGCGACCGGCCAACACATTGTGCTTGCCGAGAAGATAGGGGCCTACAAGAGGCGCGTGCATCATGCGCCAGGGAAATATCCGTTTGTGGAATTCGGCCGGTGGAAGCGGCCAAGCCCAGGTACTCATGATCACGAGAGCGCGGACGCGGTCAGAATTGGAGAGAGCAAAGCCGAGACCGGTCGGGCCGCCCCAATCGTGACAAACCATGGTCGCGTTGCGAACGTCGAGCTGCCGCAGCAGGCTCGTGAGGTTTACGATGTGGCCGTCGAGACTGTGCGCCTGTTCGCGGACGGGTTTCTCGGACAGACCAAAGCCGATCATGTCAGGGACGATCACGCGCCGGCCTGCAGCCGTCAGCGGCTTTACGAATTTCCTGTATAGGAATCCCCAGGCGGGATTGCCGTGCAAGAGAACAACGGGGTCGCCCTCTCCCTCATCGAGGTAATGCATGCGCCAGCCGTTGACACGCTTGAATCTCGGTTCGTATGGCCATTCCTCGTAGACAGACGGCCCGGGCGGCACGGGCGTCGTTGCTGCATCGAGCTTCATCGCTCTTCTCCTTTGGAACCGCTCAACTCATGGAAAGAAAATTACGGCCTGGCCATTCAGGCGAGGCAGCCTCGCAATGGCACCGAGGCAATTTCCGGTCTCGAAGTCGAAAGCGACGACTTCGTCTTGGGCCACACAATAGAGCCGGGCATGCGGACCAAAGCGCAAACCCCGCGGCTTCCGAAATCGCACACCATGAGTCGGAACAAGCACTCGAATGAGACGCCCATCAGCATGGTCATATTCACGGATCGTCGTTATCGCATTTGCTGAACCGAACGGACGCTCGCTGCTCACGACGATATTGCCGTTTGGCGCGATCGCAAGGTCGAGCGGACTGAGCTCCGGATCTCTTACCTTCCATGACGGCAGCATCAGGCTGTCGGAATCGAACGCCAGAATGGTGTTGTTGCCTTCTCCGCTCGGTCCGATGCCGGAGGCGAGGAAAAGCCTACCATCATGCCCGAACGCGAAGCCGCGCGGAAACGGAACGACTTGAGGCGGCAGGACATATTCGCCTTCGCTGTCGAGCTGGCTTGTAAACGCCATGATGGTGCGCTCGCTGCGCAGGCCGACGTAATAGCGCCCGTCCGGCCCAAAATTGCCGCCGCCCGGGTTCAATCCCTCGATGGCTCTGCTTGCGCGTACGACCTGTCCGTTGCGATTGAGCGCGAGAACCCGATTTGAGCCGCTGTTGACGAAGAGCAATCCGTCGTCCCGGCTGATGCCAAGCCCCCGAGGATCGACGATGCGCGGATCGTCACCGAAGACGCCAATCGGCTTGCCGTCATCGGCGAAGGCGAGAACTTTTCCAAAGCCCGCGCCATTCGCACCGGTTGCACTTGTGACCAAGAGCGTCATGAACTTCTCACCCGCGGCGCTTCAGTGCCACCCAACGATTATCCACGCGCAACATCGTTCGTTCCTGCAATCCAGGTAGCCCTCTTGCCGGGATAAGACTTATTCCAGACCGGAATGGAAAAGCGATTTCGGCTCTGGATCGCATCGACGGCAGCGGTCAATATTCACGAAAGTTTGCCGGCCCAGTTCACGCGGCCTTGGCCTCGAGCCACGCGGCTATGCTGGCGGCAGCGTCGCCGTAGAAGGTGCGATAAAGCTCTTCCGTCACGTAGCCGATGTGTGGCGTCGCCAGCAAATTGTCCAGCGTCCGGAATGCGTGATCGGCGGGCAACGGCTCTGTATCGAACACATCGACGGCCGCACCGGCGATCGCGCGGGCCTGCAGCGCCTTGATCAACGCCGCTTGATCAACGATCGGACCGCGCGACGAATTGATCAGCCGCGCCGTCGGCTTCATCAGGGCGAACTCGGGCGCCCCGATCAGGTGTCTGGTGCGGCCGCTCAGGACGAGATGGACCGAGATGACATCCGCCTCGCGGAACAGTGCCTCTTTGTCGACGAGGGTGGCACCGGCGGCACTTGCCTTCTCCTGGGTCAGGTTCTGGCTCCAGGCGATCACCTTCATGCCGAAGGCGAGACCGATGCGCGCGACCTCTCTTCCGATATTGCCCAACCCGACGACGCCAAGGCTTTTGCCTCGCAGGTTCGAGCCGAGGCCCGTCTGCCACCCACCAGCTCTCAGCGAAGCGGCCTCCCGGTCGATGCGCCGCATGCTCGCGAGGATCAGCGACCAGGTGAACTCGATGGTCGGAGTGGAGTCGTAGCCGGTCGCGGTCACCAGGATCCCCCGCTCTGCCGCGGCCTGCGTGTCGACCGAGGCGTTGCGAGGACCCGTCGACGCGATCAGCCTCAGCCGCGACAGCTGCTCGAGAATCTCCCTCGTCAGCGGAGTTCGCTCGCGCATCACGCAAATGGCATCGAAGGGGCGCAGCCGGTCTACGACCGCACCCGGATCATCCAGGTGGTCGTTGAACACGGTGATCTCGGCGCGCCGCCGGACTGCCGACCAGTCGGCAAGCCGCAGCGCCACGTCCTGGTAGTCGTCGAGGACCGCAACCTTCATCGGTACCCTCCCGTCAGCGTTCGGCGGCAAAGAACCCGGCCAGAGCTGCCGCTACTGCCTTGGTATCGTTCTCCATCGGAATGTGGCCGGCGGACTTGATCCGCACAAGCCTCGTTTCCGGAATTTCGCGTGCGTAGCGTTCGGCATAGTCGATTGTCTGAAATGGATCGTCCTCGCCCCACACGAGGAGTTTCGGCGTCTTGGACTGCAGCAAGGCCGGCAGCATCTCCATCGTGTAGCGGTGGTCCGCAGCGCCCGCGAGCGCCAACCAGGAGCGGGCAACCCTCGGGTCTGTCCAGGGATCGAGATATTCGGCGATCTCGGCTTCGCTTGCCGGACGCCCGAGCGCCTTTACAACGGACACGCGGCGCGCGGCCAGTACATCATCCCGCGTCGTCGCGGCGGCCACTTCCGGATCCCGAAAGCGGGCGACGCCGGGGACCGGCCATGAGTCGTACATAATGCCGTTCACCACGGCCGCGCGCGGGACCTCCACCTTATTTGCGAGCATCAGATGCTGCGCGACGCCTCCGCCGATGTCGTGGCCAGCGACCATGACCGGCCCCTGGTGCCCAAGCGCATCTAGGAATTGCACCAGCCAGGCGGAAAGACGCGGGACCGAAGCCTCGCTTAGGGTGAGCTCGCCTCCGGAGCGGCCGAAGCCGGGGAAATCGACCGCCACCGGGCGAAGGCCCGCCGCGGCGATGCCGTCGAGCACGGGCTGCCAGACGCGGCTCCAATAGGTGCCATGAAGCAGCAGAATCAGGGAACCGCCCTTGCCGGCGGTCAGATAGCTGATCGGAACGCCGCCTACATCGACAGTCTCGCGCTTCGTCATCGAACGATCCTCTTCACATGTTCCTTGCCGAGCCCGACGGCTTCGTAGTGCTTGGTCGCATGCTCGAGCTTGGTGAAAACATCTTCGTATCCGAGCGCATCGCCGTAGGGATCGACGTAGGTGTACCCGCCCGTTACGTGAAAGAGCGTGGCCATTTCCTTGACGTCGTCCGGAACGACGAGTGTGTGCGTCTCACCGGGCGGTTCGAACGCGTAGTCGCCCGGGGACGCGACCCAGTCATGCTCGTGGTAGTGCCATCTTCCGCGCAGCGTGAAGGCGTGCACCGGTCCGGAATGGCGGTGACGCGACAGCACGCCCGAAGACCGGACCCGAAGGATGTTGATGTAGTACCCTTGGCTCACATTCAGGACGAGCGGCCTGAAGGCAACGGTCGGCGACTGAGGGACCCATTCCCGTTCGTCCCCGTCAAGCTCCAGCGCGGAGCCGACGAAAACATCCGGCACCATACCGGTGGGCTGGGATTTCTGATATGCAATCTTACTCTGATCGATTGACCGGCGCTCAGGCGCCTGCTGTTGCTCCGATGAAGACGTGGTCGTCATTTTACCCTCCAACATGTAACTGGGACGTCGGGAGATTTGCGGCTCTTTCTCGTCAGACTGCCAACGTCTTTGCGGCGGTCTGTCCGAACAGGATCTTCTTCCCTTCTTCCGTCACCGTGGGGCGGCTTGAGTACGGCTCGCCGCTGGCGTAGGCCCGCTGCGTCCCCGGACGCGCACGCACCTTGTCGAACCAGCGCCGCAGGTTCGGAAAATCGTCCAGATTCTGCTGCTGTCGTTTCCAGGGAACGATCCACGGATAGGAAGCCATGTCGGCGATAGTGTAGTCGTCGCCGGCGATGAACGTGCGGCCTTCGAGATGACGATCGAGGACGCCGTACAAACGGTTCGTCTCGTTCACATAGCGCTCGATCGCGTATGGAACCCTGCTCGGCGCGTAAACGCCGAAATGGTGGTTCTGTCCGGCCATCGGTCCCAGCCCGCCCACTTGCCAGAACAGCCACTCCGTCACGGTCTTGCGGCCACGTGCATCCCTCGGCAGGAAGCGACCGGTCTTCTCGGCCAGGTACAACAGGATGGCTCCCGACTCGAACAAGCTGATCGGTTCGCCGCCGTCGGCCGGCGCGGTATCGATGATCGCCGGCATGCGGTTGTTCGGCGAAATGGCGAGGAAGTCGGGCTTGAACTGATCGCCGGCGCTGATGTCGACCGGATGGATCGTGTAGTCCAGTCCGGCTTCCTCCAGGAACATCGTGATCTTGTGACCGTTCGGCGTAGGCCAGTAGTAGAGCTCAATCATCTTCGGTCTCCTCGGCTTATCCGCGAGGTGCAACGCCGCGAACGCCGCCCCCGCGCGGAAGCAAGGGGTGGCGTTGGTCACGGGTCAGGCGGCTGGCTTCAGCTTGCCCGGTGCGCTCCACTCGGCGCCCTTCATGAACGGATCAAGCGGCGTCTGCGCGAGGTGGTTGGTGTAGTTCGAGATCAGCTTGGTCGCGGCGAGGACGAGTACGTCGAGCATGGCGCCATTGTCGAAGCCCGCCGCCTTGAAGGCGGATACGTCTGCCTCGCTGACGAGGCCGCGATTACGCGTCACTTTGGCTGCAAACTGGCGCAAGGCTTCGAGCTTGGGATCGGCGATCGGACGCCCTTCGCGGACGGCGGCGATCACCGAGTCCTCCACCTTCGCCATCTTCGAGAGATTGGTGTGACCGGCCATGCAGTAGGTGCACTCGTTCTCGTAGATGATGGCGAGATAAACGATGTTGCGCTCCTGAGGCGTGAACCCCGTCTTCTCGGCGATTCCCCACAGGGTGGTATAGGCCTCGAGCGCGGCGGGACTCTCGGCCAGCACGCGGTGGAGATTGGGCACAAAGCCCCAGGCTTTTTGAACGCCGTTTAGAATCTTGGCCGAGGCCGCCGGTGCGGCGTTCGTCTCGTGAAGCGTGAAGCTGTTGATCATGTTCCTTCTCCTTGGAATGACGATTGGTGCCGGCAACCTCGCTCATTCCAGGAAGACAAGGCAGACACGCCGAGGCAATATCATTCATTCCCGCGTGGAATGAGCGAAGGGCTTCGGTGCGGCGGGACGGCCTCAGGAGAGGTATTGTTACGATGTGCATCGGCGGCGGCCAGGGGATCGCGCCGGCGCTCGAGATCAGCCGCGGCCGCCGAACGCAGCATGAAGCCGACTCTCATTCGCTGGAGAGCGTCATCACGAGCTCTACATCCACACCTCGACGGCCGCTTTGCGCCATGAGCGGTCGGCCGCGAGTAGGTACCTTCCTGGGAGAGCCAGATTGCTTAGTTGGAATAAATGATCCGCTCGCGATAGAGCGACGCGGAGGGCGGCTTGGATTGTCTCTCCGGGAGAGGCACGCCGACACTTTCGAGCGCAACAATGCCAAAGATGATCCACAGGCCGTAGGTTGGGATCAAGCTAATCAAAGCATCGGACAAAGAAGTATGCTTCGAAAAGGAAGGCCGAAGCCCTCTTTCTCAACTATCCCCTTCGTCAGCCGCGTTGCCAATGCTGCGCAGCGACGCGATCAGCGAGATGATGGCGAGCAAGATGACCACCGCGCCGTACACATAGGCCACGATGTCCAACCCGATCAGTGGCACCGAGGCCCCCGCGACGAGCGCCGGCAGGCCGAGGGCGAAATAGGACAGCACATAGAACGTCGCCAGCAAGCCGGCGCGCTGATGCGCTTCGGCGGTCGGCAACAGTGCGCTCAACGAGCCGGAGAGCGATGCGCCCAAGCCAAGACCAGAGATCAAGGCACCGGTGAACAAGGCGGCAACGCTGTGCTGCCAAATGCCGAGCAGCGAGGCGACAACGCCCAGCGACAATCCGCTAGTGCCTAGCAGCAGCAACCGGCGCGCGGCCAATTGTCGGAGCGCTCCCACAGTTAGTGCGGCGGACAACCAAGGCGCCGCAACGACGATGCCACCGACCCAGGGCGCGCGGACGCCCAAGGTCGTCGCCACCACCGTCGGCATCAGCGAAAGGTAAAAGCCGCCAAGCGCCCAGGCCGCAATGCTGGCCGGCGTTATACGCAACAGCGCCGCGCGCGATTGCCTGGGCACGCTGACACGCGGCCGCAGAGACGCTAACGCGCCGGCCTTGCGCGACACCGTTTCGGGCATCACGAACAGCAGGGCCATCATCAGAGCCGTGAGCGCGAACAGCACCTCATAGACCAGATGCAGCGGATCGCGCGCGAAGGTGACGAGGGCCGCAGCACCGAGCGCGCCAGCCGTCAGCCCGAGAAATGCCGTGACGCTATTGAGCAAGGGTCCGCGTCTGTGGTCGGTGTCGAGAATTGCAGCGCCCAGCACCGGCGTCGCAGTGCCCACGCACAGGCCTTGCACCGCGCGCGCCAGGATCAGTTGTCCGACATCGGTGGCATAAGAGAACAGGACCATCGCGATCGCGTTCAACAGCAGACCGCTGAGAATGATCGGCCGGCGCCCCACATAGTCCGACAGTCCCCCGACCGTCAGCAGCGCGGCCAGCAGGCTGAAGGTATAGACGGCGTACACCAGAGTGATCATCAGCGGAGTCAGATGCATGGACTGCTGGTACAGCCGGTACAGCGGGGTGACCGCGCTGTTGCTCGCCACGACCAGTGCGGCCCCAACCAAACTAAAGACCGTCATGACCGCAGGCGAAAGGGCCCGGCGTCGGACTGCCCGCGGCGGTGCGGGGAGAGATGATCCTCGGAAGTCTGTTGGCATGACCGAATCCTAAAAGCTAAAATGTTGGATGAGCAAGATCGTCGAAGCGGTCGAGGCCTGGTACAAACAGCACGGTACCCCGCGTGTAGCTCCGCCTCATCGCCCTAAAAACACATCTCAAGGGATCGCAAGCTCCGGGCACACTTGGATGCACGTAAGGGGACCGCAGCGATCGCGGATGGCTACAGAAAAGCGCGAGCCCCTCTCCGCGCAAAATCGGCCTTGCCGGCAAGCCCTTTTTCAATCACGTCCGCCTCGATCTTCCGCGCAAGAGAAGCGGGCACGAGGGCGTTCAAGATGCGGTTCAGCCGGCCTGGAACGATTCTGGAGCGGAACGCAGGTAGGCTCACTCAACTTTGTAAACGCGGCCGGTTTGCGCCCCCAGGATAGCGCGTTTGTAGGCTTGTCCAACTTTCCATCCCTCGACCGGAATCATGCCGATGAAGAACTGGGCAAATTGAGATTCGGATTCTTTTAGCATCGTGGGACTCACCACATTGATACGCAGTCCCTTAGGAAGCTCAATTGCGGCAGCCCGAACAAAAGCTTCCAACGCGCCCGAAACGGTTGCACCCGCGACACCGGCGAAGATCGGGTCGTCATTGAGAATGCCCGAAACCAAGGTGAAAGATCCCCTTTCGTTGATGAACGGGATCGCCTCCTGGACCAGACTGATCTGGCCCATGAGCTTACTTCCCAACGAAAACTGCCACTTTTCAGCGGTGAGTTCCGAAAGCGGAGCAAATGCGACTTCACCTGCTGCAATGGCCACGGCATCAAACGAGCCGACGGCTTGATAAAGCTTCCTGACACTTTCCCGGTTCTCGATCTCAACTCGGAAATCGCCCGATTTGCGTCCGACCTTGACGATCTCATGGCCGGCGCCGGCCATGGCCGTTTGAACCAGTTCCCCGATCTTTCCGTTTGCGCCAATCAAGACAATTTTCATAAAAGCTCCATTCTGCCCGCTTAGGGCTTGTTGCTGTCATTCCAATCACCTCGGTCACACCGAGTGTAAGTCAGTTGACTAACTAATTGCAATGCGCATTTTTACTCGGCTGGCTTCAGGCCTCGCCGTTGGACCTGGGGTTCCGCCCGCCTGGCGTCTTACAAGCTTCGAATCCAACTCTTGAGGCGCTTGGTCTCCGCCGCCACAAGACCGGAATCATGAAAGGTATGAGCCAGGACCGAAACGCCTTGCATGGCTGAAAGCAGGTGCACCGCAAGACCGTTGGAGTCTTTTCCCTTCCCGAGTGCCCGAAACTGGCTCTCGATCCAGGCCAGGTGTTGAGCGAAGATCTCGGTCGCTCTGGTGGCGACCGAGCCGCCCGCCTTGTGGACCTCGGAGCAAAACGTCCCGACCGAGCAACCGAGCTGTGCCAGGCAATCCTTGTTCTCGAAGACGCCTTGGACGCAGGCGCAAAGACGATCCTTGGGCAATTCAGCTTCGTCCCATCGCTGCCGCTGCGCGGACATCTGCGCCAGCCTCAGTTCGACGATCGCCTCGCCAATCTCGTCCTTGGTCTTGAAATAATAATAGACGTTGCCGAGAGGAATCTTGGCTTCGCGCGCGATGTCGGCAAGCGAGGTGGCCTCGAACCCGTTCTGGTACGCCAAGCCCACCGCCGCACTAACCAGCCGCGATCGTTTATCGATTTGTGTCCTAGCCATGTGCATAAGTCCGTCAACTAACTTGGATATGAAGGGGGTCGGCAAGCCTGTCAAGCCCGCGGTCCCTGATCCTGACGTACCGGATAGGGCGTTCGAGTGCGGGCATGTCGCGCGCTCCTCCATCGGCCCGCAGTCGATCGCCAGGTAGAGCACGGGACCTCATGCGGTGTGTGGGAGCCGCGTTCTCCGGTTGGAGGCTCCAGAATTGGCCGGCCATTTCCCAAGATCAGCAATAGTCAGACTTGCGCTCTGCCGCCATCGGCGAACAGTTCGATCCCCGTGACGAAGCTTGAGTCGTCCGAGCCTAGAAAGAGCGCGACCTTGGCGATCTCTTCGGGCTCCGCCATGCGGCCCATTGGGACGGTAGACACGATGCGCCCGAAGGCCTCAGCCGGCATGGCCGCCTTCAGCGACGCCGTAAGGACAGGTCCAGGGCTAAGAACGTTTGTGCGGATGTGCCGGTCCTTCAGTTCCACGGTCCAGGTTCGCGCGAATGAGCGAATTGCCGCCTTGGTCGCAGAGGCGACGCCGAAGTTGGGGGTGCCTTTGGAGCCCGCGGCCGCACCGGTCAGAATGATGGAAGCGCCATCGTTCAGAAGCGGGAGCGCCTTCTGGACGGTGAAGAGCAGCCCCCTGACGTTCGTATTAAAGATCTGGTCGTAGTGCTCCTCGGTGATACTTCCCAACGGGAGAAATCCACCTAGTCCGGCATTGGTGAAGAGGATATCAATTCGGCCCCTCGCTTTGACGCTCTCGTAGAGACGATCGAGGTCGGCCAAGTTCGACGCGTCGCCTTGAACGCCCGTGACGTTGCTGCCGATTGACGCTACAGCTTCTTCAAGCTCCTTGTGACGACGGCCAGTAATGAAAACATGGGCGCCCTCACTCACGAAGAGTTTTGCCGTGGCGAGGCCGATACCTTGCGTAGCTCCAGTAATGACAGCCACTTTCCCTTGTAGTTTACCCATCGTTCATTTTCTCTCTGCTGGCGCCCGAACAAACCGCACGAGCCGCGCCCGTTCGGAAGACGACGCTGCCGACCCTGATTGCTTCCAAGGCAGGACAATGCGCCGAAGCAATAGACGTGACCGAGATACGCGGCACGATACTTCGATTTAATTCTGTGTTCTGAGCATGCGATCGACCGATCGGCTCATCTGCTTCAAAATAAATCCAGGCGCCACGCAACTCATCATCTTGAGCTGATTCGCCTGACCTGGACGAATTTCAAACCGATCGGTTTGCATTCCTTTGACGGCGACTTCGAACCATGTCTTCCACCGTCATGACAGAAGCGCCTTTCATGTCTTCAACATCAAAGTCACCCAAGAGTTCGGTTTGTGTCGCAGGCGGTGCCAGGTCAAATACCTTCACTTTGGTGTTTTTCAGTTGCACACGAAGAGACTCGGTGAACGAATGCAGGCCGGCCTTGGTGGCGCAATAAACCGGTGAAATGGGCAACGCAACAAATGCCAAACTCGATGAAACGTTCATGATTGCCGCCTCTGATTTTGTTTTCAAATGCGGCAAGAATTGTTTCACCATGCAAATCGGCCCGCTCAAGTTGATTTCAATCTCTCGAGTGATGTCTTCGAGGCTTCCAGCTTTGTCGTGAACATTGATCTTACGCATGATGCCGGCGTTGTTGATCAAAATGTTGAGCTCAGGAAATTGTCGGGTGACCTTTTCGTAAAGAGCGGCGATCGCTTCCGGATCGGAAACGTCGCTTCGAAAGGTGTGAATTTTTGGAAAGGCCGCTTTCGCGCGGTCCATCTTGGCCTGATCGCGGCCCGTGATAAGAATCGTGTTACCTAGTGCCGTGAGTTGTTTGGTGAGTTCGTAACCGATTCCGCTGGCACCGCCGGTGATCAAGATCGTATTGCTTTTGAGTTTCATAACTACATACCTCCTAGATTATGGGACCATCGACAAAGTTGCGAGGAAGCTCTCCGCCGCTCGACACAAACACAGCGTCCCCCGGATGTACGGCGAGGCCGCGCGTCAGGGCGGCGTACGCCGTCCAGCCGTGCCCGAGATACGCGGCACGATCGGGAAGATTGTCCTCGGCCTTCCCGCATGACGTGATTGGGGGGCTGATCGCGGTCGCTTCCGCGACGATCAGCCCGGCCGAAGCCTGCTGGGCATAGTATTCGGCCTGCAGCGCGGTCGGCACGTGATCGATCGGCCCAGCGCGCATGCGGGTGAGCGGTGCCATGACGATGCGATTGGGCAGATCCAGGTCGCCCATGCGGAGTGGGGTAAAGAGAGGCTGGACGGACATGACGGCGCTCCTTTGATCCCTTGTCCAAGCGGTGACCACGATTTTGCCCGTTTGTTCGCCCGCCTCGATGAAGCGACGGCGTCAGCGATCTTTAAGTCAGTTGACTAACTAGGTGCGATATCCGAACCTGTCAAGCCTTGCGGTTTGCTGGCGGGCGAGCCCGACATCGCGCAACGAGGAGCTTTCCGATGCCCGACACCGCAATCGATCCGGTCCCCAAGCAGGGAAAATTTCGCCGCGCACTCGCCGCCGTCGGCGCTTGGCTCCAAGCGCTCGACTACACAGGCTTCGACTACACCCTCGACCGCATCGAAGGCTTGGAGCGGGAGCTGGCACGGCTAAAGGAAGAGTTGCGCCAAAGCCGGGAGGCGAGTTCCTGCGATGATCACCCCGGTGGCGCCGTCAACCTCGAACATTAACGACCGCCTCCAGTGCCGAAGGCAGAGGAAAGCGGCGCCACTGCGGCTACCACAACCCGATGGCGGCGGCGAAGCCTTCGGTCATCAACGCCTGGATTTCGATGATGTCGAGTTGCCGGCACAACTCCTCGACAGATGGCACAGTCTCTGAAAACGAGAGGCAGCTTGGCGGTTCCAACAGAGAAGTATTCAGCAGCAGATGCACGCAGGCCCTATGGCCATTGGGCCAAACCCTGTCGGCGGGGAACCTCGCTCCAAACAGCCGCAGGGGTAACTCCAGCACGACAGTCTTCCGCCAGGTGATTGGCCGGAAAATTCCGGCTGGCTCTGTTGGTGATCATCAAACGAGCCGCTCGGAATCTATCGGCTTCTGCTTCCGCTCCTCACAATTCAGACACCCGTAGGACCAAAGATCCTGGCCTTCAGCGCTGGGCTTCATCCCGTCAATGACTACGTGTGATAGTCGTAGAATTCATGCAAGATCAGGGCACGATCTTGACGAACGGCCGCTTTGCGCCACAAGCGGGCATTCGCTGGATAACGGCGACGTGACCTGAGGACAGGCCTGCCTGCGCTGGATAATCTTTGCTTTCCGGCCCTCGTCAGCTTGGTCGAACGGGCTACCGGTCTTGCGCGCGAAGGCCTGTGCGCTCCATCGGACGGTAGGCAATTGCAGTGGGATAGTGTAGGCGGTCAGGACAGACATCGGCGGACATTTGCTGAATCCGTCGAAGCGGGAGGTCAGCCGGCAGCCGGGCTCCTGAAGAAATCCTAATTGAAGGAAAGTCATGACTTCTCGTTCCAGCCTGTGTGGACCAGCCGATCAGCCTGACCAAGACGCGGCCTATTACCCCGATGCAACGTGGCAGCACCGGACGCCTTCAGAATCGGGCGTCAGTCCCGACCTCCTGAAGCAGGCGATCGATTTTGCGGTCGCCGGGGAGACCAAGGCACCCCGCGATCTGGTGATGAACCACTATCAAAACTTCGGCCGCGAACCGTTCGGCTACGCCATCGGGCCGATCAGGGAACGCGGCGATCCGACCGGAACCATCATTCACAACGGCTACATCGTCGCTGAATGGGGAGAGCCACTTCGTGTAGACATGACTCACAGCGTGACCAAGAGTCTGCTTTCCAGCGTCGTCGGAATTGCCGTCGAGCGCGGCATGATCAGAAGCGTCAATGACGCCGTAAGGGAATATGTCGCACCGATACAGCTCTACGCCCCGCCCTCGACCACCAACAAATCGGATCGGCTCACCACGCCAGATCTGCTGTTGCCCTTTAAATCGCCGCACAACCGCACGATCACCTGGGACAATCTGTTGCGGCAGACCAGCGACTGGGAAGGCACGCTGTGGGGCAAGCCGGACTGGGCAGACCGGCCCGACGAGAATCCGGCGCAATGGACCACGCGGCCGCGCAACAGACCGGGCACCGTGTATAAATACAACGACGTCCGCACCAATGTCCTGGCGCTCGCAGCCCTCAATGTCTGGCGACGCCCGCTGCCGCAGGTGCTGAAGGAAACCATCATGGACCCGATCGGCGCCTCCAACAGCTGGCGCTGGTTCGGCTACGAGAATTCCTGGGTGGTGCTGGACGGCAGCCTGATGCAGTCGGTGACCGGCGGCGGCCACTGGGGCGGCGGCATGTATATCAATGCCTACGACATGGCCCGCTTCGGTTACCTAACGCTGCGTCGCGGCAAGTGGAAGGATCGTCAACTGCTCTCGGAGCAATGGATCGATCAAGCATGCACGCCGACCAGGCCGGAGCCGATCTACGGCTACATGAACTGGTTCCTCAACACCGACCGCAAGCGCTGGCCGAGTGCCCCGGCCACCGCTTTCGCCCATAGCGGCAACGGCACGAACCTGGTCTATGTCGATCCGGAGCACGATCTCGTGGCCGTGGTTCGCTGGATCGACGGTGAGGCGATCGACGGCTTCCTGAAACGGTTGCTCGCGGCCATCGATCACAGATAGGTTGGCGTGCCAGCGGCCCGCAACCACTGCGTTGGCATGCGGGTTGCTTCTATTCCCGGTACCGTATGTTTGCGTCGTAGTATGTTTCCGATGTCGTCCAAAGTGCCGGAATTGAAAAGGACCAACTAAATGCGAACCGATACCTGGCGCCGCGGCGCTCTCCTGGCCGCCTGCATGACACTGGCAATGACGGCCCCGGCGCTTGCGCAAAGATCAGCTGACACGCTGCGCATCACCTGGCGCGACGCCATTCCCGATGTCGACCCGTACTATAATTCGCAGCGCACCGGCATGGTCGTGGCCTTCCAGGCTTTCGATTGTCTGGTGTATCGCGATCCCGTCACCATGGAGATGAAGCCTGCTTTGGCCACGTCGTGGAAGCAGGTCGATGCCACCACGATCGACTTCACCCTGCGCGAGGGCGTGACGTTCCAGAACGGCGACCCGTTTACCGCCGACGACGTGGTTTACACGATCAACGACATCATCCACGACAAGCAGGTCGCCATCCCCGCCTATTACACATCCTTTGCCGGCGCAGAGAAGATCGACGACTTTCACGTGCGCCTCAAGCTGACCGGCGTGTCTCCGGCCGTGATGGAATATCTGGCGATGGTGACGCCGATCTGGCCGAAGGCCTATCGCGAGAAAATCGGTGCCGATGCCTACGCCCGTGCCCCGATCGGCACCGGCCCCTACAAGATCACCAAGGTCGACGGCACCACCGAGATCGATATGGAGCGGTATGACAGCTACTACGCCGGCAGCCCCAAGGGCCGGCCCGGCATCCGCTATATCAAGATCCACGAAGTGCCCGACGCCACCACCGAGCTGACCGAGCTGCTCGGCGGAAAAGCCGACTGGATCTGGGGCTATAATGCCGATCAGTTCGCGAATATCGCGCGGATGCCAAATCTGGAGGCGGTGCGGTTCGGCACCATGCGGGTCCATTTCATGACCATCGACGGCGCCGGCCGTTCCGGCGCCGACAATCCGCTGACCAAGCTGAAGGTGCGGCAGGCGGTCATCTCGGCCATCGACCGCGGCACGATGGCCAAACAGCTGATCCAGGGCGATTCGCAGGTCATCGACACGCCGTGTTTCCCCAGCCAGTTCGGCTGTGACATAGCGGCGGCCGTGAAATATCCATACGACCCGGCCAAGGCCAAGCAGCTTCTAACCGAGGCCGGTTATCCCAACGGCTTCGATACCGAACTCGTGTCCTATGCAACACCGCAGGTCGGCGCTGCCGTGCAGAACTATCTCAAGGCCGTCGGCATCAACATGCGGATCCAGCAGCTCCAGATCGGCGCTGCCATCCAACTAGCGGAAGCCGGCAAGGCCCCGTTGTATTCGGGGAGTTGGGGCAGCAATTCCGTCAACGATACCTCGGCGTTCATGCCCTATTGGCTCGGCGGGGGATTGAACGACTACGCGCGCGATGCCGATGTGCAAAAGCTGTTGAAACAGGCCGGAGCCAGCATCGATCCAGAGGAGCGTCGCAAGGTCTTTGGCGAGGCGATCCACCTCGCCACGGAACGCGTTGATTTCGTGCCGCTGTTCAGCGACGTCCGCTATGTCGCATTTTCAAAGCGGCTGAATTTCCAGGGTTTTCCGGACGACGTGCCACGGTTCTATCTGTCGACCTGGAAGTAGCAACGATCGATCTTATCAAGCCGGTCATGGTAGCAACCATTAAAGCACGGTGGGCTTTTCAGTCCATGGCGTTCCACGCTGGATGACGGTGTTAGCGTAGACCAGGAGCTTTCTTGCACAGGCGATGAGAGCTGAGTTGTGGGCCTTGCCGCGCGCTATGAGGCGAGTGTAGAGCGCTATCAGCGCTGCGTTCCAGCGGAAGACTGCCGGTAACGCTGCGGAGAAGAGAGAGCGGCGCAAGTGTCCACGGCCGCCGGCGATGTGGCGCTGGCCCTTATGCGTTCCACTGTCGTCGTCGAACGGCGCTAGACCGGCGAGAGCTGCGGCCTCTTCGCGGCTGACCTGTCCAAGTTCCGCATGCGGATGATAAGCGCCAGCGCGATGCGCCGTGGACCGAAAAAAAATGCCTAGGGTTTAATGGTTGCTGCAACCTATGTGCCGGATTGCCGCGCTTGCGCTATGCCGGGACCGCCAGCAGACATTCGACCAGGCGGCCATCCTTGCGGATATTGTCGGGCATCGTTGTCGCGCATTTCGCTAGGGCGCTCGGGCAGCGCGGGTGGAAACGACAGCCCGGCGGGATATTGGTCGGATCGGGGTAGGCGTCACCCAGACCGATGTCGGGGATGCCGAGCGCCGGATCCGGTGTCAGCACCGAGGCCAGCAGCGCCTTTGTGTAGGGGTGCGTGGGGGTGCGGAACAGTCCCTGCACCGGCGCCTGCTCGACAATGCGGCCGAGATACATCACCGCCACTTCGGTGGCGATGTGTTCCACTACCGCTAAATTGTGACTGATGAAGAGATAGGTCAGTCCAAGCTCGCGGCGCAATTCCGCCAGCAGATTGAGAATCTGCGCCTGCACCGACACATCGAGCGCGCTGGTGGGCTCGTCGCACACCACAATGCGCGGATGCAGCACCAGCGCCCGCGCGATGGCCACGCGCTGCCGCTGTCCGCCGGAGAGTTGGCCAGGCATGCGCTCGGCCATCTCGCTGGAAATTCCAACGCGCGCCAGCATCGCCATGACGCGATCGGCTTGCCGCGCCTTCGGCTGATCGCCCTGGGCGGCCAGCGGCAGCCCGACGATGTCGCGAATGCGCTGGCGCGGGTTGAGCGAGGAGTACGGGTCCTGGAACACGGGCTGGATCATTCGGGCGCGTTCGCGTCGGTCCATGCCAGCCAGGCTGCGTCCGTCCACCAGAACTTCGCCCGAAGTTGGCGGTAGCAGGCCCATGATGAGACGCGCAAGCGTCGACTTGCCGCAGCCGGACTCGCCCACCACACCCAGCACATCGCCGGCCGGCAGCGAGAACGTCACCCCGTCCACCGCGCGCACCTTGTGACGGGGACCTGCCATAGCGCTGCGCTGCAGGAATTCGCGGTAGACATTCCGGACTTCGATCGCGTGGGTCATGCGGCGGCAGCTCGCTTCCAATCCGGCGGCAGCCGGCAGAGAAAGAAATGATCGCTGCCGGCATTGCGCAACGGCAGGGTCTGGGCACATTCCGGCATGGCCAAAGTACATCGGTCGCGAAACCCGCAACCGATGAAGCCAGGCGGTATGCGCGGTACCACGCCCGGAATGTTGCCCAGGGGCTCGCCCGTCCGCATCATGCCGGGCACGGGAATGCAGTCCAACAGCCCGCGCGTGTAGGGGTGCGTGGGTGCTGCGAACACCTCGGCCACCGTACCGGTTTCGACCACCTCGCCCGCATACATCACCGAGACTCGCTGCGCCATCCGCGCCACCACGCCGAGATCATGCGTGATCAACAGCAATGCCAGTCCCAACTCCTGCTGCAGCTTCTGCAGCAGCCGGAGGATCTGCGCCTGTACCGTCACATCGAGAGCCGTTGTCGGTTCGTCGGCGATCAGCAACTCCGGATCGCACATCAGCGCCATGGCGATCATCACCCGCTGGCGCAGGCCGCCGGAGAGCTGATGGGGATATTGCCCGAGGCGCATCCCCGGAGCGGTAATGCCCACGCGCGCCAGCAACTCGGCCGCCCTGTCCATGGCCCGCCGCCGTGTCGCCCCACGATGGCGTTCGAACACCTCGGACATCTGCGATCCGATCGTATAGGCCGGGTTCAGGCTCGTCATCGGTTCTTGGAAGATCATCGCCATCTTGTCGCCGCGCAGCCGTGCGGTCTGCCGCTCCGACATGCCCAGCAGATCCTGCCCCTGAAAGCGGAGGTGATCGGCGGTGCGGGCGATCCCGCGCGGCAGCAGGTTCATCACCGATAGCGCGGTAACGGATTTGCCGCAGCCGGACTCGCCCACCAGGCAATGCGTTTCGCCGCGCGCCACCGCCAGCGTCACGCCCCGCACGGCTTCGGTCTGCCCGAAGGAGACACGCAGATTGGCGACGCTGAGAACAGGGTTCGGTACGACGGGTGTCATCGCCGCATATCCGCCCCGAGCAAGTCGCGCAGCCCGTCGCCCAGCAGGTTGATGCCGAGCACCAGCACGAACAGCGCGACCCCGGGGGTCATGATCACCCACGGGCTGAAGAACATGTATTCCTTGGCTTCGGCGATCATCAGCCCCCAGCTCGGCAAGGGCGGCGGCACGCCCAGTCCGAGAAATGACAGGGCCGCTTCAAGCAGGATCGCCAGCGCGATTTCCAGCGTTGCCACCACCACCAAATGATTGGCGATATTGGGAAGCACCTCGCGCAGCAGAATATGCAGGCGCGATGCACCGGCAGCCTGGGCGGCGGCGATGTAATCGAGGTTGCGCACCTGCATCGCGGTGGTACGCGCCACCACGGCGAACCGGTCCCACAGCAACAGCCCGAGCGTCAGAATCACCACCGCAAGCGAACTGCCAACCAGCGCCACCACCGTCAACGCCACCAGGATCAGCGGGATCGACAGGCGGCAGGTGATCAGGAACATCACGACGTCGTCGGTGCGCCCGCCATAGAACCCGCCGATGATTCCCAGCGTGATGCCAATGACGCCGGATGTGATGACGGTCAGCACGCCGATCAGCATGGAAATGCGCGTGCCGTAGATCAGGCGCGACAGGTAATCGCGGCCGATCTGATCCGTGCCCAATAGATGCGTCGGCTGGCTGCCCTCCATCCATACCGGAGGAATGAGGCGTTGGTTGAGATCCTGAGCGAATGGATCATGCGGCGTCAGATAGGGCGCGAAAATAGCGACCAGCACTGCGGCCCCTACGATCACTGCGCCCAAAAGCGTGGCAAGGTGACGAAATGCAGGTAACCACCGCCGGGCCGGCCGGGATTGGACAATTACAATGGCACTCATCCGCGCAACCTCGGATCGAGCAGCGCATTCATCATGTCCGCCAGCAAGGTCAGGGCGATGTAAATGACGGCCAAAAACAGCACGACGGCCTGGACCACCGGAAAATCATTCTTGGTGATCGATTCCCAGGCCAGATAGCCGACGCCCGGCAGTGCGAAGACAAACTCGATCACCACGGATCCTCCCAACATAAAGCCGAGTTGCACCGCCGCGATGGAGACCACCGGCATCGCCGCATTGCGCAAGGCGTGCTTGAGGATGATCTTCGCCCGGCTCAGTCCCTTCGCGCGCGCGGTGCGAATGTAATCCGCCGCCAGCGCGTCGATCATTCCCGAGCGGGTCAGGCGCATCAAGGCCGGGATTGCCGAAAAGGCCAGCACGATCCCCGGCATGATGTAGCCTTGCCAGGTGTCCACGCCCGAAATCGGCAGCCATTGCAGGTCGAGGCCAAGCAGCACGATCATCACCAGACCGAACCAGAAGCCCGGCATCGCCTGCCCCAGCAGCGCCACCATCATGATGCCCCGATCCATAGCCGAGCCCTCCCGCACCGCCGCCAGAATGCCCAGCGGCAGGGCGACCAGCAGCGCGATCGCAAGGCCGGTCAGGCCAAGCGCCAGAGTGACCGGTAATCGATCGCGGATCAGTCCCCAGACCGGGACATGGTAGAGGAAGGATCGGCCGAGATCGCCCTCGGCGGCATGGCCGGCCCATTCGAAAAACTGCACCACCAAAGGGCGGTCGAGGCCATAATTCTTGGTAATGATTGCGACATCGGCCGCGGAAGCGTTCGGGCCTGCGATCGACGCGGCCAGATCGCCGGAAAGGCGTGTCAGGATGAAGCTGACGACCAGAACGGTCAGGCACACCAAGGCGGCCAGCCACAGTCTGCGGACGAGAAACAAGACCATTACCGACAACTACGATAGCGAGCCAGTCACCGCAAGTTCCGGTGTAGAACCATTGCAACGGCGACATCGAAATCTGCCAGTGTTTTCTACATATGCTCGCAACATGTTCGCCATACCCAAGCCTGCAGCACCGATTGCCGCTCTCACTGTGTACGAGCTAAAAAAGGTTCGTGGCGCAAGCTCGTTCGCAACCGGAGGCGGGACACGGCACAAGGGAATGCCTGTCAGACGCTTGTGGCCGGAAAAATCGCTTGCGCGGGCCAGTGTGCACGTCCGTCGACGAGGCAAGGGTGCCGTGATGTCGCTTAGCTGACCTCGTTGTCTTGGCGAATGTCCGCCTTGCGCCACAAGCAGCCCTTGGCAGCTATTTTCTGAACAGGGATGAGGTCCGCCAATATGTTGCTAAAATCCGGTGCATCTGCCTCTTGGGAGTAAACCACCGCTGCCTACTTGAGGACCCTACCTCGCCGTCGGCGGTTCCGTGGACGTCTTCACGGGTCGACCCACATCACACGCCGGCTCGAATATAGACACCTTTCGTCACTTCAACCTTGGGGTCGAATACGGCGGATCCTTCGGCCTTTGGCGCAACCAAAAATAAAACCATCGGCAAGAGAGATCACACGTGATCAAAGGCATTGAAGAAGCGGATCGGATGCCTCGCGCGCGTGCCAGCCGTCGATCCACACTACGTCGGACAATGGCATCCGGGGCAGCCAGCCGGCTGTTTCCAGCTCCGGCTTCCGAAGGAAATGCGTGACATAGCCGACGCAGAGATAGGCGATCGGCTGGATCGACGGCGGGATGCCCAACGCCCCGCGCAAATCATCGTGCCTGATGATACTGACCCAGCCGACGCCGATATTTTCCACGCGGGCGGCGAGCCAGAGGTTTTGCACCGCGCAGACCGCGCTATAGAGATCCATGTCGGCCTGATGGGTTCGCCCGAGCCCGACCGCGCCAGTGCGGCTGCGGTCGCAGGTGATGCATACCCCGATCGGCGCTTCGACGATTCCCTCCAGTTTGAGCTGGCGGTAGGTTTTCTGCTTCTCGTCCTCGAACATCCCGGCTGCTTCCAGGTTTGCGGCCTGAAACGAGTCCCGCACCCGCTGCTTGATGGCGCTGTCCCTGACGACGATGAAGTCCCAGGGCTGCATGAAACCGACCGACGGTGCATGATGAGCCGCCGTGAGAAGGCGCGCCAACACCTGATCTGGAATCGGATCAGGAAGAAACTGCCCGCGCACGTCGCGGCGGTTGAAGATGCATTTGTAGACGGCGTCTCGCTCGTCGGCGGAGAACTCGGCGTCGGCCTGAATGTCGTTGGTTTCCATCGTCTTCTCTTTCCGTCGCAGGCGCCGCCATGGCGCCGGACAATTTGACTGCAATCACGGCATCGGCAGCGCCGTCGATTGCGGCGCTACTTCACTTCGTCATCTGTCGGGATCGGATTTGCGCAGCAGGTACGTATCCATGATCCAGCCGTGCTGTTCACGCGCGCTCCGGCGCGCCGCCTCGATCTCGTCTTTGACGTCGGCGAGTTTACCTGAAATCAGGATTTCGTCTTCGGTTCCAAGATAGGCGCCCCAGAAGATATCGAGGTCTTGTTCGGCCAGGCTTGCAAAAGCCTGCGCGCCGTCGAGCAATACGACCACGCTGCCGAATTCGCTCGGGAAACCGTCGGCGAGGTTGCGTCCGGTGGTCAACAGCACACTTTCCCCGATCCAATTCAAGGCGATGCGATGTTTAGCCGCCAAAACTTGCACGCTGCTGATCCCGGGAATCACCTGAAAGTCCAGCGCGAGCCCTTTGGCGCGCACGCGTTCGAGAATCCGCAGCGTACTGTCGTAGATCGCGGGATCGCCCCACACCAGAATGCCGCCGACTTCGCCTTCTTCAAGCTCGTGCTCGAACAGGCGGCCATAGATGTCGGCGAGGCGGCCATGCCATTGGTCGACGCTGGCGAGATAGCCGCCGGTGGTCGCCCGCTGCGGGATATCGACGTCGATCGTGCGGTAATCCGCATTTTCGATGAAGCGCTCGCAAATTGTAGTTCGCAAATCACGCAAGGCGGCCTTCTCGGTCCCCTTGTCGGGAATGAAGAAGACATCGACTTGATTGAGCGCCTTGATCGCCTGGATGGTCACTTGATCAGGGTCGCCGACGCCGATGCCAATAACGAATATCTTTCGCATCTGTCCCTCCGGGCAGCAGTTCGATATACGCGACGTTTCAACAGTTGACGCAAACGACGCGCCAGCCGTTCGTCAACCGATCAATCCTGGTTAGCGACAACGGATCGATCGCGAAGCGCAGCGCCGGTTCCGGCCCCATCTCGAGCGCGATGGCAAGTGCCGCCCGCACCGTGCCCGAATGCACCACCAGCACGACGTCGCCCGCCGGGAGCCTCGCCAGGCCATCGCGCACGCGGACGATCTGGTCCGCAAAACTTTCGCCGCCCGGTGGCTCGCTGTTCGCAGGCGCCCGCCAGAAATCAAGATATGCGGCGGCGAGATCGCGGGTGAGATCGTCATGACGGCGTCCCGTCCAGTCGCCGAAATTCTGCTCGCGAAAGTTTGGCTCTGCTGTCGGCCGCAGCCCCAGCGCGGCCGCCGTCTGGAGAGTCCGGAGACTGGGACTGGCGAATTGCGTAGCCTCCGCCGGTAATTTCGCACGCAAAGCGGAGAATGCCGCGTCATCGCTGGTGTCGGCGGCCGCGTCGGAATCGTGGATCACGCCCCTGGATCCCGCAACCGGCGCGTGCCGAATCAGCCACAGACGATTGTCCTCGCTCATGGTGATGCTCTCACGACAGCCGGGCGGCGAGCATGATCAGCACCGCGGTTTCCGCGACCTGCTCGGTTGCGCCGAACACGTCGCCGGTCACGCCACCGATCTGGCGCCACGCCAGCAGCGCCATCGCCACCGCCCCTGCGCCCGTTACCGCCAGCGCCAACAATGCCTCCTTCCCCGACAGGCACAGCAATGCGATCACGACGGCGATGATGATCGCCGTTAAAGCGCTTGCCGCCTCGGGCCGTCCCGCAGATTTTCCGAACCCGTCGTCGCGGGCGAACGGCATGCTCGCCGCGAGTACCGGAATAGCCGCCCTGCCGAGCGCGTGCGCTACCATGAGGCCCGGAACAATCGCGACCGCAGGCAAACTCGCCAGCGCCGACAACCTCGCCGAAAAGCTGACGAGCAAAATAATCGCGCCGTAGGTGCCGAGCCGGCTGTCGCGCATGATCAAAAGCTTCGTAGCCCGATCGGGGCCCCCGCCAAACCCGTCGCCGACGTCGGCGAGGCCGTCCTCATGCAGAGCGCCGGTCAACGCCGCGCCGGCGCCTAGCGCAAGCGTCGCTGCTACCAACGGTGGAATGCCTATCCCCAGCAACGACAGATCGGCGAGCCCGACGACCAGGCCGATCATCGCGCCGACTAGCGGGAACGCGCGCTGGGCGCGCGCCAGACCAGCCGGCATCGCACCGTCCGGATGCGGCATCGGCACCCGCGTCAGCAGGCCGGTGGCCAGGCGAAGATCGTCGATCCAGTCCCCGGCAATGGCGGCGATCCGGCGCGCCATCATTTCAGCCGCACGCTGCAGCCGGCGACCATCAGCCATGCCTCCGAAGCCCGCGCCGCAGTGCGCTGGCCGAGCAGGCCGAGCAGATCGCGAAAGCGGCGTAACTCCTTGTCCATCGGCACCGGTCCCCAGCCAATCTCGTCGCCGACCACAATGACCGGATGCGGGGCCGCGCGGAAGCCATCAAGCTGGCGCTCCCACGCGGCGAGAAGGTTCGCATCGTCCTGACCGAGGCGATCGGCCAGCCACAGCACGATACTGTCGATCACCGCGCCGGAGGGCGCCGGCCGCAAATTGGCGAGCCCCTGCGCGATGTCAGCGGGCGCCTCGAGTGTCCGCCACACGGCCGGGCGCTCGGCGCGGTGGCGCCGCACACGCTCGACCATTTCGGCATCGCTCGCGTCGGACCGATAGGTCGCGACGAACACCACGCCTTCGCCCCATGCTTGCGCGATCTCAACCGCGCGGCAACTCTTGCCGCTGCGTGTCGGTCCGGTGAGGAAAATCAAATCAGCCATGCTGACGATCCGCCGCTGGCGTTTCCAACGTTCCGGCCAGGACGTCCGAGAGATCTGCCATCCCGGTCAGGATTCCGGCGGCAGCCCGCAGCAGCGGCACCGCCATGACAGCACCCGTCCCCTCGCCGAGCCGTAGCCCCAGGTCGAGATAGGGTTTTGCGTCGAGCACCTCCAGCAACAGGCTGTGACCGCGCTCGGCGGAGCGATGCGAAAAAACGCAGTAGCCGCGTGCCGCGGGCTGCAGCCGCACTGCGACCAGCGCCGCCACGGTCGCGATAAATCCGTCGATGATCACGGGCCGGCGACGCCCGGCACTCCCGAGCACCGCGCCAGCCATCATCGCGATTTCGTAGCCGCCGAATTCGGCCAGCACGTCGAGCGGCGACGTCGCGTCGCTGCGCGAGGCCGCTCTTTCCGCAACCGCGAGCTTGCGCGCGACCCCGGCCGCATCGAGACCGGCGCCGGCGCCGATGCAGTCGACGAGCGGAGCCGGCGCGAGCCGGTGCATCAAGAGCGCCGCCGATGTCGTGTTGCCGATGCCCATTTCGCCGATCGCGACCACGTCGGTGCCGGCATCGATCGAGGCCGCCACAATCGACGCACCTCGCGCCAGGCAATCGCTCGCCTCCCGAGAGGTAAGCGCCGATTCGCGCGCGGCGTTGCGGCTGGCGCGCCGGAGCTTGGCGTCGATCAGGCCGGGATGCGCGGGAATGTCGGCGTCAACGCCGGCATCGATCACCTGCACGTCAACGCCCGACGCCTTCGCGAACGCATTGACGCCGGCGCGTCCGGCAAGATAGGTCGCGACCATCGCGCGGGTGACGCTCGCCGGATATAGCGAAACACCCTCGGCCACGAGGCCGTGGTCGGCAGCGAAGACGAAGACGGCAGCGCGCCCGGTGCGCGGCACTAGCGGATGCCAGATCAGGCCGAGCTGGACCGCGAGATCCTCAAGCCGGCCGAGCGAGCCGGGCGGCTTCGCCTTGCCGTCAATTCGGGCACGAAACTGCGGCTCGAGCGATCGATCAATCGGTTCGATCTGCAGATCATTCAATTCAGCGAACGACGCTTTGGTTTGCATTGGCTTTGCTCAATAAGATAAAGGACGAAACGAGCGCGCGGCCGCGCCAGCGCGACGGTTCGGGTTGCGGACAACGCGATGGCGATGACGAGACGGGCGGCAACTTGATTTCGGCGTCGGGCGACGCAGCGCCGCCGATCAAACCGAAGGTATGGCGACTGAACGGCTGTGGCGTGCACTCCCCCTCTCTTCGACCCACCGTCGAACGAGTTGATTCAGTGTCTTGCGGCCGGTCTCCTGGCTCACGGACAATGCCCCCGATCGCCTTCCCGATGCCGCTTCGCGGCGTTCAGTGACGTCGTTGATCGAGGACGATCCGCCTACAGTTGCGGGGGCAGCAGCGGCTTGGGCGATCTCTCGCCTTACCGCATTCCCGTTTCACCTCTCGCGAGGCACCGAAAGACGGACCCACGAGAGCATGATGCAGGCTGTCGCGCAAGCGCCGACAGGATAGCCCTTCGCCGCTCGGCCGCCGCAATCTGGCACGCCCCGCGGTTGACAACGCGATGACGGCCTCCCTATCAATTTCATCGATTTCATTCATTGAACGGGGAACGCGTGCGGAATATGATCGACCGAACGCGATCATGAGCGAAGCGACCGCCTCGGCAAATGTCGACGTTCTGGTGGTCGGCGGCGGCAGCGCCGCGCTGTGCGCTGCGATTGCGGCGCGGCGCAGCGGCGTCTCGGTACGGATGGTCGAGTGGGCGCCAGCCGCGATGCGTGGCGGCAACACCCGTCACGCGCGTAATTTCCGCCTGATGCACGACCGACCGGCATGGTATGTGCCGGGCACCTATAGCGAGGACGCATTCTTCAGGGACCTGCTCCGCGTCACGCAAGGCGCGACCGATGAGCGGCTGGCGCGCGCGTTGATCCGCGGCTCCGCCACGATCGCTCAATGGCTCGGCGACAACGGCGTGCGCCTGCAGGATCCGGCAGCGGGCGCGATGCCCTACTCGCAGCGCACCGCATTCTTCCTCGGCGGCGGCAAGGCGATGATCAACGCGCTCTACATGACCGCGGCGAAACTCGGCGTGACGATCAGCTATGACAGCGAAGTGGTAGAACTTGCTTTCGACGACGCTCGGGTTTGCGAAGCCGACATCGCTCATGGCGGCAGCATCGAGCGCGTCCTGGCGAAGACAATGGTTGTGTGCTCGGGCGGCCATCAGGCCAATTTCGACTGGCTGCGCGAAAGTTTTGGCGCCGCCGCCGACGGTTTTATGATCCGCGGAACGCCCTATGTTACCGGCTCGGTATTGCGCCTGCTGCTCGACGCCGACGTGAGGCCGGCCGGCGATCCCTCGCGCTGCCACATGGTTGCGGTCGACGCCCGAGGACCAAAGTTCGATGGTGGTATCGTCACCCGCATTACCGCGATTCCCCACGGCATCGTCGTCGATTGCGACGGCAGACGATTTCACGACGAGGGCGAGGACGCCCGCAAGACGCATTTTGCCCGCTGGGGCGCGCGCATCGCCGACTGCCCGGGTCAGATCGCCTACCTGATCATGGATGCGAAAGGTCTTAACCGCGCCTTGCCAACGGCGCTGCCGCCGATCCGGGCCGACACCGTCGCCGCACTCGCGACAGCGCTTGGGCTTGATCAAGCGGCGCTGGAAACGACAATACGAGACTTCAATGCCGCGATCGCCGCCGACGATGTGCCGCTAACCGCGCGTTGTACCACCGGGCTAACCCCGCCGAAATCGCGCGGCGCGGTCGCGCTCGTGGACCCGCCGTTTGCCGCCTATCCGATGCGGCCGGGCGTGACGTTCACGCATTTCGGTGTCGCCGTCGATGAACATATGCGGGTCTTGAGAAATGATGGCAAGCCGGCGAGCAATGTCTTCGCGGCCGGAATGATCATGGCGGCGAATGTGCTGGGCGACGGCTATCTCGCTGGCCTCGGCGGCGCGCTTTCCACCGTATTCGGGCGCCTCGCCGGCGAGGAGGCCGCGCGGCTGGCCGGAAGATGATCTCCGGCAGCGAAGCGCGCGGGATGAGACGCGATGGATGCCATCAAGCCGCCAGCGTACCGCAGGCAGCCTCAAGCCGCCGCCACGCGGCTTCGTCGGCTGGAAGTCCAAACCGATAGCGCCGTGGCGGCGCGGAAAAGCCCCGGATCAAGATCCCGGCACGGGCGAAATGGTCGAGCAAGTCGATTCCATCGGGGCCCTCGAACAGGCCGAACAGATCGGTGCCACCCCGCAGTTTCAAGCCCGCGCGGCCGATTGTGCCGTCGAGCCGCTTTCGATCTGCCGCAAGCCGCATCCGCGCCGCCGCGATCCATGCGGCGTCACGCAGTGCCAGCGTTGCGATCTCGCAAGCCGGGCCGGACACCGGCCAGTCGCCCAGCAGCCGGCACCAGGCCGACGCATCCGGTTCGCGGATGACAACGAAGCCGACGCGCAATCCCGCAAGACCGAAAAACTTGCCGAGCGAACGCAGCACCACGACGCCGACCGGCAGTTCCGGCATCGCCAGCACCGACACATCGGGCCGCACATCGGCAAAAGCCTCATCGACAATCAGCCGTCGCCCGGCCGTTGTCCAGGCCTGTGCGAAGGCGGCGAGATCGGCACGGGCGATCGCGCGGCCGTCCGGATTGTTGGGATTGACCACGATCAGGGTCTGAAGGTCGTGAGTATTTGGGTCCGGGAGCGCGACGAGTTCATGCGCCTCGGCGCCGGCGTCGCGCCAGGCCGCGGCGTGCGAGCCATAGGTCGGCGTGAGGATGCCGACGCGGCCAGCGCCGATCATGCGCGGCAATAAGCGGATCGCAAGCTCGCTCCCGGAGACCGGGACGATCGCGGCGTTCGCCGGAAGCCCGTAGGCCTCGGCGGCCGCGGCCGTCATCTGCGCCATTTCGCGCGCGAGCGGCAGGCGCTGATACCGCGCGAGCGGTATCTGTGGCACCGGCCAGGCGATAGGGTTGATCCCGGTCGACAGATCGATCCACGGTTGGGGCGCCGACGGATAGAGTAGCGCCGCCGTATCAATTCGGCCGCCGTGAATGCGAAGCTCCGCCGCCGTCTCCCCGGTCTCATCCTTCAAGTGCATGTTGCAATCCATGTCCGATCTGTCCGGCCGCGTCCTGATCCTGATCATCGCCTTCGGCATCGAAGCCGTGCTGGCCTATCCTGCGGCGGTGTTTCGTGCAATCGGTCATCCGGTGTCGTGGATCGGCGCGCTGATTGCCGCGCTCGAATTCTGCGCTCAACCGGCCGAACTATTCGTTTGCCATGCGCCGCGCCGCTGGCGTGGGGACGGTGCTGCTGCTGCTCGCCGGCAGCCTCGGCGCGGGCGTTGCGATTGAGGCCGTCGCGCCCGCCATTCCGTATTTCGGATTTGCTATCGCTGTCCTGGTCGTCGCCGTGCTGCTTGCCTTCGGCAATCTCGATCAGCACGTGCGTGCGGTCTCCGCCGCGCTCGGCGCCGAGGGGTTGGACGGCGGACGGCGCAGCATCGCAAAAATCGTCGGTCGCGATCCGGACACACTCGACGAAGCCGCGATCTGCCGCGCCGCGATCGAGAGTCTTGCCGAAAACGCCTCTGACGGCGTGACGGCGCCGTCGCTATGGTTTCTGGTCGGCGGATTGCCCGGCATGATCGCCTACAAGGCCATCAACACCGCCGACAGCATGATCGGCCACATGTCGGAGCACCACCGCGCCTTCGGCTGGGCCGCGGCAAGGCTCGATGACCTCGTCAATCTTCCGGCGTCCCGGCTGACCGGGCTGATTTTCGTCGCCGCCGCCGCGATGGTGCCGGGCGCGTCCGCGCCGTCGGCATGGCGGGCTTATCGGCGCGACGCGCGGCTGCATCGATCGCCCAATGCCGGTTGGCCGGAAGCCGCGATGGCCGGCGCGCTCGGCCTGCGGCTCGCCGGCCCGCGCATCTATGGCGGCGTTCTGATCCATGACCACTGGATGGGCGACGGTCGGGCCGAGGCGACGGCGCAGGATGTCGATCGCGCGCTGATGATCTACCGCGTCGCCTTCGCCGGTGCGCTATTGATCGTCGCAGCGCTCGGCCTGCTGGTTGCTTGGCTTCGTGGCTGAGCGAACGCGCGTCAGCGCGCGAGGCTGAGCAGCTTATCGACGTCGAGATGCGCGTCGAGATGCGCGGCAAGCGCATCGAGGGTTTGCTCGACCAGTGCTTCGTAGGCGAGCGAACTCGCCGGCGCGCCGAGCCGGGCGAGCCATGCCGCGCGCTGCGCATCGCCGGCGAAGAAACCGTGCAAATACGAACCGGCGACGCGGCCGTCGGCCGAAACCGCGCCATCCAGCCGGCCATCATCGAGCCGCAACAGCGGCCGCCGCGTTCCGGAGCCGGTGGTCCGGCCGATATGCATTTCATAGCCGGCCACCGCGACGTCGTCGGCCACGGTCCGGCCTTGGACCGCGACGAGCGACTTGTCGCCGGTCAGTTCCGTCATGATCTCGAGCAAGCCGAGGCCCGCCGCCGACCCCGGCGGACCTTCGATGCCGTCCGGGTCGGCGATGCCGTGGCCGAGCATCTGATAGCCGCCGCACAGGCCGAGCACGCGCCCGCCGCGGCGCGCATAAGCGATGATGTCGGCATCCCAGCCGCAGGCTCGCAGCGCCGCCAGATCCGCAATCGTCGCCTTCGAGCCGGGCAGGATGACCAGATCGGTATCGACGGGAAGCGACGCGCCATTGCGCAACAGCACTAGTTCGACACAGGGCTCGAGCCGCAGCGGATCGAGATCGTCGAAATTGGCGATGTGCGGCAGCACCGGCACAACGACGCGGACGCAGCGCCCGGCGGAGTCAGGCGCGCGCTCCGGCGAAGCCCCGAGACCGAAAACATCCTCGGCCGGAAGCCGATGCGCATCGCGAAAATGCGGCACCAATCCAAGCGGCGCCCAGCCGGTGCGCTCGGCCACGAACGTCATGCCGGTTGCAAACAATGACGGATCGCCGCGCATCTTGTTGACGATGAAACCCACGATCAACTTTGCGTCATCGGGATCGACCACTGCGGCGGTACCGCACAGGCTTGCGATCACCCCGCCGCGATCGATATCCCCGATCAGCACCACCGGCACGTCGGCGGCGCGGGCAAAGCCCATATTGGCGATATCGTTGGCACGCAAATTCACCTCCGACGCCGAACCGGCGCCCTCGACCAGCACGACGTCGCATTGCGCCCGAATTTTTGCGAAACTGTCGAGCACATACGGCAGCAGCTCCACCTTGCGGGACTGATACTCGCGCGCGCGCGCGTTGCCGAACACCCGTCCCTGCACCACGATCTGCGCGCCGACTTCACTTTGCGGCTTCAGCAGCACCGGATTCATGTCGACCGACGGCGCGACGCGGGCGGCGCGCGCCTGCAGTGCCTGGGCCCGGCCAATCTCGCCGCCGTCTTCGGTCACGGCAGCGTTGTTCGACATGTTCTGCGGCTTGAAAGGGCGGACCGTCAGGCCGCGGCTTGCCAGCAAGCGACACAATCCGGCGACAATCAGCGACTTGCCGACGTCCGAGCCGGTTCCCTGGAACATCAGCGCCCGCGCGGTCATCAGAATTCGATGCCGGCCTGGGTCTTCACACCGGCGGAAAAGTGATGCTTGACCGCGCCCATTTCGGTAACGAGGTCGGCCGCCTCGATCAGCGCGGGTTTGGCGTTGCGGCCGGTGACGATCACGTGCAGGTCGCTTCGCCGCGTTGTAAGCCGCGCCACCACTTCGTCGAGCGGCAAGTAATCGTAGCGGAGCGCGATGTTGAGTTCGTCGAGCACGATAAGGCCGAAGGTCGGATCGTCCATCAGACCGAGCGCGATCTCCCATGCGCGCCGGCACGCGGCGATGTCGCGCGCCTTGTCCTGGGTCTCCCAAGTGAACCCCTCGCCGGCGGTGTGCCAGACCAGACGGTCGCCGAACGATTGCAGCGCTGCCTGCTCGCCGGTCGCCCGGCTCTTGATGAATTGCACGACGCCGACGCGCCAGCCGTGACCGAGCGCACGCAAGGCAAGGCCGAAGGCGGCCGTCGACTTGCCTTTGCCGGGCCCGGTGTTGATCATCAATAGGCCTTTTGCGACGGTCTTGGACGCAACTTCGGCGTCCTGGACCTGCTTGCGTTTGGCCATCTTGGCGCGGTGACGCGCGGCCTCGTCAGTGTCGATCTTGCTCATCATGTCCTGCGGTATAATCCGTGGGCAGCGACAGGATCACACCAAGGCCATCTCGGCAACATGCCCGCGCCCGCCCTTGAGCAAAGGGATTGACTTGACGGCGTTTCCGTCTGATTGAATCCTCAGCCGACGGTGTCCTGTCTTCGGATGGGACTAAGAGGGAATACCGGGCGCAGCAGACACGGGGAAGTTCCCGGGTTTGAGCGAAGCCGGAGCTGCCCCCGCAACTGTGAGCGGAAAGCCTGCATCTAAAACCACTGGGTCGTTCACCCGGGAAGGTGGTGCCGGCAATGACCCGTGAGCCAGGAAACCTGCCGTCGCCTGCCGTATTCGCCATTCCGGACGGGGCGTCCCGGAGTGAGAGAGTTGGTCGAACGGAGTGCAGGTCCGCTCGCCGCATGTCTGGGTACCGCCTTGGGCGGTGGCCATCCATCGACGGGCTTTTGCTATGGACCCATCTGCAGCGGCCGCTCCCCAGGGAACTTTATCCGAATCTGGCGATATCGCGGCGACCTTGTACGTTTGTGTGACATGCCTTGCCGGCGAAGACCGCGAAACCGTGCCGCGCGCCGGCCGCCGGCTGCATGACGCGCTGGCCGATGCACAGCGCCGCCAAGACGAACTGCCGAACTTTCGTATCGTCGAAGCCGAATGCCTCTCGAATTGCAATCGCGGCTGCAGCGTCGCGCTCACCGGACCGGGACGCTGGAGCTACGTCTACGGCGATCTCGGCGAAGCTTCGGTCGATGATCTCCTCACCGGCGCCTCGCGCTACGCGAGCACCAAGGACGGCCTGGTGCCGTGGCGGGAGCGGCCGGTGATCTTCCGCAAGGGTGTGATCGCGCGCATCCCGCCATTCCCTCAGCCGGTTTAGGAGCATCGCATGTCGATCGAAAAAGTGCCCGTCACGATCATCACCGGCTTCCTCGGCGCGGGAAAGACCACTCTGGTTCGCCACCTGATGCAGAACCCGCAGGGCCGCCGCCTGGCGATCCTGGTCAACGAATTCGGCGACCTCGGCATAGACGGCGACATCCTGAAAGGCTGCGCCGACGCCAATTGCCCCGAAGACGCCATCGTCGAACTCACCAACGGTTGCCTGTGCTGCACCGTCGCCGACGACTTCGTGCCGACTATCGCGGCGCTGCTCGCGCGGCTGCAGCCGCCCGACCACATCCTGATCGAAACCTCCGGGCTGGCGCTGCCGAAACCGCTGCTTAAGGCATTCGAATGGCCGGAACTGCGATCCCGCATCACGGTCGACGGCGTGATTGCGGTGGCCGATGCCGAGGCCGTCGCAGACGGCCGGTTCGCGCCCGATCTGGCGGCGATCGCGCGGCAGCGTCTGGCCGACAGCAGCGTGGATCACGACACCCCGCTCGGGGAAGTGTTCGAGGATCAGGTCGCCTGCGCCGACATCGTGATTCTCAACAAGGCCGATCTGGTGGACCCGGACCGTCTTGCCAAAGCGCGCCGGACCGTACTGGCGGAATCGCCGCGCAGCATTCCGGTGCTGGAGGTAACCGAGGGCCGCATTGATCCGCGCGTCGTGCTCGGCCTCGGTGCCGCGGCGGAGAACGATCTCGACGCGCGGCCGAGCCACCACGAAAATCACGATGCCCACGATCACGACGATTTCGAAACCATCGTGGTGACGCTGCCATCCGATACCAATGCTGAGGCGATTGTGGTCAGGATGGAGGCGATCGCGCGCGACCACAGCGTGCTGCGCGCCAAGGGTTACGTCGCCGTCGCCGGCAAGCCGATGCGCCTGCTGGTCCAGGGCGTTGGGACCCGGGTACGGACGCAGTTCGACCGGCCGTGGCGCGTCGACGAGCAACGTCTCTCACGGATCGTCGTGATCGGCGAGCGGGGCATCGATCGCGACGCCATCACCGCCGTCCTGATGGGGTGAAGCATGCATATCCTGCTGCGGGAACGGCATGGACTTGACGAGACCGCGGTCGCCGAGGACCTCGGTCAGGCCCCGGCGGATCTCGTCGTGCTCTCGTTTTCCGACAGCGATCTCAGCGCTTTCGCTGCGGCGTGGCGTGCCGGGCGAGAGACACTGCCGAGCCTGCGTCTCGCCAATCTGCGCCGTCTGACCCATCCGCTCTCGGTCGATCTCTACATCCAGAAGACGCTGTCGAGCGCGCGCGGCGTTCTGATTCGCCTGCTCGGCGGTGTCGAGTATTGGCGCTACGGCGTCGAGCAGGTCAGCGCATTGGCGGCGGCGAAGGGAATCGCGCTGGCGATCGTTCCGGCCGACGGCAGGCCGGATCCGCGCCTCGACGCCGCCTCGAACCTGCCGCCCTCGACGCTGCGCCGGCTGAAGACGCTTTGCGACGGCGGCGGACCGGACTCTGCGCGCGCCGCCTTGGCGCAGCTCGCGCTCGCCGCGGGCTTGCCTTCTGTACCTCCGGTGCATCGCGCCGCGTTGCATCGCCACGGCTTCTATGTTCCAGGAACAGGCGTCGTCGAGCCGTCCGATCTCGACCTCGCGTCCGATGGCGCACCGATCGTGTTGGTCGTGTTCTATCGCGCCTTTCTTGCCGCCTCCGACACCGATCCGATCGACCGGCTGATGGTCGAGTTGAGCCGCTGCGGTATCCGAGCCATCGGCCTGTTTGCCGCAAGCCTGAAAGATCCGGAAAGCGACGGCTGGCTGCGGGACTGGATCACTCGAATCGGACCCGATGTGATTGTCAATGCGACTGCCTTTTCGGCGCGCGGCGATGGCAATGCCGGTTCACCGCTCGACGTCGTTGATGCGCCCGTGCTGCAGGTGGCGTTGGCGGGCTCGACCCGCGAGGTATGGGCGGACTCCGACCGCGGGCTCTCGCCGCCCGACCTCGCGATCCACGTCGTGCTGCCGGAACTGGACGGCCGCGTCTTCGCCGGCGTCGCCTCGTTCAAGAGGGTCGAAGCGACCGATCCCGAACTCGGCTACGCCCGCACGGTTCATTCAGGCGATGACGGACGCATCGCCGCCATTGTCGCGCGCGCTCGCGCCTGGATCGCGCTGCGGCGAACCGCGCATGCCGACAAGCGACTCGCCATCGTGCTGTCGGCCTATCCGGGGCGCGACGACCAGATGGCGCACGCCGTTGGCCTCGATGCACCGGAAAGCGCCGTGGAGGTGTTGAACCTGTTGCATGACCGAGGCTACGCCATCGCCGACGCTCCGGCTGACGGCGCCGCGCTGATCGATCGGCTGAAGGCCGAGACGGTGCGCTGGCCACTCGAAAAATACCGCGCCGCGCTCGCCGGCCTCGACCCGGCGCTGGTCGCCGATCTCGATGCGCAATGGGGCGCGCCGGAGCGCGACCCGGCGATCTCAGACGGCGATTTCGTTTTCATGGCGGTGCATTGCGGCCACGCGCTGGTCGCGTTGCAGCCCGACCGCGGTCAACGTGCGGAACGTTCCGCCGAGTATCACGATCCGCGCCGATCGCCGCGGCACAGTTACGTCGCGTTCTATCTGTGGCTCCGCCAGGTCGCCGAACCCGATGCGTTGATTCATATGGGGACCCACGGCACGCTGGAATGGCTGCCGGGAAAGTCGGTCGCGCTGTCGGCGACGTGCTGGCCCGACGCCCTGCTCGGCCCGACGCCGGTGATCTATCCGTTCATCGTCAACAACCCCGGCGAAGCCGCCGCGGCGAAGCGCCGGATCGGCGCCGTCACCATTGGACATATGACGCCGCCGATCAGCGCCGGGAAATTGCCGTCAGGACTGCAGGCGATCGAGCGCCTGCTTGACGAATATTCCGTCGCCGAAGGCCTCGATCCGCGACGGCGCGAGCGGCTGGCGCGCGCGATCATCGATGCGGCGTCCGAATCCGGCCTCGATCGCGACAGCGGCCTTACCGACGCCATGACGCCGCGCGAGGCCGTGGTGCGGCTCGACAGCTTCGTCTGCGACGTCAAGAACACGCTGGTCGCCGACGGTCTTCACATCTTCGGCCGCGTGCCGCTGCAACCCGACGGCGAGCAAACCGAAATGCCGTATGAGGCCTGCGCGGCGGGCGAACGCGCCGCTTTGCTCGCGGCGCTCGACGGCAAGCATGTCTCGCCGGGCCCCGCCGGCTCGCCATGGCGCGGGCGGCGTGACGTGCTGCCGACCGGCCGCAATCTGTTCACCGTCGATTGCCGCGCGGTGCCGAGCCGCACCGCTGCCGGACAAGGTGAAGTTCTCGCCGATGCCTTGCTGACCCGCCATCTCCAGGATCACGGCGACTATCCGCGCAACGTGATGCTGGACCTCTGGGGTTCGGCGACCATGCGCACGGCAGGCGAGGAATTCGCGATGGCGCTGCGGCTGATGGGCGTGGCGCCCGTATGGGACACCACTTCCGAGCGTGTCACGGGTTTTGACGTGATCGCGCTGGCGATGCTCGGACGGCCGCGGATCGACGTGACGCTGCGGATCTCCGGCCTGTTCCGGGACGTGTTTCCGACCCTGCCCGTGCTGTTCGAGCAGGCGGCGGCGGCGCTGGCCGCGCGCGACGAACCTGAAGAAGAAAACCCCTATCGTGCCACAGTTGGCCCCCGGGTGTTCGGCCCCGCGCCCGGCGAATACGGCGTTGGCGTGATCGAAGCGGTGACGGAATTCACGCCGGCCACCGCCGAGGATGCTGGCGAAGCCTGGCTCGCCGCCAGCGCTTTCGCCTATGGCGGCGGCCAGGACGGCGTGGCGTCACGGCCGGCGCTGGAACAACGCACCGCCGCCACCGACGCTTTTGTCCACACCCAGGACCTGCCCGAGACCGATCTTCTGGCGGCGCCGGATTATGCCGCCCACGAGGCCGGGTTCGCCGCCGCGGCGCGAAAGCTGGGGGGCGCCGCGCCAACGCTCTATCACGCCGAACTCGGCAACACCAGATGCGCCACGGATGCGGACGCTCGCCGAAGAGATCGCCCGCGTGGTCCGCGGCCGCGCCGCCAATCCGCGCTGGCTCGAAGGCCAGATGCGGCACGGCTTCCGCGGCGCCGCCGAAATCGCCTCGACGCTCGACCAGATGGCGCTGTTCGCGCATCTGGCGGGCGCCGTCGAAAGCCATCACTTCGATCTTTACTACGATGCGACGCTCGGCGACGACGCGGTGCGGCGCTTCATCGAACAGGCCAACCCCGAAGCCGCGGCGATGATGCGTCAGCGGTTCCAGCAATTGCGCGACGCCGGCCATTGGAAGACCCGGCGCAACAGTGCGATCGAGGGAATCTCGGGCGCGCTGGCAGATGCAGGGGCGGCGTCATGAGCTACGCCTACGAAACCGATGGCGCAACGATCTACCGACGCTCGTTCGCCATCATCCGCGCCGAAGCGCGGCTCGATCGTTTCGATGCCGGCGATGAAAAGGTCGCGGTCCGGATCATCCACGCCAGCGGCATGGTCGAGGTCGCCGACGACATCGTGTTCAGCCAGAATTTCAGCGCCGCCGCCGCCGCGGCGCTGCGCAAGGGCGCGCCGATCTTTTGCGACGCTCAGATGGTGGCCCATGGCATTACCAAAGCGCGGCTGCCGGCCGACAATGCCGTGATCTGCACGCTATCCGATCCGCGCGTGCCGGCGCTTGCGGTAACGCGCGGCACCACCCGCACCGCGGCGGCGGTGGAACTGTGGCGGGAGCGACTGGCGGGATCGGTGGTGGTGATCGGCAACGCCCCGACCGCGCTGTTTCGTTTGCTCGAAATCCTGCAAGAACCTGATGTGGCGCCGCCCGCCGCGGTGATCGGCATCCCTGTCGGCTTCATCGGCGCCGCCGAATCCAAGGCAGCGCTACTCGCCAGCGGTCTCGTGCCCAGCGTCATCGTGCGGGGGCGGCGCGGCGGCAGCGCGATGGCTGCGGCCGCCCTCAATGCGGTTGCGAGTGAAACCGAATGAACTCGTCTGCGACCATCTACGGCGTTGGCCTCGGTCCGGGCGATCCGGAGCTGATGAGCGTCAAGGCGGCGCGGCTGATCGCCAGGGCCGGCGTGATCGCGCATTTCCGGAAATCCGGACGCCCCGGCAACGCCCGCACGGTAGTCGATGGCATGCTGGCGCCCGGCGTGATCGAGGAAGCGCTGGAATATCCCGTCACCACTGAGATCGCGCTCGACGACCCGGCCTATGGCGATGCGTTGCGAATCTTCTACGACGATTGCGTGCGGCGGCTGCTGCTCCATGTCGCCGATGGCCGCGACGTCGCGGTGCTGTGCGAGGGCGACCCGTTCCTGTACGGCTCGTTCATGCATCTGCACAGCCGGATCACCGGCCGCGTGCCGGTGGTGGTTGTGCCCGGCATTTCCGGCATGTCCGGCTGCTGGACTGCGAGCGGCGTGCCTATCACCTTTGGCGACGACGTCCTGACCGTGGTGCCGGCGACGCTCGACGAGGCAACCTTGCGCGAACGGCTGCAGTCGATCGACGCGCTGGTGGTGATGAAGCTCGGCCGCAATCTGCCGAAAGTGCGGCGCGCACTGCAGGCCGCCGGTCTTGCCGAGCGGGCGATCTATGTCGAGCGCGGTACCATGGCCGGCGAGAAGGTGTTGCGGCTCGCCGACAAGACCGACGACGAGGCGCCCTACTTCTCGATGATTCTGGTCCACGGTCGCGGGCGCCGGCCATGACCGGCTGGCTCGCCATCGCCGGGCTGGGCCCCGGAGCCACGCAACTGGTGACGCCGGAAGTGACCCAGGCGCTTGCCGAAGCCACCGACCTCATCGGCTATGGACCTTATGTGACGCGGGTGGCTGAACGCGCAGGTTTGACGCGCCATCTCTCCGACAACCGCGAGGAGCTCGACCGCGCGAGCCTGGCGCTGCGGCTCGCGGCCGAGGGCAAGCGCGTCGTCGTGGTCTCGTCGGGCGACCCCGGCGTGTTTGCGATGGCGGCGGCGGTGTTCGAGGCGGTCGATGCCGGCGACCCGTCATGGCGCGATCTCGATATCCGTGTGCTGCCTGGCATCAGCGCGATGTTCGCTGCCGCGGCGCGGATCGGCGCCCCGCTCGGGCATGATTTCTGCGCCATCAATCTGTCGGACAATCTGAAACCGTGGGATCTGGTCGAGCGCCGGCTGCGACTGGCGGCGCAGGCCGATTTTGTCATTGCGCTTTACAACCCGCTATCGTCGGCGCGGCCGTGGCAGCTCGGCCGCGCACTCGAGCTGTTGCGCGAAGAGCTGCCCGGCCACGTCCCGGTAGTGTTCGCCAGCGCGGTCAGCGATGCCCGGGAGGCGATCGACACGGTGACGTTGCGCGATGCCGTGGCGAGCCGCGCCGATATGCGCACGCTGGTGCTGATCGGCTCGTCTCAAACGCGGCTGATCGCGCGCGCCGGCGGGAAGCCTTTCATCTATACGCCGCGCTCGGTCGGAGTTTTGTCATGACCGAGCCAGCGCAGCACCTCGGCGACGGTCTCGACCTTTTCCCGCGCGGGAATGAATGGCCGGCGGACCATTACCACTGGCAGCGCGAGGTCGCGCGCCGCCTCGATTTTTGCCGAGGCAGAATCACCGCCGGCGTTCTTGGCCACGATGATGTCTGCGCGGTAATTTGTCAGCATAGCGCGATCGCCGGCGCGGTCGAACGGCCCGCGCGCCACGATAACCTCCGCGTCGGGCAGCGGCAGCGGCGCGCGCGGCGGATCGACCAACCGGACCAGATAAGCGTGCTGCGGATGCGCGGCGAAAGTCTTGAGATGCAGCCGGCCAATGCCGAGAAACACCCGACGCGGCGCCGTGCCGAGCGCTTCGGCCGCCGCTGCGAGATCATCGACCTCGATCCAGTGGTCGCCGGGCGCGCGTTGCCAGGGCGGGCGCTCGAGCGCCAGCAGCGGCACATCTGCCTCGGCGCAGGCGGCGACCGCGTGCGCGCTCATCTGCGCCGCGAACGAATGGGTGGCATCGACGACGCGCGCAATGTTTTCGGCGCGAAGATAGTCGACCAAGCCAGCCACGCCGCCGAAGCCGCCAAGGCGCCAGGCGATCAGCGGCGGCGTTGGGTTTTCGGTGCGGCCGGCATAGGACAGCACTGCATCGATGCGGGGATCACTCGCCACCGCTTGCGCGAGCCGGTTGGCGTCGGCGGTGCCGCCGAGGATCAGGACGCGGAGTCGTCTGGCCAGGGAGGATGTCATGACTGGCAGCGATGACACGCCGGCACCCTGGCTGTCCATCGTCGGGATCGGCGAAGACGGGCTCGACGGGTTGTCGGCGGCGGCGCGCGAGCTCCTCGCCGGCGCCGAGTTGGTCGCCGGCGGGCGCCGGCATCTGGCGCTGGTCGCTTCGCTCGGCAAGCCGGTGTTTGAGTGGGAGACGCCGTTCGCTGCATCCATCCCAAAGCTGCTGGCGCACCGCGGCAAGCGCGTGGTCGCGCTTTGCTCGGGCGATCCGTTCTGGTACGGCGCGGGCTCCGTGATAGCCGAAGCGGTCGCCGCGGCGGAAACCGTCGCGGTGCCAGCGCCGTCGACCTTTGCCTTGGTCTCGGCGCGGCTATGCTGGCGGCTGGAGGAGACTGTCACGCTTGGCCTGCACGCGCGCCCGATCGAATTGCTGCGCCCGCGTTTGCGAACCGGCGCCCGCTTGATCGTGCTGGTGCGCGACGGCGCGGCGCCGGCGCAGATCGCGGAATATCTGACCGGAGTCGGCTTTGGGCCGTCGCGGCTCACGATTCTTGAAGCGCTCGGCGGGCCGCGCGAGCGTATTCGCGTGTCAGTCGCCGCGGGGTTCGCATTGGATGACGTCAAATCCCCGGTGGCGCTCGCGATCGAAGCTGTGGCGGAACCGGGCGCAATCATCATTCCACGCGTGGTCGGATTGCCGGACGAATTGTTTGGGCATGACGGTCAACTGACAAAACGCGAGATCCGCGCGGTCAGCCTGTCGACGCTGGCGCCACGCGGCGGCGAATTGCTGTGGGATGTCGGCGCAGGCTCCGGCGCGATCGGGATTGAATGGCTGCTCGCTCACCCGGCCAATCGCGCCATCGGGATCGAGGCGCGCGAGGATCGGCTCGGCACGGCGCGGGCCAATGCGGATTCGCTCGGCGTGCCGCATCTCGATCTCAGGCTTGGCGCCGCGCCCGACGCGCTCAAGGGCCTGCCGACTCCGGATGCCGTCTTCGTCGGCGGCGGTGCCAGCCGCGAAGGCGTGCTCGATACGGTGTGGCAGGCATTGCCGCCGGGAGGGCGGCTGGTCGTCAATTCCGTGACGCTCGAAACCGAAGCAATACTGATCTGCCGGCAGGCGCGCCATGGCGGCGCGCTGCTGCGGCTTGCGGTCGAGCGCGCCGGCCCGGTCGGCGACCTCTCCGGCTGGCGCGCGGCGATGCCGGTGGTGCAATGGAGCGTGACCAAATGAGCCGGCTGGTCATCGGATTGGGTTTTCGCGACGAGGCCAACGCGCTATCGATTGCCGAGGTGCTGGCCAGCGTTGTCGCAGATGCCGCCTTGCCGGGCGTCGCGAGCGCCATCGCCGTCCCCGAAGACAAAGCCGCTCACGCCGGCCTGCTCACGGCCGCACACGCCGCGCACCTGCCGATCGAGACGGTCGCAGCCAGCGCGATGCGCGCGGCCGACGCGCACCTGGCTACCCGCTCGGACCAGGTGAAAAAACACCGGGACGTTGGCAGCGTCTGCGAAGCGGCGGCACTCGCCGCAGCTGGCGCTGGCGCGCGCCTCGTCGTCACACGCATCGTGTCGGCCGATCGCCACGCCACCGCAGCCGCCGCCATCATCGAGGATACTGCGCCATGACCGTCCATTTCATTGGCGCCGGGCCCGGCGCGCCCGATCTGATCACCGTGCGCGGCCAAAATCTGGTGGCGCGCTGTCCGGTGTGCCTGTTCGCAGGATCGCTGGTGCCGCGCGAGATCATCGCGCTCTGCCCGCCCGGCGCGCGAGTGATTGACACCGCGCCGCTCGACCTCGACGCCATCACCGCCGAATTCGTCGCGGCCCATAACGCCGGGCTCGAGGTGGCGCGGCTGCATTCCGGCGACCCTTCGGTGTGGAGCGCGATGGGCGAGCAGATCCGACGGCTCGAGGGCCATGGTATTCCCTATGCGGTCACGCCGGGGGTACCCTCATTCGCCGCCGCCGCCGCTGTGCTCGGACGTGAACTGACGCTGCCCGGGGTGGCGCAGACCGTGGTGCTGACCCGCACCTCGGGCCGCGCCTCGGCGATGCCATCGGGCGAAAGCCTCGCCGCCTATGCCGCGACCGGCGCGACGCTCGCGATCCACCTTTCGATCCATGCGCTCGACGAGGTGGCGGCAACGCTGATTCCGCATTACGGCGCCGACGGCGCTGTCGCCGTGGTGGTGCGCGCGAGCTGGCCGGAACAGATCGTCATTCGCGCCACGCTGTCGACGATCGGCGCCAGGGTGCGCGCTGAAGCGATCGAGCGCACGGCGCTGATTCTGGTCGGGCCGGCGCTCGCCGCGCGCGATTTTGCCGACAGCGCACTTTACGACGCGAACTATGATCGCCGGTTCCGACCATCCGCGGAGGACGGCCGTGGTGGGGAATAGCACACCGGGACTGGTCATTGCCGCGCCCGCATCCGGCAGCGGCAAAACGACGCTGACGCTGGCGCTGCTCGCCGCGCTGCGTCGTCGCGGCCGCATCGTGCAGCCCTATAAATGCGGGCCGGACTATATCGATCCGGCGTTCCACGCCGCCGCCGCCGGCCGGGCATCATTCAACCTGGATTCCTGGGCGCAGGGGCGGGACCGGTTCGACGCGCTGCTGGATGCTACCGCCGATGCCGATCTGTGCCTCACCGAAGGCGTGATGGGGCTGTTCGACGGCGTCGCCACCCCGGGCGCCTGGGGCAATGGCTCGACCGCCGATATCGCCGCGGCGACCGGCTGGCCGGTAGTGCTGGTGCTCGATGTCGCGGGCCAAGCGCAATCCGCGGCCGCGGTCGCGCTCGGCTTTGCGCGCTATCGCGACGACGTGGCGATCGCGGGCGCGATCCTCAACAAGGTAGCGAGCGAGCGCCACGCAGCACTGGTCCGCGACGGCTTTGCGCGCAGCGGAATGACGGTGTTCGGCGCGATCGCGCGCGACAGTGCGCTGACTATGCCGGAGCGCCATCTCGGACTGGTTCAGGCGCAGGAAGATTCCGCGCTCGCTTCCCGGCTCGCGGCGCTGGCCGATCGCATCGAACGCGACGTCGATCTTGCGGCGCTTCAGGACGCGGCGCGCCCGACACGGCGTCGACCGCACATGGTCGCGCCTCGGCTGGTCCCGCCCGGACAACGGATCGCGCTGGCGCGCGACGTGGCGTTCTCCTTCGTGTATCCGCACCTGCTCGCTGCCTGGCGCGCGGCGGGTGCCGAGATCATACCCTTCTCGCCACTCGCCGACGAGGCGCCCGACCCTTCCTGTGACGTTGTATGGCTACCCGGCGGCTATCCGGAACTGCACGCCGGCAAGCTCGCCACCACGTCGCGATTCGCCGACGGCATCCGCACGTTCGCGCTAACGCGCCCGGTGCACGGCGAGTGCGGCGGCTACATGACGCTCGGCGCTGGTCTGATCGACGCCGCGGGAACTCGTCACGCGATGCTCGGGCTGCTCGGACTCGAGACCGATTTTGCGCAGCGGCGCCTGCATCTCGGCTACAGGACCGCGACGCTGCTTGCGGCAATTCCAGGTCACCCCGCAGGGCGCGTTCTGCGCGGCCATGAATTCCACTATGCCCGCGTCGTGGCGCAGCCCGACCAGCCGCTTGCCAATATCCGCGACGCCTCGGGCGTGTCGACGGCGGAAACCGGTGGCCGGCGCGGTCGCGTTACCGGAAGCTTTTTTCACATGGTCGATGTGACAGAGGAGACCCGAGCATGACGGCGTCCGCCTCTGTATCGTCCGACGCGACGTCGCTCGGCAGCATCGCCTTGATCGGCGGCGGTCCGGGCGACGTCGATCTGCTCACGCTGCGCGCGGTGGAGCGGCTGCGCGCCGCCGACGTCATCCTCTACGACGACCTTGCCGGTGACGAAATTCTGTCGTTCGCACGTCCCGACGCCGAACTGATCGCGGTCGGCAAGCGGGCCGGCCATCCTTCGCCGAGGCAGCAGGAAGTGAGCCGGTTGATGATCGGCTATGCCCGGCTCGGCAAGCGCGTGGTCAGGGTCAAGTCCGGCGATCCCTCGATCTTCGCCCGCGCCGACGAGGAAATCAGCGCCGCGCGCGCCGCCGGCGTGCCGATCGAGATCGTGCCCGGCATCACCACCGCGACCGCCGCGGCGGCCTATCTCGGCACCTCGCTCACCAAACGGGGGGTGGCGCGCCGGGTTCAGATGGTCACCGGCCACGACCTCAATGGCCGACTGCCAGCCGACCTTGATATGGCGGCCCTCGCCGATCCCGGCGCCACAACCTGCGTGTTTATGGGCAAGGCCACCTTCGCCGCACTGGCCGACAAGCTGATCGCCCAAGGATTATCGGGCGAAACGCCGACGGTGGTGGTCGAAAGCCTCGGCTCGCCATCCACCCATGTGATAGCGGGGTCACTGACGGAAATCGCGGGCCGCCTAGCCGCGGCAAAGCCGCTCGGCCCGTGCCTGATCCTCTACGGCGCCGCGCTCGCCGGCATCGGTCATGACAGAATGTAATGCGCGCCGAAATCCGTGCGAATCTGGCTGATTGAACCGGCGTCAAGATATCGGGCGTCAGAGTCGATCCAGACCGGGATTCAAGTCGTATCGCTTGAAGCGGTAGATCAGGAACGACAGCCCCCAGCTCACGACAAACAGCGCGAGGATGCCATAGCCGAGTGCGCCGAAGTTACCGTTCAGGTCCGAGATCGCCTTCCAGAACGCGCCGTGAAGTTGAAATTGACCCGCGATTAGTCCAAGCGTTTCGATGCCGCCGATCGCTAATGCCACAAGCACCGACACCGACGTGATGGTCAGATTATAGAACAGCTTGCGCATGGGGTTGCGATACGCCCAGCCATAGGCGCCCAACATCAGGACGCCGTCAGTTGTGTCGACCAGCGTCATGCCTGCGGCAAACAGCGCGGGGAAAATCAAGAGCGACCAACTGGAAACCGCATTCGACGCCCGAGCCGAGAGGCCGAACAGACTGATCTCGCTCGCGGTCTCAAAGCCAAGCGCAAAGAGCAGGCCAATCGGATAAAGATGCCAACTTTGTGAAACAAAGCGGAATAGCGGCCTGAACATTCGTGCGAGCCAGCCGCGCTGATGCAGGAGCGCATCAATTTCCTCTTCCGTTACGTTATCGCCACGTTCGGCCACTCGAAAGGCCCGATATACGCCGCGCAATACAATCAGATTTGCGATGGCTATGATGAAGAGAAACAGCGCCGACGCCGATGTCCCGACGATACCTCCGATCTCGCGGTAAGAAACGAGTTCGTCGCTTAGCGCGTTCGCCGTCAGGGCAACCGCAAGAGAAGCGAGAACAACGACGGTCGAATGCCCCAGCGCAAAGAAAAAGCCAACGGCGACCGGTCGCTTTCCCTCTTGCATCAACTTGCGCGTCACATTGTCGATCGCTGCAATATGGTCCGCATCGATCGCGTGACGAAGCCCGAGGCTGTACGCCAGCACCGCGGTCCCAATGAGGACTGGCTGATGGGCGAACGCAATGAATGACCAGATCCAGGTCGCCAGATTGGCGATAATGAGAATGGCATAGATTGCAACGATCCGACCGCGAAAGCCGAGCAATTCGGGTTCGCCTTTATCTGTCAGGGGAATCGATTTCACAAGCGCTGCCATGGCGGCCCTCCCTCTGCGAGACATCTCCAATCTTGCCACCGCAGCGAAAGACCGCCCCATGCGCGCGCACCGCACGCCGGAAGGATGACGTGTTCAGGCCGGTCTCCTGGCTCGCGGGTCATAACCCCTCCTCGCCTTCCCGGGCCTTGTCCAAAAAGCGCAGTGGCATACCGAAGAAGGACTCACCGCTTACAGTTGCGGGCGCAGCTTCGGATTTGGCCTGCCATCGCCGAAAGCAAACCGCACCGAATTCCCTTTGCTGATCAATATGACCAACGTCCTAAACACGGGCACAGCAAACTAACCCGCGCCCCTTGTCAAGGCGTGAAAATTCTTGCCGTTCTCGCGGCAACAAATTTGTTAAAGTCGGCCTTGGTTGCCGGATCGCGGCTTACGTTTCAACCTCAAAATCGTGAGCAATGCCATCGACAGGCGGCGCCTTCCGCTATTGGCGGCACCTGTCGGCTTTTGGTGAATGTCCGCTTCGCGTTAGAACCGGCCGGTCACGAATTCTCGTTTGGATTGGTTCAGATGGCTGCGAATTGGTCAAACCTCGCCTGGCCGAGGTCTGCGAGGTCCGCCCAAGAGCAAAGGTACGGGATCGGGCAACGAATGATTTTCGTGCGGGGCCGTGAACTGGACCATCACCCGGCCATTGCAGCCGAGATAGACCAACGCTCGGGGGCGTTTCACGAGCGCAGGGAAGAAGACGAGTGAGTCCGCGAAATCTCCGCGCAATTGGAAGCCTTCTTCGCTCCAGCGCCGGTGGTTCTGCAAGCGTCGATCGAAACAGTTTGGAACGCGCCTGCGAGTAATAGATGTGAGCGGCTCTCGTTCGCGCATCGTTTGCCCTGCAACATAAGGATTAGTTGTCAAATCTGATGCCCTGGTTCAAACTAAGCTCCACGTGGCATATGCAGCATATAGTTGCATGGGGCGCCCAAGCAGCGGCCCCAAAGTTTAAAAAAGCAGACCACAGGGAGAGTGAATTGGCCGACAGCAAGAAAAACAATGTGACGCGACGCACGCTGCTGAAGGTCGGCGCCGCGATACCGTTCCTTGGGATTTCGGCACCCGCCGTACTAGCCCAGGCGCCGATGAAATCGCCGACCAAAATTCTGGATTTCATGACCAACGCCGACGTGGCCAAGGCCGAGCAGGAAGGCCAGCTCGTGTTCTACTGTCACGAGAATGAACCCGGCACCGCCGGCATTATGGAGGGATTTCGCAAGGATTTCCCGAAAATCAACACCAGCTATGTACGGGCGCAGACCGGCGCGCTCTACAACAAGATCCTGTCCGAACGCTCCGCCGGCCGTTTCGACGTCGACGTCATTCAATTGTCCGATCTGGCGCCGGCGGTCGATTTTCAGAAAAAGGGCGGCTACGAACAATACCTCTCCCCCGAGACTTCAGCTTACAAGGCCGACCATCTGAGTTCGCCCGCGGGCTCGTTTTTCTGGACCGGCGTCGATCCCGCCGGCATCGCTTACAACTCGACCAAGGTTTCGGCCGCGGACGCGCCGAAGACCTGGCAGGACATCCTCAATCCGCGCTGGAAGGGTTCGATCAGCTGCAAGATTTCCGCTTCCGGTTTGCAGTTTGTGCAGTGGTACACGCTACGCAAGTTGTACGGCGCTGGCTTCTGGAAGGAGTTCGCCAAGCAGAACCCGCACGCGTTCGATTCCCGCGTCCAGTTGTTCGACCGGCTCGCCAAGGGCGACGACATGATCACCGCGATCGGAGAATATCCCGCCTATATCCTGTTCAAGGACAAGGGTGCCAAGGTCGAGTTCGTCGCGCCCACCGACGGGTTGCCGGCGACGCCTTTGATTGTCGGCGCCGTCAGCAAGGCGCCGCATCCGGAAGCGGCCAAGCTGTTCGTCGACTGGGCGATGTCGAAGCGTGGTCAGGCCTGGTACCAGACCAACCCAAATCTTTATTACGGGTCGGTGCGCACCGACGCGCCGCCGATGCCGACCGGGGTGCGGCTGGGTGACCTCAAGCTGCTCTACCCCGCCGACTGGGACGACTACACGGCGAACCGCGATGTCTTCGCCAAGGAATGGAACGGCATGCTCGGCCTGTGATCGGAGCGACCGTGTCATCCGCGAGATCGCTGATCTCCGCGCAGAAAATTGCCGGCTATGGGGTGGCGGCCGTGGCCGCCGTTCTGGTCCTGTACCCGGTGTTCTTTCTGCTGCAGGCAGCGCTCGACGTCGGCGACCCGCAGGTGCGACCGCCGACTGCGTACGGGTTCGACAATTTCAACGGCATATTCCAATACCCGCAGATCCTGCTCAACACGCTGACGGTGTCGGTTACCGCCACAGTGATGGCGCTCGTGTTCGGTTTCGTGATGGCATGGATCCTGACCCGCACCAATGTGCCGGGCCGCCATCTGTTCGAGCAGCTGATGGCGGTACCCTATTATCTGACGCCGTTACTCGGCGCTCTGGCTTGGAGCTTGCTCGGCGCGCCGGAAAGCGGCTTCGTCAACCAGATCTGGCGCGGACTCGGCGGCAACGGCCATCTCATTGATATCAACACCGCCTACGGTATCGCCTGGGTCATGGCGCTGTTCGAGGGCTCTGTCGCCTTTGTCATGATTGCCGCTGCCATGAAGTCGATGGACCCCGCGCTTGAGGAGGCATCACAGATCATGGGAGCGAGCCGGCTGCGCACCATGCTGCGCGTTACCCTGCCGCTGGTTGTGCCCGGCGTCCTCGGCGCTGCCATCTTCGTCTTCGCCGAAATGCTCGGGTCCTTTGCCGCCGCGCTCGTGCTTGGGACACCCAGCCGCTATTATGTCATCACCACGGCGATCTACCAGCTGGTCCAGCAATATCCGCCGAAGATCCAGATCGCGGCCGCCATGGGCGTGTCGCTTTTCGCGGTGATGTTCTTCATGTTGTTCCTGTACCGCCGCATCGTGATGGCGGGCAGCTACGTCACCATTACCGGCAAGGCGTTCCGGCCGCGGGTGGCCGACATCGGTCCCTTGCGCTACCTGCTGCTCGGCGTCTGCCTGCTCTATCTGTTCGCCGCGGTCGGCTTGCCGCTGATCACGCTGCTCTATGCATCGCTGCAGAAAATCGCCGTCGCGTTCCCGGCCGCCGGAAACTGGACGCTGGACAATTTCCGCGTCGCAGTGACGATGAATGCGGTCCGCTCGGCGCTCGGCAACAGCCTGCTGCTCGGCTTTGCCACCGCGACCATCGGCGTCGTGTTGATGGGACTGCTCGCTTGGCTGATCTATCGCTCGCGGCTGCCCGCGAGCGGCCTGATCGAATATGTCGTGATGTTTCCGCAGGCGGTGCCCCGGCTGGTGTTTGCATTCGGCCTGATGTGGGCCTGGGTGGTCTTTCCGATTCCGATCTACGGAACGCTGTGGCTGCTGCTGATCGCCTATCTCACGGTGTTCCTGCCGCTCGGTGTGCGCACCATCGCCGGCGTCATGCTGCAGATCGACAAGAGCCTCGAGGAATGCGCGCAGATGTGCGGGGCCTCCTGGGGGTTCCGGATGCGGACGGTGACAATTCCACTGCTGGTGCCAGGACTGGTCGCCGCCTGGCTGCTGCTGTTCATCGCCAGCGTCCGCGAACTCGGCGCCTCCATCCTGCTGATGGGCCCGCATTCCAAAGTGATCACGCCATCGATCGTCAAATCGTGGTTCGGGACCAGTTCGGAGCTCACTGCGGCGCTGGCGCTGATCCAGACGCTGGTGGTCGCCGTCGCCATGATCGTGCTCGTTGCCGTCACGCGCCGCGTCGGCGCGCACCCCGTCGACTAAGGATGTCAGGAACCGCCATCATGGAAGCGACGCAGGCGCCACCATCGCCTCCAAGGCCGACCCCGCACATCGAGGTCGATCGGCTTGAATTGTATTATGGCGGCGTGCCGGCGGTGCGCGGCGTCCGTTTCAACGTCTTTCCCGGCGAACAACTGACGCTGCTTGGGCCCTCCGGCTGTGGCAAGACCACCACATTGCGCGCCATCGCCGGTCTCGAGCAGCCGACCGCGGGGGAAATTCGCATCGATGGCGTCACGGTCTACTCGTCGCAACGCGGCATTAACATACGCGCCGAGAAACGCGGCCTGTCGATGGTGTTCCAGTCCTACGCCATTTGGCCGCACATGACCGTGTTCGAAAACGTCGCCTATGGACTGCGGGTACGGCGTACCGCCGCGGCCGAGATCGCCGAACGTGTGGACCACGCGCTCGACATGGTGCAGATGCGCAGTTTCGCATTACGGCGGGCGTCGCAACTGTCCGGCGGACAGCAGCAGCGGGTCGCGCTGGCGCGCGCATTCGTATTCTCACCTTCGGTACTTTTGTTCGACGAACCGCTGTCGAATCTCGATGCCAAGCTGCGCGCCGATATGCGCATCGAACTGCGTGAGCTACAGCATCGCCTCGGCATCACCTCGGTCTATGTCACCCACGACCTGGAAGAGGCACTGGCGATGTCCGATCGCATCGTCGTGATGCGCGACGGGCTGATCGATCAGACCGGCACGCCAGATGAAATCTACCGGCTGCCCAACAGCGCCTTTGTCGCGGATTTCGTCGGCTCGGCCAACCTCATTCGTGGCCGCCATCGCCCGGATCTCGACGCGGACGGGCTGACTGCGCTCGAAACATCTGCAGGACACATTGTTTACGGCATGTCCTATGGACGACCCGTCGGCCCCGAACCCGTACTCTCAGTGCGTACGGTGCATCTTCGGATTTCGACGGAGCCGCCGGTCGCGGCGCAAAACGTGTGGCGCGTGCCGGTCGAGCAGACGGTCTTTCAGGGAGATTTCACTCAAGTTCACGTCAGCTGGGGGGAGCAACATTTGGTCGCCCGTTGCGCCGCGATGGAGCCGCTGGCGGTAGGGCGGGATGTTTACATTAGTATCGAGCCGCGTCATGTGGTGATTTTAGGCGCATAGCGGATATTTCTCCGCTGCTCGGTTCAAATACAATCTTCTGAAATGGAGAAGACAGAGGCTGATGTGTGAGACATCCGGGAATTCGAGTTGCGGTCCCGCTTTCTGTTAATGCCAGCTTTTTAACATTGCCTGCATATGCCGCGAATGCCTGGATACCTTGAACGGCCGCTTTGCGCCAAAAGCGGTCCCTCGACATTCTCATCCATGGAGGAAGCGGATCGTCTTTTCGGGTCGCGCCTAGCCCTTAAGCTATGGCGCGTGCCCGATGGCCGCGACATCACAACCCGACGGGCGCTGGCTCGCTACGCCATTTTGGTAATATGTGGACGATGCTCCACCAGGATGCGTAACAGAGACGCACAAACACAACCGATTTTATTTTGCCTGGAATGCGATGTGGGTGCGCACTGCGAACGCGTCGAACTTCGCGCCGGCATCGCCGACATTGGTTGCACTCACCTGCTTGGCTATGTCGCCGTGAAGGTAATTGAACATGAACCGAACGTTGCGGTTGACGTACCAGTTCAGACCCGCCGTGTGGACGGTCTGTTTTCCACCCGCCACGCCATTCGCGGTTGCCAGCTGATCGTTGAGATCGATCATACCGATTAGGCCCCGACGCCAGGTCGGCTCGAAACGTTCTCGTACCAACGCTCTAGTGCGGCGTGCTCACCGGGCACTGAAAAACTCATGGCTTTGGTCGCAAAATCGACAGTGACCAGTGCGGTGATATCTGCCGCCGAGAATGTGTTGCCGGCGACAAAGGGGGCTTCCGCCAGACGGGTATCGAGATCGGCGTAGAAGTTTTTCACCCGGAGCCTGCTGCGCTCGGCCAACGCCGGAATTTGATCATAGTCGTGGGGTCCAGCAATCGCGCGGCCTTTAAGCCTGGTCGCCGCGTTGCGAACTCCTTCCATTACGGCTGCAAAGCCCTCAAGTTCGACTCGCCGTTCCCACATCGCAACCAGCGCCTTGTCTTTCGGCGTCGATCCCAGCAGGGGCAGCGTCGGATGGACCTCTTCGAGATAGCGCCAAATTGCAGGAACCTCTCCGATTGCAGTGCCGTCTTCCAAAACGAGTGTGGGTACGACGCGTCGCGGATTGATCGCCCGGTAGGCATCGGAGTGTTGCTCGCCCTCGGCGAGATCGACCGGTACGAGAGGGATAGCGATCCCTTTCTCAGCCAGGAAGATCCGAACCCGCCGGGAGTTTGGCGACGCGGCGGAATGGTAGAGTTTCAGTTCATTCGACAACAGCGGCCTCCTCTTCTCTTGCTGCCGACACGATGGTCGGCGGCAGAAGCCGACCGGACTGCGAATCCTGCCGTCCGATCTCGTGACTCACCTGTTTGCGTCATGCGGGAAAGCGGGAGCCGAACATGGGCAATCCGCTCTTGGATTCGGCTTGTGTCACCTCATCCTGGAGTACGTCCCAGTGCTCGGCGAGGACGCCGTTCTCGATCCTCACAACGTCTGCGGCCACCCATGCCGCGGGCTGTCCGGTACCCGAAAAGCGCCCGTGGACGATGACGTAGTCGCCCTCTGCCAGAATGAGGCCGTGCTCGTAGCGCAGGCTGTCGGGAAGGCCGCGGACAAGCCCGAACAGCCCCTCGCGACCGGGTTCGATGTGGGCGCTGTGCTGGGTGTATTTGTCGGACCAGAAGCGGGATGCCGCATCGTAGTCACGCTTATTGAACAGCGTGTCGAATGCTTCGAGCACGAGGGCCTTGTTTTGCTGCGGGCTGGTCTTGGTCATGTGTCATCCTCGCTTTTCGGTGGGGTATCGATCAGAACTGACCCTGGGCGCGTCATCGCGACCAAGGCGACTGTGATGACGCTGAATAGGGAGATCACGCCCGCGCCGAGGTTGACGGCGAAACCGAGCCCGTGCGCAGTCGCCACCGCACCGAGAAGCAGTGAGACGGCACCCAACGACACATAAGCCAGTAAATAGATTGCCGAGAGCACGCCGCCGCGGTGCTCGGCCGGCGCCGCGCTGTTGATCGTCTGCAGGCCGCCGAAAAACAGCAGGCTATATCCGGCGCCGGAGATCGCCGTAGCGGCGAGGAAGACTGGCAAATGATGATGAGCGACCGCCGCTGCCAGCAGCACCATGCCTAGTGCGGATGCGGCGGCGCCACCGGTCATCGCGGCCCGAGGTTGCAGCCTCCTCGCGCCAATCCCGACCACGGCCGAGGCGATCGCGAATAGGGAAAGAGCGGCGCCGTTCACGAGCGTGTTGGGCGATCCAACGAGATCGCGGGCAACCTGACTTCCGAGCGACAGGATCAGTACGCCGTGCGTGTAGGCAGTAGTTACCGCCGCCGCCGCGGCCGCGAAAACGTTGCGCAAATGGTTCGGTATGAAGGGGGTTTTGGGACGCCAGCGGCCCAGGGCTTCGCTGCCGGTATGGCGCGGCAGGAACCATGCCGCGGCAAACAGCGCAGCCAGGACTGCGGACAGCACCCAAAAGTTCAGCCGCGTGGGCAGCGGAGCATATTGAATGAGAGCACCGCCGAGCAGCAGGGCCGCGGCGAAACCGACGGCTTGGGCAGCGGTCGTGATGGTGGCGGCGCGCTTCGCCGCTCCTTTGCCGCTGAATTCCACCATCGCGGCGGTCGACGCGCCCGCGGTAAGGCCGACGCCGACGCCCATGAAGGCACGCCCCGCAAACAGCCAGAGCACATCGGGCGCCAGCGCCAAGAGCAGGGTGCCAAAGAGCGAAGCGCCGACACCCCACAGGATTGCGGCGCGACGGCCGACATAATCGGACACATCGCCGAAGCCGACCAGAACGGCGGCTACGACAATAGGATAGATGGCGAAGACCCCGGTCGTAACCGTGTGGGTGAGATGCCACTCCTCGGCAAACAGCGGATAGGTCATCGCCGGCGCAGCGCTGGTCCACAAGGTGTGCGCGACCACGCCGGCAGCAACCCAGAAGCTTGTGCGTTGCCCAAGCTCGTAGGGTGCGGAGTTCCGCCGGGTACAGCAGCCGGGCCGGTGAGGCCCGCAAGCGGCTGGAGACAGAAGGGGACCCTTGATCATCGCTTTACTCCCGGCGCTCCCGGCGTTCCAACTTCAGAGGTTCGAGCCGCCATCGACGCGGATGATATCGCCGGTGATCCATCGGGCATCTTCGGATGCCAGGAAGGCAATAACGCCGCCGATGTCGTCGGGCTGCGCGAGGCGCTTCAGCGCCTGAATGCCCAGCGCGAAGTCGCGGCCCGCGCCTGTCCTGGTGAAGTTCAACATGTCCGTCTCGACGACACCGGGCGCGACGGCATTGACGCGGATACCGCGTGCGCCAAGCATCGAGGCGAAATGCTTCACCAGGGTGTCGACGGCACCCTTGGTTGCCGCATACGCGGGTTCCGTTCCAACAACGGCGCGCGCCGCGAGCGATGAGAGGAAAACGATGCTGCTTCCCTTGCACATGATCGGAAGCAGCTGCTGCACAAGAAAGAACGGTGCGCGGACGTTGACTGCGAACAGCCTGTCGAAATCCTCGACCGTCGTTTCCTCGATGGTCGCCGCTTTCAAGACCCCTGCATTGGTGACAAGGATGTCCAGGCGATCTCCGACAATGCTGCGGGCCTGCCTGGCAAGCTTGCCGGCGCCGTCCGCGGCGGCAAGATCCGCCGCTATGGCATCCGCTCGGCCACCGGCTTTGCGTATCTCTGCGACAACACCGTCGGCTTCCTTCGCGCCGCGGCCGTAATGCACGAGAACCTGGGCGCCGGCGGCGGCGAGCGCGAGTGCACTGGCGCGGCCGATGCCGCGCGAAGCCCCGGTAACGAGAGCGGTTTTGCCGGTCAGGGTAGGCATGATCATCGTCCTGGTTGTTGCTGCCGATTAGGTGACCGCTTTGGAATTCACTCGCCCCGATGCTCGTGCTCCGACAGGAACATCGAGACATGACGGACGAAGAGTTCGGGATACTGGTACTGCGAGCCGTGATTTGCGTCGGGATAGAGGATGAGCTCGGCGTTCGGTAGGTGCTGCTGCAGGATGAACGAGTTCACGGAGTAGACGATGACGTCGTTGCCGCCGTTCACCACCAGCGTCGGCTGTCGAATCGACTTGAGGTAGTCGTACGCCCTATCGAACTGAATGCCCCATTTGCCCAAGGCTTCGAGTTGTGCGGGTGCCACCTTTTCGTTGACCTCCGCGTCCCGGTTTTCTTTGCGCAGGCGGAACCGCTTGAGAAAGTCGCGGCCGGCTGCCTGACTTGCTTCCGACCGGGTGAAATGGACGGCGAGCCAGAGGTAGTCGGGTTCTTGATAGGTTGCGCCGAAAATCTGTTGCGCTTCGGGCGTCAGGCTGGCCATACCCTCGCCCCCGCGTGGTCCGGTCCCGACCAGGGTCAACCTGCGGACGAGACCCGACGCCTGGCTGGCGATCTCCTGAGCGACAAAGCCACCGATGGAGAAACCCAGCACGTCGACTTTCGAAAGACCCAGCGCTCCGACGAAGGCGACGGCGTTGGCGGCCATACCCTCGATGGAAGTCGGCACTTCCCCTGAACTGCTGGAGACGCCGGCATTGTTGAACAGGATTACTTCGCGGTCGCTGGCGAGTCCGTCAGTCACCGCCGGATCCCAATGGTCCATGGTGCCGGTGAAGTGCTGGTTGAAGACGAGCGGCACGCCACCCGATTTGCCAAAACGGCGATAGGCGAATCGGATGCCGTTGGCTTCAACGAACTGTGTCGGCGCGGTCTGGTGAGTGTGCTGGGTCATCATTTGCGGACCTCCAGGTTGGTGTAGTCGAGAATGAAAGATGTACGCCCTGACAGGAGGGGACCCTCCGGCGTGCGCCTGACAACGCGCCGCAAAGTCGGAAAGACGAGTCCGTCTATCGTCACGTAGTCATAGCAGTAGTGCGCTGCGACGCCGCCGAGCACGTCGGTGACGTAGTCGAGCCGTCTCAGCATGAAGTCGTCGCCGAAATAGAGCTTTTGCACCTTCGTATGCGCAGGCACGTCGTCTGGGTAGGTCACCTCGAGGACGCGCCAGGTTTCGCGACCTTCGACATGAGCCTCGAGCGCCCGCGTGGCGAAGCCAGTCCGAGCAAACAGGAAGGGCGTTGTTAGATAGTTCCAGAGCGCGTAGCCGAGAAAATACGTTAGGTGCAGGCGATCCCAAGGCGTTTCGCGTACATGCCCCGCAAACGCCGCGCGTGGATCGGAGCGCTCTTCGACGATAGTACCGTCACGGCGCTCGATCCAAACTCGGTTTGCGGTGAAGATCCAGCGGTCATCGGACTCATCGCCTAGCCTCTGAAAGATCGTTCGAGGTGTCGCAGCGTCCACGGATGCCGAAGGCCGGCGATGACCCCGATATCCCTTAAGATCCAGCAGCCCACCGGAGAAGTTGAACGTCACATCGATCGCGCGAACGGTGTGCCAGCGGTCGCGGCCGCCATGTGCTGCGATAACGGAACTAAGGAGATCGGTCATGATTCGCTACTCCTTAAATCTCGCGTCCGGTGCACCGGTGATGTCCAACGTCATGGAAAGTCACGCGTCCAGGAACATCTCGGCGTGCGCCACAAAGAGCTCAGGTACCTGGAATAGCGCGCCATGGCCCGCATCTGGATAAATGATCAATTGGGCGTTTGGGATGTTCTGGGATAGCTTGAAGGAGTTGACGGTCGGGACCATGATGTCGTTGTGGCCATTCACGACAAGGGTCGGCTGTTTGATGGCCTTGAGTTCCGCAAAACGTTCGCCGCGAGGTTGACGCCACTCGATGATAGTCGCCCGCTGCCACCATTGTTTGCGCCGACGTGGGCGGGTCGACGTCTTCCTTTCGCGTATGCCGTCGCGCCCAGAAGGCCCTTGCGGCCGCCTGGCTCGTTTCGGACGGCCGGAAGAACAGATAAAGAAATGCCTCGATCGGGACTTTGCCGCTCTCCGCATCGGTCAAGGCAGCGTACTCGCCGTATTTCGGATCCTGTGGCGGCTCACCAGCGCGCGGGCCGGTGCCAGCGAGTATGAGACGGCGGATCAACTCGGGACGGCGGAGCGCAAGGGTCTGCGCGATGTATCCCCCGATTGAGAAGCCCAGCAGATCGATTTGTGCAAGTCCGAGGGCGCCGATGAAATCGGCGGCGTGGTCGGCCATCGCATCGATCGTGTCCGGGGTCTCTCCGGTCGACGCGGCGACCCCCGCATTATCGAACAGGATGATGGGCCGATGTTCCGCAAATCCGTCGGTGACCGTCGGATCCCAGTGATCCATTCCGCCACGAAAATGCTGCATGAAGACGAGCGGGATGCCGGCTGCATTGCCAAAGCGGCGATAGGCAAAGCGGATGCCGTTGGCTTCAACGAACTGCGTCGGCGCGGTCTGGTGAGTGTGAACCATCTGGTCGGGCCTTTTCACTCAGTGGGTACCGCATCCGGTAGGAGCGCCAGGGCTGCTCTCGCGCAATCGATGTCGTTCTGCACCATGGGCGCTCCGCTCACCCCGATCGCCCCGACAACCTCGCCGTTCACCTTGATGGGAAACCCGCCACCCCACGCCGCTACACGCGCAAGCGTGGGGATGCCGGCCAAAAGCGACGGGTCGCCCTGGATAAAGTTGAAAAAGTCCTGAGTGGAGACGCCGAATAGAGCGGTGTACGCCTTCTTCTGCGCAATCTCGATGGTAGGCATCGAGGCCCCATCCATCCGGCTGAAGGCCTTGAGATTGCCTCCGTCATCGAGGATTGCCACGTTCTCGCTAACGCCAAGTTCTCTGGCTTTTGCCACTGCTGCATCCACCATTTTCTGTGCCAGCTCAGAAGAGATGCTGTGTTTCTTCACCACGTTAGCCATTGGGCTCACTCCTCACTTGATATGCACTGCATATGCACTGCGCGTTGATCCGGTGTAGGTCGTAACGAATCGACTTTCTTGCGGCCGCGAGCGATCACGTGGCGGTTTTGCCGCCGTTGATCCTGATGATCTGGCCGGTGACGAAGGACGCTTTGTCCGAAGCGAGGAACACGATAGCGTCGGCGATCTCTTCCGGCTTCGCACCGCGTTTAAGCGGTATGGCAGCATAGAACGCCGCTTTTTTGTCGGGGGTCCCGGTCAGACGATCGAGCATCGCGGTCTCGGTCGGACCAGGGGCGACTGCATTGACGCGGACGCCCGAAGGAGCGGCTTCGAGAGCGGCGGATTTCGTGAGACCTTCCACCGCGTGCTTGCTTGCGGTGTAGAGCGCGAGATTCGCCGCACCGCGCTCGCCCATGGTCGAAGAAATATTGATGATGCTGCCTGAGCCTTGCGGCTGCATGACCCGCAACTCGTGCTTCAAGCTGAGGAGCGTGCCAAGCACATTGGTGTCGAACATCCCTGCATAGCTCTCGGACGTCTGCTCGCCCAGCGGGCCAGGTTTTCCTTCGGTGCCGGCATTGTTGACCGCGACATCGAGGCGGCCGAACCGTGCGACAGTCTGTTCGACCAGGTCGCGCACGTCGTCTTCGTGGCGCACGTCCGCCAGAATGAAAGCGGCTTGTGCGCCGAGGCTGCGAAGCTCGGCTTCGAGTGCCTTGCCTTCGGCCTCGCGGCGGCCGGACGCAACGACCGTTGCGCCCTCTTTGGCAAAGGCAAACGCCGTGGCGCGACCGATACCGGTCAGAGAGCCGGTAATGAGGATGACAGGAGCGCCCATAACGGTTGTCCTTTGAATCCTGTTGGTGACCTGAAACCTGTTCGAAGCCGTGGCTTTCGGACGCGGCGCAAATTTTCGCGCCCGGACATGATCAGTTAGCGGTGTGGCCGCCGTCGACGTTGAGAACGTGGCCGGTGATGAACCTACCTTCGTCCGAACCGAGGAACACGATGCCGTCGGCGACCTCCTCGGAGAGGACGAGCCGACCGAGCGGAACCTGGGTCACCAGGGCCGCCTTGTTCTCCGCCGTGCCAGTAAAGCGGGTCAGCATGCCGGTGTCCGTGGGGCCAGGCCCGACGGCGTTCACCCGAATCCCCGATTTGGCGAGTTCGAGCGCCACCGACTTGGTAATGCCTTCGACGGCGTGCTTGGCGCCGACGTAGATCGAGGCATAGGGCGCGCCCCTGTGCCCATAGGTCGAGGAGATATTGATGATGCTGCCGCTGCCCTGGGCCTGCATGGCGCGCACTTCGTGCTTCATGCTCAGCACCACGCCGAGAACGTTGGTCTCGAAGGTCGCGGCAAAGCTTTCCGCGGTCTGGTCCGTGATCGGACCAACCTGGCCTTCGGTGGCGGCATTGTTCACCGCGACATCGAGACGGCCAAACCGTGCGACGGTCTTGTCGACCATGGCGCGGACGTCATCTTCCTTGCGGACGTCGGTGTTGATGAACTCGGCCTCCGAACCGAGAGAGCGCAGTTCTTTAACGAGCGCCTTGCCGGCCTCATCACGCCGGCCGGCAACGACCACCTTCGCGCCCTTCCTGGCGAAGGCGACGGCGGCGGCGCGACCGATGCCGGTCAAGGCTCCCGTGATCAATACGACTGGGTTACTCATTTGTGATCCTCGCAATTTGCCGCCCTACCGCCAGAGCATGGAACCGGACCCATGGCTGCGGATTTCTAAAGACCGAGACCATTCTCAAGTACTTTCGCTGAAAGCCATGTAGGCTCCTCTGGCGCCCCTCAAAATACTTTGTAAGCTGGAGGGCATGCCCTGGAGATATGGAAGACGCCCATGGAGCTACGGCACCTTCGCTTTTTCATCGCGGCCGCCGAAGAGGGCAGCCTGACGCTCGCGGCCAAGAAGCGGTTGCACACGGCGCAGCCTTCCCTCAGCCGCCAGATCCGCGATCTCGAACACGAGGTTGGCGTCAAGTTGATCAGCCGCAGCGTGCGCGGCATCGAGTTGACCGCCGCCGGTCGCGCCTTTCTCGACCATGCGCGGCTGGCGCTCACCCAGGCAGATGCAGCCAAGGCAGCCGCGCGGCGCGCGGCTCAACCCGCCAAGCCGACCTTCGCATTAGGATTTCTCACCGGGAAAGAAATAGATTGGTTGCCTGAAGCGATGCGCATCCTTCACGATGAACTGCCCAATATAGAGATCACGGTCTCAAGCCAGAATTCCCCTGATCTCGCTGACGCCTTGATGCGGGGCAGGCTCGACGCCGCGTTCATGCGGCCGGAAGAACCGGCGGACGAGCTGATTTACAGGCATGTGATTACGGAGCCGTTCGTCGTCATATTCCGCAGCGACCACCGCCTTGCCGGGCGCGACGCCATCGAACTGCGAGAGATCGTGGGCGAAACATTCATCATACCATCGAAGACGGCCCCGACCTCGCGCCTTGTGATCGAGGACTACCTGAAGCGGTCCAGCCTGGATATCATTCCGGAGCACGAGGTGGACAACATTACCCATGCGGTGTCCATGATCGCGTCGACCAGCGCCGTAGCGCTGCTGCCCGCCTACCCGAGTAATCTTCTGCCCTGGTCCGTAACCAGCCGTCCGCTGCAGGGTGAAGCGCCAACGATTGATCTGGTCCTCGGTTACAACAAGGCAAACACCTCGCCTATTCTCAAGCTGCTCCTCTCGAGAATTGATGACTTGACCGCGCAAATATCCAGCAAGGCGCGCCGAATGAGTGGACCGGGATCGGCCGCAGCGAAGCGATAACGCGAGTGCAGACTGGGGCGGTGGACCACGGCAGACCTTCGATCCCAGACCACGAACGTCCACTTTGCGCCACAAGCGGCCGCTCGTCGACAGTCCGAGTCAAATGTGGCCACTGGGATGCAGAATAACTCAGTTAGTCAATGTTCGCGCTACCATAGGGCGGCACGAACGATCTAGGAAACAAAACAGCTATTTGAGTTTGTTGCATCCGTTTTTGCACGCTGCTGACGCGGCTGTACATTGCGCGACGCATGCTCCTGATAGCCCACAATTCTGAGCACAGGAAAAGTTGTTCGAATTACAATTTGAGACGCATTCCGCAAACGTTTGGTTTTGCGCCAGCCGCAGCCTTTCCGTTAATGTTCCGGCATTGCTTGCTGTCATTCCCGACAGAAGCAACAGAAGTACTGTTGTGCATCTCATGGTGTCATCTCCCCGAGGCAACAAGAGGTCGGGCCGGTGTTTCTGGATTCTGGTTCGGCTCGTCCGTCTGCCGGACTCAGGTTTGCGGAAAGAGCGACACGATCACGCGCTCCGGCACAGTTTCAGAAGCAGGATCCGGCCCTGACTGAGTCCGTCGTGCCTAATGGCGACGTCGGAAAAGGGAGACGTTGCCGCGCGCTCGAAAAGCAACCGCAGTTCCGGGCGAAGCCCTTCGCCACGTGCCGCCGCGAAGACGTTAAAGTTCAAAAAAGTCGTCATGATCTGATCTCCGAAAACGCTGCGCCACGATCATGAACCCTGAAGCGGGAGAGATATCTCCACACTCCGTATCTTGTCCCGGAATGGAATTATTGAAGTCACTTGCGTATCAGCAGGAGACGGAACCCCAAATTGGCGCGCCATCTTCTCGCGGCCAGTCGGATCTTGGGCGACCTCGCTCGACTCCGCGATATCAAGCGTGACGATGCCTCTCGGATTACCCAGAGGCAGCGCCAGGCGGGCTTCGTCGGCATGGCAAATGACCAGATACGGTCTGTCGGGATTCGCGGAGGCCAACGAAACCAGTCGTCGCAATCCAGTTCGCGCCTGCTCCCAATGCTCGATCAACGGGGCCCAGCTTCCTTTGTCCTTCAGGATGCCGTTGAGGATACCTTGCGATAAGGGGTCGTCCGGCGCGAATGCACCCAGGCTGCCAATGACGTCGATTACGTGTGGACCTGAGGCGAGCTGGACCATCAGGCCCGTCTTTCCGCCGTCGAATCGTACCAGCTTCATGATGTTCCCCGCAGTCGAGTGTGGTTTCGGGAGACCATAACGATCGACGGGACATGAGAACTTCGGTTCTTACCCTCAAATCCAAACCGACCATGTCTGGACGACATCAGGAATCGGGTGGCCAAGCTCCTCACAACCGGCAAAATGAAAACGAAACCAGGAATGCGGCAGGCCGGCATCGGCCTGATGATGACCTGCATCACCCAAGCGATGAGAACGAACATGACGATGGTTCACGAGAGACATCAAAATATGAATCACGCGGTCATAGCCAGTGACCCGCGCTGGGCGCGCATTGTAGCCCGCGACCGAACGGCTGATGGCCATCTGTGGTACTCGGTCTTGACAACCGGCGTTTACTGCCGGCCATCCTGCCCGTCCCGATCCGCCAATCCAGAAAACGTCCAACTTCATGACACCGTCGAGGAGGCCAGGGCGACGGGCTTTCGGCCATGCAAGCGCTGCCGTCCGGACGGGCTGTCAGTTGATGCGGAGAACGTCGCCATTGTCGCTCGTGCCTGCCGCCTGATTGAGCAAAGCGAGGAGGAACCGTCGTTGATCGATCTGGCCGAAGCCGTGGGCCGGAGCCCGAGCTATTTCCATCGCCGCTTCAAGGCGGTCACAGGTTTAACGCCGAAGGGCTATGCGGCTGCGCATCGGGCGGCGAAGGTCCGCGAAGGCTTGGCAAGTGGTAACAGCGTCACGGAGGCGATCTACGATGCCGGCTTTAACTCCAGCGGCCGCTTTTACGAGAAATCCACCGGCATGCTCGGCATGACGCCGTCCCAATATCGCGCCGGTGGCGCCAACGAGGAAATTCGTTTCGCTGTCGGTGAGACATCGCTCGGCGCCATCCTGGTCGCGTCGAGCAAGAAGGGAGTAGCCTCCATTCTTCTCGGCGACGACCCGAATGAACTGGTGCGCGAACTGCAGGATCGCTTTCCCAAGGCCCGCCTAATCGGCGCCGACAGGAACTACGAAGCCCTTGTGGCCCGCGTTGTTGGCTTCATTGAAGCCCCTCGGCTAGGTCTCGATCTGCCGCTTGACGTCCGCGGCACCGCGTTCCAGCGGCGGGTGTGGCAGGCGCTCCAGGGAGTCCCGATCGGTCAGACCGTCTCCTACGCGGAAATCGCGCGGCGGATCGGCTCTCCCCAAGCAGTGCGCGCGGTCGCCGGCGCCTGCGCCGCGAACCACCTCGCGGTCGCCATCCCGTGTCACCGGGTGGTGCGGAACAACGGATCGCTCTCAGGCTATGCGTGGGGTGTCGAGCGCAAGCAGGCTTTGCTTACGCGCGAGGCGGCGCGCTGCCTTTAGTGCTGCGGACACCGTTTGCCGCGTTCGCAATCTACCTTCTGCGCAACGCAACCGACATCTTCAATATGAAAGCGAAAACCGGAGTGAGCTAACGCGGTCGCGTTCATAGGATCATCGGCGGAACAATCCACCGGAGGAGTTAGACCTATGAATTTGAACGTCACCGATCTCGCCTACCGAGAGACCGCATCAATCGAGAGCGTCGCCGCGCACGAAATCGAGTTTGTAGTCGGCGACTGCGCCCTTGGGAGAGTCCTTGTCGCACGCAGCCCGATCGGCGTTTGCGCAATCCGGTTTGGCTCGACAGCCGCAGAGGTGGAGCAGGATCTGACCGCAAGCTTCCCGGACGGCCGGATCGTCTCGAACAACCGCCGGCTCCGCGATGACCTGACCAAGGTTCTGCAATTCATCGCTGTGCCGCGCGATCCGCTCGACCTTGACCTCGACATTCGCGGCACGCCATTCCAGCGCCGTGTTTGGGATGCGCTTCGCACGATTGCCTTCGGAAAGCCCCTCACCCACGCACAACTCGCCCGACGTGTGAGCGGCCCCAAATCGCTGCGAGCGATCGCTCAGGCCTGCGCGGAGAACCCAATCGCTCTGGCAATCCCCTGTCATCGCGTCATGGGCAACAGTGAATCGATGGCGGGTTGTCGTTGGGGCATCGAACGCAAGCAGGCGCTGATCAACAGGGAAGTCGCGGCCTGATTTAGATGTCCGTTGACAACCGGCCGGGCATCCGCCGGCGAGTTTCAATTTACCGACAACAACCGGAGTTCGACTATCATCATCCAGATCTACCTTGAAAACATCCGCTGATAGTGGACTGCAAATCAAAGCACACAACAGGAGAAATGATCATGTCAAAGGAAGAAGACAACAAGGCCATTGTTGGCCGGTGGTTCACGGATTTTTGGGGCAAGACTTGCAATCTTGGAATTGTCGATGAACTCGCTGCGCCCGACATGCTCCTACAATATTCGCTCCACGAGCCGCGCCGGGGCCGTGAAGACATCAAGGCGTTTATGACGGACTTTCGGAAGGCGTTCCCCGATCTCAACTTCTGGGGCGCTGCGGATCTCATCGCGGAAGACGACTACGTCGTCGGTCGATGGGAAGGCGGCGGTACGCATTCCGGGCAGGCGTTCAGCGACTTCCTGGCGGGATCGCTGCCGGCCAACACCGGCCGCAAGATGAAATTTACAGGCACGACCGTGTTGAAACTCAAGGATGGAAAGATCCTCGAGGAAATCGGTCTTGACGATGGCGTAACGGCCTTGCAGCAGCTCGGCCTCATCCGCGCAGCGTGATTCTTTCCGCGCTCTGGTGCCTGAAGAAAAATCCGGCGACCTCGCGGTCGCCGGTGCGACCCCATGGTACTGAGCCGACCCTGTCGTTTGGCCGAATGTCCGCCGCCATAAGCAGTCATTCCACAACCGCCCAATTTTGCGAATTGACCATGAGCCAAGAGGCGACCTCTCGTCATTGATCAGCTGCCACGATTGTCGTGCCAAGGGCCGCGGGCCGACACGTGGCGCGCAATCCTCTGGCGCGCCACAGCTCTCGTCCGGAATTAGACTGCCGCCGGCGCTAAGTCGGCGTGCGCCGGATAATCGATGTAGCCTCGCCCGTCGCCGCCGTAGAACGTCGAACGATCGTAGCGGTTCAAAGGCAGGTTGCGTCGTAGCCGTTCGGGAAGATCAGGATTGGAGATGAAGTGGCGGCCGAACGCAACGAGGTCCGCGTCGCCTGCCACGATGATGGCCGCCGCACTCTCGCCAGTGAAACCGCCGGCAGCGATCAGTGTACGGCTGGACTTTGGCCGCAAATGCTGGGCTGCGATCGGAGCTTGGCCCTTGCCGATCTCCTCGATGCCCTTGATACGCGGTTCGACCACATGGAGGTAAGCAATGCCCATGCTCGCGGTTCGGACGCGATCTGTTCTCACCGATAATTCTAAAAGTGAGGATCGACGCCGTCGAATTCTACGGAACAACTGTACGCAGGTTCGCTCCTCCAAACATGTTGGGATCGGTTCGTCAGGTTGCTGATTGATCAAGCACGGCTGACTATTGCGCGATCACGAGTCGCGAGGCGGGCGAATTTTTTGTCTGTCCGCGCGTAACATTTTAGGCCGCAGTACGAAAGATAAAGAATAGTTCTCGAACGCCGGCGCTGTTTCGCATCGAGCGCTTAGCGTCTGCTTTTGGAGCCCAAGCAAATGGAAACAGAAACGTTGGTCGAAGCCCTCGCGGCGGATACAGTTGTTCCCTTGAAGCTTGAGCAATCCATTCGGCTTGCGCTGATAGCCGGTAACGTCATCGCCGCAATTACGTTCTTCGGCGGAATAGGCTTTCGTCCCGACATAGTCTTCGCAATGGGAACGACCCGATTTCTCGTCAAGTTTGCCGTAACTTTGCCGCTCGCATTTGCCGCGACTGCAGCGTTGCTTCGGGCGGCCCAGCCTGGCGCCTTGTTCGGAGTTCGGGGTTGGGCGCTCGCGCTTTCGCCAATAATTCTGATGTCCGCTGTCCTTATCGAGCTCGTGACGGTACGCCGCCACTTTGGGGCTCAAGGATCATGGGTACGAATGCACAGAATTGTTTAACTCTGATCCCGCTTCTATCCGTCGGGCCTCTGGTCTGCCTTCTATTCGCATTACGCAAAGGAGCGTCGACGCGGCCTGGCTTGTCAGGAGCCATTGCCGGGCTTGCCGCGAGCGGAATTGCGGCGACCTTTTACGCAACCAATTGCACCGATGACAGTCCTCTCTTCGTTGTTACCTGGTATCCGCTCGCGGCAAGATTTGTGATGTTGATCGGTTGGTTTAGCGGGCTACGGTTCTTGCGTTGGTAACCCAGCATCTTTACTGCTGCAACGTCGCCGCTTTCCCTGGCCTCGCATTGGTCAAACTGTCCGCCAAATAAAGAGCCAGCTCGCTGACGACTCGCGAATTGGTGCGCCGGCCTTGAGAATAGACCAATTCCACCGTTGGCAGCTGCGGCAGACGCATGCCGTGACGGACGATCCGCAGTGGCGGCGCAACCAGCGCGCGGGCGAGGACGGTAATGCCCATTCCCTCCACCGCCGCCGACTTGAGGCATTCAAAGCTCGGGCTGACGAAACTGAGATGCCAGGATCGCTTGTGGTCCTTCAGCGCGGCGACGGCCAAGCGGCGATAGGCGCAGCCTTCGGGAAATAAGATCAGCGGCACTGACACATTGTCGTCGCCCGAGTAATTCGGGCCGCTGACCCAGACCAGTTGTTCACGCAGGGCCACGATGCCGTTCCTTGCCCCGGTTTCCTGCTTGAAGAAGGCGAGATCGAATTCACCGCGCATGCTGCGCTTCATCAGGTTTTCGGACTGATTGGCCTCGACCTCCAGTCCGACCATCGGATGCTTGTTCTTGAAGCGCGCCAGCCATGTCGTGAAATCCCGTCCAAAGAAATCGAGCGGCACCCCGAGACGAACAAAGCCGGTCAGCACGTCATCGGACATCGAGGCATAGGCCTCGTCGTTGAGTTGCAGAATCTTCCGCGCATACTGCACGAGCTTGCCGCCCTCCGAGGTCAGCTCGAGCACACGGCCCTTGCGGCGCGTCAGCAGCGCCTTGCCGACCTGGGTTTCGAGTTTCGCTATCTGCTGGCTAATCGTCGATTGGGAGCGGCCGACGGTTTCCGCCGCGCGCGAAAAGCTCATGGTGTCGGCGATGACCAGAAACGAGCGCAGGCAGTCAATATCGAAGTTCACCGAGATCTCCATAATCGCTAAATACGATATCGATCATCGTTATTATTCATTTTGCCACTTCAGAAACCGTCCGTAAAGACGTAGTGCCAGCTTTGCGCATGATGGCGCAGGGACTGGCCAACCCGCTGCAATGCGGGAATGCAAATCGCCCCGCGTTTCCGCGCATCCCACGGTCGATGCCGAAAGCGTGAAGGACGCGATTTGATGACAAAAGCGCGGGAGGGAACTCATGGCTCGCAACGGGACATCGCTTGAGGCTGCGCACGCCTCGGTCAAGGAGTTGATCGCCGAGAAGCTGAAGTATCTGGTGCCGATGACGATCATATTCATAGTCAGTTATATCGGCCTGACCGTATTCGCCGGTTTTGCCAAAGACCTGATGGGCATGAAGATCGCCGGCTCGGTCAATCTGGGCTTCGCGCTGATCGCGCTCAACTATCTTCTGTCATGGGCGCTCGCGATCGTCTACGGGCGCATCGCCGCCGGCAAGTTCGATCCACTCGCGGCGAGGGCTGCGATGGAGATCTCCGGGCGGGGAAATTGAGATGAACCTCACGCTCGGCATATTCATCGTCATCCTGCTGATCACCCTCTGCATCACCTATTGGGCCGCCAGGCGCACGCAGACCACGAGCGATTTCTACGCCGCCGACAGCCAGCTCACCGCGGCGCAAAATGGATTTGCGCTGGCCGGCGACTGGTGTAGCGCCGCAGCCTTCCTGGGGTTCACCGGGCTCACGGCGCTTTACGGCATGGACGGCGCTTTCTACGCGCTTGGCCCGCTGGTCGCCTTTTGCACGGTGCTGTTTCTGATCGCGGAGCCGATGCGCAATACCGGAAAATATACTCTCGGCGATGTCATCCGCAGCCGGATGCAGACGCGAACCTCGTTGCTTGCTGCCATTGCAGGAACGGTGGTTGTTAACTTCGCCTATCTGATGCCGCAGATGGCAGGCGCCGGCGTGCTGGTGCGATTGCTGACCGGCATTTCCTATGACTGGGCGGTAATTTTCGTTGGCGTCAGCATGATCGTCTATGTTGCCTTCGGCGGTATGCTGGCGACGACCTGGGTGCAGATCGTCAAGGCGGTGCTAATGCTGAGCGCTGGAGCGATCATCCTGGTGATGATCCTGTCTCTGGTGCACTTCAATCCGCTGACGCTGTTTGTCGATGCCGAACAGAAATACACCGCCAAATATCTGATGCCCGGGAACTACTTGAAAAACCCGTTCGACCAGATATCGCTCGGACTGGGCTATACGCTCGGACTGGCGGGACTACCGCATGTCATGACGCGGTTCTACACCGTGCCCGACGCCAAGACGGCCCGCCGTTCCGTGGTATGGGTGATGTTTCTCGCCGGCGCATTCTTCGCATGTACGACGCTGTTCGGATTGGCTGCGGCGAATTACGTCGGTCAAGACGCAATCCGCGCTGCCGACAAGGGCGGCAACCTCACGCTACCGCTTCTTGCGCAGTATCTCGGCGGTGGAAAAGACAGCTTCGGCGGGAACCTGATGCTTGGCTTCGTCGCCGCTGTAGCGGTCGCCACGATCCTCGCCGTCGTCTCGGCACTGACGCTGTCGACGTCAGGCGCCATCGCGCACGACTTCTACGTTAACTGGCTCAAACGCGGGCAGGTCGACGGCAAACAGGAAGTCTGGATTGCACGCATCGCTGCCGTCGTCATCGGCGTGCTTGCAATTGCACTCGGAATTCTCGCGCAGGGCGTCAATGTCGCAGTGCTGGTGATTCTTGCGATCTGCGTAGCCGCAAGCGCCAACTTCCCGGTGTTGATCCTGTCGCTGTTCTGGCGGAGGTTCAATACCGGTGGCGTAGTCGGCGGCATGGCGGTCGGCCTCATCTCTTCAGTCGTGCTGGCGATGATCGGACCGGCGATGCGCGGCGCCGACGCGCTCTGGCCTCTGGTCAATCCGACGATCGTCTCGTTGCCTCTGGGGTTCCTCGGCGCCGTGTTGGGCACGCTGATCTCGGGGCGAGACGCAGAAAACGAAAAACGCTTCGACGCATTCCTGCTTCAGGTTCACACCGGTGTCGCGCCGGGGTAGATGGGCAGCTGCGCTTGCTGAAAGAAGTCAGCCGCGGTTCACCGCGGCCGATCGGTTTTACTCCACAACCCGTGAGATAAAGGGTGCGCCCTGTGACGATCAAAGCTGTTGTTTTCGATGCCTATGGCACCCTCTACGATATCCAATCGGTAGCCACGATCACTGATGAAGCCTTCCCCGGATATGGCGAGATCATCACCCAGATCTGGCGTCTGAAGCAGCTGGAATACACCTGGCTGCGATCGCTGATGCAGCGCTATGAGGACTTCTCGGTCATCACGCGCAAGTCGTTAGCCTACACGCTGCGATGCCTCGGGCTGAAGAACGATCCTGGCGTGTTCGAGCGTATCATGGGCAAATACGCCCATCTCGATCTTTATCCCGACGCGAAGGCAACGCTCGCGGCGATGAAGGGTCGCAAGCTCGCGATACTGTCGAACGGCAGCACCGATATGCTCAATTCGCTCGTTGGCAATACGGGGCTGGACCGGATCCTTGATGCGACGATCAGCGTCAATTCCAAAAAGATCTTCAAACCTGCCCCGGATGCCTACACGCTGATCGAATCAAATCTCGAGGTCGCGCCTGCCGACGTGCTGTTCGTGTCTTCAAATCCGTTCGACGCCTGCGGCGCCAAGGCCTTCGGACTAAAGGTAGCGTGGATCGAGCGGGTGACGCCCGTAGCCGTGGCCGAGGCCTGCCGGAAAAGCGATTTCGTCGCACCGCTGACTATGTTCAGGGCACTCCGGATGCAGATGGATGAGCTGGGTTTTGAGCCGGACTATCGTGTCAACGGGCTCTCCGCGCTGGTCGAAATCGTGGCGCCGATCCCCAGTTAGCGGATCGGATCGAATGGTCTAGGCGATGGCGAACGCACAATCCCGTTCCGTACTCGAGACTTTGGCTGCGCGGCAATGGCAGGAGTACCAGACGTGCACGCCTGGAACCTATTTTGCCGAGGCACGGGATCCACTGACGCTGGACGAGGCCTACGCCGTTCAGATGGAAGTTGCGCGTCTGCGCTGCACGGCCGGCGACGCCGTCGTGGGATATAAAGTCGGCTGCATCGGGTCCGGCGTGGTAGAGCAATTCGGCATGAGCGGTCCGATCCACGCCCGTCTTTTCCGCAGTGAAATCAGGAATTCCGGAGAAACGCTGCAATACAACGCCTATACCAATCTCGCGATCGAGGGCGAGATGGCTGTTCGCATCGGCACAAATGGTGGAATAGAGGCGGCTTTCCCAGTCATCGAACTGCATCACTTCGTCTTTCGCGGGCCGCGGAAGACGCTCGCAGAACTCGTCGCCAACAACGGGATCAACGCGGGCGCGGTGATCTCGAACCGCCACACAGCTCTGACACTCGAGGATTGGACGGCCGCCCGCACCTTGTCCGTTGCCGTCAACGGCGTAACCATCGATGCCGGAGCGTTGTGGGCGATGAGAGGTGGCGCTGCCGAAGCGATCGAATGGCTCCGCGACGACCTCGGTCGCTTCGGCGCCTCATTGAAACCGGGAGACCTCGTGTTGGCAGGAACGCCGCTTGGGCTGAATCCGGTAAAACCTGGTGACCACGTGATGGTCCTGATCGATGACCGCAAATACGTGGAGTGCCGAATCTCCTGATTCCGCCTTGCAGCTTCGCGCAATCGTACCGTCGCGAGGCAACCGCGCGAGCCATTTGACAGATGGATCCGGTGGCGTTTTCAGCTTAGCGGCGTCATAACGATCCGCTGAAAAGGCGGTCGCGCTCTCATCAAATCATACCAACGCAATACGTTCGGCAGATCAGGATGGTGTATGTCGAGCGCATACCAACGATGAACGGTCGCTGCGGCCGGAATATCGCCCATGGAAAAGACATCACCGGCAAGGAAGGTACGGCTCGAGAGCCTGGCATCGAGTATCCGCAGAGCGGACAGGGAGAGACTTTCGCCCTTTGAAGTGACAGCGGCGTCCCGTTGTTGCGGCGGCGCTCTTATCAAGGCGATGAACAAAGGACGCAGTGCGGGCCAGAACACGGTCGCCTGCCAATCCATCCACCGCTCCGCGTCGAACCGCGTTGCGATATCGGCCGGGCAGAGCCGGCCATAGTCATGCTTTTGTGCGAGATATCGAACGATCACATTCGATTCCCAAAGCCGCATGTCACCATCGTCAATGGTCGGGACGAGGCGGTTCGGATTCATGGCGATATACTCCGGGGTGTCGGTCACCCCAAAGTCACTTCCGGCATCGATCCGTTCATAATCCAGGCTGAGCTCGTGGCAACACCAGAGCACCTTTTGAACATTGATCGAGTTGGTCCGGCCCCAAATCCTGAGCATTCACAGCGCCGAATGATCGCGAACGGCCTCGCGGAGTGCTGGCTTGAGACCAAGGAAACGCCTGTCGAGCGCCGCGGGATCATCGCAATTCAAGGCTATCATCTTGGCGCGCGCTTCGCCGCCGCGAATGACTTCAAAGGCGTCTTCCTCGATGCCTGCGATAACCGCGTTGGCAACCGCGGCGGCCGGTTCACGGGTGAAGCCCAACTCAGGCCCGGCATTTGATGAGCTCATCATGGGGGTATCCGTTGCTCCCGGATAGACTGTCATGACATGCACACCCTCTCCTTTCAGTTCGCGGCGGAGCAATTCGCCGAACTTCGCAAGGCCAGCCTTGACCCCGGCATAGGTCGCGTAGAACGGCGCGGCAACGAGCGCGATACCCGAGGTGATGTTGACAACGAGACCATCGGTGCTCGCCCGCAATTTTGGCAGGGCCGCGCGAGTGAGCAGGATCGGCGCCACCAGGTCAACCTCGATCATTGTTCGGATCTCGGCTTCGGTTGTTTCCTCCAGCCGGCCGGCCCTGACCCCGCCCGCATTGTTGACCAGGATGTCGAGACCACCGAGCTTCTCCAGCGCAAATTTGAGCGTCGTTTCCCGTCCCTTTTCCGTGCCGACGTCCGCGGCGACAAAGTCAACCTGCCCGCCACCTGCGCGAAGCCTTTCCGACGCATTGCCCAGAATATCCGGCCGCCGGCCGGTGATGACAATGTGCGCGCCTTTTGCCAACATGGACTCCGCAATCGCAAATCCGATACCGCTGGATCCTCCCGTGATGAGAGCCCGTTTTCCCTGAAGTTTCATCGTTGAACTCGCTTGTTGCTGTGAATATTTCTTGAGACCGGAACGATCAGCTCGCAACCTTCGGGTAATTCGACGGGAAGAGGGCGCGCCGGGTCTCTTCGTCTACCTCCTTCTTGAACGCATGGTCCTTTCCCACCGCGCGGGCTTTCGCCACTGCCGGCCGCGAATCGATCGCGCGGAACCAGCGCTCCATGTTCGGAAAGGCCCTCAGCGGATTGGTGTCGCCGGGTAATACGCGCGGCGCCCGATCGAGCCAGCCCCACGCCGAAATGTCGGCGATCGAATACTCCTTCCCCACGATGAACTCTCGTCCTTTGAGATGCTTGTCGAGCACCTCATAATGACGCTCGATTTCACGGCGATAGCGGTTCACTGCATAGCCGACCTTTTCCGGCGCCGCATGCTGGAAATGAACGGCCTGTCCCGAGAACGGCCCGATGCCGGTCGCGATGAAAAATAGCCATGACAGCAATTCCGGCCTGTCGGCCGGTGAGCCGATCAGGCGTCCCGTCTTCTCGCCGAGATAAAGCAGGATAGCGCCGGAATCGAATACCCGCGCTTCCTTGCCGTCCGGCCCTTCGGTATCGACGATTGCCGGGACCTTGCCATTCGGATTGATGGCGCGAAATGCCGGCGTGTGCTGTTCGCCCTTGCTGGTGTCAATCGGGACCAGCTGGTAGGCCAAGCTGGTCTCTTCGAGCATCAGGGCTACTTTTGCGGGATTGGGTGTTGGATGGAAGTAGAACCGTATCATGCGCTTTCTCCCGTCGCCCTCAGCGAGGTTTTTCGCGAAGGCGTCATAAGCAAGATCGGACGATCCTGCCCTTTGCGTTTTAGATCACACGTTCTATATCGCACCAGGGGAAACTTCTGGCAACAGCACGGTTTTGTGATCGGAAAAGCGGCTACGCCGCAGACTAGCATCGGAACTTTTGAGGCGGCCGCATCAGGTGGTATTGCTATTCCCGGTAAGTCGACGTGGTGAATGGAAGGGCATTAGATATTATGGCCAGGCCGCGAGAGTTTGATGAGGCAGCCGTGCTGGACGCGGCGATCCAGCAATTCTGGCTTCGCGGTTATGAGGCCACTTCCGTGCGCGACTTGGCCGACGAGATGGGCATCGCCGGGGCCAGCTTGTATAATACGTTCGGCGACAAGCGAACTCTCTACGAACGGTCGCTCAATCGCTATCTCGACCAGACCTTCCGCGAGCGCACACGCCGCCTCGAGCACAGCCTTCCCCCGCGGGATGCGATTGTCGCGTTTCTGCAGGAAATCATCAAACGATCCCTGAATGACAGGCAGCGGCGGGGTTGCTTGCTGGTCAACTCTGCGCTCGAAAGCGCGCCGCATGACGAAGAACTCCGGCAGATCGTGGCCACGTTCATGGGCGAGGTGGAATCGTTTTTTCTTCGATGTGTCACCTCGGGCCAGCGTGACAAGACCATTCCGAAAGCACAATCGGCGGAGGACCTCGCAAGACTCCTTCTGAATGTTCTACTTGGCATTCGGGTGCTTGCGCGTGTTCGACCTGACCGCAAGCTTCTGGAGGGTCTGGTGAGGCCGGTGTTTGCGTTGCTCGATAATGCCGGTCCAACGAAACGTCCCCGTAAAAGAAAAGGGCCGGCTGGTAGTTAAGAGAGAGCTATTGCCTGTCCATATCGGTGATCCATCGATGGAGTAAAGAAGGTGGCCGCCGTCAGAATGAGCTTGAGAGGAATCGATGCAAGGAAAGGAAAGCGTACCGTCGATTCTCGAATCGGAGGCGACTGGCCGGGTTGCTGAAATCTATGCCGACATTCGCCAAGTGCTCGGGACAACCATCGTCAATCTCATCTGGCGCAACCTCGCGACGATACCGGGCGCTCTCGAATGGACGTGGATTACCGCAAAGCCGCTTTATTTAGGACCCGCCCCTGCCTATGCCGAGGCTGTACGACGCGCGATCGACCTTCCCGTGGTGCCGTCCTTTTCCCGCGACACCCTCGCTGCTGCCGGATTGAGCAACGACGATGTAGCGAGGATCAGGGACATCCTGGACGGTTACCACTATACCAACGCCCTTGCTCTTGTCGCGCTTTCCGCGCTGGTCATGCATTTTGAGCCAACTCGGCAGGACACGGTTAAGCCCTCGGACGGTGCACCGCGACCGCCCGGAGTGAAATTGCCGGAATTGCCGCCGATGCAATCACTGAGACCTGAAGTGGTGCGTCTGATCGAAGAACTAAACGGCTTCGGCGAAGATACGGACAAATCATTGATCGCGAGCATGTATCGGCACCTCGGCTATTGGCCGACATATTTGTCTCTGGTGCGAACGATGCTAAAGCCCTTGGAGACCAATGGCCAACTGCACACATTGACCCGTTCAATTCGCGACCTGGCGCGGTCGCACGGCAGCGGGCTCGCTCAACACCTCAGGCCATCCACTCCTCCAGACTCGCTCCAGGAGGCACTTGCCTCCTGCCGTCGCTTTGTCGATCATCCGATTTCGCGCATGACTGGAATCTGTTCGTTGATTCGCAGGGCGACCGACCGACCGCGCGCCCCCTGAGCTCGCCGCGAGATGGTCAGCGAGGGTTTTCGAGCTACTTTCGAATCCTCGTCGGTCAGGTCGAACGCGGCTGACGATCGACGGCCGGACGGCCGTAGCTTGACAGCAGCCAGACCGCCAAGATCACCAGTCCCATAACCAAAAAGAATTCTCGCTTATCTCCGAGGATGGTCGGCAACACCAACGCTGCCACCACAAGAACAGGTCCTACAAGCATTTCCACAAGTGCGTGGAGCCGCATTGGAATGATCTTTAAAACGCCAAGCGGCATGTTCGTAAGAAGGGTCATGACAAGATGAATGGCAGCGAGCGCATATGAGACAAGCGCAGCAAAGCCGGTAAGGCCGAGAATGCTTGGCGCCATGGCAAAAATTGCGACGGTCAAATAGTCGAGTATTCCATGCGCCGTATCGGAAATGACCTTCATGTTTTCTCCTCCCTTTGACGAACTGTTTGAGCGCAGGGGTGCGCCTTGTAAGGGTTGCGTTTAACTGATCACTGCCAGCATTGCGGATCGCGCGCTCTTGATATCGGCATCGGACAGGCCGGACTTCGCCAGAACCAGCAAGCCCTGAACATTGGCGACAAGCTGCAGGGCAAGCTGATCGATCTCGCGCTTCGAACGTCTCACGCCGGCGCTCGAGGGCAAGGAGATCGCCTTCCTGAACAATGCCCGAAGAATCTCAACACCGATTTTCAATCTGGCGACTATCTCATCGTTGGCGCCGAGTTCCAGCGCGGTATTTCCGATCAGACAGCCGCGCCAACCCGTCGCATTGGCCTCCGGGCTTTTCGCAACGGCAAGGATTCCGTCGATCAGCAATGCGGCGGCGGCCCGGGGATCTCTTACATCCGAGATCAAGCCTTCGAGATGAGCGCGCACCGTCTCGAAATACAAATCGAGGATTTGCAGAAACACCTCCCGTTTGGAGCCGAACGCGTTGTAAAAACTGGCGCGTCCGACACCCATCGAACCGAGCAATTCAGGCATGTTGGACCCTTCGAAGCCCTGCTGCCAGAATGTCTTCAGCGCTTCCCGCAGAACATCGTCAGGATCAAACTCTTTGCTTCTCATGCCGCTTTACTAGACCATTTGGTCTAATTTGGCAAGAAGAGTTCGCAGGCATGTTCTGCGCGGCGAGGGTGCGCGGGTCACCCTCTGCGGAATCTTGACGTCGTTGGCGAAACCTAAAGGCACTGCATTTTCAAGATTTCGTGTGAAGCCTTGCCGCGCACCTGCAGAACGCACCCGACAGCCCTCCGGACAAGCGAATTCGCCCAATCCGACCGAAATCTGCGCTTAGCCAAACCTGATGCTCCTGCTCAAGAGACACTCGCGACGGCAATCAAAGCGTAACAAAGCGGCCCGCGATTGCGAATACGGATGAACCCAACACAGGAGGATTGTCATGCTGTCGCGCCTGATTACAACACTTGGACTTATCGCGGGTCTGTATCCTGCCGCCGCCGTTGCCGCGGAACGGCCTATCGTCGTCGAGCTGTACACTTCGCAAGGATGCTCGTCCTGCCCGCCGGCAAACGCCTACCTGAACGAACTATCCAGGGATCGACGCGACATCTTGCCGCTCGCCTTCCACGTAACCTATTGGGACCGTCTGGGGTGGAAGGATCCGTATTCGCTGCAATCCGCCACGGATCGTCAGGACCAATATGGCCATCGTTTTGGCGACGGATCCTATACGCCGGAGATCGTCGTCAATGGCGCCGCCGGACTGGTCGGCTCGCATCGCCACGATGTCGGATCAGCGATCGAAAAGGCGAAACGCGAAAGTCGCACCGCCGCGTCGGTCAGCGTCACGAAGAGCGGCGGGGGGCAGGTTTCCATCCAGGTCGGCTCCGGCAGCGGCACCGGCAAGATCCTTCTCATCGGCTTTGACCATGACCATACGACAGCGATCGGCCGCGGAGAGAATAGTGGTCGAACGTTGGAAGAGGCGAACATCGTCAGATCGATCCGCTCGGTCGGGCAGTGGTCGGGAGCCCCGCTTCAGATCAACGAGCGATTTCCCGAAGGCCAGGACGTCGCCGTTGTGCTCGAAGCGGCCGATGGTCAGATCATTGGAGCTTCCAGGCTGTCGGACGGCTCGACCTGATCGCCTGACGCATATGGTGCACGAGCCGGCCAGCTCTGTCGCAAACGCGAAGCACGCGCGCGCTTGCTGGAGCCTGCCGGCCGTCATTCGACAATATCTTAGATTAACATCAACACTGTCCTAAACGCATCATGGCCCTCGCTCGTTTCCCCACTCTCGTGGCGCTATCGGTCGGCTTCATCATGTGGACCGGCAACGCCGCCCATGCTGCCGCCACCAATTGGGTGGGGGACAGCCGGGCGGCGGTGCGCCTGATCACCGCGACGGATCATATCGCCGCCGATTCAACCCTCGAAGCAGGCTTAGAATTCCGGTTTGCCAAGGGGTGGCACGGTTATTGGCGAACCCCGGGAGACGCGGGCATCCCACCAACGGTCGACTGGTCTGCTTCAGAAGATATCTCAGGCGCTGACATTTCCTGGCCTGCCCCACATCGTCTTGTCATCGAGGAATTGCAGAACAGCGTCTACGAAAACAACGTGGTTCTTCCGGTCAAACTACATCTAAAACAAGCTCACACCTCGGTCCGGGTCAAAGCGTCAATTGAGTACGCCGCGTGCTCGGAAATCTGCGTACCCCTTCAGGCTGAACTCACTCTGCCGTTGTCAACCGGAGCCGTAGGCCCTTCTGCGGAGTCCGTGTTGATCAACTTAGCTCAAAAGCAGGTGCCGGGTTCGCCGGATGCCGCCGGCATCGACGTTATCCGCACCCGCTTCGTGGTCACCGCATCAGAACCAACGCTGGTGGTCGACCTTCAAAGCAAATCCGGGGCTTTTATCCGGCCCGACCTGTTTGTCGAAGGCGCCGGGAACGGAATTCCACCGGCGCCGAAGGTCGAGCTGCAGGACGCTGGAAAGACTGCGCGTCTGACTGTTCAACTCGCCACGTTGCCACCTCCTGACCGTCCGTTGACGCTGACGCTAGTCGACGAAAATCGGACCGCCGAATTCAAGGGGCCCGCCGGCGCAACGATCCCAGAGCATAGTTCAGCATTTTTTGCCGCGCTACTTTCAGCCTTACTGGGAGGCCTCATCCTCAATCTTATGCCATGCGTGCTTCCGGTGCTTTCGATCAAGCTTTTTGCATTCACCCGACAGGCGGGCGGTGATTTGCGCGATGTTCGTTTAGGGTCGGCAGTAACGGCTTCCGGCATCATGACTAGCTTCCTGCTGCTGGCCGCTTCCTTGGTCGGCTTAAAATGGTCGGGCGCAACACTGGGCTGGGGCATACAGTTTCAGCAGCCGTGGTTCCTGGCGGGAATGGCGGTTCTGACGATCTTGTTCGCGGCGAGCTTTTTTGAATGGCTTCCAATCGGCTTGCCAAGTTCGATAGCGAGCATTGCGTCCAAGCGATCCGGCGGGCCCATGCTCGAGGCTTTCCTCGCTGGCGTGTTCGCAACTTTGCTGGCAACGCCTTGCTCCGCGCCGTTCGTAGGAACAGCAGTCGGCTTTGCGTTGGCGCGCGGGCCGTCCGAAATCTTTGCAATCTTCCTGTGTCTCGGCATCGGAATGGCCCTGCCCTATTGGGTTGCCGCGTTGTTTCCTGGCTGCGTTCGTTGGCTTCCACGTCCGGGCCCGTGGATGCTTGTTGTGCGGAAATTTCTCGGCATCTTGCTATTGGGGACGGCGGTCTGGCTGATCTTTGTGCTCTGGAGCATAGCGGGTGCGTGGATGACGGCAATCACGACCGTTCTGCTGGCGTGCATGCTCGGCTATCGAGCCTTGATCAGTGCGCCGGTCAAAGGCCAAATCGCCGTCCATATGTCGCGGAGATCCGGATGGATTACCGCCGGCCTAGCCATCGCGCCCCTCGTCTTCAGTTTGTCCGCGGTTGCCTCAGTTTCGCAGCCCGCGGCTGGGCCAGAGTGGCAGGCGTTCAATTTGGAGGCACTGCCCGGGCTCATCGCGGACGGCAATACCGTGCTGGTAGATGTCACCGCCACATGGTGTCTAACCCGCAAGGTCAACGAGTTGAGGGTGCTGGAGAATGCGGAAATTCGTTCGCGGTTCCAACAGTCACACGTCATAAGAATGCGCGCCGACTGGAGCCGCCAAATCCATTGATCGGAGATTACCTTCATCGCTTCGGACGATACGGTATTCCTTTCGACGTGGTCTACGACCCGGGCGGCCACAGGGCGAAGCCCTTCCCGAGCTGCTCACCACGAGTGCCCTCTTGCATGCGATAGATCGAGCTTCAATCCGGGACTACAATCGCAAATCTGCGGAGTCCGCCCCTTAATTCCGGCCGTGGCGATACGCCCCATCGATTGAACCCGTGCTCGGAATCTTCGACCCCGGGGAGCTATGCAAGGCGCGAGGCAGGAATCATTGAGTGCTCTGGTCGGTTACCTTAGTCAGGAAGGTTTCAAGAGCTTTCGATACGTCGCCGGAGGTAGCAACACCGTGGCGCGGGAACACATATTTCGCGTTGTATTCACTGGTATTGTAAGTGAGCCGGCCCCTGTCCTGATCGTCCTGCCAGACGAGGGCCTTCATCGGCAGATCGATTGCCAGTGTAGCGCTCCTGGTTATCGGGGGCGTGCCCGCTTTGGGGATACCGAATATGATGACCGTCCGCGGGCGCATGTCCAGCCCGGCCTTTTTGGCAGCGGCGGCGTGATCGATCCGGCCAAAAACGACCCAGCCTCCAGCGGCCTGCGCATTTCTCGCAGCCTCAAAACTATCGATTGTTTCCTCAACCGAGTGCCTGCTTGGTTTGGTGACAAGTCCATCGTCCGCGGACGCGGCAACGGAAGGTATCGCGAGCGCAATCGCCGCTACGATCAAGATCTTTGTCATCTTATTGTTCTCCATGCCGCTGGATCTGAAAAAGTCGGTCATCAGCGGGGTATTACCCTGCCACTCTCAAAAGCAACTCGTAATGTTCGTCAACCACTGCGGAGAAATATCAACGAGCCCGGCTTCCAATGATCTGTCGAGACCCGTTACGACCAACAGGCCTATTCCGATCAAGAACAGTCCGAGGGTTTGCTTGATCGCATTGCTGGTAGCCGACATGCCGCCACGCCAGCGCAACAGGAGCTCACGAGACACCGCCCCAAGCAGCACAAGTGGTAACCCCGCGCCAAGACCGAAAGTCAGCATCGTCAAAGCCACAGCGCCAGATTCTTACCTTGTGCCGCAAAAACGGATGCTGCACCGAGTGTTGGCCCCACGCCGGGGCTCCATGCCGCCCCGAGAAGGACACCTACGCCGAACTGACCACCCAGCCCTGATTTCGAAAAGCCGCCAAAACTCCGGTC
>CAVXIL010000005.1:0-812500 GCA_963761895.1 uncultured Alphaproteobacteria bacterium
CACGGGAGGGACGGGCAAGATCGGCGAGTTGCGGTTCGTCCCACTCGCGGCCGCAACATACTGGATCAGATCGTTGCTGCCGATGGAGAAGAAATCTGCATTGAAATCCTCAATGGCGAGTGCCGCCGCCGGCACCTCGACCATCATACCCAGCGGCGGCATCTGCGCGACTTGCCCCTCGCGCCGCAGCTCCTCACGGGCCTCTTCGAGCAGCGCGCGGCAGCGGTCAAGCTCCTCCGGCACCGTGACCATAGAAATCATCACCTTGAGATTTCCGGCTACCGCAGCACGGGCCAGCGCCCGCAACTGCGCACGGAATACGTCTAGATTCCGCAATGACAACCGCACACCACGCACGCCGAGGAATGGGTTGATGTCGCCGGCTTGCGTCAACCCCGTGATCGGCTTATCGCCGCCGGCGTCAAGCGTGCGGATGGTCACCGGCTTGCCGGCAGCCCATTCGAGCATGCGCCTGTAGATCTGATATTGCTCTTCCTCGGTCGGGAGATTTTCACGGCCCTGAAACAGAAACTCGGTTCGCATCAGGCCAATCCCGTCGACCTCTGCAGGATTGAGCCTGCTGAGTTCGGCAAGGCCGGTGACATTGATCATGACCCGAACCCGTTCGCCGCTCGCGGTAAATGCAGGGCCCCGCAACGAAGCACCGGCCTGCCGAACCGCGGACTGTTCGGCACGGCGCTCATAAAAGAGCGCCCGCATCTCGGCGTCGGGATCAATAATGAGAAGTCCCCGCGTCGCCATCGAGCAGCACGTCCCTGCCATCCCCTAGATGATCGACATCCACCCCCACGATCATTGGTACGCCCCGCGACCTCGCGAGAATGGCGACGTGGCTCGAGGGACTGCCCCGGCGCAATACCACCCCGCCGTCTCGCCAATCGGTGGCCAGAAACATCGACGGCGGCATGTCGTCTGCCGCAACGATCACTCCTGATGGCACGATCTGTTCGGATTCACCTGCCAGATACCGCAGCACGCGATCGCGAAGGTCGCGCAAGTCGGACGCCCGCGCGCGGAAATAAGGATCACTGGCCTCCTCATAGGAGGCGATCTCTGGATCAATCGCGGCGCTCCACGCCCGACTAGCGACCTCGCCCTGCGCGATCAACGTGAATGCTGGCGCCGTTAGATTGTCGTCCTCGAGCAGGGCCATCTGAAAAGCGAGAATGGCTTCCGCATCAGCATCTCCTGCTTCGCGCGCGAGCAAGCGGAGCGCCTCTTGCGACGCTGCGAGCGCGTCGACAAGGGCCTGGTGTTCCTCGGCCACGGATCGATGCTGGCGGGCATCGTGTTTCGCCGGAGCCAAGCGCAGGAGCGGACCCAACGCAATCCCGGGGGCGGCGGACCGCCCCTGGACGCGACGCGCCACGCGATGCGACTTATCGTACATCCTGAAAATCTCCGTCGACCAGCGTCACCAGCGCTTCCAGCGCCACCTTCGCATCGGCTCCCTCAGCCCGAAAATAAATCGTCGAATCCTTCGGCGCTTTTGTCGCCATGACCTTGACAATGCTCTTGGCGTCGACCCAAGGGCCGTCGGGCGACAAACCAAGATCGATCCGGGATTCAAAGGCTTTCGCAAGCTTGGTCAGCTTGACCGAGGGCCGGGCATGTAAGCCCACCTCATGTCGCATTAGCACTGATGCTTGATGCTTATTCATCGCATTCGCCCCGCATCAGACCGGCGTCAATTCTTCGGCGGTGCGACGCACGGCCTCAAGCGTTGCGCCGGACGCTGCTTCGGTCGCGGCCATCACGGCCCCTTCGACAACAGGGGCGTTGCAAACGACGACGCGGCCGCGGCGCTCCTCGGGCAACATTTCTATCGCCATCTCGCTGTTGGTTTCCGCGCCGCCAAGGTCAACCAAAATGGCAACGCCGCGCTCCGACCACGCCTGATTAATCGCTTTCATGATCGCTTCGACGCTGGTGCCCAATCCGCCACCCGGGTCTCCGCCGCACCAGCCGAGCGGGACTTCGCGGCCGACCATCTGCTCAACCATGAGCGCGGTGCCGCGGGCGACGTCGGCTGAGTGAGAGACAATGACGATTCCAACATTTTCGCTCATTCTAGTCCTTCCATGACGTCTGCGACCGCGTCGACGATCAACGCGGACGATCGTGCGCCGGGATCCATGTGACCGACGCTGCGCTCGCCCAGAAATGATGCCCGCCCGCGGATCGCCCGCATCGGGATGGTTTTTTCCGCCGCTGCCCTTGCTGTCTCCTTCAGGCGTAGCGGCAACCCGTCTCCACCTTCGCGCAGGACTTCGAGCACGGGAAACAGAACGTCGAGCATAGTCTTTTGACCGACATCGGACTTTCCCCGCGCCTTGACCGCGTCGACCGCGGCAGCGAAGGCGTCGGCCGCCTGCTCGCGGCTCACTTCATCGTTCAGCGACTTGCCGAACGACATGAATAATGTCCCGTAAAGCGGGCCGGACGCGCCGCCGACCTTCATGACTAGGGTCGTGCCCACGCCCTTCAGAGACTCGCCAAGATTCTTGGCGGAGAGTTCATCAACCGCGGCCAGCACGGCTTTGAAGCCACGGCGCATGTTGGTCCCGTGATCGCCGTCTCCGATGGCGCGGTCGAGATCGGTAAGTTCATCGGCGCTCGCGATGACGCGCTGCGCGACAGTCTCAAATAGAAGCTTGCGAGCCTGGCGGTCGATCATCATGCATGCCCCCGCAATCCGTCGGCGCCGACCCGGTCGCCGGCCTGGTCGAAATAAAGCGGTTCGGCAAATTCGAGCGAAACTTCGTCGCCTGCCTTGAGCGGCTGGGCCGGGTCGGCCAGCGTCACCAGCGAATGGTCGGCGAGCTTGAGATGAACGTGGTTCTGATCGCCGAGGTGTTCCACCCAGTGGACGCGGGCGTGGGGGCCGTGACGATCCGCCGAGGAGATCCTGATATGCTCGGTCCGCAAGCCCACGGTTCGCGCGTTCGGCGGCACCGTATCGCCGCCCAGAAGCTCGGCTGGAATGAGGTTGATGATGGGGGTGCCGAGCCGGCTCGCCACATAGGCGCTGTTGGGCTGCTCGTAGATCTCCCGCGGGGTGCCAAGCTGGATCATCTCCCCCTCGTTCATCACGCCGATCCGGTCCGCCATCGTCATGGCCTCGATCTGGTCGTGCGTCACATAGATGATCGTCGTTCCCAGCTCGCGCTGGATGCGCTTGAGCTCGAGGCGCAATTCCGCACGAAGTTTTGCGTCGAGCGAAGAAAGCGGCTCGTCCATCAGATAGACGGCAGGTTCGCGGACCAGCGCGCGGCCGATGGCAACCCGCTGCATCTCGCCGCCAGAAAGAGCGGTAGCCCGATTATCAAGCTTGCCTTCGATGTGAAGCAGTTTCGCCACCTGTTGGATCCGGCGGCGTATGGCTTGCTCGCTCATGCGCCGCGCCGGAGAACGCAATGGAAAGGCCAGATTGTCGTAGACCGTCAGATGGGGATAAAGTGAATATTGCTGAAACACAAACGCCACATCGCGTTCGGCCGGCATTTCGTCCGTGACGTCGCGCCGCTGGATCACCACATTGCCCCGGTCGGGGCGCTCCAGACCGGCGATCAAGCGCAGCGTCGTGGTCTTTCCCGCACCCGTCGGACCAAGCAGCACGACAAATTCGCCGTCCGCGATGGAGAGCGAAAGACCACGGACCGCCTCGACGGCACCGAAGCTCTTGCTGACATCCACGAGCGCGACCTCAGCCACGGACGCCTCCCGTGTGAAGCGCGGAAGACAGCGCCTGCCCGCTGATGGCGTCGAACAGAGAGAGCCTGTCCGGCCGCAACGCGAGACCCACCTGCTCGCCGACCCGGACCACCTGGCCTGACGGCAATCGCGCCTTCACCCGGCCGTGGGCCGTGTCCACGGTGACGATTTGCGTGGTGCCGAGATATTCGGCGCCAATCACGCGGCCTCGCAGCGGCGAGCTATCTGTGAACGACACATTCTCGGGCCGTACCCCAAGCGCGAACTTGCCCTCGGCACGATCTTCGAACAACTCCGGCATTTCGACGGCGGCGGCGTCGATCCTGATGCTGCGATCGCCACGCCGCAGCGAGGTCTGGACGCCGAGAAAGCTCATCGGCGGCGCACCGATAAAGTCGGCCACGAACATCGTGTTGGGCCGATCGTAGATCTCCTGAGGCGCGCCGATCTGCTCGACCCGGCCCTGATTCATGATGACGATACGGTCCGCCATCGCCATCGCCTCAAGCTGGTCGTGGGTGATGTAGATCGTGGTCGCGTCAATGCGGTCGTGCAGCTCGCGCAGCTCGCCGCACATCAACCTGCGAAACTCCGAGTCGAGTGCGCCGAGCGGCTCGTCCATGAGAAACGCCTTGGGCCGGCGCACGATGGCGCGGCCAAGCGCAACGCGCTGCCGGTCGCCGCCGGACAGCCCGCCGATCCGGCGCTCCAGCAGATGATCGATCCTCAACAGTTTCGCCGTTTCCTCAACACTTCGCCTGATTTCGGCGCGCGGATAATTCTGACATCGCAGGGGAAAGCCGATATTCTGGCGCACATTCATGTGCGGATAGAGTGCGAATAACTGAAACACGAATGAAATGTCTCGCGCCGAAGCCGGCAAGGCGGTGACGTCCTCGCCATCGAGCAGAATGCGACCGGAGCTCGGCAGTTCCAGTCCTGCGATCATGCGCAATGTCGTCGTCTTGCCGCAGCCGGAGGGTCCGAGAATGACGAGGAACGAGCCGTGATCGACCGTGAAGTCGACGCCTTTGACGGCGGCAAACGTTCCGAATGTCTTGGCGACGCTCTCGACCTTGATCTGTGCCATAGCCGCTCAATCCGGAAAATGACTGACGATCACAAACCCCAGCGTCCCGGCCAGGATCGTGACGAAGGAGTAGCTGTAGAGGATCAGCGAGAGCGGCTGCATCAGCATCACGACTCCAAGGCCGATCAGTGCCATCGCTATCGTTTCGCAGGGGCCGCGGCGGAGCCAACGCGGCCATCCCGGTACGGGGCGCGCGATTTTTTCCGTCATTTGCGCACCGCCCCGAAGGTGATGCCGCGCAAGAGATGGCGGCGCAAGAGAATGGTGAAGCACAGGATCGGGATGAAAAACAGCGTGGTCGCGGCGGCGACCGCGGGCCAGTCCTGTCCACCCTCGCCGATGATGAAGGGAATGAAAGGCGGCATCGTTTGCGCGTCGCCGCTGGTGAGCAGAACCGCGAAGGCATATTCGTTCCAGGCGAAGATCAGACAGAAGATCGCGGTCGCCGCGATGCCGGTTGTCGCCTGCGGAAGCACCACCTTGAAAAATGCCTGCAGGCGCGTGTAGCCGTCGACCATCGCGGCCTCTTCGTATTCGCGCGGAATCTCATCCATGAATCCCTTCAACAGCCATACCGCCAGAGAGACATTCACCGCGGTGTAGAGCAGGATCATCCCGAGCTTGGTGTCGGTGAGCCCGAGGTTCCGGAACATCAGATAGATCGGGATCGCAACCGCGATCGGGGGCATCATCCGCGTCGACAGGATGAAGAACAACAGATCGTCGGCGAGCGGCACGCGGAAGCGCGAGAACGCGTAGGCCGCGATGGTGCCGAAGCACACGGCAAGAAAGGTCGAGCCGAAGCCGATCACCATCGAGTTCACAAAGCGCGGCACCACCTTCGAGGGTCCTCCGATCACCATATTGCGGGAACGCACCAGACGCTCGTACCAGGTCTGCGGCGGGGGCAGGCTGGCCAGGAATTCCGGCGTCTGCCGCGAGCGCGTCGTGAACAGGTTGACGTATCCCTCGACCGAAGGCTCGAACAGAATCTTCGGCGGATAGGCGATCGAATCAGGGGGTGTCTTGAATCCCGTGAGAAATATCCAGAGCAACGGCAGAATGGTCACGATCGCGTAGGTGGCGACAATCAACGACGCGATCCTCTTCGACCATTGCGACGGCTCGGCCACGGAGTGCGCGCTGGAGGGCATGCTCATCGCTGTTTCACCCGGTTGAGGGCTTTCACATAGATATTGGCGACACCAAAGACAGTGACGAAGAGAATGATCGCCAGCGCCGACGAATAGCCGGTGCGCCATTTCTCGAACGCCTCGCGCTTCAAGGTGATCGAGGCAACCTCCGTGGTCGACCCTGGGCCACCCGAGGTGAGCAGATTGACCATGTCGAACATCTTGAAGTTTTCGATGGCGCGAAACAGGATCGCGAGCATCAGAAACGGCATCACCATCGGCAGCGTGATCGACCAGAATTGCCGCCAGGGCGATGCGCGATCGACCTCGGCCGCCTCATAGATGTAATCGGGAATCGAACGCAACCCCGCGAGACAGATCAGCATGACATAGGGCGTCCACATCCAGGTATCGACCATGATGATAGACCAGGGGGCCAGCCGCACGTCGCCGATCATTTGAAACGAGCTCGGGTCCACGCCGGTCAGGAGTGCGATCGCGCTGTTGAACAAACCGATCTGCGGTTGCAGCAGAAAGGTCCAGAAGTTGCCGACCACCGCCGGTGAAAGCATCATCGGCAGCAGAATGATGGTGGTCCAGAAACTGTGACCACGAAATCGACGGTTGATCAGGAGCGCCAGGCCGAAGCCGAGCACCAGTTCAAGTGCGATCGACCACAGCACGAAATGCGCAGTGGCCTGCATGGCGTGCCACACCTCGGGGTCGGTCAGGACATCGCGGTAATTGTCGAGACCGAGATACCTGATTGGTGCGTTGGGGCGATTGGCGCGATAGTTGGTAAATGAGAGCTGGATGGTCCACAGCAGCGGGAAGATGTTGATCGCCAGCAGAAGCAGCACCGTCGGCGCAATGAACAGCCATGCAATGGCTCTGTCGGACATCCCGCGGAATCGCACCGCCAGTCGGCGTGGCGTCCGGGCAACGGACTGCTCGGCGAGAGCGCTCATTTGAACCCTGTCGTTCACGGTCGGGACACACTCAGGGAGGCGGTCTCCCGATCCAAAAGGACCGGGAGACGTTCGCTGTCTATCAGGCTAGATCTTGCCGTCTTCCTTGAACACCTTTTGCCAATCCTTCACCAGAAGATCGAGCGCTTCCCGCGCAGTTCCCTTGTCGGCCACGACGTAGTCATGGACTCGCTTCTGCATATCGAGCAGGAGCTCCGCATAGGAGGGCTCCGCCCAGAAGTCCTTGACGATATCCATGGACTTCAGGAAATCGGCGGCAAACGGTGCGCTCTTCGGGAAACTCGGATCATTGAGCACCGCCTTGTGGCAGGAATAACCGCCAAGCGCCCACCACTTTTTCTGAACGTCGGGCTGCGCGAACCATTTGATGTAGGCGAGCGCGTCATCCCTGTGCTCGGAGTAGGAGACAACCGAGATCCCTTGCCCTCCGAGCTGGGTAAAGTGATACTTTTGCTTCGGATTGACGAAGAAACCGATCTTGTCGCCACCGACATTAGGGTCCTTGTAGAGCCCTGGGAAGAACGCAAAGAAGTTCATCTGCATCGCAACCTGTCCGGACTTGAAGGCGTCGAGGCCCTCCGACATGTAGGCGTTGCTCATGCCGGGCGCGGTGCAGCACTTGTAGAGCGACTTGTAGAACTCTAGCCCCTTCACCGCGTCGGGCGAATTGACAAAGCCCTCCATCTGGTACGGCTTCTTCGGATTCTCGTACTGGAATCCCCAATCGTAGAGCACGTTGGTTACGCCCATCGTGATGCCTTCGGAGCCGCGCTCGGTATAGATATAGGCCCCGTAGACCTTCTTGCCGTCGATCTCCCTGCCCTGAAAGAACTCGGCGATCTCCTTGAGTTGATCATAGGTTTCGGGCGGGGCGAGATCGCGGCCGTACTTCTTCTTGAACTCGGCCTGGATTTCCGGCCGGGCGAACCAGTCCTTGCGATAGGTCCAGCCGATCGCATCGCCCATGGCCGGCAGCGCCCAATAGTTGGGGGTATTCTTGGGCCATTCGGAGTAGCCGACCACGGTGGCCGGCATGAAATCGTCCATCGAAATTTTTTCTTTGGCGAAGAAATCGTTGAGCTTGACGTAGTGGCCGTTCTCGGCGGCCCCGCCGATCCATTGGCTGTCGCCGATAATGACGTCGCAGAGCTTGCCCTTTGAATTGAGCTCGTTGAGGAAGCGATCAGCGTAGCTCGTCCACGGGACGAACTCGTATTTCATCTGAATTCCGGTTTTGGTGGTGAAGTCCTTCGAAAGCTCGACCAACGCGTTGGCCGGATCCCACGCCGCCCAACACAACGTCAATTGCTTGGTCTGAGCATTCGCCTGACCACCGAGACACGAGGCGACAACAACCGCAGCCGCGCCCAATGCACGCATCGTTTGGATCATTACAACCTCCCTGTTGTTGCAGGCGATTGCCTGCTTGCCCTGCTAATTACGCTTCGCCCTTCGGCGGAGTTGCACGCAGATTTAAATCCGGCCCATGAAGGCCGCGGGAATGGTGTTTAGTGTTATTGTTAAGTGCCAGACTTTCACTAAACATATTTCGAGTCAATGAATGCCGAGACTTTTTTCGCCAGGCAAAGTTGTTACTGCAGTGCAACCGCAAATGGACAGGCATGCTGCCAGAATTGAGCGACGCCAACGATCCTGTGGTGTTTAGTAAATTCGATTTGGCGCCAGTTGCGTGGATTTTCGCAACACCGACGTTTCAACGAAGTCGGTCGCGCGTGCTTTGGGTCGCGAGGTCCACTCTTCCGTCGTTAAGTTTTGGATCGACAGCAAACGCTTAACCCGCCCCCCGGGCGATCCGTTCCAAATCCACCATTATGCGAACGGCCGCTTTGCGCCAAAGGCGGCCATTCAGCAAAAGGTAGGCTTTTCCGCCTTTCTCACCCATCAGCCAACTGCCTCATTGTGCTGTTTGCTGTCAGTCAACTCACCGCCCTGCGTTCGGGGCGGGAGACGGACGCGTTTATATAGAAGCATATCTGTCAAGGACCGACTCTAGCGGTCAGTTGCGTCCATCCCGCCGGCGCAACAACAGCCCGACTTCTCGATCCGAAGCGCCGTCCGACACATGCACGAAGACATGATTGGCACATCCGCAAGGGCCATCGCGGGCGCAAGCCTTCTTTGCACATCGGCCAATTCCTCCACCTCGCACCGCCGCTGCAGACATTCCGCCAGACCATGCAGCGCCCAGACGTTAACCGGGTGCTGCGCACACCGTTGAATTCGACCGCTCAAGCCCAAATCGTCGCGACAGACCGCCTCCGCCTCGCCGTAATGGCCCTGTTCGGCCAGCAGGGCTGCAAGCGCATGCCTCGGCGGATGCATCCACGCCCAGGGCTCGATGTATTCCAGGTTATCGTCTCTATCGACGGCTTCCCGCAGATGGGCGTAGCCAACTTCGTGATTGCCTTTGTGATATTCAAGTTCGCCATCGAGCATTTTCTCGCCCACCGCCAATATGCTGTGGGCGCTGTTGTTGAAGACTTTTCGCTCCGGCGGGATACGTCTCAAACTGTCGTGAAACAGCTTTCGTTCGCGGTCGGCGGCGTCGAAACGCTTGAGTGAGGCGTGAGCGATGCCTTTGGCATAATGGTGCATCGCTGTCGAAACCAGATACAGCTCAGGGTCGTCCGGCAATGGCGTGTCGATGATTTCCTGCCAGCGTCCGAAACGCACCAACACGTGCACGCTCATCGAATAGTAGCCTTCGAGACTCGTGGAGAATTTGGGCCGGCCCTTCACGCCGAGAACCTCCTTTGTCAGCATGCCACGCAATTTGTTCGCGGCGGCGATCGAGTCCCCGTATCTGCCCATGAACATACTGGCATGCATCATCAATAGGAGATCATGCGCGCAAGCCGTCGTGTAGGGGGTGAGGAACCCAGCGTAAGCGAGATATTTGTCGTTGGCTGCTATCGCCCGTTCGCTGGCGATCTGCGCTTTCCGGTACTGTCCGCACAAGACATAGACATGTCCTGGCATATGGTTCATGTGACCGGCGTCCGGGCACATCGTGGCGAGCGCGACCGCCGAGGTCTCCGCGCGTTCCGGCTCATTCGACATTTCAAGAATATGGATATGCAGATGGAACAGCGCCGGATGCTTGTTCTTCCCTTGTCGTTCGGCCGCATCGATTGCGCGCTCGCAGACTTCGAGGGCTTCGATCACGTCGGATTTTCTTGCCGCCAATCCGGTTTTGACGTTCCACAAGCGTCTTGGCGTCCGCATGATCAGGGCTTCAACAAAAAGCACCACCACATCGTGATCGTCCCGATGCTGGTGATAGACTCTGCGCAACTCCGCGGCGTAGTCGTCGTCCCAACGATCAAACTCTTCCGGCGGCACCGAATGTGGCCTCTGAACGCGGCAGGCCAGCAACTCGACCAGCCAATTTTCGAGCGCCGTCGCCCGGTGTGTCAGGGCGCGCGCTATCTGGATATGTTCGTAGGCGATGCCGGTCGCGGCATTGGCTTCTTCCTCGCTGTGGTCACGCCACGTCATGTTGTAAAAAGGCCCGCAACCATAGGCGATACCCCAATGAGCCATGACGCATTCGGGATCGCATTCGAGGGCCTTTCGAAAGCATTTGACGCCCTCTGACTTGTTGAAGGCAAAGCACCAGTTTAAGCCCAGGTTGAACCAGCATTGCGCTTCCGGCGAGCCTGTCGAAATAATTCTGGTATGGCTGCCAAGGTTGAAACGATCCATCTGTCTAACTCCAGCATCGCGCGTACCGATGACGCCGTCCCGTAAGCACGCGAGACATCCATCGACCCGTCAGCTCTTGACGGGACGGGCTCGCAAATCCCGATCTTCTCCCCAGCGTCGAACGGTGGCCACATCGATCTCGAACAAGTCCAGCAGCCGACCCGCGGGGCGACCTACCATCTCTTCGATCGGTTCCGGCTTCGCATAGAATGCGGGAACCGGGGGCGCAATGATGGCGCCCAGATCGGACAGTCCCGCCATGTTCCTGAGATGGCCGCCATTAGCGCAATAGCACATCCTATCGTGTTCCACCCAGCGGCGATCGGCACGTGGATTTGCTAGACCTCGTTCGGCGCCTGACCTAGCGGTGACTTCCAGCGCAGAAACCGTCGCTCCAGACGCCCCGCCAGATAATTGGCGGCGACAACGAAGGTCAGCAGGATGACGATACCCGCGAAAACTCCGGCGGGATCGTAATTCGCCGACGCCTGGTTGATGAACAGGCCGAGTCCCTTCATCGACGAAGTGAATTCTCCGACGATCACGCCGATGACGGCATATGGGATTGCCATACGCATGCCCAGCAGAACATAGGGTGACGTTGCGGGCAGATACACGTGGTACGTCAACTGCCGCTGATTGGCGCCCATCACCAACGTCAGATTGACCAGCTCGCGGTCAACCGAGCGCACGCCGGAGTACACGTTGTAGAAAACGAGGAAGAACACCATGATAGCGGCAATGGCCACCTTCGACCAGATTCCGATCCCGAACCAGATGATGAAGAGCGGCGCGAGGGCAATTTTGGGGATGCCATAAAACGCCATCACATAGGGTTCGAAAATTTTCGCAAGGCGCGGTGAGCGACCCAACCCGTAACCGGCAAGAATACCGGAGCCGACACCGATGATATAACTGAGCACCAGCTCCTGCCCGGTCGTCAAAAGATGCGGATAGATTTCCCCGGAACTAAAGAGTTCATACAGCCGATACGCCACGTCGGTTGGCTTGCTGATGTAGATTTCCTTGATGAGGTGGCCGGACGCCCACTGCCAAAATGCCAAGAGGACGATGCCGGGCAACAGTGCCGTAACTCCACGCGCAATTGCTTTGACCCATGACCGGCGCTTAGGCGCCACGCGGTCGACACTCCCCTCCGCGCCGTCCATCGTTGCGGGCTCATCCATCGCTTCTGCCTTCAATGCTGGTGCCCTCGCATTTCGACCTGCGATTTGAAAACCGACCAGACGGCGTCATATGCCTCATCGAAATCGGGATTGCGGAATGCCTCAAACACGTTTCTGGGTCTCGGTATGTTGATGGCGACGTTGGCCAGCACCCGGGCCGGCCGGTTGCTCATGATCACCACGTTATCGGCCAGCAGCACGGCTTCCGCAATATCGTGAGTGATGAACAGCACCGTGGCTCTCGCGTTTTGCGACAGCGATTGAAGATCGCTTTGCATGACCATTCGCGTCTGAGCGTCCAGCGCGCCAAACGGCTCGTCCATCAGAATGACGTCCGGGCCGTACACGAGGGTGCGGGCAATGGATGCCCGCTTCTGCATTCCGCCCGAAAGTTGACTTGGGTAATAGTTTTCAAATCCCGTTAGGCCGACCGCTTCGAGAACCCTTGCGACGCGATCCCTGCGCTCGGACGGCGACACTCCGCGCAGCACCAACGGCAGCTCCACGTTTTCCACCAGCGTCTTCCACGGAAACAGTTGGGCCTGCTGGGGAACGAAGCCGACCTCCGTGTTGATACCCAGAACGGGCTTTTCCCGGTGGCTAACCCGGCCGTGGGTTGGAATCAACAGCCCCGCCGCCATCTGCAGAAGGGTACTCTTGCCGCAACCACTCGGCCCGATCACTGCAACGAACTTGCCCGCGTCGACATCGAACGAAATTCCATCGAGGACCTTGACCGGAGACGACTTTCCGGGAGCAGGAAACTCCTGCCGGATATTATCGAATTTGAGGACTGTGCCAGCCATCAAATCGCCGCCGGCCTAGAGCCTTCCCAGGACCAGTTTCCGCGCCTTCTCCCGCACGGCATCCGGGAATGTGTGCCGTGCCGCGTAAGGCCGCTTCTTGCAGGTCGCGTCGATCATCAGCTTCGCCGTTGCGCCGTCGCGATTGGAGGGATCCAGAATGGCTCCCATCCCGTTGCGGATCACATCCATGTCGGTGTCGGCCTGGAAACGCGTACACACCGCCCACATCACCTGCTCTTCGTCGAAAACGTTCACGTCAGCATCGACCACAACCACGAGTTTCAGGCTCAGGTTATCACCGAACGCCGCGGCGGCAATGTTGCTGGGCTCGCCGGGTGCCGGGTCCTTGACCGAGACGTAGGCATGAAGAAGACACGTGCCCGACTTCGGATAGTGAACCGCGGTGACGCCGGGGTATTGCACACGCAGCGACTTAAGCTGGCGAGCTTCCTGAGAGATTCCGAGCAGCAGCGCGTGTTCGTCCGAAATCCCGGGAGCGACCGTATGATAGAACGCGTCTTTCCGATGGAGAATGCCCGTGACTTCCACGGCATTGCGTGTCGAGCGCTCCGAGGCATAGCCCGTGAATTCACCGAATGGACCTTCGTCCTCGTCAGCGTCGAGTATCAATTTTCCTTCGATCGCGATCTCGGCATGCGCGGGTATCTCGATCGGACAGGTGACACCGTTCACAATCTCCAGCGGTTGCCCCAGGAAGCCTCCCGCCACTTCATATTCGTCGGTGCTGATAGGTCCCTTCCAAAGACCGGAACCGATTGTGATCAGGGGATGACACCCGGCCACGATCACAACCGGAAGCTCTTTTAGTCCCATTGCGCTCGCCTTGCGCGCATAATTCCAGAGGTGACGGCGGCTATGAAGGCTGGTTCCAAAGCGGTTCTTGCCCTTGCGCTGCAGCCGGTGAAATGACGCATTCCGGACTCCGGTTTCCGGATCCTTCGCAATGAACATCGCGTTGGTGAGATAGCTTCCGCCGTCCTGAATGAAATGCCGCATGATCGGCAAGTAGTTCAGATCGACATCCGCGCCCTTGAGAACCACATCCAGAATCGGCCCCGTCTGCACGAGCTTCGGCGCAACTGGAGTGACGTCGTTGTTGGCCCACCGGTCAATAAGCTTGTCTTCCGTTACGCCGAGAGCCGCAGCGAAGCGGTCCCTCGCACCGAACAAATTCATGATAACGGGAAAGCGTGAGCCCTTCACGTTCTCAAAAATGAGAATGGGGCTGCCGTGCTTTTCATATTCGAAAGTGATGGCGGTCGCGTCGTAGTCGAGATCGACCTCATCCTTGATGTGAACCACCTTGCCGGGATGTTCCGCCTCGAACCTGGAAAGAAAGCTGCGAAGGTCTTGCGGGTTGATGGGCGCTGGCGCCATGGACTTTTCTCCAAACGGCAGATGCTACATTTAACTTATTCGCAGGAAGCACTACTTGCGCGGAACCCGGAAGCCAGTCCTGCCTCTTCTTCGGCAGCTTGGCCGGGCTGCGAGACCTTTCTTCGGTCAGCGCAACGTGAGGCGGTCGAACATCACTTCGCCAGGGCCTTCTCGACGAATGCGTTGCTCCAAAGATCGCCCTCCGACGCCTTCGGACTGCTCTCCTTGCCCGCGTCCGCGCCCATTTCTTTTGAAAGAGTCAGAAGATTTTGGATGTTGCCGGCATCGAGCTTTCCGGCCTCCGCAACGCCAGGATTCATCGCCTTCAGGGCGGCAACAATGGCGTCGGGATCCGCTTTCGGGAAAAACTTCGTGGCGATAGCGCTGCCGACCGCATCCGGCTTTGCGATCAATTCTGCGCTGGCCGATTGCACCGCGCGGATCGCTTTCACGACAACGTCCGAGGTTTTAGGATCCACCGGCTTCTTCGCCACGAAGATCAGGTAAGGAATCCGACCCAGCTGCGGAAAATCGTCACTCAACTTGATGAAAGCGGTCCCCACTCCCGATTTTTCTGCCAGATAAGGCTCGGGCGGTGAAAGAATAAACGCATCGATAGCCTTATTCTCCAGCGCCAGACGATGAGCGGGTGGACCGCCCACTTGCACGATGGTGACGTCCGTTTTGGGATTGAGCCCGCCCTTGAAGGCCAACCAGCGCGCCAGCAACTCCTCGATACCTCCGACCGAACTCACGCCGATCACGGCCCCCTTGAGCGCGGCGAGTCGCTTTTCGATGGGATCGGCGGCCTTCGCACCGGTCTTCTGCAAGAATGCGGGAGACACCACGAGCTGAAGTGTCACCTTGGACATCAGCGAATAGACAATCTGGAATGGTTGTCCCTTAGCGGCGGCACGCAGCACCGCCTCGGAGCCAACGGCAGCGAGATCGACATCGCCGGCATCGAGCGCAGCGAGCGCGGATGCATCTCCACCCGTGATCGACACGGCCGGCGTTAGGCCCTGCGCTTCAAACGAACCAAGCGCACGAGCAGCCCAGATCGGAAAGAAACTCATGCCCGAGATGGCTTGTCCGATCCGAACGGTCTGCTGAGCTTGCGCGGCCCCTGTCACGAAAAGAGCGAACACGCCGAGTGCGGCGGCAAAGATATTCTTGCGACAGTTATGCATCCTCGGGTCCCTCGCAGCAGCATTAGAGTGAGGCGAAGCCAAATTCTCCCGGCAGATCATTCGCCGGATTAAATGTCTATACATAATACATACCGTCTAAATCAAGTCAAGGCGACCAAGGTAGCACCGCCGACTACCGCGACGAGTGTCTGCTCAACAAGAATGATTCGGTTCTTGCGAAGATCAACGTCAGCTTGCTCACTCCGTGAGCATCTGCTGACCTAATGAATGCAATCCAGCCCATCGCGCCACTTGAGTTTCAACAATGTCATTCCGGCCATCCGTTCTGGGATTTTTCTTTGCAACTTTACGCGCGGCACCGCGTCGCAGAGGCAAGTTGCGCTGCAAGATCGTTTCGACGCCGACGTCAACATGCTGTTCTTCGTGCTCTGGGCCGCCGAAAACTACCGCGCATTAAACGTCGCCGATATCCGCGAGCTCATCGCTCTGCCGCGCAGGCTATCCAGACGCAGTTCTTCGCCAAAGCAGTTTCCTTGGGCGCTCACACCGCGGCATCGCCCAACTGCGGCACTACCGGCGAACTCTGGACGTGCAAGCGTTCCAACTTCGGCAAGGGCTTCGAGCCCGCCGCACCGCGGAACGCCCTTTGGATCAACGCTTTATCGAACAGGCGCAAAAAAGGCGCCCTGCCTGAAGTTCTGGCCGGAGATTCTTCAGCCGGTTGGCGTGAACCGCGCGATCAGATCGTAGAGATGGCCGGGATGCGTGATCCGAACCGCCGTAATCGGTTCGCCGCTGCGCCACGTCTGCCGCTCGATCACCAGACACGCAGCGCCCTCGTCGATCCTCAGGTCAGATGCGAGTTGCTTGTCGGCATTGCACGCGGTGATGCGATGCTCGGCCTCCGTCCACGGCACATGACCCACCAGCCACGTATTCGGCGGTGTCGCCGAAAAATCCTCACGCAACGCATCCGGCACCGCCTCAAGATTGATCAGACGATCCTCAATTGCAAATGGCTGACTTTCAGCCTCGTGCAGGCAACGAATGGCCAGCACCTGCGCGCGCGCGCCGACGCCAAGACGAGCCCTATCGCTTGCCGATGCGGGGCGCTTGCGAAGATCGATCAGCCGATACTTGTAGAGTTCGCCCCGCTTCTCGACTTCACCCTTGAGATCAGGGATCTGAAGGATCGCGGATTGCACTCGTGGCCGCGATACAAAGCTGCCCGCCTTGCGACGACGCACCACCAGGCCCGCCTCGGCGAGCGCCGAAATGACCTTGTTCACGGTCATCCGCGAACAGGAATAGGTCTCCATCAGTTCGTGCTCGAACGGCACCTTGTGCCCGGGCGGCCAGTCGCCCGAGGTGATCTTGGCCTCGATGTCCCCACGGATGACTTGATATAATGCCTTGGACGTGGCTTTCGGACCCGGCTTGAGTTTCGCGGTCATGTCCGCAGCAACCTCTCAAGCACCCGACGGAAGCGCTCTTCGACCGCCTCCCTGCCACGATGCCGGCCTTCCTGTACTACTTTTCGGCCGCGCGCCCAGACGCAGTCGACCAGCGATCGGCCAGTGCCGAACATCCAGCTGTCGAGGATTGCATCGCCGGATCGGCCGGCCAGGGTGACACTCCGTGCGTCCAAACTGATGAAGTCGGCGAAAGCACCTTCTAATAGCCCGGCAGGCTTCACGCCAAGCGCCTGCGCGCCGCCTCGCATCGCGCCGTCGAACAATGCGCGGCCCGTTGAAGCGGCGCCACCCGACGCCATCACGTTACGCGCCCTCAGTGCGAGACGTTGTGAATATTCGAGCTGCCGCAATTCGTCGCTGACGCCGATCAGGACATTGGAATCAGAGCCGACACCGAACACGCCGCCGCGCTTAATGAATTCGGGTGCGTCGAAGGTGCCGTCGCCGAGGTTCGCCTCCGTCACCGGGCATAGTCCGGCCGCCGCGCCGCTCTCCGCAATGGAGCGGATTTCGGCAACGGTCGCATGCGTCGCATGGACGAGGCACCAGTTGCGGTCAACGGCGGCGTGGTCGAACAGCCATTCCAGCGGCCGCTGGCCGCTCCAGGCGATGCATTCATCGACTTCGCGGGTCTGCTCGGAGATATGAATATGAATCGGGTCTGATCCGGCGAGGCTCACCAGGGCCGTAAGTTCCACCGGCGTAACCGCCCGGAGCGAATGCGGTGCGATACCGGCGATTGCGCCCTCATGCCCCGCCAGAGCGCGCCGGCTCGCCTCGTGCAACCGCGCGAACCCGTCGATATCGTTGATGAAGCGCCGTTGCCCACTGTCAGGAGTTCGACCACCAAACCCGGCATGCGCGTAGAACACCGGTAACAAGGTCAGGCCGATGCCGGTGGCCTGCGCCGCAGCGGCGATCCGTTCGGCCAATTCGGCCGGATTGCCATAAGGCGCGCCAGACACATCGTGATGGATGTAATGAAACTCGCCAACTCGGGTAAACCCAGTTTCCAGCATCTCGACATAAGCCTGCGCCGCCACCGCCTCGATATCCTCGGGGGTCATGCGTCCGACGAAACGGTACATCAGCTCGCGCCAGGTCCAGAAACTTTCTGCGGATGTTCCCTTGATCTCGGCAAGACCCGCCATTCCTCGCTGGAAGGCGTGACTGTGGAGATTGCAAATTCCGGGAAGCCCGATCCGGTGACGCTCGTCGCCGGGCTCGGCCCCGGCGCCGCTGGCGATGCTCGCGATCCGGCCGTCGGCAAACGTAATCCTGACGTCGCGCACCCAGCCCTGCGACAACAAGGCTTCGTCGAAGAATATTCCGGCCACCCTTCACGCCTCCGAAGTCATCGAAACGCTGGACAGGTTCGTCGCGAATATGTATAGACAAATTGGCAATCTGCCAAGCACGTTAAACGCCTCTGACGGGCCAAGGGGTTCATGGCATCGGTCGATCACATCTGGCATGGCTGCCGTCTTGCAACGCTTTCGCCCTCACGCCAAGGCCTCGGTCTGGTCGATGACGGCCTGATCGCCGCCGCCGATGGGCGTATCGTCTATGCAGGCCCCGCTGCGGACGCTCCTCGCTCGCTCGACGCCAAACAACGAACCAATTGCGACGGCCGCTGGATCACACCAGGGCTGGTCGACTGCCATACCCATCTGGTCTATGGCGGCAACCGCGCCCAGGAATTCGAGCAGCGCCTTGCCGGCGCGAGTTACGAGGAGATCGCGCGAGCGGGCGGCGGCATCGTCTCGACGGTGAAGGCGACACGACAGGCGAATACCGAACAATTGATGGTCGCCTCGCTGCCACGGCTTGACGCGCTGATCGCAGAAGGCGTGACCACGGTCGAGATCAAATCCGGCTACGGCCTCGAACTCGACACCGAGCGACGACAGCTACAGGCCGCGCGGAAGCTCGGAGCCGAGCGCGCGGTGTCGATCGAGACGACCTTTCTCGGCGCGCATACGGTGCCGCCGGAGATGAAGGGCAACAGCGGCACCTATATCGACGCGGTCTGCACCGCGATGCTGCCGCAGATCGCCGCCGCGGGCCTCGCCGATGCAGTCGACGCCTTCTGCGAAGGCATTGCGTTCTCGCCGGAGGAAACCGCGCGGGTATTTGCGAAGGCGCAAGCGCTCGGCCTGCCCGTTCGCCTGCACGCCGATCAGCTTTCGAACCTGCACGGCGCAGCACTTGCCGCGCGCTTCGGCGCGCTTTCGGCGGATCACCTCGAATATGCCGACGACGACGGCATCGCGGCGATGGCCCGGGCCGGCACCGTTGCCGTGGTCCTGCCGGGCGCGTTCTACTTCATCCGCGAGCAGAAGGCGCCGCCGATTGAATCGATGCGGCGCCACGGCGCGCGAATAGCACTCGCCACCGACAGCAATCCCGGCACCTCGCCGCTGACGTCGCTGCTGCTGGCGATGAACATGGGCGCGACGCTGTTTCGCCTTACCGTCGATGAATGCATTGCGGCCGTTACGCGGGAGGCTGCGCGCGCGCTCGGACGCTTTGAGGACATCGGAAGTCTCGAGCGCGGCAAATATTGCGATCTCGCCATCTGGAATATCGAGCGGCCGGCGGAGCTCGTCTACCGGATCGGCTTCAACCCCCTCCACACTCGTGTCTGGCATGGCAATTCACACGCCGTGGCCGCAGGCCTCCTCTGACCTCTTCTGCAAGGATTTTTTCGACCATGACCCGCATTGACAATGCCCGCGTCATCCGCGCCGCGCGCGGCAACCAGCTTTCGGCCAAATCGTGGCAAACGGAAGCTCCGATGCGCATGCTGATGAACAATCTTGATCCCGATGTCGGGGAGAAGCCGAGCGAGCTCGTCGTCTATGGCGGCATCGGCCGCGCCGCGCGCGACTGGGAAAGTTTTGATCGCATCGTTGCGACCCTGAAACGGCTCGAAGGCGATGAAACCCTGCTGGTGCAGTCGGGCAAGCCGGTCGGGGTGTTTCGCACCCACGCCGACGCGCCGCGTGTGCTGATCGCCAATTCCAATCTGGTGCCGCACTGGGCCAATTGGGAGCACTTCAATCTGCTCGACCGCAAGGGCCTGATGATGTTCGGCCAGATGACGGCGGGCTCCTGGATCTATATCGGCACCCAGGGCATCGTTCAGGGCACTTACGAGACCTTCGTCGAACTTGGCCGCCAGCATTATGGCGGCAACCTCCGGGGAAAATGGATTCTGACCGCCGGACTTGGCGGCATGGGCGGCGCCCAGCCGCTCGCGGCCGCGATGGCTGGCGCATCCTGCCTCGCCGTCGAATGCCAGCCGTCGCGGATCGAAATGCGTCTGCGCACCCGCTATCTCGACCGCCAGGCTGGGAGCCTCGACGAGGCGCTGGCGATCATCGAACAGGCAGGCCGCGACGGCAAGCCGGTGTCGGTCGGCCTGCTCGGCAACGCCGCCGACATTTTCCCTGAACTGGTGCGGCGCGGCGTTCGGCCCGATGCCGTCACCGACCAAACCTCCGCGCACGATCCGGTTAACGGCTATCTGCCGAAGGGCTGGACCACCAGCGAGTGGGAATCCCGGCGCGAGACCGACCAGAAGGCGGTCGCGAGCGCCGCGCGGAAATCGATGGCCGAACACGTCCGCGCCATGCTCGATTTCCACAGAATGGGAATTCCGGTCGTCGACTACGGCAACAACATCCGCCAGATGGCCTTCGAGGAAGGCGTCAAGGACGCGTTCGATTTCCCAGGTTTCGTGCCGGCCTATATCCGGCCGCTGTTTTGCCGCGGCATCGGACCGTTCCGGTGGGCGGCCTTGTCCGGCGATCCCGAAGACATCTATCGCACCGACGCCAAGGTCAAGGAGCTGTTACCGGACAATGCCGCCTTGCATCACTGGCTCGACATGGCGCGCGAACGCATCGCGTTCCAGGGCCTGCCGGCGCGCATCTGCTGGGTCGGTCTTGGCGATCGCCACCGGCTCGGGCTTGCCTTCAACGAGATGGTTGCGCGCGGCGAATTGAAAGCACCGGTCGTAATCGGCCGAGACCATCTGGATTCCGGCTCGGTGGCCTCCCCCAACCGGGAGACCGAGGCGATGAAGGATGGCTCCGACGCGGTGTCCGACTGGCCGCTGCTCAATGCGCTTTTGAATTGCGCCAGCGGCGCCACCTGGGTGTCTCTGCATCATGGCGGCGGCGTCGGCATGGGCTTCTCGCAACACGCCGGCATGGTGATCGTCTGCGACGGCACGCCGGAGGCCGCTACCCGCATCGGCCGCGTGCTGTGGAACGATCCAGCCACGGGCGTGATGCGTCACGCCGATGCCGGCTACGACCTCGCGATCGACTGCGCGCGCGTCAACAAGCTCGACCTGCCGAGCCTGCCCTGAGGAAAGACGCGCCATTGAAGATCATCCGCGCCGGAAGTTGCCGCTCCACGCCATGGAAGAACGGCGGCGGCTCGACGACCGAGATCGTTGCCGAGCCACCCGGCGCCTCGCTCGACGACTTCGACTGGCGCATCAGTATGGCAAGGGTCGCCGCCGATGGCCCCTTTTCCGAATTTTCCGGAATTGACCGCACGCTTGCCGTCATTGACGGGAAGGGCCTGATGCTCACCATCGGGGGCAACGCGCCGATCCGCCTCGAACGCGGCTCCGATCCGGTCGGCTTCGCCGGCGACATCCCGACATCGGCGCGGCTGACCGCAGGCGAGATCACCGACCTCAACGTGATGACGCGGCGGTCGCGCTTCAGCCATCGACTGCGGCGCATCGGGCAGTCCGGCTGCTGCGAATTTGGCGGCAACGAAATCGCGGTCGTGCTGTCGCTCAAAGGCAGCACGACGCTGGCCTTGGACCGGGATACTGCGACGCTGAATCACGGCGATGCGGCCATCTTGAGCGGCGCGCGCAGGAATTCTTTCCGGATCGTGTCGATAGGCTCAAGCGATTGCTACCTGGTGCTCCTGCATGAGCATCAGGTGATTTAGCCGGGCGATCAGCCCGGTTGGATATAGCCCGCCGCGCGGGCTTCGGCGTCCCACCGCATCATCAGCTCGTAGTCGTCGGTCTTGACCGGAGCGAACGCCTCCAGGCAAAGCCGGTCTCTCAGGTCCACGCAGGCCGACGCATCGGCAAAGTTCGCCAGCGCGGCCTGCAGCGCCGACACCGTTTCGACGGAACAGTCCGGCGCCGCGACGAGAAATGGAATCGGCGCAGGATCGGTGGTCGCGACGATCCTGATCCGGGCCGCCAGATCCGGCTCGTGATGAAGCATCAAGTCCAGCGCGTAGCTATCGAGCGGGCCGACATCGATATCGCCGGCGAGAAGGGCTTCGATGACCCGGCGCGGCGTGAATAGCGGACCGACGCTCTCGCGGTAAAGGCGCCCCCCGCGCGCGGATTGATACGGCAGCAAATGATGCCGCAGCGCGTTATAGCCGGAATGGGAATCCTCGACCGTATATCCGAGCCGGCCGCCAAACGTGTCTTCAAGCGAATAGAACCTCGAATCCGCGCGCGCCACGAGGCGCGTGGCGTAGACCGGCTTTCCAGGAACAGGCGCTCCCGCGGGAACGGGGGCTGCGACCGGCTGCGGCCTCACCGGTGCAAGCGCATAGGGAAAGCCGCACATGAAGCCGCAGGCCAGATCGGCGCGGGTCCAGAGTTCGGCAAGCGGCAATGGAAACGCATGGTCGATCGCGCGCAAATCGACTTGCAATTCCCGCGCCAGCCAGCCGAACAGCTCTTTCCATGCCGATGCCGCCGCCGGATTGACCGAATACATTCGTGCATTCGCGACGTACGGCATCGGCATTGTTCCTCAGGCAAAGCGCAGACGCTGTCCGATCCCCAGACGCTGGGATTTCTCCAGCATCGCATGGCCAAGCGCGATGTCGGACAGCGACAGTCCGCGATGCCAGAACAAATTGGTTTCGTCGTCGCTCTGCCGTCCCGGTTTCAAACCAGCCACGATCTGACCGAGTTCGGCGTGAAGCGTTTTTTCGGACAGCTTTCCCGCCTCGACATGGGCGCGCAAGCTGCCGAACTTGCCGCCCTTGCACTGGCCCCAGTCGTCGACCACCAGCTTCGCCATGATGTCGGTCAGCGACAGCTCAATCGCGCTCATCGTCCCATAGGGAACCACAAAGGCTCCCTTTTTGATCCAGGAGGTCTTCAGCATCGGCGTCGGCTGGTCGAGCCGTGAAGCCTCGACCACGATATCGGCACCCTCGACGCAACTCCGCCAGTCTTCGGTGGCGGCGACCTTCTTGCCGAGATCGCGGCTCAGCCGCTCCGCAAAGCTGTTGCGGCTCTCTTCGCGCCGGGAGTGAACGCGGATTTCATCGAAATCGAACAGATGATTGAGCAGCCGCACGTTCCAGTAGGCGGTGCCCCGCGCACCGATATGACCAAGGATCTTCGAATTCTTCCGCGCAAGATGTTTGGCGCCGATCGCGGTCACAGCGCCGGTGCGCATGTCGGTGATGCCGCTGGCGTCGAGGATGGCCTTTGGCGCGCCGGTGCGGGGATCGAACAAAGCGAGGATCGCGAGTTCGGAGGGAAAGCCGAGCTTGTAGTTGTCGACGAAGTCGCCGACGATCTTGACGCCCGCAGAATCGATCGGCGGCTTGATGGCGCCGCGGAGCACGTTGAAATGGCCGTTGGCGACCCCGGGTTCGAGATGAACGCGCGGTTCGATTACCGTTTCGCCCCTGCCCTGACTGGCAAGGCTTGCTTCGATGGCCGAAAGGATTTCCTCATCGCTAATCTTGAGTTCGTCGACATCGAGGCGGTTGAGATAGGCGATATAGATCGGCGGCAAGACGGAACCTCCTTAGCAGGGCGACCGCGGCCACCCCGGCGCGCGACCAAAGCCGAAACGCCGCGGGCAAGCCGCGGGCTCAGCCTTATATGTCTATACATTATTAAGGGGCTTGGGAAAGTCAACCAGTCCAGCGAGCCGGACCGGTTGCTTAGGATGCAAGGCCGGGCGGCACCGTCGCGGCGAGCCCCGAGCGCTCGGCCTGCTCGATCGCGATGTCGTAACCGGCGTCGGCGTGGCGCAACACGCCGATGCCGGGATCGCCGTCGAGCACACGCTTGAGCCGCTCGGCGGTCGCCGGATTTCCGTCGGCCACGATCGTGACGCCGGCGCTGACGCCGCGTCCGCCGAGGCCATGGATCGCCACGAGGTCGGCACCGGACGAGCAATTCAACAGTGCATTGAGGATAGGCCAGTCCGCGATCGCGTCGGAGCCGTCCTTCATGTTCTCGGTTTCCCGGTGCGGAAGCGCGGCCGAGCCGGAATCGAGATGATCCCGGGTGAAGGCGACCGGCGCGGAAATCCGGCCGCTCGCCACGGCTTCGTTAACCAGCAAGGCCAGACGGCTGCGCTCGCCATAGCCGAGCCAACCGATCCGCGCTGGCAGTCCGGTGAATTTGACATGTTCGCGCGCCTTCCCGATCCAGGACGAGATCGGATGGTTGGACGAGAATGTCTCCAGGATCATCTCGTCGATGGTGTAAATGTCCTGCGGGTCGCCCGAAACCGCAATCCAGCGGAACGGTCCGATGCCCTGACAGAACAGCGGGCGGATATAGAGGTCGACAAAAGACCGCATCCGAAATGCGTCTTCCACGCCGGCGGATTTCGCCTCGGCGCGCAGGCTGTTGCCGTATTCGAACACGATCGCGCCACGGTCCATGAACCCCAGCATCGCCCGAAGATGCGTGGCTACGGATTGCCGCGCCAGCGCCATCAGTTTTTGCGGATCGCTGGTCCGCATGGCGCGGGCCTGTTCGAGCGACAATTCCGCCGGCACGTAACCCTTCAGAGGATCGGGAAAGGTCTGGTCGGTGACGATGTCGGGCAGGATGCCGCGTCGGGCCAGTCCAGGCAGTACGACCGCTGAGTTGGCGCAAAGCGCCAGCGCCAGTGGACGCCGCTCGTCGCGCGCGGCCTGCCATCGCGCGATCGCATCGTCGAGATCATCAGTGGTGGCATCGCAATAGCCGGAGGCAATACGGCGGTCGATGCGGGCCTGATCGACCTCGATCACCAGTGTCGATGCTCCGGCGAGCTTTCCGGCCAGCGGCTGCGCGCCGCTCATGCCGCCACAACCCGACGTGAGGAGCAAGCGGCCGGCCAGGGTGCCGCCGAAATGCTGGCGCGCGATCGCCATGAAGGTCTCGAACGTACCCTGCAGGATGCCCTGGCTGCCGATATATTGCCAGGCCGCCGCCGTCATGCCGGGATAGACGGTGAGACCCATGTCGTCGAGCTTGCGGCGGCTCTCCTCGCCGCTCCATTCACCCACGAGATTGCCGTTGGCCATGATCACGAGCGGCGTCGTGGACTGGCCCGGAAAGACGCCGATCGGCTTCCCCGACTGCATGACGAAGGTCTGGTCTTCACGCATCGACGCCAGCGTCGCAACAATGCGGTCAAAACTCTTCCAGTCGCGCGCCGCGCGTGCAATCGACATGTAGATCACGAGATTGTCGGGATCCTCGCCGTTCTCGAGATTGTTCTCCAGCAGGCGCAGGATCGCCTCCTGCCGCCAGCCCTTGCAGCGCAAGACGTTGCCGCGCCCTGCCTTAACCTCTTTGCCGCGGCGTACGGGAATGTTCATCGTCAGGCCTCCTCAACCAGGGGAACCCAGCCCGGCTGGGCCTTGACCCGCGCGAGCCAGGCGCGGATCGTTGGAAATTTTTCCATCTCGTAGCCGCCCTCGCCCGCCATCGAGACGTAGCCGAACATGCCGATGTCGGCGATGGTGTAGCGATTGTCGACAAGCCAATCGTGCATGACAAGCCAATCGTCGACCTTGGCCAGCGCCACATAGGCGCCTTCCTGAAAATCGGCGATCCGGTTTTTCATCTGATCGGCGATGCCGCGCATATGGTAGAACCGCGGCAGCGCAAGCGCGCGTAGCAAATCCGCCTGCTCGAACGTCAGCCAGCTCGTGACTTCCACGCGGAGATAGCGATCGTCCGGCAGCAGCCGCGAGCCTTCCGCCAGATAGAGCATGATCGCTGCCGACTCCACGATAGTGCGGCCGTCCTCGAGTTCGAGCACGGGCACGCGCGCGAAGCGGCTCTTGGCCCGAAACGCCGGTTCGCTGGTTGCGCCCTTGGCGAGATCGAGGGTAACGCGCTCGAAGGGGATGCCGAGTTGCGTCAGCAGGATGCGCACTTTCCAGGCGTTGCCGGACAACCGGCTGTCGTAGAGACGCAGCATGATGGACCTGCCTTCCTCAGAGATACGATCGCATGTCGACACCCATGGCCTTCTCGACCTCGGGGAACACGGCTGGGTCGAGCGCGCCCTTGCCGACCGGGAATTTCGACCGGTGCGCGATGATGACGGCGACGCGGCTGCCGGGCTTGGATTCCGATATCGACACCACCTCACCGGTCAAGGGATCCAGCGTTCCGATCATGTCGGGGAACGTTGCAACGCGCTTGCCGGCGAAATCTGCGGTCATGAACTCGTTGTAGACGCCGAGCACCGCTTCGCCGTTCTTGCCGCGCACGGTCATCTGGCCGAGATCGAAGCCGCCGCCATAGGTCACGCTATTTGCCGTGACCTCGCCGTCGACCAGCAATTCCCCGCCGAGAAACTCGACCGTCGCGCGAACGCGATCGGCGCCGCTGGCCGCCAGCATGGCGCGACCGAGGTCGAGCTGGAACGTGATGGCGCCCGGAGCGCCGTTCTCGCCGATGAAGCCCGCCGTCAACGGACCCCGCGCGGCATAGATCAATCCCCCATTGATCACCGCCGCCTGTCGCATCACATTGGAGGTGCGGACAATGTCACCTTCCACCTCGATGGCGAATTCCGAGTTCTCGGCCTTGCTGCCGCTGCTCGCGACCTGGGTGATGGAAAGATCGAGCCGCGACGCCAGTCCCATGCCGCCCATTTTCACGGTTGGATGACCGCGCCCGTTCGAGGCCGCATCGATATAGTCGAGCCCGAGCGCGGCGGCGACGAGCCAGGCATTGAAGCCCGGCACATGGCCGCAGATGACGCCGACCGGCGGCTTGTCCAATTTCTCGATCAGCCGCCGCGCCGCATTGATGGAGTCGCGCGGCTTGATCTGCCAGTTCGCAAAACCCGGCGCGCCAACCGCGGTTGCGGTGATGATGGTTGCGTCAGGCGCCAGTTCGTCGAGCGCGACCAGACGGACGCCGCCATAGTCCAGCGCCATGCGGCCGAGCCCGCGATTTTTGTCGACCGCATTCCTGCCGCTGCCGCCCGCCGAGAGCAACAATCCCCCGACAAGCCCCGCTTCCACATCGTCCACCGTCAGCATTCGCGCCATTGCTTTATCCTCCGGCCTCAAGGCCGCACTTTCACATTCGATAACTCGACAGACTCGTTGACACCAAGAAAGGTCGCGAACATCGAGCCAGCCGCTTTCGCCTCCGACGCCGTGCCCCGATAGACCTGCACGCCCGACGACAGCACGCAGACCTGGTCCGCCACATCCAGCGCGCGCGCCGTGTTCTGCTCGACCAGAACGATCGTCATGCCGTCGCGCTTCAACTGCAGCAACGCGCCGAGGCAGATATCGACCATTTTCGGCATCAGTCCAAGCGACAACTCGTCGACCAGCAGCAGGCGAGGTTCGGCCATCAGCGCGCGACCGATCGCCAGCATCTGTTGCTCGCCGCCTGACAGCGAAGCTGCGAGCTGCGTTCGCCGCTCAAACAGCCGTGGAAAATAGCCAAACACGCGATCACGCTTGGCGGCGTCCCGGGAAATCGGACGTGCGTAACCACCGGCCGTCAAATTCTCGTCGACCGTGAGATCGGAAAACAGCTGCCGCCCCTCCGGCACCAGAGAAATCCCGAGACCGACGCGGTCGATGGCGCGGCGGCGCGTAATGTCTTCGCCTCCGAGGAGGATGCGGCCACCGTGGATGTCGACATGGCCCATGATCGCCATGATGGTCGAGGTCTTGCCGGCGCCATTGGGACCGAGCAATGCGAACACCGAGGCTGAGGGAACCTCGAATGACACATTGTGCACGGCCTCGACCGAGCCGTAACCGCAATTGAGGTTCTCAAGCTTCAGCATGGCTTGCCATCCCCCCGCCAACATAGGCGTCATGTACGACGGGGTCAGCCATGACGGCGCGCGGCTCGCCGTCCCCGATCACCCGCCCATTGTTCAGGACGATCAGGCGCCGGCAGATCCGCATGACCTCTTCCAAATTGTGCTCGATCAGGACCACGGTGATGCCGCGGGCATGAACCTCGGCGATGGTCTCGACCTGCTTCGATGCCTCGGTATGGTTGAGCCCGGCCAAGGGTTCGTCGAGCAGGATCACCCGCGGATCGACAGCCAGTGCGCGGGCGACCTCCAGCCGTTTCATCTGGCCGAGCGGCAGCGAGCCCGCGAGCTTGCCTTCGGTCCCCGCCAAGCCGACCTGTGCCAGAATGTGTGCGGCGCGTTCATATTCGCTTCGCCTATTGAGATGCATCAAAGCACGCAATGGCGACGATGTATGACAATATCCGGCACCGAGCGCGACGTTATCCAGCACGGTCAATTCGCGAAACGGCCGTACGATCTGGTGGGTCAATGCGAGACCCCGGCGCACCCGCGCCGCTGTCGCGTCCCTAGTCACGTCGACGCCCGAGATCCACACCCGCCCTCGGTCCGGGTGCAACAAGCCGGCAACGACCTTGATCAGCGTGGTCTTTCCGGCGCCGTTGGGCCCGATCAGCCCGACGAAATCACCTTCCTCGATCGCGAACGATACGCCGTCAATGGCCCGGACGCCGCCGAACCGGATCGCCACATCCTCAAGCCTCAGCGCCGCACTCATGACCGCCTCGCTGCGACGAAGAGGTTTTGCACCATTGCCGCCAGGCCTCCCGGTGCCAGGCGGATCACCAGCACCAGTAATCCGCCGAACACCAGCAGACGATAGTCGTTCACGAAGCGGATCGCCTCGGGCAACAGGGTCAGGCCGACGGCAGCAACCACAACGCCCCAGGTCGATCCGATGCCGCCGATCACGACCATCGCCATCAGCATGACAGAGAAAATGAAGTCGAATGCATCCACCGTGATGAATTGGGTGAAAAATGTGTAGAGTCCTCCAGCAAGACCGGCGAGCGCCGTTCCGATGCCGAAGGCGGCGAGCTTGTAGGCGCCGGAATTGATACCAAGCGTAGCCGCAGCGCCCTCGTCTTCGCCGACGGCACGGAACGCAAAGCCCATCCAGGACCGACTGATATAAAGGCTCAGGGCAGTGGTCGCCGCTGCGAACAGCAGGATCATCACCATGTTGCCGGCAGCGCCGAGACCGGTCGGCGGAATGCCGCTGATCCCCATCTCGCCACCGAGCCAAGTCTGCTTGCGGACGAAACCAACAAACAGGAAATTGACGCCGATCGTGGTGACCGCGAGAAAATCCGTGCGCACGCGCAGCGAGGCGAAACCGACGATGACACCGAGCACGCTGCCGGTGATCAGCGCGGCTGCGATCGCCAGCGGAACGCTGCCGTTTCCGGTCATCGTCAGCGCCGCCGCATAGGCACCGGCGCCGAAAAAGGCGCCGTGGCCTAGACTGATCTGTCCGCAGAAACCGCTGATCATGTTCAGGCTGACCGCCAGAATGACATTGATGCCGATGATCGAGATGATGCTGATTTCGTAAGCGCTCATGCCGTGCGCGCTCCGGTGAACCCTTGCGGACGGATCATCAGGAGCACGATGAGGGCGAGGAATGCGATCGCGTCGCGATCGAGCCAGGCGCCGATAAAAATGGTGCCGTAAGCTTCGACCAGGCCCAGCACCAGGCTTGCGATCAGGGTGCCGCGCACGCTGCCGAGGCCACCGAGAACGATGATGGCGAGCGCCTTGTAGCTCACGACGAAACCGATGCCGGGATCGACCAGATTGTTCATCTCGGCCACCAGGCCGCCGGCGACCGCCGCCAGCGCCGACCCAACGGCGAAGTTGAGATAGCGAACCTTGATCGGATCGATCCCGAAACTCGCGGCGATCTGCGGCCTGGAAACGGTGGCGCGCCAGCCGATCCCGATCCGGGTTCGCGTCGTAAAAAGATGCAGCCCCGTGAACACCACGGCGGTCGTCATCACGATCGCGATCTGCACCGCGCTGACGGTGACGCCGGAAAAATTGAAGGTCGTGAAGGCGAAAGCATTCCGGTGAAAGGTAATGCCCTGCTCGCCGAACACGATGCGGAACGCGTCTTGCATCAAGACCAGCAACCCGACCGAAGCGATCATGGGGACGTCCGGTCGGTATTTGAGCAGCGGCTCGTACAGCAGGCGATAAATCGCGATGCCGAACAGCGGGGTGATAATGACAGCCGCGAGAAAGCCGAGCAAGATGCTGCCGGTTGCATTGGCGACCAGAACCGTGACATAGGCACCGAGCGCGAACACGGCGGCATGCGCCACGTGCAGGATGCGCAGCAGGCCGTACACAAGGGTCAGACCTACCGACATCATGGCATACATGCAGCCGAAGCTGATGCCGGTTACGGCCAGATCGATGTAGTACACCGGATCATCCTTTGCCGCAGATGGCGCAAGCCGTCTCTGCCGTCGGCACCCGCATCCGTCTTATTTCTCGGGCGGTGCGAAGGCGGCGAGGTCGGTGATCACGCCGGCCGGTGTGAACTTGGCGTCCTTGATCACGTTGACGCTGATCGGCATCACTATCTCATGCAGGCTGTTGAAGCCGTTGAGATTACCCTCCAGCATCGGGAAATCCTTGGTCGCCGCGAGCGCATCGCGCACCTTGGCCGGATCGGCGCTGTTGGCGCGCTTGATGCCGTCCACCATCAGCTTTACTGCCGAGTAAGTTACGGCGGCGACGCCCTCCGGCGAATAGCCGGCGCGGCTCTTGAACTCGGTGAAAAACTTCTGCAGCGTCGCGTCCTTCCGGTCGCGGTCGAAGCTGTCCATGATATAGGTTCCTTCGGCGGCCGGCCCGGCGATCTCGACGAACTTCTCGGAATCGAACGCTTGCGAGCCGATGATCGGCACGGTGATGCCGGCTGCGCGGAGCTGGGCGACCAGCGGGCCGGCGGTGAAGAAGTAGCCGGTGGCGTAGACCGCGTCGGGATTGTCTCGCTTCACGCTTGCGACGATCGAGCCGAACTGGCGGTCCTTGAGCGAATAGCTGTATTTGTTGAGGACCTCGATGCCGTATTTGCCGGACGCCTCCAGAAATCCATCCATCGTCGCCTGCCCGTAATCATTATCCATCGTGATGGTGGATACTTTTTTGATTCCGAGGTTCTTGCCGATGTAAAGCGCAGTCGCCGCGCCCTGGGGCGGACCGAGATGGACGAGGCGAAACATGTAGTCTCCGGCGCGGGTGATGTCTGGATGCACGCCGTAGGCCGAAATCATGACGACGCCGGCTTTCTGGAACACCGGAGCCGCCGCACGGCCCGACGCCGAATAGCTGCCATTGACCACCAGCCTGACGCCGTCTTCGCCGATCAGTTTGTTGGCGGTGAAGATCGCTTGGTCAGATTTGGCCTGGTCGTCATAGGTGACGAGTTCGACTTTCTGGCCGAGCACCCCGCCGGCGGCGTTGATGTCCTCGACCGCCATGGCGGCTGCGATCTGCGCCGATTTGCCATCGGTCGCCGAGGGGCCCGTCAGCGGCACCTGGAAGCCGATCTTGATGTCGGCGTGCGCCGGCATCGTTGAGGCAAGCCCAAGGATCAGCGCGCTGGCGAAACCGATGAACAGCTTCTTGTTCCGCACCGGCGTTTTGGGGATCTGGTTCACGATGGCTTTCTCCATTGAAAGGGGCGTCACGTCACGTAGCCTAGACAAGCCGATTTTCGCGCAATATTTCGCGGGCACGCGCCAGCGCCGGCCGCGTCGGCCGCGCCAGTTCCCAGTCGGGCCGGTCGTCCTCTTTGCGCGTCGCATCGATGCCGAGCTTGCCGATGGTGCCATCCCGCTCGAGGGGCTCGGAACGATCGGCGCGAACGCCGGGAATGATGACAAAATCGCGTTCCGGCTTGCTGCGCGTGGCTTGCGCCCATTCCACTTCAAGCGCGTTCCAGGGATCGATGTCGTCATCGACAATGATCACCTGCTTGATCAGGTTGACGGCGGCCCAGACGGCGAACATCACCTTGCGTGCCTCGCCCGGACGCGGCCCGTGCAGCGCGACCACGGCATGCAGGCGGCCAGCCCCGCCGACGCCGACGGCCACATTGGAAACCGAGGAGACGGCACCGCGGATAGCGCGCACGAGGCCCGCGGCAATCGCGACGCCGCCGAGCAGGCAATGCTCGGGATGGTAGCCCGGCAGGATGATCTGGAAGATCGCAGTCCCTGCGGCGGGTCAATCGCGAAAACGTCGCGACGACGCCGGCGCCGTAATTTTCATACATACCGTGGAACTCGCTAACCGGTCCCTCGGTGAAGGGTTCACCGGCATCGAGGCTGCCTTCCAGCACGCATTCGCAATGCGCCGGGACCAGAAGACCGGACCCGGCGCAGCGGACCACCTCGAGCGGCTCCCCCAGCAGCGCGCCGGCGATCGGAAGTTCATCCTCGCCAAGCCCGAGATAGAGACAGGCGGCCACCAGAACCGCGGGATGATTTCCGACGCAGACCGCGATATCCAGTTTTTCGCCGCGTGCGTAAGCCGCCCGCGCCAAAACCGCGAGATGGTGGTTGGGCGCGATTCCGACGAAGGCGCGGTCCCCACCCAGCGGCATCAAGCGCGCGATCGACAGGTTGGTGTGGCCGGTGACCCGGTCCTTCGCGACGATCGCGCCGGCTGTGACATAAGCCCCGCCCTCCTTTTCGAAGAAGCGCGGGATCGGCAATTCGTCCGCCAGCGACGGACCCGCAATGACTTCCTGCTGGCAGGGTCCGGACCGCAGCACGCGATGTGGCAGAGGCTTTTCGATCGCCGCCAGCAACGACGCCTGAATTTGGTCGACGGTGGTGCCCAGTCCGAGGGCAAACCGTTTCAGTGAATTAAGCAGATTGCCTACCACCGGCATCGTAACTGCGCCGGATGCGGATTCGACATTGGTAAAATGCAGCGCCGGGCCGCTGTCGATCTCCGCAAGGCACCCGGCAATTTCATAGTCCAGCTGTATCGGCTGTGCGATCGACGCGAGTTCGCCGGCCCCCCGCAGGGCGGACAGGAACGCGCGTATTGACTGGCGGGAATGCGTCGCCTCGCTGTTGATGGCATCCTTGGCGTGCACGTCTGCCTGACCCCTGCGAAACATGTCTGCGAGCAACCCCGGATTCGTCGATCCGGAAGCGGATTGCCGCATCAGGATCATATCGGTCATTGCGGCCCGGTCCATGTCTACCTGCGGCGAACCAGGGCATAGGCAAAAACGAAAGGCCTAGTGACGAAACGACGCGCAGGGAATATGATTTGTCACAATCCCGCGAGATCCGATGGTCGAACTGCGTACCCTGGCCTATTTCGTGACCGCTTGCCGATCCGGCAGTTTTACCCAAGCCGCGGCGGATCTTGGCATCGCAGTATCGACGCTCAGCACCACCATGAAGGCACTCGAACGCGAGGTCGGTCTCTCGCTTTTCCGGCGGATCAACAACAACCTTTATCCGACCGACTCGGCGCGAGCGTTGATACGCGGCGCCGATCCCTTGCTGATGGCTGAGCTGTTCGCCCGCCGCTGGGTCGCCGGACCGGCGAAGGCCACGCTGAGACGGTTGACCGTCGAGACCGGCCTGAGCTTCACCATCGGCGGACTGAGCAAGGCGCTTCGCCACGCCGTCGACCGAATGGGTGTTGAGCGTCCTGACGTTTTGGTCGATCCGCTATGGGCCGACGAAAAGGATATTCCGCATCTCGGCGGCATGGCTGAAGAATGGGGCGACGGGAAATCCAGCCGCATCACCCTGGCGTTGGGTGATGAAAGTCCGCGGGCGTCGAAGCGGGCCACAACGCTGCTGTCGGATCGGTGGGTGTTCGCCTGCCGAATGCCCGCGGGCACCCCGCATTATCCGAAGGCGGCCGATCTGGCGGTAGGCCGGCTGGTGGTGCCGTTGCTGTCACCGCCTTTGATCGAGCAGGCCGAACGCTATTTCAGTCAGCACAGGATCAGCGGCGTGCGGTATCTCGGCGATCATCCGGGTGACCTGCCGCGGATCATGGATGATTATCCGGACGCGGCCCTTTTTGTGCCGGAGACACTGGTTTCTCCGCGTCTGGGATTGCTCAACGTCGTAGCGGTCGTGCCGGAAAAACCGCTGACGACGAAGATCATCGCCCGCGCGGCGGAGCCGGACGCCGTGACGGCATTGTTCATGCGTCATTTGCAGCGCGCATTGACGGAGACCAAGCCATCTCGGGCCGAACGTCCTGTCGTCAGCCTGCGGCAAATTCGCTATTTCAACCTGGTGCAGCGGCTCCGGCGTGTGTCCGCCGCGGCGCGCGGCGCCAATATCAGCCAACCCGCGCTCAGCGAACAGATCCACAAGCTGGAAGTGTCCCTGGGTGGCGCGCTGTTCGAGCGGCATGGCGACGGCATGATACCGACCGACAAGGGAGAGCGGTTCGATCGGATCGCGAGGCTGATCGAAGCCCGGTACCGGCAACTTTCCACCGGTGATGCCGGCGCGGCGGCAGCGCAGAGCCGGCGGATTGCCTTGGGAATTTTGCCGTCGGTCAACCAGCACGGCTTCCTCGTCAACCGGATCACAGAGGCCATGCTGGACGTCCAGGCGCGCCATCCGGCCCTGAAACTCGTGATCCGGGAGGCGCCGAACGGCACGCTGCAGGACTGGGTGATACGCGGTCTGGTCGGCGTGGCGATCGTTGAAACCGTGCTGCCGCAAATGCCACGCCTGCCGCTCGGCTCATCCGAACGGCTGGCGGCGATCGTCCACACCCGTCACAACATGCTGCCCCCGGGCCCGGTGACACTCGCCGACCTGGCGCGCCTGCAACTCGCCTTGCCGACCAACCGCTTCGGGTTGCGCCAGCTGCTCGACGGTGCGGCCGAACAGCACGACATCCGACTGCGGCCCTATATGGAGATTGACGCCCTGCCGATGGCGGTTGCGATCCTGGCGCGGCTGCCGGTATGCACGGTGCTGCCGGCATCGGCAGTGGAGCGCGAAATCGCCGCCGGCGACCTGGCCGCTCACCCGATCATCGAGCCGACGATTTCGCGGCGGCTGTTCGTGATCTATTCCGGCGAGCGCACCCTGAGCGAATCCGAACGCGGCCTGGTCAACTCGCTGCGAAGGAAATTGTCCGAGCCAGCGAAGCGAGCTGATGCCCTTTTCTAAGACGCTTGGAGAATTTGTGCTGTTATGCGGCTTCACCACCCCGGCTTCGCGGCAAGGACTGATCGAGCGCCCTGACCGCCTGATAAATGACCGCCGCGCCGGCCGCGATTGCTTCGCGGTCCGCCCATTCCTCCGGGGCGTGGCTCTTGCCCTTGCGGCAAGGCACAAAGACCATCGCCGACGGCGCGATCCGACTCATGAATGCTGCATCGTGGCCGGCGCCGCTCGGCAGGTCCATTTCGCCAAGACCGAGATCATGCGCGCCCTGCCGCAAGGCGGCGCGCAGATCCGGATCGCAGGCCACCGGGGGGCCATCCGACAAGGTTTCGAATTTGGGGCGCGTCACCTTAGCCGCTGCGGCATGGGCCGCGCTCTCGCGATCGATGGTGCCGACGAAACGCGCCGTCAATTCCGGATTGGTGGTGCGTGCATCGATGACCAGCCTGCAGCGCCCGGGCACGATGTTCGACGCCGAAGGCTCGACCGTCAGGATGCCGACGGTGGCGACAAAATAATTCTCCCCCTCGGCGGCAAGCTGCTCGGCGACACGGCGAACCGCCGCGACGGTGTTGGCGGCCGCCGCCAACGCATCGTGGCGCAGCGCCATCGGCGTCGTACCGGCATGATCGGCTTCGCCCTGGAATACGATTTCGATACGGCGGATGCCGACGATCGACGTGACCACACCGACATCGAGCGACCGCGATTCGAGTACGATGCCTTGCTCGATGTGCAACTCCAGAAAGGCGCTGATATCGTTGCGTTTGGCCTCGATGAGCCGATCGGGATTGCCGCCGACCCGCCGCAAGGCGTCACGCAACGTTTCGCCGCCGGGCTCGGTGAGATCGAGCATCTTGCCGTCCAGCGAGCCCGTCATGCCGCGGCTGCCGACACATGACAGGCCATATTCGCTGGGCTCTTCGGCGAGAAAATCGATGATTTCGATGGTGTGATCCAGCCGCGCGCCGGACTGGCGCAGGGCGCGCACGATCTCGAGCCCTGTCGCCACCCCGGCGATGCCATCGAAGCGACCGCCGGACGGCACGGTATCGCTGTGCGAGCCGATCGCGATGACGCCGAGTTCGGGATTGTTGCCCTCGATCCGGCCGATCAGATTGCCCGCCGTATCGATCCGGGTTACCAGTCCCGCCTCTGCGAAGCGCTGCGCGAGCCAGGCGCGGCCTTCGAGAAACAACGCCGTGAACGAGCGCCGGGTGTAGGGCCGCACCGGATCGGTAATGTCGGCCAGCGCCATCACATCGGCCCAAAGGCGATCGGCGTCGAGCGGAAGATTTGTTTTCATCGGTTTCCGTGATTAGTGGAAGCGAAGCGGGCTGACGAAGCGGCCCTTGCCAGGTTCGGCCAGCACACGCCCGTCGGCAGCAACGCAGTCGCCCCGCAGATAGGTCTCGACCGCACGGAATGGCAACTCAATTCCGTCATACGGGCTCCAGGATACGAAGTTATTCCCGCTGGCTGCCGCATTGTAACGATGGGGATCGCGGCGCATCAACACGATGTCCGCATCGCGGCCGACCTCCAGCGCGCCCTTGGCATGCATGATCCGGAACAGAGCGGCGGGATTATGGGCCAGCAGGCGCGCGGCATGGGTCAGGGAAAGCTTGCGCTCGTCCAGCCCTTTCAAGAGCAGCGCGTACAGGGCTTCGAGGCCCGGAATTCCCGAAGCATTCTTCAGCATGTTCGGATCGGTCTTGCGATCCTCCGACCAGCTCACGTGATCGGTCGAGACGATCGTGACATTGCCTGCGTCGAGATGATTCCACAGTGCCTCGACCTCGTGACGCGGCCGCAGCGGCGGATTGATCTTGGCCTTGCCGCCGAGCCGGCGAACGTCGTTGTCTTCGTCGAGCGTAAGGTAGTGCACGCAGGCCTCGATCGTTGCGCCATGGCCCTGCGCGCGATAGGCGGCGGCCAGTTCATAGCCGCGGCCGATCGAGCTGTGGACGATATGCACCGGGCAGCCGGCGCCCGCACCGAGTTCGAACACTTCAGCGGTCGCCAGCGCCTCGGAGATCGGCGGCCTCGACAGGCCGTGCGCGGTGTAATCGGTAATGCCCCTGGCCTCGACCTCCGCCATGAAGGCCCGGACCATCTCGTCGTTCTCATTGTGGATGCCGGCGATCAGCCCTCTTTTGCCGACGGCGCAGAAGCTTTGGTAGAGCATGTGCGGCGGGATGCGCGGAAACCGCTTTGGGTGCGTGCCGAAGGTCGAAAACTTGAACGCGGCGGCGCCGGCCTTAACGAGTTCATCGACCCGCGCCGCGCCCTCCTCCGGATCGATGGTCGCATAAAGCGCGAAATCCACGCGCGCCTGCGCGGCAGCCTCTTTGGCCTTGGTACGAAACCGCTCGGCAGTCGCGATCAGGCAGTTGTCGTCATAGGGCATGTCGACTATGGTCGTGACGCCGCCCGCCGCGGCGCTGCGCGTCGACCAGACGAAATCCTCCTGGCCTAACTGGCTGCGGCTGTGGACCTGCGCATCGATCGCGCCCGGGAATACCAGAAATCCCTGCCCTCCATGCTTTTCGCCGTCGGGCGAGCCGCCTGACCCAACCGATTGCACCTTGCCATCACCAACCAGAACATAGCCGTTGTCGACGATCCGGTCAGGAAGAACGATCGTTCCCGCAAAGACCTTGTCAACCATCGCTATCCCTTTCCTGTTCGGCGATATCCGCAGCATCTAACGTAGACGAAGGGCACACCAGCTACTAATCTGGTTCAAGCGAAGTTGCCGATAGGAAAAACTGAAGAGCTGGTTCGCGAAAAAGCCGGGCACAGTCCGGCTCAGGTAACACGGCGCGGCGCCCGCTTGCTTTGCAAAGTCTCCGGTCCCAGTCGCATAGGACCTGTGTGTGCCGAAAATCAGATTCTGCAATATTGATGGTGAAGGCCGCCAAGGACAGGTCGTGAGACGACGGCGCCGAGGTGCTCAATCGCGCGATGGAGAGGGGCGTCCTTGTTCAGAGATCGATGGGTCCTCGAGCCATTATAATAGGCGGCATATCCGCGTAGGATCCGGCGCAGGTGCGCTTCGCCAAACACGATCATGTGGTCGAGACATTCGCGGCGGATCGAGCCGATGAGTCTCTCAACGTAAGCATTTTGCCAGGGCGAACGGGGTGCGATCGGATGGTCCCGAATGCCCATTGCCCAAGGACGGACGGAAACCAGCGATAGAGCCAAACAAATAGAAAACGATCCGTATTGTTGAGGTGCGGTCGCTTCAGCGTTCGCCGGCGAAGCACAATGACCGGCGAATATTTCTGGTACAACGTCGCTCGCAACAATCTCCCGGGCTTGCTGAGCCTGAAATTCAATGGCGGTTATGCCGAAGCCAGCCTTGTGCTGACAGGCGAAACTCACCCCTATATTCCGGCCCTATGCCGCCTATGGCGGCATCATCCCTGCAAATCCGTTCTCGCTATGGGGGGCGGTTGGGGCGCGTGGGACATTGCCGGCCGCGTCAGCACCATGAATTTGAATGATCAACTGGGAACCACAAACGGCGTGGCCGGTGGACAGCAGACGATCTACAGCGCGGGTTTGAACTGGTACGTCAACAGCAACATCCGGTTCATGTTTGATTACCTGCATGGCAACGTCGCCAAGCAGGTCAGTCCGACCAACAGCGGAAATGCGGGCGCCAGGTTCGACGCATTCGCGATGCGTACGCAGGTTGCCTTCTGAGAAGGTGGATTCATGCACTGCAGCAAATCATGTCATCGTGCTGCGTCAGGATCCCTTCATTCCCTTTGGACTTGAACGGCAGCACTGTGGTTATCGGAAGTGCCGGGAAGGATCACGAGGTAGCGACGCTGGATCTTGTCCTCGCCGCGCACCAACTGACGGATTGGTCCGATTGCATTAACGATGGCTGCCCCCGCAGGGTTGGTCATGAAGCCCTGCAGTGGTTCCAAAACGCCAGTGCCCGACGGCTCAGTCGCAAGCGCAAGCACATATGGCTTCCCCGGCTCGAGCCCAGTGACCGCGGCCTCTAACATTTGCACCAAGCCCTGATCCGACAGCGAAACGCTGGTGGGTGCTTTCTCCTCTTTCTTTGCTCCCGGCGACGCGAGCCACAGCTGCGCCGATTGGCCAGCCACGCCGAGCGGTTGCAAGTTGCTGGTTGCGAGGCCTTCGGGGACGGCCATCATTCTGGTCATTGCCGAGTTCTCGGTGCCGCTCACAGCGGGTACGGCATCGGGCACGTAGACGAGGGCCTGCGGAGCCTGGCCGATCGGACTAGTCGCGATCACTTCGTTCTTCAGCGTATCAATTGCGGCTACCTTGTCCTCGTTCTCGAGGCCGACATAAACCCGCGTGCCGTCCCCGGATGGCCAGACGCCGTGCGGTAGCTTGCCGACCGGAATGGTCGCGACCTGCTCGAAATTGTCGGTGCGAAACACTTTAATCTCGTTGAGCCCGCCGATCGTGACATAGGCAAACATGCCGTTGGCATTGCGCACGATATTGACGTGGTTGGTGATCGGACCGGTGTCGAGGGTTTTCAAGAGCGCGAACGGCGGTTGCCCATCGAACACCTGGGTCTTGCCGGTGTCCTTCAGGGTAAACCAGACCTGCTTGCTGTCCGGCGTCGCGGCGATGTTGGGACAGAACGGGCTCGCTTGCGGAACCCTGCCGACAATTCTGTGATCGGCGACGGTGATGACCACGGTCTCCGGTGTAAACGAGGAGCAGACGTAACCGTATTTGCCGTCCGGGGAGAAGATCGTCATACCCGGACCGTTGGGAACGGTGATCCGCGTCTTCTCCTCGTAGGTCGTGCCGTCGAGTACGGAGACGTAGTTTTCGCCGCGGACAGAAACCCACACTTCCTTGCCATCCGCCGTAAAGAACGCTTCATGTGGGGAGCGACCGACGTAGGTTACGTGCTTTACACTATTGGTCGCGGTATCGATGAAGTTCACCGCATTCGAGCCGATGGCGACAACGGCAATGGTGCGACGATCGGGCGAAAACCCCATGCCGTGCACCAACAGCTGGCCCTTATAGAGCGGACTGAGATTGGCCGGCAGCGGATCGCCAAGACGGATGGTGCCAACGAGCTTGTTGTCGACTGGATCGGTGACGGAGACGGTGTTTGAGTACTGTTCGGCGGAGTAGACGCGATCTTGATGGCTAATGGGAATGTCTGGATCGGAAGTGGCGGCCGGCGCCTGACCGGCCAAGGCATAACGGACACCGACAAGACCTGTCGCAACCAACAGAACGGCCAGTATAAGGTTGTGTCGCATATCACGGCTCCTTTACCAGGGTTGCATTATCAGATTTCGAATCGTTCATCGCCGCAGGCGGATCTGATCAGGCGATGGTACCGAGAGCGGCAAGGCTTGGCCAAGCGACAACCGCATTGCGGTGATCTCTTGCAGCTGGGTGACGATGATTTCCTGAGCCATACGCCGAAGTGGCTCATTACGTCCGTAACGCAATTCAGCCTGCGCCATCTCAATGGCACCCTGATGGTGCGGCACCATCATCGCCACAAAGTCGGCGTCGACATCGCCTGACGGCCTAATACCCATGTCGATCATCATCTTTGTCATCGCGCTGACATTCTCGGCGAGGTACGGAGCCTCCGCGGCAGGCGCGGAACCAAATGCCTTCACACAGATCGCTGAGATGTAGTCTGCGAGCGATTGCGGGCTGGCTGAATAGACAGTCAGATATGCTGTCGCGGCAATGGCGCCGACCGCGATCGCCGCGAAGTGCGAGCCTACTGATAAGCGAAAGGTTGGCGACACAGCGGTGCCTCCGACCAGCCGCGACCGCGACAACGTCTTGTGGAGACGCGCGCGGAACATTACGCGGGTTGCGTCATCCAACGCTCACGGTTTCGAATGGTTCCATACGTCGGCGAATGGTCGCCGTTCTCGCGTACTGCCGCGGCTTCTCCCGCGCTGACAATCTGTTAGGCAGCCGTTGACGATCGACTAGGCACCTTACGTTGATCTAAATCAAAAACAGGACGGCAGCGTAGCAAGTTCCCGACGTCTCTTATGGGTCATGGCCGGCGGCAACTGCTGTGGTCCGGAGTTACTGCGCATGCAACGGCCGAATGGATCGCCAATCAGCTCACCGATGCTTGCGGCTGGGAGCAAATCCGTCGATACCTAAGCCGGGATCGCGACGGTGCATACGGAGAGATATTTGTCCGCCGCCTTCGATCGATCGGCATTCGGGACCACCCGACGCTTCGCGTTCACCCTGGCAAAACGCATACGCAGAACGGTTGATCGGCTCGATCCGCAGGGCGTGGTGCTCGGCGAACGCCATCTGCGTCATGTGCTGTTGTCCTACATGGACTACTATAATGGCACGCGCACTCACTTAGCGTTAAACAAGGACGCCCCGAAATCACGTGCCGTCGAGGCAGCGGGACGCATTCTGTCCGTCCGATCCTGGGTGGACTGCATCACCAAATATGCTCGGGCTTGATTTGCGGTAGGCACAGGCAGATGCAATCATGAAAACGAAATACACGTTGGCTTTGGCGATGATCGCGGGTGTTGGGATTGGCGCGGCAGCGGTTCAAGCTCTCCACGCACAAACAAAACCGCCAGCCTTTGCCGTCGTCGAACTCGAAGTACAAAATCCCGATGAGTTCAAGAAGGAATTTCTGCCCCTTGCTTCAAAGGTCTTCTCGGAACACTTCTAAACCTTCTGTCGCGACACCTTGGTTCCGAGCGTCCGTATCTCGCTGTTCCCAAGCGGAAGGAAAATGGCATTCTCTCGTACTTGACGGGACAATTACGCAGCAGCTGGTGGTCTCGGTTTTGGGATTTAAAATTGCCAAACAATGAAAGCGGCGAGCTAGCTTACACCGGTTGTATGGTGAAATTCATCAGCGACTTGAAAGATGAGGGGTATCTCCCAGTCTAGGGAGCGGGCGTGCAGCGCGCGAAGCGCACCGTCGTAACCTTCCGCTTCCATCCGGTATCACAGCATTTGCAATCTCACCCATTTGTGCAGCGTCAGTGCAAGCAAGAGAAACAAAGCCGTGCCGTTAGCCAACGCGCTCCAAGGCATGATCGGCTTCAAAAGTAGTAACCAAAGGTCTAGGTGTTTTGCGAGGCGGTGCGAAAGCGGCTTTGAGGACGGCTTGGAGAAGGTGGCTGGCATGAGCACGGGAGCGTTTTATTTCCGCTTCCAACGTGCGAAAGGTAACCATTAGCGTTTGCACGCGCTGTACGATGGCGGCTTGCTCGAGGAGCGGTGGCAGGGGCACGGGCTTTCGAAACAGCTCCCCTCTCGTCACATTGTTCATCGACGTCGATTTTCCTGTACTTAGCCCGCGGAAGTACGTTTTGGACTGCGTCGAAGCATTATGCAGCGCGATGTATTCTTGGATGACACCGTCCATCAGGCGCACTCGAATCGTTTTATCAGAAAGCAACAGATTTTGACTGCAATCGCGTACCGTGGCGCAGACACCAGCAAGTCCTTTTGAACCGCTAGCCCGGCAAAAGATAAGGTCGCCGATTTTAACTTGGGCGGTGGTATCGTTGGGGGCTTTAGCGGCCAGGAACTTATTCTCGCTTTCGACGAAATTTCCCGACGTCACAGCACTGGTTTTGATGACGCCCCATTCTTTTCCGGTGATTTCACGGTCGTCACATTTGAAGCTACTTCCCGCCTCGTAAGCTCGGATCAAATCGCCGAAATGGCACCACTCCCAGTCTTTGGGAATTTCGAAAGGGATTTCGGCGGCATTTATCTTTGGCAAGGCCTTCTCGACACGGATTTTCTTGGCAGCGACGAGACGGACTTTTTCTGCGCGGATGCTCTCAAGCAGTAGGCTCGCGGGTTCGCCGAAGTATTCGGTACTCGATACTTCCTCAGTCTCTTTCGGCGTGGCGGTAAGCCCGACATGGGTGGCGCCTTTAAAGTACTCCAAAATCTCGCGCCACTTGCTGTCCTCCCGAGCGCTACCGCGATGGCACTCATCCACGATGATGAGGTCGAAGAACTCTGCACTGAACTGCTTGTACGCATCGTCGTGGTTATTGTCAGCGAGCCCTTGGTAAAGGGATAAATAGATGTTGTAGGCAGTATCGATCTGCTTGTGTTTGATAACGGTCATCGCTTCCTTGAAATGGCGGAAATCGCCACGAACCGTCTGGTCAATTAGCGCGGTTCGATCAGCCAAAAAAAGATGCGCTTCTTTAGGCCGCTTTTCCACAAGCGGTAGATGATTTGAAAGGCGGTGTAGGTCTTGCCGGTGCCCGTCGCCATTACTAGGAGATGCCGGCTATTGCCTTCATTTCGCGCGACGGCTTCGACCGTCCGATTGATCGCTGTTTGCTGATAGTAGCGCGGCGTCCGATTCAACCCGTCGGAAAAGTAGTCTTGAGCCACGATTGGTGCGACGTCATCACTGATGCCTTTATGGACTGACAGCATACGCGATGTCAGCCGACCGAATTTCCAATTCGGTCAAAAGTGGGAATATCGTAATGAAGAAATTTCTGCGGTTGATTGAGCGGCTTGCCCATACGATCGGGCTGCTGCTCGCCATCATAGCCATAGTTTGGATCGGCGTGATCGTCGGTCGTCCCGAAGAGAAGAGCGGCACCCAACCCACCTTCACGGGCGCTGAGCAGCAGAAGAAGCGTCTCGCGCTCTTCCTCGACGGCACGTGGAACAGCGTCGACACCAACACAAACGTCTGGCGCATGCGGGCGCTTTGCGCGACGAAGGGCGGAGACCAGAAGCCCCAGCTTGTCTACTACTCGGTCGGCGTCAACGGCGTTCTCGGCGGCGTGTTCGGTCAGGGACTGGATGACAACATCCGTCTGGCCTACGAATGGCTCATCGAGAATTACAACGACGGCGACGACATCTTCATCTTCGGCTTCAGTCGAGGTGCGTACACCGCAAGGGCTCTTGCCGGATTGATCGCGATCGACGGCGTTCTGAAGGCCGGCTCGCCCGTCAGCGTGTCCGAACTCTTCGCGCGCTACAAGAAAGGCAACGAGGAAACCATTTGGCAGCTGCGCGAGATGCAGGCGTCCGGAGACACAGGCAAGCTGACAGAGCAAGAGAGGTGGCTGCTCAAATACTCCCAGCCCGCGGACGTGAAGATGATCGGGGTATGGGACACCGTCGGTTCGGTCGGCCTCGCCGCCGGCGACATCGCCGGCATCAGTCGTTCCCAATTCGACTATCTCCAAACGGGCCTGCGCATCCACATCCTCAACGGCTACCACGCTATCGCTGTCGACGAGCATCGCAAGGACTTCGCGCCCACACTCTGGGACGTCCGTCACCCGAAGGATCCAAATGCGGTCGTCGCACAGCCGCGCCCGATGGCCGCCGTCGAGCAACGCTGGTTCGCGGGCGCCCATGCCAACGTCGGGGGCGGCTACGAGACCGATCTTCTGAACCAGGCCCCGCTACGCTGGATGATGAAGAAGGCGGAATTGCACGGCCTATTCTTCCGATCGGAGGTCGACCTGGATGGCGACAACGTGACGGCACCCATTACCGACTCCTATGGAAAGTTCGGCTATGGATTGTACCACTTCATCTCTTCGCCTCTCTATCGGACCATCGGCCGGGATCCGGAGGAGCGGGACGACGGTAGCCACGCCAACGTCAACGAAACCGTCGACGCCAGCGTGTTCAAACGGTGGCGAGCCGATCCGACGTACCGCCCCGCCAACCTGGTCGAATGGGCTCAGCGCAAGAAAGTCGATCCGTCCCAGTTGCAGACGTCGGTGCGAGCCGATGATCCTCGCGCGACGGTGTCCGACCAGTAGGCCTCGCGCACTGTTAAGGAGGGGAGCGCATGAAGGTTCTGATCATCGAAGCGAGCTATCCCAAGGACTTCTATAAGGGGCAGCTGGACGGCCATGTTACCCAGGCACTGACCAGGTTGCTTGGCGTCAAGTCGGTTCTGTTGTACGCGCTCGACAAGCCGCACTTCGAAAAGGCCATCGCGCAAGCAGCCAAAGGCGATTACGACGTCGTGCACGTGTCGTGTCATGGCGATGACGTCGGCATCGCCGTCACTGATGACGCGCGGATAGACTGGCCCGATTTCGTGGAGATTTTCCGCAAGCACAAGTGCAACCCGCACGCCCTTGTCATGTCGTCGTGCTGCGGAGCGGTCGACGACCTTGCGGACGAGTTCGAGAAGGTTCCGAACCGACCGTACATCATCTTCGGCTCGATCGACGAGCGGAAATACAACGAGTACGCGGTCGCTTGGACCATTCTGTACAATCTCTTCAAGACGAAGGGCGTCCACCGTGATGTCGCGATGGAAGCGCTGCGGGCCATCAAGGCGATTGCCCATAACAACTTTCGGTATCTTCGCTGGAGCGACGCCAAGAAGGCGTATGTCCAGTATCCGCCCGAAGGCAGGCGCTTTGTCGTTTCGGAAACGAAGCCGAAAGCGAAATAGCTTTCCAGGCAGTACTCGACCGGCGGTTCCACGCAGTGACCTGCCTGCCGGTCGCGGGATTGTTTTCCCATCGCCCTCCAGCGGTAGCGTCATCGCGCCGATGACGTAAGGGCTGATCTTCTGCGAGGACCGTGTCTTCGTCGATGCGGGCGATCCGGTCTGGTACGCCGTCCTCGATGAACGCGTCCGCCGCTTCAATCTCTTCATCGGTCACTCCGATTTGGACCGATCCCATTCGGATCGCTCCCATGGCGCCGGCTTCGTTACGCCGGGTCCGGATCGTGGCGTCCGCATTGGCTGTGGCCGTCTCTCCCACGCGTTCGGGCTCGCCGAGATGTCGTTCGCGCTGCAGACGATCGCCGATCTGAATTATGGGTTCAGGCTCGGCTCGGAAATCGTGGCGCTTTCGGATCACGTGCCGGGCCCGGCCTCGGAGCTGTGCGTGCGCGCCTCGGCCCAATATCTGCGCGACATCGCTCGGTGCAGGCCGGACCTCCGCAAGGCGATGCCGGAGTTGCAGGACACGTCGCGTGCGGAGGCACGATCGGACACTCGTTCCGACACGATACTGCTTCAAAGTTTCGTCTCGCGCGGGGACCCGGCGCTTTGGAAAGGACATGCGTACCTCGTCGCGGATGCCCGCAAGGTGCTCGATCGATTGGCTTCGCACGAGCCCCTCGCCGGGGAAGACGAGGCCGCGCTTTCGACGCTTGGGGTTTGAAACGGGCCGGGGAACCGTCCAACGACGATGACCGGTGATCGCATGCTGCCTGCCCTTGATATCCTGATCATGCATTTCCTCAGATCGGCAGGCCGAGTTGCGGTTCGTCATGGTCGTCGCCCTGCAGCGAGGAGAGCGATACGCCCAGAAGTCGCACGGGCTTCGGGACGGGCATCACGTTTTGGAGTAGTGCGACCGACAATCGTTCGAGGTCGTCGCGGCTCGAGACCGCGGCGGGAACGGATCTGCTGCGCGTGATGATCTCGAAGTCGTTGAACTTCACCTTCAGCGTAACAGTCCGGCCCCGCGAACCCTTGTCCTCGCAATGGCGCCAGCCCGCGACGCCCCTGCACGACCGCGATGGTGTGATCAGATTCCAACACCCGCGGAAAATCAGCTCTATTCTTATTAGGAACACAGTTGTGCCCACGGCCATTCGCACAACATTGGGATGCTGTTTGGCGATTGAGGGCGTCAAATCACCGAAAACCCGGAGTTGTTATGAGTATCATCCCCATGGACGTTCAAAGACGGTGCGAACAGCGATGGGCCGCTAGATTTTCCCGACCGAAGCCATCTGACGCGCCACGAAAGTATCAGGCTGAAAGACAGAGCGAACAGGTCGCCGCGCCCGGCAAATACAAAAGAAAGCCCCGCCTGGTTGAGCCGGCGGGCGTGAGCTAACGATTCACAGCATCAGGGCCGCATCAAAGGTGCTCGCTCACCTGGATCGATATCTTTCACCCGACAGAGGCAAATGTGTTTTGCATTGGTTCACGGGTTCGAATTCGGAGGCGAAGCGAGCGCTCGACTACGGATGCTATTTCTCTGTCAATGCGGAAATGCTTCGGAGCCCAAAGCATCGCATGCTTGTCGCAAAACTGCCGCTCGACCGACTCTTAACTGAAACAGACGGCCCGTTCGTCGAAAGAAACGGTCGTCCGCTTCGTCCCCGGGACATTTCCGCGACGGTAGATGAGTTGGCCGTGGTGCGGGATGTCCGGTCATCAGAAATGGCCAAGGTGATACTGAAGAACCTAGGCGCCTTGCTTGCTTGAAAGTCCGCGCAGGGAGGCAAACCGCGGTTGAGATCGGGCGGATCAGTCGCTACCTGGCGGGAGCGAAGCGCTGAGCGGGGACGAGAAGCGTCAAGGTCACACTGGCCCGCGTCAGTGCCACGTACCAGTCTTTCCGTGTCATGCCCGGCGTATGGATCACGACGGCATGATCGAATTCCAGCCCCTTTACGAGCAACGTGCTGCCGACGCTCCGTTTAGCAACTGTCCTTCCGGCATGCCGCGCTCTGCTTTGAACCTCCCAGATTGCGTCAGCCAATGTGCATGACGGCCGGCTAATGCAAATCAGTAATGCGGCGCGCATCGCATAGAACATTTCACGCCGGAAGCAATATGAATCGTCGCGACCGTGGAACCCGTCAAGCAGAGCGAGCCGGTTTGCCGGGGTGGGGTTATCGACAAGCGCTACTCCTAAATCAACGAGAGGCCCGAACTGCGCAGTGCCTTTCCTCGATCCTTTCCGGCGAGCCTCGACGGCGTTCAGAAACGGGGTTTCGCCCGTTCCGGTCATGCAATCACCAATAAAGTCCATCGTTGCTTTGAGCTGCTTGAAATCTTTTTCTTTCTCAAATTTCTTTGCCGCCGAGTAGAGCGTTGTGCAATTTATCGGCTCAATTTTGGAGAATCCTGCTTTCGCCAATTGCTTGGCAATGTAGGCGCGCGCACCAATACTCGCTGCATCGGCGATAACAACGAGCGCATTGTCACCGGCTTGCCCGCGAGCCCGCTTGCACACTTCGACAATCTTATTCGTTCTGAACCTGGGATCGGTCGGCAAGATCTCCCATTTTACGCAGTCGGGACAGCCCGCAAGATCGATGTCCGTGCCAGCTTCCAGTGCCGTGCGCATTTTTTGCAGCCATGCCGCGAGCGGTGCATTCCCTTTTTCAGCCTTCAGCCAGCGCCATGGTTTCGAGAGCTCGCCCGCCTTGGCGAAGGCCGGATACACCTGCTTTTGCCAATCGACCGGCTCCTGTCCCTTGAAATCGAAGATTGCTTGCAGCGGATCACCAAACACGCAGACAGGAAGCACTCCAGATAGCTCCGTCACGACGTCATGCTGGAGGGGAGAACAATCTTGATACTCGTCAACAAAGACCCCGCAATATGAAGTTGAAAGTACCGAATTGACGGCACCGCTACTAATGAGCTTGGTAGCGGCCTGGTAAACCGCATTCCACTCGCCGTCGGTTCGGGGAACGAGACTTCCGAGCCCGGACCGGGCTGGGAACGATGCCGCGTAACGCAGGCACCATCCGGCAATCGTATCCAGGCGAAACTTGCTCCTTGGCACGTTCAACTTCTTAAGGCGTTGCCGCAGAACGTCAACGCCGGCATGCGTGTGCGTCAGGATGAGCCTGCGGCCTCCGCTGAGATGTGTGGCATTGGCGATCTGCTCGGTTTTTCCGCAACCTGCGGCCGCGACGATACTGCCGAGGCGAAGAGTGGAAGCAAGCTGGGCGATTGCACTATCGGTATCCTCCTTCTCAGCCATCGATCCATTTCCGCAGGGCGGTCACTCCTTCGGCCAACGGCTTGCCGGTCAGTTTTTCAAGGCTGGGCCCCAATATTTCGGCGAGCCGCTCGCCCCGGGTTATGTCCTTGAACCAGGATCGATCCTCATTCTTCGCGGCCTTGCCGAGCGCGCTTCGGAAAGCAGTGCTGTCAAGCGTGGCAGGAAGGTTGAGGGCAGTTAGCTCGGGCAGACCCTGAGCTTTGCAGACCTTGTTGATCTGCGCCCTTACACTGTCTGTGGTTACGCATTCCGCGGCAAATGCCACCAATGCCCCGACAACGGTCCATGGCACGTCAAGGAATATGCGTTCCTCCGTTGAGCAACCGCCTGTCCATTCATAGACACGAACGCCCTTGACCTTGAGAGCTTCCAGTACCTTGTCATCAACCTTCACGTCGGAATCGAGCAACAGGAAAACATCGTATCCCAGCTCGATAAGATGATCGGCGAGAATTGGCGCGCTGCCGTTGCCGTTCCCATCAATCGCTATCGCGCCTTGAAGGGCGAATGACTCCAGTTTGCCTTGCGAGCTCCAGTAGGTGTCGAGACCGCGAGCCAGACCTTGCTCGGTTCTCCCTTCACAGACCGCAATCTTCCGGGCGAGAAAGGCATCGGGACAGGCGCGCAGGTGCCGCTGTGCCGTGCCACGGTCTCTCGCCGTGGCTACAACCGATCTGACTTCCGTGAGGCCGTCCACCGATCGCACCGCCGAGATTTCGGTAGCTGTCAGTTCACGTATGACGACGGGCGAGTGTGTTGTTATGAAAATCTGCGATGGCGGAATGTTTCCCGCTTCTGCGGGAGGGGCGCTAAGGTATTTCAGTATGCGCGCGATCCGATGCGGCTCAAGCCCATGTTCGATCTCATCGATGAGGGCAACGTGTGATCCGCCCGCGTCGTGCTGCAACGCTGAAACGATCAAGCGGGATGAGCCAGTGCCGAGACGCCTCAGAGGCAGCTTGCCGTCGTGCAGCGATATGCCTCCAGCCGTGATATTTACGCCTTGTACGTCAAGTTCAGCCGCGTATTTCTCGCGAACGGGAACAGAAAAATGTTTGCTGAGCGTTTCCGCGCGCTCCGCGGTCTCTTTAAAGACCTCGGGATTTCCCTTGGTGAATGCGGCACGCGCAGCGCGGTTCGCGTCCGCTAGTTGCCCGCCGAGAGACGCGGTCGTATCGCCCAATCGGTTCAGGACCGATAGACGGCCCCATCCCAAATGACGGTCGGCGTAAGGGCCAAGCCTCGTCGTGGCGAGGTGCTGGGCATCCTTATACCTCAACGTCGGAGGGTCATTATCGCCATCAGCTTCTATGCGGTCGTTGTACAGTGACCATCGCGCTTCGTGGGTCTTGTCTATGGTCAGCCGGAGAGACAGGACTTCCTGGAGCCCCGCGCCCGGCTCATCCTCTATCTTTGATGCCTCCTCGTTCCAGCCGCGAAGATGCATGCCATAGCGATCGTCCGAGCTAAACTCCGCTTGCAACCCGCCAACCGTGACGACAATATTGATGGGCTGGTCATAGTCCAGATCGTAGAAATCGGAGTCATCGGCAAAGGAGTATGATCTCGGGTTCAGAGCAAGTTCGATTGCATCCAAAATCGTTGTTTTGGTCGAATCGCCAGGTCCGATAAGACAATTCATCTTTGCATTCGGTGCCCACCGCAGCTTCCGTATTCCTCTGAAATTGTCGACTTCAACATAGACAATTCTCATTCTTTGATTCTCGTTCAGGTGGCGGCGAAACGCTCAAACTACCTGACTTTGTCCACCCGGTCGCTGCGGGCAGACAAACTATCACCAATCCTTTTCGCCGACGGTGACGGATGGTTGCCTCTAAAGGAAGTCTGAACGGATTTCTTGAGTCGTATTTCCAAGTCGCGCCGACGGCAGCGCGGGACTGGTTGCCGAGGCGATGTTGATCCGGCCCATGGTGCCGATCACCCCAACTCTTACTGGGCTTAGCCAACTCGTGCGCCCATGCGCTGCTTCAAGGATTCGAACCGGTTCCGATTTCCTGATTTCCAAGGATTCAGGCTTCCGCCGGCGGCCGAATGGTGGCAATTTAAGACAAATCCAAGCGATCCGCGGGGTCTACACCGTGGGTCTCCACCGTTCGAATCCGGTGGCTCGAGAAATGCCCGGTTTTATTGGGTTTTTCGCACGTCGCGATTAGCTGGCGGAGAGGGAGGGATTCTAACCCCCGATAGGCTTGCACCAATGCCGCAGTTCAATTGCGGTGCTGGAAGCTGTGTGGGCCGACGAGTTATGAACCTGCACCCGGCCCAAATTCCCTTGCCCGCGCAGACAAGGTTTTTCATTTCCTCATGCAAGCCGAATATCGACCTTCAATAATCGATCGTTACAAAATCCAGACGACACAGTCGGTTTTCGCCGATCGCCAAGCTACTAATATCATTACAACGCCAAATAGCCCCTAGCGTCCGTCTCTGGCCGATCTCGCTTTTCGCGAGCTTCTCTTTGGACGAACGACGAGGTCCCAAGGGCAATTCGTGACCCCAGTGTGACCCGAACAAAAGTTAGGCGTCACCGCGAAATGATGGGAGGCCTAAGTCAGTGATTTATTGAAGGACTTGGTGGGCGCACCAGGGCTCGAACCTGGGACCCGATGATTAAGAGTCATCTGCTCTACCAACTGAGCTATGCGCCCGGAACCGGCCCGGAAAGCCTTCGCAAGAGGGCGTCGTTTAGCAAAGCGACTCCCCGATGTCCAGCAAACCGGTGGGGTTTTCCCGGCCTTGTCGGCGGCAGGCCAAACCCAAAAAAGCCGCCGGGGATCCGGCGGCTTTCCCAGGCTTTCGACCGATTGACCGCTCGCGCGCTCAGAGCCGCTCGGGGCCTTCCCGGCCGCCATGATCCCTGTCCGATCCGCCATCCCGATCGCGATCCATGTGGTGCTCGAAGTCGCGGTGCCGCCAGCCTGCGCCGCCGAACCGGCCTTCCATATGGGTCAGGATGGTGAGGCGGCGTTTCTGGCCCTCGTCGAGGGTCTTGTAGAGCGGGTCAGCGGCGTCCGCGATCTTCTTCAGCGCCGTCGCCGTGGTCGCCATGGTGTCGGCGCGCTCGCGCAGGCGCGCCACCGGGTCCGGCCTTTGTGCTTCGTCCCGCGGCGCGTTCATCCGCGCATTGGCGCGATCGATTCGCATTTTGGCGAAATCCCGCACCGCGGCCTCGACCGGCGGCCATAGTTTTTCCTGATCGGGATTGAGCTTCAGCCCGGCGTGAACGGCGGCGATCTTCGCGTCGGTCAACGCCGCCCGGTCCTCGGGGTTTATTCGCATATGCTCGTGAAACCAGGGACGGTGCTGGGCGTAGACCGCGGTCGAACCGGCGATGGCAAGTGCGGCGATCCCGGCGATGGCAAACTTCTTCATGTGAACCTCCTTTGAAGGTTGCACCAGCATGGCGGGCTTTGGCGCGCAATCAACTTACAGTTTGGAAATGGAAGCACCTCTTACCAACATGTAATCTTCACCGTTCAGCGACCGTTCAGATCATGCCGAGCAGCCGCGGCAGCCACAGCGAAATTTCGGGGATGTAGGTGATCAGCCCGAGGAAAATCAGCATCGCGCACAGCCACGGCAGCACCGCGACGGTGATTTCGCTGATGCCCATTTTCGCAATGCCGCTGGCGATATAGAGATTGAGGCCGACCGGCGGATGACACAGCCCGACTTCGGTGTTCACGATCATCAGCACGCCCAGGTGAACCGGATTGACGCCGATCTTGGTCGCAAGCGGAAACAGGATCGGCGCCATGATCAGCAGGATGGATGACGGGTCCATCACGTTGCCGGCCATCAACAGCAGGACGTTGACCACCAGCAGGAACGCCCACAGGCTGAAATTCTTGTCGATGATCCAGGCCGCCATCTCCTGCGGAATCTGCTCATGCGTCATCAGGAACGAGAACAGCACCGCGTTGGTGATGATGTAGAGCAGCATCGAGCTCATGCTCGCCGCCTGCAGGAGCACCTTGCCCACTTCGCGCAGCTTCAATTCCTTGTAGACGAACACGGTGATGAAGAAGGCGTACACCGCGGCCACGGCGGCGGCTTCGGTTGGCGTGAAGACCCCGCCGTAGATGCCGCCGAGCACGATACCGATCAGCAGCAGGCCCCACACGCTCTCGCGGAACGCGGTCCATTGCTGCCGGAGCGTCGCCTTTGGCATGCGAGGGTAGCCCTTGCGCCAGGCGATGAACCAGGTCACGGCGGCCAGCATCAGCGCCAGCATGATGCCCGGCACGATGCCGGCCATGAACAGTGCGCCGATCGAGGTGTTGGTGGAAACGCCGTACAGCACCAGAATGATCGACGGCGGCACCAGGATGCCGAGCGCGCCGGAGGTCGAGATCACGCCGACGCCGAAGCGGCGCGGATAGCCGTGTTCCACCATCGCGGGCATCATGATCGAGCCGATCGCGACCACGGTGGCGACGCTGGATCCCGAGATCGCCGCGAACATCGCGCAGGCCGCCACGCCGGCGAGCCCGAGCCCGCCCGGCAAATGCCCGACCAGCGAGACGGTGAAAGCGATCATGCGCCGCGCCACCCCGCCGCGGGTCAGGAAGGTGCCGGCGAGGATGAAAAACGGAATCGCCATGATTCCGAAATTGTCGAGGCCGGAAAACAGTTTCAGCCCGACGCTCTCGATCGGCACTTCCGTCATCGTGAACAGGAAGGTCAGCACGGTCAGGCCGAGCGAAATGGAGATCGGCATGCCCGTCAGCATCAGGGCAAACAGCAGTCCGAAAATCAGGGCCGCACTCATCACGCTTCTCCGAGCGCGACCGGCGCGTCGGGACTGACTTCGATGCCGTCGATGTTGGTCGCGTCATGATGCGGCAGTTCGCTGGTGCGAAAGTAGGCCCACGACACCTGCAGGAACCGGAAGCACATCAGATAGGAGCCGAGCGGGATGCAGGCGTAGACCAGCCAGCTCGGCAATTCGAGATCGGGCGAGACCTGGTCGGTGCCCATCAATTCGATCACGAACTTGCCGCCCATGGTGCCGACGATGAAGGTGAACAGCGCGCCACCCATCAGGCCGAACAAAATCACGCCCTTCTGCCAGCCCGGATTGAGCCGCTTGATCAGCACGTCGACGCCGACATGGATGCCGGTCCGCACCCCGTAGGCGGCGCCGAACTTCGCCATCCAGATGAACATGTAGATGCACAGCTCCTGCGACCAATCGAGCCGGATCGGGAACAGAATCGGATACAGCACGGGAATGTCGACCAGGTAGCGATGGACGACGGCGACAAAGGTGATCAGCGTCGCCGCGCCCATCAGGCTCGCGATGATGATTTCCTCAAGCCGGTCGAGAAAACGTAAAAACATCGATATCCCCCGCGACGATCGGGCGGCTGATGAAACCGCCCGACCAAGCACCTTCCCGCGACCGTGCCGGCCGCGGACCCCGTCTGTAGCGATCCCTTAGGGACGGCTCAGTTCATCGGGCCGCGGCCCGTTTCCTTCAGGAATTCGTCGATCAGGGGCTGGCCGACCCGGCTGGCGACGTCCTTGTAGACCGGCATCATCGCCTTGCGCATCGCCTCGTCCTGCTCCGGCGTCAGCGTGAGGATTTCGGTCTTGCCGGATTTCTTGATGGCCTCGAGCGCCTGGTCGTTGTCCATTGCCGACTGACCGTTGCCGAATTCGGTGGCTTCCTTCATGGCCTTCGTCAGTTCGTCGCGAATGTCCGGCGGCAACCCATCCCAGAACTTCTTGTTCACCACCACGACGTAGCCGATATAGCCGTGGTTGGTCACGGTGGCGTACTTCTGCACCTCGTGCATTTTCTGGGTGTAGATGTTCGACCAGGTGTTCTCCTGGCCGTCGACGACGCCGGTCTGCAGCGCCTGATAGACATCCGAGAACGCCATCACCTGCGGGATCGCGCCGAGCGCGCGGAACTGGGCTTCCAGAACCTTCGACGACTGGATGCGGAACTTCAGTCCCTTGTAGTCGGCAGGCGCGATCAGCTTCTTGTTGGCGGTCATCTGCTTGAAGCCGTTGTCCCAATAGGCAAGGCCGGTCATGCCCTTGGAATCCAGCAATTTGAGCAGCCGGGCGCCGAGCGGACCGTCGGTGACCTTACGCAGCGTCTTCAGGTCGGGCAGGATGTAGGGCAGATCGAACACCTCGAATTCCTTGATGCCGATCGGCCCGAACTTGGAGTTCGACGGCGCCAGCATCTGCACCGCGCCGAGCTGCAGGGCCTCCAGTTCTTCCTTGTCCTTGTACAGCGTCGAGTTCGGATAGACTTCGACCTTGACCTTGCCGTTGGTATATTTCTCCGCCAGTTCCTTGAACTTGTCGGCCGCCTTGCCCTTCGGCGTATCGGACGCCACGACGTGGCTGAATTTCAGGATGATCGGCGACTGCGCCGCCGCCGGGCCGGACAGACCCAATGCCAATGCCGCGACCGATGCAGCAGCCAATATCAATTTACGCATGTTTCCTCCCGCGAGATTTTTGCAAAGCGCGGAGCAGCCCTGCCCCGATGCCCTATTCCAGATTCCACGGCACCAATACAGAGAAGCGATGCGGAATGCCATTGCCCGTTAGCAGGGGCCATGGAAAAAAATGCTGCATCGCAAAACGCGGTGCCGCATTCTCTTCTCTCATGCAATTAGCCGTCGTTCCGGGGCGCATCGTAGATGCGAACCCGGAATCTCGAGATTCCGGGTCTGGTCCTTCGGACCATCCCGGAATGACGGAGAGCGTCAGCCCGCCGCCGCTGCCGGGATGTCGCGCTGGCGCTTCATGACGATCTTGTTGAGAGCCCCGAGATAGGCTTTGGCTGAGGCCACCAGCGTATCCGGATCGGAAGCCCGCGCCGTCATCGAGCGTCCTTCATGGGCAAGCCGCACCGACACCTCGGCCTGCGCGTCGGTCCCTTCCGTGACCGCGTGGACCTGATACAGCTCCAGCTTCGCCTCATGCGGCACCAGCAGCTTGATGCAGTTGAATACCGCATCGACCGGACCGTTGCCCTCGGCTTCCTCGATTTTGACCTGGCCGTCGACATTGAGCTTCATGGTGGCGCGCTGCGGACCATGGGTGCCCGCGATCACCGTGAGCGAGGTCAGCTTGATGCGGTCATGCGAAGCGGCGATCTCCTGATCGACCAACGCCTCGATGTCCTCGTCGTAGATATCCTTCTTGCGGTCGGCGAGCGCCTTCATCCGCACGAAAGCGTCTTCCAGCTGGTTGGCGCCGAGCTTGTAGCCCATCTCCTCCAGCTTGTGCACGAACGCATGCCGCCCGGAATGCTTGCCGAGCACCAGTGACGACTGCTTCAGGCCGACCATCTCCGGCCGCATGATCTCATAGGTCGACGCGTCCTTCAGCACGCCGTCCTGATGGATGCCGCTCTCATGGGCAAACGCATTCCGGCCGACGATCGCCTTGTTGTACTGCACCGGGAACGAGGTCGCCGCCGACACCAGTTTCGACGCCCGCGTCAGCATGGTGGTGTCGATCTTGTTCCACCATGGAAACTTGTCGTTGCGCACGTTGATCGCCATCACGACTTCCTCGAGCGCGGCATTGCCTGCCCGCTCGCCGATGCCGTTGACGGTGCATTCGATCTGCCGCGCGCCGCCGGCGATGCCGGCCAGCGAATTCGCCACCGCCATGCCGAGATCGTTATGGCAGTGCACCGAGAATACCGCCTTGTCGGAGTTCGGCACCCGCTCGATCAGGGTGCGCATGAAGTGGGTATATTCCTCCGGCACCGTATAGCCGACCGTGTCGGGGATGTTGACCGTGGTGGCGCCGGCCTTGATCACGGCCTCGACGATCCGGCACAGGAAGTCCATCTCGCTGCGGGTGCCGTCCTCGGCCGACCATTCGACGTCGTCGATGTGGTTGCGCGCGCGGCTGACGTTGGCGATCGAGGTTTCCAGCACCTGCTCCGGCGTCATGTTGAGTTTTACACGCATGTGCAGCGGCGAGGTGGCGATCACCGTATGGACGCGGCCGCGCCGGGCGAACTTCACGGCTTCCGCGCAGCGGTCGATGTCTTTCGGATGCGCCCGCGCCAGGCCGGCGATCACCGAATTCTTGGAACGCCGGGCGATCTCGCTGACCGCCTGGAAATCGCCTTCGGAGGTGATGGGAAAGCCGGCCTCGATGACATCGACGCCCATGTCGTCGAGCATCTCGGCAACCTCGAGCTTCTCCTCGAAGCTCATGGTGGCGCCGGGGCATTGTTCGCCGTCGCGCAAAGTGGTGTCGAAAATAACGACGCGGTCCTTGTCGGACTTGTTAGCGGGGGTCATCGGAAAGTTCCTTGTAGCTGGTGCGCTGACGTTCTGAGCGCTGAAGGGGCTTGGTGATCTCGCGCAACCCCTGAGTGCCCAGGCGCCAACGCCCAGACGGCCCTCAGGGGCAGATAAGAAGCAGAAGCCCGCCAAGGAGCAGGGTGGGCAGGGACGCAGCCGGAATCGCTTCGGGACGGGCAGCATCGGCCGCCTTCCCGTGAACTCCGAACATTTCGCTGCGAATCAGCATTGCCAGACCCTTTTGGAAGCCCGATTCTCGGCCAAAACCATTGACGGTTCGTTGCCAGGGCGCGCTTTCCGTGTTCGTTCTAAACGAGAAATGTGGGACGCCGCAATGCCAAAAGATAGTCAGACAGGCTGACCTAGTTATCACCCTCCCCTGGAGGGCCCCTGGAGGGGGAGGATAAGGAAGCGCGATCGCACGCGAACTCCCGATTGAAATTCCAAATAGCCAAAACAATTCGACACAAGTGTTCGCGATCTCGCGGCGCGATGCGTCCGAGGTTTGCAATCAATCTCCGCCCTGAAAACAGAGGGCGTGGGGAATGCCGGGCGCCCGATGCACCCGCAGCCTCGTGTGCGCATGGGGTAACAAGTATGCACACGAGTATTCACAGCGAGCCACCGGAAATCACCCGGCATTCCCGCACGCAATGGTTTACGGCTTATACCGCGCTCTCCCCGGTGATCGGCTTTCTTGCCACCGTCGTTACGCGGATCGCTCCGCAAACTTGACACCAGCGTCGGGGTGTCAGGACCACACGTCTTCGCCGTCCGCTGCAAGCAACGCCCGTCAAGCGCGCCGCCGCGTCCACCGCATCCCGCCCCGCGTCCGTGACGTCGCGAGCCGCCCCTCTGAGTGGGACAGGACGGCAGGAGATATACAACTGATTTGGGTCTTCTGAAAATCAGAATATTTTTGCACTAGGTCAGCGTTTTCATGGTTTGAATCATATCAGGCGGCCTCGGCGAGCTTGTAGGACCATGTATGGATGACGGGATGGCGATTGACGTCGTCGATGCCGGCCATGATGCGTTCTTTGAGCTCGTGCTTTGAGGTGACCCGGATGTGGCGCAGGACCGAGCGAGCGAACTTGGAGAAGAAGCCCTCGATGAGATTCAGCCACGAACCATGCTTGGGCGTGAAGATGAACGCGAAGCGTCCAGGTGGTCGAGCGTCGAGCCAGGTTCTTGTTTCTCTCGATATGTGGGCGGAATGATTATCGAGGATTAGCTTGATCGCGGTGCCGGCCGGATAAGCGGCGTCGAGACGCTTGAGGAATTCGATGAATTCTCGGCTGCGGTGGCGGTCTCTGACGAGCGCATGAACCTTCCCGGTAAGCAGGTCGATTCCGGCCAACAGGCTAAGCGTGCCATGACGTTTGTACTCGTAATCCCGCGCGAAGGTCGCGTGGACGCCGGGCTTGGGCGGCAAATCGGGTGCCGTCGTTGCGATGGCCTGGATTCCCGGCTTTTCGTCGTAGGAGACGATCGCCACTCGCTTGATGGCTTTGCGCGACTTGGCGGCAGCCCTTTTCAGGACCTGGACCTCGCGGTAGACGCACAGAACCTCCGCCATCTTCTGCTCAAATTCGGCATCGCGACGTTCCAGATAGTAGCGAACCTTGTGCGGCTTGATTTCCTCCTGGCCGAGAATCTTACACACCGTACCCTGGACAAGGTTGGCGAGACATTCGTGCCCCGCCATCGGTCCGCGCTCGCGCGCATGGCGTGCCAGCAACCGCGTGGTCCACAACTCGTGCGGATAGCCGTGCTCCTTAGCCTTGTCGCACGCCAGCGACACCAACCAGGCTTTGGCATCCGGCGTGATGACCGGTTCTTTGCCCGGCCGTGGTCGGTCCTCGATTGCCGCCAGCGGCCCATAAGCCAGCGCCCGCTCCACGCAGCGCTGAACAGTCTGATGATGGACCCCAACTCTTTGCCCCACCGCACAGAACGAAGGATTCTCGCGATACGCCAGCAGCATCTGCGCCCGCGAAACCCGGCTCGCTGGCTCAGTTCTCGACCGCGAAAGAGCCTTCAATCTTTCAATTTCTTCGTCGGTTATCGTCAATTCGATTACCCGCCGCCATCCTGCCATGATCCCGCTCCTCGTTTCGCCAATCGCAAACGAGGAATCCGCCACCAAACCATTAGTTCCATGACGCAGGTTTCATGGAATCGATCGTCTAGGGGCTGGACAGGAAATCGCAGAGCAAGCCCGTCGGGCAAATCACTCCATCTCGCGTGGTCCGGCAAGGGGCGTTACTCGTCTATTTCGCCCGGCGCGGCATGTCATTTTGCGCCACGCTCGGAAGCGTCGAAAATTCTCAATGACAGAACAGTTTTTCAGGCCGTGCTGTTGAGGAAAGAGCAGACATCGACATTCCTCCGCGCTGATAATGGCCGATCCGCCACACCCGCGGAGAATCAACTCCCTGGTCTCGCGGTTGACCTGCGATCCGCATTGCCGGTATGGCGAGGGGAGCGCATCCTGATGCTCAAACCGAAGCTCATCTTTGGAACGCAGGATTGACCGGCTGCCGGGCCGTTTTCGGACGCGGCGGCGGAGGAAATTCAAGGGGGCGGTATTGCTTTTCAAAACGGCGGGCATGCTGATCGCGCTCGCGATCGGCGCTGCATCGATTGTCCCCGCGAGCGCTGAGGCGCCGTACCCCAACCGGCCGATCCGCATCGTTGTGCCGTTCGGGCCGGGCGGCTTCGCCGATATCACGGTCCGCCTGCTGGCGCAGAAGCTCACCGAACGCACCAACGCCCAGGTGGTGATCGAGAACCGCCCCGGCGCAGGTGGAATCACCGCGGCCACCACCGTCACCTCGGCGAAACCAGACGGCTACACCCTGTTCGTATTCTCGAGCGGCATCGCGCTGTCGAAATCGCTGCTCAAGTCGATGCCGTTCGATCCGGTCGCCGCGTTCGCGCCGATCTCGACTCTGGCCCGGTTCGACCTGCTTTTGCTGATGAAAGCGGACTCGCCGATGCGCTCGCTGAAGGACGCACTCGACGCCGCCCGTGCCGATCCGCAGAAATTCAACGTCGGCACGATCAGCCCCGGCAGCACCCAGAACGTCACCGGCGAGCTGCTGCGCTCGACCACCGGCATTGCGATGACGGTGGTGCCTCATCGCACCTCCGGGGAGGTCCTGACCTCGCTGCTCCGGGGCGATACGCAGATCGGCATCGAGTCCTACGCCGCGCTCAAGTCGGCGATCGACGCCGGGCAGATCCGCGCCGTCGCCTCGTCCGGCAGCATGCGTTCGCCGCTGTTGCCTGATGTGCCGACGCTGCGCGAGAGCGGCGTCGACGCCGCGGTGGACGGCTGGAACTCGTTGGTGGCGCCGGCCGGGACGCCGCGCGACATCGTCGCCTTCCTTAACGGCCACATCCGCGCGATCATCGGCGATCCCGACTTCCGCAAGCGCATGATCGAGCTGGGTGGCGAGCCGGTGGCGAGTTCGCCGGAGCAACTCGACGCGCGGCTCAGATCCGATATCGACATGTGGGCCGGCGTGGTCAAGAAAGCCGGTCTCGAACCGAACTGACAGAGCCCCAATGCCCGACAGTTTCAAGATCGACGCCCACGTCCATGTCTTCACGTCAGACTTGCCGCTGATCGACAATCCGCGCCACGCGCCGACATACAGCTTCACCCACGAGGAATTGATCGCGACCCTCGACCAGAACGGCGTCGACCGCGCGGTGATCGCGGCCGCAAGCCCGTGGGGTGACTACAACGACTACATCCTGGCTGCGCTCCGTGCCCATCCCAACCGGCTGCGCGGCACCGCGATCTTCAAACGCCCGGTGGAACGCGTTGTGCTGGAGGCGATGAGCCGCGACGGTTTCGTCGGCGTGCGGCTGCCCTTCATCGGTCTGCCCGAGCTTCCCGACATCACCACATTCGACTATCGCGCGCTGTTTCGCCGCCTCGCCGACCTCGGCTGGCACGTTCATCCGCATGTCGAAGGCGAAGATCTGCCGAAAATCCTGCCCACGCTGGAGGCCAGCGGCGTCAAGATCGTGGTCGACCATCTCGGTCGTCCCGATCCGAAGTCCGGCGTCAACAGCGCAGGCTTCAAGGCGCTGCTGCGCTCCATCGACACGGGGCGCACCTGGGTCAAGATCTCCGGCGGCTACCGGCTCGGGCGACAGGCAAGGGAATATGCGCGCGAGCTTCTCCGCGCCGCCGGCCCCGATCGGCTGGTGTGGGCGAGCGACTGCCCGTTCGTCGGCCACGAGGGCCAGTTTCCGTATCGGGCCACCATAGACTGGCTGGTCGAGGCCATTCCCGACGCCGCCGCGCGCGCAAAAATCTTCGGCGCGACGGCGCGAGACCTCTACTTCAACGGCAAGTGACCGATGGGCGCCGACCGTATCGTGCCGGCAGGAATCTTCTGATTCGGGACAGGTGACGTGGGCGGATCAATAGCCCGACGCCGGCTCGCAAGGCACGTTGCCATTACCCCAGGGGTCGCTTGCAAATGCGCCGACGCGGGGAGCCGGGACGCAGCCATGCGCCTCAACGTAACGCTGTTGTTCCGGCGCGGCGCCGGCATCAGCCTCCGCCGCGACCTGCCGCGATGTAACATGGTGGTGCCGAGCCATAGCGGGAGTTGCGAGCATGGTTGCAGCGATCAGCCCGGCCGACAGAAGTTTAAACGTGGTCATTATATTTTTCCCTATCACATGAGAAGTCGACGTGTGACTTCGCCCGTCAGATGTGAGGGCCACCGGCCGTTTAAAGACAACGGGTTCTCACGTTGTTTCAATGCCCCGTGAGGCCGGCGGGCAACGTAATCACGAACTCCGGCGGCGACGAAATTGAACCTGCGCCAGGCCTGCGCTCACTCCATTCGCAGCAGGACCACTGCCGGGGCAAAGCGGAAATTGATCGGAGATACTGATGTCAGCTATGTGCCAGGAACGGGCCAGCCCAGCGCCAAAGCCACGTCCGATAAATACCCAAGGCGTTTAGGAGTTTGCCCAACTCTTGCAAAGCCGCACCGTGCGTCCACCCACCCGCACATCATTTGTGACATGCTCGATAACTTCAAAACCGATCCCGACTGAAGAAAGCCGCTATTTGTTCGCCGCTTTTCCCGCGGCCGCGTTCTTCTTCGCCCGCGCCTTGCCTTCATTCTCCAGCGCCTTGCGCACCTGCTCGAATTCCTGCAGCGACGCCTTGTCGGCTCTCGGAAACCGCAAGTTCAGCTCTGCCAGCGCGCTGACGATCGCCGAACCGATCACCACGCGTGCGAACCATTTGTGATCGGCCGGCACCACGTACCATGGCGCTGTCGCCCCCGCCGTGTGCCTGACGATGTCCTGGTACACGGCCTGGTATCTGTGCCAGTACCCGCGCTCGGTAATATCGGCCATCGAAAACTTCCAGTTCTTCGCGGGGTCGTTTAGCCGGTCGAGAAACCGCTTGCGCTGTTCCTCCTTCGAGACGTTGAGGAAGAATTTCAGGATCACGGTGCCGTTGCGCGCGAGGTAACGTTCGATGGCGGTGATGTCCTCGAACCGCTCGCGCCAGATGTTCTTGTTCATCAGCCGGGGCGGAATCTTCTCCTTGGCCAGGATTTCCCGATGCACCCGCGTCACCAGGCATTCCTCATAGTAGGAGCGGTTGAAGATGCCGATGCGGCCCCGCCCCGGCAGCGCGATCATGCTGCGCCACATGAAATCGTGGTCGAGTTCCTGAGGTGTCGGCTGCTTGAACGAATGGACCTCGCAGCCCTGCGGATTGACGCCGTCGAAGATGCTTTTGATGGCGCTGTCCTTGCCGGCCGCATCCATGCCCTGAAAGATCAGCAGTACCGACCAGCGGTCCTGCGCGTAAAGTTTTTCCTGAAAATCGTTCAGGCGTTTCCGGTTGGCGTCGAGAATCTTTTCGGCCTTGTCCTTGTCGAGACCGCCCTTCTCGTTGGTCTTGTGCGACCTGAGATGAAACACGCCCGATCCGTCGAAGCGGAACGGCGCGACAAAGGGCTTCAGCTGGGTGCTCAGAGATTGCGCGGGTTTCTTGCTCATGACTTCGGAGTTCCCGGTTCAATGTTCAAACGGTACACGGCGCGCACGCCCGGCGCCAGACTGCGAGCTACGAGGCGCTACGCCGAAAACTGCCGCTCGATAAACGCGGTGACAAAGCGCGGCATCGCTGCCGTGAGATCGCCCGTCTGCCGCGCACCAGATGGATCGCGGCCAGTTCCGGCTGATGTTGCCGGGCGAGATTGGCTTCGATCCTGGCGCGCAGCGCGTCGCCTGAAACATCGACGTCCAATATCCTGATCATCGCGATCGCGACGCCGGAGACAACGCAATCCCACTCCGGGCCGGCCCCGTAATCGGCCGGCGCCAGCCCGGTTTCCTCCTCGACCTCGCGGGCGACGCTGCCGGCGATATCGACCGCGCCACCCCTGATATCGTCGAGATCGGGCGTGCCCGACGGAAAGTAGATGCGCCCGGCATTGGCGGTGTGCCGGCCCATTTCGCCCATGACAAACGCGCCGTCGGAGCACCGCAGCGCGCCCATCCCGAAGCCGTTGAACACCGAGGCGTCCGGAAAGCCCCAGTCGCGCCACGCCAGGAAACTGGCGAAATCGGTCTCGAAAAAGTCCGCGCTGAAGCGGTCGGCGCTAAAAACCGGATGGCGCGCCAGCAGGACCCGTCCGTTAAAAAGCTGCGGCTTCTCGCCCTGCTTCAGCGCAAAATGCGCATCGATGTCGGCGCGCCGCTGTTCGGCGAACGGCCACGGCGCCGGCCGCAAAGCCAGATCGAGCGCCGTGACGCGATGAATGACCGCGAGCGTCATTGCGTCCGGCAAACTCTATTTCGCATTCATTCCCGTGGTCTTCCTGGCCTGCTCGACATATTTGTTGGTGCAGGTCTTGCTGACGTCGACATTGGCCTTGGCGACCTCGGGCGAACTCTCGCTGAACACCGCGAGCACCGCGTCCGCCCCCTTGGGGTCCATCTTGCCGGTTTCCGAATACATCGGGATCGTGTTCTTCAGCGCCGCGAGATAAAGCTCCTTGTTCTTGCCGACCATTTCCGGCGGCATCTTCGCCATGATATCTTCAGGCGAATGCGCGTGGATCCAGGCAAGCGTGTTCAGGATCGCATCGGTCAGGGCCTGCACCTCCTTGTCGTGCGAGGCGACCCACGCCGTGGTAGAGTAGAGCGCGCCGCCCGGATATTCGCCGCCGAACACCTCGAGCGTATCCTTCTGGGTGCGGGTATCGGAGAGAATGCGCAGGTCCGGATGGCTGCCTTGCAGCACGGTGACGGAGGGATCGAGCATCACGGCGGCATCGATCTGGCCCTGCTCCATCGCCGCGACCGCGGTAGCGCCGAGACCGACGCCGATCACCGAAGCGCTGGCGGGATCGAGGCCGTTTTTCTTCAAGAGATATTTGAGAAAGAAATCGGTCGAGGAGCCCGGCGCGCTGACGCCGACCTTCTTGCCGGCCAGATCCTTGATCGATTTGATCTCGTCGTGTGCGAGGGAGATACGACCAGTACGAGGCCGGGATAGCGGTCATAGACGACGAAAGCCATGCAGTTCCTGCTTCTTGGCGGCGAGATTGACGCAGTGGTCGAAATAGCCGGAAACCACGTCGGCGCTGCCGCCGAGCACGGCCTTGAGCGCGTCCGAGCCGCCCTTCAGGTCGACCAGTTCGACGGCAAGGCCGGCCTTGTCGAATTCGCCGAGCTGCTTGGCCAGCACCGTCGGCAGATAGCACAGGCAGGCGCCGCCCCCGACCGCGATCGTGATCTTGCTTTGCGCTGCAGCAAGATCGGACATCAGAAACAGCGCCAGCAGCGTCGCGGCCAGCCTGCCCAGGATCGTTCTCATGAATTCCTCCGTGCTATCGTCGTCGCGCGCACGATAGAGCAGCGCGTGGTCCTTGAGAAGGCGGCTTCACCGCCTCTGGTCAAAGTCTCTTCGGCGACATAGCATCCGCCCCACAAAAAAACTGCAAACGGGGAGGATATCCATGAACCGCATTGTTGCTACCCTATCGATCGCTGTCGCCTTCGCTGCCGGCTGCGGCGTGACGCATCTGATGCAACCCGCGCGGGCTGCCGCCGAAAACATCACGGCGCAGATCATTCACACCCAGGATTTTTCCGGAGACGCACTCGGCCCCGCCAATGCCGGCGGGCATGCACTCCAAGATGTTCGTTTCCGCCGACGGCGTCCACGATCTCGATCCAGGACGGCAATGTGCGCAAGCACATGCATCCCAACACCAACGAGATCCAGTACATCCTCGAGGGCACCGGCACGATCTGGCTCGGCGACAAGGAAGTGCGGATCAAGCCCGGCGATCTCGTCATCATCCCGAAGGGCACCGCGCACGGCGGCACCAAGCCGGACGGACGGCCGTTCAAGGCGATCGCGATCAAGACGCCGCCGCAGGCGCCCGACGACATCAAGATGCTGAACTGAGGCGTTTCTTCACCTCTCCCGGAGGGAGAGGTCGAATTTGGAGCACAGCGACAAATTCGGGTGAGGGGTTAAGCTCTGTCGTTAGACCGTAAACCCTCACCCGGCGCTCCGCGCCGACCTCTCCCATAGGGAGAGGTGGTCACAGCTTCAATCCTCTGCTGCGCAGGATGGCCCTACCCTCGCCCATCCGCGACCGCCGGCCGCCACACCAGCAGCCGCCGCTCGACCACCGTCACCGCCATGATCGATCAGGATGACGAAGGCCGACAGCACGAACATGCCGGCGAACACGCCGGCGACGTCGAACACGCCCTCGGCCTGCTGGATCAGATAGCCGAGCCCCGCCGCGGAGCCGAGATATTCGCCGACCACGGCGCCGACCACGGCGAAGCCGACCGAGGTGTGCAGCGAGGAGAACATCCACGACAGCGCCGAGGGCCAGTACACATGCCGCATCAACTGCCGTTCGTTCATGCCGAGCATGCGGCCGTTGTCGAGCACGGTGGTCGAGACCTCCCGGACGCCCTGATAGACGTTGAAGAACACGATGAAGAACACCAGCGTGACGCCGAGCGCGACCTTGGACCAGATGCCGAGCCCGAGCCACAGCGTGAAGATCGGCGCCAGCACGACGCGCGGCAGCGCGTTGGCCATCTTCACATAGGGGTCGAACACCGCGGCGACCCGCGGCTGGCGCGCGAACCAGAAGCCGACCATGACGCCGCCGAGCGAGCCGATCGCGAACGCGAGGATCGATTCCCACAGCGTGATCGCGAGATGTTTCCAGATCACGCCGGTCGAGAACCAGTCGACGATCTGGCTGCCGACATCGACCGGATTGGAAAAGAAGAACGGCGGCAGCCAGCATGCGCCCGAACATCGGCACGGTGGCGAGCAACTGCCACAGCCCGAGCGCGACGACCGCGACCAGCAGCTGCAAACGAGGAGCGTCAGGCGTGACATGGCGAATACCTTAACACGTCGTCCCGGCCTCCGAGCCGGGACCCATACGCCGTGTCCTATCGTTTGGCCGCTCGGGCAGAGACCTTCTGCAACAACAAACGCCGGGGGTGATGGGTCCCGGCTCGGAGGCCGGGACGACGGAGATTAATCACGGCTTCGAGAACGTCCCGATCAGGCCGGTCGCGCTCTTGGCGTGGCCGTCGAGCGCCTTGATCAGCTCGTCGCGCGTCATCCCGGCCTTCAGCGCTGACGGCTCGAGGTCGGTCGCCATCAGCGTGAAGGTGTAGTGATGCGGCGCGCCGGGCGGCGTGCAGGGCCCGAAATAGCTCGGCAGCTTCATCGTGCTTTGACCGCCGACATATTTGTCGCTCGGCTTCGAAACTTCGCCTTCGGCGAAACCGGTGACGGAAGCCGGAATGCCGTAGGCCACCCAATGGCTGACGCCGCCGGGCGGGCGGCCTTCCGGATCGAACATCAGTAGCGCGTAGCTCTTGGTTCCCTCGGGCGGGTTGGCCCAGGCGAACGCCGGCGACACGTTTTCGCCGACGCAATTCGGATTGGCTCTTGTTGTTGCCGGCGTATTTTGTCGGCAACCGCTGGCCGTCCTTGAAGTCGGGTGAGGACAGCGTGAATACGCCTTGCGCTTTGGCGTTCTGAGTGCCGCAAAATGCGGCAAGCGTGACGGCAGCCGCCAGAATTGAACCACGTAAAAGCATGACATCTCCCTCAATTTTTAGTTTGCGATCCGAGTGTAGCCTTCGCCGCACATTGATCAAGGTTGGGTTAACCGGCTCCCGCCGCCGCTTGCGACGATTGCGCGTAACCCTTCAACACCTCGGCTTTCAAAACACTCCATATCTCCCGATGAAGCGAGTGAAATTCTTTCTCCAGCCGGACCTCGAAAATGTCGCGCGGGCGGGAAAGCGGCACGCGCCAGTCGCCGATGATGCGCGCACCGGGCCCCGCCGACATGATCACGACGCGGTCGGCCAGCGCAATCGCCTCCTCCAGATCATGGGTGACGAACAGCACCGCCTTGCGGTCGGCATTCCACAGCTCCAGCAGCAAATTGCCCATGATCTGCCGCGTCTGGGCGTCGAGCGGCCCGAACGGCTCGTCCATCAGCAGGATCTTGGGATCGCGGATCAAGACCTGCGCCAGCCCGACGCGCTTGCGCTGGCCGCCGGACAGCATATGCGGATAGCGATTGCCGAACGCCCCGAGACCCACGGCCGTGAGCCAGCCCTGCGCGCGTTCCAGCGCCTGCGCGCGCGGCGCGCCCTTGATCTCCAGCCCGATCGCGACATTGTCGATCGCGGTCTTCCAGGGAAACAGCGCGTCGGCCTGGAACAGATAGCCGGCCTCCCGGTTGAGGCCTGCAAGCGGCCGATCGAAAATCCTCACCGTTCCCGAGGCCGGCCTGAGCAGGCCGGCGGCGACGTTCAACAGCGTCGATTTTCCGCACCCGGTGGGCCCGACGATGGCGACGAACTCGCCATGCTCCACCGAAAGCCGGGCCTGCTCGACCGCGGTATAGACCCGCCCACCGGCCAGACGAAACGCCACCGTCGCGTCGTCAAGCGCGACCGCCGTTGGCTCTGCCGTGTCCACCGCGTCCCCTCCAAGTCCCCGACGACGCATTAGCGCGTCGGGAAGACAAGTTCAACGAACTGGTACAACATGGTACTTGGAGTTGGTTGCTCCTTACCCTCCCCTGGAGGGTCGGCTCGCATCGCGAGATGCGAGACGGGGTGGGGTGATCTCTCAACTCGGGCACCGTTTGCGGGGAGAGACTGTCACCCCACCCCGCCGCTCATTTCATTCGCGTCGACCCAGAGAGCGAGCTACGCTCGTCTCGACCCCTCAAGGGGAGGGTAAGAGCCGGGACCGCACTGAATGCCGCCAACGCCCCTGATCGCATTTGCGCATGTCGGCAAGAGCTTTGACGGCGGCCGCGGCGCGAAGCCTGTTTTGGCGGTGGACGACGTCTCGCTCGATGTCGCCGAGGGCGAATTCCTCGCCATCGTCGGCGGCTCCGGTTCCGGCAAGACCACGCTGCTGCGGCTCGCAAACCGGCTGATCGACGCCGACTCCGGCCGCATCACGGTCGAAGGCGAGGATGTGCGAGCGGTCGATCCGGTCGCGATTGCGCCGCCGCATCGGCTATGTGTTCCAGAGCGGCGGGCTGTTTCCGCATATCAGCGTCGCCGGCAATATCGGGATCACGCCGAAGCTGCTTGGGCACGCCGGCGGCGGAGATTTCCGCGCGGGTCGACGAGTTGCTCGACCTGGTGCGGCTCGACCGCGCGCAACATCGCGACCGCCTGCCGCAGGAATTGTCGGGCGGGCAGCGCCAGCGCGTCAGCGTCGCCCGGGCGCTGGCGGCGAAACCGCGGATCGTGCTGATGGACGAGCCGTTCGGCGCGCTCGATCCCCTCACCCGCGACGCGCTCGGCGACGACTACCGCGCCCTGCACCATAAGCTCGGGCTGACCACGGTCATGATCACCCATGACATGACCGAAGCCATCCTGCTCGCCGACCGCGTCGCGGTGATGCGCGCCGGCCGGCTATTGGCGCAGGGCACGCCGACAGAGCTCTCCGATAACGACGATCCTTACGTCGGCGAACTCCTGCACACGCCGCGCCGTCAGGCCGAACGGCTCAGCACGCTGTTGCCGCGGGATGGCGCGGCATGAGCTTGTTCTCCGATCCGCGCTGGGGCGAGGCGCTGGCGCATCTGCCCGACTATCTCGGCAATCATGTGCGTGTCAGCGTCACCGCGCTGGCGCTGGGGCTTATCGTCAGCCTGCCGCTTGCGATCGCCGCGCGCAACCGCCCGGTGATGCGCGGCGCGCTGCTCGGGTTTGCCAGCATCGTGCAGACGGTGCCGGGGCTGGCGCTGCTGGCGCTGTTCTATCCGCTGCTGCTGGCGCTCGCGTCATTGTCGCTGGCCTGGTTCGGATTTGGCTTTTCCGCGTTCGGGTTCCTGCCCGCGGTGCTGGCGCTGGCGCTCTATTCCATGCTGCCGGTGCTGCGCAACACCATCACCGGCTTGCAGGGCGTCGACCCCGCGATTCTGGAGGCCGCGCAGGGCGTCGGCATGACACCGCAGCAGTCGCTGTTCATGGTCGAGTTGCCGCTGGCGCTGCCGGTGATGATGGCGGGCATCCGCACCGCGGCGGTCTGGGTGATCGGCACCGCGACATTGTCGACCCCGATCGGCCAGACCAGCCTCGGCAATTACATCTTTGCGGGCCTGCAGACCCAGAACTGGGTGTTCGTGCTGTTCGGCTGCCTCGCCGCCGCGGTGCTGGCGCTCGCGGTCGATCAATTGCTGGCGCTGATCGAGATCGGCATTCGCAACCGCAGCCGCCTGCGCGCGATATCGGGCGGCCTCGGCATCGCGGCGCTGGTCGCGGCCACGCTGGTGCCCTCGCCGGCGCGCTCGCCTTCGAGCTATATCGTCGGCGCCAAGACCTTTGCCGAGCAATATGTGCTGTCGGCGCTGATCGCGCAGCGGCTGCGGGCGGCGGGCCTGTCGGCCAGCACCCGCGCAGGGCCTCGGCTCCAACGTGATCTTACGAAGCGCTGTTGACCGGCGATATCGACGTCTACGTCGATTATTCCGGCACGCTGTGGGCCAACCAGTTCCACCACAGCGATATCAGGCCGCGCGAAGAATTGCTGGCCGAATTGAAGGCGACGCTGGCGCAGAAAAACGTCACGCTGCTGGGCGAACTCGGCTTCGAGAACGCCTACGCGCTGGTGATGCCGCGAAAGCGCGCCGAGCGCTCGGCATTCACTCGATCGCCGATCTCGCATCGCATGCGCCGGCGATGTCGATCGCGGCGGATTACGAATTCTTTTCGCGTCCCGAATGGGCCGGACTGCAAAAGGCTTACGGCCTGTCGTTTCGCGCGCAGCGGCAGATGCAGCCGGACTTCATGTATGCCGCGGTCGCCTCCGGCGAGGTCGATGTGATCGCGGGCTATACCAGCGACGGGCTGATCGCGAAATACGATCTGGTGGTGCTCGACGACGTCAAGCACGCGATCCCGCCCTACGACGCGATCGTGCTGCTGGCGCCGAAACGCGCCGCCGATCAGGCGTTACGCACCGCCTTGCAGCCGTTGCTCGGCCGGATCGACATAGCCGACATGCGCGAAGCCAATCTGCGCGCCGCCGGCGGCGACGGCGCGTCGTCGCCGGACGCGGTGGCGCGCTGGCTGTGGAAGAAAATCGAGAAGCAGTAAGGAATGATCCCAGAACTTGGATCGGCACGGCCGCGTGCTATAAACATCAATCAGATCAGGAACGCATTATTCCATGACATTTGTTGATCGCGCCGTCCGCCGCATTTTCTTCGCGATAGCGCTGGCCGGGCTTGCACTCTCGGCGCTCGCGGTTTCGCCCCATCAAGCCCACGCGCAAACCCACTATCCCGACAAGGCCGTGCGCATCGTTCTGCCGTTCGCGGCCGGCGGGGTTGCCGATACCACCACGCGCATCATTGCGGAAAAGCTCGGCGACAAGCTCGGGCAGCGCTTCTACGTCGAGAACCAGCCCGGCGCCGGCGGCATCGCCGCGGCTCGAACGGTGATCTCATCGACGCCCGACGGCTATACGCTGGCGCTGTTGTCCAACGGCACTGCGATCAGCGTCTCCCTGTTCGACAAGCTGCCGTTCGACCCCTTGAGGGATTTCGAGCCGATTTCCAGCCTGGGATTTTTCGATTTCATCTTCGCCACCGGTGCTGCTTCCCAATTCAAGACGCTCGGCGACTTCATCGCCGCCGCCAGGGCAAAACCCGGCGCGCTGAATGTCGGGACCATCAATATTGGCAGCACCCAGAACCTGTCCGCCGAGTTGTTCAAGACGGCAGCCGGAATCGATTTCACCATCATCCCCTATCGGGGAACCCCCGAGGTCGAGGTGTCGCTGCTGCAGGGTAACATCGCGCTGATGATCGACAGCTATTCTTCGATGAAGGGCAATCTGGCCGACGGGAAATTTCGGGCGCTGGCCTCGTCAGGCCCAGTGCGCTCGGCAAGCACGCCTGACATCGCCACCGTGCATGAAAGCGGCGTCGCCGACTACGACGTGGTGTCCTGGAATGCGCTGTTTGCGCCGGCCGGCACGCCGCCCGAGATCGTCAAGACGCTCAATAGCGCGTTGCAGGATATACTTGCCGACGCTGACGTGAAAAAGCGACTGATCGAGCTTGGCATCGAAGCGAAGGCGAGTACGCCGCAGGAAATTTCAGCCCGGCTCAAATCCGACATCGACAAGTGGCGGAAGGTGATCGAGAAGGCCGGAATTCCAAAGCAGTAACCGGGTTGCCCATCAGGAGATCGTTTCACATGACTGCGATGTCGACCAACCCCAGGCACTGGACTGTAGGCCTCGTCGGTTATGGCGAGGTGGGGCGCATTCTCGCCGAAGACCTGCGCAGGCAGGACGTGAGGATCATCGCCTACGACCTCAAGCTCGGCAACAATCTGGCCGGCGGCTTGCGCGATCACGCCTCGAAGCACGGCGTGGCGCTGGCGGCTTCCCATACCGATCTCGCCGCGCAGGCCGACTTCATCGTATCCGCGGTCACGGCGAGCCAGGCCGTATCGGTCTCGCAGGCCTGCGCGCCGGCGGTGAAAGCGGGCGCCTGGTTTCTCGACTTCAATTCGGCATCGCCCGGCGCCAAGCAGCGCGCGGCGGCGCTGATCGACGGCAACGGCGGCCGCTACGTCGAAGGCGCCGTGATGACGTCGATCCCGCCGTACCGCATCAAGGTGCCGCTGCTGCTTGGCGGTGCCGGCGCCGCCGAACTCGCACCATTGCTCGTGGCGCTCGGTTTCAACGCCAAGGTGGCGAGCCAGGAGCTCGGCGTCGCATCGGCAGTCAAGATGTGCCGCAGCGTGATGATCAAGGGCCTGGAGGCGATGGTGATCGAAAGTTTCACCACCGCGCGGGCCTACGGCGTCGAGGACGCGGTGCTGGCCTCGCTCAAGGAGACCTATCCCGGCATCGATTGGGAGAAACAGGGCGCCTATTTCTTCCAGCGCGTGATCGAACATGGCCGGCGCCGCAGCGAGGAGGTGCGCGAGGTGGCGGAAACCGTGCGCGAGATCGGCCTCACGCCATGGTCGGCGGAAGGAACCGCCGAACGCCAGGCCTGGGTCGCCGACCTCGCCGATGAGGGCCTGTTCGGTCCGAAAGGGTCGGAAGCGTTTGCGCGCAGCCCGGACTGGCGAACCGAGGCCGACCGCATCCTCACCCACGTCAAGCTCGAAGCGGCAAGCCGAAGAACTGAGTGATCGAGCCGATGCCATTTCAGAAGACGCCCGGCTGGCTGGACTGGTACACCGGTCCCTCGAAGCCCCGATTCAAGGTACCGGCCGGCGCGGTGGACGCGCATTGCCATGTGTTCGGCCTCGGAGCTGAATTCCCCTACGCGGACGAACGCAAGTACACGCCCTGCGACGCTTCGAAACGACAGTTGTTTGCCTTGCGCGATCATCTCGGCTTTGCGCGCAACGTGATCGTGCAGGCCACCTGTCACGGCGCCGACAACCGCGCGATGCTCGATGCACTGGCGCACAGCAGCGGCAGAGCGCGCGGCGTTGCGACGGTCAGGCGCGACGTCGGCGATGCCGAGCTGCATGCGATGCATGACGCCGGCGTCCGCGGCGTCCGCTTCAACTTCGTCAAACGCCTCGTCGATTTCACGCCGCGGGACGAGTTGATGGAGATTGCCGGCCGCATCGCAACGCTCGGCTGGCATGTCGTGATCTATTTCGAGGCGGTCGACCTGCCGGAACTGTGGGGGTTCTTCACCGCGCTGCCGGCCACCATCGTCGTCGATCACATGGGCCGGCCCGACGTCTCAAAGCCGGTCGATGGGCCCGAATTCGAGCTGTTCATGAAGTTCATGGCGCAGCACCCGAATGTGTGGTCCAAGGTCAGTTGCCCGGAACGGCTGTCGATTTCGGGGCCTCCGGCCCTCAACGGCGAACCGAACGCCTACCGCGACGTTGTCCCGTTCGCCCGGCGCATCGTCGAGACGTTTCCGGATCGCGTGCTCTGGGGCACCGACTGGCCGCATCCCAATCTCAGGGACCACATGCCCGACGACGGCCTGCTGGTCGACTTCATTCCTCACATCGCCGCGACACCTGAACTGCAGCGCAAGCTGCTGGTCGATAATCCGATGCGGCTTTACTGGCCGGAACAATCCTGACGACCGCGGCGGTTTTCGTGCCCACCGTTTCCTGGAACATGATGGCTTTGAGTTGAATCGGCTGCTTCAGGCGCCGCGCTCCCGGGTCACGCCGGCTATCTGAGACACCGCTTGGCTTCTTCAATTTTGGTTTCCGATACGCCGTGGCCGCGTGCCCATTGCTCGGCGGCTGCTTCCCCGTACAGTTTTACGGCCTCGCGAACCGCCGGACAGGCTACGCGGCTTAATAATGCGACCCGATGATTGGGTGCCTTTTCCGCAGCATGGGCCGGGGCCCATAGAACGAGCGCTATGTAGATGGCTGTTATTTTCATTGAACCACAGATCGTTCTGCATCGCTCAAGCGATCCAGCTAAAATGGTGAGAGGGGGTTTGAAGAGGGAACTTAATTCTCGCCGTCGGCGAGGTGTTTTTCGATCACGGCTTGTCTCGCGCGATTGTCGCGTCTTTATGACCGCCAGGCGACACTAATGTGGGCGGGGAACCCGGTCTGCGTTCAATCCGGCGCGTCGAGCCGGGTCCGGATGCGGCTAGCCAACTCGTGGAATGAGAACGGCTTGCCGATCAGGTGAATACCGGGATCGAGCCGGCCGTGATGAACGATTGCATTCCTTGTATACCCCGTCGTGAACAGCACTTTCAGCCTCGGCTGTCTCCGGCTTGCTTCATCTGCCAGCTGCCGACCGTTGGTGCCGCCCGGCATCACCACATCGGTGAACAGAAGATCGACATGACGATCGTTGCCGAGAACCTCCAGCGCCTCGGCGGCGCTCGCCGCTTCCAGCACGCGGTAGCCGAGTTCGCGCAGGCTTTCGGTGGTGTAGGCGCGCAAGGAGTCGTCGTCCTCGACCACCAGAATGCTCTCGAGGCCGATCGCGCGCGCAGCGCTGGAAGAGACGTCCTCGGGTTTCATCGAATCGGATTCACCCCGATGCCGCGGAAGATAAATCTTCACCGTGGTGCCCTCGCCGGCCTCGCTGCAGATCTTCACGTGACCGGCCGACTGCCGGACGAAGCCATAGACCTGGCTGAGGCCAAGACCCGTGCCCTTGCCGATATCCTTGGTTGTGAAGAACGGCTCGAACGCCTTCTCCAGGGTGGCTTTGTCCATGCCTGCGCCCGTGTCGGCGATCGCGATCATGACGTACTGGCCCGACATCACCGGCTCGGCGATGTCCCCGACATAGGCTTCGTCGAGATAGCAGTTCGCGGTTTCGATCGTCAGCTTGCCGCCGTCCGGCATCGCGTCGCGAGCGTTCACTGCCAGATTGAGCACCGCGTTCTCCAGCTGGTTGGAGTCGGCAAATGTGAGCCAGAGGCCGCCGGCCAGCACGGTTTCCAGCGCCACCGCTTCGCCAAGCGTACGGCGAAGCAGTTCACAAATTCCCGCCACGAGTTTGTTGGCGTCCAGCGCCTGCGGTGCGAGCGGCTGCTGCCGCGAAAACGCCAGCAGCCGGCTGGTGAGCGTGACGGCGCGGTGCGCACCCTGCAGCGCCATGTCCCTGGCGCGCGCAATTCGGGTCGCAGCCGGTGATCCCGGTAACATCGGTATCTGACGTCCGATCGCCTCCAGTCCGCCAACCACGATCGTCAGCAAATTGTTGAAATCGTGCGCAATGCCGCCTGTCAGTTGGCCGACGGCCTCCATTTTCTGCGCCTGCCGCAGAGCTTCCTCCGCCTTTTGCCGCGCCTCGAATTCGGTCTCCAGTTCGCGGGTCCTTTCCCTGACCCGTTCTTCAAGCGTTTCCGTGAAGGCGCGAAGCTGGACCATCGCCCGCTTTTGCTCGGTCACGTCGACGTTGACACCGACAACGCGCAGCGGACGTTGCCTATCATCGTAGAAGATGATGTTGCGGGCTTCGATCCATCTGAGCGCGCCGTCGCTCGCGCGGGTGATCCGAAATTCCGCGTTCAGTTCACGCGCGCCTGCCTCAAATGCGCTTTCGATCAGCTGGCTGATCCGAATCTGGTCTTCCCGGAAGATGCACCCGCGCCAGCTCTCATACCGGCCGTCGAAACCAGCCAGCCCGTACAACGCCAGGAATTTCGGCGACAGCCGGACCGTCCCGGCAGGAACTTGCCACTCGAAGATGCCAAGGCGTCCGGCTTCCTCGGCCAGGCCCAATAAATCTTCGCTCTCCCGCCGCCGAGAATCGCCGGGTCCCGCACCGCCGTCGCCGGGAGCGTCGCCATCGCCGGATCGGCCATGTTCGGAATTGCTCACGGAGAACCTGTCATCCGCCGAGAACGCGCTTGGCCTCGGTCATTGCCTTGAGTTTGCCGAAAGCGGTGCGCTGCGGCAGGTGATTGAGGCCGCAGGAACTGGTGACGATGGTCTGCTCCGGGGCGAGCCACCGGTATTTCCGGATGCGCTCGGCAACGAGTTCGCCGCTTTCGACTTTCGGATCCTGCACGTCCACCGCGCCGACGCCGAGCTGCTTGTTACCGAGCAGACCTTCATAATGGTGCGTCATGTCATACTCGATCAGAAACGACGAGCATTCGATTCCGCAAATCTTGTCGGCCTTATATCGGCCGTGGTCGAAATACCGATGCCCGATCTGGCCATCGTATTCCTTGCCGACGGCATAGTTGCCCTGGCAGACGTGCACCGACACGTGAATGTCCCTGGGCAATCCCTCGATCGCCATGTTGATGGCTTCAACGGCGGCCTCGACTTCGTCTTCCTCGCAAATCGTGAAAAGCGGCTCGTCGAGCTGGATGTTCTTGCAGCCGGCATCTGCCAGCATCTTGAAATTATGATTCAGCAGCTTGCCGAGATCGACCGTCATCTTCCTGATGTCGTGGTAGTGCTCGTCATAGGCGACCTTGGCCAGCATCAGCGGCCCGGTCATCGTCACCTTGACGGGGCGTCGCGTCAGCGCCGAGACTATTCTGAACTCGTCGACAAGCCCAAGATCGATGTTGTCGGCAATCCTCGTCCGGCAAGTGGCGGCGGGATGAAACACGTCGGGGTCATGCTTGGTGATCGGCTTTGGTTGTGTGGAGCCCTGAAACGCGGGAATCTTCTGCCAAAAGAAATTCAGCATGGCGTTCGGCGGCGAGTGGCGGTTGTGGGTTCGCCGATGCATCTCCCCGCCGGTAATGACATCGATGCCTGCGATCTCCTGATCCAAAATCGCGGCCTGGCTGGCGCGGTACTGGGCGTCCGCCATCGACGCCATCGACAATTGGCCAACCGCAACCAGCCGATCGAGCGCCTCGTACCAGTCGGGCACGCTGTGCGCGCCCACCACGGTCGTTGCGTATTTCGGGTATTTCATTCCTTACACACCTGCTGACGGCTCCGATCAATTTGGGCCAAAGCCCTGTCAATAGCAACGTCGATCGAGCCGGACGTCACTGACCTCCGGGAATGCGCCGGCCGGGATGGAGTGTAGTACAGCGTTACCGGATTGCTTCGCCGATCCGGGCTTTGCCATTTTCAAGCAAGCACGGCCAGTTCCACGCACCGTGTTCCCACGGCACACTCAGGCGAATGCGGTCGCGAGGAACGAGGCAATGATGCCGCCGATCAGCAGATATTTTACGGCGTAATAGACGCGCTTGTTCCAGGCCTTCATGCGCTTGCCCGCTAGCCGCACCTGATAGACGTAACCGAAGATCCGGTTGAGCCAGCCGACGCGCTCGCCCTCGACGTTTTGCGTCGCGCTTTCATTGATGATGTGGCGGCTGACCCAGCGGTTGACCGCGATCATCGCGCGGGTGCGCAACGGACGCTCGACATCGCAGAACAGGATGATGCGGTCGTCGCTGGTGGTGTTCTCGGCGTAATGCAAATAGGTCTCGTCGAACAGCAGGTCCTCACCTTCGCGCCAGGAGTAAGGCTCGCCGTCGATGAAGATGCGGCATTCGCCCGGCGTTTTCGGCACCAGCAATCCCAGGTGATAGCGCAGCGAGCCGGCATAGGGATCGCGGTGCTGCACCAGACGACCTCCGCTCGGGAGGTTGGCGAACATCGCACCCTTGACGGTCGGGATCGCGTTGAGCAAAGCCACCGTCCTCGGGCAGTTGGCGACCGCCGACGGCAACGCCTGCTCGTACCATTTCAGGTAGAACCGCTTCCACCCCGTCCGGAAGAACGAATTGAAACCCCAGTCGTTATATTTGTCGGCGGCCTTGATCTGGTCCCGCGCGAACAACGCCAGCGCCTCTTCGCGGATCATTTGCCAGTTGTCGCGAAGCAGAGCGAGTTCGGGTACCGAGTTCCAGTCGCAGGATCGGCCGGTTAGGCACCGCCGAGAACAGATACATCAGCACATTGTAGGGCGCCATGAGGGTAGAATGGTCGGAGACCTGCCGCCAGAATCCGAGCCGTACCTTGCCGCGAAAATGCACGGCAATAGCTGAACCGAGGAAGGCCCAGACCACAAGAAATTGTGGTGCGAACAGGCGCATTACCATGACGGTAAGTACCAATTGTCTGCAATGGCCGGATATTAGCAGAGTTGAACAGCGGCTCAAGGCAGCAGAGGCATTTTGCTTCGCGTGGACCTAAGTCCGGTAGCCCACAAACCGTGCACCAGCCCGGCATCGATCAATAGCCGGTTGAATCGGCGGCCCTCCGCGCCGTCCTTGCAGGCATAAAAAACGCCCTCGCAGTGCAGCATGATCTTCTTTTGAGCCCGGCAACCTTACCGGGCGTGCGCCGCCAGCCCGCCGGGGCCGGCCCAAATCGCAAACGGCACCGCTTTCCGTTCAGGTTGTGGGCATCAACCCGAGACGCTTGGCGATGATCCTGTCGACCATGCGTTTCGGCAGCACGGCGGTCATCAAATGCCGCATCGGATCCGGGGTGATCTGGTAGCGCACCTTCGGGTGGGCCGACGTCAGGATGTCAGCAATCGTTTCCGCGATCTTCTCCGGCGGCAGTCCGCCTTCGCCGAGTTGCAGCATGAATTTGCGAATCCGTTCCAGCGCCGGGAAGAACGGTGAATTGCTGTAGCCGGAAACGTCGATTTCTTCGGCCTTGGCCCAGATCGGCGTCTTCACCGCGCCGGGCGCGACAATGACGACATCGATCCCGAACAGCATCATTTCGCGGCGCAGGCTTTCGGAAAGGCCTTCGATCGCAAACTTGGACGCCGCATAGGCCGACATCAGCGGGTTGCCGCTTTTCCCCGCCACCGAGCTGATCATCACGATCTTTCCGCGTGGCCCTCGCAGCGAGGGATCGGATCCGAGCAGCGGGCCGAAGGCTTGCGTCGAGATGATCGGCCCGATGACGTTGACGTCCATCTGGCGGCGGAATTCATCGGCGGCGAGTTCGAGCACCGGCCCCGCGACGGCGATGCCGGCATTATTGACCAGCCCCGTCAGCGTTTCGCCGCCCAACGCCGCGCGGACTTCGCTGGCGGCGGCCAGTACTGCGGCCTCATCGGTGACATCGAACAACAGCGGGGTAAAATTGGCGCCGAATTCGCTCCTGAGGCGGTCGGCGTCGGCCTGCTTGCGCACGCTGCCGAACACGCGAAACCCGCGCGCCACCAATAGCTTCGCGGTGGCCCAGCCGATGCCGGTGGACGCCCCGGTGATGACAACGGATTGCATGTTCGATCCTTGCTTCGTCGCTGACGCTGCTCGTAGTGACGACGATAGCACCTCAGGTAGACAAGTGCACCATCACGCCCGCGACGCCCGCGCCCCGCAGTTCTACGGAGCCCAATTTAACGGAGGCGCAGGATCGGGCCCACGCTTCAATCCTTAGTCTTACATGGCCGGGAGCCGCGCCGCCAATTCGCTCTCGCGAGACGTGTAAATACCGTCTACGTTACTCTGAGGTGAGGACCAAGTGACCGGCCCGTCGCGCGCTGCGGCTATCCAGTTTCAGCAATAGCCGGCAAACCAGGATCTCGCAAGGCGTGCCCGATTACGGATGTACTACCTAAAATAGGAAAAAGGAGTTGAGGAGAAAATGAAACTATCGAAAACGAGTGCAACTTGGCTGCTCTGTGCCGTGATGGCGTCGATCATGGGTGTGCCGTCAAAAGCGCTAAGCGCCCAGCCGGACATCGTGGTCACCGAACAGGACAACGGCAAGGACATCACGCTGCACGGCAGCCAAAGGCTGATCATCCGCCTGCCCTCGACGGGCCCCTTTAGCTGGTCGGCGTTGATGACGCCGGACGATTTGTTGACCTTCACAAAGGCGCCTGCGCCGGAAAAGAAAAAGAAGAACGGCGACGCGATGCCGATGGTCGGCGGCTCCCACGATCAGGTACTGGCGTTCCGTGCGGCCGAATTTACCGAGAGTTCGAGCCAATGGTTCCAGCTGATCTTCTGCCGCGCGCCATGCGATCTGAAGGATCCCTCGGCAAAGATCTTCAAGCTGGGAATCACGACCCAGAAGAAGTGAGCAGCCGTCCGCGTTCTTTCCAGCGACTTGAACACTTTTCGTCATGGCCGGGCTTCGTCCCGGCCATCCACGTCTTTCTTGGCCGGGAGCTGCAAAGACGTGGATGCCCGGCACAAGGCCGGGCATGACGAGCTTTGCCAAAAGCGGCTACTCCATCGGCTGCATTTCAAGCCAGACTCACATCGAGATCGCGCTTGCGCGATCTCGCACTTCAAACGCGGATCAAGCTCAGTTCTTGGTCTTATCGACCAGCGCGCCCTTCTTGATCCACGGCATCATGTCACGGAGCTTGGCACCGACTTCCTCGATCGGGTGCTGCGCGAGCTTGGCGCGGGTCGCCTTGAACGAGGTCTGGTTGACCTTGTTTTCCAGCATCCAGTCGCGCGCAAACTTGCCGGACTGGATGTCTGACAGCACCCGCTTCATCTCGGCCTTGGTCTCAGAGGTGACAATGCGCGGGCCGCTGACGTATTCGCCGTATTCGGCGGTGTTGGAGATCGAGTAATTCATGTTGGCGATGCCGCCTTCATAGATCAGGTCGACGATCAGCTTGACCTCGTGCAGGCACTCGAAATAGGCCATCTCGGGCGCGTAGCCGGCTTCGACCAGGGTCTCGTAACCGCCCTTGATCAGTTCGACCAGGCCGCCGCACAGCACGACCTGCTCGCCGAACAGATCGGTCTCGCATTCTTCCTTGAACGAGGTCTCGATGATCCCGGCGCGGCCGCCGCCGATCGCCGAGGCGTAGCTGAGGCCGAGGTCATGGGCGTTGCCCGACGAATCCTTCGAAATCGCGATCAGGCAGGGCACGCCGCCGCCGCGCTGATATTCCGAGCGCACCGTGTGTCCGGGACCTTTTGGCGCGATCATCAGCACATCGAGATCGGGGCGCGGGTCGAGCAGGTTGAAGTGCACGTTGAGGCCGTGAGCGAACACCAGGGCGGCGCCCTTCTTCATGTTGTCGTGCAGATGCTCGCGGTAGATGTCGCCCTGCAATTCGTCGGGGGTGAGCATCATCACGAGGTCCGCCCATTTGGCGGCCTCGGCGACTTCCATCACCTTGAAGCCGGCGGCTTCGGCCTTCTTGGCCGACGCCGAACCCTTGCGCAGCGCGATGGCGACGTCCTTGACGCCGGAATCCTTCAGGTTCAGCGCATGGGCGTGGCCCTGGCTGCCATAGCCGACGATGCAGACCTTCTTGCCCTTGATCAGGTTCAGGTCGGCGTCGCGATCATAATAAACACGCATGGTCATTTCCTTTTATTTTGCCGGAGTTGGCAGATTGATGAGGCGTTGGGATGGCTTGGGATCGCCGGTCGCCCGCAAATTCCGGCGTGGTCTAATGCATTTTTGACCTGAGGGGAAACCCGTTTCTGCATGGCGCAATGCCGCATCATGCCTCCATGAAGACCGGAAAGAGCGAGGCCAGCAGCAATATCGCCATCACGACATTGAACACCCGGACCACTCGCACAGATGTGAGCCAGGGCCGCAGCGCACTGCCGAACAGCGCCCAGGCGACGCACGACATCGCTCCCATCCACAGGCTTATGACGACCTGGATCAGGATATTCCAGGGAAAGCTGGCAATCGCCGCGTAGGCGGTGATGGTTCCGATCACCATCACCCAGCCCTTGACGTTGACCCACTGAAACATCGCCGCACCCCAGAAAGTCATGGGACCCCGCGTGTTGTCCTGTGCCGATGCAACCGGCCCGGACATCGCGATAACGAGGGCGAGATAGACCAGATAGAGGGCGCCGGCATACTTCAAAATGGTCTGCAGCACGGGATAGGTGATGAAGACGGTCCCCAGGCCAAGCCCCACCGCGCCGACCATGAAGCCGAACCCGATCACGACACCCACGACATGCGGCAGCGTCCGGCGAAAGCCGTAATTCAGCCCCGACGACAACAGCATCACGTTGTTCGGCCCCGGCGTGAAGAACATCACGGCGGCGAACACGACAAAGGCGATGAAAAGCGGCTGCGTCATGGTGGGCTCAGGCGATCTTGGGCAGGACTTTTTCAGACACGCCTTGCGGCCGCTTCGACAGCAGCATGACCGCGATCCCGGCGACCACGATGACCATTCCGGAAAGCCGCAGCGGGCCGAAGGTTTCTCCGAAACCAACCGTGGACGCCGCGGAGCCGACGAACGGCACCAGCAGCGCGAACGGCACCACCTGTGCCGCGGTGTAATCCCGCAGCAGCCGACCCCACAGCCAGTAGGCGATGCTGGTGGAGATCGCGCCGACGAAGAGCATGCTGACCCACCCGGTCGGCGACATATGTACAAGCGCGTTCCACGTCGCGTGCGGCCCATCGACGGCGAACGCCAGCGCGAGCAGCGGCAATGGCGGCACCAGGCAGAGCCAGGCGAACAGGTCGAACATCGGCACCTCCCTCGCCTGCCGCAGCAAGAGATTGCCGATCGCGAAACTGACCGGCGAAATCATCAGCACGGCAAAGGCGCCGACGCTGAAATCGAAACCAACCGTGCCGCAGATCATCAACAGGCCGATCGCGGCAACACCAATGCCGGCGATTTGCATCCGCGTCGGAATTTCACGAAACGCCAGTACCGCGAACGCCACCGTAAACAGCGCCTGGCTCTGCACGATGACGCTGGCGAGCCCGACCGGAACGCCATGCGCGATCGCCCAGGACTGCGCCAGGAACTGGCCGAGAAACAGCGTGGCGCTGATCGCGATCAGCACGCGCCACGGCACGTTCGGCCGGCGCACGAACAGGCACGGCAGCGCAGCAATCGCAAAGCGCATCGCCGTCATCAGCGCCGGCGACAATTCGTCGAGCGCCAGCCGGCTCGCGACAAAGGCGAGTCCCCAGATCACCGCGACCAGCACGGCCAGAAAGACGTCGGCTGGCTTCATCGACGTCTAGCTCTGCTCGCCGAGTTTCGGTTTGCGCAGCAGATAGGTGCCGTGCAGCGGCGCGTGGTAATCGGCCGAGACCAGCGTGAAGCCGACCTCGGTCAGCAGCCGCTCGATCACCCAGCCGAAGGTCGAATATTCGTCACGCATATGGGTGACGACGCTGTCCCGCGAGAAGCCATGGTTCTTGATGTTGAAATCGGCCCACGCCTCGACGTCGCGCTCGGGTCCGTCCGGCATGCTGGCGAAGACGATGTCGCGCAGGAAGAAGCTTGCGCCGGGCTTCAGCGCACCAAAGATCCGCGCCAGCGCCACCGCCTTCCAGAAATCCGGCAGATGATGCAGCGCGAACTCGCTGACGACGAGGTCATATGAACCGGGCTGATAGGCGAAACTCAGCAGTCCCGCCGACTGCGTGCGGATCGCAACCCTGCGGTCGCGCGCCTGGATTTCCGCCAGCGCCAGCATCGCCGGCGAAATATCGATCGCATCGACCTCGGCGCCCATCAGCGCCGCCTCACAGGCCAATACGCCATTGCCGCAGCCGATATCGGCCACCCGCCAGCCACGCTGCACGCCCAGCATAGTCAGCGCCGCACGCGCACGAAGGTCGCGGTCGTCACCGCGGTCGTAGATCGAGGCGACCGCTGTATCGAGCCCGATCTGCCGCCGCTCGTTGTAGTACCAGTCGCGCGCCAGCATGGTTCACATCCCCTCGGGCCCGCGGCCAATGGCGGCGACGCCGGTGCGCGAGACCTCGACCAGGCCGAGCGGGCGCATCAGGTCGATGAACTGGTTGATCTTGGCGGAGTTGCCGGTGATCTCGAACACGAAGCTTTCGGTGGTGGCGTCGATCACGCGGGCGCGAAACGCTTCCGCCAGCCGCAGCGCTTCGACCCGGTGCTCGCCGGTGCCGCGCAGTTTCACCATTGCCAGTTCGCGTTCGATCGAGCGGCCGGACAACGTCATGTCGACGACACGATATACCGGCACCATGCGGTCGAGCTGGTGCTTGATCTGCTCGATCACCATCGGCGTACCCGTGGTGACGATGGTGATGCGGGAGACGTGCTTCTGGTTCTCGGTCTCGGAGACGGTGAGACTCTCGATGTTGTAGCCGCGCCCCGAAAACAACCCGATCACGCGCGCGAGTACGCCGGGCTCGTTCTGCACCAATACCGACAGCGTGTGGGATTCAGTCGGTTCATGGCGCTCTTCCATGAAGTAGGCGGATGCGGGCTGGTTCATTGCTGTTTTGCTCATGTTGAAATTCGGTTTGCTGCCAACGCAATCGGTAGTGCGCTCCCTCGCCCCGCTTGCGGGGTCGAGACGAGCGATGCTCGCTCTGAGAGGGTTGGGGTGAGGGGCTCTCTCCGCGAGCACGACTCGTGGAGAGAGCCCCTCACCCGGATTGCGCTTGCGCGCAATCCGACCTCTCCCCGCAAGCGGGGCGAGGTGAAAAGCTCGGCCCGTAGTGTTGCCATCCTCACACCAGCACCTTACCGTCGATGGAAGCGCCGGCTTCCACGTCGACCCATCGCTTGAACAGACCGAAATCGATATTGCCGCCGCTCAGGATCAGCCCGACCCGCTTGCCGCGGATTTTCGGCTTGTCCTGCAAAGCCGCGGCGAGCGCGGCGGCACCGGCGCCTTCCGCGAGGTTATGCGTATCGGTCCAGTAGGCGCGGATCGCCGCGGCTACCTCGCCGTCGGTGACCTGCACGATGCGCGAGCCGCCCTTGCGGATGATCGCCAGCGCATCCGCGTCGGGAACGCGCGTCGCCATGCCATCGGCCAGCGTATTGCTGGTCTCCGTCGTCACCACCGTGCCGGCGGCGAAAGACAGCGCGTAGGACGGCGCTTCGGTCGACTGCACGCCGACGATTTCGGTGGTCAGCCCGAGCAGGTCGCGTGCCAGGATACAGCCGCAGATGCCGGAGCCCTGCCCGATCGGAACATAGAGCACATCAAGGTCCGGCGCCGCGCGAAACAGCTCGAGCGCGTAGGTTGCAACTCCCGTCACCAGATCGGGATGGAACGACGGCACCCATTCGAGGCCATCCAGCCTGGCGCGGCGCTCGGCTTCCTCGCGGGCGGACTGAAAATCCTTGCCGTGTTCGACAAGCCTGGCCCCGAAAGCCCGCATCGCGCGGTTTTTCTCGACCGAATTGCCTGATGGGACGTAGATCGTCACCGGCACGCGGTAGCGGCTTGCCGCGAACGCGAGGCTCTGGCCATGATTGCCCCGCGTTGCCGAAATCAGCCCTGAGGTGTGCGGCCGCTCGCGCTTCAGGCGGTCGAGATAGACCAGCCCGCCGCGCACCTTGAAGGCGCCGATCGGCGTATGGTTCTCATGCTTGACCGTCACAGTCGCGCCCAGCCGCTCCGACAACAACGGCCACGCATAGGCCGGCGTCGGCGGCATCGCCGCTCCCACGATGGCTTGCGCGCGTTCCAGTTGGGCGAAGTTAAACATCGGCATGTCTCGCATCACCATAGCTCGTCATCCCCGCGAAGGCGGGGATCCCGTAATCGCAGGCGCTAGAGGCTGAACGCGTCCGCCGCGGCGTACTGGATCGTCCGGTCAAGCCGGACGATGACAGCCGAAGCTTTCTCTGCTCCGACGGACACATCCTCACACCAGCGCCTTGCCGCCGGCGAAGGCCGCGGCGGTGGCTTCATCGTTGGCTTCGGCCGGCAAAAGCATTTCATTGTGCGCCTTGCCGGACGGGATCATCGGGAAACAGTTCTCGAGCGCCGCCACCCGGCAATCGAACAGCACCGGGCGCTTGACTTTGATCATTTCCTTGATCGCGCCGTCGAGATCGCCGGGCTTGATGGCCTGGATGCCGACGCAGCCGAAGGCGTCGGCGAGCTTGACGAAATCCGGCAGCGCTTCCGAGTACGTGTGCGATAGCCGGTTGCCGTGCAGCAGCTGCTGCCACTGCCGCACCATGCCCATATACTGATTGTTCAGGATGAAGATCTTGATCGGCAATTCATATTGAACCGCCGTCGACATCTCCTGCATCGTCATCTGCACCGAAGCATCGCCGGCGATGTCGATCACCAGGCTGTCGGGGTGGGCGACCTGGACGCCGACCGCCGCCGGCAGGCCATAGCCCATGGTGCCCAGCCCGCCCGACGTCATCCAGCGGTGCGGCTCCTCGAAGCCGAAGAACTGCGCCGCCCACATCTGGTGCTGGCCGACCTCGGTGGTGATGTAGACGTCGCGGCCACGGGTTGCCTCGAACAATTTCTGGATCGCGAATTGCGGCAGGATGATATCGTTGTTCTTTTTGTAGGACAGAGAATTGCGCGCGCGCCATTTCGCGATCTCCTGCCACCACGGCCTGATGTCGGGCTTCTTCGCCTCGGCCTTGAACACCTGCAACAGATCGCCCAGCACATTGGCGGCGTCGCCGATGATGGGAATATCGACGCGGATATTCTTGTTGATCGAGGACGGATCGATGTCGATGTGAATCTTCTTGGAGCCCGGCGAGAACGCGTCGATGCGCCCGGTGATGCGGTCGTCGAAGCGCGCGCCGACGCACAGCATGGCGTCGCAGCCGTGCATCGCCATGTTGGCTTCGTAGGTACCGTGCATGCCGAGCATGCCGAGCCAGTTCTTGCCGGATGCCGGATAGGCCCCAAGCCCCATCAAGGTGGAGGTGATCGGAAAGCCGGTGGCTTCGACCAGTTCGCGCAGCAGTTTGGAGGCTTCGGGCCCCGAATTGACGACACCGCCGCCGCTATAGATCACCGGCCGCCTGGCGGACGCCAATAGCGCCACCGCCTTGCGGATCTGGGCCGCGTCGCCCTTGACCCGCGGCGTATAGGACACGTGCACGTCGGACTTGCGCGGCGGGTGATAGGTGCCGACCGCGAACTGCACGTCCTTGGGTACGTCGACCACCACGGGACCAGGGCGTCCGGTGCTCGCGACGTAGAACGCCTCGTGCAGCACCTTGGCCAGATCCTTGACGTTGCGCACCAGCCAGTTGTGCTTGGTACAGGGCCGGGTGATGCCGACAGTATCGCATTCCTGGAACGCGTCGTTGCCGATCAAATGGGTCGGCACCTGGCCGGTGATGCAGACCAGCGGGATCGAATCCATCAGCGCATCGGTCAGCGGCGTCACCATATTGGTGGCGCCAGGGCCCGAGGTCACCAGCACCACGCCCGGCTTGCCGGTCGAGCGCGCATAGCCCTCGGCGGCGTGGCCGGCGCCCTGCTCGTGGCGCACCAGGATGTGCTCGACGTCCTCCTGCTGGAAAAGCTCGTCGTAAATCGGCAGCACCGCGCCGCCGGGGTAGCCGAAGATGTGCTTGACGCCATGATCGATCAGCGCCCGCACGATCATGGCAGCGCCGGTCATCTGGTTCGGATCGTGGCTCTTGTCGCTCATGGCTTGCTCCGGATGCGCTGGTCAGCGCGGCTAGTTCGGTTCGTCCTTCGGAAAATAAAAAGGGGCCCAAGAGGCCCCATGCACACCGCCCGAATGTGGATGGCCCTAGCCATCCCCGGCGGTGCGCCTGGGTACGACGACGATAAGGAGATTGGTAATTTTATTACGCATATCGGCGCTCTGACTTCCCAAAGGTTGCGCGGAACATACTGCCCAAGGCTAAAAAGTCAAGCGGGGGCGCTATCACGCTGAAATGAGAACTTAGCGAGGTTCACGACGTTCGGCGAGGGGTGAATTTGCTTATTTCAGCCATGCGGGGCGGCCTGCCTCGATTGTCATTCCGGGGCGCTTGTGAAGCGAGCGAACCCGGAATCTCGAGATTCCGGGTTCGCGCCCCCGACGCCCGGAATGACGCCTGATAGCCATTCCCCCGCCGCCTCCGGCCTCACCCACTCGAATTCCGGCAGCTGATGCCGGAACCAGGTGAACTGCCGCTTGGCATAATGGCGGGTATCGCGGCGGCCGATTTCGGCCGCCGCCTCCAGACTGATCTCGCCGCTGACATGCCGGATCAGCGCCGGTACGCCATGGGCCTTCATCGCCGGCAGCAGCGGATCGAGCCGCCGCGCCGCCAGCCGTTCGACTTCTTCCAGCGCACCGGCTTGCAGCATCGCGGCGAAACGCGCATCGATCCGCGCGTAGAGTTCATCGCGTTCGGGGTCAAGAAACAATGCGCTGAACGTTCCCGGTGGCAACAGTGGCGGCAAGCCGTCGCGGTGCCAGTCGGTCAGCGATCGCCCGGTCGCTTCGACCACTTCCAGCGCGCGGGCGATGCGGGAGCGGTCGCGCGGTTTCAGGCGTTCGGCGGAGGCCGGATCGCGCCGCGCCAGTTCCGCATGCAGCGCCTCGACGCCGCCGCGCTCCAGCCGCGCACGCACATCCTCGCGTACTTCGGCAGAAATTGGCGGCACCGCCGACAAACCCCGCGTCAGCGCCTTGAAATACAGCCCTGAGCCTCCCGTGAAAATCGGCAAGCGATTTTGCGCACGCGCTTCCGCCAGCACGGCAGCCGCATCGGAGATCCAGCTGCCCGCGGAAAAATTCACGGCGGCATCGACATGGCCATAGAGCCGGTGCGGAACCCGCGCCTCCTCCTGCGGCGTCGGCCGCGCCGTGATGATGCGGAGATCGCGGTACACCTGCATGGAATCGGTGTTGACGATGACGCCGCCGATCTTTTGCGCAAGCTCGAGCGCCAGCGCCGACTTGCCGCTGGCGGTCGGCCCTGCGATAAGCACGGCGTTGCTGCTCTCACGATGCGAATTCACGTCACATGTCTCTCGTCGCCACGCTGATCTGCAATCCCGCCGACCCCGCGCTCGATAGCACGCTGGTGGACGGCGCGCGCGCCATTCTTCCCTCGCCCGGGCCCGCGCGATGGCTGTTCGACGAAGTCGCGGTCGACATTCCCTTCGACGGCGGCGGCGACATCCCGGCCATCGTCCACCGGCTGCGCGAGGCGCGCGGCGATCTGTCTGTTGACATCGTGGTGCAGCCGGCAGCCGCGCGGCGCAAGAAGCTGCTGCTCGCCGACATGGATTCCACCATGATCGGCCAGGAATGCATCGACGAACTCGCCGACTTTGCCGGTCTCAAGGCGCATGTCGCTGCAATCACCGAACGCGCGATGCGCGGCGAAATCGAGTTCGAACCGGCGGTGCGCGAGCGCGTCGCGCTGTTGAAAGGCCTGCCGGTCAGCGTGGCCGATGAAGTCCTGAAGACGCGCATTAAGGCCACGCCAGGAGGCCGCGAGCTGGTCATGACCATGCGCGCCCACGGCGCCTATACCTGCCTGATCTCCGGCGGTTTTACCCTGTTCACCAACGCGGTCGCCGAAATACTCGGCTTTCAGGAGAACCGCGCCAATCAACTGGTGGTGCGCGACGGCAAACTGACCGGCGAGGTCGTAGAACCCATCCTGGGCCGGGCCACAAAACTCGCCACCCTGATCGAACTGCGGGAATCCTTCGACCTCGACGACATCGACACGCTCGCGGTCGGCGACGGCGCCAATGATCTCGACATGATCCGAGCCGCCGGCCTCGGGGTCGCCTACCACGCCAAGCCCGCGGTTGCCGCCGCCGCGGCGGCGCGGATCGACCACGGCGACCTCACGGCGTTGCTCTACGCGCAGGGGTATCGAAGGGATGAGTTCGCGGGGACGTAGGCGATTGCTGAAGCGTCTATCCCGAAACCTTACCCCACCTTTTTCTTGCCCGCGGTCTTTCCGCGCGTAGGCGTCTTCGCCGCGGCCTTCTTGCGCGTCACGTGCGATTTCAGCGCAGCGCCGATGCGGGACTGATAGCCAGGGCCGCTCTGCTGAAACCAGCGCAGCACCGCGGCATCCAGCCGCAAGGTGATCTGTTGCTTGGGATCGTCGGATTTCGGCCGCCCGCGACGGATCAGCTTGCCGCCATGATAGAGATCGGCGCGCTCAGCCATTTCGTCGGTGAGTTCCGGAATCTCATCATATTCGTGCGGCTGAATGACGTGGCGATCAACTTTCTTCAAGTCGCTTCCCAAAGCGCGCTTTTTCCCGGTCATTGGCTTTCCTCATCGAAAATACATGTCGCCCGCCACCGCGCGGCCTCCATACAACGATCACCATTCTCCCGCGCAGCAATCCCACCGTGATAATCCTGGGCTCGCCATAGTCGCGGCGTTCGTCCGGAATATTCAGGGCTTTGCCCGCAAACACCTCATCGGCGTCGGCGAAATCAAGATTACGGTCCCTCAGCGTGCTCGCCCGCTTCGCCGGATCGAACGTGATCTTCATTGAATTATCGTAGCTACAAATAATATGGTATCAAGGTCCATGCCAAAAAATAAGCCTGTGGGACTTCGTTGCGGACGCGGTGCAGCGACCCTACCCGCGCCGACGCAAAAAGAACCGCGGCATGCGACGTCCGGTTAATCTCGTTCCGCTTGCTGGGAAGAGATCGAGCTAAGCAAAATTTCGAATGAGGGGATTAGGACGGCGTAAACGACACGATGGAGCGGTTGGAAAAGCCTCTCACCCGGCGCTACGCGCCGACCTCTCCCCGCGAAGTGCGGGGCGAGGTTAAGGTAATACCGCTTCGCCAGCCATCCCTACTGCACGCTCAGCGCAACGAACCGCAGTTCACCGTCGGCGTTGGAGACCAGCAGCAGCACGGATTTCTTGCCGTCCTTCTTGAGCTGGTCGACGCGTTTCTTGACGTCGCCGGCGTTGCTGACCGCCTCCTGCGCCACTTCGACGATGACGTCGCCGGCGCTCAGGCGCTTGTCGGCCGCATCGGACGCGCTGTCGACATTGGTGATGATGACGCCCTTGACGCTGTCCTTGATCTTGTAGCGGCCGCGCAGGTCCTTGCTCAGCGTGGCGAGATCGAGGCCGAGCGCCTTTTGCGTCACCGGCTTTTCGACGGGTTCCTGCGTCTTGGCCGCCGCCTGCACCGCCTTGTCGCCGTCATCGAGCCGGCCAAGCGTGACCTTGTGGGTCTCTTCCTGGCCCTTGCGGATGATGACGACGTCGACTTCCTTGCCGACCGCGGTGTCGGCCACCACGCGCGACAGATCCTTCGGCTCCTTGATTTCCTTGCCATCGAAGGTGACGACCACGTCGCCGGGCTCGATGCCGGCCGGCTTCGCCGGGCCCTTGTCCTCGACGCCGGCAATCAGCGCGCCGCGCGCCGGCTTGATGTTGAGGCTTTCAGCGATCTCGTCGGTGACGGTCTGGATGCGGACGCCGAGCCAGCCACGGCGCAACTCGCCGAACTGCCGGAGCTGGTCGACCACGCCGGCCACCGTCTTGGAGGGCACCGCAAAGCCGATGCCGATCGAGCCGCCGGTCGGCGAGATGATCAGCGTGTTGACCCCGATCACTTCGCCGTCGAGGTTGAACAGCGGTCCGCCGGAATTGCCGCGGTTGATGGCGGCGTCGGTCTGGATGTAGCTGTCATAGGGGCCGGAATTGATGTCGCGGTTGCGTGCCGAGACGATGCCGGCCGTCACCGTGCCGCCGAGGCTGAACGGATTGCCGATCGCGATCACCCATTCGCCGAGCCGCAGCTTGTCGGAATCGCCGAACTTCACCGCGGTCAGCGGCTTGGTCGGCTTGAATTTCAGCACGGCAAGATCGGTCTTCTTGTCGACGCCGACCAGTTCGGCCCTGAACTTGCTGCCGTCGTTCATGATGATGTTGATCTCGTCGGCGTCGGCGATGACGTGATTGTTGGTCACGACGATCCCGGAGGTATCGACGATGAAGCCGGAGCCGAGCGAGTTGGTCTTGTGCGGCTGCAGGTCGCCGCCCTTGGACCCCGGACCGCCGCGGCGGTTCTTGAAGAAATCGTCGAAGAATTCCTCGAACGGCGAACCCGGCGGCAATTGCGGCATCGCACCCCGGCCGTCGCCGCCGCCCTTGGCTTCGATGGTCTGCGAGGTCGAGATGTTGACCACCGCATCGATCACCTTCTCGGCGACGTCGGCGATGCCGTCGGGGCCGCGCGCCAGGGCGGGCGCCGACATCAGGGCGCCGGTGGCGCCAAGAAAGATCGCGGCCAGCAAGGGACGGAGGCGATGGCTCAAGGCTGGAATCGCACCGGTCATATCAGCTTTCTCTCCTCGCAAGACGGGGCGGAATTTGAAGTCCACAGTGCGCCCGAACGGGGTGGCGGCGCAAGCATTTGAGGCGGACATTTCAGCTCCATGAGTGCCGCGCAATAACGGCGAAAACCCGGCGCTGCCGCTCACGATGGCGTTGTTGCGGCGGTCGCCATTCCCGGCGCGCCAGCGCCGAACCTGGAACGACTGCGGTCCCCTGCTCTACCTCCGCACCGCCCAGATCAGGATCAGGCCGGCGACGGCCGATCCGATGCCGACCACGCGCAGAATGTTGTCTGGAGTCGCCAGCGCGCTCTTCATGGCCCGGCGCATCCAGGCGGGGCTTGCCGCGAACATCAGGCCTTCAAGCACAAACAGAATGCCCACACCGATGAGGAAGTCGGCGAACGCTATGGACCTCATCGGATTGCGACCCCCCGTTTGATGTTGTTCTTGTTTCCAATGAGGGCGACGTGAAGTTTCACATCGCCCTGGTGTTGTTACGGCTTCTTACGGCTTCGGCGCGGCCGGTGGCGCCGGCGAGGCTGCGGCGGCAGTAGCCCCCATCGTCGCGGTTGATGCGGCGGCGGCCGGCCCCGGCGGCTTGCCGGACGAGTTATTGAAGAACTTGAAGAAGTCGGAGTCGGGCCGCAGCAGGAAGCGGGTATCGTTGCTCTTCAGCCCGTTCTCATACGCCGTCATCGAGCGGTAGAAGGCGAAGAAATTGGGATCCTTGCCATAGGCCTCGGCGAACAGCCGGTTGCGTTCGCCGTCGCCCTCGCCGCGCACCTGCTCGGCGGTGGAATTGGCTTCGGCGACGATGACGGTGGCCTGGCGATCGGCGTCGGACCTGATCTCCTGCGCCTTCTGGCCGCCCTGGGCGCGGAATTCGGCGGCCTCGCGCTGCCGCTCGGTCTGCATGCGCTGGTAGACGGCCTGGCTGTTCTGCTCCGGCAGATCGGCGCGGCGGATCCGGACGTCAACGACCTGGATACCGTAGCCGCCGGCCTCATGGTCGAGCTGGTCGCGGATCCGCGCCATCAGCGCTTCGCGCTCGTCGCGCACCACCTGGATGAAGGTGACCTCGCCGAGCACCCGGCGCAGCGAGGCGTTGAGCAGCGTCGTCAACTGGATGTTGGCGGCCTGGATCGAACCGACGCTCTGGTAGAACCGCAGCGCGTTCTTGATGCGGTAGCGGGCGAAGGCGTCGACCACTAGCCGCTTCTGGTCCGACGCGATCACTTCCTGCGACGGATTTTCAAGATCGAGGATGCGCTTGTCGATCGGGATCACGGTATCGACGAACGGCACCTTGAAATTCAGGCCCGGCTCGGTGACGACACGAACCGGCTCGCCGAGCCGCACCACCAGCGCCTGTTCGGTCATATCGACGGTGAACACCGAACTGTAGCCGACGATCACGACAATCAGCAGCACGAACAGCGCGGCAATACCTGTGACGGGGGACCTCATCGTGTGGCTCCGGTCGGCTGTTGCGGCTGTGGCGTTGTCGCCGGCGGCGCACGCCGCGGCGTCAGTTCGTTCAGCGGCAGGTATGGCACCACGCCTTGCGCGGACGCTGAATTGCCGCCGTCATACACCAGCTTCTCGGCGCCGCCGAGAATGCGTTCCATCGTCTCCAGATAGATGCGCTGCCGGGTGACGTCGGGCGCCTTCTTGTATTCGTCGTAGACCTTGAGGAAGCGCGCGCTCTGGCCCTTGGCCTCGGCGACCGCCTGCTGCTTGTAGCCTTCTGCGATCTGGATGATCTGCGCCGCGCGTCCCTTGGCGTCGGGAATGACGCGGTTGGCATAGGTCTGGGCCTCGTTCTGCAGCCGCTCGAGATCGGCACGCGCGGCCTGCACATCGCGGAACGAGTTCGATCACCTGCGCCGGCGGATCGACCTTCTGCATCTGCACCTGCTGCACCAGGATGCCGGAACCATAGGAATCCAGTGTCTTCTGCATCAATTCCTGCACGCCCTGCTCGGTGGAGGTGCGGGCGCCGGTCAGGATCGGCTGGATATTGGATTTGCCGACCACCTCGCGCATCGCGCTTTCGGCGACCGCCTTTACGGTGCCTTCCGGATTCTGGATGTTGAACAGGTATTCGCCGACGCCGTCCGGCTTGATCCGCCACAGCACGGTGAAATCGACGTCAACGATATTCTCGTCGCCGGTCAGCATCAGGCTTTCTTCCGGCACGTCGCGCATGGTCCGGCCGCGCCGCGCCGGATCGTCGATCAGCGTCATGCCGATCGAGATGGTGGAAACCCGCAGCGCCTTCGGCAGCAGCACGGTCTCGATCGGATACGGCAGATGATAGTTCAGACCCGGCTGCACCGTGCGCACATGCTTGCCGAAACGCAGCACCACGCCGAGTTCTTCGGACTGGACCCGGAAAAATCCGGACAACCCCCAGATCGCCAGGGCGAGGATCAGCACCAGCGCGATGCCGACGCCGCTGAAATAGCCGCCCGGCAGCAACTGCTGCAGCCGTTCCTGGGCGCGGCGCAGAAGGTCTTCAAGATCGGGCGGCCGCGGCCCCACCGGTTGCGGGCCGGTGCCCCACGGCCCCTTCGGACCCGAGCCCCACGGGCCTCCGCCTTGATTCTTCCACGGCATCGACAGTCTCCTCGGCGGGCCAAAGGGCCAAAGCTGGCCGGCCTCGCAATATCTGCATGGCCTTATAGGGGACCGCCCCGGCCCTTACAACGCAAGCTTCCTGCCCGCAGCAGCTATGCCTGAGCCGGTAATTGTCAATCTAAACATCGCGGAATGGAGTTAATGCGGCTTTCGCCGGCGATATGTCACATAGGAAAAGCCGGCGCTGTCGTCCGGACCGGCCGGATTCAGCACGCGCGCGACCTGTTGCCAAACCGCCGGATCAATTGCGGCGAAAAACGTATCGCCCTCGGGCCGGGCGTGCACTTCGGTAATCTCCAGGCGGTCGGCGCAATCCATCCATTGCGCGTAAACTTCCGCGCCGCCGATCACGGCGATTTCATCTGCGAAACGCCGCAGCGCGTCGCCGATCGCGACCGCACGGGCGTCGGCGAACGAGGTCGTCACAACGGCCCCCGGTGCGCGAAAATTCGCGTCGCGGGTGACCACGATATTGGTGCGTCCGGGCAGCGGCCGGCGCAGCGAGACAAAAGTCTTGCGGCCCATCACCACGGGTTTGCCCATCGTCATGGTCTTGAAGCGCTGCTGATCGCTCTTCAGGCGCCATGGAATAACGCCATGAGAGCCGATCACGCCGTTGTCGGCGACCGCGACGATGAGGACCACTTCCATCAGCGCATCCCCCGCGCCAGCGCCGTCAGCGCCGGACCCGTGACCCGGCACAACGTCCACTCGTCCATCAATTCAGCGCCGAGCGATTTGTAGAACTCAATCGACGGCGTGTTCCAGTCCAGCACCGCCCATTGCAGGCGCGACCAGCCGTTCGCCACGCACTGCTGCGCCAGATGCACCAGCAGCGCCTTGCCGATGCCGTTGCCGCGCTGCGCCGGGCGGACGAACAGGTCCTCCAGATAGATACCGGAGCGGCCGCTGAAGGTCGAAAAATTGAGGAACCAGACCGCGAAGCCGGCCGGCTCGCCCTGCCACTCCGCGATCTCGCAGAACAGCCGGGGATCGTCGCCAAACAGCGCCGCGTCGATCATGGCTTCGGTCGCTTCGACCTCGTGCAGCAGTTTCTCGTAGTCGGCGAGTTCGCGAACCAGCGACAGAACGAGTCCGGCTTCACCTGAAAGCGCGCGGCGGATATTGAGGGACATTCAAGCGCTCACACCGCGACCTCGGCCTTGATGTGCGGGTGGGGGTCGTAGCCTTCGAGCACGAAGTCTTGATAGCGGAACGCGAAGATATCCTTCACATCGGCATTGATCTTCATCGCGGGCAGCGGGCGGGTCGGGCGCGTCAGCTGCAGCCGCGCCTGCTCGAGGTGGTTCGAATACAGGTGGGCATCGCCGAGCGAGTGAACGAAGTCGCCGGGCTTGAGCCCCGTTACCTGCGCCACCATCATGGTCAGCAACGCATAGGACGCGATGTTGAAGGGCACGCCGAGAAATACGTCGGCCGAACGCTGATAGAGCTGGCAGGATAATTTGCCATTGGCGACGTAGAACTGAAACAGGCAGTGACACGGCGGCAGCGCCATCTTGTCGACATCGGCCGGGTTCCATGCGCTCACGATCAGCCGTCGTGAATCCGGATTGCGCCGGATCATGTCGATGACATTGGAAATCTGGTCGATGCTGCGGCCGTCCGGCGCCGGCCAGGACCGCCACTGCGAGCCATAGACCGGGCCGAGATCGCCATTGGCGTCGGCCCATTCGTCCCAGATCGAAACGCCGTTATCCCTGAGATATTTGATATTGGTATCGCCTTTGAGGAACCACAGCAATTCGTGCACGATCGATTTGAGCGGCAGCTTCTTGGTGGTCAGCATCGGGAAGCCGGCGGCCAGATTGAAGCGCATCTGGTGGCCGAAGACCGACAGCGTGCCGGTGCCGGTGCGGTCGTGCTTTTCGGCGCCGTCAGCGAGAATCCGTTCGAGCAGGTCGTGATACTGGTTCATGGGGTGACGTTGCCGGCCTTTGGGGAAGCGCGAATTTAGCCGCCGGACCGGCCGTTCGACAGCGGCGATTCGGCTGACACCATCGATTATACCCGGAAAAGTGAGCATCCGCGTCGCGAAAGACAAGACGAGGGCACTGCCGTCACCCGCAGAAAGCGCGGCGAACGCTCTCACGCGTTTTCAGCCGATAACGCCGGCAAACCCCAGAAAACCCCCGGCGAGCAACAGCCAGAGCGGATTGAGCCGTGTCGCGGCAGCCAGCACGGCGGCGCCGGCAGTGACGAGAGCGGCGGCCCAGGTCCGATCGGAAGTCAGCGCCAGAACCAGGCCGCTGGCGGCCATCAACCCGATCGAGAGCGGAACCAGCGCGGCCTGAATGATGGCCGGCCAGCGCGAATGGCTCGACCGGTTCAGAAGGTGACTGACGTAGTAGGCCAGCACTGCGGTCGGAACGCACATCGCCAGCGTCGCCGCCAGGGCGCCCGCGACGCCGGCGACGGCATAGCCGATCAGGGTGACAATCAGCACGTTCGGCCCCGGCGACAATTGCGAGATCGCGAACACATCGGCGAATTGCTTGTCGGTCAGCCAGTGCTGAACATCGACCGCGACGCGGTGCATCTCGGGGATAGCGGAATTGGCGCCACCCACCGCAAACAACGACATCAAGCCGAAGGTCCACACCAGGCTCCAAACCGGGTTGCCGTCCGGGTTCATGCCGACGCCCGTCGTCTTGCAAACACGATGGCAATGCTGAGCGGAATTGCCACCAGCAGTACCGCCGGCAAGGGCAGCCGCAGCAGCCCGATCGCGGCAAACACCGCCAGCAAAACCACTAGACCGATCAGGTCACGCTTTTTGATCAGCGGCAGCATCATCCGGAAAACCACCGATATCAAAAGGCCGACCGCGGCGCAGGATACGCCGGCCAGAATGCGCCGCAGCGCGTCAATTTCCCCGAAACGCGCATAAAGTGCGGCCAGGATGGTCACGATGACGACGGGAGGACCGACCAGCCCGGCAAAGGCCGCGACGCCTCCGGCAATCCCGCGAAAGCGCGAGCCGAACACCACACTGAGGTTGACGATGTTGGGGCCGGGCAGGAAATGGCACAGCGCGAAGGTTTCGTTGAACTCCTCCGCCGTCATCCATTTGTGCTGCTCGACGATGCCGCGCCGCGCAAAAGCCAGCACGCCGCCGAAGCCGGCGAGCGACATTTTGGCGAACGCGACGAACAGCGCAACCAGGCCGGGCGGGGTTGAGGTCGGGAGTTCCGGCGCCGCGATGGCAGCCGGCGGCGAATCCGGGGGCATGAACCGAGGTTTAGAACGGCGGCCCGGCGAGGCCAACCCAAATCGACTTGTTCCACAGGGTTGAGCCAACGTGATCCCTACAGGGCATTCCACGCCGGAATGCATGCAAAGGCTCTGTTTTTCTCAACTTTTGCACCCTATATTTGGGGTGCCGGCTCGCCGGCTATGGAAATAAAGTGCCGCCGCAATAAACCATTCGGACCCGGGGGCAGCACCCGGCGCCTCCACCCAAGCCCGCTGTCACTGGCGCGGGTTTCGGCGGGGGCGAAACAGGATCGACGAGGGCGTAAAGGGTGTGTTTTTTCTCGGTATGGTTCCGCCGTTATCGGGCTATGCAATAGTTGCAAACGACAACTATGCTCCGGTTGCTCAGGCTGCGTAACGCAGTTTGAAAAACCAAGTCTGAAGCCCTGATGGGTTAAGCTCCGTCAGGCGGGGTTCGGAGGCACCTGGCAACAGAAGCCTCCACTCCATTTTTGGCCGGGCTTTTTTGCTGGAATTTCCTCCGGCGGCGGAACGCCTGCTGACCTCGGGCCGCCGCCGGGATACCATGGGCGGAACGGGCGAGTCGCCCGACCGGCATTGCCGCCGATCCGCTCGGCATCTGAACGCGACAGGACTGATTAATGGCGACCGATCATATCCGATACGATGTCCTGGCGCGTGACGCGCTGCGGGGGGTGCTGCGCCGGGTGCTGGCCGACGCCGCCGAGCATGGCCTGCCCGGCGAACATCATTTCTTCATCACCTTCCTGTCGACCGCGGAGGGCGTCAAGCTGTCGCCGCGGCTGCTGGCGCAATATCCGGAAGAGATGACCGTCATCCTCCAGCACCAGTTCTGGGATCTGGTCGTGACCGAGGATCGCTTCGAAGTCGGTCTGTCGTTCGGCGGAATCCCCGAGCGCCTCGTGGTTCCCTTCCATTCCATCAAGAGTTTCTTCGACCCGTCGGTGCAGTTCGGCTTGCAGTTCGAGCCGGCCGAAGCCACGACCGAGACGCCGGCGGTCAACCTTCCGGCCGTCGCTGCGCCGCCTGCGGCCTCCCCGGCCCCGCCGGCGGCGGCGCCCGCCACCGAGAGCAAGCAAGAGCCCGCGAAGCCCGGCGAGGGCGCCGAAGTCGTGCGGCTGGATCGCTTCCGCAAGAAATAACCGCGCGCACGAATCCCGCGGCTCTGTAGAATGAACGTGCCGCGCCGCGCGATGCGGCCTCGCGTAACGGACATTGTTCATGGCTCGATCGACAGCAACCTCGCGATCCAATTCCACGCGCACCGAGACCGACAGCTTCGGCCCGGTCGAGGTTCCCGCCGACCGCTACTGGGGCGCACAGACCGAACGCTCCAGGCAGAATTTCCGCATCGGCCAGGACCGCATGCCGATGGCCATCGTGCGCGCGCTCGGCATCGTCAAGCTGGCGGCGGCGGAAACCAATCGCGAACTTGGCCTGCTCGACCAGCGCCGCGCCCGCGCCATCATCCGCGCCGCGCGTGAGGTGATCGACGGCAAGCTCGACAATCATTTTCCGCTGGTGGTGTGGCAGACCGGTTCCGGCACGCAGACCAACATGAACCTCAACGAAGTGATCGCCAATCGCGCCAACGAAATGCTTGGCGGCAAGCTCGGCGCCAAGCAGCCGGTTCATCCCAACGATCACGTCAACATGAGTCAGTCGTCGAACAACTCGTTCCCGACTGCCATGCACATCGCCGCCGCGATGCACGTCACGGCCGATCTCATTCCGGCGCTGAGCGAACTTCACCGCGCGCTGCGCAAAAAGGAAAAGGCCTTCGCGCATATCGTCAAGATCGGCCGCACCCACACCCAGGACGCGACGCCGCTGACGCTCGGCCAGGAATTTTCCGGCTATGCCGCGCAGGTCGAGAGCGGCATCACGCGGCTGCGCGTGGCGGTCGGGGATCTTTATCCGCTGGCACAGGGCGGCACCGCGGTCGGAACCGGCCTCAACTCGAAGCCGAGATTCGCCAGGCTGTTTGCCAGGCACGTCGCCAAAATTACAAAACTGCCCTTCACCAGCGCGGCCAACAAGTTCGAGGCGTTGGCCTCCAACGACGCCTATGTGTTCGTGCACGGCGCCATCAATTCGGTGGCGACCGGCCTGTTCAAGATCGCCAACGATATCCGCCTGCTGGGGTCCGGTCCGCGTTCGGGCCTGGGCGAACTGATCCTGCCGGAAAACGAACCGGGCTCCTCGATCATGCCGGGCAAGGTCAACCCGACGCAGTGCGAGGCGATGACCATGGTTTGCTGTCAGGTGTTCGGCAACCACACGGCGATAACCGTCGCCGGCAGCCAGGGTCATTTCGAGCTAAACGTCTACAAGCCGGTGCTGGCATATGGTATGATGCATTCCATACAACTCCTGGCCGACGTCGCGCGCTCCTTCACCGAGCATTGCGTCGAGGGAATTCGCGCCGATGAGAAACGCATCCGGGATTTGATGGAGCGCTCGCTGATGCTGGTGACGGCGCTCACGCCCAGGATCGGCTACGACAACGCCGCCAAAGTCGCCAAAAACGCCCATGTCCGCGGCACGACACTGAAAGAGGAGGCTGTGCGGCTCGGCTTTGTTTCCGCTGATGAATTCGACCGGCTGGTGAAGCCGGACAAAATGACACACCCCGGTTGAGCGCGTTACGGGAACCCCCCGGGGAATTACTGGACGTAAAGACGGTTATAGGTCGTAACCTAAACTGATATCGATCGGCTATTGTGGTCGCGCAAGGGCGTGGTAGAGCAAAACATTGCGCTTTCGCAAAGTGGAATTATTTTTTGATTCTAATCAGAATGCCATGCAGGGATTTTCTTAATGACGGCCGAGCCGGCTGACACTCAGCGCGACCACTTATTCCTGGGTGATAATGTTGCAGGCGCCCAGTTGATTGGATGATGGGGACAGGCATGGGGGACGTGGTCAACCTGAAGCGGTTCAAGAGGCGCATCGAGCGAGAGCAGTCGGCAAAGCAAGCCGACGCCAACCGGGTGCGATTTGGCCGAACCAAATCCGAACGTGTTATGGACGAACGGCGCGCCAAGCGCACCGACGACTTGCTGGATCAGCATCGGATCGACGGCGAGGACGCGCCATGAAATCACCCGTGGTCAAGCGCTCGATCGTGGTCGCGGGTCACAAGACCAGCGTCAGCCTCGAAGAGGCATTCTGGAACGGCATGAAGGAAATCTCGGGAATTAGGGACATGACGTTGTCCGAGCTGGTGGGCGAGATCGACAACAACCGCCAGCAGGGCAATCTGTCGTCGGCGATCCGTCTTTTCGTGCTGGATTATTTTCGGAGCCGCGCAACGGCCGCCGCGCCGGATGCAAAGCCCCAGGGATAGATTCGCCTGGGACGATTGACAGATTCGGGACACTGCGCCCGCTTGTCGGCTGGAACCATTACCAACCGCGTGACTTGTCGGTGTACTTCCGGATGCCCAGTGCCCCCCAATTGGCGTCCGATGAATGACGGCCCCAGCGCGCGCCCCCGTGCTGGGGCTGTTCTCGTTGGACGACAATGCTGAAATGCCGCTCACGCCCCAGCTCGAGCAATCGGCCTTCGATCGCGTGCTGCGCGTGTTCGACACCCGGTAGGTTGCGCAATCTCTGGGAGGCAATGGCGCCGACCGTCGGCAGCGTATCCTTGATGCGGTGATGGAGGACGGCGGGTTTGTCGAAGTTGGGACTGCAGCGAGCGCGAAGGTTTCGTGGACGTCGAGGATATTGTCGAGCTCGATGAAGGTCGGCTGCTGCGGCACGGCCAGTTTGCTGCGGACTTCAACCACGACCGCTTTCAGCGAGAGCTCGGACTTTGGACCGCAAAAAGAATCCGCATGGCGATCGCAGCGGGCTCGAAAAATCACCGGCATCTGATTGCGATGGTTCGCCAATTCGGAATACGCGTTTTATGAATCAAAACTGGAACTTAAGCAGCGCGTACGCATTCACTTGGTCGGCTTGCATCGGATAGCTGATCATGGCGATGAGGCGGCGCGACTTTTTGGCGGGGACCGCGATCCTGGTGTTGAGCACCATGAACAGCCGGGCCACCGTCATCTCCGGTGGCCTGCCTTGGACGCCGAACGCGGGCAGTCCTCCGGTCCCGGTGAGACCGGGTCCCTGGCATTATTTCACGCCAGACGAAGGCCGCGCCGTCGAGGCGCTGGCCGACCGCATCATTCCATCAGACCCGCAAACGCCCGGCGGCAAGGATTCCGGCTGCGCCGTTTTCATCGATCGCCAGCTCGCCGGGCCGTATGGCCGGTCCGATGGCCATTACACCCAACCGCCATTCATGTCGGGAACGAAGCAACAAGGCCCGCAATCCGCCGACGGACCGGCGGCGACCTATCGCAAAGCGCTGGCCGCGCTCGATCGCTATTGCCAGGCAAGCTATCAGGGAAAACGCTTCGCCGATTTGTCCGACGAGCAAAAGGACGAACTCCTCAAAAGTATCGAGGATGAAAAGACAAAACTCGAAGGCATCGATGCCCAATCCTTCTTCGAACAGGTCGTCAAGGACGTGCAGGAGGGTTTCTTTGCCGATCCGCTGTACGGCGGCAACCGCGACATGGTGGCGTGGAAGATGATCGGCTACCCCGGCGCGCGTTACAACTATCTCGACTGGGTCGAGCGCCACAACGAACGCTTTCCGCTGCCGCCCGTGAGCATCACCGGCCGCGCCGACTGGACACCGAAAACCTGAAGCGAGGCGCGATGTCGCGAAAGCTGCCGAAAAAGGACGTCGTCATCGTCGGGCTCGGATGGACCGGATCCATCATGGCCAACGAGCTGACCGACGAAGGCCTCGACGTGATCGCGATCGAGCGCGGTCCTTGGCGCGACGCGCCGACGGAATTCCCGCCAAACTACGCCCAGGACGAGTTGCGCTATCGCATCCGCCACGAACTCTTCCTGCGGCCGGAGCAATTGACCTTCACGTTCCGCAACAAGATGAACCAGACCGCGCTGCCGATCCGCGACTGGGGCTCCTTCATGCCGCCCAACGGCGTCGGCGGCGGCGGCGTGCACTGGAACGCGGAAACCTTTCGCTTCCTGCCAACGGATTTCGTGGCGCGGACCCATCTGACCGAGCGGTACGGCGCCGCGTTCCTGCCCGAGGACATGACCATCCAGGATTTCGGCGTCACCTATGACGATCTCGAGCCGCACTACGACGCCTTCGAATATCTGTGCGGGACCTCCGGCACGGCGGGCAATCTCCGCGGCCAGATCCAGGAAGGCGGCAATCCGTTCGAGGGCCCGCGTTCCCGGCCCTATCCCAACCCAGCGCAAAAGCAGCCTTTCAGCCACACGCTATTTGCCAAGGCCGCGCGCGAACTCGGCTACAAGCCTTTCCCCCAGCCGTCGGGCAATTTGTCTCAGGCCTACACCAATCCGCTCGGGATTCGTATGGGCCCCTGCACCTATTGCGGATTTTGCGAGTGGTTCGGCTGCGGCAACTATTCCAAAGCCAGCCCGCAGACGACCATCCTGCCGCTGCTGATCCGCAAATCGAACTTTTCGTTCCGCGACAATTCGGAGGTTCTTCACATCAACCTTGACGGCTCGGGCAAGCGCGCCACCGGTGTCACCTTCGTCGACACCGGCGGCGGTGAATGGGAGCAGCCGGCCGATCTCGTGATCCTCTCGGCCTACACGATGTTCAATGTCCAGCTGCTGCTGCACTCGAAGATTGGCACGCCCTATGACCCCGTCGCCAACAAGGGCGTGATCGGCCGCAACTTCACGCATCAGACCATCTCGACCGTCAACGGCTTTTTCGACAACAAGAAATTCAATTTCAACCCGTTCATCGCCTCGGGCGCGATCGGCATGTGTATCGATGAATTCAACGGCGACAATTTCGACCACGGCCCGCACGGCTTCGTCGGCGGCGGCTATATGGGCCAGGTGCAGACCGGCGCCCGGCCGATCCAGTCGACCGGCGTCCCGCCGGGAACACCGAAATGGGGCGCGCAGTGGAAGAGCGCGGTGCGCGACAATTATCTGTCACAGGTAAGGCCGGGCACCGGCGTGCACGGCAGTTTCTACAGCTACCGCGACGTCTATCTCGATCTCGATCCGACCTACAAGGACCGCTTCGGCCGGCCCTTGATGCGGATGACGATCGATTTCCACGACAACGAGATCAAGCAGAACGCCTTCCTGACCGACAAGTTCGCCGAGATCATCCACGCCATGGGTGCGCATACGCTCGACAAGCAGTATCGCAAGGCACCGTATGACGCGACCGAGTACCAGACCACGCATCTGAACGGCGGCGCAATCATGGGAACCGACCCCGCCACGAGCGCGCTCAATCGATACTTGCAAAGCTGGGATGTGCCGAACCTGTTCGTGACCGGCGCCAGCGCCTTTCCGCAAAACGCCGGTTACAACCCGACCGGCACGGTGGCGGCGCTGGCGTTCTGGGCGGCGACGGCGATCCGCGGTCAGTATCTGAAAAACCCGGGGCCGCTGGTTCATGCGTAAAGCCGCGATCCCCTTTGTTGTGTTTGGCGCGGCGGCGGCCTGGCTCGCCGGGCCGGGATTGGGTACCGCCGCGGATCCGGACGGCCAGGCGTTCGATCGGATTGCAAAGGGCCGTTACCTCACGACCGTCGCCGATTGCTATGCCTGTCACACCGTGCTCGACGCCGGCAAGCCGTTCGCCGGCGGCCGTCCGATCGAGACGCCGTTCGGCATCATTACCTCGTCGAACATCACGCCCGATAACGAAACCGGCATTGGCGCCTGGAGCGACCAGCAGTTCATCGACGCCGTCCGCCGGGGTGTTCGCCCGAACGGCAGCAGGCTCTACCCGGCGATGCCGTTTCCGGCCTACACCAAGATGACGCGCGACGACGTGTTGGCGATCCGCGCCTATCTGGCAACGGTCGAGCCGGTGCACCAGCCGGTCAAGGCCAACACGCTGCCGTTTCCGTTCGACATCCGCGAGGCGATGCGGCCCTGGGATGCGCTGTATTTCACCGAAGGCGAATTCCAGCCCGACAGCAGCCAGTCGGCGGACTGGAATCGTGGCGCCTATCTGGTCCAGGGTCCCGGTCATTGCACGGCCTGCCATACGCCGAAAACCTCCCTCGGCGGCGACAAGTCGGGCGACAACCTGCGCGGCTTCAACCTCCAGGGCTGGTTTGCGCCCGACATCACCGCAGATACCAGTCAGGGACTCGGCCAGTGGAGCGAGGCCGACATCACGGGCTATCTCAGGACCGGCCATAACCGGATGACGGCCGCAACCGGACCGATGGCCGAGGAAATCATCAATTCCACCTCGCAGTATAACGATAGCGACCTGCATGCGATGGCCACCTACCTGAAGTCGCTGCCGGCGCGGCAGGACAAGGCACCGGCGCAAGCGGGGCAGCCGGTGATGGCGGCGGGCCAGGCCATCTATCGCGATCAGTGCTCGGCCTGTCACGTTCTCGATGGACAGGGCGTGGCGATGCTGTTTCCGTCGCTGGCGCAATCTTCCCTTGCCCACGCCAGCGACCCCACCAGCGCCATCCGGCTGGTGCTGCGCGGCGGGCGAAGTGTCGCAACCAAAGCCGAACCGACCGCGCCGGGCATGCCGTCGTTCGGCTGGCAATTGAACGACGAACAGGTGGCGGCCGTGCTCACCTACATTCGAAATGCCTGGAAAACCGCCGCCGCGCCGGTTTCCGCCGACACGGTCGGCAAGGCCCGGGACCAGCTTCGCACCCGCTCCGATTAGGCTGGGCGAACGGTTCAAGGTTCTTGCGTAAACCGGCTGCAATTTCCTGCGCTACCTTGCTTTTCCTTAAGGGTTCGAAAGGGAGTCGGGCGGCATTTTTGTTCCAGGACCGGCAGCCGCGCGGGGCTTTCTTACAATCGCTCTAAGGAGCGGCCTCATTTTGACTGCTGCGCTTGACCTGTCGGCCGCCGATTGAAAATACAGGGCATGACTGAAACCAGCGACGCTCGCCCACAACTGCCGCTAGGCGTGGCCAAACGCGGCTATTGCGGCGTGATCCAGCACTTCGCCGCCGGCGATGCGGGCTCTGCGCTGTCGGCGATCGAACTCGAAAGCCGGCTGATCGAACTCGGCTTCGTCGAGGGCGCCCGGGTCGAGGTGCTGCACGAAGGCGTGATCGGACGCGATCCGATCGCGGTCCGGGTCGAGAACGTCACGATCGCGGTGCGCCGGCGCGAGGCCATGGCCATCATTGTCGCCTGAAGCAAGCGAACCTTAAGCCATGGAAGCTCCGTTGATGCATCTGGCTCTGGTGGGCACGCCGAACAGCGGCAAGACCTCGCTGTTCAATGCGCTCACCGGCAGCCGGCAAAAGGTCGCGAACTATCCGGGCGTTACCGTGGAGCGCAAGGAAGGGTTCGTTCGTCACGCCGCTGGGACGCCAGGTGTCGGTGGTCGACCTGCCCGGCACCTATTCGCTGCGCGGCCGCAGTCCCGATGAAGAAATCACCCGCGACATCGTGCTCGGCCGCACGCCCGGCGAGGCACTGCCGGACCTCGTGCTCTGCGTCGCCAATTCCACCAATCTGCGGCTGACGATCCGGCTCGTGCTCGAGCTCAAAAGCACCGGCCGGCCGCTGATGCTGGTGCTCAACATGTTCGACATCGCCACTCGCCGCGGCGTCACCGTGGACGTGGCACGGCTGTCCGAGGCGCTCGGCGTGCCCGTGGTGACATCGATCGCGGTGCGCAAGGGCGGTACTGCCGATCTGCTGCGCCGGACCGACGAGATCGCGCTGCAGACGCCAACGCCGCTTCAACAAAATCTCTGGCGGCCGCTCACGATCGCCGAATTGCGCGCCACCCAGCGCGAGGCCGATCGCATCATCGCGGCGACCGTCAGCCTGCCGGCACGGCCCGACTCCTGGACCGCGCGGATCGACGCCCTCGTACTGCACCCGGTCGCGGGGCTAGCGATCCTGGCGTTGATTCTGTTCGTGATGTTCCAGGCGGTATTCACCTGGGCGCAGCCGCTGATGGAGCTATTGTCGTCGGCCTTCGAAGCGCTCGGGCAACTGGTTCACGACACGCTGCCGGCGGGCATCCTGCAAAGCTTCCTTCAGAACGGCGTGATTTCCGGCGTCGGCAGCGTCATCGTGTTCCTGCCGCAGATCATCATCATCTTCCTGTTCATCCTGCTGCTGGAAGATTTCGGCTACATGGCGCGCGCGGCATTCCTGATGGACCGCATCATGGGCGGCGCCGGCCTGCACGGCCGCGCCTTCATCCCGCTGCTGTCGAGTTTCGCCTGCGCGATCCCCGGCATCATGGCGACAAGGGTGATCGACAATCGCCGCGACCGGCTGACCACCATCCTGATCGCGCCGCTGATGACCTGTTCGGCGCGGATCCCGGTCTACACGCTGATCATTTCCGCCTTCATCCCCGACCAAACCGTATGCGGCTTCATCAATCTGCGAGGCCTTGTGATGTTCGGGCTCTATGCGGCCGGCATCGGAAGCGCGCTCGGCGTGTCGTTCCTGATCAAGTTCTTCATGTGGCGCGACTACGCGCCGGCGCCGTTCATGCTGGAATTGCCCGACTACAAGATGCCGCGGCTGAAAAGCATCGCCATCGGCGTCTATACCCGCGCCAAGATGTTCCTGCAGCGCGCCGGCACCACGATCTTCTCGATGATGGTGCTGATCTGGTTTCTGGCGTCGTTTCCGCTGCCGCCGGCCGGCGCGCAAGACCCCGCCATCAACTACAGCCTCGCGGCCATGATCGGCAAGGCGCTGGCGCCGTTGCTGGCCCCGCTCGGCTTCAACTGGCAGATCGCGGTGGCGCTGATCCCGGGCATGGCGGCACGGGAAGTCGCGGTCGCAGCCCTTGGCACGGTGTACGCCATCGAAGGCGGCAAGGAAGCCGCCGAGCAGATCGGTCAGGTGCTCGCCACCAAATGGAGTCTCGCGACCGCGCTGTCGCTGCTGGCCTGGTACATCTTCGCGCCGCAATGCGCTTCCACGCTGGCGGTGATCCGCCGCGAGACCGGAAGCTGGAAATGGATGGCGATCACGTTCGCCTACATGCTGGCGCTGGCCTATGTGGCGAGCCTGGCGACCTACAACATCGCCGTCGCGTTCGGCGCCGGCTAGCGCGCGGCGCTGGCGAAGCCGCTCACCACAATTGAATTTGAGTTGTCGGGTATTCGTTGCAGAATAGCTTTTCGCAACGTGCGTTTGGTCTGGGTGAAAGAGGGCCTCGCAGCAAAGTTACCGGCGAACTGGTTTGCGGCGGCTCGCGGCATGATCGTCGCATCGCTCCGAAATCAGCGTCTGGGCGGCTCACGCAGCCTTTGTCGTTGCGCAACCTCTTCGTCCGTCAATCTCGCATCATAGATCGAGCGAGGTTCGATGGCCCGCGAAACAAGGGTCGCAATCACGACAGCGAGCAACAGCGGCGCAATGAATGACCGGTCCTGACCGGTCAGCTCCATGATCAGAACGACGGCTGAAATTGGTCCTTGCGTGGTGGCGGCCAGCATCGCACCGGCGCCCACGACCGCAACGAGTGCGGGGTTTACTTCGGGCCAAAAGAACGAACAGCCGTGGCCGAGAACCGCGCCAAGGAGCGCTCCCAGCGCCAGCGACGGCGTAAACAAACCGCCGGGTACGCCGCTTCCCAGGCACAGCATGGTCGCCGCGGGCTTGAGAACGAGAAGTATAAGCAAAAGCCTGAACGGCATTTGATCGGAGAACGCGAGCTGGGCGATGTCTTTGCCGTTTCCAAGCAATTGTGGAAACGGGATGGATACCAGTCCGAGCAGTCCGAGCGCCAATACGGGAGCCACCAATTGGCGCCAGCGCTTCGGCCGGTTTCGATCGGCCCATGCGATCATTCGCACGAACGCAACCGACACGAGGCCGGCAATGGGTCCGACCAGAAACGCCAGGGCCAAATTGGTGAGCGAACTATCGAAATGGGGGATGACATAGGTCGGTGCATTCGGCAGTACCAGCCACGCGGTTGCCGTTGCAATGACCGACGTCAGCAACGCCGGCAGCACGAGCCGCAGGGCCAGCATTCCGCGCAAGACTTCGAGGGCAAACAGCGCGCCGCCCAGCGGCACGCCGTAGGCAGCGGCCATCCCGGCGCCCGCGCCGCACGCGACCAATAGTCGGCGTTGTTCGTCGGACAGACTGGCTTTGTCCGACAAGACATTGGCGATCACCGCGCCGGCCTGTTTTGGCGCACCTTCGCGGCCGAGCGAAGCGCCCATTCCGACGACGACGACCGACAGCACCGCGCTGCCCAATGTCCGCAGTGCCGGCAAACGTCCGGCGGAAAACCAGATCGCTTCCGTGATGTCGATGCTGTTGCTGCTGGTCAGGCGGACCAGGATCTGGCCCGCGCCCGTCACCACACCCGCCCCTAAAAGCACTAGGATGTGCCGCCACGGCGCTGCCTCGGCGGCGGCGTCGAGCAATGTCGCGCCGGGGCCTGGCCACATGAAATGTTGCACGGCCTGCAGGATCAGCGTCAGCGCGGCGGCGGATGCGCCGGTGCCAAGACCGGTAAGCACGATCGCCAGCCAAAAGCGGCCGCCGGCATTCGGACCGAGCTTCGATGTCGTCACGCTGGGAGAGTCGTCGCCCACTTCGCTTCAAGGCCCTTCTACCAAAATCCCTCCACTGTGTAACCATGACGCCGCCGCGATAACAACAGCTTGGGCTCGGACTCGCGTGCGCCAACAAACCGCACGCAAAAGCCGGCAGCGCGTGATGACGCTGCCGGCTTGGTCGTCTTGCTTCTGTTAGCCGTTTCCAAGGGGAACGGCGACATAGTGAGAGGTGTCGCCGGAGCGAACCCTCATCAGGACGTTGTTCTTGTTGTCGGCGTGCGCTGTCTTGATCGCGTCACGCACGTCACCGGGGTTCGCCACGGATTTTCCCGCCACTTCGAGAATGACGTCGCCTTCCTTGAAGCCTCTTTCCGCGGCAGCGCTGTTCGGATCGACGTTGGTGACAACGACGCCATTTTTGCCGGCACCCGCAACTGAATCCGCGGGCGCGATCGTCAGGCCCAGCCGCGGGACGTCCGAACCATGCTCGGGTTCGGCGTTCGCCTCCTGCGTGGCAGGCAACTGACCCAACGTCAGATTGACGGCTTCGTCCTTGCCCTGATGCAGGACGTTGAGCTTGACCGCATCGCCGGGCGCAAGGCCGCCGATGGTGCGGGCGAGTTCGCGGGCGTCCTTGACGGTTTCGCCGTTGACCGACGTGATGACGTCGCCGGATTCGATACCGGCCTTAGCAGCGGGGCCGCTGGCTTGCGGTTCAGCGACCAGCGCGCCTTCCGCCTTCTTCAGACCGAGGCTATCGGCGATATCCTGGGTGACCGGCTGAATCTGGACGCCGATCCAGCCGCGGCTGACGGTGCCCTTGTCCTTGAGCTGGGCGATCACGTTCTTCACGGTTGGAGCCGGGATCGAGAAGGCGATACCGACGCTGCCGCCCGACGGGGAGTAGATCGCGGTGTTCACGCCGACGACTTCTCCCTGCATATTGAAGGAAGGTCCACCCGAATTGCCCTTGTTGACAGGCGCGTCGATCTGGAGGAAATCGTCGTACGGGCCATTGCCGATGTCGCGGCCGCTCGCCGAGACGATGCCGGCGGTGACGGTTCCACCGAGACCGAAGGGATTGCCGACCGCGAGCACCCAGTCGCCGATCCGCGGCTTGCCTGCTGCAAGTTTGGCGAACGGAAAGTCCGCGCCGCCCTCAACCTTGATGAGCGCGACATCGGTGCGGGCATCGGTGCCGATGACCTTCGCGGTATAGGTCTTGCCGGCATCGGTCGTCACCTCGACCTTATCCGCGCCAGCGACAACGTGATTGTTGGTCACCGCATAGCCATCGGGCGAGATGAAGAAGCCCGAGCCCTGACCCATCATGACGCCATGACCGCCGCCGTGATTTCGCATGCCGGGAGGCGTGCCTTCAGGGCCGCCAAACCGCCGGAAGAAACGTTCCATCGGCGGCCCCGACTGATCCAACTCATCGTTACCGCGGTCGCTCGCATCGGCCGCTTTGTCCTTCATCGTGACTTTGACCGAAATCACCGAGGGCTTCACGCGCTGCACGATATCGGCGAACCCGATCGGCTGAGCGACCTTGCTGACATCATTATTGACCTGCGCATGCGCCGGACTTGCAAGAATGCCGAAGCCGCCAGGCGAGGAATCGAAGCCGTAGACGGCAACGCCAAGACCGGCCACGACCGAAGCCATCAGCGCAATCCTGCGTGCGGAAAACAGCGAACGCTGGGCGCGCGGATGGAAGGGAACTGAAGAAGGATCAGATCGATGATCTGTCATACGGAAGTCTCCATGATTGAGATGATGACGCGGCGGCTGGCGCCGATGACACCCAACATGCGACCTGCCGCGTTACGGCGCGCTGGCCAGTAAGTTAATGTTTCGCAACAAACGTCGCGGTCTTCGCCATAGTAGATGTCCCATTGGAGGAAATTCAATGCGCTAAAACGCCGGCCGCTGCGGAGTTGCAACCGGCGGCGTCAGTACCAGCGGCGGGTGTGGCTTTGGCTTCGACGGCGGTCGCATCAGGCCGGGAGCCGGGCGGATCTCGATCGGCGGCGGCAGGGGCGCTACCTGCTGGCTGACGACAGGCGCATCGGCAGGTGGCGGAGCTGCCGGCGGACGCGGGGCACTCACCGTTGGCTTCGGCTGAGGCCGGCGCGGATCGGTGCCCGGCATCGGCACCCCGGAGAACGGCTGATCCGGGGGGACCGCCTCCAGCACTCCGGCCGGCGGCGTTGCCGCGGGGGGTGGAATCGACGCAGGCAATGCCGGCGGCGCTTCTCCGCGCTCGATCGAATCCAGCCTTCGGGTTTCGCGATCGATCGCCCTCACCGCCAGCCATGACGACAGCGCCGCCACGTCGACGGTGCGATCGAGCGCATCCGGCGAGCCCACTGCGAACAATTGAATTTCCGGACGGCTGGTCGCCGATCCCGTCGTCGTCGACGCCAGATTGATGCGAATGTCAGTCTGGTCGGCGGGGATATCGTATCCACCAGACACGATCGCGCGCGCGCCATCGGCGTCGAGTGTGGTCGCATCGACGCGAAGCCGGCCATCCCTGATATTGAATGGAATTTGCGCCGACTTGACCGACAACGCGCCCGCTGACAGCACCGGCTCGACGATCTGCCGCAGCCTGTTGTCGTCGCTGGCCTGCCCGCTGTCGCTGGCGCGGATCGCCGTGTCGAAGGCGCGGGGATCGAGCCCGGCGATACGAGCGGATTCCAGCGTCAAGGTCCCGCTTCCGGACAACGCGCCGATCAGTGCCGAAGCGCTGCGGCCCTCGCTCGCCAGCGTCATCTGCATCGACGTGCGGCCGGTGGGCAGTACGAGGCCGCGATAACGCAGCGCCGCGCCGTCGACGCCCGAGAACTGAACGCGCGCATTCAGCGCGATGCCATTCGTGCTTGGCCTGGCGTCAATCGTGGCGTTCGCCTCGCCGCCACCGATGTTGCCTTTGATGGCGTCGAAGGTCAGCGACTGGCCGTCGCTCTTGACGGTGCCGCTGACCGGGCGCAACTCGCCGCCGCCCGGAAGCGTGCCGCGCAACGCCTGAAATGCGATGCGGCCGCGCCAGCCCTTCAACAACCCCGAGCCGAGCGGCTCGGCGGCATCGTGCCCGGCCGCGCCGACGGCAAGCGCAAAGGCCGGCTTGAGATCGAGCGTGTCGAGTCCGACTTCGCCCTCGACGTTTTTTTCATCGTCAAGGGTCAACGCCAACCGGCCGCGCAGCCGCGAGCCCGCCATCGCGCCGTCCAGATCGTCCAAGGTCAGCTTGTTGCCGGACAACGAGACACGCGACGACACGCTGACGTTTTGCGCCAGCGCATCGGCCGGCTTGAGATCGAACAGCGGCGCCAGATTGACGCTGCGAACCTTCAGATTGACGCTGGCCTTAGGCTCGGACGCCCAGGGTTCGGCACTCCCCTGCGCTTCGGCGTCGAGGCCCGTCCCCGAGATCCGGGCCTTCAGCTGCAGCGGCGCCCGCCACATGCCCGTCGCCGATCCCTCAAACCGCGCCGGACCTTCGCCCGCCGCGATGGCGCGATCGAGCCCGAGCAATGCAAGCAATGAACGGCCCTGCTCCGAAGATAACTTGGTCTCAATGCCGAATTCACTGTGCCCGAGCGCATCGAAATCGATCTTGCGCAGCGCTGCGGCATCCGGCTTTGCCGTGATGGTGGCGGTGCCCTTGAGCTGCGGTGCGTCAAGGTCAAGCACCGCGCGCGCATTGGCGCGACCGGCGTGTTCGGAATTCCGGGTGAGATCGAGCGCGAGCTTCAAGTACGCGGGGCCCGGAACCGCCGCCAGCGAATTGAGCCGCGACGCCAGCGCCGGCGCCAGCGGCGCGATCAGACCGGTGACCTGGCCCAGCGATGCGACGCTTGAATTCAGCGCCAGTTTGCCGGTCGCATTGACGCGGTCGAAACTTCCCGCTGCTTCCATCATCACGCCGGCAGGTCCGCCGATCTTCAGTTGGTCGAGCGAAATCGTGTTCGGACCGTAGCCGAGCTTCGCGACGAACGGGCGCAACTCCTGACCGGACGATGTGGCGCTGCCGATATTCAGCGACAGCTGCGCCTCGTCCGGCCACTCATCTTGCGAACCGGCCAGCGAACGCGCGAAGGCTGTAGCGGCATCGAGATCGAGACGTTCCGCCCTCAATTCGGCCTCGAAGCGGCCGCCGCCGCCTGCTGGCGGATTTGAAACCGCCATCCGGCCTTCGACGGCGCCGCCATCGATCTCGGCTTTCATGGCTTCGATGGCAACGCGACCAGGGGTCACACTGACGTCGCCGCTCAGCCGCAGCGGCTTTTGATTGCGATGGGTGATCTCGCTGCGGCCCTGCAACCACGCCAGCAGCGTATCCGGATCGGATGAGTCAACGCTGAGTGCTGTTTTGAAGCTTCCGGACGAAGCCACTGGGGTATTCATGCCGCTCAGGGAAACACTGGTGGCGCCGGGTGCGCGAAAATCCAGCCGGTCGATGCTCCAGGATCCGGCGTCGGCCTGCAGATCGGCGGAAAGATTCTGCAACGGACGCCCGCCCAGCATGATCTGTTCGGCGCTGAATTCGATTTTGGCCGGAATCGGAGCCTGCGGAATGTCAGCGATAAGCGCCCGCAACCCCGGCAATAGCCGCAACGGCTCGGCGGCGTTATTGTCCTTGGCGACAAACTTGTCGGCGTCGAGCTGCCGCGCCGTAACTGCGGCATGAAGCAGCGGCGACGCGCCAAAGCGAATGTCGCCCAGTCCGGCGAATTTCAGCGCGGTCTCTTCGGCGCCGTAGCTCGCCTCGAGCTGCTCGAGCCTTGCGATTGCCGGGTCGGCCTTGACCTTGGCCGATATCCGCCAAGGCGTGATCGGGACATCCCCGTTGGACTTGGGGCCGGCGGGCACAGCCAGAACCAAGGCACCGTCGAAGCGCGGGGCGCGTGCCTCGAACGAAAGCACGCCATCGAGATCGGCGGACCACGGACGCATACCGGGATCGATGTTGAGATGCACGCGGGTGCCGGCGCCATCGGGGCTCTGACCGGATGAGACGCGGAACGGGTAGCGCGTACCTGACAGCACGAAGTTGCCGTCGCCGCGTACTGCGCCGGCGAGCGAGCGAACGTCGCCGCTGAAAGCGATATCGTTCAGCTCGAGCGTGCCGCGGCTTGCGGCGTCGTGCAGCGCGATGCGGCCGGTCAGGTTCAGACGGTCGATCGAAAGCGTTCCCAGGTTGAACTTGCCGGTCGAAGCGGGCCAATCGATCCGCCCCTGGGAATCGAGGCCGAGATCGAGCGACATGCCGTTGATGGTGAGTTCGTCGGCACGCCATTCGCCGCGCATCAGCGAGCCCAGGCTGAATTCGACATCGAGCTTGTCGGCGCGAACCTTGCCAAGATCGTTGGGACCGCCGACCACCACGGAGCGCAGCCGCAGTGACGGCGTCGGCAGCAGCCGCGCATCGAGCTCGCCGCCGACCCGTACCGGCGCGCCGACCACCCGCGTTGCCTCGGCCTCGAATTGCGGCCGAAACTGATTCCAGTCGATGAAGTACGGCCCGACCAGCGCCGCAAGCAGTGCGACGATGAAGGCAATCGCCAATCCGAGCAGCGTCGTCTGCACGGCGTCTCCCTTTGAGCAGGTCCCGGCGCGGCCTCCCGCGGCATGCATCCGGTCGCTAGGCAGCCCGCGGCTTCGCCCGGGAGACCCGAAACCGTCCAGCCGCCCGCCGCGCTGAGATCAACGCCGGAACAGGCCATGTATAGAGACAACTGTGGCGAAGTCACAGCGACGTCGCGCCACACCCTCGTGAGGGTCCATCACCAGCTTGCGGGCAGCCGTTTCAGGCCGCGCAGCACGAAGGTCGGCCGCCATTCCGGATTTTCGGCATCGTCGAGCCGCAGATCCGGCAGTCGGCGCAGCAGGCTCGCGATCGCGACCTCCGCCTCGATGCGCGCCAGCTGGGCGCCCAGGCAAAAGTGGATGCCCCCGCCGAACGACAGCGGACGCACATTGGGTCGGGTGATATCGAGGCGATCCGGACGGTCGGGATATACCGCCGGGTCACGATTGGCCGAACCCAGCAGGCAGAGCACGCCCTCGCCTTTCGGGATTTTCTTGCCCCCGAGATCATCGATGTCTTCCAGCGCCACCCGGCCGGACATTTGTACCGAGGAGTTGTAGCGCAGGAATTCCTCGATGGCATTGGTGATCAGCGCGGGATTGGCCTTGAGAAGCGCGAGCTGATCGGGATTGCGGTGCAGCGCCAATAGCCCGTTTCCGATCAGATTGACCGTGGTTTCGTGGCCGGCGCCGAACAGCAGAATGATATTGGCGGTCAGCTCCTCGTTGGAGAGCTTGCTGCCGTCTTCCTCGGCGTGCACCAGTTGCGTCGTCAAATCGTCACCCGGGCTGCGCCTGCGCAGTTCGAAAAGCTGCTGGAAGTACATCTGCGCCATTGCATTGGCGGCATTGCCCTGCTCGATTTCGGCCGGCGACATCGGTACCGGCTCGAGAACGCGCCCGCCATCACGCGAACTGGCGTAGAAAACCTCGCGATGCTCCTCGGGAATCCCGAGCATGTCGCAGATGATGGTGACCGGCAGCCGGAACGCAAAATCCTCGATCAGATCCATCTGCCCGTTCGGGGCGATGCGGTCGAGTGTTTCATCGACGATCTGCTGGATGCGCGGGCGCATATCCTCGACCCGGCGCGCCGTGAACGCCTTCACCACCAGGCCGCGCAACCGGGTGTGGTCGGGCGGATCCTGCTGTAGCATCCAGTGGCTCATGCTGCGAAAGACCGGCTCCTCCATGATCTGCGGTCCATAGCGCCGCTTCGTCCGCTCGACGTAATCCTTGCCGAAGCGCTTGTCGCGCAGCACCAGACTGGCTTCCGCGTGCCGGCTCGCGACAAACGAGCCAAGCGCCGTCTGGTGCATTGGATCGGTAGTTCGCAGCCGCTCGTAGTGGGGATAGGGATCGCGAATGAACTCCGGCGACAGCGGGTTGAAAAGCGGCTCGGTGGTAGCCGTCCGAACATGCTCGTTCATGATGACCTCATTTGGTTGCCGCGCTGGAGCGCCCGAAGTTGAGTGCATTGGCCTGCTCAAGGCCGGACGACCCAAGGTGAAACTCGATACACTATTGTATCGAGTTGCATTTTGACCTAAAATAGACCGATGTCAAGAGTCCGAACCAGACCGACCCGGGACGATACCTGCGAAAAACTGTTCGAGGCGGCGGCGCGCGCCTTCGAGGAACAGGGAATCGGCGGCGCCAGCATCGAGGCCATTGCGGCTGCGGCCGGCTTCACGCGCGGGGCGTTTTATTCAAATTTCAAGAGCAAGGACGAGTTGATCATCGCCATGATCGAGGATCATGTCGAGCAATCTATTCGACGCAATCTCGATCTTCTCGCCAGGCACAAGAACCTCGCGGATTTTATCGATGCGCTGAAGACCATGGACCGCAGCCGGCAGGATCCGCTCGGTCGTTCTCCGCTTCTGCACATGGAGATGATCCTGTTTGTGGCACGCGCCGAAAAGCGCAGACCCGACCTCGCCAAGCGCCTGCGAGCCAGGAGAAAACTGATCGCCGATATCGTCGAGACCACGTCGAAGAACAGTGGAAAGAACGGATCCCTGAACCCGGCATGGACCGCCGCGATTCTGCTGGCCCTGGAGGACGGCTTTCGTCTGCACCGTCTGATCGATCCGGAGACCACGTCAGCTGACAGCTTCCTGCGTGCCATCGGCGATCTGCAGAGAGCCATGGGAATTTCATCGGCCTGACGGAAATTTTCGTCCGGATACAGCCCTCAGCCGCCACGGCGGGCGAATATTTGAATCCTCTTCCTAGCCGGCGCTAACGCTGGCTTGTGCTTTATGCAGCTGGCCCGCGACCGCCCGAATCTTGCCGGGCGACGCCATCCAGATCGCGAAGGCGCTTGATCCGCTGACGACGATCCCGATCGCGAAGGCGAGCGTATAATTCCCCGACAGGTCATGCAGCGCGCCGGTAACGAAGGGACCCGCTGCACCCCCCGCAAGCGCCGCGATCATGATGGATCCAAAAATGCTGCCATAGTGCTTGCCCTGAAAAATTTCGACCACCACTGCGCCCATGATGGAGGTCAACCCGTAGCCGAGTGCGCCCTGCCCCAGAACCATGACCCAGACCAGCAGCACCGTCGGATAAAACTTGAGGGCGATCAGCGCCGCGAAGCAGATCGCGAAGCCGAAGCAGCTTGCGGTCCAGATCCACTCGCGCCCGACCCGGTCGCTGAGATGTCCGAGCAGAATCTGGCCGGGGATTCCCAACAGGCTGACCGCGCCCAGCGCCCAGACCGCCACGCTCGGACTGAAGCCGATGTCGAGCAGATATTTGGTCTGGTGCACCTGCACCGCGTACCAGATGTACAAGCCGCCGAAATAGCCGAGCGCGACCCACCAGAAACGCGCAGTGCGCACCGCGCGCCGCAGCGTCCAGTCGGTGCCCGCCCATTCGGGATCGACAATATTCGAGACCGGCTTGGCGGAGGACGCCGTCGGCGCGCCCTCGCCGTCGGCCCGTAGGCCGATGTCTTCGGGGCGTTTGTGCAGCAGCAGGTTGATCGGCCCGAGCACGACGAGGACCAGAAGTCCCATCGCCGTGCAGGCGGTGCGCCAGCCGGTCTGCTCGATCATGTGCTGCACCCAGGGCAGCAGCGTCATCGAGCCGAGGCCAACGCCGGCGAAGGCGAGCCCGATGGCGAGGCCGCGCCGGCGGTTGAACCAGTTCGGCAGAAACAGCGACTGACCGGAATAGCCGAGACAGATGCTGCCGGCGCCGACCAGCACGCCGATGGTCAGATACAGATGCCAGGGTTGGGTGGTCAGCGGCGCCAGCAGCAGGCCGCTCGCCATCAGGGCGACGCCGAGTTCCATCACCGCGCGCGGGCCGAAGCGGTCCATCATGCGGCCGATCAGCGGACTGACGGCGGCCGAAACCAGAAAGCCGAACGAAAATGCACCGGCGGTGACGCCGCGCTCCCAGCCGAACTCATCGATGATCGGCGGAAAGAACAGCGAAAACGCGGTGCGCGCATTGACGCCGATCGCCATGGTGACGAACGTCACCGCGATGATGATCCAGCCGTAGAAGAAGGGAAGCCGTTTCATATTATCTCATCATTCCGGCGCGCATAAGATGCCTCGGGCCGGCCCGGAATCACTGGGTCGTCACGCCTTTGTGTGTGTGGAAGCATGCGGGTTTATTCAAGACGCCGCCAGATGGCTGTCATGTCCGAAATAGGCGCGTTCGAGCTGCTGCGGCAGGTTGCCCTCGCTGGTCGGCGCTTCCAGCACGATGTGGCCCTGCACCAGCGCGTAGACGCGGTCGGCGGCGGCCAGCGCCTTTTCCAGCAATTGCTCGACCAGCAGAACGGCCGTGCCCTTGCTGCGCAACTGGGCGATGACGTTGAGCACGCGATCGACCAGCACCGGCGACAGGCCCGCTGAGGGTTCGTCGAGCATCAACAGCCGCGGCCGGCGCACCAGTCCCTGCGCCACCGTCAGCATTTGCTGCTGGCCGCCGGAGAGCGCGCCGCCGCGCTCGTGGCGCTTCTCGGCGATTTCCGGAAAGAACGACAACGCTTCCTCGACCCTCGCCGCGCGTTCGCCGCGCGGCAGGTCGTAGCCCGCCAGCAAGAGATTGTCGGTGACGGAAATCTGCGTGAACACGCGATGGCCTTCGATGACGTGCACGAGTCCGGCGCGCGCCGCCTCGCGCGGCGTCGCGTTGGTCATGTCGCGGCCGGCGAAGCGCACATGCCCGGCATTGACCGGCAGCAATCCCGACAGCGCGCGAAGCATGGTGGTCTTTCCCGCGCCGTTGGGGCCGAGCAGCGCCACCACCTCGCCCGGCGCTACCGTGAAATCGATGCCGTGCAGCACGCGGATCTTGTCGTAGCCGGACTGCAGCGCATCGACCATGAGTAGGGGTTCAGCCGCCGAGGTAAGCACTGACCACCTCCTTGTGAACGCGAATCTCGGCCGGTGTTCCCGCAGCCAGGATGCGGCCGAGATTGAGCACGGTGACCTGATCGCAGATGTCGAAGATCAGGTCGGCATGATGCTCCACCAGCAATACGCCGGCGCCGCGCCGGCCGATCGCCTTGATCAGCGTGCCCAGACGCTCGATTTCGTCGCTGGAGAGACCGGCGGCGGGCTCGTCGAGCAGCAGGAAATCCGGCTCCAGCATCAGCGCCCGCGCGATCTCGATGAAACGCAGTTCGCTGTGCTGCAGCCGGTCGGCCCGGACGTCGGCCAGCATTTCCAGTCCGACGACGCCGAGCAGCGCGCGGGCCTGGGCTGCAAGCCTGCGCTCGTCGCGCCGGTTGCGCGGCAACGCCAGCAGCGCTTCGACGAAGGTCGCCTGGCCCTCGATGGTACCGCCGATCATGACGTTCTGCAGCACCGAGGCATCGCCGATCACACGCGGGGTCTGGAAGGTGCGGGCGATACCGCTTGCCGCGCGCAGCGCCGGCCGGCCCGGCGGCAGCGCGTCGTCGCCCAACGTCATGGTGCCCGCCTTGGCGGCGTAAAAACCGGAGATCACGTTCAGCGTCGTGGTCTTGCCGCTGCCGTTGGGGCCGATCAGACCATGAATCTGGCCCGGCCTGACGTCGAGATCGAGCCCGTCAATGGCGCGCACATTGCCGAAACTCAGCGCGATATCGCGCAGGCTCAGCGTCCGGTCGCCCGCGCGCTTGCCGACGACATCGCCGAGCGCCGAGGGACGCGGCACGATGGCGCGGTTGCTCGCGAGCGGATGGCGGTTGCGAAAATCCAGCAGCGCGGCGATGCCGCCGGGCATCACCAGCACGATCACCAAGAGCAGCACGGCGTAAAGGAACGTCGACCATGCCGCAAGCGGTGCGGCGATCTCCGGCAGGATGGTCAATATGATGGTGCCGAGCATCGGGCCCAGGATCGAGCCGCGGCCGCCGATCAGGATCGCGATAAAGAAGAGGATCGACAGATCGAAGGTAAAGGCGTCCGGCGTAATGTAGGTCTGCAGGCTCGCGAACAGCCCGCCGGCGATCGCCGCCAGCGCGCCGGCCAGCAGGAAGATCGCGACCAGCATGCGTGGCTTGGAAATGCCGGTGGCTTCGGCCGCGACTTCGGCGTCGCGGACCGCGATCAACGCGCGGCCGAACCGGCTATGGGCGACATTGGCGCTCATCCAGGTGCAGAAGGCGGCGAAGCCGATACAGAGATAGTAATAGCCCCATGCGGTATTGAACGGCGCTGGAAATTCCGGGCCGGATATGCCGATGCCGCCGCCCGTGACGCTCTGCCAGCCCAGCGCGATCTGGGTGACAATGGTGGCGAAGCCGAGCGTCGACATCGCGAAATAAAACGTGCGCAATCGCAACGCCGGCAGGCCGACGATGACGCCGAACACCGCGCCGACACAGCCCGCGATCGGCAACGCCGCGAATACCGGCAGTGCCGGCATCACATTGCCGGCCACCAGCACGCTGGTGGTGTAGGCGCCGAGCGTCAGCAGTGCGACATAGCCGATCGCCAGATGTCCGGCGAAACCGACGACCAAATTGAGGCCGGAGACCAGCACCCAGTAGATCGCCGCCCGTGTGCCGATCAGCGCCCAGTAGTCGTTGCTGACGAAGGGCAGCACCATCGCGACCGCGAGGATCCCGATAAACGGCGCGAGCTGCGGCAACGCCGCGCGAATGGCGCGCGCCTCGCTGCGTCCGGGAGTTGCGGTGACGGCGGTCATCACACCCTCCGCGCCATGGCCGAACCGAACAGGCCTTGCGGCGCCGCCAGCAGGACCACAATGAACAGCGTGAACACGGCCACTGACGAGAAGATGCCACCGACCAGAAAATTCGCCGCCTGCTGGAACAGGCCGAGCGCCAGGCCGCCGATGATGGCGCCGCGGTTGTTGCCGAGCCCGCCGAGCGCCACCGGCACGAAGCCGTAGAAATTCAACAGCGCGCCATTGGCAAAGAACGCCAGCAGCAACTCACCACCGGAAAATCCGGCAACCCCGCCGATGACCCCGGCGAGCGCGTAGCTGGCGATGCGCAAATTGCGCTCAGGCAGGCCGAGCGCGCGCGCGGCAAAATTGTCCTCCGCGATCGCCAGAAACGCGCGGCCGACCAGCGTGCGGCGATAGAGATATTCGAGGCCGGTGATGGTGATCGCGCAGGCGGCGACCGGCAGCCAGAACTTTTCGTCAAACACGCCGCTGCCCCACCCGATCAGCCGGGGAAACGGCTGCGGCTCGGTGCCCCATTTGATCGCCGCCACCTGCTGGATCATCAGCGCGAGCGCCAGCGTGGACAGCACATAGAGATGCTGGTCGAGGTTTTTCAGCACCGGCCGCACCGCGACGAATTCGGTGATTACCCCGATCACGGCGCAGCCGAGCAGCGTCAGCAGCAAACCGGCCCATATCGGCATGCCCAGCTTCAGCATGAACAGGGACCCGAACACGCCGCCGAGCATGGCAAGCTGGCCCGAGGTGAAGCTCATCACCCGCGAGGTCGAGAACATCGTGTTGTAGGTGACGCCGACGAGTGCGTAGATCGCGCCCGCCGCCAATCCTGATGCGAGAATAGAGGCGAGCATCTGCCCTGCCCTCTGCCGCCGTCAGCTGTAACCGGGCGCCAGCGCGAAGGTGCCGTTCTTGGCGGTCGAGGCCTCGGACATCACGATCTCGTCGGTCGGATAGCCGTTGTGCTGGGTCGGCGTGAACGTGTAGTCGCCGAAATAGCCCGGATATTTCGACAGCGAGTTCAAATAGGCGATGATGCCGGGGCCGTCGGTCGATCCGCTGGTTTCGACGCCCTTGGCGAACAACTCGATCGCGTCGATGCCGCCGGCGATCCACCACAACAGGGTATCGTTGAGCGCGACGTTGGCCTTGGTGAGGCGATCGACCAGGTCCTGGGTCTTCGGAGGCAGCTTACCCGCGCCATCGTAGCTGACGCTCTTGTAGCCGACGGCGTAGACTTTTTTCCAGTTGGCGGGCTTCTCGACCAGCCCGGCGATTTCCCCTGACGCCAGTGAGGGGTGACCGACAAAGGCAACATCCCAGTTCATGGCGGCGCGGGTGTTGAACATCCGTGCTTCCATGCCTGTCGTGACGCTCCACACCACGATCACCTCGGCGCCGGCATTTTTGGCGCGCAGCATATCCGGCGTCATGTCGGGCTGGGTCGCATCGATGTTGGCCTGATAGACCACATCGGCGCCGTCCTTCTTGAACGCGGCCACCGACGCGCCGAGGGCGGTGACACCATAGCCCGTGGTGTCGCCGATCACGGCGATCTTTTTCACCTTGAGGATATTGAGGCAATAACCCCGGACCGCATCGTCCCACTGGCTGTTCGATGGCGCCATGCGGAACGCATTGGGAAATTTGGTGGGGTCGATCAGGCTTTCGACGACGCAGGGATGAATGTTCGGCATCTTGGCGCGCGCCATGATCGGCGTGGTAGCGAGCGCCTCGCCCGAATTGACCGGGCCCCACAGCGCGTGGACCTTGGCCTGGCTGATCAACTCCTGCGTCGCGTTAACCGCCTTGGTCGGATCGCCCTGGGTATCGCGAGTGATGACCTCGATCTTGCGGCCCTTGACACCGCCGGCGGCGTTGATGGCGTCGACCGCAAAGATCACGCCGCGATTGAAGCCGATGGTCGGTGCCGAACTCGGGCCGGTCATTGCGGCGAGCCAGCCGATCTTGATCGGCTCCGACTGGGCAATGGCAGGCTTTGGAAACGGCAGGGCCGCGGCGCCTAGTGCTCCGGCGCTGCCCAGCAAAACCTTACGACGCGAAATCGCCATGTATTCCTCCCCGATACTATTTTTCAGACGCCCGTCATTGCCGTGGGCGCTCTGGTTTGGTCGGTCAAATTTGAGCCTGATGTGGACGTCTTGTCCAGAGCTTCCGATTGCAAGATACGAGATTGGGCAAAGCGAGCGCCGATTTCGTGAAATAATGAGGGCATGCTGGCGCGCCTGAACGACCCGATGGGAGACGACACCCGCCGCCCCCGTGATACCAGCGAAACGTCCGCGACTTCACGCTTGGTGTCCTAACGAACATGATTGCTGGAGAAACAGGCCGATGAATAAATTTGTGGTGATCTTGTTCGCGCTTTCCGGGCCGGCGGCCCTGGCCGCAGCCGAGAATCTGATTGAGCCGGGACAGTGGAAAATAACCTCGAAAAATGTCGTGAACGGCGCGACCATGCCACCGCAGGTAAAGGCGCGTTGCCTCAGCCCTGAACAGGCAGGCGACGTCGCCAAGACCTTCGGCCCCGCGACCAACACCGTCAATTCGACCTGTGAACGCACGGAATACGAAGCGACCGGCCGAACGCTGAAATGGCGCCTGCAGTGCAAGGGGCAAATGGATATGGATGTCTCCGGCAATTTCAACTTCGATCGTGCGTCGCACTACACAGCCACCATCACCACCAAGGCCTGGATGGCGGGTATGTTGACCAACGATGTGAAAACGGAATTGGAAGCCGAGCGTGTCAGCGAGTGCCAGCCGTGACCCAAGGACGATTCAGCGACCTCCCCTAACGCCGGTTCGAGCGAGCCGCGATTGAGGGTGACCCGCACGGCTCCTATGGCTTCCGGGAAACCCCGCCGGCTGCTATCGTCCCCCACAAGAACAACAACAGGGGGGATATTCGAATGACGTCGCCGATCGTTCGCGCCACCAGCCGCCGCCGTTTTCTGCAATACCTCGCGGCAAGCCCGCTGTTCGCCTCAGGCGCGCTGTCGGCTTACGGCGCCGAAGCACCCTCCAAATGGCCCGATCCGATGATCTGGGCGCCGGCAGGGGGCGGCGAACTGATCGACCGTCCGAAGGACGCCATCAACGTGTTCGACTTCGAGCCGGTGGCGCGCAAGAACGTGCCGCCGGCGCATTTCGGCTACATGGCATCCGGCCTCGACGACGAGGTCACGCTGCGCGCCAACCGCGAGGCCTTCCTGAAATTTCAGCTGATGCCGCATCGTCTCAATGACGTATCCAAGGTCGACACCAGCGTGGAGCTTTTCGGCACCCGCTACGATTCGCCGATCTTCGTGTGTCCGACCGGCGGCAACCAGTTCTTTCACCCCGACGGCGAGGTTGCCGTCGCCAAGGCCGCGCGCGCCGGCAACCATTTGCAGATCCTGTCGACGTCCTCGAACTATTCCGTCGAAGACGTCACCGAGGCGCGCGGGGCGCCGATCTGGTTCCAGCTCTATGCGTCGCCGCGCTGGGAAGTTGCACAGGCGCTGATCAAGCGGGCCGACGCCGCCGGCTGTCCGGTCCTGGTGGTGACCGTCGACCGGATCGCGGGCCGCAACCAGGAAACCCTGTTCCGCCTGATGCGCACCGATACCCGCGAATGTTCGGCCTGTCACGATCGCGGCAGCTTCGCGGCGCGCTCGGTGCGCCGGCACAATTACGACGGCATCGATCTCTCCGGCATGCCTGCGGGCGGCGAATCCTCCAACTTGTCCTGGGATACCGTCAAGCGAATGCGCGACATCACGCGCATGAAGATCGTGCTCAAGGGCATCGTCACCCCCGATGACGCCGAGTTGGCGGTGCAGAACGGGATCGATGGAATTCTGGTTTCCAACCACGGCGGCCGCGGCGAGGACAATGGCCGCTCCACCATCGACGCGCTGCCGGACATCATCGCGGCGGTGAAGGGGCGAATGCCCGTGATCGTCGACAGCGGATTCCGCCGCGGCACCGACGCGGTCAAGGCGCTCGCGACGGGCGCGCAGGCGGTCGGAATCGGGCGGCCCTATCTGTGGGGGCTTGGCGCCTTCGGCCAGGAAGGCGTCGAACGGGTGCTCGAAATCGTGCGGACCGAGACGCGCGCGGCGATGCAGCAATGCGGCGCGCGCTCGGTGAAGGAGCTCAATCCGAGCTTTGTGCGCCGGGCAACCTAGAAATCGTCGAGTCCGCTGTTTGTTTTAACCGACGCAAACCGGTCCGGCTTGTCGAAGCCCGCATTTTCGCTACCATCCAACTCAATAGAAGAACAAGGCGCCAGGGAGAGTTGAAATGCCGGGTCGTGCGTTGATAGCCGTAGCGGTTCTGGCCGCACTTGCCGCTTCCAGCTCCATCGCCGCGGTGCAAGACACGCCGAAACTCGACTACGACTATTTCAAAAGCCGGGTCGAACCGATCTTTCTGACCAAGCGGCCTGACCATGCCCGCTGCTACGTCTGCCATGTCGAGAGCAACAACGCATTCCACCTGGAACGGCTTGCCGCAGGCGCGCAAGGCTGGACCGAGGAACAATCACGCCGCAACTTCGAGATGATCTCGATCCTGGTCAATCCCGGCGATCCCGACACCAGCCGGCTGCTGCTGCATCCGCTGGCCCCCGAAGGCGGCGGCGATGTGTTTCACTCCGGCGGACGGCAGTTTCCATCGAAGCGCGATCCAGCCTGGCGCGCGCTGGCCGCCTGGGTCAATGGAGCGACGCTCGCTTCCCCGAAGAAGTAGCGGCGGAGTCCGGACGGTCCGGAATTGCCAGCGTGTTGATGCGCTTGGGCACCTCGCCGACCGGGACCACCGCGACCAGCTTCCTGGATTGGGTGTCGATCGCCGAGACCGAGCGCAGGCCGGCGTTGGAAATGTAGACCGTCTTGCTGTCGGGCGTGAACGTCACCCAGTTGGCGACCGCCGAAATTGCGCCGTGCCCCGGCAGTTTCAGCGACGGAAGGGCGACTTCGCCTAAAAGCGAGAGATCGGCAAGCGAATAGACATACGCCGCGTTATTGGGGATGCTGGTCACCCACAGCGTCTTGCCGTCGGGCGCCACGCCGATGCCGTGCGAGGGCGCGTCGGAGCGGCCGCCATCGATCTCGAAGTCGGCCCTGGCCGCCGGCAGAAGGATCCGCGCCACTTCCTTGCGGGCGGCGAAATCAATCACGGCGAAGCCGTTGACGTCGGACAATTGCACGAAGATTCGTTTGGTCACGCCGTCCGGGCCGGCCTCGATCGCCATCGGACGAATGCCTTTGTCGAGCTTGACCTCCCACGCGGGCTGCTCGGTCGCAAGATCGATGACACTGACAATTCCGGTTCGGATCGAACCGGTGACGGCGTATTTGCTGTCAGGAGTCACATAGACGTTATGCAACCGGCCGTTGACCGGCACGCTTTTGGTCCGCTCCAGCGTGACGGGATCGATGATATCGAGCGCACCGGGATCGCGGGCGATACCGACGACGATGCGGCCGTCCTTGGCCACCGCGATGTTGTTGGGATGCGCGCTCAGAGCCACCCTCTTGACCAGTCTGCCGGACTTGCGATCGAACACATCGAGCGTCGAATAGACTTCATCGCTGACATAGACCCTGGCGCCGTCGGGAGAGAAGGCGATTCCGTGCGCGCCCTCGATACCCCTGATCTGCTGGACCACCTTGTTGGTCGCGGGATCGATGACGTGGATGCTGTCCCCGGCGCTGTTGGTGATGTAGATGCGGGCGGTGCCCGCCCAGGCCGGAATTGGCGCAAGCACCAGCAACAGCCACGCACGGCGTAAGACGCGGAAGGGCTTCATGGGCGTCGAGCTCCCGTTCTGGTTTTATCAGAGCCTACGCAGCAATTGGCCATGCGGCAAGATGGCAATGGCGGCCCAAACGCCGATCGCGGTCACTTGTTCCCGGAAACCTACCTCACGTAGCACCTTATGATCCTCTTGCGGCTGGGGAGCGCCAAACAGCGCCTCCGTGCCCGAGGTTCATCGCCACAGCACCGGATGGTCGCTCAGCACCTCTTCTCTGATCGACGCTGTCTGGATCGCGCGAAACAGGATCCGCGCCGTCTTCAGATTGTCAGCCGTCACGCACAGGTCCACGATCTGCCGCACCGAAGCATCGCGCAACAGATCGTCGGAAATCTTGACGGCAATTTCCATGGCGGCCCTGGTGGCGCGCTCATAGCGTTCGGGCTCGTTCGCGTGATCGCGGCGGCCGGAGCCCTCTACTCTTTCAGCGCTGTCGGCGGCGGAACGGCAGATCTCGCGTATTCTGTGGGCCGCTTCAAGGTCGCCAATCGGCCACTGAATATCTTCATCCCAAATTTCCTGGCGCTGGTGCTTGCGCTTGGTGAACCACCACATCGGCAAACCCTTAAAACAGGGAAGCATAGATGGCCGCAGGGCAATTTCAATCGTCAATCCGCCGCAGGACCGGGCGTTTCTCCTGCCGGTGCCGCGCCGGCCGGCCCGCCGATGCACTCCGCGGTTGTCGCGGCGATCCAGTTGGACAGTGTGTTTACAACTTCGCCCATGGCGTCGCGGTCATTCCTTCCTGAACGCGCCAGGACATGAAAGGAATGGTCGCCCTCGCGCACAAGGTGCAGCATCGCCGCTGCCCCGAGGCGGCTCACGAGGGGTTCGAGCAGGGACAGTTCCGCAAGCTTGTCGCGGGTGCCCTGCACGAACAGCAAGGGAATATGGATATCCGATAGGTGCTTCGCCCGCGCCTCGGACGGCTGGCCTGCCGGATGCAGCGGAAAACCCAGGAACGCGAGGCCATGGACGCCGGCCAATGGCGTGATGGCTTGCGCTTGCGAGGTCATGCGGCCACCGAATGATTTGCCGCCGGCGAAAAGAGGCAGCCCCGGACAGCATCGCGCGGCTTCCGCCACGGCGGCGCGGACCGCGGCATGCGCGATCACAGGCGGATCCGGCCGCCTGCTGGCTTTTTCCATATAGGGAAACTGATAGCGCAAGGTCGCGATGCCGCAGGCGCAAAGCCCGGCCGCGACCGTCTCCATGAAGGCATGGGTCATCCCCGCGCCGGCGCCATGGGCAAAGACAAAGCACGCTTGCGGCGACGACGGCCGCAGCAGCAGCGCAGAGACGGCGTCCGCGCCATCGATTTCGATTTTCAGTTGTTGCGGGCTGGCGGTATTCACGCTTCAGTTTGATCGCAAAACCGGCGTCCGACGCAAGACCGAAAATCCGCGTCTCTATTTGCCGTTATATTTCAATATCCAAAGCCCCTGGTTTTTATGAGTGACGTAGATAAAGCCCCTGGTATCGACCAGCACGTCCTCGCTCTGGGCGACCAGTTTGCCTTTCGGAAACACGCCATAACGACGGGTCGGATCGGGCGGCAGGAAGTAACCGACTTCACGCGGCGCGGTCGGCGTACTGGTGTCGTAGATCCGCAAGCCGGCATTGAAGTAGGTCAGATAGACCAGATCGCCCTGCGGCTGCACGAACGGATTGTGCAGCAGCGTGTTCTGGTTATGCGGCCCAAATCTTCCGCCGCGCTTGCAGAAGCTTTTGATCGGCCAGTCCGACGGCGGCAACGGCAACGGAAACAGCGCCATCAGCCGCGGCTTGGCGGGGTCGCTGATATCGACGATCGACGCATTCTGTAACGCTTCCTTGCAGTCCTCCTGGATCGCCTCGGAGTTGATGAAGGCGAGCCCTCGTGCCGGCACCGGAATCACCGTATGCACGCCGATGCTGGAGGCGAACGGCGGAGACATCGAGAGCTGTCCGATCTTTTTCGGGTGCGCGACGTCGGCGATGTCGAGAATGATCATGCCCGCGCCACCATAGGGCAGATACGCGGTCTTGCCGACGATGAAGGCGGGGCCATGCAGCATGGTACCGGGAGGTGCGGCGGGCGTTTCGCCGTCCTTCTGGCCGGGCACCCACCACCTTCCGGCTTCGACGGGATGCACGGGGTCGCTGATATCGACGATGACGTAGATGTTGCCCTTGTATCCCGGCATGATGGCCGAGAGATGCATGTACTTGCCGCCCTGATAGCCGTTGCGATGGGTGCCGAGCGAGCCGGTCTTGTACTGGCCGAGCTTTTGCGGATTGAGCAGATCCTTCAGATCCCAGATCAGCACGCCCTCGTCGAACGGCTTGTTCGGATCGCCGCCCCAGCCCGGCGATATCCTGGCCAACGCCGTGATCATCTTGCCGTCGGCAATCTCCATCTGATCGGTCGCGGTATTGTCAGGCCCCTGAATCTCCTTGACCACTTTCGGGTCAGCCGGATCGGTGACGTCGACGATGTGCCAGCCCTCGTTCCACAGCATGCCGATATAGAGATACCAGCGCTCGCCTACCTTCTGGATCGACATCTTGAAACCGGGCTTGTCGTTGAGATTGCTGTAGCCGACGGCTTCGACGTTCTGACCGACCGCGCCCGGGGGAATGGGGTCCGCCCGCGTCTGCGTCACCGACGCCAAACAAAGAAAAGCGGCCGCCACGGCAGTCGCCGCATGCATCGGTCTCATTGCACGCCCCCCAATCGATCTTGTTTTGTTGGAGCGCACCGTCCTCCAGTTTGCGCCGCGTCGCAATCGCCATGAAATCATGGGAGTGCTGCGTGACACGCGCGCGGCTGGCCCGAGGAAGCGTTTTGCCTTCACTTGAACGGCCGCGAGACGCCCGTTACGCTCACGCCAACACGTCCGGGGAAAGCAAACATGAAGCAGATCAGGATCGGCGATATCACCATCGATGCGGTGATCGAACGCGAAGGCCCGTGGCGCCGGCCGCAGGACTTCTTCCCGGCCTATGACGAGGCCACGTTCAAAGCTCATTTGCCCTCGATGGAGCCTGAGGTGTTCGACGTGGCACTGGGGATGATCGTCATCACCTACCAGACCTTCGTGGTCCGGACGCCGCATCATACGATCCTGGTGGACACCTGCACCGGCGAACACAAGGGTCATCCTCCGCCGTTCGATTTTCCCGGCAAGGAGCGCTGGCGGAACGAGCTGTTCGCGCTTGGCATCAGTTACGACAAAGTGGACTATGTGTTCTGCACCCATCTTCATATCGACCACACCGGCTGGAACACCACGCTGCGCGACGGGCGCTGGGTGCCGACATTCCCGAATGCGAAATACATCTTTCACAAGGGAGAATATGCGGCGTGGGAAGTGGAGCACGCGAAAGGCGCCAATCCGCCGGGCACGGTATTCCGCGACAACTGCCTGCCGATCGTGGAAGCCGGCCAGGCGTTGCTGGTCGACGACGATTACGCGCTGGATGATACCATCACGCTGACGCCGACCCCGGGGCACTCGCCGTGCCATTGCTGCGTCAACATTTTCTCGCGCGGGCAGCGCGCGGTGGTGACCGGCGACATGATGCACCACGTGATCCAGTGCCGGGAGCCCGACTGGTCGGCCAAGCCGGACTGGGATGCAAAGCAATCGGCGGTATCGCGCCGGAAGTTCTTATCATCCGTTGCAGAAACCGACACGCTGATTCTGCCGATTCATTTCCCGACGCCGACGGCGGGGTTTGTGACGGCGGATGCGGATCGGTTCAACTACCGGTTCAAACGGGAGTGAACTGCTGGGGTTTTCTAAAAACCCTGGAACGCGACATCGTCTCATGTTCACAAGTGCGGCAAACGCGTTCAAGCGCGACAATAATACTCGACGCTAAGGCCGTCGGGTTGTTTGATGCTCCCAAATGGTGCTCGTCGACGCGAGCCCCAATCGCAAGAATGCCGTACACGGCATCATCGAAGGGAGGCGCAAAATGACCGCAACACGGCGTGAGTTTTTGGGTGTGGGAGCCTCCGCGGCGATCGGACTCCTGCCATTGGGCGAAGCAACGCCCGTGGCCGCGCAAACTGCGGCCGGCGGCGGAATCGCGGCGCAGCCGACATGGGACGATGGGGAACTCGCGCACCTTCTTCCGACCAGCAGTCACGACCGGATTCTCGTAAAAGCATCATTCAAGAAGCCGCTGGAGGGGGCGCCTGTTCTGCGGGTTGGCGATCAGCGCGTCGTCGGAGAGCGTTCGGATACGCGCGGGTCATTCTGGCAGTTCAACGCCGCCGATCTGAAGCCCGGAACGCCTTATCAGCTTTCGCTGATGAGTTCCGATGGACGCGTGCTCTCGCAGCCGTGGACCCTGGCGACGATGCCGGCACCCGACAACATGCCGGCGAAGCTTCGATTGGTGGTGTATTCCTGCGCCGGCGGCCACGATATCTTCAAGCTGTCGCACACTGGTGTGGAATTTGTGCCGATTGCGGTCCGGCAAAAGTTGCTTCAGCGGGCACTCTCGTATGCCCCGGACGCACTGATTGCCAACGGCGATCAGGTCTACTGGGATCTGCTGGCGCCGAAAGCATCGCCCCGGCTCGGAGCGTCCAAGGCCGCCCTGGAATATGCCCGCTTCGATCGCAGCGCGCCCATTCTCGGCGGAGCCAACGAGAGCGCGTTGCTTCGCGCGGCCGGCGAGCAGATCAGCCCGCTCTACGGCACGCTCTGCCGTTCGACGCCGGTATTTTTCCTGCAGGACGACCACGACCATTTCGACAACGACGAAGCGACCGACGAGATCGTGACGTTTCCGCCCGACAATTTCATGCTGCAGGCGGCCCGCGCGACCCAGCGGCTGTGGTATCCCGAGTTCCTTCCCGATCCCAATCGATCGCCCGGGCTTCCCGGCTCCGACTATACGGATCAACCGGCGTCGCGGCCGTCGGGCCTTTCGGAAAGTTTCGGCACCCTGCGCTACGGCCGCCTGGCCGAGGTTCTTCTCTATGACGTGAGGCGGACCGTCACGCTGGCCGGACCGTCGGGTGTCTTTGTCGCGCCCGACGTCGAAGCCTGGTTGAAGGCCCGGGCCGCGGCCAGGGAAGTCGTCCATCTCGTCAATGTGCCGTCGAATCCGCCAGGATGGAGCGCCGGCAAGTGGGGCGAATGGTATCCCGACATGCTCGGTCCCGATGGCAAGCTTTCCGAGGCCAAGCCAAAACCGTATTGGCAACAAGGCTGGCTCTCACAGCATGATCGGCTGATGCAGGCCCTCTCGGAAATGCCGGGACGGATACCGCTTGTGGTCAGCGGCGATTTACACGCCACCGCGGAGGGGCGAATGATGCGGAGCGGTCAGTTCGACTTCTCGCGAAATCCTGTGATCACCGTTCTGCCGGGCACTATGGGCACCAGCACCGGCGGCTGGGCGTCGGAATTTCGTGGCGTCGGCCCGCAGCCGCCGCAACATCTCGACATGCAGGAAACCGTCAAGCCAATCGAGGAGAACGGCTTTCTGTTAATGGACTTCACGCCGGAGACGATCACGCTGCGCTATTTCAAATGGAATCAAAAGACCCAGCCGGTCAGCGATATCGACACGCTGGAGCCGTTCCACACTACTGAATTAAAGCGCGCCTGATGCTTGGATATCGGCGGCGCGCCGCATGGCAGTCAGCGTGCCGCCGACGACCAGGATCGAGAGCACGGCCGCGGCGATGATGTAATAGGCCGGCACCAGCTTGCTCCCGGTTTCCGCGATCAGCCAGGTCACCGTCAGCGGCGCAAATCCGCCAAACACCGTGACGCCGACATTGTAGGCGATCGCCATGCCGGTGGAGCGGACCTCGACCGGAAACAGGCTCGCGAGCATCCCGGGACCGGGGCCCTGCAGCAGTCCGAACACGGTCAGCACCACGAACTGCGCCAGGAACAACCGGCCGAACCCGGGCGCGGCCAGCACGTAGGCGAAGAACGGATAGGAGATCAACGCGGAGATCGCGGTGAACAGGAGGAACATCCGATACGGACCGTATTGGTCCGCAAGCCAGCCGCCGAGCACGCAGGTGCCGATGCCGAGCGCGGACGTGACGAGGACGCCGAGCAAGCCTTGCCATAGCGGCAGGTGCAGTTGCTCGACCACATAGGTCGGCAGATAGGTGTTCCAGATATAGGTCAGCGAGGTACCGATGATGATGAGGCCGATGGCACAGATCAACGGCTGCCAGTGACGTTGCAGCACGTCGCGCACCGGCGCGCGGGCCACATCCGGCACATGCTCGCGGAGCTTCTGATATTCCGGCGGTTCCCCGAGGCGATATCGCACGTAGAAGCCGAACGGCCCGATCAGCGAGCCGATCAGGAACGGGATGCGCCACCCGCCCGCCTGCACCGTCGCGGCCGGCAACATCAGCAACACCGAGAGCCCGATGCTCGTTGCCAGCACGCGCCCCAACGCCTGGGAAGACATCTGAAAGCTGCCGAACGTCATCCGCCGGTTCGGCGGCGCGTATTCCACCAACAGCGCGGTGGCGCTGGCGAATTCACCGCCGATCGAAATCCCCTGCACCACGCGCCCGAACACGACGATAACAGGCGCAGCGATACCGATCGTGGCAAAGGAGGGCGTCAGCCCCAGCGTCAGCATGCCGAACGCCATCATCACGATCAGCAGCGAAAGCGCCCGCCGCCGCCCGTAGCGGTCGGCATAGGCGCCGAGCATGATGCCGCCGATCGGCCGCACCACGAATCCGACCGCAAAGGTCGCGTAGGTCAGGACAAGCGAAAGATTGCTGTCCGCCGGGAAGAACACTTTCGCGATGATGCTGGCGAAATAACCGTAGGAGACGAAATCGAACCATTCGAGTCCGTTGCCCAGAACCGATGCCAGCACCACCCGCCGCCGCATCCGGCTTTCCGTTATGGCGTCGCCGTCGGCGACGGCTGGAAACTCGCCGGCATCGGCGGGCAGCGCGGAGCGGAGCGGCGAGGCCGGTTTCATTGTCTCAACTCCACCGCGCCAGTCTCCCGCGTCGTCGGCCGGAGCGTCTCCGGCATCAACCCAGCATTGAACATATTCACGTTTTGGCGGCTGCTTCCAGCGCATAAGCGCCAGCGCCGCAAGCCTCTTTCGCAGGTGCACAACATGTCCTAAGCAGCGGCCGCGACATCTCTCTTTCCAGTCACGTGTGCACATGATTCGTCTCGACAACGTCAGCAAGCAAATCGGTCACCAGATCCTCTTCATCGAGGCGTCGGCGGCGCTCCAGAAGGGCGAGAAGGTCGGCCTCGTCGGTCCCAACGGGGCCGGCAAGACCACGCTATTCCGAATGATCACGGGCCAGGAGTTGCCCGACGAGGGCCAGGTCGCCGTCGATCGCGGCGTCACCATCGGCTATTTCAGCCAGGACGTCGGCGAGATGTCCGGCCGCAGCGCGGTATCCGAGGTGATGGACGGCGCCGGTCCGGTCAGCGCGGTCGCTGCCGAATTGAAGACGCTCGAGGCGGCCATGGGCGATCCGGATCAAGCGGATGACATGGATGATATCATCGCGCGCTACGGCGAGGTGCAGGGGCGCTTCGAGGAGCTCGACGGCTACGCACTGGAGGGCCGGGCGCGCGAAGTCCTCGCCGGCCTCAGCTTCAGCCAGGAGATGATGGACGGCGACGTCGGCGCGCTCTCGGGCGGCTGGAAGATGCGCGTGGCGCTGGCCCGCATCCTGCTGATGCGCCCCGACGCCATGCTGCTGGACGAGCCGAGCAACCATCTCGACCTGGAGAGCCTGATCTGGCTGGAGCAGTTCCTCAGGGGCTACGACGGCGCGCTGCTGATGACCTCGCACGACCGCGAGTTCATGAACCGCATCATCAACAAGGTGGTGGAGATCGATGGCGGCACGCTGACGACCTATTCGGGCGATTACGAGTTCTACGAGCAGCAGCGCGCGCTGAACGAAAAGCAGCAGCAGGCCCAGTTCGAGCGTCAGCAGGCGATGCTGGCAAAGGAAATCAAGTTCATCGAGCGCTTCAAGGCGCGCGCCTCGCACGCAGCCCAGGTGCAGAGCCGGGTGAAGAAACTGGAGAAGATCGAACGGGTGGAGCCGCCGAAGCGCCGCCAGACGGTGGCGTTCGACTTTTTGCCGGCGCCGCGCTCCGGCGAGGACGTGGTGAGCCTGAAGAAAGTGCATAAGGGCTATGGCAGCAAAAGTATCTACGAGGGACTGGACTTCATGGTGCGGCGCCGGGAGCGCTGGTGCGTCATGGGCATCAACGGCGCCGGCAAGTCGACGCTGCTGAAACTGGTGGCGGGCTCGACGCCAGCCGGACGACGGCACGGTGGCGCTCGGCGGCAGCGTCAAGATGGGCTACTTCGCGCAGCACGCCATGGATCTACTGGACGGCGAGCGCACGGTGTTCGAGTCGCTGGAGGACTCGTTCCCGCAGGCCGGACAGGGCTCGCTGCGCGCGCTGGCCGGCTGCTTCGGGTTCTCCGGCGACGACGTCGAGAAGAGATGCCGGGTGCTGTCGGGCGGCGAGAAGGCGCGGCTGGTGATGGCGAAGATGCTGTTCGACCCGCCGAACTTCCTGGTGCTGGACGAGCCCACCAACCATCTGGACATCGCGACCAAGGAGATGCTCATCACCGCGCTGTCGCAGTACGAAGGCACCATGCTGTTCGTCTCGCACGACCGGCACTTCCTGGCCGCGCTGTCCAATCGGGTGCTGGAACTGACGCCCGAAGGCATTCACCAGTATGGCGGCGGCTACACGGAGTACGTGGCGCGCACCGGCCACGAGGCGCCCGGCCTGCGCAGCTGAGGTTGTCCGCGCCGAATTCCTCCGCTACCCTCTCCTTCAACAACAACGATAAATCTTTCGGCGAGAGAATGACCATGGCTGGGAACCCATTTGTGCTGAGGTTTGCAGGGGCGTTGGCGGCAGGATTGCTGTTTGCGTCGGTCGCAGCGATCGAAGCGGCCGTCGCGGAGCCTGTCGAGATCAAGGTGCTGACGTCGGTGGCGCTGACGTCGACTATGGACGAGTTGGCGCCGCAATTCGAGCGCGCGACCGGCAACAAGCTCAACATCGGCTACAGCCTGATCGCCGATATCAAGAAACGCATCCTCGCCGGCGAGACCGCCGACGTCATCATTCTGTCGCGGCCGGTGATGGACGACCTGCAGAAGCAGGACAAGTTGGCGCCCGGCAGCATCGTCAATGTCGCGGGCACCGCGGTGGCGGTGGCAGTGCGTGCCGGCGCGCCGAAGCCGGACATCAGTTCGGCCGATGCACTGAAGCGTTCGCTGCTCGAAGCCAAATCCATCGTCTACGCGGATCCGGCCAAGGGCGGCGCCAGCGGGGTCGCTTTCGCCAAGGTCATCGATCGGCTGGGAATCGCCGAGCAGCTGAAGTCCAAGACCATTCTGGTGCCGGGCGCCCAGGCCGCCGACGTCGTCGCCAAGGGCGAGGCCGAGATTGGCGTCGGGCAGACCTCGGAGATCGTGCCCGTCGCCGGCGCGCAACTGGTGGGACCGCTACCCGGAGACCTCGGAAGCGTGACGTCCTTCGCCGCCGGAATCGGCGCCGGCAGCAAGGCACCGGGCGCGGCGAAGACGCTGATCCAGTTCCTGACCGGACCGACCGCCGCTCCGGTGTTCACGTCGAAGGGCTTGCAGCCGGGTTGACGGCGCCCGCTGCATCGACAGCCCGTCGGTACCTCTGTGATTCCGAGCCGCTACGCCGCCGGCAATATCTTTCCCGGATTGAAAATATTCTGCGGATCGAGCGCCGCCTTCACCGCGCGCATCGCGTCGATCGCCTCGGGGCCGAGTTCGGCCTTGAGGTATTTCTGCTTGCCCTGCCCGATGCCGTGTTCGCCGGTGCAGGTCCCGCCCATCGATTGCGCCCGCTCCACCAGCCGATGCATGAAGTCCTCACCACGCGCCATTTCGTCACGATCGTCGACATCGCACAGCAGCGAGCAGTGGAAGTTGCCGTCCCCGACATGGCCGACAATCGGCGACTGCAGGTTAAGGCGCTTCAGGTCCGCTTCGGTTTCGGTCACGCAGTCGGCCAGCCGGGAAATCGGCACGCAGACATCGGTGGCCACCACGCCGGCGCCGGGACGCAAGGCTTTCACCGACCAATAGGCGTCGTGCCGGGCCTGCCAAAGCTTGGTGCGATCCTCTGGTCGCGTGGTCCAGGTGAAATCCCCGCCGCCGCACTCCCTCGCGATCTCGCTGAAGTTCTTCGACTGCTCGGCGACCTCGTTCTCGCTGCCGTGAAATTCCAGCAGCAGCAGCGGGGTCTCCGGTAGCGACAGTTTCGAATAGGAATTGCAGGCGGCCACTTGCTCGGCGTTGAGCAGTTCGATGCGGGCGACGGGAATGCCGGTCTGGATCGCCATGATCGTCGCCTGACAGGCGCCGCGCACGCTCTCGAACGAGCAGGCCGCGGCCGCGATGGTTTCGGGAATGCCGCGCAGTTTTATCGTCAGTTCGGAGATGATCCCGAGCGTGCCTTCGGCCCCCACAAAAAGATGCGTCAGATCGTAGCCGGCGGAGGATTTCTTCGCCCTTGTACCTGTCGTGATGATCTCGCCGTCGCCGCGCACGACTTTGAGCGCCAGTACGTTGTCGCGCATGGTGCCGTAGCGCACTGCATTGGTGCCGGAAGCCCGGGTCGACGCCATGCCGCCGAGCGAGGCATCGGCGCCGGGATCGATCGGGAAGAACACGCCCTGGTCGCGCAGATGCTCGTTCAGCGCCTTGCGGGTGACGCCGGGCTGAATCACGCAGTCGAGATCCTCGGCGTGGACTTCCAACACCTGATTCATGTCGCGCAGGTCGATACAGATGCCTCCCGCCGGCGCGTTGACTTGCCCCTCCAGCGAGGTACCGGTGCCGAACGCGATCACGGGGACGCCATGTCGGGCGCAAATCCGCACCACGTCCTGGATGTCCGACGTCTCCTGCGCCATCACCACCGCATCAGGCGGCTGCGGCGCCAGCCAGGTCGTGGTATGGGCGTGCTGGTCGCGTACCGCCTGCGAGGTAATCAGCCGGTTGCCGAACCGCGCGGCGAGCGCTTGCAGCGTGCCCGCCAGCGCCTCCGGTTCCGGACGCTTCAAATGATTGGTGATGGTGATACCCAAGATAGATCCTCCCGGCTCGAGGCGACCGTGGCAAAGGATATATAAGGGGTCAAGGGACCAGAATCGAACAAACGGGGATGGACGATGACGACCTTTGCCGCCGGTAATGATGCGCTGCTCCGGCCCGTGCCGTTTCTGGCGTCGGTGATGCAGATCGAGCCGCAATGGATCGACTATAACGGCCACCTCAACATGGCCTATTACAACGTGATGTTCGACCGCGCCATCGACGAATTGTGGCTCGAACTCGGCATTGGTCCGGCTTACATGCGGGAACGCAAGGGATCGACCTTCACCGCCGAATGCCACGTGCGATATTTGCGCGAAATCCATCTTGGCGATCCCGTGCAGGTGTCGATCCTGCTCGTTGCGGCGGACGAAAAGCGGCTACATACGTTCGAGGAACTCCGTCACGCCAGCGAGGGCTGGCTGTCCGCCACGTCGGAAAATATGACCATCCACATCGACATGACCGCGCGAAAGACCGCACCGTTTCCACCGGATATTCGCGCCCGCATCGAGGCGGTCACGAAGGCGCACTCGGCAGTCCCTCGGCCCGAGGGCATCGGACGAAAAATCGCGACGCCTTCGAAGTAGCGGCTCGTATCCGGTCGCGTCAGACTCGGGTGCGTCCACGCGCCAGACCGACCACGGCTGAGACCAAAAACAGCACGACCGCGATGAAGAAGATGGTCTTGGCGATTTCGATGGAGGCCCCGGCGAGGCCGCCAAAGCCCAGAATGCCGGCGATCAGCGCGATGACAAGAAACGTAACGACCCAGCTCAACATGACACCAACCTCTGCTACCACTTTCTGTTTCGATATCAGCGCGACTGACCTCGCCGCGCATCGGCTGCAGGAATAATCCGGCCTCGGAACGAAAGTTCCGGGCAGTTCCGGCCGCCGAAACCGCAAAAATGCCGGACCGCGCAAGGAACTAAATCCCGCCTTGGGGGTGCCAAATGCGGCCCGCCGCGCCACGGGATAAGTCCTGTCAAATCCGCGGCAAAACCCCTATATGCCGTTCAATCCTGCTATGAAGGCTCCCCTTCACGGCCCCACGGTGCCATCGTGGGCGGAAGACGATTCGCATGACCGAGCCGAACAGACTGACCCTTTCAGGTGTCCCCGACCACCAGCCCGCGGCTGGCGGCATCGCCGCGCGTGCGCGGGCGTCCGCGACCCCGCAATATCTCGCCGGCCTCAATCCCGAACAGCGCGAGGCGGTGGAAACGCTGGACGGACCGGTCCTGGTGCTGGCGGGGGCAGGCACCGGCAAGACCCGGGTACTGACCTGCCGCATCGCCCACATCCTCAGCACGGGCCGAGCCCGACCCGGTGAAATTCTCTCGGTCACCTTCACCAACAAGGCGGCGCGCGAGATGAAGCTGCGGCTCGGCCAGATGCTGGGCCAGGCCGTCGAGGGCATGCCATGGCTCGGCACCTTTCACTCGATCGGCGGGCGCATCCTGCGCAGCCACGCCGAACTGGTGCAGCTGAAATCCAATTTCACCGTGCTCGATGTTGACGACCAGATCCGGCTGTTGAAGCAGCTTCTGGCGGCCGACAACATCGACGACAAGCGCTGGCCGGCGCGGATGCTGGCTGGCCTGATCGACGGCTGGAAGAATCGCGGGCTGACGCCGTCGCAGGTGCCCCCGGGCGAAGCCGCCGTGTTCGGCAACGGCCGGGGCGGCAAGCTCTACGCGGCCTATCAGGAACGGCTGAAGATCCTCAACGCCGCCGATTTCGGCGATCTGTTGCTGGAAAACATCCGGCTGTTCCGCGAGCACCCCGACGTGCTCCGGCAATACCAGCACCGCTTCAAGTTCATCCTGGTCGACGAATATCAGGACACCAACGTCGCGCAATATCTGTGGCTGCGGCTCTTGGCGCAGGCGCCGTCGAAGCCGGGCGTGCCCCTATCCTCCGTCATTCCCGGCCTCGTCCCCTCTCCCGTCATTCCGGGGCACGCCGAAGGCGTGAACCCGGAATCTGGAGATGAAGAGGACTCTCCTCGGGATTCCGGGTCTGCGCTTTCAGCGCATCCCGGAAGGACGCCGCAAAATCTCCCCAAAAACATCTGCTGCGTCGGCGACGACGACCAGTCGATCTATGGCTGGCGCGGCGCCGAAGTGGATAACATTCTGCGCTTCGAACACGATTTTCCCGGCGCCAAGGTGATCCGGCTGGAGCGCAACTACCGCTCCACCGGCCACATCCTGGCCGCCGCCTCGCATCTGATCGCGCATAATGAGGGAAGGCTCGGCAAGACATTGCGCACCGAGGACGTCGACGGCGAAAAGGTCACCGTGACCGGCTCCTGGGACTCCGAAGAGGAAGCCCGCGGCATCGGCGAGGAGATCGAGGAACTGCAGCGCAGCGGCCACAAGCTCAATGACATCGCGATCCTGGTGCGCGCCTCGTTCCAGATGCGCGAATTCGAAGATCGTTTTGTCACGCTCGGCCTGCCCTATCGCGTGATCGGCGGCCCCAAATTCTACGAGCGCGCCGAAGTCCGCGATGCGCTGGCGTATTTGCGCGTCATCAACTCGCCGGCCGACGACCTCGCCTTCGAGCGCATCGTCAACGTGCCGAAGCGCGGCCTCGGCGACGCTACCGTGCAGATGCTGCACGACCACGGCCGCAAGCGCCGCATTCCGTTGTTCGAGGCTGCCCGCGCCGTGGTCGAGACCGACGAGCTGAAGCCGAAAGCGCGCGGCTCCCTGCGCGACCTCATCGTCAATTTCGATCGCTGGCGCGCGCAACGCGAGGTAACCTCGCACACCGAATTAGCCGAGATCGTGCTCGACGAGAGCGGCTACACCGAAATGTGGCAGAAGGATCGTTCCGCCGACGCCGCCGGACGCCTGGAAAACCTCAAGGAGCTGGTGCGCTCGATGGAGGAGTTCGAGAACCTGCAAGGGTTCCTCGAACACATCTCGCTGGTGATGGACCGCGACGGCGGCGCCGAGGACGACGCGGTGTCGCTGATGACGCTGCACTCGGCCAAGGGCCTCGAATTCGACAACGTGTTCCTGCCCGGCTGGGAGGAAGGCCTGTTTCCGAGCCAGCGCACGCTCGACGAACAGGGCCGCGCCGGTCTGGAAGAAGAGCGCCGTCTCGCCCATGTCGGGCTGACCCGCGCCCGCCGCCGCGCCAAACTCTACTTCGCGACCAACCGGCGAATTCACGGCACCTGGTCGACCACGATCCCGTCGCGCTTTCTCGACGAACTGCCGGCGCATAATGTCGAGATCACGGAGTCTAAGGGCGGCTCGGGCTGGGGCGGCAGCAGCGGTTACGGCCCCTCGCGCTTCGACAATGTGGAATCCTTCGGCTCGAGCTATACGACCCCGGGCTGGCAACGCGCGCAGGCCAACCGCGCGCGCGGCCAGCGTGGCGGCAACGGCCAGGCCGGTGGCGGTTTCAATGAAAGCCAGTCGCCATTCTCGGGCTCGCGCAGCGATGCCTCGGGCTCGCGCGGCGACGCCGGCGGCTTCTCCCGCAGCAAACGCGGCCCGATGACCATCGAAGGCGAACTGATCGCCAAATCCACCGGCACCATTTCGGAATTCTCCCTCGACGACCGCGTGTTTCACCAGAAGTTCGGCTACGGCCAGGTGGTGAAGATCGACGGCAACAAGCTCACCATCGCGTTCGAAAAGGCCGGCGAGAAAAAGGTGGTCGATAGTTTCGTCGAGCGGGCGTGACATCGAGTGTTTGATGGCGCCTGGGGCACCGTGACCGCGAAATCAATAAACTCATCCGCATTTTAGCGAATTTTTAGAACCAATACTTAGCCTCCATTTTTACCGAAAACTCGGGTGTGTGCGCTATGAGCCAACGTGGAAATCTTTGGCACGCAGTTGAGGTCAGGCGGAATGAGTGAGGCAAGTTCGTTTTTAAGGGACCTCGATGACGCGGTGTTGCGGGGAAACGAAGAAAGCCGCCTGCGGGCATTGTGGCATACCACCGATTTGATGATCGCCGGCCGATACAGCGATGACGAGATATGGACCTTTGGCGAGGTGATCGGGCGGCTGGCGGATGAAATCGAGGTTGCCGCCCGCGCGCAGCTTGCCAGGCGGCTGGCCCGCTTCGACAAGGCCCCGGTCAATATCATCCATAAACTGGCCTTTGACGATTCGATTGATGTCGCCGGCCCGGTATTGCTGGAGTCGGAGCGGCTCGAGACTCCCGCCCTGGTCGCCAACGTCTGCACCAAAAGCCAGCCGCATTTGCTCGCGATCTCGAAACGAAAGTCGATCGAGGAAACGGTTACCGACGTGCTCGTGACGCGCGGCGATCGGGAGGTCTTGAACTCGATCGCCAAAAATGATGGCGCGCGTTTCTCGGACTTCGGCTTTTTACACATGATCCAACGGGCCGAGGGCGATTCCATTCTCGCCGAGCAACTCGGCCTCCGTGAGGACATCCCCAGGCAGCTTTTCCAGCAACTGATCGCAAAGGCGTCGGACGACGTGAAGAAGCGGCTGGAGCGCGAGCGTCCGGCCATGGTCGGCCAAATCCAGACCTCGGTGACGGACGTCGCGGGAGCGCTGCAGTCGAAGTTGGGCCCGGTATCGAGAAGCTATTTTGTCGCGAAGCGTCTTGTGACGACGCAGCATCAGCAGGGCAACCTGAACGAGAACAGTATATCCGGCTACGCGCGATCCCATAAGTTCGACGAGATCACGATCGGCCTGTCCCTATTGTGCGGGTTGCCGGGCGACGTGATCGAACGTGCGTTGGTAGACAGGAACAGGGAAATGCTGCTGGTTCTGGCCAAAGCCCTCGACTTTTCGTGGGCGACAACCATGTCGTTGCTGTTTCTTGGCGCCAAGGATCACCGCATCACCGCCAAGGATCTGAATGATCTGGAAAGCGAGTTTGGCCGCCTCAACGTCGAGACTTCCCGGAGCGTTCTGGAATTCTACAAATCTCGCAAGAATGCCGGGGCCGCCGATTCCGGTTCGCGGCAGCCGTCCCTGCTTGGGGTGCATTGAGATGACCGATCCAAAATTGGCTGGAGAATATGGGCCATGAACGCCATGTCATTTGGCGCGGCCGCACATGAACGCCCGGGCACCATCTCGGATGGGTCGAACACCCCCCTGGATGCGGTCTGGATCGTTCTCGAGGCAGCGAACGATCTCGGGGACGATGCCACCGTCGAAATTTGTCGACGGGTCATCGATGCGAACCTGAACGGGAGCCCCGCCCGCCAATCCGACCTGCATATCATCCTCGATTATTTCAGGTGAATACGGGACAGTTTTGGATTTGCGGTAGCCTCGCTTGAATAGGGAGCCTACCTTGAATGCGGGCCAATCCGAGCCTGGTCATATGGCTCGCAGCGATTGCGCTCTGGCTTGAGCCTCCCTATCTGTCAGTGCTCGCCTCCTCTCCCGCCTTAAGCTGGCCGAATTGCCGCTTACCCTCTCGCGCATTTTTCCTGTTCAGGCTATCACGCCCGCCATGCCTCCCATCATATCCGTTTCGAACCTGTCGAAGAGCTACGCATCCGGCTTCAAGGCGCTCAATAACGTCAGCCTTGACATCAACCGCGGCGAGATCTTCGCACTGCTGGGGCCGAACGGCGCCGGCAAGACCACGCTGATCAGCATCATCTGCGGCATCGCCAATCTCAGCGAAGGCCGCGTCACCGTCGGCGGGCACGATATCAACGGGGAATATCGCGCGGCGCGCACGATGATCGGGCTGGTGCCGCAGGAGCTGCACACCGACGCCTTCGAATCGGTATGGGCCACGGTCAGCTTCAGCCGCGGCCTGTTCGGCAAGCCAAAAAATCCAGCGCATATCGAAAAGGTGCTGAAGGACCTGTCGCTGTGGGACAAGAAGGACGCCAAGATCGTCACGCTGTCCGGCGGCATGAAGCGCCGGGTGATGATCGCGAAAGCGCTGTCGCACGAGCCGCAGATCCTGTTTCTGGACGAGCCGACCGCGGGCGTCGACGTCGAATTGCGCAAGGGCATGTGGGAAGTGGTGCGGACGCTGCAGGCATCCGGAGTCACCATCATCCTCACCACACATTACATCGAGGAGGCCGAGGAGATGGCGGACCGCATCGGCGTCATCAACAAGGGCGAGATCATCCTGGTCGAGGACAAGGCCGGCCTGATGCAGAAGCTCGGCAAGAAGCGGCTCAAGCTGCACCTGCAGGGGCGGATCGATGCGATTCCCCCGGTGCTTGCGGACTACAATCTCGAACTGTCCGATGGGGGCTGCGAGGTGATCTACACCTACGACACCAAGGGCGAGCGCACCGGCATCACCAGCCTGCTGAGTGACCTCCGCGGCGCCGGCATCCGCTTCTACGATCTCGACACCACCCAAAGTTCGCTCGAAGACATCTTCGTCAGTCTGGTGAGGGCGCCATGAATTTCCGGGCGGTCCGCGCGATCTATCTGTTCGAAATGGCGCGCACCTGGCGCACGCTGCTGCAAAGCATCGTGTCGCCTGTGGTTTCGACGTCGCTGTATTTCGTGGTGTTCGGGGCGGCGATCGGCTCGCGTATCACCTCGGTCCAAGGCGTCAGCTACGGCACCTTCATCGTGCCGGGGCTGGTGATGCTGTCGGTGCTGACGCAGAGCATCGCCAATGCCTCGTTCGGGATCTATTTTCCGAAATTCGTCGGCACCATCTACGAATTGCTGTCGGCGCCGATCTCCTATTTCGAGATCGTGCTCGGCTATGTCGGCGCCGCGGCGACCAAATCGATCATCCTCGGCCTGATTATCCTCGCCACCGCCGGCCTGTTCGTGCCGCTGCACATCCACCACCCCTTCTGGATGCTGACCTTCCTGGTGCTGACGGCGGTGACCTTCAGCCTGTTCGGCTTCATCATCGGGATATGGGCCGACGGATTCGAGAAGCTGCAGATGATCCCGATGCTGGTGGTGACGCCGTTGACCTTCCTCGGCGGCAGCTTCTACTCGGTGAGCATGCTGCCGTCGGGCTGGCGCACCATCACGTTGCTGAACCCGGTGGTCTACCTGATCAGCGGCTTCCGCTGGAGTTTTTATGAAATCGCCGACGTCAGCGTCGGCGTCAGCATCGGCATTACGCTGATGTTTCTCGTTACCTGCATGGTCGTGGTGTGGTCGATCTTCAAGACCGGCTACCGGCTGAAGAATTGACGCGAAGCGTCATTCCGGGGTTCGCCCAAACGCGCGCCCGGAATGACGGCCTATCGATTACCGATAGCAGTGGAAGTGACGATGGTGGTCGTAAAAGCCGCGGCAGCGATAGGGAATCCCGAGCACGCCATCCACGGCGCCCACGGCACCGCCGACGCCGGCTCCGACCGCGCCGCCAACCAGCCCGCCCACCGGACCGGCGGCCCGGTTGCCTTCATACGCACCTTCCTGCGCGCCGCGCACAATGCCTTGCGCGTGCCCGATATGGGGAATCGCCAGTAGGCCGAGAGCGAGTGCAGCACTCGCAAGATAGAGTCTGGCCGGCGAACCGGTCGGCAGCGCCGATGTCTTGATCTTCGTCGTCGTTTTCATCTGAATTCCTCTTGATCGGCTGCGATTGCGCCGGCGGGGCGGGCATGTGTAACGCCGGTGCGGCCAAAAGGTTGCGCAGCCGTGACGAATTCGCGACGGCCCGGTGCGGTAAGTCCAACACGAATAACGCGACGCGCCCGATAAAACCCCGCCCCTGCCTTGTTAGCGCCCGCCTGCGCATTGACGATGGCCCAAGAGCCCGGTGGAACCAAAGCCGAACTTCGGGCATATAGATGCCGGGGACGGTGAGCGTCACTGCAGTCAAGGCCCGGAGGCCAAAAGTAAGATGCGTTCCTTTATCGTTGCTGTCGCCAGCCTGATGCTGTTCGCCACCGGCGCCGCGCAGGCCAAAATCTCCATCACCGTCGACAAGAATGCGCAGATGATGACCGTCGCGGTCGACGGCGTCCAGCGCTACCAGTGGCCGGTCTCGACCGGCAATCCCTCACACGAGACACCGAACGGCACCTTCCAGACCTTCCGGATGGAGGAAGATCACTACTCCAAGGAATTCGACGACGCGCCGATGCCGCACTCGATCTTCTTCACCAAGATCGGACACGCGATTCACGGCACCGAGTCAGAAAGCCATCTCGGCGTGCCGGTATCTCACGGCTGCGTGCGGCTGTCGCGCGCCAACGCCGCGACGTTATACGCGCTGGTACAGCAGGAGGGCGTGCTCAACACCACCGTGACGCTCACCGGTTCATCCCAGATCGCGCTGGCACGCAATCCGCGCACGCGGGCCAATACCGCCGTCGCGCGCCGCGATTCGACGCAGCCCTACGATCAGCAATATACCGCAGCAGCCGGCGACCCGGTCGTGATCGCGCCGCAGCAGCCGATGCAGGGCCCGTACGCGCCGCAGGTGCAGCGGCCCGACGACGGTTACATCTATCCGGCCGACGGCAGCTCGGACGTGGCGCGCTATCCGGCGCCGCGCAGCAGCCGCCGTCTCTACGACACGCAGGTCTATCAGCAGCAGCAATATTACGACAACCGTGGCTACGCGCCGCAATACGCGCCGCAGGTCTACGCGCCGCGGCCATATCAGCCGCGCGGGCTGTTCGACTGACCGAACTGACGCGCGTCATTCACTTTCAAAAATGGCGCGGCCCAGCCCGCGCCATTCTGGTGTTTCCAGCCGGCGATGCGCAGCCGATCCCCGAAAACTTGCGGCGATTGTGTTTACTCAACCAGCCGGTACATCGGCGGCCGCACGCGGACCGGATCGAGCAGCGACCAGTCGCCCTGTTCGACGACGTGCCCCCTGGGGAATGGTGGGCGCGGTTCCTGGCCGAGCGAGCGCATCACCCGATCGTCCCTGTAATAGCAAAGCAGGACCACGCGGACCAATGCGGCGAGCGGCGCACCGCCGGCTTCGCGAAAAGCGCTGGCCACCTCCGTACGGCGCTCGGGTCCCAAGTCCGCGAAGGCTCCCCCCGAAAGCGCGGCAAGATGCGCCAATGCGTGACTGATATCGTCGCGATCGCGCTCAAGGCTTCCCAGGATGTCCGTGAAGATCGTTTCGTCGTCGGCGGCCGGCACGCCATAGGCCGGGCCCGGCGGGATGATCGCGGCGGCGAGCGCGCGCAAGTCGCGGATTTGTTCGGCGGAAAGGTCCTGTTTCTGCATGGGAATCGTTCTCAGTCGAACAGGTTGGCGAGGCGCTGCTTGATGCTGTCGGCAATGTAGAGCGCCAGCGCCTGGATGGTCGAGGTCGGGTTGACGCCGCCGGAGGTCACCCAGATGCTGCCGTCGACGATGAAGAGATTCTTCACGTCGTGGCAGCGGCCCCATTCATTCACCACCGAGCGTTCGGGGTCAGTGCCCATGCGCGCGGTGCCGAGCAAATGCCAGCCACCGTTCAGGATCGGACTCTCCACGGCAATATTGCTGGCGCCGGCGGCGGTCAGGATCTCCTTCGCGCGCGCGATGCCATGGTTCATCATCTTCAGACTGTTGGCGCTGATGGTATAGTCGAGCTTGGGCGCGGGGATGCCGCTACTGTCCTTCAGGTCAGGATCGAGCGTGACACGATTGTGCTCCTCGGGAAGGTCCTCGCAGATCGCCGAAAGACCAATGCGATGGTTGAGCAGTTTCCGGTAGACCCGGTGATGGTCTTCGCCCCAGGGCAGCCGCCCGGTCGCGGAACTGACAATGGCTTCCATGATCGCACCGACGCCGCGGCCGAACTGAAAGGTATAGCCGCGCACGAAATCGCGCCGGGAATCGGTTTCGTAGAATTCCTGGCTCCACAGGCATAAAGGCGGGCCGTGATTGCCGTCGAGCGGCTCATCGACGTAGCCGTAGGTCAGGGCGTACGGGTGAAACATCAGGTTCTTGCCGACCAGCCCCGAGGAATTGGCAATGCCGTTGGGGAATTTCGCCGATACCGAATTCAGCATCAGGCGCGGCGTGCCGACGCCGTTGCAGGCGAGGATGACGACTTCGGCCGCCTGGAAGTGCTCCTGCCCCTCGCGGTCATGATAGATTACGCCTGTGGCCATGCCGTCCGCGTCGACGGTGATTTCGCGAACCCGGCACAGTGTGCGCAGTTCGACGCCGGCACGGATCGCATGCGGCCAGTAGGTGATGTCGGTACTGCCCTTGGCGCCCTGCGCGCAGCCCGGCGTGCAGTGACCGAGGTTGATACAGCGCGCGCGCCCTTCATAGTCGGTCGTGGCAATCGTGGTGTCGGACGGCCACCAGTGCCAGCCGAGCTGGTTCATCGCCTTGCCGAAGCGCGCGCCCGACTTGCCGAGCGGCAGCGGCGGCATCGGCGGCTCTTTCGGCGGATAGGCGGGATCGCCGGCGAGACCCGAGACGCCCATCATGCGATCATTCTCGGCGAAGAACGGTTCCAGCCTGGCGTAGTCGATCGGCCAGTCGTCGGCGACACCGTCGAGCGTGCGCACCCTGAAATCGGAGGGGTGCAGGCGTGGAAAATGCGCGGTGTACATGATGGTGCTGCCGCCGACGCCGTTGAAGTTCACCACCTTGATCGGCGAATTGGCGTCGTTGATCGGATAATCGGTCGGCCGCGCCCGGCGGTTGGGATTGATGGCGAAATCGCTGAACAGCCGCGCCTCCCAATCCCGTCCATTGCTCGGATAGTCTGAAGGCTTCACCCAGTCGCCCTGCTCGAGGCAGAGAATCCGCATCCTGGTATCGGCCAAACTCCACGCCACCGCGGCGCCTGACGCTCCGGAACCGATAATCAGCACATCGACTTTATCGTGCATCCATTTTCCCCATGCCGCGCCGAAGCCCTACTCCTCGCCGTCGCGCAGCCGCCGCCACACCGCGCCGAGCACGTTGGAATAATCGTCGGTCCAGACCCGCTGGTTCTCGTCGGGTTCGGTCAATTCCCACTGCTCCGAGGACCCCAGCTTGCCGACGTCGGCCTCCTCGCGCGCGCAGACCACGACCGAAGTGGCGAAGATGTATTCGTCATCGCGGTTGGAATCCTCGCTGTAGACCCAGCTCTTGAGATCGTTGGCTTCCGCAATGCCGACGACGACGCTGGACAATTCCAGGTGCCGGTTGGAGACGTGCATCACGACAGCGCCCTGCGGCGCCAGCTTGTCCTTGTAGATCTTCATCGCCTCCTGGGTGGCGAGATGGATCGGGATCGCGTCCGACGAATAGGCATCGACGATGATCAGGTCGTAGACGCCGTCGGGTTCGCGGGCGAAGGTCAGCCGCGCGTCGCCCATGACGGGCTTGAGATCCGGCTCGCAGTTCTGGATGTAGGTGAAATATTTCGGGTCGCGCGCGGTATCGACCATCGACTGGTCGATCTCGAAGAATTTCCAGCTCTCGCCCGGCTCCGAGGTGCAGGTCAGGGTGCCGGAGCCCAGTCCGATCACCGCCACGCGCAGCGGTGCACCCTTGCGCTCGCGCACCGCCGTGATCGCCTGACCGATACCGCCATCCTTGTGGTAATAGGTGATCGGCTCGGGCCGCCCGGTCACCGGCGTGCCGTCATTGTTCAGGAATTTCTGCGCGCCGTGGATCGTGGTGCCATGCATCAGCACGTGATACTGGCCGTGCGGCGTGACCACGATCTTGTGGACGCCGAAGAAGCTGCGAACGGTTTCGACGCGCCCGTCGTCGGACGGATAGGCGCGGATCAGCACCAGCGCCACCGCGACGGTTACGAAAATCTTCCAACGGTTGGCGTTCAATCCGAGCGCCAGCAAGGCCGAGAGCACGCCAACGGCGCCGATCAGCCAGACCCGGTGGTCTTCGAGCCAGGCCATGACCTTGCCCTCCGAATTGGACGGCGCGATCAGGGCCACCGTCAGCACGGCGAGAAACGGCCAGTACCAGCCGCTCCAGCGCGGCAAACGCTCCTCGCCGCCGGGCGGCCGACACAACGCCGCCAGCCCCAGCAGGATCGGGTATTCGGCGATCCATGAGAAGGTAAAGGGTGCGATCAGGCCTGCGAACAATCCGCCGACCATGCCGCCGAACGACAGCGCGACATAGAAACCGGTGAGATATCGCGCGGCAGGCCGCGTGCGCGCCAGTTCGCCATGGCAGGCCATCGCGATCACAAAGAAGCAAAGCAGATGCCCGCCGAGCGTCAGCAGCAGGTTCTGCTCGCCGCCGATCGCGAGCAGCACGATCACGCCCGCGATCGCCAGCGGCTGCGCCATCAGCATCCATTTGTGCGGCAGCAGCGGGCGCGACTGGAACACCAGCACCCAGGTCAAAAGATAAAGCGATAGCGGCAGCACCCACAACAATGGCGCCGCGGCGATATCGGTGGAAATATGCGCGGTCACCGCGATCAGCAGGCCCGACGGCACCGCGGCGAGGAAGATCCAGCGCGCGCACAGGATCCACGGCGGCGGCGGCGCATCGGTATCCTCGGCAAGTACATCGACCGCGGCCATCGCTGGCGAGCGCAGTAGCAGCACGCCGCAAGTCCCGATCAGGACGATCAGCAAGCTATAGCCGCCGGTCCAGATCAGGTTTTGCGTGCGCAGCGTGAACATCGGCTCCAGCAGCACCGGATAGGACAACAGCGCCAGGAAACTGCCGATATTCGAGGAGGCATAGAGGAAGTAGGGATCGGGACCGTTGGGATGGCCGGTGCGGACGAACCAGGCCTGCAGCAACGGATTGTTGGCGGCCAGCGCAAAAAACGGCAGCCCGATCGAGACCGCGAACAGGCCCAACAGCCAGAACGCATAGCCCGATGTCGGCGGCTCGCCCCACCCGCCCGCGATCGACAGCGGCAGCGTCAGCAGGGCGATCACCAGCAGCACCAGATGAACGACCACCGGAATCATGCGGTTGCGGACTCGCATCAGGTAATGTGCATAGGCATAGCCGGCGAGAAGCAGCGACTGGAAGAACACCATCGCCACCGACCACACCGCCGGCGAACCGCCGAGCCGCGGCAGCACCATCTTGGTGAACAAAGGCTGCACCGAGAACAACAGCAGCGCGCTGACGAAGATGGCCGAGGTGTAGACCGTCAGGACCAGCCGGTTTCGGCCGGCGGAAGGCTGGTCCGTGGCAGCGGACGGATCAGGTGACGTCATGGAAACTCCGGCTTGAACCCGGCGGGCGCCGGCGGCGGGATTTCCGGCAAAGCGCGCGCCGGGAACGGCAATGGAGCATAGGGCGACGCGGCGGGCAATGCGGGGGAGGCAGCCGAAGGGCATGTTGATATTGTGCTGATGTTCACATCTTCGCTAAGGAGTGAATGTCATTCCGGGGCATGCGAAGCATGAACCCGGAATCTCGAGGTTCCGGGTTCATCGCTGCGCGATGCCCCGGAACGACGAACGCGAATGAACCAACCATGACAGAAACCGACGTCATCATCATCGGCGCGGGGCATAACGGCCTCACCTGCGCGGCCTATCTGGCGATGGGGGGCCTGCGCGTGAAGGTGGTCGAGCGCCGCAAGGTCGTGGGCGGCGCCGCGGTGACGGAGGAATTCCATCCCGGCTTTCGCAATTCGGTCGCGGCCTACACCGTCAGCCTGCTCAACCCGCGGGTCTCAGCCGATCTGAAATTGAGCGAGCACGGCCTGCGGATCGTCGAACGCCGCGCCCAGAATTTCCTGCCCGCCCCCGATGGCAGCTACTTGCTGACCGGCGAAGACCGCACGCATCAGTCTGTGGCCAAACTTAGCGAACGCGATGCCGCCAGGCTCGATGCATTCACGCGCGAGCTTGAGGTGATCGCCGACGTGCTGCGCGTGTTCGTATTGCGCGCGCCGCCGAACCTCGTCGAGGGGTTTGGCGCAGGATCGATCCGCGAAGCCTTCAATGCGCTCGGCACCGCCAACATCCTTCGCCGGCTTTCGCTGGAGCAGCAGCGCAGCCTGCTCGATCTGTTCACGCGTTCGGCCGGCGAAATGCTGGACGAGGTCTTCGAGAGCGATCTAGTCAAGGCGCTGTTCGGATTTGACGCCATCGTCGGCAATTATGCCAGCCCCTACGCATCGGGCTCGGCCTATGTGATGCTGCATCACGCGTTCGGCGAGGTGAACGGCAAGAAGGGGGTTTGGGGTCACGCCATCGGCGGCATGGGCGCGATCACGCAGGCGATGGCGCAGGCGGCGCGCGGACACGGCGCCGAGATCGGGCTGGACACCGGCGTGCGCGAGGTGATCGTCGAACGCGATCGCGCGGTCGGCGTCATCCTCGACAACGGCGAAACGATCAGAGCCCGATATGTCGCCTCCAGCGTCAACCCGAAACTGCTGTATACGCGGCTGGTGCCCGCGGATGCATTGCCGCCGGCCTTTCTCGATCGCATCAAGAACTGGCGCAACGGCTCCGGGACTTTCCGTATGAATGTCGCGCTGAACGCCCTGCCCTCGTTCACCGCGCTGCCGGGGGCCGGCGATCATCTCAGCGCGGGCATCATTCTCGGCCCGAGTTTGCCCTACATGGATCGAGCCTGGCAGGATGCGCGGGCGCACGGCTGGAGCCGCGAGCCGGTGGTCGAGATTTTGATCCCGTCGACGCTGGACGATACGCTGTGCCCGCCGGGCCGGCATGTCGCCAGCCTGTTCTGCCAGCACGTCGCGCCGCAATTATCGGACGGAAGGTCGTGGGACGACCATCGCGAGGAGGTCGCCGATCTCATGATCGCGACGGTGGACAACTACGCGCCGGGTTTTGCCGCAAGCGTCATGGGACGGCAGGTGCTGTCACCGCTCGATCTGGAGCGGCAGTTCGGCCTGCTCGGCGGCGACATTTTTCATGGCGCGCTGACGCTGAACCAGCTGTTCTCGGCGCGGCCGATGCTGGGCCACGCCGATTATCGCGGCCCCCTGAAGGGTCTTTACCATTGCGGAAGCGGCGCGCATCCCGGCGGCGGCGTCACCGGCGCACCCGGCTATAACGCCGCGCGCGTAATTCTGGGGGATCACCGGACGCTGTTCAAGTGAGTGGACGCAGATGCAGCCGCATCGTCATTGCGGGCGTCAGCGACGAAATCCAGACGGCTCGCACAACAGACAAAACTGGATTGTTTCGTCGCTTCGCGCCTCGCAATGACGGAGGCAACCGGTTGACAACCCGGTGGACAGCCTGTGGAAAACCGGTTGACGGCCTGGTGATAAGGCAGTGGAGAACCCGCCGGGTTTGCTGTGCATATGGTCAAGGCGGGCCTGTGAGCAACCCGGCAGGGGCTCAATCCAGGATCTGAAGCTGCTTAGACATTGGAGAGTTGCGCCGAAAGCCAGGCAATGGCTTCCGTGCCGGCAACCTCATGACCGCCGGCAAATACGCGCAATGTGACAGCGCCCGCAGCGTCAACCTCCCGATAGGCCGATTGAATTTTCGCGAAGGCCTGGTCGCGGCCGAAAGTGTTGTTGCTAAGCCCGTCGCGATCTCCAATTTCGAAATACAAGGGGCACGGTCGCACCAATCTCGCCAAACCCGGGAAAAAATAATTTGCAGCGCCGGGCAGCTGGTGAAGGTAGGTCAGGAACGGTTGGCTCGCCCGGTTTTCGAGCCATCCGGATTTAACCAACTGCTCCTCGTCGCGCAAATACCCCGAAAGGACACTCGGCTTGCGCGCTCCCGTCGCGGCTTCGAGATTCCCGGCGATGACGCTACCCCACGACATTCCGTAACGGACAACGCGGAGCTCTGGCGCTTTCAGTTGCCTCATAGCCCAAGGGCCGAGGTTCAGCGCCGAGCAAACCACGTTGTGATAGGAAATTCCTGCGAGTGAAAGCATTCCGGCAAGATTGTCCTGACTTGGCTCATTGCCGGACTGAGGCAAGAACGGGCACCACACAGCAAATCCCGCTGCGCACAGCCGTGCTCCAATCGCTCTCATGTAGTCAGGAGATGTCACGTTAAAACAACGCTCGGGAGTCGTCTCCATGCCGTGGGCCAGCAAGACGAGACCGCGAGGTGCTGTCCGCGGCACCGCCGCGCAGCCCATGACCGGAACTCCGCAGTCCAGGTCGAAGCGAAGTCTGTGAAGCGTGAAGTCCTCAATCCTGTCGATCGAAAGGATTCGCAAACTGTCTTCCTGCGCGACGTGCAAGCGATCGCCGCCAAACGCCTCGCGGATTTCTGCCCTGATCACAGGCCCGGTGGCAGCACCCGTCAACCTGTCAGACCGACTAAGGTCAAAGAACGAATGATAGAATTTGTCATATTCAAATCGCGACCAATCCTGACTAAAACAATCCGCCGCGCATTTGCTGTTTGACAATTTCCTTTTTAAGTCCGTCCAGACACCGGTGCCCGCGAGACCAAAGTAAGCCGACGCGACCACCGAGGCCGTCAAACCTCCAAGGAGAAAGTTGCGCCGCGCAATCATGAAAAAATTTGTAAGGTGAACTAGACGGCATACAATGGCAGGAGATGAGCAAGAATGAGGCAGGAGAGTAAGCGTTGTTGCCGATTGTTTCTCTTTCCAGGTGCCTTTCAGATTTTTTGGTACGGTCGACTATTTCCGCAATCGGGGCTCCGCCCCAGTCTTGAAATTATGTTCGCTCACGCGCGACCGGCTTTAATGCCTCGGTTTGAATGCTGAATTTTTGTGCTCCACGCGTGCTGATTGCAATCGTGTATTTCGAATCAACTCGCGATTTGCGGTCACCGTAGCGAGCGTTCCAGTTGAAATCGTCGCGCGGTCCGGCGAGCGATCGAGAGTCATTACCAAAGCTTCATGTTCGGGCAGCGACATGACAGGCGCTGTGCTGGATCGAGGCGCCCTTCAAAAATGTCCGCGACGCATATTGAAACAATCCGCTGACATGATCGGCGTGGCACCGATCCTCGGGATCCGCGTATTGTCTCCCGAAACGCTATTGGCGCGCGCGCGGCGCCAATCCGGACCCATCCGGACTGACCACCTGCGCCACGTGCGGAGTGCCTGTGCACAAACCGGGTATGTTCCGGTGCATGACGCTGTCAACATCCCCTGCGTTTGATGCCGACAGGCTGTGACGACGCGGTAGTGTCTCCGTTGGCGGAGTGAACCCTTTTGCGCGTGACCCACATGCTGGCCACCCTCGAGGCGTTGAGGCACCCTAGGGAGGCAGGTCTGTTGCGCCACCCGATTACCGGGTAATTGATGGGGCGAAGCACACCGCGTTCCCCGCCTGCGCCATTTCCCCGGACCCTTGATGACCTCCATTATTACCCCCAGCACCAGCCGCGCCACCTTCGCCATCGGCAACGAGCAGACCGCCAAACGCGTGGTCGATCTCCTGACCGAAAGCTTTTTCGAAGGCCAGGCCGCCATCGCCGCGTACGAGGGTCCGGGCGGGCGCTGGGGCATCACGGTGCATTTTGCCGAAGCGCCCGATCAAACCTCGATCCGCGAACTCGTCCGTCTGGTCGCCGGCGACGAGGTCGCACAAGCCATCAGCTTCGACACGGTTGACGCAAAAGACTGGGTCAAGGCGACGCTCGAAGAACTCGTTCCGGTGCGCGCCGGGCGATTCATCGTGCATGGCAAGCATGACCGCGCCCGGGTGCCGCCGAACAAGCTCGGCATCGAGATCGAGGCGGCGCTGGCGTTCGGCACCGGCCACCACGGCACCACCCGCGGCTGCCTGCTGCTGCTCGACGAGGCGCTGAAGGCTTACCACCCCCGGCGCGTGCTCGACCTCGGCACCGGCACCGGCGTGCTCGCCATCGCGGCGGCGAAGGCGCAGCACCGGCGGGTGCTGGCGAGCGACATCGATCCGCTGTCGGTCCGGGTGGCGCGCGACAACGCCCGGCTCAACGGCGTTGGCGATCGCGTGCAGGCGATCCAGGCGAGCGGGTTTTCAGCGCCGCCATTCGCCGCGCGCGGACCGTTCGACCTGGTGCTGGCGAATATTCTCGCCAATCCGTTACGGCAAATGGCAACGCCGATGGCGCGACATCTGGCACCATCGGCGTTGGTCATTCTATCGGGGTTGCTGCCACATCAGGCTCAGGGGGTCGTCGCCGCCTACCGCGCCCGCGGGCTTGTTCTCGTGCGGCATCTACAAATCGAGGGCTGGAGCAGCCTGCTGATGCAGTGCGCGGCCTGACATAATCAGAAATACTTAATCAGAGTCAGAAGGTCGCTGGTGGCAGCGGCCGACGGCGCCCTTTTCCTCTTCCTCGCCCAGCGTCCGCCTGACGCGGGCCTCGACAAAACGATCCAGGATCTGGACGATGACACCGCGTTGTTTCTTGGCGGTCGGAGGAATCGGGCCGCGGGGGACCGGCGGCGAAATCTTCTCAAACGTGAAAGCAGGCATGGTGTATCCCCTCTTCGTTGAGTTGAAACACTCCTGGAATTTCCCCAGATATTGTTAGGTGAACCGTTTGTCAGACAAACCGTTCCATCCCGTCTAACGCAGGTGCAATAAGTCAAGCATAAGTTACGCAAAATATGAAGCAATTTGCATCGCATTGCGGACTTTTCCCCGTACTCCTAAGGTAGGTCCGCGATGTTCGAAGCCCTTTTCCAGACATTCGAAGAGCCTGAAAGCGGCGTGGCGCTGACCGCGCGGCTGTCCGCGTTTCGCGAGGAGCTGGCGCGGCGGAGGCTGACCGGATTTGTGATTCCCCGCGCCGATCAGCAGCAAAATGAATATGTCGCGGCGTCCGAGGAGCGGCTGGCCTGGCTGACGGGTTTCACCGGATCGGCGGGACTGGCGATCGTGCTGGCGCAAGCTGCCGCCGTATTCGTCGACGGCCGCTATACCCTGCAGGCCGCCAAGCAGGTCGATACCAGGGCCTGGAGCATCGAGCCCCTGGTCGACCCGCCGCCGGAAACCTGGCTCGGGAAGCATCTCGCCGCCGGCGACCGCCTTGGGTTTGATCCGTGGCTGCATACTTCCGCGGCAGCCGAACGGCTGGCCGCCGCCTGCGCCGGGGCCGGCGCGGAGCTGATCGCGGTCGATACCAACCCCCTGGATTCCGTTTGGACCGAGCGTCCGCCGCCGCCGCTCGGCCCCGTGGCCGTTCACGGCCCCCAATTTTCCGGCGAACCCGAGGCCGACAAACTCGGGCGTATTCGCCAGGAGATCGCCAGGCTCGGCGTCGATGCGCTGGTGCTGTCGGATTCGCACGCGGTGGCCTGGACCTTCAATATCCGCGGCGCCGACGTCTCGCACACCCCGCTGCCGCTGTCCTATGCGTTGGTTCCGAAGGACGGCCGCCCCATTGTGTTCATCGATCACCGCAAGCTGTCGAACAGCGCCCGTGACCACCTCGAACAATCAGCCGACGTCGCCGAGCCGGATGCGCTGACGCCTGCACTCACCGAGCTGGCACAACGCGGCGCATCGGTCGGCCTCGACAGCGCCACCGCGGCCGACGCCTTGAGCCGCCTGATCGTTGCCGCCGGCGGCAAGCCGGTGCGCGGCAACGATCCGGTAAGCCTGCTCAAGGCCGTCAAGAACGCCACCGAGATCGAAGGCGCCCGCACCGCGCACCGACGCGACGCGGTGGCGCTGGCACGGTTTCTCGCCTGGATCGACCGCGAAGCCCCATCCGGCGCGCTGACCGAGATCGATGCCGTCGAGGCGCTGGAGACCTTCCGCCGCGACACCGGCGCGTTGAAGGACGTCTCGTTCCCGACCATCGCCGGCACCGGGCCGAACGGCGCCATCGTGCACTACCGCGTCACCCGCAAGAGCAACCGGCGGATTTCGCCCGGCGATCTGCTGCTGATCGATTCCGGCGCGCAATATGAGGACGGCACCACCGACGTCACCCGCACCATCGCGATCGGCACGCCGACGGTCGAAATGTGCGACCGCTTCACCCGCGTGCTGCGCGGCCACATCGCGATCGCCCGCGCGGTGTTTCCCGACGGTACCACCGGCGCGCAGATCGACCCGCTGGCGCGGCAATTCCTGTGGCAGGCCGGAGTCGATTTCGAGCACGGCACCGGCCATGGCGTCGGCAGCTATCTGTCGGTGCATGAGGGCCCGGCGCGAATTTCCAAGCTCGGCACCACGCCGCTGCGGCGCGGCATGATCCTGTCCAACGAGCCCGGCTATTACAAGACCGACGCCTACGGCATCCGGATCGAAAACCTGGAACTGGTTGTCGGCACCGACATCGCAGGTGCCGAGAAGCCCGTGAATGCCTTCGAGACGCTGACCCTGGCGCCGATCGATCGCCGTCTGATCGACCTGAACATGCTTGATGGCGACGAACTGAACTGGATCAACGAATATCATGAGCGCGTCCGCCATGCGGTCCGCCCGCATGTCGACGAAGCCACCAGGGCCTGGCTCGACGCCGCCACCGCGACGCTGTCGCTTTAACTAGGCACAATCAGAACGCCATTCCGGGGCGCGCAAAAAGCGCGAACCCGGAATCCAAGGATTCCCCGATGTGCAATTGCACATCTGAGGTTCGGAGCTTTGCTCCGCCCCGGAATGACCGACCATTGTACCAGCGCCTCCCGAAAATCGAATAGCCGCATTCCGAAACGGGCGTATTCCTGCTGAAGGATGGGGTTACAGTCGCCTGCGATTTATTTTGAATCATACTCGAGCCGACACCGGAAAAAATGCACGGAGTGATGGGCAAACAGCCCGAAGCGGTGACGGAGACCGGCACCGCGCCATCCCGGGTCATGCTATGGCTGCTGGTCGCGATGACCGGCGTCGCACCGATTTCGCTCTACATGCTGGTGCCGGCGTTGCCCCAGCTCGCCACCATTTTCGAACGCGACATCTCGATCGCGCAGATGACGGTGTCGCTCTACATGGTCGGCATCGCCTGTTCGCAGATCATCATGGGCCCGCTGTCGGACCGGTTCGGACGCCGTCCGGTGCTGCTGACGGGACTCGGCCTGATGGTCGCGGCAAGTGCTGCCTGCATTTTCGCCGAGACCCTGCCGGAGCTGATCGCGGCGCGGTTTCTGCAGGCGCTCGGCGGTGCCACCGGCATGGTGGTGAGCCGCGCCATCATCCGCGATCTCTACAGCCGCGAGCGCATCAGCAGCATGATCAGCCTGGTGATCGCGGTGATGATGATCGCGCAGATGCTGAGCCCGCTGACCGGCGGCCTCCTGGAAACCGCGTTCGGCTGGCGCTCGATCTTCTACGTCATCACCGGCGCGTCGCTGGCGGTCGCTGTGGCCATCGCCCTCGCTTTGCCGGAGACGCGCCGGCTGCGCGCTGAGGGCAGCGGGTTCCGACAGGATGTCGGCAGCCTGCTCACCAGCCGCGCCTTCATCGGCTACATGCTGTGTCAGGTGCTGGCCTCGCAGATCATCTTCACCTTCGCCGGTGGCGGACCCTATATCGTGGTGATGCAGATGGGTCGCAGCAGCGCCGAATATGGCGCCTGGTTTGCCACGACGGCATTTGCCTATCTCATCGGCAATCTGTTCTGTGTGCGATTTTCACCCCGGCACTCGTTGGAGAAACTGATCTGGTTCGGCCTCGCGCTGCAACTCGCCGGCAGCGCGCTGAACCTGGTGTGGGGCGTCATCGGGCTCAACCAGGCGCCGTCATGGCTGTTCGGAACCCAGATGCTGGTGATGTTCGCCAACGCCTTCGTGATGTCGAATTCGGCGGCCGGCGCCATCAGCGTGCGCCCGGAAGCCGCCGGCACCGCCTCGGGCGCGATGGGATTCCTGCAGATGGGACTGGGCGCGCTGGTGTCGCAATTCGGCGCCTGGCTCGGCGGCCATTTCGCAACGCCGGTGCCGCTCAACATCGCCATTGTCGTGCTGTCGATCGCCTGCGCCTCGACCATGGTGTTCCTGATTCCACGCCGCAACGTGGTGGTCAGCGAGGAACTGATCGAACAGGCGGAGGAGGAAGAATCGGGGTTGCTGTAGGCGGAGGTTCCTGACCTCTCCGCCCGGTAGATTGAGCGAGATTCCGGCACAGTCATCGCAGACACACCTTCGCATTCTCGCGACGCGTTACGCCCGAGGTTTGCTCTCAAGTCCCGCCCTCAGAAATCAGAGGGCGCAGGGAATGCCGGGCGCCCGATGCACCCGCAGCCTCGTGTGCGCTATGGGTAGTAAGTATGCACACGAGTATTCACAGCGAGTCACCGGAATCATCCGGCATTCCCCGCGCAATGGTTTACGGCTTATACCGTGCTCTTGTGTCCGCAAAATCTGCCAGAATGTGCGAACGGGCGGTTCTGACCAACCGCCCGTCGCTGGATCTGAGCCCGTGGTGCTCAAAGGCCGCTAGAGCCTGACGGGGAGCGAGGGACAGATCCGGTGTCTTCCTCAACCCGAACAGTTGCATGGGCTTAGAGCCCGAACCGAGCAAGGAAGGGAGCAGGATGATGGCACAAAACGATCTGGTTGTCGCCGGTATTGATATCGCCAAGGACAAGGCGGATGTGAGCATTCGCGCGCTGTCTCAACGGCAAACGTTCCCAAGCACCGCGGAGGGACGTCGGCAGTTGATCTCTTGGCTTCGCAAGCACAAGGTGACCAAAGCCGTGATGGAGGCAAGCGGGGGATATGAGCGCGAATGGGCCCGGGCGATCCGCGAGAAGGCTATCGAAGTTCGTATTGTTGACCCTAAGCGGGTGCGCCACTTCGCCCAGTCTGCTGGGCGACTAGCCAAAAATGATGTCATCGACGCTGACACGATCGCCTGGTTTGCCGAGATATTCGACGAGGCGCCAAGCCAAGCCCACGATGCTGCGCGCGAGACGCTTCAACAGATGGTCAATGCTCGCCAGGGGTTGCTCGATATAAGAACCATGCTGAGCAACAAAGGCGAGCAGGATGTGCCGAAACCGGTGCAAAAAAGCCATGCGCGACTGCTGAAGACCATAGCCGTCGAGCTTGCCAAGCTCGAGGCAGCGATCACCGCCCTCGTCAAGGCCACGCCGCATTTTGCCAAGCGCGCCGAGATCATCGAGAGCGTGCCAGGGCTTGCCGCCACGACGGCTGCCGGCCTTATCGCAGCCATGCCGGAATTGGGCGAGGTGAGCAACGAGGCCATCGCCGCCTTGCTCGGCGTCGCCCCTTACGATGATGATAGCGGTAAACGGCAGGGCGAGCGCCAGATCAAGGGGGGACGCCGCAAGTCCGCAATCTGTTCTACATGGCGTCCCTGGGTGCTGCGACCCGGCACAACCCAATGCTCAAGGCCTTCTATCATCGCCTGATCGCCAAGGGCAAAAAGGCAAAGGTTGCCCTGGTCGCCTGCATGCGCAAGCTGATCGTCATTCTCAACACCATGATCGCCCGCGGCGAGAAATGGGATGCCAGTCGCTACCCGGTGAGTTGACGAGCGCGCCACGCCCGCGCTCGGCATTCGGCCGAGCGCATGCAAAGCCAACAGACCGGTGAGCGGATGGGGTCAAGGCCGACAGCCGCCGAAGGCGGTGGCGCGCAGCGCCAGCCTTGAGGCCAGCCGATCACAGGGCTACTTCAAAATACAGTTGCTCCCCGGTGATCGGCTTTCTTGCCACCGTCGCCGGCGGAGTTGCCTCCACCGACTTGACACCAGCGTCGGGGTGTCAGGACCACACGTCTTCGCCGTCCGCGTTGGCATCGCCCGTCAAGCGCGCCGCCACGTCCCCCGCCCCGCGTTCGTGACGTTCGCGAAACGCCCCTCTGAGTGGAACAGGATGGCGACCGATATAGACAGATTTGGGTCTTCGGAAAAACAGAATATTTTTGCAAAGGGGGCTGGACACGCCACCATCGGAAGGCGAACTGATTTGCCCGTCGGGCCGCAAGCGGCGCGCCGTGTCGCCTCACACTCACATGAGAACAAGATGGTTTTAATTTGAATCGGTGCCCTTCACCTCTCTCCAGCGGGGAGAGGTCGATTTGCCAACGGGTCGGCGCGAAGCGCCGCCCTATGATAAACTCCGCAAATCGGGTGAGGGGGTGCTGATGCATCAGCGATAGACCGTAACCCCTCACCCGGCGCTACGCGCCGATCTCTCCCTATGGGAGAGGTAAAGTTTCCGCTGCGTCGCAGGTCAATCTAACTTCGCCTCATCACGCTTTAGCTCGTCGTCGCCCGGCGCCCGTCACCGACTTGATTGGGGATGACCGGGCGACCCAGTACGCCGCGGCCTCTCGATTCAATCGGAAAGGATGCCTTCGTATCACTCCCCGATCATCTTCAGCCATTCATCCTCGGTCAGCACCGCGACCTCGTGCTTTTTGGCCTCCGCGAGTTTCGAGCCGGCGCCGGGACCGGCGACCACGTAGTCGGTCTTCTTCGACACCGAGCCGGACACCTTGGCGCCGAGCCGCTCGGCCCTTGCCTTGGCTTCGTCGCGCGTCATCTTCTCCAGCGCACCGGTGAAAACGACGGTCTTGCCGGCGACGGCCGAGTTGCTCTTTGGCTTTTCCGCATCGAGAATGGTGACTTCTTTTGTCAGCCGCTCGACGATGCCGCGATTGTGGCTCTCGCCGAAATAGGCGGCGATGGCGGCGATCACGGTCTCGCCGATCTGGTCGAGCGCATCCATCTCGGCGATGGCCTCCTCGTCACCGCTGGCGACCTTGAGGCAGGCGTCGTGAAAAGCCGTCCATGAGCCGTAGCCGCGCGCCAGCGCCAGCGCCGTGGTCTCGCCGACCTGGCGGATGCCGAGCGCGTAGATGAACCGCTCCAGCGAAATCTCGCGCCGCCGCCTGATCGCCTCGAACAGGTTGCGCACCGAGGTCGCGCCGTAGCCCTCGATCTCCTCGAGCTTCAGCCTGGCATTTCGCGCTTCGAGGGTAAAAATGTCGGCCGGCTCCTTCACCCAGCCCTGCTCGAAAAAGAATTCGATCTGCTTTTCGCCGAGCCCGTCGATGTCGAAGGCGCGGCGCGCGGCGAACAGTTTCAGGTGCTCGATCTTCTGGTAGGGACAGGCGAACTCGCCGGTGCAGCGGGCCCGCGCGCCCTCCTCGCCGGTGGCGGTTTCCTCGCGCACCACGTCGGTATGCAGCGGGCACGGGCATTTCTTCGGGAAGTGATAAGGCTTGGCGTCCTTCGGCCGCTTGTCGGCGACCACATCCACCACCTGCGGAATCACGTCGCCGGCGCGCTGAACGATGACGGTATCGCCGATCCGGATGTCGCGGCCCTCGCGCAACTGCTCGCCGTCGCCGCCGATACCCCGGATGTAATCCTCATTATGCAGCGTGACGTTCTGCACGATGACGCCGCCGACGCCGACCGGCTCGAGCTTGCCGACCGGCGTGAACGACCCGGTGCGCCCGACCTGGATCTCGATATCCCGGAGCACGGTCATGGCGCGCTCGGCCGGGAACTTGTGCGCGATCGCCCAGCGCGGCGTGCGCGAGACGAAGCCGAGGCGTTCCTGCCAGTCGAGCCGATCGACCTTGTAGACGACGCCGTCGATGTCGTAATCGAGATGCGAGCGCGCTTCCTCGATTTTGCGGTGAAAGGCGATCAGTTGCTCTACCGAGTGACACAGCCTGGTCAGCGGATTGGTCTTGAAACCGCAACGCTCGAACCAGCCGATCATGCCGGACTGGGTATCTTCAGGCATCCCGCTCATCTGCCCCCAGGCGTAAGCAAAAAAGCCGAGCGGCCGCGAGGCGGTGATCGACGGATCCTTCTGGCGCAATGAGCCCGCCGCCGAATTGCGCGGGTTGGCGAAGACGGTATCGCCGGCGGCCTTCTGCCGCTCGTTGAGCGCGAGGAAGGCCCGCTTGGTCATGTAGACCTCGCCGCGCACTTCGCAGACTTCGGGTACGTTGCGACCCCCGAGTTTTTTCGGCACGTCCTCGAGCGTGCGGATATTGGCGGTGACGTCCTCGCCCTCGGCGCCGTCGCCGCGGGTGGCGGCGGTGACGAGTTCGCCGGCTTCGTAACGCAGCGACATCGAGAGCCCGTCGATTTTCGGCTCGGCGCTGAAGTCGATCTGGTCGTCTTCGCCGAGTTTCAGGAAGCGCCTGATGCGACCGACGAAATCGATGACGTCCGCTTCCGCAAAGGCGTTGTCGAGCGACAGCATCGGCACCGCATGCCGGACCTTCCTAAAGCGCCCCGAGGGCGCCGCGCCGACCTTCTGCGACGGCGAATTGCTGGTGACGAATTCGGGAAACCTGGCCTCGATGGCGTTGAAACGCTTGCGCAACGCGTCGTATTCAGCGTCCGAAATTTTCGGCGCGTCTTCCTGATAATAGCGCCTGTCGTGGCCTTCCAGCTCCAGCGCCAGCCGTTTGTGCTCGACCCTGGCCCGCGCCTTGGTGAGGGTGTCGACGTCGGGGGGAGATTTTGTTTTTGCTGATTTGGCCATGGCTCTTGAATACGACGAAGTTCATATAGAGAAAAGCGGCGCAAAAACCCGGCGTTCCCCGGACGCTGCGCAGCACGAAGTGATGCGCTGCTGATCCGGGGTCCATGACGCGACTCGGCTGGTTTATGGCTCCCGGCTCTGCGGAGCAGCGTGAAGAACGCTGCACCGCGTCCGGGACACGAGAGACCTCACGCCGTCGCCGCGCGCAGCAGGCGTTCCGCCGCAGCGCGGGCCTCGGCGGTGATTTCCGCACCGGCCAGCATGCGGGCGATTTCCTCGCGGCGGTGATCGGCGGCGAGTGCGTTGACGCGGGTGGCGACGCGTTTGCCCCTGTCGAGCGCGTCCTTGGAAATCAGCAAATGCTGGTCGGCGCGGGCCGCGACCTGCGGGGCGTGGGTCACCGCCATCACCTGCACCTTGCCCGCGAGCCGCGCCAGCCGCGCGCCGATGGCGTCCGCCACCGCGCCGCCGACCCCGGTGTCGATTTCGTCGAACACCAAAGTGGGCGCCGAACCGCGATCGGACAGCACCACCTTCAAGGCCAGCAGGAATCGCGACAGCTCACCGCCGGAGGCGACCTTCATCAAGGGCCCCGGCCGCGTGCCCGGATTGGTCTGAACCCAGAACTCGATGCGGTCGAACCCTTGCGGGCCCGACGACTCCGGATCGGATTCGATCTGCGTGGTAAACGTGGCGCGCTCTAGCTTCAGCGGCGCCAGTTCGGCATTGACGGCCTTGTCGAGCTTCTGCGCCGACTTCGATCGCGCGGCGGAGAGCTTTGTCGCGGCAGCGCCGTAGCGCTTGTCCGCCTCCGCCGCGGCCGCCTCCAGCTTCTTCAACTGATCGGCGCCGGCGTCGATCAGCGCCACGTCGGCGGCGTATTTCTTGGCCAGCGCCGCAAGTCCGTCGACCGCCGTCGAATGTTTGCGCGAGGCGGCGCGCAGCGCGAACAGCCGCTCCTCGATGCGCTCGAGTTCGCCGGGGTCGAAATCCGCCGCGATCAGCGCCGCCGTGAGATGCTGGTCGGCCTCCTCCAGCGCGTTGATAGCGGCGTCGATCGCCTTCACCGCGGGCTCGACCAGCGCAGGCGAATTTCCGGCCCGGCGCTCAAGCCGCCGCACCGCCGCGGACAGTGCCGCGACCGGCGAATGATTGCCGCTGACGGCATCCTGCGCCTCGCGCAGGTCGGCAGCGATCTTCTCGCCCTGCATCATCGTGGTGCGGCGCTCCGCCAGCGTGGTTTCCTCGCCGTCCCTGGGCGCGAGTTTTTTCAGCTCATCAGCGGCATGGCGCAGATAGTCGGCGTCGCGCGCGGCGCGCTCCATGCTCGCGCGATGCTCGTCGAGCACGGTGTTGGCCGCCCGCCTTGCATCCCAAAGCAGCTCCAGCGCCGCGACGTCCTTCTCGAGGCCGGCGAACGCATCGAGCAGGCGGCGGTGGGTCGAGGCATCGACCAGCGCGCGCTCGTCATGCTGGCCGTGGATCTCGACCAGCGCGGAGCCGACCGCCTTGAGGGTCTGCACGCTGATCGACTGATCGTTGATGAAGGCACGGGTGCGGCCATCGGCGAGCTGCACACGGCGCAGGATCATTTCACCGGTGTCGTCGAGGCCGTTATCGCCGAGGATTTTCGCGGCCGGATGGTTCTTCGGCACGTCGAACATGGCGGTGACCTGCCCCTGCTCGACGCCATGACGGACCAGGCCGGCGTCGCCGCGGCCGCCGAGCGCCAGCGCGAATGCATCGAGCAGAATGGATTTGCCGGCGCCCGTTTCGCCGGTCAGCACCGCCAGGCCACGGGAAAACTCGATATCGAGCCGTTCGATCAGGACGATGTCACGGATCGAAAGACGCGCCAGCATGCTGAATTAATCCTAGCCAAGACCCAGTTTTTTGAAAGCCCTGGAGATATAGGAACCCGTGATTCTCGCTCGGCTCGACGCCGCCGGACTTTACTAGATTATAGGCGTCCTTGTACCAGCGGCTATCGGGAAAATTGTGCCCGAGCACGGCGGCCGCGGTTTGCGCCTCGCCGACGATGCCGATCGCCATATAGGCCTCGGTGAGCCGGGCCAGCGCTTCCTCGACATGCCGGGTGGTCTGATACTGGGTGACCACGGTCTTGAAGCGGTTGATGGCGGCGGTGTAGTCGCGTTTGTCCATGTAATAGCGGCCGACCTCCATTTCGCGGCCGGCGAGCTGGTCGCGCGCGCCTTCGAGCTTGGCCTTGGCGCTGACGGCATATTCCGAGGTCGGGTATTTGCGGATCACCTCTTCAAGCGCCGCGATCGCCTTCTCGGTGCGGCCCTGATCGCGGGTAATGTCCGGAATCTGGTCGTAATGCGAGGCCGCGATCAGATATTGCGCATAGGCGGCATCGGGGCTGCCCGGGTGCAAGGTGACGTAACGGGTCGCGGCGCCGATGCAGCTGTCATAGTCGCCGGAATTGTAGAAGGCATAGGCCGACATCAGCAGCGATTTGCGCGCCCAGTCGGAATAAGGATGCTGGCGGTCGACTTCCTCGAATTTCTTCGACGCCGCCTTCGGATCATGCTTCTGGTTCATCAGGTACAAGCCCTCATTGTAGAGCTTGTCCGCGGGCTCCTCGACGAAGGTGTCGTCCTTGGCGAAAAACTTGTCCCACAAGCGCCCCGGTGCCGCATCCGCTCAAGGGGATCGCGAGGACAACCAGGCCCGCGGCCAGCAGCAGCCGGCGGCCAATCCAATTGCGTCCCGCAACCTGGCAGCCGATGCCAGCCGATTTCTTGCGGAGTTCGAGCGTCATACGCTGTGCCGACATGAAGTTAAGACCTGACGCCTGTGATGCGGTGCCCGCCGCGCGTCCCGAGCGCGGTCATGGACGCAGTGATTGCTGTGCCCGTGGCGCCGTGCCATGCAACCGCGGGCCTGTGTAGCCGAAAAAAGTCCCTCAACCAACCGGATACGCAGGCATTTCGCCCGGATTAAGGCGGGTCCGGGCCGATCGCTGCCGATCATGGTTACCGCAGGGATCGAGGATCAGTCCGCCTCGGACGACGTACCGGCGACGCCGAACGATATTCAAAATACCCGTGGACAAGGCCCGAGGCATTTCAAAGCCTAAGGTCAGGAGACGTCCAAAGGACGCTCAGGACATTTCGAAGCCGAAAGTCAGAGACGTCCAAAGGACGCTCAGGAGACGTCGGGACCGTAGGCCGGGGCGATCATGCCGCCCACCATGCCACTGCCGGCCTCGGCGTGACCGCGCGAGCGACGGGCGGTTTCGGCCTCGATCACCCGCCAGGCACTGCGATCGGCCATCAAGGCCGTCAGCACCGCGTGGTTGAGCTTGTGGCCGCCGCGCACCGAGCGATAGGCGCCGAGCATCGGCAGACCCGCCAGCGCGAGATCGCCGATCACGTCGAGAACCTTGTGGCGCGCGCATTCGTCGCTGTAGCGCAGCCCCTCGGTGTTGAGCAGGCGGGTCTCGTCGAATACCACCGAATTCTCGAACGAGGCGCCGAGCGCAAAACCGGCGCTCCAGAGCCGCGCCACATCGTTCATGCATCCGAAGGTCCGGGCGCGGGAAATCTCGCGGCGGAACCTTTCGGGGCTGAGATCGAGCACATAGCTCTGACGGCCGATCACCGGATTGGCGAAGTCGATTTCGATCTCGGCGCGGAAGCCCGCCGCATGGGGCCGCAATTCGCCGAACGAATCGCCCATCGCGACCTGCACCGGCTTCAGCACCTGGATGAAGCGGCGCGACGCCGACTGCGTAACGATACCGGCCTGGTCGATCGCAGCGACGAAGGCGGCTGCGCTGCCGTCCATGATCGGAACTTCCGGGCCGTCGACTTCGATGGTGGCGTTATCGACGCCCATGCCCCGCAGTGCAGCCAGCACATGTTCGGCGGTGGAAACGAGCGGACCCTCACGGTCGCCCAGCACGGTAGCAAATTCGGTGGCGATCACCGACTTCGGCTGTCGCCTGAACCTCGCGGTCGCAGCCATCCAGACCGGTGCGGACAAAAATAAAACCTGCATCCACAGGTGCAGGTCCAATGAGTCAGGATTACAGGTAGACCAGAATGAACGCCGACGCCCGTCACGGTGGCTTGCGACCGAAGCGTTGTTTGCCGGCTAAATTTCATTCGAAGACCGCCCACCACCGACTTACCAAGAGATCAGACCGACCCGATTCCGGGTACCGATTCGCACTTCAAGTTCCCCAAGTCACGGCGGACCATAGTCACTGCCTCAAAGCGCGCCAACTCACGCTTTTTTACCAATTGTTACCCTATCCTGCCGTATTTACGCCAAAGGTTAACCAAATTGCAGCCACGGCTTGGCAGCGATTCGCGGGCCTGCCATCCCACCACGAAATGCATAATTAATCATTTAATATCAGTTGCTTGAAGAAGACGACTGACGGCCTTCCCGACGCCAAAAACCAAGGCCCCGGCTGGGTCAGCCGGGGCCTTTTCCGTCGCCAGAATGTAACAAATCTCAGCTGGACTGCCGGCGCAGGAAGGCCGGGATATCCAAATGATCGTCGCCCTGTGGCGTTGCAGCAACAGGTGCCGGGCGGCCGTGAACGTCCAATCCCTGGGGCGCGGGCCGCCGAGCATATTCGGATACCGGTTCAGCGGCCGCGATTTGCTGCGCGACCGAGCGCTGCGGCTTCCGTTCCGGCAGCGGCGGCATCGACGCCATCGCCGGACCCGAGGCGCGGGCCGCGATCGGCGGCTCGGTCTCTTCGTCGCGGCGGCCGAGGCCGACATTGGCGAGGCGCTGCAGCAGCGACATCCGGGTCTTTTGCGGATGCTCATCTTCGGCTTCGCCGCGTGCCTGGCGGATTTCGTTCTGCGCCGGCATCGGCAGATCCTCGAACTTCGGCATCCTCGGCGCGCGAACCGGCGCGCGTTCGGCCGCCTGCGGAATGAAGGTCTCGGGCGTCGGCGGCTCGTGGGCCTCGTACACGCGCGACATCATGATCCGGGAACAGCGACGGCTTCTGCGCGATCGGCCGAACCGTGACGTCGCCGTAGGACGCGGGCTGCAGCGGCGCCGCGGCCGGCTGCGGGGCTTTGCGGAGCGACCGCCGCGGCGATCGCCGCGAGCGCTGCACGTTCGACGCTGCCGGAGGAGCGCTGCGGCGCGGCGGAAGCGGCCGGCGCCGGGCCGGATGCCTCCAGCTTCTGGGCGCGTTCGGCGATGCGCTGGTTGTCGGCGCGCAGCCGCGCCGTCAGGTCGGCCAGACGGGTGTCCGGGCTGGCCGCCGGAGCCGCCGCATGGGTCACGGGTGCAGTCGGCGACGCGGCGTTGCGGGAAATCAGCGCCTGTTCGATGCCGGTGGCGACGACGGAGACGCGGATCACGCCGTCGAGGGTTTCGTCGAACGTGGCGCCGACGATGATATTGGCGTCCTGATCGACCTCCTCGCGAATCCGGGTTGCGGCTTCGTCGACTTCGAACAGCGTCAGATCCTTGCCGCCGGTGATCGAGATCAACAGGCCGCGCGCGCCCTTCATCGAGGAATCGTCGATCAGCGGATTGGCAATGGCGGCCTCGGCCGCGGTCAATGCGCGCTTCTCGCCGGAGGCTTCGCCGGTGCCCATCATCGCCTTGCCCATTTCACGCATCACGGCGCGAACGTCGGCGAAGTCGAGATTGATCAGGCCTTCCTTGACCATCAGGTCGGTGATGCAGGCGACGCCCGAATACAGCACCTGGTCGGCCATCGCGAAGGCGTCGGCGAAGGTGGTCTTTTCGTTGGCGACCCGGAACAGGTTCTGGTTCGGGATGATCAGCAGCGTATCGACTACCTTGTGAAGCTCGGAGATGCCGGCCTCGGCGGTGCGCATGCGGCGCTGGCCTTCGAAGTGGAACGGCTTTGTCACCACGCCGACGGTGAGGATGCCCATGTCGCGCGCGGTCTTGGCGATGACCGGTGCGGCCCCGGTGCCGGTGCCGCCGCCCATGCCGGCGGTGACGAACACCATGTTGGCGCCCGAGAGGTGGTCGCGGATCTCGTCGATGACTTCCTGGGCCGCGGCGGCGCCGACATCGGGCTGCGAACCGGCGCCGAGGCCCTGGGTGACCTGGGTGCCCATCTGCACGATGCGCTGCGCCTTGGACATGGTGAGCGCCTGCGCGTCGGTGTTGGCGACGACGAAATCGACACCCTGCAGTCCTGCGGTGATCATGTTGTTGACGGCGTTGCCGCCGGCTCCGCCGACGCCGAAGACGGTGATCCGCGGCTTCAGCTCGCTGATGTCAGGGGGGGTCAGATTGAGTGCCATGGTTGCCTCTCGATTACGCGCGCGTTGGTTCGCCCCGGCCGACGGCCGCGGGAGTTGGTGGAAGTCGAATGGTGCCGGAAAAAATTCATCAGAAGCCCTCACGAAGCCATCGTCCGACTTTTCCGAAATAGCCGTCAGTCCCTGTCCTGAGCTGCCGCGTATGCCGCGGTTCGACATGTTCAAGATGAGCGTATTGCGGATAGACCAATAGACCCGAGGGGACCGCGAACGACGCGCTCTTCGCCTCGCTGGGCAGCCGGCCGAAACCGAGCGGGCGGCCGATCCGCACCGGCCGGCCGAGAATCTGGGTGGCAAGTTCGAGGGATGCCGGAGAGCTGCGAAGCGCCACCGCTCAGGACAACCCGCGCCTGTCGGCTCTGCCGCAAAGGGGGAATCCGCGAGGCGGTCCCGGACCATTTCAAAAATCTCCTCGGCGCGCTGCCGGACGATGTTCGCGATCGTGGCGCGGGACACGATCTGCGGAACATCCCGCTCGCTGTCGCCGGCGCTCGGCACAGACATCAACTCACGCGCGTCGGAACCACCGGTCAGCACGGTGCCATATAACGTCTTGATTCGCTCGGCATCCGCAATGCATGCGCTCAAGCCGCGCGCAAGATCCATGGTGATGTGGTGACCGCCGAGCGCAAATCCGCTGGCATGCACGAAGCGCCCGCCGGAATAGGTCGCGATCGTGGTGGATCCGGCGCCCATCTCGACCACGGCGGCGCCGAGATCGGCTTCATCGTCGGTCAAAACCGACAGCCCCGCCACATAGGGGCTCGCCGCCATGGCTTCGACGTTGAGATGGCAGCGTTCGACCACCAGCATCAGGTTCTTGGCGACCGTCGCATCCGCGGTGACGACGTTCATGTCGACGCCGAATTGCCGCGCCACCATGCCCTTGGGATCGCGAATGCCCTTGACGCCGTCGAGCGCGTAACTGACCGGCAGCGCATGCAGCACGGTGCGGCCCTCGCCGGTGGCGTGGCGCATGCCGGCAGAGGTGATCCGGGTGACGTCGGCTGATGTAACCGCGCCGCCGCGAATATCGGCCGCGGCTTCGATCAATTGACCTTGCAGCCGGCCGCCCGATACCGAGAGCAGCACGGATTCGACCCGGACCTTGGCCATGCGTTCGGCCAGCGTCACCGCCTGGCGCACCGCCTGCTCGCATTCGGCGAGATCGACCACGGCGCCGGCCTTGACGCCGCGCGACTGGATCTGGCTGTACCCGATCAGCTCGACGGCATGGCTGCGCCCGCGCAACGCGCCATTCGGCGGGCACGGCTTCAGCCGTGCGATCATGCAGGCGATCTTGCTGGTGCCGATGTCGAGCGAAGCCACCAGCGCGGTGCGCTTCTGCGGCATCGGGCGCGTTTTCGGCGTCTGTTTGCGATCGAGGCCGGTCATGCGTCACCGGCTTTTTTCTTGGACTTCTTGTCCTTCAACAGTTCTTCGCGGGCCTTGGCGGCGTCATCGGACAATTGCACCGTCAGCCGGTCCGGCAGCCGCATGTCGACGGCGACGATATCGCGGGAGAACAGCCGGTCTTCCTTGTCGAGCTTGCTCAGCGCCGCCAGCGCATTGCCGACGTCGTGTTCCGGCAGCCTGATATCGAGACCGTCCTTGAGCCGCAGGTTCCAGCGCCGCTCGCCGACGAAGACAGCGGCCTTCGTCACCGAGCGCACCTGCGGATAGCGCGCGAGCAGCGCCAGGAAATCCTTGGCGCGGGTTTCGGCGCCCTTGCCGACGACCAGCGGCAGCGAGAGGAAGCGGCGCGACAAATAGGGCTCGAGCACCGCGCCGTCATCGGAAATCACCGCCAGACGGCCGTCCTGCTGCCACAGCGCGAACGCCGAACGTTCGACAATATCGATCTGGAGCTGGCCGGGATAAAGCTTGAGCACGGTGGCTTCGGCGATCCAGGGATTGGCCTTCAGCTTGTCGCGCACCTGGTCGGCGTCGAGGAACAACAGCGAGGAGCGGCCATTGACGCCGCCGATCGCCAGCACCTCGTCCTGGGTCAATTGCTTGCGGCCGTTGATGGCGACCGCGGTGATCCGAAATCCGGCCGAATTGGCGATCGCGTTGCGGGCGTCGCTCAAAGCCGAGGTGAATTCCTCGAGGTGGCCGCCCTTGACGATACCGAAGCCGGCGCTGCCGAGTAGAATCAGGACGGTCGCGGTGACGCCGGCGCGGTGCGGAAGGTAACGCTCGAGCAGCGCGATCAGGCGGTGCGGCGGTTGTTCGCGTTGCTGCCGCGGCCTGGCCGGCGCGCGAGGAAGGCCCAGCCGCTCGCGCAGCAATATGACCGCGCCAATGGCGGCGGCTTTCAGGTCAGTTTGGGGCCTCAGCGATCTCAGCGATCGAGCGAGGCGTCCTCCACCATCCATTGCACGAGCTCATCAAATGTTATGCCCGCAAAAGCTTTGCGAGTTCTGGCACATGTGACGTCTCGGTCATGCCGGGCTGGGCCTGTTGACCTCAAGGCAGAAGAGGCCACCTGTTCCCTCGATGCGGTCGTCGAAGCGGAAATCCGCGACAGCTCACGCCCCGGCAGCCAAGCGCCACATGCGCCGCCAGCGTTAACCTTCGGACTTCCTGGTAAACAAAGTGTAAATCAGACGCAGGCTGGAGGTGTTTTGATCCGCCTTCCCCGCACTTTGGCTCGAATTCGTTAGAATTTTACCGATCCGACCATCCCGGTCACCCCGGCCGGTTCGCCCTTGACTGGGACTATTTCTGCGCGCGCCTGGCGGCCAGCGCGATCTGGTCCTGCAGAAAATCGGCAAACGCGATGCCCTGAGCCTTGAGGGATTTAGGATAGAGCGAGGCCCTGGTCAGGCCCGGCAAGGTGTTGGTTTCGAGATAAATCGGCCCGTTCTCCGAAATAATGAAATCCGAACGGGAATAGCCGCTGCAAGACAACGCCTGGTGCGCCCTGACCGCCTGATCCATGATTTGCGCGTTGATTTCAGATGCAAAACGCGCGGGACAGATTTCCTGGGTCGCCTTGGTCAGATATTTGGCGACATAGTCGAACGGGCCCTCGGCCGGGATAATCTCCACCGGCGGCAGCGCGATCAGCGAGCCATCCAGTTGCTCCAGCACGCCGCAGGTCGCCTCTGTACCCGCGATGAACGGTTCGATCACGTAGTCTTCGGTCCTGGCGGCGTTGCGGACGGCGACGAGGTCCTGCCTGGAATTGACAAAGATCAGGCCGTAGCTCGAGCCATCGCGCGCCGGCTTGGCGATCAGCCTGCCGTGTTCGCCCAGCGCCGCCTCGAGATCTTCCAGCGCCACGCCGGCCGGCGACTTCACGCCTGCGATGGCCGCAAAACGTTTGGCAGCGACCTTGTCGAAGGTCAGATGCGACGACGCCGAGCCCGAGCCGGTGAAGGGAATGCCGCGCATTTCGCACATCGCCTGAAGCTCGCCATTCTCGGCCGTGCCGCCGTGCAGGCCGAGCACCAGCAGGCGGTTTTCCGCCTTTGCCTTGTCGAGCGCCTGTTCGATGCCGCCGACGCCGCGGTCGTCGGCCTTGAATGGCTCCTCGAACGGCCTGGCATGAGTCTCAAGCGCCTGAGGCCGGATTTCATGCACGCTGTCATCGACATCCCAGAACCACAGATCCGCGTCGGGCAACGCCGAATGCAGCGCCTGGGCTGTGGCCACAGACACCAGGCGCTCCTTGTTCGTGCCGCCGAAAACAATGGTGATCCGCATCATGCCGTTCCGTTCTTTCGTCATTCCGGGATGCGCCGAAGGCGCAGACCCGGAATCTCGTTCTATACTATTTCGAGATTCCGGGTTCGCGCTACGCGCGCCCCGGAATGACGATTACGCCGGAATCCCGATCCGCTTGATTTCCCAGTGTAGCTCAATTCCGGAATTTTCCTTCACCCGCGCGCGCACGGTCTCGCCCAGGGTTTCGATATCACGACCGGTCGCGGTGCCGGTATTGATCAGGAAATTGCAGTGCATCTCCGAGACCTGCGCGCCGCCGACGCGCAATCCCCGGCAGCCGGCGGCGTCGATCAGCTTCCAGGCGCTGTGGCCCGGCGGATTCTGGAAGGTCGATCCCCCCGTCTTTTCCCGGATCGGCTGCGCGGTCTCGCGGTGGTTCTGCACCTCGTTCATCCGCGCGCGAATGGCTTCCGGTGCGGCGACCAGCCCGCGAAACCGTGCCGAGGTGAAAATGATGGAAGCGTCGACGCCGCTGCTACGATAGGCGAATTTCATGTCGGCATTTGCAAACGTGTGCTTTTTGCCGTCGCGACTGACGCCGGTGGCCTCGACCAGCACATCCCTGGTCTCGGCGCCATTGGCGCCGGCATTCATGCGCAGCGCGCCGCCGATCGTGCCGGGAATGCCGAAGAAAAATTCCAGCCCGCCGATATTGGCCGCCGCCGCGGTTTCCGCCACGCGCTTGTCGAGCGCGGCGGCCCCGGCGCGTACGCTGTCGCCGTCAACCGTGACGTCTCCAAAGCCGCGCGGCGAAAACCTGATCACCACGCCCGGCATGCCGCCGTCGCGCACGATCAGGTTGGAGCCGACGCCGACGGCGTAGACCGGCAGTTCGGCCGGCAGATGCGCCAGGAAATAGCCGAGATCGTCTTCATCCGATGGAGTGAACAAAACCTGCGCCGGACCGCCGACCCGAAACCAGGTCAGTTCCGCGAGCGACTGGTTCGCCAGCAGCCGCCCGCGCAAGCCAGGCATCGCGGCTTTGAGATCGGGCGTGATATCGGGGAAGGTCATTTGGTGTTGAACAATGGTGCCGCGGCACAGCACGGTCGGCCCTCTCCCCCCTTGTGGGGGAGAGTTGGAGAGGGGGGTACAGCGGGCGCCAGCGCTTGTGGCTTACCCCCCTCCCTAACCCTCCCCCACAAGGGGGGAGGGAACAGAGGGGACAAGCCCGGCCATGACGAACCTGGACATTGAGGCCAACCCATCACCCCAGCGCCTTCAATTCACCCGGCAGCGCATAGGCCCATTGCGTGATGTTGCCGGCGCCGAGACAGACGACGAAATCGCCGCTCGCCGCGAGGCCATGAACCACGCCGGCGAGATCGGCGGAATTCTGCAGCGGAATCACTTCGCGATGGCCGTGCGCGCGCAGGCCCAGCACGAAATGGTCGCGGTCGATGCCCGGTATCGGCGCCTCGCCCGCCGGATAGACTTCGGCGACGACGACCGCGTCGGCATCGTTGAAGCAGGTGCAGAATTCCTCAAACAGCGATTGCAGCCGCGTGAAACGATGCGGCTGCACCACGGCGATGATTTTGCCCTGGCTGGATTCCCGCGCCGCCCTCAGCACCGCCGCGATTTCCACGGGATGATGGCCGTAATCGTCGATGATGGTGACGCCGTTCCATTCGCCGGTGCGGGTAAAACGCCGCCGCACGCCGCCGAAGCTAGCGAGCGCCTTTCGGATAGTCTCGTCGGCAAGTCCGAGTTCATGCGCCACCGCAATCGCCGCCGTGGCGTTGAGCGCGTTATGCCGTCCCGGCATCGGCAGTACGAGATCGGCGATCTCATGCGCGATATCGGTCTTGCGGTCGCGAAAGGCGACCTTGAAGCTGGAACCGCCGCCGGCCGGATGAAGATCGATCAGCCGCGCATCGGCCTGCGGATTTTCACCGTAGGTGATGATGCGGCGATCCTCGATCTTGCCGACAATGCTCTGCACCACGGGATGGTCGATGCACATGACAGCGAAACCGTAGAACGGCACGTTCTCGACGAAATGGCGGAACGCGTCCTGCACGGCGTCGAAGGTCTTGAAGTGGTCGAGATGCTCAGGGTCGACATTGGTGACGATGGCGACATCGGCCGGCAGCTTGAGGAAAGTGCCGTCGCTTTCGTCGGCTTCCACCACCATCCATTCGCCGGCGCCGAGCCGGGCGTTGGTGCCGTAGGCATTGATGATGCCACCATTGATCACGGTCGGATCGAGATCGCCGGCGTCGAGCAGGGCCGCGACCATCGAGGTCGTGGTGGTCTTGCCATGGGTGCCGGCGATGGCGACGCAGCTTTTCAGCCGCATCAGTTCGGCCAGCATTTCGGCACGGCGCACCACCGGGATGCGCTGGGCACGGGCCGCCATCAATTCGGGATTGTCGCGCTTGATCGCGGTCGACACGACAAGCACGTCGGCGCCGGCCACGTTCTCGGCCTTGTGGCCGACGGTGATGGCAATGCCCTTGTCGCGCAGCCGGCTGACATTGGCGCTCTCGGACGCGTCCGAGCCCTGCACGGTGTAGCCGAGATTGCACAGCACCTCGGCGATGCCGCTCATGCCGATTCCGCCGATCCCGACAAAGTGGATGGGTCCGATTTCGCGCGGCAGTCTCATGGTTGGTTCCGTATGTTCTCGTCATACCCGGGCAGGAGCGCGAAGCGCGTCTTCGCACCAGGCGTCCCGGGCATCCACGAATCTCCGTCACTTCATGCAAGACGTGGATGGCCGGGACAAGCCCGGCCATGACGGTAAATACCCAAAATGCGGCCGCTTTGGCCTAAATCCCTGCCACTTTCATCACCAGATCCGCTAGCCGTTCCGCGGCATCCAGCCGGCCGACGGTGCGGGCGCCGGCGGCCATCGCGGTCAGCCGCGCGGGCTCGGCGGCGAGCGCGGAGATTTCCGCCGCCAGCCGGTCGGGCGTGAAATCGGCCTGCGCAATCCGCAGCGCGCCACCCGCCTGCGCCAGCACGCCGGCATTGGCGAATTGATCCTGATCGATCGAGCCGGGCAGCGGCACCAGAATCGAGGGGCGGCCGATGGCACCGAGTTCGGCCACCGTGCCGGCGCCGGAACGCGAGATCACCAGCTGGCTCGATGCGAGCCGCGCCGGCAAATCGCTGAAGAACGGCGCCAGTTCGGCGTTGATTTTGAGCCGGTCATAGACCGCGCGCACCCGCGCCATGTCCTCTTCGCGCACCTGCTGGGTGAGGACCAGTTGGTTCCACAGCGCCGGTTCCAGGCGTTCGATAGTTGACGGCACGATATCGGCCATCACCCGCGCGCCTTGGCTGCCGCCCACTACCAGCAACCGAATCGGCCCGGCGACCTCGGGGGTCACGAATTTTACCGCCGCGGCGGCGAGGATGGCCGGGCGCATCGGCGTGCCGACGGTGGTTGTTTTCCCTGACAGCGCCGGGTCGCGGTCGAGCACGCCGGGCAGCGAGGTTGCGATCGCGCTGACCCGGCTTGACAGAAAACGATTGGCGCGGCCGAGCACCGCGTTGGCCTCGTGGATGATGCCGGGCACGCCGAACATGCGCGCCGCCAATAGCGGCGGCAGCGTCGGGTATCCGCCGAAGCCGACCACGGCCGAAGGCTTCAGCCGGCGCATCAGATTGAGCGAAACGGCGGTGCCGGCGGCCAGCATGGCGCCGGTGTTGGCCAGCGACCATGGCGTACGACCGCGCACGGTCGCGCTCGGCACTACATCGATGGTCTCCTTTGAAAACAATCCGCTGTAGCGCAGCGCGCGGGAGTCGGTGGCGAGGCGCACGCGAAGTCCGCGCCTGATCAGTTCGACGCCCAGCGCCTCGGCGGGAAACAGATGCCCGCCGGTGCCGCCCGCGGCCAGCAGAATGAGAGGCTGTGTAGTCATCGGTTTGATCGTCGCCAATTTCAATCGTCATTGCGAAGCGACGAAGCAATCCAGCCTTGCTTGATATCGCGCTGGATGGCTTCGCGGAGTTTATCATCGGGCGCGCACTCGCGCGACCCGTTGGCTCGCAATGACGAAAAGTTACCGTAAGATCAAGCGTAACTGGAAACCGCGTTGGCGTCGCCGATCAATTCCATCTCGGTGCGCGGCCGGTGTCGTGTCAGGGCAAGCATCATGCCGACGCCGTAAGCCAGTGAGACGATCGACGAGCCGCCATAGGAAATGAACGGCAGCGTCATGCCCTTGGCCGGTATCAGCTGCAAATTGACCGACATGTTGATCGCGGCCTGGACGCCGAACAGGATCGCCAGCCCCGACGCGGCGAAGCGCGCGAACATATCTTCAGAGGCGTAGGCACGCGACAGCGCGCGGATCACGATGAAGGCGAACAGCCCCAGCAGCGCGAGGCAGAGGATAATTCCGAATTCCTCCGCCGCCACCGCGAACACGAAGTCGGTATGGCTGTCCGGCAGGCTGCGCTTGGCGATACCTTCGCCAGGCCCAAGCCCGAACCAGCCGCCATTGTAGAAAGCCTCCATGGCGGTATCGACCTGAAAAGTGTCGCCCGAGGCGGGATTCATGAAGCGTGTGATGCGGCCCGCGACATGCGGCACCAGAAGATAGGCACCGAACAGCCCGGCGCTCGCGGCGCCCGCAAGCCCCAGGACCCAGATCATCCGCATGCCCGCGATGAAGAACAACGCGCCCCACACCATCAGGATCAGCATGGTCTGGCCGAAATCGGGTTCCATCACCAGCAGCGACACCAGCGTCATCAGCAGCACCAGCGCCATCGAGGTCGCCGGCATTTCCGGCCGCCGCGCCAATTCCGCAAACAGCCATGCGGCCAGCACCACGAAGGCGGGCTTGGCGGATTCGGACGCCTGGATGTTGACGCCGATCAGGGTGATCCAGCGCCGCGAGCCCTTGACCTCGGGACCGATCAGCAGCGTCGCCACGATCAGCACGACTGAGACCGCGAACACGATCAGCGCGGTGCGGCGGATCTGCCGCGGCGACAGGAAGGACACCCCAATCAGCACGATGAAGGACGGCACCAGAAACAGCACGTGGCGATTGAAGAAGTGAAACGGATCGAGCCCGATCCGGGTCGCTACCGGCGGACTGGCCGCCAGCGAAAGAATGATGCCGGCCAGCATCAGCGCGATAACAGCCGCAAGCTGCAGCCGGTCCACGGTCCACCACCATTCGCTTAGGGGGGTACGTTGTTCACGGGAGATCATCGGCGGTCCCAAAGGCGGAGGTTTGCCCATTGGTCGCCCATGATGGTTTCCAGGAGGTTAATGAATTGGAGATGTTTTGAGGGAGATGGGCGCGGCAGTCCCGGGCGCCGGATGCTGCGCAATACGCCGCGCTTGCGGCGTAGTGCGCTGCTGATCCGGCGCCCATGGCCGCAATGGGTCGCGGCTGTGCGGAGCAGCGCGAAGAACGCTGCACCGCGTCCGGGACACGGATGCAGCGCTCGAATGAATTTCTACACCACCGGCTCGACGCCGGGCAGCGCGGTGACGAGGTCGCGGAAGCGGGAACCGCGAATCTCGAAATTGCGGTACTGGTCGAACGACGCGCAGGCCGGCGACAGCAGCACCACGGGATCGGGCAATCCGGAGGCTTCCGCGTCACGCGCGGCACTGGCGACCGCGACCTCGAGCGTCTCGGAGATCTCGTGCGGCGCGAGCTCGCCCAGCGTGCCGGAAAATTCCTTCGCGGCTTCGCCGATCAGGTAGGCCTTGCGGATGCGCGGGAAATATTCGCTCAGGCCGGTGATGCCGCCGAGCTTCGGCTTGCCGCCGGCGATCCAGAAAATATCTGAAAACGACGACAGCGCATGCGCCGCCGCATCCGCATTGGTGCCCTTGGAATCATTGACGAACAGCACGTTGCCGCGGCGGCCGACCTGCTCCATGCGATGCGCCAGGCCAGGAAAACTGCGCAGGCCGTTTTGCAGGGTTTCGGGGGCGACACCGAGCGCCACCGCGCAGGCCGACGCGCAGGCCGCATTCTGCGCATTGTGCAAGCCGCGGAGCGAACCGATGCCGCCGATGACAGCGATCTCGCTGCGCGCGCCGCCGGAGGCGCGCCAGATGATTTCGCGCTCGACATAGACGCCGTCCGGAAGCGGATTCTTCACGGAGACCCGGACCACGCGCCGACCGGCCCGCTCGATCCGGTCGGCGGTGTTGCGGCTGAAGCCGTCATCGACGCCGACGATCGCGGTGCCCTGCTTCTGCACGCCGGCAACCAGACGTTCCTTCACCGCGGCGTAATGCTCGAGGCTGCCGTGGCGATCGATGTGATCTTCGCTGACATTGAGCAGGATGCCGACGGAGGGATCGAGCGATGGCGAAAGATCGATCTGATAGGACGACATCTCGATGACGTGAACCCGCCCCATCCGCGGCGGCTCCAGCGACAGGATCGCGGTGCCGATATTGCCGCCCATCTGGGTATCGTAACCGGCAAAGCGCATCAGATGCGCGATCAACGCCGTGGTGGTCGATTTGCCGTTGGTGCCGGTGATGGCGACGAACGGCGCATCCGGCGCATGGCGGCGTCGCTCCCGGCAGAACAGTTCGATATCGCCGATCACCTCGACGCCGGCCTGTTGCGCCGCCAGCACCGTCCAGTGCGGCGCAGGGTGGGTCAGCGGCGCGCCCGGCGTCAGCACCAGCGCTGCGAAATTGGCCCACGATACCTTGCGCAAATCGGCGGTCATGAAGCCGGCCTTCGCGGCTTCGGCGAGCTTTTCCACGCCGTCGTCGCTGGCAATCACTTCCGCCCCGCCCGCCTTCAGCGCGTGGCAGCTCGCCAGCCCCGATCCGCCGAGGCCGAACACCGCGACCGTCTTGCCCGCAAAGGAGGTGACGGGGATCATGTAAAAGCCACGGCTAGAGCAAATTCCAGTTCACCGAGCCAGCAAAGGATATCTTCTCCCCTCCCCCCGCGCAGCGGCGGGGAGGGGTCGGGGGTGGGGGGTCTATCAGCGTGCGCCGCTGGCAGCGAGTACGTTGAACCACCCCCCACCCCCGACCCCTCCCCGCCACGCGCAAGGGCGCGTGGAGGGAGGGGAGTGAAGAGCATCGCCCGATGTCTCTCGACGCTGAAGCTGCGACGGACCGCCACGCCTGTTCACCGCAGCTTTAGCGTGGAGAGGCCGGCCAGCGCCAGCATCACCGAGATGATCCAGAACCGGATCACGATCTGCGGTTCGGTCCAGCCCAATTGCTCGAAATGGTGATGGATCGGCGCCATCCGGAACACGCGCTTGCCGGTGAGCTTGAACGACACCACCTGCACGATCACCGAGACCGCTTCCAGCACGAACAATCCGCCGATCACCGCGAGCACGATCTCGTGTTTGACCGCGACCGCGATCGAGCCGAGCATGCCGCCGAGCGCCAGCGAACCGGTGTCGCCCATGAAGATCGACGCCGGCGGCGCGTTGAACCACAGGAACCCGAGCCCCGCGCCAAGCACCGCGCCGCACAGCACCGCGAGTTCGCCGGTACCGGCGACGTAATTGATCTGCAGGTAATCCGAGAACACCGCGTTGCCGACGAGATAGGAGATCAAGCCGAAACTCGCCGCCGCGATCATGACGGGAACGATGGCCAGACCGTCGAGACCGTCGGTCAGATTGACCGCGTTGCCGGCGCCCACCATGATGAATGCGCCGAACAGCAGGAAGAACCAGCCGAAATTCAACAGCACGTCCTTGAAGAACGGAATCACCAGCGAGGTCGAGAACGGGTCGCGTCCGAGCCGGACGAGGGCGTAGCACGCCGCCAAGGCGATCACCGCCTCGATCGCAAGGCGGATGCGGCCGGCGAAGCCGCTATGGGTCTGCTTCGTCACTTTCAGATAATCGTCGTAGAAGCCGACGAAGCCGAAGCCGAGCGTCACCGCGAGCACGATCCAGACGTAGGGATTGAGCGGATTGGCCCACAGCAGCGTCGAGACCACCAGTCCCGACAGGATCATCAAGCCGCCCATCGTCGGGGTGCCGATCTTGGTGACGAGATGCGATTGCGGGCCGTCGCTGCGGATCGGCTGGCCCTTGCCCTGGCGAATCCGCAGGTGATCGATGATCCAGGGACCGAACAGGAAAACGAATAGCGCCCCCGTCACCATGGCGCCGCCGGTGCGAAAGGTGATGTAGCGGAACACGTTCAAGAATGTGCGGAACACGGCAAACCCGGGAACCGTGTTGGAAAGATCGATCAGCCAGTAAAACATTCAAACCGCCCTATACCGCGGCTTCGTCGAGCGCGGTCTTGCCGGGAAAGCGCCTTTCGAGCGCATTCACAATCGTTTTCATCTTCGAGCCGAGCGATCCCTTGACCATGATGGCGTCGCCGGCGCAAATCGCAGCAACCACCTGTGCTTCGAGATCCGCCGCGCTCTCGGCATAGCCGCCTCGTTTACCCATGGAAAGAGCGTCCCACAAGTTACGCATCAGCGGACCACAGCAATATACGAGATCGATGTGGTTGGCCTTGATGGCGTCGGCCAGGCCGCGATGCAGCGCGGCGCCGGTGGGGCCGAGTTCCAGCATGTCGCCGAGCACCGCGACGCGCCGGCCATGCGGACCGACCGCGGCCTGGCCGAGCACGTTCAGTGCCGCCGCCATCGACGCCGGATTGGCGTTATAGCTTTCATCGATCAGCGTCGCCTCCCCGCTGGCAATTTCGAGCGCGCGCCGCGCGCCGCGGCCCGCCGCCGGCTCGATCTGCGACAGCGACAGCGCCGCCAGCGCCAGATCGGCGCCGGCGAGCGAGGCGGCTGCGAGCACCGCCAGCGAATTCATCGCCATGTGACGGCCGGGCATGCCGAGTTTGTAGGTGACGTCATGGCCGAGGATATTGGCGTGCACGGCGGAACAGTCTGCATGCAGCGACACATCGAGCAGCCGCGCGTCGGATTTCTTGTGGGCACCGAACGAGACGATATTGTCGATGCCAAGCTTCCTGGCACTTCGCTGCAGCCGCGCGAACTGCGAATTGTCGCGTTTGAGCACCACCGTGCCACCGGGCTCGACGCCGGTGAAGATCTCCGCCTTGGCGTCGGCGATCGCCTCGATGCCGGCGAAGAACTCCAGATGCACCGGTTCCACCGTGGTGATGACAGCCACATGCGGCCGCACCATGTTGACCAGCGGCTCGATTTCGCCGGCGTGATTCATGCCGATCTCGAAGATCGCAAAACGCGCCGTGGCCGGGCACCGCGCCAGCGACAGCGGCACGCCCCAGTGATTGTTGAAGGACGCGGCCGAGGCGTGGGTCTCGCCCTGTGCGCCGAGCACCCGCCGCAGCGCTTCCTTGGTCGAGGTCTTGCCGACCGAACCGGTAACCGCGATCACCTGCGCCTTCAGGCGCGCGCGCGCGGCACGGGCGAGATCGACCAGCCCGGCGAGCACGTCGTCCACCACCAGGAGCGGCGCGTCAGGCGCGAACGTATCGTGCTGCGCGGCCTCGACCACCGCCAGCGCCGCGCCCGCCTTCAAGGCAGCCTCGACGAAATCGTGGCCGTCGTGAACGTCGCCCTTGATGGCAAAATAAGCCTCGCCCGGCGCGATGGTGCGGCTGTCGATGGAAAGCCCCGTGACCGCCTCCGGCAACGCGCCGGGGATCGACGCCCGCATCGCCTCCGCCATCGCGCCCGAAGTCCACAGCGGCGTCGCGCTCATGCGACCCTCGGCGCAAAGGCGGATGCGACCGCATCGTGATCGCTGAACGGCAACACCCGGTCGCCGACGATCTGTCCGGTCTCATGGCCCTTGCCGGCAATCAGCAGCGCATCGCCTGGCTGCAGCGCTGCAATCGCGGTCCGGATTGCCTCGGTGCGGTCCCCGATCTCCCTGGCGCCGTTCGCAGCATTCAGGATCGCGGATCGGATCGCTTCCGGATTTTCGCTGCGCGGATTGTCGTCGGTGACGATGACGCTGTCGGCATTCTCGACGGCAATCGCGCCCATCAGAGGCCGCTTGCCGGCGTCGCGGTCGCCGCCGGCGCCGAACACCACGACAAGCCTGCGTTTCGCGTAAGGCCGCAGCGCCTGCAGCGCCTTCGCCAATGCGTCGGGCTTGTGCGCATAATCGATAAAAATCGGCGCGCCGTTGCGCTCGGCGACCCGCTCCAGCCGGCCCTTCGCGCCTTCGAGAAGTTCGAGCTCGGCAAAAACGGCTTTGGGCTCGCTGCCGGTAGAGATCGCAAGCCCGGCCGCGACCAGCGCATTCTCGATCTGGAATTCGCCGACCAGCGGCAGCCGCACCACATGCCGGCGCCCGCGATGTTCGAGCTCGAGTTTCTGCGCAAAGCCGTCGATGTCAGCCTTGACCAGACGAATGCCCTCGCGCGCGCCGTCGCCCTTGTGGCCAACGGTGACGATCCGCAGGTTTCTGGCGCGCGCCGCATCGATCACCGCCTGCGAGCAATCGTGGTCGGCCGAGATCACAGCCGCGCCGCCGGCTGCGATGAGATCGCGGAACAGCCGCAGCTTGGCGGCGAAATAATGCGCGACGTCCGGATGGTAATCCATGTGGTCGCGCGACAGATTGGTGAACCCGCCGGCAGCGATGCACACGCCGTCCAGCCGATACTGATCGAGCCCGTGCGACGAGGCTTCAAAGGCGAGATGCGTGACGCCTTCGCGCGCGATCTCGTCGAGCTGCCGGTGCAGCGCGATCGGATCCGGCGTCGTCAGCGAGCCGTAGATGGTGCGCTTGGGCGATACCAGCCCGATGGTGCCGATGCTGGCCGAGGCATGACCGAGCCGCTGCCAGATCTGCCGCGTAAAGGCGGCGACCGATGTCTTGCCGCTGGTGCCGGTGACGGCGGCAATCGTTGCAGGCTGCCGCGGGTAGAATCTCGCCGCGGCGAGCGCCAGCGAGCGGCGCGGATTGGGCGTAACGACGAACGGCACGCGGGCTTCACCTTGCGGCGGATGATCGCCCGCGATCGCGACCGCGCCGGAGGCAATCGCGGAATCGATGAAGCGCGCGCCGTCGGTCTTGCCGCCGGCGAGCGCGAAGAATACGTCGCCGGGCTTCACCGCGCGGCTGTCGACGGCAAGGCCGGTCACCACGACCGCTTCCGCCTGCGGGTCGATCGTGGCGTCATCGCTGAAGAGCTCGCGAAGTCTCATGATCTTCCGGTCCGGGAGGTGCGCTGGCGCCCCCGTTTGCGAAGTTCTACGCCTTACTGGGTTGTCCTGGATGCCGCAAGAATAAGGCGGTCGGACGGCGGCAGATCGAAACGCGGCTCGATGCCCAGGAGCGGTGCAATACGGGCGATCACATTGCCGCCGGTCGGCACCGCATTCCAGCCGGACGTCATGAACCCGTAGGTTTCCTTCAGCGCCTGCGGCTCGTCCAGCATCACCAGCAGCTGGTACTGGGGATGGTCGGCGGGCAGGATCGCGGTGAAGGCCGTGAGCACGCGCTTCTTGGCGTAGCGGCCGTTGACGACCTTTTCGGCCGTACCGGTCTTGCCACCGATGTAGTAGCCCTTGACGTCCGCCTTTCGGGCGGTGCCGACTTCGGCGTTGAGGCGCATCAGGAACCGCATCTTTTCGCTGGTCTCGGGCTTGATCACCCGTTTGGCCAGCGCCATGGCTTCCTGCTCGCTGCGTTTCAGGAAAGTCGGCGGAATCAGATAGCCGCCGTTGACCAGCGCGTCGATGCCCATCACCGCCTGCAGCGGCGCCACCGCGATGCCGTGCCCGAATGCGATGGTTACCGTGTTCAACTCGCCCCAGTGCTTCGGCAGGATCGGCGATGCGCTCTCGGGCAATTCGGTACGCAGCCGGTCGAGTTGCCCGAGCTTGCGCAGGAACGCCTTGTGCGCCTCGACGCCCTGCGACAGTGCGATCCGCGCCGCGCCGACGTTGGACGAGAAGGTAAAAACCTCCTTCATGGTGAGAAAGCGGCCCTTCGGTTCGTCATCGTGGATCGTGAACTTGCCGTAGTGCAGCGGACCGCGCGCATCCCACAGCGAGTTGAGATCGGACTTGCCGGAATCCAACGCCATCGCCAGCGTGAAGGCCTTGAAGGTCGATCCCATCTCGTAGACGCCTGTGGTCAGACGGTTGATGCGATCGGGATCGTGCGCCTCTTTCGGATTGTTGGGGTCGAAATCCGGCACCGACACCATCGCCACGATTTCGCCGGTCCTGACGTTGGAGACGAGACCGGAGGCCGCCTTGGCGTGAAATTTTTCCTTGGCCTTGAGCAGTTCGTCGCGCAGCGCATGTTCGACGCGCAGGTCGACCGACAATTCCACCGGCAGCTGCAGGCGGTCGGTGGCGAAGCCGGCGCGGTGCAAATCGGCGAGACCGTTGGTGTCGAGCCATTTCTCCATCCCGGCGATGCCCTGGTTGTCGGTATTGACCAGGCCTATCAGATGCGCGACTTCGGCGCCGGACGGATACACCCGCTTGTTCTCGCGGAGGAAGCCGATGCCGGGAATGCCGAGGCGGTGAATTTCCAGCTGCTGCTGCGGTGTGATTTCGCGCTTCAGCCAGACGAAGCCTTTTTTCGATGACAGCCGGTCGCGCACTTCGGCGGTGTCCAGATCCGGCAGCGTCGCGGTCAAGAGCTCGACGGCTTCGTCCTTGTCGATGATCCGGCGCGGCTCGCCGAACAGGCTGGGCGCTTTGACGTCGGTGGCGAGCACCTCGCCGTTGCGGTCGATGATATCCGGCCGCGCGGTGGCGATGGCATCCTGCGCCGCGGTATGGCGCGCGCCGTGATTGTCGCCGCCGGCGGCGAACATGACCAGCCGTCCGCCGATCACCGCATAGATCGCCAGCGAATGCCAGAATCGTAAATCCGACGCGGGCGCGCGCTTTCGCGGCGCGGTCGACGTTGCGCCCGTATAGCAGGCTGCGGATCAGCCGCTGCCGCCATGGTTCCGTGGGCTTGACTGGCTTGGGCGCCCGATCCGTCATTGTTGAGCCTCCGGCGCCGGCACCGAACCGGTCACGGCAGCGGAATCGATCGCCTCGAGCATCGCGCCGATCGGATCGGGCTCACCCGACCTGGTAAAGTTCGGCGGCCGTTCGGGCAGGTTCTTCAACTGATCGTATTGCGTGGCGGCAATGGGCTTCAGCGGCAGATGGCGTTCGGCGAGGCCCTGCAGCCGCACCGGCGCATCGAGCTTGGCCCATTCCGAACGCAGCACCGCGATGGCGTCGCGCTGCTCGCGAATTTCCGCATGCAGCCGCAGCACCCGCTCGGTACGCAAGGTGGAGTCCATCTTGATCCGGTAGACGTAAGCGGCGGCGAAAACCAAAGCGGCGATGACGAGGAGATGGATGATCCGCATGGTCAGCCTCCCCTCATCACACGGGCGAGGGTCGGCCATTCCGGCAACGCGTTGGCGGCATGCGCTGGCGCAGCGGTGCGCTCGGCCGCGCGCAACTTCGCCGACCGCGCGCGCGGATTAGCCGAGATCTCGGCGTCGTCAGGCGTCACCGGACGTTTTGTCAGAATGAGTGAAACTCGGCACGGCCTGCGCGACTTCGGGCAAATGCCGCGAGCCGCCGCCGGCCTTGCTCCGCTCGACCATGAAGTTCTTGACGATGCGGTCTTCCAGCGAATGGAACGACACCACCACCAGCCGGCCGCCGGGCTTCAGCACGCGCTCCGCCGCCGACAGCGCCAAATGCAGTTCGTCGAGCTCTTCGTTGACGAAAATCCGCAACGCCTGAAACGTTCGCGTCGCCGGGTGAATTTCACCCGGTTTGGACCACACCACTTTCGCGACGATATCGGCCAGCGCGCGGGTGGTCGTAATCGGCGCTTCCTTGCGGGCGGCGACGATGGCGCGGGCAACGGCGCGGGAGTGACGCTCCTCGCCGAAGATGTAGATGATCTTGGCGAGATCGGCTTCCGACGCGGCAGCGATCACATCCGCCGCGGTCGGGCCGTCGTGTCCCATCCGCATGTCGAGCGGGCCGCCGAGGCGAAACGAGAAGCCGCGGTCGGCCTCGTCGAGCTGCATCGAGGAGACCCCGACGTCCATCACGACGCCGTCGACCGCATCCAGGCCCTGCGCCGCGCAAATTTCGGCAAGATTGGAGAACCGGTCCTCGACCAAGGTGAGCCGTCCGCCGGACCGATCGACGAGGTCGAACCCGGCCGCTACGGCTGAGCGGTCCCGGTCGATGCCGATGACGCGGGCTCCGGCGGTGTCGAGGATCGCCCGGCTGTAGCCGCCGGCCCCGAAGGTGGCGTCGACATAGACGCCGCCGTCGCGGGGCGAAAGGATCTCGACCGCCTCGCGGCCGAGCACGGGAACATGGCGTGTGCCGGCCGGATTCATGCCCCGGCTCCGGGCGCGGTCCGGGTCAAAGTACGGAAATTGCACGCCAACGGGCCCATTGCGCCTCAAATATGTGCGCTTCGCGCGGCTTTTCCGGTCGAAAAGCCACTGCGAGGCACGGTTGCCGCTCCCGCGCGTCCCACTTCGCAAACCCTGATTTCCCGACGGAATGTACTGGGCTGCCATGGGATTTCGAGCGTCAAATGGGGGCCTCGGCCGCCCCAAAACGGGTTCGGCGCTTCACCACTTAGTAACGTCAGTTAGCGTTAAGAAAGCGTTGATGGGACTGATACACTCGCGGGGAATGAGGGCCGGGTTCCAGATGTATAGGTGTCATTCCGGGGCGATGCGACGCATCGAACCCGGAATCTCGAGATTCCCCGATGTGCAATTGCACATCTGAGGTCTGGTCCTTCGGACCATCCTGGAATGACGGGGCAATTTGTCGGACCATCTGAGCCTTGATCGCCAATCGCGCCTCCGGCGAGGCCTCCCCCTCCGGTGATGCTTCCCGCACACACTCGACTAAAATGCGCGGGCAAGGCCGGCGCGCGCATTGCGCCGACGACGTCGTAAAGGAATAGTAAACGACGTTCGTTTTGAAAACGCACTGTTGCCGTTCTCCTGCCCGGTTTGAGCTATCCTATGCCGCTCGGTTCGTTCGCATCTGTTGGTTCCGATTCGAAGCGTCAACGTGCCCTGCCGATCCCAAGGGCCAGCGCGAACATGAAGACATTCACCCCGGATTCCTCGATCGCTTCCGACGTCATCCCGTCGGCGAATTATGGCGAGCGCCACAAGGGCCGTTTGCCCGACATGATCGTGCTGCACTACACCGGCATGCCGGATGTGGAAGGCGCGATCGCGCAGCTGTGCACGGCGGGCACCGACGTGTCGGCGCATTACATCGTTCTGGAAGACGGCCGCATCGTGCAGTGCGTCCCGGAAGCCAAGCGCGCCTGGCATGCCGGCGTGGCGTCGTGGGCCGGCGAGGAAGACATCAATTCCTGTTCGATCGGCGTCGAGATCGTCAATCGCGGCCACGACTGGGGCTATCCGGAATTTCCGCTGCGCCAGATCGCCGCCGTGATCGCGCTGTGCCGCGGCATCATGCTCCGCCGCAAGGTGCCGTCACACCGCGTGCTGGCGCATTCCGACGTCGCGCCATCGCGCAAGAGAGATCCCGGCGAAAAATTCCCATGGCATTCGCTAGCCAATTCCGGGGTCGGTCATTGGGTGCAGCCGGCGCCGATCGTGCGCGGCGAAGCGCTCAGGCTGGGCACCATCAGCGACGACGTCAGCAGCCTGCAGCAGGCGCTCGCCAAATACGGCTACAGTGTCCCGGTCAACGGCAAATATGACGGGTCGACCATGGAAGTGGTCACCGCGTTCCAGCGCCACTTTCGCCCGGTCCGCGTCGACGGCGTCGCCGATCATTCGACGCTGACGACATTGCAATCGCTGCTCGCCAGTCTTTCGGCCGATACCAAGGCAGCCGCGACAGGGTAGGCGCCCATCCGGCGAACTCGGTTTCCGTCATGCCCGGCCTTGTGCCGGGCATCCACGTCTTCCTTTTTTGTGAGGCAAAAGACGTGGATGGCCGGGACATCTGCGCGAAGACGCGCTTCGCGCTTTGGCGCTGCCATGACGATCTACTTGTGTTCCAGCTCCGCCAATCGCCGCGCGTAAAGCCGCCGCAACGGCTCGAGCTGTGTCGCGGCGGTCGCCTGCAGATAGGCTTCGCGCGCCGCTTCTCGCCGGCCGAGCCGGCGCAACAGGTCGGCGCGGACCGCCGGCATCAGTTCGTAACCCTTGAGTCCGCCGCGCCCCTCCAGCGCGTCGATCAGATCGAGTGCGCGGCCCGGTCCGTCCACCATCGACACCACAGCGGCGTGATTGAGCTCGATCACCGGCGAGGGGCTGATCCGCAGCAGCACCTCGTAGAGGCCGGCGATCTGCGGCCAGTCGGTATCGCGATAGCTCGGCGCCCGCGCGTGCAGGGCCGCGATCGCGGCCTGCACCGCGTAGGATTGCGGCCGGCCCGGCATCCGCAGCGCCTCTTCCACCAGCCTCACGCCCTCGGCGATCTGGCAAGCATCCCACAGCGCGCGATCCTGCTCTTCCAGCAGCACGATGTCGCCGCCCGCGGTGGCGCGCGAAGCGCGGCGCGCGTCATGCAGCAGCATCAACGCCAGCAATCCCTTGATCTCGCCGCGTTGCGGCATCAGGACGTCGAGCAAGCGACATAGCCGGATCGCCTCGCGCGCGAGACTCGGCCGCATCAGTTCCTCGCCCGATGTGGCGGCATAGCCTTCGGTGAAGACGAGATAGATCACGGCGAGCACCCCACGCAGCCGCGGCTCCAGCGCTTCGCGCTCCGGCACCTCGTAGGGAATGCCGGCCAGACGGATCTTCTGCTTGGCGCGGACGAGCCGCTGCGCCATCGCGTCCTCGCCGGTCAGAAAGGCGCGCGCGACCTGCGCGGTCGTCAGCCCGCAGACCGTGCGCAGCGTCAGCGCGACCTGCACCTCGATGGCGAAGGCCGGATGGCAACAGGTGAAGATCAGCCGCAGCATGTCGTCGTCGAGCACGGCGCCGTCGGTCTCGCCGCCGGCCGATGCGTTGAGCAGCAATTCGTGCAGCAGTTCTCCCTGCTTGCCGCGAAAGGCGATGCTGCGGCGGACCCGGTCGATCGCCTTGTTGCGTCCGACATTGACCAGCCAGGCCCGCGGATTGGACGGCGGATCGGCGGCGGGCCAGCGTTCCAGCGCGACCGCAAAGGCATCCTGCAATGCGTCCTCGGCGAGATCGAAATCGCCGACGAGGCGGATCAGCGTCGCCAACGCCCGACCCGCCTCGTCACGGAAGATTTTTTCGATCTCGGTGGGGGTCATCGGGTGGCCATTTGAGGAACACCGTCATTCCGGGGGCGACGCGGAGCGTCGAACCCGGAATCTCGAGATTCCCCGATGTGCAATTGCACATCTGAGGTCTGGTCCTTCGGACCATCCCGGAATGACGGTGAAAGCGTCAATTATAAACCCAGATCGGCCTGACCTCGATCGAGCCGTACCGGGCGCTGGGAATCCGCGCGGCGATCGCAAGCGCGGTATCGAGATCTTTGGCCTCGACCAGATAATAGCCGCCGAGTTGCTCGCGTGTTTCCGCGAACGGACCATCCGTCGTCAGCGTCTTGCCGTCGCGGACCCGCACCGTGGTCGCGGTCGTGGTCGGCTGCAGCCGGTCGGCGGCCTTGAAATTGCCGCTCTGGATGATGCCCTGCGTGAAGGCGCCATATTCCTCGAGAATTTTCTTGTTCGTCGCCGCGTCAATTTTGTCGTACTCGGCCTCGCTCTGGTAGATCATCAGCAAATACTGCATGGTTAGCTCCTGTTGATCGGCTTGATCGCCGGCATCCAGTCGAACGGGCCTGGCGCAAAACGACATCTTCAGGATAAATTATTTTCGCGGACCGCGGACAGCGTTATCGGCTTGACGCGCGCGCCCGGAGCCCCCATGCCTTACCCGTCAGTCGGCCGGACGGCCGCTCCGGCAATCACCGAAAGGTGGCTGGAGAGGAAAGTCCGGGCTCCATCGGCATACGGTGCCGGATAACATCCGGCGGGGGCGACCCCAGGGACAGTGCCACAGAGAACGAACCGCTTCCCCACCCCAAAGGGAGGGGCAGTAAGGGTGAAAAGGTGCGGTAAGAGCGCACCGCGGGTCCGGCAACGGAACCGGCATGGCAAACCACACCGGGAGCAAGACCGAATAGGGACGGCAGCGCGGGTTCGTTCGCGAAAGCGAAAACACCGCAGGGCGATGTCAGGCTCGCCGTCCGGGTAGGTTGCTCGAGGCAATGTGCAAACATTGTCCCAGAGGAATGGCCGTCACGTATCGTCCGCGCAAGCGGACGGTGCCCTACAAAACCCGGCTTACAGGCCGGCTGATGCTTTTACGAAAGCGTTTTCGAAGAAAACGCGTCTTACTGAGAATGAGGGGTTCGGCGTAACGCGCCGGACCCCTCGCCATTTTTACGGATGCTATTACTTCGAGTCATTCCGGGGCGGGAGCGAAGCGAGCGAACCCGGAATCTCGAGATTCCGGGTTCGTGCTTCGCACGCCCCGGAATGACAATTCGTTTTTACACCCGCTCCGCGACGATGTTCTGCAACATCGGCATCAGCGTTTCCGGCGTGGTCACATGCGGTGAGTGACTGGCGTCGATCTCATGATAGCCCCAGTCCGGCTCGCGCCTGGCGCGCTCGGCGAATGGGCGGAACGTGTCCGCGGGCGGCGTACGCAGGGCGTAGATGTAGCTGCGAGGCAGCGTAAGCTCACCGTTTCGCAGATTGAGCGGCGTGATAAAGCATTTGATCGGCATGTCGACGCGGCGTTCGCTAAGCCATTCAACGTCGGCAGGCGACGTATCCGGCGGCGTCGGATTGGGTGGCACCCGCCAGCCGTCGCCGGTCGCCGCAAGTTGCATCATCCGCGCCCGCGCTGGCTCGTTCAGATCTAGCAGGGACTGTCCGTCTCGCGGCACGAAGGCATCGAGATAAATCAACTGCGCGATGCGGTCACGTGCGCGGTCGGCGACGCCAGTGGCGACCATGCCGCCATAGCTGTGGCCGATCAGCGCGATGTCGCGCAGGTCTTCATATTTGATGACGTTCAGGATGTCCTGGATGTGGGTTTCGAGATTGATCGATGGATTGGCCAGATGCTCCCGCTCGCCGAGACCGGTGCAGGTCGGCGTCACCAGGCGATGCCCCGCCGCAGCCATCAGCGGGTGCATCTTCTTCCATGCCCAGCCTGCCGACCACGCGCCGTGGCAGACGAGAAAGGTTGCTGCCATGATGTTTCCTCGTTGGGCTCGGGTTGGATGGGTCGATTGCAATACTGCCCGACGGGTCGTGTATACGTCGCTCTCAAATTTTGTAACAGTCATTCCGGCATCGCGCGGAGCGCGAGAGCCCATGTCGAGATTCCGGGTTCGCGCCTTCAACGCGCCCCGGAATGACGCAGGAAATACGGAATAGCGATGACCACCGCCGCCTTTGTGCTTCTCTTTCTTGGTGCACTCGCCGGCGGCTTCGTGTCCGGCCTCGCCGGCTTTGGCACCGGACTGGTTGCGTTGGGAATCTGGCTCTACGTGTTGCCGCCCTCCCTCGCCGTGCCGCTGGTCATCATCTGTTCGATCGTCGGGCAATCTTCGACGCTGCCGGCGTTCCTGCACGTCATCGACTTCAAGCTGGTCTGGCCATTTCTGATCGGCGGTCTCGCCGGCGTGCCGGTCGGTACCGCGCTGGTCGCGTATGCCGACCCTCATATATTCAAATTGAGCGTCGGCGTGCTGCTTCTGGTGTTTCCGACCGCGCTATATTTCAACCGCACCCCGATTGCGCTTCGCTTCGGCGGCCGGGCGGCGGACGCAGCGATCGGATTCGCCGGCGGAATCCTGGGCGGCCTCGCCGGTTTGTCCGGCCCGCTTCCGACGCTGTGGGCGAGCGTGCGGGGCTGGGACAAGGACGCGCGGCGCGGGGTTTTCCAGACCTTCAACTGGACCGTGCTGGTCGCCGCTCTGTGCCTGCAGGCGGGCACCGGCTTCATCACTTCCGAAGTGCTTCGGCTCGTGCTGCTCGCCTTGCCGGGAACGATCGCCGGCGCCTGGCTCGGCGCGCGCACCTATCACGCCCTCAGCGACAAGGATTTCCGCGACGTCGTGCTTGGCCTGTTGTTTCTGTCCGGCGTCGGACTGGTCTGGAGCAGTCTCGGCCTGCGGTAGCGGCCCTAGAACCGGCACGCCGGCAACTGTTCGTCCCATCCGATATAAGACCTGCCGACTTCGACGAGACATCTCCCCGACGGATTATCGTCCGTGGGAGCGACATGAAACATCAAGGCATAGCTCTTGCCGTTGAGCGACAGGTATTGGGCTTGCTGATCGACCCCTGAAAAATCGCCCGATGCCGAAGCAAGATATCCATCCCCGATCAATTCCCTCCTGAGATCGATGATCGGGGTATCCAAAATCGGATAGCCGCCGCGCGCGGCCTGGTACGCCTTCAGCGCCGCCATCGTCGACCTGATCTCCCGCGCCAGCGGCGTATTCACCGGCGGAGCCTCGAAGAAATCGAAATAAAACAGGATTCCGAACACCAGGACCGCAACGACTGCGGAGCCAGCCAGAACTTTCGAAACTACCGGTCTGGCGGCACCGGCTGCGATGGCCGTCGAAGCCGCGCTGCGCAAAGCCTGCCAGCAAGACGACCGCGGCGGCGCGGGAGAGCCGGCATACGATTGCCCCGCATTGAGGGTCATGCCGCCGGCGACACCCACGCCGATCACGTACATCCATCCCTCGACAAAATCGAACAGGTGCGAGTTAAACAGTGAGGTCAGAACATTTTGCACGACGACCAGCAATCCGACCCAGTTCACCCAACCCTCGCCGCGAAACAGCGACAAATGGCATAACCACATCGCGTAGAGCACAACGATACCGATCGCGCCCCACTGCACCGCCACGTTCAATGTCTGATTGTGCGGGTTTCCGACTATTTCAGCCTGGGCGCCGGTCTCGCCGATGGCGGCCTGTTCGAACAGACCTCGCGTGGATCCGGTGCCGTGTCCGATCACCGGGGCTTCGGCAAAGAAATCCAGGGATTTCTGCCAATACTCCAGCCGCGAACCCACCCCGGAGGGATTGTTCTGGATTCTGGTTTGCCGGTAGTCGGAAACGAATTTTGAGGCCGTCGTGCGCAAAGCCGGCGATGCGTTCCAGACCACCGCCGCAAGCACCGCGGCAATGCACAGCGATGCGATGACCGTTCGGCATTTCAAATGAAGCAGCGCGAACAGCGCCAGCAGAATCGGCATGGTCGCCAGCGCCGTGCGTGAAATGACCACGAAACTCATGTTGACCACGAAACCCAGAGCGAGGGCGGTGAGCAACGCGGCGAGCGGTATCCTGTTGGTTCGCAGAAACGTCAGGATCGGATAGGCGAGCGCCACCGCACACAGCGCAAATTCCTGGCTCTGATCGATGTAATTCTTGACGAAGATTCCTCTGCCCTGGGCCTCCGGCTTGAGCGTGAGATGGGGATCGAAGGCAACCGCCCAGGACACCGCCATCAACAGCGTACAGGAGGCCAGAAAGGCGATGAAAACCCACGCGCCGCGAGAAGAGCGTTCGTAGTGATAAAGCAGCAATGGCAGCGCCAGCAATTTGGCAGTCGGGCCGACGGCATAGAGACGTGCGCCCCACGAGGCGTCCGACCAGAGGGTTCCGACAAGCGCCAGGGCAAAGAATGCGATCGGCAAAACACAAATCGGGCGCTTTAGCGACCGCAGGAACGGGCGTGCCTCCAGCGTCGGGATCAGCGCGAAAATCCACAACACCACGGCGATCACGACGCCCGTGGTCGACCAGGGCAACAATATCGCGATCAGAACCGTCAGCAGGTCGACATTAAAGATCCGCGCGGCCGGATCATGCCAGGCGGAAAAAACCAGCGAAATCCCCGACAGACGAGGCTCTGTTCTCACGGCTTCAGTCATTTTTGCCTTTGCGCGGCTGAGGCAGGCCAGGAAAACCTAGCTTAAGCGGCCAGCACGCCGCAATCCCGCAACCGCTCGGGGAACACATCGATGGCCGTCATTCCGGGGCGTGCGAAGCACGAACCTCAGATGTGCGATTGCACATCGGGGAATCTGCCGTGGACGCGACTGCTCACCCGGCCGCCGAGATACGGTCGAATTCTGTCGCCTGGCGCTCGAACAGCCCGCGATAGATTCCGCCGGGCCGGTTGGCGAGCGCTGCGTGCACGCCCTGCTCGACGATCTGGCCGCGGTCGAACACCAGGATGCGGTCAAGGCTGCGTACCGTCGACAGCCGGTGCGCGATCACGATCGAGGTCCGCCCCTTCATCAGCCGTTCCATCGCCTGCTGGATCAAGGCCTCCAATTCGGAATCGAGGCTCGACGTTGCCTCGTCGAGGATCAAAACCGGCGCGTCGGCGAGAAACGCGCGCGCCAGCGCCACCCGCTGCCGCTCGCCGCCCGACAGCTTGACGCCGCGTTCACCGACCAGCGTGCCGTAGCCCTTCGGCAGCCGCAGGATGAAGTCATGCGCATTGGCCAGCCGCGCGGCCTGCTCGATCGCCGCCATGCTGGCGCCGGGCCGGCCATAGGCGATGTTCTCGGCCAGCGAGCGATGAAACAGGATCGGGTCCTGCTGCACGATCGCGATCTGGCTGCGCAGCGAATGCTGCGTCGTCAGAGCGATATCCTGACCGTCGATCAGGATTCGTCCGCCAGAGACGTCGTAGAGCCGCTGCACCAGCTTGACGAAGGTGGTCTTGCCGGAACCGGAGCGGCCGACCAGGCCGACGCGCTCGCCGGCGCGGATCTCCACCGACAGGCCGTCATACAGCGGCGCGATGTGGCCGCCGTAATGGAAGGTCACGTCCTCGAACACGATGCGTCCGCCATGGACGCTGATCGGCACCGCGCCGGCGGCATCGGCAACGCCGATCGCCACGTCATGGATCGCGACCAGCTCATCCATGTCGTTGACCGAACGCTGCAGATTGTTGATGTGCATGCCGACATCGCGCAGATAGGCGTGGATGATGTAGTAGCTGGTCAGCACATAGGTGACCTCGCCCGGCGAGGCGCGACCGGCGACCCACAGCAGCAAGGCGCCGCCGATCACGGAGGCACGCAGGCACAGCAACACCGAAAGCTGCGCGGTCGAGGTGTAGTTGTAACGCAGCCAGGTCCGCCGCACCCGCGTGCGCCATCGGCTGATGACGCGCGCCAGCCGCGCGTCCTCGCGCGCCTCGGCGCCGAACGACTTGACGACGGCGTTGCAGGTCAAGGCATCGGCCAGCGTGCCGCCGACCCTGGTGTCCCAGGCATTGGAGATGCGCGCGGCCGGCGCGATGTAGCGCGTCGAGAACAATACCGTCATCGACACATAGGCCAGCGCGCCCACCGCGATCACGAGGCCGAGCGAGGTCCAGTGCAGTCCGAGCAGGATCATCGACCCCAGCAGCACCACCAGCGACGGCAGCAGCGCCATCAGGATGGTGTCGTTGAGCAGATCGAGCGCCCACATGCCGCGGGTGATCTTGCGCACCGTCGAGCCGGCAAAACTGTTGGCGTGCCAGTCGGTCGAGAAGCGCTGCACGCGCATGAAGGCGTCGCGCGCCACATCGGACATGATCCGCAGCGTGAACGGCACGATCGCCTGCAACCCGATCAGGCGCAGGATCATCGACAGCAGGCCGAGCGCCACGATCGCGCCGAAAGCCACGAGCGCCGCGCGGCGAGCGGCCGGGTCCGACGCCCCTGACGTCATGGCGTCGACCAGATGTCCCGAAAACACCGGCATGAAAAGATCGGCCACCGTTGCGCCGAGCAGGCCGCCGGCAACGGTCGCCGCCGCCAGGGGCTGATTGAGCCAGTGGCGGAACACGAACGGAAGCACCACGCGGATCGCGGAGGGGCGCTTGTTGTGGAGAGAAGCGGACATGGCGTCATCCGGCTGTGCTCGCGCACCGTCCGGCTCCGTTTGAGTTGACGCGCGACGGCGACAGGCCGAACGCGAGCGTCGTTGAAAAAATCGGTGGCTTACTGGGAAGCTTTGATCGGGACGTCAGGCCCGATCGATGCTGACGAAAATGACCCTCAAAGGGCGAGGCAGGCGTCCAGCATGGACTTCGGACGCGAGGGCGCGATCTGCAAATAAGACGAAATCATGCAAATCCCTCCCCGGTTCGAGTGACGAAGCGGCGCTTATAAATACATCACGGGCGTTTTGCAACATGCGGGTTGCAGCATGCGGGCCGATTGAACGTGCTCAGAACTGAAAATACAAAAATTCCAGCCGTTGCCACATTCCGAACAGCGAGATCGCAAATGCTATCGCGGTAACCAGCGCCCACGCCGCGTCCGGTCGCCATCGCAGCCAGGACGCCCGCTCCGGCGCGCGGCGATATTCGCGATAGCCGAACAGTTCCGGGACGTTGGGCAGGAAAAGCGCGATCGCGAGCACCAGCGCCACCGCGGAGCTACCGATCAGCAGCAGCCGCTGCTCGCCCACCAGCAGCGGCAAATCCATCAGCCGAAGCACGCCCGGCGATGCATAGGCGGAACTCCCGGCTTCGAAGCCGAACAGGCCGCCCAGCATCTGCCACGCTCCATTAGCCGTCCGGGCGCGGAAGAATACCCAGGCAATGACCACGGCAAAGAAAGTGATAGTCCAGGATAATCCTTTGGCGGGCCAGCCGATTGCCGAAGGCGGCGCCTTGCCGCCGCGCCGGCCGGTCCAGAGATGATTGGTGCAGAGATAGACGCCGTGCAGGCCGCCCCAGACCAGAAAATTCCACCCCGCTCCGTGCCAGAGCCCGCCCAGCAGCATCGTCACCATCAGATTGATGTAGCGGCGCCGTTCGCCGAGCCGGTTGCCGCCGAGCGGAATGTAGAGGTAGTCGCGCAGGAAGCGCGACAGCGTGATGTGCCAGCGCCGCCAGAATTCGATGATCGAGGTCGCCTGATAGGGCGAGCGGAAATTCACCGGCAGGCGGATGCCGAACAACAGCGCGAGCCCGATCGCCATGTCGGAATAACCGGAGAAATCGAAATAGATCTGGAGCGTATAGGACAACGTCGCGAGCCAGGCCCATGACGTGGTGACGCTGCCGCCGGCGTCGAGATGGGCGAACACCGGCGACACGAATTGCGCGAGATTGTCGGCGATGACCACTTTCTTGAACAGCCCGGCGGCGAAGATCGCCAGTCCCCGCGCCGCCAGCACCGCAGAGCGGCCGGTGCGCCCGCGCTTGAACTGCGGAATCATCTCCGCGTGATGCACCAGCGGCCCCGCGATCAAATGCGGGAAGAACGACACGAACAACGTGTAGCTTAAGATGTCGCGCTCGACCCTGGCGCCGCGCATCACGTCGACCAGATAGGCGATCTGCTGGAAGGTGAAGAACGATATCCCAAGCGGCAGGATGATGTTGAAGAACGGCAGCGGCGCGCCGGTCAGCGTGTTCAGGCTGTCGAAGATGAAATTGGTGTATTTGAAGTAGCAAAGCACCGCGAGATTGAGCGCGACGCCCGACGTGCCGATGGCGCGGCGGCGAAGCGGATCTTCCATCCACAGGCCCAGCATGAAATTGACCGCGACCGAGGCGACCAGCAGCAGCAGATATATCGGCCGCCAGGCGCCATAGAAAAACAGCGAAGCGCCGGCCAGCACCATGATGCCGGCGCGCGGCGAGTGGCGGCGCGCGGCGGCGAATGCCAGCACGGTTGCCGGGAGAAATTGAAACAGGAACGTGTAGGAGCTGAACAGCATCGCGGGCGGCTAACGCTTCAGCCGCGACACGAGATAGCGCGTGTAGATTGGTATGCCCGAGGCGTTGACATGCATCTCGTCGGCGTAATTGGCCTGCGCCAGTCCGGGGACCGACTGGATATTGAGGACGTCAAAGCCGCAGCGGCGGCCGGCCTCGGCGACGAGATCTGCGTATTGATCGTCCTTGTCGCGCCAGGACGGATCATGGGCGCGGTCGTAACGCGGCGCCCAGGGCGGCACCACCACGGTCAGCTTGCGCGTCAGCGCCACCATGTCGCAGAGCGCGCCGATCTCGAAGCGCGCCTTCGGACCCGACAGATCCCAGCCGGCGTAATGCGCGTGCGAACCGATTTCGTCCGGCCACCGATCGTCAGGCTGGGTGCGGTCGATGATCTTCAGGCCATGCGCGGCGGGCGAGGGAGCGAGATCGGCGACGCGCTGATCGGCGGCAAGCCGCGCGGCGAAGGCTTCGCGGATGAAGCGGATCAGCGTGCCGACACGCAGCGGCAGAAACGAACGCATCTGGTCGGCGACGCCGAGCCGGGCCGCCACGTCCAGCGGATAGACCGCGGCCGAGCGCACGCCTTCGTTGAACAGGAATGGCGCGACGCTGACGACGACCTGAGCCCTCTGGAATCGATCCGGCGCGCGGCGCATGGCGGCCAGAAGCGCCAGCGGCTCGCCGGCGTCATAGGCGATGTTGACCGCGGCGCCTTTTGGTTTGCCGATCAGCTGCGCGGCAAGATCGGGATCGACCTGGTAAACCGTGCGGCTCTCGCCGGCGAAGATCAGCTCCGGGCGGGAGGTCAACAGCGGCAGCTTGACCGCGAGCAGGACGGGCACGTCGTCATGGACGCGATCGGCGAGCGCCAACAGTCCCGCCAGCGCCGCCAGCCACACGAGGGCGGTCAGCGCCAGCGCACCCGCGATCCATCGCGCGGAAGCGGCCTGCACATGCGGAAGCGATGCTCGGTGAGCGATGGAAAGGCTGCGCATCATGCCCGCCGTTCAAGCATGAACCGCCACGGCAGACAATATCGCCCGCCTAATGCGCGGGGCCGGAAGAAAGTGCGGCCGGCTTTTTCAAAAGCATGACCAGCAGGCTGAGGCCGAAATAGAACAGCGTCAGCATGAAGAAGGCGTCGCCATAGCCCATCACCACCGCCTGGCGGTGGACGATCTGCGACAATTGCTTCATCGCCATCAGCGCCGCGTCGCCCATGCCCTGCAGGCGCTGGGTGAACATGTTGAGGGTTTCGGTCGCGGTGGCATTGCCCCAGGTCACCCTGTCCTGCAGCCGCGAGATATGCAGATCGGTGCGGTCGTTGAGCACCTGGTTGATGATGGCGAGCCCGACCGCGCCGCCGAGGTTACGCGTCAGGTTGAACAGGCCCGAGGCGTTCTTGACCCGATCCGGAGCCAGGGTCCCGAGCGCGATGTTGTTGGTCGGCACCATCGCGAACATCATGCCGATGCCGCGCAGGATCTGCGGCACCAGCAGTTCATAGAAATCGTAGTCGCGGGTGATCCAGGTCATCTGAAACGACCCCAGCGCGAAGATGATCAGGCCCGAGGCGATGATCACGCGCATGTCGACCTTCTGCATCAGTCGTCCGACGATCGGCGCGGTGAGGAACATGGTGATGCCGGAGACGAACATGGTCTCGCCGATCATCAGCGCGCTGTAGCCGCGCACCTCCGCCAGATAGCGCGGATAGATATAGGTCAGGCCGTAGAGGCCGATGCCGACGCAGAACGAGATCAGGCAGCCGATGCCGAAATTGCGGTCGGTAAAGGCCCTGATATCGACGATCGGCTCTTCCGCGGTCAGCACGCGGTAGAAAAAGGCGATCGCGGAGATCGCGCCCACCCCGGCGCAGATCGCCACCGAAGTATCCTGCAGCCACTCGTATTGCGGACCTTCCTCGAGCACATATTCGAGCGAGCCCAGAAAGCCCGCCATCGCGATCAGGCCCCACCAGTCGAACCGGTCGAGCAGCTTGAAGTTCGGCTGATCGAAATCGACCAGCGCCAGCACGCCGATGGTGATGCCGATGCCGGGGACGACGTTGATGAAGAACAGCCAGTGCCATGACATCGCGTCGGTGATGTACCCGCCGACCGTCGGGCCGATGGTCGGCGCCAGCGTGGCCACCAGACCGATGATCGGGCCGACGATATGGAATTTCGAACGCGGAAACACCGTATAGGCCGAAGCGAACACAGTCGGAATCATGCCGGCGCCCAAAAATCCCTGAATCGCGCGCCACAGGATCATCTGCTCGATCGAGGAGGTAAATCCGCACAGCAGGCTCGCGAGGGTGAAGCCGGAGGCGGAAATCGCGAACAGCAACCGGGTGCCGAGCGCGCGCGACAGGAATCCGGACAGCGGAATCGCGATCACTTCGGCGATCAGATACGAGGTCTGGACCCACGACACCTCGCTCGAGCTGGCCGACAGGCCGGCCTGGATATCGGTCAGCGAGGCCGAGACGATTTGGATGTCCAGGATCGACATGAACATCCCGAACACCATGATGAGAAACGCCACCAGCCGTCGCGGCGCGATGCGCTCGGACGGCGCCGAAGCGGCGGCCATCATCGTGGGTGGGGCGGTGGTGGCATCAGCCATGGTCTGCTCGGCTCAGGACATGCGCACGATCGGGCACGCCGCCCGAGGCGAAAATTACTGCGGATGGATCATGGTCGGCGAATCGAGGTCGGCATCGTTGTCGGCATCGGTGGCGCCGGCGGTGGTGTCGACGGTGGCATACACCGACATGCCCGCGCGCAGCAGGTTTTGCCTGGCGACATCCTTGGGCACGCGAAGGCGAACCGGCAGCCGCTGCACGATCTTGGTGAAGTTGCCGGTGGCGTTGTCCGGCGGCAGCAGCGTGAACACCGATCCGGCCGCGGGCGAGATGCTGTCGACGACGCCGGCGAACTTGCGATGGCCATAGGCATCCACCGAGATCGTCACCGGCTGACCCGGACGGATGCGCTTGAGTTGGGTCTCCTTGAAGTTGGCGTCGATAAAGACGTCATTGAGCGGCACCACATTGCCGAGCCGCTGCCCGACCACGACGTAATCGCCGGTAGAAACCAGGCGGTTGGAGAAGGTGCCCTCGACCGGCGCGCGCACCGAGGTAAAGTCGAGGTCGCGCTCGGCCTTGGCCAGCGTGGTCTGCAATTCCGCGAGTTGGGCGCGGGCTTCGGCCTGCTGCGCCCTGGTGACCTCGACATTGTCGCGCGCGGCGTCATAGGCCGCCTGCGCCGATTTCAGCGCGGCAACGCCCTGGTCGCGCCCGGCTTCGGACACTTCATAGGTCGCGTGCGAGGCAAAGCCCTTGGTGTTCAGCGCCTGCTGACGATCGAAATCAAGACCGGCGCGCTTCAGCGCCGCTTCCGCGGAAGTAACCTGCGCCTGGGCCTGTTCGACCCCGCTTTCCAGCGCGGTGACCTGGCGGCCGATCCGCTCGATGGTGGCCTGCTGGGTGGCGATCCTGGTGCGCGCGGCGTCGACCGCGATGCGATAGTCGCCGTCGTCGATCCGGAAGACGACGTCGCCGGTATGGACCACGACGTTGTCGCCCGGAAGGATTGCCGCGACGTGGCCGGACACCCGCGCGCCGAGCGTGGTGTTGTTGGCGCGCACATAGGCGTCGTCGGTAGAGATGAAGAACCGTCCAACCAAAACGTAGTGCACGCCGTAAGCGGCGGCGGCGAGCGCGAGCAGTGTGCCGACGCCCATCATCACCAGTCTGCGTTTTCGCGATTTGGGCGCGGCCGAGTTGGCGGGTGCGGCGGCGGGCTTGTCGGCGGCGGGCTCGTCGATCGCCGGCCGGTCCGGCGCCTCCGCCGGGCGGCGCGCCACCGACTCATCCGAAAGATGAGCGCGCAGCGAGTCAGCAATAGCGGCGGCAGCGTCGCGCGCGAACTCGCCTTCGGCCGGATCCTGCTCCGGACGAAGGATCCGTGCGGCCTGGTCTCTCGCTGCGGCCATCAAGGCCCCCTATTGCAATGTCGCGATGCAAGCCATGCCCGGCCTGCAGCCTCGCCAAATTAGCATTGACCGAACGGTTCGGTCAAGATATATCTTGCGATGTGAACTTAGCCCGCGAGTTCCTTCCGGGTCGTTTCCCGGGCCGGATTCTTTCCAGAAAAGTAAACCAATGGTTGCAGCTGACCGCACTACTCTACACCTCATCGGCGACGAGGACAGCTCCAAACGCCGTCAGATTCTCGATGGCGCCCGCAAGGTCTTCATGGACCTCGGGTTTGATGGCGCCAGTATGGGCGAGATCGCGCGGTCCGCCGGCGTTTCCAAGGGAACGCTCTATGTCTATTTCGCTGACAAGAACCGGTTGTTCGAGGCCATCGTCGAGGAGGAAACGCTCGAACAGGCCAAGGTGGCATTCAACTTCGACCCGGCGCGGGACGTCCCCACGACGCTGATGGAGTTCGGTCAGGCCTATATCCAGATGCTGTGCCGGCCAGGCGGCGGATCGGCGACCCGGACGGTGATGGCGATCGCCGAGCGGATGCCCGAGGTCGGCCGGCGCTTCTACAGCCACGTGGTGGCGCACACCATCGCCAGGCTCGCCGGCTATCTCGAGACGCGCGCCGCGGCAGGCGATCTGGAAATCGGGGACTGCCAGCTGGCGGCGACGCAGTTCATGCAGATGTGTCAGGCGTCGCTGTTCATGCCGTTTATTTTCCAGGCGGCCCCGGCGCCGTCGGCGGAGCGGATCGCGCAAGTGGTCGAAAGCGCGACGCGGATATTTCTCGCGGGCTATCGGGCCAAACCGGTTTGATCGCGCCCGTTTCACAGAGCGTCATTCGTCTTCGAACTCGTCTTCCTCGTTGACCTTGTCATTCGGCCTGCGCCGATGCGACGGCGGTTTGCTGGCGCCGAGCGATCCCGTCACGAACGGCTCGCGCGAGGCGTAGGGATTGCGCCCCGCCGCGCGCGCGGCGACTTCCTCGCCCGACATCGCGGCGGGCTCGCAGATGATCGGCCGGCTGGCGCGGCGCATCAGATCGACGTGGATGTGATTGTAATGGTAGACGTTGGAGCCGGGCGCCAGCACGGTGGTGAACTGCTGGCAGGCGGTGGCCTGCACGTCGCGCAGAAAGCCCTGCTCCTCCGGCAAGCCCTTCCAGCCGTCCTGCACTGAAATGTGCCGCCCGTCGGCGAGCGTGAAGCCGGCGATGTCAAGCGCATTGCCGAAGGCGTGCTCGGAAATATGCGCGTGCGAATTGCCGTTCATGCCGCGGCAGGAATAGGCGGAGATCTGCCTGATCTCGACCACACGGGCGCCGAACCAGCGCATTGCGGCGGGCTGCACGGAATCGGCGAGCCAGCGGTCGAGCACCGAGACGATCGGACAGGCCAGCGTCGCCGCGGGTTTTACCGCCACCGGCCCGAAAGCGGCGACGGTGTTGCCCTGCGCCGGCCCGAGCGGCGGCAGCGGTTGCGCCTCCACGGGAGCGGCACCGGCACGCTCCGAATAATAGGGCGCCGAAGCGCGGTCGCGCGGCGGATAGGCCTGCGTTCCCTGATACGGCGCTTGATACGATCCCTTATACGATCCTTGATACGGCCCTTGGGCGGCCGATGGCCTCGACCCTGGCGCGCCCTCGGGCGGCAGTTCGATTTCGTCTTCCTCCGGCGCGACGCCGGGCGGGGTCAATGAAATCGGGCCGCTGGACCCAGCGCCGTAGCCCGGCTGGCGCATTGAAGTATCCGGATAAGGTGACGGCGGCGGAGCCGGAGGCGGCTGCGAAATCGGCCAGCGCGGCGCATTGCCGATGTTGGCGGGCGGCCGCAGGTCGTCATCGGCGAAGCCGAAGCTGCCGCTGCTTTCGCCGAGCGCCGCGACCTTGAGCGGAAACTCGGCGCCGCAGACCCCGGGACCCGAAATCGGATCGATCCGGACCAGGTCGGCGCTTTCCTTCACCGCCCCGGATTTCAGGCATGCGATCTCGGCCTCGGCCCGCCACGGTTCGCGCTCCTCGGTTTGAAAAAAACCGCGACCGCAACCCGCCAGCGAAACAAGGACGAAGGAGCCGACGAGATACAAGCGAACTCCGCGCGTCATCCGCGCACGTTCGGCCAATTTATTTAAGGACTCTTCAACGCCATGTTTTCACGACTCTTTAACCACGTCGGGCCGCCGCGGAGAGGTGGCGAGGACAGCAAGGCTGACTTTTTTCGCGAGGAACGGTTTGCTAGTTTTGGCGTTAGCGGGCAGCGACGTGAACCAGGGAGGTTTCCCATGACTTTCGTCGGTAAGCTGAGCGTTGTTGCCGCGTATGTGGCGTTTGCTTTCGTCGGCGCGATCGTGCTCGGCGTGATCTAGCGCTCAGCAACCCAGATCTTGCAGCGCCCGGCAGTTGGACCATTCCAGCCGCCGGGCATTTTCTTGCGATACGGCGACGCGCAACCCCCCCTGCCTCACCACGCGTAGCGCACCACGCCCTTGCCGGCGTAAGACTGCGTCACCTCGGAGAATTCGCCCTCGAAGGTGGCGGCGGCGGACCAGCCGTTGGTCCATTTCATCTCGGCCGAAGCGGTGGTCAGCGCGGAATCATGGGCCTGCGCCGCGCCGTTGACGACGAAGGATGCACCCGGCAGCGTCTGGAACGTGGCGGCGATATTGCGGTCGGGGTTGTAATCATGCGCCCAGGCAAAGCGGCCGCGCAGGGTGAGAATGCCGTCCTGCACGGCATAGGATTTGTCGGTGCGAAGCCCGAGTTCGCTGCGGGTGTCGGTGACGCTCTGGGAATTGTAGGCCAGCGCAAAGGTATTCGCCCCTGACAGCGCCTGCTCGGCGTAAGCCGGCAGATCGAAGGTGGTGAACTGGCCCGCGGCGTAGGGCGTGAGGCCGACGCCGCCCATCCACGGCGTGACAAACCGATAGCCGCCTTCGACGCGGCCCGAATAGGCGTTGGCGTTGAACTGGGCGCGAAGCTGGTCGGCGCCGGCAATGGTCACGGTGCGGTCGGTGGTGATGTCCTGCCAGCCATAGGCCAGTGCCGCCGAGATATAGGCCGGGCCAACGGTGTGGCGCACGAACGCACCGGCCTGGAACAGGTCGGAGCGGCCGCTACCCAATCCGTTGGCGAGCGAAAAATTGGTGCCGCCACCCGCCAGCGCAAAACCCGCCAGCGTAAATGGCGAGAAGCGATAGTCGGCGCCGACGGCGGTGCCGGCAATGCGGCTGGTCACGGTGTTCGAGCCCAGCGCGGCATTGCCGTCGGTGGTCTGCGACCCGCCATAGCCCGCCGCCCACACGCTCCAGCGCTGCGCGAACGGATCGGCCGCAGGCGGGGCCTTGGTATAGATCGCGGCATAGGCGTCACGCTCGCTCTTCGAACGTGTCTTGCCGTTCGCATAGGCGCTGGCGCCAGCATTCTCGTCGGCATAGCCCGGCGCGCCGGCGCCGCCGCTCGTACCCTCGCCGCGGCCGGCGATGAAGGGATCGGTGAGCAGGCCCATGAACAGGTTCATCGCATCGAACGTGGTCTGCTGCGAGCCGGTCGCGAGTTCGCCCGACGCCTGGGTCAGGCCCGCCTGACCGAGCGTTGCGAACACGGCGGGAATGCTGCCGGTTGCGTTGAAGAATTGGTCAGGGCGTTGCCAACCGCCTGCTGGTTGCCGTTGAGGCCGCCCGGCGCGACGAAAACCAGCTTGATGTTCAGGAACGCGTCATCGGCATCGTAGCTGAGCGTCGATTGGATATTGGCCATGTTCGAGACGACAGCCGGATTGAAGGTGCCGCTGACGCCGCCGGTGGCGTTGACGATGGTGTATTGCCTGTTGACGTAGCTGCCGGGAAGGAAGACCGCATTCACGGTGGCGCCGCCGAGCGTCGCGGTGCCCAAAACATTGGTGCGGCCGGCATTCGCGGGCGAAACCTGGATCATGTAGGTCGAGGCGGTCGTGAACGAGAGACTGCCCTGCACGGTCAACGGACCAAAGCTACCGCCGCCAGTGCTGCCCGGCGCCAGCGTGCCGCCGTTGACAACGGTGGTACCGACGGTGCCGCTGCCGCCCAGCGTGCCGCCGGCGTTCACCGTCATGGTGATATTGGCCAGCATGCCGTCCACGTTCAGCCTGCCGCCGCTGATGGTCCAGGGCATCGCGGTGGCATTGGTGCCGGTCAGCGTCCAGGTCGAGCTGCCGATCTTGTTGAAGGTGCCGTAGCCCGAAAACTGCGTGGCGAACAGGCCGGCATTGAACGTGTCTGCACCTGTGCCGCCGAGCTGGAAGGTGTCCGCGCCAAACCCCTGCGCGGTGCCGTTGATGACACTGCCGGGTGCGAGCGTCAGCGTGTTGCCGCCGCTGAAGAAGAGGATCGCAACGCCACCGCTGCCGGTAAGGGTGCCGGCATTGAATATCGTCGTGTTGCCACTCGACAGGATGGCAACGCCGTCCGCCGTGATCACGCCGCCGGAATTGTTGGTGACGCTGCCGCTGGCCATGGAAATGGCGGCCATTGCGGTGCCGCCTGATGTGGCCGAGATGGTTCCGGAATTCGTGATATTGACGACATTGCCCCCGACGCCGACACCTCCAAGCCCGGTAGCCGAGATCGTTCCGAAATTGGTGATGGTGAGGTTGGGGGTCTGCGAGCCCGAAACGCCAAAGCCGTCGCCGGTGATGAGGCCGGAAGCGTAATTCGTCAGAACAAGCGTATTGGCATTGACGCCCGTGCCGCCCAGGCCGGCCCCCGATATCGTTCCGTAGTTGAAAACCACGGCACTGTCGGCGTTGATGCCGTTGGCATCACCGGTAATCACGCCGCTGGCGTTGTTGGTCACCGTGAGCATGCTAGGGGTGGCGGTAAAATCGATCCCGTTACCCCCGCCACCACCGATAATCAAACCCGAATTCACCACGGTGCCTGCACCGGCACCCTCTATGCCGGTGGCACCCTGGATCGTTGCTCCAGAATTGTTGGTGACCGCGAGGCCGCCAAAAGCAGAGATGCCGGCTAGGTCGGAGACACTGTCGAGCCTGCCGATGGTGCCCGAATTGATCACGGTCAAATTGGAGCCATTGGCATTTATGCCGTAGACGTCGTTCCCCGCCGTGGTGATGGTGCCTAAATTGTTGATGGTGTTGTTGCTGCCGACGTCGATGCCGGCGCTGGTACCGGTGACCGAGGCGGCCGCCTGCACATTGATCGTCAGCCCGTTTTGCAAGCCGCTGCCGTAACCGGTGTTGGCTTCCGGTCCCTGGTCCGCGGTGGTGCCGCTGCAGGTCACCGTGACGTTGTCGCCGGTGGCGGGGGTGCAGGCGGCAAAGGCGGCCGACGGCGTGAACGCTGCGGCGCCGAAAAGACCGATCACGGCGAACCGCGAAGCCGCGCGGCGGTCGCGGGCGCAGTTTCGCGCGACGTCAGGACATGACGAAGTCAGTCTGGTCGATTCGACTTGACGCAACGCAATGCCCCCGCACCCACTTCGCAGCGGCCCCGCCCGAGGCGCTGACAATGCACCTTAACGGCGAATGTCCGGGGGTGAAGGCCGTCACGCGATGCGGCGCCAAATCCTGCGCCGTTGCGTCATATCGGCAACATTTTCGGGACTCAACCAGCCGGCACGAAGTTGCAGAAAAACGGCGAAACACGTTTTACGTTCATTTTTCGATTGTGGACTACCCCTCTCGCGCGCAATGTTCAGCCGCCGTTCAGTCGCCTGGCCCCCCAATCGCCCGACGGTCATTTTCGTTTCCATTTCCTGGTCAGGTTCACGCGTGACGCGGCATCGGCTTTCATTCGCGGCCTGGCTTCTGAGCTGCCTGATGCTGGCCGGCGCGGTGGACGCTTTTGCGATGCCGTCTGCGAGACAAGCCGCGCGCGCGCAGGCCTCCATCGATGCTATCTCCGGTGCGGTCAAACTTGCGCAAAACCAGCCTGCGCAAGCACCTGCGCCGGCAACCGCTCCCTCGCCGGCGCAGCCGGCCGCCGACGAGCCGATCGGCAACGTCGCGACGCTGACCGGCAGCGCCACCGTCACCCGCAACAACGCTTCGACGCCGCTCAACCTCCGGGACGACATTTTCGCAAATGACGTGCTGCAGACGTCGGCCAATTCGACGCTCGGCGTCACCTTCAACGACGCCACCACGTTCAACCTCACCGCCAACGCCCGGATTGCGGTCGACAATTATGTGTATGAGGAAGGCGGCAAACAGAATGGCGCGCTGTTCGATGTCGCCAAGGGTACGGTAGCCTTCGTCGCCGCCGCCGTCGCCAAGACCGGAGACATGAAAATCTCGACTCCGACAGCGACGCTGGGCATTCGCGGCACCACCGGCCTGGTCGAGGTACCGGAAGGCGCCGCCGCCACCAATCCGAACAATGTCGCGATCAAACTCTATCCCGATCCGGACGGCCATGTCGGCCGGATCGAGGTCAACGATCGCGCCGGCGCGCGGCTCGGCTTTCTGACCCAGGGCGCCAGCGGTTTTACCATCCGGCCCGGCGCCGGCGGGCGGTTTACCGCGGCGCCGCTCATGATCTCGCCACAACAGGCGCTGCGCGATCAGGGCATCGTGCGCCAGGTGCACGCCGCGCAAAGCGTCGGCCGCCAGATCGTCACCCAGCGACGCATTCAACGCCTGCAGAATCCCGGCAGGAATAATCCGGCGAACCCGGCGCGTCAGCCCGGTCCGCAACGGCAGAACGGCTTGGCGCCGCGGCCCGGTTCGCCGCAGCAGCCGGGACTGCCGAACCGGCCGGGACAGCCACAGCAACCGCCCGGCCTGCAGCGTCAGCCCAATGCACCCGGCGTGCGTCAGCCCGGATCGCAAAACAGGCCCGCGCTGCAACAACGGCGGCCGGCCGCGCCGAAGGGAAAACCGCCGAAGGAAAGGCGCTGAGGCACAAGACAAAGGGCCGCCTGCAACGCCGCAGCGCCCTCGCGAGAGCAAGATGGTTTTAATTTGAATCGGTGTCCTCACCTCTCCCCAGCGGGGAGAGGTCGATTTGCGCAGCAAATCGGGTGAGGGGGTGCTGCCTCAAGCGATAGACCGTAACCCCTCACCCGGCGCTACGCGCCGACCTCTCCCTATGGGAGAGGTAAAAAAATTTCCGCTGCGTCGCAGTTCAACCAAACCTCATCTCATCACGCTTTAGCCGGTTGGCGCTGAAAACCAGAGCCTGAGCTTGAGACCGGGCGAGTTATCCAGCATTTCCATCCGCGCACCGTGAAGACGGGCGACGGCAGCGACCAGACTGAGCCCGAGACCGTTTCCCGGCGTGTAGCGGCTGCGCTCGAGGCGGTAAAAACGCTTGAAAACATGTTCGTGTTCGTCGGCGGGAATTCCGGGCCCGTCATCGGCGATCGAAATGACCGGCCTGCCATCGATGTTTTCGTTCGCAACGACAACTTGCCCTCCGGCGCGGCCGTGCTTGATCGCATTGTCCACGAGATTGGCGATGGCATCGAAGATCAGGTCACGATCGCCGGTCACCAGCACCTCGCCATCGCCGACAACGCTGAGACGGGTGCCGTCCTGCTCGGCCGCGGCATCGTACAGCTCGGCAACCTCATTGGCGATTTCGACCAGATTCACGGTGCGGAACGCGCCCTTTCGTGCCTGCGTCTCGATTTGCGCAATCCGCGTGATCGACGAGAATATCCGCAAGACGGCATCGAGGTCGGCGATCGTGTCGCCGATCAGCAATTGATCGACCTCGCCATTGCGCTGACCGTGATAGGCCTTCTCCAGCCGTCCACGCATTCGCGTCAGCGGCGTCCGCAGGTCGTGTGCAACGTTGTCGCTCACTTGCTTGACCTCGCCCATCAACCTTTCGATGCGGTCCAACATCAGGTTGAGGTTCTCCGCAACGCGATCCCATTCGTCGTTGCTGCCGCGGAGCGGAATACGCTTGTCGAGGCCACTGAGCATGATGGCCCGGCTGGTAGCGTTGATCGATTCGATCCGTCCCACCGTCCGGCGCGTCACCAGGATACTGGCGACCCCCGCAAGCACGAAGATCAATGCAACTCCCGAGATCACGGCCGTCTTGATCTGATCGGTAAGGCTGTCGAGATCGCTGATATTCCTTCCCACCAGCAGACGATCGCCGCTCGGAAACGTTTCGAGCATTGCCCGCAGCAGCGGCCGGCTTGTCGCGTCGGGCGATGGTTCCGGCGCGCGAAACTCTATCCATCCGCCGGCTGCCGTGGCCATCGATGGCCATACCTTGAGGTTGCCGCTCAAAGGGTGCGCTGAAGGATCGACGAGGAGATACACGTTGTCCGCAAAACTCCTGTCGGCGATGCGTTGCTGAATCAGGGCGATCAGCCCATCGCGTCCCGATCGCTCGTAAGCGCCTTGCAGGCTCGAATACTCGGTCATGATTGCGCGATCCGATCGGCTGCGCACATAAGAGGAGGTGGACAGGTAGACGTAGCTGAAGATGGCCGACACGATCACGCCGAAGGCGCCGATCGCGATCAGCGCCAGCTTGAAAGTCGATGACGTTAGGGTCTTAGCCAGGAGCACGGAGACAGTATCCGATACCGCGAACCGTATGGATCAGCGGATAGGCCTGCTGGTCGTCGACTTTCCGGCGCACGCGCCCGACATAGACGTCGATAATATTTGTCGAGGGATCGAAATGAAGATCCCAGACGTGCTGCAGCAACATTGCCCGGGATACGACGCGGCCTTCGTTGCGAACCAAATACTCAAGTAGCTGGAATTCCCGACGAAAAAGAACAATGTTCCTGCCGCGTCGGCTGACGCTCCGTGACACCAGGTCGACCGCGAGATCGCCGACGTGCAAGATGGTCTCTTTGACAACTGTGTCACTGCGTCGGCCCAGCGCCTCGACGCGCGCCAACAGTTCGACGAAAGAAAAAGGTTTGACCAAGTAGTCATCGCCGCCGGCACGCAAGCCGCGCACCCGGTCGTCGACTTCTCCTAGTGCACTGATGATCAGGACGGGCGCGGCGACGCCGTCGTCGCGCAACTGACGCATGACCGCGATGCCATCGATGTCCGGAAGCATGCGGTCGATCGTGATCACGGCATAGTCGCCGGCGGCGCCGCGGCTCAGCGCCTCGTTGCCGTTGGCGGCCAAATCCACCTGATAACCACCGGCCGTGAGCAACTCCACGAGCTGACCGGCGGTTTCCGGATCGTCCTCAACCACGAGAATGCGGCGGTGACCTCCCGTCATGGTCTTCGTCTCCGACTGACCAAATGCCGAATTCACTTCAGCACATATGTCAAAAACCAACTCATAGGTAATCTAAAGGTTGCGTGAACAGGCTCGCACCATGCGTGCAGTGGTCGCCCCAGTCGGACCAGATTGCGCTTCGCCGAAAAAGGTCATGGTTACGACCGTCGCGATGTCCGGCTTCCGGCTCCTTGCTTGCGAGCGCGCCGACGCGATGGGGCCCGGGACAACCACCAACGCGCCGGCTGTCGCTCCGACAACTCGCCGGATCGACCGCGATGCGCTTCAGCAGCGCTAGTAGCCGTAGTAGCCGCAGGCATTGACCCACTGCGGTCCATATGGCGTCCACGCCTGGGTCCAGCAGTCGCCGTAGTCGCCGTAGTAGTCGCCGTAGAAGCCGCCGCCAAAGAACCCAAAGCGATCGAAGCGACGACGGAAGCCCGCGCGATGACGGAAGCCGTCCCGGCCTCGAAACGCGCCCCTTGAAAACCCAGGCGCGAAGGCAGCATGCGCAAAACGCGTACTGGCGAAACGGCCATCACCGAAACGCGCCCCTCCTGCCATGCCGCCGAAGCGCGTGCCTACGCCCGGGCTTGCAAAACGCGCGCCTCCCCCCATGCCTCCGAAGCGCATGCCGCCGCCCATGCCGCCGAAATGCGCTCCTCCTCCCATGCCGCCGAAATGCCCGCCTCCTCCCATCCCACCACCATGCATGCCGCCTCCCATACCTCCCCCCATCCCGCCACCATGGCCCCCACCGCCACCACCACCATGGCCGCCACCGCCACCGCCACCCCCGCGGGCGAACGCCGGTGGCGCCAAAGCAAGCGTCGCACCAAGCGCGCCCACGATGAGCCAACTAAGGACCTTGTTGTTCATCCCGATTACTCCGTGTTGAATTGCAGCGACGGATATCGTCGCAAGAAGAAGACGGTCAGGAGAGCCAAATTATCCAATGATTTCAAATGACAAACGTGACAGTTTCTGACACAGAAGTTAGTTTCATCGACCAGCAAAGGCGGCCATCATTCGGAAGGCCCGCGCTGCGTAGCCCATCAATCAAGCGGGTTTTCGCATCAAGGGTTGCCCGGCCAAAATCCGCGCCGATTCCACCACGTTGTCGCAAAACTCGAAATGATCCGGCGTCAGCACGATGATGGTCGAGCCGTGTTCGAACCAGCCGAGTTCATCGCCCTTGCGCACGCTGACATCGCACGGATACGTGGTGGGCCCCCGGCTCTGGGCATTGAGCAGGATATCGAGAAAATGCAGCCGGATGCTGGCCACCAGGATGGCGGCGACCGGCACCAGCGTCAAAACTTCGCCGCCGGCGAGCCGGGTCCTGATCACCGCGCGCTCGTTCTTGCAGAACAGTTTTTCGACCCGCTTCAGCGCGATCGGATTGACGTTCCAGGTATCGCCGCTGATGAAAGTGACCTGCTCGATCCGGCAATCCTGCGGGGCATGAAAGCGGTGATACATGCTCGAGGTCAGCCGTAGCGTGATGAAGCGTCCGTTGCGGTGGGCGTCGACCAGCGCGGGGTCGCCGAGCAAATCGAGCAGTGAATATGGCGCGCCCTTGATCTGGAACAGTTCGGTGTCCGCGATCGCGCCGTGGGCGCCGATGATGGCATCGCAGGGGCTGACCACGATCGACGGGTCGGGATCGGGCGGCCGCAGGCCGGGCTTGAGCTCGCGCGTAAAGCAGTCGTGCAGGCTTTTGAAACGCATCTTGCGCGCTTCGGTGAGATCGAGATCGGAAAACAGCCGCCAGCAGGCGATCGAGAGATCGCGGATAAGGGGTTGTTCGATCTTGCTGAACCAGCCCACGAACCGTGTCAGCGCCGCCCGCGGAATGCGGTTGGTCAGGAGAAAATTCAGGTCTTCCTGTTGGGTCAGGACCGCGATGAGGCTTTTGATTGTCATGAATTTGTCAGCGGGATTGGATAGCGCTTGATGGCATGGATTCGCCTCTTCCAATTCTGTCTATCGCCGGCGCTGCGGTCATCGGCACCGCGGCCGTCTTTCCGAAATTGCGGGCGCGGCTGGACCTGTCGCGGGCCAAGCATCGCTCGCTGACCGGACATTCCAAAATGTCGCGCCGGGTGGCGCGGCTGATCCCGTTCTATGAATTCGACATCAACGATTTCTTCCGTTCCGACGGCGCGCCCGCGGCGGTCGCCACCCAGCGCCAGGACGGCTTCTTCCGGCTGGCGGGTATCTACAAAGACCGTTTCGCCAAGGGCCGCGAACTGACGCGGCAGGTCTCCGAAAAGATCTCCGACCTGCAATTCACCGAGAACTACCGGGTGCCGTTCCAGTACAGCCGGCTGGTGCGGGAGCATCTCGGCACCAGCGCCTTCGTGGAGTCCTCGGCCGGCGTCACGGTCACCGACCTCGACGGCAACGTGGCCTACGACCTGACCGGCTCCTACGGCGTCAACATTTTCGGCAACGACGTCTACAAGGAATGCATCGCCGGCGCCGAGGCGCGGGCGCACGCGCTCGGCCCGGTGCTCGGGCCCTACCATCCCGCCATTGCCGACAACGTCACGCGGCTGTGCGAGATTTCCGGACTGGACGAAGTCTCGTTCCACATGTCCGGCACCGAAGCTGTCATGCAGGCGGTGCGGCTCGCCCGCTATCATGCCGGCAAATCGCATCTGGTGCGTTTTGCCGGCGCCTATCACGGCTGGTGGGGCGACGTGCAGCCCGGCGTCGGCAATCCGATTTCGCCGCACGAAACCTATACCCTGGCCGAGATGTCGGAACGGACGCTGCACGTGCTCAGGACCCGCCGCGATATCGCCTGCGTGCTGGTCAATCCGCTGCAGGCGCTTCACCCCAACGGCAATGCGCCGGCCGATTCCGCGCTGGCCGACAGTTCGCGAAGTGGCAATTTCGATCGCGCCGCCTACAGCGCCTGGCTGAAATCGCTGCGCGAGGTCTGCACCGAGCGCAACATCGTGCTGATCTTCGACGAGGTGTTCGTCGGCTTCAGGCTTGCTGCCGGCGGTGCCCAGGAATATTTCGGCGTCCGCGCCGACATGGTGACCTATGGCAAGAGCCTCGCCGGCGGACTGCCCGTGGGCGCGGTCTGCGGCCGCAGGGATCTGATGCGCCGCTTCCGCGAGGATCGTCCCGTCGACGTCTGCTTCGCCCGCGGCACCTTCAATTCGCACCCTTACGTCATGACGGCGATGGATGAATTTCTCAACCGCCTCGCCAGCGCCAATTTCCGTTCGGTTTATGAGGGGCTCGATGAGACCTGGAACGGACGTGCGCAACGGCTGAACGACACGCTCGCCACGCAGGATCTGCCGGTCCGGGTCACCAACCTGTCGTCGATCTGGATGGTGCACTATACCGAGCCATCGCGTTACAACTGGATGCTGCAATATTATTTGCGGGCCGAAGGGCTCGCGCTGAGCTGGGTCGGGACCGGCCGCCTGATCTTCAGCCTCAATTACACGGACATGGATTTTGCCGAAGTCACCAAGCGCTTCGTGGCGGCGGCGGAAAAGATGAAGCAGGACGGCTGGTGGTGGCACGGGCCTTCCCTCACCAACAAGAAGATCCGGCGGCAGATCCTGAAAGAGATGATCACGCGGAGAGCGCGCTGAGTTGAAACCTCTTCTCGTCATGGCCGGGCTAGAGCGCGAAGCGCTACTTCGCGCAGATGTCCCGGCCATCCACGTCTTCCTTGCTGATGTGCTGTCAGACGTGGATGCCCGGCACAAGGCCGGGCATGACGAAAGGGGTGCCACTGATTTTTGACACTCAGGCGTGCTGCTCTTCCAGTCCGTGCTCGACGAGGTCGTGACCGGGATCGATCAGTTCGCCTTTCAGTAGATACAGCGGCGCCTTGTGATAGAGTTTGAAGTCGTTGAACGGATCGGTCAGGATCTTGGTCATCCAGACCAGGCCGGTTTCGACGTCGCGGATGAAGAACAGATGCACGGTTCGGAACAACAGGCCGCCGACGCCCACCGCCAGCCAGATCTTGGCGACCTGGCGCATGAAATCGGCCGGCGAAACCCAGGGGGAAAACAGCCCGAACAGCGTCGGATCGAAGTACAACACCAGCGGAGAGGCCGCCCAGATCGACATCAGCACGACCTTGCGCCGCAAATTGTATCCGACCTTGATATCTTCCTTGTGCTCGTGGGTCGCCTGATTGATGTGGTCGTATCCCCTGGGCTCGAAGAAGAAATGCCCCGCCTGGCGTGAGGTCATCGAAACCAGCCAGCCGATCAGCGCGGATGCCACCGGGTCGAAGAACATCATGGCATAGCCGACCATGAAGCTGACCGCGCTGACGAAGTGCAGGCTCTGGTTGATCCGGCTGTGATGATAGTAGCGGTGATCATCCCAACGCTGGATGCGCAACTGCTCGCGGAAGTTCTTGATCATGCTCTCCCCCAAAATAGGTTGATTCGGTGTACAGCGATTCGATGTACGCGATGTGACATCATCAAAATGTCACATGACATGATACGAAGGCGCACCACGCCAGCTTCAGCCGCCTCGATCAGGCGGCAACCGCCATTTCAGTTTTTCGGATACGGACCAGCGAGAAATGGCCGAGCGGCGGCACCAGACGGCGCTCGACCAATTCCACGCCATGCGCGCCCGCCAGCCATTTCGCATAGCGCGACCAGGCGAATTCGGCGGTCCGGAAGCCGAGCGGGCGCACCACCGGCTGCAAGCGCTGCTCGATGAAGCGGCGCATCCCGGCATCCGCGCTGACCCGGGTCAGGATAATCAGTTCACCGCCGGGCCGCAGCACGCGGGCAAACTCGTCAAGCGCCACTTCCGGATTCGGCACAGCGGTCACGACATATTGCGCCATCACCACGTCGAATGAATTGTCGGGAAATTCGAGTTTCTCCGCATCCATCACCGCCAGGCCCTCGACGTTCTTCAGGCGCAGATCGGTGACGCGTTGCTTCGCCTTGCTCAGCATCGCTTCCGAAATATCGGTGCCGAAGATGCGCAGATGCGGTGCGTATTGTGGCAGCGAGATTCCCGTGCCGACGCCAACCTCGAGCACGCGACCGCCAATTTTGTTGGTGGCCTGAATGGCCGCCTTGCGGCCTTTGCTGAACACGCCGCCAAACACCAGATCGTAAACCGGCGCCCAGCGGTCATAGGCCTGTTCGACCGTCTCGCGGTCGAAGTCCAGTTGCGCCGTGCCGGCGAGTTTTGCGATTTCTGTCATGAGTCACTCTTGCTCGTTGTTTGCGGTCTGTTTCAGATTCGCCGTATCAGACCCGTGGTTTATCTCTTTGATGCTCGATCCATTCAGCCGCGCACCGCGCTTTGGCTCGCCACGCGGCGGGCTGGTTGCAGCGAACGGCTCGGCTGCAACGCCGTCAGGTTACCGATGAACTGCCTCGCGCTGTTTTCCCAGGAACGCTCCAGCGCAAAGCTCCGGCAGGTTTCGCGAGAGACGCCGAGCGCGCGGATGCAGGCGCTGCGCAGGTCGGCGTCCAAAGCGCCAACGGAGTGATCCGCGATAACGTCCAGTGGGCCGGTCACCGGAAAGGCGGCGACGGGCGTGCCGCACGCCAGCGCTTCGAGCTGAACGACGCCAAACGTGTCGGTCAGGCTCGGAAAAACAAAGACGTCGGCCGCCGCCAGATGGGAGGTCAGGTCCGCGCCGGTTTTTTCGCCCAGAAACCGGGCTTTCGGATAGCGGCGCTGCAACTCGGCCTTCTGCGGTCCATCCCCGATCACGACCTTGGATCCCGGCAGGTTCAGCGCGAGAAATGCCTCCAGGTTTTTTTCGACCGCGACGCGCCCCATGGTCATGAAAATGGGTCGGGGCAGATCGAGCTCGGCGGCATCGTCGGGCCGGAACAGATCGGTGTCGACCCCTCGGGTCCAGCTGCCGAGCTTCTTGAAACCTCTGGCGCCGAGTTCCTGCCGAAGCGAGGAGGTGGCGACCATCGTCATGGCGGCGGCGGCATGAAAGTGTCGCAGCACCGCATAGCTCAGCGTCGCCGGCACGATCGAGCGCACCGCGATGTATTCCGGAAAGCGTGTCGTATAGGAGGTCGTGAACGCCAATTTGCGGCGCAGACAATAGCCGCGCACCGCCCATCCGATCGGCCCCTCGGTGGCGATATGAATGGCGTCCGGCGAGGCCGCCTCTACTCGCGCGGCAATCTCGCGCCGGTTCGGTAACGCCACTCGCAAACCCGGATAGGTCGGGACAGCCAGCGACGGAAACCCGTCCGGGGTTAAAAAGCTTACCTCCGCTCCCAGCGCCGAAGCGCTGCGGGCCAGCGAGGTCAGGGTACGAACCACGCCGTTCACCTGCGGAAGCCAAGCGTCGGTTGCTATCAAAATCCGCATGAACGGGGACCCAGGAGCTTGCTGATTCTCAAGTCGCGACGTTCGGCCATGGATATTTCAACCGTGTGACGTCATCGATGCGTAATGGTCGTTTTTCACGCCCGCCGGCAAAAAATTTCGTGCCGGCGACATCGTCCTGAAACATTTCTCCGCCCCGACGAAACCACTTTGCCGCTTTGGCGCAAACGTCCTGAAACCCTCGCCCGGTACTGGTCGCGTTAACGACGCGCCGAACGAGCGCGGCAACATCAAACAGGGACGTGCCATGCTCAATTCGGGCGTATTGAAGCTGAATTCCCGCAAACCGAATTGCCGTCGTGTCGGGGCCGCCTTCGGCGCGCTGGCGATCGGCGCGATCGCGTTTTGCGGCTCCGCCACGGCCACGCCGCTGCCGCTGTTTCCGTTCATCATGGTGCCCGCGCCGCAATCGGCGCCGCCGCCGGCCCAAATCGCACCGTCGCAAGACCAAGGTGCCGTGATCAAGCTGCCGGCACGGCTGAGGCGCCAGATCGTCAGCTATGCCACCCGCGAGGCGCCCGGCACCGTCATCATCGATACGCCCAACACCTATCTCTATTATGTGCTCGGCGGCGGCCAGGCGATCCGCTACGGCATCGGCGTCGGACGCGACGGCTTCACCTGGTCGGGCGTTCAGTCGGTCACCAAAAAGGCCGAATGGCCGGATTGGACCCCGCCCCCCGAGATGATCGCGCGCCAGCCCTATCTGCCGCGCCACATGGCCGGCGGCCCCGGCAATCCGCTCGGCGCGCGGGCGATGTATCTCGGCGGCACGGTGTATCGCATTCACGGCACCAACGCGCCGGAAACCATCGGCACCCACGTGTCGTCAGGCTGCATCCGCCTCACCAACGGCGACGTCTCCGATCTCTATTCACGGGTCAACGTCGGCACCAGGGTGATCGTGCTGCCGATGGACCGCCGCGCCGACAATGCGGGCCCGATCGACTAGCGCCGCCGAGGAATATCAGACGAAAAGTGGCGCGATCTCCGCGCCATTTTTTGTTTCCGGCCGGCAACAATTCGAACGGGTTGGCGTCGATGCGAACACCTTGGGTCGTGTCGTCGCGTATTAGTGATTGGGGTGTACCATCCTCCGCCACTCTGGCGCCGCCGGAACCTGACCTGTAAACTCTCCGGCACAATCAGCCCCGGGGGGATAATGCGTTTGGCGGTGAGCCTCAAGACGATTCTGCTCGCGATCGCGGTGGTCGCGGTTTCGTTTTTTATCAGCCTGAAGGCCATGGACTGGCTGTCGCCACGCGGCTCGGTTCCGGCCCCGGTGCTGGTCGAATTGCCGCCGCTGCCGTCTGCGCCGCGTATTTCCAGCATCATCGCCCAGGTCGCGATTGCGCTTCCGGCGATTCGCGACGCCGCCGAGCGCGGCGCGCCGCGCACCTTCGCCGGCAAAGCCGACAATCCGGTGTCGCAGATTCTGCAGAATGCCGACATCGGCTGGACCGCCTCGCGCGGGCCGATCACGGCGACCGGCGCCCAGGACCTGTTGTCGCTGGCAACGCCGCTGACGGGAAAGCTGGATGTGACGGGATCGCTGTCGTCGAAAGCGACCGGCGCGGTCGGTGACGCGCTCGGCAGCCTGCTCGGCGGCAATGTCGCCAAGCAGATCGCCAGCGTGAACATCAAGGCGCTCAACGCCAGCGCCGAGATCAAGGGCAACGTCGTCATTACCTCGCGGCCCAAACTCGCCGCCGCCTGGCGTATCGAACCGAATCTGGCCGGTCAGGTCACGCTCGGCGACACCAACCTTTCGCTGGCGGGCGCCCGTATCGACGTCCCGGCCCAGGTCAAGCCGCTGATCGACAAGACCATCGCCGATCAGATCACCGCGGTGGATGCACAGATCCACAGCAATCCTGCCTTCGAACAGAATGCGCGGGCACAATGGGCCAAAGCCTGCCGCTCGATTCCGCTGCAGGGCACCGGCGCTGCGTCGACGGTGCCGGCGCTCTGGCTGGAGTTGCGGCCAACCCGTGCGATCGCGGCCCAGCCGCGGGTCGATGCTTCCGCGGTCACGCTGACGCTCGGCGTCGAGGCCGAGACCCGCATCACATCGGCGCAGACCAAACCCGATTGCCCATTTCCCGCGAAGATCTCGATCGTTCCGCCGACCCCGGGAGGCGTCAGCATCGGCGTGCCGATCGACATGCCGTTTACCGACATCAGCAAGATCGTCGAGGCGCAGTTCGCGGGGCGGACGTTTCCCGAGGACGGTTCGGGCCCGGTCGATGTCACCGTCAAGCATGCTTCCGTCGCGGCCTCGGGCGACCGGCTGCTGATTTCCCTGCTGGTCAACGCCAAGGAAAAAAAGAGCTTCTTCGGCTTCGGCGGCGAAGCCACCGTGCATATCTGGGGCAGGCCCGTGCTCGATCAGGCCCAGCAGACCCTGCGACTGACCGACATCCAACTCGCGGTCGAATCCGAAGCCGCGTTCGGGCTGCTGGGAGCCGCGGCGCGCGCGGTGATGCCGCATCTGCAAAAGGCGCTGGCCGACAAGGCCACCATCGACCTCAGGCCGTTCGCGACCAACGCGCAGAAAAAGATCGCCGCGGCAGTCGCGGATTTTCAGAAGAACGAGGACGGCGTGCGGGTGGCGGCCGATATCACCAGCCTGAGGCTCGCCGACATCGCCTTCGATTCAAAAACGCTGCGCGTGATCGCGGAAGCCGACGGCGCGATCAATATTTACCTGACGGCGCTGCCGGGATTGTAGGCAAACGCAAACACGCGTTATCCCTGCGCAACGGCTCCGCCGTTACAGCAGGGATGACGGCAAGCGTACTTTTTCGTGAGCCCTCTTCGTCAGTCTTCGAATTTGAACGAGACGTTGAGCTTGGCGCGATAGGCTTCGATCTCGCCCTTGGCGTCTAATTGCAAATCGAGCTTGACGACTTCGGCGACGCGAAGGTCCCGGAGGGATTTTCCGGCCCTGTCGAGCGCAGCCTTGGCCGCCTTCTCCCAGGAATCCTTGCTGGAACCGATCAACTCGATGACTTTGTAGACGCTGTCAGGCATGTCGACCTCCCGTTTGCTATCGGGCAGGACGCAGGTGCTCCTGCCGCCGGTGAGCCTAACATCGTGACGCCGTCGCCGAAAGGCGCATTCCGGAAGCTTTGCAACGCCCCGCCTGCTCAAAAGTCGGCTTTGCGGGCCCCGCCGAAGGCGGCTAGAACAGAGGCTTCAGACCAACAAAAACTCAGGGAGAACGGAACCATGAAGTCAGTTGCAGCCGTGGCCGCGACCGTCATCGCTTTCGCTGCGTCCGGCGGCGCGGCGCACGCACAGATTTCCGACGATGTCGTCAAGATCGGCGTCCTGACCGACATGTCCAGCCTTTATGCCGACGCCACCGGCAAGGGCTCGGTGGCCGCGGTCCAGATGGCAGTCGCCGATTACGGCGGCAAGGTGAAGGGCAAGCCCGTCGAGGTGATCTCCGCCGACCACCAGAACAAGCCCGACGTCGGCGTCGGCATCGCGCGCAACTGGTATGACAACGAGAAGGTCGATGCGATCTTCGACGTGCCGACCTCCTCGGTCGCATTGCCGATTTCCGCGCTGACCCGCGAGAAGAACAAGATCAACATCAATTCCGGCGGCGGCAGCTCCGACATTACCGGCACGCAGTGCTCGCCCAACACCGTGCACTGGACCTACGATACCTACGCGCTCTCCAACGTTGCCGGCAAGGCGATGGTCAAGCGCGGCGAGGATACCTGGTTCTTCGTCACCGCCGACTACGCCTTCGGCATGGCGCTCGAACGCGATGCCGCCAACGTCGTCAAGGAGAGCGGCGGCAAGGTGCTGGGCGACGTTCGCCATCCCCTGAACTCCTCCGACTTCTCGTCCTTCCTGCTGCAGGCCCAGGCTTCCAAGGCCAAGGTCGTGGCGCTCGCCAACGCCGGCGGCGATACCACCAACGCGCTGAAGCAGGCGTCCGAGTTCGGCATCACCCAGGGCGGCCAGAAGATGATCGCGCTGTTGCTGGAGATCACCGATACACATGCGCTCGGCATCAAGGCGACCCAGGGGCTGATCGTCACCGACGCGTTCTATTGGGACATGAACGACGAGACCCGCGCCTTCTCGAAACAATTCAACGAGAAGGTCGGTCATATGCCCACCATGATCCAGGCCGGACTGTATTCGGCGACGATGCATTATTTGAAGGCGATCGAAGCCATCGGCACCGACGAGGCGCCGAAGGTGATGGCGCAGATGCGGGCGACGCCGGTCAACGACTTTTTCGCCAAGAACGGCAAGATTCGCATCGACGGCCGCATGGTCCACGACATGTATTTGTTCGAGGTGAAGAAGCCGGAGGAGTCCAAGGGCGAGTGGGATCTCTACAAGCTGATCGCCACCGTGCCCGGCGACGAAGCCTTCCGTCCGCTCGACAAGGGCGGCTGCCCGCTAGTCAAGGCGAACTGAGGGGACTCGGCATACCTCATGGTGAGGATCGCATCTTGCGCGTCTCGAACCATGAGGCCCCGATGCCTCGGCCCATCCTTCGAGACGCGCGCAAAGCGCGCTCCTCAGGATGAGGTCCGGCGCAAAACAAAAACGCGCCCGGCAAAACCGGGCGCGCTTCTGTTTTTGACCAACTCGATCCGGCGTGACGTTACGTCGAATATTTGAACTCGGGCATCGCCTTGAGCTGATCCTTGGTCGCGCTGACGACCGCGTGGTCCGGATACCACGGGTTGGACTTCGTCGAGGCCGGCGCGGTGCTGGTGGTCGCGGCCCCCGTGGTCGTGTTCGACGCCGGGCGATTGCCCGAGGAGGTCGAAGCCGTGGTGGAGGCGACCGGCTCATCGACGAATTTGACCTTGTCAAAGGCTACCGCGACAAGATGCTCGCCGACGCCAAGGAACCCGCCGACACCGATCACGACAGCCTTGATGCTTCCGTTCTTGTCGGTCAGAAGGTCATTGATCGAGCCGACGTTCTCATTGTTGTCGTCGTAGACGTTGAGACCGACAAGCTTCGATGCACGCCAGTCGCCCTGAAACGACTGATCGGACATCGCGGCGGCCGACGTGGTGCTGCTGCCCGCATTGGTCGCTGGCGTTTGCGCAAATGCAACGGTCGCAAGCAAAGTGGACGCGGCCAAACCGGCCGTTATGTATTTCACCAGCATATGGTTTCTCCTTGAGATTGGATTGTCAGGAGAGAACACGCCACCGCGTCGTTCCCATTGGCGCCTTCGCATAAAACTAAAATGCTGTGGCACAATGCCGCCGTCAGGCGCGCGCGGCAAAACGGTTATCCCTTGCAGCCGCGCAAAGTTTCAAAGCCGCCCAAGTTTCCTAGCGCGACCGGAGAAAAGGCGCGATCAGAAGCCGCCCCAGTACGGCGGGATTCCGTAGTAGCGATGCAACTCCGCTTCCTGCGAACGATCGCCCCAATCGAAATCCTTGTCGGCGCGAAACGACGGCGCGCGCCTGAGTTCGTCCTCGTCGATGTCGAGCTGATAGGCCTCGAACCCGGTGTTGTAGGTCAGACGCGCCCACGGCAGCGGCAGCAGGTTGGTGCCCATGCCGAGGAACCCGCCGAAACTGAGGATCGCGTAGGACACCTTGCCGGTGACCTTGTCGATCATCAGCCGTTCGATATGGCCGATCCGGTCGCCGTTCGGCCGTCGCACCGCGGTGCCTTCGACCCGGTCGCTCGCGATCAACTGGTGCGGTTTGGCCATGACGTCGGTCATCATCATCACTCCCTTTTGGGTCGATGAAGCCGAATCAACGTGTCAGCCGTAGCCCGGTTCCAACAAAACCGGGCGGCGCGTGGGGGCGCGATGCAGGATGCCGGCTCGCGCGTCCGCCTGCCGACCTGGAATCGCCGACGTCCGAGGTCGCGTCGGCCGCGGCACCCATTCCCCTTCCCATTTGGGAAGAATGATTGCCGCGCGCCGGCCTCAACTCAGGTCTGGTAGTTGATCAGAAGCGACGAGGAGGAATTGCTGCCGGTGCCGGAGGTACCGGTGGCGCCATAGGTCGTCGACGTGGCGCTCGACTGCGAGTCCTGAAGCGATTGGAGGAATTGCTGAAGAATGGTGTTGGCGGAGCTTGTGCTGCCGGTCGAGGACGAACTGCCGGTTGAAGAGGAACCGCCGTGGCCACCGTGGCCACCATGGCCGTGGTGGGCGCCGCCGGCGCCGCCCGGTCCACCGGCACCACCTGGCGCAGCGGCAGCCGGCGGCGCCACAGCAGCTGTTGAAGCGCCAGTACTGCCGGCGCTACCCGAAGCGCCGGCGCCATCGGGGCCATTGGCGAACGCGGTCTGAAACACGCCCTGCAGTTCGGTGGCCTGCTGGCTGGTCAGGTTGCCGCTGGACACTTCGCCCTGAATCAGGGTGTCGATCTTCGATTTCAGATCACCGGGTGAAGAGTTCGTGGCGGCGGTTGTACCGCTCGCACTGCTGCCGCTCTGCAGCGAGGCGTTGATGTCGGTCAACGCCGAGGACAGCGCGCCCTGATCGGACGAGGAGACGGTACCCGAGTTTACTTCGCTCTGCAGCTGGTTCTGCAGTAGCTGGAGCGGCGACAGGTAAGGATTGCTGGAGGTCGCGGAGATTGAGGTCATGGGGGACTCCGAGGATGATTTTAGGCGTTACCCCCCACCTTTAGGGTTAACGATCTTAACGAGGCCTTTTTATTGCCGCGCCAGCATGTTGCCTCGTGTTGCGCAGCCGACGCCGGACATATTACGAAACAAAAATCCTTCGCCGGTTTCCCCGAATCTGCGACAATAGGTGCGCATGGCCATCGCATCGCCGAACATCCTTGTCGTCGAAGACGACCGCGAGACGCGGACGCTGATTGCAAAATACCTGCGCACCAACGCCTGCAACGTGACGACGGCGAACGACGGACGCGAAATGGCGCGGGCGATGGTCGACCATCGGGTCGACCTTCTGATCCTCGATGTGATGCTGCCGGGTGAAGACGGCCTTAGCCTGTGCCGCAAGGTCCGCGCGGAATCGCAAATTCCGATCATCATGCTCACCGCGCGCGGCGAGGATGTCGATCGGATTCTCGGACTTGAAATGGGCGCCGACGACTACCTGGCCAAGCCGTTCAATCCGCGCGAATTGCTGGCCCGGATCAACGCGGTACTGCGCCGCCAGGCCGCCGCGCAGACCGTCAGCGCCAGCAATGGCGCGACCGCACTGACCTTTCTGGGCTGGCGGATCGATTTCAGGCTGCGGGAATTGCGCGATCCGGCGGGCGCGCGGGTTGCGATGACCAGCGCCGAATTCGACCTGCTGCGAACCTTTTGCGAGCGGCCGGGCCGCGTGCTGTCGCGCGACAGCCTGCTCGACCTCACCCAGGGGCGCCACGCCGGCTCATTCGAGCGCAGCATCGACGTGCTGGTCAGCCGTATCCGGCGCAAGATCGAAACCGATCCGCAGGACGCCACCATGATCAAGACGGTGCGCTCCGGCGGCTATTTGTTCACCCCCAGTGTGGATGCGGTCATACCCCCGGCAAACAACTGACCATGAAGCTGGCAGGTTTCCTGAATCTCAGGGGTATCAGCGGACAGATCGCGGCGCTGGTGGTCGCCTCGATCATCGCCATCCACCTGATCCTCACCGCAACCTTTCTGATCCATCGGCCGGACCAGATTGATCCATCGCTCGACCGCGGACACAGCCAGCTCGCCGCCGCAGCCCAGCTTCTCGGCGCGGCGCCCGTGGCCGGGCGACCGCGGCTTGTCGCCGACATCGCGCGGGCATTTCCGCAACTGGAGATCGAAAGCCTTCCAGCAGGTTCCGCCGCCGCGGCCGACGAACCGGATGGCCATAATCTGCGCAGTCTGCATCGCCGCCTCGGCGGAAACTACCGGATTTTTTCGCTCGCGCATGAGGGAGACATCCACAGGATCGGCATCGCCTTACCCGACGGCGCGATGATTTCCGCGAAGATCCAGGTGGACCAGCCGCAACGCCCATTCTGGATTGGAACCTGGATCGTGACCTTGCTGTTTGGCGCCATCAGCGTCACGCTGCTTGGGCTGTGGGCGGCGTGGGCGTTGACGGCGCCGCTGTCGTCATTCGCGAAAGCCGCCGAAAGCTTCAGCCTGAACGGCGCCGTGGCACCGCTGCCCGAACGCGGGCCTGTAGAAATTCGCTCGGTGGCGAAGGCGCTCAACCGGATGCGGGAGCGCATCACCGCTTTGATCGACGACCGCACCAAAATGCTGGCCGCCATCAGTCACGACTTGAGGACGCCGATCACCCGGATGCGCCTGCGCTCCGAATTCATCGAGGACGACGGGCACCGCAGCCGCATGCTGGATGATCTCGACCAGATGCGCTCGATGCTGGAATCCGTGCTTTCTTTCCTGCGCAACGACGGCAAGCTCGAATCCATGACGCTGGTCGACATCGCGACCACGCTGCAGCTCGTCACCGATCAATTCGGCGACATGGGGCACAAGATCGCTTACGACGGACCCGGACACGCCATGGCAACGGTCCGCCCCGACGATCTGCATCGCAGCGTTACCAACCTGGTCGAGAACGCGGTCAGGTTCGGCGCCGAGGCCACCATCCGCCTCATTGTGTCGCCGGACACCGCGACGATCGAGATTGAAGACGATGGCCCCGGCATCGCCGATGCGCGCAAGGATGTCATGCTCGAACCGTTTGTGCGCGGCGACGACGCCCGCAACATGGATGAGGCAGCCGGCTTCGGTCTCGGTCTGTCGATCGCGCGCGCCATCGTGCTGGCGCATGGCGGCGAACTGTCGCTGCACGACCGGCAGCCGCATGGATTGATCGTTCGCATCGAATTGCCGATCCGCCAGCGGAGCCGGCAGGCGGCCGCCTGAGCGGGCAGATTCCAGGAGAGCAAATCAATGAAGACTTGGCGGTCAGGCCGCGATGGCTTCCCGATCCGTATGCGACGCATCGAAGAAGGCCACCGCCTCGAACCGGTAGTCGCAGGCCTGGCAATGCCAGAGATATGAGATGCGGCGCGGACCGTTTTCCGTCCATTCCGGTTTCGCGATCGGCTTGCCGCACTGGGCACAGGGATTTTCACGGGGCAAATAGCCGAAGTCTTTTTTGGCCATGACGCGTCTCCCTTTTCTTTTTGTATTCTTTGTATTCTCCGGTATGCGGCGGATTGGACAGGCTTGCTGTCGTACTGCCCGCTCCGTGTGCGACTTTGAGACAGCATTGCGACTTTTGAACGGCGATGAGGGCGAACTTCAGGACGGCGGCGGTATGCGTGTCGGGTGGACAGCCGGTTTATTTCGCTGCCGGTTCGACCGCCGGTTCCGCGGTGTGCACCGCGCCCGCCTTGCGCACGTGAATCGTGGCGATGTCGTCGGCATAGACCTTCAGCCAGCCGTCGACGTGATCGAGCAGTTTGGTCGCAGCACTTTGCGTGCGCATCAAGGTCGCTTCGATCTTGTACTGCTCGAGCAGCCGGAACAGGTTTTCCGGCTCCATCAATCCGCTGGCGGCGTTGTGGTCGACGAAGAATTTCTCGCCGTAGAGCTCGGTGCGGCCGTCGATGAAGGGGGCGACGCCATTGGCGATCAGATAGCCGCCGAAATCGTAGTCGTTGAACACGCGCGTGAGGTGCAGTTTCTTCAGTGCGGCCACCGCGGCGACCGGCGATTGCCGGACATTGGGCTCGTAGCGATGCACCGATGCAAAGGCAAAAGTTCCTGCCACCAGCACGGCCGCGACGCTGGCGAACAACACGCCGCGCAGCGGCGGCGCGACATTCGGATCTGAAATATCAGCGCCGCCGATTTGCCGGGCCAGCGGCATCGCGAGCACGAGCGGCGCCAGCAGCGCCAGCAGTTCGCCGGCGCGTCCCTGGGCGAGCGCCATGTGTAGCAGCCCCAACAGCAGCGCGATGCGCAGCGGCGGCAGCTTGATGCCGTGCAGCAGCGCCAGGCCTGTTCCCGCGAGCAGGCAGACCTCGAGCGCGCCGACGCTGCCGAAATCCGCCGGTTTCCACTCCATGATCAGCGGCAGCGCGCCGCCCAATTCCATAATCTTTTCCGAGGCCAGCAACGCATTCCAGCCATAGGGCGTGCAGCAACTCGCCACGAGCGCCGCAAGCGCGAACGCCGCCCATCGCAGCGCCAGCGCTTTGCGCAACGTGGCATCGGCGCTCAAGACGGCGTCGAGCGCGACCGGCGCGATCAGCACGAGGCCGAACACAAAGCCGCCATGCAGGTTGGCCCACAGCGCCATCAATGGCAGCAGCCAGAACGATGGCGCGCCACGGCGATCCGCGGCGGCGATCAATCCGCCGACCCACGCCACCATGACCGGCATCGCCAGCACATGCGGCCGCGCCAGCAGATGCGGGACCGTCAGCGCCAGCGCCGCGGCGACGAACACCAACGTCGTGCTTTCGCTCAGGCGCCGGTTCAGGAATCTTGTCAGCAGCGCGAAGGTCGCGGCGATCGCGCCGGCGGCCAGCACCACCGGCCCGCTCCAGCCGGATATCGCATAGGCCTTGGCGAACATCACCTGCGCCAGCCACTGCGTCGAAATCCAGGGCTGGCCGCGCATGGTGAAGGAGTAGACATCGGTTTCCGGCACCGCGCGATGGTCCAGGATCCACTGACCAACGGTGACCTGCCACAGTGTATCGGGATCGATCAGCAGCCGGTTTCCGGCCAGCACGAACAGCGCATAGATGCCGATGCCGACCCACAGCGGCAGCAGCCCGCGCAGCGGGCTCGCCTCCTCGGTACAATGGGCGACGGACATGGTCATCGGTGGGGCCGGATTTCCCAGGGGTTTCCGGCCCGATCGAAGCACGCCAGGGCATAATTCTTGGTAAATCGGCGCGCGGAATAAAGGCAAACCCGAGAAAGCCGGATTTTGGCCACATCTATGCCCGGCGACTGCGGCAATCGGGGTCCTTTAGCGTTCGACCGCTGTATTTTGTCCGCCTGAGGCCATTCCTGATGAAACGTCTTTTATGGCTCGTGTGCCTCACGACCCTGGCGACGCTGCACTCTCCGCAGGCCGCCCAGGCGCAGCACGCCGAATATGATGCGCTGGTCGCCACCCACGCCCGGGCCAATGCGGTGCCGGAAGCCCTGGTGCATCGCGTGATCGTGCGTGAAAGCCGCTATCAGCCGGCGCTGGTGGGACGCGGCGGCACCATCGGCCTGATGCAGATCAAGCTCGCGACCGCGCGCAGCCTCGGCTATACCGGGTCAGCCGAGGGACTGCGCGATCCCAACACCAACCTGCTCTATGGCGTGAAATATCTCGCCGGCGCCTACCACGCCGCCAACGGCGACCACGCCCGTGCCATGCATTATTACGCCAGCGGCTCAGGCCGCCAAACGCCAGCGGCTTGAATTGGCCGGCAATCCACAACCCCCGCTCACCCGCGCGCCGCGGAAACAGGCCGCCAAAGATCTCAGCGACGCCAATGCCGGGCAGGTTCCCCCGAAATAATCGTCGCCGACAAGTTTATGCGGTCTGCGCAAAGCAGCCTGCTATGGCCCGGCCTGACCAAGGGGTCCGTTGACACTCCCGGCCATCGGCCTACATTAGCCCCGTTCCGAGGGGAGCTCCGATGAGGAGCTGAGAGACCGCAAGCTCAAACCTGGCTGCAGGCGCGAGACCGCGGTGACCCTTTGAACCTGATCCGGGTCATGCCGGCGAAGGGACAGGGATGTACCAGAGTTCGAAGCCACCACGGGGGGATTCCCCCGTTTCCGTCATCGGCGCCGGCATCGCCGGCGCATGGCAGGCGCTGTTGTTCGCACAGGCCGGCCACGCCGTGACGCTGCACGAGCGCAGCGGCGCCGAGATGACGCTCTCCACCAGCCACTGGGCCGGCGGCATGCTCGCGCCCTGGTGCGAGAGCGAGGTATCGGAACCGGTGATCAGCCGGCTCGGCCTGCGCGCGCTCGATCTGTGGCGCCGGGAATTGCCGGACACCCCGTTCAACGGCTCGCTGGTGGTGGCGCATGCCCGCGACCGCAACGATTTCGAACGTTTTGCCAGGCTCACATCAGGCCATCGGCGGCTCGATGCGCGCGCGCTCGGCGAACTCGAACCCTCGCTGCAGGGCCGTTTCCGCGACGCGCTGTTTTTCGCCGGCGAAGGCCATGTCGAGCCGCGCCGCGTGCTGCCGAAACTGCACGAGCGGATCATCGCCGCCGGCGGCACCATCAAGTTCAACAGCGAACCGGCGCCGGCGGATATCGATGGCCTCGTGATCGACTGCCGCGGGTTTTCGGCGCGCGACGTCGAGCCCGAACTGCGCGGCGTCAAGGGCGAGATGATCCTGATCGAAACCGACGAGGTCGAACTGGCGCGCCCGGTGCGGCTGATCCATCCGCGCTGGCCGCTCTATGTGATCCCGCGCGAGAACAACCTGCTTCATGCTGGGCGCCACCTCGATCGAGGCCGAGGACACCGGCGTCAGCGTCCGCTCGGCGCTGGAACTGCTGGGCGCGGCCTATGCGGTGCATCCGGCGTTCGCGGAAGCGCGCATCGTCGAATTCGGCTCCGGCCTGCGCCCGGCATTTCCCGACAATCTGCCGCGCATCGCGAATCGACGACGACAAGATCGCGGTGAACGGACTCTATCGCCACGGCTTTCTGATCGCGCCGGCGCTGGCGGAGCTGACGCTGGCGTTTGTCGAGCGCGGCCAGATCGACAACGAGGTGATGCAATGCGCGTGATCGTCAATGGCGAGCCGCGGGAGGTTTCGTCGGCACGCGTCGACGCGCTGCTCGGCGAACTCGAATATGAGGGCACCCATTTTGCGATCGCCGTGAATTACGACGTGCTGCCGCAGCAGCCAATGGGCGCGAGACGCCGCTGAAGAACGGCGACGAGATCGAGATCATCACGCCGCGGCAGGGAGGGTGAGGAGATGACGCGGGCAACATCTCTCTCCACATCGTCCCTGCGAAAGCAGGGACCCATAGCCACCGGGCATCAAGCCCAGCTGTCATCGCCCGGCTTGACCGGGCGACCCAGTACGCCGCGGCGGCTCGGTTCAATCTCCGGCGCCTCCTTCTTACCTCGCCCCGCTTGCGGGGAGAGGTCGAAGCCGAAGGCTTCGGGTGAGGGGGACTCTCCGCGGATCGTGCTGGTTGAAACAGCCCCTCTCCCCGCAAGCGGGGCGAGGGAGCGCGGCACGTTCCATGTGATCGAGAAGCCCAGATGCTGAAATTCTACGACCGCGAATTCTCCTCCCGCCTCCTGATCGGCAGCGCGCTGTATCCGTCGCCGGCGATCATGCAAGGCGCGATCCGGGCCTCGGGCGGCGCAGATCGTCACGGTGTCGCTGCGGCGCGAAGTCCGCCGGCGGCAAGACCGGCGATGCGTTCTGGTCGCTGATCCGCGAGCTCGACGTCACGGTGCTGCCGAACACCGCCGGTTGCCGCAGCGTGCGCGAGGCCGTGACCACGGCGAAACTGGCGCGCGAACTGTTCGCCACCTCCTGGATCAAGCTCGAAGTGATCGCCGACAACGACACGCTGCAGCCCGACGTGGTCGGCCTGGTCGAAGCCGCCGATATCCTGATCAAGGACGGCTTTGAGGTGTTCCCCTATTGCACCGAAGATCTCGGCGTCGCGATGCGGCTGGTCGACGCCGGCTGCAAGGTGGTGATGCCATGGGCGGCGCCGATCGGCAGCGCCAGGGGCATCATCAACCCGATGCCCTGAAACTGTTGCGCGACCGGCTGCCGGATATCGCGCTGGTGGTCGATGCAGGCTTGGGCGCGCCCAGCCATGCCGCGCAGGCGCTCGAGCTCGGCTACGACGCCGTGCTGCTCAACACCGCGATCGCCAAAGCCGCCGATCCCGTCGCGATGGCGAACGCGTTTCGCGCCGGCGTCGAGGCCGGCCGCATCGCATACGAGGCCGGGCTGATGGAAGCCCGCGACTTCGCCTCCCCTTCAACCCCTGTCGTTGGGACACCGTTCTGGCATGCCGTATCCTGATCGATTCTATCCCATCGTCGACAGCGTCGCCTGGGTCGCGCGGCTGGCCGCGCTCGGCGTCGGCACGGTGCAACTGCGCGCCAAGGACCTCGACGACGCCCGGGCGCTGCAGCTGGTCAGCGACGCGCTCGCGGTCACCAGGGGCACGCCGACAAAACTCGTGGTCAACGACTACTGGCGCGCGGCTGTCGTCGCCGGCGCGCAGCATCTGCATCTCGGCCAGGAAGATCTTGCCGAGGCCGACCTCAAGGCGATCCGCGACGCCGGGCTGACGCTCGGGCTTTCCACCCATGACGATGAAGAGCTCGAGAATGCATTGCGCGCGGAGCCGGATTACATCGCGCTCGGCCCGATCTTTCCGACCACGCTGAAATCGATGCGCTTCGCGCCGCAGGGCATTCCGAAGATCACGGAATGGAAGAAGCCGCATCGGCAAGATCCCGCTGGTCGCGATCGGCGGCATCAAGCTCGAACAGGCGGCTGAGATTTTCGCCGCCGGCGCCGATTCCATCGCCGTCGTCAGTGACGTGACGCAAAACACCGATCCCGACGCCCGCGTGCGCGCCTGGCTCGGCGATATTTCGAAGGCCGCTTGAGAGATGATCACTTGCCGAACCACCCCCACCCGGCCCTCCCCCGCAAGCGGGAGAGGGAGTTTTTGCAGCGTCATTCCGGTGTGCGTCGAAGACGCGAACCCGGAATCTCGCGCGGCGATATCGATTTCGAGATTCCGGATCGGTCCGCCCAGCGGACCGTCCGGAATGACAAACAACTATAACAGGAGGATCCCATGAACATCCGCTCCAATCCCGACACCACGCTTCCCGCCGTCACCACCGGCCCGCTGCCCGCCTCGCGCAAGATCTTCGTCACGCCGGACGAGGCGCCGGATGTGCGCGTGCCCCTGCGCGAGATCATCCTGAGCGAAGGCGCCGGCGAGCCGGACCTGCCGGTGTACGACACGTCAGGCCCCTATACCGATCCGGCCGTCACCATCGACGTTAATGCCGGGCTTTCGCGTGCGCGCATCGCATGGGTCAAGGAGCGCGGCGGAGTCGAGGAATATCAGGGCCGCGACATCAAGCCGGAGGACAACGGCAATGTCGGCGCCTCGCATGCCGCGAAATCCTTCACCGCGCATCACAAGCCGCTGCGCGGCCTCGATGGCCACATGATCACGCAGCTCGAATTCGCCCGCGCCGGCATCATCACCAAGGAAATGATCTACGTCGCCACCCGCGAAAACCTCGGCCGCAAACAGCAGCTCGAACGCGCCGAAGCAGCGCTCGCCGACGGCGAAAGTTTTGGTGCCTCGGTGCCCGCGTTCGTCACGCCGGAGTTCGTCCGCAGCGAAATCGCGCGCGGCCGCGCGATCATCCCCTGCAACATCAACCACGGCGAGTTGGAGCCGATGATCATCGGCCGCAACTTCCTCACCAAGATCAACGCCAATATCGGCAACTCCGCGGTCACTTCATCGGTGGAGGAGGAAGTCGACAAGATGGTGTGGGCGATCCGCTGGGGCGCGGACACCGTGATGGACCTCTCGACCGGGCGCAACATCCACACCACCCGGGAATGGATTTTGCGGAATGCGCCGATTCCGATCGGCACCGTGCCGATCTATCAGGCTTTGGAAAAGTGCGACGGCGACCCGGTCAAGCTGACCTGGGAGCTTTACAGGGATACGCTGGTCGAACAGTGCGAACAGGGCGTCGACTATTTCACCATCCACGCCGGCGTGCGGCTGCCCTACATCCACCTCACCGCCAACCGCGTCACCGGCATCGTCTCGCGCGGCGGCTCGATCATGGCGAAGTGGTGCCTGGCGCATCACAAGGAAAGCTTCCTCTACACGCATTTCGAGGAAATCTGCGACCTGATGCGCCAGTACGACGTTTCGTTCTCGCTCGGCGACGGCCTGCGCCCGGGCTCGATCGCCGATGCCAACGATCGCGCGCAATTCGCCGAACTTGAGACGCTCGGCGAACTCACGCAGATCGCGTGGAAGAAGGGCTGCCAGGTCATGATCGAGGGCCCCGGCCACGTGCCGCTGCACAAGATCAAGATCAACATGGACAAGCAGCTCAAGGAGTGCGGCGAGGCGCCGTTCTATACGCTGGGGCCGCTGACGACTGATATAGCACCAGGCTACGACCACATCACCTCAGGCATCGGTGCGGCCATGATCGGCTGGTTCGGCTGCGCGATGCTCTGTTACGTCACGCCGAAGGAGCATCTCGGCCTGCCCAACCGCGACGACGTCAAGGTCGGCGTCATCACCTACAAGATCGCGGCGCATGCGAGCGATCTCGGCAAGGGCCACCCCGCCGCGCAACTGCGCGACGACGCCTTGTCCCGCGCCCGCTTCGACTTCCGCTGGGAGGACCAGTTCAACCTCGGGCTCGACCCGGAAACCGCGCGCAGCTTCCACGACGAGACGCTGCCCAAGGACGCCCACAAAGTCGCGCATTTCTGCTCGATGTGCGGCCCGAAGTTCTGCTCGATGAAGATCACGCAGGACGTGCGCGACTACGCGGCGACGCTGAACGATCCCGACAAGCGCGCGGTGGCCGGTGGTGCCGTCGGCCTGTCGATGTCGGGCGTGATCGAGGACGGCATGGCGCAGATGTCGCAAAAGTTCAAGGAGATGGGCGGGCAAGTGTATCTGGATGCGGAGAAGGTGAAGGAGAGCAATCGGGTGTTGTGAACGCAGCACCCTCTCCTCGTCATGCCCGGGCTTGACCCGGGCATCCATCGGAAAAGAAAAGGCCGGGCGCAAGCCCGGTCTTTTTTGCGATCAAACATCAACAAGACCAGAGATCGCATTTACCGATATAGCTATCTGCAGCAAGCGTAGCCCGGATGAGCGCAGCGACATCCGGGGAAACACTACGAAACCCGCATGTCGCGGAGCCTGTCATCGGGCGGCCCTTCGCGCCGACCCGTTGGCTCATGCGGGCTACGTCACTTTTCAAACATTTCCTCAAATAGCGCCTTCGCCCGCTCCAATCCTTCCTGCGTAAACACCACGGATTTCACCTTGCCCACGGGATCGTGGATCATGCCCTTGTCGTGCAGGCGGCCCAGCACGTCCCAATCGAAACCTTTCCAGGCCCTGTAATTGTCGTGCAGCGTCAGATAGAGCAGCGCCAGTGCGGTGTCGTCGATCTTGTCGGTGTTGAGAGCCATCGCGAACCTCCTGCTGCGGGCCAGGCTATGGTATTCAGGATCGCGCCCAGCGCAATGGACCTAACTATTCGCGTTGGGCATCTCCCGGCTTTGACGAAAAGGGCGCACGCGTTGGAAAAGCTCCCCGATCAGCTTCAGCCTCACCTGCGTCTGGTCTTCGTCGGCACCGCCGCGAGCCAGCGGTCGGCCGAGTCAGGCCACTACTACGCGCATCCCGGCAATCGCTTTTGGCGCACGCTCCACGTGGTCGGCATCACGCCGCGCCAATACAAGCCGCATGAATTTCCGGCGCTGCTGAAACTCGGCATTGGCTTCACCGATGTTTGCAAGCTCGGCGCGGGAATGGACCATCAGGCCCTCGCCTTCCCCGTCGATATTCCGGCCTTCCGGGAAAAGATGCGGCGCTATCGGCCTGACGCCATCGCCTTTACCAGCAAGAAGGCGGCGAGTCTGTTCTATGGACGACCGACGAAGGCGGTCACGCTGGGCCGGCAGCCGTCCCTGGAAGACTTCCCGATCGTCTTCGTGCTGGCCTCGCCGTCCGGCGCCGCATCGGGCAGCTGGTCGGTGGGGCCATGGCAGGAACTGGCGGATTTGATCAGAGATAAGTAGGGCGGGTTAGCCATCCGGGTCCGCGCGTAGCGCGGCCCGATGGCGTAACCCGCCCTCGTCCTCAAGACGGCGGGTTACGGCTGCGCCTAACCCGCCCTACCACGGACCTACTGGCTTTCGATTTTCGTGATGGTCTTCTTGCCGCCGCTGTCACTGACGGAGAAGGTAACCCTGTCGCCGGCGTGCACTTTCTCCAGCGCGCCCGGGGATACCTTGAATTGTTCAGTGGCTCCGCCGGAACTGGCTCCGACGGTGCCGCCTTGCGCCTGTTGGATGCCGATGGTGCCACTGATTCGATCGATGGTGGTCACCGTCCCCGTGAGCGCTTGCTGGGCCAGCGCCACCGAAGGGATAACCATCAGCAGGGAACCAGCCAGGATCCGCTTTGCCAGTTTCATCAAAATCTCCCGGTTCTTCGAACAGTCGGAGACAAGCCGGAACGAGCGGAATGGTTCCGCCCAACGTGGGCCGAACTGCGCTCCCTCTCCCGCTTGCGGTCGCTTGTGGGGGAGAGGTGAAGCGAATATGCGGCCATGGTAGGGTGGGGTTAGCCATCCGGGTCCGCGCGTAGCGCGGCCCGAATGGCGTAACCCGCCATTTTTCGATCACCGTGAATTCGATGGTGGGTTACGGCTTCGCCTAACTAACCCACCCTACAATCCCCTATTTCAACGTAATCGCCAGCCCGCTCAAATCCACATTGGCCATCAGGCCGACCTGGCGTCCCGACAGTTCCAGCACCGCGCCCTTCTGGTTGGTCAGCACGATCGCGCGCGCGCCGCCGCCGACCGCGAGGCCGGCGCCCGCCGCGCCATAGACGCCGGCGACATCGGAGGGCCGGTTGATGTTGCTGACGCGGCCGCGCAGCATGGTCTTCGATCCGCCGAACACCAGGCCGTAGTCCAGTCCGCCGGCCGACAGCGGGTAGCTCCGCCCGCGAAAATTCAGCGAGCCGCCGCCGCCCGAGCCGCCGATGATCCATCCGGCCTTGTAGATCGTCAGCGACACGGTGCCCTCCTCGGCATGGGATGCGGAGCACAGCACAGCGCTGGCGAAAGCGGTCAGCGCGACCAGCGCAATACGAATAGCGGATGACATCTTCATGTGCACATTTCCCCGGAATGTTGTGATTGGACGCCACGACGCAGAACGAATTGCACGCGGCCGAGTGTAGCCGATGGCACGGATGGGCAAAGCGTATTCGCGCTTTTCAAGACCCAGCGAGCGTAGCCCGGATGAGCCAAGCGATATCCGGGGTAACTGCGGTCGCTTATCGTGTTGCTCCCGGATGTCGCGGAGCCTGTCATCGGGCGGCGCTTCGCGCCGGCCCGTTGGCGCATCCGGGCCACATGATACACTCGCGAAAGCAAAACCAAGGAGGAAACACCCATGCCCCTTCTCCAAAACCACATCGCTGTCGTCACCGGTTCAGGTTCCGGCATCGGGCACGCGATCGCATCGGGCTATGCCCGCGAGGGCGCGCGGGTCGTGCTGCTCGACATCAACGAGAAGGCGGCCGCCGAAGCCGCGCGGGAAATCCGCGAGGCCGGCGGCAGGGCCGAGAGTTTTGGCCTCGACGTGACCCGGCGCGAAGCCTGCGCCGCCGTCGCCAGACGGATTGCCGGCGAGGTCGGGCCGGTCTCGATCCTCGTCAACAATGCCGGCATCGCGCGGCGCAACGGCATGCTGGGCGCAGCCGAGGCGGTGACCAGCGACTGGGAGGACATCATCGCCATCAACCTCACCGGCGTCTTCAACGTGACGCATGCGTTTCTCGACAGCTTGCGCGCCACAAAAGGGCGCATCGTCAATATCGGCTCGATCCAGTCGTTCGTGCATCTGCGCCAACCGAGTTCGCCGGCCTATACCGCCTCCAAGCACGGGGTGCTCGGCTTCACCAAGGCGCTCGCGGCCGAACTCGGCAAGGAGGGCGTGCGCGTCAATGCGATCGGCCCGGGCTTCATCGAGACCCCGCTCAACGCCGGCACCCGCGCCAACAACCCCGACGCGGTAAAGATGTTCATCGATCACACCCCGCTGGGACGCGCGGGCAAGCCGGAAGACATCGTCGGCCCGGCGATCTTCCTCGCTTCCGATCTCTCAAGCTACGTCACCGGTTCGATCGTGATGGCGGACGGCGGCTACCGCGCGATCTAGGGCAAGATGGTTTTTAAGTTGAATCGATGCCCTTCACCTCTCCCCAACGGGGAGAGGTCGATTTGCGCAGCAAATCGGGTGAGGGGGCTGCACCAACGATAGGCCGTAACCCCTCACCCGGCGCTACGCGCCGACCTCTCCCTATGGGAGAGGTAAAGTTTCCGCTACAGCTCAACCTAACTTCATCTCATCACGCTTTAGACACGCTTGCCTTTCTACCTGTTGGCGATGGCGTAGCCCATGCTTCCAACTCCGTCCGTGCATGGACCGCCAACGACAGCCGGGATCAATCCCGGCATGCCCGGAGGATAATACTGGGTCTGCCCCGCTCTCGGGCCGGCGGTAAATTTGCACGTGGTCGAATATTCGATCGGGTGATCTGGCGGCTTCGAACCGCCGCCGAATACACCGGTCCAATTGGCAACGAGCGCCGCACCGATAACCCCAACGACGCCAATAGCCGCAACAATTATTTGAGTCCTGGCTGGACCGTCCACGGTGTGCCCCCAAAACGATGAACTATAAAACCTTACATTGAACCGTCGGGCGGTGAACGCACAAGCCCTTTTTGCCGAAGCTGAATTGCGGCGCGTGAGCACGTTGCGCGAAGCGATATCGGCGGCTTCGCGTTTTCCATGGTTGCCGCCGATCTCGAAATTCATCGCCGGGCGCGCGTTCGCGTGCATACCGACACTCGCCAGCCTGCCTGACGGGCAAATCAGTGACTCGCCTTGTCACTTGCATGTCCAGCCCTGTTTGCAAAAATATTCTGATTTTCCGAACGCCCAAATCACTTCTATATTCACCGCCATCCAGTCCCACTCAGAGGGGCGTTGCGCAACGTCATCAGCGCGGGACGGGATGCGGTGGATGCGGATGGTGCTCCTGACGAGGGTACTTGAGGCGGACGGCGAAGACGTGTGGTCCTGACACCCCGACGCTGGTGTCAAGTCGGTGGAGGCAACTCCGCCGGCGACGGTGGCAAGAAAGCCGATCACCGGGGAGAGCGCGGTATAAGCCGTAAACCATTGCGCGGGGAATGCCGGGTGATTCCGGTGTGACCTGATTACGCGTGTGCTTTCTACCACTACCCCTGCACACGCGGCTCTCGGGCGCATCGGGCGCCCGGCATTCCCTGCGCCCTCTGATAGCAGAGGGCGAAACGAGCAGGCCAAACCTCGCGCAAAACATGCGGCGAGATCGCGAAGCTGTGTCGAACGAACGGCGCTCCCTTCACCTCGCCTCGCTTGCGGGGAGAGGTCGGCGCGCATCGCCAGATGCGCGACGGGTGAGGGGGACTCTCCGCGAGTCCGAGTTCGTCGAGAGTCCCCCTCACCCGCTCGCCGCCGGACAGCGTAAGCGCGCTGCCGGGAGCTCGCGACCTCTCCCCGCAAGCGGGGCGAGGTAAAAGCCCAAGACGAAGCGCTGTTTGAAAATTTGAATCCGAACAGTCGTCACCCGGTATTCCAGAGACGCCAGCGATGAACCGAAAAGCCGCGGCGTACCGGATCCCCGCATGCGGGGATGACGACGTTTGCATCATCGTTACACTCCGAACGATTTGACACCGCCCGATCGCTTCGCCAGTTTATTCCCCAACAAATAATACGTCTCGCTGACGGCAAAGACGGCTCAGGCCAACGGGAAACGCCATGTCCAACGCCCCGCATTTTGACATCGACATATCGGCGTTCTGGGCCGACCCCTATCCCGATCTTGCCAGGATGCGCAAGGAAGCGCCGATCGCGTTCGTGCCGCAACTCGGCTCGACCGTCTTGACGCGGCGCGACGACATCTTCAGCCAGGAAAAGCGCACCGACGTGTTCTCGTCGCATCAGCCGGCCGGGTTGATGAACACGCTGATGGGCCACAACATGATGCGCAAGGACGGCGATGCCCACATGTCCGAGCGCGCCGCGATGTTTCCGGCGGTGTCGCCGCGCGCGGTGCGCGACATCTGGCGCAAGCAGTTTCAGGCCCATGCCGACCGTATCCTCGATGCGCTGGCGCCAAGCGGTCATGCCGACCTTTGCAAGGCGTTCGCGCTGCCGCTGTCGGCCGAATGTCTCAAGGACATCACCGGGCTGACCAACATGCGCTATCAGGACATGGATGCGTGGTCGCAGGCGATGATCGACGGCATCGCCAATTACAGCGGCAACAAGGAGGTCGAGGCGCGCTGCCACGCCGCCACCGCGGGGATCGATGCCGCGATCGACGATATGATTCCGGTGGTGACCAGACATCCGAACGCGTCGATCCTCAGCGTGCTGCTGTCGGCCAGCATGCCCATGATGAGCGTGCGCGCCAATGTCAAGCTGGCGATCTCCGGCGGCCAGAACGAACCGCGCGACGCCATCTCGGGCGCGGTCTGGGCGCTGCTGACGCACCCCGATCAGCTCGCGCTGGCGCGCGAGGGCAAGGCGAAATGGATCGACGTGTTCGAGGAATATGCGCGCTGGATCGCGCCGATCGGGATGTCGCCGCGCCGGGTGGCGAAGCCGTGGTCCCATGGCGGGGTCGATTTCGAGCCGGAGGATCGGGTGTTCTTCATGTTCGGCTCGGCCAATCGCGACGAGGCGTGCTTTCGCAATCCCGATGATTTCGACATCACCCGCGATACCGGCAAAAGCATCGCCTTCGGCGCCGGCCCGCATTATTGCGCCGGCGCCTTTGCCTCGCGCGCGATGGTGGCGGACGTGGCGCTGCCCGGCATCTTCGCTCGATTGAAGGGCTTGCGGCTCGACGCCACGGAGCCGGTGCGGATCGGCGGCTGGGCGTTTCGCGGGCTGCTCAACCTGCCGGTGATGTGGGAGGCGGGATAGGATGCCAGCCTCAGCCAAACCTCAGCTTCGACCGTTCCCTGGCCTTCTCGGCTTCGATCTCGCGGTCGCGCGAGGGCGCGTGGGTGTGCAGCGATGCCAGCAGGCGGCGGGCCGAGGCCGAGACCTCCGCGACCGCGCGATCGAACGCCTCGGCATTGCCCTGCGACGGCTTGTTGAAGCCGGAGAGTTTTCGCACGAACTGCAGCGCGGAGGCGTGGATCTCCTCCTCGGTTGCCGGCGGTTCGAAATTAAACAGCGTCTTGATGTTGCGGCACATTTTTTTCTCCTTTGGCCAGGCGGCGCACGATCCCTGGCTCTCGAACCCAAGGACGATCGGCCGGCGTAAAAACCTGCATCGCGGCCTATTTTGTCATAGAATAGGCGATGCGTTCACCCCTGTCGCCGCGCCCGCGCCGACAAAAAAGCGAGTTCTCGATGTCCCACGTCACCTACAAGATCGTTCAGCATGACGGCGGCTGGGCCTACACCGTCGACGGCGTTTTTTCGGAAGCCTTCGCGACCCATGCCGCAGCACTCGCTGCCGCCAAGCGCGCCGCCGCCGAGCAGCGCGTGCCCGGCCGTACCGAGGCGATCGAGTACGAGACCGCCGACGGCAAGTGGCACACCGAAACCGCCGCCGGCGGCGACCGTCCTGACACCGATGTGGAGGATAAGCGGTAGCGCCGCGCTTTCCCGGAAAATTGACCTCGCGTTCCCGACGCAAAGTCTCTCGGATCGCCCGGCACGGCGTGATAGGCTTTTACGCAAGCGGCCCGAGGCCGCGCCCCGGGGAGAAGCCATCATGAAATGTTCGCGCGCGGCGCTATCGGCTATCTTTGCAATGATCTCATTTACTACCGCGCTCGCAGCGGACTATCCCACACCGAAACAGGGCGACTGGATCGCGAAGGATTTCAAATTCCATAACGGCGAGACCATGCCGGAGCTGCGGCTGCATTACACCACGGTCGGCGAACCCAATGGACAGCCGGTGCTGGTGCTGCACGGCTCGGGCGGCTCGGCGGCGAGCATGCTGACGCCCGCCTTTGCCGGCGAGCTGTTCGGCCCCGGCCAGCCGCTGGACGCGTCGAAATACTACATCATCATTCCCGACGGCATCGGCCACGGTAAATCCTCGAAACCGTCCGACGGCATGAAGACGGCGTTTCCGAAATACGATTATGAAGACATGGTCGATGCGCAGTACCGCCTGGTCAAGGAAGGGCTTGGAGTAAAACACCTGCGGCTGGTGATCGGCAATTCGATGGGCGGCATGCACACCTGGATCTGGGGCGTGCGGTATCCGCGGTTCATGGATGCGCTGGTGCCGATGGCCTCGCAGCCGACCGAAATGGCGGCGCGCAACTGGATGCTGCGTCGGATCATGCTCGACACCATCCGCAACGATCCGGACTACAATGGCGGCAATTACACCGCGCAGCCGCGCATGATGAAATACGCCATCGTCGCCTATGGCATCGCGTCCGCCGGCGGCACGCTCGGCTATCAGACGCTGGCGCCGACGGCTGACAAAGCTGACCGGATGGTCGAGGAGCGGCTGGCCACGCCGGTGACGGCAGACGCCAACGACTTCATCTACCAGTGGGACGCCTCGCACGATTACAATCCTTCCGCCGGGATGGAGCGGATCGAGGCCACGCTGCTCGCGATCAATGCCGCCGACGACGAACGCAATCCGCCGGAAACAGGAGTGACGGACGCCGCACTGAAGCGCGTCAAGAACGGCCGGCTCTATCTGATCCCGGCGAGCACGCAGACGCGCGGCCATCTCACCACGGGCAATGCGGCGTTCTACAAGCAGCAACTGCAGGAGTTGCTGCAGACGGCGCCGCAGCGGACGATGTAAGGCGATGACGCGACTCTCGCACCGCATCAAGGGCGTGATCGCGCAAGCGGCGGGCCTGCTGCGACATCTCCGACGGACATCACCGAATATGATTTCCGCGAGGGCACCTATTGGATTCCGATCGAAGGCCAGTGGGTGGCAGCGCCGGCGATCAAGGATGGCCGCCGGAATGCCGCGATGATATCTTCGGCTGGTTACGACGACATTGTTCCCGGAGGCAGAACTTGACCGACCTTGGCGCCAGCGACCTCGCGACGATTTACCCGCAACCCTCGCCGCGCGTGATCGCAAAAGCGCGGCCCGAAATCGATGCGCATGCGAGAAACTTCATTGCGATGTCGCCGTTCTGCGTGCTGGCGACGTCAGGCTCCGACGGCAGCGTCGATGCCTCGCCGCGCGGCGGCAATCCCGGCTTTGTCCACGGCGTCGGTCCCGACAAGCTGTTGCTGCCGGATCGTTCCGGCAACAACCGGATCGACAGTTTCAGGAACATCGTCGAAGGTTCAGGCTTCGTGCAGCTGATCTTCTTCGTGCCCGGCATCGACGAGACGCTGCGCGTCGGCGGCAGGGGCAGGCTGTCGGCGGAGCCGGAACTGCTGGCGTCGATGGAGGAATTCGGGAAGCCGCCGCGCGCGGTGCTGAGCATCGGCGTGCACGAGGCTTATTTTCATTGCGGCAAGGCGCTGATGCGCTCGAAGCTGTGGTCAAGGGAGGCGCAGGTGGAACGCGCGGTCCTCCCCAGCATCAGCCAGGTGATCCACGACCAGACCAAGCTCGGCGAGCCGGAATCCCAGGCCGTGGTCGAGGCGCGCTACAGGACGCAGCTGTAGCGCGGATCTACGGCCTACTCTTTGGGCTCGAATTCGCTCTCGAGCCCGCCGACGTGCTTCTGGGTGTAGAGTTCGAGCCCGATCCGCTGGATCAAATCGAGCTGGGTTTCGAGGAAGTCGATGTGGTGCTCTTCGTCCTTCATCAGATCTTCGAACAGATCGCGCGAGACGTAATCCTTGACGCCATGGCAGTAGGTCGCCGCTTCCTGATAAAGCGTGCGCGCCGCGACCTCGGTGGCGAGATCGCAGTCGATGATTTCCCTGACGTTCTGGCCGATCCGCAAGGGATCGAGCACCTGCATGTTGGGAAACCCGTCGAGGAACAGGATCCGGTCGGTGAAGCGATCGGCGTGATTCATCTCCTCGATGGATTCCTTGCGCCATTGCTTGGCCATTTGCAGCAAGCCCCAGTGATTCAGCAGCCGGAAGTGCAGCCAATACTGGTTGATGGCGGTGAGTTCGCTGCGCAGACCCTTGTTGAGGTAATCGATGACTTTGGGGTCGCCTTGCATGGTGCACTCCGCTCGCTGAGGCCAAATGAATCGGCCCCTATTCAACTTTAGAATGCTTCTAAATCAGATCGCGAACGAGAGCAACCCTATTCCCGAAGGGCAAGGCCTAGAAGCTCGTTCGATCTTCAGGAGGCAGCGAGCGCAAACTCGGTATTGCTGTGCTGATCCGTTCCGGCCTGGCTGTGCGGGCATCCGGTACAGCAGGCTTGGGCGCAAGCGCCGAGCGCCTCGTCGATAATGGTCTTGATGGTGCGCGCGCATCGGCCGCACTCAGCGCTGCAGCCGAGGCAGCCGTAGATCTGCTTGGCATTGCGCGGAAGCTGTTCGGCGGCGCCAACGGCATTGCGGACATCGTGGTCGCTGAGGACGTTGCAGGAACAGACAATCATGAAAGCGGCAGACCCATTAGTGATGCAACGCCAGAGATATTTAAGACCGCGGCGGGATGCAAAAGGAAAAGCCGCATTTTCAAGTGATTCCAAACTGGCCCTGGGTACAGACTGGAATGAATCTAAAAACTCTTGCTGCAGGCGGATCAAAATGCCGTTCGTTTTCGGCGGACGCACAGCGCTAATCGCCTCCGCCTCCGCCGCCACCGCCGTTGCCGCCACCGCCGTCGCCGCCACCTCCGCTATCGCCTCCGTCTCCATCATCCTCAACCGGATTGCCCGAACTATCCGATGCGGAATGGCCGCCGCCGCTCCAGCCGAACAGGGTCCCGCCGTGGTCGCCGGCATAGCCGGCGCCGTCCGCTCCGGAGTTGTAGCTCGACGATCGGCGAGGTGCGCGGCGGTTCTGTAATCGCGTCGTCACTACGTAGCAAATCAGCGACGTGCCGCCGACCGCGATTGCGAATGCCGTCATCCCGCTCGTCATCATTTGCTCTCGCGCCCAGCCGCATGAAGGAGGCCGCTTGCGCGCCGCACAGCGCCGCAGCGGCCCGCATTTGTCGTCAAATGTGGCGATCCCGTTCATTGATCATTCAAGTGAAATGTGGAACTTTCACTCTGACGGACCGCTTTCTCGCTGTCCTTGTCGATGAGAAAGGTGAAGCCATGAGGAAAACATTGATGGCCATTGCCGCTGTCGCCAGCCTGGCTGTCTCAGCCGTGGCGGCGCCCGCGCCGGCCCACGCCCAACGCGGCTTCGGCGCAGCAGTGGCCGGCGGATTGATCGGCGGCGCCATCGTCGGCGGTGCACTTGCCGGCCCCGGCTATTATTACGGCCCCGGTTATTACGGGCCCGGTTACGGCTATTACGGCCATCCGGCCTACGTCGCCGAAGACCCAGATTACTATGGCGGCTGCGTCTGGCAGCGGCAGCGTTTCTGGGACGGCTATGGCTGGCGGGTTCGCCGCGTCCGGATCTGCGGCTGATCCCGTTCATCTTCGTTAAACCTGCGGCGCTTCCGGGCGTGCTTTGACAAAGGCCTGAAAAAACCGTTTTTTCGGCCCAGTAGCTCGGAAGCGTTTACTTTGAATTGACTGTTGCGCGCTTTTTAGCGAGACGGCCAGTTTCGAATACTGCGTGAGTCACCTTCAACCCGGCGCTGACTGAAGGCGCCAACTCCAGGAGAGCCCAAGACATGAAGAAGACATTGGTTGCCTTCGCAGCGGTCGCAATGATCGCCGCCGGATCGCTGGCCCCGACGCCAGCCAGCGCACAGCGCTACCTCGGCGCAGCCGTGGCCGGCGGACTCATCGGCGGCGCGATCGTCGGCGGAGCCATCGCCTCCAGCCGCCCGGCCTATGGTGGTCCGGTGTATGTGGAAGACGCACCGCCCCCGCCCTGCCGTTGGGTTCGCCAGCGCTTCTGGGATGGTTACGGCTGGCGCTTCCGCCGCATCGAGGTCTGCAACTGATCTGACCGGCGCCAATCGAGGGTGCCTAGATTCAAAACCCGGCCGATGCTTCGGCCGGGTTTTTTCTTTTTCAGGGCGCCGCACTGATCGAACGCAGCACCGCTTCGCTTGGCCAACAATCGACCTTGAGTCCGGCCGATTTCTGGTACGCCCCGAGCGCCGCGCGGGTCTTCATCCCCGCCTTACCATCTACCTTGTCGGCATAGAGACCGATGCGCGTCAACTGACGCTGCATGGCCTCGACATCGGCGGTGCGCAGCTGGGTCGAAGCCGACCACGGCGTCGCGAACGGTTGCGGGCTCAAGATGCGATCGCTGAGATGCCCGACGAACAGCACATACAGATCAGAAAAATTATATTCCTTGATCACGAAATAATTCTTCGTGGTCAGAAACGCCGGGCCATAGATGCCCTCGGGCTGCAGCAGCGAGGCCGGCTCGACCTGCTCGGTCGCGCTAAGCTTTTGCCCGCGCACCGGCACGAAGCCTGCGCGCAGCCAATCGCCGATCGGCTTTGTCACTTCCGGTACGCCCATGGTGCAATCGACATTGCCAGGCGCGCGGACTTCATAGGCCCAGCGCACGCCCGGCTGCCAGCCCTTGTTGACGAGTTGCTGCGCGGCAGAGGCAAGCGCGTCCGGCACCGAATTCCAGATATCGCGGTGGCCGTCGCCGTCGAAATCGACGGCGTGCTTGTAGAATTCCGACGGCAGAAATTGCGTGAGGCCGGCGGCGCCAGCCCAGGACGAACGCATGTCCTTGCGCGCCACCTCGCCGTCGCCGATCATCTTCAGCGCCAGGATGAACTCGTTGCGATACTGATCCTTGCGACGGCCGACATAGGCCTGCGTCGCCAGCACGCGCAACCCGTCGTAGGGCAGCGTGTAGCGGCCAAAATCGGTTTCGCGGCCCCAGATCGCCAGCACGATGGTGGCGGGCACACCGAAACGCTTCTCGATTCCATCGAGCGCAGCGCGGTACTTCGCCATCAGCCGCTGCCCCTCCTCAGCCAGCCGCGCGATGCTGGCTTCCTTCACATAATCAGCCGGTACCTGCACGAATTCGGCCTGCGACGGCGCACCGGTCGCGGGACGGCCAGGCAGAATCAGATCGGGCAATTTGTAATCCGGCTCGAGACCGCTGGTCTCGCGGTCGAACGTCGCGCGCGACACACCGGCGGCCTGCGCTTCCGGCCAAAGCGAGGCGATGAACTCTTTGAAGCCGGCGTCGGCGGCGCGGGCGGGAGTCAAGCCCGGCATCAATAGCAGGACTGAAACGGCGAACAGGAAACGGTTCAGAGTGCTTAGAAACTTGATATGCTGCATTCGCGCCTGCCAATTGTAGCTTCGACAATATGCACCGCGAGGAGCGGCGAATCTATGAGCAAGCCTAAATCAATTCCTGCTTCAAGACCGAAGCCGAGGAACGGAAGTTGGGGAACGCACGATTCCAGCGATTACATCGACTGGAGCACGGCCGAGCGCGCCCGCCTTTCAAACCTGAAGCCCTCGACCAGGTCGATTTCAATTTGTCTGCCGCCGGGCTTGCGGGAGCCGATCAAGATCCCGGCCAACAAGCGCGACGTGCCGTATCAGTCGCTGATCAAGATGTAGCTGGCGGAAGAAGGTGGCATGAACACCAAAAACGCCGCCGCCTCATTCGTTACCTTACCGCCACGATGAACAGCCGCGGAAACCGCAGCAGCACCTTGCCGTCGGCCTGCGGCGGATAACTGGCAGCGATGCGCGCGGTGTATTCGGCGAGATATTGTTTGCGCTCGGGCGGCTCCAGCGGATCGAGGAACGGGCGCAGGCCCGTTCCCTTGACCCATTCCACGATGGCGTTGGCATCGTCGAGCACGTGGTTATAGATCGTGTGCCAGATTTCCAGCCGGGTGCAGAGCGGCCCCAGCCCATCGTAATAGCCGCCCGGCTTCGGAATATCGTCGCGCAGGCGTGCGCTCTCCCCCAGCGCCTTGCGCCACGGCTCCAGCTGCGCGACTTCGCGCATCAGTACATGGCTGGGCTCATCGAAATTGTCGGGCATCTGCACCGCGAGTACGCCGCCCGGCGGCAACGCGCCGAGCAGCCGCTGCAGCTGCTTGAGATGGCCGGGCACCCATTGAAAGATCGCGTTGGCGAATAGAACGTCGGTGCCCGCAGGCGGCGCCCAGTGCGCGATATTAGCTTCGATAAAACTGTGTCCCGGCAGCCGCTCGCGCGCCTGCCGCAGCATGTCGGCGGACGTATCGATGCCGATCACAGCCGCCTGCGGCCAGCGCTTGACCAGAAGCTCGGTTGAATTTCCCGGCCCGCATCCGATGTCGACGACCTTGCGCGCATCGGAGAGCGGGATCTGCGCCAGCAAGTCGCGCGAGGGGCGGGTCCGCTCGTCCTCGAATTTGAGATACTGCTCTGCGTTCCAGTCCGCCATGCCGGCCCCCAATTACCTCGTGAGCTTCTTGTACTTCATGCGATGCGGGATGACGGAATCCTGCCCCAATCGGCGCATCTTGTCTTTTTCATAATCCTGGAAATTGCCTTCGAACCATTCGACGTGGCTGTCGCCCTCAAAGGCCAGAATATGGGTGGCGATACGGTCGAGGAACCAGCGGTCATGGCTGATGATCACGGCGCAGCCGGCGAAATCCTCCAGCGCCTCTTCCAGCGCACGCAGCGTGTCGACGTCGAGGTCGTTGGTCGGTTCGTCGAGCAGCAGCACGTTGGCACCGGATTTGAGCATCTTGGCCAGATGGACGCGGTTGCGCTCGCCGCCCGACAGCGAACCGACCTTCTTCTGCTGGTCGGCGCCCTTGAAATTGAACGACGAGCAATAGCCGCGCGAATTGACCTCGCGCTTACCCAGAAGAATAAGTTCGTTGCCGCCGGAAATTTCCTCCCACACGCTTTTCTTGCCGTCGAGACTGTCACGGGACTGGTCGACATAACCGAGATGCACGCTTTCGCCGATGGTGATGGTGCCCTTGTCCGGCGTCTCCTGCCTAGTGATCATCCGAAACAGCGTGGTCTTGCCGGCACCGTTGGGGCCGATCACGCCGACGATGCCGCCGGGCGGCAATTTGAAGGTGAGATTGTCGATCAGCTCACGGTCGCCGAAGCCCTTGGTCAGGCCCTCGAAATCGACCACGTTCTGGCCGAGCCGCTCGGCCACCGGAATCGTGATCTGCGCGGTCTGGGTCTGCTTCTCGCTGGCCTGCTTCAGCAGCTCTTCGTAGCGCTGATAGCGCGCCTTGGATTTGGCCTGGCGCGCTTTCGGCGAGGCCGCGATCCATTCCTTCTCGCGCTCCAACGTGCGCTGATGCGCGACATCCTCGCGGCCCTCCTGCGCAAGCCGCTTCTGTTTTTGCGACAGCCAGGCGGTGTAGTTGCCCTCGTAGGGAATGCCCTTGCCGCGGTCGAGTTCGAGGATCCAGCTGGTGACGTTGTCGAGGAAATAGCGGTCATGGGTGACGATCAGGATTGCGCCGGGATAGTTGCGTAAGTGCCCTTCCAGCCATGATACCAACTCGGCGTCAAGATGGTTGGTCGGCTCGTCCAGCAGCAGCAGGTCGGGCTGGTCGAGCAGCAGCTTGCACAGCGCCACGCGGCGGCGCTCGCCACCGGAGAGCTTGGTGACGTCGAACTCGTCGGGCGGGCAGCGCAGCGCGTCCATCGCCTGGTCGACCTTGCTGTCGAGATCCCACAGCCCCGCGGACTCGATCTCGTCCTGCAGCTTGGTCATCTCGTCGGCGGTCTCGTCGGAATAATTCATTGCCAATTCGTTGTAGCGATCGAGGATCGCCTTCTGCTTGGCGACCCCCAGCATGACGTTCTCGCGCACGGTCTTGGTGGCGTCGAGCTGCGGCTCCTGTTCGAGGTAGCCGACCCGGGCGCCCTCGGCGACCCACGCCTCGCCGTTATATTCCTTGTCGAGGCCGGCCATGATCCGCAGCAGCGTCGATTTGCCAGAGCCGTTGACACCGAGCACGCCGATCTTGGCGTCGGGATAAAACGACAGATGGACGTTATCGAGCACCTTGCGGGTCGGGTAGGTCTTGGACAAACCCTGCATGAAATAGACGAACTGACGCGCCATCGTGATCCCTGGAAACGAGAGGATTTATGGAAATTTGCTGCCGCTGATGTAACGGCGCGGCCCCTAAAGGGCAACCGTACCCCGATGTTTTCCATCCGTTCACCACGGATCATTACGGGGTGGACACCATGTGTGCGCCAGATCACGACAATTGAAACCTTCTTTTAATAAATCAGGCCAAAACTCGCTTTCAGCGCCAAAAAAGGCGATTCCAACGCGGCATAAGCCGCGAGCAAAGACAGCAGGCGTGTCATGGCAACCATCACCTCGGCATCTTTCTCCTCTCCGGCAGACGGCCGCGACAGGTCCAATTCTTTCGCCGAAATCCGGGCCTTCTGGCGCCAGTTTCTCGCCAGGGCATTCAATCCCTACCGGCCGGAACTGCACTACATGCGCGGCCCCGGCCCGGCCTGTCGCGCCAAGCACAGGGCGTTGTCACCCGCGGTCCAATCGATGGTCGCCGAAATCCGGGCCGCGAAGGCGCTCAGGTCGTCCGCGCACTGATAACAGCGGCCGCTTTTCAAGCCACAGGCGCCCTTGCGCGCTCGCGGATTGCGCGCGACCATGGCGGTCCCCGGACGGCGCGTTTGCGCACCGTCATCATCGCCATGAACGGACCTCCCATGACGCGGCTGCGCTGTGCAATTCTCGATGACTATATCAATCTGGCTTTGAAGGTTGCGGACTGGTCGAAGATCGACGACCGGGTCGACGTCACCGTGTTCAACCAGCCGTTCGCCTCGCCGGAGGCCGCAGCCGGCGCGCTGAAGGATTTCGAGATCATCTGCGCGATGCGCGAGCGCACGCCGTTTCCGCGTGCCCTATTTGCGGCATTGCCGAACCTGAAACTCCTGATCACCTCGGGCATGCGCAACGCCGCGATCGACATGGAAGCCGCCAAGGAGCATCAGGTGGTGCTGTGCGGCACGCAATGGGCCCGCGACCCCACCGCGCCGCTGACCATGGGCCTGATCCTCGAACTGACCCGCAATATCGGCCGCGAGAACGCCCGCATGCATGCCGGCGAAGCCTTGCAGAAATTCGTCGGCATCGAGATCGAGGGTAAGACGCTGGGCGTGGTCGGACTCGGCAAGCTCGGCGGCAAAGTTGCGGGGCTTGCCAAGGCGTTCGGCATGAACGTGATCGCCTGGAGCCCGAACCTGACGCCGGAGCGCTGCAAGGAGGTACGCGTCGGCTACGCCACCAAGGAGGAACTGTTCTCAACCGCCGACTTCATCACCGTCCATGTGGTGCTGAGCCAGCGTTCGCGCGGCCTGGTCGGAGCTGCGGATCTGGCGCGGATGAAGTCGACCGCCTACCTCATCAACACCGCGCGGGGGCCGATCGTCGACGAAGCGGCGCTGCTGGAAACGCTGCAGCAGAACAAGATCGCGGGTGCTGCGGTCGACGTGTTCTCGGTCGAGCCGCTGCCAACAGATCATCCTTTCCGCAAGCTCGACAACATCGTGCTGACGCCGCATCTCGGCTACGTCACCGAGGAGGGCTTTCGCAACCATTACAGCCAGATGGTCGAGGGCATCGACGCCTGGTTCAAAGGCGAGCCGCTGCGAAGGCTGGCGTAGCCGTCAGGGCATCACGCCGTCATTGCAATGACGTGAACGCGCAACGAAAAGGGGCGCCATCGCGCGCCCCTTCGGGAAATGTCTGCGCCGATCGTTGCGGCCTAGCGCACCGTCACCGGCGCCGGCAGCGGCGGCACCACGGTGGGCTGGGTGCCGGGCATGCCCGACGAAGACGGCCCGGCATTTGGCCCGGGTATCGGCGCTGCCGAGGCGGTGGTGGTCGACGCCGGCGGCGCGCCGCCGGGAAGCACGACCACGCGGGTGCCGACCTTGACGCGGTCGAACAGGTCCGAGACATCCTCGTTCAGCATCCCGATGCAGCCCGACGAGACGAACTTGCCGATCGTCGAGGGCTGGTTGGTGCCATGGATGCGATAGACGGTTGAACCGAGATACATCGCGCGCGCGCCCAGCGGATTGCCCGGGCCGCCGGCCATGAAGCGCGGCAGATAAGGCTGACGGTCGATCATCTCCGGCGGCGGATGCCAATCCGGCCATTCGGCCTTACGCGAGATTTTCTGCACGCCGTTCCAGGTGAAGCCGTCGCGGCCGACGCGGACGCCGTAGCGGATCGCGCGCCCGCCACCCAGCACGTAATAAAGATAGGTGTTGGGGGTATCGACGATCAGCGTTCCCGCCGGCTCCTTGGTGACGAAAGCGACTTCCTGCCGGCGCAGATTCGGCGCGAGCTGCGCGGGCCCGGCCTCCGGCTGCTCATCCGGCGGCAGCGCCGACAGCACCATCGGCCTGCCGTCCGCTCCTATGGGCGCGGGCTGCACCGAGCCCGTGACGCCGGCACCGGGGGGGGTCCCAACAGCTTCTGGCGGGCGCAAGCCACGGTTGTCCTGGTAGGGATCAACGCCCGGAGGCGGAAGGCGGTTATCGCCGTTGCCGCGGTCCGAATAGATCACCGGCGGCGGTCCATCGGGACGGCCATACCGGGGATCGTCCGGCGACAGGATCGGCCCCTGCGGTACGCTGCGGTCGGAATAGACAGGCGGAGCGCCCATCGGCCGGCCGTAACGGGGATCGTCGGGGGACAGAACCGGCCCCTGAGGTACATTGCGGTCGGAATAAACGGGCGGAGCACCCATCGGCCGGCCGTAGCGGGGATCGTCAGGCGAAAGCACGGGGCCGGGCGGCGGCAGCGCCGTCGAACTCTGGGCGTTCGGCCCCTCGTCGTCCTCCGCCGCGTCGTAATCCGGGCCGCCGGGAGCGCGGCGATAATCAGGCGGATAACCGCCGGGCGGATAGGGCGGCGGCGCGCTCGAATATACCGACCCGGGAGGCACCGAATAACCCTGCTGCGCCAAGGCGAGCGAAGTTCCCGCCGCGCCAGCCGCCACGGCAGCACAAATCGTCAGAATGCGTTTGATCATCATCGCTGTTGTATAGTCCCCAAGCCGACACCGGACCGTTAACGCAGATGGCCGAAGATAGCGGCGCATTCAAGACAAATCCGGCTAATTCACGCCAAGTTCCGGCAGTTTGTACCGATGCCGCAGCACCGTTGCAACGAAGCCTCACCGGTTGAGGAAACACTTTTCCGGCATGCGAGCGGGCTTCGCACCGCCGATTTTTAGCAACCGCCGCAGATACCTTGCGGTATTCTGAAATCAGCTGATTCGCTGGCGCTGGGGGTGTCCGATGCGTCGCGAACGCGGCCAATTCTGTGGTCACCGCGTTCCCCGATGCTCAAAGGCCTTCGCGGATGTCTCGCGAAGGTGGAACTCGCCTCCCCATGCTGCCCGGCTTCCGTTTTCTGTTCGCCGCGATCCTGTTGTCGATGTCGATCCTGGTCTTCGGGCTGGGCGCGGTGGCACTGTTGCGCGCGGCCCACGAAGAAGTTGCCAGCACACCATCGTGGCGCGCCGCTCCCGAAACCATGTTCGCGCAGCAGAAGGAAGCCACACCGCCGGTTCTGGCGATGCTGCGCGTCGAACCGCCGGTCGCAGAGAAAACGCCGGATGATGTTCCAGCGGTGCCGCCAGCCGAGCCGGTGGCCATCGTTTCCCCGCCGGCCGAACCCGCGCCCGTTTCAACACCGGTCGAGCCCGCAGCGCCTGTTTCAACACCGGCCGAGTCCGCAGCGACCGTTTCAACACCGGTCGAGCCCGCAGCGACCGTTTCAACACCCGCCGAGTCCGCAGCGACCGTTTCGGCGCCGGCCGAGCCCGAAAGCACCGCCGCGCTGAAGCCGGATGATGCATCGGTGCCAGAGACCGCGAAATCCGAAGCCCCGGTCGCGGAAACTCCGGCACTCACCGAGGCAACACCCGCGCGAACCGATGCACCCGCTGCCGCCGACGAGACCAGGATCGCGGTCTCGGAGCCGGTCCCGCCGCCGGCGCAAGTTGCGTCGCCGGCGAACGATGCTGTCCCAGCCGCATCTGAACCGGCCGCATCCGAGCAAACGAACACGCCCGTCTCGCCGGAAGCCGGGATGACCTCGACGAAAATCGCCACGCTCGGCGGCCCACCCGTCACCATCGGGGAGCAGTTGCCGGCCAATGCCGCAGCCGTCAAGCCTGACCCCGGCGCCATCAAGAAACGCCAGCGGGCACGGCGGGCGGCACAGCGCCGCAGGATGGCGGCGCGCGCGCGGCTGGCACAACAGGCACAACAGCAGCCTGCCAACCCGTTCGCGCAGCCCGCGGCACCCGCTCCCAAGCGCTGAGTTCTCAGGCCGGGCCGGTCGCGACCGGCGGCCCGTCGGGCAGGCCCCATTCGGCCCACGAGCCGTCATAAAGCGCGCTGCCGCGCACGCCGAGCCGATACAGCGCCAGCGTCAACACCAGCGCGGAGACGCCGGAGCCGCAGGTCGTCACGATCGGTTTTGCCAAATCGACGCCGGCGCTCCTGAAAGCCTCGCGCAACTCTTCCAGCGGCTTCATCGCGCCGGTCGCGGGATCGAACAATCCGGCATAGGGCACGTTGCGGCTGCCCGGGATATGACCGGAGCGGCGGCCCGGCCACGGCTCGGCCACCGTGCCCTCGAAACGCGGGCGCGGCCGCGCATCGACCAATTGCTCGGCCTGCGTTTCCAGATTGCCAACCAGCTGCTGCTGGCTGCGGACATAGGCCGGATCGAGGCTCGCCTGAAATTTTCCGGGCTTCGGGATGACCTTGCCGGAATGGGTGGGGCGTCCTTCGCGCAGCCATTTCTGCAGGCCGCCATCGAGCACCTTCACGTCGTGATGGCCGAACGACAGGAACATCCACCAGGCCCGTGGCGCTGCGACCCAGGCGCCGGAATCGTAGGCAACCACGGTATCGCCGTTGGAAATGCCGAGCGCGGCGACGTCGCGGGCGAACTGCTCCGCGCCCGGATACATATGCGGCCGTGGATCGTTGGGATCGGCGATGCTGCCGACGTCGAAAAACACCGTGCCCGGAATATGGGCGCCGAGATAATCGTCCGACGGCAGCGGCAGCACGCCCGGCATCTTGTAGGACGCGTCGATGATCTTGATCCTGGGATCTTCGAGCCGGGCGGCAAGCCAATCGGTGGAGACAAGCGGATCGTCGGTGGATGGCATGGGAATATCCTTTTGTCATTCCGGGATGCGTGCGAAGCACGCAGACCCGGAATCCAGAAGTTGTTACCGCGAGATTCCGGGTTCGCGCTGCGCGCCCCGGAATGACGAAACGAATACTAACCCTTCGCCGGCTTCGGCTCGACCTTCTCGACCGCGCCGCCGGCATCGCGCCAGGCGGCAAAGCCGCCGCCGATGTGCGCGACCGGCTTCAGTCCCATGTCCTGCGCGGTTTTCGCCGCCAGCGCCGAACGCATCCCGCCGGCGCAATGAAAGATGAACTTCTTGTCGCTCTGAAAAATCGGCTTCGCATAGGGGCTGGCCGGATCAATCCAGAATTCCAGCATGCCGCGGGTGCAGGAGAACGCACCGGGAATCCGCCCCTCGCGCTCGATCTCCCTGGGATCGCGGATATCGACGATCACGACGTCGTCGTTGTGGGCGATTTCAATGGCTTCGGAAGCGCTCAGCGTTTCGATCTGCGCATTGGCTTCGTCGATCAGCGATTTGATTCCGCGGTGAATGGTCTGGGGCATTTTTTCGTATCTCCCTTATGCAAGCCGCCTCCCCCTCGCGTGTCCCGGACGCGGTGCAGCGTTCTTTACGATGCACCGCAGAGCCGGGACCCATTGCACGGCCAATTTTTCAATGGGCTCCGGCTCTGCATCGCACCGCTTGCGCGCTGCGCTGCGTCCAGGGCACGTAAACCTGTTACCGCACCAGTTCCTTCATCGCGCCTTCCAGACCTTCGATCGTGATCGGGAACATGCGCTGCGAAAACAGCCGGCGGATGATGGTGGTCGATTCCGAATAATCCCAGTGTCGCTGCGCCACCGGATTGAGCCACACCGCGTGCGGATAGGTGCGCGTGATGCGCTCGAGCCAGACCGAACCGGCTTCCTCGTTGACATGCTCGACCGAGCCGCCGGGCACCATGACCTCGTAAGGCGACATCGAGGCGTCGCCGACGAACACCACCTTGTAGTCGTGCGGATATTTATGCAGCACGTCCCAGGTCGGGGTCCGGTCGGTGAAGCGGCGGCGGTTCTGCTTCCACACGCCCTCATAGAGGCAGTTGTGGAAGTAGAAATACTCCATGTGCTTGAATTCGCTCTTCGCCGCCGAGAACAATTCCTCGACCTGCTCGATGTGCGAATCCATCGACCCGCCGATGTCGAAGAACACCAGCACCTTGACCGCGTTGCGCCGCTCGGGGCGCATATGGACGTCGAGATAGCCGTGGTTGGCGGTCTCCTTGATCGTGGTGTCGAGATCGAGTTCGTCGGGCGCGCCGGTGCGGGCGAATTTGCGCAGGCGCCGCAGCGCGATCTTGATGTTGCGGATGCCGAGCTCGACATTGCCGTCGAGATCCTTGAACTCGCGGCGGTCCCACACCTTCACGGCGCGGAAATTGCGGTTCTTCTCCTGCCCGATCCGGATGCCTTCGGGATTATAGCCCTCCGCGCCGAACGGCGAGGTGCCTGCGGTCCCGATCCACTTGTTGCCCCCCTGATGCCGGCCCTTCTGCTCCTTCAGGCGCTGGCGCAGCGTCTCCATGAGCTTGTCCCAGCCCATCGCCTCGATCTGCTTCTTCTCTTCCTCGGTGAGATATTTTTCCGCCAGCTTCTTCAGCCATTCGGCCGGAATATCCGCCTTCTCCATGGCGTCGAGCAGGCTCTCCAGCCCCTTGAACACGGTGCCGAACACGCGATCGAACTTGTCGAGATTGCGCTCGTCCTTCACCAGCGAGACGCGCGCGAGATAGTAGAAATTCTCCACCGTCTGCTCGGCGAGGTCGGCGTTGAGCGCCTCCATCAGCGTCAGATATTCGCGCAGGCTCACCGGGACCTGGGCGTCGCGCAGCGATGTGAAGAATTGCAAGAACATGAATGACAGATTGCCCGCCGGACCCGGGACGTCAAGGGTAGAGAAGCCTAGACCTGCGGGGTTTTTCAATTAGAATTGACTGCAGAAGACCTTTTCCCCACCCCCGCAATGAGCGCCAATCTGGTGTCGGGACGCCAGCTGTCGTTTCCTGCACAAGCCAAGGCGCGCCTCGGCGCTCAAGACTGAACAACAGGGCAGATACTCGATGAAATTTACCGGCACCAAGGACTATGTCGCCACCGACGACCTCAAGATCGCCGTCAACGCCTCGATCGTGCTCGAGCGCCCGCTCCTGATCAAGGGCGAGCCCGGCACCGGCAAAACCGTGCTGGCCGAGGAAGTCGCCAAGGCGCTCGGCGCGCCGCTTCTGACCTGGCACATCAAGTCCACCACCAAGGCGCAGCAGGGCCTGTACGAATACGACGCGGTGTCACGGCTGCGCGACAGCCAGCTCGGCAATTCCAGGGTTTCCGACATCTCCAATTACATCCGGCGCGGAAAATTGTGGGAGGCCTTTACCCATGACAAGCGCCCGGTGCTGCTGATCGACGAAATCGACAAGGCCGACATCGAATTTCCCAACGACCTCCTGCTCGAACTCGATCGCATGGAGTTTTTCGTCTACGAGACCGGCGAGAACATCAAAGCCAAATTGCGCCCGATCGTGATGATCACCTCGAACAACGAGAAGGAATTGCCGGACGCGTTCCTGCGGCGCTGCTTCTTCCACTACATCAAGTTTCCCGACGTCGACACCATGAACCGGATCGTCGACGTGCATTTTCCCGGCATCAAGAAGCGCCTGGTGGAAGAGGCGCTGCGGATCTTTTTCGAGGTGCGCGAAGTGCCCGGCCTGAAGAAGAAGCCGTCGACGTCGGAGCTGCTGGACTGGCTGAAACTCCTGCTCAACGAGGATATGACCCCGGAAATGCTGAGGGAACGCGATCCGCGCAAGCTGATCCCGCCGCTGCACGGCGCGCTGCTGAAAAACGAACAGGACGTGCATCTGTTCGAGCGGCTGGCGTTTCTGAGCCGCAGGGAAGTGTAAAGCGGCCTTGATGCGCAATACCTCAACGTCGTCCCCGCGAACGCGGGACCCATACGCCGTGCCGTCAATATTGCGGATGGTGTTAATGGGCTTGTTGAACCATTGCGCCGTTGCATCAAGCTACCGGGATTATGGGTCCCCGCGTTTCGCGGGGACGACGGTTGGTGTGTGCAGACACAACTCCGCGATCTCGCCGCATGCGTTGCGCGAGGCTTGGCCTGCTCGTTTCGCCCTCTCAATCAGAGGGCGCAGGGAATGCCGGGCGCCCGATGCGCCCGAGAGCCGCGTGTGCAGGGGTAGTGGTAGAACGCACACGCGTAATCAGGTCACACCGGAATCACCCGGCATTCCCCGCGCAATGGTTTACGACTTATACGTGCTCTCCCCGGTGATCGGCTTGTTGACACCGTCATCGGCGGAAACTCCGCCAACTTGACGCCTGCGTCGAGGCGTCAGGACCACACGACTTCGCCGTCCGCACGGCGCGCTCTCGTCAAGAAGCACAGCCCGCGTCCACCGCATCAAGCCCCGCGTTGGTGACGTTGCGCAACGCCCCTCTGTTGGGACAGGACAGCGGCGAATATACAAGTGATTTGGGTCTTCGGAAAACCAGAATATTTTTTCAAAAGGGGCTGGACACGAATTGCCGGAGAGAGCCCGCCGGGCAAATCAGTGCGGGCAATCAAACCAATTCTACTTGATCCTGATGGTAATCTTGTCCGAAACGACCGGCGGGTTGAACGGATAATGACTTGCGTCGCCCAGCACGAGTTGAAGCGTATGTTTGCCGGGTGGCAGTTCAATACGCGCCTCGGTTTGACCAGCTCCAAAATGAAGATGTGACTTGTCTTGTGGAATCGGTTCCTTGGGATCGATCGGTTCATTCACATCGATCAGCAAATGGTGATGGCCGCTGTTTTGATAGTTATCGCCCGCATGGGTTACTCCCATGTTGCGCAGACCGAAGCGGCACCAAAACGCGCCTTTGATCGTCGCGCCGTTCTGGGGCCATACGAAATAAAGCAGGGCATCCTTTGGCGCGGGCCTTCCCTGGGCATAGGCAGCAAATGACAGACAAGTCAGGACTGCGGACAACGTGATGAGACGGGTGGCCTTCATGACTCATCATCTCCTGGCGTTCATGGGGGAGACAGTGCGATGCGGAATCCATGGGTCGGATATCGCACGTTGGTGTCGTAGCTGTCGCGGTTTGATGGCCGGACATACTGCGCGTCATTCCTCCACGAACCGGACCGGATGACGTGTGAGCCGCATTCGCCGTCGAGCCACGCCGAACCGTCCGCCGGAGCGCCGTGGTAATTTTTGTGCCAGCAGTCCTCGACCCACTGATCGACGCCGCCACCCATATCATACAGTCCAAAGGGATTTGGCTTGAAGCTGCCGACCTTGATCGGTTGCTCGGCGACTGCGACGTCATTGCAATTCTTGCAATTGGCCATGCCGGATTGAAGCTGATCACCCCACCAGTACTTTGTTTGCGTACCTCCGCGCGCGGCATACTCCCATTCGGCTTCGCTTGGCAGCCGGTATGGCTTGCGCGTCGCGTCCGCGAGCCACGCGACATATTGCTTGGCGTCACTCCAGCTTACGTTCGTGACGGGCGCATCATCCTTGCCGCTTGCCACGAACGCACACGCCTTCGCAGCAGCGCACGCGTTCCATTCGCGCACGGAGATTGGATACCGACTGATGGCATACGGCTTGATCGTGACCTGGTGCGTTGGCTTCTCTGTGACGTCGTCATTGCTCCCCATCGTGAAGCTGCCGCCCCGGATCGTGGTCATCTCGGGCTCATGGAGCCCCGACGCCAGCGGCGCTGCGGGCTGCGCCGATTGTTGGGTGGTTGTTGCGACCGAAGGAGACGGCGTGGGTGCCACCGAAGGAGCGGGCGTAGGCGCCGACGCGGGCGCCGCTTGCTGCGGAATTGGCGCTACGGCGGGAGCAGGCTGAGGTTGCCGCGTTGGTGTGACGGCGGGCCCGGGCGACGGGGGCGCGGTCGGTATCGCCGTCGAAGGCGAGACCGAAGCTGACGTCTGGTTCCCCACTTTGCCACGCGGTTGCAGCAGCAGGTACCAGAGGACGCCGCCAGCGATGACCAGCAGCGTAAGGCTCAGCAAAAAAATCAGAATATTCTCGCGCCGCTTCCTGGTCCTGTGGAAGGCCGCCGGATCGGGAAGCACCCGATAGACCCTCACCGGATCGGTGATGTTCTTGACCTTGCGATCTCCAAGCGACTCGTATCCGCAAACCAGTTTGTGTTTTATCTGCTCATAAATGCCGCCAGAGATGTAAACCTGGCCGGGATCTGCAATACCCTCGAGGCGTGAAGCCACATTGACGCCGTCACCGTAAACGTCGTCTGTCTCGATGATGACATCGCCAAGATTGACACCAATCCGATATTCGATCCAGTGATGCCTCGGCAGCGATGTGTTGCGTCCAACCATGTTTTGCTGGATGACGATGGCGCAGCGCACGGCCTCGACGGGACTGTCAAAGATCGCGATAAAACCGTCGCCGGTGGTCTTGACGAGCTTTCCGTGGTTTTCTGCAATGCTGGGCTCGATGAGATCGCGCTCGATCCGCTTTACGCGATTGTGCGTTCCTTCTTCATCAAGCTCCATCAAGCGGCTGTAGCCGGCAATATCGGCAGCGACAATCGCAGCCAGACGACGCGGCATTGAATCGCGTGGAGGCTCACCGCTCCGGCCCGATTTGAAATCCCGAATTTCGGCCATGGCTCGGACTGGGTCTCCATAAACTGCAAATGGCAGTGTTAGGGCCACACAACTTCCGAAAGCAAACTTGCTGCTGGCACGATATCATATTGCCAGTTTGGGACAAGTTAATCGGGCGGGATTGGCGGCGACCACGGCGGGTCAAAACGCCGCTCTAATAGTCGGTCGGCTACTTCCGTATCCGGTTCGTCAAACAGACATTGCTCGATGTCCGTCGGCAAATCTCAAAAGTTGCAAAGAATCTCAAAAGTGACAGGAGGAGACATGCCTGCCCGCAGAAATTCAACGGACATCTCCGGCGCAACAATCCCGGCTACGGCCTGCACGGCGATCACGCAATTACGACCTTCACGTTTCGCGCGGTGGAGCCGCTTATCGGCGACACCCAAAAACGAGTCGAGCGTATCTCCATCGCGCCCAAACTCCGACACCCCGATGCTGACGGTGATCTTGATCGGCGGCGGAATTCCGACCTTGAATGTATCGTCCGAGATTGCCGATCGAAGACGCTCGCCGACCGCGCAAGCCGCATCGTGCGCTGCCCTTGGCAACGACACAATGAATTCTTCGAATTCTTCGCCGCCCACCCGCGCGACAAAACGATCGAGGTCGGGCGACAGCAGGGACAATGGAGTGCAGCTCCATGACGTGTGGCTCATCGCGCACAGCGCGCTGGATGATTGATGCGACCATGAACCTGACCGGGCGTTGATACGATACACCGTATCGCAACGGGTTGCGGGACAGGTTCCACGGGGCCGCATCGACCGGAGAGAGCCGGCGGGCTCTGATCGTCCAGATGAAGCCATGGGCGCTCTTGCGCATTGACCTCATCAACACCGGCGGTGGCAGCCCTTCCAGTATGTTCGGGCGGTTCACGCTTCCGTGGTCGACGGCGGATCGGTGGCTCAACCCTGCCAGACGCTGCATCGAAATGCTCGAAGCGCCCCAGCACCGACACCCTCGTGCAAGGCGGTGTCGGACTCGATCGATACGGAATAGGACGGAAAACCTACAAACAAGGGCCTCCGTGCGCGCGTGGTTGATTTGTGTGTCTGGATTGCAACAAACATTTTGTTCCTGGCACGGAACAGAACCTTGGACTCCACAACGCAGGCAGGCTTTAGATAGTCTCGAAACACCGGGGCCGAGTGAGCTATTTTCAGATTCAATAAATTTTGAGCCCGGCGACCGCTGGACATTTTTCCAGCGGTCTTTTCATTACCGTGAGCGCGGTCGTGCTTGGGTGCCGTCGCGGGGTTGGTAGGAATTAAGTGTGGCGTAGTCTCCGGGGTGATCAACCTCGAATCATCCGGCGTTGAAGCGTCGGACAGGAGACCACGCCATGACGAGCACTACTACGAAGTCTGATTCTTTGCAGCCTGCGGCCGATATGGCCGGCGATCTTTTCGACAACTGGTTTGATCCGCTTGAGGCCGAAGTGCGGGCTCGATCGCGTGAGTTCATCGAAGAACTGCTCCGCGGCGAGCTCGAGGCGGCGCTTTCACGGCCACGTTACGGGCGCAATCCGATGTCCGGCGGTGAAGGAAGAGCGAGCGTTGCGGGCCACCGCCACGGCAGCCGGACGCGATCGCTGACCGGCACGTTCGGACCGGTCGAGATCGCGGTGCCGCGCGCCCGTCTGACCACTGCCGATGGCAAGACGACCGAATGGAAGAGCCAGACGCTGCGGGCCTATCAGCGGCGCACACTCGCCGCCGACGCGCTGATCGCGAGCACGTATCTCGCCGGCACCAACACCCGGCGGGTGCGTCGCGCGCTCGCGGCCTTGTTCGGCGGGACGGTCGGCAAGGACACGGTGAGTCGGACCTGGCGCAAGGTGAAGAGCGATTGGGACGCCTGGCACACCCGCTCGCTGACCGGGGAGCCGATCGTGCGCCTGATCCTCGACGGCACCGTGGTGCGCGTGCGGCTCGACCGCAAGGCGACCTCCATCTCGCTGCTGGTCGTTCTCGGCGTGCGCGAGGACGGCCAGAAGGTGTTGCTCGCGATCAAGAGCATGGGCGGCGAGAGCGCCGAGGCCTGGCGCACTGTCCTCGCTGACCTCATCAATCGCGGGCTGCGGCGTCCGGAATTCCTCATCGTCGACGGCGCGCCGGGGCTCGACAAGGCTATCGCCTCCGTCTGGGACGGCGTGCCGGTCCAGCGCTGCACGGTCCACAAGCACAGGAACCTGTTCGCACATGCCCCCGAGCGGCTGCATGACGAGATCACTGCTGATTACAACGACATGATCTACGCGGCCACGCCTGATGAGATCGAAGCGCGCCGCAAAGCCTTCATCCGCAAATGGAGGCTCAAGCATCGCGCCGTCGCCGACAGCCTGGAGGAGGCAGGAGAACGCTTGTTCACCTTCACGCGCCTGCCGCCGAGCCAATGGCGCAGCGTCCGCACCACCAATGCAATCGAGCGGCTGCACGAAGAGTTTAAGCGAAGGATCAAGACGCAAACCGTGCTGCCGTCAGCCGATACCGCAGCCATGTTGTTCTGGGCGCTGCTCGCCTCTGGACAGATCAACATGCGCAAGGTCGATGGATGGCAGACGCTCGCCGTAAAGCCTGCCAATCAGCCGATTGACCTCGCAGCCTGAAACGATACCCTCATGTTCCCGGAGAACGCGCCACGCCCAATTCCAACCACTTCCCCGACGGCACCCGTGCTTGCTGGGGATTTTATAATGCTGTTTCGGGGGAGTCTGTTCGCATGGCAATCGAGAAGCTGAGAGACGAAAGCATTTTGCGGTTTTATGACGCCGTCCGCAGAGAGGTCGAAGCTGACCGGAGTTACAAGCGCAAATTCATGATCGGCACTTCCGTACGGCAGTATGCCGAGGCTTTGCGCGTCGAAATGACCAGACGGCGATTGCAGCACACGCCTATTGAGTGGCATCGAGATCGGTGACGCGTGCCCTTGGCGGCGGTTCGCCCCGCTCTCCGCGCTGGGCACCACGTTGGGTGCAGCGCAGCGAGACTATAATTTCAGCTTGCGCCGCGATAAGCGGAGAGGAACACTTCAGACGGCAGCTTTTAGAGCCGGGCTGAAGGCGAAACCGAAGGGCTACGGATGGGGTCCAGCGGTACGAAAAGCACTCCTGCAGACGTTCCGACCACGTCGGAAACGGAGGAGCCCTATGGTCTGGCGCGACCGGCTCCGGCAAAAGAAAAGAAGACTGCCGAGGAACTGGCGGCGATGATCCGCCAGGATTTGAGCAAGGTGGACGGCTGCCCTGAACGGGGCGTCAGCATGACCGTCTATGGTCTTAACCCGTGGAATTCTTTGCTGGCGTTTGGCGTCGACGCCGGCCCCGTTCCCAATAAGGTCGATCTACAAAATTTTTGCGACATCATCACCGAGCGACTGAAGCGGTTGTACGACGTCAGGGTTGTCGAGCCGCCTTAGTCCATCCCCCTCAGTTGAGCGGCAGCCACACAATGTCGCACGGTCCGTTACAGCCGTTGCAGTGGGCTGGTTGGCGGAAGGTGCTGGCCAATTGCCATTCCTGCAATTCATTGCTCCACTGAGCAACGGCATGAGAGACGATATCATCCGAGTGGCAACTGGAGCATACTGGTGTTGACCGTACCGCCAGCCGCTTGGCGAACTGTGCGGGCTGCGTCGGCTCCGGATTGGTGCTGAACGGATTGAGAAGCAAAGCTTGTTTCATATTCTTTCCCGACGACATGAACTCAGACCTTACCCAGCCGAACATAACTCTTGAGTGATGATTCTGTCTTGGCCGGGGCTTCTCACGGCTGTGGATTGTGGCTTTCTGCATCCCGCTGTGGCGCGCCGAGCACAGCATGGATGCGGCGGTAGCGTGCAGCACTCTCAGCCACCGATAGACGCCAACCTGCAGCTTCCGAATTTCAAACTAGGCCACGGGCGCGAGATAGACCAGTACCCAAAGCGGAGTGCTTTCTCAATTCGGACACTCGCAATCGTGAAACAGGACACCGAGCCCGAAGCCAGCTTCGCCCGTATCCATGGCGGCGACCCACCATGCGACGCGCAGCAGAGCCGAGGTCGCCGACATCACATCGGCCACCTCAAAAACGGATCGCAGTCCTAGGCCACTTTGCCTTTTTGCTGCTTGTGGAAGGCCTCGGCCCGTTTTGCCAGTTCCTTCGGCTCAACGTCTTCCTTGTGGGTCGCGATGAACCAGCTATTGCCCGAGGGATCCCTGACGCCGCCGCCGCGGTCGCCGTAGAACATGTCCATCGGCTCCATGACATTGCTGCCGCCGGCCTTGATCGCCTGCTGGTAGACGCTGTCGACGTCCGGAACGTAGATGTAGAGAGTCGAAACCGTCGCCTTAGCCATCTCGTTTTCCTCGGCAATCATGACGTGGGAATCCCCGATAGTGACCTGCGCGTGCATGATCGACCCGTCCGGCCGCTTGATGGCGTCGTGCGAAAGCTTGGCCCCGAACGCCTGCATCAGGAATTCGATAACCGTGGGGGCGTTGCGAACCGTCAAATACGGCGTGACAGTGTGGTAGCCGTCCGGAATGAATTTTACACCCATGATTGGCTCCCATGTTGGTGAGATGCCAAACGCTGCTCCGGAATTTTGAGGTTTGTGTGCCGCCCCTGTGAAGATATGGCGGCGGCAGGCGGCGGAACCGGCGTTCCAAAAGCTGAGCACGCGCCAGGCGAAGGGCAGGCAGCGATGCAGGCGCTGTCAATGGTCGCAGAAGATCGCGGCCCAACGACGTTCGCGCACATCCGCGCGCTTAAGCGGAGGTCGATGAGATCAGCAGCGGAGTGCTGCAAGACAAGCAATCGGAGTCAAATCGATAGGCGCGATAGGCCTGATAAACGCGGTGCGTCTTTGTTTCCAAATATTTCTATGCCTCAAATCAGAAATATTTTGAATTACACCGCAATGTTCAGCAAACGTCTTTCCGCAAATTAACTTATGTCCATTAACCGCGTCAGTTACAAAAACGCGGATGTTCCCTCCCCCAAGCAATCGCACATCTCGGATAGCTGTCTGAACACGTTGGCATGGGCTGGCTTTGGACTTTCATGTCCGAGGCGGGTCGATCCCGGCGACTGGTCGCGCCCCCACGAGGGGACGCAGCCTTTGTCAGCACGGCGTGATCCTGGTGGCGACTCTCACAGCGGAAACTGGCTCGGCAAGCGTATAAGGAAACGACAGTGAAGAAACCATTTGCATTTGGCGCCTTATTCTTTGCGTTGGCATCGCCGGCCTTTGGAGCCGACCTTCTCAATGTCAAGGCAACGCCGGGATACGCGCCGCCGCCGGCGTTCTCCTGGACCGGATTCTACCTGGGTGTAAATGCCGGCGTTTCGGGAGGCGACTTCAACAACAGCGATCGCTTTGGCGTATACGGATCAGGTGATCAAAACACGGCCAACTCAAGAGGTTTTTCCGGCGGTGGCCAGCTGGGCTACAATTATCAGCTTCCGGGGTCGAACGTCGTCCTCGGTATTGAAGCGGATTTCCAGGGCTCGACCCTGCAGGGCATCTATGACAACACTCAAACTGGTGCCGGAGGCTGGCAAGACGCTTCGAAGGTGGACTGGTGGGGCACCGCGCGTGGCCGCCTGGGCTATGCCTTCGGCAGCTTCCTGCCTTATGCGACGGGCGGTCTCGCTTATGGCCACGTCGCGACCAGCGGCAGCTGTTGGGCGACGGTATGGCCATTTTCCTGCGACCAATCCGGAGGGGCGGTTTCAGGGACACAAATTGGCTGGACAGCAGGTGCAGGCGTTGAATATGCGATCACCCGCAATCTGACCTTCAAGGCCGAGTACCTCTATACTGATCTCGGAACAGCGGATTTTCCGAACTATTACCTGGACGCCACGTTTGGCGGGCCGCTCGGTTCCCCAGGCGACGATATGCGCACGAAGACAACCTTCTCAACCGTCCGCGTCGGCCTGAACTACAAGTTCGACATGTTTGAGCCGGAGGCCGCCGTCGCGCGATACTGAATTCGAGCGATACGTTGGTCTGATAAACGCGACGAGCAAGAGCAGATCCCGCGATCTGCTCTTTTTTTTGAGAGACCGGCCGCTCGGTCGAAAGACTGACGGCAGCTGTCCGGCGCTCAGTTCAGCCGCAGTTCCGTGATGTGCCGCGGATCCGGGGTCAGTTCGCCACGTTCCACGCGCGTGACGAGGTCCGTCAACACCGCATTGGCGCTGCAGGCGAGGCCGACCTTCTCTCCCTCGCGCACCACGAAGCCGTTGAGGAATTCGATCTCGGTGCGCCGGCCTTTCTGCATGTCCTGGCCCATCGAGGGACGCTGCGCGGAGGAGGTGCGCTTGCCGTCCTCGAAGCGCTGCGCGTCGCAGGCGCGCATCGCCGCCTCATCGCCCTCGCCCGCTCGCGCGATCGTCTCGGGCGGCAGATGCAAGATCTCCTCCAGCTGATAGCCGTGCGCCTGCCCAACGCGGATCGCCTCACTGCCGAGCCGGGTGGAGAAGCGGCGGATCGGCTCGCTCTGCAGCATCTCGCCGCCGGGCAGGCCGGTGCAGGCGGAAAGCCCGTTGCCCATGGCGTTGGCGACCAGTTTCGACCAGCGCTCGCCCCACAGATTGCCGGTTATCTTGGCGCTGTCGGCGTAGCCGACCAGGCGGCGGATTTCTTCCGCCCGTTGCGTGATGCGGCCGTGCACTTCTCCGGTGCGAAACACAGTGTGCGCCGCCCCGCCCTTGCCGGCGCCGCGATGGATGTGGCCCGGCTCGGGCAGGTTGACCGTGATGCTGCTGGCAATGCAGCCGAGCGTCTTGCCCCAGCCGACGATGCCGGCAATGGTCTCTTCGTTCATGCAGTTCTGCAGCGACACGACGAAGCCGTCCGGCGCCAGATACTGCCGGATCAGCATGGTGGCCCAGGCCGTGTCGTAGGACTTCATGCACACGAAGGCGATGTCGATCGGCGTCTCCCGGGCCAGCTGCTGCGCGTCCGTGACGTGAAGCGCGCGCACCGGAACGGAGAATTCGGCGACGTCCCTGGCGTGGGTGACGCGCAGGCCGTGCTTCCTCATGTGCTCGACATGCTCGGGCCATGGATCGATGAACGTGACGTCCTCGCCCGCCTGCACCATATGCGCGCCGGCATACCCGCCGACGGCACCCGCTCCGACGATAGCGATCTTCCGACCCATGCTTTCCTCCCGCTTCTTTTGCCGTCGAGGCTAGCGCACCGACCGGGCTCGTCACAACGGTCTTCGGCCGCGTCTACGCTGATGCCCCACGCGGCCGGCGCAATGCTGCAACCCCGGCGATCATCGTGGTGCGCCGGAGAACGCCTGCCGCAGCCCCGACAGCCGCTCGAGCGCGGCCGGCGGCAGCGGGCCTTTTTCCACCGCGGCGAGCGCGTCCTCGAACTGCTGCGGCGTCGCCATGCCGACCAGGATCGTGCCGACAGCCGGGTGCGACAGCGCAAACCGCGTGGCGGCTTCGGTCAGGCTGGCGGCGAACCCCTCCCTGACCAGCGGCATCAGCCGGCGGGCGCGATCGACATCGGCGTCGTAGCTCATGGCCGAACCGATCGGCTCGGGCGCCGGGCCCGCAATCGGGTGACGTTCGGTCGAGCCCGACAATGCGCCGCCGGCCAGCACGCGGATGCCCACCACGCCGACGCCGGCGGCCTGGGTCGAATCGAACAATCGCCCATAATCCTGTGCTGGATAGTTTTGCGGCAATTGCTCCGATGCAGATGGATTGAGCATGTTGTAGACGATTTGGGCACTGTCGAAGGCGCGGGCGTCGATCACTTGCTGCAATGCCGCCGTGTCGCCGATGGCCGTCATCCCGAGGAAACGAATCTTGCCCTGCGCACGCAGGCGCTCGAACGCCGGGACCACGTCGCCGAGCACCTGCCGGACGCTCAGCGCCGACCCGCCTCCTGTCTCGGTAACCGGATTATGCAGGTGAAAGATGTCGACCCGCTCAAGTCCCAGTCGCGCCAGACTGCCTTCGAGCGAGATCGTCACGGCGTCGGCAATGCGTCCGAACTCGCCGGGCGGCACCCGGACCTTGGTGCCGACGGCGACGTTGGCGGGTTTGAGCTTTTGCAAAACGCGGCCAAGGTTCTTTTCAGATTGGCCATCGCCGTACTGTACCGCGGTGTCGAAGTAATTCACGCCGGCGGCGATCGCCCGCGCGATGGTGCGCTCCTGCTCGGCAGGATCGCCGCGCACCATAAATCCGCCCACGGCGCCGCAGCCGAAGCCCAGCACCGAAAGCCGCATTCCCGTGCGCCCAAAGACCCGCAATTGCATCGATGTTCCTCCGAGTGATGGCGTAGACGATACGCCAGACTACGCCACGGAGTACGTGCGGCCAACGCCCCTGCAGAGCCCGGACCAATCGGCAGCAAGCCCGCATGAGCCAAGGGGTCGGCGCGAAGCGCCGCCCGATGAGGCTCCGCGATATGCGGGGTTCAGAGAAAACATGAAAATCCCGGATGCCGATTCGCTCATCCGGGCTACGCTGCTTCGCTAATCCGCCCTGGGGGCTGCGAACTCCGGCAGCGGTCAGGAATTGACGTGCGGGGTGTAATGGCCGGCCGCGCATTTAAAGCGCTGGAGTGTCCAGTCGGTTCGATAGATCGGATGTTCGGACATCCATTTTGCGACGCCGATCTCGCCTTCGATCATGCAGCTCTGGAAGGAGATCTCGCTTTTTGAGCTATCGGTGACAATTTCTTCGACACAAGCGCCGGGAGATCCCGACGAAACATGACAGAGCACGGCCACAAGCGTCACAAACATGATTTCTCCTAACCCCGGCTGGTATCGCTAAGCAAAGTTGATGCCAACCGTGTCGAGGATACCGGCTGACGGGCAGGCGGAATCTGGATGGCGGCGGCCCTGGACACTGCCTCGGCCGTGACCATCCTCGCGCTGGCGCTCGCCCGCGAATGGTTACTCGGGCCGAAATCGTTGAAAACGACGACAGTCTGGCCTGTGATGGCGACAAATAGGGCCACTGTCACGGGCACCCAAGCGCGCTGGCCTTTTCTTTGAGTGTACATCTGCCTGCCTCGCGAATCCGTTGCTTCCCAGGCGCATCACCCGATCGCTCATTCGAGCCGTTGCAGGAGGGATCGAAGATGCAATTGATCGCCGATGCGCTTGCAATCGATGTAGGCTCGCGATCCGCCAGCACCATTAAATTGCGTTTTATTCGGCGCGCCCTTGCTGCCATCGCTGCCGGCACAGGTGGGATTATCTCTTCACAACTCGATGTGTGTGTGTTTAGAAACGATTAAGCCCTGTCCAGCATATTGGGCTTTGAAGGTGCTCATCGGCGCGGCGGTAGCCGGGCGCCTTCTGAATGTCACATCCGACGGCTCTCGAATAGAGCCAGCACCCGGAATGACCAGCGCGATCATGGAGGCTCTCAACGGCCTCCCCTCTTGAGCCGAGGACGCGCAGTCAGATGAAACGGTACGAATGGAAATCCCTTCTTCTTCTGGAATGGGATCGTTGGCTTCAGACTGAGTCTATTGAACCACCAGCGCCAACTGCAAAAGACACATTGAAGTTTTTTTGCGAGCTTCAGGATCGGCGATCTCCTCTTTTGGATTTCCGACCAAGGCGCCACGACAAGTGGCGAGTTATCCATGCTTTGTTGCTGAGCGAAGAGCGCGTCTCCGATTGACGCCAAGCAGGCATCAACTGGATGGCTTCGGCGAGCTTGTCATCGGGCGGCGCTTTGCGCCGACCCGTTGGCTCGCAATGACTGCCGCTATGCGACTTGCGGCTTCCCCGCCCCGCGCTGCCCGCGCCTCCGCTCCACCGTGATCTCCGCCAGAATCGACATCGCGATTTCTTCGGGCGTGATGGCGCCGAGGTCGAGGCCGGCCGGCGCCTTGACGCGGTCGAGCGCTGAGGCGTCGATGCCCTCAGCGATCAGTTTTGCGCGCAGCGCCGCCATCTTGCGGCGGCTGCCGACGAAGGCGTGGTAGGCGGCTTCGGTCGATACTGCCGCGCGCAGTGCGGCTTCGTCGCCCTTGCCTTGGGTCGAGATCACGACGAAGCGTTTTGCCTCATGCAGCTTGCCGAGCGCGTAGCCCTCGATCAGCATGTCGGCGTCGGGCGTGTCGGTGATCTCAGCCACTGGCGCCGCGACCGTGACGTGATAGCCGAGCTGGCGCGCCTGCGCCGCCAGCGACAGCGCCACCGGGCTGACGCCGAGAATGACCAGCGAGGGATGCGGCAGCACCGGTTCGACGAATACGTCCATGGTGCCCTTGCTCGGGCACATGTTCTCTGCGAAGCGCACGCCGTCGCGGTTCTCGCCGGGCTTGACGCCGAGTTCGGCCAGAAGATTTTCCGGCTGCACCGAGACCATGCGCGGCTCGCCGTCGGCCAGCGCGTCGCGCGCGGCCTTGAGCACCGCGCCGCGGGCGCAGCCGCCGCCGATCCATCCCGCGACGATGGTGCCGTCAGGCCGGATGATCGCCTTCGCGCCGGCCTTGGCCGCGGTCACCGACACCGTGCGCACGACGGTGGCCAGCACAAAAGTTTCCTCGGCGGCCTTGAGCTGGGCCACCAGATCCATCACTTCGACATGTTTTGTCATGGGCATCTCCTTCAGACCAGGCTCGGTCCACCTCTCCCATCGGGAGAGGTCGGCGCGTAGCGCCGGGTGAGGGGTTACGCTCTGTCGTTAGAGCGGCGCCCCCTCACCCGATTTGCTGCGCAAATCGACCTCTCCCCGCTGGGGAGAGGTGAAGTGATCTTCGTTTCGGCGCGATCGCATCCCTCACAACTTCGCCAGATAGGGCTCGAGCTCGGCCAGGCTTTTCAGCGTATTGGCGGGCGCGTAGAGATCGACGTGCGGCAGTGCGGCCTTGATGCCGGCGGCTTCGGGCGCATAGCCCTGCCACGCCATCATCGGATTGAGCCAGACGATGCGGCGGCAGCGCTTTGCCAGCGCCGCCATCTCGCGGCCGAGCAAGGCGGCGTCGCCGGTCTCATAGCCGTCGGACACGATCATCACGCAGGAGCGCGAATGCAGCACGCGCGCGGCGTGCCAGCGATTGAAGGTCTGCAAGGACTTTCGCCGATTTTGGTGCCGCCGCCGGCGCCCTGCGCCATGATCGACAGACGATCGAGCGCGCGGCCGGCATCCTTTTCCTTCATCGCGTCGGAGACGTAAGCAAGCCGGGTGTGGAACAGGAACGCTTCGGCCTCGCCGAAACTCATCCAGCACGCCGTGGATGAAGCGCAGGAATACGCCGGTGTACATGCTCATCGAGCCGGAGGCGTCGAGCAGCATCACCAGCCGCAGCGGCTTCTCCTTGCGCTGCCGCTTGACCAGGCTGATCGGCACGCCGCCATGGCTGATATTGCCGTGGATGGTCCGGCGCAGATCGAGCCGGTAGCCGCGCCGCCGCGCCAGGTCGCGGCGGGTCAGTCGGGTGCGCATGGTCTTGGCCAGTTGCGCCGCGACCGCATGGGCCTGCTCGATCTGATCGGGGTCCGCCATCTTGCGGAAATCGATTTCCGCAAGATTGTCGGCGCGCGAGGCGCCTTCCATGCGGCCCTCGCCGCCGCGCTGCTCCGGCGCCTCGTCGGCCGATGGAATCTGGTCGGTCGCGGCTTCGGGTGCCGGCGCGCTCGGGCCTGGTGTCCTGCAGGTTTTTCAGCGACGGGCTGTTGGCCGCCTTCGCCGCTCCCGTGGTCAGGGATCGCGACCGCACCCGCTTGCCGAGCCAGAACGCGTCGAACAGCCCGTCGAATTTCTCCCAGTCGGATTTCCGCGCCGAGAACAGATGCTTGAACGCGGAGCGCAACAGCGCCCGGCTTTTCGGCATAGCCCGCCGCCATCAATGCCGCGGCGTCGCGGCCTTCATGCAGGCCGACGGTGAAGCCGTTGTCGCGCAAGGTCTTCAGGAACGCCGCAAGCTTTGCCGGCGACGAGGCGGGAGACCTCGTCGATCTCGTCATATCCGGGATCGGGACCGCAGCAGCTCATGCGACCTTCCCCAGCAGGCGTTCGGTGACTTCGCGCGTCACCCGCGACTTGTCCTCATGGGTCTTGAGCAGGCACATCAGGGTTTCGTGCACCGTCTCGGGCACCTCGAGCAGGTCGCGCACGTCGAGCCCGACCAGTGCCGCCGCCCAGTCCAGCGTCTCCGCGACGCCCGGGCACCTTGCGCAGTTCTTCTTTGCGGATGCTCTCGACCATGCGCGCGATCTGCAGCGACAGCGACGCCCCGGCGCCCGATATCCGCGCCATGATGATGCGGGCCTCGCGATCGACATCGGGATAGTCGACATAGTGATAGAGGCAGCGACGGCGCAGCGCGTCGGACAGTTCGCGGGTGCCGTTCGAGGTCAGGACCACATGCGGGATCGTGGTGGCCGAGATCGTGCCGAGTTCGGGGATCGAGACCTGGAAGTCGGACAGCAGTTCGAGCAGGAACGCCTCGAACTCGTCGTCGGCGCGGTCGATCTCGTCGATCAGCAGCACCGGCGGCTTGTCGCGGCGGATCGCGGCCAAGCAGCGGCCGTTCCAGCAGGTATTTTTCCGAGAAGATCTGATCCTCGATGGTATCGGCCTGCGCGCCGCGATGGGCCTGGATCGCCAGCAACTGCCGCTGGTAATTCCATTCATAGAGCGCGGCCGACTGATCCAGCCCCTCATAGCATTGCAGCCGGATCAGTTCGGTCGCGTGCACCGACGCCAGCGCTTTTGCCACCTCGGTCTTGCCGACGCCCGCTTCGCCTTCCAGCAGCAGCGGGCGCCTCAAGCAGTTGCATCAGCGAGATCGCGGTCGCAAGTTCGCTGTCGGCGATATAGCCGCAAGCCGCCAGCGCCTGCGCGATCTCCTCGCGGTCTTTCATGGCCAGAATGTTTTCCTCTTCGCTCTCATCATTGCCGCTCCTTTCTCCCCTCCCCCCGCGAAGCGGCGGGGAGGGGTCGGGGGTGGGGGGTCTATCGGCAGGAACCGCTGCTTCGGTGAACGCCGCGCCACCCCCCACCCCCGACCCCTCCCCGCCACGCGCGATGCGCGTGGAGGGAGGAGTTGAACGCCTCATCCTGAGGAGATTGCCTTACGCAAACACTCCCAAATTCTTCGCCGCCGCCAGTTGCGCCAGTAGTCGTGCGGCATCTGGATGTGGGTGCTCCCCAGGAACGAGAAGGCGTCGTTGACGGCGTTGGAGAACGCCGGCACGCCGCCGACATTCGGGCTTTCGCCGACGCCCTTGGCGCCGATCGGGTGGTGCGGCGACGGCGTCACCGTGAAGTCGGTCTCCCAATGCGGCGTCTCGACGGCGGTGGGCATGAAGAAATCCATGAACGAGCCGGTCACCACATTGCCGTCGTCGTCGTAGCGGATCTCCTGGCCCATCGCGATCGCGAACGCTTCGGTCAGGCCGCCATGGACCTGGCCCTCGATGATCATCGGGTTGATGCGGGTGCCGCAATCGTCGAGCGCGTAGAAGCGCCTGATCTTGTAGACCCCGGTATCGACGTCGATGTCCATCACGCAGATATAGGCGCCGAACGGATAGGTCATGTTGGGCGGATCGTAATAGCTCACCGCCTCCAGCCCCGGCTCCATGCCCGGCGGCACCGAATTGTAGGCCGCCCAGCAGATGTCCTTCATCGACATGGATTTCTCCGGCAGGCCCTTGACCCGGAAGCCGTCGATATCCCATTCGAGATCGTCTTCGTGCACTTCGAGCTTGTAGGCGGCGATCATCTGCGCCTTGGCCTTGATCTTGCGCGCGGCCATGGCGATCGCGGCGCCCGCCACCGGCGTCGAACGCGACCCGTAGGTGCCGAGCCCGTAGGGCGCGGTATCGGTATTGCCCTCCTCGACCATGATGTCGTCGGCGGGAATGCCGATCTCGGTGGCGATGATCTGCGCCCAGGTGGTCTCGTGCCCCTGGCCGGTGCTCTTGGTGCCGACCCGGGCAATGCCGGCGCCGGTCGGATGCAGGCGGATTTCGCAGGAATCGAACATCGCAATGCCCAGGATGTCGCAATTCTTCGAGGGCCCGGCGCCGACGATCTCGGTGAAGAAGGACACGCCAAGGCCCATGATCTCGCGGGTCTCGCCGCGCTTGAACGCTTCGCGCTGCGCCGCCTGCTCCTTGCGCAGGCCGGCATAGTCGACCGTCTCCATCATCTTGCGCATCGCGGTGTGGTAGTCGCCGGAATCGTATTCCCAGCCGAGCGCCGAGTGATATGGGAACTGCTCCGGCCTGATGAAATTCTTCAGCCGCAACTCGGCCGGGTCCATGCCGAGCTTCTGGGCCAGGATGTCCATGCCGCGCTCGATGCAGTAGGCCGCCTCGGTGACCCGGAACGAGCAGCGATAGGCGACGCCGCCCGGCGCCTTGTTGGTGTAGATGCCGTCGACCGACAGATGCGCGACCGGGAAGTCATAGGAGCCGGTGACGATGTTGAAGAACCCGGCCGGCCATTTCGACGGATCGGCGCAGGCGTCGAACGCGCCGTGATCGGCCAGCACATGGACGCGCAAGCCGGTGACCTTGCCTTCTTTGGTCGCCGCGATCTCGGTGGTCATGTGATAATCGCGCGCGAACGAGGTGGCGGTGAGGTTCTCGATGCGGTCCTCGACCCATTTCACCGGCTTGCCGGTGACGATCGAAGCCACCGCGGCGCAGATATAGCCGGGATAGGCGCCGACCTTGTTGCCAAAGCCGCCGCCGACGTCGGGCGAGATCACATGGATCTTGTGTTCCGGGATCTTGGCGATCAGCGCCACCACGGTGCGGATCACATGCGGCGCCTGGAAGGTGCCCCAGATCGTCAGCTCGCCCTTGATCTTGTCGAACGAGCACACGCACTGGCAGGTCTCCAGCGGCGACGGATGGGTGCGGTGATAGGAGATCATCTCCTTGACCGTCACATCGGCCTTCCTGAACGCGGCGTCGGTGAGATCCTTGTCGCCGACGGTCCACTCGAAGATGTGGTTGTGATGCTTGCGCGGCCCGTGCGCGCCCGTGGTCTTGCCGGCGAGATCCTCGCGCAGCACCGGGGCGTCGGCGTCCATCGCCTTGAACGGATCGATCACCACCGGCAGCGGCTCGTATTCGACCACGACCTTGTTGATGCCGTCATCGGCGGCATAGCGGTCGGTGGCGACGACGAAGGCGACTTCCTGGTTCTGGAACAGCACCTTGCCGTCGGCCAGCACCATCTGCACGTCGCCGGCCAGCGTCGGCATCCAGGCGAGGTTGACGGTTTTCAGCGTCTCGGCGGTGATGACCGCAAGCACGCCCGGCACCTTCAGCGCCTCTTCCGAATTGATCGATTTGACGCGCGCATGCGCATGCGGCGAGCGGACAAAATCGCCGTGCAGCATGCCCGGCAGTTTCAGGTCGTCGACATAATTGCCCTTGCCTTGGGTGAAGCGGGCGTCCTCGACGCGCTTGCGCTTGCAGCCCATGCCTTCGAGCGTGGCTTCGCGTTGTTCCCGCGTGGGAGTCATGTCGTTCATTCCGCGGCCTCCTTGAATTCAACGCCATTGATCTTGTCGGCGGCGTACTGGATCGCCCTGACGATGTTCTGGTAGCCGGTGCAGCGGCAGATATTGCCCGAGATGCCCATCCGGATTTCTTCCTCCGACGGCGACGGATTCTCCTTCAACAGCCGTTGCGCGCGCAAGATCATGCCGGGGGTGCAGAAGCCGCATTGCAGCCCGTGCATCATCCGAAAACCTTCCTGCAGCGCCGACAGCGAGCCGTCGGCATTGGCGACGCCCTCGATGGTGGTGATCTCGGAACCCTCCGCCTGCACCGCGAACACCGTGCAGCTTTTCACCGACATGCCGTCGAGATCGACGGTGCAGGCGCCGCAATGGGTGGTCTCGCAGCCGATATGGGTGCCGGTGAGCGACAGGTTCTCGCGGATGAAATGCACCAGCAGCGTGCGCGGTTCGACGAGGCCTTCGACCTCGGCGCCGTTCACCTTCATGGTCACATGGGTCTTTGCCATTTTGATTCCTCCCCTTAGCTGGCGCGGCCGGCGGCGCGGGTCAGCGCCCGCGTCACCATGATGCCGCCGACATGCTTGCGGTATTCCACCGGCCCGCGGGCATCCGCGGCCGGCGACATGATCGCCTTCCGCCGCCGCGGCGGCCTTTTTCAGCGTCGCCGCGTCGAGGCTGGTGCCGATCACGGCCTTCGCCGCGTCAGTCGCGAGCAGCGGCGTTTCGTGCAGATTGGTGAGGCCGATCGCGCAGGACTGGCGACCTTGCCGCCCGACATCGTCAGCACGACCGCGGCCGCGGCGGTGGCGTAGTCGCCGACCTTGCGTTTCAGTTTCTCGTAGGCGTAGCCGTGACCGGCCGCCGGCGCGGGAATTGAAATCGCGGTCAGGATTTCGCCGGGCTCGAGCGCGGTGAAATAGGCGCCCTGATAGAATTCGGCTGCCGCGACCTCGCGCGCGCCCGATGTGCCCTTCGAGCCGGTAGCTCGCGCCCAGCGTCATCATCAGCGCCGGCATGTCGTTGCCGGGATCGCCATTGGCGACATTGCCGCCGATGGTGCCCATGTAGCGCACCTGCGGATCGGCGATCAGAAGCGCGGTTTCGTGCAGGATCGGCAGCGATTTTGCGATCTCGTCCGAGGCCAGCAGCTCGTGCTGGGTGGTCATCGCGCCGATCACGATGCGGTTGCCGTCGCGGCAGATGCCCTTCAGGCCGTCGATGCCGTGCAGATCGACCAGATGCTCGGGGGTGGCGAGCCGGAGCTTCATCATCGGGACCAGGCTGTGGCCGCCGGCCAGCGGGCGGGCTTCGTCGCCCAGGGTCGAGAGCAATTTGACCGCATCGGCCACGGTCGCGGGCCGGTGATAGCTGAATGGGCCAGGAATCATCGTCTCCTCCATCGTCCGTCTTTTGAGCTGTAGACGCGTCGGTGCGGACGTTGGCGGCAGGCTGTTCCCGGAATTTTTCGCAAGCAAGGCGGCGACAGCTTGCGGGATCACGGGTGAAGGAAATTCGCACGAGATGCGGACTTCGCCCGCACGAAATGCGTCAGGCTTCGCGACCTAATCGATACAAGCCGACCGTTCACCTCGCCCCGCTTGCGGGGAGAGGTCGAAATTCTCGCATCGCGAGAATTTCGGGTGAGGGGGACTCACCGCGGGCACCTCTGCTTGATAATTTGCGGAAGCAGCCCCTCACCCGGCGCTGCGCGGCGACCTCACCCCGCAAGCGGGGCGAGGTGAAGAGGCCTCACTCCGTCGATTAATCCGCCCTCAGACGTGATGATTGCGCCGGGCGAGACCGAGCCGGGCCTTGACCTCGGCGATCTTGGCGCGGCTCACGGGCACGCGGTGCGGCGACGGGCCGTCGAGTTCGATCACCGCGCCGTCGCCCTCCTTGCGGACGAAGCTGACATGCGGGATCGCCACGATGTGGCTGCGGTGCACCCGGACGAACAGGCCGGGATCGAGCTGGGCCTCGGCCTCCGAGATCGACCACGGACACATCCGCTCGCGGGTGCCGTCATGGACCCTGGTATAATGAGCATCGGCCCGGACGCTCCGCACATCGGCGCGTATCGATGAAATGGGTGCCGTCGGCGCCCTCGACCGGCAACCGGGGCGCCGGCGCCGGCGCGGGGCGGCTGGCCGAGGCCGCCGAGCGGCGCCGACATCATCCGCGGAAAGGACGCGGCGGCCGGCCCCGGTTCGGGAGCCGAAACCGGCGCGGCGGCGGCCTGCGTCACCGGATCGACTGTGATCGCGACCCCGCTCGCCGCCCGCCGGCGCGGATCCGGCACCAGCGACAGCAGGAAGCCGGCCGCGATCACGAAGCAGAGCACCGCCACCACCACCGAGAGGATCTGCTGCGACGCGGCGAGCCCGTCGGCGTGGTGGTGCGTCGCCGCCGACAGCGGCACGAAATGCATGCCGTACATCGCGGTGTAGTGCATGCCGGACACCGCGATGCCGAATGCGATCGAGCTTGCGATCAGCCGGATGCCGTCCTGCCGGGCCAGGAACGCGCGCAAGCCGCCATAGGCCGCGACGATCGCAATCAGAATCGACAGCAAAACCATCGACGTGTCGTGCTCGATGGCGAAATTGCCGGCGAGGCCGTGAATGCCGACATAATGCATGCTGGCGATGCCCGGCCCCCAGCAGCACCGCCGAAGAGATCACGCGCCGCTGCGACGGCTCGCCGATGCTCAGGAAAAACAGGGAAACGCCGACCACCAGCGCGCAGATCAGGAACGAGACGATGGTGGGAAGCACGAGATAGACGGTATCGGCCGGGATCGGCGCCGCCAGCATGCCGACGAAATGCATGGTCCAGATGCCGACGGCGAGGAACGCCGGCGGCGCCGGACAGCAGCACGCGATGGCTCACGCCCGGCGCGCCGCGGATGCGGGCCGCGAGGCCGAAACCGGTGTAACCACCCAGGATCGCGATCACCACCGAGAGCGCGACGAGATAGGGATCGTGTCCTTCGAACATGATCGTCTCGGCCGCCCGTCTCCACGGGCGCGCCTCCTCCCGCAGCGGAGTGTACAGGCGCGTCGGCGGAAATGACAATCGGACGCTTCATAGCTCGTGTCCCGGACGCGGCGCAGCGCTCGTCGCGCTGCTCCGCAGAGCCGGGACCCACGCCTTCCGCTAGCCGATATGGACCCCGGATTAGCAGCGCACCACGCCGCAAGACATAGCGCGTCGAAGACGCGCGTGAACGCGCTGACGGCGCTGCGCAGCATCCGGGGCACGCGGACAGTAAATTAAACGATCCCCGCCGCGACCTGGCCGCGCAGCCGTTCCAGACTGAGCAGTGTGTTGGCGCAGGCTTCCGCGACCTCGACGCCCTTGGTGGCGAAGTGCTTGCGGAAGAATTCGACATGCGCGGCGGTTTCGTGGAACTGCTGCGGCGTCAGCACCGCTGAAAATACCGGCACTTCGGTACGCAACTGCACATCCATCAGCGCCTTGATCACGGTGTCGCGCGATCATATTCGTCGTCGACCACAAGCCCCGCCGCGACGATCGCGGTGTAGCGCCGGGTCTTGGCGAGGATTTGCACGTGCAGCGGGATTTCGAACGAGCCCGGCACCTCGAACACGTCGATATGCGCGCGCGCAATGTTGCGCGCCTCGATCTCGTCGAGGAATGCGATGCGGCATTCCTCGATCACCTCGCGATGCCAGGCGGATTGCACGAAGGCGACCCGCTGCGGTTTTGTGAAGCGCGGATGTGCGGGGGCCGGTGGACGAGCGACGGTTTCGGGAGAGCCTTCCGCTGCGGAAGCGTTTTTTGCTTCGGTGGAATCCTGCAACATCTGATTCATGGCTTTCCTCTTTCAGGACCAGAATCAGGGCATACGGAACGACGTGCCGCGCGGAATGCGGCTGTCGCGACCGTTCTCTTTCATCCGGACTTTAACCGTCGGCTTCGGAATCGCACCGAATCTGCTGACCCTTGCTCGCGGTCAGGAGCAAGGCGCTCGCGGGCTTGGGTTTCGTCACCCTTACCGCCGGTGGGGAATTTCACCCCGCCCTGAGAACATCGGCCGCCCGGGATGGGCGACCTCCGGCGAATTATGACGAAGCGCGGCCGCCGCCAGCAAGCGCCTCGGCATGGCGAATCGGCATGTCCCCATGCCGCCGGGGCGGCTCGAGGCAAGTCACGAGCTCGGAAAATTAACGATTGGGGCAACCCGGGTCGCGCGCGCGGCGCGCGAAACCGGCGCGCCGGACTCGCATCCGGCGAATCCGATTCCGGTTTGTTCTCGTATTAATAATTGTGGCGCGCGAAGAGCTGTGGACGAGCCGTGTATGGGCGCGGTTTGCCTGTGGATGGACTCCGGCGTGCGGTTGCGCGGATTCCGCAAATCACATCACTTGATCCCGGCAGGCCCCGGGCTAACAGGGGATTGCAGTTGGCAGCGACGTGTCATGTCAGCGCGTGTCGGCTCGCTGCGTGCGTATCACCATCGTATCTGAATTTTGCAAAGGCAAGGTCGAGACGGCATGTCCCTGCTCGAAGGCATTATCGATTCCCGGAACAATCCGCTTGCGGTGGTCGAGGATATCGCCGCCGATAACAACTGGTCGTTCGAACGCTCCGGCGAAGACGAGGTAACGATCGTCTCCAAGGGCGACTGGACCGATTACCAGCTCTCCTTCACCTGGATGACCGAGATCGAGGCGCTGCATCTGGCCTGCGCCTTCGACATGAAAATTCCCGCCGCGCGCCGGCCCGAAGTGCAGCGGCTGATCGCCGCGATCAACGAGCAATTGTGGGTCGGGCATTTCGATATCTGGACCCACACCGGCATGATCATGTACCGGCAGGCGCTGGTGCTGCCGGGCGGGCTCACCGCCTCGACCGCGCAATGCGAAAGCATGCTGGTCGGCGCCATCCACGCCTGCGAGCGCTATTACCCGGCGTTCCAGTTCGTGGTCTGGGCCGGCAAGAGTGCGGCCGAAGCCATGAGTGCGGCGATGTTCGACACCGAGGGCGAGGCGTAAGTTTGTTTGCGCGGCGAACACGCCTGATACGGCGGCGACGTATCTCTCATCCGTCATGCCCGTGCAAAAGCGCGAAGCGCGTCTTCGCGCTAGATGTCCCGGGCATCCACGTCTTTGCTCACGACGAACAAGGGAATACGTGGATGGCCGGGACAAGCCCGGCCATGACGAGCTATGTTGTTGGCAGCGTCTATAGGATATCGCCATGAACGAGACCCAACCGCTCGCGGACATCACCGGCACCATCGTCCTCGCCGGCGCAGGCAAGATGGGCGGCGCGATGCTGACGGGCTGGCTGGCGCGGGGACTCGACGCCAAGCGCGTCGTGCGTGATCGAGCCGCAGCCCGCCGAGCGAGATCAGCGCGCTCGCGACAAAGGGCATTCGCCTCAATCCACCACCGAAAGAAATCGGCGCCGCCGCGACACTCGTGGTCGCGCTGAAACCGCAGACCTTCCGCGAAGCCGGGGCGATGCTGAAATCCTTCGCAGCACCAACCACGCTGGTGGTCTCGATCATGGCGGGCACGACCGATCGCCTCGATCGAGCAAGTCTGCGGCGGCAGCGTGGTGCGCGCCATGCCCAATACGCCGGCCGCGATCGGCCGCGGCATCACCGTGGCGGTGGCGGCGAAAAATGTCAGCGCCGCGCAGCGCGCGGTCGCCGACGCGCTGTTGCGCGCCACCGGGTCGGTCGAGTGGGTCGATGACGAGAAATTGATGGACGCGGTGACCGCCGTCTCCGGTTCCGGGCCGGCCTATGTCTTTCTGCTCGCCGAGGAACTGGCGCGCGCCGGCGTCGAAGCCGGCCTGCCCGCCTGAACTCGCCACAAAACTGGCGCGCGAAACCGTCGCCGGCTCCGGCGAATTGCTGCATCGCTCGGAACTTGGCCTCCGCGACGCTGCGCCAGAACGTCACCTCGCCCGGCGGCACCACCGCGGCGGCGCTCGAAGTGCTGATGGGGCCGGACGGCATGCAGTCGCTGCTGACGCGCGCGGTAGCCGCCGCGACCCGGCGGTCGAAGGAACTCGCGAAGTAGGTTTTAGGACCCTCGCTCCGCTCCTCATCCTGAGGAGCTTGCGAAGCAAGCGTCTCGAAGGATGGACGCAACGCAGGAGTTCGCCGCCACCCTTCGAGACGCCGCTTCGCGGCTCCTCAGAATGAGGACAAGATGCAGGGCTTCGCTAGCTCGACCCGAGCCGCTTGGTGAAGCTTTCGAGATTGACCAGCCCGCGGGCGTGACGGCCCTCGCCGATCCGGCGCTCGTCATCGAAGGCTTCGACCTCGAAACGGATCACCCGGCGTTCCACCGCGATCACCCGCGCCGTGGTCCGCACGCGCGCGCCGACCGGCGTCGCCGCGAGGTGGCGGATGTCGACCTCGGTGCCGACGCGTGACCCAGCCCGGCTCCAGACAAGCGTTGATGGCATCGCCGGACGCCATCTCCATTTCCAGGATCATCATCGGCGTCGCATAGACCATCGGCATGTCAGGGACGAAATGCCCGACGGTGCGCTCCGGCGGCACCACCAGCGTGCGCTCGGCGCTCATGCCGACCTTGATGACGTCGCGTGCATCCATGGGATCTATTCCGTCATTCCGGGGCGGGCGCGCAGCGACCGAACCCGGAATCTCGAGATTCCGGGTCTGGTCCTTCGGACCATCCCGGAATGACGATGCTGCTATCGATCTCGCGTGCGCAGCGTCTACACAGCGCTACTTCTTCGCCGCCGCGGCGCGCTCCACAAAGGTCTTGCCGCCCTTCATCTTGTGGGCCAGCGGCGCCTCGTTGATCTGGATCACGACCGCATCGGCATCGACGCCGAGGTTCTTCACCAGCGCCTGCGTGATGTCGCGCATCATGCCGGCCTTCTGGTCATCGGTGCGGCCGGCGGCCATGCTGATGGTAATCTCTGGCATTTTGGTCTCTCCCTTTTCTCTTGCAGCTTGCTACAAACCCAGTCCTCATCCAGAGGAGCGGCCCGAAGGGCCGCGTCTCGAAGGATGGCTATTGTCTCCTTGGTTCGAGACGGCGCAAGGGCGCCTCCTCACCATGAGGCCTAATTCCACTTCACTCCGTGTCTATCAAGAATCTTGCGGACTGCGCCGACCAGCGAAGCCTCAGGCACCTTGGTCTGGGCCTCGCCCTGCTTCTGCAAATATTCCTCGCGGTCCTTTTCGAGTTTTGCCAGTTCGGCGCCGAGGATCAGATCCTTCAACAGAATCTGCGGGCCAGCGGGATCGTCCTTCTCGTCCGAGCCCTGAATGATCACGCACGGCGAATGGCGCTTGTCGGCATATTTGAGCTGGTTGCCCATGTTCTTGGGGTTGCCGAGATAAAGCTCGGCGCGGATGTTCGCATTGCGCAGCGCCGCGACCATCTTCTGGTAGTCGGCGACGCGGTCGCGGTCGAACACGGTGACGACGACGGGGCCGAATTCCGGCGTGGTGTCGAGCTTGCCCAGCATCGTGAGCGCGGCCTGCAGCCGCGACACGCCGATCGAAAATCCGGTCGCCGGCACCGGCTCGCCGCGAAAGCGCGACACCAGCCCGTCATAACGCCCGCCGCCGCCGACCGAGCCGAAGCGGACGGGACGGCCTTTTTCGTCTTTGGTTTCGAGCAGCAGTTCTACTTCGTAGACCGGGCCGGTGTAGTATTCGAGGCCGCGGACGACGGAGGGATCGACGATGATTCGATTTCCATAGCCCGCGGCATCCACCAGACGAGCAATCTCAACCAACTCGTCCAGGCCCTCGATGGCACGCGCGGAATCCTGAAATGTTGTACGGAGCCAATCCGATATCTTGAGAGCGATACTGTATTCACTCTCCTTCCTGTCCGGATCGTCGACAAGTCTTTTCAATACGTCTTGACTGCCCGCGTATGCAAAAGTCGGAGATTGCACATTTGTCCGCGCATTCATGAAGGCTTCGATCTTGGAGATTTGAGATTCTTCTAGTCCCGCTCCTTTGGTAAAATCTCCGCTTTCATCTTTGCGGCCTTCACCAAGCAACTCGCCCACCCCGCGCTCACCAAGCCGATCCAGCTTGTCGATCGCCCGCAACACCGTCAGCCGCCGTCCCGCATTCTCCTCGCCGCCAAGCCCGATGCTTTCCATCACCCCATCGAGCACCTTGCGGTTGTTCACCTTCACCACATAGCTGCCGCGCGGGAATACCGAGCGCTTCCATCGTGTCCGCCGCCATCATGCACATCTCGGCGTCGGCGGCGGGCGAAGCTGAGCCCACCGTATCGGCGTCGAACTGCATGAACTGGCGGAAGCGCCCGGGGCCCGGCTTTTCGTTGCGATAGACGTAGCCGGCGCGGTAGCTGCGATAGGGCTTTGGCAGTGAATCAAAATTTTCCGCGACATAGCGCGCCAGCGGCGCGGTCAGGTCGTAGCGCAGTGAAATCCACTGCTCGTCGTCGTCCTGGAACGAGAACACGCCCTCATTGGGCCGGTCCTGGTCGGGCAGGAATTTGCCGAGCGCGTCGGTGAATTCCATCGCCGGCGTTTCCACCGGCTCGAAGCCGTAGCGCTCATAGACCTCGCGGATTTTTTCCACCATCGCGCGGGTCGCGGCGATCTCGGCCGGCCCGCGATCGGCCAGCCCGCGCGGCAGGCGGGCGCGGAGTTTTTGCGGTTTTTTGGGTTTTTCGGCCATGGGGCGCGTTGGTACCAGCGCAGGCGCGACGCGGCAACCGTGCTTGCGGCTGGACGTTCCCCGGATGCTGCGCAGCGCGCCGCGCTTGCGGCGTGGTGCGCTGCTGATCCGGGGTCCATTGGCGGCCGGGGCGGTTTTGGGTCCCGGCTCTGCGGAGCAGCGCGAAGAGCGCTGCACCGCGTCCGGGACGCGAGAACCACCCCTGCCGTTATCGCCGCCTTGCCCTTGGGCCGCACTTCGGCGAAACACATTTCGTCGCCGCCGTCGCGCGGTTTACGCGATCTTGCGCACCCAGCCTGGGTCCAGCTGGACGTTCCCCGGATGCTGCGCAGCACGCCGCGCTTGCGGCGTGGTGCGCAGCATCCGGGGTCCATTGGCGGCCGGGCCGGTTTTGGGTCCCGGCTCTGCGGAGCAACGCGAAGTGCGCTGCACCGCGTCCGGGACGCGAGAACCACCCCTGCCGTTATCGCCGCCTTGCCCTTGGGCCGCACTTCGGCGAAACACATTTCGTCGCCGCCCTGCGGTTTACGCGATCTTGCGCACCCAGCCTGCGTCCGGCTGGACGTTCCCCGGATGCTGCGCAAGCACGCCGCGCTTGCGGCGTGGTGCGCTGCTGATCCGGGGTCCATTGGCGGCCGGGCCGGTTTTGGGTCCCGGCTCTGCGGAGCAACGCGAAGTGCGCTGCGCCGCGTCCGGGACACGCGAACGGCGAAACAGATTTCGTCGCCGCCGTCGTGCTCTTTACGCGATCTTGCGCACCCAGCCCTCGGCGTCCGCGACGTCACCACGCTGGATGCCGACGAGCTTCGCCTTCAGCGCCGCGGTGATCGGGCCGCCATCGCCGTCGCCGATGACGATATCGCCATTGGCGCTCTTGATCCGGCCGATCGCCGAGACCACCGCGGCCGTGCCGCAGGCGAAGGCTTCGCTCAGCTTGCCGCTCGCGGCGTCGGCGCGCCATTGCTCGATGCTGTAGCGCTCCTCGCGGACCGTGCGGCCTTCGCCGCGGGCGAGCGCGATGATCGAATCCCGGGTGATGCCCGGCAGGATCGTGCCGCTCAGCGGCGGCGTGGTCAGCGAGCCGTCGTCGAACACGAAGAAGACGTTCATGCCGCCGAGTTCCTCGATGTAGCGGTGCTCGACCGCATCGAGGAACACGACCTGATCGCAGCCGTGTTCGATCGCCTCGGCCTGGGCGAGCAGGCTGGCGGCGTAATTGCCGCCGCATTTGACCGCGCCAGTGCCGCCCTCGGCCGCGCGCGTATAGCGTTCGCTGCAGCCAGACGGTGACGGCCTGGCGCCACCCTTGAAATAGGAGCCGACGGAGACTGGCGATCAGGACGAAGAGATATTCGTAGGACGGCCGGACGCCGAGGAAAGCTTCGGTCGCGAACATGAAGGGGCGCAGATAGAGACTGCCTTCGCCGCCGGGAATCCAGGCGCGGATCGATGCTGCACCAGCTGCTCGACAGCCTGCAGGAACACCGATTCCGGCAGCCCCGGCATGGCCAGACGCGCGGCAGAAGGCCTGGAAGCGCCGCGCATTCGGCTCGGGCCGGAACAGAACGATGCTGCCGTCGTCGCGCGTGTAGGCCTTCAGGCCTTCGAAAATTTCCTGGCCATAGTGCAGCACGGCGGCGGCGGGGTCGAGCGAGATCGGTTCCCGGGCGCGCACCTGGGCGTCGTGCCAGCCGCGATCCTTGGTCCAGCGGATGGTCACCATGTGATCGGTGAAGACGCGGCCGAAGCCGGGATCCTTGAGCAGGTCCGCCCGGGCGTCGGCGCCAACGGGTTTCGATGTCGGGCTGCAGGAAAAGGCGATCTTCTGGTGGGCGTTCATCGGGGCAGGTCCCTGACTGTCGTCGTTGCGGCTAAGTCCGTTAAGCGTAGGACATGCTTTTGTGGAAGGCGGAAGTCCAGTATGTTTGCCGAAATGCCGCTCGACAATCTCAAGGGTAGACAAATTCGCGGCCGTCGCCGCCTTCTGGGCTTCTCAGGCCGCCGTCACCGCAGGCGATACGACCTATTGTTTCGCTGCGGCTGATGGTTTTGTAACATTGAACCCAAGATACGTCAATATGGCTGACATAAATTTCTCACGACCTTCACCGGATACCGATTCGCGGGCAGCTGAGGCGCGGTCCCACGCCCCCGGGATGGCCGATTTGCGCTGGGATATCATCGAGCTTTTGTTTTTCGCCTACCGGGATTTCGTCGGCGATGCCGACCATGAGCTGGAGGTTTTCGGATTCGGGCGGGCGCATCACCGGGTGCTGCATTTCGTCCACCGCTATCCCGGCCTTAAGGTGGCCGACCTGCTGGACGTGCTGCGCATCACCAAGCAGTCGCTGGGACGGGTTCTCAAGCAATTGCTCGATGAAGGGTATATCGTGCAGAAGACCGGCAATAACGACCGGCGCCAGCGCCTGCTTTTCGCTACCGCCAAGGGCGAGGCGCTGGTCGCAAAGCTGGCCGGACTGCAGACCGATCGGATCAGCCGCGCGCTGCGCGGACATCGCCCCGCCCGGCGCGGATACAGTCCGCCAGTTCCTGCGCGCCATGATCGATCAGCGACGATCCGGACAAGGTGCTGGAAACGATCCTCAGGCCCGGCAACGCGACGGCAAAGGCAAAGGAGTAAACGTGTCCCTGGCTGCACCCGCGCGAACGCCGCCGCAACCGGCCGATGACGCCCCGCATCTGCTGCTGGTCGACGACGACCGCCGCATCCGCGATCTGCTGTCGCGCTTTCTCTGCGGCGAAGGCTACCGCGTCACCACCGCGATGAGCGCCAGCGACGCCCGCGCCAAGCTGCTCGGCCTGCATTTCGACCTTCTGATCCTCGACGTCATGATGCCCGGCGAAACCGGGTTCGATCTCGCCCGCTTCATCCGCGCCTCGTCGTCGGTGCCGATCATCATGCTGACGGCGCGCCATGAAGCGGAAAGCCGGATCGAAGGCCTGCAGATCGGCGCCGACGATTATGTCGCCAAGCCGTTCGAACCGCGCGAGCTGGTGCTGCGTATCGGCAATATCCTCAAGCGCTCCGCGCCGCCGCCGGTGGAGACGCTGGAGCAGGTCGCGTTCGGGCCTTACGTCTATCATCTGGAGCGCGGCGAACTGCGTCAGGGCGAAGAGGTAATCCACCTCACCGACCGCGAGCGCGAGATGCTGCGCATTCTCGCGCTGGCGCGGGGCGACACCGTGCCGCGCAGTGCGCTGACCGGCAACGGCACCGTCAACGAGCGCGCCGTGGACGTGCAGATCAACCGTCTCAGGCGCAAGATCGAGCGCGATCCCGCCAATCCGCTGTTCCTGCAGGCGGTGCGCGGCATCGGCTATCGCCTGGTCGCCTCCCCGTGAGCCATTCCGAGTGAACCCTGTCCGATGAGCACGCTCGACACCGGCCTCACGCTGATCCGCACCGCATCGCGGCGCGTCTCCGCGGCCAATGGCTGGATGGGCAATGCGTTCAAGAGCTGGATGCCGACCGGGCTCTATGCCCGCGCGCTGCTGATCATGATCGTGCCGATGGTGGTCCTGCAGTCGGTGGTGGCGTTCGTGTTCATGGAGCGGCACTGGAACACGGTGACGCGGCATTTGTCCGCCGCGGTCGTGCAGGACGTCGCCGCCCTGATCGATGTCTACAAGGGTTATCCGCAGGACAAGGACCGCGCGCAGCTGCGCGGCATCGCGACAGCGGATGGGGCTCGTGGTGGATTTCCTGCCCGTCGGCGACATGCCGCCGCCCGGGCCAAAGCCGTTTTTCTCGTTGCTCGACCAGACCCTGTCGGTGGAGCTTGGCCGGCAGATCGGCAAACCGTTCTGGATCGATACCGTCGGCCGCTCCAGCCTGGTGGAAATCCGCATCCAGCTCGACGACGCCGTGATGCGGGTGTTCGCCCAGCGCAGCGCGGCCTATGCGTCGAATTCGGAGATCTTCCTGTTCTGGATGGTCGGTACCTCCTCGATCCTGCTGATCGTCGCGGTGCTGTTCCTGCGCAACCAGATCAAGCCGATCCTGCGGCTCGCGGATGCCGCCGAAAGCTTCGGCAAGGGCCGCGAGGCGCCGAACTTCCGCCCCCGCGGCGCGCGCGAGGTGCGCCGCGCCGCCGGGGCCTTCCTCGAGATGAAAGCGCGCATCGAACGCTCGATCGAGCAGCGCACCGCGATGCTGGCCGGGGTGTCGCACGATCTGCGCACCATCCTGACCCGCTTCAAGCTCGAGCTGGCGCTGATCGGCGACAGTCCCGAGGTCGACGGCATGCGCCGGGATGTCGACGAGATGTCAGGCATGCTGGAGGACTATCTGGCTTTCGCGCGCGGCGACAGCGGCGAGCAGGCGCAGCCGACCGACATGACGCTGGCGCTGGAGGAGCTGCGCAGCGACGCCGAACGCAACGGCCATGCCGCGACGGTGGCGTTCCACGGACTGCCTGTCGTGACGGTGAAGCCGGCCTCGTTCAAGCGCTGCCTTGCCAACCTCGTCTCCAACGCCGCGCGCCACGCCAATGCGATCTCGATCACCGGCCACCGCGATCACCGTTATCTGACCGTGACGATCGACGATGATGGGCCGGGCATTCCCCAGTCGATGCGCGAGGAAGTGTTCAAGCCGTTCCTGCGGCTCGACGACGCCCGCAACCAGGACGAAGGCGGCACCGGGCTTGGGCTCGCGATTGCCCGTGACATCGCCCGCTCGCATGGCGGCGACATCATGCTCGGCGACAGCCCGATGGGCGGCCTTCGCGCCATCGTGCGGATACCGGTCTGACGGGGATCCGTGACGCCCGAGAGACGGGATGGGCCGGGTCTAGTAACGCGTGCGCAGCGGCCGTTGTTCGGCACCGTACGGCACCCAACGGCAGGCAAAGGAAAGGTAGCCGCCGTACTGCGGGTCGACGGCGAGGAACTTCACCACCTTGCCGTAACGCGCACAATGATTGACCGCGAGCTGGCGGGCATCCCCCTGCTGGGCCACCGAATAGGCAATAATGCCGCCGGTATCGTTGCCCTTGAACGCTGGCACGGTATCGGCCCGCGCCGGCGCGCACGCCAGTATCCCGCACACGGCGACCAAGCTCGCCGCCCCAATCATTCGCATCGCAGACTCCATTTGGCTCAGGCGCACCATAATGCGCATCCGCCGGTATTAAAAGAACGCTCACGATCCGGCGCGGAGTTATCGGCAAGGTGTTGCCGCGCTGCACTTGACCTCGTGCGGGCTTCGCGGCACCGTCTGTGCGTTGGATCATCAGGCGGATTCCCATGCGCGACCTCTTCACCTCCTCGAAAAAACTCGGTCTTGGCGCCGCGCTCGGCGTGGTGTTGGGGCTGTTTGCCTTTGGTCAGGCGGCCGAGGCCGCCAATCCGCTGGAGCTGAATTTCGGACTGTTCGGGCCCCAATATGACGGCCGGGTCAAGCCGTGCGAGGCGGCCCTCGGCACCATTACCTCCCAGTTCCAGGAAAAAGAGAGCACCTTCTGGAATTCCGCGCTGCAGATCACCGCCTATGGCCGGATCACCGAAACCGCGTTCCGGCCCTGGCAGTCCGACAACATTCCGCGCCGCTATTGCAGCGCCGACGTCATGATGAGCGACGGCAAGCAGCGCACCGTGCATTACTCGATCATCGAGGATGGCGGCTTTGCCGGCATCGGCCAAGGCGTCGAATGGTGCGTGACCGGGCTCGATCGCAACTGGGCCTACAATCCGAACTGCCGGTCCGCCCGGCCCTGATTTCCAGGCTCTTTTCCCGACCCTGAACTTGACAAATTTGGGCCCCGAAGCCTCTTTATTCTGTTTTTGTTCTTGAAATGTTCCCGTCGCCTGCTAGGCTCCCAGGCAATTTGTGAAGGGGGCGTCGGCATGTTTCATTTTCGATCGGTTTGGATTGCGCGGTTTTTGGTCTCGGTGGGCCTGTTCGCCGCCACGGCGTTGGCCGGCATCGCTGGAACGGCGTCGGCGCAGGATCGCCGGCAGAATGCGCCAGGCGATTTCGACTATTATGTGCTGTCGCTGTCGTGGTCGCCTTCCTTTTGCGAGGAGGCGTCGGAGCGCGGCAACGGCCGGCGTTCGCAGGCCCAGTGCGGCGAGCGGCCGTTTTCCTTCGTGGTCCACGGCCTGTGGCCGCAATACGAGCACGGCTTTCCCGAATATTGCCAGCGGCCGCCGCCGCGGCTCGATCGCAATATCATGTCCTCGATGCTCGACCTGATGCCGGCGCCGGGGCTGATCTTCAACGAATGGGACAAGCACGGCACCTGTTCGGGCATGGGCCCGCGGGCCTATTTCGAGACCATCCGGAAAGCGCGCGCCGCAGTGAAAATTCCACCGGAATACCTCGAATTGTCGGAGCCGAAGACCGTCCCGCCGGCCGAGATCGAGGACGCCTTCATCAGGGCCAATCCCGGCTTGAGCCCTTCCGCGATCGCGGTGACCTGCGACCGGACGCGGCTCAGCGAAGTGCGGATCTGCATGAGCAAGGATCTCCAGTTCCAGCCCTGCGACGAGATCGACCGCCGCGCCTGCCGCCGCGACCAGTTGGTGATGCCGCCGATGCGGGGCGGCTGATTTCCGTCCATCGTCATGCCCGGCACTCGGGTCCAGCTTCGCGGGCCCGAGCACAAGCCTTGTGCCGGGCATCCACGTTTTCCTTCGCCTTGTTCGCTAAAGACGTGGATGGCCGGGACAAGCCCGGCCATGACGGCTAGAAGACGCAACATGTCTTCTCCAAGCGACCATAAGCTTTCCTGATGAACTACCGTCACGCCTTTCACGCCGGCGGCTTTGCCGACGTCATCAAGCACATCGTGCTGGTGCGCATTCTCAGCTATCTGCAGGACAAGCCGGCGGCGTTCCGCGTCATCGATACCCATGCCGGCGCTGGAGTCTACGATCTCGCCGGCGATGAAGCCCGCCGCGGCGGCGAGTGGCTCACCGGGATCGCACGGGTGATGCAGGCGCGATTTTCGGAAACCACGTTACCGCTGGTTGCGCCCTATCTCGACATCGTCAGGGCCTTCAATTCCCCACGCGAATTAAACGCCTATCCCGGATCGCCGCTGATCGCGCGCGCGCTGTTGCGGCCACAGGATCGCCTCACCGCGTGCGAAATCGAGCCGAAGGCGCGTAAGCGCCTGATCGACGCGCTGCGCCGCGACACCCAGGCCCGCGTGGTCGACCTCGACGGCTGGGTGGCGTTACCGGCCTTCGTGCCGCCGAAAGAGCGCCGCGGCCTGGTTCTGATCGACCCGCCCTTCGAGGCGAAGGACGAGTTCGAACGGATGGCCGCTGGTTTTGCCGAAGCTTTCGCGAAATGGCCGACCGGCAGCTATTTGCTCTGGTATCCGGTGAAAAGCCGCCGCGCCACCGACAGCCTGGCCCGCCACGTCGCCGAACTGGCGGGCGCCGGCGCGGCGCCCGGAAAATGCCTGCGCCTGGAATTCAGCGTCGCGCCGCAGGCCGCCGGCGAGGCCCTCGCCTCGGCGGGTCTGCTGATCGTCAATCCACCGTGGACGCTGATGGGCGAACTCCGGGCCATCCTGCCCGAACTGGAAAAGCCGCTCGGCCAGGGCGGCGCCGGCCGGTTCAGGCTGGAGACGCCCAAGCCTTGACTGCGCAAAGTCACAGCTGCGCGAACTTTAGCCGCCCAAACCTTGGCGACCCGAGTTGCCGGGAAAAGTCTGATTGAGCGGTAGGCAATTTGCAAAGAACCGTATTATGCTCACATCCATTAAGACCGGCTTTACGTTCCGCTTCCGCGAATGGTAGCGGCGGAGTGACAAGGCCTCAAATATTTTAAATGGCGGATCGATATTGCGTGATCCGCTCCGGTGGCCAAGCTCTCCGGCAACGAATTTCCGGTCGGGTCGATACGCTGAAAACGCGTAGCGGCGGTGTAGTACCGGGCAGGAGTTTTCCCGATGGCCATGACTGGGACGGTCAAGTTCTTCAACGGCGAACGAGGCTATGGCTTTATCAAGCCTGATGACGGCGGCCGCGATGTGTTCGTACACATCACCGCGGTAGAGCGGGCGGGTTTGAAGGATCTGATCGAAGGACAGCGCATCACATTCGAGGTCGAGCCGGACAAGAAGGGCAAGGGCCCCAAGGCGGTTAATCTCGTGATTTCATCTTAAATGCGCGCATCCTTAAAAAATTAAATGCGCGCGCCCTAAAAAAAATCCCGGCCGCGAAGCGGCCGGGAGGTTGCGATAGGATGTTTTCTTCTTGCTATCAGAAATGATAGTTCACGCCGGCGCGCAGCGTTCCGAAACGATAACCATTCGGCACGCCGGTGATGGTGAAGTTGCTGTCGGCGAGATCGACGTAAAGATATTCGATCTTGGCGCTCCAGTTCGGGGCGAGGCCGAATTCGGCGCCGACGCCCGCGGTCCAGCCCGCATTGGTATGGGTTTCCGACAGTCCGAAGGTCTCGCCGCGCAATTCGCCGAATGCCAGACCGGCGGTGCCATAGAACAGGATGTTGCTGATGGCATAACCGGCGCGGCCGCGCACCGTGCCGAACCACGGGTTGGAGAATTGCCACGGCGCAAAGGTATCGTCGGCGCCGGTCGCCTGGATGTCGCCTTCAACGCCGAACACCCAGGGGCCCTGTTGCCAGTTGTAGCCGGCCTGGACGCCGCCCTCGATACCCGATGGCTTGGTCACATTGTTGTCGACCGAACCCCAGCTGTAGCCGAGGTTGCCGCCGAGATAGGGACCGGCCCAGCTATAGGCGTTGAGCGGCTGATTGACGGTGTACGGCGCGCGCGATCCGTAGGGAAGATCGGCCGCCTGCGCCGACACCACCCAGCCCAGGGCGATCAACGCCACTGCCCACCAAATGAACCTGCTCATCCTATCTATTCTCCCGACGCGACTGCCGCTTTCACACACCCCGTGCATGGGAAATGCGAAACGTATGGTTACGGAATTGCACCCTTTTCCGATAAGATTTATCGAGACTTTCAGGTTAAAGGGTTGTTAAGGCCTGCCGCGCGGCGTTTCGCATTCTTAAGAAAGCGTTACCGGAACCGGCCCTGCCGGCGCCGCACGCTGGCGATGCACGAAGCCAGCGCTTAGTTTAGGCCCATGGATCAGGATTCGACCGACAGCCCGAAGGCATCCGCCGCGCCGACCATGCGCCGCGGTTCGGAACCGGCGGCCCCGGGTCCGGAGACGCCGCCGGACTCGGCGCTGGAAGATATCGACCCCGCGACGGCCACCGCCGAGGAGGAGGACGACGCGCTGCTGCCGGAGGTCGCCGAGGAACCCGGCGAGGCGCTACCGGAAGGCCGGCTGGCGGTCGGCCATGCCGCGATCGAACTCGCGGTGCGCCATGCCCCGACCTCGCCCGGCGTCTATCGCATGCTCAACGCCGCGAACGACGTGCTGTATGTCGGCAAGGCGAAAAATGTCCGCAAGCGCCTTTCCTCCTATGCGCGGGTCAACGCGCCGCAGCCGGCCCGCATCCTGCGCATGATCGCGGCCACCGTGACGGTCGAGATCATATCGACCTCGACCGAAACCGAGGCGCTGCTGCTCGAGGCCAACCTGATCAAGCAGCTGCGCCCGCGCTTCAATGTGCAGCTGCGCGACGACAAGTCGTTTCCCTATATCCTGATCACGGGCGATCACTGGGCGCCGCAAATCCTCAAGCATCGCGGCGCGCAGACGCGGCCCGGCCGGTATTTCGGCCCGTTCGCCTCGGCGGGCGCGGTCAATCGCACCATCACCGCGCTGCAGCGCGCCTTTCTGGTGCGCTCCTGCACCGATGCGTTCTTTGAAAGCCGCACCCGGCCCTGCCTGCTCTATCAAATCCGACGCTGTTCGGGACCGTGCACCAGCGAGATCGATTTTCCCGGCTATACCGAGCTGGTGCGCGAGGCGACGGATTTCCTCTCCGGCCGCAGCCGGCTGGTGAAGCAGGAGCTTGCCGGCGAAATGGAGAAGGCCGCCGCCGAACTGGAGTTTGAAACGGCAGCACTTTACCGCGATCGTCTCGCGGCGCTGTCCGCGATCCAGTCGCAGCAGGGCATCAACCCGCGCACCGTGGAAGAAGCCGACGTATTCGCTATCCACCAGGAGGGCGGATATTCCTGTGTCGAGGTGTTCTTCTTCCGCACCGGCCAGAACTGGGGCAACCGCGCCTATTTTCCGCGCGCGGAGAAATCCTTCACCCCGGAAGAGGTGCTGGCCTCGTTCCTCGCCCAGTTCTACGACGACAAACCACCGCCGAAACTCATCCTGCTGTCGCACGGAATCGAGGAGAGCGAGCTTTTGGCTGATGCGCTCTCCATCAAGGCCGGTTTCAAGGTGGAAGTCTCCACGCCCCGCCGCGGCGAGAAGAAGGAACTGATCGCGCACGCGCTGACCAACGCGCGCGAGGCGCTCGGCCGCAAGCTCGCCGATACCGCGACCCAGGGCCGGCTGCTGCAGGGGCTGGTCACCACGCTGGGGCTGCCGCATGCGCCGAAGCGGATCGAGGTCTACGACAACAGCCACATCCAGGGCACCAACGCGGTCGGCGCCATGATCGTGGCAGGGCCCGACGGTTTCATCAAAAACCAGTATCGCAAGTTCAACATCAGGTCCGAGGGCCTGACGCCGGGCGACGATTACGCGATGATGCGCGAGGTGCTGCAGCGGCGCTTCAAGCGGCTGTTGACGGCGCCGGCCGAAGGCGATGCCGCGAAGGCCAAAGCCGACGATGATTCGTTTCCGCAATGGCCCGACCTCGTCATCATCGATGGCGGCCGCGGCCAGCTCAACGCCGTCAGAGAGATTTTCGACGGGATGGGGCTGACCCAGGTGTTGCTGCTGGCGGTCGCCAAGGGGCCGGACCGCGACGCCGGCCGCGAAACCCTGTTCATGCCGGACCGCGAGGCCCTCAAGCTGGAGCCGCGCGATCCGGTGCTGTATTTCATCCAGCGGTTGCGCGACGAGGCGCATCGCTTCGTGATCGGCTCGCACCGCAAGCTGCGTAAAAAGGACATCCGCGAGGCCGGATTACAGGAAATTCCCGGGATCGGCCCGTCACGCAAACGTGCTTTGCTGCATCATTTCGGAACGTTGAAGGAGATCGAAAGGGCCTCGATCGCCGATCTCGGCAAGGTTCCCGGCGTCAGCGCCGAAAGCGCCCGCAAGATTTTCGAGTTTTTCCACGCGCAGCCGGGCTAGAAGTGGGTTTCGAGTCAAATTGGCGTCGTCGGCAACGGATCATGTGCGTCCCACGGTTGACCTTCATGCTTGGGCGGTATTGGTAAGGCGGATGAACATCGCAACGACAAGAGGGGCAGCGAAGAGTTCGTTGTCCCTCCCGAATATCCTGACCTACGCGCGAATCGCCGCCATCCCGGTGGTGGTCGGCTGCGTTTTTGCGGAGTCCATCATGGATGGACCGCTGTGGCTGCGCTGGGTGGCGCTGGCCGTCTTCATCGCGGCGGGCGTTACGGATTATCTCGATGGCTACTATGCACGAATCTGGGACCAGCATTCGGCCTTCGGCCGCATGCTCGACCCGATCGCCGACAAGCTATTGGTCGCATCCTGCCTGCTGATGCTGGCCGCCGACAACAGCATTCACGGCTGGACGCTGTGGGCCGCCATCGTGATCCTGTGCCGCGAAATCCTGGTATCGGGCCTGCGCGAATACCTCGCCGCATTACGGGTCAGCGTGCCCGTAACCAAGCTGGCGAAGTGGAAGACGACCGTGCAGCTTGTCGCGATCGGCTTCCTGATCGCCGGCGAGGCGGGCGAGCAGATATTGCCCTCGACGACCCTGATCGGGATCGTGCTGTTGTGGTTGTCGGCGATCTTCACGATCTACACCGGCTGGGATTATTTCCGCGCCGGCATTCATCACCTCATCAAGGAGGATGAGGCATGAAGGTCAAGTATTTCGCCTGGGTGCGCGAACGGGTCGGCAAATCGGAGGAAACCGTCGAACCGCCGGCGGCCGTCCGCACCGTCGACGATCTGATGGCATGGCTTTCGGGGCGCGGCGAGGCTTACGCCCACGCCTTCGAGACCCCGCGGGTGATCCGCGCCGCGATCGACCACGCCCATGTCAAATCCGACACGGCGATCGCTGGCGCCCGCGAGATTGCCTTTTTCCCGCCGATGACCGGCGGTTAAGCCGTTGGACAGGCGCGTGATCCGATGACCGCCAATGTGACCATCCGGATTCAGGAAGCCGACTTCGACATAGCGCAGGAAATATCGGCCCTGACCAACGGACGCACCGATATCGGCGCCATCGTGAGTTTCAGCGGCATTTGCCGGGGCAGCGAGGGCCGCGAGCCGATCGCGGCGCTGACGCTTGAACACTATCCCGAAATGGCGGAGGCCGAAATTGCGCGGCACGCCGAGACCGCGATGTCGCGCTGGCCGCTGACAGGGCTGAGCGTCATCCATCGCGTCGGCCGCATCACGCCCGGCGAAAATATCGTGCTGGTGCTGACGGCGTCGCAGCATCGGCAGGCGGCGTTCCAGGCGGCGGAGTTCCTGATGGATTATCTGAAGGCCAACGCGCCGTTCTGGAAGCGCGAAGAAAGCGCGGCGGGGACCAGCTGGGTCGACGCCCGGCAGCACGATGACGCCGCCGCTGCGCGCTGGACCAAATCCTGATGGCGAAGCGCGCCAGGCCGGCGGCCAAACGCGGCCGCGCCGCATCGAGACTGCCGAGCGTTCCATCGGGCGAATTGCGGACGCTGCTCGATTTCGTCCGCTATGCCGTGAGCCGCTTCGTCGAGGCAAAGCTGGTGTTCGCGCACGGCACCACCGACCCCGTGGCCGAGGCCGCGTTCCTGGTTTGCGAAACCCTGCATCTTCATCCCGACCAGTTCGAAACGTTCGCGACCGCGCGGGTCACCGGGCGGGAGGCCAAGGCCATCCTGGACGTAATTGCGCGCCGCATCACCACGCGAAAACCTGCCGCCTATCTGGTCAACAAGGTCTACCTGCGCGGCCTGCCCTTCCATGTCGACGAGCGCGTGATCGTGCCGCGCTCCTTCATCGGCGAGTTGCTGGACTTCTCACTTTAGCGGCGACAGCGACGAAGAAGGCGCTTCGCTGCTCGGCGATCCGGCATCGGTGGAAAATGTGCTCGACCTCTGCACCGGCTCGGGGTGCCTTGCGATTCTCGCGGGCCGGAGTTTTCCGAATGCGCGTATCGATGCGGTGGACATTTCCAGGGGCGCGCTCGAAGTCGCCGCCCGTAACGTTGCCGAGTATGGTCTCGAAGACAGGGTGAAGTTGTATCGGGGCGACCTGTTTGGGCCGATCGGCGGCGAGCGTTACGATCTGATTATTTCCAATCCGCCCTATGTCGACGCGGAAGGGATGGCGGCACTGCCGCGCGAATGCCGGGCCGAGCCGAAGCTCGCCTTCGACGGCGGCGCCGATGGGCTCGACATCGTCCGTCGCATCCTGGACGAGGCCGCCGGCCACCTGACGCCGCAGGGCGGGCTGTTATGCGAGATCGGCCGTGGCCGCGCATGGCTCGAAGCCGCATTTCCGCAATTGCCGCTGCTGTGGCTCGATACCGAGGAGTCGGACGGCGAAGTGTTCTGGATTGGGGCCGCGGATTTGTGAGTTGCTTATCCGCAAGGCCGGCAATCATATGTCCGGTACCGGAAATAGCCCTATTGTCCGGCAAAAACCGTGATAACAACGGCCGACATCAACCAAACTGGAAGTCCTTTCGGGACTATGTGATCGATGGCCGGCCCGACCGTTCCGCAGGAGTTTCTAAAGGCCGAGAATGTCGGCCTGCGGATGCTGCTTGAGCAGGCGAGTATCGATGCCAAGACGTTATTGGCACAGGCCGGTATCGACGCCGAGCAGCGCGAGAATGCCGACAGGCTGCAAAAGCTCATCCTGGAAGAACTGCACCACCGCATCAAAAACACGCTGGCGACCGTCAGCGCCATCGCCTCGCAGAGCCTGCGCGCCGCAACCAGCATCGAGCACGGCCAGCATGCGATCGAGAGCCGGCTATTGGCGCTGGGCCGTGCCCACGATCTGTTGCTGCAGGCGCGCTGGTCGAGCGCGGACCTTGCCCACATCGTCCGTGGTGCGACGGAGCCCTATGACGGTGAGGGCAAAGGCAAGTTTTCGATTGGAGGCCCCAACCTCAAGATTGTGTCGGGCGCGGTGATCGCATTGGCGATGACGCTCAACGAACTCTGCACCAACGCCACCAAATTCGGCGCGCTGTCGGTACCCCCCGGACGTATCGAGATCGCCTGGACCATCGATGACGGAAATCAGCGGCTGCGTCTGACCTGGACCGAAAACGGCGGTCCGGGAGTCCACGCACCGGCCCGGCAAAGTTTCGGGACCCGGCTGATCGAGACACTCGGCAAGCAGTTGAACGGCAAGGTCGAGATGAGCTATGCGCCCACAGGTTTCATCTATGTTCTCGACGTCCCCTTAAGCTCCCTGAAGCCACCCGATTGAGCTGAAATAAACGTGGCGGAGTTGTCGGTTTCCGTCGCCCGGCGAAGCTGATACTCTCCGCGGCAACCGTCCCATCCCAAAACTTGAAGAGGCCCCCATGCTCGACAAGAGCCAACGCCCCGCCGCCGTCAACGTGCCCAACGACCTCGCCGCGCACTGGATGCCGTTCACTGCCAACCGGGCCTTCAAAAAAGCGCCGAGGCTTCTCGCCGGCGCCAAGGACATGCACTACTTTACCGTCGACGGCCGCAAGATCATCGACGCCGCCTCGGGCATGTGGTGCACCAATGCCGGCCATGGCCGTACCCAGATTGCCGCGGCGATCGCCAAGCAGGCCGAGACCCTGGATTATGCGCCGCCGTTCCAGTTCGGCATTCCGCAGGCCTTTGAGCTCGCCAGCCGCATCGCCGATCTCGCGCCCGCCGGGCTCGACCACGTCTTCTTCTGCAATTCCGGTTCGGAGGCCGCCGATACCGCGCTCAAGATCGCGCTGGCCTATCACCAGATCCAGGGCCAGGGCAGCCGCACCCGGCTGATCGGACGCGAGCGTGGCTATCACGGCGTCGGCTTCGGCGGTACCTCGGTGGGCGGCATCGTCGGCAACCGCAAGATGTTCGGAACGCTGCTGGCCGGGGTCGATCATCTTCCCGCCACCTATGACCGCGAGAAGCAGGCCTTCACCAAGGGCGAGCCGGAATACGGCGCGCATTTCGCCGACGAACTGGAGCGACTGGTCAACCTGCACGGCGCCTCCACCATCGCCGCCGTGATCGTCGAGCCGATGGCGGGATCGACCGGCGTATTGCCGGCGCCGAAGGGGTACCTCAAGCGGCTGCGCGAGATCACCCAGAAGCATGGCATCCTGCTGATCTTCGACGAGGTCATCACCGGTTACGGCCGGCTCGGCTTCGCCTTCGCCGCGGAACGTTACGGCGTGGTGCCGGACCTGCTCACCTTCGCCAAGGGCATCACCAACGGCGCGGCCCCAATGGGCGGCGTTTTGGTGCGCGATACCATCCACGACGCCTTCATGAGCGGCCCGGAGCACGTCGTGGAGCTGACACATGGCTATACCTATTCGGCGCATCCGCTGGCCTGTGCCGCGGCCCTCGCCACGCTCGATATCTATCGCGACGAAAAGCTGTTCGAGCGCGCCAACAAGCTGGAGTCGAAATTCGCCGACGCGGTGATGTCGCTGAGGGGCGAGCCGAACGTGGTGGACATCCGCACCGTGGGTCTGACGGCGGGCATCGATCTCGCGCCGCGCCCCGACCTGCCGGGCAAGCGCGGCTTCGACGGGCTGAACAGCGCGTTCCACGACAATGACCTGATGCTGCGCGTCGCCGGCGATACGCTGGCGTTGACGCCGCCGCTTATCATCAGCGAAGACCAGATCGGCGAGATCGTCGAGAAGGTCGCCAAGGTGATCCGCGCGGTGGCGTAGCGGGCCGCTTCTCTGAGCAACCGGCGACATAGGTAACCCTCTCAACCTCGCCCCGCTTGCGGGGAGAGGCGAAATTCGCGTTAGCGAATTTCGGGTGAGGGGGACCATCCGCGAGTCGCGCTCGCTGCGAGAGCCCCTCACCCCAACCCGCTAATACCAGCCTTCAGAAGAGCTGACCGATGATGGCCCAGTCGCGGGCCGCGATCGACGTGATGCGCCCGGTTTCGGCGAGAAGTTTTCGCCAGGCGTCTTGGCAGGCGTCGAGGATGTCGGTGTAGGACGCGAACACACGGTTGGCGAGATAGGTCTGCCGCAGATACTGCCAGATGTTCTCGGCTGCGTTGAGCTCCGGACAGGCGGGTGGCAGCGGCACGAGGGTGACATTGGCAGGTGGCTTTAGTTTGCGCGTCGTGTGCCATCCGGCCTTGTCGAGGATGAGCAGCGCATGCGCGCCGGGCGCGACGGCCTTGCCGATGGCGTCGAGATGCGCCTGCATGGCCTCGGTGTCGGCTTGCGGCATGATGAGGGCGACGCCGGTGTCGCGGCTCGCACAGACGGCGCCGAACACATAGGCGTTCTCGTAACGCTGATCCTTGGGCTGCCGCGGCCGTGATCCCTTCTTGGCCCATTGGTAGACGAGGCTGTTCTTCTGGCCGACCCGCATCTCGTCCTGGAACCAGACCTCAATCGGCGTTTCCGGGGCGAGTTTGGTCACGATCGCCGCGACCTGCGTGGGAAAGTTTTTTTAAATGCCGCGATCGCCTCCGGATCCTGCACGGGATGGCGCGGCCGGGCGCTGATGTGCGAGAAGCCGAGCTTCTTGAGCGCGCGCCCCAGGCTCACCTCCGACAGATCGACACCGAAGCGCTGTCCGAGAACACGCTTCAGGTCGACGCAGCGCCAGCGTACGACCCCATCCTTCTCCGGGTCGGGGCCGGTCTCGACAAGCTGCTTCAATGCCTCTTTCTGCTCGTCGGAGAGCTCCGACGGCCGCCCGGTCGGCTTGATGTCGATCAGACCGTCAGGACCGTACTGGTTGAAGCGGTGCGCCCAGTCCCGCAGCGTCTGCCGGTCCATGCCGCCGATCCGCGCCGCCTCGGTGCGGTTCATCCCGTCGCGAACCGCCGCCAGCGCCAGCAACCGTCGCGCCTGCGCAGCATCCTTCACCTTCGCCGCGAGCCGACCCAGCTCATCCGCCCCGAAATCCTCCCGTAGACCGACCGCCGCGCCCATCGCCGACCTCCCGAATCAATCCAGTCGGTCAGAAATGAATCACGCCGGCGCCAGCTTTTCAAAACAGAGTCAGACCTTCCGAAGGCTGGTATAAAGAGCGAGCTTCGCTCGTCTCGACCCCGTGAAGAGCGGGGCGAGGGAGCGCACCGGCGCTTCAGCCGCACGGAACATTCGAAACGCATCCACGTTCAACCCCGGCAAGGACAGGAGATGTCCCTGCCGGCGGAGGGATGACGGACATGCTGGCGCCATCGAGCGGCCTGCTGCGTACCGGGCTGGCGCTCAAACTGAACCAGATCAAGTTGGCGACGCGGTCGTATTTGCGCGATCGGACCAACCAGGCGACGGGGACCGTCACATCCTATGCGGTTGCCGCCGGTCTGTTCGCGGCAGCGGGAATCTTTTTACTGGCCGCCTTTTTGGTCGGGACCGCAGCGCTGTTTCGCTGGATTGAAATCAATTACGGGATGTTTCAGGCGTTTGGTGTCGTCGGTGCCTTGCTGCTTGTGATCGCCGCCATCTGCGCCGGATTGGCCGCCAGCAGGCTCAAGCGCCGGCCGCCGCATTTTCCAACCCTCGCGAGCCGTCTGCGCGTCGCCATCAAGGCCAGCCCGATCAAGCCAGATCAGATCGAGGCCGCGAGAGATACCGCCGCGGCCATCCTGCTGGCTCCGTCGGCCCCAGTCCCGCGCGCCCGCCGGCGGCTGAAATCAGGACCTCGGCCAACACCGGATAACAAGAGGTTGTCCGCCGGCCTGATCTTGATCGCGACATTATTGGGCTGGGCGGCCGCGAGGCGACGGCAGCAGACCCGACGAACGGAAGTCTGATGTCCGGCCGCGGGTCCGCGCCCAGCGACAATCTGCTCCTGATTGCGGCCACAACGATATTGATCCTGACCGCCCAGCGCTATTTTCAGACGAACACACCCGCGAAACGGCCGCCGCCTCATTCTCCGGCGGCGCGCGGCGGCGCTTGCGCGCGCGAAATATCCCAGCCCGGGCGCAGACGGTTGTCCAGCAACCCGTTCCAGATCCCGTGGGCAGGCTGGAAGGACATTCTGTGGCGCACCTATGTGCGGACCGACGAAGACCGCCTGCTCGCCACCGCGGCCGGCGTGGTGTTCTTCGGCCTGCTCGCGGTGTTTCCGGCGATTACCGCGCTGGTCTCCTGCTACGGGCTGTTCGCCAATCCCTCGACCATCGGCGCCAATCTGCAGACGCTGGCGCTGATGTTGCCGGAAGGCTCGTTCCAGATCGTGCAGGACCAGATCGCGCGCGTGCTCGACAAGGGCCATGCCGCGCTTGGCGCCACGTTCCTGTTCGGTCTCGGGTTCGCCGTCTGGAGCGCCAACGCCGGCGTCAAGGCGGTGATCGATGCCCTCAACGTCGTGTATGAGGAACGGGAAAAACGCAGTTTTGTCCGATTGAACCTGCTGTCGCTTTCGTTCACGTCAGGCGGGATTGCGGCGCTGCTGCTGATGGTGAGTGCGGTCGTGGCATTTCCGCTTGCGCTCGATCGTCTCGGGCTTCAGCCGGAAACCCAGTTCATCGTCGGCCTGGCGCGATGGCCGCTGCTTTTCGTGATCCTGTTGGGCACGCTCGGTATCCTCTACCGGTTCGGCCCGAGCCGACGGGAGGCCGGGTGGGAGTGGCTCAGCGTCGGGACTCTGGCCGCCGCCCTGCTCTGGATCGTCGGCTCCGCGCTATTGTCCTGGTACCTGTCGAACTTCGGACATTACACCGCAACCTATGGCTCCCTGGGAGCAGCCATCGGCCTGATGATGTGGATGTGGATGTCGGCCATCATCATGCTGTGCGGCGCCGAACTGAACTCGGAAATCGAGCGCCAGACCCTCCTGGATTCGACCGTCGGGCGTCCAAGGCTGCTCGCCGTCCGGGGCACTGCGATGTCCAATACGCCGGGCTCGGCGGTTCCGACCGTGTCAGAAGAACACTAGCGTCTCGAATCAACATTAATGCTAGTGTTGCAGCTGCTTGGAGCCGCGCACCGGACTGTCAAACCGCTTCCAAGCCCAGGGACATGAGGGCCTTCCGCGTAACATGATCCGCATTTCCACGATTTTCATCGCCATCTGCATGGTGCTGGTCGCAGCGTCCCTCGGCCTGATTCTGTATTCCGTCGCCGGCATCAGCGGAATGGAATCAGCGATCGTCGCGCTTACGGCCCTGACCTTCCTGATCCTCTACAACGCCGTATCGATGCGGCTGCGCGACCGCACCGACGTCGGTGGCCAGATCGCGGATTTGTCGCGTGGCACCGCCGATCTTGCGCGCCAGGTCGCCGAATTCGGACGCCGGCTGGCCGCCGTCGAGGGCAAGGTCGTCTCGGCAAATTCCGCGGGCGCGGACCGCATTCAGGCCGTGGTCGGCGAGATCGGCGAACTGGGCGTGCTGGTCAAGCAGCTCGCGGTCTCCGTCGCGAGCCATGACGAGATGCTGGCCTCGAATGTGCCGACTGCGGCGCCCGCACGCAAGCCGGACAATGAACAGCAAAATGCGACACCGTCATCCGCCGAGGATACCGGCGTTCCCACCGCCTCGGCTGCGCCGGTCGCACTCGCCGAACAGACCGCGCCCTCCCGCAGCCTGGCGCAAATCCTCACCGCGGTGAAAAACGCAGTGGAGGAAAACCGGATCGATATCTTTCTGCAGCCGATGGTGACGTTGCCGCAGCGCAAGGTGCGATTCTACGAAGCGGTGACGCGGTTACGCGATGACAAGGATCAGATGCTCGCCGCCGACGATTTCATCTCGGTTGCGGAAGCGGCGGGGCTGATCGGGCAAATCGATCACATGGTGATGTTGAAATGCGTGCAGGTGCTGCGCCGCCTGATGGTGCGCAACAAGGACGTCGGGGTATTCTGCAACGTCGCCGCGGCGACCTTGGGCAACGCCGCCACCTTTGCGCAATGCCTCGATTTCCTCGAAGCCAACCGCGCGCTGGCGTCCTCGTTCGTGCTCGAATTCAAGCAGGCGACGTTCCGCAACCTGAGCCCGACCGAGAGCGAAAATCTGGCGGCCCTGGCGCAGCGCGGCTACCGTTTCTCGATCGATCATGTCACCGACTTGCGGATCGAGCCCCGCGAACTGGCGGACCGCGGCGTCCGCTTCATCAAGGTGCCGGCCGCGCTGCTGCTCGATCAAAGGCAGACTTCGGCGTCCGACATCCACCCCTCCGACCTGTCGGATCTGCTCGGCCGCTTCGGCATCGACCTGATCGCTGAACGGATCGAGGGCGAGCGCGCGGTGGTCGACCTGCTCGATTACGACGTGCGGTTCGGGCAGGGTTTCCTGTTTGCCCCACCCCGGCCGTTGCGGCCCGAGGGGGCATCTGCTACCGGCGGGACCTCTCCGAGCAAGGCGCAGGAATCCAATGGCTCTGGCAAAACGGCTTCGATCGATGGTCCGGCAATCGATCCCCCGCGCGCGACAGGCAATGCTGCGCTGGCGCGGCGCGCCGCAGGGCCGGGCTGACCGGCACTCGATGCGATGACGCCACTCCGATTTGTCGAGAAGCTACGCGACATCATAGGCAGCGTGGATGTCGTGCTCAGCGACATCTGGGGCGTGGTTCACAACGGTCTCGTCGCCTTTCCCGAAGCCTGCGAGGCCCTTCACAGCTTTCGCGCCCAAGGTGGCGCCGTGATCCTCATCACCAACGCACCGCGGCCCGCCGACTCGGTGCAGCGGCAATTGCGCAAGCTTGACGTCGCCGACGAGACCTATGACGCCATCGTCAGCTCAGGCGACCTGACCCGGCATTTCGTCGCCGACCATCCCGGGCGGAAAATGTTCCGGATCGGCCCGGAGCGCGACAATTCGATCTATCGCGGGCTGGATGCCGAGCAGGCGCCGTTGGAGCAGGCCGATTACATCATCTGCACCGGCTTGTTCGATGACGAAACCGAATCGGCCGAAGATTATCGCGCAATGATGCTGCAGGCGCGCGAGCGCAACCTGACGCTGATCTGCGCCAATCCCGACATCGTGGTCGAACGCGGCGACCGCCTGATCTATTGCGCCGGCGCCGTCGCCGAACTCTATCGCGAACTCGGCGGCGAAGTGATCTTTTACGGCAAGCCGCACCGGCCGATCTATGAGCGCGCCATGGAACTCGCCGGCCAGCGCCACGGCCATGCGATTGCGCTGAACCGCGTTCTCGCGATCGGGGATTCCGTGCGGACCGATCTGGCGGGCGCTCACGGCTTCGGAATCGATTGCCTGTTCGTGACCCGTGGCATCCACGCCGAGGATTTTGAGGGCATCGACCAGCTCGACCCGGCCTCGGTCAAGGAATTGTTCGGCCATCCGCCGCGAGCGCTGATTCGGGAATTGCGGTGGTAGGGGTTAGCCATAACTTGCATGAGTCGTCCCGGCGCACGCCGGGACCCATACCGCGTGATCTCTCGTTTTGGCGACGCGGTGGCTGCCTTCTTTCACAACTGACGCCCGGGATTATGGGTCCCGGCGTTCGCCGGGAAGACATCGAGGGTGTGCTGCGCCTTACGCGCTCGCCATGTCCGGAAATACCGCCTCGATCTTGGTCTTCAGCGTGGCGGCATTGAACGGCTTGACGATATAGTTGTTCACGCCGGCCTTTTTGGCCGCGATCACGTTCTCGGTCTTGGATTCCGCGGTGATCATGATGAACGGAGTGGTGGCGAGATTGGGGTCGGCCCGCACCTCCCGGAGCAGGTCGTAGCCGGTCATCGGCTCCATGTTCCAGTCGGAGATCACCAGGCCGTATTTTTTGATGCGCATCTTGTTGAGCGCCGCCGACCCGTCGCTGGCATCGTCGATATGTTCGAACCCAAGCTGCTTGAGAAGATTTCGGATGATGCGGATCATGGTGTTGTAGTCATCCACCACCAGAACCGACATCGACAAATCAACCGCCATCTTGAATCCCCCGCAACGCCACCGAACGCCACACAACCGTCAACGAGACTACGCGGCCGAAACGCCGCGCAGTCCGCGCCCTCAGGACTAGCATCAGCCCTTAAACAGCGCGTTAACCGACTGCAGCCGAATGAATATATCGCGTCCCGGCGGGGCGCCGGTCGGCCCGCTTGACTTCATCGGGGCGGCCAAGTCACGGTCCGCTCCCACCCGGTCCCTGTCGAGAATCCGTAGAAATGACGCCTGGCTTTACCGTTATCCGCGATACCAGCCCCGCGGCCGCGATCCCCAAGGGCACGGTGGTCGCGATGGGCAATTTCGACGGCGTCCACCTCGGTCACCGCGCCGTGATCGCGGCGGCGCTGCAGATGGGGCGCGCGCACGGCAAGCCGGCGCTGGCGGTGACGTTCGAGCCGCACCCGCGCAGCTATTTCAGCCCCAACACCCCCCAGTTTCGGCTCACCGACGAGGCCGGGAAGCTGCGGCTGTTGGCCGGAACCGGGCTCGCGGGCGCTGTCGTGATGACCTTCGACAAGGCCCGCGCCGGCACCACGGCGCAGGACTTCATTCATCATGATTTGATTGAGCGGCTCGGGGTCAGCGGGATCGCGGTCGGTTATGACTTCCACTTCGGCAAGGGCCGGGTCGGCTCGCCGAGCCTTCTGGTCAGCGAGGCGCCCCGGCTCGGCATCGAGGTCGACGTGCAGCCCCATGTCGATATCGCGGAGCGGCCGGTCTCCTCCAGCACGATTCGGATGGCGCTGGCAGAGGGGGAGATCGAAGAGGCCACCGCGATGCTCGGCGGCCCATGGTTCGTGGCAGGCCTGGTGATCCATGGCGAGAAGCGCGGCCGCGATCTCGGCTATCCCACCGCCAATATCCGCCTCGACAAGAATTGCGGGCTCAAGCACGGCATCTATGCGGTGCGGGTCGGCCGCGGGGCCCAGCGCTTCGACGGCGTCGCCAGCTTCGGCCGCCGCCCCACCTTCGACAACGGCGCGCCGCTGCTGGAAGTCTTCCTTTTCGATTTCAAGGGCGATCTATATGGAGAAGCGCTGGATGTCGCCTTCATCGCCTTCATCCGCGACGAATTGAAGTTCGACGGCGTGGCAGCGCTGGTGCGCCAGATGGACGACGACAGCGCCCGCGCCCGCGCAGCGCTGGCGGCGGCGCCCGAGGCCTTTCCGAAGCTTGGGATGATCGGACCGCCCCCCACGGCATGAGCCCGATTTGCGTTCGCCAGCCGGGTTCGACCACTTCGGCGGGCCCGGGACGCCGCCGGCAGATGTGCCGGGGCTTTGCGATCCAGCGGCTGGCTGCTATGGAAAGCCGCATGTTTGCGCGGCGCACCATAACCATTAGCGGCCCGGCTTCCGCCTGAGTTTCGGCTCAGCGCAAGACCGGGATCCCCGCTTATTCCTCCGCGAACGTATCGCGTATCTCGCGCCCTTTGAGCCAAACCAGAGCCTTCATGTCCGAAAAATCCGCAAAAATCCGATGCCCCAGACTATTCCAAAACCCTGTTCCTGCCGCAGACGGAATTCCCGATGCGCGCCGGCCTGCCGCAGCGCGAGCCGGAAATCCTCAAGCGCTGGAACGAGATCGGGCTCTACGGCCGCTTGCGCGAGAAAGCTGCCGGCAGGACCAAATTCGTGCTGCATGACGGCCCGCCCTATGCCAACGGCAACATCCATATCGGGCATGCGCTGAACAAGATCCTCAAGGACGTGGTGACCAAGAGCCAGCAGATGCTCGGCTTCGATTCCAACTACGTGCCGGGCTGGGACTGCCATGGCCTGCCGATCGAATGGAAAATCGAGGAAGAGAATTACCGCTCCAAGGGCAAGGCGAAGCCGGATTTCAGGGACTCCGCGGCGATGGTGTCGTTCCGCAGGGAGTGCCGCGCCTATGCCGGGCATTGGCTCAACGTGCAGCGCGAGGAATTCAAGCGGCTCGGCATCATCGGCGACTGGGACCATCCCTACGCCACCATGGATTATTTCGCCGAAGCGCAGATCGCGCGCGAGCAGATGAAATTCGCCGCCAACGGCACGCTCTATCGCGGCTCCAAGCCTGTGATGTGGAGCGTGGTGGAAAAGACCGCGCTGGCGGAAGCCGAGGTGGAGTACGAGGACTATACGTCGGATATGGTGTGGGTGAAGTTTCGTATCGACGCGTATGGCGGCGCGCCCGGAACGGCGCGTGATGTGGTTGGCGCATCCATCGTGATCTGGACCACGACACCCTGGACCTTGCCGGGCAATCGCGCCATCAGCTATTCGCCGAAAATCACCTACGGTCTCTACGAGGTCACGGAAGCGCCCGACCAGAACTGGGCCAGAAAGGGTGACAAGCTCGTTCTGGCCGACAAGCTCGCCGCTGAGGTGATGAAGACCGCAAAGGTCGAAGCGTTCATCAGGAGGCAGGATGTTGATCCCTGTCACATCGGCCATGCCTCGCATCCGCTGAAGGGCAAGGGGTACGATTTTCAGGTGCCGCTGCTGGCCGGCGATCACGTCACCGACGACACCGGCACCGGCTTCGTCCACACCGCGCCCGGCCACGGCCGCGAGGACTTCGACGTCTGGATGTCGAATGCGCGCGAACTGGAAGCGCGCGGCATCAACACCACCATTCCCTATACCGTCGACGAGAACGGCGCCTTCACCGATCAAGCCCCTGGCTTCACCGGCAAGCGCGTCATCAACGACAAGGGCGAAAAGGGCGATGCCAACGACGCCGTGATCAAGGCCCTGATCGAGGCCGGCATGCTGCTGGCGCGCGGACGGCTGAAACATCAATATCCGCATTCCTGGCGCTCGAAGAAGCCGGTGATCTTCCGCAACACCCCGCAATGGTTCATCGCGATGGATAAAGCGATTGCAGATCCTTCTTCACCTCTCTCCAGTGGGGAGAGGTCGGCCGCACAGCGGCCGGGTGAGGGGGTACGGTCTCAAGCGGATAACGAGTCCCCTCACCCGACCCCTTCGGGGTCGACCTCTCCCCGACGGGGAGAGGTGAAGGAAGGCGACACCCTGCGCGCCCGTGCGCTGCACGCGATCTCGGTGACACAATGGGTGCCGGCGTCGGGCCAGAACCGCATCAACGGCATGATCGACGCCAAGCCCGACTGGGTGCTCTCGCGGCAGCGCGCCTGGGGCGTGCCGATCGCGGTGTTCGTGCGCGAAAAGGCCGACGGCTCCGCCGAAATACTCAAGGACGAAGCTGTCAACCAGCGCATCGCGGACGCCTTCGAGCAGGAAGGCTCCGACGCCTGGTACATGGACGGCGCCCGCGAGCGCTTTCTTGGCCCGCTTGCCAACGAGGAATGGAAGAAGGTCGACGACATCTGCGACGTCTGGTTCGATTCCGGTTCGACCCACGCCTTCGTGCTGGAGGACCCCGTGCACTTTCCGGGTCTCGCCGGCATCCGGCGCAAGGTCGACGGCGGCGACGATACCGTGATGTATCTCGAAGGCTCCGACCAGCACCGCGGCTGGTTCCAGTCGTCGCTGTTGGAAAGCTGCGGCACCCGCGGCCGCGCCCCGTTCGACGTCGTGCTGACCCACGGCTTCACGCTCGACGAGAACGGCCGCAAGATGTCGAAATCGATCGGCAACACCGTCGAGCCGCAAAAGGTCATTGCGCAATCCGGCGCCGACATCCTGCGGCTGTGGGTCTGCGCGACCGATTATGCCGACGACCAGCGCATCGGCCCGGAAATCCTCAAAAATACCATCGAGACCTACCGCAAGCTGCGCAACTCGATCCGCTGGATGCTCGGCACGCTGCATCATTTCAAGCCTGATGACGCGGTCGCTCCCGCCGAGATGCCCGAACTGGAGCGGCTGATGCTGCATCAGCTCGCCGGCCAGGCGACGATCGTACGCAAGGCCTATGCCGAGTTCGATTACAAGACCGTGGTCGCCAGCCTGTCGGCGTTCATGAATACCGAACTGTCGGCGTTCTATTTCGATATCCGCAAGGACACGCTGTATTGCGACCCGCCGTCGTCGCTGGCGCGCAAGGCCGCACTCACCACCATCGACATGATTTGCGATGCGATCCTGCGATGGTTTGCGCCGGTATTGAGCTTTACCTGCGAAGAAGCCTGGCAGCTCTATCGACCGGACGCCGAGCCGTCGGTGCATCTGACGCAGTTTCCGGAGGGGCTCGAGGCCTTCCGCGACGATGCGCTGGCGGCCAAGTGGGAAATCATCCGCACCGTCCGCCGCGTCGTCACCGGCGCGCTGGAAGTCGAGCGCGCCGCCAAGCGGATCGGATCGTCGCTGGAGGCCTCGCCGCTGGTCTATGTCTCGGACAACAAGATTTTCGACACGCTGTTCGATGTCGATCTGGCCGAGGTCTGCATCACCTCGAACGCGATGGTGACCAATGACGAGGCGCCGTCAGGGGCATTCCGCTTGAACGACGTGCCGGGCGTCGCCGTCGTGGTCGAGAAGGCCGTCGGCATCAAATGCGCGCGGTCGTGGAAAATCCTGCCGACCGTGGGCGAGGACCCCGAATATCCCGACGTCTCGCCGCGCGACGCCAGGGCGCTGCGCGAATGGAAGGCGCTGGGAGTAGTGGTCTAGCGTCGTCCCCGCGTCCATCCGATCGTCGTCCCTGCGGAAAGCAAGGACCCATAACCACCGGCCTCTGCGATAGATACGGGAAAATGACCACGAGTTTTTCAAGAAATATCCGACACGGCGCCGCGATGAGCGCAACTGCGCTCACGCTGGAGGTCCCCGCTTTCGCGCGGACGACGTTGTGGTTGGCATCGGCTGCCACGCCATGACCCCTCACCTCCGCCGCGGCATCATCGCCGCCATTGTCGTGCTGGCGCTGGACCAGGCCTCGAAGCTCTGGCTGCTGTTCGTGTTCGACATCGGCCATCGCGGCGCGGTGCGGCTGACGCCGTTCTTCGACCTGGTGCTGGCATGGAATGTCGGGATCAGCTTCGGCTGGTTTCAGAACGACGGCCACCTCGCCCAGTTCGCCCTGATGGCGGTCAAGGCGGTGGCGGTGATTGTGCTGGCGATCTGGATGGCGCGGTCGCGTACCCAGATTGCCACGGTCGCGCTCGGCCTGATCATCGGCGGCGCCATCGGCAACGCCATCGACCGCTTCGCCTATGGCGCGGTGGTCGATTTCGCCCTATTCCACCTCCAGATCGGCGGAAATACCTTCAATTGGTACGTGTTTAACCTTGCCGACGTGGCGATTGTTGCCGGAGTAGCGGCCCTGCTGTATGACTCCTTCCTGGGGGTACCCGCCGCAAAAGCGCCCTGATCCCAGCTGATACGGACCCCCGAAGCAATTCCGGGAGTGCTTGCAGGCGCGCAGCAGCGCCTTAAATCGGTGGCCGGTTTGCAGAAAATTGGAACAGGAAGAGCGCCATGCGCGAGACCGAAGCCAGCGATTGGATTGTGCGGAACTCCCCGGCGGCGCTGAGGCGCGCCCTCCGCCTGTCCGTCGTCGCCCTCGGGATCGGTCTCGTGATGGCCGCAGGGGCTGCGCGCGCCCAGGACGACGATGAGGATGACAAGACCTTCGAGGAAAAGGTCATCGAAGGCATCATGGCCGGCATCGGCGGCACCAACATGGATAACCGGGGTATCGACTATCGCGAGCGGTCGCCGCTGGTCGTCCCTCCCAAGCTAGATCTGCCGCCGCCGGTTGCCGCGTCGAGTGAGGTGAAGGACCCGAACTGGCCGAAGGATCCGGATGAAGCGCGGCGCAAGGCAGCGATCGCGCGCCGCAAGAAAGAGAACAAGGATCCCGTCGAGGCCGCCCGCGTCCTGACCCCGAGCGAACTGAATGCCGGCAGGACGGCCGCTCCGGTCCGCACCAACAACGACCCGGTGCAGCCGGGCAATTCGGTCAACAATCCCGTTCTCAGCCCGTCCCAGCTCGGTTTTGACGGCAAGCTCAGCACTATTTTCGGTGGCAACAAGACCGAGGTAGCACCGTTCAAGGGTGAGCCGACGCGGGAATCCCTGACCCAGCCTCCGGCCGGATACCAGACGCCGTCGCCGAATTTCGCCTACGGCACCGGGCCGAAGGAATCGCTGAACAAGGAATACAACCCGGCCGCCGGCAAGTATGGCGACTAGTTGCGTTCCGCACTCGGCTTCGTGACGCCATCCGGCGACAGCGCGGTGTACCATGCCGCGGCTTTATCCCGAACGCTTCCGTTCGGGCCTTCAAACAGGTCATGATGCCCGCACACCGCTTCGCCGTTTCTGTGTTCGCTGCGCTGCTCTTGGCGTTCTCTTTCTCCGCAAGCGGCGCCCTCGCCCAGACCACGGTGACATCGGAGCCGCCCGCGACGTTTACCCTCGGCAACGGCCTGCAGGTGGTGGTGATCCCGGATCACCGCACCCCGGTGGTCACGCAGATGATCTGGTACAAGGTCGGCTCCGCCGACGAGACGCCCGGCAAGTCGGGCCTCGCGCATTTCCTCGAACATCTGATGTTCAAGGGCACCAGCAAGCATCCGGCCGGCGAATTTTCGCAGACCGTGCTTCGGATCGGCGGCAACGAGAACGCCTTCACCTCCGCCGACTACACCGGCTTTTTCCAGCGCGTGCCGCGCGAGCAATTGGCCAAGATGATGGAGTTCGAGGCCGACCGCATGACCGGCCTGATCCTGAAGGATGAAAACGTGCTGCCGGAGCGCGACGTCGTGCTCGAAGAATACAACATGCGGGTCGCCAACAACCCGGAGGCGCGGCTGGCCGAGCAGATCATGGCGGCGCTGTACCTCAATCATCCCTACGGCCGGCCGGTGATCGGCTGGCACCACGAAATCGAAAAGCTCAACCGCGAAGATGCGCTCGCGTTCTACCGGCGCTTTTATGCCCCGAACAACGCGATACTGGTGATCGCCGGCGACGTCGATGCCAGGGATGTCCGCCCGATGGCGGAGCAGACGTTCGGCCAGGTGGCGGCGCAGCCCGGCATTCCCGCGCGGCGCCTTCGTCCGCAGGAGCCGGAGCCGGTCGCGGCGCGCACCGTGACGCTGGCCGATCCGCATGTCGAGCAACCCAGCGTGCGGCGCTATTATCTGGTGCCGTCCGCGACCACCGCCGCCGCTGGCGAAAGTCCGGCGCTCGACGTGCTCGCGCAACTGATGGGCGGCGGCAGCAATTCCTATCTTTATCGCGCGCTGGTGGTCGACCGGCCGCTCGCGGTCAGCGCCAGCGCCGGCTACCAGGGCACCTCGCTGGATGCGACGCAGTTCATGATCTCGGCCTCGCCGAAACCCGGCGTCGAGTTCTCACAAATCGAGCAGGTGATCGACAGGGTGATATCGGATGTCGGACAAAACGCCGTTCCGGCCGAGGATCTCGAGCGCGTCAAGACCCAGCTGATCGCGGAAGCCATCTACGCCCAGGACAATCAGGCGACGCTGGCGCGCTGGTATGGCGGCGCGCTCACCACCGGCCTGAACATCGAGGACATCCGAAGCTGGCCGGATCGCATTCGCGCCGTTACCGCCGAACAGGTTCGCCAGGCCGCGCAAAAATGGCTCGACAAGAAACGGTCGGTGACCGGCTATCTGATCAAGGACACCGCGGCGAAGCGCGAGGAGAAGCGTTCGTGACCAAATCCCGAACCTGCGTGCGGCGCTTCGCCTTCATTGTCGCGGCCTGCCTCGCGATGACGCCGCTGGCCTCAACGCCTTCGCACGCCGCCGCCAAGATCCAGCACCTGGTTTCGCCCGGAGGCATCGAGGCCTGGTTCGTGCAGGACGCCACCGTGCCGCTGATTGCGATGGAGTATGCCTTCGGCGGCGGCGCGACCCAGGACCCGGCCGACAAGCCAGGCGTCGGCAATATGGTTGCCGACCTGATCGATGAAGGTTCGGGCGATCTGGATTCCAAGACCTTCCACGAACGTCTCGAACGCCGCGCCATCGATCTGAGTTTCGCTTCGACGCGCGACTATTTCCGCGGCTCGCTGCGCATGCTGAAAGATAACAAGGACGAGGCCTTCGACCTGCTGCGGATGGCGCTGACGTCGCCGCATTTCGACAGCAGCGACGTCGAACGGATTCGTGCGCAGATCATTTCCGGTCTGCGGCGCGACACTTCCAGTCCGATCGGCGCTCGCCAGCCGCAAGTTCCTGGAAATCGCCTATGGCGACCACCCCTACGGCCGAACGGCCAGCGGCACCCTGGAGAGCGTTCCCGAAATCAACGTCGCCGACATGAAGGACTATGTCCGCCGCGTGCTGGCCAAGGATACGCTCAAGATTGCCGTGGTCGGCGATGTCGACCCGGCCACGCTTGGCAAATTGCTCGACCATACCTTCGGCGGATTGCCGGCCAAAGCCAGCCTGACGCCGGTCGCCGACGTCGAAGCCGCCCAGCCACCGCAGCGCGCGTTCATTCCGCTCGACGTGCCGCAGACCGTGGTGACCTTCGGCGGCCCCGGCCTCAAGCGCGACGATCCGAATTTCATGGCCGGCTATGTCGTCAACCACATTCTCGGCGGCGGAACGCTGTCGTCGCGGCTTTACAGCGAAGTCCGCGAGAAGCGCGGTCTGGCCTATTCGGTCTACGAATCGCTGTTGTGGATGGATCACTCCGCGCTGTTCGTCGGAAATACCGGAACCCGCGCCGACCGCGCCGGCGAGACCGTCGAGGCCATCAACAAGGAAGTCCGCCGCATGGCCGAGGACGGCCCCACCCAGCAGGAACTTGATGAGGCCAAGTCCTATCTCAAGGGCTCGCAAATGCTGGCACTCGATACCTCCTCGAAGCTGGCATCGGCGCTGCTGCAATACCAGCTCGATAAGCTTCCGATCGACTACATCGAGAAGCGCAACGCCATCGTCGATGCCGTCACGCTGGATGACGCCAGGAAGGCCGCCCGGCGGTTGTGGGGGCATGGCCTCCTCACCGTGATCGTCGGCCGCGCCCCGCAGGCCGCCGCCCAGCCCGCGGCAGCGACCGCGGCTGCGCCCGCGGCAGCGCCTGCGCCCGCGCCTGCGCCTGCGCCTGCGGCGAACTAGACTTTCGGAAAGGCCAAGCGTCGCTCTGAGCCTGCTTGCCCGGAAGCGTTCATCGTTACTCCCTCAGCGAACGAGATCTGTTCTCTCCCCCCTTGTGAGGGAGAGCCAGATTTTGAGCTATCACGAACTCCGGCGTTTGCGCCTTACCCCCCTCCCTGGCCCTCCCAACAAGGGGAGAGGAACGAGCGAAAGCGAACCGCAAACAAAACCGCTATCGTCCGCGAGCCTGATTCCCATTGTGGGAAATATTCAGCCTTCCGGTGACGCATGCTGCGGATTTCCCGCGACCTCACGATCGACGAGAATGACATCGAGATCAGTTTCGTTCGCGCCTCCGGTCCGGGCGGGCAGAACGTCAACAAGCTCTCGACCGCCGCACAGTTGCGGTTCGATACACGGCGGATAACGCTGGCGGCGGATGCCGAGGCGCGGCTCAGCCGGCTCGCAGGCCAGCGCATGACCAAGGACGGCGTGATCGTGATCCATGCGCAGCGTTTCCGCACCCAGGAACGCAACCGCGCCGACGCGATCGACCGCCTGCTCGAACTCTTGCGCGAAGCCATGATACGGCCGACGCCGCGGCGGCCGACCAAGCCGACGCTGGGCTCGAAAAAGCGCCGGCTGGAAGGCAAGAAGCGCCGCAGCGACGTCAAGGCCAAGCGCGGCACGGGCGGGTTCGACGACTAAGTCGTCTTTTGCGCGCGGCCGCGTCGGCCGCACTCCCGCCTTTCCATCATAAAACAGCCCGCTACTGCCACCGCCGGTTCGCGACGACCTAAGCTCGCTTGGCGCCGACGGTAATATCCATGAGAAAACCACGTGTGATACTCGCCATGGGGCTGGGATTTTGCAGCGCGATATCGAATGTCGGCCTCGCCTCGGCCCAAATGCCCTTGCCGGCGGCCAAGCCGCCCGACGGGGCCGCGCTTTTCAAACAGCAATGCGCCACATGCCACAGCACGAATCTCTCCGACGCTCCCCGGCAGGGGCCGACGCTGGTCCGGATCGTCGGCCGGCAGGCCGGCAAGGTCGAAGGCTTTCGCTACTCGCCCGGTCTGGCGCAGGCTGGTTTCAACTGGGACGAGAGCCGGCTCGATGCCTGGCTGACTGATCCGCAGGCCGTCATCCCCGGCGCCATCATGGCCTATCGCCAGACCAGGGCCGAAACGCGCGCCGCCATCATCACCTATCTCAAGGGACTGAACTGAAATGGCAAAGCCGGTTCACTCCATGATCCGCGTTCTCGATGAAGCGAAGTCGCTCGACTTCTACGCCCGCGCATTCGACTTGCAGATTGCCGATCGCCTTGTGTTTCCGGAATTCGCGCTGGTCTATCTGCGCCACGCGTCGTCGCCGTTCGAACTTGAACTGACCGTGAACTTCGACCGCAAGGAGCCTTACATTCCCGGCGACGGGTATGGCCATCTCGCCGTGGTGGTCGACAATCTCGATGCTGAGCATGCCCGCTTCGAGCGCGAGAAATTGTCACCCGGGCCGCTGCGTGATTTCAAGCATGACGGCGCGACGCTCGCGCGCTTTTTCTTCGTCTCCGATCCGGACGGCTACAAGATCGAGGTCATTCAGAAAGGCGGCCGCTTCGGTTAGTGCACTCAACAGAACATTCAATGGAGGACGCCCATGAGAGAAGTTGATCGTCGAGGCAAATACAGCCGCCGCGTTTTTCTGCAGGGCGCCGCGACCGCGGTTCCGGTCGTGGCCGTCGCGGCGAGCGCCGGGATCGGCATCGAGGACGCGTGGGCCGCGGACGCGACCACGCTGACGCCTCCGACCCTGAAGACACTGGTGAAGGTTGCGCGCGACATCTATCCGCACGACTTCGTGGCCGACAGCTACTACATCGCGGCGATCAAGCCGTGGGACGGAAAGGCCGCGAAGGACCCCGCGACCAAGGCGCTGCTTGAAGATGGCGTTCGGCGTCTCGACCAGGACGCGCAGGATCGGCACAAGATGGCTTACGTTCAAGTGCCGTGGGAAGCCGACCGGGTCGTCCTGCTGCAGGGAATCGAGCAGACCGATTTCTTCAAGAAGGTTCGCTCCGATCTTGTTGTCTCGCTCTACAACCAGGAAGAGCTGTGGCCGAAATTCGGCTACGAGGGCTCATCCGCCGAGCACGGCGGATACATCAACCGCGGCTTCAACGACATCGATTGGCTGCCGAAAGTCTGAAGGCTTCGAGCAAATCCGGTTGGGAGGACACATCATGGCGAAATTCGATCTGAACGACGATGGCGTGGTCGTAATTGTCGGTTCCGGCGCCGGCGGCGGGACGTTGGGTAACGAACTGGCCCAGAAGGGCGTCAAGGTGGTGATCCTTGAGGCCGGCCCGCGCACCGAGCTGCAGGACTTCATCAACAATGAATGGGACAGCTTCACGCAGCTGGCGTGGACGGATATGCGAACCACATCGGGCAACTGGCGCGTTGCAAAAGATTTCCCCAACCTGCCGGCATGGATCGTCAAATCGGTCGGCGGATCGACCGTCCACTGGGCGGGCGCGTCGTTGCGGTTCGACGAGCATGAATTCAGGATCCGAAGCACGTATGGCAGCGTGCCCGGCGCAAATCTGCTGGACTGGCCGATCACGCTTGCCGATATGGAGCCGTGGTACGCCAAGGCCGAAAACAAGATGGGCGTGACCCGCACCAACAACATTCCGGGATTGCCGGGCAACAACAACTTCAAGGTGATGGAAGCCGGCGCGAAGAAGCTCGGCTACAAGGAAGTCCACACCGGACGGATGGCGATCAACAGCGAACCACGTGACGGCCGCGGCTCATGCCAGCAGATCGGATTTTGTTTCCAGGGCTGCAAGTCCGGCGCGAAGTGGTCGACGCTGTACGCGGAAATCCCGAAGGGCGAAGCGACCGGCAACCTCGAAGTCCGTCCCGGCAGCATGGCGCTCAAGATCGAGCACGATGCGTCCGGCAAGGTCACGGGCGTCCTCTATGCCGACGAAGCGGGAAACATGCATCGCCAGAAGGCGCGCATTGTTGCCGTCGCCGGCAACTCGATCGAAAGCCCCCGGCTGTTGCTCAACAGCGCGTCCAGCACATTCCCCGACGGCCTCGCCAACAGCTCCGGCCAGGTCGGGCGCAACTACATGCGTCACATGACCGGCAGCGTCTATGCGGTGTTCGACAAATCGGTCCACATGTATCGCGGCACCACCATGGCCGGCATCATCCGCGACGAGGCGCGGCACGATCCGTCACGCGGCTTCATGGGCGGCTACGAAATGGAAACGCTGTCGCTCGGTTTGCCGTTCATGGCGGCTTTCCTCAATCCGGGCGCATGGGGGCGTTCGTTCACGTCGGCGATGGAAGGGTATCCGCGCATGGCGGGGATGTGGCTGGTCGGCGAGGACATGCCGCAGGAAACCAACCGCGTGACCCTCGATCCCAAGGCCAAGGACAAATTCGGCTTGCCGGTGGCGAGCGTTCATTACGACGATCATCCCAACGACCTCGCCATGCGCAATCACGCCTACAAACAGGGCTCCGCGGTTTACGAGGCGGTCGGCGCAACAGTGACCTATCCGACGACGCCTTATCCCAGCACCCACAACATGGGCACCAACCGGATGAGCGCCAAGCCACGGGACGGCGTGGTGAACAAGTTCGGCCAGACCCACGATATCAAGAACCTGTTCGTTTCCGATGGCAGCCAGTTCACCAGCGGCGCGGCCTGCAATCCGACACTCACAATCGTGGCGCTTGCCGTCAGGCAGGCGGATCATATCGCCGGCGCCATGCAGCGAAAGGAAATCTAGCGCACTTCGGCCGGGACGAATCACTGATCGCGAATTGGTTCTGGTACTCCATGGTTCGAGACGCGTTCGAAACCTCATCCTGAGGAGCGGCCACTTGGCCGCGTCTCGAAGGATGGCCGCGAGTCCAGCCGTTGCATCCATCCTTCGAGACGCTTGCTTCGCAAGCTCCTCAGGATGAGGTCCGAATCTTTCAGAGGCTCTGAGGAGCGCGCTCTTGCGCGCGTCTCGAAGGATGAAGCAGGAAGGGATGTGCGGCCTATTCGGCGGCGACCAGCCTTGGCGCTGTGCCGTCGAGAAAGTCGGGCATGACCGCTGCGGCTCTCGAGCGATAGATCAGGCATGAGCAGCGCAGCAGCGACGCAAAATTATGCACTTCGCCGCAATGATCGAGAACTTCGCTGTGAAGGCGTGTCAGGAATTTCGCGAGACTCATGTCTTCCTTGCTCGCGATTTCTTCAAGCGTATCCCAGAACGCCATCTCCAACCGGATCGACGTGCAATGGCCGTCGATGCGAAGAGATCTGGTCTGCGATTCATAGTCGCGTTGAGGCTGGTGAGCGAACAGCTGACACATGGGCTTCCTCCCGATCTTCTTTATATCTTTTCTAAACGATATACCCGGTCGGCGCCCGTCTCAATGTTCCCGTCATAAACCCGCACACGACGCACCATTGGAGAACGAACTTGCTCGATCTTGCCCAATTCCGCGGGCATGACGGTTTTACCTCTTGGTCCACGACCTCGCTGTAAACAACGGGGAGAGCTGACGAAAGCCCTTGGGTTCCCTTCCCGCTTGCCGGTAAAAGCCCTTAAATTGCCTGCCAATTCCGCGAGTCGCCCGACCCATGCCCGTCCGCCAGCTCCCCGAACAGGTCGTCAACCGCATCGCCGCCGGCGAGGTGGTCGAGCGTCCCGCGAGCGTGGTCAAGGAACTGGTGGAGAACGCCATCGATGCCGGCGCCAGCCGGATCGACATTTTCACCGATGGCGGCGGCCGGCGGCGGATCGGCATCACCGACGATGGCGAGCGGCATGACCCATGGCGATCTGGCGCTGGCGGTCGATCGCCATGCCACTTCCAAGCTCGACGACGAGGACCTGCTTGCGGATCCGCACGCTGGGGTTTCGCGGCGAGGCGCTGCCCTCGATCGGCGCGGTGGCGAAGCTCGGCATCACCACGCGCCACGCCAGCGAGCCGCATGCCTGGTCGCTGTCGGTCGAAGGCGGGACGAAATCGGCGATCATGCCGGCGGCGCTCTCGCAAGGTACCCGCGTCGAGGTCAGCGATCTCTTTTACGCGACGCCGGCGCGGCTGAAATTTCTCAAGACCGACCGCACCGAGGCCGAAGCGATCCGCGAGGTGGTGCGGCGGCTGGCGATGGCGCGGCCCGATATCGCCTTCACGCTGGCCGGCGAGGAACGCGCGCCCGTCACCTGGGCCGCCGCGCTGCCCGGCGCCAGCGGCCGGCTGACACGGCTCGGCGATATCCTGGGCGTCGGATTTTCGTGGCAGCGCCATCGAGGTGCGCGCCGAGCGCGAGGGCGTCGTGGTCGAAGGCTTTGCCGCGGCACCTTCGCTGACCCGCGCCAATGCGCTCGGGCAATATCTGTTCGTCAACGGCCGCCCGGTGCGCGACAAGCTGATCCTCGGCGCGGTGCGCGCGGCCTATTCCGACTATCTGCCGCGCGACCGCCATCCGGTGGTGGCGCTGTTCGTGACGCTCGATTCCGCGCGAGGTCGATGCCAACGTGCATCCGGCCAAGACCGAGGTGCGGTTCCGCAATGCCGGCCTGGTCCGTGCGCTGATCGTGCACGCGCTGAAGGAGGGGCTTGCCCGCGAGGGCAAGCGCACCGCCGCCAACAGCGACGGCGCGGCGATAGCCTCGTTCCGCCCGTCGTTTGCGCCGCGCGCCAACTGGGACTGGCGGCGCTCGCCGGCCTATCCGGTCGGACCGCGATCCGGCTTCGAGGGCGCGGCGGCGACCGCCTTTGCCGAACCGGGACAGGCCGCGTTCGACGTCGGCACGCCCACCGCGGATGTGCGTTTCGAGGAAGCCCCGACGGCCGACCTGCTCGACCGCCCGCTCGGCGCGGCGCGGACGCAGATTCACGAGACCTATATCGTGTCGCAGACCCGCGACGGCCTCATCGTGGTGGACCAGCACGCCGCGCATGAGCGCATCGTCTATGAGAAGCTGAAAGCCTCATTGGCGCGCAACGGCGTGCAGCGGCAGATCCTGCTGATTCCGGAGATCGTCGAACTCGACGAGGCAACGGTCGAGCGGCTGCTCGACGCGCGCCGAGGAACTGGCGTCGTTCGGGCTCGCGATCGAATCCTTCGGCCCCGGCGCGGTCGCGGTGCGCGAGACGCCGTCGCTGCTCGGCAAGACCAATGCCGGCTCGCTGCTGCGCGATCTCGCCGAGCACATGGCGGAATGGGACGAGGCGCTGCCGCTGGAACGCCGGCTGATGCATGTCGCCGCCACCATGGCCTGCCACGGCTCGGTCCGCGCCGGCCGACGCCTCAAGCCGGAAGAGATGAACGCGCTGCTGCGCGAGATGGAAGACACGCCGAATTCCGGCCAGTGCAACCACGGCCGGCCGACCTACGTGGAATTGAAGCTGAGCGATATCGAGAAGCTGTTCGGGAGAAGGTAAGGCAAAGCTTTTCGGTTTTCTCCACCGTCATCGTCCGCCACCCGGTCCGGCCTTCGGCCGGCCGGATGACAGGCTCCGGCGGACGATCCAGTACGCCGCGCCATCTGTGATGATCGTTACCGCCTCGGAGTACTGGATGCCCGGCTTTCGCGGGGCATGACAAGTTGGGGTTTGGCGGGCGAAGCAATCAACCAGTCCGCAAAAACACAAACTCCGTATCGTCGTAGGCCCGCCGCTCCAGTTCCGTCAAAACCATCGGGCGCGGCAAACGCCGCGGCCTTGGCCTCCTCGACCACCAGCAGCGCGCCCGGCGTCAGCCAGCCGCCGTCGCGCAGCGAGGCCAGCGCCTTCTCGGCGAGCTTCATGCGATAGGGCGGATCGAGAAACACCAGCGAGAACGGCTCCATCGGATGCGCCGGCCCGAGATGGGTGGCGTCGCGGCGGTACACTTTTGTCACGCCGCCCAGACCCAGCGCCTCGACATTGTTGCGCAACAGCGCCCGCGCCTCGGCGCCGTTGTCGACGAACAGCGCGAAGGCCGCCCCGCGCGAGACCGCCTCGATGCCGAGCGCGCCGGTGCCGGCGAACAGGTCGAGCACGCGCGCGCCTTCGATCGGATCGTCATAGGCATGGACCAGGATGTTGAACAGCGACTCGCGCAACCGGTCCGCCGTCGGGCGGATGTCGCGCGAGGACGGCGACGCCAGGTTGCGGCCCTTCAATCGCCCGCCGACGACACGCATTAGTTTGCGAGCCCAATGTCTTGGAGAACGAACCTCGATGTCGCGGCAATGGAGGTGCGCCCCCTCTCCCATGGGGAGAGGGTTGGGGTGAGGGGGTACGGTCTATCGATAGACCGGAACCCCTCACCCGAATTGCTTCGCAATTCGACCTCTCCCGATGGGAGAGGTGAAACCGAGTGCGCCGCGAACTCCGAGCTCGAACCCATAGAACCCGACCCTACTCGTCCCGCGGCTTCAGGTCGCGCTTGCCGTGATAGCCGCGCTGCGGGCGGCGCGGCGGGCCGTAGCCGCTGGCTTCGGCCTCGTTGCGCGCGCGGGCTTCCTCGCTGCCGGTGCGCTGCACCAGCACGCGGCGGCCCTTGCGGTCGGCGATCAGCGCCGCTCTTGCCGGCCGGCTTGAACGGCTTCTTGCCGCGCGGCGCCTCGGCCGCTTCATCCGCCGATTCGCGGCCTGGGGTTCGCCCGGCATCGGCCGATTGAAATCCGCGCCCGCCAGCGCGGCGATCTTTTCGCCGAGCTGCTCGCGCAGCACCCGGGTCTTGACCTCCTCGACCTGGCCTTCGCCGAGTTCGGCCAGTTGGAACGGTCCGTAGGACACCCGGATCAGCCGGTTCACTTCGAGGCCGAGATGCGCCATCACGTTGCGCACCTCGCGGTTCTTGCCTTCGCGGATCGCGAACACCAGCCAGACATTGGCGCCCTGGTCGCGCTCCAGCGTCGCGTCGATCGAGCCGTATTTGACGCCGTCGACTTCGACGCCCTTCTTCAGTTCGTCGAGCTGCGCCTGCGTCACCTCGCCATGGGCGCGGACGCGATAGCGCCGCAGCCAGCCGGTGTCGGGCAATTCGAGCGCGCGCGCCAGCCCGCCGTCATTGGTCAGCAGCAGCAGGCCTTCGGTGTTGAAATCGAGCCGGCCGATCGAGATCAGCCGCGGCAGGCCCTCCGGCAGATTGTCGAACACCGTCGGCCGCCCTTCGGGGTCGGCATGGGTGGTCATCAGCCCGCGCGGCTTGTGAAACATGAAACAGCCGGGTGCGCTCGCGCGGCGGCAACGGCTTGCCGTCGACGGTGATGACATCGTTGTCGGTGACATCGAGCGCCGGCGAATTGATGACGCGGCCGTTGACGGTGACGCGGCCCTGCACGATCCATTCCTCGGCATCGCGGCGCGAGGCAAGCCCTGCCCGCGACACCACCTTGGCGATGCGCTCGCCGGATTTCTTTTCGCGCGGCGGACGCGCGGCGCGTTTCTCGAAATCAGGCGTGCGCTCGCGATAGGCGCCGCGGCCGCCGAATGCCGGGACGTTTTGCAAAAATCTTGCTGTCGTCCTCATTGTCGCGGCGCGGCCGATCGGCATCGCGGTCGGACGATCGCGGTTCGCTGCGCGGATGCTCCTGCCAGGCGGTGCGCCCTTCGCGCGGGCGGTCGAATTTCGGACGGTCCTCGCGCGGACGGTCGAATTTCGGCCGCTCGCGAAACGGGCGATCACCTTGGGGACGGTCGCCTGGGGACGATCCTCGCGTGGACGCGAGAACCGCGGACGCTCGCCGCCGCGGTCGTCACGCGGCTTGTCGTAACGGGGTTTATCGAAGCGCGGCTTGTCGAAATTTCTGGCGCCATCACGAGGCGGACGCGAATTGCGGCCGGCATGATCGGGCGAACTCGCGTCGCGCTTCTGCCACGGCTTGGAATCGCCGCGATCCGGCGCCGCGATCAGGCCGGCTGCCGAAATCCTTGCGCGGACCGCGATCGGGCGCGCCGCGGGAAAATTTCTTGTCGCCGCCGAATTTTCTCTCGGGCCGATCGCCGCGGGGCCGATCGCCGTCGCGCGGCGGCCGCGCGCTGTACGGACGGTCTCCTCGCGGCCGGTCGCCGTCCTTGCGAAAACCTTCGCCGCGCGGCGTGTAGGGTCGCTTCTCGCCGCCGCCTTCCCGCGGCGCATAGGGCTTCTTGTCGCCGAATTTCCTGTCAGGAGATCGCGGGGCCGGGCGGGCATCGTCGCGATTAAAGCTCGGACGGTCGCCGCGCGGGGTGTACGGGCGCTTTTCGCCGCCACGGTCGTCATCGCGGTTGAACGCGGGGGCGCCTTCGCGCTTGCCGGCGTAGGGTTTGCCCGAGCCCGAATAGGGCTTCTTGCCATAGGATCTTGCGCCATCGGACTTGCCGGCATAAGGACGCTTGTCGCCCTCGCTCTTGCCCGCAAAACCGCGCTTGGCGAATTTCTTCTCGGGTCCCCGGGCAGCGCCGGAGCGGCCCTTGCCGCCGGAAGGCCGATCACGCCGGCCGCGGGAATTGTTGTTTTTGTCGTTGTCGCGGGGCATGAAAGGTCTCTCGTGATACAGATGAAATGGCGATCAGGCAGAGGTGGATGGGCTGTCATAGCGATAACGCGCGCGCACTTGGCTCAAGGCGCATTCTCACGCAAAATCGGTATCCACTTTTGCTGAAGGCGCATCTACGTAGCAGGTTTCTCTCCGATGATACGAGGCATGACCGCCCCTTCTTTCATGGATTTGGCGCTGAAAACGGCGGAAAATGCCGGAAAATCCGGCGAAGTTCCGATCGGATGCGTGATCGTCAGGAATTACGAGGTCATCGCCACGGCCGGCAACCGCACCCTGACCGACCGCGATCCGACCGCGCATGCCGAAATATTGGCGATCCGGCAAGCCGCCGAGGCGATCGGCACCGAGCGGCTGGTCGATTGCGACCTCTACGTCACGCTGGAGCCCTGCACGATGTGCGCCGGCGCGATCTCGTTTGCGCGGATCAGGCGGCTGTATTACGGCGCCGCCGATCCCAAGGGCGGCGCGGTAGAGTCCGGCGTGCGGTTTTTCGCCTCGCCGACCTGCCACCACGTGCCGGAGGTCTATTCAGCGGTCGGCGAGACCGAGGCCGCGACGCTGCTGCGGGAGTTTTTCAAGGTGAGAAGGTGATCTTCACCTCTCCCATCGGGAGAGGTCGGATTGCGAAGCAATCCGGGTGAGGGATTACGACCCATCGAGAGACCGTAACCCCTCACCCCGGCCCTCTCCCAACGGGAGAGGGAGCGCACCGCAGCTGCCTCGAAAGATGATGCAACAAAATCAACCAGTAAAAACTCCCGCAGCGCCTTCGCGGTCGCATCCGGATTTTCCTCCGTCAGAAAATGGCCGGAATCGACCGGCGTCCCCGCAACATTGGTCGCCCATGTCTTCCAGGTGTCGAGCGGCGTCGCCGCGGCGCTGGCAATGCCGGCATCGCCCCACAAGCGCCAGCATCGGGATCGTGATCTTGTTTGCCGGCATCGTGATCTTTCTTGTCGATCTCGAAATCGGCATAGGCGCCGGCGCGGTAATCCTCGCACATCGCGTGTACCCGCGAGGGATCGCGGAACGCGGCGAGATAATGCTCCAGCGCCCGCGAATCGATGGCGTCGAGATTTTTCGATCTTGGTCTGGCTCGCCATCTTGAAGCGCAGGAAGAAATCCGGATTGCCTGATATCAGCGTTTCCGGCAGAGGGTGCGGCTGCGCCAGAAACGTCCAGTGATAGATCTTCAGCGCATAGAGCCGGTTCATGCGCTCCCAGTAATTATAGGTCGGCAGGATATCCAGCACCGCCAGCCGCGACAGCCGGCCGGGATGATCGAGCGCCAGACGATACGCAACACGGCCGCCGCGATCGTGCCCGGCGAGTGCAAAATGCACATGGCCGAGCTGCTCCATCGCTTCGACCATGGTCTGCGCCATCGCGCGCTTGGTGTAGGGCGTGTGATCCTTGTCGCTCTCCGGCATATCGGACCAGCCATAGCCCGGCAGGTCGGCGATGATCAGCGTGAAGGTGTCGGCCAGCTGCGGCGCGACGCGGTGCCACATCACATGCGTCTCGGAAAAGCCATGCAGCAGCAACAGCGGCGGCCCCTTGCCGCCGACGCGGGCGAAGATGCGCCCGGACGTGGTGTTGATCCATTTGGAGGCGTAGCCTGGATAGAGGTCGGCGAGATCGGGCATGTTCGCACTCCTTGGCGCCAACCTGGCGTCATCCCGTGGAGCCAGGGACGACGATAGCTGGCGCTTTAAACTTTGTTTGCCGTTGCCGCTGGCTCGTGCTCGGATATATGCCATCCGATAAGCCCGACCAACAAGAACCAGAACGAGGAAATGCCATGTCGATCGATTTCGAAGTCCCGGCCGAGGCCAAGGCGATCCGCGAAAAAGTCCGCAAATGGGTGCAGGAGGAATGCATTCCCGCGGAGAAGGAGCTGGACAGCAAGCCGCTCGACGAAGTGCTCGGCAAACTGCGGACGAAGGCGCGCGCGCAAGGGCTTGTGGTGTCCCGTTCGTTCCGAAGGAATATGGCGGCATGGGCCTCGGCCCGCTCGCCAACGCGCTGGTGCAGATGGAACTCGGCGAAAGCATGCTGGGCGCGCTCTCGATGAACACGCAAGGCCCCGACGACGCCTCGATGCTGACGATCCTCGAGCACGGCACCGAGTATCAGAAGGAAAAATTCCTGAAGCCGCTGCTCAACGGCGACAAGCGCATCTGCTTCTCGATGACGGAAAAGGCCTCGGGCGCCGACGCCACCGGCATGCAGACCCGCGCCGTGAAGGACGGCAACGAGAATTACATCCTCAACGGCGAGAAGTGGTTTTCATCCTCCGCCAGCGTCGCCGACATGGCGCTGGTGATGGCCAAGACCGATCCGCACGCGCCGCGCCACAAGCAGTATTCGACCTTCATCGTGGAATTGCCGAACCCCGGCTACAAGATCAAGCGCAACGTCGCCAACATGGCGATCGAAGGCCCGCACGCCGACGTGCTTCACGGCGGCCATTCCGAAATCGAGATCAGGGATCTCAAGGTGCCGGCGGAAAATCTGCTCGGCGGCGAAGGCAACGGTTTCAACATGGGCCAGCACCGCCTCGCCTATGGCCGGCTGCGCCACGGCATGCACAACATCGCGAAAGCCCAGCGCGCGCTCGACATGGCGACCGCACGCGTGACGAAACGTTCGACCTTCGGCGTGCTGCTCGCCGACCGCCAGGCCGTGCAGTTCATGCTCGCCGAATGCGCCAGCGAACTCTACATCGGCGCGGCTGATGCTGCTGCACATCGCCTACAAGGCGGAAAAGGGCATGGACCTGCGGCAGGAAAACTCGATCGCGAAAGTGTATCCTGGCGCACATGGTGCACAAGGTGATCGACACCGCGATCCAGCTGCACGGCGCGCTCGGCTTCAGCCAGGATACGATATTGGCAAAATGGTACACCCAGGTGCGCTCGCAGCGGCTGGTCGACGGCCCCGACGAAGTGCACAAATGGAGGGTCGGCCGCAACGTCATCAAGGCGTTCCGCGAGCACGGCACCACGGCCTCGGCCGCGGGCGGCGATTTGATGTGAGGAGGCGATGCACGCCGCGTGAAGAAAAAGGCGTCATTGCCGGGCTTGACCCGGCAATCATCTTCGCGAGATTTTCGAATGGCGCGGTCAAGCCCGCGTATGACTATTAGCAAGTTCCGCACCACGCAACGATCATGGCCGGGCTTGTCGGCCATCCAGTCTTGCGTCATGCGAAGAAAGACGCGGATACGGCGCATCGGCCGGGCAATGACGGGCCTATCAATCGTGTTCGCTTCTCCATTTCCACCGCCTGCCAGCCGATGTCGCGGCGGCAAAATCCTTCCGGCCATTGGATGCGGTCGACCGCCTCATAAGCCCGGCGCTGCGCCTCGGCGACGGTCTTGCCCGATGCGCAGACGTTAAGCACGCGGCCGCCATTGGCGAGAATGTGGCCATCCTTTGCGATCGTGCCGGCGTGAAAAATCTCGACGCCCTCGACCTTTGCGGCGTCATCGAGCCCTTCGATGCGCGTGCCCTTGGCGTAGTCGCCCGGATAGCCCTTCGCCGCCATCACCACCGTCAGCGCAGCTTCCGGAAACCAGCGCAGATCGAAAGTTCTTCAACTGTCCGTCGCATGACGCCAGCAACGCCGGCACGATATCGGACATCATCCGCAGCATCAGCACCTGGCATTCCGGATCGCCGAAGCGGACATTGTATTCGAACAGCTTTGGGCCCTCCGGCGTCAGCATCACGCCGGCATACAATATGCCTCGGAACGGCGTGCCGCGCGCCTTCATGCCGTCGACCGTGGGAAGGATGATCTTCGCCATGATCTCGGCATGGATTTCGTCCGTCACGAACGGCGTCGGCGAATAGGCGCCCATGCCGCCGGTGTTCGGGCCGTCGATCGTGGTCGAACACGCGCTTGTGGTCCTGCGCGGACGCGAGCGCGATCGCGGTCTCGCCGTCGGACAAGCGCGAAAAAGCTGATCTCGCGGCCGGATAAAAATTCCTCGATCACCACTTCGGCGCCGGCCGCGCCGAACGCGCCGTCGAACATCATGGCGATGGCGGCTTCGGCTTCGGCCAAGGTCATGGCGACGACCACGCCCTTGCCTGCCGCAAGACCATCGGCCTTGACCACGATCGGCGCGCCCTGCGCGCGGACATAGGCCAGCGCGTCGACGGCAGTGGTGAAGCGGCCATAGGCGCCGGTCGGAATGCCGAATTCGGTGCAAAGCGCCTTGGTAAATCCCTTGGAGCCCTCGAGCTGCGAAGCCCGTTTGCTCGGCCCGAACGCCTTGATGCCGGCGCCGGCGAGATCGTCGACGATGCCGGCCGCGAGCGGCGTTTCCGGGCCGACCACGACGAAATCAACGGCGTTGGCCCGACAGAAATCGATCACCGCGGCATGGTCGGCGATATCGAGCGCCACGCATTCGGCCTCGCGCGCGATGCCGGCATTGCCCGGCGCGCACCAGAGTTTTGTCACCAGCGGGGAAGCTGCGATCTTCCACGCCAAGGCGTGTTCGCGACCGCCGGAACCGAGCAGGAGAATGTGCATGAGACGCAGCCGGATCAGGATATTCGAAACGAGTCGGTCGCACGAAACTCCCTCGCGCTGCAAGGGGAAGATGACCTCAATCACCGTCATTCCGGACGGCGCGCGCGATGCGCCGATCCGGAATCTCGAGCTTGTTTGGCGCCGGCGCAGGAAAGCTCGAGTTTCCGGGTTCGCTCGCGTTGCGAGCGCCCAGGAATGACGGCGGCTAGTCGGCGCGCGTCGCGGCCGCGATGATTTCCTGCAAGGTCGCGACATGGCGGGCGAACGCGCCGCGCCCGGCAGCCGTGGCGGTCACCGTGGTTTGGGGTTTTTTGCCGACAAAGGCCTTTTCGACCGACACATAGCCGGCCTTGGCCAGCGTTTCGATATGGGCGCCGAGATTGCCGTCGGTGGCGCCGGTCAGCTTTTTCAGCCGGGCGAATTCCAGCCCGGTGGCGGCGGCGGGCGGCGCGTTCAGCGCCGCCATGATTTTCAGCCGCAGCGGCTGATGGATGATGTCGTCGAGTTCGGCCATCGGTCAGTCCCGGCGCATCCAGAGGCCGCCCAGGACAAGGCCGCCGCCGTTGACCACGGCCATCCACGGGTCAAACCAGTCGCCGCTGAAGAAGAAATAGCCGATCAGCGTCAGCGCGGTGATGCCGAGGCCGATCGCGACGAACGCCTGCCCGAACCACAACCCGGCGATGGTGTAAAACAGCATGAAATAGATCGGCCAGAACGTTGCCATTTGACGCGGTGTGAAATGGCCGAGCCAACAACTGGAGAAAACTCCGAACGCGATGAACAGGAGCAGTGCGACGAGCATCCGGAAATCGAAGCTGCGGATGCCCGTCTGTGAATAGCTGGAGGCGCTGATCGCGAACGAACCCGCGATTCCCGCGACATTGACGGCGATCCAGATATAGCCGGCGCTGCGCGGCCACAGGAACGACGCGATATTGCCGGCAAAAACCAGCACGCCCCACATAATCATCAGCAGGCTGGAGAGATTATAGATCGTGGATTGACGAACCCGGCGCGCGATGGAGTCGATATCCGACAGCGCGGAGGCGGCTTCCTTGGGATCGATGCTCGTCATGAATTCAAACCTGCCGTCGCGACGTCGTCGGCGATGACGGATACAGCTCTCGGGTTGCTGACGATGCCCATGTGGTTGACGCCATCGATCAGCTTCACAGTGACCGGCGGCGTGCGACCCCGCGCACCGCTTCGGCCGTATGTTCGATCCGCCAGCATCAGCTCGTCATCGGCGCCGGAATCGACCAATCGCTGACCGAGATCTCGGGATGGGGCTGGCCCAGCCGCCGGAATTCGGCCGGTTGGTCGGCGCGTAGTAGCCGAGATAGGGCGCGAGCAGCACGGTGCGCACGAACAGGTTCTGGATCGGCGATCCCGCGACGCGCAACGCAAAGCCGCCGCCGGCGGAGTGGCCGATCAGCGTCAGCGGCGCGGTCGGAGCGGTCTTGCGAACCACCGCGACGAAATCAGCGAGATCGTCCTCGAGCTGCCCGACATAGCCGATATCGCCGCGCGTCCCCGACGCGCCGTGGCCGCGAATGTCCACCGCATAGCTTTCTACGCCGTGCGCCGCCAAGGCCGTCGAGAGCACATGGATCGCGTTTCCGCTGGAACCGGATGAGCCGTGAATCAGGATGGCCACGCGCCCGGTCGCGGCTCTGGTCGCAGGATAGTGACGGAAACCCAGCACGGTGCCGTCGCGCGCCTGAAACCGCTCGATGGCAGGCAAGGTGCTGAAATCGATGGTGCCGCGGGCCGCGGAGATGGAGCGGAGTTCAGGCGGAGCAACCAGGGGCGTCGCGATCATGACCGCGAGCACCAGGGCAGCGACGCCAACCCCGCAGAGCACCCACCGGAGGGCGCTGAACAGCGCCGAGGCGGTTTTCTTCAAACCAATGCTGTTGATCATGATCCGCTCCCTGCTTTCACCATGTCATCCGCGATAACAGAGACGGCCGCGGGGCCGCTGACGATCCCCATGTGGTTGACGCCGTCGATCAACCTGACCGGGGCGCGCTGGCCGACGGCATCCCGGTATTTGTCGGGAAACATCAATTCGTCGGCGGCGCCGGCGAACACCGCGACCGGCCTGGTCGCGGCCGCAAGATCCGCGCGGTAGTCGCGCGAACTGCCGAAATTGCGCATCAGGCGATACGAATAGGTCGAGGCCAGGATCGCGCTGGTGTTCGGACCAACCGCGAAGGCGACGGTCGGCAGCGATTCACAGCAGACGATTCCGGGCCGGCGCAACATCGTCAGGCCGAGGAGACGGGGAATGTCAGGGCTCGCCCATCCGCCCGCGTCCTGGCGGCTGCTCGGCGCGTCGTAGCCGAGATAGGGCGCGAGCAACACGGTGCGCACGAACAGGTTCTGGATCGGCGATCCCGCGACCCGCAGCGCGAACCCGCCGCCGGAGGAATGGCCGATCAGGGTAAGCGGCGCGGCGGGATTGTTTTTGCGGATCTCACCGACCAAATCCGAAAGATCGTCCTCAAGCTGCCCCAGATAGGTGATGTCGCCGCGAGTGCCGGATGCGCCATGGCCGCGAATGTGAGGCGCGTAGGTCTCAACGCCCCGCCCCGCGAGCGCCTTCGCCAGAGCGTGAACCGCAACGCTCGATCCCGACGAGCCGTGGATGACGACGGCAATCTGTCCGCTCGCCGGCGAGCCGGCCGGATAATGCCGGTAGGCCAGTTCAGTGCCGTCGCGGGCATGAAACCGCTCGATCCCCGGCATGTCGCTGCGATCCACCGCACCCGCCGTGTTCGAAACCGAGATCAGCTCCGGTGGCCGCCGGACCGGGGTGGCAACCAGCGCCGCCAGCACCAGCGTTGCGAAGCCTGCGGCGGCAAGACTCCAAAGGATGAGCTTGAAACTTCCCGAAACGATGGTTGCGACCATGAAAAGCCTCCGGAAATCGCATTTATTTCGCAATACAGAGAACTCTGTAATACAGAGTAAACGCGAACGCAAGCGCAGATTTGCGGTGACGGCTCAAATCCTTACCTTGCATGCTGGTGCAAAAAGCCCGATTCGATAGCCTGAGATGACTGCAACTGAAGCCCTGATCAACGCACCTGAATTTACCGTCTCCGAACTGTCGTCCGCCTTGAAGCGTACGGTGGAGGACGCCTATGGGCATGTCCGGGTGCGCGGCGAAATCTCCGGTTTTCGCGGGCCGCACTCCTCCGGGCACTGCTATTTCGCGCTGAAGGACGAGAACGCCAAGATCGAGGCGGTGATCTGGAAGGGCGTCCATGGAAGGATGCGCTTCAAGCCGCAGGAAGGCCTCGAGGTCATCGCCACCGGCAAGCTCACCACCTATCCCGGCTCGTCGAAATACCAGATCGTGATCGAGGCGATCGAGCCCGCCGGGATCGGCGCGCTGATGGCGCTGATGGAAGAGCGCAAGCGCAAGCTCGGCGCCGAGGGGCTGTTCGACGAGGCGCGCAAGCAGCTTTTGCCCTGGCTGCCGGAAGTGATCGGGGTCGTCACCTCGCCGACCGGCGCTGTGATCCGCGACATCCTGCATCGGCTGGAAGACCGCTTTCCGCGCCGCGTGCTGGTGTGGCCGGTGCGGGTGCAGGGCGAGGGTTCGGCCGAACAGATCGCAGCCGCGATCCGCGGCTTCAATGCGCTGCCGGAGGGCGGCAGGATTCCGCGGCCCGATCTCTTGATCGTCGCGCGCGGCGGCGGTTCGCTGGAGGACCTGTGGTCGTTCAACGAGGAAATCGTGGTCCGCGCCGCCGCTGACAGCATGATCCCGCTGATCTCGGCGGTCGGACACGAGACCGACATCACGCTGATCGATTTTGCCGCCGACAAGCGCGCGCCGACGCCGACGGCCGCCGCCGAGATGGCGGTGCCGGTGCGCGCCGAACTGTTTGTCGAAGTCGCGACCTTCGCGCGGCGCACGATGGTGTGCTGGCAGCGCGGACAGGAGGGCCGCCGCAACGAACTGCGCGCCGCCGCGCGCGCGTTGCCGGCCGCGGGCGAGTTGCTGGCGATCCCGCGGCAGCGGCTGGACGGCGCCGCAGGCGCCCTGCCCCGCGCCTTGAAAGCCAATACCCACGCCCATTTTCGCCGCTTCGCCGCCACCAGCGCCCGGCTGACCGTGCGGGTGCTGCGCGGACAGCTGGCGCAGGCCAACCATCGGCTGACGGTGTCGGGCGAACGCATGACGCTGTCGGCCCGATCGCTGCTGCGAAATCGAAAGGAGCGCTACGCCGGCCTCCAGATCAGGCTGAAGGCCTCAAAGCTCTCCAACGCGCAGGCGCAGCGCCAGACCATCGCCCGCGACCGCGAACGCGCGCTGCGGCTGGCCGAGCGCGCCCGCCGCGCGCTCACAACGGCGATGCAGCGGCTGCAGGCCAGGGTCACCCATAGCGGCCAATTGCTGGGGGCACTGTCGTATCGCAGCGTGCTCGCGCGCGGGTTTGCGCTGGTGCGCGATGAACAGGGTTTTGCCGTGCATGCCGCAGCCAGCATCGGACCGGGGACGCGGCTTGATCTCGAATTCACGGACGGACACGTCGCGGCCACCGCCGATGCGGATCGGCCGGCGGCGGACCCAGCACCGGCAAGGCCGGCCGCGAGCGAGCCGAAGACAGCCGCGCCGAAGCGCGTGGTCAAGCCGGTGGGACAGGGCAGTTTGTTTTAGAAATATCTCGCCGTCATGCCCGGGCTTGTCCCGGGCATCCACGTCTTTCTTCGCTGCAACAAGGCGTGGATGGCCGGGACAAGCCCCGCCATGACGATCCACTCTAGTCGATCGACGACACTCTCACCGCGCCAGCCATTCGGCGACGCGCTTTTGCAAATCGGCGCGCGCTTCCGCGTCGGTGCCGAGATGGCCGCGATCCGGCACGGTCGCATCCGCTGTTCCGGATATCGCATGGAGCGGAAAATTGGCGCGGTCGAAATCGTGATAGGCGCCGGGATAAACCACGATCCGCGCCAGCGCGCTGCGCCCGCGCGCGCCATCCACCATCTGCCGGCAGGCGGGCGGCGAACTGACGTCGTCCTTGGCGCCGATCAGGAGCAGCGTCGGAACCCGCGCGCTCCATCCAAGGCCGGACGAGACGCGGCAATCCGGATAGAACGCCACCGCCGAGCGGAAGTCCGGCAGCGCATTGCGCGACGACAGTTGCGGACGCACCGCCCATAGCAGCGCGCTGGCGCCGTTCGCCCATCCCAACAGGCTGATGCGATTGTGAACCGCCCAGGGCTGCTGCTCCAGCCATTGCCGCGATGCCATGATGTCCGCCACCCGTTCGCGGCGGGCGCTCACCCGGCGCTCCTTGGCGCGGCATTGCGGGCCGAGTTCGCGCGAACCATAACTGTCCGGCAGCAGGACAGCGCTGCCCGCCTTCAGCAATTGCTCGGCCCAATCGCGGTAGCGCGGCAGCACCGGCTCGGAATGGTTGCCCAGCCCGCCGCACCCGTGCAGGGCGATCACGGTCGGAAACGGGCCGGCGCCGTTGGGCTTGTAAAGCTGCGCGTGCAACAACCCGGTGCCCAGGGGAATGTCGACCTCGTGCGGGACAGGCAACGGCGCCGTATGCGCGGCAGAAGTCAAGGCAAATAGCGTCAGGAACGTGATCGCTGAGAGGAGGCGCATCGGGTGTGTCGGGTCGTTATGCTGCTTCAAAATCAGCGTTCCATTGGCGCGAAAGTTAGCATGTGCCAAAGCCGGAATTTCATCACAAATCGGTGGGTTTGACGGACGGACACCATGACCTATTTATGATAGATCGCATCGGGAAAAACATTTAGTCTGGCCGAACAGGGCCCGGATTACTCGGAGATTTCAACCGTGCTGAATAAATTCGGTCCCTCGGGCCATGGCGAAGCGCAGGTGCAATATCTGGATGGCGATTTTCGCGTGATTTCGCCGGGAACCTATGTGCGCTGCGCGGTGACTGATGCGCGGATCCCGCTCGACGAACTGAAATACTGGAGCGTCGATCTGCAGGAGGCTTACGCGGTGCCGAGCGCGGTGCTGCAGCGGCATTTTCCAGCGGCGTTGAAGACGCAGGGCTAATTGCTGCCGCGAAATCTGTTGTCCCGTGCCTTGAACAGCCGATCGGACACGAACTTCCGCAGCCCCGCGGCATCGTCGAACTCGAGCGTCACCGCGAACGGCACGATATCGCGCGCCCAAACCGGAAGTCCGCCGCCGGTGCGCAGCCGCGCCAGATCCTTTTCCGTCGTCGCCAGTGTGAGCCCATCGCGTTTGGCGCCAGCGATCAGGGCTTCGATCTCATTTTGCGAAAGCGGATGGTGATCGGCGAAGGCGCGCTCGCCGACGACCTCGATCCCGCTTGCGCGCAGCGTCCTGAAGAACCTGGCGGGATCGCCGATCCCGGCAAAGGCCAGCACGCGCTTGCCGCGAAGCGACGCCAGCGAGACATCGTCAGCCCTGAGATGTGCCGACAGCACGGGCTTTCCCCGTGCGGCGACGGCGGCGGCAACCGTCGCGGCGGCCGCGCCCTCGCCGACCACGATCAGCGCGTCGGTGAGGTCAAGTTGCGGCGGTAGCGGCGCGCGCAGGGGACCTGCGGGAAACACCCGGCCGTTGCCGAGGCCGCGGCCGTTGTCGATCACGATCAGCGAGGCATCCTTGCCGACGGCGGGGTTCTGAAAGCCGTCGTCCATCAGGATCACAGTGGCGCCTTGCGACCGCGCCAACGCGACGCCCGCGACACGATCGCGCGCAACGACCACCGGAACCGTTCGCGCCAGCATCAGGGGCTCGTCGCCGACATCGCCCGCCGCATGCCGCCCGGGATCGACGCTGACCGGCCCATGCAATCGGCCGCCATAGCCGCGGCTGAGCACCACCGGCGTCTCGCCGATATCGCGCAGCACCCTGGTCAGCGCCAGCACCGTCGGGGTCTTGCCGGCGCCGCCGACATGATAATTGCCGACACACAGCACGGGGATGCCGGCGTCAAACCCCTCGCGCTGCAACCGCCAGCCCGCGACCAGGCCATAAATGGCGCCGAGCGGCGTCAGTAACAGCGATACCCATGATGACGGCCGGTACCAAAAGGCCGGCTCATGCATTGGCCGCTCCCATCTCGAGCCGCAACTGCAACAGATAAGGCTCCAGCGCGGCCAGCGTGCGATCGAGGGCGCCACCGAGTTGCTCGACCACGCGTTCGGAAGCCGCCACTGACGATTCGCGCGCTTCGGGGTCGGCCAGCAACTGACCGAGTTGCTTTACCAGTGCTTCCTGCGTATCGACGCGCCTGGCGCCGCCGGCGTCATCGAGCGCCTCGTAGACGTCGGTGAAATTGAAGACGTGAGGGCCATGAACAATCGACGCGCCGAGCTTGATCGCCTCGATCGGATTCTGCCCGCCATGTTCGACCAGCGATCCTCCCATGAACACGATCGGCGCCAGCCGGTAGAACAATCCCAATTCGCCCATGGTGTCTGCGAGGTAGATGTCGGTGGCCGCGGTCGGCAACTCCTCGCGCGAGCGCAATCTCACCTGCAGACCGGAAGCCGCGATGGTGCGGGCGATCGCCTCGCCGCGATGAGCATGCCGCGGCACGATCACGCTGAGCAGCGATGGAAAGAATCCGGCGAGCGCCCGATGCGCTGCGAGCAGAATGTTCCTCTTCGCCAGGATGGGTCGACGCCGCGACGATGATCGGACGGCCGCGCGTCATCGACATCAGTCGCTCCAGCTTGGCGGCATCCGCGGGCGGAGCCGGCACATCGAGCTTCAAATTGCCCGTGGTAACGACGTTGCGGCTGCCGAGCGCGGAGAAGCGCTCCGCATCGACATCCGATTGGGCGAGGCAGACGTCGAACCGGCCAAGCAGCGCGGAGATCGTGGCGGTAACCCTGCGCCAGCGCGGGAACGAGCGATGCGACATCCGGCCGTTGATCAGGACCATCGGCAGCCGCCGCGCCGCGCTCGACAGGATCAGGTTGGGCCACAGATCGGATTCGATGAACAGCGCCAGCGACGGCCGCCAGTGATCGAGAAAGCGCGCGACATAGCGCGGGGAATCGTAAGGCACATATTGATGGATGATATCTGCGGGAAACCGCTTGGCGACGATCGCGGCCGAAGTCACCGTGCCAGAGGTCAGGAGGATGCGGATATTGAGCGCGCGCAGCTTCTCGATCAATCCCGCCGCGGCCAGCACTTCGCCGACGCTGGCGCCGTGAATCCAGACCAGCGGTCCGTGCGGCCGGACGTCGCGGCTCATGCCGCGGCGTTCGCCGATCCGGGCCGGATCCTCCTTGCCCTGTTTCAGCCGCCGCTTGATCAGCGCCGGCGCCAGCGGCACCATGGCCACCGACAGCCTCCGGTAGAAGCGCAACGTCATCGGCAAGGTGTTAGCCATGACCCGCCTGTTCCGGACGACCGACCTGCGCACAGGCCCGCCGGGTCGCTTCGTTCAGGTTGGCCTCCAGTGCCGCCCGCAGTTTTTCCATGGTCGCGGCATCGGCATCCGGCGGCACAATGATCGGCTCAATGCCCACCAATGCGCCTCGCCCGAATGGCAAATTGATGGTGGTGCGGTCCCAGTTGTGGAGGCGGATGAAACGGCTGGTCGCCATGGCGAAGGGCATGATCGGCCGTCCGGATTCCCGCGCCAGCATGATGATGCCCATCCCCGCGACGCGCGCGCGCTTCGGCACATCCGCGGTCGAGGCGACGTTATAGCCTTGCTCTAGCGCCTGCACCATCTCCCTGAACGCACCGACCCCGCCCTTGCGGTGAAACGCGCCGCCGTGATCGCCGGAGCCACGGATGGTGCCGATGCCGAGCCGTTCGACGGCGATGGCGTTGAACTCGCCGTCGCGGTGCCGCGAGATCAGCACCTTGGCGCGATGGCTCTCCTTGGTCTTGATGAACGGCGTCAGGAAATGCTGGCCGTGCCAGAACGCGAAGATCGCCGGAAGCTGGGGCTCGACGATTTCATAGATATCCGGCGGATCGAAACTGAATTTGTTGGTAAGCCAGACCAGCCGTAGCCACTCGGCCGCGAAAAAACCCACAGCGCGCTGGACCCAGCTGCTGCGCAGCACATTACGGAGCAACTTTTTCAACGGGCAGGCTTCGTGTCTTGACCTGGATCGAGCAGCCGGTGGAGGTGGACGACGAAATAGCGCATGTGGGCGTTGTCGACGGTCTGCTGCGCCTTGGCTTTCCACGCCGCGTAGGCGGTCGCGTAATTGGGATACACGCCGACGATTTCCACCTGATCGAGATCCTTGAACGTTGTGCTTTTGAGATCGGTCAGCTCGCCGCCGATGACGAGATGAAGCAATTGTTGCGGGGCACTATCTGGCATGATCGCTTTTCCTAACGTTGTGCCCGGCAACCAGTATTTCCGACGCGAATCGAGCCCGCTCAGGGCAACGGACGGGTCCGAAAATGCTCGACAATGCGTGCATGACGATCGCGTCCCGCTGCCACCAGCACCCCGTGCGTCACCTCCCGGCGATTGTACGAGATCGTATCCCCCGAGAGCGCCGTCATATTACCATTCGCTTCCTGCACGATCAAATTGGCCGCGGCAAGGTCCCAGTCGCGGCTTTGGCCGCCGGCGAAAGCCGCATCGAGCGTCCCCTGCGCGACCCGGCACAGCCGAAGCGCCAGCGATCCGATTCGCGGATAAAGGACAATTTCGTCGGGTGACGGGCTGAGCCGCTGGACCAGCGGTTTCGGACCGGCGATGCGGGAAAAATCCAGTTCGGTGCCCGTTGTCGCATAAATGGGCACATGATTGCGCGCGACGCCCCGTCCGCGCGCGGCAAGGAAAAATTCATCGGTGGCGGGCGCAAACACCGCCGCCAGCACCGGCGATGCGTCCTCGACCAGCGCCACGCTCACGCACCAGTCTTCGCGGCCCGCGAGATAACCGCGGGTGCCGTCGATCGGATCGACAATCCATGTCAGGTGCCTGCCGAGACGCTGCTCGTCATCGACGCTTTCTTCCGACAGCCAGCCATACTGCGGCGTGGCGGACCGCAGCCGGTTCTCGAGCAGGTCGTTGACCCTGATATCGGCTTCGGACACCGGCGACGACGCACCCTTGGTCCAGTTTTTAAGCTCGGTGCGAAACAGCGATAGCGCCAGTGCACCTGCCTCCCGCACGCTATCCCTCAGCAGCGCGACATCGCGCGCCAAAATCTCGTCCGGGCCGCTGCCGGCGCTAACGTCCGCCAAGCGTCAATCCCTCGATCCGAACCGTCGGAGCGTTGACGCCATAACGGAATTCCAGATCGTTGGCCGGTACCATGGATTTGAAGATTTCGAGCAGATGGCCCGCGATCGTCACCTCGCTCACCGCATAGGTGATCTCGCCGTTCTCGATCCAAAACCCGGATGCGCCGCGGCTGTAATCGCCGGTCACGCCGTTGACGCCGGAGCCGATCAGGTCGGTGACGTAGAATCCCTGTTTGATGTCCGAGATCAGCTCAGCCGGCGTGGGTTCGCCGGCTTCCAGGTGGAGGTTGTACGATCCCGGCGACGGCGATGAAGATACGCCGCGGTGGGCGTGGCCGGTCGTGACCAGTCCGAGCTCCCGCGCGGTCGCGCAATCCAATAGCCACGTTGTCAGCACGCCCTCATCGATGATGGCGAGCTTTTTGACCTTGACCCCCTCGGCGTCGAACGATTGCGAGCGCAATCCGCGTACCCGCAGGGGATCGTCGATGATGCGGATGTTCCTGGCAAACAGCTGCTCGCCGAGCCGGTCCTTCAGGAAACTGGTCTTGCGCGCGATCGAGGCGCCATTCACCGCGCCCACGAGATGGCCGACCAGCGATCCGGATACGCGGGGGTCGAACACCACAGGGACCTTGCAGGTCTCGACCTTGCGCGGATTGGCGCGCGCCACCGTGCGCTCGCCCGCTTTGCGGCCAACGCTTTCAGGCGAAGCGAGATCGGAAGCGTGCGGCGCCGAGGTGAAATCGTAATCGCGTTCCATGCCGGTGCCGTCGCCAACGATCGCGGTCATCGAGATGCCCTGGCTTGAGCGCAGATAAGAGCCGTGGAAGCCGGTCGAGGTGACCAGCACCATGCCGCCAATTCCGGTCGAGGCCGAGGCGCCGCCTGATTTGCTGACGCCCTTGACCGCGAGCGCGGCCGCTTCGGCTTCGCAGGCGCGGCGCTCCAGTTCGGCCGTTGAAGGCACCTTGGGGTCGAGCAGATCGAGTTCGGGGAAATCGCGCGCCAGCAATGACGGATCGGCGAGACCGACAAATTTGTCGTCGGGTGCGACGCGGGCCATCGCGACGGCGCGTTCCGCCAGCCTTGCAATGCCGTCGCCGCTGATATCGTTGGTCGAGACCACCGCCTGGCGCTGTCCCACCAGCACGCGCAGCCCGACATCGTCGCCTTCCGAGCGCTCGGATTCCTCGACCCGTCCGTCGCGCACCTCGACGCCTTGCGACACGCCGCGCACGGCGACAGCGTCGGCGGCGTCGGCGCCCGCGTGTTTGGCCGCCTCGACGAGACGCTGCGCCAGCGTGCTCAGTGCGGATTGGTCGAACAGGCCGGCGGTTGCGGGATCAGATGAAAGCGGCGAAGCGGTCGATGGCGAAGAGATCACGAACAAAATCCCAAGAATGAAGGAGGATTGAAGACGGGCCGGGATACAAATCGGCGAACCCTTCAGATGTGCCCGTTTCACGCGCACTTCAAGCATTTTCACGGGCCCGAAGCGAAAGAATTTCGAGGATACGGCAAGGTCTCGTCAATCATGCCGACCGATGCTGGGCAGGTGACCATCTTTTAACCAGCCTTTTTAAGGCAATACGGACGCTGCTCGGCTACGGTCTCGCTATCGACCGGGAAGATAATCCCGGCGGGGAGATAAAGCCGTGAGGCGTCAAACAGCAACAAGCGGGATCAATCCCGCCGGGTCGAGCCGCACATTGCGGCTCGACCCTCTTTCTCTGCCGGTCAGCTTCGATGCGCACGATTCCCGCGCGGACGGCGGCGTGCGGAGTATCGAACTCCATCGCGAACGCGTGGTCCTGCGTCGTGCCCTGCGGGGCATGCAGATGGCGGTCAACGTTCGCGTCAGCGATTTTCTCGGCGTGGCGCTGCGCGGCATCGACGATGACGCCCAGATGTTGGTGCTCGTCCACCGCGATCCGTCGCTGACAATTCCCCTGTGCGTGAGTTCCGACCGCGACGAGATCGCAACCGCATGGCAGATGTGGAGCGACATCTTCGCGCTTCCGCAATTGCCGGAAGACAAGCCGGGTGAACCGGCGCAGCGGCGCCGGCGCCACAACGCGATCCGCTCACGACGGCCGAAATTCCTGGTGCGGCGGCGCGCCGGCGATTTGCTCAACCCTGCGAATATTCACGGGGGCGAGCACGAGATCATCGCAAGGGATTAGCGAAAACAATTTCATCTTGCGCGCAGGTTCGCATGAGTTGACGGCACGCTGCGCTTTGGCCGCTACACGTTGGCTTTCAGCACCGCATCGACCAGCAATCCCGCAAACAGCAACAGCCCGGCGTCGCGGTTGGATTTGAAAATCCGCAGGCACAGCGCGGGATCGCCGATCTGAAGGCGCAGGATCTGCCGGATCAGATGGCATGCGAACGCGGCAAGCCCGATCCAGGCCGCAAAGCCGGCACCGGCCAGCGCGAGCGCCACGCCGATCAAGACCACCGCCAACCCATAAAACACCGTCAGTGCCTGACGGGTGCGTGTGCCGAACAAGAGCGCGGTGGATTTGATCCCGATCAGCGCGTCGTCCTCGGCGTCCTGGTGCGCATAGATGGTGTCGTAGCCGATCACCCACGCGATCGAGCCGGCGTAGAGCGCCAGGGCCGTCGCATCGATCCGCCCCTGCATCACTGCAAATCCCATCAGCGCGCCCCACGAGAACGCCAGCCCGAGCACGATCTGCGGCCACCAGGTAATCCGCTTCATGAACGGATAGACCGCGACGATGACAAGTGAGGCGATGCCGGTCGCCACCGCGAAGCGGTTGAATTGCAGCAGCACCGCCAGACCGATCAAGGCCTGAACGACCAGAAAGGCCGCCGCCTGTGCGACGCTGACCTGTCCCGCCGGAATCGGCCGCGAACGCGTCCGCTCCACCAGCGCGTCGAGATCGCGATCGGCAATGTCGTTCCAGGTGCAGCCGGCGCCGCGCATGACAAATGCGCCGACCAGGAACAGCCCGATCGTGAGAGGCAATCGGCCGATAGTGCCGGTGACGCCGGCGGCGAGCGCCGCCGACCACCAGCATGGTATCAGCAGCAGCCAGGAACCGATCGGCCGGTCGAGACGGGAAAGCCGAAGATAGGGCCGCGACCATGGCGGCGCGTGGGTGTCGACCCAATTGCCGGTCGCATCAGCAACGCGTGTCGCCGCGCCGCTCATGTGATCCGGGTCATCGCGTGAGGACGTTGCCGTTCAGGGTATCGAAGGTGCTGCCGCCCTTCTTCGAGGCGTTGGCCTCCGGAAGTGCTGCCGAAGAGCCCAGCACTTCGCTCAGGCTCGGGCCAACCGGTCCTCTTTGCTGCTGCTGCGCCACCGCGCAAACTTTCTGCTGCATACTCTCGGTGTTCTTGTGGCCGGTTTTCAGCTGTTCCGTTATCTGCGGCGGAATCCCGCATTTCGCCGAATGGGTTTCGACATATTTGATCATCTTGACTTCGGCCTGGCTGAAACTTCCGATCAGCTTGCAGGCCTCCTCCGGAGACGCGTGGCGGTCGCTGGCGGCCTTGATCAATTTGCCGCGCTTTTCCGCGTCTTCCCGCAGCGGAAGAAATCCCTTCATGCATTGGTCGGCGGCCCCGGCCTGCGATGGCGGGGCCGGGCCGCGCTCGAACGAGGAACCCGTGATGGGCGCCGCGCCGTTGACCGGAAATGAACTGGAAGGAGCGCCCATCGAAGCGCTCGGCGCCGCTCCGTTCACCGGCGGAAATGCCGGATCGTTGGCCAGCGGCGCAGATACCGGCGGAAACGCCGGATCGTTGGCCAGCGGCGCGGATTGATTGGGCAGCGGCGCCGGAAAGGCGCCCTGTGCAACGGCCTGACCGGCGTGGACAGCAAAGACGGCCACGGTCAGCGGCACAATCAGGCGGCGGATGGTCAAAGCTGTTCCTCCGGCAAGGTACAAGGGACCCCCAACGTCTTCCCGACAGAAGAACGATTTCAGATAGGGTTTTTACGATTCCTGCCGACCCTTAACAACCCGTGGAATTTGGCAACAGCGCGGCGTAGGGCCACGCCGAACGGCAATAATTGGGTTAATTCCAATCCTTTAGGCTAAAAGGCTGCGGAAATTGGAACATTGACCATGCCTCCACTCGATTTTCGCAGTCCGCGGCTGTTCGTCGATGCCGTGCTGGCACCGGGAGAAACCGTCGCGCTGGTGCGAAGCCAGAGCAATTATCTCGGCAACGTGCTGCGGCTTTCCGAAGGCGGGACCATTTTGGCGTTCAACGGACGCGATGGCGAATGGCAGGCTTCGATCGGGGCCGAAAACGGCCGGACAGCTTGAATATCATTGCCCGGACCCGGCCGCAGGACCGCCTGCCCGACCTCGCTTACGTCTTTGCGCCGCTGAAACATGCCCGGCTCGACTACATGGTGCAGAAGGCGGTCGAGATGGGAGCCTCGTCGCTGCAGCCGGTGCTGACCCGATTCACCCAGGTCAGCCGGGTCAACGGCGAACGGATGCGCGCCAATGTCATCGAGGCGGCCGAGCAGTGCGGCATCCTCGGCATTGCCGATGTCGCCGAGCCGGTGCCGCTCGATCGTTATCTCAGCCAGCGCCAGGCCCAGCGCCTGCTGGTATTCTGCGACGAGGCCGCGGAAACGACAAATCCGTTGCGGGCGCTGCAAAGCGACCTGACGGTTGCAAACGGGATCGATGTCCTGATCGGCCCAGAAGGCGGATTTGCCGAGGAAGAGCGTGCGCTCCTGCTGCGGCAGCCGCGAACCCTCAGGCTTTCGCTGGGGCCGCAGGATCCTGCGTGCCGACACTGCGGCGGTGGCGGCACTGGCGTTGGTGCAGGCAGCGCTCGGTGACTGGACCGGGCCCGCCCCGGGCGGGTAGATAACGGCCTTGGCGGTGTCCCGGGCGGTATTAAGGCACTTGGCCGATCCCTGTCGAAACCCGACCCGGGCCATGCTAAGGGCTGCGCCCTACCCTCCGGAACCTGTTTCCGGGATATTTGGACCTTCGAGATGACCCTGACCGCCGCCCCTCGTGCGACCGGATCCGCCGCCTGGGCGGATGCGCTGCTATTGTCGTTCGCGCAGGCCGGCTATAGCCAGGCCGAACCGGCGATCCTGCAGCCCGCCGAGCCGTTCCTCGACCTCTCCGGCGAGGACATCCGGAAAAGCCTCTATTTGACCACCGATGCCAGCGGCGAGGAGCTGTGTCTTCGACCCGATCTCACCATTCCGGTGGCGCGCGACTATCTCGCCTCCAGCCGCGCCGGCCAGCCCGCCGGATTTAGCTATCTCGGGCCGGTGTTTCGCTATCGTGGCGGGCGGCCGAGCGAATTCCTGCAGGCCGGCATCGAATCCTTCGGACGGCAGGACCGCGCCGCGGCCGATGCGGAAATGCTGGCGCTGGCGCTCGAGGCGACCGCCGCGTTCGGGTTGACCGGGGTCGAAATTCGCACCGGCGACGTGGCGCTGTTCATTGCGCTGATCGATGCGCTCGATCTCTATCCGGTATGGCGGCGGCGGCTGATCAAGGATTTCAACCGCAAGACCAGCCTGGCGCAGGACCTGGAGCGGCTTACGCTCGCGACCGGACCCGGCCACAACGAATATGAAGGCGTGCTGGCAGCCCTTGCGGGCTCCGACCGCAAGGCGGCGCTGGCGCTGGTCACCGACCTGATGTCGATCGCCGGCACAACCAATGTCGGCGGGCGCTCGGTTTCGGAAATCGCCGATCGCTTCCTTGAACAATCGACGCTGAAGGGCGGCGCGCTGCCGCGCGACGCGCTGGAGCTGATCAAGCGTTTCCTCGCGATCTCGGGCGACCCCGACGATGCGATCGTGCGATTGCGCGCGCTGGCCGCTGACGCAAAGCTCGACATTTCAGCCGCGATCGATCAGTTCGAAAGCCGCGTCGGCTTCATGGCCGCGCGCGGCATCGATACCGGCTTGACGCGATTTTCGACCTCGTTCGGGCGCGGCCTCGACTATTACACCGGTTTCGAGTTCGAACTGCACCGCAAGGGCAACGGCGTCGAGCCTTTGGTCGCGGGCGGACGCTATGACGGACTGATGACCCAGCTTGGCGCACCCACCCCGATCCCCGCGGTCGGATTTTCGGTCTGGATCGAAAGCCTGACGCAAGCGGGCCGCCAGCCTGCGGCAAGCGGCTCGAGCAGGAGCGCGTCATGACGGCGCCGTTCGTTCTCGCCGTCCCCTCGAAGGGCCGCCTGCAGGAGCAAGCCGAGGCGTTCTTCACCCGTGCCGGACTGACGCTGGCGAAGCCACGCGGCGCCCGTGACTATCGCGGCACCATCAGTGGGCTCGACAATGTCGAGATCGCCTATTTGTCGGCGAGCGAGATTGCGTCGCAGCTGGCGCGCGGCGCGGTGCATCTCGGCATCACCGGCGAAGACCTGGTGCGCGAAAGCATCGTCGATGCCGACAAGCGCGTCGCGCTGATCGACAGCCTCGGCTTTGGCAGCGCCAACGTCGTGGTTGCGGTGCCGCAGGCCTGGATCGACGTCCGGACCATGGCCGATCTCGACGATGTCACCACCGGATTCCGCGCGCAGCATAACCGGCGGATGCGGGTTGCGACCAAATACATCAACCTCACCCGGACATTCTTTGCGTCCCATGGCGTCGTCGACTACCGCATCGTCGAGAGCGCCGGCGCCACCGAAGGTGCGCCGGCGGTCGGTACGGCCGAAATGATCGTCGACATCACGACGACCGGCGCGACGCTGGCTGCCAACGGTCTGAAGGTGCTCGACGACGGCGTGATCCTGCGCAGCCAGGCCAACCTCGTGGCATCCAAGGACGCCGACTGGTCGAGCGAGGCCCGCGAGACCGCGCGCGTCATCCTCGATCACATCGCGGCCCGCGCGCGCGCCAGCAAATACCGCGAAGTCCGTACCCGCTTTACCGGCTGCGACGCCGCGCTGCTGGCCGAGGCCCATAACCGTTTCGGCGTGGTCTCGCCGTTCGGCGGACCGACGTCTTCGGGAATGGTGACGCTGCACTGCCCGCCGGCGCAGCTTTACGCGCTCGGCAGCTTTCTGCGCGCCCACGGCGCCGACACGGTGTCGGTGGCGTCGCTCGACTACGTGCTTGACCGCGACAACCCGCTGTTCGCCCGGCTTGAGGCCTTCCTGCGGCAGTGAGGCAGAGCGCCGAGGTCCATCCCCGTGGCGACAACGCACGGCGATTGCCATATGCTATTCTTTGGAATGGTTGGAACCTGATCGATGCTGCTGGGTAGCGATGTGTCTAGCCTGTCAACCACTGCCGCCAATGCCGCGGCGCAGGGGTTGTCGATCGTCGTCCCCCTGTACAACGAGGCGGCCGGGCTGGCGGCTCTGCACGAGCGGCTCGGCGAACTGGCAAAGGTGCTCAGGCAACGCTACGGCCTCGCCTGCGAGGTCGTCTATGTCGACGACGGCAGTGCGGACGCGACGCTCACGATCGCGCGCGGGCTGGCGGCCGACACGCTCGATGTTCAGGTGGTGTCGCTGTCGCGCAATTTCGGCAAGGAAGCCGCGCTGATGGCGGGACTGGACCATGCCCGGCGCGGCGCCGTGCTGTTCATGGATGGCGATGGTCAGCATCCGCCGGATCTGGTCGAGAAGCTTGTCGGCCACTGGATCGATGGCGGCTACGACGTGGTCTATACCGCCAAGGCGCATCGCGACAACGAATCGTTGCTGCGGCGGCTTGCGGTGCACGGCTTCTACGCACTGATCAATTGGGGCGCGCGGCAGAAGATCCCCGAAGATGCCGGCGACTTCCGCCTGCTGTCGCCGCGCGCGGCGGCGGCGCTGCGGCAACTTCCCGAGCGCAACCGTTTCTTCAAGGGGCTGGCGAGCTGGATCGGTTTCCGCCAGATCCGCGTCGACTACGAACCCGCCGCCCGCGCGCACGGCATGACGACCTTCAGCCCCGGCCGGCTGGTCGGGCTTTCGATCGAAGGCCTGACGTCTTTCTCGGTGGCGCCGCTGCGCTTTGCGAGCCTGCTCGGCGTGTTGCTCGCCACAGGGGCCTTTCTGTTCGGACTTTCGATCCTGTGGGAAACCTGGACCACCGGAAAATCGGTTCCCGGCTATCCCTCGCTGGTGGTCGGCCTGATGACCATCGGCGGCGTGCAGCTCATCATGATCGGCATTGTCGGCGAATATATCGGCAAGATCCTTTCCGAGCTGAAGGCGCGTCCGATCTATTTCGTGGCCGAACACACCGAGAAACGCGTCGCGACGAAGACGAGCCCCGGCGAAAGCGAAAGGACCGCCGCCGAATGAGCGACGCCGCGCCGCGCCGCATCTGGCTGTGCGCCGACGATTACGGTATCAGTCCCGGCGTCAACCGCGCCATTCGCGACCTGATCGGGCGCGGCCGTCTCAATGCGACCTCGGTCATGGTGGTCGGACCTTCGATCGGCCGGGACGAAGTCGGCGCGCTTCGACCGCGGTCGCGAATAGTCCGCGTTGCGCATCGGCCTGCACGCGACGCTGACGGCGCCGTTTCGGCCGCTGACGATGCATTTTCAGCCGCTCGATGGCGGCATGTTCCTGAGCTTTCCGAAACTGCTGCGCGCGGGTTTGCTGCGGCGGCTCGATCACGAAATCATCCGTGCCGAATTGATGGTGCAACTCACGGCCTTCAGCGAAATGTTCGGCCGCGCCCCGGATTTTGTCGACGGTCACCAGCATGCGCAGCTGTTTCCGGGAGTGCGCGACGCATTTCTGACGGCGGTGAAGGAAGCCGCGCCCAACGCCTGGGTTCGCCAGGGCGGACGCCATGCGCCGCTGGCGCGCCGGCTCGGCTCACCCAAGGCGTTGTTCCTCGACATCCTGAGCGCGCAGTTTCGCCGCCGCGCCGCCCGGGCCAACATCGCCTTCAATCCCGGCATTCGCCGGCGCCTATGATTTTTCCCGGCAACCCGATTTCGGTGACCTGATGCGGCAGTTTCTCGAGGATCTGCCGGAGGGCGGTCTCATCATGTGCCATCCCGGCTTCGTCGACGACACCCTGGTCAGCCTCGATCCGCTGACCCTCCAGCGCGAACATGAACACGCTTTTCTCGGCGGCGAGCATTTCCCGCGCCTGCTGGCGGCAAACAAGGTCACATTGGGCTGACAGCCGTCAAAGCGCCCGGGCGTCCTTGTCGCACATAATTTAATGCCGCCGGGCACTACTTGCGACACAAAGCGCCCCTACATCTCGCTGGGCGTTTCGAAGCGAGGGAGAAAGCCATGACACCGCAAGAACGCCAGATGATCGACGATCTATTCGACCGCGTCTCGAAGCTGGAGAGCGCGCCGCGCGACCCCGACGCCGTGGCCGCGATCTCGCAGGGCTTGCGCAAGGCGCCCAACGCCGTTTACGCCCTGGTGCAGACCGTGCTGCTCCAGGATGAGGCGCTGAAGCGCGCCAACAGCCGCATTCAGGAACTGGAGGCCGCCAGCGCGCCGGCGCAAAACCAGTCCGGCGGCGATTCCTCGATTCGATGCGCGAGATCGATATTCGGCCAGGGTCAGCCGCACGGCTCGGTACCCAACGTCCGGCCGCCCGAAAGTCCCAGCCGCCCGGTATGGAACAGCGGCCAGGTAATGCAGCAGGCGCAGTCGCCTGGCCAATATAATCAGGCCCCCTATGGTCAGGCTCCCTCCGGTCAACCCCCCTATGGCGCGCCCGCGGCCCCGATGGGCGGCGGCGGTGGATCGTTCCTGGGAACCGCGGCTGCCGCGGCGGCCGGCACGGTCGGTGGGTCGCTGCTGCTCGGCAGCATCCGCTCGATGATGGGCGGCAGCCATGCCGGCTTCGGCGGCATCCCCACGACGATGGTTGACGAGACGAGCGTGAACGAGGCCCCGGGGGGCGATCAGTCCAGGGGCGACCTGGCGCGCGACGCCGGCGTCAACGACATCGGTTCATCGTCGCGGATCGCGCCGACGACATGGTCGGGATTGTACGATACCGCGTCCGACGACCACTCCGACGATAACAGCGACGACCGTGACGACACGGATCTCGATTCGGACGATTTCGGCGGCGACAACGACAGCGATTACGCCTGATCGATATCCCTGGTCGATTTCCGCTACGAAAATGCAAAACGGCCGCCTGTATCCAGGCGGCCGTTTTGATGATCGAGCCTCGCCAGATCAGATGACGACGACCTTCGCCCCGACGTTGACGCGGCCGTACAGATCGATCACATCCTCATTGCGCATCCGGATGCAGCCTGACGATACGTTGGTGCCGATCGTCCAGGGCTCGTTGGAGCCGTGGATGCGATAGAGCGACGATCCCAGATACATCGCACGCGCGCCGAGCGGATTTTGCGGGCCGCCCTCCATGTGCCGCGGCAGATCGGGGCGCCGCACCAGCATTTCCGCCGGCGGCGTCCAGTCCGGCCATTCCTTCTTCGCGGAAATCTGCTTGACGCCCGACCACATGAACCCGGGCTTGCCGACGCCGATGCCGTAGCGCAGCGCCTTGCCGTTGCCCTGCACCAGAAACAGGAACTTGTTCGGCGTATCGACGACAATCGTGCCGGCGCTTTCCTTGCCGTGATAGTCGACCAGCTGCTTCTCGAATTTCGGATCGAAGGGGCGTTGCCTGGGATCGCTGGCCTCTTCTCTGCTGCGGCGGCAACAGCTGATGCTGGTAGGTAGGCTGCTGTTGATAGGTGGGTTGCTGCTGATAGCGCTCGCCTTGATTCTGTCCGTCGCCGAACAGGAATTCGATGAAACCGCCGCCCATACTGGAGCGCTCGGCGTAAGCCGTGCGCACCGGCGCGGGCGGTGGCGCGAACCGGTCGGCGTAGATCACGGTGGGTTCGGCAGATGGAGCAGCCTCGATCGCGGCGGCCTGATGAAGTCCGGCGCCGAGAGAAGATGCGCCGGCGAGGAGCGCAAGCGAGATTTTTTTGAACATCGACGTACTCTGTACTGTTTCGTCTTGTTGAAGCTGTTTGTCGGCGAGCGCCCGATTGAAGCGCCGTTGCACGCCACCAATTAAAATCAAAACCGCGTCGGTTTGGTAAACAGAAACGGCCTTTCGATTCACCACGTCGCCAAATCCGCGCGGTTTTGCCCGGTAGCGTTTATTTTCGGTGAATGCCGGTCGCGCATGGTTAATCGCTGGTATGTGGCCATCGGGACGCATCATCGAATCGGTTCCCTGCGTGAACCTCGCGTTAAATCGCATCGGTCTAGAACCTGATGAGTGCAGGTCAGGAAAAATCCAATGCCGGTTCATCGCAGACGTTTTCGTATCGAAGAAGCATTGGCCGGCGACATGCCGGCGTCCGCAGCCGTCGACGGCGACGGCGACGTCGGTCCGATGCATCGCGAGATCATGAGCGAACTTCGCGCCATCCGTGCCCAGATGGGGATCGCCCGGAGCAGCGGCAGCGCGGCAACGGAGACAATCGGCGAGACGGTTTCGCGCGAAGTCTCCGAAGCCCTTGCGTTGCTTGACACCTATCGCGCCCAGATCGAGCAATGCGAGAAGCTCAAGGTCGAACTCGACCTCATTCACGATGCCATCAGCCGCACCAAGCGGGAAATCGCGGTGCTGCACAGCACGAGTTTCAACGGCGAGGAAATGGCCAGGGTCAACGGCGAGCTTGGCGCCGTGGTCGGCGGCACCGAGCAAGCCACCCAGCAGATCCTGGAAGCCGCGGAGGCGATCGATAACGCGGCGACCGCGCTATCCAAGGTGAGTTCGCCTGATCAGCAAAAGCTGCTCAGCGAGGAAATCCAGGAGCGTGTCGTTTCGATCTTCGAGGCCTGCAATTTCCAGGATCTGACCGGTCAGCGCATCAGCAAGGTGATGACCACGATGAAATTCATCGAGAACCACATCACCGTCATGATGGACATCTGGGGTGGGGTCGATGCGATCAAGGCGCACGCGCCTGCGATCGTCGATACAAGGGAGGGCGACGACCGGCTGCTGAACGGTCCGAAGCTGGACGGCGACGACGGTCATGCGTCGCAGAACGACATCGACGCACTGTTTGACTGAGTTCTGGTTTGACCGGGTTTCGATTTGCTCAAGCCGCCGGGTGGAAGCACCCGGCGACCTCCATGGCCGGCGATCAGGCGCGCGGCGCGCAGCGGACATAGACCATGTTGCCGTAACGGGTCGCCGCATCCGGGTCGATGAAACGCGTAACCAGCACGCGCCCGTCGAACGAGACGATCTCGCGATCCTGTTCGCCGCCGGCCGGTCCGGGCGGACCGATATAGTTCTTGCCGCTTGGGCTGCCCTTGAGACGCAATTCCTGCGGCGTCGCCTGGTCGGCCAAATGCATGATGACGCCGCCCGTGGTGCCGGCACCGATCACATAGGGCTGCTTGCACTGCGCCTTGGCCGCGACTTCGGTGCGGGCGCGGTCGGCCGGATTCTGGAACGACGCCAATCCCCAGCGGCCGACGATCTCGTCGGGACGGATCGACGCCGGCATCTCGGGCGCCACGCCCGGCTCCGGAGCCGCTGAAGGGGACGATGAAAATGACGGCAGGCTCATGCTCCCGCATGCGCCCAGGAATATCGCCAGCGCCGACGCGATCCCCAGATTGGCGACCCCGCGCACGCTACGTAAGCTGACCATAGCATCCCCCCGAACAAATTCGTGGCTGCACCCATCCGGCAACCAAGCGTAAAACCGCTGTCGGAGCAATGAGGTCGAACAAATTACCCGAGAGCTCCGATTTGGTTTCCGGAACCATCCTATATCGGTCTCACCAACGGCTTAACCCCCCTTTGCTTGACAGGATCGGCGTCTGGCCATATTCCGGGCGCACAATTAGCAGTCCGAGAGCGCGATTGCTAAGGATACGAGCCGGTTTGCTCCTTGGCGGTGTCGAACAGGCCCGTATCCCGATCCACTTCCGATGACAAGTCAGATCCAAAAGAGCCTCCAAAAGGAACCGTCATGGCTAAATCCAAATTTCGTCCGCTGCATGACCGTGTCGTGGTCAAACGTATCGATGCCGAAGAAAAGTCCAAGGGCGGCATCATTATTCCCGACAGCGCCAAGGAAAAGCCCTCGCAGGGCGAAATCACGGCGGTCGGCCCCGGCGGCCGCGACGAAGCCGGCAAGCTGATCCCGATCGACCTCAAGGTCGGCGACCGCGTGCTGTTCGGCAAGTGGTCCGGCACCGAGGTCAAGCTCGACGGCGAGGAACTCCTGATCATGAAGGAGAGCGACATCATGGGCGTGCTCGCCTGAGGCCAACGTCTTTCCGTCGTCATTGCCGGGCTTGACCCGGCAATCCATCGCCTTCGCATAGACTTTCCCGAAGAGGATGGATGCCCGGGGCAAGCCCGGGCATGACGAATAAAAGCGCCGCGGCGCGCGTATCCAATCATTCCAGGAGTGAATTCCAATGGCAGCCAAGGACGTAAAGTTTTCCGGAGACGCGCGCGATCGCATGCTGCGCGGCGTCGATATTCTCGCCAATGCGGTGAAGGTGACGCTCGGCCCCAAGGGCCGCAACGTCGTCATTGAAAAGAGCTTCGGCGCACCGCGCATCACCAAGGACGGCGTGACCGTCGCCAAGGAAATCGAACTCGAGGACAAGTTCGAGAACATGGGCGCACAGATGCTGCGCGAGGTCGCCTCCAAGACCAACGACACCGCCGGCGACGGCACCACCACCGCCACCGTGCTGGCGCAGGCGATCGTCCGGGAAGGCGCCAAATCGGTCGCCGCCGGCATGAACCCGATGGACCTCAAGCGCGGCATCGAGATCGCGGTGACGGCCGTGGTCAAGGACCTCGAGAAGCGCGCCAAGCCGGTCGCTTCATCAGCCGAAATCGCGCAGGTCGGCACCATCTCGTCCAACGGCGACGCCGCGATCGGCAAGATGATTGCCCAGGCGATGCAGAAGGTCGGCAATGAAGGCGTCATCACCGTCGAGGAGAACAAGTCGCTCGCAACCGAAGTCGACATCGTCGAGGGCATGAAATTCGACCGCGGTTACCTGTCGCCCTATTTCATCACCAATGCCGAGAAAATGACGGCCGAACTCGAGGACGCCTACGTGCTGCTGCACGAGAAGAAGCTGTCGGGTCTGCAGGCGATGCTGCCGGTGCTGGAGGCCGTGGTGCAGTCCGGCAGGCCGCTGCTGATCGTCGCCGAAGACGTCGAAGGCGAGGCGCTGGCGACGCTGGTCGTGAACCGTCTCCGCGGTGGCCTGAAGGTCGCCGCCGTCAAGGCGCCCGGCTTCGGCGATCGCCGCAAGGCGATGCTGGAAGACATCGCGATCCTGACCGGCGGCCAGCTGATCTCGGATGAACTCGGCATGAAGCTCGAAAACGTCACCGTCAACATGCTCGGCCGCGCCCGCAAGGTCGTGATCGACAAGGAAAACACCACGATCGTCAACGGCGCCGGCAAGAAGAAGGACATCGAAGCCCGCGTCGGCCAGATCAAGGCGCAGATCGAGGAGACCACTTCGGATTACGACCGCGAGAAGCTGCAGGAGCGCCTTGCCAAGCTCGCCGGTGGCGTCGCGATCATTCGCGTCGGCGGCGCGACCGAGGTCGAGGTGAAAGAGAAAAAGGATCGCGTCGAAGACGCCCTCAACGCCACCCGCGCGGCGGTGCAGGAGGGCATCGTACCGGGCGGCGGAGTCGCCCTGCTGCGCGCCAAGCGTGCCGTCGGCCGCATCCACAACGACAATTCCGACGTGCAGGCCGGCATCAATATCGTGCTGAAGGCACTGGAGGCGCCGATCCGCCAGATCGCTGAAAATGCCGGCGTCGAAGGCTCGATCGTGGTCGGCAAGATCCTCGAGGAAAAGTCCGAGACGTTCGGCTTCGACGCCCAGACCGAAGAGTATGTCGACATGGTCGCCAAGGGCATCATCGACCCGGCCAAGGTGGTGCGCACCGCGCTGCAGGACGCCTCGTCCGTGGCCGCCCTTCTGGTGACGACGGAAGCCATGGTCGCCGAATTGCCGAAGGAGCCGGCGCCGCCGATGCCCGGCGGTGGCGGCGGCATGGGTGGCATGGGCGGAATGGGCTTCTGAGACCGGCCTGCCGCCGACATTGTGGGATCATCGAAGGCCGCCTCCGGGCGGCCTTCTTTTTGGCGTTGGTGCAGAGGTTTGCTAGTGAGGGCCCGGTCCGGATTCGCAGCTGGGCCAACTGGCTTTACGATACAATCTAGTTCTGACCTGCCGGTTCTCTCTTACCGGTTCTGTCTTACCGGTTCTGTCTTGCCGATTTTGCCCAGCGGGGAGCTTCAAGATGCGCTCGATTTTGGTTTGCCTGATCGGTCTGACGATGACGGCCTCCTCCGGTCTGGCGCTGGCTGAGATGAAGCTCTCGACGAAGGCCGCGCCGGGCGCCAACGAGACCAGATATTTCACTTCCATCGACGGGCTGATGGAAGGCAATGCCGACGTCATTCTCAAGGAGACCCGCCAGGGCAAGACCGTCACCTCGGCGGTGCTCGACGTCTGCTATCCCGCCGAGAAGGGCTCCGATCGCAAGGACCGCTTTGTCGCCAACCTCGCGGTCAACGGTCAGACCTTGACCGGAAGCACACAAAGCCTCGGCGACAAATTGCCGGTGACGGTGAAACTGGTGCGCAGGCCGACCGGCGACAGCTTCGAATTCAAGGGCCAGATCAGCGTTGGCCAGACCGTCACGGAAGTGGCCTCCTCGGACAATTCCGATCTCAGCGAAAAGGAATTCCAGGACAACCAGACAACCGATGACGGGATCACGCCGGCGCCGGTGGATTTTACCGAGGTTTCTCCGGAATCGATCGGTGTCAGGGTAAAGCTGGACGCGGCACTGGATTTCCTGAAGGGGTTGAAGGGGCAGGACGTCGAGGTCTCCCTGAGCAGCCTCACCGTCTCCTGCGACGCGTTGCGCGCCGGCGAGCAGACGATCAACCTCAGCGCCGATCCGAACCGCGCCGCCGCGCTGATTGCGAAATTCAAGTCGTCGCCCGGCGTGGTCGCCGCCGGCTGGACCACTGGCATCGTGGAAATGGAGCGCTCGATCCGTTTTTCGGCCGCCGACTGGCGCGACGGCGACAAACCCAACAGGGACAAGCTCGCCGCGGCGATTGCCAGCGTCCTGACAAAAACGCTTTCCGCGAAATCGTCGTCGTCGGCCTGGGACGCCAATACCGGGACGCTGAGATTGACGTTCAAGCGGCCGAGCCAGCTATTCCCCGCGCTCGAGCTCACCGAGACCATCGAGGTGACCGCGCTGGTGGCGCCGGACAAGCCTGGCGGGTCCGACCGGCTGATGCTGTGGATCGGCAATCCCGTCACCACCACGACGGACGAGTCGGCGGGCGCCAAGCTCAATCTGGCCGACGAGGCCAGCGCCGACGAGGAAGACGACCAAAAGGACGACAACGGCTCGGTCGATGCGCTGGCCAAGGAATTCAAGGGCCAACGCTGGGACGCGGATAAATCGGCCTGGAAATAGCCTGTTTCTGCCGGTCTGGGGCAGCCTGCAACGCGCGCTTTGCAGGCAGCCCTGCATTTGACATGCCGCGCCATAGCGGCAATGAACGGGCGATATCCGCACAAGGCCCTTCGGGATTTCAGGTTTTATGGCGCGCTATGACGTAGTGGTGATCGGCGCCGGCCTGGGAGGCTTGACCGCCGGCGCGATCCTGGCGCGGGCGGGGCGCAAGGTCCTGGTCATCGAGCGCAGCAACTCGGTGGGCGGCGCGGCATCGAGCTACAAGGTTGGCGATCTCTTCGTGGAAGGTTCGTTGCACGAGACCAGCGATCCGCACGATCCCCGCGATCCGAAACACGGCGTGTTGAAGCGTGCGGGCGTGATCGACGCCGTGAAATGGATCCCGGCCGGTGCATTTTACGAGGCACGCGGCGGTCCGCTCGGCGAGCCCTTTGTGATGCCGGACAATTTCGACGCGGCGCGGCGCGCCTTGACCGAACGCTTCCCGGAGGCCCGTACCGGGATAGATCAACTGCTCGGGGAAATGGAGCGCATCGCCGCCGCGGCCGGTACGCTTTCGCAAGGCCGGGAGGCGCTCAAGAATCCGCGGCAAGCTCTGACCGCGCTGTTGAAGCTAACTCCCGCGATCCGCGACTGGCGGCTGTCGCTGTCGCAAAAGCTCGACCGGACGTTCGGCGACAACGAAGCCGTCAAATGCGCGCTTGCCGCCAATCTGTCGTATTATCACGACGACCCCGCGACGCTGTGGTGGGTGTTCTTTGCGATGGCGCAGGGAGGCTATCTGCAAAGCGGCGGCCGTTACGTGCAAGGCGGTTCACAGCGGCTCTCGAGTGCGCTCGCCCGCGCCATCAGGGCGGCCGGCGGAGAAGTGATGGTGCGTCGCGTCGTCAGCCGCATTGCCGTGGGCTCGCAAGGCGGGCCCAGCATCGTCACCCACACCGCCCGCGACGGCACCGATGCAGGACAGGTGGAAGGCCTGCGGATCGTCGGCAACGCCGCGCCGTCGGCGCTGGCACCGTTGCTGCCCGCGGCGGTCGCGCAAAAATTGACGGAAGACTACGCGCAGCGGACCTCGTCGATTTCGCTGTTCGCGCTGACGCTTGGTCTGTCCAAGCCGCCGCGGGAATTCGGCATATCGGCCTATTCCACGCAATTGCTGCCGCGCGAGATGAAGCTTCTGTCCGACTATGCACGGGGTGCGGCGCTGATGGCGGGCGAGCCTGGCGAGCGCATGCCGCCGATGTCGGTGGTCGATTACGCCGCGATCGATTTGGGGGTGCCCGCGCCGCCCTATGTGCTCTCGATCATTGGGCCCGACCTTCTGTCGAACTGGGACAATTCGGACATGGACGCCTATCGCGAGAAGCGCGGGCGATGGCAGGATGCGATCGTCCGCTATCTCTCTTCATTTTATCCGGGCCTCGCGGACAGTGTGGTCGCGTCGTCGTTCAATACCGCGCTGTCGGTGCGGCAATATCTCGATGCCCCCGGCGGCGCGGTTTATGGGTTCGCCCCGACCCCGCCGCGCTCGCTCTGGCGCATGCCTGCCCGTTCGCCGCGCACGGCGGTGCCGGGCCTCTATCTGGCGTCGGCCTATGCGGGGTTCGGCGGCTATACCGGCGTCGTGCAGTCGGCCGGCGAGTGCGCTGACATGATTCTACGCGAGCAATAAAAGACTCAATCGGTGTTGATACGGAACCGCAGCGGCCTAGTTCCGATGAACGAAACCAAATCGCCCTGCCGCTTCCATGTGGCGGCCTCGCTCAGCGCCGCGAGCAGTTCATCGTCGGCCTGCGCCCGCGCCGGTGGGCAGGTGGTATTCTCCAGTGGGCCGGCGACAAAGATCACCGTGTTGCCCGCCACCGAAAACTGGCCCCTGCCGCCCTTGCACCACAATTCCAGCGTCGCCGCGCCATTGTCGCCGATCTGCAGCGTCGGCAGCCGCTTTGACCCGGGCTGCGGCGCCGCATCCAGTGTCATCTCGAACCCGAACGGAAATCCGTCATCGGCATAAGCCGCATCGGCATTGAGGGCGCCCCCGGCCAGTAGCAGCGTGACTGCGGCCAGCTTGAAAACCCCTGTCGCTAAAGACATACAGTTCCTCGAAATATCCCGGCATCGGTTGCCGCGCGCCGTTGTAATGGGCGAACGTGACGTTGACCAGATCGGCCACCGCAAAAATTGTCGACGCATAAAAAATCCCCGCGGGCCATCGGCCGCGGGGATTTCTTGTCCGTATCGTCAGAGCCGTTGTTTTATTTCAAGACCATGGCCGTGAACGGATAGACATAGGCCTGCAGCATCACAAAGAGACCGACGAGGCACGCCAGCGCGATCGAATGCTTGAACACGAAGCGCAGAATCGTGCCTTCGTGCCCATACCAGTTGGTCGCGGTGGAAGCGACGACGATCGACTGTGCGTCGATCATCTTGCCCATCACGCCGCCGGAGGAGTTGGCGGCGCCCATCAGGATCGAAGAGAGACCCAGTTGCTCCGAGGTGATCCTTTGCAGATTGCCGAACAGCACGTTGGAGGCGGTGTCCGATCCCGTCAGCGCGACGCCCAGCCAGCCGAGCAGCGTACCGAAGAAGGGATAAAGCACGCCGGTCGCGGCAAAGGCGAGACCGAGCGTGGCATCGACACCGGACAGCCGCGTCAGCGTGCCGATCGCCAGCATCGCCGAGATCGTGATCAGCGAAATCGCGCACACCCTGATGGTCCGGCCGTACTCCGAGATCAACTTCATCGGCGACAGGCCTACCAGGAAGCCTGAAATGATCGCCGCGATCAGCATGCCCGTGCCGGTGAACGACAGGTAGGTGAAGCCGAACACCGCGCCTTCCGGCGTCGGCTTTGCCGCCACCGGCGGTACCTTGTTGATCATCTTGTCGAGGTCGGGGACCCCGTAATTCCAGGCAAAGTGCGCGTTCGCCCAATCCTTGAAGGCCTGATTGCCCCAGATCAGCATCACGACGCAGACGATGATCCATGGCAGCAGCGCGCCCCAGAGCTCGGCCTGCGTCAGCGACGTCTTGTCCATCGGCTTCGGCGCCGTCATCGTCGCCGCCGATTCGTCATGACCGCGCAACGCCGGCGACAGCCAGAGCTGCCTCGGCTGCCAGACTTTCAGGAACAGGATCAGGCAGCCCATCGAAATCAGCGATGCGCCGATGTCGACGATCCAGGGATTGATGTAGTTCGAGATCACAAATTGTGGAATCGCAAACGATAGACCGGTGACGAGAATGGCGGGCCAGATGTCCTTCATGCCTTTCCAGCCCGCGAACGCCCAGACCACCCAGAACGGCACCAGCAGCGAGAAGATCGGCAGCTGCCGTCCGACCATCGCACCCAGAATGTAGGGGTCGAGGCCGGTCACCGAGGCCAGCCCCTGGATCGGGGTACCCAGCGCACCAAAGGCAACCGGGGCGGTATTGGCGATCAGCGACAGGCCGGAAGCCGCGAGCGGCGAAAAGCCGAGCCCGATCAGAACCGAGCCGGTGATCGCAACCGGCGTGCCAAATCCCGAAGCACCCTCGAAGAACGCGCCGAAAGAAAACGCGATCAGCAACAGCTGCAAGCGGCGGTCCTCGGTGACACCGCCGACGGCACGTTTCAGCAGATCGAATTTTCCGGTGACGACCGTAATTCGGTAGAGGAAGATCACGTTCAACACGATCCAGCCGATCGGGAAGAAGCCGGACACGATCCCGAGCACCGATGCCCGGATCGACATCCCCGCCGGCATCGTGAAGACGAAGATCGCGATCAGGTTGGTCAGGATCACGGCAATGATTGCTGCGATATGGGCCTTGACCTTGCCGCTCGCGATCAACACTAACAGTGTGACCACGGGAATGGCCGCGGCGACCGTCGACAGTGCCGCGTTGCCAAGCGGATTATAGATTTGGTTCCACATTACGGTTCCTCCCTACGCCATTATGCGGCGCCCCCGACCAGCGTGGACGGTCAGGTGCACCTGGCGTGATCGCAGAAGTGCGTACGCAATGCGCGAAATCAGCCGCGAATTTGGGCAATTCCAAAATCGCTCACAACCTCGCGAAGTGTGGACGCCCCCCGCCCCTCGCCGTTATGCCCATGCTAGGGTTGACTCGGAGGCCGGGACAAGCCAACGCAGTCCAAGAAATCTACGACTTTAGTCTAAATGTCTCCAATTCCCCCATTTTTTCAGGCCTTTGGAGCCTTCTTTCAGGAGACGGCAATCTGTGAACAACATCCGCTCGACGCTCGCCATCGTATGGCGGATCGCCGCACCTTATTTCCGTTCCGAGGACAAACTGGCCGGCCGCGTGCTGCTCGCGGCGGTGATTGCGATCGAGCTTTCGCTGGTCGGCATCAACGTTCTGCTGAACGAGTGGAACAACCGCTTTTACAACGCGCTGCAGGAGAAGAACTGGGAAGTTTTCGTCAGGCAGATCGGCATCTTCTGTATTCTTGCCACCTTCTACATCGCGCTTTCGGTGTACCAGCTCTATCTCAACCAGTGGCTTCAGATCCGCTGGCGGCAATGGATGACGCGGCGCTATCTCGGCGAATGGCTTCACGATGCCAACCACTATCGCATGCAGCTGCAGGGCGACGCCGCCGACAATCCGGACCAGCGCATCTCCGATGACGTAAAACTGTTCGTCGATCAGACGCTGGGCCTAGGCGTGGGCCTGCTGAGTTCGGTGGTGACGCTGGCGTCTTTCGTCGTCATCCTCTGGGGTCTGTCGGCGGAGTCCCCATTGACGATCTCCGGCCACGCGTTCGCGATTCCCGGTTATCTGGTTTGGGGCGCACTGATCTATGCCGTTTTCGGCACCGCGCTGACGCAGTGGATCGGCTCGCCGCTGGTCAACCTCTCGTTTGAACAGCAGCGCTTCGAGGCCGATTTCCGCTTCAATCTCGTGCGGGTGCGCGAAAACTCCGAACAGGTTGCGCTGTTGAGGGGTGAGAGCGCCGAACGGCAGCGGCTTTCGGAGCGCTTCGGCCGCGTCGTCGAGAACTGGTACGCCATCATGAGCCGGACCAAGCGGCTGACGGCGTTTACCGCAAGCTACTCGCAAGCCGCGGTGATCTTCCCCTATATTCTGGTGGCGCCGGCCTATTTCGGAAACAAGATCCAGCTCGGCGGCATGATGCAGACCGCATCCGCCTTCTCCAGCGTGCAACAAGCCCTGTCATTCTTCGTTTCGATCTACCGGTCGTTGGCGGAATGGCGCGCCGTCGTCGCGCGTCTCAGCGGATTCGAGATGTCGATTGCCAGCGCGCTGACGCAGGCGACCCAGGCCCATTCGATCGACGTCGTGTCGTCGGCCGGCAGCGATAAAATCGACCTCAACAAGCTTCTCGTCAGTCTGCCCCACGGAACCCCGCTGGTTTCGGCTGACGGCTTCAGCATTCGCACCAACGAGCGCACCCTGGTCACCGGTCCGTCCGGCGCCGGCAAGTCGACCTTGTTCCGCGCCATCGCCGGGATCTGGCCGTTCGGCAGCGGCTCGATTGCGATTCCGGCCAGGGCCAAGCTGATGATGCTGCCACAGCGGCCGTATTTTCCGCTCGGCTCACTGAAGGCCGCGATCGTCTACCCCGCCGAAGCGAGCGCGTTCAGCTCAGATCGGGTGCGTGATGTTCTGATCGCAGTAGGCCTGCCCCAGCTCGCGTCAAGACTGGAAGAGGACGCACACTGGAACCGGATGCTCTCGCTGGGCGAGCAACAGCGCCTCGGGATCGCACGCGCGCTATTGCACGCGCCGCAATATTTGTTCCTGGATGAAGCGACCGCCTCGCTCGATGAGGCCTCGGAGGCGGCGCTTTACCACCTCCTCATGGAGAAATTGCCGGCAACCACCGTCGTGTCGATCGGCCATCGCTCGACGCTGGCGGCGCTTCACCAGCGCAATGTGGTGCTGTCCCGCGACGGCGATCGATTTGCACTGCAGAACCGCCGCGAGGACGTCAAGCAGCCCTAGCGGCGGCCCTGTGCTTTCCGCGACCGAAGTGTGATGCCGATCGGAGCGCGCCGTTGCCCCGGCTAGTCTAAGGCGACTTGAAAGAGATTCTCTTTTTCGTCATGGCCGGGCTTCGTCCCGGCCATCCACGTCTTTCCTGCCTGGGAGCTGCAAAGACGTGGATGCCCGGCACAAGGCCGGGCATGACGGGCTTTAACGGCTGGCGTCACCATCTCACGCAGACCCGTGCGGCGGCACGCATTGCCGGCCGCCCTTCGCCGATCTGCGCCCATCCGGATCCACCGCCAAAAGAAACAGGGGCGGCAGATCGCTCTGCCGCCCCCGTGGTCTCGATAGAACGTTTTACTTCAGGTTGGCTATCGCGGTCAGGTCAGCTGAGAGCTTGGCGATGCCAGCCGCGCCGCACCAATTCGAGCCCGTCCCAAGCGGATTGATCGGAGTGACGTTAGTGTTTCCGGAAGCGTTGTAGGCGCTCGTGAAGGCACTGCAGTTACCCTTCGACAGGTCGGTGTCGGAGTAGCGCAGATCGAGCGTGAACACCTTGTAGGTGAAGCCGATGCCAATGTTCCAGGTGTCGTAGCTGGCATAGGGAATGCCGGCCGGGAATGCCGGGACACCGTAGAAGCTGTCGGAGGTTCCCAGCCACTGGCGGCCGAATTCACCCGAGATGTACATGCCGACGCCGCTGGTCCCGAAGGTCGTGCTGGGCGCGGTGAACTTGGCGGTGACCGAGGCGTAGTCGCCCCAGGCGCCGGAGTTCAGGAAGTTCGGCGAATAGTACTCGTTTACGCCGACCGCCCAGTTGTCGTTGATGGTGTAGAGCACCTTGCCGTAGACTTCCATGAAGCTCACGTCTTTCTTCATGACGTTGCCATTGAGCAGGAAGTTAGTCGCGCAGTCCGGGCTAACGGCCTTACCCGTAAAATCGGTGGGCGCACCGAAGTAGCAGGTGCCGCCCGGATACAGGTAGCCCCAGAGGCCGAAGTCGAAGGCAAAGGCGCCGAAGGTCGGACGAATACCGCCGTAGACGTCGATTTCGGCCGCAGCGCGGTTCGCGAAGGAGATGCTCTCGCCGGAGGTGCCGATGTACAGCTGCAAGTCTTTGGTGACGTTGTAGCGCGGCTCGAAATAGGCAGCCACCGACGCGTTGTGATTGGACTGGGTGATACCGCGGAAGATGTAATCGTTCATGATTGCGCTGCCGAAGGCGATATCCCAAGGATCGAACGCTGCCGGCGGCGGTGCTTTGACGGCCTTCGTGTACAAATCGGCCGAGAATGCCGAGCCTGCAGTCATCGCAAGCACTGCCGCAGCCAAAACCATTTTCTTCATATCGATCCCCATCGCTCTCAACACAGTCCCGTTCCGGCGCCCCCAGGGACAAGCGGTAACCGACTGCAACCAAATTCCGTAACCTGTTCGCAATCTGGAACGCGCCACCCGTCCAGTGAAAGCAAAAAAGACAAGCATTTGCCGCCTTTTTGGGCGTTAGCGCCATCGCGCAAAATGTTATCGGCGTGTGTTGCATTACAACAACTACTTCGCGCAGTTTTCGTGCCGGTCAGACGACTTTTGGGCAACAGGCCGGCTTCGGGAAGGAAAAGGGCCGGCCGATCGAGACCCAATCGAATCAGCCGCCTGTAAGCCCCGGCGTGCCGCGGGGCCGATCAACCCGGAAAAATGTTTGGGGACCTCCCGGCATGAAAAAGGCCGCAGCGACGGGCGCTGCGGCCTTGAAGCGTGACCCTCGGTAACCGGGCCGCGTTTGCGCTATTTGTCCCCGTCGTCGTCGGATGACGACGGGGCCGACGAAATCTCGCCGCCCGAGTGCCCCCATGACGGCGCGGGACTTGGAGCAGGACTCGAAACAACGGGACTTGAAACAGCGGGGCTTGAAGCAACGGGACTTGGACCCGCCCAGCTCGGAGCTGATGGGACCGGCGTCGGAGCAGGCTTTGGCGCCGGAGCCGGCTTGGGTGCAGCGGGCTTGGACACGACAGGCTTGGGCGCAGCAGCCTTGGGCGCAGCAGCCTTGGGCGCAGCAGGCTTGGGCGCAGCAGGCTGGGGTGCGGCGGCCTTGGGCGCGGCAGTCTTGGAGACAGGGGCTGCCTTCTTTTTTGCAGCGCCCTTTTTAGCGCTGGCTTTCCTGGCTGATTTTTTCGGCGCCGCCGCCTTCGACTTTTTGGCGGACTTCTTCGCCGACTTCTTCGCCGACTTCTTGGCTTTTTTCGCCGATTTCTTCGAAGATTTCTTCGCGGATTTTTTCTTCGCTGTCAGAAGCTTTTTCTTGCTCTTCTTAGCCTTCTTGGCTTTTTTACTCTTTTTGCCTTTAGCCATCGTGATCCTCCTGTTGCCGCCGATCCATGTCTATCGAGCGTTTCAAGTCGTCCGCGAGCGCGGGGCCAATCGATCAGTTCAATCCTGGCCGGGGACCCCCTGTCGCCCAATCGAGAAGCTCAATCGTGTGAACCACAGGAACTGACGTACCACCGGCAATCTGCACCATGCATCCAATATTGCCCGCAGCGATCATGTCCGGCTTGACCATCGCAATGTTGGCGACCTTTCGATCGCGCAATCTGTCCGCAATGTCAGGCTGGAGAATGTTGTAGGTCCCCGCCGAACCGCAACACAAATGGCTCTCGGGTACATCTTTCACCACGAATCCGTTCTTGGAAAGCAATTCTTTCGGGGCTTGCGTGATTTTCTGCCCGTGCTGCAGCGAACAAGCCGAGTGATAGGCGACAACAATGTCGCGCTGTTGCTGCGATGTCTTGAGCTCGATGCCGCCGAGATACTCCGTAATATCCTTGGCCAGTGCTGAAATCTTCGCCGCCGGGCCGGCGAAATCGCGATCCTCGCGCAGCATGAAACCATAGTCCTTGATCACCGTGCCGCACCCCGATGTCGTCACCAGGATGGCGTCGAGACCACGGCCCTCGGCTTCCGCGAGCCAGACCGTGATGTTGGCGCGCGCCCGCGCCAGGGCGTCGCCGTCGTGGCCGAGATGATGGGTCAGCGCACCGCAACATTGCTCGTCCTTGACCAGCACCACCTCGATGCCGTGACGCGTCAAGAGATTGATGGCGGCCTGATTGATGCGCGGCGCCAGCACCTGTTGGGCGCAACCCTGCAGCAGCGCAACACGCCCGCGCCTTGCGCCGAGCGGCGGAAAAACGCTGCCGCCGGCCGGTCCGGGTGCCGGCAGGCGGTGAGGCGCCAGCGCCAGCATCGCCTTGATTCGGCGCGATAAAGTCGGCACTGCCGGCGCGGCCTTGGGGGTCGGCAGCAATCCAGCCAGCGGCCGGCCCAACCGCGCCAGGATCATGCTGAAGCGAAACAGCCCGGGCCGCGGCAGCACCCAGGCCAGCACCGCCCGCAACGCCCGCTCGGCCAGGGGCCGGGTATATTCCTTCTCGATCCGCACCCGCGCCTGATCGACCAGATGCATGTAGTTCACGCCGGACGGACAGGTGGTCATGCAGGCGAGGCAGGAGAGACAGCGGTCGATGTGCTTGACCACCTCCGGCGTCGGCGGCCGGTTCTTTTCCAGCATCTCCTTGATGAGATAAATCCGGCCGCGGGGGCTATCGAGTTCGTCGCCGAGCAGCACGTAGGTCGGGCAGGTCGCGGTGCAGAATCCGCAATGCACGCAGGCGCGCAAAATCTTGTCGGCTTCGGCGATGTCGGGATCGGCCAGTTGCGCCAGGCTGAATTCGGTTTTCATGCCACGGATCCCCGTATCATCCGGCCGCGATTAAGGATGTTTTTCGGATCGAAGCTGTGGCGGACGCGTTCGCTCAAGCTCGCCACGCCGCCCTGCTGCGGATGGAATACGTCGACGTGGCGCCGCACCTCGTCGGATGCGCGGATCAGCGTGGCGTGGCCGCCGACCGCATTGACGCGCTGGCGCACCAGCGCGGCCCGGGCGTCCGGTGTGGCGGGCAGCGCCGCCCAGATCAGGCCGCCACCCCAGTCGTAGATCACGTCGCCACCGGTGTCGCGGGCCAGCCGCTCGCCGAGCGCGCCGCCCGCGGCCGGCGGGCAGACGATCCGCCACACCGGCCATGACCCCAGCGCGCCGTCGGCCGCGAACGGCGTGACGTCGCGAACCGACCTCCAGACCGCGGCCGAGGCGGCATCTTCCAGAATCTCCGCCGGCCCGAACGGCGCAAGAATTTTGCCGAGCGCGGCCGCGCGATGGACGGCCGACGCCGTAATGCCCTCCAGCCGCAGCAACGTGACCGCCTGCTGTGGCGATCCAAGGTCCGCCAACGCTCCTGCGGCGGCCCGAAACGCCGAACTCGGCAGGTGCGCGGCGCCGGACAGGTCGAACGGCGAGCCCAGCGCCGCCGTCATCGCCCTGACGGCGGTGGCGTCGTCCAGCCCACGCAGCAGCAGCGTGCGTTCGCTTTCGGGCCTCGGCATCACCTTCAAGGTCACTTCCGTCATGACCGCGAGCGTGCCCCAGGACCCCGCCAGCAGCTTGCAGAGATCGTAGCCGGTGACGTTCTTCACCACCCGGCCGCCGGCCTTGAAACTGTCGCCGAAGCCGGACACGGCATACGCGCCCAACAGATGGTCGCGGGCGCCGCCGGCTCGGATACGACGGGGACCGGCGAGGCCGACGCCGATCATGCCGCCGATGGTTCCGAGGTTTGGCGTACCCAGCAACGTTGAGGTGTCGATCGGTTCGAACGCGAACTGCTGGTTCCTGGAATCGATCAGCGACTTGACGTCGGCGAGCGGCGCGCCCGCCTGCACGGTGATGATCAGCTCGCTCGGCTCATAGGCCGTCACCGCATTGAGCGCCGACAGATCGAGCAGCGCATTGGTCGTCATCGGCTGGCCGATCTGCCGCTTGGAGCCATGACCGATGATTTCCAGCGGCTGCTCGCTGGCAATCGCCGCGCGCACCACCTGCTCGACGTCTTTTGCGTCACGTACTTTCAGGGTGTCCAAACCAACCGCCTTGCTGTCATCACCAGAACCAACCCGAAACGGCCGCGTGGCGCAGCCATCCGGTCCCGGCCATCCTTCTAAAGGCGCGGCTGGCAGGCACAAGGGCGAGTTTGAAAATCGGAGCGGCCATCCGCTCGCGCCCTTCGCCGCACGTGACATCTCACTTCGACCGACATCGAAGCATTCACGCATATTATTCGTCATATATCGAACTGTAGCCGTCAATGAAGGGGCCATCCAGCGCCCGGCGATTGAGGGCAAAATCATCAGGGAGCACCCACCATGAATCGATATGCCATCAACGAGCGAACCATCAGCGATGCCGTCGGCGGCGGCGGCCTGCTGGTGGTCGCGCAATGGGAGGCCAAGGAGGGACAGGCCGACAAGGTCGCCGGCATTTTGCGCCGCTTTCTGCCCGAGGCGCAAAGCGAGCCCGGCGCCAAACTGTTCCTGATCGGCCAGGCACGGGACAATCCCGCGCAGTTTCTGTTCTACGAACTGTTCCGCGACGAGGCCGCTTTCAAAGCGCACCAGGAGAGCGCGCACTTCAAGACCCATATCGCCGGCGAGGCCTTGCCGCTGCTCGCCAAGCGCGGACGCGTGCAATACGCGTTGCTGTGACCGGCAACGGGCGCCGCCCTTCTAGAGCAAGATGATTTTAGTTTGAATCGGTCTGCCCTTCACCTCTCCCCGGCGGGGAGAGGTCGATTTGCGCAGCAAATCGGGTGAGGGGGTGCTGCACCAACGATAGACCGTAACCCCTCACCCGGCGCTACGCCGACCTCTCCCTATGGGAGAGGTAAAGTTTCCGCTACGTCGCAGCTCAATCTAACCTCATCTCATCACGCTTTAGAACCGCGGCAGGTCGGGAAAAGCCAGTTTGCCGCCGTGGACGTGCATGCGGCCGAGTTCGGCGCAGCGGTGCAGGGTCGGAAACACCTTGCCGGGATTGAGCAGGCCGCGCGCGTCGAACGCGCATTTCAGGCGCTGCTGCTGGTTGAGATCGATCTCGCTGAACATCTCCGGCATCAGGTCGCGCTTCTCGATGCCGACGCCATGTTCGCCGGTGAGCACGCCGCCGAGTTCGACGCAGACCCTTAAAATATCCGCGCCGAAGGCTTCGGCCCGCTCCATCTCGCCGGGCTGGTTGGCGTCGTACAGGATCAGCGGATGCAGGTTGCCGTCGCCGGCATGAAACACATTGGCGACGCGGAGATCGTACTTGCCCGATAGCTGGCGGATTCGCGCCAGCGCCTCCGGCAATTTGCCGCGCGGGATGGTGCCGTCCATGCAGAGATAGTCCGGCGAGATCCGCCCCACGGCCGGAAACGCCGCCTTGCGGCCGGCCCAGAACAGATTGCGCTCGGCTTCGGAAGTGGAAATCTGGCAGGTGGTCGAGCCGCAGCCTTGCGCGATCGCCTCAACGCGGCTGATGAGTTCGTCGACCTCGACGCCGGGACCATCGAGTTCGATGATCAGGAGTGCCTCGACGTCGAGCGGATAGCCGGCATGAACAAAGGCTTCGGCGGCGTGGATCGCCGGCTTGTCCATCATTTCCATGCCGCCCGGAATGATCCCGGCGCCGATGATCCGCGCCACGCATTCGCCGGCCGCCTCGACCTGCGCGAAGCCGACCATCAGCGCGCGCGCGGTCTCCGGCTTCTGCAGAATCCGCACCGTGACCTCGGTGATGACGCCGAGCAAGCCCTCGGAGCCGGTGATGATGCCCATCAGATCGTAGCCGCCGCTCTCGGCGGATTTACCGCCGACCCGGATGATTTCGCCTGTGATCAGCACGATTTCGCAGCCCAGCACGTTGTTGGTGGTCATGCCGTATTTCAGGCAATGCACGCCGCCGGAATTCTCCGCGACATTGCCGCCGATCGAGCAGGCAATCTGCGACGACGGGTCGGGCGCATAATAAAATCCGGCGTGGGCGACGGCCTGGCTGATGGCCAGATTGGTCACGCCGGGCTCGGTCACGACCACGCGGTTGTCGAAATCGATCTCGCGGATGCGCTTGAATTTGCCCAAGCCGAGCAGCACGCCATCGGCGAGCGGCAGCGCGCCGCCGGACAGCGAAGTACCGGAGCCGCGCGGCACCACCTTGATGCCCTGCTCGAAGCAATATTTCAGAACCTGCGAGACCTGTTCGGTCGTGTCCGGCAGCACCACGACCATCGGCGGCTGACGATAGGCCATCAGGCCGTCGGACTCGTAAGGGATCATTTCAGCTGGGCTGTCGACCACGCCCTCGCCCGGCACGATCGCCCGCAACGCCGCGACGATGGTCTCGCGGCGGTCGAGAACCGCCTGATCCGAGGCGGGCATCATGATGGTCATGGACTTCTCCCCGGCCGTTTTCGGGCGTGCGCGACATCCGCCATTGGCCGATTTGTCATGCCAAATCAAGCACGTCTGGGCCGCTTTGGGTAGCTCGCCAACGCATGGGCGCGCCACAGGCGCGCGGGAGCGCCGGCCGGACCGATGAAACCCGGAGCCGGTTCGCGGCTTGTCCACCGTGAGCGCCCCATGCAACAACGGCGGCAGAGCCCCCCTGGAACAACGAAGAGCCTCCCATGAAAAAACTGACCCTGAGCGCGCTGGCCATCATCGCATCGTCGGCAGCCACGACCGCCGCACTGGCGCAGGACGTCGCGGCCGGCAAGACGTCGTTCAACAAATGCATGCCCTGCCATTCGATCGGCGAAGGCGCCAAGAACAAGATCGGCCCCGAGCTCAACGGGCTGGACGGCCGCAAGGCCGGCACCGTGCCGGATTATAACTACTCGGACGCCAACAAGAATTCCGGCATCACCTGGAACGAGGCGCAGTTCAAGGAATACATCAGGGATCCCAAGGCCAAGATTCCCGGCACCAAGATGGCCTTCGCCGGCATCAAGAACGACAAGGAGGTCAACGATCTCTGGGCGTTCATCTCGCAATACGACAAGGACGGAAAGACCAAATAGGCGCGTCGCGTCTGTTCGCCCTGCTACAATCTGCGTAAATGTGCCAGTCTGGTTCGGGACAGTGTCAGGAAACCCGACGGCATGAACGATCTTCGCGACTGGTTGCGCAGTAACGGGCTTGAGCAATATGCCGACGCATTCGAGGCGAACGACATCGGCCTCGACATCCTGCCGGAGCTGAGCGAGCAGGATCTGGAACAACTCGGCCTGTCCCTGGGGAATCGCCGGCGGCTGATGAAGGCGATCGCCGACCGCGGTGCCGCGCCGGCGCCAGCGAAGCCTGTCCGCCCTGACGGACCGGGTTCGGGCGAGGCCGAGCGGCGTCAGGTGACGGTGCTGTTCGCCGATATGGTCGGCTCGACCGCGCTGTCGGCCAGGGTCGATCCCGAACTGCTCGGCGGCCTGATCCGGCGTTATCAGGATGCCGTCGCCGGCGCGATCGGCCGGTACGGCGGCTTCGTCGCCAAGTTCATGGGCGATGGCGTTCTGGCCTATTTCGGTTTTCCCCGCGCCTTCGAGGACGCCGCGGAACGCTCCGTTCGCGCCGCGATCGACATCCTGGCGGAAGTCGGCGGCATCGAATTGCCGGACCATACGCCGGTACAGGCACGGATCGGCATCGCTACCGGCCTCGTCGTGGTCGGCGAAATCATCGGGACCGGCACCGCGCAAGAACGCACCATCGTCGGTGAAACCCCCAATCTCGCCGCGCGCCTGCAGGCGCTCGCCGGGCCGGACACCATTCTCGTCAGCGAGTCGACCCGGAATTTGCTGGGTGGAATGTTTGAGCTCGAACTCACCGGCGAACACGAGTTGAAAGGATTCGCCCGCCCGGTGCCCGTCTGGCGTGTGCGCGGCGAAGCCTCGGTCGAAAGCCGTTTTGCCGCGATTCGGGCCGGCCGGAACCTGCCGCAGATCGGCCGCGCCCACGAAATGGGACTGTTGTTCGAGCGCTGGCAGCTGGCACGGCAGGGCGAGGGCCAGATCGTGACCGTGATCGGCGAGGCCGGCATCGGAAAGTCGCGCTCGATCGAAGCGCTGCGGGAAGCGCTGGGCGGCGAGCGGCATGCGCGCATCAATTTGCAATGCTCGCCGCATCACGGCGACAACGCGCTCTATCCGGTGAGCCAGTATCTGAGCCGCGCCGCCCGCTTCGCCGCGACCGACACGCCGGGCGCGCGGATCGAGAAACTCGGCGCCCTGTTCGCGCAGCGGACGGCTTCGGATCCGGCAGCGATTCCGCTGTTGGCCGAATTGCTGTCGATCCCGCTGGCAGCGGCGGTGCCGTCGCCGCAGACGCCGGCCCAGCGCAAGGCGTCGACGCTGGCCCTGATCGTCGACGAGTTCCTTCGCATGGGCGAGAGCGAGCCCGTACTGATCGTGCTGGAAGACGCGCACTGGATCGACGCCACCACGCTGGAAATGCTGATGCGCCTGACCGACAGCATCGGCCAGGCACGGGCGCTGGCGCTGGTGACCGCGCGGCCGGATTTCGCGCCGCCCTGGCTGGCGCGGCCGCAGGCGACGCTGTTGACGCTCGGCCGGCTGGGCCGTCAGGAATGCACGCAATTGGCCGCCGGTGTCGCCGCCGCGCACGGTCTGTCGGCGGAAACGGTCGCGGCGATCGTCGCCAAGACCGACGGCGTACCTCTGTTCGTGGAGGAATTGACCAGGAGCGTCATGGAATCTGCGGGCGAAGACCGCGAGGTGCCGGCGACACTGAAGGATTCGCTGATGTCCCGCCTCGACCGCCTCGGCGAAGCGCGCGAAGTGGCCCAGATCGCCGCGGTCATCGGCCGGCAATTCAGCTTTGCGCTGCTCGGCGCAGTTGTCTCGGGGAATGCCGACGAACTGCAGGCCACGCTGGCGAAGCTGGTTGCGGCGGGCATCGTCTTTCCCGAGGAGCGCGGCCTGGAACGGAGCTTCAATTTCAAGCATGCGCTGGTGCGCGACGCCGCTTATGAGAGTCTGCTGCTGGCGCGCCGGCGCCAGTGGCACCAACGCATCGCCAATGCGCTGGAGCAGCATTTCGCCGACATTGCCGCGAGCGAGCCGAACCTGCTGGCCTACCATTTCGGTGAGGCCGGCCTGCCGGCCCCCGCCTGCGACTATCGCATGCGCGCCGGCGATCAGGCGGTGAGCCGCTCGGCTTATACCGAAGCGATCGCGCATTTCTCGGCCGGTCTCAAGCTCGCCGAAGCATTGCCGGCGCAGGACGGGATGCGCCGGCAACTGGAATTTCTGCTCAAGCTCGGGGCGGCGTCGGTCGTCGCTCACGGCCTGCAGAGTTCGGAGGTAGAGGACGCCTACACCCGCGCCAGCGCCATCGGCGAGAAACTGGGTGACGGCCCCAGATTATTCCAGGCCAAATGGGGCCTGTGGATCAACGCCAATTTGCGGCGCAAGACCTCGCTGGCGCGCGACCGCGCCGGCGAACTGGTCACGCTTGCGCAACGCTCCGGCGATGGTGATCTGTTGCTCGAAGCGTATCACTGCCAATGGTCGACGGCTTTTTTCCGGGGCGACGTCATGGGCGGGATCGAGGGCTGCCGGAATGGCGTCGAGCTCTACGACATGGCCCGCCACCGTCACCTCGGTCACCAGTTCGGCGGTCACGATCCCGGCGTTTGCGCGCACTCGCAGTGTGGCAACTCGCTGCAGCTGGCGGGCGAAAGACAAAAGGCAGCGCAAAGCCTCGCGCAATCCCTGGCGCTTGCAGAAATGCTGGACCATCCCAACAGCCTCGCTCATTCGCTGCACAATTGCGGCATAGGTCACCAGCTTGGCGGCGACCGCGACGCCACATTCACCGCGGCGCATCGTGCGGCAGGACTGGCGGAAAAATTCGGCTTGTTGCCGTGGCGCGCGGGCAGCCTGGTGCTCGCGGCCTGGGCGACGGCGATTGGTTCCGGCGTCGCGGACTCCGCGCGACGGATCGATGCCGAGATCGGCAATGCGTCAGCGGTCGGACCGCTGCCGCAATATTATCTCGGTCTCGCCGCCGAAGTGCTGCTGGCCGCCGGCCGGCCGGCGGACGGCCTCGCCCATCTCGATCGCGCCGTCGCCGGAATCGACGAACCCGGCATCGGCTTCTATTTGCCGGAGATCTATCGCCTGCGCGGGGAATGCCTGCTGGCGCTGAGCCGCGACAACAAGGACGAGGCGCGGTCGACCTTCGCGACCGCTCGCGACATTGCCAGGCAACAGGGCGCCGTCATCTTCGAGCGCCGCGCCGAGGCGTCGCTTTCCGAACTCGCAAACGGTGCAGGCCGCGGATAACCGAGGCCCGGGTATCGCCCGCGGACGCGGGCAGATGGACGCCGCTTTGGCGCGCGTTCCCGACTCACCCCGCAGATCGCGTGAGGTCCGCGCACGGCACGCATCCGCGCGAATTATTAATCAACATCGCACAAAACGCCTCGGCAGCGGCGGGCGGCGACGCGTTGACGACGCGTGTGCAGCTTTTTAGCGACCAATATCAACCGGTTATTAGGGAGTTTCATTCAGCGTCCGCGACCATGGCCGTGTCGCGTGGATTGATTTCATTGAGGGCATTATGTTGCAGGCATTTCCCCGAATTCTGAACCGCTATTCCCTGGCGGTTTTCGTACTGGCCTGCGCCACGCTGTCCTACCAGATCCTGATCACCCGCTTCTTCAGCGTGATGCTGTATTACCATTTTGCATTCGCTGCCATTTCGCTCGCCATGCTCGGACTTACCCGCGGCGCGATGGAGGTCTACAACAAACCTGCCCGCTACACTCCCGAACGGGTGGGCGTGGAATTCGCCTGGCATGCATCGTGGTTCGCGATCACCGGCGTCGGCGCCATGATCGCCTTCCTGTGCGCGCCGCTGGTGATTCCGCAGGAATACGTGCAGGTGACCCTGGCGATCGCGACGGTCGCCTTCGTCATGCCCTTTACCGAAAGCGGCGTCTGCATAACGCTGTTGCTGACTCGCCTGCCGTATGGCGGCGGATGGCTTTACGCGGCAGACCTTTCAGGGGCGGCGCTCGGGTGCCTGGGGGTCATCTTCGCGTTGCTCGTCGTCGATCCCGTCAGCGCCACCCTGTGGATCGGAGCCTTCGCCGCGGGTGCAGGCTGGGTCATGGTGCGCGACAGCAGCGACATCCGCAGCCTGCGTCTGAGCGGCGCCGTCGCGCTGACGCTGGCTGCCGCAGCCGCCGTGCATACCGGACTCGATGTTTCAGGCAACAGCCATCTCGGCGTGTACTGGGCCAAGGGGGTTCAACAGATCGGAACGCTGTTCGAACGCTGGAATACCTACTCGCGCGTCAGGGTGACGGCGCTTGGAGAGAGCGCTCCGTTTGGCTGGGGCCTTACCCACACGCCGGCGAAAAAAATAGATCAGAACCATCTCGATATCGACGCGGATGCCGCCACGGTCATCACCCGCTACGATGGCGATATCGGCAAGCTCTCCTACCTGAAGGACGACGTCATCAACGCCGCCTATCTGGTGAAACCGCCGGCCGACGTCGCCGTCGTCGGCGTGGGCGGCGGTCGTGACATCCTTTCCGGACTCTATTTCGGCGCCAAACGCATCCGCGGGATCGAGATCAATCCTGCGATCTTCGAAGTCCTCACCGACAAGTTCGCTGATTTCTCCGGCCATCTCGATCGCCAGCCCGGCGTGTCGCTGGTCAATGCCGAAGCCCGCAGCTACATCAACCATTCCTCGGAACGATACGACCTGGTCCAGATATCGCTGATCGACACCTGGGCCGCGACGGCTGCAGGCGGCTTAACCCTCACCGAAAACCGCCTTTATACCGTGGAGGCGTGGGGTGACTTCTACCGGGCGCTCAATCCCGGCGGATTGCTGTCGGTATCGCGCTGGTTCGAGCCGGAGGGTCACCGCGGCGAGTTCTATCGCCTGGTGGCGATCGCGGCGAGCGCGCTCCAGCGCAGAGGTGTGCCCGCAGCCGAGCTATCGAACCATGTCGTCGCCCTCAACGTCGGCAACATCGTAACCGTGATTACCAGTCCGGACGCCATTACCGAGGCCCAATGGCTGGGAGCGCGCACCAGACTTGAGGCCCAGGGCTTCAAGATACTGCTGGGGCCGCATGTCGGCTTCGACGACGTCACGTCGACGCTGATGACGGGCCATGCGGACGCAGCCTTCTTCGCGTCGCTGCCGGAAAATATCGCCCCCTCGACGGATGACAATCCGTTCTTCTTCTATACATCGCGCTTCCGCGATCTCGTCAGCAAGCCTTCATCGACCCTCTCCAACAACAACCCGGCAATCAGCATGACCCTGATGCTGATCGTGATGGCGCTCTGCGCCTGCGGATACTACATCGTCGTTCCCTTTGTCCGTATGGCAAGGCGGATGCCGCTGTCGGTGCTGGCGCCGCCGGTGACGTATTTTTGCGCGATCGGCATGGGCTTCATGCTGATCGAGATATCGCAGATGCAGCGGCTGATGGTCTTCCTTGGACATCCCGTCTACGGGCTGGGTGTCGTGCTCTTCACGATTCTTCTGTTTGGCGGGATCGGCAGCGCCACCGTCGGTGCGCATTCTCCCCGGCCGGGCGTGCTGTTCGCCAGAATACTCGCGCTGCTTGCAACGCTCGCGGTCGCGGGAATGTTGACTCCCTTGTTGACGACGTGGGCGCGATCGGCAGCGACCGACATGCGCATTCTGTTGTCCGTGGCTCTGCTGGCGCCCCCGGCGTTCTGCATGGGCATGATGTTCCCGCTCGGGCTGAACATCTGGCGGCGTCACTCGGAGCTGCTTCCGTTCTTCTGGAGCGCCAACGGGATCACGTCAATGTTTGCCTCGGTGATGGGCATGGCCTTGTCCATCGAATTTGGCATCGCCACCACCTATGCGCTGGGCGTCGGCTTTTACGTCGTCTGCGCAGGCATCATCGTCGGAAGCCGCCAGGCGATCCGCTTCGGTGTATCAGCGGCGGCTCGGGCCGGGGGACTACAATTGGCGGGCGAGGATGGAATCGCTTCCGTAGCCGCTTCGGACGCACCGTCGATCCAATCGGCGGAGATCGAAACGGTCGCCGATAACAGGGCGCTCGAACCGTCCGTTCCGCCGGCCGCGCACGCGCGCGCCGGCGAGTTTGGACGATAATCAAGATCGCACGGAGCCCGCGTCCCGGTCGGCCACCGCCGCAACATGCGCGATGCCGCCGATCATCGCCTCGACCTCGGCGACCACAAGCTCCGGCGCGGCGTTCTGGATCATGTGGCCGACATCCGGGAGCACGATCAGTTTTGCGCCTGCGACCACGGTGGCGAACGGGCGCGAGTGAATATTCGTCGATACGGTCTTGTCGGCATCGCCCGTGATCACCACGGTCGGCGCCCTGATGTCGGCGTAGTGCGGCGCCTGCTCCGCCACCGCCGCCTTCAGCGTCACCAGATCCCGCGCATTGGCCAGAAATTCGCGTGGACGCAGCAATAGCGGCGTCGCGGTGCTGCTGACCCAGTCTCGCGGCATGACCTGCGGCAGGAATACACCGCGCGCGCCGGGTTCAGTCAGCAAGATGCCGAGCGGCAGCGTGATGGTGTAGGCGAGCAGCGGGCCGATCACGGGCGTGGTGACAAGCTTGTTGTACCATCCGACGCCGCCCGGCCACGGATAGGCCACCGGCGCCAGCATCACCAGACCGGTGACGCGCCCGGGATAGTCGATCGCCATCCGCGCGCCCAGCGCGCCGGCCCAGGAGTGGACCACGAAGACCGCGCTGATAACGCCGAGCTTTTCCAGCGCCGCATCGATCATTCGGCCCTGGATCGCCGGCGTCGAGTCCGCAAGCTCCGCGCGCGCACTCCAGCCATGGCCGGGCCGATCGATCAGGATCACCCGATGATTTTTCGCGAGCTTCTCGCCGAGCGGCTGCCGCACGGTCTCCAGATTCGAGCTCGCGCCATGGATCATCACGACCGGCGGACCGGCGGCGTCGCGCGGCCCGATATCGATGACGTGGAGGGTTGCGCCGGCGACCTCGATCATCCTGCCCTGGGCGGGCCAGGCGCGCTGGATCGCAAGGACACCGGCTTGCGTGATCAGCGCCAGAACAACCAGCGCGACCACGACCACCATCGATATCATTGGCTATATCCCGAAGAGCCTGGGCACCAGCGAGTTACGGTTTTACGGCCGCCGGGTTTCGCGGCCAATGCCGGATCGGCATTCACAGGGCCGCCACAATCCCTCAAGCACCAAAACCCAGCCGTCCCAGTCCCGGCATTTTGATCGCCGGCCGCCGCAGGTCGAGGCCGAACACCGCGCCGAGCAAGTTGACCTCGATGCCTTCGACCCAGCCGACCGTGAGTCCCAGATAGCCGCCGAGCGTGACCCGAACGCCGGTTCGCGAAGGCGTCAGTCCGAACATGCCGCCATCGTAGGGAAAATCCTTGCCGATGGCGGTCGGCGGCAGCGTCGCCCGCAGTTCCGGGGCCGCGGCCATGACCGCGGTGACAAAGGTGTTGGAATTCGGTCCCGGCCAGGCGCGATAGTCGCCGTAAGACCGCAGCTGATAGCCCTCGACCGCGGCACGGATTTTGGGGATCATGCGATCGGCAGCGTCGCCATCGGCCGCCGCGATCACCTTCGGCATATCGCCGAACCAGCGCCCGTCGGGCGCAAAGCCGTTGACGCGGATCGGTTCGCCCCAGGCCGTGTAATCATAGCGCGTATAGCGAGGCGCGTCGGACTCCTTGACCACGATCCAGCTGTGGACCGCGAAGATTCCGCGCCAGCGAACCGTCCGCGCGGCGAAAACCCGCACCAAGGCGTCAGGGTGTTGCGCGGGTGACGGCAAAAGACCGGCGCTGGAGCGGTCAGCGCTCTGCCAGTCGACGGAACGATCCCCCAGCATGTATTTCACTGACGAAACCGTGATCGGGGCAACAAGCAAAAACAGCAGGCCAATCACGGATTTTCTCACAATGGGCAACTCTGGACGGCACGCATTCTTCATAAAGCCGTCATCAGCAGTTTTATATATGGGGATGATGAGCACTTTTGCCATGCGAAGTGCACGCGTCATCGAGGCTGTCGCCACCGGACCTATCCACGTAATCCACAGGAACCCGGGCCGGGCAGTAAAAATTATGTCAGGGGATATTTGGAGGATTTTCGATGATGTCCAGATCGAACGAAGCCGCGATCGACGAAATCGTGGCGAGCTGCAACGGCGACGTGCGCGGCGCGCTGAAGGCGCTGCTGCTGGTCAACGAGCAGCTGGAGGCCGAACTGCAGCAGCTCTACGCAGCGGTTGCCATTGGCGGGCCATTCCAGCACGGCACCAGCGCTCTGCACTAGACGCAGCAGCGGAAACTTTACCTCTCCCATAGGGAGAGGTCGGCGCGTAAGCGCCGGGTGAGGGGTTACGGTCTATCGTTGGTGCAGCGCCCCCTCACCCGATTTGCTGCGCAAATCGACCTCTCTCCGCTGGGGAGAGGTGAAGGGGCACACCGATTCAAATTAAAACCATCTTGCTTTAGAGTCTGATTCAGAAGCAGTTGAACCGGGATCCTACTCCACCTGCGATCGGTCGGCCGCCGGATCGCCCTTCGGGCAAGCACTAATGGTCGAGCGGGCCAGCTTGGCATCCTCGACGGATTTATAGGGGCCGTCCTCGAACCAGATATCGCCCGTCACAATCGGATTGCTGGTCACGATCTCGCATTGGCTGGTGGCGCGATTGCCGACCACCCAATACAGGCCATCCGCGAAGCAACTTGTTCCGATCGCGACCGTCATCGCGCCGGCCAGCATCAGGGATTTCATGGCTTTGCTCCTGCGATGGGGGTCAAGCGATCAAGTGCGGCCTGACGAAAACCGTTCCGGCTGAAGGCGGATTGTCCGTCGCCGTGGTTAATCGGCCCGCACTCCGATCGGTCAAAAGATCGATCAGATGTCGCGTCCTTCGACCTTTTCGGTCAGGGTCTTGACCAGTTCCGGCACCTTGTCGAGGTGCGGGTTGACGGCGAGCGCCTTGCGGAAAGCGTCGAGCGCGCGTTTGTCGTCGCCGAGTTCCTGCATGATCATGCCGAGCCCCGCCAGCGCGCCGAAATGGCGGGGCTCGCGGACCAGCACCTGCTCGATATCCTCGAGCGAATGGGCGTAATCGTTCTGCAGGTAATACAGGGTCGCGCGCCTGTTCCAGCCCTCGACATAATCGGGACGCAGCTTGACCACGGCATCGAGCAATTTCAGCGCAACATCCATCTGCTGGGCGTCCATCGCGGCCTTGGCCCGCACCATCAACAGCGCCGCGGTGTCGCTCGGGGTCTGCATCCACAGCGCCCAGATCCGGGCCTCGACATGCTTGGCGCTGGCCTCATCGGGTGCGGCCTTCAGCGCGCCGAACAGGAAGTCCAGTCCGCGCGTCTTGTCGGCGCCGACCTTCGGCAGCTTGCCCGGCGGCTCCGGCAGTTTTTTCTGCTGCTTCGGCGCGCCCGGCCCCGGATCCTGCGCCGACGCCGCCATCGGCGCCACGGCGATTACCGCGGTGACGAGCAGGGCCAGGTGGCAGTTGCGCGCGAGAGAGAATCTGAATGCCATCGCCAAAGTCTAGACGCAGAAAAACGCACTGCAAAGCAGCGATGGCGTCAAAGACCTGTGATGGCGGCAGATTTCGTGAAGGCCCCGAGGACGCGTCTCAGGCTTGACTCAGCCCTGACGCGCCTTGAAACGGCGCTGAACCTTGTTGATCACGTAAACCCGGCCCTTGCGGCGGACCAGACGGTTGTTGCGGTGGCGTCCACGCAACGATTTCAGCGAGTTACGGACCTTCATGGGACAATCCTGATGCTCTGAAAGGCCGTGCTGGACAGGCCGAAAAGTGGCAAATGGGCTTAATCCCGCCGGCGGCCATGCCACCCGGGACGCGCGGTTTCTAAGCCATGCGGCGGTGGAATGTCAATGCGGGCGGGGGGCCGGCGCGGGCCGCCGGAACCGTGGCCGCAGAACCTGGGCTGCCCGGAGTTTGGCCATGCCATGTTCCGGATTTCCACACTGGGCAAGGTTGGAATATAATCCCAATTCAGAGCTCGCGCACATTTGAGACCTGCAATTATTCCTAGGACAACATGATCGGAAAAGAACACACATAGGACCCATCGAAGGGTCCCTCTTTGTTCTCCGATTGGCTCTCCGGGGTTGTTGCTTCGACCCCTACTGGCCCAATTTGAAAAGCCTAATTTCAAAGGCGATATTTTACTGCCGCACCAATCTACGGTGCTACCGTGAGTGGCGCCCCGGATATTCTCCCCCGAGGCCTTATGAGCCTTTGGGACATGATCAATTTCAACGTTTTTAAGTTTTGCTCAGCGCTTCATATGGTCGAGGTGGAAGAAACTCACTGCCGTATCAAACCGCAGGATGCCACGTTAGACGACGAGGAAAAGGTCAAACTCAGGGATGACTTTCTAAAATTCGTTGCCGAGCAATGCGCGCCTCTGAATCTCAAGCCGTGCTCGGAGCGAATCCAGAGGTTGCGCGAGCATCTTAAATACCAACTCAATTGGCAGGAATGGCATTCGGACGTTCGCACATTACGCGAGACCATGATTGATAGCTTGAAGGGGATATATTGCTATCACTATCCCGCAGATAGGGCGCTGGGATATGTCAATTTCTCAGAGGAATGGAAGCGCGCCATAGAGAAATTTCCAAGCGCAATCGACGACGCTGAGGCGGCGGTTGATTGCTATGCACTAGGAGCCCGTCCAGATAGGCGTTCGGGCATTTGTTGAGGTTAGCCGGCTGAGGCTGCGTTTGCGAGGGTGAACAGCTTCAGGAGATTGTGGGTTGTGCAGATCATGGCCCATTCGGCGCGCACTTTATCTACGCCCCGCAACAGGAACTGGCGGAAGCCGCGAGCCTGTTTGATCTGTCCGAACACCGGTTCGACCACTTGCTTTCTCAATCGGTAGGGTGTTTCGAAGCCGCCGTCGTCGATCTTCTTCCGCATCCGTTGGGTCAGCGGTCCACCGATTTTTCCGTTCGCAGCTGTCGGGTGCTTGGCGCGTCCGGGCGCGACATAGCCGTCAACGCCGTGTGCTTCGAGCGCTTCGAGATTGGATTCGCTGCAGTAGCCGGAGTCCGCCGAGGCCTGATCCGGCTTGCGGCCGAGATTGTTCTTGATGGCCTCGATCAGGGGCACCAACTGGCCCTGATCGTTGCCGCACTGCGTCAGTTCGTGCGCGACAATGATCTGGGCGCCTGCGTCGACGGCGGCCTGTGCATTGTAGGCCTGAACGAAGCCATCCTTCGACTTCATGATGCGGCTTTCCGGATCGGTGAAGTTGCGTTGCGACTTGGGATCAGGTTGGTCCGATGGCGGCGCCGCCGGTTTGCCCGGCTTCTTGCGGCCTTCAGCTTGGCGCTGCTGTTCCTTTTCGGCCTCGATGCGACGCTCTTCCGCCGCCGCCAGCCTGGCGTCGGCTTCCAGCGCCGCCATCGCCTGCTGGATTTTCGCCAGTCGTTTCTGCTTGTCGCCGGCCCAATCCGGCATCTCGTCGCCGCGCTTGTCTCGGCCGAAAGTCTCGTCCTCTTCGGAATCCGCCGCCTCGGCGGCCGCCAGCATGCGAGCGACCTCGGCTTTCAATTCCGCCTCGCGTTTCTTCATGCGCTCATAACTCATCGCTTTATGTTTCGACGCGTTCGCTTTGATCTTCGTGCCATCAAGCGCGACATGGCCGAGTTTGACCAGCCCTGCCGTCTCGCACAACCTCAGAACCTGCAGGAACAGCGCGCCGAGCGCCTTCAAATGCCGCTTGCGGAAGTCGCTGATCGTGCGAAAATCCGGCGGATCGAGCGCCACAATCATCACAAAATCGTTCCGTTCGCGGCAGGCCTTCGCGATCCGCCGCGACGAATACAGCCCACTCGCATAGCCGTGCAGCAGAAGCGCCACCATCATCCGCGGGTCAAACGGCGGCTGCCCAAGACCACTCACATAGCTGCCCGTGATCTCCCGCAGATCAAGGCTCTCCCGCACCAGCTCAACGATAAACCGCGAGACATGGCCTTTCGGCACGAAGTCCTGCACATTCGGCGGCAGCAGCAGTGTCTGATCGATATTCCACGGACGAAAATACTTGCTCATAGCTCAAGCTTGAATCAGACTCGCTCAAAATTGAACAGCGACTATTCGGACAGGCTCCTAGATCAAAACACGGCGAGCGTGTTTCACAGTATGAGGGTTGCGGAAATTGGATTACGCGCTCTGGCTCGCGAGCGCGGAGTAAGACTTCATAAAAAGCCGCTGGAATGGGGCACATGGCAAGACATCATCAATGCCATTCGTACCGAAGTTAAGCGCATTGCCAACGCAGAAGCGGGACCAAAACGCGATGCGGCTTTGAGTTTTTATCAAGGGGCCTTAGGTGAATTTGAGGCATTCAAGGACGTTTATCGAAACCAGGTCATGCATGTACGCGAGAGTTATGACGCCAAAAAAGCCATGCATACGCTCAACCATGTGCGCGAGTTTATGAACCGATTGTCTGGCAAGATCGGTGAATCTCAGGCCAAGAAAGTGAAATGGGGGTTGAGATGGAAGAGGACTAAGCCTCCCTAGAAGTTAGTTTTTTTGAAAACCCTCTTCAAATTTCTCTCGCTTTCATCAACGCGAAGCTTCCGAGCGGTTTCAGTGAACCGCTCGGATTGTTCCTCGCGGCGGCTCCAACCAGGAGAAGCCATATGTTTGTTGAGACTGCGCGACCCATCATTCTCACCGGTGATCGTACCACTGGTCCTCTTCACCTCGGCCACTATGCGGGCTCCCCGGCTTCCGGACTTGCGCGCAGCGGATTCAATCCGATTGCCTGACGGGCAAATCAGTGACCCGCCCTGTCACCTGGATGTCCAGCCCCCTTTGCAAAAATATTCTGTTTTTCCGAAGACCCAAATCACTTTATATCCCTCGCTGTCCACCCCACAGAGGGGCGTATCGCGATCGTCACGGACGCGGGGTTGGATGCGATGGACGGGGGCGGCGCCGATGACGAAAGCGCCTGCTCGCGGACGGCGAAGACGTGTGGTCCTGACGCCCCGACGCTGGCGTCAAGTTTGCGGAGCGATCCGCGTAACGACGGTGGCAAGAAAGCCGATCACCGGGGAGAGCGCGGTATAAGCCGTAAACCATTGCGTGCGGGAATGTCGGGTGATTTCCGATGGCTCGCTGTGAATACTCGTGTGCATACTTGCTACCAATAGCGCACACGAGGCTGCGGGTGCATCGGGCGCCCGGCATTCCCCACGCCCTCTGTTTTCAGGGCGGAGATTATTTGCAAACCTCGGGCGCATCGCGCCGCGGGAACGCGAAACTGTATCGCGTCGTCATTGCGAGCGAAGCGAAGCAATCCATGCAGCAACAAAAAGAAAGAATGGATTGCTTCGCGCGCTCGCAATGACGGTTTCAAAAGTCGCCTGCGCCTTGGCTGTTTGAAAAATTGAATCCGATATCGCCGGTGCCAAAAGCCGGGCGGCCTTCACCTCTCCCCTTGTGGGAGAGGTCGGATCGCATCGGGAGATGCGATCCGGGTGAGGGGTTCAGGTTTATCGATAGTCCGTAACCCCTCACCCCAACCCTTTCCCACAAGGGGAGAGGGAGATCACCGCCGTCGCCGAGACATGACCCTTCACTTCAGCTCGATTGCATCAGGCGAGCATTCGCGCGAACCGGTGGCTCGCAATGACGGGAAAAGGCTCATGGATTCCGAACCTCACTCTCCAGATGACCCATCGCGATCGAAATGCCCGGCAACTCACCCAGGCGGAAACTCGACCATGGCTTCGCCGGTGGCGACCTTCTCGTCGTTCTGGTTCTTCACCATGACGTCGATCAGAACCCAGCGCGAATTCGCCGTGGCCTGTTTCGACTTCACGATGCCGGTCGGCTGGATGGTGTCGCCGGGCCGCACCGGCTTGACCCATCTGGTTTCGAGGCGGCGGTGAATCGCTCCGGCCGGATAGGCCCAGTCGGTGATCATCCGCGAGATCAGCCCAAAATTGTTCATGCCGTGCATGATGATGCCGCCGAAATTGGTCTTGCCGAAATTGCCCTTCATGTAGTCGTCGTCGAGATGCAGCGGGTTGTAGTCGAGCGAAGCGTCGCAAAACAGACGGATGGATTCGCGGCTGACCGCGAATTGCGGCCCCTCGATGGTGTCGCCGGCGCCAAGGCTTTCGAACGTCACGGTCATGATTCCACTCCCTCGCCTGTCACTGCGGCCGGATGGTCCAGCCGCGGCCCGAACAGATCACCGCGCCATGCTGGTCGAAGAAGACATTGTCGTGCACCACGAACAGCCGTTCGCGCTTGATGAACTTGTCGAGCGCGCGGGCTTCGAGCCGGATGGTGTCGTTCGGCCGCGCCGGGATATGGTAGCTCCAGGACTGCCCGGCATTGACGGTGCCGGGGCTGCGCATCCAGTCATCGGCCGGCGTACAGGCAAACATCAAGAGGATGTGAATCGACGGCGGCGCGATCAGCCCGCCATAGCGGGTGGTTTTGGCGTAGGCTTCATCGAAATAAACGGGATGACCTTCGCCGACCGACTTGCAGTACAAGGCGATCGCTTCCTGCGTCAGCGTGTAGGGGATGGTCTTGCGCGGCTCGCCCGGGACGATGTCGTCCCAGAGCTTTCGCAGGTTGGCGTCTTTCCAGAAATCGGTCTCGAAGGCTTCCGCCTGCGCCATGATGTCCTCCCGTTTTCGTGGTCTTGTTTGGGCTGTCTTGCCAATTTTGTTATATGGTATAATCAATTCGCAGCGCTGTACAATCGAGCGGCCGCCGGGAAATTGAAATGTCCAAATTGAAGCTGCCCAATCTTGAAGACGTCGTCGCGATCGACATCCACACCCATGCCGAAGAGCCCTGCGGCATGCATGGCGATGACGGCTACGATGATTTCCAGGCGCAGATGGCCGACTATTTCAAATCGCCCAACAAGCATCCGCCGACCGTGCCGGAAACCGCGGCCTATTACCGCGCCAAGAAGATTGCTGCCGTGATCTTCCCGGTCGACGCCGAGCGCGAGACCGGATTCCGCCGCTACAACAATTACGAGATGCTGGAAGTCGCCGCCGAGAATTCCGACGTGCTGATCCCGTTCGTCAGCATCGATCCGCACAAGGGCAAGCTCGGCGTTCGCGAAGCGCGCAAGCTGATCGAGGAATTCGGCGTCAAGGGCTTCAAATTCCATCCGACCATGCAGGGCTTTTATCCGAACGACCGCATGGCCTATCCGCTGTACGAGGCCATCAACGACGGCGGCGCGATCGCGTTGTTTCACACCGGGCAGACCGGCGTCGGCTCCGGCATGCCGGGCGGCATGGGGATGCGGCTGAAATATTCCAATCCGATGTACATGGACGATGTGGCGGCGGATTTTCCCGACCTCAAGATCATTCTCGCCCACCCCTCGTTCCCCTGGCAGGAAGAGGCGCTGTCGGTCGCGACCCACAAGCCCAACGTCTACATCGACCTCTCCGGCTGGTCGCCGAAATATTTTCCGCCGATCCTGGTGCGCTATATCAACTCGATTTTGCAGGATAAGATGCTGTTCGGCTCGGACTGGCCGGTGATCACGCCCGACCGCTGGCTGTCGGACTTTTCGAAGCTCGAAATCCGCGACGAGATCCGACCGAAAGTGTTGAAGGCCAACGCGCGCAGGCTGTTGGGCATCTGAAACGATATTCGATCATTCTGCGGATGTAGTACCGTCATTTGAAATGGTGATCCTTGCCGAAGCTCTGCAAAGCCGCTGCGTTCGTCACCGCGCTTCTGATTGGAAATGCGGTCGAATGCTTTGCGGCCCAGCCTGAGCCCTCCGGGACCGTCGTCGAATTCGAGAACCCGCTGGCCAGCCGGTTGCCGCTGCAGGGCTACCTCAGACAGCCAAATGCGGCAGGTCCCTTTCCCGCCGTGGTGCTGCTGCATGGATGCAATGGCAATTGGCGGCGGCTCGACGAGCGCTGGGGAAAGAGGATCGCAGCCTGGGGCTATGTGACGCTCACGGTCGACAGCTTTGGTCCGCGCGGCCTGAAAAACACCTGCAGCGGCGGCGCTCCTGTCGATCTGGCCTTCGATGCGTACCGGGCTTTGAACTTTCTGGTGCGCCAGCCATTCGTCGATCCCGCTCGCGTCGTGGCATTGGGTTTTTCGCAAGGCGGATGGCTGGCTCTCACCTCGGTCGAACACGGCGCGATCGAGCAAATATCGCAGAACAAGTTCCGCGCGGCGATCGCTTTCTATCCGCCGTGCCTTGGCTTCAAGGGCAACATGACCGTTCCCACATTGATCCTGATCGGTGAACTCGATGACTGGACCCCGGCGCTGGAGTGCCGCAACATGGTGGATGGCCGAGACGATTGGGGAATATCCCGGCACAAGGGCGAAGGCGCTCCGGTGCAGCTCGTCGTCTATCCCGGCGCCTACCATGCCTTCGACGCCGTCACCCTCCAGACGCCCATTCAATATTTCGGACATCACCTCGAATTCAACCAGCCGGCAACGGATCGATCGATCGACGCGGTTCGCGAGTTTCTTGACGCGACCATCGGCGAAAAGGAGCAAGCCAGATGACCATCAAAGCCGTCGTGTTCGACGCCTACGGCACGCTCTACGACGTTCAGTCGGTCGCCGCCGTTACCGAGGAGGCATTTCCCGGCTATGGCGAGATGATCACGCAAGTCTGGCGCATCAAGCAGCTGGAATACACCTGGCTGCGTTCGCTGATGCGGCGCTATCAGGATTTCTCGGTCATTACGGCGGATTCGCTGGCCTATACGCTTGGCGTGCTCGGGCTGAAACACGACGCCGGCGTATTCGAGCGCATCATGGAGAAATATCTGCATCTCGATCTTTATCCGGATGCGGCGGCAGCACTTGCGGCTTTGCGAGGCCGCAAGCTGGCTATTCTTTCCAACGGCAGCACCGAGATGCTCAACGCGCTGGTCCATAACAGCGGTCTCGACCGCGTGCTGGACGCCACCATCAGCATCGACTCCCGGAAGATCTTCAAGCCCGCGCCCGACGCCTACACCCTGATCGAATCCGTCCTCGGCGTGCCGCCTGCCGAGGTTCTGTTCGTGTCGTCGAACCCGTGGGACGCCTGCGGCGCCAAGGCCTTCGGCCTCAACGTCGCCTGGATCGAACGGGTGACGCCGGAAGCGATGGCGCTGGCCTGCGTCAAAAGCGATTCCGTCGCCCCGCTCACGATGTTCAAGGCGATCCGGACCCAGATGGACGAACTGGGGCTCGAGCCCGATTATCGCATCCACGCGCTCGCAGAACTGCCCGCCCTGGTCGCGGCTCATGAGTCTTGAACATGGGTCTCGAATATGAGTCTTGAATCGGTGCGCGCGTTCTTCGCCGAAAAGGCGCCCGACATCGCCGTGATCGAATCGCCCATGAGTTCGGCGACGGTGGCGCTGGCCGCCGAAGCCCATGGCGTCGAGCCCGGCCGGATCGCGAAAACGCTGAGCCTTACGGATCGGCGAGCGGGTGGTGCTGATCGTGGTTGCCGGCACCTCGCGGATGGACAACAAGAAGGTCAAGGCGCGCTTCGGCGGCAAGCCGAAGATGCTGGGCCTTCACGAGGTCGCCGAAATCACCGGCCATGAAGTCGGCGGCGTCTGTCCGTTCGGACTGAAAACGCCGCTGCCGATCTATTGCGACGTGTCGCTGAAGGCATTCGACGAGGTGGTGCCGGCGGCGGGATCGACCCACAGCGCGGTGCGCATTGCACCGTCGCGAATGGCCGAACTGACCGCCGCCGAATGGGTCGATATCTGCCAGTATCCGCTCTAGCAATAGGCCGTTCTATTGGTCGTCGTAGTCGGGTCTCGGCTGAACGTTGGGCACCGGCTGAGCGTAACGCCGGCGAGGCGCGGCCTGCTCCGGCACGCTGGCATTCGATTCGAATACCGCCCGGCACGGTCCGCTCAGCTGTGCGGTATTTTGCCGAAGGCACACGACGATCCGGTTGGTGTCTGGTATCTGTTCGCCGCAGAGCCGGAAAACGTCGGGGGTGCAGGCCATCTGCTGTTCCAGCGTTCCCCGGTTTTCCTGCGAAAAAGCCGCATCTTGAACGGCGATGCCGCCGGCCACCCCTATCGCAAGACCCAGAACAATTCGGTGCGCTCTCATGTCCGACCCTTTTTCGGATTCACCGGCGGGCATGTTCGCTGTGACAAACTGCTCCACCCGAGGGTTGAAAATAAACGGGGCAGGCGAAGGTTCACACCGGACAACAAAATGTGAAGGCGGGCCGCTTCTTTGCGCTGCCCTATTCCACCTTGCCGATCTTCTTGACCGCCGCGATCAGGCGCGCGCTGTCTTCAGTCATAAATTTTGTAAACTCCGGCGCGTCCATGTAGGCGACCGGACTGCCCGCGGTCTCGAAGGTTTTTGTCACTTCCGGGCTTTTCACCGCTTGCGCCATCGCCTCGCGCAGGCGCGTCATGATCGGCGCCGGCAGTGCGCTTTGCGCGAACAGTCCGGCCCAGATGTAGAACTCGACGTCCTTGTAGCCGAGTTCCCTGAAGGTCGGCAGATCGGGAAAGCTCGCAATCCGCTCCGCGCCCCAGTTTGCAAGCACGCGCATCTTGCCGTCGTCGACCTGCTGCTTCAGCGTGCCCGGTGCCGACGCCAGCGCCTGCACCGTTCCGCTCATCAATGCATTGAGCGCGGGGCCGGCGCCGCGAAACGGAATGTGCAGCAATTTGATGCCTGCGCTGGCCGCGAACATTTCCATCGCCACATGCAGTGTGCCGTAGGGGCCCGACGAGCCGTAGGGAATCTGGCCGGGACGCTTTTTTGCGCCGTCGACGAAATCCTGCAGCGTCTTCCACGGCGCCGAGGCCGGCACCGCAAGCAAAGTGGGATCGGCCAGCACGCGCGCGACCGGTGCGAATTGCGAGACTTCATAGAGAGGCGGACGGTCGAACAACCGGTCGGCCTCGGGCAACACCGCCAGCGACGACAGCGTCATCAGCAGGGTGTAGCCATCGGGTTCGGCGCGCGCCGCGGCCGCATTGCCGATCGATCCGCCGGCGCCCCCGGCGCGGTTGTCGACGACGACCGACTTGCCAAGAATTCGCTCCAGCGCCTGCGCCACGGGTCGCGCCGCGAGATCGGCCTGCCCGCCGGCCGGAAACGGCACGATCATGGTGACGGTGTGCGCCGGCCAGGCGTCCGCATGCGCGGAATTCGAGAGCGCGATCTGCACCATCGGCAGCGCCGCGGCGGCTTTGAGAAGTTCACGTCGGTTCATCGGCAGTTTTCTCCCCCGGGAAAGTTTTTGGTTGGTTGTTAGGTGTAGCCTTACCGAAGAACGGTTGCGTCGGCAAAGGCGCTTTTGCGCCGTGCTCGCCTACGGAGGCTTTCGCTTTGTCTTCGCAAAATGTTTTGCCAGAAACTCCGCCAGCACCTCGACCCGCGCCGGGCGCGGGCCGCCTGGCGGCATCACCAGATGCACCGAGCCTTCGGTCTGCTTCCAGTCTTTCAGGATGACTTCCGACCTCGCCCGACGCGATGGCGTCGCCGACGATGAATTCCGGCAGATCGGCGATGCCGAGCCCGGCCAGCAGCGCCGGCATCAGCGCCTCGCCGTTGTTGACGCGCAGCGGGCCCGCGGGGCGCACGCTGGCCTGCTCGCCGGCGGCGTTGGTGTAGTGCCAGACATCGGGCGTGGAGAGATAGGCATAGCCGAGACATCGATGCTGCGCGAGATGCATCGGATGGGTCGGGCGGCCATGACGCTCGAGATAGGCGGGCGAAGCCACCGTGTAGCGCGGCATCGCGCACAGCCGCCGCGCGATCAGCGATGAATCCGGCAGGCTCGCGATCCGCAGGCCCGCGTCGAACCCCTCCCCGACCAGATCCACCATGGCATCGCTGAGGTGAAGGTCGATCGTCACGTCGGGATACAGCTTTAGAAATTCCGGCAGGATCGGCGCCACCGCCATCACCCCGAACGTCATGGGCACCGCGAGCCGCACCAGCCCGCGCGGCATCACCGATTGCGCCAGCGCCTCGTTCTCGGCCGCCTCGCCGTCGGCCAAGAGGCGCGCCGCGCGCTCCGACAGTTTTTGCCCGGCGTCGGTCAGAGCGAGCCGCCGCGAGGTGCGGTTGAACAGCCGCGCCCCCAGCCGCTCCTCCAGCCGGCTGACGGCCTTGGATACCGTCGCCTTGGACAGCGCCAGCTCGGTCGCGGTAGCGGCAAACGACCGTAATTCCACGACTTTTGCGAAAATCGCGAGGCCCTCGAAATCGGGGAGTTTTGCCATTCGGCACCCATCCTATTGGATCAAATATAGAAACAATGGATTTCAATAGTTTCTATTTATATCCCACCGGTCAGCGCATATCCAGATGTCAGGAAATTCGGACAGTGAGAAACCCAATGACCAAATCACTCACAGGCAAGGTTGCGCTCGTCACCGGCGGTTCGCGCGGTATCGGCGCGGCCAGCGCCCGCGCACTCGCCGATGAAGGCGCCAATATCGCCATCAGCTATGTCGCCTCAGCCGACAAGGCCGAGGCTGTGGTGCAAGAACTGAAAGCCAAGGGCGTGGAAGCGCGCGCCTTCAAGGCCGATCAGGCCTCATCGGACGAGGTAGACCGACTGGTGAAGGACGTCGCTGGACATTTCGGCCGGCTTGACATCCTCGTCAACAACGCAGCGGTCGCCGTCAATGGCGCGGTCGACGATCCCAAAACTGACGTCGCTGCATTCGATCGCCAGGACGCGATCAATGTGCGCGGCGTCGTCACCGCGATACGCGCGGCCTCGAGGCTGATGGGCGACGGCGGACGGATCGTAACCATCGGCTCGGGCATCGCCACCCGCGCATCGTTCCCGGGCATGGCCGACTATGCCGCCAGCAAGGCTGCGATCGTCGGCTACAGCAAGGGCGCGGCACGCGACCTCGGCCCGCGCGGCATTACCGTAAACGTGTTGCAGCCCGGATCAATCGATACCGACATGAATCCAAAGGACGGCGCGTTCGCCGAGGCCCAGCGAACGCAACACGCCCTGCAGCGCTACGGCACCGCTGAGGAAATCGCCGCTGGTGTGGTGTTTCTCGCCAGCCCCGGCGCGTCATTCGTCACCGGCACGGTACTTAACGTCGATGGCGGCTTCGGCGCGTAACAGGAAATCACAGCAGCGCCGCGCATCGCGTGCGGCGTGGTCATCCCAAATTTCAAAGCAACGGAACATCCCATGATCGAACTCAGACCTTTTGCAAAACTCGGCAGCGCCGACCACGGCTGGCTCAAAGCCAAGCATCACTTCTCATTCGGCAGCCACTATGACCCCGGCAATATGGGCCACGGCTCCCTGCGGGTGTGGAACGACGACGAGATCGCGCCCAACACCGGCTTTCCCGCCCATCCCCATGCCAACATGGAAATCATCACCTATGTCCGCGAAGGTGCGATCACCCATCAGGACAGTCTCGGCAACAAGGGCCGTACCGAAGCCGGCGACGTTCAGGTGATGAGCGCCGGGAGCGGCATGCGTCACTCCGAATACAATCTGGAGCCGACCAAGACAAAAATCTTCCAGATCTGGATCGAGCCGACCACGCAAGGCGGCCAGCCGACCTGGGGCGCCAAGCCGTTTCCGAAGTCGGATCGCTCCGGCAATTTCGTCACCATCGCCAGCGGATTTAAGGGCGACAACGACGCGCTGCCGATCCGCGCCGATGCACGCGTGCTCGCCACCACGCTGAAGGCTGGCGAGAGCGCGGAATACGCGCCGGGCAAGACCCGCAATCTCTATCTGGTGCCGGCGGCCGGCAGCGTCGAGGTCAACGGCGTGCGCGTCAATGCCCGCGACGGCGTCGCGATCCGCGACGAGGCACGGCTCAGGATCACCGCACTGGAAGATTCCGAACTGGTGCTGGTCGACGCGGCGTAACGCCCAACCCTCATCGTTATGCCCGGTCTTGGCCGGGCATCCACCTCTTCGAGACGTCACAAGACGTGAATTGCCGGGTCAAGCTCGGCAACGACGCCTCAATCTCACCCCAACCTGCATCCCACGGAGACCAACCATGACAAAAGTTCTCGTGCTGTATTATTCCGCCTACGGTCACATCGAGACGATGGCGAATGCCGTCGCCGAAGGCGCCCGCGAAGCCGGCGCTACCGTCGACATCAAGCGGGTGCCCGAACTGGTGCCGCCGGAAGTCGCAAAGGCGTCGTACTACAAGCTCGATCAGGCGGCGCCCGTGGCCAAGATCGAAGATCTCGCCAATTACGACGCCATCATCGTCGGCACCGGCACCCGCTTCGGCCGCATGGCCTCGCAGATGGCGAATTTCCTCGACCAGGCCGGCGGCCTCTGGATCAAGGGCGCGCTGCACGGCAAGGTCGGCGGCGCCTTCACCTCGACCGCAACCCAGCATGGCGGCCAGGAAACCACGCTGTTCTCCATCATCACCAACCTGCTGCATTTCGGCATGACCATCGTCGGCCTGAATTACGGCTTTTCGGGCCAGATGGAGCTCAATGACGTCACCGGCGGCTACGCCCTACGGCGCCACCACGATCACCGGCGGCGACGGCAGCCGCCAGCCGACCGAAAACGAACTCGCCGGCGCGCGCTATCAAGGACGCGTGATCGCGGAGACGGCGAAAAAACTGCATGGCTGATGCGAAGCAGGCGGCATTCTCTTTCGCGAGTGCCGCCCCATCTCGATCATGGGATGAAGGACTTCGCCATGATCGAAATTCTCTTTATCTATCAGTTGGCCCGCAACCCGGTGCGGGCCATCACGCGGCGCTGGTGGTGCCGCAGCCTGTTCCGCGCCTCGCGCGGCAAGCGCCGGTGTCCGGAAGGCCCCGGTTCATGACCCGTTGCCGCGTCCGGACCATCGCTGCCTGAAAGCAGCGGAACCAGACGGCGCTGGCGCAGTTGGGTCGCGCGCATTCGCGCCTGGAGATTCGCAATGACCAACAAAACTACTCCCAAAGACACCGAGCAAAAATCCGCCACGCCGCATCCCGGCATGATGGGCGACGGAACCGAGGAGCAAAACCTCGGTCAGCCCGGAAATCCCGCCGCCCGCATCAAGAAAGACGAAGTCGACGCCGCCTTCAGCAAGGACACGGCCAAGACAAAATAACGCAGGCATCCCCAACTGCCGTGAGTTCGCATATAAGGGCCGGGCCGGATCGCGCCCGGCCTTGTCATGTCGGGAATGCCGATGACCGAATGTTACGGTGACGCATGAGCAACGCCCCGCAAATCTTCCCGCAACTCCCTTGGCCGGAATTGCCGACCGCGGCGTGGCGCGAGACCTATGCGACGCTGCAGCTATGGACCCAGATCGTCGGCAAGATTCGGCTGGTGCGTACCCCCTGGCTGAACCATTCCTGGCACGTCGCGCTGTACGTCACTGCGCGCGGCCTGACCACCTCGCCGATCCCGGACAATATCAGGACATTCCAGATCGACTTCGACTTCATCGATCATGCCTTGCGGATTTCGACCAGCGACGGCGCCACGCGGAGTTCGCTTTGGCCGGACAATCGGTCGCGAGTTTTTACGCCGCCATCATGGCCGCGCTGGCGGATCTCGGCATTCACATCGAAATCGACGAGATGCCCAACGAATTGCCGGAGCCGATCCGCTTCTCGCAAGACACCCAGCACGCCTCCTACGACCCGGATGCGGTGCGACGTTTTTTCCAAATTCTGGTCAACGCTGACCGCGTGTTCAAGCAATTCCGCACCGGCTTCCTCGGCAAGGCCAGCCCGGTGCATTTCTTCTGGGGCAGTTTCGATCTTGCGGTGACGCGCTTTTCGGGACGACGCGCGCCTCGGCATCCCGGCGGGGTGCCTCACCTTTCCGATGATGTCGCCTGCGAGGCCTATTCGCACGAGGTGAGCAGCGCCGGTTTCTGGCCGGGCAGCGGCGCGATCGATTATCCCGCGTTCTATTCCTATGCCTATCCCGAACCAGCGGGCTTCCGCACCACACGGGTGCGGCCGGACGCGGCTTTCTTCAGCGAAGCACTCGGTGAATTCATCCTGCCCTACGATGCCGTGCGCACCGCCGCGGCGCCGGACCAGGCGTTGCTCGAATTCCTGCAAAGCACCTACGAGGCGGCGGCCAATGCCGCCAAGTGGGATCGCGACGCGCTGGAATGCCCGCTGGGCCAGCCCGGCGTGGTGCGGCAGCTTTAGTATTTCATTGCCGCAAGCGGGGTGGGGCTCCCCCTCCCGTTGGGAAAGGTGAAGCGAAGTTCGCTGCACGAATTCATTAAAAACTGAATTCAATTCTCTTCGCGCGAGAGCGGCCGGCCGAGCACGCGACCGACGAGGGCATGGAGTCGCGGATGGCGGCGAAGTTCGCGCGCGGCGCGATCGCGCAGGACATAGGGCCATCCGCGCCAGCTCAGCGCCGCCGTGAGATCGACCAGGGCAAGCGGCGCCACGCCGAACCGGCGCTTGTAGGCATAATTGCCGATGCTGAAATCGAACTGCCTGACGCCATCCCTGTGCAGGGCGGCCATGGTGCGTCCGATGATCAGCCGGCCCGGCGAACACTTCGACCACTTCTCGCCGGCATTGCTGATACGCACCATCACGTAGCGCGAACCGCTGCGGATGCCGAGCAAGGTCGCGACGACTTCGTCGCCGACGGTCAGTGCCGACAATACGGCATAACCGCCGCCCAGATTTTCGCCGACCAGTTGGCGGTAAAACGCGGCGCAGGTCTCGTCATTGAGAATGAAATTCAGTCCCAGATGCTGCATCCGCGCGCTCTGCTGCATCTCCATCGTCGAAAGCACGCGCAGCGTTTGATTCCGGTCGGTGACGATCTGGAATGCCGCTTCGGGATCGCGCGTAAACACCCGCCAGCTCCGCTCCAGCTCCTTGCGGACGGTTCGTCCCAGCGAATAGCGGTAGGTGTCGAAATCATCGCCTGTGGCCACGACATTGCCGTTCAGCGGACAGGGATTTGCACCGGCGAGCAGCGCCAGCGGATTGGGCTTGCCGTCGAGATCAAGCGGCATCTTGCGCAGGCGAATGAGATCGGCCCCGCCGGGCATCCGCCGCAGCGCCGCCTTAAGATCGCGCCATAGGCCGCTTGCCGCCGTGGCATCGCGCGGCGCGGCGGCACCCAGCAAAGGTGCGTTGTAATCGGTAAGGGCGAGGTCGGCGAATTCGACGATCCGGACGCCGCTTTGCCGTCTGCGGATCAGCGGCAACAGCGCGACCTGTTTGCCGGTCGCCACATCCGAGACGATGGCGATCAACGGCTCGACCTGATCGGTGCCGGCGAAGGCGGCATACCACGCGTCCAGCCAGCGCGGGTCCTGGAACAGCGTCGAGGGAATGGCATCGTTCCAACGCGCCACGGCCTGTTTCCAGTCGTGCACAAACTCGACCCGGAATCCGGCCGCGCGCAAGATTTCCCGTGCGCCCAGGTCCCCGGCCTCTGCCCCCAACACCGTCATTTCCAGGTTCAGTTCCTTCAGGCCGCCTTCGGTAGATCGACGACCTTGCCCAGCGCGGCGGCGTCGAGCCGGAACTCGGTCGGACGACGTGCCTGGCGCTGACGTTTGACCCAGCCGCTATCGCGATACAGTTTTTGCAGCACCGCCTTGGCGAAATATGACGGGCCCCGCGGATTGCGGCTCTTCGGCTTATAGCCGAAACGATGCCGCAACAGGCCGTTGGCGAGATTGACGATCTCGGCGCGCCGGATCGGATCGTTGGTATAGGAGACAGTCATCGAAACGCTGAAGGTGTCGAGATTTTCCACGCGATGCGGCGCGTTCAACTGCCAATTCAGCATCTGACCCGGCCCGATATCGAACACTTTGGCGTGGCTGTCGTACCAGGACTCATAGGGGATATCGACTTCGACATTATAGACGGCGACGTCTTCCAGCATCTTCGGCGTCAGGAACGGCGCCGTGTTCGGGTAGACATAAACCCGCTTGCGGCCGACGATCTGCACCAGCGCCTGCCCCGGCAGGTCGAAATGATAATACACCTGCGCATCCGGCGCGGAGATCAGGATGCTCTCCTGATGGTCTCTCGCACTGAAGCCCGGAACTTTCGCCCCGACCTCCTCGAACATGCCATCCAACATGTCGCGGTAACGGCGATCGACCGCACCGACGTCACGCATATTGAGCCAGAGTCCGCCGCGAGAAATCGCGTCGATGACCTGGTGACCGCTGAGATTGCCGATCTCTCCCTCGCGCCAGACCCGGGCGGACCCGCGGGCGCCGGTCTGCACCAGGCTGTAATGCTCGCGCGGATAGTTCTCGATCAGCCTGGCCAGCTGGTCCGCGGAAAACAGCGGTGACTTGTGCATGTCATGCCCGAGCTGGATTGGCTGATGCCCCCACAGTACCGAATGGGTATCGTCCCAGTCGTTAAGAACCTTGTTCGTCGTCATCGTCGCGCTCCTGCTGACTCGCGTTTTTGTTGGTGCGGCGCCGATCAGCCCGGCGCGCTCTTCCAGCGCCGTCCCCGAAAAGCCTGATGCCGCCGTTTCGCGGGGGTCAACCGCTGTCCCGATATGAGACGGCCGGTCGATCCTCTCCTGATATCTGGCAAGAAGGGTGCCCACGTCGGGTCTGCCGCTTACGGTACGATAATGTCTGGGATGTATGGCTAACACGCGAATTCTTAAAAGAGGCGCCGGCGCGGCACGATGAATTCAGAACCCGCATATCAGGCGCTTTTTCTCGGCGCGGGCCCGCAGATGCAATGCGGCGTCGGACAATTCACCCGTCGCCTGTGCGAGACGATCGAGAAACTCGACTGCGGCAGTTGCACGACATTAACCCTGACGCGATCGGAGGGAACCGTCGCCGAAATCTGGAGCGCCGTGGCATCGGCGCGAAGTCTCGTCTGCAATTTCCCCATCGTGGCCTGGAAGCGGGTGACGTTCAGGCCGCTGCTGGCGCTCGCGATCGCCCGGCTGCGCGGCCGGCGTATCATCCTGATCCAGCATGAATGGGCCGGCCTGCACTGGCTGCGCCGGATCACTTACCTTCCAGCGCTGCTGCTCGCCAACACGATCGTCATGTTCTCACCCCTGGTACGCCGCGAACTTGCCCGCGATCCCCTGGTCGGCTGGACCGCGCAAAAATGCCTGCTGGCCGCTCTGCCGCCGAACATCGAAGCTCCCGCAGGGATAGCCGATAGCAAATTGCGGCACCGGCTGATCACCGCGCGGGGAGAGGGCCGGCTGCTGATCGGCCATTTCGGATCGATCTATCCGGGCAAGCAGCCCAACGCGCTGCTCAACATATGCGCGATGCTGAAGGAGCGCGGGCGAAAGCCGCTGATCGTCTATATCGGGTCGTTCATCCGCGGCGTCGACAGGGTCGAGCAGGAATTCAAAGCCCGCGCCGCTGAACTCGGCGTATCAGACGATGTCATCGTCAGCGGCTACGTCGCAACTGCCCATGAGGTGTTCGGCCTGTTCAGCATGATCGACGCCTTCTGTTATCCGCTCGAGGAAGGCCTCACCGCGCGGCGTTCCAGCATTCTCACCTGCGTGGAGTCCGGCCGGCCCGTCATCGTCACCGGCCCGGCCGAACCGGACGAGTTCGACCACCATCCGCGGTTCAAGGCACTGATCGATCGCGGCGCCATCGTGCTGGTGGCACGAGGATCGGATGACGGCATTTACGCCGACCGGATCGTATCGGCGCTCAAATGGCCATCGGTGCAGGTGCCCTTCGATTTCGACGGCTGGTGGCAGGATGTCGCGCAGGCGGTCCGGGCGCAATTTGTAAACCGACCGCGATAGGAGACGTCATTCCCCGGATGCGGCGCACCGGGTCTCACTCCCTGACGCGGAAGCGCGCCATGTAATGCAGGCCGAACATCGCCACCAGAAACGTGAACCACAGGGGATCGGCGCGATCGAGGAAAAAACTCTCCATCGACGAGAGATAGAGCCCGAATAGCCAGATCTGCAGCAGCGCCATCGTCAGCGGCCCGTTATTGCCGCCGCGGTCGGCGGCATGGAAGTTGCGTAACGGAGCGATCACGAGCGCAGCGATCAGCAGCGCCAGTCCCGGCAGGCCCATCGCCAGCGCGGTATCGAGATAACCGTTGTGACTATGCGACGCGTACGCCGCCCATTCCTTGCCTTCCGGCAGATTCTGAATCGCGCTGCTGCCCCAAAAGGCAGAGAAGCCGTAGCCGGTCGGCAGCCGCTCCTGAAGGGCCTGCACCGCGAAGGTCCAGATGTCGGTGCGGCCGGTGAAACTCGAATCCAGCGGCAGCATTTTTGCGATCTCGGCGAGACCATCGCTCATCACGGTGCCGACGCTGAGCATGTTGAGCAGCACCAGCGGTATCAGCAGCATCGCCGCGCGAAGCCAGAACGAACGAACGACCGTCGTCAGAAAGGTCAAAGCCAGCACCGCGAAACACAGCGCGAGCGAGCTTTTGCCGGCGGAGAATAGCAGAAACAGGGAGGAAAGGCCGATGATGGCGATACCCGACAGCCATGCGCCCGATCGAATGATATAGATGCCGAGGAACAGCAGCATCGCCATCACCGCAGCCGCCTCGTTCTTGTGGCCGAACGAGCCGCGCCAGTCGCCTGCAAGCTGCGGTTCCTGCACATCGGTCGCCAGATGAATCGACAGGTTAGGCGCCAGCAATATTCCGAGATAGCAGGTCGCCAGCAAGACCAGCGCGGCGATGCTGAACCAGCGCACCAGTTCGCTCTGGGTTTTCGGCAGCAGCGGCAGCGTCGAGGCCACGGCGACGACGCAGGCCGTCAGCGCGAAGCGCTTTATCGATGTTGCCGGGTCGAGCGACAGCACGATAGTCGCGACGATCCAGCCCGTGAACAGGACATGGGCTGGCGTCAGCAGCGTCAGCAATCCGCGCATGTTGTCGCGCATCGACAGCCCGATCGTCAGCACCGCCACGCCGCCGAACACCAGATAGGTCAGCGTCTCATTGCCGGTGGTGGGATCGTTGAGCTCGGGATTGCCGAGGTCGACGAACGGCCGCAGCGACACCCAGGCCAGCAGCAAAGTGCCGATGAATGTCGCGCCGCGCACAACGTCCATCACCTGCTGCCGGCGTAATTCCCCGACGACGGCGCGGACTTCCGATGTGGCGGCCAACTGGCTCAAGACATGATCTTCGAGGCTTTGTAGGGCTGCGGTTCAATACCGATCGCCGCCAGCGCACTGCCGGCGGCAACGATCACGGGGTGCAGCGCATCGGCCGCTCCGTGTTTGCCGAGAAACAACAGCCCGGCACGCAGCAGCGACAGCGGCAGCATGACCAGCATCTTGGCGAGCAGCCTGGCACGCGACCACGGCGTCTGCGCCCCCTTGCGCTGGACGTGATAGTTGATCGCGCCTATGCGCAGGCCGCGCAGAGCGAGCCATCCTGATTTGGTGCGGCTCTGCGGCACGGTTTCCGTGATGACGGCGTCCGCGGCCCAGTGGAATTTCATTCCTGCCCGACGGCAGCGTACAAAGAAATCGACGTCGCCGCCGCCGAGAAAATTGAAGCGGAGATCGAAGGCAGGCTGTCCGAGCCTCGCAAACACCGGCCGTGTGATCAGGCAATTGCCGCAGCCATAGATCACCGGCACCGGTCCGCTTTTGTCATAGGCCGGACGAAACGCCGGATGGTGACGCAGCCCGCGCTTCATGCCGTCGTCGAAATTGGGCAGCACCGGGCCGCCCACCAGATCGGCGCCGGTGGCCTCGGCCGCGCGCAGCATCCCCTCCAGCCAGTCCTTTGAGGCAATCTCGTCGTCGTCGATCATCAGAAAATGGCTGGCGCTGGGGAAGGTCGTCAGCGCGGTCTCGAACGCGGCGTTGATCGCGTGGCAATTGCCCTGCCGTGGCTCGACCACGCAGAGCCCTGGAAATTTTCCGGATGCAAGGAATTCGGTGGCGACGGGCACGCTCTGGCAGGCCGAAGCATCGTTTTCGACAATAACGACGGCGAATCGGCGTTCGGTGCGCTGATTGGCGAGCGACTCCAGCGTCAGGCGCAGATGCTCCGGGCGGCGGAAGCAGGGAATGCAGACCACGATCCCGATCGAGGGATCGAGCGAACGCGACGCCGCCGCCCACGCGCGGGCGGCGGGCGGTAGCGGTGTCGCAAAGGTGGACGCTCCGGACAGCGCCGCTGTGCCGGAAACGCCTTGCACCGCAGCCTCTGCCACGGCTGCGGAAAAATCACGCAGAGAATGCGCTTCTACCGACATATATGCACGTGGCTCCGCCTTGGAATCCGATTCGTAGGTCGAGGGTCATTGCAATATACGCTCCAGCGATGTGCACTACCGCACCGAATCTTCGCGACGGTTAACGGGACAGGGTTAACCAGACCTAAACCCTCCGCGTCAGCGGAACGGTTCGCCGCCGGCAAAGCTCAGGGTGTGCGCCCAAAAAGCTTTCGGAAAAGCTTCTGAGACTGCGGAAACTTGTTGTTGTCAATTTGCGTTGGCCATAGTCCGTCGACGTCGAAATAGGCCGCATAAACGATATTGTGTTCGTTCGCCGCGAACCAGTCGTGCATCTGCTGAACGAAGAAGGGATTGTCGCCGAAATTGCCAACGCCCCATTCGGGGTAACTCATGGGTTTGCCGTGCCGGGCGGCAAACTCCCTGTGCCACTGCAGGCCAAACGGTGCCTTCAAATAGAAATTGTCCCATCTCTCCCGGGCAGAACCGTCATATTTGAAATCGTAGACATCGAGACCGATGTAATCGACGACATCGTCGCCGGGATAGGCGAGATCCGCGGCGCTGTCCTGAGGGCCCCATCCCGGACACCAATCGTACTTGAAGCCGCTCGAGTATCGCCGGAAGATTTCAACCACGCGGCGGAATGCCTTGATGTAGTCGGCCTCCCGGTCCTTGGCGGACCAGGCCATGGAAACAAGGTTCATCTCCCAGCCAAGACGAATGATGGCGCGTGGCTGGGCCTCGGCAATCGCCCTGGCCGCCGCTTCGAACTCGGCGTCGTGCAGGCCATTGGCGACATCCGCCAGCGACGTCCCCTTAACCGTCAGCGGAACAGACCAAACCACGTTCCGCGCCGGGTTGAGCTTGCTCCAGACGCCCGGCACCCAATTCAGCCTGAAAAAATCATCCCACGTCGATTGGGCGTAGAAGTCGACGCCTACCACCGATGACGGCGCCTGGTTCAACCATTTTTCCCAAACCTGCAGCATGTGCTCGCGGCCGTCGCGCCCCCAGTTTACGAATGCGCCGGCAAATTTTGACTTCGAAGCGGTGCGCGATGCGACATTTGCCTCACCAGAGGTCGGGAAGATTCCGCAGAGAGCTACAACCGCCAAGAGGATGGCCCGCCGTCGCGCCGGGCGGGTTCGATCAGTTCGAAACATCGTCTGCCCTCGCCAGTTTCCCGGCAAAGAAGGCCGACAGTCTTCGCCCCACTTCGACGGACCCTTTCGCGGTGAGATGGCCGGCGTCGAACTGCAGCGGAATATCGCCCTCGGCAAATTCATCGCAACGATCGTTGCGGCAAACCGCGTCGTAGACCGAAAGATAAGCCGCGCCTTTGGCTGTGACCATGCGCCTCAGCGCCCGATCGCGCTCCCGGATCCCCGGCGTGCGCGTGTCGCTGGCAATGGAAGGGCTGTTGCGCAGCATTTCCTCGACCAGAAGCCGCGGCAAGGCTGCGTCATATTCCACAATCGGCCCAAGCACGGTGACGTCGAATCCCCGCGACCTCAGGGTATCGAGCGTGCCCGACAGGACAGGGATATCTTCATCTTTCCACGAAGCGGAGAGAAGGATCTTGTCGACCTTGTTGTGCACGAGAAAATCGTCGAAGACGAACTTCATCAATCTGGGACAAACCCGGGTGTCGAGCAGCGAAGCAGGCTGGACCGCCGGGCGGCAGGCGCTGGCGGTAGCCTGCATGATATTCACTTGCGGCATGGCGGACGACAGGCCGAACCAGAGGTGGGCTGCGTGGCTGTCGCCAACCAGCAGATAGTTCGGCCGCTTGCCATCCAGTTTCAGACATGTCTGGACATCGAGCTGCTGGCGGTTGGTCGCCAGATAACAGTGACCGGACCGGAACGCGGCGGAAGGATCGTAGGCGAGATAAGCGCCGATTGCCACCACGCGCTCGGGAAAGCGGAACGGCGCCCCGCCTTCGATCAGCACGAAACCACAGAGTGCCACGACCGAGGCCATCGCGGTCGAGGCAACGCCAAAAACGACGGGCCTGGAGGTGTCCCTGACCTTCGATCGGAAGGGCATTTCGACAAATTTCCATGACAGGCAAGCGATGCCGACCGAGGCCGCGATCAGCGTCAGTTTGGTCGCGGCGCCGGAGGAGTCGGGAAAAAATAATCCGTCCGTTCGCTGAAAGACGATCAGCGGCCAATGCCATAAATAGAGCGAATAGGATATCAGGCCGATGAAGACGATCGGTCGCAACGACAGCAACCGTCCGGCCGCGGAGGCGCCCTGTTCGCTGGAAGCGATGACCAGAGCGGCTCCGATGGCGGCGAGCGAGGTCATCAACAGAAGAGGAGCCGATGACGATCCAAAAACCACGACGCCGAGCAAAAGCAGCAGGCCGGTCGTGCCGCATGCATTCTTGCCGAATTCAATCCGCGGCGCCGGAATGAACCTGATCGACAGCAGCGCGCCGAGCGTCAGCTCCCATGCACGAAACGGCGTGAGGTAAAACACAAAGGTGGTGTTTCGAAAACTGATCGCGAAGGCCGCCGCAAAGGAAAGCACGGTGACGATTGCAAATAGCAGCCTTATGCGCTTTGACAGCACACGATAGGCACAGAGCATCAACAGTGGCGTGATGAGGTAGAACTGCTCCTCCACCGCCAGCGACCACGTATGCAAGAGAGGCTTCGTTTCGGCCGGGGCGTCGAAATACCCCGCCGTCGCCGCGAAGTAGACGTTCGAAACCGAGCCGACCGCGCTCGCGAGACTCTTCGAATAGTCTTCGAGTTCGACCGGCAAGCAGTAGAGATAAGCCAGGACGCTCGTAACCAGGAACATGACAATCAGCGCGGGCAGGATCCGCAAGATCCGGCGCTTGTAGAAATTACCGAGCGAGAACGATCCGCTGCGAATGTCTGCGTCGATCATGCCGCAGATCAAGTATCCCGAAATCACAAAGAAGATGTCGACGCCGACGAAGCCGCCGCCGAAGCCGGGAACGCCGACATGGTAGAACAACACTGGAATCACGGCGAGCGCGCGCAGGCCGTCGATGTCGGCGCGATACTTCATCATTCAGACCTCATCCAAGACAACGATGAAATGCCGGCTTGCCTCGCCTCAAGGCGGCGAGGCGCAGCGCGTGACGCGCCGTGAGGCATTAACCTTGCGGCTGGTGCTGCCGCCGGCGATGGCGTTCGCGGCGTCGCAAAAGCAGACACTTCGGACAGTCCGGCTGTGCCAAAAAGACCGGGCTCCGCGGGCTTTGCGCCGCTCGCACGGAAATCACGCCGGAAATGCAACAGTATTGTCATGCGTCACGCCTTGCGCCGGGGAAACCGGCGATACGCGGCATGCTATTGCAATACCCGGTCCAGCGTGATGCCGCGCCCGCATCGCGCAGCCACGATGGTTACCGCGAGCAAATTAACCACTCTCGAAACGCGACGGGAGCTCGCGGACCTGTTCGGCACCGATCTTGCTCTTTCGCTAGCAAGGACACCCGACCCTTCGAAAGCCCATCCTTTGTATGTCACCGCCAAAGAGACTCACGAGATGAAACCTGTAGCGTTGTTAACTCCAACTTACGGGCGCGACCTCGAGCTGTGCACCTTGCTCTGCGAGAGTGTCGACCGGCACGTCACTTCCTTTTCGAAGCATTATCTGCTGGTCCCGGATTGCGACTTATCCTTGTTCGCTCACTTCGGGAACGAGCGCAGGGTCGTACTTCCCGCGTCCCAATTCCTGCCCAATTGGTTGCGGCCGCTGCCCCGCATCGTCCAGCGCAAGCGGCGTCAATATTGGTGGTCGTTTCGAACCAAGCCGGTCAGCGGCTGGCATGTGCAGCAGTATCTCAAGATCGCTGCGACCATTTCGCTGCCCCACCAGCGATATTGCATCCTCGATTCGGACGTCGTGTTCTTTCGGAATTTCGACCTGGCGCGGTTTGAATATCCGAATTCGATTCCGCTGCTGAATATGCCTGACGAGGTCACGGCGAATCAAATCCGCCATTCGCGCTGGGTCGACACCAGCCATCGGCTGCTCGGACTTCCCACGCCCCCGCTTCCGGCGTCCGATTTCATCGGCCACATCATATTCTGGGATCAGGGCACCACGCGCGCGATGACCTCCAGGATCGAAGCGGTCACCAGTCTCGACTGGGTCGAAGCGCTGTGCCGGACCCGGGACTTTTCCGAATACATGCTGTACGGCTATTTCGTGCAGAACGACGCACGCTCTTCCGCCGGGCACACCCTCACCTCGAGCACGCCCTGCGTCAGCTATTGGGACCAGCCGAAGCTCAGCCCGAAAGAATTGAACCGGCTGCTTCGCGGCGCCGGCGACGATGATGTCGCCTTCTCGGTCGCGTCGTTCTCGGGGACCCCGGTGCAAACCATCCGCACCGCGATCGAGGAAATGCGGACGATCCGGACGCCTCGGACCTTGCCCACGAAAATCAGCGGGCTCAAAGCGCTATGCTGATCGGACAAGCCAGCATTAATCTGTCCGCCAATATCCTCTCCGCGGTGCTGGGGCTATTGAGCGTGTTCGTTTTCACGAGGCTATTTTCGCCTGATGACTACGGCATTTATCTGCTCGGCGTCGGCTTCGCCTCCGTCATCAGCGTTTTTCTCGCCGGCTGGTTCCGCAATCTTATCCTGAACGGACATGCCCGCAACGACGGCACCGACGTTCGTGGCGTAGTGATCTCGGGGTACCTGATCTGCTGCCTCGCCGCGCCGATCGCTTACGGACTGGGACGCCTGGTCGGCCTCGACGCCTCGGCGGCATTGGCTGCCGTCGTGCTTTCGGTCGCGATCGGCCTGTATGAGTTGACCCAGGATCTGGTTCGCGCGCGGCTCATGGCGCTCACCGTGATGAAAGCCACGCTGGTTCGCGCCGCTTCGGTGCTTGGCCTTGGCGTTGTCATAGCCTTCCTCAGTCCGGCCGGATTCCTGCTGCTGCTGTCGTCGGCGCTGGCCTATGTAATCGCCGTTTTGGTTCAGTCGCGCGCCGCCTGGCGGGGAACGGTCGTCGCATTCGATGGTGCCGGTCTTGCGGCGGTGGCGAGGCAAGGCCTGCCCCTGACGCTGTCGCTTACGCTGCTCGCCGTCTCCAGCGTCACCGATCGGTTCATGATCGCCAACCTCGTTGGCGCCGCGGATGCCGGAAGGTATGTCGCGGGGCTCGACCTGGTTCGGCAGACCCTGATGATGCCGGCGATGAGCGCGGCCGCGGCGTTCTTTCCGCTCGCCGTGCAAATTCACGCCAAACAGGGAAATGCGGCGCTCCGATCGCACCTCGCCGAATGCGTGGAACTGTTGCTGAGTATCACGCTGCCCGCCTGCCTGGGCTTTGCGGTCATTTCATCGCACGTCGCCAATGCCGTTCTCGGTGCCGACTTCCGGGAGGTCGCCGCACAGGCCATGCCGATCGTGGCCGTCGCCGTGATCTTCCAGGTCCTGACCCAGCAATACCTGCATGCCAGCTTTTTGCTGTCGGGACGCAATTCGCTCTATTTGATCAATACCGCCTCGATCATCGCTGGCCAATGTGATCCTGTCCTACGTTCTCGTGAGCAGCCACGGCACCGCCGGCGCCGCGTGGGCCCGACTCGGCGCCGACGTCATTGGATTTGTCTGCGCCTTGATCCTCAGCCGCTGGGCGTTTCCCGTTCCAATGCCCCTTGGCCGGCTTGCGCTGACGCTGATCGCCGGACTGGTGATGGCGCTGGTGGTCGGAACGCTCGACAGAAGCCTGCATGTTTCGGATCTGACCGCTTGCGTCGTCCTCGTTTGCGTTGCATTGGCGAGCTACGTGGCGATGTGCTGGCTGCTCGACATCTCCCGGACCCGCCGGCGTCTGAAACTCGGGCTGGCGTTTTTCAGAACCAAGCTTGCCAGCATCAACATCGGATAAGAGCACGTGAATAAAACAGTCACCATCGATCTCGCCCGCGCGGCTCTCGCCGATGTCAACGCCGACGCCAGTGCGCTAGCTGCCGCATCGCCGCTCCCGACTGTGCATCCGCAGTCGCTGCTCGACCTGCCGCCCGGCGAGGCGCGCCAGAGCCTGCTCGCCGTTCACAACATTCTCGGCATGAAACTGCCGCCGACCAGGCTTGCGATCTACGAAGCCGGCGGCGGCTCGACCAGCTTCCTGCCGCTCGACGTGCTGTGTCGCGCCCACGTCACGGTGGTCGATATCGACGAGGACCAGATCCGCAACAACGACTACGCGCAGGAAACGATTCTCGGCGATGTCCAGACCTACCGCTTCGCGCCCGGCAGCTTCGACCTTGTGATCTGCTACAACGTGATCGAACATCTTGCCGATGTCGAGGCGGCGCTATCGGGCTTCTGCGAATCGCTGAAACAAGGCGGCCTGATCCTGATCGGCGCGCCGAATCCAAAATCACTGTCCGGCGTCGTCACCAAGTACTCCCCGCACTGGTTCCATGCCTGGTTCTACCGCTATGTGCGCGGCGACAAGAACGCCGGTCAGCCCGGCCAGGCGCCGTTCCCGACCTTCTTCCACCCGCTGGTCACGCTTTCGAATCTCGAAGCCTTCGCGAGCGCCCACGGCCTACAGGTCATCTACCGCAAGGAATATGAGAGCCCGCGCTATCCGGAGATGCGGGCGCGCAAGCCGGTGTTCGCCGCGCTGCTCGATGCCGTTGCCGTGGTCATGAACCTTCTTCTGCCGGGCAAGGCCGACGTGCGGCACGGCGATTACCACGTGATCTTGCGAAAGCGCTGAACCATGAACGCGAGGTGGTCCACAGCCAAAATGAGAGTCAGCCATCGACTGGCGATGCATGTGCCGGTCGAACGCTGCCGGCTGAACAACGCAACCCCGATGGTCAGTTTCACCTTCGACGATATTCCGAAGAGCGCCGCGACGACCGGCGCCGCAATTCTCGAGGACCATGGTGCACGCGGAACTTTCTATGTTTCCGGCGGACTGGTCGGCACCACGGAATCACCCGACTGGGCGGCCGTCGATGCCGAGGATGTCGTCGCCCTGCACCGCACGGGCCATGAAATCGGCTGTCACACCTTTTCCCACCGGCGGACCTGCGATCTCGATGCAGAGTCGCTGGCGGCGGAGATCGAGCAAAATCGCCGATACTTCCGGTCGATCGAGCCTTCGATCGAGCCTTCGAACTTTGCATATCCCTTCGGCTACGGGTCATTCGTGCACAAGCGCCGCCTCAAGTCCTCGTTCCAGTCCTGCCGCAGCATCATGCCGGGCGTAAACAGCGGCACCGTGGACCCGCAATTCCTTCGCGCGGTGCCCTTGATCGACCGGCACATCGACGGCGACGGGATCGAGCGCGCGTTCGACCAGGCGCAAATCACTAACGGATGGTTAATTTTCTATAGCCACGACGTCGTCGAGCAACCCAGCCGATACGGCTGTTCGCCGGCGCTCATGAACCACGCGCTCAAGGCGGCATCGCGCCGGCAAATCCCGGTTTTGACCATGGCGGAGGCGTTGCTATGCGCGGCCGCTTAAACGCTTTTTTTGCCATTTCGGTGAATAGTCCCCCACTGAGTATGGTTAATTTTTCCTGTTGCGTTTGTTCCGCGCCGGCCCCCTTGGCGCGCGGCGTAACCCGAAGAGTAACCCCTCAGCCGATGCGTGCGGCAGTTCGAATGGAAGCTGGGGCCCATGCTTGTCTATGATCAACCGATAAACCAGGCCACGCCGGACGATCGGCCGGCACCGCCGCGAACGTCGGCGGGCTTCAGCGTGCTGCAGCTGACCGGCCTGCTGTGGCGGCGAAAGGTCGCGATCGCGATGGCCGGGCTGATTTGCGCCTGCATCGCCGTCGTGATCGGCAAAAGCCTCTCGCCGAAATATTCGGCGACCGCTCAGCTTTACGTCGATCCCCGCGAATTGCAGCTGGTCGATCGCGAACTCACGCCCCGCTCCCAGGACATTACTGGTCTGGCGATGGTGGTCGAAAGCCAGGCCCGCCTGATCACCTCGAACAGCGTGCTGTTGCAGGTGATCAAGGACACCAATCTCGACAAGGATCCGGAGTTCGGCGGCGAGTCCAAGGGGATCTTTGCCTCGCTGCTCGGACTGTTCGGGATCGAGAACCACTCCGCCGCCGACGTCAACCTCGGCCAGATGGCCGCGCTGGACGCCTTGAGCCGCCACATCAATGTGAAGAAGCCCGACCGCAGCTTCATCGTCGACATCGACGTCTGGTCGCACGACCCGGCGAAGGCCGCGATGCTCGCCAACGCGCTCTCCCGGCGCCTATCTGGCGGAATCGAAGAAGTCGCAGGCCACCGCCGCGCGGCGGGCGACGACCGATCTCTCGGGCCGGCTCAAGGAATTGCAGGAACGGCTTCGCAACGCCGAGAACGCGCTTGCCGTCTACAAGGCGCAGAATAATTTCGTCGGCACCCAGGACACGCTGATCAGCGACCAGCAGCTTTCGGCGAGCAACCAGCGGCTCGCCGCGGCCCGGGCGCTGACGCTCGACGCCCAGGCCAAATACGACCAGATCGAAGCCAGCCGCCGCGCCTCGACCGACGCCGGCGCCATTCCCGAGGCGCTGCAGTCTCCGACCATCGCCAATCTGCGCGCGCAATATGCCGAGGCTCGCAAGCGTTACGCGGAGATGACGAGCGAATTGGGGCCGCTGCATCCGGCGCTGCGCCAGATCGAGAAGCAGGTCGAAGACCTGCGCCGCACCATCAATGAAGAAGTCGAGCGCTTCGCCCAGTCGGCGAAGAACGACCTGACCCGCGCCCGCGATTACGAAGCTTCGCTCGGCAAGGCGCTGGAGACGCAAAAGCACCAGAGCGTCCAGCTCAGCCAGGCTTCGGTCGGCTTCGCGAGCTCGAACGCGACGTCGAAGCCAGCCGCGACGTCTATCAGTCCTTCCTCAAGCGCTCGCGCGAAACCGAGGAGCAGGAAAGCCTCAATACCTCGAGTGCGCGCGTCATCGGCGAAGCCACCGTGCCGCAGCGGCGTATCTTCCCGCCGGCCATGAGCCTGGTGGCGATGATCGGCTTCGCACTCGGCGCGCTCGGCGCGGCGGCGTGGACTGTCGCCGCCGACCGGCTGTCGCCCTGATACCAGCGAACCGCAGCCGGCAGCTTCCGAGAAAAATTCATCGGCGCCGCCGTCGAAGCCGCCGCAAGTCAATCAACCCCGGCTGCAGCCAACGATCGCCGCGATCGAAAAGCCGCTGATCGCGCGCTTGCAGGAATCCGACGTGATGCGGACGCTGAGCGGAATCCTGACAACCGGCGGAATTCCCGACGTGACGCGGTTGGGCTGGCCAACGCTGCGCGCGGGCTTCCCGCTGACGACCTTCCTCAACAGCCATGCGCGAGATGCGCGCGACGGTGGCGAAGTGTTCGCCCGCCGACGCGATCCCGGTGATGGCCGTGATCGGCGCCGGCGCTGACGAGGATCGCAGCATCGCCGCGCTGAATGTCGCGCTGGCGGCGGCACGCGACGGCGCCAAGGTGCTGGTGATCGACGCCGATCACGTCACTCATGCTGCTTTCGAACAAGATCAACGGACTCGGCAAGAGCGAGACCAGCCGCCTCGGCTGGCTCAGCATCGGCGCCAAGGCTTCCCGTGCGATCAGGACCGCGAACGGAATCTCGATCCTGCCTGTCTTCAAGGGATCCGACGCCACCCTGAGCGCCGCGATCCGCAAGGCGATCGCCCAGGCGCGCTCCGCCGGCGGCTACGATCTCGTGATCCTCGACGGGCCGGCGATGCCCTGGAGCGCGGCCGATCGCAAGCTGCTCGATATCGCCGACGGCCTCGTCGCGATCCTGCCGGTCGAGCCTCGACATCAACGACTGCATGGAAGACATCATCGCAGCCCTCGGCGGCGCGGAGCGCAAGCTGGTCGGCGTCATCCTCAACGAACTGCAAACCGCAACCGTCGGCCGTCAGCGAGACAAACAATATGCTTGAGCGACGCGCAAATCCGGTCGGAAGGGCCGCCACGGCGAGCATGCCCAGAATCTCGCTGGGCGGGCTGCGGCTCGCCGTGCTCGATATCGAGCAGACCGCCAATTTCATGATCGATATGGTTTTCCCGGAACGCCGGCTCGGCCGCCCGCTGTATCTGACTTCCGCCAACGGCGAAGTGCTGGCGCGCTGTTCGACCGAGCCGATGACCGGGCGGCTGTTCCGCGCCGCCGATCTCATCAATGCCGACGGACAGCCGCTCGTCACCGTATCGCGGCTGAAATCAAAGACGCCGCTGCCGGAACGCGTCGCGACCACCGACCTGTTTCATGTCGTCGCCCGCAAGTCCGCCGCGGCGGGGCTGACCTTCTATATGTTCGGCGCCGATGAAGACGAAAATGCCGCCGCCGTCGCCAATGTCCGGAAAATGTATCCCGATCTGCGGATCGTCGGGCGTTCGCACGGCTATCTGCAAGGGCGACGCCCTGCGCGACAAGGTCGACGAGATCAACGCGTTGGCGCCGGACTATCTGTGGGTGGCGCTCGGCGTTCCCTACGAGCAGGCCTTTGTCGAGGAATTCACGCCGCGCCTGTCCAATGTCGGCGTCATCAAGACTTCGGGCGGATTGTTCAACTTCCTGTCGGGAAGCCGCGCACGCGCGCCGCAATGGATGCAGGAGCTGGGGCTCGAATGGGCCTGGCGGATCTGGCTGGAGCCGCGCCGGCTGTTCTGGCGCTATCTCACCACCAATCCCCGCGCGCTATATCTGCTGTTCAACAAGAGCCGGTCCTCAGGCACCGATCGAACGCCGCGAGGCTAACATGAACGACCGTCCGGCGATTCTGGTTACCGGGGGCGCGGGCTATATCGGCTCACATTGCTGCAGGGAGCTGATCGCGGCCGGCTATCACCCGGTCGCTTACGACAATCTCTCGACCGGCCATCGCGGCTTCGTCACCGGTTCGCTTGTTGTCGGCGACGTCAGGGACGAGGCTGCGCTCGCTCAGACCTTCGCGCAGCACGACATCGTCGCGGTCATGCACTTCGCGGCTTCGAGCCTGGTCGGCGAGTCCGTTGCCGATCCGCAGAAATATTACTGGAACAATGTCGTCGGCACGCTGTCGCTGCTCAAGGGCGATGCGTGATGCCGGGTGCAATCGCCTGGTGTTTTCCTCTACCGGCGCGGTCTATGGCAACGCCGACAGCAGCGCCCTGCCCGAGAGCTATCCTTGCGCGCCGATCAACCCTTACGGCACCTCGAAATGGATGATCGAGCGCATCCTCGCTGATTATCGCAGTGCCTACGGGCTGGGATGCATTCTGCCTGCGCTATTTCAACGCCAGCGGCGCCGACGCCTCCGGCGGCATCGGCGAACTCCGCGACAACGAAACCCATCTCATTCCCCGCGCCATGATGGCGCTGCAGGGCCATGTCGGGGATTTCGCGGTGTTCGGCACCGATTACGACACCCCCGACGGCACCGCGATCCGCGATTACATCCATGTCAGCGATCTGGCGGCGGCGCACGTCGCTTGCGTTGCGATTGCTGATGCAGGGACATTCCGGCGGCGCCTTCAATCTCGGCACCGGCACCGGCTTTTCGGTGCGCGAGATTCTGGCGGCGATCGCGGCGGAGACCGGCCGCGAGGTACCCCATGTCGTCAGGCCGCGGCGACCGGGCGATCCGGCCTACCTGGTCGCCGACCCCACCGCGGCGCGCGAGACCCTGAAATTTCGCCCCGTGCATTCGGATCTCGCCACCATCATCCGGACCGCATGGGCGTGGCACCGGACGGCCCATCCGCTGAAGACGGCTGAGACTCCGGCTACAGCGGCTTGATCGCGGCACCTAACACCCTTTCCATGCTGCACGAGCGTTGCCGGTCATGCACACGCTTGCATGGCGCGAATGAGACCGGCTAGCATCAGTGCAACAATAGACGGCTGAGCTCGCGCCGTTTCGGCTCACCGAATTCAAACGGAGAAACCATGAAGGCCACCAACCGGTTTTGGCGTTACCTCGCAATCCCGATCTCTCTGGCCGGCATGTTGAGCATCAGCTCCGCGGCCGAACTCAACCCGGCCGCCGTCGTCTACAAGCTGCCGGACCAGATTCCGTGGGGTCCGGTCGATGCCCGCGGCGGCCAAAGCGCCGTCGTTGTCGGCGATCCGACCAAACCGGGGTTTTACGCCGTCTACACCAAATGGACCAAGGGCAACCATTTCAGCCGGCCGCACTTTCATCCCAACGACCGCTACATCGTCGTGCTGCAGGGTACCTGGTGGGTAGGTTCCGGCCCCAAATTCGATCCGGCCAACACTACCCCCATGCCTGCCGGAAGCTTTGTCACGCATTTCGGCAAACAGGTGCATTGGGACGGCGCCAAGGATGAGGACGCCGTTCTTTTGATGATGGGCGAAGGTCCGGCAACTTCAACCGCGGCGGAAGAGAAATAAAGGGGTAACTACCTCATCTTGAGGAGCCGCGCGAAGCGCGGTGTCTCGAAGGATGGGACAAGCTCATGGTTCGAGACGCGCGAAGACGCTCCTCGCCACGAGGGACATCTTGCATTGGTTGCTCAATCAGCCGGAGCGCCGCGGCAATGTGGGGCAAGCGCGGTCCGCAGCACCTCCGCCCCCTTATGCGCTGACTTAGCCGCGCTCGACCGAGGCTCGTATGGTTGGTTTAATACAGGCGCCCTGCGACGCCAATATCATCCGGGCCACGCCGGCCTTTCCTGTTGCACTGACACAGAAGCGCAAGCGCCTGACCTTGGCGGCGACGATCCTCGGATCGAGCATGGCATTTATCGATGGCTCGGTGGTGAACATCGCCCTCCCCGCCATCCAGCAGGCGCTGCATGCGGACGCGGCGTCGACGCAGTGGATTGTCAACGGCTATCTGCTGCTGCTCGGCGCCCTGGTGTTGGTCGGGGGCTCGGCCGCCGATCTCTATGGACGCCGGCGGATCTTTCTTGTCGGCGTCGTGCTGTTTACGGCCGCCTCGATCGCCTGCGCGCTCTCGCCGGACATTACCGTGCTCGTCGTCAGCCGCGCGGTTCAAGGCGTCGGCGCCGCACTGCTGACGCCGGCCAGTCTGGCGATGCTGGGGGCGACTTTCGACGAACACGAGCGCAGCCACGCGATTGGGATATGGGCGGGTGCCGGCGCGCTGACGATGGCGGCCGGTCCGCTGCTCGGCGGCTGGCTGGTCGATCAGGTGTCCTGGCGAGCGATCTTCCTGCTCAATGTGCCGCTGGCTGTGGCCGCAGCCGGACTTGCGGCCGGTTTTGCCTGCGAAAGCCGCGATCCCGAGGCAAAGTCGCTCGACTTGAGCGGCGCGGTCACGATCGCCATCGGCCTCGCGGCCCTCACCCGGGGGCTGGGCGCCATTCTCGCGTCGGGATTTCATGACAAAACCGTGCTCGGCGCGCTCGGAGTGGGAGCCGCGTTCCTTGCATCGTTCGTTGCGATCGAGGCCCGATCCGGTGAGCGGGCGATGATGCCATTGTCGTTCTACAAGTCGCGCAATTTTTCGGGAACCAACACGCTGACGCTGCTGCTGTACTTCGCGTTTGGCGGCGCACTGTACTATCTGCCATTTGGCCTGATCCGGCTCGGCGGTTATTCCGCGACCGAGGCCGGCGGAGCGTTTTTGCCTTTGGCTCTCATCATGGGTTTCGGGGCGTCCTTCGCGGGCACGTTTGCCGACCGTTTCGGGCCGCGGCTGTCGCTCACCATCGGGCCCATCATCGCGGCCGGCGGGCTGGCGATGCTCGCCTTTGTCGATCTCAGGAAATCGTACTGGGTCGGCGTATTTCCGGCGATCTGCGTGATGGCCGTCGGCATGACCATGACGGTTCCACCGTTGACGTCGACGGTGATGGCGTCCGTCGGCGAGGCTCGCGCCGGCATCGCGTCCGGCGTCAACAACGCGATCGCCCGGGTGGCTGGCCTGCTTGCGGTCGCTGCGCTCGGCGCGGTGCTGTTCGCCAGCTTTTCACAGCATCTTGTCGGGCTGCCGCCGGCGCGCGCCAATGAGGCATTGAATATGGTATTGGCGGGACAGGCCGGCGTCGCTGAGGGCGCCAGGGTTGCATTCGACCGCGCATTGCACACGGTAATGATGGTGGCAGCGTTCTGCGCGATGCTCGGCGGCATCGCGGGCGCGCTATCGATCCGGCCAATCAGCCCGGAATCGGCGCGCTCAAATATGTGACGCAACTTATCCGGCGATGGCGCGTTTCTTTTTCCCATCTTTTTACGGGAGTACGGACATGGCCGATACCTCGCTGATCAGGGAGCATATGGACGTCATTTCCTCGGATCGAAAAACGGTCGGGAAGGTCGACCGCCTCGACGGTCCCGACAAGATCAAGCTGACCAAACAGAGTTCACCCGACGGCCAGCATCACCACTTCATTCCGGTGTCGTGGATCGATCATATCGATCAGCACGTGCACCTCAAAAAATCGGGCGCCGACGTGACAACACACTGGGAGCACTGCCGGCAGTAGGTGGCTGGCACGCATTGCTCGCGCTGCAAATACGGGTATCCTCGGGGATCAGGGGGAATTCGATGCCTCAGGCTGCAAACGTGCAATTCGAACGCGCCGTGCGCGAATTCGCGCGATGGCGCGCAGTCCCGGAGCAGGAGAGATCGCCCGCCCCGGGCTGGTGGTGGGGACCGGCGTTCGAGGCGCGGGACGTGATACAGCCGATGCCGGCCGACTGGTGCGCCCGTCTGGAATTGTCATTTGGCGCGACTTACGCCGATGGCGCCAATGTGTTCCTCAAATCGCTCGCCGACCAGACGTCGCTGCCGTGGCCCGACGATTTTCCGCGCCGGACGTGGCAACCGGATCCGGCTTAGGCCGCACTTTTCGACGCGTGGCTATACCGCGGCTTTCTTCCGTCTTGGACGCCGGACTGATATCTCAAGATCGCCGCCTTCAGCCGATTGCAGCGGCGGTGAAACGAGCAGCGGAGCGGACCGCAGCAGATCGACCAACTGCGCCGGCGAAACCGGCTTGCTGACAAGATAGCCCTGCATTTCGTCGCAAGCGTGATTGCGCAGGAACGTCTCCTGGCCGACGGTCTCCACGCCTTCGGCAACGACCGTCATTCCCAGCGCCTAGCCCATGCTGATGATCGCCTGGGCGATCGCCTGATCCTCGGAATCATCGGGCAGGTCGCGAACGAATGAACGGTCGATCTTGATGGTGTCGATCGGGAATTGCTTCATCAGCGACATCGAGGAGTAGCCGGTTCCGAAATCGTCGATCGCCAGACGAATGCCCCGGTTGTGGATGGCATCGAGGATCTTGATGGCGCGGGGTACGTTCCGCATCACCATGCCCTCGGTGACCTCGAGCTGCAACAGCACGGGAGACATGCCGCTTGCCGCCAATGCCTCATCAATATCGTTCAAGAGGCTTTCATCGACGAATTGTCGCGGTGAAAGGTTGACGGCCATCGAAACCGGCCGCAACCCGCGGCGCTGCCACGCCATATTCTGCACGCAGGCTTCCCTCAACACCCAACGGCCGATCGGCACGATCAGCCCGGTTTCTTCAGCAAGCGGAATGAACTGGGCGGGAGGCAGCATGCCGCGTTCCGGATGCGCCCAGCGCAACAGCGCCTCGACGCCGGTAATCTGCCGCGTCGCCAGATCGACCTTGGGCTGGTATTGCAGCGAAAAGTGGTTGCGCTCAAGGGCGTGGCGCAGCGCCGTTTCCAACATCAATCGCTCGATCGACTGCATCTTCACCTCTTTGGTGAAGAAACGGAAATCGTTCTTGCCGTCCTCCTTCGCGAGATACATCGCCATGTCGGCATTTTTCGTCAGAGTGTGGACGTCGGTGCCATCGTCGGGATACATGGCGATGCCGATGCTGGCCGTCGTGTGGCATTCGTGGCCGCTCAATTGCAAGGGCTGGCTGAGAACGGACAACAGCTCGCGCGCGATCTGTGCGACTTCGTGGTTGTCGCCGGTTTCCTCCAGAATGACGACAAATTCATCGCCACCCAGGCGCGCCACGATGTCGCTTGACCGGAGACTTTGACGAAGCCGGGTGGCAATCTCCACCAGCAGGATGTCGCCGGCTTCATGGCCCAGCGAATCGTTGATGATCTTGAACCTGTCGAGATCGATGAAGAGCACCGCAAATCGCCGCTGGTAGCGGCGCGCGGCCTCGATCGCGTGGTGAAGCAGTTCATTGAACGTTTCGCGATTGGGAAGACTGGTCAGGCTGTCGTGCGACGCCAGATATTCGATGCGCGCGTCGGCCTTGGTCTTTTCGTCGGACAGGTCGAAATTGTCGAGAGCAAACGAAATGTTTTCCGCCAGTCGTGCCAGCAATTCCACCAGGTCACCGGTGAATACATTCTCCTCGCTGGCACAGAATAGCAGCACGCCGACCGCCTCGCTGCCCTTGCTCAGCAAGGGGAAGGCCGCGGCGGACATTGTTCCACCCCCGCGTGCAAGCGCATGCCAATAGGCGATACGCTCGTCGGCAAGAAGTTTGTTGGTGATGCAAGGCGCTTTGGTCCGGAAAGCCGTGCCTGACAGTCCCTGGCCTTCGGGGCGCCCGGCGAAGATGGACAAGCGGGTTGATCTCATGCGGCTGTTGTTCCGCCCGGTTGAGGCCGCAATCCGAAGAAACTCCTCACCCGGCGCCGCCAGCGCGATCGTCGTCGAAGTGAATTTGCCTCCCAGCACGGCCGCCGCGCAGACCAGTTCGAACATCTCCTCCCGGGTCTTGGCCCGCATGATCGCTTCGTTGGTGGCGCTGAGCGCCGCAAACATCCGCGTCAGGCGATCCTTTTGTTCGGCGGCCCTGGTTTTTTCGTCGGCGAGATCGAAGTTGTCGAGCGCGAAAGAAACGTTTTCCGCGAGCTTTGCCAGGAGCTCCACCAGATCATCCGTGAATACGTCTTTTTCGCTGGAGAGAAACAGCAATACACCGACGGACTTATTGCCATTCTGCAGCAACGGAAAACTTGCGCCGGATTGCGTCCCACTCCGCCTCGCAAGGGTGTGCCAATAGGCCGTTCGTGGATCAGCGAGAAAATCATTGGCAATACAAGGCTCGCATGTCCGGAACGACGTTCCGCTCAAGCTGCCGCCTTCGGGATGTCCGGGAGAGACGGCAAAGCGGTGCTTCTTCAAGCTATGGTAGTGTGGCCCTTTTGAAGCGGCAATTCGAAGAAACTTCCCCTCCGGCTCCGCCAAAGCGATCGCCACGGAGGCGAACGTTCCTCCCAATATCGCCGCTTCGCATACCAGCTCGAACAGCTCCGTCTGGGTCTTTGCCCGCATGATCGCTTCATTGGTCGCGCTGAGGCCCTCGAACATGCGCGAGACGCGGTCTTTCTGCATCTGCACCAGCCGGCGCTGGCCCTCATGCTCGAACATCTCCAGGCCGAACGAAATATTTTCCGATATTCGGCCCATCAGTTCGAGGCCCTGTTCGTCGAGCCATCCGGCCTCCCGGATGAAGAAAAGAAGCACGCCGACGGCCCGTCCGCGGCGCATCAAAGGCAGCGCGGCACAAGTATGGATGTCAGTGGTGGCGGCGAGCGCATGCCACGGCCGCAACCGGTCATCGCTCTGCACGTCGTTGCTGACCTGCACCTTGCCGGTCCGAAACGCCGGGCCGTGCAGACCTTGTCCACGGGGACTGGCGGGATCCGAGGATAGCTGCAGCTGGGGAAAAAGATGCGCCATCCTGCCGGCGCCCGCCGTGAACTTCAGTGCCGAGGAATCCTGATCGTGCAGGAAAATCGCCGTCCCCGGCGATTTGCCGCCGTTCGATACCGCCTGGCAGATCAACTGGAACATCTCCACTGCGCTTTTCGCACGAAGAATGGCTTCGTTGGTCGCGCTCAGCGCGGCATACATGCGCGAAATTCGGTCCATCGCCTGTTCGGCGTTGCGGCGCTCCAGTTCCAGTTCGAACTTGTCGAGCGCAAACGAAATGTTGGCCGACATCCGCTCAAGCAGCGACACGATCTGGTGGTTGATTGAACCCGCTTCATGCCTTGTGACGAGCAGCACGCCAACGCTGCGGCCATTGCACATCAGCGGCAACGCCGCCGCCGCGCCGACATGCGCGTTGAGTGCCCCTTCCCGCCAGGCCAGCGAACGTTCGTCGTTCAGGAAATCATTGCTGATGCTAACCCTTCGGTCGCGAAAGGCCTGTCCGCAGACCCCTGAACCCTCGGGTGCGTCCGCTACGATCGAAATATCGATCCCGCGCAGCCGCCTGGTGTCTTCGCCGACGCCGGCGGCCAACCGGAGGATGTTGGTCCCCGGTTCCAGCAAGAAGATTGCGGTCGCCAGGAAGTCTCCGCTGGAAAATGCGGCCTCGCAGACCTGCCGGTACAGTTCGTCCGGTGATTTTGCATATAAAATCGCCTCATTGGTTGCACTCAACGCCGCGAACGTACGCGCGATATTCCTCGCCAAAATCGGCTCCCTGGGGCAAAGCTTGTCAGCTCCCCGGGAGTACGCGCCGGACGCCTAAGTGGCCGTTATTGGCGGCAATAAGATGTGATTCAGAGTAAACAGCGGGCGAATAGCAACGGGCAAACCTGAAAACGGCCTGAAACCGGGGTTCTATTGCCCCGCGACCCGAAGGTTTCGCGCCGGCGCCGGAAACCGGTAACGTAACGGTCCGGCCACGTAGCGTCCCCCGGCCAAAATTCCCGAGCCAAGTCATTGCCATCGGGCCATCGCTTTGAGACCATGAGCCCAGGAAGAGAAACAAGCGACAACAAGCAAGACCCGCTGTTCGCGCGGGCTTTGAGCGAGGAAACCCCATGCCGATGGTGCAGGCCGACCGTCTCACGCGCATTGGCGCGGCGTTGCTCAGGGCCGCCGGCGCGTCGGACGAGGAAGCCAAGGCCGTTGCGGTCGGCTGCGTCAACGCCAATCTCGCCGGCCATGACTCGCACGGGATCATCGCGATCCCGACCTATATCGACCGTATCAAGGTCGGTCATATCGTTCCGGGCGCGCCGTGGACCATCGTGCAGGAATCGCCGACCACGACCGTGATCGACGGCCACTGGGGTTTTGGCTTTCATGTCAACGCCAAGGCGATGGCGCTGACGATCGAGAAGGCGAAGACCGCCAATGTCGCGGCCTGCACGGTGTTCCGCCAAAGCCATGTCGGACGGCTTGCCGCCTATCCGATGATGGCGATGCGCGAAGGCATGATCGGGCTTGCCACCGCCGATTCCGGGCGTTCGCCCAAAGCCGTCGCGCCGTTCGGCGGCCGCGAGGCGCGGCTCGGCACCAATCCGATCTCGATCGCGGTGCCGTCGGACCTCGAGGCGCCGTTCTATCTGGACATGGCGACCTCGGCGGTCGCGGCCGGAAAGATCCAGCTCGCCGCCGCGCGCGGCGAGGAAATCCCGACCGGCTGGATCGTCGACAGCGACGGACGGCAAACCACCGACCCCAAGACAATTCCGCAAGGGCGGCGCGCTGCTGCCGCTCGGCGGCAGCGAAGGCTACAAGGGCGCGGCCTCGCTGCGATGGTCGAGGTGCTGTGCGGGCTGCTCACGGGCCTGGGCTTCGGCGTCGAGCCGACCGGCCGGCACAATGACGGATGCTTCATGGCGGTGTTCAACGTCGCCGCGTTCCGCCCCTTGAAGGATTTCAAGAAGGAGGTCGCCGAATTCGCGCGCTATCTCAAGGCGACGCCGCCGTCCGAAGGTTCACCCGGCGTGTTTTATCCGGGCGAGGTCGAATATATCCGGGAGCAGCAGCGCAGGGCGCACGGCATCGACATCGAAGACGCGACCTGGGACAAGTTGCGCGCGCTCGCCGGCGAATACAAATTGGCCGCCGAGCTCGATCTCGTGTGAACTCGGGTTCGGCCGCCACAGGGAGAGCAGCATGACACGGCAAATGGTGATGGTCGGCTTCCTGCAGGCGCAGAACTGCACCAACCTGCCGAGTTCGTGGCGGCATCCGGAATCGCGCGACGATTCGATGTCGGCCGATTATTACCAGGAGATCGGCCGGATTCTCGAATCCGGAAAATTCCACATGGCGTTCTTCGACGATCGCCTGGCGATGCCGGACCGCTACGGCAACGATCATGCCCATACCGTCGAATACGGCATCCGCTGCGTCAAGATGGATCCCGATCGTGGTACTGACGGCGATGGGCATGGCGACCGAAAAACTCGGCCTCGCCTCGACCTGCTCGACCACCTATTTCGAGCCGTTCGACGTCGCCCGCCGCTTCGCCACGCTCGACCTGATGACCGGCGGCCGCGCCGCCTGGAACGTGGTCACCTCGGTCAACGACGGCGAAGCCCACAATATGGGAAAGGACGCCCATCTCGATCATGATTTCCGTTACGACCGCGCCGACGAATTCATGGAAGTGGTGCTCGGCCACTGGGATTCCTGGGAGGACGGCTCGCTGTTGATCGACAAGAAAAGCGGCCGGTTCGCCGATCCGGACCAAGGTCAAGCGGCTCGATCACAACGGACAAGTTCTTCAAGTCGCGCGGGCCGTTCACGGTGCCGCGCTCGAGCCAGGGCCATCCCGTCATCATCCAGGCCGGGGCGAGCGGCCGTGGCCAGCGCTTTGCCGGCCGATGGGGCGAAGTCATCTTCACCGCGGCGCGCAATCTGGCCGGCGCCAAGCAGGGCTACGACGCGATCAGGAACGAGGCCGCCAAGGCAGGCCGCGATCCCGACCAGATGTTCCTCTGCAATCTCGTCACGCCGGTGGCCGGCGCGACCAAATCCGAGGCCGAAGACAAGATGGCGCTGATCGAAAAGCTGCCGCTGGAAATCGACGCGCTTGTCGCTGTTGTCGGAAGGACTGAATTACGATTTCGCCTCCAAGGGCATCGACGAACCGCTGACCACGGAGGAGCTGCAGGGCATGCAGGGCATCCTCGGCATTCGCGACGGCGTGCTCAAGACCTCGGGCAAGACTAATCCGAGCGCGCGCGATTTCGTCACTTTCAGCGGCCGCGGCCAGACCGCGGACGCGATCGTCGGCGGGCCGAAGGAGATCGCCGACCGGCTGGAGGAGATGTTCGCCGGCCGCGGCTGCGACGGTTTTGTCATCGCGGCTACCTATGTGCCTGGCTCCTACGCCGATTTCGTCCGCCACGTCGTGCCCGAACTGCAGCGCCGCGGACTGTTTCACAAGGATTATGCCGGCAAGACCTTGCGCGAGAATTTGGGGCTGCCGCGCCCGGCCGCCGGCGCATGGAAAACATCGCCGCGCATCGCGGCGGAATAAAAAGGAAAGTGCATGCGCTGGCTGAAATTCACTGCGAACGGACAGACCTCCTGGGGCATCGTCGAGGGCGACCGCGTGATCGCGGTCAGCGGCGATCCCTTCGGCGAATGGCAGCGGACGCAGCGGTCGCATGCGCTGGCAGAGGTGAAGATCGAACTGCCGGTGATGCCCGCGCACGTTCTATTGCGTCGGCCTGAATTATCTCAAGCATCTCAAGGAGGCCGCGGACAAGCGCGGCGAGGTACCCAACGTTCCGGACCGGCCCGAAATCGGCTACCGCGCGCAGAACGCGCTGATCGCGCATGACGAAGACGTGGTGATCCCGGCGACCGCCACCGAGAAGATCCACTACGAGGGCGAACTGGTCGTCGTCATCGGCAAGAAGGCAAAGCATCTTGCAGAGGCCAACGCGATGTCCTGCGTGTTCGGCTACACCATCGGCAACGATGTCAGCGAGCGCACCTGGCAGAAGGCCGACCGCGGACTGTGGCGGGCCAAGAATGCCGACACCTTCAAGCCGATGGGGCCGTGGATCGAGACCGACGTCGACCTCGACGCGATGGAAACCATCGTGAAGGTGAACGGCAAGGAGAGCAATCGCTTCCGTACCAACGACATGATCTTCGGCATCAAGCCGTTCATCGTCGAACTGACCAAGTATTTCACGCTTATGGCCCGGCGACGTGATCTGGATGGGCACCGACGGCGCTTCGCCCGATCTGAAAGCCGGCGACGTGGTCGAGATCGAGATCACCGGTATCGGCACGCTTGCGCAATAGGTTCGTCGCGGAGAATACGCCGGAAAGCACGGCATGAGCCGCCACACGTACCGCGCATCATTTCCTCGAAGGCCTGGTCGATCTCGGTGTCGACTACATCTTCGCCAATCTCGGCACCGATCACGTCTCCCTGATCGAGGAGATGGCGCGCTGGCACAAGGAGGGGCGAAAGCACCCCGAAATGATCCTGTGCCCGCACGAGGTCGTCGCCGTGCACATGGCCGGCGGCTATGCACTCGCGACCGGACGGGCACAGGCGGTGTTCGTGCATGTCGACGCCGGCACCGCCAACGCCTGCATGGCGATCCAGAACCTATTTCGCTACCGGCTGCCGGTGATGCTGTTTGCCGGACGCGCGCCCTATACGCTGCATGGCGAGCTGACCGGCTCGCGCGACACCTATGTGCATTTCGTGCAGGACCCGTTCGACATCGCCAGCATCGTCCGGCCTTACGTCAAATGGGAATATTCGTTGCCTTCCGGCATCGTGGTGAAGGAGGCGCTGGCCCGCGCCAGCGCGTTCGCGCACAGCGATCCGCCGGGGCCGGTCTACATGATGCTGCCGCGCGAGACGCTGGCGGAGCAATGGGACGATTCGGCGATGCCGGCCTATCCGCCGGCGCGCTATGGCAGCGTGCACACCGGCGGCATCGAGCCGGCGCGGGTCGAGGCGATCGCGCAAGCCTTGATGGCGGCGGAAAACCCGATCGCGCTGACGGCCTATCTCGGCCGCAAGCCGCAGGCGGTCGCAGCCCTCGACCGGCTGGCGCGGACCTGCGGCATCCGGGTCGCGGAATTCAATTCGATCGACCTCAATATCGCGCAGGATTCGCCGTGCTTCGCCGGCTTCGATCCGCTGCCCCTGCTGGAGCAGGCCGACCTCGGCCTGCTGCTCGATTCCGACGTGCCGTTCGTGCCGCAATATGCCAAGCGCGCCGGTGCGATCAAATGGATCCAGGTCGACATCGATCCGTTGAAGTCGGATTTCCCGATGTGGGGATTTCCGACCGACATGCGCATCCAGGGCGATTGCGCCACCGTGCTGCAGCAGGTGCTCGAGTTCGTGGAGGCGCGCGCCGACGAGGCCTATCGCCGCCGCGTGGCGGCCCGCATGGCCGGCTGGAGCGGCGCACGAGAGCAATTGGCAAAACGCCGCGCCGATGCCAGCGCCAACAAGGGCGTTTCGGGCGCGCTCACCCCGGCCTTCGTGTTCGCGACGCTGAATAAAAAACTGTCGCAGGACGACATCGTCCTCAACGAGGCGATCCGCAACGCGCCGATCCTGCAGGAGCACATCACGCGCACCAAACCTCGGAGCTATGTCGGCCTCGCCGGCGGCGGGCTTGGATTCAGCGGCGGCATGGCGCTGGGTCTAAAGCTGGCGCAGCCGGATCGCCGCATCGTGCAGGTGATCGGCGACGGCGGCTTTCATTTCTCCTCGCCCGACAGCGTCTACGCGGTGGCGCAGCAATACCAGATTCCCGTTCTGACGGTGGTGCTGGACAATGGCGGCTGGCAGGCGGTGAAATCCGCCGTGCAGCGGGTGTATCCGAAGGGCACCGCGGCCGAAACCAACCAGTTCCAGTCGCGGCTGACATCAGGCCGTCAGGGCGAGGCGCGGGATTTTTCCGCCGTGGGCCGCGCATTCGGCGCGCATGGCGAATGCGTCACCGAGCCCGATGAACTTGCCACAGCGATTGATCGCTGCCTCGCCGCACTCGATGACGGCAAGGCCGCGGTGCTGCACGTTCACGTCACGCGGCTTTGAAAGCCGGCAACAGCAAGGGAAGTCGAACGCCATGAAAACGCCGGCCCGACGTTTCCTGATGGGCACCTGTCTCGGATGGATCGCGCTTGCCGCGATCACGTCCGCGTCGGCTCAGGAAGATCCCTCGAAATACCCGACCCAGCCCATCCATATCATCGTCGGCTTCACGCCCGGCGGCGGCAACGACATCATCGCGCGGATCGTCGGGCAGAAATTGTCGGAAAGCCTGGGACAGCCGGTCGTCATCGAAAACAAGCCCGGCGGCGGCGCCATCGTCGCAACCGAATATGTCGCCAAATCGGCGCCAGACGGCTACACGCTCTTGGTCGGCGCCAGCGGCGCGATGGCGATCAATCCGGCGGTCTATGCCAAGCTGCCTTACGATCCGGTCCGCGACTTCGCCGCGGTCTCCGAGCTCGGATCGTTTCCGCTGATCCTGATCGTCAATGCGTCATCGCCGATCAAGTCGGTGGCCGAGCTTGTCGCCTATGCCAAGGCCAATCCGGACAAGACCAATTACTCGAGTTCGTCGGCCGCGTTCCAGTTGGCCACCGAATTGTTCAAGCAGAAGACCGGCGCGCCGATGCAGGAGATCCCCTACAAGGGCGCCAACGATTCGGTGATGGCGGTGATCTCGAACCAGGTCACCGCGACCATCGCGGACGCCGGCCCGGTATCGGGCCAGGTCAAGGGCGGTCAGGTTCGCGCACTCGCGGTCGCCGCGCCGAAGCGGATGGCGGATTTTCCGGAGGTTCCGACCATGAAGGAGGCCGGGGCCGACGTCGACGCGGTATTGTGGAGCGGCATCTTCGTGCCGAAGGCGACGCCGCCGGCAATCGTCAGGAAGCTTGAGGGCGAATTGATGCGGATCGCCCGGTTGCCGGATGTGATCGCCCGCCTCAAGCCGCTCGGCATCGAATCGGTCGGCAACTCCTCGGACGAATTCGCCAAAATCCTGGCGTCCGACATTGCGCGGTGGACCGACGTCGCCAGGGCCGGCAATATCAAGATGGAGCAATGACGCCAGACCGCCGCTCCGGCGACAGCCAGGAGACGATGACCGTGGCGATGGCGGCGACGGCGATATTGAGGATCAGCGCGCCGAGCCCGACATAAAACACGTAACTGGCGCCGCCGAGGTCGAGGGTCGCGAGCGGCTTCAGCCCATTGCTCCACGCCGTCCACGATCCCCAGAGGATGCCCGCCGCCCAGCCGAGCAACAGGCCTTCCGACGCGGAACCAGCGCGTGAACAAGCCGAATACCAGCGCCGGAAAGGTCTGCAGGATCCACAAGCCGCCGAGCAATTGCAGGTCGAGCGCATATTGCGTCGGCAGGAAGATAATGAACGCCAGCGCGCCGACCTTGACCACCAGCGATGCGATCTTGGCGACGGCCGCTTCGCCGGCATGGCTGATACCGGGATCGATATAGGATTTCCAGACATTGCGGGTGAACAGGTTGGCCGACCCGATGCTCATGACCGCGGCCGGCACCAGCGCGCCGATCGCGATCGCCGAAAACGCAAAGCCAGCGAACCACGACGGGAACAGCGCCTTGAACAGCATCGGCACCACGTCGTTGGGCGACGTCACCTTGATGTTGGCGGCCTAGGCCATGTAGCCGAGCAGCGCGATCAGGCCCAGCAACAACGTATAGGCCGGCAGCAGGATCGCATTCTTGCGAATGGTATCGGCGGACTTCGACGCGAAAACCCCGGTCAGGGTGTGCGGATACATGAACGCGGCCAGCGCCGACCCGAGCGCGAGCGTCGCATAGGGCAGCATCTGCGACGGCTTCAAGATCAGGCCGGTGGCGCCGCCCTTTGCCGTAAATGCATCGTTGGCCGCGGAGAACACCGCACCATACCCGCCAAGCTTCGCCGGCACCACCACCACCGCCACCAGCACCACGATATAGATCATGATGTCCTTGACGAAGGCGATCAGCGCCGGCGCCCGCAGGCCGGAGCTGTAGGTATACAGTGCCAGAATGATGAAGGCGGCAATGATCGGCAACTCGCCGGTCAGACCCATCGCCTTGATCACCACGCCCATCCCGATCAGTTGCAGCGCGATATAGGGCATGGTCGCAACCATGCCGGTCATCGCGACCGCGAGTTCGAGGCCGCGCGAATTGTAGGTGCCAAGGACCACGTCGGCCGCGGTGACATAGCCGTTGGCATGCGCCACCTTCCACAGCACCGGCATCACGGCGAACACGAAGGGATAGACGATGATGGTGTAGGGCAGCGCGAAGAAGCCGTAGGCGCCCACCGCGTAGACCAGCGCCGGCACCGCGATCACGGTGTAGGCGGTGTAGAAATCGCCGCCGACCAGAAACCAGGTGATCCAGGTGCCGAATTGCCGGCCGCCCAGTCCCCATTCGTCAAGATGCGCGTTGACCGGGCCGGCTTTCCAGCGCGCGGCGAAAAAACCCATCACGGTGACGAGCAGAAAGAAGAACACGAAAACCGCGAGAGCAACCCAGTCGATTTGGTCGGCCATGGCGATGCCTTGTCAGGAATTGCCTTGCGGGGTTTGCGGGGCTTCGTCGGGCGTGCTGACTGCGATAGACCAGCCAGATCAGCAGCGGAGCTGATCGGCACCCATGCCAGCTGGTACCAATAGAAGAACGGAAAACCGAACAGCGCCGGCTCCTCGAAATTATAGAACGGCACCCACAACAGGCCGATGAAAGGCAGCAGCAACAGGATCCACATGGGACGATCTCCAGGCCGACATCCTGAACCGGATTTCCGCTGCCCGAAGTATTAGCAACCGAATTGCTGCATCGCCAGCGGATTTGCCGTTGCTGCAACGCGGTGATCGACACGCGCTCACGGGATCGTGCTGGCGCCGCGGGCGGTTGCCCGCCGCGGCGCCAGGCACAAACGTGCCCTATTTCATGACCTCGGCGCCGACCTTGCAAATGGCGGCGTCCTGATCGCCGGTGCCGCCGCTGCAGCCCACCGCACCGATCAGCTTGCCGCCCTCGACCAGCGGAAATCCGCCGGGGCTCGCGACCAGGCCGGGGTCAAGCGTCCCAGTATAGGCGTGACCGGTTTCATAGGCGTTGTAGAACACGCGGGACTCGCGGCGAAAACGCGCCGCGGTGCGGGCCTTGCCGACCGAGATCGGGCCGGATGCGATCTGGGCGCCTTCCATCCGCTCGAACTGGACGAGTTCGCCGTTGGTATCGACCACGGCGATGTTCATCTTCCAGTTTCGCCGCTTGGCTTCGGCTTCGGCCGCCGCCATCACTTGCTTGGCGCGCTCGAGCCCGATCGATACGCCATAAGGAATATCGAACGGCATCGCATCGGGCGTCCCGCCCGCGGATGGCGGCGTCGCCGGTGCCGCCGTTTGCGCAAGGGTTGGTGAACTCAGTACCACAATGGCGCAAGCCGCCAGGGTCATCGAAACGATGGAACGCATAGTGTCCTCCCGATTGAAGTTTGTTGTGCGTTGAAGCACCGCGGATAACGCCGCATTTACATCGGCGGCGTCAAGCCATCCTTGCCATAGCTAATGCGCGGGGTTTGCAGACTGCCGTCAGGCTGTTTTTTCGCGGCCGCGACGAAAATTTTGGTTCCCGGCTTGAGGTCGTCCTTGTTACCGACGACGTAGGTAACAACCGCGGTCTCCGGAGTTACCAGCAGCTTCTTCTCGCCGTCCTTGTACTTGACCGACAGCGTCTGTCCCTCGACGCCGGCGACGGTCTGCTCGACATTGGCATTGGTCATTTTGGTATGGGGCTTGAGGTCCCAGTCGTAATGACCCTCACCGGTGCCGCGCATCGACTCCGGGAAAATGTGCACCTCAATGGCCTTTTGGCTGCCGTCAGGCTGGGTCACCCCCGTGGAGCCGACGAACATGCCCGGCTTGATGTCGGCCATCGTCGATTTCACGATCGCGACAAACAGCGGATTGTCGGTCACCGTCAGCTTCAGCTCCGCGCCGTCACGGTTCTTGACCACGTACACAGGACCTTCGACGCGCTCGATGGTGCCGCGGATACGGACGGTCTCCTGCGCGAAGGCCGGCAAGGCGACGCAGATCAAGGCGAAACTGAAGGCAGCAAGCGCGCGCTGTACTATCCCGTACATGATGACCTCCCGGATTTTGGCGCCGGATTTTGGCGACGGTCTTCCTGCAACACCCCCGACGCCGGGTTATTCCGGCATCAAAGCGGGTAACTGGCTTTTGGGATCGTGGCCGCGCTGCAACAGGGCGAAACCGGCTATTCGACCTTGATTCCTGCATCCTGGATCAGCTTGCGCCAGCGTTCTTCCTCGCCGCGCACATATCGATCGAATTCTTGCGGAGGGCGCGCGACCATGACGAGCCCCTCATTCACGGCCAGCTTCTTGAACGCGTCGGACTGAACCGCCGTCGCTGCGGACTTGTTGAGGCGGTCGATGATATCAGCCGGTGTTCTGGTCGGCGCGAACAGGCCGTACCAGCTCTCCGCGGCATAGCCGGATACGCCGGCTTCCGCGACGGTCGGCAGTTGCGGAAACGCCGGCGAACGTTCCGCCGAGGTCACGGCGAGCGCGCGCAACTGCCCAGTCTCGATCAGCGAGGCGGCGCTGGCGACCGTGGTGAACATCACCTGGATTTGGCCGCCGATCAGGTCGGTGATGGCGGGCGCCGCGCCCTTGTAGGGCACCATCGTCAGGTCGACCTTGGCCAGGTTCTTGAACAATTCGCCCGCGAGATGCGCTGAGGTGCCGATGCCGAACGTCCCATAGGACAATTTGCCGGGATCGGCCTTTGCCTCCGCGATCAGGTCGGCAATCGATCGAAACGGGGATTTGGGATTGACCACGACGATGTTGAACGAGCGCGCAGCCAGCGCAACGGGCGCGAAATCCCTGTGCGGGTCGTAGGGCAGCTTCGCATTCAGGCTGGGATTGACCGCGTTCGCGAACGTCCCCATCAGCAGCGTGTAGCCATCCGGTTCACTGGTGGCGACGACCTGGGTTCCGATGATGGTCCCCGCCCCGGGCTTGTTCTCGACGACGACGCTGACGCCCAGACCCCCGGCCATCTCCTGCGCCAGCGTCCGCGCAATCACGTCGGTCCCGCCACCCGGGGCAAAGGGGACGACGATCCGCACGATCCTGTCCGGATATCCGGCCGAAGCATGGTTCACCGGAAATGCTGTGAACAACAATGCTGCAAGCGCGAACAACAAAGATGCTGGTTTGGTGCTGGGTTGAAATCGCATGTGCATCCCGCCGGCAAACTGAATATCCGGAAAACGCAGTAGCAGATCATGCCTTGCCGCACAGCGCCATGCGCCGGGCGATGAACGGTCGTGAAAGGGCATGCGCGTGCGAGGATGGACGCCGGGACTTGCCATGGACTAGCATTCGCTGCAAACACGAAAACAAAACTGTTCCCCGGGGAGGATATCATGAAGCATTGGTGGGTCGGACTGCTGTTGGTGATCGTGCCACCGGCCTTCGCGCAGCAGACGGTGCCCATAATTGCATTCGACTCCGTCCCCAATCCGCTGAAACTGCCGCCCAACATGTATTTCGGCGAGGTGTCGGGCGTCTCGGTCAATTCCAAGGGACATGTTTTCGCGCTGTCGCGCGGCAACACCTCCGGGCCCGCTTACGGCGCGGCGGCGACCCAGCTGCTGGAGTTCGACGCGCAAGGCAAATTTATCCGCGAAATCGGCAAGAACCTTTACGCTTGGTCGTTCGCCCATACCGTCAAGGTCGATCCCCAGGACAATATCTGGGTGACCGACAAGGGCTCGGACATGGTGATCAAGTTCGATCCCGAGGGCCGGGTGGTCATGGTGTTCGGCCGCAAGCAGGAAGCCTCCGACGAAGACACCGCGCCGTTGAAGCATCCGAAGCCGCCGCTTCCGGCCGAGGATGGCCGATTTCGTCAGGTCACCGACATCGCCTGGGACAAGGCCGGCGACACCTTCATCAGCGACGGCTATATCAACTCGCGCGTCGCCAAGGTCGACAAGGACGGCAACTGGCTGAAGTCATGGGGCGAGCGCGGCAAGGAGCCCGGTCAGTTCAACACCCCGCACTCGATCGCGACCGACGCCAAGGGCAATGTCTATGTCGCCGATCGCGGCAACCGGCGGATCCAGGTGTTCGACGGTGAGGGAAAATTCCTGCGCCAGATCACCATCGACGTGCCGGTGCCGCCCGGCGCCAAGCCTGCGATTGGCAAGATACCCGACGAGGCGATGGTCGCCGGCGGCACCTTTGCGCCCGGCTCGCCCTGGGCGATCTGCATCACGCCGCCGCCCAACCAGGTGCTCTACAGTTCGGATTCATGGCCGGGCCGGATCTACAAGCTCAGCCTCGAGGGCAAGGTGCTCGGCATGCTCGGCCAATCCGGCAAGCAATTGAAGCAGTTCGGCTGGATCCACGCGATGGCCTGCCCGTCGGAGAACGTGATCTACGCGGCCGAACTGCTGAACTGGCGGGTGCAGAAGCTGATCCTGAAGCCGTAGGGGCAAACCACAACGGCGGTCGCCCCCTCTCCCGCGCTTGCGGGGGAGGGTTGGGGTGGGGGTGACAGACACCTTCGCCTTCAGGATCCCTTGCTCGGTCCAATGCGCAAGCATGACGTATGCGGTCATAATCGTCCTCCTCCTGGGGCAGCCCCGGATGATCTCCGGGGCAGGCTTGCGCTGGAACATGCGCTAGATGTCGTAATAGAGATGAAACTCGTGGGGGTGCGGACGCAGCCGGATGGCGTCGACCTCCTTTTTTCGCTTGTAGTCGAGCCAGGTTTCGATCACGTCGCGCGTGAACACATCGCCGCGCAGCAGGAACGCGTGATCGCGTTCGAGCGCGTCAAGCGCTTGGTTCAACGATCCCGGCGTCGATTTCACATCCTTCGCCTCGGCGGGCGGGAGGTCATAAAGATTCTTGTCGATCGGCCTGCCCGGGTCGATGCGGTTGTTGATGCCGTCAAGGCCGGCCATCAGCATAGCGGAGAAGGCGAGGTACGGATTGCAGGAGGGATCCGGCGAACGGAACTCGACGCGCTTTGCCCGCGGGTTCGGCGAATACATCGGAATCCGGCAGCAGGCCGAGCGATTGCGCTGGGAATAGACCAGGTTGATCGGAGCTTCGTAACCCGGCACCAGACGCCGATAGGAGTTCGTGGTCGGGGCGCAAAGCCCGCATAACGCCCAGGCGTGGGTCAGCAGCCCACCGATGTAGTAGCGGCCAAGCTCGCTCAACTCGGCGTAGTCCGCCTTGTCGTAGAACAGATTGGTCTCGCCCTTCCACAGACTCTGATGAACATGCATTCCCGAGGCGTTGTCCTCGAACAGCGGTTTCGGCATGAACGTCGCGGTCATGCCGTGCTGGCGGGCGGTGTTTTTGACCACGTATTTGTAGATCATCAGGTTGTCGGCCATCCGGGTGAGCGTGGTGAAGCGCATGTCTATTTCGTTCTGGCCGCCGGTCGCGACTTCATGGTGATGGGCTTCGATCGCAATCCCCAGCGACTCCATCGTCAACACCATTTCGGTGCGGAGAGCCTGCATGCTGTCGATCGGTGGAACCGGAAAGTATCCCTCTTTCGGGCGCGGCTTATGGCCCAAATTCGGCGCTTCCTTCTTACCGGTGTTCCAACTGCCCTCGTTGGAATCGATTTCGTGGAAGGCGTAGTTGATGCCCTGTCCGTAGCGCACGTCGTTGAATACGAAGAACTCCGCCTCCGGGCCGAAGTAGCTCGTATCGGCGCGGCCGGTACCCTTCAGATAAGTCTCGGCCTTCTGGGCGATGTAGCGAGGGTCGCGGCTATAGGATTGACCGGTCATCGGGTCCCTGATGTTGCAGGTCAGGACCAGCGTCGTTGCGGGGGAAAACGGGTCGAGGAAGGCCGTCGTCGGGTCCGGAACGACCAGCATGTCGCTTTCCTGGATCTCCTGGAATCCGCGGATCGATGAGCCGTCGAACCCGATGCCTTCATCGAGAGCGTCGATATTAGCCGCACTCGGCGGGACGGAAAAATGCTGCCAGACCCCCGGCAAGTCGGTGAACCGCAGATCGATCATCTCGACCTTCTCGTCCTTGATCGCCTTGAGGAGATCTTCGGCTGTCGCACAATTCGGAACCATGGCTTCGCTCCTGTGTCCGAGAGGGCGCGCGCCGCAGCCAAGCTGCCTGGGACGAATTTGGCCATATCCCACTCTCGGCGCCGCCGTTGGCAGCGCTCCCATGCAGCACGCACGCCTTTGTCACGCGCGATCCGTCAGCTTCAGCTTTGGTGCGGCCCGCGCATGATTTTCATGGCGTCTTCGACATGCCTCCAGGTTCTGGCCAATTCCACCTCGCCCCTAGCTTCAAGGTCAACGGCATTCTGGGCGGCTTCGGCAATGGCCTTCGCGCCGTGCGCTTCCAGCAACTGGCGCGCGTAGTCATGAATTTCGATTTCTCGCATGGCGCCATGCTCCTTATTCTGCACGACCGTGAATTCCAGCCGGGCAGCAGAACCGTAGACGTCCATTAAGCTCGTACAGTCTGCATCCTGACGCGGCACGTTTGCAAGGGCTCTCTTCCAGGTCTTGGCCGCAAAAAACCGGACGCCGGCAACCATACCTCGACGGATGTCGTAATTCCTTTGCGCCAGATCAGGCGCAGACGCCGCTGGCATGCAACCATTAGTGCATTACCATTTAGAAGAAGGGAGGTGAGCATCAATGTTGGGGCTCCATCAAACATGGTGTCCCCACTTTCGCAGCGGCGGACACCACAGCCACAAAGAGGAAGCGCGTTGCGGCGGCTATCTCGTAAGAACCAGATTTTCTTAGAAACTTGGCGCGCCACCCAGAATAAAACTGCGAACTCTTATACAGTCGAGATCGACATATAATTTTCCCGGCGCCGTGTCCGCAATTTCCACTCCCCTCCGAGTCAGGGGTGTCGCAAGAATGCATATCCGGGTATTAGCGTCCGGTGGACTCTCGGCTCATTTTCTCCAAGAGCTCGCGCATTGCATCAAACTGCTTGCCGAAGCCCTTCCAATCTCCGGCCTTCAATCGCTCTATCGCTTGATTGTAGCGATCGAGCGTTTCCTGCGCCAGACTTACCGCCGGGCTTGTGAGGGGCATCTCTTCTGTCGTGCTTGAGACGGCCGGCGCTGCGCCGGGTTCTACAAATAGCGCCGCCAAGGCCTCGGCGAGTGTCTCCTTCATCACGACATGTTCACCGTAGGCCGCGATCACGCGTTTCAGCTCCGGCAGGTGCCCCTGCTGCGCTCGCAAATAGAGCGGCGATACGTAAAGGATCGAATTCTCGATCGGGATCACAAGCAAATTCCCGCGAATCACCCGCGAGCCCATTTGATTCCACAGCGTGAGTTGTTGCGAAATCTCCGTATTCTGATTGATCCGCGCCTCGATCTGGAACGGCCCGTAGACGAGCTTGTCCTTGGGGAACTCGTAGACGATCAGTTTGCCGTAGTCGGGCGCGTCGCAGCGCGCAGCGAGCCACGCAATCATGTTGTCGCGACGGCTCGGTACCATGGGAAGCATGAGGAAGAATTCGGCCTGCGGCTCGCCGGGCAGCCGCATGATAATATAATAAGGGATCATCGGTGAGATGCCGTCGCCGCCCGGCTGACGCGGGAACTGCCAAAGATCCTCGCGGTTGTAGAAAACGTCGGCTGCCTCCATGTGATAGGTTTGATACAGCCGCGCCTGAATCAGGAACAGATCCTCTGGATACCGAATATGCTTCTGCAAGTCCGGAGGCATGGCCGTGAACGGTTTGAACAATGTTGGAAAGATGCGCTGGTAGGTCGTCGCAACCGGGTCGCCGGGGTCAATCAGATAGAAGTCGACGGTCCCGTTATAGGCATCGACGGTAACCTTCACAGAATTGCGAATGTAGTTGAGGTCGAGATCTTGCGCAGGCTGCGCAGAGGGAAAATAGGAACTCGTCGTGTAGGCGTCCTGCATCCAGAACATCCGCCCATTGCTGATAACCAGATAGGGATCATGATCGAGCCTGAGGAATGGAGCGATCGTGCGCACCCGTTCCTGGATATTGCGCCGGATCATGATCCGGCTGTCGATAGTGATGTAGCTTGAGAGAAGCAGGTTCGGGTCGTTAAAGTAGTAAGCGAACAGCGTTCTCCACACCATCGCTCCGATCGGAACGCCACCGGCGCCGTCATAGGCCGCATAGACGTTGTCTTTCCCCTTCGGATAATCGAACTCCGGTGTGCTCCCCTTGACGATGACGTAGTCGTCGCTCTCTTCACCAAAGTAGATGCGCGGCTCGTCGATTTTGGGACCTCCGTCTGCAACAGGAGGAATATCCCGCAAATAGAAGAACGGAAGTCCTTCAGTGCTCTTGCGGGTGACCGGGCTCATCACCGCGCCATTGCCGTGAGTGAACAGCAGGTGGCGGTTGACCCAGGTCTGGGCGTTCGGCGGCAGCAAGGAGGGCCGCAGTTCGCGAGCCGAGAGCATCACGCTTTGGTAGGAACCGTCGAGCCAGTAGCGATCAACGTCAAGATCATCGAATTTGTAGTAGGTGCGGATCTCTTGCAGCTGTGCGTAGGTATCCGACAAGGGAAGCCAGTCCCACAGCCTGATATTTTCGATTGTCGCCTTGTTGGCCTCCAGCGTCTTGAAGGTAAGCTTCTGTTCGGCAGCAAACGGCTTGGCTGCGATCTGATCGAGATTGTAGGCCTGCCTGGTGAGCGCGATGTTGCGTTCGATGTAGGGCTTTTCCAGCTGCAACTCGGTTGGTTTGACGAACAACTGCCGGAACAGAACAGGGATCGCGCCGGACAGCACAAAAGATCCGATGCCAACGAGTATGAACGCCGCGCCAGGAAGCCGGTAAGTGCGCACCCAGAGGTTTGCCCACGCGGCGAACGCTGCGATGATCGAAAGCGCGATCATCAACCACAAACCCGGTAGCCCCACATGTACATCGGTGTAGCTTGCGCCGACGACTACGCCGTTGTCGCCGTAGAGCAGCAGATAGCGGTCGAGACCATAGGACCATGCCTTCACCGCGAAGAGAAGACCGACCAGCGCTGAGCCGTGAGCGATCACTGTCGGCGACATCGATCGGTGGTGAACGTCGTATTCGATTTCGCCGTGCACCCAGTAGATCGTTCCGGCGAAAAGAGCGCTCAGAACGAGGGTGAGCAGCATCCAGTTCTTGATGAGGATATAGGCTGGCAGTGAGAAGAGATAGAAGCCGATGTCCTTGTTGTAGAGCGGATCGTCTACGCCATATGGCACGTGATAGAGAAACTGCAGGAAGATGCCCCAGTTGCCGGCTTCTGCCGCGGCGACCAGCAGAGCGAGCAAACCTGCACCGCTCCCAACAACCCGGGACCACGGTAGTCGATCGCGCATGAGCACAAACAGATGAGGCGACGACGTACTGCCCGTCGGGTTCCACGCGGAGGCGGCGACCGCTCGTGTCGGCTGCTGCCGGGCAAAACGCACAGCAAGCAATCCGTTCAGCCAAAGTATGACGGCGGTTGCCGTCCAGACGGTGAAAAACACCAAGGCTTTGGCGCCGATGCTGGTCAAAAACACCGGTAGATAACTGATCGAGGAAAACCACAGCCAATCGACCAGGAAGTCGCTCGCGAGCCCGAGCACGATCAGGCCAATCCCGGCGACGATGGCTACAACGATCAATCCGCGCAAGGCGCTTCGCCTTGGTGCCTGCTGCGCGGGTCCGGAGATTCCTATCGTCATCCTTTGATGATATCAGAAATGAGGGATACTCACCGCTGGTTTCGCGGCCGGGGCATTCGAGCACGAACTGCGGCCATGACGTTGACCGGGTGGCGCCAAGACCGCGACGCTGATGAGTTCCGTGGTATCGCCGATAAAGCGTCAGCGTAGACCAGGCGAACACCACTCACTCAGGCTGTCAGGCCGGACTCACGGATCCCCGCTCGATTCGAAAGGCGCGCGACAGCAAATCGACGACATGCACCTCATTGGATTCCGCGATGAGAATGGAAATCCCCTCCGTCTTAAGGTTGGCCAGCACTTCACTCAGCCGGCGCGCCAGCGCGGGGGCCAGACCCTCGAATGGCTCGTCGAGCAGCAGCATGCGGGTTCCCGCCATGAGGGCTCGTGCCAGTGCGACCAGTTTCTGCTGTCCACCAGACAATTCAAGCGAGGATCGGGCACGGAATTGGGCGATTTCGGGCATAAGCCCAAAAATCCAGTTGAGACGCCGATCGGCGCCCCTCATTTTGAGCGATAGGGCGGGCAGACGGACATTTTCCTCGACCGTGAATTCGGGCACCAGCCGGCGATCTTCCGGCATGTAGCCAATGCCGTGCGCGACGCGCAGATGCGATGGCAAAGTCAACAAATCGGTCGGACCGAGTTCGATCAAGCCGCTGGCCGGAATGGCGCCCATGATGGCGCGGAACAATGTGGTTTTTCCTGCACCGTTGCGGCCGATCAGCCCGCACATTTCGCCTTCTTCGAGCGCGAATGAGGCGTCGCGGATGACCGGGATGGGCCCGATCGACACGTTGAGGTTGGATACTCTAAACATGGGCGGCACCCGGAGCGCCCCTCACCCTCGGGCCGCTGATCAGCGCCTGAATGCGGGCATCGGCCAGCGTTGCGGTCGGCGTCCCGTCGGCGATCACGGTGCCATCGTAAAATGCCAGCACACGCTCGGCGAAACGCTCGACGATCTCCATGTCGTGCTCCACGAAAAGCACAGTGATCTTACGGTTGCGCAATGCCGACATCACGACTTGCATCAGGTTGAATTTCGCTTCGATCGAGATACCGCTGGTCGGCTCGTCGAGCAGCAGCAAGCGCGGCGAGCCCGCGACCGCCATGCCGATGTCAAGCAGCTTGCGCACGCCCTGTGGCAATGTGGCAGCGAGCGTATGGCGGTAACGCGCGATCTCGAACAACTCCAGCAGTGTTTCGGCCTCGGCGACGGACTCCTGCGAACGCAGCGGCGTGTATAAATGGCCCATGAAATTTTTGGGAGCGCGGCCGACCGCAGCCGCGGCGCATATGTTATCGAATACCGTGAGCGAGGGGAATATTTGCGCCATCTGAAATGAGCGCGAGATGCCCATGGCCGTAATCCTGCGGCAAGGCAGCCCAGTTATGTCGCGGTCCTCGAAGTGAATCGTTCCCTTGGTCGGCCGTAGATGACCGGTTATCATATTGATGAAAGTGGTTTTTCCGGCGCCGTTGGAACCAATCACGCCAACCGTTTGGTGCGCTGGCACGCTGACGGTGATATCGCGCGCGGCGACGATCGAGCCGAAGCGCTTGCCCAGGTCGCGGACGGAGAGGATGGGCGCGTTCATGGCGCCTTCGCTTTGCGGCGCCAGCGCAGCCGCATGATCAGTGAGCCCAGTCCCTGGGGCAGGAACAGAATGGTGACCAGCAACGCCGAGCCAAGCAGCATCTGCCAAAGCTGCGGAAGCACGGCGAATGCGAACGAGCGCAACGACTCGAACGCCAGCGATCCGACAAACGCCGGGACGACCGATCCAGCGCCGGAAAGGATGGTAATAAATACGAATTCGCCGGAGGTCGTCCAATAGGACATGTTCGGATCGACATGGCCGACCGCGAGCGCGGCGAGCGCGCCACCCATGCCACCCAGCAAGCCGCCGATCACAAGCTTGGTATGAATCAGCCGCGACACCGACATGCCAAGAAATTCGACGCGAATTTCATTGTCACGCACCGGAATCGCCAGTGCGCCGGACAGTGAGCGGAAGTAAGCGTCGACCAGGAGAGCCGCGATTGCGCAGACGGCGAGCACCAGTAAGTAGAGCGCCACCAAGAGCTCGTCCCGGTGCGGCGCGTAGCCGAAAAAGGTCGGCGCGACCACGTTGAAGCCGTCGGTCGAGCCGAGCGACCCGGATTTTACAAGCACCCCGTAAAGGATCATGGACAGCGCCAGGCTGAGCATCGCGAAGAAGATTTCGCGGTAGCGCGCCATCAGGAAGCCCACCACGAAGGAGACCAGCCCGGCTGAAGCGCCGCCAATCAACACCAATATCAAGGCATCGGTCACGCCGGTCCCGCGGCCGACGAGCGCCACGGCATAGGCGCCGATGCAGTAATACAGCGCTTGTCCGAATGAGACGAGGCCGGCCCTCCACAACACGATCAAGCCCAATACGACCAAACCATTGGCAAAAGCGATAGTGGCGAGCGAGATAATCCAGTCCGGCAGCACGAATGCTGCGGCGGCTGCCGCCAGCAAGGCCAAACTTGCTGCGATCAGGCGGTGCTGTGCCATCTCATATTTTTCTCGGTTGAGCGCGCACGAATAGGCCGTAAGGCCGGATCATGAGCACGAGTGCCATGACGCCATAAATAACGAACAATTCGACTTGCGGCACCAGATGCACTGCGGCAGCGCGGCATATCCCGACGATCAATGCCCCGACGAGCGCGCCTTCGATCGATCCCATGCCGCCAATGGCCACCACGGCGAAGGCGAGCACGATCACTTCGACACCGATGCCGAGCGTCACCGCGATCTTCGGCGCCAGAATCGCCCCTCCGAGCGCACCGAGCATCGCGCCGATCACGAATGTCACGGTATAAACGGTCGTGACATTGATGCCGAACGCCGCAGCGGTTTCGCGATCGAAAATCACGACGGTCAGCAGTCGTCCGTAGCGGGTGAATTTCAGCGCCCAGTAAGATGCCGCGGCGAGCAATCCCGCGACCGCGATCAGACCGAGATCGTAATTCGACAATATGAGTTCACCTACTTCCGTATTGCCGGCTGCGAGCAGCGGCTGATATGTCGCGTAGGAACCCGGACCCCAAACCAAGATGACGACGTCTTCGAGGATCAGAAAAGCGGCGTAGGTGACCAGCACCATCACCACTTCGTCCCTGCCATATACCAATCGCATGACGCAGCGCTCAAGAATGAGCCCAACCGCGAGCCCAAGGACCATGGCAAAAACAGCCATCAGCAGAAATCCGCCGGCGTCAGGCAAGCCACGATCAAAATAGATGCCGATGGCGGTCGCCGCGCCGTAGGCGCCGAATGTGTAAAACGAGCCATGCGCGACATTCAGTATCTTCATCACGCCGAAGATCAGCGTCACCCCGATAGCAACGATGAACAGGTAGGCCGCGTAGACCAACCCGTCGATCAGAATAGCGAAAGCGGTCAGCACCGAAATTTCCTGATCGGAGGATCGGTCGTCGCGGGGACGTAGTTCGTCACGGGACGACAAGCTGACCGGACGCTCCTCAGCACTTCGCACCTTTCATGCCGTCCTTGATCCAGTCATCGGCATTGACGCCGGCCGGAGGGTTCACGCACTCGGCGGGAAAGCGCATGACGTCGACGATTTCGGGCTCGTTCTTCTCCTTGTTGAAGCGATAGGTGCCGTAAGCCGTCTCCGAGATGCCTTGGTGCCCGTCGCCGATGGCGAGCTTAACCAGGCCTGAGGGGCCTTCGAACTCGATGCCCTTGAACGCAGCCGCCACTTCGTCGGAGGTCGGCTTCGCGTCGCCCTTCTTGGCCTTTTCGTAGGCCACCTTCAGGCCGAGCAGCGACATCGCCATTTGATATGAGGGATAGGTCGGCGGAATGCTGTAGCGGTCGGAATAGATCTTCTTGAACCAGCGGTTCAATTCGGTGTCGGGCGCGAGCGGACCGTGCGGGCCGCGGGCGCCGATGAGAGTGCCGTCGGGCATCTTGTCGCGCAGGCGCCACATTGCGGCTTCGCCGGTCGTAGCGAGGATCGTCATGCGCTTGTCCAGCGCGCGCGCCTGCTCCTGATAGAGAAACGCTTCGAGATCGCCATCATAGAAGCTCGTGTGCAGCACCTGCGATTTTGACGTCAGGAGTGTCGAAATCTCCGCGCCGTATTCGCCCGCAAACAGTTTTGGAAAAAGCGACTTGTCCACGGTCACTTTTGGCGCAAGCACTTGCATCGCGCTGGAGAAGTCCCGCCAGGAATCCTGGCCCCAAGCGTAGTTCTGGTTGATGCCGGAATAGCTGATGATATCCGGCTTTTTGGCCAGCAAGTAGCGGGCGGCGGCGACGTTATCCATGGTCGATTGCGGGCTGACGCGGAATACATAGGCGCGCGGCTTTTCCTCGAAGATGCGAGGCGTTCCGCAATCGTAGAACACGGTGATCGCTTTTAGCTCCTCGGCGACCGGCGTGACCGCAAGGCAGTTGCCCGAGGAGACATAGCCGATTACGGCATCCACTTGGTCGCGTTGCACGAGGTTACGGAATTCAGTGACGACGTTGGCCACGGAACCCGTTTCATCGATATACTTTGCTTCGACGTTACTGCCGCCGAACCCGACCTTGTCGAAGGGCGCCGGCACCTTTCCGGCGTTCATGGCCTCGATCACGACCTCGGCGCCGTTGCGTCCGGGGATGCCGAACGGCGCGGCGGCCGGTCCGGTCAGGAAGCTGACGATACCAAGCTTTATTGTCGTAGCGGGTGGCGGAGCGTTCTGTGCCTGGGCGGGAACGATCGCAACGCCCAGCATTGAAACCAATAGCCAAAACGACTCCAGCGCGCCCCCAAGCGAGCTTTCTCGATTAAACATTGTCACTCCTCCCCGTGTCACTCCTCCCCGTGCGAGCCCGTTTTGGGCGTTTTTAACTTCACTCCTAAATACACAATCCCTTACACGAAATGGCACCACCTAAGCGGCAGTGCTGTTGGTCATCTTGTCGATCAGACCGGATTCCATCAGTGCCTGTCGCACCCGCGCGACTTCGGCGCTGCCGAGCTTGACGAGTGGCGGTCGCACGACGGCGCGCGGTAGCCTCCCAAGCAGCATCAGTGCTTCCTTCATGCGGTTATGCATGTTGGCCCACGGCTCCGCGTAAAAACAGCGGGCCAGCGGTTCGATGCGATCGTTCAGGCGCCTGGCTTCCGCAAGATCATCGGTCTGGACGGCCTTGAACAATTGCGCTTGCAGATTCGGGATGACGCTGCCGCTGCCGGACAGCAATCCGTTGCAGCCGAGCACCAGCGATGAAAACAGCCACGAACTGTGCGTCGTCAATACGTTCACGGGCCGCGGCAGGTTCTGCAGTGTGCGGATGTGCCATTCATGGTGAGGCACATTGCCGATCCAGTCCTTGATGGCGCATACCGATGGCACCTCGTGACACAGGCGCAGCAGCGTGTCCTTCGGATAGCCTTGTCCGGTCGCCAGCGGATATTGAAACACAATCAGCGGCAGGTCGGTAGCGTCCGCGATGCGCCTGAAGTGCGCCAGCGCCATCTCCGGAGTTTGGCCAAGCGTGAAGGGGGCGGGAGGAAACACCAGCAGCGCCGATGCCCCGCTTTGCGCAGCCATGCGAGCGATACGCGCAGCTTCCAGACTGCCATCGGCCCATATGCCGTTGACGATCGGTATGCGCTCGCCAACTTCGTCCCCTGCAATGTCGAGCACGCGGCGTTGTTCGTCGGAGGTGCAGGAGGCCACCTCGGTCGAATGCGCGTTGACAGTGATGGCAGAAATGCCTGGGGTAGCGCTGATGTCGCGCAGGTGCTTGCGAAAGCTTGTTTCGTCAATGGTGAGGTCGTTGTCGAATGGCAGCAACACCGCCGGAATAACCCCACGGGGGAAATAGGCCGAAGCATGGGGCATGAGCACTCCCTAGCGCGTTGTGGGACGTCATTTCCTGAAGGTAATCCGATCTGGACTGTTGTTGTCAATTGACGATGCGCCGGAGGCCATACACAGCCCCAAGTCCCGTCGGTGGCCGCAGCCGGAGGCCCCACCAGGGAGGAGGGGCGCGGGGTCATCGTGCAGAACCGACTTGAGCGGTCGGCCCTCGCCGCTCTTCGTCCCGCCATTATTTACCGGCCAGGCGCCCCCTTGCGCCCTGCAGGTTGCGCAAGACGTTGCGCCGGAATGAATTGATGTGGGCGCGCATCGCGTTCTCGGCAGCCTCCACGTCGCGGTGGCTGATCGCCTGAAAAATCTTGTGGTGCTGATCGTTGACACTGCCCTGATGATCTGGCGCCGCCAGCGAAATGAACCACAGTCGCAACGAGCGTTCGTGAAGCTTCAACAGAATATCCGCAAGCACCGTGTTGTGCGCGGCGCGCGCGATTAACCGATGGAACTCCCGATCCAGCAACATCATGGTCTCGACCTTGCCGGCAACGACCGCGCCGCCTGCCTTCGCCAAGACGTCGTGTATCGCCACGATCTCGGCGGAGCTGGCCCGCTCCGCAGCGAGGCGAACCGCAAATGTTTCGTTGAGAAGCCGGATCTCGATGATCTCGATGACTTCGTCGAGATTGATAGGCCGGACCATGACGCCCTTGCGCGGCTGAACGTCGACAAGCCCTTCCGTATTCAGCCGGTCGAAGGCCTGGTGAACGGGCGTCCTCCCGATCTTGAGCAGGCGGGCGACCGCGTTTTCGCTTAATTCCTGACCCGGCTTGAATACACAGGTGATGATGCGATGCTTGATCGCCTCATAGGCCTGGTCCTTCAATGATCCCGCCAGAACCGGCTCCGCAGCACCGTCCTTGCGCAGCCGCGTGATCTGGTTCATCAGCCGCCCTCAACCCGCGATCGGCAGAGACAGGATATCATAGCCGTGGCTGATCTTCCGGCCAATGACGTCATCGACGATCTCGAAATCAAAACGCGGGCCCGGCCGGATTCCGCCGATGGAACCGAACGTTCCGCCGAACAACACCGTCCCCTCCGCCAGATGGTCGCCGCCGGTGTACCGGCGAATCAGGTCCTTTGGCGCCAACATCTTGTCCAGCGTGCCTTCCTGGTAGAGCTGCCTGTTGCCGCCCGCGGTGATGAAAGAGCGGAGAATTAGTTTGTCCCACTGATCCTCAACGTCTTCGAACGCCCAGAACACCGGCGCGATCGGCTTGTCGCACATCTGTTTCGATACGGTGACGCCGTAGGTTTCCACTGCGCGGTCGGTATGATCCGACCCGACGCCGACCCAGAGCTTGCCGCGATATTGCAGAACGACATATTCGACCTCGCCGCTCGACGCATTGCCGACAGCCTCAATCTGATCGGTGATCAGCAGCCGCTGCTTGCTTGCCCGATAGAAAATCGGTGTCGAGGCCGGCCTTTTCACACCGAGCGCCTCCAGTTCGACGATATGCTTTTCGAGCCCAACCGCATCACGGCCGGTCCACCCGGCGATGACACACGCCCCGATCGTAGCAACAACGCCCTCTTCCGCGTTGCGGCTGGCGAGAGAAAGGGAGAGGGAATGAGCAGACATGATATTTCCTGCGGTTTTCATTGGATCGATTCTTCAGCCGAGTTCGCCGGCACGCCGCAAGCTCGCTATCATTGAAACGCGTTCTAGGTAGATTTTGCGTGCATCGGGATCTGCCGCGATCCCCCTAAGGCGATCACGAAATTGGACCTGGCTTTCTTCGTCCTTTGCCTCGAGATCACGTTTGTTCTGAATCGTCTGGGTCTGAACGCTCTCCAGCGTCACCAGCCGGCGCTGCGCGTCGTAACGGTCGAGCTCGTGGTCCGTGGCCTGTCCGCCGTAGACCGCAGCCAGCCGCGATGTGAGGTTCACGGCATCGTGGATGCCGCCGTTCATCCCCATGCCGCCGAGCGGATTGTTGATGTGCGCGGCGTCGCCGGCCAGGAAGGCGCGACCTACCCTGAACTGCTTGGCGACGCGCTGATGCACCCGATAGAGGGTTGTATGCTGGATATCGAAGGGCTTGACGCCGGACACGACGCGCGCGAGCAGTGATTGCCCGAATTCAGGGCTCAATGCCGCCTCGTCGCCGACGTCCTGCGGTACAGGAAACATGACCCGCCACATGCCGGGAATCCGCAGCAAAAACTGCCAGCACTCCGGATCGGCGACATAATTGACCGAAACCAGGTCGGGAATAACCGCATCGAAATCGAACGGCGTGCTCAACACCAAAAAGCGTTCCGGCCAGGTGAAGCCTTCGAATTCGACGCCGAGCGAACGACGCACTTCGCTCCTCGCGCCATCGGCGCCGATCAGCCAGCGGCCGGTCCGGATCGCCTCCCTGTCGTCGACCCGCACCGACACCTGTACGCCATCATCGTCCTGCTGAACATTCTTAACCCGCGCGCCGAACTCGATTCGGAAATGACTGTCGCTGCGCAGATGCGCCAGCAATATTCGCGTCAGTTTGAATTGCTCGCTTTGCACCCGATAGGGATGCTTGGTCCGGTCCGAGATTTCGCCAAAATCGAACTGCGCGATCACGCCATCCTTTTTTGAGCGGTATTGAAGCTTGGGAGCCTTCAGGCCTTCATCGATGAGCTGACGTGCAACGCCGAGCTCATCGAGCATGTCGAGGGTCGGCGGATGGAATGTCGATGCTCTAGATTCACCACTGAGGTCGTTGCCAGCCTCGAGCACCGTGACGGGAATTCCCTGGCGCACCAGCTGAGCCGCGGCAACCAGACCCACGGGTCCTGCCCCCGCAATCAACACACGATCTTCGATCATATTTTTTCTCTTGCCTGAATATACAGTGGTTCCCGTCAACCGGGCCGCGCGCCCGCGACGATCAGGGAGCGAACTTCATCCTTGATGCGATCGGATACCACGCGATCCTCCCACGCCAACGGAGGAACGGCGATTTCCGCCATCAATCGCGCCGGGGCGCCGAATACCAGAATCCTGTTGGCCAGAAAGATCGCTTCGTCGATGCTGTGGGTAACGATCAGAAACGTGGTCTGCTGCGACTGAGCCAGCGTCTTGAAATCCTGCCGCAGCCGGGACGCGGTGACGTCGTCAAGCGCGCTGAAAGCCTCATCCAGCAGGACCAGCTCTGGGTTCGGCGCGAAAGCGCGCGCGATGTTCACGCGTTGTCGCATGCCGCCCGACAGTTCCCTCGGCAAGGCGTCCTTGAAGGCCGAAAGTCCAACCGCGTCGAGCCAGCGCACGGCCTGCTTGCGCCGCTCGGCTTGCAAGACGCCCTGGATCTGCAGGCCAAACGCGGCGTTGTCGGTGGCTGACAGCCAAGGCAGCAATCTGTCTTCCTGGAATATCCGGGTGATGTGGCCCTTCTTTTCCCGGACGAAATTTTCAACGGGAAGTCCATCGACGCGTATTTGACCCGCGTCGAGAAATTTCAGCCCCAAGAGACAATCGAGCAGAACGGACTTGCCCGCCCCGGTCGGCCCGACGATCGCGACGTATTCGCCGCTTTTGACCGAAAAACTGAGATCGGCGATCGCCGAAATCTCGGCGCCACTGTCCTGACGAAAGCTCTTGCGAGCGTGCTCGACGAGGAGCTTCGACGACCTCGGCGGTACGCCCGTGGCATTCGTGTCCATGTCAGATTCTCCCATGGCTCACTCCGCGCCAGCGCAGCATTCTCTGCTCGGCGTATTCGATGCCCTGGGTCATGATCAGTGCCATCACGACAAGGAAGATGGTCCATGCCAGCACCGTCGGCATATCGAACACGTTCTTGGCGAGATCGAGTTCCTTTCCGATACCAAGCGGAGCGCCGACCAGTTCGGCAACGATCACGGTTCGCACCGCGTTGCCAACATTGAGCTTGGCCGCCGTGAAGGCGGATGCCTGCACATAGGGCCACAACAAGAGACGGATGTGCTGAAACGGATTGGCGCCGAAGGCCAGCACCATGTCGGTCAGTTTTCGATCGATCGAACGCACGCCGTCATAGACGCAGAACACCGTGACCGGCGTGCACAGAACGATCAACACGAAGCCGATCCGAAGTTCGGTCGTTGAAAACCAGATGATGACGATGATCACCCAGTTCAGCGCCGGAACACCCATGATGAACTTCACGACCGGACGAAGAAACTCGTCACAGGTCGCCGAAAGCCCCATCGCCAGTCCAATGGGAATGCCGATGACGAGCGACGCGCTGACGGCGACGAGCAATCGCAGCCACGTCACGAGACCTTGCGACAGCAGGTCCCAGGTGGTCAGAATGGTCCAGAAGCTTTTCGCGATACTGCCAAGCCCCGGAAACAGATAGGGCTTGGTGAACAGCGACGCCGTCTGCCACACTGCGGCGATCACCAGAAACGGCAGGATCGCCCTGAATGTTCGCAACAGCAGGCTGCGCCCGCGCAGCGGCCTTGCGGTGAGGGCATCATAAGGAATGCCGCTAATGGCGGCCATGGCGACTGCATCGCCCGGTGGGCGGATCGCGTCGGGCTCCGCCGGGCCGTCTTGCGCGGCAATGCCGCTCACGTTTTTTTTGTCCAGGGATAATAGATGGCGGCGTCCGGCACGTCGGTCAGGAAGCCGACCTCTTTGAAGCCACCGAACAAGGCGTCCAGATTGCCCTTTTCTTCGATCGCCGGCGCAACCTTGAACTGGGTGATGTTGAGCTTGCGGCTGAGTGCCAGGGCATCCACGGAGACCTTGGTGAACTCTGAAATCAGTTTGTCAGCCTCCGCGGCGTTTTCATTGTAGAATGCCGCGGCGTCCTGCCACATCTTCAGGGTCGCAGCGACCCGCTTCGGATCGCTGGCGATCCAGTCCTTGTGCCCGTAACAGCCAAGATACCAGACGTTGGCGTCGGCTTGCATCTTCAATGCCGCGCGGATCCCGGCATTCATATCGCCGACAAGGTGATAGCCCTGCGAAAGCATACTCGACAAAGCGGGATCGAACAGCAGTCCTGCATCGACCTTCTCAGCCAGCAATTGCGTCTGTACCGAAGACGGCGGCGCGTTGATGATATCAAGGTTCTTGCGTGGGTCGAGCCCATTCTGCTTGAGGAACAGCACCGCCATTCCATAGAATCCCGAACTCGTGGTCGCGGCGATGGTCTTGTCCTTGAGATCGCCGGCGGCTTCGATATCCGGGTTCTTCGAGACGAACGCGTGATTGGCGGTTGAGATCGTGAACAGCAACTGCAACGGCACGCCTCGCACGTAGAAATTGGCGCAGTTATAGATCGCGCCAAAGATGTGACTGGTTCGGCTGGCCGCGAGATCGGAATATAGCGTGCTCGGGTCGCTGTAGAGGTTGATGTCGAAATCGAGACCGTTCTTTTTGTCGAGTTCAAGCTTGCGGATTATCGGCACCAGAAACGAGCCGTTCGATGGCGGGGCAAGGCCACCCGCGCCCGACTTGTTTACCTGGGCCCAAGCTTGCTCGGATCGCAGAATGGCCGGCGACAGGACCGTTGCAACTCCAAAGGCGCGAACGAACGTGCGTCGGGACCATCTTAGAGAACTCATACGCATCTCCTTTTCGTCTCTGATATTTCAGTTACAGAGGCTGGAATGATCAAGCAAGCCCATTTTATCAACGCTGAATGCACTTAATCTATGCGCTCACGCGCACACTCGGACACTGATATTTCAACTAGGGGCTGAGGACGCGCGTCTTGGTCCCCGCAGGCCGAGCGCTTCAGCGTGCCGTTTCCGGGCTGCGGTCTCGCGTCAGCTGCCTGCTGCTGATCGGAACTCGATGGTCGCCGGTCGATTGGCCGCTGCCGGCCGCTCCAACGCGTGCGGAAAATCCTCGCGCCTTTCAATAGGCGACAAACCGGACCGCCCGATTCTCGCCGCAGAAGATCGGCATGCACTTGCGCCGGGCATGCCAACCATCGCGTCTGCTCCATTCAGACGTAGCGCCGAAACGAGAATTTCACCGCCGCTCCTTTTGTCGGTCCTCGGAGAGACCAGCCGATACACCGATCAGGCCGGATCGAAGTAATGGATATCCATCAGCACACAACCAGCTTCCGACTCGAACGGACCGTGAAACGCGCCCGGCGATCGGCAGGCATACGTGTTCGGATTGAATGCTTCACCGCCCTTGCCATGCTCATCGTTTCCAACAGTCAGGTCGCCTGAGAACAGAAACACTTCTTCCCAATACTCGTGAACGAACGGTGCTGTCGTGTGGACACCTGGCGCGGAGCGCAGCAGTCGGGTCCGGCTGCCGCGCTTGTTGCTCTCGTCGAGCGCTCCCGACAGGATCTTCTGCTAAATACCCGCGGGATGCCCGGTCGGAGTTTCCCATCCCTTCGACATGTCGAAGGTGTGGAATTCATCGTGGGCCTTGTTGATAGCCATTTGGGGTTCTCCTGGGGGGATTAGACGACCGCTTGGGTCGGGGAAGTCAGATCGGTGTGTGTACCGAAAACCTAGACCCGGGCGTAGTGATGATGAAGTCCGAGTATCGCGTGCGAACAGATGATTCCAGTGCGCTGAACCGGGTGAGAGACCGGCGCATCTTTATTCAGTGACCGATGTGTTCTGATGTGGTTGTACAACGAGGTTTGAGAACGCCCACAGGACCGTTCTTCGCGAGGTTCTTTATCGGCATCATCCTTGGTTTGGTCGCAGAGTTTGCGTTCATGGGGCAGCCGACAAGGCTGGCTGCGTTGTTTTTCGCTGTACGGTGGATGGATCGCAAGCAGATCGGTGGCTTGAGGTGCCAGCATGGATGTTCGACCGGACGGCATGTCCGGCCCCCCAGCTTTTGGTAGCTCAGCCGTTTGTTAGCATCGACGCACTTTCGACGCTCTCCGCACTTCTCGATCTGGTGTTGAAGGATCAAACGCCATCGGCCGTCCTGCTTTCTGGCGCATCTAGAGCCTCTCACGACCAGAATCAGGGAGAGAGCCATGTCGCGGCAGATGGCGATGCCAGGAAACGGATACCGACAGAATCGACAACCACGGCCACAGCAGCAGATGGATCTGTTCGTGAGCGGCCTATCGAACGGCGTTATGGGCGCGCCCGCATGGTCAGAGCTGCCAGCGCAAGCGCGGGCGAGCCTCATGAGCCTGATGACACAGTTGATCCTCGATCATACTGCGACGACAGCGACGCCGCGCGCCAAGGAGGTCAGTCATGATCTCTGACAAGGTCAGGCCTCATCACTTGGAGCGCAAGGCGATCCTTTACGTGCGTCAATCCTCCGTCCATCAGGTGCTCCACAATCGCGAGAGTAGCGCGTTGCAATATGCCATGCGGGACCGGATCACGGCGCTTGGGTGGTCAGAGATTGAAGTGATCGATGATGATCTCGGTCGCTCAGCCGCCGGCGGCGTACAACGCGCTGGCTTCGAGCGAATGGTAGCAGAGGTTTGCCTCGGTAAGGTTGGTGCAGTTTGCGCCCGCGAGGTCTCACGCTTCGCTCGCAACAGCCGGGATTGGCAGCAACTCATTGAGATGTGCCGCGTGGTCGATACCGTTCTGGTCGATCAGGAGACCATCTATGTGCCGAGAAACGGCAACGACCGCCTGCTGCTCGGGCTCAAGGGCAGCCTCAACGAGTACGAGCTGGATCTGTTGCGACAGCGCTCGCTCTCGGCCCGCTACGAGAAGGCGCGCCGGGGGGAATTGGTTGTGGCGGCGCCCGTCGGCTTCGTGAAGGCCGGCGACCGTTATGAGAAAGATCCGGATCGGCGTGTCCAGGACGCGATCAAGCTGGTGTTCGACAAGGTCGAAGAACTGGGCAGCGCGCGACAGGCGCTCTGCTGGCTCCACGAGTACAATCTCGATCTTCCGGTGAAGCAGTCCGACGGCGACACGGCCTGGCGGCGACCGAGTTACTCCACCATCCACCGGATCATTGAGAACCCGGTCTACGGCGGCGCCTATGCCTATGGTAAGACGGCTGTGGCGGCGGGATACACCGCCGAGGGCGTGAGCGGGAAGATCCGCCGCAAGAGGCGGAACGAATGGTTGATGTTGAAGCCCAATACCCACGATGGGTATGTGAGCTGGGAGAGGTTCGAGGCGATCCGCGCAATGGTCAGCAGCAACGTTGCCACTGGTCGACATCACGGCGCGCCCAAGCATGGAGACACGCTGCTGGCCGGTCTGATCCGGTGCAAGCGCTGCGGCCGCAAGCTCACAGTCCGGTACACAGGCATGAAGCACCATATCCCGCGCTACAGCTGCAGCCGCGCCTGGATGGACAATGGCGGCCCTCTCTGCATCGCCTTCGGAGGACTACGCGTCAATGATGCAATCGAGGAAGCACTGCTTGGCGTTGTCGGCCCAGGCGCGATCGCCGCGGCAACCGCTGCTGCCAAGGAAGCCGAAGAACGACGGGATCAGGTGCGCGATGCTCTCAGTCGCGATCTGGAAGCGGCGCGCTATGCCGCAGAGCGGGCTTTCCGGCAATACAATGCCGCCGACCCCGCGAACCGGCTGGTGGCGAGTGAACTTGAAGCGCGCTGGAACAGGGCGCTCGCTCACGCGGCGGAGGTCGAGGGCAAGATCGCCAAGCATGATGCGGCGACGGCTGCACCCATTGCTGATCCGGCTTCGCTCGGCGTTCTCGCCTCGAACCTCAAAACGGTCTGGGATGCGCCGACGACGGATGCTCGCCTCAAGAAGCGCATTGTACGCACCCTCGTCCATGAGATCGTGGCCGATATCGACGACGCGGCGTCCGAGATCGTTCTCATCGTCCACTGGGTGGGTGGCGCTCATAGCGAGCTGCGCTTGCCCAAGCGTCGGCGCGGACAGCGCAACAGCACTTCTGCTGATATTATCCAAGCCGTGCGTCAACTGGTGCTGATCGCCAGCGACGATCTGATTGCCGGCCTACTCAACCGCAACGGCCTCAAGACGGGCAACGGCAATCGCTGGACCCGCGAGCGCGTCGCATCGCTACGCTTCTATCACCACATCCCGGTATTCAAGCCCGCCGATGACGGGATCGAACCCTGGCTCAACCTTGGCAACGCCGCCAAGCTCCTGAAGATCGCGCCAAAGACGCTCCGCCTGGCTGCTCAAGCCCGCGAGATCGAAGCCTTCCATCCGCTATCGGACGGCCCGTGGATCTTCGCCCTCGCCTCACTGAAAACAACTGCCGCTCAATCTATCGCCGAACGAGCGCGACAGAACCCAAGATACCCCGCGGGATCGCATCCCAATCAGCAAAGTCTCTTCTCTTCAACAACATAGACAGATGGGTGTTCTAATGCGCGGTTGTAGTAACAAGCATAGGATCGCAAGGTCCGACGCAGATGCACCTTACCAAAAACGATGATATGTTTACACAGGAAGGTTCGCCATTCCTGGCTTGGCGGTCCACGGCGCTTGACCATGTACTTGGCGACGCTGGATTGGGCCACCTCAAACCCGAGCTTGAGGAGTTCTCCGTGAATGCGTGGCGCCCCCCAAAGCGGATTTTCGATGCTCATCCGCCGGATCGGCGCGCGCAGATCCGCGTCAATCTGCGGCCGCCCTCCCAATGATCGTGACTTCCGGCGCCAGTAGCAGCGAAAGCCAGCCCTATGCCAACGCACAAGGGTCTCGGGACGGATGATCGTGAGGACCTTTAGGATTGATGGAAACCAGCGATATAGCTGGACGAGGAACCAGCGATCACTGTTTGCGAGTTGGACGCGGCCACGCAACTGGCGCCGCAAAACAATCAACTGATGTCGGAGCGCCGCATTCTCAGCCGCAAGCCGGATCTTCGACTTGAATGGCGAAGGCAAAATCCCCAAGACGAAATACAGTAGCCCGATCACTCCTCTAGCTTAGGTGATTCCATCACGGCATCAACTCAGATAAGGTTGTCGGTACGCACAGGACTACAAAATGCGAATCCGCATCAGCGGTGCGGCGAGAAAGATCGCGGAACGAGACTTGGCGGGCCATCCGACGCCCCGAAGATCTTGATGTCCGACAAGAAGCGACAGCGGATCGTTGAAGCGGTTGGTCAGAGCGCTCGCGCCTAGCGGATGTCGGCACTTTGCTTAATGACCGCTTTGGGCCAACAGCGGCCGTTCGTCCATCGAGTGTTTAGAGGACGCTCCTGCAACCTGGCCGACCAGGTTTCTACATTTTCTTATCAGGCTTCATCTTCAGCAAAATCTTGTAGATTCAGGTGACTGAACGCTCAAAATTGGGCGTCCGCCAGGGCACGCGCCACTGCAGAAGGCTATGCGGCGGACTGGAATCTAGATGATGCTCGAACACGCCTTCAACCTCCGTTCCGATCACAACTTCCTGCATCGGATCTCCCAACAGGTTGCCCACCATACGCACGCCATCGGCATGCGGCAATTCGACAAGCGCGGCGATGTAGGGACCATGATTCCTGAGCGACGTGTAGGAGGGATGCCAGACGCGCTCCCAACTGAAGATGCGGCCCCGCGGCTCCACCTCGGTCCACTTGGGATCGAAGGCGTGACAGCGGTGACACAGCCATTCCGGTCCGAATTGCCAGGTCTGACAATGACTGCAGCGCTGTACGAGTAGCTGGTTATGGCGCAATCCGGTCCAGTAAGGAGCCGACAACCCATCCGGCTCGGCCACCGGGATTGGCAGACCGGAAGGAAGATAGGGCAAACTTGTATTACTGCTCATAGCGTCGCATCCGAGCCGAGAAGAAGATTGCTGACAGGCGTCACCATCGGACCACCGATCACCATGGCCACGTCACTGAGTTGCGCCTGGCTCGTCGACGTTCCGCGAACCTGACGCACGGCCTCAAGCACCAGCTCGAAACCATGCATGTAGCATTCGGCAAGATTGCCTCCGCTGGTGTTAAGCGGGAGACGCCCGGAAGGCGCGAGCAGATTTTCCAGGGTGAGAAAATCATTGGCCTCTTCCGGCTTGAAGAAGCCATGCTCGGCCAACGCCATCACCACACCGCCAGTAAAATTCTCGTAGCATTGAACCACGCCGACATCAGAGGAACCAAGGCCGGCCATGCGATAGAGGTCTGGCGCGACCGTATCGAAGCTCGCGCTGCCGTAGAGTGGCGAATTGTGCGGTATGGCTCCCGTGCGATATCCGGATCCGAAGGCCGCGCCGAGCACGTAAACCGGCTTTTGGCGGAACTCCTTTGCGCGCTCCTCGGAAACCAGCACGAGGGCTGCGGCACCGTCGTTTTCCATGCAGCAATCGTACAAATGGAAGGGCTCGGCGATCCAGCGCGACGCATCATATTTTGCCTCATCCAGCGGCTTGCCATACATCACGGCGCGAGGGTTCGCTTGCGCATGGTGATAGGATGCAAGGGCGATCGCACGCATGGCTTCCTGCCGGACGCCGTGCTCGTGCATGAAGCGCCGCACCCGCATCGCGAAACGTTGCGGCGGCGCGAGTACGCCGTAAGGCATCAGATAAGCCTTTTCACCCGAGATGGTATCGATTCCAGTTGTCTGCCCGAAACGGCCGTATTGTCCCTGATTAAGCGACCGGAACACGACCACGCAGTCCGCGAGACCCGCGACGATGGAAGCGGCCGCATTGGCAACGGCGGCGCAGCAGCCACCGCCTCCTCCGCCCCACTGCATTGTGGCGGCACGGAGCCTGTGTGTGCCCAGCGCGGCAGCCAACCGGGAGGCCTCGCTCCGGTCATCGCTGTAGGATGCGAATCCGTCAATTTTGCGCGGATCAAGCCCAGCATCCTGGCAAGCCGACAGGATAGCCTTCAGCGCAAGTTTGAATTCGGGATCAGGCGAAGCACCGTGGCGGTAATACTCGGTCTCGCCAATTCCAACGACGGCCACGCGCCCCCTCAGCGTGCGACTTGTCCCCGTTCCGCCCATTACGATTTAACTTCCGTCGACGCACGCAGCCACGCCTGGTCGCCAAATGCACCGGCTTCGGAAAGAAGCGCCAAACGGTCTTCATCATAGCCGAGGATCTCGCGGATAACTTCGTCCGTGTGTTGACCAACCGCTGGAGCCGCAACGGGATCCACGACCGGGGTACGCGAGTAGCGAATTGGCAACCTGACATTGGGAATCCAACCCGCCTTCGGGTGAGGGATTCGGCTGACCAGTTTCCGCTCTCTTGCCTCCGGCGAACGAATGGCCTCGCCGACGGTGCGCACCTGTCCGCACGGCACGCCGGCTGCCCGCATCCGCGGTTGCCAGTACGACCAGGGCTGCCGCGCGAACGCCTCGCCGAGGATCGCGAATAATTCATCCCGACGGCGAATTCGATCTGGTCCCGTGCCGTAGACCTCAGCCGACGCCAGGTCCGCCCGGTCAATCACCTGCGACATCAGGCGCTGGAAAATCTTATCGTTGCCGCAGTTAATGTAAAAAGAGCCGTCTTGCGCCTGGAACACACCCGACGGACAGGTGTCCGGACTGGTGTTGCCATGCCGTTGCGTATCGACGCCACTGAAAAGGTGCTGCAGGGTGGCGTAACCGGTCATCAGCACGGCGTTATCGAACAAAGAGACCTCAATGGCTTGACCTTTGCCGTTTCGTTCACGCGCGACCAACGCGCCGAGTATCGCGTTACATGCCATCATCGCCGTGCTGATATCCATGACCGGGGACAGCGCACGAACGCCCTCGCGATCGGCGTAGCCGTTCATGGAAACGAAACCGCTCTCCACCTGCGCGATCGGATCGAATCCGAGCCGATCCGCAAACGCGCCCTCGCGCCCATAGGCCGACACCGAGCAGTAAATGATCTCCGGCCTTAGCTTGCGACAACTGTCGTAGTCGATACCCAAACGCTGCATGACTCCCGTTGAGAAATTCTCGACGACCACGTCTGCCGTTGCGATCAACTCGCGCACGATTTGCAGGCCCTCCGGCGACTTGAGATCGATGCCGACACTGCGTTTGTTGCGATTGTTCCAGAGAAACGGAGCACCGTGCATGAGGTCGGGGTGTAAGGGAGGGTAGCGACGAAGATCGTCACCCCGGCCGGGCGCTTCGATCTTGATCACGTCGGCTCCCATATCGGCCATTATCATCGTGGCAAACGGTCCGGCGATAAAATGCGAGAAATCGACCACCCGTATTCCTTCGAGCGCCTTCGGCGCGTCGGAGGGACGGGGCTCGTGTTCAGGAAACTCCGCTTCAAGCTGGTCCAGCATTTCAAGATCCTCGCCCTTTATCGCCAAGACTTCCGAGATCAAACGATTGTAGCGCACCGCTTCGAAACAGTTGTCGTCGGCGGCCGTATCCGGAGTTTTTGCATCAGTTGCTTTTCGCCGGCTCAACCAACGAGCAACCGCCCTCATTGAGCGGACGGAATGCTTCGAGCCCGGTCAGGACACCGACCTGCTCCAGCAGGTCCCATTTGCCATGAGAAGCGGAAGGTGCTTTCACCTTCAGAATGTACATGTTGTGAATGGCGCGTCCGTCCGGACGCACAACCACGGGCCCGAACAGGTCATCGTCAATCGGTGCTTCCTTCAATTTCCGGATAACCGCCGGCGCATCGTTTGTTCCTGCAGCTAGGGCCGCGTTCAAATAGGCGCGCACGGACGAGTACACGCCAGCATGAAACGCGGTGGGTGACTGGTCATGCTGCCGCTCGCTGAAACGCGCCGACCAGGCGCGGCTCGCATCGTTGAGGTTCCAGTAGAATGGCTGCGTGATAATCAGCCCCTGCGCCACGGGCAGGCCGCTCGAACTCCACGTCATTGGTCGTGGTCAGCAGAGCTGCAAACGTACGACCTTTCTGTTTGAGGCCGAACTCCGAAGATTGCTTGATCAGGTTGATGGTGTCGCCACCGGCGGTGGCGAACGCAATCACATCGGCGCCGGAACTGTCCGCCTGCAAGATGAAGGAGGCATAGTCGGCGTTGTTGATGGGGACATTGACCGACCCGACAACCGACCCATCGCTGGACTTGATCACCGACGTTCCATCGCGAACCATGGATTTGCCCAGCGCATTGTCAGTGGCGATGAAGAACCATTTCTTGCCGCCGTTGCGGACGAGATAGTCACCGATGGTATGGGAGGCGGCCCAGGTATCGAAGGTCCACTGGATCGTGTTGGGGGAGCAGTATTTACCGGTAAGATCGGACGAGGCCGCGCTCGAGGCGATCAGCGCTGCTTTGGTCCCGCGAACGACTTCGTTCACCGCCAGACCGACCGCCGAGTTCGGCACATCGGCGACCGCATCCACGTGGTCCTGATCTATCCATCGGCGCGCGATCTCAGCGCCGACGTCCGCCTTGTTTTGATGATCGGCGGCGATGATCTCCACCTTGAAGTCGTGGTGCTGCTTCATGAAATCTTCGGCTGCCATTTTTGCGGCCGTGACCGACCCCTCCCCTCCATTGTCGGAGTAAGGGCCGGAAGCGTCATTGAGCACCCCTATCTTGATGGATCGCGTCTCGGCGAAGCCGGGCGACGATACACAAAGTGCGAGAAGGGATATTCCCAGTATGCGTGGCAGATTTTTCATGCTTCTTCCCTAGATTGTTGATTGAGCGTTCAGATATCGAGGATGAGTGTCGGCGACCTTGAGCCTGAGCAGCAGATCATGATTGTCTTGTTGGCTTCCTGCTCCTCCTTGCTGAGAAACAGATCCCGATGGTCCGGGATGCCTTCGATGACCCGCGTCTCGCAGGTGCCGCAGACGCCTTCGGCGCAGGCGTAGTTCGCGGAAATTCCGGCTTCCAGCAGCGCGTCCAGAATCGTCTGTCCGGCCTGAATCGCGATCGTTCGGTCGCTCCGCGCCAGCTTCACCTCGAAGCCACCCTCCGCCGCCGGTTTTTCCCTGGCCTTGAAGTATTCAACGTGCACGTGGCCGGCGGGCCGATCAGCCGTAACCGTCTCGAATGCCTCGAGCATCGGCACCGGACCGCAGCAATAAAGGTGCGCATCGGAAGGTGCCGTATTGACGATCGACGGGAGGTCGATCATGCGAGCCTCCGGCTCCTGGTCGAAGTTCAGATGTAGATTAGGCTGAACGTCGGCTCGAAGGGTTTTCAGTTCGTCAAGAAACGCCGCCGTGAGCCTGGTCCGGGCCGCGTAAAACAGCTCCCAGGAACGACCAAGCGCTTCAAGCCGGCGGATCATCGACAATAAAGGTGTGATTCCGATGCCGCCCGCGATCAGGACCGAATGTCCCGCATCCTCCTGCAGACTAAAATTGTTACGGGGATGTGAGACCGTAATGATGTCTCCCACCCGCATGGTTTCGTGAATCAGTTTGGAGCCGCCTCTGCTGGCGGCGTCATTGTTGACCGCGATAACGTATCGGCTGCGCTCGCCTTGATCGTTCACAAGCGAATAGCTGCGGATCATTCCGTTAGCCAAATGGAGGTCGATGTGAGACCCCGCTGTGAACGGCGACAAATCGCCGCCAACTGGATTCACCAGCTCGTATGAATTAATGTTGTCAGCCTCAAAGCTGATCCGCTTGACCCGAACCTGCATCAGGCTATCATGCATGGAGGGCATCCATGCCTTGATGCCTGCCGAAGCGAAGCTTCCGGGCTCCAAGAGCCCGGTTGATGCGACGGTTGCTCGGTTGGCGGTCTGATGAGGTCACACGTCGTACCCGAAATCAGCGCCAAGCTGCGCGCGCATGAACTCGGCGCCGACGTCGACCCAGGAATCCTCTGGCGGCAATCGCAGGGACACGGCGCGCACCATGAACACATCGGGTTCGGTCACGCCTTTCGGCTTGGTGCCATGGTCACGATAGGCTCCGAGCAATTCGAGCAGTAACCGCCGTGTCATCGCGATGCCGGTGTCGCTGGAGCACAAATTCTCCTTGGTCCGATCAAAGATCGGCGAAACACCGCTTTGGCACGCGCCGTCCTGTACCCACAGCCCGGGTAATCCCGAGAACCAGGTTGTCTGTTGCGCTCCGTAGTCGAACTGGAATCCATTTTTGGGGTTGTATTTCGTCCAATAGTCCGCGTACGGCACTGTTACCGAATGTTGAACGAGCGAGTGTCGGCTCGCGTGGCCGCTTTCACGGCCATTGTGTCCCTCTGCGAAGATTTTCCGCGTCTTCTCCGCCAATGGCTGCGACGGGTGATACGAGAACATGATGCACAGCGTGTTCTCGTCGTCGATCGGCACCCAGGCATGTCCGCTCAGATCCGGGAACGGAGATAGCGGTGGGACCAGTGTGTAGAACGGCAGCAGGAACTGATTGACCCGCCAGTACAGGGTATTTGCATCGTAATTCCGCCGGGCGGCGATGCTCATCCCGAAATCCTGCTTGATGCATTCAAACGTCGGACGCAGGTCGCGCTTTTGAATCCACGCGCTGGTCGTACCCTGGGCGTCAAGCCGTCCATGCAGCAACGGCGCGTGGGCGGAATCGATTTCGCCTTCGACGGCCTGCAGCCAATTGCATTCCTGGACCCGCAATGAGATGTGAACCTGCTCCTGCGGGACCAGATTCCATTCCAGATTTGGCAGCGGCGGAAGTTCGGCGGCGTCCGGACCCATGTAGGTCCAAACCATCCCGTTTCGCTCCTGACAGGGGTAAGCCTTGATCCTGACGCGCTCCTTGAGGCGGCTGCGGGCCGGCTCCGCCGGCATATCGGTCACCGCGCCCGTCACATCGAATTTCCAGCCATGGTAGACGCAGCGCAAGCCGCAATCTTCGTTTCGCCCAAAGATCAGCGGCGCGCCGCGGTGCGGACACGCCTGGTCAACGAGACCAACCCTGCCTTCGGTATCCCTGAATGCAACCAGATCTTCCCCCAGCAGCCGGACACGTTTCGGCTGCCCGTCCTTGACTAGGTCGGCTGAAGGCAAAAACGGAATCCAGTAAAGCCGGAACAGGTCTCCAAGGGGCGTCCCCTTCCTGACCCGAACCAGTCTTTCATTGTCTTCGTGCGAAAGCATGACTTTCCTCCGTCGAATCTAGCGGTGCATTCAGGGAACCTGTTTCGTCGCGTTCCCAAGGAGAGCGGCGATACGGACCGACAATCCGAGATCGCGAACGGCCCAAAGCGGATCTGAGTTGGTGAGCGGTTTTCGGGGAATGGGGGGCTCCTTGCCCGCCTCCACGAGGCCGACGATCGTTTCGATCCTTCGTTGCTCGAGTTCCTTCAGCACGTCCTCGACGACAAGACCTTCCGCGGTGCAGCCGGGCAGTTCAGGATAGTCAAGCCGCACCAGCCATTTGCCGGCGTCGGTTTCGACCGCCTCGGCTTCCAGCAGGTAAGGAACTGACAAAAGCGCGCGCAGGTCCACGCAATCCTCCCGGCAGTCCGTTTGCCGCCCATCTTTCTTACGTATACGTATTATATTATTGTACGGACCGCTGCAAGCTCGAAACGCTGTCGGGTTTGCGAATTTAACGCAGCTCTAACTGCTTGTATCTTGCCTGGGGTTGAGGGGTGATGGCCAAGCTGCTAACGGCTATTGGCATGGTAACCACCTCAGATAGATTACAGATCAGGTCGAAAGGCATGTCAGCCGACAAGGGGATGAAATCTGGTTCGGCTGCGGACATCGCGCGCCATTGGCAACTCGAGGGCGGCATCGGATTTCTGCTTCGACTGCTCGAAGCCCGCTACGACGTACTCTATCAGAATCTGACGCGTCAGAGCGAAATCACCCCGCGGCAGTTCGGTGTATTGATCGCCTTATATCAACACGGTCCCCTCACGCCGTCGGTTCTCGCGGAACGCATCAGTTGCGACCGCAATACGCTCAGCGAAATGCTCAAGCGGATGGCGGCGCGGAAACTGATTTCAAAAAGGAACAACGCGGAAGACCGTAGGTCGATCCAGGTCCAGATCGCCGCCAAGGGAGAGGCGGCACTTTTGGCTGTCATCCCCGCCACTGCCGAGTTGCAAAACGTCATGCTGGCGCCGCTACGCAAGGAAGATCGGGCGCATTTCCTCAAATGCCTGCTGGCGATCGCCAAGGCTTCGCCGTCGGATTCGCCTGAGCCTTCGGAAGATTGAAGTCCTGCGTCATTGGCGCAACCGGGATAGGCTCAGACCCGCGTCTTTCCGAATGCGCCCGCCTCGGCAAGTCCGGCGATCGCCTCAGCAGACAAACTGAGATCCCGCGAAAGCACTTCATCCCGGTGCGCGCCCACACCGGGTATTTCACGCTTCATGGAAGTATCCGCACCTGACATCTTCCAGGGCGCATTAACTCCGACGAACTCGCCCGCGGCATCCGCAATCGTCGCGAACGCGCCGCGCTGCAGCAGATGGGGGTCCGTCAGTGCCGCACCCGGATCACGGTATACCGCGGATGGAACTCCGGCCCTATCGAGCGCTGCTATGCACTCACGCACCGTGTGGCGCTGGGTCCACTGTTCGATGACCTGCATCATCGCGGTCCAGTTCGCGCCCCGTGCCGGCACGGTATTGAACCGGGGGTCTTCGTTGAGTTCAGCTTGTCCGGTCACCTCACAAAGCGCGGCGAAGTTTCGGGGCGTGATTGGCGCGATCAAGATATCGCCATCCAGAGTCCGAACCGGACCGTAAGTTGGGCGCGATGTGTGGATCGGGAATTGAGCCTCCTGCAATTCGTACACGAGCAGGTTCAGCATGCAATCCATCAATGCAACGTCAATCCGCTGGCCCAAACCAGTGCGCCCACGCTGCACCAGCGCAGTCTGGATCGCGGAGTAGCCAAAAATTCCTCCGAGCACGTCCGCGACGAAGATAGCTCCGGTCGCCGGCCGATCCCTGTCTCCGGCATATCGCATCAGCGAACGATCGAAGCCACTCTCGGCATGAACGATCATGGCATAGGCCGCCCGCTCCGCAGCAGGACCGGTTTGCCCATAGCCCGAGATCGAGCAATAGATCAGGCGAGGATTGATCTCGCGCAACGTCTCGTAGCCGAGGCCGAGGCGATCCATCACGCCCGGACGAAAATTCTCGACCACTATGTCGGTTTCTGCGATCAGCCGATGGACCAGCTTGATCGCATCGGCGTTTTTCAGGTCGAGCGCGAGGCTGCGCTTGCCCGCATTGAGTTGACCGAAATAGGCGCTGTTCCCATCGCGCAGGGGTGTGCGCAATCTCATGTCGTCGCCCTCTGGCTGTTCGATCTTGATCACGTCCGCGCCGACATCGGCGAGCAGCCGAGCGCAGTATGGACCGGCCAGCATGATCGAAAAATCGAGCACGCGAATGCCTTCGAGCGGCATTGTCGTGGTTCCCTCTTGCATCGATCAACTCCTATCTCGGTAGCCCAAGGCCGCGTTGTGCGATCAGACTGCGTTGAATTTCGTTGGTCCCGATACTGATGACCCACATCAGGGAATGACGGAGGTTTTGCTCGAATCGGCCATTGTCGAGGGCACCCGGCATCTGCTCGGACAGTGTCGCGCGCATCCCGAGGATCTCGAGGGCGGCCTCGCCGAAGCGCTCCATCAGTTCGCCGGAGAACACCTTGCTGATGGCGCCGTATTCCGGCGGCGTAATTCCATCGGCCGCGAGTTCCGCGCAATGCACCATCAACTGACGACCGACCTCGATTTCACAAGCCAGCGTTGCCATTTTGTCTCGGACGATCGGATCTTCACAAGATGCCCCGATGCCGTCCCCCTGCGCCATGACACGTTTGCGCAACTGCTCGAAGGCGTGGGCGACCTTGAGCACGATGCCGCCGCCGACGAGGCCGCGCTCATAAGCGAGCGCCCCTGTCAGCACTTTCCATCCGCCGTTGACTTCCCCGACGATGTTTTCCAGGGGAATGCGGACATTGTCATAGAAGATATTGGCAAAGGTGCCGTCATACATCGTGGTCGCCGGCCGGATGGTGATGCCAGCCGCGTCCATCGGGACGATGAACATGCTTATACCCGCGTGCGGCGGCTTTACTTCCGGATCCGTTCGCGCAGCGAGGAACATGTATTTTCCCCACCAGGTCGTGGTCCAGATTTTCTGTCCATTGATGATCCAGGAATCGCCGTCCCGCACCGCGCGCGTGCGTAGAGCGGCCAGATCTGACCCCGCTTCGGGTTCGCTGTAACCCATCCCATGCATGGCTTCGCCGCGCAGGATCTCCGGCAGATATCTGTCTTGCTGCGCCAGCGTCCCGAACATCATCAGCGCGTTGGCCTGGATCGCGGCACCGATCCGTGGCGCTTCGCCCCGCTCCATGGTTTCGATGAAGGCGATCTGCTCCAGCGGGGTGTGCGCCTGCCCGCCAAATTCCTTCGACCATCCCAATCCGATCCAGCCGGTCTTGCCGATATCGAGCGCAAATTCACGATCGAACTCGCGCTTCGAGAACGGCCTCGTGTCGAAAGCCGCCTTGCGTTCGCCGGACCAATTTTCGTCCAACCAGGCCTCGGCCTGCTCGCGCAACTCGTTCGCTGCGGCACCGAGGTCGTACTGCGGTAGACCGGTCCCGCCTCGGTCGAACAGGAAGGAGGCAACGCGCCGCCGCGCCTCCGCCGCACCGCCGAGCGCGATCGTGTCAAGGTGCACACGCTTGAAGTGGCGGGGCGCCTGATGCTCCTCGGCATAGCCGATGGCCCCCAACGTATGCTGCGTTTCCAGCGAAACCCGCCGCAGGGCATCACACCCGAAAGCAACCGCGGCATTGACGAAATAGCGCCAATTCTTGTCCTCGCGATCATGCAATTGTGCGGCATGATCGAGCGTCAGACGCACACCTTCGAGTGCGATCAGGCAATTCGCAAGCTTGTGCTGGATCGCCTGAAACCGCCCGATCGGCTGCCCGAACTGCTTTCGCTCCCTCGCATAGTCGACCGTCATGTCGAAAGCCGCTCGGGCCGCCCCCTGTGCCCGCCCCACAAGGGCGAGCTTGCCGCCAAGCAGCCGATCGTTGAGGGCGGCGGATGCCAGATCGATATGGCTCGCCGGCGCTTCTTTCAGGCGAACCTCATAAAGACCCCAGGCGCCCATCGCCCGGGTTGGCTCCAGGTCAACGCCAGGACCATCCAATGCGACGATGGCCAGGCAGGAATCCTCAATACAAACCACGAGGTGCGTGCAGCTCTCCGCCACTTCGACAAAACGCAAGAGACCGCTGGCGCGTCCATCCGCGAGCTGAATTGTGCCCGTATTGCCATCGGGGTCGAGAGCTCCGAACGAGAACGCCACGCGCACCGTCCCCTCATGCATCCCCTTGAGTAAATCGACAGCAGCTTCGGCCTGACAGCCCGAAAGCGCCAGGTTGGCGAGTGCGGCCGACCACATCGGCGCCGGGCACGAGGACCGGCCGAGTTCGGTCATGACCACGAGAATCTCGCGAAGCCCCCCTTCGCCGAAATCGCAACCAAGCGTCGCGACACCCTGCCCGACAAGCCGAGTCCAGATCGAAGCAATTGCTTCCGCCGACCCCGAAGGCTTCGCTGCCGCTTCCGGATTCCATTGCGCGCCAAGAAACCCCCGCAGGGAATCACGGAGCATCGTCCTCACGTCGTCGTTCGGCAGCTCGATCGGGACCATGGAAAGAACTACGCCTTCCCGAATTTCGGCTCGCGCTTCTCCTTGAACGACAGAGTTGCCTCCTTGTGATCGGCGGTGGCGAACGTGACCTGCTCAAGCGCCATTGACGCTTCGAGCATCATGTTCACCCTGTCCTTCAGGATTTGATTGATCGACAACTTTGTCCAGCGGATGGCCCAGGTCGGGCCATTGGCGAGCTCAAGCGCAATCTCTCGCGCCTTCGTGAGTACCTCGGCGCGAGGCACCACATGGTTGACAAGGCCTATCCTCTCGGCCTCCTTGCCGCTCAACAATGTACCGCGCATCAGGAATTCCTTGGCCTTGTTGATGCCGACGAGCAACGGCCAGATCACCGTGCCACCATCCCCCGCCACCAGGCCCACACGCGAAACATGGGTATCGCCGATGCGCGCATCTTCCGCCATCACCGTAATGTCGCTCAATAACGCGTGGGTGGCCGCAAGGCCAATAGCGTCACCATTGATCGCAGCGATGATCGGCTTGTCGAGTTCAAGCTGGCGCGTAACGCCGCGGCGGCTGATCATCGGGTCATGCACTTCACCCTCCTCCAGAACATCGCCCCCGGGCCGCTCCGACATCGCCTTTACATCGCCGCCGACGCTGAAAAACTCACCCGCACCCGTCAGCACAACCACGTTGACGGCGTGGTCGTCGGCAAGGTCGTCCCATATTGATCGTAACTCGCGGATCAGCTTCTGATTGATGGCGTTGCGCGCCTGAGGGCGATTGAGGGTCACCGTCGCCACCTTCTCGTCAATCTCTACCTTCAGGCATTCGTATTTGGCGTATCTCGTCATGTTTTTCCCTCCGTACTGCTCGTCCTGGGTGAGTATTTTCGCCGGATGCCAAAAGCGCTCAGCGGCGCACACCCGGCTGCACTTCCGCCAGCGCGACATGAAGCGACATCGAGCCGGGATCCGATTCGAGCATCCGCTGAACCGATTCCAGATGGATTCGCATCGACCGGGTCGCAGCCGCAACGTCTCGCGCCCGCAGGGCCGAAAGAAACTGCCTCCGCTTGTCCGTAAGCCGTGGCGTCGCCGCGCCGCTTGAGGCGACCTTGGCATACACGAAGCGCATGTGAATTTCGGTGACCGAGTTCGTGATCATGGCGATCACCTTGTTGCCGGTCGACTCGGCCAAAAGCTTGTAGAACTCACGAGAGCACTCGACCCGATCCAGCAACCGTCCTTCGTGCGTCGCGAGATCTGTCCTCTCGATGTTTGCTTCCAAGGCCTCGAAATCACGCGGCCGCGCATTGACGCAGGCAAGCCGAACCACCAAATCGATGACGTTGAATTCGCGCCTCGGACAACTCCCTCACGGAGATGGTTCCGAGACTCAGCATATCCCGCATGACCTCATTCATGCGGCTGGTGTCGCCTTCCTGAATAAAGGCGCCGCCCTTGACACCCTTTTGTAACCGGAGGATGCCCGCCATTTCCAGGCTGCGCAGCGCCTCGCGGAGAACGTTGCGACTAACACCGAGCTGTTGCGCGAGTTCGCGCTCCGGCGGCAACTTGTCTCCCGGTTTGAGAACGCCGAGCGCTAACTGCTCGCGAATCCGCTCGCAGATTTCTTCAAAGGCGCGGCGCGTGCGGATTGGCCGAAATGTGACGGGAGCCGTCACGCCGGCTACGCGGGGATCCGGAGCCCGGTTACGCCGATTGAGGGGAGCCGTTCGGGGGCGAGCCTGGTGGCCTGGGTCTTGACTTGCCTGTCATGGGACGTAATTATTAAATGGTTCATCCATTTAATGGAAGCCCCTTTTTTGCTTCCTGCGAAAAGACGAGGAGTCGCCATGAGCTTCACTGAGGAGCAGAATGCCTTCCGCGACAGCATTCAAAAAATGGTGGCCAAGCACGTGGCGCCGATCGCCGCCGAGATCGACGCGACCGATCGCTTCCCTACGGAGCTCGTCAGGCTGTTTGGTGAAATGGGCCTCATGCAGCTGTGGGTGCCCGAGCAATATGGCGGTCCGAACGGCAATCTGACGATGGTCTGCATCGCTCGCGAAGAAATATCAAAGGTCTCGCCGGCCTGCGCTTCGATCGCCGGCCTCAATTCGATGTTCATCATGCCGCTGCTGCATTTCGGCTCGGAGGAGCAGCGAAAGAAATATCTGCCCATCATCGCCGGCGGAGGCGTTGTCACCGCAATTGCGATTTCCGAGCCGCAGGCAGGGTCCGATGTTACCGCCATAAACACCCGCGCCAGGAAAGACGGCGATTGCTACATCCTCAACGGCCGCAAGCAGTGGTGCAGCTATGGTGTTGCGGCCGACTACATTATCGTTATGGCGCGGACCGGCGACGGCCCAGGCGCTGACGGTATCAGCGCGTTTGTCATTGAACCAAAGAGGATGGCCGGCGTCACTTTCGGGCGCCATGAGCGAAAGATGGGGTTTCGCGGCGCACCAAACACACCGATCTTCTTCGATAATGTCCGGGTACCCGCGGAGAACCTCGTCGGGGAGGAAGGCAAGGGGTTTCGGGCGTCGATGCGGGCGCTTGACCTCAACCGGCCGACCATCGGGGCTCAATCTGTCGGGTTGGCGCAGGGCGCACTCGACGTCTGCATCGCCTACGCAAAAGAACGCAAGCAATTCAAGAAGGCCATTTCGGAATTCCAGGGCATCCAGTTCATGCTGGCGGACATGGCAATCCAGATCGAGGCGGCCCGCGCCCTCGTCTACGAATGCGCTCGCGCCGGCGATGCCGGCGACTGGAAGCGCCTCAACGTGCTCGCAAGCATGGCCAAGTGTTTCAGCAGCGACATGGCAATGAAGGTCACGACCGACGCCGTTCAGATCTTCGGTGGCTATGGTTACACCATGGATTATCCGGTCGAGCGCATGATGCGTGACGCCAAGCTCACGCAGATATTCGAAGGAACCAATCAGATCCAGCGCGTCGTCATCGCCCGCGAGCTGCTACGGTAGAAACAACAAAAAAGTATCGGGGAGGAGATAAATTTGAGCCGCATCAATTCGATCTGGGGCGCATTCGCGATATCCGCCCTGCTTGCTACATCATCGGCATGGGCACAAAAGGCTTATGGCCCCGGCGTCAGCGACACGGAGATCAATCTCGGACAGTCGACGCCGCTCAGCGGTCCGGCATCGTCATTCGGTGCCGGTGCCGGGCGCGCCGTCGTCGGCTATTTCGAAATGCTGAACCAGCAGGGCGGGATCAACGGCCGCAAGATCAAGTTCACACAATTGGACAATGCCTACAGCGCACCCAAGGCCGTCGAGCAGTCGCGGAAACTCGTCGAGGACGTAGGCGTGCTTGCCGAGGTCGGCACAATCGGCACGGCACCGAATGTCGCGATTCAGAAATATTTGAACGGCAAGCGAGTACCGCAGCTGTTCATCACGGCGGGAGGACGGCGCTTTAACGATCCGAAGACTTTCCCCTGGACCGTGCCGCTCTATCCGGACTTCGAAACGGAAGGCAGAGTTATCGCAAAGTACATTCTGAAGACGAAGCCGGACGCCAGGATCGGCGTACTTTACCAGAACGACGACTTTGGAAAGGATTATCTCAAAGGTCTGCGCGCCGGGCTCGGATCGAAGGCCTCGCAGATCATTGCGGAGGTGTCCTATGAAATCGCCGATCCAACAATCAACTCCCAGATCGTTCAGCTCAAATCGGCCGGGGTTGATACCTTGATCGAGCAATCCTCCGCAAAGGCTGCGGCTCAATCGATCCGCAAGGTCCATGAGCTGGGTTGGACCCCTCTTCACGTCATCGGCGGCTCGGCGGCGTCGGTCGAAACCGTGCTAAAGCCCGCAGGTCTCGAGGCGTCGAAGGGATTGGTCACGACGCAGTTTCTCAAGCAGCCGGGCGATCCGGCCTGGAGCAATGACGAGGAGGTCAAGGCTTACAAGGAATTTCTCCTGAAGTACGCGCCCTCAGCCAATCCCGACGACTATTCGGTCCTGGTAGCCTACATGAACGTCCATGCCGTAACTCTCGTCCTGAAACGTTGCGGAGACCAGCTCACGCGAGAGTCTCTTCTCAGCCAGGCGACCTCGCTCCATGGTCAACGTCTTCCCATGATGCTTCCGGGGGTGTCGCTAAGCACAACACCTGACGACTACACACCGTTTAAAACGCTGCGGATCGCGATATTTGATGGAGCAAGTTGGACGCTGTCGAACGATCTAATGTCGGCCGAATAGAGCATCGACCCTGCCCCCAGCCGCGACAGGAGCGAGCGAGTACTTGATGCAGATCAGAGCAGCAATCGCCCGGGGCGCCGGATCGCCCATGCGGGATCGTGGACTGCGATATCGCGGAGCCTGGCGCCGCTCATGGACTCTCCGGCCCTCCCCGAAAATCCAACTCTGTCTAGGCAACCGCGTTACCGCAAACACTGGCGACGGATCTCAGGTGAGTGACAGCAACGTCGGACAGACCGCCGCCCCCAACAGGAGCTCGCCCGACGGCACCGAGCGTGTATCGCTTAGTCCTGCGGATTGTCGGTGACGGTTATCACGTCACCTAATGGCTCCCAGCTCGTGCCGCTAAAGCGAGCCATTCGAGCCTGTCGCCAGGCGACCCGGTCATTCGGCGTAACACTCAGATTGATGCCGTCAAGGAACAGCGATGGATGAAAGCCTTTCAGACTGGTCGCCTGTTTGAGCAGATTTTCGCGAGATAGGTCGTCGCCACACCGCCTCAAGACTTCCGTCATGGTTTGCGCCCAGGAATAGCCTGTCGCAGCCAAAAACAGATCACTTTGCTCGCCTGACGCCCACTGTTTCATAAACGCCAAAAACTCATCCATACTCTCGTCGTTGGCCCATGCCGGATCATTTGGCACCCTCTGCCAGAGAGAGGTGAGCAAGCCGGTCGCAGCTTCAAGACCTGCCGGTTTCAGAGTCGCGTCGGTCTGGCTGGAAGCGGTTATCACGATCTGAAGTGGCTTCCAGTTGATTTCATGAACCTTGCGGATTGCCTGGGCTGAAAACTTTGGAACGGAAGCATAAAAAATGGTGTTAGCTCCCGACGTTGAGAGCTTCACGATTTCGGAATCGATCGAGGGATAGCTGAGGTCGTAGGAGGCCTCAGCGACGATCATCGATGCCTTCTCCCCCAGTCCTTCTTTGAAGGCATCGAGATAGCCTTTGCCGTAATCGTCGTTCTGGTACAGCACGGCGATCTTTGCATCTGGCCTGTTCTTGAGAACATATTGAGCGTAGAGCCGGCCCTCGACTTTCTGCGATGCATAGAATGTCGTGGTCCAAGGCAGGTGCTGCGGGTCGTCCAGCTTGGGCGAACCCGATCTCGCCAGCAATTGCGGCACCTTCTTCGCATTCAGATATTTCGAGATCGCGAGGTTGCCTGGCGTTCCGATGGTCCCAACGATGGCCAGCACTCCCTCGCCTTCCACCAGTCTGCGCGTCTGCTCCACGGTCTTGGGTGTACTATACGCATCATCGAGCGTAATCAGATTGATCTTGCGCCCGTTGACGCCGCCGCCGGCATTGATCATCTTGAAGTAGTCTTCAATGACCCTCGTCTGCAAGGCGAACGAGGAGGCGGGACCACTGAAAGGCGTGGTTTGTCCGAGCTTGATCTCGGTATCAGTTACCCCTGGATCATATTTCTTTTCTTCCGCGGCGAGATTGGCCGCGCTCAACAGCAATGAACCGAGCGCCAGGGTCTTCAGTATCGGACGCATGGCGCCAGCCGAATACCGACCGAAGCGACCGGATCGGGCTCTCACTACTCCGGGCATAGCGTCCTCCATCTTTTTGCGGGAGCGGACATGCGCAGCGGCTGCTCCGCAAAACCCTGGCTCATTTTGAAACCGGAAGCCATTGCCCGGTATTTCAATGGTTCTACCATTAACCAAACAGCGGCGCAATGGTGCTGAGCCGTCAGCGGAAGTCGTCATCGAATGCTCGTGCCCCGACGCTGCTTTGGAGGGCGCACATTCTTGGCTATCCGGACCACCAAAGCTGCGGGCAGCTTTGCACCAACATACGGAATTGAATGTGAGCCAGGCCAGCGCTGTCGGACTTCAGTCGAACCGCTCCGCCAGCTTTCGGAGTTGTTCCAGTCTCTCTGGACCGACACCGGGCGCGTGGGGGCCCGGCCGATAGGTAACGGACCGGAGCTTGCCGGTAAAGGCAAATGTCCCGTCGGAGGAAAACCGTTCCCAGCTGACCGGCGACCTGCGATCAATGCCGACGTCGATCCCCTGGAACAAGGCCTGGCCAATCAGCATCGCCAGCCCGCGCTTCTCGCTCAGCATCTGGCCGTCCACCGAGATAGCCACGTCAAGCTCGGTGGCTGATTTGGCCGTCGCCGAAACGACGATTTGCCGGCGGCCGGCCAGTACGGCTCCTCCATTCACGTCCGTCGTGACGCCGTAGCCATTGTGGAGGTAGTGCACTTCGTCATTGTCGATGTAAACGCTATAGCCCCCACCCTGCTGCCCGTGCGCGACGAGGGTCCCACGATCCCCTGGTTTGAAATCCAGATCGATTTCGATGTCAAAGGAACGCTGGTCGACGAGCTTGAGCGACCTGTAGCGGGCAAGCGTGGGGGTACCGGGGACCAGGCGCACTGGCGCTTCATATCTAAGCTCATAATCCGAGCGTTGAAATTTTCTGATCCCGGTGCCCTCATCGAGTGGAAACACCTGGTTATCCCATGCCGCCCGCTCCCACGCCCGTGCAAGCCGCTGAACACGGTCCGGCTCCGTCGCGGCAAGATTCCTGGTCTCGGTCGGATCGGCGGATAGATCATAAAGTTCAAATTCGTCGTCGGTGAACTTGGTCATCGGCAGGTGCCGGCTGACGATCTCCCAACCGGCTTCATAGTAGCCGCGATGCCCTGACAGCTCATAATATTGGGAGATGTGCGCATGAGCCGCGTCCGGATGAAACACGGTCTTGCCGAAACTTGTCCCGGACAGTTCTCGAACAGCGACGCCATGGCGAACATTCAGGTCATTCACCCCCGTCAGCTCCAGCAATGTGGGATAAAGGTCGGTCACGTGCACATATTGCGATCGCGTCTGCCCCGCCACGCCGTTCAGCTGGGCCGGCCATGACATCACCATCGGCACCCGGTGACCGCCCGCATGGGTATTGCCTTTGTAAAGGCGAAACGGCGTGTTGGAAGCCATCGCCCAGCCTCTGGGATAATGCGGCATGCTCGTCGGTCCGCCGATGACATCCAGTGCCGCGAGATCCCGGTCGATCGAGTCGGTGGTCTTCTTGTCGTAGAACATACGCAGTGCATCAAAGTATTGCGTCGTCCCAAAGACCTGGCCCTCGCGCGAGGCGCCGTTATCCGACGTCAAGATCACAAGGGTGTTATCCCACTCGCCGAGTTCCTCGAACGTTTGACGAATCCGCCCGACGCTTTTGTCGATCGTGCCAATCATGGCCGCATAGACCTCCATGTATCGGGCAAACAGGCGCTTCTCGTCGGCTGTAAGTTCATCCCAAGGCTTGACGTCATCGCCAGCTTCGTTGTTGCGCGGAGGAAGCTTGGTGTCCGCTGTAATGATGCCAAGCTCGATCTGCTTGCGATATCGCGCGTCGCGGACCGCATCCCAGCCTCGCTGATAGCTGCCGCGATGTCGTTCGATATCCTCAAGCTTGGCATGCAGCGGTGCGTGCACCGCCGGATGCGCGAAGTAAAGGAAGACCGGCTTCGATCGATCGGAGGCCTTCGACGACCGGATCATCGACACCGCGTGGTCGGTGAGATCGTCTGTCAGATAATAGCCATCCGGATAGCGTTCGGGCGCGCTTTCCGAGTTGTCGATCATCAATGTCGGAGGATGATGATAATTGGAGAACGCCTCAAGGAAGCCGTAGAATCTGTCGAATCCACGCTGCACCGGCCAGGAGGCGCGCGAGGCGGTTTCGGTGTGGTCGAAGTCTTTGCACAAGTGCCACTTGCCGACCATATAGGTCGCATATCCCTGAGCTCTCAGTGTTTCCGGGACGGTCGTGACGTCCTCCGGCAGCTCCATGGCATAGCCCGGGAAGCCCGGATCGGCGTGAGCCACCCAGCCCACTCCTGCCGCATGCGAATTTCTGCCGGTGAGCAGCGCCGCCCTGGTCGGCGAACACATCGGCATCACATGAAAATTTGTATAGCGCAGCCCCTGCTCCGCCAAACGATCGATGTTCGGCGTCGGTATCTCGGAACCGAAGCATCCAAAATCCGAATAACCTACGTCGTCGCAGAGGATGACGACAATATTGGGGGCGCCGTCCGGCGCTTGCGGACGCGAAGGCCAATCCGGTTTCGACTGGACCATGGTACGGTCGATTTTGCCTGCGAAATTTCGATAGGCATGGGTTTCCGCACTGATATTTTTCGGAATTCCACGCTCGTCCTTCCCGGCATCGTTCTGTGCAGCCGTCGAATCCAGGCCGGGATTGTCTTTTTTCCGTTCCACCGATTTCTCCTACTAGGGCGCAAGCCGTTCCGGGCTGGTCAAGCCGGCGTGCGGGCTTCGATCGTCATGATCTCATCCGCGAAACGACCATTCTTGAGCAATTCCGCCATGCTCCGCATGGGGCCATTGATGTGGCTGAAGAACATCTTGTACCCGGCGCATAAATAGTTCAGGCCGGCTTCGCCGTCCGGGGACTTGGTGAACCCGTTGCGCGGGCACTCGCCGTAGCAGGCGAACAACACCTCGCAGTCGCTACAGTATTTCGGCAGCGTATCGAATTTGTCGCGGCCGAACCGGCGTTGTTTCGGCGAAGCGACGAGTTTTGCCAGCGATGTTTCGCCGATATTGCCGAGCAAGTAGTCCGGCTCCACATAGTGGTCGCAGGCATGGAGATCGCCATTGTGCTCGATTGCGAGCGCGTTGCCGCAGGTAGGAGAAAAAATGCAGGCGCTCGGCTCCCCGATCCAGTTGGCGAGCGCGGCATCGAAGCTCTGTACAAACACCCGCCCAACATCACGCTTGACCCATTCGTCGAAGATTTCCTCCAGGAAGTGGCCATACTGCGCGGGTCGGACTGACCGCTCCGTCACCAGGCCGCCTTGCTGGACGTATAGCGGCCGCTGGCCGCGCGGAGGCTCGCTCCAGCCCAAATTAGCCTGGTCGATGGTTTCCTTGGTGGCGCGCTCGACGATCGGAATGAATTGCAAGTATCTTGCCTGCAGGCGGTCGCAAAAAAAACGATAGACTTCCAGACCGTGGTCGCCATTCGCGGCGTGGACCGTGCAGAGAATATTGACGTCAACCTGGTTTCTCACTAGGCATTCCCACGCCCGCATGACCTGATCGAAGGTGCCGCGTCCGCCCTTCGCGACGCGGTAGGCGTCGTGCATGTGCTTCGGACCATCGATACTTAATCCGACCAGGAAGCCGTGCGTCTTGAAGAAGCGCGCCCAATCGTCGTCCAGGAGCACGCCGTTTGTTTGGATGGTGTGGAGGATTTTCTGGCCTGGCTTCTTGTATTTCGCGACCACTTCGATGGAGCGCCTGAAAAATTCCAGGCCCATCAAGGTCGGCTCCCCGCCCTGCCACGCGACATTGACCTCCGAATTCGGTTGCGCCGCCAGCAATTGCCGGATGTAAGAATCGAGCACATCGTCGGTCATCAGCAGACCGCCTCCGTCGTAGAGCCGGTCCTTGCTCAGAAAGAAGCAATATTTGCAGTTCAGATTGCAGGTGGCGCCGGTCGGCTTTGCCAGCAAATGAAACGGCAACGGTTCTGACATCCCCAACTCCACACCTCCCGCTCAACAGGGCGACCCAAGCATCGCTCTTTTCGTTTTACGCCCGGTCGTCGACCCTCGCGAGAAGCCCGTATCCGCCATCGGCGAGCAGGCGGCAAATCAGATGATGGACACTCTTGCATTTCATTGGTAGAACCATTGATAGTCCGGATCCGGTTGTTGCGTCAATCCGAAACCCCCACCAGGGCAACAAGCGGAATGAGCCAAAATGACCGAGGGAGGAGCTTTGCCGTGAATACCGCCCAGGACGGAAGGGACTTCGACTTCATCGTGATCGGGGCCGGTGCTGCGGGCTGCCTGCTGGCAAACCGTCTCTCGAAAGATCCAGCCGCACGCGTGGCACTGATCGAGGCCGGGCCATCCGATCTGAATTTTCCGGTCAACGTGAAGACAACGCTGCCGATCGGCAACGTCTTCTTGCTGCCGGATGCCCGCTACAACTGGCAGCACGTCTATCACGGCGGTCCGGAGGTAAACGGTCGTCAGATCCCCTGTCCGCGCGGCAAGCTGTTCGGAGGCTGTACGTCCGTCAACGGAACGGTCTACATGCGGGGACATCCAACCGACTATGATGAATGGGCCGCCCTGGGAAACGAGGGCTGGGGCTACGAGGATGTCCTCGCCTGCTACAAAAGGCACGAAAATTACGCCGCTGAGCCATTGCATTTGCATGGTGCCGGCGGAGAACTCGACGTGCGTAAGCCGCGGGAGAACAATCGTCTCGCGCACGGCCTCATCGAAGCGGCTGTCGAGGCCGGCCACCGGCGCAACGACGATTTCAACGGCGCTCGGCAGGATGGCTTTGGAATGTTTGATCTCAACCAGCGCAACGGCGTCAGGTTGAGCAGTTCGCGAGCCTTCCTGCACCCCGTTCTTCACCGCAGCAACCTGCGGATCTATGCCGATACGATGGTCGAGCGTATCAATCTCCGGGGATCCCGGGTAGTTGGCGTCACGATCAGGCGCGAAGGCAAGAAAGAGACTCTGGTTGCATCGACCGAAGTTGTCCTCTGCGCAGGCACCGTCAACTCGCCGCAGCTTTTGATGCTGTCGGGCCTCGGCCCGGCCGACATGCTCCGTCGCCACGACATTCGCGTCGTGGAGGATCTGCCCGGAGTGGGAGCTAACTTGCAGGACCATCCCACGGTCTCGGTCGCGATGACCAATCCTGGCGCTGAATCCTACGCCCTGTCTTGGCGGACCGCCCCGCGGGTGGCTCTCGCACCGCTGCGATATCTGTTCGCGCGAAAGGGTATGCTTGCCTCCAACGCCGCCGAGGCAGGGGGTTTCCTGCATAGCCGTGCCGGCATCACCCGGCCCGATCTGCAAATGACGTTCATGGTCGGACTGAAGGACAATCCGCGCACCCTGCCGCGGCGGCACGGCTTCGTGTTGCACATCGCCGTTCTTCGGCCGAAAACGCGCGGCCGGCTCGAGCTTGCCTCGGCCGATCCGACGGCCCCGCCGGTGATGTATCCACGCTTCCTGGAGGACCGGGCAGATATCGAGGCGCTCATTCAGGGCCTGAAAGAAGCGCGGCACATCATTTCCATGCCGGCCATGGCGCGCTATTCCGGAGCCGAACTCAGCCCCGGCCCTGGCGTCACGAGCGATGCCGACCTCGAAGCCTTTATTCGTGCAAATGTCGCGACGACGTATCACCCCGTGGGCACCTGCAAGATGGCGCCCCAGGGTGACCCGATGGCGGTGGTCGATTCCCGCTTGTGCGTGCACGGCATCACAGGCCTTCGGGTGGCCGACGCCTCGATCATGCCGAACATCATCGGCGGTAACACCAGCGCCCCCTCAATGATGATCGGCGACCGTGCCGCGGAGTTCATCATTCAGGACAACAAGGGCACCAGCGCAAGGGCCGGCAGGGCGATCCCCATCTCCGGTGGTGCGGCTTACGCCTGAGAAACGGTTCACCGCATGAACGTCAGACAAGCAACGGATAGCTGGTTACGCGCAAATGGCGCATCCAGAGGGGGCGTTTGCGCCATTGGGGCGAGTCATGTATTTGTCAGTTGTATTGGGGTTGGACGCAAAATTGTCCGTCGAACCCGCCTTGGACCTCTTTTGCTCCTGTAATCTGGACAGACCAAGGTTCCTGGCAAGCGGTACTGGGACTTCAATGGGGCGTCGTCGTAGGACTTTAGGGTGATCCGGACGGCAATAAGGAAAGCAAGCAGCGCCGAAGCGCCGGACCCAGCCAGGGAGAAGGCAGCGTCACGCCGACCGGATTCCGAAGCCGCGTTTCGCCGCGTCCAGGTCGCGCGCGCATTTGAAGATATTGCCGGCCAGATCCGCCAGGAGTTATCGCAAGGCCGGCTGCGCGCCGGCGACCGTTTGCCGGCTGAGCGCGAGCTCGCAGTTAAATTCGGTGTATCGCGAAACACGCTTCGAGAAGCTCTCCGATCGCTCGAGATTTCGGGCTTGATAACCCTGCGCAAGGGAGCTTCGGGCGGCGCGTTCGTCAACGATACCAATGGCGAAACCATCGTTGCGAGCATTCAGGACATGTTTTCTCTGGGCGCTGTCACGCGTGAGCAGATCACCCAGGCCAGAATCTCGATCGAATCTGCCATCGTCCGCGCCGCGTGCGAGGTGCATACCGCAGGTGACATCAAAAGGCTGCGCGACAACCTTGAGCTCGCGGCGGAAGCGACGCGACGCAACGATTTCTTCGCCCGCGTAAATGTTCACCTCGAGTTTCACATGATTTTGGCCAGGGCTACCCGCAATCCCATCTTGATCGTTGTGATGGAAGGGCTGATCGAAATCATGCGGCAGTTCGTCTATTCGATCGGCTCGCAGCAAATTCCCGATTATGTGCTGCCCTCGCGCAAGCGCTTTATGCAGTATTTCGAAGCGAGAAGCGCAGATGCGGCCGTGAATGAGATGGAACGGCATCTGAAACGAGTTAATCGCAACTATCTTGCGCTGCTCGAGGAACGATCGAAGTCCAACGAGATTTTCGTCAAACGCAGCTAAACCGCGGTCGATCGAGGGTCGCACGGCGGGCAAGCCGGCAATCGTTGTTTCCTCCGTGGCTCTCGAACGAAAGAAAATTCCCGTCTTTCTCATCCAACCGCAGCTTTTCCCGTCAATGCCACCACGGTCGAAACCACCAAAGCCCGCCTTCGTCGATAACGGGAAATCCGCGCCCGACATCGCGCGCCGCTGAAACTCGACCATGGGCTTGGCTTCCTGGTGCTCCGAATTGCCATCGTCGATCTTCCGCGATTGATCGGAACGCCTTAGCCCGGCCTTCGCGATCAGCGGGAACTCGACCATTGCCTCCCCTACGGCGACCTTCTCGTCAAGCTGGTTGCGGACCAGGACGTCGATCAGCACCCAGCGCGATTTGGCGGTGACTTGTTTCGATTTGACGATGCCGGCGGGAGTTATCGTACCCCGGGCTTCACCCACTTGAGCCATCGCGCTTCGAGGCGGCGATGAGCCGCGTGTAGACCTCGAGCTCGATGCACGGGATTGGCTAAAATCGGGGAGCGAGTGGTTATCAGCGCCGACTACACTGGACCGCAACAGACTGCGCGCTTAACGGTATGCGCCAACCCATCTTCCTCCCCCGCGAAGACTTCGAGCCGTGGATGGCCCGGACGGTTGGAGCGGGGACGCTTAGTCTACCTGAAGCACAGGTCAGGCCGGACCGGGGCGAGAAAGCAGGGTGTTGGCGAGCCGTGCGTTCTCCGTTGAAGATGTGATGGCACGCACCGGATTGTCCAAAACCAAATTCTACTCGGAAGGAGGGTTCGGCAATTTGCGCGCCAATGCGGTACCCGCATGTTGATCTTGGAGACAGATCTGGACGAATTCCTCAATAGCCTTGAAGTGGCCCCATTAGCCAAGCTGCTAGCGAACACAAAATTGAAGAACACCTGAGCATCGACTAACGCTTGGCGCCTTTCGGCCGGTACCCTGAAGACGTCGATGCTTTGTTTCGACTACGTGGCGCATGAACGGCCGCTTCGCGCCAACAACGGCCGTTCCATAACCGCTCATTCGGCGAATTGAACCTCGGCACAAAAACGTCTTCGACATCTCCCAGATGTCAAACGCATCAGGCGCCATGCGAGAAACCATTGCCCCTGAGCCTTGATCGCCCACTCTTCCCTGCCGGCCACGCGCCCATGGCGAGACGACCGATCTGGGCCAGCTTCTCGCGAGAGGCGCCGTCGCGCGCCTGGACCGCGAGCCCGCGCGCCACGGCGCTGCAATAGGCAGCCAGCATGTCGCAATCGGCGTCTTCAGGCACCTCGCCATTTGCCACACCCTTTCGGATGCGTGCCGCCATCGCGCTTTCCGAAAAGGCGCGATGCTCGGCCATCATGTCGCGTATGTTGCTCATGCCCGGCGGGCAATGCGTGCCCGCCAGCGAAATCATGCAGCCGAGCGGGTGATCGCCGCGGGTGAACTCTTCCGCGGTCGCCTCGAACAGCCGCGCGAAGGCCGTCTTGGTATCGATCGAAGGGTCATTGAGAATGGCGAAGAACCATTGACCCGACCAATCGAGGTAAGACCGCGTGGCCTCGCAATAAAGCGCTTCCTTGCTGCCGAAGGAATTGTAGAAACTCGACGCACTGATCCCCATCGCGGCGATCAGTTCGTCGAACGACGTGCCTTCATAGCCGCGCTCCCAGAATAGCTTCATCGCCGCCTGCAGCGCGACGGCGCGGTCGAACGCCGCCGGCCGTCCCCGGCCACGCTTGGCCCCCACGCCTTTCTTCCCTGTAATTATTTTTGGTGTCATCGCTCCAAAAACCCTTGAACGGCGCCTCCCCGAGTTTATCTCTTGCGCACCATATTGGAGTGGTTCCTCCAAATATCAATCCCGTGCGCAGCTTTTCCACCACTTGAATAACAACTACCTGGCATCACCCCTCGACACCCTGGCGCGGCCGGCGCGCGCGGTTCGCGGCGCCGGCGCGACCGAATTCCGGACAGCATGGCAAGGACTTATGGACAGTCTCATGGATCAGATCAGCGACCCTTCGACACTTGAACGAGAACGGCTGGACGAACCGGTGGCACGGCCGCGCCGATGGCGATGGAAGGTAACGGCGCTCGGCGCAGCAGTAGCGCTTGGCCTTACCTTCGCCTGGCTCGGCCTAGCGCCCCACCGGGGCAATCGGGCCGCGGCGGCGCCGACGCCCACCTCGGTCGTGACGGTCAGCCGGCCCTTGCAGCGCGAGCTCGATGTCAGGGCTGGTTTCCTCGGCCAGTTCTCCGCTATCGATCGCGTCGAGCTGCGCGCCCAGGTCGGCGGCACGCTGACCGAGATCCATTTCAAGGACGGGCAGATCGTGCACAAGGGCGACCTTCTCTTCGTCATCGATCCGAGGCCCTATGAAATCAAGCTGGCGCAGGCGCAGGCGGCGCTGCAGGCCGCGACTGCCCGTGTGGCGCTCGCCAACAACCAGCTCTTTCGGGCGCAATCGCTCAAGCACAACGAGTTCGCGACCCAGGAGACGGTCGATCAGCGCACCAACGACCAGGATGTTTCGCAAGCCGAGGTCGAAGACGCTAAGGCGCGGGTGCGGGATGCCGAGCTCGATCTCGAATATTGCCGCGTGCGGGCGCCCTTTCCGGGGCGCATCGGCGCGCGTCAGGTCTCGCTCGGAAGCTTGGTCGCGGGAAGCCGCGCGGCGACCAGCCCGACCACACTGCTGGCGACGCTGGTCTCGCTCGATCCGCTCTATCTCGATTTCGATATGAGCGAATCCGATTTCCTGACCTTCTCGCGCGAGCGCGCCCGCATCGGCGGTCCGCTTGCCAACAAGGTCATGATCGCGCTCAGCGACGAGAACAATTTCAGCCGCGAGGGCACGCTCGACTTCATCGACAATGCGCTCGATCGCTCCAGTGGCACCATTCATGCGCGCGCCACGGTGCGAAATGAGGACCTGTTCCTGGCGCCGGGCCAGTTCGCCCGGCTGCGCGTCGCGATTGCGTCGCCAACGCCGGTCTATCTACTGCCGGACGCCGCGGTCGTGCTCGACCAGTCGCAGCGCCTGGTGATGACGGTCGGCAGTGATGCGACCGTCAAACCGAAGATCGTGACTACCGGCGAGCTGCGCGGCGGATTGCGGGTGATCCAGTCCGGCCTCGAGCCGAGCGACCGCGTCATCATCGACGGCCTAGTCCGCGCCATTCCCGGCACCAAGGTCGCGCCGCAGGACGGCACCATCCATTACGACCCGACCGCCGACCAGGGCTGAAATAAAAGGCTGAACAGGAGCTTCCCGTGACCCACAGCTTCATCGACCGGCCGATTTTTGCGACCGTCCTCTCCGTCTTCCTGACGCTGATTGGCCTCGGCGCGCTCGCCATTCTGCCGATCTCGCAATATCCCGAGATCGTGCCGCCCACGGTCCAGATCACCACGACCTATCCCGGCGCATCCGCCGAGACGGTGTCGCGCACGGTCGCAACGCCGCTCGAGCAGCAGATCAACGGCGTCGAGAACATGATCTACATGTCGAGCCAATCGACCGGCGACGGCAAGCTCACCGTCACCGTCACGTTCCGGATCGGGACCGACCTCAACGTCGCGCAGATGCTGACGCAGAACCGCGTACAAGACGCGCTGCCCCGGCTGCCCGAGGACGTGCAGCGGCTCGGCGTGCAGGTGCGCAAAGCGACGCCCAACATCCTTCTCGCGGTGCACCTCTACTCGCCCGACAGTTCGCGCGACACACTCTACATCTCGAACTATGCGACGCTGCATGTGAAGGACGTGCTGGCGCGCCTGCCCGGCGTCGGCGACGTGCAGATCTTTGCCGGCCGCGAATACGCCATGCGCATCTGGCTCGATCCCGACAAGGTGGCAGCCCATAACCTGAACGCGAGCGAAGTCCTCACCGCGCTGCGCGCCCAGAACGTCCAGGTCTCGGCGGGCGTACTGAATCAGCCGCCGGTCGCGTCAAGGGAGGCCTATCAGATCAACGTGCAGACGCTCGGGCGGCTCTCGACGCCCGAACAGTTCGCCTCCATCGTTCTGAAATCGGACAGCGAGGGCCGCGTGACGCGGCTGCGCGACGTCGGCCGCGTCGAGATCGGCGCCGCCGACTACGGCTCGACGGCGTTCATGGACCATGGACCCGGCATGCCGCTCCTGATCTTTGCCCAGCCGGGTGCGAACTCGCTGGCCGTCGAACACGAAGTGCTCGACACGATGGAGACGCTGGTCAAGGACTTTCCGCCCGGCCTCAGCTACAAGGTCATCTATGATCCCACCATCTTTGTCGGCAAATCGGTCGACGAGGTGATCAAGACGATCTTCGTCGCGATCCTGCTCGTGGTCGGCGTCGTGTTCCTGTTCCTGCAGAGCTGGCGCGCCGCGATCATTCCGGTGATTGCGATCCCGGTGTCTCTGGTCGGCACCTTCACCTTCCTCTATGTGCTCGGAATATCGCTGAACAATCTGTCGCTGTTCGGCCTCGTGCTCGCGGTCGGCATCGTCGTCGATGATGCCATCGTCGTGGTGGAGAATGTCGAGCGCAACCTCGAGCGCGGCATGACCCCGGCAGAGGCCGCCCACGTCACGATGAACGAGGTCGGCGGCGCGCTGATCTCGATCGCGCTGACGCTGTGCGCGGTGTTCGTGCCCTCGGCCTTCCTGTCGGGCATTACCGGGCAATTCTTCCGCCAGTTCGCGGTCACCATCGCCGTTTCGACCCTGATCTCCTGCTTCGTTTCGCTGACCTTGAGCCCAGCGCTCTGCGCGGCGCTGTTCAAGGACTCATGAGCCCGGCCACAAGCCGCGGGGCTCGTGGATCGTCCGGCTGGTGCAGGCCGGCTTTGCCCGCTTCAATCTCGGATTCGAGTGGCTGTCGACGAGCTACGGACAGCTGACGCGGCGGCTGGTGCAGATCACCGGCGTCGTCCTCGTGATCTATGCGGTGCTGATCGGCGCCGCCGGCTTCCAGTTCGCCCGCGCACCGACCGGCTTCATTCCGGAGCAGGATCAGGGCTATCTCATCACCGTCGTACAACTGCCGCCCGGCGCCACGCTCGACCGCACGGAGGCTGTGGTCAAGAAGGCGATCGACATCATCATGTCCACGCGCGGCGTCGAGCATGTCGCGCCGTTCGCGGGGCTCGACGCGACCACCTTCACCATCGCCTCCAACGCCGGAACGATCTTTTCCGGCCTGCCCTCGCTCTACAATCACGAGGTCAAGGGCCTGACGGCGACCAGCGTGCTGGCCGACCTGCGCAAGCGCCTGTCGGTGATTCAGGAAGCCTATGTACTGACGATTCCGCCGCCGCCGGTGCAGGGCATCGGCAATGCCGGCGGATTCAAGATGATGCTGCAGGATCGCGCCGGGCTCGGCTCGGAGGCGCTCTCGAAAGCGGCGCAGGCGCTGGTCGCCGCCGCCAACAAGGATCCGAGCTACGCCGGTGTCTTCACCCTGTTCGGCACGCGCTCGCCGTCGGTCTACGCCGATATCGATCGCGAGAAGGCCGAGAAGGTCGGGCTGACGCCCACCGACGTCTTCAACACCCTGCAGGTCTATCTCGGCTCGCAATATGTCAACGACTTCAACTATCTCGGCCGGACCTACCAGGTTATCGCGCAGGCCGATGGCTCTTTCCGCCAGGATCCGCAGGACATCGCGCGGCTGAAGGCTCGCAACGCGTCCGGCGAGATGGTGCCGGTCGGCACGGTGGGGCGGTTGAAATCCGAAAACGCAGCCTACCGCGTACCGCGTTACGATCTGTTCCCCGCCGCCGAAGTGATGGGCGTCGCAGCGCCGGGGGTCGCGACCGGCACCGCGCTGCACCGCATGGAAGAGCTTGCGCACGATGTGCTGCCGCCCGGCATCGGCTTCGAATGGACCGAGCTTGCGTTTCAGCAGCAACAGCCGGGCACCTCGTCGCTCCTGGTGTTCGGCGCGGCCGCCCTGTTCGTGTTCCTGGTGCTTGCCGCGCAGTATGAGAGCTGGAATTTGCCGCTCGCGGTCGTGATGATCGTGCCGATGTGCCTGCTCGCCTCCGTGACGGGGCTGTTGTGGCGGGGGATGGCGATCGACGTGCTGGCGCAGATCGGCTTCGTCGTGCTGGTTGGTCTCGCCGCCAAGAACGCTATCCTGATCGTGGAATTTGCGCGCCAGACCGAGGAAGCCGGCGCGACACCGGGCGAAGCGGCCGTGACCGCGGCGCGGACGCGGCTGCGGCCGATCCTGATGACGTCGCTGGCCTTCATCTTCGGCGTGGCGCCGCTCGTGGTCGCAACGGGTGCAGGCTCGGAGATGCGTCAATCGCTGGGCACGGCGGTCTTCGCCGGCATGCTGGGTGTGACCGCCTTCGGCCTCCTGTTCACGCCCGCGTTCTATACGGTCGTCAGAAAGATCCGGCGCAAAAAGCCGCAAGCAAGGCCCAACGAAGCCGCGCCCGCGAGCTATATCGATGCTAATCGCGACGACCATGCGAGCGGCGCGTGCCGAGTCGGACAATTTGAGACGAACGAACGGCACCGCTGATTTTGTGAAGTCGGCTTTGCAGAATGAGGAACCCAGCGGTCCCGTGAATTGCTGGGTTCTTTGCGTCGTCTTGGTTGCGGGGAAGCGCAACATCCGGGTGTAAAGTTTCCTTTGTCCGGGTGGAGAATGTCTTATTCAGACGACGTCGGGTGTCGGATTCGTCATCGCCACCGGCGGCTCAATGATGGCAACTTGACCCGGCCGCGGTGTTCCACCGTGGTGCCACGCCGTCATTTTCCGGCGGTTCGAGAAAGCCTGTTTTTGAGGGACTTCTGCGCTGTCCAAAATCGATGGCGGACAGAGAGACCTCGCGCAACCTATCGAGCCGGGTAAGCTTGGGGACGGCCTAAATTGAAGTAGTGGTCCGGCCACCGTCACCGCTGGCTGCCGTCGAAGGACTGGAGACCCACGTGTCGCAGTTCCCTGGCGACGCTGATTCATCGGCGCTTATTTTGATATCGAAGTGAGCTGCGCGCCGCGCCCAGACTTCGGCCTCCGTCTCCCAAAACTTTTCATCTTCGTGTTCCATCTTGGCGCGTTGTAGGCAGAATGCTTGCATAGCTCGATAGCGGATTAACTCGTCCAACGCATGCCCCCTAAGCTTGTTTGCTCGCGTCCCAGATCGAGGTTCCATTCCGGCAGGGGAACTTTTCACGAGCGAGCCGCTAATGAGGCCCACACTGACGTTGGCCGTCTACACCCGTTTGGGTTAAACTCGAAAATATCCAGAAATAAAGGATCAAGCTGATCAATGGCTTCATGGGATTTTGCCTTAGTTGAACAACGCTTTGCTGAAGCGGCTTTAGACCCCAGCCGGTGGGTTACCGCTCTCGAAGCGGTGACCGCGGCGACCGAAAGCTTCGGCACAGTACTGATACCGAATACCGGCGGCTTGCTGCCAAACGTGCCGTTTACGGAGCAGATGGAACCTTCGGCAGACGTCTACTTTCGTGAAGGTTGGTATCTACGCGACGAACGAAACAACGGCTTTGAAATCATGCGGAAGCGCGGGGTCGTTGATGATCTGGATATCATCAGCGTCGATCGCATTAAGAAGCATCCATATTATCAAGAATTTCTCGCTCCGCACCGGCTACGATGGTTCGCTGGCGTGAAGGTCGCCTGCGCGGAAGATACGTGGTGCCTCTCCATTCAACGAACGATCGACCAGGAGCCATTTACGACGCAAGAGAAGCAACAGTTGACCACACTCTCTTCTCGTCTGTCAGCAAGTGTGGCATTGGCGCGGACCTTGGGTGCGTCTGCGTCGACGGGCTTGCTAGAAGCCTTCGAGATTAGCGGCACCGCCGCGATTCTAATCAATCGGCTTGGCAAGGCGTTCAAGCTGAACCAGACGGCCGAGAGAGTTTTAGCCAGAGATTTTCAGATTTCAAACGGGAAGCTCGTTTCAAAAAACCTCAGCGCATCAGCCGAACTAAACCAGGCGCTACATCAGTTGCTGTGGAATAGCACAAACGGTCGATTTTCTCCGCCTGTTTGTTTCCCGCGGGCCACGGGGCGTCCTCTGTTGGCCTATCCGATGCGGCCATCGAGCTTAGCTGCTAACGCGCTTTCAGACTGTCAGGCTATCGTCATCTTCGTCGACCTAAATACAGTGGCGCGCCCGTCCGAAGAGGTGTTAAAATCTGCTTTCCGATTAACGGAGGCTGAGGCGCGCTTAGCTGCTCGCATCGCCTCGGGCGAGTCCTTGGACCAAATAACTGATAGCCTTGCTATCGCTAAGGAAACCGGTCGGAGCCGATTAAAAAGTATTTTTGTAAAGCTAGGCGTCAATCGACAGGCAGAGCTGGTCGCCGTTCTTTCATCTCTGCTGGGGAGAAAATAAGTCTCACAGTTTCATGCTCGGCTTCGACAGACGATCATGACCATTGTCCGTGCCGGCGACGAAGTAAGTCGATAGAGCACTAGGTTCGTATTCGCGGAATTTTTCATGCCTTGGGACGGTGCAGTCGCCGTTTGGCCTGCACCTTGTGTGTACCGAAAACCTTATCCGAGTTGATGACGTGATGGAATCGCCTAAGCTGGCGGAATGATCGGGCTCTTCTATTTCGCTCTGGCAGCCCTGGCCTCGCCATTCAAATCGAAGCTGCAGCTCGAGGCTGAGAACGCGGTGCTTCGACATCAGTTGATCGTCTTGGGGCGCAGGCGGCGTGGCCGCGTCCAGCTTACGAACAATGATCACTGGTTCCTGATACAGCTGTATCGCTGGTTTCCGTTAATCCTGCAGGTCCTCACAATCATCCGGCCCGAGACGCTCGTGCGTTGGCACAGGGCCGGTTTTCGCTGTTACTGGCGTTGGAAGTCGCGCCCATTGGGAGGGCGACCGCAGATCGACACGGAGCTACGCGCGCTGATCCGGCGGATGAGCATCGAAAATCCACTTTGGGGCGCGCCACGCATTCACGGCGAACTGCTCAAGCTTGGGTTTGAGGTCGCGCAGTCGAGCGTCGCCAAGTACATGGTCAAACGGCGGGGGCCGCCCCGCCAGGGATGGCGAAACTTCTTGCGCAATCACGCGCCGGACATTGCTACCATCGACCTGTTCGTTGTTCCAACTATCGGTTTCGACCTGCTCTATGCCTTCGTCATCGTCCGGCTCGGCCGTAGAAACCTCGTCTGGATCAACGTCACACCAAATCCGACGGCAGAATGGGTTGCGCGCCAGATCACAGAAGCATTCCCTTGGAATGAAGCGCCGCGCTACCTGATCCGCGATCGCGACCGGATCTATGGTAGCGTCGTCATGCGCCGATTGCGCGCAATGGGTATCCGGGATAGGCCCATTACACGAGCGTCGCCCTGGCAGAATGCTTTTGCCGAACGGCTGATCGGATCGATCCCGCGTGAATGTGTGGACCACATCATTGTCCTGGGCGAGGCGCATCTGCGCCGAATTCTGAAATCTTACTCCGCCTACTACAACCGCGCATTAGAACACCCATCTGTCTATGTTGTTGAAGAGAAGAGACTTTGCTGATTGGGATGCGATCCCGCGGGGTATCTTGGGTTCTGTCGCGCTCGTTCGGCGATAGATTGAGCGGCAGTTGTTTTCAGTGAGGCGCGGGCGAAGATCCACGGGCCGTCCGATAGCGGATGGAAGGCTTCGATCTCGCGGGCTTGAGCAGCCAGGCGGAGCGTCTTTGGCGCGATCTTCAGGAGCTTGGCGGCGTTGCCAAGGTTGAGCCAGGGTTCGATCCCGTCATCGGCGGGCTTGAATACCGGGATGTGGTGATAGAAGCGTAGCGATGCGACGCGCTCGCGGGTCCAGCGATTGCCGTTGCCCGTCTTGAGGCCGTTGCGGTTGAGTAGGCCGGCAATCAGATCGTCGCTGGCGATCAGCACCAGTTGACGCACGGCTTGGATAATATCAGCAGAAGTGCTGTTGCGCTGTCCGCGCCGACGCTTGGGCAAGCGCAGCTCGCTATGAGCGCCACCCACCCAGTGGACGATGAGAACGATCTCGGACGCCGCGTCGTCGATATCGGCCACGATCTCATGGACGAGAGTGCGTACAATGCGCTTCTTGAGGCGAGCATCCGTCGTCGGCGCATCCCAGACCGTTTTGAGGTTCGAGGCGAGAACGCCGAGCGAAGCCGGATCAGCAATGGGTGCAGCCGTCGCCGCATCATGCTTGGCGATCTTGCTCTCGACCTCCGCCGCGTGAGCGAGCGCCCTGTTCCAGCGCGCTTCAAGTTCACTCGCCACTAGCCGGTTCGCGGGGTCGGCGGCATCGTATTGCCGGAAAGCCCGGTCTGCGGCATAGCGCGCCGCTTCCAGATCGCGACTGAGAGCATTGCGCACCTGATCCTGTCGTTCTTCGGCTTCCTTGGCAGCAGCGGTTGCAGCGGCGATCGCGCCTGGGCCGACAACGCCAAGCAGTGCTTCCTCGATTGCATCATCGACGCGTAGTCCTCCGAAGGCGATGCAGAGAGGGCCGCCATTGTCCATCCAGGCGCGGCTGCAGCTGTAGCGCGGGATATGGTGCTTCATGCCTGTGTACCGGACTGTGAGCTTGCGGCCACAGCGCTTGCACCGGATCAGACCGGCCAGCAGCGTGTCTCCATGCTTGGGCGCACCGTGATGTCGACCAGTGGCAACGTTGCTGCTGACCATTGCGCGGATCGCCTCGAACCTCTCCCAGCTCACATACCCATCGTGGGTATTGGGCTTCAACGTCAACCATTCGTTCCGCCTCTTGCGGCGGATCTTCCCGCTCACGCCCTCGGCGGTGTATCCCGCCGCCACAGCCGTCTTACCATAGGCATAGGCGCCGCCGTAGACCGGGTTCTCAATGATCCGGTGGATGGTGGAGTAACTCGGTCGCCGCCAGGCCGTGTCGCCGTTGGACTGCTTCACCGGCAGATCGAGGTTGTACTCGTGGAGCCAGCAGAGCGCCTGTCGGGCACTGCCCAGTTCCTCGACTTTGTCGAACACCAGCTTGATCGCTTCCTGGACACGCTGATCCGGATCTTTCTCATAACGGTCGCTGGCCTTCACGAAGCCGACGGGCGCCGCCACAACCAACTCGCCCCGGCGCGCCTTCTCGTAGCGCGCCGAAAGCGAGCGCTGGCGCAACAAATCCAGCTCGTACTCGTTGAGGCTCCCCTTGAGCCCGAGCAGCAGGCGGTCGTTGCCGTGCCGTGGCGCATATATGGTCTCATGATCGACCAGAACGGTGTCGACCACGCGGCACATCTCGATGAGTTGCTGCCAATCCCGGCTGTTGCGAGCGAAGCGCGAGACCTCGCGGGCGCAAACTGCACCAACCTTACCGAGGCAAACCTCCGCTACCATCCGCTCAAAGCCAGCGCGTTGTACCCCGCCGGCGGCTGAACGACCGAGATCATCATCGATCACTTCGATCTCTGACCAGCCGAGCGCCATCAGCCGGTCCCGCATGGCGTATTGTAATGCGCTGCTCTCACGATTGTGCAACACTTGATGGGCTGAGGACTGGCGCACGTAAAGAATCGCCTTGCGCTGCAAATGATGAGGCCTGACCTTGTCAGAGATCATGATCAACCTCCTTCGCGCGCGGCGTCGCTGTCGTCGCAGCATGGTCGAGGATCAACCGCGTCATCAGGCTCGTGAGCGCTGCCCGCGCTTCCGCCGGCAGCTCCGGCCATGCGGGCGTGCCGGTGGCGTCGTTTGACAGGCCGCTCCCGAACAGATCTATCTGATGCTGCGGGCGCGATCGTCGATTGTGTCGGTATCCTTTCCCTGAGTTTCTCGTCACGCGTGGCATGGGTCTCTCCCCGATTCTGGTGGTGAGAGGCTCCGGATGCGCCAGAAAGCAGGACGACTGATGGCGTTTGATTCTTCAACGCCAGATCGAGCAGCGCGGAGAGCGCCGCAAGTGCCTCGATGCTGACATACGGTTGAGCTGCCAAAAGCCTGGAACTCGGGGCATGCCGTCTGGTCGAACATCCAGGCCGGCACTTCAAGCCCCCGATCTGCTTGCGACGCTTCCAGCGTGCAGCGGAAGACGACAAAACGATCCTTGTCGACGGCACCATGAATGCAAACTCGGCGACCAAACCAAGGATGATGCCGATAAAGAACCTCGCGAAGAACGGTCCTGTGGGCGTTCTCAAACCTAGTTGTACAACAACATTAGAACGCATCGATCATTGGATAAAGATGCACCGTTTTCTCGTCCGGTTCAGCGCATCGGAAGCATCAAATCCCAGGCCGTCCTTGGCGGACTTCACCACCACTACGCCCGAGCTTAAGTTTTCGGTACACACAGGTGGGCCGCCCGCCGTTAGCTATTGTTTGTTTGCTGGTGCGCCCGGAAGCACGGCTGCAACACCTTCCGGATTGATGTTGAAGGCCAGGAATATCAACGGCTCGTTGCCTGGGTTTCCCCATTGGTGCACGAGGGCGTATGGTTCATAGATCAACGAACCTGGTCCCCTTGCTTCTGTCTTACCGTCGATCGTGTTGGCTCCAGTGCCGGAGACAATATAGTACAGAGCCGCTCCTGACCGATGATGCGGCAGGTTGGAGGGCATCTGCGCTGGAAATGTGACTCGTGTGAGGTTGAGATCATAACCGCCTGGCTTCAGGTCGGGGATCGGATTTGCTGTGCGATACAATTCTCTCGCGGCGGCAGGCGCCGTTTCGACAGGCCGACCCAAGTCCACAGCGGAGACAAGGAAGAAGTGGAGGAAAGTTGATGGCCCTCTGCTGCCCGCCGTTAGCGCCGCGGTCTTTCCGCCGGCGATGAACAGCCCATCTCCGGCGTTGAGCGTTTTGGCCTCGCCATCGAGCGCGACCTCGGTCGATCCTGACATCTGGTAGAGGATGCCGTTGGCCGCCGAGACGCTGCTCTTCTCGTCCGGCTGAAGAGTGATGCTCACCGCTTTGAAATGCAGCGGCACGTCCGTGACGGTCGGCAGTTTGGTTGCGGCGACCACTGTTCGGGTAATTGCCGGTGCAGCAGGGGTGGTTTGTGCGGTCGCGGGGGCGGGAAGCACCATCGCGCCGAGCAACCATAGTCCGGTTGTCCTGAACTGCATGAATGCCTCCCAGGTTCAGCGGATAATCGGAGCACCATACGCTCTCCCGGCCCCCCTTGGAATGGCAGGCCGCTTCGAGATGCTATTGGACGGAAACCGAGAGCAAAGGCCGAGCGAAACTGAGTTCGTGGCCGTCGGGGTCAACCAGGTGGAAGAAGCGCTCACCCCATTCGGCATCGCGGGGCACCGTAGCCGGCTGGTATCCCGCCGCGAGCGCACGGTTGTAAAGTGCGTCAACATCGGTGACGTAGAAAATTACGCGGCCCCACCAAAACCAGCGCCGCTCGGCAGGCTGGACGATGAGGTTAAGATAGCTCACCCCTGCTCGAAGGCTGGTGAAAGACGACTCTTCGCCCCCATGCAGGACCTCAAACCCCAGGGCGCGGTAGAATCGGACAGTTCGTGGCATTTCGTGGGTGCCTAGTGTGATAGCGCTGATCCCCTCGATCATGGACAGAACTCCTGTTTTATTTCCTTGCGCCGTTTGTGGTCGACACTTCTCCACCGGTCGGTACGAAGCCGAGTACGCGGCGCACAGGCCCGCCGCCTCATCAATCGACTGGATTAGAAACATCCGCGACAACCACAGGAACGGTTTGAGGTTGACCGTATCAACCACCAAGAAGCCTATTCGAAAAACAACGCTTGCACCAATTGGAGGAGTCTTTCTCGTGTATGTACCGCGCGGAGATTGGCATCCATCACTGCATTGCCGGCGCGTCCCTTTTGCAGTATGCTGACGATAGCTCTTGGAGAGAGGACAACCGCCGTCTGTCGAACGGTGAGCAAGTCAATCGCCTCGCGGCTTTGTCTTTGAAGCGTCGCAAGTCAGTTGATTTTGGTGGCTATTGCAGCGGTATTCGAAAGACGTTCATGCCTGAGCAAAAGCTCCACACCCACGAAGAAGTATTTAAAGATCATGTCACCGGCCAGTATGACGAAACCATATTTCGTTTTAGGGTGCCGGGTGGCTGGATTTATACGCACACTGTTATTCGGTTTGGTTCGGTCGATAGAAACTACGTAGCGGATACTTTCGTTCCTGACTCTAAGTAAGAGATTAGTTTGGAACGAAGCAGTCACGCGCGCCATTTTTATTAAGCTTGGCGCGTCGCCAGCTCACAACGGGTTAACGTGACAGCGCCGCCAACGCGAAATCTGCGGGAGACGGTGCCGATTTTTCGTGCTACAATCAAAGGTGGGCAGGCCGAGAGACGCGATGCTGTTTCGTTTCGCATTTGCCCTTGTGTCGATGGCGGCGCTGCTGGTTCATCCCTATGACGCCGTGTCGCAGGATCTGTTGAACTATGTCGACCTCAACAGTCCGGAAATGTCGACATCGGAGATGACGCGCACCGAGGTCGACGCGCTTCTCAAGGCGGCGCTTCAAGGCCCCGGGGACCAACGCTCTGCAGATTTGGAAGGAAAGCGGCTGTCGCACCTCGATCTCTCGGGTCTCGACTTCTCCGGCAGCAATCTTCGCCTGGCAAGGCTCAACCGGACGGATCTGAAAGGCGCGCGCTTCGATCATTCCATCCTGAACCAGGCATGGCTGATCGACGCGGATTTGACGGAGGCGTCCCTCGTCAAGGCATCCCTGCTCAGCACGCAGATGCAACGCGCCAAGCTTGGCGGCGCCGATTTGAGCGGCGCGCGCATAACCGGAGATCTTTCCGGTGCCAGCCTGATCGGGGCCAAGCTTGCCGGCGCCGATCTCAGCGCGGACATGCGCAACCAATCGATGGGCCTGATGCGTGGCGTGCTCAAGTCCGCCGATCTCAGGAATGCGGATCTGAGTGGCGCCAATCTCTCGCGCGCCAACCTCGAATTCGCGAAGCTGCAGAACGCCAATCTGACGAACTGCAACCTCAACCATGCCGACCTTGCCGGAGCCGACCTCTCCAACGCCAATCTCGCCGGCGCCGATTTCACCGAGACCGACCTCGAGTCGACCCTCTTACCGAGTGCGGCCGCCCTGGCCGAGGCCCGCAATCTGGACAAGAGCTGGAACTTGAACCTGGCGCGGCGCCCACCATGACGGACGTGATGCGCTTCTTTTGGCGATGCGCTGGACCGCGCAATGGGCCTCAATCTGGATAAACGATGATGCCCCGGCAGTCACAAACCGTGTTTCTGCGCGGAATAATTTGGACGTTCTATATTTCGTCCCCTTAGCGAGAAAGCTAATCATGCCTCTCAATGAATTTGAAAAAGCGGTACTGGAGCAAATGCTTCGACAGGCTTCTGGCAACCTGCTTCCTCTGTTGAGAAAGCAGATTAAAGGGGCGTCAGTCGTAAAGCCGCAAGAATACCGGTGCGGATTTTTTTTTACAGAGTTGAAGGTCAAACAAGTCTCAAAATCTATTGAGGGAAGGTCATCCAAAATGCGTGTGCAGATATCGAAGGTTTCGACCAACCCATTCTATTTCTATTGTTCTTGCGGGACGGCGTAATTCATCAAATGGAAGGTGCCACAATTGACGATAGTACGGTCGACATTGATTTTTCGAAAATTATCGGGGCCCCGCAAGGGCAGGAACTTCCGTTGTTGGGCACTTAAGCGACGTCGATAGTTTGCGAATGTCCGCTCTCTGCGCCAGGAGCGGACCAGGCGCTGTCCCAACTCCTGCAGTTCCCACGTGACAAATGCGCTCACAGGACAGAAGCCAGCCTCCCCGGATGAGCGCTCCGAAATCAGCGGTGAAATCAGTCCCGGACGTTGCTACGCTGATCCCGGCAACGTTGACCGGAGCCCTTGGATGCCGTCGCATCCACCGCTCCTGACCGCATCGTCTTCTGGAAGACCCCCAACGCAGTGCAACGTTCCGTATCAAGACAGCGAGGCAGGCCATGGTGAAACCGTTTCCGTCGAAGACCCACATCGGCAACCACATGCTGCATCCCGAAACGCTCATGCTGAACTACGGCTACGATCCGCAACTGTCGGAAGGAGCCGTCAAACCACCGGTCTTTCTGACCTCGACCTTCGTCTTCAGGACCGCCGAAGACGGACAGGACTTCTTCGATTTCGTCTCGGGTCGGCGCGAGCCTCCCGAAGGGATGGGTGCGGGCCTGGTTTATTCGCGGTTCAATCATCCCAACAGCGAGATCGTCGAGGACAGGCTCTCGGTCTACGAGCGCACCGAGAAATGCGCGCTGTTCTCGTCCGGCATGGCGGCGATTGCGACCACGATTCTCGCGTTCGCCCGCCCTGGCGACGTCATTCTGCACTCTCAACCGCTCTATGGCGGGACGGAAACTCTGCTTGCGAAGACGCTTGCGGGCTTCTCCATCGGAACGGTGGGCTTTGCCGCCGGCATCGACGAAGCCGCAGTCAGGCTGGCGGCGGAGGACGCCCTGCTCAAAGGCCGGGTAGCGATGATTTTCATCGAAACCCCGGCAAATCCCACCAACGGCCTGGTCGATATCGCGATGGTCCGCCGCGTTGCCGAGATGATCGGCCAGGCTCAGGGGCACACGCCGATCGTCGCCTGCGACAATACGCTACTGGGGCCGGTGTTTCAGCGGCCGATCGAACACGGCGCCGATCTTTCGTTGTACTCGCTGACCAAATATATCGGCGGCCATTCCGACCTGATCGCAGGCGCTGCGCTCGGCTCAAGAGCCCTCATGAAAGACGTCAAGGCGTTGCGAGGCGCGCCATCGGTACCCAACTGGACCCCCATTCCTGCTGGATGATCAGCCGATCGCTCGAAACACTGAGCATCCGCATGGAAAAAGCTGACAGAAACGCGCGGCTCGTGGCGGATTACCTGCGCGACCACGCCAAAGTGGCGAAGGTCCATTACCTTGCTCACCACGAAGAGGCCTCCCCCGCCGGCCGTCTGTTCGCGAGGCAATGCACCGGCGCGGGCTCCACGTTCTCGTTCGACATTGTCGGCGGCCAAGCCGCCGCATTTAAATTCTTGAACGCGCTGCAAATCTTCAAGCTGGCGGTGAGCCTGGGCGGCACCGAGTCGCTTGCCAGCCTGCCCGCAAGCATGACCCACTCCGGAGTTCCGGCTGACATCCGCCAAAAGATAGGTGTTCTCGACTCCACGATCCGGCTGTCGATCGGCATCGAACACCCGTCCGATCTGATCGCGGACATCGCGCAGGCTTTGAACGAGGCATAGCTGCACTCGTTACCGTGAGAGCGAGTGCAAGAACCGACAACGGCCTTTGACAGCGGACGTGTGGGTCCGCTTTGCGCCAATTGCTGCCGTTCCAAACGTGCATTCCGGCAAGGCTATTGCCAGGGCCGATTTTTTTCGACCACGGTGAGGTGCTGAGTGGTGTAAGCAGGTCCCACCGGCATCACTAGCCGGCCACCCACTTTGAGCTGCGCGATCAGTGGCGGCGGTACCTGCCCGAGCGCGGCGGTCACGATGATTGCGTCAAAAGGACCGCATTCCGGCCAGCCAGCATAGCCGTCGCCAAGCCGGACGCTCACGTTGTCATACGCAAGGTCTCTGAGTGCTTTGGCAGCGGTCTCGGCAAATTGCGGGATGATCTCGATGGTGCAGACCTTTCGCGCCAGGTGCGCAAGGATGGCAGCCTGGTAGCCCGAACCCGTACCGACTTCGAGCACAACATCATCGGGCGCGACCTCGGCCAACTGGGTCATCAAGGCCACGATGAACGGCTGCGATATGGTCTGGCCCCATGGCCCCATGGCCTCAAGGACCCTCTCCGACAGCCTCTGCTGTCCCAAAACACTGGCGTTGGACCGGGCGTAGGCCCGGATGGTTTCGACCATGGCGGCGCGTTCGCGGACGCATTGTGCATCCTGTGCGGTCGCTTGTTGCGCGACGGCAACCATGGAAAGCATGAACGGCAGCAAGATCTTCATGATCGTGCGGACTCCAATCGGTCCACGATTCGCGTCGACCCCTTGAGGGCAACGAGTGGGTTCGACCGATCAGCCGTTAAGCGAAACACGGCGTCCAGCGAATGACCGCAATGCGTCAGGCAGTCCTCCAGCACGCCCCGATACCATGACTGCATCCGGCTGGTAAGTTGACTTCTCCGCGCGCACATTGCCGTCTCGCGGCGGGCGATCTACCGGTGGTTCAGCCGATCTCCAAGACCACCCTTCTCAGAATTGCCTGTTCGACGAATTCAGGCGGATCTATGATATGGCCTACGATCTGCAATTGAAGGGTTGCACCACCTTCCGCCCCAATCCGGCAAAGTTGACACTCTGAGCGAGGATAATGCGGCGTCGAGGCGCCTCGCTGCTGCATGTTAGAACGGGGGTCTGATCAGGAGGTCGCGATGAAGATTGAGAACACCACATTCGGCGCGATTACGATTGACGGAACGACGTATCAGCACGACGTAGTCGTTCGCCTCTCCGGCGAAGTTGTAAAGCGCAAAAAGAAGTTATCAAGGAAGCTCTATGGTACCTCGCACGTGCTTTCAAAGGATGAGGCAAGATTTCTCTTCGAGAAAGGGTGCGACCAGGTCGTCATTGGTTCGGGTCAGATGGGCAACGTGCACCTATCACCGGAAGCTGAAGCCTATTTCAAAGGAAAGGGCTGCGAGGTCATGTTGAAGCCGACGCCCGAGGCGATCCGGATGTTCAACCGGTCGCGCGCAAAGAGGGTCGGGCTCTTTCACGTGACTTGTTGAGAGAAAGGCCCTGGTGAAACTGTGCATCCAAGTTGGACCAGCCGGCTCGGCGCACCGCTCCTCGCCTTTGTGCTGACCGTTGCGCCGTCGGTTTCGCCGTTACACGCCGTTGAGAATGCTCGCAAGGTGAGCGTGGTGTCCTTCGGCCTTTTCGGCGATCAAGACGTGTTTAGAAGCGAGGCGACCGGCGCAGCCCAGCTCGTAGCGGGCCGTTTCGGGAGCGGTCCGATCCACGTGCAATACAATTCGAAGAAAGGCGGAGGTGCAACGATTGAAGGCCTGGCCATGTCCTTGCAAGCGGCGGCCAATGGGATGAACGCCGACAACGACATTCTGTTTTTGATTCTCACCTCGCACGGCTCCCGCGCCGGCCTTGCAGTCAAAGCGGGGCGGCTCACGCAAACCCTTACGCCGTCTAACCTCGCCGACATGCTGGCGCGGACCGGCGTGCGATACAAGGTGGTGGTCATCTCGGCCTGCTATTCGGGGGTCTTTATTCCTCGTCTTGCGAACCTCGATACGCTGGTAATCACGGCGGCCGATGCCGACCATCCGTCGTTCGGCTGCCGGGACAAAGCCAAATGGACCTATTTCGGCAACGCCTTTTTCAATGTCGCACTCCGGCAAGCTAAAAGCCTGAAGGACGCCTTTGTTGTTGCGCGCGCGCTCGTCAAAAAGCGAGAAGTGCACGAGCGCTTCGAACCGTCGAGTCCCCTAATGGCAGGCGGCGAAAGCGTGCAGCCGTTGCTCGTTGCGGGTCCTTGAGCGACCGGCCGCCCTCGCAGCCGACGCCCATAGGTGAAGCCAACGCTGCGTCTTATGTCCGCTTCGCGCCGATACTGTTGAAAAAGTCGAAAATCGAACGGCACCGAAAATCTCGCGAAGGTTGTTTCCTGGCCGTCTCGACCGCTGCAAGGCTCCTTAGCGCCGATACGAACGTCGGTGGCTGTTTTTGTGTGAAACGATGTGGTCCCTCACGTTGCCGCGCGCGAAACGCATCAGCGGTCCTAAGAAATTTCGTTCGTCACCCAAAAAGGACTTTTTCAACACTATCCGCCAAATGCGGCCATCCGCCACGGCGGTCGCCCCAGATCGGTGTTGCGTCAACCGCCCATTAGCCCGTTGCTTCAACCCTATTACCTTGAACATCTAGTGTTCACGCAATCCGGCTAATCATATTATCTTTGAGGCTCAACAGTTCTGCTCGAGTGACTTGGTGCAGTTAGGATGATCGAGGCACGGCAAAGGAGTCACGTCGGCGCGGCAAGATGCTATAGTTTCGGATGAGAGAAGCTTCGCGGATCAAGAGGAGCTTCGACCTTGGCTTTGATGCCCTAAGGGCAGGCCAGTTGCTGAGAGAAACCGGGCTCGACAAACGTCCCGCAACTCGTCGGAGGCCGCGGCTCGCTCGAGCGAGCCTAGCAAAACTGCTCGCATCCCAGCGACGAGCGACCGAAGCCCAAGTTAATTTCAACCCGTATGGGAGCCCTGTCGGCTCAATTTTCCGGCACGGTGAAGACGGCGCATGGAGATGCGATACCGCGCAGCGCATGCGTTCCGAGCGGTATCAGCGAGACGCCGGTCTCAGCGGCGAATATGTCCGAGACAAGGACGACCTTCTCGAGCGGCCGGCATAGCCCTTCCAGCCGGCTGACCAGATTGACGGCGGGGCCGATCGCCGTGAAATCCAGCCGATCGGCAGCACCGATATTGCCCCACAGCATCTCGCCGAGGTGCAGCGCGACGCCGAAGGGCAGAGGCGGCAGCCCCTGCTGACGTCGCGCCTCATCGAGATGCGCCATTCCGGTCCGCGCGGCGGCGACTGCACGAAGCGCCGCGTCGCAGGCGCCACGCGGCGACCCTCCGACGACCGGAAAAATCGCCAGCATGCCGTCGCCGATGAATTTCAGCACTTCGCCGCCGAAGGCGTGCACCGGACCTGCGATGCGGTCGAACCAGGCATCGAGAGCCGAGATGACCGCCGCGGGGGGATTGCTCTCGGACAACGCGGTGAAGCCGCGCAGATCGGCATAGAGCAGCGCGGCCTGGATGGTCTCGCCGATATCGCGCCGCAAAGGACCCGCCAGCACTCGCGCTGCGCTGCGCCGGCCGAGATAGGCCTCGAGAGCCGCCGTCAGCGTGGCGCGCGCAGCGAGAGCAGCGAGCGGCGCCGCGGCGAAGCGCGCGGCCTCGCGCAACGCATTGACTTCGCCGGGCGTGAACGGACGCGGCCCGATCCAGCCGAGCAAAGGCCCGTCCGGCCCCGACCCGACGTCGTCCTCATGCACAAGGCCGGCCGCTAGACCAGCGAGCCAACGCCGGCCCTCATCGCCGTGCGGGCTCGCCGCTCCCACGGCCGCGAGCCCTTCCGCCGCGAACCCAAGAGCCTCGATCACTTCCCCGCTCTCGGCCCTCCAGAGCCAGGTGCGCCGGGCGATGAGCGGGTGCGGCACGGCGAGGGTCAGGGCGCCCCCCGCGAGCGGCATGCCATCGGCGACCAGACGCGCGCCGACCTCGGCCAGCAGCCGATCGGCGCCCGGCGCCACGCCGGCCGCATCGACGAGCCAGGAGAGCGTCGAAGAGAGCTGCATCGACCGATCATGGCGCTGACGCAGCTCCTTTGTCACGAGTCATTAGCGCGAGGACCCGCTCTCGTGCCTCCATCCGCGCAGCCGCCAAACGGGTGTCGCGCTACGCGTCGCCCTTCCCTGGGCCAGGATCGGCGCCGGGATTTCGGCCCGCGGCCGCTATCCCCAGCCTGCCAAGGTAATGCGCCCACCCCTTGGCGTGGCCGGCGCACTGCGCCGCGTTGGGAAGACCGCTATGGGTCATGCGCAGCAAAGTGCCGCCGTCCCGGTCGATCAGGTCAATCTCGATCAGACCCGATCCCGGCGGCACCTCCTCATCGCCGTCCCAACCGAAGCTGTAGGCGAGCCGGTGCACCGGCACGACCTCGCGGAACGTGCCGCGCGCCACGCGGCGCTTGTTGACACCTTTGAGGAGATAGAGCCCGCCCGGATGCATCTCGGTCTTCGCCTCGGTGCCCATCCAGCTGATGATCTTTTCGGGATCGGTCAGGAAGGCGAAAACGATCGCGGCCGGAGCTGCGATCTGGGTCTCATGCCGGACCGTGAGCTGTTCAGTCATCGGAGTCTCCTTGATTAGGGTTGCGAGAGAAGCACTCGGCGGTGGGCGAGGTTCCAGCAATGCGGACGCGCCATCATCCAAGCCCGGCGCCCAACGTCGCGCCAAGCTCACCAGTTTTCCACGGTGCCTAACCATTTCACCTCGCTGCCATGGCGCCGTCGAGCCTAGTCCGATAGGCTGGATGTTGGGGAGTATTAACATGACCAGTTGGAAAACTGATCTTGACGCGCTCGTCGAAGCAACGACGGCGTTTACGAAGAGCGTTCGTGTGGAACCACCCCTGCCGCGCACCATTGTCGAACCGAACCGGATGCCGCCGGTAAATCTGAACAGCTCAGAACGCGGCGAGATCCGACAGCGCGTCGCCAATTTCAAGGCTCATCAGCAGCGCTTCATCCGGGAGCGGAAGGACTACGCCGCGTCCGAATGGAAGCGGATGCTCGCGTCGCAAAGTGCGGCCAAAAAGCTCGACACCCCCCACCAAGGGGCGGCGCCGGTGCGCGTGCGGAGCCCCGGGGCTGGTCCAAATACCAGCCGCCGCTAGAACGCATCCACGGCGGCCGTCAGCGCGAGCCTCGATGCGATCAGCAAGGCTGATGCTACGATGTCGCGATGGGTGATAGCCGCTGGCCTAAAATTAATTGTCGTTCCAGTTGACTCCACTTGGATGGGGCGTAGCCTTGCCACCGGATCGCGAGCCAGGGCTTCCCACGCCAGCAGAGCGAGAGCGGGTCGCTCCCGCCAGTGCCAGTCGAAGTGGGCCGGTTCCACGCGTAGGTGCACCAGAACGGCGCTGGTAACAGCGCCGTTTCTGTTTGCCCCCTGTGCCTACCGCAAATCAAGCCCGAGTATATTGGTGATGCAGTTCACCCAGGATCGGACGGTACAGAATGCGTCCCGATGCCTCGGCGGCACGTGATGTCGGCGCGTCCTTGTTCAACGAAGGCGAAGCTCGCGCTGTAATGGGCGCAGGAGACGGTTGCGGCCGGAGCGCCGTCGAGATCGCCGATCAAGAAGCCTTCGGGATCGACCGCGGCGAAGCAGGCGTCGTCGGCGAGGCCCGGGTTCCAGCCTTCGGTTTCGGCCCAGTTCACCGCTATCGAGATTTCGTCCGGCCGCGTCGTCCGGATGCTTGGATCGTTCATGGCGGGCGATCGCACATATGGACGCATGAAAGCAAGATTACCGCGGGTGAGCCGTTGCCGGCAAACAATAGAACGCTCTGGCGCGGCGCTGTGGTTCAGAATATTTTATCATTCCAAGAAACGCTAGAAACCAAACACGAGGAACGCTCATGACTGGCGCAAGGCTGAAACATTACGGCTGGGGGCGCGAAGGCGAAGGCATGAGCGCGGAGGAGCGGAAGTTTGTGCTCGGCCGCTACCAGGCGAAGTTTGTGACTGACGAATTCGACACGATCGCTGTCCCGGGCCTTGACGATCTCTCCTTGCGGAAACCGCGCGTGGCGCCGCCGGCCTCGCTCACCCCCTTTTGCACCACCGAACGTTACGATCGCGCCGCGCACACCTACGGCAAGTCCTACCCGGATTACGTCAGAGCCATGCTTGGCGATTACAATTGTGCACCCGACGTTGTGGCCTATCCGCGCAACGAGGCGGAGATTTCTGCCGTGATGGACTGGGCAAGCGCTGTCGGCGCTTCGCTGACGCCTTTTGGAGGCGGTTCGAGCGTCTGCGGCGGCGTCGAGCCACGCGTTGACGGCATCAAGCATAAGGCTGCCGTCACCCTCGATCTGCGCAATCTTTCCAAGGTCGTCGAAGTGGACCCGGTATCGCGCGCCGCATCGATCGAAGCCGGCACCTATGGTCCGTCGCTGGAAAACCAGCTCAAGCCGCATGGCCTTACGTTGCGGCACTTCCCGCAGAGTTTTGAATTTTCGACGCTTGGCGGCTGGATTGCGACCCGATCGGGCGGCCATTTTGCCAGTCTTCATACCCACATCGACGATTTCGTCGAAAGCCTGCGCGTCGTGACGCCCGTTGGCGTGGTGGAGACGCGCCGGCTTCCCGGATCGGGAGCCGGGCCTAGTCCGGACCGCATGTTCATCGGCTCGGAAGGAATTCTGGGCGTGATTTCGCGCGCCTGGATGCGATTGCAACCGCGTCCAAGCTTCCGCGCCGGCGCATCGCTTCGTTTCCCCTCGTTCTTCGATGCCGCGCGCGCCGTGCGCGCCGTCGCGCAAGCCGGCCTCTATCCGTCAAATTGCCGCATCCTGGATGCGCAAGAGACCTTCAACACCGGTGCGGCGGACGGCAGTGCTGCCATCATGGTGCTCGCGTTCGAGTCGGGCGATCATCCTTTGGACGCCTGGATGGCGCGCGCGCTCGAGTGCTGCGCCGACCATCGCGGGACGCCGGAGCTCGCAAAGGCCAGCGACGCGCATCTGCAAGGCGCGGCGGGTATCTGGCGCAACGCGTTCATTCGCATGCCCTATGCGCGCGAATTTCTGACGCCCGTGGGCCTCATCAACGACACGTTCGAGACTGCCATCACCTGGGATCGGTTCGAAAACCTTCACGACAAGGTCAAAGCGGCAACCGAGCGCGCCATTGTGGAAGCGACCGGCGTGAAGGGTGAAGTCACTTGCCGCTTCACCCACGTCTACCCGGACGGGCCTGCACCCTATTTTTCTTTCCACGCGCTCGGTCGACACGGCGCGCTTCTCGAGCAGTGGCAGGCCATCAAGAATGCGGCGAGCGACGCGCTGATCGTGGCAGGCGGCACCATCACGCATCATCATGCCGTCGGTCGCGATCACCGACCTTGGTACGACCGACAGCGGCCGGAGCTTTTCGCCGCCGCCCTAAGGGGAGCCAAGCGCGAATTAGATCCGCAAGGCATGCTCAACCCGGGCGTCCTCATTGATCCGTAGGCGCTTCCTGCCAAAAAAGCTCTTCCGGCTCGATGCGCTCCGTATGGTCGTCGCCTTAAGACCGCTTTGCGCCAGAAGCGGCCACTTGACGACTGCTAAACCTTTCTGTCTTGGCTGAGCAGTCGCGACTAAATCCATTATTTAGCTCTCTTGATCAGTCAGTGAGTCCCAACCAATGGCATCTCAAGTCCGTGACAATCCCACGCGGACGTGAGACCTGAACCGCGAGGTAGCGCTGGCGAATGTTACCGCTAGACTAGTTTCTGTCGCGAAAGACATTTCGCCCTTTAAAATGAGGGTTATCTCGCGATTTTCGAGCACATTTTTCTTGCGACGTACATGTGCATAGTATCACATACTTCATATGAAGCATGTTGATTCGGAATCGCCTTCGGATGTCGCGCGGTGGCTGCGAAGCGAATCGACAAATCTTTGGCCTGCGCTTCTGGGTTCGCTGAGCCTGCGTCGTAGCCGGTGCATCCGCAAGAATTGCCCGGCGTGCCAGTCTGGCGAACAGCATCAAAGTTATGTGCTCTACGGTCGCGCGAACGAGCGTCGCGTTGCCGTCTACGTGCCGGAAGAGCTTGTGCCGGAGGTTCAACGCAGCCTGGACAACGGGCGCACTCTGCAGGATCTGCTGCACCAGGCGGCACCGCGATACATCAAAGCGTTGAAGCGAGATCGCGCCGAGGCCAAGAAGAGCGATGAGGGCTGAGCGTGTCCCGGACAGCGGAGCGGCAAGTCAGTTTTGCCGATTTTGAGCTGGTACGTCAGGGCCTGTGTCTTGAGCCGGTGCTGCAGACCATTTCCGATTTTCTGGACGACCAGAAGGATATGATCGAGCAGGTCCGCCGTGATCTGACGCGGGGTTTGAAGAAGGCCGAGACCGGTCGCAACGGCCTGACGCCACAACAGGTGTTGCGCTCGCTGGTTCTAATGCGCGTCAAGAACTGGAACTATCGCGAATTGCGCGAGCGGATTGCCGACGGATGCACACTGCGCCAGTTCACCGACTTCTATTGTCTGCCTGTGCCTCGACATGACGCATTCAACCGCGGCTTCAATCGGCTGACGCCCGCGACGCTCAAAGCGATCAATGATCTGGTGGTGCGGGTGGCCGTCGGGCTCGGTCTGGAGGACGGCCAGAAGCTGCGTGTCGACACCACGGTGGTGCAGACCGACATTCACCATCCGACCGACAACACGCTGTTGTGGGATGTTGTTCGCGTCGTGACGCGCCTGATCGGCCGCCTTGCCGCGGCGCTGGGACGCCGGCGTATCAAGGGTTTTCGGGATCGGACGCGATCGGCGCGGCGTCGGATGCAAGAGATTCAGCGGATGACCTCGAGGCAGCGCCAGCAGCAGCAGACCGGGAGATATCGCGAACTCATCGGCATCGCCGAGGAGGTTATCGAAAGCGCTCGAACCGCGCTCCGGCAGACCTGCAAAGCGCGTGGCACAGATACGATCAGCGAACTGGCAATCGCCGAGACGCGCAAGGAGATTGAGCACTTTTGTGATCTGGGGGCCCGTGTGGTCGATCAGTCGCGCCGACGTGTGCTCGATGGCGAGCAAGTTCCGACTGCCGAGAAGCTCTATTCGATCTTTGAGCCCCACACGGACCTGATCAAGCGCGGCAAGGTGCAGACGCCGATCGAGTTCGGCCACAAGGTCTTCCTCGCCGAAAGCGCGCGCGGCCTGATTACGCAGTATGAAGTGCTGGACCGCAATCCCGTCGACGAACAGCATGTGGTCATCTCGCTGGAACGCCACAGACAGACCTTCGGCGACGTCCCCGAATTATACGGATCGGATCGTGGCTTCTTCAGCGAGAAGAACGTGATGTCGTGCAAGCAGGAAGGCGTCAAGGTGATCTGCATCCCACAACGGGGCGGCATCAAAGCTCCCGAGCGCGAAGCCTATGAGAAGACCCGGGAGTTCAAGGACGGCCAGCGCTTTCGCGCGGGCATCGAGGGGCGCATCTCGGTGTTGTTCCGCGGCCGTGGCATGAAGCGTTGTCTCGCCGAAGGTCGCGAGCGCTTTGAGCTGTGGGTCGCAGCCGCCGTGCTCGCTAACAACCTGATGAAGATCGCAGCTCTGTTGGCCGAACGACCATCGCGCAGACGAAAAGCTGCCTGACAACATCCCCCAAGTTCGTTTACGGCGGAAAGATATCCGCCAGCCCATCTTGCAATCGAACCCGCCCCAACGGGCGCTTAATAACATAGCGAAGAAAATCGGCGCCCAATTGCCCCGGAAAATGCCGGCATCCGACGTCAGTTCACCCCGGTTTTATTGGGGAAATGGTATGCCTCGACACAAAAACAGGCGTTTCGCGACAGAAACTAGACTAGCAGAGAAAACACTGGCGAAGCTATGCAGCGTGCCTCAAATGGTGCGAGCGTTATCCCAAATCCGGGGCCGTCAAAGTAATCCGTACCTGCTCAATGAGCGCGTCATAGAGCACGCCACAATCAACCGAAATGCTTCCTTGAAAATAGTTACTCGCTATCGAGCGGAGCGCACCGCCGTTCCGGCTAGGTTGAGCGTATCTCCGAAGACCAAGTTTCAAATCATCCGCGCCACCAGCGGAATCTTCCGTAACACCACGGTGACCGCCCAGCTCATCGAGAACGTGCCGGCGAATACGATGGCGAACTTGACGCCCGCGGGAAACGGACGGTCGAAGACGGCGTATTGCAGCCACATGATGAAGATGTAGTGCATGAGGTAGATGCCGTAGGCCGAAGGCTGCATCGCGTCGAGCAGGGTCCAGCGCGATTTCGCAAAGTGCAGAAAAATTCCCGTCACCGTAAAGGCCATTGCGGCGCTGTACATCGCAAAGGCGAGGCCGTACCCGACTTTCCATGGCAGCGGCGGGGAATCGAAATTCGTCACCCAGTTGTGGTGGGCATAGACGAGAACAAGGATCGAGACGTAGAACACAAACGCAAAGGCGAGCCAGACCGGCCAGCGTTTTGCGGTTTCGCCGTTCTCGGCGAGCAGCCCGGTCCTGAGATCGACCGCGCCGACGCCGATGCCGACAAAGAAGTAGCCCGCATAGAGCAGGATGCGGCTGCTCTGGATCGGAAGCGGGAATCGGCCCAGTTCCAGCCAGCTTACATCGCCGAACGCCAAATGCATCGGCAGATAGGTTGCGACCGAGAAGATCAGAAACAAGACGAAAGCTTTGACCGGCCGGTCGCGCAGGGCAAAAATGAACTGGCCGAGCGCAGGGATGAAACGGGGCGCGAACACCCAGATCGCGGCGGCGATCGCGTCGAGCGCCAGCAGCACCCACAGGAACCAGGCCGGACCAGAAGGCCACGGACCGACGGTGACCGTGCGCCACCAGAAATGCGTGAAGCTGAAATCCGTCGTTCCCGGCAAGTGGTAGCGCAGGAATGACGGATAATACGCGACCGGAATCAACACGAAGACGGATATCAGGTACGGCACGCCGAGCCGCCACGCGCGATCGCGCAGGAAGATCGCCGGTCCCTTGCGCACCAGGCTGTCGCGGACGAACAGGCCGGAGACGAGAAACATGAAGGCCATGAAGAAACTGTCGTTGAACAGCACCACCAGATCGAAACCAAGCCAGCGCTTCGGGTCGCCATGGCCGAACCAGGTATAGTTGAGAACGGAGTGGTGCAGCAGCACCAGCAGAATGATGAAGGTCCGCGCCCGGTCGAACGCTGCGATGCGTACCGGCGTCGTCATGACCTGATTGCTTTCGTCCGGTTTTCGCAGCATCTCAACCGTTCCGCGCAAGGCCGCTTCATGCGGCCGGTCGGATCATTTCTCGAACGCGTCGTAAATGAGCTTCTTCAGCGCCACCTCAACAGGCATGCGCCCGGATGGGGAGTCCTCCATCAGAACGAAGAACATATCCTGGGCGCGGTCGACCACGATGTAAACGCCGGTGGCGCCGTCCCATTTGATCTCCCCGAGCGACCCCGGCGGCGGCGGCACCGCGTTGCCGGGATCGGTGCGGACGCCGAAACCGTAGCCAAATCCGAAACCGTCGCCGGGGTAGTAGAAATAGTTGCGCGCGACCCCCGACCCCGGCCCTATATGGTCCGTCGTCATCGCGGCGAATGCCGCTGACCTGAGATAGGTCCTGCCGTCCAGCGTCCCGCCATTCAGCAGCATCTGCCCATAACGGGCGAAATCGGCGATCGTCGAAACCATCCCGCCGCCGCCGGATTCCCACCGCGTGACGGCAAGCGAGTTTCGTTCGACATGGCGGTCCCTGGCCAGCGGCTGGGCGTAGCGTGCCCGCTCGGTTGGATCGGTCAAAAAGAATTTCGTGGTGGTCATGCCGAGCGGATCAAGCAGATTTGTCTTCTCGAATTGATAGAGCGATTGGCCGGACACCACCTCGATCACGCGGCCGACGACGTCGGTCGAATGCCCGTAATCCCACAGCGTGCGCGGCTGCTCGGCCAGCGGCAGCTTCGACAGCCGCTCGACGAACCCGGCATTGTCGAAATCGCCGAGATAGATGCCGTCATAGGCGGCCTTGACCAGCCCTTCGCCATAGAAGCCGTAGGTGAGGCCGGAGGTCTGCAGCAGCAGATCCTCGATGTTGATGGGCCGGCTCAGCGGCACCAGGTCGAGCACCGGCCGCCCCAATTCGTCTTTTTTCTCGACGCCGACCTTCATGCCGGCGAAGGATGGAATGTACTTGCTGACGGGATCATCCAGCGAGATCCTGCCGCGATCGACCAGCATCATCGCCGCCACGCTGGTGATGGTCTTGGTGACCGAATGAATTGGGAAGATCGCGTCCGCCGTCATCGGCGTACCCTTCTCGACGTCGCGCTTGCCGAAGCATTTGAAATAGACCGGCTTGCCGTGGCGCTGGATCAGCACGATGGCGCCGGGAATTCTCCCCGCGGCGACTTCGCCATTGATGAAATCGTCGATGGCCGAGAGCTTTTCGATCGAGAGCACCGCTCCCGGCGGGGGCCCGAGTTGAACAGCGGCAGCCGGCAGGGAAACCGAGGCCGATACCGCGGCGGCAACCGCGGCGAATAGCGTGGCACAGGGCTCTGATGACGCGAAATGGCGCGGGAGCATCTGTTGGTCCAGCCGATCAGTTGGACGACAGACAGAGCCTATTACATCATTGCGGGCCGATCCAGTCGACGCCTGCCTGCCCTCCCGCCAATCGCTATAAGGAATTGGGATCGATGGGCTTTTGCTGCCCGGCACTGTGCCGGGCAGATCGATGGTCAGCCCGATAATGCTTCCTCTTTCCTTCCTATTCCGGTCTGACGGCGACGTTGAAGGTATTGCCGTTGACGGTGCGCAACTGCAACGTCGCGGCGTTATGCAGGCTGGCGGCGTTGGCTTCGCCCATGACGGGCAAGGTGATCGTCGCCACCGCTCCCATCTTCGCCCGCAACCCGAACGGACCCGGTGCGAAGCGGTTTTAGGCGAATTCGTTGCTAATCGCCGAAGCCGGCAGGTGGCTCAACGCGGTACCGTCCCATTGCTCGAGCACGGCGCCGTCATTGGACTTGAGCACCGCGCTCATGACGTTGGACGGCGCCGCCGGCGTGCCGCCATCGAGATAGGCATGGAAACGCACGGCGCCGTTCAGCAGCAGGACACCATCGGACAGACTGAGATGATGCTTGCCGGGGCTGACCGGGCCGCCATGAAACGGCGTCACCACCGAGCCGCGATAATAGTTGTAGGTGGCGACGTTGAAGACCACGGTTGCCGCAAACACTGCGAGCGCGAAGTTCTGGAATGCGCCGCCCCGCATCGGAAGCGGCAGCGCTCCGGACATCCAGCGGAACCAGCCGCGTTCGGCGAGCGCCGGCCTGCGCGCGAGCAGCGCGCTGTCGAGCGAGAAAGCGGCGCTGCCGGCAAGCATCAGCGTGGCTCCGATCGCCAGATTGCAGGCCGCCATGGTCCATTCATCGATGCAGGTCGCGCCCTGCCATCCGAACATCAGCATCAGCACGACTGACAATCCGATCGAAACCAGCGCCGCGGCCCGCGTCAGAAAGCCGGCCATCAGGAACAGTCCTGCGATCAGCTCGACCGCGCTGAACAGAATCACCGAGACATAGAGCAGATAGAAATGATGCAGCATGAACGCGATGATGTGGTCGGTTCCAAGCAGCGCGCCCGGCATTGCCGACTGGAACTTGTTGGCCATCCAGCTTGCGGCGTGCGGATCGAGTTTAGCGGGCGCGTAGATGAAGCGGCGCGACCCGCCGCCCCAATAGATAAACCCCTGGATGAAACGAATCGACAGCAGGCCGAGTGCCGCGAGGCGCAGGGCGTCCGCCTTGCTGCGTTGGGCGGCTGAATGGGTGGCTGCCGCGGTGCCATCGAGCATAAGGGTCGACATATGATTTGATTCTCCTGTCGTGACGAATTCAGTGAGCGACGTAAGGTTTGAAGCCGTAGCGCTCGAAGATCTGCAGCGCCTCGGGCGAATGGATGAAGTCGAGCCAGGCCTTGGCCGCGTCCGGATGGGGAGCGCCCTTCACGGCCGCGCCGGCATAGACCGCCGTCGCGTTGTCGGCGGCAGGAATCGCGACATGGCTGATCGGATGACCGACCTGTTCCTGAAACTCGGCTTCGGACTGCCAGGTGACGCCGGCATCGGCGCGGCCCTGCATGATCCATAATGGAGTCTGCCGATGATGGATCTGGGTCAGTTTTGCGGTGCCGTCCTTGACCTTGGTCTCATAGACCATCTTCTCCAGGGCATCGCCGCCGGCCTTGGTCAGCGCGATCTTGATCTGCCGGGCGACGCCTTCGAATTCGGGATTCGGCATCGCCAGACGTATGCCGGGCTTGCCGAGATCGGCGAGGTCTTTGACGTGTGCCGGATTGTCCTTGGGTACCATGATGGTGAGATCGTTGGTCGCGTAGGGCACGGCGGGTCCGACCAGCACGCCCTGCTCGATCAACCCCTTCACCTTCATGAGGCCGGCAAAATAGGCATCCGGCTTTGCGGTCCAGGTCATGTTTCCGACGGTGATACGGCCGCTCGCCTCGATCTGCCTGGCGAGCAACCCCGGCGGCAGCGTTTCCCAGTAGATGTGCCCCTTGTATTCGGGGTGATCGGCCTCGAACGCCTGCACCAGCGGCGCCATCGCGAAGAAATAATTTCCGCCGACATAGAGCACGAGCCTGGGGGCGTTTAGATCGCCGTGGAAATCGGCGAGGTCATCGACCTCCGGCACGGTGAAGCCGAGCCCGCGATCGATCGCGTCGTTGTTGGCGCCGTGCTGCCAGGGCGGAAAAACGCTTTCGTGCTTCCCGTTCGACGTGGCGGTTTGGGCCAGCACCGGCGTCGCGAGCAGCGCAAGCGCTGACAACCCGAACAGCATACCGCGAGGAAAGTATGTCATGACAAGGGCTCGCGGCTAAGTTGCGTAGTGAAAGCCGGCCTGCTGCAACTCGGGCAGCGTGCCGACGGCACCGGGGATCAGGACCACGCCGTCCACCAGATGGTTGGTCAATTCGGCCGCGAGCGCTTCCTGCGAGAGCTTGTCGGGATTGACGTCGGCCTTGATGAGGGCCCCGGCCTGTTCCCAGATCGCGTTGTGGCAGGACATGAAAACGACGCCGCGCCGCATCAGCGCAGGGATCGAATTGTCCTCGCCGGAGAAGGGCCCCGCCGGGTCCTCATAATCAGCGGGATTGTCGGCCGCCGCTTTCCGCTCGAGGATCAGCGTATTGGTCTTGAACTTCTCGCCGGCCAGTCTCGTGATCTGATATTTGTCCCACGTCGCCTGATCGTAGAGCGCCAGATGGGCCGTACCATGCGTGGCCGATACCGCGAGGAAATCCGGATGCTTGAACGACCAGATCTGCGAATTAAGCGAGTTGCGCATCAGGTTCAGCCAGGGACTTCCGATCGCGGTATTGTCCCAGACCTGCTTGGGTGCCGACCTGTAGGAAAGCACTTCGGTCAAGGCTTCGTGATCCCATTGCTCGGGATTGGTCAGGATCATCGGCACGGTCTTGAAATCGCGGCGGCGGGGTGCCCGCGCCAGGCGCTGCTTCAAGGCGTCCAGATCCGTGGCGCCGGGCGGCGTCAGCGCGGATTCGACGGCCGCTGACGCGGGCTTGGCCCGCGCCGATGCAAGGCCGATCGCGCCTGCGGCCGTGGTCAAAGCGAATGCTCTCAGTATGCCCCTTCTTCCCGTGACAATCTTCATGGTCACCATCTCCTGTTGGCTATTTTCGCGGAGATAGGGACGGCGGGCTTTTGGGACCAATAAATCTTTTGAATAAGATCAATCGGGCGGCGCGATTTGAAGAAGTTAGGAACCGGGCCGTCGCTGCGCTCATGGCGGCCCTGCCGCCCGGAATGCCCTCATTTTGAAGGCGCCGAGGAAATCCTCCAGCCGCCATTGGAAGGATGACGGCCTGCCCCTATTGAAGGCCTGTCAGGCTGCGCCCGACGCCATCAAAAGTGCGCGGGATCTACTGCGCGGTGTTGCGGGCGAAATCGATGTAGATCTCGCGCAGGCGGTCGGTCATCGGACCCGGCTTGCCGTTGGCGACGATCTTGCCGTCGATCGACACCACCGCCTGCACGAACACGGTGGCGCTGGTGATGAAGGCTTCCTTCGCCGCCAGCGCTTCCGCGACCGTGAACGGCCGCTCCTCGACGCGAAGCTGGCGCTCTTCGGCCAGCGCGACCACCGCCTTGCGGGTGCAGCCCGGCAGGATCGCCGATGAATTCTGTCGCGTCACCAGCACATCGTCGTGGGTCAGGATGAACGCCGAGGACGAGCCGCCTTCGGTCACCATGCCATCCTCGATCATCCAGGCTTCGCCGGCGCCGGCTTCCGCCGCGGCCTGTTTGGCCAGAACCTGCGCCAGCAGCGCCACGCTCTTGATGTCGCGTCGCTCCCAGCGGATGTCGGGGACCGTGATCACGCGCGATGCCGGTTTTCGCCGACGGCGCGTTGACGATGTCCTTGACCGAAGTGAACATCATCAGCGTCGGCTTGACGCCCTTCGGGAACGCGAAGTCGCGCCCGGTGTCGGCGCCGCGCGTCACCTCCAGATAGACCATGCCGTTGACCAGATGATTGCGCGCGATCAGCTCCCGCTGGATCTCCTGAATCCGCTCGGTCGTTTCCGGCAAGGCCAGAGAGATCTCGCCGACCGAACGTTCCAGCCGCGCCAGATGCGAGGCATTGTCGATCAGTTTTCCGTCCAGCACCGCCGCGACCTCGTAAATGCCGTCGGCGAACAAAAAGCCGCGGTCGAGCACCGAGACCTTGGCATCGGCAAGTGGCACGAACGAACCGTTGACGTAGGCGATCTGGTCCAAAGCGAAGTCTCCCAGAGAGGTGCGAAGTGATTTGCTCGCACAGTATAGGCGAATTGTTAAGGCTTGATCGACGAATTGGCAGGGTCGCTCGCGTGGCTCCCCTGGTTCGTCATTCCGGGGCATGCGAAGCATGAACCCGGAATCTCGAGATTCCGGGTCTGGTCCTTCGGACCATCCCGGAATGACATTGTGCTTCAATGCGACAAAATCTTCGACAAAAACTTCTGCGCGCGGTCGCTGCGGGGGCTGCCGAAGAAATCGGTCTTCAGCGCGTCCTCGACGATTTCGCCCTGGTCCATGAAGATCACCCGGTGCGCCACCTTGCTGGCAAAGCCCATTTCATGGGTCACGACCATCATGGTCATGCCCTCGCGGGCGAGATCGACCATGACGTCGAGCACTTCACTGATCATTTCGGGATCGAGCGCCGAGGTCGGCTCGTCGAACAGCATGGCGATCGGGTCCATCGCCAGCGCACGCGCGATCGCGACGCGCTGCTGCTGGCCGCCGGACAATTCGGCCGGGATATTTGCGGGCGTGGTCCTTCAGCCCGACGCGGTCGAGCAGTTTTGAGGCCTTCGCCATCGCCGCTTCATGCGACCGTCCCAGCACCTTCTCCTGCGCCAGGCAAAGGTTCTCGATGATCTTCAGATGCGGGAACAGTTCAAAATGCTGGAACACCATGCCGACGCGGGCGCGCAGCTTCGGCAGATCGGTTTTGGGGTCGTTGACCCTGATGCCGTCGAGGATGATCTCGCCGTTCTGGAACGGCTCCAGCGCGTTGACGCATTTGATCAGCGTCGACTTTCCCGACCCCGACGGGCCGCACACCACCACCACCTCGCCCTTGGCGACGCTGGTGGTGCAATCCTTCAGCGCCTGAAATCCGGCGTACCATTTATCGACGTGGCTGATCTCGATCATCATGGTCTCGCTAATGCACGAAGGCGATGCGGGTCTGCAGGCGCCTGACGCCGAACGACGCGGCGACAGGAAATGAGCGAAATAGACCACGGCGGCGAACAGGTACATTTCGACCAGCCGGCCGTCGCGCTGCGCGACCTTGCTGGCGGCGCCGAGAAAATCGGTGATCGACAGCACGTAGACCAGCGAGGTGTCCTGGAACAGCACGATGGTCTGCGTCAGCAGCACCGGCAGCATGTTGCGGAACGCCTGCGGCAGCACGACGTAGCGCATGGTCTGGCTGTAGGTCAGGCCGAGCGCCTGCGCCGCCGCGGGCTGGCCCTTCGAGATCGACTGGATGCCGGCGCGCATGATTTCGGAAAAATACGCCGCCTCGAACAGGATGAAAGTGACGAGCGAGGAGGCGAACGCGCCGACGTGAACCGGCCGCGACGATCCCGTCAGCCACTGCCCGATATAGGGCACCAGGAAATAGAACCAGAAGATCACCAGCACCAGCGGCAGCGACCGCATCAGGTCGACATACAGGCCGGCGATGCGGCCGAGCACCCTGAAGCCCGACAACCGCATCAGCGCGATCAGCGTGCCGAAGACCAGGCCGCCCAGTGCGGCCAGCCCCGTCAGCGTCAGCGTGAACGTCATGCCGTCGAAAAACAGATAACCGAGCGAGCGGCGGATGACGTCGAAGTCGAAATTGGCGAACATAGGCGCGGCTCACTTCCCCGAGATGTAGCCGGGGACCGCCAGCGCCGCGCTCGAGAAAGCGCATGGCGATGACGACGACGATATTGACCAGCAGGTACAGCACCGTCGCGGCGGTGAAGGCTTCGAACACCTGAAAGGAGAATTCCTGCATGGCGCGCGCCTCGCCGGTCAGCTCGATCAGGCCGATGGTGATCGCCACCGAGGTATTCTTGATGGTGGTGAGGAACTCGGAAGTCAGCGGCGGCAGGATGATGCGAAACGCCATCGGCAACAGCACATAGCGATAGGTCTGCGCCGTGGTCAGTCCGAGTGCGGTCGCGGCGAGCTTCTGCCCGCGCGGCAGCGAGTCCGATGCCGGCCCGCAATTGTTCGGCGACGCGCGCCGACATGAACAGCCCGATCCCGATCGCCGCGGTGTAGAACGGCGCGTTGGGAATCTGCTTCAGCCACAGCCCCCACGCGTGCGGCAGGAGTTCCGGCAACACGAAGAACCAGAGAAACAGCTGCACCAAAAGCGGCATGTTGCGGAAGAATTCGACATAGGCAAAGCCGGCCCAGGACGCCGGTCTTCGACGGCAGCGTGCGCAGCACGCCGACGATCGACCCGAACACCAGCGCAATGATCCAGGCGTAAAGCGCGGTCTCGATCGTCAGCACCAGTCCCGACAGCAGCATGTCGAGATAGGTGCCGGTCCCGTTCGGGGCCGGCTCGAAGAAGATGCGCCAGTTCCAGTGATAGTTCACAGGGCCTTCCGTGCGCTACGCGACTACGTCGCCGACCTGCCCATGCAATGGCCGCGCCATCTCATAGGCCGATCCAGCTTCACATTCGCCTTATAGGAATCCGGATCCGGCGAATCCGAGGGCTTTGCGAATTCGTGCTTCAGCTCCGGCCCGATCGGCGTGTTGAGGTTCAATCCCTTCGGCGGGATTTTCTGCATGAACCATTTGTCATACAGCTTCTGGCCCTCGCCGCTCTGGTAGAGCGCGGCGGTGGCGGCATCGACCACCTTCTTGAAGGCCGGATCGTCCTTGCGCAGCATGATGCCGTAGGGCTCCGGCTTGGAGAACGCGTCGGTGGAGATCACGTAGGCGTCCGGCTCCTTCGATCCGGCGACGAGGCTCGCGAGCAGGATGTCGTCCATCACGAACGCCACCGCGCGGTCGGTCTCGACCATCAGGAACGCCTCGGCGTGATCCTTGGCCGGGATGATGTTGATGCCGAGATTGCGGGCGGCGTTGGCTTCGGTGAGCTGCTTGATATTGGTGGTGCCGGAGGTCGAGACCACCGACTTGCCCTTGAGGTCGTCGATCGAGTTGATCTTGCTCGACTTCTTCGAGACGAAGCGGCTCGCGGTCAGGAAGTGGGTGTTGGTGAAGGCAATCTGCTTCTGGCGGTCGGCATTGTTGGTGGTCGAGCCGCATTCGAGGTCGATGGTGCCGTTGGCCAGCAGGGGAATGCGGGTCGACGACGTCACCGGGTTGAGCTTGACCTCGAGCTTGTCGAGCTTGAGCTCCTTCTTCACGGCGTCGACGATCTTGTAGCAGATGTCCATCGCAAAGCCGATCGGCTTCTGGTTGTCGTCCAGATAGGAGAACGGGATCGACGAGTCGCGAAAGCCGAGCGTGATGGCGCCGGTTTCCTTGATGTTCTTCAATGTCCCCGTCAGTTCCTCGGCATGGGCCTGCCCCGCGCACAGCGCAGCGGCGAGCGCAAGGCCCATCATACGCAAATGTTTCATTGGTGCTCTCCCCCGTTTGGATGACTGCGGCAATGCTTGCATAAACCGGGCCGGAATAGAATGTGACTTTCGGCGGCCATACGCCCCTCAAACGGCCATGACAGGGGATGCGCCGCCGATTTCGGCGGACTCAAGCCGGCTGCGCCACTCGGTCACGCCCCCAGCGAGTCCGCGGAAGTCCTTCGGATCGTGATCAGCGCGGACAGGCTCACCATGCCAACAAGGGTCAGGTAGTACCCGGGAGCAAGATCGCCGATCAGGGCGATGGTGCCGAGCCAGGTCATGATCACCGGCCCCATGCCGCCAAACAGCGTGACGCCGATGTTATATCCGAGGCCGAGACCGGTGGCCCGGGTCGCGGCCGGAAGCAGTTCCGACATCAGCGCCGCAAGCGGTCCGTAGTACAGCGATTTCAGGGTCGACAGCCAGAACACCGCGGCAACGATGACCGTCGGTGTCGGATGCCTGGTGATGAGAAGGAACGCCGGATAGATCGAGACCAGCAGCAGCAGGTTGACCGCAATCATATGGGTGGTGCGCCCGATCTTGTCGGAGATCATGCCGGCAACCGGGGTAAGGAACGTGACCAGCGAATGCCTCCCACGAACGTCGCCGTAAATCCGACGATCGGCGGCAGGTTCAGTGTCTTGACCACATAGGTCGGCATGTAGACGATCAGGTAGTTGATCGCGGTCGATATCGCGAGCGCGCCGATGCCGAGCACCACGCGAAGCTTCTGGTGGAGCAAGACCTGCCTCACCGGAGAGTCCTGTTTTGCGGCCGGCGGCGCGGTGGCGTCCTCGAGATGGTTGCGGATGTAGATGCCGACCGGTCCGACCAGGATCCCGAACAGGAACGGAATCCGCCATGCCCCATGATTGCATCTCGGCCGGCGTCATCCATGAGGTCAGGCCGACGCCGAACGCGGACGCCAGCAGATTGGACAGCCCCTGGCTGGCAAATTGCCAGCTCGCGACGAACCCGCGGCGGTCCGGCCGGTGCTCCACCAGAAACGCGGTCGAACTTCCGAACTCACCGCCGGCCGAAAACCCCTGCACCAGGCGGGCGGTCAGAACGGCGATCGGCGCCAGAATGCCGACGGTCTCATAGGCCGGCATGAAAGCGATCGACTGACGTTCCGATCGTCATCATGACGATGGAAACCATCAGCGAAGCCTTGCGGCCATGACGGTCGGCATAGGCGCCGAGAACCACGCCGCCGATCGGGCGAACCAGGAACGACAGTCCGAAGGTGCCGAAGGTCAGAAGCAGCGACGTGGTCGGATCGTTGTTGGGGAAAAATGCCTTCGAGACATAGACCGCGAAATAGCCGTAGATGGCGATGTCATACCATTCCAGCGCATTTCCGATCGAAACCGCGGCGATGAGCCCGCTGATATTCTTCCGTTGAGTTGCCTGCGACACTCCCGACAACTCGATCGGCGCCGATACCGTCATTCCAGGCCCCCTTCATGTTGAACGCTACAAGGCGCGCGGCATCTCGCCCAAATCCCAGAACAAGCCCGCCATGATCCCGAGCGCTTCCTCGGTCACCCCGAGCAGAATGTGCTCATCGGGCGCGTGCTGGGAGCAGCCGGGATAGGAGTGCGGCACCCAGATCGTCGGCAATCCCAGTGCATCGGAAAACACGTCGTTGGGCAGCGAGCCGCCGAAATTCGGCAGCACCGCGGGCGCTTTTCCAGTGGTCTGACGGATCGACTGCGCCGTCCAGTTGACCCAGGGGCTGTCGAAATCGGTTCGCGAGGCGGCAAAACTTTGCGTCGCCCGCACCTCGACCATTGGAAACCCGGCGGCACCCAGACGCGCGCGGATCACATCGACGGCTTTGTCGACCCTAGTGCCGACCACGAAGCGAAGCTGCAGCACCGCTTGCGCGCGTCCCGGAATGGCGTTGGCGGGCTTCTCGATATTGCCGGACGACATCGCCAGCACTTCGAGCGTGTTCCAGGCATAAAGCCGCTCGGGAGCTGAAAGCCCCTCCTCGCCCCAATTCTCCGACAGCGCCGGCTCGTCGGCCGTCGGCTCGATCTTGACGTCGGCCAGGACCGCGCGGATCTGGTTCGAAAGCCGCGGCGGCTTCAATTCGTCCAGCAGCAGGTGTCCCTTGCCATCGACCAGTGTGGCGATCGCGCTGGCCAGGATGGTCGCGGGATTGGCAAGGACGCCGCCCCAGTTGCCGGAATGATGCGAGCCGTCGCGCAAATTCACATCCAGATGAATCCGCAAGCCCCCGCGGCAGCCGAGGAAGATGGTGGGACGATCGGCCGCAAGCCGGGGCCCGTCGGAAGCCAGAAACAGGTCGGCCTTGAGTTCGTCACGCAGGGATTCGCAGACTTGGCGCAGATCCGGCGAGCCGATCTCCTCGCCCATCTCAACGATGAATTTGGCGTTGAAGCCGAGCCTTCCGCCGCGCGTCTCGCGCACGGCGCGAAGCGCCGACAAATTGATGCTGTGCTGTCCCTTGTTGTCGGCGGTGCCACGGCCATAGACACGATTGCCTGACGTTGTCGTCCGCCACGGATCGAGATTGTCCCGCCATTCGCCGACCATGCCATCTACAACATCGCCGTGACCGTACATCAGGACCGTGGGCGCCGAGGCGTTCTCGCGATATTCGGCCAGGAGATAAGGATGCTTTCCGCTCGGGGATTCGATCAATCGTGTCGAGAAATCGAGTTGCGCAAATGCCGGCTGCAGTTCCTGTTCGAGATAGCCGCGCAGGCAATCGCGCCGCTCTGGATTCTGGCTTTCGGTGGGATAGGCGACCCTGCGGTCGAGTTCACGGAGAAACTCGCCGGAATGAAGATAGTCCTGCGCCCTGGCGATAGCATCGGTTCTGGTCATGTCTTCCTTTCGCGGGCCGCGACGTCGGCGAATTCAGCCAGCCTATCCAGATCCGTGGCCCACCGGAAGTGGGCGAGCGTCGACAAATTGTCTTGCTAAAGTCAGCCGGAATGCAGCAATTTCCGGCGTCATGATAAAACAAATCCGACTCAACGCCTTCGCCATGAACTGCGTCGCGCATCAATCGCCGGGGCTGTGGACCCATCCGCGCGACCGCACCGCCGAATATAACCGCCTGCCCTATTGGATCGATCTGGCGAAAACGCTGGAGCGCGGCCGGTTCGACGGCCTGTTTCTCGCGGATGTGCTGGGCGTCTACGACGTGTTCGGCGGCAGCCCGGATGCGGCGTTGCGCAACGCCACGCAGACCCCGGCCAACGACCCGTTGCTGCTGATTCCGGCGATGGCTGCCGTGACCGAAAATCTCGGCTTCGGGGTGACCTCCAACCTGTCCTACGAGCCGCCCTACACATTTGCCCGGCGGATGTCGACGCTCGATCATCTCACCGAAGGGCGGATCGGCTGGAACGTGGTGACCGGCTATCTCGACAGCGCCGCGCGCGGCGCCGGCAAGGACAAGCAGACCGCGCATGACGACCGTTACGACGTCGCCGACGAATATATGGAGGTGGTCTACAAGCTCTGGGAAGGAAGCTGGGAGGACGACGCGGCGCTGCGCGATCGCGCGCGGCGGCATCTTCGCCGATCCCGCGAAAGTGCATCGCGTCGTCCACGAAGGAAACAATTATCGCGTCGACGCCATCCACCTCTGCGAGCCATCGCCGCAACGCACCCCGGTGCTGTATCAGGCCGGCACCTCGCCGCGCGGGCGGCAATTCGCGGCGGAACATGCCGAATGCGTGTTCATGTCGGGTCCCTCGGCCAAAATCATCGCGCCGCGCGTAGCCGCGATTCGCGAACTCGCCGCAAAAGCCGGCCGCAATCCGGCTGAGATCCTGATGTTCAGCATGATGACGATTATTCTCGGCCGCACCGAAGCCGAGGCATCGGCGAAATATGCCGACTACCGCAGCCACATCAGCCCCGAAGGCGCGCTGACGCTGATGTCCGGCTGGACCGGGGTCGATTTCTCGACTTACGATCTCGACCAGCAGGTGCGCCACGTCCAGAACGACGCCGGCCGCACCGCGATGGACAACATCACCCGCGCCGATCCGGACCGGGTCTGGACCGTGCGCGAGGTCGCCCAGCATGTCGGCATCGGCGGCATCGGGCCGGTCGTGATCGGCACGCCCGAGAAAGTCGCCGACGAGATCGAGGCCTGGTTCGATCAGACCGACGTCGACGGTTTGAATGTGCCGTTCGCGGTTTCGCCGGGGGATTTCGAGGATATCACGGACATGCTGGTGCCGGAACTGGTCCGGCGCGGTCGCTACAAGAGCGCCTACCGGCCGGGAACGCTGCGCGAAAAACTGTTCGGCACGGGCCGCGCGCGGCTCACGGCGCCGCATCCGGCGGTGCAGTATCGCCCGCGCGCGACAGTGAAAGCGGCCGAGTAGATCGCTGCGCTCTCGTCTTGCGCACGCGCGAAGCGCTTTACCTCTCCCCTTGCGGGAGAGGTCGGATCGCATCGCCAGATGCGATCCGGGTGAGGGGTTACGGTCTATCGATAGACCTGAACCCCTCACCCCAACCCTCTCCCGCAAGGGGAGAGGGAGTTCACCGCCGTTGCCGAAACAGTGACGCTTCGCTTCAAGATGGATTGCTTCGCTTCGCTCGCAATGACGGCGGAGAGTCCGTCTTGGGCACGCTCGCTCCCTCCGCTCTTGTCGGCACCTTGGTGGGTTGGCAAGAGAGGTAGCCGCGGGCGAGGACGCCGTTGCCGGCGCAAAGCCAACCCGCACCTGCGGCATTTTGGCGCATTTCTGATTTTCAGAAACATTGCTTGACCCGCGACCCAAATCACTTTTATATCCACGCCGTCCTGTCCCACAGAGGGGCGTTTCGCGAACGTCACGAACGCGGGGCGGGATGCGGTGGACGCGGGCGGTGCTTCTGACGAGAGCGCTGAAAGCGGACGGCGAAGACGTGTGGTCCTGATGCCCCGACGCTGGCATCAAGTTCGCGGAGGCAACTCCGCTGACGACGGTGGCAAAAAAGCCGATCACCGGGGAGAGCGCGGTATAAGCCGTAAACCATTGCGTGCGGGAATGTCGGGTGATTTTCCGGTGGCTCGCTGTGAATACTCGTGTGCATACTTACTACCAATAGCGCACACGAGGCTGCGGGTGCATCGGGCGCCCGGCATTCCCCACGCCCTCTGAATTGAGAGGGCGGAACGTTGATGGCAAACCTCGCGCGAAACACGCGGCGAGATCGCGAAGCTGCGTCGGCAATACTCCCGGGTCATCGCCCGCGAAGGCGGGCGATCCAGTACTCCGAGACGCCAGCGATGGAATCGAGAGGCCGCGGCGTACTGGTTCCCCGCGTTCGCGGGGATGACGAGCGTGAGTAGGGCCGCCACAAACTCTCGCGCCGATCCGTGAACTCGCGCAGCAATGACCGTGTCACACCGTGCCGTCGACCACCACCTCGATCAACTTCGCGCCCGGCCGCTTGAATGCCGACGTCAACGTGGATTTCAAATCCCCCGCCTCCGTAATCCGAATTGCCTCCAGCCCAAGCGCTTTCGCCACGCCGCAAAAATCCACCGGCGGGTCGGCGAAATCCATGCCGACGTAATGATCGTCACCATGAAATGCCAGCAGCCGCTGCTTGATGATGCGGTAGCCGCCGTTGTTGACGATCACCACCGTCAGCGGCAGCTTGTGATGTGCCGCGGTCCACAGCGCCTGGATCGAATACATCGCGCTGCCGTCGCCGGAGTAACACACCACCGGCCGGTCGGGATTCGCCAGGCTGACGCCGACCGAGGCCGGCAATCCCCAGCCGATGCCGCCGGAGGCCAGCGCATGATAGCCGTAGCGATCGCGATGCGGGCGCAGCGCCAGCATCTGCCGCGAGGATGTCAGTCCCTCGTCGACCAGAATGGCGTTGTCGGGCATCGCCTCGACCACCTGCAGCGCGAGAAAATCCGGATCGATCGGCGAGCGATCCTTCGCTTTCGAGATTTGCTCGAGCAGGGTTGGCGCGCCGCGCCGTCCAGTTCTTCGACGTGAGCGCCGCGATCCCCTGCCTTGCGCGCGTCTCGAGCGCGGCACCGCCGGCGGATTTCAGCGCCGGAATCAGCGCGCGCAGCGTCTCCTTCACATCGGCTTTCAGCGCGATCTCGGCGCCGTAGTTCTTGGCGAGATCCCAGTCGACCAGGCCGATCTGCAGCATCGGCAGGCCTTCCGGCAGCGGATCGACCTCGCTGTGCACCGACATCCGCAAGGGATCGGCGCCGAGCACGATCATGAGATCGTAGGGCGACAGCACCTCGCGCACCTGCGGCTGCGAGCGCGACAGTGCGCCCATGAAGCAGGGGCTTTCCGACAGGAAATGCGCGCCATACGGCGCCGATTGCTGATACGCCGGACAACCGAGCGTGGCCGCCAGCTGGGCTGCTTCCCGCAGCGCGTCGCTCTTGACGATTTCGTCGCCAGCAATGATGACCGGGCGCTGCGCTTTGAGGATACGCACCGCCAGCGCCTGCAACGCCTCGTCGGAAGGTTTCACGCGGGTATCGACCCGGGTCGAGCGTCCGAGTTCAATGCCGGCTTCCGAATTGAGGATATCGCCGGGCAGCGAGATGAACACCGGACCGGTCGGCGGCGTGGTCGCGATCTTGGCGGCGCGGCGCACGATCCGCGGCAGATCCTCCAGCCTCGTGACCTCGACCGCCCATTTCACAAGTGGCTCAGCCATCCGGACCAGCGGGCCATACAGCAGCGGCTCCATCAGGCCGTGACCCTGCTCCTGCTGGCCGGCGGTCAGGATCATCGGCGTGCCGGTGAAACTTGCGTTGTAGAGCGAGCCCATCGCATTGCCGAGCCCGGGCGCGACATGGACGTTGCAGGCGACAAGGCGGCCCGAGGCTCGGCTGTAACCGTCGGCGATCGCGACCACCAGGCTTTCCTGCATCGCCATCACATAAGTGAGGTCGGGGTGGTCCTTCAGCGCGTGCATGATCGGCAGTTCGGTGGTGCCGGGATTGCCGAACAGATGCGTGATGCCCTCGTCCTTGAGCAATGCGAGGAACGCCGAGCGGCCGGTGATGCGATTCATAAGAGGTCTCCTCCATCCCGCGGCCGTTACCGCCGGGATCAAGCGCATCATGACCGATCCAGCACAGTGAGATCAAGGAAGCGCGCTCATGGCTGCCCTGCGCCGGCGACGCCGCCTCGACATCGCGAGCCGACGGTGTCCGGCTCAAAACATCCCTTCATGATCGGCGCGCTTCTTCCTTTTCGAGCGCTGCCAGACCACGCCGGGAAAACCCTTCAGCGGCACCAGCGGCTCGCCGGTATAGGCCCACTCCTGCAATTCCTCGATGGCGATATGATAGAGCGGCTGGCGGCCGGTGCGGCCTGCGAACAGCGCGCGCGGGATGTTCACCATGTGCGGCGAGCGCGCGCGTTCGTAAAACAGCGGCGTGCCGCATCGCGCGCAAAAGCTGCGCACGGTTTTTGCGGCCTTGTCCTCGAAACGCGTGATTCCGGCCTTGCCCTTGGTGATGCGAAAACGCTTGCGCCAGCTTCCGACATAGGTCGCATAGGCCGCGCCGTGCGCGCGGCGGCTGCCAGGCGAATGGTCGTGCCAGGCCCAGCGTGCCGGCGTGTCGATCTCGAAGCAGACCTGGCCGCACAGGCACTGGCCGGTGGAAATCCCGACTGCTCTGGCGTCTCTAGCCATTCGTGCCTTCCGTTTCCATCGTCATTGCGAGGAGCAAAAGCGACGAAGCAATCCATTTTTCTTGGTGGCCTTATGGATTGCTTCGCGGAGCTTGTCATCGGGCGGCGCGTTGCGCCGACCCGCCGGCTCGCAATGACGTTCAGGTTGTTACGCCCGCTCCATCTCACCATGAACCGGATAATCGGTATAGCCAACCGCCTCGCCGCCGTAGAAGGTCGCCCGGTTATAGGGCGTCAGCGGATATCCATGTTGCAGACGTTGCGGCAGGTCGGGATTGGAAATGAAGATGCGACCGAACGCGATGGCGTCAGCGTGGCCCGCGGCGATCGCTGCTTCCGCCGTCTCGCCCGTAAAACCGCCGGCCGTGATCAGCACGCCGCGCCAGATCGGCCGGAACAGCACCATCGCCGAAGCCACGTTCTGATGATTGACCTCGGCGCGCCCCGCACCGCTGGAGCGCGGCTCGATGAAATGCAGGTAGGCGAGGCCGAGCCGATCGAGCGACTGGATGACATGGGTATAAAGTGGCATCGGATCGGCCTCGCCGCTGCCGTTGGCGACACCATACGGAGACAATCGCACGCCGACACGATCGGCACCCCAGACCTCGATGACGGCCTGCGTAATCTCCATCAGAAATCGCGCCCGGTTGGCAATCGAGCCGCCATACCGGTCGGTGCGCAGATTGGTGTGCGACTGCAGGAATTGCTCGATCAAATAGCCGTTGGCGCCATGGATCTCGACGCCGTCGAAACCGCATTGTTGGGCGTTACGCGCACCCTGGCGAAAACCTTCGATCACATCCGATATTTCGCCGGTCTCGAGCGCGCGCGGGGTCTCATAGGGTGCGGATTTTCCGGAAGCCGTCATCGTCGTCAGGCCCGCAATCGGTGCCGCCGACGGCGCCACCGGCAGCACGCCGCCGGGCTGGTACGAGGAATGCGAGACACGCCCGACATGCCAGAGTTGGAGAAAGATCAATCCGCCCTTGGCGTGAACCGCATCGACGACGTCGCGCCAGCCGTTGACCTGTTGTTCCGAATAGATGCCGGGCGTGGCGGGATTGCCGCGCCCCGCCGCCATGACAGGCGAGGCCTCGGCGATGATGAGGCCGCCCGGCGTGGCGCGCTGCTTATAATATTCGGCATTCAGCGTGCGGGGTGCGAAGCTCGATCCGTCCGCGCGCATCCGCGTCAAGGGCGCCATCACGACGCGATGGCTGAGCCGGCAGGGACCGACCTGCAATGGCGAAAACAACGAAGGAAAATTCATGTCTGCCCCGGAAAATGAGTTGATCCGAATTATGTAGCCGGTTCGCCTTGTTCGCAAAAGCCTTCAATGGCAATCTGACGCCCCGGACCAGCAGGATGAGTTTCATGCATAAATCCAGCGCTAGGGCGCTTCCGTCGCTGAGCGTTCGCATCGATCTCGACACCGAGGGTCGCATCGGGCCCGGCAAAATCCAGCTGCTCGAAAATATCCACGCCTGCGGCTCGATTTCGGCCGCGGGCCGCGCGATGGACATGTCGTACAAGCGCGCGTGGGATCTGGTGGACGAGATCAATCGCATCTGCAGGCAGGCCGCCGTCGAGCGACAGACCGGCGGCAAGAACGGCGGTGGCGCGGTGCTGACGCCGTTCGGCATTTCCCTGGTCGCGCGCTACCGGAAGATCGAGCGCGCCGCGACCAGCGCGGTCCGCAAGGAGCTTCTGGCGCTGCGGACGGACATTGGCCGACCGAGGAAGGCCGCGAGCCGGTGAAAACACAAAGGGAGCGGCAGTCGAAAGCCGCCACTCCCCGGGCCGGTTGAGCCGGTAAAGCCTAAGCGGTCTTGATCCAGACCGCCTTGACGTTGAGATATTCTTCCAGATGCTTCTTGCCCAACTCGCGGCCGTAACCGCTCATCTTGTAGCCGCCGAACGGCACCGCCGGGTCCATCGCCTGATAGCAATTCACCCACACCGAACCGGCGCGCAGCGCTTTGGCGACACGACGCGCCTTGCTGACATCCCTGGTCCAGACGCCGCTGCCCAGGCCGAAGGTCGTGGCATTGGCGCGCCGGATCAGCTCGTCGCTATCCCTAAACGAAATCGCCGAAATGACCGGTCCAAAAATTTCCTCCTGCGCGATCCGCATATTGTCCTGAACGTCGGCAAACACGGTGGGCGGCACGAAATAGCTCTTCGACAGCGCGCCTTCGGTCAGTCGCGCTCCGCCATTTGCCGTCGATCAGCATCTTCTTGTAGGAACCATCCGCATAGGGATGGCGTGCCATCTGAATCGCCTGCGTCACAGCCATGTCTGCACTCCCCTGATATCGATCGTTATATCCTTAAATCTACAGCGATCACCCGAACCCCGTAAAGCGGGCTCGCCGCCGGCGACATAGCCATCGAACGAAGACCTCCCATGCCGTTTCGTGCATGGTAGGTTCATCGCATCGGCCTAACTCGATCATTGAGCAGGGCAATCCCTTCGCAGTAGGAGACCTCACGTGCCCCACGCAGCCATGTCCCCAAACAACGTCGCCGTCATCACCGGAGGCGCGTCCGGTTTAGGCCTTGCCGCCGCGATGCGGTTCGCTCGTCTCGGCATGAAAGTGTGCATTGCGGATCTCGGCGCGAACCGCCTCGCCGAGGCGGAAGCGAAGATAGCATCGGTGGCGCCGGGCGGCGGCGCCGACATCATGGCCGCGGCCGTCGACGTCGGCCGGTTCGAAGATGTCGCGGGGTTGGAACTCGCCGTACGAGAGCGGTTCGGGGGCGCCGATATCCTGATGAACAACGCCGGGGTTCAGCCGGGCAGCGAGATGTTCGGCCCGCTGCAAAACTGGCAGCGCGTTCTCGGCGTGAACCTCTGGGGCGTCATTCATGGTTCACAGGTTTTTGCGCCCGGCATGATCGAGCGTGGTCGGCCCGGCCTCATCATTAACACCGGGTCGAAGCAGGGCATCACCACGCCGCCCGGCGATCCCGCTTACAACGTCTCGAAGGCCGGCGTGAAGGCCTTCACCGAGGCGCTTCAACACGAGTTGCGCAACGCGGCCGGCGGCCGGATCAGTGCGCACCTTTTTATTCCGGGCTTCGTCTTCACCGGTCTTACCGCCAAAGGCCGTACGGAGAAGCCAGCCGCGGCCTGGACACCGGAGCAAACCGTCGACTTCATGATCGAACGCATCGATGCCGGCGATTTTTATATCCTGTGTCCGGACAACGATGTGCCGCGTCGCCTTGACGAACGGCGGATTCTGTGGGCAGCAGGCGACATCGTCGAAAATCGTCCGGCGCTCTCACGCTGGCATCCGGATTTTGCCGAAGCCTTCGCGGCGTTTGTGAAGGAGTCGTAACTCACGCTTTTAAATCGAGCAGGAGGTGAGTTTAACACGGCGGGAGCCAGGCCAATGAGTCAACTTCGGAATGTTTTCGCGTCCCATGAACAATGACGAGTTGTTGAAGCTGTTGGCCGGATGCGTCAGGTAGGCACCCCGCGGACCGGCTATCAAAGCGCCTCCTGCTTGTGTCCGCATTGCTTGCAGGCGAATTTCACCCGGGTTGCGCCTTTTTCGGCCGAGATCCGGTTCGGTGTGCCGCATTTTCCGCACACCGTCTCGATGCGGGTGTTGCCCTGCTTCACCACAAGGGCCTTGCGTTCCATGGTTTCGCGGATCAGGCGCTCGGCCTCTTCCCGCATCGATTGCTTCGACATCCGCTCGCACCTGTGTTGAGAACGCTACCGGGGCAGGCTTATAGCACTTGCAGCGCAATCCGCTACGTCTCGACGATCACGTAACTGTCCTCGACATGCACCGGAAACGTCTCGGCCACATAAGGCCCCTTGGCCAGGGTCTCGCCATCCTCGATGACAACCGGATAGGTCCGCACCTTCACCCGCTTCGGATCGAACCAGGATTGCCCGTTGCGCATGTCGAATTCCCAGCCGTGCCAGGCGCAGCGCAGGAATTCGCCGACCCGGGAACGCTGATAGACGCCGGGTTCCGGCGAGGTCAGCCGCGCCACGCAGGCCGCCTTGTCGAGCGGCGCACCGGCATGCGGACAGCGGTTGAGCAGCGCAAAGAACTCGCCATTGACGTGGAACACGACGATGTCGCGGCCCTCCACGCCGACCACCTTGTTGCCGCCGGGCGGGATCTCTGTGGTGCGGGCGACGATATGACGGGCCATGGGTGTCAGAGCTTGTACAGCGCGCGGGCGTTGCCGTTGAAGATCTTCGCCCGTTCCGCTTCGCTCAGCGGCGTCTTGAAGGCGAAACGCGGATCGTCGAAATCCCAATGCGGATAGTCCGACGAGAACAACAGGCGGTCGACGCCGACCCATTCGATCAGCGACCGCAGGTGTTTTGCCTCATCCGGCTCGTCGATCGGCTGCGTCGTGAACCAGAAATGCTCCCGCACATATTCGGACGGCCGTCGCTTCAGATGCGGGACCTCATCGCGGAAGCGCTCGAAATGCTGGTCCATCCGCCACATCGCCGATGGAATCCAGCCGAACCCGCCTTCGATGAACACGATCTTGAGACGCGGGAAACGCTCGGGCACGCCTTCGATCACCAGGCTCGTGAGCGTTGCCGCCATCGAATGCGCGTTCGACTGATGCTCTTCGGCATAATAGGACGGCCAGCCGCCGCCGGTCGGCGCGTGACCGCCATAGCCGCCGACATGGATGCCGAGCGGCAGGCCGAGTTCCTCGGCGCGGGCGTAGATCGGCCAGTAGCGGTGGCGGCCGAGCGGCTCGTTGGCGCGCGGCGAAATATTGATCTGCACATATTGCCCGGCCTTGGCGCAACGCTCGATCTCGGCGATCGCCGCCTCGGTGTCGTCCTGTCCGACCAGGATCGAGGCCTTCAGCCGCGGCTCGCGGCTGGTCCAGTGCGCCAGCTGCCACTCATTGACGGCGCGCTGGATCGCGGCGCCGAAATCGAGATTCTGCTGCGAGAAGATGAAGAGGTCGAGCACCTGCAGCATGCCGAACTCGATATCGAGCGGATCGAGGTGCTGCTTGCGCATGAAGGCGAGATCGGATCCGGGCGGCCCGCCGGTCGGCGGCCAGGCATCGCGGCGCGCGATCAGCGGCGAGGATCGCGGATAGGGCGTGGTGCCGATATAGGGCGTGCGCAGATGATCGCCGTAGGTCTTCAGATGCTCCTGCCAGCGCTTCGACAAGGAACGGATTGAGGTCGGCGCGCGAATGCAGGCTCGGATGGATATCGCAGTCGATGATCCGCAAGCCGGCTCTTGGCGGAGGCTTCCTGCTCGGGCACGGGGCGGTCGATGACGTCGCTCATGCGATCCTCCTTCGAATTATGCGGCGAGCGAGAGCCGCGGAAAGGTTTCAAGCGGATTGTCGGCACACATGCGCGAAACGATGCTGGCAGGCAGATGCGGCGGTATCGCGTCGTCGCCGTCGAACTGCCAGTGCGGATAATCCGACGCGAACAGGAACATCTTGTCCGAGCCGATCATGATCGATGATGTCGGCGACGCCGGCGGCGTCGGGCGGACTGTCGAACGGCTGCGTGGTCAGGCGAATGTGGTCGCGCATGATCGCCGCCGGCTCGCGGTCGATCCAGGGCACCTCGACGCGCACGCCGCGCCAGGTCTTGTTGGCGCGCCACATGAAGGCCGGCAGCCAGCTCACGCCGGATTCCATCAGCACCACCTTGAGTCCGGGAAATTTGAGGAACACGCCTTCGTAGATCAGGCTGAGGATCTGGGCCTGAAACGCCTGCGCCTCGGCCAGATAATATTCGTAGCGATAGGACGGCCAGCCGACCGAACTCGGCGCCCCGCGGTACTGGCTGCCGGCGTGAATCGCGATCGGCAGCTTGTGTTTCTCGGCGGCCTGCTAGACCGGCCAGTAGTGCCGCCGTCCGAGCAGGCTCTCGCCCTGCGCCAGCACCAGCACCGAGACGAATCGGTTATCGCCGGCGCGGCGCTCGATCTCCTCGATCGCCAGATCCGGCGCCTGCATCGGCACCACGATCGAGGCGCGCAGCCGCTTGTCGCGCGACAGCCATTCGGCCGCGATCCAGTCGTTGATCGCCTTGCAGAAGGCAGCCGCCATGTAGGGATCGTACACCGCCTGCGCGCCATAGAGCACATTGCAGATCGCGTGAGCTGGCGCCGAGCTGGTCGAACGCGCCGCGCTGCACCATCGCAAGATCGCTGCCGGGCTTGCCCTGCGCCGGCCGCCAGTCGGCGCGGCCGGACAGCGGCATGTTGGGCGGATAGCTGGTGAGATCGAGACCGTCGATCGCGCGGCTCACCACCTGTTCCTTCCAGTGATCGTCGAGATAAGGCAACAGCGTGGTGCGGGTTCCGCCGACGGCGGGATGGATATCGCAGTCGATCCGCGTCGCCGCCATGCGCATTTCCCGGATGTCGTTTTTGGCGGCTTTTCGATACCGCGCTTCGCCGCCAAATGTGCCGCCGATGGGCCGGGAGCGCAAGGGTTGAGCGGCCAAAAACCGCTCAGCGGAGCAACTGGGCTCCGCGAAGCAGGTGAGCTGTAGTGAAGCACGATGTCTCGGCAATGACGGTGGGCTCCCTCTCCCCTTGTGGGAGAGGGCGGGGGTGAGGGGTTCAGGTCTATCGTGAGAGCGTAACCCCTCACCCGGATCGCATCTGACGATGCGATCCGACCTCTCCCACAAGGGGAGAGGTAACGCGCGTACGCGCGTGCGCAGATTTAATTTTCAGACAGCCAATCTCAGACACACCTCTGCGATCTCGCGGCGCGATGCGCCCGAGGTTTGCTAAAAAATCTCCGCCCTGAAAACAGAGGGCGTGGGGAATGCCGGGCGCCCGATGCACCCGCAGCCTCGTGTGCGCTATTGGTAGCAAGTATGCACACGAGTATTCACAGCGAGCCACCGGAAATCACCCGACATTCCCGCACGCAATGGTTTACGGCTTATACGTGCTCTTGTGTCCGCAAAATCTGCCAGAATGTGCGAACGGGCGGTTCTGACCAACCGCCCGTCGCTGGATCTGAGCCCGTGGTGCTCAAAGGCCGCTAGAGCCTGACGGGGAGCGAGGGACAGATCCGGTGTCTTCCTCAACCCGAACAGTTGCATGGGCTTAGAGCCCGAACCGAGCAAGGAAGGGAGCAGGATGATGGCACAAAACGATCTGGTTGTCGCCGGTATTGATATCGCCAAGGACAAGGCGGATGTGAGCATTCGCGCGCTGTCTCAACGGCAAACGTTCCCAAGCACCGCGGAGGGACGTCGGCAGTTGATCTCTTGGTTTCGCAAGCACAAGGTGACCAAAGCCGTGATGGAGGCAAGCGGGGGATATGAGCGCGAATGGGCCCGGGCGATCCGCGAGAAGGCTATCGAAGTTCGTATTGTTGACCCTAAGCGGGTGCGCCACTTCGCCCAGTCTGCTGGGCGACTAGCCAAAAATGATGTCATCGACGCTGACACGATCGCCTGGTTTGCCGAGATATTCGACGAGGCGCCAAGCCAAGCCCACGATGCTGCGCGCGAGACGCTTCAACAGATGGTCAATGCTCGCCAGGGGTTGCTCGATATAAGAACCATGCTGAGCAACAAAGGCGAGCAGGATGTGCCGAAACCGGTGCAAAAAAGCCATGCGCGACTGCTGAAGACCATAGCCGTCGAGCTTGCCAAGCTCGAGGCAGCGATCACCGCCCTCGTCAAGGCCACGCCGCATTTTGCCAAGCGCGCCGAGATCATCGAGAGCGTGCCAGGGCTTGCCGCCACGACGGCTGCCGGCCTTATCGCAGCCATGCCGGAATTGGGCGAGGTGAGCAACGAGGCCATCGCCGCCTTGCTCGGCGTCGCCCCTTACGATGATGATAGCGGTAAACGGCAGGGCGAGCGCCAGATCAAGGGGGGACGCCGCAAGGTCCGCAATCTGTTCTACATGGCGTCCCTGGGTGCTGCGACCCGGCACAACCCAATGCTCAAGGCCTTCTATCATCGCCTGATCGCCAAGGGCAAAAAGGCAAAGGTTGCCCTGGTCGCCTGCATGCGCAAGCTGATCGTCATTCTCAACACCATGATCGCCCGCGGCGAGAAATGGGATGCCAGTCGCTACCCGGTGAGTTGACGAGCGCGCCACGCCCGCGCTCGGCATTCGGCCGAGCGCATGCAAAGCCAACAGACCGGTGAGCGGATGGGGTCAAGGCCGACAGCCGCCGAAGGCGGTGGCGCGCAGCGCCAGCCTTGAGGCCAGCCGATCACAGGGCTACTTCAAAATACAGTTGCTCCCCGGTGATCGGCTTTCTTGCCACCGTCGCTTGCAAATGCAAACTTGATGCCGGCGTCGAGGCATCAGGACCACACGACTTCGCCGTCCGCGCATGCGCCTGTCGTCTGCAGCGCATTCCGCGTCCACCGCATCCCGCCCCGCGTCCGTGACGATCGCGCGAGCGCCCCTCTTTCGGGACGGGACGGCGAAGGAGATAAACTGATTTGCGTATTCGGAAAATCAGAATATTTTTTCAAAAAGGGCTGGACAGGACCCCAAATCAGTGGGTGAGCCCGCACCCCAAATCACGCAACAAGGGCGGAGTCCCGGTTTGAAAGAGCAGGCCAAGGTTGCACGGAGCGGCCTCGACGCAACGTCATGCTATTCTATCTTCACGCCCGACGCTTTGACGACCGCGCCCCAGCGCACGTCCTCGCTGGCGAGAAACGCGCTGAACGCCTTTGGTCCCAGCGCGCGCGGAATGGCTCCCAGACTGGTGAATTTCTCGACAATGTCGGGCGACTGAACGATCTGGTTGATGGCCGCGCCGAGACGATCGACGCGCTCTTTCGGTGTTCCTGCCGCGACGACGATGCCGAGCCATGCCGACAGATCGACTTCCGGAAAACCCTGCTCCGCAACGGTCGGCGTATCCGGAAATGCAGCGGCACGTTTTGAATAGGCGCTTGCAATCAGGCGCATCTTGCCCGCGCGGATGAACGGTTCGGTGACGGCGACGGTATCCATGGCGACGTTTACGATGCCGCTCATGAGATCGACCATCGCCGGTACGCTGCCGCGATAGGGAACGTGCAGGATGGTGATGCCGGCGCGCTGCTTGAAAACTTCCATTCCCAGATGCGACAGCGTGCCGTTGCCCGACGAGGGATGCGCGAGCTTGTCGGGGTTTGCCTTGGCGTAGGCGATCAGTTCGGCGACGGTTTTCACCGGCAATGAGGGATTGACGACCAGCAGCAGCGGCAGATCGGCGACCAGGGCCACCGGCGCGAAGTCCTTGAGCGTGCTGTAGCCCACGGATTTGTACATATGCGGATTGACGACCAGCGAAGCCAGCGGCGCTAGTACCATCGTATGGCCGTCCGCCGGCGACTGCAAAAGCGAATCGAGCGCGATACTGCCGCCTTGGCCCGGCCGGTTTTCGACGATGACGTTTTCGCCAAGCAACGGGCCCAGCCGATCGCCGATCAGGCGCGCGACCATATCGGTCGCCTGGCCCGGCGGGAAACCGACCAGGATGCGCGTGAGTTCGGCAGCCCGTGCATCGCTAAGGCTCAGAACAAGAGCAATGGCAGCCAATAAGCGCCGCATCCCGTAGCCTCCCCTTTTTTGGCGCGCTTTCTTACGCGAACCGTTGGCCGCCCGGATCGCGTCCGGGGCAGGCTTCGCTCGAAACGCTATAGCCTAGATCGTTCCAGCGTCGCGCAGCCGCTCGATCTCCTGAGCCGTCAATCCAAGCGCGCCATAGGCCTCGTCGTTATGCTGGCCGAGCGAAGGCCCGGCGCGACGCACTGAAACCGGCGTTTCCGAAAAACGCGGCACCACGCATTGCATTCTGATATCGCCCAGTTCGTCGTCCGGAACAGTTACGATCGTCTGCCGAGCAATGAAGTGCGGATCGGCAAAAATATCCGACGCATCGTAGATCGGCGAGAAACCCACCTCATGCGCGTGAAGCAGGCTGCGCAGTTCGTCGAGCGTCAGGCGAGAGACGGCGTCACTCACGATCGCGTCGATCGCCTGCCAGTTTTTCACCCGCGACGGGTTGTCGAGAAAACGCGGGTCCGAGACCAGATGCTGCAGGCCGAGCGCCGCGCAAAACCGCTCGAAGATGCTTTGCGTCGAAGCCGCAATCGAGGCCCATTTGCCGTCGGAGGTCGCATAGATGTTGCCGGGGGCCGCATATTGGCTGCGATTACCGCTGGAAGTCCGCACCGTGCCGAGCTGGTCATGTTCGATAGCGAGGAAATCGAGCGTGCGCATCATGGCTTCCGTGACCGAACAATCGATCTCCTGGCCACGCTCCGAAGGATTGGTCTTCAGCCGGTAGAGATCGGCGAGCACACCGATCGCACCGAACAATCCGCCGACTGCATCCGAGATGGGATAGCCGAGATGCAGCGGCGTGCGGCCCTCCTCTCCGCACATCCGCGTGAAGCCGCTCATCGCTTCAAAGATGCGGGCAAATCCGGGGTTGTGGCGATAGGGGCCGGTCTGGCCGAAACCGGTCACGCGCAGGATGGTCAGGCCAGGATTGATCTGCTGCAGCCAGGTCCGCGTGATACCCCATTGGTCGAGCGTTCCGGTGCGAAAATTCTCGACCAGAACGTCGTGTTCCGCGACCAGACGGCCGAGCAGCGCCTTGCCATCGGGCTTGCGCAGATCGAGCGTGATGCCTCTCTTGTTGCGATTGGTGACTTTCCACCACAAGGGAACACCGTCCTTGTGCGGCGCAAGCCGGCGCAAGGCATCGCCCGTAACAGGCATTTCCACCTTGAGCACTTCGGCGCCGAGATCGGCGAGCAGCGTCGAGGCAAAGGGGCCGGCAACGATCGTCGAGATGTCGAGGATGCGCAACCCCGCGAGGGGGCCGGAAGCGGGAGTTGCATGGAGCGGAGCGGTCATGGTCATGGCTCACCCTACCGTCCCGCCCCGCTATGCGATATATTCACATCCGATAATTCAGAATTACCCGAATGGCATATCAGGGTCAGATGGATATCAGGCAATTGAAGGCGTTCGTCGAAGTCGCCGCCAACGGCAGCTATGCGCGGACCGCGGCCGTCGCCGGCATTGCGCAGTCGGCGCTCAGCCGGCAGATGTCGGCGCTGGAGCGCGGCATCAACGGCAGGCTTTTCCACCGAACCGGACGCGGCGTGGTGTTGACCGAACTCGGCGACCGCATGCTGCCGCGCGCCCGTGCGCTGGTCGCCGACGCCGCCGCGTGGCAGGACGCGGCCATTCACGAACGCGCGCAGCCCCACGGAGAGGTCACGCTCGGGATGGTGCCCGTTGCATCGCGCGGATTGATTGCATCGATCGCCGGCCAACTCCGCAACCTGTACCCGGACATTCGTCTGCGCGCGCTGGAGGCCTATAGCGGCCAGGTCGAGGAATGGCTGGCGTCCGGTCGCGTCGAGATTGCGATCTACAATCGCTACCGGCGCGGCCGTGTCGCGAACGCCGAGCCGCTCGCGCGTGCGGACGTGCATTTGATCACGCGACGCGATCACCCGCTGGCGCGGCGGCGCGAACTGGCGATTCGGTCGCTTGCCGAAATTCCGCTGGCCATGCCGGTGCGCCCGAACAGTTTGACCAGCGTGCTGACCGGCCTCGCGGCTTCGCAGCATTTCGATCTGGACATCCGGTTCGAAGCCGGCTCGACACCCCTGATCAGGGACGTGATGCTCGCATCCGATCTCGCCACCATCTCTCCCCCGCATGCGTTCGCCCGGGAGATCGCCTCCGGCGAGCTTGTCGCCGTTCCCATTGCGCGCCCAAAAATCCTGCAGACGACCTGGATGTCGCTGAGCTCGCACCATCCGCCATCCGACGCGGCCCAGATCGTTGCGCGTCTCATTCGCCAGCTTGCGGCGCGGCAACGCACGGCGAAGTGAGCGTTTCCGGATACTGAGGCTTATCGAAACAGTCGGAGCATCTCAGGGCGACACCGGACCGACAGCGTGGGCCCGCGCGTTCGCGGGGAGCACCTCGCGGGCGAATATGGCGGCGGAGTGAAGCACCTCCTGGTGCGACAGATCGCCGAACGAAAACTGCGCGATGAAATAATTGGCGCCCGCCGCTTCAGCCATGCCTCTCACATGTGCGCGGATGGTGCCTGGAGATCCCGCGATCGCGCCGCCATTCTCGACCATCGTGTCGAAATCTTCCGGAATCCTGGCGTAGCGCGGCTGCGTGCCGTGCTTTTTCCAGAGCTTCATGAAACTCGCGTAAAACAGCGGCCAGGCACGGCGTCCCAGTTCCATCGCCTGCCGATCGGTGTCGGCGGCCACCACGAAACGATTGAACCCCAGCAACGGGATGTCGTCCGGCGCGTTCCCTGACGCCGCCCATGTGGCGCGATAACGATCGGTGATCTCGCGAATTCTCGGGGCCGGCCCTCCGCAAACCACGTTGATCCCGTTCTCGGCGGGCCACACCGCTCCCTCCGGCGTCGGGACCGCGTACCAGAATGGCGGATGCGGAAGCTGCGCGGGTTTTATTTCGACCGGCACATTTTCGAAGCCGTAGTATTTGCCCTTGAAGCTGACCTCCGGTCGGGTCAGCGCCTGCCTGATGACGTTGTAGGCCTCGACGTACATCGCCGGTGCCTAATCCGGATCGACACCGAAATAGGCGAGTTCGTGCGGAGACGCGCCGCGCCCGATGCCGACGTCCAGCCGGCCATGGCTAAGATGGTCGAGCATGCAGATTTCTTCGGCGAGCCGCAGCGGGTGATGGGCCGGCAAGATATAAACAAGCGCCCCCAGGCGGAGACGTTTGGTGCGCTGCGTTGCTGCCGCCAGGAATATGCCGGGCGATGGCGTCAGGTTCAGCGGCGTCGAATGGTGTTCGCTGATGTGGTAGGTCCGAAATCCGGCCTGATCGCAGAATTCGATCAGTTTCAAACGGTTTTCGTACTGTTCGCCGAGCGGATAGGGCCCACGGTCGTTTTGATCGAATATGCCGAACTGCATCGCGTCCCCTTTTTGAAGTCTTTTTTGATCGGCCGTGATGAGACTTGTCGGCGCCTACCCCCGCGAGCGGCATTTCGCGATGGCGAGGCCGCTGTTGCCCGCGCACAATATGCCCATGACAGCCCCGATCAAGGGAAGCCTCCATCGGGGTTCAAATTTTGCGGTGAGCCACGGCCTCCTCCTTGCCAAATCTTGATTTTCGTCGATGAACGGCCGCGCGGACGGGGCCGACCAACATCTGCAACGTCGGATGGAGGCCGCCATGAAACAAATCATCCTCGCCGGCTTGTTCGCACTGAGCACGGTCGCCGGCGCGCACGCCGATACTTCGACTTACGTCTGGCAGGGCAAAGGCCAGTGGAGCGATGCGCAGTTGCAGGCCGCGGCGCAGGTTTGCGATCAGCGCTACGGAGTGGTCGAGAACGGCGCCGTCACTTCGGGTAACTACAAGCGCTGCATGTTGAAGCAGGGCTGGCGATACCAAAGCACTGCGCGCGAGAAGACCTTTATCGATCCCGATTCGGGCATGAGCTGCCATCACGAGGGCGGCATGTCGGTCTGCGTTCCGCCGGAGGGCACCGTGAGGTATTTCGACCCCGACCAGGGATTGCCGTGCACGCGCACCGGGATCGTGTCGGCCTGCTCCAATTTTTGAGTAGCGGCAGGCCCCCGGCCAGCTTGTAAAATGCCTTCCGTTTAAATCATAGTGCAGCCATCAGCAGCGCGGATCTATCGTCAAGTTCTTCATGCCCGAGCAAAAGCGCGAAGCGCGTCTTCGCGCCAGATGTCCCGGGCATCCACGACTTGTAGCGGCGGCGGCAAGAAAGGCGTGGATGGCCGGGACAATCCCGGCCATGACGAAAGGTGAGAGTCATGTTCAATGGCGTGAGATAAAGCTGCGCGAGATAAAGCCAGAAAATGCTGGCGGCTTTTTCGGTCCGGCTCTCAGATCGCGCCGGCCTGGCCGGTGGCCTTGTCGGTGAGCGCGACGGTTTCGAAATACTGGATCCTGGGATCGTTGCCGTAACGCGCGCGGACGCCTTCGCGCCAGGGGCCGGAGTAGAATGCTTCAGCGGCGGCCTGGCTTTCCCACATGTAGACGCCGCCGGCGATGTCGCCCTCTTTCCGGCAGATGAACTGCTTGCGAAGGAAGCCCGGGGCTTTCAGGAAATCGGGCGCGATTTTGGTGAAATGTTCGCGGCATTCCTCGAGCCCGATCGATTTCGGGAGATCGTAGAGAACAATGGCAGTAATCATCGACGTTGTTCGCTTTGCTCATGGTTGAAATCAGGCCGCGGCACTTCTCGAAAGCGTGCGCGCCGACGCCGGCGGTAGAAACCATGATAGTCAATTTGATGGAAAGAAGAATGTCGAGGGGATCGCTGGGCTCGATGTATTCGGACCAGATTGATCGCGACGAGAACAGCCGTGACGCCGGAGGGAGCAAGGTCTAGGCGTCGGGACCGATGACGCTCGCCGTCGGTCGATTCAGACTGTGGGCGGAAGGCTTCTTTAAATGGCAAATTTAAATGGCAAACACCCAGACCGCGAGGATCGTCGCCACCGTCGCCAGACCGCTGACGGTCCAGCCCGCCGCATAGGCTGCCGTATCCTCGCTGGTGCCGTGCATGACATCGACTCTCTCGGTCGAAGCCGGCCAATGATCGGACATGATCGCCTCCTGATATAATTCAGCAAGACAATCGCTCCCCCCCGCCCCGGTTCCATCCACATCGACGCCTCCGGGTCAAATCATAGACACGCCCCGCCGAATATCACCACATATTGAGGTCACCCCGCCGGATCGCAAGATTTGGTGGCTAAGGGGAAGCCGGTGGGCTGCGTCCGCGCAGCCATTCCGGCGCTGTCCCCCAACTGCGAGCAGCGAGTTGGTCCCGATTTGACGCCACTGATACCCTGGCATTGGAAAACCGGAAAGCAGCGACGACTTGCGAACTAGGACACCTTCCACGATACCGAAAAACGTCCACGGGCGGGTGTCCCGGCGATGCATCCGGAATTGGCGGCGTCCGCGCAGCCGGTGTGCTGTAATTCGGGCGGAGATGCCGTTAAATCGCCCAAAATGCGGATCGATGCTCGATCCCTGACAGAGCGTCCATGCGTGGTTGGTGATGACAAAATACCTCGTGCTTGGTTTGTTGCTGACGACACTGACGGGTTCATCGGTTCGCGGATCGGAGTCCGGAGTGCCGTTCACCGCGGCCGATGTGGTGAAAGTCGGACTCGACCTCAATGATTCCGGCGCGCCCTCGCCTGACGCCGCCACGGATGAAGCAAAACCATGCGCGAGCGTTTCGTTTTCCCGCAACCTGAAATATGGCGAGAGCGACCAGAATGTGCTGGATGTCGCAACCGGCGATTCCAGGGAAACATCTCCGCGGCCGGTGCTCCTGTTCGTCGCCGGAGAAAGTTTCACCGGCGATAGCGGAACTGCTCCGGACGCGGCCATGATCGAGGACGAGGCGATGTGCTTTGCCGCGCGCCACGGAATGGTTGGGGTGAAAGTGAATTACCGGCTGGCTCCCACCAACCCGTGGCCTGCCGGCGCCAGGGATGTCGCGGCGGCAACCTCGTGGGTCCACCAGAACATCGATCTGTTCGGCGGAAGCCGCGACGAAATCGTGGCCATCGGCTACGTCGTCGGCGCGTTTCACGTGGCAAGTTTCCTCGGTCACCCGGAATTGCAGGCAAGCGATTCCGGCGTCGCCGGGGCGGTGCTGGTGTCGGGCATTTATCGTCCAGGCCCGGATGCCAGCGCGCCCGAAAGATCTTACTTCGGTGCCGATGCCAGTAAATACGACGAGCGATCGGCATTACCGGGTATTCTGAACATCGAGACGCCACTGTTGCTCGCCTGGTCGGCTGCCGACGCCCCGCGCCTGATCGCTCAGGGCGAAAAGCTCAAACAGCTGTTGTGCAATGCCGCCGCCCACTGCCCGCACACGACGGTACTCAAGGAGCGCGAGAACCTGGCTTCGCTGTTTGCGCCGGATGCCTCCGGGGGGAACCTTGCTGAGCCAACGCTGGAACTGATCCGTGAAATCGAAGCAAGGGGCCTTCCCTGAGATATGGAAAGCGATGCCGCTTGTGCCAGCGCGGCGTTGAAGAACCTCAGCGTGTTAACATCGATGTGACGGGCGCCGCTTCCCCGGCTCCGCCCCGCTCACCGCCGCCCGCACCGGCAAGGGCAACCGCCTGATCGGCGCCGCTTTGCAGGATCTCGCTGGATAACTTCCTGTCGTTGACGGCACGGGCGAGCTGCAGCGTTCCCACCATCAATCCGTAAATCGCGATCGCCTTGCCCCGCCGCTCGGCTTCGCTTCCCGGCGGCAAGAGGCCCGCGATCAGTTCAACGACGTCGGCGACCTTGTCCGTGAATGCATCCCGCGTCGCCCTGGGATGGCGCGCGATTTCGGCGACCAGCGCCGAGGTCGGGCAGCCCCCGCCGGGATTGTCGCGGTGGCTCGCCGACAAATAGCCGCGGATCGCGCTTTGCAGTCCCGCGCCGCTTTCCGCTGTCTTCAATTTATTGCGGAAGCCGGCGTGGGAAAGCACCTCCCGGACGAGATCCTCCTTGGAATTGAAATGGGCGTAGAACGCGCCATTGGTCAGTCCGGCGTCGGCCATGATGCCGGCCAGCCCGACCGCGGCGACGCCCTGCTCCCGGAATTGCCGGGACGCCACGTCGAGGATGCGCTGGCGGGTCGCATCCTTGTGTCCCTTGTCGTAGCGCATTGGCCGTTTCCTCACGCGTTGTGAGCCTGCAAGCGGCCAGCGGGGTTTCCCCGGCCCGCCATCTTCCGCTCTATTGCATTACGATCATAATCGTATATTACGATCATAATCTCACACAAAGACCGCGTCCGCAAGGGCCGCCAATCGCCTGGGGATGCCAACCATGAGCCTGCACAAGCCGGTACCGATCGACGGAGCGTATGCCGACGAACTAGAGTTCGCTCCGGCGATGACAGGCGGAAACGCCATAGGCAAAACGGCGATGGAGGAAACGCCGGCCCGGTCCGGTGCGCCGGCGCCCACCAAGGCGATGCAGATCCGCGCCACCATCCTGACCGGACCGATTCTGCCGACGCTGCTCAAGCTGGCTCTGCCGACCATGACCGTGCTGCTGGCGCAGACCGCGGTGAGCGTCGCCGAGGCCTATTATGTCGGCTATCTCGGAACCGACGCGCTGGCCGGTGTCGCGCTGGTCTTTCCGGTCTTCATGCTGATGACGATGATGTCGAACGGCGGCCTCGGCAGCGGCGTCGCCTCGGCGGTGGCGCGGGCGACCGGCGCCGGTCACAAGGACGACGCGGATGCCCACGTGCTGCATGCGATGGTGATCGCCGTGATCGTCGGCGCGCTCTTTACCATCGGCACCGGCTGGGGCGGCCCGGCGCTGTACCGGACGCTTGGCGGCCACAGCGGCGCGCTCGATGCCGCGTTGAAATATTCCAACTATCTGTTCGCCGGCGCGATCCCGGTGTGGATCGTCAATTTCCTGGCGGCGGCGTTGCGCGGCTCGGGCAACGTCCGGGTTCCGGCGACGGTGACGCTGGTCGGCGCGATGGTGCTGATCCCGTGCTCGCCGCTGCTGATTTTCGGGCTGGGACCGGTTCCGAGGCTTGGCATCGCCGGCGCCGGAATTGCGTTCGGCCTCTATTATGGCGCCGCCATGCTGGTGATGCTGCGCTACATGACGACGGGACGCTCCGGCCTGACGCTGCGGTTGACGCCGCTGCAGGGCCGGCTGTTCAAGGATATCCTGAAGGTCGGCCTGCCCACCGCGCTCTCGACCACCCTGACCAACCTGACCGTGATCCTGGTGACCGGCGCGGTCGGCCTGTTCGGCACCACCGCGCTGGCGGCGTACGGCATCGGCTCGCGGCTCGACTACATCATGATCCCGATCCTGTTCGGCCTCTGCACCGCGGTTCTGACCATGGTCGGCGTCAACATGGGCGCCGGTCAGGTCGCGCGCGCCAAACGGATTGCCTGGGCCTCGAGCCTGGTCGGCGCCGGTGCCGCCGGAACGATCGGCGTGGCAGTCGCGATCTTCCCGATGCTGTGGCTGCACCTGTTCAGCCACGACGCCGAGGTACTGCACAACGGTGCGACCTATCTGCGGATCGTTGCGCCGTCCTATGGCGCGCTGGGATTCGGCTTCGTGATCGCGTTTGCCGCGCAAGGCGCCGGCCACGTGCTTTGGCCGTTTGTCGGGGCGGCCTCGCGGCTGGTGATTGCCGCCGGCGGCGGCTGGATTGCGGTGCGCTATTTCGGCGGCGGCATGGCCTCGCTGGCGGCGATGGTGTGCGCCTCGCTGGTGTCCTACGCGCTGATCTGCCTGATCGCGATGGGTTCCAAATCGGTCTGGCGCGTGGAGATCCCTTAGGCGGCGCGCAATGGAACGCCCGCGTTCACGCCGTCGCCCGCTCCATCTCCAGTTCGGCCTTCAGGCTTTCGAGATCGCGGTAGATCGAGGCGACGGCGAGGACGCGGCCCTTGCTTTTATATCGCAGCAGGCAATCCCTGCCCGCGATTTCGCCGTCGATGGCAATCTCGTCCCATGCCTCGGCGTGTCCGACATAGTTGATCGGCACGTCGTAATGCTGGCTCCAGAAGAAAGGCACGGCCTCGAACGGCTCGCGCTGCCCCAGCATGTTGCGGGCGGCGGTCTGGCCCTGGCGTTCGGCCACCACCCAGTGCTCGACCCGGATGTTGCCCTTCGAATGGGGATCGGGCCAGCGCGCGATATCGCCGGCGGCGTAGATCCCGGCGACGCTGGTTTCGAGATAGGTGTTCACGCTGACGCCGCGGTCGAGCGCGAGGCCGGCCTGCTCGGCCAGCGCCAGCCGCGGCCGCACCCCGACGCCGACCACGACCAGTTCGGCCTCCAGCACGACCTCGCTTTTGAGCGTGGCGCGCTGGCCGTCGATCGCGGTCACGGTATCGCCGAGATGGAAAATCACGCCGTGCTGCTCGTGCAGGGCGCGGACGAAGTCGCCCATCGCGGGGCCGAGCACGCGCTCCATCGGCCGTTGCTCGAGGCAAACCACATGGACCTCGATCTCGCGCGCCCGCAACGCGGCGGCGGCTTCCAGCCCAATAAAACTCCCGCCGATCACGATCGCGCGGCGCGCGCCTTTGGTAGCCTCGATGATGGCGCGGCAGTCGGCGAGCGAGCGCAGCACATGAACATGCGGCTGGCCGGCGCCCGGGATCGGCAGCCGCACCGGCTCGGCGCCGGTCGCCAGCAGCAGGCGGTCATAGGGAACGGTGGCGCCGCCTGATAACACGACGCCGCGCGCGGTCGTATCGATCGACGCCACTTCAGTGTTGAGCCGCAGGTCGATCGCGGCATCGGCATAAAAGCTGTCCGGACGCAACGGCAGCCAGTCCTCCGGCGCGCTGCCCGCCAAAAAATCCTTCGACAGATTCGGCCGATCCACCGGCGCCGCCGCATCGTCGCTCAGCAAGACGATGCTGCCGCGATAGTCCTGCCGCCGCAGCATCTCCGCCGCCGCAAAGCCCGCCGCGCCGCCGCCGATGATCACGATCCTGTCGGGGGCATCGATCGGTCCCGTGATGCGCGGCTTCGGCTGCTCGCGTTTTTGTTTGACGAAGATGCGGTCGCCGGTTCGCGCGACCTGCCAGACCTGAAGCGGATTCAGCGCCGGTGCCCGTGCCGCCTCGCCGCTGCGCAGATCGAAGCAGGCATGGTGCCAGGGGCAGCGGATGCTCTCGCCCACCACGAGCCCTTCCGCTAGCGGCCCGTGATAGTGGCTGCAATGCGCGTCGATGGCGAAAATATCCGGGCCCGCGCGCACCAGCAGCACGTCTTCATCGCCGACGTGGCCAAGCAGGGTCTCGCCGGTGAAGTCCGTGACCGTGATGCCCTGCGTCAGGTCCGGACCGGCAGGCGGGGTTTTTTCATCGGCCATGACTCAAGCTCCAGCTCTCAAGCTCCAGCTCTCTGGCTCCAGCAATCGAAATCCCTGCCGCGGAGTTCCCGCGAAAGGGCAACAAATGCCGGCGCCGATGCGCAGAACCTCAGCCGGCCTTGCGCCGCGGCAGCTTCCAGTTCGGCCGCACGAAGTGGCAGGTGTAGCCGTTGGGAATCCGTTCGAGATAATCCTGATGCTCGGGTTCGGCCTCCCAGAAGTCTCCAGCCGGGACCACTTCCGTGGTCGCCTTGCCGGGCCAGATTCCGGAGGCATCGATGTCGGCGATGGTATCTTCCGCGATGCGCTTCTGTTCCTCGCTGGTGTAGAAGATCGCCGAGCGGTAGCTGGTGCCGACGTCGTTGCCTTGCCGGTTGCGCGTGCTGGGATCGTGGATCTGGAAGAAAAACTCCAGGATGTCGCGGAAACTCGTCACCCGGGGATCGAAGATGATCTCGACCGCCTCCGCGTGGGTGCCGTGGTTGCGGTAGGTGGCGTTGCGCACCTCGCCGCCGGTGTAGCCGACGCGGGTGGAGAGCACGCCGCGCTGGCGCCGGATCAGATCCTGGACACCCCAGAAGCAGCCACCCGCCAGTACGGCCCGTTCGCTGGTGTCATTCATGTCGATGCTCCCTTCGCAATCGCAGGCCGCCGACCGGCAGACCGCTCGCCGCACACCCGTTGCTAGTTGGGCACGATACAGCCTGCCGCAAGAGTGAGACAGCCGGCCAAGGTAGTCAATTCGCGGCGAAACGGCGGAGTTCACCCTCGACGGCCTGCGACAAGCGCCTTGCTGTCCCTTCGCCCGCCAAGCTGGCGGCCACGGCCGTGCGGTCTTCGTCAGCGGCGTCTGTGGATGGGCAAATCCATCATTTCGGCGTCACTCGGATTGCCCGCTTCGTGATGATATCGCCAAGTTCGGCATAGTTCGGACCGCCCAGACGGCAGATCGGACGGAGATCCTGCGTTTCAATCTTGCCGTTTTTCATCAATCCGTCGCGGATGTGAAACATCACCACTTCGCCAACAAAGAAGCAGCTCTTCATATCGCCAAATTCGAATACGTTGTGCAGCCTGCATTCCAGCGAAATCGGAGCCGCTGCAATGCGCGGTGATTCCACTCTCTCGCTTCTTGCCACATCGATCTTCAGCTCTTCCGCTTCGCTTATTTCCGCCGGGAATTCCTGCGCGCTCAGATGCAATTGATCGAGAAGATCGAGATTCCCGATATTTACAACGAACTCGCGACGCTTGAGGATGTTTCTGGCCGTATCCTTCAGGACGCCTGCTTTACGTCCGATACTCACGCCCACCATCGGAGGCTTGTTCGACACGAAAGTGAAGGCGCTGAAGGGCGCTACGTTGACAATGCCCTTTTCGGACAGGCTTGTGACCCAGGCGATTGGCCTTGGTACGACACATCCCGTGAGCACTCTGTACGCTTCGTCGGCGGTCAGGGTTTCGGCGGGAACCAGCATAATTACTTGCTCTGATACAACGAATTGATCGGAACGACCGGCGTGCGCTTTACATTTCGAATCTCGACAAAGAACGAAAATGACTTGATCCCGATTCCCATCTCCATCATCGTTTGCGTCAGCTCGTTAAAATGCTCCAGATCGCGGGCTATGACTTTCAGGAAATAGTTGAACTCGCCGCTCATCAAACTGCATTCCAGAACTTCGGGGATATTCTGGATGGCGGTTTCGAAAATGGTGAATTGGCGGACGGTCTGCTCGGCAAGATTGATTTTCGCAAAGACGACAATGGACGGGAATATTTTTGCGATGTTGAGAATTGCCGTCACACCACGGATGTATCCCGCCTTTCGCAAACGGTTGACGCGTTGGAGGCATGGACTGGGCGAAAGGCCGACATATTCCGCGATTTTGAGGTTCGAGAGATTTCCCTGCGACTGCATCACGGTCAGGATTCTTAGGTCAATAGCGTCTAGGGTCGTCATGCTTGAACATCTCTCGGCGGCGCGCAACAGCCCCCACCGTGGTGAACGAAATCAAAGCCAACCACGGCTCCGGCGATTGTACAACCCCGCCAGCCATGAGAGCTGGGCCGCGACCGCGCAGCGTTACTTGCGCGCACCACGCTTTGTCACCGACACTATTCAATGGCCGTCACACCGGGTTTGGCCCGATCCCAGAAGACCAGGCGATTATGCGCGAATTGAACGATCCTTGTACCGACCAGCCCGATAAAGACCAGACTGAATAACGCCGCAAACATCTGCGCCGTATTGAAGTTGGCCAGAGAGGCCTGTATCAGCCACCCGATTCCCTTGGTCGAGGCGACAAACTCCGCGACAACTGCACCTATCAGGCTGAGCACGATGGAGATCTGAAGTCCTGCAAATATGTGACTCGCGGCGGAGAACAGCTTCACTTTGAAGAATATCAGCCATTTCGGCGCTGAAAATGCCTTCATCATATTCAGCAACGCGGGATCCGCCTGCCTGATGCCCACCACGGTGTTAACGAACAGCGGAAAGAAGCACATCAGAGCAACCATCACGATTTTCGATGCCAATCCATATCCGAACCAGACCAGGATCAGGGGAGCCAAGGCGACCTTGGGCATCGATTGCAGGGCGATGATATAGGGATAAACGAATTTCTCGAACGTTCGAGACTCCGCGAGCAGCGCGCCAACTATGATTGCCGCCGTGCAGCCTATCACATAGCCGGTTAATGTGGACCGGATCGTGAAAGCGAAGTGCGGCCAGAACTCTCCGTCAATATATCCGCTCTTCAGATAGCCAAGGACGCTGAGTGGACGCGGCAGAATGTAATCCGGGACAGCAAACAGATCGATCGACAGTTGCCACGCCGCGATCAACACGACGAGGCTTATCAATGGGTAGACGATGACGGTGGTACGCTCACTCATTTTCGCTGACCCAGTTGCTCGGTAAACATCTTGCGAATTTCCCCGCATAAGCCGCCAAATGCGGCGGTGGACATTACGTCTATCGATCTGGGGCGCGGCAAATCAATATTCACTTCATGGATAATTCGACCCGGCGACGACGACATCACAAGTACTCTGTCCGACAGAAACACAGCCTCTGGAATACTATGCGTGATGAAAAGCACGGTCTTCCGGCTTGTATTCCAGATATCCTGAAGCTCGACGGACATCCGTTCGCGTGTCATCGCATCCAGAGCCGCGAAGGGTTCGTCCATAAGTAGAAGCCCGGGGTCGTGAATGAGAGCGCGGGCAATGCCGACGCGCTGCTGCATACCGCCTGACAATTCATCCGGATAATGCTTGGCAAACGCCCGCAGGCCCACCAGGTCAAGCAACTGAAGGGCACGCTCCATATAAGACGCCTTGTTCAGTCGCAGCGCCTGGATCGGGATCAATATGTTTTCCAGAACAGTTGACCACGGCAGCAAGGTCGGACGCTGAAAAACGATGCCAACATCAGCGCGAGGGCCGTCGATCGCGTGGCCACGGATAGCCACCCGGCCGCCACTCGCATGCAACAGTCCCGCGACCACGTTGAGGAAGGTTGATTTGCCGCAGCCCGACGGACCGACAATCGAGACAAACTCGCCGTCACGAATCGTCAGCGAAAGATCGTCGACAGCCTTATGCAGCCCCCGACTGGAACGATATGTTACCGACAATCCCTCGGCGGTCAGTACCTCTTCGGCATTGTGGGGAGACGACACATCAAGCAACTTGGCGTACCCTTTGTTCATTGTCGGTCCCATCGCAACCACTTCGCTGTTTCCCGGCGCTGCGCTTTCATTGCAAAACCGCTAGTCACCTGCTGGCCAAAACAAGGCCAGCGCCCCTCAGCCACACTACTTGCGGGATTCGGCATCCCTCTGGACTGCGCTGATGTCAAATTTATTGAACTGATCCACGAATTCGTTTGTGTAAAGTTTCGAAACGTCAATGTCAGGCGAGGACAGTTCGCCACCCAGGTAGAGAGCTTTGACAAAGTTCTTCCATGAACTCTCGGAATATTCGCCAAAGCGCCTTGGCTGCCCAGCCGGAAACGCCAGATACTTTCCCAGGCGAGAAGCCAGGATATGCCTGCCCTTCTCCAGCACCTCCGATTCCGTCGCGCCGGCCGGCTTCAGCGTGGGGCAGTAGTGGTAAAAATTCCGGACGCAGAAGTCCGGATTGGTCTCGCAGGCAATGATTCCTTTTGTCAGCGCGCGGCCAAAGCCTGCCAGCATCTTCGGATTCTTCTTGATCAATTCGTCGCTCGCCGCGAATCCGTTCGAGAAAAGATCCTTGTATTTTTGCTCCTGAGGAAGCCTTCGCAGCGCCGCGCCGGTATTTTCGAAGGCGGCAATATTTGTGTCGAACGTGTTATAGGTATCGACCTGCTTGTTTTCCGTTGCACGGAAGGCTTGCGCCCCGACACCGATGGCCAGAAACGAATAGTCCCGTGTCGGCTCAAGGCCGATCTCCTTCAGCATGGCGCGCGTGATGGGCACGTTCGCGTTCGCCAGAGCACCTACACCGATGACTTTGCCTTTCAGGTCGGACAACGTCTTTAGCGGGCTGTCCGCCGGCACGAGAAATTCCCATATGGATTCACGCGCGCCGTTGTAAAAGAACTTGACCGGAATGGGATCGCGGCCCGGTTGGTTCGAAATAATCAGGGGATCCGGACCCGGGAAGCCGATCGTGACGGATCCATTTGCTACTTGCGGCAACAATACCGACGCGCCCTGGAATTCCAGAATTTCCAGTTTGATGTCTTCCTCTTTGAAATATCCAAGCTCAATCGCCGCATAGATCGGCCCGAAGGTCAAACTCGTGCTGGTCGCCTGTCCGAGCTTGACCAATTCAGCTCGCGCCTCGGTCAGAAAGCCCGAACCCAACACCGCCAATACCAGCGCCAGAATCCTTACCAGCCGCCCATAACAACTCACAAACCGCATTTCGATCTCCGTAGGTTCTGGCCAGGCAGGGGATTCCGACGTCTTCTCTTAACAATCCTTGATGATGCTGAGACTGCGCATCCGATCCTCAGCCGTGCCGACAAGCGACAGCACCAGCTCGTCCAGGCCCGCATCGAGATATTCCCGCAATCGCTTCCGGCATTCGGCGGCATCACCTGACACCGTAAAGACCTCGATTGCCGCATCAGGAACGTGCGAGGCCGCCTTGGCCTGATCACGCTGCGCGATCGCCGCCATGATCGCTTCCTGGTCAATATCCAGACCGCTTGAGCGGATGTTATCGGCGATGTTCTGATTTCTGAAAAGAAACGCCAGCTTCTGGCGAAGCTTATCCTTGCGATCCTGTGCATCACCACCAGCGCAAAAATAAATGTAGGACGTTTTGCGCAGTTGCGCCGGGTCGATGCCGCGTTCGCGGGCGGAGTCTGCGGCCAGCGCCAACGATTGCGCCACATAGGCTGTCGTCAAGCCCGCGGAGAGAACGAGCCCGTCCGCAATCGCGCCGGAAAGACGCAGCATCTGCGGTCCCATCGGCGCGAGATAAATCGGCGGCAGTTCATCCGGGCGGAACGCGAGCCGCGCGTTGTTCAGCGTAAAGGTTGCGCCTTCCATTGCAACCGGATTGGTCGTGAACAGCGCACGCATCGCGCCCACGTAATCACGCACAGCCTTGATGGGTTTTTCGACTGTCAGTCCGGATTCCCTGAGAAACATCGGATTTCCGACTCCGACCGCAATCCCAAATCTTCCGGGAAGGAATTCAGCGAGACTCGCAAGCGCCATTGCGGTGGGTAAAGGATGTCTCAAATAGGGGCTGACGGAGGTCGGAAAGATACGCGCCTGCCTGGTCGCCTGCGCGATCGCAAGAGAGGTTACGAATGATTCGCGAAAGCCTAGGTGCTCGGCGACCCAAAATGAACGGGCGCCGGCGTCCTCGGCCAGCTTCGCCGTCGCGACCGATTCCGCCATCGGGGTAAATCCGTCGAAGCTTACGCCAAATGGAATCATCACTCGTACCCATGTTCCAGCAACGTCTTAACGGCAGCAATATCCATGCCATCGATTCGCATGCGCGCACTCGTCAGCCCGGCGTCGCGATATGATTTGCCTGTCGCAATGGAGGCCAACAAAATAACCGCGTCGCTGGCGCGTGTTTGAACGCCTGCAAGCCTTGCAAGCTCCGTCAACGGCACGAGTCCGAATGGAATGTCTTCGTTGAAAAAACGGTAATCAATCGAAGGTGGCGCTTTGATCCAGCGATTGGGCTCGCTGTTGTGGAAGACCGAATATGCATTGCCGCCGTCGCGGCCCTCTTCGTTCGTATAACCGATCTGAAAGAAGTAATCCGACAGCTTGTCGACAACGCAACCGAATGCCGATGCAATCGCAACGCGCTCGGCATCGAGGGCATCGATAATTCGGCCCACCGAAGGTGTGATGCCTTCGTAATAATGGCAGTAATCTCCGGCCGTCGCTTCAACTCGCCCAATATTGCAAAGCAGCGCCGGCGGATGGTGGATGGCATTGGTGTAAGGAAAGACGGTGTCGAGTAGCGAGGCCACCGGCGAGATCGCCGGAAACAGCGGCAGGAGTCTTTCAGCGAGCTCTCGCGTGCGCGTCGCCGGAAACGCAGCAAATTTAAGCTTTGCAGCCTTGCGTGAAACCTTCACTCGGATCGGCGTAAGCTTCCGGCAGATGTAAGGCAACGTCGCCGATTCACACGTCACCGGCTTCTCGTGGCCGCCATCGCGCAACGTGTTCGGCAACAACGTCAGAGTGTGTCCCGGCGCCGCGAAAAATATCTGGTCAGGCTTCAGATGCCGGGCAACCGTCTCCGCCATGCTGGCGTGGGCGTGCGTCGGCCCCATAACGAGCACGGCGTGAGCATCCCGCATCGCTTCGCCGGCATCATTGGTGATGACGCTTATGGGAGCAAAGCCCTCCCCCAAAACCCCCTCATATTCGACACCACCGCGAGCAACAAGCGGCTCGATGGTCGAGGGACTGCGACCATAGAGGCGAACATCAAATCCGCTTTTGACGAGGTCAGCCGCGGCCGCACACCCACCGTTTCCGGCACCGATGATTGCGACACGCTCAATCGCGGAGGCAGCCATCAGTTCACCCTGTATTTCTTGAGCTTGTCGGTATCGACTTCAATACCCAGGCCGGGGCCGTTCGGAACGATCAGATGACCGTCTTCGTATCCGAAAGGTTCTGTAATAATGTCGTCGAGATATTTATGTCCAGCAGTCTTTGTTCGCTCGATTTCAGCGGTCGATGTAATCGGGATCGTGCCGGCGAGAGTGATTTCGGGAGCTGCGGCAGCCAGATGAAGGTTCGCGGCATTGCCAATTCCCATTTCGCCGGATCCGTTTATGTCACACAACATGTTGTGCGCGCCGGCCACGGTCAGGAGGCGCTTCGCTTTCCAGAGACCACCCGGCTTGGTGTAATACACCGACAGATATTGCGCCGCTTTGGCTCGCGCGATACGAATCACGTCGCGCTCGGTCCAGACGCTTTCATCGGCCATGATGGGAACATCGCAGCGCGCCGAAACCTCCGCCAGATCGTCAACTCCGTTGACGAGTTGCTCGGCATAAATGATCCGGGACTCGGCCATCCGATTGACCGCGGTGACGGCTTCGCGCCAGGTTCGATAGCCTTGATTGGCATCGACCCGGATATCAGGCTTGTCGCCGATCGCGCGACGGATCTCGGCCACGATCCGCACATCGCGCTCGACTTCAACCCCTATCTTCACCTTGAGCGTCTTCACGCCTTCGTCCACGACGCGCACCGCTTCATCGACCGCGGCATCGACCTCCATCAAGCCGATGCTGTGCGCAACCGCAATGCGATCGCGAACGCGACCGCCCAGCAACTGGTACACGGGAACGTTCAGACTGTGTCCCACGGCATCCATGACGGCGACATCAATGGCTGCCTTTGCGTAGGGATGTCCCCGCACCACGCGGTTCATCGCGGTGTGCACATTCTCGAATTGCCGCAAATCCACATTCCGCAACGCCGGGACCAGATGCTCCTCAATGAGATGACGTGCCGTTGTGGGCGTCTCGCCGTATCGGGAGGCGTCATCCCCGCCCCAGGTTGGAATAGCCTGTGCCTCGCCCCAGCCAATGAAGCCGTTTGTCAGCTCCAGCTTTACGACGAGATACCCGTGTCCGGCGGGACTTGTGAGCCCGACCCAGAGATGCGGTCGGCGCGCCGGGAGAGAAACGACAAAAGTCTCGACCGACTTGATACTAAGCGCGTCCGCCACTTCAGCCGACCTCGATCAGTTCGTCGTTGTTCGAGATATTTCCCGTAATGGTGTCGTAACCGTCCGCGGTGACGACATACATATCTTCGACATGGAAACCCATCTCACCCGGCATCATGTACAGAGGCTCCATCGTAAACGTGATGTTGCGCTCGAGAACGATATCGCGCGTATCGGTGATGTACGGCTCTTCGTGGATGGTCTGACCGATGCCGTGGCCGAGAAACCTCAGCGTCGGCTCAATGCCATTCTGGCGGCAAGCTGCGACGTATGCACGGTACAGCTCCGAAACCGGCGTTCCCGGTTTCAACATCGTCTTGCAGATCTCGCGCGCTTAAATCAGCTTGGCCAGCACACTTCGCTGCCTTTCGGTCGGTTTTCCCACGACCGCCGTGCGCGTGACATTCGAACGATAATTGTCCAGATCTCCAAGCACCTCGATGCGTATGATATCGCCCGCCTCGATCTTCTTGTGCGTCGTCCCGCAATTCGTAATCGAACTGTTCACGCCCGAGCCTACGCGGTATTTGAAATTTGTTGATCCACCCGCGATCATGCGATCGACCAGGAACCGCGCGACATCGATCTCGGTCATGCCGACCCGGATATCCCTGATTGCCTCGTGCATGACCTGCTCGGTCAAGAGACCGACCTTGCGGATAATCCCGACCTCTTCGTCGGTTTTGATCATCCGAGCCCGGAAATAAAGTTCCTTGCATTCCACAAACGTCGCATCGGGAAGGCGTCTCTTGAGATGGAGATAATCGATCGCCGGCATATAGTCGAGTTCGATGGCGATCTGGCCTTTAACCGCGCCCGCTTCGATCAATGCATCTGCGAGGACGTCCGCCGGGTTCTCGGAAAATTGATCGTATGCGCGGATGTCCCGAAAGCGCGATCGTGCAATGGCCTGCTTTTCTTCGACGCTGACGACAATCTCACAGGCAAAAGAGTCCCCGGCTATCACTGTGATGGTACGGCGAAATCTGTTCGAGGCGTGACTGGGAACCAGGAAGCCGGCCGTGTAGGTCACATTATCCTGAGAAAATGCAACCAGCGCGTCATATCCGGCCTCGCGAGCCCGCGCTCGCAATAAACGCAATGTCTCGTGTTCTGTATTGGCAAAGCCTGATTCGGCCACGAGCGACGCGTTACTTTTGGATTCCGCAGTTCGGGCTGGTCTTGAACTATTCATGAGCACGATTCCCTATTTCGATACGCAAGCTCGTCGGCCCTTCAAGGAGCAACGCGCATCTTTGCGCACGGCAACAGGATCATTGCAATTGCCGCGGGCATTAGTTGCTCATTTTGGGAGGAATTCAGCGTAACCATGCCGGCAAGGGACGGTCCCGCCGCATGAAATTGTTCGACGGTGGCCGTACAGCCGCGGAATCGCTTCTCCATCAAACCGCCATGAACCGAGCAGCGGCGCTCCATGATCGTTCCAGGAAGCTGCCGCAGGCCAATAGGGCCTATCCGCATACTGTGCCGGCTACAGCACAAAATGCTGCCACGCGACCGGGATTTGAAATCCGATATCGGGCATAGGCACTAGGTTCAGGCGCCAAAGGGATCGCTGGAATGAAGCTACGCAACGAGTTCGAGGTGCCTTTGCCGCCCGATCAGGCCTGGGATGTCTTGCTCGACGTTCCCAGAATTGCGCCGTGCATACCGGGTGCGACGCTAACGGACGTTACCGATTCGAAAATCTATAACGGCAAGGTTTCAGTCAAGATTGGGCCGGTGGCGCTGATATTTTCGGGCACAGCACAATTCGACCAGGTTGATCCGATCGCATACGTCGCGCGTGTCAAGGCCCAAGGCAGTGATACCAGGGGTCGCGGAGCCGCGAATGCCGTCGTTTCATTCGGCCTTGCGCCTTCTTCCGCCGGAAGCATCGTATCCGTAGAAACCGATCTCACTCTATCCGGCTCGGTGGCTCAATATGGCCGCGGCATCGGCATTATCCAGGCCGTTGCGGCGGAGCTCACCAATTCATTTTCCAAAAATCTACAGGCGGAGATCAACAGGCCGAAGGCGGACGAGAAAGGTAGCTCAATCCCTGCGGACGCACCCGCTGCGCATCAAGGTGCCGGTTCAAACGCAGGGCAAGCTCCGATTTCGGGCTTATCGTTGATATTGAGGAGTTTATGGCGCGCGCTTTTTGGGCCCGCGAAACAAAAATAGATACGACCGGACAGGAAGCGATATTTTTTATGAAGCCGCCGTCGTTTCGATACCATGATCCGCGAACTGTGGAAGACGCCGTCAGCATATTGTCGAAGCTGGATAATGCGAAAGTGCTGGCCGGCGGCCAATCGCTCATGCCGATGCTCAACATGCGCTTCGTCTTGCCCGATCATTTGATAGATCTGGGTAGGATTACCGAGCTGTCGTCCATCACACGATCGGGAGAAACGATCACGATCGGGGCGATGACCCGCCAGCAGGACATCCTGCAATCCGATCTCATCCGGACCAGATTGCCTGTTGTCGCGGAAGCACTGCGCCACGTCGGGCACCGTCAGACCCGCAACCGGGGAACCATCGGCGGCTCACTTGTTCATCTTGATCCGGCTGCCGAATTGGTTGCTGTCGCAGCATTGCTCGATGCCGAACTCACGGTACAGGGACCCGCCGGAACGCGCCGTGTTGCTTTCAGCGAATTCGCCGTCTCTTACATGACGACATCTCTTGAGCCCAACGAAATCCTGACCGCAATCACCTTTCCGGTTTGGGCAGGCGAACATGGCTCCGGCTTTGTCGAGTTCGCACGGCGACACGGAGATTTCGCCATCGTCTCAGCCGGAGCATTGCTGAGCTGTGATGGACAAGGGCGCATTTCACGCGTCTCGCTCGCCATTGGAGGCGCAACTCCAATTCCGCTCAGGATCAAAGAAATTGAACAATCTCTCCTCGGCGCCTTTCCTCAGGACGAAGTGCTGAAACAGGCTTGCCTTCCTTGTTCGCGCATCGATGCCCTGAGCGACGCGCTGGTTCCCGCTTCATATCGTCAGCATCTCGCTCCTATTCTCGCGCAACGGGCCCTGGTTCGGGCTCGTGACCGACTTAAATCCGCGCATTAACGAAATCAAAAAAGAGGAGTTTTACGTGGGCCCCCCCGACGATCACAAACGCTCCGTCCGCGTCACGGTTAATGGCATATGCCACGAGGCGGAAGTCGAGGTGCGGTTCACGTTGGCTGACTTCCTGCGCGGGCAACTCGCGCTCACAGGTACGCATTTGGGATGCGAACATGGCGTGTGCGGCGCATGTACCGTTCTTGTCGATGGCAGGTCCATGCGGTCATGTCTGATACTTGCTGTGCAGGCACACGAACGCGAGGTTACCACCATAGAAGGACTCGCAAAGGCCGGCGAGCCACTTCCTCCCCTGCAGGCGGCGTTTCACGATAACCACGCACTCCAGTGCGGCTTCTGCACGCCGGGCATACTGACGACTCTCACCGAGCTTCTTAGAGAAAATCCCACGCCGTCCAAAGCTGATGTATCAGAAGCAATATCGGGAAATCTCTGCCGGTGCACGGGCTACAATAGCATTGTAACCGCGACCCTTGATGGCGCGGCACGTATGAGAGCCGGAACGTAGCACGATGCAGGATATGGGCAGGGTATTTGGCCGAAGTGTTGGACGGTTGGAGGATGAGCCGCTTTTGCGCGGCAATGCACGCTTTGTCGATGACATCAGACCAGGCGGCGCCCTTGAAGCGGCATTCCTGCGCAGCAGTTTCTCCCACGCTCGCATCGTCAATATCGATGTAACTGCCGCGAAAGCGCTTACTGGCGTGCACGCCGTGCTCACGATGCGGGATCTGAGACCGCATCTGACCGACGACAAGCTTGCGCTTGCTCTCGCCAGCTCGAGTTTCAAACTTGAGGCTCTGCGTCCCATTCTGGCAGAATCCGAAGTCGCATATGTCGGAGAAGCCATCGCGGTCGTACTGGCGGAGAACCGCTATATTGCCGAGGATGCCTTGCAGCTGATCTCAATCGAATACGACCCGCTACCGGTCGCTTCCGATTGCCGCCAGGCCGCGATGGACGGCGCTCCCACAGCGCACAGTATTTTTCCTCACAATATTGTTGCCGGCTTTCGCGCGGGCTACGGCGACTGCAAAAAGGCTTTCTCCCCCGAGGCCCGAACGATACGTGAAAGCTTCTGGCAGCATCGCGGCGGCTCACATTCGCTGGAAGGTCGAGGCGCGGTTGCAGTCTATGATGCCGTGCTGGACCAGCTGACGGTCTGGAGTTCCACGCAATCTCCGCACGCTGCCCAGCAATTCATTTGCGATCTTCTTGGCCGCGACCAGGACCGAGTCAAAGTCATCGCACCGGATATGGGCGGCGGCTTCGGACCCAAGGCTGGATTCTATCCGGAGGACCTGATTGTCGCGCTCGGCGCCGTTCTAACGGGCAAGCCAATCCGCTGGACGGAAGATCGTCGAGAGCATTTCATTTCCACCGCTCAGGAGCGCGACCAGTACTGGGACGTTGAAATCGCGTTCGATGACGAGGCGCATATCCTCGGTGTGCGGGGAACACTTCTTCATGACCAGGGAGCCTATATCGTACGCGGCATCAACGTCGCCTATGGATCGGCGATCTCGGTTCCGCTTCCTTACAATATTCCCGCTTACGACCTTGATGTCCGCTGTGTGCTTACCAATAAGGTCCCGGGCGCGGCTGTCCGCGGCGCGGGACAACCACAGGCCGCGTTTGTCATGGAACGTCTGCTGGACCGCGTTGCACAGGAGCTTGGCATTGATCGCGCCGAAGTCAGGAGCCGAAATCTCGTCCGCGCCGACCAGATGCCGTGCCGAAAGGAGCTGCAATTGCGCGGAGGGACGAATGTCATTCTCGATAGTGGTGACTATCCCGCGGCACAGCAGGAAGCCCTCGAGCGCGCAGGATGGCACAAATTTGCCGCCCGTCAGGCGGCGGCCCTGCTAGAGGGACGATATATCGGAATCGGACTGGCAAACTACGTTGAAAGCACCGGTCGAGGTCCTTATGAACCTGTAACGGTCAGAGTCGGTCAGGACAGCAAAGTCTATGTAAGCTCAGGCGCGACCGCGATGGGTCAGAGCACGAAGACGATGCTGGCACAGATCGTCGCGGAGCAGATCGGCGGTGATCTCTCCAATCTTGTCATCACCACCGGCGATACGAACACCTCGCATCTTGGTTTCGGAGGGTTCAACAGCCGACAGGCCGTCGTCGCAGGTTCGTCGGCGCACGCGGCGGGCGTAAAACTTCGTCAGAAAATATTGGCTGCAGCAGGCGCCATGTTGGAAATCGCCCCTGATGATCTCGAGATCACCGGCAACTCCGTATTGTTGAAAGGTGTGACCGAACACAAGATCACTCTGGGCGCTATCGCCAAAAAGCTCGCCGGGGCTCCCGGCTATCAACTGCCGGGTGGCCTGTCGCCCGGGCTCGAGTGTACAGAACAGGTGGTGATCGACGATATGGCCTTTTCAAGCGGCAGCGCGGTTGCGGAAGTGGAAGTTGATATCGAGACCGGCGCCGTCGACATAACGCGATTTGTCCTCGTGCACGATTGTGGCCGCGTCATTAATCCAATGATTGTGGACGGCCAGATTGCAGGCGGCATTGCGCACGGCATCGGAAATGCGCTTTTCGAATGGATGGGGTTCGACGAACAGGCTCAGCCGATTACGACCAATTACGGCGAATACCTTCTTGTGACGGCGACCGAAATGCCACAGATGGAAATAATTCATCGCTCGTCGGTGTCCCGGCTGAATGAATTGGGCGTGAAAGGCGTCGGAGAATCCGGCGTGATACCGACGCCGGCGGCGATAATTTCCGCTGTTGAGGACGCCCTTTCCCCCTTTGGCGCGCGCTTCTCGAAAGTGCCGCTATCGCCGATCGACATCATCGGGGAGCTGGCAGTCCGCGGTTGACGACGGACGTCGGGCCGCGAGCCCACCTGGTTACTTCAGGGTTTTGGCGAACGATTGGATTTCGCCAACGTCGAAGTCGTTGAAACGATCGACCAGTTCGTTGGTATACAACGTCAATACGTCGATATCTTTGGTGGAAAGCTCCTCCCCTTCAAAGAGAATGTCGACATAATCGTGCCATGCGTGCTCTTCGAACGCGCCAAACCGTCGTGCCGCGCCGGGAGAAAAAGAAAGATACTTTGCCATCCGCGCGTCAAGCATTTGGCGGCCATTGGCCAGTAACTGCGCATCGGAATCGACGACCGGCTTGAGGGAAGGATTGAGTTTCCAGAAATTGCGTACGCAGAAGTCCGGATTGGCCTCGCAGACCAATACCCCTTTGGTCAGCGCGCGCCCGAATCCGGCCAAAAGCTCGGGTTTCTCCTTGATCGTACTCTCGTGAGTGACGAAGCCATTGGAGAACAGGTTGCGAAATTTGTCAGGTACCTGAAGGCGCCGGATTTTCGTCATCTGCGCGAAAGCCGCCACAAAGACGTCGTTGGCATTATACGCCGCCACGTCGCCATTCAGCGTCGCGCGAAAGGCCAGCGGACCGTCACCAGTAGCCATAAACGAATAGTCCTTGCCCAGCACGAGACCGCGCTCCTTGAGCATGGCCTTTATGATGGGCACGTTGCCGTTCGCAAGCGCACCGACGCCGATCGTCTTGTTGCGAAGGTCATCGAGCGACTTGACGGGGCTGCTGACCGGTACAGCGAACTCCCATATCGAGGCGCGGGCGCCGTTATAGAAGAACTTGACCGGCATTGAATCGCGACCCGGTTGGCGCGATAAGATCAGTGGGTCAGCATTGACAAACCCGATCATCACGCTCTTGTTGGCGATCTGCGGCAGCAGGATCGAAGTGCCCTGGAACTCAAGGATTTTCAGCTCGATCCCTTCCTGAGCAAAGTAACCAAGCTCCATCGCGGCAAACACGGGACCGAATGTGAGAGTCGTCCGAGCAGGCTCACCAAGAGTGACTTCCGTGGCGGCGGCATGCGCGATGCCCGAGAGAGACACGAGCACGAAGGCGGATAACAATCGCAGCGCGCCAGTCAAAGACATACTGTTTTTCCTTGGAACATCAGGACTGAGGGATCGACCGAACGCGTCGCCAATCATTTCGGCGCCATACGACAGGCACCCCGGCGCGGACTATGCGCAGAGGGAAATGGGCAATAACCTCTCGTAGAAATTGGCGGTCCCGGCATGAGCCGAACATGCGACCGTTTGCAGGCAACAATGTCAATAGATTATCTCAAAAGGCGGACATGACACCATCTGATAACAGCAGGCGGCGCAGCCCGCTTTGCATTCCACTTTTTCGATGGCCGCGCTCTGTGCGGCTTGAGTATCCAGCGTCGCGCTCAGACTGAGTGTGGTCCGCATTACAACCCGCGTCGCTGTTTTGCCGAATGTCCGCCTTGCGCCACAAGCGGCCGGTCAGGAATAGCCGGTTGGGTGGGGGTCCCGAAAATGGTGACCTGCGGCAGCCCGTCAGTTTCAGCAAAGGACGTTTACGTGCGCCTACGATTCAGGCACAGACGCGATGCATCCTATGCTCACGCTTCCGGAGCGTGTCGCCTCCGGGACTGCTATTTTATTGCTACTTAATTCGCCGCCAACTCATATCGATTTTCTATGGTCCCCTCTGCTCATGATCCAGCTGAATCCGCCAGGTGCGCCCAGCCGCCGGGCCTGGAAGCAGGAGAGCAATTTGTCGCGCAGAACATCTTTTTCCGGGATCGGCGCTGCGGTGGCGCTGCTTCTGAGCGGCGCGTCTCTCGCTCTTGCCCAATCCACTCCCCAGCCGGCGCAGGACGGCATGCTCAAGAACGGGCCGCCGACCTGGGACCGCAATCACGACGGCGTCTACACCTGCGACGAATGGAAGAGCTTTCTTGACCGGATATTCACGCTGGCTGATCGCAATCGCGACGGAAATCTCAGCCCGTCCGAATTCACAACGGTACAAAAAGCCGATGCCACACTGGCAGACGCGGACTTCGGTTATTTTGACGAAAACCAGGATGGCAAGATCACGCGCAGGGAGTTCGTCGAGAAGCCGAGCGCGTTCATCCTGCAGTTCGACCGCAACGGTGACTGCCGCGTCACTGCGGATGAAATCAAAGCGGCGGCCACCCCCAAGGGGCCGGAGGGACCCGCGGAACGGCCGCGGGACAGGTTTCACTGAAAATGTAATGCATCGGAAACAGACTTTCACACCGCAGCGCCGCGACGGGCACGCCGGAGCCAAACGGCAATCATTTCTTCTTGCGCAAAAAGAAACTCTGGAACGCGGCCCTCGCTTCCGGTGATTGCATCCGCTCGCGGAAAAAATAGTCCGCCTGTCCAATTCTCCGAACCAGATCCTCGGTCCGCAATTTTAAGGGCGATTGAAGCGTCACCGTCAAGACGACCGAGTTTTTTCGCGGCCGGGCTATGTCGTCTTTCGCCATCGCTGCCTGCAAGAAATCCCCGATATCATTGCCGGCCGTGAACACCCCCGAACGACCGAATTTCATATAAAAAAGATAAACGAGCCCTTGCGGTTTCAGCGCAATGACCGATATGTTTTTGTGCAACCGATGCGAGATTGCGCGATGCACACAACCCCTGACTTGCAAGCGGACACCCCGAGTAAATCTGAGGTCAAGCTTCCAGCTTATGTCAGGATCGGGGGATTGGTTTTTCGCACGCTGTTTCTCATTGTTCTGACGGTGTTAACAGCGCGGGTCGCCAGTCCTCAAATCGAGCACCTCTCTTCTCTGTACGAAACGCCGGGTGACCTCGTTCGGGTGATATTGGGTTTCGCGGTCTGCGTCTGGTTCGTGGCCAATCTCTTCATTTTGCCTAAGGATGCCGGTGCATATCGGACCTGGCTGTACCTCGGCTTGGCTGTTTTGCCCCTTTCACTGCTCTGCGTCTTCGTCGGTTGGTAACCCGGCGTCCGACTGGATTTTTCCATGTTGGATCTGGCCGGCCTTTGCTGCCGGCAACCTTAGTATCCACGCCTGGCCAAGGTCGACCTTTGCAATAGCACCTCGCAAATGGCAGGTTGGTCTGACACAATCGCGCGAGCTAACCTTCAGTCGCTGTCCGTTTCATGGTATGAAGTAGGGATGAAACGCGCGTCGGTAATCATTGTCGCCATCCTGTCCTTGGTGGGAATTGCCGCCCTGAGTTCCGCTTCCGCGCAGAACGCTGTCGGCGGGATACCGAAACACAGTCCTGTTGGCGGCTCCGCGTCTGTCGGCGGTCCTGTGAAACAGAGTTCTCCGGTGATACCGGCGAACAAGGTCGGATCGGCCCCGGTTGCGCCGCCGACCGTTGTTGTCAAGTGTGCCGCGGGAAGCTGCCCTCCGAAAGGCCTCGCCAATACGGGACTCGCCACGCCCCACAAGCCGAACATCGCTGTTGTACCGCCGCGGTCCCGGCCTCCTACATGAGTTCGAACTAGGCCGGAGATCCGACGCGTTCCTCCAGGCCGTCGCGCGGGAACGACCGTGTCGCCCTATTTTGCATCCGCGGCCCGGATGACGTTCGGCGGCTCGCCCATCGCGCATTGGCGCCAGTCAGGCGTGGTGCAGTTGGTTGGCCAAGCGCCACCGAGCGCCATGAAAAGGGCTGCGGTATCAGAGAGCCGGTTGGCTTCCGATTGCACGCGGATCACCGCCGCGGCCAGATAAGTCTGCTGCGCATTCAGAACGGCGAGTTGATTGACCTGGCCGGCACTCAACTGCTGCTGGACGATATCAAGACTGGCTTTGGCGGTAACTTCCGCACGCACCGAAGCCTGCACCGCCCTCGCATCCGTCTGCAGCGCACGCAACGCATCCGCGACATTCTGGAAGGCAGTGATGACGATGGCGCGGTATTGCGCCTCGGACTGTTCGAGCGCGGCCTCGGCCGCCTTCTGCTTGTTGTACAGGGTGAAGCCATCGAAAATCGGTGCGGTCGTACTTGCCGCGAGTGTGTAAAATCCGGTTCCCGGCGCAAAGCTCTGTGCGAAGTTGTAGGCGGCGGAGCCGCCATTGGCCGTGAGCACGATATTTGGAAGCCGGGCCGCGATCGCCACGCCAACCTGGGCGCTCGCCGCATGCATATTGGCTTCCGCGGCCCGCACATCGGGTCGCTGCTCAACCAATTTGCCGGGCAGGCTTACCGGCAGGTTGGCCGGCAATCTGAGATGCGCGAGATCGAACCTCTCCACAATTTCATTGGCCGAAAATTGCCCGGCGAGCGCGGTCAGCAGGTCGCGCTGCTGAGCCAGTTGTTTCTCAAGCGGCGGCAGCAACTCTTCGGCCTGCGCCAGCGCGGCCTCCTGCGCGAGCATATCCGCCTTTGCCGCCTGACCGGCATTGAACTGCCGTTTCAGAATCTCGAGCAAATTGCGTTCGATCGCAATAATGCGCCTGGTTGCCTCGAGTTGGCCGCGCAGCGACGCCTCCTGGATCGCCGCGGTCACGACGTTGCTGGTGAGGCTGAGATAGGCCGCCTCGAGTTGAAACAGCTGTTGTTCCGTGACGGCATCCAGACTCTCGACAGCCCGAGAGTTGCCACCCCAGATGTCCGGCACGAACGACACCGCCAACTGATTGGTCACGAGCGTGTATTGGGATTGCGGTCCAGTTGTCGGAATCGGCGGCACCTGGCCGGGATTGGCAATCAGAAAGTCCGCGGACGTCGAATTGCCCGTGAGCTGCGGAAAGAACAATCCGCGCTGGGCCTGCGCGTTGTATCGGGCGAGCTTGATCGCCGCCTCGGCGGCCTGCAAATTTGGATTATGGTCTACCGATTGCCTGACGAGTTCGTTGAGCGGCCGGGATTTGAACGCGGCCCACCATCGTGCCGAAACATCCTCGCCGGTGACGAAATGCTGACCGGCCACGCGAGGTCCGTCGCGCTCCGGGGCTGGCGAGGCGAGCTTTCCCGGGACGTAGCCATTGACGTCCGGCACGGCGGGCGGATTGAAATTCGGCCCCACGGCACAGCCTGAAACTGCCGCGGTTAATATCAACGCCGCAGTTGCGCAAACGACCGCGCGGTGTCGCCGGTCCGGCGTCAGCCGGCCCGGCGAGACCAGCGGCGATCGAGGATCAATTCGTCCTAGACGCAACATATGATCGAATCCCTCAAGGCTCCCGACATCCCATTCCCATCAACTCTGTGCATTGACGTCGGCGGTCTCTGCGTCTTCGTCCTCGTTCGTAATGCTGCTGTCTTTCGAGAGAAATATCTTGCGAAGCGCAGGCGCTACCACCAGCAGCAGCAGCGGCCCGATGAACATGCCTCCCACCACAACGGTTGCCAGCGGACGCTGCACCTGACTGCCGATGCCGTGGGAAATCGCCGCCGGAAGAAGGCCAACGCCTGCGGAGAGCGCGGTCATCAACATCGGCCGCATCCGTTGTTCGGCGCCGTGGAACACCGCCTCGCCGATATCCATACCCTGGGACCTGAGCTCGCGATAATAGGTAATGTTGAGAATGCCATCCATCACGGCGACGCCAAACAACGAGATGAATCCGATCGCCGCCGAGACGCTGAAATCGAGATCGGCGAGATATAGCGCGATCAGGCCGCCGCCGATCGCAAACGGGATGCCGGCCACCGCCAACAGGCTGTCTCGCAGCGAATTGAACAGGCCATAGAGCAGGACGAGAATCAGAAGCAGCGTGATCGGGACCACGATCAATAGGCGCTTCTTTGCATTCTGCAGGTCATCAAACTCGCCGGCCCATAGGATCCGGTATCCGTTCGGAAGCTTGATGGCTTTTGCGACACGCTCCTGTGCCTCCGCGACCGTCCCGCCGAGATCGCGGCCGCGGACACTGAACTTGATCGGAATGAAGCGCTGGCTGCGCTCGCGATAGATGAACGAAGCGCCGGTGTCGAGCGTGATATCGGCAAGCTCGCTAAGCGGTACATAGGCGTTGGTGCCGGACGGTGTTTGATAGGCAACCTTGACGGTTCGGATGGCATCGACGCTGCTGCGATATTTTGGGTCGAGCCTGACGGCCAGGCTAAATTGCCTATCGCCTTCCAGGACGGTTGTCGCGGTGGTGCCGCCAAGCGCCGCCTGAACAACGGAGTTGACGTCGCCGGTATTGAGACCGTAGCGCGCGGCTTTGTTGCGATCGATCCTGATGTTGAGATTGGGTTGACCCAGCAGATGAAATATTCCGAGATCGGCGACCCCCTGGACCTTCGCCATCTCGGCCATGACCTGGGTTGCCAGCGATTCCAGTGTCGCCAGGTTCGGTCCGACGATCTTGACCGAATTGGCGCCCTTCACCCCCGACAGCGCCTCTTCGATGTTGTCCTGGATATATTGCGAGAAGTTCAAGCCAACGCCCGGGAGCTCCTCGCTAAACTCCTTTTGCAGCTCTTCGGTCAGCTTCTCCTTGGTGAGATCAGCGGGCCATTCGTCGAATGGCTTGAGCGGCGCAAACAACTCGACATTGGAAAACGGCGATGCATCGCTGCCATTGTCGGGACGGCCATGCTGCGAGACGACGGTGATAACCTCCGGGTGCCGCAACAGGATTTCGCGCATTTTTCCTGCCGCAGCGGTGCCTGCTTCGAGCGACATCGTGGAAGGCATCGCGGCCCTGATCCAGAAGTTTCCCTCCTCCAGCGCGGGCAGGAATTCACTGCCGAGCTGCGAGGCCGCCGCCACGCTCAAGACCAGGAAGGCAGCGCCGATGATCACGGCGACTTTCAGATTGCCCAGTGCCCAGCGCAGCACCGGTGTGTAACTCGAGCGCAAGGCGCGCACGATTACCGTTTCGACCTCCTCGATGTGCCTGGGAAGCAACAACGCCGCCAGAACCGGCGTCACGGTGAAGGTCGCCAACAACGCGCCCGCCAGCGCGTAACCATAAGTTCGTGCCATCGGCCCAAAAATCTGTCCTTCCACACCTTGCATCGTGAACAGCGGCACGAAGGCAGTCACGGTGATCGCCGCGGTAAAGAACACGGCCTTGTCGACCTGCAACGCGCTGACGAAGATGATCCGCAACCGGTCCGACCATCGCCGGCTCGCGGTCTTCTGGCCCGTCACCGATGTCGGATCCGGACCCCAATAGCCTTCGGAAAGATGGTGAAGCAGCGTTTGCCGATGCTCGGGCGTCGACTGGAAATTTCGATAGATGTTTTCCATCATGATGACAGCCGAATCGACAATGATGCCGAAATCGACCGCGCCGAGTGACAGGAGATTCGCATCCTCTCCGCGCAGGACCATGATGATGATGGCGAAGAAAAGCGCGAACGGAATATTGGCGCCGACGATGATGGCGCTCCTGAGATCGCCCAGGAAAATCCACTGAATGAGGAAAACCAGCAGGCAGCCGAAGATCAGATTATGCAGAACCGTATGGGTGGTCACCCCAACCAGCGAACTTCGATCGTAGTAAGGAACAACTTTGACTCCGGCCGGCAGACTCCCATCGGTATTGAGCTTTGCGACTTCGGCCTGAACGCGCGGAATGATATCGTTAGTGTGCTGGGTCCGCCCCATCACGACAATCGCCGCCGCAATATCATCATCGTGATCTCTGCCCGCAATTCCAAGCCGCGGGACGTAACCGACAGAGACTCTGGCGACATTCTTGATCTGGATCGGAAGGCCGCCCGATTGGGTCAGAACGACGTTCTCGATGTCTTCGACCTTGTAGCCTTTGGTGACGTCGTCAGCGCCGCCACTATCGACCAGCCCGATACCGCGAATGTTGACCGATTGCTGTCCGATCGTGATCTCTCGGCCCCCGACATTGATATTGGCATTGCCAAGCGCGGAAATCAGTTGAGGGACGGTGATGTTGTAGGCTTCCAGCTTTTCAAGGTCCGCATCGACATTGAACTGCTTCGTTGTCCCACCCCAGGAATTGATCTGTACTACTCCGGGAACGGTCAGGAGACGGCGTGTGACAACATAGTCCTGCAGCGTCCGCAGATTGGTCAGCCCAAAGTGCGGCGGACCAACGATTTGATAACGGTAGATTTCGCCGACCAGACTCGACTGTTGAATCTGGGCAACTTGATTGCCAGGCAGATTGACGTTTTGCTGCAACATGATCGACGCTTGCGAGAGCGCGAAGTAATAGTCGACACCGTAAGCGAATGTCACCCGAACAAACGACAAGCCATAAAACGACGTCGAGCGAATATTGACGACGCCGGGTGTGGGATAGAGGCCCACCTCCATGGGAATGGTGTAATACTTCTCCATCTCCTCGGCGGACAGACCGGCGGCTTGCGCCGTGATCTCCAGAATGACGGGAGCGGGATTTGGATACGCTTCAATATTGAGGCGCGAAAATGCGACCAGTCCGCCTGCGCAAAACACCACAAGACCAAGGACAATGATCGCGCTACGCGTCAGACCGAACTCGAGCAAAGACTTAATCAAGTGACCCCACAGATGTTTTTGGATGATCGAGATCCAGGCCGTTCAGCCGGCATCACCCAACAAGAGCTTGTTGCTCAAAAACACTGCCCCATCCGTGACAACGGTTTCTCCGGGCTGAATACCCTCCAGGATCTGATCCCAGCCGTCCTGCTGCAGGCCGAGCTTGACGGTTCGCTTCACGAAACGACGGCCGTCGCCGGTGACCCACACCGTCATCGTCCCGTCGCCTTCCCGGACCACGCCTTCAGCGGGCACGGCCAGCGAACGGACCGGCTCGCCGACACGAATGACAAAACTTGCAAACATCCCGGATCGCAGGAGATGCTGGGAATCGTCGATTTCGGAACGAACCAGCTGCCGATGGCTGTTCGGGTCGATCATCGACCCTAGCGCTGTGACATGCCCCTTGAAGACGGTGTCAGGATAGGCCGGGACTTTGACTTCAACGTCCTGCCCCAGTTTGTAGGCCGGGGCATCCGTCTCGATGACATTCGCGATCATCCACATTGTCGACAAGTCCGCGACCGAAAACGGCGCGGGCGCATTGCCTGGCTGGGTCAGGAATCCAGGAGCCGCATTGCGAGTGACGATCTTTCCGGAGATAGGACTGGGAACAGCGAGCGTCGATTCCACTTTGCGCGCGCTAAGAATCTGCTCAATTTCCGCGTCGGACTTTCCGAAGATTCGTACCGCATTCTTCGCTGCCTTGAAGTTACCTTCCGCGGTTTGTTGATCTGACGTCGACTGGTCAACGTCTTTCTGCGCGCTGCCGCCAGACTTCAAGAGCTGGGTGGCCCGTGCGAGGGTTCGCTTTTGCAATTCAAGAACGCCTGCGCTCGCGAGAAGGGCTGATTCGGCTTGCAGGAGATCGGGGCTGTCAATCGTAAACAGGATATCGCCGGCCTTGACCTCATCGCCGATGTTGTGGAATGCCTGCAGGATTTTGCCCGGATACTGCGAAAATACCTGAACGAGCATGTTTTCGTTGAAGTCGATCGTACCAACGGCAGTTTTGAGAACCGCGAATTCACGGGATCCGACCGGAGCGATTTTTAGCGCGCCGGCCTGTTTTTCCGACAAATCGACAGCTGGCGTTTGCTCCGTGTTGCCGGGCCCGGATTGCTTAGTCGATACAGAAGCGCTCCGCTCTGTCGACGCGGCCTGATTACCGGCGAGGCCAATGAAATCCCGCCCCCAAAACAGCGCGGCTGCGCCGATCACAACCAGCGCAAAAGCCACGTTTCGAGAGCGCCCCGACAGGTTTCCCAAAACACTCACCTCGACTACTCCCAGCGATAGACGGCTACGCCACTAACGACACCGTCCACGTCAATTCCAACCGATCGAACTTAGGCTACCGCGCTTACGCTCACCTTACAGACCATCCTCCAGGTCTCCTTCACCCGCTCTTTTTTGGGGCGTTCAAACCATCCACTTGTCACGATTCAAACGAGGACTCGCTCTCGCGAGGCAAACTGTCGTGCTTCGCTTCGAGTCACGAAAATGCGATACGCCCAAGCGCACGTCCGTCTATTGACTTTCCCAATCTTTTCGGACTCAAGCCGAAATCAGGATGACGAGGGACGCGGTGCGCTATCTTACTTCCCGCCACATCGGGGATTTCGGACCTCCGTAATAACGCATAGGTCCGAGTGGCTGGGCCGGCTGCTGCGAGGCAAGCTGCAGCTGCGTTTCAGCCCCTCTTTGGCGGCAGTGACATGCGACGTGGCGAAAGCGCAGGCGTCCCCTGTGAGCCTTTGCGGCTGCGTCGCCACAAACCCCGACGGTCAGGACCATGGCCATCAGCCCGACCAACCAGGTCCGCGCACTTCTCGCATTCATATCGATCAAAACAGCCTCCGGGAAAAACATGTGCGCACCTACTGGCCTGTCCACATCGGGGATTTCGGACCCCCGTAGTAGCGCAGTTGATTGCCGGCCTCGGATTTGTCGGACTTGGCAGCTCCCATATCCGCGGCGCATCCCGCAACGGCGGCGCTTAACGCGGCGACAGTGAACACGACTCCGATTCTTCGCTTCAATGCTGAAGCAGTCATGACTGCCCTCCCTCACAGAGTGAGACCCGATCCCCAAGTGCCGCAAATCGACTGAGACGAAACTTCAATATCTCGCGACAACAGTTCCGCCGAATTTGTAGTCGAGGCCAACCGTTACGACCGAATAGGTACTGTTGACGGTGTAGGGCAATTGACCGTTCGCCGTGAATATCGGCAGGCCCGGCCGGCTGTATGCATTGAAGTTGTAGTAGCGGTACTCCACCTTGCCGATCAGATTGTCGGTCACCGCGTATGCGATGCCGCCGCCAGCGGTCAGGCCATTGCCGTGAACCGTGAACTGATCGGTCCCCAACACCGGGGCGGTGTTGGTATGGAGCAAATCGCCATAGGCCCAGCCGCCGGTGAAAAACAGCAGCAAACGATCAACTGCGATACCGCCTCGCGCACGCAGCGTACCGCCCCAGCGGAGACTATCCTGATCGACCGAGGTGGCCGGAAAGCTACCCGCGGCGATCGCGGCCGCATCATTGCCGCTGATGCCGGACCAGAACCCATCGGCCTCAATACCGAGCACGTAATTCCCGCTTTGCCAGTTGAAGCCGGCCTCGCCGCCGGCCATGCCGCCCTGCGAACTGTAATTCGCCGTGTAATTGGCAAAGGTCGTAGCCGAACCCAGCGCATTGTTGACATTGTGGTTACCCCACCCGCCGCCCCCGAACACACCGACGTAGAAGCCGGACCAATCGTAGCCAGGCTCAGCGTATGCCGGAGCCTTTGTGTAAGCCGGAAGATCCGCCGCGAAAGCGGGACCCATCAGGCCCAGGACCCCGAGCGAAACGGAGGTAAGAAGAATTCGCTTCATTGTTATCCCCTATCGAATTTATACGATGCAGTGTCCGGCGACCACTTGGGTCGCCGCGACTTTCCAGGCATCAGAAGTGAATGATGATGTCCGCCGAGCCGATGACGGCGGTGCTCTTGTTTGGCGCAATACCGAGATTCGAATTGCCGTTGAATGCATTCGCGTTCAGCGACTTGTAGAAGGAAACCTCTGGCCGGATCTCGATCTGCGGCGAGAACCAGTGCTGCCAGCCGATGCCGGTCTCGACGTAGGCCGTCTTGGTGCCGGTGCGTTGCCCCTCCACGTCGTCAAAATATTCCAGGCGATACGAAATGTTGTCCAGCGCCGACGCCTTGTAGTTCACATATGTCAGGGCGGCCCGTGCCTCCGCTGTGCACGAGAACACAGTCGAGTTGGAGCACTGCGCGAGGAATGGCGAGTTGAACGGCATGATTTGGGGCGAGAACGGCGTGCCTCCCGCGGCAAACGCGGCCGCAGCCGCGGGATTGTTCGCGTTGAGCACGTTATTCTGGTGCTCATCATAAACCTCGACTGAGATGTGCCACCGATCATCAAACTTGTGATAATACGTCAACCCATACCATTGCAGGTTGTTGTAGCCCCACTGGCCGCCATTGATGCCGTTCGCAACGACATTGACGTCATCGTTGCCGCTGTCGCTGGTCCAGCGAACGCCGGCGGTGATGCTTGGCGTCGCGCCCGGATCTTTCAACATGGTGGTGTACGGAAAGAGCGGGTTCGGATCTGGATTTGTGATCTTCTGACCGACATGCCAGGGCATTGCTTCGGTACCGACCGTGACGCCCAACTGGAACATCCAGTTCTTGGTCGCCGCCAAGGTCGTTTCAACGCCGGTGTTGGTGTAATTGTCGAACGTATAGGTCATCGAGTGCGTGTACATGTAGTTGTTGGGCGCGAGCTGGGCCTCGATGTCGGGAATGGAAATGTAACGCCCGAACCTGACCATGAGCCCTTCCATCACCTGCGGAATGAACACCTCGCCATAAGCCATCGGTATGTCGAAGCCGTTGTTGTTGTTCTGGTTCAGCAGTTGACTGCTGAACAATCCATACGCAGTCGTATAGCGATAGTTCTCGCCGAAGATCGGCGCGACGCGGAAGCCCCAGTCGACATGATCTTTTTGAACCGTGTCGGGCAGACGTTCGATATAGAGGACCGCCTGGTCGAGCTGCACCGTATTGGGATTGTAGTCATACGCAGCCGGCGCGTTGCCGCCACGCACCGTATTGTTGCTGAGGTTACCGCCGCCGTCGATCCAGCCGTAAACCTGGATGTGACTATCGTTCAGCGCCTGGCCAACGGCCGTATTTCCGATCGCGGTCATCAGCGGACTGTCGATTGAGCTCGTCCGTGTCACGCCGAGGCTGGTCGTACCACCATAGGGCCACTCGGTGAACGGCATCGGGGGCGTGGTTTGCGGCGTCGGCGGCCAGTAGTCGCGGCGGCTCGGAGGCGCCTTCGGGTCTGCCGGCGCGGCCTCATGTCCCCACTCGAGCCTGTAGTAGTTGACGAAGCGGGTAAAGAAGTCGCTGCCCAGATAAGAGTCGAGACAAGAATAATTCTTGTAGGGGTCGCAGGCAGATCCCGACTTCATCGGAGGAATGGTACCCGCGGCGTTCGCCGCGTTGATCAGACCAATGGCTGTCAACGACACGCCCGCCAAAAAAAGCTTCTTCATAGTTTGCCCCAAGCTGTTGTCACAGGCGCCTTGTCGACGCACTTGCGATCTCGATAAGCGTGGAGCGATGTTTCGTTTTGGGGGTAAAAAAAAGCGATACGGTTTTCCGAGCCGCTTAGTTAAAATAAAATATCCAAAGTCGACCTTTTGGGGTTGCTTGCACACGCAAGCATCAATTGCTTATCGCGCTGCTCAAACTCCCACCGAAATTCGTGACGTTTCAGAAACAATGCGCGACGCACCGCAATAATTTGTCTAGCTATGTGTCTTTTTGGCCATACCGCGCGCGATAGGCGCAGTTTTTTCTGCGTTGAAAAAACTCGGCGCGTGCGCGCGCTATTATTTTTCTATGGAAACGACCGCGATTATCCATCGAAGATATATGCCTGGAATCGTTATGCTGAGGCATTGAGCGAAATCGTTCGCTCATCGCGAGGCGTGACGATGGAAGTCGGGACAGTGGTTGCGAACGCCGCAGGTCGCGCGGCAGTCGCCGACAAGACTGAGAGCTTTGATCTCGGTTTCTTGCCGAAGCGCCTGACCGTGCAATGTCAGGGCCTGATCGAAAGTTACCATGAGCTGCACGGTTACATCTGCCTGCCGGACATATTGTGGAAGGCCCGGCTCGGACCGTTCATCGAAAACCATCAGGAATTTCGGCAGCTTCTGAAGAAAGCTTCGACGACCAGAAGTGCAAAGAAATCCAACCAGGGCTTTGTGCGGATAGCGACGACAATATTGTCGCTTGAAATCCTGGCGAGCAGTTTCGCCGGCTGGAGCGCAATCTATCCGGAAGCGGGCTTGATGGCGCATTCGCTTCTCAAGCGATATGCGCAAAGCCCGCATATGCCTCTGATGGAATTCTATCTGTATCCGCCGAAATATATCAGCGCCGCCGCCATCGCGGCTCTCGCGCTCCCTCTGACTCGTCCGACAAGCGAAGCGGAGTTGTATCGAGCGTCAACGCCCGAACTCTCCGGTGAAAAGCTGGCGCTCAACTACGTCACCGCGATTCGGCAGACGCGGGATGGAAGTTTGCCGCAGACCGCATCGATCGCCTGAACTCCGCAGGCGATGGCGCAGGTTAATTCGCTTCGAATATATTACTTTTATATTTCTTAAAGCCACAAACGACATAGACTTTCTACGCCGAGATGGAGAATGCTTGCGACGCTGGGTAGTTGGCGACATCGGGGCAACGATCGACATAAGAACGGTGACGACTCTTCGCTGGTATTGCGATCGGCAATTGCTGGTCCTGCGAACCGGCCTTTCGGCGTCATGATCGAATGTTGCGGGGCGTGATCTTACTGCGGCTGGCGACTACCCGTGGTGACGATCATTCGGTGTTCTACGAGAGCTAATTCCTTGAATTTTTATCCGCCCATGGCTCGAAGACTCGCGAAAGTGGGGGCGAGGCCGGCTGGAAGCAGCACCAGAATTGCCGCGCGGGTGCGGGCAAAGCTGGCGTTGCATCGCTTCCCGCAGACGGGTGTCTTGCCGCTCGGGATGTCCCTGCTGTGCGTCGGCCTGGTCACCGCGGCCCTGCTTTTGCTTGATCAATCTCGCGCGCTCAGCCTCGCTCCGATCTCGTATCTGATACCCGTCATTATCGCCGCCACCCGATGGGGAATCTGGCCGGCCACCCTGGCGTCGATCGCAAGTACGGGCGCGATAGACTTCTTCTTCACTACTCCTCGTTACAGCTTCTGGATGGACGACCCGCAAGAGGTCGTCGATTTGCTGCTGTTTCTGACAGTGGCGCTGGTCAGCGGCAATCTTGCCTCGCGCTTGCGACGCGAGACAGAAACGCTGCGTCAGCGGGAGAAGGAAATTGCGTACCTCTACGAATTCTCGCGGCTTCTGGCCGCCTGTTTCACCATATCGGACCTGATCTCTGCAATTCAGAATTACCTCTCCCGCACGCTCGGACAACAAGCCGTTTTCTTCGCGGCGACGGCCGATGGTCGGTTTGAACCACCCGAATCCGGTTCAGTACCAAGCGTCGTGCAGGAAGGCGTCGGGTCAATGACCGCCACGATCGGGACTCCCTCACACACCATCATTGATAATTCGACACAGAACATTTGGTTGCTTAGGACTGTGTGTTCCGAAACAGCAGTCCACGGCCTCGTTGCCGTCAACATCGGGCACGGATCACACAAAGTCGATACCAAGACGCGCCGCTTCGATGCCATGCTTGAAGAAGTATCTCTGACGCTTCAGCGTCTCGATATCGAGAAGGCGATGGAGGACGCCCGGCTGCACCTGCAGGCGCAGCTTTTGAGGGACGCATTCCACGGCACACTCTCGCATGAGTTATGCTCGCCCTTGGCCGCCATCCAGGGTTCGGCAAGCGTCCTGGAAACGATGCCTCTGGTGCGGCAGGACAATCGTCTCCGCACGCTGGTCGAGGGAATGTCCGACGAAGTCGCGCAGCTCGAGGGCTTTATTAAGAACCTCCTGAGTGCAACACGGGTCATCGCGGGCGGCGTAATCCCGCGCCTCGAATGGGCAGATCCCAGAGACATCGTCAACGCGGCCGTCAGGGGCAGAGCCCGGCGACTGGCGGCACACAAGGTCGAGATCGAATTCGCCGACGATTTGCCGCTGATCAATGTGGATTCCGGTCTAATCGAGGAGTCGTGCGGACAGCTTCTCGAAAATGCCGCTAAATATTCTCCATCAGGCTCGACAGTCTCGATCGACACACGGGCCGAACATGGACGCGTCATCCTGTCGATTTTCGATCAAGGCGTCGGGATAACGCCGGACGAACAGCAGCAGCTCGGCCGCAGGTCTTTCCGTAGCCAACGCCACCAGGCCACAATCCCTGGATCCGGTCTGGGCTTTTGGATCGCATCGACATTTGTCAGAGCCAACGGCGGAACGATCGACATTTCAAGCCGGGGACAGGGACAGGGGACGAAGGCTTCTATCGCCCTGCCCGTCCCCAGAGAGCTGACGGCTTTAGCCAATGAATAAGCCCTCCAACGTCGTACTGCTGATTGACGACGAGCCGAAAATAAGACGATTTCTTCGCGCCGGCTTCGAACTTCACGGCTTCTCGGTGATCGAGGCCGAAAGCGCAGCAGACGGACTGAAGGCCGCGACATTCAACGCGCCGGACCTCATCGTGCTTGATCTGGCTTTGCCCGATCTGCACGGAACGGAAGTTCTCGATCGGCTGCGATCATGGTCGAACGTACCCGTCATCATTCTCTCGGTCGTCTCGGGGGAGGACGAAAAGGTTCGGCTTCTCCAGTCCGGTGCCGACGACTACGTCGTCAAACCGTTCGGTATGGCCGAACTGCTCGCGCGCAGCGAAGCCGCCTTACGGCGATACTTCAAGACCGCAACCGAGAATCCGGTCGTATCGGCCGGCCCTCTCTCCGTTGATCTTGTGGGGCGCGCTGTTTCGCTCAACAAGAACCAGATCAGGTTGACTCGAAAAGAGTACCGCCTGCTCCACATTCTGGCGACGCATGTCGGCCTCGTCGTCACGCACGACCAGTTGTTGAAGGAAATCTGGAGCGGCAATCAGAGAGACAACATCCAGTACCTGCGGATTCTCGTTCGCAAACTGCGACAGAAAATCGAGACCGATCCGAATCACCCTCGCCTTCTCGTAACCGAGTCGGGTGTGGGCTATCGCCTTCAGGCCCGCCTTGAGGGCAGCGCGGCGGGCTAGACAGAATGCTTCGCCAGGCAACCACGAGCGATCCCTGCGAGGGATTCCTTCCACAAAACGGAGACATCTAGACTCGTCATGCTCCGTCCATCACCACGCGGATCATTCCACCTCGCCGTTTCTCGAACAAGGAGTGGCCAAGATTAGTGGTGCTGGGAAATACGTCGCAAGAGGAAGCCTATGGGCGTTAAATTGTGGGAAGGCGGCTTCCGGTCTCGTCACGCCGCTGAATTGGCGGGAGCCGCCGCTGGCGGCGCGGCGACCCCTTGCAGTGCCTGCTACGCATTGCTCCGGGCGGTGAATGCACCCAAGTCATTTGACGGGATCGAGATAAAGCAATTTTAGCGAATTGGGTACGTAGGTAACGTGTGGTCTGCCGCCTGCTTTGGCCGGCAAATCAATTTTTTCAACGTCGGCGGCCACTAAAAAGAGACGGCCTGTTTCCGGATCGATCGCCATCGTCCGTGCGCCTGGTGACGTCTTGATCGTGTCAGAAAGCACGAACGTCTGAGCGTCCTTCTCCTCGACCACGCTTAGCGTGCCGTCACCGTTGGAGCTGAAGATCAGCTTGCGGATCGGATCGAAGGCAGCCCCATCGGTTGAGCTTCCGATCGGCAGAGTCGCAACATTGGCTCCGGAGTCCGCATCGACTACAACCATGACGTTGTTGGCGCATGTTGCGAACAGACGGCGAGTTTCCGGATCCATCGCCAGACCGTGCGGCGTCTTGCAAGCCGGCATCGGCCAATGGGCCTCGACCTTATTTGTTCTCGCGTCGATCTTGACGATCTCATTGTTGGCCGCGCCGTTGACAAATAGCGTACCTTTGCCATCCGCGACGCCCGGCTCCAACCCGGCCCCGACATCGATTGTTGAAACAGTCGTGTTCGTTTCGGGGTCAATCACGGTTAGGGAGCCGCTGTCTCCGTTAATGACATAGATGTGCCCGGTCACCGGTTCATAGACAATTGCATCGGCGTCAGGCGCGGCCTTGATCTGCTTCAGCGGCTTGAGCGACTTCAGATCAAATGCAGCCGCGGTCCCGGCCTTGCCGTCGTCCGTGTAACCTTGGTTGGTCTTGGTTGAGACTGCAATTCCGTGCGTACCTCCAGGAAAAGGGCCGATCTGCCCGACGACTTCGCCCGTTGTTTCATTGACAACGGTGACATGGTCACCATGCGCGACGTAGACACGCTTGCCGGAGGGATCGAAGACCACGAAGTCCCAGCGTTCGCCGCCGCCGAGTGCCACAGTTTTTGTCACTCGATAGGCTGGTGATGCTGGATTGGCGTAAACAGGCGGACTCGAGCAAAATGCGAACACCATGCCGGCGGCGCCGAGGACATTGTAGCCCAATTGCAAGATCTTCTTTATCAAACCGTTCAACATGGGATTCCTTGTTAGGCTGCTTATGAGGCACGCCGGCTTTCGCCGGCATGGCTACCGGCTTTTTGAGGCAGGATCAGGATGCACGCAACGATGAAGGCCGCGAGAATTGCCGAGGCATAAAATCGGCTCACTGCCAGTCCGCCATCGGTGACCGGCTTGTCGAGCAGGTCGCCGACCGTTGCACCGAGGGGGCGTGTCAGGATGAAAGCGCCCCAAAACAGAAACGTGCGCGAGACATCCGTCCAGAAATAAAGACCGGCGAGCACCACGAGGCCAGCGCCAAATACGAGAGCCCCGCCTTCGTAGCCGAGCCCGTTTGTGTCAGCCATCCAGTCGCCAAGCGCGGTGCCCAAGGTCTGCGAGAAAAGTATCGTCACCCAGTAGAACATCTCGGCCTTGGGCGACGTGATCGAGTTCATGGAAACGGAGCCGGCCGACCGGTACCAAACGTACAAGGACGCGACGAGAAGCACTAAAAGGATCGATGCCCCGCCGGGATAGCCAATTCCGAGCGAGCGATCCGAGAAATCCGCCATAGTGGTACCCGCTGTCGTGGTCGCGACGATCACGAACCAGTACAGGAAGGGGTGGAATGATTTTGCCGATATCTGGGCAGTGACCGCGGCGACAAAGATTCCAATAAAGATGATGCTGCTGATTGCGTAGCCGAGGTTTAGCGACATGGAAGCAGCATCGCCGCCGGTTTCACCCAAGGTCGTCGCTGCTATCTTGATCACCCAAAAAATGAGAGTAACTTCCGGAACTTTGCTGAAGCCTTCTTTGGCAAACCTATTCATCGACTGTCTTTCAGTTCCTTACAAAAGCACGCAAGGCGCGGGGGCGCCCGCCACTCGCTGCGGGAAGACTAGAACGCAGACGACGATGGCTAGGGTGAGGCAACCGTGCCAGAAAAATCGCCCGCCGGATACCGTGATAAAAAATTGAGGGTAGCGACGACGGCCAGCGAATGGCAGGCCACCGTTTGTGCGCCCGACCCGCACGATTTAATTGGCCTTATGGTTAAGGCTTCTACTTTTCGCAGCTCCAGATCGGTGAAAACGCGATAACGGCCCTCACGGCGAATTGACTCGATGGTGGTTTCGAAATGTTGGCGGTACTGCATCACACCTCACCGAATGGTGAGATGTTCGCAAGCAATCGATTTATTCGCAGCCGCATCCGTAGGGCGATGCCTGTGTGCTGACCCGGCGCCATCGGCTGCTCCGATCAATGCCCCGTTAGCGATAGGCAGCGGGGCGACCATATGCGGCCGGGGCGAGAAATGATCACAATGGCTCTGGCCGTTGAAAAGGAAAATGTCATGACTGGATGAAGAACTATGATGGTATTGGCAACCGCCTTGCTGGCGGGGTCACTGCCTGCGACGGGTGCACAGGCTCGCGGCGGAGACGCTTCCAAATTACCGACTTACGGCCGATCGAGAGCCATAAAGCCGTCCGTCAGCGTCTGCATGAAGCTCACAATCGCATCCTCTTCTGCCTCCGACAGGCCGAGGTGCCCGACTTTGCTCCTGTTCATGTTTTGGGTCGATTCCGGCGCGGGCCAGCAGGTCGTGCCTTCACCGGCATCGTGGGGCTGGCAGCGCGGCAGCACGTCGCGCGTGTTGTAGAAATGCACGATCTGCTTCAGGCTCGTGAAATACCCGTTATGCCCGTAGGCCTTGACGAAGGCCGGATACGGCCGCTTGTCCACGTTGCGAAGCGTCGGCACCTGAAATCGTGCCTGGTTGTCCGGCGCCAGCTTGAGCCATCGCGCATCGACCGCCGAGGGCTGGCTGAGGACATGTCCGTTGCTGAGAAAAGTGCCGACACCGCCATCGACGTATGACGATCCCAGCGGATTAGCGACATAGCCCAACGCGTCGGGCCTATTCTCCTCATAATAAGGAAGCCTCGGGTTGGCGGGAGTGCCGATATTGCTGGCGGTGAAGTCGGTGAACAGCGGATCCTCGCCAGGTCCGCCGTCACGGTGGCATTCGTTGCATCGCGCCTGGCCTCGGAACAGAGCGTATCCTTGTTGCTCCTGCGCCGTGAACTGGACCTTGTTGGCGCGCACCGCGTCGAATTTCGAGGTGAACGGGGTCACCTCGGCAGAAGCTTCGTAGCCGGCGATAGATTGCGCCATCTGATCGAAAGTCGTGCCGGCCCGACCGCGATCTATCAGGCTTAGGTGAACCGGCAACGGCTCTGCGGCCGTCGGCGGCCCGGGCCGGTCGCAGACCTTCGCCACATCATTCGGCCACGAGATCGCGAACGCCTGTGGTCCCCACACGCTTTCGAACAGAGCGCGGTAAGGCCGCAGCGAGGCGCGATAGACTGCGCAGGCGATATCGGGCAAACCCATTTCCACCGGGTTGGTCGGCGGGCCTTGCGCCTGCTCGGCGGCCGGGTTGCCCAGCCGGCGTCCTGTCGCACGCATGTCCCAGAAATTGCCGCCGACGAGGTCGCCCTGTCCGGGATTGTAATGCAACACGGGCGAGAGCGGCGCATAGGCGTGCGTTTGCGGCTTGCGATTGCTGAATCGCGTGCGCACTGACCCGGGGTAGGCGGCGGTGGTCCGGTTCAATTCCGACACCGGACCGGTAAAGCCCGTCTCGGGCGTGTGGCAGAAGGCACAAGCCTCGTTGCGGTTTACCGACAAATCCTTGTCGTACAGCATCAACTTGCCGAGCAATTCGACCTGCTGGGTCTGATTGTCCGGCGGCGCGGCAAGCCGCTCGGTTGCCTGCGCCTCGATGCGGTCAATCTCGACCTCGACCTGCGCCATTTCCTGTTGCGCCTGGGGCGAGAGATCTGAGCTGGTCTCCTCCGCGTCCCGCGCATCCGCGCCCAGCGTGGAGAGGACCATGGCCCCGGCGATCGACAAAAGCGTGCGCTGTGTCTTCACTTCGGAACCTCTGCAAGCCAGCGCTTAACGGCGTGCCCATGACATTAGCACCGTGGCCCGATCGCTAGAAGAGTGCGCATCCTGTCGCAAAACTAAATTCTATTTTACGATTTCCTCAAATCGGCAGTACTCGGTTCGAAGGTCTCGACCCGCTGATTTTGAGCGGTCGCCGGGACGGTTGCCATGAGGGGTTGTTCACTCAACTGGCTGCGGTACGACCAAAACACCGCTGCTCCAACGCCAGCAACAAACAGGAGTTCAATTATGAGGATGATCAGTCGGCCCGATCGCGCTTTGTCAGCCGTCGCTTGCTGCGACGGCTCTCCACAATTAACGTGCCCCTTTCGCGCTCAAAACAGCTGGTACTGTCTGCAGCAGGATGTAGAAATCGAGCCAAGGCGACCAATTGCGGATATAGAAAAGATCCTGTTCCCGGAGGATCTGCAGATCGCCCTCGCTCCGGGAAGAGACCTGCCATAGTCCAGTGATGCCCGGCAGGACACCTGTCCGGAGCACCCGAAATTCATCGTCGAACTGTTCGGCGTGATACGCGGGAAGCGGCCGCGGCCCGACGAGACTCATATCGCCACGGATTACGTTCCAGAGTTGCGGTAGTTCGTCGGCGCTGGAGCGGCGCATCAAGTTGCCGATAATCGGCAAAATTCGGGGATCATGCCGGAGCTTGAAGAATCGTTGCCACTCGGCGCGCGCTTGCTGGTCGCGCCGCAGATGCTCTTCGAGGAGCTGCTCGCCGTCGGCGTACATTGTTCGCAACTTGAGCACCTTCACGATCTTTCCATTATGCCCGATGCGCTTCTGGACGTAAAAGGCGGGGCCTGGGTCAACGAGTTTGACCATCAGCGCCGCCAAGGCTACGGCCGGCAGGGCTAACAGCCCGAGAGGAATGGCGAGCAGGATGTCGAACGTCCTCTTTAGCAGCCGATTCTGCCAGGAGCAGAGGTTGCGCCGAATCTCGATGCCAATGATTGCGTCTATCGTTCGCGTGCGTGCCCACAGGCCTTGAATGTTGTGGATGTCCTCAAGCAGCATGAAACGGCAAGACGAGCTGAACGCAGGACAATCGCGCGGCACGGCCGTCAATTCGCTTGTAGTCGTGAAAATGGCAAGTTCAATTTCGCTCCCTAGCCGAATGCTATCGAAGTCGGCTGTCGTCCCGATCACGCGCAACGGAAATGGTCCACCTGTCGAATTTCTGTCATCGGCGGTCCTGATCATGCCGATTGGCTTGAGGCCGAGTTCGGGCTTGCGCGCCAGGAGCTGCGCTAGTTCTCGGCACTCGTCGGCCGCACCGACCAAAACGGTCCTGGCCCCCCACAGATCGAGATAAATTAGCAGACGCCTAGTCGTCTCTTCGATGTAATGGCCGATCAACAACAGGCAGGCGGCATAGGCGAATTGCGGGATCATGAAGTCGATAACATTTCGTTCGGGCAGCGTAGCAACGGACGAGATGGCAATGAAGCCGGCGATGCCTGCCGTGCGCAGGCGGAACCGTTCGTAGGGCGCTGGACCGGACCCGGTGTATAATCCGACGGCGAAGAAGGCGAGGACGACAAACGGAACGGTGATGTGTTGAGGCCCCGGCGACAGCAGCCCGGTCATCCGTATCAAGAAATGGGTACACGAGATTGCGATCAGTGCGGCGGCGAGATCACCGCAGACCAGCGAAGCGACGACAATCTGCTTCCGGTACCGATAGAGGAGCCCGAAATCGCGGTCTCCTCGGCTATGGGGGCGGAGCCGCGCCGGGCCTGCCGGATGCAGATTCAGACCTTCGTCCGCCATGCTGTTTCATGCTCCGTTCAAGGCGCAGGGGACGCGGCCTTGCGTCGACGAGGGGATAGCCGCGCCCGCGGCTATTCGGCTGCAATTCCGGAGAACCCAATCTCGTTCGTCACGCGCGCCTCGATCCACCGATAGGTAGGAAGGAGTCCTTGTCGCAGAGGGGTTTGCGGCTCCCAGCCGAGAACGGTCCTCAGTAGCGAGTTATCGCTGTTACGCCCGCGTACGCCCTGTGGCTTGGTAACGTCGTGGCGCTTTACCACCGATTTTCCGGCAATTTCCGAAATGATGTCGACGAGTTCGTCCACGCTCACTAGCTCGTCTGTCCCGAGATTCAGTGGACCGCTGTAATCAGACCGCATGATGCGATAGATGCCTTCAACGCAGTCGTCGATATACATGAAGGACCGGGTTTGTTTTCCGTCGCCCCAAATCGATAATTTGTCTCCGTCCTTAAGCGCCGCGATCTTGCGCGAAATCGCCGCCGGTGCCTTTTCGCGACCGCCGTCATAGGTGCCAAGCGGACCGTAGACGTTATGGAAGCGGACTACCCGCGTGGGGAAATGCCAATCCTCGGTGAAGTACTGGCAAAGCTTTTCCATATAAAGCTTCTCCAGGCCATACCCTTCTTCGGGGTCGGCAGGAAATGCGTCCTCCTCGCGTAGAGGAACTACATCCGGGTTTTTCTGCAGGTACTGAGGATAGACGCAGGCCGATGACGAAAACAGGAACCGCTTAACTTGGTGGTATCGCGCCGCCTGCAACATGTGAGCGTTGATCAACGTGTTGTTGATGGTGATTTCCGCGTGGAATGCGCTGATGTAGCCAATTCCGCCCATGTCGGCCGCGAGGTGGTAGACCTCGTCGATGTTTTCCGTGACGCGCAGGCATTTATCGTAGTCACGCAGATCCGCGACGATAAATTCGTCGGCCTTTGTGTCCTCGTATTCGGGATATTTGAGGTCGGCGCCCCGGACAGCATAGCCGTGTCCGACAAGGTATTTGACCAGGTGATGTCCTATGAATCCGCCCGCGCCCGTCACCAACGCCATTTTTTGCATTTTCGTCTCCGTTGGCTGTCCACAATCCTGCTTCTGTGTGCCTGTGCCGCACAGCAATTGCAGGAGTTGCCATAGGGAACGATTTTTATACGCGCCGTCTCAAAGTCCCAACTGCAACAAGGTGGTAACCCAAATTTGCGGTCTCGCCGACGGCGCGTCGTCTTGGGCGCGGCGCCATCGACGAAATTTCTGCTCAGTAGACGATCAGGGTGCCGTTTTGCTCGAGCCCAGCCTGGCGCAGTTCTCCCATCCGAAAACCGCATGTCCCCACGCGAACGCGAAGGGCGCACTCCCGCGTGGGACCCGATAGATGTTACGGTCGAACAGGTTGTTGCCGTGCTCGATGACCAAGGCGTTCTCGCAATCCGGATCGACGTCGGATGCGGCGCCGGCGCAGGCGGCTCCCTCGAATGTTGTATCGTTATCGTGGACCTTGTTATTGCGCGTCTTGTATGTCCCGCCCGATTTCATAGGGCGGCCTTGGTCCAATAGCACGATGCCGCATTTACCGGGCTCCGCAAACAACGTGTTGCCGTAGATCTCCACATCCTGCGAGGCAGCTATCAGGATGTTGTTTCCCCAAAACCAGGCTTTTCCGCCGGTGCCGTTGCGGCGCAGCGTGTTGTTGCGGATGATCGCCGAAAACGAGATCTCATGGAATATCCCGGCGCCGCGGTTGCCTTCGGCGATGTTGTCCTCATAGAGGACATCGCGGCATTCGATGTCACACCACAAGCCTGCGCCGCGGTTGTCATGCACGTAGTTGCCGCGCAAGACGACGCGCTCGCTCACAGCCAATTTGACGCCCCCGGCTTCCCAACTGGACAGGAATTCACGGGTATTGTTCTCCCAGATGTGGTTGCGCTCAATCAAGACATCCCGGCCTACGCCCGTGATACCGATCTGGCCGTTGTGGTGAATGTTGCAGTTGCGGACGCGGGTGCCCGTTCCGGCCGCGATACCAGCCGCACTGTTCAGCCGCAATTCGCAATTCTCCACGGTCCAGCCGACGGCTTCCTGGGCTTGGATTGCGCCTTTCTGGGCGACGCTTGCGTATTTTTCAATGGTCACGTTCTTGATTAGAACGCCGGGCGCGAAGCTCTCGAACGCGAATGCGGCCGCCGTCACTTCGACCTTATGACCGACCGGGTTGTCCGCGAAATAGATGGATCGGGCGGCGTGGTCAAAATAGAACCGGCCCGGTCCAACATCGTTCTTCGCGAGCACCTGAACCAGCGGAATGTCGTCGATGAACAGGCCTTCTGGGAGGTTGCAGGCCGGTGCTTCCTCTGCGCACTCCCCGCGCCTTTGCCCTTGTTGCGGTTGGTCGCTCGCGACCCAATAGTTGGTTTCCCGACTGAAAAGCGTCAGCAGGCGGCTGCCGTTCAGGATTGTCCGGCCTTCGCCATAGAAGTGCTGATACGGGCGCGGCCGGATCGCCTGGATTCGGTGGGTTCCGTTTTTCAGGCAAAAGGCGGCACCGTCTCCAGCCCGGTCGACAGCGATTTGAATCGACTCACCCGGTTTTATCGGGATCGTGGACGCGGGGCAGCGATCGTCTAGAACGCCGGACTCGGCCGACGTGGCGGCCAGCAAGCACAGAAGTGCCGTCATCCAGGCGGCAAACCTCGGCGCACGCGGGCCGGCAAACTCTAGCGACCTGGTGCGCTCTTCCATGAGCGGTCATCCTGCATGCACCGATAGATCATCGTCGCGCCGATGCCGAATCCAATCAGACACCAGAACCAGATGCCCTGCATCGGCGCCTCAAGCGCGACGTCGAAGGTAGCATTGATCAGGCAGGATGTTGCGTAGCAAGCGATGAACAGCAGCAGACCGGCCCATTCGGGCTGGCCACAGCGTCGGGCACGGGACATCGTTTGCAGCAGCGCAAGCAGCCAAGCGGCCAAAAAGACACCCCACAAGGCCGCACCTGGAATCCCCGCGCGCGCCAGGATTGTGATGTGGCCGTTATGTGGGCTGCGCAGCGGCCTTTCATTGTGGGGGTTTCCGAACCCGTCTTCGAAGGCGAGATTTACACCAAATCCGCGGCCCGTCCAGAAATACGGTCCGCGCACCGTGTTGTCGACGATGATGTTCCACCACTTCTCGCGCCACTCCTTCGTACTTTCGGTCTGGTCGCCGCCACGGCCAAAAATGCTCGCCATGTTCTCGACGAGTTGCACGGAACTGACCCGCCGCTCCGTGGAAGTTCGCGCGTCCTCGTAGCTCGAGAAGCTTTTCTCGAGCACGTAGGATGTGGCAAGCAGCGCCAGCCCGATCGGGATGATGATGGCGAACATGCGCGCTTTGCCGAGCGCGAAAGCTGCCAACACGACCGGGACGACGAATGCGAGCATGGCCGCACGGCTCACGGCACTGGCCATTACCAATGCGGCGAGAAGACAGGCAGTCCAGACCGGGGTGGGCTTGCGGAAACCCGCCAGGGTAAATACCGCGGCACCGGCAAGGTGCGTCCCGACCTCGCCAGGGCCGAGCCAGATCAAGCTGACGGTCGTCCCGGGTACTTTCAGGATGTTGTCCCCGAAATAGAATCCGAGCGGGAAAAGGAAGGGTACGGCGGGGACGTAGATATCCAGAAAGACCCTGTAATAACGAACGAGCGTATTAATGCGGCGATAGTCTTCAATCAGAAGCGCGGCAACGATGAAGGAAAATCCCCCGTACATGATGATCACGCTGTCGCGCAACGCATCGAAGCCGTAGGTGCCAACGAACGGTAAGGTGCGCAGTAACGTCCAGCCCATGGTCGCGGCGAGGAGGAGGCTCGGTCCGGAAGCGAATACGGCAACGAGACAGCCTGACCGCAACAGAACAAAAAATCCGGCAACGAAGGTCAGTTCACCGACCAAAACCGGCGGATAGCCCAAGTAGGCAAATCCCTTTCCCAGGACCGCATATCCCAGTAGAACGCACGAGAGCGTCAGGATGTAACGGTCGCCCGCGCTTGTGGGATGTGGGGGGACGAGGGTCATGAGGCGTCCGGAAGATCGGTAAAGGACGACGGTCACAGCACATTCCGCCGGGGACGCCGCTCGCGTCAGATTAACGCTTGCGCGCGCTGGTTCGCCGCAAACAGGGATTATCGTCGTGCTCCTCGGGAGTACCTCCGTTGTAGTATCCCATAAAGTGTCCGATAGTCCTTGCGCGACGGAAGCACCCGATTACACCCGGCCAAGGAAATTCGGTTTGTTCATTCTGGTAGGGCTCGCTTGCCACCATGTTCTGCCAAAAGGTCAGCAGTCGGAGGCTTGGTCTGCCGCCTGTAAGCAACCATACGTAACCCTCCATCGAGAGCTAACTTCTGCAATCCGAAGTGAAGAAGCGCACGCAACGGTGAAGCGCGCGGATATTGAATGAACCAGCGTGGACGCTGAACTTGGCTGAATCCATTTTTTCCAGGTCTTGCTGAGCGCTGCGGGAGTAAAGAAAACTATATGGCCCGGTTTGGCCGGTTATCGCCAATGCTGGCCCATAAGCCTTGCGGGGAGACCAGCTGCATTCGGAGTAGTAATCAGGAGCCAGCCGCCAATGGACAAGCGCTGATATAGACTTGCCAGTACTCCGCAATTGCCTCAAGCGATACGATCCCACCAAAGCTCAGTTCGGCTGACGGAGGCACCGCCGCTCTGGAGTCCAACGTCGACCCTCCCATTCGCAAAAATGTCAGAACGCGTGCAGCGCATGGCGGCAGCAAGGGAACGTCAGCGGGAAATCGAACCTCGTGTTTCCCCCGTTTCGGTCTCACCTGTCTTGTAGGATTGGGATCTTGCCATAGCTTCCTCTTGCGGCAGGAGGCGGGGCATCTCGCTTTTGACGCTAATGACGTCACCAGGTTCCACCAGCGTCGTTTCGTTTGCGTCGAGCACCGCGGGGTGGCCGTTCTGCATGCGCGTGATGCTTATCAAATGCGTGGCGCCCTGACCTGTCGCGCCGCCGGCGTATTGTAGCTTGATGTCTCTAATTCTGACTGCCGCCGGTAGCGTTACTTCTAATTCGTTGAGGCGGTCGCGAGTTTCCTGCAATTCCTTCCCGACCTGCTGCTTGAAACCCGCCATGACCGCTTGGATCTTGAATTCGAGATCTCCCGATTCCATCTGCAGCCGCGAGACGTCCGACAGCAGCCTCCAGATGGTGGCTTCCTGGTTTGCCTCAAGAACGCGGAACTGGAAGTCGTTGTTCTGGGTACCCAGCCCTTGGCTGAAAAGCTTTTGGTACCGCTCTATCTGCTGCCGGATCAAGTCAAGTTGCTTTTTTCCTGCGTTGCCCTGTTCGGTATTGGCGTCGATTTGCTCCTGCAAACGCGGCTTCTGCGAACGGAGCAGATCGATCTGATCTCGCAGGATGGCTGCTTGTGTGGTGAAGATATCCTTCTCGTTTGCGACGATCTCAGTCGTGTCCTTGTCCCCGCCCAGGTCGGATAAAGCGGGCGGTGAAAAGGTGTCCTGTCCGTCCTGCTGCGCCTCGAGACGGGCTTTGCGCACAAGCAGGGTACGTTTTTGCAAGGTGAGCTGACGTACACGCTCCTCAGCTGACCAGAAATCGGAAACGGCGGTGTTCCGAAGCAGTTCGCCGGGGCCGAACCCACCCGCGAGGGCCACGGCACTTTCTATCGTGCTCCCATACCGGAAAGGATAGGCTCCCGGCAGGCGCACGTCGCCCAAAACGTAAAGCGGACGCAGCTCGGCAATGCGCACGCTAACCGACGGCTTCCGAAGTATACCGTCGGCAAGTCGGTCGCCGATTAGTTTTTGGCATTCGAGCAGGGTCAGGTCTTTGACTTCTATGCGATCGATCAGCGGAATAGTGACGTCGCCGGCGCCATCGATGAGCACGTCGCCTGAAAGCTCCGGCTGGCCAAAAACAGTCACCGTGATGCGATCGCCTGGAGCCAGCTGATAGGGGTGACTATCGGCGCCCGCCGACGGCGTGGCGGTGAATAGGGGGAATAGCAAGACGGCCAGACACATGGCGTGCGAGCAACGCCGGAACGCACCCGCGTGGCGGGCATTTCCGACGGCCTTCCAATTTAGTTTCTGATGGTCTGTCACTGCGGCTACCTGCGTCGTGGTGCTGGTCGAGTTCGTCCCGTCACCTCCGTCTCCAGACTATTCGCTGGGTGCGCCGCGTTGCTGAAAAACAGGGACTATCGTCGCGCTCCTCGGGAGTACTCCGTCGGAGTAAGCGTAATGCATCCGATATCCCATATGCGCTCTGCTCCAATCCATCTGCGCGGTTGTTGCCGTCTCCGACGTCATCAAGATGTCACGTGCCCGAGTGAGCGCGTTCGGATCGGCGGACATGCAAATGGCAGGAGACGCACCGTGAAAAAACGGGTTCTGGTGACCGGCGGCGCCGGCTTTCTCGGCTCACATCTGTGCGCACGATTGCTCAACCAGGAATGCGAGGTGCTCTGCGTCGACAACTTCTTCACCGGCATGCGCCGAAACATTGAACCGCTACTCGGCGAACCGGCTTTCGAGGTTATGCGGCACGACGTGACGTTTCCCCTCTATGTCGAGGTCGACGAGATTTACAACCTCGCCTGTCCCGCCTCGCCGATCCACTACCAACGCGATCCCATCCAAACCACCAAAACGAGCGTGCTCGGGGCGATCAACATGCTGGGGCTCGCCAAACGATTGCGCGTTCGCATCCTGCAGGCGTCCACTAGCGAAGTTTACGGTGATCCGGACGTCCATCCACAGACCGAGAATTACTGTGGCATGGTGAACATGATTGGGCCGCGTGCCTGCTATGATGAAGGCAAACGGTGTACCGAGACGTTGTTCTACGATTACCGGCGACAGCATCGGCTGGATGTCCGGGTCGCCCGCATATTCAACACCTACGGCCCGAATATGCATCCGCAGGATGGGCGCGTCGTCTCCAACTTCATCGTGCAAGCTCTGAAAGGCGACCCCATCACCATCTTTGGTTCGGGGACACAGACGCGGTCGTTTTGTTACGTCGACGACCTGATCGATGGACTGACAAGATTGATGAATCTGCCGCACGATGTCGAGGGGCCGATCAATGTCGGCAACCCCGCGGAAATGTCAATGCGCGAGCTCGGGGAGCTCATTATTTCGCTGACGGGTTCGCACTCTCGTCTCGAATTCCGGCCGTTGCCGCAGGACGATCCCCGCCAGCGGCGGCCGGATATCTCGCGTGCGCGCCAGCTGCTGCATTGGACGCCCAAGGTCAGTTTGGAGGAAGGCCTGAAGAAGACCATCAGCTATTTCGACGCGTTGCTCGCTAATTCGCGCGAGGCGGAAAAGCTGGTGTGGAGGTTCACCCAGTGAGCGCGGCCGCCAAGCAGCGCAGCGACCGCGGCGACGTTCTCGGCGTCAACGTCAGTGCCATCACCATTGACGACGCGATCGCGACGATCGAGCGCTGGATAAGCGAGGGACGCCGCGAGTATGTGTGCGTCACCGGCGTCCACGGCGTTATGGAATGCCGCCGTGACCCATTGTTGCGCAGGATCCACAATGAGGCCGGCATGGTGACGCCCGACGGCGTCCCGTTGGTGTACTTTCTGCGTGTGATGGGCAAGAAGCGCACGCAGCGGGTCTATGGTCCGGACCTGATGCGGGAAATGACGACTGTTTCAGGCCGCCGCGGCTATCGGCAGTTTTACTACGGCGGCGACGTCGGTGTCGCCGAGAAACTGAAGGAGAGCTTGGTCGCCTCTGTCCCGGGGCTGCAAGTGGCCGGCACATTCTGTCCGCCATTCCGGGAGATGACGCCCGCGGAGGACCGCGCAGTCGTCGATGCGATTAATGCTGCGCGGCCGCACATCGTCTGGGTGGGGTTGAGCACGCCGAAACAGGAGCGGTGGATGGCCGATCACCTCGGGCGCATCGATGTACCGGTCATGATCGGTGTCGGCGCGGGATTCGATTTCCTGGCCGGCACAAAACGTCAGGCCCCGAAATGGATGCAACGTCATGCGCTCGAATGGCTGTTCCGATTGTACTCGGAGCCTCGGCGCTTGTGGCGGCGCTACGCCTACATTGTGCCCGGATTCGCGTTTCTCGCCGTCGCCGAACTGTTACGCCGAGCAGTGCACAGCCGGACCTCCGGCCTCAAGGCGCCGTCGCGCGAGTACCATTGAAACCGAAGGTTTGCATGCAAAAAACGGGAGCGACGGGCTGGCCGCTGGAGAGTGATGCGGACCGCAAAGCGCCGCAGCCTCGGCTCAAATTGCACGTCGCCGAGTCATCGGGCAGCGACGAGGACGCGAAACGCGGCGGAGCCTGGGCGACCCTTACGCGGGTCATTTTCGGAACCCATTTTCTGGCGCTGGCGGATCAGGCGGTGGTCAGTGGCGCCAGTCTATTGTCGACGGTACTGGTCGGCCGCTTCACCGCGCCTAGCCAATTGGGCATCTACACTATCGCGCTTTCGGTATTGGGATCGCTGCTCGCAGTCCAGGACGCGCTGGTCCTGCTTCCGTATTCGATCCAGCGGCACCGTCCGTCGCGCACCCCGGCCGAACATGCCGGGATCTCGCTGCTGCACAGCGGACTGCTGGCGGCCGTGGCGACCGCGGCGTTGGCGCTCGCGGCCGTTGCGGCGCTGGCGCTCAGGGCGGATGCGACCCTGGTCTCGTTGATCCTGGCACTGGTGCTGACCGTGCCAGCAGCAATGCAGCGGGAATTCGGCCGCGGCTACGCGTTTGCGCATTTGCACGTGGCCAATGCCCTGACCCTCGACGCCGCCGCAGCGGCGCTGCAGCTCGGTGTCCTTGGCTGGATGGGATGGACCGGCAGGATGTCCGCGATCGGCGCTTGTGCCGCGCTGGGTGGCGCCTGCGCGCTGACGAGTCTCTTCTGGTTGCACCATGCGCGATCGAATTTCGCGATCAAAGCGAGTCAGGTTCGGCAGGCAACCAGAGAGAGCTGGGGTCTTGCGAAATGGCTGTGCGCCGGACAGGTCACCGTCTCGACGCAGGGTTATGCCAGCTATTGGCTGCTGCCGCTGCTCGTCGGCATGACGGAGACCGGCGTGTACGCCGCCTCCACCAGCATCGCATCTCTGGCCAACCCTTTGCTGACAGCGTTCCGCAATACCCTGACGCCGCGGGCAGTCCTCGCCTTCAAGGAAGGCGGCGGCGCGAATCTATGCCGCCAAGCCATTCGGGATGCGCTCGTGCTCGGAGGCGGGATGTCGCTGTTTTGCGTCGCGATCCTTTTCGGCGGTGAGATGCTCATGCAAATCGTTTATCGGGAGCCAGAATACGGCGGACAGGGCCATGTCGTTACCGTGCTCGCCGTTGCAATGATGGCCGCGGCGGTGGGAGCGCCGGCTTCGAACGCACTGGCCAGCATGGAGCGTCCGCAGACGATCGTCCTGGCGGCGTTGACCGGCACCATCGTCACATTGGCAGGAATCTGGATCCTTTCCGTCGAATGGGGCCTGCTAGGGGCCGCCTACGGGTTCCTGGCAGGAAACGTTGCCGGTTCCGTCGCGCGCTGGGCAGCATTCCTGACCGTTCTCGCGCGGCCAAATGCGGCGCAGTCCGATCGCGCATCGGTAGCAAGGGTGTTGCAGAACTTGACGCAAGACACCGCGGAGGCCGACTGGGATATCAGGTCTCTAGGCAAGGGGTTTCACGGCAAGATTTACGCCGTCTGCTCGCGCGAAGGTCGCCCGCTCTGGCAAGCGCACCGCGATTTAGTGGTCAAGCTTTACAAGCCGGATGAACTCGATGCCGCCGGTGTGGGGAGGCGGCAGTTCGACGCGCAAGTGCGGTTGCATTCAGCAGTGGACGGCAAGGCCGTTGACGGCTGGAAGATCTGTGCGCCGTTGCCGCTCTACGCGTCCGCATCGCCGCCGGCATTGGTGATGACGATTGCCGCAGGGACAACCCTCAGCAAGTCTCTTTCGCTCGGAGACGAACTGCCGTTCGAAATGCTTGCCTCCGCGGCGCGCGCGGTGGTCGCAGCAATGCGGCCATATTGGGCGGCCGGACGTCTGCACGGCGATCTCTCGTTGAACAATATTCTTTGGGATCCCGACAATCGCGTTCTATCGCTCATCGATGTCGACACCTCGGCAAGTCTTCCGGTGCGCGACGGCTTGTCAAAAGAGTGGTATCCGGCGTCTCTCGATTTGGCGGGCGTCCTTTACGACGTGGGGACCGATATCCGGACTGCCAATCGCCGCATCGCGTCGCGCAAGGGGATGTTTGCCGAGAGCGTGCTCTTGGCTTTCCTGGCGACGGTAGATGCATCGGAAGAGAAGCTGAGGTTGGTCGAGGAAGTTCGTGCCTTTGCGCGGGCGGAACTGGAGGGCCTCGGCCTGTCATGGTCGCTGCGGGGACTGTACCGCCTACTCCAGCGGCGCCTTGCGGCGGGTCGCATCGACCGGCTGCTCGCACGCGTCCTAGCGAGCCAGCCATCACAGGGCCGATTGTCCGTTCTCGGAGGGAGGGAATGAAATCGCCGACCTACATCACGACCAGTTGGGATGACGGGCACCCTATGGACCTGCGCGTAGCAGCCCTGCTGGCGAAATACGGGATCGCAGGAACCTTCTACGTTCCGGCGTGGACAGGGTTGGAGACCATGTCTACCGCGCAATTTCGCGAACTGATTCCCGATTTCGAAATTGGCGCCCACACCCTCCATCATGTCGACCTTACCGGCGCGTCGGATCGGACAGCGTGGCAGGAGATTGCCAACTCCAAGGCCTGGGTCGAGGACAATACCGGCGTTTCGTGCGCGTGCTTCTGTCCGCCGCGCGGAAGATATGAAAGCCTGCACCTGGATATGATCCGAAACGCGGGCTATCTCGGGCTGCGGAGCGTCGAATTGCTTTCGCTCGACTTCCCGCGGCGGCAAGCGGGGCTGATGCTGATGCCGACAACCGTCCAGGCCTTTCCGCACCGCTTTTTGGCCTTTGCAAAAAATTCGATCAAGCGGAAGGTTTTGCCGAATCTCTGGCGTTACATCATCCATGGTCGCGCCACCGAATGGTCCGTGATGGCGGAATCGTTATTGCGTCACGCCATCACCCGCGGTGGCGTCTTCCATTTATGGGGACATTCCTGGGAGTTGCAGGACGCCGGCCAGTGGCAGCGCTTGAAAGACGTGCTGTGTTTGCTGGGAGGCTTCGTGCGTCAGGCCCCTGCCCTGACTAACGGACAGCTCTGCCGGGTGTCCATGCCGCCGGTCACGACGGTGCTCGACCATTCAGCGCAGGCGGCGAAAACAGCCGCGCCCGGAGGGTGATGCGATCATGAACATCTTGGTGGCGCACAACTTCTACAAGCTCGCCGGCGGTGAGGACCAATGCGTCGCTGCCGAGGTCGCAATGCTCGGGGCGCACGGGCACCGCGTGACCCAATACAGCCTGTCCAATGATGCAACCAACGACATGGGGCGCCTGGCGCTGGCGGGCCGCACAATCTGGAGCCGCCCAGCATTTGTTGAGATGCGGCGTCTTATTCGCGAGCGTCGCCCGCAGGTCGTCCATTTCCACAATACGCTTCCGCTGATCTCTCCTGCCGCCTATTACGCCGCGCGGGCAGAGGGCGTTGCTGTTGTCCAGACGCTGCACAACTTTAGGCTGGTTTGTGTCAACGCCCTACTGTTCCGTGATGGCAAGCCTTGCGAGGATTGCCTCGGCAAGCCGGTTCCATGGCGCGGCGTCGCGCACAACTGCTACCGCGACAGCCGCGCCGCCAGCGCTGCGGTCGCGGCGATGATCGCGGCGCATCGTTTGTTGGGAACCTGGCGCAACGCAGTCGACGCGTATATCGCCCTGAGCGAATTCAGCCGGCGCAAGTTTATCGAAGGAGGGCTTCCCGCACACAAGATCGCCGTCAAACCCAACTTCGCCTATCCGGAGCCGAGCCCCGGCCGGGGCGACGGCGGATACGCCGTCTATGTCGGCCGCCTGTCGGCGGAAAAAGGGATCGAGACACTTCTAAATGCGTGGCGAAGCCTTGGGAACGTGGTGCCGTTGAAGATCGCCGGGGACGGTCCGCTGGTGAATGCGGTTCGGGAGGCGGCGGCACAAAATGCTGCGATCCAATGGATGCCACGCATTTCGAATGCGGAAGTCTACGACCTGATCGGTGCGGCGGCGTTTCTGGTGCTGCCCTCGCAATGTTACGAAGGCGCGCTTCCGCGCGTCGTGATCGAGGCATTCGCCAAGGGCACCCCAGTCATCGTTCCCAGACTGGGAGCCATGGCCGAAATTGTTGACGACTACCAAAACGGTATCTGTTTCATTCCTGGAAATCCGGAAGATTTGGCCACGAAGGTCCGGTGCCTCTTCTCGGACGTGTCCGCGCTGAAGCGGATGCGACGCGGCGCTCGGGAGACCTTTGATCAGAATTTCACCGCCGAGGCGAACCATGGGGTGCTCATGGCAACCTACGAACGCGCCATCGGCGGACACGGCCGGCGTGGTGTGAACGAGATCGATACTGTATCGGCGTCGTAGGACAATCGAGAATTGCAGGAGGCGTGCGATGCTCACAATGACCAAACCTGCGATGTCTGACCGCGTGCCGGCGCGCAACGAGTTGTTGCCGGAGGAGACGAGTTTCTATTCCGCTTATGATTGGTGTCTCGATCCGCATCTAACGGCCGGGGAAGCAATTGAGCACCTTGCCGTCGAAATCAACCGCTTGCCCACTACTCCAGCCGGGTGGCAAACCAGCGAAGTGACGACGAACGCGTATCTGCTTTCCTGTTCGCTGCTAAATGGTATCGACGAATATCTGCGCGGACACACGTTACGGCTGCCCGCTCAACTGGCGAGAACCCGGCCCGGGCGTATGGCCATGTGGACGACAGAAAAAGTCGCCGAAAGCGTCCCGAAGCAGAACAGGACGCAAGTCCGCCGTTGGAGGGAAGAGTGGCAGAACGGCCTCGACGGCTTTTTCGGGGTCTTAGCTCGATGCGACTGCGATCCGGCTAGTTCTTTGAAGTTCGCCCAAAGACTGGTCGGAATGCTGCAATCGCCCCTCCCCTCTGACTTGCTGGAATTGCGCCTCGGCGTGCCGTCGGCGTTCAGCCGGCTGGACCTCACCCATCTCGACGTGCTGGCGCTGGGGCGGCAAATGGTGCAGCAATACCCGGACCGGTCGCATCCAATTCTTCTGCTGGGTTTGCGCACAGCCGGCACCTACTTTTCCGCACTGCTGCGTTCGTTTCTCAAAGCCGAAGGCTATCGGCAAGTAGCCTCAGTGACTGTGCAGCCGAAAAAGGGCCCCAGTCGACGGGAACGCAACGAGTTGACGAGGTACGCAAAGCAGGGGTTCACCATCGTCATCGTGGATGATCCGCCGAATAGCGGCGGCACGATCGTTATTGGAGTCGAGATCGCACGCAAAGCGGGGTTCGAGCTTGCCCGAATAAAGGCCTTGGTTCCGACACATCCCGCGACACCCAACTGGGCCAGTACCTTGCCGAACGGGCTGGTCATGACCCTTGCGCCAGAACGATGGCGAAAACAGCAACTGCTCGGTCCCAAGAATGTAGAGAACCGGCTCGCCGAATACTTCACGTGGCAGGGTTTCACCGGCGTCCGGGTGGTCGGCAGCCACCGGGCCGACGAACTCAACTCGGAGCTGAACGGCCCGAACCATAATCGCGGTGCAACGCTCAAGCGGATCTTTGAAGTGCGACTGCAGACACCGCAAGGGAAGAACGAAACCCGATATGTCATGGCAAAGAGCGTTGGCCTGGGATACCTCGGCTATCAGGCGTTTCTGGCCGCGCACAGACTTTCCGATTTTGTGCCGCCGATCCTCGGGCTCCGCGACGGCATTCTCTATACCGAATGGTTGCCGCAAAACTCCGGTGCGGCAAACGTCCGGTTGGACCGCAACTCGTGGATCGAGAGGACAGCAGCCTATGTCGCAACGCGAACCCGCCTGCTGGGTCTGCCGAAGCGCCGCGGCCCGGGCAAGGCGGTGCACGAAAATGGCTTGGGATTGTTGGCGGAATCGTTCGGCCGCGCGTACGGACGGTTCCTAATCGACACACTGATGTGCTCGTGGATCCAACAGCGGCTATACCGGTTGCATTGCCCATTCCCAACCTTGATCGACGGCAACATGGGGTACGCCGAATGGATCGAGGGTGAGTTCGGCCCGTTAAAGACAGGCTACTATCGGCATGGCTTGGGCAAGACCCAACTGAACGTGATCGATCCCGCCTACGATCTTGCCGAGACCATTCTAAGTTTCGCGCTTTCCCCCGAAGAGGAAGACCGGCTCATAAGTCGATACATCGAGTACTCCGGAGACGTCGAGGTAGGCGGGCGCCTCTTTCTCAACAAACTGCTCGCCGGCCTCTGGACCATGGCGTCGGCTCAAGAACATCTCTTCGGCGCGATGCTGACCGGTCAGCGGCAGCAGGAATTCTATCGCCGTTTCCTCGGCGCCCGGGACTTCCTCACGATACAGACCGCGCGGTTCTGCGGGGCGCGTTGCCGTCCGTCCCAGCCGGCGGGTTGGCGTCCGCCGCTGGTCATGCTCGATGTCGACGGAGTTTTGGACCGACGCGTGTTCGGCTACCCGACCACGTCGGCTGCCGGTATGGAGGCCCTTTCGCTGCTGGCAAGCCGCGGATGTTCCATTGCATTGAACACGGCGCGCTCGGCCGCGGAGGTGAGGGATTACTGCCAATCATACGGTTTGGCGGGAGGCGTGGCGGAGCACGGCGCCTATTTGTGGGACGCGGTTGCCCAGAGCGGGCAACCCCTGATCGACCGGAAAGCGATGGCACAGCTTGACGAACTCAGGAAACATCTGCGGCAGATCCCCGGAATTTTCCTCGACGATCGTCACCAATACTCAATTCGGGCATTCATGTTCGAGAAGCAGCCGCGCAGTCTGCTCCTGCGGCTGCTGAATTCGATTCGCTCGTTCGGCGTCGGTCAGGGAGTACCGATCCCGCTGCCTACACTCGTCGTAAATCACCTGATCACGACCCTGCAACTCGACCGACTCTCTTTCCATCATACCGTGATCGACACCGCCATCGTGGCAAAGGAGACCGATAAGGGGGTCGGTTTGACGGCTTTGCGCGACCGGGTCTTGGGGCCGGACGCCGAGACGATTGCCATCGGCGACACTGAAGCCGACCTCCCAATGTTCCGTGCGGCCACGCGCAGCTTCGCCCCCGCCCAAATTTCCTGCCGTCGGCAGGCGCGACTGCTCGGCTGCAAGGTGTCGCGTTATCGCTATCAACGGGGATTGCTGGATATCGTAAAGACGCTTGTCCAGCACGGACCGGCCGGCGACCCGATCGAAACACCGAACGAATCCGATGGCGCGACGCTATTTCTGGATCTGCTGCGAGCGGCGGACAACTTGAGCGTTTGGACGCTGATCCGCGCCCTCTTCGATCGCGCCACATTCAGGATCTTCGTGCGATGATCGCAGCCGTCGGATTGGCAAATAGGAGGTACCCTTCCTGCTACTCTTTCACTGGTGGTCGATGAGAGAAACAATCTGTCCGGCACAATGTGGCAACAGGCGAATACAGGACGGCCCTATCCGGGAGATCAGGATGTCCAACAGGTCTTTATCGTTCGAGACGAACACGATCTACGCCCCGCGCGTCCACTATGAACGGGTCGTGTACGACACGCTGCGAGTCCTGTGGAGGCACAAGTCCCTCGTTGCCGTGGTTCTCGGCATCGCCTTGGCGGCTCTGTCGGTCGAACTCGTGCTAGTCGCGCCGCGCTACACCGGTGAAGCCATGATCCAGCTCAGTTTCACCCGCGACGAAGCTGTGGGTGAAAAGGTTCTATCGACTGCCGCGGTCGACGCGGCAGCCGTCGTGGATAGCGCGGCGCGCGTCATTCGTTCGCGCGCGATCGCTACCGCGGTCGTTACGTTGCTCGGTCTCGACAATGATCCTGCCTATACGCGCCGGTCGCTTCCGGCCCGGGCACTGTCGTCCGTGTGGTTGGTTTTCGGGGTGCCTGAGCCGACGCCGCACGAACTCGCGGTGGCACGGCTCATGAGCCAGACCACAGTGGCGAACGATCCGCGGGCTTATTTGATAACGGTCGCGGTCACAGCGTCCGATCCGAAGCGCGCCGCCCAGTTGGCAAATTGGGTTGCATCCGAGTATTTGCGCGGCCAATTGCAGGAACAGGCCGCCGAGGCTTATGCCATGGCCGAACGAGAAATGACGGCGGTTTCGGCGGTTTTCGGTCCGCAGCACCCGAGCTATATCAATGGATCGGCCAAACTCCTGCGTCTGAAAGCGGAACTGGCTACCGCACAGAAAGGGGGAGCGACGCAGGAACCGGAAGCAGTGATGGCAAAGGATATGGTCAAACTCGCCGCCGGCCAATCGTTGCTACCGGCGGAGGTAGTGATGGTGCCATCTGGCCCCAATACCATGCTCCTCTTCGCTTTGACTATCTTTGTCGGATTAGTCCTCGGAGTCCTGCTTTCCTTTCTCGCGGAAAGGTGGGCCGGCCCGTTGGTCGATGATCAGGTGGCAGCGGATGCGCAACCACCTCGGCGATTGCATCGACACGAAAGCGCCTTCAGAGCGACGCCAACAAATCCTCGAACCTAGGGGAGCGATGGCACTTTGTTTGGATCGCTGCGATGAAGAGCGCCAAACCTCGGCTATTTGGGGAGCCGGATCCTGCCCATAGTCTTTAGCGTCTTTAGCTTGTTGATAAGACGGTCGGCGGGAGACACCTGCAACTCAATTGCCTGGTGGTTGATCACAGCAGGCGTCACAGGCTTGGCGGACTCGATTTCCGGGATTTCAGCCACCGGGTTCGGGAGCCGCTTGTTCATATCGGACGTTGATAAGGGAGGCTTGTTGCTTGCCGTTCGTTCCAACGATCCGTTGTTCATCCCCCAAATTGCGGCCTGGGTCCGGTTCTGGACCCGGATTTTGCGAAGGATCGCCTTGACGTGGACCTTCACAGTCCCCTGGGCGATATCGATCTTTCGCGCTATGCATTTGTTGGAGTCGCCCGCGATTAGGCAGCGCATAATTAAATTCTCCCGAGGGGAAAGCTGTGGTCCGACGGTATCCTCTATCGTAACAAGCTCGTTATTTTCGTCGGGCAGCGCCATCACAGTGTGGTCGCGGGCTTTGGCATCCAGGATGAATGACAAAAATTCAGGCGGGAAAATGGTTTCCCCGAGCATCACCAGTTCTATTGATTTGATGAATGCATCGCAGCTTATGACGTCGACGAAATAGCCGCTGACACCCGCCCGAAATGCTGAAACCAGTTCGTCCAGCCGCCAGTGATCGGAGACAATCGCGACGCGTCCGCTCGGATGCTGATCCCTGAAAACGGCGATTTGTTCGACCGCGGCATCAAAATCGTCGCCAGTATGGACAACGAGAAATAGCGGTTGGTAAAGGCGGAGTTTGCTCAGTGGTAAGTCATCCGCACACGATACCGACGCCAGGACACGAAAACTTGCTGAGCGCAAGATCCCGGCAAGTCCTTCTCTGAGTAAAATGCTTTTTCCAACAAGTATTGTTGCATAAGATTGTCGCCGCGTCATGGCTCCCTCCGGCCTCACACAAATCAACATTCCGCGGACAATTGAGTCTGGCCCTTTATTGGGTGACAAAGGACTTCCTCCTTCCTGAGTGGAAGGTCCGATTTCGAATATTTTGCGCTTCAACGCGTTCGAAGCGGTTCGAATTCACTGGCCAGTTGAAGGCGACCAGCACGGTCGGCACGGCGATCGTCGGGATACGATCGTCCTGCTTGGCAGCGAGCGTGTTTGAAAAAATCTTGTCACCGAGCAACTCCTTCTCAAGCCATTCCGCTTGCTGGTCCGCGCGGCTGCTCCGCAGCCCCTGGGCCATCCTGCCGACCATTGGTTCGATCCCAAGGAAGTCGCGGGACCAGCGTAGGCAATTTCGTCCGTCCGCGATCATTGAACTACCGACGCAGCGCCTCGGATCGCTCTTTCGCCTCCTTGATTCCACCTGTTTCAGCCCGTGCGTAGAAATCTCGTGCCTTCGCCGTATCGCCGCGCGTCCCATATGTTCCCCATTTGGGAAGAATGAGCGGGTCATAGGTTTCCGCGAGCGTGAAGCTTGCCTGAGCGCTGCCCGTCTCGACAGCGCGCTCCAGCACAATCCGCGCCGCGCCGATATCGCCCCGTCCTAGCAGCACGCTCGCGAGCGCCATCAACTTTGCCACATCCGCAGCACCCTCGGGATTGGGTTGAGGCCCGCCTCGAGTGTCCGCAACTGTTACCTGGTCTGCGTTTGGCTTTGCGTAAGCGTTGAATCGCTTGTCCTGCGCTTCCTCGCCGACCGCGCTCGCTTTGGCCGCCAGCGCCGGCTGCGTCTCAACATCCCGGCGCGCACTCGCGAGATCCCGCTCCACCCCCTCCGCCTGATCGTGCTGTGCCTGTTCGTCGCTGGCCTTACTGGCTTGAGCCTCGTACGCATGTATCTTGGTACGCGCCGTCGAGAGGTCCTGCTCCAACCGCTCGGCCCGATCGCGTTCCTGTTGCAGGGACTTTTGCAGCTCCGCCGTGCCGCTTTCTGCCGCCTGCTTCAGCTGGGTAGATTCGTCGCTGGTCTTCGCCGCCAGCGCGGTCTGCGTCTCAACCTCCCGGCGTGCCGTCGCAAGATCCCGCTCCAGCCGCTCGGCCCGTTCGCGTTCCTGTTGCAGGGACTTTTGCAGCTCCGCCGTGCCGCTTTCTGCCGCCTGCTTCAGCTGGGTGGATTCGTCGCTCGTCTTCGCCGCCAGCGCGGTCTGCGTCTCGACCTCCCCGCGCGCCGTCGAGAGGTCCCGCTCCAACCGCTCGGCCCGTTCGCGTTCCTGTTGCAGGGACTTTTGCAGCTCCGCCGTGCCGCTTTCTGCCGCCTGCTTCAGCTGGGTGGATTCGTCGCTCGCCTTCGCCGCCGCCGCGGTCTGCGTCTCTACCTCACTGCGCGCCGTAGCAAGATCCCGCTCCAGCCGCTCGGCCCGATCGCGTTCCTGTTGCAGGGACTTTTGCAGCTCCGCCGTGCCGCTTTCTGCCGCCTGCTTCAGCTGGGTGGATTCGTCGCTCGCCTTCGCCGCCAGCGCGGTCTGCGTCTCTACCTCACTGCGCGCCGTAGCAAGATCCCGCTCCAGCCGCTCGGCCCGATCGCGTTCCTGTTGCAGGGACTTTTGCAGCTCCGCCGCGCCGCTTTCTGCCGCCTGCTTCAGCTGGGTGGATTCCTCGCTCGCCTTCGCCGCCAGCGCGGTCTGCGTCTCTACCTCACTGCGCGCCGTAGCAAGATCCCGCTCCAGCCGCTCGGCCCGATCGCGCTCCTGCTGCAGGGACTTTTGCTGCTCCGCCGTGCCGCTTTCTGCGGCCTGCTTCAGCTGGGTGGATTCGTCGCTCGCCTTCGCCGCCAGCGCGGTCTGCGTCTCAACGTCCCGGCGCGCCGTTGCAAGATCCCGCTCCAGCCGCTCCGCCCGATTGCGCTCCTGTTGCAGGGCCTTTTTCAGCTCCGCCGCGCCGCTCTCTGCTGCCTGCTTCGGCTGGATGGGTTCGGGGCTCGTCTTCGTAGCCGACCCGGCTTGCGGATCGACACTGCCGTGCGCAAGTGCAAGGTCTCGCTCCAGCCGCTGGGTCCGGTCGCGCTGCATTGAGTTTCGCAATTCCGCAGCGCGGCTATCCGCCGCCTGATTGAGCTGACTGGCTTCTTCACCAGGCTTGCGCTGCGCCTCGACATGGGGCCGTGCCGCAAGATCGCGTTCCAGCCGCCCGGCCCGATCCCGTTCCTGTTGGATGGATTTTCGCAACTCGGCGGTTTCACTCTCCGCGGCCTGCTTGGTACGAGCCGATTTATAGCGCACTTTGTTCAGCAGCTTCAGCAGCAACTCGACATCGTGCCGTGCGGTGGCGAGCTCGCCGGATAGCATCTCGACCCTATGGTGTTCCTGTTCCAGGTCCTGCTGCGATTGCTCCGTATCGTTCGTCCCTTTTTGCGCAAGCTGCACCGATTTATCGTCGCGCCGGCCAACCTGCGCCGTCTGGAAGCCGTCATTGCCTGCCGCCCCGCCAAAATCAACGCTCTGCGCAGCGCTAACGGGCGCATCCGGCTGCGCGGGCTGCCCTTCAGAAAGGCCCGGCGTTCCCACCCACGCCGCCGCGAGGAGTGCTGTAGTGATCCGCAGCGGCGCGGCTCTTCCGCACTCGGACAGGCGCCTCATTGCCTTCTGAGCAGACCGCGTGTCGTCCAAATCGATACGAGACGCGCCCAGAATTCCGTAGCTGGGGTTCCCATCATCGTTGCGGACTGGGATTTTTCCATTAGCCGGGCGCATCGCGATCACGCGTGGGACATGGCCTATTGCGTCACTATGCACATCGCCAGCATGCGAATTCCATTGCTCGCATGGATGTTCCATTGCTCGCATGGATGACTCGTGCTCGCACGGATGAATCGCGAGGTACCCCTTTTGGATTAGAGCGTTAACGGTGCAATTCGAACCCATGATACGGAATGCGGGATTTCGTCACATCGGGCGACTATTCGCTCAGAAATGATGGCTTTCGTGCTTGATTGGAGCGTTGCTAGGCCTGCTGGGGAGCACCCCAAGGGATCACGCCCTGCCGGATGGCTGGCTCGGCGGGCTGAGGTGGTACGGCGGATGGCGTTGCACGCACCTCAGAGGATCCCATGACCAAAACCAGATCGAAGCCTAAGGCAGCGGCCCGCTCCACTTCACGATCCGCCAGCAAGTCTAAGTCTCGCACGCGGCTAGCGCCTTCATCTTCAAAGACGACGATGCGGCCCGACACTAAGTTCGCCCGCATCCTTGCGATGCTGCGGATGCCGACGCGAACGACAATCGCCGCGATCATGACCGCCGCTGATTGGCAGCAACATTCGGTGCGCAGCTTTCTCGCTGGTGTCGTGCGCAAAAATCTCGGTCTCAATTTAGTTTCAGAGCAGCCCGATCATTCGGCCAGCTTAGGCGATTCATCACGGCATCAACTCAGATAAGGTTTTCGGTACACACAACCGCTCGGTAGCGATCATAGCCGCCATTGCGGCTCATTTCCGGGCTCACCGTCGAGGGTGAGCGGCCTAGACGATGGGCCTCGCAGAAGCTAAAATGATTAAAGGCGCTGTGCTTGGCATGGTGATCAAGTCCAGCAATCTGAGGGAGGAATTGGCCATGTCGCTTCGAACCATCGTCTCGATTGCCGCCTCAGTTATCATCGGTATCGCGTGTATCGCGACTGTCTCAACCGACACCTTTGCCCGCGATGCCGGGATGACTCGCCTTAACCACAGCCGCACCCATCATCACACTATGAATCATGGTCGAGCCGCGCACCCTGGGAGCACGGCAAAAGCTGCTCCGGTGGCGCGCTAGAGCCTACGCCGCGCTTGGGCCCCGGCATTTGCCCGGGGCTTTTGTTGGCGGCCAGAGCATGCCCTGCGAATGCTGTTGAACGCAATCCAGATTGAACAGCGGGTGATGTCGCCTCTTGGCAGATAGTGTTGAAAAAGTCTTTTTTGGCTGACGAACGAAATTTTTTAGGACCGCTGATGCGTTTCGCACGGGGCGACCAGAGGGACCACATCGTTTCAGAAAAAGGCGACCACCGACCTTCGTATCGGCCCCTACAGAGCTTGGCTGCGGTAGAGACGTCTGAAAATCGACTTTCGCGAGATTATCAGAGCCGTTCGATTTTCGACTTTTGCAACAGTATCGGCACTTCTCGGACATGGCGCGATGTTCAACTTGAGTCCGTTATTCGCACCAAAACGGAGGTTCGCCGACGCCTCTGGTTTTTATGGGTTCACGCCCTAGGGATAGACTTTGATGATGCGGAAATTCAGCTGGCGAACCATGATCATATTCGTCATGGTCCTGTTGTTGGGGGTGATCCTGCTCGGGCTGGGCACTGCTTACGTGAGCAAGCTCAAGCAAGAACGTCGACGGCTTTCCGAATCCTTTGGATACAGAGCATTTATGGAAGCGACTTTTGTGCTGACCCAGATTTATTAAATGCAGTCGGTGCCTATCCGGGCCAGGAGACGAGCGCGCTCTTAGGGGCCTTGCAGATGAGTACTCAGGACGATCCCAACTCGCGCAAACGTCAGACCCGAGATCGGGATCGCGCAGACATGATATTTATTCCCGGCGGAACATTCCGCACGGGATCGGACAAACACTATGCGGAAGAGACACCGGGCCACACCGTCAAGGTGGACGCGTTTTGGATTGACCGAACGCCGGTCACGAACCGCGCGTTTCGCAAATTTGTCAATGCGACCGGTTAGGTCACCTTTGCCGAAATCGCCTGACGCAAACGCATCGATCCTTGAACAAGCATGCGCCGGTTTCTCGCCAATTCAGCGAACCGGTGTGATCAGTTCACGCGCCATCCTGGGCCGACTTCATCACCGCTACGTCCGTGTTTAAGTTGCCGGTACACACAGGTCTATTTCCGACAATGCGTATTACTGTAAAAAACTGATAGCATCGTTTCCGTGGGACAAACCAATCCCGCTACCGATGCAAGATGCAGGCTCGCGTCATGACGAAGTCCACTGCGGGGCGTGATTCAATGCATGTTAAAGGCGGTGCGCTTCCGCTTCTTGATCCGCGGCAAGGCGATGTCGAAGATGACGCTGCAGAGTCCGGAACGAAGGTCGCTACTCGCGATCGCCGGGAGTTTGTTGGTCGAAATCAGCCTGCCGAAGCTGCTGTTCGCCTGGACGGTGTCGCTGCTGCTGCCGGCGGTGCTGCTCGGCCTTACGCCGCTGGTGGTCACGGCATGGCTTGCCACGGTGTCGGGACACATTCTGGCTCTAACGGAAATCGGCGCCGCACTGGTACTGGTCGTCGTCGTTGCGCTGGGATGGATCGGATGGCGGCCTCTGTTGCGGATCGCGGAGGTCAACTTTTGGTCGCTCAACTCGCTTGCCGTCCAGCCGGGCTATGCATTTTGCCGCGAGGCGTTGCGTCATCTGGCGGAGCGGATGTTCGCCCGGCACTCCACCCCGGCCGAGCGGGCGCGGTTGCGCGCGGCGAGTTCCGCCGCTGCCGGCACCCTTGTGTGCGGATGCGCGGCATTGATCGTCATTCTTATCTGGCCGGGCTCACGCTGGATGGGCACCGTGGCCGACCTCGCGGTATTGCATCGCTTGATTGTGCCGACCCTTGCCAACGCCGTCTTGCTGGTGTCGGGTTATCTCGCGATTGCGGCGCTGGTCTGGGGCTTTGCGGATGCCAGCATGGACCAGCCCTTCGATCTCGCTGCATTCGATGCCGCGCCGCCCTGTGGCCGCACCTGGCGCGTCGTGCATCTGTCCGACCTTCACGTAGTCGGTGAGCGATATGGTTTTCGAATCGAAAGCGGGCGCGGCGGCCCGCGCGGTAACGAACGCCTCGACCGCGTGATGGCTCGCCTCGCGGCCATTCATACCGCACATCCGCTCGATCTCGTGATCGTCAGCGGCGACATGACCGATACTGGCCGCGCGACGGAATGGGCCGAATTCCTTGACACTGTGGCGCGGCATCCCGCTCTCGCCGCGCGCATGATCGTGCTGCCCGGCAATCACGACGTGAACATCGTCGATCGCGCCAATCCAGCGCGGCTCGACTTGCCATTCAGCCCAGGCAAGCGTTTGCGGCAGATGCGGACGCTGTCAGCGATCGCGGCAGTCCAGGGCGATCGCGTGCACGTCGTCGACGGCGCCGAGCAGCGCGCGTCGACACTCAATGAGGTGCTGGCGCCGCATCGCCTGCGGATCGCGGCCTTCGCGGAGAGTGGCGGCCTGCGCCGCGCCGCCGGGCTCGGGCGCGTCTTCGACGATCAGTTTCCGATGATCCTGCCGCCAGATCCGGAGGACGGCCTCGGCGTCGCTATCCTCAACTCCAACGCCGAAACCCATTTCTCCTTCACGAACGCGCTCGGATTTGTCTCTGTCGCGCAAGCGCACCGTCTCGCTGCAGCGATCAACGAGTTCCCAAAGGCCATTTGGATCGTCGCGCTGCATCACCACTTGCTGGAATATCCGATGCCGGTGACGGCATTTTCAGAGCGCGTCGGCACCGCTCTCGTCAACGGCACCTGGTTCATCCGCAAGCTCAGGCCGTTCGCGGCCCGCATTGTGGTCATGCATGGCCACCGCCATATCGACTGGATCGGCGCATGCGGCGAGCTAAAGATCGTGTCCGCCCCGTCGCCGGTGATGGGCGCGACAGACGACGCACCCACGCATTTTCATATTCACACTCTGGCCGCTGGCCTCGACGGGCGGCTTTATTTGCTTCCGCCCGAGCGCATCGAGATCGCTGGCGTCGAATCTCAATTCGCTGGTTAAGCCTTATGGGCTTTTGGTCGGTCTTGGTCCGCCGAGCAGATCGGCCAGCCAGCGGCTCGACGGATGCTGGCCGCAGAAGCTGAGGATGGCGAGGGCGATCGGCACGCCGATGAAGGTCCCGAACAGGCCCCACAGGAAGGTCCAGAAAAAGATAGTGAACAGCACGACTGAGGGCGAGATCGAAAGAATGTTGCCAGACACGCGGGGCTCGATATAGCTGCCGATTACGAACTGGATGATGTTGAGGCAGACGAAGACGCCCAGAACCGCTTGCCAGCTGTCGAACTGTGTCATTGCCAGCAAAGTCGGAAACAGCGTAGCGATGAAAGGCCCGATGAACGGGATATAGTTAAGCGCGAAGGCGATCACGCCCCATTCAATCGCGAACGGCAGCCCGACGATCCAGGCGAAAAACCCGACGAGCACGCCGGTCATGACGCTCATCTGCGTCCGCACCAGCAAGTATTTTCTGAACTTCTCCGCGGTCGCAGTGCTGCCCGCGTGAAGCACGCGCGCAGCCTCGTGGTTGTCGAGCGCCTCGACCTTCCGTCGAATGTCGTCAAATTCCAGCAGTCCCAAAACGACGTAGACCAGCGCGATCAGCCAGAAGCTGAGCGTGGTGTTGACGCGGCCGGCGATGTGCTGCGTCGCGCGCAAAAGCCACGCGACGTTGAAATGTTCGGCCCACAGCCCGGCGACTGAGACGCCGTGACCGTCAAGCCATGTCACCATGGTGTCATACAGCGCCTGGTAACGCGCAGCATCCGCGACGAGTGATCGTCCCACCCGAGAGAAGCCCCAGATCACCAGCGAAGCGAAGGCGAGGCACACCGCGACCGTGACGACCATCGTGATCGCCAGCGCCAGTAGCTTGGGCATCCGCGCCTGCAGCCGGTGCTGCAATGGCCAAACGATCGCGGCGATGAAGATTGCCAGCGCAAGCGGCGCAAATACCGTGCTCGCTTGCGCGGCCGCAGCCGCAAGCAGCACCGCCGCAATGATCCCGACGGTGATCTTCATGTGAGGCCGGCCACCATTCTTTAAATTCTTTCAGAAGAACCCGGAGAGCAGGGCCAGCTTTGCCGCGGCAAGAGCCCTACGAAACACGACCACTCCGGTCCGGGTCGTTCACCAAAATTGCTGGCAAGGCGCGAGGCCATATCGAAAACCTAAAAGTCGAAAATGGCAAGAGATAGCGATTGCAACCGGTATCACTTGTTCGATATGCTTCGTGCTCTCGTCTCTTGCAGACGAACGTCAGATAGGTTTTCTCATCGGAGGCCGTCATGACCCATGCTTCAGACACTGTTATAAATCCTCAAGCCAGTTCTGAATTGGCACCGCTGCGCGCCAAGTCGGGCTGGATCGTCGCACTCGGCGTCGTCTATCTGCTCGCCGGGTTTATCGCGCTTGGCAGCGTTGTGATGGCCACCGTCGCGAGCGTCCTCGTCGTCGGCGTGATGATGATCATCGCCGGCGTCGCCGAAGTATTCAGCGCCTTCCAGATCAAGAGCTGGGGCAAATTCCTGCTCTGGGTCCTGCTCGGGGTGCTCTACATCATCGCGGGCTTCGTCACGTTCGAGAATCCACTGCTCGCCGCCGCGCTGCTCACCCTCATTCTCGGCGCATCGCTGCTGGCCTCGGGCATCATGCGGATCATCCTGGCCTTCAGCATGAAACGGGAAACGCCCTGGATCTGGGTGCTGCTGTCCGGCGCGATCACGCTGCTGCTCGGCCTGCTGATTTTGGCGCACTGGCCGGTCTCGAGCCTCTATATCCTCGGCGTGTTCCTTGGCATCGACCTCATCATGGCCGGCGCAGCCTGGATCGGACTGGGCTTCGGCCTGCGCCACGTTCGTTGAGGTGTAGTCGGCGGACTGCGCGCCACATGGTCTCTTGGTCGCCGCTAAGGAGACGCCCATGCGCTGGATTTACCTCGCCGTCATCATTCTGATCGCGGCAGCGACGATCATCTTTGCGCTGCAGAATTTCGAGATCGTCACGATGTCCTTTCTCGGCTTCAATGCCCGCGTGCCGCTCGCAGTGTTGGTCGGCGTCGTCTACATCCTGGGCGCGGCGACGGGCGGTAGCCTGTTCGCGCTGCTGCGTCGATCGTACGAAGGGTCAAGACGCAGCATTGTGGGTTCAACCTGAATCAGGTGTCGTTTCATCTCCGGCCGAACAGGGTGACGATGGACGAAAACGGAGTAGTTCAATGGAAACGAAAATAGTGGAACGTCGAACGGTTCTTAAGGGTGGCGCAGCCGCTTTTGGGATGCTGGGGAGCGGCGCATCGGCTTCAATGGTAACAAGCATAGAGCAGGCTTCTGCCGATACGCCGCCGCAGTCACTTCCGGATCAAATTCTCATTGCGTTTCAACGTTTTCGTGAGACCATTCCAGCCAACTTCGATCACGAGTACGTTGAGAAGGTCGTCATACCGTTTTTTCTGACGAGTTTTTACGAAGGCGAGCGTCCGATGCTACCGGTGATCGACGTCACTTTTAGTAAGGAAAACGCACTGCCTTACGACCTCTGGGGACTCATTACCCGCGACTGGCGACCAACCCCCGAAGACGGCGTGACGGTCTTTTTGCAGGGTCTTGAGAAACGTGGCCCCAACAATCTCCGCAAAAGGATTTACTTCTCGGGGGTGACGCCGGACCTTTACAAGCCGATGTATAGCGCGAAGGTCGTCGCTTTCTTCGACAAACTCATGGATCAGAAATTCGCCAACAAGCCGTTCATGCGGCATTACCTCGATTATTATTTCGACCTCTATTGGGACCTTCACCTCGGAGTGACCGGAGATGCTGTTCCTTTCGAAGTACGTCAGATTGGTGAAGCATTCAACACGGTTCTTGCATATAGGAATCCTCTGCTGCCCATCACCTATGATAATTACATGATAGTTCGCGAACGCCTCGACTTTCTGAAATCATGGATCGATGATCAACTCGCCGACATTGAAAGTAACAAAACCAAGGATCCCGAAAAGACAATAGCTTGGTATTGGCTGAAGAACGCCGGCGACGGCCGCCACTTTGAAAAAAAGGACGTCGTGTTCGAGTGTTTCCACAATTTCGTGGCACTCAGCCAATGGGGCAACTCGATCTTCGGAATTATGTCGCGCTTATCCGAAGACGGTGGCGATCCGGCTGTTCGAGCCTCGTTTCAGAAAACCATGAGCGGAAATTTCGACAACGCCAACGGCGCTGCCTTCTCGCCGCTGGAATTGTTCGTTATGGAATTATTCCGCGTCATATCGCCAAACGGCGGGAGCATCTCGGCTATCCACGATGCCAGGACAAGCGCCTATGGCGGATCTCCGCAGCAAAAATTCGGCCTTCCCATGGAACGCCATAGCTACATCAGCACACCACACACGAGTACCAGCCTGGACCCAGTCCACTGGAAGGACCCGAATGCTTTTGATCCGTCAAGGTATCTTGGCGTTCCTACCAGCGCCCAGATTACTGAAGATAGATGTCACCAGATCGGCCTCGCGCGATCTCCATTTGAGATCACAAATTTCGAGGTCAAGGATGGACGCAAGGCAAACATCACCAACAGTGGTTTTGGGACGGTTTTCGGTGTTGTTGACGGCAAGACCCTTCCGGTTTGCGATTATGCCGGCTTCGCACCGTTCGGCTTCGGATATCGACGGTGTCCAGGCGAGCAGTTGACGATTCAGGTCTTCGAAGATTTCCTCCGCAAGGTTTGGCGAGACAAGATCGTCTTCCGCCAACTCAATTTAGCCAATGCTGGTCAGGTCCCGATCGGGCCCACCGCAGTGATCGAGGACGATCTTGGATTCACCAGGACGGCCTAAGTTACCGGCGCGGCACTGTGATCATGGAAGAGCGCCATGTTCAGGGGTCTTCGGGTTGCTGTATTAGTCCTCGCTGGATTGACACGATACGGTCTGGCTCCAGGGAGACGTTGGATTTCGCGTCCTCCATGCGGACCAGTTGTTTCCCCGGACACAGCTATCTGTCGACGTTGGAGAAAGCCGTTTCGAGGACATCACCGATTGGTTGCCACGTGCGGCCGTCGAATTGAACTAGTCGCAGGTGTTTGATCGGCCGAAAGTTCCAAGGGCCAGTGCTGATTTTGATCCCAGGCAGCAAAACGGAGCCTTGGTAGTCTTTGAGGGTCGCTGCTTGCTTCATGACGTTCTCGCGAGACAGGTCATTGCCGCACTGCTTGAGCACTTGCACCAGTGTCTCGGCGGCCGCGTAGCCGAAGACGGCGGCGCCGTCGTCTTTGCCTCCGGCCCGACTATATTTGTCAACAAATGACTGCCAGTCCTTTGTGGCTTGTTCGTCTTTCCAAGCTGGATCATCTGCATCCTTCAAGAAGGCGGCCGTAATCGCGCCCACAGCATTTTCCACGCCAGCAGGCTTTAGTGCCGTCGCAATCGATGAGGCCATATGGCTCAAAATGAACACAGGGTGCCAATTTAACTCCGCCGCTATTCGGATTACTTTCGCAGCGTTTGCAGGCGCTCCTGCAAATACAAAAATCTCGGCTCCTGATTGCTTCAAGATCGATACGTGCGTATCCAGATGCTCATCTGCGATATCGTACGCGATATCGACCCTGATCATGCGGGCGACGTTACCGAGCCCGTCTTCCAACCCCCTGACTATTTCTCGACCGACTTGATCGTTCTGCCAAAGAGCTACAATCCTGCTACCGGGGTAAGACGCCTGTATGTAGTTGGCGTAGATGCGCCCCTCTTCCCGAAACGAGGGCTGCCAACCCATTGTCCACGGAAACAACGACGGATCGCTCAGATGATCGTCTCCAGAGGCGATAAAAAGTTGGGGAATTTTCCTTTCATTCAAGTAACTGCGAACGGAAAAGTTGCCCGGAGTTCCGAAAGAGCCGAACATCAACAAGACGTCGTCTTCTTCAATAAGACGGCGGGTAAGCTCTAGGGCGGTCACCGGATTGGATTTATCATCATACGAGATAAAGCGTACCTTACGGCCGCTAATCCCGCCGCGCTCGTTGATCATCTCAAAATACGCGGCTTCGGCTTTCCCAATCGCCCCGAAGACCTCCAAATTTCCGCTATAAGGCATGAGATTACCGATACGAATTTCAGTGTCGGTCACGCCTTGTTCGCGCACTCGCTCGGAGATCGCGCTCAATGCGGTGAGCGCTAAGACAATCGCAACGAGCGTTCGGACCCACGTTTGCATCGGATTAACTCAATTACAAAAGCCCAGCGCTGGCTGACGATGGGATGGTCCGGCTCGCGCGACGAGCGGTGACGCACAGCCGCCTGCACCGCCAAGAAGCATGATGAACTCACGCCGCCGCATATGCCCCCGAAAGACCACGCTTGTTCAATGCCTAAAGCCTATCACTTTGCGGCCGGGCAACGAATGAAAAATGGCGACAAACGGTGTCAAAAGCTGACCAGGCTCAATGCCCGGTTCGAGTCAAATGCGTCATTTTGACCGCTCGCCGGCGACTTCCGGTCATACCCCGATTAGCCGACATCCTTAGGGTCAGAAGTGCCAAGCGTGGAAGCGCCTAGATCAGCGAATGCAAAGCCTTGACCGCGGCCTCGCGGCTCTCGACAGGAACAAATAAATTTACCGAATGCGGTGACAAAACATACTTGTCGGCGATAATCCCGTGATGTTGCAGAATCTGAATCGCCTTAAATGGCAAGTCTGAAGAAACGCCGCCGAAGCAAGTGAGGCTCACCGAACTTAAAGTCTCACGCTGTTTGCGCAAGTCTTTGGTCCTTTCCAGCGTGCGCAGCAAAGTGTCGAGCGACTCCGAATCGCTCGTCATCATAATGCGCGTTTTTCCGGCGGTGAAAGCCGAGGCGAGGAGTTGCGGCCAAGATAAGCCGTTTTGTTTGAGATGCTGCGCGAATTTCTCAAAACCTTGATTGAGATCCGCCGAATCGATCTCCACATGTTCAATGCGAGCCATCGAGTTGACGGCCAAAACCTTTCCGCTTTCCATTCCCATTACCTCTTTCATCACTTGCGTGCTGCGTTCAGCGCCGCCCCATTTTTTTAGAACCAAAGGCACATTTTGGCTCTGTGCCAGTTCCACGCTGCGAAAATGCAAAACCTTGGCGCCCCAAAAACACATTTCGGATAACGACGCAAAATCCAGCTGACGCAAGGGTTTTGAATTCGCCACGATGAGCGGATCGGCCGAGCAAACTCCGTCGACCTCTTTGATAATTTCACAGCACTCGGCTTTTAGCGCCGCGGCCATGGCGACCGCAGTGGTGTCGCTGCCACCCCGGCCCAGCGTGGTGATTTCTTTGGTCACCGGATTCACGCCCTGAAAGCCCGCTAAAACCACGATCCGCCCGCGATCGAGTTCTTCGTGCACGCGAATGGGGCGCACACATAAGATTCGCGCGGAGGAATGGGATTCGTCGGTCATCACTCCGGCTTGACTGCCGGTAAAACTAATCGCCGGCACACCGAGATCAGACAGCGCCATGCTCATTAAAGACATGCTGATGCGCTCACCGGTGGTTAACAGCATATCGAGTTCACGGCGATTGGGATGCGGGCTCACTTGATAGGCCATCTTAACAAGTTCGTCGGTGGTCTTACCCATCGCTGAAACGATCGCCACGACACGATGACCACGGCTATGCAAATCGGCGAGACTGCTCGCAACCGCGCGGATTTTTGCCGGTGTTTCAAGACAGGCGCCGCCGTATTTTTGCACGATGATGGGATTGTTGCGCATTCTACTTCCAGAAATAGCTTGAGAGAGGCGCGGCGACATGTCGGCGATAATCGCCCCAAAAGGCACAGGCGTGAAGCTTTTTTAATGCCGCCCGGCATCGCGAATGGTATTCCCCGAGGGCGAAGTATGGTGGGCGGATAGGACGGCCACACATTTAGTTTACCATAGGGCGTAGCCCGTATTGGACAGCGCTCGCACTTGCGTAGCGCAGCGCGCCCGCAGGGAAGCGCAGCGAGCGAACCGCCCGTCGTGGGGGTGGATTTACGCGACGGAGTTGCGGGATTAGAAAAACTCATGAAAGCCACTCGATGGGCGATATTTTTATTGGTGTTGGCCGCCAGCAACATTACGACGGGCTACGTCGTTGAGAAGAACGTCGATCACCAACGCGATATGCTCGAAGCCCTCGAAAAAATGAGCCGCACTAATGGTACGTTCATTGTAATTATCGGCGATAGCCTGACGCAGAATGCGCGCTTGCCAGCATCAGTTTGCGGAATACCTTTAATCAATGCCGGGATCGGCGGGAGTCGTGCATCAACCTTCATTCCGTTTGCAGAAGAGATGACGGCTCGACAATTATCACCGGCCCTTATTGTAATTGCACTCGGCATAAACGATGCCGTGCTCGCATACCGAACCGACTTCAGGGCAACTTATGGATTGCTGATCGACAGCCTTCCTAAATCTCCAATCGCTCTCGCCACACTCGCGCCCGTCGATACCAATTTTCCCGTCGCTAAGATACTGAATCCATCCACCATAAAATCTATCGATGCGGCGATAATCGAAATTGCGGCATCAAGAGGGGCGCCCATCATTGACCTCGGCGCGATAGTTGGAATTAAGTCTCGGGATGGCATTCATCCCACCGAAAGTACATACCATCATTGGATCACGGTCATCGTTGCCGGTATTGAAAGCGCATTGAAATGCGACGGCGCGTTAAGCCGCGAGCCGCACTAAAGGAATCTGAAGGGAAGATTGACGGATGGGCCGACCACGCGAACGGGTTCGGCCGAAAGATACCTTGCATTCAAAGTCCGATCAATTTTGTACGAATCGCATACCGGACCAACTCAGCCGTCAATGAAATACCGAGCTTACGCATTGCCGATGCGCGATGAGTTTCGACCGTCTTCACGCTAAGGTTCAAGACCGCGCCTACGGACTTGTTGGTGTGCCCTTCCGCGATCAGTTGAACAACGCTCTGTTCTCGCGAAGATAGCACGACATCCGACTTGTCCTTTTTATGCAACAGGTAGTTGTAAAGCAATTTCTCCAATAAAACGCTAGTGAAATAAGGTCGATGATCAAGCAATGCTTCAACAGCTGCAATAAGCTGGCTCCTTGCATCCGATTTAAGCAGAAATCCCCGCACTCCTGCCAGAAGCACCTCGGTCAGGATTTCTTCGCTTTCATGCATCGTGAGAATTAGTACTTCTGTGCGCAGATGATGAGATTTAATTCGACGGCTAACCTCCAATCCATTCATAACGGGCATTGAGTAATCGACGATAGCTACATCCGGTTTCATGCTCAAAGCGAGCGCAATCGCGCCCCTACCATCGATCGCTTCACCACCCACGATCCAGTCGGGGCGAGTCTCGATGATCGCGCGAAGTCCAGACCGCACGACTTCATGGTCGTCCGCAATCAAGATCTGCTTCACAGTGCTGTTCCTATCGATTGGAACCACCGCAGCTATGGAACGATCGACGATACAACGCGGCAGCAGAACTGATCGATCATACTGATCGACATCGCCAGCGTTAATCCCACAAAACCCTGAGATCCAGGGGATGAATGTTGGGATTTCCCGATCGACCACTCACCGGCATTTGCAACCGCCGCTGCTATCCTGCCAGATCTTCTGGAACCCGGAAGAAGGGTGCAGCGCAATCTCGGGAAGCGTGACCGAGAAAGCGCAACCCTATCAATCGCCCACCATCGTAAAGTGTTCGTATTTAACGGAGATGTCCGAGCGAATTGTGCCTTGAGCTCATGAACGAACCGTTGATCTCATGCCTCCACGAGTTTCGCGCGAACCGCGTATCGAACCAGGCCCGCGGTCGAGTTTATGTTAAGCTTGCGCATAGCGGCCGCTCGATGCGTCTCCGTCGTTTTTATGCTGAGATCTAAGATCGCGCTGACGTCTTTATTACTATATCCCTCCGCAATTAATTTAACGATCGTCTTCTCTCGAGGCGAAAGCATTTGGCTCGAGCTACCCTTTCCGGTCGACACGCCCTTTAGTTCGCTCGCAAAAGCGCCGGCGTAAAACGGCCTATGGACTATCAATGAGTGAACGGCCGCCAAGAGCATTTGATTAGCATCAGATTTTAGCAAAAATGCGCGGGCACCTGCCTGGAACGCCTCCAATGCAAGCGCATTAGAGTCATGCATCGTGAAAATGAGTATTTCCGTTACTAGCTGATGTTCCCTGATGCGACGTGCAACTTCTACCCCGGTCATAAACGGCATCGAGTAGTCAACGATGGCAACGTCGGGCTGTTTTTCAATAGCCTCGGCGACCGCCTCGTTCCCGTCGTGCGCCTCGGCAACCACCTCCCAGCCGGCACGCCCTTCCAGAAGAGCACGCAGTCCCGATCGCACCACGTCATGATCGTCAGCTATAAAATCCGCTTCATGATCGAACAAAGCTCCGATGTCGCACCGCATCGGGCGTCGACATATTTACATCATTGCCGTTCGTCTCTGGAACTCGCTTGGATTCTCTACATTCCTCTAATGTTTGAGCCGCTGGTCGGCTCTTAACGGTGCTGTTGTGGAATGGATTTGTGGACGGCTATGACGCCGTTCTGGCAGTCCCGTTCTCTTGCGCGGGAGGGGGTGCGGAATTACCGCACACAACGTAGTACCTCGGGGTTCCGTTGCTGATGAAGAATGGATTTCGAGAGTGCCTCCCAGCTGCCGTAATCTAGCTCTCATAGCGGGAATTCCAACACCAAACGATATCGCTTTACGGCCCGATCTCGCTTGGCTGATTGGCATACCGCGGCCATTGTCACTAACCCGAAGCTTAAAATGCGTATCCGCAGCTTCCATTGCGATCTTCACCTGTGTCGCTTTCGCATGACGGAAAACGTTCGTTAGAGCTTCTTGAATAACTCTCAGGACAGAGCGCTGCCTCTCGAAGGACAAGTTATCAACTTGGGGAGCGATCTCGATATCCATCTTTAATGAAGTGCGCGCTGAAAATCCGTCTGCGAACTGTTCGATCGTCATCTTCAGCCCATCGGCGAGCAGATTTTGAGGGTGCAACAGATAGGTAAAGGCACGGATTTCCCGAAGCGCCTGATCGATCGAGGCATCGATATCGTCGCAGAGTCTTTCTGCACTACCGATATCGTTCAGCGCGCGCCTCGTCCGCATTACGTTCAAGCTGGCGGCAATCAAATGTTGGCACGTCGAATCATGAAGATCGGCTGCAATCCGCTGCTGTACTTCTTCCTGAAGCGACAACAGTCGGACACCGAAATTAGCTGCGGCTCTTCTTGTGGCAGTCCTCTCGGCAGCATCGCGCCCCTCTTTCATAGCCCGGTGGCTACCAACTAGCCTGACTATGCGGCCGCTCTTGGGGTCACCTATGGGAGTGACGATCGTCTCAAAATTTCGTTTGCGTCCGCCGAGCGCAAGCCGATGCTGGCAACGAACCGGCCCTCCTTCAGCAATGCATGCGTCGCAGGATGCGCAAATAGCTTTCGCGTCTTCGTCACCCAGGCAGTCAGAAATTGATTTTTCGCGGATGTCTTCGGACGAGATTCCAAGCAAACATTCGAAGGCTGGATTTATGCTCTCGTAGACAAATCGCCCTGTATGCGAGGCGCGAATTCCAAAAAGAAGTTCCGGAACATGTATCCAGTAGAGCCTATTGCACGCTTCTTCCGGACCCATCCTTGGCCGTTGCCGAACCTGAATTCGGCACGATCCGTCTATGCGGGGCTTGCGTGCCTTCATCGTATTTTCTTGCCCGATATTTCTTGGATCGCGCCACGTAAACTGCTCGATCTCCCTAGGGCTCAAGTGCTGTCGACTGTCGCCAAGCTTGTTCTAAGTAAAAACCCTTGGGGAAGCTCTCGTCAAGCAAGGACGTCGAAAATCCGCTTTCATTGAATCAGGTTTCAAACTTTCGCTAAATCAAACTGGATCAATATTAAATGCGATTTCAACCAGTTGCGGCGCGCCCTTACGCCTCGGCTGCAGCATCAGCCGTCCAAAATTTTACTGCGATGCTTTCGGCCGCCGAGCAGTGGCTGCTGCAGACGGATTCGAGGACACATTTCTGACCAAGATTACATCGGCGCGCTCAGTACATTTCCTGAAGGTGGGAAGTTATCTCCGGGTCGAGAGTACTCGATGTATTTTACTGACGGACTGCGACGCGTTGATGGACGAATGCGGGTTTGGCGCAGATCGAATTTGACGAGGAACTCATCGAAGGTTTAGTCATGCCTGTGCGCGTCGGCCAAAGGACATGAGGTCGAATGCTTATGATGGCGCTTATAACAATAGCGCCTCTTATTGCTTCTCGCGGCATGCCAGAGAGACAGACACCACAGCTTCTGCGGCCCGTCCAGTTCGGACCACAACCGTTGGGAAACGCGAGCATCGAGGCAGCCTTTCGCAACTGCGGTACGGGTAATCCTCGTCTTCAACCAGGTAATCACCCGATATCGTGATACATTCTAAACGTGCACCGTGGCATCCCTAAAACAGGAGGCGACGATGCCGAATTCGAAAGCGCAATTTGCATTTGTCCTGCTTGTCCCGGCGCTAATGCGCAAATTGATTGTCGCAGCGACTTCAATCGCATTGACGGCGGGCATGATCGCCCTAACCACACCAGCAGAGGCCCGCGGAATGCAGTGGTGCTCCAGAATGCAAGGACACACCAGTTGTATGTACCATACCCATGAACAATGTCGCGCGTCCGTCAGCGGAAGAGGCGGCACTTGCGTCCGCAGGCATGGTTAGAGCGCTGTCTGTTGTGATCAGGGCTCGATATGACATCGCGACCGACGCACTCTTTTTGTTCGCCGTTAAAATCTTTTGTTCGCCGTTAAAATCGGGCCCACGATCTTGCATCGATCGAAATCTCAAAAGATCGAAACAAGAGAAGGGCTTTCTTCAAATGTCTTCGGCTGCGGTATTTCAATCCAAAGCCGAAGCAACCTTTCGGATCCGCGGTAAGGGTGATTCCTCATCTTCAACCAGGTGATCACCTGACATTGCGGTGCATTCTAAACGCGCATTGTGCCGAAACTTAAAAGACGAGGCGACGATGCAGAATCCGAAGGTACGATTTGCATTTGCCCTGCTTGAATTGGATCAGCAAAAATTACGGACCGGGGTCGAAACGACGCGCTTTTGGCCTCCCAAAACTCTCAAAATTCCCGGCAGCCCGCCGGCATTGGCCGCCAAAACCCTGCCGCGGGGGAACGGAATTTTTGGATGCGGGAGCCCAAATTGGCCTGAGATACCGCGAGGGTCGCCGGTCGAACGATACCGGCGAACATTCCCACAGAAGCGGCCTATCGGGAGTCGGCGCCGGGATTTGCGGTTTCCTAGGACTGGATGGTGGTGTGCGCAGTCATATGCGAACCGGTCTCCATCGGAATTCCCTGGTACCAGGGAATTTTGGGTGAAAAATGCGAATTTCAGCACCTCTGACCACCCTGTAAACCTAAGAAAACCGCGGGAAAAGCGGCTTTTAAGGGATTTTTCTATTCAAAAGTAGCAGGGAAAATTTGCGAAGAACCAGGGAAACGCTTCACCATTAGCAGGGAAGCACCGAGACGTCCGCCGACCTCGTCCTCGCCACAGAATGAGTTGCCGAATAGAACCGCGTCACCGACGAGACGGCTGGTGCCGTTGGCGTGCACTGCGTACCGGGGAGCGTGTCAACCCCATCCAACCCGCGAGAGAGCCGGCCTTCGGCCGCCCGTGCTGAGCCAAACCCTGGGTACCGGAACTCGCAACTCAGGTCGGATTCATGAAAACGCGCGATTCGCGACAGCGAACAAGCAGGCAAGGCGGAACCTGTTAACTTTTTTAACCACTTAAGTATCTGAATAATAACAATATTTTATATTGACGCGTAGAACCTTAACCTCGAGGTTACCGGGCCATCGGAAACTAGAGCTACCGGGCGTGAACGACGTGCCCGGGTTTCGCTCATTCATGACAAGGCAAACAAGTAATGGTTCATAAATCGAACGCGGCGAGCAACGCCGGGTTGATCGAGATTCAAATCGAATACAGGGCGGTGGCAGGCCTCATCCTGGATGCCCGCAACCCGCGGCAGCATTCCCAGCGTCAGGTCAGTCAGCTCGCCAACTCCATCCAGGAGTTCGGTTTCGTGATGCCCGTGGTGGTCGACGATAGGGGGCGGGTCGTCATCGGACATGGACGCGTTTTGGCGGCCAAAAAGCTGGGGATGCTGCGTATACCCGTTGTCGAAATCCGGCATTTGTCCGAGGCCCAGCTGAAGGCGCTCCGGATAGCGGACAACAAGCTTGGGCAGAATGCTCATTGGGACGAACGGCTGCTTGCCGAGAACCTGCTTGAGTTGAAAGGTCTCGACCGGGATTTTGACCTCTCGATCACGGGGTTCAGCCTGCCCGAGATCGACCTGGCGATCCAAACACTAAGCGAAGTCTTGGTCGTCCAAAACGATGATGCCAGTTCAGCAACGGGAGTGTCGGTTTGCCAAGCCGACGACGTCTGGGAGCTTGGCGGTCATCGTGTCCATTGCGGCGATGCAACGTCCGAGGCCGCTTTCGAGAGGCTGATGAAGGACGAGCGCGCTGACGTGGTCTTTGTCGACCCTCCTTATAACGTCCCTATCGATGGCCACGTCTCCGGCAAGGGGAAGGTCCGCCATCGGGAATTCGCCCAGGGTGCCGGTGAGTTCACCCGAGAAGAGTTTATTCGCTTTTTGACCGGCAGCTGCACCCTTCTCAAGAACTATAGCAAAAATGGTGCGATCCATTTTGTTTGCATGGATTGGAAGCATCTTGAAGAACTTCTCTCCGCCGGTCGCGAGGTCTATGACGAACTGAAGAATATCGTGGCCTGGGTCAAGAGCTCGGCCGGTATGGGTTCGCTTTATCGGTCGCAGCACGAATTGATCTGCGTCTTCAAGTCTGGCACCGCACGGCACACTAACAATGTCGAACTCGGCAAAAACGCGCGCAACCGGGCTAACGTCTGGCATTACGACAGCGCCGGTACCGAGGCACGCAAGGGCAACAACGTGCTGGAGCTGCACCCGACGGTCAAGCCGGTTCAACTGGTAATGGACGCGCTGCTCGATTGCTCGAACCGCGGCGACGTCGTGGTCGACAGCTTTCTGGGAAGTGGCACCACACTGCTTGCGGCCGAACGCACAGGCCGCATCTGTCGCGGGATCGAGCTTGATCCCCTGTATGTGGATACGTCGATCCGCCGCTGGCAGAATCTAACCGGTCAAGATGCGATCCGGGTATCGGACGGCAAGCTCTTCCGCGACACCGAAGCCGAGAAGGAGCAAGCCGATGAGCAATGAGAACCAAAACGAATACGAGGTCGGATACAAAAAGCCACCGGTTGCGACCCGTTTCAAGAAGGGCGGGTCCGGCAATCCAAGCGGAAAACGCAAAGAGGTTGCTGAGGATCTCAATCCTGGGAAGGTTCTGCAAACGATCGACAATGAAGAACTCATTGTCACAATCGATGGCAAACGCAAACGCATGCGAAAGGGTGAGATTCACTTTCGCCAACTATTTACCAAAGCAATAAAAGGGGATCTCACTGGCGCAAAACTCATCGCGAAAGAGGCCGCGAGATATTTTGGACCTGAAGCTGACGGCCCCTCCGAGATACGCTGGGTTGTTGTACCCGACGAGGAGCTAACGCGAAAACCGAAAACGGAAGGTAGAGCAAACGCATGAGCTCGCAAGAAAAGAACCGGGCAGGAAGCAATAAATCGAAAAAACGCAGCCCTGGTCGTTCGAAAGTAAAGCGAACCGGGCCGCAAGTGTCGATTGGAGCCCAATTTCGAAAGGTTGCCAGGGAATCGATCACGATCGAAATCGATGGCATCCCGCAGAAGATATCGCGCTGGGACGCCTATGTGCGCCAAATCTACCACATGGCCCTCAGCAAGAACAACAGCGCGTCGCGCCTGCTCAACCAGCTCCGAAGCCAGTTTCCGGGTGACTTACTCCCTGGGGATCCAATTACTTTTCTCATCACAGAAGCGGACTCTAGGCTCTGAACACGTTAGCAAATTCGTCAATAACGGCTACGATTGTGCGGCGTTCTCAGCAAGACCGCCAGACCTCGCGAACCAACCGTTCGGCTCCGTCACGGTCGCCTTCGACAAGAAGCGCCCGCGCGAGCGCAAGACGGTTGCGTGTACCGAAAACCCTAAATCCGAGCGTATGCCGCCTATTATAAAGTGTCGAGGACCATCGATCTCTGAACAAGGACGCCCCTCTCCATCGCGCGGTTGAGCACCTCGGCGCCGTCGTCTCACGACCTGTCCTTGGCGGCCTTCACCATCAATATTGCAGAATCTAATTTTCGGCACACACAGGTCACGCTATGATGTATCAGTATCCCAAACTACGGCACAGCAAATTCACATTTATCGGTAGCTTCGCATTTCGCATTTTGTAAATCTATCGCGCGGACGGGCTTGTTTTCGTACAGGCTAAGTCTTTTTGGGTTTACCCGGCGCGCCACGACTGCGATACGTTTCATGAGGTGACGTTGCCCGGGCCACCTGGACGCAGATTACGCCGCAACAAAGTGGCTCTCGACATGAAGGCTAAGCGTCAGCCTGAGTCGATCGGGCGGAAAGGGTCGTGTCCAGTGGGCTCCCGCCTGGGAACGCCGTTTTTCGCATGGCGATGCTTGCTGATTTCCAGATAGAACTCGCCTGCGCACACGATTGATGGCGCCCAACGGTTTGTGTTCGAGCAAGCCATGCCAGGGACTAAACGACAGGTTTTCGCAGAAGGTCGCGCGATCAGCACATGTTAGATTTTGCGCGGGAATGATGATCTTGGCCACATGCTCAGGCTTAGACACGGTCTCGTCCCATACAACCTTGGTGTCCTCGATGGGAGTGCGCTCGTCATCCACGTATCGTTGGATGAAAAAATCAAAACAAACGTCTCGTAGGGATAAGGTCTTGTTCATTTCGGTTTTCAAGGAGAATTTTGGCGCAAAGAACGTCTTCAATCGATAAAGAAGATTGGCTGGGTCTGGCGAGTCAGGCTTCGCGGTATACTTGACTGCAAATCTTGTGCCCGGAGGAACTCCCAACCGGTAAGGGGTCATCGACCAATACTGATGAAATAGCGGATTAGTAATCAGCGTCAGGTTGACTTTGATTGCAATGCAAATTTCCTTGCCTCTCAGTTTTAAAACCGAGAGGTATTGAGCAACGGTGCCGCCACTCAAGAACTTCTGCAAGGTATTTTTGTATCTTATAAGATCATCGACAAAAAATTCTGGACTGCTGATCAATATGAAGTCTTGCGTACGCGTTTCCTCATCATCTCCTGCATTCTCCAAAAGCTTTGGACCATCTACATCCAGCAGCTTGATAGCCATGCCGCGGGCGTCTGGAAACCGCGAATTTTGGCGCTCGGAGTTGCCGTTTGAGAACCTTATCCAAGCGTTGTACGACCGGCCGGTGTCCCTGAACACGCCTATCCGTAATTCCTCCTTAAGCCCGTCGTCGACGCGAAAGATGGCGTGTACGCATCCGTTATCCTTGGCGTGAGCATCCCGCAGGGCGGAACGGCGCCCCTGCCGATACCGCCTGTCAATGAACTCCTTGATGACCTCTATGGTCTCGTCGGTGAGCTTTTCCTCAACTGCTTTTTGCGCACCATAGTAGGCTTCCCCCAATTCCATGTCGATCGCATCGCCTGTTGCTGGCTGAACTGGTAATGTCATCATGGAGCTCAACCCCACAAAGTCCGTTTGCATTTGAACCAAGGCATGGCCAACGTATTGTTTGCAGCTAGTTTACCCGGTGACTTCCAGGAGGGCCTTCGCCCGCTCTAGGTCGGTGCACATAACGCCCTCGTCAAAGCCGGCGCAAAGTGGCGTAAGGCGACTATGGGCCTGTAAATCTTTGCCCTGGGTATGCCACAAGGCTGCGAGCGCGTTGACGGCGCGTAGTTGCCAGAGGTACGACCCCTGTCGCTCAGCGACTGTGATCGCCCTTTCATAGCTGGCTTCAGCGAACCCAGGAGGCTCTTTGCAACCGAGTAGCAGGTCGCCGCGAAGCCGGTGGAATTCGGCTTCATACCAGCGCCCAGTGCTGCCGCTCAAGGCTGCTAAGGTCTGATCCACCAGTTGCACAGCATCACGCAATTGCCCCGTCCTCATCAGGGCCTGAGCCAGGAGGTAGCGGGCGAACTGAACCCAGGTGAGGGCTCCGGTGACCTCTAGCGCGCCCATGCTGTCACGAATTTCAGCAATTCCCCGCTGTGCATCGCCAAGTTGGACCTCTGTCCAACCGTGCATCATGGCGCAGCCGGCTCGCCAAAGCGGAAAGCCGTGCTCGTGAGAGAGTGCTATTCCGCGCTCTGCTATAGGTCTGGCGGCGTCAGGCTTGTTGCATAGGACATAGGCGCCGGCCAAAAATGCGAGTACGTACGCGAGGCTGTGCGGATGACGCAGGTGCTCGGCATAAGCCACTGCATCGTGGCCCAGCGCCAATCCGCCGTTAACATCACCGCGAAGCATGGAGACGAGCGCTAGATAAACTTGGGCCGTCGCTTTCTGATCCTGCGAAAAGACCGTCCCGAGCGGACCCTGCGGGACTGCATCGTAGAGCTCGATCGCCGCGGTAAGATGTTCGCAGGCGCCTGTTAGCTCGCCGACATAGAACAGTGACGTGCCAAGCGCGCGATGACCCATTAGACGTTGTGCGTCGTCGGGCCGGCCGGTGCTCTGCAGCAAACCTCGGGCCAGTGTCTGGGCATGTTCGAATTCCTCGCGCATCAAATGGACGCCGATCATTCCACTGATAACCGTGGTCGCCTGCGGCCAACCCTCAAACTTGTGGCACAATTCGAGAGCGCGCTCGAACGCCTGAACTCGTCTCAGCAGCTCCAAATCCCTTCACAGCAATCAGAACATTTCCCAATGCGTGTTGGAGCTGCAGCTCGAGTTCATCGCGTTTGGAACTCGCAGGCAATTCTAACAGTAGCTTGACCGCCATTTGCAAATGAATGACGGCCTCGGCGAATGCAAATCGCTCACTGGCCCGCCGACCCGCCTTCATCCAATGGTCGATCGCCGGCTTGATCTGTCCGGCCTGTGTATAGTGGTGCGCAATGATCTCGGGGACAGCCTTGCCCATATCGGTAAGATTGCCGCAAAGCGCCTCAGCGGCCTTGGCGTGGAACGTCCCCCGCTCGTCGCGCAGGAGGCTGGCGTAGGCTTCGTCCTGTACAAGTGCATGCTTAAAGGTGAATTGATTCGTCTCGCCGGTTCGACACAAGATGCCGGATTCAAGCAGTTGGTCGACCGCAACGTGCACGTCGCGTTCCGACGAGCCGGCGACCGCTTTCAGCAGTCCCAGCGAGAATTCGCGACCAATTACGGCAGCGACCTGCGCGACTCTCTTCATCGGCGCAGCCAAATCGAGCCGAGCCATCAGAGATTCATGAAGGGTATCCGGCACTGTGAGCATCGTCGCAAAGTCGAGCAAACGGGCGGCCTCTATGGTTCTGCGGTCCGCGGCCTCCAGCACTGCCTTGGTTATCTCCTCGATGAAGAGCGGCACGCCGTCGGCCTTTGTCGCGATTTGTTCAATGATGTTCCGCGGCAGCAGCGTTTCGATAGCAAGCGACTCCACCATCGAGACGACCTCCTCCCGGTCAAGTCGATTGATTGCCAGTATTGTCGTATGCGGTTGATCAGCCCAGGACAATTCGAATTCGGGACGAACCAGTATGACGGCCAGCATTCGCCAGCCCGCGACTTGCGCTCGAATACGTTCTAGCAGCTCTAAGGAGGTGGGGTCGATCCAATGCACATCCTCGAAAACAAGCAACACCGGCTGCTGTTTCGTCTGGGCTTCGAGTAAGGTCAAGATGGCGGCAAACGTGCGATTTTTTTGCTGCTGTGGCGTGAGCTCAAGGGGAGGATAGCGAGCCCCGGTCGGGATCGATAATAATGCGGCTAGCAAGGAGACGATCTCGTCGTTTTTTCCCATCAGCTGCTCAACCAGCTCTTCCAATCGGTCGAGCTTGATCGAAGGAACCGTCTCTGGGACTATAGCGGCCGCGCGTTCCAAAAGATGAACAAACGGATACAACGAGCTGCTTGTGTGGTAGGATGAGCATTGCAACGAGGTCAGGCGAAAAGTGTGGACCGAGAGGCGCTCCCGGAGGGCCATAATGAGGCGCGATTTTCCAATTCCGGCCTCCCCGGAAATTACCGTAACCCAGCCGTGACCAGTTTCCGCCCGCAGATACTGTTCATGCAGCAGGCTCACTTCGATGTCGCGGCCGACCAACGGCGTCATATGGGCGGATTGGCGGGCCTCGAATCGAGTTGCAATCAGGCCAGGCCTCACCACCCGCCACACGCGGACCTGGTGGTCGAACCCCCTGATGCTGTGCTCGCCGAGATCCGCGAGTTCGAACAAATCGCCCAGCAATCGCCGCGTTCTTGGCGCAACCAGTATCTGGTTCGCGCAGGCCAGCGCTTGGAGACGAGCCGCCAAATTCGGCGCTTCGCCAACGAGCGTGAATTCGCGGGCCGAACCGTGGCCGATGAGATCACCGACGACCACGAGGCCGGTCGCTATGCCGACCCTTGCCTCAATTCTCTGCCCCACGCGGGTCGAGAATGCCAAGATGGATTTTAGCATCTGCAGGGCCGCTTTGACGGCGCGCTCAGCCTCATCCTCGTGTGCCTTTGGAAAACCGAAGTAGGCAAGCACGCCGTCGCCGGAAAACCTGGCGATGTGCCCCTCATAGCGCTGGATGGCATCGCTGCAGTAGCTTTGGAATTCGTGTAAGATTTCGCGCAAATCTTCAGGGTCGAGCTGCGCCGACAGAGCCGTCGAACCCACCAGATCGCAGAAAAGAACTGTCAGGTGTCGCCGCTCGGGTTTGATAGTTGCGTATTGGCCGGGTTGTCCACGATCGCGGGCTGGCACTGGTGACTGTGGGGGCGAAGAACAATATTCCGAAATGGCCCTCAAGAGCTTCTTGCGATGCCCAAGGGAAACACCCAGTGTTGCGAGGTCCTGCTCGGTCAGATCCGCCAAAGTCTTGCTATCAATATCATTTTCAGCGAATACATCGGCATAACGGCCGAGTCCGAGGCTCTCGAGCCACTGCTGCAAGTCGCTCATCTCGCGGCAAGCGGATGATTTCCGCTCCCTCTGCTCCGGAAGGTCCGAATTTACGGCCTAGCCTGAACATCTGCAAGCATCAGGCGATAGTAGGCGATAAGCAAAACAATGGCTACCCCGAAAGGCCATATCGCCAGGGGGCGAAACGCCTGTCCGGACGCCATGAGAACGACCGTCATAAAGCAGTTGATGGCGATGCTGGACCAGTTCGGCCAGCGATAGAACAGCGGATTGCGCAGACCCGGCAGATAGACCAGGTTGAGGCCGATCCAGGTTGCTGAGAAGATGCGGGGCCACGCGTCCTGAAAGGGACCCGATTGTTGCAGCACCCGGGCGAAACTCGCCGGCGCGAGCAGGCCCCAAAGTCCAATGAGCAAATTCACGACAATGGTTGTGCCAAAAAGCCAGCGATAGGTGCGCAGACGACCTGCGGCTTAAGTCATGGTCCAGGACAGCGTCTGTTCCTTGATCACAAAACGCTCTCCATATGCTGCAAATCCTGCGTGGTTGATGCACTTGGACAGCGGAGGCTGTGGTGCCATACCGCTTGCAGCAGCGCCGTGACGAAGGCTTGCGCCGGACAGGCGTTCCAATGGTCACGCATGAAAATCATCTCGGCATCGGGTGCGCGGGGCATGGCTTTATCGATCTGCATCATGACGAGTGTGCCGGGTTTGAATTCCTTTGCGCCTAAAGGGGTACTGAGCGCGGCCTCGACGGTCCTTAGAAGCTGTTTGGGCGGCGCGAGACTGCGCGCGAGCACCGCATCGTCCGAAAGCGAGGTCGCTTCCGGCATGGCGCGCAGCAGCCGCATGCGCTCTAGCGCATGCACAATTCCGTGTGCCCCGATTGCGGTTGCGTGCATTGTCCAGCGGTCCTGCTCGGCTCGTTTGCGCAAAAGATCGAAAGCGCGGCGCAATCGCCCAGTTGCCTGCCAGATGATTTGCACTGGCGAAAATCCATGCCGAAAACGATCGACAAGCACCGCTGCATCCCAGCTCGCGCGGTCGGCCTTGTATGAGGGATCGAACAATCGCCCTACCGTCTCCTGAACGGTAATGCCCATGTCCTCGTAACTTCCGCGGCCGCCCACAAAAGCGGAGAGTGCATCAAGCTGCAGGTCCGTCCATAGGGCATGACCTTGGGTCGGATCGAGCGCGGTTGCGAGCTCGAGCTGGCGCTTGGCGCGATCTTTATCGGCACGCGGCAACAGCGAGGGTAGCAGACGGCCGTCGATCTCGAACCAGCGCCTGATGCGCTCAACGATCAACCGGTTGAGCAACGGTCCGCGCGGAATAAAGCGCCGATCGATGAGCGGCTCGTTATCAAGCTCCCGGATTTCGGAGGGCTCGCTTACCAGCACGACGTCCAAGATCCACGGCACTCGGATGCGCGTCGCCATGGCTCAGCTCTCCGATCTTGGCCAGGGGAAAAAACTATTGCGCACGTTGGCGAGTATCGGCGCGAGTGACGGAGCGTGCCGCAGCAGCACCTCGCGCATGCCGTGGCTTTCGACCCAGTCTATGCCGACCGGCGTGTAGACCTCAGGCGTGTATTCGATCGTCAAGAATCGATCGCTCTTGATCCGCCGCCCCGCCATTACGATGAAAATGCGGAACGCCGTGTCGGAAATGGCAAATCCAGGTGGCCGTGTTTCGGCAAGCGTCCCGGTGAGAAGGTCGACCCGCTCCACGTCACGATAGACAGTCCTTAGCTCGTGCTGCCACGTGGGATTGTCGGTAAGCTCCTCGAAGGTCGCGGGCACGCTCATCCGTAGCATGCGTCTGAATGCGCAGTAACGAGGGACGCCCCGCTCGCGATCTCGCAGGATGTCGGTTGCCGCAACGTCGGTGAGCATTCCTTGATTGATATTGGCTGGTAGCTTGCGCAAGTGGACCGGATAGTTGTGGAGCTCGGGAAGTCCGCAATAGCTGGTGCCCAACGAGTAGAGAACATCGTCGAACGGCAACGATTGATGCAGGCAAGTCGTGCCGCCCGCGAACAAATCGGCAAGCGTACGTGCCAGCACTTCCTGGTCGTCGGTGTGCCGCCGGAATGAAAACGCGTCCGGGATTAGAGAGTGGAGCCGATAGACGGCGACAAACTCCTCGGTGATCGCGTAAGGCCCGGAATGGTGCTCCTGTGGCGAACCGGGAATACCGTCGAGGAGCTCGTTGTGCCACCTTCGCCCGAACGCCTTGCAATAGGCTTCCCCGAGCGCGCCCCACCATTCGCCCCGCATGGCGTATTGCAGGGTCGGGCTTTGCAGCAAGGCAGGAGACCATTCGGTCGCGTGTATCTTGACGATCAACGCCGCATTGATGAGCCTCGCTTTTTGGAACAGCCACTCGCCGTCCTTGTCCGGATACTCGAGATGCAAGCGGTCGACGATTGCGTTGTGCTCCCGCGCGAACAGCGTATGCATAGCGGAAAGTCCGATCCACCAATTCGCGTTTACGGCCGCGAGCTCCTGAGCAGGGTCGCGGTTGGGCGGGTTGGGATCGAGAGGCAAATGGCCGGTCGGTTCGAGATACAATTTGCCGTCAGGGCGCAATCCGGGAGCGGTCCGAACCTCGGTTTGCGTGCCAAGACACGAGCCATACATTTGCGAGCCGTCCCACCAATGCGTGACAACGTTCCTGTAGGTCGCCGGTCGCCCAGCATCCTTCGGGCCCCGCCGCGGATCTACGCGCGTGCGATTGATCTTCATCTCTGGCTCCGGCCAGTCATCGCCGGCCGGCACAGGAAAACAATGCGGCTCGGTCGTGTCGTTGAGGCCATGACTGAACCAATCATGAACCATGAACTGCAACCAAGCCGGCAGCAGCACGTTCAACGTGGGTGCTGGCACAAACTCGCGGCGTGCCAGGAGGTCACGGCTAATCCGGCGAGGATTGGGTTCATAAATCCCGGGCGAAATTTCGCCGAACGTCAATGGCAGCGGCGCGTTTCGCCCAAAGCGCGTTTCCGCGCTGCCCATCCAGACCTTTGACAGGTCGTTGAAGCTTCCATCGGCGGTTCGGCAATGCCGAACGTCCAAGCTGGCCGGTTCCACGCGGGGATCTTCCGGCGCCGTCTCCGTGTCAAAGACGTTTTGCCACCGCAAGTCACTGCGTAAACAGAGCAGATTCACCACGGCTAAGGAGAACGGCAATCGATACCACACACAGAAATGGTTGATGGCTCGAAAAATGGCGGTAGCCGTTCGCTCAAACAAACTGGGTGCCATTTGCTTCCCCCGGTTTGACCGACCCTGCGACCCGAACACTAGCGAAAATGTACCACGTATAGTAGTGTTAAACTATAAGGTCGTGGCGCGGCCGAGAGCGGCACGAACTCTGTCCTGTTGGACAAAGCCGATATGTAGCATGTAGCGCGTAATCGCACCAAGCTGTGTGATCTGGCTCACACCGCGGTTTGGAAATCTGGGCTACTTTGCAAAGTACAACGCGAGAAGACGAAGGCGCAGACCTACAGTTCTTGACGCAGCGGGCTCCACGTCCGTTGCCCAATTCATTTTTGTGAATTTTCCGCCGTGAGTTCAGCGGGCGAGATCCAACATGGCTGACGCAGACTACATCATCATCGGTTCCGGAGCGGGCGGCGGCCCACTGGCTGCGAACCTCGCCCAGCACGGGTTCAAGGTTCTCCTCATCGAGGCGGGGGGCGACCTGATGGACACCGCTGACAAGGGCCGCCTCCTTTATTCCACTCCGGTATTCCACGGCCTCTGCAGCGAGGACAAAAGGTGCAGCTGGAATTATTTCGTACATCATTACCGCGACCCCTCTCGCGAGAAGCTCGATAGCAAATACGATCCACAGGGCGGCGGCATTTGGTATCCGCGCGTTGGAGCGCTCGGCGGTTGCACGGTGCACAACGCGATGATCACAGTCACGCCGCAGGCGATCGACTGGGACATGATCGCCCATCTAACGGGTGATTGGAGCTGGGGCGCCGACAATATGTACAAATATTTCACCCGTCTCGAACGCTGCAGGTATAAGTCAGCGCCCTGGACCCTCGGTTATCTTCTGGACCGTTTGTTTACTTCCGCGGTAGGGCTTCTGACAGGGTCGAAGACCTGGATGAATTGGTCATCTGGGCATGGGTTTAGCGGGTGGCTGTCTACAGATCGGCCGAACGCAAACCTTGTGCTCGCCGATTGGCAGATCATCAAAATATTGTTCAACACCGTCTGGATTTGCTTCCGGCTGGGGCTGGTAGGGGTTTCCCGGCTCCGTCGGGCCTTTGATGCCAACGATATTCGCAATTCGGAGGAGGGGCCGGAGGGTTTGGTGCTTACGACGCTGTCAACCCGAAACGGAAAACGACAAGGTCCGCGAGAGTACCTCATGCGCACGCGCCGCGAAAGACCGGATAATTTGACCATCATGCTGAATACGTTAGCGATTAAAGTTATTTTTGAAGGCAAGCGGGCCGTCGGGGTTCAGGTGCTGAAAGGGGAGAAAGACGAAGCGCTTTATGAAGCGTCTCCGAGCCACCAACCCAAGAAACGCGATCCGCAGGAATTCAGAGCGTGCCGCGAAATCATTGTTGCAGCTGGCGCTTTCAACAGCCCGCAATTGCTAATATTGTCAGGCGTTGGGCCAAGGGCGGACCTTGAAAACCTGGGAATACCTTGCCTGGTGGATCTTCCAGGCGTCGGTTCAAACCTTCAGGACCGCTACGAAATAGCCGTAGTCAGCGAGTCGGCAAAACCTTTTGTGCTACTTCCTAAGGAGGCGACTTTTACGCCGCCAGTTGCAGATGCGCCGGGCGACCCCTTCCTCGAACTGTGGGCGCAGGGCAAGGGTCTCTATTGTTCGACCGGATCGCTGATCGCAATTATGAAGCGGTCTCGACCTGATCTTCAGGAGGCGGACCTCTTTATATTTGGCTTGCCGGGCTTTTTCCGAGGATACAAGCGCGGCTATTCCAAAGAATTTGAGCGATTCCGCGACAAATTCACCTGGATCATTCTAAAGGCGTACACAAGTAACACGGCCGGGCGCGTAACGCTGGTCAGCACTGAGCCAACGGAACGCCCGCGCGTGGATTTCAATTATTTCGACACGGGCAGTGACGAGTGTCAGCAGGACCTTCATGCGCTTGTCGAGGGCGTCAAATTCGTTCGGGAGCTGAACGGCAAGATGGGGTCGTGCTTCGCGAGGGAGTTAATTCCGGGGCCGAAATACATCCGAGAGAATGAAGTGATGGAGTTTATCGCCAACGAGGCGTGGGGCCATCACGCGTCATGCACAAACAAGATCGGTCCAAGTACAGACCCTATGGCGGTACTGGACAGCAGGTTTCGAGTGCGCGGCACTGAGTGTCTCCGGGTCGTTGATGCGTCAGTCTTTCCCAAAATTCCCGGGCACTTCATTGTGACGGCCGTCTATATGATCAGTGAAAAGGCCTTCGATGTCATTGTAGAAGATGCCGAAAACAAGCCTTGTTGGCAGGCCGGCGGCTCGCAAGAAAAATCGGAACAGCTGGAATGTGACCGGCATGAAGGTGCCACCGTATAGGTCGGAGGATGCCTTGACACTGGCAATTGCCGTTTTGTTCGTGGGTGTGGTCGCCATTGGGATCATCGCCGGAAAGATTGCGAAGTGCGCCGGGCCCGATGTTGGCAAGCGCTTTCTTGAGGTCACTCCCGACTATACTGCGGACGGGCTTCGAAATTGGGTCATGCGCTATCCTTCGCAGGCACGTCGTTACGCGTTTCCGGTGTTGTTCCCGCTCGATTTGCTGCTCTTGATCGCCGTTGTCAGTTTCCTTGCGGTCGCGTCGCTGGCGACGGCCCGAGCGCTCCACTGAACTCAGGGATGGCTTTGGATTGTCATAATTTTTCCTGTTCTCTATGCCGTGTGCGATTTCATTGAGAACGTATTTCTCACATGCTTCATGGTCGCGGCAACGACGGTAACGGACACGTCCGTTGCAATGGCACAAACAGTTACAGGTCTGAAATTCGCTACCCTTGCTGTCAGCACGTTGCAGCTCTTTACGCTACTCGTCAGTTGGTTCTTGGGGACTCTAGCCCATGCGCTGCGCTAAATCGCGGACCTGAACTTGCCGAGGATGCTTATCAAGGCTTGAACCTGCTGATCGATCAAGAAGAGTGTTAACCCGAGACGCATTTTCGTTGTGGGCTTCGGACGTGGTGGCTCGCTTGCATTTTCAGCCGTGGAACGAGACGGCATCGAACGGTACGCCAGGCAAAAGTTTCGTGGAGCAATCGCGTTCTATCCTTCTTGCAGCGATGTCAAAGGCGTTATGACAGTGACCACTTTGGTAATAGTCGGTGAACGCGATAAGAAGACATTAGACGCTTGTCGTAGGATGGAAAACCATGCTGGCGCTGCATCACGCCGGAGAGTCTCATGCGCAATCTGGTCGTGCTCTCTGACGGCACCGGTAACAGCGCAGCGGCGTCAAACAAAACGAACGTCTGGCGGATCTATGAAGCGCTCGATCTTACTGGCGCTGATCAGGTCGCCACGTTCGGCGACGGTGTTGGCACCTCGAAGTCCAAGCCGATGCAGCTCCTCGGACTCGCACTCGGCATCGGCGTCAAGAAGAACACGATCCAGCTGTACAAGTTTCTGTGCCGCAACTACGACGACAATGATCGCATCTGGTGTTTCGGCTTTAGCCGCGGTGCCTTCACGGTACGCACGCTCGCGGGCCTTATTCACCACGAGGGCCTCGTAAGCTTCAGGAACGAGGAGGAATTGGATCGTAACGCCGTCGCCGCATATCGCGCCTACAGGAGAAAGGCCTTTACAACCATACTCCCCTGGGTCGTCACGGGTCGCTGGCTACGGGACGTCACTATACGACTCTGGAACAAGGCCGTCGGCGCGCGGACATATGACGAGATCAAGATTGAGACCTTCGAACGAGCGCGCCATTTAATCCCGATCTATTTCCTTGGCGTCTGGGACACGGTAGTCGCATACGGACTGCCGGTTGACGAACTCACGCAGGCCGTCGACAAGTGGGTTTGGCCGATGACTTTCCGGGACAAGTCGCTTCTGACCAATGTCAGATGCGCCCGACATGCGCTGAGCATCGACGATGAGCGGCGAACCTTCTTTCCGCTTCCGTGGGACCAGGCTGAGGAGCGCATCCTCCAGCAACGCGTGCCCGGCCTGCCACCCGACAGGCTTCTTCAGGTATGGTTCGCTGGCGTCCATGCGAACGTCGGAGGCGGGTACCCCGACGACAGTCTCTCCCGCGTTCCGCTTTGCTGGATGATCGAACAAGCATCGCTCAAGGGCCTGCGGTTCCGAGGAGACATCGTTGCCGTCCAAGCCGGTCTCGCGACAGCCGCAGGACGCCTCTACAATTCCCGGTCGGGATACGGAATGTTCTATCGTTACCAGCCTCGAGACGTGTCCGCGCTGATGGATGGACAACGGCCGCTCATCCATCACAGCGTGGTCACTCGGATGACACTCGGCGTCGACGGCTATGCGCCGATTTCGCTACCGTACGAACTGGACGTTCTTCCTCCTTATGGCCCGCCGATTGCCTTTGGTGCCATAGAGGCAGCCGAACAATTGCTCAATGCCGCGAACGGCTCGTTTCAGCCGCCCGCTCCCCCGACGTCCCAGCCCGAGAGATTGCCCGCCACCTCGCCGCAGGAACTCCAGGAAAGCCAGAAACAGGTATTCGAGCAGATCATTAAGCTCGATACCACTAACGCAGCGGCTGACCGCCTGCCAATCGTAGAGCTTGTACGGGATACCGTTTGGTGGCGCCGAGTTCGTCTATTTCGCGTCGCTGGCGTTAGCCATGGTGATCGTTCTATATCCGCTGATTGGTTCAGGCATTCAATTTGAAGGGCAGCAGGACACCGACACCTGGGTCAGGACGGCCATCCAAATGATCCTGAGCCCGATCAAACAGTTTCTGCCGGCATATTCCGAACCCTGGATCACCGCAATTGAGGATCACGGTTCGATCGCCGTACTGGTGCTCACGCTCTTTGCCACGACGATCTGGCTCAGCGGCTTCCTGCAACGTCGCATCGGCGACCGCTCGCGAGCCGCATGGCGCGTGCAGGCACGGGTCGACGGCCAATTGCTTAACCGGTTGCGGTTGACAGGCCAGAGACGTGCAGGGCTCTACGGAACGATCGCATTTTCACTCATGGCATGGTTGGCCTACGCAGGCGAAGCCCACTTTGCGTTGATCCTGATTTTCGCCTTCACAGCAGCATGCTCACTCGTTCTATTCGTGCGCCGCAAATTCGTCGACGCCGGCACCATCGATGCGGCACATCCCGGCCTGCTGCTCGGAGTAGCCAAATTCCTCCGGCGCTCCGAAGTCATCCTCTTCATTTACCGCTGGTTTGCTCGCGTCGCGTTGCCCGCATTTTTCCTCGCAGCATGTCTTGTCGGGGTACTGGCGTGTACATATCACATGTCGGTAACTTTACTAGGCAACGGCGGGTACTTCTGTGACGACAGCCAACGTAATCTGGAGAGCGCAGACGAAGCCGATCGAAGCTTCAACTTCGACACCAAATCGCTGTGCCAAAGTACGGGTATCGCCGTCACGGAAGGAAGACGGTACCGCATCATGATGACTGTCCCCAGCGACGACGATTGGTTCGACAAGGCCGTCTGGACCGACGTTCGCGGTTTTCCGACTGATCGCATCCATCATTATGTTGCCCTGCCGCTGAAGCGATGGTGGACCAAAAATTGGTTCCAACCGGTCGCACGCGTTGGACGCAAGGGGAACTTCGAATATGCACTCGAACCCGATCAGCCGCTTCCGGATGTGCCGCTGCGCAGTTGTGATGCCCCGACAGAGCCAGGCTCCAAGGTTTCCGATCCCGCGTCAGCTGCAACGCGGCAAGTGGTCAAATATTGCGGGGGCCGAATTCTTGTTCCATCGCGGAAGCTCGTGGCCGAATTCACGCCCCGGATCGGTGGAGAGCTGTTCGTGTATGTTAACAACGCCTTGCTTCTCTGGCCGCAAAAACCCGACCTATTCTACAGAAATAACAGCGGCACCGCGCGGGTCATCATCTCTCCGGTATTGGCGCCGGAGATCATCTCGCGATGACAGGCATCGAGGGTAGACTTAAACCTATGGCGTTGAGGTTATAAATCTAGGTTATTCAACTGATCTCTGTGTGTACCGAAAACCTTAAATCCGACCATAGTGGTGATGAAGTCCGCCAAGGATGGCGTGTGATTTGATGCTTCCAATTCGCCGAATTTGGCGAGTAACCGGCGCATCCTTGTTCAAGGATCGATGCGTTCCGACGCCATTGTAATAGTCGCGGTAGGATTTCAGGACCCGACGCAAATGCATCTCGCCCAAGACAATGATGTGGTCTACGCACTCACGCTGATCAGTCGATCAGCCGTTCGGCAAAGCCATTCTGCCAAGGCGAGGCCGGTGCGGTAGGCTTGTCCCGGATGCCCATGGCGCGCAATCGGCGCGTGACGACGCTGCCATAGATCCGGTCGCGATCGCGAATGAGTAGTGCGGAGCCTCATCCCAAGGAAATGCCTCCGTTATTTGACGTGCAACCCATTCTGCCGTCGGATTTGCTGTGACGTTGATCCAAACGAGGTCTCTGCGGTCGAGCCGGACGATGACGCAGGCGTAGAGCAGGTCGAAAACGATAGTTGGAACAACGAACAAGTCCATGGCAGCAATGTCTGGCGCGTGGTTATGCAAGAAGGTCCGCCATCCCTGGCTGGGCGGCCCCAGCCGTTTGACCATGTACTTGGCGACGCTGGACTGCGCGACCTCAAACCCGAGCTTGAGCAGTTCGCCGTGAATGCGTGGCGCACCCCAAAGTGGAATTCTCCATGCTCATCCGCCGGATCAACGCGCGCAGCTCCGTGTCGATCTGCGGTCGCCCTCCCAATGGCCGCGACTTCCAACGCCAGTAGCAGCGAAAACCGGCCCTGTGCCAACGCACGAGTGTCTCGGGCCGCATGATTGTGAGAACCTGCAGGATACAAGGAAACCAGCGATATAGCTGGATAAAGAGCCAGCGATCATTGTTCGTGAGCCGGACGCGACCACGCAGCCTACGCCTCACGACATTCAACTGATGTCGAAGCACCGCGTTCTCAGCCTCAAGGCGCAACTTCGACTTGAATGGCGAGGCCGGGACGGCCAGAACGAAACAGAGCAGCCCGATCATTCCGCCAGCTTAGGCGTTTCCATCACGTCATCAACTCGGATAAGGTTTTCGGCACACAATCGTTTTCAGGATCTCCATCACGAGGGCGATCCGATTGTAGGTTCACCTGCGGAGCCCAAGAAGTTCACCATTCCGGGATTGCCGAGTGGCGACGAAGTGTCCCTGGAGACACTGACCCGAACGCTGGGAGGTGGCTATTTCTTCCTTCTCGGGATCAAGGCGCTCGAATTCATCGTGGAGCGTAGTGTCCACCCGACGCTCAGCGACTCTGGTTAAGCCGCTGGAGTAGTAGGCGCTCAATATCGCCGGCCGTTTCGGTATGCAGACGAGGTCCGCCTAGGGTCCAGGCTGTGTGAAAACTCTGACGCTCGACTTGCGCGTAGAAAGTCCTTCTCGATTTAGGCGACGTGAAAACCAGTTGTCCTGATAACATCCGTCTGCAGAAGGCAACTGAGCAAACAGTTCTACGCATTATCTGCTGTTGCGCGTTTTCACACAGCCTAGATCTGTCACCTCACAACGGACAATCGAACCTCCTGCGGCGCTCCAACCGGCGCGAGTTCGGTACCCGAATTTGGTGGCGGGGCCGCCGCGAAAAAGCCGAAGGCGGGTATCACCATCTCGAGTTCTCGGCGATAAGCTTCGTAGTCGGGCGCCCCGGGGCTGAATGAAACCAAGTTGTGGCGTTTGGTCGACGACACGCCTGATCACGATCGGAGCGCTCGCCGGCGTAAAATGCACGCCAGCCAGGCTTGACAACGTTGTGATTAGACCGCGGGCAGGCTCGTTGCTTTCGGGACGTGATACCATGATCAAGCGCATGGCGCCCTTTTCGACTGTGACAAAGCTCATAAATGGCTGGCCGTCCGGGATGTAGACACGACCCTTTTGCGTGTATCCGGCATCGACACGTTCGCGTTCCTCGAACATGAGGCAGGATTCTGCTTCGTCCCAATGAACGGCCATCACGTAAGCATTAATGACGTCAGCGCAGGAAAAGGCCGGTCGGAAGCACACATATCGCCCCTCCAAAGCCTCAACGCTTGCGCGAGAGTAGGAGCCAAGATCATAGGTGGGCTCGATTCCGTTAGGCGATCCAGCTTCGAGGTTGTCAGCAAGTGAGGGCGCGCGAATTTCCGTGCGCGGATTCTCAGCTGCGTTCTCGGCGGCGTCCTTGCGGATGCGTTCGGACTTATTGAACATCGCGAGGACCATGGCGCCGACCATGAAACCAGTAAACCCGGTGCTCAGTGCGATGATTCGAATCGCGTATTCCGGGTGCAGGTAGAACTGAGCCAGGACCTTTTCGTCGAGGAGTGATCCGACCAGCCACCCCGCGCCCATGAGTGCGAGCCCATTCCCGAGCGCCCCAACAGCCGATACGCGGTACCAGCTCCAATCCAAGCAGCCCAGATAGGAACAAAGAAGGCCGAGGGAGATCGTGCAAATGAAGGGGGTGATAGTTCCGGGCAACCGTTCAACAAACTGATTGAAGACGCCCTGAAATCCTTGGTCCTGCATCAATGCGGGCACCAGCGGAATACCGATCCGCAAAGCGATTGACAGTCCCACAACGATGAGGGCCGCGAGCACCAACTCGGCGATAGGCGGAAATGCCGTTCGGTCTCCCTCATGGCGTTCAATGAAACGTTGCGCTACCACGACGGCACCCAAGACTGCGAACCCCATCGAGACGCCGAAGGTTGTCGCAATGGTTAGCGCTTTTGCCATTTCGATCGAATGCGTCCCTGGCATGTACATCATCATGCCTACGCCCAAGAGGATTACGAGCAAGATAGTGGCCGCCCATTTGTCCGGTCCAAACCTTGGTGTTGGGCGGGCATCGAAGCCCATGTCCGCAAGACGCTGGAGTCGCCCATTGTGCGTAATCTCGCAAAAAAGTACATAACGCGCAACGAGGCTGCAAGTAAGGTTCGAAACGTCCGCAATATTGCAATTCAATGCTTCTTTCAATTCCCGGGTTGGTTGAGAACACGTGAAAAAGGCAAGGCCAGTCTGCATTAGGTCTTCGTAACGAGCACCCGCGCGAGCGGCCACCGTCTCTCCCTGTTGCACGATCACCGCGTAGGCGGATTTGCTATGTCCATTCGTAGCAAACTCAGGCACCGTACCGTCGTTCCCAGGCCCGACGAACAGGTTGTACAATGCGATAGCCCTTGTGAAGCGGGCGGGAAGCGTTCCATCCCTGCTGAAGTTCAGCGCCCGCGCACTAATGTTTTCTGAAATCATTTTGGTGATTTGACCTCGAAGCTTCTCCGCCGGCTCAAAACCGGCATCTTGCGCGAGTTCGATTGCCAGTCGATCGGCTTCGCGCGGTATCGCCGCTACGTTTATGCAGAATGCCCGCGCTGCCGAATCAATTCGCGACACCTGACGGAATTGCGAAGCAACAACGATGATGAGTGCCGCCACAATTGGAGCATATTGAGCGAGTTCGGCTTGCGCCTTCGGATTCACCTGTGTCAACTTTTCGCCAATCCAGTCGAAGCCAATGCTACCTTGGTAAAGTCCGATCGTGACCAGAATCCAGAGTGGGATGAGCAAGGCGAAATAAAAAGTCAGCCCAAAAAAGAACAGTGCAAAGGTCGTACCCGACCGATTGGTGGGCGGTGAGTTGAAGCGCGTCCAGGCGACCACGTAGAGCGCCAAGACCGCAATAATCCACTCACTCTTCGTAACGATTTCACTGAAAATGGTCATGTCTCGCGCTCCCACATCGCAGGCAAGGCCCGGACATTGACGCTGTCCTGGCGAAGCGACTCAATGAATGAGGGTGTGCGCGATTGAGACGTGCGCTGCGCGTCGTTGGCACACGCGCCCCAAACAAGTCAGCAAAATATACTGAGCAACAGAGACGGAATGTGAAATGGCACACACTTAAGGTAAAAATTTGCTCTACCCCAAGCCTGTTTCGTACGCCGGATAACCCGGCCCGAAACTGATTATAGAATTCCCCTTCTATAACCAGTGGTCTGCCGCTTAAATCGCCATACTTCGCGTGGGACGAGTTGAACAGCGTCCGTGGGAAACCGACCATTCGGGTAATCGCCGAGCGAGGGCCGTCTTTTTCCGATGGCTAGAACTTGCTCCCAAAGTTGCAGAGGGAAAGGTCCAGATCACATTCGCAGATAGCGAATACACCAGGGCTTTTGCCGCTCAATCTTGTGCGGAGAGTTCAGGCGATGAGTAAATCTGGCTCCCGTAATCCACCCAAGCATTCTCAATTCAAAAAAGGTGTTTCGGGTAATCCCAAAGGCCGACCCAAGCGTCGTAAGGGCCAGCTTGTCAGCCACATCATCAGCAAGGTCCAGAATACGCTCACCGCATACCGCGAAGGCGGACGAACGAAGCGGGCATCGCGGCTTGAGTTGGCCCTGAAGAAGCTGGTGAACAGCGCACTGGAGGGCGATGCGAGGAGCGCTGAAGAACTGTTTACGCTCCGCGCCAAGGCCAGCAAAAGCACCGACGCCAGGTCTCAGAAAATTACCGTAGAGGATTGGGTACCCGATTTCGAAGGCCAGACCGGCGAGCAAAAGACCCGCGCGCACGCAAATGAAAACGAAATCGATCCGACTGGTTTTTGGGAACAGGCTGGCTCGTCGGCGACTGATCCTCCCAATTCAGTTTCCGCCTCGCCGAAAGCTCCCCGGGATGAATGAGCCCAGCGACCGGCTGCAGTTCAGCCTGCAATCGAAACTCTCGGCCGCCCTAAACTGAATGAGGCGCTCCAATATCGTCATGAGTAAAACATCGTCGGTGAAAAATAACACGGACACCGTGATCTCGCTGGGAACAATGCATCCCGGACAAATCAAGGCCTACTGGGCCTTGCGACCTCATCGCTACAAAATACTGCGATGCGGCCGGCGATTTGGCAAAACCGAATTTGCCAAGATCTGGATCGGTCAAGGCCTCCTGCAGGGCTGGGAATGCGCCTGGCTTGCCCCCCAGCATAAGATCTGGTCGGAAGCCTATATGGAGATCAAAGGCATGCTCCGCCCGCTTTGGGAATCAGGCTCGATGGGGTCGTCGGTCATTCGACTGAAAAACGGCGGACGTCTTGACTTCTGGACCTTAGGGAACGAAATCGCCGGTCGTAGCCGGCGCTACAGACGTGTGGTCATCGACCAGGCCGCCTTCGCGAAGAACGGCGACAACAAAGTCGATGGCTCCATGATGGAAATCTGAGAAAAAGCGATCAAGCCTACGCTGTTCGACTATGGCGGCGAGGTGCTGATCTGCTCGAATTCGGCTGGAAAGAACCCAGACAATTTTTTCTACAATATCTGTACCGACCCGAGCTACGGATTCGGAGAATACCATGCAAGAACGATGGATAATCCAACGCTTCCGAAGCCGGCCCATGAGGAAAGCAAGGCGGGTTGGTCGGAACGGCGGGAACGGTTTATTGCTGAACTGATCCGAGACAACGACCCCCTGGTCTACCAACAGGAATATCTGGCCGAATTCGTCGATTGGGCCGGGGTGGCCTTCTTTGCTCGCGACAAACTCCTTGAAAACGGCCAACCGGTTTCATACCCAACAAGCTGCGACGGCGTGTTTGCGGTCATTGACACCGCCTCAAAGACGGGTACCGAGCATGATGCGACCGCCGTCACGTTCTACGCACTCAACAAGCTCAGCAGGGATTCGCCTCTTCTGATTCTTGATTGGGATATTACTCAGATCGAAGGAGCCCTGCTCGAGACATGGCTGCCAATAGTATTTGAACGCCTGGAAGAATTGTCGCGTCAGTGGGGCACGCCACGGATCACTTGGCGCAATGATCGAGGACAAGAATTCCGGTACGATCCTGTTGCAACAGGCACGGCGTCGCGGCATGCCCGCAGAGGCGATCGAGTCCAAATTGACCGCGATGGGCAAGGATGAGCGAGCACTCTCGGTGTCCGGCTACGTCCACTGCGGTAATAAGGTCAAATACACCGATTATGCCTTCAACAAGACTACAGTCTACAAACGCAAATCACGCAACCACTTGAGCGACCAGATCGAAAGCTTTCGGATAGGCGACAAGGACAACAAACGAGAGGACGATCTTTTGGACACGTTCTGCTATGGAATCGCTCTCGCTCTTGGAGACGGCGGTGGCTTTTAGTGAACTCTCGGGCGCCTCAGCTTGACTGGAGAAGCATGGTTGGCCGCGGCAACTTTTTCCATAACAGATCGGACCGCTCCCTCAACGGAAGCAATGCGGTAGACGGCAAAGCGAGAACGTTTGGTCTCGGTTACCGCGAAGGCCGCGGTCCTTAGGATTTGGCGACGGAAAGGCCTCGACGACGACACGGTCATCCAAGGAGCTGGCGGTCTTCGCGATTAACGAGAGGCTCGTGTGTCCTACGCCGTGGTCGATATGCTTCTGGTCCATGTTGCTTCAATGGAGCAAAGAAACCTGATCGAACAAAATCTCTCAAGCTGCCCGAGGATTTCTTGGACTTGATCGAGCGTAAGATGGTGGTTCGACAATGTGTTGACTTACGGCGAGAATATTTCACTCCGGCTCGGAGATGAGTTGCTCAACATAGTCCCGGTGTAGCGAACTTGGCGACTTGGAGCCATCGAACAGGACCCGAATGCTGCTGTTGATGCGGCTGACCCCGACAATAGTGCCTTTCTTTTTGGCAAGGCGTGGACACCGCGCCGCACCGAGTGCGCTCATCCTAAATCGGGCCCCTATCGCGATGGCTGCCCCTGACAAGCGAACGCTGCTTTGGTTCGAATACCGTGATTCAAAGCGATGTTGTTCATTCTTCGCTGCGGAGAAACCCTTTGCAGACTGCTCACTCATTCGTTGGGCCCTCGCAATCGCACGCGCAGAATGATGGGAAAGGCACGAGAAGAAAACACAATCGCCAAAAAAGGGAAACGTGATGCACGTCAAGCATGGATGATAAAGTCGCTGGCATTGACGTTCGCCGCCAGAACATTGTGCAGTGTGATCGTCTCGCTACCGCCCAGAGAAATCACGGTGTCCGCCGGACTCGTGGTGCTCGCAGTCACGTTGCTCGCGAGCCAGGTATTGAATGTCGCGGCGGTCACGATCGACGACAATGCGGTCAAATCGATGTGGTCATTGATCGTTGAGAAATCCGCGATTGTGTGAGCCCCGGTCGTGTGGTTGAAAACAAACTGATCTGAGCCACCGCCGCCCATGAGCGTATCGTTGTTGCCGGTGGCGAAAATCACGTCCTTGCCGGACGTACCCACCAGTGTCACAGGCGTTGTCGGGCTAGAGGCAAGGTTAAAGACAAAATTCACGGTATCGGCTGCGCCGAAGCCGGCGCTGACGGTGAGGGCGACCTTGTCGGTTGAAGGCGGGGTTGCGCCGGGATTGTAGGTGATGCCCGTCCCGAGTTCGCCGTTGATCGTGGTCAGAACGCCGGAGCCGGTTGACGGTGAAACACTGGTTCCGGAACTGGCGGCGCCGGTTGTCGCCGTGATCGTGAAGGTCTCGGTAGATGCCGCGGCATCGGAGTCCGAGACCTGCAGGCCCGTTATCGTCGTCGTACCATTGCCATTTTGGATAACGGTGAGGCCGCTTGTTGAGATAACCGGCGCTTGATGATTCCAGGTGACGTCGGTTCCACCATGACCGTCGGCTCCGACTGTGAAATCAGCAGGGTTGTAGTTGCCGCCCAGCGCAATGGATCCAGTGCCATAGCCGATCTGCAACGGACCGGAATTGCTGACGCTGACACTCGCGGGACTGATACCGACAAGGTCGATGGTGTCGCCGAAGGTGAAACCGGTCACGGAGCCGGCGAAATGCGCGACGTCGTCGAGCTTAAGCGTGGCCGCGGTGCCCTGAAAGGTGATGATCGACCCGGCGGAGACCGACGCTGCAAACTCCAGTAACCCTCCGGTGTCTATCGTAAACGAGCCAAGGCCTGTGACCCCTGCGGCAACGTCGAGGCTACCGGATTGAACCTCCACGACCCCTGTATTGGCGAGGCTCAATACGCCCGACGTGGCGATGCCGGATATGCCTGTCGTATCGATGGCCCCGTCGTTGATGAGCTCACTGGTCCCGATGAAAGTGCTGCTGCCCGCCAGGTTCCAGATGGCTCCGGCCTCGTTATGGAATGTTGCATTGCCCGAGCTGACGACGTCTCCCGTGATCATTCCATAGTTGTCGATGAAGACCATGCCGGCAGACGTCGCCAGCGCATCGATCGCCGCCGTCGCGCCTGTCACGTACGCATGGTTGGTGACGCTCACGTCGCCGCCATCATAGCCGAAGGCACCGACGCCATAACGCCCGGCGGTAATGGATGCTCCAGCCTCGGCAATGATCGCTATGGTGCCGGTGCCGTAGTTGACGGCGCGTATACCGTCGGTTCCTGCCACCGCCAGAATGTTGGCATAGTCGTCAATCGACGCATTGCCGTGAACGTTATCGTCTGCAGTGTTCGTATTATTGGGATTGTAGCCTGCCAGAATTCCGGCGGCCGGATCGTTGCTGCCGGTCAGGACCGAGCCGGATTCGATGGTGCCATAGGCCAGCACCGACACGTGGCTTGATGCCGGAACAGAGAACGTGCTGCCAGGCCAAGGCGCCGGAGCCTTGTTTAGTGCCATGATACCCGAGCCGCCGTTCCTTGAATCGATCAGAATGCCTACGGCGGTCGAGATGTCGATATTGCCAGAACCGTCGTTGCTCGCATTGATTCCAGCTTCGTAGCCGGCGGTGGAGGCACCAACGCCAAGTATGATCGATCCCGCTTCGTCTTTTATGGTGACATCGCCAATTCCGAAGGTGTAGGCGCGGATACCGTCGCCGGCGGCTGCATTGATGTTCGCGAAATTATTGACAACGACATCGCCGTTAAGGGCGGTCAGGGGAAAGACGGTGGGGATCCCGCCGGGGCCGAGATAACCAGCGGTGATGCCACCAGGAGGACTGTTGGTGCCCGTCAGAGCCGTCCCCGAATTTATCGTGCCGTACGATGTAACAACAATCGAACTGTTGGCCGATGCCGGAATCGCGGAAGCGACACTGACGGCATTAATTCCAGTGCTTCCGGAATTGATAATGTCGTTGGATGCAGTGATCACTGATATGTTTCCGGCATCCGAGCTGTAGGCATAGATGCCATAGCTCGACGTCGAGCTTATGGTCGCCCCGGACGCGACATTGATCGCGACGTTGCCCGTCCCGCCGCTCTCGGCATATCCGGCAATCCCGTATTGAGCGCCGGTGATCGTTGTTCCCGCGGAATCGTTGACCGTTACGTCTCCGTTTCCGTAATTGTAGGCATCGATGCCCCAGCCGGCGGCCGCGGTGATATTGGCAGCGTTGTTGACGATGACGGTGCCGTTTACGCCGGTGTTCGGTACGCCTGTCCCTCCGGTGCCTCCCAGATAGCCGGCTTGTATGCCTGCGGGCTGCGAACCGCTGGAATTAAGAATGGCTCCCGAGTTGATCGAGCCCGCGGCCGATATCGTAATGACGGAAGCGGCGGCGAGGGCGATCGAGGCCGCCTGGTTGGAGACGTCAATTCCCACGCCCCCTGCGTTGATGACATCTCCGGAGGCGATCGTGATGGTAACGTCACCCGGACCGTAGTTGAAAGCGCCGATACCGTATGGCGTCTTACGCCCTGTCGATGTCGACGCCACCAGCGCACTGATGCTGGCCCCAAAACCAAGATCAACCTCGACATTTCCAACACCGTAATTGTAGGCGTCAATGCCATCGCCGGCGGCGGCAACGATGGCCCCGCTATCCTCGACAAGGACGTTACCCGCCACGCCGGCGTTGAACACCGAGGCGTTGCCCGGATTGTACCCCGCCAGGATTCCCGCAGGAGTGCTGCCCGAATTGTTGAGGTTCGTGCCGGAATTGATCGCGCCGAGCGCGACAACCGTGACGGCGCTTGCAGCGGCCGCAGAAATAGCTGCCGCCTGATTGGCGGCATTTATTCCCGAACTGCCGGAATTGATCGTCGAGCCAGATGCTGTGGTAACGTTGGTATTCCCCGCCTCATAATTGAACGCGAAAATCCCATACTGTGCGAAGCCCGAAGCGGTGGCGCCGGCTGTTGTGGCCGTGATTGTCGTGCCCGAACTGACGGATACCGAGAGATTGCCCACTCCATAATTGAAAGCATCGATGCCCATTCCGGCGGCGGCGTTGATGTTGGCGCTGTCACTGACGTTGACGTTGCCGGCAACCGCGGATGTTGGCGTCGAGGTTGTTCCTCCGAGAAAGCCGACGACGATTCCTGCGGGTTCGCTGCCGGAAGTATTGGGCGTGCTGCCCGAATTGATGGTGCCGGCGGTCGACACTGAAATCGAACTATTGTTAGCCTGCGGAACCGAGGATCCCTGATTTTCAGCGAGGATACCGCTGCTCGCGGAGTTGATGGTAATTCCGGGCAACGTGCTCACGTCCAGGACGCCCAAGGTCGAGATCGCCAGAACCCCGTATGAAGTTGTACCGGTGATGATTGCGGTCCCGCCGACCACGATATTGAGCGGGCCAATCCCGCTTGTATGCGCATCAATACCGAATTGGCCACCGGTGACGTTGCCGTAGTCGATGATGTCGCTTGAGCCTGTTGTTGAGTTCGTGTTGATACCCTTGCCGCTGGCACCGGTGCCGGAGGAAATCGTGCCGGCGTTGATCAGCGCGATATTGGCTCCGGTCGTCGTAAGATTGACGCCATTGGACGAGCCCGACAGCCCCGAAATCGACGATGCCTGGTTGATTTGGACGGTGAGATAATCCGTCGAGGTGCTGTCGGTTGACGTAACGTTAAAGCCGACAGCGCTTCCTCCAGAAATCGTCTTGTTCGACAGGATGTAGAATTGTTGCGTTGATGGTGTGAAAGAGAGTGGTCCGGAGGAGCCCGTCAAGGGGATTACCGACGCCGGGACTAGGATGATTTCGTTGCCGGACAGCACGCTAAATGTGTTGCCCGCAAGCGCACCCGCGATCTGATAGCTCAGGGTTTGGCTGTTTGTTTCGGTAACCGTCAGGACTGACCCGTTGATCGTGGCACTGGCCACCGAAATACCGTTGAGCTCGATGGCGTCTCCAATGGCAAGTCCGGCGATGTTCCCGTTGAAAGTCGACGGGCTATCCAGCGTCAGCAAGCCGTTGCCATCGACGAATGAAATCGTTTGCCCCGCGGCGACCGAGCTTGCGAATTCGAGTTCGGCGCGATCACCAATGTTGAACGTGCCGGTTCCTGTAACGGCGCCTCCGATATAGGCAGCGCCGATGGCAGCCACATTGATCGTTCCGGAATTCGCAATCGCAAGGGTTCCCGCTGTGTACAGACCGCTTACGCCGGCGATATTGATGATGCCAAAATTGCTGATCGTACCCGCGCCATTGAAGAAATTTATCCCGCGGATGTTCCAGATACCGCCCGCTTGGTTCTGGAACGTTGAGGCGGAGGTCGGGGCCGAGTTCAGGCTCACGTTGCCGGAAATGGTACCGGAATTGGTGACGGTGACCGCACCATTGTTGGCAGCTATTCCACCATAATAGTCCGAAACCGCCAGATTCTGACTGCTACCGGCGGCGTAGAGGCTTGCGACGACAAGTCCAGAGTTGGTGAAGGTCGCACCTTGGGTGCTGGCATTATTGATCTGCACGACCGCTGTGATGGAACCGGCACCGTTGGACGCCCCAAGTGCCTCGATGATGCCGGAAGTGAAGTTGCCATTCGAATCCTTGGTACCCGTATTAGTGATGGAAACGATGCCGCTGGCGGCGCCGGCAAGGCCGCTGCCCGTTCCAGTTGCAATGCCGGTACCGGTTGCAGAGGTAATGATCCCCTGATTGACGATCGTGACGTTGCCACCACCCTGGGCAAACGCCGAAACAGCCTGAAATGGCGCGTTGATCGAGGATGTCGCCTCGAGGGTCAGGCTGACATTGCCGATGCCATCGTTGTAGATCCCGACGCCAGCACCAGCTGCCGCATTAATGGTTGCAAAGCTGTCGATGGTGATGCTGCCGGCAATTGCACTGTTGTAGGCACCCGTCCCACCATTGTAGCCGGCCCAGATTCCGCCGGGCTGCCCGCCGCCGGCATTCATGTCGAAGCCGGAGTTGATCGTTCCGTAGGCCGTGATCGAAATCGTGCTCGTAGACGGGACGCTCGTCGCCGAATTATTGGAATTGATTCCCGTCCCGCCGGAATTGATGATGTCGCCGGTCGAGGTCGTGACGGAGACATTCGAGGCGTTGTTCGTATTGGCTTGAATGCCGGCAAGTCCATAGAGCGCTCCGGCCGTGATCGTTGCGCCGCTCAGGACGTTGACGGTCACGTAGCCGAACGACAGCGTGTCGCCGCTGCCAACCGCATTGGCGGCGTTCGCTGTCAGCGTGATCGCAGTGCCCGTGGTTGAGGACACCGTGCCAATGCTCTTGCCGGTCGTCGCATCATAGACCGTCATACCGGCCATAATCCGCGACGGGGTCGAGGCGAAGTTAAGCGTCCGGCTCGAGGTCGACGTCGCGCCGTTGGCGACCGCAGTCCCAGGCCCGCCGGTGCTGTTCGAATATGCGGCGATGCCGTACTGCGCCCCCGTAACCGTCGTCCCCAACTCCTCCGTCACAGTGACTGCGCCGTTTCCATAATTGTATGCGTCAATACCCCAGCCACCCTCGGCGCTAATGTCGGCGAAATTATCGACTGAGACCGTACCGTAGATGGCGTTGTTGGGCTCGCCATTGGCGCCGTAATAGCCGGCGCTGATGGCCTGCGGCTGCGATCCGGACGGATTCAGGTTAGTCCCCGAATTGATGGTGCCATGGGCAATCACATTGACCGAACTACCAGCTGAACTAGCGATCGCGGTCGCTTCATTGATTGCGGAAATGCCGCTCGCACCGGAGGTAATCGAAATCACCGACCGATGTTGTGACCGTCACATTCCCTGGACCATAATTGATTTCCCGGATGCCAAACTCACCCGGAGCAACAACCGTCGTATTGGCTTCGTCGGTAATGGTGATGTCGCCGACACCATAGTTGTAGCCGCGAATGCCGTCGCCGCCCGTGGCCGTTATGTTGGCGTAGTTGTTGATGGTCACGGACCCGAACACATTCGGATTCGTCGTGTTCGTGGTACCTCCCCTGTATCCGGCCAGAATCCCGGCCGGTTGGGTTCCGCTCGTGTTCAGGATCGGTCCCGAATCGATCGTCCCGTAGGCGGTGACGACAATCGTGCTTGCGTCAGCGAACGGGATCGCCGTCGCCTGGCTGTTAGCGTTGATACCGTCACTATTGGATGTGATGACGTCGCCGGTCGCCGTCGTGACAGAGACATTTCCGACACCAGCCGAAACCGCCTGAATCGCTGGTGCCTGGCCAGTGATGTCGACGTTGGCGCCGGCTGCAACCGTGAGGAGGCCGCTGCTGTCAGTCAGGGCATAAATTCCAAAACTGCTGCCACTGACATTGCCGTTTGCATCGACCGTCAGGCTGCTGTTGTCGGATGCGTTCAGATCCTCGGCGAGAATGCCGTCGCCGGCATTGCCGATGACAGCACCGGTTGTGACAATCGAAACCGCGCCGTAGCCATTCTGGATGCCGCTGATGCCGGTGGCCGCTCCGGTGATCGCACCGGTCAAGGAAATGCCCAGAGTGGCCGGGCTCGCCGGCGTCCCTCCTGAGGCCTGCAGATCGATGGCATCGCCGCTGCTCGTGGTAACAGCGCCAATTCCCGAGATCGTAATGGCACCGGTCGCGGTGGAAACCGCATCGATCGTTCCGGTGAAGCCGGGAGACGAGCCGAGCACCAGATTGCCGCCCGTTCCGGAGAAATCGATCACGAGGGATGAACCGCCCCCAAGTGAAAGCGTTCCGCCATTCGCGATCTGGAATATGCCCGATGTCTCGACCAGCGAGGCAGCAATCGTGAGCATGCCTTCATCGAGCAAAGTGACGTCCGGGTCGTTCAACGTGATCGAGTTGACGGTAACCAGCGTGGCCGTCGGAATCGTCACCACATAGGGTGCCGCCGCACCGACCGGATCGAAAACAACGTTTGTGGTCGCACCCGGAACCGTCCCCGAGCTCCAGTTTGCAGCGCTGTTCCAGCTTCCACCGAACGGACCACCCCAGCCTCCCGAGATGACCGTGAGGTTGAACGTCACCGCCGCGCTGGTCGAAATGTTGCCGGCGGCATCGCTGACCTGGGCGGTGAGCGGGTTGCTGCCATTGCTGAGCGTGACGTTGGCGCTCCAGCTGCTGCCGCTGATGGTGGCGACGCCGACTTGGGTCGTGCCATCGAAGATGGCGATCGTGGTGCCGGCATCGGCGCCGGCAATCGTTCCGGTAAGGGCCAGGCTCGGCTGGTTGGTCGGACCACCCGGGTTGCCGATCGCCACCACGGGTGCGGCGGTGTCGAGCGTGATCACGTCGGCCGCCGTGGTCGAGCTGTTGCCCGCCGCATCGCTGAACTGGGCCGTGATCGACTTCGAGCCGTCGGCCCCGAGGTCGCCGGCGGTCACCGTCAGGCTGAGGCTGCCGGTCGTCACATCGGCCGCGGTGACGGTATGGGTCACCGGATGCGCCAGCGCCGAACCGCCGAGCAGCAATTGCACCGTATCGCCGGCCGCAACCGTCGGACCGAGCGCCACCGTGAAGCTCGGCGCCGTGACGTCGGTGATGCCGTCGGTATGCGAGGCGCCGAAGTCCGAGGCCGCCGAAAGAACCGGCGTGCCGCCGCTCGGCGCGGTGGTGTCGAGCGTGATGGTCAGTGCCGCGGTGGTCGAGCTGTTGCCAAAGCCGTCGCTGAACTGCGCCGAAATCTGCTTGCTGCCGTCGGCCCCGAGGTCGCCGGCGGTCACCGTCAGGCTGACGCTGCCGGCGGTCACCTCGGCCGCGGAGATGATGTGGGTCACCGGATGCGCCAGCGCCGAACCGCCGAGCAGCAGCTGAACCGTATCGCCGGCCACGACCGTCGAACCGAGCGCCACCGTGAAGCTCGGCGCCGTGACATCGGTGATGCCGTCGGTATGCGAGGTGCCGGAGTCCGAGGCCGCCGAAAGAACCGGCGTGCCGCCGGTCGGCGCGGTGGTGTTCAGCGTGTAGGTCACCGCCGCGCTGGTCGAAATGTTGCCGGCGGCATCGCTGACCTGGGCGGTGAGCGGGTTGCTGCCATTGCTGAGCGTGACGTTGGCGCTCCAGCTGCTGCCGCTGATGGTGGCGACGCCGACTTGGGTCGTGCCATCGAAGATGGCGATCGTGGTGCCGGCATCGGCGCCGGCAATCGTTCCGGTAAGGGCCAGGCTCGGCTGGTTGGTCGGACCACCCGGGTTGCCGATCGCCACCACGGGTGCGGCGGTGTCGAGCGTGATCACGTCGGCCGCCGTGGTCGAGCTGTTGCCCGCCGCATCGCTGAACTGGGCCGTGATCGACTTCGAGCCGTCGGCCCCGAGGTCGCCGGCGGTCACCGTCAGGCTGAGGCTGCCGGTCGTCACATCGGCCGCGGTGACGGTATGGGTCACCGGATGCGCCAGCGCCGAACCGCCGAGCAGCAATTGCACCGTATCGCCGGCCGCAACCGTCGGACCGAGCGCCACCGTGAAGCTCGGCGCCGTGACGTCGGTGATGCCGTCGGTATGCGAGGCGCCGGAGTCCGAGGCCGCCGAAAGAACCGGCGTGCCGCCGCTCGGCGCGGTGGTGTCGAGCGTGATGGTCAGTGCCGCGGTGGTCGAGCTGTTGCCAAAGCCGTCGCTGAACTGCGCCGAAATCTGCTTGCTGCCGTCGGCCCCGAGGTCGCCGGCGGTCACCGTCAGGCTGACGCTGCCGGCGGTCACCTCGGCCGCGGAGATGATGTGGGTCACCGGATGCGCCAGCGCCGAACCGCCGAGCAGCAGCTGAACCGTATCGCCGGCCACGACCGTCGAACCGAGCGCCACCGTGAAGCTCGGCGCCGTGACATCGGTGATGCCGTCGGTATGCGAGGTGCCGGAGTCCGAGGCCGCCGAAAGAACCGGCGTGCCGCCGGTCGGCGCGGTGGTGTTCAGCGTGTAGGTCACCGCCGCGCTGGTCGAAATGTTGCCGGCGGCATCGCTGACCTGGGCGGTGAGCGGGTTGCTGCCATTGCTGAGCGTGACGTTGGCGCTCCAGCTGCTGCCGCTGATGGTGGCGACGCCGACTTGGGTCGTGCCATCGAAGATGGCGATCGTGGTGCCGGCATCGGCGCCGGCAATCGTTCCGGTAAGGGCCAGGCTCGGCTGGTTGGTCGGACCACCCGGGTTGCCGATCGCCACCACGGGTGCGGCGGTGTCGAGCGTGATCACGTCGGCCGCCGTGGTCGAGCTGTTGCCCGCCGCATCGCTGAACTGGGCCGTGATCGACTTCGAGCCGTCGGCCCCGAGGTCGCCGGCGGTCACCGTCAGGCTGAGGCTGCCGGTCGTCACATCGGCCGCGGTGACGGTATGGGTCACCGGATGCGCCAGCGCCGAACCGCCGAGCAGCAATTGCACCGTATCGCCGGCCGCAACCGTCGGACCGAGCGCCACCGTGAAGCTCGGCGCCGTGACGTCGGTGATGCCGTCGGTATGCGAGGCGCCGAAGTCCGAGGCCGCCGAAAGAACCGGCGTGCCGCCGCTCGGCGCGGTGGTGTCGAGCGTGATGGTCAGTGCCGCGGTGGTCGAGCTGTTGCCAAAGCCGTCGCTGAACTGCGCCGAAATCTGCTTGCTGCCGTCGGCCCCGAGGTCGCCGGCGGTCACCGTCAGGCTGACGCTGCCGGCGGTCACCTCGGCCGCGGAGATGATGTGGGTCACCGGATGCGCCAGCGCCGAACCGCCGAGCAGCAGCTGAACCGTATCGCCGGCCACGACCGTCGAACCGAGCGCCACCGTGAAGCTCGGCGCCGTGACATCGGTGATGCCGTCGGTATGCGAGGTGCCGGAGTCCGAGGCCGCCGAAAGAACCGGCGTGCCGCCGGTCGGCGCGGTGGTGTTCAGCGTGTAGGTCACCGCCGCGCTGGTCGAAATGTTGCCGGCGGCATCGCTGACCTGGGCGGTGAGCGGGTTGCTGCCATTGCTGAGCGTGACGTTGGCGCTCCAGCTGCTGCCGCTGATGGTGGCGACGCCGACTTGGGTCGTGCCATCGAAGATGGCGATCGTGGTGCCGGCATCGGCGCCGGCAATCGTTCCGGTAAGGGCCAGGCTCGGCTGGTTGGTCGGACCACCCGGGTTGCCGATCGCCACCACGGGTGCGGCGGTGTCGAGCGTGATCACGTCGGCCGCCGTGGTCGAGCTGTTGCCCGCCGCATCGCTGAACTGGGCCGTGATCGACTTCGAGCCGTCGGCCCCGAGGTCGCCGGCGGTCACCGTCAGGCTGAGGCTGCCGGTCGTCACATCGGCCGCGGTGACGGTATGGGTCACCGGATGCGCCAGCGCCGAACCGCCGAGCAGCAATTGCACCGTATCGCCGGCCGCAACCGTCGGACCGAGCGCCACCGTGAAGCTCGGCGCCGTGACGTCGGTGATGCCGTCGGTATGCGAGGCGCCGGAGTCCGAGGCCGCCGAAAGAACCGGCGTGCCGCCGCTCGGCGCGGTGGTGTCGAGCGTGATGGTCAGTGCCGCGGTGGTCGAGCTGTTGCCAAAGCCGTCGCTGAACTGCGCCGAAATCTGCTTGCTGCCGTCGGCCCCGAGGTCGCCGGCGGTCACCGTCAGGCTGACGCTGCCGGCGGTCACCTCGGCCGCGGAGATGATGTGGGTCACCGGATGCGCCAGCGCCGAACCGCCGAGCAGCAGCTGAACCGTATCGCCGGCCACGACCGTCGAACCGAGCGCCACCGTGAAGCTCGGCGCCGTGACATCGGTGATGCCGTCGGTATGCGAGGTGCCGGAGTCCGAGGCCGCCGAAAGAACCGGCGTGCCGCCGGTCGGCGCGGTGGTGTTCAGCGTGTAGGTCACCGCCGCGCTGGTCGAAATGTTGCCGGCGGCATCGCTGACCTGGGCGGTGAGCGGGTTGCTGCCATTGCTGAGCGTGACGTTGGCGCTCCAGCTGCTGCCGCTGATGGTGGCGACGCCGACTTGGGTCGTGCCATCGAAGATGGCGATCGTGGTGCCGGCATCGGCGCCGGCAATCGTTCCGGTAAGGGCCAGGCTCGGCTGGTTGGTCGGACCACCCGGGTTGCCGATCGCCACCACGGGTGCGGCGGTGTCGAGCGTGATCACGTCGGCCGCCGTGGTCGAGCTGTTGCCCGCCGCATCGCTGAACTGGGCCGTGATCGACTTCGAGCCGTCGGCCCCGAGGTCGCCGGCGGTCACCGTCAGGCTGAGGCTGCCGGTCGTCACATCGGCCGCGGTGACGGTATGGGTCACCGGATGCGCCAGCGCCGAACCGCCGAGCAGCAATTGCACCGTATCGCCGGCCGCAACCGTCGGACCGAGCGCCACCGTGAAGCTCGGCGCCGTGACGTCGGTGATGCCGTCGGTATGCGAGGCGCCGGAGTCCGAGGCCGCCGAAAGAACCGGCGTGCCGCCGCTCGGCGCGGTGGTGTCGAGCGTGATGGTCAGTGCCGCGGTGGTCGAGCTGTTGCCAAAGCCGTCGCTGAACTGCGCCGAAATCTGCTTGCTGCCGTCGGCCCCGAGGTCGCCGGCGGTCACCGTCAGGCTGACGCTGCCGGCGGTCACCTCGGCCGCGGAGATGATGTGGGTCACCGGATGCGCCAGCGCCGAACCGCCGAGCAGCAGCTGAACCGTATCGCCGGCCACGACCGTCGAACCGAGCGCCACCGTGAAGCTCGGCGCCGTGACATCGGTGATGCCGTCGGTATGCGAGGTGCCGGAGTCCGAGGCCGCCGAAAGAACCGGCGTGCCGCCGGTCGGCGCGGTGGTGTTCAGCGTGTAGGTCACCGCCGCGCTGGTCGAAATGTTGCCGGCGGCATCGCTGACCTGGGCGGTGAGCGGGTTGCTGCCATTGCTGAGCGTGACGTTGGCGCTCCAGCTGCTGCCGCTGATGGTGGCGACGCCGACTTGGGTCGTGCCATCGAAGATGGCGATCGTGGTGCCGGCATCGGCGCCGGCAATCGTTCCGGTAAGGGCCAGGCTCGGCTGGTTGGTCGGACCACCCGGGTTGCCGATCGCCACCACGGGTGCGGCGGTGTCGAGCGTGATCACGTCGGCCGCCGTGGTCGAGCTGTTGCCCGCCGCATCGCTGAACTGGGCCGTGATCGACTTCGAGCCGTCGGCCCCGAGGTCGCCGGCGGTCACCGTCAGGCTGAGGCTGCCGGTCGTCACATCGGCCGCGGTGACGGTATGGGTCACCGGATGCGCCAGCGCCGAACCGCCGAGCAGCAATTGCACCGTATCGCCGGCCGCAACCGTCGGACCGAGCGCCACCGTGAAGCTCGGCGCCGTGACGTCGGTGATGCCGTCGGTATGCGAGGCGCCGGAGTCCGAGGCCGCCGAAAGAACCGGCGTGCCGCCGCTCGGCGCGGTGGTGTCGAGCGTGATGGTCAGTGCCGCGGTGGTCGAGCTGTTGCCAAAGCCGTCGCTGAACTGCGCCGAAATCTGCTTGCTGCCGTCGGCCCCGAGGTCGCCGGCGGTCACCGTCAGGCTGACGCTGCCGGCGGTCACCTCGGCCGCGGAGATGATGTGGGTCACCGGATGCGCCAGCGCCGAACCGCCGAGCAGCAGCTGAACCGTATCGCCGGCCACGACCGTCGAACCGAGCGCCACCGTGAAGCTCGGCGCCGTGACATCGGTGATGCCGTCGGTATGCGAGGTGCCGGAGTCCGAGGCCGCCGAAAGAACCGGCGTGCCGCCGGTCGGCGCGGTGGTGTTCAGCGTGTAGGTCACCGTATTACTGAGACCGGAATTGCCGGCGGCGTCGGCGACCTCTGCAGTCAGGCTGTTGCTGCCGCTGTTCAGCGTAACGCTGGTACTCCAATTGCCGTCGCCCTGGACGATCGCGGTGCCCACTGGGGTGCTGCCGTCAAGCACGGTGACGGTAGCCCCGGCATCGGCGACGTCGACGGTTCCGCCAATCGTCGGCGACGCCTGGTTGGTCAATCCGCCGGCGTTGCCGATCGTCACCACAGGCGCGGTGGTATCGAGCGTCATGCTCAGTGCCGACGTGGTCGAGCTGTTGCCAGCCAGATCGCTGAACTGCGCCGAGATCGCCTTGCTGCCGTCACTGCCGAGATCACCCGCCGTCACCGCCAGGCTGACGCTGCCGGCGCTGATGTCGGCCACCGTGACGGTGTGCAGTACCGGATGCGCCAGTGGCGAGCCGCCGAGCAGCAGCTGAACCGTATCGCCTGCCGCCACCGTGGCGCCAAGCGCCACCGTAAACGTCGGCGCCAGCACATTGGTGATGTGATCGCTGCTCGAAACACCCGAATCCGACGCCGACGCCAGGACCGGCGTGCTGCCGCTCGGCGCCGTGGTATCGATGGTCACTGCGTGGCTGTTGTCAGCGACAACGTTGTTTGCCGAATCGACGATCCGCACCTGATAAATGAAGCTCGTACTGTGCGCGGTGGTATCAACGAGGCTCCAAGTTGTCGTGGTCGTCTGGACTACATCTGTCCAGGTGACACCATTGTCGCTGCTTACCTGTGTCGTGTCGCCGGCCGCCAGCGAACCATTGGTGCCTGTGACAGTTAAATTGGTGCTGTTCGTAATGAAATCGCCCGGCGTACCGCTGTCGGGGGCAATCGCAACGATTTCCAGTGGAAGGACAATGTCGAGACTCGCTGTTGAGCTCGCGCTTTTTATGGTGTCCGAAGCGGTATAATTGAAAACCACTGCACCGGTAAAACCAGGATCCGGCGTGTAGGTCCATGTTTGATCGGCGTTCTGGACAAGAGTGCCGCCACCACTCTGGATTGTAACAGCGGTAATCGATAGCGAGGGTCCGTCGACGTCGCCGACGGCCTTTAGCAGCGCCGCCTGCGTAATGATATAGGACGTGTCTTCCACACCGGCGGCCAACGTCACGGGGTTAGGAACCGGCGGGGCATCGGCAGGTGTGAAATTCGGCTGGACTGCGTTTTCGACCGTCACCACTACGGGAACAGTTGTCGTGCCGCCGTTTGAACTCAGCGTGATGTTGAAGACCTGGCTCACGGTCTGCCCGTATGGGAGCGAAGCGAAATCAGATTTAGCCTCGTTAAAACTCCACACGATCGACTGGCCGTCGGGGCTGAATTCAGCGGAAAGTTTTGATGGATCCGAGACACTTAGAGCGACCCCGGTAACGCCACCGGTAATTGCTATGGAGCCGGTTGCTGACAGGATTGACGGTGAGCTTGCAGTCTCCTCGATGACAACACTGTGGCCCGCCGTCGGATCGACGACAAAAATGCCGCCGCTACTAGAACTTGTTGAAAAATTCGACGCGCTGGTACCGAACGCCACGTATAATCCACCGGAACTGATGGTGGCGCCAAGGTTGGAAGCTGCGTTGCCCAATGTGCCATCGGCGAGAGCCGAAACAAGCTTGTAGACGGGCGCTGATGGATTGGTGACGTCGACGACATACGTGTCCGCGTAGCTATTGGTGTCGTCGGATGTAAGCTGCGCGTCACTGGCGAAGACGATGTAGTGACCGTCCGGGCTGATCACCGGATTGTAGCTGCTGCCGCCTGCATTTGCCGTCTGGAAAATGACCTGTCCGGTCGTCGTATCGTAAAGATAAATTTCGGAGTGACCCGCTGACGTCTCGCTCTGATAGGCAATGTAGTGACCGTCAGCGCTGATCGAAGCTGGGGTTACGCCTGCGCCGACGCTTGTGGTCGCGATTGAAGTAATGGCCCCCGTGGAGATGTTATAGGCAAACAGCTGACCAGCCCCACCGGCGGTCGAGGAATTCGAACTCCAGAATGTAATTAGGTGACCGTCGGCGCTGATGGCCGGCTTCCAGAGCGTTCCGGAGCTACCAACGGCGGCAGGCGTGATCGACCCGATCACCTGTCCCAGCTGGTTGAAGATGGATATGCTGGTTCCGCCCTCTTCCGCAATGATCGTGCTGCCGTCGCCACTTATCTCGGGACTACTTCCGGGTCCAAGCAACGTCTGCTGGTGATAATGCGCCGGATCGGCGGAATTGTTGCCGTACACGAAGATGTAGGACTGGGTGCCGTTCGATCCTTGATAGATGACGGTGTTGCCATCCGCGCTAATGCTCGGCGCACTGTATGTGAAGCCAGCGCCCGGAGAGGCAATGGTGCTCGTCGTGCCGGACTGGCGGTCGAATAGAAAGATCGCGCCAACGGGATCATAGGTTACGAACCGACCGTCGGCGCTCATGACCGGGTCGAAATGGTCACTGCTGCTGGCAGAAATGAGAGTTACCGTGGACGATGATACAACGAATGGAATCGATACTGTCTGAGCTACTTGCTGCGCTGCGATGAAAATAATGTCAGGGGTGGTCGTCGAAGGGGCGCTAGTGCCGCCAGTTGCAACTTGGGTGGTGGTTGTGTTGCTGGTTACCGAGGTGACATCTGTACCGCTGGTTTGCGTATTTTTAGCGTTGCCTAAGATGTCTATGTTCGAAGTCGGAGCGGAGTAGATGGGGTTAACGCTGTTGGTCGCGTACTTTGTCGTCAATTGCGGGTTGGCATCGCCTCGCCTGCCATCGGACGGGGGCGGGGTGTTGGGAGCGATAGCTTTGTAGGTATCGTAGGTGCTGAGCACCTGTTGGAAAGCATTGAACTCCTGCGCGATCTGCGCCGGTGATTTATTGCTCTCCTGTGCAATTACCTCAAAGTTTGCGGTGGGCGTCAGCGTAAGTGATGTGCCATTGCTGCTGACCGTACCGATCAGATCGCCTCTGGTGTTGAAGACCTGGACGGCATGCGTTTGGCCGTCCTGCTGATCCACGACCGAGATTGAAATCGTCCCATCTGTAGAGGAGATGTCAAGGATTACCGACGTGCCTCGGATACCGATGACGGCTCCCGGTGTCGCGACCTTCATATCCCCGGTCTTGGCGACCTGACCAGCTACGAAACTAGCGGCGCCTTGAACCAGGGTGTACAAAGAGGTATTCGATGTAGTGGTCGGATCGTAGGTTAGATCATTCAGCATCAGCCGCGCATTCGCAGTCAGATTGAATGTCGTGCCATCGACCAGCACGAGACCGAGCGTCGAGTTGCTGCCGGTCTGCACCACGTCGCTCTGATAGACGGCATCGCCATTGTTGAGCACGATGGTTACGCCATTGCGCACAATGCTCGCGCTGCCAGTCATCTTGGCGACGTGACCGACCACCTTGCCGGCCGCGTTTGCTCCTGCGGCCTGGGCGTATTGGCTATGGCCAGTCAAGGCGTCAACGACTGTAGGATCTAGCGGAGCCCCCTCAGGCGAGACGAGCGAAGGTCGCTTGTCGCCGTGAAAATAATGCGGGACGACCACTCGATGAAGGTGATCCGAAATAATCAGATCACTGCCTGATCTCTCATAATCCCCTGAGAAGAGAAGATGCGCGTCCGGAACTTTGAACGTTCCTGCGTGGTCGTGATCCGGCAAGGAATCGAACTCGAAATGGACGGATCCCGTGTCCGAAGTGTCGGGTGAAAATCGCGCCGTATAATTCAATCGGACCCCCAAAGTAAGTTTAAATAATTATTAATAAACACCCTAATATCGAGCGCAGCTCGCGCCCTGATTGCGGCTCTTTAAACAATAACTTACCGGTATACCCGGGCAGTTGTCAGGATTGTAATTAAAATGTAACAATTTCGGTGACTGTGCTCCGATTACTCGTGCGCTGCAGGACCGGCCGGAATATCGATGGCAAAGCTCGGAAAGCTCGTACTGGTTGTAGCGCAGGGGACGGCGCTTCGAGCCAAGATCGCGCGGTTGCTGCAGCCGGCCGGCTATGCCGTTGAGCTCGCTGCGGATGAAAGGCGTGCGCTCGAGCTGGCCGCCCACGAAGGGATATTTGTTGCAATCCTGGTAATAGGCTCTAGCCTTGCGGACTTGGCGTTCGCGCGGCGACTACGCGACAGAGTTCCGAGATTGATCGTGCTGGCAGATCGGCCGGCGGATATCGCCAAGCTGGGTCGTTCTCCTCCGGGGGCGGATGTCCATCTATCGCAACCATTGGATGAGCAGGAGCTTCTCGGTCGCCTCGCCGAGATGGTCGCCTCCCCTGGGGAAGACCATCCCGCTCCCGGACCGGCCGCTCTGCGCATCGAAGGCTGCAGGATCAATCTGTCTGGTCGGACCTTCGTGCATGCGGACGGACGCGAGGTGGCGCTGACCCGTACGGAGTCTGCGCTGCTCATTGCATTCGTACGGAATCCAGGCCGCGTGTTGTCGCGCGACCAGTTGAGTCAAGCGATAGCCGGGCATCGCGAGGACCTGTATGGCCGCAGCATAGATATGCATGTCGGCCGGCTGCGGCGAAAGATCGAGCCGGACCCAAAGGTGCCACGGTTCATCATCACGGTGTCAGGTGCCGGCTACAAATTTGCCGCAGGTCCCCAAACCGCCGAAGGAAATCGCAACTCGTCGGCGGCCATCGAACCGGGAAAGCAAATGGAGGCTGCGCCGGGACGAGCGCGCGGTCCCCGCATCAACCTGCTGCATTCCGGATCCGAGAGGCGGCAGCTGACGGTGCTGTCCTGTGAACTCCTGGGTTTGATGGCACCCGCAGTTAACGTCGACCCCGAGGACCTCGCTCGCGTCATCCATCGTTTCCAGGACGCTTGCGCGAGCGTCATTACGAATATGGGCGGAAGCGTTGTCGGTTTCACGGGGCACGAAGTTCTGGCGTTATTCGGTTATCCCCAGGCTCACGAGGATGATGCTGAACGCGCCGTGCACGCGGGGCTCGATCTGGTGGAAAGGATGGGCGAGCTCGCATGGCCCTCCGGCGAGCCGTCGCAAATGCGAACGGGAATTGCAACGGGCCTGGTCCTGGTCACGGACCAAGACGTGTTCGGAGAACCTTCGACTGTCGCTCCTCATTTGCGAAGCATAGCTCCAACAAATTCAATCCTTGTCGCCGCAAGCACGCGCAAGCTGCTTGGTCGTGCGTTCATTTGCGATGATCCCGGCTCATACGAGCTTGCGGGAGTTTCCGAGAAGGTGATCGCTTGTCAAATTGCGGGACGACGGGCCATCGAGAGCCGGTTCAACTCTAACCGGGGACCGCGACTTACGCAATTTGTCGGGCGGCAGCATGAATTGCAGCAGCTATTGACCTTATGGGAACGGGCCAAGACCGACCAAGGTCAAGTCGCGCTCCTCTGCGGTGAGGCCGGTATCGGCAAGTCGCGTGTTTGCGAAGTCTTTCTCGAGCGGATCGACGCAGTGCCGCACGTCACAATCCGGTATCAGTGCGCACCGCACCATGCGAACAGTCCGTTTTATCCGATTATCGACCAACTCGAGCATGCGGCGGATATCAAGCGAGGGGACGCGCCTGACGTCAAGCTTGAGAAGCTGGGAGTTGCGCTGTCCGAATCCGGTGCAGCGCCCCCTGCCGAGATGCGTTCCTTTGCTGCCCTGCTGTCGATCCCAACAGGTGAACTCCCGGCGCCGGGCCTGACACCACAGCGGCAGAAGGACCTCACGATTGCGGCGCTGATCCGGCATATATTGGGTTTTGCACGCGCCCGGCCGCTGGTTGTCGAGCTTGCCGACGCGCACTGGGCTGATTCCAGCACCCTTGAACTGTTCAGCCGTATCATCGCGTCAATCAAAGGGGCGCAAGTATTCGTCCTGATGAGCTTCAGGCCAGAGTTCTTCCCCCATTGGCTCAATGAGCCACATGTAACCATGCTGCGGCTTGACCGGCTCGGGCGCGAGCAGATCGAGGCCATGATATTCGACGTAGCCGGACAAAGGGCCCTGCCCTCGGAAATGTACGCGCAGATCATCAGCAAGACGGATGGGGTTCCGCTGTTCGTCGAGGAACTCACGAAGTCGGTGCTGGAATCGGGCCTGCTTCAAGATGCGGGTGATCAGCTTATCACCGTCGGCCCGCTTTCGTCGCTCGCGATTCCCACGACGCTGCTTGGCTCGCTGACGGCCCGCCTGGATAGGCTCGGACCGATTAAGGAGATCGCTCAGGTCGGCGCGGCCATCGGTCGCGAATTCTCCTATCGACTGCTCGCCGCTGTCGCACCAATATCAGGGCCACTGTTGCATGCGGCTCTTGCCCAACTCGCGGCTCCCGAGTTGATATTTGTCCGAGGCGAACCGCCGGATTCAACCTATGTATTCAAGCACGCGCTGGTTCAAGACGCGGCATACGGAACCTTGGTGCGCGGCGAACGGCAGCAGCTTCATGGCCGGATCGCCGTTGCCCTTGAGGAGGGATTCCCCGAGACGGTCGAAACCCAACCCGAACTCCTGGCTCATCATCTCATCCAGGCCGGCCTTACTGAGCGGGCCATCAGCTACTTGCGGAAGGCCGGCCAACGGACGATCGAGCGTTCAGCCAACGCGGAGGCGGTCCGGCACCTGACCCAGGCGCTCCTATTGCTGCAATCGCGTCCCGAGGGTCCGGCACGCAGACGTGCGGCGCTTGGGCTGGAGGTAATGCTCAGCCAAGCCATGATTGCCGGCTATGGCTACGCAGCACGCGAGACCGCCGAAGTATTGCTTCGGGCGAAGGACCTCATCGACGATTTAACCGAGCCCGCACAGAAGCTGGTCATCCTTTACGGAATTTGGGCGTGCCATTATGTCGGAGGTGAGGTCGTCAAGCAGACGGACGCAGCCGGCGAGTTCCTGAAGGAGGCCAAACGTAACAACGATACGGCGGCTCTATCTGTTGCTCATCGCATAATAGGCACCACGTATGTGACGAAAGGAGAATTCGCCGCTGCACTGCCTCATCTCGAGCAAGCCCGAGCGCTCTATGACCCCCGACATGGGGCTCCGTTGCAATACCAGTATGGCCAGGATGTTGGCGCGGCTGCGTTGTGCTACTTGAGCTGGGCGTTGTGGCATCTGGGTTCCGTCGACCAGGCTTCCCAGGTTGCAGCTGATGCGGTGAAACGTGCGGAGGAGCTTTCCCATCCGCACACGCTGGCCTTCACGATTTGCCATGCCCGCGGCATGATTGACATTGTCCGCCGCCGCTCGGAGGACATGCGATCCTACGCGGGCTCGGTCGTCTCACTCTGCAACGAGCACGGCTTATCTCACTGGATCGCCTGTGCAAGCATTCTCGAAGGGTGGGCCACCACAGACCGGGGCGAGGTGGATCAGGGGATCGAACTCCTTCGCGCAGGTGTAGCCGCTTGGCGAAAGGGGGGCGCCCGGCTATGGCTTCCCCTCTTTCTGACGCTGGAAGCCGAGGCTTACGCCAAAGGAGGCCGCCATGATGTCGCGCTCGAGGTGATCGAGCAGGCGATCGCCATCTCCGGGGAGACCGGTGAGCGCTGGTGCCTCGCCGAGATACTGCGCATCAAAGCGGGCTTGCTCGCGGCAACCGACCACGCTGGCGATCAAGTCGAAACTTTGTTCGTGAAGAGCCTCAAGATTGCCAGGGGTCAACAGGCACGTTGCTGGGAACTGCGCACGGCTTGCGATCTCGCCTCGCTCTGGCAAAGCCAAGGTCGGGGGAAAGAAGCGCTGCAACTATTGCGGCCCATTTACGCGCAATTCACCGAAGGCCTCAACACGCCCGATTTGCGGCACGCCAAGCTCATTCTGGATAGCCTGAGGCCGAGCCGGAAACGGTCGCAATCAAAGGACGCGCGGATGTGATCGCAGCGTCCTGATGAGAGAGTGTGTGTGAGCCAAGGACATGGTTAGGCGCGAAATTAGAGGAATGAGCTACTGCTGGCTTGATGGACACCTCGTTAAGCTAATTCCGAGTAATCTTCCCGCCATGGTGCGACAGACATGATTGACTTGAAAAAAATCGAGAAAGCATCGGCTACACTCAAGCAACGCAGTCAAAGGATAACAAATGGCATTCGTTAGCTTTACTGAGGTAGTGCGGAGCCTCATCCCAGGGGGATGCCTCCGTTATCTGACGTGCAACCCATTCGGCCGTGGGATTTGCTGTGACGTTGATCCGATTCCCGGGCAGGCCGCTTGCGGATTGCAACCGCGGTACATGGAGCTATCGAAAGAGAGTCCCCCGGAGGAGATTTTGACCATGCCCAATCGGTCAATGTCCGACCGAGCCCCACTTTATGCGGTGGTCATTCTTGCTGTGAGCCTCGGCATTGTGGTTGCGGCTTCGGCGCTCTCGCCCTTCTCTTCCTTTTTTGAACAACGCACGAAGTAAAGCGAATCGATCGGGTCGAGGATTTCAGGATCCGGCAGAAGTGCCTTGCATTCCACCTCCTGCCCTCTGCCTCGCGACGCCGCCTTTGTGTACCGACAACTTAAACGCGGGCGTAGCTGTGATGAAATCCGTCCAGGATGGCGCGTGATTTGATGCTTTCCGATTCGCTGAATGGCGGCGATGTCCGGCGCGTGGTTACGCAAGAAGGTTCGCCATATCACCCGGACCTACGGCGATCGGAACGAAGAAACGACCGCCGATAGGCCTCCGGAGGTCGGAGAGGAGTTAAATCTGGAGCCGGGTGACGAGGCCCCGGCTACGGGAACACTTCCCAGTGACTCTCGTTGGACGGGTTCGGAGGGTCCGCCGTGAAGGCCGCGATCGCGATGCGTACGGCGCTTTCGGACCCAGCCTTATTGGGCCGGGCGCTTGCTGGGCCTTCGTGGGAGGCTTGGCGGGCCATGCTCATTGCCGCCAACGGCGAAAGGCTCAATGCGGCAGAACGAGAAGTCTTCCAGCGCTTCACTGGCCGACAGCGTGGGCCCGGCCAGCGGATCGAGGAACGCGTTTACTCCGATTGCGTCTACGAACACAACAGCAGCGTAGTTTCAACAGCCCTGCAGCAGATGCACGTTCAGCAATGGGCGTGCTTTTTGCTATTTGAACTCATCCGGGTTTTCGGCGACATATTCTTCCCAAAGCTGCTGCATCATGCGGTGAACTTCATGTGGCCGATGGTCATCACCGTTCTTGAGAACGTTGCCCAACTGCCCTTGGTACAAAGAACCGGAGGTCGGACTTCTGTGATGCGGCGTGAAAGTCGCCCCTGTCGGTCTATGCGTAACGCCTTCAGCAGTCACAACGAACTGGTCGCGTGTTACTGGGGTCGCCATGTGGCTCTCCTTCAATCCTGACGAGCATATTCTCCCGTGATACAATTTGGCAATTGGAAGATGCTGAAAAGCACCCGGAGTGTCTCTTCACGCCAAATACCTTGAGACTAGTCGCGCCTCCAAGGCCAAATGGGCGTCCAAAAACCGCGAACGCATAAACGCCAAACGGAAGGAACGCCATTTAAAGGCGCGCGCCGGCCGCCTCGAAGGTAAAGTCTGCCTAAACTGCGAAGTGTTGCTTATCGAGCGGCTTAACTGGTCACCCGGCTGTTAATCGGCGCGGGGTCCCGACGCCGATCGGCGAGCTAAGCTATTGATCTGCCTAGCGGGGTCACTCTTGGACGCTTATTCACATTCTTGTCCTTATTGCGAACATCGCCCGTGGAGCAACCCTGGTCCATCCTGGGCCAATAACCGTCGTCATTCGCCGATGCATAGAGTGTCGATGTGCATTTTGCGCCGCGGCAGACTTCCTTGAAAGTCTGGTTTTGATCCATTCCGGAAGTCGACGACCATCAAAGATCTTTCATTTAACTGGCCCCGACGTCCTGGGGTGCCGAGTTTGGACAGTTAAGTGACATTCCGGTATTCATGGAAAGGCATGCCCTTGTTTACCATTTAAACTATTTCGAGCCGGTTCTCCTATCCATCACCTTCCAGAAGACTGACATCAGCCAATCTAAACTCGAGTGGGACCCATGGAAGCGACAAAACCAGGTGATGAAGATCTTCGCGCCCGCGGATTGGTAGTGTGCATACTAATTGCGGTCTTGTTGCTAACCCTGCCGGTAGCGGTGTGGCTCGATCTAACTAACGTCGCGGAGACGGCTCTGCGACGCCAGGCGTCGGACCTGAACTCCATAATCACTAGCGTTCGAGGATATTACGCCACCAATGTGATCGGACGCGTTTTGGCCAATCCGGGCTCGACTCAAGTCGTCCACAATTATGAGACGATTCCTGGGGCCATCCCCATTCCGGCGACCCTGTCTCTGGAACTCGGCAAGGTGATCGGCGCACAACAGGAGAATATAAGCTACCGATTCATTTCCGACTTTCCATTCAAAAACCGAACGCCGCATCAGTTTGATGCATTCGAGAAGAGCTCGCTTGAAAGCCTGCGCCACAATCCGAATCAAAAAATTGTCGACACCTCCACCTTAATATTTAGTGATACCGTGCGTCTTGTTGCTCCTGTTATCATGGGGCCGGCCTGCGTTAGCTGTCACAATAATCACCCGGAAAGTCCGAAGAAGGATTGGAAGGTCGGCGATGTACGCGGCATACAAGAAGTCGTTATCACGCAGCCGATTGCGGCGAATTTGTTCTCTTTCAAATATTTGCTTGCCTATCTTGTACTGGCTGCAGTCAGCGGAGTATCATTTCTGGGCATGCAGCGGCATCAAGCTAGGCGTATCAAAGGGATGAACCGGGAGCTCGAAAGCGCCAACGATTTTTTGGCGACTCTGTCCATGAAGATATCGCGCTATATTTCGCCGCAAGTTTATAAAAGCATTTTTAGCGGCCAGAAAGACGTCACGATCCATACCGAGCGCAAGAAGCTCACGATTTTCTTTTCCGACATTCAGAATTTTACGGCAACGACAGAGCGGCTACAGCCGGAACTAATCACCCAGTTGCTCAATGAGTATTTTACGGAGATGTCAGCGATTGCCCACGAACACGGCGGTACAATCGACAAATTCATTGGCGATGCAATGTTAATCTTCTTCGGTGATCCGGAAACCAAAGGTGATCGCACTGACGCTCAGGCCTGCTTGGGTATGGCTTGGCGCATGCAGCTTCGGCTTGTCGAGCTTAACGCCAAATGGCGGGCCCAGGGAATAGAGGAGCCGTTCAAATCGCGTATCGGAATTAATTCTGGTTACTGCAATGTCGGCAACTTCGGCAGCGCCGACCGAATGGATTACACAATTATCGGCGCTGAAGCCAACCTTGCTGCACGTTTACAGTCTATCGCTGAGCCCGGCGGCATTGTCATCAGCTATGAGACATTTGCGCTTGTTCGCGACGTGATTACCGCACATTCGCTGCCGCCAATCACGATGAAGGGGATCAGCCGCGAGGTAATCCCTTATTCAGTGGATAACATGATAGATATCTCGGCTGACAAAGGCAGCGTCGTGATTGAACGCATGCCTGGCTTGGACTTCTACCTCGACCCGTCGATGATCAAATCAACTGACGCTGAACGGATACGGTCGGTGTTGCTAGGTGCCTTAGCATCTCTGGACAAACGTCAAGTCAAGCCGGCTATCTGAGGGTACGGGCTTCGGCGAATTTCCGCCCTTCGCCAACGGCGGGTGTTGCCGATCAGGCGTTATGGAATATCGCGAGAATTCCTGATCATGACGTATTGGACTGTTCCTTTGCGTACGTCCGCTTTGCGGCAGAAGTGGTCGCTCGGCAACTGATAAGCTTTCAGCGTTTTGCTTACCCTAGCGAACTGGGGACCGGGACAGACTTTTTCGCCGCAAGCACTAAGAGGCGACTCAATGTACCGGAGGCAACCGGAATCCCTTCTTTTGTTCGTTTCTCTAACTCCGCAAAGCCGCGTTCGCCGGGCAGGAAGATCTGTCCAGCCTCTTGTGCCGGAGGAAGGCCTTTGATTCCTTGGTACAGTTGATCGATGCCTTGCATGAAAGCAGCTCTTTCTCCGAAAGCACTCGGATCGATCGCCATAACGAGACCGTTGAAGGGGGATTCCGTCGCTCCGTTCAAGGAAGCACTAATAATGGGATTGGCGATAAGCAGGCTGGACATTATCTCGATCATCAGCGAAAGCCCCGAACCTTTAGGGCCCGCCATCGGCAGCACGGCTTTGACCGCCTTGGGGTCCGTCGTGTCGGCACCGTTCTCGTCTACGCCCCATCCCTGCGGGATGGTCTTGCCCGCATCTTTTGCCGCCATGATCTTGCCAAGGGCAACGGCAGCGGTAGACATGTCCAGTAGAATCGGTCGATCGGGATTTCCGGTCGGCGCGGCGATTGCAATTGGGTTGGTTGAAACGCCCTCCACCTTGGATCCGAAATAGATCATCAGCGGCTTCGACGCTGTCATGACAATTCCGATCATTCCAGCTCGCGAGACCATGTCAGCATAGTAGCCGACCGCACCCGCATGTGAGATATTCTTGGCGGAGCACCAGCCCAAGCCACTCATCGAGGCCAGTGTGATCGCTTTTTTCGCCGCGAGGATCATGCCGACCGCCCCGGGTGCACGATCGGCATCCAGAACCGCGATGGGACCGATATCGGTAACAAACCGCAGCTCGGCTTTTGGATTGATGATTCCAAGCTCGACCATCTCGACATAGCGGGGGATACGCAGCACGCCGTGAGAATCCGCGCCGCGCAGGTTGGCCCAAACCAGAAGGTCGGCCGTCTGTGCCGCGTGGTCCGGTGCGAAACCTCCCGCCTGCAGCAGGTTTGCCGCAAAAATGCGAAGAGTACCGCTGTCGACGATCCGCCTGGTGGGCGCGTTCATGTCACGCTCCGAGCGGCGAAGGGAAGAATTTGTCGAGCCATGCCTTGATCATGACCTTGGTGCGCGGAGCATCCTGTTCCGAGAGCGGAAAATGCGATGTGCCCGTGATCAGCATCAATTCGGCCGGCATGCCGGCCTTCTCGAACATGCGGAGGGATTGCTCCGTCGGGGTGATGGTGTCGTTCGCGGTGTGAAAGAACAATACCGGCCGCGGCGCGATATTTGCGACGACATCGTCGGCCCGGAAATTGTACATGCTCCATGCGGTCTCCACCGGGATTTCCATGATCGCCTTGGGAGAGAGATTTTTGCGCAGGTGTTCAGGAATCGGCACCGCGTCGAAGCGCGACATCCACATGCTTTCGCCGGTTTCCTGCTTGTGCTTGCGGCCCTTCTCGAGAATGCCCGTGAATTTTTCCCAGGCTTCGGGTGTCGGGTGCTGGCCGCGAAATTTCCGTTCCCCGTCGCCCCAGCCACAGGAAGAAATGACACAAGCGAACCGGTCATCGATGCCTGCGGTGTAGACCGCGACGGCGGCTCCAAAGCTATGCCCAATAACGCCAATTCGACCCGGATCGACCTCTTCGCGGCCGGCCAGAAAGGTCAGCGCGTTCTTTGTGTCGGCCACCTGGTCAAAGCAGCGCACCTGCCCGCGCTCGCCTTCGCTTTCACCGCAGCAGCGAAAATCGAACCGAAGCGCCGCGAAACCCATGTTCTCAAGCATTCTTGCCTGTATCTCCGCATGGGATTCGTCCTTCGATCCAACGAAACCGTGCAAGACGATGAAAGCGGGCAAGCGTTGACCGGGTTTACGCCCCTCGGGCACATGCAGCACCGCCGACAGCTTCAGACCATCGGAAAAAAATGACAATTTCTCTTGCATCGGTCGTCTCCGAAAAGAATCGTTCAGCTGATTGGAAGACCGCCCACTGAAGAGGCGGAACGAGCGCTGCGAAGCTTAGGCGATCTTCGCAAACGGGAAGTGAAATTGTCGCCATTCCAGCGGAGCGGGGGTGCCCCAAACGTTCATCACCCGGACGTTTCCAGGTCGCTCCATGTTGGTAATGATGTTCGGGACGAAGCTGTCATCGTCCGCGATGATCGCCATCTGACCGGAACATTCCACCATGGCCCCGCTGACATCGGTATAGTAGGCGTAGGTATTGTCGCCCGGGCGGTGCCGGCCGGGTCCCCACAGCATTTGCTTGTTGAAGCGATCGAGCAGATCGCCAAGCTTCAGATAGTCGTTGAACTCGCGAAACTCGAACGCATAATGATGAAGTCCGACCTCGCCTTTCACGACGCCCAGGATATGATGTTGACGGTTGCCGCCATACATCCAGCTAAGGCTGTCATTCACCATCTGCTCCGAAAGCTTCAGCCCGCCAATGGCGCTCAAATGCCTGCGCGTGGCTTCGGGGTTGGGCGTGATCAGGTTGGCATGATCCATCCGGCTCGGGCCAACGCCATAGGTGGGATGGCGCCGATCGTAGATCTCGTTGCGAATCGGTGTATGAATTTCGAAGCGTAGGCCTTCGGGTGTGGCGAACGTGACGCCGGCCTTCATGCACTCAAGGCTGGGTTCGCTTGCGAGGACTCGACAACCCGCAGCCTCGACGCGGTTTTCCGCTTCACGCACGGCTTCCGCCGTCAGGGCCTCCAAGCCGATGGTATGAGTGGCATTTTCATCGGACTTCATGAGAACCAGTTCGGCAGCTCGCCCGTTCGAACTGAGCCACGTCTGCCGGTCGTCCGAATGCGTGACGTGCAGCCCTAGGATCTCGGTGGCGTCGCGGACAACTCCATCGATATCCGTGGTATTGATCTTGATATGCCCGAGGGCATGAACCAGGTGCGACATCACCAATCTCCCCGCAAAGCGGCTTTGTTCGGTTGACTAAATCTTCGGTATTTTCGCGGTTTCAATCAAGGCTCGCCATTTTACGATCTCCGATGTCAACAGATCGTGCATCTCTGCCGGCGTGCTTCCGCGCGCCTCGCCTCCGACCGCCGCCTCTATCCTCGCTTTGATAGCCGGATCGGCAAGGCTCGTCTGCACCGCCTTGTTCAGTTGAGCGACGATCTCTGGCGGCGTTCCCTTTGGCGCGAGCAGGCCAGACCAGGTCCGGACGTCAAAATCCTTCAGACCGGCTTCCGTGGCCGATGGCACATTGGGCAACAGCGCGCTGCGCGTCGAGGATGTTACGGCGAGGCCACGAACGGTGCCGCTCTCAATCTGGGGAGCGACCAGAACGCTGGTACCGACGATCACGGGCACGTCTCCCGCAAGCAGCGCGGTGATCGCCTGCGAGTCGCCGCGGTAGGGAACATGCACCATATCGATGCCGGCTGAGGTCTTGAACAACTCGCCGGCGAGATGATGCGTGCTGCCGAAACCTACCGAACCGAAGCTCAGCGCACCGGGCTTTGCCTTCGCGATCGCGATCAACTCCCGAAGCGTCTTTGCTGGATAGTCACTGCGCACGGCGACGACCAAGGCATAATAGACGATCGTCGAAATCATCTCGAAACTATCGACGGGTTGAAATCTCAGATCATTGTACAGCGCCGCCGAAATGGCATGGCCGCCGGTCACCAGACCCAACGTGTAACCGTCCGGCTCGGCTTTGGCTACGGCTTCGGAGGCGATATTGCCCCCTGCCCCCGGCTTCGCTTCCACGATGATGGTTTGTCCGAGTTGCTTGGACAAGCCGTCCGCCATGATGCGCGATAAGGTATCCGCAGCGCCTCCCGGCGCAAATCCGTGGATGAGGCGTATCACGCGGTTCGGATAAGCTTGCGCGGAAGCGGCAGTCACTCCGAACCACGCGGCGACCACGCACGCGGCCATCAGGAACAGGCTGTTTCCAAGCGATAACCGTCGAACCCCAATCATCGTCCATCCTTATTTGCGAATTATCCTCGGCGTCTCATCGTTGTTTTCCGGAATTTGCAGTCCCCTGCAGGACTCGGCGGTTCAGTCTAGCCGGCACTCAATCCGAGGTCACGAATGACTTCGCCCAATCTGGAGATGTCGTTGCGAATTCGGCTAGACAATGCGTCGGGCGTGCTGCTGATCGCGGTGAAACCCTGTTCATCGAATCGCTTTATGACATCGGGAGATGCCAAGGCCTGCACCATCGACGAATTAATAAAAGATATCACGTCGGGTGGAACAGCCGCTGGAGCCAGTATGCAACTGTCGCTGGAGATCTCGAAATCAGAATGCACGCTCTCGCCGATCGTGGGAACGTCAGGCAACTGGTTCCAGCGCTTGGCCGACGTCACGGCGAGAGGCCTCAATTGTCCACTTCGCAAGGTCCCAAGCGCAGAAACGTCGAGGAAGCTGAACTGGACGAACCCACCGATCAAGGCTGAGATAACTTCCCCTGAACCCCGATACGGCACATGGAGAGCTTTGATACCCATCTGGCGAAGGAAAACTTCGGTCGCGAGGTGCGGCCCGGCGCCTGTACCGGTCGACGCAAATGTCAGCGGCTTGTCACTGTCCTTTGCCAGCTTCAGGAACTCCTCGAAAGTTTTTGCCGGCACCTGCGGTCCCACCGCCAGAATGAACGGAGCCGAAGCAACGAGTGAAACTGGCACAAGATCCTTGAGCGGATCATACGCAAGCGTTTTGTACAGCGTCGCAGTCGCGGCGTAAGACAGGTTATAAGCGAGGTACAACACATAGCCGGTTGGCTCGGAATGGGCGGCGTAGGTCGACCCGATCGTGGTTCCCGCGCCGGGTTTGTTTTCAACAATAACGGCTCGTCCCCAGATCGAAGAAAGCTTTTCACCAAGGATTCGCGCCGATAAGTCTGCGGAACCTCCGGGGGTGAAAGGGACAACAATACGAACGACGCGATTTGGAAAATTCGCCGGCGCTGCCTTGGCCGCCCCGGAGATCAGCCACGGTAAAGTGGCGCTCAAAACAAGAAAGTCGCGGCGTGATTTTTCCAATGCTTCCTCCGTATTTGATTAGCAGCAACGAAACGACATTCGCATCGGCCTCGCAGCCGATCTCGTTCCCGATAATTCATCCAGCGGCTCGGGCTCGATTTCATCGACCGGCAAGCCCTGCACTGTCATTTCGGCTCTTCGGCTTTGGGTTTTGGCAAAATCAATCGTGCCCGGTTCGGAACCAAATACAATTCCGTACAAGCGCTCAGCTCGCGCAGGCGTGATATATCCTTCCTGCAGATCGGCGGCGATCCTCTCAATAGGCCGGCTGAGCGGTGAGCCGTAGCCCCCGCCCCCACCCGAACGCAGCGTGTAACGTTCACCGGGCTTCAGCGCCCGGGCCAAAACCTTGCCGCTCGGAAACGCGACTTCTCCTTTGCCATCCAAGGATACAGAGACCTGATTACCCGCCCCCTGCAAACCGCCAAACAAGCCCCACGGCCGGCAATGAACCCGATCGACCTGCGCATTGAACATCAGATTTGCGGTTGCTCGACCGACTTTCTCGGTTCCGAAGCCACCCTGCCATTCGCCCGCTCCACCCAAATCCTGGCGCAGACCGTAGTGTTCGATGACGACGGGATATTTCGCCTCGAGTTGCTCGACCGGCGCGTTATGCGTATCTCCATCGTTGATGCAGATGGTTGCGTGTGATCCGTCCGATCCCTTCTTCGCTCCCCAGCCGCCTCCGATAAGGCCACCCGAAAAGATCATCAGACCACCATCCGCAGTGCGGGTATTGATGATCGCCGACATTAGGTCCGCGTGGTGGCCGGCGATGACGCGATCGGGAATAGCCGGCGCCAATGCCTTGAAGATGGTGTCGACCACCGTCATCGGGAACGTCATCCACCAACGCATGGCGGAGGGCCGCATTGCGCTGACGATCCGGCCAGGCGGCAGGATGATCTTCAATGCCCTGAAGCTGCCTTCGTTGATCGGCTTTTCGAGCGCCGAAGTGAGGCACTTAAACGCAACCTGACAGCAGGCTCGCCCAGCGGCCTCGCCCGAATTGTAGAAACCCCTGACTTGCTTTGCCACTTCGGAAAGGTCGATCTCCATCTCGTCGCCGGAGACCGTCACCTTGACGCGAATCGGAATTCGTTCGCCGTGCGACACGCCATCATCGTCCATGAAGGATTCTGCTTCGTAGACACCATCGGGAATGCTCATCACCTGCTGGCGAGCAACGATGTCCGTGTTGTCCATGATCGTTGCAATGCTATCGAGGACGTCGCGCACGCCATACCGACCGACCAGTTCCTTGAAACGGCGGGCACCGATCTTGACGGCCGCAACCTGGGCATTGAGATCGCCTTCAGCACGCGTCGGAACGCGAACGTTCATGCGAATGATCGCAAGAATGTCTCCATTGACGACGCCTTTGCGCTCATACTTCACGATCGGCATCTGCAATCCTTCGGCGAAGATATCCGTCGTCATGCCGTCAAGCACGCCGCCAATATCGACCCAATGCGCCATGCACGCAGCGAAACCGACGATTTTGCCATCATTGAAAATCGGTACGACAAACGTCATGTGGTTGAGATGGCTTCCCGTGATGTAGGCGTCATTAGTCAGAAGCACGTCGCCATCGTCAATGTTCTCACCAAAATGAGCGATCATCGCCTTGACTGTATCGCTCATCCCGCGAATGAACATCGGCAATCCAATTCCGATGGAAACGGTATTGCCCTCACAGTCGAACAATCCAACGGTGAAATCCTGCGCCTCGTATATGATCATGTTATACGCCGTGCGCATCAGGATCGCTTTCATCTCTTCGGTAATAGCCACGACCCCGTTCCGGACGATCTCGGTGGTTACGGGATCGACGACCCGGCCTGCCGTTGCGCTAGCAGTATGATGTATGTCCAGCATTTCAGCCCTGCCTCGCAATCGTGATTATGAGATCGCCGAATTGTCCCACTTCCATCTTGTCGCCGGGGAGGAGCACCGTCGTCGAAGCGTATTCCTCCACAAGTGCTGGACCGGCGATCTTAGTACCCAGTCGAAGCTCCGATCTTTGATATATGGGCGTGTCCACAAAAGACGCCATCTCGGTAAAGAAGACCGGCCGCTTCTTCGGCTCGGGATTCGAAGCGGTCGTTGAACTGAAATAGACGATATCCGGTTTTTCCAGAACGCCAATTATTGAAGTATGCAGACTGACGATCTCGACGGGCTCTCGGGGTCTTGAAAAGCCGTAGCGATCGGCATGCGTTTCGTCGAATTGTCGCTTGATGCCCTCGCGATCGCCGTTGACGAAAAGCTCGCGCGGCAAATCCACTGTGACCGAGTGCTCCTGGCCGATATAGCGCATATCGGCTCCGCGCCTGCGCTCTGCCGTATCCCTATATTTAGGCGCCAGCGAGCCGAGGCCCTTTTCCTCCATACCAAGACAGATCGCTTCGACTACCGTGAAATCCATCGCGGCGAGCGACTTGAACCACGTCGTTACGAAGTCGCGGCGAAGATCGGCGACGAGCATGCCAAATGCCGAGAAGTGTCCGGGAGACGGTGGAATAATGACAGTGGGGATGCGGAGTTCTCGTGCAACGAGGCAGGCGTGCAACGGACCGGCGCCGCCGTAGGAGACCATGGTAAAATCGCCGGCATCTAACCCACGCTCTGTCGTCACCCGGGTCACGACGTGCGACATTGTCGTGGTAGCAATGCGAATGATCCCGTTCGCGGCGGCTGCGAGATCAAGCCCAAGCGGCACCGCCACCCGTTCGTTCATTTCACGACGCGCACGTTCGACATCCAGTTTCATCTCGCCGCCGAGAAAGCGGTCCGGGGCGAGCCGACCAAGGATCAGATTGGCATCCGTCACCGTAGGCTCGCAGCCTCCAAGGCCGTAACAAACAGGCCCCGGAGTGGCGCCGGCGCTTTGGGGTCCAACGCGCAAGCCACCGTCAACCTCTACCCGCGCGATGCTGCCGCCGCCTGTGCCAACCTCCTGGATATCGACGAGCGGAATTTGAATTGGAAGACCCCGCGCGTAGCCACCGATCAGAATGTTGCCGGCCATAACAACTTGGCCTTTGTGCACGACACCCGCTTTGGCAGTCGTCCCGCCCATGTCGAACGCGATGGCGTTTAAAAGACCGAGCCTCTTGCAGACAGCTTTGGTTCCGATCACGCCGGCAGCCGGACCGGACTCCAGCATGCGGATACATTCGCGCTGCGCCTGATTAACCTCGAACAACCCGCCGTTGGATTGAACGACGTAAAACGTTCCTTCGAACTCCACCTGCGCCAACCTGCTATCGACTTCGGCAAGATAGCTGTGAACGCGTGGGCCGATATAAGCATTTGCGGCAACCGTCGAAGTTCGCTCGAATTCGCGGTACTCTTGCGAGATCTCGGACGAGATCGTCACGAAGACACCGGGACAGCGCTGTTCCAGAAAACGTTTCGTCCGTTGCTCGTGGTCGGGATTTGCATAGGAATGCAGGAAAAGGATAGCGATCGATTCAACGCCATCCTTCAGCAGCTGATCGGCAACAGCACTCAGTTCGCTCTCGTCAAGCGGAATGAGAACCTCGCCTCGCGCGCTCATCCGCTCCGCAATTTCGAATCGCAACGAACGCGGGATTAAGGGCTCATGCTTGGTGAAGAACAGATTGTAGGCATCCGGACGATTAATTCGCCCGATCTCGTAGATGTCACGAAAGCCCTTGGTGGTCAAAAGCGCGGTCTTCGCCCCACTTCGTTCGAGAATGGTGTTGATCGCAACCGTCGTACCATGGAGAAACAGGCCAGTATCGCGAAGGCGCGCACCCGCCTTGCCAGCCCCCGTTACAATCCCTTCCACAAGGCTATCGGGGGTCGTCAGCGTCTTGCCGAACGAGGTTTCCCCGGTCGCGCGATTGAACGAAACGATGTCGGTGAATGTGCCTCCCACGTCGGCAGCGACGCGATATAGGTCCGCTGAGCTTGGCAACTGGTTTCCTCTCCTGAACCCACCTTGCGTGCGGGTTTACGATTGATTGCCCAGGAAAATAGTGAGTATTTCTGATACCGTCCAATATGTGTTATGGGCTGTTATGATACCTTATTGGTATCGAATATCAGGAAAGCCGCTGCATGGATCTGCGTCGCCTAAGATATTTTGTAGCCGTCGGCGAGGAAGCCCATATCGGCCGGGCGGCCAATCGCTTGAACATCTCCCAACCACCGTTGACGCGGCAAATACAGCAGCTCGAGAAAGATATCGGCACGCCCTTGTTCCAAAGGACAAGAAAAGGGGTACGCATGACAAATGCGGGACAGGTGCTGTTCGAGGAAGCGCGAAACATCCTTGTGCTCGCCGCTCGCGCCCGCGAGCGAACGCGCTTGGCCGGCCTTGGACAGTCCGGCCGGCTGGATGTGGGTGTGTTCGGTTCCAATATCCTCGCGATACCGCAGCTTCTGCAAACCTTCAGAGGGCAGTTTCCCGACGTCGAGGTTGTCGTTCACGCGATGAACAAGGAAAAGCAGCTTGAGGCGTTATACGACCGCCGCGTAACGGTCGGATTCAACCTGCTTGGGTTAAAGCTGGCAGGCATCGGCAACGAAAAGGTCCGGGCTGAACCGCTCGTTGTCGCCGTCAGCGCGAACGATCCGCTGTCGGAGCGTGGCTCGATTTCGTTTGCGGACATCGCTGATCGACCCATGGTGATCTTCGCCAGCGGACCCCGACCGAATTTGATGGATATGATATTCGCGCTTTGTCTTGAGGAGGGATTTCAGCCTACCATTTCGCAGGAAGTGGTGGATTCCGTGACGGCCGTGGCTCTCGTTGCGGCTGGATTTGGCGTATCGCTGGTGCCAGCCACCGTTGCACAGGTGAACCTTCCGGGTGTCGTCTTCCGGCGTCTGAACAAATCTCGGCCCGTCACGGTCGATCTCAACTGTATCTATCGTCGCGATGATACATCACCGATATTGGCAGCGTTCCTAGAGACCATCCGAGGAATGAGGAAGAAGACTGCTGGCCAACGAGCAGGGGAACATGCAAAACAAAAACTGTCTTCGCGACCTGTCACCAGGAAGCGTGGGTGAAAATCGCATTACAGGTGCCGACTGCCGTTGCTAACGCAACTTTTCACACCCCTTGGAAGACGCCGTCCTTAGAATTGCGACCGCTCCATTGCGCGAATAGAGATCAAGAGGCCAAGGTCCTTCCCCGCCCTACCGGCGCAACTCATAAATTTTTGTATTCTTTGCTTATCAATCGCGAACGGACTCCATTTTATGCCATTCCGCGTCAATCGCGCCGATGAGGCGTTATGGAATTTTCCTGGGATGCATCCCAGCAAATTCCCCCTACTAGCCGCGTTTACTCTTGGACAAGCGGGTCACCAAATTTGTTTGCCCATCGAAACATAGATGCCAATAACCTAGTTGGCGCCACAACGCTTTCGCGCGCTCGTGACATCTACCGCGGGCGGTACGGCGGGCCCCAGCTCGATCCCAATCCTCGCCTGCATGGCGTCCGGCTGCCCAATAAATTCGTCATTAGGCCTGTTTAGCAAGTTTACCGAGATCGAATTTAGCGCTGCCGTTGGTGAAAACTCGTCCACTCAACCTCGATCCATTCGCCATCGTCATGAATTGAAGGGTTATCAAAAGCCTCGGAAACTGATCCCGCTCAAAAGTATGAATTCGAATCAGACGTTTGGGCGCCACAGCAGCGGCAAGGCGCTTCAAGTCGCCTGGGACTGCACCAACCATTCTCTTCCTGCTCTCGGATTCATCCTGACGCTTGTACGCCGCATCATCTCGAGCTCGCGCTATCCGAATTAATCAGCTTCACTGCTTATAATTCAGTTTCACCAGATACTGATTGGTATTGACGAGAGTATCCTTCGTAGTTCCGGTGTCGTATTCGAATGAGACGGCAATGCTGCTCGATAGCGCATACTGCAGCGCTGCAGAATAATAATGGATGTTCTGACCGGTTACAGTGTCTCTGAAAAATTGGGCGGTTCCGATAAAGGAGATGCGATTTAAGAGCCAAGACGGCCAATTGTGTTCGGAGGCAATGGGAAATAGATAGACGTAGGTGCGGGCGGTTGCGCCTATCCAATCGTGCTGCCCGAGGGTCAGATTGGTCAGGCCTTGTTTGTCGACCTGGAACAAATCGGCTTCCGCCCTAAGTTGCCAAAAACCTCCTATGTAGTCATTGATCGGTCGCCCCTGCCCCAGGAATATCAAATGCTGCACCGGCTCCCATGCCAAGTTGATGCCACCGATCCGTGCCTCGTCGAGAAAATCCGTTTGGAGGTAAGGAGACAGGCTGAAGTATTGGCGATCGAATAGGCCGGTATACGCCGCCTCGACCTGAACATCGAAACCTGTCTTCAAGGCGCTACGCTCTGTCTTTTTGAACGGCTCGTTTAACGTACCGTTGGCGGAGATCCAAGGCGCGAGGGCAAATCCAGAAATGTACGGAGCGAGCGGAACAGGATCATTGAGGCAAGCCGCATCGGTCACCACGTAACTCAAAATTCCATCGATCGTTGTTGTTTGGGCCTTCGCAATTTCATCATTGGTATAGCTGACCGATGCACCCTTAGCATTTCCGTATCCAGCGTTTACGGCATAGAAGAAGTTGTCGAGCGGATCTGCGCGCACAAAGAAACGTTGCGCGCACGGATCCGACACTCTGTCCAACGGCTTCCCGGCAATATCGAATTTCACTAAACCGTCTTCTGAGGCAAGTGTTCGTCCTTTGTCGAAAGCTGCACGCGCGGCAGCGTCACTGACGGTCTGTTTTGTAAAGTCATTCTGTACCTTGGGCGCGCTAGCCTTTCCCGATGACTTACGTGCAAGCATTTCCTTGGCGTGATCCCTCGCATCATAACAGTTTAGGCGCTCTTTATCGTCGTGCATCTGCCTACATGCCGGCCCTTGCTCCGACCCGCTAGTCCTTGGTGTGGCGGCAGCAACGGCTGCACCTGAAACGATCAGGCCCCAATTGATCACAACAAAGCAAAGTATGAGATGCTGATGATTGAGCTGAGGCATTTTAAATCTCTAGGTAAGAGTCCAGCCGTTATTGATATATCGCGTCAATATGTCTTGGTAGAACTGCCCGACGGTGCTCGCAGTAGAGACGTCGGACTTCTGCAAGTTCAAACGATCGGAGGCAAAATATTGATACTGGTTGCACTCTTGCGCGAGACCAAAATTAATGTTCGTCCCGTTTCGCACCGCTGTTAGCGGAGCGTCGAAGTTGACGTTCAGACCAAGTACGGTGATGTACCAATGCGCAATGTCGACCTCCGACCGGCTCTTTCCTGCCTGGCCGGCAAGAGCTTTCGCGCGCTTTCGATTCTTCGGATTCGGTTTCGTGAAATTGAGTGCCTTCTTCGCTTTTGAAGGGATTGCTTGTTTCTTTGTCGGGGGCTTTGTCACTTAGTATCTCCAATAATTTATTGCAGGAAAAATGATCTGAGAGGCGACGTGTTTCTGCGATGAACCGATCCATGTCGTTTTAAGCGGTGGATCGACGTTTGAAGTGAAATCAGCTGGCGGGGTCCCACAGAAAGCCGTGCGGACCTTAGCCCCGAGCCTCGTACCCCCCGTCCGCCCCCTGTCGCGATGCGCCGGGGTGAGTGGGTCTAGACTTCTACCGTCGCCATCATTCGTCGTCACCACCGGCAGCTGGTTAGCGAGGTCCACCCGGAGCGAATCTTTGAGCTTGGCTCTAATCAAAAAAGGCCGATAGCTGTCGTGGGCAGTGTCATTGGGGTCCGTCGCGTAGCCCGGCAGCTTGACCGTGTAGGGCCCAACAATTCTCGGTGTGTTGCGAACTATAAGGAGCGACTTTTGTAGTGGTCCCGCAGCGGGAAGGGTGCAACCCGGACCAAGCGGCGGCTCATCGACAACCTCTGTGGACAACGGCAACGGCGGCTTTAAATCGCTAGCCTCGACCGAAGTGAGCGGCCCATGCAGTAGCAAGCAAAATACCATGAAACGAAAAATGACTTTGCCGCAGCAATACATGCACTTACCCCGCAAAAAACGCGGTTGGCGTTCCGCCCAGCACCGATGCTTACACTGCCTCGAAACGACAAACTACGCGCTACCGTCCTTCTACCTCTGCTTTAAGAATAGCACGATATTCCGTATTGCGCGAGTCCACTGGACCGCAAATTTTTTGATCAGTTACTCCCGGCTTGAATTTTGAACGCTTTTTTTGATTTTACCTCGGTCGTCATGGAGAGCCGAGGTCCATCTTATTTGCGAACATGCTCAGCTTTTTGATGATGAACCGCCGAAGAGCCTTCGGAGGCCCCTCAAACGTTTTGGCCAAGCGTAGTCGACGTCACCGCCGAAAGCTGATCGGCGTTAGGACCGGCGAACTGAACAACTGATGGTGAAAATGCACCAGCTCTTCACTCTACGGCCGAGGTGATCCAAGCCAGCACCTCGCCGAGACGCTTGCTCATCAGTACCACACCCATCGGACCCGCAGCCTCCAAACCTCGCAACTAGGAAGGAGAAGACTGACATTCCAACTTTGCTCAGTGCTGACATTTTAGCTTTGCGCCTACATGAACAATTCGCCAATCATGCATTATGGAATTGGCTGGTGCCAAGGACGGCCTTGCCACCGGAAACGGACCTAGCGCCATAAACGTTCCCGCGTCGGCTGTGGGCCCATGGCCTGACTTGCCGAATACGGTCGATATTTGGGCAACGCGGTTTTGACGGTAAACCCAGAGCCGAGCGATCTTGTCGTCGTTTTTGCTCGAACTTACCCTTTGGTTCGCTGCGTATTGCACATTGCAAGTCAGCTCCACAAACCATCAGGATACGCGGGGGCGATCGCGCCGTGCCCAAACCGATTTCAAAAAAAGCGGTTGGAAAAATTTGAAATGGCACTACCATGAGGACACTCTTGGCTCGTTCGCGCTATGGAGGTTGCAACGCAATGAGACGGCGCGAGGTACTTGTTGGCGGCTTGGCCTTGGCGCAATTGGCGGCGTCCAGGAACTTGTCAGCGCAGTGTCTTACGGGACCCAACGCACGCGCAGCCGTCGTTGTCGGTGTCAACAAGACAGGAAATCTCCCTGTTTTGCGCGCAGCCGTCTCCGGTGCCAAGTCGGTCGCCGACTGGCTTTGCGCGGAGGGGTTCGAAGTCAAATTGATTGTTGACGAAAATGGGCCGGTCACGGCGGACGCAATCAAGCGAGCCGTCTTTGAGCTCGTGGGACGAGGTACGCTGTCTCAGTTGGTTGTCTACTTTTCAGGCCATGGTGTTTGCGTTAGCTTCAATGAATTTTGGTTGTTGAGCGGCGCCCCCGCCGACGGCAACGAAGCGGTCAGTCTCGTGGAATGCTGGGAGCTTGCTCATAGAAGCGGCATTGCGAATGTTGTTTTCATCTCCGATGCATGCCGATCTATTCCCGATTACAACACGAGTCTGATCCATGGGATGCTCGTCTTTCCCACTAGTGCCGCGCCCCCCGGCTTTACTGGATCCAAAGTCGACCGTTTCTTAGCAACTGAGCCCGGCCAGCCCTCTATCGAAGCCCAAATTGCCGCTGACAACTATGCCGGCATCTATACGTCGACTTTCCTGGATGCATTCAAGCATCCCCAAGACGGAATGGTGAAGCCGATCGATGGAAAGATGGTCATTCCCAACTTCCTACTCGAAGATTTTTTGCACAAGGAGGTTCCGCTTCGGCTCGGCCAAATCGATCTAAAGCACACGCAAATCCCCGACACGCGAATTGAATCTCGCGATAACATTTATATCGGCCGTGCGCTTGGCCCGATCACTCCCGTTGTTGCTGCTGCATTGCCTAAGGAAAGTGCGACGATATTCGATGTCGCGAATCACCAATTAAACCGGTCTTTTGTCGGCGCGATCGGTACGATACGCAACTTCGATGCCAACATACTTAATCAGGTCGCATCCGATTCCGGATTCACGGATGCACAGACGACCATTTCGAAGGCCAAAAGGCCCGCCTCTTTTGAAACTGAGACGGGTTTTGCGGTCAACGGCGCGCAGGTTCGTACGGCAATGGCTGTCGGCGCAACGCGTGCTGAAGTCCTCTCGCATACCGAACCCGCATTGGTCAGAATTTCCTCACCCGACCGCCGGCCAGTGACCGTGGGACTGATGTTTGGCGACGGCTCAGGCACCGTGGTCGCGGCGCTGCCGGGATTCATCGGAACGCTCACCGTCAATGATGGGCGAGTGACGAGTTTTACCTACTTGCCGTCGGCCAACAGCTACCGAGCGGACTTCTCAGCCCAGCGGAAAGCCCAACTGGAAGAGCTTCATGCGCTTGTGGGCGCGGCCGCCAAGTACGGCGCGTTCCGGTTCGAAGGCGCGGAAGAAGACAGGATCCGCGCGGCGGCGCGCCTGGCAGATCAAATTCGGGTGCTGAAGGGGGTCGATCCGACGCTCGGCATCTACGCGGCCTATGCCTATGCGGATGCCAATCTCACCGAACAAGTGCGCTCCGTACGCTCCTTCATGAGAGATGATCTTGGCGCCGATCTGTTCGACGTCGCATTGCTTGCCAATGCACTCTCCGGCAAGCAGATCGAAACTCCGACTGATGCGGTACCTTTTTGTCCCATGTTAACGCAGGGCTGGCAGCTGCTTCGCGTCAAGAACGTTTCCTTGCCCGAACTGGTAGACAAGGCCCGATTCGACATGCGCGAAGCTCTATGGACCACTTTCGGGCCAAATGGAATGGCTTCGATTTTTAGCGCGATTCAACGGACCGGAACGAGAAACCGCGGCTAAGCTGGCCCCGGCAATCTCGCTTTGGAGGGAAAGATGAGGGGATGGGCGATGAAGCGCCGCGATTTTCTGACGGCAGCCGGTGCAGGTATTGCGACATCCATGGCAAGGAGAGCGCTCGCCGCCAGCGATCCGCCAGTGCGGCTTGTTCTCGTTCACGGCCGTTCCCAACAGGGTTTTGATCCGGCTGTTTTGAAAGCAACGTGGCTTGAGACGTTGCGGCACGGCGCGACCAAGATCAACCGAACCTTGCCCGACAAGCTGGACATTGCATTTCCGTTTTATGGAGGCAAGCTGGACGAATTTGCGCGACAGTTCGAAATACCATTGACGACCGACATTCAAACCAAAGGAAGTTCCGTCGACGATGATTTTTTGAATTTCCAAGCAGAAGTTGCCGAGGAGATGCGCCGGCAGTCAGGCGTTACCGACGCGCAGGTCCAGGACGAGTTTGGGAAAAACCCCACTGAAAAGGGCCCGCAAAACTGGGCGTGGGTTCAGGCAATCATCCGCGCGATCGACCGTAACGCCGGCGGTGTTAGTCAATCGTTTATCGAAAAGTTCATGCGCGATGTCTACCTATACACAACGCAAACAGGGGTGCGGGACGCGATCGACAATATAGTGGCCTCTGACATTAATGAATCTCCCTGCGTTATAATTGGTCATTCGCTCGGTTCGGTGGTCGCATATCACGTGTTGCGAACCGACCGGCGCGCACTGGATGTGCGGGCTTTCGTGACTGTTGGATCTCCACTCGGAATCCGGGCCATTCGGGACCGATTTCGGCCGATCGGCTTTCCGGCCAAGACCGGGCTTTGGTACAACGCCTTCGACCCCAGGGACGTCGTCGCGCTCTATCCGCTTGATGCAGCCAATTTTCCGATCAACCCGGCCGTCGAAAATTACGCAAAAGTCTTGAACGCGACGGATAACCGTCACGGAATCGTGGGTTATTTGGATGACGTAGATGTTGCCAAGCATGTCTTGGACGCATTGGGGGTTTAAATGGAAGAAGGGAGCACGCGCCACAAGTGCCGCGGTCAAGAATTGGCCGCTTGTCCCCCAGAAGCCGACCTTTGGCCGCATCGGCGCGCTGCAACCTGAGCGGCATTGTTCGCAAACCAGATGTTATGGAACATGCAGGTTCGAATCCCTGCCGACGTCTCCCAAAATCAGCCGAATTCGGCGATCAGCGGCGCGTGATCACTCAGGCCGCTTCCACACCAAGCGTCGTAGTCCCCAAGCTCAAAGGACCGCAGGTTTTTCAGCCACGTCATAGGCACGAACAGGTAGTCGATATGATAGGGCATGTCGTCGCGGCGATAATGCCAGTAGGTCCCGCGCAGCTCGCTGCCAAAGGCGTTACCAGTGTCGTGATGATAGAGGCTGACGAGGTCGCGCTTTGCGAGCTCCCGGGCAATCACGCTCATATTGTTCGGCCCGTTCGGCTTGTCCCAGCGCGGGTTGTTGTTGAAATCCCCCGCGACGACCAGGTCGCCGTCACGGCAGAAGTCGGCACTGTCCTCCAGACATCGAAGGAGCGGCCCGGGTCTTCTATTGAGGCCTTCCGCACGGTCGTTGTGATCCCACGTGGCGAGCAAGCGAAAGGATTTCGCCCCGTTCACATGAACAGGAGCCACGAACTGATTGGATGGTCGGTATGAAGGATCGAGTTCGAGGCTGCTGCCGGTGAACGAAACCACGGCGAGGCCTTTGTTCGGCTTGTTACCCACCCAGATGACGGGCAGTCCTTCCAACGCGGGAAGTTGGGATCGCAATTTCTCGGGACAGGCGACCTCGGAAAGTACTGCAATGTCGGGCCTGAGAGCCGAAAGCGCTCGCCACTTGCGCTCAAAACCCATCGCACAATTCCACGCCACCAGTCTCATACCAGTGGTTTGGCACGATTATTTGGCAGGAGATAGTGCGATACCGGCAAGGTGAACAAGCCCAAGAACCTCGGGAGACTTATTGAGAGATCGTGTCCTCGAAAACGTCCGCTTCCGTCAGCAACGATCGGGCGCGATGCTCACTACCAAGATTGCCGTCAGCCGCTGGCCCAAGCTAGCTGAACCTTCACACCCTCGATGACCGGCGCGTTCCCAACAAGTGCAACGAAGGCGTCGAAATCCGAGCGGTTTGTGATCCTGTCGCTGGCGGTACCGCGGGGAAAATGCTGCACGATCATCCACGCCACCGACAGGCCTTTGGCGCGAGCCACGATGGAAGCGCAAAGGGTCCTTTGCAAAAGCTGATATCTGATGTCGAGCAGGTTTTCCGCGGCAACCAATAGCGCGCTGGCGTACTGCTGAATGACCTTTCGTCGATGAGGTGGGGAATCCGGATTGCGCGCAGCCTCACGATCGATCCAATCCGAGACGACATCGTCGAATGGCTCGTCGACCTTGGCCTCGACCGCAATCACGCCATTGGGAATGAACGCCATGACATCCGTCATTGCCGTTCCGCCGCCCCACACTTTTGTCGGATACTCGAAGTGGGCAGCATTCAAATTGTTCGAGCCTACGATCGCTGCAATTGACGGCGGGAGATACCCTTCAGCGCAGACCCAGGACTTTGCGGCCTCGGCCATGCTGTATCCATCCCTATACTGATGCTTCTTATCTTCCTCCAGATATTCCTGAACATCGAGAGCAACGGCAATCGGCTTGTCGGTATTGGGCCCAAAATACAGTTTCATGCGGATGGCTTCGCATTCACGTAAACCAGGTTATCCGGCGACAGAACGTTCTCGCCGGACCATCGGTAGGCCGTGAGAAATCCCTTCTTGGCCACGCTGTAATCAAGGCAGGCGGCGTAGTCGCCGGAGATGATCGGCGTTCCCCTCAGCCAATAGTGGCCAAAGAAGACCGGTATTTTTTCCGAATAATGGTAGTCGGTGGTCACGGGCAGATCGGGCAGACTTGCTTTTATTCCATCCATGCCAAGTGCTGCCGTGCGAAGCGTCGTGGCACCGGGATCCCACCAGCGTAATCGCACTTCATAGCGCGGGTGGCCCTGCTTATCCTTGAATGAGCGCCCACCAGGAAGCAGGGCTTCCGGACCTTTCAGAAGAACCTCGGCAGCATCATAGGCTTCAGAGCCGCTGCGGCTGGCTTCGCGCAAACCGACCTTGGTGAACCGTTGCGACTGGTCAAGATATGGCCGGAGTATCCGTTGAGCCGGGGCATGCCAGCAAGCGTGAACGACGCGTATCCCGGACAGATCGACCCAAACCGGCAGCGTTTGAAACCATTCAAGCGCTTCCTTGTGAGCCGTCGATCCCTCACCAATCTGGCGCAAGAATTCTTCATGCTGCTCTTTGTTGTTCTGACTGTGCGGCCTCAGAAAACCGCCATTGCCGTCCGGTTCGGCCCAACCGAGGGCGTTGAATTCGTGATTTCCCATGACGGCAAGCGCTGTGCCGGCGTTACACATGCTCTTAGCGATATGAAGTACATCACGTTGTTCCGGTCCGCGATCGACAAAGTCACCAACAAAGATTACCCGGCGATCGGGGTGACGAAAGACGCCATCGTCATCGCGATAGTCCAATTCTCGTAGAAGGCGGCGCAGCACCTCCGCATGACCGTGGATATCGCCAATGATGTCGTATTTATCGGCCATCACAAATTATCGGCGCTTCGGTGCGACAGAGCGGGCTTCGGAACAAGACTTGAAATTGGTCGCGCCAAGGTTCTTCACGTCGTAAATATCCCTCAGCACCCGAAATGCCATCCGGGCAACGTAAGCTAGATCTCTCTTTTCCATGATCTCTATTTTCTGGGAGAAGTTTTTCGAATGACCGGGGGCTATAAACCCAAATTCACGAACAAGCCGATCCTTCTTTTCCAACGTTAGGATCGCTCCGAGTTCAGGGGCAAACTTTTCTGAAACCGATTTGCAGCGGAGATACGTGCCGAACGAAGGCGCGAGACACTGGAAATAAACGGGTCCAACTTCGAAAATGCAATATGCATTCTCGTTTACATTTTCGACCCTGCGACTTTGATCGATTTCGATCAAATGCGCCATTGCTGTTGCGAGCCAGTTCTGATCCACAAGAGATAAGCGGCCAAGAGGCCGCTCACCTGTTCGCAGAGCCCTTACGAGGGTCCTTAACGCGGAGGCTTTCCATTGTCCATAAACGTGCTCCCCTGAAAAATGAGCCCTGCGCCTTTGCCTTCCGAGCCTTCGTTAACCACTAAATGATCCCCCTTTCACACTTAGACTGCGTCAGCGCCGACGGCCTCGGCTTTGGCAGAAGTATCGCCGCCATACTCCTCCAATGCACAGAGGCTGTTCACAAAGCGCATCTGCTCCACCCACGCTCGCGTGGCCGGAAAAGACCAACCGGTCGCCCTGTCCGCCCATTCCCGGCCGACCAGCTAGGGTTCCCGTAATTCGGGAGCACGGTGCGCCCCACCAGAGCTATTGTACCTTTTTCCACCCCGAATCGGCCACCTGTCTTGAAACAAACCGCCACCGCGGCCCGCTGCAGGACGGTGATGACGCGCGCGACAGAGACTATGTGAAAATGGGCGGAGCAAGATCGAGGGATGTTGCGCGTGGTTCAATCAGCCCTCCGCTCCGCAACGCGTCGCGCACTTTCGTTGCGGCATCCATGATCGAGTGTGCGAGCTCCCCCTTATGAATGGCAATCCAGGGCGCCGCGCTAATATTCCAATCCCACTCCAACGGCAGAAACGCATCCTCACCTCCACCGCCCCACCATGGCCACAGTGTCGCGCCCCATCGTTTGCCACCAATGGGGCTCAATTTCATTGCTTCATTTATAGCCTTCGCCTCTGCTTCCGACATATCCTTTTGCCGCTTCGACTTCAGACCATAATTTGCACTCCCGAGATCTCTCTTCAGAAATTCGATCCGGAACACAACCTTACATGCCGAAGAGAAATCAAACTGGAAACCACTCTGCGCCCATCATTTCTTCTAACTCGCCCCTTAGCTTTTCAAATAATTTATTCTGAAATGCGTGCTTAGCGACGACCACGGCCATGGCTGCAGAAATATTTTTAGACGATGCAAGAATTTCCTCGACCAAATGATTCTGATCACTCACGTTATCTACCCCTTGGAACGTTTTGAGAATAAACTGGGAGAACTGGTCGATGAACACCGACACCCTATCGGCCCGGCATATCGATTTACACTCTTCGAGCCACCTTAATACATCTCCTGCGTAGCTAAGCAATTTCAACTCGTTGTTCTGCAATCGCGCCTTCAGCTCCTCTCTGGTAACGCTGGCATCAGATGGCGGATTTCCATTGCTTGTTAGATAAACGATCGTGCGCGCATCAAGTTTTTGTTCGTCCAAATACTTAAAATACCGCTTTAACTGACCCTGCTGATCCAGCGCATACGGCTTATTCTCAATCACAATTTTCGAATTTCCAGATTGCAACAGAATGTCGATCCGACCATCATTCTCTATCGCGAATTCAAGCTTCGGTGGCCACGCCGTCTCACACGCACGCCGACTCCAGGCAAGCTGGAAACGCTCAACGAATAGCAAAAGAAAAGCTGCGCCTTGCCCGTGACTTCCTTCACGATTGAGCAGCCAAGCTATCATTTTAGATAGGCTTAACTCATCGTGATTGATGAAATCAAACGGGTTAAAATCTGGCGCCAATCGACTCTGGTACCTCATTTTTGCGAGAGCGCTAGCTTGCATGTTTGTTGATATTTTTTCCAGGAATCGCTTAGCGTCTGCGCTGTGAACGTCGATCATCTTTGCCTCGCCAGATCATAACCCATTGCCAATACTCCATATCTTGAATCTCAAACGGGTTCGACATCGCTGGAGCACTTCGCGGATCAAGCGGTCAATCGACAACTTCAATCCACCACGATGCTCCATCGTTCATTTCGAGATCGCCGAGTATCTTCCGCACGTTGTGAAGACCGCTCGACCAATTTTAGTCCGCGTCACCTCAGGAAGAACGTCATGACCAGCTGCTTCGGTAATGCGAATCAGATTGAATGATGTACGACTCCGTCTGAAGATGAAATGCACCAACGATCTTCGCAATGAAGGCCGTGGTCTGGAGCCCACGATCGGCGTAAATGACAAATCTCTCATGTTCGCCATCGTACACTACCCTCCCTCTCGGAAACTCCTCGTATTCATGCGTCCGGAGGACATCCGGAAGTCCGCGTCGCGCAAGGCCGGTCGTTCCAAGGCGGCGCCACGCCTCCCATACCTCATGGTGCCCCCTCGAATGAGTTAGAAAGTCCCCGTAGGGCTCTGCCTCCGCAAGGAGGCTGACATTGACGACAATCGATATCTTGCCTGACTGATCCGTTACTCCCCAATAGATGCCCACGCATGGTTGTCCTCTCGCGGCTTCGGTCCCGACATTCATCATTTCTCCTTGGGTTTAAGTTGCGCTGGATGAGGCAGGATGGTTTCGCTCAATCAATTGTCCAGCCAGCGTGAATAAGCTCTTCAACGTCTCGAAAAATCGCCGTTCGATCAGTAGCTTTCTCGAAGAGCTCGATCCTGCCCTGGAGAACGCTTGCAACCTGTACAGTGCCGAAGCCGCCCGCTAGGTGCTTGCAGTGCAGCACCTCTCCGAGCAGCCCAAGCTCGCTCACGTGAAAGGCCTCTTTGGTCGCATCGTCGGCTGCCTTAGACCAATGGCTAGCGTCTGAAATCATGAAACCCTCCATTGCACATTTGATGAATCCGATCCGAGTGCCCATAGATGCCATTCGCGCTCGAGTTGGTTGGATTGGCATCCGTGCAATTGTGCCAGTACCTTTCGAAGGGCGGAGGTTCACCGTAATTGACGAGAATATTTTGGTAATTTTTGCGGCCTATATCGATTTCTCCGCTCCACGGAAAATGCGATAAGCTCACTTCAACACCCTGATGGTGACAATTTCGGGCCGCAAGAAATCGGCCATGACGCGCGATGAGATTCGGGACATACGGGAGTCAGTCATCTTTTACAATTACGTGCCGGTCTACGCGGCCGTGGGGCCCCGTGAATCTCCAACCAACGAGATGTTCGAACTAGGCGTTGAACCTTTCAACAAAATCATGAAGTAGGATTTGCCCGAAATTGTCGTCGTATGTGGGCATCGCCTCTGGTGGTGGCTGTTAAAAGGCCAACATTTCACCGGTGAGCCGTCGGAGATCGACACGTTTAAAATTGGCCCTGCCTTAGCTCTGAAAATACAGCCCCCTTCGACCGCTTTTTCCTCTGAAAAATGGCATGGCATACTCCAGGAGCATTTGCGGCGAGTCGCCAGTCAGAGGTTATGGAATGTTGGCGGGGCGCATTGCAGCATGCGCCTCACTACTCTGACATCCCACAATCGTTGCCTAACCCAGATCGCTCCCCAAATTCCCTCGGTCGGCTGATTTTCCGAACGACATTCTTGATCAATTCCTTTTCGCGTCAATGGCACACAGCTCTACACGCCAAGCCGGTATGAATGTCGCGATGGAGAGTGCCACCGATGATACTGCCGTAGCGTCGTTGGTGTGGATCATGCTGCCCTCTCCTGTTGGTTACTTACTGCGGATAAATTCGATCAGTTTGCCGAAATGCTCGCCGGCACGCTGCTCTTCCAGCAGCCAGCCATGCCCAAACGGCTCGCCGTTCTGCCGCGGCCCCTTGAAGGCCCGGAAGGCGCTGTGACGCATACGATGGTCATTGGTCTTGGCATTGACGAAGCGCTGCGCTCCGGGAATGACCGCCACGTCAGACGCTATCCGGCCGTCGAGCGCCGGCGCCAGGAAGACCTGGAATCGTGGCGAGGACCGCGCCATGCGGTTCACTAGGACGATCTGGTCCCCCGCCCGCGACGGCACAGTAAAACTGCGCATCTTCGTCGTCTCGGAGCCAAGCGCCTTGACCCTCACTCCAAGCCTGTCGGCGGTAGCGACGAGTTCAGCTTCCAGTGCCGGCGAAATCCTGGCTTCAGTCCCGCGAATGCGATCCGGCTCCTGCTCGGCTGCGTCCGAGATGGTGGGAGCTTTAGCCGGACGGGACGGCGCCGACGGCGGTGAGGGCCTCGCGGTCGCCACGACTGGTTCGGCCGGGCTTCCGAGCTTGCCACGCGCGACCGACTGGGTAACGCCGGGGTCAAGATTGACCCAAGTGACCGCGCCGCTCGGATGAAGATACGGAACGGGCGACGACAGCCGCCGCGCGTTGACGATCAGCCACGGGAACAGCCAGCCGTTCGCAATGGCGCTTCCCTGCTCCGACGGCGGCACGCCATGGAACTGGACGGAATCGGCAAGCCCCCGCGGATCGAGTTGAGGCAAGCTGTTAACGAGGTCGGCGACACCGACGATCTGGCCAGTGCCTTTCCGGATGAGCGCGATTTCGCCGCGCATCGTTGTGTGCTGGGTGCGCAGTTCCCACGTCTTGCTGCCGTCCATGATCATGCCGATCCATGGCTCCCTGATTATCAAGCCCTTCACAGCCGTGTCCCGCCTTCGGACGTTCCGATGGTCTCATTGAAGAGCACACCGACGTCGGCCTCCCCCACCGGCGGCGCCAGCATGTGGCGCGACAGCGAGCGCTTGGATTCAAGCAATCGGTCGAGATTGGCGTCGAAAGATCTGTCGCCGAGCGACGGATGCACGGCGATCGGCACGTGGACCGTCACCGGCTTTGATTGTCCGATGCGATAGACGCGATCATTGCACTGGTCCTCGACGGCCGGATTCCACCAGCGGCTGAGATGGATCACGTGGTTAGCGGCCGTGATGGTGAGGCCGACGCCTGCAGCTTTCGGCGACAGAACCATCAGATTGAAGCCCGGAAGTCCGTTCTGAAAGCGATCGACGATGTCCTGGCGCTTCGCGCCCGGCGTCGTTCCGTTGATGATGACGGGCTCCGACCTCAATCCGAGCAGCGTCGCCGCCGCTGCCGCAAAGGTGGCCTGGACGTCGCGATGCTCCAGAAAGACTAGCGCCTTTTCGCCGTTCTTCTCAATCTGCCTAAGAATTGCGAAGACCTCTTTCACTCGCGCGGATTCGCTGACCCATTTGGTCGCCGCTTCCGGATCATAGGGATCGATGTCGCCGCCCCCGTTGGGATGAAGCGAAATGGATCGAAGCGCGTGGATCACCTTCAGCATCGCGCCGGGCGATCGCTCGCCTGACTGCCCCTCCCGGACCGCACTCGCATAGGCCTCGCTTTGCGCTGGTGGCATCTCGACGCGATAGGGCTTGATGCTCTTTGCCGGTAGGCCGACCAAGATCTGGTCCTTCATCCGCCGCAGCATGATGGCGGGAAGACCGAGCCGCGGTTCATCAAGGTTTGCCTTGAGGTCTTTCAACGCGTCATGGGCATCTTCGGTATGGGTGGCGGAGAACGTCTTCAGGTCTCCGAGATAACCGGGCGCCACGCGGTCCATGATGCACCACAGATCTTCCAGGCGGTTCTCGATCGGCGTCCCGGTCAGGCCGAGCACGAAATCCGCATTCAGCGCCTTGGCGGCATGGGTATTGATGGTGCCCGGCGACTTCACCTTTTGCATTTCGTCGAAAATGACGATGGAGCATGGAACCCGCGCAAAGGCCCGATGATTGTCGGCGAGCGTCTCATAAGTCGTCAGGATCCAGTCCGCGCTCCGGAGCCTGTCGACATCCAGCGCATCCTCCGGCGTCCAGTCGGCCGCCTTCGCGCGCTTGAGCTTTTTGAGCCCGGGGCCGAACGCGTCGATCCGATCTCCCAGAACATCGGGCGCAAGGTGAAGCGCAGACTCCGCCGCCCAGTTTCGCAGGAGAGCGGTAGGCGCAACGATTAAGATCGGACCTTTGGCGGGCGCGCCCGAAACTCCGCGGGCCTTCGCGGTCATATTGGCTCGAACCCAGGCAATGAAGGCCAATGCCTGGAATGTCTTGCCAAGGCCCATGTCGTCCGCAAGCAGAACGCCTGGCCAGCCAGCCTCCCATGCATCAACCAGCCATTTGAAGCCTTCCGTTTGATGCGGCTTCGGCCGGGTCAGGGCAAGGCTGGCAATCGGCAAGTCCCGGCTGATCAAGACGGGCCGTCGCGGATGGCTGAGCTGATGTTCTACGCCGTCGATATTCTGCTTGATGATGAGCACGTTTTCATCGTCAACAGGCAGATCCTCATCCTCTTCAGGCTCTGGGTTTCCGTCAGTGCCCGGCTCTTTCCTTGGGAAGCGCAAACCTGCTACGGCAGCTTCCACCTCGACGACCGTATAGATTTCCTCATCGATGGCGACGTCCGGACGCTCTTCTCGCTTAGCGACATCGACCTGCTCGATAATCTCGTCGAGCCGTTCCGGCGTCAGTTCGATGGCCCTACCGCGCAACGTGACCGGGAACGTCTCAAGTGCCCACTGCCCAGCCTTCTTCTGCATCCAGGGCAGCTTCGGCGGATCCCAAATTCCCAATCCGAGGACGCGCTCGGAATATTGCCTCGTCTCGACAAAAAGACCAATCGCGGCCAGATCAGCATCATCGCGTCCAAGCGCCGTTGCGATGGCAGGTCGTGGATTGCGAAGGAAGTTGCGACGGACCTCCGGATTGGCCTTGCGCATTTCGCGGACAACGTCGAGCGCAACCTTGAGGTCCGGGTCGAGGATAACGAAAGTATTGCGGGCGAGAACGTAGGCGTCGCGTGTTTTGCCTGAAGGGCCAAATCGCTCGTCGGCGAACCTCTTCTGCAACTCCGGTGGCAGCAACGCGTCGGCGCTGTCGTCGCGAAGTTCGCCATCGATGGCCTCATCGTCTCCGTCATCCTGAATTGGAGCGTTATCGTCCAGGGACGGAGCCTTGTTGCGCCCCATTAGCACGGGGACCAGGTCAGGTCCGTTTGCGGTTTCGCGCGCGTCGAGCGCGAAACTGCCAGCCTGATAGATCGTCAGTGAACCAAGAAAGCCATCCGCCTTAACCTCTGATCCAGTCACTTCCTGCAGCGCGACCTGAACCGGTTGCCACTTCGCGATGCGGGTCTCGATATCGCGACCGACGCTGTCATTAAAGCCGTCAATCGCCTCCAGAAGCTCGAACAAGGCAGACGAGAGACGTGAAGTCTGGTCGCCGACCTGAACGAACGCGCCCACCCGATTGGCCGAAACTGAACGCGTGCGTTCGTCAAACCAACGTACGCGGATCGTCCCGTCAGGTGAGTCAACCCGTCCATCGAACGTCAGCGTCACCGACAACAGCGACAGCGCCGGCATATTGAGCTGGTTGGCGATCGACGCAGGCATCTTTGCAGCATACCGGTGTGACAATAGGAACGATTTTTCGTCCGCGCGCGCATCCTGGCTTTCTACAGCCGCCATCAGCACACGCGCTGCCACGCCGCTCGAACCCGCCTCATCCGCCCAATCCGACACGGCAACATCGATGGACTTGAGCAGGCGTCGGCGTTTCGCTTGAACGCGAACGCCGTCCGGCAGCAATGAGCAGGAATATGTAAGGGCCATTAGGTTACCTGATACTCGCGTTGACCAATTCGAACGCCGGTCATCTGATGGATCTTTTCCGCTACCTTAGACTGCCACGCATAATTGTCCGCACCTTGGTGCGATATTGCAAAGATGGGTTCAGCGAGATTGGAATATGCTCCTTCAGGAGCCCGCAAATCGTGGGGTCGGTAGGTCATCGCATGGAGCGCAGGACCCCCGCCCGCTTCCGCGTCATTCCAAATGATGCATCGGCCCGCGTGACTCCATTCCGCAACGACGCCACGACCGATCCGCAGCAAGAGAACCGCCTGTCCCTTCAAAACAGAGCCACGGTCAAACGTTGCAAAAGAGATTTCTTTGCCAAAGGTGCGACGAGCGACGCCTGCACCGAGGGGCGTGAAAACAACCCAGGCATCGGAGATGAGCCCGCGATCATATACCGCGCCCCAAAACGCCCGACGGTGCTTCCACATTCTATCGTCGGCCGTCTGATCAACCACTTCGAGGAACTGTCTGAGGGACTGTTTTGTCAACCAACGCCGAACAATTGCGGCAGCCGCCCGCATCCGGGCCCACTTCGCCGGCTGCGATCGCGGGTCGCCAAAGAGGCGGAGCAGAATTGCCAGGAATTTGTCAGTGACGCCCTCTTCGGGAGTGGTGTCGCCAAACGGCAAAAGCAGGGCATCCGCAACCAACGGGCCATGCTCCTGAAACAACAATTCACGACCATCCCGGAGTGCGAATGTCTTGACGCATTTCAGCCGCACCTCGTGGCGCGGCTGTTTCCCATCGCGCATCTGCTCAAGCGCCCTCGCGATGCTATACTTGGCAAAGCCGGATTGTGCATTCACGGCGCCCAGCCCATACCCAGACAGCACTTCTGTTGGTGATATGCTACGCTCGACCGCCATCCGCGCCAGGTTTTGCGGCCCATCCACAAAATGGAACAGGCTCAGGTCGTTTTGGAGCGGTGCCCACGGCTTCCCCATGCCGCTGGCTAGGCGCATCAGAACTGAGGAGATATCCTCGATCCGATTCCGATCAGGCGCATAACTCGCCATGTAAGACGAGGCCAACGCCCGGAACGGTTGCCTCCTGCCTGAGGTCTCCGTCGCTTTTATCAGCGACGCGACTGTTGGGTTGCTCAAGGCCAATGCGGGCGTCGTCTCCCACAGGCACCAGGCCGCATCGCGCGCTTCACGTCGTGTCAGTTCACCCGTGGTGATCACCTTTTTCAAAATGTCTTTAGCGACAAGGTGGTAGTTTTTGCTGGGCTTGGGTGAATCGGAGCCCGAGGCGGCAAAACCGATCTTGTCTGCCGCACGGGCAATTCGGGTAATCGCCGGGATCGGCAAGGCAGGCAAACGGGCGGTTCGCAAGGTTCGTATCGACGCCTTGAAGCCACTCACTTGCGGCCCCCGCTGGCGGTCACAAGTCGGTCGATCTCGATCTTCATGGAGTCCGTCAGGTTGATGATCTGCTTAAGGCGCTGCTTGGAATCGACTTCCATGACGAAGCGGAGGTCGATTTGACGATTCCTAGCCCATGCCTCACGGTTTTCACTGGGATCAATCGGTCGTGTGGACGCGTAGCCCGAGACAGAAATGATTTCCTCATTGCGAGTGTTGCGCAAGGTACGCAGGCTAGGCGCGAAATTGACGATCTCGCGATAGGTATTCACTGATCTTTCCGCCGAGAGCTGCCAGTTGTACCGATCGTCGCCTCCCCTGGCGCCGGTCGAATCGGTATGCCCCTCGATAAATATAGTCTCAATGCTCGACTCCAACCCGGCGCGACACTTGTTCTGCCCCGCCGAAATCTGACATGCCACATAGTTCGGGATCACCTTTTCAAGAACGCGTGCGATCCTGTCGACGTTGAATTTGGCTCTGTCCAAGAGAACGGACTGGCTGGCATCGAACCGGACGGCGTCTTCGGTAAGGCGCAAAACGCCGTTCGCCTCGTCGATCTGGACGTCCATGCCGTCCGCTTTAAGCTCCGATTTCAGGGTCGTGAGAAGTTTACGTCGCGTTTCCTGGCTTCTGTCCATCAATGCAATTTCTGCCTTCACATCCTTCTCAAGATCATCGAGCTTGCGCGCGACTTCCCGCGCGACATCGATGGCATTGTCCTGGACATCGGTCTTGGTTCTAAAATCAAGAGCGAAGATCATGAGCATAATGATAAAAATAAACAGTACGCCGACCATCATATCGGTCATCGATACGAAATAGTTCTCGCCTTCTTCTGATTCTGAGGCGCTCTCGTCCGCAATCATTGCTCAGTCCTCATTGCCGAGCCGGCGAGCGAAGCGCGACCTTCAAATCCGACACTGATTCCCCGAGCTCTTCGGTATTGCTCCTCAACTCCTCCAGGAATGGATTTAGCCGCGAGATGGCCGTTGCAAAACTTTCGTCGACTTTGGACGCGTAGGAGACAAGTTGCTGACCTTGAGTGCTAACTGCCTCTGACAGATCGCCGATTGCCTTTCCGAGCTCCTCGTCGACACGCTCGAATTTCTCGGAATAACCAGTCCAGACGGTGGAAAGCTGGCCAATATGTGCCCCTAGCGTCCCTGCGAAGTCCGCCGCCGATCGCTGTCCAACCTCGAAGCTTGCGACAGACCGAGTTACAGACTCAGCGAGTTTCGTGTTTGAATCGACAACGCTTACGGAAATACGCTCACTTGCGCCGGACACGGCGGTGGTCAAGCTCTGGGTCGCGCCGGCAATTCTCTCGCTCGACTGCAAAAGCGGAGCCGATGCTGAGCGAACGTCCTGTGCCGTTGCGCCGAAAGCGTCGGCAGCCAGCCGGGTTTGATCGGTGGCGTCCCTCAAAGCTGTCACCTGCGACGTCATTCCCAGTTCGACGCTGCGGATCGTGCTGGCAAAGGTTTCCAATTCGGTTCGAATAGATCGCATCGCCGCCGCGAGGCCATCCTTCAACGCATTCGCTGCCTCAGTTGAGGCCGCCGCGACGGCGTTTACTGCGCCCGATTGGGCCACGCCAACTATTGCATTGGTATCGCTCAATCGGCGCGACATGTCCTGATGGTAAAACTCGAGCCCACCGCGGAAACTCTCAACCTGACCTTCCAGCTTCGCCATGACGCGCGCCATGGCCTCCTCGACCTTCCCAGACGCGCCCGACGCTGCCTGTCCGAGCTGTTCATCCACCTTCTGATTGGCCCGCTCAAACGTCTCACGCAACGCGCCGACGACATCCATGAGCGCGTTCCGGCTTTGCTCGGAACTCTCATTCATCCGGCCACCAGCGTCGGAGACCAGTCGATTGAGGTTCTCGGCGGCTTCGGTCATCCGGCGCCCGAAGTCTTCGCCCGTCCGACCAATTCCGCCCTGAGCCTCTACGAGCGCACCTTGCATGGTTTGTAATGTTTTGGTCAGCTCACGAAGTTCGTCGCCAGCTCCGACCTGAAGTGTCTGGCTGAACTCCTTCATGAGATCCGAGACTCCGCTCTGGCTCGATTCGGAAATTCGCTCCATCGCGTTGTTGATACTGGTTGTGACAGGAGCCATCGCGGTAGTAAATGCCGATTGTATTTGCGGTGAAATCTTTTCGCCCATGCGAGCAAAGAAGTCAGCGCTGTTTATCTGCTTCAATTCGGTGAGCTGAGCACTAAGGGACTCATTCATATTCCAGGCGATTGACTGCGATGAGACGAATCGCACGCGTTTCTCGAGTTGGTGGTTGAGCCGATCAAAAGCGGCCTCGATCCAAACGGTATAAAATCTAAAGAAAATCGACAACACGATGGACGATCCCAAGCCAGCGATGGAGGTCGTAAATTTGAATGTCGCAACTTTAAGAAGCTGGCGAGTGGCTATTTGCATACCGTTAGCATCGTTGCTACTGACGGCCGCCGATGCCTGTTGAAGCGCCAGAACGAGTCCGATAAAAGTGAGGAGCAGCCCGACACCAACGAAGTAGCCAGGTACACTCCCCATCATCTTCAATCCGGGCAATCGCTCTCTCGCAGCGCCAAAATTGAGGAGGCTGCCGGGGCGCACCGTCGTTTGTATTGCTTTTGCTCCGGGTATGCGGAATGTCGTCTGGTCAAATACTCGCCAAGCCTGGCCAATGAGCGGGTGCTTTGACAGACGCTGGTCAATCGCATCAAAATTTTCTGCGAATAAGGTTGAGCTTCTCGCCCTCGTGACTGGCTGGCTCGCATCGAAAATTGCAAGGCTGATAAGCACCACGTGCATGATAAAGTATGCGACAGCCAATCCGAGAGCCACCGCCCCAATCATCGCGGCCAGCGCAAAGGCGAAATCCTGCGAACTCAGACCTTCAAGATGGCCGGAGGCGAAAGCTAGGCCGATTGTCTTGCGAATGAAGGGGAATTCGAGAATAGGAAACTTCAGCGAAGTGGCGTAAACGGTGGCCGAAACGATAGCCCAGAACAAGACGAAACGAATCACGCCGCTCCACAAAAGGCGCGAAGAAAAAAGTCTCATTCGAAGAGCTCCCAGGGAACTTTAGTTCCAGACGCGCTCCTTTTGACTGCATTTTTTCATCGGCGCAATGCCGAGTTAGGCGTCAGTTGCCCATCGTCGCTCGTCACTATTTTTCCTCCTCTTGTGAAGATGTTGCGAAGATCCGGCCAGCATCGTTCGGATATGCGTGGTTCGATGCAGCATTTGCCGTGCTCGTGATGCTGGGCGGCGTTCAACTTCACGGCATCAGGCACGAAATCCACCGCTGCCTGAATGATGCTCTCGGTTGCTCTTCCCACGACCAAGGGAATTTGGGAATTGACCTTGGGTATGAGCCCCCAGTGATCTCGGTGCCCATGAGACAGAACGATTGCGAGCAGCGTCGAACTGCCTTCGGCCAGTCCGTCGATTTTCGGGAGAGGCGTCGATGCCAGGTCCCTTGCGTCTAACGGAAGTCCAAAATCAAGCAGAATACGAGACCCCCCGCTTTCCAACTCGATACAAGTGCCACCAATTTCACGCGTTCCTCGATGAATCCGTTGTCCCTGTCGGAAACTCAATCTCGCTGGCAACTGATATCGAATCGGGCGATGCTCCTGCCTTATGCGAGAGGTCTGTAGCCTAATTTGGTTGGCGTTGGTCGGAGCGTTCCGGTCGCGGGCCTCGCTTGAGGCTGAAAACACGATTCTGCGTCATCAGCTTAACGTGTTGCGGCGGCAATCGCCGAAACGGCCGACGTTCGGGATGCTGGACCGTCTGATATTCGCCTGCATGTATCGTTTGGCTCCGAAGGTGCTGGGCGCCTTGGCGATCGTGAAGCCGGAGACCGTGATTAAATGGCACCGCGCCGGGTTCAGATCGTACTGGCGGTGGAAGTCACGGTGCCGTGGGGGCCGACCAACTGTAGCGCCTGAGATACGCAAGCTTATCCGCGAGATGAGCATTGCCAATCCGCTGTGGGGAGCGCCGCGGATCCATGGAGAACTCCTCAAGCTCGGCATCGATATCGGACAGACCAGCGTGGCCAAGTACATGGCCAAGCGAAGAGACCCGCCATCCCAAGGCTGGAGGACGTTCCTTCGCAATCAGCCGACGGCATCGCCGCGATGGATCTGTTCGTCGTCCCGACAATCTCATTTCGTCTGCTCTACGGCTTGTTGATTGTGGGGCATGGTCGACGGCAGATTTTATAGTTTGGCGTCACAGCGCATCCGACCGCAGATTGGATCGCAAATCAGATCACGGAAGCCTGCGGCTGGGAACAAGCTCCCCGCTATCTCATTCGTGACCGGGACGGGGCCTAGGTGAGGTCTTCATCCGAAGGCTTCGATCAATGGGCATTCGCGATCGACCGACGTCGCCGCGCTCCCCTTGGCAAAATGGATATGCTGAAAGGCTGATCGGTTCGATCCGCAGGGAATGCCTTGACCACGTCGTTGTGTTCAGCGAGCGCCACCTCCGTCACCTACTGCTCTTTTACATGAAATATTATAATGGGGCCCGCACGCATCTATCCCTGGAGAAAGATGCACCGGTCTCGCGCGCCGTCGATCGCGCCGGGCACATTCTTTGTCGCCCAATCCTGGGCGGACTGCATCACCAATATGTCCAGATTTGATTTACGACAGGCACAGGGATTTTTCCTGACTTATCCGTGTTGATCATCTTATTGAAGTGATCGTCGACAATGGATGACGATCATGAAGAATTCGACAAAGACCGCTTCAAATCGCAAGGACGTCAAGTCGTCCCTCGCGTCGGCTGGGTCCTTGGCTGACGCTAGCGCGCAACCGCCTGATCATTTCTTTTGCGATGAGATCGAGGCGACGGGTAATAGACTTTTGTGGGACCCAGGCGCTTACGGATACGCCATCTACAACATCAAGGGCGATATCAGAGCGTTGAAGGACATCGCCAAAAAGTACGGGATGAAAAGCCTGGTTCTATAAGGTCACGCAAGGTCTATGGATCTCGCGCAAGAATGCAACATTCGATGGATGAGAGTTGCCTGACCAAGCGCGCCTTACCCGCGCCCGAGTGGCCACCAAGTTAAATGCTTTTTCATCTCCGTTCTTGATCTCGCACAACCTCGATGCTCCACTCGAATAATTCGCCACGGTTAATCTCGTCGGCCTTGGGTGCCGTCGCCGTAAAAGTTAGAGCCGGGAACCTCTCTGTCATCGTCCGAATGTAGGTTGATTCCTGCCGCCTCAGCGACCACCCAGCCAATGCCGCGACTTCAACAAACGAAAATAAGGCCGCGAAATCAGGCAGCCTTATCACGCACTTTAATGACCCTTCATTGCGGGTCACTCGTCGCCAAGCCCTCAACGCCGACCCGGCTATCTCCTCCATCAGCGCGATAGTCTCCGGCGAAACATAGGTCTGATCGAGCCGAACTAGGTCGCTACTTCGTTTTGATCCAGATACCTCCTCTAGGTCTAGGCCGACAGCAGAAACAACGAGACCAACGCTTTCAGCCTCCAAGTCAAGCTGTTCATAGCTGCTTGAAAAATACTCGATATTGTCAAATGCGCCCGATGCTGCCCTCGCGATATCAATAAGGTTATTCAGCGCATCAACCCCGATAATTTTGCTATTCGGCAATAGCCTGGCAATGTAGCGGGTGAGTGCACCTTGGCTGCAGCCCGCATCGAGAATTGCATCGGAACGGTGTCCGCCCGGTAGGCGTGCCAACCATTCGTATGATGCCAAAACGCGGTCGCGGTCGTGACTGAACAGCAGCGACGCCTGACGCAGCGTTTTCGGAAACTTGTAAAGGGCGTTTAGTCGCGCCTGTCCACTAGAAGCCCATATAAATCGAAGCCGAGCTCGATCATTTGACGGAGTTGCGCGAACAAATGCTTCGTCTAACTCTTTGGGTGATGAATTGAAGTCGAACCCCTCCGAACGCAAATACTCTCGCACGCTCTTATGTTTCAAACTCCGATCTCCGAATGATTTTACAGTTCCGCGATGTAATAGCGAAGTCGTTCAATATGTAAAGTCGTGCTGCTGTTCCACCCGGTGCGGGAAAGCTCGCATTTTTCCTGACGGGACCGTGAACATCGTCTTATTGAACTGATCGTCAACAACGGAGGACGATCATGCAAGAAGATACGCGGTCGATTGACGAACAACGTGCCGACCGTTTTTTTCTTACGGACGTTTGCACCACAGAAACCTACAAGACAATTCAAGAGGAGCTATCCGCAAAGTACGAACGAGATTCGTTTGGTGAGTTACCCAAAACCTACTTTGACGAACTTTGCGGTAAGTTGAAGGACCTGTTCAATCGTTGCGCTGCGATGTGCGGATCATAGAGATCACTAAAGCGTTGTAACTTGCAAAATTAGAATCAAGCGTGGCACGGACACATCGCTCGGCTTCTCCTCGCTTGGCAATCGCGCTATTTCGCGGTACTGGATGCTTTGTTTTCATTCGCTTGAGACCCACTCCTCTCCGGGGTGTAAATGGATGCGCATGGCAGGGCTCCTGAATCATATGGCTGAAAAACCTATATCTGGCTCCGAACTCGAAAGTTCGTCTGAAGCCTCAAATGAGAAAGTACCGACGCCGAAATCGGCGCCAAACACTGATGACTCGGTTGAGATCGTCACCTACAAGGTCGGACCAATGCCTTCCATGCCGCCGCTTCCGCCCGCGCCATACCCCTACAAGCGACCCTATGTATTCACCGATGGCACGGTTGGTTTTGCGGACGGATTCCTCCAAGCCATGAGATTGGATATTTTTGAGCGCGCGGGCCTCGCGCGGAAAGTCCCCTACGGCATCAGCTTTGAAACGAACGACCAGAAGCTGTGGCTCCTAGGTCGAAGCACCTTTGCGCCGCCATTCACCCATGACGTGAATAAGATTTCAGCTAAAATAGATGTGGACGAGATGTTAAATGCCGAGGCGCGGTCAACGAAGCTTGAACGCTAGGGCCCCTCTGGCAATGCTTTCAATCAATTCCGGAGCGACACTGTGACTAATGATCGGCCTTTCGGGCGATTCTGATCATCCCTTTACCGTTTAATATCAACGACGCACGCCGCGAAGGCACGTTACCGGGTGTCAAAACGGCGCTGAGGAGCTCGTACAGGCAGTTGGATGAGTGTTCCGGGAGCCGAGCGCTTAGTTGTCCCAACGGCGCCAGCGTTCCCTCCGATTGCCCTCAAGCGATTGCTTAAGCGAAGCGTTTGTTACCACGAGGTCAGATTTTCGGCACGTATCGCCATTTGTATTCTCCTCCCCGGTGTGCTTTTCTCAATACACAACCTGTCGAATACCGATGTGAATGCCGGCCTCAACAATATGAACGAGAGAACGCATCGTTACGGCTTGTCCAAATTAACGATCGCGATGTTCGAACAGTGCCCGAAACGGCTCTGGCTGTCAGTGCATCGGCCTGAGTTAGCGGAGATGGACGAGAGCTCTAGGGCACGCTTCGCGAGTGGCCAAGAGGTGGGAGCGATCGCCTGTAGTTTGCTTCCGAACGGTACAAAGGTCGAAGCCAAACCAGATCTGCTGGCAGCACTCGCCACGACCCGCACTCTTCTCAACTCTGGCCAAGATCAGCCTATTTTTGAAGCGACGCTTGAATACGATGGCGTGCTGGTCCGGATCGACATCCTTGAACCGAATGGACGGCTCCTGGCGCTTGGCGGAGGTGAAAGGTTCCACCTCGGTGAAGGACTATTACTACGGCGACCTCGCAACACAGCTTTGGGTGGCTAATAACGCCGCGGTTTCGATTGCGAGCGCCGCAATCCGACACATCAATAACGCCTTCGTACTGCAGCGCGATGGCTACTTTGATGGTCTATTTTCGGATGCGGAGCTGCTGGCCGAAGTCGTTGAGATAGCAAACGATAGAGACAAGCTTATTTCGGACGCTCGCAAGATCTTGGGCGGTGCCGAGCCAACCATCCTGCCCAGCGATCATTGCCATGCGCCGTTCACCTGCGAATTCTCGAACCACTGCCAAGCGGCGCAGCCGCCTGGTCCGGAATGGCCAGTGTCTATCCTGCCCTTTGGCGGAGGTAAGCGATGGTTGGAGCAGAACATTCATGATCTGCTCGAAGTGAAGAGCGACGCACTTACTAATGAAACTCATCGGCGTGTCTATGATGCGACGTTGACGGGCCGCCCCTACCACGACGTCGCCGGCGCACGCGCAGCTATAGCGGACTGGAAGTACCCTCGGACATGGCTCGATTTCGAGACGATTGCCTTTGCTGTGCCCCGCTGGGTAGGTACGCATCCGTATCAGCAGGTTCCTTTTCAATTCTCGGCGCACATCGAGTCTTCAGACGGTCCGATCGATCACCGCGAGTTCCTCAGTCTCGACGGTACAGATCCACGACGCTCTTGCGCTGAGGCACTCGTAGGGGCGGTACCAACGGCAGGCGCCGTAATCGGATATAACGCCAGCTTTGAAAAGGCCCGCATTATGGAGCTGGCAAAAGCATTTCCCGATCTTGCTAATCAATTGCGGTCTATCGCCGGCCGCATAGTCGATCTGCTGCCCGTTACTAGAAAGAACTGGTATCACCGCGATCAACGAGGCAGCTGGTCGATCAAGGCTGTGTTACCAACACTGGCCCCCGAGCTCGACTACTCGACACTCGAAGTCAAAGACGGAGGTAGCGCGCAACAAGCGTATTTAGAGGCGATTTCAGCAGCGACCACAAATGATCGGAGACGCGCGATCGATATCGCGCTGCGTAATTATTGTGGTCTCGATACCCACGCGATGATCGTTATATCTCGGCGAATATCGGAAGCTGGACTAAAAGAGCGAGTATATGATCCTGCATCAAAGGAACCAAATTCGTGAGTGAGATCTATTCCAAGGAGCTGGAATTGGAAGAACAAGAGCGGCGCCTCCTGTCGCTGATCTCCGATCTAGAGCTATTCTCGGCAACGCAGAACCCAACTTCTAAACTGAACATCTTTGAACTAATCGGCCTAGACCGCCAGGAAATAAAACACTCCAAATTCTTGAAGTTTTTACTCACGCCAGCAGCAAGGCACGGGCTAGGTGACACTTTCCTGAAGGGCCTAATCGGTAAAGTGTTTCAAACTCTACAGTCAGCGCCGCCTCTGCGGCCGCTAGCCTTTTCTTTGGCTAGCTTTGCGGACGCGAGCATTCAAACCGAATGGAAAGATATCGATATACTAATAGAATCGAGAGCCAACCGCTTCGTGTTGGCGATTGAGAACAAGATCGATGCTAACGAAAGCAAGGATCAACTTCTCAAATATGAAACCATCATCAACGCCGCTTATCCGCAACATCATCGCCTCTTCGCTTATCTCACTCCACCCGAAGGCGATCTACCGTCCCGCAGCCAATGGTCTTCTATAACCTACGCTGACGTTCTAAATGCGCTGACCGCGGCAAGGGACAAAGCCGTCGCATCGGAAATACATCTAACCATCGATCACTATATTGACCTGCTCAGGAGGAATTTCGTGCCCGACGAGGAATTAATCCAACAGTGTCGCCAAATCGCCGCGAAGCATAGGCAAGCGCTCGATCTTATTTATAGGTACGGTGAGGTGAATGGCTTTTCGACAGCGGTTAATAGGTTTTTTGAGAACCATCCTGAGTTTAGCTGGAGCACCGTGAAGCCTAATAGAGCGGCCTTCCTCCCGAAGGTCATTTACGATGCCTTGCCCACAATTCCGGGACTCAGCTGGTTTGGCCAATCGAGACCTTTGCTTCTGTGGTTTCTGCTGGAGTCGAACAAACTTGGTCTGATAATCGAGGTTGGGCCGTTTCAACATCCCAATTTCCCTCGAGAGCCGTTAGCAAGGATGCTGCTTGATCACTTCGGAACCAAAACAAAGGTAATATCTCCCCAATATACGCGTGTTCGTTCGCAATATAAGCCTTTAGACGAAGACCAATCTTCAGACGTCGAGAGTTTGCTGACGCAAATGGAAATTCTCTATAAGGACGCGATGCCACACTTGGCCATTAGCGCGACATTGATTGATTATTTCAAGGAGCCACCCTTGTCAGCGCCGAAAGCGGAGGATCAAGAGCCATTTGTAGGAGCGACCCAATGAGGACAATTACTGAAATATGTCGCTCGCCTAACTAGGCTGCCGTCTCCCGTTCAACGAGTCGCATGATGCTCAAGACGAACCTCCCTAACCAGATAAGGCAGATGCCGCTGCCGGTGTGGCGTCCGATGCTTCCTATCTTCGAAGCAACGATGAACTCTTTCCAGGCTATTCGCGAGGCGAAGAACAAGGCAGGCGTCATTCACATTGAGATCCAACGCCAACCAAGCCTGTTGGATGAGGAAAACGCCCCAATCTCGAATTTTGTCATCCGGGATAATGGCGTCGGATTTAACGACCGCAATTTTGATTCTTTCAACACTTTGTATTCCGATCACAAGATGAAGGAAGGCGGCAAAGGCTTGGGCCGCTTCACTTGGTTGAAGGCATTCGATCACGTGGAGATTGAGACCACTTTCAAAGAAAACGAGGGCCATTTTTCACGAAAATTCATTTTCGATGAGGGGTATGACATCGCGCGGGGAGATGCGACGCCGACGGACAATACGACAACAGGTACCCTGGTTCGTCTGGTGGGCTTCAAGGAGCCCTATCGTTCCCAGTTCCCCCGTACTTCGGATCAGTTCATTCAAAGACTTGTCGAGCACTTCTTGCTTGTGTTTATCGAGTCAGATTGCCCCGTGGTGACTTTGCAGGATGGCCTTCAGTGCTCCGCGAACGAGGTCTTCGAAAAGGACTTCAAAGCTAGCGCTCGCAAAAAGACATTCAAGGTGAAAAACGAGTCATTCACGTTGTTCGGGTTTCGACTCGCTACGCCTCGGTTGTCAAATCATAAACTGGTCTACGCGGCGAACCAACGAGGCGTCCTTAGCGAGACCCTCGACAAATTTGTGCCAAACCTATCGTCGCGTCTTCCCAATCCCAACGGAAGCACATTTGTTTATCTTGCGATCGTCCAAGGAAATTTTCTCAACGCACACGTTAACTCTGGTCGCACTGATTTTGACATTGGACTAACGTCAGACGATGACATACTCGCGAACGAGGTTACTTCCAGCTTGCTCACTGACGAAATAGCTCGTGCTGACATTCGCGCCGAATGCATCAATCACATTCAAGCTGACTTGGCGGGCTCGATCCAAAGCATCAATGATGCCAAATCAGACAAAGTGCGCGGCTACATCGATCAAGACGCGCCGCAATACAAGATTCTTATGAAGCATATGGGCGAATTTATCGATCGGCTATCAGCGAACCCGGGCCGCACGGAGATCGAGACAGTCCTTCATCAAGAGATTCACAACCGCGAAGTAAAACTCAAGCAAGAGAGCACCCGCATCTTGCGAGAGGCAGACAAGACCGGAGCCGATTTCGCAGAGATCGACCAGCATCTCGACGATTTCATTGAAAATTATAACGAGCTGGGCGTAGCGGCGCTTGCGCGATATGTGGGCCAACGCCGCTTACTGTTGGACCACCTTGAACGCGCCATAAACAAGCGTGAGGACACCGGCCGGTATCCCCTAGAACGAGTCGTACATCAACTCATCTTCCCCCGGCACAAAACATCGGACGACGTAGCGCAGAGCGAGCAGAATTTATGGATGATTGATGAGCGTCTAACCTACCAGACATTCATCTCATCCGATAAGCCTATCGCCTCACTGCGGAAGCAAATCAGTTCCGGATCTCGCAGAGAACCGGACCTACTGATGTTCGATCGGAAGATCGTGTTCAGCGAGGATGATCAGCCGGTAAAATCGATCATCATGGTCGAGTTCAAAAAGCCAATGCTTAATAACTACACCATGGAAAAAAATCCGCTTCTACAATGCTTTGAAATGGTAGAGGATATTCGATCGAGTAAATTTCTGGATCCGACGACCGGTCGCCCGATCTCCGTTTCAAATAGCCATATCCCCGCCTATTGCTACATCATATGCGACATTACGGAGAGTTTGAAACGCGTCCTGAAGACGTTTCAAGCGCTTATAACACCGGACGAGCAGGGCTATTACGGCTTCCATCCACAATATGCGACCTATTTTGAGGTCACCGACTATAATAAGCTGCTAAGGGACGCCAAGCAGCGCAATCGCACCTTCTTCGATAAGTTGAATGTTCTTGGCAGTCGATGAGTCCTGTCTACCGACACTGCGATAGTTCATCGCACCATCGGTTTCGCGGCCTTACGATTATCCCGAATCAATTCAATCGATGCCGTTCGTTGCCATACGCATCGCGGAAATCTTGGGTAACCAGCGGATATTTTCAGGAGCAATTGCGGGATTTCTCCTGACACAGCCGCATTCCTTATCTTAATAGATTGATCGTCTGAAACGGAGGACGATCATGACAAACACGCCAACGAAGCCTGCCAACCCTAACGAAGTTAAGCCCACGCTCGGTCTCAGCAAGCCAGCTGCTGAGACGAAAACAGTTCCTGAGGCGAAAGTCAGCCTGAAGGCAATCTGTTCAGAGATGAAATTGGATCCTCGCATTGCTAGCGAAAAGCTACGTATCGCGGTCCGTGACGCCAAGAAATATCCCGAGCTGGCGAAGGCCCATAAGCCAAGGTCTGCGTGGCAATGGCCGAGGGGATCAGGAGCCGAAAAGGAAGCGCGGTCCGCTCTTATCGTATAGAGAAATACCAATCTCTGAACTAATGGCGGACCAAAAGAGGTCCGCCCTTTTTGTAGCTATGGACTCGGGTGTCAGCTACTGCACAACCATGATCGCCGATCCTGCGACGCATTGGGCATCCCTTTCTTCGAGTGCAAAACGAACAGGTCCGTCCAGGAGCTGGTCATGTTCGCACCCTCTTTTTCCAAAATGACGATTCGTTGGGCCAAAGTTTCCGATCCTACTTGATGCTAAATCCTAGCATTTCGAAACTTAGACCCAAATCGCCAGGCCCCCAAACCGGTTCGGGCTCGACTAAGGTGACTTTAGTGTTCGTCACCGGTGTATTGAAGCGGAAAGCGCTGCAGAAGTAAAAGCTAGCTTTTCCAAAAAGGACTATCTTGGAACAAAGATGAGCCTGAATTACTTGCGGATCACTACATGCATGGCAGGCAACATTGATGCGCAAATCCGTTTCAGATGCGCCATGTTGCATTGCGGCGCACTCCGCCCACTCTAAAATTCGTGGTCCAAATGCTTGAGCCATCAGCTCCCGACGAGACCGCACGTTTATCCACCGGTCCGCGATCTGGAATGCGAAAATCAGAAAGTCTCTTCCGTCGACGTAAACCTGAGACGGATCAATCTCAAATCGGACCACCACCCCCTGCTTGTCTAAGTCGTCGCTTGCATACCGACTAGCGCTTCTTATATCGGCGCACGCGAATGGAGGAAACGTCTCTTCGTCCCACAAAGGGTCTCGAAAATCGAACCCCTTAGTAGATAGCGCGTCATTAGTGGGTGTCTTAATCCCATAATAGTTCGAGGTGCGCTTGGCGCTATCTACGATGCCGTCGCGTCGGATCGAAGCAATCTCTTGCGGTGCAATTTTCTTATCGAATTGAAGACCCCGAAATAGAATCGTCGGCATACCCAAAATTGCTCCGCCTGAATAAATGGAATATTTGCCGAGTACGCGATTAGCATCATACCTCTTCGCAACCGTAGCCTCCATGACGCTTCGCGGAGTTGGGGGTGAGGCTGGCTTGCCTCACCCGTTCACCGTTCCCGTTGGACCAACGGAGCTACGCTCATAATAGGTCTTACTGCACTTCTACATACCCAATCAGCGTCGCTGAATAGCTGCCCGCTCCGTTCGCACCGCCCTTGTGTTTCAGCTCTCGCTGCAAGGTCGGTTCTACCGCCATCTGGAAAAGCTGACGACGCTGATCAAGCGTGAATGCCGGCGCCGCTGGGGCGGCGTGAAGGTATCGGTCGGCTTGCCGCTCCGCGGCAGGAACCCTTGTGCCGTCAGGTTTTACGCCAATGATTTGGACAGCAACGCGCCGCTCCCCATTGCCGGTCGAGCTTTCAACAAGCCAGAATGATAGCAGGAGCGGAGCTTCGGCCCCGTCATGAACGGAGATGCCAATCTCCTCGGGTGGCAGACTGCGCCACCGTCCCAGTTCATCCTGCATCAGCCGATGGTCGAGACCCAAAAGATCGATGTCATCGCGGCTAGTGGCTATTTCACGATCTATCGTGAAGTGCGCCAAGCGCCTTCCGCCATTTGTCTGAAGATCGTAGGTTGTGTCATCCACCTTGATGACACGCTGCTGCCGATCAGCGACGGCCGCAGACAAAAAGTGAACTAGGCGATCCATGCCTGTTGTGACATCGGAAAACGGCTTGTAATCGTCCAGGCTAAAGCCTTCCAGATCCTGAAATAGATCGAATACGACCTCGCGTGCCTCGCGGGCATTTGACAATGCTGCTTCGAGCTCTACGGCCGTTCTTTTCAGCTCCGGATCGGACAAAGCTTCTTGATAAAGTTTATCGTAGTTGAGCCGTTCGGATAACTGTCCAAGTATCTGGGAGCGAAGGTCCTCTGCAACATGGCCTTGATCGTCGACCTTGCCAAGCGTCCGGGCAATCTCGTTCAGCTTATCGTCAAGCAGCAGGAAAATCCGCCCCTCGATCGTGTCCGACAGGACAAGATTGTAGACTTGAGCCGTATGAGCTTGCCCGTACCGATGGATACGCCCGATGCGCTGTTCCATATCCATAGGATTCCACGGCAGATCAAAATTGAACAGAATCCGAGCAAACTGGAGATTGATCCCTTCGCGTCCGGCGGCCGTACAGACCAGCACTCTCGGGCCATCCTTCTGGCGAAAACGCCGTTCCGCAGCAACTTTCGCGCCGTGGTCCCCACCTCGAAGAACGACGACACCTTGGCCGGGGTAGACTTGTTCAATTTCGTGCGCCAATAAATCTACCGTGCCGAGGTAGGTGGCGAAGATGACAATCTTCTCGGCTGAATTCTGGCGCCAAAGAGTCCCAAGACCGTCAAGCAGCTTTTGGGCCTTCGTTTCACGCCTTTGCGGAAACACGGAAAGCAAATCTTGAATCCGCAGACGCTCCTCCGGGAGGTGCAGATCGATCGCGGCTGATGCGACATCCTCGGCATGGGCAGCAGCGAACTCCTCGCCATAGGGATCGGAGGCCAGCTCAAGGGCCTCTTCGTCGAGCTTCTTTGCCAGGCGGTACTTGAGATCCGCCATAACGCGATCGACCTCGGTCCGACCTAGGGCGTCACGGTTCAGATTCCATTCGGAATGGATCATTTCCCGCGCCTCGTCATACAGACGTTCACGACCCTCGATATCGAGGTCGCGATCACGCAGGAGACCTTCGTGCAGGGTCAGCATCAGCATGCGGCGCATCAATGTCCGCCTGACCGCGGCAAAGCTGGACGCAGCGATTTTCTGGAAAATGGCCATGAGAAAACCGAGCGCTCGTCCTTGATTACCTTTTCGGCGAGCCAGGTCGAACCCGTCCTCAAGATACTCCCGAAGCTTCTCGTAAAAACGCCGCTCCTCAACGCACATCAGGAAGGATTCAGTGTGAACCCAGCGGCGGGCAAACAACGGCTCGCCATCAGGGCGACACGCATCCGCTTTTGTCCGTCGGAACATCACCGTGTTGAGCCGGTGCCGATGCTCGAGCATCTCTTCCGGACTGCCGAAAAGTGTCGGATTGAGGAGCTGAACCAGCATCCAGAACTGAAAATGATTGCCCTGGTGCGGCGTCGCCGATAGGAGCAGCAGGTCGCGAGTATGGCTCTTGAGCGCCTCCGCGAGCTTGTAATTCTCGGTCTTTCGGACCTTCCCGCCGATGCGAGATGCCGTGAGGTGATGGGCCTCATCGAAAACGACCAAATCCCATTGCGGCGCGTCGAGCAGACGCTTGATCCGCGCCGGCCGTTTCAATGTATCGATGCTGGCGATCAAGCGGTCGTGCTTGACGAAAGCGTTGGTTCGACGGTCGGTAATGTCGCCCTCAGAACCAAAGATCTCGAAATCGAGATTGAAAACCTCGTTAAGCTCCCGGTGCCAGTTGTTCACCAGCCCTGCCGGGACGACCATCATCGCGCGGTTGAGTTCTCCGCGGCTGGCGAGCTCTCGCAAGATCAGCGCTGTTTCGATCGTTTTGCCGAGTCCCACCTCGTCGGCTATCAAGAACCGGCGCGGCGACGCGGTCGCGATCCGGTGCGTCAGCACAACTTGATGAGGCAGCAGATCAATACGCGCCGATGTCAGGGCGGACGCGCTCTCCATAACGGGAAGAGCATGTGCCTCATAGGCCAGCCATGCCCTTCGGGCGCGCTCTTCACCCCCTTGAACAGAGGCCAGGATCCGTTCCGCCCGTGAAAGCTGCCGCTGGACGCTGGCGAGCGGAACACGCCTTTCACCGTTACCGAAAAAAGCGCGAAGATAGCCGTCTTGCGGAGCGTCTAGCACAACCCCGGCGCCGAACTCGTTATGCGTGATGCGCTCCCCGGGCGCAAACTCCTGCTCTTCAATCATACATCCGCCTCACGTGATGCGCAGATGGAAGAGGCCGGCAGCCTTTGCGCCTATGGCGAGCAAGATCTCCTGCGGGTATTCCCGCGCTTCTCCCCAGAGAAGCCGGCCGAAATCGATTTGCCGATCGCCGTCCGGAGCGCCGCAACGCCAGACCACGGCGTCGCTCGCCGTTTGAACACAAACGCGCCGCTGGCCGGCCGGGAGCCAGAACACGAGCGCGGCGTCGCCCTCATAAAAATCCTGGAAAGATAGGATTGCGTGCTTGAGCTCATTACCCAACCAGGTTTCCGCGTCATCCGGCGACATCAGATCAAGACAGCCGTCGAGTCCCGCAACGACCATGGTGCTACCATTGTTGCTCGGCAAATCGTCAGGCCAATGTCCATCAAAACGAAGCAGTTGGCGAAGGCTTAAGACCTCGCCAGACTGGGAAATTCTATGAAGAGCTTCGTCGTCCCATATCCAACTTACGCCGCGGCGCTGCCAAACGGTGTCGAGGAGCTGCTTCATCGGTCACTCCTCCTGAAACAAGGAAAGTTGCTTGGCGGCCTCGCGATTGTTCTCCGCCCAGCCGTTGTAAATCGAGAGCGCTCTTGACGCCGCGTTGCGGATTGGCTGGCTGGAACCGCGCTTGCTTAACCAATCGAGTAGACTCTTCAACGCGGCATGCGGCTTAAAGTTATCGTTCTTCAGCGTGTCCGACGCGTTGATTCCGCTGCTATCGTAGCAGGCGCCGATGAGCACGAGCGCTTGGTCAAAGTCCGCTATCAGCCGACGCTTGTGGCGTCCCTGCCAATCCCGCGCGAATTCGAGTGGATTGACGAGGTGGAAAACCTTCTTCTGCTCGCTCGCCCAACCCCGATTTGTAAATTCATCAGGCGCAATGCCCGAGCCACGAAGTAGCTTTTGCATCTGGTCACGCGCTAATTCCGTCTTTCCTTGGAATATGCCAAGAAATTGTCGTGTGATCGGTTCTGCGGTGACCGGTGGCGGATCATTCGCTTTATTCGCGTCCTCATCGATTAGTTGATTTATCCCAATAAGCGCGTCCGTGACGGAGATCGGCCGACCCTCATCCACGTAGACCTTGCCATAGTGGCGAGAAAAATATTCCAGTGCCTTGCCGCGTCGGATTACTTGCAGGTCGGCGGCTGGGAGCCCCGCTTTGGCGTGGTTCTCCAACATACGTTGGAGTTGGCGAACATCGGCCAGCACCTCGCGCCGCATTCGTCCCCAACTGACCGGCGTCGTTTCTTCGGTGCGTTTGCGACAGACATGAATGATATCGTATTCGACCTTCTGAGAGCCATACTGCCCATCCCCTTTGGTCTCGTCTCCGCGGATTGGGAAGGTGGCCTCCAAAATAAATCCGGCCTCAAAGAGACTTTCCAACACGTCAATCCAAGGCCCATCTTCGCTATGATGAAAGGTGAACGCCAAAATCCCAGCCGGCTTCAGCTTTTCTCGAACATTTTTCCAGCAGGCGGTCAGGAGGCGGCGGTAAAAATCGTCCGCATCTTTAGCGTGGCGCGCCTTATTCGATACTACTTCGAGATCGCGAGGTGTCTCACCACGACCGAACAGGACGGGATACTTATCTTTGAGAAGCAGCCTTAACCAAACATAGAAGAAGTCAGACCATTCTGCGTATTGCATAAGATCACCGAACGGCGGATCGGTGATACAAAGATCCAGCACGCCGTCTTCTATCCAGTGTAATTCCGTTGACGATGCGCACCGAATATCAATGTTATTCAAGACAGGATCTTCAGTAGAGACCTTTATGCTTTTCGACTGGTCGCCACTCGTCTCATTGGATGCCGTGGACACCAATTCCCAGGGACTGTTGGCCCACTCACGTCCCTGCAAAATGGCCTCGCCGCATGAGGTCCAATTTCCACGGCCAAGATCTGGAAAAAACGAGTTTTCAACGGGGAGGTTTTTGGGACGGAAATTGTTTTTTGAAAATTGCGGCGCAAGCTTATCGTAATCCTTGTCCCATACAGTCATCATACATTGGTTCCTCACATACTGCTGAAAAGCAGAGAGGACGAACTCCATTGCGCTTTCGGAATATTTACCAGCTAAATCATGGATGGACTTCAATAGTATCGATAATCCCAGAAGCTGGCGCTTGTTGAACATGGTGTACCAATGCGTATAGCCGTGGCGCCTGACGGACCAAAAATCTGCCTCCAGTCCGTATGGTAGCTCCTCTTTTGGCCAATACTCGGCCAAGTCTGCCGTCGATCTATTTTCCCATTCGCGCTCAGCAAGCTGAACCCCGTTGAGATTGGTATAGGGCGCGAAAAACCGCCCTCCGTATGCGGCACCTTGTTTCTTTCGTAGCGGCGATACACCTTGAAACATGATTGGGTAGTATGGGGCAGTTTTTCCGGTAATCGCTGTGCTCTCCAGAACGTCCTGAACTCGTCCGCACTTTCCACAAGCAAATGTAGATTTCTTGGGGACGGTTCCACCATCTTTGCCAGTTTGAAAGGTCACGCCAGTTTCAGGACAAGTCACTGCTTCGGGCAGGACGCCACGCACTTCGAGGAGCCGGAGCGTTTTAAGCCTTTCCTCGTTCCATATCCCGGTTGACGCTGCGTCGTCTTGCGCAGACCCACCCAGCAACATGCCATTCGAGTTGAACTTTGGGCTCCCCGCGAGCCATTGGGGATGAACAAGAAGGGTCGCCTGCACCTTTTTGTTTTTGCCCTTATCAAGTTTCACTATTGAGTTAAATTCGCATCGCGGGCACGTAACACGGCCACGCGCATCGATCACCGAATAAGGGTGCTCGGAGGGCGCGACATAAAGAGGAACGTCCGGTGCCATCCGTGCTTCGCCATCTTCTATGTCGAATTCACAAGCGCACTTCGAGCATTGATGCGGCCAATGCTTTACAGTGAGGGTTTTCATTGCCAGGACGGGAGTTGTCATAATCGGCGTTCTGTGGCCGCAGCCAGTTACCTGACAGACTCCATGCTTGGCCCAGAACGTGTAAATAATTTCGGGCCCTTCATATTGATAATCCTGTCGTGTTTCTCGCGTTAGAGAGAGCGGATCAAAGCTCGGCTCTTCAACACGACCGCTCGGAACGTGGATCCATTTTCCCTTCTCTCCATTGGGCCCATCACAGAAATAGAAGGGCATAATCTGAGGTCGAACTTGTGCCTCGATGTCCGCCAGAACTCGCTTTACCTCTTCGAGGTCGACATCCGCGAGTTCCTGCTTCACTACAAACCATGCGACAGGGTTGAGGTCGTTCCCGACCATTTTCATCCCAAGGCGGGAACCCTCAACTAGAGTTGTCCCGCCCCCCATGAAAATATCGGCGACCTTAAGGTGGTTGAATGCGCCCTTCTTCTGGTGATTGCCGTAATAGCTATCCCAAACCATTTTCGCAGCGTGGGATGGATCCTCTGGCGCCTTTGTCGCCGCAGCGATCAACATAGAGCGGAAGACGCTGGATCGCCGACGCGCCCACCATTTTGACATCTGGTAGATGGGCTTGCCGGCGTTCCCCTCGACGATTGCCACCTGATTTACGGGCAAAATCGGAAAATCGACCTCGATGCAGGTTTTGGGTCGGCTCGGATCACTGAAGTCCACAGTTTCCATCGCAACGGACTTCCCCGCTCCAACGGCCCTCGCCACTTGTTGAGCTACTAAATCTTTTTTCGAGGCCATACGCGCCGTGGTCCTACTTCGTGAGTTCAACAAAGGGCGACAAAACTTCAAGGAGCGACGCCCCGCCATGAGCGAGCGTCGGATAGCCGCCCTGGCTACGCCATTTCCAACGGCCGACTGCCAGAAGATTTGCGCCCTGCGCGTTGTTCACGTGCAGAGCGACCGGAGGCACGAATGGTCCGGCATCGTGTTCCCCACTGACGAATCGTCCGCTCTTGAATGTCGCCTTCAAAAAGGCGCCTTGCTCGTCCCCAGCATCGAAGAAGAGACCCGTCGCGGCATAACCATGGTCTGAGGTAATAACAACGCGGCGGCCTGTAGCCAGCCGTTCAACAAAGCCCCAGAAATCATCATCAGACAGACGCTCAGCCGCATCACGAGTCAGCGTATCGAGCCCTTGGCCAGCGCCGGCGCCGTCATGCACCATGCTATCCGGCCAGGGATGCCAAAAGACCCAATTTGGCGTTGCGTCGATGAGATCGGCGCAGTCCTTCCAGGGAAGGTCAACGCACTCTGTGCGCGCAGGAGAAAGTTTATGGTTCCCACCGCCGCCATTGTTCTGGAGTTGGCTGCGGCTCCCGAACCCCAGCGCGCGAGCAAATGCATTAGTGTCGCTTGGTAGTTCGGACGCATGGGCCGTCACGCCGTGAATAGTGAAGCCCCTTTTTTCTGCGCCCTCGATCAGCCAGGGCAGCTCGCGCAAACTCAGGCCATCAAGGATTAGAACGCCTTTCGCAAGGTAAGGCTCGGTCCACCAGCGCACCAGGCGCTGCGAAGTCCGTTCCACGGCGCTCCCGAATTCCCGCCATAGATCCCAGCCGCACGCCGACAGGAAGAGATCGAGCGTTCCGATCTCCCGATCGCGTTTGGTCACTTCCCCAGCCGCATTACCCGTGCCCAAGGGCTGAGATGCGATGGCGATCGCTTGTTCGATCACAAGATGCCAAGCGTCTGGCGACGGCTCCTTGAGAAGCCGTTCGAGGGTCTTTGCGTCCATCGCCATCAGCGATCTTCTTTCTCCAGGGACAGCTCGAAGGTCATGCCGTCAGGTAGCTTTTTGAGCAGCTCGCGAAGCTGTGCGCCCGTCGCTGAAGAGACCTTGATCGTGACTTCGGAGACTGGCGTCGCCGGCCCAATGCCCCAACCTTCAAGTTTCCCAATCAGGTTGAGAGGCGACGTCGGTGGATTAGCCAGATTCGTGCGTGCCTTAGGCGTACTCCCGCCAAATATGCTGCCACCATCGTTAAAGCCCGGTGGCGGCGTGCCGCCAGTCGGGGCCGGCGTAGCATTGTCAACAGGCGCGCTAGCAGATGCCGCTCCGCTGCCGAAAAGACCGCCGGTATGGGGAACGGCTGTTGGGCCGGGCGTTGAGCCTCCCGTAGCGGGAACCGCAGACGGTGACAGCAGGAACACTTCGTCGAGCTGGCGTCCGGTGTAGGAGAGCTTCGGCCTCAGACGCCTCCATGCAGCGTCCTCGTCCTCGCCTGGCATAGCTTGAAGGTATTCCATGCTGCGAAGATTGATGGCGATCTCGCCGCGGGCGCACAGACGCAGGATTCGTTCTTTCATGGCGGTCTCACCAAGCCACGGGATACAGTCCTGTCCAGCCGGTCGGGGCTCTTGAAGCTCGCGGAGCAATTTGCCAACAGACGCATTGTCCGCCGCCGCCGTTAGAACGAGAGCCGAAAAATCCTCTGGCACGAAGAGATCGTTAATCAAGGCGCTCTCTATCGCCTCTGGAATCTGGATACCCGTCGCCTTCACGGCCTCGACATGAAATTCACATTGTGCGGGATCGGCGAAATTCCAGCGATGCAGGACAGCGAACCGGTCGAAACGCTTCTTCAAAATGTCGCGCAGCTCACCCTGATATTTTGTGTGAAGTTTTCGGTATTCCGGCGTCTGGCCACTCCATTCGAGCGCCTTCATCTCCGCACGCGCCAGAACCAGCAAATCGCGATCGTAGAACACCGGAGACGATCCGCTTCGTGGCAACAGGAACCGCACGGTGTTCCGATGTTTTTGAAGATGGTCTTTCACCCAGCGGCCAAGGCGCGCGCCAATCTTATCGACTTCCTCCGGCACCACGAGGATAGGCAATCGTTCGTCCCATCTATCGGGATGCTCGCGCTCTTCAAGCTGCGACCATGGGTCGGTCATCCAACCCCTTGGTAGCGCAATGACGCGAAATGTCTTGGCGACCTCCTCCGAACCGCCGACGACATATCGAATCTCCTTGGCCAGTTGCGCGAGATCCGAGCCGTCCGAGAAGAGTTTATCGTTCCGGGCGCAAGCCATCAGCTTCGCCTGCGGGTTTTCCTCCTCCCGGAAAACGAGCCGCTGGCCGTCCTGATGGATATTGAAGCTGTTCTCGACAATGGTCGCGAGCTCGACTTGGAAAGCATTCTCGTCGAGCGGCTTCTGACGCGTAATGTCCACCTGAAGGGTGGCCGGGTCGGCGCCGGCCAAGTTGCCAACAGCGATCGACCGCAGCCATAGCGACCCCACGATCTCATGCAGGTGCGGCGCCAGCGACGCGTGGTTCGGCACAGCCTCGACAACCGACGTGATATTGCGCAGCGCCTTGTCGCGCAGCGTCCGATGCTGCTGATTGGCAACGGAATCGAGAAGAGCTCCGATGCCGGTGCTGTCATCTTCAAGGCGAAAATCGGCCGCCGTCAGGATTGGTTCTTGCTCGCCACGGCTTTTGAACAGATTTGCCAAGATACGGATGAGGTCGCGGGTTTCCTGAGCGTCCGTTGCGATTAACACCTGATCTTCGAGCAACTGCAAAAGATGGGGCGCAAACGGCCAGGCCTCCCCGAAATCTCTGCGCTTCCTCTCATGTTCAGAGGCGGGAACATTGAGCAGCCGAAGAAATTCCGAGACATGGACTGCTATTAGCCCGTCAATTCCAGCGGTCGGAATCTGGATCCGGTTCTCGAACAACCTGTGCAGCAGCATTCTGCGACGGTCATGCTGGATACGCTCCGGACTACCTCCGGCCTTGAAATCGATCTGGACGGGATTAACCCGATGGATCTGCTGGTAAGCATCGGTATCGCCATTCCGGACGGAGACCACCAATGCGAGCAAATCAGGATGCTCCTTGGAGATCTCCGACAGAATTTGGATAAAATTGAAAGCCCAGTTCTTCCAAGGATACTGCTTGGTGTTGGTGAGGCCATCGTACCAGGTCTGAAACTCGTCCAGCAGAAGCATGGTCGGGGTATGCCGCAATAGCTCCAGGATCAATTGATCCGATGGGATATCCGTCTTCGCGCTGCCCATCCCTTCCCACTTGCCCCGGATATAGTTTCCGTGAGGATGTTGTTCGAAGAGCAAATCCCACAAAAACTTGTAGCGTTGCCGGTGCAGGCTTTCGCCGATCACAAGCATGCCTTGCCGAAGCGGAATCGCGCCGATTGCCGGATCATTCAGGGTAGTCGCCCAGGATTTAAGCCAAGCCCCGGTCGAAACGGGGTCATGGACGGCGTGGTAAAGCGCGGCCATGAGATGCGACTTACCAAGGCCCCGCTCGCCGATTACGACAACGGGTCGGCCTTGGTTCGGTCCGACTGCCTCAATCCCCTTCAGGAGGTCATGGGTCGGGTAGGTGATTTCAAGGAACTCGGCAGCCGCGATTTGGGTCGCGCCCGTATTGCTCTCGTTCGAAAGCTCGATGGCCGTGCCCTTGAGCCGCTTGCCCTTGAATTCCTGGCGTAGATTAAGCCCCAGCACTGCCGGCCCCCACTAGTTCGATTGTTTAGTAATGTTGTGCGCGCGGTAGAAGATGCCCTGAACAGCGTGATTTGCCCAAGCTTCCCTTTTCCCAAGCCACATTTTCAAGCCGCTGCCGGATCGTCCATTTGCATCGCAAGATGTGCCAAGCGGGTCCGCCGCGGGGCCTCGCACCGACGTTCTCCGAATTCGCGGGAAAGTTGAAATACGACTAGGGGATAGTTAGCGGATGTCACCTGATCATGTCACGCCCAAGAGCTTCTTTATCCGCTACCGACATGAGCTATTTAAACACGTTGCGTCTGTTGCCCAGAATGTTACCCCGGATCGAAATAAGCCAAACTAGCCAGATCAGGCATCCGACTATCATTATGAATTCATTTGATTAAATGGTGCCCAGGGGCGGGATCGAACCACCGACACTGCGATTTTCAGTCGCAGAATTGTCGCGCCGAGCGATGCCGATGGGGCCATGCGGGTGTCAATTCGTGGGTTGATCAATAGTTTTGGGTAAAAACTGAGTATTTTCAACGAACCCATGATACGGAAGGCAGGATTTTGGGCCCTTCCAGTGACTATTCGCTCAGAAATGACTGGCTTTCGTCCTTGAACGGAGCGTTGCTGTTGGCGACTTGGAACGGCTGAGGCCGGCTTCGGGGTCTTGCCCTGCCGGGAGTTTGCCCCGGGCGGGGCTGAGGTGGTGCGGCGGATGGCGTCGCACGAACCTCAGAGGATCCCATGACCAAACCCAAATCGAAGCTAAAGGCTGCGGCCCGCTCCACTTCACGGTCCACCAGTAAGTCTAGGCCTCGTACTCGGCTGGCGCCTTCATCTTCAAAGACGGCGATGCGGCCCGGCACAAAGCACGCCCGCATCCTCGCGATGCTGCGGATGCCGGCGGGAACGACGATCGCCGCGATCATGACCGCCACTGATTGGCAGCAACATTCGGTGCGCGGCTTTCTTGCTGGCGTCGTCCGCAAGAAGCTCGGTCTCAATTTGGTTTCCGAACAGACCGACAAAGGCCGAGTCTACCGCATCAAGGATGGAAAAGCTTCGTCCGCCACGGCCGATCGCGTGAAGCAGGCGGCGTGATCCGATGCTACAGAAGCGTCGCAGCGGCCGCGCCTCGACCAAGACTTCCATTGGAGACGAGATCGCGCATCTGCGCGGTCTCGATCTCAAAGGTCTTCGTTCACGATGGCAGAGCGTGTTTCAGAGACCACCGCCCGATCACCTGCCCCGGCATTTGATGTTCGCAATTATCGCCTATCGGATTCAAGCCGACCGCTTGGGCGATTTAGATCATGAGACCGGGCAGGTGCTTGATCGGACGGACGCAAAGGACACCGGCGCGAAGATGTCCGCGCGTCTCGTCAGCCTCGATCAGAAGCGGATTGAACTAACACCGGGAACTGTGTTGGTACGAGAGTGGGATCGTCGATCGCAACGGGTAATGGTGATGGCTGACGGTTTTGCCTGGAATGGCCAGACCTATGACAGTCTCTCCAAGGTCGCCTTCGCGATCACCGGAACCAAATGGAACGGTCCGCGCTTTTTTGGCCTGAGGGATAAAGAAGATCGGTTAGACGCTAAGGCTCGATCATGAAGGCTCCTTCGATCAGGCCCGTCCGCTGTGCCATCTACACCCGCGTCTCCACGGAATATGGACTCGACCAGGAGTTCAATTCGCTGGACGCCCAGTACGATGCCGCGTCGGCTTACATAAAGAGTCAGGCCCATGCCGGCTGGACCCTGATCCGGTCGCGATATGATGACGGCGGATATTCCGGTGGGTCCACCGATCGTCCCGACCTGCAGAGATTGCTGGACGATATCCGCGCCCGAAAGCTTGATGTCATTGTCGTCTACAAGGTCGATCGCCTGACACGATCGCTGGCCGACTTTGCCAAGCTGGTCGAACTGTTCGATGCGCATGGCGTGTCGTTCGTCTCGGTCACCCAGCAATTCAACACCACGACCTCAATGGGCCGGCTGACGCTCAACGTGCTTCTGTCCTTCGCCCAGTTCGAAAGGGAGGTCACTTCCGAGCGCATCCGCGACAAAATTGCTGCCTCTAAACGAAAGGGCCTGTGGGTCGGCGGTCCCCTCCCCTTGGGTTATCATATGAAGGACGACAAGATCGCCGTCGTCGAGGACGAGGCCGAGCGAGTCCGGCTGATATACCGGCGCTATCTCGAACTCGGCGGCGTCAACGCGCTGGTGCGAGACCTCCGGGAGCGGGATATCCGAACCAAATCAAGGTTTCTCACAACGGGTGCTACCCGAGGCGGCGTCCCCTTCGGCCGTGGCTCGCTGTTCTACCTGCTGCGCAATCGTTTTTATGTCGGTGAGGTCAAATACAAAGACGAGATCCTGCCCGGCGAACAGCCGGCGATCATGGATCGCGCGCTATTTGATGCAGTCCAGCAAAAGCTCACGGATCAGTGGACTACTCGATCCACGATGCGGAACGCGAGCGACCATCTGTTGGCCGGACTTTTGTTCGACGATGTCGGTCATCGCATGGTTCCGACCCACGCCACCAAGGTCGGCGTTCGCTATCGCTATTACGTTTCTCTTCCGCACCTGCATGGAGAATCCAAAACTGCATCAGTCGGGTCGGTCTCCCGCGTTCCGGCGACCGACATCGAAAACATCATCGTTAAGTCTCTCAACGAGCATCTGATCGCTCAGAAGGAGAAGCCGGCCTCCAGCCGAACTCACGTTAGAGATGGCAAAGCGGCCTTGGAGCAGGTCGCGCGTATCGATGTGTATGAGGATCGTCTAGCTGTTCGGTTGAAGTCAGCAGACGACGATGAAACATCTCACGCGGCCGACGACGATTTACTCTCGATACCGTGGCAGAAGCCGCCATCCAGAAAATCGAGGCAGATTCTTATCCCGCACGGCATTCCCAAAACTGAAATCCGCCCAACGCGGATCGAACGTCGAGCGCGCCTGGTCAGCGCCATCGCCCGAGGTCGTCGCTGGCTTGACGAAATCGTTTCGGGCTCCGTGACTGACGTTCAGCAGATCGCGACACGTCAAAAATGCAGCGTGCGTCAGGTCAACATGACCATCTCGCTAGCATTCCTCGCGCCGGACCTCGTTAGAGCGGCCGTCGAAGGCCGGCTGCCACGCGGCATCGGGGTCGAGCGACTTCGCGATGCTCCGCCAGAATGGAGCCGGCAGTTTGAAGCCCTCGGATTGAATCCGCAATAATTTCGGACCGGGCTCGAAACGACCCGCTTTTGGCCTCCAAGACTCCCAAAATTCCCGGCAGCCGACCGGCATTGGCCGTCGAAAACCCTGCCGCCGGGAACAGAACTTTTGGATGCAGAGACGGGACGCCGAAATCCGACATGAGAGACCGCAAGCGTCACCGGAGACCGAAAGAGCGGAACGATACCGGCGGAAATCCCCACAGAAACGGCCTATCCCGAGTTGGCGCAGGGATTTGCGGTTTCGTAGGACTGGATGGTGGGCGCGACAGGGATCGAACCTGTGACCCCCTCGATGTCAACGAGGTGCTCTCCCGCTGAGCTACGCGCCCTAAACTAGGGGTATCGGGTTCGGTCCGTATATCGGCTCCAAAGCGGGCAGGCAAGGATGCTTGGGCAGGGAGCCTCTGAGGACCTGGGCGGCCGAATCAGGCCGCCAGCATCTTGTTCACTTCGCTGACCAATTCGCGCAGATGCACCGGCTTCGACAGCACCTTGGCGTTCTTCGGCGCTTCGGAATCCGAGTTCAGGGCCACCGCGGCAAAGCCGGTGATGAACATGATCTTGATGTCGGGGTCGAGTTCCGAGGCACGGCGCGCCAGTTCGATGCCGTCCATCTCGGGCATCACGATGTCCGTGAGCAGCATTTCGAACGGCTCCTCGCGCAGCCGCTGGTAGGCGGAGAGGCCGTTGTCATGGGACGAGACCTGAAAACCGGCGTTTTCCAGCGCCTTGACCAGGAAGCGGCGCATATCGTTGTCGTCTTCGGCGAGGAGGATTTTGTGCATGGGGTTGGTCGTCGAATCCGAATGAGAGGATGAGTCCGCACACTAAGCCCGACAGAGGGTAAATTTCGGGTGAAAGGGCGCGGCGCGCGGTCGGCGGGCCGCAGGTTATCTCTGTACCGGAAAGTGCGTCAAATCAATGAAGCCGGGCGTTTTTGCGTGCTTAAGAAGCGTTCCAGGCGCTTTAAGAGTTTTTTCACTTGGCAGAAGGGCTGTGATTATCGACAATACGCTCTCATATAATTCCGTCTTTTTGGCAGAATTGATGTGTCCAGCACAGCGCAGGGACGGTGCCCGACCATGACCCTGTTTGATGGCGAACTGTCGCCCCCGTTCGAGATTGTGGAGCCGGCCGTGTGGCAGGCGCCGATCATCTTCAATTCTCCGCATTCCGGCTCGGTCTATCCGCACGAATTTCTCAATGCGTCGCGGATCGATTTGACCTCGCTGCGCCGCTCCGAGGATTCGTTCATGGACGAATTGATCGCGGACTTGAGCGATCGCGGATTTCCGACTGTCAGGGTCAACTTCCCCCGCTCCTATGTCGACGTCAACCGGGAGCCCTACGAACTCGATCCGCGGATGTTCTCGGGGCGACTGCCGAGTTTCGCCAATACCCGATCGATGCGGGTGGCCGGCGGCCTCGGCACCATCCCGCGCGTGGTCGGCGACGGCCAGGAGATCTATCGCGAGCGCCTTTCCGTCGACAACGCGCTGGCCAGGATCGAGGCGCTCTACAAGCCCTATCACCGCGCGCTGCGGCGGCTGATCAACAAAGCACACCAGGCGTTCGGAACCGTGGTCGTGGTGGATTGCCATTCGATGCCCTCGATCGGCGTGTCGCGGGACGAGCCGCGGCGCCCCGATGTGGTGATCGGCGACCGCTACGGGACCAGCTGCGCCGCCCTGCTGCCCGACATGGTCGAGGAAACCATGATCCGGCTTGGTTATTCGGTGGGCCGCAACAAGCCCTATGCCGGCGGTTTCATCACCGAGCATTACGGCAATCCGGCATCCGGACTGCATACGATCCAGCTTGAACTCAACCGCGCGATCTACATGGATGAGCGCCGGCGCGAACGCGGACCGAGGTTTGCGCAGGTGGCGGCCGATTTCGCAAGCCTGGCCGACGCGCTGGCCGCCGTTCCGTTCGGCGACCTCGGACCGTTCCAGGCCGCTGCGGAATAGAATTCGATGGCTGGCGCGCGTGTTGATCGCCTCGGCGGGACTGCACTCGAAAAGCGCATCCCGGAATCATCGCGCCAGAAAAAAGGGCCGCTTGAGTAAACAAGCGGCCCAAGTCTAGGGAGGAAACGCCCAAGGAGGGCAGCGATAGCGCGAGGCGCTACCGCACCGCACCAATATGCGACCGCGCTGCACAAAGTGCAAGGGCTTTTGAGCCGTTTCCCATGCAAAATTCACGGGGCTTGGTTGCGGCGGCGGGAGCTTAAAGCTCGATCGTTCTTCTCAAGAATTCAGCTACTTGAAGGAATTGTCAGGATTTGGCCCGACAGTTCCGCTGGGGAGGCGCCCCTTCGCTCTCGATTTCGTGATCGGCGCTGTCATTGGAAAATTCATCTCTGCGCAGGCTGATTTGAAAGTCTAAGACGATCATCTCGATACTGGATAAAGCCTGCGCGGACCGTGCGCTGCATGCGGGATTGAGCTAGGCAGGAGCAGACACATTCCCTGCCCGCTCCCTTTAAGGAATCGCCGTGACGGTTATCGATTTTACAGCCTTCATCGGCCACCTCGCGACTTCCTCGGGGGAAACCATCCTGCCGTTCTTCCGAACCTCGCTTTCCATCGACAACAAAAGCAACAGCCACGATTTCGATCCGGTGACCGAGGCCGACCGCGCCGCGGAAGCGGTGATGCGGCGGCTGATCAAGTCCAATTTCCCCCAGCACGGCATTGTCGGCGAGGAGTTCGGCAGCGAGCGCGAAGACGCCGAGTATGTCTGGGTGCTGGATCCGATCGACGGCACCAAGTCCTTCATCGCGGGCTTTCCGATCTGGGGCACGCTGATCGCGCTGTTGCACAAGGGCACGCCGGTGTTCGGGATGATGCACCAGCCTTTCATCGGCGAACGGTTCAGCGGCGACAGCGGCTCGGCGCATTACCATGGGCCGTCGGGGATGCGGAAACTGGCGGTGCGGCGCTGCGCCTCGCTGAAAGAGGCGACGATGTTCACCACCAGCCCGCTGCTGATGAACCCGGCCGATCGCGCCGCGTTCAACCGTGTCGAAGAAAACGTACGGCTGACGCGTTATGGCGGCGACTGCTATTCCTACTGCATGCTGGCGGCCGGCCATCTCGATCTCGTGGTCGAGACCGAGCTTAAACCCTACGATATCGCGGCGCTGATTCCGATCATCACCGGCGCCGGCGGCATCGTCACCACCTGGGAGGGCAAGCCCGCGCAGGGCGGCGGCCGCATCATCGCGGCCGGCGATCCGCGCGTCCATGAGGCCGCGATCAAGCTGCTCAACAATTAATCGGCTTTTTCGTCGTGGCCGGGCGACGTACCGGCCACGACGTCTTTCTTGCTGCTATGCTGTCAAGACGTGGATGCCGGGACATCGCGAAGACGCGCTTCGCGCTTTTGCCCGGGGCATGACGGATTTTCGAGGCTTTCATGAGAGTTCTGGGTGCATTGCTCACCGGACTGTCAGTGCTGCTGCTGACGGCATCGGCCGTGGCCGGGGATTTTCCCGACAAGCCGATCCGGCTGATCGTGCCGTTTCCGGCCGGAGGCCCCAACGACATCATCGCACGCGTGATCGGGCAGCGCATGTCAGAGTTGATCAAACAGCCGGTGGTGATCGAAAACCGCGGCGGACAGGCGGGCGTATTGGGGACCGATGTGGTGGCGAAAGCCAAACCGGATGGCTACACCATCGCGATCTCAAGCGCGGGCGCGCTCACTATCAGCCCCAACATGGAAAAAATCGCCTACGACACCCCAAAGGACCTGCAGCCGATTACGCTGGTGGCCGAGGTACCGGAGATGCTGGTGGTCGCCACCAGCGTTCCGGCCCGCGACATGAACGAATTGATCGCGCTGGCCAAAGCGCAGCCCGGCAAACTCAATTTTGCATCGACCGGCCCCGGCAGCATGCCGCATCTGGCGGGCGAACTGTTAAAGCTCACGGCCGGGATCGACATCGTGCACGTGCCCTATCGCGGTGCAGCGCCAGCCGTCAACGATCTGCTCGCCCAGCAGGTGCAGATGGTATTCCTCGATCTGCCGGTGCTGCTGCCGCAGATCAGGGCCGGCGCGTTGCGCGCGATCGCGATCGGCGCACCACAGCGCGCCCCGACTGCGATGGAGGTGCCGACCACCGCGCAAGCCGGTCGTCAATGACAATTAATGCCGTGTAACCGCATGCCTTTCCGGCCAGCCATGGGGATAGCACAAGCCTTCAAATGGGTCCTCGGGATGGCCTGCCTACGGTTTTGCAATCGAGGCAGTCCCCTGCTTCAAGATTGTCGGCTTCGCTGGCCGTCGCCTGCCGAGCCAAGACGAGCCGCGTGGCGTCCTGTCGTTAGAACTGGCTGCACGTGACCTGCCCACTTGGGAATGTTTGACAGGATACTTGCTTCGGAAGGATTGCCGGTGCCGGTGGGGGCGGTGGTGTCGCCGCTTGCATCGCTGCGGCTGCGCCCTGCATGGCCTGCCCGACTGCCACAAGCCGCGCAGAGCGTTCAGCATCCTCCTGTTGCATCATCGCAATCATGTTCTGCATGCAGGCTTGGTGCTCGGCAGGGGCCGTGTATCCCATCTTGTTGCAGGACCTATTGACGTTCGCGAGCTTCTGTTCCGCAGCCTCTTGCGACGTCATACAGCCGCCTAACATCAGCACCGCAACGGCGCCAATTCCTAATTTCCAATTCCTCAGTAGCTTCACTTTCCCTTCCCCTTTTGATCGGCTATTTGATAGTGTAATTGTTTTTGGTGTTGTCGCCATCGAGTGCGGCAAGCACCGCTTTCGTCACCTCACCGTGCAGGCCTTCGGCCACCCTGAGAGCCTCAGGGTAGCGCTTGGCCATCCACGCGCGCCGGGCTGTTGTTAGCGAGGAGGGACACACAGAGCGATCAAGCGATGTGGGATACTCTGGATACTGCTCCGGCAATTCAATGCCAAGCTCCCGCACCCCTGTCCGCACGTCAGCAGGTGATTTCTTCAATGGGAATAACTATGCAGATTTGCGGTCTCTGGCTATCAAGCTATGCTCGACAAGCATCCTAAGGCTCCCGTTAGGATTGCGAACAACGCGCAATACCTTTGGGGTTAACGATGGGCAAGAAGCCGAGAGTGTCTGATGAGGGCGTTAAGCGCTTAGCGTTTTACTTTTACCGTGCGAACTTGATGCGCGGCCTGACGCACGAGATGAGGGACTACCTTTTTGCTCCCCGCCGCCGCCGTTCAACGCAGTCCAAGCACGCTTGGGAGTTCTTCGCGTATCTGGAGCACTGGCTTTCTGCGCTATTCGTTGTTGTCGAGGGCTTCAACAAACTGAAGATGCACGACGCGCGCGTCCAAAGTCTGTTCAAGGAGAACATTCAAACCCTGAAAGCAGTTCGCCACGAGACCTACCATTTCACTCTGGGCAACAAGGACAGCCTTCTCCTGCTGATGCGCGGGGCGATAAACTGGGCTGAGGAGCTTCATGACGCGATTGGTGATGTGATAGCCGACATCGTACACCGCAGGGCAAAGGTCGAAGCATTCTTGGAGTACCGAACGCGCATTCATCGAAGAACGGGCTATCCTAGCGCGCCATCGGATAGCTGACGGGTCCTCTTTGTGCCAACCTACGGTTTTGAAATCGAGGCAGTCCCCGGCTTCAAGGTTGGCGGCTTCGCTGCGCGCCGCTGTCGAGCTAAGACGAGCCGTGTCGCGCCCTCCGCGCAGCCCAAAGGAAGAGAAGAGCAGGAAACTATGAGCGATATCCAATTTCTGGTTCTCCTCGCTACCATCATCCTATGCACCGTGTGGATCGTTTTCGCCGTGGCTCGCGCGGCCAAGGCCATCTGTGAGCACGTGGTTCGCGCGGCCAACATGTTCCGAGATAGCGAACGCTTGTGACACCCTGCCGCCAGTGTGGCCTTCCCAAGCGTTCCTGGCTGAACTTAGGGTGTCTTCATACCGCCGTTGTGTGGGGCGTGCTTTGCTACGTTAGAAGCAGCGCCAAACCTCTTCTAACATGCTGTTTTATATCGTAAATCGAGCTTCGTGGTTGTTCTCCCTCGCTCTTGCGGCTGCCTATGCACGTGCATAGCCTGCGGGTCCTAAATGCATACCCTTGGCGCCCTCAGGAACGCTCAGGAACCCTTAGGATCGGTGGCTAGCGGCGATAGCCCGCCACCACCCTCAGCGGCCTCATAGCCCCTCAGGGTCGCTCCCTTGGCCCCGTAGCTCCCGCTCGATGACCGCCTGCAACGCGCTGACAAGCTGGGGACAGTTCTCCCGGTCGAATAGCCAAAGGGCCTCTGCGGTTACCTCAGGGTCCATTGAGTGAAGGTTGGCCATTCGGCTGTTCAGCTGTCTGGAGAGTTTCGCTGCGGCGTCCTTCACAGTCTCCTGCTTGGCGCTCAGGTCCAGACGGACGGTGTTGACCTTGCTCCACGGGTACTTACTCAGGTCCGGCCCAAGGACGGTGTAGAGCCGTTCCCCTATCGCATTCCTGTCCCGCTCCATTCCTGTCGCGTAGCTGTGGTGTTGCTTCAGCGTTCGCCGCATCGTCGCCACCGTCCCGTCACTGCTGCCGGTAAGCGTCACCACCTGCACTTTGCTGCTCCTCCAGCCCGTGCCGTTCCAATCCAGCAGCGTTCGTGTCCACGCGGCCTCCGCCTTGTCCCCTTGGTCGATTGGTAGGTGTACCTTCTCATTCCGGTGGACGCTCGCATCCATGGCCTCACGCACGCTTCCTGGGAACCACTGGCACCTGATTGGCTCCGTATGCTTCGCCTTGCGATAGGCCTCAAGACGGTGATGCCCGTCGACCACAACCCATTCGTCCCCGTCTATTTCGCCCGTGTATGGGTTGATGGTGGCCAGCTTGACTACCAGCACCGGGTCTAACTCGCCCTTTCGGGTTATGCGTGTCTTGAGATTGTTGACGTGCTTGGTGTCCAGCGTGCGCGTTCCCCACCCCGGCCGGCGCGGCTGAAACAACTCCAAGCGTTCCCTGATGTCTTGCGGTTTCACCTCAACGTACACAGGTCGCCCATCGGTTACCTCAGGTCGGATAAGTAGGGCCTCCGCTTCCCGTAGGGCCTTCGCGGTGACGTGCGCAGTGATCTTTCCAAGCTGGTGCTTCATTGTTGCGGTACTTCGTCTTGCTTCTCTGGGAACAGCGCGTTCGTTGGTGGTGTGATTTCTTTCGTGTCGTCCCATCTGGTGTGCTTTGTGATGCAAGGGATGTCTTGCACCTCGTCAGAGTGGTGCCAGCGCACCCATAGCAGTCCCTGCTCAGGATCAAGCACGATGCGCCGTATCGCTTCCCTCAGGACGCGGTTGGTTTCGGCCACGGTGGTCCCTGTGCCCCTGAGGTTTTTCTCTACGGCCTTGAGCCGGTCCTTGACGCTTGCGGTGGTCAGGGTGTCGCGGCGCGCTCTAAGTTCGCGCAACTGTTTTTGCAGACCCTTTAACACGGCGTCCGCCTTTGAAAGGCCTCGCCTTCGTATCTCGTTACGTTCCCGCGCATAAAGCTCGGCAAGCTCAAACACTGTGTTCTCAGCCTCGTCCGCATTGGCCTGTAGCGCGTCTATCTGCTTCTCCAACGCTGCTGTGCTCTTGCCTCGCGGTGCATCAGAGACAAGGTTGTGCGCGTTCTGCCTCAGCGCTTCCTCCACCGCTGGGTAGGGTACAGCGAGGTATTTGCAAACACCGGCCCGCATGTTCGCCCGCGAGCACACGAGATAGACGTAGTCTCCCTTGGGCACCCGTGTGACCGCATGGCCGCAGGTGGCGCAGAACGCAATCCCAGCTACAATGGATTTGGCTGGTTCCGGCGCATGGCGGCCTCGGGATGCTTTGGTGCTGAGCCTGCGGTTTACACGCCAATAGGTCTCCACGTCCACCGCAGGCGGAAACACGTTCGCAATGGCCTCCATAGGCTCATCCCTGCGGGACCGCGTGGTTTCATCGTGCGTCGTTGTGTGTGGTGTAAAGGTCCCGATAGGCGCGGTGCTTGTTAAAACCTTGCGTATGTAGCTCGTCCGCCAGTGATCAGCCTTCTTCCGCTTCCCTAGCTGCGGCCAAGTCGGAATGCCGCGTTCATTGAGGGCACGCGCTATGCTCGCAAGCCCGTCACCAGCGGCCGAGCGGTTAAACATTTCTGTGACGATGTCGGCGCGCTCAGGGATTAGCTTGTATGCCTTCTCGTCATCACTCCAGATGATCCACGCTGGTGTCATGCGGGTGTACGGCTTGCCCTCAATCCCGTTCTCTGCAAGTCGCTTCTTCTTTCGGGCCAGGGCATCACCGACCAGCTGTGATTTGCGCGTGCTCTCTCGGTTGGCGCGTATCTGCTCCAACACGACGTAGAACATCGCCTCAGGCTCCCTTCGGAGGCGTTCTCTCGAATACGTCTCACCGTTGGCTAGTGTGACGAGGTTGATCCCGCTCAGGATCAGTTGGTGAAAGACCGTCTGTGCCTCAAGGATGTCGTCACGCGACAGCCGGTCGATGTTCTCAATTAGGAGGTAGCTGCCCTTGGGCACGTAGCCCTTGTTGACCGCCTCAAGAAAGCCTCCCAAGGCCCCTGTGCGCGAGTTCTTGCCCCGAAAGGCCGATACCCCGAGGTCCGTCATGTTCAACTCGGTATCAAGCGTAAGGCCGTGTTCCTGCGCGTATTTGGCCGCCCTCTCAGTCTGCCTCTGCTGACTTGCCCCAGCAGCTTGCGACGGTGTCGAGAAGCGTACATAGGAGTACGCGCGCGGTTCCTCGGTATGCACAGGGGCGTCCATGGGACGGCCTCAGTCCGCGTTCTGTTCGGTGGCGAGCGGGTCTAAAACCTCAGCGATGTCCCAACGCCACCGCAGTGCCAGCCTGTCCACCACGCCTTCTAGGCGTTCCCCGATAGCCCCCAAACTGCGTGAGAGGTCTGCCAGCGCCCAAGCGAGGCGTGCGGTGCTCCTCAGGGCGAAAAGGCGGGCGTTGTTCCGTAATTTCATTGCAGTCTCCCGTGTGATGCCGCCAATAGCATTTGGCATTCACATCCTGCAAGGGCCGAGGTCGGCATGCCCGAGCTATTGGCCGAGAACTGGTACGGCATGGTGGCTCCGGCGGGAACGCCGCCGGCCATCGTTGCCAGCCTGAACCGGATCGCGACCGAGGCGATGCGCGATCCCGCCGTGAAGGAGAAACTCGTCAGCCAGGGCGCCCAATTGGTCGGCGACACGCCGGAGCATTTCCGCAGCTTTATCGAGGCTGAAATTGCGAAATGGGCGAAGGTCATAAAGGATGCCGGGATACCGACGGAGAAGTGAGCGTCACACGCTTCTCATTCCGGCATGGCCGGGCTCGTCCCGGCCATCCACGTCTTTTCTGGCGGATGTAGCGTCAAGACGTGGATGCCCGGCACAAGGCCGGGCAAGACGCGCTTCATTCGCGTAGTCGATTGGCTGCGTTTCGATGCTGCCGAGTGCCCTCGTCTAGCACTGCGCGGCCTCGCGCAAATGTTCCACCAATTGCTTCGCCGGCCGCGGCAAGGTTTTGAAACTGCGGGCGCAGATCGCGAGCTTGCGGTTCGCCCAGGAATCGCGAATCCGGATCATCATGATCGGCATCGACCCTGCGCAACGCCTCGCGGCGGCTTCGGGCACCACCGCGATGCCGACATCGGCCGCCACCATCTGGCAGATCGCGTCGAAATCCCGCAAGCGTGCCCGGAATCTGAGGCGAGCGCCGAGCCGCGCCGCATGTCTGGCGATGTGGAGCGCAAGAGCTGTCGAATTCGTCAACCCGACGAAGTCGCAGGCACTGACCTCCCGAAATTCGATCTGGCGGCGGCCGGCAAGAGCGCCGCGCCGTGCGGCGACAAGCACCAGCCGGTCCTCGCAAAACAGAAACCGTTCCAGATTGTCCTGCAAGGCATGCTCGGCGGCAAAGCCAAGATCGGCAACCCCGGTCGCGATCGCGGTGGCGATGTCGGTGCTTTCGCGTTCCTCAACGTCGACATTGATATCGGGATGTTCGCGCAAGAACGCCGCAAGCGCCTTCGGCAGATACTCGGACAGTCCCGAGGTGTTGGCGAGCAGATACACGCTGGCTTTGGCGCCGGTGGCGTAAGCGGCGAGATCGCCGCGCATCATCTCGACATTGTGAAGGATGATGCGGGCATGGTCGAGCAGGCTTTCGCCAGCCGCGGTCGGCTCGACGCCGCGGCGGCCGCGCTTCAACAGCGCGACCCCGAGCGCTGCTTCGAGGCCCTTGATCCGCGCGCTCGCGGACGCCAGCGCAAGATGGGCGCGAAGCGCGCCCGCCGTGATGCTGCGCGCCTCGGTTACCGCGATAAACAGCTGGAGGTCGACCAGGTCGAAACGCATGGCGATTTCCGTCAGCATCTGCCTTCGTCATGGCCGAAGGCTTGCTCCGTAAGCTGCAGATTGTACCGATTGCCTCTATCCGTCAATGTGATCGGATGTCATCCGAATCTCTCCTGATCCTCATCGCCGCGGCGTTCCTGCTTGCGGGTTTCATCAAGGGCGTGATCGGGCTTGGCCTGCCGACGGTGGCGATGGGCCTGCTTGCCGTCACCATGCCGCCGTCGCATGCGCTCGCCATCGTCATCGTGCCCGCTATCGTCACCAACATCTGGCAGACTTTAGTGGGGCCTTACCTGCGCGACATCATTCGGCGGCTGTGGCCGCTGATGGCAGGCACGGTGGTCGGCATCTGGCTGAACGCGGGCATGCTGACCGGCCCCTATGCGCGCTTCGGCACCATCGTTCTCGGGGTGTTGCTGGTGATCTATGCGATTATCGGGCTGAGCAAATTCAGCTTCAAGGTCGCACGCGGTGACGAAAAATGGATCGGCGCGATCGTCGGCCTGCTCACCGGCATGGTTTCCGCCGCCACCGGCGTGCAGGTGATCCCGTCGATGCCGTTCATGCAGGCGATCGGCATGGAGAAGAACGAACTGGTGCAGGCGCTCGGGGTGTTCTTCACCGTCGCGACGGTGGCCCTTGCCTTCAATCTCACCAGTGCCGGCTTGCTGAGCGCATCGACCGCGCTGCCGGGTGGGGTGGCGATGGTGGCCGCCTTCACCGGGATGTTCATCGGGCAGGCGGTGCGCTCGCGGCTCGAGCCGGAAGCCTTCCGCCGCTGGTTTTTGAGCGCGATGATGTTGCTCGGGATCTATCTCGCGGGCAGCGCGGTTTACGAGGTTTTGACGTCGTAATTCGTGCCGCCATTACAGTTGTCATCGCCCGCGAATGCGGGCGATCCAGCAAACGCAGGCGTCAGTGATTGATTCCAAATGCCGCGGCGTACTGGATGCCCCTTTCTACACCAATTCCATCCACCCAATCTCCCGGGACCAAACACTTTCGCGGGGCATGACGACGTTCGGTGTGGGCGCCGCACACACTCTCGGTCGCAGTCGAACAACGGCGTGCGTGCCCCGCAGTGCGCCGGCTTACCGTCAGCACAGATCTCAATCGAACTTGTAGCCGATGCCGGCGCGCACGATAACTGGCAGCGGCCAGGGCCTGACGCCTGATCACTTGAACAACGGCGTGCCTGGCACGAACGCATCGAACGCCGCCCAGAATTGGGCGCGGTAGCGGTCCTGCTCCTGCAGGATTTCGTGCTTCGCGCCGGCGATCACCAGATGCGAGCCGGCACGCAGGTGATAGGCGAACTCCTCGATCGCCGGTGTCGACACAATCGTGTCGTTGCTGGCGGCCAGCATCAGGATCGGCTGACGAATTTCCGAGGGATAGGTCGAGGCGCGGAAACCGTGCATGGCGCGAAACGCGGTATCGGCCCACGCGACCGTCGGCGAGCCGATGCCGAGCGTCGGATCTTCCTCGAGGATCGCGGCGTTGCGGGCATAGCGCACGGGATCGCTGGTCAGCTGATTGTTGACGAACGACTCCGTGCCGGTCAGCGCGTCGCTGCCGCCGGGAACGTAGCGACCGCCCTGGCCGGCAAGCCGCAAAACGCGCAGCAGCGCGCGGGCCGGAAACGAGGTGCGGTGTCCGGGGAGGTCGATCATCGGCGCCGACAGCACCATGCGGTCGAACCAGCGTTTTCCGGCATGCGCGACCCGCAGCATCACCGCGCCGCCCATCGAATGCGCCAGCGCGAAATGCGGCGGCGGGCAATCCGGCAGCACCACCTGCTGCACGAAGGTTTCGACGTCCACTTCGAAATCGGAGAAGTCGCGGACATAGCCCTTGCGCGGATCGCGCAGGCGCCGCGACGAATGGCCCTGCCCGCGCCAGTCGATCATCGCCACCGCGAAACCGCGGTCGCGCAGGTCGCGCACCGTCTCGAAATATTTTTCGATCTGCTCGCCGCGCCCGGAGAAGACGCAGACCGTGCCCTTGCGGCCTGCCGGCGGCGCCCAGCGCGCAAAGCGCAACTCGGCGCCGTCGGGGGACTTGATGGTGCCGCTGACGACGTCCTCCGGGACCGGATTAGCGGGAATCGAGACCAGCGTCATGGGGGGACCGGCTAGGTGAAAAGTACTGAAAATCAAGGCGGGAACGTCAAAAAAGCGGCTCGGTCGCAGCCTCTTGAACGCGGTTTGACCCCTCCCATATCACCTTCGTGCAGGCCGCTACCAGTGTTTCGGGAAGCCGAAGCAAGGCTGCACGTCAGACGAAAGCCCGGCCCGATGGCGGGCGGGTATATTCAACAGTCGCTCAATGGAGGACTATCCTATGCGTACCAACGATCTCACCCCGTTTTATCGTTCCACCGTCGGCTTCGACCGGTTCTTTTCCCTGCTCGACCAGGCCACCGCCGACGGCAGCCCCGGCTATCCGCCCTACAATATCGAGCGCACCGGCGAGAACACCTACCGCATCAGCGTCGCGGTTTCCGGCTTCTCGCAGGGCGAGCTTTCGATCGTCGCGAAGGAAAACACGCTGACGATCAAGGGCGAAAAATCCGCCAATGAAAACGGCAGGAACACGTCCGAGGTGCTGTACCGCGGCATCGCCGCGCGCGCCTTTGAGCGGGCCTTCCAGCTTGCCGATTTCGTGGTGGTGAAAAACGCCTCGCTCGAGAACGGCCTGCTCCACGTCGATCTCGTCCGCGAGATTCCCGAGGCCAAGAAGCCCCGCAACATTCCGATTTCGACGACCGCTCAGGCACCGCAGGTGCTCGACGGCTCGGCCGAGAAAGCCGCGGCGTAACGCGGTTCTTCGCGCCAGGTTCTGAATGCGAAAGCGCCCCGGGAGACCGGGGCGTTTTTGTTTTCGTCGTCATTCCGGGATGGTCCGAAGGACCAGACCGGAATCTCGAAATTCCGAGTCGCGCTTTGCGCGCCCCGGAATGACTGGACAAATTAAACTTCTCTATCGCGGCGCCAGTCCAGCTTGTTCGCCTTCTACCGCACGCGACATCTCTGGAATTCACGGAGCTGTGATCCCGTTACGCTGCAACTGCACTGGCGAAGACACGGTGAGAGCGCGACGTTTCAGCTGGATGATTAGCCAGGGAGTCGCAGATGCAGATAGCTCGGGTCGTCATCGCAATAGCCGTTGCCACGCTGACCGCGACGCTCGGCGAGTCCGCGCGCGCGCAGCAGGCCACGCCCGCCGAGGCGCGCAACGTCGTACTGGTGCACGGGGCATGGGCCGACGGCTCCAGCTGGGCCGAAGTGATCCCGCTGCTTCAGGCCGCCGGCCTGAAAGTCACCGCCGTGCAAAATCCGCTGACATCGCTGGCCGATTCAGATGCGGCGGCCCGGCGCGAATTGGCGCTGCAGGATAGTCCGACCGTGCTGGTCGCCCATTCCTGGGGCGGCACCGTCATCAGCGACGTCGGCACCGACCCGAAGGTCACCGCGCTTGTCTATGTCGCGGCGCGGGCTCCCGACGCCGGCGAGGATTTCGTCGCGCTTTCCGGGAGATATCCGGCGGGACCGGTGCGCGCGGGCGTTCAGGAGCACGATGGTTTCACCAAAATTTCGGAGGAAGCTTTTCTCAAGTCCTTTGCCAACGGCGTCGTCCACAAGAAAGCAGAGGTCCTTTATGCCGTGCAGGAACCCGCGGCCGCCGCGCTGTTCGGCGAGCGAACCACCGCGGCCGCCTGGCACTCCAAGCCATCATGGTACGCGGTGTCGAAGCTCGACCAGACCATCAATCCCGACCTCGAGCGATTCCTGGCCAAGCGCATGAACGCGACCACGGTGGAATTGGAGGCGGGTCACCTGTCGCTGGTGTCTCACCCCAAAGAGGTCGCCGATCTGATCCTGGCTGCCGCCGGGCGGAAGAAGTAGGATTTAACCGAGACGACACTGCAGACGGGTCCCCGCTTTTCGCGAGGACGACCGGTGTAGAGATGACGTTTCTACTCCAATCCCTGTACCTTCGGCATTTCCTGGGTTGGCTGGATTTGTGGCGCGGGCTTGGCCTCGACGGCAGCGGGCGAAGTGGCTTGCGCCGGAGCCTGCCCGGCCTCAGCGGGTTTTGGCTGCACCGCGGCCGATTGCTGCGCCGGCGCGGAAGTGGGACCGGCGGCCAGCGGCTTGACTTCGCCGGCGCGCGGCACTTCACCGGCACGCAACGGCGCCGCTCTCGGTACCGGTACCGAAGCCGTGCGGCTTGCGACCCTTGCCCCCGGTATCGAGAGCGGTGGTCGCGGCGGTCCCCTGACGGCGCTGATCGGCGGCAACGGCCCGGCCGGACCATAGGTCGCCCTCATGTCCTCGTTGAAATTGTCGCCCATCCGGTACGCCGGCATGAAGCGGATGATCCGACCGGTGCGGGCATCGATCACCAGCCGCCCGTCGTCGCCGCCGCGGTCGATCACGGCAATGATATAGACGAGGCCGCGCTGGTGCGGAATTCCGAGCGGCGAAAACCCGCTCTGGCGGACGATAGCGTAGATTTCCGGCGGCGGCAGCAGCGCCGGTCCGTAGGGGTAGTAGCGTGGGGCGGGGGCTTCTTGCGGCACCGCGGCATAGGGGCCATCGAAGTCGGATACGGCTGCATATGGCGACCTGCCGATGCCGTAAGGCGCCAGCGCCTGCGCATGTGCGGCCGTGGAAGCGAGAACCAGCCCCGCCGACATCACCCATCCTGTATACAGTTTCATCGCCCATCCCTCCTGTCACGCCCGACGCCCGGAGCATTTTTCGCTCCCTATCCCACCGGCAAGTTCAGCGCTGAATCCGGCGGTCCTTGGGCCGGATCGCGGCGCGTTTGCCTCAAAAGGCGAGGTGACCGGCGACTTTCACGTGCTTGTGTGATAGAAAAAAATTTGCCATGGTCGGAGTTAGGACAGCATCGCTGTCTCAATTGCGAAGCAAACCCGGCACAGGGATTGCAGCGCAAATGTGGCCGTAGCGGCGCCAAAAAGATTGAGGCAAGGCCGTCCTTCGGGGACGCTGGACGCCCAGGCCTGAATACTGAAATTGCGGCTCGCGGAGGACGAGCGGTGGCCCGGGGGGTGCCGCGAACGCCCAAGGTGCGCCGACGACGACGGTGACCCTTGCCGGATTGAGAGGATTTAAGATGAGCGGGTCGGAGTTCGAGCGCGAAAATAGTGTGGCAGATGCGCTGTCGGCGGTCCCGGACTCGAATCCGGTCGAACCCGCGCGCGAGTTCAGCTGGCGCCCGCCGGCCGAAGGTCTCTACGATCCCAGCCTGGAAAAAGATTCCTGCGGCGTCGGCTTCATCGCCAATATCAAGGGCAAGAAGTCGCATCAGATCGTTTCCGATGCGATCAGCATTCTCTGCAATCTCGAGCACCGCGGCGCGGTCGGCGCCGATCCGCGCGCCGGCGACGGCGCCGGCATCCTGGTGCAGATCCCGCACGCCTTCTTCGCCCGCAAGGCCAAAGAGCTCGGCTTCACGCTGCCGAAGCCCGGCGCCTACGCGGTCGGCTCGCTGTTCATGCCGAGGGAAAAGGCCTGGCGCAAAGTCATCCAGAGCATCATCACCGACCAGATCAAGGCCGAGCAACTGACGGTGCTCGGCTGGCGCGACGTGCCGACCGACAATTCCTCGCTCGGCGAAACCGTCAAGCCGACCGAGCCTTCCCACATGCAGGTGTTCATCGGCCGCGGCGCGCACATCAAGGACGCCGACGAATTCGAACGCCGGCTCTACATCCTGCGCAAGTCGATCTCGCAGGCGATCTATCTGCGCCGCGACCGCGGCCTCGCCGGCTATTATCCGGCGTCGCTGTCGTGCCGCACCATCGTCTACAAGGGCATGTTCCTCGCCGACCAGCTCGGCAAATATTATGCCGACCTGCATGAGCCCGATTTCGAGAGCGCTCTGGCGCTGGTGCATCAGCGGTTCTCCACCAACACCTTTCCTACCTGGTCGCTGGCGCATCCGTACCGGATGATCGCGCATAATGGCGAGATCAATACGCTGCGCGGCAACGTCAACTGGATGGCAGCGCGGCAGGCTTCTGTGCACTCGGAACTGTACGGCAAGGACATCAGCCGGCTGTGGCCGATTTCCTACGAAGGCCAGTCCGACACCGCCTGCTTCGACAACGGCCTCGAATTCCTGGTGCAGGGCGGCTACTCGCTGCCGCACGCCGTCATGATGATGATTCCGGAAGCCTGGGCCGGCAATCCCCTGATGGATGAACAGCGCCGCTCGTTCTACGAATATCATGCCGCGATCATGGAGCCGTGGGACGGGCCGGCCGCGATCGCCTTCACCGACGGCCGCCAGATCGGCGCCACGCTCGACCGCAACGGCCTGCGCCCGGCGCGCTATCTCGTGACCAGCGACGACCGCATTGTCATGGCCTCCGAAATGGGCGTGCTGAAAATCCCCGAGAACGAGATCGTCACCAAGTGGCGGCTGCAGCCCGGCAAGATGCTGCTGGTCGACCTCGAACAGGGCCGCCTCATTCCCGACGACGAGATCAAGGCACAGCTGGCGCGCATGCATCCGTACCGCGAATGGCTCGACCGCACCCAGATCGTGCTGGAAGAACTACGGGACGCGCCGACCAAGGGCATGCGCTCCAACCTGCCGCTGCTCGATCGCCAGCAGGCGTTCGGCTACACCCAGGAAGACATCAACATCCTGATGACGCCGATGGCCTCCACCGGCGAAGAAGCCAACGGCTCGATGGGCAACGATACGCCGATCTCGGCGCTGTCGGACAAACCGAAGCCGCTCTTCACCTACTTCAAGCAGAACTTCGCGCAGGTGACCAATCCGCCGATCGATCCGATCCGCGAAGAACTGGTCATGAGCCTGGTCTCGATCATCGGGCCGCGGCCGAACCTGTTCGACCTGCAGGGTGCGGCCGGCAACAAGCGGCTCGAAGTGCGCCAGCCGATCCTGACCGACGCCGACCTGGAGAAGATCCGCTCGATCTCGGAGATCGCCGACACCCATTTCAAGTCGCGCACGCTCGACACCACCTTCCATGCGGGCCTCGGCGCGGCGGGACTTGAGCAGGTGCTCGACGAACTCTGCGCGCGCGCGGAAGCAGCCGTCCGCGAAGGCATCAACATCGTCATCCTGTCCGACCGCATGGCGGGCTCGGACCGGATTCCGATTCCCTCGCTACTGGCCTGCGCCGCTGTGCATCATCATCTGATCCGCACCGGCTTGCGCACCTCGGTCGGGCTCGTGGTCGAGTTGGGCGAGCCGCGCGAGGTGCATCACTTCGCCTGCCTCGCCGGCTACGGCGCCGAAGCCATCAATCCTTATCTGGCGTTCGAGACCATCATCGCGATGAAGGACCGGCTGCCGACGGCGCTGGAAGACTATGAAATCGTCAAGCGCTACATCAAGTCGATCGGCAAGGGCCTGTTGAAGGTGATGTCGAAGATGGGCATCTCGACCTATCAGTCCTATTGCGGCGCGCAGATCTTCGATGCGGTCGGGCTGAAGGCCGATTTCGTTTCGAAATTTTTCGTCGGCACCCATACCCGCATCGAAGGCGTGGGGCTCGCCGAAATCGCCGAGGAAACCACGCGCCGTCACGCTGACGCGTTTGGCGATGCGCCGGTGTACAAGTCGGCGCTCGACGTCGGCGGCGAATATGCCTACCGCACCCGCGGCGAGGATCACGCCTGGACCGCCGAGTCGGTCTCGACGCTGCAGCATGCCGTGCGCGGCAACTCGCTGGAGCGCTACAGGGCGTTCGCGAAAATCCTCAACGAGCAATCCGAGCGGCTGTTGACGCTGCGCGGCCTGTTCAAGATCAAGACCGCCGAGGACGAGAAGCGCAAGCCGATCCCGCTCGACCAGGTCGAGCCGGCCAAGGACATCGTCAAGCGCTTTGCCACGGGCGCGATGAGCTTCGGCTCGATCTCGCGCGAAGCGCACACCACGCTGGCGATCGCGATGAACCGGATTGGCGGCAAGTCCAACACCGGCGAAGGCGGCGAGGAGAGCGATCGCTTCAAGCCGATGCCGAACGGCGATTCGATGCGCTCGGCGATCAAGCAGGTCGCCTCGGGCCGGTTCGGCGTCACCACGGAATATCTCGTCAACGCCGACATGATGCAGATCAAGATGGCGCAAGGCGCCAAGCCCGGCGAAGGCGGCCAGTTGCCTGGCCACAAGGTCGACGCCGTGATCGCGCGTGTCAGGCATTCGACACCCGGCGTCGGGCTGATCTCGCCGCCGCCGCATCACGACATCTATTCGATCGAGGATCTGGCGCAGCTGATCTACGACCTCAAGAACGTCAATCCGGACGGCCTGGTGTCGGTCAAGCTGGTGTCCGAAATCGGCGTCGGCACGGTGGCGGCCGGCGTCGCCAAGGCGCGCGCCGACCACGTCACCATCGCCGGCTTCGAGGGCGGCACCGGCGCCTCACCGCTGACCTCGATCAAGCACGCCGGCTCTCCCTGGGAGATCGGCCTGGCCGAAACCCACCAGACCCTGGTGCGCGAGCGGCTGCGCAGCCGCATCATCGTCCAGGTTGACGGCGGCTTCCGCACCGGGCGTGACGTGGTGATCGGCGCGCTGTTGGGGGCCGACGAATTCGGCTTCGCCACCGCACCCCTGATCGCCGCCGGCTGCATCATGATGCGCAAGTGCCATCTCAACACCTGTCCGGTCGGCGTAGCGACCCAGGACCCGGTGCTGCGCAAGCGCTTCACCGGCCAGCCCGAGCACGTCATCAATTATTTCTTCTTCGTCGCCGAGGAAGTCCGCGAGATCATGGCCGCCCTCGGCTACCGTACCTTCAACGAGATGGTCGGCCAGACCCAGATGCTCGACCAGTCCACGTTGGTGGCGCACTGGAAGGCCAAGGGGCTGGATTTCTCAAAGCTGTTCGTGCGCCAGAAGGAACTGCCGGGTCAGAAGATTTATCACGCGCAGGATCAGAACCACCATCTGGAGTCCGTACTCGACCGTACCCTGATCGAGAAGGCGCAAGCGGCGATCGACCGCGGCGCGCCGGTCAAGGTCGAGATGGAGATCAACAACACCGACCGCAGCGCCGGCGCGATGCTCTCGGGCACGGTGGCGAAAATCTACGGCCATGCTGGGCTGCCGCACGACACCATCCAGGTCGGCTTCAAGGGCACCGCGGGCCAGGCGTTCGGCGCGTGGCTGGCACGCGGCATCACCTTCGATCTCGAAGGCGAAGGCAACGATTATGTCGGCAAGGGCCTGTCCGGCGGCCGCATCATCGTCAAGCCGCCGCGCAACTCCGGCATCGTGCCGGAAGAATCCATCATTGTCGGCAACACCGTGATGTACGGCGCGATCGAGGGCGAATGCTATTTCCGCGGCATCGCCGGCGAACGGTTCGCGGTGCGCAACTCCGGCGCGGTCGCGGTGGTCGAAGGCGCTGGCGATCATTGCTGCGAATACATGACCGGCGGCATCGTCGTGGTGCTAGGCAAGACCGGGCGCAACTTCGCGGCCGGCATGTCCGGCGGCGTCGCCTATGTGCTGGATGAAGCCGGCGACTTCGAGAAGCTCTGCAACATGGCGATGGTGCAACTCGAGCCGGTGCTGTCGGAAGAGATGATCAACGAGAACGCCTATCATCAATCGGGCGATCTCGAATCCCATGGCCGGGTCGACGTGTTCGCCAATCTGCTGGAGTCCGATATCGAGCGGCTGCACATCCTGATCACCCGCCACGCCAAGCTGACCGGCTCGAAGCGCGCCGCCGACATTCTCGCGAACTGGAAGACTTACCTGCTGAAATTCCGCAAGGTGATGCCGGTGGAGTACCGCCGCGCGCTGAAGGAATTGAAGGCGAACGCCGACGCCGAACCGAAGATCGCGATCGGGGCGTAACTGCCTCATGGTGAGGAGGCGCACTTGCGCCGTCTCGAACCAAGAGACCGCAATGAGACTTCATCCTTCGAGACGCGGCGCAAGCGCCGCTCCTCAGGATAAGGAGAGAAAGAGTTGGCGTCATTCCGGGGCGCGCGGAGCGCGAACCCGGAATCTCGCGAAATGATATCGAAATTCCGGGTCTGCGCCTGCGGCGCATCCCGGATGACGGGAAAGAACGAAGTAGTAGTTCAGGGACATCAGCTTTAATGGGCAAGGTAACAGGTTTTCTGGAGATCGAGCGGCACGATCGCAAATACGCGCCGGTTCCGGAGCGGGTGAAGAGCTATCATGAGTTCGTCATTCCCTTGAGCGAGAAGGACACCCGCGACCAGGCCGCGCGCTGTATGAATTGCGGCATTCCCTATTGCCACGGCACCGGCTCGGTGGCGCCGGGCACGCCGGGCTGCCCGGTCAACAACCAGATCCCGGATTTCAACGATCTGGTCTATCAGGGCAACTGGGAAGAAGCCTCGCGCAACCTGCACTCAACCAACAATTTTCCGGAATTCACCGGCCGGATCTGCCCCGCGCCGTGCGAGGCCTCCTGCACGCTCAACATCGACGACAATCCGGTCACCATCAAGACCATCGAATGCGCGATCGTCGACCGCGCCTGGGATAATGGCTGGGTCAAGCCGGAAATCCCGTCCACCAGGACCGGCAAGAAGGTCGCCGTGGTCGGTTCGGGGCCGGCGGGCATGGCGTGCGCGCAGCAGCTCGCGCGCGCCGGCCACGACGTGCATCTGTTCGAGAAATGCGCCAAGGCCGGCGGGCTGCTGCGCTACGGCATTCCCGATTTCAAAATGGAGAAACACGTCATCGACCGCCGCGTGGCGCAGATGGAAGCCGAGGGCGTCACCTTTCACTACAGCATCCATGTCGGCGGCAGCGGGCAAGGCACCATCGATCCGCGCGAACTGCTCAACCAATACGACGCGCTGGCGCTGACCGGCGGCGCCGAGGCGGCGCGCGATTTGCCGATCCCCGGCCGCGATCTCGCCGGCATTCACTTCGCGATGGATTTCCTGCCGCAACAGAATCGCCGCGTCTCCGAAGAGCCGCTCGGCAGCGCGCCCGACATTCTCGCCGGCGGCAAGCATGTGGTGGTGATCGGTGGCGGCGACACCGGCTCGGACTGCATCGGCACCTCGTTCCGGCAGGGCGCGCTGTCGGTGACGCAGCTCGAGATCATGCCGGCGCCGCCCGAGCATGAGAACAAGGGGCTCACCTGGCCGAACTGGCCTTTGAAGATGCGGACCTCGTCGAGCCAGGCCGAAGGCGCCAAGCGCGAATTCGCGGTTCTGACGGAGAAATTTTCGGGCAGCGACGGCAAGGTGGCAAAACTGCATTGCGTGCAGGTCGACGACAAGTTCAAGCCGATCCCGGGTTCAGAATTCGAACTCGAGGCGCAAATGGTGCTGCTGGCGATGGGCTTCGTCCATCCGGTGCATGAGGGCCTGTTGAAGACGCTCGGCGTCGATCTCGACCCGCGCGGCAATGTCCGCGCCAACACCGCCGACTACCAGACCTCGCGGCCGAACGTATTCTCCGCCGGCGACATGCGCCGCGGCCAGTCGCTGGTCGTCTGGGCGATCCGCGAGGGGCGGCTGTGTGCCCGGGCGATCGATCAGTTTTTGATGGGGACGACGAATCTGCCGAGGTAGATTCCTGGAGGTCGGCGCGCATCGTGCGCCGCTTTTGCGCGGGGCATGACGACGGTGGATTTGGCCCGCGAGCATCAGCCGGCCAGGCGGCGCGAGACATCGAGCAAATCGTCAGCGAGGCGCGAGCCGCGCAAGCGCGCGGCTCAGCTCGTGCAGCTGATACGGCTTTCGAAGAATCGGAAAATCACCCCGCGCGCTCTGGGCCGCTTCGCTGTAACCGGTCGCCAGCAGGACCGGCAGGGCCGGATGTTTTTGCTTGATGGTCTGGGCCAGGCCGAGACCATCCATTTTTCCAGACATCACGATATCGCTGAAGACCAGGTCGATCCCATCGCTCTCAAGTTCCTTGAGCGCGGATTCCGCGTCTGGTGCCCAGCGCACGGAATATCCAAGCTGTTCGAGCAGGATAGCGCTCGCGGTCGCCACATCGGGATTATCCTCCACCAGCAGCACGGTGCCGCTGCCGACCGAGTTCGGTTCTCCTGCCTCCGGCGCAGCTTCCCGTTGGCCGCGCGGCAGATAGATGGTCAGCGTCGTGCCCTTTCCTAGCTCGCTCGCCAGCGTAACCGTACCGCCGGCCTGATGCGCGAAGCCGTGGACCTGCGACAGCCCGAGACCGGTCCCCTTGCCGGCCGGCTTGGTGGTGAAGAACGGATCGAACACCTTGGCGACGACGTCGGGAGGGATGCCGACCCCGGCGTCCTCGACCTGAATGGCAACAAAATCGCCCTTTCGGATCCCATCGTCAATTGCTGTATTGCCGGCTCGAACGGTGACGGCGCCGCCGTCTGGCATGGCATCGCGCGCATTGATCAGAAGGTTGACCAATGCCGTATCGAACTCGGCGGGATCGACCGTAACCGGCCAGACATCGGCATCGACATCGACGTAAAGCTCCACCAGGCCGCCGAGCCCGGTATCGAGGACTTCCCGCACCGAATGAAGGCGTTCGGAAAGATCGATCGGCACGGGATTGACACTCTGCCTGCGGGCGAATGTGAGCAACTGACGTGTCAACGACGCGCCCCGTTGCGATGCTTTTTCGATCGCCTCGACAGCCCGCAGGCTCCGGGCATCATCGCCCGCCAGCCTTTTCAGCGTATGGATGTTGCCGGTGATGATCATCAGGAGATTGTTGAAATCATGCGCCACGCCGCCGGTAAGCTGGCCCAGTGCATCGAGCTTTTGAGACTCGGCCAGTTGCCGCTGGATTTTTTCCAGGTTCAGTTGGGCTTCGCGGCGTTCCGAAATGTCGCGGGTGATCTTGGCGAAGCCGAGAAGATTGCCGTCATCGCCGCGAACGGCATCGATCACAACACTCGCCCAGAAGAAGCTGCCGTCCTTGCGGACGCGCCAGCCTTCTTCCTCGTAACGGCCATGATCGACCGCGAATTGCAAGGCGCGCGCCGGGCGGCCCGCGGCCTGGTCGGCCTCGGAATAAAATCGGGAAAAATGCTGCCCGATGATTTCCTCCGGCAAATATCCCTTGATGCGCTGTCCGCCGATGTTCCAGTTGGTGACGATTCCGTTCGGATCCAGCATGTAAAGCGCATAGTCCGTAACGCCGCCGACAAGCAGGCGGAACTGGCCTTCGCTTGCGTTCAGCGCCGCGTGGGCCCTGGCCTGTTCGGTAATGTCACGCGTGACCTTGGCAAAGCCGATCAGCCGGCCGTCCTCATGGATGGCGTCTATGACGACGGAAGCGAAAAATTTCGTGCCATCCTTCCGCAGCCGCCAGCCATCCGCCGCGAACTTTCCCTGCTCCCGGGCGGTCTCCAGGGCGCGCACGGGTTTTCCCGCCTCCCGATCCTCAGGCAAATAAAACATTCCGAAATGCCGGCCGATGACCTCGCCGGCTTCATAGCCCTTGATGCGCCTGGCGCCGGCATTCCAGCTGGTGATGACACCATCGGGATCGAGCATGTAGATGGCATAATCGATGACCCCATCCACCAACAGCCGAAAACTGCGCTCGCTCTCGACCAAGCGGCGTTCTGACGTAACTTTTCGGGCCATTCAAAATCCTGCGATAACCCGACATAACGCGCGAGCCGGTTTCCGGTTCCGGCTATTATGAACACCCAAAAGGCGCCGGCCCAGCGTATTCGCAGGTCCTGCCCCCCGAATGGTCGATTACTGGCCCTTGGCCTCGCTTCCGAGATCGCGGCCGAACGGTCAATTCTGCACCCTCACGCCCAGCATCATCACCGTCGACGCCGTGCTGTTGCCGACAAGGTTGGAGTCCAACCAATCACGCCGCAGCGTGGCCTTGATCCAGAGATTGCGGGTCATCTTGTAGATCACGTCGGCCTCGGCCGAGTAGAACCTGTCGAACCTGCCGTCGCCCTGGTAGTCGAGCGAGCCCCAGGTGAATTTGCTGATTCCGGTGAGCCAGCGGCGGAAATCGTGATCGCCTTCGACGGTGTAAGTGTGGGTCAGCACGCCGGAGGTGCCGGGCAGCGTGGTCTCGTCGATCGAAGTGCTGGAATAGAATTTCGCGGTGGTCAGCGGCGTCGCGGTCCAGGTCAGCGAAGACGCGACCAGCATACCCTGCAGCCGGTCGAGCCGGGGATCGACGTAATCGCGCGCGGCCCAGCCGGCCGATATCTCGCCGGTCAGGAGCCGCGAGAATTCGAACGAGGTGCCGGCCTTGGCGTAGCCGCCTGAAGAATCCCGCTGATAGCCGTAGCGGTCGAACTGCAGATCGTGCACGCGGCTGTCGCCCTCCGCCTCGACGAACGGTTTCAGCGCCGGGGTCAGCTCGTAGCTGACCCGGCCGACGCCGCCAAGCTGGGTGAAGTTACGGTCATCGTTGGATGACGTGGTGCCGTCGGTGAGCTTGGAGTCGGTATAGACGGTGCGGTCGACGGTGCCGCCAGCGGCGATCTCCAGCCGATTGAAATTCTGGTCGACGCCGAAGGTGCCGCCGAGCGTGGTATAGATCGGATAGCTGGCAAGCCCGGCCTGGATGTTTGGGCTGCCGGGATTGTCGGTGGAAACCCGCAGGCGCACTTCCGAGGTGATGTGGGTATCCTGGGTAACGTCGAGGCGGCCGTCGACGTGGCCGGTGAAATCCGGCCGGTCGACATTGGTCGGCGCCGACGAGACGCTGCCGTCGGCCGGCGGCGGAAAGGTGTTGCCATAGCCGGTGAACGATCCCCGGAGATCGGCGACCAGCGCGTGGCGCTCCCAGTCGGAGACGGCGAGGAATTCCGGTGCCACCACATAGAACGGCGATCCCTTCGGCACGAAGGTGCGGCCGGGATTGGTGTCGTAGCCACCCGAGAGTTCGACCGCGGACTTGATGAGAAAGCCGCCGGCGTAATCGCCGACGGCGCCGAACGGATCGTCATCGACCTTCAGCCGCTTGCGCGCCGGCTGGCCGTCCACCGTGCCGGCCATGGCGGGCGCCAGCGGCGTCTTGTTGGCGGTCTCGGAGGGCGGAATCGACAGTCGCAGCGGCAGCGTCGAGGCCGCCGGTCCGGCCGGAGTTAGCGGCGCTGGGGTGCCGGGACCGGGCGAAGGCTTCGGCTTGGCCTGACCCGGATAGAGTTTTGGTTTCTGGCGCGTGCGATTGAGCGAGTCGAATCCGGTATCGGCCGCGCCGCTGGCGGCGGGAAGGCCGTAGGTCGGAATCTGGCCGATCCGCGACGGCGCGGGCGTATCCCTGCGGAGCCCATCGTCGCCGGTGGGATCGGTCGGATCGGTGGTGGTGTCGCCGGTCCGGCGCAGCGGCAGATCCTGCGGCGAGACAAAGCCGCCGCGCTCCGGGTTCAGCATGTTGGGCGTAAGGGTTTGAGCCTGGGCCAGCGTCCCGTCGCAGGCGATCAGCGCAAGGCATGGCAATAGCGCGCGAAACGTCGTCACGCGCCTGCGGCGGCCCCTTGCTGGACCCGACATCACGATAAAAATACTCCAACGAATTCAGACGTTTGCCGAATGGGTCCCGCGCCCGGCCGGAAAACGTCGTTAATGGAGTTAAAACAATTATGGTTAATGACCCGTTGAGAGCCGCGCGCCCGCGTCGCCTCACGGGATTGACCATGCTATGGGAGGGACGAGGGGCAAACCGATGCCCCATCCTCCTTCGGAATCAGGCATGGCCAACCCAAAACCGCTGATGGCAAAATCATCCGGCATCGACCACGCGAATCCAGCCATCCAGTCGGCGCTGCGCACGCTCGATGCTGAGGCGAGCGGCGTCGTCGCGATATCGGCGGCGCTGCAGGGCCCGCTCGGGGCGGCGTTCGCCGCCGCCACTGAGCTGATCCGGCAGGCCAAGGGGCGCGTCATCGTCACCGGGCTCGGCAAATCAGGCCATGTAGCGCGCAAGATCGCCGCGACCCTGGCCTCGACAGGCACCCCGGCGTTCTTCGTGCATGCGGCCGAGGCCAGCCATGGCGACCTTGGCATGATCACCGCCGACGACGTCATCCTGGCGCTGTCGTGGTCCGGCGAGCAGGCGGAGATGAAGAACCTCATCACCTATGCCAAGCGCTTCCGCATCGCGCTAATCGCGATGACGGCCGAATGCGAATCCACCCTGGGCAAGGCCGCCGAGATCGCGCTGACGCTGCCGAAGGCGCGCGAGGCCTGTCCGCACAACCTCGCGCCCACCACCTCCTCGCTGATGCTGCTGGCCCTGGGCGATGCGCTGGCGATCGCGCTATTGGAAGGCCGGGGCTTTACCTCGGTCGATTTCAGCGTGTTGCATCCCGGCGGCAAGCTCGGCGCCATGCTGAAATTTACTCGCGACCTCATGCATTCAGGCGAGGCGGTGCCGCTCAAGCCGCTGGGAACCAGGATGTCCGACGCGCTGGTCGAGATGTCGTCGAAGGGTTTTGGCTGCGTTGGGATCGTCGATATCAGCGGCGCGATCGTCGGCATCGTCACCGACGGCGACCTGCGCCGCCACATGCGGCCCGACCTGATGACGGCGCTGGTCGACGACGTCATGACGAAAAACCCGAAGACGATTTCGCGCGACCTGCTCGCCAGCGAGGCGCTGGAAATCCTCAACTCGTCGAAGATCACCGCGTTGATCGTGACCGACGCGAACCGGCCGGTCGGCATCGTGCATTTGCACGACATCCTGCGCGCGGGCGTGGCGTAGCCTGCAAAACCAATTCAGGCCGCCGCCACCGTCAGGCTGGCGCCGTCGGCCTGCACGATCCTGACGCGGCTGCCGGCCGGCGCGTCGGGACCGGCGACGCGCCAGATCGTATCGTCGATCCGCACCGTGCCCGAGCCGTCGATGATCGGCTTTTCCAGCGTGAATACCCGGCCGACCAGCGCATCGGCGCGCTTGTTGAGGAACGGATTGCTCTTGCTGACGGCGCTGTTGTTGCGCGCGACCCGCCGCCACAGCGGCACCGCGGCGGCGGCAAAGATCGCAAACATCAGGATCTGCAGCTGCCAGGACGGATGGATCGCGAACGACAACAACCCGACCAATAACGCCGCGAGCCCGAGCCAGAACAGGAACACGCCCGGCGCCAGCAATTCCAGCGCCATCAGCACCACGCCGAAGATCAGCCAATTCCAAGTGCCAAGCGTGGAAAACATTTCGGTCATGGTGTGCCCCAGTGCTGCCACAACGACAGTCTGCCCCCTCTCCCGTTGGGAGAGGGTTGGGGTGAGGGGTTACGGTCTATCGTTGGTGCAAAACCCCTCACCCGGATCGCAAGGGCGATCCGACCTCTCCCCATGGGAGAGGTGATCGAACTCGCGTGCTTCGGCGTACACTTCATCGAACAGACCCTAACTTGAGCTCGGCGGCGGCACCGTCGGCACCGCGCCCGCGCCGGCGCTCGGCACCGAGGCGCGGCGCGCGGCGGCTTGCGCGGAGGCGGCGCTTTCGCCGAAGGTGGCCTTGGCTATCTCGCCGATGCCGGCGAGCGATCCCAGAATGCTCATCGCCTCGATCGGCAGCATGATGATCTTCTGGTTCGGCGAATCCGCCAATTGCCCGAACGCCTTGATATATTTGTCGGCGATAAAATAGTTCAACGCGGCGACGTCGCCTTTTGCAATAGCTTCCGAGACCATCTGCGTCGCCTTGGCTTCGGCTTCGGCGGAGCGCTCGCGCGCCTCGGCATCGCGGAACGCGGCTTCGCGGCGGCCTTCGGCCTGCAGGATCTGGCCCTGCTTGGCGCCCTCCGCGCGAAGAATTTCCGACTGGCGCTGGCCTTCGGCCTGCAGGATGTCGGCGCGCTTGACGCGCTCGGCCTTCATCTGCCGTCCCATCGCCTCCACGAGGTCGGCGGGCGGCACGATGTCCTTGATCTCGATGCGGTTGACCTTCAGGCCCCACGGAGACACCGCCGCATCGACCACGCGCAGCAGGCGCTCGTTGATCTCGTCGCGGTGCGACAGCACCTGGTCGAGGTCCATCGCGCCCATCACCGAGCGGATGTTGGTCATGGTCAGCACGATGATCGCCTGGTTGAGATTGGACACCTCGTAGCTCGCCTTCGCCGCATCGAACACCTGGAAGAAGGCGACGCCGTCCACCGTCACCGTGGCGTTGTCCTTGGTGATCACCTCCTGCTCGGGGATGCTGATCACCTGCTCCATCATGTTCATCTTGCGGCCGACGCGGTCGAAATAGGGGATGATGATGTTCAGCCCCGGCGCCAGCGTGCGGGTGTATTTGCCGAACCGCTCGATGGTCCAGTCATATCCCTGCGGCACCGTCTTGATGCCGGCAAACAGCGTGAAAACAACCAGCAGCACCAGTGCAATGCTGAAAATGTCGAAGCCGCTCATGAATCCCCCCAAAGCCGGACACGAAAGGTGCCGTCGGCGCAGTCTACTTTGTCTGCGTACCGGCTGTGCCGGTTCAGTCTGCATTTCTTAAATATACAACCAGATCGAGTTTGCCCGCCACAGATGTACGGCGACTGAACAGGGCCGAATCTTGCGCGATTGAGGTCAAATCCAGCCTTGAAGCTCGCGCAGAACCAGCTGCCGAATCACGTCCATGCCGGGGTCGCTGTCGTTGAGGCAGGGGATCGCGGCGAATTGCTCGCCGCCATGATGCTTGAAGAGCTCGGCGTTTTCCTGGGCGATCTCTTCCAGCGTTTCCAGGCAATCGGCGGAGAAGCCGGGCATCACCACCGCGATGCGGCGCACGCCGTCCTTGGCCAGTTGCTCGATGGTCTTGTCGGTGTAGGGCTGCAGCCATTGGTCGAAGCCGAACCGGGACTGGAAGGTGAGCTTCAGCTTGGACGCATCGAGGACCATGCGCTTGCGCAACGCTTCCGTGGTCGCGATGCATTGCGCCTCGTAGGGGTCGCCCTCGTCGACGTATTTCTGCGGCATGCCGTGGTACGAGGCCACGATCAGCTCCGGCTGAAACGGCAGGGTTTTGAGATGCGCATGGATCGAGACCGCCAGCGCATCGATATAGTCAGGATCGTCATAATAGGGCGGCGACACCCGCAAGGTCGGTTGCGCGCGCATCTCGCCGAGCACGCGGAAGACCTCGTCGCACACGGTGGCCGACGTCGCGGCCGAATATTGCGGATAGAGCGGCACCACCAGCAGCCGGTCGCAGCCCTGCGCGGTCAGGGCCTCGATCCCCGACCGGATCGAGGGATTGCCGTAGCGCATCGCCCAATCGACCACGACGTGGTCATGGTCCGATATGTCGGCGGCGAGCCTGTCGGACTGGGCGCGGGTGATGGTTTTCAGCGGAGATTCGTTCTTCTCCTTGTTCCAGATTTTCCGGTAGTCGCGCGCCTTGCGGCGCGGCCGGATCTGCAGGATGACGCCGTTCAGCAACAGTTTCCACCGCAGCCCCTGGTCCTCGATCACCCTGGGATCGGACAGAAATTCCCGGAGATAGACCCGCACGCCCCTGGTATCGGCGGTGTCGGGGGTGCCGAGGTTGACCAGCAACACGCCGACGCGCTCCGGCCTGACGCCGGGTGCAGCCTTGGCTGGTTCGATGGAGACGGCGGCTGTCATGATGGTTTCGGCTTCGCGCGTTGGGGTATGCTTGTCAAGATAATGGCTGTTTCGCTACTGTTACAGAGCATGATCCGGAAAAAGCTTGCCCCACCCTTGATATCAGCGGGTTCCGGTTTTCCGAAGCGATCATGGTCTCGGGGGGAACCATGACGATCGCCGAATGGTGCGTTTTCGGAACGCTGATGCTCTATCTGCTGACGATCGCACCGGTGAAATGGATCGGGTTTCGCCGTTTCGACAACGCCCGGCCGCGCGATCCCGGATTTTATGACGACCCCATTCGCTCCCGCGCGCTCGGCGCGCACCAGAACGGCATCGAGGCGTTTCCGTTCTTCGCCGTCGCCGTATTGCTGGCGGAATTCCGAGCCGGTCCGCAACGCCTGATCGACGAGCTGGCGGTGCTGTTCCTGATCGTGCGGATCGCCTACGTCCTGACCTATCTCGGCGATCGGCCGACGCTGCGCTCGATCCTGTGGAGCATCGGCTTTGCGATCAACACGGCGATTTTCTTTTTGCCGGCGATCCGAGGCTGGCTGCCGGGGTAAGACGTCCATTTTCAAACAAGACTCCGCGATCTCGCGGCGCGGAGTGCGCCCGAGCTTTGCACGAAATTTGCCCCTCGAAAGAGAAGAGGGAGCAGGGAATGCCGGATGCGCGCTGCACCCGCGGTCTCGTGTGCAAATGGGTAAAGAAACGCACACGAGCATACAGGGCAGCGGAGGCACTCCGACATTCCCTGCGCAATGGTTTACGGCTTATAGCGCGCTCTTGCGTCCGCAAAATCTGCCAGAATGTGCGAACGGGCGGTTCTGACCAACCGCCCGTCGCTGGATCTGAGCCCGTGGTGCTCGAAGGCCGTTAGAGCCTGACGGGGAGCGAGGGACAGATCCGGTGTCTTCCTCAACCCGAACAGTTGCATGGGCTTAGAGCCCGAACCGAGCAAGGAAGGGAGCTGGATGATGGCACAAAACGGTCTGGTTGTCGCCGGTATTGATATCGCCAAGGACAAGGCGGATGGCAGCATTCGCACGCTGTCTCAGCGGCAAACGTTCCCAAGCACCGCGGAGGGACGTCGGCAGTTGATCTCTTGGCTTCGCAAGCACAAGGTGACCAAAGCAGTGATGGAGGCAAGCGGGGGATATGAGCGCGAATGGGCCAGGGCGATCCGCGAGAAGGCTATCGAAGTTCGTATTGTTGACCCTAAGCGGGTGCGCCACTTCGCCCAGTCTGCTGGGCGACTGGCCAAAAATGATGTCATCGACGCTGACACGATCGCCTGGTTTGCCGAGATATTCGGCGAGGCGCCAAGCCAAGCCCACGATGCTGCGCGCGAGACGCTTCAACAGATGGTCAATGCTCGCCAGGGGTTGCTCGACATAAGAACCATGCTGAGCAACAAAGCCGAGCAGGATGTGCCGGAACCGGTGCAAAAAAGCCATGCGCGACTGCTGAAGACCATAGCCCTCGAGCTTGCCAAGCTCGAGGCGGCGATCGCCGCCCTCGTCAAGGCCACGCCGCATTTTGCCAAGCGCGCCGAGATCATCGAGAGCGTGCCGGGCCTTGCCGCCACGACGGCTGCTGGTCTTATCGCAGCCATGCCGGAATTGGGCGAAGTGAGCAACGAGGCCATCGCCGCCTTGCTCGGCGTCGCCCCTTACGATGATGATAGCGGTAAACGGCAGGGCCAGCGCCAGATCAAGGGGGGACGCCGCAAGGTCCGCAATCTGTTCTACATGGCGTCCCTGGGAGCGGCGACCCGGCACAACCCAATGCTCAAGACCTTCTATCATCGCCTGATCGCCAAGGGCAAAAAGGCAAAGGTTGCCCTGGTCGCCTGCATGCGCAAGCTGATCGTCATTCTCAACACCATGATCGCCCGCGGCGAGAAATGGGATGCCAGTCGCTACCCGGTGAGTTGACGAGCGCGCCACGCCTGCGCTCGGCATTCGGCCGAGCGCATGCAAAGCCAACAGACCAGTGAGCGGATGGGGTCAAGGCCGACAGCCGCCGGAGGCGGTGGCGCGCAGCGCCAGCCTTGAGGCCAGCCGATCACAGGGCTACTTCAAAATACAGTTGCTCCCCGGTGATCGGCTTGTTGACACCGTCGCTTGCGAAAGATTTTGCAAACTTGACGCCGGCACCGAGGCGTCAGGACCACACGTCTTCGCCGTCCGCAGTCCACGCTCTCGTCAGAAGCACAGCCCGCGTCCACCGCATCCCGCTCCGCGTTCGTGACGTTCGCGCCCTCTGTTGGAACGGGACGGCGATGGATATACAAGTGATTTGGGTCTTCGGAAAAACAGAATATTTTTTCAAAAGGGGCTGGACATGCAAGTGATGGGCGAGTCACCGATTTGCCCGTCAGGCAAACCTGTCCATTCGCAAGAATGGCTGAGTTCGTGCGCATGATTTCGAGGCTCCCGTTTCGGAGCTTGAATGGCTTGTCGCGGAGTTACTGGTACTGCGTAACTGCTTCCGCTTTGGAAGCATAGCGGACCTGGCCCGACCTGTCGCTGGCACGACCCGGTCGCGAATGACCCAATTCAGACGTGGGCATAGCCGGACATTGGCCCACAATTGTGCTATATGAACATTCAATTTCCCCGAACCCAGGGGCCCACATTGAGCAGCGAGCGGCGACTGGCGGCTATTCTGGCGGCGGATGTCGCGGGCTCTTGCCGCCTGATAGGGATCGACGAAGAAGGCACACTGGCGCAGCCGAAACTCGAGAGCGGCTGTGCATGAAAAGGTGAGCGAGCAATAATGCCCAATGTGCCGCGCCATCTCGAAGATATAGCCCCAGGCACCAGTCTACTGCCGATCCCCTTTTGTCTATCGTTAGTCGCATGCCTATTTTTTGCACTGACGATAGCGCTCGATGCTAAGGTCTTCCGCGGAGAGTTCACCCTCCCAGTTTGGCTGTCGGTTGGAAACATCGATGACGCCCGGGCTCTGCTCAGTGCACTTCTTGGCGCAGTGAGCACGGTCCTTGCGTTGATCTTTTCGGTCAGCCTGCTGGTCTTTTCTGCGGCAGCAACCCAATTCGGCCCGCGTCTGATGCACCGTTTCCTGCGCGACAGGGTGATGCAGATCACGCTGGGACTATTTGTCGCCACGTTTTTCCACGCGCTGCTTACATTCATCGCAGTCCGCCAAAACGGGGCGGACCAATTTGTTCCTCAACTGACAATAGTGACGACCTGCACCTTGGTGGTGATCAGCTTCGCATCGCTGGTTTTTTTCAACAACAAAATCGCGATGTCAATTCAGACGAACAATGTGCTGCCCGGAATCCTCGAAGACCTACAGACTGTGGTGACTCAGAGATCATACTCCATAGCTCAGCAGGCCAGGCGCGCGAGCGAGATACTTCAAAACCCTGGCACACTACAGTTGCGAGATGTCGCAGAACTCCAAAGGTTCTCAGCGCGAGATGGCGCCGCTGTGCGCAGTGTCATCAGTGGATTTGTGCAAGTAATTCATTTCGAGCGGATGGCCAGCGAAACCGCGCAGGCTAATGTAGTCATCAGCCTTCTCTTCCGTCCCGGACAGTTTGTCGGACAAGGAGAGACCATCGCCCGCGTCCTGCCGGCGCAGTGCGTCGAAGCCTTGGGCCCGTCAGTCATCGGGGCGGTAAAACTCGGCCGACATCGCAATCTCGACCAGGATCTGGAGTTCGCTATTGCGCAGTTGGTTGAAATCGCGCTTCGTGCGCTAAGCCCGGCGATCAATGATACTTACACAGCTCTTTACTGTATCGACTGGCTCGGTGAGGCGATACGGGGCCTGGCCAACTTGCCCGAACAGACCGGTGTCTGGAGTAGTGAAGACGGGAGAGTCAGCATATTTTTCCCGCCACTGGAATTTCGGGACGTCGTGAAGACCGCGTTCGATCTGCTGAGGCAAGCATCGATCGGTAATGCGGTGGTCAAGATCCATTTGCTGCGCACATGGTCCAGGCTGGCACCAGATCTAACGAATCCGATGCAACGCCAATCGCTGTTGGAGCAAGCGCAGGCGGTGTGGGAGGCCACCTCTCAGGAGACGATGGTGGCAGTTGATCGGGCCGACATCAAACTTGCATATGATAGTTCAGTGGAGTTGCTATCGGCCTTTCTCAAAGAAGAAAAACTTCTCAAAAACGCCACGTTTCCTGCGGCAGCCTGCGATGGGTCCGGTCATGCATAGGTTGATTTCAGGTATCGTCGAGTTCCGTGAACAGCATTTGCCCAGGCATGCGGAACGGTTTCGCGAACTAGCGCTTGCGCAGTCACCCGATACGCTGATGATCACGTGTTCGGATAGCCGCGTGGTACCTGACCTGTTGGCTTCGACCGACCCGGGCGACCTTTTTACCATGCGTAATGTCGGCAATCTGATTCCGCCGGCGACCGACGAAGGTATGTCGATCGGCGACCTCTCCGAAGCGAGTGCGATCGAGTACGCCGTATTGGTTCTGAGGGTAGCGAACATCGTTGTGTGCGGGCATTCCGAATGCGGCGCGATGAAAGCGGCAATGGAGCGCAGCCCAAGGCCCGACACGCCAAATCTTGAAAAGTGGTTGCATCATGCAAGAACCGCAGCATTCCGACTCGAGCACGAAGGCGCGCTGGATGCTACGCTAAAGCCACATGATCAACTTTCGCAGCTCAACGTGCTGGTGCAGCTCGAACACCTGATGTCCTACCCTATCGTGCGCGCGCGGGTCGCGGCCGGAGCGCTCCGTCTGAGCGGTTGGTGGTTCGACATAGCCACTGGCAATATGTATTCCTACGAGAGCGCAAGCCGTTCGTTTGTGGCCATCGACCGCCAGCTATCCGAGCGATTGATCGCTCGTCTCGGAGAGGCTTGAGTGAGCTTGGTTGATTCGTTCGCTCGTGTTCGTCCTTATTTTCTGGCGCGGACGCCCCCGCGATGCCGATCGTCAGCGCGCGCGAAGCCTGATTTCAGGCTCATGGACAATCCACCGTGATCTTGTTGGCGAACATCGCGCCATAGTTCGAATTGCCGCCGCTCAGAAAATTCTGCTCGCCGATCATCTGGGCATCGGCGGTGCCGTCGTTCGGCCGCTGGAATTTCATCCGGCAATCCGCGGGCGCGCCGACCAGCCGGACCGGGTCCTTGTCGGCGAGCTTGAAGTCGATGAAGAACGACGGATCGAACACTTCCAGCGCGAGCTGCTTCGGCTTCACCGGCGTCTTCAGCGGCAAGGTGAAGTGCAGGACCAGCAAGCCGTCCTTGTATTCGAGATAGTAGTCGACCGGCTCCTGAAACTTCTCCTTCTTGCCGTCGGCCTTGGCGAAGGTGAAGAAGCCGAAGTCCTTCAGCAATTCGACATTGGTCTGCGCCAGCGGCGCCAGTTCTTCGCGGCTGTAGACGCCTTTGGTCTCGGTCTCCATGCCCTGCAACGCATAGGTCGAGAACATGTCGTCGAAGGTCCAGGCGTGGCGCACCCCGGTGATCGAGCCGTCGGGCGCGTAGAGCAACTCGCTTGAAGCGGTGATCCAGACGTGCGGATGGGCGTGCGCGGCGCCGGCGCCGGGGACGATGCCGCCGGCCAGCAGCAGCAAACCCAGCAGCGAGTGCATCGCCCTGTTCACCTCACGCCGCCTCCGATGCTTCCAGCAGGCCGCGGCGGCGCAGCAGCGCGTCGGGCTCCGGCTCACGACCGCGGAATGCGACATAAGCCTCTTCCGGATCGCGCGAGCCGCCCGACGAATAGATGTCGTCGTGCAGGCGCTTGGCGACCGCGGGATCGAAGATATCGCCGGCCTCCTCGAAGGCGCCGAACGCGTCGGCGTCCATCACCTCGGACCACATGTAGCTGTAATAGCCCGCCGCATAGTGGTCGCCGGAGAAAATATGACCGAATTGCTGCGGCCGGTGCCGCAGCGAAATCTCCGCGGGCATGCCGATTTTTTCAAGTTCCTGGCGTTCGAACGCCCGCACGTCCCGGCTGGCCGCGGCCGGCTGGGTGTGGAATTCCAGGTCGATCAGCGCCGAGGAGACGAATTCCACGGTGGCAAAGCCCTGGTTGAACTTTCGCGCGGCGATGAAGCGCTCCAGGAGATCGTCCGGCAGCGGCTCGCCGGTCTGGTAGTGCCGCGCGAACTGACGCAGCACCTGCGGCTGTTCCTGCCAGTGCTCGTAAAGCTGTGAGGGCAATTCGACGAAATCGGTGAACACGCTGGTGCCGGACACCGAGGGATAGGTCACGTCCGACAACATCCCGTGCAGGCCGTGGCCGAATTCATGGAACAGGGTCCGGGCGTCGTCCGGCGACAGCAGCGACGGCTGGCCGTCGGCGCCCTTGGAGAAGTTGCAGACATTGACGATCAGCGGCGCAACGTCGCCGTCGAGCTTCTGCTGGTCGCGCAGCGAGGTCATCCAGGCCCCGGAGCGCTTCGAGGGCCGAGCGAAGTAGTCGCCGTAGAACAGCGCCTTGTGGCGGCCGGCTTTGTCCCTGACCTCCCAGACCCGAACGTCGGGGTGCCAGACCGGAATATCCTTCCGCTCGGTAAAGCTCAGGCCGAACAGGCGGGAAGCGGTGTCGAAGGCGGCCTCGATCATGCGATCGACCGACAGATAGGGTTTGATCGCCGCGTCGTCGAAATTGGCTCTGACCTGCCGCAGCTTTTCGGCGTAGTAGCGCCAGTCCCACGGCGCCAGCGCGAAATTGCCGCCCTCCTCCGCCACCAGCGCCTGCAGGGCGTCGCGGTCGGCCAGCGCCCGGGCCCGCGCCGGTTTCCAGACCCGCTCCAGCAGACCACGCACCGCCTCGGGCGTCTTGGCCATGGAATCCTCCAGCCGAAAGGCGGCGAAGGTCGGGAAGCCCAGCAGCCTGGCGCTTTCCTCGCGCAAGGCGAGGATCTCGACGATGGTTTCGTTGTTGTCGTTGGCGTTGTTATTGTCGCCGCGCGCGGTGAACGCCTTGAACACCTTTTCGCGCAGGTCGCGCCGGGTGGAGCTCTTCAGGAAGGGCTCCACGAAAGACCGCGACAGCGTCACGATCGCCTTGCCTTCCATGCCGCGCTCGCTGGCCGCAGCCTGCGCCGCGGCGACGAAACTGTCAGACAAGCCGTCACGATCGGCCTCGCCGAGCTCCATGAACCAGTCCTGCTCATCGCCGAGCAGATGATGGCTGAACGCCGTGCCGAGATGGGCCAGCCGCTCGTTGATCTCGGCCATCCGGGCTTTCGCGGCCTCGTCAAGGCCTGCGCCGGAGCGATGGAAGCGGGTGTAGGTGCGCTCCAGGAGCCGCATCTGCTCCGGCGTCAGTCCGAGCGTGGCGCGGTTGTCGTGCAGAAGCGCGATCCGGCCGAACACCACCGCGTTCATCATGATCGGGTTCCAGTGCCGCGCCATCCGCAACGACACCTCCTTGTCGATCTCGAGCAGCGCCGGGTTGGAGTGCGCCGAAACCAGATCGTGGAACACCGCCGAGACCTTGGAGAGCAGCTTGCCCGCGCGCTCCAGTGCGGTGACGGTGTTGGCGAAGTCCGGCGCCGCCGGGTCGAGGGTGATGGCGGCGATCTCGGCCGCGTGGTCGGCGAAGGCCTGTTCGAAGGCTGGGAGGAAATGTTCGGGCGCGATCTCCGCGAACGGCGGGGTCTCGAACGGCGTCTGCCACGGCCTCAGCAGCGGGTTTGCCCGATCCTGCGGAGTAGCCGGCGTTTGCAAGGTTTCTGACATCTACAATTCCCGTTTAATGCCGAAAAGAATTGAGGAACTTATAGCACGCGATGGGGCTTTTTTGGGTCTTTAACGCTTGATAGCGGGGGCCTTTTCGGAGAGATTGCGGCACCCCAACAGGATCAAGCCCCATGAGTTTGCAGCCCTCCCCGACCGCGGCCCGCCAGATCGTCTGGCCCAGTGTCGTCACCGTCATCAGCGCGGCGATTCTGATCGGCGCCGAAGTGTTCGGCGCAGCGTTCGCAGGTGGTTGGGCGCTCGCGATCCTGTTCGGTCTCAACGACACCGGTGCGCACATTCTGCAGGCCGTGCTGTTCGCGATCGGCGTCTTCATCATGGCAGCATTCGTCCGCGCCGCGCAGCGCGTCGAGCCGTTTACGCGGCGCGCGTAAGTCGGCTGAGCAACAGAGCCGCTCACAGCCGGCGTCGAATGCTTACATCTCGTTAAAGAAACTTAACGCCTGTTCACTTTCGACAGCGCTCGCGCGCGCTGAGCGCGGCATCGCAAGCACGCGTTAGGCAAATTTGCCCGCAGCCTAAAAAAAATGTTGCGCAGCAAACTCAAAACGCTTATTTCCACTCTTGCCCAATTTCGCACGTGCCTGTGGTCGTGTGTCAGTCGGTAGGTATCCGGACAAGAGGCCGGACAGCCGCCAAGGGACGAAGAACCGAGGGGCGCTCAAGTCATCCGACTTGAGAGTCCAGCATCTCTCTCAAGAGATGCCGTTGAAGGTCTCTTCGCTCCTTGCAACCGTGACTGGCAGCCGGAGGCGAACCGGCGCACCTCGTTCTCAACGGGGGACGCGACTTAAAGCAACGACGGATCGGGCTTTTTTGGTCTCTGCCGGCTTTCCACCAGCCGGCGCGAATACCGAAGAGGCTTGTCCTTCATTGCCAGGTGTGCGGGCGGGATCATTCCCAACCAATCCACGGCAGCACAATTCGGTCTGAGCTTTTTGGCCCCGTCGCGCCTCCATCGCGCGAAGTGGCCGAAACGCTTTGATCCGAGATCATTTTTGAACGTGTCCCTTCGCTGGGCCGTTTGGGAGGGTGCTACTATGACCGAACGTATTCAGGAATTCCTGCGCAACCGCCGTAACGAGGGCCAGGACGTCGAGCCGTGTCTCGTCGTCGACCTCGAAGTCGTGCGCGACAACTATCAGAGCTTCGCTAAGGCGCTGCCGGACAGCCGCGTGTTTTACGCGGTCAAGGCCAACCCGGCGCCGGAAGTGCTGTCGCTGCTGGCCGCGATGGGGTCGTGCTTCGACTGCGCGTCGGTCGTCGAGATCCAGATGGCGCTGGCGGCCGGTGCGTCTCCGGAGCGCGTCTCCTATGGCAATACGATCAAGAAGGAGCGCGACATCGTGCGCGCCTTCGCGCTCGGCATTCGCCTGTTCTCGGTCGACTGCTCCGCAGAGGTCGAAAAGATCGCCCGCGCCGCGCCCGGCGCCAAGGTGTTCTGCCGCATTCTCTATGACTGCGCCGGCGCCGAATGGCCGCTGTCGCGCAAGTTCGGCTGCGATCCGGAGATGGCTGTCGATGTGCTCGACCTCGCCAAGCGTCTCGGCCTGGAGCCCTACGGCATCTCGTTCCATGTCGGCTCGCAGCAGCGCAAGGTGAAGGCGTGGGACCGCGCGCTGGCGATGGCCTCGACGGTGTTCCGCGACTGTGCGGAGCGCGGCATCAACCTGTCCATGGTCAACATGGGCGGTGGATTTCCGACCAAGTACCTCAAGGACGTGCCGCCAGTGGTGCAGTACGGCCGGTCGATCTTCCGCGCGCTGCGCAAGCACTTCGGCAACCAGATCCCGGAGACCATCATCGAGCCGGGCCGCGGCATGGTCGGTAATGCCGGCGTCATCGAGACCGAAGTCGTCCTGATCTCCAGGAAGAGCGACGAGGACGAGGTGCGCTGGGTGTATCTCGACATCGGCAAGTTCGGCGGTCTCGCCGAGACCATGGACGAGTCGATCCGCTACGCCATCCGCACCCCGCATGACGGCGCGGAAATGACGCCGTGCGTGCTCGCAGGTCCGACCTGCGATTCCGCCGACGTGATGTACGAGAAGCTGCCGTACCCGCTTCCGGTGACGCTCGAGATCGGCGACAAGCTGCTGATTGAGGGCACCGGCGCGTATACGTCGACCTACTCGTCGGTGGCCTTCAACGGCTTCCCGCCGCTGCGGACCTACCACATCTGAGGCTTCCCACCTCTCCCGCTTGCGGGGGAGGTCGGCGCGAAGCGCCGGGTGGGGGACTCTCCGGTGCTCGCGGATGTACCCCCACCCCGGCCCTCGCCCGCAAGCGCGGGAGAGGGAGCAAGAAAACGAGGAGCCGGTGCGCCGGCTCCCTCCCCTTCATCTGCCTATTACTGACAACGCTCCGCGGCATGCTGCCGTTTGGAGTGAGGACTGACGTGCCATGACTGCTTTGCGGAAGACCCCTGTTGCCTGCACCACCGAAGCCGCTCCGTTCGTGATCCGCAGCGAGCGTGCCTCGGACGCCGTTGCGCGTGAAGCGCTGCTCGATGCCTGCTTTGGCTTAAACCGCCATGCCCGCACTTGCCAGCGCCTGCGCGACCGACGCGCGCCCGATCCGTCGTGCCGCCAGCTCGGCGTCGGAGCCGCGCTGATACACCACTCGCTTGCGGCCGCGAAGCGGCGCGGTCATGGCGCGGTGGTCCTGCTGGGCGACGCGCCGTATTATAGCCGCTTCGGCTTTTCGGCGCTCAAGACCGGCGAATTGTCGCTGCCCGGGCCGTTCGAACGCGATCGCCTGCTCGGTCTCGAGCTGCGCGAGGGCGCGCTCGACGGCGCCTGGGGCATGATCGCGCCGACCGGCGCTCCGGCAGCGGAAAAACCGGCTCGTTGCGCCAGGGCGCTGCGAGCCGTGCCGCGCGCGGCCTGATTGCTCAATGTCATGGCAGCCAACCCGCTCTCCACTCGCGACGGCCCGAACCGGCGCGCCCGGATCATCACGACGATCCTGATGATCATGATCGCGGTCATGATCGTGAGGGATATCTTCGTGCGTCGCTGGGGCACGGCCACACCCCCGACCAGCGACGTGAGCCAGCGTTCCCGCTGAGAGGGCGGGGGCTTGCGCGCACCGGCAAAAAGCCCATAAACCGCAACAATTCCATCAATCAAAGAATTCTTAAATCGAGGTCCCGATGCCACGCCGCCTGATTTCCACCGGTTCGCCCTTCGAGAAGACGGCCGGCTACAGCCGCGCCGTGATCGACGGCGATTTCGCCTTCGTTTCCGGCACCACCGGCTACGATTATGCCACCATGACGATGCCGGATGATGTCACCAGCCAGACACGAAACTGCTTCAAGACCATCGAAGCGGCGCTGAAGGACGGCGGCTTCGCAATGGCCGATATCGTCCGCGCCACCTATTACATCACCGACGCCAGCGACGCCGACGCCGTGTTCGCGGTCTGCGGCGAAACCCTTGGCGATATCCGTCCTGCCGCAACCCTGCTCGTCGTCGCCGGGCTCTACAAACCCGAGATGAAGGTCGAGATCGAAGTCACCGCGAAGCGACGCACCGCCTGATCCCTTCCTCGCGCCCCGCACATCCGTATCGCCCGAGCGCATCCCTGTTCCCGGAGATCCATCCATGAGCCCGCCCAATTCGTTGATCCACGCCAAGATTTCCGGCCCTATTGTCATGATCGGCTTCGGCTCGATCGGCAAAGGCACCTTGCCGCTGATCGAGCGACATTTTGCCTATGACAAATCACGCCTCGTCATCATCGACCCGCATGAGGATGGCGAGATCGCCAAAGCGCACGGCGTGCGGTTCATCAAGCAGGCCATCACTCGCGACAATTATCGCGAGGTGCTGGTGCCGCTGTTGACCGCCGGCGGCGGTCAGGGATTTTGCGTCAATCTGTCGGTGGACACCTCCTCGGTCGATATCATGACCCTGTGCCGGGAGATCGGCGCGCTCTACATCGACACCGTCGTGGAGCCGTGGCTCGGCTTTTATTTCGACAAGAATATCGGCCCGGAAAAGCGCTCCAACTATGCGTTGCGCGAGACGCTGCTGGCGGCCAAGCACGGCAGCCCGGGCGGGACCACCGCGGTGTCGACCTGCGGCGCCAATCCCGGCATGGTGTCCTGGTTCGTCAAGCAGGCGCTGCTCGACATCGCCCGCGACACCGGCACGCCATTCAACGAGCCGAAAAGCCGGGAAGGCTGGGGCCAGCTCGCCCACAAGCTCGGCGTCAAGGGTATCCATATCGCCGAGCGCGACACCCAGCGCTCCAAGAAGCCGAAGCCGATGAACGTGTTCGTCAACACCTGGTCGGTGGAAGGCTTTGTATCCGAGGGCATGCAGCCGGCCGAACTCGGCTGGGGCACCCACGAAAAATGGATGCCGGAGAATGGCCGCCCCCACACCGACGGCTGCGGCGCCGCGATCTATCTGCTGCAGCCCGGCGCCAACACCCGCGTGCGCTCATGGTGTCCGACGCCGGGCGCGCAATACGGCTTTCTGGTCACCCATAACGAGTCGATCTCGATCGCCGACTATTTCACGGTGCGCGACGGCCAGCGGGTGGTGTACCGGCCGACCTGCCATTACGCCTATCACCCCGCCAACGACGCGGTGCTGTCGCTGCACGAGATGTTCGGCGCCACTGGCAAGATGCAGCCGAAATGGCACATCCTGGACGAGAACGAGATCGAGGACGGCATCGACGAGCTCGGCGTCTTGATTTATGGCCACAGCAAGAACGCCTACTGGTACGGATCGCAGCTCTCGATCGAGGAAACCCGCGAGGTCGCGCCCTACCAGAACGCCACCGGCATGCAGGTGTCGTCGGCCGTGCTCGCCGGCATGGTGTGGGCGCTGGAAAATCCCACCGCCGGGATCGTCGAAGCCGACGAGATGGATTTCCGCCGCTGCCTCGAAATCCAGATGCCGTATCTTGGCCCGGTGAAGGGTTTTTACACCGACTGGACGCCGCTCTCGGACCGGCCGGGATTGTTTCCCGAAGACATCGACAGCAGCGATCCCTGGCAGTTCCGGAACGTGCTGGTGCGGTGAGGAGCGGCAACAGACTATCGTTCGTCATGCCCGGCCTTGTGCCGGGCATCCACGTCTTTCTTCCTCGAGCCAAGCTTCCTTGAGCCAAGCTTCCTTGAGCCAAGCTTCCTTGAGCCAAGCTTCCTCGAGCCAAGACGTGGATGGCCGGGACAAGCCCGGCCATGACGAACCTGAATGATCGCGCTCGCTAAAAACTATTTCCGCTGGATCGGCGGCGCGGTCTTTTCAGCCGGAGCGGGCGGCAGCGCAGCCGTCGCGCCATCCTTCTGCGCCTTCGCATCGGGGTGGGCCGGCTCGGGCGCCGGCGTGGTCGGGCGCTCGCCGCCGGGCTTCGACTCGGCAGGGGCGTTATTCGGAGTCGAGGGAGACGACTGCAGCGGCTGCGTCGCCTGCGCCATTTGCGTGTCGCGCGCCCTAAGCTCGGCCATCGAAACGATCGATACGCCGAACCCCGCCGCGAGCAGCACGGAGGCGATCAGCATATCCCGCCTGAAGGCGCGTTTTTTGTCGAGAGACATCTCGTTCACCGCTTCTCATTGTGGGAGATCAACGGCCGCTGGAACGCATTGTTCCCCGGGGAACCGGCAAACCAACGAAGGCCGCTAAAGCGCCAGCAGCCCTGCGTCGCCGTCTTCGGCGGCAAACGCCAGCAGCGTGCCCTTGCTGTTCCAGGCCAGCGCCGCGACCTGCGCGCCGCCATTCCTGCGCACCAGAATCTCGGCGCCGTCGGTCAGCCGCACCATCAGGATGGTGCCATCGCTGTAGCCGGCGGCGAGGATATCCTGCTTCGGATGGCAGGCGACCATGGAGACCCGCGCCTGCAGCGGCGCCAGCATCGCGGGCTCCTTGCCCATTGGGCCGTCCTTGCTGGCGAACGGCCACAGGATCACGCTATCGGCGCCGGAGGTTGCCAGCGCCTTGCCGCCCGCGCTCCAGGACAGCGACCTGACGCGGCCGGGATAGCCGGTCATGCGCATGTGCCTGGCATCGGCCAGCCGCCAGCCATGCAGCGCCGGCTCGTGCATCGAGGTCACCAGAAACTTGTTGTCCGGGCTGAAGGTGACGCCGAGATGCGAGCCGGCCCACTCCAGCACTTCGGCCGTCGCCGCCATATTGGGAAACCACAAGGTCACGCCGTTGTAGTGCGCGATCGCAAGCCGCATCCCTTTTGGAGCGAACGCAAGACCCCCGACCGTCGAGGGTACCTCGAAGGATTTTTCCTCAGCTTTGCCGCTGCGGACAAAGGCGGTCTTGCCGGCCGACCATGCCACCGCGCCATCAGGATGCAGGGCGACATTGTCGATCCAGCGCCGTTTTGAATCGGTCGCGAGCAGCGTGACCTCGCCTTTCGCATCCAGCGCCACCAGCTTGCCGTCGTCACCGCCCATCACGATGCGCCTGCCGTCGGAGGCTGCGCACAGGATGCCGCCGCCATGGACCGCGACAGGCGAGATCCCGCCCTCGCCGCCAACCATGGCGACGCTCTCCTCGGCGCCGACGAAGGCCGCGACCTCGCCGAGAAAATGCACCGAGGTGACGGGCATGCCGATCGCCAGCGGGCGCACCCGGTCGGTGACCGAAACGATGGAAGCCGAATTATCGCCGGGATCGAACTCTTTCATCACGTGGTGATACAGCGCTCGAAACCATCGCGGATGGTTTGTTCGGGCAGTTCGCGACCAATGAAGACGAGGCGGCTCTCGCGCGCTTCGCCGTCCTTCCAGGCCCGCTGGTGATCGCCTTCCAGCATCATGTGCACGCCCTGAAAGACGTAGCGGTCGTCGTCGTCGGTGAAGGCGAGAATCCCCTTCGAGCGCAAAATCTTCTGGCCCTCGCTGGCGACCAGGTCCTGCAGCCAGGGCATGAACTTGGTGGCATCGAGCGGCTTGTCCGAGCGCAGCGACAGCGATTGCATATCCTCGTCGTGGTAGTGCTTGAGGCCGTTGTGGCTGTGGCCGTGATCGTGGTCATGATCATGGCCGTGATGATCGTGATCGTGGCCGTCGCCGCCGTCGAGGAATTCCGGCTCGATCTCCAGGATGCGATCGAGATCGAACGCTCCGCGCTCCAGCACATCTGACAATGCGACCTGGCAGCGTTCGGTGCGGTGCAGCTTGGCATAGGGGTTGATGGCGCGGATCCGCGCCTCGACTTCGTTAAGTTCGGCCTTGGTGACGAGGTCCGTCTTGTTGAGCACGATGACGTCGGCGAACGCGATCTGGTTCTTGGCTTCCGGCGCGTCCTTCAGCCGGTCGCTGAGCCATTTCGCGTCGGCCACCGTCACGACCGCATCGAGCCGGGCGTTCTTCTGCACGTCCTCGTCGACGAAGAAGGTCTGCGCCACCGGCGCGGGATCGGCAAGGCCGGTGGTTTCGACGATAATGGCGTCGAATTTTCCCTTGCGCTTCATCAAGCCGTCGAGGATGCGGACGAGGTCGCCACGCACGGTGCAGCAGATGCAGCCATTGTTCATCTCGAAGACTTCTTCGTCGGCACCGATGATCAGATCGTTGTCGATGCCGATCTCGCCGAATTCGTTGACGATCACGGCGTATTTCTTGCCGTGGTTTTCCGACAAAATCCGGTTCAGCAGCGTGGTCTTGCCGGCGCCGAGATAGCCGGTCAGCACGGTCACGGGAATTTTCTGGGAGGTCAATTCTGGCATAATTACTCCGAAAACGGCACTTGGCAGGCGCGCCGGCAGCAGGGAGGGCCCCTGCCCTAATTGGCAAGCGCGTCGGTCAGCGCCCTTATATTGTGCCTGACCATATCAATGTAAGTGGGGGCCCCGCCCTTTTCACCGGTCAGGCTGTCGGAATACAGCGTTCCGCCGATCCTGTCGCCGGTCTCGGCGGCAATCCGCCGCATCAGCCTGTCATCGCTGATATTTTCAAGGAAGACCGCCGGGACTTTGGACGTCCTGATCTGAGTGATGATACCGGCGATGTCGCGCGCGCTGGCCTCGGATTCGGTAGAAACGCCCTCCGGCGCGATGAATTCGATGCCATAGGCTGACGCGAAATAGGCGAAGGCATCATGGGTGGAGATCACCTTGCGGCGGCTTTCCGGGATTTGCGCCACGGCCTCGCGCACCTCACGGTCGAGCGCATCCAGTTTCGCCAGGTAGGTTTCCGCATTGGCACGGAAAACCCCGGCGTCGGCGGGGTCGGCGGCAACAAGCGCGTCGCGGATATTGGTGACATAAACCTTGGCGTTGGCGACCGATTGCCAGGCATGCGGATCGGCTGACGTGCCGACCCTGAGCGGCACGATGCCCTTGGTCGCGGTGACAATGGGTGCCTTGCTGCCCGCGGATTGCAGCAGCCGCGGCAGCCAGCCTTCCAGGCCGAGGCCGTTGATGACCATGAGCCTGGCATCGGCGATCTTTTTGGCATCCGCCGGCGCCGGCGTGTAGACGTGCACGTCGCCATCGGGACCGACCAGCGTCGTGACCCTGACGCGCGCGCCGCCGACATTGCGGACGAAATCGCCGAGGATCGAAAAGCTGGCGACGACGTTGATCGGATCCTGCGCGCGTGCCGGCTGAACTGCTGCCATCAGCAACAGACAGATGAGCGAGAGATACCGCAGCGCGCGAGCGGGTTCAGGTCCCTCGTTAGAGCGTAACCCCTCACCCGGATCGCATCTATCGATGCGATCCGACCTCTCCCACAAGGGGAGAGGTGGCATCGAGCATCTCGAACCTGAAGATCCCAAATTCATGGAAACGGTCTATGCCTCGAGGTGGCGGCCGGGGAACATCTGCCGGACCAGGCCGCTGACACTGCCGAACAAGACCGAGCCGACATACAGCACCGCCGCCACCAGAATGATGGCCGGGCCCGACGGCACCCGGGTTTGAAACGACAGCACCAGCCCCGCATAGCCCGAAACCATCGCGCTCACCACCGCGATGCAGATCATGCCGGTGATATCGCGCGACCAGAACCGCGCGATGCCGGCGGGCAGGATCATCAGCCCCACCGCCAACAGGGTGCCGAGCGCCTGGAAGCCGTTGACCAGGTTGATGACGACGAGGGCGAGAAACGCCAGATGCGACGGCGCGCCGGCCCGGCTGACCGTGCGCAGGAACACCGGATCGACGCTCTCGATCACCAGGGGACGGTAGATCACCGCCAGCACGATCAATGTGATGGTGGCGTTGATCGCGATCACCAGCAGGGTCGGGTCGTCCATCGCCAGGATGTTGCCGAACAGCACGTGCAAGAGGTCGATATTGGTGCCCTTGATCGAGACGATGGTCACCCCGAGCGCGAGCGACACCAGGTAGAAGGTGGCCAGCGAAGCGTCTTCCTTGAGTTCGGTGGTGCGCGCGACCACGCCCGCCAATATCGCCACCGTAAAGCCGGCGATCAATCCGCCCGTGGTCATCGCAAACAGGTTGAGGCCCGACAGCAGGAAGCCGATCGCCGCGCCGGGCAGGATGGCGTGGGCCATGGCGTCGCCGACCAGGCTCATGCGCCGCAGCATCAGGAACACGCCGATCGGCGCGCCGCCCAGCGAAAGCGCGATCACGGCCGCCAGCGCCCGGCGCATGAATTCGAATTCGGTGAAGGGCGCGATCAGCGCATCATGGATGATCACGATCAGGCGGCCCGCGACGGCATGTCGTCGACGGCGCAGGCGGCGGCGCTGTCGTCGAACGCTTCGCACATCCGCCGCGCTTCCGTAAGATTATCTGTTGTCAGGACCTCGGCGGTTAAGCCCCAGGCGACCGGCCCGCGCGCGAGCAGAAGAGTTTCCGGAAAATTCGCGCGCACCAGATCCATGTCGTGCAGCGCCGCCAGCACCGTGCGCTTTTCGGCGTGCCAGCGCCGCACCAAAGCCAGCAGATCGGCCGAGGTTTTCGCGTCGATGGCGTTGAAGGGTTCGTCGAGCACGATCAGGCGCGCGTCCTGCAGCAGCACCCGCGCAAACAGCAGGCGCTGCATCTGCCCGCCGGACAGCGTGCCTATGGGACGGTTCTCGAAGCCGTTGAGGCCTACCGCCGCGAGTGCCTGCGCAATCTTGTCGCGCGCGGCGTTGCCCATGCCGCCGAAGAAACCGGTAAAGCGCCACAACCCGGTGCCGACGAAGTCGTACACCGAGATCGGAAAGCTGCGGTCGATATCCACCGTCTGCGGCAGATAGGCGATGTCGCGGACGTTGAGGCCGCCAAGCGCGATCGAGCCCGCCAGCGGCTTGAGGATGCCGACGATGCCGCGAAACAGCGTCGACTTGCCGGCGCCGTTCGGGCCGACGATCGCGAGCAGCGCGCCGGAACCAACCTCGCCGTTGAGGTGATGCACCGCCGGATGCCGGTCGTAGCCCAGCGTCACATCGCGGAATTGCAATTGCGCGGCCATGCTCACCTCATCGAAACCCAGACGACCGCCCACAGCACGGCGCTGACCGCGACCGCCGCGCCGAGCCGCGCGGCCACGGTCATGCGCAGGATCGACCAGGGTGCCGCTTGCGCCGGATGCGGCGACGCCGGCCCATGACTATGGGCGTGCAGGTGCCCGTGCGTGTGGTCATGTCCGTGGTGGTGGGAGTCAGATAGGGCCATCCAATGATGTTATATTATAACATAACGGGAGTCTACCGACGCCGCAGGCGCTACGACAAGGTTCTGATGCGGGAGCGCGCGTCTGGCGCGTAATGACGAGGCTAAATCTGGTTGGTCTCACGGCGCACGCAAATGGAAGCGTGACAAGACAAGCGCGGGGGGTCCCTGCAAGGATCATGAAACGGCCAGACATACGAAAGGGCGGCAGCACGATGCTGCCGTCCCAGAATAGATTGCCAGATCAGTATCAGGCCTTCGAGAACAGCTGGTCGACATATTCCCAGTTCACGAGGTGATCGACAAACGCCTTCAGATAGTCCGGCCGGCGATTGCGATAATCGATGTAGTAGGAATGCTCCCAGACGTCGACGCCGAGGATCGGCGTGGCGCCATGCACCAGCGGGTTTTCGCCGTTGGGCGTCTTGGAGATTTCGAGCTTGCCATTCTTCACCGACAGCCAGGCCCAGCCGGAGCCGAACTGGCCAACGCCGGCGGCGGCGAAATCGGTCTTGAACTTGTCCAGTCCGCCGAGGTCCTCGGTGATCTTCTTTTCCAGCCGGCCGGGCAGTTTGCTGCCGCCGCCGTTGGGCTTCATCCAGCTCCAGAAATGCAAGTGGTTGAAGTGCTGGCCGGCGTTATTGAATACGGCCGCGTTCTTGCCGAACGAACCTTTCACGATCTCCTCAAGGGACTTACCCTCGAATTCGGTCCCCTTGATCGCGTTGTTTCCGTTGGTCACGTAGGCCTGGTGATGCTTGTCGTGGTGGTATTCCAGGGTTTCCTTCGACATATGGGGCGCAAGCGCGTCATAAGCGTAAGGCAGATTGGGAAGCGTGAAGGTCATGGGGTGATGTCCGCAATGATGGGAGACTGTGGCTTAACGGGAACCCTTATAGAAGGTTCCACCGGTCTTAAACACCGCAATTTGGGGCGGTCGGGGTCCCGTGTGGCAGAGCTGAGCAGTTGAATGGGCATCGAAATCGACATTTTGAATGGAGACGCATCGTGGTCGATCGCAGAGCCGCTGTTCAAGGCGGTCTGGCCGCGCCATGTCGTCGAGAAGCAGCCCTGGGGCCACATTGAGTGGGCCGATGCCGATCTGCGCGTGCTGATCGAAGCGCCTTCGGGCGGTCTGGCCTGTCACGTCGGTATCTATTTCCGGACCATCACCTGGAATGGACGCAAGTTTCAGATTGGCGGCATCGGCGGGGTTTCGACCCGCGCCGACTGTCGCCGCCGCGGCTATGCCGGCGTCGCGCTCGGTGCGGCCATCCAGACCATGCGCGATCACGAAGCCGTCCAGTTCGCGCTGCTGTTCTGCGAGCCGCACAATTTCGCATTCTATCAGTCGCGCGGCTGGCATCCCTTCACCGGTGAAATCCAAGCCGAGCAGCCCGGCGGCAAAATTCGCTTCGAAGCAATGTCGCCTTTTGTATTCGATTTCGGGCGCGCCCCGCGTGAGGGCGTCATCGACCTCTGCGGTTTGCCCTGGTGACCGTGCCTGGCTCGGAGGGCGCCGGCCAGCCCCGCTCGCCATCCGTCATTTTACGCGGCGTCGTCTCGAGGGGGGAGACCCCATTGGGCCTCATGGTTCGAGACGGCGCAAGCGCCTCCTCACCATGAGGAATGAGCGATCTCAAAGCAGCGTTGCCTTCAGCGCCGTCGCTGCCGAGGCGTAGCCGCCGCGCGCGCCGTCAATGAAGTGGACGTGATCGCTGCGCAGCGCCGACGGCGTAAAGCAGGTCATCATCGCCGCGTCCTGCCGGTGCAGGCCGTATCGCGCGGTACCTGCCGCGGCTGCCGCGGCCAGACGCTGGGTCAGCGCGCGCTCCAGCTCGGGCGTGCAATCCAGCACCATGCGCAGTCCGTCGTCGTATTTGCGGAAGTCGGAGTTCTCCACCACTTGCTGCACATAGGTTTTCGGCACGAAGCCGCCGACGCTGATGCCGAAGCGCATGACGAGGTAGACGAACAGCGTGCGGGCGAGCACCGCGGCGCGGCGCTTCAACAGCGATCCGCCGCGCGCCGCGCGCGCCTCGAAATCGGCGCCGGCTGGCGGCCATCGCAGCGGCGGGCCGCCCGGCGGCACCGGCCGTCCCGCTTCCGGACTGCGCTCGACCAGCGCGATGACGTCTTCGATCACCTTGCGAAAGAGCAGCGGATCGGCGCCGCGCGCCGGCACCACCAGGACCGAGAGAATGAGACCGCGCACGGAGGGAATTTCCTCGAACCGGCACGATAGCCCGGTGAGGTCGGGCTGCGTGCCTGATGATGCCTTCGGCACCGCGAACTCGCCGCGCTTCATGGCAGCCTCGGCCCAGCCGAGACCGCCGCCGGAAAACATCGCATAGGATAAATTCGGCGACGGCCCGAACCGGGCGACGCGAACGTCCAGGCCCTGCGCGCGCACCGCGGCGATCGGCACCAACGCGACCCGCATCACCAGATTGAGGCTCTCCTCAACCCAGATCGCACTTGCCGCCAGCGCCTCGCGCGTACGCGCGAGATCGTCGGGCGACACCGCAAAGCTCGCGCCATCGCCGCCGAACACGAACGGAAATTCGCGCCCTTCCAGCGCGTTGGCGACCGCCGCGATGACCGAAGCGCCGGCCATGTTGACCGCCTTGTAGCGCGCTTGCGCGATCGCCCTGGTGGATTCCACGATATCGGCAACGCCGATGCTCCAGTTGTCCGGCAGCGGCGAATACAGCGCCGGGTCCATCAGGCTGCCGAAGCCGCGAAAGACCGGGATGCCGCTGTAGAAGCTATCGCTGGTGCCGGGCGTGATCATGGGCGCGGGGTGATCCGGATCTTTGAGAGATCGTCAAATAGATACGGCGGCGTTTGAAATTCGGTTTCGCTTACCGGCGCACGAGCCGGGACGGTGCAAGCGCCCTCGAATGGCCTGGTCCGCTATGCGCCGGCAACGCAGGCCACATTCCTCAACTCAGGGGATGTGCCGGACAGGGCCAGGCCGGTGCTTTCTGGACGCCGATGATCTCGGGCGCGTGCGCGCGGACCGCGGCATCGCAGAGCGCATAGCCCCAGTTGATGAGTTGCTCCTGTTCGACGTCGCTGAACGGGTTCAGCCGGGTGCGGATCGTGGCGAGCGGCTTCGCCAGGGCGTCGTTGCAGGGCAGCGCATCGCTCAGATGATAGTTCGCGATGTCGGTCGCGATCCCCCAATATCCGCCTCCACGGGCCTTGTTGGTGAAATCAGCGATCATCGCGCGCTTGCGCAAGCCGCGGGACTGATCGGTCGCGATGCTGAGCGCGCGAAGCGTCTGCTTCACCCAATCGGTCTCGACGGTCGCGCCGGCGTCGAACGGGGCGCCGGCGTCGCTGACCAGCACGGTCTGGCAGCGATTCCACACGGTCTCGAGACCAAGATTGTCGTAGACGCCGCCGTCGGTCAAAAAGAGCCGCGCGGTATAGGCTGGATTTCCGTTGTAGATAGCCCCGTTAACCGCTTCGAATACCCCCGGGGAATCGAGGATGACCGGCGAAAGAAAGGGCGGGAAGGCGCTCGAAGCGGCGACGGCCTTGGCCAGCGGCAGGCTCGGCGTCCGGATCAGTCCGAGCAGATAATCGCCCATATAGGTTTTGGAGAAGCGGAAGTCCCGGCCGGTCTGCAGGTTCGTCGCATTGAACACAAACGTCGGCGTATCGGGCAGCTGATTGAGGCCGATCGGAAAAAGCTCCTGATATTTGGCCGCAATCACGTCGCTCACGGACTTCCATGGCGTCAGCAGGCCCTCACCGATGGCGACGGAATCGATTTGTTGCTTGCAGAATGCCCGCAGCGGATCCACGACAAGCTCTTGGTAATGCGCGATATCGGGAGACGCGATCAGGCGCTCCCACGCGGCGGCGAGGACGCCCGCAAAAATCGAGCCTCCGGATACGCTGGAGACACGCGTCAGTTTCGGCAAAATCCCGAGCTCGGTCAGACGCCAGCATGAGCCGATATGAAACAGCGTGGCGCGAAACCCTCCCCCTGACAGGGCGAGAGCAATCCCCGGCTCAACTCCTTCGGATCCAAATGGCACGTGCGCTTCCCCCCGCGATGCGCCAAGCTTAGTCAGACCGTTTTGGGGTGTCTATTCCGATCTCGTCTACCTGTTGAAGCGGACGACGATCTGTCCGATCGGTTACCCGTCCGTTTTCAACACCCCGCGCAGCACCAGTTGGTTGAGGCGATTGGCGAAGGCGGCGGGATCCTCGGGCAATTCGCCGTCGAGGATTTGCGCCTGCTCCAGCAGCAGAAACGACAGGTCCGCCGCGGCGTCCTTGTTGCCGGTGATCGCCGCGACCAGGGGATGGCGCATATTGATTTCGAGGATCGGCTTGATGCCGGCCCCCTTGTTCTGCTGCGCCAGCAGGCGCTCGAGCTGACGGTCCCGCGCATTGCCGCCGGCCACCAGGCATGAGGCGCTGGTGGTCAGCCGCTGCGACGCCCGCACGTCGGACACCCGCTCGCCAAGGGTATCCTTGATCACGGCGATGGTCGCCGCCTCATCGGTGCCGGAATTTTCCTTGCTCTTGTCGTCGGCATGTTCGTCGAGCAGCGGAATCAGGCCGAAGTCGACGTCGCCCTGGCTCAGCGATTTGAGCGGCTTGCCGCCGAAGTCGAGCGGCGCCGAGGTCCAGAACGCGTCGACCGGATCGGTCAGCAGCAAGACCTCGATGCCGCGGGCACTGGCCAATTCCAGCTTGGGATTCGACTTCAGCCGGTCGAGACTGTCGCCGACGAGATAATAGACCTCGGTCTGGTTCGGCTTCAGGCTTTCGGCGTATTGCTTCAGTGAGCGCCGCTCGCCCGCGGTCGTAGTGAAGCGCGACAACGCCAGCAATTTTTCGCGCCGCTCGAAATCCTCCCAGATCCCTTCCTTGATGACCGGACCGAACGCATCCCATATCTTGGCGAAAGCTTCCGGCTCCTTCTCGCCCAGGGATTCCAGTTCGCCGATCACGCGGCCGGTCACGGCCTTTCGGATTTGCACGAGCTGCGGATTGTTCTGCAGCATCTCCCGGGAGATATTGAGCGGCAGATCCTCGCTGTCGATCACGCCGCGGACGAACCTGAGATAGCCGGGCAACAGGTCGGCATCGTCGGCGATGAAAACACGGCGGACATAGAGTTTCACCTTGCCCTTGCGCGACGGCTCGAACAGATCGAACGGTTTTGTCGACGGCGCGAACAACAGCACGGCATAGGACTGACGCCCTTCGGCGCGATAGTGCAGCGTCATCGCGGGGTCATCGAAGGCCCCCGCGATCGCCCGGTAGGCCTGGGTATAATCTTCCGCCGTCAGTTCCGATTTCGAGCGCTGCCACAGCGCGCTCGCCGAATTGATCTGGCGGGCTTCGCCGTCCTCCGGCTTGAGCTCGATCGGAAACTGGATGTTGTCGGAATAGGCGCGCACGATGCGCTCGATCTCGTAGGTTTCGAGATATTTTGCCGCGTCCTGCTTCAGATGCAGCACGATTTCGGTTCCGCGCGCGACACGGCCGGCGTCCTCCTCGCTTGCGGGCGCGATTTCAAAGCCGCTGCCGCCCGATGACGACCAGGTCCAGACCTGATCGGTTCCGGCGCGACGGCTGGTGACGACGATGCGATCGGCGACCATGAAGGCCGAATAAAATCCGACCCCGAACTGGCCGATCAGGCCGGCGCCGTCCTTGGCCTCGGTCAGGCGGGACAGAAAGGATTTGGTGCCCGAACGCGCGATCGTTCCGAGATTGTCGATCAGTTCCTGCGGGTCCATCCCGATGCCGCTGTCGATCACGCTGAGCGTGCCGGCCTTCTTGTCGGGCGCAATGCGGATTTTCGGCGGCGCCCCGTCGGCGATCAGATCGGGGGCGGCAATGGCCTCGTAGCGCAGCTTGTCGCAGGCGTCCGACGCGTTCGAAATCAATTCACGCAGGAAAATATCGGTCTCCGAATAGACCGAATGCACCATCAGGTGCAGCAGTTCGGCGACCTCGGCCTGGAAGGGCTGGGAAACGGCTGATGTGTCGGTATTGATGGTCATATCGATCTCGCTGAACGGGCGGGCAAGGTGGCGGAAAAATCCGATATAGCGATATCACATTCGCTGGCAAGTTCGGACGCGGCCGCACCGCGGTGCCCGGCTTAAATGCTTGCTTTAAATTATTATTTCGCGCGGCTGGTGCTTCCGCTACACGAAGAGACAGGTAATAGAATTTCAGCCGTCAAACTTCGCCGAACAGCGGGGTTCGATCGCGAGGGCCGGGGAAGGGCAAATGCGGCTCTTGGGATGCGGCGTCAGGTGCGTGCGGGGGGGCCGGGAAGTGTTCTCAGGCCTCGATTTCGAGACCTCGTCGGGCGAGGCGCTGGCCGTTACCGGCCCCAATGGCGCGGGCAAGACTTCGCTGCTGCGGCTGATTGCCGGGCTATTGACGATGTCGGATGGATCGATCCGGCTCGAGGGCGGCGAGAGCGAACTGCCCCTGCCTGAACAGGCCCACTATCTCGGCCACCGCGACGCGCTGAAACCCGCGCTGAGCGTGTTGGAAAACCTCGCCTTCTGGCGGGAGTTTTTGGGCGGCGAAGCGGACGATGCCGGGGCGAGCCTGGCCGCGGTCGGTCTCGATCATGCCGCGCATCTGCCGGCGGCGTATCTGTCGGCCGGACAGCGGCGCCGGCTGTCGATCGCCCGGCTGCTGGCGGTCCGGCGGCCGGTCTGGCTGCTGGATGAGCCGACCAATGCGCTCGACGTGGCCGGACAGAGCCTGTTCGCCGCCGTGATGGGCGGTCATCTGGCGCGCGGCGGCCTGATCGTCGCCGCCACCCACGCGCCGCTGGGGCTGCCCGCGAAGGAATTGCGGATCGGGGGCGCGACGTGACCGCTCTCATCGCGCTGATGAGAAGGGACATCAGGATCGCGCTGCGGGTTGGCGGCGGGGCGCTGATCGGTGTGCTGTTCTTTCTCACCGTGGTGGTGCTGATGCCGTTCGCGGTCGGGCCGGACCTCGCATTGCTGACGCGGCTGGGGCCTGCAATTCTCTGGCTCGGCGCCCTGCTCGCAAGCCTGCTGACGCTGGACCGGCTGTTCACGGCCGACCACGAGGATGGTTCGCTCGACCTGATCGTGATGAGCCGGACGCCGCTGGAACTGGCGTGCGCCGCAAAGGCGCTGGCGCACTGGCTGGCCGCCGGATTGCCGCTGATCATCGCTACCCCGGTGTTGGGGCTGTTGCTCAATCTCGACGCCGCTTCGACGTCGGCGGTCGCGCTGACGCTGCTGGCGGGAACGCCGGCGCTGACGTTTACCGGCATGATCGGCGCGTCGCTGGCGGTGACGCTGCATCGCGGCGGATTGTTGCTGGCGGTGCTGGTGCTGCCGTTGTCGATTCCGGTGCTGATCTTCGGCGTGGCGGCCTCGCAGGCCGCGATTAGCGGACCGTCGTCGTTCGGCGCACCGTTCTCGATCCTGTGCGCGCTGTCGCTGGTCAGCTTCGTGATCGGACCGTTCGCTGCCGCCGCCAGCCTGCGGCACGGCCTCGACTGATCACGCCGTATTGCCGGCGTCGACGGTGAAGACGGTGCCGGTGACATTGCGGCCGCCCTCTCCGAGCAGATATTCCACCATGCGGGCGACATCGTCGGGCTCCGGCAGCCGGCGCAACGCGCTGCGGCCGGCGATGCGTTTGCGCTGATCTTCGCCGAGGCCTTGGGTCAATTCAGTATCGACAAAACCCGGCGCAATCGCGTTCACGGTGATCCCGAGCTTGCCGACCTCGCGCGCCAGCGACCGGGTAAAGCCCGAGGCCGCGGCCTTGGTGGCGCCGTAGACGGACAGGCCGTTATAGCCGGTCGTTGCGATGATCGACGACATGTTGATGATGCGACCGGCGCCGTCGGCCATCATCTGCCGCACGATGTATTTCGTGAGAATGATCGGCGACAGGGTGTTGAGACGCAGCAGCGCCTCGATCTCAGTGTTGTGCATGGTGGCGAGCAGGCCCTCGGTGCCAATGCCGGCGTTGTTGACAAGGCCGTAGATGGCGCCGAACTGATCCCGCAAGCCCTTCACAAACGCCGGGATCGCATCGACCTCGCTCAGGTCGAACGCCCTGAACTGCAGGCCGCCGCTGCCGTCCTTGATTTGGCGGATGGCCTCGCGCAGTTCGTCGCTTTCGCGCCGCGCCACCGCGATCACATTGTAGCCGGCCGCGGCCAGCCTTCGCGCGATGGCAAGCCCGATGCCGCGGCTTCCCCCGGTGACCAGGACATTATGCATCGTGTCGCGCCAGCTTGCCGGCCGCGGTGATATCGAGCGCTGCGACGAATTTGATCATGGCAGGGACTTTGTGAGGTGCCAGTGACGTCCGGCAATCCCCTAGGATTTTATCGCGGATTCCATCGCTGCGGGATGTATCGCAGCCATCGGCCAGAATGACATCGGCAACAACGATGGCGCCGGTGATCGGGCTGCGCCGCGATCTGGCGCGCGACATCCGCACCTCGGCATGGCGGTTGATGACGGCCTCGATTTCCTCGGGGTGAACCTTCAGCCCGCCGATATTGATGATGCCGCCGCGCCGTCCGACGAAGTGATAGCGGTCGCCGCGCCGTTCGACCATGTCGCCGGTATCGACGAATCCATCACCGTCGGTCAGGGCGGCCGCGTTATGGCCGACATAGGCATGCGCGGTCCGCGTCGAGCGAATCCGCAGCGATCCGTCCTCGACTTTCATCTCGACGCCGTCGGGACCCTTGCCGAGCATGCTGGCGGGAAAGCCCTCCAGGCCATCGTTGACGGCAAAGCCCACGCCCGCCTCGGTCGACGCATAGGCATGACCGATCGAGGCCGCCGGAAAGGCCCGGCTCAAGCCGTCGAGGACAGCCTGGTCGGCGATCTCCCCCGACAAACGAACGTAACGCGGCGAGAACCCCGCGACCGCCCCGCTCATCAGAAGTTTGCGCCAGTGCGACGGCGTGCCCGATATGTGCGAGACGCCCCGCGCTTGCAGGCGCGCCACGTAATCGCCGATCGGCTCGCCCGGCTCCGACAAAACCATCGAACCGCCGCCGATGATGGCGCGCAAGAATATCTGAAGGCCGCCATAGCGCCTGATGTCATAGAAGGTCGCCCAAACCGGCGCAGCGCCGCGCGCCGGACCATCCGCGACAATCGCGCCGGTCAATCCCTCCAGCGTGTGGCGCACGATTTTCGGCACCCCTGACGTGCCCGATGTCAGCATCAGCCATTCCGTCGCACGTCCGGTTTTTGCCTTGGCGGCGCGTGCGGGCGCGGGCGATCGGGCCGCCACGATCAGATACACCTCCGTGTCCGTCCACCGTGGCGGGTGGTCGGTCACGACGGCATCGATATCGGCATCTTCGATCAGGGTGTTGACGTGATCGGCGTTGAGATCGGGCGGACACAGCAGCATTCGCCGCGCAACGCCGTCGAGTTCCGTCATCGCTATGGCCGATGTCAGCTGATCCGAAACGGCCAGCAGCACCGACCGCCCGGCGAGTTCGGCAAGGCGGTCGTCGAGGCAGGTTTCTCCGAGAATGTCGGTCAGCGACACAATTTGCCGCGCATCCGAAATGCTGCGGCCCTTCAGCTCCGGACCGAGATAGTCGCGGAGCGCGAAGACTTCACGCGGGGACATTTTCATAGGCCCTGATGAAGTCGCCTATCGTCAGAGGAAAGCTGGCGTCCTCCGATATGGTAAACGGATCGATGCCGAGATCGTCTTCCAGACGCGCCACCAGGATGGCGAAGCCGAGCGAATCGAAGCCGGTTTCGTGAAGCGACAGACCGTCATCGAGCGGCGGCAAAGTGACTTGCTGCTCGCCGGCGACCCGCTGCATTTCCGAAATAATCCTTAACCTTATCGACATGGATCGCTTCGCCTTCTCGTTAAATCGGGAGAGGCGCAGGATAGAGCGAAAACATGAAGCAACCCCGCCATTCGGCGATCTTTTAGCTGCGTTGGTAAACGCATACTCGCCGAAAAACCGCGGATTTGCGATTACACCTGCAAGGCTACAGTCTGGTCGAACCGTCCACGATGCGCGCGTAACCGGCTGCATCGATCGGAAGGTAGACGCCGCACTCCGGATCCCTGAAAAACAGCGGGTCCGTCACCAGCCGCGGATCGAATCCCTCGCGGCTCAACTGTTGTTTCTTCTGCTTGAAGGTTTCGGTGGTCTCCAGCGCCGCGCTGATTCGGACGAAAACCGGGTGGGCATAGGCCGGCAGCCGGCGCGACAGATGATTGCGGAATTCCGCCAGATCGAAGCGGTCACCGGCCACGATGGCGGCCATTCCCGCGCGGCCGTCGGCGCCGGGAATCTCCACGCCATAGGTCGTGGCGTCGATCACGTCAGGGCCATCCAGAATGGCTTCGTTCACTTCGGAGGTCGCGACATTTTCGCCTTTCCAGCGGAAGGTGTCTCCGACCCGGTCGACAAAGTGGAAAAAGCCGCTTTCATCGAGCCGCATCAGATCGCCGGTACGAAACCAGGCGTCGCCGGGCGCCAGCACGTCGCGCAGGATTTTCTTCTCGGTCTCGTCTTTGTCGGTATAGCCCTCGAAGCGGCCACCGCCGTCGTCGGCGGTGCCTATGCGGCCGATGGCCTCGCCGATTTCGCCGCGCGCGCAGGGAATGCAAAGACCGTTCTCCGCGCGAACCGGCACGCCCAGCTCGGCGTCGAGACGAACGATCGCCGCCGGAAAGCGATGGGCCAGCAGCGGCGGAATTCTCCCGATCGCGCCTGGCCTGCCCTCGACGTTGTAAAGCGAAAAATTGCCCTCGGTCGCGGCATAAAATTCGAGGATCCGGGGAATGGCGAAGCGCGCCTGAAAGGCTTCCCAGATATCGCCGCGCAGACCATTGCCGCACGCCAGCCGCAGCCGATGGCTGTTTTCGAGTTCAGATAGCGGCGCCTTCAGGAGATAGCGGCAGAGTTCGCCGATATACTGGAACAGCGTGCAATCCCAGCGCACGATATCGCTCCAGAAATGGCTCGCGGAAAACTTGTCCGCCAGCACCACCGAGGCTCCTGCGGTCAGCATGCTGCAGGGCGCGACGATGCCGCCGACACTGTGAAAGAGCGGCAGGCAATCGTACAGGCGGTCTTCCGGCGACGTGTTCGTCAATCCGGCGAACCAGCCGCCCCAATTCAGAATGCGCCGGTGACTGACGCTGGCCGCCTTGGGTAGGCCGGTTGTGCCGGAGGTATAGATCAATAGCGCCCGATCGCCGATGGTGACCGCGCGCCGCTCGGCTGGCGACAGCGGGCTTCCATCGATTTCATCCAGCATTGGATCGATGCGCGCTTCGCCGCCGCGGCCATGGATCCAGATTTTCGGCGCCCGGTTCAAATACGGCAGCGCCGTTTCGAAGACGCCCGTGAAATCGGCGGCGAGAATGACATGGTCCGCATCGGCGACGTTGATGCAGTGAGACAGCGACAGCCCGACCAGTCTGGTATTGATCAGCGCTGCGACGCCGCCGACCTTGCTGATGCCGAGCCAGGCGGCGATGTAGTCCGGCCGGCTCGGCATCAGAAGGCAAACCGTATCGCCCGGTTCAATCGCCGCCGCCAACGCCCAGCGCGCGTAACGGTTGATCCGCTCGGCGAGTGTGCGGTAGCTGAACGTCTCGGCCTCCGATATCAGCGCGGCCCGATCCAGCTGCCGCGCCGCCCAGTCCTCCACGACGTCCGCGAACAATCGGGACGGATCGGCCTCGATGCGGGACGTCAGCTCGATGGCCTTCAGCCAGCTTTTGGCGGCGGACGGTTTGCCGCGTGGACGCAGGCTATCGGCCGATTGTTCGATCGCGTCAGTGTTCATGGCCTGAATGCTTGTTCTATCCCGGAAACTTTATAGTCGTGGCGGCCTGACCAAGGGTTAACCAGCAGAGTTAAAGGCCGTCTTGCTGCTCCGCAAAACAGACCCGGTCGGGGGGCCTGACGGAATGACGATAGGACGAAGGTCGAATGGATTCGCGGGGTTTCCGTTAGCGTAAGCCTTCCAAAAATGACTATGCTGCCGGGCAGCGGCAGTTTTCGAAGATTGCCGAATTCGCGATCCCCCGGATTTTTGTTCATAGCGGAGAATGCGCACGTTCGTTGTCGAACTCTGACGACGGCTCCCGGGTCGCGGGAAAAGATGCGCAACCGTTCAGTGGATTTTAGGCATGAACGAAAGCATTTCGTCGCCATTTATCCGGTACCCGATTGCAACGTCGCTGCTGATGGCGGGCATTCTGTTTATCGGCCTGGTCGCCTATCCGCTGCTGCCGGTCGCGCCGCTGCCGCAGGTCGACTTCCCGACCATTCAGATCACCGCGACGTTGCCGGGCGGCAGTCCTGAAACCATGGCCTCCTCGGTGGCGCAGCCGCTCGAGCGACAGTTCGCGCAGATTCCAGGTATCGCCCAGATGACATCGACGAGCTCGCTGGGCTCAACCGCGGTAACGATCCAGTTCGACCTCAACCGCAGCATCGACGGCGCGGCCAACGACGTGCAGGGCGCCATCAACGCCGCCGGCGGCCAGCTGCCGAAAAACCTGCCCTCGCCACCGACCTACCGCAAGGTCAATCCGGCGGATGCGCCGGTCCTGCTGTTGTCGGCGACATCCGACACCGTACCTCTGACCACCGTGAGCGACTCCGTCGACGCCCAGCTCGCGCAGCAGATCAGCCAGATCTCGGGTGTGGCGCAGGTATTTATCGGCGGCCAGCAAAAGCCTGCGATTCGGGTTCAGATCGACCCCGCGAAGCTGGTCGCCAAGGGCCTGTCGCTGGAGGACGTCCGAAATCAGATCGCGATTACGACGGTTGACAGTCCGAAGGGGAACATCGACGGCGTCACCCGCGCCTATACGATCTACGCCAACGATCAGATGCTGGACCCAAAGGACTGGAACAACGTCATCATCGCCTACCGCAACGGCGGCCCATTGCGAATCCGCGACATCGGCACGGCGGTGTCCGGGCCGGAAGATGTAAAGCAAGCCGCCTGGGCCGACGGCAAGCGGGGCGTGTTCCTCGTCATCTTCAAGCAACCCGGCGCCAACGTCATCGATACCGTCGACAGGATCAAGGCACAGCTGCCAAGACTGGTCGCCGCGATTCCACCTGCGATCAGGATCAAGATCATCAGCGATCGCACCCTGACCATCCGCGCCGCCGTCGAAGACGTGCAGTCTACGCTGTTGATCACCATCGTGCTGGTGGTGCTGGTCATCTTCATCTTCCTGCGCAGTTTCTGGGCGACCGTTATTCCGACCGTCACCGTGCCGCTGGCGTTGCTCGGCGCGTGCTCGCTGATGTGGGCATTCGGCTATACGCTCGACAATCTTTCACTGATGGCATTGACGATCGCGGTCGGCTTCGTCGTCGACGACGCCATCGTGATGCTGGAAAACATCACGCGCTATATCGAGGAAGGCGAGAAGCCGCTGGCCGCCGCGTTCAAGGGCGCCAGCGAAATCGGCTTCACGATCGTGTCGATCAGTATTTCGCTGGTTGCGGTGCTGATCCCGCTGCTCTTGATGGGCGGCATCATCGGACGGCTGTTCCGCGAATTCGCGGTGACGCTGGCGATGGCTATTTTCGTCTCGCTGGTCGTGTCGCTAACGCTGACGCCAATGATGGCATCCCGCTTCCTGCGCGCGCACGGCGAAACCAAGCACGGCCGGTTTTATCAATGGAGCGAGCGCGCGTTCGACAAGATGCTTCATGCCTATGAGCGCGGTCTGGACCGGGCCTTGCGGTGGAGCAGGACGACGTTATGCATCTTCTTCGCAACGCTTGCATTGTCGATTTATCTTTTCGTCATCATTCCCAAGGGCTTCTTCCCGCAACAGGATAACGGCTTCCTCACCGCGACATCCGAGACGGCGCAGGATATTTCCTTCACCGACATGAAGCGGCACCAGGAGGAGCTCGGCGACATCGTGCAGCATGATCCCGATGTTGACAGCATTGCCATGTTCATAGGCGGCGGCGGGAGCGCTCTCAATACTGGCCGCATGTATATTACGCTGAAGCCGCGCAGCGAGCGCAATTCCAATGCGCAGCAAATTATCGCGCGGCTGCGGCCGCAGGTCGAAAAGGTCCAGGGTGCGCGGCTGTTCATGCAAGCCTCGCAAGACGTGCGGCTCGGCGGACGCGCGACGCGTACGCAATTCGAATACACCCTGCAGGATGCAAATCTGAACGAGCTGAACGAATGGGCGCCGAAGATCCTGGGCAAGATGCAAACCTTGTCCGAGTTGCGCGACGTCGCAACCGACCAGCAGACCGAGGGCACGACGCTGACGCTGACGATCAATCGTGACGTGGCATCGCGGTTCGGCATTCAGCCGCAACTGATCGACGACACACTTTACGACGCATTCGGCCAGCGTCAGGTCACCCAGTATTTCACCCAGCTCAACAGCTATCACGTGATCCTGGAAATCCTGCCCGAGCTGCAGGGCGACCTCGACACGCTCAATAAGCTCTATATCAAGTCGCCGCTGACCGGCGATGAGGTGCCGTTGTCGACATTCACGTCCTGGACCAGTGTGCCGGTCCGGCCGTTGTCGATCAGCCATCAGGGCCAGTTCCCGGCGATCACGATCAGCTTCAACCTCGCGCAGGGCGTTGCCCTCGGGCAGGCGACCAACGCCGTGCAGGGAGCAATGGTGGAGATGGGAGCGCCTCCCACGCTCAATTCAAGCTTTCAGGGCACGGCGCAGGCGTTCCAGCAATCGCTCGGCACCGTGCCGCTGCTGATCCTCGCGGCGCTCGTGGTCGTCTACCTGATCCTCGGCATTCTCTACGAGAGCTACATACATCCGCTGACTATTCTCTCGACCTTGCCCTCGGCCGGCGTCGGCGCGCTGGCAATCCTGATGCTCTTCGGTTTCGACTTCAGCCTGATCGCCTTGATCGGCATCATCCTGCTGATCGGCATCGTCAAGAAGAACGGCATCATGATGGTCGACTTCGCGATCTCGGCCGAACGCGACGAGCATCTGTCGCCGGAACAGTCGATCCGAAAGGCCGCGCTGCTGCGGTTTCGCCCGATCACGATGACGACGATGGCGGCAATGCTCGGCGGCGTGCCGCTGATGCTGGGGACCGGCACCGGATCGGAGATCCGCCAGCCGCTCGGCTACGCGATGGTCGGCGGCCTGATCGTGAGCCAGGCGCTCACGCTGTTCACGACGCCGGTGGTGTATCTCTATCTCGACAATTTCTCGAACGCGATCGCACGCTGGACTCGAACTCGGAAACCCGATGAATCCCAGTCGGCCATGACGGTCGCTCCGGTTAAACAAGCCGCTGAATAACCGTTTTTACCTTCATCGGCGGCGCGGGCGGGCGCCTGGCCGTTGCCGCGAGACGCTTCGTTGGCATCTTGATGCAGCGTTTCGGTGGCGCCCGGGAAATCAGTCGGAGTGAACGACCAGTTTTTCCTCGTTGAAAAACTGCAGGGCGCCATACCCCTCCACATCGACGGCGTAACGAAAGTTGCCATCCGTGGTCGGAAACACGGCGACGACGGTGCCGGCCTCATGGTCGTCGGTTGCTTTATCGACCGTCTCGCCAATTGCAAACTTCGACATCGAGAACTCCTTCTGGAATCGTCGATTCGATTATCTCCCCGAATGGGTTAACGGATCTTAAGCACGTGCCTGGGCCGAACACGGAGTTTCGCCGGCCGGTGACGCCAAACCCTTGCGGCATAAGGGTTTACCACGCCGGCAGAAAATGGTGCGACGCAAACATATTTCTGCGATGAATGAGATGTTGGACTGAATAAATTGTGAGACGCCGATGATCAGCAAAAGAGCATTCCTGCATTCGGCGGGGCGCGCCGGACTTGCATGGCTCGGTGCCGGATGGACGGCATCGGCCCATGCTGATCGGGCTTACCCGTCCCATCAGGTGCGCTGGATCGTCCCCTACGCGGCTGGCGGCGCGACCGACGTGCTCTCGCGGCTGATCTGCCAGCACCTGTCGGACCGGCTGGGCCAGCCCTTCGTTGTTGAAAACAAGCCGGGCGCCGGCAGCAACATCGGCACCCAGGCCGTCATCAACTCGCCTCCGGACGGATATACCCTGCTGCTGACCAGCACGGCCAACGCCATCAACGCGTCGTTCGACCCCACACTTCCCTATGACTTCGCAACGGGCATCATGCCGGTCGCCGGCGTGGCCCGCATCCCGCTGGTGCTGGTGGTCAATAACGACCTTCCAGTCCACAGCGTCGCGGAGTTCATCGCCTACGCCAAGGCCAATCCGGGCAGACTGAGCATCGCCTCCTCGGGAATCGGGACCTCGTTGCATCTGTCCGGCGAACTGTTCAAGGCGATGGCTGGGGTTCAATTCACCCACCTACCCTATCGCGGATCGGCTCCGGGCCTGACCGACGTGATGTCCGGCCAGATCCAGGGCATGTTCGACAACGTCACCTCGTCGTTCGAACTGGTGCGAACGGGAAAGCTGCGCGCGCTCGGCGTGACCACGCGGGATCGCTCGGACACGTTGCCCGATGTGCCGCCGATCGGCGATACGCTGCCCGGTTATGAAACCAGTTCGTTCTACGGCGTCGGCGGTCCGCACGACACGCCGCGGGAAATCGTCGATCTCCTGAACAGGGAAATCAACGCGGCGCTCGCCGACCCCGCCATCAAGGCGCGGCTCGGCGAACTCGGCGCCATTCCGATCACCGGCAACGCCAGGCAATTCGCCGCCATGCTGACTGCCGAGACCGAGCGATGGCGCAAGGTCGTGGAGATGTCGGGACAGAAGAAGGAGTGATGTCTCGCCTCGATCGGTCTCCGTCTATTCATGCGCGAGTGTCTGGCGCTCCAGGTAGGCGGGAGTTCCCCGCTTATAGGCGTCCTTGACCCAGGCGTCCCTGGTCTTCTTGAGCGTGAACGTCTGCTCGATCCGCTTGGCGGCCGCTGGCGGCAGTGCCTTCTTCTTCGAGACGCGCGATCCGGATTTCGAGGGTTTGGCGGCCGCGGGGTGCGCGATGTTCCAGAGCGCACGTGCCCGATAATGCTCGTAAATCCGCATGAATTCCGCGAGATAGGTTCGCGCCAGCGCAGTGCTGCCGGTAATCTCAAGCAAATTCTCGTCGTTATGATTGGTTGAGTTTTTGCTCAGATTGGCAGACCCGGTGTAGATCGTCGGCCGGTCCGTATCGGCATCGATGATGATGAACTTGTGATGGATATGGACAGCCGGTGGTCCGCCCTTTTTACCGGACTTTGGCGGCGGCAGCGTCGAGCGACTGCTGAGATCGACCGTGCTGAATTCCGGAAGAAAGCCCGCAGGCGTGTCTCCGGGACGGAAATAGGAATAGGCAAGAACTTTCTTGTCTTTGCGTGAGCGATTGAACAGCTGCACTTTCACGGTTGTCGCCTCGGAGGGCGCACGCGGCGCTTCGCCGGAGTCCGAAAGATTGTCCTTGTTCGCCGCTTTCGATTTGGAGGGGTCGGAGATGCTGTTCAACATGCCATAGAGCAGCTTCCCCCGGTCTCCCGTTGCGAGAAGCGCGCGGATCAGCTGAGGGTCGGTCGGATCGAACATACAAAACATCACGGAGCTTTTGGCGGCCTTGACTGCCTTGACGACCGTGTCGATCGAGACCCGTTTATTGGCCGGCTCGGGAGAGAAGAATAACCTGACGGTTGCGCTGCCGATCTTGATCGGTTTCGACCACGCAGCACCGGCCGCCGTGTTGGCCACCGTCGGATCGCCGCGCAGCAGCAGCTGACGCTTCGAATAGAGTTGCGCAAGCTGCTGCGAATTGAAGATGTGGAGCAGGTTCGCCTGGCAGGTCAGGCCTTCAGGGGTAAAATTGGCCGAGCCCATCAGCACGCGTCCGTTCTTGACATCGACCAGGAACTTGTCGTGCATGATGTTGGTTTTGGATCGCCCCTTCCCCTCGAAGCTGGCGGACTTCAATTGCTTGATGGCGGGCGCGTCGGTCTGGTCATTCTTGCGGTCCTCGTAAATCAGCGAGAGCTTGCCCTTGAAGCCTTTCAACGACGGCATCACCCATTCCTTGTCGGTCAGATGATAGATCGCGCCATTGACCTCATTGGCCTTGGCGAGAATTTTGGGGAAAGCAGTCTGCAGGCCGTTGGCCAGCCATTTCATGACATCGTCGATCTGCTTTTCCGGATCGGGAAATTCGCGCTTAAAGGCTTGCGAGCTCACGACGGCCCGATTGAACCACGTTGAAATTCCATCTTCCTCGACGTTCGGAAGCCGCACCGTGACGGTCGTCGCGGCTTCGGCAACGGCCGCAAGGTCGTTGGGACCGGTGCCGCGAACGGGGGTTATCGTGTAGGTAAAGGTCTTGCCGCGATCGGCATCGTTGATGCCGGCGTCCCACCACATGAATTTTTGGAACGGCGCGAGATTGCTGGGCAGCGGAGCACTGTCTTCGGTTGGGGCCGAGAACGAGATTTTGTTGACAAGGTAGCCGTCCTTCTCGCCCGGATGAAAACCGGGAGCGCGCAAGATGGAAAAGCCCAGAAAATCGCTGAATTTGGCGCCGTCGGGCCAATCCATCGCCAGCAGTACAAGCGTCGGCGAGGTATAGGCGCGCGCAAGAACCCGCCCTTTGAGTGCGACGACGGAAGCCTTGCCAGCACGTGATTTCTTCGCAACGCGTGACTTCTTCGCCATTGTTGGCTCCTGAAATGATGTGACCCGCGGCTACGGTCGATCGTCGACGAAAGCTATCTCGATTTGACGACCAAGTGGCATTTGGAAAAAAGCTGTGTCTTAAGCGGCACGCTATTCTCCAATACAATCACAAATTGCATATTGCCGCCATCGAAAAATATGGCCGCCGCTCCGGCGTTCGAGGGCTGATGCTGCAGGCTCAACGAAGCCGGAAGACGAAACCCGGATCGGCCTTGATCTTTGTCAACCGCCTCCCAATTCAGTCGGGCAGGTAGACCAGATGATCAAGCGCAGCGACCCTTGGCACAGCCGCTCCATCGTCAGCAGGTGGGCGCATGTCCTGGAACGGATCGGGCTCGCCCTGACCGGAGCCTCGTGCGGGCTGTTTGTTGCCGTGCACGTCGGAAGGGCCGACATCGAACTGATCGGTTCGGCTGCCGCCGTGCTGGCTATGATGGTTTACGGGGCCGCCGGCTTCTATCTCGGAATCGACATGCCACCAGCCCCTCCCGATCGCCGAATGCACCTTCCGCTGCGGCGCGGGCCAGGTTCCCGGGCGGATACTGTGGAACTGCTCAGCGCGGCCGGTACTTTCCTCGCGGCGGTGGCGGCGGTGGTGTCCGTCTCCAGCATTATTCTCGACGAGACGGCAAGCGCACGCTCGGTCCTGCTGATCGGTTTCGGCTGGGCGATCGGCACCACCATGCAGATTGCCGCCGGTATCATTGCGCGAATCCGGGCCGACGCCGATGCGTCCGCGACATCCTAGCACTGCCATGCCGCAGCCCCACTTATTCCCTCCTGATTGACGGGCGCGGGCGTAGAACTATTCTCGCAGGCGCTTGATAACCTTGCATTGGCGTTCCCAGAACAACCCGATCGTTTCAAGAGCTCGAACAACGGGAGAGAACAAATGTCGACGAAGAATCCCGTCAACTGGATGTTGTCCGAGGCGATCGACTCGCTGGCACGCGCGGAACGGTTGCATCAGCAGTTCTTCAGCTTGCAGTCGCGAACCGGCATGCGGGAACCCAGTTGGGAACCCCCGATCGATGTGCTGGAGACCGACGGCGAGTTCCTCATTCTCGTGGCGCTGCCCGGCGTCGATCCTGAAGAGGTCGAAGCCATCATCGAAAACGGCACCCTTGTTATCAGCGGACGCCGTGTGCTGCCCGCCGAGTTGCGCGATGCCAGGATTCACCGGCTTGAACTCCCGCAGGGCCGTTTCGAACGCCGCATTGCACTGCCCCCAGGTCGTTATGCCGTCAGCCGCGTCGCAACGAACGGATGCATCCGGTTACGCCTGTCAAAATCCGTGTGAGGATGGTCATGCCGCCAGTCAACGAAGAACCCGCCGCTGTTTCGTCTCACGCCACCATGCCTGACGCGGAGTCCATCCCGATCCCGGACGATGCCCTGATCATCATCCCGGTTCGAAATATCGTGCTGTTTCCGGGTATCGTCGCCCCGATCACCATCGCGCGGCCGAAATCAATCGCCGCCGCGCAACAGGCGCTGCGCGCACAGCGGCCGGTCGGGATTCTGCTGCAGCGAAACACCGAGGTGGACGATCCCGATCCCGATGATCTGTATCGGGTTTGCACGGTCGCCAATATCGTACGTTACATTGCCGGGCAGGATGAAACCCACCACATCATCTGCCAGGGGGTTCAGCGCGCCCGCGTTCTTGACTACCTGCCCGGCACGCCATTCCCGGCGGCTCGGGTTCTTCATATTCCGGAGCCGACGACAAGTTCACCGGAGATAGAGGCGCGATTTCTGAATTTGCAGCAGCAAGCCATCGAGGCAATTCAACTGCTTCCTCAGGCGCCGCCCGAACTCGTCGGCGCCTTTCAGTCGGTCACCTCGCCGGCGGCCCTCGCCGACCTCGCCACCTCCTATATGGACATCAAGACCCAGGAGAAGCAGGAGATCTTGGAGACGATCGACCTCTCGCTCCGAATGGAGAAGGTTTCGCGCTACCTGGCCGAGCGGCTCGAAGTGCTTCGATTGACGGCTGAGATCGGCCAAAAAACAAAAGCCACATTCGATGAACGCCAGCGAGAGGCGATCCTTCGCGAGCAAATGGCAACCATTCAGCGCCAATTGGGCGAAGGCGACGGAAAGGCGCAGGAAGTCGCGGAGTTGAACGAGGCCATCGCCAAGGCCCAGATGCCGGCTGAGGCGGAAAGCCAGGCCCGCAAGGAAGTGCGTCGCTATGAACGAATGCCGGAAGCCGCCGCCGAGGCAGGCATGGTTCGCAGTTATCTCGACTGGCTGATCGAACTGCCATGGGCTTTGCCGGCGGAGAAAACCATCGATATCCCGCAGGCGCGACGGATTCTCGATGAGGATCATTTTGGTCTGCAGAAGATCAAAAGCCGAATCGTGGAATATCTGGCGGTCAGAAAACTGGCGCCGCACGGCAAGGCGCCGATCCTCTGCTTTGTCGGCCCGCCCGGGGTCGGCAAAACCTCGCTCGGGCAGTCGATCGCCCGGGCGATGGATCGTCCGTTTGTTCGCGTCAGCCTGGGCGGCGTCCATGATGAGGCGGAAATCCGGGGCCACCGGCGGACCTATATCGGCGCGCTGCCCGGCAATATCATTCAGGCGATCAAGAAAGCCGGATCGCGCAATTGCGTCATGATGCTCGATGAGATCGACAAGATGGGGCGCGGCATTCAGGGCGATCCATCGGCGGCGATGCTGGAAGTTCTCGATCCGGAGCAGAACTCGACGTTTCGCGACAACTACCTTGGCGTACCGTTCGACCTGTCGCGCGTCGTGTTCATAGCGACCGCCAATCTGCTGGATACGGTTCCGGGAGCGTTGCTGGACCGCATGGAGATCATCAGTCTTCCGGGCTACACGAAGGATGAAAAACTCGAGATCGCGCAGCGCTATCTGGTCCGCCGTCAGCTCGAAGCCAATGGCCTGAAGCCAGAACAGGCCGAGATCGACGTCGAGGCGCTGCGGCTCATCATCAAGGGCTATACCCGCGAAGCCGGCGTTCGCTCGCTCGAGCGGGAAATCGGCAAGGCCTTGCGTCATGCGGCGGTGCAGATCGCCGAAGGCAGCTCGAACAGGGTTGTTATCTTCGCCAAGGATCTCACTTCCGTTCTCGGCCAACCCCGCTTCGAAAGCGAGATCGCGATGCGGACCAGTGTCCCCGGTGTGGCGACCGGACTGGCATGGACGCCGGTCGGCGGCGATATCCTGTTTATCGAGGCGACCCGCGTTCCCGGAAAAGGCGCGCTGATCCTCACGGGCCAGCTCGGCGACGTCATGCGTGAAAGCGTGCAAGCGGCGCTGACGCTGGTGAAGAGCCGCGCCGCTCAGCTCGGCATCGATCCCTCGCTGTTTGAAAAAAGCGAGATCCACGTCCATGTACCCGCGGGCGCCACGCCGAAAGACGGTCCGAGCGCCGGCGTCGCGATGTTTACGGCGCTGACCTCCCTGCTCACCAACCGCACCGTCAGAAGCGACACGGCGATGACCGGCGAAATATCGCTGCGGGGGCTGGTGCTGCCGGTCGGCGGCATCAAGGAGAAAGTGGTCGCCGCCGCGGCCGCCGGCCTGACCCGTGTGATGTTGCCGGCGCGAAACCGGCGAGACTTCGATGAAATTCCACAGGGCGCCCGTGACAAACTGGAGTTCGTCTGGCTTGAGCGCGTCAATGACGCCATCGCCGAAGCGTTTGAAACGAGTACGCCTGCCGCCGTAGCTGCGAGGTGACACGATCGCCGGACCTGCGAGCGATTGTAATTCGGTGCTTCAGAGTGTCTTCAGATACTCGACGATCGCCCGGCGGTCGTCCTCGCTGAGATTTGTCCCGGCGGAGTGCCCGCCGTTTCCGTTGCCGTTGACGTTGGCGGGATCGGTTACAAAATTGCCATTCTTGAACGGCGACTGATCGGTCGCATAGCCGACGTTTTTCGGATCGAACAGCCGGCTTCCCACCATGAAACTGGATTTGCGTTGGTTGGGTGGGGTCAGCAGTTCCCAGAGGTTCGGCACCGAGCCGTTGTGAAGATAGGGCGCGGTTGCCCAGATGCCGTGCAGGACGCGCGCCTCATAAGCGCCCTTCGGGGCGTCCGGGGGCACACGGAACAGCTCGCTGAGGCTTTCCCTGACAAAGCTCGCCTTCTCGACGGGCGAGGCGGAGCTCTTTCCCGCCTTTGCCAAATCCAGGGCGATCGCGTCCCGAATTCCGCTTTGGTTTTTCAGGGCCGCGGCCAGAAGGCTGCCCACCACCGAATTGGCGAGGACTTCGGCGGCCTTGGCGGGATTTTTCAACCGGGCGCCAATCGGCCTCGGCATCAGCGAGCCCTCGAGCTTTCCGGAATCGACTGTCCGGTTCGCCGCGTTGTCCGCTACCTTGGTGTCGGTACCGACCGCCTGGACCGGGGTGGCCCACGCGTCCAGCACGATTTTCGAGTCGTGCTCGCCGTGACAGCCGCCGCAATTGGTCTCGAACAGCGGCTCGCCGCGCGCGGCGAGCGCGTCGTCGATGGGAAAGATATCGCGCGGCCATGGCGGCGGCTTCAGCGCCACTATTTTCTGCTCCAGCGCCTGCAGGCCGGCAAAATCCGCGGAATTGTGATCGTACAGAATAATCGGGACAAGAGGAGGAATGGCTGGAATTCGTTTCGGGCTAAACTCTCCGAAGACGCCGAACATCTCGCCGGTATTTCGCGCCAGCGCGTGGATGTACAATCCGTTTTCGACACTGCCGGTCCACTGCGTGTGATCCTGCTTCGACACATTCCACAAGAACGGATAGCTCACCGGCGCATCGGCGATCGCGAAATTCTGCGGCAGTCCGAGCCCCCGCACGGCGACGCGATTGAAGATCATGTTGAACGCGTCCAGCCGCCCCGGGCCCCACGGCGTCGGCGGCAGGCTCTTGTCCATGAACTCGCCGAATTGCGCGACCCAGGCGTCGAAGTCGGTTTTCAGCGTGGCCGCTTTGGCGGCGGAAAACTTCGGGCCCAGCACCGTTTTGGCGAAGGTGTCGAACCGCGCGGCGTCGCGCGATGTCGCGCGTGCGGCCGCGAGCAGATCCGTCATGAACAGTTGAAAATCCGCATTCGCCGGCGCGCCGTCGAGGCGCAGTTGATGGATCGCACCGTCCTTCTGATATTCGAGCTGTCCGGTGTGGCAGGCGGCGCAGGTCATGCCGAGTTGAGGCGGCGACGGCCGTTCGTCGACGACAAAGCCGACCGGCAGGTTCTTGCTGGAACCAGTGTTAGGAAGGTAGCCGTAGCGCTGCAACTGGTCGGCGCCGAACGGCGCGTCCACGTCGAGACGGCGCAACGCCTTGAACCAATCATAAGGAATCATGCGCGAGCCTTGCGACGTCGTGTAGAAGGCCTCACGGTCGGCGGCCGACCATCCCTGATCGGCGAAAGTCAGTTGGGGAGTTGGCGATGCTGGCGCGGTCTGCTGCGCCGGTGCGCGATCGGTCCAGGAGAGCAGCAGCACCGCCACGAATGCAGATGCGACGAATCAAATCAACTTCAATTCGAACCGGTTCATGCCAACCCCGTCCAGCCGCTGTCAGGCCCGGCAGGATGCGATGTTCGTGCTGCAATGTCTAGCTGTGTTGTTGCTGAACAACCCGCGGGTGCAGAATTCGAGGAATCGCCGCCGCGCGGCAGCTACCGATCTCGCGCAAATGCGATGGCGACGCCGGAGCCTACCTCGAACCGCGCCGCCGCCGCGATCACGCCAGCCGACCCGCGGGTGCCTGCTGGCCCCTGTCGTCATGAACGGTTACGCCCTCACCGGCTGTCTCGCCCAACTCGATGCCGGTGGTTTCCGGCAGCAGTGCGGCGGACAGTATCACCATGGCATAACCAACGCCGGCCACCATGGCGATCGCCAGCGGCAGAGAGGTGCCGTCGCTGCTCAGCCATCCCACCGACAGAGGGAAGAACGAACCGATGACACGGCCCGCGTTGTAGGACACGCCGTAGCCGGTTGCGCGCACGTCGTTCGGGTACAACTCCGAGATAGTCGCGCCGATGCCGGAGAACACGCCTTGCATCATGACCCCGAGCGGAAAGCCGAGGAACAGCATCGAGGTATTGGAAACGGGGATCACCATATAAGCCAGCGCCATCGCGAAGGCGCCTGCCGCGAACACAATATAGGTCAGGCGGCGGCCCCAGCGGTCCGTGGCGTAGGCGCCGGCCACGTAGCCGACGAAGGATCCGAGGATGGTCACGGCCAGATACGAACTGGTGCCGAAGACGGATAAGCCGCGCTCGGTCTTCAGGAAGGTCGGCAGCCACGTGGCGATCGCGTAATACGCTCCCAGCATGCCGCCGGACAAGAGGCTGCACAGCACCGTCTTGTTCAGCAGCGGTTTGCGGAACAGGCGCGCGAAGGCCTGGGCCGGCGACGGTCCGTTCTGCCGCGCGCGGCTCCTGAGAAACAGCTCGGGCTCTTGCAGATTGCGGCGCAGATACACCACCACCAACGCCGGCAGGATGCCGAGGAAGAAGCAAACCCGCCAGGCAATCTCCGGCGCGAACAAGCTGAAGGTGATCGCATAGGCGATCGCTGCGGCTGCCCAGCCGAACGAATAGCTGCTCGCGGTGAAGCCGGAATATTTGCCTCGGTGCGCGGGATTGCGGATCATCTCCGTCACCAGCACCATGCACAGCGACAATTCACCGCCGAAGCCCAGCCCCTGGATGGTGCGGAAGATCAGAAGCTGCGCGGGCGAATTGGCCATGCCGCACAGGAAACAAGCCACTGCGAACGCGATGATCGTCCAGCGCAGCACGCGCACGCGACCGTAGCGGTCCGCCAGCAGCCCTGCACCGATCGCGCCCACGAGCGACGATACCAGCGTCCACGTGACGATGGCGCCCGCCAGCGATTTGCTCATGCCCCACTGCGCAAGCAGCGTGGAGATCAAGAACGAATAGATCATGAAATCGAACACGTCGACCGCATGTCCGAGGAACGCGCCATAGAAGCCCTTGCGTTCCATGCGCGACAGCTCTTTGAACCAATCCAGCATTACAGCTCCTTCCTTGCGGTTGTGCGTGGCCCTCACTGGCCGTGAACGTCTTGCGCCGGTGCTTTGACTGCTGGCGGCGGCTGGAATGCGTGACCGTGACTCTCCAGCAGCTGGGCAAAGCGCAGCGACGTCAGATCGCCAAAGCGCGGAGCGACGATCTGCACGCCGACCGGCAGTCCGCTGCGCCCCGGGCCGATGGGCGCCATGGTCGACGGCAGACCGCACAGGCCGGAATATCCCGCCCAGAATAGCTGCGTCGTCATCGGCTGCGGATTGCCGTTGACGGACAGAACGCGCTGCCACGGCTCGCCCGCTTCGTTGAGCGGGAACGCGGTAGTGGCGGCGGCCGGGCACACCAGCACATCGTAGTCGCAAAAGAATCGCTGCCATGCCCGCGCGAAGCGCCTGCGCGCCGCCTGCAGGTGCAGCCAGCGCCGGTGGTGAATGCCGGCGCCGACGAATTGCAGGGCCGCATAGCTGTGGTCGGTGGACGACGGATCCGCGCGGGCGAGCGTGGCGGCAAAGGCTGTGTCGTCCATGTAGATGGAAGTGGTGGCTCGGAGCAGCAGGATATAGACGTGCCACAGCTCGACGGCATCGATGTCGGGACGCGCCTGCCAGCTGACCTTGGCATTCCGGCTCTCCAGCCACCGTCCGAGCGCTTCGATGGTCTCGCTCACTTCCGCGTCGACCTCGGCAAAGGGATGGCTGGGGAGCACGGCAACGCGGAACGCGCTCAATGCCGTATGCGCGCAGCGCGGCAGAGTCAGGTGGTAGGCCAGCGCCTCGTCCGCCTCGGGCCCGGCAATGGCCTGCAGCACAGATTCTAGGTCGTGCGCGCTGCGGGCCACCGGTCCGGCAACGTTGATGTCCTGGGCGGCGAACCCGGGGGCCGCGGTTCCGTGGCCCGTCAACGGCACGATGCCGAGACTGCTCTTGTGCGAGAACACACCGCAGTAATGTGCCGGATTGCGCAGCGACGAACCGATGTCCGAGCCGATGTCGAAAAAGCTCATACCAACGCACACGGCCGCTGCGCTACCTCCCGACGATCCGCCCGGCGTCCGGCTCGGGTCGCGCGGATTGCGGGTCGTGCCATAGAGGGCGTTGTAAGTCTGCCAGTCGCGCAGGCCGAGGGGCACGTTGGTTTTGCCGAGCAGCACCGCGCCTTGCGCCCGCAGGCGCTCGACCACAACCGCATCCTGGCTCGCGCAAGCAGTGGCGTAGGCGGGGCTGCCGCAGGTCGTGGGCCACCCCTGCACGTCGAAGGATTCCTTGATACTGAAAGGAATGCCGTCCAGCGCGCCGAGCGCGGCATTGGCGCGCCGGCGCTGGTCGCTTTCGGCGGCGGCGCGGTGAGCGCCCTCGAAATCCGCCACCACCATCGCGTTCACGGTCGCGTTCGCGGCGTGGTAGGCGTGCTCGCAAGCGTCCACCAGCTCGGCCGCGCTGATTTGCCCGGACTGCAGCCACTGCACGGCGCGCCAGAGCGGCGCAAAGCAAAGACGGTCCCGGCTGTCGCCAGGACAGGGCAGGTCAGAAGTACTCAAGCAGTTTCCTCCCGGCGCCGATAAGCACAAGCCGGCTCAATGTTATTTTTGTATACTATATACAGGATCGAATGCTGCGCAACACGGGGGATTGCCGTGGTCGGACTGAGCTGGCCCCGGTTGTCTGAACAAAAATTCCGCGTCGATAAGTGGAGCCTCTGCCGAGGTTAGGCCGCCGCGCGGAGCGGCGGAAGATCGAAGTAGGCTTGATCCGGGGTCATGTCGTCAAGACTCGAATGAGGACGTCGGCTGTTGTAAAAGTCGAGATACCGGCCGATCGAATGTCGCGCCTCGCCGACGGTTTCATAGGCTCGCAGATAGACCTCCTCGTATTTGACGCTGCGCCACAGCCGTTCGACGAACACATTGTCCCGCCAGGCCCCTTTGCCATCCATGCTGATGGCGATGCCATTGCTGGCGAGCAGGCCGGTGAACGCCGCGCCGGTGAACTGAGAGCCCTGATCGGTGTTGAAGATGTCCGGCTTGCCGTGGCGAGCCAAGGCATCTTCCAGGGTCTCGACGCAGAAGGCCGCCTCCATCGTGATCGACAGCCGCCACGACAGAACACGACGTGTCGCCCAGTCCAGCACCACGGCGAGATAGACGAAGCCGTGCGCCATCGGAATGTACGTGATGTCCATGGCCCAGACCTGGTTCGGCCGCCGGATCTCGATGCCGCGCAGCAGATACGGATAGATCTTGTGGCCGGGCTCGGGCTTGGTGGTGCGCGGACGGCGATAGAGCGCCTCTATCCCCATCCGCCGCATGAGCGTCTTCACATGCCGGCGGCCGATCTTGCACCCCTGCAAAGCCAGCAGGCCTCGCAACATACGCGAACCGGCGAAGGGATACTCCAGGTGCAGCCGATCGAGACGCTGCATGATCTCGAGGTCGGCTGAAGAGACTGGACGCGGCAGATAGTACACGCTGCCGCGACTGACCTTCAAAATCTCTGCCTGCTTGGTGATCGACAGATCGTGCTTACGGTCGATCATCGCTTTGCGCTCAGCAATCCCGCCTTGGTGAGCGCGCCTTCTAAAAAAGCGTCAGTTCCCCGATCTTGGCATGCAGCGACTTCACATCGACCGCGGGCGTGGCCGGCGTCCCGCCCCCCGATCCGAAAATATCGGAGGCGCCGCCCTCAAGCTGTGATTTCCAGGCCGTAATCTGATTGGGGTGAACGTCGAAATGCTCCGCCAGCTGGGCTATCGTCCGATCGCCCTTGATGGCGGCCAGAGCCACGTTCGCCTTGAAGGCCGGTGAGTGGTTCCGCCGGGGTCGTCTGCTCATGGTCTCTCCTGTTCACGGCAATTATCGCCGCTGTCAGGCAGAAATTCCACTTATCGTCCTGTCCAGATTTCCGCGACCGGCTCTGACTACATCGTGGTTCTAGTTCAGTATACAGTAGACAGTACTGCATTGCTTGCGAGCGGGCCTCGGTAAGCCGAGCTCGCTCACTTGGCAGGGCATATGCGACAAGGGTTCTTCTCGACAGCTACAGTTCATATCCAGTGCTTGCGTCCCCTCCACGTGCCGCAGGCTTTATCGCAGTAGAGTTTCTGCCTTGCCATCGAGGGCAGCGATTCTTTTTCTAATCATCGTCCGTCCAGCGCCGGACGATAGTGTGACTTAAATCACGTTCAAGCCGTTCCTCTATAGATTGCAATCGACGTATGGTTCGCCGTTGGGGTAGAGCTTGGTGAGTTTGCATATAATCAATTGGAGACGGCTATGAGATGGGGGCGGTTCACCTTCATATTTTCCACGTTCATCCTTTTCGCTGTACCGGCTCTTGCTGCCGACCGCGTAGCCCTGGTGATTGGCAACGGCGCATACCAGAGAGTACCGGCACTCCCCAATCCGCCGCGGGATGCGGCCGATATCGCTCATGCTCTGGAGCGGCTTGATTTCAAGGTCACTCAATTAAACAACGCAACCGCCTCCGACATGCGAAAGGCATTGGTCGAGTTTGGCCATGCCGCAGAGGGATCCATGATGGCAGTCGTGTTTTATGCGGGCCACGGAATGGAAGTTGGGGGAGAAAATTGGCTCGTTCCAACGGATGCCGAATTGCGAAGCGATACTGATATCGAAAGCGAGGCTGTAAGTCTGAGGTCAGTCAATTTACAGGTTTCTAAAGCGCGGCAGCTTGGCTTGATCATCCTCGATGCATGCCGCAACAATCCGTTCGCAGCAAAGATGAAGCGTTCGCTGAGTACCCGGGGGGTGGCTCGCGGATTGGCTCCGACAGAACCTACAGACAATGTCTTGGTAGCTTACGCAGCCCGCGACGGCACTACGGCCAACGATGGGGATGGGCGCAATAGCCCATTCACCGCGGCGCTGCTTCGGAACATCGAAACGCCCGGCCTTGAGATATCGTTCTTATTTCGGAATGTGCGCGATGAGGTAATGTCCGCTACGAAGCGTGAACAGCAACCATTTGTCTATGGCTCGCTTTCCAAGGAGGCGATTTACCTGAAACCTCCCGCTTCGCCAACGAGTGTCATTGCATCGACGACGACGAATGCACCGGCCCAGGTCGAGCAGAGTCCAAATAAGCAAAAACGCGATCCGGTCGGCGGCGCCGAACAAAATCCATTTACGACAGAAGATGCGCAACGCGTAGCGGCGATGGGAGCTCAGCTGAAGCTGAAGATGCCAGCGTTCGCAATCGGAGACAACACCAAGGTCGATGTTCCTACATCTTTCCGACGGTACGTCGGCATTTGGGTGTCTAAAGCAAAAATCAGAAAAGGGCGCTCAAGAATGTTGATCCTGACGGAGGCAGCGTCTGATGGCCTAGTTTTAGGGCACTATGTATATGGCGCTGCGACGGGCTCTTCGTGGGACAACACGCCTGCTGGCTACATAAATCTTACAGGGAAAATTTCTGACAACACACTACGCTTCAATACTGCCAAACACCCCGCCGAGGTGACACTCAATGAAGCCAATACAATGACATTGCGGTTCACCAATCTCGAAGGGAAAATCTCCACCACTAAATTGACGCCAATTTGGCAGTTAGTTCCCGCAGATCACGAGACGTCAGGGAAACGCCCCAGTGATTTGGACGAAAGCACTCGAGCGGCGAGAAAGAAAACTACCGTGACTTCAATCCCGTCTGACGAGCGCAAACCTGATCCCTCAAGCACACGAGATTCAAGCCAGTCTACGCAAGCGCGTTACGCGAAATGTAGCGCCGAGGGGCATAGGCTTATGGGCAGCAAACACAAAAACGTTGGCTTTTCGAGGATTGAAGCCTGCGTACGAAACGGCGGTCAGATGTAATTCAATGATTTTCTGTTGATGAGAAGGCCCAAAATTGACTGAATGACCGCCTCCCCTGCAGACGCCATCGCGACCCTACGCATTGAGATCAAGGACATCGAACGATTGATTGGCGGCGGGTTGCGGTGCGCAACTCGATGAGCCTTGCCGGCCTCCACAAGGTTATCCAGGCTACCATGGGAGGGGATCAAAAACCCCAAAAGATAATCCCACTTGCTACAGCTCGCGCGAATGGTTGTCGGCCCGACTGGCTCCAACAGGCAGCCTCACTCATTGGCTCCGGGAATTCTCGACCCGCTGTCGGTGGCGACACAGTGGCGACATGGCACAAAATAAGAAAGCCGCCCCGAAGGGCGGCTTTCAAAACTGATTACAAATCAGTATCTTATCTGGTTGCGGGGACAGGATTTGAACCTGTGACCTTCAGGTTATGAGCCTGACGAGCTACCGGGCTGCTCCACCCCGCGATAAACCATTGCGCGCCCTCCCGGAAAACCGAACGCCGAAACAGATGTGGCCACCGCGCAAGCGCGCCGATCAATCCCGTCCGGAGGCTTCCTGAGAAGGCAACCCGGGCAAAGCCCCTGGGTCGCGGCCGGTATGTACCAACGCAGATGCGCTTTGGGAAGGCCCGTGAAGCATCTTTTCGGGATTTTATGACAGTCAAAATGCGCTATTTCGAGCTAAATCGGCCCGGCGAGAGCGCTCTTGCCAGAAGGGACGCAAAAGCCGAGCCTGAAGGCCAAGAAAAGTGTTGAGGAAACGTCATGGACCAGCCCCTGAAAAGCGCCGGGCAAAGCGCCCTGGAGGACGCCTTCCACGCCATGTTCGAGTTGTCGCGGACCAGGCCCGAGACTGATCTTGTCGGGCGACTCGACCGGCTGGCGCGGCTGCGCGCGGCGGTTTCCGAAAATGAAGGGCGTTTCGAGCAGGCAATCTCGGCGGATTTCGGCCATCGCAGCGCCACCGAAACCCTGATCGCCGAAACCATGCTGGTGCTTGGCGAGATCAGGCACGCCGCCAAACATCTGAAGAAATGGATGGCGCCGCAGCGCGTCTCCACCGCGCTGCAATTCATGCCGGCCAGGAACCGGCTGTTCCCGCAGCCGCTCGGCGTGGTCGGCATCATCGCGCCCTGGAATTATCCACTGCAGCTGACGCTAGCGCCGGCGGTGGGCGCGCTAGCCGCCGGCAACCGGGTGATGATCAAGCCGAGCGAACTGGTGCCGCGGTTCTCCGCATTGCTGAAAGAGGTGATCGCAGCCAGGTTCGACGCCACTGAGATGCTCGTGACCGGAATCGACGGCGACATCGCGCAAGCTTTTGCATCGCTCCCCTTCGACCACCTGATCTTCACCGGCTCGACCCGAATTGGCCGCCTGGTGGCGGAAGCGGCGGGTCGCAATTTGACGCCGGTCACGCTCGAACTCGGCGGCAAGTCGCCGGCGATCGTCGACCGCTCCGCTGACCTCGGAGAAGCCGCGCAGCGGATCGCCTACGCCAAACTGCTCAATGCCGGCCAGACCTGCATTGCGCCCGATTACGCGCTGGTACCGGAAAATTCGGTAAGGGATTTTGCCGACAGGGTGCAGGCCAATATGCTGACCATGTTCGGCAGCGATCCCGATAACAGGGATTACACCTCAGTTGTCTCCGACCGGCACTATGCGCGGCTTGAGGGCCTGGTGGATGACGCCGCCGCCAAGGGCGCGACGGTCATGCAGGCGGCAAAACCTGACGCTCCCGCATGGAAATCGAAGCGCAAATTTCCGCCGACGCTCGTGGTCGGCGCGACGCCTGACATGACCATCATGCAGGAGGAGATCTTCGGACCGCTGCTGCCGATCATGGGCTACAGGGACGCCGCCGAGCCGATCGCCTACATCAACAAGCACGATCGGCCGCTGGCGCTGTACTGGTTCGGCAAGGATGATGCGGCGCGCGACGAGGTGCTGGCGCGCACCGTCTCCGGCGGCGTTACCGTGAACGACTGCCTGTTTCACTTTACCCAGATCAACCAGCCGATGGGCGGCGTCGGCGCGTCCGGCACCGGCGCCTATCACGGCGAATGGGGGTTTCGCAGCTTGAGTAAACTGAAGCCGGTGTTTTACCGCTCGCCGTTCAACCGGCTCGCCGATCTCTATCCGCCCTATGGCGCCAAGATCGCGCGGCTGGAAAAGATGCTGCGATTCATGTCGTAGTGTTTTTGAACTTAGAGCAAGGCCGCAACTGCGATGAGGTTATCGCAACTTGAAAATCACCCGCTTTTTCGTCATGGCCGGGCTTCGTCCCGGCCATCCACGTCTTTCTTGCTTAAGCGAGTCAAGACGTGGATGCCCGGCACAAGGCCGGGCATGACGAGCTTATGAAAGCGCCGAGTCGAAAAATAACAAATGTGGGGGGATACGCGTGACGGATACATTTGATTTTGTCGTGGTGGGTGGCGGTTCCGGCGGCTGCGCGGTGGCCGGCCGGCTTTCCGAGGATCCCAAGACTTCGGTGGCGCTGCTGGAGGCCGGCGGCGGGGGCGACAATTGGGTGGTCACCACGCCGGGCGCGCTGGTGCTGATGGTCCCCGGCAAGCTCAACAACTGGGCTTTCGACACGGTGCCGCAGGCGGGCCTCAACGGCCGTATCGGCTATCAGCCGCGCGGCAAGGGGCTCGGCGGCTCGTCCGCGATCAACGCCATGGTCTATATCCGCGGCCATCGCAGCGATTACGATCAATGGGCCTCGCTCGGCAATACCGGCTGGTCGTTCGCCGACGTACTGCCCTACTTCAAGCGCTCGGAAGACAATGCCGATTTCGACGGCGAATATCACAGCAAGGGCGGCCCGCTTCCCGTCAACAAGCTGCGCACCGATAACCCGATGCAGGAGACCTTTCTGCAGGCGGCGCGTGAGGCGCAGTTTCGGATCCGCGAGGATTTCAACGCAGAGGACCATGAGGGCCTCGGGCTCTATCAGGTCACGCAGAAGAACGGCGAACGCTGGAGCGCGGCGCGGGCCTATGTGCATCCCTACATGGCAACGCGCGCCAATCTGCGCGTCGAGATCCAGGCGCAGGCCACCCGCCTCCTGTTCGAAGGCAAGCGCGCGGTCGGCGTCGAATACCGGCAAGGCAAGGAACTCCGGCAAATTCGCGCCCGCCGCGAAGTCATTCTCTCCTCCGGCGCGTTCCAGACGCCGCATCTGTTGATGCTATCAGGGGTCGGTGACAGCGCGGCACTCGCCAGGCACGGCATCGCGACGGTGCATCACCTGCCCGGCGTCGGACAAAACCTGCAGGACCATCCGGATTTCATCTTCGCCTACCTGTCCGACAGTCCGTATTTCACCGGCATGTCGTTCAGCGGCCTTCTGCACCAGCTTCGTGCCATCGGACAATACCGGCGCGAACGCCGCGGGCCGATGACCTCGAACTTTGCCGAATGCGGCGGATTTCTCAAAACCCGGCCCGATCTCGACGTCCCCGACATCCAGCTGCATTTCGGCATGGCCATGGTCGACGACCACGGCCGCAAACGCCGCTGGGGCCGCGGCTTCTCCTGCCATGTCTGCCTGCTGCGGCCGAAGAGCCGTGGCAGCGTCTCGCTCTCCAGCGCCGATCCGACGCAGTCACCCCTGATCGATCCGAATTTCCTCGGGCATGCGGATGACCTGGAATCGATGGTCGCAGGCTACAAGACCACGCGGCGGCTGATGGAAGCGCCGGCGCTGCGAGCGCTGCAGAAGAAGGACCTGTTCACGGCCGGCGTGGCGACTGACGACGATATCCGCGCGCTGCTCCGCGCCCGCGTCGATACCGTGTATCACCCGGTCGGCACGGCCAGGATGGGCACCGATGCGATGGCGGTGGTCGATCCGAAGCTGAAAGTCCATGGGCTCGAAGGCCTGCGCATCGTCAATGCCTCTGTCATGCCGACCCTGATCGGCGGCAACACCAACGCGCCGACCATCATGATCGGCGAGAAAGCCGCCGACATGATCAAGGCGGAGATGCGGGTGAATTGATCGGCCACATATACCGTCCTCGTCCTGAGAGGGCGTGAAGCAATGTGTCTCGTGTCCCGGACGCGGTGCAGCGTTCTTCACGCTGCTCCGCAGAGCCGGGACCCACGGATACGGGTCCAAAATGGACCCCGGATCAGCAGCGCACCGCTTCGCGCTGCGCAGCGTCCGGGGCACGCGAAACCCTCGTCCTGAGGAGCGCGCCCTTGCGCGCGTCTCGAAGGACGTGTCACAGCTCTTCATCCTTCGAGACGGCGCTTACGCGCCTCCTCAGGATGAGGTCAGCGTGCGATGCGACACCTTCACGTCAGCAGAAACCCGCCGTCCACCGTCACCACGCTGCCGGTCATGTAGCGCGAGGCGCTTGAGGCCAAAAGCAGGATGGCGCCGTCGAGATCGGATTCGGCGCCGATCCGCCGCTGCGGAATCCGTTTGGTCAGCTTCTCGCCTGATGGCGTCGACCAGAAATCGTGGTTCATTTCAGTGTCGATGTAGCCCGGCGCCAGCGCGTTGACGCGGATACGGTTGCCGGCAAGTTCCAGCGCCATCACCTTTGTGGCCTGGATGATTCCGGCCTTGGAGATCGTGTAGGGCGAAAGAAATTTCATCACGCCGAAACCCAACACCGAGGCGATATTGACGATATTGCCTTCCTGCTTGCGCGCGATCATCCGCCGCGCCATTTCGGTGGCCGTGAAATAGGCGCCCTTGAGATTGGCATTGATGACGGAGTCCCAGTCCGCCTCGGTCTGGTCGACCGCGGGTTTTTCCACCGCGATGCCGGCATTGTTGATGAGCACGCTGACCGGACCGAGGGCTGCTTCCGCGCTGTCGATTGCCTTTCCGATCGAAGCCGTATCCGTCACGTCCATCTGCACCGCGACGGCGCGGCCGCCATGGCCGCAAATCTCATCCTCGAGGCTCTTCAGTTTGGCGGTCTGCCGCGCCGCCAGCACCACCGCGGCGCCGTGCGCCGACAGCACCCGCGCGAATTGCCGGCCCAGGCCCTGCGAGGCGCCGGTGACGAGAATGGTTTCTTTACTGACGTCGAATAGACCGGCCATGACCCACTCCGCGAGGCTAGCGGGGCGTATTGATACAGACGATTTTCGCGATCGCAAACCGGTTTCGTTGACCATATCCGAACGCTCGAGGCAGGCTGGGAATTGTCGTCCATGAACAGTTTCGATGCCATCATCTACCTCGGATTGGCTGTCGCGGTCGTCACTGGTTTCAAGGCTGGATTGCTGCGCAGCGCGGTCACGATCCTGGCCTATCTGATCGCGATGCCGATCGCGGTCTGGATCATGTCGCTGGCTTCCCCTGCGATCGGGGGCCAACTCGGCGTGCCCTGGGCGCAGAATTCGCTGCTGTTCTTCGGCATTTTTCTGATCACCGGCATGGTGCTGGGTAAGCTGATGCGCATGGCGCTCGACGAAACCATCGGGCCGGATGCCGGGTTCGGCGACCGCCTCGGCGGCGCGGCGCTTGGCGCGGTGCGCGTCGGTCTGGTCGCAATCACGCTGGTGCTGATTTTCGATCAGCTGGTGCCAGCAGATCGGCAGCCGGCGTACCTCGCCGGCTCAACGTTGCGGCCGCTGCTGTCGATGGCCGGGCAACGAGGATTCAGGTCCCTGCCGCCGGAGGTCACGGCCTATATCGAGCGGATAAAGCGAGATCGGCAAATCTGAAGGCCGCAACGCGTTCGGCCTAAACGGTCCCTGATATGCATTTCGAAGGTACCGGGTCCCTTATCAGGGCCGCCTGACTTCGCTACAATGGCCATATCGGACTTCAAAAATCATCTGACGTTACGGGAGTGAGACACAGTGGATCTTGGAATCAAAGGCCGCCGCGCCATCGTATGCGCATCCAGCAAGGGCCTGGGACGCGCCTGCGCGATGGCGCTGGCCGCCGAAGGCGTCCATGTCACGCTGACCGCGCGCGGCGCGGAAGCGCTGGCGAAGACCGCCGCCGACATACGCAAGGCCAGTCCCGGCGTCACGGTGACGGAAGTCGTCGGCGACATCACCACGCCCGCGGGCCGCGAGGCCGCCCTGAAGGCCTGTCCCGATCCGGACATCCTGATCAATAACGCCGGCGGCCCTCCGCCCGGCGATTTCCGCAACTGGACCCGGGACGACTGGATCAAGGCGCTCGACGCCAACATGCTGACCCCGATCGAACTGATCAAGGCGACGGTGGATGGCATGATGGCGCGCAAATTCGGCCGTATTGTCAACATCACTTCCGCCGCAGTAAAGGCGCCGATCGAGGTGCTTGGATTGTCCAACGGTGCGCGCACCGGGCTGACCGGCTTTGTCGCAGGCATCGCTCGCAAGACCGTGATCAATAACGTCACCATCAACGGCCTGCTGCCGGGACCTTTCAACACCGATCGCCTGCGCGGCACGGCGAAGCCGGACGCGGAGAAGCGCGGTCTCACCGTCGAACAGGTTCTAGCTGAGCGGGCCAAACTCAATCCCGCCGGACGCTTCGGCGATCCCGAGGAATTCGGGCAGGCTTGCGCATTTCTCTGCGGCGCCAAGGCGGGCTTCATCACCGGACAGAACATTCTGCTCGACGGCGGCGCATTCCCCGGCACGCTGTAAATGAAGGCGGTCTGGTATGAGCGAACGGGTGCCGCGCCCGATGTGCTGACCTATGGCGAGATGCCGACGCCGCTGGCCGGTCCGGGCGAAGTCCGGGTCCGGCTGGAGGCCTCCGGCGTCAATCCAGCCGATGTCGGCCGCCGCGCCGGCAGCTATCGCGCGATGGAGTTTTCGCGCGTGATCCCCAGCAGCGATGGCGCCGGGATCATCGATCAGATCGGCGACGGCGTCACGCGGCTCAGCCTGGGGCAACGGGTCTGGCTTTACAACGGCCAGCGCAACAGCCGCGCGTTTGGAACTGCGGCTGAAACTATTGCGCTCGCCGAGCACCTGGTGACGCCGCTGCCCGATGATGTGTCGTTCGCCGCCGGTGCGACGCTCGGTATTCCCGGCATGACGGCGTGGTGCTGCCTGTTCGGCGACGGACCGATTGCGGGGCAGACCGTTCTGGTCACCGGCGGCGCGGGCGCAGTCGGTCACTATGCCGTGCAACTGGCGAAATGGGGCGGCGCGCGGGTGATCGCCACCGTCAGTTCATCGCTCAAGGCCGAGCAGGCGCGCCTCGCGGGCGCCGATCTCGTTGTCAATTACAAGACCGACGACGTGGTCGCCAAGGCAATGGCGTTTACCGGGCAGCGCGGCGTCGATCGCGTGGTCGATGTCGACTTCGGCGGCAACATCGCCACGACCTTGAAATCCATGGGGATGAACTCGACCATCGCGGTCTATGCCACCAACGGCAACCGCAGCCCCGTCATTCCGATGCGCGAATTGATGGAGAAATGCATCGCGGTGCGCGCGCTGGTCCTGTTCGCGCTGCCGGCGCCATTGCTCGCAGCCGCGCAGACCGATATTTCGAAATGGCTTGCCGCCGGCCCGCGCGTCCACAATATCGCCGCGCAGTTCGCGCTGTCGGAGACGGCGCAGGCCCACCTCGCGGTGGAAAAAGGCGACAAGCTCGGCACCGTCGTGGTCGACTGCGCGCGGTAGGAAGAGAGCGTTGCGAAACGTCAATCACTTACCGGCGTGGTCCGCTCGTCGTTCCAGCTCAAGCCGAACTCGTCCAGCCCCTCGGCCAGGTAATCGCTGATGAGGGGTTCGCCGAGCAGCTCCTTGGCGATCCGCTGGTCGTATCCGTCGGCGGCCTCGCGGCGCAGATCGTCCCATTCTTCGATCGTGCCGTCGCCGCGTCCGAGTCGCATCAGTGCCACCAGATCGATCTGCTCGTCTTCGGTCATGGCATTGATGAACCCGGTGATCTCGCGCACCACGGGATCGTCGCCGTTGTCCTCGAGCACGTCGATCATGTTGTCGTCGGCGCCGTTCGAACCGGGGTCCGGATCGGACGCACCTTCCTTGACGTCGAATTCACGGGTTTTCTCGATCAAAAATCCAACCTTCTCGGCGGAAATAGCTAGTTCGGGCATCCGAATGCCTCCTCGTTTGACGTGCCCCGTCAACGCACGGGCGGCTGAGATGATCCATTGCGCCAGGCCGCGGAAACCAGCATCTTTGGTTCCAAGAAACGAAGCTGCGGGAAGCGCCAAATGTACTGGAACGTGGGCAAGGTCAAAATCACGAAAATTGTCGAATTGGAGACAACCGGCAGCACAAGATTCATCCTGCCTTTGGCCAACAACGAAGAAATCCGGAAACTGCGCTGGCTCATTCCCCATTTCGCCACCGACGAGGGCCGGCTCAAAATGTCGATCCACTCGCTGGTGGTGGAGACGCCGACGCGCAGGATCGTCGTCAATACCGGGCTCGGCAACGCCAAGGGAGGCCGCAATATCCCGACCTGGAACAACCGCAACGGCCCGTTCCTCGAAACCATGACGGAAGCGGGGTTCCCCCCTGACAGCATCGACACCGTGCTGTGCACGCATTTGCATGTTGATCACGTCGGCTGGAACACGACATTGATTGGCGGCCAATGGGTGCCGACCTTCGCCAATGCCCGCTATGTGTTCGGCAAGTCGGAATATGAATACTGGCGCGATCACAGCGTCGAGCCCGACAAGGCAGCGGTTTTCAGTGACTCGGTGAAACCGATTGCGGAAGCCGGCAAGGCCGACCTCGTTGCCAGCGATGCCAGGCTGTGCGACGAAATCAGCCTGATCCCGACTCCCGGCCACAGTCCCGGCCATATGAGCATTCTGATCCAATCGGACGGCGAACAGGGTCTGCTGACCGGCGATGTCGCCCATCATCCCTGCCAGATGGCGCATCTCGACTGGTCTTCGACGGCCGATTCCGACCCCGTTCTGTCGGTCGCGACGCGGCGCGAATTGTTCTCGCGCTTTGCCGATACCCCGACGCTGGTGATCGGCGGACATTTCAACGCCGGTCGCATCAGGCGCGACGGCGATACCTTCAAATTCATCGTTTAGGCCGCGCCCCACCGTTCCCCCATGGTGAGGGGGCTGCCATACGGCGGGCAGTCAGCCATTGAATTTCGCCGCGCGCTGTTCCAAGAAGCACCCAACCAAAACCGGACCAGACCACCACACCAGGGAGTGATGAAAAATGAAGCTTGTTCGTTACGGGGCAATTGGCCAGGAAAAACCCGGCCTGATCGATAAATCGGGTCAATTGCGCGATCTGTCGGCGCATGTGAAGGACTTCACCGGCGACGCCTTTTCGCCGGCTTCGCTGGCCAAGCTCGCCGGCCTCGACCCCGCCAAGCTTCCGGCCGTCGACGGCAAGCCCCGGATCGGGTCGCCGGTCGGTGGCCTGCCCAAATTCATCGCCATCGGCCTCAATTACACCGACCACGCCAACGAAGTCGGGATGCCAATTCCGGCCGAACCGATCATCTTCATCAAGGCCAATAACAGCCTGTGCGGCCCCAACGACGCCGTCGAGAAGCCGCGCGGCTCGACCAAGCTCGATTGGGAAGTCGAAATCGCCATCATCATCGGCACCCGGGCTAAATACGTTTCCGAGACCGACGCGCTCAATTACGTCGCCGGTTACTCCGTCTGCAACGACGTGTCCGAGCGCTTCTTCCAGCTCGAGCGCCTGGGTCAGTGGACCAAGGGCAAGTCGCACGACACTTTCGGTCCGCTCGGCCCATGGCTGGTGACCAAGGACGAGATCGCCGACGTCCACAAGCTGCCGATGTGGCTCGACGTCAACGGCAAGCGCTGCCAGACCGGCTCGACCGCCACCATGATTTTCGGCATTCCGAAGATCGTTTCCTACGTCTCGGAGATCATGACGCTGCTGCCCGGCGACATCATCACCACGGGTACGCCGCCCGGCGTCGGCGCCGGCATGAAGCCGCCGAAATTCCTCAACGTCGGCGACGTGGTCACGCTCGGCATCGAGGGACTCGGCGAGCAGCGGCAGGAAATCATTGCGGCGTGAGGTCCGGTCCGTCATTCTGATAGCTCGTCAGGCCCGGCCTTGTGCCGGGCATCCACGTCCTGCCATCCGAGCAGCAAGAAAGACGCGGATGGCCGGGACATCTAGCGCGAAGACGCGCTTCGCGCTTTTGCCCGCCCATGACGGCAACAGGAAGCCTCCATTTTTTTGAGGATTTGAAAATGAAACTCACATTCTCTCCCGCCTCGCCGTTCGCCCGCAAGGTGCGCATCGCCGCGATCGAACTCGGCCTGATCGACAAGATTGAATTCATTTCGGCTAGCGTCGTGCCGGGCCAGCGCAATGACGAGTATTCCAAGATCAACCCCGTGAAAAAACTGCCGGCGCTGATCCTGGACAATGGCGACGTCGTCCTCGATTCCTATGTGATCGTGGAATATCTCGATGAGCTCGCCGGCGGCGGAAAGCTCATTCCGGTGTCGGGCCCGAGCCGATGGAAGGTCAAGAGCGACCATTCGCTGCTGCAGGGCATGCTCGATTCCATGCTGCTGTGCCGCTACGAGAAAATGGTGCGGCCGGAGCCGTTGCGCTGGCAGGACTGGGCCGACGATCACTGGAACCGGGCCTGGAACGGCATGGCGCGGTTTGAAAAGCAGGCGGACATGCTGTCGGGTCCGTTCGGTATCTCCCAGATCGCGCTGGTGTGCGTGCTCGGCTATGCCGATTTCCGTTTTGCCGATTGCGGCTGGCGCAAGGCCTATCCCAAGCTCGATGCCTTCCACGAAAAAATGCTGGCGCGGCCCTCGGTGAAGATCTCGGTGCCGCCGCCGGCCTAATCGAGGCCCTTGCCATGAGTCTCAAACTGACTGTCGGTGATTTCACCATCCATCGCATTATCGAGCAGGAAACCGCCTTCCTGCCGACGCTCGAGCTGCTGCCCGGATTGACGCCGGAGCTGCTGGCGGAGAACAGGCCGTGGATGCGGGAGGCCGGCGCCATCGACGAAAACGATTGGCTGATCCTGTGTTTCCAGTCCTATATCGTGAAGACGCCGCATCACACCATTCTGGTCGACAGCTGCATCGGCAACGACAAGCCGCGGCCGCTGCGCCCGAAATGGAACATGAAGACCGACGACACCTATATGCGCGCACTCGCGGCGGCGGGTTTTTCGCTCGGTGATATCGACTTCGTGATGTGCACGCATCTGCATGCCGATCATGTCGGCTGGAACACGCGGCTGGAAGGCGGCCGCTGGGTGCCGACATTTCCTAACGCGCGTTACGTATTCGCGAAAAATGAATTCGATTACTGGACCGAACAACACGCGAAGGCGCCCGTCCCGCCATTCGCCGACAGCGTTCTGCCGATCGTCGAGGCCGACAAGGCCGACATCGTGCGCCACGATTATGCCATCGGCGATCACGTGCGGACCCTGCCCACACCCGGCCACACGCCGGGACACGTCGCGTTCGCGTTCGGCCGCGGCAAGGACGACGCCGTCATCAGCGGCGACTTGATGCATTCGCCGCTGCAGACACGCCATCCCGAACTGTCGGCGAAGTTCGATGTCGATCAGGCGGCGGCCGCAACGACGCGGCGAAATTTTCTCGAGTGCTATTGCGACAGCGATACGCTGTGCTGCACAGCGCATTTTCCCTCGCCATCGACCGGGAAAATCCGCCGGTGGGGCAACGGATTTTCCTGTGAGGCGGTGGCGCGTTGAGGCTCGTTTGCTGAAATTTGGAATGCGCCAGCCGTACGCACTGTGTCACCTCTCCCATCGGGAGAGGTCGCGAGCACTTGCGAGCGGGTGAGGGGTTACGGTCTATCGATGGAGCTTAACCCCTCACCCGGCGCTTCGCGCCGACCTCTCCCGATGGGAAAGGTGGGACGAAGCCCTGCCGCGCCTTCCGGACTCGACTCGACGAGCAGACGCTCAATCGAACAGACTCGGCGTGTGATTGACGACCGCGCCTTCGATCGCGAGCATTTTCAGCTTGGTCACGACGCCGCCATTGGCGGAGAATCCACCGGGCTTGCCGCCGGCGGCCAGCACGCGGTGGCATGGCACCACGATCGGACAGGGATTGCGCCCGAGCGCCTGGCCGACATCGCGCGACAGCTCGACGCCGCCGAGCCGTTTGGCGATATCGCCGTAAGTGAGCGTCTTGCCCGGCGGGATGGTGCGTGCGATCTCGTAGACGCCGCGGTTGAATTCGGGAACGCCGTCGAGATCGAGCACGACGCCGGTGAGATCGTTCGGCTTGCCCGCGAGCAATTCGACGATCCCGTCGATCGCGCCTTGCACCTCGGCGGACGGCGCTGCCTCCGCGATGTCGCCGTGGCTCTGCCGAATCC
>CAVXIL010000005.1:817500-2799205 GCA_963761895.1 uncultured Alphaproteobacteria bacterium
GAACCCCAAGACACAAGGCCTTGGAGTTCCAGCTATCGAAGGTGGGTTTCCCCATTCGGAAATCCGTGGATCAAAGCTTCTTCGCAGCTCCCCACGGCTTATCGCAGCGTAGCACGTCCTTCATCGCCTCTCAGCGCCAAGGCATCCACCGAACACCCTTAAGGCACTTGATTGCTCTCATTATCAATGTCCACACACTCGGCAGAATGTAGTCCGCACACTTGCCCTGAAGATCGAAACTTCAGAGGCGCGCACCCTCGATGAATGCTGCATGCGGCTGGACACTGATTAGAAAGACCAGCTTGCTTCGTAAGATCAACCCGATGGTGAGGCGGTCAAGCTTCACCAACAAGGACATTTACAACCCGCTCATCTTGCGATGAACAAGCGCCGAAACGTCCCGGAGATAGTGATTGTGAACTGCAAATTGCTTCGCAGATCCCAAACTCGGATCAATCTCCTCTTTACGATGTCAGAAATCCCGCACGCGCGTCCCGTAGGACACGACATGCGAAGTGATGTTTCGCGGACGACGATTTGGCGCTCGGCATTCAGCCCGTCTTCGCTCTTTCGAGCTTCGCCGGGCACGCTTCGATCGCCATGCCCGGCTGCGCCACGCATAGCCGAAGCGAAGCGTGGTGGAGCCAGACGGGATCGAACCGACGACCTCATGCTTGCAAAGCACGCGCTCTCCCAGCTGAGCTATGGCCCCGTACCAGAAGACGAATGCTTAACGCTGGATGAGAGACGGCCTGCGCTCGATCAAAGTGGTGGGCCTGGGAAGACTTGAACTTCCGACCTCACGCTTATCAAGCGCGCGCTCTAACCAACTGAGCTACAAGCCCCCTACACGAGGAGCATGCTCGCGCGCACCGGTTCGCACCAGATGCATCGCACAAGCGCAGCCCCTGGCGCGTGTTCGTCCGCGAAGAAAGAGAAACGAAGACGGCGAAATCCCGCCAATGGAACTCAGCAATCCTGAAATTGCTGGCCCCTGATGTTTCTAAAACGATCCGATAGAACAGCGTGAGCTGATCTGAAGGATCATCCTTAGAAAGGAGGTGATCCAGCCGCAGGTTCCCCTACGGCTACCTTGTTACGACTTCACCCCAGTCGCTGACCCTACCGTGGCCGGCTGCCTCCCTTGCGGGTTAGCGCACCGTCTTCAGGTAAAACCAACTCCCATGGTGTGACGGGCGGTGTGTACAAGGCCCGGGAACGTATTCACCGTGGCGTGCTGATCCACGATTACTAGCGATTCCAACTTCATGGGCTCGAGTTGCAGAGCCCAATCCGAACTGAGACGGCTTTTTGAGATTTGCGAAGGGTTGCCCCTTAGCGTCCCATTGTCACCGCCATTGTAGCACGTGTGTAGCCCAGCCCGTAAGGGCCATGAGGACTTGACGTCATCCCCACCTTCCTCGCGGCTTATCACCGGCAGTCTCCTTAGAGTGCTCAACTAAATGGTAGCAACTAAGGACGGGGGTTGCGCTCGTTGCGGGACTTAACCCAACATCTCACGACACGAGCTGACGACAGCCATGCAGCACCTGTCTCCGGTCCAGCCGAACTGAAGGACTCCGTCTCTGGAGTCCGCGACCGGGATGTCAAGGGCTGGTAAGGTTCTGCGCGTTGCGTCGAATTAAACCACATGCTCCACCGCTTGTGCGGGCCCCCGTCAATTCCTTTGAGTTTTAATCTTGCGACCGTACTCCCCAGGCGGAATGCTTAAAGCGTTAGCTGCGCCACTAGTGAGTAAACCCACTAACGGCTGGCATTCATCGTTTACGGCGTGGACTACCAGGGTATCTAATCCTGTTTGCTCCCCACGCTTTCGTGCCTCAGCGTCAGTATCGGGCCAGTGAGCCGCCTTCGCCACTGGTGTTCTTGCGAATATCTACGAATTTCACCTCTACACTCGCAGTTCCACTCACCTCTCCCGAACTCAAGATCCTCAGTATCAAAGGCAGTTCTGGAGTTGAGCTCCAGGATTTCACCCCTGACTTAAAGACCCGCCTACGCACCCTTTACGCCCAGTGATTCCGAGCAACGCTAGCCCCCTTCGTATTACCGCGGCTGCTGGCACGAAGTTAGCCGGGGCTTATTCTTGCGGTACCGTCATTATCTTCCCGCACAAAAGAGCTTTACAACCCTAGGGCCTTCATCACTCACGCGGCATGGCTGGATCAGGCTTGCGCCCATTGTCCAATATTCCCCACTGCTGCCTCCCGTAGGAGTTTGGGCCGTGTCTCAGTCCCAATGTGGCTGATCATCCTCTCAGACCAGCTACTGATCGTCGCCTTGGTGAGCCGTTACCTCACCAACTAGCTAATCAGACGCGGGCCAATCTTTCGGCGATAAATCTTTCCCCGTAAGGGCTTATCCGGTATTAGCACAAGTTTCCCTGTGTTGTTCCGAACCAAAAGGTACGTTCCCACGCGTTACTCACCCGTCTGCCGCTGACGTATTGCTACGCCCGCTCGACTTGCATGTGTTAAGCCTGCCGCCAGCGTTCGCTCTGAGCCAGGATCAAACTCTCAAGTTGGACTTGAAACTTTGAACCGGCTGATCACAACGTTTGACGAGGTCCCACCATATTTATTGAACGCGATTCACATCGCGAACAACGATGGTGTAACCTATGTAAACGTGTACCGCCGAAGTCTTTCGTCCAGCCTCAATACTTGAAAACCGAAGTCTTCAGGCATCGAGACTCGCAAGGACTCCGCCGTCCACGTTTCTCTTTCTTCATCTTCACTTGTCAAACAGCCCGGGGTCCGAAAACCCCACTTCCATCTCTGGAAGGGTCGCGAAATCCTCACTCGACGGCAAATGACAACCGATTGGTATCGGCTGTTGATTCACTCATCTTAGTGAGGAGCTTCACAGGCGCGAAAACCTGCCTTGGCCAAGGGCCAAGACAGCGCCGCGCTCAGTGGGCGGTTTATAAGCCCGCCCAATCGGCGTTGTCAACGGGTGTTGTCAACAAATCGTCGCATCACCGACCAGAATCTTGCACTGCGAAGAAGTCTCGATTTTTAGGGACTTTACGCCGTACTTGAGCCACAATCCTGCGACGTTCTGGCGTTACATAAGCGTTAAATCGTCGGGTGCCAGTGGGGGCTGCCGGCGTTCATGACCGAGGGAACCGGCGATTTCCAGTGAACCCGTCGCCTTTTCCCTGCAGTCTGGAAACATCGAGAGATTTGCACACCATTGTTGTTCGTGATTCCGGCCGGCCTCTTGGTCTTTAAGATTCCCGAACAGCCATGCGGCACGCCATGCTCCCGGATCTTCCTTTGAAGAGGGATGAAAGCGGGAGAGGGATTGAGCGAAGGTCTCGAATGTTGATGGAATTTGGGGGGACGGCGGGTTGAACCAACGGACGTCACGCGGTGGCGGCTACGGACGCGAGACCGGGATCATCGATCTTGGTCACGAGCCGCCGCTTTCCGTCGATGGCTCGGAAGCCGCGGTGATCGATCGCCGCCGCGTCTCCGTGCAATGGTTTAGCGGTACCATCCTGACCGGTCTGTGCGGCGCAGCTCTGATCGGCGGCGCCGTTTTTGCGTCGCTCGACGGCGAGATGACGTTTGCCAAGGTCCCGGAGCGGGTCGAGGGCGCGCTGCGCGGCGCGTTCGGCGCCAACGACCGGACCGCCAGCCTGCGCAAGAGCGATCGTCTGCCGCCGCCCGGCGAATCGACCGCCTCGCGCAATGTGATGCGGGTTTCGACGGTCACCCGGGTCGGCAACCGCGACGTGATGCGGGTGCGGCCGTTCATCCGCATTTCCGGCAATCTGTCGATGACGACCAGCGATCTCAGCGCCAAGATCCCGCCGTTCAACGCCCAGCGCATGCTGAGCGACGTCGGCGCCCCCACTCCCGCCACCTCCGACGATCCGAATAATGCCGACGCCGCCGAACCCGACGCCGAGGTCTCGTTCGTCACCAAGGACCTTGCGCCGATCCTGCCGAAGGCAAAGATCGCCGCGGTGGTCGCGCTCGACGAGGTGCTGCTGCGGGTGCGCGATGCCTCGAACTGGCGCGGCGGCGGCAGCGGCGTGCGCTACGCCGCCCTCGCCAACGCGGCCGCCGATGCCAGCGGCGCCCAGCCCGACCTCAAACTCGCCTATGCCTCCGAGGGCACCTCTGCCGATCCCTATGCCGGCTTCGAAACCCGGGTGGTGCCGGAAAACGTCACACTGCTGCCGAAGACGAAAGAGCAGGCCACCGGCGGCAATCCATCCGGCGAACGCGTTCACGTGGTCAAGAAGGGCGATACCGTCATCTCGATCCTGCGCGATCAGGGCGCCACGCCGGAAGAAGCCAAATCGATCGCCACCACGCTCGGCGCCCGCGGCCGCGACGGCGGCCTGAAAGAGGGCGAAAAGCTGCGCATCCTGATGTCGCCGGCCGGTCCGGGCCAGCGGCTGCAGCCCTATCGCGTGATCGTCGCCAACAACTCCACCATCGAAGCCGTGGCCGCGCTTGTCCGATCTCGGCAAATATGTCGCCGTCGACGTGCAGAGCATGAACAGCGTCACCGAAACCGCCGACAACAGCGATGACGATGATGACGACGGCAGCGGCGTTCGGCTCTATCAAAGCATCTACGAGACCGCGCTGCGCAACAAGGTGCCGCCGAGCGTCATCGAGGACATGATCCGCATCTACTCCTACGACGTCGACTTCCAGCGCAAGGTACAGCCCGGCAACTCCTTCGACGTGTTCTTCGCTGGTGAAGACGAAGGCGCCACCATCACCGAAAAGACCGAGGTGCTGTTTGCTTCCCTCACCGTCGGCGGCGAGACCAAGAAATACTATCGCTTCCAGACCCCCGACGACTCCGTGGTCGATTATTACGACGAGACCGGCAAGAGCGCGAAGAAGTTCCTGGTGCGCAAACCCGTCAATAACGCGATCATGCGCTCGGGCTTCGGCAGCCGCCGCCATCCTATCCTCGGCTACGTCAAGATGCACACCGGCGTCGACTGGGCCACGGCCTACGGCACGCCGATCTTTGCTTCCGGCAACGGCGTCGTCGAAGTCGCGGGCTGGGAAGGCGGCTACGGAAAATACGTCAAGCTGAAGCACAACAACGGTTACGAGACCGCCTACGGTCACATGTCGGCCTTCGCCAAGGGGCTGGAGGTCGGCAAACGGGTTCGCCAGGGCCAGGTGATCGGCTTCGTCGGCTCGACCGGACAATCGACCGGCGCCCACGTCCACTACGAAATCCTGGTCAACGGCCGCTTCGTCGATCCGATGCGGATCAAGCTGCCACGCGGCCGTTCGCTCGACGGACCGCTGATGGCAAGCTTCGAGAAGGAACGCGACCGGCTCGACGCCATGATGAACAATCGCGGCGGCGTGGCCCGGCTATCCGACGCTGCCGGCACCGCCGGCGTGCGGCAAATCAGCGATCGCTGAAGGGCGGCTGATCCATTGACGAAGGCCACCAATAGCCTCTGAGCTGATGTTTCGGTGCCGACACCGACCGGCCCTCTCCATATCAGCGAAGAGGGCCGGTCATTGCCGTCAGTTCAGCTTCCGCTTCGGTATCGGCGCTTCGAACTGCGCTATTTCGGCAGTCTGCGGCGCCTTGCCGTTGAACGTCAGCACGTTGCCTTCCACCGAGATCGCGACGTGATCGCCATCCCGCACGTCGCCGGCAAGGATCATTTCCGCCAGCGGATCCTGCAGACTGCGCTGGATCACCCGCTTGAGCGGCCGTGCGCCATAGGCGGGATCCCAGCCTTTGGCGGCCAGCCAGTCGCGGGCCGGGGCATCGAGCGTGAGTACGATCTTGCGCTCCTCCAGCAGCTTCTGCAGCCGGCCGAACTGGATCTCGACGATCCTTCCCATCTCACTCTTCTGCAGGCGGTGGAACAGGATGATCTCGTCGACGCGGTTGAGGAATTCCGGGCGGAAATGCGCGCGCACCGTGCTCATCACCTCCTCGCGCACCGCCGAGGTGTCCTCGCCTTCCGGCTGATTGACGAGGAATTCCGAACCGAGATTCGAGGTCATGATGATCAGCGTGTTGCGGAAATCGACTGTGCGGCCCTGACCATCGGTCAGGCGGCCGTCGTCCAAAACCTGCAGCAGCACGTTGAAGACATCGGGATGCGCCTTCTCGATCTCGTCGAACAGCACCACCTGATAAGGCCGCCGCCGCACCGCTTCGGTGAGCGCGCCGCCCTCGTCATAGCCGACATAGCCCGGGGGCGCGCCGATCAGCCGCGATACCGAGTGCTTCTCCATGTATTCGGACATGTCGAGGCGTACCATCGCGGTCTCGTCGTCGAACAGATATTCCGCAAGCGCCTTGGTCAGCTCGGTCTTGCCGACGCCGGTCGGGCCCAGGAACATGAACGAGCCCATCGGCCGGTTGGGATCCTGCAGTCCCGCGCGCGAACGCCGCACCGCGGTCGCTACCGCATGCACGGCTTCGGCCTGGCCGACCACGCGCTTGCCGAGGCTTTCTTCCATCCGCAGCAGCTTGTCCTTTTCGCCCTCGAGCATCTTGTCGACGGGCACGCCGGTCCAGCGCGAGACCACCTGCGCGATGTGGTTGGCGGTGACGGCTTCCTCCATCATCTCGCCGGAGTTTTCCTTGGCCTCGATCTCGGAAAGCCTTTTCTCAAGTTCGGGAATCCGGCCATAAGCCAGTTCACCCGCGCGCTGGTATTCGCCGCGACGTTGCGCGTTGGCGAGTTCGATGCGCAGGGCGTCGAGTTCGGCTTTCAGCTTCTGCGCGTTCGACAGCTTGTTTTTCTCCGCGCTCCAGCGCGAGGTCAGGGCCGCCGACTTTTCTTCGAGTTCGGCGAGTTCCTTTTCCAGCGTCTGCAGACGGCTCTTCGAGCCGGGGTCGCTCTCCTTCTTCAGGGCTTCCTGCTCGATCCTGAGCCGGATGATTTCCCGATCCAGCGAATCGAGCTCTTCCGGCTTGGAATCGACCTGCATCTTCAGCCGCGCCGCGGCTTCATCCATCAGGTCGATCGCCTTGTCGGGGAGGAAACGGTCGGTGATATAGCGGTTCGACAGCGTGGCCGCCGCGACCAGCGCGGAATCGGTGATGCGCACGCCGTGGTGCTGCTCGTATTTGTCCTTCAGGCCACGCAGGATCGAAATGGTGTCCTCGACGGTCGGCTCGGAGACGAAGATCGGCTGGAACCGGCGCGCCAGCGCCGCGTCCTTTTCGACATGCTTGCGATACTCGTCGAGCGTGGTCGCGCCGATGCAGTGCAATTCGCCCCGCGCCAGCGCCGGCTTGAGCAGATTGGATGCGTCCATCGCGCCGTCGGCCTTGCCGGCGCCGATCAGGGTGTGCATCTCGTCGATGAACAGGATGATGGACCCCTCGGCCGCGGTAACTTCCTGCAGCACGGCCTTCAGCCGCTCCTCGAACTCGCCGCGGTATTTGGCACCGGCAATCAGCGAACCGAGATCGAGCGCCAGCAGTTTCTTGTCCTTCAGGCTCTCGGGCACGTCGCCGTTGACTATCCGCAGCGCCAGACCTTCGACGATCGCGGTCTTGCCGACGCCGGGCTCGCCGATCAGCACCGGATTGTTCTTGGTGCGGCGGGACAGCACCTGGATGGTGCGGCGGATTTCCTCGTCACGCCCGATGACGGGGTCGAGCTTACCATCGCGGGCGGCCTGCGTCAGGTCGCGCGCATATTTCTTCAGCGCATCATAGGCGTTTTCGGCCGTCGCAGTGTCGGCGGTGCGGCCCTTGCGCAGGGCTTCGATCGCCGCGTTGAGGTTTTGCGGCGTGACGCCGCCCTTTTTCAGGATGGCGCCGGCGTCGCTGCCCTTTTCCAGCGCCAGCCCAAGCAACAGCCGTTCCACGGTGACAAAACTGTCGCCGGCCTTTTCGGCGGCTTTTTCGGCGGTGTCGAACGCGCGCGCCAGTTCCGGCCCGAGATAAACCTGTCCGGCGCCGCTTCCGGAAACTTTTGGCAGTTTGCCGAGCGCGTCCTCGGTCGACTTCAGGATCGCGCGCGAGTTGCCGCCGGCGCGGTCGATCAAACCGCCGGCGAGACCCTCGCTGTCATCCAGCAGTACTTTCAGCAGATGCAGCGACGAAAACTGCTGGTGGCCGTCGCGCATCGCGAGCGATTGCGCCGACTGGATAAAACCGCGTGCACGCTCGGTGTATTTTTCAATATTCATAGCTGTAGTCCCTCAGCCTGCCGCTCCGCCCCGAAGGCACGGACACAGCATCTTCATGGGGTTTCCGCGGGCCGCATTGACATTCCTCAATCCGCCGCGCAGTGGCGTCACCGACGCTCACGCCGGCTTGAGGCAAATGTGGGAAGCGGGTTCCGAAAACGGAAGAGCCGGTTTCACAAATTCGTGTGCAGTGGCGCGCGGCCAGGGAATCTCTTATGAAACCGGATGTCCCCGATCCAGCCCGCGCAGATCGTCGGCCTTTATCGCTATCCCGTCAAAGGCCTCTCCCCGGAACCCTTGCCCAGCGTCGCACTGGGCGTAGGCCAGACGCTTCCGGCCGACCGCCGCTATGCCATCGAGAACGGCCCCAGCGGCTTCGATCCTGCCGCACCGGCGTGGCTGCCGAAATCCCACTACCTGATGCTGATGCGCAACGAGCGGCTGGCGGGATTGCGGACCCATTTTGAGGATGGCACCCATCTGCTGACCATTCGGGAAAACGGAAATCTGGTTGCGCGGGGTGACATGGAAACAGCGGAGGGCCGCGCCGCCATCGAGGCGTTTTTCGCAACCCATTTCGCTCATGAACTCAAGGGACCGCCCAAAATCCTTTCAGGCGGCGGCCACAGCTTTTCGGATGTCGCCAGGAAAGTCGTCTCCATCATCAATCTCGGCAGCGTCGCCGCCATCGAGAACATGCTCGGTTTGCCGGTTCACGCGCTGCGTTTCCGCGCCAACCTGTATGTCAACGGCTGGCCGGCGTGGCAGGAGTTCGAACTGCTCGACCGGACCTTTGCCATCGGCGAGGTGCGGCTCAAGGCCGTGAAGCGGATCACCCGCTGCGCCGCCGTCAACGTCGATCCGGAAACCGCGGCGCGCGACCTCGACATCCCGCCTGTGCTGATGCAGCGCCTCGGCCACAACGCGTGCGGTGTCTATGCCGAGGTGATCGCCGGCGGCACCATTGCCACCGGCGATCATGTGACGGTCAGTTCGTAGGCATGACGTAGGCGTAAATCTGCGTCGTGAAATCGGCGCTTCCACGACGCGATTGCGGTTGTTGCCGGAGATCAGGATTGGATTGCCGGCCGCATCGATGCCACTGACAATGCCGACATGTCCGCCGCCGCGCCGGGCCATGACGGCGATGGCGCCGACCTGCGGCCCGGATACACGCTGGCCATAGCTTGCGAACGAACGCGCGGCGTCCGAGCCCGTGCCTTGAAAGCCGGTGCGCTGCAAAACCATGTTCATGAACCGTGCGCACCACAGGGTTGCGCGGCTGGTGGGATTGCCGCCGATGTAGCGGCGCGCCTCGGCGACAACGTTCGACGATCCGAAGCCGCTGGAGGCCATGCCGCCGGACACCGTGCTTGAGCCGAGGCTGGCATTGGTTTCGCCAAAGCCGTGTGTCTGCATTTGCGCGATGCCGCGCTCCCAGCGCGATGCGCGCGCGAAGTGCCGATAATGACGAAAAGCGTAGTGCCGCCTGGCGTGTCGGCCGGCGTAACGCGCATGAGCGTGTCGCCCCGCGCCATAGTGAGTCCTTGCCGAAGCCGGGCTGGCCGACGCGACGATCGCCACCGAACACAACGCCAGTGCAACGACGCGAAGAGAAGCGATACGAAGCAACCGGCGAAACGCATACAACTGAACCATACTTTATCCTCTTTGACACCCCCGATCCCCGCCGGCTTGTGACGACCGACATCCGTGGGTTCCTATGCGAGTTGCGGTATGGCGGGAGCAAGACGCGATGCGGCAGTGCAAGATCGGTTTCGGGGTCATTACGCGATCATTTCGTGACAAAAAACGGTGATCGCCGCATTGCAGCCGCGAGCATTAACTGCGATTTTCGAAGCCGGCCCATGAGAAGGAATAATCAAATGCCCTATGCCGTAACGAGCGACAATGTCCGCCTCTATTTCGAGGAGGCAGGCCAGGGAACGCCTGTTATCTTCCTGCACGAATTCGCGGCCGACTACACCAATTGGGAGCCGCAGTTGCGTTACTTCTCGCGCGGGCACCGCTGCATCGCCTATTCCGCGCGCGGCTACACACCATCGGATGTGCCGCCTGCGCCCGACGCCTATACCTACAAGCACTTCTATACCGACGCACTGGCCGTGCTCGATCACCTGAAGATCCAGAAAGCTCATTTCGTCGGGCTGTCGATGGGTTCCTATTCGTCGCTGCAGATCGGCCTGAACGCGCCGGAGCGGGCATTGTCACTGACATTGGCCGCCGTCGGCTCCGGTTCGGACCTGAAAAATCTCGATGCCTTCCGCAAGCAATGCCAGGCCAATGGCGAGCAATACGAGACGATTGGCTCGGCTGAAGTTGCGAAAGCGACGCGCGAGGCGCCGAGCCGGATTCCGTTTCTGCTGAAGGATCCGCGCGGACACGCCGACTTCTACGATTCGCTGGCGCGGCACGATTCCAGGGGCTCGGCCAATACCATGCGCGGCTTTCAGGGCGGCAGGCCCTCGGTCTACACGCTGACCGAGGCGATCCGAAAAGTCCCGACGCCGACCCTCATCATCTGCGGCGACGAGGACGACAATTGCATCGAACCCAGCCTGTTCCTCAAGAAGCACCTGCCGGCATCGGGACTGGCGATATTCCCGAAGTCAGGCCATGTGCTCAATCTCGAGGAGCCCGCGCTGTTCAACGAAATGGTCGAGCGTTTTGTCACTCTGGTCGAAGCCGGGCGCTGGCCGGTGCGTGATCCAAGGTCGGTGACGGAATGACGAAACAGAGCGATCACGACCTAGCTTACCGGCTCTTCCCGGCCCGGCTCAGCAAGAACACGCCCTGCTCGCCGAACATGTTCCAGAACCACCAGGGCGCGTTGAGCCGCAGCGGCCGGCCGTAGAGATCGAGCGCCACCGCCCGCTCCATCTTGACGTTGATCTCATCGCAGAGCTGCACGAAATCCTTGATGGTGCAGAAATGGATGTTCGGCGTGTCGTACCAGGTCGCCGGCAGGTTTTCGGTGCGCGGCATGTGGCCGCCGACCAGGAGCTGCAGCCGCATCTTCCAGAACCCGAAATTGGGAAACGACACGATGGCGCGGCGTCCGATCCGCAGCAGATTCTCCAGCACCACGCGCGGCTGCCGCGTTGCCTGCAAGGTCTGCGACAGGATCACGTAATCGAAGGCGTCGTCGGAATAGTTGACTAGGTCGGTGTCGGCGTCGCCCTGCACCACCGCGAGCCCCTTGGCGACGCAGCGGTTGACGCCCTCGCGCGACAACTCGATGCCGCGCCCGTCGATGCCCCGTGTTTCCAGCAACTGCAGGAGATCGCCCTCGCCGCAGCCGACATCGAGCACCTTCGAGCCGCGTTCGACCATCTGCGCCACCAATAGATGATCGCCGCGATAATGCCCGGTGTCCGACGGCGCAATGCCGGTCAGCGGCAGGACCTGTTGCTGCATGGTCATGTCCGCTTCCCGCTCAGGCCGCGCGCCTTGCCCGCGGATTCCAGGAATGCACGGGAGATGTCGAAAAATTCGGGAACATCGAGCAGGAATGCGTCGTGCCCGCGGTCGGTCTCGATCTCCGCGAACGACACCCGCGCGCTCGAGGCGTTGAGCGCATGCACGAGCGCGCGCGACTCCGGCGTCGGAAACAGCCAGTCGCTGGTGAACGACACCACGCAGAATCGCGCCTGGATACCGCGGAACGCCTGCGCCAGCACGCCATTATGATCGGCGGCGATGTCGAAATAGTCCATCGCCCGCGTCAGATAGAGATAGCTGTTGGCATCGAAGCGCTCGACGAACGACGAACCCTGATGGCGCAGATAGCTCTCGACCTGGAAATCGGCATCGAACGAGAAGGTCGGCAGGTCGCGGTCCTGCATCCGCCGGCCGAACTTGCGGTGCAGGGCGGCATCCGACAGATAGGTGATATGCGCGGCCATCCGCGCGACGCCGAGGCCGCGATGCGGATGGGTGCCTTGCTCGAAGTAGCGCCCGTTGTGCCAATCCGGATCGGCCATGACAGCCTGGCGACCGAGTTCGTGAAACGCGATGTTCTGCGCCGAATGCCGCGTGCTGCACGCGACCGCCAGCACCGAGAACACGCGGGCGGGATAGGCGGCGGTCCACTGCAGCGCCTGCATGCCGCCCATCGAGCCGCCGACCACGCAGAACAGCGTGTCGATCCCCAGGCGGTCGAGCAGCATGGCCTGCGCGCGCACCATGTCGGGAATGGTGATGATGGGGAAATCCAGTCCCCATAACTTGCCGGTGGCGGGATTGGTCGATGCCGGCCCGGTCGAGCCCATGCAGCCGCCGATCACGTTGGCGCAAATGATGAAGTAGCTGTGGGTGTCGAGCGGACGGCCCGGACCGACCATGGTTTCCCACCAGCCGGGCTTGCCGGTCACCGGATGCACATTGGCGACATGCTGATCGCCGGTCAGCGCATGGCAGACCAGAATGGCGTTGGAGCGGTCGGCGTTGAGTTCGCCATAGGTCTGGTAGGCGATCTGGAATGGCGCGAGATCGATCCCGCAATCGAGCGGTAGCGGCTGGTTCACGCCGAACTTCGCCAGCAGCGAACTTGGATGATCCGCCTCCTGCGACCGCTCGTCGGCATGGATCGCCGGACTGGATATCGACTGTACCTTCACCATCTTGATACCGACCTCCTTCAGGAGGCTTTGCGAAGCCACCACGGAAATCAGGCCATAAAAAACCCGGCCTGAACAACGTTCGACCGGGATCAAATCTGTCCCCGGCCTGTTTAGCGAATTGTTTAACGTGGCTGCAAGCCGGCCGGCACAAATGACCACGGAATTAAGTAAAGGTAGTCTCCGGCAGGGTTTTCGTCAAGAGAAGCCTGCGGTTAACAGGGGTCGAGACCCCTCATGGTGAGGAGGCGCCCTTGCGCCGTCTCGAACCATGAGGGAGAACAAGGCCCCCATCCTTCGAGACGCGGCGAAGGCGCCGCTCCTCAGGATGAGGACATCCTTGTTGCAACCAACCTTGAATTCGAATTTCCGCGTTTTATCAGGTTTCCGCATGTCCAAGCCCCCCGCCCCGCCCTCGCTCGAGAAACTGCGCACGGAGATCGACGCCATCGACGCGCAGGTCCACGGCCTGTTGATGGCGCGCGGCGACATCATCGACCGGCTGATACAGGTGAAGCAGACCCAGGAAGTCGGCTCCGCGTTCCGCCCCGCGCGCGAGGCCGACATGATGCGCCGGCTGGTACAGCGTCATCGTGGTATCCTGCCGCTGGACACCGTGGAGAGCATCTGGCGCGTCATCATCTCGACCTTCACCTATGTGCAGGCGCCGTTTTCGGTGCATGCCGATATTTCGCTCGGCGAATCCGCGATGCGGGATTCGGCGCGGTTTCATTTCGGGTTCACCGTTCCCTACGTCTCGCATTTCAGCGCTCCCGCGGCGGTCGAAGCCGTGGCCCAGTCGAAGGGCGATCTGGCACTGGTCTCCGCCACCTCCAGCCGCACGGCGTGGTGGATCGCGCTGGAGGCCGATGGCGCGCCGAAAATCATCGCGCGGCTGCCGTTCGTCGAGCGCGCCGACCATCCGGCGGCGCTGCCGGTATTCGTGGTATCCCGGGTCGCGGACAGCGCCATGGTGACCGAAGTCGAGATGTGGAGCGTGCGCGTCTCCGGCTGGAACGCCGAGACCGCGCGCGCGCTGTCGCCGCTGGCCGAAATCCTCGCGGTGCCGGACACCGCCTTCGACGGCGCGGCCCTCCTGGTGTCGGTGGCCGGGTCGACCAGCCTCGAAAAGATCCGGTCGGCGCTGATCGAGGCCGGCGCGTCGGTTCGTTCATCGGCTCTCGTCGGCAGCCATGCAACACGCTATACGGTGCCCCCGAACGGGGCCGCGAAATCGTAAAGGCCGCCCCGATAATCCGGAGTTGAAGATGTCCCGTCCCGTGCCGAATCCCGGCATTCTCGAGATTGCGCCCTACACGCCCGGCAAGAGCCCGGTGCCGGAGCCGGGCCGCAAGGTATTCAAGCTGTCGGCCAATGAAACGCCGTTCGGGCCTTCGCCGAAGGCGATCGAGGTCTACAAGCAGGCGGCGGCGCATCTGGAGGACTACCCGGAAGGCACCTCGCGCGTGCTGCGCGAGGCCATCGGCCGCGCCTTCGGGCTCGATCCCGACCGCATCATCTGCGGCGCCGGCTCCGACGAGATCCTCAACCTGCTGGCGCATACCTATCTCGGCCATGGCGACGAGGCGATCTCGACCACCCACGGCTTTCTGGTGTATCCGATCGCGACGATGGCGAACGGCGCCATCAACGTGGTCGCGCCCGAGACCAATTTCACCGCCGACGTCAATGCGATCCTGAAACTGGTGTCGCCGCGCACCAAGCTGGTGTGGCTCGCCAACCCGAACAACCCGACCGGGACCTACCTGCCGTTCGACGAGGTCAGGCGGCTGCGCGCCGGATTGCCGCCGCATGTGCTGCTGGTGCTCGATGCCGCCTATTCCGACTACGTGTCGCGCAACGACTACGAGATCGGCATCGAACTGGTGGCGACATCCGAAAACACCGTGATGACCCACACCTTTTCCAAGATTCACGGGCTGGCGAGCTTGCGGGTCGGCTGGATGTTCGGGCCGGCCCATATCGTCGATACGGTCAATCGTATCCGCGGTCCCTTCAATGTGTCGACGCCGGCGATGCTGGCGGCGGTCGCGGCGATCGAGGACACCGCGCATCAGCAGATGTCCAAGGCGCACACCGAAAAATGGCGCAACTGGCTGACCGAGGAACTGACAAAGCTCGGCCTCAAGGTGACGCCGAGCGTGGCGAACTTCGTGCTGATCCATTTCCCGCTCGACAAGGGCAGGACCGCCGTCGACGCCGACGCGTTCCTGACCAAACGCGGCCTGGTGCTGCGCGCGCTCGGCAATTACCGCCTGCCCCACGCCTTGCGCATGACCATCGGCACCGACGAGGCCAATCGGCTGGTGGTCGAGGGCTTGCGCGACTTCGTGGCGGGCAAGTGAACGCCGCGCCGCACTTCCGGAAGATCGCGCTGATCGGCTTCGGGCTGATCGGCGGCTCGATCGCGCGTGCCGCGCGTGAACAGGGCCTGGCAGCAGAGATCGTCACCACCGCGCGCTCGGCGAAAACGCGCGCGCGGGTGCAGGAGCTTGGAATCGTCGATGCCGTGGTGGAAACCAATGCGGAGGCGGCGAAAGACGCCGATCTCGTCATCCTCTGCATCCCGGTCGGTGCCTGCGGCGCGGTCGCGCGGGAGATCGCGGCCGACCTGAAGCCGGGCGCGATCGTCTCCGATGTCGGCTCGGTCAAGGGCGCGGTGGTGCGGGACATGGCGCCGCATTTGCCTGCCGGCGTGCATTTCGTGCCGGCGCATCCGGTGGCGGGCACCGAGCATTCCGGCCCCGATTCCGGTTTCGCCGAATTGTTCATCAACCGCTGGTGCATTCTGACCCCGCCTGACGGCACCGATCCCGACGCGGTCGGGAAGCTGCGCGCGATTCTGGGCCGCGCTCGGCGCCAGGGTCGAGACCATGACGCCCGACCATCATGATCTCGTGCTCGCGATCACCAGCCATCTGCCGCATCTGATCGCCTACACCATCGTCGGCACCGCCGAAGAACTCGGCCAGGTGACCTCGTCGGAAGTGATGAAGTTTTCCGCCGGCGGCTTTCGGGACTTCACCCGCATCGCGGCCTCCGATCCGGTGATGTGGCGCGACGTGTTCCTGGCCAACAAGGAGGCGGTGCTGGAAATGCTCGGCACCTTCAACGAGGACCTCTCCAAGCTGACCCGCGCGATCCGCCGCGGCGACGGCGAGGCGCTGTTCGAGCATTTCACCCGCACCCGCGCGATCCGCCGCGGCATCGTCGAGATCGGCCAGGATTCCGCCGCGCCCGATTTCGGCCGTCCGCACGCGCAGCTGGGAAAGAAAGCGGACTGAGAAAGCACGGCGTCGTCGCTTCGCGCCTTGCAATGACGTCAAATCCAGACATGCCTCCGCGATCTCGCGGCGCAGTGCGTCCGAGGTTTGCCAATAACGTCCGCCCTGAAAACAGAGGGCGTGGGGAATGCCGGGCGCCCGATGCACCCGCAGCCTCGTGTGCGCTATGGGTAGCAAGTATGCACACGAGTATTCACAGCGAGCCATCGGAAATCACCCGACATTCCCGCACGCAATGGTTTACGGCTTATACCGTGCTCTCCCCGGTGATCGGCTTTCTTGCCACCGTCGTTACGCGGATCGCTCCGCAAACTTGACGCCAGCGTCGGGGCGTCAGGACCACACGTCTTCGCCGTCCGCTGCAAGCAACGCCCGTCAAGCGCGCCGCCGCGTCCACCGCATCCCGCCCCGCGTCCGTGACGTCGCGAGCCGCCCCTCTGAGTGGGACAGGATGGCGGCGGATATAAAGTGATTTGGGTCTTCGGAAAACCAGAATATTTTTTCAAAAGGGGCTGGACACGATTTTCGAGAAATTGCCTGACGGGCAAATCACCCCGGCCCGTCGGACGGCTACTTCCGCTTTACCCCCGATAGCCGACCTTCGTCGACGGAATTGGCATGTCGGAAAAGTGCCCAGGAACGGACTCTTCCACCTCAGCCTCGATGAGAACCTTGGGCTCGGCCACAAGGCGGCGTTGTCATCGTTTTCACCGCTTCTATATCGCCGACCGCTATCTGAATCGCCTCGACTTCGAGGTATTCTGACGCTTGGATGAGGCTCTTCGGTGCGGTCATGATCGAATCTGGTTCCAAATGGAATCCAAATGGTCAGAAAGCTTCGCAAATTCGAAAAACCGGCGTTGCCCATCGCAAGGTCAAGACTGCATTACCACGCGATACCGCCCGGCTGGTCAGGAGTGTAACAAATGCGCATCCTGGTACTGACTGCAATATGCCTGATGTCGGAAATTTCACGCGTCGCTGCCGCCGACCCGCTCGACGGCAACTGGGCGTTTTACGGGGGCGACGCGGGTGGAAGCCGCTATTCGCCGCTGGACCAGATCAACAAAACAAATGTGACCGAGCTAAAGCCAGCTTGGGAGCTTCATACTGGCGACGTTTCCGACGGCAGCGATGGTCGGCCGAAAAGCGAATTCGAAGGCACCCCGATCGTTATTGGCGGGACGATGTATCTCAGCACGCCCTTCAACCGTGTCCTCGCGGTCGACCCTGAAACCGGAACAGAAAAATGGAACTTCGATCCGAAAGTCGATTTGAAAGAGCACTATTCCGAGGGCTTGGTGAACCGCGGCGTAACATTTTGGTCAGACCTTAACGGCACTGACGGTGGCTCGTGCCATCAGCGCATTTTCCTGGCTACGATTGATGCGCGCCTGTTTGCTCTCGATGCATCGACCGGTCGCCCCTGTGCCGACTTCGGTGTCGGAGGACAGATGGATCTCAAGGAGGGCATCACTAATATTAAACGGCGCGGCGAATATGAAGAAACGTCGGCGCCAGCTGTTATTGACGACCTGGTCATCGTTGGATCCTCCATTGCCGATAACGATCGGGTTGACAGCCCCGACGGCGCGGTGCGGGCTTATGATGCGAGGAGCGGGATGCTCCGATGGAGTTGGCACCCGATTGAGCGGGCGCTCGCACCAACAGGGGCAGGAAATGTCTGGTCGACAATTTCGGTGGATGCGCGACGTGGTTTGGTCTTTGTTCCGACAGGTAGCGCGAGCCCGGATTATCACGGCATCAAGAGGCCGGGCGACAACAAATGGGCAAATTCTGTGGTAGCGCTGTCCGCCAAGACCGGTGAATTGGTCTGGGGATTTCAGCTCGTTCATCACGATCTATGGGATTACGATACGGCGGCCCAACCTGTGCTCGGTACGCTGCGCCGCGATGGCCGCGATACGCCAGTGGTAATTCAGGGCAATAAAACCGGGAATCTCTTCATTTTGGATCGGGAGACGGGAAAGCCGGTTTTCGCTGTCGAAGAACGCCCGGTCCCAAAAAGTGATTCCGAGGGTGAGGATGCGGCGCCGACGCAGCCATTCCCACTATCCCCACCGGTGCTCGCGGCTCAGCAACTGACGGCGAAAGATGCCTGGGGCATCAATCCCGAAGAGCGGGAAGCCTGCCGCACGCGGTTGGAAAGGCTAAGGACAGACGGAATTTTCACGCCAGCCAGCGTTCAGGGCACCGTCGCGTTTCCAGGCAACCTTGGCGGCATGAACTGGAGCAGCGGCGCCTTCGATCAGAAGCGACAGATCTTTGTAACTAACATCAATAATCTTCCAATGGAGGTTCACCTAATTCCACGGGACCAATACAAGCCGGTCGAAAACGCCGCACAGCAGGGGACGTTACGGGCGGAGGTTTCTCCGCAACACGGCACACCTTACGGCATGAGTCGCGAGGTGCTCCACTCGCCGCTGGGATTCCCCTGCAACCCGCCGCCGTGGGGCGAATTGGTTGCCGTAGACCTCTCCAACGGGTCCATTCGATGGAGAGTGCCGCTCGGTACGACGGCTGACATGATCAAGAACCCCGCCAACATTGTTCGAGGCACTCCAAATCTGGGCGGCCCGATCGTTACCGCCGGAGGCCTTACATTTATCGCGTCCGCAATGGACAACTACCTGAGGGCCTTCGACACGGAGACAGGAGCAGAGCTCTGGAGGGGACGCCTGTCTTCCGGTGGTCAAGCGATGCCGGCGACCTATCTTGCAGGCCACAACGGCAAACAGTTCATTGTAATCGCAGCCGGCGGCCACGGTAAGCTCGGAACAAACCTCGGAGATTCGGTAATTGCGTATTCGCTGCCATAATGACTGAGCAACTAGTGAGCGCGACCAGGAGCCGCTCCCGCCGATTTCCGGTAAGGGGTCAATCGCGTCATTTCGGCCGTGGTTCGGCCACTTCCGGTCTACCCCGAGGAACGGACATAGTCAGACCGCTCCGGCATGTCGAAAAAATGCCCAGGCTGTGTAAAAACTCCGACGTCGAACTTGCGCGTGGAAAGTTTGTCACGATTGCGTTGAATAAGAAGCGATCTGCCAGTCACCGTCGGAAGAAGAAAAGAGAGAAAACAATTCTGCGCGTTCTCTGCGCGTGCACGTTTTCACACGGCTTGGGTCATTTTCAGACTTCGAGCCGCGTCCCAGCTAGGTCCGTTGATCCCTCAAGAGCAGACGTCCGGCGACTGCATCGGCATGTCCGTTTCGTGCCAAAGGACTAAACCGCTCGCGCGGTAGGGCGCTGCGGCGAGCGGCATGGCCATGGATGGACGATGGGAGCGTGTTGCCTGACGATGAAGGGCCAGAAGCATATCCCAGGAACCGATGATCGTTCTGCACGATGAATCGCGCGATCTCGCACCGACAGCGTTGGGAGCGCACCGAACGTAGCGTGACAACATCTGCGTCGCGGAACCGATGCGGTTGGAGATGCAGTCATGATATATAAGGCGAGCTCGAAACAATTCCGTTGGACGCCATACGTGGAAATATTTGTTCGACCGATGTGGTACAAAGGCTGCCATCAGGCACATAACGCAAAAGTTGTAATATGTGCCTTTTTTTTGCAACGTCTAACTCTCTGAAATTACAGGAGCGGCGAAAGGCGTTTTCACCCATTCGCAAAGTTCGTGCCATATCTCAAAAGTTGTACTTGCACTCGCAGCCGCCAAATCCCCTCAGCGTCTGACGCGCCACCTCGCCACACCTCCCGCGGTTTCCTTGTATGGGGCTTTTTTTGTCAAGGAGTTCGCCAGAGCGGCAAATCTTTTGCCCTTCGTCAGTTTCTTTGTTCGATCTCAAAGCCCGTTTCTTCGTCCCGACCCGCGGTTCGCTGACGTCGTCGTGCGCAGGAGCTGTCAAGGTTGGCCGTCGCGCCAACCTTGCGGCATGCTCCGAGCTTGCCAGGCCATACCTTGACAGCTTCGAGCACGACGACACGCTTGGTGCGATCGGGATGACGATCAGAGGGGAGCCCGCTTTCGGGCGCGGATCAGTCGCGCCACAACCTTGTATTCGGTGGGTCCAAGGACCCGAACCATGATGCAGTCATGCGCATCGGCGGCGAAGCTCCGAAGCGGCGGACCCATTCTCCTTTTCGGCTTTGAAAGCCAAGGAAACACGTCGGGACTCCACCACCTCGAACCGTCATCGGCGACCCGTCACCAGCGGACGGACCGGGCCGAAACTGTTGGGTGTCGTTCAGTGACCTCCGTTCATTATGCCGGCCGCAGAACGACGCCGGCCGGCACCACGCCCTCCCGCACCAGACGCCACAGGGCGATCAGTAGCTTGCGAGCCAAGGCCACGATCATAGTCTTGCGAGTGCCGCGGGCGCTCTCGGTGCGGGCTCGAAACCACTGCGCCAAGGTGCTGTTTTTCTGGAACATGAGAAATCGCCACGCCAATTGGATCATGCCTCGTCGAACCCGAGCGTTGCCGGAACGGGCCAGCCCTTTCTCCCGGCGTTTTCTGCCGCTTTCGTCGGGCGAGCCCGTGAGGCCGGCATAACGCGCTATCGCCCTTCGGTCGCGCATGCTTCGCGACAGTACCTCCTGCACCAGCATGTCTGCCGTCTCGACACCAACGCCGATCACTCGCGCCAACAGGCGTACCATTGCGTGGGGTCCATCACTGGGAGCTTGCTTGAGACGCTCCAGGCGAGCGTCCTCGATCTGCCGTATCTGATCACTGACGAGCCGCCGGCGCACCATGTCGCGACGCAGCTCAGCCAGGGTGTTGGGCGGGATTGGCTCGCCCTCGGGGGTGCGCAAGCCGTCAAGGCGTTCGGCGGCCCTCTTCAGCTTTGGATTGAAGCCGCGGATGCCGAGCCGGATCAACGCTGCTTTCATTCGGTTGACGATCCGACTTTGCTCTCCGACGAGGCTCTCGTGCTCGCGGTTGGGCCGCTTGGCATCTTCGTCCTTGGTTGTCGGGATCGCCACCATCTTGCAGTGATCACGCTCGCCGCGCAGCCAGCCGAGAAAAGAGCGTTTGAGCAGCTCGGTGTCGAGCCGATCGGTCTTGGCGCGCCGGTGCTCGCGCGATACCGCCACACTCGATGCGTGAATGACGTGGGCCTCAATGTCGCGCGCCCTGAGCCAGCGCGCCAGCCAGAAGCCGTCACGGCCGGCCTCGAAAGCGACAGCGATGCGTTTGATCCGATGCCCTGCCTTCGCCGCTTCCTCTCGCCATCGATGCAGCAACTTCAGCAATGCGCTCTCGTCGACCACGAGCTTCTTCAACGGCTGGCGCTCGACGCCAGGCACTATGCCGGCGACCAGCCAGCTCGACAGGCTCAGTTCGATAACGGCGATCAGCGTGCCGTCCGGATCGAGGGGGCTCGGGGATCGGCTCAGATCGTTCAATTTCTGCATGGGACGCTCCATCGGTTCATATCAGCAACGATGGATGCAATATCCTCGCCGCCGCCCCATAGCATCTCCTTTGGAGGTTTGCGTACGCCGGCCCCGGCGCGCGTCGCGCCACCTTCATGGGGCCGGCATCCGCAAACCTTCACAGTAGCGGCCATTGACAGCGCCTCAACTCAAGAGCTTCCGGCACAGGGAAATCCGAAGACGAACGACGACCGTAGCTGCTTGCCGGTCACTCGCAGGCCCGCACTCTTGCCGCACCACAAGCGGAGCCTTGCCGCCGGGCCGCCTGAAACCGGAACCTTTGTTTCGGAGCGACGTAATCACCTCTGGACCGCTGGAGGCGGTCGACTCTGAGTTGATCCGACGGCAGGTCGAAATGCAGACTATCAAGTACCGTTTGTTTGAACCGCGACTGGCTCCGCGCAGAACCAAGCTAGAGATGCCGGGCTGGGGCGGCAACCCTGAGCCCTGCCGCGACGGTTCACATGAATACGCCTGGCACTGCGTGCCCTTCACTGAAGGGGCGCAATACGGCATCGAAATCTTTTACCCTTATCCCAATGAATTGCACGTGACGCAACAGGATGCGCGGGTCGTGCTTACCGGCGACTTCGGTCCCGATCCCGGGAGCGGCATCCGATGGCCGCCGTTCCGGACTTTCGGTGAGAATTATTACACCTATCAGTTGCTGCTTGATCTCCAGGTAGCCGAAACTATGGCAGTACGCACGGAGCCTCACCCGCGCTACTATACATCATCGAAGGACGACGTGCCGCTCGCCGTGCCGGCCTTGTTACGGACGAGTTGGTGGCCGATGATTTCTTTTGTGGTCTTTAAGGCGCCGCCGCCGGGCGTTACTCACATTTTCCGCTCTGGCGAACCGATGCTCCAGATCCTGTTCTTACCAGTCGAGCCGCAATTCGAGCTAGTGCCAATGACGATCGAGGAAGCCGCCGAGCGCGAGATGCGCGGCCGGCGGATCCACGCCAGCCGCGATACGCTCTCGAAGGAGACCATGTGGACGTCGTCGACCAACACCGTGTTCGACGGCACCTACCGCCATATCCTCCGCGCCGCCAAAGCCAAGCCGCGCGAGGACGGTGATTGAGCGCCGCCACTTAACGAATGACCAGGCCGCCTACTCCCGGAACGCCGATATAGGCGCCGTGGTGATGATGATGATGGTGATAATAGCGGTAGTAACCGTGGTGATGATGATGATGATGGTGATGATAATAGCGGTAGTAACCGTGATGATGATGGTGGTGGTGGTGGTGGTGGTGGTGGTAATACTGGGCGAGCTGGACGCCCTCGGAGGGCTTGGCCTCGAGTTGGGCGTTGTCGGCGATGAGCGCCTCGGTGGCGTTTGGAATCGGCGTCAGCAAGTCGGCGTAGGATCGCGCCGTAAGAGGATCATTTGGTGCTTGAGCAGGAGCCGTCGAGGCCTGCGCGCCGCCAACGGTTGCGACGGCCGCGGCCGCGCCCAACAACCCAGCGATTTTCTTGTCCATCATTCTTCTCCAGCTTGAGCACATGCACGTCGCAAGGCTTTCGTTCCGCCCTAAAACTCAACGCCCCTTGGGTCTGTCCGTTCCCAAAAGGCATTTAGGAACCGCGGGAATCTTCCGGAGTACTGGACGAGTCGCGAAATCGGGTTCCTCGTCAGCACGGCGCGCAATGTCGGCAGATCGCTAGGCCATGACCAGGTCTCAGTAGCCAGACTCGGAAGTCAGGGCTTCACGCGTGCAGATCGCGCAGAACGAATTCCGACCGGACCACAGCACGTCACGCCCCGTAGGACCTCGCTGCGTCGCGGGATTTCGACGCGGCCTTATGACAGCTGTGGGTCAAACTCGGAAGTGGAGAGCCATTCGCGGAGAGTCCGCTCTAACCTGATGAACGGACATCGTCAGACCGGCCCGACTGGTCCGTTTCGTGCCAAAGGACTAAACCGCTCGCGCGGTAGAACGCCGCGGCTGGCGACACGGCGAAGCAATAGGCGACAGCTCATCGCGACGAGCGGGGCAATTAGCCCGTAGCTGGCGATGATCCGATGATCGAGGACGTGCTGATCTGGAAGTTCGTGGCGGAGCACCAACCATTGCACAAGAGCCAACTCGAACCCGGCATTCTCGATCGTGATTGTGTGCAACGTCGCGCTAGTTGCACCCAGTCCAGGAATCTCGACGCAAGCAGAGTTACAAATGCGCTGATGCTCTTGACGAGCAGCTCGAAACAGTTTCGGCTCAGATAGCTCCGGGGGGCTTTCCAACTCGCTAGAGATCAGTTTGCCTCATGGCCTTCAAATATCGAGGAGCTCACGTTTAGATTGTGTGGTGCGGTTTTTTTGCTATGGCCAAGCCATTGAAAGTACAGGTGCCGCCAAACATTAAATCCCCATAGCGGCGATCGTCCTGATCGTCTGAAGGTTGTTTGACGCGACTTAGCTCGATCACGCGGCATCGTCCTACGTCCCCCCAGCGCGGTTTCCTCCTTTGGAGGCTTTCGGACGCCGGCCGCCGAACAAGCGGCGCCGTCCTCAAGCGGCCGGCATCCGAAACCCTTCACACTGTCGGAAGTCGGCGCGCCTACATTTAGCCCTGCTTTAAGCGCCTGTTTGGCGGGAACTGCAGAAGGAGGTTCTTCGTGCGTAAGACAAGGATCCTCTCGTTCCTCATCGTGTGCGCCGTTGCTCCTGCTTTTGCACAACGCACGCCGGAGCCTGACGTAGTACCCAGTGAGAAAGTAATACAATCCTTCGAGAAAGCGAAAATCACCCTTGCTGAGGCGATAAGGATCGCAGCGAAAAAGCACAAAGATGCGAAAGTCGTCGATGTAAGCTTTGACAGTCAGGCGGGTCAGTTGGCCTACAAGGTGAAAACCTATCAGGACAACAATGTGTGGGAAGGCGCTATCGACGCTTGGACGGGAGAAATAATCAGTGAAGGGATGACCACGCCGGTATCCAAACTTGACGAGGAGGACCAGCTGGAATTGGCTGGCTCGCTAAAAGCTTCAATCGATCTTGCCACGGCGACTGCCCTGGCGGAAGAAAAAGGTTCTGGAAAAGCCATTAGCGCTGGCCTTGAAGAGGCAAACGGCCGGATAGTTTACGAAGTCACCATTGTGGATAAGGGCGCAACGACCAAATTTGTGATTGACCCAAAGAGCGGCCAAATCAAATAGGTTGTCAGAGAACTGTTTGATTCAGACAAACTCCGGCGTTGTTATGAGATCGATCTCCGGCCTCAGCTTTGGGCGGCTTAGGGTCGATACCTCAAGCTGGCCAGAACTACGGATACGATGTCCGATAGGGGTCCCACGCGCTCTGGATGCTCCTGATACAGCGAGAGGCGTGGCCTGCGCGACAGCCGCGTGCCGAGCGAAGTGCAGCGGTGCATCGGCGCGGTCCTCGCCACATCGATCCGGGCCTCAACATGACTTATTTTCACGACCCATCGAGGTTCAAGATGGGTCAAAAGCCACGCTTGGGAACAGGCTGACTTACATCAGATTGGCTGCGACCGCCTTCTCATCCCACTCGATGCCTACGCCCGGCACCTCTGGGACGTGAACCTGCCCGTCGCGGATTTCGCAGTGCCGCTGCAAAACCGGGTAGCTCCAATCCAGCCATTCCAGTAAGTGTGCGCTCTCCGACACGCGCGTGAGATGCGCGCCGACCTCCGGATAGAAATGCGTCAATATGGGAATGCCTGCAGCGCCGGCGATCGCCGCCGACCTCAGAAATCCCGTTACGCCGCCGATGCGCATGAAATCGGGCATGACGAGGTCGCAGGCCTTCTTCTGCAACGCGAAGTGAACGTCGCGCGGGCCGTAGAAATTTTCGCCGATCTGGATCGGCGTCTTCAGTTCGGCGGCGAGCCGGGCGCAGCTATCAAAATCGTCGTAGCGGAAGTGCCCAGCATTAATTCAGTGTCGGTCGAGCGAGCGACAGTACAAACCGCCGAGATGTGAAAAGGCCTTGACCCTGAAGGGGCGCCTTTCGTCCTTCTCCAATTTAGGAGAGAGTATCTGCTCCGGACGAAGTCAATGGAGGTGAGCATGCATATCGGTTGCTGGGGCCATGATGCCCAGCATCCCGACGATGAGTATGATTCCGATCCCGAGAACAATTTCGACCAAGGAGCTACGTAAAAGCCATTGCACAGTGCGGGACGCCGGGTTCGTTCCAATTTCACCGGAAAGTCGCGGCAGCAGATATTCCCTGTTGATCCCGGCAAGACATACCATCGCGGCGAACAGCGTAATCTTCAAGAGTAACAACCTGCCGTAGCTCGTGTCGACGAAGCCCTCCATGCTCCCAATCAAAAACCAGACATTGATTGTTCCGCTAACAAGCAGCGTTGCGACGGCAATTATGCCAAGATTGGAAAATCGACAGGCTGCGTCACCCGCTGCCGTGACCCATGCCTCTTCACGGAATCTGCGCAGGTATAAGAGGAATAGCGCCAGGGGAATAAGGCCCCCTAGCCAGAGACCAGCGGCGATCAAATGGAGGAAGTCCGCGGCAAGATGGAGGTTTCGCTCAAGTCCCAGACCCTCTTCGCCGTGTCCTGCAAAGCTCAGCGATCCGAGATATGCACCTGCCAACAATGCAGCCAAAACTTCTTGCCAGATGGGCGCGACGTGGTTCTTTGCCCGCCGCGCCAGCAAGCACGCGGCCAGAAGGACGCCGAACAGAAATCGCAGCTTCCATGCAAACCCAAATTGCGTTTGCGAAAGAACGATCCAGACCGTGCCGTCCGCAATGACATCTTCAATTGGTTTACCAACAATTCGGGCGGCCAACAGGCCTAACCATGCAATGCCCGAAAGGATCGACAAGGCCATGCTGATCCATAGCGCTAGGGCGGTACAAGTTCTTAAGGCGGCTGCGGTCGTCCCGAGCTGCGAACCCGTTGTCCGCAAGGTCGGCGAAGCAACGAAGAGATCGAAGAAAACTATGCCCGCGACAATCACTGTAGAGCCGAAGTGAATATCCCGCACCGCGACTAGCGGATTGATCAAACTGTACTCCATGCCAATCCCTGTTGCGGCGGTCACCAACTCCGGAGGAGTCGATCAGTCGTCGCACCTTTGCGGTCGCTTCGGCTTCACCGTCCAACGTGAAAGGTGAAACTGCCTTCGGTTGTATGCGTATCTACCGACAGGACGTGCCAACGGACCCTGTACGTTCCAGGCGCTAGAGGTTTCAGCCCGACACGCATGACCGCCGCACTGATTGACGGCTTGCCCTGATCAACTCGTTTGCCGTTGGCATCACTCACCTCGACTCCGCTGAACGCCGGCTCCAGATTCTGAGTATAAGAAAGAGTAAGTTCTCGCGGCGCGGTGGGCACGGTGCTTCCAACTCGCGGCTCCGCGTGGTCCAGAAAAGCATGAGCCTTGGCGGCGGCGCCCGCGGTTACGGTGACCAGAGCCGATGTCGCAAAAATTAGCTTTCGCATGGTGCCGCCTCAAAAGGTCAATTTGCGGGGGGCCGCTGACGAGCCACTGAAGAGCGGTTGTCCTACGGTCGTCGGGAACATGTCGTCGAGATACAAATGCAACTGCCCGATAACGCCAACCCCGCTGCCACTTTCGCGGTTGATGGGGATCATCGCCTCCAGGCCGACCTGGAAATAGCTTCCGACCCAGATCACGCCGGGGTTGACGGTTCCGGTGGTGGTGTAGGGATTGCCGAAATTATTTGCGACCGGCGTCGTCAAAGTCAGTTCGACGATCGGAATAAGATGATTGAAGAAGTCCGGAAGCTGAAGGTCAATCACTTCGGATTTCAGATAGGGCATGCTGTATTGCAACGACGCCCCGTAGACCAATTGTTGCGGAATAAAGACGCTCTGGGTGAAATCAAAGGAGTTCGTCGGAATTTGATAACCGACCTGTCCGGTCAGCGCGAACGGACGCGCCCATGATAGGCTTTCCGGCAATCCGCCAAAGCCCTTCCCGAAATAGAGCGTCGGGGTAACCTGGCTATATGTGGTGGCCAGCCCGGAACCGGTTGAACCGGTATGCCCCCAATCCACGACGAGTCCGGCCAGTACCGCCAACTCTTGCGACCGATCCTTCACCACCTGATACTGGAACGCCGTCTCGAGATTTTGAAATCCCGACGTGAGGGTACCGTCGGGCTGTCGAATTTGCGTCCAGTTTTGACCTATCGAGACGCCGAAATTTTCAGTGATCCGCTTTGAAAGATCGACAGAAATATCCCACTCGGAGGCTGGCGGCATATCCGCAGTCTTTGACCACGACACGGTCGGCAACGACATCTCGTCGGCGACGCAGGGATCGTCGGTTGCCAATGTTGCCGGAAAGAACCGGGCGCCTACAAAGCAGTGAGCGAGCGCATCGGAAGTGGATGCCAACGCGATAAAACTCGCGAGCGCAAATGAAAGCGGCATGTATGGAGACATCAGGATTTCTCCGGTCAGTGCAAACGTGAAAGCAGTTGCGGGGAGCCACGAGGCCGCATTGCATCACGCGCCGAGCGGAGGACCTCTGGGACGTGCGACCGAATAAGAGAAAGAGGATAGGCGCAGCGGATGCGCCGATTGCCGTCCCTTGCTGGATTCCGAACTATCGTGCTGGATCGTTACCGGTCGCGGAGCATCCAAGGGGTGAAATGCTGCTGCAAAACAAAAGGCACAATGGTCATCCGTAGAATGGTTGTGCCGGTCGGCGGGCGAGACGGGGCTACCGTCAGTCGCATGCTGACAAAGTTGGGATAGAGTGAGATCATCGACGGCCGACGCATTGGCTAACTGGGCGCCCACAACGGCCAGCAGGGGTTGCAGAATAAGCGCATAGATAGCCCCCGCGCCAACTAGCCTTCGCCAGAATGGCCGCGGTTCCATGCCTGCGCGCTTCTGCCCGATGCTCACGATCGTGGAAGTTATACTGACTGGAAGCAGATTCAAGCCATGAAGTCGTTGCCTAGCAGGCTTGTCATTCAAAGACCCATCCTAGCACCCATGGCAAGGTGGAGTTTTGAAAGCGGGTCCGTCCGATTTCTCAAATGGGTCAAAAGCGCCGGTTTGACCCTCAGCCGGTGACTTCCGGTCCACCGCAATCAACGAACATCGCCAGACCGGCCCGGCGGGTCCGGTTCGTGCACGGAAGCGGAAGTCGCCACGCTCGCTCGATCACCTTGCCAGTGCGGGCGAGTGGTGACCGTTGCTGTGGGACTTCAACGCACAACCGGTCCTTGGGCGCGCCGCGAATCGAGACGCGCGTCGCAAGTGGTCCGATCAACGTACCCGATAGGGTCGTCGGCCGCGCCATTGCCATCCGTATGCAAATGCAAATCGAGGATTCGGACCACAATACGAAAGTGTACCGGAGGCCGTAGCCTGACACTCCAGGTAGCTTCTGAACTGACACAATCCCGGAAGGTTGTAGTCCTTGCCTTGCAGGCAGTAGGGATAATCGTAGGGATCACTTGGTTGAGCGGATGCCGGTAGTGCTATGAACACCATGGCTACAAACGCAGCAGCTCCAACGATCTTGCGCATTTCAATTTCTCCTCTTGTTGCCAAATCCGCCAAGAATCGAAGCATCTCGTCGGCTCGCATTTTTTCCTCTCTCACGCGAAGCGTTGGCCGCGCCAACCGCCTTGATGGGCGTCAACTTTGTACCTTTTCGGTAATCGCGTTTACACAAGCCATTTCCGCACGGGTCAAAAACGGAAGTGACCCTGCTTCCTCGGCAAGTCCGTTCCCCCCTCAGGAGCAGACGTCGTCAGGCCATCCGGGCATGTCCGAAAAGTGCCAGCAAGCGACATCCCATGACCGCGAGTTTAGCGAGTAAGGCCAGTTGCCAGCCCCAGTCGCGGTGGGCTCCCATTCATCCTGGCCGCTGCTCGGTGTAGAATGGTGCCGAGAGGACAGCATTATGGTCACTCCGGGGCAGGGTCGGATCGAGCGTAGACTTGTCGCTATCCTTGCGGCCGATGTAGCTGGCTACAGCCGCTTGACCGGCCTGGACGAGGAAGGCACCCATGCTCAGCTCCAGGACCACCTGCACTCTCTCGTCGATCCCAAGATCGCCCAGCATCGTGGGCGGATTGTCAAGAACACCGGCGACGGATTGCTTGCCGAGTTCGGCAGCGTGGTGGATGCGGTGCGATGCGCTGTCGAGGTCCAGCGGGGAATGGCCGAGCGTAACGCCGCTATTCCAAAAGACAAGCGGATTGAGTTCCGCATGGGCATTAATGTCGGCGACATTATTATCGACCACGGCGACATCTTCGGCGATGGCATGAATGTCGCAGCAAGATTAGAAAACATTGCGGAGGCTGGCGGCATTTGCGTCTCGGGCGCGACCTACGAGCAGGTGCGCGACAAGGTGCCATTCGCCTTTACGGACAGAGGCGAGCAGCGAGTGAAGAACATCACGCACCCGGTGCATGTCTACTCGCTGGAGCATGCCGATGAGGCAAGACGAGCACCGGCTCGCGAGGGCATCACACGGTTACCTGAGCGAGGCCTAAGCCGTTTTCGCACCCAGATCAGGTACGCCGCAAGCGGTCTCGCGGCTGCCGCGCTTGCGGTCGCCATCTGGTTCGTCAATGACACGGTGAGAAATCCGCGGTGGTGGAACACAGCTTCGCGCCTGTCTCTGGTCGTGCTGCCCTTCGCCAATCTGAGCGGCGATCCAGCGCAAGACTATTTGGCGGATGTCATTAGAGGAGCTGACCACCAGCCTCTCCCGTATTCGCCATAGCTTTGTGATCGCCCGCAGCACCGCGTTCACTTACAAGGGCAGAGCCGTTGACGTAAAGCAGATCGGCAGAGATCTCAGAGTGCGTTATGTACTGGAAGGCAGCGAGCAGCAAAGCGGCGATAGGGTCCGAGTAAGTGCGCAGCTCATTGATGCCGAGACTGGCGCGCATTTATGGGCCGACCAGTTCGACGCAGACCGTGCCGATCTGCTCGAAATGCAGGACGAGATCGTCACACGGCTGTCACGGGCCCTGCAGTTACAGTTGGTAGAGGTCGAAGCCGCGCGTGTTGCCCGAACCCATCCGAGTGATTTGGACGCCGAGGACCTCGCCATGCGCTGCGAGGCGATCCTCGTGAACTCGCAAGCGGGTAGCGATGAAGAAGAGCATGGGTACAATCTCTGCGACAGTGCGCTTCAGAGAGACGAACGCAATGTCAAGGCACTGGTCAATCTCTCATTCAAGTTCATCAACCAAGTCCTGACTATTCAGAGTCAGGACCGTGAAGCCGATATCCGGCGAGCCGACGAACTGGTGTCCAGGGCGCTGACGATTGACCCGAACGCGTATGCTGCTCACCATGCCAAGGCCTTGGTTCTCTTGACACAGAAGCGTTTCGAGGAGGCGATAGTGGAGGCCGAGCGCTGCCTCGCGCTTAGCCCCAGCTTTGTTAGCGCCTACGGTGACCTGTCCATCGCAAGCAGCTATCTAGGTCGACCGCAAAAGGCCATCGAGTATGCCGACAAAGCGATGCGCCTGAGCCCTCGCGATCCGTTGCTGTACGTTTTTCAGCTACAGAAAGGATTTGCATTAGCTCTCCTGCATCAGGACGAGCAGGCGATCGAATGGCTGCGTCGGGCGGTCGCGGGCGCTCCACAATGGCCACTCGCACAGGCGTTGCTTGCGGTAGCGCTCGCAGAGAGCGGGCAAGAAACGGAAGCCCGCGACACGCTGAAGCGCTACCTATCGCTCAATGGGACCAGAGCAAGGACCATCACGCAATGGAAGGCGCAAATGCCCTCTGACAATCCGGTGTTTTTAAGTTTTGCCGAGAGACTCGCAGAGGGCCTACGGAAAGCCGGGCTGCCGGAATGATCAGCATGGATGCTCGCGCCGAGGTGATCAGATGAGGCGGCGACGGGTACGTGTCGGCGCGTTGGGCGAGGTCCGAAATGGGTCAAAGTCGGAAGTGGAGAGCCATTAGCGGAGAGTCCGCTCCACCCCGATGAACGAACATCGTCGGACCGGGCAGTAATCCGAAGCTCGCGTTGATTTGGTTCTATGGCACGCCATAGCGGGTGAAGTCGTCGCCTATGTTGCCCTGGATTGCTTTTGCGGCTGAGATATCGGCGTCGCTGCCAACTTTGTCGCCCTGCTTGAGCTTGGCAAGCCCGCGCCCATAAAGCGCGCTCGCCAGCTTCGGGTCGAACCCAAGTGCAGAACTATAATCATCGATAGCCGCGGCGACCTGGCCCGTCTTCAGGTAGATAAGGCCACGCAAATCATACGTCGAGGCGTTGCTCGAATCCGATTGAATCGCCTTGTTGCAATCCGCCAGCGCCGCCTGTAACGCACCGAGGATGGCGCGGGTCCAGCAGCGTCCATTCCACACGCCTTGCAAGTCGGGCTCGATGCGAATTGCCTCATCGTAGTCCCGCGCCGCACGAGCGTATTCATTCTTTTTCAAGTAAGCTCCAGCACGGTTGGCGAATGCTTCGCCGTAGTTCCGGTTGAACCTGATTGCCTGATCGAACGCTTCGATCGCGAGGTCGTACTCGCCTTTCTTCAAGTAAGCCACGCCGCTGTTGTTGAATGGCTTGGAGTAAGTCGGATAGAGCTTGATCGATTGATCAAAATCCTGGATGGCGCGGTCGTAATCCCGCTTTGCGGCGTAGGCGTTGCCACGATTGCTATAGGCGGTAGCCAAGGCAGTTGTCGTCGTAACTTGATGCTCGTCGATTAGCGCCGTGCAACCGGCGATGCGAGCTTCAAACGACGCGCGATCCAGGCCGTTGCAGGCCTCGATATTCTTGATATAGCTATCCTTTGGCTTCGGGTTCTGTGCCACCGCCGGTGACCCGAGCAGCAGCAGGATGAGAATCGGCGCTAGGCTGTCGATGGTGCCGGTCTTTGCACGAATTTCCATATCAGGAGTCCCGATTTTGGGAATGTGCGGTCGCTGATTTCTGCAAGCCGCCGCTCTATGGCTGATTTCCGCTCGCACCGAGAACGGCTCGCGCTCAAGAGAGGATCCTAGAGCGCGACGAGATTTGGTTGAACCGTCATGGCAGTCTTTGACTGGGCATGATCCTTTTGGAGAACCGCCAGGCACTGTTCCGGATCGTGCCCTAGCACCCTCGACAGATATTGAGATTGAACTCGCGATCGGTTTTTTGCTCGGGTTGCTGCGCCGCGCGTGCCCCGGGCTTTTTTTCCGTAAGCTTGCTCTTGCCCTCTTCAATAAGTGTCGCAAACTTGACTGTCCCATCATCCGATATTTCGATGTGCGGCGTGGTGCCTCGGATTCCCACCGTTGCGACAGGGGTGTCGATCTTCATGTCTCCGGTCTTCGCTATGTTGCCGGCAACAAACGTGAACGTTCCCTTGGTCAGGCTGAGCAAGCTCGAATTTGACTTGCCGTTCGGGTCGTACACAAATTCGGTCAGGGCCATGCGCGCGTTGCCCGATAGCTTGAACGAGGTACCGTCAGTAAAGTTGATCCCGACCCGGCCGTCGGCTCCGGTCTGGACGACGTCGCCCAAATAGACGACGTCACCAACCTTCGTCTGAGAGGCTTGACCGGAAATATTTGCCTGAACGACGACTGCACTCGCATGTTCGATCGTGATCGAACCGGTGGCGGTTACAACTTTCCCAATGGGTTTTGATGAAGAATCCTGGACGGCGGGTTGGGGAGAATCGGTTTGCGCTCGCGCCGGACCAGGCGACAGACCTGCTAGCACCAAAACGAAACTTGCCACCAATATGCTTATCGTATGTGTGCGCATGATCCCCCCCTTTTTGAGAAGACCTTGTCGTGTGACAGGCCGATGGTTGCTTTGGACCGTTGACCCGAGACGGCAACACGCTAACGCCCGATCAGCCATTGCAGACAGGCTCATCCAGAGTCCGGCGCACTGCCACTGATAGGCACTGCAATTAATAGGTGGACACTTCGGACATAAATTATACTATAATTTTCACGAGACCGCACTCGCGACAAAACGACAGCAATCCTGTCGGATCTACGTCGCCGGAACGGCGCTTCGTTACTGGTGAAGTTTAAGTTCGATTGGGACTTTTCGGCGGGCAAGCCTAGGGCTGCCAGCGCCAGGATGTTTTGACCTCGTGGCGAGGGCAAGCCAGAACAAAAAAAGACTGCGGCACCACGCTGGGCCTGAGTTACTCGGCAGGCAGGGTCGAAGCCAATGTCAGTTGCGTCCGGCGTAGAGTTCGGGGACGTCTGCATGGCCGCTTTGGGCCATCTTCCCCAAGTGATCGGCAGCGTTCAGACGGCGATCGGTTGCGCCACCATCACGCGTGCTAGCGGCATTGCCGTTCAAGCGATGGACGGCGATCCTGTTTGCCAGGATGACGTGATCGAGACCGCGTCCGACGGACGAATCGAAATCCGCTTTATCGACGGCACCGTGTTCACCCTGTCCCGCGACACGCGCGTGGTGCTAAGCGAATTCGCGCGGAACTCCAATGGCACCTTGCGGTCGGCTCTGCTCGCAGTAACCAGGGGGACCTTCGCTTTCTTTGCCGGCCAGCTGGCAACGACCGGCTCCCTGATAGTGGACACGCCTGTTGGCAGCATTCGCAGCCGGGTCCAGGCGGGCGGTATCGGCATGTTGTCGCTCGCGGCACTGACGTTCTCACTCATCAAGGAAGCCCAGGCAGCGGACCCGAACGTCACATTCTTGGATGACGACAGCATCACATACAAAGACCTCGCGCACGGCGTGTTCGAGCTCGTAACCAAAGAGGCGATCCCGCGACACATCATTGTTGAGGATCCGGGAGAGACAGTCGTCCTGACCAGAAGAGGGTCCTCGGTCAGCCTGAACGAAGTCGCGAATTCTCCTGCTCGAATGGAGGAGTTGCAGGCCGCCCAACAGGAGGCGCTCGCCAACTTCGCGAAAGGGCTGGGACAAAGCGGGGACAGCGCGCCCCCTTTCTCCGATCCGGAGCTGCTGCCGCAGCCTATCAATTTCATTCCGGGCGATTCCCCCGCAGTCGAAGGATCGCCCCTTCCGATAGAGGCGACGTTAATCACGGTTCCTGAGCTCATCATCCTGCCTCCGATGCAGCCAACTCCGGCGCCCCCGACTTTAGCGATCACCAGCATTGCCGGACAAATCGGTGTTGGCGGGCAAATCGGTATTGCTGCGGACAACATCATTAACGCCGCCAAAGCTAATGCCGGGGTTGAGATCACGGGCGCGACCTCGGGTGTACAGGACGGCCGGATCGTTACGGTCACCATCGCCGATAGTTCCAACCACGTCGTTTACAGCGGTACGGCCACGGTCACCAACAACACCTGGTCGATTGACATCGATCCAACGGAATCCAAGTCGCTGGCCGACGGTATCTACACGCTGACGGCGGACACATCGAATGCGGCCGGCGATCCGGCGCAGGCCACCCGGACGATCAGGGTAGACGAGACCCCGCCGACGATCGCAATCCACACCGTTGCCGGTGACAACGTCGTCAACGTCAATGCGGCGAGCACCGGGTTCGCCATCGCGGGCACTACGAACGGCGCGGAGGACGGCCAGCCTGTGACGGTGAAGATCGTCGATAGTTCCGGCCACGTCGTCGACACGTTCACCACCACGCTGACGAACAACAGCTGGTCAGTAAACGTCAGCTCGACCGAAGCTAAATTGCTGCATGACGCCAGCTACACGGTGACGGCGGACGTCTCGGATTCGGCCGGCAATCCGGCGCAAGAGGCAACGCAAACAATCGCGGTCGACGAGACGCCGCCGAAGGTGACCTGGTTGCCGCAGGCCGAGAGCGGCATCGAGGGCAGGACGATCGCACTGGGCGCGATCACCGCGACCGTGAACAGCCTGCCGGGCCACAGCGACAGCGTGCAGTCGCTTGTGGTGAGCGGCATCCCGGCTGGGGCAGTGCTCAGCGACGGCATGAATTGCTTCATAGCGACCAGCGGCAACACCTCGGTCGATGTGAAGAGCTGGAATCTGTCGAACCTGAAGATCACTCCGCCGAACGATACCAATTTCATCCTGACCGTCACGGCGACCGACCAGGACGCCAACGCGGCGAGTGCGAACGAATTGGTCACGGTCGCACCCCTTGCGCCCTACCTCAACCCGGTCGCCGCGCATGGCAATGAGGGCACGGCGATTGCCCTGGACCTTGGCGCGATGGCTAAGAGCCTGTCGGGCGCCAACGGCGACGCGACACCGAACAGCCTCGATACGCTTGTCGTGAGTTGTATCCCCGTGGGCGCTACGCTGAGCGACGGCGCCGGCCATAGCTTTACGGCGACCGCAGATGACACCTCGCAGGAAGTGGCCAGCTGGAACCTGTCGAGCCTGACGATCACGCCCCCGGCGGAATTCGAAGGATGCTTCAAGCTGACGATTGCGGCGACCGAGCACGATTCGGAAGGCGACATCAGCGCGACGGTGACCGCAACCGAGATCGTGACAGTCGCCCCGGTCGCCCGGCCGCCGACGGCAAGCGCGCCAGCGACGCTAACGCTCAACGAGAACGCCACTTGCGTGGCGGTTGCCGGGGTGATCGTCGGGCCGCTCGCGGAAGACAGGGACGACACGGTGAGTGCGACACTGACGGTATCGCATGGGACGCTGCATGTCGCCAGCCTGCGCGGGGTGACGGTGACCGGCGACGACTGCGCGACGCTGACGCTGTCGGGGAACGCGGCGGCCGTGGACAAGCTGCTGGCGGGCCTGACCTATACACCAACCGCGGGGTTCGAGGGCTGCGACGCGCTGCATCTGTCGGTGACGTCGAGCGACGGCTCCAACACCTACCCGACGGCGGCCACCGCGGCGACGGCAATAAAAGTCATCGAAGATTCGGAGTCGTTGATCGTCGGCGGCCCGGGGCCAACGCTCGACTGGAGCGATCCAGAAAACTGGAGCGGCGGGTTTGTTCCCAGCTTGAGCACCCACACAACCATCGATGCGCCTTCTTGCTACACGGTCATCATCACCGGCACACAGGATGCCCATGCGGCGTCGCTCACGATACCGCACGGCGCGGCATCGACGGAGATCACCGTCGGTGGAACCCTGCAACTCGCCGGCGACCTCGATGTAAGCGGCTCGGGACAATTCGATAATGACGGGACATTGCAGGAAGCAGCCAACGCCGCTTTCATCGGGCCTATTAGCAACGACGACACGATCATCGTCGATCCGAATGTCTACCTGACCGTGACAGGCCCCATTACCGGAATCGGGAAGTTCTCGATCGACAGCGGGAGCACGCTCGAGTTTGCCCCTGGCAGCAAGGTTGCTCCAGGCGCGACCGACAGCCAGATAGTTTACTTCGAGCAGGGCGCAGGCAAGCTGATCATCGATGACTGCGGAAAATTCGCCGGGGTGATCACGGGCACCGGCATTGCCACGCACCTCACGTCGGCCGATTTGATCGACCTCACGCAGCTTCCCTATGTGGAGGGAAGCATGTCCGCCTCGATCTCGTACAATTGGGGTACCAACATCAGCACGATCACCTTCGGTGATGGCATTAGTTCGAATAATGTGACACTTCATTTTTCTGGGAACTATGCCGATAGCGCGTGGTCTTTCGCGAGCGTCAATGGAGGCGCCGGCACCGAAATCGTCGACCCCCGGACGGATTCCGGCACCGTGACCAGCGGCCCCCCCGGCGAGATCGCAGCCGCAAGCGCTGCGATCACCGATTTTGCCAACGCCGGGGGCATCAACACCAGTTTGACGCTCGGCACTTCTCAGAACTTCGGTACGCCCGGGAACTCATTCCATTTCAAGGACGAGATTTCGGGTTCTAAGGGTTCGGGCATCATTGACGTTGCAGAGCCCAACGATATCCCAGCGTCGGAGAGCCATCACGACGACGCTGCTGGGACTCACGGACTATTGGCGATTTCAGAGAGAGGAGAGACTCCTGGGGCGCCCGGGGACTCTTTTCATTTCAAGGACGAGATTTCGGGCTCTAAGGGTTCGAGGGTCACTGACGTTGCCGAGCTCAACGGCATCCCAGCATCGATGAGCCATCACGAAGATGCTGCTGGGACTCACGGACCACTGGCGATTTCAGAGGGAGCACAAGCGCTTGGGCTGCCCTCGCCGGAGCAATACCCAGATGACGAGTTCCATATCGTTCCACACCCTGCGCCAAGCGCTCTCGTTACCCATGTGCCGCACGATCTGATCGTTTAACGTCCTGAGGCATGGCCGGAAGCCCGGAGATTGGACCCAAGGGCGCGCGCATGCGCTTCACTCGCGCCATTTCAACGAAATCTATACGGCGGTTCTGCCGCCATCGACCGGCAGAATCGCACCATGGACGAAACTGGCGCGGTCGGTCGCCAGGAACACTATCGCCTCGGCAATCTCCTCAGGCGTCGCCGGGCGCCCGGCCGGCGCTTGCGCCGCGAGTTGTTGCAGGGCGTCGCCCATTGCTGCCGTGCCTTCGGTGCGGGTCGGTCCGGGACTGACTGCATTTACACGGACGCCCTTGGGTCCATATTCGGCCGCCCACGCTTTGGTCAGTAGTTTGATGGCGGCTTTGCTCGATCCATAGAGGCTGAAGCCCTCTGCGCCGTAATCGGCGACCATCGTTGAAACGTTGACGATTGCTCCTTTGCCTCGCTGCGCCATCAACGGGGCAAGCTCGGCGACGAGGAAATAGGGGGCCTTCACATTGAGCGCATAGACGTCGTCGAACGTCTCCTCGCTCATTTGATGCGTAGGGCCGAATGGAAACACGCCGGCATTATTGATCAGCACGTCGACGTGGCCGTTTCCCAACTCGACGGCCTTTTTCGCGACCGCTCGGGCGCTCGCAGCATCGCGAAGGTCTGACGAGATGAAATCGGCTTTCCCGCCCGCCGCACGTATTTCGGCAACCGTCCTTTCACCGCGTTCCACATTGCGGCCCACGACTATGACATGTACGCCCGACTGCGCCAGTTTGTCGGCTGCCGCGCGGCCGATACCGCTCGTCGCTCCGGTGATAAGGGCTGTCGTCGTCATTAGCGCCTCCTTGTCTCGTTCTCTTCGGCCGCCGGTCTACTGTCCGGCTACGGAAAAAAGATGACGTCGAACGGGTGCGCGCAGTAGACGAGCGCTGCGTATCTGACTTATACGCCGTGTGTATGAGTGACCGGCTCCGGGAATTGACCGCCTTCGTCCGCGCCGGCGAGACCGGCAGCTTCTCTCGCGTCGCGCGCGAACTGGGGGTGTCGCAGCCTTCGATATCGCGGATGGTGGCAGACCTCGAGACGCGGCTGGGCGTGAAGCTTCTGTTACGCACCACACGGCACGTCACGCCGACCGACGCCGGCCGGGTGTTTCTCGAACGGGCGCGGCAAATCCTCGGTGATCTCGACGACGCCGAAAATGCAGCGCGCGGCGTGGACGGCCTGCGCGGCACATTGCGGGTGGCGTTGTCGGGGGCATTCGGAACTCGCGAAGTCATCCCGCGCCTACCTGGCTTCGTGGCGCAGCATCCGAAACTAGGCATCGAGCTCTTGATGTCCGACCGGACCGAGGACCTGATCGCCGAAGGGGCTGATATGGCCTTGCGGCTAGGCCCTCTGCCCAATTCCGGATTCGGCGCGCGGTTACTCGGTAAGGCTCCGCGCCTCGTCGTTGCCTCGCCTGGTTACATTGCGCGCAAGGGAACGCCGCAAACGCCGGCCGATCTCGCCAGGCACGACTGCATTCTCGGCCCGGGTCTCTCCGGGCGGACCGGCTGGAGTTTCACGCGCTCGGGGAAAGCAGCGTCCGTAACCGTGGAAGGGTCGATCAAGGTCACCTCAGCCGACGGCGTCATTGCCTGCGCCAAAGCAGGGCTCGGAATAGCCGTCGCCTCGCGATGGATGTGCCAGGCCGAACTCGAGGCAGGCGAGGTCGTCGCGATCCTTTCCGATTATCAACTTGATGGGGTCGAGCTGCACGCTGTCTACCCAGGCGGCCGTCGCCCGTCTCTCAAGGTACGAACCTTTTCCGATTATTTTGCGGCTCAGCTCATGCACAAAAATGAAGGCGGCTGAGGCGTCTACAGGAAGCCGAAAGCTGTCTTGTCTTCAAACGTTGGCGGCGCGGATGATGCCGCCAACGTTCTGTTTCCGGTTTGGCAGAGAGAATTCCTCATTGCCTGCTGGGTGAAATCGCGATGACAAGTGGATGGTCGCTTAGAGCAAGTTCGAACAAACTAACGTTGGTCGGTGTTCGGACAGGCTCAATTCCAATTGTTGGATCGTAGATCCTCACCGACGCGGGCATGATGCCAAGTTGGACCGTCACGCGGTCTTGCCCCCTCAAGCGTTCATCCCATACGATCAGCTGGAACGTGGCATCGCTGTGCTGTAACAGCAGCTCATGAACGGTTTCGGGTTGGTTCACGATCGCGAAATCGAGGTGGCCGGGTTTGGCGAGGGTACCGTCGTCCGCCAGAATGGTCGTGAGATTGTGAAGGTAGATCGCGGCCTTACGGGGCGAATAGTCGGCCCGGTAGAAACCGAATGATTGGTTGCCATCTTCGTCGGTACGGTCCCGCAACAGATAAACCGATGTGTAGGCGTAGCCACGCTTGAACTGCGCGAGGTAGAAGTTCATCAGGTTCAAGGCGTGTATCTCTTCCGTGACCGGTCCTTCGATATTGGCACCGCTCTCTGTCGTGACACGCGGCAGCGTATCGAGCTGCCCTTGGGTGTAGCCCCGAAACCGTCTCGCCCACGTGACGCCGAAGTTGCCAAACAGGCCGTCCACTTTGGATGCTGCGGTTGGATCGGCAGCGTGCCACGTCTTGTTGTCCGCCAGATACGGCGAATGCGGATGATAGATATAGTTGTGCACGTTGGCGTAGTCGGCGTACTTCGTACCGTCGGGCATCAGGGTTTGGGCGCCGGGCGGGATCGTAAGAAATTGAAGGCCTACGTTATCCCGCTGCGCGCCCGGTTCAGAGATCGACCAGACGGGATATTTGGCTAGCACCGGGTCCCTCTTGACGGCCTGGTACAGGTCGCGCTGAACCTTTGCAACGGCCATCCACGAAGGCTCCCTGCCGCCGCCTTTCTCACCCTGATAGGTGACGCTCCAGTTGTTCGGCTCGTTGTTGCCCTCGAACGCGAGCAGCGCGCCGGATTCAGCGAGCACCTTGCCTGTTTCCACCAGCTTTTTCACATCCGTCCCACCACTGACCAATCCCCAGCTAAGCCGCACGCCGGTTTCGCGATGTAGATCAAGAAAGGTCTGGATGGTTGTGGGGCCCTTGTCGCTCAGCCCTTCTATTCCCGCCCTCACCCATCGAAAGCCGCAATAGCGGACCATCTCGATCGTTCTGGCCAACGGCTGGCCTCGATCGGGGAATGTGGTAACGACACCAATGCTATTGAGAAAATCGTTCGTCGCAACGGCCACCCTGGGTGCCGCAAGCGAATGGCGAGGCCATATGGGCAGCACCAGAGCCAGCGCAAAGCATGCGCTTACCACGGAGCGAATGAAGGCGGTCATCGACCGGCGAGATTTCATATACTCCTACGCTTATCATATCCTCATCTACAGCGCATCCAGTCACATGGCGGTCCCAGTTTTGATCCTCGCCGGCGCGCCCGCGCAGGTCGATACCTCCACGCGCTGTTCACCAACGCCAGCAGCGTCATTCGTATAATTGTCGATCAGGCGGTCGACCTGGCCACCGATCTCGGGATTTGCCTCGACGCGCGTTTTCCACTTCCGATCGATCGCGGCAATCGACCGCCGGGCCGCCTGTCAGTGCAGCGTTTCGAGATAGGCGACCAGGTCGGCGCGCTGGGCGTCGTCCTTCAGGCCGGCGTAGACCATCGATGTATCCGGCACCATCGCGCGGGGATTGGCGAGGTATTTGTTGAGGTTGGCGGCGTCCCAGGTGAGGTCGAGCTTCTTGTGGTCGGCGGTGTAATGGAAGCCTGGAACGCTGCCGGCCTTGCGGCCGACCACGCCGAACAGCGTCGGGCCGATGCGGTTCTCACCCGCCACCACGGTGTGGCAGATGGCGCACTGCGTCTTGAAAATCTTCTCGCCGGCGACGGGATCGGCGGCGAGGGCGGCGGAGGCGGATCCGGCGAGCAGCAGGCCCGCGATCACGCTGCGCCTCATGCGACAGCTCTTCCAGTTTCCCTCGACCACCCCTTCAATGATCCTTTGGACCTTTTCCATTGTCATCAACACATTCGAATTCCTGATCGAGGACAGTCAGGCCGCCTTCGGCAACAAGCCGTGCGGGTCGAGCACGAATTTGGCGGCGATGCCCTTGTCGAATTCGGCATAGCCTTGCGGCGCATCCTCCAGGCTGATCGCTTTGGCATTGACGATTTTCGCGATCGGCAGGCGGTCGTTCAGCAGCGCCATCATGAGCTGCCGATTATACCGCAGGACGGGCGTCTGGCCGGTATGGAAGGAGTTCGACTTGGACCAGCCAAGACCGAGGCGAAGACTGAGGTTGCCGGTCCTGGCGGCCTCGTCGTGCGCGCCGGGATCTTCGGTGACGTACAATCCCGATATGCCGATGGCGCCAGCCGGCCGGATGATCTCCATCGCCTGGTTCAGCACGATCGCGGGCTGATCGCCGCCTCCATGGCCCTTGGCTTCGAAACCCACCGCGTCGACGACCGAATCTACCGTGGGTTCGCCGACGACCGCGGCCACCTGCTCGCCAAGGCGATCGTGCTTGGCGAGATCTATCGGGACGAAGCCGACCTTCCTGGCGTGGCTTAGCCGCGCCTCGTTCAAGTCGCCGATCATGATCACAGCCGCACCCAGGAGCTGGGCCGAGGCGGCCGCCGCGAGGCCCACGGGACCGGCGCCGGCGACATAGACCGTCGAGCCCGGCTTGACGCCCGCAGTCAACGCGCCGTGGAAGCCGGTCGGCAGGATGTCCGTCAGCATGGTCAGGTCCATGATCTTGGACAGGGCCTCGTTCTTGTCCGGGAACTTGAGCAGGTTGAAATCGGCATAGGGGACCATCACGTAGCGGGCCTGCCCGCCGATCCAGCCGCCCATGTCCACATAGCCATAGGCGCCGCCGGCGCGGCCGGGATTGACCGTCAGGCACACACCGGTATTCATCTCCCGGCAGGCGCGGCATCGTCCACAGGCGACGTTGAACGGCACCGAGACGAGATCGCCCAGCGCGGTCATCTCCACATCCGAGCCCTTCTCTATCACCTCGCCCGTGATCTCGTGTCCGAGCACCATGCCTGCCGGGGCAGTTGTGCGGCCGCGGACCATGTGCTGATCGGATCCGCAGATATTGGTCGAAAAGACCTTCAGGATCACGCCATGCTCGATCTTGCGGCCTCGCGGGTCCTCGAACTTGGGATCGGCGATGTCCTGGACCTGGACCTCTCCCGGCTTGGTATAGACGACGCCACGATTTTTGCTCATGACAAACCTCTCTTGCAGTCTGATCAAAGGAATTGAGCCGTTTCAGCGCGGTGCAAAGGCATCCGGCAGAACCGGCACGTGATAATCGGCGAGAATCGCCGAGATGGCAGTGTGGTTTCTTTCGAGTGAGTCATTGAGGCGCTGCAGCAACTCATTGTCGCCGCGGCGAACCCCCATCGAGATATAGAACGTCATCGGCAATTCCGTGCCGTCGCGCCAGGGCTGCACCGGCTCGATCGTCAACGGTGTGGATCCCTGCGCGGCGAAGTAACCGGCCATCGGGCCCCAAACGACGGCCACGTCGACATCGCCGTTTTCCACCGCATCGATGATCGCCGATGCCGGGTGCGGCTGGCGGTAATCGCCATAGAGCATGTAGCCGCGCACGTTCTGCACGATGCCGCGGCGGGCAAGGGCATGCGCCGGCGGCGTGTTCATCGCATCGTCGCCCACCATGTGCACACCGACGGTGAGCGTGCGAAGCTGCGGGTCATCGAACGAGGCAATGTGCAGCCCGCGATCGGCGCGCGTGACGAAGACATAGCTCGAGCGGTAGTACGACCGGGTGCTGGTCATCATCTCGGCGCCGCTCACGACGCCGGACCAGACGTCACAGACGTCCGCCTTCAGCGTGTTACGGACATAGCCGCGCCGTTGTGCCCACCACGTATAGACCACGGTCGAGCCGAGATCCCGCGCAATCAGCTCCACGATCTCGTTCTCGAAACCCCGGCCGGCCCGGTCCGAGAACGGCAGATTATTGGGATCGGCGCAGACGCGAAGCACGGCGGCGTCCGCGGCAGCCGCGCCGATCATCATCGGCACCGCCGCTGCGATGAGGCAGAAACGCCGGCGCCACTTCACGGCTTGGCGCTCGTGCCGGGCGCAGCGGTTTGCGACGCGGAAGCGGCGGCGGTCACCGCCAGCGACTTCACATAGGCCGCCAGTTCCCAGATCTGCTCGGGTTGCAAGCTGTCCTGCCAGGACGGCATGCCGTTCGGACGGCCTTGCGCGATGGACGCATAGATCTGGTCTATCCGTCCGCCGTAGCGCCAATGGCCGGACATCAGCGCTGGACCTATGCCGCCGCCGCCGTTGAAATGGCAGCCCGTGCAGTTCATCTGGCCGAACAGTTCCTTCCCGGCCGCGATGGCGAGCTGGTTTCCCTCGAACCGCGTCCCGATCATATCCTGCGGGGGCGGAGCGCCGCCATTGGGGAAAAGGCCCGTGACGACAATCTCGTCGGGTCCGTGTTGTGCCTGCGGGGCAGTGTCTTGTTGCGCCGATGCGTTATTGGCGGCGACGGCAAGCACCGTAACAAGGGCGAAAGGCAGGAGCCGTGCCGCCGCCACGCATCGCTCAGGATCTCGGCAGGGTGAAGACATAGAGTGTCCCTCCGGGTGCGGTTTTCGTCTTGAGATCCGCCATGACGCCGTTCATGCCGAGCGCGCCGGTTGGATCCCGCGGGTCAAGGTCGCCGGCCACGATGGCGCCTGCCCAGCCGCCGACTCCCGACAGGATGGCGACGTATTCGTGCCCGTCCGGACCGCGATAGGCGACAGGCTGGCCGATGATGCCGGAGCCGGTCCTGAACTGCCATTTCAGTTCGCCCGTCTTGGCATCGACGGCCTTGAACCAGCCATCCATCGTTCCATAGAAAACGAGTCCCCCGGCGGTGGCCATCGTGCCGCTCCACAGCGGCAGATCCTCCTTGATGGTCCAGGCCGCCTTGCCTTCTACCGGATCCCAGGCGGTGAACTCGCCGCGATTGCCGCCGGGACCAGCCTTGGTGATGACCTGCGCACCGACGAACGGCGTGCCGGAGATGAAGCTGACGGGCGTGCTCTTCCAATCCATGCACAGGTTCTCATGAGGTATGTACATAAGACCGGTCGACGGCGAAAAGGCCGACGGATTCCAGTCCTTGAGGCCGGACGCCGTCGGGCAGATGTCGTGTACGACAGTGCCGAGCTTGGTGAGCTTGTCCGGGTTCATGACGGGCCGCCCGGTCTTGAGATCGATGCTGAGAACGGAATTGACGTTGCCGTATGGCTTGGCCGAGACGATCTCGCCGCTCTGGCGGTCCACCATGTAGAGGTAACCGTTGCGGTCAGGATGCAGCAGCACCTTGCGCGGGGTGCCGTCCACCGTCATGTCGATCAGGATCTGCTCGTTGATCCCGTCGTAGTCGTGCTCGTCATGCGGATTATACTGCAGCGCCCATTTGGCGGCGCCGGTATCGGGATTGCGTGCGAACAGCGTCGTGGTCCATTTGTTGTCGCCCGGGCGCTGCTCCTGGTTCCAGGGGCCAGGATTGGCGGTGCCGGAATAGATCAAGTTCAGGTCGGGATCGTAAGCGATCCATCCCCACATCGTTCCTCCCCCCGTCTTCCAGGCGTCGGTCGGCCAAGTCTTGACGCCGAGGTCCGTGCCGTTATCCGAAGGGTAGAACGAGCGGAATCCGGGGCCGATGAGCACGTCCTTGTCCGGCCCGGTGGCATAGGCTCGCCACAAAATCTTGCCGGTTGTGACATCGAGCGCCGCCAACCAGCCGCGCACGCCGAACTCGCCACCGAAGTCGCCGACCAGCACCTTTCCCTTCACCACCAGCGGCGCCATGGTGATCGATTCGCCAGTGTTGATGTCGCCCAGTTTGGTCTTCCAGAGTACCTTGCCGGTCTCTGCGTCCAGCGCGATCGTGTCGTCGTCGAGAGTGTTGAAGAACACCTTGCCATCGGAATAGGTTGCGCCACGGTTGACGACGTCACAGCACGCCACACCCTGCGAAGCCGCGGCCGGGCGCGGCTTATAGGACCATTTGAGCGGCGCGCCGGGCTTGCTGAGATCGAGCGCAAAGACAATGTTCGGATATGGCGTCACGATGAACATGGTGTTGTTCGCCACGATCGGCGCCGCTTCCTGCCCGCGGTCGACGCCGGTTGAGAAGGCGAAGGCAACCTGGAGATTGCGCACATTCGCGCCATTGATTTCATCCAGCGCGGAATATCGCGTGGCTGCATAGTTCTTCCCCGGCATCGTCCATTGACCGTCATCGGACGGCGCCGCGGAGGCCGGCGCAGTCGGCATCTGTGCCGCGGCCAATGCCGGGTAAAGCAGCAGCGACGCGCCCGTGAGGAGCAGCCGAAGCCATCTGGATGGCCAAATAGAGTCCATCGGATCCTCCATTTGGTGTCGGCGAATAGAGTGCGATATTGGGAGTGTCATCATTCGAAAACTCCGCCTGCGGCCGGTTTGCCAGTTTCCCCCCGGAGATGCTCGCCCACCCATGACATTAGGACCAGGCTGCGGCCGCCGCCTCGGCCACCGCATGGTCCTGCTTGCCGCTGCCGCCGCTGACGCCGACAGCGCCCACGACCTGGCCGTTCATCTTGATCGGGATGCCACCCGCGAAGATCATTACCCGGTCGTGGTTCGATACGTGGATGCCGAAGAACTGCCCGCCCGGCTGGCTGTTTTGACCAAGCTCCAGCGTCGAGATATCGAAGGCCTTCGCGGTGAAGGCCTTGTTGATAGCGATGTCGATGCTGCCGAGCCACGCCCCGTCCATGCGCATGAAAGCCGTAAGGTTGGCGCCGACATCGACGACCGCGATATTCATCGGCTGTCGGATTTCCTTCGCCTTCGCGATCCCCGCTTCAATGATCCTCTGGGCCTTTTCCATGGTCATCATGACGGCTGAACTCCTGATCGACGGCAGTCAGGCGCCTTCGCCAACAACCCGTGCGGGTCGGGGACGAGTTTGGCGGCGATGCCCTTGTCGAATTGGGCGTAGCCCGTCTGAGCATCCTCAGGATTGATCGCTTTGGCATTGACGATCGTCAGGATCGGCAGGCGGTCGTTAGTAGAGTTCTTCAGTAGATTTCGTCGTCGTTGGGGTGGTTGGCCGGCGGGGCACATGCCTGCTTCCGGCAGTTGGGGATATCGCGGTTGTGCTCAATCTTCTGGCCAGGGATCGTGGACATTCGGCCACCTGCAATTGGCACTTCGCGATCGGCAGCAAGTTTAAAATGTTTGAGATTGAGCTCAATGATACGTTGGTAAAATCCGGTAACGATCAGGATTCATCTCGTCATACGTAGGTATGAGCCCACTATAGAAAGGGATCAGGGAACGATACGGAGGTTTGTGGTGGTTCCCTTCCTCGTCCCATCCTTGTGGACGTTGACGGGCAGAACTGAGGCTACACGATGCTCCGCCGACCAAGGCCGCCGGCAACGCCGGGATCCATGAAGTATCCATGAAAGAGGTTTCGAAGTGTCCGCGTTGCGAAGAACGGCTTGTTGCGCGCGCGGATTAACAGGTCGCCAAGCCATGTTGGACAACCTACTCAAAGGGTTTGTGCAGCCGATAATTTCGCCTTGGACCGCAGTACAGCGAAAGGTTCGCCTCAGGGTCATTCGCGTCGGTTTGCCGCTCCGACGATGACTTCCGGTTTGCCCTCATCAACGGAAATCCTCAGACCCGGCCGGCATGTCTCAAACGTGCCAGCAGCGGACATCCCGCATTTGATAAAAAGCAAAACGGCGAGCGGTTCTTAGCGCTCGCCGGCTACTTGATGCCACCACGACAACGCGGAGCCGCCCATGAACATTCGTCCGCGGGATTAGCCACCACCAGCTTTCACGTGTGGCGGGTTTTTCATATCCAATAGCGGCACCGGGTTGTCCGGGCGTTGAAGGTCGGGCCGCCAGTCGGTTGAGGCGCCTCCGGGGACCCGCTTGATGCTAGGATAGTCAACGACCGACTTGTTGAACTCCATCACAGTCGGGTAGATCAGTGCCAAAACCCAGCCGTTGTCTTGCCCGGCGTACTTACCCGGCGAGGCCGTGGGTAAACGTGACGACACCGCGCCGTTGAATACCATGTCGTATTTCTCAAAGGGATCCATGGTGAGATTGTAGATGGAACCGATGCCGCCAAGGTTCTGCTCTGGGCCGAGCCACGTATCCTTGGCCGTCCAAAGGTACTTCCAGGCAATGCTGACATCAGGGTTCGTCGGATCACCGGCGATATCGGTCCGCGCTCCCATAAAGTTCTCGCCATCGATGTAGATCCACGATCTCCGCGCAGAGTGCTTCGCATTCCCGAGGATGTAGTCGCTGTTATCGATGCTGTCGAAGTAAATTGGCTTGCCATTGTTGTCGATCCACCCGCCGTGCGGCGGTGGGGTCAGGCCGACCATCTTGGCAAGCGTTGCCCAGCAGTCAATGTGCGACATCATTTCATCGTATTTCGCCCCGGCAGGGATGTGCTGAGGCCACCACATCAAGCCGGGCACGCGCCAACCACCTTCAAACGCTGAACCCTTCTCGCCGCGGAAAGGCGAGGTGCCCGCGTCAGGATAAGCGTCCTGCCATGCACCGTTATCCGCCGTCAGGATGACGATTGTGTTGGGCGCCTCTGTGCGGATCACATCCATGATACGGCCGACGTCGTCGTCGAGTTCAAGTAGCGAATCCGAGTAGTCGCCGAGGCGCGACTTACCGACGAACTTCGGCGCGGCATTTGTCGGATTGTGCATCTTCATGAAATTAACGTCCATGAAGAAGGGCTTGGAATCCTTGGCGTGCTTCTTGATGTATTCGATTGCATAGTCCGATTGACGGACGTCAAAGTTTGCGAGCCCTTCGTAGGTGATGTATTCGTCTCTTTTTGCAGGTTGACCGGCCACGCCCTCCCATTCGTACATGTTCACAACGTCGAAGTACTCCTTCGAAAACTCAGGATTGTATGAAGGAAACCACGGATGGAACCACTTGGAGGTGTCGGCATAGGTATAAACACCCGGGTAGTACGCGGCGAACGCCTTCATCTCATCGAAGCCGTGTTCGATCGGATAAGATGAGGGCTTGTCACCGAGATGCCATTTGCCGGAAAAGTAGGTAGAATAGTCGTTCTTCTGAAAGAACTCCGCGATCGTCGGCGTTTCTTTTTTCAGGGCATTCTCATCGCCTGGGGCGACCACAATTGAGAGCGCCGCACGGATTGGAATGCGCCCAGTAATAAACGAAGAACGGCCTGCCGTGCAGCTCGCCTGACCGTACCAGTTCGTGAACACCGCGCCTTCCTTGGCGATCCGATCGATATTGGGTGTCGGGTGGCCGAGGCCCGCGCCGCCTCCCGAATAGGCGCCGAAATCGTTCCAGCCGGTGTCGTCAGTCATTAGCATGACGATGTTGGGCTTCTTCTGAGCGGCAGCGGGGGTAATCGCCATCGTAACGGCGGCCACCGATGCCAACAGACCGAGCCGAATGCTTCTGGCAACAATCATGATTTGTTTCCTCGCCATTGACTGCCTGAGACGGGCCGGCAGACAGCGCCCCATAGCACCGACTGCGCGCCACGGCGAAGTTGCGGCCGGCTTTCGCGCGCGCGCCGGCCTCTAGCTGCTCAACTAGATGGTCGTCCTTCTCAGGGCGCGGGTGCGGCACTCCTTGCCGCACCCGCTCTTGGGCTTTCCGCTGCCGCTTTTTGGCGCGAGGCGCCACACAACGGTGCATGCTGTCTTATGGTAGAGTGCCGGCTTAAAACTGCGCGCAGTCCAGCGGGCGAAGAGCGGATAAAAATGCCCCGCAGAAACGCGGCGCTTACTCTTAGGGCCTGTAGGTACCCAAATCGCCGCCGCCAACCAACCCGCCTCTGTTGTTCGGATTACCGTAGTTCGTCGAACCCCTATACGGCCGGGCGTAACTCATGCCGACCGTACCTCGGTAGCCATGGTAGCCGTGGTGGTGGTGGTACGTCCTATGATAACTTGTGTATGCAAATGCAAACGTGCTTGAGAGCGCCAACACAGAGGCCAATGCTATTGTCGTAAGCTTCATGGTCGTCCTCCCTGGTTCGAGCGAAGCCCACATAACCCGCCACGATTGTTTTTGTTCCAAAGCAGAAACCCGCCGAAGTTGACAGCCTGTTGTCGGCCCAAGCCACATCGGAGCCTCAAGAATAACTTCGGGTTAAAAAAAGGAGGTGACCGTGCTTCCTCGGCAAGTCCGTTCTACGCTCAGGAGCAGACGTCGTCAGACCACCGGGCATGTCCGAAAAGTGCGGTGGGCTCAACCGGTCGATGCAACACTTTATCTTAAGAGGGAAAAGATGGAGTGTGACGATGGAACAGAGATTTCGTTGAGGTTTTACAACGGCCGAGAAGACGGAGTTATGGGATCGTTGGCAACGCGGGGAGTCTTTGAAGGGGATCGGGCGAGCGTTTGGGAAGCCGTCGTCGTCAATTTATTTCCAGGTGGCCCCGCACGGGGGCATCCGTCCTGCAGCAAGGCATCGCTCAAGGCTGGCATTGGCGCTTTCGGAGCGGGAGGAGATTTCCAGAGGTATTACAGCGCATCAATCAGCCCGATCGATAGGCCGCTCGCCTTCGACGGTGAGCCGAGAAATTAGCCGGAATGGCGGCTATGATCGATACCGAGCGGCTTTGGCGGATGACCAGGCTTGGGCCCGAGCCCGCCGTCCGAAACGTTGCAAGTTGGCGACTAATCCCTGGTTGCGACAGGCGGTAGCGAGCAAGCTGAGATTAAATTGGGCACCCGAGCAGATAGCCGGCTGGCTTAAGAGAGCCCATCCTGAAGATGAGAATTGTCAGGTGTTACACGAGACGATCTATCGCAGTCTCTTTGTTCAAGCTCGCGGAGTGCTTAAGAAAGAGCTACTTTGCCATCTTCGATCGAAGCGCACGATCCGTCGATCGAAACAGGCAGGTCTCCACGGCGATGGACGGGGACAAATCAAGGATCCCGTCTCGATCCGTCAGCGCCCGGCAGCAGTTGAAGATCGAGCGGTGCCTGGCCATTGGGAAGGCGATCTGCTGTCCGGTTCGAAGAACAGCTATATCGCGACCTTGGTCGAGCGTCATACCCGTTACGTGATGCGAGCAAAGGTGGCCAACAAAGACACCCAGTCGGTCGTCTCCGCGCTCATCAAGCAAGCAAGAAAGCTGCCGAGCGAACTGTATAAATCGCTGACCTGGGACCGGGGCAAGGAACTTACGGATCATCGACGATTTACGTTGACGACCAACATCGACGTTTATTTTTGCGATCCGCAAGGCCCGTGGCAGCGCGGGTCGAATGAGAACACCAATGGCCTGCTGCGACAATACTTCCCGAAGGGCACCGACTTGTCGGTGCACTCGCAAGCTCAACGAACGGCCGCGTAAGACCATGCAATTTGAAACCCCAGCAGAGAGATTTAACGCCTGTGTTGCATCGACCGGTTGAGCCGGCGGCCGCGAAGAGACATTCGGCGCCAAAATAGGCCCAGGCCGACCATAGCGGCCGGGCAAGTTGTGGTTTAAACTTGCGCCGGGTTGAACGGACGGAGGGTTGCCTTCGAATGTCCAAAACTCAGGTTACGGCGGGGCTGATCGTTTGTGCCGTTCTTGCCGTAAGTTCGACATTTGCTCACGCCGGTCCCTGCACCGCTGACATCGCGCAATTCGAAACTGCCATTCGCCAATCGGCAGGCGATCCAATGGCGGGATTAACGGCGCCTCAGTCGGTATCGGCGCAACTTAACCACCAGCCAACGGTCACGTCCGTGAAGCGCGAAAGGGAGCGTCTAAAATCGCAATTTGCTGCGACCATGGCACGCGCCAAGCGGCTTGACGCCCAAGGTGACCGGGCCGGCTGTACCGGCGCCCTTAATGCAGCGAAACGAATGTACATTCTGTGATTCAGCCGATGTTCCCGAAGATTTTCCATTGGAATTGAACGGCGGCTTCACTCTTGTTTTCTCTGGTGCCCGTTGCGCCCTTAATACAGCGCCGGAATCTGCCCGACCTTGATCGGCCCGAGAAATACCGTGCCGTCGACAAAGCGCAGCGGAAAGGCCCGCGCCTTTTTGCCTTCGAGCACCGCTTCCTTGCCGAGTGCGTTGATGCCGGCGGCGGCGGCGACATTGGCGTTCTGCTTGACCGCCTTGCCGAGACCGGGGATCGCCCGGTCCAGCGCGCCGAACAGGTTGTTGAGGTCTTGGGTCTTGACGCCGGGCGCGACGCGATCGAGCGTTGCCTGCGGCACGCCCTCGTCCAGCATCTTTTCAATGCCGAGCGCCGGAATCACCTTCTCGATCCCGGCAACCGTCATCTGCAATTCGCCGTCGAGACGGCCGTTGACGCTGAGGCCGAGGGTGCCGGCGGCCACCGCGATCAGATCGCCCTGTTGAATCCGCGACTGCACGATCTCGACATGGCCACCGGCGGCCTGGAGTTCGCGAAACCGCTGCGGCCACGGTTTCGGCGTGAAATCCTTCAGGCCGGTGAGCATGGTCCGCACGTCGGCATCGAACGGCTGCGCCAGCAGCGGGTGCACCTCCTGCAGGCTGCCGCCTTCGATCTTCAGCACGGTTTCGATCACGGGATGATCAAGCGGCGAACCCTCGGCCAGGCGGCCATGCAGCTCGATATGTTTGGCGCGCGCCAGTGGCGCCTGCAACGAACCATTGAAGCGGTCGACCTCGGCGTCGTCGAACACGATGGAGGCCCGCTGCGGGACCGCCGGCAGTCCCACCACGCTGCTGCGGGCCTTGCTCCAGTTCACCACCACCGATGGCTGCTGGCCGCGATCGGAGATCGTCGCCGGTGCGGTAAATTCCGCGATCAGCAAGCTCGGATCGTAGACCTGCGCCACGACAAGGATTTCGCCAAGTTTTGCCGTGATCGGGGGCGCCTTGGTCGCGGCCTGCTCCGCGGTCTGCGACTGCAGCGACACGCTGGCGCCGTCGCAGCGGACTTCGAGGCGGAACGGGAAGCCGCCCACCGAGCGGTTGGCGCAATCGTAGACCCGTCCGGATTTCGCCTCCTGGGCGCGCCAGGCGTCGGCTTTGGCATCGACCTGGGAGGCGGCATAGAACCAGAACCCGCTCCACGCCACGGCGGCGACAAGGACCAGGGCGGGCATGATGAAAAGGCGCCAAAGCGGGCGCCGGCGCGGCGCAATGGTAATATCGGACATATGGCGAGCCTTTGACCGAGGATTTTGTCAATAAAGCGATGCGCGCGGCCACAATGAGGTTAACGCATTTTCAGACCTTATGAAATTCTGCTAAAGCGCTGGCAAGCGAAATGGATCCCGGTTGGTGTGAAGAAAACGCGTCAAAACAACGATCCGGAGCTTCGGGACTGATGCAATCAGAACCGAAGCTCGGGCACGTGCAGGCGATGCCAGCCAAAATCCTGTCCGAAGCGGAATCGTCCAAAGGCGACCTGTGGGTGTTCGGCTATGGCTCGCTGATGTGGCGGCCGGGCTTCGAATTCATCGAGCAGGTCCCGGCGCGGCTGATCGGCGAGCATCGCGCGCTCTGCGTCTATTCCTTCGTGCACCGGGGAACGCCGGAAAAGCCCGGCCTCGTGCTCGGCCTCGACCGCGGCGGCGCCTGCCGCGGCATCGCGTTTCGGGTCGCGGCGAAACACCGTGCTTCAACCGTGGCTTACTTGCGCGCGCGAGAGCAGGTCACCTCGGTCTATCGCGAGGTGATGCGGTCGGTGTGGCTGGAGAACGAGCCGCGGCAGCGCGTCAGCGCGCTGGCCTACGTGGTCGATCGCGGTCATGTGCAATATGCCGGGCGGCTGTCATTACCAGAGCAGTTGCGTCACGTGCAGCAGGGGCACGGGCAATCAGGCGCGAACCGCGAATACGTTTTGTCCACGGTGAGAGCGATCGAGGCGGAAGGCTTTCGCGATGCGCCATTGCACCGGCTCGCCTTGATGCTGCACGACGACACGCCGCTGCATCCCCGCCCTCCCCTGAAGGGGGAGGGTCGACGCTCATGAAATGAGCGGCGGGGTGGGGTGACGGTCTCTCACCTCGAACAGTGCCCGAGTTGAGAGATCACCCCACCCCGTCTCACATTTCGCGGAGTTTATCATCGGGCGGCGCTTCGCGCCGACCCGTTGGCGCAATGTGAGCCGACCCGCCCCTCCAGGGGAGGGTAAGCACATTCGGCGCTTATGCCTTCGCCGAACCGGGCACGCGGCCGAACAATTGCGCCTGCTCCCGGCGCCCGGCCTCGACCAGCCGGTTGGTGGCTTCCTCGATCGCGACCGTGATCCGCGCGATGAAATCCTTGCGGGTGAGGCCCGGCGGCAGCGGATCGAGGAATTCGACCACCAGCGTGCCGGGATAGCGCAGGAAGGTCCGGCGCGGCCAGAACAGCCCGGAATTCAGCGCGACCGGAATGCAGGGCACGCCGCTGCTGGCGTAGATCTGTCCCACGCCGGTCATGTAGTTCGGCGGCGCGCCGACAGGGGTCCGGGTGCCCTCGGGAAAAATGATCAGCTGCCGGCCGCTGCGAATTTCCTTTGGCGCACGCCGCGCCATCTCCATCAGGGATCGTATGCCGCCGTCGCGATCGACGCCGATCATCTTCGACTTCATCAGATACCAGCCGAAGAACGGGATCCAGGCCAGTTCGCGCTTGTAGATGAACAGCGGCGCATCGAAGAACTGCAGCAGCGCGAAGGTTTCCCACATCGACTGATGTTTCGATGCGGCGATCAGCGGGCCCCTCGGGATTTTCTCGAGCCCGCGATAGTCCACCTTGGTGTTGCAGATCACGCGCAGCAGCCAGATGCTGCTGCGCGCCCAGGCCTTGGCGACGACCATGAAAACCTGCGGCGGCATCAGAAAGGTGGGAATGGCAACCAGAATCCAGAACACCAGTAGCGCGTAAAACAGCACGTTGTAGACCAGCGAACGCAAGAAAATCAAAACCATCGAAAATCCGATCAGTTGGCTAGGGCGGTCGCCGGCTTGTGCGGCGGCAGCGATCCGGCCGGCTGCTCCGCGAGATCCGGCATCAGATCGAGACCGAGATCGGCCAGCCGCACCCGCACCTCGGCGGCGACGTATTTGACATATTCCGACAGCAACAGCCGTACCGTCGCACCACTGGTCCACCACGGCTCGTCGCGCCATTTGTCGCCGACGACAGCGAATGGAATAAGCGCAATATCGGGCATCGCGTGCGACAGTTCGACGATGGCCCGCGGCATGTGGTAATTCGATGTGACCACGATCAGCGACTTGAAGCCGCGCTCGTGTGCCCAGCGCCGTGTCTCCGCCGCATTGCTGCGGGTATTGACGGCCGAGCGGTCGAGATCGACGCAGCAGCCGAGCAGCGACTGATTGTCCGGCAGCGAACGGGAAATGTCGCTTGCCGCGTTGGTCGGATGGACGCCCGAGATCAACAGCCGCTTGCCGTAGCCGTCGGCCAGCAATTCCATCGCGTCGGAGACACGCGACGAACCGCCGGTCAATACCACGATGCCGTCGGCAGTGCTGGACGGGCCTGGTTTCCGCACCGCGCAGCTGCGAGATAAACCCGACAAAGCCGATCGAGGCCGCGACGAACACGACCGCCAGCGCCGCTACGATCATTGCGCGCAAAAAACCCCGTGGCGCGGCGACCGGCGCATCAGGCGGTGTATCGTCGGGCTGCAGGCTCATGCGGTCTTGGCGATCCTCCCCTCACAACTCTAGAAGCTTTTCAGACGAAGTGGAGTCCGGCCGGCGCGGTATTCGTGACGGTCCGCGTCAATCGATGTCGTCCAGCGTGGCAAACAGCGTCCGCCGCGACGCCCAGGCGGTGATCGCCGCGATCACCAGGGCCTGCGCCGCCAGCGCCAGATAGCCCGACGGGCGCAGCGAAAACGTTCCCAGCAAGGCCGCGAACTGGTCTCCGACCGCGGTTCCCGAAAACCAGCCGGCGATCGATTCCGAGAACCCGAACAATAGCATCGCAACCCCGCCGCCGATCACGCCGCCCTGCAGCCCCAGCCGCAGGAAGTGCCGGAAAAACCGGTTGGCGATATAGCGGTCGCCGGCTCCGACGAAGTGCAGAACTTCGACGATCGGCCGGTTGGCCGCCATCGCGCCGCGGGTTGCGAACGAGACCGAAATGATGGTGGCGATGATCACCAGTGCGAGGATACCGATGCCGGCCAGAACGGTAGCGCCGGTCATCGACCGCATCCGCTCGATCCAGGCGCGGTGATCGTCGACACTGGCCGACGGCGACGCCTGGATGACACGGCTGCGCAGCGCCGCCAGATCGAGCGGGGTTCCCGGCTGGACCCGCGCCACGATGACGCGCGGCACCGGCAGGTCGTCAAGGGAAAGTCCGCTGCCGAGCCACGGCTCCAGCAGCTTGGCGGACTCCTCCTTGGTGAAAGGCCTGATCTCGACGATACCGGACTGCGCGCGCATCGCGTCGGCGACCGCCGTGGCATCGCGGTCGAGATCGCGCCCGGCCACCGGACGCACCTGAATGGTGATTTCGCTCGCCACCTCCGACTGCCACTCCGCCGCCGACGCGCTCACCAGCAGCACCGCGCCTGTCGTGATCGACGCCAGGAAGGTCATGATGGCGACCACGGCGACCAGCGCGCGGCCGGCGATCGATGCGCGCGGCACGATCGGCGACAGATTGCGCGCGCGCGCCGGTACCTGCGGGCGCTCGTGCCCGAGATCCACCAGCGGGCCGTGCTCCTCGATCCTACTCATAGATATGCAACCGTCCCTGGTGCAGCACCAGCCGCCGCGCCTCGTACTGATCCATCAGGGTGATGTCGTGGGTCGCGATGATGACCGCGGTGCCGGACTTATTCAGTTCGATGAACAGCCGCAACAGCCGCCGTCCCAGCGTCGGATCGACGTTGCCGGTCGGCTCGTCCGCCAGCAACAGCTGCGGCCGCGAAATCACCGCGCGTGCGATCGCCGCGCGCTGCTTCTCGCCGCCGGACAGGACCGGCGGCAGCGCATCCATCCGCTCGCCGAGACCGACCCATTTCAGGAGATCGATAACCTCCTTGCGGTAGCTCGATTCCTCACGGCCTATCACCCGGAACGGCAGCGCCACGTTTTCGTAGGTGGTCATGTGATCGAGCAGTCGAAAGTCCTGCAGCACGATGCCGATCCGCTTGCGCAGATCGGCGACCTCATCCTTGCCGAGCAGCGAGATGTCCTGGCCGAACAGATTGACGAGGCCGCGGGTCGGCCGCAGCGACAGAAACAACAGCCGCAGCAGCGAGGTCTTGCCGGCGCCGGACGGGCCGGTGAGGAACTGGAACGAGTGCGCGGGTATCAGGAAATTGAGGTCGCGCAGAATCTCCGGGCCGAGCCCGTAACGCAATCCGACATTTTCGAACCGAACCAAGCTCAGCTCCGTTCGATGTGGGGCGCAACCGGAAACCTGAAACCGAAGGCCCGCAAGCTCACGGGCTCGCAGGGGCTGCGAACCGAACAAAACGGTTGTGCTTCGGTTATGGTTTCCGATTCGTTAACGGTCGCCTTGTAGCATCCCGGCAAAGTCATAGTGGAGATCGGCTCCATGCACATCATTTGCCCGCATTGTACAACGTCCTACGCCATTGATCTTGCGACTTTGGGCGTCGCCGGCCGTACCGTGCGCTGTTCCCGTTGCAAGGAAGTCTGGCTGGCGCGGCCGGAGGATGCGACCGAGGTGGCAGCGCCGATACCGGCGATGGCGGCAGCCGGCGACCAGGCCGGAAATACCGACGCCGCGGCGGAATGGGACGCGCTCGCGCGCGAAGATGACGCCCAGGACCAGCAAACCCCGGTCGTCGACAGCCCCTCGATATCAAGCGAATGGCCGGCCGAGGACGAAGGCTCGCCGCAGGCGCCTGAAGCCGACTGGGCGTCGGCAGCCCGTCATGACGGGCCGGACGCGGAAGCCGCGCCTGCGCGACGCCTGTCCTGGTTCCGGAAGTTGCTGAGACCGCCGGCGTTTGTTCGCGCGCCGGGCAAATCATTCGTCAGCCTCCCCACGGTCTGCGCCGCCATGGGCGCGCTGGTGCTGGCGCTGATCATCTGGCGCGCCGACGTGGTGCGGCTGCTGCCGCAGACCGCCACCTTCTACCGAATGGTCGGTCTGGAGGTTAATCTGCGCGGGCTGATGTTCAAGGACGTCAAGATCACCTCGGAGACCGTGGAAGGCAAACCGGTGCTGGTGATCGAGGGCGTGATCACGGGCGAATCCAACAAACCGGTCGAGTTGCCGCGGCTGCGCTTCAGCGTCCGCGATGCGCAGGGTGCGGAAATCTACGCCTGGAACGCGGTGCTGGAGCAGTCCGTGCTGAAGCCGGGCGAAAAAGCCTGGTTCAAGTCGCGGCTGGCATCGCCGCCCCCGGAAGGGCGCAATATCGATGTACGCTTCTTCAGCAAGCGGGACATCGCCGGCGGCAGTGCATGAGCAGGACCGCTGGGTCCGGCTCGTCACGGATGGGGGCTCGATGCCGCGCGTGCTGATCGCCGACGATGAAGACTCCATGCGCACGCTGGTGGCACGCGCCATCGCCATGGACGGCCACGCCACCGTCACCGCCGAAGACGGCGCCGAGGCGCTGGAGATCCTGAGCCGCGAAAACGGCGCGTTCGATCTGCTGCTCACCGATATCCAGATGCCGGTGATGGACGGGATCGCGCTGGCGCTGGCGGCGGCGCGCGATTTTCCCGACCTGACCATTTTACTGATGACGGGCTTTGCCGCCCAGCGCGAGCGCGCCTCGGGCCTCGACGCCATCGTCCACGATGTCGTCACCAAACCGTTTTCGGTGGCCGATATCCGCACCGCGGTAGCCGCTGCGCTGGCGTCGAGGAAGACGGGTTAGCGCTTCTCTCGATGCGTCATTGCCGAGCTTGACCCGGCAATCCATCTTCTTCGAACAATTCTTGCGCAGATGATGGATACGCGGGTCAAGCCCGCGTATGACAATCCTGCCTGTGGCGATGCCGGAACGCGTGAAGCGGCGTTCCTAATAATCCTTCAGCAGCCGCTCGAGGTAATCGAGTTCGATCTGCGGGCGCTGCGGGTCGGCAAGACGGCGGCGGAGTTCTTCTAGAATCCGGCGTACCCGCTGCACATCGATTTCGCCGGGAATCTTCACCAGATCGTCGCCATATTCATGTCCGCGCAGCGGCCGTCCCAAGGGATCGCTGCCATTGGCGCCGCTCTGCTGCCGGCCCGCGCGATTACCCGGTCCGTCGCTCTGTCCCTCGCCATCGCCCTGCTGCATGGCCTGCGCGAGGTTCTGGGCACCCTTGCGCAGTGCGTCCAGCGCCTTGCCTTGCGAATCCACGGCGCCGTCGGCGTTGCCCTCGCCGAGCCTGCCGCTGGCGTCGCCCATCGCGCTGTCGGCTTCGCCGAGGCCATCATCCTGGCCGTCGGCCTGCTGATCGCCATCCTGACCCTGCTGGCCTTGCTCACCCTGCTGACCCTGGTCGCCCTGCTGTCCCTTCTCGCCGCGCTGGCCCTGTTGTCCCAGGCCGCGCTTGGCAAGCTCCTGCTGCAATTTCTTGAGGCGGTCGCGCAGGCCCTGCTGATCCTGCTGCAGATCGCCCATGCTCTGGTCGCCCTGCTTGCCGCGCGCCCGGTCGCGCCGCGAATCCTGGCCCTGCTTGAAGGTCTTGTCGCGCAATTGCTGCTGTTTTCGGATCATGTCGCCGAGTTCGTTCAGCGCCTGCTCCATGTCCTGGTCGCCGGACTGGCCGGGCTGCGCCATTTGCAGGTTTTCCAACATCTCCTGCAGCTGCTCGAGCAATTGCTTGGCGGCGTCCTTGTCGCCGGAGCGCGACAGCCGCTCCATGCGCTCGATCATGTTGTTGAGGTCCTGCTGGCGCATCACCCGCGTATTGGGATCGAGCGGCCGCGCCAGGGCCTGCGGATTGTTGCGCATCTGCTCGGCCAGCTGGCGCATGAAATTATCCAGCGCCGCGCGCAGATTGTCGGTGAGCTTCTTGATCTCCTCGTCGCTGGCGCCGCGTTCCAGCGCCTGCTTGAGCGCGTCCTGCGCGGCGCGCAGCGCCTTGTCGACGTCGGTGATGTCGCCATCCTCGATGGTGACGGCGAGCGCCCACAGGCTGGCGACGACCTCGCGCATGGCGTCGTCGGTGCGGGCGGCTTCGAGCTCCCTGGTGACGCTGTAGAGGCCGAGATACTGGCCGGCCTCGGGCGTGAACAATTCCGGTGCGATCATCAGCGCGTTCAGCGCCGCGTCCACCTGCGCGTTCTGATTGGCGTCGAGCGCCAGGATGCGGCGCTGCTCGATCAGCGCCCGCGCCAGCGGCTTGGTGAACAGCCGCTCCGGAAGCCGCATATTGAAGGGCTCGCTCTTGCCCTCGTTGCCGGCCTCGTCCTTGGCCGTCAGGGTCAGCGTGACGTCGGCGCCGGCATAGGGATCCTCGCTGAGATCCTTGACGGTCTGGCCGACGCCGTTGCGGGTCCGCGCATTCGGAAGCACCAGCGGAAACTGCGGCGCGTCGAACAGCGGCCGCGGCGCCGCGGCAGGCTTCGGCGCGTCGCCGGGGCGGACGGCGAAATGCGCCTGCGCTTCGGTAACGCCGTAGTCATCCTCGATCTTGTAGGACATCTGCAGCGAGCCGCGGGCCTGGCGCTCCGGATCCTTCGCAAGCGAGATAACGGGGGCACGGTCGGGAATGGCGCTGAACTTCCACAGCGGCTGACCGGAGGGCGCGCGGACATGCAGCGTGCCGTCGCCCTGAATCGTGAAATGCCGTTCGTTGGTGCCCTTGGGCGCCTGCTCGGTGGGGACGGCTTCGGTCACGCCGCCGCCGGCCACCACATCGAGCGTACCGCCGCTCGAGCGCACGATCAGCGTGCTGCCCGCCGGAACCGGCAATGGTCCCGCGGCGGGGATGGCGGCTTCCTTGTTGGCAGCCGACAGGATGATCGGAGGCTTGCCGGTGTAAACCGGCGGTGTCACCCAGGCATCGACCCTGATATTGGCCGGCGACAGCACCCCGTTCCAGTCGAACGCCGCCGCGGTGCGCATGGTGCGCTCGTCGCCGGCGGCGACATAGGTTGCCACCATCATCACCGCGACCAGTGCGCGCAATGCCCAGGGGTCGTGAATCGCAAGGCGCGGCGACGGCAGCCCGGCGCGGATGCGCTTGATCGACACCAGGGTGCGCTCGCGCTGCGCCTGCCACAGCGCCACCGCAACCGGATCCTGCGTGACCAGCGTATCGGTAAGCGCGGTCGCCGGGCGATGGCGGATGCCGGTGCCACGGTCGAGCCGGCTGAGCGCCTCCTCACGGCTCGGCCAGCGAAACCTGACCAGCGGAAACAACGCCCCCAGCCCCAAGGCCAGGAACAGTCCGAGCCCGATCGCGCGCCCAACAAATGGCAGCACCAGCCACAATCCGGCCCAGGACACCACCAGAAACAGTCCGCCGACGCTCAGCAGCCGCGCCAGATGCGGCCAGCTTCGTTCCCATGCGATCGCGTATTTTGCCCGCTGCAGGGCTTGGCCCAACCGCAATCGAGCAACCGCATCGGGGTCGCGTGCTGGTTCGGACGGGTCGGGGGTGGCGCCGCTCAATAAACTCTCCAGATTGCCAGAACAGCACATTAGCACAACGGCGGGAGTGAGGCACCCTTTCGGCTGCGGTAACCCACACCCCTCAGCACGCATAACACGAAGGCGTGACTGCGCCGCCGCTACCTCGTAACGTCGGGCGTCGAACCGTCAAAGCAAGCCCCAAGGAAAAGCCATGGACCAGAAAACGCACGACAAGGGACTGGAAATTCGAAAAGCGGTACTGGGAGAAGCCTATGTCTCCAATGCCCTGAAGAATGCCGACGATTTCAACAAGCCATTCCAGGAACTGGTCACCGAATATTGCTGGGGCGCGGTGTGGGGCCGCGAGGAGCTGCCGCGCAAGACCCGCAGCATGCTCAATCTGGCGATGATTTCGATCCTGAACCGGCCGCACGAATTGCGGGTCCACATCAAGGGCGCGCTGGTCAACGGTGTCACCAGGGACGAGATTCGCGAAATCTTCATGCAGGTGGCGATCTATGCCGGCGTGCCCGCCGGCGTCGACAGCTTTCGCATCGCGCGCGAAGTGTTCGCCGAGATCGACAAGGGCTGAGTACCTCGACCCTCATGGTGAGGAGGCGCTCCCCCGGCAGCGCACTTGCGCTGTCCGGTGCGCCGTCTCGAACCATGAAGCCCCGCACAACGTCCTTCGAGACGGCCGCGATGCGGTCTCCTCAGGATGAGGACCGTTTCCAGATATTTGCGCAGGACAGATCACCATGGACATCGGATTTATCGGCCTCGGGAAGATGGGCTTTCCCATGGCCCGCCGCCTGGTCGAGGCGAAGCATCAGCTCGTCGTGTTCGACCAGCGCCCGGAGGCCGTCGACAAACTGGTGGCGCTGGGCGCGCAGGCCGCTTCCTCGCCGAAACAGGTCGCCGACCACGCCGAGACCGTGATGGCGAGCCTGCCGTCGCTGCAGGCTTCGCTCGAGGTTGCGACCGGCGCAGGCGGCGTCATCGAAGGCACGCGGGTAAAGCGCTTCATCGATCTCTCCACCGTCGGATCGCACATGGCAGTGCGGATCCACGATCTGCTGGCCAAACGCAACATCGTGCAACTCGACAGTCCCGTCAGCGGCGGCGTCGGCGGCGCAGAAAAGGGAACGCTCGCGGTCATGGTGTCGGGTCCCAGGCCGGATTTCGAAGCGGTGAAAGCCGCACTCGAGGTGATCGGCAAGGTGTTCTTCATCGGCGAGAAACCGGGCTCGGCGCAGACCATGAAGCTTGCCAACAATCTGTTGTCGGCGACCGCCGTCGCCGCCACCTCCGAAGCCGTGGTGATGGGCGTCAAGTCCGGCCTCGACCCAAGCGTCATGATCGACGTCATCAATGCCGGATCGGGCATGAACACCGCGAGCCGCGACAAGTTTCCGCGCTCGATCCTGCCGCGCACCTTCGACTTCGGCTTTGCCACCGGGCTGATGGTCAAGGACGTCCGGCTCTGCCTCGAAGAAGCCAAGGCTCTGGGGATGTCGATGGAGGTGGCCGAAGCCGTCGGGCGATTGTGGGAAGTGGTGATCCGCGAAATGGGCGCGGAGTCCGATTTTACTTCCGCGATCAAGCCGATCGAGCAGGCGGCGGGCGTGGTGGTGGGGAAAGGGAAAGCCTAGTCCGTCGTCCCGACCGGACGACGCGCGCTCCCGCCGCCAATTCCCAATTCGAGGCCGCCACGGAACTTAAGGAGGATTTCCGGAGTTCGCAAATTTGCGTTTCGAGGCATCGACGGAAATTGAGGAGCGACAAATGCCTGCGATCATGGCCGTTCGCATTCACAAATTCGGCGGCATCGAGACTCTCGAGGTCGAAGACGTCGAGCCATCGATGCCCGATGCGACCGAGATTCTCGTCAAGGTCCGCGCCGCCAGCGTCAATCCGGTGGATTTCAAGATCCGCTCCGGCAAATACCCCGCCGTGAACGAGGACAGGCTTCCCTATATCTTGGGACGCGACGTTTCCGGCATCGTGGAGAAGTGCGGTGCGGGCGCTGAAAAATTCAAGATCGGCGACGAGGTGTTCGGGATCGTGGGCATTCACGGCGGCGGTTACGCGCAAAAAGTCGTGATGGCCCAGAATGCCGTCGCGGCCAAGCCCGCCAACCTCGACCATGTGCACGCCGCAGCCGTCCCGCTCGCCGGACAGACCGCGTGGCAAGGCCTGTTTCGATATGGCGAGGTCAAATCCGGCCAGCGGATTCTGATCCATGGCGGCTCGGGCGGCGTCGGGCAATTCGCGATCCAGTTCGCCAAGGCCAGAGGCGCGCATGTCACCACGACGGTAGCGACCGGCAACGTCGAATTTGCCCGCAGCCTCGGAGCCGATGTCGTCATCAACTACAAGAAGGAGCCGTTCGAACAGGCCGCGCGCGAGATGGACATGGTGTTCGACCTGATCGACGGCGAAACCCGGCAGCGATCATGGGGCGTGCTGAAGAAGGGCGGCATTCTGGTTACGACCCTAACCGAGCCTTCGCAGCAGATCGCGCGCCAGCACGGCGTCCGCGCGACACGCTACACGGTGCAGGCCGATGGCGAAGAACTGAAGGAAATCGCCCTGCTGCTTGAGGCCGGCAAGGTAAAACCTGACGTGAGCCAGACCTTTCCGCTCGACCGCGCCGCCGATGCGCTCGCGGCGGTCGAGCGCGGGCATTCGAGGGGAAAGGTTGTGCTGGTCGTGGATTAGTTCGGTGCGGCGCCGCGCGTCACAGCCACGGCGCCGGTCTGTCCATCGCGATCAGGTCATCGACCTCGATGCGGGGCCGCACCACGGCATACTGATCGTCCTTGACCAGCACCTCCGGCACCAGCGCGCGGGTGTTGTAGGTGCCGGACTGCACCGCGCCGTAGGCGCCGGCGGTCATGACCGCCAAGAGATCGCCGGCTTTGGGCTCCGGCATGGTCCGTCCCAGCGCGAGATAGTCGCCGCTTTCGCAGACCGGCCCGACCAGGTCGGCGACGATCCTGGCGGCGCCGGGCTCGGCCAGCCGCACCGGCAGGATGTCGTGATGCGCCTCGTACAGCGTGGGGCGGATCAAATCGTTCATGGCGGCATCGATGATGACGAAATTCCTGGCGTCGCCGTGCTTCACATAGATCACGCGCGTCACCAGGATGCCGGCGTTGCCGACGATCAGCCGTCCCGGCTCGAACATCAGGGTGCAGCCGAGATTGTGGGTCACCCGCTTGACCATCGCGGCGTAGGCGGACGGCGCCGGCGGCGCTTCGCGATCCATGTAATAGGGAATGCCGAGCCCGCCGCCGAAATCGACATGCGAGATGGTGTGGCCATCGGCGCGCAGCGTCTGCACGAATTCGGCAAGGATCCTAAAGGCGGTTTCCATCCGCCCGAGATCGATGATCTGGCTGCCGATATGCATGTCGGCGCCGGTCACCTCGATCCCCGGCAGTTTTGCGGCGCGGGCATAGACGGCGCGGGCACGGGCGAGCGGGATCCCGAACTTGTTTTCGGACTTGCCGGTTGAGATTTTTGCGTGCGAGCCGGAATCGACGTCGGGATTGACCCGAACCGAGATCCGCGCGGTCCGGCCGGTCTCGCTGGCGAGCCGCGACAGCAATTCGAGTTCAGGTTCGGATTCGATATTGATGCAGAGAATGTCGGCGCTAAGCGCCGCGCGCAGTTCGGCTTCGGTCTTGCCGACGCCGGAGAACAGGATCTTGCCGGGCGGAATGCCGGCGGCGAGCGCCCGCTTCAGCTCGCCTCCCGACACCACATCCGCGCCGGCGCCGAGTTTCGCCAGCGTCCGAAGTACCGACTGATTCGAGTTCGCCTTCATGGCGTAGCAGATCAGCGCCTTCTCCCCGGCGAAGGCATCGCTGAACACCCGGTAATGGCGCTCCAGCGTCGCGGTCGAATAGCAATAGAACGGCGTGCCGACAGCATCCGCCAGCTCGATCAGATTCACCGCCTCGGCGTGCAGCACGCCGTTGCGATAGTCGAAGTGATTCATGGCGGGCTCAGTTGCTATTCAGCAGCGGGTCGAGAATGAACGACTTCTTGGCGCCTTTAGGGGTGGCCGCAGGCGTATTGGCCCCGTAGGACGGATCGAACACGCTCGGCGCGCTCGCGGCCGGCTCGTGGTCGGCGGCGGCCTGTGCCGCGGCGGCCGCCTGCGGCGGAGTGTTCGGCGGCAGGTCGAGCGGGCCCTTGCGGCCGCAGCCTCCGAGCGCGAGCACGGCTGCGCTCAAAAGGATGATGGTCCATCCCGAAGCCGTCGGGCTGTTATTGCTGTTCACGATAAAATCCCCAATGCGGCGGCACCATACAAAGATTGGCCTGATCTGGCGAGGCCTGGACGACCATGAAATTGCAGCGAATTTCCAGGGCTCAGCCCAATTTTCGCTCTTTTTCCAGCCGCTTGAGCCAGCGTTTCGCCTGCGCCAGCACGTTCTTCGGCGCGGTACCGCCATAGCTGGTGCGGCTTTTCACCGAGGCTTCCACCGAAAGCACGCCCAGCGCCGCCGCGGTTATTTTCGGCTCGATCGCCTGCATGTCTTTCAAGGGCAGTTGGTGCAGCGGCACGTCCTGTTTCGAAGCCGCGGCGACAATCCGTCCGGTGACGTGATGGGCGTCGCGGAACGGCATTTTCAGCGTCCGCACCAGCCAGTCGGCCAGATCGGTGGCGGTGGCGTAGCCCTCGCCAGCAGCGGCTTTCATCCGCGCCTCGTCCGGCACGAGGTCGGCGACCATTCCGGTCATCGCCCGGATCGCCAGCGAGAGCGCGCCGAACGCCTCCATCGCGCCCTGCTTGTCCTCCTGCATGTCCTTTTGATAGGCCAGCGGCAGCCCCTTCATGACGATCAGCAACCCGGTCAGCGCCCCGATCACCCGGCCGGTCTTGGCGCGAACCAGTTCGGCCGCGTCAGGGTTGCGCTTCTGCGGCATGATCGAGGAGCCTGACGTGAACTTGTCGCTCAAACGCACCAGCCCGACCAAGGGCGAGGTCCAGATCACCAGTTCCTCGGCGAAGCGTGACAGGTGCACCGAGGCGATCGCCGCCGCTGCCAGTGTTTCCAGCACGAAGTCGCGGTCGGAGACCGCATCGAGCGAATTGGCCATCGGCCGGTCGAAGCCAAGTGCTTTTGCGGTGGCGTCGCGATCGATCGGAAACGAGGTGCCGGCCAGCGCCGCGGCGCCGAGCGGCGATTCGTTGACACGTTTGCGGGCGTCGGCAAAACGGCCGCGGTCTCGCGCCGCCATTTCGACATAGGCCAGCAGATGGTGCCCGAACGTCACCGGCTGCGCGGTCTGCAGATGGGTGAAGCCCGGCATCACGGTCGCGGCATGTTCCAGCGCCCGCTCCACCAGCGCGCGCTGGAACGCGGCGAGCGCCGCATCGGTCTCGTCGATGGTGTCGCGGACATAGAGCCGGAAATCGGTCGCCACCTGATCGTTGCGCGAACGCGCGGTGTGCAGCCGTCCCGAGGCGGGCCCGATCAGCTCGCCAAGCCGGCTCTCGACATTCATGTGAATGTCCTCGAGCGCGCGCTTGAAGGTGAACGATCCCTTGGCGATCTCTGACAAAATCGTGTCTAGACCCCCAGCGATATTTTTCGCATCGTTTTTGGTGATAATCCCCTGCGTTGCGAGCATCGCGGCGTGGGCCTTGGACGCGGCGATGTCCTGGGCATACAGGTGACGATCGACGTCGATCGAGACGTTGATTTCCTCCATGATTGCGTCGGCGCGCTCCGTAAACCGGCCGCCCCACATCTTGTTGCTCATGACTTGTTACTCATGACCTGCCATTCATCGCCACACTAGCGCCCGGAACGATTTGCGCCGTTACCGGCCCGAACCGACTGTGATAACGGCTCTGCATAGCCGTATCTGATACAGGATGACAAACGATATGCCTGAACTGCCCTCGCCTCGCCCGGCTGCCACGCGCCGGATTCCCATTGCCATCGGGGCGGTCTTGATCGGGGCGGTGATCGGATTTGCCGGGATATACGGGTTTAGCGGCCTCAAGCGCAACGCCGGCGGCGATCCGGCCTGCCGCCCGGCGGTCGACCTGGCGCACAAGCTCGCGCCGCTGGCACAGGGCGAGGTGGCCGCGCTGACCATGGCGACCAGCCCTTTGCGGCTGCCGGACCTTGCCTTCGAGGACGCCGACGGCAAGCCGAGAAAGCTCTCGGACTGGCGCGGGCGCACCGTGCTGGTGAACCTGTGGGCCACCTGGTGCGTGCCCTGCCGGCGGGAGATGCCGGCGCTCGACAGCCTGCAAACCAAACTGGGCGGCCCGAATTTCGAGGTGGTCGCCGTCAATATCGACACCCGCGACCCGGAAAAGCCGAAGAATTTTCTCAAGGATGCCCATCTGACCCGGCTTGACTTTTTCAGCGACCCAAAAGCCAAGGTTTTTCAGGAGCTTAAAGCCGTAGGCCGGGCGCTGGGGATGCCGACCTCGGTGCTGGTCGATGGCCAAGGCTGCGAGATCGCCACCATTGCCGGACCGGCGGAATGGGGCAGCGACGATGCCGTCAAGCTGATCACAGCGGCCGTAAAGCCGACAGAATAGAACTTCGTCATTCCGGGCGCGCGGAAGCGCGAGCCCGGAATCTCGAGATTCCGGGTTCGCCGCTTCGCGTCGTCCCGGAATGACAAAAGAGTTTTTTAAGCCGTGACGTCGAGGTTGCCGCCGACGCCGGCGCCGACATTGGCCGGGGACGACGTGTTTTGCTGGCCGACCCCCAGCAGCGTCAGGACCGCGGATTTCTCCGCATCGGCATTCGTCTTCATCAAGGTGGTGGCGACTTGCATCTGCATATTGCCCGCCTGAGCGGCGAGCATGCCGCTGACCATACTCATCATATCCATACGCAATACTCCAACCCGGGAAGACTATCGGGCAGGTATTAACGAATGCTGGAGATTGAGGACCACGCGGCAACGCGTTCAACTCGAACTACGCGGGCTTGACCCGCGTATCCATCAATTTCACAAAATGAATTTTCAAGACGGATTGCCGGGTCAAGCCCGGCAATGACTGATATCACCGCGTCGGAATCGGCTTCTCGCCGCGATAGTCGTAGAAGCCGCGCTGAGTCTTGCGGCCGAGCCAGCCCGCTTCGACATATTTCACAAGCAGCGGACACGGCCGGTACTTTGAATCCGCGAGCCCCTCATGCAGCACCTGCATGATCGACAGGCAGGTATCTAACCCGATGAAGTCGGCCAGTTCAAGCGGTCCCATCGGATGGTGGGCGCCGAGTTTCATCGCGGCATCGATCGCCTCGACGTTTCCGACCCCCTCATACAGCGTGTAGATCGCCTCGTTGATCATCGGCAGCAGGATGCGGTTGACGATGAACGCCGGGAAATCTTCCGAGACCGCGACGTGTTTGCCGAGCCGAGTGACGAAATCCCTGGCGGCGTCGAAGGTCGAATCGTCGGTAGCGATGCCGCGGATCAGTTCGACCAGTTCCATCAGCGGCACCGGATTCATGAAATGAATACCGATAAAGCGCTCGGGCCGGTCGGTGGACGCGGCAAGCCGCGTGATCGAGATCGACGAGGTGTTGGAGGCGACGATCGCGTCCGGCTTCAACACCGCGCAGAGATCGTGAAAAATCTTGCGCTTGACCTCCTCCTTCTCGATCGCGGTCTCGATCACCAGATCGCAATCGGCGAGCCCATCCATGGTCTCGGTGGAAACGATCCGGTCCAGCGCCTGCTTGCGCCTGTCCTCGGTGATGATTTTCTTCGAGACCTGGCGCGACAGATTGCCGTTGATGGTCGCCATCGCCGACTTCAGCCGATCGGCGGACACATCGTTGAGCACCACGTCGAAGCCGGCCAGCGCCGCCACATGCGCGATGCCGTTGCCCATCTGGCCCGAGCCGATCACGCCGACCTTCTTGATCATCACCATCTTGTCATCTCACCGGGGCAACGCGCGCTTCCCGCGCCTGCCCATCCCTTGCCCAAACGCCGGCCGAAACATGCATCCGGACGGCCTTTCAATCCGCGTTACTTTCCGAGCTTGCCGAGCGCTTCTGTCAATTCGGGGACCGCCTGATAGAGATCCGCGACCAGGCCGTAATCGGCGACCTGGAAAATCGGCGCGTCCTCATCCTTGTTGATCGCGACGATCACCTTGGAATCCTTCATGCCGGCAAGATGCTGGATCGCGCCGGAAATGCCGATAGCGATATATAGTTCGGGGGCCACCACCTTGCCGGTCTGGCCGACCTGCCAGTCGTTCGGCGCATATCCGGCATCGACCGCGGCGCGCGACGCACCGACGCCGGCGCCGAGCTTGTCGGCGAGCGGCTCGATATATTTGGCGAAATTCTCGCGGCTCTGCATCGCGCGGCCGCCCGAGACGATGATCTTGGCCGACGTCAGTTCGGGACGATCGCTCTTGGCGACTTCCTCGCCGACAAAAGTGGAGAGGCCGGGATCGGCGGCCGACGCCGCATTTTCCACCGGCGCGCTGCCGCCGTCGCCGGCCGCGGAGAAGGTCGAGGTCCGCACCGTGATGACCTTCTTGGCGTCCTTCGATTTCACCGTCTGGATCGCGTTGCCGGCATAGATCGGCCGCTCGAAGGTGTCGGGCGAAACCACCTTGATGATTTCCGATACCTGCATGACGTCGAGCAGCGCCGCGACGCGCGGCATCACATTCTTGAAGCGCGAGGTCGCGGGCGCGACGAAGGCATCATAGGACGGGGCCAGCGCCACGATCAGCGCAGCCAGCGGCTCGGCAAGATCGTGGGCGTAGGCATCGCCTTCGGCCAGCAGCACCTTGGTAACACCGGCAAGTTTGGCGGCGGCCTCGGCCGCAGCCTTGGTGCCCTCGCCGCCGCCGGCGACCAGCACATGGACCTCGGCGCCAAGCTGGGTCGCCGCGGTCAGCGCCTTGTTGGTGGAGTCCTTCAGGGTCGAGTGTTCGTGTTCGGCAATCAACAGCGTGGTCATCTAGAGAACCCCCGCTTCATTCTTGAGCTTCGACACCAGCTCGGCGACGTCCTTGACCTTGACGCCTCCCTTGCGGCCAGGCGGTTCGGACGTCTTGAGAATTTCGAGATGAGCGGCGAGGTCGACGCCGTAGTCGGAAGCGCTCTTGTCGGCGATCGGCTTTTTCTTCGCCTTCATGATGTTGGGCAGGCTGGCGTAGCGCGGCTCGTTCAGCCGCAGATCGGTGGTGACGATCGCCGGGCCCTTCAGTTTCAAGGTCTGCAGTCCGCCGTCGACTTCGCGCGTCACCTTGAAATCGGATCCGTCGACTTCGAGCTTGGAGGCGAAGGTCGCCTGCGACCAACCGAGCAGCGCGGCCAGCATCTGGCCGGTCTGGTTGGAGTCATCGTCGATCGCCTGCTTGCCGAGAATAATCAGGCCGGGCTTCTCTTCGTCGGCGATCGCTTTCAGGATCTTCGCCACCGCGAGCGGCTCGACATTGCCTTCCGCCTTGACCAGGATGCCGCGGTCGGCGCCCATGGCCAGACCGGTCCGGATGGTTTCCGCCGCCTGCGCCGGGCCGATCGACACCACCACGACCTCGGTTGCCTTGCCGGCCTCTCGCAGGCGCAGGGCCTCCTCGACGGCGATTTCGTCGAACGGATTCATCGACATCTTGACATTGGACAGTTCGACGCCCGATCCATCGCTCTTGACGCGGACCTTGACGTTGTAGTCCACCACCCGCTTTACTGGCACCAGAACCTTCATCGATCCTCTTTCGCTTGTATTCCAAGTTTAATCACTTGCCTGATCGCTTGGGCGCGGAACCTAAAGGTCCGGCCAACCCCGGTCAACGCGAAAGCCGGAAATCACCTCCGGACCGACGGGTTATCGGTTCTGGCCGGGCACCCACAGCACGTCGCCTGAACCATTATCGTTTACGGCGCGGCTGGCAACAAACAGGAAGTCCGACAGCCGGTTCATATACTGAATCGCGGCGTCGCCGACCGGCTCATTGGGCTTTGCCGCAAGTTCCACCATGATCCGTTCCGCCCTGCGGCAGATCGTCCGGGCCAGATGCAGATACGCCGCGGCCGGAGTTCCGCCGGGCAGGACGAACGAGGTCAAGGGCGCCAGTTTCGCGTTCAGGGTGTCGATGTCGCGCTCAAGCCGTTCGACCTGGCTGGACAGCATCCTCAAACGTTCCGCTTTGCCCTCGCGCTCGGGCACCGCGAGGTCGGCACCGAGATCGAACAGGTCGTTCTGGATCAGACCCAGCATCGCATCGAGTTCGCGCGCCTGCGGAAGATGCAGCCGCACAATGCCGATGGCGGCATTGGTCTCGTCGACGGTTCCATAGGCGGCGATGCGCAGATCGTATTTCGGGCGGCGTTCGCCGCTGCCGAGCGCGGTGGTGCCGTCATCACCGGATCGCGTGTAAATCCGATTAAGGACAACCATTCATAGCTCCAGAGTTCAGGGCCACCTCTCCCACCGGGAGAGGGAGCGCACCTGCTCGCTTGAGGTACAGAGAAACTACATCCATTTTTTCTAATGTCCCATGGCCCAGACCGTGAGCATGGTGATCACGATGGCGACGAATTGCAGCAACACCCGCATCTGCATCAGTTTCTGGGACCGGTTCGGCGATCCGCCCCGCATCATGTTAAGGAGACCGAGCAGCAACACCACCGCGACGGCAGCGACGGCGATGGGGAGGATGATCGTGCGCAGGAATGAGGTCATTGGCCGTACATAACACCACACAAGGCGGTCCGCCATCGCTCATGGCGAGCGCGTGCCAGCGCAACGATCTGGCTTTTAACTCAATAATATCAGAAGCTAGCCTGGTTCCTCGATGGTATCCATCCTCCACTGGTCAAGGTGAAATGTGAGGCAGCTCCGCTACGTCTTTCATGTCGGGATGGACGCCTTCTACACGTTTCTCGCCGATGACGGCTGGGCGATCGCAAGCCATATCGCGCTGTCGACGCTGATGGCCCTGTTTCCGTTTCTGATCGTTCTGACCTCGCTGGCCGGCTTCTTCGGGTCGAAGGAACTCGCCGATCAGGCCGCCGGGCTGATGCTGCAGATCTGGCCGAAACAGGTCGCCGGCGCGCTGTCGGGCGAGATTCACGATGTGCTGACCACGACCCGCGGCGACGCGCTGACCATCGGCGCCCTGCTCGCGGTATATTTCGCCTCGAACGGCGTCGAAAGCCTGCGCGTCGCGCTCAACCGCGCCTATTCGGTGATCGAACCGCGCCGCTGGTACTGGCTGCGGCTGGAATCGATCGGCTACACGCTGATCGCCGCCTTCACATCGCTGGCGATGGCGTTCCTGATCGTGCTCGGCCCGCTGATACTGGCGGCGGCGCGACGCCACATTCCGCTGATCGTCGAAAGCAACGCAAATCTCCTCAACCTTTCACGCTACGGCATCACCATCACGGCGATGATCGTCGCGCTGTTTATTCTGCACGCCTGGCTCCCGGCGGGCCGACGGAGTTTTCTGCAAATCCTGCCCGGCATCGCCTTCACCTTCGTGGCGTCGCTGGTGTCGGGCATGGTGTTCGGGCAATATCTCGCGCGCTTCGCCAACAACTACGTCACGATGTATGCCGGCCTGGCATCGGTCATCATCGCGCTGGTGTTTCTGTATTTCATCGCCGCGATCTTCGTGTATGGCGGCGAACTGAACGCGGCGATCATCAAGTCGCGGCTGCCGCACGGCGTGTCGCTTCAAGCAGCGCAGTCGCTAAAGCCCTTGGACTCACAGGCTTGACCAGGAAGGCATCCGCGCCGGCGGCGCGCGATGCCGCTTCGTCGTCGCCGCGGCCCGACACCCCAATGATGGCGATACGGCCGAACGGCGGCCCTAGCTGACGAATTCGCTTGATGGTCTCGATGCCGTCGATGCCCGGCAACACCATGTCCATCAACACGGCATCGAACGTTCCTTGCGCGATCCGCTCGGTCGCGGCTTCGCCCTGCCCGATGAATTCCGCCTGATGACCGAGTTCAGTGAGGATCGTATTGAGAACGACGCGGCCGAACGGATTGTCCTCGACGCCGAGCACGCGCAGCGGCGGCGCCGGTTCCGGCGACACATCGCCATCGGTAGCTGAACTGGCCTGTTTCGCAGCCCTGGCGCGGGTCAACGCCACCGTCAACGTGAAGGTGGCTCCGCCGCCTCGCCGCTGCGCCACGACGATGTCTCCCCCCATCGCGCGCGCCAGCTGTTTCACCGACGATAATCCGAGCCCGGCGCCACCGAAGCGTGAGGCGATGCTGACATTGGCCTGCGAGAACGGGCGGAACAGGCGCTTGATCTCGTTGAGCGTGAGGCCGATGCCGCTGTCGGAGACCGCAAAGGCAATGCCGACCCTTCCCTTCACGCCGCGCACCGGCTTGACCGCCAGCGCAACGCCGCCCGCTTCCGTGAATTTCACCGCATTGTCGATCAGGTTCTCTAACGCGGCGCGCAGCCGGACGGGATCGCCGACCACGAGCGCCGGAAGCCGTTCCGAAATATCGACCCGGGATTGCAGACCTTTCGCCGCCGCCCGCCCGGCCAGCGAATCTCCGGCGTTACGCGCCAGCGCCCGCAGGTCGAAGAAATCCTGCCGCACCCCGGCGCTGCCGCCTCTGGCGGCATCGACAAACAATGTGGCGAGGCTGGCGAGATGTTCCGCGCCGGCCTTGATGGTGTCGACCCAGCGCCGTTCGCGCTCGTCGAGGTCGGACGTCGCCAGGAGATCGCTGATGGCCAGAATTCCGGTGAGCGGCGTGCGGACCTCGTGGGCGAACGCCGCCAGCGCCGCCTCGACCACGGCGGGCGCCGCAGCCACGGCGGTGCGCTTGCGCGCCTTGCCCGTGGCGACGGCCGCGGCGCGTTTTTTCGGCGGCCGCTTTTTCGGCGACCGCATGGTGCGCGGTGAGCGCGATTTTGGCGCCATGACTCCCCTGACCCTGGCCAGCCCCATCATGCCATGGCCGGGCCGCGGGAGTCACGCTGAAGGCCGTTTTCTCCCTGCGATCGGCCGCAGTAAACCCGGCAACGGTTCGCAATTAAGGCAATCCCACCAAGCGGCGGATGTCGGCCGGCGTTGCCCCCCCGGCGCGGAGTTCGCGCAGGCCGGTAGCCTTCGTCGACTTCGAGAGTTTTTGCCCAGCGCCATCGAGGATGAGGCGGTGGTGCCGGTAGGCCGGCTGCGGCAGACCGAGCAGCCGCTGCAGCAGCCGATGGACGCTGGTCGACCAGAACAGATCCTGGCCCCGGACCACCTCCGTCACGCCCTGCAAGGCGTCGTCGATCACCACCGAGAGGTGATAACTGGTCGGCGTCTCCTTGCGCCCCAGGATCACGTCGCCCCACGCTTCGGGCCGCGCGGTCACCGTACCGGTCTCGCCCTCGGGACCCTCGCCGCGCTCGATCCAGCCGAAATCGCCGGCGCGTGCGCAGGCCGCCGCCATGTCGAGCCGCAGCGCGCAAGGTGCGTCCGATGCGAGCCGTCGCGCGCGCTCATCCGGCGAAAGCAGTTTTGCCGCACCGGGATACAGCGGCGCCCCGTCGGGGTCGCGCGGCCAGGGAGCCTGCGCCTCCCGCTGCGCCACCAGTTTCGCAATCTCGGCGCGGCTTTCAAAACTCGGATAGACCAGTCTCAGGGCGGAGAGTTCGTTCAGCGCATCGCGATATTCATTGAAGTGCTCGGATTGCCGCCGCACCGGGGTTTCCCAGGCGAGCCCGAGCCAGGCGAGATCCTCACAGATCGCGGTCTCGAATTCCGGCTTGCAGCGCGTGGCGTCAATGTCCTCGACGCGGAGCAGAAACCGGCCGCCGGTTTGAACGGCCAGATCGAAATTCAGCAACGCCGAATAAGCGTGGCCGAGATGCAGATAGCCGTTCGGGCTCGGCGCAAAGCGGAAGACTGATGGCATTATCTATCTATATCGCGTCATGGCCGGGCTTGTCCCGGCCATCCACGTCTTGCGACCGCGCCATGGAAAAGCATGTCAAATTAGACTGCGAAAAAACGCCGGAGGCCCTCTATGTTGTCATATCCGAGAATCTCATCCATTCCGAAAGTAAGAAGACGTGGATGGCCGGGACAAGCCCGGCCATGACGAGAGGAAAAGCTTCCAATATTTCTCATGCCCCTCCAGCTCAACACCCAGGCCGACCTCGAAGAAGCCATCCACGCGCTGGTCAAACTGGACCCGCGGCTGAAGGCTGTATTTGAGCTGACGGGCATGCCGGCGCTGCGGCGGCGCGAGCCCGGCTTCGCCGGGCTGGCGGCGATCGTCAGCGGTCAGCAATTGTCGACGGCCAGCGCGGCCGCGATCTGGGGCCGCGTCAGCGCCGCATTCGATCCGTTCGATCACGACGCGTTCCGTCGGGCCCGGGCAGACCGTCTGGGCCGGCTCGGACTGTCGGCGGCGAAGATCAAGACCTTGAAGGGCGTGGCGCGTGAACTCGCCAGCGGGAGATTGAATCTCGAGGTGCTGGCGAACGAGGACGCGGATGCCGCGCACAACACGCTGACGGCGTTGCACGGCATCGGCCCGTGGACCGCCGACGTCTATCTGCTGTTCTGCCTCGGCCATGGCGACGCCTGGCCCGCGGGCGACCTCGCCGTGCAGGAAGCGGTGAAAATCGGGCTCGGCCTGAAGACACGGCCGACCGCGAAAGAAATGGCGCCGCTGGCGGAGCCATGGCGGCCGATGCGCGGCGCCGCGGCGCATCTGTGGTGGAGCTACTACAGGGTGCTGAAAAAGCGCGAGGGCGTGATCGGAGGGCAGCCGAAGGCCAACGCTGTTTCAGGTGCGAATCCGGTTGCAACGCTGGCGGCAAAGACCACGACGACAAAAATACCGAAGTCCCGGAAATGAGATTACCGATTTAGCCATTGCATCCAAAGGATCGGCACACCCTTTCTGCGCAATTCCAAACGGTATAGGTTTTGGCTTAGGGGAAACGCCGCAACAGACGGCCGGTGCGAGCAACGCGGATGCTGGACAGACCCGACGATGTTTCGATCGCAGTCGAACACTGGCTGGTGCAATTCGAAAGCGCCATCGCGACGTCAGACGACGCCCTGCTGAAATCGCTGTTTCATCCCGAGAGCTACTGGCGCGACGTGTTGGCACTGAGCTGGAACCTGCAGACCATCAACGGCGCCGACGCCATCATCAGCGAGTTGCAGGCCCGGGCGATCGGCGCTGCGCCGCGCGGCTTCAGGATCGCCCCCGATCGCGCCCTGCCACGCCGGGTGACCCGCGCCGGAACCAGCACCATCGAGGCGATTTTCAAGTTCGAAACCGCACAGGGGCGCGGCAGCGGAATTGTGCGGCTGATCCCGGACGCCGGCGACGGCAACAGGATGAAAGCCTGGACGCTGCTGACGGCGCTCGACGAATTGAAAGGCTTTGAGGAGCAGCAGGGAGCATCGCGGCCGCGTGGGCAATCCTATTCGCGCGATTTTCGCGGGCCGAACTGGCTCGATCTGCGCAAGGCCGCGGCTGAATATGCCGGCGGCGAACCCGATGTGCTGGTGGTCGGGGGCGGGCAGGCAGGGCTTGCGATCGCGGCGCGCCTGAAACAGTTGCAGATCGACACGCTGATCGTCGACCGCGAACCGCGTATCGGCGACAACTGGCGCAAGCGCTACCACGCGCTGACGCTGCATAATCAGGTTCAGGTCAACCACCTGCCCTACATGCCTTTCCCGCCGAACTGGCCGGTCTATATCCCCAAGGACAAGCTCGCCAACTGGTTCGAGGCCTATGTCGAGGCGATGGAGCTGAACTACTGGACCGGCACCGAGTTCGAAAGCGGCACTTACGACGAAGCAGAGGGACGCTGGTCGGTGGCGCTGCGCAAGATCGATGGCAGCATGCGCGCGATGCATCCGCGCCACGTGGTGATGGCCACCGGCGTCAGCGGCATTCCGAATCTGCCGGATATTCCCAGCCTGAAAAACTTCACCGGGACGATTCAGCATTCCAGCCAATATGAGGATGGCGAGGCGTGGCAGGACAAAAAGGCCCTTGTGATCGGCACCGGCAACAGCGGCCACGATATCGCCCAGGACCTGCATTCAAGCGGTGCTGGCGTGACGCTGGTTCAGCGCAGCCCAACCCTGATCACCAATATCGAACCATCGGCGCAGCTCGCCTATGCCGCATATAACGAGGGCACGTTGGAGGATAACGACCTGATCGCTACCTCTATGCCGCATGTGCTGGCGAAGAAAAGCCATGTCATGTTGACCGAGCAATCGAAGAAATTCGACCGGCCCTTGCTCGAGGGACTGGAACGCGTCGGCTTCAAACTCGACTTCGGCGATGGCGGCACCGGCTGGCAGTTCAAATATCTCACCCGTGGCGGCGGTTATTATTTCAACGTCGGCTGCTCCGACCTGGTCGCGAACGGTGAGATCGCATTGAAGCAATTTTCGGATATCGCGGCGTTCGTCGCCGAGGGCGCGCGGATGAAAAGCGGCGAGACGCTCGCCGCCGACCTGATCGTGCTGGCGACCGGCTACAAGCCACAGGAATATCTGGTGCGGAAACTGTTCGGTGACGCGATCACCGAGCGCGTCGGTCCGATCTGGGGATTCGGCGGGGGGCAGGAATTGCGCAACATGTACACCCGCACTGCGCAGCCCGGCCTCTGGTTCATCGCCGGCAGCCTCGCCCAGTGCCGCATCAACTCAAAATATCTAGCGCTGCAGATCAAGGCGATCGAGGAAGGGTTGCTGCCGCGGCGCGAGAACGTCGGCTTTACGGCTCCTCATGATCCAGGATTTCGCGGACGATGAAGGATTCCGCGTGGCGCCAGGCCCTGTCGTTGTCGCCGCGGAAGGTAACGAGACGATTGAAAACGACATTCCGCGTTTTCACATCGACAATGTCGAATTTGGCCCATCGCACGAGTGTGCTGAGCTTATGAAAACTGCTGATCAGGAGATAGCCGGCGCCGGCGGCTTGCGCCTTGCCAAGCAACTGGTCCGCGTCGATGTCGCCGGCCGAGCAGGCATTTTTGGCGGGCACTCGAGAGCAACATTTCGTACCTTTCCGCTGGCCGTTACATCCGCACGCATCGAAGCTTCGAACTCGCGCAACCGCCTGAAGTGGTCGGCACTCTGGTCGATCACCTCGCCCGATGTGTCGATATACTGGATTTCGGCGACCGCGAGGACGGGCGCTTCAGCCCGTGCCTGACACGGGCTGGCACAGAAGGCAGCGGCGGCGACAAGGGCGAGGCCCGCTGTTCTTGGTTTCATCGGCTTTGCCATCGCTGGCGCTAATTCGACTGTTCGAGCAAACGGCGCTGGATCAGCCAGCGCGCCCCGCGGCTCCAGGCCGAATTGGCGCCCGCGCGCAGGTCGGTCTGTTCGACGTCGACGAGCGCCCCGGATTTGACGTCGCGGATCTTGTAGGTCACCGCGTAATCCGTTCGGCTGATGCGGGTGACGACCCCGACCATGGACTGGTCCGCGTGAAGCCCGGCGGCGATCCTGGCATCGCACCCCTCGCACTCGTGCAATTTGCCAGCCTTGGCCGCCTCATCGTTGACCGCGCCGACGTCGACCAATTGGTAGCGTCCCGATGCCGCGATCAGCCGGCGCGCCTCTTCCGTCGACTGCCGCAGCTGTTCGCGGTCGATATCGTCGGGGGGAATGTACGCTGCAGCGGCGCTGAAATCTTCCAATTCAAATGGAAAGACCGCGAGTTTGATCGGTTGCGGAGGTTCGCCCGCCCTCGCAACTGCGAACGTTGCAACGACCGTGAGGGGAACCAGCATGAAAGCAATGCAGCGCATGGATGAATCCCGGAGTCTGCCAAGTTGCCGCGATACGATCTGATCCGCTGGCCTCGCGAAACGGGGGCTTTCCCTGAATTGACCGGGCAAAATGCCCGATCTGATCCCACCGCGCTTTCATCCCGGCGAGATTTGCTTCTAAATGCCGGGGAATGGGAGGAAGGCGTGGAACAGGCTCCTAACGCCATCGCGCGCCGCGCGCGCGCGGTCGACCTGAAGCTGCGGCTGGCGTTGCGCGTCGCGGCGCTCGCGGCGGTTTGCTTCCTTGCTGTCGCGGCTTATGCTTTGTTTGACAGCGACCGCGTCGCCAGAGCCAAGGCGAGCCGTATCGCCGAGATCGTCGCCAAGGACATCTCGTTGCAGCAGGCGCAGGCACAATGGTACTCGCTGTCCCCCGACCGTACTCCGGATTTGCAACGGGTCGCGGCGCCTTTGATGGAGCCTGGCCTCTGCATTTCCTATCGGGACAAGGTCGGGGCCTTTCGCCAGGGCATTTGCAGTGGCGCACTCGCCAACGAAACTGCCGCCCCTGAAAGTTTCGCGGCGCTCTATCGCGCCATCTTTCATCCCGGCAACCCGATCTCGATACCGCTCCTGACGGAAGGCAAGGCCGCGGGTGAGGCGGTCGCGACCTTCGACCCGGCCACGCAGATCGGCCAGAGCTGGCGTGAGGCGAGCCGCCTCCTCTCCATCATGGCCTTCGCCCTGGCGGCGCTGTGCCTTGCGGTCTATGCCGCGCTGGCGCGCGCGCTGCGGCCGACGCAAGCCATTCGCGCCGGGCTAAAGCAGCTAGCGGCGAACGATCTTTCCGCGCGCCTGCCCCGTTTCGATCTCGCCGAACTCTCGGCAATTTCCGACGTCTTCAATGCGCTTGCGCAAAACCTGCAGGCCACGCTCGCCGAACGCAACACGTTGACGCGAAAGCTCATCGCCGTGCAGGACGAGGAACGGCGCCATCTTGCTCGCGAGTTGCACGACGAATTCGGCCAGTCGCTTACCGCGATCGCGGCGCAGGCCGCCGCCGCCGCCCATACCGCGCAGCGCCAATGTCCGCCGCTGTTCGAAGAATGCCGGGGCATCTCGCGCACCACGGCGGGAATGATGGAAACGCTGCGCGGAGCGCTGGTGCGCCTGCGCCCGCCCGACATCGAGGAACTCGGCCTCAGCGCCAGCCTCGAAAGCCTGGTTGCAAGCTGGAATGGCGTCGAGAAGGGCCGCACCCGATTTGACATCGCCATCACAGGCAACGCCGACGATTTGCCGCCAGGCGTTTGCGCGAGCCTTTATCGGATCGCGCAGGAGGCGATCACCAATGCGGCGAAGCATGCCCACGCCAGCCACGTGCAACTGCGGCTTGAGGCAGGGCATGCCGACATCGTCATGAGCGTCGAAGACGATGGCGAGGCCACGAGTGGCGGTCTCCCGCCGAAGGCCGGCCTCGGACTTCTCGGTATGCAAGAGCGGGTCGGTTCGCTCGGCGGGACGCTGCGTTTCGAACGGCGCGCAGCGGGCGGCACCCGACTGGTCGCGACCATTTCCAATACGGAATCGGAACCTTGAACATGCCCGATGCCAGGAGTTTCACCCGTGTGATGCTGGCGGACGACCATGCGATCGTGCGCGAGGGCTATCGCTCGCTATTGCAGAAGCAGGATCGCCTGCGCGTCGTCGCCGAGGCCGGTGACGGGGCCGACGCCTATCGTGTCTACAAGGAGGTCAAGCCCGACCTCGTCATCATGGACGTGTCGATGCCGGGAATTGGCGGCGTCGAGGCGATCCGGCGCATCCGGCAGTGGGATCACTCCGCGCGTATCCTGGTATTCACGATGCATCAGAGCGCCGCCTATGCGGTCCAGGCGATCAAGGCGGGTGCACGCGGTTTTGTCACGAAAAGCGAACCGCCGGACACGCTGCTGCGCGCGATCACCGAGGTCATGGCTGGACGCATCGCGCTCAGCCCGGACATCGCCCACCAGCTCGCCATGAACCGGGTCGCCAACGAACCTTCGGCCGTCGACGCGCTGAGCCCAAGGGAATTCGAAATCCTGCGCATGCTGCTGGCCGAAAAATCCGTAGATGAGATCGCTGAAACGCTGCACATCAGCGTCAAAACCGCGGCCAACACCCGCTACCTGATCCGCGCCAAACTCGGCGTCGCCTCCGACATCGAACTTGTTCGGCTCGCGCTTCGCCAGCGGATCATCGCAGCGGAGGATATGGAGAGCTAGCCAGGCAAGCCTTTGCCAGCAACCGGAACCACGCCAGGTGGCGCACCATCTATGGGCCCTTGGAGATCTGCAAGGAGAGGCCGACGTTCGGTCAGGCCATAACAGAAGAAACAGATTGGGGAGAAACGCATGCCTACCATTCTCGGCTCGGGCGAGCAATGCTACCGCGTGGTGGAGAACTGGGCGAAGCTGCCGGAGGGATGGAATCTCACCGACGTCGCCTCGGTCGCGGTCGACAGCAAGGACCGCATCTACGTCTTCAATCGCGGCGCCCATCCGATGGTGGTGCTGGACCGCGAGGGCAATTTCATCACCAGCTGGGGCGAAGGCCTGTTCAGCCGCGCGCACGGGCTGCACATCGACGCCGACGACAGCCTCTATTGCACCGATGACGGCGACCATACGGTGCGGAAATGCTCCGCCGATGGCAAGGTGCTGCTCACCATCGGCATCCCGAACAAGCCGGCGCCGTTCATGAGCGGCGAGCCGTTTCATCGCTGCACCCACACTGCGCTGTCGCCGAAAGGCGAGATCTATGTGTCGGACGGCTATGGCAACGCCTGCGTCCACAAATACACCCCGGACGGCAAACTGATCAAAACCTGGGGCGAGCCGGGCACCGATCCCGGCCAGTTCAACATCGTCCACAACATCGCCACCGACGCCGACGGCTTCGTCTATGTCGCGGACCGCGAGAACCACCGCGTGCAGGTGTTCGACGGCAACGGCAAATACGAGGCGCAGTGGAATAATCTGCACCGGCCCTGCGCGCTGCATTGCTGTGGCGGCAAACAGCCGAATTTCATCATTGGCGAACTGGGCCCGGGCATGCCGGTCAACCGCAAGGTGCCAAATCTCGGTCCGCGCCTGACCATCGTCGACTTCCAGGGAAAGCGCATCGCGCGGCTCGGCGGCGAAAGCGGTCCTGGGCTCGAGACCGGCAAGTTCATCGCGCCACATGGCATCGCGCTCGATTCCAGAGGCGACATCTATGTCGGCGAAGTCGGCGTCACCGACTGGAAAACCAGTTTTCCGGATACGCCGGTGCCCGCGGTGGTGCGCTGCCTGCAGAAGCTGGAAAGGGTGTGAGCGGGTTGAAGATCACGCTCCCGCCAGCCGGCGGTTTGCCAGACGGTCGGCGCATTGGGGATCGTGCGTCGGCAGATATACCGTCGGACGGGATTGGGTGAAGTGCCTGATCGTATCGAGCATTGCGGAGGCGACGCGCTCGTCCGCACTGACACCATCGACTTTGCCGGCGAGCATCAGATTCTGGTTATAGGAGGTGTCGCCCGCCAGAAAATAGCTGGTGTCGCCGTCCTGAACCGCGACGGAAATGTGATCGGCGGTGTGACCGGGCGTCGCAACCGCGACCACGTCTCCCGCTTCCGTCAGCCGCCGGCTCATCGTGAACGGTCCGAACGGTTCGGCCGCGAGATTGAGCGGCCGCGGATCGAACCATGACGGCCAGCGATGCGGCAGATAGCCACGCAGGCGGCCGAGATAGCCGCTCGCGGTTTTCAGTTCGCCGGGCGAGACGAGGATTTCGCTGTTCGGGAAGTGCGCAAGGCCGCCGTCATGGTCCATGTGCAGATGGGTGAGAACGACCCGTTTCACATCGCGCGGCCCGATGCCGAGCGCGCGCAACTGCGGACCGATCTCCTGTTCATGCTCGATGCGGAATGCGACCTCCCACCGCACAAAAGGGTGAAGCGACTTGCCGGATTCGAGCAGATGCGCGCCCTGGCCGGTGTCGACCACGATGATGCCTTCATCGGTATCGATGACCCACGCATAGGTCGGCAGCCATTCGGTCCATTCCGTACTGGTAAAAATCGCAAGCCGCCGTCGCAATCCATGCCCGCGCCCCTCGACTTGCGCCGTCTTGATCCGGACCGAGCCGGTCTGAATAGCACGAATTTTCACGGCGGCTCCAATCGGCGATAGGGCCATGATGGCGGTTTATTGCAGCGGGCGCCAAACAAATGCCCCTCGCTTGCTCGGTGATCTCATCGGCGGATTTGGCGGAGGCCCCCTCTTTAATCCGCCTTGAGGTTGGCCGCCCTGATGATCGGCCACCAACGTTCCGCCTCGGCCTTCTGGAAAGCCCGCAACGCTTCCGGCGATTGCTGCGCAGCGGGCGTGACCTGGATGCCAAGCTCCTCGAAGCGCTTCTGCACCGGGGGATCGGCAAGCACCTGCATCATGACGGCGTTCAGTTTCGCAACAATCTCCTTTGGCGTGTCCCTGGGCACCCAAAGTCCGTACCAGAGCGAGGCAAAGAAGCCGGGAAGACCCGCCTCGTCCGCGGTCGGAATGTCAGGCGACGAGGGCAGCCGCGTCCGGCCGGTGATGGCAAACGGCTTGACGCTGCCGGCGGCGACCAGCGACTTGAAATTCGACGACGGCTCGATCATGAAATCGATGTTTCCCGCCAGCAGGTCCTGCATCGCCGGCCCGTTGCCGCGATACGGCACGAATTGAAATTTCGTGCCGGTCTCCTTCTGAAACGAAATTCCGGTAAGATGGCCCGTGGCGCCGACGCCGGCGATGCCGACCGAGGCCTTGTCGGGCTTGGTCTTGAGATAGCCGATCAGGCCCTTCAGATCGTCGGCCGGCAGGCTTTTCTTGCCCACGATCAACAGTGGTTCGCTGCCGATCTGGATGACCGGCTCCAGATCCTTCAACAGATCGAAAGGGAGGGCATAGAGGCCGCCGGTCAGCATATGCGTGGTCGAGGTGCCGATGCTCAGCGTGTAGCCGTCGGCGGGAGAGCGCACCGCGCGCCCGACGCCGATACTGCCGGCGGCGCCGCCGATATTCTCGATAATGACGGGTTGCCCGAGAATCGCACGCATCTGCTCGGCCAGGAATCGAGCCAGCGTATCGGTCGCGCCGCCGGCGGGGAACGGTACGATCATGGTGACCGGATGGGTCGGGTAGCCCTCGGCGGTGGCGATGCGGGTGCATCCCAGACCAAGCAGCGCCGCGACCATCACCGTCAGTAACTTGCGCATCTGTTTCCCCCGAGATCGGCCTGCAACCCCTGTGTAACGTACCCTTCGCTTATGCGGCACCACCGCTCAGATGTCGCCGACGACCTCGCGCCGTCGTTGTTCGGATTCCTCCGCATACCGCCGCATCGCGTGGGCTTCGGTAAGCGTTCCGATCGGTCGGTGTTCGCCGTCGGTGTCGACCACGACAAGCGATTCGGCCTCCGCGGCGTCGAAAACGGCGATGGCTTCCTGGATGTTCATGATCGGATGCAGCACGACATCGCGATAATGCAGGATGTCGATCAGACCGTTCGGCGCCTCGACATCCGGCGCGTGGGCTTCGGCCACCAGCGCCAGCCCGATGTAGCGGCCTCCGCCGTCGACCGCGACCACCAGGGTCTTCGACCCCAGCGGAAATTTGTCGCGGAATTCTTCGATCGGCATGCTGGCGCTCACGGTGGCGGGGTCCTGGCGCATCAGGCTGCGCACCGTGAGATCGCGGATCCAGCCCACATCGGCGGCGCTGCGGATGGTCTCGCCGCGCAGGTGTAATCGCCAGGTCGCGAACGAGTAACCGAACAGTTCCCGGGTGATCTGGGTCGAGATGATGACCGCGACCAGCACGGCCGTGGTCAGCCAGAGATTGCCGGTGGATTCCAGCGCGATGAACGACATCGTCAGCGGCCCGCCGATCACGGACGCCGACAGCGCGCTCATGCCGACGATCGCATAGACGTTCGGATTGAGGTTGAGACCGGGCCAGATCGTATCGAAGGCGCCCGCGAACAGGTGACCGCCGAGCGCACCGAGGAACAGCGTCGCGAAAAACAATCCGCCGCGAAAGCCGCTGCCGAGCGATACGATGGACGCAATTGATTTCAGGACGAACATAGCTGCAATCACCGACAATGGAATTGAAACGAATCCGGCAAAATGCAACGCGCCATGCCCCGACGACATCACTTGCGGCGTCACCAAAGCGAGCAGGCCCACCACGAGACCGCCCAGCGCCGGGCGCAGCGGCGGCCAGAGACCGGTCTTCGATAGCAGCGCCTCGCAGAGTGCCACCCCGCGCATGATAGCGATGCCAACCAGCGCTGCGAGAATCCCGAGCAGCGCCGCAATCGCGAGGTCATGCCCCAGTACGTCGCCGACCGGACCAACGCTGACGCCGAGCGACAGCACGGTAAATCCATGGGCGACAAAATAGCCCGCCACCGCGGCGACGCCGACCGGCGTCAGGCTGGCCGGCGTATATCCCCCGATCACCAGCTCAAAGGCATAGAAGGCGCCGGCCAGCGGCGCGCCGAACGCGCCCGCGATCGCTGCGGCCGCGCCGCAGCCGACCATCAGGCGCTGATCGGCGCGGCGCAGATGAAATCCGCGGCCGAGCGACGCGGCGATACCGCTGGCGAGCTGGGTGTATCCTGCTTCAAGGCCGACAGAAGCGCCGACACCGCTGGACCACACCGTCTGCAGCGCGACGATCACACTGCCGCGAAACGACATCCGCCCGCCGTGCAGGGCATTGGCCTCGATGGGGTCGACTTCACGCGCCGGCCGCCATCGCTGCAACAGCAGAAATGCCACCCCCAGCAGCAATCCGCCGAGACTCGGAACCAGCAGCGCGCGCAGCGGCTCGATGCTGTACTGGCTTGAAAGCCGGTCCCCCATTTCAAGGTTGAACAGCACGACATGGAGCCCCTCGACCGCCGCGCTCATCACGGCCACCACCAATCCGCCGATGGTTCCGACCAGTGCCGCGAGGACGACCAGGCTCGTTTCATGCGCGCGAACGAATGCCCGCAGCCGGCGCGGCGCCTCAAAAAAACGGGAGCTGGGGACCATTTGAATGCGTCCGAATGCGGCCGAAAGGTGCCGTCCGCCTCGTTTAGCGGTGTTCGGGCCGGTCTTGCAATCCGCACGCATGCAGGCCCGGGCGGCGGATAAGACCGCCAACGCTCTTCACAATCCCGTCACGCTGCCTGTAGTATGTCACTTCATGCTGCTTCGCAGCTCACATGGGGGCCAGGAGCGTTACTTGAACGCACATGTCTCGCAAGGCGGATGGCCGGTACTGGTGCTGAATGCGGACTTCCGGCCGCTGAGCTATTACCCGCTGTCTCTCTGGTCGTGGCAGGACGCGATCAAGGCGGTATTCCTCGACCGCGTCAACATCGTCGAGCACTACGACCGCGCGGTGCGCAGTCCCTCGTTCGAGATCCAGCTACCGAGCGTGGTGTCGCTGAAATCGTTCGTCAAGCCGACCACGCATCCCGCCTTCACCCGGTTCAACGTGTTCCTGCGCGACCGCTTCGTCTGCCAGTACTGCTCGGCCAACGACGATCTCACCTTCGATCACATCATCCCGCGCAGCAAGGGCGGTCAGACCACCTGGGAAAACGTGGTCGCCGCATGTTCGCCGTGCAATCTGCGCAAGGGCAATCTGACGCCGCAGCAGGCGCGGATGTTTCCGCGCCAACCCCCGTTCGCGCCGACCGTGCACCAGCTGCACCGCAACGGCCGGCTGTTCCCACCGAACTACCTGCACGAGAGCTGGCTCGATTATTTATACTGGGATACCGAGCTCGATCCGTAGACGAACCGGACGCGCAACACGGAATCCCTTCATGGAGCGTGGCGGGACCGCTAACCAGGCCGCAACAGGGATCGGCGCCCCCGCCGCAACCGGTTGCTCCAGTGCCGGAAGCGATCGAGATACAGATAGACGACGGGTGTGGTGTAGAGGGTCAGGATCTGGCTCAGGACCAGGCCTCCGATGATGGTGATGCCGAGCGGCCGACGAAACTCGCTGCCTTCGCCCATACCGATAATCAGGGGCACCGCGCCGAACAGGGACGCCATGGTCGTCATCATGATCGGCCGGAAACGCAGCAGGCAGGCTTCAAAGATCGCATCGGCCGGCGGCAGACCGCGCACGCGCTCGGCGTCGAGCGCGAAATCGATCATCATGATGGCGTTCTTCTTCACGATGCCGATCAGCAGGATCACCCCGATCATCGCAATGATGTCGAATTGGGTGTTAAACAGCATCAGCGCCAGGACCGCACCGACGCCGGCCGACGGCAGCGTGGACAGGATCGTCAGCGGATGGACGAAGCTCTCATAGAGCATCCCGAGCGAGATGTAGATCGTCGCGAACGCCGCGAGCACGAGAAACGGCTCGCTGGAGAGCGATTCCCGAAAGATCTTGGCGGCGCCCGCGAACGAGCCCTGGATCGTCGCGGGAACCCCGATCCGGCGCATCGCCGCCTCGATCGTCGTCACCGCGGTGCCCAGCGAAACGCCGGGCGCGAGATTGAACGAGATCGTGTTGGCGACCAGAACCCCCTGATGACTGACGACAAGCGACGTTTGTCCCTGTCCAAACCGGGCGACGCTTGACAGCGGAATCATCGTCTCCTGGCTGGTGCTGATCGCCGTCCCCGTCGACGATGCGCCCTTGCCGGTGGCGCCGATCGAATTGGTCGCAAGATTGCGGACCGCACTGGCGGCGACCGAATTGGCCGACGCGGTCTGCGTCGACGACACGACCGTCCCGGCCACGGCATTGGTCGTTTGCGAACCGCTGGCCGATCCGCCCGAAGTGCTGACATATACATCCTTCAGCGTCAGGGGATTCTGCAGATACTCCTGCGCCACCTCCATGATCACATGGTACTGGTTGCGCGCGACGTAGACCGTCGAGACCTGCCGCTGACCGAAGGCGTCGTACAGCGTGTTGTCGATCTGGTTGACCGCCACCCCGAGTCGCGAGGCCGCATCGCGGTCGATGATCACGTTGGCCTGGAGGCCATTGTTCTGCTGGTCGCTGCTGACGTCGGCGAGGGCGGGCTCGGTCTGGAGCGCGGCGACGATCTTCGGCGTCCATTCGTTCAGCTCCTCGAACGTCGATCCCACCAGCGTGTACTGATACTGCGCGTTGCTCGAGCGTCCGCCGCCGCCGAGATCCCCCACCGCCTGCAGGAACAAGGTGGCACCCGGCACGGCGGCGAATTCGCTTCGCAGCGAGCCGATCACCTGGTCGGCGGACAGGGTGCGGTCGTGCAGCGGCTTCAGCGAGGCGAACACGGTGCCGGAATTGGTCGAGCCTCCGCTCGGGCCCTGACCACCACCCGTAAAGCCCACGGCGGTGTCGACTGCCGGATTGGACTTCACGATCTCGACGAATTGCTTGAGCTTCTGCTGCATCAGCTGAAACGAAATGCTTTGGTCGGCCTGGATCGACCCGACCAGCAGCCCGGTGTCCTGTTGCGGGACGAAGCCCTTCGGAACGACCCCGTAGAGATGGAAATTCAGGCCGAGCACCGCCGCCAGGACCAGTATCACCGAGCGCGGATGGCGCAGCGCCACGGTAAGCGTCCGCCGGTAGCCGCCCAGCATTGCCTCGAAGACCCGTTCGCTTAAACGATAGATCCATCCGTGCGGCCGGTCGCGCTCCCCGCGCAGCAACACCGCGCACATCATCGGCGTCGTGGTCAGCGAAACCACCAGCGAGATCACGATGGCGACGGTGATCGTCATGGCGAATTCGCGGAACAGCCGGCCGACCAGGCCGCCCATCAGCAGGATCGGGACAAATACCGCGATCAGCGACACGCTCATCGACAGCACGGTGAAGCCGACCTCTTTCGACCCCAGCAGCGCGGCCTCCAGCGGCGACTTTCCCGCGTCCAGGTGGCGGGTGGTGTTTTCCAGCACCACAATGGCATCGTCGACCACGAATCCGGTCGCGACCGTGAGTGCCATCAGCGAGAAGATGTTGAGGCTGTAGCCGAACAGGTACATCACGGCAAAGGTCGCGACCAGCGACACCGATACCGCCACGACCGGCACCAGCGTCGCCCGCGCGCTGCGCAGGAACGCGAACACCACCAGGATGACCAGGATCACGGCAATGATGAGCGTGATTTCGACGTCGCGCAGCGAGGTCCGGATCGTGACCGAACGGTCGACCGCGAGATTGACGTCCATCGCGGGCGAGACCGACGCCCGCAATTGCGGCATCAGGGCCTTTACGCGGTCGACCATCCCCACGATGTTAGCGCCGGGCTGCCGGTACACGATCATCATGACCGCCAGCTTGCCGTTGGAAAGGCCCAGATTGCGCAGGTTCTCCACCGAATCGAGCACCTCGCCGACATCGGTCAGGCGGACCGCCGCGCCGTTGCGATAGGCGACCACCAGCGATTTGTAGTCCGCCGCCTTGATGGCCTGATCGTTGGAATAGATCTGGTAGCGGTGGTCTCCGACGTCGATGCCCCCCTTCGGACTGTGGGCATTGGCATTGCCGAGCGCCGCGCGAACGTCTTCCAGGCCGATGCCGTACTTGAAAAGCGCTTGCGGCACGAGTTCCACGCGCACGGCGGGCAGCGATCCGCCGCTGACGCCGACTTCCCCGACGCCTTCGACCTGCGACAGCTTCTGCGCCAGCACGGTCGACGCGGCGTCATAAAGCTCGGCTGGAGTCAGCGTATCCGATGTCAGCGTATAGATGAGAATCGGCGCAGAGGCGGGGTTGAATTTGCGATAGGTGGGATTGCTCCGCAGCGAGGTCGGCAGATCGGCGCGCGACGCGTTGATCGCCGCCTGGACGTCGCGCGCGGCGCCGTTGATGTTGCGATTGATGCCGAACTGCAGGTTGATGCGCGCAGAGCCGAGCGAACTCGACGAAGTCATCTCGGTGACATCGGCGATCTGGCTGAGATGACGTTCCAGCGGACTCGCGACCGTGGTCGCCACGTCCTCTGGGCTCGCGCCCGGCAATGTCGCCTGCACCGAAATGGTCGGAATATCGACATCGGGCAGCGGCGAGACCGGCAGATTGAAAAAGGCGATGACGCCCGCGGCCACCAATCCGAACGTCAGCAGTGTTGTGGCGACAGGCCGACGGATGAACGGGCTTGACAAACTCATGAGTGAACTTGATCCCGGTTGGCCTTAACACGCCGTGACGTAATCCGTCCAACGCTCAGGCTCTCCGGCACGGCAGCACGCGTCCTGCAACGAGGATAGACCTCGAATCGACGCGGGGCTGCGCAAGGAGATCATAGTTCAGCCGCATTCCTCCGGCGCAAAGGCCGTTGGGTAAATCTCAAAGCTGAACGTCCGCTATGATCGGCCCTCAAGCAGGTCCATCGTCTGTTGGTCCACTACGCCGCCATAGAATTTCGCAATGGCCTGTGCAAACAGCGCTTCGGAAGACACAGCGCCGAACAGCGTCATCGACGAACGGAATTTCAGGTCATCGGGGCTGCCGAGGATTTCGTTGATGGTGCGGCCCTGGACGGCGTTGACCAGAGCCGTGCACTCTCGGAGTCGTGATCCGAGAACGCCATGGCCGAGATAGGCCAAAGCCTCGGCGCGCGACGCGATCGCAAATCGTTGCGCCATCGGACTATGACCGAGCCCGGCGATCTGGGGGAAGATGAACCACATCCAGTGGCTTTGCTTCCTGCCCTGGCGCAATTCGGCGAGTACCCGCGGATAGACCGGCGCCTGCGCGTCGACAAAGCGCTGCAGATCGAAACGATCGGTCATGATGCCGGCCTCGCGCCAGTCTGGCCCACAAGCTCGGCGAGGCGATCGAGCAGCAGCCGCTGGCCTTCGAGAATTTTTTCGCGGGCAACAGGCAGGTCGAACCAACCGGCGCGGTCGATCTCGGGAAATGCCTGCATCCTTCCACCCTTCGGCGGCCACTCGATTTCGAAGGTGTTGCTCTTTACGGTTTGCACGTCAACGTCGCCTTCCACAGTAAACGCCAGCACCCGCTTGCCGCCGCGCTGGCGAACCTCGCCCAGCGATTGAAGAGGCCCCGCGAGCGCGACACCGGTCTCCTCCGCGAACTCCCGGCGGGCAGTGTTCTCCGCGTCCTCGCCCTCATCCATTTCGCCTTTCGGAATCGACCAGGCGCCTTCATCCTTGCGGCGCCAGTAGGGCCCGCCCGGATGCACAAGGAGCACCTCCAGTTTCGGACCCGTGCGCCGATACATCAGGATCCCTGCGCTGGCGGACGATCGGCGGGCTGAATTCAACGGGCTTTCCCTTGCTGCCGTTCCGGACGGAAAGGAACGGAACAGCGCAACCATTGTTCCTTTTTCAATCGTTCGCAAAAACCCGGATTAGTCCGTCAGTCCGACATCCGGGCTGCGCTACAAATCATACCACGGGAGACTTTCAAGACGATCATTTGCGACATAAGATCGTCGCCGGTTCGTGCGCTGCCGTTGCTGGGACTTATGGAGCACGTGCACGCCGATCGGCCCCCGGAGATCTCGATGCCCTCTTTGACTGAATGGAAAGTGCCGCTTGCGAACCAGCCCCGCGCCAGCGACTACAGTTTCGATCTCGATCGCGTGCTTTCCTCGGTGGTCGGCCTGCATTCGATCATCACGGCCGACGCCTTTAGCGCGGAGACGCTGGGTACCGAACGCGCCGGCAATGGCGTCCTGATCGACGATGGGCTGGTGCTGACCATCGGCTACCTGATTACCGAAGCCGAGACCGTCTGGCTGCATCTTGGCGACGGCCGTGTGGTCGAAGGCCACGCGCTCGGCTTCGATGCCGTGAGCGGCTTCGGCCTGGTGCAGGCGCTCGGGCACATCGATCTCGAACCGCTGCCGCTCGGCTCTTCGGCCGCCGCCAAACTCGGCGACCGCGTCGTGGTCGGCGGCGCCGGCGGACGCACGCGGTCGGTCGCCAGCCACATCGCTGCCAAGCAGGAGTTCGCCGGTTACTGGGAGTATTTGCTGGATGAGGCGATCTTCACCTATCCCGCGCATCCCAATTGGGGCGGCACCGGGCTGATCTCGAGCCGCGGCGAACTGATCGGCATCGGCTCGCTGCAACTCGAGCGCGAACGCGAGGGCAAGGCCGAGCATGTCAACATGATCGTGCCGATCGATCTGCTCAAGCCGGTGCTCGACGATCTCAGAAAGTTCGGCCGCGTCAACAAGCCGGCGCGGCCCTGGCTCGGGATGTACTCGACCGAGATCGACAACAAGGTCGTGGTGATCGGCATTTCCGCGAAAGGACCCGCGGCGCGCGCCGAACTCAAGTCCGGCGACGTTATCCTGGCCGTCAAGGGCGAAAAGATCTCAAGCCAGACCGGGTTTTACCGAAAACTCTGGGCGCTCGGACCCGCCGGCGTCGACGTGCCGCTCACCGTCCACCATGACGGCGTCACCTTCGAGGTGGTGTTGAGCTCGATCGACCGCGCCAGGCTCTTCAAGGCGCCGCGGCTGCATTGAACAGCAGCGGAGATCCCACGATGGGCGAGGCCGTGGTGGACGACATCGTGGCCGTGCTGCCGCCCTTGCTGCAATCGCTTGAAGCGCTCGGCTTCATCGCCCGCCATCTCAACCCGCCGGATTTCGGTGCTGTCATGGAAGCCGCCGGCACGCCGGATCAGACGTTGAAGGCCGTTCGTCCGCGGCTCGCCGGCTGGCCCGCGGAATTCGCAGACGTTCAGACCTCGCTCGCAGCGGCGAGCGACGCCGCTCTTACGGCATTCGAGGGCTTGCGCGCGGTCCAGCATGGCAATGGCGACATCGTGGCGGTGTTTCGCGCGCTGCGCCACGCTCCGCGCGCCCAGGAAGCGCTGTACCCGCTCGCTGCAAAATTGCCGCCGGTAAGCAGTTTCTTCGTCGATCCCGCTCTGCGCGAAGATGCCGATCTCGCCGCGCGGCTCGCGCGGCCGGCATCAGATAACACCGGGATGATGCACGACCATAACGAACCGGGCAGCCGCGGCGGCTTCTCGCTCTACATACCCGAATATTACAGCCCGGACCGCGCGTGGCCGCTGGTGATGGCGCTGCATGGCGGCAGCGGCAATGGCCGCGGCTTCCTGTGGACCTGGCTGCGCGACGCGCGCAGCCACGGCGCCATCGTCGTCGCACCGACGGCGACTGGCAGCACCTGGGCCTTGATGGGGGAAGACACCGACACGGCCAACCTCGTCCGCATTCTCGATGTGGTGCGAAGCCGCTGGAACGTCAACTCAGACCGCTTGCTGCTGACCGGAATGAGCGACGGCGGCACCTTCTGCTACGTCACCGGACTAGAGCGCGCTTCGCCCTTCACCCACCTGGCCCCGGTTGCCGCCACGTTCCATCCGCTGATGGCGGAAATGGCGGATGCCGAGAGATTGCGGGCCTTGCCGGTTTATATCGTGCATGGCCGGCTCGACTGGATGTTCCCGGTGCAGGTGGCGCGGCAGACGCGAGAGTCGTTGTCGGCGGCAGGCGCCGACGTCACCTACCGGGAGATCGACGATCTCAGCCATTGCTATCCGCGCGAGATCAACGCGGAGATCCTGAGCTGGCTGCGCGGTTAATGCTCAGACCATCCCGCCATTGGCGCGCAGCACCTGGCCGTTGATCCATGAAGCATCGGGACCGGCCAGGAAGGCGACGACGGAAGCAATATCCTCGGGCGCGCCGAGGCGTTCCAGCGGGCTCATCTTCGCCAGCCGCTCGATCAATTCGGGCGGTTTGCCGTTGAGGAACAGGTCGGTCGCGGTCGGACCGGGGGCGACCGCGTTGACCGTGATGTTGCGGCCGCGCATCTCCTTCGACAGGATCGCGGTCATGGTCTCGATCGCCGATTTGGTGGCGGCATACACGCCATAGGTCTCCAGCCTGGTGCCGACCACGCTAGTCGAAAAATTGACGATCCGTCCGCCGTCGCGCAGGCGCTTCGCCGCCTCGCGCATCGCGTTGAAGCTGCCTTTGAGATTGATCGCGATCTGCCGGTCGAACAGCGCGTCGTCGCTGTCGGCGATTTTCGCAAGCTTCATGATGCCGGCATTGTTGATCAGCACATCGATCCCGCCGAACGCGGCTGCCGCCGCGTCGAACAGGCCGCGCACCGGTCGCTGACATCGGCCTTGACGGCGAGCGCGCGGCCGCCCTTGGCTTCGATTTTGCGCGCGAGCGTCTCGGCCGATTTGGTGTCGCCGGAATAATTGATGACAACGGTGAAGCCGTCGCCGGCGAGACGTTCGGCGACCGCGGCGCCAATGCCGCGCGAGGCGCCGGTCACGATCGCAACCTTGCTGGTCTTGTCGGTCATTCTCACTCACTCCTGATCGCCGGAGGGCTAATCCACACATTGATGTGCGGCTAATAGTTCTTTCAAGCCCTCGTGAAGCCAAGCCCGATGATTGTGAATGATCGTCGACATAATCTCGTCCGAATTTTTCTCAGAAATGAGGTACTTAGCCAGCAGCGGGGGGTGCTGTTCAGTTGGTCTCGAACCTTCCGGAACCCCCCATCATGCCCCCAGATACTGCTTTCGCATCGCCGCCCCTGCCCGCCCGTTCGTCTGCTTCGGTCCTGCTGTCGAAAGGCGTCACGCGTCTCGAAGTCACGCTGAAGCTCACCACCGCGATCCTCGCGCTGGCGGCCGGCGTCTACACTTTTCTCGGCGTCCGCGAATTGCTCAACGGCAGCCCGACCACGGTGTTGTTCGCCGCAGTGATCTATTCGGTCGCGGTGTCGGTCGGCATCTACGCATTCTGGGTGTTCCTGATGCATTTCATGCCGCATGTGACCCACCGCACCGGCCGCGGCCTGATGTTCGGCTGCATGCTGCTGGGGTCGCTGATGATCGTGGCGATGTCGTCATGGCTGAACGCCTCGGCGCTGGCTGGCGCCGCCGCGATCCAGCAGCATCTCGCCACCACCGTGCAGGATTACACCCGCGATCTCGATACCGCCAACACCAACGCCATCGCAGGCCAGGGACTGTTGCCGGATATCCAGCTGGCGTCGTCACGCTTCGCACGGCTTGCCGACGCCGAGCGTGCCGGCTCGCTGACCGGCACCGCGGGATCCGGCACCGTCGTGCAGCTTCTCACGCAAATGTCCGGGCAACTCGATAGCCTCGGCCAGGAAGTCCAGGCCTCCGGCAACCGGGTCTCGGCCTTGTACGAACAAGGCGGCAAGAATCTCACGCGGATGCGCGAATTGATTTCCGATCGCGGACCGATTTCGACGCGCAGCGACGCCTTCGCGACGGAGTCGCTGGCGCTGATGGGCGTGATCGCCAATTTGCAGCAGACGTCCGTGGCACCCGCGGTCAAGCGCGCCGCGGCGTCGCTGTCATCCAGCTTCATTGCACCGGCCGCGGGCGGCCACACCGCCGATCTTGCCGATCGCCAGACCGCTGTGGTCGGCAAGGTTGAAAGCTCGATTGCCGCGCAGGCGGCATCGCTGTCGGACGCCGCGGACAAAATTCTGGCGACGCCGCGGGTCGAACCGGTCCGGTTCCAGACTTTGTCGCCCGCCGAAGCGGTGTTGCGTTACGCCGGGGATTTCATTCCGAGCTGGGCGGGTGCGATCTCGATCGATCTGATGCCTGCGGTGTTGGTGCTGATCCTCTGCGTCGTGCACGCCGCGATCAGGCGCGAAGGGCTTCCGGTCTTCAGCGCATCCGGCATGACCGTGGGCGAGTTGGTCTCTGCCTTGCAGATGGCGCGCGAGGTCGGGGACGCGCGGCTGACGGTGCCGGCCCAGGCGAAACCCACCGGCGAGCCGGCCGACCCCGCGATGGCGGACGAAAACGTCACCTCGCTGTCGTCGGCAAGGCAGATCAAGTAGTGGCCAAGTCGCGGTCGTCGACCCTGCGGCAACGGTTTCATGGCTGGCTGTCGGACGATGCCGACGAGGCCGTGTTGCGCTGGATTTTCCATGGCGTGCTTACGGTCACGATCGTCGCGCTCACGGCCGATCTCGCCCGCATGGAGGGGTGGACCGCCGACCCGGATGCCGCGGCGCCACCGGCCGAGATCGGCGTGGATTCGCCCGCGCTCGATCCCGGCATGCTGCCGTCGATCCTCGCGCCGCGGTTGCCTGATGGCGACAAGCGCCTGATCCCGCTGCCGCAGCCGGGCGGCACCCATGGCAAAGCCGATGACGTTCGAGCTGGTCGGCGGCGGCAAATTGATGGCGACCGGCACCATCACGCCCGGAATTTCGCAAAGCTTCGCGGCCGAAGTCGGCCGGCACGGCGATTACATCAGGACCGTGGTGCTGAATTCGCCGGGCGGCTCGGTCACCGATGCGTTGACCATGGGGCGGCTTATTCGCGAGCGCAAATTCGCGACCGAAGTCGAGGCAGGAAAATACTGCGCGTCGTCATGTCCGCTGATGTTCGCCGGCGGAATCGAGCGACGCGCCGGCGAACGCGCCATGATCGGCGTGCACCAGGTGGCGGCGATCCGTTCGGCCACTGCCGGGCCGCCCCGCGACGAGATGAGCGTTGCGCAAAACATCTCGGCGCGCTGCGAACATTATCTCGCCGACATGGGCGTCAGCCTGCAGGTCTGGGTGCACGCCATGGAGACGCCGCATGACCGGCTATTCGTCTTCAGGCCGGACGAACTGAAGTCGCTTGATGTGGTGACGGCGGGCACGGCTTCCTCACCGATAGCTGCGCCCGCGCCTGCAACGACAAAGACACGTTCTTGATGTCGGGTATCCCCTTGGGATTGCCCGACATCGCCGAGACGACAGGTGGAACCATCGTCTCCCCGCCACGTTATTGGCCATCATCGGAGGTTTTGCCATGCGGGTTTTTCTGGGAATGATTTTGGGGGCGCTGCTGCTGGTGGCGGGTGTTTACACCTATGATTCCATGCAGACCTCGACCGTCGCGAATGGCGAGGTAGCGCAGGCCAATCGCACCATCGTGAACTGGGACGTCGCGGCCACCGACTTGCACGCGCTGAAAGTCCGGGCCCATGACGACTGGGTCAGGCTGTCCTCGAAGTAATCACGCCAAATTGGCGCTGTAACCAAAAAAACGCCCTCGCTGGATCCAGCGAGGGCGCTATCGTAATTTGCTACTTGCTCGCCGCCGCCTTGCGGGCATCGGCGATGACCTGGTCGAATTCGGCCATGGTCAGGACGCCCGGTACGCGGAATTTGCCGACGATAAAGGACGGCGTTCCCTTGAATCCGAACGCGGTGGCCTGATCGTTGTTGCGCGCCAGGATCGCATCGATCGCCTCGGCATGGGTGGCGAGATCGCGCGTGGCGCGATCGACATCGATACCGGCGCCGGCGAGCAGCTCTCGGATGCGCGGCTCGGTTAGCTTCGAATTGACGCCGATCAGCGCCTCGTGGGCCTGCAGGAATTTGTCCTGGAATTTGCTCGCCAGCGCCATCCGCGCCGCCGTCACCGAGACCGGCCCCAGGATCGGCCAGTCCTTCAGCACCAGGCGGACCTTGCCGTCGTCCTGCACCACTTGCCGCAACTCGGGCTCGAGCTTGCGGCAATACGGGCACTGATAGTCGAAATACTCGACGATCGAGACATCGCCATTGGCATTTCCGGCTACCGGGATATCCGGATCGCGCAATACCAGGGCTTCCGTCAGCACATTGTCGTCGTCGTCGCTTTGCGCCCACGCCGATCCCGGTGCAATCTGCAGGCCCAGCACCAGCGCGCCTGCGCCGAGTGCGCCGAGCGTTTCGCGCCGGGTCGGTGCCTGGGAAAGGCGGACTGGATCGGTCGGTTTGGTCATCTCTGCTCTCCGGGCCGGCTCAATTCTCAGGATAGAGACAAAGTGCGCGCCAGCATATAGAGCGCCACCGCAATAATGACGGCGGCGAACACAATGTTCAGCGCGCCGCGCCGACAGGTGCTGCGCAGATCGGGTGCCGATCAGTCCGCCGGCGATGTCGCCCGCAATGGAAAATCCCGCCAGTCCCCACGAGATCAGCCCGGACCAGGCGTAACTGCTGGCCGTGGCGACCAGCGCTCCCGATGCCAGTCCGAGCACGCCCTGCATCGCGGAGATCATCAAGACGGTAAACTCGATGCACGCCCGGACCCCAGGAGGAGTTCCTACTGATCTCTATGGTGGCGTTATAAAAAAATCCAATGGAGATCAGCGCACCAGCAGCGTCACCGCCAGCGGCACCAGCAGCGATGTCAGGAGCGCGTTGAGGCTCATGGCGATGCCGGCGAACACGCCCGCTACCGAGTCGACCTGGAACGCGCGAGCCGTACCGATGCCGTGCGCCGCTACCCCGACCGCGAAGCCGCGCGCGCGGAAATCCCTGATGCCCGCCCGGTTCATCAAGGGCGTGACGATCATCGCGCCCATGATACCGGTGATGATGACCGCGACCGCCGTCAGCGACGGATCGGCGTGCAGCAATTCGCTGATACCCATGGCGACGCCGGCGGTAACCGATTTCGGCGCCAGCGAAAGTACCACCGTTTCCGGCAGGCCCGCGGCCTCCGCCAGCAACACCACCGAAACGATCGCAGTCACGGAGCCCACCACCAGCGCCGCCAGCATCGGCAGGATCGCCGCTGCCGCCGCCTTGCGGTTTTCATAGAGCGGCACCGCCAGCGCCACGGTCGCCGGCCCGAGCAGGAAGTGCACGAACTGCGCTCCCTCGAAATAGGTCGTGTAGGACGTGCCCGTGATCAGCAGAAAGGCGCCGATGATCCACATCGAATGAAACACCGGATTGGCGAGCGCATTCCGCTGCGTCTTGAGCGATACCGCATCCGCGAGCGCATACGTCAGCAACGTCACCGTCAGCCACAGCAGCGGCGACCGCGACAGGTACACCCACAGCGAGAACGGGTTTTCGTTCATGGCGCGCTCCGTCCGCGCACCATCAGGCGGCTCACGCCCAAAAACGTCGCCACCGTCGCCAGCAGCGTCATCACCACGGAGAGCGCGAGCACGACCGCGATGGCGATGCCATGTGCGGCGACGAGATCGAGCTTCTGCACGACGCCGACACCGGCCGGGACAAACATCAGCGACAGATGTGCGAGCAGGCCCCGGCTGGCATTCTCCACGCCGTCCCCTTGCAACGGCCCGCGCGCCAGAACGGCGAAGCGGTCGCGCGCCAACAGCAGCAGCAGCAGCAAAAACACCAGCCCGAGCACCGGACCCGGCACCGGCAGGCCGAGACCGTGCACGATGACCTCGCCGGCCAGCTGACACAGTAAAATAAGGCTGAGGCCTGCTATCATTCGCGATCCGCGCGCGGGAAACTTCCGCATCAAGGGATCCCGGCGAACGCCTGTCAATCTCCAGCGGCTCTATTCGGAGCGCACGAATACCGAAGGCGCGGCAGTCGAACTGACGATCCGGCAACGGGCCCGACCCTGTTCGGCCGAGATGACTGCGCGCAATTGAAGCAAACTCAACCCTTCAGTCGGCTGACGCACTCGCTGTAGTAGCCGCCACTCATTTCGATCCATTTCAAACCACCGTTGGCATTGGTGGCCTTGTTGGTGGTGAATTGATCCGCACAAGTATGGGTCCGTGCTTTGTCCAGGGGTTCTCCAGCGTATTTCGGTGCAATCGTCGAAGGAAAAACCGCCTGCGTAGCGCTTGCTCCGCACTCCTGTTGTCGAAATTCCTTCCACTTGAGACCCTTGAGCTTGCCGGCAACTTCCGCAGCCATGTATTTCAGGGCACATCCTGGAACTGTCTTCGCAGGCTTTACGATTTCAGTTGTCGATGTAGGGTTAGGTGGCGAAGAACCGGCCGGAGGCGATTGGTCCTGCGGTCCCTTCGAATCTGCAGGCGGGGTCGTGGCACCAGGTGCCACGGGCTCGACCGCCTGGGCAAGGAGGCCGATATTGGCCCTGTCCGAATCGAACCGGTCGCCACTGTTGTTCTGGATCAAGTTGAAATCCCGCAAGAAACCCGCGACCGACCCCGCGCTGCTCGAGGGATCATCGAGCTGCGACAGGTTTCGATAGGCCGAATTGCCGGCAACCGTTGCCACACGACCGTCCAGCGTCGCCGAGGCTGTTTGGGAAAATACGATAAGCCCGATTGAGGTCGTTATATTCCAGCAAATCTTTCCCATGCCCCTCCTCGTGAAATTGACTGCCGTCCAGAAATAATCATCCAGCTAACAGGCCCAGGCGGATTCGGCCCGGGCCCGCCAGGGAATCAAGAGGCGCTTAACTCTTCAGACGCTTGTTGCACTCGGGATAGAAGCCGCCACCGCCCTTCGGATTCCACTGCATCCCTCCAGTAGTGTTGGCGGCCTTGTTGGCCTTCCATTGTTCGGAGCACGTGTGCATGCGCGCCAGGAACGGTTTTTCGCTAGCATATTTCGGATCAACCGCCGAGGGAAATACCGCGTTACCCACCGACGCTGGCGCCGTAGCCGGTGCCGCTGCTGCCTTTTCCTTCTTCGGTTTGGCTTCGGTGGCCTTTGGCTCCGCAGGAGCGGCCGGCGCGGCGGCAGCGGGCGCAGCGGCGGGCGCTGCTGCAGCGTCCGCGGCGCACTGGGTTTTGCGGAAATCGTTCCACTTTTGGCCGTTGAGCGTGCCGGCGGTCTTGGCGGCCTGATATTTCGCACTGCACTCCTGCATGGTGAGGGCCTGAGCTGGCGCTGTCACCGCGAGCGCGACAAAACCCGACACCGCGGCGGCGCACAATAATTTTGCTCGAATATTCATCCTGGGTCTCCTTGAAGGGAATGACGATCGGAAGGCCCCCATCCTAGCCTAGCGTCGGCGCGTGACAACGGAGCCATCGATCGTTGCGCCAAAATATCCTGTCTTTGAAAGGCGGCCCAGCCGGCTTCATTCATCCGCGGTTCAGCATTGCGGCGCGACGTTGCCCCCCTCTTTAACCCGAGGTGCTCCTATGATGACACTATCCTCCCGCGCGGCTGCGACCGCCTTCGCATCCCTGCTGCTGATGAGTTCCGCATTCGCGCAAGCCACGGCGCCGGCCACGCCGGCTCCGGCGGCGAAAGCTGCGCCTGCGGAAAAGAAGGCTGAGAAGCCGCGCTCCGCGGCGTCGCTCGAATGCTCGAAGGAAGCCGATACCAAGGGCGTCCACGGCAAGGAGCGCAAGAAGTTCATGTCCGATTGCAAGAAGACCGCGGCCGACAAGCCGAAATGAGCTTTTCCCCTCTCCCCTGACAAAGGGGAGAGGGGAATGGCGGTTTATTTCCCGGCCTTCTATTTCCCGGCCTTTATTTGCCAACCTTGGCGCCACGCGGCGTGCTGTCGCGTATCAGGCGGTCGAGATGCATCCGGATGTGGGCGGCCTCCGCTGACGTGTTGGCGAGCGCGATGGCGCGGTCGAACGCGACCCTTGCCTCGTCATTGCGGTTAAGCTGCATCAGGAAGGCGCCGCGCACGCCAAAGAAATGGAAATAATTCGAAAGCCGCTCGCCCAGCGGCTCGATCATTTCCAGCGCCGCCTCGGGCCCGCGCACCTTGGACACCGCGACCGCGCGGTTGAGCGTCACCACCGGGGACGGCTGCATGATTTCGAGCGCGCCGTAGAGCAGGTCGATCTGGGTCCAGTCGGTGTCTTCGGGCCTGGCGGCGCGGGCATGCAAGGCCGCGATCGCCGCCTGAACCTGGTAGGGCCCGCTGCGGCGATGCCGCATCGCCTTGTCGATCAGCGCCAGCCCCTCGGCGATCGCGCTCTGATTCCATAACGAACGATCCTGATCGTCGAGCAGCACCACCGCACCGGCGGCGTCGAAGCGCGCCGCCGCGCGGGCATGCTGCAGCAACAGCAGCGCCGCCAGTCCCATGATCTCGGGCTCGCTCTGAAACAGCCGCAGCAGCAGCCGCGCCAGGCGAATGGCCTCCTCGCACAGGGGGCTGCGGATCTCGGCGGTGTCGCCGCCGGCGGAGTAGCCCTCGTTGAAAATCAGGTAGATCATCGCGGCGACGGCGGAGAGCCGTTCGCTGCGTTCCACGGGGCCCGGCGTCTCGAACGGCACGCCGGCGCCCGCGACCCGCGCCTTTGCCCGGGTGATGCGCTGCTCCATCGCCGCCTCCGAGACCAGGAACGCACGCGCGATCTGCTTCACGGTCAGGCCGGAGACGATGCGCAGCGCCAGCGCAATCTGCTGCGTCGCCGGCAGATCGGGATGGCAGCAGATGAACAACAGCCGCAGGATGTCATCGCGATAATGCGAGCCGTCGAGCCGCTCGGCCAGCGCGTCCTCGGCGTCGTCGAGGTCGGAGATCGCCTCATCCTCGGGCAGCGGCTCCTGCTTGCGGCCGCGCCTGATATCGTCGATCGCGACATTGCGCCCGACCATGATGAGCCACGCCGCGGGATCGCGCGGCGGACCGTTTTGCGGCCAGCTTTTCAGCGCGCGGAGGCAGGCGTTCTGGAAGGCCTCTTCGGCGGTGTCGAGATTGCGGAAATAGCGCAGCAGCGCGCCGACCGCCTGGGGCCGCGCCGAGGTCAGCGCGGCATCGATCCAGGCGGTGTCGGTCACGTCGCGGCCCCCCCGGGCCGGAACAGGCCGACGGGGCGAATTTCATAAGCGCCGCCGGGATTGGCCGCCCCGAGATCGCGCGCGACGTCGAGCGCCTCGTCGAGATTGTTGCAGTCGACGACATAGAAGCCGAGCAGCTGCTCCTTGGTTTCGGCGTAGGGACCGTCGAGCACGACCGGCGGGTCGTCCTTGCGCAGCGTGGCCGCCGATGTCGTCGGCAACAGCCGCGCCACCGGGCCGAGCCGCCCCTGTTTTGACAGCCTGTCCTGCACGACGGCAAGCTTCTTCATGACCGCGGCGTCCTGCTCCTTGGTCCAGGAACCGAGAAAGTCCTCATCGTGGTAGCAAAGGATGGCGTAGAGCATGCGTTCTCCATGATCCCAAGGACGTTTGAGCGTGCCGGCAGCCGACAGCAAATCGGAAATATTTTGCACGGATGCCGTGGACCGCTAAGGTTACCCGTAATCCCCAAGATGAGGAAAAAAATCGAATGAACAAAGCTGCGCTCGCTTTGCTGGTGCACGGCGGGACCGAAAACTGGTCTCCCGAACGATGGAAGAGCCGGTTCAACGAAGTGTGCAAGGACCGCCGGGTTTTGCTGTTGCCCAATGTGGCGTTCGATCCCGCCGAAATCCACTACGCCGCGGTCTGGAAACCGGTTCCGGGTGAACTTGCGGCATTCCCGAACCTTCGCGTGATTTTCAACCTGGGTGCCGGCGTCGATGCGCTGATGGCCGATTCCACCCTGCCGAAAGTGCCGCTGGTTCGCGTGGCGGTCGGCGACCTCACCGGGCGGATGACGGAATATGTCGCGCTTCACGTGCTGATGCATCATCGGCAGGAACCTTACCTGAGATCATGCCAGCGCGAGAAGCGCTGGGCGCCCAAATCCCAATGGCCGGCGAGCGCGATTTCGGTCGGGATCATGGGCCTTGGCACGCTCGGCGCGGACGCGGCCAAAGCGCTCAGGCATCTCGGCTTTCGCGTCTCGGGCTGGAGCAGAAGCCGCAAGGAAATCGACGGCATCGACTGCTTTCACGGCAGGGCTCAGCTGGAGCCGTTTCTGCGACGGACCGATATCCTGGTCTGCCTGCTGCCGCTCACGCCGGACACGCGCCACATCTTGAATCGCGCGTTATTCACAAAACTAAACCGCAACAGCCCGATAGGTGCCCCTGTCCTGATCAATGCCGGGCGCGGCGGGCTGCAGGCGGAATCCGACCTCCTGCAAAGCCTCGACGACGGCACGCTTGGCGCCGCATCGCTCGACGTCTTCGCGACGGAGCCTTTGCCGACGGACAGCCTGTTCTGGACCCATCCAAAAGTCATCCTGACGCCGCACAACGCCGCCGATACCGATCCCGACGAAATCTCGAAATATGTGGCACGGCAGATCGAACGGTTTGAAGCCGGGGGGACGCTGGACAATGTCGTCGATCCCAAGCGGGGTTATTAGGATCGGCCGAAGTCCATCGTCACCTCGGCAACCTTTGACCAACACCTTATCTACCAGCCCCGCGCATCACCTCGATCGCGCCGTTCACGATGGCCTCCGCGACACCGTCAGTTGGTAACACCCTCAAAACGGACTCTCGCCCAGTCCCGGCACATCCGCGGGCCTCGGACCCGGCGCTGCCCAGTGAAAGCGCCGGTCGGCTTCCGCGATCGCAATATCGTTGATGCTGGCTTCGCGGCGGCGCATCAGGCCGTTGCCGTCGAACTCCCACTGCTCGTTGCCGTAGGAACGATGCCACTGCCCGGCGTCGTCATGCCACTCGTACTGAAACCGCACCGCGATGCGGTTGCCGTCGAACGCCCAGAGATCCTTGATCAGGCGATAGTCGAGTTCCCTCGCCCATTTGCGGGTGAGGAACGCCACGATCGCGGCGCGGCCCTCGAAAAACTCCGAGCGGTTACGCCAGCGGCTGTCCTCGGTATAGGCCAGTGACACGCGTTCGGGGTCGCGCGAATTCCAGGCGTCTTCGGCCAAGCGCGCCTTCTGGGCGGCGGTCTCTCTCGTGAACGGCGGAAACGGGGGACGCGACATGGTGACCTCCATGACCTCGGCTGGGTGTAGCCCGATCTTATCGCCGCTTTTTGACGAGTCGGTGGCGCGTTGCCTGTCACCCGATCGCTAAACCACATCGGCCTTCAGCAATACCCGCAGCGCTTTCGGGATCGGCTGCGCGCGGCCCTCGCTGATGAAGGCGACGCGCACCTGCGCCTTGACCAGCACGTCGCCGCCGCGCTTGACTTCCTGCGCCAACGTGATCGAGGCGCCCTTCACCGCGACCGGCCAGGTCACCACCTCGAGCACGTCATCCATCCGCGCGGGTTTCAAGTAATCGATTTGCATGGAGCGCACCACGAAGGCAAAGCCCGGGGTTTCCGCCTGTGCTTCGGCAAACAGCGCGTGCTGCTCGGCACCCATCAGCCGCAGATGATTGGTGCGTCCGCGCTCCATGAAGCGCAAATAGTTGGCGTGATAGACGATGCCGGAAAAATCGGTGTCCTCGTAAAAGACGCGGATCTGCATGGTATGACGGCCATCGCAGATCGTGCCGTCGAGATGGGCAGTCATCGGCGGACCCGGCTCGATCACGGCTCTTCCTCGACCCCGCTGCCGAACAATCCGAACTGCGCCGGATCGCGCGCGGGCTCGGCGAGGCCGAGGTGGCGGAAGGCATGCGAGGTCAGCAGCCGCCCGCGCGGGGTGCGCTGCAGATAGCCGCACTGGATCAAGAACGGCTCGATGATGTCCTCGATCGCGTCGCGCGGCTCCGACAGCGCCGCCGCCATGGTTTCCACGCCGACCGGACCCCCGCCGTAATTCATCGCGATGGTCGAGAGATAACGCCGGTCCATGGCATCGAGGCCGGCGGCATCGACTTCCAGCGCGCTCAGCGCGTGGTCGGCAATGGCGCGGTCGATCGAGACGGCGTCCGCCGCGGAAGCAAAATCCCGCACCCGTCGCAGCAGCCGGCCGGCGATGCGCGGGGTGCCGCGGGCGCGCCGCGCGATCTCGTTGGCGCCGTCAGGCGTCATGCCGATCTTGAGCACGCGGGCGCCGCGGGTGACGATCTTTTCCAGTTCCTCCTCGGTATAGAAATTCAACCGGATCGGAATCCCGAAGCGGTCGCGCAGCGGATTGGTCAGCAGCCCCGCGCGCGTGGTGGCGCCGACCAGCGTGAACTTCGCAAGTTCGATCTTGACCGAGCGCGCCGCCGGCCCCTCCCCGATGATCAGGTCGAGCTGAAAATCCTCCATCGCCGGATACAGCACTTCCTCGACCGCCGGACTGAGGCGATGAATTTCGTCGATGAACAACACATCGCGCTCTTCGAGATTGGTCAGAAGCGCGGCGAGATCTCCGGCCTTGGCGATCACGGGCCCCGAGGTGGCGCGGAAGCCAACGCCGAGTTCGCGCGCGACGATCTGTGCCAGCGTGGTCTTGCCGAGGCCAGGGGGACCGACGAACAGCACATGGTCGAGCGCCTCGTTACGCTTGCGGGCGGCCTCGATGAAGATCGACAGGTTGGCGCGCGCCTGCGCCTGGCCGACGAACTCCGACAGCAGTTGCGGGCGCAGCGCGGTGTCGGGCCCATCGTCCGTGCGGCGCTCGGGGGTGACGATGCGGGAGGGCGTGGTCATGTGCGGAGGATAGCACGAGGTGCGTTTCTTACCTCTCCCGCTTGCGGGGGAGCATAGGCCGCCTTCGGCGGCCGTTCTTGGAGAAAAACGCCGAAGCGAAGCTTCGGCTTTGGCGCTCGATAGAGCGCGGCAGGTGGGGGAACTCTCTCAACTGGCGCCGGGGTATGCTGAGGCACCCCCACCCCGGCCCTCCCCCGCAAGCGGGAGAGGGAGCAGGCCGCGGTCGAACCATGGTTTCGGTTCGCGAAAAAAAATCGCCATCGCTTCTTCACTTCGCCAGCTCCTTCAACCCCAGCCGAATAAGCTGCGCGGTCTCGGCGTTTTCGCCGGCGATCCGCGAGGCGCCGGCGATGGCGGCGGCGGCCTGCGGCGGACCGTAGCCGAGATTGACCAGCGCCGAGATCGCATCGGTGACCGGACGCGGCGCGCGATCATTGTCGATCGCGCCGGACAGATGCACCAGCGCCGGGTCGATATTGGCGAAGGCCGGCGCCTTGTCCTTCAACTCCGTGACGATGCGCTCGGCCACTTTCGGGCCGACGCCGGGCGTGCGCGTCACCGCCGCCTTGTCGCGCAGCGCAATCGCATTCGCAAGATCGGATGGCGGCAAGGTGCTCAGCACCGCCAGCGCCACCTTGGCGCCGACGCCCTGCACCGTCTGCAGCAGCCGAAACCATTCGCGCTCGACATCGCTGCGAAACCCAAACAGCTTGATCTGATCCTCGCGCACGTAGGTTTCGATCGACAGCACCGCGATCTCGCCGGGCGACGGCAGCGCCTGCAGCGTCCGCGCCGAGCAATGCACCTGGTAGCCGACCCCGCCGACGTCGAGAATGACAAAATCCTCGCCGTAGCTGTCGATCAGGCCTTTGAGTTTGCCGATCATACCCCCACCATCCTCAGCCGCAGCGCGGCGCTCTGGCGGTGATGGGCGTGCGTAATGGCGATGGCGAGCGCGTCGGCGGCGTCTGATGATTTCGGCTCGGCCTTCGGCAGCAGGATTTTCAGCATCACCAGAATCTGGTTCTTGTCGGCATGGCCAGCGCCAACCACGGTTTTCTTCACCTGGTTCGGGGCGTATTCCGCCACCGATATCCCGAACATCGCCGGCGCCAGCATCGCAACCCCGCGCGCCTGGCCGAGTTTTAGCGTGGCGACACCGTCCTTGTTGACAAAAGTCTGTTCGACCGCGGCTTCCGCGGGCTGGAAATCGCCGAGCACGGCGGCAAGCCCCTCATGGATCGCCAGCAAGCGACTCGCCAGCGGCAGGCCTTCGGGCGGTTCGACCGAGCCGCAGCCGACGAATATCAGCCGGTTGCCGTCGATCTCGATCACGCCCCAGCCGGTGCGGCGCAGGCCCGGATCGATGCCCAGAATGCGGACAGGATGGCGAATCGGCTGGGATGTCATGGGTATTTTATACCCCATGCCGGAGTCCCAAGCCTAGCTCGGGCAATTCGCTATCAACCGTCATACGCCGCGCAGGCCGGCCCGGGCTTGTCATGCGCGGGCTTGACCCGCCCATCCATCATCTTCGCAAAGAGTCGCGTCGAGAAGATGGATTGCCGGGTCAAGCCCGGCAATGACGAAGAGAGGTGTCCTCACCCGCCCATCTTCGCCATCAGGGCATCCGACACCTCGAAATTGGCGTAGACGTTCTGCACGTCGTCGTGCTCGTTCAACAGATCGATCAGCTTCAACAGCTTTTCGCCGGTCTCGTCGTCCACCGGCACCGTGTTCTGCGGCTTCCAGGTCAGCGCCGCCTTGCGGGGTTCGCCGAATTTCGCCTCCAGCGCCTTTGCCACGTCGCGGAAGGTTTCCGGCGAAGCGTAGATCTCATGGCCGTTTTCGCTCGACGACACGTCGTCGGCGCCGGCCTCGATCGCTGCATCCAGCATCGCATCGTCGGAGGCGACCTTGGCGTCGTATTCGATGACGCCGGTGCGGTCGAACATGAAGGCGACGGAATTGGTTTCGCCGAGATTGCCGCCGGACTTGGTGAAGTAGGAGCGGATGTCGGACGCGGCGCGGTTGCGGTTGTCGGTCATCGCCTCGACGATCACGGCGACGCCGCCCGGACCATAACCCTCATAGCGAATCTCGTCGTAATTCTCGCTCGTCGCCGCCGCTCGCCTTCTTCACCGCGCGCTCGATCGAGTCCTTCGACATGTTTTCCTGGCGGGCGGAGATGATCGCCGCGCGCAGCCGTGCATTCATCGAGGGATCGGGCTGGCCCATCTTGGCCGCAACCGTGATTTCCCGCGCCAGCTTGCTGAACAGCTTCGACTTCTGGGCATCCTGCCGGCCCTTGCGGTGCATGATGTTCTTGAACTGGGAATGTCCGGCCATGCGGGTATCTTTCGGGATTCGTCCGGGATGTAGGGGTGGAAAGCGCGGCGTTATAGGCCGCGGCAACCGGCAAAATCAAAGATTTACGAGGATTTTCGGTATATTAGTAGTGCCGCCTGCCTCGATGTGAGGCAATCGTTAACCATGACTTCATGCCGAAATGCGAAGATCGCAGCCTCATTTCTCGTTCCCGAGAAGAGGCCCATGGCGTTCGGTTGGTTTCGAAAACGTCCGCCGGAAGCGGCCGCGCCTGCCGTCGAGCGCTGGCGCAGACGGTGACGCCGGTGGTTGAGGCCGAAGCCGCCGGCGTTTCGGACAGCGATTCCGTCAGGGAAATCCTCGAACTGCTCGAACTCGAACTGGGCGCGATGATCCGGCAGCTCGAGCGCGCGGCCAATTCGGTCGCCGGCGGCGCCGAGGCCACCGCGGCGACGCTCTCCACCATTCGCCAGCGCACCGACGCCCTGACCGGGCGCACCAGCGCCGCGCAGTCGACCGCGACCACGTTCTCGCAGGCCGCCGACAAGTTCACCCATTCGGCCGAGGGAATCGGCTCCCAGGTCCGCGACGCCAGCAAGCTCGCCGATCAGGCCAGCGCCGCCGCCCGCGAAGCGAGCCTCAATGTCGACCGTCTGCGAGAATCCTCGGCCGCCATCGGCAATGTCGTCAATCTGATCGCGCAGATTGCCAAGCAGACCACGCTGCTGGCGCTCAATTCCACCATCGAGGCGGCACGGGCCGGCGTCGCCGGGCGCGGCTTTGCGGTCGTCGCCTCCGAGGTCAAGGCGCTGGCGGTGCAGACCCAGCACGCCACCGAGGAGATCACGAAAAAGATCGACGCGCTGCAGCGGGATGCCGCAGGCTCGGTCGACGCGGTGCACCGGATCTCGCAGGCGATCGAGGCGATCCGTCCGGTTTTTGAAAACGTCAATGGCGCGGTGGCCGAGCAGAACCAAACCACTGGCGCGATGTCTGCCAACGCCGCAACCGCGTCGCATTTCATCGTCTCGGTCGGCGACAGCGCGGCTGAGATCGACGGCGCGACCAAGGAGGCCGAGGCGCATGGCGAACGTGTCGCCAACGCCGGCAAAGCCGTCACCATGTTCGCCCAGAAACTCAAATCGCGCTGCGCGGTGCTGCTGGGCCAGGACGACCGCAAGGACCGGCGCAAGCGCGAACGGTTGCCGTGCAATCTCAAAATCGAAATTCAGAGCCGCGCGCGGCCGGATCACAGCCGCCGTCTATGAGATTTCCATGGAAGGCATTCTGATCGGCGGGCCGGACGCCGAGACGGCTGCCGCTGAACGAAAGCCTCAATGCCACGCTGGAGAGCATCGGCGCGTGCAGGATTTGTTTCACCGAGCGTTCGAAGGCCGGCGTCCAGGCGCGGTTCGAGATGCCCGATGCCGCATTGCGCGAAAAGATCGAAGACCAGCTGTGGTCGATCCACGACGAAAACACTGAATTCGTCACCCGCGCCATGGAAGCCGGCACCGCGCTGACCAGGATATTCGAGGACGCGGTGGCGAGCGGCGCCATCGCCATCGACGACATGTTCGACGCCGACTACGTCGAGATCCCCGGCACCAACCCGCTGCAGCACCGCACCCGGATCCTCGGCTGGGCGGATCGCGCGCTGCCGCCGTTCCAGGAAGCCTTCCTCGCCAGGGATCCGCGCATGGTGTTTTGCGCCATGATCGACCGCAACGGCTATTTGCCGGTGCACAACAAGATCTACTCGCATCCGCAGCGCCCCGGCGATGTCAGCCTGGAACACCGCCAACAGCCGCAACCGCCGCATCTTCAACGATGCCGCAGGGCTCGCCGCCGGCCGCAATCTGCGCTCCTACCTGATCCAGAGCTACGCCCGCGACATGGGCAACGGCAATACCATCATGATGCGCGAGATCGACGTGCCGGTCCGCGTCAAGGGCCGGCACTGGGGCGGATTCCGCACCGCGTACAAGCTTTGAGCAAGACAAGCGTCCAAGAGTTCTGAACCGTTTACAGAAATTATTCACCCGGAGGAATCCAGCGATGTCGGTTGCGCAGCCCGTAAAGTTGGACCGTGCTGCGGCCATTCCCTCGGATAGCGAGCGTCTGGTCGATCAGCTTGCGAACCGGATCGGCGGCCTTGGGGTCGAGCTCGCGGACGTGGCAGGAAATCTGCAGGAAGTCGCCGGCCGCGTGTCGGGCCAGTCCGACCGGTTCGGGCATCTGCAAACGACCGCCGAGACGATGGTTTCCGCCAATCACGACATCGCCAGCGCGTCGCGGGCGGTGCAAACGGCGACCTCGGCTGCCGTCGGTGAAATCACGCAATCGCGCGCCGCGGTGGAGACAGCGGTGCAGCATATCGCCGAATTGATCGAGGCCGTCGGCCGCATCGAACTTCGTCTCGGCGTCGGTCGGAACTGCGCTCGCGCAGGTCGCCAAGGTATCCGGATCGATCGAGGCGATCGCAAAGCAGACCAACCTGTTGGCGCTCAACGCAACCATCGAGGCCGCCCGCGCCGGCGCCGCGGGAAGAGGGTTTGCGGTGGTCGCCAGCGAGGTGAAGAACCTTGCCGAAGCCACGCGCCAGGCCACGCATCTGATCGGCGATACCGTTCGCGATCTTGACGGCCAGGTCGGCAACCTGATCGGCGCCAGCGGCGACGCCTCGCTTCGCGCCAAGAGCGCCGGCGAAGGCGCCCGGCAGATCCAGAGCATCATCGTCCGCGTCCAGGACGGCTTCACGGCGGTCGGCCGGGAGATCGACGGCGTGGCCAAAGCGGCGACTTCCAATCTCGCGCATTGCGACATGGTGATCGACGAACTCGGCAACCTCGCCAAGGGCGTCGATCTGTCGTCGACCGACCTGAAGCACGCCGACGACAGGGTCGCCAAGCTGCTCGATCTTTCCGAGAGCGCTGATCGAGCTGATCGCCGACAGCGGGGTGGAGACGTCGGATGCACCGTTGATCCGCGTCGTGATCGACACCGCCAAACAGATTTCGGCGGCGTTCGAGACCGCCATCGAGCGCGGCGACATCCGCCTCGATCAATTGATGGACGAGAAATACCGCGAAATCCCGGGCACCAATCCCAAGCAATACCTCACCGACTATGTCGCGCTCACCGACCGGATCCTGCCGCCGATCCAGGATCCGATCCAGAAGATCGACCCCCGGATCGTGTTCTGCGTCGCCTGGGCCAAGGGCGGCTACCTTCCGACCCACAATCCGAACTATCGCCTGCCGCAGGGGCCCGACCCGGTCTGGAACAACGCCAATTGCCGCAACAAGCGGCTGTTCAACGATCGCGCGGTGAAGAAGGTCGCGGCGAATACCAAGCCGTTTCTGCTGCAGACCTACCGGCGCGACATGGGCGGCGGCAATTTCGTCCTGATGAAGGACCTGTCGTCGCCGATTTACGTCCGCGGCCGCCATTGGGGCGCGTTCCGCATGGGTTTTCGGCAGTCTTGAATGGCGGCGAACCGTCGCGCGAAGTCCTGGCGGATGCACGTTGCCGGGTGCTAACTCGTCGGGCTGGCAACGGAGTTGAACATGTCATGAAGAACCTGTTCGAATCGGGCAAGCTGCTGCTCCTCGACATGGCCTCGACGTTCTTTTTCCTTGTCCTTTATCTGCTGACGCACAACATCGTGCTGTCGGTGGTCCTCGGCATGGCGCTGGGCGTCGTCCAGATCGGCTGGCAGTTCACGCGCCGAAAGCCGATCGACACCATGCAGTGGATGAGCCTGTTCCTGGTGCTGGGATCCGGCACGGCCACGCTGATCACCCGCGACCCGCGTTTTGTGATGATCAAACCGAGCGTGATCTACCTCATCGTCGGCATCGTGATGCTGAAGCCGGGATGGATGAACCGCTATCTGCCGCCCGTCGCGATCGAACTGGTGCCGGACATCGCCTTCATCTTCGGCTTCGTCTGGGCCGGCCTGATGTTCTTTTCCGCAGGCCTCAACCTGATCGTGGCGCTTAACTTCAGCGTGGTGACATGGTCGGCGTCGATGTCGGTTTACGCCATCGTCAGCAAGGCGCTGCTGTTCCTGATCGGCTACGCCACCATGCGCACCATCGGCGTGCGCCGTCGCCGGGCCCTTATGGTGCCGGCGCATTCCTGACGCTCTTTCGCATTGCGCGCCAGGTTCTTCGGATTCTAGCTTATTTTTAGTCGAGCAAAAATCCGCCAGCGATCCGTGCCGCCTGACGAGAGGTAGTGCCGCAACGGCGATGCAAGGCATCCTTGCAAAAAATATATCCGTTTGTTGACGGATCGCAGCGCGATATAATGCCCCTGCCACGTCAATCGCCCCTTCTCGCGTTCTCCGCGGGCGCTGTCCGTGACTGCTGGATTGGAGGTTCTGATGGCCACCACCCTGACAATCAACGGCGAACCGAAATCGTTTGACGCTCCGTCGGACATGCCGCTGCTCTGGGTCCTCCGCGACATCCTCGGTATGACCGGAACGAAGTTCGGTTGCGGCATTGCCCAATGCGGCGCCTGCACGGTGCATATCGACGGCAAGCCGGTGCGATCCTGCATGCTCCCGGTCGGCGCGGTGCGCGATCGCGCCGTCACCACCATCGAGGGCGTCGGCGCTTCGCCTGCCGGCGCAAAAGTGCAGAAGGCATGGCTCGATCTCGAGGTGGTCCAGTGCGGCTATTGCCAGTCGGGCCAGATCATGTCGGCGGCGGCACTGCTTGCGGGCACGCCCAACCCTGACGATTCCGATATCGACGCCGCGATGGCGGGAAATATCTGCCGCTGCGGCACCTATGTGCGCATTCGCGCGGCGATCAAGCAGGCTGCTTCTCAACGTCAATCGTAGGAGCGCGCCATGACTGTTGCAGAAAAAATCTCCAGCGGGTTTTCGCGTCGTAGCGTGCTGACGGGCGGACTGGCGGGCGGATTTCTGCTCGCATTCCATCTCCCCGTACGCGCGGTGAACGAGCCGGTGCAGCCGCCGGACGACACCGCCGGCAAGTTCGCGCCCAATGCCTTCATCCGCGTCGACAACACCGGCCAGACCACGCTGGTGATGCCGCAGGTCGAGATGGGACAGGGTATTTACACGGCGGTGGCGGCAATCCTGGCCGAGGAGATGGATGCCGATTTTTCCTCGCTCTTCCTGGAGCACGCCCCGGCCAACGAGAAGCTGTACGCAAATCCCATTTTCGGGATTCAAGCGACGGGAGGTTCGACGTCGGTCAGGGCGTTCTGGAAGCCGCTGCGCACGGCCGGCGCCAGCGCGCGCGCCATGCTGGTGCAGGCCGCGGCCCAGCAATGGCAGGTCGATCCCGCAAGCTGCACGACGGCGAACAGCGAAGTGACCCACAAGGACAGCGGGCGCAAACTTTCCTACGGCGCACTTGCGGCGGCGGCCAGCAGCCAGACACCGCCAAAGGACGTCCCGCTCAAGGACCCCAAGGATTTCGTGCTGATCGGCAAGCCGCTGAAGCGGCTCGACACGCCGGAGAAGGTCAACGGCAAGGCGGTCTACGGCATCGACGCGATGCTGCCTGATATGAAGTTCGCGACGCTGGCGGCGTGCCCGGTATTCGGCGGCAAGGTCGGCAAGGTCGATGACAGCGCCGCCAAAAAGATTCCGGGCGTGCGGAAGATCGTCGTTCTCGATGACACGGTCGCCGTGGTCGGCGATCACATGTGGGCGGCGACGAAAGGCCTCGATGCGCTGGTGATCGATTGGGACGAGGGCCCGAACGCGCGCCTCAGTTCCAACGACATCTGGCAGGCGCTGCGCGCCGCCAGCGAAAAGGACGGCGTGGTCGTCAAATCCGAAGGCGACATCGCCAAGGGCCTTGCCACCGGCGAGCGCGTCGATGCGGCCTACGAGCTGCCGTTTCTCGCGCATGCAACGATGGAGCCGCTGAGCGCCACGGTTCACGTCAAGCCGGATTCCTGCGAAGTCTGGACCGGCACCCAGATCGTGGCGCGGGTACAATCCGAGGCGGCGAAAGCCGCCGGACTCCCCGTCGAGAAGGTGACCGTCTACAACCACCTGCTCGGCGGTGGTTTCGGACGCAAGCTCGAGCCCGACATGGTGGTCGCGGCCGTTCGCATCGCCAAGCAGGTCGACGGACCGGTCAAGGTGGTGTGGACCCGCGAGGAAGATATCCAGCACGACATCTACCGTCCGGTCTACCGCGACACGATTTCCGCGAGCCTGTCGGACGGCAAGATCGTTGGCTGGAAATACCGCGTCACCGGTTCGTCCATCCTGGCGCGCTGGCTGCCGCCGGCGTTCCAGAACGGCGTCGACATCGACGCCATCGATAGCGCCGTCGACATGCCCTACGACATTCCCAACAAGCACATCGAATATACCCGGGCCGAACCGCCGGCGGTGCCGACCGGGTTCTGGCGCGGCGTCGGCTGCAACAACAACGTGTTCGCCATCGAATGTTTCATGGACGAAGTGGCGCGGAAGGCGAACAAGGACCCGGTGGATTTTCGCCGCGCGATGCTTGGCAAAACCCCGCGGCTGCTGGCTGCGCTCAATCTGGTGGCGGAAAAATCCGGCTGGGGGCAGCCGTTGCCGGCGCGGGTCGGGCGCGGCGTCTCCGCGCAGCCGTCGTTCGCCAGTTTTATTGCAACCGTGGTCGAGGCGGAGGTCGACGAGCAGGGCGAGGTGCATTTGCGCCGGGTCACTTCCGCGGTCGATACCGGCATCGCCGTCAATCCCGATACCATCGCGGCACAGATCGAGGGCGGGCTGATCTTCGGCCTGACCGCCGCGCTCTACGGCGAAGTCACCATCGACAATGGACGGGTGCAGCAATCCAACTTCCATGACTACCGCATGCTCCGCATCGACCAGGCGCCGAAGATCGAGATCCACCTCATCAAGAGCGGCGAGGCGCCCGGCGGCATCGGCGAGACCGGCACCACGGCGGGACCGCCGGCGCTGCGCAACGCGATATACGCTGCGACCGGCGTCGCCCTGCGGCGGCTCCCGATCGACCGCTCCTTGATCGCAGCGGGGAAAAAAGCATGAGTCCGGCCGCGCGCCGCATTCTCCTCAGCGTTGTCGTCATCGTGGTGGTCGCGCTGGCCGCGGGCGGCTGGATCATCCGGGGTCCCGGCCCGATGGCGTTCGCGGAGGGTCCGAAAGTGGCGCTCGCCGATTATCACGACGCCAACCCCACCGGCGTTCCGGCTTCCCTCGCCAAGGCGAGCCTGGTGGAGCGCGGCGAATATCTCGCCAAGGCGGCGGATTGCATGGTCTGCCACACCACGCAGGACGGCAAGCCCTATGCCGGCGGCCTCGGATTCAACCTGCCGTTCGGCACGCTGTACTCGACCAACATCACGCCGGACAAGGAGACCGGCATCGGCAATTACAGCGACCAGGATTTTCTCGCCGCGGTTCATCGCGGCATCCGCCGCGACGGCGCGCGGCTGTATCCGGCGATGCCGTTTACCTCCTATACCTACATGACCGATGCGGATGCGCTGGCGATCAAGGCCTATCTGTTCAGCCTGCCGGCGGTGCACGCGGAGGCTCCCGCCAATACGCTGACCTTTCCGTTCAACCAGCGCTGGGCGATGACCTTCTGGTCGATCGTTTTCAATCCGGATATCCGCTTCGAGCCCGACACCTCGAAAACGCCGGAATGGAACAGGGGCGCCTATCTCGCCGAAGCGCTGGCGCATTGCGGCGAATGCCACACGCCGCGCAATCTCGGGTTCGCGCTCGATAACCGCAAGAAATTCGCCGGCGCGGTGACCGCGGGCTGGCGCGCCTTCAACATCAGCTCGGACAAGACCACCGGCATCGGCGGCTGGCGCGACGAAGATCTCGTCTCTTACCTCACGATCGGCCACGCGATGGGTCACGGCACCGCCTCCGGGCCGATGGGCGAAGCGGTCGATCACAGCTTGAGCCAGTTCACGCCGGAAGACATCCGCGCCGTGGTGGCCTATCTGCGCAGCGTGCCGCCGGTCGTCTCGCCCGATCTGCCGGCGACCCTGGCGCCGCCGGCGCCGGCCTCGCACAGGCAAGGCGGCGGCACCCAGGACCCGCGCGGCAAGATGGTGTTCGAAGGCGCCTGCGTCAGTTGCCATGGCTGGACCGGTGAAAGTCCGATCTCGCCCTTCGCCACGCTGACCGGCGCCTGGGCGGTCAACGATCCCACCGCCACCAACGTCGCCCAGATCGTGATTTCCGGAACGGTGCGGCGTCACCCGCCGGATGCGGTCTCGATGCCGGCGTTCGGCGACGCCTATTCCGACATCGAGATCGCCGCTGTCGCCAACTACGTCACCGCACGCTTCGGCAGCAAGCCATCGAGTCTCACCGCGCTGGACGTGGCCGAGTTGCGAAAGCAGGCGTCGCAGTAAGAGGCGCGGCCGGTTGACAACCGTCATGCGAGCCAACGGTTCGCGCGAATGCTCGCCCGACGACAGGCTCTCCGCGAAGCAATCCATTTCTCCGCGGGAAGAAAGAATGCAATGACGATCGCGTGTGACACGAACGGTCTCATGACACACGTCCGCGATCTCGCCGCGCGATGCGCCCGAGTCGTTGAAAAATCTTTCGCCCAAACGAGGGCGTGGGGAACGCCGGGTGCTCCAGTGCACCCGCAGCCTCGTGTGCGCATGGGGTGGTAAGTATGCACACGAGTATTCACAGCGAGGTCACCGGAATCACCGGCGTTCCCGCACGCAATGGTTTTAACGGTTTATCCTCGTGCTCTCCCCGGTGACCGGCTTTTTTGCCACCGTCATCTGCGGATATGGCTGGTCCGCGCCCGGTCGGGCCGACTTCGCCTCCGCGAGACTTGACACCAGCGTCGGGGTGTCAGGACCACACGATTTTGCCGTCCGCCTCAGCGCCGTTCGTCAGCACGCCGTTGACAACTCACAGGCCTCCTAACACCCGCCCTGCCGTCACGTGTCGTGCCTGACACTGCCGCGTCCACCGCATTCCGCCCCGCGCTCGTGACGATCGCGATACGCCCCTCTCTCGGGACGGAACGGCGATGGATATACAAGTGATTTGGGTCTTCGGAAAACCAGAATATTTTTTCAAAAGGGGCTGGACAGCGGTTTGGAAATACAGCCTGTCGGGCAAATCAGGCAGTGGTCGTTCGTGAACGTTAGGGGCGATGTGCTGTATATGTCTCGTGCGCGAGCCGCGCCGGTGCCGGATAGTGGAGCGTCCGCTTTGCGCCAGATTCGGACCTTCCCGAGAGGTCAGCTTCAGCCCAAAAGTGGGCATCAAGCCGATTAACATCCAATATCGCAACTAATTCAAACCCGCACGACGGAACCCTTCCAAATAATGTTCGCGATCAGCGTCGTATCGGATCGGCATATGGCTGGCGAGCCAGCCAAGGGAAATATTGGGCTGCGCCCGTTCCAGCTCGCGCAAGGCGGCTTTGGCCAAATCATCGTGGCCCGCCATGCCGGCGGCTGCGGTCAAAACCCGATGACCGCCAACGAAGTCGCTGCGTTGCCGGATGGCCTCGCTTGCGAGGCGCATCGCCTCGTCATAATTGCGCCCGACAAAGTGCGAATAGGCGGCGATGCCGCAAAAAATTGCCGCGAAGGGGTCGCGAGGGCTCAGTCGTAACGCCCGTTGCGCCGCCACGCAGGCCTCTTGCCAGCGACCGCAGTACGACAGGGTCAGGCCGTAGTAACCCTGGGCAAGCGAAAAATTCGGATTGAGATTTAACGCCAACTCGAACGCGCCCAGCGAGTCTTCGAAGCGCCGCTTGAACAACGACACGCTGCCAAGCGCGTGATGCGCCCAAGGGTCCTCGCTGTCGGCCTGGATCGACGCCAGCGCAGCGCGTTCGGCGATCGGCACGACAGTTGCCATGTCCGCCCAGCCCATGTGCGCGCTGAAAGTATAGCTGGTGGCGAGCACGCCAAGAGCCTGGCCGTAATTCGGATCGATCGTGATCGCCTTCTCCAGCAGCGCTTGTGCGACAACATTATCCTGTCGCGTCACCCGCCAATAATGCGACAACGCCCGCATTACCAGGTCCCAAGCATCCATGCTTTCCGGCGGCTTGCGCCGGGCACGAAAATTCTCTGCGGCATAGAGTTGAGGTTCGATCGCAGCGACAATGGCCTCGGTAATTTCATCCTGCACCGCGAACACGTCCGCCATGCTGCGGTCGTACTTTTCCGCCCAAAGATGACTTCCCGTTGCCACATCGTTGAGCTGCGCCGTAATGCGCACGCGGTCGCCGCCCTTGCGGACGCTGCCCTCGACAACGTAGCCGACGCCGAGTTCCTCGGCGACCTGCTTCAGGTGAACGGCTTTGCCCTTGTAGGTAAACGACGAGTTGCGCGCGATCACGAAGAACCAGCGCAACTTGGACAGCGCAGTGATGATATTTTCGCTGATGCCGTCGGAAAAATACTCCTGCTCGGGATCGCCGCTCATGTTGGTGAAGGGAAGCACGGCGATGGCGGGCCGGTCGGGCAGCGGCATCGCCGGGCGCGGCTGCTCGTGGATTCCGTCCGGAGCTGCCGCGTCAGACGGCTCGGCACCGTTTGACCTGGCATCGACGACGCCGACAAAACGCACGCCCTTGCGGGCAACGGTGCGTATCAGCTTCTGGTCTTCCCCGCTGTCGCCGACCGCCTTGCGCGCGGCGTTGATACGGCTGGTCAGCGTCAACTCCGACACCGCGCGCCCGCCCCAGACCGAAGCGAACATGTCATCCTTGCTGACGACGCGGTCGCGGTTCTGCAAGAGATAGATCAAGAGGTCAAACACCTGCGGCTCGACCGCGATGCGCAGGGAACCCCGATGCAACTCCCGCCGTTCGGTGTCAAGCCTATGATTATCAAAGATAAATTGCAACGGCGGTGCTCCCAAACCGAATGCGTCTCAAGGAATAATCAAGCTCATCTCAAGCAAAAATCCGGCTCCGGGCAAAGTCTTTTGACCTCACGTCCCTGCATCTTCGTGGCTTCAGAGGCAGTCCGACCCAGGAGACAGATCATGACCCAAATCCAGGCCATAGGCGAGGAAACGAAGGGCGGTCCAGTCGGCAGGTTCCTGGCGTTCGTCTACGGATTCGCATCCCACGCTATATTCTTTGTGACATTCCTCTACGCCATCGGCTTCGTATTGGGCCTGATGGTGCCCAAGACCATCAACTCCGGCGCGGTCGGGCCGATGCCGGAGGCGATCATCGTCGATCTCGTCCTGATGTCGGTTTTCGCCATTCAGCACAGCGTCATGGCGCGCAAGCAATTCAAGCAGTGGTGGACCCGATTGGTGCCGAAGCCGGTCGAGCGCAGCACCTACGTGTTGTTCTCCAGCCTCGCGCTCGTGCTGCTGTTCTGGCAGTGGCGTCCGATCCCTGCCGTGGTATGGGAAATCACTATTCCGGTGATCGCCATGGCACTCCTCGGCCTGTCGTTCATCGGCTGGCTGATCGTATTGACGAGCACATTCCTGATCAACCATTTCGAATTGTTCGGGCTACATCAGGTCACCAACAATCTGACCGGCCAGCCGATGCCGGAATTGCGCTTCCGCACTCCGCTTTACTACAAGTTCGTGCGGCACCCGATCTACCTTGGCTTCATCATCGCATTCTGGGCCGCCGCTACAATGACGATCGGGCATCTTCTGTTCGCGGCGGTGACGACGGCCTACATCTTCGTAGGAATCTTCCTGGAAGAACGCGATCTGGTCGATCTCTTCGGCGACGAGTATCGCCGCTATAAAGACCACGTTTCGATGGTGCTGCCCTGGCGCAAATCGACTTGATAGATGAATGCCGGTGGAAAGGACCATTCGCGATGATAGACGAAGCGCAGGGCCGCATCGATTACGATGAATGTGGATCTGGCCCTGCAGTCGTGCTGTTGCCCGGATCATGCAGCACCGGCGCGGCGTGGCGGCCCGTCATCGCCGTGTGGGGCAACCGGTTTCGCAGCGTCACCACAAGTCTACTCGGTTATGGTGGAACCAGCGACCGGCGCACCGCAGGCGATCCCTCCAATTCACGCAACGCCGAAGCAATGGAGTCGGTTATTCGCCGGGCCGGCGGCCGCGTTCATCTCGTCGGCCATTCCTTTGGCGGCCTCGTGGCGCTGGCTGTAGCGCTCCGCAACCAGGTATCTCTCGCAAGCCTCGTGGTCATCGAGGCCCCGGCTGTCGATATCTTGCGCGAGAGAAAAGAGCATCAGCACTATCAGGCGTTCCGCCGGATGACGGACGCCTATTTCGCCGACCATGCGGCCGGCAACGTCGAAGCGATCGCGGCGATGATCGACTTTTACGGCGGAGCCGGTACCTTTGCCTCATGGCCGCCCCGGCTACGCGCCTATGCAGTAGAAACCACGCCGGTCAATATTCTTGATTGGGCCGGCGGCTATGGCTTCTTGCTTTCGGAGGCTTCGCTCGGCACCCTCAAAATTCCGCTCCTCGTCATTTGCGGTGGGGCAAGTCCTGCGGCGGTGCAGCGCGCCAACGCGCTGCTTTGCGAACTCACGCCCAACGCCACTCTGGCCACGATCGACGGCGCCGCGCATTTCGTGATCGCAACCCATGCCGTCGAGATCGCCAGCCGTATTGCAGCGCACGTTCATCGGGCTGAAGCAGAATTGAAAGCGCCCGTGTAAGGGGAGAACCGCATTTCATGCTGGAATGGCCGCCATCAGGCCATCGCATGATCAGTGTCTGGTATTGGCGGATAGTGCAGCAAGTGGCCATTTATTATAGAGAATTTAGATGTCCGGTTTCACGCTTTGGCTGCAGAGTTTAGGCCGAATGGCCGCTTTGCGCCAACTGCGGTCATTCCATGATCGCCCATTGCGCGAATTGCTTGAGCCGCCCTTCGTGATTTTAATGAAGCGCCAGGCGCTCCTCGCCAGATTCCGTTCGGCTCGGATTCGCGGCTTCAAATCGTGGGCTGGCAACCACCGAAACCGACATTCGCCGATAGTGGCCGTTTGACGAGTTCGCGCCCCTTGGGGGCGGCTCGGCAGCTGACGATAGATCGGCACTCAGCCGTGATACGCAAACAGCTCGATGGGGTCGTTGAAGCCGCGGACCGGATATTCGCCGACGCGTTCGAGAGCGAAATCGCTTCCGACGAAGTCGGCGAACGCGCGGGACAGCAGCACCGTTCTGCCCAATTGTTTGGTGAGGGTTTCGAGACGCGAAGCCATGTTGACCGCAGGACCGATGACCGTGAAGTCGAGCCGGGTGCGCGACCCGATATTGCCGTACATGACGTCTCCGACGTGGACGCCGATGCCGTAATTCAGCGGCGCACGACCGGTTTCGCCGTTCCTTTCGTTCAGGGCAACCATGGCCTGACGGGCTTCGGTCACGGCATGCAGCAGATTTGCGCAGGCCGACGGCTGGCTGAGCGGAAAAATGGCGAGCAGACCGTCGCCGATAAATTTCAGTATTTCCCCGCCATGTCGCGCAATAGGTTCCGACATCGCGTCGAAATAGCCGTTGAGGAGATCAATGACGTCATCGCGCGGCCAGTTGTCGGAGATCCTGGTAAAATCACGCAGATCGCAGATCATGATGGCAGCGCGTACCGTCGTCCCGCTTCCGCGCCTGGTGGCGCCGGCCAGAATGAGTTCGCCGGCATGCGACCCGACATAGGTTTCGAGCAGCGTTCGCGCCAGCCGGTTCTTGATACGGATTTCGCTGACCAGCGCCAGAACCGGCAACAGTTTCAACAGGCCGGCGAGATGCGCGTCGTCGAAACCTCCGGGCCGGTCGGTTGCAAAGGTCACGATATGCCGCTTGCCGAGCGTATGGTACAGCGGCCAGGCTACATAGTCGGTCAGGCCCTTTGCCCGCATCTCGTCATAGACGGCGTGCTTGCGGCCCAGCGAGGGATCGCGTTCGAGATTCTCGCGCACCTCGGTCGCACCGTCATAAATTTCGTTGGCGGGACTACCGATGTATTCGGATCGCTCCCTGACATCGTAGTCAACTCTCGCAAGCTCTGCCTCGCGCATCCCGTCGGCCCACATCATCCGGGCGCCAAGCCATTGCGGATGATGGATCAGGATATGCAGCGTCGCCCGCTTGACCGGAATGCCCGCGCGCTGGAGCCGGACACACAGCTCGGCGAAAATATTGTCAATGAAGCGCTCGTCGCGCGTGTGGTTTGCCAGCCAGTGCATGACGTCGCTGTCAGAAGGCGCGGTGACGAGATCGATGTTCGGTGGCGCGTCCATATCCTGCTCCTGAGCGGTGGATCGATGGTACAGGATATGTCGTGTCCCTGCCCGACGGCGTCAACCGAGTCCGCCCCCTAATCTGCCTGCGCGCATGGGGTTGGCCGTGGCTCGCCGCGCGAAAGCGCGAGAGGGCGCAACGGTGGCGCGTAGGGCGCAATCGCACCAGCGTATTGGGCCGAAAGGGGAGTGGATTGGCGGAATACGCTAGCGCTATTCCGCCCTACAGGCTACGGGCCGCATCCGCCCCCGCGGGATCGCGTCGCTGATTGTGAGGCCTGATTCTAGATCGCGATCAAATACACCTTTTCAACTAAAAACGAGTTTCGCTTTCTGAAACTCAATTTAGTGGTGCGGGCGGATTATGGACCTACGTTGTGCAAAGACCGGCATGCTGGAACTGCTGCTCCTAACGCCCTTTCGCGGCCATGTGGCGCAAACACAAGGTGAGGAATGAGTTCATGAGCTGGATGTTCGACAATGTCGGACGTTTGATTGCCCGGTTGCAGAAGCCGGCGCACCACAGCGAGCCGCTCACTCAAAACGATTCGAAAGCACTACGCGACACCCTTCGACGCGGTGACGTTTTACTGGTCGAGGGAAAAAGTCACATTTCCGGCGGCATCAAATATCTCACTCAATCAACATGGTCGCATTCGGCATTGTACGTCGGGCCGATGGCGAGCGCCGCAACCGGAGGCGAGCCCGACGTCCTGATCGAAGCCAATATCGACGAAGGCGTTGTGTCGGCGCCGCTGTCGAAATATCTGCATTGTCAAACCCGTATCTGTCGACCGGTGGGCCTGAGCCAAGCGGACTGCGAAAAGGTCTGCCGCTACGCCTCCGAACGCATTGGTCTCGGCTACGATTTCAAGAACGTCATCGACCAGATGCGCCATCTATTCCCATGGCCGGTGACGCAGCGTTGGCGCCGCCGGGCGATCGCGCTCGGCTCCGGCGATCCGAGCCGTATCATCTGTTCTTCGCTGATTGCGCAAGCATTCGACGCCGTGCGTTACCCGATCCTGCCCAGGATCACGCGCATCGAGAGCCAAACGGCGCAGCGCGAGATCGCCGAGATCCGTCACTCGTCGCTCTATGCGCCGCGCGACTTCGATATTTCACCCTACTTCATGATCGTGAAGCCCACGCTCGCGCGCGGCTTCAACTATAAAGACATGGTTTGGGCCGACCTTCCCAAGGATCACACCGCACAGCTCACGCTCGCTCCAGAGATCGAAGTCCCAATCGCAGAAGCGGCCTACGCCGGAGTTTCCCCCGAATGAGGCACTGAGTTACGCAACGCTCTTGCCGCGATGGCGAACCCGGCAGCCCAGGCGAGAGTCGTTGCCAGTTCCCTCACGAAATCGAGGGCCGTTGAACGAGGCGGTCGCAGGGCCGCCGATCGCCGCCGTCTCGTCAAACACAACCCTGGAGATTGATATGTCCAAGCCGCGTCTACTATTGATCAATTGCTCGAACGGCGTCCGACTCGGAGGAAAGCCCCGGCATCACGGCCGCAGCTTCCGACCGTTGGTTATTCATGGAGGCGCGCGAGCGAAATCCGCCCCCGGAGCAAGCGCATGGGATGCTGCACTTGAACTGATGAATCTCAGCTTTTCTATTTCCAATAGAAATTACCGTGCCTTCTTGCAGGCGAGCATAACAATGCTTGAAGCCTATGATCGGACTGATCCTGAAAAAGACCAGTTAAAATGACACCGCCCAGCTGACTCGCGTTCGACCAGCCGTGGAGAACACGGAGTGGTCGGCCATGTTCGCTCGACGGGCCGCGATCAGGTTGTTAAGCCCGCCTCCGCAGGGAGACTTTGAGTCGAGACATGACTGTTGCGATCGAGATGGGACACACGACGGCAGGCGCCCCGGCGACTCTAGACCTTGAGGAACTGCTGGCGACCCGCCTGCTGGTGCAGGGCAATTCGGGCTCCGGCAAATCCCACCTGCTGCGCCGGCTGCTGGAACAGAGTGCCCCCTGGGTACAGCAGACCATCATCGACCCCGAAGGCGACTTCGTGGCGCTTGCCGACCGTTTCGGCCACCTCCTGATCGATGCCGAGGACCATACCGAGCGGGGCCTGCAGGTCGCCGGCGAGCGAGCGCGCATCCATCGCGTCTCCACGGTGCTCAATCTCGAGGGACTCGACGCCGAGAACCAGATGCGGCGCGCCGCCGCCTTCCTCGGCGGGCTTTTCGAGGTCGCCCGCGACCACTGGTACCCGATGCTGGTGGTGGTGGATGAGGCGCAGCTGTTCGCGCCGGCAGTCGCCGGCGAGGTTTCGGACGAGGCGCGCAAACTCTCGCTCGGCGCCATGACGAACCTGATGTGCCGCGGCCGCAAACGCGGGCTTGCGGGGATCATCGCCACCCAGCGATTGGCGAAGCTCGCCAAGAACGTCGCGGCCGAGGCGTCCAATTTCCTCATGGGCCGAACCTTCCTGGATATCGACATGGCGCGCGCCGCCGACCTTCTGGGCATGGAACGCCGACAGGCAGACGCCTTCCGGGATCTGGAGCGCGGGCAATTCATGGCGCTGGGACCGGCCCTCTCCCGCCGTCCGCTGGGGCTGCGCATTGGTCCAACGGATACCACGCCGCGCAACGCGACCCCGCGCCTGATGCCTCTGCCGGAAGCGACGCTGGACGCACGCGCCATCATCCTGGCAGCGCCGCCGCCCGAGAATAATCGGCCCCAGCGCCGGTCGTCGCCGGACCTCCTCGGCCAGCTCATGGCGGCGAAAACCGCGGCGCTGGAGATCCGTCCCGAAGCGGCGGAGCAGCCACTCAGCGCTGAGGAACTGGCGGAACGGCATGAGCGAGTGGACCGTATTCTGCGCGCCGTCATGGCGGAACCCGACGCGGGATTCCGTGCCATCGGCGTCCTCTATCAGGAGTTCGTGGTCCGCTGCCGAATAGAGGGCCTCGGTTCGACCGTGCCGGACCTGGGCGACTTCCGTCGCATGCTGACGCGCGCCCGCGCCGGGCTCGGCTCCGATATGGCAGAGGATGACGGGTGGCAGGATGTCTCGGTCCGCGCCTCACTTCTGCCGGAGGATATGCAGGGCGTCTTCATGATGATCGCCCGCGCCGCGAAGGAAGGGTGGCCCTGCCCGGGCGATGCAGCAATTGCCCGCGCCTATGGCTCGCATTCGTTGCGCCGTGCACGGCGTCTGCTGACCTACATCGAGGAGCAGGGCCTCATCGTTTGCCAGCTTGACGGTGCCGGTCGGCGGATCGTGACGCTCGTCGAACTGGCATGGGCGACGGCACCGGGCGACCCCAATGCCGAGGAGCTGCCGGCGGAGCAAGGCTGCAGCAGCTCGTCTCTATGATGCAACGGTCGAGCGCGCACTCAGAAAACACCACTCATCAAGCCGTGGCTGTCTGAGGCCGCGGGCGCCCGCCATATTGCGGCCGTGAGTTGTGGTGCGGGCACGATAGGCTGGCATGGATTTCCTCTAGGCTTTCAGATCATGAGGTGTTGCAGGTACGGGCCGGGCTCCCTGGAACGGACGGGCTTCCTCCGTTCCGTATTGGAGCACTTCAGCTCTTTCCAGGGTAATGAGACCGCTCGACATCATGCCGTCCAGCACAGGCAGGAAACTGTCGATTTTCTCCTTGGAGTCGATGATCTCAACCACAACAGGCAGATCCTGCGACAGGCGCAAAAACTTCGTGGAATGAACACGGCTCGAATGGCCGAACCCGATATGGCCGCGCAGAACTGTTGCACCGCCGAGGTGCATCTCCCGCGCCTTCAGGACAATCGCCTCGTGAAGAGGACGACGCTGAAATTTGTCGTTCTCACCAAAAAAGATACGGAGCAAGACGGCTTCCCGCGGAATTTGCATTTTCCTCCCCCATTTCTGGTTGGCACGGCATTTTTCCGGTTACCCATTCCCACCCGCGTCCGAGCCTTCGCGAAGACTCTCCCTTTGCTATTTTACGACCAGAACGGGGCAAGATGCCAAATGGACGACCCTGTCGGCGCGACTTCCGAGCATTTTTTCATACAGCGCCGAATGGCCCGTCGCGCCAATCACCAGCAGATCGGCGCCGAGTTCCCCCGCGAGATCGACGATGCTTCGCACGGGATGACCGATCAGCACATGGGTCTCCAACGTCACGCCCTTTTCTCTGGCCATCGCGTTCGCGCGCTTGAGCACCTCTTTGTATCTGTGATCCGCATTTTCGCGCTCGGTTTCGACCTCCCCGATCAATTCCGGAAACGACGAGACCTCTTCGACCGAAGCCATATGCAGTTCAGACTTGTTTTGCCTGGCAAGCTCGATCGCAAGTTCAAGCGCTTTGAACGCAGGGCCGGAGCCATCGTTCGCGTTTAGTATCTTTTTGAACATCACCCGCTCCGGGCTTACCATCACTGCCGGTCACGTCCGCTCACGCAGCTTCCCGATCGGGCGCGTCCGCCCGTCGTTTTGGCAACAGATGACGTGGCAGGTAGAAAGCATTGGCAATCACCGTTGGTATCACCGCGCTGGCAATCACCGTCGCGACCAGTGCCGAATATTGGGCCTGATTGATGATGCCATGCGAAAGGCCGAACAACGCCGATATCGTCCCGAAGGTGAGGCCGGTGGACATCAGCAGCGTTGTGTACATCGCCTCCTTGCCAGGCGAGCCGAATAATTTGGTGACGGGGTATACGCCGACGATCTTCGTTCCAACCTTGACGAAGAGAAAAAGGATGAAAGCTATCGGCGCGGCAACGAGGTCCGGTATGGAAACAAAGGAGCCGGCGCGAATGAAATAAAACGGCGTCAGCAGTCCGAATGTCAGCGTGCGCAGCCGTCTGATCAGGGCGTGGTCCTTGCCGACCGTGCCGGCAAGCACCATTCCGATCAGGTAGGCCGGAAGCACCGCCTCACTGTCGGCCCAGCTCGCCAGCGCTCCCATTCCCAGCAGGCACAGCAGCAAGAATTTCGCCTCCAGCTCGGAAGGGCGATTGCCATAGATGCGAAAAAACCGGGGGGTGATCCAGGGAAGCACGATGAAGACTGCTACCCCGGTGCCGAGGAAAACCAGTGTCTTGATCGTAAACGGAGCGAAGATAAGTCCGAGCGCGACCACAGTTCCGAGATCGGTTACGAAACAGGCAGCCAGGATGGTCTTGCCATACTCCGTGGTATTGAATCCGAACTCCAGCATCACGGCATAGACCACGGCAACGGACGTGGTGGACATGGCAACGCCCGCAAGCCAGCTCGGCATCGGGTCCCAGCCAAGCAAATAGTAGGCGGCAGCCGTGCACCCCAAAAAGGGAAACAGGAAGCTCGCCAACCCGACCGACGCAGCCTCCTTCCATTTGAGCCTGAACACCTGCGGATCAAGTTCTGCTCCGGCGAGAAACGTCAGCACGATCGCGCCCAGGCCGGACAAGAACTTCACCCAGGATTCATCGGTGCCCAGCACCGCCGAGCCGACGGCGGCCCCGATGATCAATTGCGCGATCGTGCCGACCACGATTTCCGACAGCGCGGTCGAGATGCGAAACCAGATGGAAAGCAAACTCGCGATTAACGCGAGGCCGAGCCACAGCGCGGCCAATCCCCATACGCTGGTCATGGCGCACGCTCCCGCGGCTGTGTTGAGTCCCCGATCGGACCGGCTGCAAGCCGCGATGGCGGTCGCGCACGGGCATCGCGGCGCAGACTGCACGAACAGCGTTTTCCGCAACCGAGCATGTGCCCGGGAATACTGGATGAGAACGGCGGGACTGTCTGGTCCAAAACACACTCCTGCTGGCAGCGGCACAGCAGGAGTCATCAGCCTCTTCGGCGGTTATCGGGGGACCCCATCCCCAGTCTCGATAAATCTTAGCCGGGAAATCGACAAAAACAAGCGCGGACTGTCTAACTGAGCAATTTCACGCCAACCATGAAGGGCCGAGCCAGCCCTGGAATCTGCTGCGCCCGGCACTGCCGGGCTAGGCATCAGCGGCCTTATCAAGGCCGTACTGCAGCACCTGGAGTTTCTCCAGCGTGACGAGACCGCTATCCATCATCCCGTCAAGAACGGGCAGGAATTCATTGATCTTCTCTTCGGAATCCACGATTTCAATCACCAAGGGCAAGTCCATGGAAAGGCGAAGAATCTTGTCGGTGTGGACGAGGCTCGATTTGCCGAAGCCCATCGGACCGCGCAACACGGTGGCACCGGCCAGGTGCATTTCGCGCGCCTTCATCACAATTGCTTCATAGAGCGGACGATCGTCGAATTTATCGTTTTCGCCGGTGAAAATCCGCAGCAGCACGGCTTGTTTCGGCACTTGCATTTTCGGTTTTCCTTACAAACGATTGAGGCGTGACGCCAGCATATGACCGATCCACACGCCGGCTATCCAGGTGATAGCCGAGACGAGCAGATAAACGAATGCAGTCTGGGCTTTGCCAGACTGTACAAGTCGCAGGGTCTCGAGACTGAACGCGGAGAACGTGGTGTAGCCCCCACAGATGCCAACCATGACGAACAGACGCTGCCGCGCGCTGACAAACAACCTGCCGTCTGGACCGGTCAGCGCGGCATAAAATCCGATAACGAACGAGCCGGTCACGTTAACGAACAATGTGCCCCAGGGAAAACCGTCGCCAAATTGGCTCACGAACAGAACGGAAACCAGGAAACGCGCCACGGCGCCGACGATGCTTCCGAGCGCGACCGAAATATAAGAACCGGTCTTGTTCCAGAATGTTTGCCACCAGGAGGGACGTCGCATGCGAGAAGGCGGAGGTTTCCCGGTCTGGCCACTCGCCGGCAAACTTGATGAAATGTTGTCCTGCATTGCCGAGTTGCCCTTCAGCCTAAAACGTGGAGGCCGGCCGCAAAGCCGCCGGTGACGGCAAGCAGGCAAAGAGAAAGCGACAGCACCATATTCCCCGCGGCACGCATCATGTCGCCGTCGCGGGCGAGTGCCAGAGTTTGAAGGCTGAAGGATGATACCGTGGTGTAGGTTCCGAGGATGCCAATCGCCGCGAATTGCCAGGGTCTCACGGCCGCGAAAATCCCATGGCTGGCAGCCGATGCTGCGAGGATGCCAAGCAGAAAGGCGCCGCTCACATTGACGGCCATTGTTCCCCAGGGAAATGTCTCGCCGACACGCCGCGCGACAAAGCCGGACAGCCAGAATCTCGCTGTCCCGCCGAGCACGCTGCCAAGGGCAACCCACATCACTCCGTTGATAGTGTCCACCGCACGCCTCTGCTTTTTATCAAGTTACTCGCTGCTCAAACCTTGTGCCGGAATGTTCTCAATGGTTATTTCAAAGCGCATGATCGCATCGTCGTCTGCATTTTGTCGTTTGCATTTTGCCGTTTGCATTCTGTCGTTTGCATTTTTCTTGCCAATGATCCGCTCGCCAACAACAAACACGCCCGCGCGTCGGCGCACCATCTCTGGTTGGCACACGACGCAGCACTCTTACTTCGCAGTGAGACGGCCAAGGGGCCTGAGCGGACATACCGCAACGGACTAACCCTCCGCATTCTCGACGCGGCAGGAGTCATCAGCCCTCAGGCGGTTTTGGGGAACCCCATCCCCTTGGATATGTAAATACTACTAAACGATGTCAAACCAGGGATCAATGTCCGCCAACAACACCCACACTTTTGTGGGGGGCGGTACATCCGTCGGCAAGCGATCAACGAATATTTGAGGTTAAATAATACGTTACGATCCCGGCGCACCAATACGCAAGACAGCGTATACGCTGATCGCCAGAATGGCGGCCGGCCAGGATCGGTTGGTTCGCAAAATTTCAACAGGCCTGGGGATGGAATGGTCCAGGACCAGGGCTTTCCTCAGGAAAGCCTCGGCCGATGAAGGGGCTCTGCCGGATGACCATCACCGTTCGCTTCCAGCCCCAGCCACCTACCCCACCCAAAACCCCGGCAGCGCCGGCTCCAACCTTCCGCCGATCCGCACCGGCGCGATCTTGAGCGCGAGGCCCGTCGCGTCGTCGGTCTCGACCGCGACACCGCTTAAGGTCGCTGCGCCGAGCGCCGGTTCGAATCTCCCCGAGGGAATGCCGGTCAGAAAACGCCTCAGCGGCTCGTCCTTCTGCATGCCGATGATCGAATCGTAATCACCGGTCATGCCGGCGTCGGTCATGTAGGCGGTGCCACCCGGCAGGATCTGGTGGTCGGCGGTCGGCACATGGGTGTGGGTGCCGACCACGAGGCTGGCGCGGCCGTCGCAGAAAAAACCGATGCCCTGCTTTTCGCTTGTCGCTTCGCAATGGAAATCGACCACGATGGCATCGGCCGCGGCGCGCAGCGGACAGGCTTCGAGTTCGCCGTTGAGGACCGCGAACGGATCGTCGAACGGCGTCATGAAGACCCGGCCGATGGCGTTGATCACCAGCGCGCGCCGGCCGTTCCTGGTGTCGACCAGCGCGGTGCCGCGGCCCGGCGTTCCCTTCGGAAAATTGGCGGGGCGAATCAGCCGCGGGGCGCGCTCGATGAACACCAGCGCCTCGCGCTGGTCCCACGAATGGTTGCCGAGCGTGACGACATCGGCACCGGCATCGATGAATTCCTGGTAGATCGCCTCGGTGATGCCGAAGCCGCCGGCGGCGTTCTCGCCGTTGACGATGACGAGATCGAGCGCCCAGTCGCGGATCAGGCCGGGCAGATGTTCTGAGATAGCGGCGCGCCCGGCCCTGCCGACCACGTCACCGACGAAAAGAATGCGCAAGTCATGAACTCCGGAAATCGTGCAGTTTGGTTTCCGTTAGCACATAATCCAGCGCCACGTCGTGCTGCAGCGCCGGCACGGCCTCGACTTCCTGCGCCGCGAAGGCGACGCCGATCGCCGTGACGGCTTTCGATTTGCGCAATTGCGCCAGCGTGCGGTCGTAATGACCGGCGCCGTAGCCGATGCGATGGCCGGTCCGGTCGAACGCCGCCAGCGGCACCAGCACGATGTCGGGGATGATTTCGGCCGCGGCCGGCGACGGCTCGAGAATGCCGAGCGGCCCGCGCAGCAGTTTGTCGCCGGCAAACCAGGCCCGAAATCGCAGCGACTGGCCGCGCGCTGTTATCGCCGGCAGCGCCAGTCGCGCGCCCTGCGCGGCGAGGGCTTGCATCAGGGAAGTCGGATCGATTTCACTGCGGATCGGCGAATAGCCTGATACAACGGTGCCGCTCGTTATTTCAATCGGCAGTCCGCGCCGCGCGATGACCTCGGCCGCGACGGCGCGCTGCTCGCGGCTCAACGCATCGCGCCTCGCCAGCGCTGCGGCGCGGAGATCGGCTTTTTGCGGAGGGTTCGACATTCGCCACCGTCGTGGCCGGGCTTGTCCCGGCCATCCACGATTTACTTCATTCGCAGATTAGAGACGTGGATGCCCGGGACAAGCCCGGGCATGACGAAGACTAACAGAGAAAGTGCGAAGCCGCGATGGCCGTTGGAGCGCTCGATCCCGGAGTTCCCTACGAAAGTAGGTGGGCACCATGTGACCAAGTCCACGGACCTGGCCAGGGACAGTTCCCTGAAGGATCGATAAGGCCCCGGGGATATATGGCTCCTGACGCGCGACGCAGCTTCGCTCGGTCAATGTAACCACGCTTGGATCAAACCGCCAGCGTTAAGGCGGACGATGTCCTCGTTTGAACGAGCCAGTGCGAAGAAGGCGCTATCATCCGATCGCGACACCGCCGCCGATGGTGCGGTTCAGGATCTGCGTGGTCTTCTCGATGCGGTCGGCGGCGGAGTTCAGCGCATTGGTCACCGCGGTCTGCGTCGCCCTGGCGCGATCGGCGGCCGCCGCGCGGACGCCGCGCAGCGCCGCGAGTTCGTCTTCGAGGCTCCGGATGCGATTGCTGGCGTCGAGCAATTCGTCGCACGCCGTCAACGCCGCCATCACAGTCAGGCGCGCGTCGCCGATCTCACCGAACTTGCCGCGCAGACTTTCGATCCGCGATTCGAGACTCTCGGCGAGCTTCAACAGCCGCACCTCCTGCCCCTCCTCGCAGGCCATCCGGTATTGCCGGCCGTTGATGGTGACGTTGATATGACTCATGAGGTTTCTCCGGCATCGAGGACGGAGCGGATGGTGCCGATCGCCGCATCCAGCCGTTCGGCGATCTCGCGATTGGCGCGCTCGAGCCGGCGCGATTTCACCAGCGATCCGTCGAGTTCGTCGGCGAGCCGCGATCGATCGGCGCCGAGCGCCTGAATCCGGGTCGCCAGTTCGTTCTCGTCGCGATCGGCTTCGCGCCGCCGCTCGACCGCGCTTTCCAACGCCTCAAGCGCCGCCATCAGCCGCCGCGTCGCGGCGTCGAGATCGGCGGTGGTTGGCTCGGGCATGCCGGAGCCGTTGGCGGAAGGATCGCTCATGAGAGACAGCACGGACCTTGTCTGGGCCGGCCGCACAACAAAATCTGCGGTCCGGCAACCGTTTAGGCCTCGAAATTTACGTGGCAAGCGAGGCCAGCGCAACGCCGCTGCAAAGCTATGCACCGCAAAGCAACTTTTTGGCCCCGCAGTGCGTTTCACTGCCTTGGACTCCGGGAATACAGGTGCTATCCAGCCCTGAGTTCCCGTTGCCCACCAAGGCCTGTGCCGCGGCAATCCGCCTTAACGGCGGATCGTCACCAAGCACCTCATTTCAGACGGATTTTCATCATGACGCGCGTCGATCATTCCCGTATGGCCAATGCGATCCGTGCCCTGGCGATGGACGCTGTCGAGAAGGCGAAATCCGGCCATCCCGGCCTGCCGATGGGCGCCGCCGACGTCGCCACCGTGCTGTTCACGCAATTCCTCAAATTCGACGCCGCCGACCCGAAATGGCCGGACCGCGACCGCTTCATCCTGTCGGCCGGTCACGGCTCGATGCTGCTGTATGCGCTGCTGTATCTCACCGGCAACACGGAAATGACGCTCGACGAGATCAAGCGCTTTCGCCAACTCGGCTCCAAAACTCCCGGGCATCCCGAGAATTCCCTCACCTCCGGCGTCGAGACCACCACCGGTCCGCTGGGCCAGGGTGTTGCTTTCTCGGTCGGTTCCGCACTGGCCGAGCGGCTGCTGGCGGCGGAGTTCGGCGAGGATGTCGTCGATCATCACACTTACGTGCTGTGTTCGGACGGCGACCTGATGGAAGGTGTCAGTCACGAAGCGCTGGCACTCGCAGGACATCTGAAGCTGTCCAAGCTGATCTTCCTGTACGACGATAACGGCATCACCATCGACGGCCCGATCACGCTGACCGACAATGTCGACCAGGTGGCCCGCTTCAAGGCCCATGGCTGGAACGCGGTGCATGTCGACGGCCACGACCAGAAGGCGATCGCCGAAGCGATCAAGCAGGCGCAATCGTCAGACCGCCCCTCGCTGATCGCCTGCAAGACAACCATCGGCTTCGGCGCGCCGACCAAGGCGGGCACGTCGAAGGCCCATGGCGAAGCGCTCGGCGCGGAGGAACTCGCCGGCGCCAAGAAGGCGCTGGGGTGGAATTACGGCCCGTTCGAGATTCCCGACGACGTGCTGCAGGCCTGGCGCGCCGTCGGCAAGCAGGGCGCCAGCGCCCATGCCGACTGGAACCGGCGCTATGAGGCGATGCCCGCCGCTCAGCGCGACGAATTCCAGCGCCGCGTGATCGACCGCAAGCGCCCGGCGGCGCTGCCTGACGCCATCCGCAAGCTCAAGGACAAGCTCATCGCCGAGCCGCCGACGGTCGCCACCCGCAAGGCGAGCGAACTGGCGCTCGACGTGCTGGTCCCCCTGATGCCGGAACTGGTGCTCGGCTCGGCCGATCTGACGCCGTCCAACAACACCCGCACCAAGGGTTTGAAGGAAGTGACGCCGGACGATTTCAGCGGCCGCTACCTGCATTACGGTATCCGCGAGATGGGCATGGCGGGGGCCATGAACGGCCTCGCCCTCCACGGCGGCTTTGCGCCAGCCGGCGGCACCTTCCTGTGCTTCACCGATTACGCGCGGCCTTCGATGCGGATCGCGGCGCTGTCGCATGCGCCGGTGGTCTACATCATGACCCACGATTCGATCGGACTTGGCGAAGACGGCCCGACCCATCAGCCGGTCGAGCACCTCGCCGCGCTCCGCGCGATGCCGAATTTGCGGGTTTTCCGCCCGGCCGACACCGTCGAGACCGCGGAATGCTGGCAGCTGGCGCTCGAAAACACCAGCGGCCCGACGGTGCTGGCGTTGTCCCGGCAAAACCTGACCCCGGCGCGCACGGTCGCCAGCGCCGACAATTTGTGCAGCCGCGGCGGCTATGAACTGATCGCCGCGCAGGGCGAGGCCAAGGTGTCGCTATATGCATCGGGTTCGGAAGTCGAGATCGCCGTCGCCGCGCAGAAGCAGCTCGCCGAGCGCGGCATCGCGACCCGGGTGGTGTCAGTGCCCTCGCTCGAATCTGCTGCTGGAGCAGCCGAACGCGCAGCGCAAGGCGATCATCGGCAAAGCCCCGGTCAAGATTGCGATCGAAGCCGCGGTCCGGTTCGGCTGGGACGCGGTGATCGGGCCGGATGGCATCTTCATCGGCATGACCGGCTTCGGCGCCAGCGCCCCGGCCAAGGATCTTTATCCGCATTTCGGCATCACCGCCGCGGCGGTGGTTGACGCTGCGACAAAGGGCCTGCAAGAGGCCTGAATGCGCAGTAGCGCGACCGAGACCTATGGAACTATGATGCATTGCAGCGTTGAACTGTCAGGGACTTGAAACCGGCCCTGAAACGGTGAAATACGCGCCAAAGATGGAATCATCGAACATTTAGGGAGAAATTGAATGGCAATCCGGGTCGCTATCAACGGATTTGGCCGCATCGGCCGCAACGTATTGCGAGCCATCGCAGAATCCGGCCGCACCGATATCGAAGTGGTCGGCATCAACGACCTCGGCCCGGTCGAGACCAACGCCCATCTGCTGCGGTTCGATTCAGTCCATGGACGTTTCCCCGGCACCGTCACGGTCGAAGGCGAATTCGATCAGCGTCGGCAATGGCAAGATCAAGGTCTCCGCCGAGCGCGATCCCGCCAAACTGCCGTGGAAGGAACTTGGCGTCGACGTCGCGCTGGAATGCACCGGCATCTTCACGGCCAGGGACAAGGCCGCGCTGCATCTGACCGCCGGCGCCAAGCGCGTGCTGGTATCGGCCCCGGCCGAAAACGCCGATGCGACCATCGTGTTCGGCGTCAACCACGACAAGTTGACCAAGGATCACCTCGTGGTTTCGAACGGTTCCTGCACCACCAACTGTCTCGCGCCGGTCGCGAAGGTCCTGAACGACACCGTGGGCATCGAGAGCGGCTTCATGACCACGATTCACGCCTATACCGGCGACCAGCCGACGCTCGATACCCTGCACAAGGACCTCTATCGCGGCCGCGCTGCCGCGATGTCGATGATCCCGACTTCCACCGGTGCGGCCAAGGCGATCGGCCTGGTGCTGCCGGAACTGCAGGGCAAGCTCGACGGCGTCGCGATCCGCGTCCCGACCCCGAATGTCTCGGTGATCGATCTCAAGATCGTGGCTTCGCGCAAGACCGACGTGAAGGAAATCAACGAGGCGATGAAGCGCGCTTCCGAGCAGCAGCTCAAGGGCATCCTGGGCTACACCACCGCGCCCAACGTCTCGATCGACTTCAACCACGATCCGCATTCATCCACGTTCCACATGGACCAGACCAAGGTGCAGAACGGCACGCTGGTGCGGGTGATGTCGTGGTACGATAACGAATGGGGTTTTTCCAACCGCATGGCGGATACCGCCGTGGCGATCGGGAAGCTGCTGTAAGTCTCCTGTCCCGGACGCAGCGCAGCGTGCCTTCACGCTACGCTGCGGAGCCGGGACCCACACACGCCGGGACTGAAGCAACCATGGGTCCCGGTCCTGCAGCGTACCGCTTCGCGTTGCACAGCGCCCGGGACAAGAGCCGGGACAAGAGTCTGACATGTCCAAATCATTCCGTACCCTCGATGACGTCGACGTGAAGGGCAAACGCGTGCTGCTGCGCGTCGACCTCAACGTGCCCATGGAAAACGGTCGCGTCACCGACCTGACCCGGATCGAGCGTGTTGCGCCGACCATCACCGAGATATCCGACAAGGGCGGCAAGGTGATCCTGCTGGCGCATTTCGGCCGGCCCAGGGGACGCGACCCCAGGGAGTCGCTCAAGCCGGTCGCGGCCGCGCTGGCCGAGGTGATCAAGAGGCCGATCGGCTTTGCCGACGATTGCATCGGGGACGTCGCCCAAAAGGCCGTCGCCGCGATGAAGGACGGCGATATCCTGTGTCTGGAAAATACCCGTTTCCACCAGGAAGAAGAAAAGAACGATCCGGCGTTCGTCGCCGAACTGGCGAAACTCGGCGACATCTGGGTCAACGACGCCTTCTCGGCGGCGCACCGGGCGCACGCTTCGACCGAGGGCCTCGGCCACAAGCTGCCGGCCTATGCCGGACGCACCATGCAGGCTGAACTCGACGCGCTCGGCAAGGCGCTGGAGGCCCCGACCAAACCGGTAATTGCGATCATCGGCGGCGCCAAGGTCTCGACCAAGATCGACCTTTTGGAAAACCTCGTCCGCAAGGTCGATGCGCTGGTGATCGGCGGCGGCATGGCCAACACCTTCCTGCACGCCCAGGGCGTTCCAATCGGCAAGTCGCTGGCGGAGAAGGATCTGGCGGCCACCGCGTTGCGGATCATCGAGAAGGCGGACGACGCGAATTGCGCCATCATCCTGCCCGTGGACGCCGTGGTCGCGTTTCACTTCGCGGCCCATTCGCCGTCCCATGCCTACGGCCTCGATGCGATCCCGCCCGACGGCATGATCCTCGACGTCGGCCCGCAGTCGATCGAACGGATCCGTGCCGCGATCGACGACGCCGCGACGCTGGTCTGGAATGGCCCGCTCGGGGCCTTCGAGATGCCGCCATTCGACCGCGGCACCGTGGTAGCGGCACGGCATGCGGCGGAGCGGACCAGGGCCGGCAAGCTGATCTCGGTGGCCGGCGGCGGCGACACGGTGGCGGCGCTCAACCAGGCCGGGGTGGCCGGCGATTTCACCTATGTCTCGACCGCCGGCGGCGCGTTTCTCGAATGGATGGAGGGCAAACCCTTGCCGGGTGTCGAGGTTTTGAAAATAACTTAGATTTGGCTGGATCGGGCTCTGAAGCCCCAACGCGGAGAACAGGACACATGGCTCGGATTACGTTGCGTCAATTGCTCGACCACGCGGCGGAGCACGAGTACGGCGTGCCGGCCTTCAACATCAACAACATGGAACAGGCGCTCGCCATCATGGACGCTGCCTCCAGCCTCGATGCGCCGGTCATCATCCAGGCCTCGCGCGGCGCGCGGTCCTACGCCAACGACATCATGCTCCGGCACATGATGGATGCGGTCACCGAAATCTATCCGCAGATTCCGGTCTGCGTGCACCTCGACCACGGCAACGGACCCGACACCTGCATGACCGCGATCCAGGCCGGCTTCACCTCCGTGATGATGGACGGCTCGCTGAAGGCCGACGGCAAGACCGCGGCCGACTGGGATTACAATGTCGGGGTTACCAGGACGGTCACGGACATGGCCCATCTCGGCGGCATTTCGGTGGAAGGTGAACTCGGCGTGCTGGGTTCGCTCGAAACCGGCATGGGCGACAAGGAGGACGGCCACGGCGCCGAGGGCAAGCTGTCCCACGACCAGTTGCTCACCAATCCAGACGAGGCGGTCAAGTTCGTCAAGGAGACCAAGGTCGATGCGCTGGCGATTGCGATGGGGACGTCGCACGGCGCCTACAAGTTCACCCGCAAGCCGGACGGCGACATTCTGGCCATGAACGTGATCGAGGAAATTCACCGCAAGCTGCCCAACATGCATCTGGTGATGCACGGATCGTCCTCGGTACCCCAGGACCTGCAGGACATCATCAACGCCAATGGCGGCAAGATGAAGCCGACCTGGGGCGTGCCGGTTTCCGAGATCCAGCGCGGCATCAAGAACGGCGTCCGCAAGATCAACATCGACACCGACAACCGCATGGCGATGACCGGCCAGATCCGCAAGGTGCTGCGCGAGGATCCGAGCGAATTCGATCCGCGCAAATATCTCAAGCCCGCGATGGAAGCGATGGCCAGGCTTTGCAAACAGCGGCTGCAGGAGTTCAACACCGCCGGCCAGGCCAGCAAGATCAAGAAAGTGCTGACCACCGCCGAGATGGCGAAGCGCTACACCAAGGGCGAGCTCGACCCGCAAATCGCGTGACAGGCGGCCTTTCCCGGGCCGGCCGCCAGCCTCCCGGCGCCGGGGTGGGCTTTAGCGCGGGTTTAGAGCAGGTTTAGAGCAGGTTTAGAGTTCGTTTTCTTGGGGATTGCCTGAGAACGGTCTATTTTAACTCGCACAGAAACAGCGCTCTGGAGGAGGCATCGATGAATCTCGCCGATCTTAACAAGGTCGCTCGGGCCGTGGTCGCGCCGGGCAAGGGCCTGCTCGCCGCCGACGAATCCACCGGCACCATCAAGAAACGCTTCGACGCCATCAATGTCGCATCGACCGAGGAGTCGCGCCGCGACTATCGCGAGATGCTGTTCCGCTCCAGCGAAGCCATGAACCGCTATATCTCCGGCGTCATCCTCTATGACGAGACCTTCTGGCAAAAGGCCGGGGACGGCACGCCGCTGGTGAAGCTGATCGAGCAATCGGGCGCGATCCCCGGCATCAAGGTCGACGAGGGCACCCAGGCCTTGCCGGCCTGCCCGGGCGAACTGGTCACGGTCGGGCTGGACAAGCTCGCCGAGCGTCTGAAGAAATATTACGAAGGGGGTGCCCGGTTCGCCAAATGGCGCGCGGTGATCGATATCGGCAAAAGCAATACCGATCACCAGATTCCCACCATGACGGCGATCCGCGTCAACGCCCACGCGCTGGCGCGCTACGCCGCGCTATGCCAGGCCGCGCAGATAGTTCCGATCGTCGAGCCGGAAGTCCTGATGGACGGCGACCACGACATCGACCGCTGCTATGAGGTGACCCAGCGGGTTCTCAACAAGACGTTTCAGGAATTACGCGTTCAGCGCGTCGCGCTGGAAGGCATGATCCTGAAACCAAATATGGCCATCCCCGGCAAGAAAAGCGCGAAGCAGGTGTCCGCCGAAGAGATCGCGGAGAAAACCGTCCGGCTGTTGAAGAACTGCGTCCCCGCGGCGGTGCCCGGCATTGCCTTCCTCTCCGGCGGGCAGTCGGACGAGGAGGCCACCGCGCATCTCAACGCCATGAACCGGATCGGCGGCCTGCCGTGGCCGCTCACCTTCTCCTATGGCCGCGCGCTGCAGGCGGCGCCGCAGAAGGCGTGGGCGGGCAAGGCCGGGAATGTCGCCGCGGGCCAGCGGGCGTTTACCCACCGCGCGCGGATGAATTCGCTCGCCAGCAAGGGCGAATGGCAGGCCGATCTGGAAAAGAAGGCGGCATAGATTTGGCCACCAAACCCGTTCCGCGGCGCCCCGTGCCGCGTCTCTATCTCGCGACGCCTGAGGTGGACGATCCCGCGCTGTTGCTCGCGAGCCTGCCGGGCTTGCTGGCCGGCGCCGATGTCGCCGCCGTGCTGCTGCGGCTGAAGCCGACCGACCAGCGCACCATGATCTCGCGGGTCAAGGCCCTGGCGCCGGCGGTCCAGGACAGCGGCGCCGCGCTCTTGCTCGACGGCCATGTCGAACTGGTCGCCCGCGCCGGCGCCGACGGCGCGCATCTGACCGGTATCGCGGCCATGGAGGATGCGCTGCCGACATTGAAGCCCGACCGCATCGCCGGCGTCGGCGGATTGACGACACGGCACAATTCGATGGCCGCGGGCGAGGCCGGCGCGGATTACGTGCTGTTCGGCGAGCCCGATGTGCGGCAACAGCGGCCTTCGGTGGAGGCGATCGCCGAGCGCCTGCAATGGTGGGCCGAACTGTTCGAGCCGCCATGCGTCGGCTTTGCCGCCTCGCGCGAGGAGGCTTACGAATTCGCCGCCGCGGGCGCTGATTTTGTTCTGGTCGGCGATTTCATCTGGAATGATCCGCGCGGCGCGGCGGCGGCATTGATGGACGCGGAGCAGACGATCAGGCAAGCCTATGCCGCCATGCCCGGAACCGCCAAAGTCGAACAGGAATGACGCCGGAAATGAAGATCCTGCGTCCCGCACTGATCCTCGCGAGCTGTCTGCTGTTGACGGCAAACGCGGCGGCGCAAATCTCGCTGACGCCGCCGGCCGCGCAACCGCCGCCGGCAGCCGGCAAACCGGAGGCCAAGCCGAAGGTCAAACCGCACACCATCGCCGGGAAGCCCGCCGCTTCCGCCGCGACGGCGAAGCCCGCGGCAGCTCCGGTGGCGCCGGCCGCGACGGTGACGCCTGCGCCTGTACCCGACAACCCCAATGTCGATCTGGTGTACGGCGCCTATCAGCGCGGGCAATACAAGACCGCGTTCGATCTCGCGACCAAGCGCGCGCAGGAAAACGGCGATCCGAAGGCGATGACGATGCTCGGCGAACTCTACGCCAATGCAATGGGCATCAAGCGCGACTATGCGAAGGCGGCCGAATGGTACAAGCGCGCCGCCGACGGGGGCGACCGCGAGGGCATGTTCGCACTGGCGATGCTTCGTCTCGGCGGGCAAGGCGGCCCCGTCAACCGCGAAGAGGCGGTGAAGCTGCTGGCATCATCGGCGAAGCTCGGCGAACCGAAGGCGGCTTACAATCTGGCGCTGCTCTATCTCGACGGACAGACGCTGCCGCAGGACCTCATGCGCGCCGCGCAACTGCTGAGCATGGCCGCCGATGCCGGCAATCCGGAGGCGCAATATGCGCTTGCGACCTTCTACAAGGAGGGCACCGGCGTCGCAAAAGACGTCGAGAAGTCCGTCCGGCTGCTGCAGGCGGCTTCGCTAGCCGACAACGTCGACGCCGAGGTCGAATATGCCATCGCGCTTTACAACGGCACCGGCACGCCGAAGAACGAAGCCGCCGCGGTGGCGCTGCTGCGCAAGGCCGCCCGGCAAAACAGCCCGATCGCCCAAAACCGCCTCGCGCGGGTGCTGGTGAGCGGAGCGGGCGCGCCGATGGACAAGATCGAGGGCCTCAAATGGCACCTGGTGGCGAAAACCGCCGGGAAGGGCGACCCCATGCTCGACAAGGAGCTGGCCGATTTAAGCCCCGAGGACCGCGCAAAGGCCGAGGCGGCCGCCCGCAAATGGCTCGGCCTCAAATGATCCGTCTTGACGCCACCCCAACCGCGGGGCACCCACTGGGAGCGTGATCAGCGGCGTCCGATCGCGTTCAAATGATTAGAGAATTCCATCCAACCCGATCCTGACCTGACGCTCAGGTCGCCTTGAGCCGAGATCATGCTGCATTCAGCCCTTATCAACGTCATGGTCAAAGCCGCGCGCCGCGCCGGCCGCAGTCTCAAGCGCGACCTCGGCGAGGTTGAAAATCTCCAGGTATCGCTGAAGGGGCCGGCCAACTTTGTCAGCCTCGCCGACAAGCGGGCCGAACAAATGCTTCTTGAGGACCTCACCAAGGCCCGGCCGGGTTACGGCTTTATCGGCGAGGAAGGCGGCATCCGCGTAGGCGACGACAAGACCCATACCTGGATCGTCGATCCGCTCGACGGCACCACGAACTTCCTGCACGGCATTCCGCAATTCGCGATCTCGATCGGCCTGCAGCGCGAGGGCACGATCATTGCCGGCGTGATCTACAACCCCGCCAATGACGAGCTCTACATCGCCGAACGCGGCAAGGGCGCCTTCCTCAACGAGCAGCGGCTGCGCGTCGCCGGCCGCCGCAAGCTCGGCGACTGCGTGATCGCCTGCGGCCTGCCGCATATCGGCCGTGGCGACCATGATCTTTCGCGCCGCGAGATGACCGAAATCCAGAACCGGGTGGCCGGCCTGCGCCGGTTCGGCGCCGCCTCGCTCGACATGGCCTTCGTCGCGGCGGGCCGGCTCGACGGCTATTGGGAGCGCAATCTGCAGCCATGGGACATGGCGGCGGGGCAGATCATGGTACGGGAAGCTGGCGGCACCGTCAGCGGCATGGCAGGCGACGACGACGCGCTGAAGTCCGGCAACGTGGTCTGCGGCAACGAATTCGTCCACGCCGAACTGGTGAAGATTTTGAAGCCGCTGGGGAAGTAATACCAGCCTTCAGAAGAGCTGACCGATGATGGCCCAGTCGCGGGCCGCGATCGACGTGATGCGCCCGGTTTCGGCGAGAAGTTTTCGCCAGGCGTCTTGGCAGGCGTCGAGGATGTCGGTGTAGGACGCGAACACACGGTTGGCGAGATAGGTCTGCCGCAGATACTGCCAGATGTTCTCGGCTGCGTTGAGCTCCGGACAGGCGGGTGGCAGCGGCACGAGGGTGACATTGGCAGGTGGCTTTAGTTTGCGCGTCGTGTGCCATCCGGCCTTGTCGAGGATGAGCAGCGCATGCGCGCCGGGCGCGACGGCCTTGCCGATGGCGTCGAGATGCGCCTGCATGGCCTCGGTGTCGGCTTGCGGCATGATGAGGGCGACGCCGGTGTCGCGGCTCGCACAGACGGCGCCGAACACATAGGCGTTCTCGTAGCGCTGATCCTTGGGCTGCCGCGGCCGTGATCCCTTCTTGGCCCATTGGTAGACGAGGCTGTTCTTCTGGCCGACCCGCATCTCGTCCTGGAACCAGACCTCAATCGGCGTTTCCGGGGCGAGTTTGGTCACGATCGCCGCGACCTGCGTGGGAAAGTTTTTTTAAATGCCGCGATCGCCTCCGGATCCTGCACGGGATGGCGCGGCCGGGCGCTGATGTGCGAGAAGCCGAGCTTCTTGAGCGCGCGCCCCAGGCTCACCTCCGACAGATCGACACCGAAGCGCTGTCCGAGAACACGCTTCAGGTCGACGCAGCGCCAGCGTACGACCCCATCCTTCTCCGGGTCGGGGCCGGTCTCGACAAGCTGCTTCAATGCCTCTTTCTGCTCGTCGGAGAGCTTCGACGGCCGCCCGGTCGGCTTGATGTCGATCAGACCGTCAGGACCGTACTGGTTGAAGCGGTGCGCCCAGTCCCGCAGCGTCTGCCGGTCCATGCCGCCGATCCGCGCCGCCTCGGTGCGGTTCATCCCGTCGCGAACCGCCGCCAGCGCCAGCAACCGTCGCGCCTGCGCAGCATCCTTCACCTTCGCCGCGAGCCGACGCAGCTCATCCGCCCCGAAATCCTCCCGTAGACCGACCGCCGCGCCCATCGCCGACCTCCCGAATCAATCCAGTCGGTCAGAAATGAATCACGCCGGCGCCAGCTTTTCAAAACAGAGTCAGACCTTCCGAAGGCTGGTATAAGTTTGGTTGATTAACGAAACCGTGATGCGCGGGCTTGACCCGCGCATCCATCAATCTTCACGAAAAGCATTTTCAAAAGTGGATGGATTGCCGGGTCAAGCCCGGCAATGACGAATTGACTTAGCTATACCGCCCTCATCCGGTAATGGCTGACGCCCCATTCGCTGCCGTCGGCGTAGCCGAACAGCCCGGAGGTGGCGAGGAAGAACCAGCGCCAGCGCCGCATCCATAACGCGGTGTCGCTGCCGTAGACGTTGCGCAGAACGGCTTCGATCTCCTCGCGACGCGAATCGAAATTGCCGAGCCAGTCGAGCGCGGTGCGCTGATAATGCGTGCCGCTCCAGCGCCATTCCTTCTCGACCTCGAACAGGTCGGCATATTGCCGGATCAGATGATGGCTCGGCATCACCCCGCCGGTGAAGAAATGCTGCGCGATCCAGTCGTCGCCGTCGGCGCGATCGAACCGATAGGCGCCGGACCGATGGGTGAAGATGTGCATGAAAAAACGGCCGTCCGGCGCCAGCCATGAGTTCACCCGCGTCATCAATTCACGCCAGTTCATAATGTGCTCGAACATTTCGACCGATACGATGCGGTCGAACCGCCGCTGCGGGTCGAACACATTCATGTCCGATGTGACTGCGCGGATATTTTTCAATCCGCGCGCCATAGCCTCGCGCTCGACATATTCGCGCTGCGAATGCGAATTCGACAGCGCGGTCACTTGCGATGTCGGAAACTGCCGCGCCATCCACAGCGACAGCGAGCCCCAGCCGCAGCCGAGTTCGAGGATCGATTGCCCGTCGGCCAGATCCGCATGTTCGACGGTCTGGCGCAGCGCTTCTTCCTCGGCCTCCTGCAGCGTCGACTGAGGCTCCTTGTAGAAGCACGACGAATATTTGCGGTTCGGACCGAGCACGGCCGCAAAGAACGCCTCCGGCACTTCGTCATGCCGGGTCTTGGCCTCATCGCTGTGTTCGGCGATGGCGCGCGCCGCCATTTCGTCGGCAAACAAGGCGTCGCGGTCGGCGCTGTCATGGGCCAGCCGGGTCGCTGTCCGCGAGCACAGCCGCTGGATCGCGGCGCGGATCACGAGGTCAGGCAGCGGCACCCGTTCGGCGGTGCCGATCATCGTGGAGATGAAGCTCATGTGACCACTCCCTTTTGCGGTCGCAGCGGGAAGAAGAAGAACATGCTGGTGCGCGACTGATAGTCGTGAGAGCGCGCGCCGCGCCAGCGCAGCATTTGCCGGATCGCCACCAGGGCCGCGACCAGCCATTGCGGTGGGCCCGGCGCGCCGCGGGCATCGGCCACACCGCGCTGGCCGCACCGACCAGCCCCCACCGAAAAGGTCCGGATGGTATCGACCCGGCCGGAATTGCCGGTGCGCTGCTGGACAAGCCAGACAATGGCCATCAGGATCGAGAGCGACAGCGCGATCCCGGCCAGGGCTTCGAGGTACAAAACCGTCATGCGAAAATCCCGCTAAAAGCTTCAGGCGCCAAACATTTATGAAATACGCCTTAGTCTAAGCCCGGTTTGAGGCCGAAGTTCCATGTTTCCGACGGGGGACGGGGCGCAACTGGCCTTTTCTCCCGCCGCTGCTGTGCCATATTGGTCGAAATCGTTTCCCGCCCCAACAGGTGACAATCAGCCCAATGCCTTCAGGCCCGTCTTCCCGCTCCGCGATGGAGCTCGAACTGACCAAGCTTTCCTCGCCACGGATTTTCCTGGTGCGGATGCTGGTTTTCCTGGTGCTGTGCGCGCTGGTGATGATCGTGCTCTACAAGCAGATCGTGCTGGCTTTCTTCGCCAATCCCGGCCTCAACGCGCTGATCGGCGCGGTGCTGGCAATCGGCATCATCCTGTCGTTCCGCCAGGTGATCCGGCTCTATCCGGAAGTCGCCTGGGTCAACAATTTCCGTATCGCCGATCCCGGCCTCGCGATCGACCGGCGTCCCACTTTGCTGGCGCCGATGGCGGCGATCCTCGGCGGCGAGCGAACCGGGCGGATGACGATCTCGCAGCAGACCATGCGGCATCTATTGGATTCCATCGCCACCCGGCTCGACGAGGCCCGCGACATTTCCCGCTACATGACGGGCCTGCTGGTGTTCCTCGGGCTGCTCGGCACCTTCTGGGGCCTGATCGAAACCGTCGGCTCGGTCGGCAAGGTGATCGACAGCCTCAAGGTGGGCGGCGACGCCGGCGCATTGTTCGAGACGCTCAAGGAGGGTCTGGCCGCGCCGCTCGGCGGCATGGGCATTTCGTTTTCGTCGTCGCTGTTCGGCCTTGCCGGTTCGCTGATTCTCGGCTTCCTCGACTTGCAATCGAGCCAGGCGCAGAACAGGTTCTACACCGACCTCGAAGACTGGCTCGCCTCCACGGTGCGGGAATATTCCGGCGAGACCGCTCCCGGTTCGAGCGGCGAACTCCAGGCGATGGTCGACCGGTTGCGGCTGACCCTGGAAGAAGGCGGCGCGAGCCGCGGCACCACCGTGGCGATGGCCAATCTCGCCGAGGCCATTCAAGGCCTGGTCGCGCATATGCGGACCGAGCAGCAGATGATCCGCGAATGGGCCGACGGCCAGGGCGAACAAAACCGTGAGATCAAGAAGTTACTTGAGCGGATCGCGCGCCAGCCGGAGAAGAATTAGTGGGACAATATCGTGGCCCGGACGCAGCGCGCCGCGGAGCGCTGCTGAGCCGGGGCCCATGAAACAACAGGTCCCGGCCGCTGCGGAGCAGCGTGAAGAGCGCTGCACCGCGTCCGGGAAACAAGTTAGCGGAGAACTTTCAAATGGCCCTCGCCCGTGCTCGCCGCAACGAATCCGGATTCAACTACTGGCCGGGCTTCGTCGACGCGTTGTCGACGCTGGTGCTCTCGATCGTGTTTCTGCTGTCGGTGTTCCTGGTGGTGCAGTTCTTCCTGTCGCAGGAAGTCACCGGCAAGGACAAGGCGCTGGAACAGCTCAACGCCAAGATCGCGCAGCTGAACGACCTGCTGTCGTTGGAAAAACTCGGCAAGCTCAATCTCGACGACCAGGTCTCGCAGCTGCGCGCGGGGTTGGCGTCAGCGGAGGCCGACCGCGATCGCATCAAGGGACTCTATGAAGGCCTCGCCGGCGCCGGCAATGACGCCGCTGGCCGCGACACCGAACTCAATAAGGCGCTGGATTCCGAGAAACAAGTATCGTCGCGCGCGCTGGCGCAGATCGAGGTGCTGAACCAGCAGATCAGCGCGCTGCGCCGCCAGCTGGCGGCACTCGAGGAAGCGCTCGACGCTTCGGAAAATCGCGACAAGGAGTCGCAGGGCAAGATCGCCGATCTAGGCCAGCGCCTGAATGTTGCCTTGGCCCAACGGGTGCAGGAATTGTCGCGCTACCGTTCGGAATTCTTCGGCCGCCTGCGTACCATTCTCGGCAACCGGCCGGACATCCGGGTCGTCGGCGACCGTTTTGTCTTTCAGTCGGAGGTGTTTTTCGACACTGGACAGGCGCAATTGCTGCCCGAGGGCCGCGCCGAACTCGACAAGCTTGCAACCGCGCTGATCGACCTCGACAAGCAGATCCCGGGTGAGATCGCCTGGGTGCTCCGGGTCGACGGTCACACCGACGTGCGCCCGATCAACAGCCCGATCTTCAAGTCGAACTGGGAATTGTCCTCGGCGCGCGCGATCTCGGTGGTGCAGTACCTGGTTTCGCTCGGCGTGCCGCCGCAACGGCTGGTCGCCGCCGGCTTTGCGGAATTCCAGCCGCTCGACACCGCCGCGACCGAAGAGGCCTACAAGCGCAACCGGCGCATCGAGCTGAAGCTGACGGAACGGTGAGGATGGTAAAGCGCCATCGATCCGTCATTGCCGGGCTTGAACTCGGCAATCCATCAAGAAAGATTTCTACGAAGTGGATGGATGCCCGGATCAAGTCCGGGCATGACGGCGTTGCCTTGATGGGCGCTGCCTTTCAGTTGCGTCCCTACCGCGCCGAGGACGAAGACGCGGCGATTGCGCTGTGGCAGCAAACCTGGCAGCAGGCCTACCCGTCGATCGACTTCGCCGCGCGCGTAACATGGTGGCGCGAGCGCTGGCGCCAGGAACTGGTGCCGAATGCGGCGATCGTGGTGGCTGAACAGGCAGGCGCGCTGGTCGGGTTCGTGACCATCGATGGGACAGGCTATCTCGATCAACTGGTGGTCGCTCCCGATCATTGGGGTTCGGAACTCGCCAACGCGCTGGTCGATGAATCAAAGCGCCTATCGCCCGATCGCATCACGCTGCTGGTCAACAAGGACAACGCCCGCGCCATTCGCTTCTACGAACGCAACGGCTTTGCGCGAGCTGGTGAGGATGTCAATCCGACGTCGGGCCGGCCAGTGCTGAAGATGGAGTGGAAGAGATAGCTGCTCTTTCTTCCCTTCTCCACTTGTTGTGGGAGAAGGTGGCGCGGACGAAGTCCGTGCCGGATGAGGGGTAACGGCCTATCGAGAGACCGAAACCCCTCGCCCGTCTCGAATTCGCTACGCTCATTCGAGCCACCCAAGAACGAGCTTCGCTCGTCTCGGCTCCCACAAGGGGAGAGGGGAAACTACACCCCCTCGAACTGCAATCTCGCCAGCCGGGCATAAAGCCCGTTGGCGGCGACCAGCGAGGCGTGGGTGCCCTGCTCGACGATGCGGCCCTGGTCCATCACCATGATCCGGTCGCAGGACAATACCGTGGCAAGGCGATGGGCAATCACCAGCGTGGTGCGGTGGCGCATCAATTCCTCCAGCGCGGTCTGCACCAGCGTTTCGGATTCAGCGTCGAGCGCGGAGGTGGCTTCATCGAGCAGCAATAGCGGCGCGTCGCGCAGGATCGCGCGCGCAATGGCGATGCGCTGGCGCTGGCCGCCCGACAGCGTCACGCCGCGCTCGCCCAGCTGCAACTCGAAACCGCCCGGCAGGCGGCGGATGAACTCGCTGGCGTGGGCAAGATCGGCGGCGCGCTCGACCTCGGCGTCAGTGGCATCGGGCCGGCCGAAGCGGATGTTCTCGCGTGCGGTGGTGGCGAAAGCGACTGAATCCTGCGGCACCAGCGCGATGCGCGCGCGCACCTCGCGCGTGTCGGCGGAGCGGATCGGCACGCCGTCGAACGCGATCGTGCCGGACAAGGGATCGTAGAACCGCAGCAGCAGGTGAAACAGCGTGCTCTTGCCGGCGCCGGAGGGGCCGACAATGGCGACCTTCTCGCCGGCGCGCACGGTGAGCGAAACGCCATCGGCCGCCATCGTGTCGGGGCGGGTCGGATAGGCGAAGCAGACATTGTCGAAACTGACGTCGCCGCGTGCTGGCACCGGCAAGGCGCGCGGCGATGCCGGCGCTGTTATCGCCGATTTGACGCGAAGGATTTCGAACAACCGCTCCGATGCGCCGGAGGCGGCCGAAACCTCGCCCCAAACCTCGCTCAACTGGCCGAGCGCGGCCGCGGCGAAGGCCGTATACAGGACGAACTGGCCGAGCCGGCCCGCGCTGATGGTCCCGGTCAAAACGTCATGGGAGCCGACCCACAGGATCGCCACGACGCTGGTGAAGACGATGAAGATGATGATGGCGGTAAGAACCGCGCGGGCGCGGGTCGAGGTGCGCGCCGCCTCATAGGCCTGTTCGACTTCGCCGCCGTAGCGCGCATTGGCCAGCGGCTCGCTGGTATAGGCCTGTACGACGCGGATGGCGCCGATCAGTTCGGCAGCATAGGCGCTTGCCTCGGCCAGCGTATCCTGGGCATTGCGTGACAGCCGCCGGACCCAGCGCCCGAACGCCACCAGCGGCAGCACGATCAACGGTATAGCCAGCAGCACGAAGCCCGAAAGCCTGGGGCTAGTGATGACCATCATCGCGGTCGCGCCGACGAACAGCATCAGGTTGCGCAGCGCGACCGATACCGAAGCACCGGCCGCCGATTTGATCTGGGTGGTATCGGCCGTCAGCCGCGAGATCAGTTCGCCGCTGCGCGACAAATCGAAGAATGCCGGCGACAGGGAGATCAAATGCGCGAACACGTCGCGCCGGAGATCGGCGACGATGCGCTCGCCGATGGTCATCACCAGATAGAACCGCGACGCGCTGGCAAGGGCCAGTACCGCGACCACCGCGATCATCACGCTGAAATAGCTGTTGATCATGGCGATGCCTTCGGGCGTGAAGCCGAAATCGATCATCCGCCGCACCGCGACCGGCACCAGGAGGGTCGTGATCGCGGCGACCGTCAGCGCGATCAGCGCCAGGATCGCGCGGCCGCGGTAACGCGCGACGTAAGGCGCCAGCGCCAGCAATGGACGAAGCCGGGCAGTGCGCTTCGCCGGGGAAACCAGCTGCGCACCGTCTGGGGAGGCCGCCGCCAGTTCCGACGGCGTTTCGCCATGCCGGTCGTCAAGCCGTTCAACTGCGCTCATGAGATCTGGACCTATCGTTGTTACCACCCACATAGGCCCGGCTGCCACCGCTGGCAAATCCGGAACATACTTGGCTTGTTTTAGGGGCTTTGCTGCGCTATAGAGCGGCCCAAATCCGCCCCCACAGCCATCGAAATACAGGCGCCGGCGCGCCGAAGGATCTGCCATGAAAGCCGCAATTCACCCGGAATATCATATGATTACGGTCGTGATGACCGATGGCACCGAATATCAGACGCGTTCGACCTGGGGCAAGCAAGGCGACAAGCTGAACCTCGATATCGACTCCAAGTCGCACCCGGCCTGGATCGGCGGCGCCCAGCAGCTGCTCGATCGTGGCGGCCGCGTGTCGCGGTTCCAGAAGAAGTTTTCCGGATTCCTCAAGAAAGAGTGATCGGCCTCAAGTCTGCTTTCTTGAGCTGCCTGCTTTCTCGATCTGCCAGATTCCTTGAGCAGTATTGTCAAAACGCCCCTGCTTGATCGGGGGCGTTTTTGTTTGTCGATGGCGAGAGCGGCGCGAGGAAGCATTCCAGAGACCGGAAAAGGGTCTCGATCGCTTCGTCACTTCGTTCCTCGCGACGACGGTGTCGATAAAAAAGCGGAATTATCGCTCGAACGCCGCCTTCAGGCGGTTGAGCTGCGGCACCAGCGGATTGCCGATCGCGGCGCGCTCCGCCGCCGGCGCGTGGATGGTGGTGTCGAGGCGACGGACTTTGGTCTGCAGCGTCATCGAGCGGGCGATCAGGTCCTGCAATTGCTGAGGCAGCTTTTCCAGCATTTCCTCCGCGCCGGGTTCGGCGGCGCTGAGCTTGACCTTGGTCTTTTCGCGATTGGCCTGGGTCAGCGTCATCTCGCCTTCCTTGACCGCGCGGTGCAGCAGCAGCCAAGATGCCAATTGCATCAGGCGGGTGGTCAGCCGCATGCTTTCGGTCGCGTAGGTGAGGCTGACGGAGCGGTCGAGCGCCTTGGCTTCGGCGCGGCCGGCGCCGTCGAGATAGGCGGCAGTCTCCTCGACCAGGTCCATGCCTTCCCGGAACAGGGTGCCGAACGCCGCAGAATTGGTAAGCCGTTCGCTGAACTGCAGAAGAGCGGCTTCGCCTTGCGAACGGTCCGACATAGTTAACGCCTCACACAACTGTTAACGCCGCCGGCTGGAAAGCGTGGCGGCTTATGATGAACAAATCATTGCGCGGCCGTGGACGAGAGTCCAGCCGCAAGACTTTTTATGGTTTCCAGCTGGTGCGGCGACGGACGGAAAACGCCCAAAAAAAGAGCCGCCGTTTCCGGCGGCTTTTGAAGTTGATAACAGGGAGGCGTCAAACAGAGTGGACAGGAGCCACTCGGTGTCCAAACCAGGACAATGCAGTCATAACTGAGAAAGCTTAATCGATCGTAAACGAACGATTTTTTTCAGGTTTCGTTTGCCATGTCGGCCATTGGCCGAGTGCATAACGATGGGCGCGAATCCGGGATCGAAAAGAGCGCACGGCCTTTCCCCGTCATGCGCGGGCTTGTCCCGGGCATCCATGTCTTGTTGTAACTGACAAAGAGAATACGTGGATCGCCCGCCTTCCCGGCCATGACGGCGGTGGTTGCAAAGCAATCCCCGAATGTCAGATAGTCTTCACGATTTGAAAAAGCTGTTGGCCGCGTCCTTCGAGGCGCGTTTTTTGGTCATGGCCACTTGCAGCCGCTCGATCTCCGACGTCAGCAGCGCGATGCGTTCGGTCAATTCCTCGACCGACAGCAACGACAGGTCCTGCCCGATCTCATGGGTGACTTTCTTCCTCGGCTTGTCGTCTTCCTCGATGGCCATGTATCCTCCTCCGTGTTCAGCGGACCGTGAAACGGTTGCCAGCCTGAGCCCGGCTGGCTAATCAGATGCCTCTTCAAAATTCTTAGCGTTTGGCCGAGGAAAAATCATGGAAAAGCTGCCCGCGCAAATGACCGTTATCGGCATCAGCAAGCCCGGCGGCCCGGAAGTGCTGTTGCCCGAGACCCGCAGCGTGCCCACGCCCGGGCCGAACGAAATCCTGATCAAGGTCGCCGCCGCGGGCGTCAACCGGCCCGACGTCGCGCAGCGATCAGGCTCCTATCCGCCGCCGCCCGGCGCCAGCGATTTGCCTGGCCTTGAAGTCGCGGGCGAAGTCGTCGCGGTCGGCGCCGACGCCAAGAAGCACAAGCTTGGCGACAAGGTGATGTCGCTGGTCGCTGGCGGCGGCTACGCGCAATATTGCATCGCGCAGGACGCGCAGGCGATGGCGGTGCCAGCGGCGTTGTCGATGCTGGAAGCCGGTGCCATTCCGGAAACGCTGATGACGGTCTGGCATAATGTGTTCGAGCGCGGCGGGCTGAAACCGGGCCAGACCATCCTGATCCATGGTGGTTCCTCCGGCATCGGCACCATGGCGATCCAACTCGCCAAGGCATTCGGCTCCACGGTGATCGTCACCGTCGGATCGAAAGAAAAGGCCGATGCCTGTCTCAGGCTCGGCGCCGACCATGCGATCAATTACAAGACCGAGGACTTCGTGGCCGAGGTCAAGACCGCCACATCAGGCGCCGGCGCCAATGTCATTCTCGACATGGTCGGCGGCGACTATGTCGAGCGCAATTTCGACGCCGCCGCGGTGGATGGACGCGTCGTCCAGATCGCGCTGCTCGGCGGGCCCAAGGCGACGGTCAATGTTGGCAAGCTGATGGTAAAACGGCTGCACCACACCGGTTCGACCCTGCGCCCGCGCAGCAACGCCGACAAGGCGGCGATGGTCGCCGCCATCGAGACCAAGGTGATGCCGCTGCTGCGCGAAGGCCGCGTCAAACCCCTGATGGACAGCACATTCCCGCTGCAAAAGGCCGCCGACGCGCACCGGCGGATGGAAAGCAGCGAACATATTGGCAAAATTGTGTTGTCGGTTTAGCGCTCGCCAACGATGGGCGGCGGGAAACCCTTTGATTTCCCTCGCTTTCATGTCATTTAATCCGCAGCCTGGGCGGTTCGCTTCGTCCGGAAACGTTTGTTCATTGCGGAGAACCGACATTGCGTCTGATCAGGTGCCTCGCGCCCATCGCGCTGGGCCTCATGATGTTTGCGGCCGCGCCGCCGGCGCGCGCCCTCGACGCTGTCAGCGTCCGCGGTGACGCGCCTGCGATCGATCTCACCGCGGTGCTCGATCACCGGCGCAGCGACACCGACCGCATCCAGGTCTCGACCGCACCCGGCACCGACGGCATCGTCCGCCGCATCGAAGTCCGCGCCCGCGAGGGCGGACAGAACTGGGTGGTGTTCGCGCTTGCCAACAACACCGACGACCAGCTCGATCGCCTGATCGTTGCACCCCACTATCGCGTCGTGTCGTCGGGGCTGTTGTGGCCCGACCTTGGATTGTCCCGCATCGCGACCATCACGCCGTCGACCGGCGACCGCCCGGAACGGCAAGAGAGCGCGACCGCGGACATCTTCCGCATCACGCTCGATCCCGGCGCCGTCATCACCTTCGTCGCGGAATTGCGGACCGATAAATTGCCACAGCTCTATCTGTGGGATCCCGACGCCTACAAGGACAAGGTCAACTCGTTCACGCTGTACCAGGGCATCGTGATCGGCATTTCGGGATTGCTGGCGCTGGTGCTGACCATCCTGTTCGTGGTCAAGGGCAGCATCATGTTTCCCGCCGCCGCCGCACTGGCGTGGGCGGTGCTGGTCTATATCGGCGTCGATTTCGGCTTCTGGGGCAAGGTGCTCGACATGTCGAACAATGCCGAGCGGGTCTGGCGCGCGGCCGGCGAAGCGATCCTGGCGGCGACGCTATTGGTATTTTTGTTCGCCTATCTCAATCTCAGCCGCTGGCATGTGCGCTATTCCCATATCACCGTCGGCTGGCTCGCCTTTCTCGGCTCGCTGGTGGCGCTGGCGCTGTTCGATCCGGCGGTGGCCTCCGGCATCGCGCGGATGTCGCTGGTGCTGATCGCCTTCGCGGGCTTCGCGCTGATCGTCTATCTCTCGACCCACGGTTTCGACCGTGCGGTGCTGCTGATCCCGACCTGGTTCCTCCTCGTGGTCTGGGTGATCGCGGCCGGCATGACCGTCGAAGGCAGCGTCACCAACGACATCGTCGGGCCCGCCCTGCTCGGCGGCCTGGTGCTGATCGTGATGCTGATCGGATTTACCGTCATGCAGCACGCCTTCGCCGGCGGCGGCGCCACCACCGGCGTCGTCTCCGACGTCGAGCGCCGCGCACTGGCGCTGACCGGCTCGGGCGACCTGATCTGGGACTGGGACGTCTCCGCCGACAAGGTGTTCACCAGCCCCGAGACCGAGAGCCTGCTGGGCCTGAAACGCGGCACGCTGGAAGGTCCGGCCGCGAAATGGCTCGAGGTGCTGCATCCGCTCGACCAGGACCGGTTCCGCGCCGCGCTGGACAGCGTGCTCGACCAGCGCCGCGGCCGGCTGGTGCAGGATTTCCGCCTGCGCACGCCCGACGGCCATTTCATGTGGTTCGCGCTGAAGGCGCGCCCGGTGGTCGGCTCCGACGGCGAGGTTTCCCGCGTGGTCGGCACCCTGACCGACGTCACCGAGAGCAAGAACGCCGAGGAACGCCTGCTGCACGACAGCGTGCATGACAATCTCACCGGCCTGCCGAACCGTAAATTGTTCATCGACCGGCTGGGCGCGGTCGCCAATTTCGCCAAGACCATGCCGAACCTGCGGCCGACGCTGATGGTGATCGATCTCGACCGCTTCAAGCAGGTCAACGATTCCGTCGGCATCGCGGTCGGCGATTCCATCCTGCTGACGCTGGCGCGGCGGCTGACCCGCATCCTCAAACCGCAGGACACGCTGGCACGGCTTGCCGGCGACCAGTTCGGCCTGATCCTGATGTCGGAACAGGACCCGGCGCGCATCACCGCCTTCGCCGAGACCATTCGCAAGACGATCCGCGCCCCGATCGCCTTCAACGACCGCGAGATTTTCCTCACCGCCTCGATCGGGCTCGCGCTCTCCGATCCGCAGACGCAATTGTCCGACGAGATCATCAAGGACGCCGAGCTGGCGATGTATCATTCCAAGCGGATCGGCGGCGACCGCATCGACGTCTACAAACCCGCCATGCGCGCGCGGAAAACCGACCGGCTGACGCTGGAATCCGAATTGCGCCGCGCCATCGAGCGCGAGGAAATCACCATCCTGTACCAGCCGATCGTGCGGCTGGAAGATCGCTCGATCGCAGGCTTCGAGGCCCTGGCGCGCTGGGATCATCCGAAATTGGGCCGGATGTCGCCGGTGGAATTCATCTCCATCGCCGAGGAAATCGGCCTGATCGTCGATCTCGGCATGTTCGTGATGGACCAGACCGCCAAGCAGCTCGCGATCTGGCAGCGCGCGATGCGGTCGCGCGAACCGATTTTCGCCAGCGTCAACGTCTCGTCGCGGCAATTGCTGCGGCACGACCTGATCCACGACATCCGCACCGTGCTGTCGCGCTCCTCGGTGGCGCGCGGCACGCTGAAGCTTGAATTGACGGAATCGCTTGTGATGGAGAACCCGGAGCACGCGGCGCAGATGCTGACCCGGATCCGCGAACTCGGCACCGGATTGTCGCTGGACGATTTCGGCACCGGCCATTCGTCGCTGGCCTACCTGCAGCGTTTTCCGTTCGACACCATCAAGATCGACCAGTCCTTCGTGCGCACCACCAGCCGCGGCACCCGCCCGGTAATCCTGAAATCGATCATCGCGCTGGCGCACGACCTCGGCATGGACGTGGTCGCCGAGGGCGCCGAGACCGATTCCGACGCGGTGGAGCTCTATCAGTTGGGCTGCGAATACGCGCAAGGTTTTGCGTTCGGCGAGCCGATGGACGCCGACGCCGCGATGCGGCTGCTCACCGAAGAGCGGCTGGAGGCGGCGAGCTGAGGCACCCCGTTTGTCATTGCCGGGCTTGACCCGGCAATCCATCCCTTTCGAAAATACTTGCTGCGAAGATTGATGGATACGCGGGTCAAGCCCGCGTATGACGGCCGGTGACTGTTTCGCCCCCCTACTTCACCCGCTTGAACCGTACGCTCTTGCCGTCGGCGAGCCTTGTCGCGATGTAGCCGCCGGCGAGGCAGGCCTCGCGCTGCGGCATCTTCTCCTGCGGGCTACGCAAGGTTTCCCACCATGACGCGCGGTGCGAGGCGCGCGGCAGCGCCGCGTCAATGATCTCTTCGATCTGCTCGAAACTCAGCACGAACTCGGGCAGCTTCTGCTTCTTGAGATAATCGCGCAGCGCGTCGTAATCGTTCACTTCTTTTCCCCGGGCCTCAAGATAGCGGCTCACATCATCCAGGATTCGCGCTTGGCACGCCCCGGAATGACTTCGTCACTTCTTCAGATACTTCTTCATCTCGTCGCGCAGACCGTCGCGCAGATCCGCCCGCACCATGGCGAAGGCGATGTTGGCGCGGAGGAAGCCTGCCTTGGAGCCGCAATCATGCCGCTCGCCCTCGAACTCCACGCCATAGAAGCTTTGGGTTTTCGAAAGACCGATCATGGCATCGGTGAGCTGGATCTCGCCGCCGGCGCCGCGCTCCTGGGTTTCCAGGATTTTGAAGATTTCCGGCTGCAGGATGTAGCGCCCGGTGATCGACAAATTCGACGGCGCGGTGCCCTTGGGCGGCTTTTCCACCATGCCGTCGACCTCGAACATGCCGCCATGCGGGTGGCGCTTGCCGACGCCGCAGATGCCGTATTGATGCGTCAGATGCGCGGGCACTTCTTCCACCGCGATCAGGTTGGATTTATCGCCGAGCTTGCCTGCGGCCTCGATCATCTGCGCAAGACAGCCCGGCGTGTTCAGCACCAGTTCGTCCGGCAGCACCACCGCGAATGGCTCATTGCCGACGATGTCACGCGCGCACCACACCGCGTGGCCGAGGCCGTGCGGCGCCTGCTGGCGGGTGAAACTCATAGCGCCGGCCTCGGGCTGGTCGCGCGCCAGGATCTCCATTTCGGCCTTCTTGCCGCGTGCGGCCAGCGTGGCGTCGAGTTCGTACATCCGGTCGAAATGGTCCTCGATCACGCCCTTGTTGCGGCCGGTGACGAAGATGAAATGTTCGATGCCGGCTTCTTTGGCTTCGTCGACCACATACTGGATCAGCGGCTTGTCGACGATGGTCAGCATTTCCTTCGGCATCGCCTTGGTGGCGGGCAGGACGCGGGTGCCGAGGCCGGCGACCGGGAAAACGGCTTTGCGGATTTTCATGGGACTATCGGGGTGCCTGTGGGAGAGCCTGCGGTGATGCGTTCGATCGCATGTTGGTAGCCGGTTTGCAGCCGGGAACAAAGGCGGATGTATGAACAGTGAACCTTCTGAAGCTTAACGGTAAATCGGCGCGCTCAAGTCCGTTCCCTCCGCCCAGGCGGGGCAGGTCAAAGCGGGGACAAAATTCCAGCGACAAAACTTCGCCATTGTTAATCCATTGGAAACCGTGACAAGGCCTCCTGAAACCGGGATAATTGGGCAGACGGGTGGAACATGACGCGACGGACCGGACTATTGGCGAGCAAGCGAAGCGGCGCGGTCATCCTGGCGGCAGCGCTGTTGCTGAGCGGCGGGGCGCGCGCGCAGTCGACCGGTGGTGGGCCCCTGAGCTTCCTCGACAACATCTTCACCGGATCGAAAGGCGGCCAGTCCGCTCCGTCGGCCCAGCCGCCCGGCACTTCGGCGCAGGGTGCGCCGGCTGCCAGCGGCGCGCCCTTGCCATGGAGCGGCGAGGACGGCGCCTCCGGCCATCCGCTGATGACCGCGAGCGCGATCCGCGAGGCGGCGGCGAATTTCGACAATTGCGTCGCCTCGATGTGGCCCGACGCCGCCCGCCGCAACATCACGCAAGCCAATTTCGAGCGCTTCACCGCGGGGCTCACGCCCGATCTGCGCATCATGGATCTGATGGATTCGCAGCCGGAATTCACCAAGTCGATCTGGGATTACCTCGACATCCTGGTGAACGACGCCAGGCTCGCCAGGGGCCGCGAAATTCTCGCCAAATACAAGCCGCAATTCGACGCGACGGAAAAAGCCTATGGCGTCGACCGCTATACGATCGCGGCGATCTGGGGCATCGAATTGAATTACTCCACCCAGATCGGCGATCGCAGCGTATTGCAATCCACCGCGACGCTGGCCTGCATCGGCCGCCGCCAGAAATACTTCAGGGATGAGTTTCTCTCGGCGCTGGAAATCCTGCACCACGGCGATTTGCGCCCCGAGCAGATGCGCGGCTCCTGGGCCGGCGCGTTCGGACCGACTCAATTCATGCCGACCGCGTTCAAGCGCTATGCCGTGGATGCCGACGGCGACGGCCGCCGCGACGTGGTCGACGATCCAGCCGATCTGATCGCCTCGACCGCCAACAACCTGAAAAAGGACGGCTGGCAGCCCGGCCAGACCTGGGGCTACGAGGTCGTGGTGCCCGCAGGCTTCAACTACATGCTGGCGGATCGCGCCAAGGCGATGACGATCGCGCAGTGGGAACATCTCGGTCTCAAGCGCGCCGGTATCCAGCCGTTCCCGCATCCGGCCGAAAAAGCCTATCTGCTGGCGCCGGCCGGGGCCGAGGGCCCGGGTTTCCTGATGCTGCAGAATTTCCGCGTGATCATGAAATACAATCCGGCAGAGGCCTATGCGCTGGCGATCGGCCACTTCGCCGACCGCTTGCGCGGCGGGCGCGCCGTTCGTGCAGCCCTGGCCGCGGCAGGAACGCGAATTGTCCCGCGCCGAGCGGCTGGAACTGCAGCAGCTTCTGGCGCAGCGCGGATTCTATCGCGGCATCCCGGACGGCCAGTTCGGCGGCGAGACCCGGGAGGCCCTGCGCGGCTTCCAGGCCTCGATCGGGGCCCCAGCGGACGGATTTGCCTCCTCCGACGTGCTGGAGCGGCTGCGGGGGCGGTGATGCGAGGCTTCGGATCCCGTCGCTAACCCTAAACACGACATTTCCGCAGCGCCCTTGACGGCGGCAGCCGACGCCCGGTTTATGGCGCAAAATCTGCCCGCTTGCGGTCAGATTCCGCTATTATATCAGTTGTCACACGATTGATTTCATTGCGACCGGGCCGCATGCTGAAACCGAAGATCCTTTCTTGCGCGTGTTCACCGAGACCGGCCCGCTGATCGCGCTGGCGGTGGCGGTGGCGCTATTGGTCGGGATCGCCGCACCGGCGTCGGCGCAGTTTTTCAATTTCGGCGGGCCGCCACGGCCGCAGCCGCAGCCGCGCGCCAACAGCGGTGGCGGATTCGGCGGCTGGTTCGGCGGCGACCTGTTCGCGCCATTCCAGCAGCAGGCGCCAAGGCGGATCATCCGCGAGGATTTTTCCAAGGCACCGCCGCCGGAGAAGCGCGAGGCCGTGCCGGAGCGCAACGTCATGGTGCTCGGCGACGGCATGGCGGACTGGCTCGCCTATGGGCTCGAGGAGGCCTATGCCGAACAGCCCGATATGGGCGTGATCCGCAAGCACAAGACCGTCTCCGGCCTGATCAGGTATCAGCCCAAGGGCGATCCGGCCGACTGGGCCGCCGCCGCCAAGGGCATCCTCGCCACCGAAAAGCCGGACGCTATCGTCGTCATGCTCGGGCTCAATGACCGCGTCGCGATGCGGGAGCCCGCGGCCGAGAAATCCGACGGCAAGTCATCGGACAAGAAGAGCGACAAGAAAGACGCCCGCGTCAAACCGGAGGCCAAGCCGGCGGACCCGAAATCCGGGACCACCGCTCCTGGCGCAGCCGACGCCGCGAAGCCCGACGACAAAGCGGTCGATACCGAATTGCCCCCCGAAGATGCCGCCGACAACGACGCCCCGCCGACCATCACGCCGGAGAAGAGCACGCGCTCGCCGAACGGCATCTATCAGTTTCGCGAGGAACGCTGGGTCGAACTTTACACCAAGAAGATCGAAGAGATGATCGGGGTTCTGAAGTCCAAGGGCGTGCCGGTGCTGTGGGTCGGCCTTCCCGCCGTATACGGCGCCAAGGGAACGGCGGACATGCTGTTCCTGGATTCGCTCTATCGCGACGCCGCCGGCAAGGCCGGCATCACCTATGTCGATGTCTGGGACGGCTTTGTCGACGAGGCCGGGCGCTTCCTGCAGAAGGGTCCGGACTTCGAGGGCCAGCCCCGCAAGTTGCGCTCCGACGACGGCGTGTACTTCACCAAGTACGGCGCGCGCAAGCTTGCGCATTATGTCGAGCGCGAAATCACCCGGCTATTGGCTGCGCGTTCCGCGCCGATCGAGCTGCCGACCGAACCGGCAACGCCCGACGCCAATGCGCAGCCCGGCCAGCCGGCGCCGCGTCCGCTGGCGGGACCGATCCTGCCGCTGGTGGCGTCCTCGGTCGGTACCGATCAGTTGCTCGGCGGTCCCGGCTCTCGCCCGGCTGCGGTCGACGCGCTGGCCGCGCGCACGCTGGTCAAGGGCGAGCCGCTGGCGCCGCCTGCCGGCCGCGCCGATGATTTTGTCTGGCCGCGCCGCGAAGTGGGACGCGAACAGGTCAAGGGCGAGCCCGCGGTGGCATCGGTTACGCCGGACGGAACGGTTGCGGCTCAAAGCACGCCGCCGAAGCCGAAGAAGCCTCGTCCGATTCAACCCGCCACGCCGTCGCTGCCGATTCAATCCGGCACACCGTCGCTGCGGGACTTTTTCAGCTTTGGCAACACACCGCGCCAGCCGCCGCGTGCACCCGCGATGCTGCGCCCGCCGGGCAATGTCGGACGTTCGGCCTCGACCCCAAGCTTCTTCACGTGGTAATTGAATCTGGGTCATTCCGGGGGGCGCCACGCGAAGACGCGCGTCCCGCAATGACGTCAGCCCGCTAATAGCGCCAGCGCGGCGGCGGCCGGCGTGGCGGACGCGTCATCAGCATCGCCAGCGCAAAGCCGATGCCGCCCGCGATCAAAAGCGCGCCGAGCGGATTTTCCTGCACCTTTTTCGCCACGGCCTGCGAGCCGTCGCGGAGGGTGTCGCCGCTGTTCTCATAGGCATCCCTGGCGTAGGTGGCGGCGGCATCCGTAGCATCACGCGCCGCATCCTTCGCCTGCCCATACAGATTTTGCACCGTGCCCGCGGCCTCACGTGCGTGTCCCGCTGCCTGGGTTTGGGCATTGCCGGCGATATCGCCGACAGCGCCCTCGAGCTTACCGGCGATATCCTTTGCCGAGCCGGCGATCCGATCCTTGTCCATCGCAGTCGCTCCTTGTTGTACGCATTCCGGTCGAAATCGGTTCCGTCGCCGAGTCACGTCCGGCACCTGCTTTTGCGAAATGCGCGTGTTGAGATGATTCTCACCGAGCTAACCGGCGAGGTCCGTTCCAGTTCCGGAATACCTTGCGGCAGTGCCTGGCAAGCGTTGAAGCCGCACACGGCGCGGGAAGCCCGCCTTACGCTCGTTGGAAACGATCGAATTCGACCGGCCGTCATACTCCCGCCGTAAGCAGCAGGTCTTTTTCAACAGTGGCTTCACGATCGTTTTTCCGTTGCGCCGGCCCGCGAGAAGGCCTTGGCGACTTCAACGGGCGGCAAAAAGCTCGATCCCAAAACTGACGCATTACCGAAACGGTATTTCCCGACCGAATTTTAGGTAATTGATGACAGAATGTTCTATTGGCCTTGAAGGCGACGGGGCCGGATCGGAAAACAATCAATCCCCTGGCTACGACCGTACACCGGCCGGAGAGCGAATAGATCTCGACCCTGTCAGGCTGGCATCACCGGTGTCCCGCGCGCTGTTGTTGCTGGTCTTCCTGGGACTCTTCTTTGTTTCGCTGATGATCGTTTCGAACGTCGCGATAAATTTCCACATCAGCACCTACGGCCGAAAGGAAGGCATCGCTGTGATGCTGGTCCTTACCGTGGTAATCGCCGGCGCTTTCGTATTTTCGCGATTCAGCTTCGGATATCTGACTGGATTTTATCTTTTCGCGATGATGGCCGGCTATTTCTGGTTCAACATCTTTGGAACGTTGGGGTATGACCGGCGCGCCGCGCTGATATCGGCTATCGCATCGATTATTCTCTTTTTGGCGCCGGTGCTTTTGATCACAAGGCCGGCGAGGAGATTTTTCACGCTGCCTCACGCCGTGCTCGACCTGCTTCCGGCCTGCGTTTTCCTTATGTCGGCGGTGGTGTTTCTGCTGACCGCGTTAAACGGGGTTCGCCTGGCGGGGCTGACCGACATGTACAAATACCGCGCTACGCTCCATCATTCCCAATTATTCGAATATTTTGTCGGCATTTTTTACGGTGCCCTGCTGCCGTTCGCGTTCGCATGCTCGCTCGCGCGTAAACGCTGGCTGATGCTGCTGGCGCTGTGTGCGTTGTCGCTGCTGTTTTACACCGTAACGCTCACCAAGGTATCCTTGTTCGTTTCGTCGCTTTTGATTTTCTTCGCGATCCTGAGCGCATATTTTGAGGCGAGAGCTGCCGTGATTCTCTCGCTGCTTATTCCCGCGGCCGTCGGCCTGCTTGCGCGACCATTCAATTCGGATATTGCGTTCGAGGTGTTCGGGTTTCTGAGCTTCCGGATGCTGGCAATTCCATCGATCTCTCTCGACCACTACTACGTCTTTTTTGCCGATCACCCGCTGACCCACTTCTGCCAGCTCTCGTTCATGAAGGGGATCACGGACTGCCCGTACTCGGATCAACTCGGTGTCGTACTGGCGAACTGGTTTCGTCTGGGCAATTTGAATGCGTCGCTGTTTGCGACCGAGGGGGTCGCATCGGTTGGTGCGCTGTTCGCGCCGATTTCGGCGCTGGTCTGCGGCCTGATACTTGCGATCGGCAACAACGTCAGCGCCGGCCTTCCGAAACCGTTTATCTTTGTTTCGGCCGCCACGATCCCCCACATTCTGCTCAACGTGCCCCTTGCGACGACATTGCTGTCGCACGGATTGGGCCTTCTTTTCCTGCTCTGGTACGTCACGCCGCCAGATTATTTCGAACAGCCCGCGGTTCCCGTCGCCCGCCAAATCTGGCGCCGGTTCGGGCGGGGGCCACCGAATAAGTTCACCGGCAGAAACGTGTTGCCGGCGGCGGTGGAACAAGCGGGGTCCATCAGAGAATGAGGCCGCCGTCGACCACCAGCGTTTGCCCGACGATATAGGACGCCAGCGGCGACGCCAGAAACAGTGCGGCACCGGCCATGTCGGCCGGCGTCCCCAGCCGTTTGAGGGGTATCCGCTCGATCGCGCCTTGAAGCCGCTTCGGATTTGATGTCGTCACCCTGGTCATCTTGGTATCGACGAGGCCAGGCGCGATGCCGTTGACGCGGATGCCATCCTCGGCCCACGCTTGCCCAAGCGTTCGAGTCAGCCCGACGGCGCCGGTCTTCGAGGCATTGTAGGCCGGATTGCCCTTGGTCGAATGATAGGCCGCGGTCGAACTGACGATGATGAGCGAACCCTTGGCCGTCTTCAGCAACGCATGAAATCGAGTCGCGCAGGCCATCAGACTAATCAGGTTGACCTCGAGGACGCTTCGAAATCCCGCCATTTCGAATTCGCCGCGCCGGTAGATCACCGCGCCCTGCGCCAGCACCAGAACATCAAGCCGTTCGAACGCCGGTTTGAAATTCTCGATGGCGCTGGCATCGCCGACATCGAGTTGCGCGTAATCGAGGCCTTCGAGATGCGATCCCTCGGCCGGCGAATAGTCGGCGGCCGCGGCGCGGGTGCCGCAGACCTGCACGCGCGCGCCGTTCGCCCGAAACGCTTGCGCGATGCCGTTGCCGATGCCGCTGGAGCCGCCGACCACGAGAACCTGCCTGCCGCTGAAATCCAGTTCGTTCATCGCGCTTCCGATTTTCCTGGTTTGACCAAGCCTGCCTATGTCGCACGCGGCCGGTTGACATCGCAATGTCACGGAGTAGTTTTTTACCCAAATGGAGCGGAGCAACCGCTCATCTCGACCAGGAGAAACGCCATGACGGTCTCGATCCGGCAGCTTCATCCGCATTTTTTCGGCGAGGTCTCCGGGCGTGGATTTGCGACAAGCCGCTGACGGCGCAAGAGGCCGCCGATATCGAAGCCGGCATGGACAGATACGCTGTGCTGCTGTTCCGCGATCAGGACATATCGGACGAGCAGCAATTGGCCTTCGCACGCAATTTCGGCGAGCGCGAGAATGCGCGCGGCGGCACCGTCACCAAGGAGGAAGATTACCGGCTCACCTCCGGCCTGAACGACGTCTCCAACCTCGGCAAGGACGGCAAGCCGCTGCCGCGCGATCACCGCACCCACCTGTTCAATCTCGGCAATTGCCTGTGGCATTCCGACAGTTCGTTCCGCCCCATTCCGGCGAAATTCTCGCTGCTGTCGGCGCGCGTGGTGAACCCCAAGGGCGGCAATACCGAATTCGCCGACATGCGCGCCGGCCTATGACGCGCTCGACGACGAGACCAAGGCCGAGATCGAGGATCTGATCTGCGAACATTCGCTGATGTATTCGCGCGGCTCGCTGGGCTTCCTCGACTACACCGAGGAGGAAAAGCAGATGTTCAAGCCGGTGCGGCAGCGGCTGGTGCGCACGCATCCGGTGCACGGCCGCAAGTCGCTGTATCTGTCGTCGCATGCCGGCGGCATAGTCGGCATGACGCGTGCCGGAAGCGCGGCTGTTGCTGCGCGACCTTACCGAGCACGCCACCCAGCCGGAATTCGTCCACGTCCACAAATGGACGCTGCATGACCTCGTGATGTGGGACAACCGCCAGACCATGCACCGCGTCCGCCGCTACGACCAGTCGCAGCCACGCGACATGCGCCGCGCCACGGTGGCCGGCACCACGCCGACGGTGGCGCAGCAGGCGGCGGAGTAAAGGCTCTCGTCATACGCGGGCCCGACCCGCGTATCCATCAATCCTGATAAAGGGGTTTCTCGAAGCGGATGGATTGCCGGGTAGCGCAGACAAGTTTACCTGGTCTGCGCAAAGCAGACTACTATGCCCGGCAATGACAAGTCAGGCATGCCCGGCTTCGTTCGACAGCATGCCCGGATCGATCCCGATCTTGCGCAGTGCGCGCAGGTATTTTTCCTCGACGTCGCCGCCGAAAATCAGGTCCGCATCGGCGTCGCAATGCAGCCAGCCATTGTCCTGGATTTCGGTTTCGAGCTGGCCCGGCGCCCAGCCGGCATAGCCCAGCGCGAGGATCGCATGCTTCGGCCCGGCGCCCTTGGCGATCGCCTTGAGAATATCGACGGTTGCGGTCAGGCAAATTCCGTCATCGATCCGAAGCGTCGCGTCCTCGATGAAGAAATCGCTCGAATGCAGCACAAAGCCGCGGCCGGTATCGACCGGTCCGCCCTTCAGCACCTTCATGGTCTCGGCGTTTTCCGGCAGCTTGATCTGATCGGCCTTCTTGATGATGTCGAGTTGCACCAGCAATTCGGGAAAGTCGATACTGCCCGCCGGGCGGTTGACGATGATGCCCATGGCGCCTTCGGAGGAATGCGCGCAGAGATATATCACCGAACGCTCGAAGCGCGGGTCGCCCATGACAGGCATGGCGATCAGCAACTGACCGTCGAGGTAGCCGCGGCCGGTCGAATTGTCGCCGGTGCCGGCAGCCTTGCGGCGAACAGTTCTCGGTTTTTTGCCTTCAGGGTCCATCCGCAAGGCACTCTCGTGTTTGATGCATCCTGATATTGGGTGGCGGTTCTGTCAATCAAGCTTCCTGGCGCCTTTAGTCATACATCACAAGCAATTCAATGGTTTGCGCTGCAACCTGGCTGTAAAGACGCCTCATGATTGTCATAGTTCCCATGCGCGCCGCGCTCGGCTTTGCCGCAACTTTGTTTGCGTCGTCCCTGGCGATCGAGGCGCGCGCCCAGGATGCCTCGCCATGGCAGCGGGATGGACACTCCGCGGTCCGGCTGCTGGCGGGATCGCGCAGCGGCGCGGTGCTGCTGGGCGGCATCGACTTTCAGCTTCAGCCGGGATGGAAAACCTACTGGCGGACCCCCGGCGATTCCGGCGTGCCGCCGCGCTTCGACTTCTCCAAATCGGAAAATATCGAGGCCGTGACGGTTTTGTGGCCGGCGCCGACGAAATTCGACGACGGCGCCGGCGGCCATTCGCTGGGCTATCACAACCAGATCGTGCTGCCGCTGCGGATCGTGGCGAAAAATGCCGACAAGCCGGTGACGCTTCGCGCCGATATCAACTATGCGGTCTGCGAGAAGCTCTGCATTCCGGTTGAAGCCAATGCCGAACTCCCCTTCACCAGCGTCGCCAGCACCGAGGACAGCGCGCTGTTCGCGGCGCTGGACACCGTGCCCAAGCCGGCCAATGTCGGCGATCCCAATCCGCTGACCATCCGCGACGTCAAGCGCGAGGGCAAATCCACGGTTCTGGTCGACGTGGTGACGCCCGACACCCGGGAGCTCAGCCTGTTTGTCGAGGGGCCGACGCCGGACTGGGGCGCTGCCGGTTCCGAAATTGCTCGAGCACAGCCCGCCCGGGGTCAAGCGGTTCGCCTTCGAACTCGATGGCGTGCCGCCGGGCGTCAATCCCGGAAGGCGCGGCGCTCAAATTGACGCTGGTCGGCGGCGACCACTCCTACGAATTCAATATCAATCTGGAGTAAGAAGTCGTTCCGGCCCGAAGGCGACTCGAATCCCGGTTCGCACGCGCCCCGGAATGACGCCCCACCCAACCGAATCTTAACGAATAGTTGATAGGCCGATCACTGCCGCCGTATTCAGCGGTGCCTTTCGAGGTTTTCCGCTGTGGCCGTGATGGACGCTCAATCCGCAACAGCTCTGTCCCAAGGAGCGATCGCGCGGCTGCGATCGATGCTCGGCGGCTTGCTTGGCGGCTCCAGCGAAGCCTCGGTGACCAGACGGCTTGCCGGCATCGATTTTCATCATCCGCGTCGTCAGCGCGGCACTGGCCTACCTTTCGCAAATCCTGCTGGCGCGCTGGATGGGCGGCTCGGATTACGGCGTCTATGTCTATGTCTGGACCTGGGTGCTGCTGCTCGGCAGCATGATGGATTTCGGCATCTCGGCTTCGGCGCAGAAAATCATTCCGGAATACCGCACCCGCGGCGAACACGCGCTGCTGCGCGGCTTTCTCTCCGGCAGCCGCTGGATGACTTTTGCCGTGTCGGTCGGCCGTCTCGCTGCTGCTGGCGGGCGTCGTCAAACTGCTGTCGCCGTGGATCGACGCCGACGCGATCGTGCCGCTTTATATCGGCTGCATCACGCTGCCGGCCTTCGTGGTCGCCAATACCCAGGACGGCATCGCGCGCTCGCACGACTGGATGCGGCTCGGATTGATGCCGCAATTCATCGTCCGGCAGTCGCTGATCATCGGCTTCACCGCGGGCGCCTTTGCGCTCGGCTTTCATCTCGGCGCCACCGCCGCGATGCTCGCCAGCGCGGCCGCGGTGTGGATCGCCATGATCGGGCAGATGATCGTGCTGAACCGCCGCCTCGGCGGCCACATCGAGCCCGGTCCGAAAGCTTACGATTTCCGCGGCTGGCTCGCGATCTCGCTGCCGATCCTGCTGGTCGAGAGTTTTTACCTGCTGCTGTCCTACACCGACGTGCTGGTGCTGCAGCAGTTCCGCTCGTCGGAAGAGGTCGGCGTCTATTTCGCCGTGGTGAAGACGCTGGCGCTGGTGTCCTTCATTCATTACGCGATGTCGGCGACGACGGCGCACCGCTTTGCCGAGTATCACGCGCTCGGCGACAAGGCGCGGCTCTCGGCCTATGTCGCTCATGCGATCAAGTGGACGTTCTGGCCGTCGCTCGCGGCGACCATCCCGTTGCTGGCGTTCGGCAAGCCGCTGCTGTGGCTGTTCGGACCGCAATTCGTCACCGGCTACGACATCATGTTCGTCGCGGCGATCGGGCTCGTGGTGCGCGTCCGCGATCGGCCCGGTCGAGCGGCTGCTCAACATGCTCGGCCATCAGCACATCTGCGCGCTGGCCTACGCGCTGGCGTTCGTCATGAACGTAGCGCTCTGCATCGCGCTGGTGCCGCGTTTCGGCGGTCACGGCGCGGCAGCCGCGACCTCGATCTCGCTGGTATTCGAGACCGTGCTGCTGTTCTGGATCGTGCGGCAGCGGCTCGGGCTGCACGTGCTGGCGTTCGGGAAGTAGCCTCGCTGAACCTCTCCACGTCATGCCCGGCCTTGTGCCGGGCATCCACGTCTTTAAGAAGTAACAACAAGCAAGACGTGGATGGCCGGGACAAGCCCGGCCATGACGAATTTTATGTCGGAGCCGCGAAGGATCTTGCTCTACTCCGCGGTCCAGCCGCCGTCGATCGAGAGGTTGGCGCCGGTGATCTGCGCCGCGTCGTCGCCGCAGAGAAACAGCGCTAGTGCTGCGACCTGCTCGGAGGTGACGAACTCCTTGGTCGGCTGCGCTTCCAGCAGCACGTCCTTGATGACCTGCTCCTTGGTCATGTTGCGCGCCTTCATGGTGTCGGGAATCTGCTTCTCGACCAGCGGCGTCCAGACATAACCCGGACTGATGCAGTTGCAGGTGATCTTGAAGGTCGCAAGCTCCAGCGCCACGGTCTTGGTGAGGCCGGCGATGCCGTGCTTGGCCGACACATAGGCCGACTTGAACGGCGAGGCCACCAGCGAATGCGCGGAAGCCGTATTGATGATGCGGCCCCAGCCGCGCTTCTTCATGCCGGGCACGGCGGCGCGGATGCCGTGAAACGCCGACGACAGGTTGATCGCGATGATGGCGTCCCACTTGTCGATCGGGAATTCCTCGATCGGCGAAACGAACTGGATGCCGGCATTGTTGACGAGAACGTCGACCGAGCCGAACGTCTTTTCGCCCAGCGCGACCATATCAGCGATCTCCGCAGGCTTGGTCATGTCGGCCGGCGAATGGACCGCCTTGACCTTGAAATCCGTCTCGATGCCGGCGCGTTCCTTCTCGATGTCGGCGGGCGCGCCCATGCCGTTGAGGACGATGTTGGCGCCGGCGCCTGCAAAGGCGCGCGCATAAGCGAGCCCGATGCCACTGGTCGAGCCGGTCACAACCGCGGTCTTGCCTGTCAAAATACCCATTTCACTACTCCTGTTTGCCTTCGAGGGTTTCGGCGCCGTCGCCGGTGAGATCGTAAGTCACCATGGTTTCGCCGGATTGCGGCCGCTCCAGCCAATCCTCGTGGCGCATCGACCGATGCACGTCGCGCTCGCCCGCGGCCCAGTGCTCGACCATGCCGACGTGCGAAAAATCATAATCCTTGGAGGACGACTCGTAGTTCTTGCTGCGGTAGATCAGATGCACCACCGTGACGGTGTTTTCCCTGGCGGCTTTGCACAGAATCTCGACCGACGGATCGTTCTTGAGATCGTCGGGCAATTTGCTCGATCAGTTCGCGCAGCGCCATGCGGGCGTTATGGACCTGCTTGTTCTTGTCGGTATTCATCCGGGTGCGGCTGGAATAGCGGATGTCCTTCTCGCGCTCCGCGGCCTCGAGCAGCGAAACCGGCAGCGGACCGCGCGCGCTGAACAAATCGACCTGGAAGATCAGGAGGTCGTTGTTGGCTTCCGCATCCAGCACATAATCCAGCGGCGTGTTGGAGGCGATGCCGCCGTCCCAGAAGTGCTCGCCTTCGATTTCGATGGAAGGGAAGCCCGGCGGCAAGGCGCCGGACGCCATGATATGTTCCGGCCCGATCTTCTTGCCCTGCTCCCTGAATTCGAAATTATCGAAATATTTGAAATTGCCCGTGGTCACGCTCACCGCGCCGACGCTGAGCCGGGTCGTCAGATCGTTGATCCGGTCGAAATCGACCAGCCGTTCCAGCGTCGCGCGAAGCGGGGCGGTGTCGTAATAGCTCTGCGACTGCGGGGTGCCCTGCGGCCAGAGCGGCGCCGGCGGGAAACGCGGCTGGAAAAATCCGGGAACGCCGAAGGTGGCGATCAGGGCGGCGCTGGCTTCGTTGAAAACGGAACGCCCGCGGTCGCCCGATGTGACGGGATTCCAGGGCACCGGCGCCGACACCATGTCCCAGAATTCCTTGAGCCGCCCCACCCGCTTTTCGCGCGGGTTACCGGCGATGATCGCGGCATTGATGGCGCCGATCGAGATGCCGGCGATCCAATCCGGCTCGAAATCATGATGGCACAGCGCCTGATAGGCGCCAGCCTGGTAGGAACCGAGCGCGCCGCCGCCCTGCAGGACAAGCACGCGCTGGGCCCTCGCAGGCGTCTTTTCCGCCGCCGGATTGGAAGTATCCATGATGACCGTCGTCAACTATTGAAATGCCGCTTCACCGTGGCGCTTGTTCGAGATGGCGTCAATCGGCGAGGCGGGAACGAGCGGTCACGCCGAATTTATCGCGGGTCCGATGATGCCAGAATGAGCGTCCAGAACACCTTGTATTTGGTATTCGGAGCATAGCTCGCCGCGATGCCCAATTTTGTGACACCGTTTTTCAGCATATTGGCCCGGTGCGGGGGCGAGTCGCGCCAGCCCGAAAACGCTTCCGCCAGGGTGTGATAGCCGGCGGACACGTTTTCCACCGCCAGCGTCGCCGGATATCCCGAGGCGCTCAGGCGTTTCTCCAGCGGCGCCTTGACGTCGTGGTCGAGCTTGTTGTGGCTGGCCATGGCCTGCGACTGCGATTCCGCGAGCTTCGTGAGTTCGGGGTCGACCATCACGGCACCCAGCCCGTTGTTCTGCCGGTAGAGCGAGATCATCGAGGCGGCGGCCTGGGAATCGAGCTTGGCCCCGGCATCGGCCATGCTGAGATACATCGATGGCTGCTCGATCGGCGCTTCCGCCGCACAGCCGCCCAGTGCCAAAAGCCCGATAACCGCGAACGCCCCGCGCATGATCCGAAGTTCCCCAAGTTGCATGCGGTTGTTGCATACCAACCGTGGCTGAATGGTGAACGGCCGCCCAAATTCGAACGCCATTTCGGGGCGCGCGTTACTCCCGTGCGGCGAAAATCCGGTAGCGCCGGGGCTGCAATCCCACGATATCGCCGGCGCGAAGCTCCCGTTCACGGGGGGCATCGATCTCAATCACGGTCTTGCCCCCGGACAACGCGATTTCGGCGCGCTGGATCGGCCCGAAACTCCGGACATGCCGCACCGCGCCCTCCAGCGCGCCGCTGCCGGCCGGCCCGACCTGCATGTCGTGGCGGCGGACAAATAATTTCGAGGCGCCGGAAGCCGCACCCTCGGCCGCGATATTCAGCGCTTTTCCGCCGAGCCGCACGCAACCGTCGCTGATATCCACCGGCAGCACGATCGATTCGCCGATGAAGCCGTGCACGAACGCGGTGGCGGGATTGTCATAGACTTCGCCGGGCGTGCCGATCTGCTCGATGCGGCCCTTGTCCATCACCACCACCCGGTTCGCGACTTCGAGCGCCTCTTCCTGATCGTGGGTGACGAAGATCGAGGTCACGTGGATTTCGGAATGCAGCGAACGCAGCCATTGCCGCAGTTCCTTGCGCACCTTGGCGTCGAGCGCGCCGAACGGCTCGTCGAGCAGCAGAATGCGCGGTTCGATCGCCAGCGCGCGCGCCAGCGCAATCCGCTGGCGTTGGCCGCCGGACAGCTGGCTCGGATAGCGATCGGAAAGCCAATCGAGTTGCACCAGGTCCAGCAATTCCCTGACGCGCGCACGGATGCCGGCTTCGTCCTTGCGAACCGCGCGCGGCTGCACCCGCAGTCCGAACGCGACATTCTCGAATACGGTCATGTGGCGGAATAAAGCGTAGTGCTGGAACACGAATCCGACATGACGTTCACTGGCGCCGCGGGCGAGCGCGTTCTCGCCGTCGAACGAAAGCTCGCCGGCGTCAGGCCAATCCAGGCCTGCGACGATTCGCAATAGCGTGGTCTTGCCCGAGCCCGACGGCCCGAGCAGCGCCACCAATTCGCCATCGGCAACTTTCAGATCGACATGGTCGAGCGCGGCGAACGCGCCGAACCTCTTCACGATATCCTTGACTTCAATCGCCACGCGGGAGTTGCCCTTCGTCCAGATGCCGTTCGAGAATGGTTTTCGCCACCAGCGTGATCAGCGCCAGCATCGCCAGCAGCGACGCCACCGCGAACGACGATACGAACTGGTATTCGTTGTAGAGAATTTCAACCAATAGCGGCATGGTGTTGGTCTCGCCGCGAATATGCCCCGATACCACCGACACCGCGCCGAATTCACCCATCGCGCGCGCATTGCATAGCAGCACGCCGTACAGCACACCCCATTTGATGTTCGGCAAGGTAACGCGGAAGAAGGTCTGCAGGCCCGATGCACCGAGCGAGATCGCAGCTTCTTCCTCCTGCGTGCCCTGTTCCTGCATCAGCGGAATCAGCGCACGGGCGACGAACGGAAAGGTGACGAAAATGGTCGCCAGCGCAATGCCCGGCATCGCAAACAGCACATGGATGTTGTGGCTTTGCAGCCATGGCCCCCAATAGCCCTGCGCACCGAACAACAGCACGAACACCAGACCCGAGATCACCGGGCTGACCGAGAACGGCAGATCGATCAGCGAGATCAGGAAGGTCTTGCCGCGAAAGTCGAATTTTGCAATTGCCCAGGCCGCGACCAATCCGAACACCAGATTGAGCCCGACGGAAATCACCGCCACGCCCAGCGTCAGCTTGATCGCCGCGCGCGCTTCCGGATCGACCAGCGCCGAGAAATACGCACCGATCCCTCTGGAAAAGGCCTGCGCGAACACCACGACCAGCGGCAGCACGACGAACACGGTCAGGAAGATCACCGCGATCGCGATGATCACGACGCGAATGGCTCGGGGCTCGGTGCGCAGATCGTTCCGTGCCGAACTCAATGAGGATTGCGGCGGGTTCATTTCGTCAGCCTTTCAATGCGCGGGAATGCGCACTTGCGCCCAGCGCTGCAGGCGATTGACCGCGAAGATGATCAGGAACGACGCCACCAGCATCACGACCGCGATCGCGGTGGCGTCCGCATAACGAAACTCCGAGAGCCGGATCACGATCAGGAGCGGCGCGATTTCCGACACATTCGGCAGATTGCCGGCGATGAAGATGACCGAACCGTACTCGCCGACGGCGCGCGCGAAAGCCAGCGCAAAGCCGGTCAGCAGCGCCGGGATCAGACTCGGCAGGATCACTTTGGAGAGGGTATGCCAGCGGTTGGCGCCGAGGCTCGCGGCGGCCTCCTCGATTTCGACGTCGAGGTCGATCAGCACCGGCTGAACCGTCCGCACCACGAAGGGTATGCCGATGAAGATCATGGCGACAAAAATGCCCACCGGCGTGAACGCCACCTTGATGCCGAGTTCGGCAAGCGGCGCGCCAAGCCAGCCTTTTTGCGCGAACAGCGAGGTCAGTGCGATGCCGGCGACGGCCGTCGGCAACGCAAAGGGTATATCGACGATGGCATCGAACAGCCGCCGGCCCGGAAACCGATACCGTACCAGCGCCCAGACGATGATCGTTCCCATCACGAGATTGACGGCGGCGGCGGCAAAGGCGAGCCCAAACGATATCCTCAACGCATTGAGGGTGCGGCGGCTGGTGACGATGCCCCAGAATTGGTCGAGGCTCAGTTCCGAGGTCTTGAGAAACAGGCCGGCGAGCGGGATCAGAATGATGACGGAAAGCCACGTCAGCGTCAGCCCCATGGTGAGACCAAACCCAGGCAATGTGCTGCGTCGTGCCGCCGCTGCGCTCACATTGCCCTCAGCTTCCCACTTCGCAAATCAGTTCTTGTAAATCTGGTCGAAAATGCCGCCTTCGCTGAAGTGTTCCTTCTGCGCCCTGGCCCAGCCGCCGAACACGTCGTCGATCGTGAACAGTTCGACTTTCGCGAACGAGGTTTCGTATTCCTTGGCGATCTCCGGATCGCGCGGACGATAGGAATTGCGTGCGGCAATTTCCTGACCTTCCCTGGAATACCAGTATCTCAGATAGGCCTCGGCCACCGCGCGCGTGCCTTTCCTGTCGGCAACCGCATCGACGACCGCCAGCGGCGGCTCGGCGAGGATCGACAGCGGCGGCGACACGATCTCGAATTTGTCCTTGCCGAATTCCCGCTGCGCGAGGAACGCCTCGTTCTCCCACGCCAGCAGCACGTCGCCGACGCCGCGCTCCACGAAGGTGACGGTCGAGCCGCGCGCACCGGTATCCAGCACCGGCACGTTCTTGTAGAGGTCGCCGACGAATTGCCTGGCCTTATCGGCGGAACCGAATTTCTTCAGCGCATAGCCCCAGGCCGCCAAATAACTCCAGCGCGCACCTCCGGACGTTTTCGGATTGGGCGTGATGACGCTGACACCAGGCTTGACCAGGTCGTCCCAATCCCTGATGCCCTTGGGATTGCCCTTGCGTACCAGGAACACGATGGTCGAAGTGTAGGGTGAGGCATTCAGCGGCAAACGCTTCTGCCAGTCCGCGGAAATCAGGCCCCTGCCGGCGATGGCGTCGATATCATAGGCAAGCGCGAGCGTGACGACATCGGCCTGCAGCCCGTCGATCACGGCGCGCGCCTGCGAACCGGAACCGCCATGCGACTGCTTGATCTCGACGCTCCTGCCGGTTTCCTTTTGATAGGCTGACGCGAACGCCTTGTTGAAATCGACATAGAGCTCGCGGGTCGGATCGTACGACACGTTGAGCAGCGTCACGTCGGCGGCGAAAGCCGCGCCGGTCCAGAGCAGTGCCGCGGCGACGACCAGAACACGACGGATCATCTCGATCTCCATTCGGCTTGACGACGGCATTGTCGTTACAAGAACGAGGGACATAACTCAGGATGAACCGGCTCCAAGTCAACGAAACCGCATTTCATTGTTGACGGCGGCACAGCTTCCTTGTGCTACGAAGTCCTGGTCGTATGGATGCCGCATTCCGTCTTGGGCCTGCCGCGCCAGCGGCCGGCGCGTGCATCTTCATCCGGCGAGGTCCGGCTGGTGCAGGGCATGCAACCGACCGACAGATAGCCCGATGCTGCGAGCGGATGCGGCGGCAGGTTCGCAGTCGCGTAGATCGCCTCGATCTGTTCGCGCGAGACGTTGGCGAATGGATTGAATTTCAGCCGATTGCCGTCATCCTCGACGACGGCAATCGCGGCGCGCGGCGCCGCCCTGAAAACGCTTGCGCCCGTTGATCCAGGCGCTGAACGGCGCCAGCGCACGCACCAGCGGCTCGACTTTGCGGATCCGGCAGCAGGCATCGGGATCGGAGAACCACAATTCGCGATCCGGATCCTGTTTCGACAGCGTCTCCTCGAGCGGCTTGATCGAACGGACATCGCGCAGGCCGAGCGTCGCGATCAGGGTGTCGCGATAGGCGAGCGTTTCCTCGAACAGCCATCCGGTGTCGAGAAAGATCACGGGGATCGCCGGATCGACGTCGGCCATCACCTTGAGCAGTGCAGCCGATTCGGTGCCGAACGACGACACCAGCGCCAGATGCTCGCGGCCGACGGTCTGCAGCGCGGCCGCGATTACCTCCGCAGGCGAAGCGTCGCGAAGCGCGCGATCGAGTTCATCGGCGGCCGGCAAGGCATCGGCTGCACGCTCCCGCAACAACTGATGGGCAAGTGCATTCATCGGCCGGCGCTTTCCGAATGACGCAACTGCATCCGCCGGTGCAGCGCGGTGATGCGGCCGTCGCCGGTCGGCTGGTAGAACACCGAATAGCGCTTCACGGTGGCCGCGAACGCTTCCGCGTCGCTTTCCTTCTTGACCTCGAAGGCGTCGAAGCCGGCGCGCAGCATGAACACGAACTGGTCGCGCAGCACCTGGCCGGTGGCGCGCAGCTCGCCGCTTGATAACCATGGCGCTCCCGCAACAGCCGCGCCTGGCTATAGGCGCGGCCGTCGCGAAAGGTCGGAAACACCAGCGCGACCACCGCCAGCCGGTCGAGATAAGGCACGAGATCGTCGACGTCGCGATTGTTCGGCCAGATCACGCCGGTTTTCCCGACGCGGCGTGACAGAGCCTCGGGATCGGCAAGAAATCGCGCGGCCGAAATCAGGATCGCGCCGTCGCCCGGAAGTTCGGCATCATCGGCGACATGGACGAACGCGTCGCCCGATATTTTTCCGTTCTTAACGAGTGGCATAGACGCGCTCCCTGAATGGTTCGACGCCGAGCCGCTTCACCGCGTCAACGAAAAGCTCGTCGGGCCGCGCGCGCAGCGCAAGATAGGCCTCGACAATATCCTCGACCACGTCGGCGACTTCACCATAGGGCACGGCGGGTCCGATCAGGGTGCCGACTGCGGCGTTCTCGTCGGCGCGGCCGCCGATCGTGATCTGGTAGAATTCCTCGCCGTTCTTCTCGACCCCGAGAATGCCGATATGGCCGACATGATGATGGCCGCAGGCGTTGATGCAGCCGGAAATATTGATGTGCAGCCGTCCGATCAGGTTGGCGGTGTCGTGATTGGCGAAGCGCCGCGTCAGTTCCTGCGCGATCGGGATCGAGCGCGCATTGGCCAGCGAGCAATAATCCAGTCCCGGGCAGGCGATGATGTCGGAGACCAGGTTGACGTTCGGGGTCGCCAGCGCCGATCTTGTCCAGCGCCCTCCACAGCACCGGCAGGTCGCGCCTTGCGACATGGGGCAGCGCGAGATTCTGCTCGTGGCCGACGCGAATTTCGCCGAAGGAATATTTGTCGGCGAGATCGGCGATCGCGTCCATCTGGTCGGCGGTGGCATCGCCGGGCGGGCCGCCGACCGGCTTCAGCGACAGCGTCACGATCGCATAGCCCGGCACCTTGTGCGGGAAAGCCGGAATTCTTGCGCCATGCCTCGAAATGCGGGTCGTGCGCCGCCTTCTTCAGCTCCTCCGGCATATGCGGCAGTTTTTCGTAAGCCGGATAGGTGAAGCGCGAACGGATGTCCTCGATCACGGCGTCATCGAGCGCCAGCGCGCTGTCGCGCATCTGCAGCCATTCATCTTCGACTTCCCTTGCGAATTTCTCGATGCCGAGCTCATGCACCAGGATCTTGATGCGCGCCTTGTAGATGTTGTCGCGGCGGCCGTACTGGTTGTAGACGCGCAGGATCGCCTCGACATAGCTCAAGCAGATCGCGGCCATGCACGAACGGCTTGATGGTCTTGCCGATGAACGGGGTGCGGCCGAGCCCGCCGCCGACCAGCACCTCGAAACCGGTTTCGCCTTCGGCGTTCTTGTGCAGGCGCAGGCCGATATCGTGAACCTTGATCGCGGCGCGGTCATGCGCCGACGCGGTGATCGCGAACTTGAACTTGCGCGGCAGGAAGGAGAATTCCGGATGCAGCGTGGTGTATTGCCGCAGCAGTTCGGACCAGATGCGGGGATCCTCGATCTCGCCGGGCGCCACGCCGGCCCATTGATCCGAGGTGACGTTGCGCGTGTTGTTGCCCGAGGTCTGCATGGCGTGGATGCCGACCTCGGCGAGATCGGCCAGCGCATCCGGCAATTCGGCGAGCTTGATCCAGTTGAACTGGATGTTCTGCCGGGTGGTGAAATGGCCATAGCCGCGGTCATAGCGCCGCGCGACATGCGCCAGCCGCCGCAACTGCTTCGACGACAGCGTGCCGTAGGGAATTGCGACGCGGAACATATAGGCGTGCAGTTGCAGATAGACGCCGTTCTGCAGCCGCAGCATCTTGAATTCGTCTTCGGTGAGTTCGCCGGACAGCCGGCGCTTCACCTGATCGCGGAATTCTTCAACGCGCTCGTTGATGAGCGTGCGGTCGAGTTCGTCATATGCATACATGATGAGATGGCCTTATGCCGGAACCGGAAGATCGATGGTGACGCCCTGGAGCCGGATGTGTTCGCGCAGATTGCCGGGCTTGATCTTGCCGCTTTCCCTGACTTCGACCGGCGCGATATAGGCGCCGACCGCGCCGACATCGTCGGCGACCGATTCGGCGAGCAGCGCGCGGGCTTCGTCGGAGGTGCGAACGATCGCCGCATCCGACAGCTCCGGCGACCAGCCTTGCTGCGGCGGTGCGATAGATCACGACGCCATCCCAGGTGCGGTTGGCGGTCACCATCGACGGGCCGGTGATTTTGATTTTCTTCTGTTCAAGGGGAGAGGTCATTCGGCAGCTTCCAGCAGTTGTGAGATCACTTGATTGAGATTCTGGTGACGCCATGGCGCGGAGTGCGCGACCACGTCGCCGATGATGAGAATGGCGGGACCGCCGTCGATCTTTTCGATCAGATCGGGCAGTTCATCGAGCGTTCCGACCGCCGCCTGCGCATCGCTCCGCGTCACCCGCGCGAACACGCCGACCGGCGTCTGCGGCGAGCGCCCCGCGGCCAGCAGGCCGGCGCGAACCGATGGCGCCGCGGTCATGCCCATATAGACGACGACCGTCATTTTCTCGTCGGTCAGGACAGACCAGTCGACGGTTTCGGCGTCCCTGGCCTTGTGCGCGGTAAGGAAGGTGATGCGCAGCGCCTCGTGCCGGAAGGTCAGCGGCACTTCGAATTGCGCGGCGGCGCCAAGCCCTGCGGTAATTCCGGGCACCACCGAATAGGCGACGCCGGCCTGCCGCAACGCTTCGACTTCCTCGCCGCCACGGCCGAACACAAAGGGGTCGCCGCCCTTCAGCCGCACCGCGCGCTGTCCCGACCTCGCCGCCTCGATCATCAGCTTGTTGATCGCGTGCTGGCCGATGCCGGGCTTGCCGACGCGGCGGCCCACCGGCACGCGCGCAGCATCGCGGCGGGCGCGATCGAGAATTTCCGGCGACACCAGTTCATCGTAAAAAACAATATCGGCGTCCTGCAGCGCGCGCAGCGCCTTGACGGTGAGCAAGTCCGGATCGCCCGGACCGGCGCCGACCAGCGTCACCCTGCCCTCGACCTCGCCTGACGCCTGCGCGCCGGCAAAGCCGGACGGATCTGCAAATATCCTTCAGCGCGGCTTCCGCTTCGTCTCTTGCGTCCCGGCGAGCACCAGCGCGCCGATCGGGCCGTCGACAACGCGCTCCCAGAAACGGCGGCGCAGCGGAAACTCGGGAATGCGGTCATGGATTGTCTTGCGCCAGCGCCCGATGAAGCCGGCGAGATCGCCGATTCGAGCAGGCAGCATGGCTTCGATGCTTTCGCGCACGCGGCGCGCCACCACCGGCGAGGCTCCGCCGGTGCCGACGGCGACCACCACGTCGCCACGATCGACGATGGCTGGAAAAATGAAAGTCGAATGGGCGAGGTCGTCCATCACATTCACGGGCAGGCCGACCGCCTTCGCCCGCGCCGACATCGCAGGTCCGACGTCGCCGGCGCCCGCGCACAGGACCGCAATCACACCACCGAGATCGGCAGCCAACGGATCGCCCTTGGCGAGCTCAATCCGCGCTGTGTCGGCGGCCGCTAGCCCGCTCACATCATGGTGGCCGTCGGTCGCGTACCACCGGACGCGCGCGCCCGCCGCTGCCAGCAGGCGCAACTTCGCCCGCGCCAGATCGCCGGCGCCGACCAGCAGCACCGGACCGGCTTGCAGATCGAGAAATACCGGCAGGAATCGCATGCGACACTCGCTTCCCCACTTGCGGGGTTGACTGGAATTATTTTCTATATATGTCTCGTTCAACGCCTGCAAAGAGAGGATTTTTTCTTCTCTATTGCACTGCAACTATAGAATTTTCGCCTTCAGAGGCCAAGGGGCAGAGATGCATCTTCTCGACAACGACCAAGCAGAAGACCGGCTGCGTCGGGCGGACCCGACCTGGGAATATTCGGTCCCGGATATTTCGACCCATGGGCGCTTCGATCAGCCCACCATGGATCACCTCGACGCCCTCGAAGCCCAGAGCATCTACATTTTCAGGGAAGCCTTCGCGCGGCTGAAGAAACTCGCGCTGTTGTGGTCGCTGGGCAAGGATTCCAACGTGATGATCTGGCTGGCGCGCAAGGCCTTCTTCGGCCGCGTGCCGTTCCCCGCCTTGCACGTCGATACCGGCAAGAAATTTCCGGAGATGTATGCGTTTCGCGATCGCTACGGCAAGGAATGGGAACTCGATCTCAAGGTCGAACCCTGCCCGCCGCTGGAAACCATCGATCCGACCTTGCCGCCGGCCGCGCGATCCGCCGCACGCAAGACCGAAGGGCTCAAAGCTCGCGCTCGCCAAATATGGCTTCGATGGATTGATCGCCGGCATTCGCCGCGACGAAGAGGCCACCCGCGCCAAGGAGCGGGTGTTCTCGCCGCGCGGCACCGAAGGCGGATGGGACGTGCGCGATCAGCCGCCGGAATTCTGGGACCAGTTCAACGCTTCGCCGCCGCCAGGCGCGCATTTGCGCATTCACCCGATCCTGCATTGGACCGAGGCCGACATCTGGGCCTACACGCAGCGCGAAAATATCCCGATCATTCCGCTTTATCTGGCGAGGGACGGCAAGCGCTATCGTTCGCTGGGCGATCAGGACATCACCAATCCCGTGGCTTCGACCGCTTCGAGCATCGAGGAAATCCTGATCGAGCTCGACGGCACCAAGGTGCCGGAGCGCGTCGGGCCGCGCGCTCGATCACGAAACCGAAGATGCCTTCGAGCGGCTGCGTGTCGCCGGCTATCTCTGAACCGACATTGAGTTGAGTGATCAGATGAACATGCTCGTTCCAACAGCGACATCGGCGACGCCCAACGGCACCACCCGCCCCCAGGTCCGCATCGTCATCGTCGGCCATGTCGATCACGGCAAGTCGACACTGGTCGGGCGTCTGCTGCACGAAACCGGCAGCCTGCCCGAGGGCAAGCTCGAAATGCTGAAGGCCGTCAGCGCGCGACGCGGCATGCCGTTCGAATGGTCGTTCCTTCTGGATGCGCTGCAGACCGAGCGCGACCAGGGCATCACCATCGACACCACGCAAATCCGATTCCGCACCCGGTCGCGCGACATGGTGCTGATCGACGCGCCCGGCCACGCCGAATTCCTGCGCAACATGATCACCGGCGCCTCGCAGGCGGACGGCGCGGTCCTGATCATCGACGCGCTGGAAGGCGTGCGCGATCAGACCCGGCGCCATGGCTATCTGCTGCATCTTCTCGGCGTCAAACAGGTCGCCGTCGTCGTCAACAAGATGGACCGGGTCGATTTCAGCGCGGCGCGATTCGACGAGATCAGCGACGAGATTTCCGCGCATCTCACCGGTCTCGGCGTCACGCCGTCGGCGGTGATTCCGATTTCGGCGCGCGACGGCGACGGCGTCGCGGCGCGCACGCCGCGGATCGGCTGGTACAAGGGGCCGACCGTGGTCGAGGCGCTCGACGCGCTGGAGCCGGCGCGGCCGCTGGAGCGGCTTCCGCTGCGGCTGCCGGTGCAGGCGATCTACAAATTCGACGACCGCCGCATTGTCGCCGGCCGCATCGAATCCGGCAGCCTTGCCGCCGGAGACGAGATCGTCATCATGCCCGCGGGCAAGATCGCAAAAATCAGGACTGTCGAGGGCTGGCCGGCCACGCCCGTCAGGGAACGCCAGAGCGCCGGACGATCGGTCGGCATCACGCTCGACCGCGAACTGTTCATCGAACGCGGCGACGTGATCGCCCATGTCGGAAACAGCCCGCGCGACACCAGCCGAATGCGCGCGCGTATTTTCTGGCTGCATGACAAGCCGCTGACGACAGGCGCTTCCATCCTGGTCCGGCTCGGCACGCGGGAGACCCGCGCCACCGTGGTCGCGATCGAGAAGGCGGTCGATCCCGGCGAACTGGCGAGCGTGGAGACAAAGTCGATCGCGCGAAATCATGTCGGCGAAATCGACATTGCGCTGGCGCAGCCGATCGCCGCCGATCCCTATACCGACAATCCCCGCACCGGACGGCTGGTGATCGAGGTCAATGGCCGCATCGCCGGCGGCGGCCTCGTGCTGTCGGTCGACGCCGGACAACGCGCCCTTCCGGTCGATATCGTGCCGGTGGAATCCGCGTTGCGCCCCGACGAGCGCTCGGCGCGCTATCGCCACAACGGCGCGGTGGTCTGGCTGACGGGATTGCCGGGCTCCGGCAAATCGACGCTGGCGCGCGCGCTGGAACGCCGGCTGTTCGGCAATGGCGGTTCGCCGGTGCTGCTGGACGGCGATACGTTGCGCGCCGGCCTCAACAGCGATCTCGGTTTTTCCGCCGCCGATCGCAGCGAGAATATTCGCCGGCTGGCCGAAGTCGCGGTTCATCTCGCGCGCAACGGGCACATCGCGATCGTCGCTGCGGTCTCGCCTTCGGCGCGAAGACCGCGCCGCGGCGCGCCGCATCGCCGATACCGCGTTCCGCGAAATCTATGTCGCGACCCCTGCGCGAGGTGTGCGAGAGCCGCGATCCCAAGGGCCACTACGCCAAGGCGCGCGCCGGCACGCTGCAGGCATTCACCGGCATCGGCAACGATTACCAGCCGCCAGCAAGCAGCGAGTTGACGATCGACACCTCGGTGCGCTCGGTCGCCGATGCGACCGACGAGATCGAGCGGATGCTGGCGAGATCAGGCATTCTGTTCGACGAGCTGGTCGATCTCGCCGCCAACATCTGAAGCCTTATTTGGACCTTTCTTCCCTGCCCTTGTTATGGGCATTCGAGGGCTGCCAAGGGCCTTCTCAGGGGCCCGGCTTTAGCGCTAAAAGGCCCCCGAACAGGCCCTTTACGGTGCCACTTTACCATTTTGACCCCTGAAAACTGCGCTTGGTCGCCGTTTCCCGCGAGAAAAATCTCAACATGAATCGTATCGATGCCCATGGACTGAAAATCGCTCCCGTTTTGTTCGATTTCATCGCCAAGGAAGCGACCCCCAAAACCGGAATTTCCCCCGACGCGTTCTGGGCCGGTCTCGCCGCCATCGTCCAGCGATCTCGCGCCGAAAAATCGTGAGCTGCTCGCGGTCCGCGACACCTTGCAGGCGAAAATCGACGGTTGGCATCGCGCCAACAAGGGCAAGCCGTTCGACATCAATGCGTATACCGCGTTTCTCAGAGAGATCGGTTATCTGCTGCCGGAGCCGGCGACCCACAAGGTCGAGACGTCAAATGTCGACGAAGAGATCGGCAAGCTCTGCGGACCGCAACTGGTCGTGCCGCTCACCAATGCGCGCTACGCGCTGAATGCCGCCAACGCGCGCTGGGGCAGCCTCTACGATGCGTTCTATGGCACCGATGCGATTCCGCACGAAGCCGGTGAAGGCCGGCAAGGGTTTCAACAGGGCCCGCGGCGCCAAGGTGGTCGCGAAGGCAAAGACCTTCCTCGATTCCGCCGTCCCGCTGGCGACCGGAAGCCACACCGACGTGACTTCCTATAGCGTCATCGCCGGACAGCTCGCGGTCAAACTGAAGAGCGGCAACGCGACAACGCTGAAATCGAACGAGCAGTTCGTCGGCTATCGGGGCGATGCGGCCGCGCCGGCCGCCATCCTGCTGGTCAACAACGGCATGCATATCGAGATCAAGATCGACCGCGGCCACATGATCGGCAAGGACGATCCGGCCGGCGTCGCCGACATGATCCTGGAATCGGCTGTCAGTACGATCCTGGACATGGAAGACAGCGTCGCGACGGTCGATGCCGAAGACAAGGTGCTGGTCTATCGCAATACGCTGGGCCTGATGAACGGTACATTGTCGGCCGATTTCGAGAAAGGCGGCAAGACGCTGACGCGCGCGCTCAATGCCGACCGCGTCTACAAGACGCCGGACGGCAATGAACTCACGCTGCATGGCCGCAGCCTGCTGCTGATGCGCAATGTCGGCCATCACATGTTCACCGACGCCGTGCTCGATTCAACCGGCGCCGAAATTCCCGAAGGTATTCTCGACGCCGCCGTCGCCGGCCTGCTCGCGATCCACGATCTCAAGGGCGGCTCGAAAACCCGCAACAGCCGCACCGGCTCGGTCTATATCGTCAAGCCGAAGATGCATGGCCCCGACGAGGTTGCGTTGACCTGCGAGTTGTTCGGGCAGGTCGAGAAGATGCTGTCGTTGCCTGAAAACACCATAAAGGTCGGCATCATGGACGAGGAACGCCGCACCACGGTCAATCTCAAGGCCTGCATTCAGAACGCCACCAGGCGCATCTGCTTCATCAACACCGGCTTCCTCGACCGCACCGGCGACGAGATCCATACCTCGATGGAAGCCGGCCCGATGATCCGCAAGAACGACATGAAGGGCAGCGCCTGGATCAAGGCCTACGAGGACAGGAACGTCGATATCGGCCTGATCGACGGCTTGCCCGGCCATGCCCAGATCGGCAAGGGCATGTGGGCCGCCCCGGACAAGATGGCGGACATGCTGGCGCAGAAGATCGCGCATCCGCAGGCCGGCGCCACCACCGCGTGGGTGCCATCACCGACCGCGGCGACCCTGCACGCGCTGCATTATCACCAGGTCAACGTGCAGGCCCGCCAGCAGGAACTGGCCAAGGGCGGCCCGCGCGCCAAGCTGTCCGACATCCTCACCATCCCGGTGTCGCAATCGAACTGGGCGCCCGGCGATGTGAAGCAGGAAATCGACAACAACTGCCAGGGCATTCTCGGCTATGTGGTGCGCTGGATCGATCAGGGCGTCGGCTGCTCCAAGGTGCCCGACATCCACGACGTCGGCCTGATGGAAGACCGCGCCACCTTGCGTATCTCGAGCCAGCATCTGGCGAACTGGCTGCATCAGGGCGTCATCACCAAAGACCAAGTGATGGAATCGCTGAAACGGATGGCGGTCGTGGTGGACGGGCAGAACAAAGGCGATCCGCTGTACCGGCCGATGGCGCCCGGTTTCGACGGCGTCGCTTTCCAGGCGGCGTGCGATCTCATTTTCAAGGGACGCGAGCAGCCGAACGGCTACACCGAATACATCCTGACGGCGCGGCGCAGGGAAGCCAAGGCGGCGGGCTGATCATTCATGTTCCCGCGGAACGTTTGAATTGCCAACCCGTTGGAAGGCCATCTCAACTCCAGAGGAGATGACGATGGATTGGAATCGGGTTGAAGGCAACTGGAAGCAGTTCAAGGGCCTCGCCAAGGAAAAATGGGGCAAGCTCACCGACGATGATCTCAACGTGATCGAGGGTCGCCGCGAGCAGCTCGAAGGCAAGCTGCAGCAGCGCTACGGCTTCGCCAAGGATCAAATCCACCGCGATGTGGATGACTGGTTCAGGACGCTGAAATAGGTTTCCCGGATCGGAACGGGTTGTTGCGAGCCGGTGGCTCGCAACAACGGGAAAGCCTCGCTGCCTAGAATACCGCTATGTATTTCAGCAGTGAAATCACGCCGAGGATGATCACGATGATCCTCGCGATCTGTTTGGCGCGGCCGTCGATCGGCAACATGTTGATCAGATAAAGAACGAGAATAACGACGAGAAATGTAATCAATACGCTGATCAGCATCCGGAAATCCCCCTGTCATCGAAACCGGGCAGTCCTGCTTCAACGCGCATCGTGCCTCTCGGTTCCAAACAAGGAACCCGCGCCTTGACAGCTCGATAGCCATGTCGCGCAATTTTTCGGGAAAAATCCACGCCGCCCGCTGATCACTCCGACTCCATCTCCGGCACGCGCTGATAGCGCGCGCGGAGCTATTGCGAAGCGCGCGAGAAATTCAGCGATGCGCCGCGTTTGTCGGCGCCCTGGCCGGCAACCATCGCCCCGCCGGCGCCCACAACGATGTCACCCTTGCGCAGCGTCGGATCGTTCTCGATCTTGACCGGCGCCAGACCGATCTGGTCCCTGCCGTTGCAGGTGCATCCGGCGACGATCTCGTTGCGATAGCGAAACGCGTTCGGCAATTCGGAATAGGGCTTGCCCGTCTCGGTAGCGGCATCGTCGATATTACCGCCGTAGACCACCTTGGTTTCGCTCGCCGGGCAGAAGCTGTTGCAGGAGGCCGCCCGGCTTTGGTTGTCAGGGGCCGAGATCGGGAAATAGCGCCCGTCGCAGGTGCGCACGCAATAGGCCTGGCCGCCGCCGGAATAGGCCGCGCGCGGACGGGCTTCATCCTGCGGGCCGGCTGGATTCCCAAACGGCAGGGGGATCAAGGGCGCATGCGACCGGCCGCCGGTGAACGCGCCGAACAGCGCGGAGAGGAAATCTTCGGCGTGAGCAACCGGCGCCAGCGCCGAGGCGCACACCAGCGCGACCGCGCCCAATGCCAGTCTGCCCGATCTTCCGACCATGTTCGCCTCCGGCAACGAGGTTGCTAAGTTCAGTACAGCGCCGCCGTCGAAAGGTTCATCGCCTGACGGCCCGAGGACAATGTCGTCACGACCGGACGCGATGCCGCTGGCGTCGGCCGAACATTGATCGCGCCGGCGACGGTTCCAGTAACAGTTCTCCAGGCTTCGAGATGCGGCGCATTCTTCGGCAGCACCACGACCTTGGTGCCGACGTTGACGCGGTTGAACAGGTCGGTGACATCTTCATTGGTCAGGCGGATGCAGCCTGAGGAGACGAACTTGCCGATCGTCGAGGGATCGTTGGTGCCGTGAATGCGATAGTCGCTGGAGCCGAGATACATGGCGCGCGCGCCCAAGCGGATTGCCGGGGCCGCCTGCCATGAAACGCGGCAGATAGGGCTGGCGCGCGATCATCTGCGCCGGCGGATGCCAATCCGGCCATTCCGCCTTGCGGCTGATGGACTGCACGCCGGACCAGGTAAAGCCCTCGCGGCCGACGCCGACGCCGTAACGAATGGCGCGGCCCTGGCCGAGCACGAAATACAGCGCGGTGTTGCCGGTATCGATGATGACGGTGCCGGGCGCTTCGCGGGTGTCGAAGGCGACGACGGCGCGCCGCAGCCGCTCCGGAACCACGCCGCCATCTCCATTGCCTTGATTGGTCAGCGCGGGATTGACCGGCGCGGCCATGATATTGTCTGATGGAAATCGCGTTTTGCGATGTCGAAGCGTAGCCGAGCACCTGCGCGCTCGCCGTGCTGGCGAGAAAGGTGGGCGCCAGCAACAGAGCGCCTGCGAAGATCAGCGCGTTGGTCACGCGCGGCGATGGCCTGCGAATGCCTGCGAAGGTCTGTGTCATGAGCTGCCCCGTTCGATGATGCGCATCATGTTGATGCTCTGCAAAATCAAACGCGACCGATGCTCCACGGTTCCGTCTCGATTCAAATACAGCGGAACCTGTCAAGAACGCCCCGCTTCACGTTTCCGCGATGGAACTTTTTAGGCAGGCGCCGGTTAAGGCACCCAGAGCCCGGTTCGGTGCACGATGTCGCGGCTCCCGTCAGATGTCGCTGTAGCGCGGGGAGAGCGAAGTGCGTGTCCTTCCCAATGACGCGGTGGGTACGCCGCTGCCTGACAGCAAAGCCGAACTGCCGCCGGTGATCCGCCGCGCCGAGGTGGTCGCCTTCGCGCTGGTCGCGCTGCTGGTGATCTCCGTCGTCGTCGTTCTCTATGCCGCCAAGGCATTCTTTCTGCCCGTGGTGGCGGCATTCGTGGTCGGCACCATGCTGTCGCCGGCCGCCGGATTTCTGGAGCGGCATCATATTCCCCGCGCGGTTTCGGCGGTCCTGATCGTGACCGCGGTCGGCGGCGCCGGCGCCTTCATCGTCGGCTTGATCTCTTCGCCCCTGATGGAATGGACCACGCAACTGCCGGAGTTGGGATCGCGGCTAAAGGATAAGCTGCACATCTTCGCCCGGCCGCTGGCGCTGTGGCAGGAACTGCAGACCTCGCTCGGCGGATCCGACACGCTCTCGACGTTCCAGATGCCGAAATTCGACTGGGTGCAGCCGACGCTCGAATTTCTGTCGCCGACCTTCACCGAGTTTCTGCTGTTCTTCGCGACGCTGGTGTTATTCATCGCGAGCTGGCGCGACCTGCGTCGGGCGCTGATCATGACCTTCGCCGACCATGCGGCGCGGCTGCGAACCCTGCGGATTCTGAACGAGATCGAAGGCCAACTCGGCGGCTATCTGCTCACGGTGACCATGATCAATGTCGGCGTCGGCGCTCGCCACCGGCATCATTTGCGCGGTCACCGGCATGCCCAACCCGGCCGGGCTCGGCGCGCTGGCCGCGACCTTGAACTTCTTTCCCATCATCGGCCCGGTGGCGATGTTCGTGACCTTGACGGTGGTCGGCGTGATCGCGTTCGCGACGCTCGGCGGCGCCCTGATCGCGCCTCTGGCGTTTGTCGGGCTGACGTTCCTCGAAGGCCATTTCGTCACCCCGACCATCATCGGCCGCAGGCTCGAGCTCAACGCGCTCGCGGTATTCATGGCGCTGGCGTTCTGGACCTGGCTGTGGGGACCGATGGGCGGCTTCCTGTCGTCGCCGCTGTTGATCGTGGCGCTGATTCTCAAAGAGCATCTGATGCCGGTCGAATTCGCCGCAGCTGCCGCCGGACTGATCGGTTCGCTGCGCCGGAACTTCCGGGAACCCCGGGCGTTTGTGCGATACCTGACTTCAGTATTTTGGGAGCTTTTGATGTCGAGCACGGATGGCGAAGCCGGAATGCGAAACCTGACGGATAAAGCAACCTATGAACGCCTCGAAAAGGATGTAGCAGCCGTGAAAAACGATATCTCAGCCCTGACCGACCAGATCACCGAGGTGCTCAACTCGTTCGCCGGCACTGCCAGGAAGCAGGCGCGCCGCGGCTACAAGCAGGCCCGCGCCAATGTCGATTCGGCGGTCGACGATATGTCGGAGCGCGGCAGCGCCATGATGGATGCGGCGCAGGACGCGGCCTATTCGATCGAGGAAACGCTGGAAGAGGTCATCACGCAGCGCCCACTCGCGACCGTGGGCCTGGCGCTCGGCCTCGGCTTCCTGATCGGCGTGACGTGGCGCCGCTGACGTCAGGCGCCTCGCTCGCAATGGCCGTCGCGGCCGGATGAATTTCCTTGATTCGAACGGCGGCGCGGCAGGCGCTGTCGGTTTTCCTTGCAGCATTATTTTGAACGGGGCTATCAGATGTTTCAGCGCCTGATCGATGATTTCAAGGATTCGACCGGCACCGCCCTGCGCCTGACGTCGCTGGCGGCCGCTGCGGCGGTGGCCCTGTTCATCACCGCATCTTTTCTGTGCGCTGCCGCCTTCGTCTACGTGCTGCAGAATTATGGACTGATCCAGGCCTGTCTGACCGGCGCCGGGATTTTCCTTGTCGTGACGCTGATCGCCGCCGGCGGCTACATGGTGCGCAGAAACCAGGTCAAGGCCCGCGCGAAAGAGACCGCGAAATCCGCGGTGCAGACCGCATTGGCCGATCCCATGCTGGTCGCCGCCGGCATCCAGCTGATCCGCGCCATCGGCATCAAGAAGCTGATCCCGATCCTGGCGGTCGGCGGACTGGCGCTGGGATTGATGGCCAGCCGCAACGCCGCCGCCGATCAAACGGACGAAACGCCGGCGGAGTGATTGCGGGAGATGGGCTCTCAACGTTTCGCGCATGCGGGAACTCCTTTTGCTCCAAGGTCGTCATCCCCGCGAAAGTTCGCGGGGACGACAATATGAATTTGTCGACACGGTTTCGCGATCTCGCCGCATGTTTTGCGCGAGGTTTGGCCTGCTCGTTCCGCCCTCAGAAATCAGAGGGCGCAGGGAATGCCGGGCGCCCGATGCACCCGCAGCCTCGTGTGCGCTATTGGTAGCAAGTATGCACACGAGTATTCACAGCGAGTCACCGGAATCACCCGGCATTCCCCGCGCAATGGTTTACGGCTTATACCGTGCTCTCCCCGGTGATCGGCTTTCTTGCCACCGTCGCCGGCGGAGTTGCCTCCACCGACTTGACACCAGCGTCGGGGTGTCAGGACCACACGTCTTCGCCGTCCGCCTCAAGTACCCTCGTCAGGAGCACCATCCGCGTCCACCGCCCCCCCGCCCCGCGTCCGTGACGTTCGCGAAACGCCCCTCTGAGTGAACAGGATGGCCGGGGATATAGAAGTGATTTGGGTCAGGCGTCAAGAATAGTTTCTGAAAATCAGAAACGGGTCGCAGGGGCAGCGGAGCGGGTTGACCGGCGCCTCGCTGGTGACGGCGAAGCGCCAATGCAGCCCCCGTCATTCCGGGGCATCGCGAAGCGATGAGCCCGGAATCTCGAGATTCCGGGTTCGATGCTTCGCATCGCCCCGGAATGACGGGGGAAATTCTACAGCACCGGGAACCCTGGAAAGCCGCTCAGGTGACGCAGCGGCCGGGCTCGAGCTGCCTGGCGGCTTCGGTCAGCACGCTGGCCACGGGCTCGCAAGCCACCGCCATCTTCCGGTCCAACCACTTTGTCACCGGGGGAACCGAAGACCGGTTGCGGGCCTGGACGACCGGGAGGCGGATCAGGATCGAGGTATCGGAAAGACCCTCCAGCCGAAGCTGGATCGTCCGCATCGGTATCGCCGGTCCGGCCACGGCGGCGCCGCGATCGGTCTTGGTGGCGCGATTAATGGCGGTGGCTGCTGTGCCCTCGTCGACCTGCAGGCCGCCCGAGAGATCGCGGCCGGACGCGAGTTGCACCGCGCCAAGGCTCAGCGCCACGGCGATTACACCGAAAATTGCTTTTGAAATCTGTGGCATGTTCTGCCCGCCGTTCAAACCATCGCCCCACGGCGATCAGCGACACAACGAAGCGGAACCGCCACGGTTCTCCCGGCGCGCGATCACTTAACCGTGTTTGAAAAAATTTCGCGGAGCCGGGAACGACTCCGGGGGCTTGGGAGTCATCCCGGCAGCCGGTCTTCCCCCCTGCCCCATTGATCGGCGATGTAGGGCGCGGCTGTGGTGATGCCAGTCGCGCCCTGCTTTTTTTTGCAGCAGTCAGCGCAAACGCAAAAGTGACTCAACCGCCCCACCTTTTGGTTCGTCACTCGGAAGACGCTACAATTCGACGACCGGCATTGCGGTCGCGAGCCGCAGTGGCAGAGGTATGTTCGACCCAAATTGCAGGTCGATTTGCCTACGGGCGCGAAGCGCGGTTTCAAAACGGTATGACTACGGTATCGAAATAAGCATCCCCAAACTCACGCCAAGCGATTGCTCATGCACCCCTGCTAAACGAGTAACTGTAGGTCGGCTCCAAAAACCAACCGTACTTTCGATCCGAGGTGGGCCAAAACATGAAGTCGAGCGCGAACTCGCCGGCAATTTTGGTTCCCTCCGGCGAGAACGTCCATTGTGGTCCAACGCCGACCATAAACTCGACTTTGTCTGAAAGGGTGAACGGCTTCTTGAACAGGAGATCCGTATCCCATTCGCTGCGCCCACCGCGGAATATGGGAGCAACACCTCCCTCGATTTCGAGCCATTCCTTGATGGGAGTGAACTCAACGGCAAGCGAAGGGCCGAAGCTGGAAGCGCCGGGCAGTCCCCATTCACCGGCAGCGCCAAGCTCAACGATAGCGGTCGGCTCCTTGTCCTCGGCTTGCGCGCTCGCCGTGAACAGGAGTGGTCCAAAAATTAGCAACAACTTTCGTCGCCAGACCATGCTTCGTATCTCTCAGGATCATAAGCCAAACGACGCCAACAAATTACGTACCCAAACCTACGACCACCGCGACGTCGACGCGAAGCGCAGTTCGTGCATGCCCGACGTTACCTTCTCCAGCAATCATCGAACCTTGATACCGCTCAGCTGTGCGCGTGCCACCATCACGCCGCCCGCCGCGATGGCGAGTGCGGCGGATACGACGAGAAAGCCGCCGGTGAAGCTGCCGGTCGAGTCCCTGATGCGGCCGATCACGACCGGAACCAGCGCGCCTCCGATACTGCCGACCATTCCGATCAGACCGATTGCGCCGGGAGCGCTGTCGCGGGAGAGGTAGGATTGCGGGATGGTCCAGAATACCGCCTGGGTCCCGTACACCCCGACGTTCGCGACCATAAACCCGATGATGATCAGGACGGGATTCGACGCGAACGCGGCGATGGCGAAGCCGGCCGCCGCCAGCAGCAGGGTGCAGCAGCTGTAGATGAACCTTTCGCCGAGACGGTCGGAGTGGCGGCTCAACAGGATCATGCCGACAAGTCCCGCCAGCGGAGGAATCGCCGTCACCATCCCGACCTGGGAATTCGGCAGGCCAAATGTCTTTATGATCTGGGGGAGCCAGGAAAACAGCGAGGCCAGGCCGCAAAACAGTCCGAAATTGCATAGCGCGAACAACAGCACCATCGGCTTCATCAGGGTCCTGAGCAGGCTTCGGTCATGGATGACGCCCCGGTCCCGGGCGTCGCGTTCGATCTCCGCCGCCAGCCAGGCTTTCTCTTGCGGGGTGAGCCAGTTCGCCTGGCGCGGCCGGTCCGTCAGATAGAAAATGCCGATCACCCCGAGCAGAATCGTCGGGGCACCCTCCAGAATGAATAGCCACTTCCAGCCGGCAAGACCGAGCACACCGTGGAGGTCCAGAATTGCCCCGGATATCAACGAACCGAAAATATAGGAGATCGGCACGGCATAATTGAACATCGCGTTGTAGCGGGCGCGATAGGCGAAAGGGAACCAGAGGCTGAGAAACAGCATCACGCCGGGAAACAGCCCTGATTCCGCAAAACCGAGGAACGCCCGGAACGCATACAGACTCCATGGGCCCTGCGTGAAGGCCATCAGCACTGTGGCAATTCCCCACAGCATGGCAATTCTGGTCAGCGTCACCCGGGCGCCAAAGCGCCCGAGAATGAGATTGCTCGGAATCTCGAACATCGAATAGGTGAAGTACATGACCCCGACCGCGATGCCGAACATCTGCGCATTCAGGCCGAGATCCTTGTTCATCGAAATGGCGGCGAACGAAATATTGCCGCGATCCAGAATCGCCAGGAAATAGAGCGCCATGACGAACCACATCAGGCGCCACGCGACTTTTCGCACGACGGCGTGCCCGACGACGTCAGACTTCGGCTCGCTTGAGTCTTGTGAGTGTGAAGTCTTGCGCCGCTACCGCCAGATCGGACACATCGGTTTCCTCGCTCGTCGTTATCAGGCGCCCGGCCCAACGATCGGGCTGGATTTTGCTTCAGATACTGTAAAAATCGAGGACGGCCGGAACCTTGTCATTGACGAGGATGATCTTCTTTTTGGCAATCCGCCATGTGTCCCCTTCTTTGGAGAGGACATGCTCATAGCGCCCAAATCGCGTGTGTTCCTTCGCCGTCCGGGGATCGTAGACATGCACCGCGAAAGTGGCTTCGGTCTTGACATACGCCGGCCCCGCGGCGCGTAGCTCCACATTGCCGATCTGGTGCAGCGTGCGCGGCAGCGGCAGAGCCGTGATCGACTTGCGGGACTCGATACGGGCGATACGCTCCTCAAGCCCCAGACGGGTGCTGTGAAAGATCAGCGAGACCTCGGTCTGCGGATCCGCGGTGGTCTCGTACTCATCGCGCCAGGCCGGCAGCCAGTAAACCGCGTCCTCCCGGTACATGGCGACCCACGCGTCCCATTCGTGCCTGTCGAGGTGGCGTGCTTCCTGGAACAGGAAAGCCGCGGCTTGCTCAAGGTCTCCCATCAGATGGCTTTCGCAGCGGCGCGTTCCATAAGACGGCGCCATTCCCGATACCCGGCGTAGAAGTTCGTCTCACCGCCAAAGGAAACCGATCCGAAGGCCGACTCCGCCGGGGAAACGCCGAGTTCCGCCGCATGCCGGCCGTTCTCCATGCCGGCATCAGCCGCGCCGCGGAGATAGCCCTGCGTGCAGCCCGCCTGCTCGGCCTCGTACCCCGACTGGCAGAATTCGTACATGACGTTGTCGTCCGAACCCGCAAGGCCGGTGGGATTGAAGAAATCCTCGTAATTGCGAATGCGAAGCGCGCGCGCGGCCGCCGGCTCTCCGACAGGCGCGAGGCAGTGCGACACCATTTCGGTCTTGTTGGCTGCGAGCGGACGCCAGGTGCGAATCTGCGCCGACGAGATGTCGATGACCTGAAGGTTCGGAAAAATGGTCAGATTGCGCTGTCGCAGCATCCACTTCACGCGCTCCGGCCCAACGCGCTTTCGCACCGCGTCCAAAATCTGGGGATCCGATGCCAGCGGCCGGCCATACAGCGCCGTCTGCTTTGATCGACCAATTGACGGCATGGCCATGGTCGAAGTTGAAGCTTCCCTGTCCCTCGCCTTCGGACGGATCTTCTTTGCTGAAGCCTGCATCCGAACCGGCAACCGCCGCGCGTTTCCTGAGGATGTCGACATAGGAGGCGTGGGTAGCTCCGAAGTGGTAATAATCCAATCCATTCTCGAATTGCAGCTTCCAGTTCGCATCGAAGGTGTAGGTAAATTCACCCGGCACGACCTCAACCTGTCCGGTCGGGCTTTGATCGATGACGAGATCAAGAAACGGTCTCGTCTCGCCGAGAAAATCATCGAGATCGGGAACGTCAGCCGAAAGGCTCGCAAATATGAAACCGCGGTAACTGTCGAGCCGCGCCACGCGTATCAGGTCGTGATCGGTATCGTCGAATGCTGGGGGATACTGACCGGCCGCGCGTTCCGGAATGGCAACGTTGCGGCCGCCGCTGTCGTACGACCATGCATGATAGCGGCAGACATGCAATTTCCTGTTTCCGCGCCTGAACGGGCACACCAGCGTGCCTCGATGGCGGCAGGTGTTGAGAAGGCAGTTGATCTTGTTGTCCTGATCCCGAGACAGCAACACCGGATGCCGGCCGATATGGGTGGTGATGAAGTCATGCGGATTCGGTATCTGGGCTTCAAGGCCGACGAAAACCCAGGTCGCCTCGAAGATGTGCTTCATCTCCGCTTCGTAGACTTCAGGATCGACAAACGCGCGACGGTTGATCTGGAAGATATGTTCGGCGGGCCGATCATCGATCAGCCCGGCAATGGCCTGCAGGTTGCTGTCGTGGCGCATGCGTAAATTCATGACGTCCCCCACCTGGCCTTGTCCTGCGCCGCGCAGTCTTTTGCCACGCTACCTCCATCGACGGAGGAAAGCACGCTTTCCACTGTTTCACTGCGGACTATCACATCATTTCGCCGCCCACTCCAACTGCCGGAGCAGGCCCAACATGCGCCAGGCGAAGGGCTCGGCATTTCATGCGCGCATGATATCCGCCGCCAGGCGGATTTGCGTGGGCGAAGAACCGTGACGCGCGCACCCGCCTTGCCCGGCGATTTATCGCCGTGGTATAATCAGTAACCATGTGAACGGCGCTGGGTCGTTTGCGTGGCGCAGCAGCGCCAGATCGGAGACATGGCGATGCGTGCTAGATTTTCCCTCTCATTCGAAGATGCCCGGACGGTTGCGGCGGCTTGTCTGGAAGCCGCGCGGCAGCATGACGTGGAGGTCAGCGTCGCGGTGGTCGACGACGCCGGTGTCCTGCTTCACTTTTCCCGCATGGACGGCGCGCGGGCCTACACCGTCGAGCTTGCCTCCCGGAAAGCCCGCAGCTCCGCCAGCGTCGGCGTTCCAACCAGCGTGATCAAAGCGATAGATGCCGGTCGCGGTGGTTTCCCCGTCCTGCACGAGGGACACTGCGCCGGTGCGGTCGGCATATCCGGCGCGAAGCCGGAAATCGACGAGATCATTGCTCAGGCCGGGATTGCGGTGCTGGCCGCCTGACGTCGCATAAAAAAATCCGGCGCGCCGTCAGGCGCGCCGGATTTGTCTTCGCAAACAGCCTGTCGGATCAGGAAGCCGCCGCCCGCGGCGTGCGGTTGCGGGAGTTGCGCTGGAAGAACAGCGCCTGGCTGGCGACCGCCGACACCATCGCCGGCTGGAACGGCTTCGAGATCAAAAACGCCGGCTCGGGACGCTCGCCGGTCAGGAAGCGCTCGGGATAGGCGGTGATGAACACCACCGGCACCTCGAATACCCGCAACAGTTCGTTGACGGCGTCGAGACCCGAACTGCCGTCGGCGAGCTGGATATCGGCGAGGATCAGGCCGGGCTTCTTGTTCTTGGCCAGCGCCACCGCGTCGGAATGGGTGCGGGCGACGCCGATCACGTTATGGCCGAGGTTCCGCACCAGGGCTCTCGAGATCCATCGCGATGAAGGTCTCGTCCTCGATGATCAGCACGTCGGTGGCGATTTCGGCCGCCATCTCGCGCCCGGCGGTATCGGCCAGTTTTCGGGTCTCGGCGACGTCAGTGCCAAGGATGAAGGCCACCTCCTCCTCGGAGAAGCCTTCCAGCGACAGCAGCAGGAAGGCCTGGCGCGGCAAGGGGGTGATGTTGGAAAGCCGGCGTTCCGGCGGCATCGGCAGGGTCGTCACCTCGGAATCGTCGTTGAGCGAGACCGAATTCCAGATCTGGGTAAACAGCCGGAACAGCCCGGCGCGGGGGCCGTGCTGCTCGTCGAGCAGCGAGCTATCCTGCAGCAGGGCCTCCAGCATGGCTCCGACATAGGCGTCGCCCGACGCCTGGTTTCCCGTCAAGGCGCGGGCATAGCGCCGCAGCAACGGTAAATGTTCGGCAACGAGCTGTGATCGGGACATCCCCACTCCATCATTGTCTTGGGTCAAAACATCCTGTTGGGGTGACCCGGTTCCCCTGACAAGCGGACTACGCCCCAGCCCGACAAAAGTTCCACCACATCGCGGAACTTTCCGGCCAAGTTCGAATTAGCCCCCGTGACAGATGCGGCAAAGGCTTCAAATTCAAGGATAATTCTGGAGCCACAGGGACTTAACTCTCGGGGAAGCGTGGAACAGGTCATGAAAGATGTAAAGTCTCAAGCCAGCAAGAGTGCTGCACCGGGCAAGCAGGGCGGCCTCAACGCCGAGATTCAGTCCAGAATCGGCCACCAACTACGCGCCATGTACGACGATGTCGTGCGCCAGGGGGTGCCGGACCGGTTCGCGGAGTTGATCCGCAAGCTTGATGTGCCCGAGCCCGACACCCAAATAGGACAAGCGGGCGATCAGGCGATCAAAAATGACGGGAGGGATTAATGCCTCTCACCGATACCCTTCGCGACGACATCCTGGCGTCGGTCCCGAGCCTGCGTGCGTTCGCGATCTCGCTTTCCGGCAACGGCGACCGCGCCGACGATCTGGTGCAGGAGACCCTGCTCCGCGCGCTCGCCAACATCGACTCGTTCCAGCCCGGCTCGAACCTGCCGGCGTGGCTGTTCACGATCCTGCGCAACCTGTTCCGCTCGGACTACCGCAAGCGGCGGCGCGAGGTGGAGGATGCCGACGGCAGCTATGCCAAGACGCTGAAAACCCAGCCGGCCCAGAACGCGCATCTCGAATTCGAGGAGTTTCGCGCGGCGCTCGACAAGCTGCCGCAGGACCAGCGCGAAGCGCTGATCCTGGTCGGTGCCTCCGGATTTTCCTATGAGGACGCGGCGGCGATCTGCGGCTGCGCGGTCGGCACCATCAAGAGCCGCGTCAACCGCGCGCGCTCGAAACTCAGCGCGCTGCTCTATGTCGACGGCGCCGAGGATTTCGGCCCCGACGAAACCGTACGCGCCGTGATCGGCGGCAGCGGCGGCTGATACAGCCATACCTGACAACGCGAAAAGGCGGCCATCATCGGGGCCGCCTTTTTGTCGTGACGGCGTGCGCTAGCTGTCCACCTCTCCCCAGCGGGGAGAGGTCGATTTGCGCAGCAAATCGCGTGAGGGGGCGCTGCACCAACGATGGACCGTAACCCCTCACCCGGCGCTACGCGCCGACCTCTCCCTATGGGAGAGGTAAAGACCAACTACCGTGCCGACTTCAGCGGCGCCGAGAATTGTTCGGTGCGGTCGCGCTCGCGTCATGTCGATCACGGTCTCCATCGGCGCGGTCAGCTCGTAGACGTAGCTGACGTCGGTAAAATACCGCTTCGATACGCCGCCGAGCGCCTCCGGCGCGACGCGGTCGAGCAGGATGACGCCGAAATCGCTGTCCTCGCGGCGCGTCGCCGCACTGGTGTTGAATTCTTCCCAGCGAAAATGAAACATGGTGTCGGTTATCCTCGCCGTTCACTTCCCAATGCGCGACGATGTGCGGGTGCTTGCCGACCAGCGACAGTCCTTCGTCGGAATGCGACGCCAGCTCGAAGAACAACAGCGACAGGCTTTGCGCGGCTCGCGCGCTGACGGCGATATCGGGACCGCTCACCGCGATGCGCTCGGCATGCGGGATCGCGCGCGCCTCGAACAGCCCTTTCAGTTTCACGCCCTGCCACTGGCTTTCGCTGAGCAGCGAGACCACGTTCGACATGGCGTGGATGCGGCCGATCAGGAGTTCGCGGGCGACGTCGATGTCGGAGCCATGGCGCAGCGTGCGCGTCACGATCGACTGGATCACCGCGAGGATGTTCTTGACCCGGTGATTGAGTTCGTCGATGACAGCGGTCAGCCGGCGCTCGAAGCCGATCCGCACCTGGATTTCGCGGCTGAGCCGCAGATTATTGTAGGCGACATATCCGAACAACCCGCAGACGATGCCGGTCAACGCCAGGCCGATCGCGGCCACGACGGCGGCGGTCTGCTCGGCGCGCTTGGCGGCGTTGGTCTTGGCGTAATAGACGAGCGACCAGTCGCGGTCTCCGAACGTCACCGTCCGCGTCATCGACGGAGGCGGGCCCTTCCGGCGACGGCCGTTCGCGAGGTGACGACGCCCTGATCGGTTGGCGATCAGCTCGCCGTCGGCGACTGCGCGGGATCCTTCAGCACCACCGAGAACAGCGACAGGTCGTCATTGGTCAGCATCAGCGACGCCAGATCATAGGAAAACGTCACGAAGCCCGCCGGCGTGCGCGTCGCCTTCCTGCAGCACGGGCGCGGCAAGAACGAGGCCGATCGGCCCGTCCGGACGCAGCAGCGGAACCGGATCGGACGCCACCGGCTTTCCCTCGGCCATGGCCTGCGCCAGCATCGGCCCCAGGATCGGCTGCTGATCCAGCGAACGGCCCGCGAAAGCCATGGTCTCCGCGATTGCGGGGCTCGACGTCCATCAACACATCGACCGGCTTGTCGAGCGACTGCGTATCCAGCGGCTGGTCGTCGAAGCTGCGGATTGTCGGATTGGGAAATCCCGCGCGCGCAAGCTCGGCGCGCGCCGCATCCAGTTCGCTCGGCTTGAGCCGCGCGATCCAGCTTGCGACCACGAAATCGGTCTTGAAGGCATAGATCGAGGAGCGCAGCGGCTGCAGCATATTGGCCTTGATCACGCGAAGGCGCACGGAACAGGCCGGAGGCGACGCGGGCGAGCAGTTCGCGCTCGGTCAGCCGGTCCTGCACCAGGCTGGCGTGAACGTCGATCGCGCGCGCCAGCGCGATGCCGTCGACCGTCAGTTCCTGATCATGGACGCGATAGGCCGCAAGACCGGAGAGCAGAACTCCGATGAGCGCGATAAAACCGATGATGAAACCCAGCCGAACCACTCGCTTACTCGGAAATGAGGAGTTGGCGAACAAACAAACGAAGCATCGGAGGCCCGCCGCGGCGGCAACAAATCGAAACAGAATGATGAGCCAACCGTCTGACATATTGGAGGAGCGATCATCGGTACGCAACTGCGGTTGGCGACGAGGATGAACAGGGTTTGGCTACAAGTGCTGTTCTGGCAAAGCCCGACAGTGTTAATCACAGCCGATCGACTTTGTTCCACCCAAGGCCAAAGTTTCCGGAAGTGCTCACGCCCGCCGCGCTGCCCGCCACAAGTGTTAACGAATCCGTCAGCCGACTTTGGCGCGCGCCGGCGGGCTGAGACCGCCCTTGGCCTCGATGAAGCCGATGATGCGGTCGAGGCCTTCGCTTTTCCGCAGGTTGGTCATGACGAACGGCCGCTCGCCGCGCATCCGTCTGCGCGTCGGTGTCCATCTTTTCCAGCGATGCGCCGACATGCGGCGCGAGGTCGATCTTGTTGATGACGAGAAGGTCGGACCGGGTGATGCCGGGGCCGCCCTTGGAGGGGATCTTGTCGCCGGCCGCGACGTCGATCACGTAAATCGTGAGGTCGGCCAGTTCCGGCGAGAAGGTGGCGGCGAGATTGTCGCCGCCGGATTCGATCAGCACCAGATCGAGATCGGGAAATTTCGCGCGCATGTCGGCGACCGCTGCGAGATTCATCGAGGCGTCCTCGCGGATCGCGGTATGCGGGCAGCCGCCGGTCTCGACGCCGGCGATGCGGTCCGGCGTCAGCGACCCCGAGCGCACCAGGAATTCGGCATCCCATTTGGTATAGATGTCGTTGGTGATCGCGGCGATGTCGTAGCGCTCGCGCATCGCCTTGCAGAGCAGGTCCATCAGCGCGGTCTTTCCCGATCCGACGGGACCGCCGATGCCGATGCGAAGCGGGCCGTGTGTGTTGGACATGTCAACGGTTCTTTCTATTTTGTCGTCCCTGCGAACCCAAGGGACCCATAACCACCGGCGGATCTGATGAGCAGAAGGTCTCTGCCACCGCGCCAAACCGATAAGGTACGGCGTATGGGTCCCCGCTTTCCAGGGACGACCAAATGAAATAATGCGCAGCGCCATCATGACCGAAACAACCTCGTATACTGCGTCTCGTGCCGCATGGCTGGCGAGATCGGCGCGGAAGGTGGCGCTGCCGAGATCGTCGAGCGAGGCCTCCAGCGCCCGTCTGCGCGGTCGCGGCCACGACCGGCTCCAGCAAAGCGAGCACGCGCTGGCTGTCGGTTTGCCCGAGCGGAACCAGCCGCGCGCCGGCGGAGATCCAGTTCGACGCCAGCGCGTGAAGGAATGCGTGCATCGTCGGCGCGCAGCGGAATCGCATGCGCGGCGCTGACCAGGCCGACCGCGACGGGATAGACGATGGCGCCGTCGCAACGCGCAATCATTGCATCGAGGCCGTCGCAATTCCATGCCGCGCGCGCGATCTCGATGAAGGCGCGGCCCTGCGCCGAGGTTTCCAGCTGACGCTCGCGCGAGGGCACGAAGGCGGCCGCAAGCTCCGCGACGTCGCGCAAGCCGCCGCATCGTCGCCGACGACGCGGCCCGGTGCGCATGCGCCAGAAACACGCCGTCGCAAAATCCCGTTCCATCGGCGAGCATCGATGCCAGCCAGTCCCGCAACGAGGCGGCATCGCCGATGTCGCCGGCTTCCACCGCCCATTCGATGCCGCTGGAATAGGAGAACGCGCCGACCGGAAAAGCCGGCGACAGCCAGGTCATCAGCCGGTACAGCGCCGCCGCCTCGCTCTCGTTCATGGCGCTTCGATCAAGGGTCGGCAGCGCCGGATCCTGGCTTTTGGCGTCCGCCCCCGCACGCCGCCGCGGGCGGGCGGCGGCTTACTTGTGGTCATGAGCATGGGAATGGCCGTGATCATGGTCATGCTGATGGTCGTGATCGCAATGCTCGTCATGGTGATGGTGGCCATGATGATGATCGCCATGATCATGCGACGCGTGGTCATGCCGCGTGATGCGCTGTCCCGGCGCGTGGGCATGACCGCCGCCGGCATAGGCGCCGCCTTCGGGATCGAACGGCGCTTCGATCTCGATCACGCGCGCGCCCAGCCCCTTCACCATCGCCTCGATGACGTGATCGCGCCGGATCCGCAGGCCTTTTGCCATGATCTGGGTCGGCAGATGGCGGTTGCCGAGATGCCAGGCGACCCGGATCAGGTGGTGCGGATCGGCGCCCCTGATCTCGATCAGCGGCTCCGGCGCGGCGACCACCTCGATCAGCCTGCCATCCTCGAGCACCAGCGCGTCGCCGCCGCGCAGCGCGACCGCGTTTTCGAGGTCGAGCAGGAATTCGAGCCCGCGCGTGCCGGTCATCGCCATCCGCCGCCGGTGCCGATCGTCGAAATCGAGCACGACGGTATCGGCAGGCGGCTCGCTCCAGCGGTGCTGCGGCGCGGACCTGCGTGGCGCGGATCATGCCAACATGCTCACAGCTTCTCGACCTTGCCGTCGCTGATGATCTCGATCACGGTCGGCGACACTTTCAACGGCGCGGAATATTCGCGCCAGACTATCATGTGCGGCGCCCGGCCGTGCGCATTGAGATCCTCGCGGGTTTCCCAGCGCTCCACCACCACAAACAGATTGGGATCGTTGATGCTGGTATGGCTCTCATAGGAGAGGCAGCCCTTCTCCTTGCGGGTGGCCGCGATGCATTCCTTGGCGCCCTTGATGAAAGCGTCCCGCGATTCCGGTTTTACCTGGCGTGGTGGCGACGACATAGATCATGAGATTGTTCTCCCGGTTCTTTTTCCTTGATCAGCGGACGTCGACTTTTTCCGGGGTAATGATCTCGATCTTCGGCGGCGCGGTCAAGCATTTCACCGCGACGCGGCCGAACGTCTTCATGTGCTCGGCGGCGCGGTGCGGCACCAGCGCCTCGGCGTTTTCCCACTGCTCGACGAACACCATCTTGCGAGTGATCGGTGACGCTTTCATGCAGGTCATAGGCAATATTGCCGGGCTCCTTGCGGGTGTCCTCGATGCAGGCGGTGGCGGCCGCAATGAATTCGGCGCGCGTTTCAGGCTTCACGGTCAGTGTGGCAACGACGTAGATCACGAAAATCCTCCCGGTCTTGTTTTGGCTTGGCGTGCCGGGAGCGACCTTAGCGCAGAAGCGCGATCGGACGCAAAACCGGTACCCGGTTTTGCCGATCGGGCCCTAGAACATGAAATAGCGCTGCGCCATGGGCAGCACCTCGGCCGGGGCGCAGGTCAGGAGTTCGCCGTCGGCGCGCACCTCGTAGGTTTCGGGATCGACCTCGATTTTCGGCGTGGCGCCGTTGTGGATCATGCTCTTCTTGGAGATGCCGCCGCGGGTATTTTCCACCGCATAGAGCTTCTTGTCGATGCCGAGCTTCTTGCGCCAGTCCCGCGGCCACCGCGGCCTTGGAGGAAAACACCACCGAGGACGCCGTCAGCGATTTGCCGAAGGCTGCGAACATCGGCTGGTAATGCACCGGCTGCGGCGTCGGAATCGATGCGTTGGGATCGCCCATCGGCGCTGCGACGATCGAGCCGCCCTTGATGATGCAGTCGGGCTTGACGCCGAAGAACGCCGGCGACCACAGCACGAGATCGGCGAGCTTGCCCTTTTCCACCGAGCCGATCAGCTTCGAGACGCCGTGCGCGATCGCGGGGTTGATGGTGTATTTGGCGATGTAGCGCTTGACGCGGAAATTGTCGTTGTTGCCCTTGTCCTGCGGCAGCGAACCGCGCTGCTTCTTCATCTTGTCGGCGGTCTGCCAGGTGCGGATGATGACTTCGCCGAGCCGGCCCATGGCCTGCGAATCCGACGACATCATCGACAGCGCGCCGAGGTCATGCAGGATGTCCTCCGCCGCGATGGTCTCCTTGCGGATGCGGCTTTCGGCAAATGCAAGATCCTCGGCGATCGAGGGATCGAGATGGTGGCACACCATCAGCATGTCCAGATGCTCGTCGATGGTGTTGCGGGTGAACGGACGCGTCGGATTGGTCGAGGACGGCAGCACGTTCTTCAGGCCGGCGATCTTGATGATGTCAGGCGCATGGCCGCCGCCGGCGCCTTCGGTGTGGAAGGCGTGGATGGTGCGGCCCTTGAACGCCTTGACGGTGTCCTCGACGAAGCCCGACTCGTTCAGCGTGTCGGAATGGATCATCACCTGGATGTCGTAATCGTCGGCGACCGATAGGCAATTGTCGATCGCCGCCGGCGTGGTGCCCCAGTCCTCGTGCAGCTTGAGCGCACAGGCGCCGGCGTTGATCATCTCCACCAGCGCCGCCGGGCGCGAGGCGTTGCCCTTGCCGGAAATGCCGAGATTGACCGGAAACGCATCGAACGACTGGATCATCCGCGCCATGTGCCAGGGCCCGGGCGTGCAGGTGGTCGCAAAGGTGCCGTGCGACGGCCCGGTGCCGCCGCCCAGCATCGAGGTGACGCCGGACATCAGCGCATGCTCGATCTGCTGCGGGCAGATGAAATGGATGTGGCTGTCGAATCCGCCGGCGGTGAGGATCTTGCCCTCGCCCGCGATGACGTCGGTGCCGGGGCCGATCACGATGGTCACGCCGGGCTGGATGTCGGGGTTGCCGGCCTTGCCGATGGCGCTGATGTAGCCTTCCTTGATGCGCGACGTCGGCCTTGACGATGCCCCAGTGGTCGACGATCAGCGCATTGGTGATGACGGTATCGGCCGCACCCTGCTTGTTGGTGACCTGCGACTGGCCCATGCCGTCGCGGATCACCTTGCCGCCGCCGAATTTCACCTCCTCGCCATAGACGGTGAAATCCTTTTCGACCTCGATGATGAGGTCGGTGTCGGCCAGCCGCACCCGGTCGCCGGTGGTCGGCCCGAACATGTCGGCATAGACGGAACGTTTTATCTTGACGGACATCATCGGGCTCCATCGGCGGAAGGAAAATTTAAAGCCGCGCCAACCAAATTCGAAACGAACGGAGCGCTCACAGCGCGCTCCTTGCCAACTTGACGGTTTCCTCGAAGGTCCGATCGAGCGTCGCATTGACGCCGAAGCATCCGGCAACGACTTTCTCGGCGAAAGCGACGTAATCGCAGAGATCATCGCGCTCGTCCTGCGTGGGCCGGGGCAGGATCCGCGCGCGAATGTTGCTGATCTTGTCGGCGATCTTGATCAGTTTGGCGCCGGGCGATTTGTGCGGGGCATCGGCGATCTGCCTCTGCCGGCGCTGGTCCTTCGGCAGGGTCATATCGTCGGTCACCTCGACCACCAGCGCGGCCACGCGCGGCCCGAATTTTTCAGCCAGTTCCTGTTGCGTGGTTGCGGTGTCCTCGATGGTGTCGTGCAGCCAGCCGGCGGCGACGAGTTCGGCGTCCGCGCCTTCGGTCGCTACCGCCAGCAAGTTGGCGACCTCGGCGAGGTGGTTGATATAAGGCTCATTGCCGCGTCCCTTCCGCGCCATGCCGCTGTGACGGCGCGCCGCGAGATCGGCAGCTTCGGAAACCAGACGCAAGCCCGTGAGCATGACTTCACAGCTTTCCCATCACGTCGCCACGAAAGCCGTAGATGATGCGTTTGCCGGCCAGCGCGACCAGTTGCACGTCGCGGGTTTGCCCGGGCTCGAACCGCACCGCGGTGCCGGCGGCGATATCGAGCCGCATGCCGCGGGCTTTCTTGCGGTCGAACTTCAGCGCCGGGTTGGTTTCGAAGAAATGATAGTGCGAGCCGACCTGGATCGGACGGTCGCCGGAATTGGCGACCGTCAGCGTCACCGTCTTGCGGCCGGCGTTGAGCTCGATCTCGCCGTCCTGGATGAAGAGTTCGCCGGGGATCATGTTTCCTCCTCCGTCATTCCGGGGCGCGCGTTGGCGCGAACCCGGAATCTCGCACTGATTACCTCTGGATTCCGGGTCCGGCGCTCCGCGCCGTCCCGGAATGACAGCATAAACCTCATCTGATCGGCTCGTGCACGGTGACGAGTTTGGTCCCGTCCGGAAACGTCGCCTCGACCTGGATGTCGTGGATCATTTCGGCGATGCCATCCATGCACTGCGCGCGGGTGATGACCTGCGCGCCTGCCTGCATCAACTCGGCTACGGTGCGGCCGTCGCGCGCGCCCTCGACGATGAAATCGGAAATGATCGCGACGGCTTCCGGATGGTTGAGCTTGACGCCGCGCTCCAGCCGCCGCCGCGCCACCATCGCCGCCATCGAAATCAGAAGCTTGTCCTTTTCGCGGGGAGAAAGATTCATGCGGGCACTCTGAGAATTTGAACGACCTAATTGAGCCACAGCCGCGGCAGCGCTGCAGCAGAGGCGCGGCCGAGCACCGCCATCATGTCGGCGCGAAGCCGCGCCGCATCTTGGGCACAGAAGCGGGCCATTGCAAACCCATTCCAGGCGGAGATGCCGACCTCGCCGCCGAACGTTTTCGGAGAGCTCGCGAATCCGCTCCACCAGCGCCTCATCGCCCGGCACGATCAACGCGGTGCCGACCGCTACGCCGCCTTTTGCGATCGCGGGCCGCCCAAGCTTCTCGCCGATGTCGCCGTCGAGCCGAACGGTTTCGGCAAACACCAGCCGGCCGCCGCGCCGCAGTCGCCAGCGGTCGACGAATTCGCCCTGCCGCATGCGTTCGCCCATCGCCGCGCGGCCGAACACCACGATTTCGCACAGCAGGAGCGAGGCGCTTTCGGCGAGGTCGATATCGATCCGGCGCGACACCCGTGCCCGGTCGAACAGGATGGTCTCCTGCGGCAGCCAGCTCAGGTGCGCGCGGTCGGCGGCCTTCAAGGCAATGTTGAGTTGCGCGGCCGGGCCCTGGGCCCGGTAGACTTTTTCCGCCGCCGCCGTCGTCACCGTCAGGCGCGATTCTTCGCCGGCCGCGATATCGATGTCGAAGCGGTCGCCGCCGGCGACACCGCCTGCGGTATTGACGAAAACCGCCGAAAGGCCCTCCGCCTCGGGCGAAGGAAAGCGGACGCGCAATGAGCCGGATTCATGCAGATGGCGGCGGCGGGTGACGCCGTCGACATGCTGCACGTCGAACGTCACCGCGCCTCGGGCACGGTTGGCCGCAAAAATCGCCGCGGCCGCGCGCGTGGTATCGGTTCGCATCCGCCCCGCACTCTCTCCCCCGGAAGGGCCGCGCGACCTCCGCGGTCGCGCCACAAACCCTGTTATAGCGCCATCTGGCGGCTGATCTCGCCGGGATCGAGGTGAGCGCGATCGCAGGCGTATTTCACCGCGCCCCGGTCCATGACCGCGAAATTGTCGCCGAGCTCGCAGGCAAAGTCGAGATATTGTTCGACCAGGACGATGGCGATGTTGCCGAGGCTGCGCAGATAGGAGATGGCGCGCCCGATGTCCTTGATGATCGACGGCTGGATGCCCTCGGTCGGCTCGTCGAGCAGCAGCAGCTTGGGCCGCATCACCAGCGCGCGTCCGATCGCGAGCTGCTGCTGCTGGCCGCCGGAGAGATCGCCGCCGCGGCGTCCCAGCATCGACTGCAGCACCGGAAACAGCGAGAACACGTCATCGGGAATATTGCGGTCCTCGCGCTTCAACGGTCCAAAGCCGGTCTTGAGATTTTCCTCCACCGTCAGCAGCGGAAAGATCTCGCGGCCCTGCGGCACGAAGCCAATGCCGCGCCGCGCCCGCTCATAGGGCTTCAGCCCCGAGATGTCGGCGCCATCGAAAGTGATCGAGCCGCTGGCGATCGGGTACTGGCCAACCATCGCGCGCAACAGGCTGGTCTTGCCGACGCCGTTGCGGCCGAGCACGCACATCACCTTGCCCGGCTCGGCCGAGATCGAGACGCCGCGCAGCGCCTGCGCCGCGCCGTAATAGAGGTTGATGTTGTTGACCTTGAGCATGTGGTGCGTCCCTCAGAGGGCGAATGGCGAATAGCGAATAGTTAAACAGCAATTTCCATTCGCCATTCGCCCCTACCTACCCAAATACACTTCGATCACCCGCTCGTTCGACGAAACCTGATCGATGGTTCCTTCGGCCAGCACCGAGCCTTCGTGCAGGCAGGTCACCTTGACGCCAAGTTCGCGGACGAAGGTCATGTCGTGCTCGACGACCATGATCGTCTTCTCGCGATTGATTTCCTTCAGGAGTTCGGCGGTCTGGTGGGTTTCGACGTCGGTCATGCCGGCAACCGGCTCGTCGACCAGCAGCAGTTTCGGATCCTGCGCCAGCAGCATGCCGATCTCCAGCCATTGCTTCTGGCCGTGCGACAGGCTGCCCGCCAGGCGGTTGCGCGCGTCGGTCAGGCGAATGGTTTCCAGCACCCGCTCGATCCGCTCGGACTCGGCCCTGGTTTCGCGCCAGAACAGCGTGCCCTTGACGCGATGATCGACGTTGAGCGCCAGCAGCAGATTGTCCTCGATGGTCTGGCTCTCGAACACCGTCGGCTTCTGGAATTTCCGGCCGATCCCGAGTTCGGCGATCCGGGTTTCGTCGAGCCGGGTCAGGTCGGTGACGCCGTCGAACAGCACTTCGCCCTCGTCCGGCTTGGTCTTGCCGGTGATGATGTCCATCATCGTGGTCTTGCCGGCGCCGTTGGGGCCGATGACGGCGCGCATCTCGCCGGGCGCCAGCGTCAGCGACAAATTATTGATGGCGTGAAAGCCGTCGAACGAGACGTGCACGCCGTCCAGATAGAGCAGCGCGGATGTGGCGCGGGAGTCCATGACGTTCATGCGCTCACTCCGCCGGATGTTCGGTTCGCTGACGCCGTCTTCGCGCGCCGCGCTCTCGGCATTGGCCGATAGGCGTTGCGCCTTCCACGGCTCCTACCAGGCATTGAAGGTGCCGATGATTCCCTTCGGCAGCAGCAGCGTCACCAGGATGAACAGCGCACCCAGCATGAACAGCCAGTACGGCGCCAGCGGGCCGGAGGTGAATACGGTCTTGGCGTAGTTGACGACGATGGCGCCGAGCGCCGCGCCGATCAGCGTGCCGCGGCCGCCGACCGCGACCCAGATCACCGCCTCGATCGAGTTTGCCGGCGCGAATTCGCCGGGATTGATGATGCCGACCTGCGGCACATAGAGCGCGCCGGCGACACCAGCCATGCAGGCCGACAGCGTGAACACGAACAGCTTGTAGGATTCGACGCGGTAGCCGAGAAACCGGGTGCGGGATTCGGCGTCGCGGATCGCGATCAGCACCTTGCCGAGCTTCGAGGTCACCACCGCCCGGCAGATCAGGAATCCCGACGATCAGCGCCAGACAGCTCAGCGCGAACAGCGCCGCGCGGGTGCCGTCGGCCTGGACGTTGAAGCCCAGGATATCCTTGAAATCGGTGAGGCCGTTGTTGCCGCCGAAACCGAAATCGTTGCGGAAGAACGCCAGCAGCAATGCATAGGTCATCGCCTGCGTGATGATCGAGAGATAGACGCCGGTGACGCGGGAGCGGAACGCCAGCCAGCCGAAGCAGAAGGCGAGCAGGCCCGGGACCAGAAGAACCATCAGCGCCGCGAACCAGAACATGTCGAAGCCGTGCCAGTACCACGGCAGTTTCGGATAGTTCAGGAACACCATGAAGTCCGGCAACACCGGATTGCCGTAGACGCCGCGGCTGCCGATCTGGCGCATCAGATACATGCCCATCGCATAGCCGCCGAGGGCGAAGAACGCGCCATGGCCGAGCGAGAGAATGCCGCAATAGCCCCAGATCAGATCGATCGCGAGCGCCAGAACGGCGTAGCAGACATATTTGCCGAACAGCGCCACCAGATAGGTCGGCACCTGAAAGAACGAACCGGCCGGCAGCAGCAGATTCGACAGCGGGATCAGGACGCCGAACGCGGCGACCACGATCAGGAACACGGTCGCGCTGCGATCCAGCGAGCGCGTGAGCACGTGCGGCATCATTGGCGACACGCTCCCGCCGGCGCCCGCGGAGAGACCCCCACCCCGGCCCTCCCCCGCAAGCGGGAGAGGGAGTCGGGCTGCGATGCGGCGCGAGTTCTGCTTACAAAAATCGGCGTCATGCTTCCACCGCCCGCCCCTTGAGCGCGAACAGGCCGCGCGGGCGTTTCTGAATGAACAGGATGATCAGAACCAGAATGGCGATCTTGCCGAGCACGGCGCCCGCGACCGGTTCCAGGAACTTGTTGGCGATGCCGAGCGTGAAGGCGCCGACCAGCGTGCCCCACAGATTACCGACGCCGCCGAATACCACCACCATGAAGGAGTCGATGATGTAGCTCTGGCCGAGATTGGGGCTGACATTGTCGATCTGCGACAGCGCCACGCCGGCAATTCCGGCGATGCCGGAGCCCAGACCGAAGGTCAGCGCATCGACGCGCGAGGTCGCGATCCCCATCGATGCCGCCATCCGGCGGTTTTGCGTCACCGCGCGCATCTCGAGGCCGAGGCTGGTATAGCGCAGCATCGCCAGCAGGATGACGAATACCGCCAGCGTGAAGCAAAGAATCCACAGCCGGTTGTAGGTGATGGTGATCTGTCCGAGTTCGAACGCGCCGCTCATCCAGGAGGGGTTGCCGACCTCCTGGTTGGTGGGGCCGAACATGGTGCGCACCGCCTGCTGCAGAACCAGCGACAGGCCCCAGGTCGCCAGCAGCGTCTCCAGTGGGCGGCCGTAGAGAAAGCGGATGATGCTGCGCTCGATCAGGACACCGATCGCGCCGGCAACGATGAAGGCCAGCGGCACGGCGATCACCAGCGAATAGTCGAACAATTCGGGAAAGCTGCTGCGGATGGTTTCCTGCACCACGAAGGTGACATAGGCCCCGATCATGACCATCTCGCCATGGGCCATGTTGATGACGCCCATCACCCCGAAGGTGATGGCAAGGCCGATGGCCGCAAGCAGCAGCACCGAGCCGAGCGATAGCCCGTACCAGGCATTCTGCACCATCGACCAGAGCGCGAGGTTGCTCTGGATCGCCGAGGTCGCATTGGCCGCGGCGTGGGCGATCGCCGGCGGCTGGTCTCCGGTCAACCCGGTCAGCAAAGCGAGCGCTTCCTGATCGCCGCGCGCCTTGATGGTGGCGATGGCCTCGAGCTTCTCGGCGTCGGTGGCGTCCTCCTTGAACAGCAGGATCGCCGCGCGCGCTTCGTTAAAGGCCAGCTTGGCGCCCTTGTTGGTCTCCTTCTGCAGCGCACTGTCGATCGCCGGCAGCATGGCTTCGTCGTGGGTCTTGAAAACCGATTGCGCGGCCTGGATTCGCTTGGCGGGATCCGGCGACTGCAGCGTCAAACTGCCGAGCGCGGCCTCGACGTGGCGCCGCAGCTTGTTGTTGAGGCGCACGGCGGCGGCGCTGTCCGGAATGCTGGCGACCGGCGCGCCGGTCAAGGCGTCGATGATCTTGCCGTCGGGCTGGGTAACATAGATTTTTTTGGTGTCGGGATCGGCCATCAACCGGCCGTCCTGGAGCGCACTGACGATGGTATAGGCCAGCGGATTACTGCTGGTCCCGAGCACATCCACGGCATCTTCGGTATCGGAAAACTCGTCGTTTGCGAACTTGCCCACCGCGTCTTCGAACGGCCCCGCCATCGCAGGCAGCAGGGTTGCGAAAATCAGCAATATGGCGAGCGGGAGCGCACGGAAGTTTCTAGAAAAATTGGCAAGCACTGGACGACCCCGGCAGAAGCAGAAGGAAGGCGGCGGATATCGCCGCCTTCCCTGGTTTGTTTGGCTTCAGGAATTTATCAGGAGCCCTGACCGCCGCACTTGTTGGTCTTGGTGTTGTAGTTGCCGCACTTCTTGCCGACCCAATCGCCGATCAGGTCCTTGGAATCAGGCAGCTCCTTCGACCACGCATCGCCGGCGACCAGACCGGGCGTCTTCCACACCACGTCGAACTGGCCATTGCCTTTGATTTCGCCAATGAACACCGGCTTGGTGATGTGATGGTTCGGAAGCACCTCGGCCACGCCGCCGGTGAGGTTCGGCGTCTTGGTGCCGGGCAGCGCGTCGATCACCTTGTCAGCATCGACCGACTTGGCCTTTTCGACCGCCTTCACCCACATGTTGAAGCCGATATAGGTCGCTTCCATCGGGTCGTTGGTGGTGCGCTTCGGGTTCTTGGTGTAGGCCTGCCATTCCTTGATGAACTTCTCGTTCGCCGGGGTCTTGATCGACTCGAAGTAGTTCCAGGCGGCAAGATGGCCGAGCAGCGGCTTGGTGTCGATGCCGGCGAGTTCTTCCTCACCCACCGAGAAAGCCACCACCGGAATATCGGTGGCCTTGATGCCCTGGTTGCCGAGTTCCTTGTAGAAGGGAACGTTGGCGTCGCCGTTGATGGTCGAGACCACGGCGGTCTTCTTGCCGGCCGAGCCGAACTTCTTGATGTCGGCGACGATCGTCTGCCAGTCGGAGTGACCGAACGGCGTATAGTTGATCATGATGTCTTCGTCCTTGACGCCCTTCGACTTCAAATAGGCTTCAAGGATCTTGTTGGTGGTGCGCGGATAGACGTAGTCGGTGCCGGCCAGCACCCAGCGCTTCACCTTTTCTTCCTTCATCAGGTAGTCGACGGCAGGAATCGCCTGCTGGTTCGGCGCCGCCCCGGTATAGAATACGTTGCGCTCGCTCTCCTCGCCTTCGTACTGCACGGGATAGAACAGGATCGAGTTCAGCTCCTTGAACACCGGCAGCACGGATTTGCGCGACACCGAGGTCCAGCAGCCGAACACCACCGAAACCTTGTCCTTGGTGATCAACTCCCGGGCTTTTTCCGCGAACAGCGGCCAGTTCGACGCGGGGTCGACGACCACGGCCTCGAGCTTCTTGCCGAGAACGCCGCCCTTCTTGTTCTGCTCATCGATCATGAACAGAACGGTATCCTTCAGCGTGGTTTCGCTGATGGCCATGGTGCCGGAGAGCGAATGAAGGACACCGATCTTGATGGTGTCATCGGCTGCCTTGGCGGAAGTAAATGAGGCCAGGCCAAGAACCAGCCCGGCGGTCGCCGCCAGCCAGCGGCACCGGCTCAGAGGCGTCGCTATATCGTGAGTGAGTTGAGTAAGCATGAGGTGTAATCTCCCTGACGCAGGCGTTCAAACGCTGCGAAACGGCCCCACGGCCGCCTGCATTAACGGAATCGCAAGAACCATGCCACGGGGCGGTCGCGGGTTAACCGGATGGGTTCGTTGAGGAATTTCGTCTTATGGCGAGAATGGCAGGCGCTCCTGCCTAATATTTGAACTGAAAAAATGTATGCGTAATCGGCAATATGTATAAAAAATAAGCAAATCTGATCGGTTGTCTAAATTTCCGGCACTCGTTCCATTGCCCTACAGCGCGCGGCTTGGGCCCTCTGGGACTAAAATGGCCGTTTCGGGGCTGATTCTTAACCGCGCCGACGCCACATTGACAATTCACCTTGAAAGCGCCGTGTTCATGTTCCATATGAGGCTACGACCCAGGGAATCACCGGGTCACTGCGAGCCGCGTGTTCTGAGCCCGTCCAACGGTTTCTGGCTTGCCCCTTCAGCTAACCAAAACCGACGCCCCAAACACGCGGGTGTCTCCGACACCCCTCGCGCGCTCCTGGCGGACAATGCCGGGCGCCTGCCTTTTATAATGGAAAGAACCCGCCTTTTGACCTCCTTTCAGGATTTCGGCCTCGCCGATCCCATCTCGCGTGCGCTCAAAGAAGAAAATTACCTCACGCCCACGCCCATCCAGGCTCAAACCATTCCCCTCGCACTCACCGGCCGTGACGTCGTCGGCATCGCCCAGACCGGCACCGGCAAGACCGCAGCCTTCGCACTCCCGATCCTGCATCGCATTCTGGAAAATCGCATCAAGCCGCAGCCCAAGGCCTGCCGCGTGCTGGTGCTCAGCCCGACGCGCGAATTGTCCGGCCAAATTCTCGAAAGCTTCAACGCCTATGGCCGTCACATGCGCCTGACTTCGTCGCTGGCGATCGGCGGCGTCCCGATGGGACGTCAGGTCCGCTCGATCATGCAGGGCGTCGAAGTCATGGTCGCCACGCCCGGCCGCCTGCTCGATCTCGTGCAAAGCAACGGCCTGAAGCTCGGACAGGTCGAGTTTCTCGTGCTCGACGAGGCCGACCGCATGCTGGACATGGGCTTCATCAACGACATCCGGAAGATCGTCGCCAAATTGCCGGTCAAGCGGCAGACGCTGTTCTTCTCGGCGACGATGCCGAAGGATATCGCCGAACTCGCCGAACAGATGCTGCGCGATCCGGCGCGGGTGGCGGTGACGCCGGTCGCCTCGACCGTCGAGCGCATCACCCAGCGCATCATTCAGGTCGATCACTCGGCCAAGCCGACATTGCTGGCGCAGCTGCTGAAGCAGGAGACGGTCGATCGCGCGCTGATCTTTACCCGGACCAAGCACGGCGCCGACAAGGTGGTGAAGGGCCTCGCAAGGGCCGGCATCACCGCCGACGCCATTCACGGCAACAAGTCGCAGAACCATCGCGAGCGGGTGCTGGCGGCATTCCGCTCCGGCGAGATCCGCACCCTGGTCGCCACCGACATTGCCGCCCGCGGCATCGACGTCGACGGCATCAGCCATGTGGTGAATTTCGACCTTCCCAACATCCCCGAGACCTATGTCCATCGCATCGGCCGCACCGCGCGCGCCGGCGCCGACGGCGTTGCGATCTCGCTGGTCGCGGGCGCCGAGGAGATGGCGTATCTGCGCGACATCGAAAAACTGATCCGCATCGCATTGCCCCGGGAAGACCGCCGCACGCCGGGTCATCGCGACACCGCGCCTGCGCCCGCGCAGCATCGAGGTGCGCGATCCGGCGCCGCGCGCGCACGCTGCCCGAGGCCAATGAAGCCGCGCCTGGTTCGAAAGGGCCTCGCCGTCACCGCCGTCCCGGTGGTAATAATGGCGGCGTTCCGCCAACCGGCCGGCACGAGGTCAACCGGCCGGAGCAACGTCCGCCGCAGGGCGGCGGCAAGGCTGAGGGGATGCAGGGCGTCGCCTTTTTGCATCGCGAAAGCCGTCCGAACACCCGACCCAACCGCACCCAACGGCCGCGCTAGCCGTCGATCGATCTGGAGATAACCATGGCTAAAGAAGAGCTGATCCAGTTCGAAGGACTGGTGACCGAAATCCTCCCCGACGCACGTTACCGCGTGCAGCTCGATGCCGGACACGAGATCGTCGCCTACACCGCCGGCAAGATGAAAAAGAACCGGATCAAGACCCTGGCGGGTGACCGGGTGACGATCGAGATGTCGCCGTATGACCTGGAAAAAGGCCGGCTCATCTTCCGCCACAAGGACGAGCGTCCCAGTGGCGGAGCCCCGCGTGGTGCCCCGCCGCGCGGCCAATTCCGCCGCAGATGAGCCTCCGGCAATTGCCTCCGAATCGCGGATGACGGAGCGTGCCATGCGCGCGATCACGGCGTTACGATGGCGAAACTGCGCCGATCAAAAAATCGTGCACGTCAGCATTGTTTTGGAGGCCGGCTTCGAATAATATAGTGTTTATCGATTTTCGGCCGGACGACATTAGCTATCCACCGGTACAGCCGGTTTAGACGCTGACGACCCTTCCAAAAATTCGATCTCACCAGCCCATCGTAAAGTGGGCTTCTATATTGTCTATCTTGAGAAGGGACTATCCCGTGAGCATGGGAACCGTGAAGTGGTTTAACGCAACCAAGGGCTTCGGCTTCATTCAACCGGATGACGGTGGCAATGACGTGTTCGTGCACATCAGCGCCGTCGAGCGCGCCGGACTTGGTACACTGCGTGAAGGCCAGAAGATCAGCTACGAAATCGTGGCGGATCGTCGCTCTGGCAAGTCTTCGGCCGACAATCTGCGCGCCGCTGGCTAAGCGAATTTCATTCAGTCCTGAAAGCGGGGCTGACGGAATTCGATCTGCACCAAATAAAAAAGGCCGTGCTCGCAGCGCGGCCTTTTTCTGTTATCGAAAGCAAGCTTCGATGCCCGCTTGCTTTTCACGACGTCGGACAGGCGGGGAGGACGGTACCTGTAGGAGGTGTGGGGTAGATAACACATGAGGACAGACGTGGGCGCACCAAAGTGTTGTCACTCAGAGTGACGCCCGTCTTCGCCATGACATAACCGACCGCCGGTGTGTAGAGATAAGTGGCTTCGGTGAAAATCAAATACTGACCCGGGACTATCGCATTTGTCACCGAATTCCTGGCGATCAGATTCGCCGGCACAGTGACCGACGAGCTAGTTGCTCGAGGCAAGCTTCCCTTGCTCCACTGGACACGCGCGGCGCCTGTCGAAGGGTCGATATATAGTTCGCTCATCGTGGCCTTGAGCGGGGTTGCGGAATAGGGCGTCAACATCGCATTAGCGATCGTGCTGAAATTTGCGATGTCCGCATCATTGACGCTTGGGTATCGCGAGACCAGATCGGCAAGGCCTTGCGTCACCAGCGAGATCTTGCGATCGACCGCCACCCCGGATGAAAACTCGACCGTCCCGAAGAACATCACCAGCATCAGCGGCACGATGACCGCAAATTCAACCGCCGCTACGCCGCGTTTGTCGCTCACCCATCTCACGATCGACGATTGCAGGGCGGCCAACAATTCCGACAGCGCAAGGGGCTTCATGAATTTTACCGTCATTGGGGGCGGAAGGCGGCTGTCGCAGCCAAAAGCCTTGCGCTGTTGCTGCTGCCGCGACCTATATTCGCAATATTGTAGCCTAGCCCGGTGACAAACAGCGGCCACTGATAGAACGCACGAACGACGACGGTCGAGGTAGTATCACCGTTAGCCGGCGGCTGATAAACGAAATTGTTGACGAAATTTCCGCCGGCGTCGATGGGATCGGTGATCGTAAATGCTGTGCCCTGAGGGTATGACCTCACGTCGACGTAGAGGTTAGCGCATGTAAACATGGCGGCGACGCGATCGCACAGACCTTGCTTGAAATCCACTTGCGATGTCCCGGCGGCCTGGGTCTGACTCGTATAGATTAATCGTCCGGTGTCCTGAACGCCGGTCTCAAGGACCTGGTTGGCGAAGAACATGAGCGCGGTCTCGATGATCGCGAACAGCAGCGCAAAGAACACCGGTGCGACCAGGGCGAATTCAACGGCGGCCGAGCCCCGGCGATTGCGGCGAAACCGGTAAAAAATGGTTCTGGCGGAGGCTGTCGAAACAGCGGGCGGCGGCATCGTGGAATCCCCAGGCGGCAGCAATAATCTTGCCTGCGAGATTTACCCGAAACTGATTGTTGAAGTGTTTCGCCGCATCGAAGCAGGCCGGACCGCACCGTTAACCGCGTATTGACCGTCTTAACCGGTTTAGTTCGGCGGCGGCTTGGCTGCCGCACTGGCGCTGCCGCTGGCCTGGCCGCTGAGCGAACCGGCCTGGTCGATGGTCGATTTGAAGTAGCTCTCGCCGTCGCCAAGGGTCACCCGCCGCTGGCAGATCGGCATGCAGCTGTAGGACTCGCGGTCGACGCCGCGATAGATCGTGACGAGCTGATCGGTGGGGCCTTCGACCTGAATGATGCGGTCCACCAGCACCTCGCCGCTGCGGTCCATGGCAATGAAATTGGTGGCGCCGTAGCCCTTGCCGGTAACGACGACGATGCCGCCGGTCTGCAGCGTGACGTCGGCGATCAGCGGGTTTCCGACCACGATGGTGGCAACGCGGGTGGGCAGTCTGACCAGCTTGGCCTGATCGACATTGACCGCGATGGCCTCAGCCGTAGGCTCGGCAAAAGCAGCTGCCGGCCAAACAAGCATTCCGGCCGCCAGCGACCGGACGACCAAAGACGCGCGCACGCGCGTACGCAGGGACCACAACGACATACTATACCTCGGGGCGTTGACAAGCCGGCTAAAGCGATACGCAGCAGAACCGGCGCCCGACCGGGCAAATCTGACGCCAATTCATGAATGAACTGCAAACGGGTCTTAAGAAACCGGCCCTGAAGTCCATTGCCGAAACGGGTAGGCCAATTGTCCGACAATCTCGGACGGCATCTGCTCGTCCTTGCCGTAATTCTCGGGCAGCCTGTTTTCCGGCATCCGGAAAGTCCCGAACAGGATATCCCAGATCGGGAACGTGCCGGCAAAATTGGTATCGCCGCCCTCTTCGAGCGCCGTGTGATGCCAGCGGTGAAACACCGGCGTCGCCAGCACGTATCTGAACGGGCCCAGCGTCCAGTTGAGATTGGCGTGAACGAACGCCGAATGGAATGTGGTGAAGGGCCCGACCCAGAGCATGATGTTGGGCGAGATCCCCGCCATCAGCAGGATGACGTCGATCAAGATGGTTCCGAGGAACAGGTTAACGGGATGAAAACGCGCCGCCGAAATCCAGTCCAGTTCCTCGGACGAATGATGGATCGCGTGATATTTCCAGAAGCCGCCGCCGTGAAACAGGCGGTGCAGCCAGTACAGCCATGAAATCAGACGCCGCCAGGAACAACAGGCCCTGGAGCCAGAGCGGCAGATGCGACAGCGGGCCGTGGCCGTTGTCGTAGAAGGCGATCAGCTCGTCGGCGTCGTAAATCTTGAAGACAACGCCGGCGCCGAGCACGAGCAGCCCGATCCGCAGCACCCGCGCGAACAACGGCACGAAGAACCAGTAACAGATGTCGGTGACGAGTTCGCGCTTGCGCCACCAGGGCGTTCCGGGGTTGCAGGCCCAGAAATGGGTCAGCACCGAAAATATAAGGGCCAGTCCGATCGTGATCGGCACCACCTTGGCGATCGTCTGGCCCAGCATCTCGACGACTTCCAGGGGCAGGTTGGACATACTGGCCTCATCTGATCGGGGATATCAGCGTTACCCACCCATGTTTAAAGAGCCATGAATCCGGGCCAAGGACGCCTCGCGCGTCGCTCTGACAAAGGCGATCGCCTTTTACCGACTGGCTTAATTTTAAATTTACTCTGCTCAACAACAGCCGGTTCCAGCCGTGTTTACGCGATCGAATTAACCGCGCCGCAATTTCCCGACCCTAGGGTAACGCCATGGTCACGGTGCTGAGAACGCCGGCGAGACCAAACGTTAGTTCGACCAGCCACGTGTACACATGGAGTTTACCTATGAAGAACCTGATTGCGCGTTTCGTGAAGGATGAATCCGGCGCCACCGCCATCGAATACGGTCTGATTGCAGCCGGCATTTCGCTCGCGATCATCGCTGTGGTCAACGGCCTCGGTTCCAACCTGAACGGCAAGTTCACCTCGATCAATTCCTCGCTGAAATAAGCGACGGTTACGAACCAGCATCAAAGGCCTCGGCGATTCCGGGGCCTTTGTTGTTTCCTTCCGATAGTGACGGCGTAAATATGCGTAAACCTGCGGTGGTCCCGGTTGCGGCAAGAGAAGCGTCCCCGTCCGCCGGCAGGCGGGGCGATGCGCCTGTAGAAATGGTCTGCCTCGCGCTGGCGCTGGCGCTTGTCACCCTCGCCGCCCGGATCGCAAGTATCTGGTGAGCCGCCGGCCGTTTCCCGATTGTTCATCTCTGGCCGCTAGACTCGGGACTCGATGCTGCGACCCCGCGTCAGCCACACGGGCTGTATAACCTCATGATCCTCGACATCGCGCGCCTTCTGCTGTTTCCGGCCCTGATGGCGTTCGCGGCCGCGAGCGATCTTTTCACCATGACGATCTCGAACCGGGTGTCGCTGGCGCTGGCGGCGGGCTTCCTCGCGCTCGCGCCGTTCAGCGGCATGGGACTTCACGACATCCTCTCCCACCTCGGCGCCGGTGCAGCCGTGCTCGCGGTGGCATTTGCCTGCTTTGCCATGGGCTGGGTCGGCGGCGGCGATGCCAAGGTCGCGGCCGCCGCGGCGCTCTGGTTCGGCTTCGGCCATCTCCTGAACTATCTGCTCTATGCCTCGCTGTTCGGCGGCGCCCTGACACTGTTGTTGCTGCAGTTCCGGCAATGGCCGCTGCCCTACTTGTTCGCCGGCCAGGCCTGGCTGCTCAGGCTGCACGCCAAGGAAAGCGGAATTCCCTACGGCATCGCGCTCGCGATCGGCGCACTGATGATTTACCCGGAGACCGACTGGATCAAGGCGGTCGACCTGGCCCACTTCACCCTTCCCTGATCGGGCCTGAGTAAACCCGGCGTTAAGTTGATTTAGATACGCCTCATTAACCATGCTTTGACGAATAGCTGGTCAACTCCCATCACGGCGGCGGAAGCGTCGCGGCGTAATGTGGAAAGTGAAGCGTATGAATACCGCACGCATTGTGGTCCTGACCATCGCTGTCGGCGCCGGTGGCATTGCCGCATATCTGGCGAGCGGGTCAGACAACAAGCCTGCCCCGACCGCGCCGGTTGCCCAACTGCAGACCGTGGACGTACTGGTGGCGAAGTCCGACATCGGCCTTGGCCAGACCGTGACGCCCGAGGATATGCAGTGGCAGACCTGGCCGGCCGCGACCGCCAGCAACAGCTTCATTCGCCGCAACGAACGCCCCGATGCAACGACCCAGATCGCCGGATCGATCGCGCGCGCGCCGTTCATCGCCGGCGAACCGATCCGCGAGCCGAAGCTGGTCAAGGCGCCCGGCTCCGGCTTCATGGCGGCGATCCTGCCGACCGGCATGCGCGCCGTTTCCACCGAAATCTCGCCGGAGACCGGCGCCGGCGGTTTCATTCTGCCGAACGACCGGGTCGACGTCATTCTTTCCAAGCGCGAAAAGAATCCGGACCGCGCCGGCCCATCCGATGTCGTCAACTCGGAAATCATCCTCAGCAATGTTCGCGTGCTCGCGATCGATCAGGCCCCGAAAGAAAAAGACGGCCAGAATGCCGTGGTGGGCAAGACGGTCACGCTCGAATTAAAGCCCGAGCAATCCGAGACGCTCGCCCGCGCGCGCCAGAGCGGCACGCTGTCGCTGGCGCTGCGCAGTATCGCCGATCTCAACGCCGTCGAGACCAGGTCCGACGACGAGGGTCCCAAGCGCGGCGACAGCATCAATGTGGTTCGCTACGGCGTCTCAAGCCCGACCACGACACAGAAGTGACCATGAGGACGTACGATATGAAATGCCGGGGAAATCAGCTGCTGATGCGGGCCTTCGTGGTCCGCGCCCTGTCGTTTTCGGCGGTCGCAGCGCTGACGCTCAACCCGGCTTTGACCCCGGTGGTGGCGAGTGACTATCGTGCCGTGGCACCGGTTGCCGGCGACGGCCAGATGAATGCGCGCTTTCTGGCGCTCGGCGTCGGCAAATCCGTCGTGATCGATTTGCCGCGTGACATCAAGGATGTCCTGGTCGCCGACCCGAAAATCGCAAATGCCGTGGTGCGCTCCGCGCAGCGCGCCTACATCATCGGCGCCACGGTCGGCCAGACCAACATCGTGTTCTTCGATTCCGCAGGCCAGCAAATCGCCGCCTATGACATCGCGGTCAAACGAGACCTCAACGGCCTTCGCGCCGCGCTGAAGGCGACGCTGCCCAATGCCGATATCCAGATCGAAGGCGTCGGCGACGGCGTGATGTTGACAGGCACGGCGGCGAGTCCGATCGAGGCCCAGCAGGCCGGCGATCTCGCCGCACGGCTGGCGGGCGGCCCGGACAAGGTCGTCAACTCGATCGCGGTCCGGGGCCGCGACCAGGTGATGCTGAAGGTGACGGTCGCCGAGGTGGCGCGCTCGATCATCAAGCAGATGGGCATCGACCTCAGCGGCAGCCTGAATTACGGCACCACGGTCGTGAATTTCAATAACAGTAACCCGTTCACGGCCTATGGCAGCTCGCTGGTCTCCGGCAACAGCGCGAGCGCGGCGTTCGGCTCTACGCCGTCGGTCCAGGCTACGTTGCGTGCGATGGAAAGCGCGGGCGTGGTGCGAACGCTGGCCGAGCCCAACCTGACGGCGATTTCCGGCGAGTCCGCGACCTTCATCGCAGGCGGCGAATTTCCCATCCCGGCCGGTTATTCCTGCGATCCCACCACGCACGTCTGTACCACCCAGATCACCTACAAGAAGTTCGGCATCTCTCTCAACTTCACGCCGGTCGTGCTGGCCGAGGGCCGGATCTCCTTGCGGGTGATGACGGAAGTGTCCGAACTGTCGAACGACAACTCGATCACGCTGTCGCAGGCGGTCACCGCCAGCACGGTGAATTCCGTGACCATTCCCTCGATCAAAACCCGCCGTGCCGAGACCACGCTGGAAATTCCCTCCGGCGGCGCGATGGCGATGGCCGGCCTGATCCAGGAACAGACCAAGCAGGCCATCAACGGCTTGCCCGGCCTGTCGCAATTGCCGGTTCTCGGCGCCGCTGTTCCGCAGCCGGGATTACGTCAACAGCCAGACCGAACTGATGGTGCTGGTGACGCCTTTCATCGTGCGTGCGGTCGCGCAGAAGGACCTGTCGCGTCCGGATGACGGCTTTGCCAACGCCTCCGATCCCCAGGCCGATCTCCTGGGCAGCATCAATCGCATCTATGGCGCGCCGGGCCAGACCGAACCGGCCCGGAATTATCGCGGCACCTATGGCTTTATTACCGACTGAGGCGGGACGGAAGACGATGACAGCCCAAACACCCGTCGATCGCAAGCGCGCCGCCCTCCGCATCGGCGGGAGCGCTTGTCGGTCTCGCCCTCGCGCTGGGCGCCTGCACGCACACGGACGACGCGTTGACGGCGAGCGTTCCCGACGACTATCGCCTGCGTCATCCGATCGTGGTCCAGGAAGCCGACCGGTCGGTCGTCATTTTCATCGGTCATGCGCGCGGCGGCCTTTCCGCTTCGCAGCGCGCCGACGTGATGGGGCTGGCGCAAACCTGGCTCGCGGAGGGAACCGGCGCGATCACCGCCGATGTGCCGGTCGACACCCCCAACGCCAAGGCGGCCGCGGATTCGTTCCGGGAAATTCAGGCGATGCTCTCGGCAGCCGGGGTGCCGCCGCGCGGAATCGTCGTCCACCAGTATCATCCGGAAGACCCGCGCCAGATGGCCGCGATCCGGCTGAACTATCCGAAAATCTCGGCCGTGGCCGGTCCTTGCGGCTTGTGGCCTGAGGATCTCGGATCCTCGGTCAAGAACAAGAGCTATTTCGAAAACAAGTCCTACTACAATTTCGGCTGCGCCTATCAGCGCAACATGGCGGCGATGGTCGACAATCCGTCGGACCTGGTGCAACCGCGGTCCGAAACGCCGCCCTACACGACCCGGCGCTCAGAGGCTTTCGAGAAGTATCGCAAGGGTGCCCCGACCGCGACCGTCTATCCCGAAGGCGAAAAAGCCAAACTCAGCGATACAGGCAAATGATCAGCTACGCCCGTCAAAACCCCGAAGCGCCGTCGGACGCCACACCGCACCCGGTGGACGACCATATCGCGCCGGCGCCGCGCGTGTCCGTGCAGGCCTTTTGCGAGACGGTGGAAACCGCAGCCGCCGTGCAGTCGGGCGGCGAGGACCGCCGGCTCGGCAAGGCCCATCTCAAGATTCAAATGGGCGGCATGGCGGCCGCCATCGAAGCCTATCGCACCGCGCCCACCCCGAACGTGATCATCCTGGAAACCGAGGGCCGCAGCGATATTCTTGCCGGCCTCGATCAACTTGCAACCGTATGCGATGCCGGAACCCGCGTGGTGGTGATCGGCCGTGTCAACGATGTCACGCTGTATCGCGAACTGGTGCGGCGCGGCGTCAGCGACTACGTGATTTCGCCGGTCAACGCGCTCGACGTGGTGCGGTCGATTTGCGGGCTGTTCTCGGCACCGGAGGCAAAGGCGGTCGGCCGGATCATCGCGATCGTCGGAGCAAAAGGCGGCGTCGGCGCCTCCACCATCGCGCACAACGTCGCCTGGGCGATCGCGCGCGATCTCGCGCTGGATTCCGTCGTCGCCGACCTCGACCTCGCGTTCGGCACTGCCGGTCTCGATTACAATCAGGACCCTCCGCAGGGCATTGCCGACGCGGTGTTCTCGCCCGATCGCATCGATACCGCGTTCATCGATCGCCTGTTGTCGAAATGCACCGACCATCTCAGCCTGCTGGCGGCGCCGGCGACGCTTGAGCGGGTCTACGACTTCGGCGCCGACGCGTTCGATTCGATCTTCGACACGCTTCGCTCGACGATGCCGTGCATCGTGCTCGACGTTCCCCATCAATGGTCGGGCTGGACCCGGCGTGCGCTGGTCGGTGCGGACGATATTCTGATCGTCGCGGCGCCGGACCTCGCCAACCTGCGCAACACCAAGAACATCTACGACCTGCTCAAGGCATCGCGGCCCAATGACCGGACGCCGCTGTATTGTCTCAATCAGGTCGGTGTGCCGAAACGGCCGGAAATCAACGCCAGCGAATTCGCCAAGGCAATCGAGAGCCAGCCGGTAGTCACCATCCCGTTCGACCCGCAAATATTCGGCTCGGCGGCCAACAATGGCCAGATGATCGCGGAAATCTCCGCCAGCCATCGCACCACCGAGATGTTTCTGCAGATCGCGCAACGGCTGACAGGCCGCGGCGAGACCAAAAAGCCGCGGGGTTCGTTCCTGTCGCCCCTGATAGAGAAGCTGCGGGCGAAGTAACCAGCCCGCGTGGAGTACGGTCGTGTTTGGTAAGCGTAGCGGAGCTGAAAACGATTCCCGGGCCACGAGGCCCGCCGGAGGCGCGCCGGAATTATCTTCCGGCGCCGCGCCTGCCGTTTCGCGCAGCGTATCTCCGCCCACGGTTTCCTCGCCGCCGCTCTCCCCGGCCAAACCGGCACCTGCGCCGACCATCGAAGCCCGGCGCTCGGACACCTATTACCAGGTCAAGGCGACGATCTTCGGGGCCCTGATCGAGGCGATCGACCTTGCCCAGCTCGCCAAACTCGACGGCGAGTCGGCGCGCGAGGAAATTCGCGATATCGTCAACGAGATCATCGCGATCAAGAACATCGTGATGTCGATCGCCGAGCAGGAGGAGCTGCTCGACGACATCTGCAACGACGTTCTCGGATACGGCCCGCTGGAACCGCTGCTGTCGCGCGACGATATCTCCGACATCATGGTCAACGGCGCCGGAACGGTGTTCATCGAAGTCGCCGGCCGCATCCAGCGTACCGGCATCCGCTTCCGCGACAATCAGCAGCTTTTGAATATCTGCCAGCGCATCGTCAGCCAGGTCGGCCGCCGCGTCGACAAATCGTCGCCGATCTGCGACGCGCGGCTTGCCGACGGCTCGCGCGTCAACGCCATCGTCCCGCCGCTGGCGCTCGACGGCCCCGCATTGACGATCCGCAAGTTCAAAAAGGACAAACTGACCCTCGACCAGCTGGTCAAGTTCGGCGCGATTTCGCCCGAGGGCGCCGAGATCCTGCAGATTATCGGGCGCTGCCGCGCCAACGTCCTGATCTCCGGAGGCACCGGCTCGGGCAAGACCACGCTGCTGAATTGCCTCACCCAATTTATCGAGGACGACGAACGCATCATTACCTGCGAAGACGCCGCCGAACTTCAGCTGCAGCAGCCGCATGTGGTGCGGCTCGAAACCCGTCCGCCCAACATCGAGGGCGAGGGTCAGATCACCATGCGCGAACTGGTGCGAAACTGCCTGCGTATGCGTCCTGAACGCATCATCGTCGGCGAAGTCCGCGGACCGGAGGCCTTCGACCTGCTGCAGGCCATGAATACCGGTCACGACGGATCGATGGGAACGCTGCACGCCAACAATCCGCGCGAGGCGCTGTCGCGCTGCGAATCGATGATCACGATGGGCGGATTTTCGCTGCCGTCGCGGACCATTCGCGAGATGATCTGCGCCTCGATCGACGTCGTCATCCAGGCCGCGCGCCTGCGCGACGGTTCCCGGCGCATCACCCACATCACCGAGGTGATGGGAATGGAAGGCGACACCATCATTACCCAGGACCTGTTCCTCTACGACATGATCGGCGAGGACGCCAACGGACATATCATCGGCCGGCACCGCTCGACCGGCATCGGACGGCCGCGTTTTTGGGACCGCGCGCGATATTACGGCGAAGAGAAGCGGCTTGCCGCAGCACTCGACGCCGCCGAAGTCGTCACGGAGGTCTAGGGAAGCCCGCCATGAACATACAACCGCTCGCATTGTCCTTTCTCGCGGCCACCGCCATCGGCGGTTTGGCGTGGGTATTCGTGTATCCGTTGCTGTCGGGGGAAAAAAAGGCCGAGGCTCGCCGCGCGTCGGTCGCAAGGCCGGAGCCGTCCGGCCGGCCGGTCGACAAGAACCAGCGTTCGCGCCGCGAGCAGGTCGAAGGATCGCTCAAGGACCTCGAGGCGCGCCGCCTGAAGGAAAAGAAGATCCCGCTGAGCAGCCGCCTTACCCAGGCCGGGCTTTCCTGGACACCTCAGAAATTCATGATCATTTCCGGAGTTCTCGCCGCCGTCGCCTTCGCAATCGCGATGCTGTTCAAAGGTGGATTGATCGGGGCCGTCGGCCTGGCGTTCGCCGCCGGCTTCGGTCTGCCGCGCTGGATGCTGAGCTACCTCAAGAAGCGCCGCGAAGCGAATTTCCTCAAGGCGCTGCCGGACGCCGTCGACGTGATCGTGCGCGGCATCAAGGCCGGCCTGCCGTTGTTTGAATCCATCAAGGTCGTCGCCGCCGACGCTCCGGAACCGCTCAAGAGCGAATTCCTGGCCATCATCGAGACCCAGGCGATCGGCATGCCGCTCGGCGAGGCCTGCGCGCGGCTGTTCGAACGGATGCCGGTGCCGGAGGCGAACTTCTTCGGGATCGTGATCGCGATCCAGCAAAAATCCGGCGGCAACCTGTCGGAAGCCCTGGGCAATCTGTCCAAGGTGCTGCGCGACCGCAAGAAAATGGCCGAGAAGATTCAGGCGATGTCGATGGAAGCCAAGGCGTCCGCGGGTATCATCGGTTCGTTGCCGCCGATCGTCATGCTGCTGGTTTACCTCTCGACTCCCCAATACATCTCGTTGCTGTGGACGCACCCGACCGGCCAGCTGATGCTCGTTGGTTGCGTGATCTGGATGTCCATCGGCATCTTCGTGATGAAAAGAATGATCAACTTCGACTTCTGATGGTGCAGCATGATTGAATTTCTGGTCGACAAAATCCACGATGCGCGGTTCATGACCATGCTGCTCGCCGCTATCGCGGTGAGTGCGACGGCCTACACGCTGATCATGCCGCTGTTCGCGGGCGAGGGACTGGCCAAGCGCATGAAGGCGGTCGCGAGCGAACGGGAACGGCTCCGGCAACGCGAGCGCGATCGTCTGGCCAAGACCGAAAGGGTATCGCTGCGGCAGACCCCGAAACAGTTGGTCTCCAAGGTGGTGGAGGACTTCAACCTGGGAAAATGGCTGGCCCAGGAAGCCGCGCGCGAAAAGCTGGTCATGGCCGGCTATCGCGGACAGGCGCCCTACGTCACATTCCTGTTCTTCCGACTGGTGACGCCAATCGTGCTGTTCGTCGCGTCGGTGCTGTATGTCTTCGTGATCTCGCATATGGAGAAGTCGTTTCCGATAAAGGTGGGCATTTGCATCGTCGCGGCCTATTTCGGATTGCAGGCGCCGATGCTGTTTTTGAAAAACGCGATCACGAAGCGTCAGCTTTCGATCAGGCGCGCATTCCCCGATGCGCTCGATCTGCTGCTGATCTGCATCGAGTCCGGCATGTCGATCGAAACCGCCTTCCGTAAGGTCTCGACCGAAATCGTGACCCAGTCGGTCGCGCTGTCGGAGGAATTCATCCTGACCACGGCCGAACTGTCCTACCTGCAGGATCGCAAGGTGGCTTACGAAAATCTGGCCAAGCGCACCGGGCTTGAGGGCGTGAAATCGGTCTGTCTGGCGCTGCAGCAGTCGGAACGTTACGGCACGCCGCTCGGTCAGAGCCTGCGCGTGATGGCGCAGGAAAATCGCGACATGCGCATGAACGAGGCCGAGAAGAAGGCGGCCGCCTTGCCGCCGAAGCTGACCGTGCCGATGATTCTGTTCTTCCTGCCGGTGCTGTTCGTCGTCATCCTCGGGCCGACCGGCATCAAGGTCGCGGCGATGCAATGAGCCTGTCGACGCGGCCCCCTGCGGTTCAGTCCGGACGGTTGAGCGCCGCCACCGGCATGGTCCCGGCACGGGCACCCGGACCGTCCTTGCGGCTCAGCATCTGCTTCAGATAGGCGACATTGGCGGCCGCCTCGTCTTCCGGCAGGTCGGCTCTCACGATGCTTTCCGCCTCGGCGAAGCGGCCCTGCAGGCCGACCACCAGACCGAGATTCTGCCGCACCCGCGCGTCGGCCTTGGTGCTGGCGTAAGCCCGGCGAAGAATTTCTTCCGCCTTCGGCAACTCCTTGGAAAGCACATACGAAAGGCCGAGATTGGACAAGACCGACGGTTCGTCGGGCGCGATCTTCAAGGCGCTGGCGTAATAGCTGGCGCGCTTCGTCATGCCGGCCAAGCTGATCGAGCACAGTTCCCTGCACCGAGAGAATCCGCCAGTCGGGATTATCGGGAGAATGGGCGTGCGACAGCACGTCGAACGCCTGCTGGAAATTGCCATTGTCGGCGAGCGCCCGGCCATAGCCGGCGAGCAGCGGCTTGTTACCGGGATGGGCGAGGGTAGCCTGTTCGAGCACGGCGACGGCCTGGGCGCGCTGTCCGGTGGCGCGCAGCGCCTGGCCATAGGCCAGCGCGGCGTCGGTATCCTTGGGATCGGCGCGATAGCGCTCGCCATAAACCTCAACCGCGCGCCGCGGATCGGCATCGGGACTGGGCTCGGACTTTGTCGTCAGCGATCCCGTAATATCGGACATGGTCTGGCAGCCGCCGAGCCCGGCGGCCAAAATCGCCGTTACGGCTGCGGACGCAAGGAGCCGGGCAAGGCTGGAGTGCTGACGCATGGCACTGTAGCTCACGATAGCAGGGATTGATCGAGCCGAATTGCGCCAGCAATAGACTGTTAACCCTAACGACCGGTTAACTGGCGCCGCCGCGAAGGCCGCTCTCACCGACGCAAGAGGGCGTTCCTGTACCTCCACAACGTCGTTGTCGGCTGGCCCGGCATCTGCAACATTTTTTATCGGCAAAAGAGGTCGATTAGAATTTTGATCGAACTTCAGAAGGAGACAGCGGGCGCAAAAGGTGGATGATTTCCAGCCGGCCGCAACTGACTGGCACTAATTTCAACATTTGGAAACAGATGCCGCGATCAATTCGATACCAACAACTCCTTCGGTTGATATCGAAGGATTTACCCCACGCTCCGGCAAACCGGCCGTAAGGTGGCGGACTGCCAACAAACGGAACGGGACGGCCCCTCGATGTTACGAAATCTCTCCGGTCTTATTGCGATTGCAGCCTTGCTGCTGTCGACCACGACAGTCTTTGCGGCGCCGGCGCCGGCGCCGGCGAAGCGCCATGTGGCGCGCCGCTGGCACGGCTACGGCTTTTTGCCCGGCTACCGCTCCCCCGAACGGATCGAATGGGAACAGGCACAGAACAGATCTCGGGCCTACTGGTACGGCGGCCCGGGCTTTTATCGCGGGCGCTGGACCGGCGGCGGCTTCGGCCCGTGCTGGACCGAGACCCCGATCGGCGAGGTCTGGAATTGCGGTCGATAATGGATCGCGACCGGCCGCCGGCGACGCATTACTCGCAGATCGAGACGCGGCGGATTCGCCAGCCGTGGCGCGTCTTGACGCGCTGCCGGACCGCGTAGCAAACGCCGATGTCGCCCTCGTAGGGATAGTATCCGTCATAGCCGTAGGGTCCGTAATAGCCCGGCCCCCAGCCAAACCCGCCGCGAAACCCGCCGCCGCGGAAACCACCACCGTGGAAACCGCCGCCACCATGGCCACCACCGTGACCGCCAAAGGCAAGCGCTGAAGTGCTGGATGCTCCCGACAACAGCGCCGATGCGCCGAGGATACCGAAGCTGTAGATGCAGAGCAAAGCCGTCACGGCCAGACCCCGCGCCAGGATTTTGCGGAAGGTCGTTCTGTTGTAAGTCATCGAGGTCCCCGGTTAAGCGCCTCACTCAAGCGCAGGCAGCGAACGTGTAGGTTTTTGTCGCGCGCGCGGTCAAGTCACCTCGACGTCATCGCCGCGGCGCTCACTGCCGCGCGTGCAGGACACCGCGATATTCGCCACCGGTTCGGTCTGGTTTGAGATGGTCAGGCATTGTAGAAAGACAAAACAGAAGGGCTAAAGCCTGCGCCGTCCGGCCAATTGACGCATCCGCCGGCGTTGCCCCTGCCCCGTTTCACGCGAAGACCGAGACAAGCATGGATTCCGTGTTCGAGACCGCGCCCGCCACGCCGGCCATTCCCATCATGTTTGCAACAAAGGCGACGTGGGAGGCGATTTGCGCCGAGCTTCCCGCCCAGGCCCGGCAGTTCGCGCAAGCAAACGGCTTCACGGCCAAGCCCGGCGCCTGCCTCACCCTGCCCTCCGCCGACGGGCAGATCGCGCAAGTCGTGTTCGGCCTCGAGGAGGCGACCAGCAAATTCCGCGATCTGTTCAGGCCCGGCCTGTTGCCGGGACTGCTGCCGCCGGGCGTCTATCGTTTTGCCAACGCACCGCATGATACGCGCCTCGCGGCACTTGCCTTTGCACTCGGAAGCTATCGCTTCAGCCGCTATCGCAAGGCGGAAGCGCCCGACGTCAGGCTGGTGCCGCCCGAAGGCATCGACGTTGCCGCCATCACGCGCATGGCGGAAGCCGTTCACCTGGCCCGCGATCTCATCAATACGCCGGCCAACGACATGGGACCGGAAGAGCTGGCGTTGGCCGCGCGAGAGCTCGCAACGCGCTTCGACGCCGACTTCAACTGCATCGTCGGCGACGAACTGGCGCGACAGAATTTCCCGCTGATTCACGCGGTGGGGATGGCGTCGCCGCGCGCGCCGCGGCTGATCGATCTGACCTGGGGCGATCCTGACCATCCCAAGGTGACGCTGGTCGGCAAGGGCGTCTGCTTCGATACCGGCGGGCTCGATCTGAAGGCGTCCAGCGGCATGCTGATCATGAAGAAGGACATGGGCGGCGCCGCCAATGTGCTGGCGTTGGCGCTGATGGTGATGGACGCCAAACTGAAGGTGCGCCTGCGGGTCCTGATTCCCGCGGTCGAGAATGCGGTCGCCGGCAACGCCTTCCGCCCGCTCGATATCTTTCCCTCGCGCAAGGGCCTGAGCGTGGAAATCGGCAACACCGACGCCGAAGGCCGGCTGGTGCTGGCCGATGCGCTGGCGCTGGCCTGCGAGGAAAAGCCCGACCTGCTGATCGATCTGGGCACCCTGACCGGCGCGGCGCGGGTGGCGCTGGGGCCGGATTTACCGCCCTTTTACACCAATGATGAGACGCTGGCGCTGGACGTCGCACGCTGCGCCAATGAGGAGAACGATCCGTTGTGGCGGTTGCCGCTGTGGCCGCCTTACGATGCATGGCTCGATTCGAAAGTCGCCAACCTCAACAACGCGCCGTCGGGCGGCTTTGCCGGCTCCATCACCTGCGCGCTGTTCCTGCAGCGTTTCGTCGAGGACGCCACACGCTGGCTGCATGTCGATATCTACGGCTGGACGCCGTCGGCGAAACCGGCGCGCCCGGAAGGCGGCGAATGCCAGGCCGCGCGTGCGATCTACAAACTGTTGAGCGAACGCTATGGATGATCCGCGCCTGACGCCGGCCCGGCCCGACCTCGCCGCGCAATATCTCGAGGGCAGGGTCGAAGGCTGCGCGCTTCGTCACCGGCGAGCGGTTCGAGATATCGGATGCGATCGCGCCATTGCGTGAGCGAGCCGTCCTCCGATGCGATGCTGTTGACGCAGGCGCTGAAAGGCGAGCGCGTCACCATCTATGACCGCAATGGCGAAGGATTTGCCTGGGGTCAATTGAACAGCGACGGCTATGTCGGCTGGCTTCCCGATCGCGCGCTTGCCAAGCCTGCAACCCTGCCGACGCACAAGGTCACCGCGCTCAGAACGTTCGCGTTTCCGGGTCCCTCGATCAAGCTGCCGCCGGTCGATACGCTGTCGATGGGCGGCAACGGTTACGGTGGTGCGGGAAGAAGGCCCCTTCGCCGTGACGCGCGAGGGCTGGTACCTGCCGCTCCAGCACGTCAGCAGCATCGACTTCTATGAGAAGGATTTCGTCGCGGTGGCCGAGCGGTTCGCTGGCACGCCCTATCTGTGGGGCGGCAAGAGCAGCCTCGGCATCGATTGTTCCGGCCTCGTCCAGCTATCCCTGAACGCCGCCGGCACCGGCTGCCCGCGCGACAGCGACATGCAGCAGGACAGCCTCGGCGGGGCCCTGGGTCCGGCGGAAACCAAAACATTGCAGCGCGGCGATCTGATCTTCTGGAACGGCCACGTGGCGATCGTGCGGGATGCCCAAACCATCGTGCACGCCAATGCGCACCACATGGCGACGGCGATCGAAAACACCCGCGACGCCATCGCGCGCATCAAGGCCGCGGGCAGCGAGATCAGCGCGATCAAGCGGTTGACGTGAACGAGCTTCAGGTCGCCGCGGCGTCGCCCGCCGTCTCCAGCCGAAACGCCGCGGCGAACAGCGCGCGGGTGTAGTCGGTCTTCGGATTCTTGAACAGTTCCGACGCCGGTCCCTCCTCGACCACCTTGCCGAGACGCATCACGATCAGGTGGCTCGCGAGCGAGGCGACCACCCGCAGATCATGCGAGATGAACATATAGGTCAGGTCGCGCTTGCGCTGCAGCTCGCGCAACAGATCGACCATCTGCGCCTGGAACAGCATGTCGAGCGCGCTGGTCGGCTCGTCCAGCACGACGAAATTCGGCTCCAGCACCACCGCGCGGGCGATGCTGATGCGCTGGCGCTGGCCACCGGAGAATTCGTGCGGATATCGGAACCGCGTCGCCGGATCCATCCCGACATCCCGAAGCGCCTTGATCACCCGCGCCTCGCGCTCGCCTTGCGACAGCGAACTCTGATGCACGCTGAGGCCTTCGGCGATGATGTCGCCGACCGACATCCGCGGGCTCAGCGCGCCGAACGGATCCTGAAACACGATCTGCATGTCGCGTCGGAACGGCCACATCGCCTTGAACCGCAGGCCCTGGATGTTGCTGCCCAGAAACACGATCGGGCCATCGGACGAAATCAGCCGCAGCAGCGCCAGTCCAAGCGTGGTCTTGCCGGAGCCGGACTCGCCGACGACGCCGAGCGTCTCGCCCTTGCGCACCGCAAGACTGACGCCATCGACCGCCTTGATATGCCCGACGGTCGAGCGCAGCAGGCCGCGCTTGATCGGAAACCAGACCTTCAGATCGTCGGCCGAGATCACCACCGGCGAATTCCGGTCGCGGCGGCGCCGGATCTGGCTTCGGCTCGGCGGCGAGCAGCGCCCGGGTATAGGGATGTTTCGGCGCGGTGAAGACCTGCTCTACCGGGCCCTGCTCGACGATCTTGCCGCCATTCATGACGCAGACCACGTCGGCGATGCGGCGAACGATGCCGAGATCGTGGGTGATGAACAACAGGCTCATGCCGAGCCGCGCGCGAATCTCCGCCAGCAGGGTCAGGATCTGCGCCTGCACCGTGACATCGAGCGCGGTGGTCGGCTCATCCGCGATCAACAGATCGGGCTCGTTGGCGAGCGCCATCGCGATCATGACGCGCTGGCGCTGGCCGCCGGACAATTGATGGGGATAGCTCGCGAGCCGGGTTTCCGGTTCGGGAATGCCGACCTGCGTAAGCAGTTCCAGCGTCCGCGCCCGTGCCACCGGCCCGCTCACACCGCTGTGAAGTTGCATGATCTCGACGATCTGGGACTCGATCGTGTGCAGCGGATTGAGCGAGGTCATCGGCTCCTGGAAGATGATCGAAATGTCGTTGCCGCGAATGCCGCGTATCTCGCGCTCCGACAGATCGAGCAATTCCCGGCCCTTGAAGCGAATGCTGCCGGAGGGATGGGAAGCGGTCGGATATGGCAGCAATTTCAGGATCGACAGCGCGCTGACGGATTTTCCCGAACCGGATTCACCGACCAGCGCCACGCATTCGCCGCGCTTGATCTCATAGGAAATGTGGTCGACCGCAACCGACGCACCGCTCGGCTGGTGAAACGCCACCGACAGATCGCGGACATCGAGCAGAGGCTGGTTGATGGCATCCATGCGGCTATCTACCTGAACGTCTTGCGCGGATCGAACGCGTCGCGCACGGCTTCGCCGATGAAAATCAGGAGCGAGAGCATGATCGCGACCGCGAAAAAGCCGGTGAAGCCGAGCCACGGCGCCTGCACGTTGGCCTTGCCTTGCGACAGCAGTTCGCCGAGCGAGGGCGAGCCCGGCGGCAACCCGAAGCCGAGAAAGTCGAGCGCGGTCAGCGTCATCACCGACGACGACACGATGAAGGGCAGGAACGTCATGGTCGCGACCATGGCGTTGGGCAACAGGTGACGGAACATGATCATGGCATTGGAGACGCCGAGCGCGCGGGCCGCCATGATGTACTCGAAATTGCGTCCGCGCAGAAATTCCGCGCGCACCAGGCCGACCAGCGACACCCATGAGAACAGCAGGAGAATGCCGAGCAGCACGAAAAAGCCGGGCACCAATACCGATGAGAGGATCAAGAGCAGATACAGCGAGGGGATGGCGCTCCAGATTTCGATGAACCGCTGAAATCCGAGATCGAGCCAGCCGCCGAAATAACCCTGCACGCCGCCGGCGGCGACCCCGATGATCGAGGAGATGATGGTCAGGGCAAGGCCGAACAGCACCGAGATACGAAAGCCGTAGATCAGGCGCGCCACCACGTCGCGGCCCTGATCGTCGGTGCCGAGCCAGTTGTATTCGAGGTCGCGGCAGCTCTTCAGGCCCTTCCGCTGCACCACGTCCTTGCATTCGGCCTCCGTCAGCATCCAGGTCGGCTTCGACGGCGCCGGCGTCGGCAAATCGAGATTATGGGTGTCGTAGGAATAGCGGATCAGCGGCCAGACGATGGTGCCGCCCTTGTCCTTAATCAGCTTCTGCAAGTAAGGATCGCGATAGTCGGCCGCGGTCTCGAAGTCGCCGCCGAAGGTGGTCTCGGAATAAGAGACAAAGGCCGGCCAGTACAGATGACCGTCGAACTTGATCAGGAACGGACGATCGTTGGCGATCAGTTCGGCGAACAGAGAGACGAAGAACAGGATCAGAAAGATCCAGAACGACCAGTAACCCCGGCGGTTCGATTTGAAATTCTGCCAGCGCCGGCGATTGAGCGGCGACGGGCTGAACCGATGCCGCGTCATCGGCACAGCCTCGCCGAGCGGCGACTGGGTGGTGGTTTCGATCGGTGGCGGCGCGATGATCGTCATCAGACCTCCCGCGCCTCGAAATCGATCCGCGGATCGATCCACATGTAAGCGAGGTCGGAGATCAGATTGACCACAAGCCCGACCAGCGAGAAGATGAACAGCGTTCCGAACACCACGGGATAATCGCGGTTCAGCACGCTCTCGAAGCCGAGCAGGCCGAGCCCGTCGAGCGAGAAGATGGTTTCGATCAAGAGCGAGCCCGAGAAAAAGGCGTGAATGAACGCGCCGGGAAACCGGCGATCACGATCAGCATGGCGTTGCGGAAGACGTGATTGTAGAGCACCTGGCGTTCGCTGCAGCCCTTGGCGCGCGCGGTCATCACATATTGCTTGCGGATCTCATCGAGGAACGAATTCTTGGTCAGCAGCGTCATGGTGGCGAAGGCGCCGAGCACCATCGAGATCAGCGGCAAGCGTGATGTGCCAGAAATAGTCGAGGATCTTCCAGTACCAGGGAAATTGCGACCAGCCGTCCGAGGTCAGCCCGCGCAGCGGGAAGATGTTGAAGAACGAACCGCCGGCGAACAGGATGATCAGGAGGATCGCGAACAGAAATCCCGGGATCGCAAATCCGACGATGATGACCGCCGAAGTCCAGGTGTCGAATTTCGAGCCGTCCTGCACCGCCTTGCGAATGCCGAGCGGGATCGAGATCAGATAGGTCAGCAGCGTCATCCAGATCCCGAGCGACATCGAGACCGGCAGCTTCTCCTTGATCAGTTGCAGCACGCTGACATCGCGGAAATAGCTTTTGCCGAAATCGAACCGGGCGAAATTCCATACCATCAGCGCGAAGCGTTCCGGCGCCGGCTTGTCGAAGCCGAACTGCTTTTCCAGGCTCTTGACGAAATCCGGATCGAGCCCCTGTGCGCCGCGATATTTCGATCCGACCGCGTCGCCGGAGGCGCCGACCTGACCACGCGGGCCGAAATCACCCCCGCCACCCGAAATCCGCGACGTGCCGCCGGTGTCGGCGCCACTAAGCTGTGCGATGACGCGCTCGACCGGCCCACCGGGCGCGAACTGCACCACGACAAACGACACGAACAGGATCCCCAATAGCGTAGGGATCATCAGGAGAATGCGGCGGGCGATATAGGCGCTCATGAATTACTTCGCCTGCTCGGCCTTGGCCGCCTTGTTTTGGTCGGTCCACCAGTTTTCCGGCGCGCCGACGCCTTGCGCATAACGCGGCGGCTTTTCGGGGTGTGCGAACATGATCCCAATAGGCGATCGGGTGCGTCGTCCGGTACCATTGCGGCACCCAATAACGGCCGGCGCGAAACACCCGGTCGAAAGCGCGGCACGCCACCGTCAGGTCGGTGCGGTTGTCGGCGCCGATGATCTTTTCGATCAGCGTGTCGATTGCCGGACTGGCTATGCCCGCGAGGTTGTACGATCCCTTGGTCGCGGCGGCCTGCGAGGAGAAGAACGGCCGCATGGCGTCACCCGGGGTCGCCGACATGCTGAAACGCTCGATGGTCATGTCGAAGTCGAAATCTTCCACCCGGGCGCGGTACTGCACGGGATCGACCAGCCGCAGGCTGGCCTCGATCCCGAGCGTGCCGAGATTCTTGATATAGGGCGCGTGGTGCGGTTCCAGCGACGGTTCGTCGACCAGGAATTCGATTTTGAAGACCTCGCCGTTCGGCAACACCCGCTTGCCGTCCTTGATGGCGAGTCCGGCGTCCAGCAACAGTTGCGACGCCTTGCGCAGCAGCGTCCGATCTTGCCCCGATCCATCCGACACCGGCGGCACGAACGGCGGACCGAACACCTCGTCCGGTACCTGGCCGCGAAACGGTTCGAGCAGCTTGAGTTCTTCCGGCGACGGCGGTCCCTTCGCCATCATGTCCGAATTCTGGAACGGTGAATGGGTGCGCGCATAGGCGCCATACATGATGGTTTTGTTGGTCCATTCGAAATCGAACGCCTGGATCAGCGCCTCGCGAACCCGCGGATCCCCGAACTTTTCGCGACGGGTATTGATGAACCAGCCCTGCGCGCCCGATGGCGTTTCGTCGGGCAGGGTTTCCAGCTTGACGCGGCCATCCTTCACCGCCGGAAAATCATAGCGCGTCGCCCACACCCGCGCGGTGAATTCCTCGCGGAACAGATAGTTCTTGCGCGGTGAACCCCTCGAACGCGACGTCGCGATCGCGGTAGAATTCGTAGCGCACAATGTCAAAATTGTAGCTGCCGCGCGCGACCGCAAGATCGGCGGCCCACCAATCCTTCACCCGCTCGAATTCGATGTAGCGATTGACCTCGAATTTTCCGACCTTATACGGCCCCGACCCGAGGGGTATATCGAGCGTGGATTCGTCGAACGGCCGCGCCGCGTAATAGGCTTTCGAAAAGATCGGCAGGCCCGCGACATAGAGCGGCACGTCACGCGCGCGCTTTTCCGCGAAAGTGACGACCAGCGTCGCGTCGTCTGGCGCTTCCGCCTTCACCATGTCGCGCATCTGCTGCACGATCAGCGGATGGCCCTTGGTCTTCAGCGCGGTCAGCGAGAACGCGGCATCATGCGCCGTCAGTTTCGAACCGTCGTGAAACCGCGCCTCCGGCCGCAGCGTGAAACGGTAAATCAATTTATCGGGCGAAATCTGCACCGATTTCGCCACGAGCCCGTACATCGCATCGGGCTCGTCATTGGCGCGCACCATCAGCGGCGCAAAGGTCATGTCCATGCCCTGCGCACCTTCGCCCTTGAGGATGTAGGCGTTGAGCGAGTTGAAGGTCTGGAACGACTGATTATAGGCGCGCACCGAGGGGATCAGCGAAAACACGCCGCCCTTCTGCGCCGCCGGATTGACGTAGTCGAAATGCGGGAAGTTGGCCGGATATTTCAGGTCGCCGAACACCGAAATCCCATGGGCCCCGGTGCCCGCATCGGCCGCGCTGGCTGGCCGCAACAGTGGCGCGCTCAGCACACCGACGCCGAGACCTAGCAGATGCCGGCGGGAGAGCTGCGTGATGCTGGGAAAATCCCTCAAGATCGCTTGCCGATCCTGGCGGCCTTGTCGGCATCGTACCACCACAATGACGCCAGACCGGAATGGCCGTATTTCGGCAGCGGCTCGGCATGGCTGAAGCGGTCCCAGCGCGCATAGCGCGAAAAGCCATAGGTGAATTGCGGCACGACGTAGAAATTCCACAGCAGCACGCGATCGAGCGCCTTGGTAGCGGCCACCAGGCCGGCGCGATCCTTGGCGAAGATCACCTTGTCGATCAGTGTATCCACCGCGGGATTCTTGATGCCGATGGTGTTTCTCGAGCCGGGCTGGTCGGCGGTCTGCGACCCCCAGAATTCGCGCTGCTCGTTGCCGGGCGACAGCGACTCCGGAAAGACATCGATGATCATATCGAAATCGAAGCTGCGCAGCCGGTTCTGGTATTGCGCATCATCGACGATGCGGATCGAGGCGTTGACGCCGATGCGTTCCAGCGACGGCTTGTAAAACAGCGCGATGCGCTCCCCGGAGGGATCCTGCACCAGAATCTCGAGGGTAACCGGCTTGCCGGCTGCGTCCGTGAGCTTGCGGTCGCGTATGTCGTATCCGGCCTCCTTCAGGAGCCTCATGCTCTCGCGCAAATTGGCGCGCACGGCTTCCGGATTGCCGCCGACCGGATTGGTATAGGGCGTGGTGAAGACTTCCGGCGGCACCTTGTCGCGCACGGTTTCGAGAAACTGCAGTTCTTGCCCCTCCGGCAGGCCGGAAGAGGCCAGCTCGGTTCCGTCGAAATAGCTGTCGATGCGCTTGTACTGCCCATAGAACAGCTGCTTGTTCATCTCCTCGAAATCGTAGGCGAAATTGAAGGCGCGGCGCAGCCGAGCGTCCTTGAACTGGTCTCGGCGAAGGTTGAACACGAAGCCCTGCATCCGGCCGGAATCGTTGATCGGGAATTCTTCCTTGACCACGCGCTTTTCGGCGACCGCCGGAAAATCATACTGGGTGGCCCATTGCTTGGCTGAATTCTCGCTGATCCAGTCGGCCTGATCGGCCTTGAACGCTTCGAGCGCAACCGTGTTGTCGCGAAAAAACTCGAAGCGCATTTCGTCGAAATTATTCTGGCCGATCTGCGCCGGCAGGTTGGCGCCCCAGTAATCCTTGACCCGCTCCAGCCTGACCGATCGCGCGGCGACGAATTCCTTGATGCGGTAGGGGCCGGAACCGAGCGGCGGTTCCAGCGTCGTTGCCGAGATGTCGCGCGGGTGGCCCTGGCTGTCGGTGCCTTCCCAGTAATGTTTCGGCAGCACCTGCAATTCACCGACAATGGTCGGCAGTTCGCGATTGCCGGGCGAGTCGAAGGTGAATTTTATATCGCGTTCGCCGGTCTTTTCGGTCTTGACGACGTGACGATAATAGGAGGCGTACATCGGGCTGTATTTCTTCAGCACCTCGAGCGAGAAAATAACGTCCTCCGGCGTCACCGGCTTGCCGTCATGCCAGCGGGCTTCCTTGCGAAGCCGATAGGTCACCCAGGCAAAATCGTCGGGATGGGAAGCTGATTCCGCCAGCAAGCCATATTCCGTGACGACCTCGTCCTGCGACCGCGTCATCAGCGTTTCGTTGATCAGCGCGGCGGCTGGCGCGATCGTACCTTTGACGCCGGCAACCGCGATGTTGAAATTGTCGAAGGTGCCGATCGCTATCATGCGGGCGACGCCGCCTTTCGGGGCATCCGGATTGACGTAGTCGAAGCGCTTGAAGTCGGCGGGGTATTTGATGTCGCCGAACAGCGACAGAGCGTGCCGCCAGACCGGCTCGCCGGCTGCCGTTTGCGCTTGCGCCGGGCTGACTGCCGGAAGGCCGGATGCGAGAGCCGGGGCGACTGCGGCGAAGGCGGCGCTTTGCAGCAGATGTCGTCGGGTAATTGCCAAATGAACCATTCCTGTAGCTTTACGGAAACACCAACTAGGGACGCAATATAAGGCAAGGTTTCGACCGATTATGTTGCTTTTTCCTCATGATACTAGCTTGTGAATGACCCGGCTGCGGCGAAACGTCCCGATAACGCGTCGGGGACCGCCACAGCAAAACGGCCGGGCAATGGCCCGGCCGTTTGTGACGAATTTCATTGGGGGCCGAGGGCCGTTACTTCGCCGCCGTCGGCAGCGGAACCGGATTATCTGACAGCGTGTGCAGATAATCGATCACGTCGGCGCGCTCGCTGTCTTTCGGAATGCCGGCAAAACCCATCGCCGTGCCCGCGATAAAGCCCTTGGGATTGGCGATGAACTTGTTGAGGTCGTCATAGGTCCAGTTGCCACCCTTGGCCTTCATGGCCGCCGAGAAATTGAACCCGCCGCGATCCACGCCTCTGGCGTCGCCGACGATCCCGTAAAGATTCGGACCGACGCGGTTGGGGCCGCCCTTTTCGAACGTGTGGCAGGCCTGGCATTTCTTGGCCGCGGCGGCGCCCTTCTCGACGGAAGCGGTCTGCAACAGCTTCTCGATCGGCTCCGATGGCGGGGCAGCGGCTTCCTTGGCGCCGCCTTCGGGTGCCTCCTTGACGGCGATTTCAAAACCCGGCTTTTCCGGCATCTTCGGTGCGAAAAGCGCGTTGGCGGTGAAGCTCGTCACGAGCAGAACAAGGCAGGTGCCGAGGATGGCACCGAGAATTTTATTGAGTTCGAAGGAGTCCATTTTTGGATCAGGCTCCAGGCCGGAAGGTCGACGTTCAGGCCGGAGAGAAACGGCCGCGGATAAGCATCAGGAATCAGGCTTTCGCACCGCACCCGAGCCAGGATGAGATATCGGTTTGCCCGTGCTCTGGCAACCCGTATAAATGCGCCAACTATCCGCCGATCCCCATCATTTCCGGCTCGTTGGCAGCCGGGTCCAGACCTCATTCCGATGACCGAAACCCGCACTCTGGTGCTGATTCCCGCCCGCATGGCGGCGACCCGCCTGCCCGGCAAACCGCTGCTGAATATTGCCGGGCTGCCGATGATCGTCCATGTGCTGCGCCGGGCCGAGGCCGCGCAAATCGGCCGGGTTGCGGTCGCCACCGACACGCCGGAGATCGCCGCGGCGGTGACCGCCCATGGCGGGGAAGCCGTCATGACACGCGCCGACCATCCGTCCGGGTCGGACCGGGTTTACGAGGCGCTCGGCAAGCTCGATCCCGGGGGCGACGCCGAATTCGTGGTCAATCTGCAGGGCGATTTTCCGACTATCCGGCCTGACAATATCCGCAGCGTGCTCGGCCCGCTGGCCGACCCCGCGGTCGATATCGCAACGCTCGCCGCCGAAATCCATAACGCGGAGGAGGACACCAACCCGAATGTGGTGAAGATGGTCGGCTCGATTGTGAGCGCGCGGCGGCTGCGGGCACTTTACTTCACCCGCGCCACCGCCCCCTGGGGCGACGGACCGCGCTACCATCATATCGGGCTCTATGCCTACCGCCGCGCGGCGCTGGAGCGTTTCGTGGCGCTGCCCCCCTCCCCGCTGGAGCTGCAGGAAAAGCTCGAACAGTTGCGGGCGCTCGAGGCCGGGATGCGGATCGACGTCACCATCGTGGACACCGTGCCGCGCGGCGTCGATACGCCGGCCGATCTTGAAACCGCTCGCCGCATACTGGCCAAAACCTGAGCGGCTGATACAAGGCGCCATGACAAAAACCATGAAAATCGCATTCCAGGGCGAGCCGGGCGCGAATTCCCACATCGCCATTGCCGAAGCCTATCCCGACGCCGAGCCGCTGCCCTGTCCGACCTTCGAGGACGCGCTGGCCGCGATTTCTTCGGGCGAGGCGGATCTCGGCATGATCCCGATCGAAAACTCGGTCGCCGGCCGCGTCGCCGACATCCATCATCTCTTACCGCAATCCGGCCTGTTCATCGTCGGCGAATGGTTCTTGCCGATCCGTCATCAGCTGATGGCGCCGCGCGGAGCCAAACTGACCGATATCAGGACGGTCGAGAGCCACGTCCACGCGCTCGGGCAATGCCGCCGCATCATCCGCAAGCTCGGCATCCGGCCGATCGTGTCGGGCGATACCGCAGGAAGCGCGCGCATCGTCGCCGAACGCGGCGACAGGAGCTGCGCGTCGATCGCCTCAAAACTGGCGGCGGAAATCTACGGCCTCGACATCCTGGCCGAGGACGTCGAGGACGAGACCCACAACACCACGCGCTTCGTGGTGCTGGCCCGCGAGGAAAACTGGGCCAAGCAGGGATCGGGGCCGCTGGTCACCTCTTTTGTTTTCCGGGTGCGCAATCTGCCCGCCGCGCTCTATAAGGCGATGGGCGGGTTTGCCACCAACGGCGTCAACATGACCAAGCTGGAAAGCTACATGGTCGACGGCAATTTCTTCGCCACCCAATTCTACGCCGACGTCGATGGTCATCCCGAGGACAGGAACCTCGCCTTTGCGCTGGAGGAGCTGAAATTCTTCTCGCGCGAGTTTCGGATTGTGGGCGTGTATCCCGGGCATCCGTTCCGCGCGACGTTCAGCGAGAAGGCGGAGTAAGGTCTCGTGTCCCGGACGCGGCGCAGCGCTCTTGCGCTGCTCCGCAGAGCCGGGACCCACCTTCGTTTTCAGACCCGCTAGACCCCGGATCAGCAGCGCACCACGCCGCGAAGAGCGGCGCGCTGCGCAGCATCCGGGGAACGGAGAGCCCTACGCCGCCGCTTTCTTTCCCAGCCCGAACGCGTCAGCCAGCAATTGATAGGATTTCTTCCGCGCCTCATGATCATACACCGCGGTGATGATCATCAGCTCGTCGGCCTGGCTTGCCGTGATCATCGGCTGCAGCTTCGCCAGCACCGTTGCCGGACTGCCGACGAACAGCCGTGAGCGGTTGCGCGCGATCGAGGCGCGCTCGCTGTCGGTGTAGGGATAGGCCAGCGCCTCCTCGACGCTGGGCAGCGGCAGATACTGACCGCGGTCCCGGCGCAAACGATTGAGATCCATCGAGGATGCCAGCCGCTCGGCTTCCGCATCCGTTTCCGCCGCGACGATGGCCACCGCCAAAATGCCGTGCGGCGTCGAGCGCCAGCCCGATGGCTTGAAGTGAGCGCGATAATTGACCAGTGCATCGACGGCGTCGAACGACGCAAAATGATGCGCAAACGCGAAGCCCATGCCGACCTGGGCCGCCAGCTCGGAGCTGTAATCGCTGGAGCCGAGCAGCCAGATCGGCGGCAGCGGCACGTCGTCGGGCATCGCCACCACATTGTTGTAGGGATGGCCGGGCGGGAAATCGCGGGTCTCCCACAACGTCAGTTCATGCAGCCGCTCGAGAAAGTCATCGCCCTCGCGGCGATCGAGCCGGCTGCGCAGCGCGTGCGCGGTGGCGCCGTCGGTGCCCGGCGCGCGGCCGAGGCCGAGATCGATCCGGCCGGGAAACAACGCCTCCAGCATCTTGAAGCGTTCCGCTACCATCAGCGGCGCATGGTTCGGCAGCATCACGCCGCCGGAGCCGACCCGGATCCGGCTCGTCACCGCGGCGATCTGCCCGATCATGAGATCGGGCGCCGGGCTCGCCACGGAAGCGAGGTTGTGATGTTCGGCCAGCCAGTAGCGGACGTAGCCCAGCGCGTCGGCGTGGCGCGCCAGATCGATGCTGTTGCGCAGCGCCGCGGCGGGCTTGGTGCCGGTGGTGACGACCGAGAGGTCGAGGATGGAGAGAGGAATCATGGGGTTAACCTAATGCCCCATCGCCCGCCCACAAAGGCCCGGCCGCGCAAATCCCCCGCCTCCGCTGGGGCGAGGCGCCGTCGGTTCAGCGACGCTAGGTGGGACAGGAACGACATTTTCCTCGACTTAAGCGTCCTGCCCACAGCCCTATTCGAGGCTCCGGTCCAACCATCACCCGCACAAAAACCAGCATTTATACGATTATCCTTCAATATCGACACCTGAAAGAAGCCCTTCAAGCCACTGCCCACCTGTCGTGCAAATGGACGAATATTATAGTTTTTATACATATATTGGGCAATTTCCCATCATCGATGGGCTGTTTTGGCAGCCACGTTTGACCTATTTTAGCGCATTGCAGCTAAGCCGGACGTCCGTACGACCCGAAGTGGAGTTTGTGGTGCCATGACCGAGGTTACGCCCCCCGCGTCCGATAGCCACCGCGCGCTCAAGGCGCCGGCAATCTCGTTCGAGTTCTTCCCGCCGAAGACGGAGGAGATGGAGCGCAGTCTGTGGGAGACCATCAAGCGTCTCGCGCCGCTCGCGCCCAACTTCGTCTCGGTAACCTATGGCGCCGGCGGCTCGACCCGCGAGCGCACCCATTCCACCATCGCCCGCATCCTTGCCGAGACCAGCCTGACCCCGGCCGCGCATCTCACCTGCGTCGACGCGCCCTGCGCTGACGTCGATGACGTGGTCGCGCACTATCACGAGGTCGGCGTCCGCCATATCGTGGCGCTGCGCGGCGATCCCACCAGCGGACTCGGCGGCGTCTACGCGCCGCATCCGCAGGGCTATCGCAGTTCGGCCGATCTCGTCGCCGCGATCAAGCGCCGCCACGGCGATATCGAGGTCACGGTATCGGCCTATCCGGAAAAGCACCCGGAGAGCCCGAGCTTCGATGCCGATATCGACATGCTCGAGGCCAAGGTCGATGCCGGCGCCACCCGCGCGATCACGCAATTCTTCTTCGATAACGATCTCTACTTCCGTTACCTCGACCGGGTGCGGGCGCGCGGCATCGGGATTCCGATCGTGCCGGGGATTCTGCCGGTGCAGAATTTCAAGCAGGCCGCCAATTTCGCCAAGCGTACCGGCGCCAGCATGCCGGACTGGCTCGCCGAAAAATTCGACGGCCTCGACGACGATCCCGAAACCCGCAAGCTGGTGGCGGCCGCCGTCGCGGCCGGCCAGGTGCAAAAACTCGCGAAGCACGGCGTCGATACCTTTCATTTCTACACCATGAACCGCGCGGACCTCGTGTTCGCCATCAGCCATCTGCTCGGCCTGCGGCCGCATGGCGCACAGAAAGCCGCCTGATCCGATGAGTGTTGCTGTTTCTCCCAAACGAACCGCCCTGATTGCGGCTGCGCGCGAGCGCATCCTGGTGCTCGACGGCGCCATGGGCACCATGATCCAGGGGCTGGAATACGACGAGGCGGCGTTTCGCGGCGAGCGCTTCAGGGATTTCAACCGCGACCTGCGGGGCAACAACGATCTCTTGATCCTGACCCAACCCGGGGCGATCGAGGACATCCACGCCGCCTATTTGCGCGCCGGCGCCGACATCGTCGCCACCAATACGTTTTCCTCGACCTCGATCGCACAGGCCGACTACGATCTCTCCGGCATTGCCTATGAGATGAATCTCGAAGGCGCGAAACTCGCCCGCGCCGCCGCCGAACGGGTCACGGCCGAGGACGGCAAACCGCGATTCGTCGCCGGCGCCATCGGCCCCACCAACCGCACCGCGTCGATCTCGCCCGACGTGTCCAGCCCCGGTTTCCGCGCCGTCACCTTCGACGATCTGCGCACGGCCTATGGCGAGCAGATCAAGGGCCTGCTCGACGGCGGCGCCGACCTGCTGCTGGTCGAGACCATCTTCGACACCCTCAACGCCAAGGCGGCGCTCTACGCCATCTCGGAAATATCCGAAGCCCGCGGCATCGACGTGCCCGTGATGATCTCGGGCACCATCACCGACAAGTCCGGCCGGCTGCTGTCGGGGCAATTGCCGGAAGCGTTCTGGAATTCGGTGCGGCATGCCAGGCCGATCACCATCGGCTTCAACTGCGCGCTCGGCGCCGAGGATCTGCGCGCCCATATCGCCGACATCGGCCGCGTCGCCGACACGCTGGTGTGCGCCTATCCGAATGCCGGACTGCCCAACGAATTCGGCCAGTATGACGAGAGCCCGGAATACATGGCGCGCCTGATCGGCGAATTCGCGCAGGCCGGCCTGGTCAATGTGGTCGGCGGCTGCTGCGGCACCACGCCCGATCATATCGCCGCGATTGCCGCCGCGGTCGCGCCGCACAAACCGCGCGCGGTCCCCGAAATCGCGCCGCGCCTGAGGCTTTCCGGCCTGGAGCCGTTCGAACTGACGCCCGCGATTCCCTTCGTCAATGTGGGCGAGCGCACCAACGTCACCGGCTCGGCCAAATTCCGCAAACTGGTCACCGCCGGCGACTACACCGCGGCACTTCAGGTGGCGCGCGACCAGGTCGAGAACGGCGCCCAGATCATCGACGTCAACATGGACGAGGGGTTGCTGGATTCGGAAGCGGCGATGGTGACCTTCCTTAATCTCGTCGCCGCCGAGCCCGATATCGCACGCGTCCCCGTGATGGTGGATTCCTCGAAATTCGCCGTGATCGAAGCCGGCCTGAAATGCGTGCAGGGCAAGCCGGTGGTCAACTCGATCTCGATGAAGGAAGGCGAGAAAAAATTCATCCACGAGGCCACCATCGCGCGGCGTCACGGCGCCGCCGTGGTGGTGATGGCGTTCGACGAACAAGGCCAGGCCGACACGTTTGCGCGCAAGACCGAGATCTGCAAGCGCGCCTACGACATCCTGGTCGGGCAACTGAATTTTCCGCCCGAAGACATCATCTTCGATCCCAACATTTTCGCGATCGCGACTGGGCTCGAGGAGCACAACAATTACGGCGTCGATTTCATCGAGGCGACGCGCTGGATCCGGCAGAACCTGCCGCATGCGCATATCTCCGGCGGCGTCTCCAACCTGTCGTTCTCGTTCCGCGGCAACGAGCCGGTGCGCGAGGCCATGCATTCGGTGTTCCTGTATCATGCGATTCATGCCGGCATGGACATGGGCATCGTCAATGCCGGGCAGATGATCGTCTATGACGACATCGATCCCGAGCTGCGCCAGACCTGCGAGGACGTCATCCTCAACCGTGATCCCGGCGCCTCCGAGCGGCTGCTGGCGCTGGCGGAAAAGTTCCGCGGCAAGGAGAAGCAGACCAAGGAGCAGGATCTGGCCTGGCGCGAATGGCCGGTCGAGAAGCGGCTGTCGCATGCGCTGGTGCACGGCATCACCGAATTCATCGAGGCCGACACCGAGGCCGCCCGACAGCTGGTCGAGCGCCCGCTCAACGTGATCGAAGGCCCGCTGATGGCCGGCATGAACATCGTCGGCGACCTCTTCGGCGACGGCAAAATGTTTTTGCCGCAGGTGGTGAAATCCGCCCGCGTCATGAAGCAGGCGGTGGCCTATCTGATGCCGTTCATGGAACAGGAAAAGGCGCGCAACCTCGCCAACGGCATCGCCGGCGATGGCCGCAACTCCGCCGGCAAGATCGTGCTCGCCACCGTCAAGGGCGACGTCCACGACATCGGCAAGAACATCGTCGGCATCGTGCTGCAATGTAATAACTTTGAAGTCATCGACCTCGGCGTCATGGTGCCGGCGGCAAAAATCATCGAGACCGCGAAGGCTGAGGGCGCCGATATCATCGGGCTGTCCGGCCTGATCACTCCGTCGCTCGACGAGATGAGTTTTTTGGCCGGCGAACTGGAACGCCAGGGCATGACGGTGCCGCTCTTGATCGGCGGCGCCACCACCAGCCGGGTCCACACCGCCGTCAAGATTGATCCGAACTATCGCGGCGGCCCGGTGGTGCATGTCAACGATGCCAGCCGGGCCGTCGGCGTCGCTTCGTCGCTGCTGTCGCCGGAGCGGCGCGAGGCCTATGCCGCCGAGGTGCGCGCCGACTACGCCAAAATTTCCGCGGCGCATTTCCGCGCCCAGGCCGACAAGAAGCGGCTCAGGCTCGCCGACGCCCGCGCCAACGCGGTTGTCATCGATTTTGCGAAGGCGCCGCCGAAGAAGCCGGCGTTTCTCGGCATCCGGAGTTTTGCCGATTACGATCTCGCCGAACTCGCCGACTACATCGACTGGACGCCGTTCTTCCAGACCTGGGAATTGACCGGGCGTTTTCCCGCCATTCTCGACGACGAGAAGGTCGGCGAGGTCGCGCGCTCGCTGTATGACGACGCCCGCAAGATGCTCGATCTCATCGTCAAGGAGAACTGGTTCAAGGCGCAGGCCACCATCGGCTTCTGGCCGGCCAACGCCGATGGCGACGACATCGTGGTCTACGCCGACGATACCCGCCAGCAACAGATCGCAACGTTCCATACCCTGCGCCAGCAGCTGGAAAAACGCGAGGGCCGCTTCAACGCCGCGCTGTCGGATTTCATCGCGCCGGTGTCGTCCGGCGTGCCCGACTATATCGGCGCCTTCGTGGTCACCGCCGGGATCGGCGAGGACGTGATCGCCGACCGTTTCAAGAATGCCAATGACGACTACTCCTCGATCCTGTGCAAGGCGCTGGCGGATCGTCTGGCGGAAGCCTTTGCCGAGCGGATGCATGCCCGCGTGCGCCGCGAATTCTGGGGCTATGCGCCGGACGAGGCGCTGACGCCCGATCAACTGATCCTCGAACAATACGCCGGCATTCGCCCGGCGCCCGGGTATCCCGCGCAGCCCGACCACACCGAGAAGGGCACGCTGTTCGCCCTGCTCGATGCGGAAAAGACCGCCGGCGTCACGCTCACCGAGAGCTATGCGATGTGGCCGGGCTCGTCGGTATCCGGACTCTACTTCAGCCATCCCGAGAGCTTCTATTTCGGCGTCGGCAAGATCGAGCGCGACCAGGTCGAGGACTACGCCGCGCGCAAAGGCTGGAGCGTGGCGGAGGCCGAGCGCTGGCTGGCGCCGGTCCTGAACTATATTCCAACGCAGGATCAGTCCGCGCAGGATCGCCGCGTCAAGGAGGCGATGCCGACACTGGCGCCGATATCGGCTATGCCGGCGAACGATGTCGCCTCGAAAGAAATGGCCGCGCACCCGCCGGGGTGCAATTGCGCGGTGCATCTGGCCTACCGCAAGAAGGCCGTGAGGGCCGGGTAGGCTCGAACCTTCTTCCCTCTCCCCTTGTGGGAGAGGGTGGCTCGAATGAGCGAAGCGAATTCGAGACGGGTGAGGGGTTCTCTCCGCGGATGCAGACCCCTCATCCGGCACGGACTTCGTCCGCGCCACCTTCTCCCACAAGGGGAGAAGGAAAAAATGGCCGCTACATCCAATACCGTCATTGCGAGCGAAGCGAAGCAATCCATTCTTTCTTTTTGTTGCCCCATGGATTGCTTCGCTCGCAATGACGGCGGTTGCCGACACACTTTCGCGATCTCGCGGCGCGATGCGCCCGAGGTTTGCTAAAAAACATCCGCCCTGAAAACAGAGGGCGTGGGGAATGCCGGGCGCCCGATGCACCCGCAGCCTCGTGTGCGCTATTGGTAGCAAGTATGCACACGAGTATTCACAGCGAGCCACCGGAAATCACCCGACATTCCCGCACGCAATGGTTTACGGCTTATACCGTGCTCTCCCCGGTGATCGGCTTTCTTGCCACCGTCGTTACGCGGATTAATCCGCAAACTTGACGCCAGCGTCGGGGCGTCAGGACCACACGTCTTCGCCGTCCGCTGCAAGCAACGCCCGTCAAGCGCGCCGCCGCGTCCACCGCATCCCGCCCCGCGTCCGTGACGTCGCGAGCCGCCCCTCTGAGTGGGACGGGACGGCAGGAGACATACAACTGATTTGGGTCTTCTGAAAATCAGAATATTTTTTCAAAGAGGGCTGGACAGCCGCATCCACAAACCGCCTGACGGGCAAATCAGTTCGCTCCCTTTACCTCGCCCCGCGTGCGGGGAGAGGTCGAAGCCGAAGCGCAGCGAAGGCTTCGGGTGAGGGGGAGCATCCGCATCCACGGAAGCATTGATTCCCGGGATCCCTGCCGCGAGGATTTCAAGGCCTCGGATTCTTGTGAGTCCCCCTCACCCGGCGCTAACGCGCCAACCTCCCCCCGCAAGCGGGGCGAGGTGAAGAGCGGCACTCTCTGGTCTCATTCGCCGCCGGCCCCGGTCAGTTCGCGCGCCCACAGCCGGTGTTCAACACCTTGCCGCTGCTGGCGCAGGGTTTGAAGTCGGCGTCAGATGCGGGTTCTGAGGCGCGCCGGCGTACGGCGATCTGCCCAGTTTGCCATACTGCTTGACGACCGGCCGACATCAATTCAAGGTTGCGCACATTTAGATTTGATGTCTTTCGGTGAAATTGATGGCAATCGCTCCAATCGGGGTCTCAAGCCTCAGATTAAATCCTCACAATGATAGACACGGAGCGCTGCGCGATGAAACGTCTGCCATTCATTGGTTGCTAGAAAACCGAACCTTGCACATGCGCGCCCTAGCAACGGACTTGGCGACAACGAAGCATTTGTATGAGCATCCCTTAGTGAAACAGGACGGAAATCTTTACACCGTCTTCGATGGAAATCGTCGAACCTGTTGCATCAAATTGCTTCTGAACCCTGACCTTTCCCCTAGTGAAAAATGGAAGGATTTTTTCTCAGGCTTTGCATCAGAAGAACTCAAAGAAACCTTCTCTGAGATTGAGTGCGAAGTGGAAAGCGATCTTTCAATAATCGATGAAAAATTATTCCGCAGGCATACCGGCAGCCAAGAGGGCGTTGGTCAAAGCCAATGGGACCCCGAAGGCAAATCGCATTTCCTACAACGAACCGGAAAAGACAGTGTTGGACTTGGAGAGTCGATAGAGAAAATTCTCAAAACCGAGCAATTGATTCCAGCCGAGGCTCAAATTCCATGGTCCAATTTAGAAAGGCTTTTGAGCTCAGAACCAATCAGGAAGAGAGCGGGAATTTCCTTTTCTGGCGGCTCTCTCACCTACTTAGGCAACAAGGTCGACAATCTAGCCACTTTGCAGCGCATTGTGACCGATCTCACCGCGCGTCGTGTAGTACTTGGTGATCTCTGGAACAACGAGAAGAAAGGCCAATATCTAGATCGCCTAAAAAGCGAAGGAATGGCCATTGACAATGCGCCAGCAAAGGCGCGCACCGAAACGGCCGAAATTATACCGCCGATCATCCAAACTCACTTAAGACGAAAGACGCCGAAAGAAAAAAATCTAATTTCGCGTGCCGATGAAAATCCGTTCGTTAGATTTCCCAATTTAGAACGGGCGGAAAAAATCTGGCGCGAGTTGCAATTTAACCTTTCCTTTGATGATCATGACAATGCCATCGCCGTGCTAATGCGAGTCTTGTTAGACATCGCTATTACTCATTATGGAAGAGAACAAGGAATTGTGTTTGGGCAGAACGATACTTTCGCTCGCCGAGTGTCAGCGGTTGCCAATTTTATGCTGAACCGCGGATTCATTGACAACAAAGGCCGCAGCATCATTCGCAAATTTGAGAGCGACAAACCTATCGTTTCGGCGCATTCGATGCATCAGTACGTTCACAACGCCAACTTTCATCCCGCCAAGTCGGATATGAAAGCGATCTGGAATGTTGTTAGGCCGCTGGTTATCAATTCGGTCAGGTGAGCAGCACCAAAGCCGTTGGAAGATGCGGACCTTGAGAAATCGCCGAGACAACTGGAATCGTCTTAACTCTCGAGTTCCAAAGCAGGCATTTCCTAGCGATCTGGCGGCGTTACCCCTCGCCCTCGTCGCTCGCCAGCAAGCGGACTCTGACAAAGTCTGCATGTGAGGGAAGACCGGAAGTCACAGGCGCTCGTCCGGAACGACGCGAATGAGCCAAAACGGAAAATGAACCAGGTCGTGCGGGATGACCATCGCCCTCAGGCTAACTGCACGGGCCCGTGATCGTCGCAATGACCGCCGTGCGGATGGTGCAGCCGGCCGTCCACAAGATAGTCAATATGGTCGCCATGCGGCACCTGTTGATGTCCGCAGTTTGGACTGTGGGCGTGTAAGCAGTGCACTTCAGGCGTGCATTGCGCGGGATTTGTCGAGTTCACCGCGATCACATGCTCGTCCACGTGATCCCCGTGCATATGATGGAGATGGCCGTCGTGAAGATAATCAACGTGGCCATCGTGGCGGATCGCGGTGTGCCCGCAATGCGGCCCATGGTTGTGAGTGTGGTTGACGTGGTGTTTCTCGGTACATGTGGCCATTGGTGCCGCTCCTTGCGAACGCTCGGTCGCCCGTCGAGCCCATCATTCCAGCCTTTAAAATGAGATAGGGAGCCTGCCTGCGATGCCCAAGACGATCGAACAAAGGATTGATCTACCCGGACGTTATGTTATAACATAACACACTTTTGATGTAGGCCTTCGAGCCCCGGGGTTGGAGATGGCAGTTCTTTTCTTCCCAAAAGCGCCGAACCACCGATGGAACGCGGTGCTTCAACTGAGAGAGCATGCCCGGACGGCCATCGGCGCCGATGATGAAACGATCGTCACACTCAGCGAACGCGATGGCGGCTATCCCGGTTGCGGGGACGCCCGAACCATCGTGCTCATCATGCATCCGAGAAGGCCAACCGAGGCTGTCGGAATCGACAAGGCGCTCGAGCTGATCACTCAGACAGACCTTTCCGATGCACTTGCGCCAATGGCCGCACGAACCGGCCTATCCGGGGCCTCCGGCGAAACCGAAATGACCGTCGCTCCCGCCCGCGCATCGACGCTGGTCGAGCCGCTCTAACCCAACTTGCGCAGTTGGGGGCGGGATTTGGCTATTTTTCGGGATTTTGCGTCGCGTGACCTGAATCGGATCAATCGGTTAGACGTGGCGAAGATTGGATTTGGGCGTGTAGTGCCAACCTTGGGTATTTTCTGGAGGCGACGAGTTGGATTAATTCGCGCGCATGTATCTGCGCCACACCACGATACGCAAGGACGGGAAGGTTCATCGCTATTGGCGTGTTGTGCGCAGCGTGCGCGTTGGTCGTCGGGTCATTCAGCAAACGGTGGCGCAGCTCGGCGAACTCGATGAGCAGGGTCGCGTTCAGGCACAGGCGCTGGCGCGTCGGCTGATTGGCACTCCCGAGCGCGCGCAACTGTTCGATGATAGCAGCGAGCAATTGACGGTTCCGGTGCGGTTGAAGGGCATCCGCATCGAGCGCCCGCGTCAGTTCGGCGATGTGTATTTGGCGCTCGCCCTGTGGCGCGGAACCGGGCTGGAGGCTTTGTGCGAACGGCTGCTTCCGATCGGCAAAGAGCGCATCGCGTGGTCGAAGATGGCGGCGGTGCTGGTAGCCGCGCGGCTTTGCGAGCCATCGAGCGAGTTGCACATTGCGGAAGACTGGTATCGACGCACGGCGCTTTCAGATCTGCTGCAGTTCGGTGACGAGGAGGTCAACAAGGATCGGCTCTATCGCGGGCTCGATCATCTGCTCGCCCACAAGACCGAGCTCGAAGCGCATCTGTCGCAGCGCTGCGGAGAGCTGTTCGCGGTCCAGAACGAGGTGCTGCTCTACGACGTGACGAGCACGTATTTTGAGGGCCAGGCCGAGGCAAATCCGCAGGCTCGGCGCGGCTATTCCCGCGATCATCGCCCCGACTGCAAGCAGGTGTGCATCGCTCTCGTCGTGACCTTCGACGGCTTTCCTTTGGGCTACGAAGTATTCGCCGGCAACACCCACAACTCGCGAACCTTGCAGACGATCGTGGCCACCATGGAGGCCCGGCATGGCATGCTGGGGCGCGTCTGGATCACCGACCGCGGCATGGCCAGCGCCGACAATCTGGCCTGGCTGCGCCGGACCGACCGGCGCTACATCATCGGCGCGCCGAAGTCGGAGCTGAAGAAGTTCAGCTCTGCGCTCGCCACCGCGGACGGCTGGCGCGTGGTCCACGAGGGCGTCGAGGTCAAGCTCACGCGCCACCCCGAGACCGGCGAGACAGTGATCTTGTGCCGTTCCGCCGATCGGCGCAGCAAAGAACGCGCCATGCACGACAAGTTCAGCCGGCGGATCGAAGAAGCACTCGAGCGCCTGGCTGCGCGCCTGGCTCGCTCAAAGAAGCGTGTCGATCCGTCGACCGTGAACCGGCAAATCGGCCGCATCCTGCAGCAAAATCAGCGAGCAGCCGCCCGCTTCGCAATCGCGCTGGAGCCGGATGGCTGCCCCGCTGGTTTCCGCCTCGGCGTGGTTTACAACGCATCGTTCGACGACTGGGCCGCTCTCTCCGAGGGCGCCTATCTGCTGCGCTCGAACATCACCGATTGGAGCGATCAACAGCTCTGGAAGGCCTATATCCAGCTCACGCAGGCCGAAGCCGCTTTCCGGATTCAGAAGGATCAACTCAACGTCCGTCCGATCTGGCACCAGCGCGAGGATCGCGTACAGGCTCATATCCTCGTCTGCTTTCTTGCCTTCGTGCTGTGGAAGAGCCTGGAGATGTGGCAGAGCCGCGCAGGTCTCGGCAATTCCCCGCGCACCATTATGGAAGAACTCAAGCGCATCCAGTCCCAGGACGTCGTCTTGCCGACCGCAACGCACGGCCAGATTCGTTTGCGCTGTGTGACCCAACCAGACGCGGCCCAGGCCGCTCTCCTCAATCGTCTCGGCATCGTCCTGCCGAAACGCATGCGTCTCGCCGAGCACGACTTGCCAGCTCTCAAACACAGCGCCTGATCCGACCTGCACCAAAATGTAGTGCCAATTTTTTGGCTAAGGCATTGATTTGCTTATACTCAGGGTACAATTCTGCGCAAGTTGGGCTAATTTCAACTTCAGCAAACGGACAATCCCATGCAGGCGGCTCCGAACGAGACTGCCGTCATGGTGATCACCAATCCCACATCGAGGGTGCTAAAGCGCCTACACCGTCGCCCCCAAAGGAAAACGGCCCCAGCTCGGGGGCTCTGGGACCGTCTCACTGAGATATGCCGGGGGCGGCCCGGCACGAGTGTGGATGTAGGTTCGTAAAACGCCGATCCCACTAAATTCTATTTTAGAAATCAGCAGTGGCTTTTTTAAATCTGCCAGTGGCCGATCTCAAGACCAGAAAAAAACCGCCCGGGCGCGACGCCGGGCGGCTTTCCATGCGACTGCCGGCACTGTTCCGGTTCCGTCGCATCTGTGGCTGAACTTTAGAAACCCCGGGAGGGGCCGCCATGATTTCCGATGTGGGTTCGCCGTTCGCCGAGGCCATTAAATTCGGTTTTAGAGCAAGATGGTTTTAAGTTGAATCGGTGCCCTTCACCTCTCCCCAGCGGGGAGAGGTCGATTTGCCAACGGGTCGGCGCGAAGCGCCGCCCGATGATAAACTCCGCAAATCGGGTGAGGGGGGTGCTGCACCAACGATAGACCGTAACCCCTCACCCGGCGCGGAGCCTGTGCCCGGACGGCGTGAAACGCCGATCCGGGTGCGCCGACCTCTCCCTATGGGAGAGGTAAAGTTTCCGCTACAGCTCAATCTAACTTCATCTCATCACGCTTTAGAGCCTGCCTTGGTTGGCCGGCCGTTTTCATTTTACCGGACCCGCCGCATCCGCCAGATGTGGCGGTCCTGTTCGATTCCAGGCGTGGTCCTTTTTGGACTCAACCTGTTTCACACCTCAGTGCGACTGGATTGAGCCAGTCAAGGGCCTGATTTGGTCGAATGGTCTTGGAACCAGATACATAGGTATGGTTTCGGACATTTCCTCGGAACGAATGCCCATCTTGTGCTTGATATGACAAATGTACGGAGAAGGGTCGTGTTCGGAAGAAAAACCAAATTCCAGTCCGAGGAGCTCATGGCCGGCGTTTTTCTCGGCATCATGATCGCCGGCGTAAATACATTGATCGTTTTGGGAGCGGCTTTCGCGTTCGCGGTGATTTGAAAGACCGGCTCAGTTGACGGCGCCTTTCACTTGCTGGCTGCCCAACAGGTTGTGAACGCGCCCCCCCGAGTCATACAGGCGATTTGATCTTGTCCGCGTCCCCTTTTCCGGCCCATGGGAACAGGTCGGAACCGCGCGGATGTCATGAAGACAGTCGGAAGCGCCTCACCCCTCCCCCTCATCGCTCGCCAGCAGCCCCTTCACCGCCCGCGCCCATCCCTTGAGTTTCCGCTCCCGCGTGGCCTGGCTCATGTTGGGCTTGAAGCGATGCTCCAGCCGCCAGTTGTCGGCGAATTTTGATGGCTCGGGATAGACACCGGCCGCGAGCCCGGCGAGATAGGCGGCGCCGAGGGCGGTGGTTTCCTGGATCATCGGGCGATCGACCGGCGCATCCAAAAGATCCGCAAGGCGCTGCATGGTCCAGTCAGACGCGGTCATGCCGCCGTCGACGCGCAGCACGATGTTGGCGGCTTCCGCCTCCGGCCAGTCGGCGCGCATCGCCGCCCACAGATCGCAGGTCTGGTAGCAGACGCTCTCCAGCGCGGCATGCGCGATCTCGGCGGGGCCGGTGTTGCGGGTCAGCCCGAACAGCGCCCCGCGCACCCGCGGATTCCAGTACGGCGCGCCCATGCCGACAAAGGCCGGGACCAGATAGACCGACTGCGTCGAGTCGGACTGGTCGGCGAGCGGGCCGGTCTCGGCGGCGTTCTTGATGAGGCCGATGCCGTCGCGCAACCACTGCACCGCGGAGCCGGCGACGAAGATCGAACCTTCGAGCGCGTAGGTGCGCTGACCCCCGAGCTGATAGGCGATGGTGGTCAGGAGCTTGTTCTTCGAGTTGACGGGCGTGGTGCCGGTGTTGAGCAGGGCAAAGCAGCCGGTGCCGTAGGTCGACTTGATCATGCCCGGCGAAAAGCAGGCCTGGCCGATGGTGGCGGCCTGCTGGTCGCCGGCGATGCCGCGAGATCGCGATCGCGCCGCCGAACCATTCGGGCCGGCTTTCGCCGAAATCGGCGGACGAATCCTTCACCTCGGGGAGCATCGAGCGCGGCACGCGCAGGATCTTCAGCAACTCGTCGTCCCACGCGCCAGTGTGGATGTTGAACAGCAGCGTGCGCGAGGCGTTGGTGGCGTCGGTCGCATGCACCTTGCCGCCGGTCAGCCGCCACAGCAGGTAGCAGTCGACGGTGCCGAACATCAGTTCGCCGCGCTCGGCGCGCGCCCGCGCGCCGGGGACATGGATCGAGAATCCAGGCGACCTTGGTGCCGGAGAAATAGGGATCGATGATCAGCCCGGTTTTCGCCGATATCGCGGGCTCGTGGCCCTCGCTCTTTAATCTCGCGCAGATGTCGGCGGTGCGGCGATCCTGCCAGACGATGGCGCGATGCACCGCCTGGCCGGTGACGCGATCCCACACCACGGTGGTCTCGCGCTGGTTGGTGATGCCGATCGCGGCAATGTCCTCGGGCGTCGAGGCCGGCTTTTTTCAGTGCCTCGCGGCAGGTGGCGATGGTCGAGGTCCAGATGTCCTCCGGCTCATGCTCGACCCAGCCCGACGCCGGAAAATGCTGCGGGAATTCAGCTTGCGCCGTCGCGGCGATCGAGATGTCGCTGCGAAACACGATCGCGCGCGAGGACGTGGTGCCCTGATCGATGGCCAGCACATGAGACATGGCATTTTTCCTGGCGTTGCTTCCCGGGATGTGTTCGTGGTGTTGCGGCAAGGCAAGCGGATTGGACGGGGGACGTCAATATGATGACGCGATGCTCCCCTCCCCCCGCGCAGCGGTGGGGTCGAGACGAGCGAAGCTCGCTCTTAGGGGTCGGGGGTGGGGGGTGTACCAGCGAGCGCCGCTAGCAGCGAGTTTGCTGAAGCACCCCCCACCCCCGACCCCTCCCGCCACGCGCGATGCGCGTGGGAGGAGGGGGGCGATTTGTGCATGGCGCTTCATCTTGCCAATCCTCCCGCACAAAGCGCAGGAAGAGGAAGAATCACACCGACGCTGTCGTGACGCCGCCGTCGACGACGATGGTCTGGCCGGTCATGAAGCTCGAGGCATCGGAGCCGAGATAGGCCACCGCGCCGGCGATTTCGTCGGGTTCGCCGATCCGGCGCAAGGGCGTGGTGGCGCAGCGGCGCTTCAGGCGCTCTTCGTCTTCCCACAGCGCGCGGGCGAAATCAGTCTTGACCAGGCCCGGCGCGACGCAATTGACGCGCACGCCCTTCGGGCCCCACTCGCCGGCGAGGCTGCGGCACAGCGCAAAATCCGCCGCCTTGGAAATTCCGTAGGCGCCGATCACGGTCGAGCCGCGCAAGCCGCCGATCGAGGAGATGATCACCACCGAGCCGTTGCCGCGCTCGGCCATTTGCGGGATCGCCAACGCGCACAGCCAGATGTTGCTCTTGACGTTGGAGCCCATGATCTTGTCGAAGGCTTCGTCCTGATGATGTCGAGCAGCGGGCCGTAATAGGGATTGACCGCGGCGTTGCAGACCAGGATGTCGATCTTGCCGTAATGTTTGGTTGAGCCGGAAATCAGCGCCTCGACCTCATCGCGGCGCGAGATGTTGCAGGCGATGACATGGGCGTCGCCGCCCTCCTTGCGGATGCCGCCGGCGACTTCCTCGCAGGCATCGGCCTTGCGGCTGGAGATCACCACCTTGGCGCCGAGCCTCGCCAGCAATTCGGCCGAGGAGCGGCCGATGCCGCGGCTGGAGCCGGTGATGACGGCGACCTTGCCGGTGAGATCGAACGGGGTGGATTTCACGGTGCGTACTCCCTTTCGTTTCTGTCGATGTTCGTTTCGCTATCCCGCCCGTCATGCCCGGCCTTGTGCCGGGCATCCACGTCTTGCCTGGCTCAAGACGTGGATGCCCGGGTCAAGCCCGGCCATGACGACAATGGTGGAGCTGCGGTCCGCTCGGAACGACGGCTACATCAACCCGCCGCTCTCGGTGACGCGGCGCAGGTGGTAGTCGGTGTCGCCAAGGTATTTTCGATCATGGTCAGCCGCTTGAAGTAGTGGCCGATCTTGGCTTCCTGGGTCATGCCGATGCCGCCATGGAGCTGGATCGACTGCTGGCCGACGAACTTTGCGGATTTGCCGATCTGCACCTTCGCCGCGGCGACCGCGGTAGCGCGCTCCCTGGCGTCGTCGAAATCGGCCGCCATGGTCGCGAACATCGACATGCTGCGGGCCTGCTCGACGGCGACGAACATGTCGGCGGCGCGGTGCTGCAGGGTCTGGAAGCTGCCGATCGGCACGCCGAATTGCGTGCGGGTCTTGAGGTACTCGACGGTGGTTTTCAGCAATTCGTCCATCGCGCCGACCGCCTCCGCGCACAGCGCGGTGCGGGCGTCGTCGACCACGCGCTCGATCAGCGGCAACGCGTTCTCGGGATCGCCGATCGCGGCATCGGCGCCGACCTCGACGCCGGTAAACGTGATGTCGGCGGCATGCAGGCCGTCCTGGGTCGGATAGCCCTTTTTGGCGACGCCCTTGGCGTTGCCGGGCACCAGAAACACGCCGATGCCGCCGGCGTCGCGCTGGCCGCCTTTGGTGCGCGCGGTGACGATCAGCATGTCGGCGCGCTCGCCGTTGAGCACGACGAATTTCTCGCCGTCGATGACCCAGCCGTCGCCCTTTTTCTTGGCCGAGGTCGAAACATCCTGCAGGTCGTAGCGCGAATTCTTCTCGAGCTGCGCAAACGCAAAGGTCTTGCTGCCGTCGATGATCGAGGGAATGTGCGCCGCCTTCTGTTCGGCCGAGCCGCCGCGGCGCAGGAAGCCGCCGCCGATCACCACGGTCGGCAGATAAGGCTCCAGCACCAGCGCCTTGCCGAGCGCCTCCATCACGATCATGGTCTCGACCGCGCCGGCGCCGAAGCCGCCGTCGTCCTCGGAGAACGGCAGCCCGAGCAGGCCCTGCTCGGCGAGCTTGCTCCAGACGGCTTTGCTCCAGCCGCCCTTCTCCGCCATGTATTTCTTGCGCGCCTCGAAGTCGTAGGAATCGCCCAGCAGGCCGTCGACGCTTTCCTTGAGAAGCCGCTGCTCCTCGGACAAATCAAAATCCATTTTACTTGTTTCCTCGTATATCGAAATTCGTCATTCCGGGACACGCGCCCGCGCGTGGACCCGGAATCCAGAGATTGTTGAAACGTGGATTCCGGGTTCGCCGCCTGACGCGCGCCCCGTGAATGACGGCTACAGCCCCAGCACCGCCTTGGTGATGATGTTGCGCTGGATCTCGTTGGAGCCGCCGTAGATCGAGACCTTGCGGTTGTTGAAATAGCTCGGCGCGATCTGCGCGGTCCAGTCCATCGCCTCGTTGGAGCCGTCGTCGCCGTGCTCGTCGTAGGGCGCGGCGAACGGGCCGATCACTTCCATCAGAAGCTCGGTGGTGGCCTGCTGGATTTCCGAGCCCTTGATCTTCAGCACCGAGGACGCCGGATTGGGCTTGCCCTTGCCGTGCTTGCCTTCGTCGGCGACGACGCGCAGCTGCGTCAGTTCGAGCGCCTTCAGCTCGATCTCGACCTCGGCGAGCTTTTCGCGGAATTTCTGATCTTCCATGACCGGCTTGCCGCCGGACTCGACCTGCGAGGCCAGATCCTTGATGCGGCGAATCCGCTCCTTGGAGACGCCGACGCGGGCGATGCCGGTGCGCTCGTTGCCGAGCAGGAATTTGGCGTAGTCCCAGCCCTTGTTTTCCTCGCCGACGAGATTTTCGACCGGCACCTTGACGTCATCGAAGAACACCTCGTTGACCTCAAAGCCGCCGTCGATGGTCTGGATCGGCCGCACCGTGATGCCCTTCGACTTCATGTCGATCAGGATGAAGGAGATGCCCGACTGCTTTTTCGCAGACGGATCGGTGCGGCACAGGCAAAAGATCCAGTCGGCATGCTGGGCCAGCGTGGTCCAGGTCTTCTGGCCGTTGACGACGTAGACGTCGCCCTTGCGCTCGGCCTTGGTTTTCAGCGAGGCGAGATCGGAGCCCGAGCCCGGCTCGGAAAAGCCCTGGCACCACCAGTCGTCGACATTGGCGATGCGCGGCAGATACTGCTTCTTCTGCGCCTCGTTGCCGAAGGTGTAGATGACCGGGCCGACCATGCTGACGCCGAAGGCGAGCGGCGACGGCGCCGGCGCCATCTGCAGTTCCTCGTTGAAGATATAGTGCTGCACCGAACTCCAGCCGGTGCCGCCATATTCCTTCGGCCAGTGCGACACGCCCCAGCCCTTCTTGTTCAGGATCCGCCACCACGCGACCATCTCGTCCTTGCCGAGATGACGGCCCTCCTGCAGTTTCTGCCGCGTCGAGGCCGGCACATTGTCCCGGAAGAACGCCCGCACCTCGTCCCGAAACGCCACTTCTTCCTTGCTGAAGCTCAGATCCATCGGATCCTCCTGTGAGCGAATGAATTAGCTCGATCTATTTATTTGCGTCGTCCCCGCGAACGCGGGGACCCATACTCCGCGGCGGCCGCGATTAGAAAAAGGTCTCTGCCACCAAGCCTAACAGCGAAACCTCGCGGTATGGGTCCCGGCGTTCGCCGGGACGACGAGGTTAATGGGGACGGCCGCCGCAATTACTGCAGGATCTCGAACAAACCCGCGGCACCCATGCCGCCGCCGACGCACATGGTCACGACTGCATATTTGGCCTTGCGGCGGCGGCCTTCGATCAAGGCGTGGCCGGTGAGACGGGCGCCGGACATGCCGTAGGGATGGCCGACCGCGATCGCGCCGCCGTCGACGTTGAGCTTTTCCGGATCGATGCCGAGCTTGTCGCGGCAATAGATCACCTGCACCGCGAAGGCCTCGTTCAATTCCCAGAGGTCGATGTCGTCGACCTTGAGGCCGTGGCGCTTGAGCAGCCGCGGCACCGCGAATACCGGACCGATGCCCATTTCATCGGGCTCGCAGCCGGCGGCGACGAAGCCGCGGAAGATGGCGAGCGGTTTCAGGCCGCGCTTGGAGGCTTCCGTGTCGCTCATGATCACGGTGGCGCTGGCGCCGTCCGACAACTGGCTGGCATTGCCGGCGGTGATGGTAAAACCTTCGCCGCGCACCGGCTTGAGCGCGGCAAGGCCTTCCGCCGAGGTGTCGGGGCGCGGGCCCTCGTCCTTCGACAGCGTGATGTCCTTGAACGAGATTTCGCCGGTGGCCTTGTCGGCGACGCCCATCTTGGTGGTGATCGGCGCGATTTCGTCGTTGAACTTGCCGCCCTGCTGGGCTGCGGCGGTGCGGCGCTGGCTCTCCAGCGAATACTCGTCCTGGCGCTCGCGCGAGATGCCGTAGCGCTTGGCCACGACTTCGGCGGTGTCGATCATCGGCATGTAGACTTCGCCCTTGATCTTGAGCAGCGCCGGATCCTGGGTGTGAAACTTGTTGGCGTGATCGTTCTGCACCAGGCTGATCAATTCACCGCCGCCGCCGACCGCGATCTCGACGCCGTCGAAGATCACCGAACGCGCGGCGAGCGCAATCGCCTGCAGGCCGGAGGCGCATTGCCGGTCGATGGTGGTGCCGCCGACCGTCACCGGCAGCCCGGCGCGCAGCAGCGCCTTGCGGGCGATGTTGCCGCCGGTCGAGCCCTGCTGCAGGGCGGCGCCCATCACCACGTCCTCGACGTCCTTCGGATCGACCTTGGCGCGGGCGACCGCCTCGCCGATGGCGTGACCGAGCAGGGTCGCGCCCTCGGTGGCGTTGAGCGCGCCGCGATAGGCCTTGCCGATCGGCGTGCGGGCGGTGGAAACGATAACGGCGTCGGTCATGAACGACCTCCTGTTGCGAGTTGCTGTTGTTTGGGGAGCGCGGGTTGTTGCGAGGGCTGCTGCAAAGGCTGCTGGGTGCGCAATTCGTGGCGCGACAACTTGCCGACGGGTGTGCGCGGCAGTTCGTCGACGAAATCGAGCGCGGCGGGAATTTCGTGCTTGCCGAGCTTGCCGGCGAGGAACGTCTTCAGATCGTCCAGCGTGAACGGGTTGGCGCCGGCCCGCAGCTTGACGAACGCCTTCGCCGCCTCGCCGCGGTAATCGTCGGATATTCCGATCACGATCACTTCCTGCACCGCCGGATGTTCGTAGATCGCCTGCTCGATCATCTGCGGATAGACGTTGAAGCCGCCGGAGATGATCATGTCCTTCTTGCGATCGACCAGATAGAAATAGCCGTCGGAGTCCATGTAGCCGATATCGCCGGTCAGGAAGCGGTCGCCGACGAAAGCTTCGGCGGTTTCCTGCGGCCTGTTCCAGTAGCCTTTGGTGACGTTCGGCCCGCGAATGCGGATTTCGCCAACCTCGCCCGGGGGCAGGATTTTGCTGGAATCGGCCAGCGCGACCACATCCATTTCGATGCCGGGCAGCATCAGCCCGATCGAGCCCGGCTTTTCCGGTCCCACCTGGGGATGGCCGGTGCCGGGCGAGCAGGTCTCGGTCATGCCCCAGCCGCTCTTCAGCTTCATGTTGGTCTTGCGTTCGAAAATGCGGGCGACCTCGACCGGCAGCGGCGCGCCGCCCGATCCGCAGCTGACCAGCGACGACAGATCGCGGCTCTCGAGATCCGGCAAGCTCGCAATCGCGATCCACATGGTGGGCACGCCGGGAAATACGGTCGCCCGTTTGACCTCGATGTCGCGCATCACGGCGGTGACGTCGAAGCGCTGGTGCAGCGAGATCAGATCGCCGCGCTCGAGGCTGCGCAACAGGATCACCGTCAGCGCATAGATATGAAACAGCGGCAGCACGCAGATCACGCGCTCGATGGCGTTGCGTTCGGCCTGGGCCTTCTTGCCCCAGACGTCGTAGATCGACACCGCCGACGTGAGATTGCCATGGCTCAGCATGGCGCCCTTCGGCAGCCCGGTGGTGCCGCCGGTATATTGCAGCAGCGCCACGTCATCGGCCGAAATCGGCGGCCATTGCTCAGGCTTCGTTGCGCCGTCGACGAAGGTCCGGAAGGTGACGATCGCCGGATGATCCGGGATCGGCGTATGCGGATTGCCGACCGCGCCCCAATGATCGTCCTCGCAGACGATCAGGCGATCGAGCAGACCCTTGTCGAGGAATTTCAGCGCCATCGGCAACAGCGCCGCGAGATCGCTGGTGACGAGGATGCGGGCGCCGCTGTCGCCGAGTTTATGCGACAGCGCGCGCTCGCCGTCGAGCGGGGACAGATGCACGACGCGGGCGCCGGCTTTCAGCGCGCCGAAGAAGTTCACGGGATGATCCGGCGAATTGCCGAGGAACAGCGCCACCGACGTGTTCTGGCCGTAGCCGGCGCGCAGGAATGCCGACGCCGCAACCTCGACCTTGCCTTCCAGCTCGGCATAGCTGATCGGGCGGTCGCGGAATTCGATCGCCGGCCGCGCGGCAAAGTCCGTGGCTGCCTTCGACAGCAGATCGGGCAGCGTCCCGCGCGCGATCGGATCGTCCCAGTGGATGCCTTCGGGGTAAAATTGTTCGCCGGGGTGCATGCTCTGGGGTCTCAGGGTTCGGTGCGCCCCCTCTCCCATGGGGAGAGGGCGGGGGTGAGGGGGTACGGTCTATCGAGATGCCTTAACCCCTCACCCGGATTTCTCGCCGAGCGAGAAATCCGACCTCTCCCGATGGGAGAGGTGAAATCGAGCGCGGGGACCGGCATCTTTTCCATCACGCCGCTTTCGCCGTCTGCGCCAGCGACGCGAACGTCTTGCCTTCGGCGGCGAGGCGCTTGAGCAGCGGCGCCGGTTCGAGCGAGGGATCGTTGGTTTCCCTGGCGTAGAACGACAGCCGGTCGGCGATGTGCTTCAGCCCGACCTGATCGGCGTAGAACATCGGGCCGCCGCGATAGATCGGCCAGCCATAGCCATAGAGCCAGATCACATCGATATCGCTCGGCCGCGCCGCGATATGTTCCTCGAGGATCCGCGCGCCCTCATTGATCATCGGATACATCATGCGCTCGAGAATTTCGTCGTCGCTGACGACGCGGCGCTTGCGTCCGAGCCGCTGCAGGGTCTCGTCGATCAGTTTTTCCACTTCCGGATCGGGCAACGGCGCGCGCGAGCCGGCCTCGTATTTGTAATAGCCCTTGCCGGTCTTCTGGCCGAAGCGGCCGGCTTCGCACAGCGCGTCGGCGATTTCCGACTTGATGCCGCGATCCTTGCGCGAGCGCCAGCCGATATCGAGGCCGGCGAGATCGCCCATCGCGAACGGACCCATCGGCATGCCGAATTTTGTCACCACGGCGTCGACCTGCTGCGGCAGCGCGCCCTCGAACAGCAATTTCTCCGCCTGCTTGCCGCGCTGCGCCAGCATCCGGTTGCCGACGAAACCGTCGCAGACGCCGACCACCGCAGGCACCTTGGCGATGCGGCGCGCCACCGCGACCGCGGTGGTCAGCGCGTCCGGCGCGGTCTTTTCCGCGCGCACGATCTCGCACAGCTTCATCACATTGGCCGGTGAGAAGAAGTGCATGCCGAGCACGTCCTGCGGACGGCTTGTCACCTTGGCAATCTCGTCGATGTTGAGATAGGAGGTGTTGCTGGCGAGCACCGCGCCGGGCTTGGCGAATTTGTCGAGCGCCGTGAAAACTTCCTTCTTGATCGCCATGGTCTCGAACACGGCCTCGATAATGAGGTCGGCGTCTTTGACGTTCTCCAGTCCGACCACGCCGTTGATCAGGCCCATGCGCTTGGCGGGTGCGTCGGCGGGGATGCCGCCGCGCGCCGCGGTCGCCTCATAATTCTTCTGCATCACGCCCATGCCGCGCTTGAGCTGTTCCTCGCCGGTTTCGATCAGCGTCACCGGAATACCGGCGTTGGCGAACGACATCGCGATGCCGCCGCCCATGGTACCGGCGCCGATGATGGCGACGCGCTCGACCTTGCGCGGCTTGGTGCCGTCGGGAACGCCGGCGACCTTGGCCGCCTCGCGCTCGGCGAAGAAGGCATAACGCTGCGCCTTCGACTGGTCACTGGCTACCAGCTTGAGGAAGCCCTCGCGCTCCTTCTTCAATCCTTCATCGAACGGCAGGTCGATCGCGGCGCCGACCGCATCCGCTGCGGCAAACGGCGCCTCCAGCCCGCGCGCCTTCTTGGTCAATGCCGCGACCGCGCTGGTGAAGATCGAGCGGTCGGCTCTGGCGGCGGCAAGCTTGCTGTCGTCGTCGCGCAGCTTGCGCAGCGGACGCTTCTCTGCCAGCACCTTGCGGGCAAACGCCTCGCCGCCGGTCGCGGGATCCTCGACGATTTCCTCGATCAGGCCGTTCTTGAGCGCTTCCGGCGCGCCGATCGGATCGCCGCCGACGATCATCTTGACCGCCAACTCGGGACCGACCGCGCGCGGCAGACGCTGTGTCCCGCCGGCGCCCGGCAGCAGGCCGAGCTTCACCTCGGGCAGGCCGAGTTTTGCGTCCTTGGTCGCAACGCGGAAATGGCAGGCGAGCGCCACCTCGAGACCGCCGCCGAGCGCGGTTCCATGAATCGCGGCAATGATCGGCTTCGGCGCGTTCTCCATCGCGGTCAGCACCTCATGCAGACCCGGCGGCTTCGGCGGCTTGCCGAATTCGGTGATGTCGGCGCCGGCAATAAAGGTGCGGCCGGCGCAGGTCAGCACGATCGCCTTCACCTCGGGATCGGCGATCGCGCTCTTCATGCAATCGAGAATGCCGCCGCGGACCGCGGCGCTCAGCGCATTCACGGGAGGGCTGTTGACGGTGACGATGGCGACCACATCGCGGCGCTCGAGTTTGACCACTTCGTTCACGCTGATCTCCCTGGATATCTCGTTCTCTGCTAATTTCGCACTGCGGAATTTAATTCCACATCTTGACACGGAGGGTTATTTTGAAGCACGTCGGTTGTCAACGAGGTCCGCACAGCAGCAGGCAATGAAGCGTCCAGCCAAGAAAGTGGCGACCGATCGCAGCTTCGTCGTCGCGCTTGCCCGCGGCCTTGATGTGTTGCGCGCATTCCGTCCCAACGACGGGCTTCTTGGCAATCAAGAGATCGCGGCCCGTACCAACTTGCCAAAGCCAACCGTTTCACGGCTGACCTATACTTTGTCCAAGCTCGGCTATCTTACACCCGTTCCGCGGTTCGAGAAATATCAGCTGGCGCCCTCAGCCATGGCGCTTGGGTATGCCGCCCTTGCGAATCTCGGCGTCCGGCATTTGTCCGAGGCCTATCGCGAGGAAGTCATGCGCGAAACCGGCGGCGCGGTCGCGGTCGGCGGCCGCGATCGTCTCAGCATGATTTACTTCGGTCAAAGCCGCAGCGGTCTCACCCTCGGCGTTCAACTGGACGTCGGCTCGCGAATCCCGATCGCGACCACCGCGATGGGGCGCGCCTATCTCTGGGCACTGGCTGACGACGAGCGTGCCTCATTGTTGAGTGAACTGCGCGAACATTACGGCAACCGCTGGCCGCGGATGCGCGACGGCATCGAACGCGCCGGCGACACGGTGGAGAAACTTGGCTTCACAATCTCGGCGGGCGAGTGGCAGGACGATGTGCACGCGGTCGGCGTAGCACTAAAGCTTAATGACGGAACCGGCCCTTATGCGTTTAATTGTGGTGCGCCGGCATTCCGTTTCACGGAAGATCGGCTGCGCAGCGATATTGGACCTCGTCTCGTGGCGATGGTAAGGAACATCGAGACGGCGCTCGGCGGAGCCGCGCCGCAATCAAAAAAACAAGAAAATAAAAAATTGAAAGCAGGAGGGAAAGTTGCACGTGTGGTCGAGGGGATCGGATAGCCTTCATCGTTGCGACCGGCGGACACGTTCGCATGGTCACCGCCCAACGAGTCAGTCGGGCGCAGCCAAATGACGCAGGCACAATTCGCGCAGGGACAATCTCCCCTGCTTGCGGTTCGCGACGTCAGCGTCGTGTTCGGCGGCATCATCGCGTTGAATGGTGTGTCGTTCGACATGGATCAGGGCCAGATCCTCGGACTGATCGGACCCAACGGCGCCGGCAAGACCACGCTCTTCAACTGTCTCAGCCGGCTCTACCAGCCGAGCTCGGGCGACATCCTGATGGAAGGCCAGAGTATCCTGAAGCGCCCGCCGCACCGGATCGCCGAAATCGGCATCGGCCGCACCTTCCAGAACGTCGCGCTGTTTCCCAATCTTTCGGTACTCGACAACGTTCGGGTCGGCACCCATTCCCGTACCAACAGCGACATCATCAGCGACTCCCTGAGACTTCCCTGGGTGCGCCGCGGCGAGGCCGAACTCAACACGCATGTCCACGATATTCTCGGCTATCTCGACCTCGACGACGTCGCCCATGTCACGGTTTCCGGCCTGCCGTTCGGCACCCAGAAACGCGTCGAGCTGGCGCGCGCGCTGGCTGCCGATCCGAAGATCCTGCTGCTCGACGAACCCGCCGGCGGCCTCAACCACGAGGAAGTCCACGTGCTCGGCGATTTGATCCGCCGAATTCGCGACGAACGCAACGTAACCGTCCTGCTGGTCGAACATCACATGGGCCTGGTGATGTCGATCGCCGACCATGTGGTGGCGCTGAATTTCGGCCGCAAGCTCGCCGACGGAACCCCGGCCGCGGTGCAGTCCGACCCGGATGTCATCAAGGCCTATCTGGGGAGCAAGGACCAATGACCGCGATGCTCAACGTCAGGGATTTGCGCGCCTATTACGGCCAGGTCCAGGCGCTTCACGGTCTCGAGTTCGGTCTCAACGAAGGCAGCCTGACCACGCTGCTCGGCGCCAACGGCGCCGGCAAGACCACGACCTTGCGGGCGATCTGCAACATGGTGCGCACCACCGGCTCGATCGAGTTCGAAGGCGCCCTCCTCACCGGCCGCTCGACCGAAAACATCGTTCGCCTCGGCATCGCCCATGTGCCGCAAGGCCGCGGCACGTTCACGACCATGACCGTGGAAGAAAACCTGCAGCTCGGCGCCATCACGCGCAAGGACAAGGCAGGCGTGGTTTCCGACATCGAGCGCATGTACGATCACTTTCCAGTCCTGAAGCAGCGATATACGCAGCAGGCGGGTACGCTTTCGGGCGGCGAACAGCAGATGCTCGCGGTCGCCCGCGCGCTGATGCTGCGTCCGAGACTGATGCTGCTGGACGAACCTTCGTTCGGCCTGGCGCCGCTGATCGTGCGCGACCTGTTCAAGATTCTCGGCAAGATCAATCGCGAGGACAAGGTCACCATTCTGGTGGTGGAGCAGAATGCGCAGCTGGCGCTGGAGCTCGCCGACAAGGCCTATGTGATCGAAACCGGGCGCATCGTCATGTCGGGAAGCGCCACCGAGATCGCTAATAACGAAGACGTCCGTAAATCCTACCTGGGTTATTGAGGAGCGCGGCCATGGAGCTTTTGACCAATCAAATCCTGGCCGGTATCGCCACCGGCGCGATCTATGCCTGCATGGCGCTTGCCGTGGTGATGATCTACCAGGCGATCGATCATCTCAATTTCGCCCAGGGCGAGATGGCGATGTTCTCGACCTTCATCGCCTGGCAGCTGATGCAGTGGGGTGTGCCTTACTGGGGCGCGTTCCTGCTCACCCTGATATTTTCGTTCGCCGGCGGCATTGCGATCGAGCGGCTGCTGTTCAAGCCGCTGGCGAAGGCGCCGATCCTGACCAACGTCGCCGGCTTCATCGCGCTGTACGCGATCATCAACAGCGTCGCCGGCCTGATCTGGGACTTCACGATCAAGCAATTTCCGACGCCGTTCGGATCGTCGCCGTTTCTCGGCAGCGAGCTGATCTCCACCCATCAGGCCGGCATGATCGGCGTCACGCTGGTCTTGCTGCTGCTGCTTTTCTTCTTCTTCCGGTTCACGCGCATGGGCCTCGCGATGCGCGCCGCCGCGTCGTTGCCGGAATCGGCGCGGCTGGTCGGTATCAACACCAGCTGGATGATCGCACTCGGCTGGGGCATGGCGGCCGCGATCGGCTCCATTGCCGGCATGATGATCGCGCCGGTGGTATTCCTGGAGCCGAACATGATGCTGGGCGTGCTGATCTACGGATTCGCCGCCGCTGTGCTCGGCGGCCTGACCAGTCCGTTCGGGGCGGTCATCGGCGGCTTCCTGGTCGGCATCTTCGAAAATCTGGCCGGCACCTATATCCCCGGCGTCGGCAATGAACTGAAACTGCCGATCGCGCTGGCGCTGATCATCACCGTCCTGGTCGTCAAACCCGCCGGCCTGTTTGGCCGGCCCATCGTGAAGCGAGTTTGATCATGAGCGCCATTCAGGAAACCGTCACTGAAGCGCCTGCCGTGGAGGCCGTTCCGAAGCGGGCCATGACACTGGGCTACGGCGCCTCATTGGTCGTGCTGGTGGTGCTGATCGCAGCACCCCTGTTCGTGAAGAATTTCATCATCTTCCAGCTGACGATGCTGCTGATCTATGCACTGGCCGTGCTGGCGCTGAACATCCTGACCGGCGGCAGCGGCCAGTTTTCGCTGGGCCAGAGCGCGTTTTACGCGGTCGGCGCCTACACCTCGGCGATCCTGATGGAACATGCCGGCATCAATTACGCCCTGACACTGCCCATCGCCGGCGTCATCTGCTTTGGCTTCGGATTCCTGTTCGGCCAGCCGGCGCTGCGCTTGAGCGGCGTCTATCTCGCGCTCGCGACCTTTGCGCTGGCGACCGCCATGCCGCAGCTCCTGAAGCTCGGCTACTTCGAGTACTGGACCGGCGGCGTGCAGGGCCTGGTGGTGACCAAGCCCGATGCGCCGTTCGGCCTGCCGATGTCGCAGGACATGTGGCTTTATTATTTCACGCTCGCCGTCTCGATCGCCATCTACATCTTCTCGGTCAATCTGCTGAAGTCTCGTTCGGGGCGCGCCTTCATGGCGATCCGCGACAACGAGATCGCTGCGTCCGCCATGGGCATCGACGTTGCGCTGTACAAGACGCTGGCATTCGGCGTCAGCGCCGGCATCACCGGTGTCGCCGGCGCGCTCGGCGCCATCGCCGTGCAGTTCGTGGCGCCGGACAGCTACACCATCACGCTGGCGATCTCGCTGTTTCTCGGCATGGTGGTCGGCGGCGTCGGGTGGTTGCCCGGATCGATCGTGGGTTCGGCCTTCATCATCTTCGTGCCGAACATCGCGGAGGGAATTTCGAAGGGCCTCTCCGGCGCCGTGTTCGGCGTGCTTCTGTTCCTCGTGATCTTCCTGGTGCCGCACGGCGCGAGGCAAGTGGCCATGGTTGCCCAGCAACTGATCGGCAAACTCAAGAAAAGCTAACCGGAAAACCCCAACCAAGGAGAAACTATGCTTTCTGCACAAAAATCAAGAATCGCCGCGCTCTCGACGGCGGTCATCGCTTTCGCTGCCATGAGCGGCAGCGCACTCGCCCAAAAGAAGTACGACACCGGCGCGACCGACACCGAAATCAAAATCGGCAACATCATGCCCTATAGCGGCCCGGCGTCGGCCTATGGCGTGATCGGCAAGATTGAAGACGCCTACTTCAAGATGATCAACGAGCAGGGCGGCATCAATGGCCGCAAGATCAATTTCATCAGCTATGACGATGGCTACAGCCCGCCGAAGGCGGTCGAGCAGGCCCGCAAGCTGGTCGAGAGCGACGAGGTCCTTTTGGTGTTCAGTCCGCTCGGAACGCCGTCGAACTCGGCAATTCAGAAATATCTGAACTCCAAGAAGGTGCCGCAGCTTTTCGTCGCGACCGGCGCCACCAAATTCGGCGACTACAAGGATTTTCCCTGGACCATGGGGTGGCAGCCCCCCTACCAGAGCGAAGGCAAGATCTACGCGAAGTATCTGCTGAAGGAAAAGCCGGACGCCAAGATCGCGATCATGTACCAGAACGACGATTTCGGTAAGGATCTGCTGAAAGGTCTCAAGGACGGCCTCGGCGACAAGGCGTCCTCCATGATCGTGGCCGAGGAAAGCTACGAGGTGTCCGAACCGACCATCAACTCGCACATCGTCAAGCTCAAATCCTCCGGAGCGGACGTTTTCTTCAGCATGACCACGCCGAAATTCTCCGCCCAGAGCATCAAGAAGGTCGCCGAGATCGGCTGGAAGCCGATGTCCTTCCAGAGCAACGTCGGCGCGTCGGTCGGCGCGGTGCTGCAGCCCGCGGGCTTCGAGAACGCCCAGGGCATTCTGTCGGCGGCCTATGCCAAGGACGGCGCCGATGCGCAGTGGGACAATGACGAGGGCATGAAGAAGTTCTACGCCTTCCTCGCCAAATACGCGCCGGACGCCAACAAGGCTGACGGGTCGGTCGTGTTCGGCTACGGCCAGGCCCAGACCATGGTGCAGGTATTGAAGCAAGCCGGCGACAACCTGACCCGCGACAACATCATGAAGCAGGCGGCGAGCCTCAAGAACTTTGCACCGGACACGTTGCTTCCCGGTGTGACCATCAACACCAGTGCAACCGACTTCTATCCGATCGAACAGCTTCAGATGATGCGGTTCAAAGGCCAGAAGTGGGACCTGTTCGGGCCCATCATCGGCGGCGAAGTCGGTGGCTAGGTTTCCACCAGGCCGGCTCGACAAAGACCTGTCCGATTAAGATGACGCCCCTGCGACTTCGTCGCGGGGGCTTTTTCTTGACGGATATCATTGACCGATCCGAGCGCCGGGAAGCGCGCCCTGATCCATCGCCGAACCGCCGGTTCGTCGGTCCTGCTGACTACTAAAGAAGCAGCCCCTGCGCCTTTGCCGCAGGGGCTTTTTCTTGATGGGCATCCCCAAGGGGTATTAAATGCGCCCCAGGAGCCGGCAAGTGCTCCCATTCAAAAAATATGACGCGTTCACAGAGATCAGGGAGATCAAAATGCCTGCTATGCAATTGCGCGTGGGAGCTTTTTCGGCTGCCCTCGCGATACTCGCCGCAACCAGCAGCGGCGCGCTCGCCCAGAAAAAATACGACACCGGCGCCACCGATACCGAAATCAAGATCGGCAACATCATGCCTTACAGCGGTCCTGCATCCGCGTACGGCGTGATCGGCAGGACCGAGGCCGCCTACTTCAAGAAGATCAACGATGCCGGCGGCATCAACGGCCGCAAGATCAACTTCATCAGCTATGACGATGGCTACAGCCCGCCGAAGACGGTCGAGCAGGCCCGCAAGCTGGTGGAGAGCGACGAAGTGCTGCTCATCTTCAATTCGCTCGGCACGCCGCCGAATTCCGCGATTCACAAATACATGAATGCGAAGAAGGTGCCGCAGCTATTCGTCGCAACCGGCGCCACCAAATGGAACGACCCCAAGGAATTTCCGTGGACCATGGGCTGGCAGCCGAACTATCAGAGCGAAGCGCAGATCTATGCGAAGTACCTGCTGAAGAACAAGCCCGACGCCAAGATCGCGGTGCTGTACCAGAACGACGACTACGGCAAGGACTATCTGAAAGGCCTGAAAGACGGCCTCGGCGCCAAGGCGGCCTCGATGATCGTCGCCGAAGAAAGCTTCGAGACCACGGAGCCCACTGTCGACAACCACATCGTCAAGCTCAAATCGAGCGGCGCCGACGTGTTCGTCGATATCGCGACCCCGAAATTCGCCGCGCAGGCGATCAAGAAGGTCGCCGAGATCGAGTGGAAGCCGCTGCACTTCCTCAACAACGTTTCGGCGTCGGTCGGCAGCGTGATCAAGCCGGCCGGCTTCCAGAATGCACAGGACATCATTTCGGCAGCCTATCTGAAGGACGCTTCCGATCCGCAATGGGACAATGATTCCGGGATGAAGGAATTCTATGCTTTCATGGCGAAGGATTTCCCGGAAGGCGACAAGCTCGACCAGGGGACCGTGGTCGGCTACGGCGTCTCGCAAACGCTGGTTCAGGTGTTGAAACAGTGCGGCGACAACCTCACCCGCGAAAACATCATGAAGCAGGCGGCAAACCTGCAGGACTTCCGCACCGAAGTCATGCTGCCCGGCATCAAGATCAACACCAGCCCGGATGATTTCGCCCCGATCAGCCAGCTTCAGCTGATGCGGTTCAAGGGCGAGCGGTGGAACCTGTTCGGCGACGTCATCAGCGCCGACGTCGGGGGCTGACGCCTCACCCCCCTCTTGATCGCCCCCACACAAGGCCCCCGCAGCAGCTGCGGGGGTTTTCTTTTGCCGGAAACGGATGGATAACCGGCGTCCCATGTTTTCCATCGCAAATTTTGTGAAGCCGAATCCTGTGAAACAATGACCGACAGACGCCCTCTCCTGCGCGCGATCTTCGACGCCGCCGTCGCCGCCGCGCATCCCGACGTCGTGCTCGCGGCGCATCTGCGCCCGGTGCCGAAAGGCCGGGTGATCTGCCTTGCCGCCGGCAAGGCCGCGGCCGCGATGGCGGCGGCGGCGGAGCGCCATTACCTTGACGCGCTCGAAATGGAGCCATCGCGGCTTTCGGGCATCGCGACCACCCGCCACGGCCATGGCGTGCCGACGCGGCGGATCAAGGTGGTCGAAGCCGGTCATCCCGTTCCCGACGAGGCCGGATTGAAGGGGGCCGAGCAAAGCCTGCATCTCGCTGGGACCGCCGAGGCCGACGACCTGCTGCTGGTGCTGCTGTCGGGCGGCGGCTCCGCCAACTGGATCGCGCCGGCGCAAGGCGTGTCGTTCGCGCAGAAGCAACAGGTGACGCGGGCGCTGTTGCGCTCGGGCGCGCCGATCGGCGAGGTCAACACCGTTCGAAAACACCTGTCGCGGATCAAGGGCGGCCGGCTGGCGCGCGCGGGCCAGCGCGCCGAGGTCGTGACGCTGGCGATATCGGATGTTCCGCATGACGACGCTTCCGCGATTGCATCGGGACCGACGGTGCCTGATCCGACCACGCTGGCCGACGCGCGCGCCATCGTCGCGAAATATGGCCTCAAGTTCGACGACGCCATCCGCCGCGCGCTCGACGAGCCCGGCAACGAGAGCTGCAAGCCCGGCGATCCTGCTTTCGCCCGTGCGCAATTCGAACTGATCGCGCGGCCGAAGGCTTCGCTCGACGCCGCGATCAGGGTGGCCCGCGACGCCGGCTACGCCATCGTCGATCTCGGCGCCGACCTTGAAGGCGAGGCCCGAACCGTGGCTGCCGATCACTCGCAGCTCGCGCTGCAGGCGCGCGCGAAGGGCCAGCGCGTGGCGATCCTGTCGGGCGGCGAACTCACCGTCACCGTGCGCGGCAACGGCCGTGGCGGCCCCAACCAGGAATATGCGCTGGCGCTGGCCAGCCTTCTCAAGGACACCTCGGGCATTTCGGCATTGGCTGGCGATACCGACGGCGCCGACGGCGGCGCCGGCAGCGCGACAGATCCCGCCGGGGCGATGATCGATCAGACCACCTTTGCAAAGATGGCTTCGCTTGGCCTCGACCCGTCAGCCTATCTCGACAACAACGACGCCACGACCTTCTTCGAGGCTACCGGCGATCTCGTGCTGACCGGTCCGACGCTGACCAACGTCAACGACATCAGGGTTATCCTGGTGGACGGGGGATGAGGCGGTCGCGCGCCGTGTCCCGGACGCGGTGCAGCGTTCTTCACGCTGCGCCGCAGAGCCGGGACCCAAGCAGCGGTCTCGTTTCAAAGATGGACCCCGGATCTGCAGCGCACCGCTCCGCGCTGCGCAGCGTCCGGGGCACGCCACCTCAAAACTCCCGTGCAATCGTCGCCAGCATCGTCAGCAGCGCGGCGCGGTTGGCGGGGCCGAGCAATTCATTGAGGCGCGCTTCGTGCTTGACGGCGACCAGCTTCTTGGCGCGCGCCAGCACGGCGCGGCCCTTGTCGGTCAGGACCAGGATATGGGAGCGGCGATCGTTGGTCGAACGCATCCGCGCGCATAGATCGCGGCTTTCCAGATTGTCGAGCATCGCCACGAAATTGGGCCGGAGGATGCCGAGCGTGGTGGCGATTTCGGTCTGGTTGCGTCCGGGATTCCTGTCGAGCAGCAACAGAACCGAGAACTGCGCCGGGGTCAGTTGCAGGGGTGCGACGCAGCGCAGGAAATCCTCGAAGATTTTCAGCTGCGCGCGCTTCAGCGAATAGCCCAGCAATTCCGACAATTCGCCCATCTGCAGCGCGGTACTCTCCGTCGCTGCGTCGGTCTCCTTGCGGGCGGGGCGGCTCGCCTTGGCGGCATCGGCCAGGGCGGTCTTGGAAACAGTCATCGCTCGATGCTCGCAATCCCGGTAGGCTGAAAGCGGTCGCCCGGAACAAGGCGGCCTTGAGATTATATTTGATAATTGTTATCCAGCATATCAAATACCGGCGGGATTTTTCAACTGCCGTTATCGGACGGTCGCGCGGCACCCGGAGGTCGCGAACGGCCAGACGCGTGAGGGGGAGCGCCCGGTCTTGAACACGACGATCATGCTGTTCCTGGTACAGGACGGCATTACCAATGGCGCGATCTATGCGTTGCTGGGCCTGGCGCTGGTGCTGGTGTTCGCCGTCACCCGCGTGATCCTGATTCCGCAAGGGGAATTCGTCACCTACGGCGCGCTGACCTATGCCTCGCTATCCGCGGGCCAGATGCCGGGCACCGCGCGGCTGGCGGTGGCGATGGGTATCGTGGCGTTCGGCCTCGACCTGTTCGTCGCCCGCCGGGCGCTGCATTGGTGGCGGGTCGGCCGCGCCTTCGCGGTCGATATCGTGCTGCCCGCGGCGATCTTCGCCCTGACGTTCTGGCGCGCCGGCCAGCACAGCCCGATCGCGATCAACATCGCGCTGTCGCTGCTGATCGTCGCGGCGATCGGACTGTTTCTTTATCGCATCGCATTTCAGCCGATCGCGCACACCTCGGTGCTGGTGCTGCTGATCGCCTCGGTGGGCTGCCATCTCGCGATGCAGGGTTTCGGCCTGGTCTTCTTCGGCGCCGAAGGCCAGCGCGGTCCGACGGTATCGGATGCGGCCTTCACCGTCGGTGCGCTGCGCTTCACCGGTCAGAGCATCGCCGTCTACGCCATCACCATCGCGCTCATTGCCGGGCTGTGGCTGTTGTTCGGCTTCACGCTGTATGGCAAGGCGCTGCGCGCCACCGCGGTCAATCGTCTGGGCGCGCGGCTGGTCGGCATCAGGACCACGCTGTCTGGACAGATCGCCTTCCTGCTGGCCTCCCTGATCGGGGCGATCTCGGGAATCCTGATCGTGCCGATCACGACGCTGTATTACGACACCGGCTTCCTGATCGGCCTGAAAGGCTTTGTTGCCGCCATCATCGGCGGTCTCGTGAGCTATCCGCTCACCGCGCTGGCGGCGCTGGTGGTCGGCACGGTCGAGGCCTTTTCCTCGTTCTATGCCAGCAATTTCAAGGAAGTCATCGTATTCTTCCTGATCCTCCCCGTGCTCGTGCTGCGGTCGCTGGCGGCGCCCGCGGTCGAGGAAGAGAAGGATTGATCGCGATGGCGCAGCGGCTGCCGATCATCATCTTCGCGCTGGTCATGGCGGTGATCCCGTTCGTTCCGGGGATGCCGCCGTTCTGGATCGTGCTCTTGGACAATATCGGCCTGTCGGCGCTGGTGGCGATGGGGTTGGTGCTGCTGACCGGCGTCGGCGGCCTCACCTCGTTCGGCCAGGCGGCATTCTGCGGCTTCGGCGCCTATACCACTGCGGTACTGACGACGGCCTACGGCCTGTCGCCTTGGCTGACGCTGCCAGCCTCGCTCATGGTCAGCGGTGCCGCCGCGGTCGTGCTCGGCCTCGTCACGGTGCGGCTGTCGGGCCACTACCTGCCGCTCGGTACCATCGCCTGGGGCATCGGCCTGTTCTATCTGTTCAGCAAGCTCGAATTCCTCGGCCGCAACGACGGCATCTCCGGTATCCCGCCGCTTGCAATGGACGGCATCAGGATGATCGACCCCGGCACGATCTATTTCGCGATCTGGATCGCAGTGCTGGTCTCCGCGCTGCTCACCATGAACCTGTTGGACTCGCGCACCGGCCGCGCGATCCGCGCGCTGCGGCGCGGCCACATCGCCGCCGAGGCCTTTGGCGTGCAGACGCCGCGCGCAAAACTTCTGGTTTTCATCTATGCCGCGGTGCTGGCCGGACTGTCCGGCTGGCTCTACGCGCATTTCGAGCGCGCGGTCAATCCGACGCCGTTCGGCGCGCAGGCCGGCATCGAATATCTCTTCATCGCGGTGGTCGGCGGCGCCGGCTATGTCTGGGGCGGCGTGCTCGGCGCCGCCATCGTCGTGATCCTAAAGGAAATCCTGCAGAGCTATCTGCCGTATCTATTTCACGGCGAAGGCCAGCTCGAGACCATCGTGTTCGGCATCCTGCTGGTGGTGCTATTGCAACTGGCGCCGACCGGCGTCTGGCCCTGGCTGGTGGCGCGATTGCCGTTCAAACCGGGCCGCAAGCGGCCCGATACATCGCTCGCCTTGCCCGCGCGCGCGAAAGTGGCGGCCGCTCCGGCCGCGCTGCTGCAGATCGACAATGCACGGAAACAATTCGGCGGGGTGATCGCGGTCAACAACGTCTCTTTCGACGTCCAGGCGCGCGAGATCGTGGGGCTGATCGGGCCCAACGGCGCCGGCAAGAGCACGACCTTCAACCTCATCACCGGCGTGCTGACGTCGTCGGGCGGCACCATCTCCGTGCTCGGCAAGAATATCATTAACGCGCCGCCGCAGGAGATCGCCAGGCTCGGCGTCTCCAGAACGTTCCAGCATGTCAAATTGGTGCCCGACATGACCGTGCTGGAAAACGTCGCGATCGGCGCGCATCTGCGCGGCCATGCCGGCGCCATTTGCAGCATGTTCCGGCTCGACCGGTCGGATGAAGCGAAGCTGCTGGCGGAAGCGGCGCGCCAGATCGAGCGCGTCGGCCTCGCCGATGAGATCGATGAGCTCGCCGGCAGCCTGTCGCTCGGCCAGCAGCGTATCGTCGAGATCGCGCGCGCGCTGTGCGTCGATCCGATGCTGCTGCTGCTCGACGAGCCGGCGGCCGGATTGCGCCACATGGAGAAGCAACGGCTCGCCGGCCTGCTGCGCCAGTTGCGCGACGGCGGCATGTCGGTGCTGCTGGTGGAGCACGACATGGGATTCGTGATGGATCTGGCTGACCGCATCGTGGTGCTCGACTTCGGCACCAAGATCGCCGAGGGCACGCCGCAAGCAATCAAGACCAATCCCGATGTGATCAAGGCCTATCTCGGAGCGGCGGCATGAGCGCGCTTTTGTCGGTCTCCGATGCGCATGTCGCCTACGGCAAGGTCGAGGCCGTCCGCGCGGTGTCGCTCGATGTCGGCAGCAACGAGATCGTCACCATCATCGGCGCCAATGGCGCCGGCAAGACCACGCTGTTGAATGCGATCATGGGGATCCTGCCGCTGAAGGGTCGCGTCGCCTTTGCCGGCGAGGACATGGCGCCGCTCGAGATCGAGGACCGGGTGGCGGCGGGCCTGAGCCTGGTGCCGGAGCATCGCGAACTCTTCACCACCATGAACGTGGAGGACAATCTGCAGCTCGGTGCGTTCCGGATCGCGAAAGCGGCCGCGGCTGTCGCCTTCGAGCGGGTCTACACGCTGTTTCCACGGCTGAAGGAAAGGCGCAAGCAACTCGCGGGGACGCTGTCGGGCGGTGAGCAGCAGATGCTGGCGATGGGCCGCGCTTTGATGGGCGCGCCGAAACTATTGATGCTGGACGAGCCGAGCCTTGGGCTGGCGCCGATCATCGTCGCCGATATCTTCAGGACCATCGGCGAGTTGCGCGCGAGCGGCGTGTCGGTGCTGCTGGTCGAACAGAACGCGCAGGCGGCGCTGCAGATCGCCGACCGCGCCTATGTGATGGAGCTCGGTGAATTCATCCTGAACGGTCCGGCGAAAGATATCGCCGCCAACACGCGCGTCGCCGCGAGCTACCTCGGCTTCACGCATGAGGGTGAGAGCGCGATTTAGGGAAAGACCCCGACGTCATGCCCGCGCTTGTCGCGGGCATCCACGTCTTGCTTTTTTCTGGAGACAGCGAAGACGTGGATGGCCGGGCATAGGCGAGCGGAAGCGACGCCGTCCTTCGGACGGCTATGCCCGGCCATGACGGATGAGGCATCGAACCTCTCGCCCTCACTTCGCCGGAATGTATTTTCCGTCCTTCACCGTCAGGATGATGCGCGAGCGGTCGTCGAGGCCGGAGCGATCCTTTTCGGTGAAATTGTAGACGCCCTGGCTCGCGGCGATGTCGTGTTCGGTCATAAAGGCCTGGCGAATCGCCTCGCGGAATTCCGGCGTGCCGGGCTTTGCCGTCTTCAGCGCAACCGGGATGACGCGTTGGAGAACCAAAAACGCATCGTAGGAATGCCCGGCGAACTGGCTGCGGCTGTTGGGGCCGTATTTGGCCTCGTAGGCCTTGTCCAGCGCCAGTCCCGGCTTTTTGGTCAGCGCGCTGTCGGGCTGATCCTCGGGATCCATCACCGGACCTGACGCCATGATCACGCCTTCGGCCGCGGGACCTGCGATGCGGATGAAGTCCATGCTGGCGGCGCCGTGGGTCTGATAGATCAGGCCCTTGTAACCGCGTTCACGAAGCGCGGTCTGCGGCAACGCCGCGGCGGTGCCGGAGGCGCCGATCAGGATCGCGTCCGGATTGGCGGCGACCAGCTTCAGCACCTGGCCCGCGACCGACGTATCCGGCCGCGCGAAGCGCTCCTCGTCGACCACCTGCAGACCCATCGGTCCGCCCTGCTTCTTCAGGTCGTTGAACCAGAGATCGCCGTAGGAATCTGAGTAGCCGATGTAGCCGACGGTCTTGATGTTGTGGGCCTTCATGTGCTCGTAAAGCACCTTGCCCATGATCGGCACCGGCTGCGGCATATCGACCGACCACTTGGTCCGCTCCGGCGTAATCGGAAACGGCGACAGACCGAGATGGGGAATGCCGGCCTCGTTGGCGACGTTGGACACCGCGATGGTCGGCGGCGTGGTCGAGGAGCCCATGATGATGTCGGCCTTGGACTCCGTGACGAAGCGCCGCGCATTTGTCGTGGCGTTGGTCGGATCGCCGCCGTCGTCGAGCACGATCACCTTGAGCGGCACGCCGCCGATCTCCTTCGGCACGAATTCGAGCGCGTTGCGCTCGGGAATGCCGAGCGCCGCGGCGGGGCCGGTGGTGGAGATCGAGATGCCGATGGTGACTTCATTGGTTTGCGCCATCGCCGCTAATCCCGGCAGCGCAACCGACGCCGCGACGACGGCGGCGGACAGTAAGAACCTTTTCATTCATTCCTCCCGTAGGTGTTATTGTTGGTCTAAATCGAATTCGATAGGCAATTCAGCCCCTTCTTTAGGCGATGTAGCTCATCAGGTCATGCTATTTACCGATTTAGCCCCGCATGAACCGGGCAATGATCTCCTCCGGCATGGGCGCCGATTTCAGCCGTGCGGGATCGTCGGGGTGGCGGCCGACCAGCACGCGGGTCTCGAACGCCTCGATCGCCAGCGCCTCCCCCTTGAACACCCTGTGGGTCACCTCGAAACTCGACCGCTTGAAGCTTTCGACCCGGCTCTCGATGGTGATCCAGTCGCCATGGGTCGAGGCGATATAAAATTTCGCCCGCGTGTCCACCATCGGGATGCCGACCAGGCCATAGCGCCTGACGATGTCCTGCTTGGAGAAGCCGGCGGCCTCGAACAGGATCGAGGTGGAGTCGTCGAACATCTCGAAGTAGCGCGGGTAATAGACGATGTTGGCGGGGTCGCAGTCGCCCCACTGGATCTGGACATTTCTGCGATGGACGAACATCGCTTTACCGGGCCCCCATGGAGCGGCAATGGCAGTGCGCCCCCTCTCCCATCGGGAGAGGGTTGGGGTGAGGGGTTACGCTCTTAGCGTTAGACATTAACTCCTCACCCGATTTGCTGCGCAAATCGACCTCTCCCGATGGGAGAGGTGAAACAGAACGCAGGGCACATTCCAACTTCGTATTCATCAGTCAAGTCTAGCGCGGTGCCATGCGCAGCGAGGCGTCGAGCCGCACCACTTCGCCGTTCAGATAGGGATTGTCGATCATGTGCATCGCCAGCGAGGCGAACTCGTCGGCATGCCCGAGCCGGCGCGGGAACGGGATCGAGGCCGCGAGGCTGTCCTGGGCTTCCTGCGGCAAATTGGCCAATAGCGGGGTCAGGAACAATCCTGGTGCGATGGTCAGCACGCGAATGCCGAACTGCGCCAGTTCGCGCGCGATCGGCAGCGTCATCGCGACGATGCCGCCTTTCGAGGCCGAATAGGCCGATTGCCCGATCTGGCCGTCATAGGCCGCGACCGACGCGGTCGAGATCACGACGCCGCGCTCCCCGGTCGACAGCGGCTCCAGCTTCGACATTTCCGCGGTCGCCAGCCGCAGCATGTTGAAGGAGCCGATCAGATTGACTTTGATTACCTTCTCGAAATCGGCCAGCGGCATCGGACCATCGCGGCCGATCACCCGCTTGGCGACGCCGATCCCGGCGCAATTGATCAGTACCCGCGCCGGGCCATGGGCCTTGGACGCCGCGACGACGGCGGCTTCGGCGGACGCGGCATCCGACACATCGCAGACAACCGCGATACCACCGATTTCGGCGGCCACGGTTTCAGCAAGCTTGGCGTTGAGGTCGCACACGGCAACTTTGGCGCCCTGGGCGGCCAACCGGCGCGCGGTCGCGGCGCCCAATCCCGATGCACCCCCGGTGACGATGGCGGCCTGATCCTTCAACTGCATGGTATCCTCCCTGGCGAATTAATTTCGACGTCGGCTAAAGCGTTATCACGTGGGCGCCCGGTGTCGGCGAATAAAGCTCCTCGATCACGTGGCTGCGATGATCGAGCACCGCGCGCTGATTGATCGAGCCCTTGTCGGTGACTTCGCCGCGGTCGATCGACAGCGGACTGTCGAGCAGGATCGCGCGCGTGATCCGCGTCGACGATCCCGTCGAGGTCGCCAGAAATCTTGTAAAGCGCTCGCGAAACGCATCGCGAACCAGGCGATCGGCCGCCGCGGCGGCGAGGTCATCGGGCGGAAGCGCCGGGTTGATCAGGCGGCAGCCGTCGAGATCGATAATCACGATGGCCGATACCTCGTCGCGGTTGATGCCTGCTATCACCACGTCGCGCACCAGCGGCGCGTGGCCTGCGATAAATCGCGCGCGCAACGGACCGACGCTGACCCACGTGCCGCTGGCGAGCTTGAAATCCTCGGCGATGCGGCCGTCGAAATCGAAGCCGGCGTGCAGATCGTCCGCATCGACGGGCTTGAGCGCGTCGCCGAATTTGTAGAAGCCTTCCTCGTCGAACGCTTTTGCCGTCAGTTCCGGCTGACGCCAATAGCCCGGCGTGACGTTCGGCCCTTTGGCACGGACCTCCAGCTTGCCGTTATTGGGGACGAGCTTGGCATCGTTGCCGGAGACGGGAAGCCCGACATGGCCGGAGCGGCTGGTGAGCGGATTGACCGACATGAAGAATGGCGCGGTTTCGGTGGCGCCGAGGCCGGTGAGCATGGGCACGCGATAGCCGGTTTCCAGTACCGAAAGTTCGTCGAGGCTGTTCCAGACATAGGGCGACAGCGCAGCACCCGAGAAGAACATGGCATGCAGCCGTCGGAAGAATTTCGCGCGCAACGCCGTGTCGTCACGCAAGTGAGGCAGCAGCGATTCATAGCCCTTCGGCACGTTGAAATAGACCGTCGGCGAAATCTCGCGGAGATTACGCACGCTCTCCTCGATGCCGCCGGGCATCGGCTTGCCCGCATCGAGATACATCGAGCCGCCGTTAAACAGCGTCAGCCCTATATTGTGATTGCCGCCAAAGGTGTGATTCCACGGCAGCCAATCGACGACGACGGGCGGCTCGTCCTTCAGGAACGACATGGTTTCGCGGATCATCACCTGATTGGCAGAGATCATGCGCTGGGTGTTGATGACGGCCTTGGGATTGCCGGTCGAGCCCGAGGTCAGCAGGAATTTGGCGATGGTATCCGGGCCGATCGCGTCATGCGCCGCATCGAGGCCGGGATGCTCCGGCGTGGCCAGCAAATCGGCAAGCATCGTCACTTGGCGGCCGGGCACCGCATCCCGCGAGACGACGATCTCGATGTCACCGGACACATTGGCCGCGAGTGCATCGGCGAATTTGGCGGCATCGTCGGCGAATACCAGGCCGGGTGTGAGCAGGCGCATCAGATAGCCAAGCTTGCCGTAATCCTTCGACACCAGCGAATAGGCCGGCGACACCGGACAGAACGGGATGCCCGCATAGAGCGCGCCGAACGCCATCAAGGCGTGGTCGATCGAATTGACGGAGAGAATGACGACCGGCCTCTCGGCCGAGAGACCGCGCGCGAGCAGTCCGGAGGCAATGCGCCGGCATGAGATCAGCAATTGCGCGTAGGTGATCTGCCGCCAGCCGCCGCTTTCATCGCGCTCCGCCATGAAGATGCGATGCGGTTCAACGCTCGCCCAATGGTGCAGACGATCGGTGAGGCGGACAGGGTATTCGCCGAGCGCGATCTTCGGCCTGAGATAAATCGTGCCGTCTTCGCGGCGGTCGATGGTGACAACGGGATCGCCGAATGAAATCGGGCGCAGCGGCGCGTCGCTGCCTGCTGCCGGGACCGATATGTCGGGTTTTGCGCTCATGTCAGGCGGGCTTCACCTTGGCGGTCTTGCGATCGAGGAACGCGCGGATCCGGAGTTTGGCTTCCTTGTCGCTCTGCGCCACCGTCGCCATCAGCGATTCCATCAACAGGCCGGTCTGCGGATTGGCCTCCGCGATCATCGGCAACGCCTGCAGCACAGCGAAATTCGTCAGCGGCGCGTTGCTCGCGACCTTGGCGGCGAGTTCCATCGCCTTGGCGAACGCGTCGCCTTCCTCGGTGAGGTATTGCGCAAAACCGTAGGACGCCCCCTCAGTCGCGGAATAGACCCGCCCCGTCAGCATCATATCGGTCATCCTGCTAACGCCGATCAGGCGCGGCAACCGCACCGATCCACCGCCGCCGACGAAAATACCGCGCTGGCCCTCGGGCAGCGCAAAATACGCACTCGGCTCGGCGACGCGAATATGCGCCGCGCAGGCAAGCTCCAGCCCGCCGCCGATCACCGCGCCCCGAAGGGCTGCGATCACGGGCACGCGGCTATATTGAATGCGGTCGAACACCCGGTGCCACATCTGCGAATGCCGCAGCCCGTCGGTGGCGTCGTGTTCGGTCAGTTCGGAGAGGTCGAGACCGGAAGAAAAATGATCGCCGACGCCGTGAATCACCACGGCGCCGACGCCGTCCGGAATTTCCGCAAAACAGTCCTGGATGGCGAGAATGATCCCGTCGTTCAGCGCATTGCGCTTGGCCGGCCGGTTGAGGCCGACGGTCAATACGGAGCCCACGGTCTCGATTTTGAGCAGCTCGGGTTGGCCCGCGGTCGCGGCAGGTTCGGCGTTTCCCATGGGGATCATTATGTCCTGTCCAGAATAGTTATGTTTTATAACGAATTGAGGTGGAGTCAATAAGCGAGCTGATTTGTTTCCAGCGACGGTGCGCTCCCCCTCCCCCCGCGAGCGAAGCGAGTGGCGGGGAGAGGTCGGGGGTGGGGGGTCTGTCAGCAGGAATCGCGGCTTCAGTATATGCTGCGGCACCCCCCGACCCCTCCCCGCCGCTCGCGGGGGGAGGGGAGAAGCAAGAGGGAAGGTAAGAGAAAAAGATTCACAGCACCTGATGCACGTCGATGACGACGCGGTCGGCGTGGCGGGCGGCCGATCCGATGAACAGGCTTTCCATCAGCCAGCGGTATTTTTCCGCACCGGTTTCGAACTTCGGCACGGTGCGGAAATAGATCAGCCTGGGGTCGACCGGCTCGCCGCGCTTGAGCTGCAGCAACAGGTCGATCGGGCCGAAACGAAGGCCCTTGTTCTCGACATAGATCACTGCGCCGTCGTTGGTCTCGATCGCATATTTGGCTTCGAGCTCGATCAACTCGTTGGGCCGGATGATCTGAAAGTCCGCACCGAACGGGCAAACCTTGCCGTTGATATCGCCGCGCACCTCGCCACCGGTAATCGGAATGATCCGGCGCACGCCGTGACCGATATCGCCGGCCGATGTCACGCCGCCGATATGGGCGGTGATGGTGAAGACATATCTGGTCGCAAGCTGCGGCGTCATCGGCAAAGGCCTTATCTGAGCATGTGTTGCGGCAGCCAGGTCGCTAGCAACGGAAATGCGATCAGGATCACCAGGCGAATGAGATCGGTCACCACGAACGGGATCACGCCCTTGAAGATCGTGGCAAACGACACGTCCTTGACCACGCTTTTGATGACGAAGACATTCATTCCGACCGGCGGATGAATCAGGCCCAGTTCAACCGTCATCACGATGATGACGCCGAACCAGATCGGGTCGAAGCCGAGATGGGAGATCACCGGAAAGACGATGGGCACCGTCAGGATGATCATGGCCATCGCGTCCATCAGGCAGCCGAGCACCAGATACATCAGCATGATCAGGGCGAGCACGCCGTAGCTGCCGAGGCCGAGGCCGGTGAGAAATTCCGTCACCTTTTGCGGGGTCTGCGTCACCGTGAGGAAATATCCGAAGATTAGGGCGCCGATCAGCACCGTGAACACGGCGGCGGCGGTGCGGGTCGCCTGCAGCAGCGAGGCCAGGATCTTTTCCTTGTCGAGCCGCCCCGTCACGACGCCGATCAGGAACGCGCCGCTCGCGCCGACGCCGCCGGCTTCGGTCGGGGTGAAGCGCGGCAGGAACGGCAGGCCGTAAAGGCCGCCAATGACGAATACGAACAGCAGCACCGGCGCCCAGATATCCTTCAGCCCGGCGAACCGCTCGCGCCACGTGGTGTACGGACCTTTCGGCAGGAAGCCGGGCCGGAAATAGCCGATCAGCGTGATGGTGATCATGTACATGGTCATGGCGAGAATGCCGGGAATGATGCCGGCCATGAACAGCTTGCCGATGTCCTGCTCGGTGATGATGCCGTACACCGCCAGCACCGTGGATGGCGGCAGCATCGCGCCCAGCGTGCCGCCGGCGGCGATCACGCCGGTGGCGAAGGATTGCGGATAGCCGAAGCGGCGCATTTCCGGATAGGCCACCGCCGAAAACGTCGCGGCGGTCGCCACCGACGAGCCGCAGATCGCGGCAAATCCGCCGCAGGCGGCGACGGTGGCGATGCCCAGCCCGCCGCGCAGATGCCCGACGAAGCCGTTGGCGGCACGGAACAGTTGGCGGCTCATGCCGGAATTGCTGACGAAGGTCCCCATCAGCAGGAACATCGGAATCACGCCGAAGGTATAGTCGGTCACCGTGCGCATCGAGGTCTGGCCGACCAGCTTGAGCGCCGGCGAAAATCCGACCAGATAACCGAAGCCGGAGACCCCGACGAGGCCCATCGCCATGCCCACAGGCACGCGCAGCAGCATCAGCGTGAACAGCGCGATAAATCCGAGGACAGCGACGGCGTCGGTGCTCATGCTATTCCGTGCCCTTGACCTTGGGGTCGTGCATCTGTTCCGGATCGAAAATCAGCCGGTAGGTGCGGATCGCGATCAAGAGCACCGCGGAGACGTCGCCGGCCCACGCGACCGCGAAAAACGGCCATGTCGGCATATGCATGTCGAAGGTAAGGACATTGTCGTTGTAGGTGCCGCGGACCTTGTCGAACAGCGTCCAAGTCTGCACCGTCACGACGAACAGCAGAACCAGCGTCGCAAACACGTCGATCATGCGCTGGTATTTCGGACCGACGTTAGCCCAGACCAGATCGACGGTGATGTGGGTGCCGCGATAGCTGGTGGCGGCGATGCCCCAGAAGATCAAAATGCCGAGCATCATGCGCCCGATATCGAAGGAATCCGGGATCGAATAGTTGAAGATATTGCGCAGGAGCACCGCGACAAAGATGTTAGCGGCGACGAGGCCGACAAATCCGGCCGCGATCCATTCGATCGTGTCGATGAAACGGTCCATGTAGGCGCGCTTCATGTCCGCTCCACGGGGCCCTGGGATTGCAGGAAGACACGGCGGCAGGAATATCCCGCCGCCGTGTGGACCGATGTCAGGCTTTACTGCGCCAACGCGTTGTATTTGGCGAGATCGGCGCGAAGTTCGGCCATTGCCGCGTCCGGGTCGACACCGGTTTTCTTGACATTGTCGGCCCAGGATTTGACCAGCGGCTCGGCGGCTTTTTTCCACAGCGCCGTCTGCTCCGGCGTCAGCTTGTAGATTTCCTGGTCGGGCTCCGCCCGTACCTTGTCGATACCGGCGTCCTCGAACTTGCCCCAGGGTTCGCCGACGCGGCCGGCGGCCTCGGTATTGCAGTTGTCGTCCACGGCCTTTTTCTGCCGGTCGGACATTTGATTGTAGACGTCCTTGTTCATCACGAAGGCAAATGTCGTGACATAGAGCGGCGCATCCATATGATATTTCGTCACCTTGTCGATGCCGAACAGCACCAGCGAGCCCCACGGGAAGGTAACGGCGTCGGCAACGCCGCGTTCGATGATGTCGCGGACTTCCGGCGCCGAGGACTGGACATTGGTGCCGCCAAGCAGCGTCACGAAATTCGCGATGGTGGCATCGGCGGGGCGGACCTTCATGCCCTTGATGTCGTCGGGCACCACGATTTTCTTGGTGCGCGAGTGGAACGAGGACGGCGAATGGATAAAGGCGAGGCAGAACTTGACGTCCTTCATCTCCTTCGCAGCATATTTCCGATACCAGGCGTCGAGCCCCATCGAGCCGCCCTTGGCGTTCGACATCAGGAATGGAAGCTCGCCGGCGCCGATGATCGGGAAACGGCCGGGCTGATAGCCCGGATTGATATAGGTGACGTCGGCGATGCCGTCGCGCGCCATATCGTAATGGTCGAATGCCTTGCCGAGCTGCTGCGCGGGATAGACCTTATAGTGGATCGTGCCGCCGGACTCCTTTTCGACCGCGGCGCCCCAGTCCTCCAGCGCCTTTTGCAGCGGGTGCGACGCCGGCACCCAGTGCGACAGTTTAAGTTCGAAGGTCTTTTCCTGCGCGAACGCAGGCGTCACGCTGGCGGCCAGCAGCAGCGCCAAGAACGTTTTCCTCATCGACATCGTCTCCCCTCGTGAAATCCGGGCTTCAATTGCCCTTTGCGGATATTGTTATATGATATAATTATCATTGCAAGCACGGGCGGCCCCGCCCGCGGCGCTTCGTTCAAGCCTATAATATCGGAGGGAGCAAGTATTGCGGACAAAAGTAGCAATCATTGGCGCGGGGCCGGCGGGGTTGCTGCTGGGACAGCTGCTTCACGCTTACGGAATCGACAACGTCATTCTGGAACGCCAGACGCCGGACTATGTGCTCGGCCGGATTCGCGCCGGCCTGCTTGAAGAGGGAACAGTGGCGCTGCTCGACGAAGTGGGCGCCGGGGCGCGCGCACACCGCGAAGGCCTGGTCCATGACGGTATCGAGCTCGCCTTCGGCGGGGCGCGCCATCGCATCGACATGAAGGCGGCCACCGGCAAGACCATGATGATCTACGGCCAGACCGAAGTGACGCTCGACCTGATGAACGCGCGCAAGGCGGCTGGTCTGAGCACGGTTTATGAAGCCACTGACGTCAAACCGCACGATTTCGATACCGATCATCCGCGCGTATCCTACGTCAAGGACGGCACCACTCATGAGATCGCCTGCGATTTCATCGCCGGTTGCGACGGATTCCACGGCGTCAGCCGCGCTAGCGTCAAGCCGCAGGCGATCGAAACCTTCGAACGGGTCTATCCGTTCGGCTGGCTCGGGATCCTATCGGAGACGCCGCCGGTCAGCCACGAACTGATCTACACCAATCACGTCAGGGGATTTGCGCTGTGCACCATGCGTTCGATGCACCGCAGCCGTTATTACGTGCAATGTCCGCTCGACGATCACATCGATCAATGGCCGGACGAGCGGTTCTGGGATGAATTGAAGCGGCGGCTGGATCAGAAGGCGGTCGACAACCTCGTCACCGGGCCTTCGATCGAAAAAAGCATCGCGCCCTTGCGCAGTTTCGTCGCCGAGCCGATGCGGTTCGGGCGGATGTTTCTGGCGGGCGACGCCGCGCATATCGTGCCGCCGACCGGCGCCAAGGGGCTCAACCTCGCCGCCAGCGACGTGCATTTCCTCTCGCAGGCATTGCGCGAATATTACGACGAGAAATCCTCCGCCGGGATCGACGGCTACTCCGCCAGGGCGCTGGCCCGGGTCTGGAAGGCGGTGCGGTTCTCCTGGTGGATGACCTCGATGATGCACCGGTTTCCCGACACCGAAGGTTTTGGCGGGCGAATTCAGCTGGCTGAACTCAATTATCTCGTCAGTTCGCAAGCGGCAACGACATCGCTGTCGGAAAACTATGTGGGCTTGCCGTATTAGTCTTACCCGCCGTCGGCCAAGGCCTTTCGCAGTCCGCAGTAGACCCTCATGGTGAGGAGGCGCTCCTGCGCCGTCTCGAACCATGAGGCCTGCGGCCCATCCTTCGAGGCGCGCGCAAGCGCGTGCTCGTCAGGATGAGGGCCGAGCCTGTTGCCACGCGTTTCAAACACCCGCGCAAATCTCGTTTAAAACTTTGTAGGCCGTGCATTTCGCAACGGAACCGCGTTCAATAGCGGAATGGAGCACCGCGCATGACCGCTACCGATATCCCCGCCGGTTTCGAGCGCCAGTCCCGGCGCAGTCCGCTGACCGACCCATGGGAGCCGATCTACTCGAAGCAAACACCCGACGCCATCATCCAGGGACTTCGGCTGGCCACGCCGCACACCAATGCGCGCGGGTTCGTCCATGGCGGGCTGATTGCGGCGCTGGCCGATAAAGCCATGGGGCACAGCTGCGGCCACAAGATGCGCGGCGCCTATTCGCTGGTGACGGTCAGCATGTCGATCGATTTCATCAGCAGCGGCCAGATCGGGCAGTGGCTCATGGTCGAGACCGACGTGATCAAGACCGGCAGCACGATCTGCTTCGCGCAATGTGTCGTAAGGGCCGACGATGCCGTCATCGCCCGCGCCAACGCGACATTTCGGGTGGTGAAGAAGGAATAGCATTCGTCATTCCGGGGCGCGAGTGAAACGAGCGAACCTCAGATGTGCAATTGCACATCGGGGAATCCTTGGATTCCGGGTTCGACGCTACCTACGCGTCGCCCCGGAACGACGGCAATTTATTTGCCAAAATGCCAGTCGCTGACATCGATCACCAGATCGATGAACGCGCGCACCTTGGCCGACAACAGCCGCGATGTCGGGTAGACGATGTGGATCGGCAGCGGCGGCGGTTCGAATTTCGCCAGCACGATCTTGAGCCGGCCGGCCTTGATCGCAGCCGCCGCCTGATAGGCCAGCACCCGGGTCAGGCCGCCGTCCTGCTCGGCATACTGGATCGCGGCGTCGGCGCTGTTGGTGGTAAGCCGCGGCGTGCAGATCATGCTGACCTCGCCGCCATCCTCGACGAAACGCCAATCCGGCGACGCGGCGATGGCGCCGAACTGTATGGTTGCATGCGATGCGATCGCCTTTGGCGTCTTCGGCTCGCCGTGCTGTTTCAGGTATTCGTTGGAGGCGACCACGATCCGCCGCATCTCGCCGACATGGCGGGCCACCAGGCTGGAATCGGCGAGGTGTCCGATTCGGATTGCGAGATCGACGCCGTCCTCGACCAGGTTGATCATGCGATCCGACAGCCGCAATTCGCCCGAAACCTCGGGATAGCGTTTCAGATACGCCGACATCACCGGACTGACATGCAGGCGTCCGAATCCAACAGGTGCCGAGACCGACAGCCGCCCGCTCGGCCGCGTGCGTTCGCCCTCGGCCGAGCTTTCGGCTTCCTCGACGTCGCTGAGAATCCGCCGGACGCGCTCCAGGTAACGCGTGCCGACATCGGTCAGCGTCACCGACCGCGTGGTTCGCTGCAACAGCCGCGCGCCGAGACGATCCTCCAGCGCCGCAACCAGCCGCGTCACCCCTGAGGGCGACAGCCCGAGTTTGCGGGCGGCCGGCGCAAATCCCTTGAGGTCGGCCACCGCGACAAAGGCCTGCATGGCATCGATGCGATCCATGGCATTATTTCATATGTTGCAATGATGAAGTGTCAATGCGCCGGATTGCTTAAACTTCGAAAGAGCCCAGTTTAGCCTTTGAGGGCGGGCGCGGCGGCGTGGCGGACGAACTTCCAGAGGAGTCTGCGATGTCAGACATTCACAACTATTCCAGCGACGTCGCGTTCACCCCGGCGGTGAAGGCCATTCAGGCCCGCAAGGGATCGCGCGAGGCTTATGCCCGCGTCGAGGAACGCGGCTGGCGCACCGAGGTCGACGAGGACCTGTCGGCGTTTCTCGCTAGCCAGGACAGCATGTTCCTGGCAACTGCGACCGTGCAAGGACAGCCCTACATTCAGCATCGCGGCGGCCCGAAAGGCTTCGTCAAGGTGCTGGACAAGAACACGCTGGCGTTCGCCGATTACAGCGGCAACCGGCAATACATCACCCAGGGCAACCTCTCCGAAAACCCGAAGGCCAACATCTTCCTGATCGACTATGCCCATCGCCGCCGTGTCAAGATCTGGGGCGAAGCGCGCGTGGTCGATGACGATCCGGCGCTGATGAAATCGCTGATGCCGCCAGGCTACAGGGCGCGGCCCGAACAGGTGATCCTGTTCGCGGTTGCCGCGTGGGACACCAACTGCCCGCAGCACATCCCGCAAAAGTTCGATGCCGCCGACGTGGCGGCGGCACTGGCGTCGCGCGATACGCGGATCGCGGAACTGGAGGCGGAGCTGGCCGCGGCAAAAGCCGGGCCGGCTCGGGTTCAATACTAACTTCAACGACAACGCCGATCAGGCGGCTTGTCGCAGCGGCGTCCAGGCGAAGTCCGGATAGTACTGAAGCATCATCCGGTCGACATAGGCGGTCAGATTCTGGAATTGTTCGGTACGCTTGCGCAATTGCGAGTCGAAGAATGGCGTCAGGATTCCGGCCAGCGTGGCGAACGCGGTGGCATCGGTGCCGCATGTCGTGTCACCCATCAGATACGGCTTGTCGCCAAGCTGGACCGACAGCGCAAACAGCGAGCGGACGGCGAGGTCGATATCCTCGTCCGGCGCATGGCGGCCCAGACCGCTCAGCAGATAGTTTTCGGCGACGCGGAATTGCGCGTCTTCGCGAAGCTTTTCACGGAGATGCTCCGGCGCGCCATCGAAGAAATGCGTCGGTCCCTTGGCAAAGTTTTCAGGATCGACCCAGCGTGCTCCGACCAGCGCCCAATAGAGGTGGTGTTCGATCATTCGTTCGAACGCCCAGGCCTGGGCGCGGTCCTGCAGACTGAGCGGTGCATCGAAGTCGAAACCGTATTTGCCTTCAATATGCGCGCGAATGAAGGTGGAATCGGCAATGCGTTCTGCTTCGTCGGCGATATAAGGCAGTTGCCCCTTGGGCGAGGCCGGAGGCATCGCCCGCTCCTTGCGATAGGCAAGACTGGCCATCTTCAGCTGGACTTCGGTCTTGGTCACAAAAGGGCTGATTTCCGGCAAGCCGAAGCCGGGGCCAAAGCCATAGAGGGTAATCATGTGGGCGCTCCCGATTTTCTGAACAGGCGCTTCAGGCTAGCCATCCCCTGCTGCCACCGTGGTGTCAGCAGCGGCGACATCGTTGTCCACAGTTCGAGGCCGTACAGAATCATCATGGACAAAATCCTCATGGTTGAAGTGCTGTCCCGATATACTGCTCCCCTGCTGCCAATAGGCTGTCAGCATCCGCGAGCCCGCCGCCTGAAAAGAGACGCCCCATGAGACGAGCCGACCGGCTGTTCCAGATCATTCAAGTGCTCCGGCGCACGCGGAAGCCACTGACGGCAGACGCGATCGCAGCCGAGCTGGAGACCTCGAAGCGGACGATTTACCGCGACATCGCCACGCTGATCGGACAGCGCGTGCCGATCCGCGGCGAGGCCGGAATGGGTTATATTCTGGAAAAGGGATTTGACCTGCCGCCGCTGATGCTCACCCCCGATGAGATCGAAGCGGCCGTGCTCGGCGCGCAATGGGTCGCCGGCCATACGGATGCAACTTTGTCCCGCGCCGCTCAGGACCTGATCGCGAAAATCGCCGACACCGTCCCTGAACGCCTGAGACCTTTTGTGCTCGAACCCGCCAGCCGTGCCCGCCCAGGCTGGAACAAGGAGCCTGACCGCATCGACATGGCGCGGACCCGCGCGCAGATTCACGAAGGCAAGAAGATTGCGCTGCGCTATCGCGACGAACATGGCCGCGACAGCGAACGCACGATCTGGCCGGTCGCCATCGGCTATCTTGAAGCCGTGCGGCTATTGGCGGCATGGTGCGAGCTGCGCAGGGATTTTCGCAGCTTTCGGACCGACCGCGTCGTCGACGCCATTTATCTCGACGAAAAATATCCGGAGCGGCGGGACTTGCTCCGGGCGAAATGGCGAAGAAGCGTGATCTGGGAACAACCGAGCGATACCTGATGCGTGCAAGGGCAGCTGGCCGATCGGCCCGTTCCGCGCTAGAGGGAAGGCATGGAGACCAGCGAGCCAGCCATAGATGTCGAAAGCCCCTGCCAGGCCTGTGGTGCGTGTTGTTCATATTCGTCGAACTGGCCGCGCTTCACGACCGAGGATGACGCGGCGCTTGATTTGATTCCGGAAAAGTTCGTCAACGAAAAACTTTCGGGAATGCGCTGCGACGGTGAGCGGTGCTCGGCACTTTCAGGCAAGGTCGGCGTGGCGACGTCATGCGACATCTACGCGGTGCGGCCTGAAGTCTGCCGGACCTGTGTGCCTGGCGATCCTGAATGCGAAATGGCACGAAAACGGCACGGGTTACCCGCGCTTATCTAACTCTGATTTGTCGTCCCGGCCAAGCTTATGGATTCCGCGAGTCCGCGGGGACGACGCGTGGGAGGTCAAGCCGTCACGGCTTCCGCAAAATCTTCGTCGAGTTCGTCCTCGACCGGCGAAAATGTGCTGAGCGGCTTGGTCGACAGCGTGATCGGCTTGCGGTTGCTGTACGACGGCGTGGAGCGCGCCGGTTCGCGCGACAGCGTGTAAAGCGTGGAACCGACGCGTCCGCCCAATTGGATCAGTTCGCGTTCGCTGCAGCTTGCCGCGATCGAGAGCGCCAGCGAGTGCAAATGGCTTCTGCGATAACAGAACAGCGCCAGCATGGCCCGGACTTCGGAAGAAACGCTCTCCACCAGTCGCGAAAGGCCATTTTCGTTGGCGCGGTACATTTCGCCGAGCAATTCTTCCCGGACCGGGCAGAAGTCGTTCTCGAACGCATCGCGGCTTGAAAACATTTGCATATCCCCCAACCCGCAGGATGCAGTGCAACTCTCTAACGAAAGGTTAACCACGGTACCCGGTAGTCACCCGGGTGACCTTGATGGGTGCCAGCGAATCGGAACGGTTCCGATTCGGGTCAGATTGAGTTTGCCTTGATCCAGTCGGCCACCGCCCGGCCGATCGCTGGCCCGGAATCCTCCTGGATGAAATGCGAGCCCGATACGGTGACTTCGGTCTGGTTTTTCCAGTTTCGGCAGAAGTCCCTGACAGCACCAATCAAAATCGCGCCGGGTTCGGCATTAACAAACAGTTTTGGAATATCGCTCGCTGCCATCCATTGCGAATAGTCCGTGACGATCTGCACCGCGTCGTCAGGTTCGCCCGCGATCGGAATCTGCCGCGGCCAAGTCAGCGTCGGCCAGCGGTCCTCGGGCTTTGCAAAGGGGCGGCGATATTCCGCCATCTCGGCCTCGGTTAGCTTTCGCAGCACCGACCCCGGCAGCACCCGTTCGACGAACATGTTGCGGTCGAGGATCATCACCTCGCCCTTGTCGGAGCGAAACCCCTGGAAGATCGGCGTTGCCGACGGGCTCCATTCGTCCCAGGAGGCGACCGGTCGCACGATCGCTTCCATATAGGCAATGCCGCGGATACGGTCGCGGTGGTGGTTGGCCCAGTCGAAACCGAGCGCCGAGCCCCAGTCATGCACGACCAGCACGATGGGTTCCGTGGCCCCGATGACCGCATCGATGAAAGCGCCGAGATATCTGCGGTGGGTCGTGAAGCAGTAGGTGTCGGCACCCGGATTCGGCAGTTTGGCGGAATCGCCCATGCCGATCAGATCCGGTGCGATCAGCCGGCCGCAGCCCTCCAGTTCGGGGATGACGTCGCGCCAGAGATAGGACGAGGTCGGATTGCCGTGCAGCAGCAACACCGGCGCGCCCTCGCCGCGCTCGTGATAGGCCATGGCGCTACCCAGCACATCGGCAGTCTTCTTTGTGAGCGGTTGTTCTGTCATGGTTTCTTGCCTCTACAATCGAACCAACATGCCGCGCGACGGCGCCGGACGCAAATCAACGCCACGGTACTTCACGATGCGCGCCCGCAACTAACGGTGTGGGTCGATCCGCAAACTCGCCAGCGCGGCGTTGGCGCCGCGCCGGGTCGGCCGCGCAACTCTGGATTGCTTCGTGCTCGGCGCTGGCCGCGTCTATCTGTGCGTGTAGCCCGAGCGTTCGGGTTTTTACGAAAGACCGGGCGGGATCCCGATCGAGCGGGACGTCGGGGAGCGCCATCCGAGCGCGTTCATCCGGGATGCGATCCCCGAAACGAAGATCAACCGTTCGCCGCCATGAAGATCGATAGCGCGAAACCGGTGAGATGGTGCAGCGCCTGGTCGATGCCGATCAGCCACCAGAACCATTGATGCTCCGGCGTCACGCCGAAGTTGGAAACGCAAAATCCCTTGGCGCGGTCGACCGTGATGTGAATCGCAAAATCGATCAGGGCGACGAACCAGAACCGCGGCGCGACAATCAGGATCAGCACCATCGCAACCGCAAGATGTATCAGACAATGAACCAGCAGCGGCAGCGCCCAGCCCTTCTTTTGATCCTTGCCGTGAGCCATCCAGGAATTTTGCAGGAAAAAATCCGCAACGACATGCTTGGCGGTCAGGAGCAGCATCCAGCCGACGAGCGCACCAACCGGAACCGACGAGGATAAGGAAGGAAACAACAATGCGGACGCCCTTCGCTGGGAATGATCTTGAATGGCACAATTGAAATTCAGGGGATCAGCGCAATTCCTCAACCCGAACAACTCAAAGGGTATCGGTCATTTATGACACCTCCCGGGCCGGAATGCACCTCCAGCGAACCCGAAAAACATCAGGTGTGGCCCAACTGCGATAGCCCGGCGAACCGATCCAGGCGTCTGCCCGGTAAGGTTACCGAAAGACCCGGATTTGCATTCCGCCAGCAGGCGGATATCATCCTTAAACTTGAAAATTGTCGTTCTTTTTTAGATATTTGCGATCTCGTCAGACGATCTTTTCGAGCCGGTCAGGCCGCGAAGCGCCCAGGCGGCGGGTATGAGCCATGAGCACTGAAGTGCCAACGCCGCAACCGGAGAAGCCGCCCGCGCGTTCGCGGGTTGTGCGAAGCAACCGGCGGCAAGTGCTGCTGTTCGCCGCGCTGACCGTGATCCTGACGGTCGCGACGGTATGGGGTGGCCGCATCTGGCTCAGGAATTCCGAGACGTTGATCTTCGCCGTCGGCGATGGCAACGGCGTGGAAGCCCGTTTTGCCGCCAGGCTCGCGGCCGTGCTTAACAACACCAATTCGCGGCTGCGTCTCAAGATCGTACCCAGTGGCGACAGCACCAAGGCGGTGGCAGAGTTCGACCGCAGGCAGGCCGACCTTGCGGTGCTGCGCACCGACACCAAAGTCCCGCCCCGCGCCCGTGCACTGGCAATACTGGAACACGATGTGCTGCTGCTGATCAGCCCCGGCAGCAAAAAGATCAAATCGCTCGCCGACCTGAAGAAGCGGAAAATTGCGGTTTTGGCCGACGGCGACAACAACGCCGCGTTCGTCCGCGATCTGCTGGAAATCTCGGACAGCTCCGACGCGGCCTCGCGGGTCCAGATGGCGCCGCCGAATTCGACGCTCGACAAATTGTTCGCGTCGGGCGGGTATGGCGCCGTGATCGCGATTGCGCACGCCTCCACGATCGTCAAGGACAAGCGTTTTGAGCAATATGCCAAGCGCGGCGGATTTACCCTGAACGCGATCGATGAGTCGAAAGCGCTGGCGCGGAGAAATCCCGGCATTTCGGAGGAAACGCTGGCGACGGGCGTGCTGTCCTCCGCCCCTGCGCTTCCCGACGACGATCTCGATACCATCGGACTGCAATGGCTTCTGGTCACGCAATCCAGGATGTCATCGACCACCGCGGGCGATCTTGCCCGCACCATCTACGAGAACAAGGCGGAGCTTGCGCTGGAAGATGGCTTCGCCTCCAGGATCGAACCAGCCGACACCGACAAGGACGCCTTCGTCGTCGCGCACCCGGGAGCGGCGGAATACATCAATGACGAAACCAAGTCGTTCATGGACCGCTACAGCGATATGTTATATCTGGCCGCGGCGGCGCTCAGCGTTATCGGTTCGATTTTTGCCGGGATCTACACCAAGGTCACCCGCATTGCGCCGGAGAAAGCCAGCGAACTTGCGACCGCCATTCTCGACATCGGCGAGCGGATGGAACACGCCACTTCGCAGGATGCGCTCGACGCGTTGCAGGACGAACTCGAAGCCATCCTGCGCGGCGCGGTGATCGGACTGCGCGACGGCACCATCTCGAGCGACGGGCTGGATACGTTCAAGCTCGGCTATGAATTCGTCCGCGACGAGATCGCCATGCGGCGCGAGAGCCTGAAGCGCCACGCCGGCCATGACGACAATGTGGTCATCGTCAAGACCGCGCAAAGCGCGTAGCCTTAAAATCTAACCCGCCGCAGCATTCGCGCCGGCACCGAGCGCCCGCGCCCTGATCTCGGCGATGGTGCGCTTGAGCGCGACTTGGCGGGGATCGGGCATCGCGGCGGCGCGCGCCTCCGCGACGGCGCCGGCAAGATCGGCCAGCGGCAGCACGCCGTCGAAGGTCGGCTTGGCGAGGCCATCGATAATGGCGTGCCAGTCGGCGAGGCCCTGGCGATAGACGTCGCCGTAGCCTCGAACCATATCAGCGGTCTGCACGATGGCGGACGCGGACTTTGGCTGCTTGGTCAGGCTGCGGTCGATCATGTGCAGCCAGCGTTCGACCCAGACCCGCTCCTTGGCATAGCGCACCGACAGCCGCCGCCATCGCCGCAAGCCCGCCTCGGCTTTCAACCGGCGAACGCCCCACCGGTTTTTTGCACTGAAGCGGATCGAGACCGGCATGTGCGTCCAACCCACCCATTCCAGCACGTCCAGCACCGGGTCTGCGACAATAGCGGGGAGCGCACCGATCAGTTCATCAACCCGGAATTTGGCGATATCGTCGGTGGATCGAGCCAGCGGTTGGCCGCCCCCGACCTCGAATTCGGCGAGCTTCAACTGTGCGATCCGGATCGGATCGTCGTAGCTCATGCGCAGCGCCATCAGGCGCGCGATTTCACCGACCATCGCGTCATCGACGCCGCGACGTCCGACGAACCGCCGCACCCGGTTGACATAAAGCTGGGCATAACCGGGGCCCTGATAGTCGATCAGCCGGTGGATGCCGTCGCTGACGGTCGCCGCAGCGCCGGTGGGCAGACCGTCGGGCAGCAACGGCGGCGCGGCGTCGTCCTCGCCGATGAAATCGGCGAGCAGATAGCGCAGCGAGGACAGGACGCTTGCCACTTCCGCGCTCCCGGCCCTTAAGCGGGGTTCGGCGCAGCGGAGGCTGGGGCCGCCTGCTGCGCCAGCCGCTGCTCCAGCGTTCCGATGTTCTGAAACAGCCGGGCGCTGGCGAGGCGAAGAAAGTAAAACCCGAAGGCCGGATTCTGCACGTAGAGTTCCTCGACCTTGGTGTAGCTGACACTCAGGATCACGCCGGCTTCGACGCATTCCAGCGTCTGCGTCCGCACGTTCGACGGCGACAGCATGCCGAGTTCGCCGACAATGGCGCCGACCGGCAGCTCGATGCCCGATTCGACCAGCTTGAAGCGGCCGCTGACGATGTAGAGCATCTCCTCGGCCTTCTCGTCCTTGTAAAACAGCACCTCGCCGGCTTCGCATTTGCGCTCGGTCATGAACGGCTTCAGCCATTCCATCGACAGGTCGCTGTTGACCGATTTTTTGACGTCGCGCACCAACTGCAGCATCTGGTGCAGCCGATACGAATTGAGCACCAGCAGCACCGAATGCACCAGCGCGGTCGGGTAATTATGGGTTGGAATCGAAGTCGCGATCAGGACGATGTTGGTGAGAATGCCGAAGATCCGCAACGGAATCATGGTCCGCATCGTGGCGGTCGCAACGACGAAAATCGATGCGAACAGAGTGCCGGCATGTTCCGCTAAATGTGATGTATCCATGAGGAGCCAACCGATTTTCCAGAGTGAATAATTCGCGGGGGTCGTGTTCCGGCGCTCGCCCGTCATCATAATGTCCGCGGAAGCTTTTGATATATGGGGAAAAAGCGGCGTTTTGTCCGGGATTTCGACCAATCCCGGCCAAAATCCCGCTCCCGCCCGGGGGGCACTGGGCGATATCCGCCGCAATCCGGCCCGGCGATAACGCTGTTTTCTTCACGTCGTTGACGGCCTCCCCTCGCTTGGGCACCTTGGCGGCCGGTCACGCACCGCATGGCCGTGTACTGATTTCCTCTACCGGCAGGCGCCCTTTCTGATGTCTAAGCCGCTCGATTTTCCCGGTCTGGCGCAATTCGTGGCCGCAACGGCCGGCCGCAACATGACCAAGGCGGCCTATGCCGCGGTCGCGATCGGCGTCGTCATGATGCTGCTGCTGACGGTCGATCCCGCCTATGAGGCCGCCCATCATTCGGTCGATGCGCTGTTGTGGGCGTGCCTGGCTTTCTTCGTGTTCGAATGGGTGGTCCGGCTTCGCCACGCCTTTCTGCTGCAGCGCGGCTGGAGCTACGCGCTATCCGGCCGCGGACTGGTGGACGCCGTCGCCGCGGCGGCCGTGCCGCTCGCCCTCATCTTCGGCGCTTCGCCCAAAACGGCGTGGCTGCTCGGCGTATTCTGGGTGCTCAAGGTGGTTCCGGGAATCCCGGGATTGCGCCAGTTGCGCCGGGTGCTGGTGCGGGAATCCGGACCGCTTTTGAGCGTGCTGGTGATTTTCCTGATGGTGCTGTTCGTGGCCTCGGTCGCGGTTTATTTCCTGGAACGCGACGTCCAGCCGGTGGCCTTCGGCAGCTTGCCGGCGACATTGTGGTGGGCGGTCGCGACGCTGACCACGACGGGATATGGGGACGTGGTGCCGATCACGCCGGTCGGCCGGCTGGTCGCGGCCGTGGTGATGATCTGCGGCCTCGGCGTGTTCGGGCTCTGGACCGGTATCCTCGCCACCGGTTTTGCCGCCGAAACCCGCCGCGACAATTTCCTCAAGACCTGGGAATCGGTGAGCAAGGTGCCGTTCTTTGCCGCGCTCGGCCCGGCGGCGATCGCCGATGTGACCCATGTGCTGCGCACCATGGACCTGCCGGCGCGCACCATGATCATCCGCAAGGGCCAGACCGGCGATTGCATGTACTTCATCGCCGCCGGCGAGGTCGAGGTCGATTTGCCGGGCAAGAAGGTGACGCTCGGGGAGGGCGCGTTCTTCGGCGAAATGGCGCTGCTCGGCAACAATTTGCGCTCCGCCAACATTACCACCACGCAGGTGTCGAGACTGCTGGTGCTCGATCTCGTGGACTTTCGCCTACTGATGGCGCGGCATCCCGATCTCGCCGAGACCATCGATGCCGAGGCGAGCCGGCGCGCGCTGGAGAACAAATAATGCAGGGACATGCTTCCGGCGCCGCCGAGACGGCGAGCACGCCGGTGCTCGAAATCAACGGAACGCGCGCCACCATCCGCCTCAACCGGCCGAAGCATTTGAACCGCCTGCAGCCCGACGACCTCGATGCGCTGCTGACACTGTTCGACCGGATCGAAGCCGACCCGGCGATCCGGGTATTGGTTCTCACCGGCACCGGCCGCGCCTTCAGCGCCGGATACGATCTCGGCTCGATCGCCGAACGCGCCGGCGGCGCCGAGGAGCAGACCGCCGGATCGGCGTTCGAGATCGTCGTCAACCGGCTCGAAGACCTCGCGATACCGACGATCTGCCGGATCAACGGCGGCGTCTATGGCGGCTCGACCGATCTGGCGCTGGCCTGCGATTTCCGTATCGGCGTCGACACTTGCGAGATGTTCATGCCGGCGGCCCGGCTTGGGCTGCACTATTACAGCAGCGGCATCAAACGCTATGTGTCGCGGCTCGGCGTCGACAACGCCAAGAAGCTGTTCCTCACCGCACAAAAGATCGGCGCCGCGGAGATGTTGCGGATCGGCTATTTGACCGCGATGGTGCCGGCGGAAGGCTTCGACGCAGAGGTCGATCAACTTGCGGCCATTCTTGCGGCCAATGCGCCGGTCGCGATGCGCGGCATGAAACGCGCGATCAACGAGTTCGCCCGCGGCACGCTCGATGAAGAGGCCGCCGACCGGCGTGCCCGCGACAGCATGCGCAGCGCCGAGATCAAAGAAGGCATCAAGGCGTTCGCGGAAAAACGCCCGCCGAAGTTTTAGGTTCTTTCCCTATCCCCTTGTTGTGGGATAGGGTGGCTTCGCGAACCGAAGACGGGTGAGGGATCTGTCTCCTCCGATGCAGACCCCTCATCCGGCACGGACTTCGTCCGCGCCACCTTCTCCCACAAGGGGAGAAGGGAAGATGCGGATCGCTTCGACAACTGCGGCTTTCCTCCGCTATCGGCGCTACTCGTCGACGAACGTAACGGTATCGGCGATGCCGGCGCGGGTGGTGCGGTAGCTGTTGGCCTTGTGCTCGCGGTCCGGGAATCCGAATGAAATGCCGCATACCACCCGGCGGTCGTCGCCGAGCCCGAAATGCCGGCGTATCGATTCGGAGTGAAACGCCAGCGCCGCCTGCGGGATCGTGGCCAGTCCCAGCGCCTGCGCCGCCAGCATGAAGCTCGTGACATAGCCGCCGCAATCGATCGCGCCGTAGACGCCGAGCGCCTCGTCGGTATGAACGATGGCGACGTGGGGCGCGCCGAAGAAATTGAAATTCTCCAGCGCCTGTCTGGCGTAACCCGCCTTGTCGCCTCTGATAATCCCGAGCGAGTTGTAAAGCTGAAAGCCGCTTTCGCGCCGCCGCTCCAGGTAGACGCCGCGGTATTCGCGCGGAAACGGAAAGTCGCCGCTGTTGGGCTGGCCGCTGGTGGCGGCGCCGTACATCACGTCGCGGAATTTTTTCGTCGCCGCGCCGGAGGTGATCGCCAGTTGCCACGGCTGGCTGTTGCACCACGACGCAGTCTTCTGCGCCGCGGCCAATATGCGCTCGATGGTCGCACGCGGCACCGGGTCCGGCTTAAAGGCCCGGCAGGAAAATCGTGACGCCAGCAGGTCTTCGAGAACCGCGATCGGTTCTTGCGCTTGGCTTGAGGAAACGGATGTCATGGCCAGTCTTTCTCGCGCATTGCGCCACGGCGCGCAGCGCGTAGCGGTGCGCTGCCAAGCCGGGGCCCATAAGAGTGTTGTGGGTCCCGGCTCTCCGGAGCAGCGCGAAAGGCGCTGCACCGCGTCCGGGACACGGATGCTCACCGCCCCCTGGTCGGGATCTTGTTGAACGGCACATCCTTGTCGACGCGGATATCGCCGGGCAGACCCAGCACCCGCTCGGCGATGATGTTACGCAGGATCTCATCGGTACCGCCGGCGATACGTGTTGAAGGCGACGACATCAGCATGGTCTGGAACTGACCGGCCGCCTCGGCGGTCTCGGGATCGGTGAGCATGCCGCCGGCGCCCTGCAGATCCATCGCATACATCGCGATGTCCTGCAGCATCGAACCCGCGACCAGTTTACCGATCGAGTTTTCCGGCCCGGGGCGCTCGCCCTTGGACAGCGCCGAAATCGCGCGATAGCTGGTATATTTCAGCCCGCTGGCCTTCACCGCCCAGTTGGCGAGTTTCGAGCGCGTGGCGCGATCATCGATGGCGAGCCCGTCGTCGGTCATCAGATTTGAGCAAAAATCGAACAGCTCGGGAAGGCCGGTCGCAAGCCGCGCGCCGATCGACATCCGCTCGTTCATCAGCGTGGTCAGCGACACGTTCCAGCCGTCGCCGACCGCACCCAGCCGCTGCGAATCCGGAATCCGCAAATCGGTGAAGAACACCTCGTTGAATTCCTGCATGCCGTTGGCCTGCTTGATCGGCTTGACCTCGACACCGGGACTTTTCATGTCGATGTAGAACATGGTCAGGCCCTTGTGCTTGGGCACATTGGGATCGGTGCGGGTGATGAGAATTCCATAGTCCGAATAATGCGCGCCCGAGGTCCAGATTTTCTGGCCATTGATGATCCAGTGATCGCCGTCGCGCTCGGCGCGGGTGCGCAGGCCCGCGACGTCGGATCCGCCGGCGGGCTCAGAGAACAACTGGCACCAGATCTCTTCGCCGGAAGCGATCTTGGGTAGATAGCGCCGCTTGTCGGCTTCGCTGCCATAGGTCATGACCGTCGGGCCGCACATGCCTTCGCCGATCTGGAACGGGCTGGTGAGTTTGAAGTAGATGCCCTCTTCCTGCTGCCAGATTACGCGTTCCACCGGGGTCGCGCCGCGCCCGCCATATTCCCTGGGCCAATGCAGGCAGACCCAGCCGCCTTCGGCCTTCTTCTTCTGCCACGCCTTGGCGACTTCGACGATATCGTGCTTCCTCAGCTTGATCCGCCCGAGCGAGGATTTGGAGAGTTCCTCCTCGAATTCCCTGGGTGCGTTGGCGCCGATCCACTTCCGCGCCTCGGCGCGGAACGCGGCTTCCTGCGGGGTGTCGTCGAAATTCATCGGGCTTCTCCTGTCCTTGAAGCGTTCCCCGGACGCTGCGCAGCGCGAAGCGGTGCGCTGCTGATCCGGGGTCCATCAATTTTGAGCGGCATTGTGGGTCCCGGCTCTGCGGAGCAGCGCAAGTGCGCTGCACCGCGTCCGGGACACGAACTATCTTCCCCTGGTCGGTATCTTGTTGAACGGAACATCCTTGTCGACCCGGATATCGCCGGGCAGTCCGAGCACGCGCTCGGCGATGATGTTGCGCATGATCTCGTCGGTGCCGCCCTCGACCCGGGTCCCGGGCGCGCGCAGCAGCATCGCCTGGAATTTACCGGTGGCTTCCGCATCCTCCGGCCCGCTCAGCACGCCGGCGGCGCCCTGCAGATCCAGTGCATAGGCCGCGACATCCTGGATCATCGCGCCTGCCACCAGCTTGCCGATCGAATTCTCCGGCCCCGGACGTTCGCCTTTCGACAGCGCCGAGATCGCGCGCATGCTGGTGTATTTCAGGCCGCTGGCCCGCACCGCCCAGTTGGCGAGTTTCGAGCGCACGCTGCGATCGTCGATCGCAGGGCCGTCTTCCAGCATCAGGTTGCTGCAGAACTCGAATAATTCCGGGAAGCCGGTCGAAACGCCGGCGCCGATCGACATCCGCTCGTTCATCAGTGTGGTCAGCGACACGTTCCAGCCGTCATTGACCGCCCCCAGCCGCTGCGCATCCGGAATTTTCACGTCGGTGAAATACACCTCGTTGAATTCGGACTGGCCGTTGGCCTGCTTGATCGGCTTGATCTCGACGCCAGGGCTCTTCATGTCCAGGAAGAACATGGTGAGGCCCTTGTGTTTTGCCACGTCGGGATCGGTGCGCGTCAGCAGGATGCCGTAGTCCGAGTAATGCGCGCCCGAGGTCCAGATTTTCTGGCCGTTGACGATCCAGTCGTCGCCGCGTCGCTCCGCGCGGGTGCGCAAACCCGCGACGTCGGATCCGCCGGCCGGTTCGGAAAACAGCTGGCACCAGACTTTTTCGCCTGACGCCAGCGGCGGCAAATATTTTCGTTTCTGGTCTTCACCGGCAAAGGCCATCATGGTCGGCCCGCACATGCCGTGGCCGATGATGAACATTCCGCTGAGTTTGCCGAAGGCCCCTTCTTCCTGCTGCCAGATCACCCGCTCGATCGGGGTCGCGCCGCGGCCGCCATATTCCCTTGGCCAGTGCAGGCAGGCCCAGCCGGCGTCGGCCTTTTTCTTCTGCCAGGTTTTCGCCACCTCAAGAATGTTGGCTCCCTTGAGCTGGGTGCGGCCGAGCGAGGATTTTCTCAGCTCCTCCTCATACTGCTTCGGCGCGTTGGCTGATATCCAGGCCTTTGCTTCGGCGCGGAACGCGGCTTCCTGCGGGGTGTCATCGAAGTTCATGGCGGTTCTTTCTCATCTCTCAACACGTTCCCCGGATGCTGCGCAGCGCGAAGCGGTGCGCTGCTGATCCGGGGTCTATGCACTCAGCTATGGGTCCCGGCTCTGCGGAGCAGCGCGAAGAGCGCTGCACCGCGTCCGGGAAACGGGTCCTCCTAAGCCGCATTCCGCTTGCGCATGCGGTCGATCAGGGCGTCTTCCCAATAGGAGAGAGAGCCCAGCGACAGCGCCAGTGCATTGGAACGGCGGTAGTACATGTGGCAGTCGAATTCCCAGGTGAAACCCATGCCGCCGTGGACCTGGATATTGTTCTTCGAGCAATGCTGGAACGCCTGCGTCGCGCTTATGCGTGCCGCGGCGGCGGCTTCCGGCAATTCCGAAGCGTTGGTCGAGAGCGCCCAGGCGCCGTAGTAACAGTTCGACCGCGCCAGCGTCGCCGAAACGTACATGTCGGCGAGCATGTGCTTGACCGCCTGGAACGAACCGATCGGACGGCCGAAGGCAATGCGATCCAAGGCATAGTCGCGGCCCATTTCCAGCGCGCGGTCGGCGCCGCCGACCTGCTCGAACGCCATCAGCACCGCGGCGCGGTCGAGCACCTGCGAGAGAATACTCCAGCCTTCATTGGCCGGCCCGAGCGGCTCGGCCTTGCAATTCCTGAAAGTGAGTTCGGCCTGGCCGCGCGACGGATCGACATTGGTCAACGCCCTGGCCTCGACGCCTTCGGCTTTCATGTCGACCAGAAACAACGAGATATCGGTGTCGCGCCCGGTCGAGCCGGTGCGCGCGGCAACGATGGCGAAATCGGCAATGGCGCCGTCGGGCACCGGCTTCTTGATGCCGTTGAGATTGCCGCCGGACGCGGTGAGCTTGATGGCCGCAGGTGACGGATTGCCCTTGCCTTCGAACAGCGCCAGCGTGCCGATCGCGGCACCCGATGCGATCAGGGGAAGCCACTTCTGCTTTTGTGCCTCGCTGCCCGCGAGCAGGATCGCTTCGGCCGCGAGATAAACCGTCGACGAAAACGGCACCGGCGCCAGCGCGCGCCCCATCTCCTCAGCGATCACGCAGAGTTCGAGATGCCCGGCACCCGCGCCGCCGAATTCCTCGGGGATCGCGACACCGAGAAAACCCATGTCGGCAAGCCCCTTCCACAATTCGCGGTCATAGGGTTCCTTGCCGTCGAGCACCACGCGCACCGCCTTGGGCGGACATTTTTCGGCGAGAAATTTTCGCGCCTCGTCGCGCAGTTGCTTTTGTTCGTCGGAGAAATCGAAATTCATGGCGCTACTCTGTTGTGAGAGACATCGAATGCGTCGTCCCTGCGAAAGCATTGCGAAAGCAGGGACCCATAATCCACCGGCGTTTGGGTTTCCCCCGGAACTAACTCCAGCCTGACATCGATCGTTCTCGGCGCATGGGTCCCCCGCTTTCGCGGGGACGACTAAACTACCTCGGCGCCATTCGGATGGCGCCGTCGAGGCGGATGGTTTCGCCGTTGAGCATCGCGTTCTCGACGATGTGCACCGCGAGATTGCCGTATTCGGAGGCGTCGCCGAGTCGCGCCGGATGCGGCACCTGCGCGCCGAGACTCTTGCGCGCTTCTTCGTTCAATCCCATCAGCAGCGGCGTCAGGAACAGGCCGGGCGCGATGGTGTTGACGCGGATCTTGTGCTGAGCGAGATCGCGCGCCGCCGGCAAGGTCAGCCCGACCACGCCGCCCTTGGAAGCCGAGTACGCGATCTGGCCGATCTGTCCTTCATAGGCCGCCACACTCGCGGTGTTGATGATGACGCCGCGCTCTTCGCCGATGGGCGCCTCCGTCAGCAGCCGTTCTGAAAACAGCCGCAGCACGTTGAAGGTGCCGATCAGGTTGACGTTGATGATGCGCGCGAATTTGGCCAGCGGATAGACGCCGTCCTTGCCGACGATACGCTGCGATCCGCCGATGCCGGCGCAGTTCATCAGCACGCGCGCGATGCCATGGGTGGCTTCCGCCTTCGCGATTGCAGCCTTGACCTGCTCCTCGTCGGTGACGTCGGCAACGACGGCGACGCCCTTGACTTCGGCCGCGACTTTCTCCGCATTTTCCTTGCTCTGGTCGAGCACGGCGATTTTCGCGCCCTTGGCGGCCATGGCGCGCGCGGTGGCGGCGCCGAGACCGGAGCCCCCGCCGGTGATGAGAACGGCAACATCTTTCAACTGCATGACAAGAACCTTTCCTTGGACGTTTCTTCTAAGGGTGGCGAATAGCGAGTAGCGAATAGCGAATGGAAAGAACGGACAGCCGTTATCTATGTTCTAACTTCTTCCTCCCCATTCGCTACTCGCCATTCGCTATTCGCCACTTCTGATCATTCCCCCGCAAATCAGCGCTTCCATATGCCGGATGTATTGGCGGCAGACCTCGTCGGTGACCGGCCCGACGCCGGTCGCCCGCGACATCGCGTGACGGCCGAAAAACAGGTGGTCGCAGGCGCCGATCAGGCTGGTGTAGAACAGCACCGGATCGATATTGCGGAATTCGCCCGCCTTGATTCCTTCGGCGAGCAGGCGGCGATGGAAGTCGAGCAGCGGCGCGACAAAGAACTTCGAGACCTCGTCGGCAGCCTCCGCGCTGCTCTCGTGCAGCAGATAGTGGATCAGCCGGTTCATGTAGGGAAACTGGTGATAGGCGCGGATGATGCCGGCGATGTGCAGCTTGAGTTTCGCGGTAGGCGCAATCGGCTGCGCCAGCAGATATTCCAGCTGCGCCATTTCGGTGGCGGCATCGCGCGCCAACAACGCCAGCAGCAGGCCATCCTTGTTGCCGAAATGATATTTCACCAGCGCGGCGTTGACGCCGGATTTCTGCGCAATGTCGCTCAGGGACACCTCGATCGAGGAGCGCTCGATCATCAACTCGCTGGCGGCGACCAGGAGCTTCTCGGCGGTGGTGTTCTTCGCCGCCACAAGCCTGTTCTGTACGCTGGTATCCAACTGTGATCCCATCACCTGCCTGCCGGGAAATCCGCGCCGCAGATAACCCGATGCGGGAGCCGCACTCAAGGGTTAATTGATTGATTGACTAAATCCTGCGGCATCACTTAAATCCGCACCCGTCATTCAAACACCAGCCTAACAATCAGGGAGAATGCTCATGGCCGAGGCCTATATCGTCGCCGCCGCCCGCACCGCAGGCGGCCGCAAGGGAGGGCGCCTGGCCGGCTGGCATCCGGCCGATCTCGCCGCTTCCGTGCTGGATTCGCTGGTCGAGCGCAGCGGCGCCGATCCCGAGCTGATCGAAGACGTCATCATGGGCTGCGTGATGCAGGCCGGCGAACAATCCAACAACATCGCGCGCAACGCCATCATGGCCTCAAAACTGCCGGAGAGCGTGCCCGGCACCTCGGTCGACCGCCAATGCGGATCGTCGCAGCAGGCGCTGCATTTTGCAGCCCAGGCCGTGATGTCCGGCACCATGGATATCGTGATCGCCGCCGGCGTCGAGGCGATGACGCGGGTGCCGATGGGGCTGGCGTCACAATTGCCGGCCAAGAACGGGTTCGGTACCTACAAGAGCCCGAACATCGAAAAGCGCTATCCGAACATCGTGTTCAGCCAGTTCACCGGCGCGGAGATGATGGCGGAGAAATACGGCCTCTCCAAAGACGAACTCGACGACTACGCCTATGAGAGCCATCAGCGTGCCATTGCGGCAACGCAGGCCGGCAGGTTCAAGGACGAGATCATTCCGTTGCAGATCACCCGCGCTGACGGCTCGACCGACATCCATTCCATCGACGAAGGGATCCGCTTCGACGCCAGCCTTGAGGGCATCAAAGGCGTCAAACTGATCGCGGAGAACGGCAAGCTCACCGCCGCCAGCGCCAGCCAGATCTGCGATGGCGCTTCCGGCGTTATGGTTGTCAACGAAAAGGGCTTGAAATCGCTCGGGCTCACACCGATGGCGCGGATCCATCACATGACCATGATGGGCGGCGACCCCGTGATCATGCTGGATGCGCCGCTGCATGCCACCGAGCGCGCGCTGAAGAAGGCCGGCATGGGAATCGACGACATCGACCTGTTCGAGGTCAACGAGGCCTTCGCCTCGGTGCCGACGGCATGGCTGAAGACCACTGGCGCCGATCCGGCAAAACTCAACGTCAACGGCGGCGCCATCGCGCTTGGCCATCCCCTGGGCGGCTCCGGCACCAAGCTGATGACCACGCTGGTCAACGCCCTCAAGCAGCGCAACAAGCGCTACGGCCTGCAGACCATGTGCGAAGGTGGCGGCATGGCCAATGTGACGATCGTGGAGCGATTGTAGGAAGAGGCGAATAGCGAGTGGTGAGTGGGTGAAGGGAACACGATCCCCCTCTTCCCTATTCGCTATTCGCCATTCGCTGCCCTGAGGAAACCCCCATGACCCACCCGTCGGTGCACGCGCGGACCCAGCCGGACAAGATCGCCTACCAGATGGCTGGCAGCGGCAAGGCGATCAGCTATCGCGAGCTCGATGAATTGTCGAACCAGGGCGCGCAGCTGTTTCGATCGCTCGGCCTGCAGGAAGGCGATCACATCGCGTTCCTGATCGAGAACCGGCTGGCGTTCATGGAGATCTGCTGGGCGGCGCAGCGCTCAGGGCTGTATTACACCGCAATCAGCCGCTACCTGACCCAGGACGAGATCGCCTACATCGTCAGGGATTGCGGCGCGCGCGTCGTGATCACCTCGCCGACATGCGCCGACCAGATCAAGGGACTGGTTACGGGCGCGCCTGGCGAGCCGCTGTTCTACATGATCGAGGAGCCATTGCCCGGCTTCCGCTCATGGGACAAGGAAGCCACGGCGCAGCCGACCATGCCGATCGCGGACGAAGTCGCCGGCTACGACATGCTGTATTCGTCGGGCACGACAGGGCGGCCCAAGGGCATCAAGCGCCAGTCCGAGCACAACCCGATCGACCAGCCGAACCCGTTCCTGAAGATTCTCTGTGCCGATATGTGCGGCATGAACGCCGACAGCATCTATCTGTCACCGGCGCCGCTGTATCACGCAGCACCTTTGCGTTTCAACATGATGGCGATCACGCTCGGCGGCACCTCCATCATCATGGAATCCTTCGACGCCGAGGAGTTTTTGCGGCTGGTCGAGAAGCACAGGATCACGCAGTCGCAGCTGGTGCCGACCATGTTCGTGCGCATGCTGAAACTGCCGGAAGAGGTGCGGCGGTGTTACGACGTCTCGTCGTTGAAAGGCGCGATTCATGCCGCAGCACCCTGCCCGATCGACGTCAAGGCCAGGATGATCGAATGGTGGGGGCCGATCCTGATCGAATATTATGCTGGCTCCGAAGGCAACGGCGTCACGGTGTCGAGCTCGCGGCAATGGCTGGATCATCGCGGCACCGTCGGACGCGCTGTGATCGGCAAAGTCAGGATTCTCGATGAGAAGGACCAGGAAGTGCCGGCGGGGCAGATCGGCACGGTGTATTTCGCCGACGCGCCGGTGTTTTCCTATCACAACGATCCCGAGAAGACGAAGCGGGCCTACAACGCCAGGGGCTGGTCAACGCTCGGCGACGTCGGCTATCTCGACGACGAGGGCTTTCTCTATCTCACCGACCGCAAGTCCTACATGATCATCTCCGGCGGCGTGAACATCTATCCGCAGGAGACCGAGGACGTGCTGATCACGCATCCCGCAATCGCCGATGTCGCCGTATTCGGCGTGCCGAACGAGGAGATGGGCGAAGAGGTCAAGGCGGTGGTGCAGCCGCACGACATGACGCGCGCAGGAAAGGAACTGGAAGCCGAACTGATTTTGTTCTGCCGCAAGCATCTGTCGCCGATCAAATGCCCCAAGAGCATCGACTTCGAAGCCGAGTTGCCGCGCACGCCCACCGGCAAGCTGGTGAAGCGACACCTACGCGACAAATATTGGCCGAAGACGGTGGTGAGGGTGTGAGGCGCGCTGCGCTTTCGTCCGCCTTACGGCTGGCACTGGCCTTATCCTGAGGGGCGCGCCCTTGCGCGCGCCTCGAAGGATGAGCGATACGTTCCATTCATGTTTCGAGACGGCGCTGACGCGCCTCCTCACCATGAGGATCGGAGTGCCCTGCCCATGAACACCACAACTGATTTCCCCGAGATCCTCCTTCCGCCCGGCATCCGCTCCCGCTTCGTCGACGGTATCAACGGCCTGCGCGTGCATGTGCTCGAAGCCGGCTTCGAGACACACGGCCGGCCCTGCCTGCTGCTGCTGCACGGCTTTCCCGAACTGGCCTACAGCTGGCGCAAAGTGATGCCGGCGCTCGCGGAAGCCGGCTATCACGTGATCGCGCCGGACCAGCGCGGTTACGGCCGCACCACCGGCTGGGACGCCAGCTACGGCGGTGATCTCGCCTCGTTCCGGCTGCTCAACCTGGTGCGCGACGCGCTCGGGCTGGTGTCGGCATTCGGCTATCGCAGCGTCAATGCCGTGGTCGGACATGATTTCGGCAGTTCGGTCGCCGCTTGGTGCGCGCTGGTGCGGCCCGACGTGTTTCGATCGGTCGCGCTGATGAGCGCGCCGTTCGCCGGCCCGCCACAGCTCGCCTTTGATACCGCGGATAAGCCTTTCAGGCCCAAGCCGGAGGATCCCGTGCACCGCGAACTCGCGGCGCTGACGCGTCCGCGCAAACATTATCAATGGTACTACTCGACCCCTGAGGCCAATGCCGACATGCACCGCGCCCCGCAGGGCGTGCATGATTTCCTGCGCGCCTATTATCATCACAAGAGCGCGGACTGGAAAGCCAACAAGCCCTATCCATTGAAATCATGGACCGCGAGCGAGCTGGCAAAATTGCCGACTTACTACGTGATGGATCTTGGCCAGAACATGGCCGAGACCGTCGCGGGGCAAATGCCATCAGCGGATGCAATCGCGGCGAACACATGGCTGCCTGACAGCGAGCTCGCCTTCTACAGCGCCGAGTATGCGCGCACCGGATTCCAGGGCGGCCTGCAATGGTATCGCTGCGGCACATCAAGGGCATTCAGCGCCGAACTCGAAACATTTTCCGGCCGCACTATCGACGTGCCCTCGTGCTTCATCTCCGGCAAACAAGACTGGGGCACTTATCAACGCCCGGGCGTTTATGAGGCGATGCAGGCGACGGCCTGCACCCGCATGTTTGGCTCTCATCTGATCGACGGCGCCGGCCATTGGGTGCAGCAGGAGCAGCCCGAGCAGGTGAGTGACTTATTGTTGCAATTCGTAAAGCAGGCCAGAGAACGTTTGGTTCGTTAGTTCATCGCCTGTTCATTTCAGTCTGACATCATGGCGAGATCGCGCCGGAACGATTTCCGGATATGAAGCGTTTTCGACGACCGGGCATTGCACTCGGCGACAGTCACTGTAGGAGAACTTATGGAAAAGAAGATCGCTGGACTTTTGGGAGCGATGGCGACGCTCGGAGCACTCAACGCCGCGCAAGCCGCGCCAATTCCCAGTCCGGCACCGACCGACGTGCTGAGGGCCAATTCCTTCGCCGACCTTCTCGAGCCGATCCCGAACGCTGCTGCGCTGCTGCAGGCTGTCGATAAATCTGCGCCGGTCCCGTCAGCGGACGAAAATGTCCAGCTTGCTCAGTACTATTACCATCACCACCACCATCATCATCACCACCATGGCTTCTATCCGAGGTATGCGCCCCGGGTGGTGATCGTGCCGCCGCGATACCGCCGATACCATCATCATCACCATCACCACCATCACAGCTTCTACCGCCGCGACTATTGACGTCGCGCTTCATCGGATGATGAGAAACAGGACCTGAGGGTCCTGTTTCTTTATGCTGTCCAGGGCGTTTTCAGGTTCGTTCGAATCATGATCGCGCATTCGACAGCCTCATGGTTCGAGACGCGCGGCGTTGCCGCGCTGCTCACCATATGAGGGTTTAGAGGACCTCATCCAGAGGAGCGCGCCCTTGCGCGCGTCTCGAAGGATGAGCCACCGTATTGGAAAATGCCTAATCCTGGCGGGCCTTGTCCTTCGCCGCGCGATGCAGATGCCGGTAGGTGCCGTCGAACGCGGTGTCGGTCGACGAGGTCCACTCGGTCCCGGCCGACAGTGTCGGCCGGCTGGCATAGATGCGCCGCGCCTGAAGCTCGCGCTCGGCGGATTCCTCCTCGCTCATCTTCTCGAGTTCGAATGAGGCTTTGGCTGCTGCTGGAATTCATGAAGCAGGCCCGGCCGCGCGCCGCCCGCTAACTCATTGTTACCCCTAGATCAACCGCAGATTGCATTGGGAACCTTTTTCGGCTACCCGCGTTGCCGGCTACCGGGTAATTTGCCCGGCGACAGTCATTGGAGAGAACTATGGAAAAGAAGATCGCAGGACTTTTGGGAGCGATGGCGACGCTCGGAGCATTCGGTGCCGCCCAGGCCGCGCCCATTCCAAGTCCGGCGCCGACCGACGTCCTGAGGGCCAATTCCTTCGCCGACCTGCTCGAGCCAATCCCGAACGCCGCGGCGCTGTTGCAGGCTGTCGACGAATCAGGGCCGGTCTCGTCAGCGGACGGAAATGTCCAGCTGGTGCAGTACCACCATCACCACCACCATCATCACCATGCCTATCGCCGGGTCGTTCCCCGCATCATCATAGCGCCTCGCCGCCATCATCATCACCACCACCATCATTACCACAATCACTACTGATAATCGACGCGACGATTGAAGTCGCGTGCCATCAGATGATGAGAAACAGGACCTCCGGGTCCTGTTTTTTTGTGCTGTCGAGGATGTTTCAGGCGGGGTCGAATCCGCATCGCGCATTTAACCGCCTCAAGGTTCGAGACGCGCGGCGGAGGAACCGCTCCTCAGAGCCTGACCGAAAAAGCAGTCAGCATTTTCAGGTTTTTTCTTAAGAGATTGAAAAATGATTCACTTTTCGTCATGGCCGTATACTTGTCCCAGCCATCGACGCCTTTCGTGCCGGCACCCCTAAGACGTGGATGCCCGGGACAAGCCCGGGCATGACGAGCTTTATGGTGAGCCCGCGACTATCATGGCTGCTTCTTCGTCAGACTCTCAGGGAGCGTGCCGTGGCCCGCGTCTCGCATGGATGAGGCCACAATCTTTTAAATCCTAATCCTCGCGAGCTTTTTCCTTCGCGGCGCGATGCAGATGCCGGTAGATGCCGTCGAACACGGTGTCGGTCGAGGAAGTCCATTCGGTCCCAGCCGCCAGCGTCGGCCGGTTGGCATAGATGCGCCGCGCCTGCAGCTCGCGCTCGGCGGATTCCTCCTCGCCCATCGGCTCGAGGTCGAAGGAGGCTTCCTCGGGGATCACGATAATCTGCGCGAACGGTTCGTTCGGCCGGAAAATATGGGTGCGGCCCTCGGCCGGCGCCTTGAAGACCGTAAAGAACATCATCGGCCACCAATTGCGCACCAGCGCCGGCACCGCGATCGGCACGGTGTCGGTGCGGTCGGTATAGAACCGGGGGTGCGGTTCGGTCCGGATCGCCATGCCCTTTTCGACCTTGAGATCGAGGAGGATCTGGTAGGTGTAAAAATTATCGCCGAAGTTTCGAAACGGCGGCCACTGCACGCCCCCGTCCGGTGGCGGACCCCAATCGCCCTCCAATATCAAACGGCCGTCCCTGGTGCTGACGTGCAGTTCGTTATCGTAGGGATAAAACAATTCGATTCCGTATTGCGCGCCTTCCGAAAAGGGCACGCAATGCCACACCTGTTCGCGCGAACCATCGGCGCGAGGTTCGCGCTTGCCGGCCCATCCGGGAATCTCGAGTTTGGTTCGGCGCGGCGCAAGCCGCGGATCGTTCAAGCGGTATTTGACCTTGTCCATAAGCACTCCGGGTGGATGTGATGCTGCCATAGGGACTCGAACGGACGCCGACCGCAACAGTTCCAGATTGCGAAACCGGGGAGAAATCCCGGGAAGCGGTCGGCCCTTCTCGGCCCGTGCGATCGGATTTGACCCCGCCCGGTTCAGCCCCTATATCTTTAGAACCATTCTAAAAAACTCCTGCAGGAAGTTCCAATGAAGAATTTTGCCGATCTGACCGAGCGCGAAGTGCTGGCGGTCGCGATCGCCTCCGAAGAGGAGGACAGCCGGATCTACATGACCTTCGCGGAAGATCTCGCGGAGCGCTATCCGGATTCGGCCAAGCTGTTCGAGGAGATGGCCGAGGAGGAAAAAGGCCATCGTCACATGCTGCTGGAAATGTACGAAAAGCGCTTCGGCCCCAACCTGCCGCCGATTCGCCGAGACAACGTCAAGGGATTTTTGCGCCGCCGCCCCATCTGGCTGACCAAGAACCTGCCGCTCGACACCATCCGCAAGGAGGTCGGGACGATGGAGTTCGAAGCCGAGCGCTTCTATGCCAAGGCCGCCCAACAGACCCAGGATGTCGGCGTCCGCCGGCTGCTCGGCGACCTCGCGGACGCGGAAAAAGGCCACGAAAAGGTCGCGGCCAAGCTGACCGACCAGATTCTCAGCCCGGACGTGCGCGCGGAGGAGGACAAAACGCGCCGGCGCGTGTTCGTGCTGCAATACGTCCAGCCGGGGCTCGCCGGATTGATGGACGGGTCGGTATCGACACTGGCGCCGCTGTTCGCCGCAGCCTTCGCCACCCACCATAACTGGCAGACCTTCCTGGTAGGACTGGCCGCATCGATCGGCGCCGGCATCAGCATGGGCTTTGCCGAAGCGCTGTCCGACGATGGATCGTTGACCGGTCGCGGTTCGCCCTGGCTGCGCGGACTGACCTGCGGACTGATGACGACGGTCGGCGGTCTCGGCCACACCATGCCCTATCTGGTCCCGGATTCATGGGCCAATGCATTCTGGATCGCGACCGCGATCGCGGGCTTCGTGGTGTTCTTCGAATTATGGGCCATCGCCTATATTCGCGCGCGCTATATGGACACGCCGTTCCTGCAGGCGGTATTCCAGATCGTGCTCGGCGGCGTCATCGTGCTTGCCGTCGGCATTTTCATCGGAGCGGCTTAGGAAGCGTTTGCGGCGACGATGAAACATCGTTTCAAGTGTGGCCCCCGGCGCCTGTTCCGTCTGCTGGCCGGCACCGCCGTATGGGCGGCGCTGGGGCAGCCCGCGAAAGCTGTCGACGAAATCCAGGTCTATAACGCCAGCATTGCGGCGCCAGGCCAATTCACGATTCAGCAGCACCTCAATACGTCGGCGCCGGCCTGACGACGCCGCCGTTTCCGGGCGGCCTCGTCTCCAATCACAGCATCAATGGGACGCCGGAATTCGCCTATGGCGTGACCGACTGGTGGGAAGTCGGGCTTTATTTGCCCTTCGCCATTCAGGATCAGCAATTCTTGTCGGACTCCTTCAAGCTGCGGACCCTGTTTGTCTCGCCCAATGCCGAGCAGCGCAGCCTGTTTTATGGCGTCAATTTCGAGCTGAGCAACTCAACGCCGAAATTCTCGCAGACCAGGTTTGGCCTTGAGATACGCCCCATTATCGGCGTCCGTAACGCGGACTACGAATTCATCGTCAACCCGATCCTGGACGTCGGCTTTGGAAAATATGGCGAGGCGGACTTTGCCCCCGCGGCACGCGTCGCCAGAAGGCTCGACACCGATCTGTTCGTGGGCCTCGAATACTATGCCGATTTCGGCGAGATCGGGAACTTCGCAAAGCTTCCCGATCAGCAGCACACTTTGTTTGCCGTGACGGATTTCAAGCTCGGCGTCTTTGACGTGAACTTGGGGATTGGCTACGGATTGACGCCGGCATCCGATCGCTTCGTCGTCAAGACGATTTGGGGATACGCGTTTCCGGTACCTGGAAGCAGTTCCGGCACCGAACGCGCCTCCGCTTCGGGGCCTGTCAATCCGATGTCGCACTCCACCATGCGACTCCCGCAGCCCTAGCGAATCGGCGCATGTAATGCTCCGGCTTCGGGATTCGCGACCTTCTCGAAGAAACTCCGCCAATCCCGTAGGGAACCTCATGACCGATCGTTTGCAATACGGCACCACCGCGAAGGTGTTGCACTGGCTCATCGTGGCACTTCTGACCGTGCAGTACCTGCTGGGCTGGCTGATGCCGGACATTCACCGGGGCATGAAACCCGGCGCCGGCATGACATTCCATATCTCGTTGGGAATCCTGATCTTCATCCTCATCGTCCTGCGCTTGGGCTGGCGACTGACTCACCCCGTGGCGCCCGAGAGTTCGCTGCCCGCATGGCAGCGGCTGAGTTCGGAGGCCGTGCATTGGCTGCTTTATGCGCTGGTGTTGGCAACGACCGTCACCGGCTGGCTGTTCGCCTCGTTCCGCGGCTGGGGAGTGTCGTTCTTTTATCTGATGCCCATGCCGATGCTGGCGGACAATGCGGCGGCGGGGAAGGCGATCGACGGATTGCATCAGGCAATGGAGTGGGCGCTGCTGGTGGTGATCGGCATCCATGTGGCGGCGGCGCTGGCCCACATCTTTGTCTATCGCGACCGCATCATGCAACGGATGCTGCCGGAATAGATTTCCGGGCGACATCGCCGAATTCTGTAACATCTTACAGCGTCGGCGCGCGCAATGTCAGCCGCTCGGTGGACAGAGCGGGGAATTTCCGGCTCGCGATCGGTGACGTCGGGTTCTGTTAGATATCCCTCGCAAACGTTACGACAGATTCCGTGGGCGTGCTCGGCATGGTCTTGCGACCCGCGCCGGAACTGCGCATCATCCGATGGACAACGCCAGTAACTTCAGGAGAAACGCCTTGGCTAAATCGCAATGGAGCTTCAAGACCGCGACCGAATTGTCGGCGGCCCTGAAAGCGAAAAAAGTCTCTGCCGTCGAGCTCGCGCAGGACGCGATCGACCGCATCGAGCGTCACGACGGCAAGATCAACGCGGTCTGCGTTCGCGATTTCGCCCGTGGTCTCGATGCCGCCCGTGCCGCCGACGCGGCGCTTGGGCGCGGCGAGACCAGGCCCTTGCTCGGCATCCCCATGACGGTGAAGGAATCCTGCAATGTCGCGGGCCTGCCCACGACATGGGGCTTTCCGGCGCAGAAGGACTTCAGGCCGTTGGAAGACGCGCTGTCGGTATCCCGCATCAAGCAGGCCGGCGGCGTGATCCTCGGCAAGACCAACGTGCCGCTCGGACTCGGCGACTGGCAGAGCTACAACGACATCTACGGCACCACCAATAATCCGTATCATCTCGGCCGCACGCCGGGCGGCTCCTCCGGCGGATCGTCGGCGGCGCTCGCGGCGGGTTACGGGGCACTCTCGATCGGCTCCGATATCGGCGGCTCGCTGCGCGTGCCGGCATTCCACTGCGGCGTCTATGCCCACAAGCCGACCTTTGCGCTGGCCCCGACGCGCGGCAATACGCCGCCGCCGCTGCCGCCATTGCCCTTCGACCGCGACCTGTCGGTGATCGGACCGATGGCGCGCAGTGCCGCCGACCTGACGCTTCTGCTCGATACCATGGCCGGGCCCGATCCGCTGGAAGCCGGCGTTGCCTACAGGCTTTCGCTGCCGCCGCCGCGTCACGGCGATCTGAAGAATTTCCGTGTGCTGCTGATCGATACCGATCCGGTGCTGCCGACGGACAAAAGCGTGCGCGGAGCAATCGAGAGACTCGCCGCCAACCTCGGCAAGGCAGGTTTGCCCGTTACTCGCGACAGCCCGCTATTGCCGGACTTCGCCGCCTCGTCGCGGCTCTATATGCGGCTGCTGATGTCGTTCCTCGGCGCATCGTCCGCCCCGGAAGCCTATGCCGGCACCCAGGCCGCCGCGGCAAATCTGCCACCGGACGATCTGAGTCTGGCGGCGGAGCGCTTGCGCGGCCTCGTGCTCAGCCACCGCGACTGGGTGATGGCTGACGGCGGACGCGCGCGCTTGCGGGCGCAGTGGCGCGAGCTGTTCAAGAGTTTTGATGCCATGATCTGCCCCGTGATGCCGACGCCGGCCTACCCGCATGATCATTCCGAGGATCAGGAAACACGCCGCATCGATATCGACGGCAAGGACTACCCCTACCCCGATCAGCTGGCATGGCCCGGCATCGCCACGCTGCCCGGCCTGCCGGCCACCGCGATCCCGATCGGCCTGTCGCCGGAAGGATTGCCGATCGGCGTGCAGATCGTCGGCCCCTGGCTGGAAGACCGCACGCCGCTGAAACTGGCCGAACTGATCGAGCGCGAATTCGGCGGGTTCGTGCCGCCGTCTGATTTTGACGACTAGTTGCCCCTCTTTGATGACTAGTTGCCCCTCATCCTGAGGAGGCGCGTCAGCGCCGTCTCGAAGGATGGCCGCGCCGGCCTCATGGTTCGAGACCGCTTGCGCGCCTCCTCTTCATGAGGTGGAGGCCGGAGGCCGTCATTCCGGGGCGCGAGTGCAACGAGCGAACCCGGAATCTGGAGGTAAGCTCGAGATTCCGGGTTCGCGCCCGCGCGCGCCCCGGAATGACGAACGGTTATCGTCATTGCCGGGCTTGACCCGGCAATCCATCCTTTTCAGAAAGTTGGTGGATGCGCGGGTCAAGCCCGCGCATGACGACCGAGCTTCTCACGCGTCGAACATGATCACGCTGCGCACGGTCTTGCCGGCCTTCATCGCGGCGAAGCCTTCGTTGATCTCGGACAGTTTCAGCTTCGCCGAGATCCAGTCCTCCAGATGCAGCCGGCCGCGCATGTAGAATTCGACCAGCCGCGGCATGTCGACGCGGAAATGGTTCGAACCCATCGACGAGCCCTGGATCTTGCGCTCGCGCAGGAAGTCAAAACCGTGGAGTTCGATCTTCTGGCCGAACGGGATCATCCCGACGATGGTCGCGGTGCCGCCGGGCGCCAGCATCGCGAAGGCTTGCTCCGCGGTCTCCTTGCGGCCCAACACCTCGAACGAATGATGCACGCCGCCCTTGGTGAGATCGCGCACCTGCTGCACTACGTCGCCGTTTTTGGGATCGACGATGTCGGTTGCCCCCAGTTTTGTCGCCAGTTGCAGTTTGGCCGGATTGGTATCGACCGCGATGATGCGGCCGGCGCCGGCGATCTCGGCGCCGTTGATCGCGGCCATGCCGACGCCGCCGCAGCCGATCACGACAACGGTTTCACCGGGCGCGACCTTGGCGGTGTTGACCACCGCGCCGTAGCCGGTGATGACGCCGCAGCCGATCAGCGCCGCGAGGTCCAGCGGCATGTCCTGGCGAATTTTGACGATGGCATTCTCGTGCACCAGCATCTGCTCGGCGAACGACGACAGATTGAGGAACTGGTTCAGCTTCTCCGATCGCGCCCATGACAGCCGGTTGGAGACGCCCGGCATCAGCTTGACCGTGGTATCGGTGCACAGCACCGGCCGGCCGGTCGAGCAATTGTCGCAAGTGCCGCAGAATACCGAAAGACATGTCACCACGTGATCGCCGGGTTTCACATAGGTGACGTCGGAGCCGACCTGCTCAACGACGCCGGCCGATTCGTGGCCGAGCACCGCCGGCAGCGGATGCGGATAGAGCCCTTCCATGAAATGCAGATCGGAATGACAGAGCCCGGCGACCGACGTGCGGATCAGGACCTCGCGCGGTCCGGGTTTCTGCAGGCTGACGTCCTCGATCACGAGCGGCTTGTTGACTTCATGCAGAACGGCGGCCTTCATCGGTGTTTCCTCTTTTTGTTTATGTATTCTTGTTGTGTATTTCGCATATCAAAACGGGGACGGTGAGCTCCCTCTCCCCTTGCGGGAGAGGGTTGGGGTGAGGGGTTACGGTCCATCGATAGACCTTAACCCCTCACCCGGATCGCATCTGCCGATGCGATCCGGACCTCTCCCGCAAGGGGAGAGGTAAGGTCGAGTGCGCGGCATCCGGATTAAATACATGCACCAGATGCTAAGCCACCTTCAGCAATTCGCCAACCTCGGCCATCCCGACGGCGCGCTCGCCGAGCAGATGGCCTGTGATGGCGCGCTGCACTGAATTTTCCGTGAGCCGGAACGGATCGTTGGCCGAGACCCGGTGATCGATCACCATGCGCGACAGCAACAGCCGCCGGGCATCGCCGCGCATCTCGTGGATGCGTCCGCCCTCCCACGCCAGCGCCACTGCGCTTGCCACATGATAGAGCAGGCTGGTGGTGCGCCGCGCTTCGGCCTCGTTGTCGGTGCGCGCCGCCACCTCGCGGGCAAAGCCGATGGCGTGGTCGGTAAGACCGCGCAAGGTGTCGCGCCAGGCTTGCGGCACATTGGCGCTGTCATCGAGGCGCGCATGCAGGTCTGCCGCCAACGCGGCATCGGCACCATGGCGGCCGACCGCGCGTTTCAGCGCATCAAGGGCGACGATATTGCCGGTGCCTTCCCAGATCGAGCCGAGATGGGCGTCGCGCAGCAGCCTGCTGGTTGCAAATTCCTCGACGTAACCGATGCCGCCGCGCATCTCCAAAGCGTCGCCGCAGACCTTGCGCGCGTCGCGGGTGGCGCGGAATTTCAACGTCGGTGTCAGGATGCGCAGCAGCGCCGCCGCGTCCTGGCTGCCGGCCTCGGCGCGGTCGAGCGCGTCGGCGGTGAGAAAACTCATCGACAGCGCCTGCTCGGTCGCCAGCATGATCTTCATCAATTGTCGCCGCGCCAGCGGCAGGTCGATGATGCGGCTTCCGAACACCACACGATTTTGCGCCACCGTCATGGCGTCGTGGTGGGCGCGCCGCATCAGCGCGGTGGACTTGACGCCGTTGGAGAGCCGCGACGAGTTTACCATTTCGGCCATCTGTACGAAGCCGCGATCGAGATTACCGACCGCGTACGCAATCGCGCCTTCCAGCTTGATTTCGCCCGACGCCATCGAGCGGGTGCCGAGCTTGTCCTTCAGCCGCACGATCCGGTAGTGGTTGGGCGAGCCGTCGCCGAGCCGCCGCGGCATCAGGAACAGGCCGACGCCGCGGGTGCCGCCTTCGGCGCCCTGCGGCCGCGCCAGCAGCATCACCACCTCGGCGTCCGCATTGGAGCAGAACCATTTTTCGCCCGACAGACGCCAGTGATCGCCTTCCCTTACCGCCGTGGTCGTGAGCTTGCCGACGTCGGAGCCGCCTTCCTTCTCGGTCATGAACTGGCCGCCCTGGGTCAGCTTGCTCATGTCGGTCTGGGTCAATCCGCCGAGATATTTTTCTTTCAATGCTTCGCTACCGAATTTCGAAAGCAATTTGGCGCAGCCGTCGGTGACATTGATAGGGCAACCCAGGCCGAACTCGGCCTGGTTGAACAAGAACGTAAAGGCATGCTTTGCCACTACGGGATAAGGCTGCGGCCAGCCCATGATGCCCTCGCGCAGCGACATCGCGTGAATGCCGAATTCGCCGAACGCGGCGCGCTCCAACTCGCGATAGGCCGGGTGATATTCAATCCACTGCGCGTCGCGCCCAAAACGGTCGCGCTGGTGCAGCACCGGCACGTGCCGGTCGGCAAGCCGCGCGCATTCGTCGAGGTGACCGCCGGCGAGCGCCCCTAGGCGGTCGAGATGCGGCTCGATATGGCGGAACAGCGGATCGGGCAGATGGATCCGCAGCAGATCCGTCAGCGCCGGATCGGCGCGGTAGAAATTCATGCCGGATGTATCCGGCGCGAGCAATCCTGGCTGCTCGGCTGAAGCTGTCACATCACTGTGCTTGGCTGGCTGGTGCATTTTGCAACTCTTGTTCGTTCCGCCCCGTGTTTTAGATGATATAGATCATGCCAGGACAAAGCAGGCGATAAAGCCGTCGAAAACGCAATCAGAGGAAACCCCCATGGCGGACGGCTATCGCATCTTCGGCGCCGAGATGTCGCCCTATTCGGTCAAGGTGCGCTCCTATTTTCGCTACAAAGCCATTCCACATCAATGGATTTTGCGGAATGCGGCAAGCCAGGCAGAATTCGAGACATACGCCAAAATGCCGATCATCCCCCTGGTGGTTACGCCGGATGGTGTCGGCATTCAAGATTCCACGCCGATCATCGATCGGATCGAGCAGCTGTATCCGGAGCCATCGATCCATCCCGACGACCCCATCGCCAACTTCATTTCCGCCTTGATCGAGGAATTCGGCGACGAGTGGGGCAACAAATGGATGTTCCACTACCGCTGGGCGCGCGACGTCGACCAGATCAGTTCTGCCGGGCGCATCGCGCGCATGCGCGGCCCCAAGGCCGGCGAGCCGGAGCATGCGGCGTTCGCCGGTCAGGTGCGCACCCGCATGGTGGATCGGGTCTGGTTCGTCGGCTCCAACGAAATCACCGCGCCGCAGATCGAGGCCGGCTTCCTCGACATGCTTGCTTCGCTGGACAGCCATCTCGCGGGTCGTCCGTATCTGTTCGGCGGACGGCCGGCATTCGCCGACTTTGGTCTTTGGGGCCAGATCTACGAAATGTGGACCGACCCGACTGCGGGCGGCATCATCGGCGGCGGCGCGCCGCATGTGCTCGATTGGGTGCATCGCATGTTGTGGCCGAAGGCCGAGGGCCCGTTCGAGGCCTGGTCCACGCTGCAGCCGACCTTGATGCCGATCCTGCAGAAGCAGGTTGGCGCGCTATTCCTGCCGTGGACGCTGGCCAATGAGAAAGCGCTGGCGGAGAAACAGGAGGAATTCAGCGTCACGCTCGCTGGCAAAACCTGGACCCAAAAGCCACAAAAATATCACGCGCGTTCGCTCGGCATGCTGCGCGCCAAATACGCTGCCGTGGAAGACAAGACCACGCTTGATCCGGTGCTGGAGGCCGCCGGTTGCCTTGCCGGACTGCGCGGCTGAAACGCCATTCCCATAAATGAGGAGCAGGCTCATGGAATTGCCAAAATACAAAATCGCATTGATCGTCGGCGCCGGCGAGGGCCTCAGCGCCTCGCTGGCGCGGCTGTTTGCCAGGCAAGGCATCCGCGTCGCGCTGGCGGCGCGCCAGATCGAAAAGCTTGGCGCGCTCTGCCATGAGACCGGCGCCCGGGCCTTTGCCTGCAACGCCACCGAACCCGACGACGTCGAGCGCCTGTTCGGCCTGGTCGAGCGCGAGATCGGCGTGCCCGACGTGGTGGTCTACAACGCCAGCGGACGGGCGCGCGGCGCCTTCCTCGATCTGCTGGCCGCAGATGTCGCGCAGGCCATCGCGGTGAGCGCGTTCGGCGGCTTCCTGGTAGCGCAGCAGGCGGTAAGACGGATGCTGCCTGGCAAACACGGCGCGATCCTGTTCACCGGCGCTTCCGCCAGCGTCAAGGGCTATCCCCAGTCCGCACCCTTCGCGATGGGCAAGTTCGCGCTGCGCGGCCTGGCGCAGAGCATGGCGCGCGAGTTGTCGCCGCAGGGCATTCACGTCGCGCATTTCGTCATCGACGGCGGCATTCGCAGCGCCGCGCGCGTCGAGCCTGCCGAGCGACCGGACTCGATGCTCGATCCCGACGCCATCGCCTTCAGTTATTGGAACGTGCTGCAGCAACCGCGCAGCGCCTGGACCTGGGAACTGGAATTGCGGCCGTGGGTGGAGAAGTTTTAGGCATCGCCGTCATTCCGGGGCGATGCGAAGCATCGAGCCGGAATGACGGTGACCAACGAAAATCGGGGGGAACATGACCAGCGACATCACCATCGACACCGGCACCAGCGAATTGCTGTGCGTGATCCGCGACCGCGTCGCCGTCATCACGCTAAATCGGCCCGAGGTCCGCAACGCGCTGTCGGACAACCTGACGCCGGCACTGCGCAAGATGATAAAAACCTGCGGTGAGAATCCGGACATCGGTGCGCTTCTGATTACCGGCGCCGGTACCGCGTTCTCAGCCGGCGGCAACGTCAAGGGCATGGGCGCGCATCGCGAGCAGAAGAAGCTGGAAATGTCCCATGACGAGAAGGTCGCCGACTTGCAGGAACGCCAGCGCCTGCTGACCGGCGCACTGGTCTCGGTGCGCAAGCCGACCATCGCGGCGCTGCCCGGCCCCGCGGTCGGCGCGGGCCTCGCCATCGCCATGGCCTGCGATCTCCGTATCGCCGCGGAATCGGCATTCGTGTCGACCGGCTATCTGCGGGTCGGCCTGAGCGGCGACTACGGCATCGCCTGGCTGCTGACGCGGCTGGTCGGGACCGCGCGGGCGCGCGAACTGATGTTTACCGCTGACAAGGTCGATGCGGCGAGATGCGCGGCGATCGGCCTCGTCAACCGCGTGGTGCCGGACGCAAAACTTCAGGACGAGGCCTTTGCGCTTGCGAAATCGATCGCGGAAGGCCCGACCGTCGCGCTGCGCTACATGAAGGACAATCTCGACGAAGCCCTGCTATTCGATTTCGCCACCGCGCGCGATCACGAGGCCGAGCGCCTGATCCGCACCACCAAGACAGCGGATCACCGCGAGGCGGTGCAGGCTTTTATCGAAAAGCGGAAGGCGGTGTTCAAGGGAAATTGAGGGTCGCGCGAACTCAGTTCGCCGCAGCACCACTCAGCGCCAGACTTTCGGCCGCGAGTTGCCAGCTGGCACAGGGAATCTCCTGCGGCGCGAGGTCGATATGTTTCTCGAAGCGCACCAGCTTCCAGTCGTCGGGGTTGCGCGTAAAGGCAAAGCCGGACTTGCGGGCAAGGCCGATCATGACGTCGTTGGAACGCAAGGTATCGCCGAATAGGCGCGTGGCGCCAAACGCGGCGGCGCGGCACTGCAGATTCGCAAGCAGCGCCGACCCGATACCCTGGCCCTGCCAGCGGTCGTCGATCGACAGGCCGAATTCGAAACTCGCAGTGTCGGCCTCGAACCCATAACGGGCTTCGCCGACGATGGTCTCGATGCCATCGATCGCCATGGTCGCGATCACGCTGAAGCGGTCGGCTTCGCCGGCATGGATGAAATGGGCGAGTTCGGTTGGCGGCAGTTCGCTCAGGGCGCCGAGGAAGCGGTTGTAGCGCGAGCGCACCGAGAGCGCTCGGAAGTAACCCTGCAACGCGTCGGCGTCACCAGGCTCGACGAAGCGCACCATCAACGTCTTGCCGGTCCGCAACCGCAGCACGTCGGTATGTTGCCGCAGATCATCCAAACGAAGCGCTATCATCGCAAAGCTCCCGTGCTTTCGAAAAGACGATGGCCGGCATCCCCCGGACGAGGCGACGCCGGCCTGGCTGCACTCAAGCCCGCCAAAACGGCTTTTCGACTTCGCGAGCGACGTCGCTCCAGGAAAGTCCGACGTCGTGCAGGTCGCGGTCGGTCCAATGGGACAGTTCAAGCCGCTGTTGCCGACGCAGCCGCCAAATGTGCAGGGTCTCGCCGATCTGGGCTAAAAAGCCCGACCCATGATGATTTATCATCGATTGATGTGTGCAAGTGGACATTGTCGCCTCCAAAAGCTAACTTGCTATAGCCAATATCGGCGCCATTCGGATTTTCGACAAACGACACTTTGTACCGCTTCAGATGATATAACCTCATGCATCAGGGGCCCGCGAAATGACCGCCCGGCTGCCCTCGCTCAATGGATTGCGCGCGTTCGAGGCCGCGGCCCGGCACCTCAGCTTCACCAACGCGGCGTCCGAGCTGAACGTCACGCAGACCGCGATCAGCCACCAGATCCGGCGGCTGGAGGAGGAATTGGGGATACGCCTGTTCGTGCGGCAGAACCGGGCGCTCGCGTTGACGCCGGAAGCCAGGGATTACCTGCCCGGGGTCCGCGCCGCGTTCAACGATTTGCGGCTTGCCACCGACCGGGTGCTGCGCCGGGATAACGACCATGTGCTGACCGTCTCGACGCTGGCGTCGCTGGCCGCAAAATGGCTGCTGCCGCGACTTTCCTCGTTCCAGGAAGCCCATCCCGGTATCGATGTCCGCATCACCACCTCGACCGCGCTGGTCGATTTCAGGGGCGGCGACGTCAATGCCGCGATCCGCTATGGCCGCGGAAATTGGGCCGGCCTGCGCGCCGACTGGCTGACCGCCGACGAACTGTTTCCGGTGTGCAGCCCGGCGCTGCTCACCGGAGACAAGCCGCTGCGGTGCCCGGAAGATCTGGCGAATCAGACGCTGCTGCACAGCAGCGGAGGCTATGACGACGACTGGCGGCTATGGCTCACCGCCGCCGGGCTGCCGGCCAATATCTCGAAACAACCCGGACTGACCTTCGACCTGATCTTGATGACGGTCCAGGCCGCGATCGACGGCTTCGGGGTCGCGATGGGCCGCACCTCCTATGTCGAGGCCGATATCGCCAAGGGCCGTCTGGTGGTTCCGTTCAAGATCACGCTGCCGGCGGACGCCGGCTTCTATCTGGTCTCGCCCGAGGCCAAAGCGGATTCGCCAAAGCTCAGGGCGTTCCGGCAATGGCTGGTGGCCTCCGCGCAGAACAAAACCTGAAAAACGATCCACGCGCGAGGGGATATCAGGTTCGGCCGGCGTTTTCCGTTTGGTGGCACCGCGCAGGCATGGCAGATTGGCCCAACAACAAGAACAACAGTCGGCTAGCGAGAGACCTTTCCGCACCGGCCAATTTTAAAAACGGGGGAGAGACTCGCCATGTCGCAAACAACGTCACAACCGCCTCAGATCAAGTCGCGCCTTGGCGCCATCCTGCGGGCGACCAGCGGTAATTTTCTCGAGCAGTTCGACTTCTTCCTGTTCGGCTTTTATGCGCAGGATATCGCAAAGGCGTTCTTCCCCGCCCAGAACGAGACGGCGGCCCTGCTCAACGCGTATGGGGTGTTCTGGCTCGGCGCGCTGATGCGTCCGGTCGGCGCCATCGTGCTGGGCGCCTATGTCGATCGTATCGGCCGCCGCCAGGGATTGATCGTGACGCTCGCGCTCATGGCGCTTGGTACCGTGGTGATCGCCTTCTGCCCCTCTTACGCATCCATCGGCATCGCCGCAACGATCATTGTGCTGATTGGCCGGCTGATACAGGGGTTCTCCGCCGGCGTCGAACTCGGCGGCGTCTCCGTTTATCTTTCCGAAATATCGACACCTGGCAATCGCGGCTTTTACACCTCGTTCCAGTCTTCCAGTCAGCAGGTCGCGATCTTTGTCGCGGCAACCATCGGCTTTATCCTGAGAGAAGGCATTCCCGCCGACACCTTCCTGGATTCCATCGGCGGAATCGCCAAATGGCGCATCCCGTTCTTTGTCGGCTGTCTCATTATTCCCCTCATTTTCATGTTGCGGCGATCGCTTGAGGAAACGCCGGCTTTCCTGGCCATGAAGAAACATCCGACCGCGAGCGAAGTGTTTGCTTCGGCGATCGCGAACTGGCGCATTGTCGTTCTCGGCATGATGATCGCTGTGCTGACCACGACGACCTTTTACTTCATCACGGTGTATGCACCCGGTTTCGGCAAGCAGCTCAACCTCTCGCCGACGGGGACATTGCTCATAACCCTTCTCGTTGCGGTCACGAACTTCATCTGGAATCCGGTCGGTGGCGCGGTTTCCGACCGGATCGGCCGCAAGCCTGTGCTGCTGGCGATTGCAGGCTTGGCGTTCGTGACTGCCTACCCTGCGCTCTCCTGGCTCGCGGCGGCGCCCACACTCGGAAAGCTGCTGGCAGTCCAGATGATGTTCTCGTTCTACTTTGGCGTCTACAGCGGCACCATGCTGGGATGCCTGGTCGAGATCGTGCCGGCACATGTCCGTACCACCTGTTTCTCGATAGCGTTCGCGTTGGCTGCAGGCATATTCGGCACGGCTACCCCCTTTGTATCGACCAAACTGATCGAAATGACCCACCAGGACAAGGCCTCGCCCGCGTACTGGCTGATGTTCGGCGCGGCGCTCGGCATCATTGCCGCAATGGCGGTCTATCGCGGCGGCCGGACCATCGAGACCCGCGAGGCGGTCGCCGCCTGAGTCCTCACATGGCGGGCCAGGCAATTGCCGGGCCCGCCGGTTTGATTTCCATGCAAACAACGATAACAACACAGCATGGTCGATTTAACTCGTAAGTTCGACGTGCTGGTGATCGGCGGCGGCAATGCGGCGCTGTGCGCCGCGATCAGCGCGCGGCGGGCCGGCGCGGCGGTGCTGGTGCTGGAAGGCGCGCCGAAATTCTATCGGGGCGGCAACACCCGCCATACCCGCAACATGCGCTGCGCCCATGACGCCGCGACGGACATCCTCACCGGGCCCTATACCGAGCAGGAATTCTGGGAAGACCTTCAGCGTGTCACCGGCGGCCAGACCGACGAGGAGCTGGCGCGTTTCATGATCCGGGAGTCCAAGGACATCCTGGGGTGGGTCGTCGAACAGGGCGTGCGCTGGCAGCCCTCGCTGGGCGGCACGCTCAGCCTGGGGCGGACCAATTCGTTCTTTCTCGGCGGCGGCCGGGCGATGCTGAACGCGCTCTATCTTACCGCCGAACAGCTCGGCATCGACATTCTCTACGACGCCGAGGTGCTCGATCTGGAAATCGACAACGGCATGTTTCTCTCCGCGGCGCTCAAGCAGGGCGATGGCCGCGTCAAGGTGCGCGCCTCGGCCCTGGTCGCCGCCGCCGGGGGTTTCGAGGCCAACATCGAATGGCTGAAGGAGTATTGGGGCGAGGCCGCCAATAATTTCCTGATCCGCGGCACGCCCTATAATCGCGGCTCGATCCTCAAGATGCTGCTCGCCAACGGCGTGCAGGAGGTCGGCGATCCCACGCAGTGCCACGCGGTCGCGATCGACGCCCGGGCGCCGAAATTCGACGGCGGCATCATCACACGGCACGATTCCGTGGTGTTCGGTGTTGTCGTCAACAACCAGGCACTGCGCTTCTACGACGAAGGCGAAGACATCTGGCCCAAGCGCTACGCGATCTGGGGCCGTCTGGTCGCCGCCCAGCCGGACCAGATCGCCTATATCATTTTTGACGCGACCTCGCGCAACAGCTTCATGCCAACGCTGTTTCCGCCGATCGAAGCCGGCTCGATCGCGGAGTTGGCCGGCAAATTCGGGCTCGATCCAGCCGCACTGGAAAAAACCGTCGCCGGTTTCAACGCCGCCGTGCGTCCCGGCACCTTCGATCATACCATCCTCGACGATTGCCGCACCGAGGGTTTGACGCCGCCGAAAACCCATTGGGCGCGCAAGATCGAGACGCCGCCTTACTATGCCTATCCGGTGCGGCCCGGCATCACCTTCACCTATTTGGGCACCCGCGTGAACAAGCAGGCGCGCATGCTGATGAAGGACGGCAAGCCCGCCGCCAACATGTTCGCCGCCGGAGAAATCATGGCCGGCAATGTGCTGGGCAAGGGCTACGCTGCCGGCATCGGCATGACCATCGGCAGCGTGTTCGGACGGGTTGCGGGACGGGAAGCGGCGCAAAATGCACGGAACTAGCATTCTCGAAGAGGCCGACCGCCTGATGACGGTCTGCAATTCCTGCCGCTATTGCGAGGGCCTGTGCGCGGTGTTTCCGGCAATGGAAATGCGCCGCTCGTTCTCCGACGGCGACCTCAATTATCTCGCCAATCTCTGCCACGCTTGCGGCGCCTGCTACACCGACTGCCAGTTCTCGCCGCCCCATGAATACAACGTCAATGTGCCGCAGACGCTGGCCATCGCCCGCGCCGACTCCTATGCCGCCTATGCCTGGCCGCGGGCCTGCTCGGGCCTGTTCGCGCGCAACGGGCTTGTCATCAGCATCATCGCTGCGCTGAGCGTCGCGGCGTTTATCTTCGGCTTGGCCGCCATCAACGACCGGCAGGTGCTGTTCGGCATCCATACCGGACCGGGCGCCTTCTACGCGCTGATGCCGCATAACGCGATGGCGGCGCTGTTCGCCGCGGCGTTTCTGTACGCGATCCTGGCGCTGGTGATGGGCGTGCGCGCGTTCTGGCGCGATATCGGCGAGCCGATCGGCATGCTCGCCGATCCATCCTCGCTCTGGCAGGCGACGAAGGACGCGAGCCAATTGCGCTATCTCGACGGCGGCGGCGTCGGCTGCGTCAACGAGGACGAGCGGCCGACCGACCGGCGCAAGATCTATCATCATTTGACGTTCTACGGTTTTATCCTTTGCTTCGCCGCGACCTGCATGGGGACGCTGTATCACTACCTGCTCGCGCGCGAGGCGCCCTATCCGTGGTGGGACCTGCCGGTCGTGCTGGGCACGCTGGGCGGCCTCGGGCTTCTGATCGGGCCCGCGGGCTTGGTGGCGGAAAAATTCAAGCGCGATCCGGTGCTGGTCGATCAGGCCCGCACCGGCATGGATGTCGCTTTCATCGCCATGCTGTTTATGACCAGCCTTACCGGAATCGCGCTGCTGCTGTGGCGCGACACCGCTGCGATGGGGCCGCTGCTGGCGCTGCATCTCGGCGTGGTGTTTTCCCTGTTCATCACCATGCCCTACGGCAAGTTTGTGCACGGCATCTATCGCTTCGTAGCCCTGGTGCGTTACGCGCGGGAGCGACGGATGATGGCGGGCACGGTCTAATCCCAGAGCATCGCGAGTTCTTCTCCCCTCCCCCCACGCGCGCTTACGCGTGGTGGGGAGGGGTCGGGGGTGGGGGGTACATCAGCGGGAATATCTGCTTCAGTATATGCCGCGCCACCCCCCACCCCCGACCCCTCCCCGCCGCTTCGCGGGGGGAGGGGAGAAGATCGCACCATTGATGGGCATGCGGATTGGCCTTTCAACGTCATTGCGAGCGAAGCGAAGCAATCCATGCACCACGAAGAAAGAATGGATTGCTTCGTCGCAAGTGCTCCTCGCAATAACGTGGTGACATCTAGATTCAACCCAAACAGCAGATGTGCATCCACGCTCTCGCGGCACGCCCTGCCCGAGGTTTGCGTCGTTGTCCCTCAAACATGAGGGAGCAGGGAATGCCGGATGCGCGCTGCACCCGCGGTCTCGTGTGCAAAATGGACAAAGGAAAACGCACACGAGCATACAGGTTCAGCGGAGGCAATCCGACATTCCCTGCGCAAGGGAGAGTATGAGCGTAAAAAACCTAGACAAATCAAGGTGATGTGGCTACTGTGTCCACGTTTGTGTCCCAATCCGCTGGAGGTACGATAGCTGTAGCTGTGCAAAATTTTACGAATCCACCGGACGACGCAACCAATGACCAGAAGAGACAGGTACTGGTGAGCTTCGGTGTGCTCATGCCGGACATCTAATGCTGCCTGACCACCGCTCGCGGCGTTCGGTGGCATCTGGACCGAGGTCAGGGGCGAGCGTGGCACCAAGTCAATACCCGTCCTCAGCCCGCTTGGCGCTGTAACGTTCAGTGAACAAAAAACCAAAGTCAGTTACAAAAATCCGTAAGGGCGGCGGCCTCGCCCAGCTTGCGCGCGGTCCTGCGTTGCGGTTGAACGGAGCAAATGAGCGGCAGGGCTGTATTCGTTCTTTTGGGGTTGATGGCATTCGGGGCCTGCTCGGTAGGTCGCCAGAGCGCGCCCGTGAGCTTTGCGCCGTCCGCATTGGCGCAGCCAGTAGTCTTTAATGGGCCGTCGACGACAGCCCCAAACGCTTCTGGGGGGCCGTCGCCGTCTACCAACGCCGCCTCGTCCGACAATCCCGCCGCGCCTTACACCAAGGGCAAGGTCGAGACCGTCCTGACCGCAGCCGCCATCGCGGCGATCATCGTCCAAGCGAGCCGGGATCAGTATCACGCAATTGGCAGGCCCTGTGCCTGCCCTGATGACAGCGCGCGCAATGGCAGCGCGTGCGGCGGTCGTAGCGCCTACTCGCGACCGGGCGGCGCTGCGCCGCTGTGCTATCCGAGCGATGTGACGGCGGCGATGATCGAGAAATATCGCGTCCCGGGTGCGTCGCGATGAAGCACTTTACGGGATACTAAGCTAAGATAACCAGCGGGCATTTGGCCTGGCCTCGACGAAGATCGGCGCCGTGCTACCACGGCGCGACGTCGTGCGCGCCGCTTGCGCACAGTGAGACCTTCCTCCCGATAGAGCCGGTAGATGCGGTTGATGCCCGATGGTTCGCCTTGCTGTCGCAGCACGCCAATAATCTGCTCTTCCGTAAACCTGGCTCGCTTCATCTGTTCGACCTTCACAAGGCCGGATTCTAACTCCGCGTCGAGGCAGTTTGCAGTGGGAGGGAAGGAGCTAAATTGGCGGTTGCGTAGGATTAAGTTTCTGAATATCTGATAGAAATTCGGGGGAACTGGCGAATGTTTCCAAAAGTTTCCGCCGATGATCATGTTCTGGGGGGCTGGGATGCTAATTAGGTCGCTGTTGACGGCGCGTATTTTAAAATCGGCTTTGATAGCGACCATCGTATTCTTTCCGACCGTTTCGCTTTCCCAAGACTTCGGTGGGATTGCTGGTGCCCTAATTCAGGGTGCAATTAGCGCCCAACGGCAGCAGCAATATCTAAATCAGCAAAGACATTCTCAGCATCGTTCAAACGACAACGACGAAGTTAGACGTTCTCGGCATCGTTCAAACGACAACGGCGAAGTTGGTTCTCGCTCCGACAAAAATAAAAATGGCGATCAAAAAACAATCGAGGCCCAACAACAGCGCGAGGCGTTTCTGAAGATCGTCCCTGCGGTGAAGGATTTGATCGAAGACGCATCGACGTTCGTCAAGCAAAATCCTACCAATCCGAAGCTTGTGGCGTTCATCAAGAAGATTAGCGAGTTAAATTCCGCTCTTGCTGCCGAAAATCTGGCGAAGCTCAAGCCACTTATGGAAGCCCTCGTTGGCGACCTAAGGCATGAATCCGGTTATGAAAAGCTGGAAGCGGCCAGGAGCGAACAGAAGCGGGTGGAGGCGGCTCGCTATCTTCCGGAATTAATAAAGACGGCCAAGCAACAGCAGGCTTTCATCCGCTACTACATCACGAACAATCCAACAGCGCAGGCCACAAGCATATTCATTCCCCTGCTTGATGAATTTGACCAGAATCTTAAGTTGCCCGATCTTGAGAAACTGACGGCGTTGACGAGCAAGGTTGATATTTCGATCCGCGAAGCCAGTCTTCAGGACGATTTTGTTAAATCAAAGAATGTTCTCGTAGACCAGGTTCAACTGCCGAAAGACCAGCAAGATCAGCCCAAGTCGCCAGATCAAGATCAGACTAAGTCGGCGGAGAATCCAATTGACCAAAATGTGCTTCGGAAGACCTCGAAAAACGCATTTCTCGTCGATGGGGACCCACGAGACTTTGTCTTTCTTTACAATTCTTCGTCCCAATCACCGCATGTCACAAAGAACCTAACCGGCACGATCATATTCGAAAACGATGAGGCCTCAGCCTGTTTGTACGAGCCGAACTATGACAATGCGCAAAGCGGTCTATTGAGACAAGAGCTGCTTTCTAAATACAAAATGCAGAAACTAAACATCGATTCGAGCGAGTGTCCAAGAAACAACCTGTTGGCATATGACGTAATTGCCGTCGGGCGTGGTCATTTTCTGCAATTGTCGCCTGAGATTAAAATTGCTTTGTATGCCGAAATTGAAGGCGGTCATTTTAGGCATCTGGAAACAATGACCGCAGAACAGATAGCCGAGGATATGGCCGATAAGAAGAAAGCCCAAGACAAAATTATAGCCGATATCGAAAATGGTTCCGGAGATGGCTATGGGATTGTTTACGGAGGCTCTCGTGTGAATGCCATTTGCATGGTCATCAAGGATATGGAAACCGGTCACCGGCAGCTATTGCAAGACAAGATTGAACTGTCGACTTCCGAAATCGCCTTGAAGCCCACGTTGGACGAAGCTTTCAAAACATTTCAGAGGAATGGATGCCAAGCGATCTATTCGTCGAGTCTCGAACTTAAAACTCTGGTAGCCGCGTTAAAGAAGGATGCTACGGACTACTCCATTTCACCCATTTGGAATAGTGACGCGGAAGTTCAGCAGGCCGAAAAAGTTGCACAAGATAAAAAAGATGAAGACGAAAGACAAAAAATGATCCGCGAGAACAAACGAAAAGCCGATGAAGAATTGAAGCTGACGACGAGTGCGGAGAGAAATGCAACAGCAAAAAACCAGCAAGAGGCCTTGCAATCGCAGTTTGGAAAAATTGCGGCGGCGACTTCAGCGGCAATTGCTAAAGATGTTCACGACGCCACTGATGGCCGCGCCGATTGGCAACAAGGCACAGCATATGCCGAATTCCCAAGGTTTGTAGCTTCGTATCAAAATATGGTTCGGAATCATTGGGAATTGCAGTCCTTCAATTCTGAAATATCGGATTATGGGCGAGCAGTGTGGCAGGGGCGGACCATGGAGGCGGGTTTCGCGGTCATCAAGATTCAACTCCGAAATCGAATCCTTGGCGAATACACAGATGTATGCCAAATTTTTGGCCGGTTGAATGACGCAGAATTTAGTATGCAGAGGGACCCAATAGAAATTAGTTGCGACCAAGCTTCTCAATTGTCGTTGTGGAAAAAGGCTAGGAATTTTCAAAGCCAGTGGCTCGTGCAACCGCAATCGTAAATTCAGTTATGTAGTCTAGCATGCCGCTGAGGTGAAAACGAAAACGCTCGATATGAGCGTCTCGACGATCACCAACAGGCGCGCTCAAGGACGAGCAGACTGGCAGCGTACGCAGCGATGATCATGGCCGTGCCGGTAATCCTGACGACGCCGGAGGAATGTTCAATGTAGCTGTCAGGACCTTCGGAGATCGTGCCTAATGGCGTGCTCAGGATCATCGCCAGCGGCGAACGCGAGGACCCGTCGCCAGAAAGAGAGCAATCCAAACTTTATTGCCACTCTAGAGGACGTTCGCGTCTTAGAACTGACCGATCATGGACTTCGACCGCGAGCGTCAATATGCAGCCGAATACAATCAGACTCCACACCACAAGACCGGTGCACCAAAAGAGAGCGTCGATCATGAGCGACTCCTCCTCGAAACAGCTTGGCACGAGTATAGACCAACCGAAGGCAGCCTTATAGGCCCCCGCAGCGATCCGGGGCTTTCTTTTGTGCAGGAACCATTGCCAGTTTCGTGCTTAACTTCCCGGTGCCCTGTTGTGTCGGGAGTTGCGCATGCCGAGCATCGGCTGGACGCCGAGGATCGTGCCCTACGGGGCAGACCAGACCGTCTACCTCGTCATCGAGCGCTTTCGCGGACTGGGCACCGTTTACCTCGAGACCGAGGTCGAGCGGGCCGACCTCGAAACCATTATCGCCGACCTGATGTCCGGCCAATTCAACGATCCGATCCGCGTTGTCGCCTTCAATACGCTTGAGCATTGGTCGGAGGACGTCACAGAATATATCGCCTTCGAAATTCAAACCCGCTGCGACATCGAAGGCGTTGCCGTCCCCGAGCATATCCGAGATTTGGTCACGAGCTACACCGGTCCTGATCATCAGCTCACGCTGCGGCTGGTGTAAACCGAAGCCGCATGTCTTGGGATCAACGATTTTACGATCCGATCCCATTACCGGGCCAGAAGCCGCTGGTCACGCTCCGCGACGCTGCGCTCTACACCACCAAGCTGCCGAAGGCAGAGCACGATGCCCCGGAATGGCAGGCAGCAATGGAGGCGTTGTTACTGGTTGCAGAACATGACGGGCCGACGATGTTCGCGCGGATAGGCGTTATGCGGGCATTAAAGCGTCACGTCGAGCGCGTGTTCAACTGCGACCGGAAAGGCCAGCATTGGGGACGCCGGAAGCTGGCGCGGGATCATCCATGACGTAAGACAGCAAGTTAACGTCCGCTTTTGTTCGCATAACGGACTCAAGTCAGACATCCCGCCATGTCCGTTATGTGCCAACAACGGAAGTGACCAACCTTATTCGATGACAACTTATTCAGCGCTGTAAATTCCGACCAAAAACGGCGCACTTAAAGTACAGGATCGCGTTTAGGCGCTTGAGCCGCCATCCGCGCCAGCACGATTGCTTCCTCCGCCGCTATCCGAAAATCCCGCGCCGCCTTCAGCGGGCGCCCGATATTGGGGTCTTCCGAGCTGCTATCGAAAATAATCAGCTTCATGCAGTTCGGGCACTGCACCTGATAACCGTTGCGGAGTCGCTGCGCCCTCTCGCCGAAAGGCTTGCGGCATTTGGAACACAGAATCTTTATCCGGTCGGTCATGCAATTCCACCCGCTCGGTTCGGTGATGCAATTCCGCAAGGAGATTATCAAGCTGGCTTTTAGGACTTGCTAATCAGATACCTCAATTTGGAAGCATTATTCCCGGCGCTTCAAAGGAGCGCGTCCGCTCTCGTCCGCTTAATTCTGGAACCAACGGGCTGGCTTGCTCACAATAAAGAATTGCTCGACCAGCCACGATGCCTAGGCGTCAGCGCGCTGGCTCGGTGTTCTGAGCTTTCGCAGATGCCAGACGCTCCGATGGGAGCGAGCGGGGCTGTCTACCGAACGCTAAGTCGCGCGGTGGTTTTTTGAGCGAGTTGATCCTGGCATAAACGGCGCCCGGAGAGCGGTTCAGTTTTTTGGCAATCAGACCGACCTTGACCCGGGATATAATAAGCTCGCGCAATTGAGCCTCTTCCGCGGGTGTCCTAGGGCGCCCCGCCGGGCGTGGACCTGTCATCTACGAAGTTCCCTGTTTAAGGGGCTTATTCGCAACGAGCGCGCCGCCGCAAGATGCGGTGAGACTTGGACGCTGAACCCGGCGCTCCACCACCACGTCCGATGTGGGTCAATCGTCGTTTTGAACGTTCGCCGACCACTTCCGTTATTCCCCGACAAGCGGACATCCTAGGCGACTGCCGGCACGTCTCAAACGAAATCCGGCATTCTGCGACCAACCGGCGGATTCGCTCCGCTACGGTCTCGCAAACGGCCAGCTTTGCTCCAGGAAGGACGACGACCAGCTCCTCCCCACCATATCGAGCAGCCAGATCCTGCTCGCGTACGATGAGGATGTGGCGTGGCAGACAATGCAAACCCGGAACGGGCCGTTCAATTTCCTGCTCAAGCCCGATCTTGCCCCGGCGTCGAACGATAACGATTGCGATTAGCGGTTTTTCGGCGCGGGATTTGAGCGCGCATAAAAATCGGCAAGCCGCGCGGGAATCACGAGAGGCGTCCGCGCGGCATAAGCGCGATATTCTGGAAAAGCGGAATTCAGAATGGCATCTTCGTTGATCATGCGCCGATACTGAAGCATCGCAATGACGATCGCGATCAAGATGGCCCATGGCGAAATCACCTGGAGCGTAACGCCGACGACGGCAATTCCTTCGCAGATGTAAAGCGGATGCCGCACGATGCGATATGGGCCTTCCGTTACCAGCTGTCTGGCCTCCGCAAAAATGCTGAACGATTTACCGAGCCAACGAAGCACCACGAACGACAGCGAGGCGCCGATCAGAATCAGCGCCGTGGAGAAGGCTGACAAACCCGGCCCTAGTTCAGCCTTCGGAAGAAAAACGAGCGCCATGCACAGAAAGGTGCCGAGCAAAGCCGATATCCGCGGCACGATTCCCTTGGCCTTCAATATCGGCGCCAATCTGGTCAACGTTGTCGATGCAACCAAGCTCAAGAACATGATATTGGCAATGCTGGCCGCAGCCACGAGCAGCTTGTGGAGGCTGTCCAACTGAAGCAGACGGGGAATTCCCGCGAAACCGACACATGCAAGCGCGGTAAATACAATCACGATTGTCGCTCTCGCGGCCCAATCCAGCCAAGGATTGACAGTCAACTCAGCGACTATGCCAACAGGTCCGTCGGTTTTGACGTCTGTCATCGTTTCAAACTCGCGTTTTCACCGTCGACGAAGATGATCCGGCGATCATCGCTGGAAGTACTTAAAAATCCGTGATCTGCCTTGCGCACCCACGATAGATTATTTGCGAACTGCTTCAAAGATTGGATTAACCGATGGATTAATCTTAGACGCCAGCCTCCACCTAATGGCCGAGTGCTCGGCCCCACTTCCGGAGCCCGCATGGCTTCGCCAATCACACCAGCGTCCGATGTGGATTGGATGATCCGGTCGCCGACGAAGGGATAGATCAGCTGAGGCACGTAACGCTGCGGCATCGGCTGATCCAAGCCGTATGCTGTCGGGACTTGCCCGCGCGGTAAATGCAGGCTTCCGAACAGCGCGTCTAAAACGGGAAGTTGCGCGGCGAAGTTCTTGTCCCGCGCATCGATATCGTTGCTGTGGTGCCAGTGGTGAAACTCCGGCGAGGCAATGAGCCATCGCAGCGGGCCAAAGCCGATGCGGACATTGGCGTGAATGAAAATCGACTGCCAGTAGAACAGCAGGGTGTACAAGCCAATTGTCCAGTCGGAGAAGCCGAGCGTGAAAACCGGCACCAGCGACAATCCCTTGGTTAGAATCTGGTCGACCGGATGGACCCGGAACGCAACCAACCAGTCTAGCTCCTCAGCGCTGTGGTGAATGGCGTGGAATTTCCACAGCCATGGGACCGCATGAAACATGCGGTGCATCCAGTAGACCACTAAATCAGAAAGCAGAATGGCCGCCGGAATTTGCACCCAATAGGGAAGGCCGCCGACCGCCGACTGAAAGGACGCGGGGATAATTCGCGGCGCGGCAAACATGCTCGCGACGACGATGGCCAGGATAGCGAGCTTCGTCAATACGCCGTTCACAAACAGGAAGATCAGGTCGTTTCCCCAAGCGTGACGAAAAATCTTCTGATCCGGATGCAGAGCGAACAGCCGCTCAAGCGGCACGAACACAAGACAAGTGATGAAAATAACCTTGAGGCCAAAGGAATCCATGGGGCTCCTCCTGAAGCTGTTACCCGGTCGCCATATTAAACCTTGGCACGCGCCACGAGCCTTTGTTACTGACCAAACGGCGTGCCACTTTGGAAAACATCAAACCGGGCGATGCACTACAGTGCGCAAGGCGGCCTATTCTTTGTGCAGCGGCATTCCCACGACCATCGTTACAAAAAAGGCCCCGAATTAGCGGGGCCTTTTCGTAACATTCTGTGCCGCCGACGGTGGCTCAGGCCCCCGGGGTAGCCAAACCGGTGCTGACCGAGTTGAATACGCCATTGAGGTTTTTGCCGAGGCCGTTGACGGTGGCGATGATCGCCAGCGCAATGCCAGCTGCGATCAGGCCGTACTCGATGGCGGTAGCACCCAACTCATCCTTCACAAAACGTGCAATGAGATTCTTCATTTGTTAACTCCAGGTTGTACGCAAGGTTGTGGAACGACTTTGGTCTAGAACGAGGCTATCGAACCAACGTTAGGTCTCCGGTAGGAGGCTTCTCACTGGGACCGTAGCCCGACCCTAGTCTCGGAGAATTGCGGCAAGGTTAATTCGATTGCGTAAACACAGGGCAGTACTGGCGCTTCTTAACCACGGTAAATTTTGATCTAAAACAATCAGCGCAAAGTGCGTACCAGACAGGAGCGAGCCGGACGGATGCTGAGAACACCTGCCCGGCTCTAACCACCGAATCCCATGAAGCAAAGAACGATGGCTTAGATAGAAATACCGCAACGAAGTTTCTAAAAGCTTTGTCTGCTATTGAATGGCGCGCGCCCGAAGAGATTCGAACTCTTGACCCCAAATTCGTAGGCTGGCGTCATACGTCCGGTTCGGGTCCAGACCGTGTGGAAACGTTTTTCGTTTCCCACGCAACGGGGCGCGATGGGCCTCGACGCGGCCGTCTGAGCCTATTTTTGCTGTATCGAGCCTGGAGTCAACCTGGAGGCCGCGCTGAGCGAGATGAACGGTCACAAAGCGCGTACAACACAACACTCCTCATGCCCGGATCGCCGCGAGGAACGGTTTGATACCGACGATATTCATCACGCGCGTAAGGTTGTAGGCGAGCACGTGCAGCGCCATCTCAGTCGCCACCTTCGGCAGCGTCTTCATCAGAAAGTGCGTCGCCCCCATCCGCATCTTCAGCGTGGCGAACGGATGCTCGACGGTTTCGCGGCGCACACGCATGGCTTGCGGGTTCTGATCGAGCCGCGTCTGCGCGGCTTCGACGACGTGTTCGTGTTCCCATCGTTTGATGCGGCGCTCGTTGGCCGTTGTGCACCGATCCTTGAGTGGGCATGTGCGGCACGCCTTCGTAAAGTAAATCAGCATTTTCTGGCCATCTTCATCAGCGGTGAAGTGGTGCGCCAGCGTCTCGCCGGCCGGGCAGCGATAGACATCGTCCTTGGCCAAATAAACAAAATCAGGTTTCCCAAAACGGCCTGCCGACTTGGCGCCCGAGGTTTGCGGCTTGGGTAGCGTGACTGCGACGCCGGCCTGATCGCAGGCCAGGATTTCCTCCCCTTTAAAATAGCCCCGATCCGCAACCACTTCCAAGTTATCGCTGCGCAGCGCGGCTTTCGCCGCTTGCGCCATCGTCGCCAGTTGCGATCTATCGGTGCCGACGTTGGTGACCTCATGCGCGACGATCAGATGGTTCGTAATGTCGACCGCACTTTGCACGTTATAGGCAACCATGCCTGAGCCGCGCCCGCTCGTTGCCATCGAGCGGCAATCGGGATCGGTCAGCGATATCTGCTTATCGGGCGAGGCGAGCAATGTCTTTTCAATCGCGGCCAGCCGTTTCACTTCTTCGTCGAGCTTCGCCAGCTTTTCCTTAAGCCGTGTCTTGGTAAGCAGCACTGTTTCCGACGGCTCTTCTCCTGCGGCAGTCTGGCGGTCGGCGGTATCGAGTTGGCTCATGTAGCGTGCCACGCTCTCTTCGATCTGCTTCTGGCGGCGTTGGATCTTGCCCTGCGTGAAGTTGTTGTCACGACTGTTCACGGCCTTGAACTTGCTGCCGTCAATGGCAACGCTGGCCTTCGCCAGCAGGCCGATCTTTCGGCACAAGGCGACGAATTGCGCGCAAACCTTCTTAATCGCGGGGCCGTTGTCCTTGCGGAAGTCGGCGATGGTTTTGTGATCCGGAACGAGCCGCCCGGTCAGCCACATCACCTCAACATTGCGGCCGGCCTCACGCTCCAGCCGCCGGCTCGATTGGACCCGGTTGAGATAGCCGTAGATGTAAAGCTTGAGCATCGCCGAAGGATGATGCGCAGGCCGACCGGTCGCTGCCGGATCGACGCCGTCAAACCCGAGGTCGCGGAGTTCCAGCGCATCGACGAACACATCGACCGCCCGAACAGGATTGCTCTCGTCGACCCAATCCTCAAGGCATTCTGGCAGCAACGTCGCCTGCCCGCGATCCAGTCCCGCCACAAAGCCTGGCATCAAATCCCCCGCCGATTTAGTAGGGGATCATGCCATGGGAAGAGTTTTCACACAGCCTGGGTCAAACTCGGAAGTCACCGCGCGCTAATGGTATGTCCGCTCTAGCCCCAAGAACAGACTTCGTCAGGTCACTCAGGCATGTCCGAGAAGTCGGGATCTTCCGGATCGAAAAGATGCGAAGAAGGGATTTGTGGGATCGTCAAGGACGATCATCGCCGGCAACAAGTCGATCGGAATGTCTGAATCGCCGGCGACGATTTTATATGTTTTCGGACGGACGACTGAGAGGTCGTCAGCCTTGGACCAGCCGCCAAGGCTGACCTGGACCACGCTCCATTATGGCGCCGCGCGTCCCGAACGGCTCCGGCGTCACGCCGCGCACCCAGAGCTCGATGCGGTCGGCTACGAGCTGAACGAAAATGGAGGTCTCGTCATCAGCGCCGGCGGGAAAGAATTGGTTCCAGGCCGGCTGCCAGCGCGCTCGCAGCAGCGCCCGGTCGGCGATGATGACACCGCGCCCGATCAGGGTGACATAGCAGTCATCGGCGTCATGTTGATAGACCACGCTCAGCCGGCCGGTACGGCCGATCTCCAGCGCCTTGCGGGAACCGCAGCGGGTGAGGAATAGGATGCCGAAGGGATCTTCGCTCGCCAGCGATTTTTGCGGACCCATGGGTCGCGCGTTGACGCTGCCGTCCTCGGCGACCGTCATCGCCCAGCAATAGCGCGCCTTTTCCATGGTCGCCGCTGCCGCCGCCAGCAGCCGTTCGACTGACGCAGATCCAGCCTCCATCGCCGTCGTGCTCGTCATGCCGCACCTCCAGTGAATGAGGAAGGGAGACTATTGGCACAAAAAGTCTAGATAAATCAACGCGATGCGGCTGCCGTGTCCTCGTTTGTGTCCCAATCCGCTGCGGACCCTGTCACCTGATAATTTTCTAGCCTTCACACCTCGATCACGGCTTACGGCGGTGCCTGTGAATAACCGGGACAACGGTCCCGATCCTCGTGTCGCTACCCTGCATTGTGCCATCCCGACGCCTAAGCTGAACGGACTGCTGATCGGTAGCAAGCGGGTCCCGGTTACAGTAACAGGTCTGGGTATGCCACGGCGAAATCCGGCGCGACCGAGCTGGACTAGACTGAGGTGATATGGGCCTGGCTGAGCACCGTTGCCCAACCCACGGTCTTCCCAGCCGTTGAAGAGAGGCGCGGCTCGGGTGGGTATTTGATCTTCGCCGGCATTCCCACTTTCATTGACGGCCGCGGCGAATTGTACGGCGGCCAATTCATCGCGCGCTACAATCGCGATGTGTCGCTGGCCGACCTGGGGGATTTTCTCGAACTGCTCGACCAGTACAAATTCGCCGCGACGCTGCTCGCGCCGGAGACACCGGCGGTAGCGCTGCTCAACCGCCTGCCGGACTGGCAGCGCGTCTACAGCGACGACGTGGCGGTGGTGCACAAGCGGCGGGATGCGCCGAAGAAGTAGTTCAGGCGGTGCCGAAAGCGGCGTATTGCGCACCGAGCGGCACCTTGCTTAAAGCGCCTTCGACGCGGCGCACGGGCTTCGCCTCCCATGGCAACAGCAAGAAATAACGCGCGCCGATCTCGCGCAAGCCGCCGGCCGCCATCAATTTCCGCGCCTTGCCGGCGCCGAGCAAGACGGCATCGCGGTCGAATTCGCAGCGCGCGACGGCAACGCGGGTCAGCGGATTGAGCGGATTGTGCTCGATGACGCAGATGAGCCCCCCGGGCCGCACCACGCGCCGCATCTCGTTCATGAAATGCGCCCACTCGGCGGGCGCGACGTGGTGCAGCACGCAAATCGCGGTCACCAGATCGAAGCCGGCGTCGTCGAAGGGAAAGCTCCTCCCGTCGAAGGCGCGGTAGTCGACGTCGCGGTTGTCAGCGCGCGCCTGCGCGATGCTGGCCGAGGAAACGTCAATACCGCTCAGGCGGCCGACCATGCCGCGCAGCAAGCGATGAAAGCTACCGACGCCGCAGCCGACATCGAGCGTGGCGGGTTTTTCCGGTCCGAGCCGCCGCGCGATCAATTCGCGCAGCAGGCCGGCTTTGGCGCGCATGAAGAAACTGTGCGGCAGGCCGGAGAAGTCGATCGAGGACTGCACCACGTCCCGGTAGTTGCTGCGGTAGCTGTCGAAGAGCTCGGTCATGCGGGTGCGCTCATTCGTGCACGGCGTGGATCGCGGGATGCGCCGGCGCGGCCTGGTCGCGCTCGAAGCCGAGCCGTTTCTGCACCACGTAGAGTGGGCGGCGCTTCACCTCGGCATGGATGCGGCCGACATAAAGTCCGACGATGCCGGTCATCAACATGTTCATACCGCACAGCAACGACACGATGATGATGGTCGAGGACCAGCCGGCGACCAGATGGCTGTCGTTGCTCATCCACAATACCAGCACCCAGCCGCCGTAGAGCAGCGCCAGTCCCGACACCATGAGCCCACACCAGATCGCCAGCCGCAACGGCGCGTCGGAAAAGCCGAGCGCCGCGTTCATAGCGAGCCGCGCCATCTTGAACAGCGGATATTTGGTTTCGCCGGCGGCGCGCTCAAGGCGATGGAAAGTCACTTCGGTCTGCCGGAAGCCGAGCCAGGCGATCATGCCGCGCACGAAGCGGTCCTGCTCCGGCATCAGGCGCAGCGCGTCGAGTACCTTGCAGTCGATCAGGCGGAAGTCGCCGACGTCGGCCGGGATGCCGACCGAGGACATGCTAGCGAGCATCCGATAGAACAGATGGGCGGTGGCGCGCTTGAACCGGCTTTCGCCGGCGCGCGACAGACGGCGCGCATAGACGACGTCGTAGCCTTCCTTCCATTTGGCAATCAGCTGCTCGACGACTTCGGGCGGGTCCTGCAGGTCGGCGTCCATGACGACGATCGCTTTGCCTTGCGCCGCGTCCATGCCGGCAGTGATGGCGATCTGGTGGCCGAAATTGCGCGACAGGCCGATATAGCGGAAGCGCGGGTCGCGCTTCGCGAGCGCCTGCAGCACGAAGGGGCCGGAATCGCTGCTGCCATCGTCGACGAAGATCGCCTCCGCCGGCTCCTCAAGCCGGGTGAGCAGCAGGTCGAGCCGGCGCAGCAGCACCGGCAGCATGGCTTCCTCGTTGAACACTGGGATGACGATGCTGTAGCTGATCGGTTTGAAATCGGCCGCCATTTGAGAGGTTCCACTCCGCTGAATGGGCGGAAGTCTAGAGCACCGGTGGTTAAGGCGGCCTTGCTGCAACCGTTAAGGACGGCTCGGTTTCGAGCCTTTTCGGGCGGTTTTCACGGGTTCCTGCGGTGGATAGGGTCCTGGGAGCGCGGCAGCCTACTGCGTCATCAGGGAAGCGGCTTCGAGCTGCATTCAGCATCGCCAGCGGGGCTGGATGGCCTGGCTCTGGCCGATCTTGCGGCCGCACACGCTGCGCTCAAAACGCAGAGCGTCATCAGAAGCTGGCGCGCCCTGAGCTAAGGCGTGCGGCGGATTTTATAGAGAACAAACCGTGCGGACCCGTCCAACTCCTCAAGCAGGTTTGGCAGCGGGTTCACCACGCGCGGCCCGAGCACATAGAGATAATTGTAATCCCGGTACCAGGTGCGGATGAAAGGCGGAATGTCGGACGGCGTTTGGCCGGCCGCAATCGCGGCAAGCACGCGTATCAGCATCGGCCCGCCATAAGGGATGGCGAGACGGCGGACGGCGGCGCGCGTCTGCACCGGCTGCCCACCTCGGTGAATACGTTCGGCACAAAGGCGTTGGCGTAATGCACCGCCAGCGTCGGAGCATAAGCCATCGGATACTGCGTGAGATCGTTGAACGGCGGATCCTCGCCCTCGCCGCTGCTCCCGACGAGCACCAGCGAACCACGGTCGATCTTGTGGAACGATTCGATCATAGCCGCATAGTCCGCGCGGTAGGACACCCAGACCACAAATACGACGGCCAGATTAGCGACCGTGATGCCGTGACAGCGGTGAGCGCAGCAATTGTCCATCTTCGGCTGGGCAGCGACAGCGAGCAGAAGGCCGGAATGATCAGAGCCGCCGCGGGGATCACGCGGAGGTCGACAAACGAGGTGCCGAGTAGCGTCGACGGAATCGCAAGATAAAGAAGCGCAAAGCCGATTGCGAGCCAAATCCCGGCCGGCTCGAGCTTTAGAACGCCGCGTTTGGCCGCGAAATATAGCAAGGCTATCAGCGCCAGCGCATTCGCAGCCGATACCGTCACATTGTAGCCGTTCATGATGCGAAACAGCCAGAGCAGCTTGAATCCAAATGCCAAGTCGCGCCCTCGCTTCCGATCGAGCCAGCGGTCAATTGCATGACCACGAACTGCGCCACCACCGGTATTGCGAGCATCACAACCCGCAACGCGGCGTCGCGGTACGACACTTTCCGGTCGTGGGCGCGCCACAGCTCCTAGAATCCAAGCGTCGCGCCGTAGACGCCCAGCGAAAAGAAATGCGCCGCAAACAGAGCCGTGACGAAAACCGCGTTGACGACGAAACGCACGGGCAATGCGCGCTCCGCCACGATCAGCTGCGATGGCCCAGAGCGCGAGACGCCCAGACCGAATTCGAAATTCACGAAGCCCCAAGTGAACGGCAGGCAGTAGAGGAACATGAGCGCCGCAAAGCCGGCGAGATGGACACGCCCCTTAACGACCCGTTCGAGCACAAGCGCGCCGCCGACGATCAATAATTGGCTCAAGAGCAGGAACAGCCGGGCGGCATTTTCGACGCTGATCAGCCGCGCCATCTGCGGGACCAGCAAATCCATCGCCAGATTAGGATATAGCGCCCAGGCCACCGCGTAATACGGGTTGGCATCGGGCGTGCCGTTCTGGCTCAGAATATACATGCGGGCGAGATGATTGGGATAATCGACCATCGCCGGAACGGGCGTCGGTAGCACGGGAGGAGCGAGGCGGCGGCCAGCAGCGCAAAAACAAACCATCGCCACGGACCGATCTGAGCCAGGACGCGCCCAAGCCGTCATTACCTGCCAATCGGAGGAAACCATGCCATCGGACCGCTGGATCGGAGCTTATGCCCCGGCGACTGCACATCAACTCGGGCCACACCACGCAATAGTGCTATCACTAGCAAAATCCAACCCATTATTGACAGTTTTGCCATGGGCCGGTCGAGAGGTTTCTGAAAGGCTCAGAGCAAAGCCCCAGCTGCATTATCTTTGATCAGCATCCCATCACGGATGTAGCGGCCCAACATGGCGTCTGAGGCGCGCCGGGTCTGCGCCGCTCACTTGAGCTTTAGATTTGAACTGCAAGAAGCCGATGTTAACTTATTTGGGTCTTTTGGCGTCATGTTAAACGCAAATTCAGCATGCTTAAGAAGAGGGAGTTCCTGCATTGTTTACGCAATCGAATTAACGGAGACGCAATTCTACGCGGAAATGCCCCGGGCAATGTTGAAATAGGAGGAGCGGCGTTGCTTGCCTTGAGCCGGTAGGCTCGGGGTGCTGATTCCACGAAAGGAAAGCAACGCCATGAAGAAAGCTATCACACCATTGACCGCTTTGCCTCTGACAGGAATGGGGACTGTGGACGAAGCTTGGGACGCGGTTTCGGTCAGCTTTGATCGATTTTGTCTGACCGCCGGGATCGAGGCGCTCGGAACCATGATGGAACAGGGCCGCCAGACGCCGCCAGCTGCGGCTGAGTGCGGTGGAACGCTATGGCTTCGGCCCCGTTGCGTGTCGCTCATCCGGATCCAGCCATTCCGGACGGGCCGGATCCTAGGGTTTTGGGCCCGACTAGTCTAGTAACGCTAGACCGCCCAGCTTGCGGACAATGCCTCTGCTTGCCGAAGGACGGTTTGCACAGCTGCGTGCTGAAGATCGGGCGGCTATAGTCGGGGGCTGTTAGCGGGAGAAGGTTTTGGTCAATCCGGGTGCCTTCTTAAGCCCCCAGAAAGGAATAGCAGCTAAACTCTAGGCGATGAGCCCGTTGCAGAAACCATTGCTGCTGTTGTTTGCGATGTGCCTGGCGACACAGGCCAGCGTTAATCTGACTATGTATTTCCACGGAATGTCGGATGGCTCGCGCTTCGGCGGTGACTTCATTTGTTTTTGGAATGCGGCGCATCGAGTGCGGCACGGCGACATCACCGCCATTTATGACCCTGATATGTGGCAGAGATTCTTGTCGACGAATGCGACAGGCATCATCTCTTGGTTCGTGTATCCGCCATTCACCTTATTTGGATTATGGCCGCTGGGCGATGCGACGTACAACGAGGCGGTCCTGGCGTGGTCGCTCGTTCCGCTGACTTTCTATTTTGCTTTGATCGTTTTGTTGGCGAAGCGCTCCGGCTTAGGTGCTGGCGCCAATCCTGCTTGCGAGAATAACTGGCCGCGAACACAGGCTTACGCCGTGCTGATCGCGTTCTCTTTGCCCTTTCTTAGCGCCAACCTGTTTAGCGGACAGACGGGTGCGCTCATTGCCGTGTTCTTTCTGGGGGCGGCGTATTTCTGGCCAACGCGTCCTATTCTAGCAGGAATTTGCATCGGTCTTTTAGCAATCAAACCACAAATGGGGCTGTTGATGCCCTTCGCGCTAATAGCGTCCGGTCAGTGGCGCGTCGTCGCGGCCGCAGCGACAACCGTCCTCTCTTTGATTGCTCTTTCGACGATATGGCTTGGAGCCGCGATCTGGACAGATTACTTACGCATGAGCCAGCTGTTCGGCCAATTTGTTGGCAGCCGCCACGATCAGCTACAGCAACTCGCACTCGGTCCCTATGTAGCGTTGCAGGGGGCTGGAATGCCGGCTGCTCTCGCGGGCTTTTTGCAGCTGGCCGTAACTGTTGCGGTTCTGACCGTGATCATCCAGGTTTTTTTGCAGTGTAAGCCAAACAAGCAGGAATTGCGAAAAGAAGATGGGAGGCTTGATCTTCGATTGGCGCTCCTTGCCGCGGGGACGTTGCTTGCAACGCCGTACTCATTGTCTTACGACACGCCACTGCTGATGCTGTCCGTTATCCCGCTGCTCGCACGCAGCTGGCGTGATGGGTGGGACGGGATTGAATTAGCCTCGGTAGCCGCGCTGCTGAGCTTGCCCTATGCACAGCTTCTCGCAGTTGGCAGCCATGTTCCGTTTGCCTTCTTGGCCCTCTTACTATGGTTTGGCGTGCTATATCGGCGTCTTCAAAAAGAAAGACCAACCCCAGCCGGCTGGCTTGCAAATCCTGGGTATAAAGAGCGCCCTTTTTATCCGGAAGACGGACGCAATTTAGTCCAGAGCGCGAATAGCTGACTAAACACCATCTGGGGAGATTGGGCGCGAAGGCGTCGCGGGTCCGCTTGGTAATCGCCGCCTTTGGCTACGGTGTACGTGATCATCGCGTTGCGCCTTGTTATGTTTGCTGTGATGCCCGAGAGCCATGGTGCGCGCCGTACCGCCGGCCAGGATGCGCTCGCGACCGCCCGACCGGACATTCTCGACCGCAATGGCGGAATCCTTGCTGCACGAACTGCCTCTCGTCGACGCATCAATCAGATGCACAGGTGTGAAAAGAACATTTTAGAGCTTAACCGAGCAAATCGTTGCATCAGAGAGCATTCGTAAATGCTTCGAATTGCTCGGATTGATTTCATCTGACGTGATCATCGGCTCGGCGAGGTGCCACCGCGCCAGGCCTGCGCAGATGAATGGTGGCGATGCCATCGCTATAAACCTTTCGCCAGCCATCGAGATGGTCGAGCAATTTCGCCGCGGCACTTTGCGTGCGCAGCAGCGTCGCCTCGATTTTATAATCCTTCAGCATGGTGAAAAATTGATCCGGCTCGATCAACTCGCTTGCGAGGTGATGATCGACCACAAATTTCTCACCGAACAATTCGGTGCGGCCGTCGATGAAAGTCGGCACATCGTTGGCGATCAGATAGCCGCCGAAATCGTAATCGTTGAAAACGCGGCCGACATGAAGGCGCTTCAATTCGGCGACCGCGGCGACCGGCGAGTTCCGGTCGGCCGGCGCATAATGTCCGAGCGAGGCCATCAGCAGCGTGGCCGCGCAAATCCACAGCGCGGCGGCGACTCGGAGCAGCGTTGGCCGCCGCGGTTCGCCGGCGTCGTCCCGGCCGCCGATCTGCCGCGCCAGCGGTGCGGCGAGAACGATCGGCGCCACCAGGGCCAACACCTCAAGATTTCGCACCGCGCTCAACGCCATGTGTAGCAGGCCGAGCAGCAGCACGATCCGCAGCGGCGGCAGCGTGACGCCGCGCCACAGCGCGAGCCCCAGCAACCCCAGCAGGCATATTTCGACAGCGCCGAGGCGGCCGAAACTGACCGGATGCCATTCGCCGATCAGCGGCAGCGCCTGGCCGAGGCTGAGAATCTTTCCCGATGCCAAGAGCGCATTCCAGCCATAGGGCGTGATGCAGCTCGCCGCCAGCGCGGCACAAGCAAACCCTATCCAGCGCCACGCCAAGGATTTGCGCGCCGCGGGGTCTTTCCGCCACACCGCGTCGAGCGCGATCGGGGCAATCAACGCCAGTCCGAACACGAACCCGCCATGCAGATTGGCCCACAGCGTCATCATCGGCAGCAACCAAGGCGACGGCGCCTCGCCGCGATCCGCAGCAGCGATCAATCCGCCGACCCACACCACCAGCACCGGCAGCGCCAGAACGTGCGGACGCGCCAACAGATGCGCCGCCGTCAATACCAGCGCTCCGACCACGATCATCACGGTGGCAGCCGGCGTCAGCCGGGCGCTGAGAAATTTGGCCAGCAGCGCAAAGGTGGTGGCGATGGCGCCCGCCGCCAGCACCACCGGCCCGGTCCATCCGGCGACCCTGTGCGCCAGCGCGAAGGCGACCTGCGCCAGCCACTGCGTCGAAATCCAGGACTGCCCGGCCATGGTGAAGGAATAGATGTCGGATTCCGGCACCATGCCGTGGGCGAGGATCCAGCGGCCGATGGTAATCTGCCAGTGCGTGTCGGGATCGTTGAGCAGCCGGTTGCCGGCGAACAGCAGCAGAAAATAGACCCCCACGCCGACCGCGAGCGGCAGCACGCTGCGGACGGAAGCCGGCGCTTCGGCGGTCCGTGTGACCGTAATCGTCATCTGCCGCAGTGCCCGCCCGAAACAACGTCTTTTATGACGATACAACTAGAAAGGCTTACAACTAAGGTATGAATCACCGGTAAACATTTAACAGCCGAAGCCGCCGCTGATGCGCTGGTCATGAACGCCATCAAACCATCAACAAACGGAGAACGACCTAGTGGCAACGAAAGAAACAAAACCAATCAGTAATCGCGATGCCGCCGCCAACGCACTCGCCCGTGCATTATCAAGGCACTTTCGAAGGGAGCGAGGAATGAAGCTATCGCTGAACTCAAAGAAAGGATAGCGGCATGACGCTTGATGAAGCTGTCTACCAGATGAAAACCACCTGCAACCATCCCTGCCAAATCGAACTACTGGAACGGGTTCTGATTCCGCGAGCAGAGCGCGAGCTGGCAGACCGGATCCCGCTGTATCCTCCGAAGACAGCCAAGCGCGCGTCCTTGTGCGAACTCAGATGGGGGCACCTCGATCACGTTGACGCCATGGCACGGGACAGCGCGCCGCGTGCCGAGACTATGAAAGTGCTCCTCGGAAATTACGAATGGTTCTATGGACGTCTGCGAAAGCGCCGACGAGATGAGGTTCCGTCCGATAAGCTGCGCAAGTTTTTCATTGTGTCCAATATCCTCGACCAGGTCGATGCACGCCGCGCGGAGCTGGAAGAGGAAGCAGCGTACCGAGAGAGGTCCATTGACCTATAGCTGTCACCCTTAAACGCCCGCCAACGGCGGGTTAATTGATTGCTCCGCCTGTGTCACAGCTACATCAAACTGCTGTTCTAGCCACGATGACGTACCGCGCAGCCCGGCAACGACATTTTTCGCCCAGGCGATGTATTCGAATCGACGCTTAACAGACCACCCGGCCGCGGGACTTGACGCGATCGTTCGCAAGTTACTCGTCTTATCCGCAAGTTTGATCAATTTCGCATCCTTGCTCTTCTTGGGTGCGGCTTCAATCTGCTTGCGTTTCCGCTCTTCCTTCGGAAGGCTTTTGTCGTCCGTAACTTCCATCACAATATCAGCGACCTGCTCTCCAAATTCACGGGCTATTATTTCAAGTGGCACCTCCTGGTCTTCGACCGCGTCGTGTAGCAATGCCGCGATCACTAAATTTGGATCCGAGCCGCCGGTCGCCTCGGTTACCAAACTAGCAACTTCAAGCAAGTGATTGATGTAAGGTTCCTGAGCGATTCCCTTGCGCCGCTGATGGACATGCCAACGCGCCGCCGCATCCGCAGCCCGTAACACTGAAACCCATTCCTTCATATTATCCCTTCCTTTGCGTTATTGACTTGGCACCGCTGCAGCTGGTGCGCCATTTGTTGATTTCGCTTGCCGACCAAACGAAATTCCACTCGAATGGTCAGCCAGTCGGCTTAACCAGCGCAGATGCTTCTTCCACAGCGGCTTCGGCTGCTGCCATAACGAGCCTGCCAAGTGTAGCGCACACCTTTCCAAGGCCATGCTTCTTCTTGCCGGACTCCTCCTCCATATAGAGCCGCCTGTTGACCTCAATCATCACTGACAGGATGCGGTGATCCTTTCGGTATGACGAAAGGGGCACCAACGCACCGGAAAACGGAGCGTCAACGGCGACTGAATAGCCATCCGCTTCAGCGGCCGCAACAATCGCATCGCGGACTGCCCAAGGCGTATGAAACGAATCCGTGCCGATGCAAATATCCGCGCGGGGCGAGGCTTGATCGAGTTCGTATGGCAAAGCAACTGACGGAAAGCTGTGGCAATCGACAATCAGGCAGACACCCGATCGCTCAGCGACATCCTTTACCAGGTGCTCCAGCTTCGAATGGTGCGGCCAATACCATCGGTCCAGGCACTTTTGACGATCCGTTGGATCCGGCTGCGCTCGAAGCACTCCGCCCATCGATGTACGAGTGTAAATGACACCCATTCCCCGAGCCGCCATCGGCTCGTTCTCGTCTGAAGGGAATCGCTCGACATCGCAGACCAATCGACTCAGGGGAAAGATCACTCGGCCCGCTTCAACCGGAGTTATCGGAAACAGTTCATCCGTATAGGCGTCCGTCATGCGCAACAGTTCGCCGTTGAGTTCAGTATCATCTACGAGGATGGCTTGGCGCTCTTCCGCAGGCACTCGCCGAGACGAGTGCGGGATATGCATAACGACGATCTGAGAAATAGACCGCCGTGGTCTATTTGCGCGGCTACCACGTTGCGCAGTGATGTCTACCATGGTGCTAAGGTCCTCAGTTACTGCGGTATATGCAAATGTACGGCGGCAAAAATCCATGCGCCTGCGCAGACGCGACGCGTTGACGGGCGGTGTCTATTGTAATCGCATGGCCCCAGAGCTCTACGCTGGCTCGGCCTTCTCGCGTAGCCGCTTGCAAGCCTCCTTCGAGCGCATGAAGGAATAAGCGTTCCAGGTACCCTGCATACTGCGGGCCAAACGGAAATGGCAGACGGCGCACCGGCATGAGATTGGCGGCACGCACGATGGCAGGAGCGCCCAGCAGAGAGGCCGCGGCGCCAATGAAGAGACTTCTACGTGTTATGAGGCTGTGGTCAGAGATCAGAATTGGTGCTGTCATTCAGCCCTCCTTTCACAATGAGGGCTGGCACCGCTCTGCTAAGTTTACCGTTGAAACGGCCACATCCCACTTTCGTGGAAACCACCTTGCCGCAGTGAGGCAGGTTGGTGAAGGTGACAGCCTTCGTCGAGATGCAACTCCTACGTATTGTCGGGCGTGGTGTATTGCAAGCCACGTTTCAAAAAATGCAAGGTGCCATTTCAGCCGGCGAACATCTGAGGGCGATCACCTACTACGCAGATAATACCGCTATTGCGGAAGGGCTATCTCCTTACACCTGGTACAAAGATCTAGTCTTGAACGGAGCGGCCGAACACGGGTTGCCTGCCGACTACATCGCTGTATCAATCGAAGCCGTAACTGCCTCCAAAGATCCTGATGCCAGTAGAGATAAGGAAATCGTTTCAATTGAGGAGCCGTTAGCAGCTGACAGGCGCGTTGGGGCCGCGGGGCGGCCGACCAACCCAGCGTTCGGCAAGGTAGCTTGATCGAGGGGCAGTATGGCGTACCAAGTGGTTGGAGACGATGGACAGTTAATGGACGAACCACTGCGGAAAGGATCCAACACAGGTCGCTCAAGGTGACCGCGGCCCGCCTGCAAATACCCTAATCAGCGCCAGACCTGATAGATATCATTCATTGGCGCTTCGCCCGTCTGATGGGTAAGCGCCTGCACTACCCCCTCTGCCTACACCCTCGAATTAAAAGCGAGCTGGCTCACAAAGGCGCTGGGGTGGCGTTGCTTTCCGCACTCCCGCCTTGCCGAATTCATAAACCATCAACCGCGGTCAGCTTTGGTTTACCAGACCGCTTAAGCTTTCTCGTCCGACAGCATGCCATGGTGATTGCAGATCGGGGACAAACTCCGACAGGGAAAGCGTCAGGGTCAGGCTGCAATGCAGCCTGACCCGCCATCTCCGGGGAATGCAATGGCTGCGAAGACAACGCCCCAAAAGGCAAAACGCAAGAAGTCAAAGGCGAGCCCGCCGCCGGTCTATGCGACCTCGACGCTATCGGTGATCGCGCAAAACCTTTTCAATATGATCGCCGTATCTGCCGTCTCGGGGACGGTGCTGCTCGGGCTTCTGGGCGCCAAGCATTTTTAGACCGGCAGGCAGTGTTGCCTATGAGGCGTTATGGAATATTTGGAGGCGGCACCTCGCAGTCGATCGGCTCAATTAGCCGCCAAATTTGAGCGCGCTCATTTGTATATCAGCCCAGCCAGTACGTTCCCTTGGGCGATAGTCCCAAAATTTGCGTCCTGACCAACTTCAGGCAAACGAGATAGGCTATTTCGAAAAGCCAAATGCTTCGAGGCCCGCAGTGACGCGAAAAACATTGTCTTCCCGAAATGGCGCGGCAATGATCTGTACGCCAGAAGGGAGGCTGCCTGGCCCATGATGTGGCGCCACGACGATCGACAGTCCCGCTGAGGCCAGCGCCTGGACGAAACGACCGAGCAATGGGCGAAGTGCAGGTGGACGCCGTCGATACGCGTAGTGATGTCAGTGAAGCGTGGCGCCGGAATCGGCGCTACCGGCGCCAGGAGCACATCCCAATCTTTGAACAGGTCCACAAATTTCTGGCTGTACCAGCGGCGAAACTGCTGGGCCTTGACGTGCCAGTCGGCAGGCAGGAGCGCCCCCGCAAGAAAGCGGTAGCGGGTTTAGGCGTGAACCTCGCTCATGCGCGCGCCACTCTCCCGCCAGCCAGATCTGTGTCGGCGGCGCCGCACAGAAACGCCGACGACGGCGCGGGAGTGGACAACCTGGCGCCCAGTTCTGCCTTGGCGTAGCAGCTTCTGATCCTCTGATAGTCGGACCACATTACGGCGCCGCCGGCGCGCCCGAAGAACACGTCCCAAGCCGCATCCGACACCGGCGGTCCGGCGAGGCGCTGCTCGATCCGCCGCACGGCTTCATACAAACCCTGATCGATCCTCATGCGTCCTTGGCCGTCCGCTTCAAAGTCGCACATGCCAGCGTCACTCCTGGATTTCGAGGATGTCAAGCCCGGAAAGCCGGTCGATCACATACACGAGGCCTCGCGGACGATCGACGAACAGGTCGTTGCTTTGCACATATTTCTGTCCCCTGCCAGGCTCAGGAATGAAGCGACCGACCTCGACCGGCTTATAGATGTCGGAGATGTCGACCGCGCGCAGTCCACCCGCAAACCAGACCGACAGCACGACGTTAGAATCGATCACTTCCTGCGGCTGGTGCGCTCCGAACCAGCAAAGGGGATTGAACGGTTCATCGTTCTCCACTCGGAATGCCGAAATCGGTACCGGGTGCCGCTCGTCGGTTATGTCGACAATCCACATGAAGGCGTGGGGCGACGGCGCGAGGCGGTCCGCTACCTCCTCATCCGTGCACACCATGACCTTGCGGCCCATAATCTCGTGCGGCACCGGCGCAGCTGTATGCGTGGGACACGGATAAGGGGGCGACCAGTCGAAGCTGCTGATCAATTCCGGCTTCGTTATGTCGTCGATACCCAGGATGTAAAATCCGCCGTGCCAATAACTCGTATAGAGTCGGTTGCCACGCCGCAGCGGGTGATGGCAGCGGGTTCGACGACCGCCCCATGATGGCGTTTCGCCACCGGCGATCCATTGCCCCGGCACCCACCACCGGCCGACTTCCTGCGGGCTCTGGGAATCGAGCAGATCGACGATCACGACGATGTCGCCAAGGAACCCGCGCACTTCGGAGGAAATATAGGCATAGCGCCCATCCGAATCGAAGCGGTGCGTGCCGAGCGAGCGATAGGCGCCGATCTCGCGCGGCTTCGCGCGGTTCGCGATGTCGTAGATTCGAATGCCGCCGCTGAACCCCTGTTTCTCGGCATCGAGCGTCTGGCTCATGATAACGTCGATCGGCACCTGGTCCTGTGGACCGGTCGGTTCTGGCCGGTTCAGTTCGCGGTTGACGATCATGATATCGCCATGCACCCGCACCTTATGCGAATGCACGTTCGCCGGAACTTCCACCGACCCGACCACAATGGGGTGCTTTGGATCAGAGGTATCGATGATCGACGTGCCGTGGGGCGGCCGCAGGTGCCCGACATAGGCGTGGTTGCCTTCAGCGAATACTTGCCCGCCTCCGGGAATGTCGAGACGCGCCAGATGCTTGAACTTCATGGGATGAACTCTCCTCGAATCAGCCGAACATGCCGCGGAACAAGGAAAATGCCTTGTCCAGCACGAGCAGGATGACGAACGTCGCCAAGATCATGAGCGCAGCGATTGCGACGACGGACGGATTGGGAACATAGTCGACACGGTTGAAGATCACGACGGGGAGCGTCGCAGTTTGCGGGCTCGCCACAAACATCGAGATCGACACGTTGTTGAACGACACCAGGAACGCGAACACCGCGCCCGACACGATCGCTGGGCGGACCATCGGCAACGTTACGTACAATAAAGAACGAAACGGGCTTGCGCCCAACACCGCAGCGGCGCGCGGCAATGACGGATCGCTCGACATCAACATGGAGAGTACGCTGCGAACGACATAAGGCATGCAGATAACGATATGCGCCAGGCAAAGTCCCACCGCGTTCACGAGGCCGACGATCGAAAACGTCATCAGGAACGCAAGACCGGTCAAGACATGCGGGACGGCAAGGGGCGCGAGAAAGAACGACTGCAGCAGCTCACGCTTGGCTCCTCGCGTCCGCGCCAGAAACAGCGCGCCGAGCGTACCGAGCACAGCCGCGCCGGCTGCGGCTCCGAGTGCGATCTCGGCGCTTAGGATGACGCCGTCCACCAGGTCTGTGTCGTCGAAGATTGCGCCGTACCAATGCCAGGTGAAACCGTGCGGCGGGAACTCGATCGTCTGGGTCTCGGTGAACGACGCCGCGACTATAACTAGCATCGGTAGCGCCAGCAACGTGTAGACGATGATTGCCGAGCCCAGGATGGGCTTGCTCAACGGAGATCTTTGAGCCATGCCAGTCTCCGATGGAAGAACGAACTAATAGAGTAGTTGGCGCCGTAGCTGACAATGAGGAGCAGACCCGCCATCGCTCCCGCACCAGGCCAGTCGAACACCCCGCTCACGAAATTGTAGATCAGCACAGGAACGGTCTTTACTTGATTTCCGCCGATCACCATCGGGGTGACGAATGCACCGAGCGATAAAGCGAACACCAGCAACGTTCCGGAGAGTACGCCCGGCACGCTTAGCGGCATCGTAATCTTCCAGAACACCGCGCGTGGGCTGGCGCCGAGCACGCTCGCCGCGCGGCCAAGGCTGGGATCGATGCTCTCGAGCGCGGCGAAGATGTTCATCATCATGAAGGGCGAGAACGTATAGACCAGCACGATGACTACGCCGAAATCGTGGTTCAGCAAAGCCAGCGGGCGGGACAGCAGGTGCGAGCCGAGAAGCAGCTGGTTGACGAACCCATTGCGTCCCAGGATTACCACCCAAGCGAAGGCAGTCACCACGTATGACACCATTACAGGCAGCAGCACGATCAAAATCAAGAACGTGCGGCTCTGCGACGACGCTACGTGGTGCAGATGTAGCGCCACCGGATAGGCCACACCGATAGACGCGAGCGTCACAACAAGTGAGACGACCAAAGTGCGTACGAAGACCTGAAGATAAAAAGTGTCAGTGACAAACCGGATGTAATTGCCCAGCGTGACTCCATCGCCAACGAGATTTGCCGGATCATATTTCATAAAACCGATGGCCAGCGCAGCAAGAACGGGAACGGCAAAGAACACGATGAGAAATGCCACCACCGAGACGGCGGCCCAGTCGACCCTTCTCAGCGGCGATGCAGCTGCCGTCATGAAACCGCTCCGTCAATCGGCGGCATCAACACCCAGGCGTCGTCGTCGATCGCGATCCTTGTCGGCGCGCCGATCGCGAGGCCGCTGGCAGCGGTCGAAGTCTCCTCGCAGTCGAGGGCCGGGAGTCCCTCCGGCTGCAGCCGCAGTCGCAAGTTCGATCCGCCGAACGCCAGCGCAGAAACGGTCGCCACGATTCCAAGTTCATTCGCCGGCACGACGCGGATGTGCTCCGGACGCAGCAGCAATGTTACGCGGTCGCCAACCTGCGGGCGGGCCGCTCGGATCGCAACCGACACCTTGTGCTCAGGCCCGATCTCGACCACCGCACGCCTGCCATTGGTGCCCGCCACGCGGCCGTCGAGAAAGTTCGAACTCGCCGACGAAGCCTGCGACGAAGCGCGTGCGGGGCGCGTAGTAAACCTCGGCTGGTAAACCGATCTGTTCGATGCGCCCGTCATTCATGACTACGACGCGATCCGACATCGCCAGCGCTTCTTCCTGATCGTGGGTGACGTATAGCGTTGTCGTGCCGACCCGCTTCAGGATCTCCCGCAGCTCAAGTTGCATCTGCCGGCGAAGTTTGGCGTCGAGGTTGCTCATCGGCTCGTCGAGCACCAGGAGGCCCGGATGCACTGCGAGCGCCCGAGCGAGTCCGATGCGCTGCTGCTGCCCGCCGGAAAGCTGGCGTGGAAGGCGCTTGGCGACGCCGGGCAATTGCACGAGGCTCAGAGTCTCCTCGACCCGCCGGACGACAACGTCCGGCTTCTCGCCGCGCATCTTCGGGCCGAAGCCAATGTTCTGCTCGACCGTCATATGCGGAAACAATGCATAGTTCTGGAACACCATGGACACGCCGCGCGCGTGGGTTGGCAGCGGCGTGATGTCGCGATCGTCGAGCGTGATTGAGCCAGAATCCGGAAGGAAAAATCCCGCGACCAGATTGAGCGTCGTGGTCTTGCCACAGCCGGAGGGGCCGAGCAGCGAAACGAATTCGCCATCCCCCAGCGACAGATTGAAATTGTCCAGGACCCGCCTGCCCTGAAAGGACTTGCACAGGTTGACGATGTCGAGCCGGCTTCCCATCGAATAGCGTACCCCGTCTGGCTATCGGCCCTCAAGCTCGCGTTGCCAGCGCTCGTTCATCTGGACTCGACTGGCATTGAAGATGTCCCAAGGCGGCTGCTGACCCTTGGCGATGACCGCTGCGGTCAGCGGCGAGGATTTGACGTAGTCGGGGGAGACCGCAGTCTTGGTGTTGACGAATGCGACGCCTCCCTGCTCCGCCATCGCTGCCTGAAACTCCGGCGATAGCATCAGGTTGATGAACTTCGCTGCCGCGTCGACGTTCTTCGATCCGTCTGCGATCGCCGCATAAATCGTCGACAGCGACGCACCCTCTACCGGGGCGATCCATCTTACCGGCGACCTGGGGCCGAGACCCGCCGCGACGTGATAGGCACCCCACGCGATCTCAACTTCACCTTGCTTGAACAGGTCGATGAGTTGAGCCCCGCCGCCATAATAGCTCAGGATGTTCGGCGCGACCCGCTTCATCTCCATGAAACCAGCGTCCATGGGACGCGCCGCGTCGGTCGCCTTACCGGCGAGGCCCTGCATCTGGGCGAGCAATGCAAAGGCAAAAGTGCTGGAGAAGGTCGGGACCGCCAGCTTGCCCTTGTACTTCGGATCCTCGAGATCGCGCAGCGAGGTCGGCGGCGTCTTCAATTGCGACGAGTTGTACAGAAGTCCGACGGCGAGATTGGCGTAGGGAACGCCCTTGGCGTCCTTCAGCGTATCAGAGACGTCGGCGAGGTTCGGAATCTGGGCCGTAGGAATATCGGCCCATAGTCCCGACGTCTTGCCCTGTAGCCAGGGGCCTGCGTCGAGCATGAAGACGTCGATCTGCGGGCTACGCTTCTGGGCCATGGCTTTGGCGAGCGCGGGTGCGCTCAACGAGGGAGTAGTCGAAACATCAATGCCATACATCGCCTTCATCTTCGGGACGATGTATTCACGCACCTGTTTGTCGACGGATCCTTGTGTGAGAACAAAGAGGTGCTGCTGAGCGCTGGCTGCCGCAGGCATCATCGCGACAAGCCAGAAAAGCCATCGCATCATCCTGGCTCTGTTCATGCCGTTTCGCTCCTCACCCGACCCAAAATTTGTGACGCGTTATCGTGAAGAATAGCTGTTGCCGCGGCCTGGGGAAGCTGCGCGATTGCCGGCAGAACCTTGGCGCCATAGGGATCGCCGATCTCGAACGGGAAGTCCGAGCCGAATACGATCCGATCGGGACCGACCAGATCAACCAGATAGCGCAGCGCTGCGGGATGGGCCACCACGGTGTCAAAGAATATCTGTTTGAGATACGAGCTCGGCGGTCGCGAGATATTCTTGCGGCAATCCAGATTAGCTTCGTAACGCGGCGCTTCATAGGCGAGATCGAGGCGGCCGGCGAGCATCGCCAGCGTACCGCCGCCATGCGCCAACACGAGATTAAGTCCGGGATGCCGCTCGAAGCCGGCAAAGATCAGCCGCGCGACGCACAACGCGGTCTCCGACGGCCACCCCACCAGCTGCAACATGGTGTACTGGCCGAGGGCGGGGCGCTCGACGCCCGTGGTCGGATGCATAAACACAATAATGCCGCGTCTGGCACATTCGGCCAACAATGGCTCGAAGGCCGGATCATCCAGCGGGCGGCCGGCGGCGGAGGTCGGCAGGGTCACGCCGGTCAGGCCATCCTCGTCGAGGGCGCGACTGATTTCGGCGACGGCATGTTCCGGCTCGGTCAGGGAAGGCACGGCAAGACCACCGTGGCGATCGCCCGCCCGTTTAACGAAATCGGCAGTCTGCCGGTTGAGGCGGCGCGCGAAGGCGCGGTCGGCGCCCCAGCTCGCGTGACTGACGATGCGCGGCGGCGGCGACACCAATTGCAGCGCGATATCGCGTGCGGCAACACTGGCCGCCGCAGCCTCGATGTCGAACAGCAGCGGATCGAGCGGTCCGTATCCGCCGAAGCCAAAGCCGCTGTCCCTCGCCTCGATACCGAAGGCCTTCTCGCGCGCGAGCTCGCTCAGGAAATCGCGCGTGAGGGCGTGGGCATGAACGTCGATGATCATTCGAACGGCTTGCGCGGATAGCGAATGGCTGCCGTGGCGATGTCGGTCGGATAGACCGGAATCGCCTTGCCGTTCTGAACCTGCGAGATCACCGCCGAGGCCTTCGCATCGACGCCGTTCTGGTCAAACTGCAGGCGTCCGAAAAAGGTCTCGACATCGAGCTTCAACATGGCGTCGCGGACCTTCACCGGATCGAGCGAACCCGCCTTCTCGATCGCCAGCTGCAGCGCCAGCGCGCCGGCGGTGCCGGAAGCCGTAATGTAATTCGGCTTGGAACCGAACGTCTTTTCATAACCGGTGACATAAGCGTCGCCGTCGGCGATCAGCGCGCCCTTGTACTTGACGGCCGGATCCCAGATCTGCACGCCGATCAAGTCTTCCGATGCCGGGCCAAGCGCGCTCAGCACGTCGGGAATCCCAACGGCGAATGCAAAGCCGATCAATTTCGGGTTCACTTTGAGCGACTGCAGCGCCTTCACCAGTTGGATCGAGTCCTGCACATAACCGGTAAGAATCAGGACCTCCGGATTGGCATCCTTCAGCGCGGTGGCGACCGAGGACAGATCGACCGATCCCTTAGGATACTTGTTGTTGTAGACGATCTTAAAGCCTAGCGCCTCGGCCTTCTTCTGGGCCGCACCCGCGAACACGTTCGGAAACAGATCGTCGGGGCCGGCAATCGCGACCGTGGTCGGCGGCGATGGCAGCTTCTTGATCAGCTCGAGCATCGGGTCGAGCGTTGTCGACGCCAGCGGCGCCGGACAAAAGATGAATTTGTAGCCTCGCTGATACAGACTGTCCGCGGTCGCCATCGGAGTCATGGTGACGACCTTGTACTTTTCGCTGATCGCCGCCGTGGCAGTCGCGATGCCCGAGGAGTAAGGCCCGAGAATGAACTTGACGTTGTCCTCGGTGATTAGCTTCTCGGTCAGACGCGCGGAGCTTTGCGGTTTGCTCTCGTCGTCATAATAGACCACCTGGACCCTGGTCTTCTTGCCCGCAACATCGATGCCACCGGCCTCGTTGACCAATTTCTCCCAATAGGCATAGCCATTTTTCAAAAGGTTGCCTTCACGGGCGAAGTTTCCCGTCAGGCTTACGGCGGCACCGATCTTTACAGTTTCCTGCGCGCTGGCGCCGGCCGCAGAAGCCAGACTGGTGGCAAGCGCGCCGGCCAAAAACGCAAATCTGCTCATCATCATCGTGCTTTTTTCCTTCAGGTTGCCGAAGTAGAAATGGAACGGGCTGCGGTGCCGGGTGTAAACTGTCCGTAACCGGGCGAGCCGACGACCTTGCCGTCATGCATCACAACGTTGCCGCGAACGATGCCGTAGCTGGCCGCGCCCTTGGTGCGCATGCCGACCCAGCTGCTATGCGCGGACTTTGTCAGCATGTCCTCGTGCCGGAATTCGCCCTCGCGGGTCATATCGATGATGGTGAAGTCGGCATCGGAGCCGACTTGGATCACGCCCTTCTTCGGATAGATGCCGAAGGTGCGGGCCGGCGCTTCGGCCGCCTTTTGCGCAATCTGATGGAGCGTCAGCTTGCCTTCGTTGACGGCGTTGATCATCAGCGGAATGAACTCCTGCGCCCCGGTCATGCCGAGCGGCACGGAGAACATGTCCTTCCAGCCGGGCTCGACATCCTCGCGGGTGTGCGGCGCATGTTCCAGCACGATAAAATCGGCGACGCCGTTCTCGATCGTCTTCCAGCCGTGCTCCGGAGCGTAACCCCAATTGTAGGTATAGGGTCCGACCTTTTCCATCTGTTCGCGCGTCATGAATAGCGTACCGAGTTCAAGCTCAGCCGTAACGTCCTGGCCGAGTTCGAACTTGGCGTGCCGGATCATCTCGTTGGCTCCGGGCGGCATCACGCCGAGATGCAGCACATGCAAACGCACGCCGGCGACGCGCGCATAATACAGCGAAGAAGCGAGCCCGGCGACCATGCCGTGGCCGTACATGTAGCCCTTGGAAAAACTTTCCTGGTAAGACATCGCATCGCTGCGGCCTTTGTCGATGTAATCGCGAAACGTCAGCCGCTTGCACCATTCCGGATCATCGTGATGCACCGAAGCGACGAGGCCGACGTCGCGGGTGGCCTCGTAGAGTTCGTAGAGGATGCCGTGGTCGAGCACGCCCAGTTCGGAAATATAGGGATAGACTTCCTTGATGTGGCGGGTGTTGAAGATCTTGATGCCGATCGCACCGGCTTTGGCCAGAGCTTCGACGGTGCGCGGATAGAGACCGCCGCCATAGAGCGCGTAGTCGACATGGGCCTTGGGCGCCACCAACGCCTTCTTTTCCTCGAAATGCTCGAGGCTGGTCGGATGCGGCGTATTGTTGGTCATGTCGATGGTGAAGGTCACGCCGCCCGCGGCAGCCGCGGCCGACCCGGTCTGAAAATCCTCTTTGTAGGTATGGCCGGGCTCGCGAAAGTGACAATGCACATGCCAGATGCCGGGCATGACTTCCTGGCCGAGCGCGTCGATCCGCTTTACGGCCGCCGGAAACGGGCCACCGATCGCGACGATCTTGCCGTCATTGACCGCAATGTCGGCACGGTAGGACGAGGTCGGCGACCAGATGGTGCCGTTCTCGATTACGAGGTCGTAGGACTCACTCACAAATCACCTCCAGATGTCTCAGTGCAGGCCCAGATAGGCCATTCGAATGTCGTCGCGCAAAAGCAGATCTTCCGACGCGCCGACGATGATGATGCGGCCGGTGTCGAGCACATAGCCGCGGGTTGCGATGTCGAGTGCGAGGCCGACGTCCTGTTCGACCAACAGAATGCTGACGCCGCGATCGTGGTTGATGGTTCGGATCACGCCGGCAATGCGTTCGACGATGACGGGGGCAAGGCCCAGCGACATCTCGTCGATCAGCAACATCTTGGGTCGCGCCATCAGCGCGCGACCGATCGCGCACATCTGCTGCTCGCCGCCGGACAGCAAACCCGACAGCCGGCCCTGCAGGCGCACCAGTTCAGGAAATAACCCGAAGACAAATTCGATATCGCTGGCCTTGTGGGACTGATCGGGCGCTGCCCGGCTGCCGAGTTCGAGATTTTGCCGCACGGTCAGGCCCTGAAACAGACGTCGCCCTTCCGGCACCATCGCGAGACCGAGCCGCGCGCGCTCATATGGCGGAACATTGAGAAGCGGCCGGCCGGCGAACATGATCGAGCCGGATCGCGGCGCCATCAGACCAGTCAGCGTTCGCAAAAGCGTGGTCTTGCCGGCGCCGTTGGCGCCGACCAGCGCCACGATCTCGCCCTCCTGCAAATCAAATCCAACATCCACAAGGACCTGGCTGTCGCCGTAGCTGACGGCGAGCTTGTCGACGGCGAGCAGGCTCATGCGGCATTCCCCGCGCGCGATTTTGCGAACCGCGTGCCGAGATACGCCTCCACCACGGCCGGCTCGTTGACCACGTCGTGAGGCTTACCTTCGGTCAGCTTGCGGCCGAAGTTCAGCACCATGGCCCGATCGCATAACGCCAGCACGGCCTTCATGACATGCTCGATGACAATGACCGTGATACCGGCGGCACTGATCTCGCGAACCAGTTTGATGGTCCGCTCGATCTCGGTGAGATTGAGGCCTGCCATGACCTCGTCGAGCAGCAGAAGCCGCGGCTTCATGGCCAGCGCGCGCGCCACTTCAAGGCGCTTGCGATCGGACAACGTTAGGTGCGGCGGCATAAACGCCGCCTTGGCGATCAGACCGGTGCGTTGCAGGGCTTCGTCTGCGGCGTCGAGATACTCGCTGCGTTGGCGCAGCCTCGCATGGCCGTACATCGCGCCGACCACGACGTTCTCGCGCACGCTCATGTGGTTGAACGGCTGCACGATCTGGAAGGTACGGGCGACGCCGAGGCGCGACAAATGGTGCGAGGCCATATTGGTGACGTTGCGGCCGTCGAACCGCAAATGGCCAGCATCGAGCTTGTAAACCGACGAAATTGCGTTCAGCAGCGTGGTCTTGCCCGCGCCGTTGGGGCCAATGACGCCGAAGATCTGTCCGGCCTCGACATCGAAGCTGATGGCGTCGAGGGCCAGAACTCCACCGAACCGGATGGTCAAATCGCGGGCCTCAAGCAGAGCCATGACGCGACCTCCACGAGCGGGCCAACCGTGCACCGGCTTCAATGATGCCGTTTGGCGCGACGATACAGATGATGATGATCAGCAGCCCGAGAATGAGCTGGTGCGCCTGCAGAAAGCTGCCCCAAACCAGCGTCGAGACAATCTCCAGAACGACGGCCCCGATCACCGGGCCGAGAATGCTGCCCATCCCGCCGATGATCAGCATGATGTAGGCCTTGACGCCCACGCCGGGATCGAATGCGCTCGACGGCTCGATGAAGGTGATCCAGTAAGCCCAGACGCCGCCGGCAAAGCCGGTCATCGCGGCGCTGATCGCCCATGCGAAGACTTTTGCCCTGGTGGTGTTGATTCCCATCACTGCCGCAGCACGTTCGCTGTCGCGGATCGCACGCAATGCAAAACCGAGCGGCAATTTGAGCAGTAACGCAACGATGGCGGTAGAGACGACCGCCCCGACCAGCATCAGATAGTAGATCGCAACGTAGAGCGGCTTCGGCTCCCATGTACTGAGCGGGAGTGCCAGGCCTTGGGCGCCCCCGGTGATCCCGCCGATCTGGATGATGATCTGAACCGCCGCCAGATTGAGCGCCACCGTGGCAATCGCGAAATAGTGTCCCCTGAGCCGCAGGATAGGCCAGCCGAGCATCAAAGCACACGCCGCGGAGACCACAATCGCGCCCGCAACGCCGATGGCGAAAGGCAGCCCCCCAGCCATGCAAGCGCCACAAGCATAAGCGCCGATGCCGAAGAACACGCCATTGCCGAATGCATGATAGCCGGTGATGCCGACGATCACGTTGAGGCCCTGGGTGATGATCACATACATCAGCACGCTCGTCAGCACCCGCAGCCAGTAGGGACTGATCCCGAGCGGCGCGACGCACAGGATGATAAGTCCCGCGGCGACGACAGCCCATATCAGCGGGCGAAAGGTTGCGACTTTCGCCGGCCGCGCCAGGAGCGCCGCGTCGCTCATGCGTGCTCTCCGAAGAAGGCCCGACCGAACAGGCCCTGCGGGCGGATCACCAGCACGCCGAGGAACAGCGCGAACGCGACGATCTCCTGAAAACTCGTTCCCAGAAAATACGCAGCCCATGCCTGCACGAGTCCATAAAGAAAACCTGCGACGATGCAGCCCTCGACGCTTCCGATTCCGCCCAGCACCGTGATCACGAAGACGGCTCCGAGAAAGCTGACGCCCATCGTCGGCGAGACCGGAAACAGCATGCTCGACAACGATCCCGCCGCGCCTGCCAGCGCGGCACCGGCACCCGCGGTTAAGGCGAACACTTTTTGCGGGTTGATGCCCATCAAATTCGACATCTCACGATCGAGCGCGGTCGCGAGAATAGCTTGGCCGAGGCTAGCCCGCCGAAGAAACACAAAAAAAGAGCAGCCGAGCACCAGCGACAGTCCGGCGGCCAAGAGCCGCACCAATGGCACCAGCGTCCCGAACAGGGCTATCGACGTACTGGCGTAGGAAGCATTGACCGATCGCACGTCGGAGGTGAACGCAAGGCTGGTCGCGTCGGTCAAGACTAGGTCGATCCCGAAGGTCACCACCAGCGAGAGCAGCAGGCTGGTTCGAATAACCCCGTTTAGGATAAAGCGCTGGATGCCGTAGCCGAGGACGAATATCGCGGCCATCGCAAACGGCATCGAAAGGATCGGATCCATACCGAGCTTCTCGAACAGGAAGTACGTCACATAGGCGCCGAGCATGATGTAGGAGGTGTGGGCGAGATTGATGACGCCCATCACGCCCCACACCATCGAGAAGCCGACGGTGGCGAGACCGTACAAACCGCCAAGCAAAATGCCATTTACCGTTGCTTGGGCGAGCATGATGTAAACCAGTGAACGAGAATTTGCATTCTGTGCATACACAGAATATACATAATGCACCGGAGGCGGCAATGAGCAAAAAGGTAGCAATCCGCTCAAATGTCAAAGCGCTGAAGGGCGCCAGCAGCGAGCACGCCTACCGCGAGCTCAAGCAGGAGATCGTGACCTTCACGCTGGTGCCGGGTGAAGATCTCGATGAGGCTAGGCTAGTCCAGCGGCTGGGCGTCTCGCGAACGCCGGTCAGGGAAGCCTTGGTCAGGCTGGCGGCGGAAGGCCTCGTGCATCTGGTTCCGAATCGCGGTGCGCGGGTGGCGCCGATGGGATGGAACGATATCCGGGAGCATCTCGAAGCCTTCGATGTCTCGCAACGATTGGTGACGCGATGGGCCGCGGTGCGCCGCACCGACGAGCAGGTCGCCACCATGGACGCGGAGCGGCTGGCATTTGAGACGGCGTTTCAGAACGACGATCCGATCAAGATGCTGGATGCCAATTTTCGGTTTCATGCCGCGATCGGTGCCGCCTGCAGAAACTCGTTACTGCAAAAATTCTACCTTCAGCAATTGACGGCCGATCTTCGCATTGCCCGCCTTGCCATGACCAATGAATGCTTTCCAACCGAACGCGCCTATCGCGATCACGTCGGTGAAATCGTTCGCGAGCATCGCGAGCTTGTTGGCGCCATTCGTGGCGCTGATGCCGATCGCGCAGAAGAGCTTGCGCGATCGCATGCGGATCTGGCGCGCAAGCGGGTATCGGAAAGCCTGACGCAAACCATGACGCCGGCCATGGATGTACGGCTCAGCGAACAGATCGCGGCGGCCGATCATGTGTGAAGTCTGTGCGATATTCGGTGCCGGCGAGCACTGGAGCGATTTCGGCCGGCTGCGCGACGAACGCTATCCGTTCGACGGCATTCAGCACTATCGCGAGGAGCGCAAGCGGCGGATCCAGCTTCTGAACGTCGTGCTGGCCGGGGTCGATGTCAGTTGCGAGGACTGGGACGGCGAAGCCCTGATGCTGTTCGATAAGGCCGGCCGGTCGAAAATTGCACAGACCCTGAATGACGTCTGGCCGGCGGCTGAGGCGCTTTCGGGCCGGAGCATCGATCCCCTCGACCCCTCCTTCGCGCGAGGCGTCAGCCTTGTCTGAGCGGTTGCCCCTGTTCGTCGTGACGGGCTTTCTGGGCAGCGGAAAGACGACGCTTGTGCAGCGTTTCCTGCGTGACCCGGGCGGTCAAGGCACCGGCGTCGTGGTCAACGAATACGGCGAAGCCGGCCTCGATCATCGACTGATGGTACATGCCGCAGAAAACGTCGAGCTGATCGGCAACGGCTGCATGTGCTGTGCACGTCGTGCCGATATCGCCCGCGCGCTGTACGACCTTGTGCGCATGTCGCGCGACGCCGGCCAGCTGCGCTTTGCTCGCGCCATCGTCGAGACCTCAGGTCTTGCCGACCCCTCCCCGATTGTCGGAACGATTGCCCGCGATCCCTGGCTGCGCCAGCACGTGGAGCTGATCAGCGTGATCGCGGTCGTCAATGCTGTCGCCGGCCTGCGCAACCTGAGAGACTTTGAGGAAGCGCGACGGCAGATTGCGATTTCCGATGCCCTGGTTGTCACCAAGACCGACATGAGAAGCGCCGATGACGCCCGGGATGTCGTGACCGAGGCCCGACGGATCGCGCCTGACCTGATGCCGTATCAGGCTCAGGATCCGGATTTCAGCATCGCAAGCCTGTTCGACAAAAAACGAAAAACGGCTACGCGGCCGAACGGCGGCACGTTCGCCGCTACCGACGTCAGTCAGCATGACGTCGCTGTCGGGTCGTTCACGCTGGCGCTGCCGGAGCGGATTGATTGGCCTGCGTTCACCTTATGGCTGTCGGCGCTGCTGCATCGCCACGGTGAACGCATTCTCAGGGTCAAAGGCCTGATCCGCACGTCGGCCGGAGCCAACGCGCTCGTGATCCATGGCGTCCAGCACTCGATGCATCCGCCGGTACATTTGGTTGGCGAAGACGATGGGCGACCATCCTTTCTGGTCTTCATCACCCGCAATCTGGATCGCGCTGAAGTCGAGCAAAGCCTGCTGCGTTTTCTGGCATGGAGTAATAACGAAATATTGTTGGGCAACCGCGGGAAGGGGCAAGAATTGTCGCAACAAGGATGAGATGACAAGCGCCTCTCATTAACTGGAATGAATTTAGCAGTTCGCAAAGTCGAACACTTAGTCCCGCGTAGTGGGCCTCTTTGCGCCATCAGCAGACATTCGCGCATCAAATGTTACGGAATTTTGTGGTTCGAATCCCCCACCCCGGTGATCCGATTCTGAGCCGGCCTGCGTTTTTTAGTTGGCTTCGCGGATTAAACAGGCGGTCCCATTCGACGCCCCAATCTCCCAATCAACCAAATTCGGCACTAAGCGGCGCGTGATCGCTCAAGCCACTCCCGCACCAGGCGTCGTAGTCCCCAAGCTCAAAAGACAAAAGATTTTTCAGCCACGTCATCGGCACGAACAAGTAGTCAATATGGTAGGGCATGCCGCGACGACGATAGTGCCAGTAGGTGCCGCGCAGTTCGCTGCCGAAGGCATTTCCAGTGTCGTGATGATAGAGGCTCACCAAATCGCGCCTCGCGAGTTCCTGGGCAATCACGGTCATATTGTTCGGCCCATCCGGCCTGTCCCAACGCGGGTTGTTGTTGAAATCCCCCGCAACGACTAGGTCGCCGCCACTGCAGAAGTCGGCACTGTCATCCAATGATCGAAGAAGCGGTCCAGGCCGTCTATTGAGGCCTTCGGTGCGGTCATTGTGATCCCACGTGGCGAGCAAGCGAAATGATTTCGCCCCGTTCACGTGAACAGGAGCCACGAACTGATTGGATGACCGGTATGAAGGATCGAGTTCGAGGCTGCTGCCGGTGAACGAAACCACGGCGAGGCCTTTGTTCGGCTTGTTACCCACCAGATGACGGGCAGTCCTTCCAACGCGGGAAGCTGCGATCGCAGTTTCTCGGGACAGGCGACCTCGGAAAGTACTGCAATGTCGGGCCTGAGAGCCGAGAGCGCTCGCCACTTGCGCTCAAAACCCATCGCACAATTCCACGCCACCAGTCTCATACCAGTGGTTTGGCACGATTATTTGGCAGGAGATAGTGCGATACCGGCCTCCTCGAAGAGGACAGATCGATCGAAATGCCCATCCGACGACATTCCGGGCTTCAATCCTGGTCAATCACCTCTTACGGTCATAATTGACGCTCCCTTCTTCGACAGGCACGAGAGCAGCATCCGTTTTTGCGGTGCTCAGGATTGTTTGAATAATTTGTGGGAGGTAATTTTTATCGTTGATGGCCATGAAGGCCTCGGCGAATTGATCGAGATATCTTTGTCCGTATGGGGCCAAAGCATCCGCAACGCGTTTGATATCAGCGTCATAATGTAGAAGCGCCTGCCACTTCTTTAAATCGTATCCCACCGGGTCGAGCTGGATGGAAGAGCGGAGGCCTTCGCTAACTGGTTGCGTCCCGAACATTTGACGTGATCTCGTGATCGCGAGGATGCTGCCGAGCAGCAGGACTATAAATCCCGTGCTATTCAAAAATGGTGGCATCAGAAAAAATGGAGGCTGTTCGTGAACCGCCGGCCCGGGATCAACTCCCGTTGTAATGCGCGCAATTTCCCTCTTTCCATCTTCCGCAAAGTTAACGAGGGAGTCTGCTCCGGCGGTTGCACATGATGCTTTGTCTGCATTCCAGCGAGGATTGAGAAAGTCCGGCTTGATCTCGGAAGTCACACGGTAAGACGAAGCCCAGAGACAATGGTAGTAACCCTCTTTGAGCCAAGTTTCTTCGGGCGTCCGTGCGCCCCAGCTAAATGCTCCGGTCAACAAAAACATGGCACCCAACCAAATCAGCAATATTGAAAGACGTTTAAAATCCAAAATTGTCCTCCCATAAAAAGGTTCTGCACCAGCGACCGGGCCCCTATTGCTTAGCCCTTCCAAAACTGCAGCAGATGTCGAACCCCCAGCGCGCTGCAGGATGCCCACGAAACCATACGATTTCCCATATACGCAAGCTACATTCTCTAGCGATTTGGCCTAAGGACCTGGTCTTGGCTTCTATCTTACGTTGATCACCAACAAGACTGTGTTAAGTTGGTCCGCTAAAGCCTTTGGGGGGAACAATTGTCCTATATTTCGTCGAATGTCGCAGGCGTGCTTGACCGAATCAATCGCTCCTATTTCCTACCCGCAATTCAACGTCCCTTCGTTTGGCAGCCCGATCAGATAGTCGCCTTGTTCGATTCGTTGTTGAAGGGCTATCCGATCAGTTCGTTTCTCCTATGGGAGATCAAGCCTGAGCGTCGGACGGATTGGGAAATCTACAAGTTCATCGAGAACTTTCGTTTCGGCGACACTCACAACGAGTTAGCAGAGCCCGACGGGAGAGACGTTGTTCTTGTCTTGGATGGGCAACAGCGGCTGGCCTCGGTGAGGAGCTTCAGGTCATCTGGGAGCTGGAACCCGGTACGAGCGTCCACGAGAAGTCCACCCTTCCCAACCCGGATTCATTCGACCATCCAATGCGCCTGCAGGCCTTTCTCGATGCCGTGCGTTGGGGTGCCGTCTCCCAGGCTGACGATAAGGCCCTACAATCCCCGTTTCGAAGCGGTATCGAAGTTGATGAATACCAACTCGACCCGGTCGTTCGGGCACTCTCCATGCCTCGGGTCAACCTGCTGATTGCGGACGATGTAGGCTTGGGCAAGACCATCGAGGCCGGCCTGGTTGCTCAAGAGATGATCCTGCGCCATCGGGTTCGGACCGTTCTGATCGTCTGAAGTCCGAGCTCAAGTTGCGATGGGACGGCAGCCGGCGGTTTGCCGAACGCATCGTCAAGCATCTGGAAGTGCCCTACACCGATGAAGAGCGGAATGCCCATCGTGCTCTGCAATTGTATTCTACGCTGCGCCTGAAGCAGGCCGCCTCAAACGGTGAGCGAATGGCTGCAGAGTTTGTTCTCAAACTACTCAAGAAGCGTCTTTTCTCTTCACCCGCGGCTTTCGGCCTTACACTCGAAAAGCACATTTCCACAGTTGGCGGCCGCAAAGCTGCAAATACGGCAACCCGTGACATCGAAGATTTTTCTGACGACTATGCTGACGATGAGGAATACGAAATTCAAACCGACGAGGTCGTGAGCTCCGTCAGCCAAGCCCTGTCTCCCATCTCCGCCGAGGAAAAGGCTCTGCTGCGCCAACTTGGCGAATTCGCTGCCAAATCCAGCCAGCGCCCCGATTGCAAGGCTCAGACCTTAATTGACTGGTTGAAGGCCACCCTGCGTCCTCGGGGAAAATGGAATGACGAACGCGTCATCATCTTTACCGAATACCGTGCCACACAGAAGTGGCTTTTTGATCTGCTCGCCCGCGAAGGCTTTGCCGAACAAGGTCGCCTTGAGATGATTTACGGTGGCATGCCCAACGATCAGCGAGAACCGATCAAAGCAGCCTTTCAGACCAATCCTAAAGAATCGGCAGTGCGCATCTTGCTCGCTACCGATGCGGCTTCGGAAGGCGTAAACCTGCAAAACCATTGCTCCAAGCTGATTCACTTCGAGATTCCCTGGAACCCGAACCGCATGGAGCAGCGCAACGGCCGCGTGGACCGACATGGGCAGAAGGCCGATGAGGTCCACATTCACCATTTCGTTGGCCGCGGCTTCGATACTGCGCGTACCTCAGGCAAAGTTGGCGATCTTGAAGCCGATCTGGAATTTCTCATGCGCGCAGCGCTGAAGGTAGAAACAATCCGAGAAGACCTCGGAAAGGTCGGGCCGGTGATCGCGAGCCAAGTTGAAGAGGCGATGCTGGGCCGTCGTTCACGTCTCGATACCACGCGTGCTGAGCAGGAGGCTGAGCCGGCGCGGAAGATGCTCAAATTCGAGCGCGATCTACGGCGCCAATTGGAGAAACTCGCCGCTCAACTGCATGAAACCCAGCACGATCTGGACCTCACTCCTGAGCACGTCGAGAACGTTGTTCGTGTCGGGCTTGAGTTGGCCGAACAACCTGCGCTTATTCCCACCGAAGTCGAGGGCATTTGGCCCGACCCCACCGGGATAAGAAAGAGTTGTCCTGTTTTCCGCCTGCCCGCTCTCTCCAATAGCTGGGCGCAATGCGCCGAGGGACTCGCCCATCCCCACACCAGGAAAATCCGACCTGTTGTCTTCGACGCTGGCCTCGCCAACGGCCGGGATGATGTCGTGCTCGCCCATCTAAATCATCGCCTCGTGCAGATGTGCCTGCGCCTGTTGCGAGCCGAAATCTGGTCTCTGGGCGCGCAGACCAAACGCCTGTCCCGTGTCTCGGCGTGTGTGGTAGATGACACGGCTCTGACCCACCCCGTAATCGTCGCCCACGGTCGCATCGTTGTGTTAGGCGGCGATAACCACCGACTGCACGAGGAGATCATCACCGCGGGCGGCGCTCTCATTGAGGGTCGCTTCAGCCGCCTCAACGTCGGCGAGACCAGGGCTGCACTACAATCTGCCACCCACACTCCGGTCCCGGCTCCCATCGAAGCTCGCTTTCAAGCCTTATGGGGTAAGCAGCGCAATTCACTATTGGCCGCCCTCGAATCACGTCGGGTCGAACGCACAAGAAACCTTGAGAAAAACCTCGACGAGCTGGCCGAAAAGGAAGTGCATAAGCTCAGGACAGTTATGACAGAACTTCAGCGCGCCATCGAAGAAGAACTAGAACGCAAGGACGGTCCGCAATTGATGCTCGATCTGGGCGGTGACGAACCTGGAAAGCAACAACGTGAGCGCGATCTTTCAGCATTGCGCGACCGCCTGAAGGAAATTCCTGGAGAAATCGACCGGGAGTCCAGTTACATCCGCTCCCGTTTCGCCAATCCCAGCGCCCGGTTGTTCCCGGTAGCTGTTACCTGGCTCATCCCGCGCAAAGCAGTCCTTGCGGTCACGGGAAGCACGCGATGAGCGGAGCGAGCGTTTCCCGCCACCACGCAGATTGGTTATCTCTTGTCGAGGTATCCGGCCCCTTTGTTTCCTTGCCGGTGCTGATACGCATCTTCCCGCAGGGACTCGAACCGCGAGACCCTGCCCAGGCAAAGGCGCTCCGCGCTGCTTACGAAGAATGGCAGGACAACCCCGCAGCTCCCGGCAGCCGGCGCGCATGGGTGATGCATGTGCTCAGCGAAGTGCTCGGATAACCTCGATGGTTATATAGAAGAAGCTTCAACCAAACGCTGTGCCCTCGAGGACCTGCCATCCAACGATCATGCCCAAATCGAAACTAAGATTCGGTTGAATGCAGAAGCCGAGGCCGCCATTGCCAATGTCAAGGCGCTGGCCGACACTCTCGTCGCCCTTGAGCTACGGGGGCTCGACGGTGACGCCTATGAAGAACAGCGCACCACCGAAGCAGAGAAACTGCAATTGCTGATGCGGCGGCACATTGATGCCACTGACAACTCTCAATCTTCAAACAACAACGACCTTTCAGCTTATGCCCGTGAGCAACTTCGAGGACGCCGCCTATTTCATTGGCCGGTAGAATTTCCTGAGATATTTCTACGTGGCGGGTTTGACGCGTTTGTAGGAAACCCGTCGAGCTATTCGCAATGCAAAACCTAAATTGCAAAGGGCATGAGCTACAAGGCGATGGATTCAAACTCACAGAGCAAGAGGCTAAACGGCTCATTACGTCGGACGAAAGGAATCGCAAAGTAATATTTCAATTATTAACCGGGGATGAGCTGAATAACGCGGTAAATTCCAGACCGTCCGAATGGGTAATAAATTTTGGAACTAGAAGTCAAAAAGAAGCCGAGTCGTATCCATTGCCGTTCGAGATTGTCGAGCAGAATGTAAAACCGCACCGACTCAAATATCAAGGTAGCACGGGGCGTGACAAAGCGTTGCGATCAAATTGGTGGCTGTTCAGAGGGCACCGTCAGGAGATTGATGACTACGCCGCGAACCACCAGCGGTTCATAGCCCGTTCTGTCGTTAGCAAATATTCCGTTTTTAATTTTGTTGACGCCAATTGTATTTGCACCGCCTCGATCTACTGTTTTCTGATGGACGATTTTGGGAGCTTCTCACAACTGCAGTCGACTTTTCATGACGTCTGGTCGCGAAAGTATGGATCAACCTTGAGGACCGATTTGCGCTACGTTGCTGGACGGTGTTTTGCGACCTACCCCATGATATCTTCGGCTGATTTGGATCAAATTGGCCAGATTTATTATGAGCATCGCCTTAAGGTGTGTCGCGAAGCGACGGAAGGACTGACGATGACCTACAATCGCTTCCACGATCGAAGTGAGACGTCGGAGGACATCGCAAGGCTTCGGGCGTTGCATTCAGAGATGGACCTAGCCGTGGCTGCCGCCTATGGCTGGCACGATTTGGAATTGGAACACGGGTTTTATGAGACAGAACAGGGTTTGCGCTACACGATAAGCAAGTCCGTGCGCCACGCCATCCTTGAACGCCTGCTGTCTTTAAATCATCAGCGCTATGCGGAGGAGCAAGCTGAGAACCTTACGCAAGCCATCTCTGCTCCAGTTAAGCGCGAGCGCAAGAGAAATCGTAAGGCTGACAAAGTGACATTAGACCTTCTGTGAACTGGAAAAGCTGATGAATGCCTCGAATATTCCAGCTTCAATGAGTCTTGGCACCCAGGCGCTCCCACGCCGGACACCCAGCGACTTGCGTAATGAGCTCATGGATATGGTCGTTCGTGATCTTCTTGGTCCCGCGGGTGGCCCTGACGAGGAGTTGAACCAATACGAGGACCACGTTTACCAGCGTTACTTGGTCGGCATGCTTGCCCCCAAGGACGAGGAGGTCGATGCCGGAGCGCTGGACGAACTCGCCGCCGGCGATGGCGACGATGGTGAAGAGGGAGCCCCGGATTCGGGAGTGCCAGCAGGTGGCACCTACTTTCCATCATCGATGGGGCTGAGCTTTGTCGTCTCTGACGAAGCAACGGAAATCGTCGTGGAGGCGGAATGGGGTCAATATCTTCGCGTCAAGAGCGACACGCAGAGCAAGAAGGACGGCAGTGCCGCCAACGTCTGGAAAAGGAATCGGGTTGTTTCACCCCCGATAGTTCTGTCGCTCAAGGACGCAACGATTGAGCCTTTCGCATTTCATTCTGAACATCCGCTAGTCCAGCTGCAGGGACGGATGCGGTTAACGGTCGATGGCTGGGTCGTGACGTTGTTCATGGTCAACCAGCAGGAGGAGCGGACGCGCCGCGGAGAGCCGAAGGACGAAGTTTGGGTGTTTCAACCCAAAGTTCGCGTCCATGGATCCCCTGGGGAATCGATTTTCGTTCAACGCAAAAGCGCCAAGGCTGACCTTTCGCGGATGGACCCCTTGACTCGCGACGAAACAGAAACGCTGGAGATGCTTTACCGACACCAGCGCGAGTTCGCTGTGGGACACGGAATTTCGGTGCACTCCACACTCGCCGAGCCGCTGGCTGAACGTGCCATCCAGGTAGAAACCGAATGGGTGCCCACGTTCGAAGTTCCTCAGCAGACGCCTCGTTCCGCTGCCGATGACGCGAATCTCTCAGGCTTAACGATGGACATGAAGGCGCTCGCCGAGGTGCCAAAGAATGAACTGATTACCAGCCTGCGGTACATCGAGATGGCCTATACAGCCTGGATCAAGATCGAGGCCGCCAAGTTGACGCTGCCTTCCGAGAAGCTGGAAGGGCATGAAGAGGCTGCCAAGCGAGCTGCGGCCTCATGCACGCGAGCGCTCGAACGCATCAAGGCCGGCATCAACTTGATCGAGACGAATGCACGAGCCGAAGAAGCCTTTCGCTTTGCCAATCGCGCCATGTGGCAGCAGCGCATTCATTCCACATTTGCGCGCAAGGTGCGCAAGAAGGAAATGAAAGTTGAGGATGGGGTGGCAACCCTCGACCAGGCAAAGAACCGAAGTTGGCGTTTGTTTCAGCTGGCCTTCGTTCTACTTAACTTGCCCAGCCTGACCGATCTGCATCACCCAGACCGAAGCCATGAAACCGATGCCGTGGCTGATCTCCTGTGGTTTGCCACGGGTGGCGGCAAGACTGAGGCCTATCTGGGGCTGACAGCTTATACGCTAGCGTTGCGCCGGCTGCAGGGCGAGATCGACGGTCTTCGTGGCGATCACGGAGTTGCCGTGCTGATGCGCTACACGTTGCGGCTCTTGACTTTGCAACAGTTCCAGCGTGCCACGGCGCTGATTTGCGCTTGTGAAGCCATCCGTCGTGCGGAGATAACCAAGTGGGGAGAGACGCCGTTCCGTCTAGGCCTTTGGGTAGGCAATAAGACCACGCCGAATACGCTGGCCGCGGCAGCGAATGCCTTACGCCAACGCGGCGTAGGCGGCCGGCCATCCTCCAACGGTAACCCTCATCAGATTACGTCATGCCCGTGGTGCGGCAGCGAAATCCGAGAACAGCATCTCCGAGTCTATGAGGCGCCCAGCGATATCGGCCGTTGCGTTACTTACTGCGGAGACAATTTGGGTCGCTGCGAATTTACGGAGCGGAACGCGCCTAAGGAAGGGCTTCCGGTGATGGTGGTGGATGAGGAAATCTACCGTCGTCCGCCGTCCCTGCTGATCGCCACGGTGGACAAATTCGCCCAGATGCCCTGGAACGGCCAAACTCAAATGCTGTTCGGCAAGGTGACAGAAGTGTGCGATCGTCACGGCTTCTTGTCACCCGAAGTTGCAGACGGAAAATACCACCCAGCTCGCAATAATCTGCCCTCCGTCAAGAACCGCCCGCATAGCTTCCTTCGTCCACCTGATTTGATCATTCAGGACGAGTTACACCTTATCAGTGGGCCGCTAGGCTCGATGGTTGGGCTTTATGAGTCCGCCGTGGATGAGCTATGCTCCTGGGAGGTCGACAGCAAGAAGGTGCGTCCCAAGGTCGTTGCATCTACCGCTACCATTCGTCGCGCTCCTGACCAGGTTCAGAAGCTGTTCGTTCGCAAGTTGGAAGTGTTTCCACCTCAAGGCACCAGTATCCGCGACAGCTTCTTTGCAATCCAGCGTCCAACCGGCGCCGACTATCCCGGGCGTCGTTACCTGGGCTTTAGCCCCTTCGGACGCCGCTATCCCGTGGCCATGATCCGCAGCTACGTTGCCCATATGGCCGCGGCCCAGGTGCTCTATGACAAGTACGACCGACTAGCCGATCCGTGGATGACGTTAACCGGCTATTTCAACTCAATTCGCGAGCTGGCTGGCACGCGGCGGCTTGTGGATGACGACATTCGCGCTCGTCTACGCGACGCAGATCAGCGGGGACTAGCTAAGCGCCGCATTCGGGCATTGGAAGAAATGACGTCCCGCAGGTCGGGCACGGACATTCCAAAGATTTTGGAACGATTGGAGGCAACCTTCGACAAGACGCTGGAAGTTCAGCGAACCGCCGAACGGAAAGCAGGTCAAAGACCAAGCTCGGCGGTGCCGTACGATGTCGTTCTTGCGACTAACATGATTTCGGTCGGCGTGGACATCGACCGCTTGGGTTTGATGCTGGTAGCCGGCCAGCCAAAGAACACCTCCGAATACATTCAGGCTACCAGCCGTGTCGGACGTTCTGCCGATGGCCCGGGGTTGGTCACTACCGTCTTTAACTGGGCGAGACCCCGAGATCTATCGCACTACGAACGTTTCGAGCATTACCACGAGACTTTCTACAAGCATGTCGAAGCGCTTTCGGTCACTCCATTTTCGGCAAGAGCGTTGGATCGCGGATTGTCCGGTGTGATGGTGGCTCTGACGCGCCTATGGGACGATCATCTGAATGCCAACATGAAGGCTGGCGAAGTGCTCGATACCGATCCGGTGTGGGCAAAGCTCTTCGATATTTTGGGTAAACGTGGCGGCAACGCTACTCATGACCCTGCAGTCGCAGCGCGCATCAAAGACATGCTCGATCGGCGCCGTGACGAATGGCTGCGTCGCGTACACAACCAGAAAGATCACAAACTCGGCTACCGATCGGAAGGCGGCGCCACAGTGGGTTTGCTGGAGCAGGCCAGCGAAAGGGACTGGGAATTGTTCACCTGTCTGAACTCGCTGCGCGATGTAGAAGGCACCGTCGACCTCGTTCTCGACCAACACTCAACCGGACTCCGAGTCGACTAAGGGAACATGCAATGAACGAACTCGGCGAGCTCCGTCCCAGCCAAATAATCTTCACCTTCGGTGTCGGCTCTCTCGTCGACCTGCCAAACATGTCCGCAATGGTGATGGGGCTGGACGACTGGGATACCCGGTACTGCAAGGAGCTGGAGGAGGATCGCCTCGTCGCCGCGGTGCAGAAGCGCCTTGGCTCGCAGATGAGCAAGCTCTATTTGCCTCCCATCAAGTTAGACAGCGCCGATCGAGATCCGGCTGCGCCAGCGATCGGCGTTCCCGTTGTGCCGTTTCCACGCTGGATGCGGTGCTCACTGTGCGACACGCTGTCCACCGTGGAATCCGGCGTATTCAAGTTGATACAAGATCCGTGGCGTCCAGACAAAACAGCTTATGTTCATCAAGGCTGCCTCAAGAGCCAAAGTGGAACGCCGCCCTCAGCACACTCCGTGCGTTTCCTCCTCGCTTGTCGGGAAGGCCATCTCACCGATTTTCCTTGGCTCAATTTCGTGCATAAGGGCAACGTGCCTTGCCGGCCCGCGACGTTGAGCATGCGCGAGTTCGGAGCGTCCGGTGATGCCTCGGATATCATTGTCAAATGCCACACGTGCAACGTTGAACGCCGGATGGCAGATGCGTTCGATCCTGACGCGCCATTTGACTGCCCCGGCCATCATCCGCATTTACGGCTAGTAGAGCGGAACTGCGAAGAGGATGCAAAGACGATCCTGTTGGGCGCTTCCAATGCCTGGTTCCCAATACCCCTTTCAGCACTTTCAATTCCAAGAGCTACAGACAAACTTGGAAAATTGATCGAGGAGCAGTGGGCTGAACTCAAGGATACCGAGGATGTCGATGAAGTTCGTCTCCTCCGCAAGAAGCTCCAGAGGTTTCAGTCGCTGATTCCGTTATTCTCGGAATACACGGATGAGGCTATTTGGGTAGCGATTGAAACTAAGCGCACGGGTGCGCAGCAAGCAACCACTCCCCCGGAAGACCTAAAACTTCCGGAGTGGCAGGTTTTCTCCAAACCGGATTCCGCTGCCGAGAGCCGCGACTTTAAGTTGAAGCGCGTCGCTCCCCCGAAAGGATTTGAGCTTTTCTTTGAAGATGTACTTTTAGTAGAACGTATTCGTGAAGTACGAGCGCTGCTAGGATTTACCCGGGTCGAGTCGAACGCCGACTTCGCTGAGGCGACAGTCGTTGCAGATGGCCGTCTGACCAAGCTTACCCGCGAAAGCCCCAAATGGCTGCCCGCATCTGAAGTCCGAGGTGAAGGAATTTTTCTTCGCATTCGCGAGGAAGCGTTACAGAACTGGCAAGTGAAGCCGGAGGTACAGGAGCTTGAGCGGGAATTCTTCAAATCGCACCAGGCTTGGCGGACGCTCAGAAAGCTAAAACCTGCGAACGAAGGTTTTCCTGGGATCCGGTTAGTGCTGCTGCACTCCTTGTCTCACGCGCTGATGCGTCAAATTGTGCTCGATTGCGGTTATACGGCCGCAAGCGTGCGTGAGCGACTTTATTCGCGGGAAGCCAACGAAGTAGGCGGCCCTATGGCTGGTATCCTACTCTACACCGCCGCGCCCGACAGCGAAGGCACCTTAGGTGGTCTCGTGGAGCTGGGTACACCCCAAACACTTGGTCGTCATCTCCAACAAGCTTTCGAGAGCATGCGCATTTGCGCGTCTGATCCCCTTTGTTCCGAACACCGACCAGATGTCCACGGTCGTGGTATCCAAGGAGCCTGTTGCCATGCATGCCAATTCTCGCCGGAGACATCGTGTGAACGCGGCAATCGCTATCTAGATCGTTCTGTGTTGGTGAATACGTTCTCTGCCCGCGGCACAGCTTTCTTCGATTGAATGCTATGGCAGACGAATTTTCCATTGCCATCGAGAACCTAATTCGTAGGGCGCCCACAGATTGGCTTGCGTCCACTTGCGAAGTTCTCCGCAACTTTCCGTCGGCTTCCAATTTAGAATTTGTCCTCAAAAATCTACCCAATACCAACAACGCCGACCTCTCATTCTTGATGTCTAAGGTCGTTCGTTCTTGTGTAGGAAAGATGTCTTGGGAAGCCTTAAGCTGGGCGCTCAGCACCTCCTTCACCACCTTTCAACACTTACGGGCTGAACAACACATAGAGCTCCTTTGGTCTGGTCCATCACCTGCCAACCAGATACCAGTCCGCCGGATCGATCAGGCGCTCTATGACCTGATAGCCAACGCTAAGCGTGAAATCTTGATGGTGACGTTTGCGGCGGCGAAGATCGAGCGCCTCACGGGAGAATTATGGAAGGCCACAAAAGCTGGTGTAAAAGTTCGATTGATTCTCGAATTTGAAGAATCATCAGAGGGGCAGCTTAGCTTCGACGCACTGAAGGCCTTTCCGACACCTCTCATCCGCGCGTCAGAGATCTATTACTGGCCAGTGGAAAAGCGGGAGCGGAATCAGGCGGGCCGTCCTGGGAAGCTTCACGCCAAGGTCGCTATCATCGACGATATTGTGTTGGTTTCCAGCGCCAATCTCACGGATGACGCATTCAATCGTAATCTAGAATTGGGCGTCATGGCAAATAGCTCTGAATTTCTGTCGTTCGCGAAGCGCTATTTTGGTTCCCTTATTGCTGAAGGAACTCTTAGACGACTATGAACCAACGCTGTCGCAGGCGTCCCGGAGCTCCAGCGCCTCCGCATAGTTGTCAGACTGAGAGCATTGGGAGGCGAGGATGTTATCTCTGGTTAAATATGTGGGAGACCATGTTGGACGCACGGTACTGGCGGCGAAGTGCTCCAACGGAGAGATTATTCCATTGATCTGCGATACTGCAGAAGAGGAATTCCAGTATCAAAAGCTTTGTCAAACGGACATTCACGACGTTCGAGGGCAGAACTCACCGCTATCGCGTCTGTCCATTCAGCCGCAGGGGCCAATATTCGGAATCGCAGAACCACCGCCTGGTTGGCCGTGGTTTGTTGTTTTGGGGCAACCCTTTCCTGGCGCCGGCTTACAGCGGGGGTTTTGGTCATTCGATGTTGCTGATAGTCGTGAGGACGCCCTCAACCAACTCAAAGAATTGCTCAAAATATCGGGGTTAGATACCTGATCGCCGTTCGCGGTCACAAGCTCACGCCGCGAGATACACCCAACGCAGCGTTAATGCACAACTCGCCACCGTGCTCTGGTCAATACGACGGCCGCACGGGGTCAGCCGCCCCCCAATGCGCACGACTTAGATTGATTTCACCTAGATACGCATGGCTCTCCTGCCTTTGGAGGTACACACTATTTTTGGCTGCAGGCGCGTCTGCCCGGCTCCCGTCCCAGTTTTCCCAAATCGTGGATCATCGAGCTGCTCGTCGAGCGCGTCAATGTCCTGCCCGACAGAGTGGACATCAAGCTCCGGATTGCCGGTGTGACCTCCCTCATCGGCGAGTTGACCGGCAATTCCACCACCCAGCGGCATGCCGCATGACAACCAGCGCTCCAGCCAGCAAAACCAGCATCAGCAAGGATGCCGTATCTTTCGGCGAGCCGACATGCTGGTACACTTTCTTGACGGCCTCTTTCGCTATTTTGCGGGTGGACACCTCATCCCGAAAGAGGGGAGTAATACCATCAGCCATGGTGGTCGGTACACCACACAGCGACAGAGCGGCAGCGAGGCAGCGCACGGTATACGCGCCTCGGCTAAACCCGAACAGAAAGACGCGATCGCCAGGCTGCCACATCTGCAGGATCGCAGCGTAGCAGTCGATGATGTTTAATGTTATTCCGAGGCCCGTCGCCTCGCTCGCGACCTTATGAATCCAGCGATATGCGCGTTCCGCAAAAAAGATCCCGCCGTCAGGCTGAGAATCTAAGCCAGGGTCGCAGAATGTCAGCTGTTCGCGCGGATCAATGTCCGAATCTGGGCTGCAGCGCGTTGCACGGAATAGCTTATAGATATTGCTTACGTTTTCGTCAGGCGTAAGCCCTCCGGCTTAGCCGGTGCCATCCGAAAAAATCAGGATATTTTTTGCCACGATAGCCCCATGGTGCGCTGGCAGATAGGAGTGCTAGTCCTGATTCGCTACCTGAGCGGGAGCTCACCCGGTACCCCGTCGCGAGTGCAATCTAGTGATGACATTCACCTGCCGGATGCCACAGCAACGTCTTCAATAAAAGCAGCCTCGGGGGGCCATTTTACGAGTTTCCCACAACCCGCAGTTGACACACGTCGCTTTCACAGTCTGACTATCTAAAATCAGAATGCTCGCGGATTGATGGTTCAAAATTCGAACTGACTGCGGGCTATAGCAATTCAGCATTCTTTGAAGTTGACCGGAAAGGTCATGAAGTCTCTCGACCACCTTTTGCAGCCGCCGCTCAAACTAATTGGCAATCTTGGGAAGGATCAATTCACATGGCTCGTAACTGCTTCTATAGCTTTCACTACAAACCGGATAACGCTCGAGCAAGCCAGGTGCGAAACATCGGGGCTATTGAGGGGAACAAGCCTGCTTCGGACAATGATTGGGAAACTGTGACCAAAGGCGGTGATGAGGCAATCAAGAAATGGATTGCGAACCAAATGAAGGGCACGACGTGCGCCGTCGTGCTTGTTGGAACGGGAACAGCTAACCGGAAGTGGATCAATTACGAGATCATCAAGGCATGGGATGAGAAATTGGGTGTTGTGGGAATTTGCATCCACGGCTTGAAAAATCTCAATGGCGAAATGTCAAACAAAGGTGACAATCCATTTGATTTCATCGGGCACGGGAATACTGGAAAAAAGCTGTCGTCTATCGTGAAATGCTACAATCCGGCAGGCGCGACAAGCAAGGAGCGCTATGATTGGATTTCCACTCACCTAGCGAACGCCGTCGAAGAAGCCATTGGAATTCGTAACAAGAACTAACAGCCTGATTTCCGTACAAGGCGGTTTCTTGAGGAGCCCGCGCTGTGGCTCTTGGTGGCACGCTAGGACGCGGCCGGAATTGCCAAAAGTACAAAGCCTGCTTCAAATCGATACTGTTACGAACATAAGGTCAGGCCGTCAGTGATGCAAGTTCTGGTATTGATGGCGATTCTGGGTTGGACGTGGAAAGCCGGTGCGATTCGGTTTACGAAACCCGCGGTGCAGAGCTAGGTGACTTTCATCACGCTTTCGCGAGATAAAGCTTTCAGCAGGAGGAAGTGCTATGGGATTGAATAGACGAAACCTACTCGCTCTAAGGTGGCCGACAGTCACTCATAGCAAATGATCGTCATCCTTTATCAACGCGGTTGCCGGGAAGTCGCAAAGCAAGCCGCGACAGATATGGGCAAGGCCTTTGCCGGCCACGTCAAGGTCAAGGTAATTTCCGCTAGCTCATCGTCTTCCTGGCCGGCGGAGGCCTCTTGGGATGATCTTTTAGTTGTGGTGTACAACGGAAAGGACTTTCCCGCAGCAGGCAACTCTTTCATTGCGCGATATCTCAAAGACAGATCGCAATCGGCGACCGTTCTGCCTATCGCTATTGATCGAGCAACTAGGAAGCCCCCAGAGGCAGCCGCTGAGTTTAAGGCTCTCGAGTATGATGCAGCTGCCAAAGGTCCGACTGGCAGGCTGGTTAACCGGATTGGGGGGATGCTCGGTCTCCGCGTACAAAATCGAGAGAGCAAAATATTCATTTCCTATCGAGCGACGGATGGGACCGCGATAGCAAATCAACTTCATGACCATTTGATCAGCTTGGGTCATAACGCATTTCTCGATGAGGCCAAGGAAATTGACGGTGAAACGAGAGTTGTTCCGGGCAGCCGGATTCAAAATCAGATCGACGAGGCTCTAGGGCAATCAAATTTTGTGTTACTGATTGATACGCCATCGGCGCCCGATTCAAAGTGGATCATGCATGAGGTGGAGACGGCAGAGTCTTTGCTGCTGCCAATTCTGCCCGTCTGTTTTCGTGAAAAGCGTGATCCGAAACAAGGGCCGAGGTTCAGATCGCTGCTGGCTCTACAGCGCTGGGTTCAATTGGAAAGACCTGGTGCGAAGGATGATCCACCACTGAGCACAGACCAGCTAGATAGGATCGTGAGTGAGGTCGAAGAATATCTATGTGAGATCTTTAAGAGAAAGTGCCGCGTACCATTCATCGTGGAAAAGGAATTCGTATCTCGCGGCTTTGCCTGGCGCGTTCTTGACCAGCGTTTGCTGATGTTCACCTCTTCGAAGAGTAGCGGCTGGCGTGTAAATACTAGGGTTCTTAGTCATTGTTCCATTTTTGATCCGAACTATAGCCCTGCCATACGAAGGTTCGCGGAATTCCTCCGCGCTACGGTACGCTGCAATTACTCGCTGTTTCTATATGATGGTGACCTTCTGCCGGAAATTCAACTACGTGAGATCGTTGAGAAAAATCGTGACGAACCGTTGATCATATTGCATCATCAAGAACTCGCGGCGCTGATTGATTCAAATTTCACGAACCTCATGGCGACGGCATGAGCGTAACCAAGCTCGACATTTCATTGGAACAGTACGAAATTGGGCTGTCCGGTGCGGTGCCAGATCGTGGCGATTGGTCAGAGCCCGCCATGGATCGAGGAATTTTGGAATTTGTTGCCCTTTTTAGCGGCCTTGTATTCAAATACGGAGGCCGAATAGTGCACGGGTCGCACCCTACCTTTACGCCAATAATTCTCCGGCAAGCCCGCCTACAGGCGCCAAACCGGTCTCGAAAACCGATCACTTTGGTCATGTCCGACCTTTGGGCCGCGGACTTAAATTCCGAAGAAATTGAGTCTCTCACGGACGTTTCGGAGCTCGTGATTACCAAAAAGATCGGCAGCGGCAGTGTGGCAGATGCGGATACGCGAAACCGAAGTTTGACAGCGATGCGAGAAGTATTGGTTGGTGCCCAAAACGTAATGGTCGCCGTAGGTGGGAAGATGCACAGTGGAGACGGGATTATCCCGGGAGTGGGTGAGGAGATAAAGTTGGCCCAGAGGAAAGGGATTCCGCAATTTTTGATCGCGGGACTAGGCGGGTTTGCTCGCAAGCTCGCCAAGGACTTAACGCCATCCTCGCTCCACAATTCGCTATCTCACAGGGCGAATGTAAACCTATTCAGCACTGGGGATGTATCCGCGTCAGTGAATCTTCTTTTCGAGCACCTAGCGAGATCCAAACCGCTTGCGAGGTCGGCGCTTCAACCGGTCAAATGGAATCCGGGGCTCAAGATGATTCTCGATCATCGCGATGGAACGATACGAAGAGAAGTGACGCAGTACATCGACCGGGCAATTGGGGCGTGACCCTGAAAGCTCGATAATTATCGTTAGGTTTTCTCATGGCTCGCAAAGTGTTTTTCAGCTTTCACTACCAGCGAGATCTCTGGCGCGTGAACGTTGTGCGCAACAGCGGCGTGATCGATGGCGTTTCTGCCGCCGGATTTTACGATGCGTCTCTTTGGGAAGATGCAAAAAGAAGCGGCGTTGATGCTGTCAAGAAACTCATCAACGATGGCTTGAAAGGCACAAGTGTAACGGCTGTGTTGATTGGGGCAGAGACGGCCAGACGTAAGTACGTATCGTACGAGATCGAGAGGAGCATCGCGCTTGGGAACGGACTGCTTGGCGTTCGGATCAACAATATCAAAGACAAAGACGGCCGCACCGACCCGCCCGGATTGATTCCTGAAGCCCTCACGAAGGCTGGGGCGCCTGTATATACATATGAATATGGAAAACTTGGGGGGTGGATCGAGAAGGCTTACACGTCGAGAAGGCTTACATGACGATGAAACCAGATCTCTAACCCGATCTGTCTTTCTGGCAATATATCCCATCATCGACTGTTCTTGGTTCAGCTGTGTGCTGCCTCACGATGTCATCGACGCGCGGGGCAATTATTCTCTAACGACCGAACTGCCTGGCGGGGGCGGAAGGATTAGAACGTCATGGTGGTGAATTAAAATCTGATGATGGAAATCGGACGCTTTCGCCTATCCGAGAGAAACGACCGAACCACTTTTCCGCGAAGGCTCATAAGTGGCTCGAAATGATTGAATTTCGAGGAACGTACTGAATGGGTAAAGTCCTGAGGTTTGGAGAGAAACGGGCCCTCCGGACAAGAATCGGGCGGTTCTGCCGATTGGGAGTCCAGAGCTCAAACTAGAAATAGCTACGGATACTGGGCTGGACTGCCAGCCAGATCGCGTGGAGAAACCAACCAACGGTCAATGTGGCGGAGCGAGGGAGATTCGAACTCTCAGTATTCCTTGCTCAGAAACGTGCCGAATCTATCTGAGAGATCTACGCAACACGAGTGCCACTCTCCACGTCCAGGTACATTGAATGAACGCTCGCTCGTCCGACCGCGACGCGACCTAATCGGCCGGGGATCTATCCTGGATTTTTCTGGGCCTGTGCTGGAGTGATTGGCAAGCCCGGGCGCAGCCCATCGGCAAGCGCTATCGGATCATCGGCCGTACAATCACTTCACCGCCGTGAGTTAGCAATTCACGGTTGGTAAAACGTTTATGCAGCCTGTCAATGCAACGTCCGCTCGAACCACGGCCAACCCGCGCTATACATCGCCTCACGAATGGCGCGTTTGACCACGGCCTCGGTTTCAACCTCGGTCATGACTTCTACTTCACAGTTCGGGCCAATCCGAAAGCCGACGGACTGTTCGCCCTCAAGCCACGTCTGCGGCATCATCTTCTTCTTTGTCATTGTCGTCTTTCCTATGCACTTCACCGTTCTTGCTCTCAACGCCCGCAGCGGTGGCGCGTGCGGCAGCGCCGGCCGGATCGGCAATCTCTTCGAGCGCGGCGCGAACGGCATTGTCCAGAAGTTCGAAGCATTCCGCCTGCGGACGCATCGCCAGCATGTAGGCGGTCTCGCCGGGCAGGTTGAGCAGTCGATTACGGATGCCCAAGAGCATCTGCTCGACGTAGCGCCGGACGACCGCGAGCCGCGCGAGTTGGCCGGCTTCGAGTTGGTCTTGGCGCTCCTCGCGCCGACGTTTCGCAGCTGTTAAAGCCGTGCGTTCGGCGGTGAGCTTGTCACCGGCAGCACCACCCCGACCAGCGGCGACAGAGCGCAGGTGCGCAAACGCCTCGCGCCGCACTTCATCGAGATCGTATTGACCGCTAGGTCGCCGCGTGACCGCCCCCTCGGCGAGGTATTGGTCAAACTGGGCGCGCGAGCAGCAAATGTGCGCCGCCGCTTGAGCTATCGTTGCCATTTCACTTCTAACCCCTCAGTCCATGTACAACCCAAGATCTATATTGCGCGTGCGCGCAACCCGTCCGAAGCCCCCCAGGGGGAAGGACCCAAAGCGAGCGAATGCGCATTCTTAGGCTGCCGATTTTCGCTTAGGTCATTAGTTCTCAGTCTTTCTCGGGACCTGTGTGCCCCGCGCATGATACATCCCTTCTTCATCATTGCGGGCGCAACGGGAATCCGCCACGCATTCTCTTGTCTATTAGCTGCGAGCCCCTGACTAAGCTGACGCCGCCAAAAACGAACGCTGGGGAATGTTGGGAAAGTGGGAAATGTTTTGGCCGCCGCTGATTGCCGCATTAGTGAAATCGTCGTCCCGTTTTTTTCCTTCGTTCCTAGAAGTGAGGCTAGAAACTTTCCCCTCTTTCCCCTCTTTCCCCGCAACTAACCGAAGGGATCGGATTCCTGCTCGTCAGCGTCAGCGGATTGTTCCGGCGTAGCAGGAGCATCCGGCAGCTGCACCTCGACGCGATAACGGTTTTCCTGATGGTCAGACGATGCCTTGCGCAGGACCGCGATCACGTCCCCATCGATCCATGCGGGCCGATTGGTCAGGCTCTTTTGAAAAAGCTTGCCGATACCCTGGGCAGTGAGCTTATCGATTGGCTTGTCTGCCAGCTCAGCGAGCGCGTCAGCGAGCGCCTGGGCTTGTTCGGCGCTTGCCTCAACATCCGAATTCGCCGCGTCTAGCGCCAGCTTAACCTGGCGCGCCGTGAACGTCTTATCGGTCCAACGCTTCCAAAGGATGGTAAGCACACGAGACGCGGCGCTCGCATCCTGATCCTCAGCTTCGCCAGCTCGCAAAAGCGCCGAGCAGTCAAAGTCAATGCCAAGCAATCTGGCCGCATGTTCCACGGACCATCCAACCGACGTCCACCAGATCTTGAAACGGGTTTTAGCAACCTGGCCCGTTGGGCGCTGCGATGCACCGCCCTTCAAAATTGTATAGAGAGCGCGCAAGATCTTCACGCGGTTCTCCTGCGTCCAGGACAGCGGATCATCGTGAACAAACGGTCGATTCTCGGGGTCCGGTCGATTAACCTGCAATGCAAGAACGAACGACCTGCTCGCCATGTCGCCACGCGGCGCAATCTGGTTGCCAGTGAAGATCTGAACCGTTGTCGATGGCACCAATTCCACCTCCGAAACGCCCAACACGCGGTCGGAAGTCTCTGGAGCAGTGAGCGCCGCCTCGATATGCGGACAACTGATGTTCGAGCCACGCGCAATATTGTCCCAAACCAGCGTCGCCACGCTCTGCCGGAGGTAAGAAAACAGAGCTTTTTTTCGCTCTTCAGAGCTGTCTGACCAGGCGGCCGCCGCGGGGCGCCGCCCCAAGACAGCCGCGATGATCATGCTGATTAGTGTCGTCTTTCCGCCACCCCGTTGGCCGGCGGTCACGAAGAAGGCCGGACGCTCAGGAAACAGCGCCCGTTGCAAGATGGTAAGCGCAAGCAGAATCGCCATGCATTTTCCGGCTCGGTCGAGCGCGACATCAACCAGCCACTCATCGATCAGAAAATTGAGCGCCTGTTTGATGTCTGCTTCGGACGGGTCGGTCTTCGGCACGCAGGATGCAAGAACCGGATCGATACGATGGAACAAGCCGGTCTTCCGATCCAGACCAACGCCCTCGATCACACGGCCGCTGGGTGCGACAAGAGGCGACGTATTGATCGTTCGAACAACGGGGAGTCCGCTGTTGGGATACTCCATTAACGCAACGATGAATGGTTTGGGCAACGCGGCATTGTAGATCGTTCCGTCCTTCTTTTGAGCAATCCACTCCACATAGTTTTCGATGAGCAACTCGACGCCAGTCGGGGTGAGTTCGACCAACACTGGCTCAACCGGCGCACGCATCGCATCCGTTTCCGCATCCGTTGGGTTGGCGCTATCAGACGTAAGCAGATGCAACGCCCAGGGCTCCTTCTCTTCAACTCGCACCAAGCTGCCAGACGCATTTCGCATCGCCGGTTCCTCGCTCGGGTCATCCGAAAGGATATCGTCGACCAATGTCACGATCGGCCCCAACTCGCCGTCGGTCGCGGGTTTTGGCCGAATGACACGACCATCGGCTTTAGCTTTCGCTTCGCCAAAAGCCTTATGCGCTTGGGATTCGCGGTCCGCTCGCTCTTTCTTCGCGCGCGCTTTAAGCGGCACTTTGCCTGCCTTCGTGACTTTCGATACGAAGGTGATGAATTGATCGAGCTCATCTGGCTCAAGCTCGGCTTGAGCCAATATCGCCATCGCATGGTCAACCGTGCCGCCGCCCGGGACTTGGGCAAAGGCCGCTTCAGTAGATTTCAGATCGTGTCGGAGAAAGTAGATCGAACGGCCATGCGCGAAGGAGTAAATCAACAGGTTGCCGTCGTCGCTCTTCATGACGATGGCCTTGCAGCGGCCGTAGTCGATGCCTTCCATTGGATCGGCAAGCGTCTGGCCGACATAACGATCTGGGTCGGCCAACACGGTCCCGACGGTCACGGTGCCTGCGTGATCAAACTCCAGCTCGACATCAGCGTAAAGCACGCCGCGATGTCGTGCCTTGACCAGGCGAATCGCGGTCTGGATGGGCGTGCCCGTCTTGGCCGAGATCTTCTCGGCAAGTTCTTTGTCGTGCTTGTCACGGACCTCGGTCGCAGATTTGCCGTGAGCCTTCGCGCTTTTGGCCTTGGCTTCATTGACGCGGTGGCGTTCGTACTCGCTCAACCGGGGTACGGCCCGGGTGGAGTCGACCGCAATCCCCTCGATGGCTTCGGGCGCGCGCTTCACCTGATTCTGTGCCAGTGGCGCGACAATAACGGGCGCGCCTTCAAAACAAAGGCGCTCGCCATAGCCCACCATGCGATCAACGATGGAGCGATCCAGCAACTGGCCCGCCCCGCCGATCATGCGCCAGCCGAAGCCATGCAACCAACAGCGGTCGTGCAGGTCTTTCAAGAAGCGCTCGATATCGCCGCCGTCTCTAACGAGCACGTAGTGGTGCATACCATTCGAACCGGGAACAGGCTCGTTTGTGTCGCTCCGAAAAAGGCCAGCGCTTGTGCTCGCCCGGCTCACCCGCGCGGCGCTCGCGAGTTCCGGCGCGACCATCAACAGCGCGTTCCACATGCCGCCAGCGGCATCGATCCGCTCGCGAATCTCCTGCGGCATTCCCTTGGTGTCGAAGTCGATCAGACACCAAGCGGGAAGTCCCGGCTGATAGTCGATGCAGCTCCGGGACCGAGTGATAGCGCCGGGGTGGTTGGCGAGTTTGCTCGGGATCGTCACCGCTACGGAGTTGGGAAGCTCCACCTTCAGCGACCCGAGGGTAATCGCCTGATCCGAACGGCAGCGTGCGATGACCAGCGCAAGAGCGCTGGCAGTTTCGGCAAACTCGCGGGCGGCCGTGCCGGTGGTCATCCGGCATTCCGATCCGTCACTCTGGAGCGCGCCCTGGGCGTCGAGCCAAATCCGCTTCGACATCACGGGCGGCGCGTCACGCTTGGTGATCAGCGTGATCTGCGGGACCTGCATCTCGCCGCTGGTGTTTTCACCGCCAACGATGGGTTCTCCGGTCGGCGGAATGGGATTCTGCGCGTTCACGGCCGCGCTCCCATCTGTTCGCTGCTGGGCATCAAGATCGTGTTGTGCTCGGTGCCGCTGCAGACCGAGGAGAACTTCCCAACCTCATCACCCCAACAATCCCAACCTTCGCGCTGTTCACGCGCAAACAGGTCGGCGCGGCGCAGGCCCGGCGTCTTCCTGGAGACCAAGTCATAAAAGTGGTCCGGCTTGCGGCTGTGCGCGCGGGCGAGACCGTCAAAGATCGAGGGCAGGAGGAAACAGCGCGGCTTGCCGACCACGCCCAGCAGGACAAGCTCGTGACCGCTCTGTGCCCAGCGCCCCGTGGCCCAACGGACTTTGCCGTTGCGGGTGACCTTGCGCCACACAAAGCTGGTTTTGTAGACGATTCCCCACGCCCGCAGAGTTGCGAGCGCATGCGGCAGCATGGCGCCTGTCGCCCAGAGATAGACAATGGCGTCACGCTTCAGCAATTCGCGCACCGGCAAGGCCTTGATCTCGGCATGCGGCATGGTGCGATACTGCCCCGACGCCGACTTGCTGGTCTGTCCGGCCAGACTCCACGTGTTGAAGTGCCAAGGCGGATCGACAACAATCAGATCGTAGCTGTGCGCCGCGAGCGGATCGAAGAAGGAGACAGCGGTTTTGGATTCGGAAAAATTGTAACCAGAATCCGAGCGCGGGGGCGCGCTAATAGGCTTAAGCAGCATTTCGTGATTCCGTATGAGAATGGAGAGGCAGCCTGCGGCGGCCCGTTTTCTCTTTGCCGCGCGGCTAAGCCACGCGCTCAGCGTCCTGCGCCGCGTTCTCGCGCTCACGACGCCATGCAGCGGCCGCTTCCTTGGAAATCAGCACGCGCGCGCCGAGACGGAACGTCGACGGCATGAGCCCTTGCGGTTTCAGCTTGTAGAAGAGCTGGACGCTGATCCGATTGCGACGACAAAATTCAGTGATGCTGTAGGCATCTATGTCGTCCACCACATCGGACGTCGTTTTGCGGCTGGTGATTTGAGCGCGTTCCATTTGATCCTCGCGAACATATATCGATGCACAGGAGGATCACGGATTTGCGCGCGTTTGTATTTCTAAGTTGTTTGCAAACAACTCAGAATAAGCGACGGCTAAGACGATTCAGACGGAGGCTTGCGGGGCATCACTTCGAGGAATTTCCGCCAGGGATTGTCATTGTAATAGACATCGCGCGCGGTCCCCGGCTTGATTTTTAAAATCTTGCCGACCCGTTCGAACAACGCTTCGTCAATCGGAACCTTCTCTTGCCTATGTAGCTTATCCACTGCCATGGCCACAGGAGCCTTTAACATTTCACGGCTTCTGCGTTCGGAAATACGCTCACCTTTTCGCTCGACACCGAACGCCTGATCGAGCGTCTTAAACTTATAGGTCTGCCACGCGAAATATCCTGAGCAGTAGGCATCGGCTAGCCATAACGGCATCGCCGTACCGCTCCTCGCGCAGCAGTCGATAGCATCAAGCAATGCCGTGGCTTCGCCAGCCTCGAAGCGCTTGCGGCAATTCTCGATAATACGGTCCGTGAACTTAGCCATGTTGACGGTCGCCCGACGTTGCAGAACGATAATCAGCTAACCAGCGCCACGACATTCTCTCCCATCGGGAGCTCATGCTGCAGCAGCGCCCTGCGAGAGATGTCGTCGCTGTGCTCTGTTATGTATTTCGAGTAAGTTCGCTCGATCATCGCCACCGATGTATTATGCAGCGACGCCACCAGCCTGATCGGAACGTTCTGCAACAGCAGCCGGACGATACTGGAGTGGCGCAAGGCGTACATCGTCACTTCATCAGGATCGAGACCGATGGCGGTGACGACCTTGTCAACCTCACGATGATAACGTTGACCCGGATTGTCACCCCAGGCGTTGCCGTCGCTCTGCAACAAAAGCGGCGCGTCGTCGGCACGACCCTTCGCCGCCTGTTTCAGCTTGGCTGCCAGTTGTACGGTGATCGGCACCGAATAGCGCTCGGCTTTTTTCGCACTGCGATTCCGGCTGCCGCCCTTGCCGCTCTTCGGCATCGCCAATTTCGGGCGCACCGGATGATCGCGCAAATCCTCGACACGCAGCCGCGCGGCCTGACTCGGTCGGGCGCCGGTTATCGCCAACGTGTCGGCCAACAGCCCGAACTGATGATCGAGTCCATAGGCGCTGCGGACGAATTCACGCGCCTTGGCGTCGGAGATGATGACGTTGCGTGCTTCCTGCGCATCCGGCAAACCGGCAAGGCCGACTTCCCATGCCTGTCGGTTCTTAATGCGTTCGTCGTGCTGCGTCGCCAGTTCCAAGGCGGCGCACAAACAACCGCAGAGCCGGTTTATCGTGGCTGGTGCTATCGAGCCTAGCAGGCCGTCGCGCCATTTGTTCAGCTCGGTGGCAGCGAGCAATGCCACTGGCTTTGACAACAGCACGCTGGTGAGATGCAGGCGCGGCCAGTCGGCGTTATAAGGGTTCGCATTGCGCGAGACCAAATCGCGCCTGTAGTCCTTCAGGGCGCTATCCACCGTGATCGGCGCGGTGCCGGTGCTGCCATCATCACCGCGCGCCAGCTTCTTGGCCTGATCCTGCGCCTCGAAGAAATTCAGAATCGTCTTGCCGTTGCTCTCGTCGTAATCGTCGGCTTCGGCGATGACTTTTGTCCAGTATTTGCCGTGACCATCCGAAGCCTTCAACACCCAAGTCCCGTTCGTCTTGTTGCGCCTGTACATCAGCGCCACTCCGCGCGCGAGCGACGGACCGCTGTACGGCTTGCGCCGGACGGCCAGCCTCAATCGAGCGGTGCGCGTCTCAAGGCTGGAATGACGGACTTTGCGTGCCACGTTTGTGTCCCCGGTTTTGTCCCAATGGTGTGTGGGAATGCCAATAATTCTATATGGCATCATATGGGGATAATTCGTGGCCGATCAACGGCTTAGGCTTTCCATGCGCCTCTCTACAATTCCATATGCATCATTATTTTCCCTGCGCAATGGCTTTACGGCTTATTTCGCGCTCTCCCCGGAGAATCGGGCTTTGTTGTCTCCGTCGCCTGCGGATAGCTGGCTCATCCGCGCCCGGTCGGGCCGACTTGCCTTCCGCAGGCTTGACGCCAACCACTGAGGCGTCAGGACCACACGACTTCACCGTACGCTTCAGCACCGTTCGTCCGCACGTCCTGTGATCGCTCACGGGCCATGAAGCCCGCCCTGCAATCCCATCGCGCGCCCGACGCTGCCGCGTCCACCGCATCCCATCCCAACGTTCGTGACGATGGCCAACGCCCCTTCCCCGGGGACAGGATGGCGGGAGTCCTAAAAGAGATTTGCCCGACGGCGAAAGTGAAAATTTGCCCGTCGGGTTATTTTGCCGCAGCCATGGTTGCCATCAAGGCGTGAACCATGAATTCGGATTGGTCGGCGCATTGCCGCCTTGCTACGCATTCCCAACTCAAATCGGACATCGCGTAGTGCCCCGCAATGTGCCAATTTCGGCCACGAGCCACCCTTACTCTTGGGCGGGCTGTTGTATATGAGAGAATCACTTGATCGACGCACGCGCGGACAGGCATTTCAACCGGGGCATGGCATGTTAAATCGATTTACGACGCCGCAATCCACCGTGGCGATGCGGCGTTGGAGGCTTCCCGCCATTGTGACGCTCGCGTCGATGGCCGCACTGACGGCGCTGACCGCCGGCGCCGCGGCGAGACAGGCGCGCCCCGCGCCATCCATCGAGGCGACGGCGCCGCGCGAGGCAGGCGAGCCGATCATGGCGATCGTGTCGATCAAGAGCCAGCGGGTGACCTTCTACGACGCCGACGGCTGGATCCTGCGCGCGCCGGTATCGACCGGCATCACGGGGCGCGAGACGCCAGCCGGCGTCTTCGCCGTCCTGGAGAAGGACAAGGACCACCACTCGAGCCTCTATGACGATGCCTGGATGCCGAATATGCAGCGCATCACCTGGAACGGCATCGCGTTGCACGGCGGGCCGCTGCCGGGCTACGCAGCCTCGCACGGCTGTGTGCGGATGCCCTTTGGCTTTGCCGAGAATCTGTTCGAAAAGACGTGGATCGGCATGCGCGTGATCATCTCGCCTGATGACACCGAGCCGGTCGAGTTCTCCCATCCGGCTCTGTTCGTGCCAAACCGGGAGGCCATCGCGGCCGCGCCGGCCAAGGCCGAGGCACTGGCGCGCGAGGCGGCCGACGCCGCCAGAACAGCCGACGAGGCGAAGAAAGCCGCAGCGACAGCGCCGCGCGAGACGGCCTTGCTGACGGCGTCGCTGCGCAAGCTGGAGGGGCTCAAGACCCGCGCCGACGCCGAGTTCGCCACCGCCGACAAGGCGCTCGCTGCCGCGAAGACGGACGAGGCCAGGGCGCGGGCCGAGGACCTCAAGCAAAAAGCCGCCGCCAAGGCCGCCGAGCTGGGGACGCAGCTCGACACCGCCAAGGCCGACGCGAAACCGAAGCTTGACGCCGCCGCCGCCGCAAAGGACGCCGCCAAGGCGGCCGTAACCAGGAAGGTCGACACCGCCAAAGCGGCGAACGAGGCGAAGCTCGCGCTCGAGCCGGTCTCGGTCTACATCAGCCGCGCGACGCAGAAGCTTTACGTGCGGCGCAACACGCATAAGGAGTGGCCGGACGGCGGCGAGGTGTTCGATGCGAGCATCGAGGTCCCGGTCACGATCCGCGATCCCGACAGGCCGATCGGCACGCATGTGTTCACCGCGCTGGCGCGCAACGATGGCGGCCTGCGCTGGACCGTGGTCACGATCGACCATGGGGACGACGCCAAGAGCGCGCTCGACCGCATCACCATCCCGCAGGCGGTGCTCGATCGCATCGCGCCGACCGCATTGCCGCGATCCTCGATCATCATCTCGGACGAGCCGCTAAGCAGCGAGACCAACTATCGCACCGAGTTCGTCGCGGTGCTGAGCAACCAGCCGCAAGGCGGCTTCATAACGCGCAAGCCCACGGCCGATATCGTCGTCGCGGACCATAGCGTCCAGGGTGACGGCTTCTTCGGCTTCTTTTTCCAGCCCAATCCGGGCCCGCAACCTGGAAATGCGCGCCGGCGCGCCGGCCAGCCCTATCCTCAGGGCCAACCCTATCCTCAGGGCCAGCCCTATCCTCAGAGGCAACAGGGCTGGTGGTAAGACGCGGCATGTCGCGCTGGTGCGGTATGCCCGAGCGCGACGGATGATGGGGCACACCGTCTGATACCGTCATTCCGGGGCGCGCGTAGCGCGAACCTCAGATGTGCAATTGCACATCGGGGAATCCTTGGATTCCGGGTTCGCTCGCTTCGCTCCCGCCCCGGAATGACGATGTCAATCTACAAATCCACCACCACGTAATCGCTTTCCACCGACACCGCTAACGTCTCGGCGACATACGGCCCCTTCACCACACCACCGGCGCGATGACGTGGCGGGTCATGTTTTTTGACGCATGATCTGTTCGAAAAACCGGTTTCCACTTTTTCGGATCATGCTACGCCAGCCCAGCTATTCAGTCGGCATTGAATGGACAAAAGGCCTTACCTTTTGCCTTTGTCGGAATGCTGCACCTGCGGCAGAACGTGTCCTACGACGAAGAACTAATTGATCCAAATGTATGAGGAGGATCAAGCTCCGGCAGTCAAATATCTCCGAAACCTAGTCATCAACGGAATGTCGAGGTGTTAAGCCTTTCTTGCAATCCATGGTGGCGCCCCCTGACAGCGGGAGAATCATGGGACGCCGAAGCAGAGGTTCTCCCAGGCCAAAGGAGAAGCGCCATGACGACGATCGACATCGCGGTTCACCCCCTGTCGGAAACCGATCACCACGCCCAGCTGCGCCGCGCCGTTATCGCCAGCACGGTGGGCACGACGATCGAATGGTACGATTTCCTGCTCTACAGCACAGTTACGGGCCTCGTCTTCGGCAAGCTGTTCTTCCCGAAATCCGACCCCCTTGTCGGCGTGCTGGAGGCGTTTGCCGTCTACACCGTCGGCTTCATCGCCCGCCCGATCGGAGCCATGATCTTCGGCCACTACGGCGACCGCATCGGCCGCAAGGGGGCGCTGATCGCCACCCTGCTGTTGACCGGGCTCGCAACCTTTGCCGTCGGCTTCGTTCCGACCTATGAGACGGTCGGCATCTGGGGCGCCGTCATCCTGACTGTAATTCGCTTCATCCAGGGCATAGGGGTCGGCGGCGAATGGGGTGGCTCGGTGTTGCTGGCAATGGAATGGGCGCGCACCAACTCCCACCGCGGTTTCATTACCTCGTGGCCGCAGCTGGGCGGCCCGGCCGGGTTGCTGCTGGCGAACATCGCGGTGCTCGTGTTCAGCCGCATCTCGGGCGACCAATTCCTGGTGTGGGGCTGGCGTATCCCGTTCATGCTCAGCATCGTCATGGTTGCGGTCGGACTCTATATCCGTCTGGGGATTCTCGAGACCCCCGCCTTCCGGCGCCTGGTCTCCGAAAACCGCATCGAACGGGCTCCCGTCGCCGAAGTGCTCAAGCGCCAGCCCAGGTTGATCATCCTCACCGCGCTGGCACGGATGGCCGAGCAGGCGCCGGCCTACATCTATCTCGCATTCGTGTTCGCCTACGGGACCCAGGTTCTGCATGCCTCACGCGATTTCCTGCTCACGTCACTGATCTGCGCCGGCATTGTTTCATTTGCGACGATTCCCCTCGCCGGACATTTGTCGGACCGCATCGGTCGCAAGCGCATGTATATCATTGGCGCAGTCGCAACCGGGATATTCGGTTTCATCTACTTCGCGATGTTGAACACGACCGTGCCGGCCTTGATCTTCTTCGGCATCGTGCTCTCGTTCGTGCCGCACGACCTGATGTACGGTCCGCAGGCGGCCCTGATCGCCGAATGCTTTACTCCCCGCTTGCGCTATAGCGGCGCCTCGATCGGCTATCAGGTGTCCTCGATCATTTCCGGCGGCCCGGCCCCGCTGATCGCCACGGCACTGCTCGCGGCCTACGGATCGGGCTATGCAATCGCAGGGTATATCCTGTTCTGCGCGATCGTCAGCATCGTTTCAACCGCGATGTTGCCGGATTACACCAACCGCGACATCTCCGAGGAGCACGCCTAAACAACGACCAATAGCCGAGCGTTGTTGCGCTTCGAAACGTGACGGCGCCGTTCTACCGCGCTTGCGAAATCGACCAGCAACCCGTCACCGGTCGTCTCGACGATCCGGCCCCTGTGGTCGGCAATGGCGGGTCAACCACGTCGCGCCGAATGGCCTTTAGGGCGGCGAGAGTGCCAACCTCGTCAATGCCCATGAGGCGGCTGTAAGCGGCGACATCGGCCGCCAAAACCGCTGCGAGTCGCCTCTCTACCTGGCGCTACCCGTCCAAAAATTTGAAGCTGGGCAATCAAAGCATGGGGGTCTGATTCCTGCAGCTTGATTGGGTGTATGTCCGTTCCGGGTCCAGGCTGTGTGAAAACGTGCACGCGCAGAGAACACGCAGAATTGTTTTCTCTCTTTTCTTCTTCCGACGGTGACTGGCAGATCGCTTCTTTTCTTATTCAACGCAATCGAGACAAACTTTCTGCGCGCAAGTTCGACGTCGGAGCTTTTACACAGTCTGGGTCAAACTCGGACCTCTGCGCGCGCAACCGCTAGGTCCGCTCTGCCCCTACGAACAGACATCGCGCATCACACGTGCCATGTCTGAAAGGTGCCAGAAGCGGTCATGAGCGAATGTACCTTGGACTGGCACTGAGTATTTCTATGACGTCATTCAGGCTACCTTGCCTCGACGAGCGGACATCACCGAGAGCTGATACCAAGTCCGAAAAGTGCCATCGCCGCGCGCAGCCTCCAGACAACATATCTAAGCCAGCCCAGCGTCGCGACGCAGGCGAGGACGTCGCGATCGTCGCTCGTAAGCATCGCGGAGACGCTTCGACCCGCCGGCAAAGCTAATCACCTACCGCGGAACGGCGCCGCGCCGACATTAACCATGCAAGAGCTTCTCGCGGCGAAGGCCGGACGCTTAATGAGTGATTAACATTTTTGCACAACAGATAGACGACCAGCGCCAACATTAAGACGCAGCAAGAATTGCGAGCGGAACTCAGCCTCCAAGGGGGATTGCATGAGGACGCTTCTCATCGGCGTGCTGGCGGCCACCTTGGTCGGCTGTAGCTGCCTTTTACCGCCGCAAGCGAGCATGGAAGCGTGCACGGACGCGAACTGGCTCCCCTGTTTCGACAGGACGGCTAGCATTCAGCCGATTGAACCAAAGCCAGCGTCATTCAAGACCAGTTCCGCGACAACAGAAATCAAGTCCACGATCGCGGCGAAGACCGAAAAGCCGTCGTCCGCTCGCGTCCGCGATAGGGCCCATCTCGCCAGAAAAAAGGCGAAGTCCACCAAGATTGCAGCGAAAGTCGAGCCTCCAGCATCTCGCATCCCGGTGTCGCCTCGTTCATTGAAGACACGACTGCCCGCTGCCGATTCCGATAAGACGCGAGCAAACATCGCGAATTCGGATGCCACAGGCGGCGGTGCAGTTGCGAATTCCGATACCAGAGCGATCCAGGCGAAGGTGGCGGTCGCGACGGCGGTCGCGGAGCGAATGACAGTCGCCACTGTGGCCCCGGCATCCGAACCGCAAGCGAATAATAAGGACCGTTCCAATCACTCCGAAACCGTGCCGCGTGGCGATGCCCAAAAGAGCGCACCTGCGTCGCCAAACACCACGGACCTTCTGGTTGCCGTTCTATTGGCTCGCCCGGAAATCAATTTATTATCGGATCTAACCAGTAAAACCATTGCGATAGATGACAGGTATTCTGCATCCAACGGCAATGTCAGGACCGCGATCGTGGCAGCGGGTGCGGCCGAAGTCCAACTGAGCGAGGGTAAAGCAAAGGCGATCGACCGGCTGATCCGCGGAGAGGTGCCGGCTGCGGTTCTGACTTTGGTGTCTGCGGAAGCGGCAGATCAGTTTCCCGAAATCGCAGGCTTCAAGATATTTCGAATCCCGCTCTCGCCTCGTTCATTGAAACGAGGGGATACACCGTGACAAATCGGCCATTCGCCAGTCGAATATGCGCCGTGTTCGAAGCGCGGGGCAAAGACACGATCCCGACCTCAGCGCGAGACCCGATGTCCATTCCGGGCAGATGTCCTGCTAGTCCCAATGTCCGGTTAGGATCAACCGCGTAGGTTTGACCATCGACCAGGTACTTCCGGTCTACCCCGATCAACGGCCATCGCCAGACCAGCCGGTCTGGTCCATTTCGTGCCATATCCGGACTCATGCACTGCGGCATTCTGGCCGTCGATGAATATGCACGTGCCTCATGCAACGACACACCATTTTTGATCGATGATTTGTAGTCACGCGAATGTTAGGTCGTCGATACCGATGCTTATGCCGGCAAGCGCAGTTCGTCGGAATAAATCGATCGGCCGTCCGGTCTCTTGATTGGTTGATTTGATGCGCAATAGCAAAGCCATCTCATCGACGCTGTGGCTCGGAAATCGCCGGAAGCCAAACCCGCAATCCCGAGGGAGCCAAGTGGTATTGGCTTTTCATATCCAATGGAGGAATTGAAATGATTAAGCCCAAACTTCTATCGGCTACACTGATCGCTACCGCGATGCTCGCAACTCCCGCTATGGCTCGCAAGAGCCATGTAGCCTCGCGGCACCTCGTACTGGACGCCAATGCGAGCGCCTCCCCCACCGCCCGTTATATTGACGGCCGTGTCTGCATTCCGGCGCCGCGCGTCGGCGCATTTGCTACAGCGCCCTGGGGCGGGAACAATGTCCCTTGCGAACCGCAGTGACATTGAGTTGCAGCGGCACGGCAGAAAAGCAAACATCACGAAAATACGAGGAGTGAGACAGCTCACAGACGTGCCTCGCATCAGGCACTAACCAGACCCTTGCAAGGTTTTCGTCGGTTCCAACCGGATCGAGAAAATGAAAACCATGTCGGACTGGTTGAGCCGGCCAGCGCGAGGGATCGACGACCCTTCAGGAGTTGAGTCACCCCCGTGTTCACGCGGCATGATTTCGTCACGACGTCCTGTCGCGCCGCAATCAGCTTTATTGCCCGCGAATGCCGGTCCGCAGGCGATTGACTCGGTAACGCGCGTTTCAAGCCGAGTTGAGTTTAGTGAAGTGGAATTTAGTGGGGCGGGCGCGCGGTCTCCCTTACATCTAGCATCAGGCATCCGCATCGGATGCTGCAAGCAGATAGCTCGCGCTCCAGACAGCACGCTCGCCTCACGAAGCGTGATCGATTCGTCTCGTCCTACGCGGGTCTACCATCGATCCACAAAGGAGAAACGAAAATGATTTCATTCAAAGCTCTTGCAGCGGCCGTGCTGCTGTCCGCGACCGCAGCAGCGCCGGCATTGGCGCAAGACCGTGCCCTGTATCTCAAAAACCTACAGGACTCCGGGTATAATCCGAAGGACGACTTCAATCCGAACGGGACCATAAGGGCCGCCATCCAGGAGCCGGGCGCGTTCGCGTTCTATTATCCCAATCTGGACGTTCTGAAAGGAGGGGAGCCAACTCCTGCTGCCAGGTTGTCTCCCGACTGGCCCGCGTTGAAGGGAGCGTGTGCGGCGATCGGCGGCGGCATCACTTACTGCGGCACCCGGCACAACTCTTATGCTTATGCGCCCGACGCATTCCCGCGTCATCATGCCCGCCGTCATCACCGGTCGTGACTCGACCGCGCGGTACAGCGCCATGCGCGGGATTTATCGGTATCTCACGCTGGTGCGGTATGCCCGAGAGCGACGGATGATGGGGCACACCGTCTGATACCGTCATTCCGCGGCGCGCGCAGCGCGAACCTCAGATGTGCAATTGCACATCGGGGAATCCTTGGGTTCCGGGTTCGCTCGCTTCGCGAGCGCCCCGGAACGACCATCACAAGTCCACCACCACGTAATCGCTTTCGACCGACACCGCCAACGTCTCGGCGACATACGGTCCCTTCACCACGCTCGAGCCCGGCTCGACGTTGACCGGATAGGCCCTGGCGCGGAATCGCTTGGGGTCGCAGTAGGACTGGCCGGTGCGGATATCGAATTCCCAGCCGTGCCAGGGGCAGCGGATGATCTCGCCTAACCTGGTGTATTCGATCTCGCCGGGATCGGAAGATTGCGCGAGCCCGATCAGCGGCCCCTCGCACAGCGCCGCGCCCTGATGCGGGCAGCGGTTCAACAGGCCGAAGAACTCGCCCTTGATATTGAACACCGCGATCGGGCGTTGATCGATGGTGAGAAATTTGCGCGTGCCCGGCGGCAGCTCATCCACCGGCGCGATCACATGCCGCACCATCAAGCCAATCCGTACAGCTTCATCGCATTGTCGAGATAAAACGCCTCGCGGTTGGCATCGCTGACGCCGGCCGGCAGCACCCGCGACGGCTCGTCGTAATCCCAGTGCGGATAGTCGGTCGCGAACAACAGCTTGTCCCAGCCGACCCAGTCGATCACGTCGAACAGATGATCGCGCCGTTCAGGGTCTTCCATCGGCTGCGTGGTCCAAAAGATGTGGTCGCGGATATATTCCGACGGCGGGCGCGTCAGATGCGGCACCTCGCCGCGCAGCCGCTGCCAGCTTTTGTCGAGCCGCCACGACAGCGACGGTGCCCAGCCGAAGCCGGCCTCGACCATGATCATCTTGAGTTTGGGGTGACGCTCGAACACGCCCTCCAGCACGATGCTGGCGAGCGCGGTCTGCTGGCACTGCGAATGTCCGACCATCTCCTCGATGTAGTAGCTAGGCCAGCCCGACGCCGTGATCGGGTTGCCGCCGAAGCCGAAGGCGTGCACGCCGACCGGAAGCCCCGCCTCCTCCGCCGCCTCGTAGATCGGCCAGTAGCGACGCTGACCGAGCGGCTCGACGTTGCGGCTCAGCAGCAGCACCTGGACGAAATTCTTGTCGCCGGCGCGCTTGCGGATTTCGGCGGCCGCCGCCGGTCCGTCCTCGTTGGCGACCACGATCGAACCCTTCAGCCGGCTATCCCGGCTGGTCCATTTGTCGGTCTGCCAGTCGTTGATCGCCGAACAGATCGCAGCCGCCAGATCGTGATTGCGGATGCCCTGCCCGGTGTTGAGCGGATTGAGCACGCCGAGCACGACGTTGTTCGGATCGAGGTGCTGCTGCTGCATGAACGACAGCGACGAGCCCTGCGGCCCGCCTTCCGGCGGATAGGCATCGCGGCGCGACGCGTTCGGCTGCGCCTTCGGATAGGGCGGGCCATCCATCATCCCCTGGTAAGGATGCTTCTCGTAGGTTTCGAGATGCGCGTGCCAGCGTTTGGCGAGATACGGATACAATTCGGTTTTGGTTGCACGCGCCGGGTGGATGTCGCAATCGGCAATGGCGGTTTTGACGCCGGCCGACGAAGCCTGATCGGGACGGTCGCGGAACTGGATGTTCATGGCGTTGCCTCCTTGACCACGGGCTGTTTCAGGCGCGGATAGGTCGCAAGCGGGTTATCGATCATGACCTTGCGCACGAGATCTGATGACATCCCCTCCGGCAGTGCCGCATCGTCATCGAATTGCCAGTGCGGATAGTCGGTCGAGAATAGGAGCAATTCATCGGACTGCATATGGTCGAACAGGCGATTTAACACTCGCGGATCCGGCGGCGCGTCGATCGGCTGCAGCGAAAACCGGATGTTGCTGCGCACAATTTCCAAGGGCGCGCGATCTACCCACGGCGTTTCCATGCGGATGCCGCGCCAGAACTTGTGCAGCCGCCACAGATAGGACGGCAGCCAGGTGAAGCCACTTTCCAGCATCACCATTTTCAGTTTTGGATGCCGGGCGAACACGCCTTCGACAATCAGACTGGTCAATTGCGTCTGGAAAGCCTGCGCCTGCGCGACGTAGTCCTCGATGTGATAGGAGCCCCAGCCGACCGACGTCGGCGGATTGTGATAATTGCTGCCGGCATGGATGCCGATCGGGAGGCCCAGCCGCTCGGCGGCGGCGTAAATCGGCCAGTAGGCGCGTTTGCCGAGCGGCATGTCGCCCATCACCAGCATCAGCACCTGGACGAACCGCTTATCCTGCGCGCAGCGCTCGATCTCCGCGACCGATTTCTCGATGCTCTGCACGGGAATGACGATCGAGCCGCGCAGCCGCGTGTCCTTGTCGAGCCATTCCTTCACCAGCCAGTCGTTCAAGGCGCGGCAGAACGCGTCCGCCATGTCCTCGGAAAATACCATCTGCACGCCGTACAGCGGATTGCAGATGCCGCAAGCGACGCCGAACCGGTCTAGCGCCTGCGTCTTCATGTCGTCGAGGCTCGAGCCCGGCTTGCCCCTGGCCGGGCGCCAGTCCGGCCGCGCGGAGATCGGCGAATTCAGGGGATAGGATTGCGACACCAGATCGGTCATGCCCCGGGTCGTGACCTGATCGCGCCAGTAATCGTTGAGGTAGGGCAGCAGGCTGGTCAAATGCGGAACGGCAGGGTGCAGATCGCAATCCACGCCGCCCGCGATCGGTGACGTCATGAGCCTGGTTTCCTCTTCTGCTTGAGGGACGCTCGATCACGGCACCTTGTAATGCCGCGCCGCTTGGTTCTTGATCGCCATTCAAGCAGGCTCGCCGCGGGCTCGCAACTGGCGCCAACGAACCAATCGTGTGCTAAAGCGTGATGAGATGAAGTTAGATTGAGCTGTAGCGGAATCTTTACCTCTCCCATAGGGAGAGGTCGGCGCGTAGCGCCGGGTGAGGGGTTACGGTCTATCGTTGGTGCCGCACCCCCTCACCCGATTTGCTGCGCAAATCGACCTCTCCCCGCTGGGGAGAGGTGAAGGGCACCGATTTAACTTAAAATCATCTTGCTCTAGGAAAAGCGGAAAATGGGCGCAAGGGAGGTTTTCATGCTTCGGACTGGAATAGCTGTGGTTGCAACCACCATGTTGCTGGCGGGGGCTGCCGTCGCGCAACAGCAACAACAGCCGGCCGCGGCGCCGCCGCCTCCCGATTTCTCCAAGGTCGAGATCAAGACCACCGATCTCGGCGACAACGTCTATATGCTGGAGGGCCAGGGCGGCAATATCACCGTCGCGGTGGCGAAGGACGGGATCATCATGGTGGACGGCGAGTTCGCGCCGTTGCATGACAAGATCAAGGCCGCGATTTCCAATGTCTCGAACCAGCCGATCAAATATCTCATCAACACGCATTTTCACGGCGACCACACCGGCGGCAATGAACCATTTGCCAAAGATGGCGCCGTTGTCGTCGCCGAGGTCAACGTCAAGAATCGGCTCGCGGCCGGCACCACCAACGGTCTGACCGGCGTGAAGACGCCGCCGGCGCCGCAAGACGCGCTGCCCGCAAAAACCTACACCGGCGCGTTTCACATCCGGCTCAGCGGCCGCGTCGCCGACCTCAAGCATATCGCCAACGCGCACACCGACGGCGACACCTATGTCTGGTTCAAGACCGCCAACGTGCTGTCGACCGGCGATACCTTCACCAATGCCCGCTATCCCAACATCGATTTCGCCAATGGCGGCAACATCAAGGGCATGATCGCCGCGGCCGATACCTATCTGAAGCTGACCAACGCCAAGACCCGGATCGTGCCGGGCCACGGGCCGCTTGCCGACAAGGCCGCGCTGATGGAATACCGGACCATGCTGACAACCGCGCGCGATCGCATGGCCAAACTCGTCAAGGAGGGCAAGAGCGAGGACGATGTGGTCGCGGCCAAACCGTTCGCGGACCTCGATGCAAAATGGGCGCCCAGCGAGTTGGCCAGCAAGAATTTTATTCGTGTGGTCTATCACTCGCTCGCCGACAAAAAAGACACCGGGAGCAGCACCGGGAAAGGTGCGTGATGAAAGAGCTGGTTGCAATCGCCGAGAAGATAGCCGCTCGCCTGATCGAGCGGCGCCAGACCATCGCGGTCGCGGAATCCTCGACGGGCGGCCTGATCTCGGCGGCGTTGCTGGCTGTGCCCGGCGCGTCCGCCTATTTCCTCGGCGGCGCGGTGGTCTATACCCGCGACGCGCGGCGGATCCTGGCTGACATCCCCGATGAGGCGATGAAAGGCATCCGCTCGGCCTCGGAGCCCTATGCAAAGTTGCTGGCGAGCCAGATCCGCCAGCGCTTTGCCACCGATTGGGGCCTGTCCGAAACCGGCGCCACCGGACCTGCCGGCAACCGCTACGGCGACGCCGCCGGCCATAGCTGCATGGGCGTTGCTGGCGGACTGGAGCCAACGGCGATGACGCTGGAGACCGGCAGTGCCGACCGGCTCGCGAATATGCATGTGTTTGCCGAGACGGCGCTGAATTTTCTGCTGCAGAATTTGTCGGGGTGAGGAGCCCACACTCGTCGTCCCGGCCTTGAGCCGGGACCCCCGCGTGAGCGCTTGCGCTCATCGCGACGTCGCAGCGCCTGTTGTGAAAGACGCTGTTCGACGACTTTCGCCTGGCAACGCACGCCCTGTTGTCTCGGCTCCCGGCTCAAGGCCGGGACGACGGGCGTCACTTCTCGCGGAATGCGCGCATCAGCTGGTCGTGCAGCGGCTTGATCAGGTAGGACAGCATGGTGCGGTCGCCGGTCTGCACGAAGGCCTCCACGGGCATGCCGGGGATCAGCTTGGCCTCGCCGAGACGGGCGACCTCTTCGGGCGGCATCGAGACACGGATGGTGTAATAGGATTGCCCGGTGCGCTGGTCGGTGGTGACGTCGGGCGAGACGCGGGTGACGACGCCGTTCAGTTCCGGCGTGGTGCGCTGGTTGAACGCCGACAGCCGCAGCAGGGTTTTCTGGCCGATCTGCAGCTTGTCGATATCCTGCGGATTGACCTTGGCCTCGACCTGCAGGTCGTCGGCCTGCGGCACGATCAGCATGATGGCGTCGCCGGCGGTGATCACGCCGCCGACGGTGTGAACCGTCGACTGCTCGACCATGCCGTCCTGCGGAGCGCGGATGTCGGTCCGGCGCAACTGGTCTTCGGCGGTGACCTTGCGTTCGACGTATTCGCCGATCTTGTCGTTGGTCTCGCGCAAATCCTTGGAGACGTCGCTGACCATATCCTTGTCGACCTGGATGATCTGAAGTTCGGTTTCGGTGATCTTGCCCTTGGCCTGGGCTTTCGAGGCGACATATTGCGCCCGCTCTCCGGCGAGGCGAGCCCCGTCGCGCTCCAGCGTGGTCAGGCGTGTCATCTGCACCAGATGCTGGTCGTAGAGGGTGCGAACCCCGACCAGTTCCTTGTTCACCAGGTCGATCTCCAGGTCCTTGGCCTTCTCCTGCGCCACCAGGCCGGCGATCTCCTCGTTCAGCTGCGTGATTCGCTCGCGCAACTGCGCCTTTTGCCCAACCCTTCCATTGGTGCGAACCTCGAACAGCTTGGTCTCGTTCGCGATGATGTTCTTGACGTCGGGATCGTCGGCTTGATCCAGCAGCATCGGCGGAAATACCACCTTTTCGAGGCCCTGCTGTTCGGCCTCGAGCCTTGCTGCCCGCGCCCACAAGCCGTTGAGGTTCTTGGTGACGATGGCGAGGTTCGCCTTGGTCACGGTGTCGTCCAGCCGCACCACCACGTCGCCGGCCTTGACGATGTCGCCGTCGTGCGCGAGCAATTCGCCGACGACGCCGCCGGTCGGATGCTGGACTTTCTTGACGTTGGATTCGACGACGATCGCTCCCGGCGCGATCAGCGCACCCGAGATCTCGGCGGTCGAGGCCCAGCCGCCGAGGCCGCCCGCCAGAACGATGACCACCGACAATCCGACGATCAAATGCAGCCGTATCGACTGCCGCGCGCCGCGCAGCTCGCTGCCGCTCATGATTTGGTCACTCCTCCTTCGGAGACGATCTTGATCGGCGTGGGCGGCGCGACCCGCTGCAGCACCTGGCCGAGAACGGCTTCCTTGGGGCCGAACGCCTGCACGCGGCCGTCCTTCAGCACCAGAAGCTGGTCGACCGCCTCGATCCCGATCGGACGGTGCGCAACGACCACCACGATGGCGCCGCGTTCGCGCGCCGCGCGAACCGCCCGGGTCAGCGCCTCGTCTCCCTCGGTATCGAGATTGGAGTTCGGCTCGTCCAGCACGATCAGGAACGGGTTGCCGAACAGCGCCCTCGCCAACGCCACCCGTTGCGCCTGACCGGCCGAGAGCGCGGTGCCCTGCTCGCCGATCTGGGTATCGTAGCCGTCGCGCATCTTGATGATCATCTCGTGGACGCCGGCTTCCTTGGCGGCCGCGATAATGGAGTCGGCGCCGGCTTCGAGATCGAACCGGCAAATATTCTGCGCCACCGTGCCGGCGAACAGCTCGACATCCTGCGGCAGGTAGCCGACGTGACGGCCGAGCACGTCGGACGACCACTGATCGAGCGCCGCGCCGTCGAGCCGCACCTTGCCGCGGGCGGGCTGCCAGACGCCAACCAGCGCGCGCACCAGGGAAGACTTGCCCGACCCACTCGGTCCGATGATGCCCAGCCCGTTTCCAGCCACAAGCGCGAAGGTCACGTCCTGCACGATAATTCTCTGATCGCCCGGCGGCACGATGCTGACGCCCTCGACCGAAAGCCGGCTCGTTGGGTTCTGCAGTATCGTCTGCGCGGCCCGCGCCGGCATCGATTCGAGCAGCCGGTTGAGGCGGTGCCAGCTCTGGCGCGCGGCGACGAAGCCTTTCCAGTGCGCGATGGCCAGATCGACCGGCGCCAGCGCCCGCGCGCTCAGGATCGAGCCCGCGATGATAATGCCGGCGGTCGCCTCCTGATGGATCACCAGGTAAGCACCGACCGCGAGCACCGCCGATTGCAGGGTCATGCGCATGACCTTGGCGACCGCGCCGAGACCGCCGGAGACGTCGCTGGCGCGCTGGTTGCCGGCGAGATAGTTCTGGTTGACCTCGCTCCAGCGCTTGATGAGGCGCCCGGACATTCCCATCGCGACCAGCACTTCCGCATTGCGCCGGCTGGTGGCGGCCAGATCGTTGCGGCGTGCCGCCAGACCCATGGCCTCTCGCGCCGGCCGGCGCGACATGAACTCGGTGACGATGGTGAGCGAGATCAGAATGACCGCGCCGATCAGCGCCGTCAGGCCGATCATGACATGGAACGCGAAACAGATCGCCAGATAGAACGGCAACCACGGCAGATCGAAGAACGCGCCCGGCCCCATGCTGCCGAGGAACGATCGCACATTGTCGAGGTCGCGCAACGGTTGCAGGCCCTCGTTGCGTCCGCCGACCATCAGCGGCAGCCGCACGATGGTGTCGAACACGCGGGCATTGAGGGCTTCATCGAGGGAGGTTCCGATACGCCCCAGGATTCGCGAGCGGATCAGGTCGAGACCGCCCTGGGCGATGTACAACCCGCCGGCGAGAATAGCCAAACCGACGAGGGTCGGCACACTCCGGCTTGGCAGCACCCGGTCATACACCTCCAGCATGAACAGCGAGCCGGTCAAGTAAAGCAGATTAATCATGCAACTCATGACGCCGACGCCAATGAATGCACTACGGCAGGCGCGCAGCGCATCACCGAGTTCGGAACGCCGGACACCGGGGACGGCTGTCATTAATCCTGATCTCTTCGCAAGGGGCATGCACGCCCCCTAATTCACCGGGCGTTGCGCCATCCCTACTTACCGATTTTTGCGGCTAACGTCCATCGAAGTCACGGTTAACCTAAACGCCATCCGCGGCCTCGCCGCCCCGGTATGGAAGGCGGAAACAAATGGAACGAAGCCGGGCGACAACGCCATTGACCCGTCCTGGACGTGGAAGGCCGGCGCACCCGATCTGCCAGCGGGAATAGCCATCGCGAGGGGTATTTCCGGGACCGTTGCACCGGGTTCGCGCACTTGCCCTGTCCGCCGCGGGACGGAACCAAATCGGGTCCCAACACTTGTCCTGCCACCTCAGCCAGGATTCAGGAGATATCATGATACGCCGTTTTATCGGAATTGCTGCCCTTGCCGCGACCGTGGCGCTCCCTGTCATGGCGCAGGCCCAAGGAGTTCCCGGCGGGGTTGAGCGGGGCTCAAGGGAAGGCGAACGAGCCGCCGGTCCTGTCGGCGCCGTGGTCGGCGGCGTCATTGGCGGGGTGGTCGGTGGCGTCACCGGGGTTTTGGGCGTGGACCAGCGTCCCCGCTTTCGCAGTTATGTCGTCGAGCAACGCCGCCCGTCCTATCAATATAGCGAGGATGTCCGGGTCGGCGCGGTTCTGCCCGAGCAGGGCGTCACCTATTACGATGTGCCGCCGGAATATGGCGTGCGCGATTATCGCTACACCGTCGTAAACAACCGCACGGTTCTGGTCGATCCACGGACCCACCGCATTGTCGACGTCGTCGAGTAACACAACGGCGCATCGATCGCGTTCAAGGGGGCCGTCCGTTGGGACGGCCCCCTTTGTTTTCCTATTCGGGTTTCGCAGCCCGAGTGCTCTGTCACAGCGTCAGAAGCGGCCGCCGGTTCGAAGCAGCCGCACGATCAGCAGCAGCACGACGGCGCCGATCGCCGAATAGATGATCTCCGATACGAGGCCGGTGCCGAGATGGATGCCGAGCTTGGGAAACAGATAACTGGCGACCAGCGCGCCGGCGATGCCGACGAGAATATCGCCGATGATCCCAAAGCCAGTGCCGCGCACGATCTTTCCGGCCAGCCAGCCTGCAACCAGGCCGACGAATAGAATAACGAGAATGCCTTCATTGGACATTTGCATCAGAAACAACCCCCCTGTTGGCGCGCGTGAAGTCTCCGCGCCGCATCTGAACCTATCGATAATTACCCGAGGTGACAACTCCAATCTGCCGGACTTTTGGTTCGATCGGCGTGTGCTTTACGAATACAGGCTGCCTTTGGCGCCAACGAAACTTTCGCCCACGTTTCGCGTTATGTTTCAATGACGCAACCCGATACATGGTATGTGGCCTTCGGGCCCGACAAAGCGGTGAAAATCGACGACAGCGCCACCACCGGCGCTGTTCGCTCGACCCGTACCTTCAAATCGGAAGTCGACGCCAAATTGTTCGCCATGCAGATTCTGGCGAAAGGCTGGACGGCCAGCGCGGGCACGCTCAATCCTCACCAGCCCAAGCAAGTCGTCGGGTCTTCCCAGATCGAGCACTGGGCCGCCCCCGGCCTCGGCGGCTGAGGCATGTTCAGGTTGGGTGGTTCCATCTTTCCAGACACGCAGCGTTGCCCACGCTCCTCTCCATGAGGGTGCATGAAGACCTCATCCTGAGAATCTGACCGGAAAAGCAGCCAGCATTTTCAGGCTTTTCCAAGAGATTGAAAATGATTCACTTTTCGTCATGGCCGGGCTTGTCCCGGCCATCCACGCCTTTCTTGCCGACGCCGCTATAAGACGTGGATGCCCGGGACAAGCCCGGGCATGACGAGCTTTAGGATGAAGCGAATGTTGAGGCCGCGGATCTCGACGAGATGGGTCATGCCAGCTTCGGCACCCGGTCGTGAAAATCGGTGGCGCGCTGGAACGCGGCACCAATCCGCAGCAGCATGGCTTCGTCGAACGAACGGCCGACCAGCTGCATGCCGACGGGAAGACCGCCGCGCGTAAACCCTGCGGGAATCGAAAGCGACGGCAGCCCGAGATAATTGACCGGGCGGGTAAACCGCGTCAGCCGCTGGATCACGGCTTCCGCGTCGGGACTGTTGCCGACGTCGCTTTCGGCGATGGTCGGAGCCGCGACCGGCGCCACCGGCGCGATCACGGCATCGACGCCGGCAACCGCGGCGAGGTGCGCCGCCAGCGCCGGGCCGCGCCAGCGCATCGCTTCGAGATAGGATACGCCGGGTATGGCGAGCCCGTTCTGCAACCGCATCAGAACCTGCGGGCCGTAATCCTGCGGACGTTCGATCAGCCACCGCTTGTGGAAGGCCGCCGCCTCGACGGCCAGAACCAGCTGACACGCCGCGGTGAGCTGGCGCTGGTCCGGCAGTTCGACCTGAACGACATGCGCGCCCTCACGCTTGAGAACGGCGATCGTCTCGTCGAGGATCACTGCGACTTCGGGATCGAGGTCGTCGACATAGAAGGCGGTGGGTACGCCGATGGTGAGGCCCTTGATCGGCTCGCGCGCCGCCGCATAGTCGGGCAACGGCCCGGCCACCGCGGTCGGATCGTCGGGGTCCGCACCCGCCATCAGGCCGAGCAGCAAGGCGCAATCCTCCGCGCTGCGCGCCAGCGGGCCGACGGTATCGAGCGACTGCGACAACGGCATCGCGCCGGCGCGGCTGATCCGCCCCACCGTCGTCTTCAATCCAGTGACGCCGCAGAAATGCGCGGGCATCCGGATCGAGCCGCCGGTGTCCGAACCCAAGGCCGCAAAGGTCAGCCGCGCCGCCACCGCCGCGCCGGATCCCGACGACGAGCCGCCGGTGATGTGATCGAGGCCCCACGGATTATGCACCGGCCCGTAATGGGAATTGTGGCCGGTCGGTCCATAGGCGAATTCCACCATCTGCAGCGAGCCCAGCCGAACCGTGCCGGCATCCTTCAGGCGCTGCAGCGCGGTCGAAGTCGTGGTCGCGACGAAATCGCGCCGGATTTTCGAACCGCAGGTGACCACCTTTCCGGCGTCATAATACATATCCTTGTGCGCCATCGGCACGCCGTGCAACGGGCCGCTCAAATTGCCTTTTGCGAGCAGCGCGTCGGCGGCACCGGCTGCCGCCAGCGCCGCGTCCGCTTCGATCGCCATGAAGGCATTGAGACGAGGCTGCCATTGCGCGATCCGCTCGAGACAGGATTGCGTCGCCTCGCGCGACGAAAAGCGCTTTTGCGCGATGGCGTTCGCAACTGCGGTCAGCGACATCAGGGCCGGTTCGGTGCTCATGTTCTAGGCCTTCTTGCTGCGCGCGACGGCTTGCACGACGAGGAACGTCGCGGGTTCCAGATCGAACGGCAGCGTGCCGGCGACCGCGGCAAAACCCTCGAACGCCGGGCCGATGGAATTGGCGATGCGCGTGGCGACTTCGGCGTTGACGGGCACGCCGGCGACGTCGGCCATGGCGTGAATCGCTTTGGGACTCGGTCTTGTCATGCGGTGTCTATCTCCTTTGCGGGCGCGCGGCTGTGGCCTGAGCACGGTATGGCCATGTAGCAGGCGGCCTGGTGACCCATTGTATCGGGCGCGGCGAGTTTTGGGGCGGCATTTGCGCAGAGCGGCTCCGCGAATGGACGGTGTCCGACCGCGACGCCGTGGTCGGGTTGATGAACGGTTTGGCCAAGCCTGCCAAGGGTCAGGTCGATCCTTTGAGCCCCCTGGTTCGGCAAGCCGATTTTCGACCTCGCATACGACCCTGCGGATGGCCGGGCATAGGCGAGCGGAAGCGACGCCGTCCTTCGTACGGCTATGCCCGGCCATGACGAGGACTTAGCAGTTTGCCTCATCCGCGTTCTATATCGCGATATGGTCCGGCGCCAGGCCGGCCTGATGCCGCGCGTGCATGGCGGTGTAAGCCGCCTCGATATGCGCCGTGAAACGCCGCGTATCGAATAATGGCGTGGTGAGACGATTGGCCTTCAGCTTCGCTCTGATGGCCGCCAATTCGTCCGGTGTGTGGCAAGCCTGACCGCCAGCGCCTCGTAGTCGTCCAGCGTGGTCGTTATCAAGTCGGGAACGCCGACGGCATTGAGCAGGCTCGCAGCTACCCTGCCGACAAATGTGTCTCCGAGACAGGTTAGCACCGGCAAGCCCGCCCACAGCGCATCGGCGGCGGTGGTGTGGGCGTTATAGGGCAGCGTGTCCAGAAACAGATCGGCGGCGCGATGCCGCGCCAAATGATCCGACGGCGGCATGCGACTGGCGAAGATCAGCCGTTCGGCGTTGACGCCGCGCGCCAGCGCTTCCTTCTTCAAATTATCCGCGGCTTTCGCATTGTCCTGAAACAGCCAAAGCACGCTGTCCTCGACTTGCCCGAGGATCCGCATCCAGCCATCGAAAACGCGCGGCGTGATTTTGTGGTTGTTGTTGAAGCAACAGAACACAAAGCCGTCCAGGGGTAGCCCGAGCTCGGTGCGCGTGAAGGTTCGGTCGGCAATCGCACGCTTGCGATCGTTGACCAGATAGCTGTCGGGCAGAAGGACCAGCTTTTCCGAGTAGAACTCGCGCTGATTGTCCGGGATTACTACCCGATCGGCCACGATGTAATCGATATAGCGAGCGCCCACGGTCCCGGGATAGCCGAGGTAATGCGCCTGGACCGGTGCCGGCCGGCGGGCAAAGATGCCGGTTCGCGAATCCGTGGTAAAACCCATCAGGTCGACCGCGATGTCGATTTCCAGCGCTTTGATGAGATCGGCGATCTGCTCGTCGCTGTAGGTCCTGGCGTCGACAAAGCGCTCGAACGATGCCTTCACGCGCCGGCCTATTTCCGAGTTGTCGTCGACGCCGAACGAGATCGCCGTTACTTCAAAACGTGATCTGTCATGGCACTCGAACATTCCGGCCATCAGGAATGAAAGTGCGTGCTGGCGAAAGTCGGCGGAGAGATAGGCGACCCGGATCCGGTCGTGATCGTATCGCTCGCCCTGCCAGACCGGTTTTTCATGAGCCGGATAGTTGTTCGCGGCCCACAATCTGGCGCATTGCAGCTGGTCTTCGGAAGACGAGGGAATAGCGAGGAAGATGAACGGCTGTGTATTGGCGTGTCCGTTCCTGACCGAGGAAATCAGGTGCGCGCTTTCGGCCTCCCAACGGCTCCAGTCGCAGAGATGCATCCTGGCATACAGGCGGTGACCTTCGGCGCCCGGTAAATTCGGCTTCAGCGCGAGCACCTTGTCATAAGCGGCAAAGGCTTCGTCGTAGCGCCGGAGCTTTGAAAAAATATTGCCGCAGTTTCGATGGGCCTCCGCATGGTCCGGCCGCAGTGCCACGGCCTGCTGGTAGCTAACGAGCGCTTCCTCCAGACGCCTCAGTTTCACGAGCGCGTTGCCGCGGTTGACATGCGCTTCGGCGAAGCCGGGGTCGAGCGCAGTCGCCTGGTCGAAACTCGCCAGCGCTTCGCCGGGACGCCCGGTATCCAGCAGTGCCTTGCCGAGATTGTTGTGGGCGGCGGCGACCTTTTCGTTGAGGCCGATCGCCCCCCTGATCAGTTCGATGCCGCGCTCGGCGCGCCGTGTCTGCAGCGCGATGACGCCGAGCATGTGCAGGGAATCGAAGTGCCGCGGCTGCTGCTCGAGGACTTCGCGATAGATGCGCTCGGCGGCCGTCAACTCTCCTTGCCGATGCAGCGCCAGGCCTTGCCTGAACCGGGATTGCAACCCCACCGCTTCGTGCTCGGCGCGCACCTACTTGGTCAGCAGCGCATAGGCGCCGTTCCAGTCGTCCGGTGGCGGATTTTTCCGGTAACCGAGAATCCGCGCCTCATACAGATTATACAGCAGCTCGAGGGTGCGGCCATCATCGGTCCGGCGCCCACGCTCGATCGCTTCGAGCGCACCGTCCCAGTCGCGGCTGCGATAACACGCCAGCATCTCGATGGTCAGGTTGCGCAAGCGCTGGAAGCGGCCGGACTGCGCGGTGTCCTCGCGGCCGGCAATGGCATAGATCACCTCGGGCTCCTTCTTGCCCTTGACCATGATGAAATCGAGTTCGAGGATCGCAAACTTGTCCTTGACCGCGAGCGCGGTTTTGGAGCCGACGATGATCGGGAATCCATACTCCTTGGATTGTCCCTCCAGACGCGACGCCAGATTGACGCTGTCGCCCAGCACCGAATAGTCGAAACGCAGGTCGGAACCCATATTGCCGACCACGCATGCGCCGGTATTCAGGCCGACGCCGACATTGAGCGAAATGTAGGGATGGCCGCCCTCCTGCGCCTCCTGCTTGCGTATCTTGTTGAGCACGTCGATCCGGTCGAGCATGTCGACCGCGGCTTCGCAGGCGTTGAGCTGATGCTCGCTGTCGTCGAGCGGCGCGTTCCAGAACGCCATGATGGCGTCGCCCATGTATTTGTCGATGGTGCCCTTTCGCGCCAGGATCGCATTGGTCAGCGGCGTCAGGAACCGGTTCATCAGCGCGGTCAGGCCCTGCGGATCATGCTTGTAGGACTCCGAAATGGTGGTGAAGCCCCGAACGTCGGAGAACATGATGGTCATCTCGCGCTCCTCGCCGCCGAGCACGAGCTTTTCCGGCGACTGCGCCAGCTGCGCGACCAGCGCGGGCGACAGATATTGGCCGAATGCCGAGCGAATCTGCCGCCGCTGCGCCTGCTCCCTGACGAAGCTGGTAAAGATCAGCGTGAGATAGATCGTTGTGGTCGACAGTAGCGGATAGGTAAAATCGATCAGCAGCCGGTCGCGGGTGTAAAAATACCAGGACGTTCCGACCAACAGCGTGGCGAACAGCGCGCCGACGGCCACCAGGGTGCTCGGGCCGAACATCGGCGCGAACACAATCACCAGGATTCCGAGCACCAGAGCCGCACCGAATTCGAGAGCGGGACCGTAGGGCGGCTGCGACAGCAGCGATTTGGTCAGCGCCGCCTCGAGCACCTGGGCGTGGATCTCGACCCCGGGCATCGCCCGCGAAACCGGCGTGGTCTTGATGTCGTTGAGCCCCGCCGCCGACGTTCCGATCAGCACCAGCTTGCCCTTGATCTTTTCGGGCGGCGCGCTTTCCTCGAGCACGTCGACCGCCGGGACATAGATCGAAGGATCGTTGCGCGCAAAATGGACCCAGAGCTGGCCGTTGCGGTCGGTGGGAATCTGGAAACCCTTGACGCCGATGCTCTGGATACCGGCCTGATCGGTCTTGATGAAAATCGTGTCGGTGCCGGTGGCCACCCGCAACATTTCGAAGCTCAGGGACGGCATGATGGTGCCCTGGGCCTGCATGATCATCGGCACCCGCCGGATAATGCCGTCGCGTTCGGGATTGATCGAGAACAGGCCGCGGCCGGCGGCTGCCGATTCCAGCACCGGCGTGTTGCGCAGCAGGCCCGGAAATTCGAACATGGAGCGCTGGGGATCTTCGCCCAACATCGCCAGGCCCGTCACCGGAAGCGTCTTGTCCAGTTCCTTGATAATCTCGGGAAGCCCGGATTCGCCGAGCACCACGCGCGAGCGCCGCATCGCATCCGCGAAAACCTGGTCGTTGCTCGGCAGCGCGTGCAGCTTGGCCCGGGTTTCCTCGTCGAGATCGCGAAAAGTGTCGGCCGCGACGTCGGGATTGAGCCGGTCGGGCTCGGAGAAGACCACGTCGAAGGCAATGACCACGGCGCCGAGCCTGGTCAGATCGGTGATGAGGTCCGCGATCCGCGTCCGCGGCCACGGCCACTGGCCGAATTTCGCCAGGCTCTTTTCGTCGATATCGACAATGCTGACCGGCCTTACGGTCTTCACGCGGGGATCGATCCGCTGGAAGGTGTCGAAAGTTCTGACGCGGAGTTCCTCGATCGGCGCGAAATCGGCGATGCGCAGCGCCGCGAGCCCGATCAGGAGCGCCAGGCACACCAGCCTTGCATACCCGAAACGTCGAGCGAACCAACGCCGCAATATCCTCAGCCGTTTCATGCGGTCTGGATATCAGGTTCGGGCGGGTTGATCACGTTTCTTGTTTCCGCAATGTGCGCCTGCCGGGTTTCGCCCGGCAGATACCCTACACGAAGTGGAAGTCGGAAGCGTGCAGTTGCGCCTTGACGACCCCTGACAAGGTGATCGCATCGTGGGCATCCAGGGTGACGACTGTATTTCCGTGGCCGTCATCCTGTATCGCGTTCAGGACCGCCTGCGCGGTTTCAAAAATCGCACCGCCGAACCGAAGCGTGTCCGTAGCCGGATGGAAGTTGGCCACCGTGTCCTGGCCGATGCCCGCGAAGTTGAACACAAAGGCATTGCTGCCGCTGCCGCCGGTCAGGGTCTGGTTCGGAACACTTGCGACGATCGTATTGCTGGTCGCCGGACCCGGACCATACGCGACCGGGGGGCCCACGCTCTGGCTGGTGGCGGGTGGATCGACGATGTCGACGCCGTTATGCGTGGCGTCGTCCGAAACGTTCCAGGTAGAGGCTGACAAATTCCCAGCCAATGTGAAAGTTTCCGTCTGGTTGTCCGACGAGTCGGTCACCGTCAGCGTCGTGGTATCGGTAATGCTGTGGAAGCTGCCGCTGCCGGTCGACGCCATCGTGGTCGCCGCGGCGAAGCCGTGGAGATCCAGCACATTGCCCGTCCCGGTAATCCCGGCGATTTCGCCGGTGAAGGTCGAGGGCTGGGTAAGATCGAGCGTGCCGTTGCCGGTCGCGAATGCGATGGTATCCCCCGAGGGGGCGCTGACGGTGTAGGTCGCACCATTGTCGATCGAATCAGCCGCCGTGACGGTGATGCCGACGTCCTGGGTGGTGGACTGCGCCACGTGACTTGCATTGTTGCCCTGGTCGTCGGCAGTGATCGTCAGCGTGTCCGAGCCAATGTAGTTCGCGGTCGGATCGTAGACCACGCCGTGCGCCAATACCGCATTGATCGCCGCTTGCGAGCCGAACAGCTCGACCGAGCCAGTGTCGGCGCCCACCACGGATTCGAGACCGCTGCTGTTTTCCAGCGCGATCGAGCCATGGCCCACCGCCAGCGTCACCTCGATCTGCGCCGAACCGGCGGCGACGTCGGAAACGGCGAGGCTGTGCATCGTGACCGCGGTGTCCTCGACGGTCGTCATCGTCGTGCCGCCGACATCATAAGTCAGCAGGACGGCTTGATCATTGCCGGCGCTGCTGCCGGACGCTCCGGCGACGTAGAGATAATGGCCGTCTGTGGTGATCGAGGTAAAGGTGTTGTACTGGGCGGCGTCGTAGGTCTGCGTGGAGATCACATTGCCGTTCGACGCATCGATCTCCATCAGCACGCCTTCGGTGCTGCTGCCGTTTGTGGTCGAGCCGACGACGTACAGATGACCATCGACCGCCAGCGCGCCGGTCAGCGTGTCCGTGCCGGCGGGCCCGAAGGTCGCGTTCCAGGCGACCGAACCGTCGGCGTTGTATTCGGCGATCAGATAGTCCTGCTGCCCGCTGCTGACGTTGGCGTAGCCGACGGCGTAGAGTTCATTGCCGATCGTTGCGACGCTATTGAACGAAGCCGCCACCCCCGTGTTGTCCTCATGCATGACGACCGAGCTGAGGTCGTAGCTGGTGGTCCACACCGTCGCATGTCCATAGGTATCGCCCTGGTTCGGGTGGTCGTTATAACCGACCACCCAGAGGGCGCCGTTCCAATCGACGACGTCGTTGGCGCTCGAGCTGCCCGGATTCGAAAAGGAAGCCAGCGAATCGGTCACGGAGGTGACCAGCGTGCCGCTGCTGTTGTATTCGGCGATGATATAGCCGTCGTAGCTCTCCGGCTGGCCGGTGCCGACGGCATAGAGGATGGTGTTTCCGGCCTGGGTGGTGGCGATGACGTTCGAGAAACTTTCGACACCCTTGTAGCCGAAGAAATTGGTCGTTCCGCTGGTGCCGTTCCAGGTATGCGAGGTGAACCCAAGCTCGGTGCCGTCATTCGCCGAAAAGCTGACCAGCAGTGTCTTGTCTTCGTTGTCGCTATCGGGCGGCAGGATGCTGGTGTCGCCCGCGGAGATCACGCCGACCGCGTAAACCTCGTGCGAGTCGACCGCAATGCCGTTGAAGTTGCCGTAATGCCAGGCTTGCGACCATACCGGTGTCGTCCCGTTCACGCTGAACAGGTCGACATAGGACTGGGCGGAGGGGCTGCTGCCGCCCTCCGGGTTGTCGCCGACCACATAGAGTTCGCCGTTGGCGTAGGTAATGCCGGTGGCGTTCTCATCCCCGGTGCTGCCGAAGAGGGTTTGCGCGACCAGCGCGACGTTGTCGGTGCTGATCACAGGCGCGGCCGCGCTCTCCTGCACGATGCCGGCAGTCGTCGTGCCGGTCTCGGCAAAGCCGTGGGTGTCGGTGAACGCCACCGCCACGCTGATCGCCTTGCCCTCGTCCGCTTCGGTCGGCGTGTAGGTATTGCCGGTGTCGCCCACCGGCTGGCCGGCGACCGTCCAGGTATAGGTAAAGACCGCGCCGCTGCCGGCGTCCGCCTCGGTCACCGAGGCCGTGATCTGCTGGCCCTCGACCGCGTTGTTGTTGACGTTGAGACCGGCCAGCGCAATCGGCGCGTTCTCGCTTCCGCTCTCCTGCACGATGCCGGCAGTCGTCGTGCCGGTCTCGGTAAAGCCGTGGGTGTCGGTGAACGACACCGCCACGCTGATCGCCTTGCCCTCGTCCGCTTCGGTCGGCGTATAGGTATTGCTGGTGTCGCCCACCGGCTGGCCGGCGACCGTCCAGGTATAGGTAAAGACCGCGCCGCTGCCGGCGTCCGCCTCGGTCACCGAGGCCGTGATCTGCTGGCCCTCGACCGCGTTGTTGTTGACGTCGAGACCGGCCAGCGCAATCGGCGCGTTCTCGCTTCCGCTCTCCTGCACGATGCCGGCAGTCGTCGTGCCGGTCTCGGCAAAGCCATGGGTGTCGGTGAACGCCACCGCCACGCTGATCGCCTTGCCTTCGTCCGCTTCGGTCGGCGTATAGGTATTGCCGGTGTCGCCAGCCACCGTCTGACCGCCGACCGTCCAGGTATAGGTAAAGACCGCGCCGCTGCCGGCGTCCGCCTCGGTCACCGAGGCCGTGATCTGCTGGCCCTCGACCGCGTTGTTGTTGACGTCGAGACCCGCCAGCGCAATCGGCGCGTTCTCGCTTCCGCTCTCCTGCACGATGCCGGCCGAGGTCGAGCCGGTCTCGGTAAAGCCGTGGGTGTCGGTGAACGACACCGCCACGCTGATCGCCTTGCCCTCGTCCGCTTCGGTCGGCGTGTAGGTATTGCCGGTGTCGCCCACCGGCTGGCCGGCGACCGTCCAGGTATAGGTAAAGACCGCGCCGCTGCCGGCGTCCGCCTCGGTCACCGACGCCGTGATCTGCTGGCCCTCGACCGCGTTGTTGTTGACGTCGAGACCCGCCAGCGCAATCGGCGCGTTCTCGCTTCCGCTCTCCTGCACGATGCCGGCGGTGGTCGAGCCGGTCTCGGTAAAGCCACGGGTGTCGGTGAACGCCACCGCCACGCTGATCGCCTTGCCCTCGTCCGCTTCGGTCGGCGTATAGGTATTGCCGGTGTCGCCCACCGGCTGGCCGGCGACCGTCCAGGTATAGGTAAAGACCGCGCCGCTGCCGGCGTCCGCCTCGGTCACCGACGCCGTGAGCTGCTGGCCCTCGACCGCGTTGTTGTTGACGTCGAGACCGGCCAGCGCAATCGGCGCGTTCTCGCTTCCGCTCTCCTGCACGATGCCGGCAGTCGTCGTGCCGGTCTCGGCAAAGCCATGGGTGTCGGTGAACGACACCGCCACGCTGATCGCCTTGCCCTCGTCCGCTTCGGTCGGCGTATAGGTATTGTTGGTGTCGCCCACCGGCTGGCCGGCGACCGTCCAGGTATAGATAAAGACCGCGCCGCTGCCGGCGTCCGCCTCGGTCACCGACGCCGTGATCTGCTGGCCTTCGACCGCATTGTTGTTGACGTCGAGACCGGCCAGCGCAATCGGCGCGTTCTCGTTCGGGTCTTCCGCCACAATGCCGAGATTAACGGTCGTGCTCTCGCCGCCGGAGGGATCCGCGGCATAGGTCGTCACAAGCCTGAGCGACTGACCCTCGTCGGTTTCGGTCGGCGTATAGCTTGCATTCGACCCGACCTGGTCCCAGTGACCGTTGCCGTCCAGAGTCTGCCATGAATAGGTCACCCCCGACGTAAGGCTGACGCCGCCGTCGGCGACCGCCGTCACGTTGATCGCGGTACCTTCGGTCGCGGTGGTGTGGTCGAGCGTGACCGCCAGATCATCGACCGTGATCGCGCCGCTGTTGGAAACATTGAAGGTGTCGCCGGCGTAGGACGTGGCAAGATCGATCGCGCCGAGCGAATTTCCCGACGAATCGAACACCGTGAGTATCTTCCCGGTGCTGTCCAGCGAAGCGCTCGCCGCGTTATGGACGTCGATCGCCTCGCCTTCGTCGAAATTAGCGATGACGCCATGAAAATTCGACAGCGAGATCGCGGTGAGATCAAGCACCCCGGCGCCGTCGTCGTCGCCCGCGAATGTGATGGTCGGGTTAACCGAGGCCGTCCCGACCGCAGCATCGAATTTGAGCACGGAATTGGCCGCCGCGGCGATGTCGAACGACGTCGCCATTGTGCTATCAACCGCCTTCGTGAACTCCAGCGTGCCGCCGCTCGCCGTCACCTGATCGGCGCTGTCGAGCGGAATGCTTACCGTGCCATAGCCAGTGAGATTGGTATCCGCGGCAAGGTTGCCCAACCCGCCGATGGTGCCGCCGGCGAGCGACAGGCCGGCGGAATCGTCCAGAACAGCGTTGGCCCCGGCCAGCGTGACGGTGTTGGCGCCGATCGAGAGAGCGTCGCCGAGCGTCAGCGTCGAATTGTCCTCAACCTTGATCAGGCCCCCGACGAGGCTGATGCTGCTGTCGATGGTATCGTCGCCGGTCGCATCGATCGTGCCGTGGTCGGTGATCGTGCCGCCGCTGATGCTGGCCCCGTCCCGGAGCGTCAGCGTCGTGCCGGCGTCGACCTGCACCGTGCCGGAGTTGCCGACAATGACGTGATCCAGCGTCGCACCGGTGCCGGCGGTGCCGTAGGCGGTATCGAGTACGCCAAGGCTGCCGATCGACAGTGTGCCGCAGCTGACGCTGGCGCCGTTCTGCAGCGTCAGGGTGTCGCCGCCATCCAGCGACAGGGCCGCCCCGGTCGCGGTATCGGTGAATACGGTCCCGTTTACCGTGGTGCCGTCCAGGGTCAGCGTCTGGCCGCTGTCAACGGTAATGCCACCATTGCTCAGCTTCGCGCCATTGATCGCGCTCGAACCGGTAACCTCGATGGTGCCGTTGTCCGTCACCGTCCCGGTGACTGTGGAGCCGTTCAGCGTCAGCAGCTTGCCGCTGTCGATCAGCAGAACACCGTTGGCGCCGATGTTCAGGAGGCCGCCATTGATCCCGCTCTCGCCGGTGATTTCGATCGTGCCGTTGTCCGTGATCGTGCCGCCATGGGTGCCGGTATGGATAAGCTTCAGAGTCGCGTTGGCCTCAACCTTCAGGTTTGCCGACCCGTTGAACACTTCATCGCTGCTCAGCGTGGTGGTGCCGGTGATGTCGAGCAGACCGCTGTTCTGGCCGTTCGGACCCGCGATCCTGATCGCACCGCTCGCGTCCGTGACCTGGAAGCTGGGCGATCCGACCAGAGGAGTGGCGATCGTCAAGGTTCGGAACGCGGTGTCGCCCGAACCGTCGTCGATCGTCATTGTCAGCGTATTCGAGGTGCCCACCGGGCTATAGGTCAACCCACTAGCGAGCGCGGCGTTGACGGCCGAGAGCGTTCCCGTGACCTCGATCGTGCCGTTGGTTCCGTTCAGCCCGCCGACCACCGTGAGACCGGAGCCGGACAGCGCGGCAAGCGAACCGCTGCTTGCCGTGATGGTCAACGTCACCTGGGGATTGCCGGTGTTGAGATTTCCAATCGAAACGCCGCTCAGCAGCACGCCGCCGCCGGTCGCCTGCGCCACCTTGCCCTGGCCGATCGCAAACTGACCGCCGGTGATCGTATCCGTGCCCGCCAAGGTCAGCGTCTTGTTGGATTCCACCTTGATCGTGCCGGGATCGGTGAATGTCGTCCCGGTCGCCGTGACGTTGTCGAGCGTCAGGACCTTGCTGCTCTCAACCTTGACCCCGCCATTGTTCAGGCTGGCGCCGCTGATCTTGCTCGAGCCGGTGACGTCGATGCTGCCGAAAGTCTTGGGTGTGCCGGTGCCGCCGGCCGTGCCGTCTTTGATGGTGCCGCCGTTGATGGTGGCGCCTGACAGCGTCAGCGTGGTGCCGTCGTCGATCTGAATGATGCTGGTGGTGGCGTTGACGTTGTTGAACGTGGTGCCCGTCACCGTGTCATTGTCCAGCGTCAGCGTCACGCCGCTCTCGACCGTTACGCTGCCCTGATTCAGGCTGGCGTTACCGTTGATCGTGCTCAAGCCGGTGACGTCAATGGTGCCGTTGTCGGCGACGGTGCCGCCGCTGATGGTGGCGTCGTTCAGCGTCAGCGTGCCGGTGCTATCGATGGTAATCGTGCCGCCGCCATTGGTGACGGCAGAGCCCTGATCGAGCAGCAACGCGCTGTTGGCCATCACCTCCAGCGCATTGTTGGCGGTGACTTTCTCGTTATCCAGCGCGTTGCCCGTGCCGGTGACATTGGTTTGACCGGAATTGCCGAGCGTGCCGCCAGAGATGGTGGCGCTCACCAGGTCCAGCGTCGAGCCGCTGCCGACCGTCACCGTGCCGGCGCCGGTATCGGTCACCGTCAATGTCGTCAGCTTCAGCGTCGAATTGTCGATCGCCTGCAGCGTCCCGGTGTTGCCCACGGGATCGCTGGTGATGTCGAGCTCGCCGCCATTGGCTTCCAGCGTGCCGGAATTGGTCAGTGTCGGGCCGGCGACGGGATCGATGGTCAGCGTGCCGCCGGTCAATTCGATCAGGCCGGAATTGGTGATGCCGACATTAGTGAGGGCGCTGGTACCGGTCGAATTGAGCGTGCCGGAATTGCCGAGCGTGCCGCCGGAGATGGTGGCGCTCACCAGGTCGAGCGTCGAGCCATTGCCGACCGTCACCGTGCCGGCGCCGGTGTCGGTCACCGTCAATGTCGTCAGCTTCAGCGTCGAATTGTCGATCGCCTGCAGCGTTCCGGTGTTGCCCACGGGATCGCTGGTGATGTCGAGCTCGCCGCCATTGGCTTCCAGCGTGCCGGAATTGGTCAGTGTCGGGCCGGCGACGGGATCGATGGTCAGCGTGCCGCCGGTCGATTCGATCAGGCCCGAATTGGTGACGCCGACATTGGTGATGGCGCTGGTGCCGGTCGAATTGAGCGTGCCGGAGTTGCCGAGCGTGCCGCCGGAGATGGTGGCGCTGGCCAGGTCCAGCGTCGAGCCGCTGCCGACCGTCACCGTGCCGGCGCCGGTGTTGGTCACCGTCAAGGTCGTCAGCTTCAGCGTCGAATTGTCGATCGCCTGCAGCGTTCCGGTGTTGCCCACGGGATCGCTGGTGATGTCGAGTTCGCCGCCATTGGCCTCCAGCGTGCCGGAATTGGTCAGGGTCGGGCCGGCGACGGAAGGATCGATCGTCAGCGTGCCGCCGGTCAATTCGATCAGGCCCGAATTGGTGACGCCGACATTGGTGATGGCGCTGGTGCCGGTCGAATTGAGCATGCCGGAATTGCCGAGCGTGCCGCCGGAGATGGTGGCCGCGTTCAGCGTCAGCGTGCCGCCGCTGTCGACCTGGGTGGCGGTATTGGCGACCGTCGAGATCTGGTCGATCGACAGCGCGCCGCCGGACTTCACTTCCAGCATATTGTTGGCAGTGACGGTCTCGCCGTGCAGTGCGTTGCCGCTGCCGGTGACGTCAATGGTGCCGGCATTGCCGAGGTCGCCGCCGTTCAGGACGCCCGACCCGGTCAGGTCGATCTCGCCGCCGCTGTCGACCGTCACCGTGCCGTTGTTAATCGTCGCACTGTTGAGCGTCAGCGTGCCGTCCACCGTGGTCTGGGTGTTGGCGACCGTCGAAGTCTGGTCGATCGACAGCGCGCCGCCGGACTTCACCTCCAGCATGTTGTTGGCGGTGACGGTCGCGTTATGCAGCGCGTTGCCGGTGCCGGTGACATTGATCTGGCCGGCATTGCCGAGGTCGCCGCCGTTCAGGACGCCTGACCCCGTCAGGTCGATCTCGCCGCCGCTGTCGATCGTCACCGTGCCGTTGTTGATCGTCGCACTGTTGAGCGTCAGCGTGCCGTCCACCGTGGTCTGGGTGTTGGCGACCGTCGAGATCTGGTCGATCGACAGCGCGCCGCCGGACTTCACTTCCAGCATATTGTTGGCAGTGACGGTCTCGCCGTGCAGTGCGTTGCCGCTGCCGGTGACGTCAATGGTGCCGGCATTGCCGAGGTCGCCGCCGTTCAGGACGCCCGACCCGGTCAGGTCGATCTCGCCGCCGCTGTCGACCGTCACCGTGCCGTTGTTAATCGTCGCACTGTTGAGCGTCAGCGTGCCGTCCACCGTGGTCTGGGTGTTGGCGACCGTCGAAGTCTGGTCGATCGACAGCGCCGCAGAGGCCAGCACGTCTAATTCGGTGTTGGCGGTGACCGTCTCGTTATGCAGCGCGTTGCCGCTGCCGCTGGCCTTGATCTTGCCGGAGTTGCCGAAGTCGCCGCCGTTCAGGACGCCCGTCCCGGTCAGGTCGATCTCGCCGCCGCTGTCGACCGTCACCGTGCCGTTGTTGATCGTCGCACTGTTGAGCGTCAGCGTGCCGTCCACCGTCGTCTGGGTATTGGCGACCGTCGAAATCTGGTCGATGGTCAGCGCGCCGCCGGACATCACTTCCAGCATGGCGTTGGCGGTGACGGTCTCGCCGTGCAGCGCGTTGCCGCTGCCGGTGACGTCAATGGTGCCGGCATTGCCGAGCGAGCCGGTCTGGATCACCCCGGTGCCGGTCAGGTCGATGGTGCCGCCGGCCTTGTTGGTCACGGTGCCGCCGGTGACGGTGGCCGCATTCAGCGTCAGCGTGCCGCCGCTGTCGATCTGGGTGGCGGTATTGGCGACCGTCGAGCCCTGGTCGATCAGCAGCGCGCCGCCGGACATCACTTCCAGCATGGCGTTGGCGGTGACGGTCTCGCCGTGCAGCGCGTTGCCGCTGCCGGTGACGTCAATGGTGCCGGCATTGCCGAGCGAGCCGGTCTGGATCACCCCGGTGCCGGTCAGGTCGATGGTGCCGCCGGCCTTGTTGGTGACGGTGCCGCCGGTGACGGTGGCCGCATTCAGCGTCAGCGTGCCGCCGCTGTCGACCTGGGTGGCGGTATTGGCGACCGTCGAAGTCTGGTCGATGGTCAGCCCGCCGCCGGACATCACTTCCAGCATGGCGTTGGCGGTGACAGTCTCGTTATGCAGCGCGTTGCCGTTGCTGCTGGCCTTGATCTTGCCGGAGTTGCCAAGGTGGCCACCGTTCAGGACGCCCGACCCGGTCAGGTCGATCTCGCCGCCGCTGCTGTCGACCGTCACCGTGCCGTTGTTGATCGTCGCACTGTTGAGCGTCAGCGTGCCGTCCACCGTGGTCTGGGTGTTGGCGACCGTCGAGCCCTGGTCGATCAGCAGCGCGCCGCCGGAAAGCACCTCGAGCGCATGGTTAGCGGTGACGGTCTCGCCGTAAAGCTCGTTGCCGATGCCGCTGACATTGATCTGGCCGGAATTGCCCAGCGAGCCGTTCTTCAGCACCGCGGCGCCGGTGAGATCGACGATGCCGCCACTCTTGTTGGTGACGGTGCCGCCGGTGATGGTGGCGCCGTTCAGCGCAAGCGTCGCGTTTGCATCAACGGCAATCTGGCCGGAATTGGCGACACCGACCAGAACATTGAGCGTGCCGCCGGCTACTTCGATGGTCCCTGAACCAAAATTCGTGATCGTACTGTTATCTTTGAAGTCGCCGCCATCCTGGAGTGTGATCTGGCCGTAGTTCTGCAGCGAGCTTTGATCCAGAACTTCCATCTGGCCGGCAACGCTGATGGTTCCCAAATTATTGACAATGGAGTCGGCGCTGAGACTGACTCCGCCCGCGCCAACGGTCAGCGTGCTGTTATTGATCAACTTCGGAGAATTGGTGAACAGGGTTCCGTAATCATTCATCGTCAGCGACTTGGCGGCCGCCGCAGCATTGATCGTGACCGGATAATACGGTGTCAGCGTTTGCAGCTGATCGGTAATAATGATCGCATCGTCGGTTGCCGTCGGAACGGTTCCGGTTTCCCAGTTGGCCGTGTCGTTCCAGTCCCCGGTCGAGCCGGTTTGCGTGGTGGCGATCCAGACCACAGCCGCAGCGTCGGTGCCGGTAATCGTGACTGTGATGGTTTGAGTTGAGGTGGCCTGCTGCAAATCCGTCAACGTCACCGTATAGGTGAGCGTCAGCACCTCGCCGGTGGGGACGAAATCCGCGAGGTAGACGGGCAGGTCGGCAAGCGCCCAGCTGATCGTCCCGCTGCCCGTCAACGTGCTGTCGCTCGCAACCACCGCGGAGAGGGCTTTTTCGAATGCCGCCATGGGCGCGGGGGCCAGCGCATCAAGTGCCGCCATATCAAGCGTCGCCGCACCGGGTCCGGACATTGACGCGTCCGTCAGCTGCACGGCAACCGTATGGGTGTCGGTCAGATCGACATCGGTAAACGAAAGCGTTCCCGTTGTCGGTGCATTTCCGACCGTCGGCAGGTTTCCGCCCGGGGTGAATTTGCCTCCCGAATACGCCACGCTTTCCGGCCCGGTGGTGATGACCGGGACGTCATTGGTGCCGGTGATCGTGATCGTGAACGACGTGACGCTCGCCTCGTCGTTGGGCGCGTAATTGTTGTCGACCCGCGCCTGATAGGTCAGCGTCAGCGTCTCGCCGGCGGCGAGGAAGTCGAACGCACCGTCCGCGACGCTGTAGGTCCAGGCCACCGAACCGTTATTGTTGTTGCCGGGATCGGGAACCAGGGCGAGCTTGACTTCGACCGCCGCGATGTCCGCCAGTTGCTGGGCGTTCAGCGTCGCGGTGACGTCAATGTGCCGGGCGTTCTGGTAGCTGAACGAATCGAACGCCGTCTTCACCGACGGCGCATCGCCGGGATTGATGTCGACAAAGTTGATGATACTGGACGCCGTATCGAGCACGGAACTGCCGGTAACGCCGGCAAGTTCGGTGGCCGCGTTGCCGAAGGCATGAATAGCCGGCGGCTGGTCAACGTGCTGATTGCCGGTTCCTGTGCCGGTCGGAGTCGGCGGAGGCGGCGAATTGCTCGGCGGGATCGGATTCACAAAAAACGGGGTCGCGAGCGTTCCATCCGGCAGTCTGATGAGCCCGAAAGACTGAGGCGTGAGCGTATCGGTCGAGAGCCCGGCCGTTTTGGTGTTGGTGTTGGTGTTATCCGTGAACTTCAGGGCGAACACGTCGGTGATGAGCTTTTGGATGTCGGGCGACATCAGCGCGTTCCCGACACTCACATCGCCGTTGTGGATCGACACGAACTGTCCGGCCTTGTCGACCGTCACCAGCGGCGTAAGCGTGCCCTTTTCGAACAGGATGTAGGAACCGGTATGGCCGTCCGGTTCGACCAGAACCTGGAATTTGGCGTCGGGCGTGCCGCCCTGGCCCGGCACGTCGAAGTCGATCTCCACCAGCACTGCGGTGCCGCGGATGCCCATGGTGGCGACCGGGGTGTCGATCTTCATGTCGCCGTGCTTTGCGGTCTCGCCGGCGACGAACGAGATGGTGCCCGCCACCAGGCTGAGCAGCGATGAATTGTTCGACCCGTTGGGGTCGTAGACCATTTCGTTCAGCACCATCCTCGCATTCGACGACAAGCCGAACACGGTGCCGTCGATGAAGGTAATGCCGAGCGTCGAACCGGATCCGGACTGGACCACGTCGCCTTTTTCGACGTTGTCGCCCTGGTTGAGAATGATCGAGACGCCGTTACGAACCGCGGTCGCGGTGCCCGCGAGCTTGGTCACATGGCCGATGACCTTGCCGGCGCTCGCGCTGCCGTCGGCCTGGCTGTACTCGACGTGGCCCGTAAGCGCGTTGACGAGATCGCCGGTGAGGTGGGCGCCGTCGGGTGACGCCAGCGGAGCGCGCTTCTCGCCCTTGAAGTAATCGTGCAGGACCAGTTCGCGGTCGTCGTTGGAAAGAATCAGGTCGACGCCGGACCGCTTGAAATCCCCGGTAAAGAGCAAATGCGCGTCCGGGACGATAATGGCGTCCGAAGGGGCGTGCGGATGGGAAATCGTCTCGACATGAGCCTGCGTACGGGAATGCGCATCCAGACCGTCAGCAGAAAGCTCGCCGCCAAATATGCCTTCGAATTTCAAATGACCACCGCAAATGGTTAATATTGATATAATTTTGAAAGTCTAAGCTTGCATACCATTGCAAAATGCATTGCGAAACCATCTCCTGCTTGCCGAACTGAGATCGGCCAAAGCCGCCACGAACGGCTCTTGTGCAATCCCTCGAAAAACCAAGTAATGCATGCCTATTAGTCGGGTACATCTCATTCATTGGCGAGTTTCGTCGGATCTTTTTATGTATATCGGAGTATAGAATCTGGCATATCTACTCGTCCGAGCTTTACCTGCATTTCTTTGCAGAATACTGCGCCAATTTCCGCGCCAATACTGTGATCTAAATAACAAAGCGGACAATTCCGGCAAATTAGCCATACCGAGCGGAAATCGCCGCGACACAGCCTCCGCACGTCCTTATTGCAGCTCGCAAGGGGACTTTCGCCGCCCTGAACGGGTGGTGTGTAAAATTTTCAGCAAACTGGCGAGACGGATTTCAGCCTGTTTCACGGTTTCCGCTGCCCGGCGTCCGGCTTTAAGCAGAATAAAAGCCCGACCTCCCATCATCGCCTGCGAAACGATCCGGTCACGAGCTGGCTAACCAGCCTCGCCGATGCCCGGACAGGGGGCGTCAGATGGGGTTTTTCAGTCATTCGCACGCATGGCGTGCCGTCATACTTGCCTGCGGCCTGACCTGGTTCGGACCGGCGGCCGACCTCGCAGCCGGAACGCTGATGTCACCCGGCGCGGCGGGTCTGATCCGGAAATCCGCCGAACCCTTCGGGCTTTTCGCTTCAGCACTGTCCTGGGGGGCCTTGCGGGAAAAGTGGCTTGATGTCGAGCGCAAGCTCGACGACGAACGGGTGCAGCTGGCGCTTTGCGACGGCGACCGTGATCGCTGCGCGTCTCCGGCCGCCCTTCAGCTTCTCGCCATCGTGGACGACGGGAGAGCCCGTGAGGGACGCGCCCGCCTCGGCGAGATCAATCGCGCGATCAACCTTGCGATCAGGCCGATGAGCGATCTGGCCCAATACGGCGAAGTCGACGTCTGGAGTTCGCCGCTGGTGACGTTCGCGCATGGCGCCGGGGATTGCGAGGACTACGCGATCGCAAAATTCGTCGCCTTGCGGCTGGCGGGCATCTCGCCCGACGATCTGCGGATCGTCATCATGCGCGACACCATCCGCGGCGAGGACCACGCCGTCGCCGCGGCGCGGCTGGATGGCCATTGGCTGATGCTGGATAATCTCCGCATGGCGATGGTCGAAGACGGCGATGTCAGGAACTACCGGCCGATGTTTGTCATCGATCAATATGGCGCCATGCGGTATGACGATACGCCACTGCTGGCCAGCGCGACCGGCCAGGATGTGCCGTCGGTAGCGCCGAATTCGGCCGTCCAGCCCGGCATGACTTCGCCCTCCAACCAGTAAGGCGCGGACAAAGACAGGTTGCGGCGAGCCGCTCACCTGGCAATCTTAAAACCCCGGCCGATAATTTCATTTCGCCGCGAGGTTTGAGCAGCTACCATGGCCGCCACAACAATGTTGTCGTCGTTACTTCGGGGCGGAGATGGGGATGCGGGCAATCGCGCTGGCTATCGTTGCAACCCTGATTGGATCAGGGCACCCCGCCCTTGCAGAAAACTCACCCGGCCGCCCGATCGGCGAGGCGCTGCCGCTGTTTGACAGCAATCATTGTGCGGGATTCAGAGACCCGGCCGAGCAACTATTCTGTGGCGACCCCGAACTGAACGCGGCCTCCACCAAGCTGAACAGCGCGATCCAGGACAGGCTGAACCGACTTGCCAATCGTCGCCTCGCGATCGCGGAGAACGCGGGATGGATCAGAGAGCGCAATTCAAGCTGCGGCATTTTTGGAACACTGAATATTTCGAACCAGAACTTCCGATCGATCAAGGCCTGTCTGTTGAAAGAAACCGAGGAAAGAATCGCAATATTGATCGATCCCAATTTCGATTGCCTGGCGACGAATACCACCGCCGGCATGCTGATATGCAGCGATCCTTCGTTGGCTATCGCCAAGACGGAACTCAATGACCAGGTTCTCGGCCTCGTCGCCAGGCTGAAAGCAGACGACGCCAAACAGGCGTTGGCCGAATATGAGCGATGGAGCCGGGAACGCGATCGGAAGTGCGGCCTGGCGGACAAGGATAATGTGCCGCTGGACGAGCTATCGTCATCCGCGGATTGTCTGGCGGAATATATCAGTCAGAAGACCGCCGAGATCGTCGCAGCCAAGGGCGATCCGAAACGGGTTTTTGGACGGCATCTGGCCTCTTCCTCTCCCGATGCCGACGCGGTTGATTTATGTGTCGCGCAAATTCATTCGGCCAATAGCTGCGATGATTTTCTGACGGTCAGTCGCGTTTCTCAGATTGACGACAAGGTGGCGGAGCAGAGCGCCGTGGTGACGGCCGATGTCGAAATGGTCGTGCTCTCGCCGTTTGCGGCCTGCAGTCCGGTCGCGTCAAGCTGCACTGGAGCCTGCTGGGATTTGAAATCGGGCAAGGCGAAGCCGTCGCCGGGAAGCCGGGAGAGTTTGTCGGTGGCGCACCGGGTAAGGATAGAGAAGGCGTTCGCGTTCGAGAAAACCGACGGCGGCCTCTGGCGCTGCAATACGACCACGCTTCAGCCGATCGATTTCGGCACTGCGCTGAGCGGGCCTTGATTGCTCGAGCCCCAGATCGGGTTTGCTCGAATACGCCTGGCGATCAACGCCTGCCAACTGAATCAATTTGAACCGTTTTTCCGATGCTGCAGCGCATCCGAAGCGGGCGGGATTTCGTTTGGCGGAAAAAGATGACGATACAAATTTTCTCTTTTTATATTCGCGTCGTCCCTTGATTGACGCCGTCCTCACCACGGGCATAGCATCCCGACAAATCCGCTAGAGATCGATGGGAGGAAGAGATGACATGTGTCGCACGTCGATTCTGTTCGCCTTTTTTTCTTGATGCCAAAATCTGTCTTGACGCGAAATCCGGCTGCCACTGGCCGGCGCGTCTCGCGCTCGCCGCAGGCCTTGCCATTCTCGCTCCGCTCGGCGCGAGCGCCCAGACCACCGATCAGTTGGTCAAGGGGGCGACCGACACCTCAAACGTCCTCAATTACGGCATGGGCTATAATCTGCAGCGGTTCAGTCCGCTCACCCAGATCAACAAGGATAACGCCAAAAATCTGGTTCCGGTCTGGAACTACAGTTTGGCCGACGACCGAAGCGAGGAATCGCAGCCGCTGGTCTACCAGGGCGTCATCTATGTCACCAGCAACAGCGCCACGATGGCGGTCGACGCAAAAACCGGCAAGCAGATCTGGAAGACCAAGGTCGAATACCCCGCGGAAACGCCGCGCATCGTGTGTTGCGGCATCATCAATCGCGGCGTCGCGATCCACGAGGGCAAGCTGTTCCGCACCACGCTCGACGCCAATGTCATCGCGCTCGATGCCAAGACCGGCAAGGAACTCTGGCGTCAGAAGGCGGCCGATATCAAAGAGGGCTACTCGATGACGGTGGCGCCACTCGTCGCTGACGGGGTGGTCCTCACCGGCATCTCCGGGGCAGAGTTCGGCACCCGTGGTTTCATCGACAGCTGGGATCCGGAGACCGGCAAGCATCTGTGGCGTACCTATACGATACCCAGCCCCGATGAGCCCGGCGGCGACACCTGGAAGGGAGACACATGGAAGCTCGGTGGCGGATCGACCTGGATCACCGGCTCGTACGATCCGGAGCTGAACACGGTCTATTGGGGCGTCGGCAACCCCGGACCGTTCAACGCGGCGGTGCGTCCCGGCGACAATCTCTACACCTGCGCGGTGCTCGCGCTCGAACCGAAGACCGGCAAGATCAAATGGCATTACCAGTTCTCGCCGAACAATCCGTTCGACTATGATGCAGTCGCCGAGATGGTGCTCGCCGACCTCAATGTCGAGGGCAAGCCGACCAAGGTCCTGATGGATGCCAATCGAAACGGTTTCTTCTACGTGCTTGACCGCACCAATGGAAAACTGCTCGCGGCCAATCCCTATGTGAAGGTCAACTGGGCTTCCAGCATCGACATGAAAACCGGCCGCCCGGTCGAGACCGACGTCGTCAAGGATGCGCGCGAAGGCAAGAAGGTCGTGGTCTACCCGTCTATTCTGGGCGGCAAAAACTGGGAGCCGATGTCGTTCGATCCGCAGACCGGCCTCGCTTATGCCAATACGCTCTCATTCGGCGGCCACTACAAGACCGAGCCCGCGACATACAAGGCCGGCGAATGGTATGTGGGCATCGACCTGACGGACTTATGGGAATGGCCTCAGGGCCCGCGCGGCCACCTCACGGCCATCGATCCCATGACCGGGAAGGCAAAGTGGGAAGTGCCGAGCGATATCCCGCGCTTCTCCGGGGTGCTGTCGACCGCCGGCGGGGTCGTGTTCTCGGGCCAGCTCACCGGTGAGTTCGAAGCATTCGATGCCAACGACGGCAAGAAATTGTGGCAGTTCCAGACCGGCTCCGGCATCGAGGGGCAGCCGGTGACGTGGCAGCAGGACGGCGTCCAGTATGTCGCGGTGACCAGCGGCTATGGGGGTGTCTATTCGCTGTTTTCCGGCGACGAACGCCTCGCCAATATTCCGGCGGGCGGGTCGTTGTGGGTCTTCGCCGTAAAAACCCAGTAGGGTTTCGCGCGTGATCGAGGGACGCTTCAACTGGACGGCGGCGTATTTCGCCGCTGTCGCGACGACGGCAAGCATGCTGATGGCGACGCATCCCGCCACGGCGCAGCAAAACGCCGGAGACGGTCAGGCGCAGATCGACCAGGGCAAGGCGACCTACGCCGAGAGGTGTTCGCACTGCCACGGCCCCAACATGGTCAATGCCGGCACGATCACGCCCGACCTGCGCAGATTTCCGGACGACAAGCAGCGTTTCCTCACCACGGTGAAGCTGGGCAAGAACGGCAAGATGCCGCCCTGGGGCGACCTGCTGAGCGATGACCAGATAGCCGGTCTGTGGGCCTATATTTCGAGCCAGAGGAAGCCATGAGAACCTGGCTCAAAGCACCGGGAGCGGCGGCTGCGTTGATCGCGGTCTTCACAATGCCGGCGGCGGCCGGCGGCGAGGTGCTGAAAGTCTGTCTCGACGAGGATCTGCCGCCGCTTTCGGCGCACCATCGCGGCGAGCCCGACAGCGGCTTCGATGTCGCGCTGGCGCAGGCCGTCGCAAGCAAGCTCGGCCGGCCACTCAAAATCCAATGGTTCGGCAGCAAACTCGACGAGGATTCGAGCCCGGCGCTTGAAACCAATGCGCTGCTTTCGGACGGCCGCTGTTCCCTGGTCGGCGGCTACGCCTTGACGACGGATTCGCTGGTTGTGCCCCGCGTCAAGACCGCGAAGCTGCCCGATTTCGAGGGCGCCACCGGCCCCGATCACAGGCGCCGCGTACCGCTCGGCGTGCTCGCGCCGAGTCGGCCTTACATCTATTCGCCGCTGACCATCGTGCTTGGCCCCAAGGCGCACAACCGCCGCATCGGCGGCGTCGGCGACCTCGCCGGTCTCCGCATCGGCATCGAAAGCGGCACTGTTGCCGACGCGATCCTGATGACGTTCGGCAACGGGCGGCTGATCGACGACATCACGCATCTAGTCCCCGGCCGGGACGATCTTCTTGGTGCGCTCGAGCGCGGCGACTTCGATACTACGCTGCTCGACTTGCGCCGGTTCGATGCCTACCGCGCCGCCCATCCCGACACCCGGCTCACGGCCTCCGGATATTTTTACCCGATCGGCGCCAATCGCGGTTATGTCGGCCTCGCCGACGACCCGGCTCTGCTGGCCGCAGTCGACAAGGCGCTCTCCGACTTGCAGGCCGCAGGAACCATCACGGAGCTCGGTCAGGCGGCCGGTCTCACCTATCTGCCGCCGCGTGAGCCGGCGATCCTCGGCGACGCCATGATGAAGGTGCTCGGGAAACAATGAGCTGCCGCTTGCCTGGTGCAGGCAAATTCTTGCGGGCATTGGCGGGATTTGCCGTCCGCGATTCACCGCGCCGCAATATCTTGGGTCCATGGTTCGCACGCGATGTGAAACCGGGATTGTTCCGCCATCATGAAGCCGCAAGAGTCCGCGCTGCAAGTGCGAGGGTTAACAAAGCGTTTTGACCGCCCCGCGGTCGATTCGCTCGATCTCACCGTCCGAACAGGGGAATTCTACGCGCTGGTCGGCCCCAACGGCGCCGGCAAGACCACGACGCTGCGGATGGTGGCCGGGCTCTCGCCGCCCGACGCCGGTTCGGTCGCGGTGTTCGGCATCGACTCCTTGAGCGATCCGGTCGCCGCCAAGCAGATGATGGCGTGGGTTTCGGATGAGCCGATGATCTACGACAAGCTGACGCCACTGGAATACCTCGCCTTCGTCGCGGGGCTCTGGGGCATCGATGCAGCGGTCTCGGAGCCGTCAGCGCATACTCTCTTGGTCTCGCTCGGACTCGAGCCGCATCTGCATGAACGCTGTGAAGGATTTTCCAAGGGCATGCGCCAGAAGGTGGCGCTGGCGGGAGCCTTGGTGCATGACCCCCGCCTGATCATCCTGGACGAACCCCTCACCGGCCTCGACGCGGTGTCCGCGCGTCACGTCAAGGGATTGCTCGGGGATCGCGTGCGCGCCGGCTGCACCATCATCATGACCACGCATATTCTGGAAGTAGCTGAACGCATGGCCGACCGGATCGGCGTGATCGCCTCGGGACGGCTGGTCGCCGAGGGAACACTCGCCGAACTGCGCCAGCAGAACGGGCACCACGATACCAGCCTCGAAGACCTGTTCATCGCGCTGGTCGATACCGAGGCCGTCGCCGCATGAATTCCGCGGCGGCGCTTACCTGGTTTGCCCGGCACGAACTCCGGCTGGCGTGGCGCGAGTGGCTCGCGATGATGACGGCCGGCCGGCTGGGGCGAAAGCGCCGCGCGGTCATCGGGCTGGTTGTCTTTGCCGCGTTCATGCACCTGCCGGCCTATGCCGTGATCGGCCGCTTCGCCGGCCTGCAGGCGCCGCTCGACGAATCCAGCCTCATCGTCATGACAGCGACCATCTTCCTGGCCTGGGCCTTGATGCTGTCGCAGGCGATCGAATCCGTGACGCGGGTATTTTACGCCCGTGCCGATCTCGACCTGATCATGTCGTCGCCAGTGAAGCTGGCGAACGTGTTTTCGATCCGGATCGCCGCGATCGCGCTTTCGGTCATTGCGATGGCGTTGTTGTTGTCGACGCCCTTCGTCGACGTTCTCGTGATCGGCGGCGGCATCAGGTGGTTTTCCGCCTACGGCGTCGTGGCCGCGATCGGATTGTCGGCCGCGGCGGTCGCGATCGCGATCACCATTATATTGTTTCGGCTGATCGGTCCGAGCCGCACACGGCTCATTGCGCAGATTCTCGCGGCGATCATCGGCGCCGGTTTTGTCATTGCGCTGCAGATCGCCGCGATCCTGTCCACCGGCACGCTGTCGCGGTTCGCGGTGCTGACCTCGGATGCCGCGGCGGCCTTCGCGCCGGATGCCGCGAGCATGATCTGGTGGCCGGCACGCGCGGCACTGGGCGACGGCGAGGCGCTGTTGCTGCTCTTGGCCTGTGGCCTCGTATTGCTCGGCGCGGTGATGGCGATCTTCTCGCCGCGCTTTGCCGACACCGTCGTCAGCATTTCCGCCAACGCCGCGCCGGCCCGGGGCTCGCGCACAAAGGCGTTTCGCACCGGTTCGCGGCAACAGGCGATGCGCTGGAAGGAATTCGTCCTGCTGCGGCGCGATCCGTGGCTGGTGTCGCAGACCCTGATGCAGCTGCTTTATCTGGTGCCGCCAGCGCTGATGCTGTGGCGAAGCTTTTCCGACAGCTCTACCGCCATCGTGCTGATCACGCCTGTGATCGTGATGGCGGCGGGTCAACTCTCCGGCGGCCTCGCATGGCTGACGATATCGGGCGAAGACGCCGCCGACCTGGTGGCGACCGCGCCGCTGCCGCCTTCGCGCGTGATTCGCGCCAAGATCGAGGTGGTGCTGATCGCGATCGGCGCGACCTTCGCGCCGCTGGTCATAGCCCTGGTATTTGCCTCACCGCTGCAGGCGGCGGTGACCGCGTCAGGCGTTGCCATCGCTGCCGCCTCGGCCACTTCGATCCAGCTCTGGTTTCGGGTGCAGGCCCGGCGCAGCCAGTTTCGCCGCCGCCAGACCTCGTCGCGGCTGGCGACCTTCGCGGAAGCGTTTTCCTCGATCGGATGGGCCGCGACGGCGGCCTTGGCGCTGGCGATCCCGATCGCCGCACTGATTAGCGGCCTGTTGACTGCAGGCATATTGGCGGCGACCTGGAAGATCAGCCCGCGGCGGGGGTGAGCGCGCCCTGCCCTACCCCTTGATCAACTCCATCACGGCAGACGCGAACGCTTCCGGTTCTTCCTGGGGAAGATTATGGCCTGCGTGCGGAATGACATGATGAGCGCGGCGGTTTGTAAACTTCGCCGCAACTGCGGTGCCATCGGTCGCGGGGACAACGCCATCCGCGTCGCCATCCAGCGTGATGGCGGGTACTGTGATGGCAGGCAGCGCCGCCAGCCGGCGCTGCAGTTCGGCATATCGCGGGTCGCCGTCGGCAAGGCCGAAACGATGGCGATAACTGTGGATCACGACGTCGACATAATCGGGATTGTCGAACGCCGCCGCCGTCCGTTCCAAGGTCGCCTCGTCGAAATGCCAGTTCGGCGACCATTGCTGCCATAAAATCCGGGCGATCTCGCGCCGGTTGGCGTTAAGGCCGGCGCGGCCGCGCTGGAGTTGAAAATAATACTGGTACCACAGCGGCACCTCGCGCTCCGGCTTCGCCGGGACCATGGCCCTGGCGATATCCTGGATCAGATAGCCGTTCGCCGACACCAGTCCCGTGCAGCGGTCGGGCCACAACGCCGACGCCACGCAGGCGGCGCGTCCGCCCCAGTCATAACCGGCAAAGACCGCGCGCTTAATACCAAGCGCATCCATCAGCGCGATCAGGTCTGCGCCGACAGCGGCCTGCTCTCCCGAGCGAGGCGTCGCCTGCTCACGGAAACGCGTGGGACCGTAACCGCGCAAATAGGGAACGATGGCGCGGCAACCCTGAGCCGCGAGCTGAGGGGCGACGTCCACATAGGAGTGGATGTCGTAGGGGAAGCCGTGCAGCAGCATCACGGCCGGCCCGTCGACAGGACCCTCCTCGTAATACGCAATGTCGAGTACACCGGCGTCGACGTGGCGCAGCGGTTCCAGGCGAAACGAAGAAGGTGCGCGTGATGTCGCAGTAAACTCCATGGCTGTAACTCCCGATCTGGCCGCGGCCGGGAATGAGTGACCCGGCGGCCGCTTTGTTTGCCGAGTCTATCGTTTAAGTCTCGCCGCGGCGAAGGGGAAAATGCCGCCATGACGGCGATGGCGTTGCGCGATAAAGTGCCGGCGTTATCGGACACGGGCCCCCATGTTGCGATTGTTTTCCGCCGTCTTCGCCTTGCTTGCTTCGGTGGTCGCGCCGGCTACCGCCCAGGAAGCTCCGCGCAGCAGCGAATGCCTGGCGATGTCCAATGCGCCGCCGCGCGCCACGCCGGTCAGCCTGCGCCAGGCCGCCGCGACCACCAACGAGGTCGCCATCACTTATGCCGGCCATTCGACCTATTACATCGACACACCCGGCGGCGTGCGGATCGCGACCGATTTCAGCGGCGCCTACACCGTGGGGCGGCTGCCCGACATCGTCACCATGAACCGCGCCCACAGCACGCACTACACGCTTTTCCCCGATCCCCGCATTCCCTATGTACTGCATGGCTGGGGCGACGACGGAGCACCTGCAAAAATCGCGCAACGCATCGGCGACGTGTATATCCGCAATGTGACCACCGACATTCGCCGCTATTTCGGCGAGGATTCCAGCGGCGAGATGATCAGGGATGGCAACTCGATCTTCATCTTCGAGGTCGCCGGCCTCTGCATCGGCCATCTCGGGCACCTGCATGTCAAGCTCGACGACAGCCAGTTCGCGGCGATCGGCCGGCTCGATATCGTGATGGTGCCGATCGACGGCGCCTATACGATGTCGCTCGACGGCATTTCGGATATCACACGTCGACTGCGCGCCTCCGTGGTGCTGCCGATGCATCGCTTCATGACGCCGCTCGACGAATTCATGCGCCGGATCGGCCAGCAGTTCGCGATCGACGTGCGGAGCGAGCGAACGTTGACAATTTCACGAGAATCGCTGCCGGGCACGCCGACAGTCATTATTCTCGACGGCGTTTGATGGCGTCGGCTCATTATCCGCCCGGCAGCTTGCCGACGCTGATTTCGATTGCCGAAAAATAAGCTGAGAGATCCTCGATGTCGGCGTCCGACAGCGAGGGAGCGACCACCGACATCGCGTCGTTCTTGCGTGCGCCAGATTTGAAGGCCTGCATCTGTGCGACGAGGTACGGCTCCGGCTGGCCGGCGATGTTCGGCGCGTCCGGAACCTTGGACAGGCCGTCGAGGCCATGACATGCCTGGCACATCAGGGCCTTGGCACGGCCGGCCTTGACGTCGCCAGCGACGCACACGTTGCCGCAGACTGCGAGAAGGGAAAGCGACGCCAGTGAGCTGAGCAAAAGCTGTACCGCCTTGGGACGCGCAGGCATCACTTAAACCCTCACTGACCTGGACCTAAAAGACGTGATGGCCCCTTCGACAGGGGCCATCAGCCAGAGCGGATATTACTTGCCGTCGTAAGAGATGCGATAGAGCGCTCCGACCAGATCGTCCGAGACCAGCAACGAACCATCGGGCAGCTGGGCCACATCGACCGGCCGACCCAGATAATAGCCGTTGTCGTTCCAGCCTTCGGCGAAAGGCTCGGATTTTCCTGCGACGTGGCCATCATCCTTGAGGAACGTGACCATCAAACGGGCGCCGACCGGCACGGTTCAATTCCACGAGCCGTGCTGCGTCGAGAAGATCGCGCCCTGATATTTCTTCGGAAACATGCTGCCGGTGTAGAATATCAGGCCGAGGTCCGCCGCATGCGCGGCCTGTTCGACCTCCGGGAAAACTACATTGGCCGGCGGCGTATCGGCCTTGTATTCGTTGGTGCGCGTATGACCGCCGCCATACCATGGGAAGCCGAAATCCTGACCCGCATTGGCAATGCGATCCATTTCGCCCGGGGGCTGCTCGTCGCCCATGCCGTCGACCTGATTGTCGTTGGTCCAGAGCGACTTGTCCTTTGGATTGAAGTCCATGCCGACCGGGTTGCGCAGTCCAACGGCATAGACTTCGCGGTTCTTGCCGTCACGATCCATGCGGATGATGCCGCCCATGCCGACTTTGCGGTACAGATCGAATTTATCCTTGGCCGGAACGTTGTAGGGTTGCCCGAGCTGGATATACAGCTTGTTGTCGGGTCCGACCCGGCAAACGCGCGCGGTGTGATTATAGCTCTCCTCGGATTTCGGAATCAGATCGCCCTCCGGGACCACAGCCCCCGCGACAACGTCTGGACTTTCGTAGAAGAACTCCGCCGCGGCATATTCCAGCACGCGGTTCTGCTCGGCGATGTACAGGAACCCATCCTTCGAGAAGCAGACGCCGTTGGGTATCTTCTTCGGAAGGGTCGGCGCGAACTCCTTCACGTCGTCGCCGACGCCGCCGCGCGATCGGTCAGTCACTACCCAGACTTTCGATTTGCGCGTGCCGACGAACGTCGCGACGCCCTGCGGGCCGACCGCTATATGACGGGCGTCCGGCACCAGGGCGTAGAGAGAAATGTGGAAGCCCGGCGGCAACTTGATCTTGGTCAGGTTCTGCTTGACCTGATCGGCTTTCTGACCGGTCTGCGGGACTGCGGGCCAATCGGCGGTACTGCCCGTCTGATGCATTGCGCCCAGCGTTTCGAGTGCGTTGGGCGCTGGTGGCGCCGGCTGCGCAGCAGCCGGCCACGCGGCCATGGTCAACAATGCCGCCGTCGTCTTCAAACGAAGCTTCATGGATGCCTCCCTGGAATGCCCCCAATTCTAACGGGTGGTCACCCGCTGTCGGGGGAATGCCGATATCAATGCGCCGGTCCGGACAATTGTCAAATGGCAGGCGTCATATGCGGCAGTCGATAACGCCCCTGCGCCGCACCGCGATGCAGGTTGCGACGGTGCGGCATCCGACATTGTGGAACGTCGCCCATGCGAGGATCGCGCCGGCCTTCTGGCACGTTGCCCACGTTCGCGTGGAATGCGAGAAGAAATTCGTCGGCGTCAGCACTCGACCGCTCGCGCCGGCGGGCGAGAACGGTTTTGCCAATAACAAACGCAGGGGGCGACGACCGATGGCCACCAGCACTGCCGCCGCATCGAAGAGCGGGCTCTATGCCGATCCGCGCCCGGACTGGCTCGCGCTGCGCAAGGAGGAAGTGATCGACCCGCAGCGTCCGATCGTCGATCCGCATCACCATTTATGGGATCGCGGCGGCCAGCGCTATCTGATCGAGGAGATCACCGACGATATCGCTTCCGGGCACAATATTGTTGCAACCGTCTATGTCGAGGCGCGCTCGATGTATCGTGCCGGCGGGCCCGAAGCGTTGCGCCCGGTCGGCGAGGTGGAATTTGCCAATGGCGCTGCGGCGATGAGCGCGAGCGGCGGCTACGGTACCGCCGCGATCTGCGCCGGCATCGTCGGCCACGCCAATCTGCTGCTCGGTGACGGCGCGCGCGCCGTTCTCGAAGCGGAAATGGCCGCCGGCAACGGCCGCTTCCGCGGTATCCGGCACTCGTCGCCGTGGGATGCCGATCCCGAGGTTGCCGGCATCTATGCCATGCGGCCGAAAGGCCTGCTGCTCGATGAAACCTTTCGCAAGGGCTTTGCCTGCCTCGCGCCGCTCGGCCTGAGCTTCGATGCGTGGCTGTTTCATCCGCAGATCGGCGAACTGGCCGATCTCGCGCGAGCGTTTCCCGATACCCAAATCGTGCTCGACCATTGCGGCGGCCCGATCGGCCTCGGCGGGTATGCCAGCCGGCGTCAGGAAATTTTCACGGGGTGGAGGGCCTCGATCCAGGACATCGCGAAATGCCCCAATGTCGTCGTCAAGCTCGGCGGATTGGCGATGCGGGTGCTGGGCTATGATTTTCACGAACGCCCGATGCCGCCATCGTCGGAAGACGTGGCGGCGGCGTGGCGTCCCTATATCGAGACCTGCATCGAGGCCTTCGGACCTGCGCGCTGCATGTTCGAGAGCAACTTTCCGCCTGACAAGGGCCAGTGCAGCTATCAGGTGATCTTCAACGCCTTCAAACGCATCGCCGCGCCCTGCAGCGAGGCCGAGAAGACCGCGTTGTTCTCGAAGACGGCGACGGAGGTTTACCGGCTCAGGCTGGAGTGATTTCCCCAGGGGCTGTTGTGACTTTCGAGAGAAGCTAAATATGCCAAGTCCTACCCGTGACGGGAGGCCTTATGACAGCAGCAAAAACGATGCAGGCGGCGGTTCTCGACGCAAGTAACGGCGCGTTCCGAACGGCGCAGGTCCCGAGGCCAGATCCTCGACCGGGGCAGGTTCTGGTCCGGATCGGGGCCAGCGCGGTCAATCCGCTCGACATCAAAATTCGGGCCGGCCAGGCCGCGCACGCGCGTCAGCCGCTGCCTGCGATCCTGGGCATTGATCTCGCGGGCGTCGTCGAGGCGGTCGGCGACAGCGTGAGCGCCTTTCGGCCCGGCGACGAAGTCTATGGAATGACCGGTGGCGTCGGTCGTCTGCAGGGATCGCTGGCGGAATACGCGGCGGTCGATGCCGATCTGCTGGCGCCGAAACCCGTCAATCTCGCCATGCGGGAAGCCGCGGCGCTTCCGCTGATCTTCATCACCGCATGGGAAGGACTGGTCGATCGCGCCGCCGTGCATTCCGGTCAGAAGGTGCTGATCCATGGCGGCGCCGGCGGCGTCGGTCATGTCGCGGTTCAAATCGCGCGTGCCTTCGGCGCCGATGTGTTCGCGACCGGCTCGTCGGCAAGCGCGGCCTTCATCGAAAGTTCAGGCGCCGTTGCCATCGACTATCGCGAGATGTCCGTTGAAGACTACGTCGCCAAATTCACCGGCGGGCGCGGCTTCGACATCGTGTACGACACCGTCGGTGGCACGACGCTCGATGCATCGTTCAACGCGGTCAGTCGCTTCGGTCATGTCGTCAGCGCCCTTGGCTGGGGCACCCATGCGCTCGCGCCGCTCTCGTTCCGTGCTGCGAGTTATTCAGGCGTGTTCACGCTGCTGCCGATGCTGACGGGAGAAGGTCGCGCCCATCACGGAATATCCTGCGCGAAGCGACCCGTCTGATCGAGGCCGGCAAGGTTGTCCCGCGGGTCGACCCCCGGCATTTCAAGCTGGCCACGGTTGGTGAAGCCTATCGCGTGCTCGCGAGCAACGACGCCGCCGGCAAGATCGTCGTCGACATCCACGAGAAGGCTTAGGCCTAGCCTGTACAATGGCGCAGCTTGTTGGGCCGGAAACGGCTCCGATCGGATTGCGTCGAGTCGTGGAACTTTTCGGCACCCGCCACCTTTTTACTCGCTGATCCGCAACAGAAGCTGACGGAAACGCGCTGGTCGAGGAATTGAAATTGAAGAAAGCTGGCAAGCTTCCCCGGACGGCCAAAACGCGCGACGAGCAGCCGCACACCAAACGCGGGAACAAGCAGATCACCGAAAAGGAAGCCGACGACGTCGAGGAGATGTCGAGCCCGCGCACGCCGGTGATCTACGAGATCGTGCGCCGGCTTGGCGATGAGGAGATGGACCGGCCGATCACTTCGTTATGGTGGTCGGGGGTGGCGGCCGGACTTTCAATCAGCTTCTCGCTGCTGGCGCAGGCCGTCTTGCAGTCGCACCTGCCGCAAGCTTCGTGGACGCCTCTCGTCACCAGCCTCGGCTATTCCGTTGGGTTCGTGATAGTCGTGCTCTCACGCCAGCAGCTTTTCACCGAGATTACCGTCACCGCGGTGTTGCCTGTCATGGCCAACCTCACGCTGGTCAGTCTCTGGCGGCTCGGCCGGCTCTGGAGCGTGGTCCTGGTTGCGAACATGGCCGGCACGTTCGTCGCGGCAATGCTCTGTACCTTCAGCCCAGTACTGACACCGGAGCTGAAAACAGCGATGCTCGATATCGCCGGTCAGATCACCAACCATACCTGGATGGAAATGATGGTGCGTGCAATCGCATCCGGATTTCTGATCGCGACCATGGTCTGGCTGATTCCGAGCGCCGAGGCGGCCCAGTTCCACGTCGTCGTCATCATTACCTATTTGATCGCGGCCGCCGGATTCATGCATATCGTCGCGGGCAGCGTGGAGGCGTTTTTTCTGGTGCTGAACGGACATCTCGGCGTCCTGCCGATGGTCACCGACTTCTTCGTCCCGGTTCTCATCGGCAATATCATCGGCGGCACCGCGCTGTTTGCGCTGATTGCCTATGCGCAGGTCATGAAAGAGATATGAGCGCCGACGGACCGCAACGCAAATCCGAGCAGCACCGGCTGGGTTTTGGGGCACAACGCAAGCTTCCGCGGCTAAGGACCGGTCAGGCCCACTCGCCCTTGCGGAAGACGGGCACCCGCCGGCCGTCGGCATGAACGCCGTCGATATCGATTTTATCCGAACCGATCATCCAGTCGATGTGGATCAGGCTCTTGTTGCCGCCCTGCGCCGCGATCTGCTCGGGCGTCAGCTTGTCGCCATCGACGAAGCATTTCGAATAGCATTGGCCGACCGCGATATGGCAGGCGGCGTTCTCGTCGAACAGCGTATTGAAGAACAACAGCCCGCTCTTCGAGATCGGCGACGAATGCGGCACCAGCGCCACTTCGCCGAGACGCCGCGCGCCCTCGTCGGTGTTGAGGACCTTGTTGAGGACTTCCTCGCCCCGCGTGGCCTTGGCCTCGACGATGCGCCCTTGCTCGAACCGCACCGCGATGCCGTCGATCAGCGAGCCCTGGTAGGACAACGGCTTGGAGCTGACGACGTGTCCTTCGACCCGCCTTGCATGCGGCGTGGTGAACACTTCCTCGGTCGGGATATTGGCGTTGCAGGTGATTCCGTTTTTGGCGGTGGAGGCGCCGCCTTCCCATTCGTGACCGTCCGCCAGCCCGATCGTGAGATCGGTGTCAGGTCCGGAATAATGCAGCGCGCTGAATCGCTGGCCGTTCAGCCATTCGGTGCGGCTGCGCAGCGTGGCATTGTGCTTTTTCCACGCCGCGACGGGGTCATCGATATCGACGCGCGAGGCCGCAAAGATCGCGTCGGCAAGCTTTGCCACTGCTACATCCACTTCGTCTCCGGGAAACACCCGCTTCGCCCACGAAGCGCTCGGATAGGCGATGATGTTCCAGTTGATATCGAAATTGACGATCCTCTCCAACGCCGGCTTGTAGGCGATCGAGTTTGCCTTGCTGGCGCGCGCGACCTTGGCCGGGTCTTCGCCGGCAAGCAGCATCGGATCGTCGCCGACGATGGCAAGCCGCGCGGTGTTGGCGGCGAACGCCTTCGACATCCCCTCATAGAGCCAGCCGGCGGCGCGGTCGAAGCTGTCGTCCGGCGCGAACCGGTAGCGCGCCAGCGTGACCGCCTCATCCGACAGGATCGGGGTAACCAGACCCGCGCCGGCGCGATAGGCGTGTTCGGCGATCTTGCGCACCAGCGGCAGCGCCACGGTCGGCGCCGTCAGCAGCAGATCCTGTCCCGGCTTGAGTTGCAATCCGACCTTGATCGCGACCTCGGCCAGACGGTCGAGTTTGACGGGGTCGATCGGTGCCGAAATGTTGCGTTCGTGTATGGTCATGAGAGGCCGGCCTGTTGTTCGTGGAATACACGACTATAAAGTGATTGTTGCGGGACAGATCAAGGCGGGGCGCGATAGCTATCTGGTTGTGCCCGTCAGGGCGCGATCGGTACGTGCGCAAGACCGAGCAGCGCCGGCAACTCCTCCAAAATGAGATGGGTCGGAATTTTGGCGAGCAGACTGCTGAAGCGGCCCTTGCTCTCGAAGCGCTGGCGAAATGCCGAGGCCGCGAGCGCCTGCTTGAACCGCAACAAGATGCCGCCCGCAATGTAGATACCGCCGGTCGCACCAACCGTCAGCGCGAGATCGCCGGCGACGGCGCCCAGCATTGCGCAGAAATGCCCGAATGCTCGCGCGCAGGTCGCGTCGCGCCCGCCGATGGCGCGATCGGTGACGTCAGCCGGCGTCAGCGCCTCTGGCGCCGTGCCATCGATCGTGCAGAGCGCCTGATAGATATTAACGAGACCAGCGCCGGACAGCGCGCGTTCGGCCGAGACGTGGTCCCAGCGCGTGCGCATGACCCGAACGATCTCGTCCTCTTCCGGAGTCGACGCCGGCAAGGTCGCGTGGCCGCCCTCGCCCGCGACCAGAACCCATTCACGCCCGTTGGGGATCAACGCGCTCATGCCGAGGCCGGTGCCTGGCCCGATGATCCCGATCGGGCCGACGGCTTGCGGACACGCGGGTCCGACCAGAAAGCGGTCGCCCTCGGGCAGATGCGGCACCGCCATTGCGGTGGCGGCGAAATCGTTGACGACCGCCAGCGACGTCAGCCCCAGGCTCTTCTTGAGTTCCGAGACCGAAAACGACCAGGCAAGATTGGTCAGGGCTACCCGATCGCCCAAAACAGGTCCGGCGACGGCGATCGCGCCTTCCGATACTGGCCGCGACGCCGGCGGCAACCCGTTGAGATATTCAGCCAGCGCATCGTGGAGCGACGCGAACTTGCGCACCTCGACATGCAGGAGGTCGCGATACCTGCCATTTTCGGCAACGGCGAAACGCGCATTGGTGCCGCCGATGTCTCCGATAACCCGCGGACTGTTCACTCGACCTCTCCCTGGCGCCGGGACGTTTCCTGCCGTGCGCGCGTCTATCACGGAAAGGCCGCCGCCGAAAATCGGCTGTGCAACCGGGTTCCATCACGAATTTTGACGGGGCTGCCATCCCCGAGTGTGGGTTGTGCAGCGCAGCATGGCGGATACAAGGGGCGTCCTCCGTGAGGTGCCAAGTGACTGACATCAATGCCGACGCCGGGGTTTCCTCGAACCACCGCCCGATGGGCTTTCCCGAATTCGTCATCGTGATCGCCTCAATTATGGCCCTCAATCCGCTGGCGACGGACATGATGCTGCCGGCGCTACCCCAGATCGCCTCGACCTTCCACATCGTCATTGCCAACCGGCAGCAGGCGGTGCTGTCGACGTTCCTGATCGGTTTTGGCGTCGGCCAATTCGTCATGGGGCCGCTATCCGACCGCTTCGGCCGTCGCCCGGTTCTGGTCGACGGCATGGCGCTGTATTGCGTCGCCAGCTTGCTCGCGGTCACGGCGCGCTCGTTCGAGACGCTGTTGCTGGCGCGCGTGCTGCAGGGCCTCGGCACCTCGGCCACCCGCGTGATTGCCACCTCGATCGTTCGCGACTGCTATGCCGGCCGCCGTATGGCCAGCGTGATATCGCTGGCGATGATGGTCTACATCAGCGTCCCCATCATCGCGCCGTCGTTCGGTCAGGCGGTGATGCTGCTGACGCAATGGCACGGCATCTTCGTCGTGCTGATGCTCTATGGCGTGCTCGCCCTGATCTGGAGCGCGCTGCGGATGCCGGAGACCCTGCCGATGTCGGAGCGCAAGTCGCTCGCCATTCGCGACGTGCTGGGCGCTTTTCGCCAGACCGTGACCAACCGGCAGACGCTGGGCTATGCGCTGGCGGCCGGCGGGGTGCAGGGCTCGCTTTTTGGTTTCATGTTTTCCTCGCAGCAAATATTCACCGGGATCTATAAGCTCGGGAATTATTTTCCGCTGGCATTCGCGGCCATCGCGATCGGCATCGCAATTGCCGGATTCCTCAATGCCCGTTTCGTCGGCCGGGTCGGCATGCGGGTGATTTCGCATGGCGCTCTGGTCGGCTTTGTCGCTGTGGCCGCCCTCATGCTGGTCGCGGCCAAGGCACAGATGCTGCCGCTGCCGCTGTTCGTCGTGCTGGCGGCGCTGATGATGTTCGTGTTCGGGCTGATGTTCGCCAATTTCACCGCGCTCGCCATGGAGCCGCAGGGCCATATCGCCGGCACGGCCTCATCGCTTTACGGGTCGATCACCACGCTGCTCGGCATCGGAATCGGCGCCTTGATCGGCCAGGACTATAACGGCACGCTGCTGCCGTTCGCGACGGGATTTTTCCTCTGCGCGCTGGCGGCGCTCGCGGTCGTTGCGGTGGTGGAAAAAGGCCGGCTGTTCACGCCGCACCGGACGGCGGGCTGATTGCCGTCCGCGCCATCCACTGACATCAGCCGCGACAATTCTTCTTCGCCTTCTTGCCGAAAGCAGGTTTCGCGGGCGCCGCACCGGCTGGCCGCGATTGTGCCGCGTAGGCAGGCCTGTCCTGATGCCGCTTTTTCTTCTCGAAACCCGGCTCCCTGACAAATCCCTGTCCGCTTTCGCCGCGAGATTTGCCATGCTGCTTCGGCGCTCTCTCATCGCGGAATTTTTCGTTCCGGGGAGTGCTGCGGTCGGTCTCCCTGGTTTCACGCCGGGGCGGATGTGACCGGTTTTCCGAAGCCGCCTGCCCCTGAGGGCCATCTGCCAGCGCCTCGATGCGGATATTGTCTTCCTTGTCGGGACGCCCGACCTTGGCGGCAAAGGATTCGGCGACCCGTTCTGAAATCTCGAACTCGGTGGTGGTGTCCATGATGCGGATGGCGCCGATGTCGTGCTTGTCGATGCCGCCGCGACGGCAAATCATCGGCAACAGCCAGCGTGCTTCGGCGTTCTTTTTTCGCCCGATGGCGGCGCGAAACCATACGCTGCCCTCCGCCATGCCGTGACGCGGCGACGATTTGCCCGGCTTCGATCGCGGCGCGCTGTCGCGGTCCTCGCCGCGCGGCGTTCGAACGTCCTTTCCCCGGCCGCGGTCCTCGCGCGACCGGCCACCGCCCTGGCCGGGATCGAGAATGTCCTCGGGCGAAGGCAGCCGCGCCCGGTACAGCCGCGCCAGCGCCGCGGCAATATCCTCGGCCGACCGCTCGGCGAGCAAGGCCCGCGCCAGGATCAGATCGTCCGATGTCGTCTCCTCCGCGAACAGATCATCGCGCAGCATGCGCTCCTGATCGAGCTTGCGAATTTCATCCGCCGTGGGAGCGGTGCCCCAGACCGCGTCGATGCCTGCCAGATTCAGCAGCAATTCCGCGCGCCGCTTTCGCGCCGGCGGCACCAGCAGCACGCTGACGCCCTTTCGGCCGGCGCGGCCGGTGCGGCCAGAGCGATGTTGCATGACCTCGGCGTCATTCGGCAGATCGGCGTGAATCACGAGGTCGAGGTTGGGCAGATCGATGCCGCGCGCCGCCACGTCGGTCGCCACGCAGACCCGAGCCCGTCCATCCCGCAACGCCTGCAGCGCCTGGGTTCGCTCGTTCTGGGTCAATTCTCCTGATAGTGCGACCACCGAGAAGCCACGCTCCAGCAGCGTCGCCTGCAAATGCCGGACGGCGTCCCGGGTGTTGCAAAATACCAGCGCGCTCGGCAATTCAAAAAATCGCAGCACGTTGACGACCGCGTGCTCGATATCGCCTGACGCGATTCGGATGGCGCGGTACTCGATATCGGCGTGGCCGCCCTCGTCGCCCGCGACCTCGACGCGAAAGGCCTGCTGCTGATATTGCTTCGCCAGCGCGACAATGCCGCGCGGCAACGTCGCCGAGAACAGCAGGGTGCGGCGGGTATCCGGCGTGGTCTTGAGGATGAATTCCATATCCTCGCGAAAACCCAGATCGAGCATTTCGTCGGCCTCGTCGAGTACCACTGCCTTCAATTCCGAGACGTCGAGACGGCCGCGCCGCAAGTGATCGCACAGCCGACCCGGCGTGCCGACCACAATGTGCGCTCCGGCCGCAAGCTCGCGCTGTTCGCGGCGCGGATCCATGCCGCCGACGCAGGAAACGACGCGCGCGTCGGCATATTGATAGAGCCATGCAAGTTCGCGCTGCACCTGCAGGGCAAGTTCCCGGGTCGGCGCGACGATCAGGGCGAGCGGTGCGGCGGCCCGCTCGAAGCGCTCGGCGCCATCAAGAAGATTTTTCGCAATCGCGAGCCCGTAGGCGACGGTTTTGCCCGAGCCGGTCTGCGCCGAAACAAGCAGGTCGCGGCCGGCGGCGGCGTCCGCGAGCACCGCAGTCTGGACGGGGGTTGGCTGATCGTAATTGCGCTCCGCCAGGGCTCGGGCGAGCGGCGGACTGGTGGGCAGGAATGTCACGGAATGAAAGACCTTGGTTGGCGCCTGGCGCCGGAACATGGAGGGCCTCGAACGGTCGAAGCTGCCGCCAAAGAAGATGCGCAGCCGCGTGGCCCGACGGATTTCGGTGAGGTCGGTGTCCTTTAGGCCATTCGAGGCCAAAGCGCCATTGGTTACTGGTCTTGGTGCGCAGAAATAACAGACACGCGGTCTCGAGGACCGCGCCGAGGCGGCGGGCGTCCTCAACACCTTCAATTCTGCTGTTGTGTCTTCGCCGACGGGCCGAGCTCCGCCGCCGCGGTGTTCGCGATTTCGGTATCGGTGTCCTTGTTCAAGCCGGCGATCCCTACCGCGCCCACGACTTCGCCGTTGACGCGTATCGGCATGCCGCCACGGAGTGCCGCGATGTCGGCGGTAACGAAGGCGGTCCGGCCGCGATTGATGTTGTCCTCGATCTCCGCCGTCGGCCGCTGCAGGCGCGCCGCCGTTCGCGCCTTCTGGATGGCGAGGTCCGCGCTGGCCGGGCGGACACCGTCCATCCGCTGGAACGCCAGCAGATCTCCGGCGGGATCGACCACCGCGATGGCCGAGGGCGCGTTGCGCTGCTGCGCGGTCTCCTTCGCTGCCTGCAGGACCGTCTGGGCTCCGGCTTGATCGAGCGTCATCACCTTGATGGTCTGCGCGCCCAAGGGCAGGCAGAGCACCGTTGCCAGGAGTCCAACACTGATTCCAGTTTTCACCATGGCGAGCTGATTTCGTTTCGGCGCGAGCAGGCTGTCGCTGAGAGCTGCGTTAACCCGACATTTCCCAGGGCAAGCTAGGCGCCTCTCATTCCCGGATGTAGGATGAAACGAGTACCATGCTCATCACGCTTGAGTGTTCGGCCGACCCCGGCGGACCTCGCCCCAGCCTCGTCCCATGTCATGGGGCACCTTTCGCCCTGGACCACCGCCAAACCTCCGCGGCATTACGCAGAAGCTTCACGCCGTCGATATCTTTCACAAAAGCATCGTTTCTCAAATAGATCATGGCTTGCGCCTGGGCTGACGCGAGATTCTCAGCCCGAAAGTTCAAATACAGAAGGCCGATCTCATTTTGGTCAGGCCCGATCCGAAAGGGCTCGATCGTGTAATTCCGGCTGGTGCGCCTGGGGGCCATGAAGGCGATTATGCGCTTGAGGAATCGCCGTTCAAGCCGGATTTGGCTGCCACGGTGGCTAACGGCTCCCGCGCCGTACAAGGTTGTCATCGCCGCCAAAGCGGCTTTTACCTCGCCCCGCTCGCGGGGTCAGACCAGACGCGCCTCCGCTATCCCGCGGCGCGATTTCGCCCGGGGTTTGCAATAAATCTCCGCCCTGAAAACAGAGGGCGTGGGGAATGCCGGATGCCCGATGCACCCGCAGCCTCGTGTGCGCATAGGGTAACAAGTATGCACACGAGTATTCACAGCGAGCCACCGGAATCACCCGGCATTCCCGCACGCGATGGTTTACGGCTTATACCGCGCTCTCCCCGGTGATCGGCTTTCTTGCCACCGTCGTTACGCGGATTAATCCGCAAACTTGACACCAGCGTCGGGGTGTCAGGACCACACGTCTTCGCCGTCCGCTGCAAGCAACGCCCGTCAAGCGCGCCGCCGCGTCCACCGCATCCCGCCCCGCGTCCGTGACGTCGCGAGCCGCCCCTCTGAGTGGGACGGGACGGCAGGAGATATACAACTGATTTGCGTCTTCGGAAAACCAGAATATTTTTTCAAAAGAGGCTGGACAGCCAATTACTGATTTGCCCGTCGGGCGCAAGGTCGTGCCGGCGAGAGCGCAGGATCAGCCTCAGGCCGCCATCTCGAAATCGAAACCGTCATCGCCGAGAGACTTCCGCAATTGCTCGATCCGCCGCAGAATGAGGGGAGCGGTGTCGTCCGGGCCGGGAATATAGACAGGCTTGCCGTCGCGACCGAACCGAAAGTCCGCGTCGCTTGCGTCTGCGCTGACGTCGCCGAACACCCGCTCCACCGCTGCGAAGTCCCGGTGCGGCGCGAAACCGATCGATTGCGACCACGCGGCAAGATCGCGCAGCAGCTTGCGGGCGTAGTTCGGATTGACGGGAACCATAGGCGAGCCGGCATCCATCGCCTCGATGTACATCTCGAAAACTTCGCGTTCGACCGAATCGAACATCACATCCTTGATGCCAAGACAGAACGCGTCGATCAGAAACGAACTTACCGCGATGTGATGGGGCGTGGCGCCGCGGGCCAGAACCAGCGTCCCCATGCCGATGTCGAACAGGGATTCGGTGAGCAAGCAGTGTTGAATGGGCGCATCGGCAGCCCGGAGCACACGGGCGGGCAGGCTTGCCTCCAATACCTCGGCCCGCCGCTTCTGCGCCACCACCTGTTTCCGCCGTTGCGCTTTCCTGCCGCGCTTCAGCGCCATGTTCGTTGCCATGACCGGTTCCCCGGGTGATTCGGAATTCCGATGTGATACAAGCGAAGATTCCAGTCGGTAGAGTGGCGGCACATCAAATATTCTGGGGACAAGTTCCGATCGAAATTGCAGGGCGGCCGGTCGGCCCGGCGGGTTGCCATGATCTCAAGGAGTCTGGTGCGATGAGCCTTTCAGCCGAAGCCTTGTACAAGATGTCCGATGTGGAATTGCTGGCGGCCTATGGCGAAGCTCGGCGACAATTCCTGGAAAAGAAATTCACGCGCGATACACATCGGGCGCGGCTGGTATGGATCAGGGCGAAAATGTTCGTCGGCAGCTCGGGCGGGGTTACCGAGCGCAACATGGCGATCGACGTCTCCGAGGAGATTGCCCGCAAGGGTCAGGAACTGCGCGAGATGACGCGCGACCTCGATCTGCTCAAGGTCGATGTCGACATCATCGCGATCGTCATTCGATTCCGCGGCGCATCGCCGCCGGCGGCGGCGCACGGCGAGGACACGTTGGAAGAAGAGCCCGAGCGCGAGAGCCATTGATATCGTCATGACCCGGTTTTAAAGCACCGTCGTCATCCGCGAGGTGTTTAGTCCGGGGATCAAAAGCGCGCAGCAAGCTACGCAACGCCCGGGATATCGCAGCCGGACGCCCTTCCCGGAGACCCAGCCGATTGACCCCGATGGAGGCAGTCCCCATATGGGTCGAGGCAAATGCACCGCGTCTCCGTTTTCCGACAAGCGTGAACGCGGCCGGGCATCTCGGGCGGCGTCCTTCGCAAACGGTTTCATTCGGGAGTCCCCATGACGGCGCTGTCCATCCTCGATCTGGTCCGGGTCACCGAAGACACCGATGCGCGCGGCGCGCTCGACAATGCCCGTGATGTCGCTGTTCATGCCGAGACCTGGGGCTATCGCCGCATCTGGGTGGCCGAACATCACAACATGCCGGGCATTGCCAGCGCGGCGACGTCGGTCGTGCTTGGCCATATCGCGGCAGGGACAAAGACCATCCGGGTCGGCGCAGGCGGCATCATGCTGCCCAACCATGCCCCCTACGTCATCGCCGAGCAGTTCGGGACGCTGGCGCGGCTGTTTCCGGGCCGCATCGATCTCGGACTGGGCCGCGCACCCGGGACCGACCAGCTGACCCTGCGCGCGCTGCGCCGCACGAATGAAGCGGCCGAAAACTTCCCGCAGGACGTTCTCGAAGTGCAGGCTTTCCTGGCTCCAGCCGTTCCCAATCAACGCATCCAGGCGGTGCCGGCGGCGGGGACCGACGTGCCGTTGTGGATTCTCGGATCAAGTCATTTCGGCGCGATGCTCGCGGCCGAGCTCGGGCTTCCCTATGCCTTCGCCTCGCATTTCGCGCCCGAACTGCTGGTCTCGGCGCTGCAGATCTACCGCAGCCGCTTCAAACCCTCCGAGCAGCTTGACCGTCCCTACGCGATGGCCGGCGTGAACATCATCGCCGCGGAGAGCGACGCCGAAGCGCGCCGGCTGGCGACGACGCAGCAGATGTCCTTCACCAACATCTTCCGCGGCGCGCGCGGCCTCAGCCAGCCGCCGATCGACGACATCGAAAGCTACTGGTCGCCGACGGAAAAGGCCCAGGCGATGGGGATGCTCGCCCGCTCCATCGTCGGATCGCCCGATACGGTTCGTTCCGGCCTCGATGCGCTGGTCGCGGAAACCGGCGCCGACGAACTCATCGTCGTGTCCGATGTCTACGATCACGCCAAACGGCTGCGCTCGTTCGAACTGATCGCCGGAGCCGCCGGTATCGCCGGCTGATGGCTCGAACGGAGCTCTGGCCTGGATCAGGGCCAAAACGTTCATCGGCGGCCCGGGCGGGGTTACCGAGGATGTCCCGCGCCTCAATCGGGCCGTGCTGGTATTCCTTGGACTGGCAACGTCTCCGAGAATCAAGGAGGCATGAGCTGTAACGGGAGCTCGCCGTCCGCGAGTTGCAACATTCCGTCCTCGCGCCTGACGCCGCTCGCGTGCGATTTAGCCCAACTTGCGCAGTTGGGGGCGGGATTTGGCTATTTTTCGGGATTTTGCGTCGCGTGACCTGAATCGGATCAATCGGTTAGACGTGGCGAAGATTGGATTTGGGCGTGTAGTGCCAACCTTGGGTATTTTCTGGAGGCGACGAGTTGGATTGATTCGCGCGCATGTATCTGCGCCACACCACGATACGCAAGGACGGGAAGGTTCATCGCTATTGGCGTGTTGTGCGCAGCGTGCGCGTTGGTCGTCGGGTCATTCAGCAAACGGTGGCGCAGCTCGGCGAACTCGATGAGCAGGGTCGCGTTCAGGCACAGGCACAGGCGCTGGCGCGTCGGCTGATTGGCACTCCCGAGCGCGCGCAACTGTTCGATGATAGCAGCGAGCAATTGACGGTTCCGGTGCGGTTGAAGGGCATCCGCATCGAGCGCCCGCGTCAGTTCGGCGATGTGTATTTGGCGCTCGCCCTGTGGCGCGGAACCGGGCTGGAGGCTTTGTGCGAACGACTGCTTCCGATCGGCAAAGAGCGCATCGCGTGGTCGAAGATGGCGGCGGTGCTGGTAGCCGCGCGGCTTTGCGAGCCATCGAGCGAGTTGCACATTGCGGAAGACTGGTATCGACGCACGGCGCTTTCAGATCTGCTGCAGTTCGGTGACGAGGAGGTCAACAAGGATCGGCTCTATCGCGGGCTCGATCATCTGCTCGCCCACAAGACCGAGCTCGAAGCGCATCTGTCGCAGCGCTGCGGAGAGCTGTTCGCGGTCCAGAACGAGGTGCTGCTCTACGACGTGACGAGCACGTATTTTGAGGGCCAGGCCGAGGCAAATCCGCAGGCTCGGCGCGGCTATTCCCGCGATCATCGCCCCGACTGCAAGCAGGTGTGCATCGCTCTCGTCGTGACCTTCGACGGCTTTCCTTTGGGCTACGAAGTATTCGCCGGCAACACCCACGACTCGCGAACCTTGCAGACGATCGTGGCCACCATGGAGGCCCGGCATGGCATGCTGGGGCGCGTCTGGATCACCGACCGCGGCATGGCCAGCGCCGACAATCTGGCCTGGCTGCGCCGGACCGACCGGCGCTACATCATCGGCGCGCCGAAGTCGGAGCTGAAGAAGTTCAGCTCTGCGCTCGCCACCGCGGACGGCTGGCGCGTGGTCCACGAGGGCGTCGAGGTCAAGCTCACGCGCCACCCCGAGACCGGCGAGACAGTGATCTTGTGCCGTTCCGCCGATCGGCGCAGCAAAGAACGCGCCATGCACGACAAGTTCAGCCGGCGGATCGAAGAAGCACTCGAGCGCCTGGCTGCGCGCCTGGCTCGCTCAAAGAAGCGTGTCGATCCGTCGACCGTGAACCGGCAAATCGGCCGCATCCTGCAGCAAAATCAGCGAGCAGCCGCCCGCTTCGCAATCGCGCTGGAGCCGGATGGCTGCCCCGCTGGTTTCCGCCTCGGCGTGGTTTACAACGCATCGTTCGACGACTGGGCCGCTCTCTCCGAGGGCGCCTATCTGCTGCGCTCGAACATCACCGATTGGAGCGATCAACAGCTCTGGAAGGCCTATATCCAGCTCACGCAGGCCGAAGCCGCTTTCCGGATTCAGAAGGATCAACTCAACGTCCGTCCGATCTGGCACCAGCGCGAGGATCGCGTACAGGCTCATATCCTCGTCTGCTTTCTTGCCTTCGTGCTGTGGAAGAGCCTGGAGATGTGGCAGAGCCGCGCAGGTCTCGGCAATTCCCCGCGCACCATTATGGAAGAACTCAAGCGCATCCAGTCCCAGGACGTCGTCTTGCCGACCGCAACGCGCGGCCAGATTCGTTTGCGCTGTGTGACCCAACCAGACGCGGCCCAGGCCGCTCTCCTCAATCGTCTCGGCATCGTCCTGCCGAAACGCATGCGTCTCGCCGAGCACGACTTGCCAGCTCTCAAACACAGCGCCTGATCCGACCTGCACCAAAATGTAGTGCCAATTTTTTGGCTAAGGCATTGATTTGCTTATACTCAGGGTACGATTCTGCGCAAGTTGGGTTAGTCCTCACGGACCCCAAAATTCGGCTCTTTCAACAACCCGCCGCGCCGGTTCCGTTGCATCGATCAACAGCCACGATCCCGATGATTTGAAACAATCGCTCTGCATTAAGCTTAAGCCTTAACTAATAATTAAGTATGCGTTTGCGGGCACGAAGGGCCCGGCCTAGCGTTCGCTTTGCTGCTCAGTAACCAACGAATTGGTGCGTGCCATGGCGTATAGATTGTATGGGGCATTCATCGCCTCGCTCGGCGTGGTCGCGCTCATGCTGGCCGCGAACGCGACATTCGCCAGGTCGGGAGCAGCCCTTGGGGGAGCGTCTGTTGCGGCGCATCCGATGTTCCGTCCGTCAGGCACCCGACCGTTCGGGCATCACCGGGGACGCCGTCTGGGCGGCTTCTGGTCAGACGGGGGCTTCTTCTACGACCCATCCTATGGCGAATCCTATGGAGGCCCCCTGGGAGGCCCCTTGGGAGATGTTGGGCAACCTCCATCAGGCGATGTCCATTACACCTACACGAATGATGTTCCCTGGGACTGGGTACATCGATTTCCACCGCAGGTCGTACCTTCCGACCGGCCTTATGTGCCGAGTTGCCCCTCGGAGACCGTAACGGTTCCCGGGCGCAACGGCGAAGAACAAACCATCAATATCATGCGGTGCTACTAGGGCGTGAGCTCATCAGCGCGCAGCCAAATTCGGATTGACGGGAGTTTGATGAAGGCAGGATAGTTGGCTGCGAGCTGTCATATCGGGTAGCGACACGCCGACACTGCTTGATCTTGTTGAAGAACCGCTCGACGAGGTTGCGCGCGCGGTAAAGGCAAGGACTAAACTTCCGCTTTCGGCGTCACCGCGGACATGGCTGATTTGCCGCCGGGTCGCCCCGCGAATGGCCCGAAGGCGAAACGAAACCAAACGAACTTGTACTGGTTTGGTTTTGGCCGCTATCTTCGGATCATGACTTGCTCCGTTCTTCTGGACCTCGACGGCACCTTAATCGATTCGTACCCCGGCATTTTGGCAAGCTGCCTTGCGGCACTGCGCGCCCTTGGACATGAGCCGGATGAAACCGTCGATATAAGACGTACCATCGGGTCCCCGCTCGAAGACATGATGCAAATCTTGCTACAGTCATACGGAGACGACAGAGTCGGTGAAGCAGTCGCTGCCTATCGTCAACATTACGGTGAAAGTGGGCTTCTCGGAAGCGTGCCTTATCCGGGAATTGGCAAATCCCTTGAAGAGATGAAGCGGACCGGATTGCGAATCTATCTCGCGACATCAAAAAGGGCGATTTTCGCAAGCCGCATTCTGGACCATCTGAAGTTTGCCACATACTTCGATGGCATCGATGGCTCAGTGCCGAGTGGCGAGCTGGATCACAAGCCTGAACTGCTCGCCCATATTCTGTCCAAACACAGTCTTTCGCCGTCTCACAGTCTGATGGTCGGGGATCGCCGCCATGATATTTCCGGCGCCCATGCGGTCGGAATGCGCGGTCTTGGCGTGCTCTGGGGTTATGGTACCCGAGACGAACTTGAAACTGCTGGCGCAAACCGGCTGGTGGATTCCCCTGCCGATCTCGCCCGTACGGTCCTCTCGATGGTCAATGGGAAGGAATCCAGAGGCTAGGAGCCCGTCCAGATAGGCGTTCGGGCATTTGTTGAGGTTAGCCGGCTGAGGCTGCGTTTGCGAGGGTGAACAGCTTCAGGAGATTGTGGGTTGTGCAGATCATGGCCCATTCGGCGCGCACTTTATCTACGCCCCGCAACAGGAACTGGCGGAAGCCGCGAGCCTGTTTGATCTGTCCGAACACCGGTTCGACCACTTGCTTTCTCAATCGGTAGGGTGTTTCGAAGCCGCCGTCGTCGATCTTCTTCCGCATCCGTTGGGTCAGCGGTCCACCGATTTTTCCGTTCGCAGCTGTCGGGTGCTTGGCGCGTCCGGGCGCGACATAGCCGTCAACGCCGTGTGCTTCGAGCGCTTCGAGATTGGATTCGCTGCAGTAGCCGGAGTCCGCCGAGGCCTGATCCGGCTTGCGGCCGAGATTGTTCTTGATGGCCTCGATCAGGGGCACCAACTGGCCCTGATCGTTGCCGCACTGCGTCAGTTCGTGCGCGACAATGATCTGGGCGCCTGCGTCGACGGCGGCCTGTGCATTGTAGGCCTGAACGAAGCCATCCTTCGACTTCATGATGCGGCTTTCCGGATCGGTGAAGTTGCGTTGCGACTTGGGATCAGGTTGGTCCGATGGCGGCGCCGCCGGTTTGCCCGGCTTCTTGCGGCCTTCAGCTTGGCGCTGCTGTTCCTTTTCGGCCTCGATGCGACGCTCTTCCGCCGCCGCCAGCCTGGCGTCGGCTTCCAGCGCCGCCATCGCCTGCTGGATTTTCGCCAGTCGTTTCTGCTTGTCGCCGGCCCAATCCGGCATCTCGTCGCCGCGCTTGTCTCGGCCGAAAGTCTCGTCCTCTTCGGAATCCGCCGCCTCGGCGGCCGCCAGCATGCGAGCGACCTCGGCTTTCAATTCCGCCTCGCGTTTCTTCATGCGCTCATAACTCATCGCTTTATGTTTCGACGCGTTCGCTTTGATCTTCGTGCCATCAAGCGCGACATGGCCGAGTTTGACCAGCCCTGCCGTCTCGCACAACCTCAGAACCTGCAGGAACAGCGCGCCGAGCGCCTTCAAATGCCGCTTGCGGAAGTCGCTGATCGTGCGAAAATCCGGCGGATCGAGCGCCACAATCATCACAAAATCGTTCCGTTCGCGGCAGGCCTTCGCGATCCGCCGCGACGAATACAGCCCACTCGCATAGCCGTGCAGCAGAAGCGCCACCATCATCCGCGGGTCAAACGGCGGCTGCCCAAGACCACTCACATAGCTGCCCGTGATCTCCCGCAGATCAAGGCTCTCCCGCACCAGCTCAACGATAAACCGCGAGACATGGCCTTTCGGCACGAAGTCCTGCACATTCGGCGGCAGCAGCAGTGTCTGATCGATATTCCACGGACGAAAATACTTGCTCATAGCTCAAGCTTGAATCAAACTCGCTCAAAATTGAACAGCGACTATTCGGACAGGCTCCTAGATGTGCTTTCCACCTCACATGGGCCAGCACACTTTTCTTCTCCCCTCCTCCGCAAAGCGGCGGGGAGGGTCGGGGGTGGGGGGTCTATCGGCCGGAACGGCTGCATGGGTGATTGCCGCACTACCCCCACCCCCGACCCCTCCCCACCACGCGCAAGGGCGCGTGGAGGGAGGGGAGTGAAAAGCATCGCCAAGCGATGCCGCTCGAAGGATGAAGCATTAGAAGTGGAAAGCGCTTTAAACTAGGGCGGCTACATTCAAGCAGGCAGCCTAACATCCGCTGCTGGCACTTAGCGTCGTCTCGTTGCGATGCGAAATTTGGTCCGCTATCGGCGCACACAGAACGAGGCGCTCTCGCGTCGGGCGATTTATTGCTCCGCCTGGAAGCCCGATTCCCTGACGATGTCGCGATAGCGTTCCCAGCTTTCACGGACCGTCGCGGCGAATGCCTGGGGAGTTCTGGGTGCCCACTTCCATGCCGAGCGTCGCCATGGCCTCCCTGACCCCAGGGGATTCCACCGCGGCGTTGATGGCGGCGTTGGCGCGGGCGACGATTTCGGGCGGCGTCCCGGCCGGCGCCAGAAAGCCCGACCAGTCCTGCACCACGATTTTCTCGTAACCTAGTTCGAAGAATGTCGGGATATCCGGGGCGAGCGTCGAGCGTTGCCGCGCCGTGGTGGCGAGAATGCGCAGCTTGCCTTCGCGGGCGCTGGGGAGAACTTCGGCGAGCGGCGTGACCACCGCGGCGATATGCCCGCCGAGCGCGTCCACCACCGACGGCCCACCGCCCCGATAGGAGACCAGTTGCAGCTGGATGCCGGCGTCGCGCGCAAACATCAGACCGGTAAAGTGCTGGGCGCCGCCCGCCGGTGCGCCGAAGCTTGACCTGTCCGGATTGTTCTTCGCCCAGCGGACGAAATCCTTCAACGTCTTCACATCGTCGGGCACGCCGGGCCCGATCGAAAAGGCCAGCGTTCCGAAATGCGTGGTGGCGACCGGGACGAAATCCTTCAGCGTGTCGTAGCGCAGTTGCTTGTAGACGTGCGGATAGATCACCATCGGGAATGCCGGCGTAAACAAAAGCGTGGTTCCATCGGCCGGCATGGCCTTGACGTCGGCCGCGGCGAGTTGCCCGCCGGCGCCGGTTCGATTCTGCACGACCACGGCGGCCGCATAGGTGCCTCGAACCGCATCCGCCACCAGGCGCGCGACGGTGTCGGTCGCTCCGCCCGCCGGAAAGCCGACGACGAATGTCGCCAGCTCCAGCGGCTTCTGCGCGCGCGCGGCGCCGCCGATCCCGACAAGGGGCAACGCAAGTGCGGCCGTGGTGAAAGACAGGACATCTCGACGCGTATGCATGTTTCGTCCCTCGATTTGAGTTTCCGCGCCAAACCGCCTCAGCTGACGAGATGCTGCAGCGGCTCGTTGTTGATGAGACGTTTGAGATTGCCGGCGGCGCTTTCGGCGAGGCGCGTCCGGCTGACCTCGCTGCCGCCTCCGGCAAAGTGGGGTGAGATCAAGAGATTGGGCGCCCCCCAGAGCGGATCGCCGGCCGGCAGCGGCTCGGGGTCGACGACGTCGAGACCTGTCGCGCTGACGTGGCCCGAGGCGAGCGCCGCGGCCAGCGCCTGCTGGTCGACCAATCCGCCGCGCGCGACGTTGATCAGGACGACGCCGGGCTTGCAGGCCTGCAATCTTCGCGGGTCGAACAGGTGATGGGTTTCCGGCGTCAGCGCGATCGTCAGCATCACGATGTCGGCTCGCGCGAGCACTTGATCCAGTTCGGACAGCGTACGGCTTTCATCCAGCCATTCGTCGGACTTGCGCGTGCGCGAGACCGCGATTGTCCTGATACCGAACGGCCGGGCGCGCCGCGCGATCTCGCGGCCGATCTGGCCATAGCCGACGATCGCCATGACCTTGCCTTCGACCGAGGTTGCTTTCGCCGAAACATCCAGCCGCGACCAATTGCGTTTGGCCTGCTGCTCCAGCATCGCCGGAACGCGCCGCACCAGCGCCAGCAGCAGCGTCATGGCATGTTCGGCGACGGTCGGCGCCACGCATCCGTGGGGATAGCTGACCGCGACGCCTGCGGGCAGACCGACCGCGTCAAAACCCTCGCGGCCCGCGGTGAGGAAATGCATCCAGCGCACGGTGTTGCCAGACGCCGACAGGGCGTCGACGACCTGCCGCGCCTGGTCGGGCGGCGCATCGTACAGGATCAGCGCTTCCGCGCCGTTCAGCGCGGCGAGCAGCTCCGCAAGCGTTTCCACTACGACAAGGTCTGCTCCCGGTACGGCCTGCAGTGCGTCGAGGACCTGTTGCCTCGCCAGTTGCAGCCGCGCCCAATAGACAACGCGCATGTGCTCTTCCTTATCGCGCCGACCGGGGCGGGTGTGCCCTCAGCGCTTCTTCGTTGATGTCGGAGCCCCAGCCTGGACGCGTGGGAACCAGCATTTCGCCGTTTTCGATGGTCGAGGGATGAGTCAGGAAATCGCGCGTCCACGGCGCTTCATCCGGACGCAGCTCCATGATGCGGAAATTCGGAATCGCGGCGCACAAATTCGCGCTCATCAGGTTCGCCAGATCGCCGACCGGGTTATGCGGCGCGACATGGGTCTCGAACGCATCGGCGAGCGTGGCCACGCGCACCGATTGCCAGACCCCGTTCCACATGGGATCGACGATCGCGGTATCGACCGTGCGCTGCGCCAGGTAGGGACGGAAATCGTGGATTCCGTGCAGCGCTTCCAGCGAGGCGATCGGCGTTGCGGTCGACTGGCGGATCAGTGCGAGACCCTCGGGATCGCGCATGTCGAGTTCAAGCCAATACAGATTGAGCGGCTCGAGGCGGTGCGCGAGCCGCAGATAGCCTTCGGTGCGCTGGCTGAAGCTGACATCGAGCATCAGCCCCCGGTCGGGACCGATGCCTTGGCGCAGCGCATGGAGCTGGTCGATGATCGCGCCGATATGGTGGTCGCTGATGCTGCGGTCGAGGAAGCCGGGCTCGATGCGGAATCCGCCGTTGAACATCCGGGGCTTGTCCTTGTCGAAGAACACCGGATTGGTCTTCACGGCCCGAAATCCCTGCTGCGCGGCCTCGCGTCCCAGCCGGGTGAAATCGTCGAGGGTGCGAACCGGCTCCAGGCCGAGCTCTTTTTCGTAAAAGTCCGGGTAGCGGACCCGGTAGCTGCCGCAATGCGTCCAGTACACCGGCACCCGCTCGCGGAACGGTCCGCCGAACAGGGCATGGACCGGCACGCCCAGCGCTTTGGCCTGAATGTCGAGGCAGGCATTCTCGATCGCCGCGACCGCCTGATGGGCGAGACCGCCCCACGACAGACGCGTGGTCGCGAGCAGGCTTTCGCTGAGCCGGCCGACCGGGCGGGGATCCATGCCGATCGCTACCTTGGCCAGCCCCTTGATCAGCGGCGTGACCGAGATGCCGGAAAGCCCTTCGTAATATTCGGCCCAGCCGACGATGCCTTCGTCGGTGGATATCTTGACGTAGCAGCAGACGCGATAGCCGCCGTCGGCGTGCAGGGTTTCGATATCAGTTATCTTCATGATGGCTGGTCCCTGGAGGCGGCGATGGGTGCGGGAATCTCAGTGCCGTAAACCGCGAGCAGCTTTCGCAGCGCGTTGAAGGTCACCCGCCGCTCCTGCGGCGAAAGTGCGCGAAGCAGTTTTTGTTGTTCGGCGATGGCGTGGGGCAACACCGCTTCGGCGAGCTTGCGCCCGCTTGGCGTGATGTCGACGATCCGGCGATGTTTGTGCGCGGCGTCGGCGGAGGTCCGCACCAGCCGTCGCGCGGTCAGCCCGCGCAGCACGCGGGTCGCCTGCGCCTTGTCGAAATGCGATACCCGGCAAAGCGTGGCCAGCCGCATCGGCGCCGATTTGCGCAAGCGTGCCAGGATTTGCCATTCCGGCAGCGCCAGACCGTGCTTTCGGGCATAGACCGCGGTGCCTTCCTGATGAATGACATTGGCTACCCGCAACAGCAGCGAACTCGGATACTCCGCGAGTTCGAGCCGCCGCCTGCCTTCCACGGCGGCATTCCAGGGATCGGACGAACTCAAATCGACGCGGGCGCCGGACCGGCGCGCCGCGGGCTCCGAAGCCGCATGCTCCGAGCTTGCAATGGTGTCACCAGCGCGTTTTCGCAGCGGGCGCCCCGTCGACATGCATTTCCTCCCGAGCCACCGCCGGCGATCGAGGGCCTGGTCATGTGGACTAGTCCACATTGCGGCTTGGTGGTGGACTTGTCAACGTGGCCCGGCGAGGCACGGTCGTTTCACAACGAATTCGCCGGCGCCGATCCCAGGCGGGTGAGTTTGGAGCTGCGCCGGTTACCAATTTGTAATCCGTCCGTTTCGAACGGCCGGCGTGGCGGCCCCGACCAACCTTCATCGGAAAAAAGGAGGTCGCCATGAAACGCGTTGTCATCAAGCGCATTGCCGTGGTCGCTGCGCTCGTCGTCAGCTCGGTGGCGAACGCGGCGACTTATAACTACACCGAGAACTACGTCTATGTTCGCAAGCCCATGATCGCCAGCGCGCAGAGAGATGCTCAGCTTCAGGAGGATGCGGTCACCTGCAATAACGCCTTTGGCCTGCATTCCGGCATGCCCTCGGCAAGCTATCGCAGTTGCATGCTGCAGCATGGCTGGAAATTCAGCTCCCTGACACGGACCAGGGTTCAAGCGGCGCCGGCCGACCCCTATTTCAGCTCGAACGCCAAGGTGGCGCCCGGCCACTTCATCGATCACGACAACGGCATGGACTGCCAGAACACGGGCGGCGCCGGGGTTTGCGATCCCCCTGATGGCACGGTGCACTATTTCGACCCGGACCAGAACCTGCCCTGCACGCGCACCGGTGCGATGTCCATTTGCTCGAACATGTGAGCAATGGCCCCCGGCGGACTTCCTCCCTGGCATCGGCCCGCTAGTTGAACTTCCATTCTCCGGGTTGGACGGTGCGGTTGCTTAGAACCGCCACCATATGTCCGAAATGCAGGCGGCTTCGGCGGGACTATTTAGCAATCACGGCATCAGCTTCGATCTCTATGAGACCGCCGCCTCGCACCAACGAGACAATCTGTACGAGAGTACTTGCCGGATATTTCCCCTTCGTGAAATATCTCGAGCGCACTTCGTGAATATCATGGAGCGATTTGGCATCGATCTTCGTCGTAAATACGCGAACGCGAACGATGTCGTCCATGGTTGCATTCTCGTGCTCAAGCACTTTCTTTATATTTTTTAGAACTTGATCCGTTTGCTCGGCCATCGTCTTTCCCACCAACCGGTGTTCCGCGTCGATCGGCGTCTTTCCGGATATAAACAGGAGAGAGCAATCAGCGATATCCACACGAACGGCATCGGAGAACACCGCTGGTGTCCCGTCCGCAGAAAGACCTGCCATTCCCCGCGAACGATCTTCAGTTAAATTGATGTGATGTCTCTTCACGGGGCAGTCCTTTCATCAGTCTGCTGGTTAGCGATGGCAGCAAGTTCGGACTTCAGAGTGCGTCCGAACCCGCTGGTTCCTCGTAATAGGGAGCGTGCCCGGTATCCGGAATAATGTGAAGCGGCAGGCGACCCAGGCCGCGCGCAATACCTTTTGCGACGGTGAGCGAGATTGACCTGTCTTCAGCGCCCCAACGCCCTTGCGAAAATGCCATGATCTGCTGCGCACAATGCAATCCCTTGCGACTGGAACCGAAACGCCAGACGGCGAGTGACAAGTGTCGTCGCAACGTAGCACGAGGCCATCATGACCAAGATCGACGATCTGAGACTGCTGTTCCCGAGAGCAGAGGATATTCCGCTGGCGTATCGGCTAGCTCAGCCGATCCATCAAAAATGCTACCTCGTCGATGGAGAACTGAAGGCGTGGGCTGGCCCTTCTCAGAAGGTGTATTCTCCAATTCACCTGCGCGACAACTCCGGCGAGTTGGCGGCGTTGGAGATCGGAAGTTACCCCTTGTGCGGCGCTCCGGAGGCCGAAGAAGCGCTGATGGCCGCATTCCGCGCCTACGACAATGGCCGGGGCGCGTGGCCGACTGCGACCGTCGCTGAACGAATTTCCTGCATGGAGGACTTCACCCGGAAGATGATCGGGGTTCGTCGCGAGGTCACCAATCTGCTGATGTGGGAGATCGGAAAGGGTAGGGTGGACACCGAAAAGGAGTTCGATCGCACGGTCGAATATATTCGCGCGACGATCGATGCGTTGAAAACGCAGGACAACGAAAACTCCAAATTCCTCGTCGTGGAAGGCACGATTGGACAGATCCGCCGTACACCTCTGGGAGTTGTGCTGTGCATGGGTCCCTACAACTATCCGCTCAATGAGACATTTGCGACGTTGATCCCTGCCCTGATCATGGGCAACACCGTTATACTCAAGCCACCGAAGTTCGGCTTGCTGCTGTTCCAGCCCTTGCTTGAGGCGTTCCGGACCTCCTTTCCGAAGGGCGTCGTCAATACCGTCTATGGCAAGGGAGCGGAAGTGATACCGCTGATGCTGGAGTCCGGAAAGGTGAATGCACTGACGCTCATCGGATCAAGCAAGGTTGCCGACCATCTCAAAAAGCTTCATCCAAAGGTCAACCGGCTTCGGGCGATCCTCGGCCTCGACGCAAAGAATGCTGCAATCGTTCTTCCCGACGCTGACATCGACCTTGCCGTCAAAGAGTGCCTGTTGGGCTCCCTCAGCTTTAACGGACAACGCTGCACGGCCCTTAAGTTCCTGATGGTTCATCGTTCGATCGCGGACGAGTTTCTGCGGCGGTTTGTCGACGGGCTGAACAAGCTGAAGGTTGGCATGCCGTGGGTGGAGGGGGTGAACATCACGCCGTTGCCGGAGCCCGACAAGGCCACCCAAATGCAGAGTCTGGTCGATGACGCGATATCAAAAGGTGCCCGCGTCATGAATGCGGATGGCGCGACGAAATGTGCATCGCTTTTCACGCCTGCGGCCATCTACCCGGTTATGGACGGCATGAGACTGTACAGAGAGGAGCAATTCGGCCCCCTCGTTCCGATCATGCCCTTTGACGATATTGAGACGGCGCTCAACTATGTGATTACTTCGGAGCATGGCCAGCAAGTCAGCATCTTCAGTTCCAACCCGGCTCAGATCGGCGAATTGGTAGATCCACTCGTGAATCAGGTTTCGCGTGTCAACATCAACTGTCAATGTCAGCGAGGTCCCGACGTTTTCCCATTTACGGGCCGCAAGGATTCCGCCGAGGGAACCCTTTCTGTAACCGATGCACTACGCTCTTTCTCCATCAGATCGATGATCTCCGCCAAGGCCACTGATGCGAGCAAGTTGCTCATCGAAGACATCATACAAAACCACCGATCAAAATTTATTAACACCGGCTTTGTCTTCTAAATGTTCGGAGCAGGCGACCGCCGCACTCTATGCCGCGGCTTCTCGGTTCATCGCAGGCCTCTCTGGAATACCGGATCACCCGCCGGAGCCTGTCATCGGGCTCGCCGAAGGCGAGACTCGGTGGCGGGGACGACGTGAGAGTGTATGCACGAGCGCGTACCAACGACGGTTGTCATACTCCGCGAAAGCGGAGTATCCAGTACGCCGCGGCTTATCGATTTCATCGCTGGCGTCTCGGGAATACTGGGTCCCCGCTTTCGCGGGCGATGACGGTTGGTGTGTATGACTAGCCGTCATTGCGAGCGAAGCGAAGCAATCCATGGGCTACAATAAGAAAGAGTGGATTGCTTCGTCGCTTCGCTCCTCGCAATGACGGCTAGACACAACTCCGCGATCTCGCCGCATGTGTTGCGCGAGGTTTGCCGTCAACGTTCCGCCCTCTCCAATCAGAGGGCGCAGGGAATGCCGGGCGCCCGATGCACCCGAGAGCCGCGTGTGCAGGGGTAGTGGTAGACAGCCCGCAGGCTGCAGCGCGCAGCCTGACACTGCTTTGAGTTCCTTGGAAGCTCCGCAACGAAAGGAGACGCTGGCGCGCTCACACGCGCGGTTGCGGTCGTCTTCTCGACGGGCTGTCGTCCTGCATCGGCGCCGCACAACGAGAGCACCTGCTCGGCATCTCCGATGATTGCGGACTCGCACGACGATATCTGCGTGAGCATCCGAGTCTAACACCGAAGTTAGTTGCGCTCAAAGCGCTCGCGCTCACTTTCCTCATTGCGCAGGTCGTAACCTGTCGTCGACGGGCATTGTCCTGGAGATCGCGTCAATGACGGAAAAACGCGCCTGTAAAGTTTAGTGCTCGAAACACGATGATGGAGATCCTGATGCTGCGAAAAGCACTGTTCATAACCGCCACCGCTATCCTTCTGGGTGGTTCTGCGATCCCGACATTGGCCTTTGCTCGTGGCGGAGGCGGTCATGGAGGTGGCGGACACGGAGGCGGTCACTTTGGTGGGGGCCACTTCGGCGGCGGTCACTTTGCCGGGGGGCACTTCGGCGGAGGCGGGGCCCGCGTGCACGTTGGCGGCACCCATGTGCACGTTGGCGGAACCCGCGTCGCCCGAGGCCGCGACTTCCGGCGTGACGGCGGCCGCTTTGCTGGCGGTTGGGGTGGCGGGTATTGGGGTTATGGACCCTATGGCTGCTACCCGTCCTCGGCAGATTATCCGTACTGCTACGGCCCGGAATGAGTTGAAGCCAATGGGCGTTCTTCTGAACGTCCATTTGGCGTCGCACGAAAGCCCGCGCCTGGTCACCTCTATCCCCAGCCGATGATGGTCGCGCGATCTGTGTCGCGTTGCGCGACCATCAGGAGCGCCCGATAGCGTGGGTATCGAGCCCAGTTTGGACCGCGATGGGAGCATGCGCGTGCCACGCAAAGCCCGCCTGCCAGTGCGTCCCGGTCACCAGGATGGCAAGTTGGGAAAGTCGCGGCGGCAGGCGCGTGCCGAAGCGGCAGAACGCCCCTAACGCCTGCGCGCGGTCAGCGAACTCAGGGCTCTGCGGCCAGACCCGCTGTTGACTGGCACCTTTGGCCGCAATTCGTTACAGAGGTTTTCGAGCAGATCACGTGACTCTGCGATTCTGTACCATTTTTTCATCGCGATCACCGCGGTCCGGCCGCTTCATCCCTGTCTTCTCGACCGTGGGAGTTGCCTTTTCCGACGCGAGAAACTCGATGAGGCGTTTGGATGCCTCGGGATTCTTAGTACCTTCCACCACAGCGCCGACGAATACCTGGACGAGCTGAAGATCGGCGGGGATCGTTCCCACGAAATCGACGCCTCGAACGGGCAGGATTTCACTTACCGGCAGAACGACCATCTCCACTCTTCCGCTGGCGACCTCGGCCGCTCCTGCATCTGAGAGCTTATTCGCCAAGACGCCGGCGATGCCGAGCTGCGGAAATACCCTGGTCTTCAGGAAGATCGCGGAGGTGCTTTTAATGCCGATGGATTTCGCTCGAAGCAAGGTTTGTTTGAAGGCATTCACCGTGCTGTTATCCGGACGGGGTGTGCCGGCATGCACACCAACTCCCAGCGGGACGCGGGCGAGATCGACGTCTGAACCCATAACAATTCTGCCTTCCGCTAATAGCTCGGCGAGCCCTTCCCTCGACATGATGACCACGTCGGCGCCCTGACCGCGGCGAAGCTCAGCGCCGATCGTGTTGGGTCCATCACCCTCAGAGCGTCCCCGCGCCGTGGTGACTGTAATGCCGGTGCTTTTCTCGAATTGGGGCAGAAGTTCCTGATAGGCGGCTGAGAAGCCGCCGGAGAGCAGGACTCTGATCTGAGCCCGGTCCTTGCGAATATCACTCACGTGAAGGCCTTCTGTCATTGTTCCTAACCGAAGGTCCCAGGACTAACTGCACGGCCAGCTCCGGTTTGACATCCCACTCCTTTCAAAGATGCGTCACGCGTACGGCGGCATCCAGGTCATTCGCCCGTTCCACGCGCGCTGCATGCTCGGTTTTTGTAGGTCGCAATATGTATCTCGAACGCCACCCGCCTTCATCTCCGGGTCCACAAATCCCAACTATCAACGCTGATGCGTGCGGTCGTCCACCCGCATTGATGATTGTCAATTTTTCATTTTTTCTGCCTACAGGGACGCCAGAAAGAAAAGTTGATGTCCGTCAACTGGAACAATTCGCGGCGGCCATTTTTCAAGGTGTTCCTCAGCGCGATGGGCGCGGTCATCACGATGGGGATTTTTATCGGGCTGACATCCTAGATGAGTGAACTTGCCCAATAGAAACGGAGCGAACGGTATCGCGATGGCCGCCGTCAGCGACGACAGGAAAGGAGAAATCAGATGGCAGTTCTCGCTAAGTTCAAATCCGACGTGGCCGGCAAAGCCGCCCGCGCAGCCACCGAACCGAATGGGCCCACGGGCCGACTTGCCACTTGGCTCGCCAACACCACGCTGGACGATGTTCCCGCCTCCGTGCGCGAGCACGCCAAGCACTTGCTGCTCGACGGCTTCGCGTGCGCACTCGTCGGCGCTCAGCTCCCCGTATCCCGCATAGGTGTGGAAGGTGTTACAACCCTCGACAACGCCGGGAACGCCTTCCTCATCGGTTGGGGTGGTCGAACGACCAGCGCCCCGTCGGCCGCGATGCTCAACTCGAGCTTTATCCAGGGCTTCGAACTCGACGATTATCACCCGCTCGCGCCTCTGCACAGCAACTCACTGGTCGTGCCCGCCATGCTTGCAGCCGCCCCGCACGTCGGTCGAGTTTCCGGGGCTCGCTTCTTGCTGGGCGCGATCTTGGGCTATGAGACGGGGCCGCGGGTCGGTCAAGCGCTCGGAGGCCTGGAGATGCTCTCCCGAGGTTGGCACTCGGGCGTCGTCTTTGGCACGCTGTCCGCTGCCGCCTCCGCAGGTAGCCTCTACGGACTGGATGCCGCCGGTTTCGAGGACGCTCTCGGGATGGCTGCGACGCAATCCTGTGGCCTTATGTCGGCGCAGTTCGAGTCGATGGTCAAGCGCATGCAGCATGGCTTCGCTTCGCGTAACGGCCTGACCGCCGCCACGCTCGCCGCCTCCGGCTACGTCGGCATCAAACGCGTCTTCGAGCGGGAGTATGGCGGCTGGCTGGCTGTCTTTGGTGAGGGCCACCACCCTGACGCTGGCCAGATTTACGCTGGACTCGGCACGGTGTGGGAAACCGAGCGGATCGCCGCGAAGGCGTATGCCGCCATGGGCCTGCTGCACGCTGGCATCGACGCCGCGCTGCAACTGCGCTCGGAGGACAAGGTGCGGGCTGAGCAAATCGAGCGAATCGACATTGACATGCCGGAAGCTGCCTACGGACACGGCGGATGGAAGGCGGTGCGCCCGCTGGAACCGATCGGCGCCCAAATGAACATCGCCTACGCAGTTGCAGTGGCGCTCCTCGACGGGGCAGTACTCATCGAGCAGTTCTCCCAGAAGCGGATCAACAGCGACGATGTGTGGAACCTGATCGATCGCACGCAAACCCACCACGAAAAGGCCTACGATCAACTACCGGTCGACGAAAGAGAGACCACTCGAGTGCGTCTCACGCTCAAGGACGGCAGCACCCGCGACAAAACCGTTGCCCACCCGCGCGGCACTGGCGACCAAGTGCTCACCAACGCCGACATCGTCGTCAAGTACCGAAGCCTCACCCGCTCCGTGATCTCCGCAGACCGCCAGAGCGCCATTGAGAAGACCGTCCTCGACGTCGATACCCTCGACGACATCTCTGAATTGACGGCGCTGCTGACCCCAACCGTACGGTCACCCCTCGAATAGCCGCGAGCCCTGCGGGTGTGCCAGCTCTGCGTCGCGATACCTTAAGGAGCAGCCGATAAGCCGGTCACCATGAGGCGCGAACGGATCGGGCCGATCGACGACGTCGCGGTCTTGCCGGGATTAGCCGATAATTGAAATAATTATAATTTAAGACAGCACATTCTCTGCCTGGGCGAGAGCGAGCTTCGTTTCGCCGACAGGCTGCGGTCGCGGCCAGCGACTGCATCCCCGCTTCCTCCTGAAGGACGCTGGTAGAATTCCGCACACTCATGGCGGCCAAGCGGTGGTCGAGGAAAGCGTCCGTCCTCGATATCTGCGGCCCGCACTGGCCGGATGCAGGCGGAAGTACAGAATTCGTTAACGCGGCCGCCCTAAACCATGGAGACAAAGGCAAAATCCCGAAATGCCGCTGGATCATCGATGAGAGATGAAGCAGATCATGCTGGCGCGCCTCTGCGGGCCGAGGTTCGCGTACGCCTATACGATCAGGCTCTGGATCTCGCTCGCATCGGCGCATGGGAATGTGAGCTCGAGACGGAGCGTCTGACCTGGACTTCGGGCGTCTACGACATCTTCGGCTATCCGATGGGTAACCCACTGCGGCGCGCGAGCATCGTCGATCTCTATGTCGACGAGTCCCGGCGCAACATGGAACTCGCTCGTGCCGAGGTGATCCGGAGCGGCCGCGCGGTATCGCTCGATGCCGAGATCAGGACCTGGCGCGGCGAAAGGCGCTGGATGCGCCTCTTGATCAACACGGACGGCGGGGGCGGACGGCGGGCGCGGATCTTCGGCTCCAAACAGGACATCACCGCCGACCGCCAGGCCATGGAGAACCTGCGGCGGCAAGCCGAAACCGATCCGCTCACCGGGCTCGCCAATCGCTCCGTTTTCCAGGCGCGCTATCGCGAGGTTGTCGGCGACAGCCTGAATCATGGTTTCGCGTCGGCACTTGTCCTGATCGACCTCGATCGTTTCAAAGAGCTCAACGATACGTTCGGCCATGCGGCCGGAGATGCATGCCTGTGCGAGGTCGCGCTGCGTCTGGGGCGGGCCTTCCGCAATGCCGGCGCGGTCGCCCGGCTCGGCGGCGACGAATTCGCGATCATCCTGCGCGCTCCGACAAACCCTGCCCGGATCGCACACGTGCTGCAGCAGACCGTCGCGATGTTGAGCCGACCGCTTTTCTGGAACGGTCTTCGCCTCGAGGTCAGTGCCTCGATCGGAGCTGCTCTCGTCGGCCGCCCGCATTGCCGGCAGATCACCGAATTATTCGCGGAAGCCGACATCGCGCTCTATGATGCGAAGGCCGCCGGCCGCAACAAGGTCCATCTGTTCGGCGACGAGGGCTATAGCCGGGCGGCTTAGAGCAGCAGCGTCGTTGTGTACGCTTCCTTATCCTTCGGTATTCAGTCGAGGGCCTCGTGATGCGCGGAGGGGACGAGGCGCCAATCGACGCATTCGTCGAGCAGGACCTTCACGAGGCCGCTTCAACCATTCGCGTCTTGGCTTCCTCCAGGAAAGCGATGACGTGCTCCCGCGTCACCGACGGAAATCCTTCGAGGAAATCGTCAATCAACTCACCGGCTTCGAGATAGTCAAGCAGGGTCTGCACCGGAACTCTCGTTCCGTGAAACACGGCGGAGCCGCCCATGATGTCGGGGCTGCGTGAGATGATCGGCTGTTTCATGCCGGGAGATTACGCCTCGCCTCCGGCGACGCGCAGACCCGTAATCGAAGGACAAGACAACCAGTCGTCCGGAAATGGCGCGCCCGAAGAGATTCGAACTCCTGACCCCTAAATTCGTAGTCTAGTGCTCTATCCAGCTGAGCTACGGGCGCGTGCTTCGCGGGCATTTCGGGGCGCAGGGCCCTGCCGATGCCGCATGCATTCGACAAACATGTGAGAGGTCGCGAAAGCGCGCCATAGCTACCGGCTTGGAGCGGGCTTGGCAAGGTCCGCTAATGGCGGTTTTCGACCGTCATCGCAGCGATTTTTCCCGTCATTCAGGGGCGCGCTTCAGCGCGAACCCGGAATCTCGCGCAATTCACCTCGGGATTCCGGGTTCATCGCTTCGCGATGCCCCGGAATGACGGTGGTGCGCTGATCTTAAGCCCGCGCCCGCTCGTTGCGCACGCTGAGCAGTTCCACCGGCCGGTCCGGGATCGCGATCCGGAAGGTGGCGCCGATGGTGCCTTCGACCAGATGGATTTCGCCGCCATGGGCGCGGACCAGTTCGGCGGCGATCGCGAGGCCGAGCCCGCTGCCGCCGGGCCGCCCGGAAGTCTGGAACGCCTCGAACAGGTGGTCGCGGGCCTTTTGCGGCACGCCGGGGCCGGTATCGGACACCTCGACGATCGCGACGGTGCCTTCGCGGCGGCCGGTGATGCGGATCTGCGTGCTCGCGAAGTCGCCCTTTGGGCGGTTTTCGAGCGCCTGCGCGGCGTTGCGCACCAGATTGAGCAGCACGCGAAACAGCTGATCGGGATCGGCGTCGATGGTCAGCCCGCGCTCGATCGCGCTGATCCAGGTGATCGACGCATCCGACGCTAGCCCTGCGGATTCGCGGACCTCGGCGACCACGCTCTCGATCAGGATCATGCGGCGGTCGGGAGCGGCCTCCTGGGCGCGGCCATAGGACAGCGTCGACTGGCAGAACGCGATGGCGCGCTCCAGCGAACGCATCAGTTTCGGCGCGAAGCGCTGCACCCGCGGATCGGGCACGCTGGCGAGTTGGTCCGACAGCAGCTGCGAGGACGCCAGCAGGTTGCGCAAATCGTGGTTGATCTTGGAGACCGCCAGGCCAAGGGCGGCAAGCCGGCTCTTTTGATGCAGCATCGACACCAGGTCGCGCTGCATGTCGGACAATTCGCGCTCGGCGACGCCGATCTCGTCGCCGCGCTGACTGGGCACGATGATCCGCGCCGAGCTTTCAGGATTCTCGTGGAAGCCGACCAGGCTCGCGGTCAGCCGCCGCATCGGCCGCACGAACAGGAAATGCAGCGCCAGATAGACCAGCGCGGCGGTGAGGACCGCGATCACCAGCGAGATCAGCAGCAGATTGCGGGAAAACCGGTACATCGCCTGGCGCAGCGGCGCCTCGTCGATTACGACCTCGATGAATTGCGCCCCGCCTGGCGCCGGCCCGATCACGCGGATCGCCTGGTTGCCTCGTTCCAGCATGATTTCAAAGGAATCGACGATCGCGGACCACACCGTCATGCTGCGCATGTCGACATCGTGATCGATCGCCGACGGCAGGCCTGCGCTGGCCAGCAGACGGCGCTGCTGGCCCATCTTGATGGCCACCGCGCGGGCGCCGATGCTGGTCAGGATCTGCCGCGCCAGCGAATCCGGTACCATGCCGGAAGGCGCGGCATCGAGCACCAGCGCCGCGGTGTTGGCCGCGGCCAGCCGGTCATTCAGCCGGTTGATTCGGAAATTCGCAATCGCGGGCACGTAGATCAGGATTTCCGCGATCATCACCAGCGGAATAGTGAGCAGCAAAAGCTTGCCGGACAAGCCGAGCCGGCGCGACGGCTTTGGCCGCGGCAATCTGATGGTCGGCTGTTCGTCGGTTTCTGACACTATATCTATCTGCCTTCGATGCCTCGCGTGGTGACGATGCGTCGTGCGCCCGAACCGGTCAAATTACAGTTCGATAATGTCTGCCGGTCGGGAATCTAATGCGCGCCGGCTCGGAATCCAGTGCGCGGGGCGCGGCCCCGCCATGCTCGTCCGTTTAAAAACACCGCGAAGATCGATATATTCGACGAAATTACGCCATTTCGAAGGGCTCCAAGCGGATGCCCCCGCCACATTGACGAAAACCGGGCGCTCCCGTATAAGCCGCGGCAACTGTCCGCGATGACCCGGCCCGACCGGGGCGGCTCGTTTTGGGCCGGAAACGGCCCGCTTTGGGCCGGCCAGCATCGGCGGACTTACCTCAATATCAGGCAAATTGTCGGCCTTTCGGGCCGATTGTCAGCGGAGAACGACCCGTGAAGCGGACTTATCAACCCAGCAAACTGGTGCGCAAGCGCCGTCACGGCTTCCGTGCCCGCCTCGCCACGACCGGCGGCCGCAAGGTCCTCGCCGCGCGCCGTGCGCGGGGCCGCAAGCGCCTGAGCGCCTGAGCCGGGCCTCCCGGAGATACCATCATGGATCGGCTAAGGCAGCGGGCGGACTTCGTCGCCGTTGCCAATGGCGCGCGGATCAACAGCGCCGCCTTCGTGGTACAAAGCCGGTACCGCGCCGATGACGGCCCGGTCCGGGTCGGCTTCACCGTTACCAAAAAGAACGGCACCGCCACCGAGCGCAATCGGATCCGGCGCAGACTTCGCGAACTGGTGAAGCGGCTGGAGGTCATATCATTGCGACCGCACAGTGATTATGTGCTAGTCGGCCGTCGTGCTGCCTTGAACCGTGACTTCGCGACCATGCTCGACGATCTCCGCTCGGCGCTCCGTCGCCTCGACCGGCCGCCATTGAAAGCGCCCAAAGCGTTTTCGAGCGAAGTGGAAACCGGTTCGCGTAAAGAAAACGCGCCATATAAAGACGATAACGCAAGCCGCAAACCACATTGAATGACGAGAGCTTGAACGATGACCGATAATCGCAACACCATCCTCGCCGTCATTCTGTCCGGCCTCGTGCTGATCGGCTGGCAATATTTCTTCAACATTCCGCAGATGGAAAAGCAGCGCGCCGCGCAGCAGATCCAGAGCGAACTGGCCAAGCCCGCGCCGCAGGCGGGAACCACGACCACGCCGCAGGCCGGCGGCGCGCCGGCGCCGGCCAACGCCCCTGCGGCAAATCAGCCCGGCTCGGCCGCGCCCGTTGTCGACCGGCAGACCGCGATTGCCTCGGAACCGCGCGTCAAGATCGACACCCCGCGGCTGTCCGGCAGCATCTCGCTGAAGGGCGCGCGGATCGACGATCTGTCGCTGGTCCAGTTCCGCGAGACCGTCGATCCTGCCTCGCCCGCGATCGTGCTGTACTCGCCCTCGGGCACCGAGGCTCCCTATTACGCCGAATTCGGCTGGGTCCCCGCGTCAGGCTCGACGGCGAAGATTCCCGACCAGAATACCGTGTGGCAGCAGGAAGGCACCGGCAGCCTGACGCCGTCCACGCCGGTCACCCTGAAATATGACAATGGCGAGGGCCTCACCTTCCGCCGCACCATTTCGATCGACGACCGCTATCTCTTCACCATCAAGGACGACGTGACCAATGTCGGCAATGCGCCGGTCACGCTTTACCCGTTCGCGCTGATCTCGCGGCACGGCACCCCGAAGGTCGCGGGCTACTACATCCTGCACGAAGGGCTGATCGGCTATCTCGGCGGCCAGGGCCTGCAGGAATACAGCTACAAGAAGATCGACGACGCCAAGGCGGTCAGCTTCAAGGTTACCAACGGCTGGCTCGGCATCACCGACAAATACTGGGCGTCGGCGCTATTGCCCGACACGTCAGCGCAACTGCAGGCGCGGTTCTCGTCCAACCTGGTCGGCACGGTCAGGACCTATCAGACCGACTACCTGCAGGATCCGCAGACCATCGCGATCGGCGGCACCGGCAGCGCCGACGCCCGGCTGTTCGCCGGCGCCAAGGAAGCCAGCGTGGTCGGCATCAATTTCCCGATCGGCGGTTTCGGCGGCTACAACAAGGAGCTCGGGCTCAACCACTTCGATCTCCTGATCGACTGGGGCTGGTTCTATTTCATCACCAAGCCGATGTTCCTGGCGCTGGACTTTTTCTACCACCTGGTCGGCAATTTCGGCATCGCCATCCTCCTGGTGACGGTGCTGGTGAAGCTCTTGTTCTTCCCGCTCGCCAACAAGTCCTACGCCTCGATGGCGAAGATGAAATCGGTGCAGCCGCAACTGGCCGCGCTGAAGGAACGCTATCCCGACGACAAGGTGAAGCAGCAACAGGAGATGATGGAAATCTACAAGAAGGAGAAGATCAACCCGATCGCCGGTTGTCTTCCCGTCGCCTTGCAGATTCCGGTGTTCTTCTCGCTCTACAAGGTGCTGTTCGTCACCATCGAAATGCGGCACGCGCCTTTCTTCGGCTGGATCAAGGACCTGTCGGCGCCCGATCCGACCAACCTGTTCACGCTGTTCGGCCTGCTGCATTTCGATCCGACCACGCTGCCGGTGTTCGGGCATTACCTCGCGCTCGGCATCTGGCCGATGATCATGGGCGTGACGATGTGGTTCCAGATGAAGCTCAATCCGACGCCGCCGGATCCGACCCAGAAGCTGATCTTCTCGTGGATGCCGCTGATCTTCACCTTCATGCTGGCGGGCTTCCCGGCGGGCCTGGTGATCTACTGGGCCTGGAACAACACGCTGTCGGTGCTGCAGCAGAGCTTCATCATGCGCCGCAATGGCGTGAAGGTTGAATTGTTCGACAATCTGAAAGCGACCTTCATGCCGAAGAAGGCCGTGTCGAAAAGCTGACAAGCGCTTTCGATGGGTGGGTGCAGGACGCGGGATTTCCAACCCGTCATGGCCGGGCTTGTCCCGGCCATCCACGTCCTCCGCTCGCTAAGGCCACAAGACGTGGATGCCCGGGACAAGCCCGGGCATGACGACGAATGAAAGCCTTCGCATGACCGCTGAATCCGATGCGAAGCTGGTGGAACAAGGGCGAAAACTGTTCGCGGGCGACTGGCAGTTCTTCTGGGCCTCGCCCTCGATCGAAACGCTGCCGCCGATGGCGGGCATGGAGGTCGCCTTCGCCGGCCGCTCCAATGTCGGCAAATCGAGCCTGATCAACGCACTGACGGGGCGCAACGCGCTGGCGCGGACCTCGCATACGCCGGGCCGCACCCAGGAACTGATCTTCTTCGAAGGCCCCGACAAGGCCGGCTTCCGGCTGGTCGACATGCCCGGTTACGGCTACGCCTCGGCGCCGAAGGCCAAGGTCGCGTCATGGACCGCGCTGATCCATCAATTCCTGCAGGGCCGCAGCAGCCTGGCTCGGGTCTATGTGCTGATCGACGCAAGGCACGGCTTCAAGGAGGTCGATCTCGATGTGCTCAAGACGCTCGACAAATCCGCCGTGAGCTATCAGGTCGTCCTCACCAAGGCCGATCAGGTGAAGCCGGCCGAACTGGAAACAACTTTCGCGGCCGTCACCGCCGCGCTGGCCAAACATCCCGCCGCCTTTCCGGAAGTTCTGGTGACGTCCTCGCGCACCGGCGCCGGGATGGCGGAATTGCGCGCCGCGATGGTGCGGCTGCTCGGCGAGCGCAGCCGATGATGGCGCCTCGCCTGTTTCGCATCCTGATCATTCTGGCCGGAATCATGGGTGCCGACGGCGTCATCCTGGCGGCGGCCTCCGCGCATCAGCCCGATGCGGCGCGGCTGGCGTCGGCGTCATCGATGCTGCTGTTTCACGCCACCGCCGTGCTTGCAGTGGTGGCGCTGACCGAGCGCGGCGTCATTCATCTCCGGATCGCCATCGCGGCCGCATTCGGCTTGGTGATCGCGGCCACACTGTTCGCGACCGACCTGACGCTGCGGCAATATGCCGGCCACAGCCTGTTTCCGATGGCGGCCCCGACAGGCGGCACGCTGCTGATCGTGAGCTGGCTGCTGCTCGCGGTAGCGGCGGCGTGGCCGCGGCGGGGATGAAGGCCTCGTGTCCCGGACGCGGTGCAGCGCTGTTCGCGCTGCTCCGCAGATCCGGGACCCACATCCCGTTAGATGGACCCCGGATCAGCAGCGCACCACGCCGCGAAGTGCGGCGCGCTGCGCAGCATCCGGGGAATGCCCGTTGTTACCGCAAGGTGAAGAGACCGCGACCGACACACTTTGCGCGGTGCCCGCCAATCGGATAGAAACCGCCCCACCCCGCTGACCACGAGACCCCCTTCATGACCGACGCTGTCGCATATCAGTCCGCTCGATCAGGCCCGCATCCTGTCCGAGGCGCTGCCGCACATGCAGCAATATGACGATGAAACCATCGTCATCAAATATGGCGGCCATGCCATGGGCGCGGAGGAGCTCGCGAAAGCGTTCGCGCGCGACATCGTTCTGTTGGAGCAGACCGCCATCAATCCGGTGGTGGTGCATGGCGGCGGGCCGCAGATCGCGACCATGCTGAAGCGGCTCGGCATTCAGTCGGAATTCGCCGCCGGCCTGCGCATCACCGATGCCGCGACCATCGAGATCGTCGAAATGGTGCTGGCGGGGTCGATCAACAAGCAGCTGGTCGGCTACATCAACGAGGCCGGCGGCAAGGCGGTCGGCCTGTGCGGCAAGGACGGCAACATGGTGATGGCGTCGAAGGCGACGCGCACCATGGTCGATCCGGATTCGCATATCGAAAGGGTGGTCGATCTCGGCTTCGTCGGCGAACCCGATAAGGTCGACCTGACGCTGTTGAACCAGCTGATCGGCTATGAACTGATCCCGGTGCTGGCGCCGCTGGCGACCTCGAAGACCGGACAGACCTTCAACGTCAACGCCGACACCTTTGCCGGCGCGGTCGCGGGCGCGCTCAAGGCCAAGCGGCTGTTGCTGCTGACCGACGTTCCCGGCGTGCTCGACAAATCGAAGAAGCTTATCCCGGAATTGTCGGTGAAGGACGCGCGCAAGCTGATCGCCGACGGCACCATTTCCGGCGGCATGATCCCGAAGGTCGAGACCTGCATCTACGCGCTCGAGCAGGGCGTCCAGGGCGTCGTCATCATCGACGGCAAGATGCCGCACGCGGTGTTGCTCGAACTGTTCACCAATGCAGGGCACGGGCACGCTGATACACAAGTGATGACCGGAGCGGCCACCCGCAATCGAGAACCGTCATGGCCGGGCTTGTCCCTGCCTTGCTCGCGCTGCTCGCGATGTCGCCGCGCCGGCCCATGCCGACTTGAAACTCTGCAATCGCATGAGCTATGTGGTCGAGGTCGCGATCGGCATCGACGACAAGGCCGCCACCGCGACGCGCGGCTGGTTTCGCATCGATCCCGCCGCCTGCCGCGTGGTGGCGCAGGGCACGCTGACCGCCGACCGCATCCTGCTCAACGCCCGCGCGCTCGGCGTCTACGGCTCCTCTCCGATTCCGCAGAACGGCGGCGACACGCTTTGCGTCGCGCCTGCCGATTTCGTGATCGCCGCCGCCCGCCAGTGCCGCGCCGGACAGACGCCTGCGCCCTTTACCCAGATCAACCCGACCCAGGCCGACGACGGCAATCTGGTGGCCTATCTGGCCGAGGACAGCGAATATGACGACGATCAGGCACGGCTCGCCGGCATTCAGCGGCTGCTGGTGATCGCAGGCTACGATGCGGCGCCGATCGACGGCGTCGACGGCCCGAAGACCCAGGCCGCGCTGGCCGCGTTCCTGAAGAGCCGCGGCCTGACGCCCGATATCGTGCAGGCGCCGAATTTCTTCGCCACCATGATCGACGCGGTGCAATCGCCGTCCTCCACCGGGCTGACCTGGTGCAACGACACGCCGCACAAGGTCATGGCCGCGGTCGGCGACCGACGACGGCAAGACCGTGATCAGCCGCGGCTGGTATCGGATCGATCCCGGCAAATGCCTGCATCCCGACGTCACCGGCCAGCCCAGGCAGATTTTCTCCTTCGCCGAAGCCGTCGATGCCGAAAACCGCACCATCAAGCTCAAGGACAGGCCGCTGAACTGGGGCGGCACCACCCCGCTTTGCACCCGCGAGAACAAGTTCGAGACCAGTGAACAGGGCGACTGCGGCAGCCGCGGCTTCGCCGTCACCGGCTTTGCCGCCGTCGATATGTCGAGCGGCGGCAAGACGCTGCGCTTTGCGATGCCGTGATGGAAAAATTACGTTTGATATTGAGCGAGACGCCGCGCAGACGCACGATGCGCTCCCTCTCCCGTGGGGAGAGGGCTGGGGAGAGGGCGTACGGTCTATCGTTAAATCATAACCCCTCACCCGCGCTACGCGCCGACCTGATGGGAGACGGTGAAGAAAGAACCATGAAGCGCTCCTTCGCCCACATCGACACCTGGGTGTTCGATCTCGACAACACGCTGTATCCGCATCACGTCAATCTGTGGCAGCAGGTCGACAAGCGGATCGGCGAGTTCGTCGCTGCCTGGCTCAAGGTGTCCGCCGCGAGAAGCGCGCCGGATCCAGAAGGACTATTACCGCCGCTACGGCACCACCATGCGCGGCATGATGACCGAGCATGGCGTGCACGCCGACGACTACCTCGCCTATGTCCACCAGATCGACCATTCGCCGCTGCAGCCGAATCCCGCGATGGGCGCGGCGATCGCCAAACTGCCGGGCCGCAAGCTGATCCTGACCAACGGCTCGACCGACCATGCCGACAAGGTGCTGCAGCGGCTCGGCCTGGCCAGCCATTTCGAAGCGGTGTTCGACATCATCGCCGCCGAGCTCGAACCGAAACCGGCGCCGCAGACCTATCAAAAATTCCTCCGGGATCACGGGGTCGATCCCGCGAAATCGGCGATGTTCGAGGATCTGGCGCGCAACCTCGTGATCCCGCACCAGCTCGGCATGACCACCGTGCTGGTGGTGCCCGACGGCAGCCAAGGAAGTCGTGCGCGAGGACTGGGAGCTGGAAGGCCGCGACGCCGAGCATGTCGACCATGTCACGGACGATTTGACGGGGTTTTTGGAAGGGCTGGGCGCGAAGTCATAACTCAGTTCGTCGTCCCGGCGAACGCCGGGACCCATACGCCGTGACATCTCGTTCGGGCACGGCGTCAGACACTTTTTCTCACGATCACCGCCGCGGAGTATAGGTCCCGGCTCAAGGCCGGGACGACGGCAGAGTGAGCCTTGACTCTCCGCCGCCAAATCCCGACAAAAGCCCCTCGCCTGCCCGAACAAAATCCGCTCCAAGGAAAATCTCGATGTCTCTGCCCGCCCTCGAATCCACCATCAACGCTGCGTTCGATGCCCGCGACGGCATTTCGGCCGCGACCAAGGGCGAAGTCCGCGACGCCGTCGATCATGCGCTCGATCTGCTCGACAAGGGCGAGGCGCGCGTGGCCGAGCGCGAAACGAGCGGCAAGTGGAAGGTCAATCAGTGGCTGAAGAAGGCGGTGCTGCTGTCGTTCCGGCTCAACGACATGAGCGCGATTTCGGGCGGCCCCGGCAAGGCCTCGTGGTGGGACAAGGTGCCCTCGAAATTCGACGGCTGGGGCGAAAATCGTTTTCGCGACGCCGGTTTTCGCGCGGTGCCGGGCGCCATCGTCCGCCGCTCGGCCTTCATCGCCAAAAACGTCGTGCTGATGCCGTCCTTCGTCAATCTCGGCGCCTATGTCGATGAAAGCACCATGATCGACACCTGGTCCACGGTCGGCTCCTGCGCCCAGATCGGCAAGCGCGTGCACATTTCCGGCGGCGTCGGCATCGGCGGCGTGCTGGAGCCGCTGCAGGCCGAACCCGTGATCATCGAGGACGATTGCTTCATCGGCGCGCGCTCGGAAGTCGCCGAGGGCGTCATCGTGCGCAAGGGCGCGGTGCTGGCGATGGGCGTGTTCCTCGGCGCCTCGACAAAAATCGTCGACCGCGACAGCGGCGAGACCTTTGTCGGCGAGGTGCCGGAATATGCCGTGGTGGTGCCCGGGAATTTGCCGAGCCGGCCGCTGAAGAACGGCCAGCCCGGCCCCTCGACCGCCTGCGCCGTCATCGTCAAGCGCGTCGACGAGCGCACCCGCGCCAAGACCAGCATCAACGAACTGCTGCGGGACTAGAATCGGTTTTTGCGGGCACGACCTGGCCCAAAACTCGGTACCCGCTTTGCTCCAGCGCGGCCCTTCCGCTGGCGCCGATCAGTAACGGCGCCCGCGCAGCTTCGCGATGGGGACCAAGATAGTGAACTCGAATTTCTTGTGCACAGCGCTGGCCCATCGCCGGGACCTCATGTTAAGCGGGGGCATGACTGATGCCCTTTCCATTGCCCGCGACCTGCTGCGCTGCCCCTCGGTAACCCCGGCCGACGCCGGTGCGCTCGGCGTTCTTGAAAAGGTCCTGAAGGACGCCGGCTTCGAGGTGCATCGCGTCACCTTCGGCGAACCCGGCACCGCCGATATCGACAATCTCTATGCCCGTATCGGCACCTCGGCTCCGCACATCACCTTTGCCGGGCATACCGACGTGGTGCCGCCGGGCGACGAGAGCGCCTGGACCCATGGCGCGTTCTCCGGCGACGTCAAGGACGGCTTTCTCTATGGGCGCGGCGCGGTCGACATGAAGGGCGGCATCGCCTGCAGCGTCGCCGCGGTACTGGACTATCTCGCCGATAACGGCGGCAAGGCAAAAGGCTCGATCTCGTTCCTGATCACCGGCGACGAGGAAGACCTCTCCGTCAACGGCACCATCAAACTGCTGCAATGGGCCGCGGCGCGCGGCGAGAAATTCGACCACTGCGTGCTGGGCGAGCCCAGCAATGTCGAGGTACTCGGCGACTGCATCAAGGTCGGCCGCCGCGGCTCGCAGTCGGGCACGCTGTATGTCGACGGCGTCCAGGGCCACGTCGCCTATCCGCACCGCGCCTCGAACCCGGTACCGGATATTTCGGCGTTGATCGTGGCGCTGAGCAGCGAGCCGCTCGATCACGGCAGCGCGCAATTTCAGGCCTCGAACCTCGAATTTACCTCGGTCGATGTCGGCAATACCGCTGGCAATGTGATCCCCGGGCAGGCGCGGGCGAAATTCAACATCCGCTTCAACGATCTCCACACGCAGGAGTCGCTGCGCGCGCTGGTGGAGCAGCGCCTGGCGAAGCAGCCGGCAACCGGATACGCGCGCGGATCGTGTGGGAGCCCTCCAATTCCAACGTGTTCGTGACCAAGCCCGGCGCCTTCACCGATCTCGCGGTCGCGGCGATCGAGGAGGTCACCGGCCGCAAGCCGGAATTGAGCACGTCCGGCGGCACCTCGGACGCGCGCTTCATCGCGAGCTATTGTCCGGTCATCGAGTTCGGCCTGGTCGGCCAGACCATGCACCAGATCGACGAGCGCACGCCGGTCTCCGATCTGGAGAAGCTGACGAGGATTTATCGCGGCGTGCTGGATCGGTATTTCGGATAAAGTATTCCGTCGTGGCCGGGCTGTCCCGGCCATGATGGCTTTTGAAAACTGGAGCTCAATACTCCACCCGCACCAGATAAAGCCCGTCCGGCGGCGCGACGGGGCCGCAGGCGGCGCGGTTGCGGGCGGCCAGGGCGGCGGCGAGATCGTCGGCGCTCCAGCGGCCGTCGCCGACCCACACCAGTGATCCGACCATCGAGCGCACCTGGCTGTGCAGGAACGAGCGCGCCGAGGTGACGATGTTGACGGCATCGCCGTCTCTGATGACGTCGAGCTGGTCGAGGGTCTTTTCCGGCGATTTCGCCTGGCACTCGGTGTCGCGAAACGTGGTAAAATCGTGCTTGCCGACCAGCCGCTGCGCGGCCGCATGCATCGCATCGGTATCGAGCGGCCGCGGCAGCCGCCAGGCGTGGCCGATGTCGAGCGCCAGATTGGCGCGGCGGTTGGCTGATGCGGTAGAGATAATGCCGTCTTTTCGCGGAGAATCGCGCCTCGAATGTATCGGGCACGATCTCCGCTGACAGCACGCCGATCGGATGCGGCCTTAAATGCGCATTCAGCCCGTCGCGAAAGCGACCCGGCACGAAATGTTTTGCAATATCGCAATGCGCGACCTGCCCCAGCGCATGCACGCCGGCGTCGGTGCGGCCCGCGCCATGGACGCGAACCTGCTCGCCGCAGATCGCCTTGACCGCGGTTTCCAGCGCGCCCTGCACCGAGGGGCCATTGTCCTGAATCTGCCAGCCGCAGAACGGCGCGCCGTCATATTCGATGGTGAGTTTGTAGCGGGGCATCAATGCAACGATCTATCTCGGTTGTCATTGCCGGGCTCGACCCGGCAATCCATCGCTCTTGAAAGACTCACGTGAAGATAGATGGATACGCGGGTCAAGCCCGCGTATGACGGTTTGGCGTTCCAGTTAACTCACGCGCGTGCCGGCCTTCAGCGCCGTACCGCGCAGAAATTCCTCCGCCTTCATCGCGCCCTTGCCGGCGCGCTGCAGTTCGAGGATCCGGATGGCGCCTTCCTTGCAAGCCACCGCGAGATGATCGTCGAGCAATTCGCCCGGCGCACCCGAACCCTTCGCTACCTCGCAGCGCAGAATTTTCACCCGCGCCGGCTCGCCGTCGATGGCCAGTTCGCACCACGCTCCGGGAAACGGCGACAGTCCGTGAATATGGCGCAGCACCTCGCGCGCCGGCTTGTTCCAGTCGATCCGCGCCTCCGCCTTTTCGATTTTGGCGGCATAGGTCACGCCCTGATCGCTTTGCCTGGTGAGTTGCAGCTTGCCGCGCTCCAGCGCGCCGATCGCGCGCACCATCAGATCAGCCCCGAGCGGCGCCAGCGCGTCGTGCAGATCGGCCGCGGTCATGGCGTCCGTAATCGCCAGGCGCTCGGCCATCGCCACGTCGCCGGTATCGAGCCCGGCATCCATCTTCATCACCATCACGCCGGTTTCGCTATCGCCGGCCATGATGGCGCGGTTGATCGGTGCCGCCCCGCGCCAGCGCGGCAGCAGCGAGGCGTGCAGGTTGAAGCAGCCGAGCTTTGGGGTATCGAGAATGGCCTGCGGCAGGATCATGCCGTAGGCGACAACCACGGCCGCCTCGGCGCTGTGCGCGCGAAATTCGGCCTGCGCTTCCGGCGTCTTCAATGTAGCCGGCGTCAGCACGGGAATGCCGAGCCGCCGCGCCTCTTGTTCGACCGGAGTGGGTTGCAGCTTCATGCCGCGCCCGGCCGGTTTTGCGGCGCGGGTATAGACTGCTGCGATCTCATGGCCATGGGCCACGAGTTCCAGCAGCGTCGGCACCGCGAAATCGGGCGTGCCCATGAAGATCAGGCGAAGGGGCATGTGGTGCATAATCCCGGGGAATTCAGTTTACCCGTCATGGCCGGGCATAGTAGTCTGCTTTACGCAGACTACGTAAACTTGTCTGCGCTCCCGGCCATCCACGTCTTTGCGTCCGCGAGAAAGAAAGGCGTGGATGCCCGGGACAAGCCCGGGCATGACGGCTGAAAGTTTCGCCGGCTCACTCCGCCGCGCGCTTGGCGGCCTTGGCGAATTTCTTCAGCACGCGGTCGCGCTTCAGCTTCGACAGATAATCCACGAACAGCACGCCGTTGAGATGGTCGATCTCGTGCTGGATGCAGGTGGCGAACAGGCCCTCGGCGTCTTCCTCCTGCACCTTGCCGTCGAGATCGGTGAAGCGGATGCGCACCTTCGCCGGCCGCTCCACCTCCTCGTAATATTCGGGGATCGACAGGCAGCCTTCCTCGTAAACCGACATTTCTTCCGACGACGACAGAATTTCCGGATTGATGAAGACGCGCGGCCGCGGCTTGCTCTCGCCGTCTTCGTCCCGTCTTGGCGAGATCCATCGTGATCAGCCGCAACGGCTGGGCGACCTGGATCGCCGCAAGCCCGATTCCGGGCGCGTCGTACATGGTCTCGAACATGTCGTCGGCGAGCTTGCGCATCTCCGCCGTGACCTTCTCGATCGGTTTGGAGACGAGCCGCAACTGCTTGTCGGGAAGGATGATGATTTCTCTTAATGCCATGGCCGGCGATTTAAGCGGTTGATTTGCCGGGGTCAATCCGCCGCCACCCGCGCGTTAACGTCTCGCTCAACCACGAATTTTAGGCGGGCGTTAACCATCGAAAATTAATCCGGGATTAACCATAAATGTTCCCTCTTCGTTCGCGTTACGGCGCGAATTGGCTACAAGGGCCTAATGAACGAGATTCTTTTCACGATCGGCGACCTCGCCGGTTCGCACAGGCGCTGCGCTGATCGGCTTTCGGCGCGGCTGGCGCTTTTGTTTCTTTTGATCATTACCATCGCGATCGCCCGGTCCGGCCGGCGCGGCGCCGAACTGGCGATGGCGCAGGCGATTCGCGCCGACGAGCTTGAGGAGCGCCTGAGCGAAATGCTCCGCGCCCAAAGCGAGGCCACCGGCCGTGTCGATGCGATGGGGCAGGCGCTGGCGGGCCGCCAGGCCGAGATGGCGCGCGCCGTCAATGAGCGGCTGGATTCGGTGACCCACCGCGTCGGCCAGTCGATGGAGCAGACCACGCGCAACACCATGGACTCCCTGCGCGTGCTGCACGAGCGGCTCGGCATCATCGACAATGCGCACAAGAACCTCACCGATCTCACATCGCAGGTGACTACGCTGCGCGACGTGCTCGCCAACAAGCAGTCGCGCGGCGCGTTCGGCCAGGCGCGGATGGAGGCGATCGTCCAGGACGGCATGCCGAAGGGGTCTTACGAATTCCAGTTCACGCTCTCGTCAGGCAAAGCGGCCGGATTGCGTGGTGTTCCTGCCCGACCAGCGCCCGCTTTGCATCGACGCGAAATTTCCGCTGGAGGCGGTAACCGCGCTGCATGACGCGCGTACCGATGAAGAGAAGAAAGCCGCCACCCAGCGGCTGCGCAACGACGTGATGAAACATGTCAGCGACATCGCCGAGAAATATCTGATCACCGGCGAGACCCAGGACACCGCGCTGATGTTCGTGCCGTCGGAATCGGTTTACGCCGAAATTCACGACGGGTTCGACGACGTGATCCAGAAGGCCTATCGCGCCCGCGTGGTGCTGGTATCCCCGTCGCTCTTGATGCTGGCGATCCAGGTGATGCAGCAGATCCTCAAGGACGCGCGGATGCGCGACGCCGCCGACCAGATCCGAACCGAGGTGCTCAACCTCGGCGACGACCTCGATCGGCTGCGCGATCGCGTACTGAAGCTGCAGAACCATTTCGGTCAGGCCAACGAGGATATCAGGCAGATCCTGATTTCGGCCGACAAGATCGAAAAGCGGGCGGGGCGGATCGAGGAACTGGACTTCAGCAAGGCCGAGGCCCCGGCCGAGGCGCCGCGCATCGTCAAGTCAGCCGCGCCGGAACTGTTTCCATTGCCGCGCAAGTTGCAGGCGGGGGAGTAGGGCTGGCGAAGGAGTAGAGTATGGAAGGGCGACACCCGTATTGTCATCGCCCGGCTTGACCGGGCGACCCAGTATTCCAGAGGCCTCTCATTAGAAGCGCCAATCTGCTCATCCGCCGGCGATCTCAGGATAAAGATCAATCCATTTCGGATTGTCCTTCTCTATCAGAGCAATCTTCCAGGCACGCGTCCATTTCTTCAGCCGCTTCTCGCGGTGGATCGCCGCTTCAATCTCCTCGAAGCATTCGAAATAGACCAGACGATTCACGTCGTGACGTTTGGTAAAGCTTTCGGCAGCACTCGATTTGTGCTCGTACACGCGACGAACGAGGTCGTTGGTCACGCCGATGTAAAGCGTGCCGCCAATGCGGTTGGCGAGTATGTAGACGTAGAAGCTGCGTGCACCCATCTGCCGCCTCTGGAATACTGGGTCGCCCGGTCAAGCCGGGCGATGACAGTATCATTTGTTGCACCCGAATCTGCTAACACCTCCTTATGACTGCGCCCAAAACCGCCGCCCGTTCACCTGAACATCCCCCCGCCCCCCCCGCCTCCTGGCGCGATGGGCTTGCCGTGTATCTGCAGCGGCGGGTGCTGATCGTTTTGCTGCTCGGGTTTTCCTCCGGGCTGCCGCTGGCGCTGTCGGGCTCGACGCTGCTGGTGTGGATGCGCGAGTCCGGCGTCGATCTCGGCACCATCGGCCTGTTCGCGCTGGTCGGCACGCCCTACACGCTGAAATTTCTCTGGGCGCCGCTGGTCGATGCGCTGCATGTGCCGTTGTTCACCCGCGCCTTCGGCCGCCGGCGCGGCTGGCTGGTGTTCTCGCAATTGCTGCTGATCGTCGCGATTCTGCTCTTGGCGCTGACCGACCCGGCGCGCTCGCCATTGTTCGTTGCGCTCGGCGCGCTGCTGGTGGCGGCGATGTCGTCGACCCAGGACATCGTGGTCGACGCCTTTCGCGTCGAAAGCCTGCCCGAGAGCGAGCAGGCCGCCGGCATGGCATCCTATGTCGCGGCCTACCGAATCGGCATGCTGGTCTCGACCGCGGGCGCGCTGTTTCTGGTCAGCGCATTCGAGAGCACGGGCATCGCGCGTTCCTCGGCGTGGATGTGGGGCTATGTGGTGATGGCCGCAATGGTGCTGATCGGCACCGCCACGGCACTGTCCGCCACCGAGCCCGAGCAATCGGTGCGCGCGGAAGCCGCGACGCGCACCGAGACCGCCTTCGCACGCGTGATCCATGCCGCCGCCGGCGCATTCTCCGAATTTCTCGCCCGCAAGGATGCTCTCGCGGCGCTCGCCTTCGTGGTGCTGTTACAAATTCACCGACGCGTTTTCCGGCACCATGACCGCGCCGTTCGTGATCGATCTCGGCTTTTCCCGCAACGACTACGCCGCCATCGTCAAGGGCGTTGGCCTCGCCGCGACCCTGATCGGCGGTTTCGCCGGCGGCTTCGTGGCGCGGCGTTATTCGCTGGCGGCGAGCCTGTGGATCGGCGGCGTGCTGCAGGCCGTCGCCAATCTGTCATTCTCGTGGCTGGCGCTGGCCGGCCTCAATCAATGGGCGCTGGCGTTCGCCATCACGGCGGAAAATTTCACCAGCGCCATCGGCACCGTGATCTTCGTCGCCTATCTGTCGGCGCTGTGCCAGAACCCGCTCCACACCGCGACGCAATACGCGCTGCTCACAGCGCTTGCCGCGGTCGGGCGCACCTATCTGTCTTCCGGCGCGGGTTTTGTGGCGAAGGCGACCGGCTGGCCGCTGTTCTTTGCGATCTGCGTCTTGGTCGCGGTGCCGAGCCTGATGCTGCTGGCGTGGCTGCAGCGGCGCGGGCATTTTGCGGCGCTGGAGGCGAAGGTTTAAGAATTCGTCATGGCCGGGCTTGTCCCGGCCATCCACGTCTTCCATCCGTGTGTCGTAGTAAAGACGTGGATGCCCGGGACAAGCCCGGACATGACGAAGAGGTCAATGCTTCGTCACCACGCTCCATTTCGTCACCACGGCTTCGCTCATACTGCGCCGGCATCCTGCGCGCAGGCGACCTCGTCGACCTTGACCGAGACTTCCTTGCCGACAAAACTCTTCAACTGCGCCGCCTGCGCGTCGTTGTTGGTCACGATCTGAAACGTCTCCGGCCCGGTTTCCAGGCCGCACAGCCCGTTCGGCGGCGGCAGCCGGCGCGGTTCGCTGGTGAGCTGATAGGTGGCGACGCGCTTGCCCTTCTTGACGGCGCGGCTGCGCAGGGCGTTGAGCTCGCCGGACAGCACATCGCCGGCATTGATCGGCTTGCCTGCCTTCGGCGCCGGTTCGGCCTGCTGCGCCGACGCCGCCGGCGCGGCCAAGATCGCCACAATGACCGCGGCCAAGGCCAACCGTCTGCCAAATCGTCGTTTCGTCATGTCGATCATTTCCGTGAGTGAGTTGCTAGAACAGCGTTCGCTGCCGCATCGCCGCGGACAGCGTGCCTTCATCGAGATAGTCGAGTTCGCCGCCGACCGGCACGCCGTGGGCGAGCCGCGTCACCTTGACGCCGGCCTCCTGCAACAGGTCGGTGATGTAATGCGCGGTGGTCTGGCCATCGACGGTCGCATTCAGGGCCAGGATGATTTCCGTCACCCGCGAATCGTGCGCGCGCGCCACCAGCGCATCGATGGTCAGATCCTGCGGACCGACGCCGTCGAGCGGCGACAGCGTCGCGCCCAGCACGTGGTAGAGCCCGTTGGTCGCGTGGGCGCGCTCCAGCGCCCAGAGGTCGGCGACGTCGGCGACCACCACGATGATCGTGGGGTCGCGCCGCGGATCGGTGCATACCGTGCAGGGATTTTGGGTGTCGATATTGCCGCAGGTCTTGCAGACCTGGATCTTGTCGATCGCCACCTGCAGCGCGCCGGCCAAGCGGCGTCATCAGCGCTTCGCGCTTCTTGATCAGATGCAGCGCCGCGCGCCGCGCCGAACGCGGGCCGAGCCCCGGCAGCCGCGCCAGCAGCTGGATCAGGCGTTCGATTTCGGGACCGGCAACCGCAGTGGCCATATCAGGTGAGACCGAGCCCCGGCGGCAGACCCAGTCCGCCGGTCAGCGCCTGCATCTTCTCCTGCATCGCGGCTTCCGCCTTGCGCCGCGCGTCGTTATGCGCGGTGACCAGCAGGTCCTCGAGGATTTCGCGCTCGTCCGCCTTCATCAGTGAAGGGTCGATCTTGACCGCCTTCACTTCCATCTTCGCGGTCATGCGCACGCTGACGAGGCCGCCGCCCGAGATGCCCTCGACCTCGACATGGCCGAGCTCTTCCTGCATCGCCTGCATCTTCGATTGCAGTTGCGCCGCCTGCTTCATCATGCCGAGAAAATCAGCCATGAACCATTCCTCTGAATTTGCTATTGATCGTCGCCGTCGGAACTCTCGGCGAGGTCTTCACCGCTAGCATCGGATTCCGGCGGCTCGGGGGCAAGCTTGCGTACCTCGACCACCTTGGCGCCGGGAAACCGCGCCAGCACCTCCTGCACCCGCGGATCGGATTCGGCGGCGCGCTCGCGCTGGTCTCTTTGCGACCTCGTTTTGCGAACGCAGCGTCGGCTGTCCGGCTTCGTTGGACACGATCACGGTCCAGCGCCGCCCGGTCCATTGCTCCAGCTTGCGGGAGAGATCGTTGATCAGCGTCCGCGCGGCGCTCCGCTCCAGCGCAACCTCCAGCCGTCCGTCCTCGATGCGGACCAGACGAACATCGGCTTCCAGCGCGGCCTTGGTCAGAAGGTCGCGCTTTTCGCCGGCGAGCGCCACCAGTTCCGGAAAGCTTGAGATCCGCAGCGCTGCGGGCGCGGACTGCGCGTCCGGCGATCGGCGCGATCATCTGCGGGCGCGCCGAGGCTTCGGCGCCGGAGCGCGGCACGGAAGCCGCGCGTGCAGGCGACGATTGCATCGACGATGCGGGCGAGGCCGGCGCGCCGCGTGGCGCCGCGTTTCCTGCGATGGCAGCCGGCGATGCCGCCGCCATTCTGCTCGATCATCCGGATCGCTTCGTCCGGCGTCGGCATGTCGGCGACATAGGCGATGCGCACCAGCACCATTTCCGCGGCCGCCGCCGGCCGGGTCGCGGCCTGCGCCTCGGCGATGCCCTTGAGCAGCATCTGCCACATCCGCGACAGCACCCGCATCGACAGTTTTGCGGCGAAGTCGCGGGCGCGCAGCCGCTCGGTTTCGCCGAAGGCGACATTGTCCGCCGTCGCCGGCACGATCTTGACCCGGGTGACGAAGTTGACGAATTCGGCGAGATCGGACGAGCACCACGATCGGATCGGCGCCGGTGTCGTACTGCTCGCGGAATTCCCTGAACGCGCTGGCGATGTCGCCGCGCGCCAGCGAATCGAACAGATCGATCACCCGCGTGCGGTCGGCCAGGCCGAGCATCTGCCGCACCGCATCGGCGCGCACCAGGCCCGGCGGCATGCGCGATCGCCTGATCGAACAGCGACAGCGAATCGCGCACCGAGCCTTCCGCCGCGCGCGCGATGATGCCGAGCGCCTCCGGCTCGACCTCGACGTTTTCCTTGGCCGCGATATTGGCCAGATGCGTCATCAGCACGTCGGCCTCGACCCGGCGCAGGTCAAAACGCTGGCAGCGCGACAGCACCGTCACCGGCACCTTTGCGGATTTCGGTGGTGGCGAACACGAATTTGGCGTGCTCCGGCGGCTCCTCCAGCGTCTTCAGGAAGGCGTTGAACGCCGCCGTCGAGAGCATGTGGACTTCGTCGATGATGTAGACCTTGTAGCGCGCGCTGGCCGGCGCATAGCGCACGCTGTCGTTGATCTGGCGCACGTCGTCGACGCCGGTATGGGAGGCGGCGTCCATTTCCAGCACGTCCATGTGCCGGCTTTCCATGATCGCCTGGCAATGCACGCCGAGCATCGGCATGTGGATGGTCGGGCCCTTCACCGATCCGTCCGGCAGTTCGTAGTTCAGCGCGCGGGCGAGAATCCGCGCCGTGGTGGTTTTGCCGACCCCGCGCACGCCGGTCAGGATCCAGGCCTGCGGGATCCGGCCGGTTTCGAAGGCGTTGGAAACGGTGCGGACCACCGCGTCCTGGCCGATCAGATCCTCGAAACTGGAGGGGCGGTATTTGCGCGCCAGCACGCGATAGGGCTTGCCGGCCTGCGGGCGAGCCGCCGAGGTCGAAGCCGCCCTGAGGGACGCTGTCGGGATCGGTGGAGGGCATTGAGGGAGCGCCAGCGTCGGTCATCGATCGATCCGCAACTTGAATTGTCTCTCGAGGCCGGCTTGCGGAATAAACGGGCGAATCCTGGCGCAGGACGGGATCGCTGCTTTTTGCGCGATTCGCTCGAAAAAACAGGTAGGAGACTGACGAGCGACCCGATCCGGACCTCGTTAGGGCTGCTTCCTTCCGGACCTGACCCGGTTGGCGAGTGGCTCGTCCACCGCCAATCTCCCGGTCCTTATTTGGGGCCAAAAGGCCCGGAAAGCAAGCGGAGCGAGAGAGGTTTGCGGGACTTGTGCAGAAACGCGGAAAGGCATTAGTTGCCGTCATGGCCGGGCTTGTCCCGGCCATCCACGTCTAGCTTTCTTGCCACACCAAGGAAGACGTGGATGCCCGGCACAAGGCCGGGCATGACGAGGGAATATTGATGCCTTCTAACACCCCCGCCTGGTCGCTGCACTCACAGCTCAAAAAAGACACCATCGACATCGGCGACCTGCCGCTGTGCCGGGTGCTTGTCATCAAGGATGCGCATTACCCCTGGCTGCTGCTGGTGCCGCGCCGGGACGAAGCCGTCGAGATCATCGACCTCGACGAGGTCGAGCAGGCGCAGCTGATGACGGAGATCTGCCGCGTCGCGCGCGCGCTGAAAGACGTCACCCGATGCGACAAGCTGAATATCGCAGCACTCGGCAATCTGGTGCCGCAACTGCACGTGCACGTCATCGCGCGCCGCTCCAGCGATGTCGCCTGGCCGCGTCCGGTCTGGGGGGTGATGCCGCCGCTGCCCCATGACGCCGAGGAAGTGCAGGCTTTCATCAGCGCGCTTCGCCGCAAAATCTGGCTGGGATCTTGACTAGGTTGAACGCATGACAGCATTCGAATTCGTTTCCGCTGGGGCAGCCGGGCTTCGTCACGCAATATTCTCGATCGCGCCGCGCATCTGCGCGGCGACGACGCGAAACTGCTGGCGCTGGAAGGGCGCCGCGACGCCCGCGCCTACGTGGTCTATCGCGACTCGCTGGTGGTGAAGCAGGAGGCGGAAGGTCCGCGCGCGCTGCTGACGATCGACGAAGCGCTGAAATTCGGCGCCAATCCCGGCACGATCTTCCTGGGCCTGCGCGAGGGCGCCGCGGTGTTCGGCATGGGCATCTCGGCGGCGGCGGTGGAAAAATTGCTGCCCCGCAACGACGTCGCGCGTCACCGAACTGCGTGGCATGGCGATGCAGGGCGTGGTGCCGCCCAACCAGCTCTCGGCGATCGCGATGGCGAAATCGATGGTGAACTGGCATCAGCGCCACGGCTATTGCGCCAATTGCGGAACCCGTACCGCGATGAAGGAAGGCGGCTGGAAGCGCGACTGCCCGAACTGCAAGGCCGAGCATTTTCCGCGCACCGACCCGGTCGTCATCATGCTGGTGACCTCGGGCGACAAGTGCCTGCTGGGCCGGCAGAAGCAATTTCCTGCCCGGAATGTAGTCCTGCCTTGCCGGGTTCGTCGAAGCCGCCGAGACCATCGAGGACGCGGTCCGCCGCGAGATCTTCGAGGAATCCGGAATCCGCTGCACCGACGTGAATTATTACATGACGCAGCCCTGGCCCTACCCGTCATCGCTGATGATCGGATGCACCGCGCGCGCCACCAACGAGGATATCGTCGTCGATCGCACGGAACTGGAGGATGCGCGCTGGTTCGACCGCGCCGAGGCAACCCTGATGCTGAAGCGGGAACATCCCGATGGCCTGGCGGGCCCGCACCCGTTTGCGATCGCCCATCATCTGGTTGGGCGCTGGGTGCAAACCACCCCCGGGACCCGCGCATAGGTGGAACCCGATCATGGCTCGTCGATTAGCAATGCCGGTTCCGTCAGGTGGCATGACGGACCTGATGGACGAGCCGATGAACTTTCACGCCGCCGCGCCGAAAATCCCTGCCGCGCATCCTCTGCATCGGCATGCCGGTGCGCGACCTGACGTTTCGCGATGCCGGGAGTTGCCGGCGCGCGGCTCCAAGGAGAACGCCAGCCATTTCGACGAAATCTGCGGCGGCAACGCGCTCAACGCGGCGATCGGGATCGTGCGGCTCGGCGGCCGCGCCTCGATCTGCGGGCCGATGGGCGATGCCCGCGAAACCTCCAGCCGCTATATTTTCGACAAGCTCGCGCATGAGGGCATCGACACCAGGCACATCGTGCACATGCCGGGCCTGGTGACGCCGATCTCGAACATCATGATCGACCCCAGCGGCGAGCGCACCATCGTCACCTTCCGCGATCCGGAATTGTGGAAGGTCCACCTGCCCGATGCCGACGAGCTGCTCGAGGACTGCAGCGCCATCCTGACCGAGAGCCGCTGCGCGGAATTCTGCACCGATCTCTGCGCCGAGGCGCGCCGGCGCGGCATTCCCGTCATCGTCGATGTCGACCGCGCGATGTCGCTGCGGGAGGGACTGCTCACCGCGTCGTCGCATCTGGTCTTTTCCAGCGAGCCGCTGCAGGAGACCGCCGGCGTCGCCGACGACGGCGAGGCGCTGAAAAAGATCGCGAAGCTGACGCCGTCGTTCCTGGCGGGAACGCGCGGCGCGCAGGGCACGATCTGGCTCGACGAACAGCAGAACCTGCAGCAGACGCCGGCCTTCCCGGTGCATACCGTGGATACGCTGGGCGCCGGCGACGTGTTCCATGGCGCGTTTGCGCTGGCCATCACCGAGCAGCAGGATCTGCGGGAGGCGCTGCGGTTCGCCTCCGCCGCCGCGGCACTGAAATGCACCCGGTTCGGCGGCGCCTTTGCTGCCCCGCAACGTGCTGAAGTCGAAGAGCTTTTGAGCCATGGCCAGGCGGCCAGCCCGGTCCGGACGCGGCCAATGATGGGCTTGTATTAGAAGAATTTTCTCTATATGAGGGTAATAAGCCCCATAAATGGAACAAAGTTCTTCTCATGACCGACCTAGCCGTTCAGATCCACGAGCCCAATCGCCGCCTCGACGCCATCGACCGCAAGATCCTGACGGTGCTGCAGGAAGATGCTTCCCTCTCGGTTGCCGAGATCGGCGACCGGGTCGGGCTGTCCTCGACGCCGTGCTGGAAGCGCATCCAGCGGCTGGAAGCCGACGGCGTGATCCTGCGCCGCGTCGCGCTGGTCGACCAGAACAAGATCGGGCTCGGCATCTCCGTATTCGTGTCGGTCGAGAGCGCCGATCATTCGGAGACCTGGCTGCGCAAATTCGCCGACGCCGTCAGCGCGATGCCCGAGGTGATGGAATTCTACCGGATGGCGGGCGACGTCGACTACATGCTGCGCGTCGTGGTCGCGGACATGCAGAGCTACGACGTGTTTTACAAGAAGCTGATCGGCGCGGTGCCGCTGAAGAACGTCACCTCGCGTTTCGCGATGGAGAAGATCAAGTCGGTCACCGCATTGCCGGTGCCGGCGGCGTAGGCATTTTTTCAGCTTCGCGGGCAAATCCCGGAGGGCACCGGCAATTGCGGTCGTCATACGCGGGCTTGACCCGCGTATCCATCCATCTTTGAAGACTCTCGCGAAGAAGATGGATTGCCGGGTCAAGCCCGGCAATGACGGGTTGGGCTCAAATCTTCTGATTGTACTCGCCGACTTCCGGATGCGTGCGCAGCACCGAATCCATCGCCTCGAACAGGTCGCGCATGCGCTGCTCGGACACCGGGCTCTCGACCACGACCACCAGTTCCGGCTTGTTGGAGGAAGCCCGCACCAGGCCCCAGCTGCCGTCCTCGACCGTGACGCGCACGCCGTTGACGGTGACGAGATCGCGGATGTTTTGTCCCGCGACCTTCTCGCCCTTCTTCTGCATCGCCTCGAAATGCTTCACCACGCTGTCGACGACGCCGTATTTGGCTTCGTCGGCGCAATGCGGCGACATGGTCGGCGACGACCAGGTTTTCGGCAGCGCGTCTTTCAAATCCGCCATCGATTTGCCGGGCGCGCGATCGAGCATCTCGCAGATCGCGATCGCCGAGATCAGGCCGTCGTCATAGCCGCGGCCGAGCGGCGCGTTGAAGAAGAAGTGGCCGGATTTCTCGAAACCCGCCAGCGCGCCCAGTTCATTGGTGCGGCGCTTCATGTAGGAGTGGCCGGTCTTCCAGTAGGTGGTTTTCGCGCCCTGCTTTTGCAGCACCGGATCGGTGACGAACAGCCCGGTCGATTTCACGTCGACCACGAACTGCGCGTTCTGGTGGATCGCCGACATATCCCGCGCCAGCATCACGCCGACCTTGTCGGCGAAAATCTCCTCGCCGGTATTGTCGACCACGCCGCAGCGGTCGCCGTCGCCGTCGAAACCGAGGCCGACATCGGCCTTGTGCGTCGAGCACCGCGTCGCGGATGGCGTGCAGCATTTCCATGTCTTCGGGATTGGGATTGTATTTCGGAAAGGTATAGTCGAGCTCGGTATCGAGCGGCACCACCTCGCAGCCGATCGCTTCCATCACCTGCGGCGCGAAGGCACCCGCGGTGCCGTTGCCGCAGGCGACCACGACTTTCAGCTTGCGCTTCAGCTTTGCCCGCTTGGTCAGGTCGGCAATATAGCGCGCCGGAAAATTCTCGTGAAACTGATAGGAGCCGCCGGCCTTGTTCTTGAAGTCGGCATTGAGCACGATCTCCTTCAGGCGGCGTCATCTCGTCGGGGCCGAACGTGAGCGGCCGGTTGGCGCCCATCTTGACGCCGGTCCAGCCATTGTCGTTATGCGACGCCGTCACCATCGCGACGCAGGGCACGTCGAGCTCGAATTGCGCGAAATACGCCATCGGCGTCATGCACAGGCCGATGTCGTGGACCTTGCAGCCCGACGCCATGCAGCCCGGAAATCAGCGCGTATTTGATCGATGCCGAATAGCCGCGGAAATCATGCCCGGTAACGACCTCCTGGCTGACGCCGAGTTCGGCGATCAGCGCGCCCAGCCCCATGCCCAGCGCCTGAATGCCCATCAGGTTGATTTCCTTGCCGAACAGCCAGCGGGCGTCGTATTCGCGAAAACCGGTCGCCTTCACCATCGGCTCGGATTCATAGGCATAGGTGTTCGGAACCAGCACGGATTTCGGCTTCGGAAACATTCAAATGGCCTCGTCATGAAACGGAAAAGGAATAGCGCCGCAGCCATAGCGAATGCATGGGCGCAGCGGAAGGCGGGACAGCCTTATTTTGGAAATTGATTGCGGCGGATTGGCAGCAAAAGAGCCCTTATTGCTCCAGCACCATCTGGCCGTTGGCGTATTCGAACCGCTTCAGCTTCGACAGGAACGACAGGCCGAGCAGGTTTTCCGACAGCGCCTCATCGGGCAATACCATGGCATCGACGTCGCGCACCACCAGTTCGCCGAGTTCGACCATGGCAAGCCGGGCGCGCGCCGCCTTGACGGTGCCGTTGGCGGTGGTGACGGTGGCGTTGTAATCGCCGCGGGACGGACGCAGCCCGAACCGCGCCGCCGAGGTTTCGTTCAGCGCGATCACCGACGCGCCGGTATCGATCATGAAGCCGATGCGCTGGCCGTCGATCCGGCCTTCGGTTTCAAAATGGCCGCGGGCGTCGCGGGGGATGCTGAGGCTGCGTGAACTGCTCTGCCCGACGGTTTCGACGGAGTCAGCCTTGCGCGAGGCGGCATCGGCGAGCGCCGGCGTCGTCGCCGTCATCTTGTCTGCCATCTGCGCCATGAAGGTGCCGAGACCGATCATGACAGCGGCAAAAATCATAATGTTACGCATTACGCCACACTCGATGAGAAGACCGGCCGATATCATCACGTCGGCCGCCAAGCCGCGACTAACGGCGGCGACGAACGCTGCCATTTTCGCGAAAAGGATGAGCGAAGCGTTAACGCGGCCCGCTATTTCTCCGCGCAAGAGCGGGCGCGCGGGCAACCCGTGCCGGCAGTCATTTAGTCAATGTTGGTGCATCGAAACCGGCGAGGCCAGCGGTTCTTCTCGCGGCAGATATCGCTCGAAATCACCAACCGAGGAAACCACCAGGGAGCAACCGGCATCGATCAGCGAGGATCTGGTATGGCCTCCGCTCAGCGTTCCCCACGCCGAGGCGCCGGCGCGCCGTGCCGCCTGCGCATCGAACGGGGTATCCCCGATCATGGTGGCGAACTCGGCCGGCGCACCGCCGAGATGACGCAGCGCCAGTTCCACCAAGGCTGGATCGGGCTTGCCTTTGGAAACCTCGTCGCCGCACGCGACCGCGTCGAAGAGGTCGTCGACGTTCATCAGAGCGCGATAGCGTTTCAGTTCGTCGTCCTTGCAATCGGTGGCGAGTGCAATCCGCCCACCCCGCGACTTGATGGCGGCGAAAGTCGCGCGCACCCCGGGAAACTCTCGCACCCGCGGCAGATAGAGCGCGCGATAGCGCTCGCCTTGCGCTTTCAGGACATCCTTGCGGGCATGTTCGTCGAGGCCGGGAGCCAGGATCGCCAGCATCTCGTCGCCGTCCATGCCCGAGAGCCGCTGCAGATGCGCCGACGGCACTTGCAGAGCGAAGGCAGCCAGCGTCTCGCCCCAGCATTGCAGGATCTCTGCGACGCAGTCGATCAGGGTACCTTCGACGTCAAAGATATAGGTCGCGCTCATCCGACACCTACCGGCGACAGCTTCCGGAAGGGAACGCTCGGACCTCCAAAGGGTTCACCGCCCGCCATATTTCTCTCATCCAAACTTCATCTGGATGGAGCGGAAATCAGGTTCCGCGTGGCTTCACGCGCCGGGTCGGCATCGCACTGGCCGGATCCTCCGGCCAGGGATGTCTGGGATAGCGCCCGCGCAGGTCGGAACGCACCGCCGCATAGCTGCCGCGCCAGAAGCCCGGCAGGTCCCGCGTCACCTGCACCGGGCGGTGTGCCGGCGACAACAATTCCAGCACCAGCGGTATTTTGCCTTTCGCGATCGACGGATGGGTGTTGAGCCCGAACAATTCCTGCAGCCGGACGGCAATCGTCGGCCCTTGCTCGGCCTCGTAGTCGATCGCAAGCTGAGTGCCGGTCGGCGCCTCGAAATGGGTCGGCGCTTCGCGCTCCAGCCGCGCCCGCAATTCCCAGGGCAACAGCGTCATCAGCGCATCCGACAGATCGCCGGCCGAAATGTCCTTCAGCGAAGTCTTGTCGTAGAGCGCAGACACCAGCCATGCCTCGCGCTGCGCCGCCAGCGCGTCGTCGGACAGATCAGGCCAGGGTGCGCCTTCCGCGTCGCGCAAAAACATCACGCGATCGCGCCACTGCTTTAGGGGTTTCGACCATGGCAGCCTGTCGAGTCCGGCAGCAATCAGGCCATCGGCGAGCACACGCGCGGTCTCCGCCGAGGGTTGCAGCGCCATCGGCGCCTCCGACAGCGTGATCGCGTGCAATGTTTTTCTGCGGCGCGCCCGCAGGGCAAGCGCGCTTCGGTCGAATGTAATCTCGTCCGCGGTCTCGATCTGATCGGCGAAGTACTGTTCGATTTCCCCCTGCGTAATCGGCGCCGCCAGCAGGATGCGCCCCTGCGCCGCCGTGCCGGTCAGTTCGGCGACCGCGATATAGGGCGCGCGCGCCAGCGCCGAGGCCTGGTCAACCGCGGCGCCGCGCCCGTTGGCCAGCACAAAGCTGCCATTGCCGCGGTTGCGCGCGACGCGGTCCGGGAAGGCGAAGGCCAGCATGACGCCGGTGGAGGGTGGGTCAGTTGCTGTTTGAGCCGGCGAGCCCTTCCTGGTTTGCATAGACTCGCTCGCCTCGGACCCCGCGAGGGGGAGGGAGAAGTAAGGGCCACCTGCGACGCCCAGCGTTGCGCCAGGCTGCGCGCGCTGGCGGCGCGTTGCGAGCGGTCGCGGCGGAATTGATCGAGCCGGAAATCGAGATCGACGCTGTCGCCGCCAAGCCCGCGCTCGGTGAGCACGGCGGCAATTTCGGCGGCTTCCTCGCCGGCGCCGAGGCGATGCGAATCCACGATCATCCGCGCCAGCCGCGGCGGCAGCGCCAGGGCGCGCAGGCTCCGGCCCTCCGCCGTGATCCGGCCGTCGCCATCGAGCGCGCCGAGTTCGCGCAACAGACTGCGCGCTTCCTTCAGCGCCGGCGCGGGCGGGGGATCGAGAAACGAAAGCGTGGCGGGATCGCTGACGCCCCATTGCGCGAGGTCGAGCAGCAGCGACGAGAGATCGGCGCTGAGAATTTCGGGCTGGGTATAGGCCGCCAGCGACGCGGTCTGCGGCTCGTCCCACAGCCGGTAGCACACACCAGGCTCGGTGCGGCCGGCGCGGCCGCGGCGCTGATCGACCGCGGCGCGCGAGGCGCGCACGGTTTCCAGCCGCGTCAGCCCGATATCAGGCTCATAGCGCGGCACCCGCGCCACGCCGGAATCGACGACAATGCGGACACCTTCGATGGTCAGCGACGTCTCCGCAATCGACGTCGCCAGCACGACCTTGCGCCGGCCTTTCGGCGCAGGCGCAATGGCGCGGTCCTGCACAGCGGCATCGAGCGCGCCGAACAGCGGCACGATTTCGATGGCAGCGTCGTGGATGCGCTCGGCGAGAAAGTTCTGGGTGCGGCGAATTTCCGCGGCGCCCGGCAGAAACGCCAGCACCGAACCGGGATCGGCGCGCAGCGCCATCGCGATCGCATCCGCCATCTGCCGCTCCAGCGGCGCGTCCGCCTTGCGGCCGAGATAGCGGGTCTCGACCGGAAAGGCGCGGCCTTCGCTTGCTATCACCGGCGCGTCGCCGAGCAGTTTCGCCACCCGCGCGCCGTCGAGGGTTGCCGACATCACGAGGATACGCAGGTCCTCGCGCAGGCCCATCTGCGCATCGCGCGCCAGCGCCAGGCCGAGATCGGCATCGAGCGAGCGCTCGTGAAACTCGTCGAACAGCACCGCGGCAACGCCCGACAATTCCGGATCGTCGAGGATCTGCCGCGAAAAGATGCCCTCGGTGACGACCTCGATCCGGGTTGCGCGCGATACCTTCGAGCCGAAGCGGACGCGGTAGCCGACGGTCTCGCCGACCCGTTCTCCTATTGTCTGCGCCATGCGCTCGGCGCTGGCGCGGGCCGCGATCCGCCGCGGCTCCAGCACGATGATTTTCTTGCCCTTCGCCCACGGCGCATCGAGCAGCGCCAGCGGCACCCGCGTGGTCTTGCCGGCGCCGGGCGGCGCCACCAGCACGGCGGCGTTACGGCCCGCGAGCGTGCGCGCCAGTTCGTCGAGCACGGCGTCGATCGGAAGCGGGGTGTCGAAGGAGCGGGGCAAGGTCTCACCAACTCGTCATGCCCGGCCTTGTGCCGGGCATCCACGTTCTTCCTAAGCGGCTAGAAAACAAGACGTGGATGGCCGTGACAAGCACGGCCATGACGCAATGCTATGGCGCAAGCCTCAAACCGCCCCTCGCCCGACGCTTTCGTAGGTAAAGCCGAGCGCCGCCATGTCCTCGGGGCGGTAGATGTTGCGCAGGTCGACGACCACGGGCTGCGCCATCTCGCGCTTCAGGCGTTCCAGATCGAGCGTGCGGTACTGCACCCATTCGGTCACCACCACCATGGCGTCGGCGCCGCGCACGCAGGCATAGGGGTCGTCGCAATATTCGATATCGGGCAATTCGCGGCGCGCCTGCTCCATGCCGACCGGATCGTGGGCGCGCACTTTGGCGCCCATGTCGAGCAGTCCGGTCACCAGCGGAATCGACGGCGCCTCGCGCATGTCGTCGGTATCGGGCTTGAAGGTGAGGCCGAGCACGGCGACGGTCTTGCCGCGCAGGCCGCCGCCGGCCGCGGTGGAGACCTTGCGCGCCATCGCGCGCTTGCGGTTGTCGTTGACCGCGAGCACCGCCTCGACGATCCGCAGCGGCACGTCATGATCGAGCGCGATCTTGACCAGCGCGCGGGTATCCTTGGGGAAGCACGAGCCGCCGAAGCCCGGCCCGGCATGCAGGAATTTCGCGCCGATGCGGTTGTCCAGCCCGATGCCGCGCGCGACTTCCTGCACGTCGGCGCCGACCTTTTCGGACAGATCGGCGATCTCGTTGATGAAGGTGATCTTGGTGGCGAGGAACGCGTTGGCCGCGTATTTGATCAGTTCCGCGGTGCGCCGCGCGGTGAACATCAGCGGCGCCTGGTTGAGCGACAACGGCCGGTAGATATCACCGAGCACCTTGCGCGCCGCGCTCGTCCGATGTGCCGACCACGATGCGGTCCGGAAACTTGAAGTCGCGGATCGCGGCGCCCTCGCGCAGGAATTCCGGATTGGAGGCGACCACGACATCGGCGGAGGGATTGGTTTCGCGAATCAGGCGTTCGACTTCGTCGCCGGTGCCGACCGGCACCGTCGATTTGGTGACGACCACGGTGAAGCCGGAAAGCGCAGCGGCGATCTCGCGCGCGGCGCTGTGGACATAACTCAGATCGGCGTGGCCGTCGCCTCGCCGCGACGGCGTGCCGACCGCGATGAATACCGCGTCGGCCTCGGCGACCGGCGCGGTCAGATCGGTGGCAAAATCCAGCCGCCCGGCCTTGACATTGGAGGCCACCAGCGAATCGAGGCCCGGCTCGAAAATCGGGATTTCGCCGCGGCGCAAGGCTGCGATCTTGTCGGCGTCCTTGTCCACGCAGGTGACCTGGTGGCCGAAATCCGCAAAACAGGCCCCTGACACCAGCCCCACATAACCTGTGCCAATCATGGCAATCCGCATGAAACAACCTGCCTCTAATGGTTAACGCGATCGATGGTGAGCGCGTCTTAAAGCATTTCCCCGCACAGGGGAAACCCAGAAAGGTTTCAAAAATCGGCATGTCATTTGTATGAATAAAGAAGAAAGAAACCACCAAGCCCGATGATGCCGCCACGTCGGGCCGAAAAGGGACATCGATGACTAAAAACGGCACATCCGCCGTCACCCAGCATTCCCTGCATTCCGTGCCATCGGCGGCAGGACGCATCGACTGGGTCGACTACGCCAAGGGCATCTGCATCGTCATGGTGGTGATGATGCATTCGGTGCTGGGCGTCGAGCTGGCCGCCGGCCAGACCGGATTCATGCATCTTTTGGTCGCCTTCGCAAAGCCGTTCCGGATGCCGGACTTCTTCCTGATCTCGGGCCTGTTCCTGTCGATCGTGATCGACCGCGACTGGCGCACTTATCTCGATCGCAAGGTGGTGCACTTCGCCTATTTCTATGTGCTGTGGGTGACGATCCAGTTCGGCTTCAAGGCGCCGTCGTTCGCGGCCGAAACCAGTTGGAGTCCATGTCGGCTTCCTGTATCTGGAATCCTTCATCGAGCCGTTCGGCACGCTGTGGTTCATCTATCTGCTGCCGGTATTCTTTGTCGTCACCAAGGTGACACGGCGGATGCCGCCGCTTCTGATCTGGGGCGCGGCGGCATTGCTGGAGACCGCGCATGTCGCGACCGGCTGGACCGTGATCGATGAATTTGGCGCGCGCTTCGTCTATTTCTATTCCGGCTATTTGTTCGCCCAATATGTGTTCACGTTGTCCGATCGCGCGCGGGCGCGACCTGCGCTGGCGCTCGCGGGACTGGCGCTGTGGGCATTCATCGACGGCAGCCTGGTTTATGCCGGTTGCAGCGAATGGCCGCTGATCTCGCTGATGCTCGGGCTTTCCGGCGCCTGCGCCATCGTCACGCTGGGCACGCTGCTGGCACGGGCGCACTGGCTGAATTTCCTGCGCTTTTGCGGCGAGCATTCCATCGTGATCTATCTGGCGTTCTTCCTGCCGATGGCGGCGACGCGGACACTGCTGCTGCGGGCCGGGCTGATCTCCGACATCGGGACGATCTCGCTTGTGGTCACGATCGCGGGCGTTACCGGTGCGCTGGCGCTGTGGCGAATCGCGCTTCAGTTCGGCGCCGATTTCCTGTTCGAGCGCCCCGCCACGTTCTGGATCGCGCCGAAAAAGCCGCTGGCGGCGCTGCAGCCGGCGGAGTAATTTTCGCGGGCCTGCCCCGTGACCGCAGGGGGCACGGAACGGCTGCGGATGCAACTCAATGCGGGAGCGCTGGAAAGACCAAAAATCACGACTCATTCCGGCCTCAAAGGCTGTCAATCAGCGCAAAAATCCCTAAATTGCGGCCATGCCCAAAACCTCAGAACAAGCCGTTGCAAACCCCGTTGCCGTCAAAGCCCCTGCGAAAGGCGACCACGTCTTTCTGGTCGACGGTTCCTCCTATATCTTCCGCGCCTACCACGCGCTGCCGCCGCTGAACCGCAAATCCGACGGCTTGCAGGTCAATGCCGTGCTCGGCTTCTGCAACATGCTGTGGAAGCTGCTGCGCGACATGCCGCCGGACAACCGGCCGACCCATCTCGCCATCATCTTCGACAAATCGGAAATCACGTTCCGCAACAAGCTCTATCCCGATTACAAGGCGCACCGGCCGCCGGCGCCCGACGACCTGATCCCGCAATTCCAGCTGATCCGCGAAGCGGTGCGCGCCTTCGACCTGCCCTGCCTCGAGCAGGTCGGTTTCGAGGCCGACGATCTGATCGCGACCTATGTGCGGCAGGCCTGCGAGCGCGGCGCCACCACGACCATCGTTTCCTCCGACAAGGACCTGATGCAGCTCGTGACCGACTGCGTCACCATGTACGACACCATGAAGGACCGCCGCATCGGCATTGCCGAAGTGATCGAGAAGTTCGGCGTGCCGCCGGAAAAGGTGGTCGAGGTGCAGGCGCTGGCCGGGGATTCCACCGACAACGTCCCGGGCGTGCCGGGCATCGGCGTCAAGACCGCCGCGCAACTGATCGTCGAATATGGCGACCTGGAAACGCTGCTGGCCCGCGCCGGCGAGATCAAGCAGCCGAAGCGGCGCGAGGCGCTGATCGAGAATGCCGAGAAGGCGCGGATCTCGCGGCAGCTGGTGCTGCTCGACGACAAGGTCACGCTCGACGTGCCGCTCGACGAACTCGCGGTGCAGGAGCCCGACGCGCGCAAGCTGATCGCGTTTTTGAAGGCGATGGAATTCTCCACCCTGACCCGCCGCGTCGCCGACTATGCGCAGATCGATCCGTCGGATGTGGAAGCGGATGCGGGCAACAAGAGCGGGGCAAGCGCGTTTGCGCCGCTTCCGCTGGCGGAGAAAGTCGACGAAAATCGGCAACGCACCGGTGCGTCAGAGCACAGCGGGTGGCGACCTCTTCGACGGCGCTCGCGGAGGCACCCCCACCCCGCCCTCCCCCGCAAGCGGGAGAGGGGGCGCACCGAGTTCTGCGAGAGGCCGAACTTCAGCCCACGAACAGCCCCTCACCCCGATCTCGCTCGCGTCAGCGCGCGCCGAAGCCGCGCGCAAAATCCCGGTCGATCGCAGCAAATACCAGACCATGCGCAGCCTCGAAGAGCTGCAGCGCATGGATCGCACGGGTGCATGATGTCGGCCATTTCGCGATCGAGGCCAAGGCGACCTCGATCGATCCGATGCAGGCGGAGATCTGCGGCATTGCGCTGGCGCTTGGGCCGAATGACGCCTGCTACATCCCGCTCAGCCACAAACAATCCGGCGATGGCTCGGGCCTGTTCGCCGCCGGCCTCGCGCCGGACCAGATCAAGGCCAGTGACGCGCTCGACGCGCTGCGGCCGCTGCTGGAATCGGCCGGCATCCTGAAGATCGGCTTCAACATCAAATTCAACGCCGTGATGTTCGCGCAAGCTGGCATCGTCATCTGCAACCATGACGATGCGCAGCTGACTGTCCTATGCGCTCGATGCCGGCCGCAATGCCCATGGGCTCGATGCGCTGGCCGAGCGATGGCTCGGCCATGCCAATCTTAGCTACGGCGAACTGACCGGCAGCGGCAAGGGCAAGCTGACGTTCGATCAGGTCGCGATCGACCGGGCAACCGCGTACTCGGCCGAGGATGCCGACGTGATCCTGCGGCTGTGGCGGGTGCTGAAGCCGCGCCTCGTCGCCGAGCGCATGACCGCGGTCTACGAGACGCTGGAGCGGCCGCTGATCTCGGTGCTGGCGCGGATGGAACGGCGCGGCATCTCGATCGACCGCCAGGTGCTGTCGCGCCTGTCGGGCGAGTTCGCCCAGACCGCCGCGCGTGTCGAAGCCGAGATCCAGGAGATTGCGGGCGAGCCGATCAATGTCGGCAGCCCCAAGCAGATCGGCGACATCATCTTCGGCAAGATGGGAATTCCCGGCGGCAGCAAGACCAAGACCGGCGCGTGGTCGACCTCGGCGCAGATTCTCGACGAACTCGCCGAGCAGGGCCACGAATTCCCGAAGAAGATTTTGGAATGGCGGCAGGTTTCGAAACTGAAATCGACCTATACCGACGCGCTGCCGACCTATGTGCATCCGCAGACCCATCGCGTGCACACGACCTATGCGCTGGCGGCGACCACCACGGGCAGGCTGTCGTCGAACGAGCCGAACCTGCAGAATATTCCGGTTCGTACCGAGGACGGCCGCAAGATCCGCCGCGCCTTCATTGCCTCGCCCGGCCACAAGCTGGTGTCGGCGGATTATTCGCAGATCGAGTTGCGGCTGTTGGCTGAAATCGCCGACATTCCCGTGCTGAAGCAGGCGTTCCGCGACGGGCTCGACATTCACGCCATGACCGCGTCGGAAATGTTCGGCGTGCCGATCAAGGACATGCCGAGCGAGGTGCGCCGCCGGGCCAAGGCGATCAATTTCGGCATCATCTACGGCATCTCGGCGTTCGGCCTCGCCAACCAGCTCGGCATCGCCCGAGAGGAAGCCTCCGCCTACATCAAGAAATACTTTGAGCGATTTCCCGGCATCCGCGCCTATATGGACGCGACGCGGGATTTCTGCCGCAGCCACGGCTATGTCGAGACGCTGTTCGGCCGGAAATGTCATTACCCCGACATCAAGGCCTCCAACGCCTCGGTCCGCTCCTTCAACGAACGCGCCGCCATCAACGCGCGATTGCAGGGCACGGCCGCCGACATCATCCGCCGCGCCATGACCCGGATGGAAGCAGCGCTGGCGGAGAAGAAACTCTCGGCGCAGATGCTGTTGCAGGTGCACGACGAACTGATCTTCGAGGTGCCGGACGACGAGGTCGCCGCGACCCTGCCGGTGGTGCAGCACACCATGCAGGACGCGCCGTTCCCGGCGGTGCTGCTGTCGGTGCCGCTGCATGTCGATGCAAGAGCCGCGGACAATTGGGACGAGGCGCATTAGACGCGGGCTCGCCATGAGACGGCGGGCCTTCACGAGGAATACCGTTTTCCATGAAGATTCTCGCGATTTCCGGCAGCTTGCGCGCAGGATCAAGCAATACGGCCGTGTTGCGCGCCGCGGCGCGGCTCGCCCCTGCCGGAGTTGATATCACGATTTATGACGGGATCGCCGGCTTGCCGTTTTTCAACCCGGATATCGATGGCGATCGGGTTCCTGGCACCGTTGCGGCCTTTCGGGCATTGATCGGAGATGCCGACGGGATTTTGATTTCCAGCCCTGAATATGCGCGCGGCGTCGCGGGTGTGCTGAAGAATGCCTTGGATTGGCTGGTCGCCAGCTTCGAATTTCCCAACAAGCCAGTGGCGCTGATCAACACGTCTCCACGCGCAACCCATGCGCTGGCGGCGCTGACGTTAACGCTGGAGACAATGTCGGCAAAACTCGTCGGCGATGCGTCCATCACATTGCCCTTGCTCGGTACTGCAAACGACGACATGTCGATCATTGCCGACAACGAGCTTGCCGAACCGTTACGCACTGCGATCACGCGGTTCGCAGCCGCCATCCAATCCCTTCGGGAGGTGTGACGAGACTTCGCTGCACCATCGCACGACAACTGCCGTCATCGCCCGGTCGGGCGACGACAGTGGTGCCCTCAATCCAGCTTCGCTTCCATGCCGCGCTTGACGCCGGGGCGCGCCATCAGCGTGTCGTACCAGCGGCCGACATTTGGGAAGTCCGCAAACGACACCTTATGCCGCTCGTGCCGCCACGCCCAGCCGAGAATCGCGAAATCGGCGACCGAGAGCGGACCTGCGACGAAGTCGTGGTTGGCAAGCCGGCGATCCAGCACGCCGTAAAGCCTTCGCGTCTCCGCCATGATAGCGCTTCAGGCCGTAGGCGCGGTCCGCTTCGTTTTCCAGCGCGATGAAGTGATGCACCTGCCCCGGCATCGGCCCGAAGCCGCCCATCTGCCACATCAGCCATTCGTACACCGGGATGCGCTCGATCAGCGGCGCGGGCAGGAACTTGCCGGTCTTCTCGCCGAGATAAAGCAGGATCGCGCCGGATTCGAAGATACTGACGCGCTTGCCGCCGGGCCCGTCGGGATCGATGATCGCGGGAATCTTGTTGTTCGGGCTGATGGCGAGGAAATCCGGCGCCATCTGCTCGCCCTTGCTGATATTCACCGGGAAAACCTTGTACGGCAGCCCCATCTCCTCCAGCGCGACGCTGATCTTGCGGCCGTTCGGCGTGTTCCAGGTGTGGAGTTCGATGGTCATGTTTGTGATTCCTCTGCGAAAGCTGACATCACCTACCCCGGAACCCGACGGCCTTACAACCTTTCCACCGGCCGTGCTCGCGCTTCCCATGGCTGGGACGAAGAACAAGCAGCCAGCGCTGTTGACGGCGCCGTTCCGCTCTGGAATGTGTCCCCGTCCGCCGATAGATTGCGCCACCTCCCGTCCCCGAGAAAAAACCTTGTCCAAATCAGCCTCCCGCGCCCGCCTCGCCGAGATCATCCGCAAGCGCTCGTTCGGCCGCGGTGAGATCACGCTGGCCTCGGGCCGCAAGAGCGATTTCTATTTCAACCTGAAGCCGACCATGCTCGATCCCGAAGGCGCCGCCTTGCTGGCGGAACTGACGTTCGACGCGCTGAAGGACGATGGTCTCGATTATGTCGGCGGCCTCGAAATGGGCGCGGTGCCGCTGGCCGGCGCGATCGCGCAGCTGTCCTGGCTCAAGGGCCATCCGATCGCGGCGTTCTTCGTGCGCAAGAAGCCGAAGGAGCACGGCGCCCGTCTCGCCGTCGAGGGCCTCGCCAAGGGCGAGAGCCTGCAAGGAAAGCGCGTGGTAATCGTCGAGGACGTCACCACGACAGGCGGCTCGGCGCTCAAAGCGGCGGAAGCCGTGCGCGAGGCCGGCGCCGAGATCGTCCTGGTGTTCACCATGGTGGACCGCGACGAAGGCGCCACTGAAACCTTTGCGCAGGCCGGGCTTCCGTTTCGCTCGCTCTACAAGGCCGGCGAGTTCTTGTAGGATTGATGGCGTGTGCGGCTGTATCCTCCCCTGCCCACTCTTCGCGGCGGCAGGCGGGGCGAGGTGAAAAGAAGCATTTTCTTTTCGCCATCCGGCGCGCGCTCATGGCTCGTTTACCATCCCGAACTAATGTGATTCCGGGCTGAGGCACTTCTCGTCCCAGCGGTTTTGCGGCGTCGGGTGGAGTAAGCGTTGCGTACAGAGTTGCCTTATCAGCGCATGCGGCGCCGCATGATGCTTGTTGCCACTGTCGCGCTCGCTGGCTCCGTCTCGCTGGCGCCGCGCATGGCGTCCGCCGAAAGCCTGTTCGACTTTTTCTTTGGCGGCACCCAGAAACAGCGCCAGGCCCCTCCGCAGGCCAGTTTCTTCGCTGATCCGTTCGGCCTCAACCAGCCGCCGGCGCCGCCGCCGCGCCCGGTGGCCTCCGGCGGCTCCGGCCCCGCATTTTGCGTGCGCAGCTGCGATGGCCGGTATTTTCCGCTGTCGCGCGGCAACGCGACGCCGGTGCAGATGTGCCAGGCGTTTTGTCCGGCCAGCGTCACCAAAGTCTTCTTCGGCAGCACCATCGACAGCGCCTCGTCCAGTAATGGCGAACGCTATGCCGACAGTGAGAACGCTTACGCCTATCGCAAGGCATTGCGCGCGGACTGCACCTGCAACGGCCGCGACGCCGCGGGGCTGGCGCCGATCGATCTGACGCTCGACACCTCGCTGCGTCCGGGCGACGTGATCGCCACCACCAGCGGGCTGGTGGCCTCTTCCAGCGCCAAGGCCGGCAGCGGCCAGACCGCGGAATTCACCCCGGTCGCTTCCTATCCGGGCCTGACCGCCGAAGTCCGCGCCCGGCTCGGCGAGATGAAGGTGGCGCCGGCGAGCGCCGAAATGATCGCCAGCGACGCGCCATTGCCCGAGACCAGCCGCGACCTCGCGCTGCCGGCACGCACGGTGCCGAAGACCATGTCGGCGAGGGGCAAGCGCGCGGAAGCGGACTGAGTCGAATTGTCATTTCGGGGCGATGCCAAGGGTCCGGCCTCTGGCCGGCCCGATGACAGGCTCCGCATCGAGCCCGGAATTTAGAGATTCCCCGATGTGCAATTGCACATCTGAGGTCTGGTCCTGCGGACCATCCCGGAATGACGGGCAGCTTCACCGCCCGACGATGACGCCGATCACATTCGGCGCCGACAGATATTTTTCCTCGATGGAAGCGCGCGCGGCGGCGCGGTTTTCCGGCGTCAGCAGGCCGCGTTTTTCGGCTAATATCATCCAGCAATAGCCCCACCAGTCCGTCAGCATGCCCTCGTCGTCGACGAGGTCGTAACCCTGTTCGGCGGCGAAGATGCGCGCATGGGCTTCATCGAGCGAATCGAGCCAGGCGTGGTCGGCGCCGGAAAACAAATCGTCGCTGAAATCGTCCGTGGTGTAGCCCCACACCGACAGGCAGACGGCGTGGAATTCGCGGTCAATGGCGTCGTCGTCGATCGGCTGGCGGCGGGAAGCCTGATGCAGCCGCGACAGCGAACGGGCAAAGTCGGCGATGCGGGTAAGCGCGAATTGATCGAAGGCGATGGTGGACATGTAGTCCTCGAAATCCCGGAGAGACCCTAGATGTTGTATCGGCACGGCGCCGAATCACTATGATATATCAAAGGCTTGCTAAAGTGTTCTTAATTTGTTCCGATATTTCCCCGTCACCCGGCCTTGAGCCTCGACCCATGGCGCCACGATTGAGGTCAGCGAGGTCGTTCGAGCGATGAGCGCGGGCACCTATCGGGTCTACATTCTCGCCAGCCGCACGAACGGAGCGCTCTATATCGGCGTTACCAACAACCCGCGGGCAAGGCTTGAACAGCATCGCGCCGGTCTGGGCTCGGAATTCGTCAAGAAGTACGGCGTGCACCGCCTCGTGCGCGTGGAAGAATTTTCATCGCCGCTGGATGCGATCGCACGCGAGAAGCAGTTGAAAAATTGGCGACGCGATTGGAAAATTCAGTTGATCGAAAAGGAGAATCCGGAGTGGAATGACTTGTCCCACTTGCTTTGACCTTTGATGCCGCAAAGATGGGTCCCGGCTCAAGGCCGGGACGACGACGAGAGGACTGCTTACAAACTCACATCCCCGATACGAGCTTGTCGCTCCAATAATTGGCGACAAATTTTCCGCCGCACTGCCTTCGGATCGCCGCGCAGCGCCCAGCGGAAGACGCGTTGGCCGGGACGCTGAACGAGCAGCCCAAGTCGTCGGCACTCCGGGCCGCCTTGCTGCCGGCAGCGAAGGCCGCGCTGGTGGCGGTGATGCAGAACACCAGCAGTGCAGCGGCGACAATCTCGATGATCAATCTCATGGCCGGTCCCTTTCCAAAGTGACTTCGCGCGAAAATGATCACGACATCGGATTTCCCGGATGCCACTATATCACCACGCGGCGGACGCGCAGATGCCGACAACCGGCCCGGTCCTTGCTTAAAAACATGGCACCGCACTGCAAACAACGCCGCTGACGGGTTTCGATCGGGGCATAACGGGCGTACATTTCGCCAGGACCAATTTTCAGGATTTAAGCTTTGCCAGATCAATCATTCGCAGCGAATTTTCCGACGCTCGGCCAGCCCATCGACGAACTGGCGCTGGCCGAGATCAAGGGCGCGATCCTCGCCAAGCTGCGGCTGGCGATCGGCAAGGACACCGGCATGGCGACCCGGCACGACTGGTACAAGGCGGCAGCGCTGGCGCTGCGCGACCGCATCGTGCACCACTGGCTCACGGCCGAAAAGCAGAGCTACGACGCCGGCCGCAAACGGGTCTACTATCTCAGCCTGGAATTTCTGATCGGCCGCCTTTTCACCGACGCGCTGAACAATATGGGGCTGCTGCCGGTGTTCGAGGCAGCCCTTGGCGATCTCGGCGTTGACCTTGCGGATTTGCGCAAATGCGAGCCGGATGCGGCGCTCGGCAATGGCGGTCTTGGACGGCTTGCGGCGTGCTTCATGGAGAGCATGGCGACGCTTGCGATTCCCGCCATCGGCTACGGCATCCGCTACGATTTCGGCCTGTTCCGCCAGATCATCGCGCAGGGCTGGCAACAGGAATATCCCGACGAATGGCTGAGCTTCGGCAACCCCTGGGAATTCCAGCGGCCGGAGGTGGTCTACCACGTGCATTTCGGCGGCGGCGTCGAACACTGTCGAGGCCAACGGACGCGACCGCGCGGTCTGGCATCCGGCCGAAACCGTGCAGGCCGTCGCCTACGACACGCCGATCGTGGGCTGGCGCGGCCAGCACGTCAACGCGCTGCGGCTGTGGTCGGCGCGCTCGCCCGATCCGCTCAAGCTCGACGTCTTCAACACCGGCGACTATCTCGGCGCCAGCGCCGAGGAGGCGCGCGCGGAATCGATCTGCAAATTCCTCTATCCGAACGACGAGAGCCCGGCGGGCCGCGAGTTGCGGCTGCGGCAGGAATATTTCTTCGTCTCGGCCTCGCTGCAGGACCTGATCCAGCGCCATCTGGCGTCGGACGGGCAGCTGCGCGGTCTGGCGTCAAAGGCCGCGGTGCAGCTCAACGATACCCATCCCAGTCTCGCCGTCACCGAACTGATGCGCATTCTGGTCGATCTGCACAACTTCCGCTGGGACGAAGCCTGGAAGATCACGGTAGCGACGCTGTCCTACACCAACCACACGCTGCTGCCGGAAGCGCTCGAGACCTGGCCGGTCGAACTGTTCGAACGGCTGCTGCCGCGCCATCTGGAAATCATCTACCGCATCAATGTCGCGCATCTGGCGCTGGCGGATGCACGCTGCCCCGGCGACGTCGATTTCAGGGCCTCGGTCTCCCTGATCGACGAGAGGTCCGGCCGCCGGGTGCGGATGGGGCAATTGGCGTTCGTCGGATCACATCGCATCAACGGCGTCTCGGCGATGCATTCCGACCTGATGAAGGAGACCGTGTTCCACGATCTCAATCATCTCTATCCGGGGCGCATCACCAACAAGACCAACGGCATCACCTTCCGCCGCTGGCTGATGCTGGCCAATCCGAAGCTGACCAACTTGTTGCGCGAGGTCTGCGGCGAAGCCGTGCTCGACGATCCCTCACGGCTTGAACTGCTCGAAGCCCACGCCAGCGACAACGCGTTCCAGCAGCGTTTCCGCACCGTCAAGCACCACAACAAGATCGTGCTGGCGCGGCTGATCGGCGAGCGCCTCAACATCAAGGTCGATCCGGGCGCGTTGTTCGACGTCCAGATCAAGCGCATCCACGAATACAAGCGGCAGCTGCTCAACATCCTCGAGACCGTCGCGCTGTATCAGGCGATCAAGGACGAGCCGCAGCGCGACTGGGTGCCGCGGGTGAAAATCTTCGCCGGCAAGGCGGCGGCGAGCTATCGCTACGCCAAGCTGATCATCAAGCTGATCAACGACGTCGCCGAGGTCGTCAACAACGATCCCGATATCGGCGGGCGCCTGAAGGTCGCGTTCCTTGCCGACTACAATGTCAGCCTCGCCGAGGTGATCATTCCCGCCGCCGACCTCTCCGAACAGATTTCGACCGCGGGCATGGAAGCCTCCGGCACCGGCAACATGAAGCTCGCGCTGAACGGCGCGCTGACCATCGGCACGCTCGACGGCGCCAATATCGAAATCCGCGACCACGTCGGTGCGGAAAACATCACGATCTTCGGCATGGAGGCGATGGACGTCGTGGTGCGGCGCAAGCAGGGGCTGGATGCGACCGACGTGATCCGGCGGTCGCCGCAGCTTGCGCGCGCCATCAACGCGATCGAGAGCGGCGAATTCTCGCCCGGCGATCCCGCCGGTTCGAATCGATCGCGCACGCGCTGCGCCACCTCGACCATTACATGGTGAGCGCGGATTTCGACGCCTACTACGAGGCCCAGCGCGGCATCGACGCGCGCTGGCAGGTGGTCCCGGCCTGGACGCGGGCCAGCATCCTCAACGTGGCGCGGATGCCGTGGTTCTCCTCCGACCGCACCATCCGCGAATACGCCCAGGATATCTGGAACGTGCCGGTGCGCGGAATTGCGCCGCAGGGACTGCAGGAGACGGGCGCGCAGCGCGAGGCGACCCGCTGACGCCGGTCTTCCAGATTTGGCCCGTGCTCGAAAACCATTACCTCTCACGTCGTTGAATTGGCCCGCGCCGCCATGATACTGCGCGATGAGATCGGGGGATTTTCATGCTTGCCAGGACCGGGCACCTTTTCGACGACGCCACGCGGGTCACCGCCGGCGACAGCCGCTGGCAGGGGCGGACCAGCGACGATTACTGGGCGTTCGTCGGCCCGTTCGGCGGCGCCACCGCCGCCACGATCCTGCGCGCGCTGATCGATCACCCGCAGCGCGCCGGCGACCCGTTGTCGCTGACCGTGAATTTTTGCGCACCGATCGCGCAAGGCGCTTTCGATCTCGACGTTCGGCTGGTCAAGGCCAACCGGTCGACGCAGCATTGGTGCGTCGAGCTGACGCAAGACGGCGCCGACGTCGCGACGCTGGCGACCGCGGTGTTTGCGGAGCGCCGGCCGTCATGGTCGCACCAGCAGGCCAAATTGCCGCAGGCCCCGCCATTCGAACAGATCCTGCCCTATGCCGAAGGTCGCGGCGGCGTGGGTCATGCAATATGATTTTCGCTTTGTCGAGGGCAAACCGAACTTTGATGGCGCGCCACATGCGACGCCGGTGAGCGCGTTCTCCAAACTGTGGATCGGCGACCGCGTTCCGCGAAAGATCGACATGCTGTCGCTGATGTCGATGTCGGACGCATTCTTCGGCCGGGTGTTTCATGCGAGGGGCGAATTGGTGCCGTTCGGCACGGTATCGCTGACGACCTATTTCCACGCCGACGCGCAGGATCTTGCGGCCGAGGATATCGAGCTGCGTGCTCGCGGTGGCCGACGCCAAGATCTTCCACAAGAGTTACGGCGACCAGGCTGGCGAGTTGTGGTCACCCGCCGGGCGCCTGCTCGCGACCACGCATCAGATCGCGTATTTCAAGGCGTAGGCTTGGCAGATTGAATTATACCAGCCTTCGGAAGGTCTGACTCTGTTTTGAAAAGCTGGCGCCGGCGTGATTCATTTCTGACCGACTGGATTGATTCGGGAGGTCGGCGATGGGCGCGGCGGTCGGTCTACGGGAGGATTTCGGGGCGGATGAGCTGGGTCGGCTCGCGGCGAAGGTGAAGGATGCTGCGCAGGCGCGACGGTTGCTGGCGCTGGCGGCGGTTCGCGACGGGATGAACCGCACCGAGGCGGCGCGGATCGGCGGCATGGACCGGCAGACGCTGCGGGACTGGGCGCACCGCTTCAACCAGTACGGTCCTGACGGTCTGATCGACATCAAGCCGACCGGGCGGCCGTCGAAGCTCTCCGACGAGCAGAAAGAGGCATTGAAGCAGCTTGTCGAGACCGGCCCCGACCCGGAGAAGGATGGGGTCGTACGCTGGCGCTGCGTCGACCTGAAGCGTGTTCTCGGACAGCGCTTCGGTGTCGATCTGTCGGAGGTGAGCCTGGGGCGCGCGCTCAAGAAGCTCGGCTTCTCGCACATCAACGCCCGGCCGCGCCATCCCGTGCAGGATCCGGAGGCGATCGCGGCATTTAAAAAAACTTTCCCACGCAGGTCGCGGCGATCGTGACCAAACTCGCCCCGGAAACGCCGATTGAGGTCTGGTTCCAGGACGAGATGCGGGTCGGCCAGAAGAACAGCCTCGTCTACCAATGGGCCAAGAAGGGATCACGGCCGCGGCAGCCCAAGGATCAGCGCTACGAGAACGCCTATGTGTTCGGCGCCGTCTGTGCGAGCCGCGACACCGGCGTCGCCCTCATCATGCCGCAAGCCGACACCGAGGCCATGCAGGCGCATCTCGACGCCATCGGCAAGGCCGTCGCGCCCGGCGCGCATGCGCTGCTCATCCTCGACAAGGCCGGATGGCACACGACGCGCAAACTAAAGCCACCTGCCAATGTCACCCTCGTGCCGCTGCCACCCGCCTGTCCGGAGCTCAACGCAGCCGAGAACATCTGGCAGTATCTGCGGCAGACCTATCTCGCCAACCGTGTGTTCGCGTCCTACACCGACATCCTCGACGCCTGCCAAGACGCCTGGCGAAAACTTCTCGCCGAAACCGGGCGCATCACGTCAATCGCGGCCCGCGACTGGGCCATCATCGGTCAGCTCTTCTGAAGGCTGGTATTAGTCGTCATGCCCGTCCTTGTGCCGCGCATCCACGTCTTGCAGATCGAGCGTGCAAGAAGCCGTGAATGGCCGGGACAAGCCCGGCCATGACGGAGTGCGATCTCACTCCGCCGCGAGCTTCAGATCCGGCGCAGCGGCGCGGACGTCGGCGTCGACCTGGGCTTCGAACTTGGCAAAGTTCTTCTGGAACATGCCGACCAGCGCCCGCGCCGTCTTGTCGAATTCGCCCTTGTCGGCCCAGGTCTTGATCGGATCGAGGATATGCGGCTCGACGCCGGGCAGCGAGGTCGGCACCGCGAAGCCGAAATATTTGTCGGTGCGGAAATCGGCATGGCGCAGCGAGCCGTCGAGCGCCGCGGTCAGGAGCGCCCGCGTTACCTTGATCGGCATGCGGCGGCCGGTGCCGTATTTGCCGCCGGTCCAGCCGGTGTTGACCAGCCAGCAATCGACATCGTGTTTGGCGATGAGGTCGCGGAGCAGATTGCCGTACACTGACGGATCGCGTGGCAGGAACGGCGAGCCAAAGCAGGTCGAGAATTCCGGCTGCGGCTCCTTGCCGAGGCCGCGCTCGGTGCCCGCGACCTTCGCGGTATAGCCGGACAGGAAGTGATACATCGCCTGCGCCGGCGTCAATTTCGCAATCGGGGGCATCACCCCGAACGCATCCGCCGCCAGCATCACCACATTCTTCGGGTGAGGCGCGCGGCCGCTGCGCGAGGCGTTGGGGATGAATTCGAGCGGATAGGCCGAGCGGGTGTTTTCGGTTTTCGAGCCGTCATCGAAGTCCGGCTCCCTGGTATGTCCGTCGAGTACGACGTTCTCCAGCACCGCGCCGAAGCGCTTGCTCGCGGCATAAATCTCGGGCTCGGCTTCCTCGGAAAGCTTGATGCATTTGGCGTAGCAGCCGCCCTCGAAATTGAACACGCCGTCCGCGCCCCAGCCATGCTCGTCGTCGCCGATCAGGGTGCGTTTCGGGTCGGCCGACAGCGTGGTCTTGCCGGTGCCGGACAGGCCGAAGAAGATCGCGGTGTCGCCGTCGGGTCCGACATTGGCCGAGCAGTGCATCGGCATCACGCCCTTTTCGGGCAGATAATAATTCAGCGTCGTGAACACCGACTTCTTCATCTCGCCGGCATAATAAGACCCGCCGATCAGGACGATCTTGCGGGCGAAATCGATCGCGACCACGTTCTCCGAACGCACGCCATGGCGTTTGGGATCGGCCTTGAAGCTCGGCAGATCGATGATGGTGAGTTCAGGCACAAAGCCCGCGAGCTCTGATGTCTCGGGTCGAATCAACAAGCGTGCGGATGAACAGCGAATGCCAGGCGAGTTCGGTAAAGACGCGGGTCTTGATCCGCAAGGCAGGATCGGCGCCGCCATAGAGATCCTGCGCGAACAGCGTCATGCCTTCGGCGTGCTTGAGGAAATCGGCATACAGCGCTTCGAATTGTTCCGAGGTGATCGACTGGTTGCCGGCCCACCACATGTTCTTGTCGGTGGTGGCGTCGCGAACGGTGAATTTGTCCTTGGGGCTTCGGCCCGTGAATTCACCGGTGTCAGCGCACAGCGCGCCATCGGCGGAAAGCACGGCTTCGCCGGCGGCCAGCGAGTGCTGATAGAGTTGCGGCGCGCCAAAGTTCCAGTTCACGCCCTTGAGTTTTTTTAAGCCGAATTTATCGGCGCCGAAGGCACCGTTATGCACGCCCGTCTCTTGCACGGAAAAATCCTCCTCGAACCCGCGTATCTCCAGCGCCAATAGTCCGACGCGTCTCTGTCGCGGTAACCGTCAATATAGCCTCGCAGCCCCGGTCCGGCGACCTAATACTGATCAACGCCGGGCTTGCCAAGCCGATCCCGGAATATTTGGTTTATTCCGGCGTGGTCATAGTTTCGGCTCAAATGCTTGCTGCAGCGCGGGCCTGATCGGCCAGCTCCTTGAGCATCTGCCGCAATCCGGCAGGGGCGACAATGCGTCGCGGAAAATCCAGCCGCAGCGCGTGTATGCCGGCCTGCATGTCGAGCCCGTCCGGATCGCAGCCGGTGCAGCGCCAGTCCGCTGGCGCGGCGCCAAGCAGCCTCGTCGCATAGAGGTTCATGGCCTCGCGATGATCGGCATTCATGTGCTCGATGGCGCCCTGCTCGGCCTCGAGCAACGCTCCCGCATCGGAAATGTCGGTCAGAAACTGCTCCGGCTTGAGATCCACGATCCGTCCGAACCCGGCCACCAGATGGGCGCCCTTCGGCCGGATCCGGAAAAACGAAAAATCCTTAAAATTCACAAAGGCTTCCGCTGAAGGATGGGCGTTGAGGTAGCGCCGGCGTGGAGTTTCCAGGCCATCGCCATCGGCCTCTTCCGCCCGTCCCGCCAGCATGATCCGCGATCCCTCCAGCGGGTCGCCCTCGGCCCGCTCGTCCAGCATCAGCGAGACCCTGGTATCGCCGAGGATGTTCCTGGTGTGCAGCGCCAGACGCGAAATCAGCAGGATCGGCGAGCCGTCGGCGTGGCTTGCGACATTCACCAGCGAGCAATAGGGATCGCCGCTGTCGGCCATCAGCGTGGCCAAAGCCCCCTGCCGGCTGCGCCGCAGCAGCGACCGGGCCAGGCCGGCAGCGTCGAAATCAGGGGTGGGTTGCATTGATCATCTCAGCATATCCCATTGCAAGAAGGGCCTTTTCCGGGCTAAATCGGTATCTATATAGGCTCGGAACCTACGGCTAGCCCGGCATTCGGGAACTCGGTCACACTTCAGCCCAGCTTGCATTGCTCGTTGACCGGGCTCGAAAGCCCAACTATGCGGCGCATCGCTGGATTGCTCGCCGTTTCAGCCACTCCGTTACGGAAAGCAGGCTCATGCCCACAATCGCCTTGGTCGATGACGACCGCAACATTCTCACCTCCGTCTCGATCGCGCTCGAAGCCGAAGGCTATCGCATCATGACTTATACGGATGGTGCTTCGGCGCTTGACGGTTTTCGCACCAGTCCGCCGGACCTTGCGATCCTCGACATCAAGATGCCGCGCATGGACGGCATGGAGACGTTGCGGCGGCTGCGGCAGAAGTCCGACTTGCCGGTGATCTTTCTCACCTCCAAGGACGAGGAAATCGACGAATTGTTCGGCCTCAAAATGGGCGCCGACGATTTCATCCGCAAGCCGTTCTCGCAGCGGCTGCTGGTCGAGCGGGTGAAGGCCGTGCTGCGCCGCGCGGCGCCGAAGGATCCCACGGCTGTTCCGAAGGAAACCGATGCCAAGGCGCTCGACCGCGGCCTGCTGCGCATGGATCCGGAGCGCCACACCTGCACCTGGAAGAACGAGCCGGTGACGCTGACGGTGACGGAATTTCTGATCCTGCAGGCGCTGGCAACGCGCCCCGGGCGTGGTGAAGAGCCGCAATGCCCTGATGGACGCGGCCTATGACGATCAGGTCTATGTCGACGATCGCACCATCGACAGCCACATCAAGCGGCTGCGCAAGAAGTTCAAGGTGGTGGACGACGATTTCGAAATGATCGAGACGCTGTACGGCGTCGGCTACCGCTTCAAGGAAACCTGATCATGCGCATTGGGTTGCGGTTTGTTAACTGACGCCGCCGCCCGTCTGGGATAGGATGCGAAGGCGACGCGCATCGTAAAGACGCAATCGAAACAACCGGCAGTTTTGGCCATTGCTTGATCGAACGCAGCCTGATGTAAGCCTGAATGCCGAGGGCGCCGCGGCGGCCCTCGTTTTGGACGATGCTGCCGTCGAAAATCCGCCGGTGCAGGGCTGGCAGCGGCCGCTTGGCTGGCTGCGCCGTGCCGGGCAGTTCTTCTTCGCGCTCAGCTTTTCCAGCCTCACCCGCCGCATCGTTTCCTTGAATCTCGCCGGCCTGGTCGCGCTGGTGGCGAGCATCCTCTATCTCTCGCAATTTCGCGCCGGCCTGATCGACGCGCGGGCGCAAAGTCTTTTGGTGCAGGCCGAGATCATCGCCGGTGCGATCGCGGCTTCCGCGACCGTCGAGACCAACACCATCACCATCGATCCCGACCGGCTGCAGGATCTGAAGCCCGGTGAAACCTACGGCGCTCCGGACGAATATTCCGGGCTGGATTTTCCGATCAATCCGGAACGCGTCGCGCCGGTGTTGCGGCGGCTGATTTCGCCGACCAAGACCCGCGCCCGCATCTACGACCGCGACGGCGGGCTGATTCTCGACAGCCGCAATCTATACGGACGCGGCGACGTGCTGCGGTTCGAACTGCCGCCGCCGTCGGTCGAGAAGCCGGGCATCGTCGAACGCACGACCATCGCGATCCGTACCTGGCTCAATCGCGGCGACCTTCCGCTCTATCGCGAACTCGGACCGGAGAACGGCAACGGCTATCAGGAAGTCGCGCAAGCGCTGCAAGGCCAGAAGAGCAGCATGGTGCGCGTCAACGAGCGCGGCGAGGTGATCGTCTCGGTCGCGGTGCCGGTGCAGCGGTTCCGCGCCATCCATGGCGCGCTGATGCTCTCGACCCAGGGCGACGACATCGACCAGATGGTCACCGCCGAGCGGCTGGCGATCCTGAAAGTCGGCGGCGTCGCTTCCGCCGTGATGATCGTGCTGTCCTTGCTGCTGGCGAGCACTATCGCAGGTCCCGTGCGCCGGCTCGCCGACAGCGCCGAGCGCGTCCGCCGCCGCATCAGGACCCGCGTCGAAATTCCCGATTTCACCCGCCGCCGCGACGAGATCGGACATCTTTCCGGCGCGCTGCGCGACATGACGGACGCGCTCTATAACCGCATCGAGGCGATCGAGATGTTCGCCGCCGACGTCGCCCACGAATTGAAGAACCCGCTGACCTCGCTGCGCTCGGCGGTCGAAACGCTGCCGCTGGCGCGCAACGAGAACAGCCGTGCGCGGCTGCTTGTCGGTGATCGAGCATGACGTCAAGCGGCTCGACCGGCTGATCTCGGACATTTCCGATGCAAGCCGGCTCGACGCCGAACTGCAGCGGCAGGATATGACGCCGGTCGATCTTCGCCGCCTGCTCACGACGCTGACGTCGGTCGCCAACGAAACCCGGCTCGGCCACGACGTCGCCGTCGAAGTCCGCTTCGAAGGCCGCAGCGCCGCCGACACCTTCTCGGTACCCGGCCATGATTCGCGGCTCGGACAGGTGATCTCCAACCTGCTGGTCAACGCCCAGTCATTTTCCGAGCGCCGGCGGCAAGGTGCGGATCGTCTGCCGCCGCGTGCGATCGGAAATCGAAATCGTGATCGACGACGACGGGCCGGGGATTCGCGAGGATGCGCTGGAGCAAATCTTCGAGCGCTTCTACACCGACCGGCCGCATCAGGGTTTTGGGCAGAATTCCGGGCTGGGGCTGTCGATCTCGAAGCAGATCATCGAAGCGCATGGCGGGCGCATCTGGGCGGAGAATCGCGCCGGGCCGCCCGGCGCCGATGGCGAGGCGACGGTTGCGGGCGCGCGCTTCGTGGTCAGGCTGCCCGCGCCATGACGAACGCCACAGGCGCGAGCGTCCACGCTTCCGCAGTGCTGGTAGGAAATCGCGCGGTGCTGATCCGCGGGCCCTCCGGCGCCGGCAAATCGCGGCTGGCGTTCGATCTCGATCCTTGCCGGACGCTCGGGACAAATTCCCCGGGCCGTGCTGATCGGCGATGATCGCGTCCATCTGGACGCAGGCGAAGGCCAATTGTGGGTCCGCCCGGCCCGTGAACTGGCTGGCCTGATCGAAATTCGCGGGCTCGGCATTCGCCGCTGCGACTTCGCGGCGGAAGCCATCGTGGGTCTGGTCGTGGATCTCTGCGCCGCCGACGCGGAGCGCCTGCCGCCGCCGGAAAGCACTGCTGACGCGATATTCACGGTGTAAAGATACCGCGAATTCCCGTGGCAGCCGGTTATGCGGCACTCCCCTTGGTTGTCGCTGCGCTGACGACAACCGGAAGTTCATGTTCTCCCATCCTTCGGCCGATTGTTCGAAGGGAATTGGTAACCATATCAGTCCCACTATCGCGACCGAATAGACCGGCGCAGGCTCCCTTCTCTACCGCTAATTTCCGGGAGAAACGCGAAGATCCCCTCTTGCGCAGGGGCTCTGGATGGTCAAAGTGGCGCGTTCGTGCGGTGCACCAAAAAGCACCCGCGAGGAGTTTCCGATGATTGGTCTAGTACTTGTGACCCATGGGCGCCTTGCCGACGAGTTCAAGGCGGCGCTCGAACATGTCATGGGCCCACAAAAGCAAATCGAAGCCGTCACGATCGGAGCCGAGGACGACTCCGATTTGTGTCGCAGCGACATCATTGAAGCGGTCAACCGCGTCGACAGCGGCGATGGCGTGGCCATCCTGACCGACATGTTCGGCGGCACGCCTTCCAATCTCGCGATCTCCTGCATGAGCCGCCCGAAGGTGGAAGTGCTCGCCGGAATCAACCTTCCAATGCTGGTCAAGCTTGCCAAGGTTCGCGAAGAGCGCTCGCTTCCCGACGCCATCGCGATGGCTCAGGAAGCCGGCCGCAAATACGTCACCATCGCCAGCCGGGTTCTCGCCGGCAAATGAGCGACGACGCCCCGTCGCCCGAGAACGATGCCGGGCCAGCCGTCCCGTCGGGCGCGGTGTCTCGGGAACTTCCCATCATCAACAAACGCGGTCTTCACGCGCGCGCTTCCGCAAAATTCGTGCAGATGGTCGAGCGCTTCAATGCCGAGGTCTGGGTGACGCGCGGCAGCGAGACGGTCGGCGGCACCTCGATCATGGGACTGATGATGCTCTCCGCGGGCCCGGGGACCACCATCATCGTCTCCGCGATCGGCCCCGACGCCGAAGCTGCCATCGAAGCCATCACCGAACTCGTCGCCAGCAAGTTCAACGAAGAAGGGCACGTGATCGATGCGTCCCCGCCCGCTCTTCGGCGAGGTCGAGGCGCTACTTCGCCGGCGGGAACGATATAGACTTTCCAGGTGATCGCCGGACCGGGATGCCCGTGAAAGAAGCGCTGCGTCGTAATCGCAAGTTGCTCGGCATCCTTGCCATTGGCCGCCATCCACGCCTCGCAGGCCGGCAGCCGCCCGTCCGACGTGTCGCAGATGCCGATGAAGCCAAGCCGTTTGGCCTCCTCAAGCGACGTCAGCCCCGACGACCAGACTTCGCCCGGCGTGAACGGCGCCGGGTGATCCGGGCTGTAGAACGTCATGGGCTCGCCGACCTCGGTGGTGCCGGCGACCACGGCCCAGTCGCGTGCCGAAACGCGTCTGCCAGGCTTGCGTCAACTCGCGGGCAAGCTGCGAGCGCGCGCCATAGCTTGAGGCGCCGTTGGGATTCGCGGCCATCTCGCGCGACGGCGATATAGGGGGAAGCGGCAAGCGCCGCCAGCGTGATTGACAAGCCAGATCGCGGCGATATGAAACAGCGCCATCCGTTGAAGCGCGCAGCGAGGGTATCGCGACCAGCGCCAGCGGCGTCAGAAAGAACAGCGATATTCCCCAATCGGTCTTCATGTAGACCATGAAAATCAAGCCGCCGAGCGGCGGTCCGATCGCGACCACGATCTGGATGATCCAGATGTTGATCGCCTGCGAAAGGTTCACGCCCGCGTTGGCGCCGCGCGACCATGGGCGCGTGAACAGCGCCAATGGTTGCCGCACCAGGGTCACCCACCATCGCGGCCGCCATGCCAGCGCAATCGCTGCCAGCGCCACCGGGGCCGCGAGCAGCGCCAGATTGTGGACGACATAGCCGAGCACAAGCTGGGCGCTCTGGGCGCGGCTCGACAGGCCGTAGACATCGCCGGCATAGGTCAGCGGCACGAAGTCGACCTGCCACAGCCACGACAGATGCGGGAGCATCGCGACCACCAGGGTGGCAATCGCGACCCACGGCGCCGGCGAGCGCAGGAAATGTCAAGCGATCGGGATGTAATCAGTGCGGCGATGCCGATGGCGCCGATCATGGTCAGCACCCAGTATTTCGTCATCAGCGCCAGCGCGCCGGCAAGCCCGAGCCACAGGCCGGCGCGCACGCTGCGCTTCTCGAACGCGATGCAGATAGGCCAGCACCACTAGCGGCAAGGTCACGAGCTGCAGCAGATCGGGATTGTATTTGAAGCCCTTGAAATTGAAGATCGGATAGAGCGCGAGCATCACCACGACGAAGAACGCGCGGCGGCGATCCACCACGCGCAAGCGATCAGCCAGCAGATCACGAGCCCGCAGCCGAGCGTCGTCATCGCCAGCGCGTAGGTGGCCCAATCGGCGACCGGAAAAAACCGGAACCAGAGACCTGCGACCCAGCCCGCCAGCGGCGGATGCTTGCCATAACCGAGCTGGAATTTCTGGCCCCAGGCAAAGGCTTCCGCGACGTCCATATGGACGTCCTGCGCCGCCTTGAGATTGATCAGGATGAAGGTCCAGAGCACGGCATGCGCGGCGGCAAAGCCGATCACCAGCCACGGGCCGGCCTCCGGATCGCTGGCGCACGCCGCAAGCCACGCCGCCAGCCGCCGGATGCTCAGCCTGCGGCGCGCGCGCAAAGCCGCGGGCAAAATTGATGCAGTCGACATGGCCTCTGCGTAGCGCGTTTTCGGCTTAAAGTGGAATCAGCTTGGCGTGAAGTTGTGCCGTTAAAACGGCGCATTATGGTTGCCGCAACGGGGTGCGAATGCTATCCCGCGCCCCATGACATCCATCCCTATTTCCAACATCCGCAACTTCGCCATCGTTGCGCATATCGACCATGGCAAATCGACGCTGGCCGACCGCCTGATCCAGACCACCGGCGGGCTTGCAGGCGCGCGAGATGAAGGAACAGGTGCTCGATTCCATGGATATCGAGCGCGAGCGCGGCATCACCATCAAGGCGCAGACGGTGCGGCTGACCTATCAGGCCAAGGACGGCAAGACCTACATCCTCAATCTGATCGACACCCCCGGCCATGTCGACTTCGCCTACGAGGTTTCGCGCTCGCTGGCGGCCTGCGAAGGCTCGCTGCTGGTGGTCGATGCCAGCCAGGGCGTCGAGGCGCAGACGCTCGCCAACGTCTACCACGCGCTCGACGCCGGTCACGAGATCGTGCCGGTGCTCAACAAGATCGACCTGCCGGCGGCGGAACCGGACCAGGTCAAGCAGCAGATCGAGGACGTGATCGGCATCGACGCGTCGGACGCGGTGATGATTTCGGCGAAAACCGGTCTCGGCATCGACGAGGTGCTGGAAGCCATCGTGCACCGGCTGCCGCCGCCGAAGGGCGACCGCGATGCCTCGCTGAAGGCGCTGCTGGTCGACAGCTGGTACGACGTCTATCTCGGCGTCGTGGTGCTGGTCCGGGTCGTCGACGGCGTGATGAAAAAGGGCCAGCGCATCCGGATGATGGGCACCAACGCCGCCTATGACGTCGAGCGCGTCGGCTTCTTCACCCCGAAGATGACAGCAGGTCGATGAACTCGGCCCCGGCGAGATCGGCTTCATCACCGCCGCGATCAAGGAAGTGGCCGACACCCGCGTCGGCGACACCATCACCGACGACAGAAAGCCGGTGACCGACATGCTGCCCGGTTTCAAGCCGGCGATCCCGGTGGTGTTCTGCGGCCTGTTTCCGGTCGACGCCGACGATTTCGAGACCCTGCGCGCGGCGATGGGCAAATTGCGCCTCAACGATGCCAGCTTCTCGTTCGAGATGGAAACTTCGGCCGCCCTGGGTTTCGGTTTCCGCTGCGGCTTTCTCGGGCTGCTGCATCTCGAAATCATCCAGGAGCGGCTGCATCGCGAATTCGATCTCAATCTGATCGCGACCGCGCCGTCGGTGATCTACAGGATGCACCTGACCGACGGACAGGAGATCGAGATCCACAATCCGATCGACATGCCCGACGTGGTCAAGATCGCCGAGATCGAGGAGCCGTGGATCGAGGCCACGATCCTCACCCCCGACGAATATCTCGGCAGCGTCCTGAAACTATGCCAGGATCGCCGCGGCTCGCAGAAGGAGCTCACTTACGTCGGCAATCGCGCGATGGTGAAATACGAACTGCCGCTCAACGAAGTGGTGTTCGATTTCTACGACCGCCTGAAGTCGGTCTCCAAGGGCTACGCCTCGTTCGACTATCATCTCACCGACTACAAGCCGGCCGATCTCGTCAAGATGCAGATCCTGGTCAACAACGAGCCGGTCGACGCGCTGTCGCATGCTGGTGCACCGCCAGCGCGCCGAAGGCCGCGGCCGCGCCATGGTCGAGAAGATGAAGGAACTGATCCCGCCGCACATGTTCCAGATTCCGATCCAGGCCGCGATCGGCGGCAAGGTGATCGCGCGCGAAACCGTGCGCGCGCTGCGCAAGGACGTCACGGCAAAGTGCTACGGCGGCGACATCACGCGCAAACGAAAACTTCTGGAGAAGCAGAAGGAAGGCAAGAAGAAGATGCGGCAGTTCGGCAAGGTCGACATTCCGCAGGAAGCGTTTATTGCCGCGCTGAAAGTGGATAGCTGAAGCTATTGGCCCCGTCATTCCGGGATGCGCAAAGCGCAGAGCCGGAATCTTGGGCGTCGAAATCCTGTCCGCCAGCAAGATTTTGTCGCCTGGCGATTGGAAGGCAGATTGAAAATATTGGACAGTACCACTTTTAATTGCGTCGGTTGTGCAATGTTACATTTATGGCCAGTGTCGTAAAGCACGCACACGGGCACACCAGGCAAGGATCCGTCACATTCGGTGCTTCGGCGAAGCTGCCCATCTTGATTGGCGGCGGCAGATAGACCACCATTGCCGCTTCGCCAATCAGAGACTCCAAAAAAGGGGCGAGGAAACGCATGAACAAGCTTCCCGGCTTCGGACTAGTCGAGCGCGCGCGCGCGCTTGCTCCATTGATTGCGCAAGAAGCCGACGAGATCGAGCGAACCCGGCGTCTCACCCCGCCGGTGGTTTCGGCCCTGATCGAGAACGGGCTTTACCGGGGGCTGTTGCCGCAAAGCGTCGGTGGCGCCGAGGCGCCGCCCGAGATCTTCATGCAGATGCTGGAGGAGATAGCCAAGGCCGACGCCTCCACGGCGTGGTGCCTCGGCCAGTGCTCGGTCTGCGCGATGACGGCCGCCTATCTCGACCCCGACGTGGCGCGCGAGATTTTCGGCGCGCCGGACGGCATTCTTGCCTGGGGCGCGATCGCCAACGAGGTCCGCGTCGTTCCCGGCGGTTTTCGCATCACAGCGCGCTGGGACTTCGCCAGCGGCTCGCGTCAGGCGAACTGGCTCGGCGCCCATGTCCAGGTCGTCGAAGCCGACGGCACCAAGCGGATGAGGCCGAACGGCACGCCGGAAATACGTACCATCGTCTTTCCGGCGGCCAGCGCCACGATGTACGACGTCTGGGACGTGATCGGCCTCAGCGGCACCGGCACCGACAGCTATTCGGTCGACGATCTGTTCATCCCGGAAAAATTTTCAGCCCTGCGCGACGATTTCACGGCGCTGCGCGAAAAGGGCCCGCTCTACGGGATCACCACCTACACCATGTTCGGACTGGGTTTCGCCGCGATCTCGCTCGGCGTCGCGCGCGCCACGCTCGATGCGGCCATCGAACTGTCGCGCGGCAAGGCGTCAGTCGGCCTCAAGGCGATGCGCGAGAACAATGCAGTTCAGGGTCTGATCGGCCGCACCGAAGGCAATTTGCGCGCGGCGCGCGCCTATCTCTATGCGACAGCCGGAGAGGCCTGGCGCGATCTGACGCGTACGCGGAAAGCTCATCGGAGGAGCACCGCGCGGCGCTTCGTCTTGCCTCGACCTGGACCATCCATCAGGCGGCCTCGGTCGTCGATGCCGCCTATCACATGGCGGGCGCCACCGCGGTGTTCCGCGCCAACAAGTTCGAACGCCGCTTCCGCGACATGCACGCCATCGCCCAGCAGATCCAGGCCCGCGACACCCATTATGAGGATGTCGGCAGGGCGATCCTGACCGCCAGCCCCGTAGCGCGCGGACCAACGACGTAGGCCCGATCTTCACACCGCCGCTAAACCCGACGCGCGCCGAGCTTCAACACTGCTGAAAGTCTGCGCCGGAGAAGTTGTGGCCTCACACCACCACACGCAATCAGTTGTTAAGCACTTTCTGGGACTTTCCGAACTCCTCCCGCGGAGTTCGGTTTCCCCATGTTCAAACTTCGATCAATCGCCGCCCGTATGATCCTGGCCATTTCGCTGACGGTTGCGGTCGCCTGCGGAATCCTCGGCACCTTTTCGATCATGCAGCAGCGTTCGTTGACGCAGCTCGCGCTCGACCAGCAGCTCAAGCTGCAATATGACAGCGTCATCGCCGCGATCGAATATGAGGGGCGAGCCGCGCTCGCGGTCAGCGCACTCGTGGCCTCCCTGCCTCCGGTCAAAGACGCCATCGTCAACGGCGATCGCGACAGCCTGGTCGGGCTGTTTGGCGGCGCAGAGGCGGCGTTGAAGGCGCAAGGCATGCCGCTCCTGAACTTCGCTCTGCCGCCCGCGACCTACTTCCTGCGCGTCCAGGATCCAAAGACGCATGGCGACGACGCCTCGGGCCGCCGCACCACCGTGGTGGAGGCGAACAGGACCGGCAAGCCGATTGTCGGCGTCGAAATGGGACACGACTCGCTCAGTATCTTCGCCATGACGCCGATCATGCGCGACGGCAAGAGCCTCGCGGTTGCCGAAAGCGGCATCCCCTTTGGCAAGGAATTCGTCGACCGTGCCAAAAAGCGCTTCGGCGTCGACCTCGCCGTCTACGGCTCGGATGGAAAGACATTCACGAGACTCTCCTCAACTTTTGGCAACACCATGGTCGCCACGCCGGACGAGATGACGCGCGTGCTCAATGGCGCGGCGCTGCATCGCGACGCCACCTTCGGCGGTCACCCCGCTGCGCTGTATGTCGGGCCGATCAAAAATTACGCTGGCCAGCCGGTCGCGGTGATCGAGATTATAAAGGACACCACCGAATACGAGGCCGCGGCGAACCGCGCTCAGTTCAACCTGCTGCTCGGCACCCTTGCCATTCTGGCCGGCGCCGTTGTGCTGGCATTCTTGCTCGGTCGCGGCCTGTCGCAACCGCTGACGGCGATCACCGCAGTGATGAACCGCCTCTCGAGCGGCTATACAGATGTGACGATCCCCGGCGGCGACCGCAAAGACGAACTCGGCACCATGGCAATGGCGGTCGACGTATTCCGCCGCAACATGGTGGAAGCCAGTACCCTGCGAGAGGCGCAGGATGCCACCAAACAGCAGGCCGAGCTCGAGAAGAAAGCGCTGCAGCGCCAGATGGCCGACCGCTTCGAAGCCGACGTCAAGACCGTGGTCGGCGCCGTCGCGCAGGCGACGGCGGACATGCAGCGCGTCGCCGGCGAGATCACGGGAAGCGTCAACGGCACCTCGGAGCGCGCCGCGGCAGCGGCTGCGGCTTCCGAGGAGGCCTCGGCCAACGTCAGCACGGTCGCCGCCGCCACCGAGGAGCTGGCCTCTTCGGTGGCCGAGATCGGCCGTCAGGTCAGCCATTCCAGCGGCGTCGCCGATGCTGCCGTGGTCAAGGCCGGACAAACCACGGAGATGGTCGGAAGCCTTGCCGCCGCCGGCGAAAAGATCGGCGACGTACTGCGCCTGATCGGCGCCATCGCCAGCCAGACCAACCTCCTGGCACTCAACGCCACCATCGAGGCGGCGCGGGCCGGAGAGGCCGGCAGGGGCTTTGCCGTGGTCGCATCCGAAGTCAAGGAACTCGCCAGTCAGACCGCGAAGGCGACCGAGGAAATCGCCGGACAGGTCACCGCGATCCAATCCGCCACCGGCAATTGCGTGACCGCGATCGGCGGCATCAGCGACACCATCCGGGAGATCAGCGGCATCGCTACCACGATTGCCGCCGCGGTCGAGGAGCAGGATTCGGCGACGCGCGAGATCGCGCGAAGCGTGCAGCAGGCCGCCGCCGGCACCAGCGAAGTCTCGCTCAACGTCGCCGGCGCAAGCCAGGCCGCCGAACAGTCGCGCGTGCTGGCCGAGAACGTCATGGTCGCGTCCGGCGAACTCAGCCAGCACGCCATCGCGCTGTTCAAAAGCGTCGACAGCTTCCTGGCCGGCCTGCGCGAGGCGGCTTAGTCCCCACCCGGCCAATGACGCTGGGCCGGTAAGCGCGGCGCGCGGACCCACAACGTAGGCCCGATCTTCACACCGCCGCTAAACCCGACGCAACTTGCTGAAAGCCGCGCCTGGCGACTTGCGGCCCATAATACGACAGGCAATCGGTTGTTAAGCACTTTCTGGGACTTTGCGAACTCCTCTCTGGAGCTTCGGTTTCCCCCATGTTCAAACTTCGATCGATCGCGGCCCGCCTGATCCTGGCCATCTCGCTGACGGTGGCTGCGGCTTGCGGAATCCTCGGGACCTTTTCGATCGTTCAGCAGCGCTCGTTGACGCAGCTGGCGCTCGACCAGCAACTCAAGCTGCAATACGACAGCGTCATCGCCGCGCTCGACTATGAAGGACGCGCCGGACTCGCGGTCAGCGCGGTCGTGGCCACGTTGCCGCCGGTCGGCGACGCCATCGCCAAAGGCGATCGCGACGCGCTCATGGCGCTGCTGCAGGGACCACTGGCGGCGTTGAAGCCGCAGGGTATGCCGCTGATCAGTTTCCACACCCCGCCGGCAACCGCCTTCTTCCGTGTTCACGAGCCGAAACTGTTCGGTGAAGACATCTCGGCGCGGCGCAAGACCGTGGTGGAGTCGAACGCGTCAGGCAAATCGATTGTCGGCGTCGAACCCGGGCGGGATTCGCTCGGCATTTTCGCCATGACCCCGATCATGCGCGATGGAAAAAGCATCGGCGTAGCCGACATCGGCGTTACCTTCGGCAAGGAATTCGTCGATAGCGTCAAGCGGCGCTTCGGCGTCGATCTGGCCGTCCACCGTTTCGACGGCAAGGCTTTTGCCAGTATCGCCTCCACCCTTGGTAACGGTTCGGTTGCCACCCAGGATGAGCTCAAAAGCGCACTGGATGGCGGCACTGTGCGCCGCGAGGCTATTGTCGATGGCCACCCGGCCGCGCTCTATCTCGGGCAGATCAAAAACTATGCCGGGCAGCCGGTCGCGGTGCTCGAACTGGTCAAGAACACCACCGAATACGAGGCGGCGGCTGCGAGCTCGCAGCGTCATCTCATTCTTGGCACGGTCGCCATTCTCGCCGGCGCCGCGCTGCTGGCTTTCCTGCTCGGCCGCGGCATGTCGCGACCGCTGACGGCGATCACCGCAGTGATGAACCGGCTTTCGAGCGGCGAGACCGAGGTAGCGATCCCCGGCGGCGACCGCAAAGACGAACTCGGCAGCATGGCGGCGGCGGTCGACGTGTTCCGCCGCAACATGATCGAGGCGCGCGCGCTGCGCGAGTCGCAGGAGGCCGCCAAGGCGCAGACCGAGCTGGAGAAGAAGGCGCTGCAGCGCCAGATGGCCGACCGCTTCGAAGCCGACGTCAAAAGCGTGGTCGGCGCCGTCGCGCAGGCGACCGCGGACATGCAGCGCGTGGCCGGCGAGATCACGGGAAGCGTCAACGGCACCTCGGAGCGCGCCGCAGCAGCGGCGGCGGCTTCCGAGGAGGCCTCGGCCAGCGTCAGCACGGTCGCCGCCGCCACCGAGGAACTGGCGTCTTCGGTGGCCGAGATCGGCCGTCAGGTCACCCATTCCAGCGGCGTCGCCGATGCTGCCGTGGTCAAGGCCGGACAAACCACGGAGATGGTCGGAAGCCTCGCCGCCGCCGGCGAAAAGATCGGCGACGTGCTGCGCCTGATCGGCGCCATCGCCAGCCAGACCAACCTGTTGGCGCTCAACGCCACCATCGAGGCGGCGCGGGCCGGGGAAGCCGGCAGGGGTTTTGCCGTGGTCGCATCCGAAGTCAAGGAACTCGCCAGTCAGACCGCGAAGGCGACCGAGGAAATCGCCGGACAGGTCACCGCGATCCAATCCGCCACCGGCAATTGCGTGACCGCGATCGGCGGCATCAGCGACACCATCCGGGAGATCAGCGGCATCGCCACCACGATTGCCGCCGCGGTCGAGGAACAGGATTCGGCGACGCGCGAGATCGCGCGAAGCGTGCAGCAGGCCGCCGCCGGCACCAGCGAAGTCTCGCTCAACGTCGCCGGCGCAAGCCAGGCCGCCGACCAGTCGCGCGTGCTGGCCGAAAACGTCATGGTCGCCTCCGGCGAACTCAGCCAGCACGCCATCGCGCTGTTCAAAAGCGTCGACAGCTTCCTGGCCGGCCTGCGCGAGGCGGCTTAGTCCCCACCCGGCCAATGACGCTGGGCCGGTAAGCGCGGAACCGGTGGCGACGATGCGCGTTGCGAAAGTTGGCAACCGCACCACCGAAGGGAGACGATCATGCCCCGCGGCGACAAATCCAGTTATACCGACAAGCAGAAACGCCAGGCCGAGCACATCGAGGAAGGCTCCGAGAATCGCGGCGTCGGCAATAGGGAAGCCGCGCGGCGGGCGTGGGCGACCGTCAACAAGGAGAGCGGCGGCGGCAACAAGAGCGGCTCCGGGCGCGGCGTTTTCGACACCAACGTATCGTCGAAGCGCGGCGGCAGGATCGGCGGCCCGCGCGGCGGCAAGGCCTCCGCGAGCCGGCCTGCCGCGGCGCGCTCGCGCTCCGCGAAAAAGGCGGCTGCGACGCGCAAGCGAAACGCAACGGCGAAGTCAGCTGCGCGCAAGGCCGCGCGGAAGAAATAGTTTTCGGGAAATTGGCTTCCGCCCGTCGGGCGCGTTTTAGTCTGTCGCCGCAAGGGCATCGGCGAGGTGCACGGACAGGCCGCGATGAAGAGCACCGGCAGCAGGAGTTCCGCGCGCAAGCGGCGCGCAGGATTTTCGGATCCCGCGGTCGATGCGGTTTTCAGTGCCTACCCGAAGCCGCTCAAGGCCAAATTGCTGGCGTTGCGCCGCCTGATCTTCGACACCGCGACGACAACGAAGGGCGTCGGCGCGCTGCACGAAACCTTGAAATGGGGGCAGCCGAGCTATCTCACGACCGAGACGAAAAGCGGCAGCACGATCCGAATCGACCGGGTCAAATCGGCCACCAACCGATACGCGGTCTATTTCCATTGCCAGACCGATCTGGTCGAGACTTTCCGCGAGCTGTACCCCAGGGAATTGCGCTATAGCGGCAACCGAAGCATCCTCCTGAACGCGGAGGACGAGCTTCCCGAGCCGGCGCTGCGTCTCTGCGTGGCGCTGGCGCTGACCTATCATCTGAACAAACGCAAGGCCGTGCGCGCCTGAGCGTCCAGCGAGAAACACTGTTTGCATGCGCTGCGTGTCCCGCCGGTCGCTCAGGCGACCAGAGGGGCTGTCCGAACGGGATTCGCGGGCGCGGTGACATCCGCGCCGCGTTGGGCGTTGAGCAGGCTAACGATGTCGGCGTTGGGCCGGGCACAACTGAACAGGAAGCCCTGTCCCTCGTGGCAGCCCTCCGCGCGCAGGCAGCTCAGCTCGGCTTCGGTCTCGACACCCTCGGCCGTGATGGTGACGCCGAGGCCGATGCCGAGGCTGATGATCGAACGAACGATCGCCTGCGCGTCGCGGTTGGCGCCGAGGTCGCGCACGAACGACTGGTCGATCTTGATCTTGTCGAACGGAAAGCTTCTGAGATAACTCAGGCTCGAATAGCCGGTGCCGAAATCGTCCATCGAGATGCGCACGCCGAGCGCGCGCAGCGCATGCAGCGTGGCCAGCACCTGGCCGCTCTTTTCCAACAGCAGCGTCTCGGTGATTTCCAGCTCCAGCCGCTTTGGCGGCAGCCCGGACTGCTTCAAGCGCATCCATCACGATCGACAGCAGGTTGCCGGTGCGAAACTGCAAGGGCGACAGGTTGACCGCGACGCGAACGTCGTCCGGCCATTGCGCCGCATCCAAGCAGGCGCGGCGCAGCATCAGGCCGCCGAGCCCGTTGATCAGGCCGGTTTCTTCGGCGACGGGGATGAATTCGGCCGGCGAGATCATGCCGCGTTCGGGGTGCGGCCAGCGCACCAGCGCCTCGAAACCGGTAATGCGTCCGGTCGCAAGATCGATCAGCGGCTGATAATACGGCCGCAGCACGTCGTTCTGGATCGCACCCCGCAGGTCGATTTCGATCTTGCGGCGGCTCTGGGCGCGCGCGTCCATTCCGGCTTCGAAAAAGCTGAACGTGCCGCGCGAATCGTTCTTGGCGCGGGATAGCGCCATGTCGGCGTTCTTCAGGAGCTTTTCGGACTCGTCGCCGTCGCCAGGCGCCATCGCGATGCCGATGCTGGCGCCGATCACGACCGAATGGCCGTCGAGCAGATAGGGATCGCCGATTGCCTCCAACAGGCGTCTCGACAGCAAGGCCGCGTCCTCGGGGCGCGCCAGCCCGCTCTGGACGATCGCGAATTCGTCGGAGTTGAGACGGGCGAGCGTGTCCTCCTCGCGCAGCACCGATCGCAGGCGCTTGGCGACGCCGCGCAAGAGCTTGTCGCCGACGCCGTGGCCGAGCGTGTCGTTGACCGCCTTGAAATTGTCGAGGCCGAGTATCAGTACCCCGATCTTTTCGGCGCTGCGCCGCGTGTGCAGCAGGATCTCGTCCATATGCTGGCGCAGCAGATTGCGGTTCGGCAGCCCGGTCAGACCATCGTGCTGGGCCATGAAGGCAAGCCGCGCCTCGGCCCGCTTGCGCTCGGTGATATCCATCAGCGCCACCAGCACCGCGGGCTGGTCGCCATAGACCAGATGGCGCGAATAGATCGCCAGATCGATCAGCGTTCCGTCGGCCCTGACATGCTTCCAGGTCCGCGCCGCCATTTCGTCGCTGCTGGGGTCGCCGGCCCATGGCGGTTCGGATTCGAAGGCCTGGATGCTGCGGATGGTCAGCTTCTCGAATTCGGCGCGGCTGTAGCCGTAGTGCTCGACCGCGGCCGCGTTGACGCCGAGAATACGCTCGTCATCCAGCGCGCAGACGATCATGGGAATGGGATTGCTGTCGAACAATAGCCGGAACGAGGCCTCCCGCTGCTTCAGTTCGGTAATATCGACGCGCAGACCGATGATGCCGCCGCCCTCGGTCAGCCGCTCGTCGATCAGGATGCAGCAGCCGTCGGCGAGGATCTGCTCATGGCGTTCGCCGGGCTGATAAAGCCTGGCGAGACGCTCGGCGACCCATTCCTCTTCACGGCCGATCGCTTCGGGATAATCGCCGCGCTCGACGCCGATGCGGATGGTGTCCTCAAGCCGCGCGCCCGGCCTGAAAAGGTCCGAACTGCGGCTGTAGATCTCGGCATATTTCCTATTCCAGAGAATGTAGCGGCCGTCGGCATCGAGAAACACAATGCCCTGCGGCAGGATGTCGATCGCCTCGCGCAGCCGTTCGTGGGATTTTCGCGCCTCCGCAATCGCCGCTTCGGCTTGCGCGCGCTTGCGCACGATCTCGCCGATCTCAACCGAAACGCGCCGGATCTTGCCTGAGAGTTTCGGACTGGGTTTTGCGGGCCGGCCGGGAATGCGGGCGATCGCCGCATGCTTCAGTTTTTTTGCTGTCTTTGGCCGATTCTTCGGCATGGCTACGCCCCATTCGCATTCTGCGTCGTGCTGTTCTCCGATAAGTGTCTGAAAAAATGGTGTCCCTTGCCGCTAAGCGCTGTCGATCACCGGGTTCCACCGGACGGATTTCCGGTCCGCGTGCCTGTTTAACAGGCGAATTCGCGAGCCTGCGTACAATGAACGCAGCGTTCGACCGCGTGCGCGGCGGCGCGGGCGGATGCGCCAGGCAAAATCGACGACGACCGGCGACGGATGTCCTGACGGCGCCGAGATTGCCCAATGAATGCGCGAGTTTCCCGAGCGGCGCACGAAATTTCGTCAATGGTCGACAGGGTTATCGAACCGTTAAAATAACGTCTCGCCTGGCTGAAAATCTCGATCCGCGTTTGCGCGGCCCATTGCGTTCGACCAGTGCGAACAACGCCGCGGCACGCGAACCGCATCGCGCCGTCAACGCTCACGGCCATGCGCTGCGACGACTTGTCGATCTGCACCACCACATCGGCGCGCCGGCGTCAGCGCCAATCCCACCAGAACGACGGCAGCCGCAAATGCCAGCCTTGCGAGCCGTCCGCCCGACAGCCGTTTCAAGATCGGCAGTCGTGGTTGATCCTGACCCGGCTGCCGCGGGCCGCTCATGAAAGCTCCGGGCGCGCGCGATCAAGCGATTGCGATGGGCGCGCCTTACCCGCAGGCCTTTTCCCGGGCCACGCTTGCGCTAGAGTGATCCAATGAACCCCCGCCTGATTCTCCTTCCCGTTCTGATCTCCGCCGCCGTCGTCAGTGCCGCCGCGCTGGCGCAGGACAAGGGCAGCGTCGATCCAAAGCCGCTGCCGCCGCTGGCCAATCCCAACGATCCCAAACTGGGCGCCAAGGAGTTGTTCGCTCGCAAGCTGTTGCCGGCGGCGATGCCGACGCGGGTGATCGGCTCCTATTCCAGGGGCTGCATCGCGGGCGCCGAGCAGATGCCGATCAACGGCGACACCTGGCAGGTGATGCGGCTGTCGCGCAACCGCAACTGGGGACATCCCGACCTGGTCGCGCTGTTGAAGCGATTGTCGGTCAAGGCGCACAAGGATGCCGGCTGGCCCGGGATACTGGTCGGCGACATCGGGCAGCCGCGCGGCGGTCCGGCGCTCAGCGGCCACGCTAGCCATCAGATCGGGCTCGATGCCGATATCTGGCTGACGCCGATGCCGGATCACCGATTGTCGCGCGAGGAGCGCGAGGAAATGTCGGCGGTCATGATGGTGCGCGATGATCGGCTCGACGTCGATCCCAAAGTCTTCACACCGGGTCATGTCCTGGTTCTCCGCGACGCCGCGCAGGAGCCAAGCGTGCAGCGCATCTTCGTCAACGCCGCGATCAAGAAGGCGCTGTGCCGCGAGGCCAAGGGCGACCGCAGCTGGCTTTCGAAGATCAGGCCGTGGTGGGGCCACGATTATCACTTCCACATCCGTATGGCATGCCCGCCTGGCAGCAGCGAATGCAAGGGCCAGCCATCGCAGTCGGGAGGCGAAGGCTGCGGCGCGGCCGATCTCGCCTATTGGTTCAAGGATTCGATTCATCCATCCGACGCCGCCGAACCAGAGCCGCAGAAGCCGAGGCCACCGGTGACGCTGGCGCAATTGCCGGCCGCCTGCCGTCAGGTGTTGGCCGCGCCGGATGCCAGGCAATAGCGTACCGGGGACGCAAGGCGAGTTGATTCGGCCCAAAGATGCGTTAGGGTCGGGCATCGTCGGCGCCGTAAGCGCCGGCGAGGCTTCAGATCAGGGCCACTGATCCCGTCCCCTTCCCGATTGGTCGATGCGGGCCGTCGCCATGTGCGGGAAAAGCAGTGAAGGATTGATCATGCGCATCAGTGCACGCAACCAGATCAAGGGCACCGTCGTCGAAGTCAAGAAGGGCGCGACCACCTCGCATGTCCGCGTCGATATCGGAGGCGGCCAGATCATGACTTCATCGATCACCAACGAGGCGGTCGATGATCTGGGCATCAAGGCCAAGGGCAGCGTCACGGTCGTGATCAAGGCTTCCGACGTCATGATTGCGGTGGATTGACCATGCGTGCGCCTCTCCTGATCGCGTTGGTGTTGCTCGGGACCACTGCTGCACGGGCGGCAGAGGAGCCGAGCGGCTGCGACAAGTTCAAATGGAGCATCGACCGGGAGACGCGCGGCGCTGACCGCTCCGGATCGCATCAAGCTTGTGTCGGGCGGCGAACTGGCCGCGCTGCCGTCCACCGGGGTGACGCTCGCCTTGCGTCCGCCGGCCGATGCGAACCTGCCCTCGCCGCCCGAACGCGCGCCGAAGGAAGGCACCTTTGCCGGTTTTGCAAATATCAAAGCCGCGCCGAAGGCCGGCCTGTATACCGTCAGCCTGTCCGCCGGCGGCTGGGTCGATCTGGTGCAGGACGGACATTTTCTCAAGCCAAAGGGTTTCAGCGACGCGACCGACTGCGACGGCATCCGCAAGACCATGAAGTACGAGATTTCGGCAAAGCCGCTGCTGCTGCAGGTCAGCGGAACCAAGGAGGATTCGATCTCGATCGCGATCCTGCCGTCTGAATAGCCAAAGGGACACTTTTACCCTGACTATCAGCCTGCTATTGTTTTCATTGCGATCCCCCGATCGGCCGTAAGTCGCCGGGACCAGCGGAACGGCGCTTCCGCCTGTCGCATCCATGTTCAACCAACGCCTGATTTGCGCGCGCGAAGTTGCGCCGCGAACACGCACGGAGCGCCCCATGCATCGTCTTGCCGGACTGTTCGTTGCCTTCGTCCTCCTGTGCGGATCGGTCCATTCGCCCGCGCTTGCGCAGGACAAAAGCCTCATTGTGTTTGCCGCGGCCTCGATGAAGAACGCGCTCGACGACGTCGACGCCGCCTATACCGCTAAGACCGGCGTCAAGATCACCGCGAGCTATGCTGCAAGCTCGGCACTCGCCAAGCAGATCGAACAGGGCGCGCCGGCGGATATTTTCGTGTCCGCCGACACCGACTGGATGGACTATGCGACCGCCAGGAAGACCATCAACGAATCGACCCGGGTCAACCTGCTCGGCAACAGCATCGTGCTGATCGCGCCGAAGGATTCCAAGATCGACAATGTGACGATCGGACCCGGGTTTCGATCTCGTCAAAGCTCGCCGGCGACGGCAAGATCGCCACCGGCGACGTCAATGCGGTGCCGGTCGGCAAATATGCCAAGGCGGCGCTGGAGAAACTCGGCGCCTGGCAGGCCGCCGAGCCGAAATTCGCCATGGCGGAGAGCGTGCGCGCGGCGCTGACCCTGGTGGCGCGCGGCGAAGCGGTGCTCGGAATCGTCTATTCGACCGACGCCAAGGTCGAACCCGGCGTCAAGATCGTCGGCACCTTCCCAGCCGATTCGCATCCGCCGATCATCTATCCGGTCGCGGCAACGACCACCGCAAAGCCGGAAGCCACCGACTATCTCGCGTTCCTGCGCTCGTCAGCTGCCAAGACCATCCTCGAAAAATATGGATTCACCTTCCTGATCCGTCCGACCTCCTGATCCCGGCGTGTTCGATATTTCGCCAACGGAATGGACGGCGATCCAGCTTTCGCTGCGGGTCGCGACGGTGGCGACACTGGTGGCGACGCCGCTCGGGATCGCTCTGGCGTGGCTATTGGCGCGGCGTGAGTTCTGGGGCAAGTCGGCGCTCGATGCGGTGATCCATCTGCCGCTGGTGCTGCCGCCGGTCGTCACCGGCTATCTGCTGCTGCTGACATTCGGCCGGCGCGGCCTGGTCGGCGCCTGGCTCGCGGACCATCTCGGCATCGTGTTCGCGTTCCGCTGGACCGGCGCGGCGCTGGCCTGCGGCGTGATGTCGTTTCCGCTCCTGGTGCGGCCGATCCGGCTGTCGATCGAAGCGGTGGACCGAAGGCTGGAGCAGGCCGCGGGAACGCTGGGCGCCGAGCCATGGCGGGTGTTTGCGACCATTACCCTGCCGCTGGCGCTGCCGGGCGTGCTGGCCGGCATGGTGCTCGGCTTTGCCAAGGCGATCGGCGAATTCGGCGCCACCATTACCTTCGTGTCGAATATTCCCGGCGAAACCCAGACCATTTCGTCGGCGATCTATTCGCTGATCCAGACGCCGGATGGCGATACCGCGGCACTGCGGCTGGTGGTGGTGTCGGTCGTGATCGCGATGGCGGCGCTGGTCGGCTCCGAATGGTTCGCGCGGCGCGCCGTGCGGCGCCTGCACGGGAATTGATCATGCTCCGCGTCGACGTCGCAAAGCAGCTCGGTGAATTCTCGATCGAAGCCTCGTTCACCAGCGAGGGCCGCGTCACCGGGCTGTTCGGCGCCTCCGGGGCCGGCAAGACCTCGCTGATCAGCATGATCGCGGGCCTGCTGCGGCCCGATCGCGGCATCATCGCCATCGACGGCGAAGTACTCGACGACACCGAGAAGCGCGTCCATGTCCCGCCGCATCGCCGCCGCATCGGCTATGTGTTCCAGGATGCCCGGCTGTTTCCGCATCTCGATGTGCGCCAAAATCTCGACTACGGGCGGCGCATGAACCGGCTGGCCGACGATGCCGCGGCGCGGGCACGCGCGTCACCGACCTGCTCGATATCGGCGGTCTGCTCGATCGCCGCCCCGGAAAGCTATCCGGCGGCGAGCGCCAGCGCGTGGCGCTCGGCCGCGCGCTGCTGTCGCAGCCGCGACTGCTGCTGATGGATGAGCCGCTGGGCTCGCTGGATGAGGAACGCAAGGTGGAGATCCTGCCCTATCTGGTGCGGCTGCGCGATGAGGCGGCGATCCCCATGGTCTATGTCAGCCACGACGCGGCCGAATTGCGCCAGCTGGCGACCCAAATCGTGATGATACGGCGCGGGCGGGTGACGGCTCTCGGTGGAGTCACGGTGCTGCCCGGCGCTTCCTGAGATGTTCCTTATATCCCCGCCACCGACGACCACATCTCCGACAGCTTGCGCTTGAGCGACGCCACGCCCGTCAGCGGCGCGGATTCCTCTTCCTCCTCGGGCAGCCGAAGGCCGACGACATTGACCCTGCCGCCGCTGATGCTGCGCGCCACCAGAACGATGGAGTCGAGCTCCAGCGTGGCGCCTTCCTTTGGCGCATGATCGAGATGAATGTCGAAATAATCGGCCAGCGTCAGGCCGGCCTGTTCGGCGTCGGTGGCGATGCCGTAGACTTCGGCAAGCTCGCCGAGCGTATGCTCGCCGGAGACAACAAAGTCGCCCAGCAGATGCGGATCGGGCGCCGTGCTCGGCTGCATGTCGACGAAGAAGCGATCCAGCGCCTCGGCTTTCTCCGGCGGCGCCAGCAGGTAGATGTAGTCGCCGGGGAGGACCGGATCGGCCTCCGCGGGCGAGAGAATGTGCTGGTCGCGGATCACCAGCGTCGGCTTCGACCAGGATGGAACGAGGCCGCGCCGGAAATACAGGCTTTTCGGGCGGACGGAATAGCCGACCAGCTGCTGCTCGAGCTGGCCGGGCAGATCCAGCTCGACCCGGCGCGGCCCGCGATCCGACCGCGGCAGCGCCACATGCAGCCGCCGCGCGGCGGCCGCCAGCGTCCAGCCCTGCAGCAACAGCGAGATGATGACGACGACGAAGGCGACGTCGAAATAGAGGTATGCCTTCGACAGTCCGACCAGCATCGGGATCGAGGCCAGGAAGATCGCGACCGCGCCGCGCAGTCCGGTCCAGGCGATGAAGACTTTCTCGCGCCAGTTGAACCGGAATGGTGCCAGGCAGAGAAACACCGCCAGCGGCCGCGCCACCAGCATCAGCACCAGCGCCACTAGCACCGCCGGAACGACGCTGCTCATCAGCCGATGCGGCGAGACCAGAAGGCCGAGCAGCACGAACATCACGATCTGCGCCAGCCAAGTCGCGGCGTCGAGAAAGGTCACCACCGAATTATGCGCGCGGGTCGGCCGGTTGCCGATGATGATGCCGGCGAGATACACGGCCAGAAACCCCGAGGCGTGCGCGATCTGCGCCGCGCCGAAGATCACCAGCGCGGCGGTGGCGACGAACGGCGCGTGCAGGCCCTGCGGCAGCGCCACGCGATTGAGCGCCAGCACCACCAGTCGCCCGCCGAGCACGCCGACGACGGCGCCGAGCACGGCCTCGCGGCCGAATTCCAGCGCGACATGCCAGGCCGAGTTGTGGCCGACCGAGATCAGCTCGACCAGCATCAACGTGAGAAATACCGCGAACGGATCGTTGGTGCCGGATTCGGCCTCCAGCGTCGCGCCGACGCGGGGACGCAGCCGCAGGCCCTGCGCATGCACCAGAAGAAACACCGCCGCGGCATCGGTCGAGGCCACCACGGCGCCGACCAGCAGCGCCTCGGCCCAGTTCAGGTCGAGCGCATATTTGGCGACCGGTGCGGTGATCAGCGCCGTCAGCAGCACGCCGACGGTGGCCAGTACCATCGACGGCGCCAGCACCGCGCGGATGCTTTGAAACCGCGTTCGCAGGCCGCCATCGAACAGGATCAGCGCCAGCGCCACCGAGCCCACCAGATAGGTGGTGCGCACATCGTCGAACCGCAGTTGGCCCGGACCGGAATCGCCGGCCACCATGCCGATCAGCAGAAACACCAGCAGCAGCGGCGCGCCGAAGCGCAGCGCCAGCAGGCTCGACAGAATGCCGGCCATCACCAGGACCGCGCCGAGCAGAATAGCTATGCTGACCGAATCGAGAGAGGCCATGAAGCTCCGCAAATCATCGCAAATGCCTGCACTTGCATCCTTATCGTCGCCACAGTTCGACGCCAACCCCATTTCTGCCGCCAGCGGCAATGTGCCCGTTTTGCTGGCGTTGCCTTGCTTTGCCGCCGTATCGTCGCGATGGCGCCGGCGCTGCCGTTATGGAAATCTGCCGGATATTCGAATCACGTTTTGTCCGATCGGGCCGAGTTGCCTTGAAATGAGATTTTGACGATGGACCTCAACGACATCATCGACTTCCTGCATGCCGCGGCGCGCTCGGTCGGCGCGGAGGTCACCTCGCCATGGTTCTATCTGCAGCTTGGCCTGATCCTCGCCGGCGCCGGTATCGCATTCGCCGCCGGTGCGGCGATTCGCTCGCGGGTCGACATGACCTCGCTCGCCATGGGCTGGCCGGCGCCGCTTCGGCTGTTCATGCGCGTCCTGGTCGACAGCGCCTCGACCGCGGTATTCGCGTTGCTGACGGCGCTGGCGCGCGTGATCATGGTGCACTCGACCTGGCCGAGCCGCAGCTATCTGCTCAGCGTCGCCGCCAACCTTGCCTTCGCCTGGCTGATCATCCGTCTCGTGACATCGGTCATTCGCAACACCTTCATCGTCCGTCTGGTGTCGCTGTCGGCGTGGCTGGTGGCGGCGCTGAGCATTCATCGGCCAGCTCGATCCGACCATCGACGCGCTCGAACTCGGTCTCGATCGTGCTGGGCGGTCTGCGGCTGACACCGCTGGTGCTGATCAAGCTCGGGGTGCTGCTGATCGTGGCGCTGTGGCTGACCAACATCGCCAGCAACTTCGTGGAGAGCCGGATCACGCAATCCGGCGACCTGACGCCCTCGATCCAGGTGCTGCTGGTCAAGATGATCCGGCTCGGCCTGATGGTCTTCGCCGATCGCGGTGGTGATGAGCGCGGTCGGCATCAACCTCTCGGCGCTGGCGATCTTCTCGGGCGCGGCCGGCGTCGGCATCGGCTTCGGCCTGCAGAAGATCGTCGCCAATTTCATCAGCGGCATCATTCTGCTGGCGGACAAATCGGTGAAGCCGGGCGACCTCGTCACCATCGGCGACAGCACCGGGCGCATCAGCGCGATGAAGACGCGTTATATTTCGGTCGCCGCCGGCGACGGCCGCGAATTCCTGATCCCGAACGAGGATCTGGTGACACAGAAGGTCACCAACTGGACCTACACCGACAACAATACGCTGGTGAAGGTCAATTTCGGCACCAACTACGACGCCGATCCGCGGCTGGTCTGCAAGCTGGCGATCGAGATCGCCGCGGCGGCGCCCCGCGCCCTCAAGGGCAAGCCGCCGAACTGCATCCTGACGGAGTTCACCGAGGCCGGGATGAAATTTTCCCTGACGTTCTGGATCGCCGACCCCGACGGCATGGACAGTGTGAAGAGCGACGTGATGCTGGCGCTGTGGGAAGCCTTCAAGCGCGAGGACATCCGGGTGCCCTATCCGGTGCGCGAAATCCGCATCCGCGGCGGCGCGCTGCCGGTCGAGACCACGGTGGAGGTTCCGGGTTGAAGTTCCCACAGCCGTGTGGCCGAGTCCTCCCTTGGCAGGGCTTGCCCAGGTTCCGGCCGAGCCAATTAGTAGGCGGCGACCAACCTTGGCTTGCATGGATCGCCCCGATCATTAAATTAACGCCGCAATTGTCTATCACCGTCCCTCTTGCCCGCCAGAACATGATCAGCCCATGAGCTACATCGAAGCCTCCGATACCTCCTTGCGCAAAACCGGGCAGATCAAGCTGCACGGGCCGAGCGGGTTTGCCGGCATGCGCAAGGCCGGCGCGCTGGTGGCCAAGTGCCTCGACGAGCTGACCGATATCGTCAAGCCGGGCGTGCCGACCTCGCGGATCGACGATTTCGTCCGCGACTTCGCTTTCGGCCATGGCGCCTATCCCGCCACCCTGATGTATCGCGGCTATCGCTATTCGACCTGCACCTCGATCAACCACGTGGTCTGCCACGGCATGCCCGGCGACCGGGCGCTGAAGGAAGGCGACATCGTCAACATCGACGTCACCTTCATCGTCGAGGGCTGGTATGGCAATTCCAGCCGGATGTATGCGGTGGGCCCGATCGCCCGCAAGGCCGAACGGCTGATCGACGTGACCTATGAGGCCATGATGCGCGGCATCGCCGCGGTAAAACCCGGCGCCACCACCGGCGACATCGGCCACGCCATCCAGAGCTTCGTCGAGCCGCAGGGCATGAGCGTGGTGCGCGATTTCTGCGGTCATGGGCTGGGCCGCATGTTCCACGACGAGCCGAACATCATTCATATCGGCCGCCCCGGCGAAGGCGTGGTGCTGAAGCCCGGCATGTTCTTCACCATCGAGCCGATGATCAATCTCGGCAAGCCGCATGTGAAGATCCTGTCCGACGGCTGGACCGCCGTGACGCGCGACCGTTCGCTGTCGGCGCAGTTCGAGCATTCGGTCGGCGTCACCGCCAGCGGCGTCGAAATCTTCACGCTGTCGCAACGCCATCGCGAGAAGCCGCCGGCGGCGTAATTTTTGTGCGCGCCTTTGCACAGCCTGCGACTCAATGTCGTCCCCGCGAAAGCCGTCCCCTGTGTCGTGCCCGTCGCGTTTGGCATGGTGGCTGACGGCTTCTGCTCAGCGTGGCTATTCTTCACCTCGCCCCGCTTGCGGGGTCGAGACGAGCGAAAGCTCGCTCTGAGAGGTCGCGAGCTCCCGGCAGCGCGCTTGCGCTGTCCGGCGGCGAGCGGGTGAGGGGGACTCTCGACGAACTCGGACTCGCGGAGAGTCCCCCTCACCCGGAGACTTCGCTGCGCTCCGTCTCCGACCTCTCCCCGCAGGCGGGGCGAGGTTAGCGCAGCGGCGTTGTTCAAAGACACACAGTTCAAAGACACACAGTTTCGCGATCTCGCCGCATGTTGTGCGCGAGGTTTGGCCTGCTCGTTCCGCCCTCTTCGATCAGAGGGCGCAGGGAATGCCGGGCGCCCGATGCACCCGCAGCCTCGTGTGCGCTATTGGTAGCAAGTATGCACACGAGTATTCACAGCGAGTCACCGGAATCATCCGGCATTCCCCGCGCAATGGTTTACGGCTTATACCGCGCTCTCCCCGGTGATCGGCTTTCTTGCCACCGTCGCCGGCGGAGTTGCCTCCGCCGACTTGACACCAGCGTCGGGGTGTCAGGACCACACGTCTTCGCCGTCCGCGTTGGCATCGCCCGTCAAGCGCGCCGTCGCGTCCACCGCACCCCGCCCCGCGTCCGTGACGTTCGCGAAACGCCCCTCTGAGTGGAACAGGATGGCGGGGGATATAGAAGTGATTTGGGTCAGGCGTCAAGAATGATTTCTGAAAATCAGAAATAGGTCGGAGGGGCAGCGGAGCGGGTTGACCGGCGCCTCGTGACGGGAAGCGCCAATGCAGCCTCCGTCATTCCGGGGCGATGCGAAAGCATCGAACCCGGAATCTCGAGATTCCGGGTCTGCTAACGCACCATCGCGGAATGACGGCGTCCTCAAGTGATTTGGGTCTGGCGTCAAGCCTGACTTCTGAAAAACAGAAACTAACGATCCCGAGACCCGTTTCCGGCGAGCGGCGAGGCGCGAAAAATCCGCGCCCTGCCCCCGCAGCCGGACTCCTCATCCGGCACTTCACGGTTGCAAAACCTGGCCGGCACGGCATGGTTAGCCGTTCCCTGAACGGTGTTACCGCCGATGGCCGCGGATACCAGCGATACGCAAGACGCGTCTGCAGAGAAGCCGCATTATCACGGCCATCGGATGCGGCTGCGCGAGCGCTTTCATGGCGCCGGACCCGATGCGCTGAGCGACTACGAGTTGCTGGAAATGGTGCTGTTCACGTCGCAGCCCCGGCGCGACATGAAGCCGCTGGCCAAATCGTTGCTCAAGAAATTCGGCTCGTTCGCCGAGGTCATTCACGCGCCGGCGACGCGCCTGCGCGAAGTCGACGGCGTCGGTGACGTCACGATTACCCAACTCAAGCTGATCGCGGCAGCCGCCAGCCGGATCGCCAGGGGCCAGTTGCAGCAGCGCACCATGCTGTCGTCCTGGAATGACGTGATCGACTATTGCCGGACCAGCATGGTATCAGAAGACAATATAGTTTTTGCTCATTTGGACACAAATGGCAGCAATTGCGATGAAAGCCTCAAACTCCAAAATGCCAAAGTATTTGCAATCGGGCGAGTGATCCATCCTCACTCCCCCAATTTCCATGACAAATAGTTTTTACCCGATCTTCCGGGCTCGATAGCCTTGGATAGGATGGCCGAACATACGGGTAGTCTGCGGGCTTTGATCTTTAACATTTTAATGCCGCTTTCCTCCTCAAGCGCGAGATAACTTATACGCCGGCCCGGGAATCTGGTTTTGAGACTTTCTACAGCCGAGCGGAGCAGTGGGGCGTACGTTTTGTCCAGCACAGACCAATTCTTTGGACGCCCTTTGCCGCAGCGACTAATCGGAGCCGCTCCCCATACCCCGACCGGCACGCACATACTTGCTGATCCGTTTTTCGTCCCAAGAGTAACGTCGACGGGACATTGAAGCTGTCCTAGTTTTGCAGCGGCTTCTGGTTTCTTTGACAAGGACGGTCCGCACCCTGCCAAAGCCGAAGCCTCTTGGTTCGTGATGCCATCGCGTAAGACCTCACTGTATGCGCTGGGAGGCTCGCGGCTGGTGATCGACGGACGCGCGTCGGACTAAATGATTCGGACCCGTAGACATCAATGGCCACTGTGAGCCACGGTCGCTTGATGAGAATTTTTGTGCCGGCGCTTTCGGAGCTAACGAAGCAGTCGATCCGGGCACGATCGATCAGAACGTGGTCAGGCTGACGTTGCATCATCGTGACCTCCGTATCCGCCTCCGGGCGCTCGCCTCGCCAAACTTCGATCGCCAGCTCCTGTTGGTCTCTCCAGTGTTGATCCGGAGTCTCAAGGTTTCTCTTCCCGGCCGAGCAAGAGAGTCCTTCCCAAGTCGGTACCGCCTTTCGTTCTCGTTATCGAACTCGGCGTAAAACTCCGAAAGGGCGTCACACTTTCGTTTTGCGGCATCGGACCAGTAGTTCCAGTTCATTCTCGCGGCGAGTTCGTGGACGAACCCGTCCCAAGCGTCGTCATCGCCTCCCCGATCTCCGTCCTTTGCCCCCATCCTCCCTTTTTCGTTCTGAAAACCGTTCGACTGCATCGTTACCTCCACGCAAAACAATTCCTTCGCTTGCCCCGGGCGCAGGCAACCATTCGCCGCAAAGCGGCGTTACTCAGAATCATTTCTAGCGATCGGATTCGGCGCCGGCTGGTCGGTGGAGTTCCACCACCAATAAACCGCCGTCGGCGTGAACACCTCTTTGGGTGCCGCGCACAAGTTCCGGGGAACCTGCCTCCGCCGGTCGATCATTAGTACATCTCAGATCGGGTGGACCGTCAATAAAAAACGGCACTGGCGGGCAAATTTACTCTATCCGCCAATGGGTTAGGATCGAATCCTTGAAAAATTGAATTTCCTTGAAAAATTGAATCCTTGAAAAATTGAATCCTTGAAAGTCCGCAAAAAGCGAATCCTTGACGAATCCTTCAAGTCGAAGCTGCGTAGCTCCAAGGATTCGGCTACCTGGTCGAAAACAAAATTTCAGCTATAAGTGGCTGGAACGCCTGGGACGCAAAACGGCTTCATATTTATCCTCCAATTCGTCGGTGAGTCCTTTCACAGCAACAAAGAAGCCACAAACGAACTTTGGAGCATACTAAACGGTGGTCGATAAGGGGCGCGCTCCGGAGCCTTTTCAACACCACGCATTCCGCGTAGCGCTACTATTGGCCGTTTAACGGATTGTTGCTTTCCTGTTCGACGCAATACTCTTCACACCCCAGCGCAACACGGATTGTAACGAAGGGTCCGTCTACTTCATGCGGGATTTTATGGTTGTCGTAAGCTGGATGGGCTGTGTAGTCAGATCCAATTCGAGTTCGCCGGCGCAGACCAAGGCCATCACGTCCGCGGAAGGGTCGTGGTCGGATCTGATTTTCCGCTCGAGCTCGCCAAGTGTCGTCGACTCCTTGCCGAGCACAGCCCGCAGGATGCGCTTGCGCAGCTCACGCGAGACACGATGTCGGTTGTACAACCAGACGTATCTCGCATTCGAGCAACGTGGCTCACGAAGGATCTCCCGGGAGGAGATGATCCACGCCTTGAGGTCAAGCTGCCCCAACGCGATCAATGACAGGCCTTCGTCGTCGACATCGCGGACGCGTCTAGCCGGCACTACGTCCAAAAGGAAACGTCCGTCGTCTCGCTCGACGACAACGGCCCCCAGGTCGATCTCCTCGGACGCGACAACCGCTGTCCCGAGGTAGCTGAGAGAACGAACCGCAGAATTGAGCGATGCTTAAATCAGCGCGTCTTGAAGAGCCGGATGCCGGATTGGGATCGCAGCAGCCGTCTTAGAAGAAACGAACAAGTTGGGAGAGAAAAACTCGAACTCAGCAGATGGATGCTGCGGTGATTCACGTCGGTGCGGCTTCGAGCGCTCGTGCTTATCAGCCATGTGCGGCCGCCTCACATCTCGATGGCGAAATTTCGCCACGGACCTCAATTCCGGGAGCATCGGGCAGCAGATCGATAAACGTATCTGTGGCTCTGACGTAGCGGCTACAAGTAACGCCCCGAAATTGACCGGCTACAATCCGCCGCACGATGTGGACATTCTCCAGACCGGCGGTAAGCTCAGCTGGCTGCCCCTTCGCATGAAGGGAACAGCGGGTTACGAGCAGTCCACCGGCGCGGTAAAGTCGTCCCTCCTCGCCGCATTGCGAACAAGTGCAAGCGGACCTGGCTTCCGCGAGGGTAACGGCCTCGACGATCTTGGCTTCGGCTTCGGCCGACAAGCTGCCGCGCCAGAAGAAGCGGAGAGTGGCCCACTTCTCCTTGATCTGCAGCACCGTAAAACTTTCACCTTCGGAAATGGCCGCGTCGATTTTGGCGCAGGCATTATTCAGAAGCTCACGCCATCCGTCGCCACACGCGGGATAGCCTCTCGCCGCCTGGGGGATCCCCGCCCGCGCGTGGAAGAGCTTCGGATGGGCTTTGATCAGATCAGTCCGCCAATCCGTCAATATGGCTCTCATCGCAATCCTCACCCATCATTTTGAGAAAAACAAACAGAAAGACGATTCTTATATATCTATAGAACTATATAATATAGCGCAAGCCCCCGCGGCGGTCCTGGGTTCAATGGGATGCCGAGCGAGAGAGGTTTCGGGCGACGAATTCGGGGATATGAAGGCGGCTCTCGCCGATCGCGCTTGCCGCGGCCTGCAACCCATGGGACGGTTTTCTGGGCGAATCGCGCAGCACGGACGCCAGAATAGAATGGTCGAAAAGAAGAAAGCACCGGCGCCGAAACGGGGGCGACGGACACCGCGCGGCGACCGCCGGCAATTCCTGACGATGATGTCTCCCGACGTCATCAAGGCGGTGAAGCAGGCCGCGATCGCAGATGATCGGGCCGCATGGGATGTGATGGAGGAAGCCGCGAAACAGTGGCTCGATCGCCGTAAAGGTAGGCGGACCGATTGACGGGCTCACGAACATCAGTCCTCGGTTGCAACCGGGGTACTTGAAACAACCGAATAGTAAATATCCTCGAGATTGAACTGGCGTTCGGGCTGCTGGAGTAAGGCCGGTCGCACTCCGCTAACTGATTCCCTGCCCGGGCGGCTGCGCGGCTTGTATCTCAATAGTTAGAGCCGGCCTCTCATAACGGTCTGGTTGCAGATTCGAGTCCTGTCGGGCCCATCGGTTCGTTGTGAGTTTATATCGGTTCGCAACAGAACTGACTCGGATTCGCAAGAACTGACTCCCCGCCTTGATGGGCCGGGGCAGTTCGGTATTCTATGCCATCCGTTTTCCACAGAAAACGTGTGAGCAAGCGCCTGTCCCAGCGACCGTACGTCAGCTTCACCGTAGCGGCGGGCTGTTCGCGCCCGACTATCTGCTGTCGTGCACCTCATAAAGTGCGTCAAACACCCCATAAGAGCGTTACGAACGTCGCGTACCGGACGGCTAGAAGGCAGCGTGCCCCTCCTTCGTAGCGTGGGACACAGGGAGTGCGGCGCCCGGGCATAGTTCGTGCCCTAATAATACGTCCCCTACTTTCGCAGGGTGCAGTGCCGGTCAAAAACTACGAACCCCCGCCGGCAACGGCTGGGGTTTTCTTGTGTAACGCCCTTTGAGGTGTTAATCGGCCTGGGGTCCCGACGCCGATCAGCGAGCTAAGCTATTGATCTGCCTAGCGGTGAAGGGGTCACTCTTGGACGCTTATTCACACCGTGTCCGCCGCATCGGCCACGACCTGCTCGGATCGCGCCTGGTCGAATGCACACGCCTTGTCATGGCGGCGAGCGAAAAGACCATCAATGATATTCTGGGATCGCCGGACGACATGAAATTCCGATCTTCCATGACACTGTTCGACGCGGTGTCGAAGCAGGAGAGTTCGCGGAAGCGATCGCTACCTTCTACCCGGACGGAAAAGATCCGGCGACGATAGAAATATTGCGAAAGATGGGTGATTAGCTGTCACATGGCGGCGTCGCTCGCAACGACGATGGCACGGATCACCCGGTCTACCGGCCATTGAACTTGGGCTGCCGCTTTTCGACGAATGCGTTCAACCCCTCCTGGCAGTCTTCCGTCGATGCAACGAGCGCAAAGCTTTCTGCAGCATGTTCGATAGAGCGCCTGTAATCCGCGTCGACAGCCCGCATAAAGGCGTCGCGACCGTTTTTCATGACGACCTGCGATTTCTCTGCCAAACGGCGAGCGATAATACGCGCGCGATCGAGTGCGGTCCCCGCCGGAACGACCTCGCTTACAAGCCCCATCCGGAATGCCGTCGCTGAATCGAACGGTTCACCCAAAAACAGGGGGCCAAACGCCTGGTGCTTGCCGACGAGGCGCGGCAACTGGACGAAATGCAGAGCCGGGATCAATCCGACGTCGATCTCGGGATATCCGAACGATGCCTTTTCGCCGGCGATGATCATGTCGCAGGAAACCGCTTGTCACGCCTCCGGCGCGCGCCGCACCATCGATCGCCGCTATGCTCGGTTTTCCCAGCCGGTACTGCACGTCAATGAGCTCGAAATAGAGGCTCTCCAGAAAACCCTTTGCCTCCAGGCCGGATTTCGCGCGAACGATGTCGATGTCCAGTCCGGCGCAAAATACCTTGTGCGCGCTGGCGATGATGACGGCCCGCACCGCCGGATCCGATTTTGCCTTCTTCAAGGCATCGAGCAAGGCATCGATCAGTTGCAGGCTGAGCGCATTGACGGGCGCACGATTTAGCGTGATCTCTGCGGTCCAGTCGGACACTTCGTATCGAACGATGTCTTGGCTCATGGCTTGCTCCCGCTCAGGACCCGTGAGCGCCGGCCGCATGGACAGCGCCTTGCGCGATAAACTTGTCGATCGCGTCGAGACTGTACCCCGCGTCCGAAAGAACCTCGATGGTATGCTGGCCGACGTCTGGCGCAGTACGCAGCGAATCTTCGGACAAGCCGAACGTGCCGGGGGTACGGGCCGAATGCACGACTCCTACCCCGGGTGTGTCCGTTGAGACGGATGCTTTGGTCGCCTCGACGTGCTCGTCGTGCAGCCAGTCGGCCGGGCTGAGGATGCGTTCGGAAATGATGTCGGCAGTCTTGAGGCGAGCGAGCCAATTCTCAGTCGTCTGGGTCAAGAACGCATCGCGCATCTGCGAGATGAGTTCGTCGGCGAAATCGGATCGCTTCGCGAAGTTCGCAAATCGGGGATCGGCCGCAAGATCGTCCCGGCCGATCACGGAACAGAGACGCTGGTATTGCGGTTCGGTCACGAGCGTGACCATCAGCCAGCCGTCAAGTGTTTGGTAGGATCCCGCCGGCACGTTGAGCGCGCGCGGCGAGCCTCCTTCGAGCATGTATTCGGCAAGCTTGTGTCCGAGCAAAGCCGCCGTCGATTGCGCAAGGCTGACATCGATCCATCGCCCCGTGCCAACGGTCGCGCGCGCAAACAACGCAGTCGCAACCGCCTGAAAGCCGTAGACTCCTGTTCCGATGTCCGAGATCGTGGTGCCGACCCGATGCGGCACCTTGTCGTTGCCCACATTAACGGAGACCAAGCCGGAAAACGCCTGCGCCACCGAGTCCGTGCATGGGCGTGACGCGTAAGGGCCGCTTTGACCAAAACCGCTGACTGACAGGTAGATTAAGCCTGGATTGTCCTTGCTCAGCAGTTCATAGCCGAGCCCAAGTCTCGCCGCCACGCCGGGACGGAAACCCTCGATAAAGACGTCCGAGCCGGCAGCCAAATGCCGAGCAATCTCGATCCCTTTTTCGTTTTTAAGATCGAGGCAAACGCTGCGCTTGCCGCGGTTATAGACGGCGGACAATGTTGAATGCTTTCCATACGTCGTGCCCAAGCGCCGCGACCAGTCGCCCTCCGGCGGCTCAACCTTGATGACGTCGGCACCATACGCGCCAAGAAGCATCGCACAGTAGGGTGAAGCGACGCCCTGCCCGAAGTCGAGAACCCGCAGCCCTCGATACGGCGCCTCATGCGTGGCCGCCAATTTCTGTTCGAACCCCATCCTATTCTCCCGGCCTGAGAACGATCTTTCCGATCACCGCACGACTTTCGACACGCCGCAGCGCGTCAGCGAAGCCGGAAAGCGGCAAAGCGCTATCGACGACCGGTCTTAATTTGCCCTGTTCGAACAAACGGAACATATCGCCAAACAGCGTTCGGACGCGCGCCCGGAGAGCACTATCGGCCTGAGTCTTGCCCCAAGCCATATAGAAACCCCAGTACAATCCGATGATCGTAAGGTTCTTGACCAGGACGAGGTTGGCCGGAATTTGCGGGATGCAGCCCGACGCGAAGCCGATCGGAAGCAGCCGGGCAAGCGGCGCGACGCACCGCAGCGATTTGTCGAAAACGTCGCCGCCGACGGGATCGAACACCACGTCAGCGCCCCGCCCTACGGTCAGGTCAAGCACGATCTTGCGAAAGTCGTCGTTTCGGTAATTTATCCCATGATCGGCACCGTGGGCGATTGCTGCAGCAATCTTTTCCGAGCTTCCGGCCGTAGCTAGGACGCGTGCGCCCAGCGCCTTTCCGATCTCGACGGCGGCAAGGCCGCTTGCACCTGCGGCCCCATGGACCAAAAGCACCTCGTCCGGCATTAGCGCCGCACGCCACGTCAAGCCTGCGAACGCCGTGGCATAAATCGTAGGAAAGTGCGTGGCCTCGTCGAATCCGAGGCCATCCGGGATTTTGAAGACGTTCTCCGAGGAAACGACCGCCTCGTCGGCAAATCCACCGGACGGCACGCCTGCGCAAACCCGATCGCCTACCCGCAAATCAGTAGCAACGTCAGTTGCCACTGCGGTGATAATTCCGGCAATTTCAGTGCCCGGTATGAACGGCGGCGCCGGACGGTTCTGATGTTTGCCCTGGGCCACGAGGATATTGGCAAAGCTTACGCCAGCGGCACGGACTCCAATGCGGACAGAGCCCGCAACCAGCGGCGGCGCGGCAATGTCCTCGACGTTCAGCGCGTCGACGCCTCCGAAATCATGACCGACTACGGCGCGCATGAGCTACCCATCCGCCTTGGCTCCATGCCGGCCTTCTCCGCCAGCGAACCGAGCAGCGCCACTCTGGGCTTCCACTCGACGCGCTTCTGCGGCAAGACTCATCTCCTGTGCGATGGCTTCATGTTCGGGCAGATCCCATTGGCGGATCACCGACATCCGGTCTGAGCGCATTGCGATCTGCGGGAATGCCGCAATGTCGTGCGCTAGTTCGATCGCCTTAGCCAAGGATTGGCCATCTGCCACGAGGCGATCAGCCAGTCCGATCGCCAGCGCTTCGGCACCGCCGACCTTGCGGGCCGTCAACAGCATGTCGAGAGCCCGTCCGGAGCCGACCAGCCGCGGCAACCGCACTGTCGTGCCGTCGCTCATGGGAACGCCCCACCGTCGTGATAGCACAGCGAAGGTCGCGCTCTCCTCGACCACGCGCAGGTCGCAGCGCAGCGCGACGCCAAGCCCGCCCGCACAGGCATAGCCGGCGACGGCAGCAATCACCGGCTTCAAGAGCAGGTCGTGACACGGGCCATCCGGGTCGCCAGCCCACGGTTTGTAGTCCTGCCCCGAAGCCAGCGCCTTCAGGTCGGCGCCAGCACAGAAGTGGCCGCCAGCACCAGTCAGGACCGCCACGCGCAATTCGCCGGCCGCGTCGAACATGCGCAGCGCCGCCGTCAAGGCCTGGGCCGTCTCGTTGTCGAGCGCGTTGCGAACGGCCGGCCGGTTGATGGTGATGACCAGTACCGGCCCGTCGACCCGGGTCAGCAGCTTTGCGGTCTCCGGCGATTGGTGGTCAGGTTGGCCCGAGTTCGAAGCACCCTCCACCGGCGTCACTTCGAACTCAGAAGCGGGCATTCGCTCTCCTTCTCCGGACGCCACGCCTTGTCGCCTGGAATGGTCGCGATGATCTTCCAGTAATCCCAGGGCTGCTTCGATTCCGCAGGCGATTTCACCTGGGTCACATACAGGTCGCGCAGCACCCGGCCATCGGCCCGGATCTTGACGTTGTGGGTGAATGCGTCATTGACCGGCATGGCCATCATCTGCGCTGCGACTTTGGTTCCGTCATCGGTTTTTGCGGCTTCAATGGCCTTTAGATAATGATGTACTGAACTGTAGACGCCGGCCTGAACGATCGACGGTGGACGTCCCATCTTCTCCCAGAAGCGCTTGGAGAATTCGCGGCTGCCGTCGTCGAGATCGTGATAGTAGGTGGTCGACGACACCAGGCCTTGGCCGTTTTCCAAACCCATCGCCTTGACATCATTGATGAACATCAGGAATGTGACGACTTTCGTGTCGCCGCCCATGATGTGGAATTCATGAGCCTGCTTGATGGCGTTGCTGGTGTCGCTGCCCGCGGTCGCCAGCGCCAGCACCTTTGCACCAGAACCCTGCGCCTGAAGTAGAAACGAAGAGAAATCGGGCGTATCGAGCGGCGTTCGGACAGATCCTAAAATCTTGCCGCCTCCGTCCTTGACGCGTTTGATCGCCTCGCTCTCCATGGATTTGCCAAATGCATAATCAGCGGTGATGAAAAACCAGGTATCGCCGCCCTGTCGCAGCACGCCTTCGGGCGGCGCGGCGGCCAAGGCGTAAGTATCGTACATCCAGTGCGTACTGTAGGGCGAGCAGGATTTGCCGGTGATCTCCGCGGTCGCGGGCCCGGACATCAGGATTATCTTTTTCTTATCCCGCGAGACGTTCTGCATGGCAAGCGCGGCAGCGGACGAGCCCGCGTCGGCGATGGCATCCACTCCGCCGGTATCATAGGCCTGCCGCGCCAGATTGGATGCGACGTCTGGCTTGTTCTGATGGTCGGAGGAAACGATTTCGATCGGTACTCCCAAAACTTTCCCACCATAGTCCTCCGCCGCCAGCTGCGCCGCAACGATGGATCCTTTGCCGCCCGCGTCGGCATAGATGCCGTTCATATCGTTGATGATGGCGATCCGAACCACATTGTCGGACACTTGCGCAAAAGCCGGCGACATCGCCGCACTCGCAAGGAAGGCGAGTGCTCCCAGATGTTTTTTCACTTTTATACCTTTCGTTTTCCATCGATAACGACGGCTCCGCGGATGAGCCCGTCGATCTCTTCAGCCGAATAGCCGTATTCTCCAAGAATTTCGCGCGTGTGCTCGCCGACGGCCGCCGAAGCGACGGCGCGAGATCCTGACGAACCCGTGCCAGGCAACTGCATCAGAGGCATGCCCTCAAACAGGCCTCCCTCAAGCTTTGCGACAAAATCAGACTGCCGAACGTGCGGGTCGTCAAGAAACGAAGAGTAACTCTGCACCGGGCCGCAGAGCACATCCTGCTTCTCGAACTCCTTTATCCAGTCCGCGCTCGGCCTGCCCATCAGAGCCATGTTAACGGCGCCTGTGATTTCGTCCGCGTGCTGTAGCCTTCCGGCCTCCGTCGCAAAGCGCGGATCCGTGATCCATTCTTCCTTACCGATGGCTCGGCAAATACCGTGAAACATCGCGTTCGATACGCAGGACAGATTGATGTGCCCGTCCGCCGTGGCGAAGGTCCCGATCGGTACGCTCAACGGCGGACTCGGCCTGTCCCGATGCATGGCATCGTCGACGATCGGCATCGCCTGAAAAGCGGCGGCCACCTCGATCAGTGAAATCTTGATGTGACGACCTCCCCGCCCCGCTAGGCGCGAATACAGCGCGGCACCGACCTGCTGAGCGGCATAAACGCCGGCGGCCGTATCGACGGCGAGCATTCCGATCCGCCGTGGCGTACCCCTTGCGTCCTTGTTCATGTTCATCATGCCGGTGAATCCCTGCACGATCGCATCGGTTGCCGGACGCTTGGCATAAGGGCCGGGACCAAAGCCAAGAATCGAGAGGTAGACGAGATTTGGATTGTCCCCACGCAACTGAACATCAGCGATGCCCATTCTCTCCACGACCCCGGGCCGGAAATTTTGGATGACGACGTCTGCGTCTTTTGCCAGGCGCGCCAATATCGCGCGACCGGCCACGCTGGCGCCGTCGAGGCAGATCGCTCGCTTCGCGATATTGGGAACCATGCTCAACGCGGTATGCCCGTCGATGGCGCCGCCGATCTTGCGGGCCCAGTCTCCGATTGGCGGCTCCACCTTGATGACGGAAGCGCCGCCGCGCGCAAGGATCGCTCCGCAATACGGACCGGCGAAACCCTGGCTGACGTCGAGGACGCGAAGCCCCGCATAGTCGGAATTCAAGACGCTCTTCCTCCCTCCCTCTTAGATACCGGGTAGTATGTTGCTTAAAACCTACTGCGTAGTATGTTTAGTGTCAAATCCCTTATGCTTGATGGACGTCCGAATGAAAACCCGACCGACCAAGCTCGAACGCCCGGACTTTGAGCGAGGTACCGAAATCCTCGACGCGGCTGCACGCGCATTTATGCGTCAGGGTTTTGCGGCCACCTCGATCGACCGGGTCAGCGACGAGATCAACTCGACCAAGGGCGCGATCTACTATTACTACCGCAGCAAATCCGACCTTTTCTTTGCCGTGCACCGTCGCGGAATGGAGCTCACCGAGGCTGCGATCAGGCCACCCTACGAAGGCGCCGGCTCCTGCCGCGACAGACTTCACGGGATGGCGGTCGCCCATACGTTTCTTGTGATGGAACACCTTCCATATCTCCGTGTCGTCGCACAAGGATTGGAGCTTCATCTGCTAGAACGCACGAATGAGAGCGAGCGCGCTGAACTAGCCGAGGTGGCAGCACTTCGTGAAGCGAACGAAGCGCTCTACATCGACGTCATCGAAGCCGGCATCAAGTCCGGCGAGTTCCGCAAGGTTGACCCGCGGCTGATGGCGAAGCCGATGCTCGGCGCCCTGAACTGGACGTCGCGCTGGTACCACCCGCGTCCGGGCGAGACCAAGAAGGCGCGAGCCGCTCTGGCGCACTCAATTGCCGACTTCGTGGTCGCAGGCGTTGAAAGGAAATGAGATGAGCAACCGGCAGCAATCCGAAAGCGCCGACGGGCCAGCATTCGCGGCCGTCGAACTCATCTATCACTCGTACCTCACCGGGCTAATCCTGATGCTGGTGTCGCGCGCTGGAGCGGCGAAGGCCGCAGAAGTCGTTTTCCGCACGTTCCGCCGGCAGCAGTTGGCGCGCTTCCTGCCCGGACTGCGGAAGCTTGGGCTGACCGACTTGCCACATGCCGTCGCCTGCGCGCACTACCATTATCTTTCCAACCAGGTTGGCGGGGTAAAGGTGCAATATGTCTACGAAAATGACCGGAAAGCCTGGGTCCGGTATCCGCCGCCCCGCTGGATATGGTCGGGCACAGCGATCTGCGGCATCCCATCGGAGGTATCGAGGGCGATGCTGCGGGGGTGGCACGCCAATAACGGTGTCGTGCTGAAAAATCCGAGATTGGGGTTTGTCTGCACGGGACAGGCGGTTGACGGGCAGCCGGGCCTGGAGGGCTATTACAAGGAATGGGATCACGATCTCGCGCCCGAGGAACGGCTCCAATTCTCCCCCGGCGAAACGTGTCCGCCCTTCGACAGCGATAAGGCCCCGCGCCTTTCGGACGCCAACTGGCCGGCGGAACGGCTGCAGAAGGTGCTGCGCAACTATGCGATGGAGTACATCACCTCGATCGTGCCGGAAACGATCGCTGTGCTGGGCCCCGATGAAGGCGGTCACCTTGCCGCTGCGGCCGCACGGCTTGTTGGCATGCATACGTTCGACGAGGTGGCTGCCCTCTTGGGAGGCGTCGAACCGGGTCTCGCCGGATTCAAGGCCATCATGCTGCGCCTGGCCAGAGGACAGGGCGATGATGCGGTACTCGACGACGCTTCCGGAGCGCCACGCATCCGACAGACGACCTGGAGATTAATGGCAGAGCGCCCTGGTTTATCTCCGGCGGTTTTCGATGCCTGGAACCAAATCTGGATAGGTGCCGCGCTCGCCCATGATCGGTTTATCCGGCTGGTAGTGACCAAGCGCCGAGACTGCGGCGACGATTATTGGGAGTGGCAAATAGCGAAGCGTTTCGCTTAGATTTTGTGCCCGACGTCGCGACCCGCAATAATTCCGACTTGCTTGACCGGCCGCAGACCGTCCGCGGTGACATCGAGGGTCGCGAGCGTGATCGGCAGCTTGAAACGCGGTGGACCGGCGCTTCCGGGATTGACGAAGACCACCCCGCCGATGGTATCGATCTTCGGTACGTGGGAATGGCCGGACACGATCACGTCGATCCCGATCATAACCGGATCGATCCGCAGCGTCTTGAGATCATGCAGGACGAAGATGGACTGCCCGGCGAACCGGACGCGCTCGGTCTCGGGATATTCGCGAGCCCAATCGCCGTTGTCCACGTTCCCCCGGATCGCGGTGACCGGCGCGATATTCCGAAGTTCCTCGATGATGTGCGGGCGACCGATATCTCCGCCGTGGATGATAAGGTCGACGCCCGAAAGGCGACGGACAGCCTCAAGCCTCAGCAGGCCGTGCGTGTCCGAAATGATCCCGATTCTGAACGTCATCGGAAGCATCCCACGCTTTCACCCACCCTCTCGTTCCGAGAAAAACGTCTAGAGTTTTAGTGTTCACTTTAGGGCATACGGCCGCGTTTAAGCCGACTTCCGCTGCCGACCTGCCGCCGGCTTTTTAGCCGCGGTCTCCTTCGCCGGTTTCTTCCCGGCGATCGGCATCAGCATCTCTTTTTGGCCGACGGCCGCCTTGCGTGGCTTCTTCGCGGACTTCTTCACGGGCTGGGGTCCTGCCGCAGCGCCACCGACGCTCTTGCGCAGCGCGTCCATCAGATCGACGACATTCTCACCCCGCGGCCGCTCCTTCGGCGTGATCGGCTGGCCGGCGCGCTTCTTGTTGATGAGATCGACGAGAGCGGTTTCGTACTGGTCTTCGAATTTGTCCGGTTCGAACCGGCCCGCCTTCTGATTGACGATGTGCTTGGCGAGATCGAGCATGTCCTTGGTGATTTTGACGTCCTGAATTTCGTCGAAATATTCTTCCTCGGATCGCACTTCGTATGGGTATCGCAGCAGCGTACCCATGAGCCCCTTGTCCAGCGGCTCGAGCGCGATGATGTGCTCGCGGTTGGTCAGCACCACACGTCCGATCGCGACCTTTCCCATCTCTCGGATGGTCTCGCGGATCACCGCGAAGGCGTCGTGCCCGACCTTACCGTCGGGACGCAGATAGTAGGGTCGGATCAGATAGCGCGGATCGATCTCGCTGCGATCGACGAATTCGTCGATCTCGATGGTCCTGGTCGATTCCAGCGCCACGTTCTCAAGCTCCTCCTTCGTCACCTCGATGAAGGTGTCCTTGTCGAGCGCGTAGCCCTTGACGATGTCCTCGTTGGCGATCTCCTCGCCAGTATCCGCGTCCACCTTCATGTACTTGATGCGGTGACCGGTCTGCCGGTTGAGCTGGTTGAAGGAGATCTTCTCGGACTCCGAGGTGGCCGGATAAAGCGCGACCGGACAGGTGACGAGGGAAAGGCGCAGGAAGCCTTTCCAATTGGCGCGGGGAGCCATACGCAAAACTCCGTTGGGGCTCGGACTCAAGACGAACGGCGAGCACTGGTTCCGACACCTCGTCCCTACAGAAGGGACCATTTTTTATGTACCCGACGGCCATGACGGACTCGACATCTGTTCCCTTTATGTTCTAATTCCCGGATGACGGATCGACCCGCGAGCTGGCGCATGCCGACGCCCAAACAGATGGAAAAACTGGCCGCCGAAGCCGCCCGGCATCCGGTGCCGCCCGCTGGGGCGCCGGATGCGCCGCTTCCGGCCGAATACTGGGACGCGCTGCTCAAGGATCCTCGCGCCGGCAACGGCGTCCGGATGCGAGAACGAAAGCTGTCGGAGATCCAGCGCCACGTGCTGCGCGTCTCCTGCCGCCGTTGCGAGCGGACCGTGGAGATCCAAACCGTCGACGCGGTCCGCCTCTTCGGCGGCAACGCCATCTGGAAAGCTGTCGCGCAGCGTCTCCTTGACGACACCTGCCAACAACGCACCGGCAGGTACGAAGAAGACGGGTGCTGGCCGGCGTTCGAGAAGACATAGACCGCCGGCGCCATTGCTCGCGCCGTGGGGGCCCCCATCTCTCTCGGGCACGGCAACCCTCTAGTCAGGAAACCTTTCATGGCCAAACTCGACGGCAAGATCGCTCTCATCAGCGGAGGCACCAGCGGTATCGGTGCGGAGACCGCCAAACTCTTTCAGTCCGAAGGCGCGACGGTGGTCGTCACTGGCTCCAGCGAGCGTTCGGTGGAAGCCGCCAAGGCGGCGATGCCCGGGATCGAGGTGCTGATCTCGGACGCAGGCAACGTGGCTGCTACCAAGGTCCTGGTCGACCAGGTCAAGACCAAACACGGCCGCATTGACGTCCTGTTCGTCAATGCCGGCATCGCCAAATTCGCGCCGATCGCGGAGGTCGATGAGGCCTTTTACGACAGCCAGTTCAATGTCAACGTCAAGGGCGCATTCTTCCTGGTCAAGCACGCCATCCCGGTCATTCCGGACGGCGGCGCGATCATCCTGACCGCATCGGTGGCAGGCGCGAACGGCGGCCTGGGAGGCAGCACAATCTACGGCTCGACCAAGGCGGCGCTGCGTTCGTTCGGCCGCACGATCGCCAAGGAGCTGACGCCGCGCGGCATCCGGGTCAACACCATCAGCCCCGGTCCGATCATCACCCCAATCCTCGACAAAGGCGGCCTCACACCGGCTCAGAAGGACAACTTTATCGAGGGGGCCAAGACCCGCATTCCGCTCGGCCGCACCGGCACCGCCGCCGAAGTCGCCGCCGCAGCACTCTACCTCGCCGCCGATGCCACCTATACCACCGGCGCCGAACTGTTCGTCGACGGCGGCTTGATTGACCTCTAGGTCGCTCAGGGCTGCCGATGCGAGTTCACTGCGCTTGGATGTCCGGATGGCCCCGAAATATCATCCCACGCCCCTGTCGGGTGGCGACCGCAAGGCCTTGACGAAAGAGCTCGGCAGGGCGCGTGCGATGACCAAAATCCTCGCCTCGCAGTCGGCCGAGATGCCGGCGAAGGGCGAAGCGATGATCAAGCAGGCAGACAAGCTGCTTTGCGAAAGCTGGAACGAGCGGATGTGGAGCGACGGCGAGCCGATCGACCCCTCGCCGACCGTCGACCAGGCCGTCAACGGCGGCTTTCCCTGGCTGGAGATCCAGTGCGCACGGTGCAAGACGGCGAGCGACGTCGACCTCGCGGCGATGAAGCACCCGCCGACCACCTTCGTCCACGATCTCGCCAGCCGGCTGCTCTGGCGCAAGTGCGCCAAGGCGGGCCGACGTCCCGCAGCGACCTTGCTACAGTTGGCCTGGCAGCCGCGCCATCCTCGAACCGAAGCTTGAACGATGTGCAATCTCTACTCGATCGCGACCAACCAGGCCGCCATCATCGCGCTGTTTCGCCTGGTCAACCGATATGTCGGCAACCTGGCGCCAATGCCGGGGGTATTTCCGGACTACAAGGCGCCGATCGTGCGCAATGGAGCCGAGGGCCGCGAGCTCGCCACGGCGCGGTGGGGAATGCCGTCATCGCAGCACGCCCTGATGGAAGCAACCAAAAAGCGCGCCGTGAAACTGGAAGGCAATGGCAAGCCGGTCGACTTCAAACAGTTGCTCCGGATGGAGCCAGACGGCGGCACAACCAACATCCGCAACGTGAAGAGCAAACACTGGACGAGATGGCTTGGAGCCGAAAACCGCTGCGTGGTGCCGTTCAACAGCTTCAGCGAGTTCGACAAGGCCGAGGGCGGTGACATCTGGTTCGCTCTCGACGAGACCCGTCCCCTCGCCTGCTTCGCCGGCATCTGGACAAACTGGACGTCCGTCCGGAAGGTCAAGGAAGGCGAGACCAGCAACGACATCTACGCATTCCTGACGACGGAGCCGAACGCCGAGGCCATGCCGGTGATCCTGACGACGCCATCCGAAGTCGAGACCTGGATGACCGCGCCTCCGGACGAGGCCCTGAAGCTGCAGCGGCCGCTGCCGGACGGGTCGCTTCGGATCGTCGCCCGCGGCGTCAAGGAAGATCCAGCCGGGCCGGTGGCGTGACGCTCGAGGACGATAACGACCAGGCCGACCCCTCGCCCCGTCAGCGCAAGATCATCCATGTCGACATGGACGCCTTCTACGCGTCGGTCGAGCAACGGGACAATCCAGATCTCCGCGGCAAACCGGTGGCCGTCGGCGGCTCCCGCGAACGCGGCGTCGTAGCCGCGGCGAGCTACGAAGCCCGCAAGTTCGGCGTGCGGTCGGCCATGCCATCGGTGACGGCGAAGCGACAGTGCCCTGACCTCATCTTCGTGAAGCCGCGCTTCGAGGTCTACAAGGCGGTCTCGCAGCAGATACGGGAGATCTTCGCCGAGCACACACCGGTCATCGAACCGCTGTCGCTCGACGAGGCCTACCTCGATGTGACTGAGAACCTGCAGAACATTCCGCTGGCGCGCGACGTCGCGCTCGCGATCCGCGCCAAGATCAAGGAGGTGACCGGTCTCAATGCTTCCGCCGGCATCTCCTACAACAAGTTTCTGGCGAAGCTCGCCTCCGATCACCGCAAACCGAACGGCCAGTACGTCATCACGCCCGAGATGGGGCCGGAGTTCGTCGAAGCGTTGCCCGTCGGCAAATTCCACGGCATCGGACCGGCGACGACTGCGAAGATGAACTCGCTGGGTCTCCACACCGGCCTCGACATGCGCAATCAGACGCTGGAGTTCATGCAGGCCAACTTCGGCAAGGCCGGCGCGTACTACTACTGGATTTCGCGAGGCGTCGACGACCGCGAGGTCCGCGCAGACCGGATCCGGAAGTCGGTCGGCGCCGAGAACACGTTTTCCAGCGACCTCACCGGATTCGACGCCATGGTGGCCGAACTGCAGCCGCTGATCGACAAGGTCTGGCGACATTGCGAGGACAAGGGATCTCGCGGTCGAACGGTAACGCTGAAGGTGAAGTTCAATGACTTCGAGATCATCACGCGCAGCAGGTCCGTCCCCGCCGCGGTCTCGAGCCGCGGCGACCTCGAACGATTATCGATCGCACTGCTGCAGAACGAGTTGCCCCTTGCCAAGCCGGTGCGGCTCCTGGGGGTCTCGCTCTCATCGCTGCAAGATGACGACCAGGAAGAGCCGCAACTCGGCCTGCCGCTTTGAGGTTCAGTTCAGTACGATCAGCATCTCAAGAAATGGCGGGGCTTGATTTTTAGGGGATGAGGAGTGGAGCGACGGCGTAGCGTGACTTCATTTCGGCGCATGAAAATTGAGAGTGCAAATCCCGTCGCAATAAATAACCCCAATGAGATCACACTATCAATCGGATGACTGGATGAAGCTTTTCGCCTTCGGATTCGGATTTACGGCGCTGCGGCTCGTCGACATCTATGCCGACGAATTCGAGAGGATTTCCGGCACCGTCCGCCACGCCGAGAAGCGCGACGGGCTTCATCGACAGAAGCTCGATGCGTACCTATTCGACGCCGTCGAGCATTCAGAGATCGCCTCGCGCATCAAGGAAGCCGACGTCCTCCTTGTCTCCGTGCCGCCGGGGCGGTCCGAGGATCCCGTATTGTCCGCGTTCGGCCAGCAGATCGAGGCCAGCACCGCGCGACAGGTCGTTTATCTATCTACCGTCGGCGTATACGGCGATCACGGCGGGGCGTGGATCGACGAGGACACCGCGGTCTCGCCGCAGGTCGATCGGGCCCATGCACGGGTCACTGCCGAACGACGATGGAAGGACGTCGCCGGCGACAGGCTCGCGGTCCTTCGCCTTGCCGGCATCTACGGTCCGAGACGGAACGCGCTGGCGCGGCTACGCGACGGCAATGCTCGCCGGATTGTCAAACCTGGTCAGGTCTTCAACCGCATCCATGTCGACGACGCGGCGCAGGCCGCGATGGCGGCGATCAATCACCACAAGGGCGGCACGTGGAACGTCTGCGACGACGAGCCGGCACCGCCGCAGGACGTCATCGCCTACGCAGCTTCGCTGATGGGCATTAAACCGCCGGCCACCGAAGACTTCGCCACCGCTAAAATGACGCCGATGGCGCGAAGTTTCTACGCCACGAACAACAAGATCTCCAACGCGCGTCTGAAACGCGACCTGGGCGTCGAACTCGCCTACCCGACCTATCGCGAAGGCCTGGAGCAATTGTGGAACGCGGGCGAAGGCCGTCCAGTTTGACCGAGACCCTGAAGATTCCCACGAAATTCCCTCTGCAGGAGATCTGGCTAAGGAGAATAACGGCCTTGCGCTCCGTCGTAGGGATTAAGCGTTCGGCCTCTTCTCGCGTCGAGACATAGAACTACCCTGAAACGCAAAGGCCCCAGAAGGGGCCTTTGAAATTCATACCGCGTCTTTTGCTGCCTTGACCGGGCGTGCTCTGACGATTTTTCGAGCCGGTTTGGCTTTGAACATCATCGGCTCGCCGTTGAAAGGGTTTGTACCTGCGCGTGCCTTGGTGGCGGGCTTCTTTATGACGACGAACTTGGCAAACCCAGGAACCAGGAAGACACCGGTTTTCTTCAGTTCCTTATAGCCGACGGTCGCCAGCGTCTCCAGAACCCCCTTAACGTCCTTTTTTGCTAATTCGTTGTTGGCAGCGATCTTCTCGATCAACTGCGACTTTGTCATCTGCACCGCCATTTTGTCCCCTGTATGTTGATTCGCGCCACGGACGGTAGTTGGAATCCAGCCCAGAAACTACGTCTGTCGCGATCTACACAGCTATGTTGGTGAGCTTGGCCATTCCAGCTTTCCTGACGCACCCCGCACTGGGCTTACCAGATGACTTTTGCGAAGACCTCCGTTTCATACCGCTGGATGCAATGTGCGAGCTGACGGCAGCTCGAACCACGGTCGATTGCTCACACTTAGCTGAGCTGCTCAAACTCGGCATCAAGGTCAGCCAGGCCATGGGAGATACATGCCGTGGCGGCCCAAAGTCCCCTCCCCGACCTGGCGTAGCTTCCTGCACAACCATCTGCGGACATTGCGGCAATCGACACGTTTGTGGTGGCAAAGCCACGCACGGGCAAGCGCAATCAGATCCCAGTTACAGCCAAAAGCATCCTCTTCAGTAGCTTGCGGGCTTGCGATGTTCGCTATATGTTCCATACATTCGCGCAAATCGATCGATTCTCCCAACCAATCCTCTATGCCAGATCAGATCGTCATCACTGAGAAAAGCAGTCAGGCGAAAGACGTGGGCGCCGCCGTCGGTTCTCGCTACGGGGATATCCTGCCGGCCGAGGGGCATTTGTTCGACCTGCTCGAACCAGAGGATGTTGTGCCGGCTTGGAAACGCTGGTCGCCAATACTTCTGCGGCCGGACGGTCTTTACGACACTCGCCCAACAACGGGCGGCAACAAAGCCGCCAAGCTCAAAGCGATTCGAGAGGCTCTGCGCTCCGCCAAGCGGGTTTGGCTCGCCACCGATTGCGATCGCGAAGGTCAACTCATCGGTCAGGAAATTCTTGAGCATTACAAGTACCGCGGCGAAGTTATGCGGGTGCTGTTCACAGCACAGGACTCGCAGACAATTCGCACCGCATTTGATCGGGCAAAGCCAAATACCGAATATGCTCACCTTTATTCCGCCGCAGTCGCTCGCCGGCAGGCCGATCAGATTTACAATTTATCTCTCACCCGCACTGCGACCGTCATCCTGGGCCGAGGCGCGCGTGGCGTCATCGGAGTTGGGCGCGTAAAAACGCCGACCTTGGCAATCGTTTGCAGGCGAGAGTTGGAAATCCGGAATTTCGTGCTGCTTGTCTATTTTGAAGTTGTCGCCACCGCGAAGGTTGCGGGAGGCCAATTCCAGATGCGGCACGCGCCTCAGGACCGAATGGTTCGGCGCGAGATAGCCGAGGACGTCGCCAAAGCAGCCGAACGCTTCGAGGGCGCGCTCGCTGTGCGCGTCGAAGACAAGCGACAGGGGCCGCCCAAGTTGCATGATTTGCCGTCACTGCAGAAACTATGCAGCTCACGCTTCGGCTGGTCGGCCAGCAAAACGCTCGAGGTGGCGCAGGAGCTCTATGACGGTCACGGCAAGAAGATCATCACTTACCCACGCGCCGAGGTGCGCTATCTGCCGGCGAGCTTGATTTCGGACGTGCCGCGGATCGTGGGCGGACTACGTTTGGGGCAATCATTCAGCGCAATCCCAGTGCCGGAGCCGCCGATTATCCGTAGGGACGCGAGCGGCACCTTTCACGACAAGGGGCTGGAGGGTGCCAGCCATCACGCCGTTATCGTCTTAGCCCCCGAGCATAACGACTATGGGATCGTTCGCGTTCTCCGCTCGGAAGAAGTCACCCCTCAGAAGGAAGTCGTCTTGGGTTGCAAACCCGATCCGCTTCGACGCTGTCATGTGGGCTCCTTAGGTAGGGCCGGCAACCCAACTACGGCCTAGTCCGTTCCAGGTCCTAATTTCGTCTAATGGCAAGAGACGAAGTTGAGTGGTACGAACGAGCATGGCGACGCCCTCGCTGATCCTTGGAGAACAGGCTTCGGAGCACTATCTGCACCGGTAGCCAGGCACTAAAGGGCCACACAATCATGCACACTTCGAAAGCGGTTCCAAGGCAGGCTCTCGTCAGGCAGAACGTCTCGCTGCCCGCGAGCTCCGCTGTCAAATTGTCTACAACAGACCTCAACAACTTGATGCAGGCGCTCGACATCGATGTCATCGCGCTGACTGAGCTTCTGGTGCCGCACGGCCATCGAGCCGAAATGGGAATGATTGACGCACCCGGGATCCACTACAACTTGAGTGGCGTGGGACGCATATCTATCAACGGCGGACCAAAGATGCCGTTGAGCCCTCATTTGCTCATCATCGTGCCGCCAAACAGTCCGTTCACGATCGAGGTTGACGGTGGAAGTGGCCCACCGAAGCTCATTTCGAGAGACTGCTGGACTCGTCAAGACGGCATCCTCCGCGTCGCAGTGCCAAATGAGCAACCCGAAATCGTTCAGATATGCGGCTTTTTTAACGCATCCTTTGGTCAGTCTGTGAGGCTGTTCGGAGAACTCCGCGAACCGGTGATCGAACAGTTCGAGCCAGCGGACAAGATCAACCTGAAGCTTCGCGAGGCTATGGACGAGCTGCTACAGCAAGAGGTCGGCGTTGGAGCCATGACAGCGTCTCTCCTCAAGCAAATCGTTGTCTCATTGGTGCGACGGTCCCTCAGGTCATCCCAGCGGTGGACTGAGCGATTCTCGATACTTGCCGACAGGCAGGTCACCCGTGCTTTTGCAGATATGGTGGCGCGGCCAGGAGCCGCCCATTCAGTTCAAAGGTTGGCACACAGTGCAGGATTAAGTCGTTCGGCGTTCATGGCGCGATTCTCGGACATCTTTGGACAATCCCCGATGGTCATCTTGCGAGACTTGAGAATGCGCCAGGCTGCGATCGATTTGACGACAACGACCATGTCGATCGACGTCGTTGCTCTTAATGCGGGGTACGAGAGTCGTTCAAGTTTTGTGCGGGCTTTTCGAAAGACGTTCGAACGAGATCCGAGCGACTATCGGCGGATAGTCAAAGAGGGCAAAGCCTGAGCATCTGCGCAGGACGGATATCGCCGAGATGTTTTGCACGAACCTTCACATACTCAGCCACGTCCTCGCGGCGCGTAATGTAGGAGGTAGTCTTGACCAGGTCCTCCAGTTTCGTTCCGCCAGCTTTGAGAGCCGCGAAGATATTCTGCCAAACCAGTTCGGCTTGAGCGACAATGCCTTCGGGCGCCTTGCGGGATGCATCAATCCCAGGTGTGCCGGAGGTTTAAAGCCAAGGGGCGTTCGGACCGACAACGGCAGCATCGCTGTAGTCGCCGATGTGCTTTGAAACGCCGACTTGATGCTTGGTGATCAACATGAATGCTCTGTGCTGTGAGAGAAACAGTGGCAGTGACTACTAGGCACCGATAGCCTTGCTCATCGCCTGATGAAGTTCGCCGAAAGAAAGGCCCGTCGAACTCGAGGGCGCTTCTCCGGAAGCGGTGATCAAGCCTCCAGCACGCGGATCCTTGGCGCTTTCTGCCAGATTGCCCATGACGCGGAGATACAGAGCGGCACCCAAACTCAGGCGCTTCACGCCGGTAGCCTGAACGTCTGCCCATGGAAGTGTGCCTGCCACGGTGTCGACAACGAGATTGACAGGCTTAGGCGCGACTGCGCGGACGATAGCACGAACTTCGTCCATGTTCCCCGGATACTGCGGATAGAGGACGTCGGCGCCAACTTCCGCGAAGGCAGCCAGTCGCTTGATCGTGTCGTCCAGATCCGGACGACCCTGGATGAAGTTGTCTGCTACCTTGGCCACCGCTTTGACACGGGCGACCGCATCGTCGAAGTCGCGAATATAGCTGGATGCCCCCCGCGCCGGTACTTGGCGAAACCTGGATTTCCGAACCACGATGGCAGCCACTATGCACTCTACGACGGATACCCTAAGCACCCTAAACGGAGTGTCTGATGGGTTGGACCGCAGCCAAGGCAGGAGCTCCTTGTGTACCGAGGCTGCTTGCAACATTTCGCTTCAAGTTGGCCGCAGCGAAGGCGTAACCCCCGGAAGCACCATCAACGAAGTGCACGTGATTAGCTTGCGTGGGTGATGGCACAAAGCACGTAAGATTTGCGGCCAACTGTCGATGCGTTCCAAAAAAGCATGCGCCTCGTTGCTGAGCCTCTTCCAAGCGTGCGTCTACGACGTCAGCGAATTCAGATGAGCAGTCCACTGTCATACGTAGGCCGTCATCGAATTTTCGGCAGTCTGTATTCTCCACAAGCTCTCGTCGGAACCGAGCTTCATGAAAGCCACCAATAGGAATTCCCAGTAGGGTGCCCACCCGCGCCAGAATGGCGCGCAAGCACTTCGCAGCCCAAGCCGCAAAGGGCATCTTTCTGCTGCCTTTCTTGATGGCATGATCAAGATGGTCGCCGGTCCATGCAGGGAGCGGGCCTTCGGCAGGCAATGGATGTAGGCCGGGATCATCTGAACGGAGCGCCCGCAGGAGCTCCTGTATGAGTGCCACGAACGAAGTCGGATCATCGCGCGGAACGACGATAAGAGACAAGATGACGCCGTGCTTGGTACTGATCGGCGCAAATTGGCACGAAAGACCTGTGAAGTCGGCTGTCACTCCCGTGGGCGCGCGCGGGACAGTGTAGCCGCCTTGCTTGAGTTTGCGCTCTGCCCAGGCAAGTCCTCCGCCGGCAAACATCGCGTAGGTGACATTCGAAGAGGGCGCGAAGCGGGCTACCAGAACGTCCAAGTGCCGAGCGCGAATGTCCGCGATAGGAATGACCGCAACGCGCAACGTGAGACCTAATGCGTCTTCAGCCCAACCGGCGGTTTTTGCCAACGTATCCTTGATGATGGACGAATAGGCGCCGGGTACGGCGAAGCTCGCGCCATCTCCTCCGAACGTGAACGGAAACTGTAGGTCGGGTAGTGCATTGCTGACGGCAGCAAGAACTGCTGCACCGGCCGTATTCACCTCGCGGTACCGTCCTTGTTCAATAGCTTTGGTCGAATGGCTGACGTCCGTAACGGCGATGACCCAGTCATTAGGTAGAGGGCGATACCGATCTCGCCGCATTACGTCATCAAAACAGTCGAACGGCACAAGCGCCTGATAGAAGCGGTCGTCTTCGGCCTCTTGGTCAACCTCTATCTGGAAAAGACCGACTTCGAAGGCTGGCGCTGATCCATCCACCATCATTTGCACTCCCTTCGGTCGTCGTCGGAGTTCAGAGTGGCGCCACTGCCGCATGCGCTGGGCGAGCGCAAAGTTGTCTTCCTTCGGCTCGGCCAGCATGTCTGTCGCCGACCGCGTCCTGCCACGCGGCGAAGTCGCGTATCTGACCACGGACGTAGCACATCGCGTTGATCGAGGAGCCGCCGCCGAGCACCTTGTCTGAGCGATATGCTCGCTTGGTGCCGTGCTGGAGAACCGTCTCGTATTTCCAGACATGCCGGTCGTGGGTCAGCATTTTGGCGAAGCCGGCAGGAATGTGGATGAACGGATCGCGATCCATGCCGCCCGCTTCGATCAGCGCGATCGACGCATCGGTGTGTTCGGCGAGATAACTCGCAACGACGCAGCCGGCCGCGCCCGTAATGACAATGTCGTAGGCCTGCTGGGACATCAGTGTCTTTCTCTTTCGCGCCGTTTGTATCGTTCAATCAACACCCGTGGCTGGCGCAGCGCCATCGCGGCGCCTGATCCAGAGATTGATTGGACCCTGCTTTTGGAGAGTGACCTTGCAACGCCGGCGAGGGAAATCACCTCTCGCCATAGAGTCGATAGACGATCGTTATTGTCGCATGATGCCGTAGCGAGGAACGCCACCAGCCGCATCGCACCTCGAAACGAGTTTTTATTCTCTTCAATTGTCTGACACGAGATGGCGATCAGCGAACCTCCACGTGCCTCGATCCAAATTCCGCCGAGAAGCTGCAGGTCGAGCGCGTACTCCGTCGGCAGGAACAAGATTACCAGAAGCGCGCCAACCTTGACGGCAAGCGAGGTCACCTTGGCGACCTCCGCCTCACCGGCATCGGTGACGTACTTGAGCTGCGTCGCAGCTTTCCGCAGGACATGCTCTTGCGCTCGGCGAAGCGAAAAAAAACGCTCCGCGTGTCACACCGCCCCCTGCCGCCCCGTCATGACATGGAACCAACAGAACAAGAGGAAATGCCCGCCACGCACCACTACACGGCCATCGTCGCCTGCCTTTCCGTCGCGCTTCGCTTCTTCTTCGGCGCCCTGTGGCGGCTGGTGCATTGAGGGTGCGATAGCCCCACCGCACACTCCGCTGTTGTCCCGGGCTCGACCCGCGACCCATAACCACAGGGAATAGTTAAAAGGGAGGTATTTCTGGTACGCCCACGTCCGAATATCGGCTGCTGTGAACTTGAGCTTCGATGTCCGCGCGCCTTTGGAGGGGCGCGCGATGAACGAAAGGGGCTCGCAGTGTGCGGATAAATGGACGGTGATGATTTGGGCCTGTGCGGCGCTTATGCTCCGCGCTGGTCCTCGTCAGAGGCGAGGTTTATTTCATGACGAAAGGAATTGCCGACAGTGAACGTTTTTAAGCCGTTTTCCGCTTGGTGGTGGCCGCGTTCACCCTTGCGGGCCGCGTGCCCCACGCCGGCCGCCGCCGTCGCCTAGCTGATCCGACCCCCGCACATACCCGCGATGATCGCGCCCGAGATAACGGCGCTTATTGCGACGCCCGCGCCCCAAAGACGATTTGCGGCGCCTCGATCGACGTCATGCGCGATCAGCACCACCCGCAATCCTGACGCAAGGTGGCTTAGGACAAAAAACACGCCGAGCGCGTAATGAGGCATCAGGCGGATATTCCATGCGTCATGAATGAGCCCGGTCGGGGCTCCGATCGCGAAATTCCAACCGGTCGGTATACCGAGAAAGCTTCGAGCGTAGATGAAAACCGAGTTCATGTGCCCGAGGATGTACAGCGAGAGGTAGGCCCCCGAGGCGACCTGAAATGTCCGATGGAAGCCCTGCGGGGCGGCACTCCAATGCCATGCCAGAAACAGGCCGGTGCCGATCTGGAAAAGCATGGCCGCGACCAACAGCGGTTCACCCACGCCAGAGCGGTAGACAACGCGGCCGATCTTCATGACGGCCGCATGTGCGTCGGGGCCGATCAACCCAAACAGGTGATTGGCTAGATGGAACGCCACGTATAGGCACAAGACCGCCGCCGTCATTCCGTGGACAATGCGCCAGCGCCCCACGGTCGGCCGCGTTGCAGCGACGGGATTGCGGGCGGTCTGTGACCAAATCGCGATTGCGAGCCAAAGCACGCACCACACGAGTTCGTCGGGGATAGGGCTGTGAATCAGGGCCTGAACGACGCCAAGAAAGACATAGAGCGTTGGGGTCGCCACGCCGGCATAGGCGAGCCGCCGCGCCCCTGGATCGGCGTCGGGCCGGCAAGCGAGCGCGAGCGCGAGAAACGGCACGACGAACGCCACGGCCAGGATCAAGGTCGCGCCGACAATTGCGAGAGGCGAAGGCGTTGCGGCCTGCGTGCCGACGACGGCATGAAAGGCCCGGAGTAGAAAAGGGTAGCAAATGGCCGCCGCTGCGGGAGCCAGCGCCAAATAGTCGAAGCGCGGCCCGATCGTGGCGCTTCGGTCCCGCGGCTGAGCGAACGCGTCCATCTTAAACCCCTTAAATATCAGCCGCGCGATCCGGCCGTACCGCCCGAAGGCTTGCACCGTGCAAGCCCTCCACCATCGGCGCTATCAAGGATGATCCCGGCCCAAGCCCCAAGTATATCGCCCTCGGCAGGAATCGCTTCGGCGGCCGTCACGGCGAGGATTCCAAACGCGCGGCCGGACTCGTCGGCCTCCACAGTCCCCGCGCGGCTGAGATAGGCTGCGACCAGGGCGAGGGCCGCGCCGTGCGCGCCGATTAGAGAGCGGTCAAAGGCGTCCGGAACGCGATCGCCAGGAATAGGGTGCTCCGCGCGGGTTCGTGACGGACGGCTGCAGACGAACATCGGCAACGTCTCGACCCTCGACGACGCCCTCGCCGCCTTCAGCCCGCTGTGCGCCTGTCCAATCCCAAACGCATCGCGACTGGCTGCTCAGGCGCGTTAAAGACTGACGTCGTGAGCAGGACAGCGGCAGCGAGAACCCAGTAGTACCAGGCGTCGAGCCCGAAGAATTTGAGGGCAAACGGGGCGATGACAAACACCACCCCGACGGCGCGATCGACCCAAAGGTGCAGCCAGTAGGGAATGATGCGGACGAGCCCGGTGGGATGGTCGGTCAGGGCGGCCAAGAGCAGCGCGGCCACACCGACGACAACCGAAAGCCACATTGCGACCGGTCCGCTCTGGCCGAGCTTCAGCACGAACGGCGCTGCGATCAAGACGATCGCGACAGGATAATCGATCACGTAGGCGTGGATAGACTTGGTGATGAAGCGGAACGACATCGGTAACTCCTATTTGCTTGGTTGCTCGAGCGGGTCCTTGCGACGCGGAGAGTGCATCCACCCAAGAGGACGATTACGCCGTCCTATGCTGGCAAGCACTCCGTACAACCGTCACGGGTCAGCCCGGTTAGACGAACAGTAGGTATGCCGGCACGCCAACCATTGGAAATGCCCGGTCGTTATCGTTTCCATTCCACTCGCCCGGCGCCATGGAAGCGGGTTAGTGTGGCGTCGACCGCCAGTCCAAGGGCGGTGCTTTAGTGTCCGGCTGTCGAGGTCAGGGAAGGCTTGGGAAGATCGCCCGGGCCGTGCCATACGTCATCCCGTTCATTCCTAGGCACTCCACACAGGTTCGCGACGGTCGCCGTGCGTTATGCCGAGGGGCAGCTTTCGACCTTCGGTTTCGCAGCTGTCGGGCGACCTCCTCGATCACGAGCTCCGTTCCATTGAACGAGATCACGTCACCGACGCGCTTGTTGTTGCGTTGTGAGCGACTTCTCCGGGGCGGCGAGGACACTTGGCAAACGATTTATGGTGCACACGCGTGAGGCTGCGCAAGCCGCAGGCCACAGACACCACGGTCGCCGTCAGGCGGCGTTCCTCCGCGGCAACTTCCAATGCGGGCGGACGAAGTGGCAGGTGTAGCCGTTCGGATAGCGTTCCAGGTAATCCTGGTGCTCGGGCTCGGCCTCCCAGAAATCGCCAGCGGGCGAAAGCTCGGTCACCACCTTGCGCGGCCACAGCCCAGAGGCCTCAACGTCGGCGATGGTGTCTTGGGCGACGCGGCGCTGATCCTCGCTCATGTAGAAAATCGCCGATCTGTAGCTTGCGCCCCGGTCGTTTCCCTGCCGGTTGGGCGTCGTTGGGTCGTGGATCTGGAAGAAGAACTCCAGCAGGTCGCGGAAGCTCGTCTGACTCGGGTCGAACGTGATCTCGATCGCTTCTGCGTGTGTGCCGTGGTTGCTGTACGTGGCGTTCTTAACGTCGCCGCCCGAGTACCCAACCCGCGTTGAGACGACACCGGGCAGGCGCCGCACCAGTTGCTGCATTCCCCAGAAGCAACCCCCTGCCAGGATCGCGCGTTCTGTAGTCGCTGCCATCGTCAGGCCTCCTGCTTTGAGAAGAGCTTTGAGTACTCGCCGTACCCTTCGCCCTCCAATTGGTCGCGGTGGATGAACCTTAAGGAGGCCGAGTTCATGCAGTACCTCAACCCGCCCTTGTCGCGCGGCCCATCCGGGAAGACGTGGCCAAGGTGGCTGTCGCCGTGCTTGGAGCGAACCTCGGTCCGTATCATGCCGCGCGAGCTGTCCACGTTCTCGACGACGTTCGCGGCCTCGAGGGGCCGCGTGAAACTTGGCCATCCCGTCCCGCTGTCGAACTTGTCGAAGGATGCGAAGAGCGGCTCGCCGGAAACCACGTCGACGTAGAGGCCAGGCTCCTTGTTGTCCCAGTATTCGTTGGCGAAGGGCCGCTCGGTCCCGTCAGTTTGCGTGACGCGGTATTGCTCGGGAGTCAACTTCGAGACCGCTTCGGGGTTTTTGCTGTAGGTAGGCATTCGCGAAGCTCCTTTTTGTTCTGCATTGAAGATAGGCACCGGGTGGTCGACCGTCCAATCACCTCCGGCTATCGAAACGATGCGATGCGGATCGACACCGGAGGTGTTTCAATCTGCCGGGGCCGATTCATTGGCCTAGGCGACGGGTCTGACACTGCTGGAACAGGACTTTGAATCGGCGCTCGCCGCGATACCGAGCGGCTCCGGCGAAGGCGTGTACGAGGGGCTGCGGTACGGCGTCACCGTGCGGAAGTCTCGCGACGGAAATCGGACCAACCTGCTCGCGCGAGCGCTCGCGGGCGACGCCGTCAGCTTCAACGTTTGCCGACTGAGGTCGGGCGAGGACTCTTTGCGTCCGCGCGAAATGCCGGCCAAGAAGGTCGTCGCGCTTGTTTTCGGGTACCCGGCCCAAAATTCTTTCTAGTTATCGTTTTAATAGACAACTCCCGATGGCGAACGTAGTTTGCATCTGTCGCCTTCTTCAGTTTTCGATCCGAGGAGTGTTCTTTCGTTGCCGCATACATCTCGCGGCAGGAAGGCGCGCCTGTCTCCGTTCGCGACCAGAGGTGACGTTACGCCAAAAAAGCACGTGCCTGACACGCGGCGTTGCCGGCTGGAACAAGGGCGCGAACGGACGGCCGCAGACTCGGGAAAACCACTGAGCAACGTCTGCCCCTGACCCACAATCTTTTACTGGCCTCGATCCGTGCTCACCCGAAGTAGGTGCAGGATGTTGGAAGTGACTTAAAGGTTCTGAACCCGTGTTTGATCGTATGCCGGTCCGGAATGCTTTGACTTCATCGCGCTGCGGCGAAATATCATCGTTCGATGACGAACCTGTTCAGACGAGCAATCAAGGAGAGGCTATTGTCTCGAAATCCGGGAGGCGGCTTCTCGGCATAGCGTATTATACCCACAAGCTGTAAGAGCTACCTCGTGCGTACGAGACGGCAACGGGCGGCTGGCACACTGGTGCGCAGCACGTAGAAGCCGTCGAGCGCGGCTTCTGCGGCGATGGCGGCATGATCGTGCATTAAGCTCAGCGCGTTATCGGTGATGGTAGTGTTTGGCGACCTTGCGGCGATTGAGCAAGGTGCCGACGGCGCGGCCGATCTTGTCGGCCCCGCGTGCGCTCTTCGGCGAGAGCGGGATTCTTGCAGACGACGAGGCGCCTTGGCGCACCTCACCCCTTGGCGCACCTCACCACTACCGCAGCGAAGCGCGGTTGGCCCAAAGCTGGGAGCCCGTTAGGCGCACCTGGCCGGCGCGTGGAATCAATCATCTGGCGCGGTCGCGGGCGGCCGGCGCCCGGGCCCGCGCTGGCGCACGGTCACGAACGCCGCGCGCCGCGGTCCCCGCCCCTAGGGGAACGTCAGGCCGAAAGCGGCCGGATCGGGCTTCTCGCCTTTCCGGGGGACCAAGAAGCGCTCCAGCCCACCCGGCACGAAGCTGAGCAGCAGGGTCGCCTGGTCGCCGACCACCTCGATCGTATGCGGCACACCGCGGGGAAGAGCCGCGTAGGCGCCCGGCCCCACCTCGACACGGGCATCGCCGACCCGCGCGATTAGCTTACCCTGCACCACGTAGAGCAGCTCGTCCTCGCGCGAGTGGGTGTGCAGCGGCGGCTCCTCCCCAGCCCGCAGCGTCCACAGGACAGCGCCATATTCGCCTCCGGACTGGCTGCTCTCCACTTTCAACTCGACGCTCGAGCCCCCGCTCGAGGTCACCGTCTCGCCGCCGTGCGGCGGCGTTAGAACCGGCTTCCGGACTGACATTTGTAGCCTCCTGATTGTGGACCCTTGTTCGACTTCGCAGTGGCGGCGAAACGTTGCCGCTCACAACGTACCGTGAGTAATGGTATTCCGCGCGGCAAATGGGAAATGACGTCACGCCATGAAGTCAATAGCCGCGCGTTATGATGGCCGTCCGCCCTCCGCATCGGGCTCGCGTGCACCCGACGCCGACTGCTCCAGCAGCTCAGTCAGCATCCTGACGGCCTCCGTTAGCTTGAGGACTTCGCGCTCGCGCAGTTGGTCGATCTTCTCATGCAGCAACTCTATCTCGAGCTCCGCCTTCACGTTGATCCGGTAGTCGTTCTCCGCGGCCTTGCGATCGATGTCCTGCTGCCGGTTCTGGCTCATCATGATGACTGGCGCGGCGTAGGCCGCCTGAAACGAAAGCGCGAGATTGAGAAGAATGAACGGGTAGGGGTCCCACCCCCTCATCGCGCCGATCAGGTTGGCGGCTACGCATGCGGCCACCTAGTGACGCAGGACGGGATATCCGTTCACGTAACTCCAATCGGTGGCTTTGGCGGGCACGTGGCACCCCTGGCAATCGGAATGGTAGGCCGAGTTGGACGGGCAGGCCATTTGTGTCCACGACGGCATGAATCTTGGTCGTCGGTCCTCCTCGTGATCAGCCATGTGTTGCTCAATATTACCGGCGATACAGGCACCATGCTGATGCACGTGGACGAGCGACGTTTCGATCATCTGCACTGCCGCATCATGAGCTGCGGCCAGTGCATCCATAATGTGATCCGAGACGCCACCCCCTCTCCAGCGAACGAAGCGATTGTAGCAGGTCGTACAGGGACCAAAGGTCTCCGGCAGATCGCGCCATGGCGCGCGCCTAATCGCAAGACCCAAAAGATGCCGTTGAGGACGCGGCGGTCGTTCACCTGCGGCACGCCTCGGGGTTTATTCGGGAGGAACGGGCCGATGGCCGCCCACTCAAAATCCGTGAGTTCATACTGCACAATTCGAGACGCCTGTGTGGGAGCTAGAATCACGTCCATGCCGCCACCATCAATGAGAAACCGGCATTTCCGAGATTGCACATGCTAACCGGACATGTCGCGGATATGGGCCGACCGACGCTATCGGCCCGACGCAGACCTTTGCGACGTCAGCTCTTATGTCGGCTATTTGGGGTAAGGCGGACTCGTTATGCTCGACACGAGGTTTTCCGAGTTTGACCCAGGCTGTGTGAAAACTCTTCCCATGCTATGATCCCCCACTGAATCGGCGGGGGATTTGATGCAGGGTTTGTGGCGGGGCTGGATCGCGGGCAGACGACGTTGCTGCCGGAATGCCTTGATGATTGGGTCGACGAGAGCAATCCTGTTCGCGCGGTCGATGTGTTCGTCGATGCGCTGGAACTCCGCGACCTCGGGTTTGACGGCGTCGATCCGGCAGCGACCGGCCGGCCTGCGTACCATCCTTCGCCGATGCTCAAGCTTTACATCTACGGCTATCTCAACCGGGTCCAATCGAGCCGGCGGCTGGAGCGTGAGGCTGGCCGCAATCTCGAGGTGATGTGGCTGACCGGACGGCTCGTTCCGGATCACAAAACCATCGCCGACTTCCGCAAGGACAATGGCCCCGCGATCAAGAAGGTTTGCGCGCAATTCGTCGAGTTGTGCCGCAAGATGGGCCTGCTGGCGAAGGCCAGCGTTGCCATCGACGGCAGCAAGTTCAAGGCCGTGAACAGTCGCGACAACAACTTCACGCAGGGCAAGATCCAGCGCCGCCAGAAGCAGATCGAAGAGAGCGTGGCACGCTACATGAGCCAACTCGATACCGCCGACCGCCAGACTGCCGCAGGAGAAGAGCCGTCGGAAACGGTGCTGCTGACCAAGACACGGCTTAAGGAAAAGCTGGCGAAGCTCGAAGAAGAAGTGAAACGGCTGGCCGCGATTGAAAAGGCATTGCTCGCCTCGCCCGACAAGCAGATATCGCTGACCGATCCCGATTGCCGCTCGATGGCAACGAGCGGGCGCGGCTCAGGCATGGTCGCCTACAACGTGCAAAGTGCGGTCGACACCACGAACCATCTGATCGTCGCGCATGAGGTCACCAACGTCGGCACCGATAGATCGCAACTGGCGACGATGGCGCAGGCGGCGAAAGCCGCGCTGCGCAGCGATAACTTGGAGGTCGTTGCGGATCGGGGCTACTTTAAAGGTGAGGAAATCCTGGCATGCGAACAGGCCGGCGTCGCGGTCACGCTGCCCAAGCCGCAAACCTCGGGCGCCAAGTCGGCAGGCCGCTTCGGGAAACCTGATTTTGTTTATTTGGCCAAGGACGATGTCTATCGCTGCCCGGCCGGCGAGAAGCTGGCGCACCACTTCACCGCTGATGAAGATGGCCAGAAAATGCGGATTTACTTGACGAAGGCGTGCCGCACATGCCCGCTCAAGGATCAGTGCACAACGGCCAACGAGCGCCGCATCAAACGCTGGGAACACGAACACGTCGTCGAGGCCGCGCAGACGCGGCTCGATCAGAACCCGCAAGCCATGCGTGTGCGCCGCGAAACCGTCGAGCATCCGTTCGCCACGCTGAAGATGCGGATGGGGGCGACGCACTTTCTGATGAAGACGCTGCCGAAGGTGGCGACCGAGATGGCGCTGCACGTGCTCGCCTACAACCTCACGCGCGTGATGAACATCGTCGGTATCAAACCGTTCCTCGCGGCGATCCGGGCGTGAGGAGTGTTGTGTTGTGCGCGCCTTGTGACCGTTCAGCTCGCTCAGCGCGGCCCTCAGGTTGACTCCAGACTCGATACAGCAAAAATAGGCTCAGACGGTCGCGTCGAGGCCCATCGCGCCCGGTTGCGTGGGAAACGAAAAACGTTTCCACACGGCCTGGACCCTAAACGGACGGCAGCACAACTGGTTTCGCATTCAATAGTCTGGCCTCACCTCAAGGGAAATTCGGGCTATGCCACTGCCGCGATCGCGCGTTCTATCTCCGGCGCAGGTGTGGCTTGCTCGGCGTGAACCTGGAGAAGATCGGCCCACTGCATGTCTTTGTAGTTGAAGCTGCGCGCGAGCGTGGGCTTCACCACCATGAAGTAAGGCGATAAATCGAAGTCGCGCGGCGCGTAGAGTGATGAGTGACGGATCGCGGCGACTTCGCGCCGCGCGGACTGATTCTCGATGTACGTGATCTTGGGCAGGACCGGGTAACGCACGGCCTCGAATGCCTGCGCAATCAGCGACGAACAGATGATGCGGCTCGCATCGCCGGAGCCGAGTGCGATGGTTCGGCGACGCCAACGCTGCGTCAGCGGACATGGGAATAGATAGCGCATGAGGTCGATGATGTTCTTGAAATCGTATCCGAGACCAATGCGTTCGAATGCGTAGCGGCAGACCTGTTCGCAGTCCGCTTCGCGCAGGCCAATTGGCCGGCAGATGCGGGTTTGACAATGCAAATACTTCGACAGAGGCGCCGACACGACACCTTCGTCGACATTGGCTTCAATCAGGACGTGGGGCTCGCCGCCGGTTGTGGCGCCCGCTATCGGCCCGACGTACAACGCCGATTGCGACCAGGTCGATTGAGTGAGATATTTGATGCCGCCGGAAATACGACCTTTGCCTTCGACCAGCAGGACGTCACCGGGTCGAAGCGTGTCGCGTAAGGCCCTCGCCGCATCATCCGAGATGAGCGGCTCACGGTGATTGGCCGGCTTCTGCAGCCGGGCAATCAAACGTTCGACGTTGTCGAACATCCAGCCCATCACTCGTTCCTTGCTTTTTTGGCGCTTTCCCGTATGGCAGTTCCAGACGACTGTCCCGTCGTTATCCAAGCGTAGTCAGGAAAGATGGACCGGGCCATTGCACGGAGGTCGATCTGTGCACTGCATTTGTCTGAGACGACCATACCTAAGTTTACAATTGACCACCCGGGCCCTTCCCAGTGATGGGAATGTCGCGCCTCGCCCGGTAGCTACCTGGTGGTATCGGTCCATCAGCAAGGTGACACTGCTCTTCACCGGGTGCGCTTGCTAGGTCGCAGGGGTGGAGCGAAGCGACAAATCAAGACACACGGCGCGTCTACCGGCTTTGCATTGGGGCTGATTTCGGGTTTTGGCCCATCAGCGAAGTCGCGGGGCTCGTGATCGAGGTCCGCTTAGCGAGGCACAGCGGACGAGATTTGCTCATGCCTAGTTCTTCTCAATATGACCCCTATGCGACATCAGCGGGGCCGTGGAGCTACCTCCGCTCGAACCACACTCGGCCATTTTCAGTGTGCTAATTAACTCGCTACGATACTCGATCCCGAAGTGGGAGGCTCAGATGAGATCCAACATTGTGACGCTGGCTGCCGCGACCATAGTAACTGCGGCATCAACAGTTCGACCATCGCGCGTCGATTGGCCAAGGTCGAGGAAACACTGAGCGTAACCCCGCGTCCGGGTCAGCTCGGATCGAGTGGCGGGTCGGGGACTTGGCTTCGTGCCACCACCAGACCTGAGTGTGCAAGAACGGCTTGATTGTTACCCACGTAACGCAATTCCGGATTTCCGAAATTTTTCTGTAAGCATCCCGCCCCATCTGCAAAATGGCGATGTCTTTCCCTCTCTTACCTCGGTCCGGCATCCGGTCGGCGACGTGGCGCACGACAAATCCACCGTAGGAGCGGCGTCATGGTCAAGGACGGCGGCGCGTTGGCACGCGCAACCTCGATTGGTCCAAGGGCGGCCACGGGATGCAGATGCGGCTGGTGGCATTCCTCGCTACGGCGTCACGCGGCGGGGCGGCAATAACGATCGTCTATCAACTCTATGGCGAGAGGTGATTTCCCTCGCCGGCGTTGCAAGGTCATTCTCCAAAGCATCGTCGTACCGAAACTTTCAGTGCCGCCACCGAGACGCGATGCCAGATTGAGAAGCCAGGAGGCTCGATATGCAAAACAACGACGTAAACGCAGCCGCAGTAAATGGTAAGGAGGCCGCCTATTTCGGTGTGCCGTGGGAAGATGCCTACGGATACGCACAGGCGATCAAGGTTGGCGACACGATCCATGTCTCCGGCCAGCTCAGCCACGACGAGAAGGGGAACCTGATCGCGCCTGCTTCTCTCGATAAATCCGGCAAGCCGGCCGAGTTCTCGATGATGGAACAGCAGATGCGGGCGACTTACGCCAATGCCGTCAAGCTTTTGGCGCGCTTCGGGGCAACGCTGGACAACGTCGTCGAGGAGACGCTCTATGTCCTCGATGTCGACGCCGCATTCGCCGCCGCGGGCAAGGTGCGCAAGGAGGCCTACGGCACGGCACGACCTCAGTGCGCCAGCAACCTGATCGGTGTGCCGAGACTGGCCTTTCCTGAACAGCTCATCGAAATCACCTTCAACGCTATGCTGTCGAGAGCAGAAGCGAAGCCGCGCTGATAAATCCCCGATGTCCGGAGTTAACGAAATCATGACACAAGAACCTGGAACCGCGAGGGCAATGCCCGACATCCTGATCGAGCCGAAGGATTGCGCCTTGGTGCTGGTCGATCAGCAAGCCGGACTTGCTTTCGGCGTGGGATCGATCGATCGCCAAATGCTTCTGAACAACGTGATCGCTCTAGCGCGCACTGCCACGGTTTTCGGCATGCCGATCGTGGCGTCCACGTCCGCTACCAAGGTCTACAGCGGTCCCCTGATGCCCGCGATTCACGCCGCGATTCCCGAAGTGGTCGCGATCGACCGCCGCAACATGAACATGTGGGAGGACGACGCTGCGCGCGGCGCGATCGTGGCGACCGGACGGCGGAAGCTGATCTTTTCGGGGCTGTTGACGGAAGCGTGCGTGACGTTTCCGGTGCTCTCCGCTCGCGCGGTGGGGTATGAGGTACACGTCGTCGGCGATGCTTGCGGCGGGCTCACTCCGGTCAGTCACGATCTGGCGATGCGACGGATGGAAGCGGCGGGAGCGAAGCCGACGTCGTGGATCCAGGTCCTTCTGGAACTCCAGCGCGACTGGACCCGGCATGAGACCTATGACGGGGCGCGAGCGATCGTGGAGGCTCACGGCGGCGGATACGGTATCGGCCTGGCCTATGCACGGGATATGATCAAGCCCGTGTAAGAAACGCGCCGATTATCCATCGGAGTTGTTCCTGCGCCCCGGGCGCTGGCGCATGGGGCTAGGTTCCTGGCGTGGGAAATCGTACTGCGAATATTTCATCCTGAAAGCCATTTGAAAGGAACTCTACGATGACCGATGTCAATGCTAATGCTATCGACAGTAGCGTAGGTTCGCGGCTCCTGTTTTCATTGTTCATTGTGGTGCTGCTGTCGTTCGGTGCGTACGCCATTTTCGTCTCCGCTCCCGCGACACGGGCCAACGCGAAAATCCAACTCGATCGCGAGATTGCAGCTGAAAACCTCGCATTCTGTGAAAAGTTCGGAATACGCGCTGACACCAGCGACTTTGGTGTGTGCAGCCAACAGCTCGCGATCGTTCGACAAAAGCAAGCCGACCGGGACAGTGCCGCAGCCGCAGGTCTTCCCTAGCTGTGAGCTTTCAGGAGGTTGTCCATTCGGCCCTGACCGAGGAAGCTGAGGTTGCTGAAGCTTCAGATTCCGAGAACCGAATGGACACCCATAAGAATGAGCCTGCCGGAGGCTCATGCTGGACGGCTCTGGGCCACGGCGTGCAACCCACATGGAGCCTTGTTTTACGATCCCCGCCGAGCAAGCCGCCGTGTTGTGATCAGGCGATGTCTCTCATTGCCGAGTAGGCCCGGGGAATTTCACCCCGAGCCTCTCACAGATCCGGACTTGATACTCTCGCATCATCCGGCTCGTGCCGTCGATTGAAGGCTGCCGCCTTCCGTTGAACTTCGGGCTCCTCCCGTTGCCGGTTGGCCCGGTTCATCGTCGATGACCCGCCCCCTTCGCTCCACGACCATTACAGCCGCTTCCTCGCTACTACGGAGCAGTCCGCCCCTCTCCGGCGCATCGGTACTTTCGGCCTTGCGGTTGACGCCGCTTGTGCCTTTTCCCTTGGCATCGCCGGCCAGGTTCTCACGTTCCTTACAAGAGCCTGGTTGAGCTTCGCGCCGTCTACATGCCGGATGTCGCTCGGTCAGTATCAGGACATCCACCGAACTGATCCCGAAGGTAGGGTCAACCCTCGGTTTTGACATCACCTAATCCGCTTTCGACACTTCATCGACGGTTCGCTTGCGCTCGCCTCTCTCAACCGTACCTGCCGGGATCATTGTCCCGACGTTTCCGCAGCGCTCACCACCGTGGCTTTTGACCAAAGCGGCCCGCGGTGGCTTGGGATCAGCGACCTGATCGCCGAACCCGAAGGACCTCCCTTCATCTCCTATAAAGTTGCGCGCAGCCGTTTGAACCGGCTACGCTCGTGACACACGGCCCAACTCGGACCTGCGGGCATGTCCGCCTTTGCGCCGCTATTGGGAGAGAAACGGACATCGACCCCCACCTTACCGCCCCGCTTGAAACTAGGGCCTATTGGGGCCTGACCCTTTGGGGCAGGTCCTCTTCATCTCCAAAAGAAATTGCAGAAGTCCTTATCTGATGCGGCTTTCTTGGGCTTTGGCAGCGCCAAAAATGCGGATTGCGGTGCTTGACGGCTACTTTGTTCGAGTGTCGCAGTGGCGGCGTAAGGCAATGCTGCGGCGTCGGTCTTGGCAGCGGTCGGCGATAGGACGCACCGGGGCATGTCCTCGATGTGCGAGCCGGTACGCCCGTGATCAGTCGCATCCCGCGCCGCAGCGTCAGGCAGTTCCACACCCAGTTCATCGCCACGATGCTGCAATTGCGGAAGCCGATCATATAGTAGATGTGTGCAACGCTCCAGACGAGCCAGCCCAGCAGACCACTGAGCTTCAGCCAGTGGATTTGTACAATTGCGCTCTTGCGCCCAATCGCCGCGATCGAACCGAGATCGCGGTAGCGAAATGGCGGGAACATCTTTGACTTGCTGCGTGCCATCAGTAGCTTCGCGACATATTTGCCCTGTTGCTTGGCGACCCCTGCGTGGATAATCTGGCGTTTGCGAAAACTATCCTCTCGCAAAGCGAGAGGATTCGTCTCTCAAGCGCCGTAGCGTTCGGTCTTGATCGCCCTCGCTTCCAGTCCCAAGGCGAAAGCGGCGTCCGCCGCGATGTCGACGAAGGCGTTCGACCCGCACACGAAGGCGCAGCCGGGGGACACAGGCAGCCGCGCCGCGACGTCAGCGACCATCCTGGCGTCGATCCGCCTGCTGAAGTCGGTGCGGCACCTTGTGCAGTTCGTCGACGACTGAGGACTTGCCGATGCCGGAATATCCTGAGACCAGCACCAACTCTGGCGCACCGGTCTTGATGATGCGATCGAAGCAGGAAACCAACGTCGCGATCTCACGATCTCGTCCGTACAGCTTTTCGGGGATCAGCAGCTGGTTCGGCGTGTCCTGCAGGCCGAGCGGGAAGTCATCGATGCGGCGGCGCGCTTCCCATTCCGCCAGGCAGCGTCGCAGATCGCGCTCGACACCGCCGGCGGTCTGGTAACGATGCTCGGGTGTCTTGGCGAGCAGCTTCATGATGATCGCCGAGACGGGCGCTGGGACACTCTCTAACCGCTCCCCCGGCGGCACCGGCTTTCTGGCAATATGGCAGTGTACCCACTCCATGGGATCGGCCGCCGTTAAGGGCAGAACGCCCGTGAGCATCTGGTACAGCGTGACGCCGAGGGCGTAGAGATCGCTGCGGGCATCGATCGAGCGGTTCATCCGCCCGGTTTGTTCGGGTGCCATGTAGGCAAGCGTACCGGCGATGGTCTCGGGCGGCTCGGGCGCTTGCCGCTCGCGGGACAGGCGCAATGCGATGCCGAACCCGGTGAGCCGCACGTGTCCATCCGCGCAGTCCACCACAATATTAGCTGGCTTGATGTCCTTGTGGATGAGCCCGCGCTGATGAAGCTTGCCCAGAGCGGAGGTAACAGCGATAGCCAGACGCAAGAAGCGTCCTACCTCCATGGGCACACCGAGCAAACGGTCGAGCAGCTCGCCGCCCAGATCATCGAGCACCAGCACAGTCCGACCGGCGTCGCGCATAAGGGCCAGCGGCCGCGCCGCCCATGCCCCGTCGAGTTCATCTTTCAGCTCGTATTCGTGCTTGAGGCGATCAAGTCTTGAGCGGGACGGGTGGTCGGCGGCAGGGGCAACAAGCAGCACGGCGAGCCGGTTGCCATTGTCGTCCAGTCGCCAGCCACGGCTAAACACGCGCTCGCCGTCCTCCCACAACACCTGAGAGCTACCGTCCGAGTACGCGATGTTCAGCGACTGCTGCACCATCTGTCAGAACTCCGGCGTCGGGCTTCGGCTTGAAGTCGGCTGATCAAGCTCTTCGTGCGCCACACGCGTGGCCTCTCTCCAGCCTGGAGAAATCGTACTCCATCGCCCGAGAAATGCCAGCCGTCCCTTGGTCTTGCCGGATACGGCGGACGCGGATCCTCCTTCTTTTTAGCAGCAATTTGGAGCGATTTGCCCGGCTTTACTCGCTACGGCGGCACACGCGGGTCAATAAGCGCCATGCCCGCTGGTCCCGAGGGGACTCGGAGCGCAACTGCGACCTAGAAGGAAAGATCATGACGGTACTTGAAGCAAGCAAGTCGACGAATGCACGCGCGGATGGCTTCGCAGCTTTGCGCGCCTGCAGCTTCAGACCCGTCATCCTGAGGTGCGAGCGGAGCGAGCCCCAAAGGGTGAACGGACGCCAGCGGGGCCGTGCACCCTTCGAGACGCGCGTTCCGCGCTCCTCAGGGTGACGGAGATAGTGTTCCGGCTTCATCGCGCATCGGCGTCACCGCAACTCACTCCGCCGCGGCCGCCATCGTCTGGGTCGGCTTGCCCTCGTTCTTGCCTTCCGCGAGGTTGCGCACCACCATGTAGAAGATCGGCGTGAAGATCAGGCCGAACAGCGTGACGCCGAGCATGCCGAAGAACACGGCGACGCCGACCGCCTGGCGCATTTCCGATCCGGAGCCGGTGGAGATGACGAGCGGCAGCACGCCGAGGATGAAGGCGAACGAGGTCATCAGGATCGGCCGCAGCCGCAGCCGGCACGCGTCGATCACGGCCTCCAGCCGCGGCTTGCCCCCATTTTCGATGTCCCGCGCGAACTCGACGATCAGGATCGCGTTCTTGGCCGCAAGTCCCACCAGCACAATGAAGCCGATCTGGGTCAGGATATTGACGTCCTGTTGCATGATGCGCACACCGACGGTAGCGGCGAGCAGGCACATCGGCACGATCAGGATAACGGAGAACGGCAAGCTCCAGCTCCCGTACTGCGCGGCCAGAACCAGATAGACGAACAGCACGCAGATCGGGAACACGAAGAGGCCGGCATTTGCGCCATTGACCTGCTGATAGGACAGGTCGGTCCAGTCATAGGAGAAGCCGCTCGGCAGCGTCTCGTCAGCGAGCTTCTTCATGGCGTTGATCGCGGTGGCCGAACTCACGCCCGGCAACGCTTCGCCCTGTAGCTCAGCGGCCGGATAGAGATTGTAGCGCGCCACGCGGTCGGGGCCCGAGACGTCCTTGAAATCGACGACGCTGCCGAGCATCACCATGTCGCCATTGGCGTTGCGGGTCCGCAGCCGCGCAAGATCAGGGCGCTCCTTCCGGAACGGCAGGTCGGCCTGTGCGGTGACGTGATAGGTGCGGCCGAACAGATTGAAGTCGTTGACATAGGTCGAGCCGAAATAGGTCTGGATCGTGTCGGTGATACCCTGGATCGGCACGCCGAGCTTCTGCGCCTTGACTTGATCGATGTCGACGAAGACCTGCGGCGTGTTCGCCGAGAAAGGCGAGAACACGGTAGGGGCGAGGAGCAGGGGCGACTTGCGCGCCGCGGCGACAAGCTCGTCGGTTGCGGCCGCAAGCAGCTGGGGCCCGCGGCCCTGGCGGTCCTGGATGCGCATGGTGAAACCGCCGCCGGTGCCGATGCCCGGGATCGGCGGCGGCGGGATCACGATGATGAAGGCGCCTTCGATGGCCGACAGCCGCTTGCGCAGATCCGCCGTGATCACCTGTGCGCTCAGCCCCTTCTTGAGGCGCACTTCCGGCTCCTCAAACACCGGAAACAGCGCCGCCGCGTTGCTCGCCTGTGTGCGGGTCGCTCCCGATAGACCTGCAAAGACTGCGATATGCGAGATTCCGGGCGTATGGAGCGCGATGCTCTCGATCCTGCGAACGATCTCGGTGGTCCGCGCCAGCGAAGCCGCGCCCGGCAGTTGCGCGGATATGATCACATAGCCGCGATCCTGTGCCGGAATGTAGCCCTGGGGCGTGGTGATGAGCAGCCAGCCGGCGCTTCCAATCAGGATCAAATACACGAGCAGCATCACCACGCGATGCCGGATCACGAAGCCTGCGACGTCAGCATAAAAATGCGACAGCCAGTCGAAGCCGCGGTTGAAGAGGCCGGTGAACCATTCCCAACCGCGCGCGATCAGGTTCCAGGCAGCAGGTGGCCGCTTCTCCTCATGTGGTACCAGAATCTGCGAGGCGAGCGCCGGCGACAACGTCAGCGAGCAGAAACAGGAAATCGCGGTCGCCACCGCAATGGTCACCGCGAATTGCTGGAAAAACTGTCCGGTGATGCCACCGAGAAATGCGGTCGGCACGAACACCGCACACAACACCAGCGCGATCGAGACCAGCGCACCGCCGACCTCCTCCATCGTCTTCAACGCCGCATCGCGCCGACTCAGGCCACGCGCGAGGTGCCGCTCGACGTTCTCGACCACGACAATGGCGTCGTCGACCACGATGCCGACCGCCAGCACGAGGCCGAACAGCGTGAGGTTGTTGATGCCATAGCCGAGCGCGGCCATCGCAGCAAACGTGCCGACCAGCGATACCGGGATCGCCACGATCGGAATGATCGCCGGCCGCCAGCCCTGCAGGAACACCAGCACCACGATGACGACGAGGGCCATCGCTTCATAGATGGTCTTGATCAGCTCGCTGATGGACTGACGGATGAACTCGGTCGGGTTGTAGCCAATGTCGTAGTCGAGTCCCTTGGGAAAACTGGCCTTCAGCTTGGCCATAGTGTCCTTGATGCCCTTTGCGGTCGCAAGCGCATTCGATCCGGGACGCTGGGTCACCAGCATCGCAACCGCGGTCTTCCGTAACTCGAAGCTGTTGGTGGAGTAGTCAAGCGCGCCGAGCTCGATCCGCGCGACGTCGCGCAGCCGCACGATGCGGCCGTCCTGGCCCGACTTGACCACGATGTTTTCGAACTGGGATGGATCCTTCAACCGTCCGGTGAACGTCAGGTTCGGCTGGAAGGCGCGATCGGCGATCGGAGGGCTGGCGAGCTGGCCGCCGCTGATCTGCAGATTCTGGGAGCGGATCGCCGCGACCACGTCGCTCGCGGTCATGCCGAGGTTGGAAATCTTGTCGGGATCGAGCCACAGCCGCATCGAATAGTCGCGCGCGCCAAAGATCTGGATGTCGCCGATGCCGTCAAGCCGCAACAGCTGGTCGCGGACCTGCAGCAGCGCGTAGTTCGAGATATAGAGCTGGTCGAGGCTGCTGTCGGGAGACAGCATGAACACGACCATGAGGATATCGGGCGAGTTTTTCTTGGTGGCGACGCCGTTGCGCTGCACCTCTTCCGGCAATTGCGGCTGCGCGATCGCGACGCGGTTCTGCACCAGCACCTGCGCCTTGTCGAGATCGGTGCCGAGCTTGAAGGTGATGGTGATGGTGAGCTGGCCATTCGAGGTCGCCTGGCTGTACATGTACAGCATGTCCTCGACGCCGTTGATCTGCTGCTCGATCGGAGCCGCGACGGTGTCGGAGATGGTCTGCGCGGAAGCGCCCGGATACTGCGCGGTCACCACCACGGTCGGCGGCACCACCTCCGGATATTCGGCGACTGGCAGCGTCCGGTAGGCGAGCGCGCCCACGATCAGGAGCACGATCGACAGTACCATGGCCAGGATGGGCTGGTTGATGGAAAGGCGTCCGAGATTCATGACTTGTTGCCGCCGATCTCGCCCTTGTGCGGGCTCACCTTGGCGCCGACGCGGGCGCGCTGGATGCCATCGATGATGACGCGATCCTCCAGCTTCAGGCCTGTGCGGATCACGCGCAAGCCTTCGTCCAGCGGCCCAAGCTCTACCGCGCGCGCTTCCACGGTGTTGTCGTCCTTGACCACGAACACGATCTTGCGCGACTGGTCGGTCGCGATCGCAGTATCCGGCAAGAGCAACGCTTCATAGGGCGAGGAACCGATCAGCCGGACGCGGCCGAACTGCCCCGGCAGGATAGACAGATCGTGGTTCGGGATGATTGCGCGGCTGCGCAGCGTCCCGGTCGAGACGTCGAGCTGGTTGTCGATGAAATCCATGTGGCCCTCATGCGAGGGCCTGGTCTCGCCAGTCAGCGCCACCTGCACCGGATTGGGCGTATCGCGCGAGCTTGGCCGCTTGCCCTCGAACCACAGCTTGTTGTTCTTGAGGTAAGTCGCTTCGTCCACGTCGAAATAGATGTAGATCGGATCGAGCGAGACGATGGTGGTGAGCAATGTCGAGGCGCCGCTGTCGCTGCCGCTGACAAGGTTTCCGACACTGACGAGATGCCGGCTGACGCGGCCCGTGATCGGCGCCACCACGTGGGTGAACTCGACATTGAGCTGGGCCGCCTTAAGCGCGCCTTCGGCGATAGTCTCGGCGGCAAGCGCGGCCTGCATTGCCTGGCGGCGCTGGTCGACGACCTGTTCGGAGACCGCGCTGGTCTGGACAAGCTTCAGGCCGCGATCGAGCTCGCGCTTGGCAAGCTCGGTCTTTGCCCGGGCGTCGGCAAGCTGGCCATTGGCCTGCTCGGCCACCGCCTCGAACGGCCGCGGGTCGATGATGTAAAGCAGGTCGCCGGCATGCACCATGTCGCCGTCCTTGAACTCGACATTGGTGACAAAGCCGCCGACGCGGGCACGGACCTGGACCTCTTCGACCGCCTCGAAGCGGCCGGTGAACTCGTCCCAGTCGGTGACGGTCCGTTTGACCGGTTGGGCCACCGTGACCGGCGGCGGAGGCGCGGCCGCCTGCGATTGCACCTTCGCGTCGCAGCCAGCGAGCGCGAGCGCGAACAGCATACCGATCGGTGCGCCGCCGCATCGTGCAAGGCGGCGAAACGAACCGCAATCGAGCCGGGTCGCCGGAGCCGGATGCACCGTTCTGTTAGTCGTACTCACTTCCGTCTCCCAAGGACCTGGAATGTTGCAATTGAATCGGTCAGGTCGACACAGTTGCCGTCGGCCAGTCCCGATACAGCTGCAGCATCATTCGCACCGCTGTTCCGACGCCGACCTCGGACTTTCGATCGCGGAACCGCAAGTTTCGGCACGACGATGCTTTGGAGAATGACCTTGCAACGCCGGCGAGGGAAATCACCTCTCGCCATGGAGTTGATAAAGGGTCGTTATTGCCGGTCGCCGCGCGGCGTGATGCCGTAGCGAGGAATGCCACGAGCCGCATGCACTCGAAGCCGACGTTTTTATCCTGCAGAGACTTCCAAGCCGCGTTCAGTCGCTGAATCGGCAATCAAACCCTCGCGGCTTGCACAACTGGTGCCGCGACATTCGCGCAGTGTCCGACTGGGACTTCGGCTCGCTGGAAGTCAATACATTGTTCGTGAGCGGATACACCATTGAGCCCGCTGCGCGCGCGTTCACGAATTTCCTCATCGGGGAGCTTCGACGCTGACTTCACGGAGCATTCCTACCGGTTATGGATATGATAGCTTTACCCGAACGGTCGCCAAATTTAATTATCAAACGCACCGGCTGGGGCGCATGCGGCGCTGAGATGTCGCACGAATTCCAATATCGCCGCTAATGGCAGAGTTTCATGCCGCCTCGATCAAGACCGAACGGTATGGCAGTTAGCGACGCCGCTTCGAATGACACGCTCAACACAATGGAAGGACGCGCTATGGCGCCACAGGAAAAGGCATCCAAGCTCCGAGAAGTTTTCGTCGCGAGCGACCCCACCAATCGTGGCGCGCTGGTTGGTCATGTCGACGCATCTCAGTTTCCTATCGGCGGTCCAGACGGAGTCGGCCACGTATCTCCCGGTCCCAATCCCTACGACCTTCTTAGCGCATCTCTCGCTGCATGCACCGCTATGACTGTTCGTTTTCATGCCCAGCGCCGAAAATTTCCGCTGGAGCGGGTAGAAGTCGGCGTCAGCTTCCACCACGGCGTCCAGGGCGAAAGAGATTCGTTCGAGCGCACTCTCGTGCTGGAGGGAAAACTCGATGCGCAACAGCGCGCAACCTTGCTGGAGGCCGCAAACCTCTGCCCCGTTGGCGAAATTCTCGGCATTAGTGCGGATATTCACTCACGCCCAGACGCCACTACTTCCGGGCACAACGCAAGCACTCACGCCAGCTATGAGGATGATCTGGCTGAACTCCAGATCCCGTATATCGATCCGGATTGAGTGTCTCTCGTGCCGTCGGTCACTGCACCGGGGCACGGCAGCATATCATGCCCGCGAGGTCTCAAGTTCCGTAAACCCGTGACTCTGGATGCCCCTGAGTGGCCCAGAAATCATGCCCTCGCGCGGGCATTCGCTCCGGTTCACTGCTGCGTTTGACGCGCTTTGATTTTCGCGCGCCGCGTCGATGGCATCGATTCCATAGCCACAGGTCATTGGACCATCGAGTTTCGCGGTCGTATTTTTGCTCGTCTGCGAATGAATTCGGAAGATGACGACATACCACACACAAGGAGGTGGATGATGAAGGCAATCGTCGTAACGGACCAGGCGGCGGGAACGGCCGGGATGACGCTGGTGAAGCGGCCCGAGCCGCAGGCGGCGATAAACGACGTCATCGTTCAGGTTCATGCGTCGGGATTCGTCCCGACTGAGCTGGAGTGGCCCTCGACCTGGACCGATCGCCTCGACCGTGATCGGACACCGTCGATCCCTGGGCACGAGCTGGCCGGAGTGGTCACCGCTCTCGGCTACGGCACGACGGGGCTGTCGGTGGGACAGCGAGTGTTCGGCCTCGCCGACTGGTATCGCGACGGCACCCTGGCGGAGTATGTAGCCATGGAGGCACGCAACCTCGCGCCGCTCCCGGGCGAGGTCGACTTCACGGTGGGCGCGAGCCTGCCAATCTCGGGCCTCACCGCGTGGCAGGGTCTGTTCCAGCACGGCCGCCTTCAGACGGGGCAGAGCGTACTCGTGCACGGTGCGGCCGGCGCAGTCGGTTCGATGGTCACGCAGCTCGCACGAGAGTTCGGCGCCTACGTCATCGGCACCGGACGCGCCGCCGACCGTCAGACGGTGCTCGACTTCGGCGCGAAGGAGTTCGTCGACCTCGACAACGACGCCCTGGAAGACGTCGGCGGAGTCGATCTGGTGCTCGATGGCATCGGCGGCAACATCGGGAAGCGCTCCGCAGACCTGATTCGAACCGGAGGAACGCTCGTGTCCATCGTCGGGCCGGCCGAGGCACGGGTCGACGGCCTCGTGGTCGACTTCGTCGTCGAGTCCGATCGGGCCCAACTGAGTGAGATCGTCCAGCGGGTGCGGGACGGACGACTGCGCACGAACATCGACAACGTCTCGACCCTCGACGATGCCGTCGCCGCCTTAAACCCGACCAAGCGACGCAAGGGGAAGACCATCATCCGCGTTCGTCCCTGAGCGACACGCATTCCATGCACGCGGCCGGCCGCGTCCTATCAGACGCGCCGCGGGCAGCCTGGGAAACTACCCATGGCCTCTGGCATGAGATGTCGAACGGGCTCCATCCCTGCAGCATCTCGAGCAAAGAGAGCGAAAGCGCTCGTTACCTCAACCTATCCCTTCACGCTTAGGAATCACCATGACCGACGCCGTCATCGAAGGCATCCTGAGCCGCAGCGCCGTCAAGTACTACGGCCCTGCTGCCACCTTGAGCGACGACCAAATCCGCGAGCTGGTGTGCTGGAACTCGTATGATCTTTAGTAAAATCTGTAAACTGCGGAGACTATGATGCCAAGAAGTGCGGCTCTAAAGCCGGAACAGGTGCCGGCCGATTCGAAACCGACCCTCGATACGTTCACCAAAAACATCGGGTTCACCCCAAATATGTTGGCGACCTTCGCGCTGAGCCCGATCGCATTCAACTCATGGGCCACGCTGCGCGGCTCCTTGAGCAAGACGCTCGACGTGAAGACACGCGAGAGCATCAGCCTCGCCGTCTCCGAAGTGAATGGCTGCAACTACTGCTTGGCGGTTCATAGCTTTGGGGCCGCGCATGCCAAGATGTCGGCCGATGAAATCATTCTCGCTCGGAAGGGCCATGCCAGCGACCCGAAGCGGGACGCCGCCGTCCAGTTTGCGCGCAAAGTCATCGAGACCCGCGGCAAGGTTAGTGACGCCGATCTGAAAGCCGTCCGCGATGCCGGCTACACGGATGCGAACGTCATGGAGATCATTGCGCTGGTGGCCATGTACTCCCTGACGAACTTTTTCAATAACGTGTTCGATCCCGAGAAGGACTTTCCCGCCGTTGCGCCGGCTGGCTCGATCTGAACTTCATCCGATCGCGTCGACCATCTCCGAGGGTTCTTGGAGCTTTTATGTGATGCGAGCGTAACGCCAGAACCATGTTATTTGACGGGCGTCGTCAGCGGGTTGTCGTTGGTGTCGAGGACGAAAACAGCGAGCAGCTTTGCGGGCTCTGTCTTGCTCGCGTTGCGGCTGATCGAATGGATAGCGCCCGGCGGTTCCGACCAGCCCTCGCCTGCATGATAGATGCGCGTCTCGCCGTCGTTCACCTTCGATTCGATCGCGCCCGAGATCACGTAGGCGTAGATGAAAGCCGACTTCGCGTGGGTGTGGGGCACGGAGGCCGCGCCGGGCGCGTAATCGACTTCCACGGCGATCAGCGACTTACCAGGGATATTGGGAATGGCCGCCTCGAATTTCGTCGTGACGGTTTGCGCTTCGCTATCATGGGCGTGGATGGGGCCGGCCATCGAGAATGCGAAGGCGGCGCAGGTGGCGGCGATCATGGTTCGGATCTTCATGGGCTTTCTCCTTCTGCCTATAGGTTGGTCTTCGTTCTTCATTGTTTCCTCTCGGCCTTGCCGACCTGCTATTATGGACACCGAACGGGTCAGTTTCGCGGGATGAAGTCGACGTGGGGCCCCGGCTCGATAATGAACACCGCGAGCGTGGCGAGAACGCAGGCGACCGCGGCGACAGCCATCGCCATGTGGAATCCCGAGAACAGCTGAGGACCGCCCTGCTGCAGGACGCCGCCGAGCAGGGCGATGGCGAAGAGCGACCCGGCGCGCGAGACCGCGCTGTTGACGCCAGACGCGGTTCCGGCGCGATCGGACTCGACGGAGGTGAGGACGAGCGTCGTCAATGGCGCGATCGCCAGGCTCCTGCCCAGCGCCAGCAACAGGATGCTGGGGAAGATGTCCGCCCAATAGGTCGGGTTCGGACCGACACAGAGCGCCATGGCGCATCCCAAGGCGACGACGCCGCCGCCGGCGAACAATGGCAAGCGCCGGCCGAACCGGCGGCAGAGCATGCCGGCGAGCGGCGAGACGACCGTAATCAGCACTTGCAGGGGAATGAAGGCCAGGCCCGCCACCAGCGTCGGCAGGTGCGCGCCCCGGATCATCACGAACGGGATCAAGGTTAGCATGACCGTGAACGGCGCGTAGAGTAGCGCGGTAAATAGGTTCGCGCCGACGACCGACCGCGAGGCGAAGAGGGACGGCGGCAGCGTGGCGTCGTCGCCCAATCGCCGTTGGGTCACGATGAGGCCGGATACGCCGCCCAGACCGACGATCACGGTGACGAGCACCCAAAGGTTCAGACCGGAACCGTTGGTCAGGCTGGTCAGCCCCGCGCCCAGCCCGCCGAGCCCGACTGTTGAAAGGACCGCGCCACCGACGTCGACCCGGGCGTGGCTGGTCGGGGCGTCCTTGGGTATCCACACGGCGCCGAATGCCAGCGCGCCTGCAACGACGGGCAGGAGCATCAGAAAGGTCGTCCGCCAGGACCCGTGATCGAGGATCGCGCCGGCGATATCGCAGGCGCGACGCCGCTGGCGACAGCCGCGGCGGCGGACCAGATGCCGACCGCACGGGCTTTCTTGTCGGCGGGAAAGGCCTGCCCAAGCACGGAAAGGCCGTTGGGCAGGATCACGGCTTCGCCGAAGCCTTGCAGGAAGCGGCCAACGATGAGCGGCGCGAAACTCGGCGCGAAACCAATCGTGGCCGCGCCCAGACCGTAGAGAGCGATACCCCCGAGGAAGATCCGCTTCTGTCCGAACCGGTCACCCAAAGCGCCGGCGACCAAGATCAGGGCCGCGAGCGGCAGGAGTTCGGCGTTCATCACCCACTGCAGTTCGAGCGGCGATAAGCGCATGTCTCGGCCAATCGAGGCGAGCGCGACCGTGACGACGGCGCTGCTGACGAACACGAGACTGCCGCCTAGGCTCGACGCGGCGAGCACCTTGGTGCTGCCCTGCGCGCCGACGGCTCTAGGCTCGGAGAGAGCCAGGCCGCAATCGGTCAGGATCAGGGACGCGCTGCTCACGACCTAATCCCTTAGGCCAGGTCGCGCGATTTGCGGCGCGCGAGCTCATTGGCCAGCAGCCCGAAGCCGAGCCGCCATGTCCGTTCGCGGATCACTCCTCGCAACATGAATTCAACCTCAAGCAGATCCTCTCTAAACCGCCGTCACTTCCAGCCCGCGCCGCACCGCCGGACGCGCGAGGCCGCGGTCGAGCCACGCCTGCACCTGAAGAAAGCGGTCGAAGCCCACGATCTCGCGCGCTTCGTAAAAGCCGATCAGATTGCGCACCCAGCCGAGCAGCGAAATATCGGCGATGCTGTAGTCAGTGCCCATCACCCAGTCGCGGCCCGCGAGCCGTTCGTCGAGGACACCGAGCAGCCGCGCTGATTCGGTTGCGTAGCGATCGCGCGGGCGCTTGTCCTCATAGGCCTTGCCGGCGAATTTGTTGAAGAAGCCGACCTGGCCGAACATCGGCCCCACTCCGCCCATCTGCCACATCACCCACTGGATCGTTTTGTAGCGGGTGTTCGGATCGGCCGAGATAAATCGTCCCGTCTTGTCGGCAAGATAGTGGAGGATCGCGCCCGATTCGAACAGCGCGAGCGGCGTGCCGCTCGGCCCGTCGGGGTCGTAGATTGCCGGAATCTTGCCGTTGGGGTTGAGCGCGAGAAAGGCCGGGTCGCGGTTTTCGTCCGCCAAGATGTCGATCCGGTGGGGCTCGTACTCGAGGCTCGTTTCCTCAAGCATGATGCTGACCTTGACCCCATTGGGTGTCGGGGCGGAAAAGAGTTGCAGCCGATCAGGGTACTGCGCCGGCCAGCGCGTGAAAATCTGATGATCAAGCGTCACTTTCTCCTCCATAGATGAGCGCGCCAGCTGCGCTTGGACATGGCCGGATCCTCAGGCTGGATGCGTGCCGGGTTGGCCTAGAGGGCCAAAAGCTACCGGTGATTTTTGCGTCGACGTTCATGACACGCGAGATCAGCCAGGTTGCATAAGCGAAGGACGGTCGCGACGATCGCCGCGATCCAAAAGGCGACGATGATCCATGGGGAGGGCGCAACTGCGCGCCCTCCCCAAGGCCTCACGGACGAACCGGAATAATCGTCGTTGCCGGGCGTCGCTCGGTCGGGTTGAAGGCGGCGACGGCATCTCGAGATTGAGGCGGCCGTGATGCGCCTCGCCCCATGGTGCGGAGAAGAGTGGTTCCGTCGCTGAGACCCGCCGTGGCGCGCACATGTCAGGCGGGCTGTCGCACCGCCGTCCCTTGATTATTGTCGATAATGTACCGCCAGCGTCCATCCGCGCCGCGGCGCACGATATCGCTTGCCGAGCCTCCGAGGTGAACGTCCTCGCCGTCGGGACCTTTGCCATCAATTGACCAGTCCACCACGATCTGGGCGGTATCGTCGCCGATGAACACATGGCGCACATTTGCCTTTAGCGGCAGGCCGAGGCTCATGTCACGCTGGAATTGGGCAGCGATCTCGGTGCGGTCAGTGATGGTTCGCCCGTCTTTCGCGATGAACACGGCCTCCGGAGCGTACAAGGCCATCATCACCTCGACCTTTCCGGAGTTAAATCGCTCAAGCAGTGATGGAATAACGCCTTCGGGCTCTGTCGGGAGTGGGAAAGACTCGGACATCAGGGATCTCCTGTTCGGGGTTGTTGAACCGCGATGCGGCGATGACACTCACGGTTCGGCTTGGCTTCAGTTACAATCTGATCGACACCCGCTGAGTTGCGAAGGCCGAGCGAGGTTGCTCTCAGCGTTACTTGATGAGATCTTCGACGCATGTAGCCATTAATCGCAGCGCAGTACGAAATTTTCCAATAGCCGGCATGTATGGTTTCCATAGCGGCGGCGAATAGTGCTGCGACTGTCCTCTCTGCCATTCGTAAATCACGGCAAGTTGCGCAGGCCGCGACGGCATCACGCCGCGCAGCGAAGCAATAGCGACCATCTATCGATTCTATGGCGAGAGGTGATTTCCCTCGCCGGGGTTCGACTGCCACGGTGTGAGACCGCCTACCTGCCAAAACGAGACTGCAAATGACCACTCCTGCAAACCAGAGACGGCGAGCCTGTCGCCACGAGGCGGGGCCGTTTGTAGAGCGGTGCGGCCGCGGCGTCATCGATGCAGAACCCTGCCCGCGAGAGCTCGGGCGAGAAGCTCCGCCTCGGAGCCGGCGCATGGTGCTCACGGCCTGTGTGCTCGCATCCTCGATGGCGTTCATCGATGGGACAGCGCTGCCCGTTGCGTTACCGAGATTGCGCGCTGATTTCGGAGCGGACCTCGCCTCCGTTCAATGGGTTCTCAACGGCTATGTGCTGGCGCTCGCGTCGCTGACATTGATCGGCGGCGCGCTCGCGGATGTCTATGGCAAGGCGCGCATGCTCGGGCTCGGTTGCGTCCTGTTCGGTCTGGCGTCCGCGGCTTGCGCGCTGGCGCCTTCGCCCGCCTGGCTGATCGCTGCCCGCGTCGCGCAGGGAGCGGCCGCAGCGATCGTCACCCCCGCCAGCCTCGCCCTGATCGGGGCCACCTATCCGCGCGCGGAGCGGAACCGGGCGATCGGCGTATGGGCCGCGGCATCGGCTCTCACCACCGCCGGAGGCCCTGTCCTGGGCGGCTGGCTGACCGAGACCTTTGGCTGGCCATCCGTGTTCTGGATCAACCCGCCGCTCGCGCTCGTAGCAGTAGGAGTTCTGCTGGTCTTCGCGCCGAAAGATGGCCGCATCCAGCGCAGGTTCGACATGATTGGCGCCGCGATCCTCGCTTCGGCGATCGGGGCGCTCGCCTGGGCGCTCAGCCAGATCGGCCCCAGTGAAGCTCAGGCCGCCGCGGACACTCCAGCCCAGCCGGGCACGGTGCTCACGATCGTCACCGGGCTTGGCATTGTCGGGCTCGCCGTCTACGCGTTCTGGGAGTTCAGAAGTGAACACCCGATGACGCCACCTCGCCTAGTGGAGAACCGCGCCTTCCTCGGGCTCAACGTGGCGACCCTGATGGTCTATGCGGGGGTTTCGATCATGTTCTTTCTACTACCCTTTGACCTCGTCGATCGCCGCGCACTGTCGTCGACCGATGCCGGGCTGGCATTCCTGCCCTTCACGCTCGGCGTGGGGCTCTTGTCGAATCTCTTCGGCGGGTTGGCGGACAAGATTGGCGCGCGGGCCATGCTCATCGCCGGACCGGCGGGTGCGGCACTCGCCTATGTCTTAATGGCACTCGGCCGGGAAGAATCCCTGATGCTCGGCGTGATCGGACCCATGACCCTGCTGGGCCTGTCCTTCGCTGTGCTCGTGGTACCGCTCACCGCGTCGGTCATGTCGAGTGTGGATCAGCCCGACGAAGGGCTCGCCTCCGGCATCAACAATGCGGCGAGCCGGATTGCCCAGCTCGCCGGGGTGGCACTGGCCGCCGGCGTCGCGTCTTTTGCGTCCGGCTACGAAGTCGGCCTCGCCGTAGCCGCCGCGACCTCGATCGGCGGCGCCTTTACAGCCTCGATGACCCTGACACCGGCCGCGGCGAAAGCGGACGGCTCGGGAGGGGCTTAGACTGCAGCAGCGAGCACATAGCGCGCAGATATCGCCACACAACCTTCGACGAGGTGCTGGCGTCCCGCATATGGACGCTATCTGAACCGACGAGCGCCGCTGGTAGCGGCTCCCATCAGAGCGAAGGCCATTCCGGCGACCAAACAAAAGACCGCGCCATGATCTCCGCCCAAGCCGAAGATCAGTGAGACCAAGGCGGAACCAAGTGACCATCCGACGTAGCGAGCCGCAGCATTCATCCCACTTGCGGCCCCGCTACGCCCTGTGGGTCCAGCCGTCATCATCGCAGTGTTGTTCGGGGTCTGGAAAAGGCCAAAGCCGATACCGCAAAGGGCCAGCCGCCATACGACATCCCACTTCGCCGGAGTTGTCGGCAAGAAGACCATCAGAAGCAAACCGGCCGCCAACAACGCCAAACCAACGCTGCAAATCACCGAGGCGGGGTAGCGGATTGTCAAGCGACCGGCGATTGGAGCCGTGACGGCAGTCATGAACGGCCAGGGCGTCACAAGAAAACCTGTTTCCACGGCCGAAAGATGCATCCCCGTCTCAAATAAAAACGGCAAGGAGACGTAAGCCAGAATTTGTGCTGCATAGGAGCAGACAGATGTCCACACCGATAGGGTAAACAGAGGTATACGGAAAAGATCGAATGGCAACATTGGCATAGGGTGCTGGAGCTGTTGTCGAACGAAGAGGCTAAAACAGAATAGACCTGCTACGATCTCTCCCATCGCAATGCGCCCATCGCCAATACCCAGCGTGCCGACACCGACGACGAAAAGCCCGAACGCTAACGCATTGAGAGCGGTCCCGATCAGATCGAGAGGGCGAGCAACCCGAACGTCTGGTGGTGCAGCGGCAATAAATAGCGGTACCCCGAGGCCGAATGGCACATTCACCAGAAACAACCAGGACCATTTTGCCACGGCAAGTATTGTGGCCGCGATGGTAGGTCCCAATGCTCCAGGTATCGCCACCGCTAATGCGACCAACGCGAGGCCCTTACTGACCATGCGGCCCGGATAGATCACGCGTACAAATGCAACGCCGGAAACAGAAACCCCGGCTGCTCCAGCACCCTGAATCAAGCGCGCACTCACCAGCATCGGCAATGTTCGAGCGAAAGCGCAACCCAACGACGCGAGGACAAAAATAGCTAGACCGGCGGCATAAACGCGCTTCAGACCGACTGATTCGACCAGACTTGCAACGGGCAACAAGCAGACCGTTGCCGAAAGCTGATAGGCATTCACGACCCAAACGGTCGCCGCGTCACTACTTGCGAATGAACGCGAGATATTTGGCAAGGCGATATTCACGATCGCGCTTCCAAGGGAACTTAGACCAAGTCCAAGCAAGATGCAGAGCATTGCCCAGCGCCGCTTCGACGCCGTTAAACATTCGACGCCGTCCATCAGGATGCAATCTCCGGCGCGAGCTTTGGGCGGCCGACTTTGTGCATACTCTCAGTAGCGGATTCCGTAGATCGATACTTGATGTCGAGGGAACAGTTGAGTTGTGTTAGCCATAACTGCACACCAGTGACCGGTATTCTCTTCAACATTAGCTCTCTCGTTAGAACAGGTCGGGATGGACATAGACAACACGGTCTGAGCAACAGGACGCTCGACCAAGTCATCGCGCAATGGTACCAAGGCGTGTCAACGATGTGTGGCCAATCGACGTATATGACACGCCAAGCGCAGATACCTATGCCGTTCAGGATTCTTCGTAGGACGTTCCCCCGAGGTGAGGCCGTCGGATTGCACGCGCATGAAGAATCACAAGTGATCTTTGCTGCTTCGGGAACGCTGCAGGTCTACACTGCATCTGGACGCTGGTTTGTCCCGCCCCAACTTGCGCTCTGGATGCCAGCCGGCATACCTCATCGGGTCGATATGCTTTCCGATACCGAATTACGGATGATCTATTGGCACCCATCGGCTTTACAGAAGTGGGCGCCGGAAAGGCCACTCGATTACATATTCGCCCTGGCGGTTACACCACTTCTACGGGAATTGATCCTCGCGGCCTTCAAGGTCGATATACCGTCCGAAAAATCCGAGCTCGCCGTCCGATTGATTCTTCACGAGCTTACCGAGACACCCGACGTTCCGGTGTTTCTTCCGATGCCAACAAGCACGATCGGAAGACGCGTCGCTGATCTGGCTTTAGCGGATTTGCAGATGCGCCTCGGCGTAAGTGACCTTGCCCGTCGCGCGGCAACGTCGATTTGCACGATCAGCCGCATTTTCCCGGTGGAAACGGGATTGACCTTCAAGGCCTGGCGGCAAAGAGCAAGAATAGCCCTCGCGATCGATCAACTCTCGGCGGGGCGTGCAATCTCGCAAGCCGCGGCAGATGTAGGCTTCGGCAACACCGCGGCGTTCTCGTTTGCCTTCCGACAAGTAACGAAAATGACACCGACCGCCTTTCTTCATAAGCTCCCGATTCTGGTTGTCCCGACGACATGAGAAAGCGGTAGAGCGCCTTAGTTGGCTATAGCGTAGACGTAGTGCCTATCTTCATCGTTCCCGGCCCGCCAGTTGCCGATACTCGAACTGGCTCTCCAGCCAATCACACGCGACGGCCGAATTGAGCATCTCCTGAGCGGCCAAATTGATGGTGCTTCTGCAACGATCCGATAGCCGGAAACAACAAGATCGCCACCATCGGAATGTTCCGTGAGCAACTGTTGTTGCGATGGCACAAGGACACGCCTTGGCGAGCCGGACCTCAGTTTCGCTTTCGGACCTGTCGGAGCAGCCGTACCTCGATCGGCTCCACTGCGAATTCCGCACGCGCGTGACCGCCCATCTGGGCGAGCGTAAGGGCGCTGGCCATGCTTTGCAATCTATTATTAAAGTCGTGAGCAACCCCGCTTGCGAGTGGGGTCTATCATATGCATGTCGTTGTCTCGCCGAAACGTCTCATGGAAACTCATGCAATTCGCGCCTCCAGCCACGAAGACCGCTTCGCTTTGCAGCGCGCCAATGACCTCGTGCAACTCGCTCACTATCGGCGTCCCCTAAACTTGCTTTTCTGTCTTGAAGGCCTCGGCCCGTGCCGCGCACCGCGCCCGCCTCTCACGAGTAGTCACCGCCGCTCTGCTGACTGAGGTTGCCGAGGTAGTCGCGCTTCCCGATCTTCGCTCCGAGGTGCCGAAGGATCGCGTGCGCGATCGAGATGTGGAAGAAGAAGTCGGGTAGCACCAGGTGCCGGATGCAGTCGTCGCCGCCGAACCACCCGCGCACGATAGGCGGCGTCAGCTCGTATGTGTGGGACCGCGCGCCGGCAATCTCGTCCGGCTGCACGTTTTGCAGGAAGCCGCGCGTCTCAAGGAGCCGCCCCTTCAATGCCGGGTACATCATGGGGGTGTTGTGGGGTGCTGGCGCGTCGCGCTGCATCAGCTTCGCCATGTGCGCGTCGACCTTATTGCAGCTTACGGAAAACTGTTCTCCGAAAATCAGCATGTCGGACGCGAGCCGCTCGCCAAGGATCCTCCCAGGCTCAAACGCCTTGGTCCGTTCGAGTGCTTGGGCGTGGTCGAGATAGTCGCCCATTACGTTCAATCCATGCACCATGACAGGCACTGTGATGTCATAGACCGAGAAGGACACGCCGGCCTCCATGTGCTCGTTTGTAGTCTGAACGTCGGTCGGACCCGATAGGTCGATAATCGAAACGAATAGTCACAATACGTCCCTCTATCTCACGGCTTGCCACACCAGTTTGCCGGACTCGACAGTGGCCTCCGCGAAACTGCAGCAAGAGGAGAGCGCCTACGCATGCGGCCGCCTAGTGACGCAGGACGGGATATCCGTTCACGTAAATCCAATCGGTGGCCTTGGCGGGCACGTGGCACCCCTGGCAATCGGAATGGTAGTCGGTCGAGGTGGTCTTGAGCGGCTTGTCCGCGTCGAACCACGACCATCCCCACCCGTCGCCCCACAACGGGTTGCCGGGGTGCGTTCCCTTGCTGTCTCTCACCATGACGAACCAGCCCTTGAGCTTGTCGGCGTGGCTTACTGTGCCGGTGGTCATCTCGTTCGTCGAGGTCGCGAAGACCTCCTTCACCAGAACGGCGCCGTCCGGGAAGTGCCCCGTTTTCCGGTAGGCGTCGATCGCCCCCGGGGATGCGTAGACGGCGTGCATTTCCTTCGAGCCTTCGCCGCTGTCGGCGGCAATCGCCCAACTCCCGAGCGTTTGGTAGAGGGTTCGGTAGTCTGCCGGCACGCGCAGGTGCCCGGCGGCGTCCACCACGTTCGCGGTCGGGTCGGCCGGAGGCGCTCCGCTGATCTGAGCGATCGCCGCCACGGTGCCGGCGACCAGCGAGACGGCGACAGCCAGGCCGACAGTCCTCGATAATTTCATGGGGGTCTCCTTTGCTGCTCGCGCGCGGCACGGTGACTCGGCGCAACGGCTTCACTGTTTCAATCGCTGTGGCCGACCGCGTGTGCTCGGCCGGCCTACCAGACCCAAAGATCGGACGCAGCCGACGAAATTAGAAATTCCCTTTGGACATGCATTCGATAGGCGTGAGGTATCGTCGTCCAAAAGCGCTGTGCGCGCCGGCGTCCCGTCCGTCCGCGATCAGCCGTCGAGGAGTGCGCCGTACTCGGGGTGCCGGGCGGCGTAGGAGGACATGTAGGGGCACTTCGCGATTACTCTTTTCCCTTCGCGTCGCAACGGTTCGAAAACGCCATGCGCCAGCCTCGATCCGTACCCTAGGCCGGATAGCTCTTGCGGCACCTCCGTGTGGAGCAGGACGACGCGACCGTCTTCGACCTTGTAGTAGGCGACTGCGAGCGCGCTGTCGCCGAGGGGCATTTCAAACCGGCTCATTGCCGGATTGTCCCGGATGTCGCTTCACTAGGACGTGGAAGCGGCCTGGCGCAGCGAGGCCAAGATTTGCGCCGGCTCCTCCCGCATCGTGAAGTCGGGCTCGACGAACGCGCTGCGGATCCGGCCTTCTGCGTCGATCACGTAGGTCGCAGGAATGGGCAACATCGAGACCGGTGACCCGTGCCGGGCGCCGAAGTCGACGCCTAGCCCAACTTGCGCAGAATCGTACCCTGAGTATAAGCAAATCAATGCCTTAGCCAAAAAATTGGCACTACATTTTGGTGCAGGTCGGATCAGGCGCTGTGTTTGAGAGCTGGCAAGTCGTGCTCGGCGAGACGCATGCGTTTCGGCAGGACGATGCCGAGACGATTGAGGAGAGCGGCCTGGGCCGCGTCTGGTTGGGTCACACAGCGCAAACGAATCTGGCCGTGCGTTGCGGTCGGCAAGACGACGTCCTGGGACTGGATGCGCTTGAGTTCTTCCATAATGGTGCGCGGGGAATTGCCGAGACCTGCGCGGCTCTGCCACATCTCCAGGCTCTTCCACAGCACGAAGGCAAGAAAGCAGACGAGGATATGAGCCTGTACGCGATCCTCGCGCTGGTGCCAGATCGGACGGACGTTGAGTTGATCCTTCTGAATCCGGAAAGCGGCTTCGGCCTGCGTGAGCTGGATATAGGCCTTCCAGAGCTGTTGATCGCTCCAATCGGTGATGTTCGAGCGCAGCAGATAGGCGCCCTCGGAGAGAGCGGCCCAGTCGTCGAACGATGCGTTGTAAACCACGCCGAGGCGGAAACCAGCGGGGCAGCCATCCGGCTCCAGCGCGATTGCGAAGCGGGCGGCTGCTCGCTGATTTTGCTGCAGGATGCGGCCGATTTGCCGGTTCACGGTCGACGGATCGACACGCTTCTTTGAGCGAGCCAGGCGCGCAGCCAGGCGCTCGAGTGCTTCTTCGATCCGCCGGCTGAACTTGTCGTGCATGGCGCGTTCTTTGCTGCGCCGATCGGCGGAACGGCACAAGATCACTGTCTCGCCGGTCTCGGGGTGGCGCGTGAGCTTGACCTCGACGCCCTCGTGGACCACGCGCCAGCCGTCCGCGGTGGCGAGCGCAGAGCTGAACTTCTTCAGCTCCGACTTCGGCGCGCCGATGATGTAGCGCCGGTCGGTCCGGCGCAGCCAGGCCAGATTGTCGGCGCTGGCCATGCCGCGGTCGGTGATCCAGACGCGCCCCAGCATGCCATGCCGGGCCTCCATGGTGGCCACGATCGTCTGCAAGGTTCGCGAGTCGTGGGTGTTGCCGGCGAATACTTCGTAGCCCAAAGGAAAGCCGTCGAAGGTCACGACGAGAGCGATGCACACCTGCTTGCAGTCGGGGCGATGATCGCGGGAATAGCCGCGCCGAGCCTGCGGATTTGCCTCGGCCTGGCCCTCAAAATACGTGCTCGTCACGTCGTAGAGCAGCACCTCGTTCTGGACCGCGAACAGCTCTCCGCAGCGCTGCGACAGATGCGCTTCGAGCTCGGTCTTGTGGGCGAGCAGATGATCGAGCCCGCGATAGAGCCGATCCTTGTTGACCTCCTCGTCACCGAACTGCAGCAGATCTGAAAGCGCCGTGCGTCGATACCAGTCTTCCGCAATGTGCAACTCGCTCGATGGCTCGCAAAGCCGCGCGGCTACCAGCACCGCCGCCATCTTCGACCACGCGATGCGCTCTTTGCCGATCGGAAGCAGCCGTTCGCACAAAGCCTCCAGCCCGGTTCCGCGCCACAGGGCGAGCGCCAAATACACATCGCCGAACTGACGCGGGCGCTCGATGCGGATGCCCTTCAACCGCACCGGAACCGTCAATTGCTCGCTGCTATCATCGAACAGTTGCGCGCGCTCGGGAGTGCCAATCAGCCGACGCGCCAGCGCCTGTGCCTGAACGCGACCCTGCTCATCGAGTTCGCCGAGCTGCGCCACCGTTTGCTGAATGACCCGACGACCAACGCGCACGCTGCGCACAACACGCCAATAGCGATGAACCTTCCCGTCCTTGCGTATCGTGGTGTGGCGCAGATACATGCGCGCGAATTAATCCAACTCGTCGCCTCCAGAAAATACCCAAGGTTGGCACTACACGCCCAAATCCAATCTTCGCCACGTCTAACCGATTGATCCGATTCAGGTCACGCGACGCAAAATCCCGAAAAATAGCCAAATCCCGCCCCCAACTGCGCAAGTTGGGCTAGCCCGGAATAGTGCGCTTTGGTCTCGTCGGGCACCCGGAACAGCACGCCATACGACATGGCAACGCCGTAGTCGACGTCGGAGAGCACCTTCAGGTCCAAGCCCAGGCTCCGCTTGAGCTGCCGCGGGAAGTCCCTCGTCTCGGGCGTCACGACTGCGAGGGTCGCGCCGACGCTCTCGAACTCATCCTTCGCGGCCTGGAGGGCGCAAAGCTCAGCGGTGCAGAACGGACACCAGCCGCCTCGGAAGAAACTCAGGACGAGGGGTCCGTTGCGGCGCAGCTGTTCGGAGGAGTGGAGACGGCCGTCGGCGTCCGGCAGGAGGAAGTCCGGCGCGTCGTCTCCGACCTTCAACGCGTGCGATGCCACGTCTGTATCCCGGAGCCAGCCCACGAGGTGGTTGTATGACTCCCAGTCCGCGGCGCTGAACGTCGTCAACAGCTCGGTGCGAATCCGGGCGAGTGTCTTGTCGGTCTGGTTTGGCATCGGTGGGGAGTCGTCAGGCTGCGGTTCGATTGGCTGGAAGCGGTTGGCCGCCGGCGTGCGTGTCGTGGTCATGCGGGCGCCCTCGCCACATCGGGACCGTTGCGTGCGGCACGCCCCGGTCGGGGACTTCGAACGACCAGTCGCGAAGCCGCGCGACCTTGACGAAAGCGTCCAGCGCCGGCGAGTAGCGGCGCCCCTGCACAGCCAGTAGCCGCACCTCCCGCGAAACCGGGTCGCCTTCGAGCGGGATGGTCTTGAGCGTCGGAAGGCGCGGCATGTGCTCGGGCGCGAGTATCACGCCGAAGCCAGCCGCGGCCATGTGCTGCAGGTGCAAGTCGTTACCGCTGCAGTGGCCGCGGTGGAACGGTTCCTCGGGGAAATACGACCGTTGGATCTTCGGGGTGACGTCGCATCCGGCGCGTTCCAGCAAGACGGTCTCGCGGAGGTCGTCGATGCCGATCGAGGGACGGTTTGCGAGCTGGTGTGTCGGCGCGAGAACCGCGACGTAGCGCTCCTCGAACAGCGACCAGTCGTCGATGCGGGCGGGCACGTCCTGCACGTCCCCGACCATTGCGGCATTGATCTCCCCCTCAAGCAAGAGGTCGACGAGCTTCTCCGCTGCGCCCTCGCGCAGCTCGACGTGAAGTCCAGGGACGAACTTTGCGATCTCCGCGATCGGATCGAGGACGAGCGACGCCGAGATGGATGGGGCGAGGCCGATCTTCAGTGGCGCGACCTCCTTGCGTTGGAACTCCTGGGCCCTGCGACGCACCGCCTCTGCCGAGGCCAGTGTGCGCGCCAGCATCGGAAGGACTTCCTTTCCAAGGTCGGTGAGCTGCGTCAGCTGGCGTTCGCGGTAGATCAACTGGCCGCCGAGCTCCTGCTCGAGCTTCTGCACCCCCTTGGTCAGGGCGGGCTGCGTGACATTGCACTGCTCGGCTGCGCGGGTGAAGTTGAGCGTGGACGCGACGGCGAGGAAGTAGCGAACTTGGTGAAGCTCCATGGGTTGTTCTCCGTCAAGGTACGGTTGTCTGACGAGCCTTTGCACTCGACGACGTGACGGGGCACGTCGCAATCATGGGGCCTAGATGCAACTTGCATGCACGCGTTGGAACAGCCCAGTCTATTGATTTGGACGCACGGACACGCCTTCTGGAACCTCTGAGAGCCGGGCTAGTGCCTGGCGAGGTGGGCGAGGACCGGGATCAGTTCGGACGGGTCGCCGCGCCGCGTGTAGTCGACGCTGTTGTCGGCGTACTCGATGGTCCCGCCGGGCGCCACGACGTACCGGGCCGGCATGGTCAACGTCCGGCTCGGATCGCCGTTGAAGGCCGTGAGATCGGCCCCGCAGCCCTCCTCGACGGCACGCAGCTCGTCGCACGCCTTCCAGCGCATTCCGAAAGCGCGCGCGACCTTGCCTCCCGCATCGACCAGGCTCGCGAACGAAACGCCCATTACGCCTCGGCGTCTCCAGGCTGTTGTCAGGCGTCTGCTGCGAGACGACGACCAGCGAGGCGGATCTTGTATCGGCGGGCAAAGTGACGCTGCTCTTCGGCGCGCACGATATCGAGCGCAACAACGCCGTGGCGCTCGCGGACTACCTCGCGGCACACTAGTCGCGGTCGATGTTCGGGATCGGAAGCTCGCTCAAGTCGTCGTCATAGCTCGCCGCGAGCCCGACGCTGACGTTGTCGTTCGTGCCGATGTCGGCGCTGAGGCCGAGCGTCCGCCCGACGGGACACATGTTCGCGGCCTGCATCAGTTGGGCGCGCTCCTCGTCGCCAAGGTTTGCCGCATCAGTGCATGGTCCCATGGATGCAGTGCCAATCCTGCTTTTGCACGGCGTAAGTGTTAGCCGAGACACATGGGACGAAATCAAGCAGCGCTTGACGGATCGATATTGCGTTTGGACACTCGACTTTCGTGGTCACGGCCACTTGGATCACGCACCTAAGTACGATTTGGCAGATTATGTTTCAGATGCTGAGACTGCGTTGGCGGCTATCGGGCGTCCGACAATAGGCACTTATTAGGGGCATGCGTCACCGGTGTGCTTAGCCAGACCAATCCCAGGTGCGGCGGGGTTTTTCTTGAAGACCCTCCGTGGTTCTTGGGGCGCGGCGACGAATGGCAAAAATCAATGTTCCCGGAATTGTTCTCGAACTTGTCGTCGCGATTAGCGAAGTGGCGGCAAGAACCGCCGCCCTTTGCAACCTGTTTAGATTTTCTCTCAAATGGACCCTACCCTCTTAGGAGGCACGGCAAAGGATCACACAAGCGAAAGGCATTTGCTCAGCCACGCCTCGGGAATTCAGCGCGTTGATCTACTTTGCGTCGAAGCCCTGAATGAGACGCTGTCTCCGATACCAACGCAGCGGCCGTACCTCTGTCCAGCAAAGCTGGTTCGCGGTGAGGAACGTTTTGGCGCAGCGTTTTGGGATCGGCACGTCGATTTATTGATAGCGACCAATCCCCAGTTGGAGATTGTCCAATACAAGCATTGCGGGCATGATCCGCATCGAATGATGGCGTTCGACGAGCAGTTTTTGCGCGATGTCGAGGATTTCATTGCCAAGGCCCGAGCATAACGCAGCCGTCATCAACGCGCTTCGCGAAGGACCGCTTGGGTCAATCGCGTTGTCTTGGCAGTGATCGGGTAGCTTCCGATCTACCTCCAGCTCCAGACATGTCGCTGCATCGCACTAAACGACGCTTAGGGCCAAGAGGCGACGTAACTCGTCCGGGTCAGCTCGGATCGAGTGGCGGGTCGGGGGACTTGGCTTCGTGCCACCACCAGACCTGAGTGTGCAAGAACAGCTTGATTGTTACCCACGTAACGCAATTCCGGATTTCCGAAATTTTTCTGTAAGCATCCCGCCCCATCTGCAAAATGGCGATGTCTTTCCCTCTCTTACCTCGGTCCGGCATCCGGTCGGCGACGTGGCGCACGACAAATCCACCGTAGAAGCGGCGTCATGGTCAAGGACGGCGGCGCGTTGGCACGCGCAACCTCGATTGGTCCAAGGGCGGCCACGGGATGCAGATGCGGCTGGTGGCATTCCTCGCTACGGCGTCACGCGGCGGGGCGGCAATAACGATCGTCTATCGACTCTATGGCGAGAGGTGATTTCCCTCGCCGGCGTTGCAAGGTCATTCTCCAAAGCATCGTCGTACCGAAACTTTCAGTGCCGCCACCGAGACGCGATGCCAGATTGAGAAGCCAGGAGGCTCGATATGCAAAACAACGACGTAAACGCAGCCGCAGTAAATGGTAAGGAGGCCGCCTATTTCGGTGTGCCGTGGGAAGATGCCTACGGATACGCACAGGCGATCAAGGTTGGCGACACGATCCATGTCTCCGGCCAGCTCAGCCACGACGAGAAGGGGAACCTGATCGCGCCTGCTTCTCTCGATGAATCCGGCAAGCCGGCCGAGTTCTCGATGATGGAACAGCAGATGCGGGCGACTACGCCAATGTCGTCAAGCTTTTGGCGCGCTTCGGGGCAACGCAGGACAACGTCGTCGAGGAGACGGAGAGGCGGATGATATCAGACAGCGCTGCGGCCATTCCACTTCGCACAGCCGCTCCGGATGACGGCGTTCTGGCGCGGGTGTTCGCCGCTTACGTGGCGTCGGCGACAATCTGGCTCGTATTCACCACAGCCGTGGGACTCCTAGTCAGCTTCAAATTCGCCTATCCGGATTTCGCGACCACGCCGGCGCTGTCGTTCGGACGGCTGCGCGCGATCCACACCAACGGAACATTTTATGCCTGGGCGAGCCAGGCGCTGATCGGGCTTGCGCTGTTCATCGCCGCGCGCAGTTCGGGCGCGCGGCTCTACAGCGAGCGCCTCGCATGGATCAGTCTTGCGCTCCTTAATCTCGCCGCGGTGCTGGGCACGGTCACACTCGATCTCGGTTTCAACTACGGCCAGGAATATCGCGAATGGCTGTGGTGGATTCGCGTAATCCTCGGACTTGGTTTGATCACCGCGGTCTGGAACATGATCGCCACTGTCGAGCGCCGGGATGGCGAGCATATCTATATTTCCAACTGGTATACCATCGGGGGGACGCTGTGGACGATTGTCATCGTCGTGGTGTCGATTCTGCCATGGTACCAGTTCGGACTGGGTCAGGTCGCGGTACAGGCCTTCTACATGCATAACGCCGTGGGACTGTGGTTCACGCCCCTATCGCTCGGTGTGTTCTACTATGCGCTGCCGAAGCTTTTGAATCGCCCGATCTATTCGTATTCGCTCGGCGTGTTTGCATTCTGGACCAATCTCATCTTCTATCCGATCATCGGCGCTCACCATTTTGAATTCAGTCCGCTGCCGTGGTGGCTGCAGACCACGGCCATCGTCTTCAGCGTGGCCATGCTGGTTCCGGTGCTGAGCGGCACCGCGAACTACCTTCTCACCTTCCGGGGGCGTCACGAATGGATATATCGCTCGCCCGCGGCATTCATCCTAGTCGGCGTATACGGCTATCTGCTGGGCTCGACGCAAGGCACATTCGAGGCATTCCGCTCGCTGCAGCAGCTCTGGCATCTGACCAATTACACCGTAGGGCACTCGCACCTGACGATGTATGGCTTCGTCACCTTCGCCATCTGGGGCGGGGTCTATGCACTGTTGCCGCGCGCCACCGGCAAGTATCCCTACAACCTGGCCATGGGCATCCATTTCTGGCTGTCTGCCATCGGTGTTGCCATTTACGTTGCGGCGCTGTCGGCCGCCGGCACCATTCAGGGGCTCGACTGGTTTCGGGGGCTCACCTTCATCCAGTCGGTGGAGGATGCCGCGCCATACTGGTTGTGGCGCTCCGTCGGCGGCTCGCTGATGTTCGCCGGCCATCTCGTCTTCGCTTTCAATGTTTGGACAATGACCTACGGTCGGTCCTACGCCGAGCTTGCCGCAGCGGAGACGGTGCCGGCATGAACAGGTCATTGGCGATTTCTGGCGGTTCAACGCTGATCTACGTTGGATTGGCGATCCTTATGGGCGTGCTCCCGGGAATCTGGCTATCGAAGGTGCCTCCGACGCCGGGACTTAAGCCGCTGACCCCGCTTGAGGCGCGAGGTCGTGATATCTATGTCTCGGAAGGCTGCTTCTATTGCCATACCCAGCAAGTACGCCCGCTCTCCGCAGATAAACCCTTTGGCCGTCCGTCTGCGCCGGGCGATTATGCCTACCAGACCACGGAATTGCTGGGTTCGGAGCGCAACGGTCCCGACCTCAGCAATATCGGCACGCGGCAATCGAGCAGCATATGGCAGTACATCCATCTCTATGAGCCGCGCGCAGTGGTGCCGCAATCGATCATGCCGGCCTTTCCCTGGCTGTTCGGGGTCGTGGACAAGTTACCTCCCGGAGAGAAAGCGGTGCCATTGCCGCCGCAGTTCGCGCCAGGCGGTGCCGTCATCCCCAGCGACGACGGCAAGGCGCTGGTGGCCTATCTGTTGTCGCTGAAGCAGCCCGTGCTCACCCCGACGCAGCCCGGCGCCTCGCCTTTGGGTCCTTCAGGCGGGCTCCCAGGGTTTGATGCCACCAAGGGTGCAGCATTGTTCGCCGACAACTGCGCATCCTGCCACGGCGCGGAAGGCAAGGGCGTGCCGGGGACGTTTCCGCCGCTCGCCGGCGATCCGGTGGTTAACGCCGCCAATCCCACGGCACACATCGGCGCTGTGCTGCACGGACTTAGCGGAAAGGTGATCAACGGCCAAAAATATGAAGCGCAGATGCCGGCGTTCGCCGATCAATTGTCCGATCAGCAGATCGCCGATATCATCGACCACGAGCGCTCCTCGTGGGGCAATCGTGGTGCCTTGATCAGCGCGGCTGATGTCGTCGCGGCGCGCGCCAACGAGCCACTGCAGCAGCAGGCAGCGCCATCGGCACAGGCCTCGCCGGTAGCGGCCCAGGCGCCGAAGTTCGATGCCGCGGAAGGATCAAAGCAATTTGCCGATAATTGCGCCGTCTGTCACGGTGCCGAGGGCAAGGGCGTGCCTGGCACATTTCCGCTACTTGCGGGCGATCAGGTCGTTAATGCCACTGACCCTGCCGAACACATCACCACCATAGTGCGCGGGCTTAGTGGCAAGGCGATCAACGGCCAGAAGTACGAGGTGGAGATGACGCCGTTCGCTGACAAACTCTCTGATCAGCAGATCGCCGATATCATCGATCATGAGCGCACTTCATGGGGCAACCACGGGCCGTTGGTGACGCCTGCCGACATCGCGAAGCTCCGCGCCAAGGAATAGGAGGCGACGATAACCGATACGATTAACGCCTGGGTTCTCTCGGCGCTTGGCTACCTCTGCACTGCGCCTGCGACGGCTAGTGGCGCCGGCGATCATAGTCTTGCCGGACCACTACTCGGCAACGTGCTGGTGGTGGGCGGGGCTGGGCTCGTGACCCTCAGCTGCATCGTGGCGGCGCTGTGGATGCTCATCGACCCCGGCGAACGGGACCCCAATCATCCAAAATATCGCGTCCTAGACGCCGAACGTTAGAGGAATGCAACACGTGCCCGATCCGCGAATCCGCATCTACCTCGACGACGCGCCCGATCCGGTCACCGATCAGCGGCCGCCGACCGAGATAGCGCTCGACAGCAAGAGCCTTGCCGACGGCGAGCACGGCCTACGCATCGAAGCCCAAGACGCCACCGGCCAGGTCGGCGTCCGACGCCTTCAATTCCAGGTCCGCAATGGCCCCGGGATCACGGTAACCGGGCTTGGTGATGGGGCCGTCGTTCACGGTACGGTGCGCTTCATGGTCAACGCGTTTGGAGCGGAAGAGCCGTTCGAGCCGCACCGGGCGGAATCGCCCTCGCCGATCCCGGTTTGGGTGTGGGTGCTGAGCCTGCTGATCGTTGCTTGGACCGCCTGGTATGTCGCAACCCTTTGGAACGTTCCAGCGGATTACGCGAAAACACCAACCTATTCCACGTCAATGAATCCATTCAAATAGCGCGCCCCGAGATCAAACGGCTCAACGATGAGCTGTGGCTGCTGACCCATCCGGATATCCGCAAGTCAGGACGAATATACGCGTTCATGACACACTGCGTGGAGGCGATCAGAAAGCGACGCGATCTGATCGAGGGGCTTTGGGGAACGACTTTGGGTCCGGCCGATGTGGCGGAGATCACCGCGGCTTCGCTTCTGCTCCGGTGATTTCGATGAGCTGTTCAGGAAAGGCCAGTCTCGTCACACCGATCAGGTTGCTGGCGCACTGAGGTTGTGCCGTGCTGTAGGCCTCCTTGCGCACCTTGCCCGCGGCGGCGAATGCGGCGTCGACATCGAGGACATAGAGCTTCGAGCGCTCTACACTAACCTTGCTGTGCACGATCGGAACGCGCGGCCATGATACCACTCCCGTCGCGGAGCGCTTGGATCGTGTGGTATTCACCGAGCAGATGGTCACGTAGATTTGGCCCCTACCGTAGAGCTTTTCCGGGCAATGGCCTTGCTTCAAGCCGAAGCAGGTGCTGATGCCGTTGGGCCAGCAAGCATGATTGACAAAACTGCTGAGGCTTGCCGCAAAGCTCTTGACGACGGAGGCTTCCCTTGGGTTAGCGTGATGCCGCACATGATATTTCGATCACCGTTCTACTACCTTTATCGTTTCGTTATGAACACAGGTGATGGCAGCTCACGTGCGGCGTTTCAGCTCGACCCCTTCGACTTGAAAGGATGCATGGACGCATTCGGCGCACTCGTATCCGAAGGCGCAAACTCCATTCTCGTCGAACCGGCACTCTTCGTTCTCGACTTGGTCCAGCGCCTTTCGAAAGTTGCGCCCTATTGGCTGCTTCTCCGTTTCGGGCGAGTGTGAATTGATGAAATACGGTCCGAGGGAAGATGCTCATGCAAAGATTACCGCACCAGAGTTCTGCCGTGCGGCTAAACGAGCAGGCGCCGATCTTATAGCTACTTACGCAGCACTAGAAGTCGCCGAACTACTCAAGAAGCAAGAGGTTTGATCGTGGAAATTAGGCTCGGTACCAGGCGAAGTGATTTGGCCCGCTGGCAAGCCAATCACGTCGCCGATCTTATTCGTAGCGTCGAGCCGGCCGCTGAGGTACGAATGGTCTTCGTTAGTTCGGTTGGCGATAAAGATCGACGGTCGGGGTTTCAGCAGATTGGCGGCATCGGAGCATTCACGAAGGAGAGCGAAGACACGCTTCTGCGCAACGAAGTTGACCTGGTCGTTCATTCCCTCAAAGATCTTCCGACAAAATTGCAGCCCGGCTTGGTATTGGCGGCCGTTCCCAAAAGAGAGGATCCTCGCGACGCGATTTGTGGCGTTACACTAGATCAGCTACGACCGGGGCTGCGCGTCGGCACTGGATCAATTCGTCGCAAAGCTCAACTTCTCGCTCTATGCAGTGGTCTGGATATTCAACCCATCCGAGGGAACGTTTCTCCAAGGCTGCGTAAGGCAAAGAACCGAGAGGGAATAGACGCGACTCTATTGGCAGCGGCGGGGTTGTCCCGGCTAGGATTGCTACATGAGGCCTCACAGATTTTAGACGCGCATGTTTTCCCGTATGCAGTCGGCCAAGGTGCTCTCGCGGCGGAAGCTCGCGAAGAGGATACGGCACTCATAGCGCTGCTTCAAAAGATTGAAGACCGGCAATCGCGCGCCGAAGTGGATGCAGAGCGCGCATTGATGAGAAGTCTCGATGCGGGTTGCAGCCTACCCGTCGGGGTCTCTGCCACATGGCACGCCGGGACATTAACACTTCGAGGACAGGTAACTCATCCGGATGGCCAAACGAAGATTGCCGATGAAAGCGTGGGTCTGGCCGATCAGGCCGACGCAATAGGCAGAAGTCTCGGGCATAAACTTCTTCAGCAAGGTGCGGAGGAGATATTGAAGGCTGCGCCCCGTACCGTGGAAGAGCAAAGGCCAATATGAATTCGCTACCTGGCATGACGACTTTATGTTCTTGGGAAGCCAGCATAGCTGGCAAACCGCCAGAACGCCGCATGCGATTTCAGCGAAACCAGTTGCAAAGCCCGAAACTGCCCCAACCGCCCGAAACGCAAAGCTGTCGGGCGCGTTTGCTGCCCAGCGCGCGAGCACTCGTCCGCAATTCGTGTCGGGCGCGTCAAGCTGCATCTCGGCTTAAGCGCATGGCAAACCCCTCGCCGCGCCAAGCCGGATGGGTCAAGGCCGCGCAGCGCCCGCAAAGCTTGGCCTTGATACGGCCGGGTTGGTGTGGCTCGGAATCAAAGCGTAATCCTTGGACACCCGGCCGGAGCTACCCGCGGAGGCCGGCAAGAAACGCTCCCGGATCGCGCGTCAGTAATAGCGATGCCGCAGGCAGAAGGTACCCTTCATACTGCAGGCGTTCGGCCTCGGTGAGCAGTTTGGGATCGATTGCTGTCGCGCCAATTGCGCTGCGGATCTGGCGCATCGATTTGCGGACGGCGTCGAGGAAGGCCCGGCTGCCGTTCTCCATCAGATGCCAACGATCTGCAACCTGTACCGCGTGCGGCAGGGCAGTTGCCGCAGCTTCGCCATATCAGCGAGCCAGGCTTGGCCGGTCGCGGGCTCACGATCCGGCAGCGGCCTGACGATCCGGCGCCTTTCCACGTTGCAGATGATGCTGGCGTATCGGTGATTGCGCCGCCAAGCCCCAATCATCAATGTCGATAATCGTGAGTGGGTCAACCAGTGGGCGGGTCCGGCGGCGGACCACGCGCAGGAGTGTGTCTTTGCTCACCGGCAGCATCAGCCGTCTTGCGAAGCCTGTCGCCGGTCGTCCGCCAAGCGCCAGACCGAGGCGATGGACGATGAAGTCCAGCTTCGCCGTGCGTCGCGCCGATGGAGCCAGTACCCCTTCGAAACGTTCAGTGAAGATCTGGCGACCGCACAGGACGGCGTCGCAGCGGAAGCGGCCCGCGATCACTAGGAGCTCTACGATCCGCCCCGAAAGCGGCAGATCGGTCACGCGGCGCCGATATCGGCTATGGACACGTTGGGAAACCGTTCCGCACGACGGAGCCAGACCAACGCTTCCGCATGCCCGGACCGGCAGACTGGAGCGGTGGAGCGCTTGCTGCATGGCGCTGTCAAAGCGGCAGACATCCCCCAAACTGCACCAAAAGTGAATCAGAGCCAATATTGCAGGCCGAATGACACGCCGGCAACTTGACTTATGTCAACAATCGCAAGCAAAAATAGGTTCGATGCCCCATTCTGCGCCTTAAACGTCAGACGCGCCCCTTCTTCAAGATTAACAAATTTGGTGAGACCGAGCATCCGCTGGAAAACTGTCGTCCCATCGCCGATATCCTAGCTACCGTTGGAGACAGATGGACGGCGCCGAATCCTCGCGGCCCTCTTCGCCGCAACATTTTCCTTGCAGAGGAGGACCAGATGACCTTGCCCGTCGTTTTTCGCAGAAGCTTGTTTTCTCCTACTCTCAGGACTGCAATTTTTGTCGCGATGAATATGCCCCAGGGGCCGTTCCAACCGTTGCACGCCAATGGCATCCGCAACGGAGGCTTTGGCGCCGTGCGGTCGATGGCGGCCTACCTGCGATCGATGTTCCAGCAGCTCGGCCCTAGCGATCCCGGGACCTGTCGGCTTTCAAGGAATGAGGCTGTGATGGCCCGGCAGATATGACCTGCCAGCCGCAATCTCGAATCGCAACCTTTTTACACAAGCGCGATGCCGAGCACATACACGCCGACCAGCAGCGTGAGACTGCTAACAGTAATCGTGAGGTAGATCTGATGCATGGCGACCTCTCGGAAACGGCGTCATTCAGTGCTTGTGATTCAAGAGAGCCTCTTCTTACCCGGTCGTTGCTATCCGACCCATACCATAACCATGGGACCCTTCTGCTCGCGCAATGATCCGAAGGGAGCCGAGAAAGGCCGACGGGCGTTACGCCGCCGACCTCTTCTTGCAACTGCCGGCTCGCGGGTCCGGTTCCGCTGCGACTCTCGGCACTCAGCCGTTTGATTTACTGCTATCTCAGAACGATTACTTAGGCCATAGCACGCTTGTATCGCGTGATCGTACTGAGGGAGGATCGCATTCCACAATCGGAATGGTCTGATTATACGTTGGTCTATTCCTAGCCCGGGACGCGGTGCCCTTGTGAGCAGTGTCGGCAGTAAAGCCTCAGTGTCTTCGGTTTAATTCATGGGGCCTTTTGGATAAATCGGAGGTTGCTGATCCTGTCAGAAGTTGGATCCAATTAAATGCTATGCGCGTGCGCTCATGTCGCACCGACTGCCAGCCCGATAGGGCGGTGACGCTGCTTCGACACCAAGCCCTTCGTAGCGGCGATTTCCGTTCATATGCTGATGGTCTCCATCGACATCAGCGAGGTTGCTCTTTCGTAACGGCTTTCCGCCAGATGCTTTCCGCTCTTGCTCTGAAGACTCGGTGGCTATCTTTAGCGACAAAACGGCAATTTTACTCGCCGAGGGGCGCACCAACGTCGGCAAAAGTTTGCTAACCTGAGCGCTTCTCTCCGATGCTGCCGTGCGCTGGCAACCTACTCCGCTGCAAGCTCGCGATATCATAGCGGCAAATCAAGGCGCTCCCACACATTGACCAGTGCTTCAGCGAGCGCGTCGATCAGCGCGTCATCGTGATAGGGCGTCGGCGTGATACGCAGCCGCTCGGTGCCGCGCGGGACCGTCGGATAGTTGTTCGGCTGGATATAGATGCCGTGCTCGGCGAGCAGGAGTTCGCTCGCTTCCCTGCATTTCTCCGTATCCCCCACCATCACCGGCACAATGTGCGTGTCGGTTGTCATCAGCGGCAGGTCGGCGGCATTCAGTACTGCCTTTACCCGCGAGGCGCGGTCCTGATGGCGGTCGCGCTCCCATTGCGAGGCGTTGAGGTGCCTGATCGCCGCTGTGGCAGCGGCGCAGACTGCCGGCGGCAATGCGGTCGTGAAAATGAATCCCGGGGCGTAAGAGCGCACCGCATCGATGACGTCGGCGCTCGCCGCGATGTAACCGCCGAGGCAGCCGAACGCCTTCGCCAGGGTACCCTCGACAACGTCAATGCGGTGTGAGGCGCCCTCAGGCGCGGCGATGCCGGCGCCAGCAGGGCCGTACATGCCTGCCGAATGAACCTCGTCAATGTAGGTCATTGCGCCATATCGCCCCGCGAGATCGCAGATGCGGTTCACTGGAGCGATGTCGCTGTCCATCGAGTAGAGAGCCTCGAACACGATCAGCGTCGGCCGCTCGGGGCCTCTGCTGCCAGCAATTCATCGATGTGGCCGACGTCGTTGTGCCGCCAGATCTTTTTTTCCACGCCGGCATGCCGCACGCCCTCGATCATCGAATTATGGTTCCAGGCGTCCGAAAGGATCACGCAGTTCGGTAGCAACTTGGCAATGGTTGCGATGCCGGTCTCGTTGGACACGTACCCCGACGTGAAGACCAGCGCCGCTTCCTTACCGCGCAGGTCGGCGAGCTCGCGCTCCAATTCGACAAGCGGATGGTTGGTGCCGGAAATGTTGCGGGTGCCGCCCGCGCCAGCACCCATGCGGGTCCCGGGCGCGGGCGTCCGGAGAATGCCCTGTAGCGTTCGGGAAACGACCGGCGATGCGCTCGAGATCGGCAAACACGCGGTAGCGCCGTTCTTTGTGCAGGCGAGTAAGCGCGGCGGAAAAGAAATGATCAAGGTTATAGAGCAAAATCTCCGTCCAGTTTGCGCTCAACGATTGGGACTTCCCGATCCAAAGAGCCGCCGTGCCCATCCGATCCGCCGCCGTCCCTATCGGGCCTGAAGGGGGCGGCCGGTCCTCGGGAGGGAAGGACCGGCCGCGGGGAGCCACGGCGAAGGGACGGGGCGCCGGGGCCAAGCAGTTGGGAAGCTGTCTCCCTCCGCTAGGAAAATTGGTATCCGACGAGGGACGTCGATGCGAATAAAGCAGTCCATATCTCGACAAATCGTGGCGAACGCGTATCCCAGTGCATCGTCCACATTCGCCATGAGAAGTGATCGCTTTTCACCCTAAGCTCCCCTGCCGTCCTGTTCGCCGATCACACAGCGCCACGCCGCAAGGCGCTCGGCCGGATGGTACTTCATCCAATCGGCGAGCTGACGCGCTCCCATCAGGCAGGACTGCATCGAGACGTCAGCGAAGTCCGAGGTGGTGACGGTCTGCTCGTGGCAATTTGCAGGAGAAGACAGACTGCAGAGCACGGCAATGATCTTGATCACGAGAAAGCGCCCTCACCGCGTTGAGCTTTGGCACCAATGGCCCTCTGAGTTGCGGACGCCTTGTCCCGCTGCTCGCTGACGGGATCGGCCGGGGGGAAGACGCTGTCGTATATCGCGCGGGCCTCTCGAATGAGGTGGACTCGCTCGCGCTCGGATTTTGAGACAAATCGGATAACCTCGCCCATAATCTCTCCTATTGAATTATGCTCGTCATCCTCGTGCTGACGTGGGATTGTTGACGCCGACTTTGAAGCCCCGCAGGTGGTCAGGAAGGAATAAAAAACGCGTGACGGGTCCGAATGTTGGAAGGGTAGGCCTTGGTCTGGTCGGCCGAGATCGCTTAAAGAATTCTGCCTGCACCGTTGCCCGTCCATCTCCTGTGCGCGGCCAACCGGTTTCTGCCGATCAAGGTGCGCGCTTTCATTGACCTTGCGGCGCTGAGGCTGAAGGGAGCCTTCGCGGGGCTCCAGCCGCCTGCTTTCTAGGTGGGACATGTGCGCTTTGGCCCGAAGGATCGCCCGGAGCTGGCGACCTCAATTCGGCTCGCCAAGCACGAAAGTGAAGGGTACAACGAAGAGCTCATCGCCCTGGTCGTCGCTGACATGCAGGACCCAGTCACGCCAATCCTCGAGGCTGCGCTCGCTGGTCAAGGATTGCACGACACGGGTCGCGTGATCGCGCGCCTCAGCAAGATCGTCCACCACGGCGCCGCGGCGATCGAGGAAAACCTTCTTCGTGTTCGAGCAGTGGAAATATACCTGGGTCATGTTCAACCTCCTTCAAATGCGACGGTTCGCCACGATACCTCAGCGTGCTGGTGTCCTCGACGGCGGGATACGAATGACGGAATCGGTGATGTCTTGAAGATTTGGAACCACATCCATGTCATTATGAGTGGAAATAGGATCATCTACGCACCTTGTAGATTGCCCACTGCCGAGTAGTAGTGAGGCTCAATCCCCACATTTCGTGGCTCCGGAATGCACCAGCGCACGCCGAACCGCTGAGATGCTCACGAGAGACGCCCCCCGCGCCTCGACCGACGGCCGGAGGGACTCGTAAGGAGCAGCGGGCCGTGCCTGAGCAGCGTTTCCGACGCGACCTCGACGCCGTGCTGGTCCCGCAAAAGGAGGCGCGCAGTTGCCCGCCTTGAGCGCGCGCTCGGCCTGTCGTGTCGCGATCAGGTATTCGGTCGCGCTTCTCATCGCATCCGCAGCGCCGCGCTTGCTTTGGCTTCGTCGCCGGACGGGGAGCCGCCGCAGGCGTGTTCTCGCTTTTCCTCATGTCCGGTCTTCCCTCAGCCCGCGGTGGTCAGTGACCCCGCGGAATTTTGGTTCAGGTTGGTCGAGAGCAGTAGTCGTCGTCGGTAACTGTGAGTTATTCGCGCAGGTTATGACTGGGCGGGCTTGCGCCGGCAGCCATTTCCAGAGGCGCGTCAGGCGTCGGCGATCAGTGAGGCGATGTCCTCGAGCGGACGCCGGCTGAAGTCCTTCGCGAACTCGCCTATGATCTTGCCTCTCAGGTCGCGGTGGAAGTGCTTGCGCATCTCCCCCAGGGTCCTGGGGTCGGAGACAACGACCAGATGTTCTATGGTCCCGTCCAGGCTGAGCTTGTTCAGGAACGCGACCGTCGCTGCCGCGAAGTCATCCTCGACGAGCCGCCTGCCATCGGGGTTGGCAGAGCCGGTGTGATGCCGCGCACCCGAGCCAGAGTGGGCCGGCGCAGGCGGAGCCGCCGTGATCTCGACCAAATGCACCCCAGGTTTCACGCCCGTATTGTGGAACAGGCGGACCGTCTCGCCGTCAGCGACTGCTACTGTCGTACCGGTAGGTAGAATCATCGAAAGACCTCCTGTTCACGGTCCGCATAAACACCGGCGGGCTATGATACTTGCATGCTGGCGCTCTGCGGCGCCTCCTCGATAAGCTCCTGGCGCGAAGCTCCCCAGAGCAGAGCAGTCCCGACGACGGCCGAAAGAATCGACGCGGCGAACACGGCGATCTTGGCGGCCGAAAAGTCAGTGGCGCTTGGAAACGCCTGCCCGGCGATGAAGAGCGACATCGTGAAGCCGATGCCAGCGAGCGCTCCCGCCCCGGCCAACTGCCGCCACGAGTACTCCGCTGGCTTGACGGCTATACCCGCGCGCACGACCGCGGCGGCCGCGAGGAAGACGCCGAGCGGCTTTCCTATGGCGAGGCCGGCGACGATCGCGGCCATGAGCCAGCCATGCCCAACGAACACGCCCAGGTTGATGGCTACATCCTCCAGCGGCGGGCGTTCGACAGAGCCGGGGAATGAAACGCCGATTGTCTCTTTGATCTGCATGTCGGACCTCCTGGCCTGTGATCGTTCAACCGAACGCCGACTTCAGCCCGTACACGAGGGCGATGGCTCGAAGATTGAGTCCATGACGGTCAAAAGGAAAATCACCTCTCGCCATGGAGTCGATAGCCGACCGTTATCGGAATGGCTGAGAGACGCTTGGCGGATGTCGGATGCCGCCCTTGCGCAGGACGCTGGCAGGCGCTTCGACCACGTTCTCATAGACGAGTACCAAGACACGAACCGCCTTTAATCGTCGATTCTGCTGGCCTTGAAGCCCGAGGGCAAGGGCCTGACTTTCGTCGGCGACGACGTGCAGTCTATCTACTCCTTCCGCGCGGCAACCGTACGCGACATTCTCGGTTTCCCGGATCAATTCTCGCCGCGCGTGGAGATCGTCACGCCGGATCGGGATTACCGATCGACCCAGCCCATCCTTGCAGCGTCCAATGGCGTTATCGGGCTTGCCAAGGAGCGCTTCAAAAAAACCTTTGGACCGAGCGGCTGTCCTCACAAAAACCACAGCTAGAAACGGTTCGCAACGAAGCTAACCAGGCCCGCTATGTCGTGGAACAAGTTCTTGGAAATCGCGAGCAAGGTATGCTGCTGAAACACCAGGCCTATTTCGCACATCCTCGCACAGCGCGGCACTCGAACTTTGTCCCCATTGTCAAATTCGGCGGACTCAAGTTCTTGGACACGGCCATGTGACATCCTGGCGACACTCCGTTTCGTTGAGAACCCATGAGATCGCGTTGCGGGCTTTCGGCTCCTCAACCTTCTTCCCGGCGTAGGCCCCGCCTCCGCGCACCGGGTGCTCCAGGGCATCGCAGAAATTGCCGAGCCGGCAGAAGCGCTATGCAACCTGCTCGCCCCACCTCTTGCCGGCGCCGATTGGGTCTCTTTTGTCGAGATGATCAGAAATACCCGCGATTCCAGTTGGCCGGTCGATCTGGAGCTCGCCCGCATTTGGTATCAACCACAACCTCGAGCGCATCAGGCGGGGTCTACTGGATCCCAAAGCTCGGCGAAGAGCTCGGTAAAGCTGATGTGGTTCTTCTGCTGTTGGGAGGCATCCTGCCCATCTGCAAGATGGCGATGTCTTTCCCTCTCTTACCTCGGTCCGGGATCCGGTCGGCGACGTGGCGCACGACAAATCCACCGTAGGATCATGGTCAAGGACGGCGGCGCGTTGGCACGCGCAACCTCGATGGGTCCAAGGGCGGCAACGGGTTTAGAAGTCTCTCCGGATGTGGCTGGTGACATTCCTCGCTGCGGCATCACGCGGCGCGGCGGCAATAATGATCGTCTATCAACTCTATGGCCAGAGGTGATTTCCCTCGCCGGCGTTGCAAGGTCATTCTCGTCGGGTGGTTTAAAACGAACAGGAGCTACCATGAAGATTCAAGTCCACAGCCTCGCGATTGCGCTCGCAATTGCTGTTCCTATCGCAGTGACCGCCACGGCCAAATCGTCTGCTGCGCCGATCAATGGCACGTCGATCAAGGCGGCGGTACCAGCCGTGACGATGGACGTGCGCTATCGGGTGCGGCGGGGTTATCCCTACCCTTCGTACTGGGGCTATCCCACCTATAATTCGTACTGGGGCTATCCGACCTATAATTCATATTCCAGCTATCCCACCTATTACTATCCCGGCTTCTCCTACGGCTGGTGGTGACGCCAAAGCTTGGCAGCGTGCGGCTCCCTCAAGCCGCCGCTAGCCAACATGTATTTGAGAGATCTTAGCGTTCCTCGGTCATGCGCACGTCACTCTTGGGTCATTTTCGACGGATTCGGCAGGAGCCGTCGCGCGGTTGATGTCCGCTTCAACTAGTTAGGAGAACTATATGACAAAGCGGTCCCTTCTGATCGCGGCAGCGAGCTGCTTCATTGTCTTTGCACCGGCAGCATACGGGCGCTCGGCCTACGACGGCTCCTGGGATCTCGTCTTCGTGACGCAAAGGGGAACCTGCGATTCCAGTTACAGCTTTACTGTCGATGTGACCAACGGAATTGTCACGCATCCCAATCTCGTGAGATTTCGAGGTTACGTCGCAAAATCCGGCGCGGTTCGCGCTTCGGTGACGGTCCAAGACAAATATGCCACGGGTGCGGGCAAATTGTTCGCAACGTCCGGTCGGGGGACCTGGAGCGGCCACTCAGGAACGGCGCGATGCTCAGGCTACTGGACGGCGCGACGCAATTGAAGGACGCAACGGCGGGCACGCGACCGGGTGCGACTGTGGCGCGAATGCTGGCAGCGCCAAGCCATCTTACGGAAAGGAGCGTTTCCTCGGTGAACTGGAGACCATAATGAAATGACAGTTCCCAGAATACTAGTCGGCGTTGCAGTCCTGCTCGGCTTGCTCTCAACCGGCCTAGACAGGACAATGCGGTTGGAGAAGCCTCGGCCCATGAGCGCGCCCATCTGGTCGGGTGACTCCGCACCCCTCGATACTAGTCGGCTAGCTCTGGTGATTGGCAATTCAACCTATCCCGATGCCGACTCTCCTCTTCTCCAAATGCCACGCGATGCGGAAGGTTTGACAAATGCTCTTCGCAAGGACGGCTTTCTGGTCGACGCCGTTGACAATGCGACGCGCCCCGACATGACCCGCGCAATCGACCATCTAAGGGCAAGAGTACATTTGAACTCAATTGTGTTAGTCTATTTCGGAGGTTACGGCGTCCAATCTGACGGGCAAAATTATTTAATCCCAGTCGATGCGAAGATCTGGAGTGAAGAAGATGTCCGTTGACAAGGCGTAAGCATTGACCGTCTCCTTTCGCAACTCAAGACTTCCGGAGCACGCGTCAGGCTCGTAGTCATTGAGGCCTCACGCCGCAATCCTTACGAGCGACGCTTCAGGACTTACTCACACGGACTTGCACCCATTCAAACGAGTGAGAACGCGCTCATCCTGAGCTCAGCAGCGCCTGGCCAGGTCGTCGAAGACCCGAATGAACTACATAGTCAGCTGATGACCGCTCTTCTTACGCTGATGGATTCTTCGAAGGGAATCGAGGAGGTCTTCAACAACACCCGAAACGCGGTGGTGGCTGCTACTCAGGGCCAACAGAGTCCAGCTGTGTCATCTACGCTAACCGAGAGCGTTAATCTTTGGCCGGCACGGAGCGGCGCGCTCCCGTGTCCTCCGTCGGCTCTGCAGCTAGCGGTCGCCGCGAGTGATCAAACAGATTTCTGCTGACCTCCAAAGAGTCAAGGCTGGCTTCCCATGGAGTGCACCACTCAATCATCTCCGCCTTGTTTGGAAGCTCCAACGCGCGCTCTGGCGCCGTCCCAAATCGATGACGCCGCATCACTGAAGGTCTTTTTCGCGTTTCATGATCGTCTGTTCCTGCAATGTCCTCAGCGACCACGATGTTCGCCACGCCGTGAACACGGCCGACGACGCGCTGCGCAATGCCAAGCAGATCTATGACTGCCTTGGCTGCAGCGCCGAATGCGGCCGCTGCGCGCGCACCATCAAGACGATCATCGACGAGGCGTACAGGGAATGTGCACTAGCCCGTCAGGCCGGCTGCCCGCATCGCCGGATCATGGATGACGCGCGGGATGAGCCCAACGTCGCGCCCGCAGCGCCTAACTTCCCGGGATTTGCTGGATAGGTGCCTCTCGGTTTCGTGCCCAGGGGATGCCTGCTTGTTTGTTTTTCCTCAGAAGCGTTCTAAACTAAGGCCAAGACCCGGCCTCAAGCCTTGGAGTTCATCATGCAGAACGACCCCAAAGTCATCGAGTATCTTAACAAGGGACTGCGTCACGAGCTCACTGCCATCAACCAGTACTGGCTGCATTACCGGCTGCTGGCCAATCGGGGCCTCTCGGACATGGCCAAGGTTTGGCCCAAGGAGTCAATCGAGGAGATGCAGCACGCCGACCGCATCACCGACCGGGTAATCTTCCTCGAAGGCTTTCCCAACATGCAGGTGCGATCCCTTGCGGATCGGCCAGAACGTCAAGGAAGTCATCGATTGCGACCTCGCCGCCGAGATGAGCGCGCGTGCGCTGTACCAAGAGGCGGCGACGCATTGTCATTCCGTGAAGGGTTATGTCACCCGCGACCTGTTCGAGAACCTGATGATGGACGAGGAACACCACATCGATTTCCTCGAGACGCAGCTTGATTTGATCAACCGGATCGGGCTCGAACTTTACACCCAGAAGCATGTCGGTGGGCTCGAGACCGAAGAGCACTGAACTTTCGCGCCGTCCGCGGCAACCGGAGAAGCGTGGCGGACGTCTTTCGCAAACACGAGCCGCTGTAGTGATTGGTGCCGCTCACGCTTCCCAGACAGGTGTGCTCGATCGTAGGCGAGCGTAACAGTGAGCTTTGCGAGTACACGCGTCGCTGCCGCGACTGCCGAACGGCTCGCAGTCTCCGTTGGAGTCGAGCTGTTGCGGCTTGTGCCGGGCTACGTGTCGACTGAGGTGGACGGCAACCTGTCCTTCAATGTCGCAGCATCGGTCGCGAGGGCCCACCAGATCATCGACGCCTACAAACAGAGAGGCGTCGGGCTCGAGCGCGTGCTCATCAAACTCGCATCGACGTGGGAGGGAAGCGTCAGTGGCTGAGAGACCGATTGCGCTCCCCCGCACGAACAGGGAAGCGCAGTTATGTGGCCCGGAGATTATTCATTGGTGAAGCCTACGACCGGACAATTCACCAGATTCCCCGTCGTCTTCACCGGCCCCCCCGCAGGGCTCACCAGTAAGCCTGACGCACTTTTGGCTTCGAGATCGTCGCCGTCAGTGATCAGTTTCCGTTGATCCTTCGAGATAGCCTCCTTGGTCCACTCGGCCAGTTGTACGTCCCACATTGGAGAGTATCCGGCGCTGATCTCCGTGAAGTGCGCGATGATGTCGAGAGAGGGCCCCTCTCCGTTGATGGCGCTGTCGAGCCCCTGGCGGTTCGGATCTTTCGCACCCGTCTTGCCGTTCACAATCGTATAGATCACCTCAGTCGCGCCGCTCTGAAGAATGTCGCTTTCCGCCGGAGCAAAGGTGGACAACTCGAGGGTCGCTGACTCCTCGGAGTTGGCGTCAAAACTAAGATAACGCAGGTGTTTACCGCTCGCGAAGCCAAACCGGAGTTTCAAGTCAACGGTGCCCTTATCAGGACAGATGCTCGCCACGGAGTCCGTCACGACAGAGTAATCAGGACTGCCGTTGCAGAACGCGACTTTCTCGGGCCCGACATCGAACGCGATGACCGGAGCATTAAAGACAATGTCCTTATTGTTCGTCACCCGAACCAATGGGCTGTAGTGCGCATCCCCGACAGACCCGGCTCGGGCCGTTTTAGGAGGGAAAAAATTGGGCGCCTCGCCCCCCACTAACGTCTGAGACGGTGAGAAATCGATCCGGCCCGATTTGAACGTGAAGTTACCCGAGTCGTCCATTTCCGCAACCCGTGTGCTCGTCAGGTCTTTGGCCTTAGCGAAACTCGGCGCCCATGTGAGCCCCATCTTTTTCGAAGTAGCAAAATCACTTACGTCGGTAAGCACGAACCAAACAGTTTCTCCCGAGGAAAGACGCCCACGATGGAGCGGCAGCGTCACCACCTCTCGTGCGAGGTCCACTTGGCCCGACGTAAGGAATTGCTTTGTGATTTTTTTGTCGGTAACCGGACCGGCTGCTAGAGTCCCCTGGGGTGCCGAAAACGACAGAAGGAAGATCATCATCGATCCACAAATGCATCTGCTGAACTTTTTGCTGTGCTTCATGACCCTGCCTTTTTTCTGCATCCAGTCTGGTTTTACCCACGCAACATTCAAGCGAGCGTTGGCTAACGATCCGTCACTTCTTCAGTCCGGGATAGCCTTGCACATAGATCCAGTCAGTCGCCTTGGCAGGGATGTGGCAGCCTAGACAATCTGAGCGGAAGTTCGTTGAGGTCGTTTTCACCGCGTTACCCGCGTCGAACCACGACCAACCCCAACCGTTGCCCCACAGCTTATTATCGGGGTGGCTGTTCTTACTGTCCTTCACCATCATGAACCAGCCTTTGAGAATGTCTTGATGGCTGACCGTCCCAGTCGTCATAGCCGAAGTGGCCGCGCCGTAAACTTCCTTCACCAGGATCGAACCGTCGGGGAACTTGCCGGTGGCGCGATAGGCCGCCGCCGTTCCGGGTGACGCGTAGACGACGTGAATCTCCTTGGCACCTTTATCACCTGCGACAGACCAGCTCCCAAGGGATTCGTAGGTGGTTTGGTAGTTCTTCGGGATATGCATGTTGCCTGCCGCATCAACAAGTTGTTCCTGCGCAGGGGCGGGCTGGCTATCCGCGGGCTGCGAGACAAAGCACCCGACGGTCACGACGATGACGGACGCGGACGCCACGGCCGCACTTCCGAGGAATTTCATCACAGTTCCTCCTACTGTTTTATAGTCTGGCCGGGCGGCACCGGCACCTGGTCGAGCAACGTGTAGAACTGCGTCCATACGTCATCCCGTTTCGCACTTGCAATGTGGCAGTAGGCGCATTCCTCGATCGGCCGGACTTTGGCGGTGGCCGCCTTGGGTTCATGGTGGTTGAAGTTGTAATAGCCCCAGCCGTCGGTCGCCTTATATCTCTTGGTGTCCTTGACAGTCACATCCGCCCCGTTGAAGGCGCCCGGGAAGAATCCTTTCCCCGATGGCGCGGTTCTCGAACCGTCCGGATTAGTGGCGGGCTGCATGAGCTGCAGTTCTTTCACGAAGATTGTTCCTTCAGGGAAGACGCCCGTTTTCTTGTAGATATCGTAAGAACCAGGCTCGATATATACGTTATGAAATTCAGGGAAGTTTGCTTGAGGGGGGTTTAAAAAATTGGGCGTCAGTGGCTCGCCGACAAAAACCCATTCGTGAAAGTTCTTTGGCAGAACAAGGTCGCCATCTTTCGTGTATTCAGGAAGATAGCGGCCGGTGGCGTGCCAATCGTCGGGTGGTGGAAGCTGTGGTTGCTGTGCGAAGACTGCGGTTGCTATCGCGCCAGCGCCGAGGACGGCGGAAAGTGCTAGTACTGTGCGTCTCATGATCTCTCTCCTCTGACCAGCTGTATGTCGCCGAATGAGGCGATGACGGCATTCGTGCGCAGGTGGTCTCATTGACTACGCACAGGCTAGATTAATCGTGGGTGCCTAAATGCGAAAGCAACGAAGGGGCATGAAATTGATGCCCACCGAGAATGACGCGTGGCGAACTATAGATGTTTGGCCATGGGAAGCTTCTGGCCCTTCGCAACGCACGCCGAAATGACTCGGGATTCGCCGGCGTGAATGCAACTCCCCGGCCTCACTGATGAGCTGGTGTCCTTGCGATCTGCAGGTGAGGCCATTGACGTCTCTTGTTCTTGTAGTTGGGCAACCGATCCTTCGGAAGCCGCCGGTTTTCCGACCGCATCGCCGTGGACAGGCAACACCAATGTCGAAAGCCGCTCTCCGATCGAATCTGCCTCGTGCGTCGTTTCACTAGCTGCCTGCATTGCTGCCTTGAATGCTTCGCTTCTGTAACGAGCCTCGATCAGTCAATCCCTTATTGCGCTGTCCACTCGCCGGGGTCCCGCTTCTGTACGGGGTCGGCGCAAGGCCGCCACCCGATGGGATTGGAAGAGGATGAGGTTGGCCAATCTAATCCGCGCGATTGTCATGTCACCGCGAAACGTACGGCCTAACGTGATCCCATCGTCCCGGCGAAGGCACTTCGCTTCGAGAAGGCTTGGTGTCGTGACATGCCCGATCTTTGCGCGCCTCCTGTCTGACTGCTGCAGCGTTGAAGGGGGCTCCTTTGGCGAGCATGCCATGCATGATCACCGCCAGTCGGCGGGCGAGCCCCACCTTGGCCTTGCTCATGCCGGCGTGCCTGGCGATCCGCATCGCCCAGCTCTTCAGTTGTGAACAGCCCTCGAGCGGCTTGGCCAGTATGATATGGGCGGCATCGTAGGGTGCCGTGCGCAACGAACCATCACCGATCTTGCTGATCCGGCCGGTGTAGTCGATCTCGCCGGACTGATGCTTCTTTAGCGTCCAGGATAATCTCGCGAGCGCGATGGCGTTTGCGTCTGGGCGCCGGGCGCACGATGCAAGCCTTCGAAGCCGAGGCCGTGACACAGAAGCGATTCGCTCGAAACGAATTTTAAAGCGACCTGCTTCGCCGCGACCGCCCGCGCAACGCTCGATCCCGCCAATCTCAGGCGGCAGTTCGCCCTCATCTTCGCCGGCAGCATCGCCGAGAACATGCGCTTTGTCGGACCGGAGGCCTCGCTCGACCAGGTGCGCAGGCAGCGACCAAAGCGACGGCTGATTACTTCACCGCGCGCCGCCGCCAGAAGGATACGACACATCGGTTGGCAAGCGCGGAGTGATCCTCTCAGTCGGTCAACGCCAGCGCCTCGGTATTGCGCGCGTGATCGTGAAGAGCGCACCGGTGCTGCTGCTTGATAAGGCGACTTCCGCGCTCGACGCCGAGAGCGAACGACTGGGGCGGCAGGCGCTCGATCGTATGGCCGAGCAACGCACCACCATCGTGATTGCTCATCGGCGCCACCGTGCAAAAGGCAGACCGTATTGTCGTCATGGAAAATGGCCGCATCGTCGAACAGGTTTGCATTCGGACCTCACGCAAGGCACCGGTCTCTATGCCCGGTTCGCGCAGCCCTGCAATTCAGCCGCCGTGACGGAGAGGACGGCAAAGCCGCCTCGCCGATAGTTGCACCGGAACGGACGCAGGTTTCCCGAAAGGGACCCAGACGTAGGCCATATGTGAGCTGCCTCAGGCGGCGCCCGACCATAACCGCGGGTCATGCAAATTATAACTGAGACGAGTGCGAAGTGTTCTGCGTGATGAGCTATGGTCGAGCGACGGTCAGAAGAGATTGAGATGGACGATCTGGACCTATCGGCAAGGTGGCAAGCAAGGCATCCGACGCACGGAAGCGTCGGTCATAGACATTTGTGTGTGGATATAGCGCCGGGGCAAAGAGCGTTGACGTCGCCCAACGGGACGGTCGCTACGGACGATAACAATTATGCGTACGAACGTCATTTCCACAACTCTCTTGAGCGCCTGCACGGGGAGCAGCGTTATCGCGTCTTCGCCGACATCGAACGCATCTCCGGCCGCTTCCCAGCCGCCAAATGGCGCCGGTCTGATGGAACCGTTACGGAGATCACGGTTTGGTGCTCGAATGACTATCTCGGCATGGGACAGCATCCGGAGGTCGTGAGCGCGCTGACCGCAACGGCACACCGCTGCGGCGCAGGAGCGGGTGGAACGCGCAACATCGCCGGAAATAATTCGCCCTTGGTTGATCTAGAGGGCGAGCTTGCTGATCTGCATGGCAAGGAAGCGAGCCTCGTCTTCACCTCCGGCTACGTATCGAACCAGGCCAGCATCTCGACGATCGGTAAGCTGATCCCAGACTGCGTGGTCTTATCTGATGCATTCAACCACAATTCGATTATCGAAGGCGTCCGTCAATCAAGTTGCGAAAAGCGGATTTTCCGCCACAACGATCTCGGTCACCTTGAGGCGTTGCTGCACGAGGCAGGCGACCGCCCCAAGCTTATCGTGTTCGAGTCCGTGTACTCGATGGATGGCGATGTGGCGCCGATCGGCGCCATCTGCGACCTTGCGGACCGGTATGGCGCGATGACCTACCTCGATGAGGTTCACGCCGTCGGCCTCTACGGCGCTCACGGAGGCGGGATAAGCGAGCGTGACGGCGTGATGCACCGCGTGACCGTGATCGAGGGTACCCTTGCCAAGGGATTCGGCTGCGTTGGCGGCTATATCTCGGCGTCGCGATCGATCTGCGACGCGGTGCGCAGCTTCGCGCCCGGATTCATCTTCACGACGGCACTCCCTCCACCGATTGCCGCCGCAGCCCGTGCGTCCGTTCGTTACCTGAAGCACTCGTCTGCCGAGCGCGAATCACACCAACGGCAAGCCGCTGCAACGAAGCGGGCGCTCCAAGCCGCCGGGCTTCCGGTCCTCCCGACCGAAACCCACATCGTGCCTGTGATTGTCGGCGACGCGGAATTGTGCAAGGCGGCAGCCGATCGCCTTCTAGAGCGCCACGCCATCTATATCCAGCCGATCAACTATCCGACCGTTCCCCGTGGGACGGAGCGTCTGCGCATCACGCCGTCGCCATATCACGGGGATACCCACATAGCGGAACTCGCAGCTGCGCTCGCTGAGACCTGGGACACCCTCTCTCTTGCCTGAGAGCCGTGCGTGGGAGCGCCCCCTTCGCAACCGTCTCCGCCCGGATTATGCATCGAAGGGGCGTCGGCTACCCGGCGGGCGCAAACGATGCTGGGAAGGCGTCGCGTGTCCCAGGTTGCGGCCGAGGCAGCCAAGTTGGGACGATAGACCATCCAAAGAAAGCCGTTTGAGGGCATACCCGCCCCTTTTCGACACGCTTCCGGATAAAAATAAAAGATGTGATGCGCCCAAATCCAGTCCTTCTATCACGCGGCCAGTTTGCATCGGTCATCGCGTGGCACATCTTGCTGCCAACGTTCACAATCGGGCTCGCATCCTTCTAGTGGGCAGCCCCGAAGAACTGAACTTCCTCATCCTCTTGGGTGGTTCTCCCCAACGGCGCCGCCTTTCGCTCGAACACGCCGATCCAGAATCGTTCATTTCGACGGGCCCTCCGACCGGGTGTTCGAAAACGATCCGAACGAGACAACGGGCAAGCGGAAATGAAAATGGATATCACGCAGCGATGCCATCTCCTGATCGAGGATCTGTCCGTCGCGCGCGGCGAGCGCGTGGTATTCGGCGGGGTGTCTTTGCGACTGGGCTCGGGCGAAATCGCCGAAGTGACGGGTCCCAATGGCGTGGGCAAGTCCACACTTTTGCGCGCGATCGCCGGTTTCTTGCCACTGGGATCCGGCCGCATGTCATGGGTGGAGTCCGAAGCCACGGATTCGGCGCCCCTGGCAGAGCGCCTCCACTACGTGGGCCATCTCGACGGGCTGAAATCGGCGCTGACCGCCCGCGAAAACCTCGAGATCGGCCTGGGAATTTTGGGGCGAAGTCGGCTAAACCCGTTAGAGGCGCTGGACCGTATCGAGTTAGCCCACGTTCTCGATCTGCCTGTCGGCTATCTCTCCGCGGGGCAGCGTCGCCGTGTCGCATTGGCCCGGCTCCTGATTGCCGATCGCCCTTTATGGCTGCTCGACGAGCCGCTAACCGCGCTCGACCGGCACGCACGCGCCTTGCTGAAGTCTATTGTCGCCGACCATCTCGGAAGCGGAGGATTGATGCTCGCCGCGACCCACGAACCACTCGGTCTGCCGGGGACAATCCAAGTCAGGCTCGGAGCGAGGTGAGGGTCGTCCCGTTGGGGTGCGGTCGGCATCCCCGTAGCCGCCTGTCTCAAGGTCGGGCGAGAAGAGGTCACGCCGCTCTTCCGATTTCCCGGGAGCGGTCTCGACGCGATGGCGACGCCGGATGGGGGCCATGACCCGTATTCTCCTCGTCGTTTTTCTTCGCGACCTCATGCTGGCGCGCCGCATCGGTGGCGGCGGGGTTCTCGGCCTGGTCTTCTTCCTCAGTCTCGTGACGGTCGTACCTTTCGCGATCGGACCTGACCTGCACTTGCTGTCGCGCATCGGTCCAGCCATTTTGTGGATAGCGGCGCTCCTCGCGAGTTTATTGGGCCTTGACCGTCTGTTCCAGGCGGATCACGAGGACGGTTCGCTGGACCAGATGTTGCTGTCGCCGGCGCCCCTAGAACTCATTGTTCTGGTGAAGTGCGTGGCCCACTGGTTTGTCACGGGGCTGCCGCTCGCGATGCTCTCGCCTTTGTTTGGCCTGATGTTGGACTTGGACGGCCCGTCGCTCTGGGCGGTGGCAGCGACCTTGTTGGTTGGTACGCCGGCTTTCACCTTTCTGGGAGCAATCGGTGCAGCCCTTACCGTCACGCTGCGGCGCGGCGGTCTTTTGCTGTCGATCCTCGTCGTGCCACTAGCCGTACCGGTGCTGATCTTCGGCGTCTCCGCGGCGCAGAGTGGCACAGTGCCCTTTCTGACGCCCTTCCTGGTCCTCTGCGCGCTCGGACTCGCATCCGTCGCCCTCGCCCCAATCGCCGCAGCCGCAGCACTTCGCGGCGCGGGAGAATGACGAGCGCATGCAGCGGAAAGGGTTTGCTTCGGGGGTCGCCGCCGTGGAACAACTCCGCGCGCCTCCGAAGCCAAGACGGCTTGACCATCAGGAAATGCTTATAGCGGAGTATCGGCGTCTAACACAGCCGCGAGCCGATCCCGCTCGGCTTGGCTTAAGGGCGCCGCCGGCGTGGGCTGCAGGCGGCGCAATCCGAACAGGAGAGCGATCCCGCCCGCTGCGAGCACCAAAGCCGGCATTCCCCAGAGGAAGGCGGTTTCCAAGTCGAGTGGTGGTTTCAGCAGTATAAAGCCCCCGTAACGCTTCACCAGAAAGGCGCGGACCTGCTCGTCGCTCTCGCCGAGATTAAGGCGTTCGCGCACCAGCAGTCGGAGATCCCGCGCGAGCTCTGCTTTCGAATCGTCGATCGACTGGTTTTGGCAGACGAGGCAGCGCAGCCCGGCGGAAATACCGCGCGCGCGTGCCTCAAGTTTCGGGTCGGGCAGGACCTCGTCTGGCTGCACCGCCCTTGCCAAGCTGGGCGCGAGGCCTGCGAGTACGATCGAAAGCAGAAGAATGCGACGAAGCGAAGTCATTCGGCGGGCTCCGGCGCTGCGGGGTTGGCGGCGGCGCGGACGCGAGCCGCGCGGCGCGCGAAGCCGATTCTGATGCGTCTATCGGACAACGACACGATCCCTCCGAACGCCATGATGACGGCGCCGATCCAGATGGCCGTCACAAGCGGCTTCCAGAACATGCGCGCATCGATCGAACCATCCGCGTGCTGGTCCCCGAGCGAAATGTAGATCTGGCCAAAACCCAGCGTCACGATGCCTGCCTCGGTGACGGTGGTCTGTCGTGCGGGAAAACTGCGCTTGGCGGGCTCGACGGTGGCCACGGCGGCGCCGCCCCGGCTGATGACCGTATGGGCCAGGACTTCGGAATAGTTCGGGCCCTGTCGCGATCGAAGATTCTCGATGGTGGCTTCATAGGGGCCGAGATCGATCCCCTGGCCTAGCTTGACGGTCGCGATCCGCTCCACGCCCCAACCGGTCGCCGCCAAGCCCATGAGTGTCACGCCAAGGCCAGCGTGAACGATCGCCGCACCCCAGGCGGAGCGCGGCAGCCCGACCGCGCGGGCCAGCATCACCCGAGCGGGCTGCCCACGTGCCCAGATACGCGACGCCACATCGGCGAACGAACCGACGATGAGGTAGACGGCGAGGCCGAGACCGACCGCGGCGAGGACTGGGCCGCCTCGGATGACAGCAACGAGCACAAGAGCGACCACGAGGCCCCCCAAGGCTGCGACCGTCACCCGTTGCGCCGCGCCGAGCAGGTCGCCACGCTTCCAGGCGAGCGACTGACCGAGCGGCATCAGCAGAACGATCAGCGCTACTAGCGGACCGAGCGTCAAATTGAAAAACGGTGCGCCGACCGAGATCTTGTCCCCGGTCAGAGCCTCAAGCACGAGCGGATAGAGCGTGCCGGTCAGGACCGTAGCGCAGCAGGTGGTGAGCAGCAGGTTGTTGACTGCGAGCGCGCTCTCGCGTGACACGGGCGCGAACAGACTACGCTGGTTCAGGGAAGGCGCGCGCCAAGCATAAAGCGCGAGGGAACCGCCGATGAACACGGTCAGGATGATCAGGATGAAGACGCCGCGCGCCGGGTCGCTGGCAAAGGAATGAACGGAGGTCAGCACCCCTGAGCGCACCAGGAATGTGCCGAGCAGGGATAGTGAGAATGTAACTATCGCCAGGAACAGTGTCCAGATCTTGAGGGCTTCGCGTTTCTCCATGACGGCAGCCGAATGCAGGAGCGCGGTACCCGCAAGCCAGGGCATGAGCGACGCGTTTTCGACCGGATCCCAGAACCAGAACCCGCCCCAGCCTAGGGTGTAATAGGCCCAGTACGAGCCCATGGCGATACCAAGCGTCAGAAAGATCCAGGCAATCAGTACCCAAGGCCGAACGTAGCGGGCCCAAGCGGCGTCTAGTCGGCCGCTGATCAGCGCCGCCACCGCGAACGAGAACACGATCGAGGAACCGACATAACCGAGGTAAAGGAGCGGCGGGTGTATCGCGAGGCCCGGGTCTTGAAGCAGCGGATTGAGGTCCTGGCCCTCAAAGGGCGCAGGAAACCGTCGCACGAAGGGATCGGAGGTGAACAGGATGAAGCAGAGGAAGGCAAGGGAGATCCAGCCTTGGACCGCTAGCGTATTGGCGCGCAATTCGTTCGCCATGCCGCGCTCGAGAATCGCCACTGCCGCTCCGAAGGCCGCGAGGATCAGAACCCAAAGCAGCATGGATCCTTCGTGATTGCCCCAGACGCCGGCGATTTTGTATATAAGTGGTTTGGTGGTGAGCGAGTTCTCGGCGACTGTCACGAGACTGAAGTCGGACACCACATGAGCGTAAGTCAGTGCCGCGAAGGCATAGCCCAACAACAGGAACTGGGTGATTGCGGCGGGGACCGCAATGGAAGCGAGTCCAGAATCACCACTGCGGGTCCCCCAGAGCGGCAGAACTGATTGAAGCAGCGCGACGGCGAGAGCCAGAGCGAGCGCGTAATGTCCGGTTTCGACGACCATCTTTTCGGTCCCATCGGCTGCGATGTTTCTTGGAGCGCGGCGCTATTGCACTCGCGCGGATCTTTCGTTGCGCCAAGTGCCTTGTTGCTTGAGTTTGTCGGCTACGTCCTTGGGCATGTATCGCTCGTCGTGTTTGGCGAGCACGGTATCGGCATGAAAAAGGCCCGGTCCCTCCACCGTGCCCTCGGCCACGACGCCCTGTCCTTCACGGAAGAGATCCGGCAGCAATCCGGTGTAGCTGACCTTGATGTCGTGCTTCAGGTCGGTCACCGCGAAGACGACAGTCGACGATCCATCGTAGGTAAGTGAGCCACGTTTCACCAGGCCGCCGATGCGCAGATGGGTTCCTCGCGGCGGCGCCTTTTCGGCCATCTCGGTCGGCCCGTAGAAGAAGACGATACTGTCACGCAACGCAAACAGGATGAGCCCTACCGCGATGGCCAAAGTGAAGCCTGCTGCGCTGATGATAGCGAGGCGCCTGCCCTTTCTGGTCAAGGTCTACTCCTTCAAACCAAGCTGCCTGACGAGTTCATCGATGCGTGCCGGCGCTTGCGCATCGCCTGCTAACTGGGCACGTGCGCTTGCGACGGCCGCCTCGGCCTTCTGGCGTTCACCCAATACGACGTAGGACCTAATCAGTTGCAGCCATCCCTGAAGGTCATGGCCGTTCTTCGAGAGCTTCTCGGCGAGCCCTCCCACCATCCCGCGGATCGCGTCGCTCCGCTGCTCCGGAGGAAGCGCTGCGATGTCAGCCCGTGTTTGGCCGGCGTGGATGTCAGGAACGGCGCCAGCGAGGGTGAAGTCCCCACCCATGCGCCTCGATGCGATCGGCATGTCAGGCTGGCTGAGAGCGCCGACCTTGAGGTACGACGCGAGCGCGACGAGTGGCAGCACTAGGACGATCGCCAAGGCTGCAGCAGCGCGTCTCGGCTGCCAGCGCCGCGACACACGCGGCCGGCCCTCCGACGCCGAGTTGAGTGACGCGAGCAGCCGGCGCCCGATCTCGGCACGCGTCGCCACGGCGTCCTCGGGTGCTACCAGTCCGCAGCGGACGTCATCATTCGCCTCGGCCAGAAGGCCGCGATAGAAGGTGACATCGGAATCGTGAGCACCAAAGCCCTCGCGCCGCTCAGAGAGCGACCGGGCTAGCGCCAGCACGACCGCGGACGTCATCATTGCAAAGACCGCCCAGAGCACGTTTCAAGGCCTCCGTCCGTTTTCGCCACTGCGTAACGCACCACGTCGTCGGGCATCCGCCGCCCTTGAAAATCGGACTGCTTCTGAGTGTGCCGCTTCCATGGTCCGATCGGTCACTCCTGAATAATTTAAGTGGATGGAATCCCATGCCGCCGAGGCAAGAAAAAACTTTTTTGCATCTCTCGCGCAGGGATGGGGAGCTTGCAAGACAGTCGTCATGGACGCTCTGCCTCGGCAATTGCGGCCATCAAAGCAGGTCGGCTTGCGTCCGAGATGCCACCAACCAGCTTGTAGGCGACTGTGCCATCGCCCTTGATCACATAGGTCTCGGGGACGCCATAGACGCCGAAATCGATCCCAGTTCGGCCGGACCGGTCAGTGCCAACCTGTGCGAAGGGGTTCCCGTTGGCGGCGAGATAGGCTAGCGCGTTTCTGGGATCGTCCTTGTAGACGATGCCAGTAAGCTTCACCCCCTGTCGCTGCAGCGTCCGGTCGCTCGCCAACGCCATCAGCGCCGCTTGTTCTTCCCGGCACTCGACACACCATGACGCGAACACGTTCACGATTGTCACGTGCCCCCTCCGCAGATCGGCGCTCGACAAGCCAGGTGGACCGGACGTCGAAAGCCCATCGAGTGGCTCCAGCGCAAACTGCGGTGCTGGCTTGCCGATCAGAGCCGAGGGCACGAGCGATGGGTCTCCGGAGCCGAGCCGTACCAGGAGTAATGCCGCAATTCCGAAGAAGACCAGAAGCGGGATAATCACCCACAGGCGGGCCAGTGCGCGTTGTGGGGCTGCTGCGCTCGCTGGGAGGTGAATCGAGGCTGGGATTTTGCTCATACTTGTCCGCGCGGATCCGAGTGATCAGGTAGCAGGCGACGCACGGTGCGGAGCTGAACGCGATAGTCGATGAGGACCGCCGTGATCATCCCGGCCAGTACGGTGCCCGTCACCAGAAAAGCCGCCATGATGAATCCGCCATGCTGCACCATGATCTGCTCAGGACGCCACTTCGGCAGGCAGCATGCGAGCCATCGCGGGTTCGCCCGCGGCCGCCAGCGTGATTGCAAGCCGCCGGACTCGGCGTCGTATGATCTCGTTACGGACCGCCATTACGTGGAGGGTCGCGAACAAAAGCGTGTATGCGAGCGCCATAACGATTAGCGGCCATAACATCGAGCCAGCAATCGCCGAGCCCTCCATCCGGAATACCGAAGCCGGCTGGTGGAGAGTGTTCCACCAATCAACCGAGAACTTCACGATCGGGATGTTGATGAAGCCCACCAAGGTCATGATCGAAACTGCTCGTGCCGCTCTACTCGGGTCCTCGATCGTCTGCCAGAGCGCGATCAGACCGAGATAGATGAGAAACAGAACCAACACGGAGGTGAGCCGGGCGTCCCAGACCCAGTATGTGCCCCACATCGGTTTGCCCCAGAGGGAGCCCGTGACGAGGCAGATGAAGGTGAAAGCTGCGCCAAGCGGCGCAGCCGCCTTTTGTGTTGCATCGGCAAGTGGATGACGCCAAACTAAGGATCCGAGCGCAGACACCGCCATGAACGTGTAGGCAAGCATCGCTGTCCAGGCGGCGGGGACGTGGATATACATGATGCGCGCCGTCTCGCCTTGCTGGTAGTCGGGTGGCGCGTCGAATGTTCCAAATAGACCAAGTGCGAAGGCGAAAGCTGTCGAACCCCAAAGCCAAGGCAGCAGCTTTGCGGCGATACGCAGGAAATTACCAGGATTGCTGTAGGCGGTGACGCTCAGCTTCAAATTTCCGATCTCCTCGAAGCCAACCCGCAGGCCGGGAATTCGCTCGCTTCGACTGCGGCTCGCGACGAAGGACCGTGCCATTGAGGCGTCTGCGAGCCGATGAGTATTGCATCACACCGGAGACGATCTCGCAAATTACCGTCGGTTATCGTTTCGATGCCCAGTAGGCGCCCAGAGATTCGAGATCTCCATCGCGTGGTGAAGCAGATGACAACACAATCATCGCGGCCGGTGCTCTCGACGACAGTTCGCCTGCAATCTGTCGGAAGGTCGTTGGCTGAGACGGCGTCGCAGGGCTTTCTCTCGTTGGGTCGGGGCGAGCAGTTTAGCGTCGTCCACGCTGATCGAGCGCGGCAAACAGCGAGGTCGTATCATGCCGCACAGAGCTGTGCGTACGACCCTCCGGTATGCCGGGGCATCATCGGCAAGACCGGCTGCTCGCGATCGAGCGCCTGAATCTGGCTCACATGGGGATTTGCGGGTCAAGATGTTCGGATTAGGATTCCATGGTAAATCTCCGCTCGTTGCTCCGTATCCAAGGTCTGAGCCCGTTTGCATGACCCGGCCCGTTTCCGACGCCGCTTCAAACTCACATCCGGTCGCCGCTCTCATCGGCCGCACCAATATCCCGCTTGCGTCGGGCGAAGGCTCAGGAGGGCGGAACCATTCTCTTCTTCGGCTTTTTAAGCCAGGCCAAATTTCGGTCCGCTCACCTAGATCCGCCGGAGCTGATCAGGCCCCGGAAGATTGAAAGGGGGAAGCGTTTGTTTTCAGGCGGCCGTTATCTCGGCTCCTTCCAGCACAACCCCGGCGGTCACATATTTCCAGAAGGCGATCAGCAGCTTTCGCGCCAAGGCAACGATCAGCACTTTCCGAACTCGGCCACCATTGGACTGTACACGTTGATGAAACCACAGGGTCAGCATCGAACGGGGCTGATGCCTTACCCACAACCAGGCGAGCTGGATCATGGTTGTTCGCAGCCGGGGGTTTCCGGCTTTGGAGACACCTTGTTCGTGCGCGACGGACCCGCTCCGCCAGGGTGTCAGCGCCAATCCGGCATAAGCGGCAACCTGCCGTCGGTTGGAAAAGCTTCGGAACAACCCCTCCGACCACAGGACACCGGCGAATTCCGGGCCAATCCCCTTCAAATTTTTTAACATTGCACCTGGCGCTGGCGTGCCTTCGTCCGACGGGCTGAGCATAGCATCCCGCTCAGTCTCCACGGACTTGATCTGCTGAAGCGTGAGTTCGAGTCGATCAAGTTCGCGTCCAATCTGTGCCTTCAAATGCTCAGGTAGCAGACGACCATCACCAGTCCTGAGTTCCTCAAGCCGCTCCCGTCTTTTGCGCAATAAAGGCTCATAGTCAGAGATGCCTTGGGCGAAGAGCAGCCCCTTGATCCGATTGACGTGCTCGACCCGCTCCGCTGTCAGCGTCTTGCGCTCGCGGCAGATTCGGCGGCGATCCTCCTCTTGTGGGGTCGGTGCTCGAACCATGGCGCACACGCGCGGCTCGCCTCGCTTGTACGCCAGCAACGCGCGCACCAGAGCTTCCCCGTCGATCTTGTCAGTCTTCGCCCGTCGACGCCGGCGCGACGTCGCGATTGAAGCGGGGTCAACGACGTGGCTTTCGACCCGTTCGTCCTGCAGCAAGCGGTGGATCCAAAAGCCGTCGAGGCCCGCCTCTTGAATCACGATGATTGGAACGACCTGCCCCGTGCGGACCTGCACCTTGTCCTTGAGCTGAGAGAACCGTGCCAATAGTCCAGCGCCGTCACCGCTGCGAACCGTATGCTTCGACATCTTTTCTCCGCCGCCCGGCGACAGCGATGTAATCAGCCAAGTCGATCGACTAAGTTCCAACGAGATGAAAATTGCGCCAAGATCGGTGCGGATAGCGGTCGGCGCTTGGGATCGGTCAGTGATAATTTGCATGGTCGCCTCCAGAGTGGGTGGGTCAGCAACCTCACTCTGCCAGAGCGTCGGTCGCTATCCACTCCCCATGGGATCTCTCTCTCTTCTCATCGATGCTGAGGACAAGGGCTCTGTTCGGCAGGGATAGGTAAAGGCCGACGATATCGCGTACCTTATCGACAAATAGCGGATCGCTCGACAGCTTGAATGTCTGGCTACCGTGCGGCTGCAAGCCGAACGCCGCCCACATTCGGCGGATCCTGGTGTGGGAAAAGCCAGTTTCCACAGCCATTGAGCGGATCGACCAGTGCGTCGCATCGGCCGGCGTCGTGCGCAAAGTCCGGTCGATCACCGCAGCAACCTGATCGTCGTTGATGGTGCGAGGGCGGCCAGGGCGGGCCTCGTCATGCAGGCCATCACAGCGATCCTTCAAAAATCGGCGACGCCACCTGCCAACGGCGTGTTCGTGGAGGCCGAGTTCGGCAGCCACAGACTTGCTTGGCAATCCATCTGCGCATCGCAGGATCGCGCGGCATCGCTCAGATAGCGACCGGGCAACACGATGACGACGAACTTGCCTCTCCAGGTGCGTCCGCTCTTGCTGACTCAGCACCAACGGCGCGATCGGCCGGCCTCTCATACCTGCATTCGCCACAAGCGCTCTCCTTCAGAGGTCCCAGCGCTCTTTTATGTGACGAACTTGCATTCCAGATGACTAGGCCGTGTACCTATAAATCCGTTGCCGTGACGCAACGAAGGCTAGTCCGCTTCGTCCCGTTAGCGACCAAGCTCGCGCGGCGGCGCAACATGTCGCGAAGGGCCACGAGCCGAAGCGAAACCGGGCCGAAGTGAAGGAGAATCAGAGCGAATGTGTAGAATGGACATGTAGAGTGACGATGTACGGGCGAACGGATGGTGCGTTATAGCGTCAGATTGGAACGACGAATGGTGTGGACTAAGACCAGTGACGGTTCGATCCTCGATCAAAACGGCAAGGTCATCTTTTTCAGCACCCGACGTTTCATCGACGACATCTGCAGCGGGAACTGCTGCTTCATGCGGAGCAAAGCCCGAGGAAAGGCCGTTCAACGACGAGCATGTTTTCCCGGAACGGCTACTCCGGCCAGCCGATGTGCCTCATTGGCGATGACAACGATGTTCCGCCTATTAGACAGCACCGGGTAGGCAATCTCGCCGGCGGCTGGGAGAATTTCTGAATAGTAGTGAAGATCACGCCGCCGAACGCGCGGATGCCGTCGCTTGATCGTTGATCGGCAAAGTGAATTGCATGGTGATGCCTGGCCCGGCGTTCGGGGTGGCCCATATGCGTCCCCCGTGAGCTTCGACAATCGAACGGCAGATCGATAGCCCCATGCCCATGCCGCCGGGCTTGGTGGTGTAGAATGAGTCGAACAGGCGTTCAAAACTCTCCGGGTTCACTCCCGGGCCAGAATCCTGCACGGCGACAAGCACTCTGCCCGATGCATCTTTCCCAGTGCTGATCAGCAACCTGCGCGACCCTTCGCTGACACCGCTCATCGCTTGGACGGCGTTGATGATCAAGTTAAGGGTCACTTGCTGCAGTTGGACTCGATCTCCTTGAATGAGCGGCAAGCCCTCCGCGAGTTGCGTCTGCACCTCGACATTGGTTTTCATCACTTCGCCACGGGTCAGGGCAATGACCTCAGCGATCGCTTCGTTGACCTCCAAGGCATCCTTCCGCGGGGGCTCCTTCTTGATGAGGGTACGGATGCGGCCGATGATCTCGGCCGCACGCATTCCGTCATCGACGGCGCGATCAAGCGCCTGCCGGGCCTTGTCCAGATTTGGCGGCTGGGCACCCAGCCAGCGCGAGGCCGCCCCGGCATTGTTCATTCCCGCCCCGAGCGGCTGCATGACTTCATGTGTAATCGAGGCCGCCAGCTCTCCCATGGCGGTGACCCGTTGGATGTGGGCAAGATCCGCCTGCGTCTGACGCAAGGCCTCGTCGGCGCGCTTGCGCTTGAGCACGGAGGCGAACAGGGCGGCCAGATCGGCGAGCACGAAACCGGCGATCGCCACCGCCAGGGGGGTCCGATCGAGGGTCGTGACCTCCTGGGCGACCTCCGTCGTGGCAGGAGCGGTACAGATGGCCGCCCGCATCCCGGTGTAGTGCATGCCGGAAATGGCGAAGCCCAGGACGATGGCGGCGGCGAGCTTCTGCCCAGGGTCCTTGGTTCCGAACGCCAGCCACAGCGCCGCCGTCGCCGCGCCGATCGCGACGATCACGGAGAGCGCGACCCACAGGGGGTCGTAGCTCAATTCGACGGGCCCCCGCATAGCCGCCATGCCGGTGTAGTGCATGGCGAGGATGCCGAACCCCATGAAGACGCCGCTGAGGACGAGGCGGGGGCGGGATACGCCGCCCGGGCGACTGATGAAGTAGAAGCTGCCGCTCGTGCCCAGGATCGCCAGCACGAGGGAAAGGACAGTCAAGCCGACATCGTAGGACACCGGCATCGGCAGCTCGAAGGCGAGCATGGCGACGAAGTGCATCGACCATATGCCGGCTCCCATGGTGAGCGCGGCCCCCGCCAGCCAGATGCGGTGCGTGGGTCCTTGGGCCAGCGCCACGCGTCCGCCGAGATCCAGGGCCGTATAAGACGCGAAGCCAGCGACCAGGATGGACAGGACAACGAGAGACGGATCGTATGTTGGGGTAATTACCATCGGGATCGTCCCCATTTCGGAGCAGAGACGACGGATGCCAGCTCCTACCATTGCGCCACGCAAGGGCAGTTGTCAGTATGATGGGGCAAGGACTCGATTCCCGCAAGGGCGACGATAGTTCGGCAGCGAGGCTGTCTCAAGCGAGGCGCGCTATCTGCACGGTCGGCGGAGGCACCGGTTCGATGGGCCACCACCAGCCGCCAGAACCCCGCGCAGCCGTGGCTGGACGCCCGAAGCCGGCGTTTGGGTGGCGATCGGCTGTGCTCGTATCATGAATGCGCGCACCTCGTCTGTCGGATGGCAGTCGTTCATCGCTCCGGCTCCTCATGCCGGGAACGGCGGCGAACGTAGCCGCAGGCCGTCGATGCGACGCGGGATCTTGGCGAAAAGGACCCGCGGCACTGCCACCTCGGCCGGTGCAGACATATCATTGGCAATCGATGTTGAAGACGATTGCGCCGCCCCTGCGATCACGCAGGCCCTGATCCGGGTCGCTCTGTGGCTCGCCACCGGCGCAAAGACGTCTAGGCCGGTCACCGAGAAGCGGCGTGCCAATTCGAGGGGGAGCAAAGCTAATGCTCACTTTCGAGTCCGCCGACATGACTCTGCGTGTAGAGCTCCAGTCCGATCCGTCCGATCAGGTCGAGCTGTGTCTCCAGGAAATCGATGTGATGTTCCTCGTCCTTCATCAGATCCTCGAACAGGTCCCGCGAGACATAATCCTGGACGCTGTGGCAGTGGGTCGCCGCCTCCTCATACAGCGAGCGGGCGCTGATCTCGAGCGCGAGATCACCCTCAATGATTTCCTTGACGTTCTGGCCGATCCGTAAGGGATCGAGCACCTGCATGTTTGGAAATCCGTCGAGGAAAATGATCCGATCGGTGATGCGATCGGCATGGTTCATCTCCTCGATCAATTCCTTTCGCCAAACCTTGGCCATCTCCAGCAGACCCCAGTTCCGCAGAAAGCGGTAGTGCAGCCAATACTGGTTGATCGCAGTGAGCTCGCTGCGCAGGCCCCTGTTCAGGAATTCAATGACCTTTGGGTCGCCCTGCATGATGCACTCCGCATGTCAACCTGTTCAGCCTAGAACTATTCTGAACCGGATCATAGCCGGTATAGGCGCTTTAGTTGGCAGTTGAAGGAGGCTGCCGAGCGACGTCATCGTGCAGGCTCTGCTATACTTCGAGCATGATCTGGCGAACGGCAGTATCGAAGACCGGCCTGGGGGGCGTCATTTGGTTCGACCCCAAGCATGGCTACGGCTTCATTAAACCAGACGACGGGTGGCCCTGATGTGTTCGTGCGCCCCTTTGTTAGAGCAGCGGCTTTCGACAAGGGGGAGCGTGTTGAATACACGCTTGTGACATCAGGCGAACCGGCCAGGACTGAGGCTTTTATCCGAACCAAGCGATAGATACTGAATCTAAGCTCGCGTGATCAAGGACATGGAAATCCAGGCAAACGGATCGGGAAACCTCCGAACCTTTCCCGCTCAGATGGTCATTTTCGACGGATTCAGCGCGGGTTGTCGGCTGGGTGATGTCCGCTTTGCCCCGAAAGCGCCGAAGCGGGCCGGGGCAGGAGTATTGCGTTTGGCCGCACGCCTGTGATTCAAACTCCCGAACTGGGGGCTCGAATCATGCGCTATGAACTCGCCGATTATGAATGGGCCGCCATCAAGCCCATGCTGCCCAACAAGCCGCGTGGCGTTCCTCGGGTAAACGACCGTCGTGTCCTCAATGGCATCTTCTGGGTCTTGCGATCTGGGGCGCCCTGGCGCGATCTACCGGAAGCGTTTGGTCCCTACACCACTTGCTACAACCGCTTCGTTCGCTGGCGGCGGGCCGGCGTCTGGAGCCGTATTATAAGATGCGCTCGCCGCTGCTCATGACGCAGCTGTCCAGATGATCGACACCTCCATTGTCCGCGTGCATCAGCATGGGGCGTGCATCACCAAGAACCAGAGACAGTCGATGGGACGGTCACGGGGCGGGCTGACCAGCAAGATTCATGCACTCGTGGATGGCAATGGTCTGCCTGTAAGGCTGGCACTGTCACCCGGTGAGGCTCATGACAATCGGCTTGCCGGAAAGCTACTGTCTCGCCTGAAATCCGGGTCAATGCTGCTTGCCGACCGCGGCTACGACGCCGATTGGATCAGAGAGCTTGCCATGAAGAACGGCGCATGGGCCAATATCCCGCCCAAAAGCAACCGCCGCGACCCGATCTGTTTTAGCCCGCATCTCTACCGCGCCCGCAACCTTGTCGAAAGGTTCTTCAATCGAATCAAGCAATGCCGTCGGGTCGCGACGCGCTATGACAAGCTCGCCGCCAACTACCTGGCCTTCGTCCAGCTTGCATCTATCCGGTATGGCTGGCCGCCGTTAACGAGTCCACGCCCTAGGAAGAAGCGGCTTTATTCGTCTTGACCAGACCAATGGCGTTCCTGCCAATCGGCTAGTGCTTTGTATTCGCGCGCCATGCGCTCCAATTCGTTTCGTGTACCCGGAGTGGCCGAAATCCTCGCTTGCAGACGGCACAGCAATTCGAGAGAGCGATAGGAGAAGTTGGGAGGCGACTTGTCCATCCCGTCACGCTAGTGCAGCGTGTAGGGAGGCGCATTCACCTGGATAAGCGGCCTCGCGCCCGAGGCCTGCCTGTTGTCGGTGGGAGCACTCGACGCTTTCGCTGTCGGGTTGTCCGCGCGCCCTTGGGTCGCCGTGCGACGTCGAGGTAGCGGTAATGCCGCGCTCGATGCTCGACGTAATGCGCTAAAAGTGACGGCCTGCGTCTTGCGGAAGTGGTCCGCTTTAAAGGGCGAGTTCGTATAGGTCCGTTACTCCGTTGGATGCCCGACATGTACCGATGTTCAATTGAGCCGCCAATCGCGATCGTCGTATCTATACGGCGTGCGATAGCCCTCCCCCGCTATCGCTGCCCACCTTGGGCGTTTCCTCCCTAGACTTGGGCCGCTTGTGGCAATGCAGGCGGCCTTTCTTTTTGTGTGCACCCATATGGAATTAAACCGACGTCTGGTCGACCTATACCTCCGTACGGTCACTTCATACCCGCGCGCAATGGCAACAACCACGCGCTTGGTGTTAGCTAGTGATGCGGAGTGAAAAGCAACGGAACCGGCCCCCGAGCAGGCAGTTGCAGGACAAGGTCGGCGGCGTAGCGCCCGACCGGCCTTTCCCCTGGTCGAGCCGCGCGTTGCCGCTCCAGTGATTAGTGTCTACTTCCACGGTTGGCTGCGGAGAGCACGCCATGAAAAACATCGCCAATCTTTTAATCCGGTTTTGTCAAGGGAGCCCGCCCGCGTCCAATACTCAAGTTGCGGCTATGGCCGAAAATAGGGATCGATCCAGCATGGCCGATTTTGTCCGCATCCTGCAGGCCTACGATCAAGACCAGTACGGCAGGAGTTAGGGGCGACCGCGTCCCAATCGGTTTCTCGGGTCCTATGGGCCGCGAAGAAAACGCGGGAGGCGGGACCGCCCACCAGAAGCATATTTCAAAACAGCCATTTCAGCCTTGCAATGCCGGTGCCGTTTGCTGCTAATCGGCCAATCGCTTTCGCGGTTCAAGCCAATGACCGAACTCGTGACAAGGATCGCGCGCCGAACCACGATAAGACACGCATGGTGGCTGACGATGTTGTGACCGCGAACAGCTTGGCGACGCATTTCGGTTGCACCCGGCAGAAACTCGCAATGCTAACGGCGGAGGCGGTGATCGAGCAGCGCAGCGATGGCAGAGATAATCAGGGCATCAAGGTTGCCGCTACATCAGGCATCTAAGATCGGAATATCAGCGGTCACCGCGCCTCGCGGCCGAGATTGAGCACACGGCCGCGAAGGCGGAGCTGCTGAGGTTGCGCGTTGCCAAGGGCGGCGCGAACTTGTGCCGAAAGAGGTTTACGATTCCATGATCGACGAGTTCGCTGGCGTGCTGCTCACCGCAGTGGGGAGCTTGCCTGCGCGGTGTGCACCGCGTGGTGATCTTGCGACGAGGCGGTGCGTCCAGCGGGCTGTGCGTGAGCTGCGGGCCGAGATCGCCGCTGTCTTCGCCAAGAAGGCGGAAGAATGCGATCAGCAGGGTTGACGCTCCGATCTCGTTCCTTGCTGCCAGTGTGCCTCTGATCATATCGCGTTTAATTATTGCACCATCTGGCACAGAAGGCGTTGCGCGATATGGCGCGCATGTCGCCGGTCGAGGTTGCAATCTTCATCGCGGAGGTCGTCGTCGCTGTCGCGCTGCTGGCAGGGACGCGACCTGATCAAGGGCCAGAAGGCGATGAGGTCGCGTTGCTCCACCCGGAGCCCGAAAAGGGCGGGCGTGGGAAGAAGAGCAAGGCAGGAAAGGTCGCAGCGGCTATTGCTGCTCATTCGGAATCCTGATCAGTTTTTGTTCGCGCAGCCCGCCGCTTAAATTCTTGATTTTATTGGAGCGGGTGAAGGGAATTCTGCCTGGAAGCCCTATGGCCGATCCAGAGATCTCCCGGTTCCCGCACAAGGAGCGTCCGTACATGCCAAGCTCTCAGACCACGCCGAGTTCGGTGGGCACTCGCAATATCGCGCCTGCCGATTTTGCCTTCCGTCGAGTAAACAACGTGGCACTCGGAATTATAGCGGTTTCGCGGCTCAATGGCTGGCCTAGACGCTCCCCACCGGCGCTTCGCCGACGTCCTAACGGGCGCCTGCGCACGGATCAGGGGCGACGCTACTCCTTCATCGCAGTGGACTTTCACCACATACTCCTTGCCGGTTTCTCCCGGCGCACTCACTCGCGTTGCGGCCTGCACACTCGGGCCGAGGGCAGCATCGAAGGTGACCGACAATGCGTAGCTGCCTTTGCTTCCATGGGTGCTATCGCGCCAATTCCAACAGCCGACGACAGTCCGCCGGCAGCCGCGGTTCATTGAGTTTGGTCACGCAGAGCAGCAGTCCCTGCTGCCGGGGAGGCTGCATGTACCACGGCGACAGGGGAGCCGGCGCCAGGCCGAACTGTAGGGCGCGCAAAGCGATGTCTACGTCTGACGCAAACTCGGGAAGCAAGATCACCACTGCGAGAACGTTGAGGGAGACCTAACCAAATTGGGTCCGCGTGCGCGACGTTTCAGAAATCGGAATCGGCGAAGTGACGCCCCGCGCCAAATAAGTCGAAACGGGGATATCCAAAAGTCGCAGCCCTGCTTCGCCAAAAGTCTAACCCCGTTTCGCCCTTCCTGTCAGACGTGCAAACGCGAGTGCAATTGAGGACTTCCGTGTCGCAGGGCAGGCTCACCTCGCATCGCTTGTAGCAGCTTTCGGGAAGGAAGCTGCCGCTCGGCCTGACGCGGGGGGCCCGACTACCCCCCAGCACGGGCACCGCGATCGCGACAACGGAATGGATGAATGAAATCCTGAATAGGAGTTCGATTCCATGCGTCTAGCCGATGATGACCAGTTGACAGCAGGACTCAAATTCAAGCGAACGGGAGAAGCGATGGCAGAAGGCCGCCCACCACTTTCGCCCTCCACGCTGCGAGCCGAGCTCCAGCAAGCCCGTTTACGCGAGAATTTATCGAAGCCACGCGATTCGCGGCACGGCCCTGAAGATCTGCAACAACTTTCAAGATCACAAGTGTTGCTTCCGATAACTCGATCCCCGATCATTGGAGGCGACCATGACTCGTCCATTTTCGATCCAGCTCGCCAATTGGATGATCACGTCGCGGCGGACGCGATCCATCCTGTCGTTGAAATCTCTCCTTCCGAGGCTGTGGCACGCCTCACCGTAACAGGGCACGGCATGGCGGCCGAATCTGTGCGATACACCAGCCGAAGCAAAATCCAACATCATTATCGGGCTCCAATGCATATGCTCGTGATGTACGAGAAGGGGGAGCGCCGCGACGGAGAGACATTTGTGGAAGGTTTGCCGCGATCAGCGCTCCGGAACCTCGAGCGGAAGCTGACATTTGTGCCGGCTGGCCGCGAATTTCACGATTGGCACGAGCCGCGCGGGTCGCAGATGCGGCTCATGTACTTCTACTTCGAACCTGAGAAGCTGAAGGCTCTTTCTAAGCGTGGCATTAACGACCTACCGGACGCTCCACGCCTACTATTCGAAGACGAAACGCTATGGAACACCGCGCTCAAGCTGAAGACGTTCGTCGAGAGCTCTGCAGGAGACCCGATCTACTTCGGGAGTCTCGGTACTCTGCTCATACATGAAGTCGTGCGTTTCACTTGCGGGATGCCCAGCATTCAACCTCAACTCCAAGGTGGCCTTGCACCGTGGCAGCAACGGCTCGTGACCGCCTATATCCAGGAACACCTCAATGAGCGGATACCGATTGGCAGGTTGGCGCAGCTCGCTCGTCTGAGCCCGTATCATTTCTGCCGGGTATTCAAGCAATCTCTCGGAATGCCGCCACATCGGTACCAGACTAACCGTCGTGTTGAGCACGCCAAGTTACTGCTGGCAAACCGCGCAGGCTCGATGACGGAAATCGGTCGGGCGGTAGGGTTCAGCAGTCGTAACGCGTTCGCCACGGCGTTCCGGAAGGCGACGGGAATTGCCCCCGCGGATTACCGCCGAAGCGTGGCTCCTCCTATGACGTATGAATGACCTGCGACGTCGCGACCAACTTTGCTATTCGGAAAGTGGAGGCATCTCGGCCTCACATTGCGATGAGGACGATCGGGCTTTCGGTGCCCGCTAGGAAAGCAGCTCACGAGCCTGAAGAAGACATGCATCTACGAGTGATGGCCCTGGCAGCATCCGTTCTCGCGACCGTAGTGGTGAGCACGGTATCGCACGTAAACGGAGCATTTCGGTCTTTAAACCGACGAACCCGTTAACACACGGCAAATCGGAGATCCGGCCGTACTCGATGCTCCCATAGCCCACCGGCAACCGGCTAAGACTGAATTTGCCATCTTGGCTCCACGAGCCGGAAGACTCTTGGCGAACAGAAAGCAGAAAGCCCGCCGCGGGAGTTCAGCAAAGCGACCGAAAGCTGAAGCGGCGCAAGGGGAACGGCCCCGCCCAAAGGCCACAGAGCGATCCTAGAGGCGTTCCGCAAATCTGTCGCTGCCAATGGAGCGTGAAGGTGAGCTGACATTTCATCGGCCGGCTTACAGCAAGGGTGCTGAGGACCATTGACCTGGCGAACTTCTCGCGGCCACGAACCATGGCGCGCCACGCTGGAACTCGCGCGGTGTCATGTATTGAACGGCCTTGGTGAAGGTGATATTTTTACACCGACTTGTCGCGTATCGGGAGAGTATCTCGTGGCGCAGCATTCTATTCAAAAGCCGCCGGTAGCCGAGGAGCCAACTATCGTCGTCGTTGACGATGACAAGGACTTCCGCGACTCACTCGGAGATCTGTTCAACTCGGTCGGCTACAAGGTCAAGTTGTTTGGGTCGGCCGCGGAGCTGCTCAAGGGCGAATTGTTACCCGCGGTGGGCTGCCTCGTACTTGACGTCAGATTGCCGGGCTTGGGCGGTCTCGATTTCCAAACCGAGCTGTCGAAAGTGAACGCTTCAATTCCCATCATCTTCATGACCGGCCACGGCGACATTCCGATGTCGGTCAAGGCGATGAAGGCAGGCGCTGTGGATTTTCTGACCAAGCCGTTCCGCGATCAAGACATGCTGGATGCAGTGACGATCGCGCTGGAGCGCGATCGGACGCGGCGGAAGGCCGAGCAGCGGCTCACGGACCTCAAGTCGCGTCTCGCGCGATTGAGCCCGCGCGAGCGAGAGGTGCTGGCTCTCGTGACCACTGGCTTAAAGAACAAGCAGATCGCCTTCCAGCTAGACGTAGCTGAGATCACCGTGAAGGCGCACCGCGGCCACGTGATGCAGAAGATGGGTGCGCAATCGCTAGCCGAGCTTGTCAAAATAGCGGAGACGCTTGGCATAAACTCGCCGCGGTCCTAATCGCTTCGTGATGGTACGTGGCTCCATCAGCGAGGACGTTGTTGTTTGCGCAATCCAACTCATGTTTTTAATCGGTTGCCGGAAGGCCCTGCTGCCGCATCGAGCGCAACGACCTGGCATCAGCGCACGCGTTCGGACGTGGCCAAAAACCGGGTTGAACTATTCAGAAGTTCTGCATCAATTATTCCAAAGTATAGCATCGAATATTCCGAAGTGTGGCATCGCCCGTCCACAGTATAATCGCCAGTCCAGACCCTTATCGTTACAGTGCGATGATTGGATAGCCGCGCAGTGTGCTTCTTGAGATGGACACGGAACGCGAGATGCGGCGGACCGCATCCCCAGCAAAGGTGGGGACATGTCTAGCGAGATTCAAATTGCGATCATCGATGATGACGAGCAATATCGCGCGGCGTTAGCGGGTCTCATGCAGGCAATGGGTTTCACGATTGAGGCCTTCCCGTCCGCAGTGGATTTTTTGGCGTCTCCCAACGTCCGCCATACCTCCTGTTTGATCGTTGATGTCCAGATGCCGCGCATGACTGGGACTGAGTTGCATAGCCGCCTGGTAGGATCTGGCTATGACATACCAACAATTCTGATCACCGCTTACCCCGATGACAGCGCGCGAGCTCGGGCTCTGGGTCAGGGCGTGGTTGGCTACCTGACCAAACCCATCGACGAGGAGGTTCTGCTCGGATGCGTCGAATCGGCTCTGCAGCGCGCCAAATCGGATGAAAATCCGTCATGACCGCTCAATCAGCTGCCGGCGCCCGGCCAGGAGTTCGGTCATATTGTGGTTCGCGTTCGGGCCCCACGATCGTGAAATATGCCGCCTTCGGACAGCTGGAAAATCGCTTCACTAGGCTGCACGAGCTTCGCAAGGAAATTCGAATTTCAGCAATAATGATCAAGCAATCGAGCGCAAAAACGGCAAATGGGCTTGGACGACGAGCGGAAATCGAAACCCCGATGTTGAACTGGGCATGATTTCTTATCTGGTCTCGCGATCAGTTGGCCTGACCGCGAGATATTTGGAACAATTTGCGCCGGAGTCCGACCACGAGCGTCCAGGTGGTCGAAGCTGGTATTCCCATTACCGATCAAAGCCTCCTAAAACGGAATTTCATCATCAAGTAGTACGCTGCTCGCCTTGCGCGGCCATACGCGCTCCAGCAGGCGGAATATAGGCCAACGGATCGGACAAGGTGAGTCGCGCGAAAAGATCGCGCCACCATTGCCGGGGGTTCAATTCGTCCACGTATCGGGCGTAGACGGATTCGCTGTCGATGGCGGAGATGATTTCTTCCTCGGTCGCATACCAGGAGTCGCCGCAGCGATGCGAGTGGCACCGGCCTTCGATCGTGTCAATGTCATAGTCCTCGTGCTCACATTCGTACTGCGGGTATTCGTCATCGGGTGAGGCGAGTTTCCAGCTACGATAGCTGTCGCGCCAGCTATCGTCGTGCCAAGCCATGGTCGAACCTGTCCCTGCGTGCGACTAACTCAATCTCGGCGGCTTGAAGCGATCGCCACGCCATTTCGCGGAGTGTCGCCGGCGCCGCAGTTAGAACCTCCAGCATCGCGCGCTTTTCCACGAGGTACATGGTCGCGAAATTTAAATCAGCGTGATGCACGATGGTCGAGGTATTGCTGATCAGATCGGCGCACCTGATGCCTTAGGTTTCGGAGTCGGCGCGGGCAAGGCGCTCGCGGTCGATCGCTTTGCGCATTGTGCGATCTAGCCCCCTGGTCTGTGGCGTGTCGGTCAAGGCTTCCACCATTGACGCCACTTTCTGACCAAAACGGACAACCAAATCGCTGGCCAAGACGCCTTGATCCTCGATGACGTCGTGCAACCACGCCGCGGCAACGGCCCTCGTCGGATAGGCCGGCCCTCTCGACTATCGTGGCGACCTCAGCGAGATGCACGAAATATGGTTCGCTGGTGTTTCTGCGCCGCGTGCGCCTCACGGGCAAATTCGCGAGTTCGATCGACCAGGGTCACGGCGCGCGCACCGCTATTTCGGCGGCTGTCAATTTCGATAGAACGATGCCCTCGTCAATGACGAGCTATCGCCAAATTTTGGTGACGGCGGGGCCGGTCAGGCGGCGGCGGTTATGGGCTGACGGCCGGTCGGCTTGGCGATGACCTCGATCCCGTCGTTGAATGTCACACCAAGAACGAGTTTTGGCAACTGGCTGTGGCCATCGAGACGACGCCAGCTTTTCTGCGCGCCCTCGAGCAATTTGAAAACCATCGCGAGCGCGGTCCTGTTCGACAGACAGCCCTTCGATCGGATCGTGCGATGGCGCACAGTGGCGAAGGTGCTTTCGATGGGGTTGGTGGTCCTCAGGTGTTTCCAGTGCTCAGCTGGGAAGTCGTAGAAAGCCAGCAGCGCGTCTCGATCCTGGCTCAGGCAGTCGGCCGCCTTCTCGTATTTCAGCGCGTAGCTCTCCACGAAGGCGTCGAACGCCAGCTCGGCGGCGGCCTTGGTTTCTGCCATCCAGATCTCCTGCAACGCGCGCTTGGCTTTCGGCTGCTGGCTCCTTGGCAACTTGGCGAGCACGTTCGCGGTCTTGTGCACCCAGCTGCGCTGGTCGCGCGTTCTCGGCCAGACCTCGCCGGCGGCCTTCCAGAACCCGAGTGCGCCATCGGCGATGACGAGCCGCGGGGGCGCATCGAGCCCGCGGCGCTTCAGATCAAGCAGTAGATCGCGCCAGTCGTGCGCGCTCTCGCGGGCGCCATCGCTGAAGCCGACCAGTTCCTTACGGCCCTCCGGCGTCGCGCCGACCAGCACAAGGATGCATTGCTTTTCGTCTTCGAGGCGCGCCTGGAGATGGATGCCATCGGCCCAGATGTAGACGTAGCGCTTCGCCGACAGATCGCGCTTCTGCCACGCGGTGTGCTCGTCGAGCCAGCCATCCTTCAGGCGGCCAATGGCGGATGCCGACAACCCGGCAGCATCCTTGCCGAGCAGCGCAGCCAGCGCCTCGGAGAAGTCGCCGGTCGAGATACCCTTCAGGTAAAGGATCGGCAGCAGCGTCTCGATCGATTTCGAACGGCGCATGTAGGGTGGCAGGATCGACGGAGAGAACCGGATGCGGTCGGGATCGGTGGCGTCCGCCTCGCGATCGCGCACACGCGGCTGGCGGACGGCGACCGGACCGATACCGGTCATCACCTCGCGCTCCGGCAGGTGACCGTGGCGGACGACGCGCTGGTGGCCGTCCGCAGTCTTCAAATCGGCATGCTTGCCGAGAAAGTCCGCGACCTCGGCCTCGACCGCCTGGGCCAACAAGGCACGCGCCCCATTACGCAAGATTTCGGTGAATTGGTCGTCGACGTTTCCTGGCTGAATCAGCTTGATGATGTTATCTTTGGACACGGCATATCGCTCCTTCGGTGGAGAAGTGGAGGCGTCAAGCACCCCCACGATATGCCGCCTTTCCGATTCCCGCCGTCACCAACTTTCGGCGATAGCTCGTCGATGACAATCGTCTTCACGTCATGGGGCAGGGCAGGGAAAGCGGCACGGGATCCTGTCGACCATCTCAGCACGCCTCGCTGCGCGCGGTACCGCTGCTCTGGACGTCGAACAGTGTCTTCTCATCCGACGACTGGCGAGGCCACACCTCCCGCAATTTGTCGATCGTGTTGACATTGGGAATAACGGCGTGATGACTCGCGCCCTCCAGCCCCTTGAGTGCTATCTACCCAAGCCGTTAGCGGGGGCTTTCCTGATCGACTGTCTTGCCGCGGTCGGGCGTCGTTGGACGTCGTGAAGTCGCCTCGGATGTCCTATATTCTCGGACACTTTTATCAGAAGATTGTGTGTAGTACTTTCTTCTATCGACGTGAATCCTTATGTTGTCGTTTGTGATGAAGTCACGCCTGCAGGTGAAATAGTCTACGATTGGGTTCGAGCAGTCGTACTTGAGACCGACTCATATCTCCAGCGTCCCGATGTTCAGCTCGAAAATCGCTGCTCTTTCAACGGGTCGCCGTAAATGTGATATCCGTTAAATTCCCATAAGCCCGGCAATTCGCGATCCAACAACTCGATCCCGCGCACCCACTTTACGCCCTTATATGCATAGAGGTTTGGCACCACGAGGCGCAGCGGGTAGCCATGCTCAGCCGTAAGGGGTTCGCCGTCATGCCGCAGGGCGAAAATCGTCGTCGGGCGCAGAAAATCCGAGATTGGCAGGTTTGCCGTGTAGTTGTTCTCGCCATGGACCATCACATGCCGCGCCTCTGGCCGCAACTTCACTCGCTTCATCAATTCTGTGGCGAGCAATCCTCCCCAATGGTTGTCGAACCGGCTCCAGCCATTGACGCAGTGCGTGTCCGCAAATACTTCGCTTTGCGGCAGATTGGAGAGCTCTTCCCACGAAAGCCGCAGCTGCTCCTCTACCAGGCCGAACACGCGAAAATCCCACGTCCTGGGACTAAAGAGCGGCACCGAGCCCACATGCAGCACCGGCCACTTGAGCGTCAGCGACTGTCCTGGGGGCAGCCGCCCAGCGGCACGCATCTCACGCTCCCGTTCGTGTCGCTCGTTCGATTGCACAAATAGCTCCACTGCAAAAGTACAGCGCGGCCTAGTTGGCGCACGTAGTAATTTTCGGGGCGTGAAACGCGGTCAGCCGGGTTACGGCGGACATAACCAAACATTGGGTTTCTCGTACCCCACACTCCGAGAAGCGACCTGCTAGTCCAGCCCGAAGCGGCGAAGGGGGAGCCTCACTGCTCCCCCTCACCGATCTTGGAGTTAGAACTACTTGCAAACTCGGAGAGTAAGCCAGGAACAGTCTTGCTGGTATTGTGACGGAAAATGTTGACGGCTCCGATCACTTCGTCCTCGTTGTCACGAATTGGAAAGACATTAACGAGCGCCAGAAGACGATTACCGTTGGGCTGCTCGCAAATCACATCGGCGTTCCGAACGGTGCCGCCGTTGTTGATCACCACGGAAGGTGGTGCAAGTTCGTGCGGCATCACTTCTCCTGAGGGGTAACGAAGAAGGTGTGACCCGCAATACTTTTCCGAGGTTCCCAGAGACGGCGTGCGTCCCCAACCCGCGATTGCAGCTTTGTTGCACTTGACGACGGTGGCATCCTTTTCGAGAACGTATATCCCTACTGGGATAGAATCCATTGCCGCTTGGTCTGCAAGAATTCCGTTTGCGACGAGGTGCCCGTCGACGAGTTCTCCTCGGAAGTCGATTTTGTCGAAGTCGCCATCCAAAATCATCGTGCTTGTTGCCATTTTCAACCTCCTTTGACTTAACTCGCACAGGTTAACTCGCACAGCCGGCTTCCGTTACCTACCATTTTGTAGTCGTAAATAAACAATGAAAGGGCAGTCCTTTCGTTTCGTTTAGGCCAACTACGATCGGGTTCAGAACCTGCGCCTCTTCGCTTATCCGCCATTAGCAAAACGCCGGCCTCAGTTCATGAGCTCGCGCGGACCTGTGGGGCCTGGCAGCGAACTCATTGGGAGCGCAGATGGCGGAGCCATCCAAGTCTTGTGGTGGGGTCGGAGAGGAACGCACCGCAATCACGTCAATGGGTTACCCGAAGATGGTCAGAGAGTCACTTCGTTAGATTGCCGCGACCCTTCTGTTTCCCTGTGGCGTGCTTCGCCGTGCGGCTCGTGCGAGGCAGTCCATCGTAGGGGCCTTCAGCGACCGGGTCCGCGGGGTTTTCGTCATCCGTCTTGAGCCGATCCGCAATTCGTACCAAATCCGCCAGCGAGCGCGCGCCCATTTTTTGCATGATTTGGCTACGATGAACGCGGACAGTCACTTCACTGACGCCAAGTTGGCCGGCAATCTGCTTGCTTACGCGCCCCCTTGCAAGCAAAGTCATGATTTCCTTTTCGCGATCGGTCAGGCCCGCAAATCGCTCGCGGATTTGCGCCCGAGCGCGTCGTTGCGCGGCGAGCGCCCGGTGGCGTTCGATCCCTTGGCGTACCGCATCGAGTAGCTCTTGCTCCCGGAAAGGTTTTGACAGGAACTCTATTGCACCTGCTTTCATGGCCCGCACCGACATCGGGATATCGCCATGGCCGGTAATGAAAACAATAGGCGTATGGACGTGAGCCGCGACTAGCTGTTTTTGCAGCTCGAAGCCGCTTGCTCCTGGAAGTCTCACGTCCAGAACGATACAGCTCGGTAGTACCGGAGGGTTGGCGCCCAAAAACGCCTCAACTGACTTGAAGAGCGCGACCTTCACGGAGATCGTCTCCAGAAGGGCACCCAAACTTTCGCGGACGAATTCGTCATCGTCTATGACGGCAACGACGGGCTGGTCACTGTCATTCATGGTCCATCTGCAATGGGCAAGCTGAATTGGAAAACGGCTCCAAATGGAGCACCTGGGGTCACCGAAATCTGTCCATCGTGGGCTTCGATTATCGAACGACAAATTGCCAAGCCCATACCCGTTCCATTGTGTTTTGTCGTGAAGAACGCGTCGAAGAGGCGATCGACCACGGTGGAATCGAATCCAACGCCAGTGTCGTGGAATGAGATCTCAACCATTCTGTCATCCAGCACCCGAGACCTTATCGAAAGGGTCCTTGGACGATCCTTCACAAGCATCATTGATTCGATACTGTTCAATACGAGATTCAGAATGACTTGCTCCAATTGGACGCGGTCGCCGTTGATCCGCGGAACCAACTCGTGCAGATCCGCAAGCGTCGTAATACGATGCTTGCGAAATTCCTCTTGCGTTAGCTTCATGACATCGCGAATCGCGTCGATAATATCGAGCGGGGCCTTTTCAACCGGGGTTTTGTTCATCAACGCCTTAATGCGGGCGATTATCTCGCTCGCGCGTCGCGCGTCGTTGGCCAACCGCTGGGCAGCCGCCCTCGCTTTGGTGAGATCAGGCTCCTCCGTGCTCAACCAGTGGAGGCACGTATCGCTATTGGCCGCAATGGCCGTCAGAGGTTGGTTGATCTCGTGAGCGATGGACGCAGACAGCTGCCCCATCGCGGTAAGACGGGTCACCCGGGTCAGCTCTTCCCGCGCTCCGCGTAGCGCCTCCTCTACTCGTCTCTTATCCGTCAAGTTGCGCACAAAGGCGGTGAAGTGCCAGGATTCCAGCCGAATAGCAGTGACAGTCAGCTCGACGGGGAATTCATGTCCAGCCCTGTGGAGCGCCGTTATGTCGATGCGTCTGTTTAGTATCGGGCCTTCGCCGGTTGCGAGAAAATGCTCACACCCTCGCGAATGAGCCTCGCGATACTGTGTGGGGATGATCGTATCCACGATTCGCTTGCCGACCGCTTCCTCGCAGGACCATCCAAATATGTCTTCGGCGCTTTTGCTCCAGCCGGTAATTGTATCACGCGCGTCAATCGTGATGACAGCGTCGAGGGAGGAATCCAAGATCAACCGCGTTTGGTCCTCGGCCAGACGGAGGTGTTCCTCCGCCCTTTTGCGTGCTGTGACATCCGTCGTGATGTGGGCGGTCGCATAGATTCGACCGTCCCCATCGACGATTGGGAACTTCTGAACTGCGCCCCAGCGTGGACCTATATCGGTTGTAGCAAGCTCCTCGAGCATCACTTCGCCCGACCGAGGCACTTCTCGATCGTTCGTTCGAAGTGCGCCCGCTTCGCGTAATTTAGATAGGTCATCCTCGGTTTTACCAATAATCTGATTGCGGGAGACACCGGTGATCCTTTCAAATTCACTGTTGACCAGCAAAAAGCGACCATCAGGGTCCTTAAGAAAGATCGGGTTGGGGCTACCATCGATGATTGCGAGAAGGCGTCTCTCCCTATCCACCAGCGAGTCCCTCTCCGACCTCAACTCCTGGATATCGGAACTAGAGCCGACGAACCGGAGAACCTTGCCCCGGGCGTCTCGCACTGGGACCGCACGGTCAAAGTGCCAACGATAGGAACCGTCTGCATAGCGAAATGGTGCCTCAAACGTCCAGCCTCCGCCAGATCGGACACCGTCCCAAAATATATGGGACACACGTTCCTTATGGTCCGGATGCAAAGCGGAAAGAAAGGGCGGAAGATCGCTGGGAGTCTTTCTCCACGTTTTGAGCGGCGCCGTGCAATAATCCGCCGATAGGCCGGTCGCATCCAGATAGAATTGATTCACAAAGTCACAACTGCCATGCCGCGTAACTGTCCACGCGACCGCGGGCAATTTATGCAAGACCTCGAGCTGCAACCGCGATCGGTCCAGGACTTGTTTATACTGGTCTATTTCGTACGAAAGGGCTTCCGAAGCGGTTCCAACCTCGCCCATGCGACGACGTTGGGCTCGTCGTTGAGCCATAATGTTTTTCTTTACGCTGCGGATCCGCTCAGGCGTTAAGCTGCCTTGGTCCCAAGGCTCCCCTTGACCCTGCCCAATTCCGCTCTGTTTAGAGGAACCTACGTGGCGATCATCGACCGCAATCTTATTCTTGGAAGGTCGCGCCCGTTGGCGCGTTGCATTTGAGCGTCCGATTACCGTCCGCGTTTTCTTCTTCGACTTGGACTTCAAACGAGTCATTTGTAGCTGATCTCGTGTCCAGTATCCGCGCAGGGCTATTTTACCGTCACGCTTGCACTCAAGTTACATACCAATCTCTTTTCGGCGCGTCGGCTCTGCCCCGTGCGACGTACCATGAACCTAGCACAAGGAGCAGGCGCAAATCCCGCTCAGGTCCGAAGGGCCTTTTTGCGGGCGTCGCCCTTGAACGGCAGCGATTGATCATGACAGATCGCCCAACAAGATGAATTGAAGCGCCCGATCCAACTTACCGAAAGTCTACATCTGACCACTGGAAAGTCGATACTGGATGCGCCATTGCTGGCCTGTTCCTATTTCAACCGCTCGGCGGATACTTTGTTGATGTTAATCTGCGACAAAAAATGACCAGCAGTCGCCCGTGGGATGCCAGATCCCATTGGAACTGGTAGCTGTCGGGCACGGCTGCGACCCTGCGGGGCACAGAATGCGGACGCACCCCGTAAGCGCAGATGCTTCCACAGATCGCCGCGCCCTTCAGGTCTCGTCGCCCGATTTCGGCGGACTCGTTGGGATATGCCGTGGACGGAATTCCGAGCTTATTCGGACGCTCAGGCCCGCTTTACTGTCAGATCCAGCGACAATCCTCAAGGTGAAGAGCGGAGGACGACCCGATGGCAATCGAAATGCCGAAGAGCGGGATCGACGCCGTTGGCGATATGGTGTCGTGGGGTGGCCACTTTTGTCTCTTCTATGAGACGAGAGAGGAAGCGCAGTTGCCTGGTGAGCAGGAGTGCCGCTGCGGGAGAATCCTGTCGATGAAGAGACCCTTTTCAGTTCGTTAGAAAGTTCCAGTTCGTTAGAAAGATTGAACCAACTCTACGGCCGGCGCGGCCATTGATATTTCGTTCCTGTTGACATCTTTCTAGCGTCCTGTCCAAATGAATATTCCGAGGTCGTGATGCCGTGGCGACAAGAATGTCACCTATCCCGGGGCTTTCGGGGTACGTGCTGGTGCCCCTGCGGGAAAGCGCGGACTTTACCCTTTACCGCGGCCGAAAGCACGACGACCCCTCGCCGGTCCTAGCGATCGCACTCTTTGAACAGCCGTCGCCTCAGAGTATCAGGCGGCTCATGCACGAATACTCGTTCGCAGCCGAACTCGATCCCGCGTGGGCTGCCAAGCCTCTGGCCATTACTCGTCACGAAGGGCGGACGATCCTCTTACTCAAGGACCCTGGCGGTCAGCCGCTGGATCGGATTCTTGAGCGTGACCAGGGGCAACCGCTCGACCTGACTCGCTTCCTTAGCACCGCCATTGGGTTGGCAAGAACACTCGGTCAAGTCCATCAGCAGGGCCTCATACACAAGGATATCAAGCCTGCGAATGTCCTCGTCGACGACACCGGCAACGCGTGGCTCACCGGATTCGGGATTGCGTCCCAACTTCCGCGCGAGCGCCAGTCGCCCGAACCTCCCGAGTTCATCGCGGGAACGCTCGCCTACATGGCACCCGAGCAGACGGGACGAATGAACCGTTCGATCGATTCTCGGAGCGACCTTTACTCGCTTGGAGTGACGTTTTACGAAATGCTGACCGGGAGTCTTCCATTCACGGCCTCCGACCCGATGGAATGGGTGCACTGTCACATCGCGAAACAACCAGCCGCACCCAGTGAGCGGGTGGGAACCGTGCCGGCCTCGGTCTCCGCGATCACGATGAAGTTGCTCTCCAAGACGGCGGAGGAGAGGTATCAGACAGCGGTGGGAGTTGAGAGCGATCTTCGGCGCTGCCTGTCCCAATGGGAGTCCCAGGGGTGGATCGATGACTTCACTCCTGGCGCTCGCGACACCCCGGATCGCCTCATGATCCCCGAGAAGCTGTACGGGAGGGACCGCGAGGTTGACACTCTGCTCACCGCCTTCGACCGCATCGTTGGCGGTGGCCGAGCGGAACTGGTGCTGGTCTCCGGATACTCCGGCATCGGCAAATCCGCAGTCGTCAATGAGCTCCACAAACCACTCGTGCCGCCACGCGGCTTGTTTGCGTCAGGCAAATCCGACCAGTACAAGCGCGACATTCCGCATGCCTCGCTGGCCCAGGCGTTTCAGAGCCTCATCCGGCGGCTCCTCAGCCAGAACGAGGAAGACCTGCGCAAATGTCAGGACGCACTTCGTGAGGCGCTGGGTCCGAACGGACTGCTCATCGTCGATCTCGTCCCGGAATTGAGGCATGTCATTGGCGAGCAGCCGCCAGTGCCCGAATTGCCGCCGCAGGAAGCGCAGAGACGTTTTCAGATCGTATTTCGACGGTTCATCGGCGTATTTGCGCGACCTGAACATCCGCTCGCGCTCTTCCTCGATGACATGCAATGGCTGGATGTCGCCACACTCGACCTCCTCGAAGATCTGTTGACCCGCAACGATTTGCAGCACTTACTGCTCATTGGTGCGTATCGGGACAACGAGGTCAATGCCACCCACCCGCTGGTACGTAAGCTAGAAGCGATCCGTCAGGCCGGAGCGGCAGTGCAGGACATCGTTCTCACACCACTCAGTCGCGACGATCTAGGTAAACTGCTTGTGGACTCCCTTCACTGCCAACTGGAGCGCGTCGCCCCACTGGCAGACTTGATTCACGAAAAGACCACGGGCAACCCGTTCTTCGCAATCCAGTTCATTTCTACTCTGGCGGACGATCGACTGCTGACATTCGATTACCGCGCGCGGCGTTGGGTATGGGACCTGCTCCGCATTCGTGCCAAAGGCTTCACGGACAATGTTGTAGAGCTGATGGTCGAGAAGTTGAAGCGCCTTCCGCCAGAAACCCAGAAGGTACTCCAGCAGTTCGCCTGCATGGGCAACAGTGCAGAGTTCGAGATGCTGCGGTTGGGGTATCAGGGCTCGGTCGAGGACATGCACGACCATCTCTGGGAAGCCGTGCGATCGGGCCTCATCTTCCGTGCGGACAATTCCTACGGCTTCCTGCACGACCGCGTGCAGGAAGCCGCCTACTCGCTTATCCCGGAGGAGCTGCGTGCCGAGGCTCACCTGCGCATCGGAGTGCTCCTCGCCGAGCACACGCCCGCTGAAAGACGTGAGGAGGCGATATTTGAGATCGTCAATCAACTCAACCGGGGCTCCCATCTCATCACCTTTGTCGAGGATCGCGAGCGCGTCGCAGAACTGAATCTGATCGCAGGCCGGCGCGCGAAACTCTCGACAGCATACGACTCGGCGCTCAAGTATCTCAGGGCCGGCAGAGCCCTTCTTACAGAAGAGACTTGGGAACGTAATCACCAGCTCATCTTCTCGATCGAGTATCTGACAGCCGAGTGCGAGCTCCTGACCGTCACGGTTTGCCTCGCCGCCGGGGATCCACTCGCGGAAGTGCAAAAGGAATGCGAGAACGGCCTGGCATTTGCTAGGCGGGTGCGTTTCGGCCTGGTCATCGAGCGCTGCGCAGCACAACTCGGTTTGATCCTCACCTTGCGCGGGCTGACTGCAACGTTCGGGTGCCTGGATCATGAGGGATACAGCGAACTCGATACCGAACGCCGCTTGGCCAACAGCCCCGATCTGGTGCTCGCCGAGTTCTATTACTGGACGCGAAAGCTGCAGGCGCACTTTTTCGCCGGAGACCTCGCGTCGGCGGTCGACGCCTCGCTGCACGCGGAACCGCTGCTTTGGACGTCGGCGGCAATGTTCGAGTCAGCGGAGTATCGACTCTATGGCGCGCTGGCGCATGCGGCGGTCTGGGATCACGCCACACCGGAGCAGAGACCGAGGCATTTCGATTCTGTGCTGGACCACCACCGGCAGCTCCAAGTGTGGGCGGAGGTCAACCCCGAAACCTTCGAAGACCGCGCTGCCTTGGTCGGCGCCGAGATCGCCCGCATTGAGGGCCGGGTACTGAACGCTCAGGAGCTGTACGACAAGGCCATCCGCGAGGCTCACAAATACGGGTTCGTGCACAACCAGGCAATTGCCAACGAGATTGCCGGGCGTTTCTACGCAGAGCGCGGTTACGAGAAGATCGCGGCGACCTATTTGCGGGCCGCGCGGGCCTGCTACCTGCGCTGGGGAGCCGACGGAAAGGTTCGCCAACTCGAGGAGCTTTATCCGCACCTCAAAGTGGACAAGTCGATCCCGGATTCCACGGCGACGATAGTGACACCCATCGAGCAGCTCGATTTGGCTACCGTAATCAGAGTCTCGGAAGCAGTGTCAGGCGAGATCGTTTTCGAGAAGTTAATCAACACGCTCATGAGTTCGGCAATCGAACACGCGGGCGCCGATCGAGGTCTCTTGATTCTTCCGCGAGGCGAAAAATATCAAATTGAAGCAGAGGCCACAAGCAGCAGTGACAACGTGACCGTGGTCCTGAAACAGGCACGCGTCACGGCCGCAGATCTACCGAAGTCTGTGTTTCACTACGTCCTTCGGACAAAAGAAAGCGTTCTCCTGCACGATGCGTCCAGTCAGAACTCGTTTTCAGCGGATGACTATATTCGCGACCACCGCTCACGGTCAGTGCTCTGCCTGCCGATACTTAAGCAGACCAGGTTGATTGGGATGCTGTACTTGGAGAACCACCTTACGACTGCCGCTTTTACTCCTGCTCGAATGGTGGTCCTCACACTGCTCGCTTCCCAGGCGGCCATCTCAATAGAGAACGCCAGCCTGTACCGCGAGCTAGCTGAGCGGGAGGCCAGGATCCGACGGCTAGTGGATGCCAACATCATCGGCATCTTCGTCTGGGATCTTGACGGTCGGATCATCGATGCCAACGAAGCTTTTCTCCGCATCGTCGGATACGGCCGCGACGATCTCGTCTCCGGTCGACTGCGCTGGCGGGATCTGACGCCCACCGAATGGCGCGATGCCGACGACCGACGAGTGGCGGAGCTGGAGGCGACCGGAACCGCGCAACCCTATGAGAAGGAGTACTTCCTGAAAAGCGGCAGCCGCGTGCCGGTGCTGGTCGGGGCAGCGACGTTCGGCGGGCGACACGACCAGGGCGTGGCCTTCGTGGTGGACTTAACCGAGCGCAAGCGGGCGGAGGAGGAAATTCGCGAAAGCGAGCGGCGTTACAGCGAGGTGCAGATGGAGCTCGTGCACGCGAATCGAGTCGCAACAATGGGACAGCTCTCGGCTTCGATTGCCCATGAAGTCAACCAGCCGATCGGGGCGACGCTCAACAATGCCTCTGCGGCGTTGCACTGGCTGAGCAAAGAACCGGCAGATCTGGAGAAAGCTCGGCAGGCTCTCAACCGGATCTTTGCAAACGGCAATCGCGTCAGCGAGGTCGTCGGCCGGATGCGCGCGCTTTTCAAAAAAGCACCTCTCCGGAAAGAAGACGTGGACATCAACGGAGCAATCCTCGAGGTCATCGCCCTGACCCGTGGCGAAGTCGTGAAGAATGGCATTTCGGTCCAGTCACACCTCGTGGACGGCTTGCCGCTCATTCAAGGAGATCGGGTCCAGCTGCAACAAGTGATCATGAACCTGATCATCAACGCCGTCGAAGCGTTAAGCTCGGTCAGCGAGGGGTCGCGAGAATTGGTGATCACCACCGGTAAGGGCGAGCCGGACGGCGTGCTCGTCGTAGTGCGGGATTCGGGGCCAGGTCTGAGTTCACCGGGTCTCGAGCGCATCTTTGACGCCTTCAACACGACAAAGCCCGGCGGCTTGGGGATGGGTCTATCGATCTGCCGCACCATCATTGAAGCGCATGGGGGACGACTGTGGGCCACCGCCGCCCAACCTCAGGGCGCGACTTTTCAATTCACGCTGCCCGCACAGTCAAATCAGGCAGCGTGAATTGAACATCCTGCAGCGGGCCAAAAGCGGAGCGGACGGCTACCGACGTTACGAATCTTGATATAACTCTTGGAGTTTTGCGATTTCAAGCACGCGCCCATCGCCCCGTGACAGATTCGCACCAACTATGAAATTCGCCCTTTGAGCAGGCTTGATGCAATGACAGATGGCGATCTCGAAGGTGCAAGGGCCCGCTTTGGTTTCACAATTCAAAATGACAGCTGCCCCTCAACCATGGAAAGGCTCAAGCCGTTGGGCTGAACTTCGAGCCCAAGCGCTGCTCTTGGTCGGCATCATCCTGGCTGTCGTTGGAGTAGTCAATGAAGCCTACGTCAACGAGCTGACGAATTAGGAGGCCCGAGGCCGAACGAGCGCTGAAGCAGCTGGCGAGCTTTCGTGAATGCGCCAAGGACTGCCCGGAAATGATTGTCGTTTGGGCAGGCGGCTTTAGAATGGGCTCACCTGCGACGGAAAAAAGGCCGCTATGTCGATGAAGGTCCTGAGTATAGGGTCGTCTCCAAGTTCCCCGTGACATTCGCCGATTGGGACTGGTGCGTTTCGGTCGGTGGCTGCCCGCAGGCGAGCCAAGCCAACGACGATCGCATTGTCGGCATCCCCGACCATCGATGAGAGCGGCCACATGCGCTGGGGAAGCTCGACCGCCTTGTCGTCCTGAACTGGCAGATAGCTCTGTCCTTGTGGACGCAGATGGCTCGCTGCGGCGTGATCGAAGATGCCAAAATGGCGCGTTCCTCCGCCGCGCGTTCCATGTGTGAGTTCAGATGCGGTAGCGACCGCGATGGCGCACAAGATCAAGCGGTCGTTGTCCGTGATGATAAGGAATGCCAATCCCACCGTGCTCTGGCTTGATCGTTCGATGCCCGACATCGACAAAGCAAAGGCGGCGCTCAAGAGAATCGCCGATATTGGCCGTCGCGCGGGAGCGGTGATCGGAAAGCATTCGAACGGTGTTCAAGAGCGACGCGCGTGCAGCCTGAGACTGACTACCGTCACCTTTCCCGGCCTCGTCGTACGGTGATTGCGCTCGTTACGGCCTGTCAACGCGTGGGCAGAAGGTCAACTTGGCGAGCGAAGAGTGCAAACTACGCTCCTTGATTACGGATATGACTGGCGTGTCGGCACCTCAGCGAAACCCGTCGTAAAGGGTCACTCGCGCAGTCCGAATTAGCGAAACCGACCCTGCCTCTAAACCACGGCGGATTCTTCGAGCCAACTTGGGTTGACCCGGCGGTCCAGACCACTGAGGTGTTGGACACGCTACAGACGCAGGCGCCATGAAATAATCACTCAACAAACCCGCAAGAATGAGAACGCCGTAACAAGAACTGCGCTTAACGCCGCGATCAAGCCGCTCTATCTCTAGTCCGCAAGAACATCAGGCACAGCAGCGTCACGGAGAACAAGGATGCGCGCCATATTCCCAGCGTTATGCCGCTGTCCAGTCGTCGACCTGGATGTGAAGCGGCTTCTTGGTCGGTGTGATGACAAGTGTGTGTGGTACCAGAGGAAATGCGGAGAAACCACCCACGACCATTCGTCCCGTCCCGGAAAGATTGTAGTGGGTGATAGCCGGCGCGTCCACGCTCCCGAATGACAGGCGCCAACATGAACTGACCAAACATTCGATGAGCCCAATGACGTCGACATCCAAGGTCGCGATCAGCACATCGAGATCGGATCGAGGCAATGCTAGGTTTGTACGATCGGACGCGTGTTTCGGACCCTCGGATTGAGCTGATGTCTTGGTCCGCGACGCTAATAGGAAACACCGTCGGTGAGAAAACTTTCCGCAAGACGCGGGTCGACAATTTCGAGCCGGCGCACAATACCTGTTTCCTCGGAAGCTCCGCGACAAACCGCTTGACCATCGCCCCTGCCTACCATGGCAGCGAGCTGGAACGGTCCGAACCACGGCAAATCTTTCGGGTATGAGTATGCAGCTGCATCAGGTGCGATATTTCTTAGCCCTAGCAAGGACACTCAATTTTACGCGGGCTGCGGAGCGATGCAATGTGACCCAGCCGGCGCTGACAAAGGCGGTACACAAGCTGGAGCAAGAACTCGGTGGCTTGATTCACCGTGAACGTCACCTCACCCAGCTCACCGAGCTGGGCAAGATGATTTTGCCCACGCTGGAGCAAATATTTGCCGCCGCGGAGGCGGTACGGCTTCAGGCGCGAGGCTATAAAAAGAAGACAATCGCCCCGCTCAAGATCGGGCTGGTGCCGTCAGTCTCCGCCGCACTTATTACGGAATTGTTCTTGGATCTCGCCAGGATCATCCCTGACCTTCGAGTCGATCTGCGCGAGGCGGATGCCAACGGGCTCGTTGCGATGCTTTTGGATGGCGAGATCAATGCCGCACTCGTCGGTGACGCCGTGGAGCTACCTGAGCGTATCGACCGCTGGCGGCTGTTCGAGGAGCGGTGCGTGCTCGTCTTGTCTCGAAAACATCCGATGGCGAGGCAAACCGTTATCCCGCTCCAAGACTTGCATGACGTGGTATTTCTCGAAAGGGTCGGATGCGACGTCGCAGGCCGATTCAAGCAGGCTTGTTTTGCCGACCATGCAGGCCCTAAACATGTGCACAGGAGCGATCAGGAAAGGCATCTTCAGCAAATGGCATCCGCCGGTTTTGGGGCCATCCTGGCGCCAGAGCACGCTCACAGGCTGCCGTCGCTCGCCGCTATTCCAATTGAGGGCGACCCCGTCCGGCGCGAGGTGCAGCTTTTGGCCGTGGCGGGGAGGCAGTATTCGCCGGCGCTTGACGCCTTTATCAAGGTTGCTCGTGTTCGCGACTGGACGAGTGCGCTGGACGAACTCCGCCGCGCATCTGCCCCTGCCTCGAACAAGGACAATGTTCGCAAGGCTGACGCACAAGGTGCAGGCTCCTTGATCCAAATCACGGGCCCCGGTCCCGCCTCCTCATGCCCGAGCTTGTCGCGGGCATCCAACCGTCGTTGCTGAAGTGACGCGAAGTCGTGGATGGCCGGAACAAGCCCACAGCTGTCCGGTTTAGATTTAACATAGCTCGAGGCTCATCTGACGTTGATCTCGGCTGATCGGGGGTGGCGGATGGAGCAGGTTATCGATTGGCCGGCGGTGCATGAGGTTGGCGCGGATCAGTCTGGCGAAGACGATCGGGCTTGGAATATATTTGAGGGCGGTCTGCGCCAGGCGCAGCAGCAAGAAAGCGATGAGCGCAACGGCGATCTGGATGCGTACGGCGTTCTCGGAGGTGCCGACGAACCGGGTGATCTTGAGGGTCTGCTTGACCCAGCGGAAGAACAGCTCGATGGCCCAGCGCCTGCGGTAGAGATCAGCGACCTCCTGAGCGCTGGCATCGAGGTCGTTCGACAAGATGCGCAGCACGGTTCCGCTGTCGACCGCAACGCGGATCTCGCGCACCGCGTTCTGCATTGGATTACGGCGGCTTCTGGCTTGCCGGGCGGGCTGGAAGCCGCTGCGGTCGGAGAGAATGCTGCTGCCTGCCGTGACCGGCAGCTCTTTGACCAGTTCGAGCGGGGTGTTGGATTTGAACCGGGTGACGATCCGGCTGCCGACGGCGTCCAGTTCAGCCCACCAGGCATAATCGTAATAGCCGAGATCGAAGACATATCTCCGGAGGATCGAATGGCGAAATCAAAGAGAGTCTCCCTCCGTGGAGATTTTTTCCAAGCCAAGGGTGACAAGCGGTCGATCATCATTATGACGGCCGGCCCTTTGGCGTGAGAAGCAGATGTTTGTTCCGCACCGTTGGTTTTTTGCACGCCGAGTCGGTGGCATCGATTCCATAGCCGAAGGTCATTGGACCATCGATTTTCGCCGTTCCATCTTCGCTCATCTGCAAAGGAATTCGTCGTTCAGGTTCATGCGTCGGGATTCGCCTGGGATGAGCTGACATGGCCCCCGACCTGGACCGATCGCCTCGATCGTGACCGAACACCGTCGATCCCTGGGCACGAGCTGGCGGCAATGGCACGACGGGGCTGTCGGTGGGACAGCGGGTGTTCGGCCTCACCGTCCATCAACCGCTGCGGCGGGTTCAAGATCGGAGTTAGATAATCGGTTTGCGCAGCACTTCCTCTCGCTACGGCGCCGGCGCCCAGGCCCTCCATTGGCTGACCGTCATGCTGGTTCTCGCCGCCTATGTGCTGAGCAAGGGCGACGGATATTCGCTCTATTCCGCCGCCGCGGACGGGCTCCGCAGGATTCACGAGACGCTCGGGGTGCTCGTCTTCATTGTCGTCGTGCTGCGGCTGCTATGGCGGCTGATCGACAGCACGCCCGCGAAGCAGCCGATGCCGCGATGGATGGCTGCGGCCGCGAAGCTCGTCCAGTTCGCGCTTTATGCGCTCCTCATCGCGATTCCAGCAACGGCGGTGCTCGGTACCTGGCTCGAGGGGATTCCCGTCACCCTTCCCGGATTCGACATCGCCCCCCAGATGGCGAAGGCGCATGGATTGGGGCAGCTGATCATGGAAATACACACCACCCTCGGCAACGCCATCCTCTGGGTTGCCGGCGTGCATGCAGCCGCGGCTCTCTTCCACCACTTCTATCTGCGCGACGAAGTCTTTCAGTCGATGGCTCCGGGCGCATGAATGATTAGTCCGAACTACTGCGGCGAGGCGTTTTCCCTCTGAATCGGGCGAGGTGGTCCCGGCAGAATCACTCGGTCTCATGTCGCGCTGCCCTTCAAGGAACGGTCGTTTCCTGGGACGCCTGTGTGTACCGAAAACTTAAGCTCGGGCGTAGCGGTGATGAAGTCCGCCCAAGAGGGCGTGTGAACTTATGACGCCGGATCGCTGAACCAGCCGAGAGACCGGCGCATCTTTGTTTAGAGACCGATGCGTTCTCACGCCATTGTAATAGTCCGTATAGTTTTTCAGAATTCGGCGCAGATGTGCCTCGCCCAAAACCATGACGTGATCCAAACACTCGCGCCGGATCGATCCGATCAGCCGTTCGGCAAAGCCGTTCTGCCAAGGTGAGGCTGGTGCAGTGGGCTTGTCGCGAATGCCCATGGCGCGCAATCGGCGCGTGACGACGGTGCCGTAGATCCGATCTCGGTCTCGGATCATGTAACGCGGAGCCCCAGCCCACGGAAAGGCCTCGGTTATCTGACGTGCGATCCACTCCGCCGTCGGGTTGCTTGTGACGTTGATCCAGACGAGACCTCTGCGATCAATGCGTATGATCACGAAGCCATACAGCAGTTTGAAGCCAATGGTCGAGACCACGAACAGATCCATGGCAGCAATATCTGGCGCGTGGTTTCGCAGAAAGGTCCGCCATCCCTGACTCGGAGGTCCACGTCGCCTGACCATGTACTTGGCGACTGTTGATTGAGCGACGCTAAATCCGAGCTTGAGCAGTTCGCCGTGGATGCGTGGCGCGCCCCAAAGCGGATTTTCGACGCTCATCCGCCGGATCAATGCGTAGCTCCGTGTCGATCTGCGGTCGCCCTCCCAATGGGCGCGACTTCCAACGCCAGTAGCAGCAAAAGCCGGCCCTGTGCCAACGCACGAGCGTCTCGGGCCGGATGATTGTGAGAACCTTCAGGATTGATGGAAACCAGCGATACAACTGGACAAAGAACCTGCGATCATGGTTCGTGAGCCGGACGCGACCAGGCAGCCTACGCCTCACGACGATCAGCTGATGTCGAAGCACCGCGTTCTCAGCTTCAAGCCGCACCTTCGACTTGAATGGCGAGGCCAGTACGGCCAGAAAGAAACAGAGCAGCCCGATCATTCGGCCAGCTTAGGCAATTCCATCACGTCATCAACACCGATAAGGTTTTCGGTACACACAGGGTAAAGATCAACGATGGCGACAAGATCCGCACCGTTACCTTAGCAGAGGCTGTCATTCTGAAGAATTACAATGCCGCTGTGCAAAGGGATTCTTTTGCTATGAGCAACATCTTTCGGCTTGCGGAAGACGCGGGAGAATTCGCCGACAGGACCGATCCGAAGCAGGTTGGAGGGTCGATTGCCGTGCCGATCCGATCCAAGAACATGGAAGAATTCCTGGCTGAATTCGGTCGGAAAATTGAGGACGAGTGACCGGCCTTAACAAAACATTCTCTCTACCACTAAACCGATACTGGCGAGCGCCTCGAACCGTCCCCTGGTCAGGACACGATGGATAGGGCGCTCGTTCTTTTCGCCCTCGCTGTTGCCCTTGGAATGCCGGGAGATACGCTCGCCCAGATCAGGCAACGCGTTTCCCGCCCTGCTGCCGAACCAGTAGTACCGCTCGATCGCAAGGCTCTCGGGATCGAATTCAAGCCAAAGGATACATCCGCCGGGCTTGCGCAGCAGTTTGGTGCTGACGTCGACCTCGCGGACTTTGGAGCCTCGAAAGCTCGATTTCAACTGCACATGCCGGATGACGCCATTCGATTCCAGCACGACGTCGTACCCGCCGCGGTCTACTTCGCTTTTGAGCACCTCGATATCGCGCGTACCGCTCTGCCACATGAAGGTCAGCAACTGGCCAAGAAAGACGTGACCCAGCGCCTGCTCGCGCAGGCTGGAATCGGACGAATGCGCCGAGGCCTCGAACTTGGCTGGATTTGGCTGTGTATTTCCGGCCGGCGGGGCCATGGTGGCTGATCCGATAAATAGGTTGTCGCCAATGCGCTTCCCTTGGCCGGGAAGTCCAGTCCGGAAGCCCCGCCGCCGGCATCATTCGGCAGAGCGGTTAATATTATCCTTTTTGGGGTAATCCGATGATGGGATCAGCTTACCCGGCTGATGACATCAGCCACCCGCGGGATCAGCAAATCCGTCCATTCGCCCGATCAGGCCGCCTTTTGCGAGCTGATGGTCGGGGCGCGCAAGGCCGCCGGGCTGACCCAACATGCCCTCGCCCTTCGCCTGAAGAAGCAGCAGTCCTTCGTCGCCAAATATCAAATATGAAGGCGGCGAGCGCAGGCTCGACGTCGTGGAATTCATCACGATCGCTCCTGCTTTAGGTGCGGACCCGCTCAAGTTGATGACAATTCTTTTGAGCGGCGGCAAGGGCAAATCCCCACGCGCCAAGAGAGAAACCTGACGTCAATTGAGATACCCAAGCGAACTTGTCCAACGATCGCCATGAACGCCGGGGAGTTTAAGCGGGCGAAACAACCGGACTACCATGGCGTCTAGCTCCAGCACCAGTATCGCCAAGAAAGCTCGCTCCAAGGCCGAGGCGGATTTTGCCACTTGGCTCATGATGGCCAAGCTCGGCAGTTTCGATGACCTTCCGTCAAACGCACAGAAATTTCTGACCAACTATCGAGCCCGACTTGAGATGATGAGCGAAGCCGAGTCCACGGTTCTGGCCGTTCGCGAGGTATACAGCGCTTATTACAGCGAGATGGGAGGCGTGGGCGCGGCGCCGGAACCGCAAGCTCGCAAACCAACGACAGAGGGCAACGTCGTGGGGTTCCAGAAGCGGCCTAAACCTCAGCCCGCTTCATCGGCTGCGCACAATTCGACCGGGCTCCGAAAATCCCTCCCGGCCCTGTTGATTTTCGCGGGCATGGTGGCTCTGATTGTCATATACAGATTTCTGACGCACTGATCCATCAACGCCCACGGATTGTGGCCTTTGGGGCGCATTTTTGCTGCGACGTCGCGCCCTGCTGCGCCTTGTGGGGGAGCGTCGCCGAAGGCGTGACCGTTTCGATGGATATCGAACAACTGATTTATGAGGCCGGTCGTCTGCAAGACGCCGCCTCGCTGCTGAATCGCTTTTCTCGCGAGTAGCAGCCGGTTTTCACTCTCCTCTCGCCCCGCCCCTCCGATTGGCGGGGTCGTGTCAGTGGCAGCACAAGATGCTGTCGTTGAGGAGAGCCAGATGGCCACCAGCAAATCGAAATCAAAATCCGCAAAGACCGCACGCAAATCGTCTCGCACCGTAAAACACCCCGCCAAGAGCAGCGTCCCTACTCGATCGAAGCCCACCGCTGCGACCAATGCCGCCGTTTCGAAAGCGGCATCATCGAAATCACCTGCGTCTTCGTCATCGAAGCAGTCGGCGGTGCTGAAGATGCTATACGAACCGAAGGGCACCACGATCGCCGCGATCATGAAAGCGACCGACTGGCAGCAACATTCCGTCCGCGGCTTCTTCGCGGGCGTAGTCAAGAAGAAGCTCGACCTCAATCTTGTCTCCGAGAAAGTCGGCGGTCAACGCATCTATCGGATCGCCAAATCCGGCACCGCGCGATGATGGACATGCAACCGACAAATCCCGCTCGACCTACCGATCCAGCCGTCGAGGATGAGTTGGATCGGCTGGCGACGATGCCGATTGCCCGGTTACGCATCAGATACCTGGAAGTGTTTCGGACTGAACCGCCAAAAGCGTTCGGTCCGGACCTGCTCCGCCGAAGCATCGCGCATCGGATTCAGGAGAAGGCCTATGGCGGCCTCTCCCGCCCTGCGCAGCGCCTGCTCGATCAGATGATGAGGGCCTTTGCCGCGAAGCCAACAGGCAAGATCGTGCTGCCACGCCGCATCAAGCCGGGCTCAGTCCTGGTGCGGGAATGGAAGGGCAAAAGCCATCGCGTCACGGTGCTGGCGGACGGGTTCGTCTACGAAGGAGTCACCCACAGCAACCTTTCCGAAATAGCAGGATTGGTCACCGGCACCCGCTGGAACGGTCCGCGGTTCTTCGGCCTGCGGTCCAGGCTGCAGGAAAACGACGAGACTGCGGCTTCTGACCCAGCCGATCGCATCAAGCGAAAGGCGGAGGCGGCACCAGCCCGTTCGGGTCATTTGGGCGGCGGAAGCGACACTAGGAAAAGAAGCGCGGCCGTCACCTCCAAATCCAACTCGGATGGCGGTCGCCGTGGCCACTAGTATGACAAGACCGTTCCGCTGCGCCATTTACACCCGCAAATCCACCGAACATGGTCTGGAACTGGAGTTCAATTCGCTCGATGCCCAGCGGGATGCCTGCGAGGCCTATATAAAGAGTCAGGCCTCGCAGGGATGGCGGGCCCTCCCCCAGCATTATGACGACCCCGCTTATTCCGGTGGCAATCTCGACCGCCCTGCCCTTCAGCAACTGTTGAAGGACATCGATGCCGGCCGGATCGATGTCATCGTGGTCTACAAGATCGACCGGCTAACCCGGTCGCTCGCAGACTTCGCCAAGCTGGTCGAGGCCTTCGATGCCAAATCAATCTCGTTCGTCGCGGTCACCCAGCAGTTCAATACTACGACATCGATGGGGCGGCTGACCCTGAACGTCCTGTTGTCCTTTGCCCAGTTCGAGCGCGAGCTATCCTCCGAACGAGTCCGCGACAAGGTCGCGGCCTCAAGACGCAAGGGCAAATGGACCGGCGGCACCGTGCCGCTCGGTTATGACGCAAAGGACAAGAAGCTGGTCGTCAACAAAGTCGAGGCCGAAACCGTTCGATACATCTTCAAGCGATATCTCGAATTGCAGAGTTTCGGGAAGCTGGTGGAGGATCTCGACGCCAAGGGCATCGTCACCAAACGTCGGGACACCAAGGTCAGGAAATTCAACGGCGGGATTCCCTTCACCTATGGTCCCCTTGCCTATTTTCTGAAGAATCGGGTCTACGTCGGCGAGACCGGTCACAAGGAGAAGTGGTTCCCCGGCGAGCACGCGGCCATTGTCGACCGCAAGATCTTCGATCAGGTCCAGCAGCTTCTCGCATCCCAACCCGCCGGCCGCAAAGCCCTCGCACTGCGAGCGAGGCGCTGCTGATTGGCAAGCTCTATGACGATCGTGGCAACCGCATGAGCCCCAGCTTTTCCACCAAAAATGGCGTGCACTACCGGTTCTACGTCAGCTCAACGCTGTTGCGGGGAAGGAAGGCCGACGTTGGATCGGTCGGGCGCGTCCCTGCGGCCGAGATTGAGAGCACGGTCCTTGCCGCCCTCAAAACACATCAACAACAGGGACAATCCGACAGTGCGCCCGCTTCCATTGGAGACGTCGAGCGCGTCGTCATCGCCCGCGATCACCTCCTGATAACGACCGCCGGTACCGCCGACGGGGATGGGGAGAGCCAGGAACTCAGAATTGCGTGGTCGACAAAGCCGAAAGATGCAGCAGCCGCGATGGAAGACAATGGTGTACCGGAAGCCGCGCGGAACGAAAGCCTGATCCAGTCCATCGTTCGCGCGCATGCCTGGGTGGATTGTCTCCGCGACGGAGCATATGAATCGATCGAACAACTCGCCGAGGCAAACCGGCTTCATCCAAAAGTCGTTCGCCAGGCACTCCGGCTCGCGTTCCTTTCACCGGAGGTTTCGTCAGCCATTCTGGAACGCGGACAGTCGACGGGACTTTCGCTGGCGCGAATCCCAAAGCTCCTTCCGTTGCCTTGGAAGGAGCACCGGGATTTGGTGTCAGGCTAAGCCTGACAAATCAGGTGCGGGTGTCAGGCTAAGGACCTCTATGCGCTTCCGACGGCTGCCTCGACAGACATGAAGCGAATTCAACCGTGACCCGCTGTCCAATTGCTATTTGCTGTTGGCTTTCCGGTACTGAGAGTAACACCTGACGGAACTGTTGGGGCGCGCCGCTGGCAATAAGGAATCTCTCCAACGGTGGCTGCTACACAACAACGCCGTCGAATTGAATGTCCGGAACGCCATGGGCGGATATGTGGGAATACTCACCCGGGCAAACTTTGGAGACATCGCGCTTGCTGACAAAGGCGCGTAAACGCCCATACCGCGTCAACCTTCTCGTTTCACAGCGGTTCCGGGTAGCGGCAATGCGTTTGCCAAATGATTGTTACGTGTTAGAAACCCGCTCCACAAAATGGAGCTAAAATGGCCAAAAAGAAGAAAATAGTTCGACGCGCATGGACTTCATCAGAGGTACGTGAATTGAAGTCGCTCGCTCGGCAGAAGACGGGCGTCGCTAAAATATCCAAAGCATTGAAGCGATCAATAGGAGCGACGGCGGTGAAGGCGCATCAGTTGGGCGTGTCGTTGGACACAAGAGGCTAGAACACAAGTAAGAAGACCTGCCGCATCGGAAGTCTTAGTAAACAACAAGCGGCTCGCTTCGGCGGGTCGTTTTTATTTTGTCGTTAAGAACGTCGCTGGAACTTTGGCCGCTAAGGAATGTTCTTCATTTTCGGTAATAATGCCGATATCATTTCGAGGAACGAACAATGATTTCCAAGGCGGCGGAGAAGCCCCTTAAGAAATTTGCGAAGAAAACGAAGGCGAATGCCAAACATGCTCGATAACGCAGAAATCAATTTCGATACTCCCGCAACTCTCAGAAAATGGCCGTCAGTCAACAATCAACGCGTAAGCGCCTCCCTCGGGGCGCACCCTTATCTCATAATTGATGGCACTCTTGATGTATGCATTCGGAAGTTCATGGCTATGCCAGTGGGTCAGCATCATTTGTATGAGATCTACACCACTCCGCAGTCTGATTTAGTCAGCGCTGTTTTGTCGGCAGCTCATATTGTTGAGCTCGCCCGGCTGCGGGATTTTCTCTAAGCCTAAATTTCCGCCGGGCTTATCGTCGTCGGCTACGACGACCCCCGGGTGAGTTGGTACGCCGGTATTGACACCCGAGGCAACAACTGCCACGAGCACCCGCATCATCATCTAGGGCTTCACCTTCAATCGGGGAGGCAGCAGCGTAGCGCCCAGTGCTTTGTTGAGGGCGTCGATAGCTCTAAGGAAATGGCATGCAGCGGTCACGCGCAGACTGGCCGAAGTTCTCAGAGATACTACCGCTTTGCCTGCCGTTCAGCTTCTTTGGCACGCTCTTCCTGTTATTCAGCCATCACGCCGATGTCGCCTTTACCCTTGCCTCCGCTTGACGAGATTTCCTGGCATATGGCGGCGCGAGCCGGCTTATCGATGCCTTGAAAACCGCCCCTCAGAAATTGAGCGATAGCCTCGCTGTTGGGTTCCGTCAATTTAGATGGATCGACATCTGACCACCACGTCGCTTCGTTCTTGTGGCCTTCGTCCACGAGAAAGGCATCCAGGCGGAGGTCCGGCCTCAAATTCGAAGCGATGTCCTGCCAGACTTGGTCGAGTTCTGCATTCGTGTAAACGATGACGGTGTTAAAGTGCGGTGAGTTGGCGAGCTTACGCAGAATTTCTATCGACTTGGAGTTATCGATGACGCCAGGGTCGAGATGATAGTCGATCACAATGAGGTCGCATTTTCTGAGTCGTTCCACCATCTCGATATCGCCCGCTTTAAACAAATTTTCGATGTCACAGGGCAGATTCCGATCGCGGAACGCTGTGTACAACCTCCTGGCTCGATCCTTTTCGGAGAACCCTTGCAGGGTGGTCGCCTCGGCGAACATGTCTTCGTAGGTCGGAAAAGAATCGTCGACCAGGAAGACGCTCTTAAGGCTTTTGACGAATGTCTGCTCAACCGCACTCTTGTAGTCGACGCTCATTTATTCACACCCTGGAATTCTATTATGAAGTTGGCGCCCTTGAGCGGGCGCGGATCGTCGCCGGTCGCGTAGCTGACCATCAACGCAAGGCAAGGTTCGCGGGGAGAGCCCAATTAATTTCGCGGGAAGAACTTAGGAATTTGCAATGCCAAACGGATCACCTGCGCTTCTGCGTGGACAAACTGAAGCACTTCGACGGCTTCGAAGCCGGGCAGATCGCTCTAAATTCGCTGACTAAGCAAGTCGTGCATTCGCTGGTGCCATCGATGCGGGAAGGGCGCTGGCATTCAGACTTGAGGTGGGCTCCGATGAGATCGCCTCCGTCGCAGCTCCAACTGACTAGCCTTTGCTCGAAAGCTCATCAGTGCGCGAAATCGATTGCCATCCTCGCCACGCAGTGGTGATCGAACCCATTCTCCAGCGCCAGTCTCCCCAAAACGGGAATATTCGCGGTGCTAGCCAGAGACTTTCGCCGGATTCCGCCCATATCCTGCGAAACCGGAAGCACAGAGACGGGACGCCGAGTGGCAAAAGCCCACCATTGGTGGGCCTTTCTCCAGGTATTGGGGACGTTCTGTCGGGGCGCCGGACTGGCTGGCTGGCGACGCAGTGCTGATCGCACCCGTCTCCAGGTGAATTCCCTGCTAACAGGGAATTTTACAGGGAATTTTGCGATTTCAACGCTTTAGACGTCGATTTTGCGGCAAGAAGGGGCTGCGTCGCAGTGACTTCTTGCTTAGTTCCCTACTCAAATTAACAGGGAATTTGCCTTGGGTATCAGGGAATCTAATAAGCGGTAACAGGGAATTATTCGCCTGACTTGAATTTGGCGAAAGCCTCGCTCCCCTCAAGTTTGTGATAGGCTGCGTTAGAGCGGCTCGGGTGCCTCCCCAGCCACATAGCCTTATCGGCGGCGCCTGGACTATCACGGTAGGGAGGCGAATTACCTCGCGCCCCTGCACAGTCCGTCCGGCACCGATTTGGGCGTACAACTCCTACCTCGGATGTCTGACGCGCGCCTACCTAGGTAATCCCTTGGAGGCAACATGCCGAAAGACTGCCCCGCTTAAATCTCTTTCATTACCTGTGCGTACGCGATCAGGGCGAATAGCGCGGTCCCACCAATAACGTTTCCGATGAGGACCGGCACGAGGAAATCCGCGACCATTGCTTCGACGCCCAGTCGCCCGTTTAGAATTAGAAAAAGATGCCTATACGCTGCCCGCGACGATGTGCATAAATCCGGCGGCCGCGATCAAATATGTACCACGATGACGTGGAACTGCGCAGCCTCGGCACTGGGAAGCAGGCAAACCATGGTGGCGATCAGAAATCCGGATGCCATCGCGCGGAACACCATCTCTATCCAGGAGTGGTTAGTGATTTGACCCGCTATGTCGAGCACGGCTGCTTTCAACTCGGGCGTCAAAACAGGGGTGAAGGTACACAGAGCAGCAGCGGTCAGGGTCCCCACCAAATTCGCAAATAGGACAATGCCCCAGAGACGAACAAGTCTCCAGAGATCGGCCAAAGCAAAGCTGCCCATAACCGGCAATACCGCCGTGACTGCACTTTCCGAAAAGCTGTTGCCGTGAAAGGACAACCATCAGGAACCCGACGGAATACCCGAGGCTGCTGATGAGAGGTGTCCACGACGCTTCTGAAAGGTGAGCCTGCAGAATACCTTGGGCCAACAGTGAGAAACTGATGGAAAGCCCGGCAGCAACTCCCGACCACCATAACGACGTGACCGGCCTATCCATCTCTTCATCGCCCAATCTCCGTACAATTTCGTAGGTCACCGGCGTCCGCGGGCTCGACATCTCTTCGACGTCATCGGCCTCTTTCGTGGTAATCTGACGGTTTCTCGTTTCGGCGGGGCCCGCTCCTTCGGCGCTTTTGAAGACTCTGCGCGATCTTTGGATTTTTGCAATTTGGTTCCTTCGCTCCAAACGGATTCCATCGGTGCCCGTCCGCCCACCACGGCCGATCGACTTCACCGCCGGGAACGCTGGTGCACCGCGCCGTTCGCACTTACGAGGTTGTGGGCCGTGTTTATCAGCGCAAGATGCGAGAACGCTTGCGGGAAATTTCCCAATTGCCGCCGTTCGGAGGGATCGTATTCCTCGGCTAAAAGGCCGACGTCGTTGCGTAATGACAGGAGCTTTTCGAATAGTGTCCGAGCCTCGTGAAGGCGTCCCTGCAGGATATAATTGTCTGCGAGCCAAAAGCTGCAAGCCAGGAATACGCCCTCCCCCGGCGGTAATCCGTCGGCGCCGTCGCTGGTGTGATAACGCTGCACGAAGCCCTTGCGGATCAAACCTTTTTCGATAGCGGCGAGTGTGCCGCGGATACGGGAATCAGAGGGCGGCAGGAACCCGACCATCGCAATCAGCAGCAGACTGGCGTCGAGCGACTTCGATCCATAGGACTGCACAAAGCTATTCTGCTCCGGGTCAAACCCTCTCTCGCAGACCTGTCTGTGAATGGCGTCACGGATCTCGCGCCAATGCGCGACTGGTCCATCCAACCCGAAATCCTCGACCGCGCGGATCATCCGATCGAAGGCGACCCACGCCATCACCTTGGAGTGGGTAAATTGCTTGCGTCCACCCCGAACCTCCCAGATTCCATCATCCGGCTTGTCCCAGATGCTTTCGAGATGCTCGACCAGCGCGCATTCCATCGCCCAGCTCGCGGCGTTGCCGTGAAGTCCGGCCTTGCGCGCGACGTGGAGAGCATCCAGAAGCTCGCCATAGATATCGAGCTGGATCTGCTTTGACGCGGCATTGCCGATTCGGACCGGAGACGAACCTTCATACCCGCTCAACCAGGTCACCTCGTATTCGTCCAGGCGTCGATCGCCAGCGACTCCGTACATGATTTGCAGATCCCCTGGACTGCCGGCGACGGCGCGCAGGAGCCATCCACGCCAGGCATTGGCTTCCTCGATGAAGCCCGCTCCAAGCAGAGCATAGAGGGTGAAGGTGGCGTCTCTCAGCCAGCAATAGCGATAATCCCAATTGCGGCTGCCGCCGATCTTTTCCGGCAGCGAAGTGGTGCCGGCTGCCACGATGCCGCCGGTCTCGCGGTGCGAAAGGGCCTTCAACGTCAAAAGGGAGCGCATCACCTCTTTCGACCACTCCGGTCCCGGCTTGAAACGCTCCGACCATTTGTTCCAGAACGATTCCGCCGACGCCAACGCCTCCCTCACCGAACGGTGCTCCGGCGCGGACCGATAGGATCGTGACCAGGTCAGCAGGAACCCGACTTCGTCTCCGGCCTCAACTTCGAACTTTCCGACAGTGCGCAAATCCGCTCCGCGCAGCGGCGTGTCGGCAGCGAGGAGGAGCCTGTCCGGACCTGCGGTGAATTCACGCCGCCCATCGTCCCTGCGCGATGCCCAGGGCACGATCGAACCATATTCGAATCGCACGATCAACTCGGTGTGCATTGCGACCTTGCCGTGAAGGCCCTTGACGATCCGTACCAGATCCGACGCCCCTTCGCGTCGCGTCATGAAATCGATGACGCGGGCCGCGCCGGTCGACGTTTCAAAGGTTGTCTCCAGGATCATCGTATCGCCGCAATAGCACCGGCTGACGTTCGAAGGACCGGCTATCGGCGCCAGCAGCCAGCGACCATTCCGAGAATCTCCGAGCAACGCGGAAAAACACGCGGCACTGTCAAACCTGGGAAAGCCGAGCCAGTCGATCGATCCATCGCGACCGACCAGCGCCATCGTCTCGCAATTGCCGATGGCGGCGTAGTCTTCAATGCGGTTTGCCATGGGCCCTCAAACGCGAGGCAGGATAACCTGCCGACCTCGGGCGACGCGCCGTTGCCGCCGTCAACATGCCCGTCGCAAACAACAAGATGGCACCTATCATTACAGGCGCAACACGACCGAGCGAACCGCTCATCACCAGCGCCTGGTTATTGGCTTCCTTTCCGAACCGCCCGCGTGTCCGGTGAAGCGAATGAACAGGGTCCAGCAGATTGTCCTTGCGATCCGCGGAAACGGGCCGGGCCGTCTGCTGGCCAGCAAATGCCACCCTTGCCAGATAGCGATCAAGAAACGCCGGCAATACCATGTTTCCTAGAATGACTTTGAGCGTGCTCAATCCGATCCAGTATTCGCGCCTCGGATGCCCGACCGCCTCGAACACCGTGTCTGCGATAACTTCCGGTTCAACCACTGGCGCGATCGGCCGGGGCTGATGCGGCATGCGGGTTCGCGCCCAGTCGAATTGAGGGGTATTGACCGCCGGCAACTCCATGATTGTCAGTTGAATCGCGCTGCGGTCATGAATGAGTTCTGTTCGCAACGCATTGGTAAAGCCGCGGATAGCGTGCTTGGCCCCGCAATAGGCCGATTGCAACGGAATGCCGCGATAAGCGAGCGCCGAGCCGATCTGAATGATCTTCCCGCGGTTGAGGGGCCGCATATGGCGTAGCGCCGCCATCGTGCCATGCACCTGACCGAGATAAGTCACCTCGGTGACCCGCCGGAATTCCTCAGGCGTCATCTGCCAGACCGGCGCAAACACCGTGACCATCGCGTCGTTGACCCAGACATCGATCGATCCAAAGGCATTCTCGATCTGGTCCGCGGCCGCAAAGAGCGCCTCGGCGTCAGCGACATCGGCTGCGGCGACTATGGCCGAACCGCCCAGTTCGCCGACCTCCTGCCTGACCTGTTCCAGGGCCTCGGCGTCCCGAGCGATCAGTCCAATTCGCCAGCCGGCCCTGGCGAACCGATGTGCGATTGCTCTCCCCACGCCGGCCGACGCGCCGGTAATGACCACGATTTGGGGAGATGATGTGTGGGTTGAACTCATTGACGGGTACCTCGTCCGTGCAGGGGCGGCGAACAAGCAGGGCGCGCTCCGGAGGTTTTTTCGTAGAAATAAGCCAACCCGTCGCGTTGCGTTCCGAAGTTTCCGTCCCAGGCAGATTACAAGCGTGAAAGGCTTCGCAAGCTTGAATGTCTTCAACCGCCCGTCGCGAAACCCGGATAGAGCGTCATGCCGCCGTCGACAAACAGCGTGGTGCCTACCACGTAATCCGAATGATCCGAGGCCAGCCATACGGCGGCTCGGGCGATGTCTTCCGGCTCTCCGATCCTTCCGTAGGGCACCAGCCTCATCAGCTGCTCGTAGGCAGCCCTGGTCTGCCATGCGGCGGTGTTGATCGGCGTCCGAATTGCGCCCGGCGCGATACCGTTAACGCGGATTCGCTTTGGAGCAACCTCCTGCGCCATGCTCTCCATCAACATACGGATGCCGCCCTTGGAGGTCGCGTAATTCGCATGGCCGGCCCAGGGAATCTCCTGGTGGACCGAACTCATGCAAATGATCTTGCCGGCCGCGCTGGAGACGGAAGGCACGACGCCCCGGCGAAGGAATTCCCGGATCGCCTCGCGCGCGCACAGGAACTGGCCGGTCAGGTTGACGTTCAAGACGGTGTTCCATTTTGCCAGGGTCATATCGTGGAACGATGAATCCCGCTGTAGGCCCGCATTGTTGACGAGAATATCGATGGTACCGAACTCTCGCATCATCCGCGCGAACATCGCGGCAACCTCGTCTTCCGAAGAGACATCGGCCCTGCATGAAAACGCTTTCGCGCCGCATTTTCGGATTTTCTCGACCACAGCCTCGGCTGCGGCATCGCCATCGACGTAATTGACGACGACGTCGGCACCAGCTTCGGCCAATGCGATCGCCACCCCCTCGCCGATGCCTGAATTGGCGCCGGTCACCAGCGCCTTCTGTCCCGTCAGCAGCTTATGGACCGCGACAGGCGGCGCCGTCGACTGCGCTGGTGAATTCTCGGTCGATATGGTCAACGCCGTCCCTCCTGATGAGTCGAAAATTGCCCGCTCAGGCGGACGCACGAGCCCGAGCCTCGAGTTCGCCGCGGCGCGCCAGCGCCTTTATCCGGTCGGCCGTACGGCATGCGATGGCCTGGATGGTGAGCGACGGATTGACGCCGCCGACCGTCGGAAACACAGACCCGTCACAGATCCACAGATTGGGAATATCCCAGCTGCGGCAATCGGCATCGACCACACTGTATGCCGGGTCGCTTCCCATCCTCGCCGTTCCGTTGAGATGGCACGTATCGTCCTCCTGGGCCCAAAGGTCCCTGGCATCTGCGGCTCGCAGGGCCTGGGTCATGAATTTGAGCGAGTGATCGATCAGCCGCTTATCGTTGTCGCACCAGGAATAGGTGATGCGGGGAATACGCAGATCGTACTGATCGACATCGTCAGCGAGGGTGACGCGATTGGATTCCTGCGGCAGCATCTCGCCGACGATCTTGAGACCGACCACGTGGTTGTAGTTTTCCATTTCCGCCATCAGGCGCGAGCCCCAGAGGCCGTGCGCGCTCATCTGCGTATTGGCCCATAGTTGCGGCAGAGGCCCCTGGCTCATGTAACTGTAGCCTCCGAAGAAGTCCTTCCCTCTGTCTTCGTAATTCCAGTGCTCGGTGATGGCCAGCGACGGCGGCCCCTTGTACGAACGAACCTCGTGATCCATCACGCCCCAAACAGCCTGATTGGATTGTGCCATCAGGTTTTTTCCGACCAGTCCTGAACTGTTGGCGAGACCATCGGGAAACTTGCCGACCGCCGAATTCAACAGCAGCCTCGGCGTCTCGATCGCGTAACCGGCCACGACGACGTTGCGCGCGCGCTGGAATCGCCAGGCGCCTTCGCGATGATAATGCAGACCGGTTACCAGCCCTGCCTGATCGGTTTCGATCTTGCCGACCATCGCGAGGTCCCGAACTTCCGCACCCGCCGCGATCGCGCGGGGTATCCAGGTCACGAGCGCACTCTGCTTGGCGTTGGTCGAACATCCGGTGACGCAAAAGCCACGGTAAACGCAGGGATGGGCCAGCCCTCGCGGTGCCGACAACGTCGCCAGCGGCGTTTCGGTCCACTGGATACCCATCGCCTCGCATCCCCTGGCAAGCGCGCGGGCAGCGGCATTGAGCGGATGCGCACGGTAGGGATAACGCGGGCGATGCGGCCCCCAGGGATAAGTGACAGGGCCGGCGATCTGCAGGGCCTGTTCGACCTCGGCGTAATATTTCCACATTTCGCGCCAGTCGAGCGGCCAGTCCGCCCCATAGCCCAGCAGGCTGCGCGACTTGAACCATTCGGGACGAAAGCGGAGCGAGACCATCGCGAAATGCACGGTCGAGCCACCTACCGCCTTGCCGCTGTTGTTGCTGCCCATCTGCAGCGGGTTTTCGCCGTCGACGATGCGGTCGTCGGTCCAGTACAGTTTGGTCTGCTCGCTCTCGTCGGAGGCAAAATCTTCCAGCGGCCGGAAGTAAGCTCCAGCATCGAACGCCACGACCGAAAATCCCAGCTCCGCCAGCCTGCAAGCCAGCGTGCCACCTCCGGCTCCGGTGCCGACGATCGCGAAATCCACCGCCTCGCTTTCCCCGTATTCCCGCATCGGCACCCATCCGCCCGGCCGAAACACATCGGGTGCTCGCCCGCGCCGCGCGCGCGGAGTTTCCAGGGCGTCATCGAACATTGCGGTTGATCCGTCGAACCGAAGCCTCGTCGCTGCCGTCCGCTTCGGCGGCTTCCCAGGGGTCGCGTTCGTCAAAATCCAGCCGGACATAGCCGCGTGGACTAGCGGGCCCGCCCCAGCCGATCTCGCTCCACGCGGTGGGATGCGCGTAATAGGCAAACACGATGTCGCGTGCCATTCGCTTCTTGAAGAAGTCTTTCGACGTCATGCTGCCCCATGCCGGGGATTTAAGTTCACCGCTCTGCATTCGCGCCAACAATACAACCTGAAGGCCTTCCGCCAGAGCGTGAAAAGGCCCACCATAGGCAGCGTTGGCTTCCACATCGAGCGCCTTGAGTCCAAGCCTCCAGGCGTCGCCGTCCCGCGGCGTTCCCGCCAAGCGGTAGCCGTCCGACGCGCCGCGCGCCAGTTTCTCGTCCACCAGCGATGCCACCGCGATCGGCGGACGCGTCTTTGGCTGCGGCACGATGCAAGACGCGATCGCGCCGACACTCTGAAATTCCTCGGCGGTAAAGAAGCGCGGTTCGCCACCGATCGCCAGCCTGTGGGTGACCACCCGCCGGGTCTGTTCGTTCCATGACGGGCCGATACGCTTGGCCAGAACGTCATAGCCCGGATAGCGGTTGCGGGCCGGAGAGTTGCTGCCGTGATCAGGCATCGCGGTGATCCTTCATCAGGCCGAGCGCCGCGAGGCCGGCGAGCGCCAGGCCCGCAAAGCTCGGCGGCGCCGGCAGGGGTGGCCCGTTGAGGACGTTCTGACTCCAGTTGCGCCAGCCGCCCATGTTGCGGGATACGCCGTAGGCGTGAAATCCGACGCCGGCAAAGCCCATCGTAGCCAGCAGTCGCATCCACCAGCGCGTGAAGCGGTGCTCGCGGCCGGGCCCCCCGGCCGCGGCTGACGCGAGCATGGCGGCGCCGAGCGGCGGCAGCGTCACCGGAAGCATCATGAAGGGGTTGTGAAACGCGCCACGGAAGTGCAGCAGCCCGGCTTCGCCGGTCGTGCCTAGCAATCCTGCGCCTACGACCGCAGCCATCGTGCGCCCCGCCGGCAGGTCGAATATTTCGGGTCGCGTTCCCGGTTCGCTCTCGCGCACCCGCTCCGAGCAAAATCCGACGAGCCCCGACAACAGGATGGCCATGGGCGCGCCGAGCGGCGCGGCATAGAAGAAATTCTGCCAGCTGAAGCCGCCAACCTTCTTGCCGACATTGTAGATGTGGAAGCCGGTGCCGATCAGGCCGGTGGCAGCTGCCAGCAAATAGGTCGTGTCCCGCACCCGGTGGGCAACCGGCCGCATGTCGGAGGTGCCATGAATGCTGGTGGCCAGCGTCAAAGCGGAAACGATCAGCGGCGTGAACATCGCCTTGTTCTTGAATGAGCCGCGGTAGTGCTCGATGCCACTGTCAGCGAGGACGGAAGCCGCCAGCGTGCCCGCGGCCCGATTGAGACGCCGCGCGGCGCGAACGGTAGCCGATGGCTTCGACCCGCGAACTGGCCGGATCGCAACTGCCCGCCGTCTCCCGCGCTCGCCAATGTCGACGGGCGCGGCCCGAAACAACACCGATCCCAGCGCCAGACCCGCCAGCGCCATTCCGGCGCCCGTCAGAACTTCGTTGCTGTTCAGCCGGGTCATGCGTGTTCCTTCGCGTAGCGCGCCGCGTCCTGGTGTTTGAAACGAAGGCCATGGCCGGACCGCGAGGGATCAGGCCTTATTTCGCCATTTGCAGGCACCGGTGCCCCGTCAAACAACATCTGTTCGATCCGGACGTGATCGTGAAACCATTCCAGATGCCGCAGCCGCGGCGACGCACAGACCACGTGCAAATGCAAGGAAGGTGCGCAATGCGCGGAAAGGTCGATGTGGAACGCCTCGCAGAGGGCGGCAATCTGCAGAAAGGCGGTCACGCCGCCGCAGCGGGTCATATCCGCCTGCTGCACATCGACTGCCTGAGCCTCCAGCATCTCGCGAACATAATCCACGGTGTAGGCATATTCGCCGGCCGCGATTTCCATGCCGACCGGAGCCCGCCGCCGCGTCGCCCGCAATCCCGTCAGATCGTCGGAACTGACCGGCTCCTCGAACCAGCCCACCTGCTGCTCGGCGAACTCATTGGCGAATTCAAGCGCCTGCTGGACGCGGTAGGCGCCGTTGGCATCGACGAACAATGTGGCGCGGTCGCCGATCGCCTGCTTGGCCGCCTTGACGCGCCCGCGATCCTTGTCCGGATCCGAGCCGACCTTCATCTTGACGAGGCTGCAGCCTTCTCGTTCAACCCAACCCGCAAGCTGGGCCTGGAGTTCGCCGTCCGAATACGTGGTGAAACCGCCACTACCGTAGATCGGCACGCTGTCGCGGTAGCTGCCCAACATCTTGAACAATGGCAAACCAAGTAGCCGCGCCTTGAGGTCGTGGATCGCGGCATCGACAGCGGAGATTGCGGTCGCGGCCAAGCCTTCCCTGCCGAGATTGCGGACCGAACGCTGCATCGTCAGCCATGCCGCCTGCGGGCTTAGAGCGTCGTGACCCTTGATTGCTGAAGCCAGCTTGCCGCCGATCAACTCGACGATCGAAGCCCCGGAATAGGTGTAGCCCACCCCGGTCTCGCCACCCCCGGAAATCTCGACGAGCACGAGGGTCGTCGAGTTCCAGGCGATTGTTCCGTCTGCCTCCGGCTTGTCGGTCGGAATCTCGAAGGCTTGCGCGCGCACGCTGTCGATCGAGACCCTTGTCGTCATGATCAATCCTTTCCGGGCAGAACGCTGGTCAGCAATTCCTTGGCGCTGTTGCGCAACACGCTGCCGAGTTCAGGTTCGGAAGGAATCATGCTGATAAAGTTCTTGGCATCCTTCAGCGTGATGTGCGGCGGCAGCGGCGGCACATTGGGATCGGTATAGGCTTCCAGGATGACCGGCCGATCGGCGGCCAGCGCCTCGTCCCAGGCCGCGCCGACGCGGTCCGGGTTGTCGACGAAAATGCCCTTGAGCCCGATCAGTTCTGCGTATTTGTGATACGGGAAATCCGGGATGCTCTGGGTGGATTCGGTCTTGCCGGCGCCGAGTTGGATCCGCTCCTCCCACGTGACCTGATTGAGGTCGCGATTGTTGAGGACGAGAACGATGAGGCGCGGGTTCGACCACTGCTTCCAGTATTTGGAAATGGTGATCATCACGTTGAGACCGTTCATCTGCATGGCGCCGTCGCCCATGCAGGCGATCACCGTGCGATCCGGAAAGGCCATCTTGCCGGCCACCGCGTAAGGCGTGCCGGCGCCAAGCGAAGCCAGCCCGCCCGACAGCGACGCCTTCATGCCGCGCCGCATCTTCAGATCGCGCGCATACCAGTTCGCGACCGATCCTGAATCGGCAGTGATGATGGCATTGTCTGGCAGCCGCGGCGACAGTTCCCAGAACACGCGTTGTGGGTTGAGCGGCTCCGCCGAGTCCATGGCGCGTTCTTCGAGCGTTTGCCACCAGCTCCGAAGCCCTTTTTCGATCCCACGACGCCAGGAGGATTCCTTCTTTTGCGTAAGCATCGGCAGCAGCGCCCGCAGCGTCGTGGCGCTGTCGCCAACCATATTGACTTCCATCGGATAGCGCAGGCTCAGCCGGCTGCCGTCGATATCGATCTGCACCCCTCGCGCATCTCCCGGCTTGGGCAGGAATTCGCTATAGGGAAACGCAGAACCGACCATCAGGAAAGTGTCGCAGCCCTTCATCAGATCCCAGCTCGGCTTCGTGCCGAGCAGTCCGATTGAGCCCGTCACGAAAGGCAAATCGTCAGGCAGCGCGGCCTTGCCGAGCAGCGCCTTGGCTACACCCGCCTGCAAGCGCTCCGCGACCGCGATGACCTCGTCGGCGGCTTCAAGCGCGCCCGCCCCAACCAGCATGGCGACTTTGCTGCCTTTGTTCAGAACGTCAGCGGCCGCCCGGAGCAGGCTCTCTTCGGGGAGCTTCGCAGGGCCGGCGTAACCGACGCCGGTATGGGTCGCGCCGTGGGCGAGCGGCGGATCCTTGTAATCGAGCTCCTGCAAGTCGTTCGGCAGAATGACGCAAGTGACCGCGCGCTTGTTATGCGCGATGCGCACAGCGCGGTCGATCAGATGACGGACCTGCTCCGGCACGCTGGCCAACCCGACATATTCGGTGACATCCTGAAACAGGTTTTGCAGGTCGACTTCCTGCTGGTAACTGGCGCCAAGGCCGCTCCTCGCCTGCTGGCCAACCAAAGCGACAACGGGTACATGATCCATCTTGGCATCATAAAGCCCGTTCAGAAGATGAATCGCGCCTGGCCCTGAAGTGGCGTAGCATAAGCCCACCTGTCCGGTGAACTTCGCATGGGCCGAAGCCATGAAGGCCGCCATCTCTTCATGACGGACCTGAACGTACTCCATTTTCTCTTTAGCCTTTTCCAGTGCGACGTCGAGGCCGCCGACGCCGTCTCCGGGATATCCGTAAACGCGCCGCAATCGCCATTCGGATAATCGATGCCAAACGAATTCACTTACATTCATGGGAGTTTCCGATCAGGCACATAGGTGAGTTTACGGATGTCGGTCCAACGTCGGATTTACGCGAATGTTGCATCATCAAAAAGTCTGGCCTGGGGCTCACGTAGATGTGAGATTTTGCGGCGTCGGTCTGCGTGATTCCGCGGTGGAAGGGTCGATCAGATAGGCCGGGCTTCCTACCCGGCCTATTCCGACAGACCGATTCCGTAGCTGGAAGGACCCTCAGCCCTTGTTTAGCGGAACCGCGATGAAGCGGGTCGCATCCGCAGTCTTGACCTGCATCAGCACGCTGTGCTTGCCATTGGACGTGGCATTGCTCAACGCGGATCGGACATCGCCGACGTCAGAGACCGCCTTACCGCCCACACTGAGGATCACGTCCCCGGTCTGAACGCCGTGTTCCGCGGCAGTGCCATCCGGATCGACCGACGTTACAACCACGCCCTTTTCGCCGGCGCCGTCGACCTCATTCGCTGGGGCGAGACTGAGACCGAGATGGGGCGTGCCAGCAACCTCCTTTGCAGGCTGCTCCCCGCCGCCATTGGCCTGGTGGTCGGTCGGCATTTCGCCGAGCGTCAGCGTCACGGTTCTCAATTCGCCCTTGTGCAGGACGTCGAGTTTCACCTGACTGCCCGGCGCCATCGCACCGATGCTGCGGGCGAGATCGCGAGAGTCTTTCACCGGATCTCCGTTGATCGAGGTGATGACATCGCCCGCCTCGATGCCGGCCTTGGCGGCTGGGCCGCCGGCTTGCGAGCTATCGACCATCGCTCCTCTCGCCTGCTTCAGGCCAAGACTGTCGGCGATCTCGGGCGTGACCGGCTGCACCTGCACGCCGATCATGCCCCGCGTTATATGGCCCTTGTCCTTGAGCTGGTTGACCACGAGTTTCGCGGTGGCAGCGGGAATGTCGAAGCCGATGCCGACCGAACCGCCGGACGGCGAGAAGATAGCTGTATTCACGCCAATCACGTTGCCGTTCATGTCGAACGCCGGACCACCAGAGTTGCCCTTGTTGATGGGGGCATCGATCTGCACGTAGTCGTCATATGGACCCGCACCGATATCGCGACCGCTCGCGGAAACGATGCCGGCGGTCACGGTGCCGCCGAGGCCGAACGGATTGCCGACCGCAACGACCCAGTCACCGATGCGTGGCGACTGGTCCGCGAACTTCACATAGGAAAAGTCCTTCTTGCCGTCGACCTTGATCAGAGCAAGGTCGGTCTTCTGGTCCGTGCCGACCACCTTGGCCGTATAGATGGTGCCGTCATCGGCTGTCACCTGAACCGACTTGGCGTGATCAACAACATGATAATTGGTCACCGCGTAGCCATCCGCGGAGATGAAGAAGCCGGAGCCTTCGCCAGTAATCATCTGGTGGCGATGCGGCATGCCGTTGGGGCCGCGGAATCCGAATTGCCTGAAAAACTGTTCGGGCGGGCCGGATTGATCGGAATTCTCATCGCTGTCGCGCTGGGTTACGGCAGCGTTACCGCCATCTTCGTCGATCCTGACGCGGACCGAGATCACCGCAGGTTTCACCCTGCTGACGAGATCGGCGAAGCCCGGAGGCGTCTGGGCCAACGCTTCTGCTGCGTGGGCAGAGGCGATCCATGCTGGGAGACGGAGACCGTGATAACCGCCGGGCCCCGCGACCAGAATAGCCATGCCGAGGCCGGCAACGGAACCAAGGAGCGCCAACCTGCGCGGCTTCAGCATCTTTCGCGGTACGCCGGTTGGGTTGTCGGATCGTAGGCTGCTCGTTTGATCGTTCATGATGAATCTCCACGATTGAGTTAAGGGTAATCCCTTCAACTGAGTTAAGGGTGTCCCTTCAACGAGCGAAACAGGAGATCGCACATTACGAGTTTCTGTTCTGCGGATTAATATTTTGAAAGGGCGGATGGTTCTGTACACGACAGCATTAGCCTTTCGACCCCAATTAGCCTTTCGTCTGACCTGGCCGCGGTGCGGCGACCTGCCCCCCTTCATGTGCGAAGTTTAACGAAACGGTTTATTCGCGAGCGCTTTTTCCCCGGGACGGTTCATAAGGAGAACCTCCATGAAACTTCACCTCACAACTATCGCGCCTTGGCGTCGGGAATCGGCGTAGCGTCCGCAGCTGGAGTCATGCCATGTCAAATCCTCTCCGCATGCGATGCAAAGGACAGCCTTTCGCTGACGAGTGCCCAGGAACGGACCGCATTGAAGGACATCAGCCGCCTAGCGAACAGCCAAATGGCGCCATCCGGATTCTCAATGCTTTAACTTTTGTACACCTGCCAATTTTGAGGAACGAAGCAAGCAATGATGCGATTAGACGGAATGGGGCTCTATATGGAGATACTACGATGAGACGAGCAACTTTGGTGGCTGCAGCCATCTTGACGACGGTTTCTTCGGTGGCGCTGGCGCAAACCAGCTCAAACTCGACCACACCGTCAAAGGCCACATCTACCACCAACCAGCCAAGCGACAACCTCCGCCAGCAGGTTACGACGAACTTGAAACAGTCGGGTTTCACAGATGTGAAGGTAGTGCCGGACTCGTTCCTCGTGCAGGCGAAGGACAAATCGGGCAACCCGGTCACGATGTTTATCAGCCCCAACTCCTTCGACGAGATCACAACCGTCGGGTCTAACGCCGATACGTCCCGAACAAACTCAAATAACTCCGGCGGCATGTTTGCCAGTGCCCCGGCAAAAGCTGATCTGAGCACGAAGGTTGTCGGCCTGGACGTCTACAACGACTCCAAGCAGGACATCGGAACGATCAAGGACATCGCTTACAACGGGAATACCATTGATGGATACGTCGTCTCCGTCGGCGGCTTTCTCGGCATCGGCGATCATTATGTCGTGGTCCGGCCTTCCGCTGTGAACATCAGCTACAATACCAGCGACAACAAGTGGCACGCGACCATGAACGCAAGCGCGGATCAGTTGAAGGCAGCGCCTGAATACAAATATCCCAGCAAGACCTGATTATCATTATCGCGGGCAAACCTGGAGCGGCTTATCGCTTTGTCGCTCCAGTGTACCGAAGGCGGGATGCCGCAAGGCTTGGGCTCCACTGAACATCGGGGCCGCTGAGCAAGCAAGACGGAAACCCACCAAACCTTAAGGTTTTTGGTTTTTCCGGAGCGAGGACGGCTTGCGCGCCTCATTTGCTCGCCGCGGGCCAAGCCGGTCTTTAGACCATTTGATAAGGAACCATTCGGGCCGATCGGGTTTCCGCTCGCTGCCTGACTAGCCCGGGTTTGGCTGCGTAACGTGAGCGTTGCGAGCGGCGCGATCCGCTACAAACTTTTCGCGATGCCGACGCCGCCTGGGTCGCGAAAGGCGATGTACGCTCGGCGACATATGCGCCGAGCGGCTTACGTTTGCCCTACCTCAATTCGTTCTGGGCGACTTAGGGCTCGCTCTTCTCGCTATCCAAGTCAAACTTTCCCCAAACGGAACCCCAATGCCCGTTGTCCGTTAGAGGTTCGAAATGTAGCTGGTGGCGGATTGCAAGGATCTACATCATGTCTGAAACCGAGGCCCCCGCTGATCGGGACGATCACGCCGTTGAATATGATGGACCGGCCGGCGGATGGGGGTCGCTTAGGGGCATCGCCAGCATCTTTGGCAAGGAATGGGACTCTGCGGCGGCGCTCGACACGCTGAGACGACAAAACAAGCCCAAGGGTTTCATGTGCGTCTCCTGCTCCTGGGCCAAGCCGGCCGATTACCACGCCTTCGAGTTTTGCGAGAACGGCGCCAAGGCCACGCTGTGGGAATTGACCAGTCGGCGCTGCACCCCCGACTTCTTCGCCAAGCACACCGTCAGCGAATTGCGCGACTGGAACGACTATGACCTGGAGCAGCAGGGGCGTTTGACGCATCCCATGCGCTACGATGCTGCGACCGATCACTACGTTCCCTGCGAATGGGACGAAGCATTCCGGGCCATCGGATCTAAGCTCAAGTCGCTCGATCCGAAATCCGTTATCTTCTACTCTTCAGGCCGCGCCAGCCTCGAGACGTGCTACCTCTACGCCCTATTCGCGCGCCTGTATGGCCACAACAACCTGCCCGACAGCTCCAACATGTGCCACGAAACGACGTCGGTCGGCCTGAAGAAGGTCATCGGCGTTGGTGTTGGCAGCGTCGTATACAATGATCTGTCGAATTGTGACGCAATGTTCTTCTTCGGCCAGAACACCGGCTCGAATAGTCCGCGGTTTCTTCACCCGCTGCAGGATGCGGCGAAGCGCGGCGTGCAGATCATCACTTTCAATCCGGTGAGGGAAAAAGGCCTTGTAGCCTTCGTCAATCCGCAAAACCCGACGGAAATGCTGACCGGCAAGGAAACCAGGATCAGCAGCCAGTACCATCAAGTTAAGGTCGGCGGTGACATCGCGGTCATGCTCGGCATCTGCAAGCATGTCTTCGCCGCCGACGACAAGGCCAAGATCGAGGGCAATCGCGTGCTCGACGTGCCATTCATCGAAGCGCATACGCACGGATTTGAAGAGTTTGAAGCCAAGGTTCGCAACACTTCTTGGGACGACATCGAGGCTGCTTCAGGTCTTGGCCGCGCCGCGATCGAAGCCGCTGCGCAGGTGTATGTGGAGGCCGATCGGGTGATTGGAATCTATGGCATGGGCCTGACCCAGCATGTCAACGGGTTCGACAACATTGCGATGTTCGTCAACCTGCTCATGCTCAAGGGCAACATCGGCCGCGACGGCACCGGCATCTCGCCGGTACGCGGCCATTCCAACGTCCAGGGTCAGCGTACCGTCGGCATTTCAGAAAAGCCCGAACTCGTGCCGCTCGACAAATTGGCGAAACAGTTCGGCTTCGAGCCGCCGCGCGAGAAAGGCATGAATACCGTCGAGGCCTGCGAGGGTATCCTGGCGGGCAAGGTCAATGCGTTCTTCGGGCTCGGCGGCAATTTCGTCCGCGCCATCCCCGAGCGCGCGGCCATGGAGGCAGCATGGGTCAAGATGGACCTCACGGTGCAGATCGCCACCAAGCTCAACCACAGCCACCTCGTGAACGGCAGGTCCGCCTATCTCCTGCCCTGCCGCGGCCGCTCCGAACAGGACATGCAGGCCGGCGGGCCGCAAGCGGTCACAATGGAGGATACCTTCAGTTGCATCCAGGGCTCAATCGGTCTGCGCAAGCCGGCGAGCGGGCATCTGAAATCCGAGCTCGATATCGTCGCCGGGCTGGCGAAGGCGACCTTGCCGCCCAACCCCAAAGTGAAATGGAACGAATGGGTCGGCGATTATGGCCTCGTCCGGGATCTCATCGCGGAAACCTATCCGGACGAGTTTCACGACTTCAACGCGCGCATGTTCACGCCCGGCGGCTTTTACCGCGGCAACGCCGCGCGGGAGCGTATCTGGAAAACCAAGAGCGGCAAGGCGGAATTCACCGTTCCGGACACCCTCACGTCGATCGGATTTGAAGACGCGCCGGGCCGTTATCGGCTGCTCACCATGCGCAGTAACGACCAGTTCAACACCACGATCTACGGCATGAGCGACCGGCTTCGCGGCATCGAAGGCACACGCCAGGTCCTTCTCATGAACCCCGGCGATATCGAGCGCGCTGGCCTCAGGGAAGGCCAGATGGTCTCGCTGGTCAGCGATGCCGGGGATGGCATTCACCGCGAGGTCGGGCCGTTGAAGGTAACGCCGTTCAAGCTGCCCGACGGCTGCGTCGCTTCCTATTACCCCGAGATGAACCCGCTGGTGGCCCTGTCGAACCACGACAAGCAATCGAAGACCCCCGCCACCAAATCGGTCCCGGTCAGAATCCGCGCGTAGTTACGCACGTACGCGCGTTGCGAGGTCGTTCTTATCAGAGACGGATGTATGCAGATCTTCCGTCCCGGAGCCAACACGATTGCCAGGCTTTTGCTGGCATCGCTCGGAGTTGTGCCGGTGTTAGCGGTTGGGCTTGCCTACCAGATCGTGCGCTCGCCTTACGTCACGGATCAAAACGTGACCCGCAATCAGCCGCTGCCGTTCAGCCATGAACACCATGTCGGCGGCCTGGGGCTCGATTGCCGCTATTGTCACACCTCGGTCGAGAAAGCACGTTTCGCCGGCTTGCCGGCGACCGAAACCTGCATGACCTGCCATTCCCAGCTCTGGACCAACGCCGATATGCTGGCGCCGGTGCGCACGAGCTTGGCCGAGAACAAGCCGATCCACTGGCAGCGCGTCAACAAACTGCCCGATTACGCGTATTTCGACCATTCCATTCATATCGCCAAGGGCGTCGGGTGCACCACCTGCCACGGACCCATCGGTCAGATGAAGCTGACGCGACAGGCCGCGCCGTTGACTATGAACTGGTGCCTGGATTGTCACCGTGATCCGGCCAAGGCCCTTCGCCCGCGCGAGGCCGTGTTTGATCCCGACTGGAAGCCGACCGGCGAACGCGAAACGTCAGGACAGGAGCTGATGACGGCCTACCACATTCGCACCAACCATCTCACGGATTGCTCGATATGCCACCGGTGAAAGAGCTAACCGTCAAAGGGTCACATTTCTTCGCACGCGGCTCGGCTGCGCTGAACCGCCGCCAGGCGCTAAGCCTGCTCGCGTCGGGAGTCGCGAGCGGACTTGCCGCCTGCAGCAAACCAACGGAAGAAATCATCCCCTATGTGAAAATGCCCGAACGCGTCGTCCCCGGCGAAGCGCTGAAATTCGCGACCACGGTATCGCTTTCCGGGTTCGGCCGCGGAGTCATTGTCACTTCGATAGACGGCCGCCCGATCAAGGTCGAGGGCAATCCGCGGCATCCGGCAAGCCTCGGCGCAACTGACGTATTCGCAGAGGCCACGGTGCTGTCGCTGTACGACCCCGACCGCTCGCGAACTATCCTGAAAAACGGTGAGATTGCCTCACCCGAAGCGTTCAGGCAGGCGCTTAAGACGCAGCTTCACCAGATGCAGCAGCGCAACGGCGAAGGCTTTCGTCTGCTCACGGGCCGTGTGACCTCCCCGACATTGCTGCGACAAATCGACGACCTGTTGCAGCAATTTTCGAAAGCGGCATGGCACGCATACGAGCCGATCGACGAGGACAACGCGGAGGCAGGTGCGACGCTGGCTTTTGGAAGGCCGCTCCGATCCCTGCCGCAACTAGACAAGGCGCGCGTGCTCGTCGCTCTCGACGCCGACCCGCTGGGCCAGGGCCCGAACCAACTGAGCAATGCCCGTGGCTTCGCCGCGCGCCGTCGGCCGCAAGACGGCGAGTTTTCGCGGATCTATAGCATCGAAACCTCGCCGACACTGACCGGCGCCAAGGCGGACCATCGGATCTCGCTTCAGCCGCAGCTGATAAGCGAGATGGCCGTTGCCATCGCCGGCGCGATGGGCGCCACGATTCGCGAGGCAACGCTTCCGGACCTGGCGATGCGTTTCGCAAAACAAGCGGCCGCCGACCTATCGGCCAACAGGGGGGGAGCCGTCGTGCTGGCAGGACGCGCCCTGCCGCCCGAGACCCACGCGTTGGCGCATTGGATCAATGCCCAATTGCAAGCGCCGGTCGATCAGATCGAAATCGACAAAACCCCTGCCGGGCGCGAGGCTGGCACTCTCGCCGATCTGGTGCACGATCTCGATGCCGGCACCGTCGACCAGCTCGTGATGATCGGCGTGAACCCAGGGTATGATGCGGCGGCCGATCTCGAGTTTGCGGAACGCTCAGCGAAGGCCGCCTTCCGGCTGCATCTGGGACGCTACGCCGACGAGACGGCCGATCTCGCCACTTGGCACATGCCGCAGACCCATGAACTTGAGGCGTGGTCCGATCTGCGGTCCAGCGATGGCACGGCAAGTTTGGTCCAACCGTTGATCCGACCTTTGTTCCGGAGCTGGACCGACCATGAATTACTGGCGCTGCTGACGAGCCGAGGCGATGCCTCGCCTTACGATCTGGTGCGCGAGACCTGGCAATCGCAGGGAGGCATTGATTTCGAGGGATGGTGGACCCGTGCGCTGCACGACGGCGTCGTCGTCGGGAGCGTCACGGCGATAACCGCAGTCGGTCAACCGCGGCTTCCCGATATCGCCGCGGCAGTTTCGCCAAGCACGGGTATGACCCTCGTCCTCCGACCCGACCCCTGCCTGTGGGACGGCTCCTTTGCCAATAACGCGTGGCTGCAGGAGTGTCCGAAACCGCTGACCAAGCAGGTCTGGGGCAATGCGCTGGCGCTCCACCCGCAGGACGCGGCAGGACGCGGGCTCCGCTCGGGCGACATTGTCTCTTTATCCTGCGAAGGACGACAGATCGAGGCGCCGGTCATCGTAGAACCCGGCATGGCCCGAGGCGTCATGAGCCTTACACTCGGGCTCGGCCGCCGCAAGGCCGGCACGATCGGCACCGGCATTGGTGTAAACGCCTTTGCCCTGCGCAACACCGCCCATGCCTGGAACATTCCCGATGTGACGATCGTGAAGACCGCCGGCCAGCAGGAGATACTCACCACACAGAACGTAGTCCGCACGGCGGAAGATGTCCGCGAGCTCTACCCGCTGCACGATCTCGCCGAGGCGGGCAAGCGGCCGCCGGCAGCCGAGCAGGAAAGACCGAGCCTGCTGCCGGAGCGGCCCAGGCCGGATGACGGCCACGCCTGGGCGATGGTGATCGACGCCGCGGTGTGCATCGGCTGCAACGCCTGCGTGGTCGCCTGCCAGTCGGAAAACAATGTCGCGGTGGTCGGACCGGAAGAGGTCGCGCGCGGCCGCGACATGCATTGGCTGCGGGTCGATGTTTACGACCATGGCACGGAGACGAACCCGAAGCTCGGGTTTCAGCCGGTGCCCTGCATGCATTGCGAACACGCTCCTTGCGAACCCGTCTGCCCGGTGGCCGCCTCGGTGCATGACGGCGAAGGGCTGAACCTGCAGGTTTACAATCGTTGCGTGGGCACGCGGTTCTGCGAGGCGAATTGTCCCTACAAGGTACGTCGCTTCAACTTCTTCGGATACGCCGACGGTCAGGAATACGCCAACCTCGGCTTCGAGGCCTATCGTGCCCAGAAGAATCCGGAAGTCACCGTGCGCGCGCGCGGCGTGATGGAGAAATGCACGTACTGCGTCCAGCGCATCAGCGGGGCACGCCGATCAGCCGAACGAGACGAGCGCCCGATCGGGACCGACGAGGTCAAGACCGCCTGCCAGAGCGCCTGCCCAACCAGCGCGATCAGTTTCGGCGACCTCCACCAGAAAGACTCGCACATCAACCGCCAGAAAGCTGATCCGCGCCATTATGCGCTGCTCGAACATCTCGGGACGCGCCCGCGCACCACCTATCTCGCCGACGTCCGCAATCCCGCGCCCGGTTTCGATGAGGGCGGAACATGAGCCCGGTGCTCGAACAAAGCCTGCCGCCTCCGCATCGCTGGATTGCCGCTGGGCGAGCCAGCGATGTCGAGATCACCCAGGCTGTCGCCGAGCCGGTGTTTCAGCCCGCCGGCAAGGTCTGGTGGCTAGCCCTGCTCGCCAGCCTGCCTTTCGTGCTCTGGTTCTTCGGCTCGATTGGCTGGCTGTTCGACCAGGGAATAGGGATCTGGGGCATCAACTCCACCATTGTGTGGGGGGTGGCGATCGCGAACTACGTCTGGTGGATCGGGATCGGCAACGCCGGCACGCTGATCTCGGCCATGCTGCTGCTGACGCGGCAGCCGTGGCGCAGTTCGATCAACCGTTTCGCGGAGGCGATGACGCTGTTCGCGGTCGCGATCGCCGGCATCATGCCGATCATCCATTTGGGCAGGCCGATCTATGCCTACTGGCTCGCCCCCTATCCCAACACGATGGCCCTCTGGCCGCAGTGGCGCAGCGCGCTGGTCTGGGATTTCTGGGCGATCGTCAGCTATCTGCTGTTCTCGATCTTGTTCTGGTACGTCAGCCTGATTCCCGATCTTGCCACCATGCGCGACCGGACGCGGACGCGCGCAGGACAATTGCTGTATGGCGCCTTCGCGCTGGGCTGGTGCGGCTCGGCTACGCATTGGCGCAGGCTGAAGACCCTGCATACCACGATGGCCGCACTCGGCGTACCCCTGGTCTGCTCGGTACATTCGATCGTCGGCCTCGACTTCGCGGCGAGCCTGATGCCGGGCTGGCAGGAAAGCATCTTCCCGCCCTATTTCGTGGTCGGCGCGATGTATTCCGGGTTCGCCATGGTGGTCGTGCTCGCGATCGCGTTCCGCTGGGGTCTGGATCTGCAGGCGATCATAACGCGGCGACATTTCGAGGCGATGGCCAAGATCCTGCTGATGGCCTCGATCGTGATGGGGTACTCCTATGCCACCGAATGGTTCATGGGCTGGTATGGCGGCAAGCACAGCGACCGCAGCCTCGTCGCGTTTGAATTCACCGGCACCTACGCTCCGCTGTTCTGGGCCCTCCTGTTCTGCAACGTCGCGCTACCGCAAGCGATGTGGTTTCCAGCGGTGCGACGGTCGCTGCCCGCACTGTTTGTGATCGCGATCGCAATCAATGTTGGAATGTGGCTGGAGCGGATCCTGATCGTCTGGAACACACTGTCGCATGATTACATGCCAAGCTTGTGGCGCTCTTTTCACTTTACCTTCTGGGACTGGTCGTTCCTGAGCGCGCCGCTCGGCTTGTTCACATTCCTGTTCCTGATCTTCGTTCGGCTGGTGCCGGCGATTTCGATGTTCGACATGCGTGAACTCGCGCATCGGGAGGGCGCGGCATGACAGGCCCGCTGCTCGCTGAATTCCCCGATCCCGAAACATTGCAACAGGCCCTGGGTCGGGTGAAGCAGGCGCGTCACCGCGCGCTGGATGCATTTACGCCTTATCCGGTCGAAGGCCTGGCTGTGGAGCTGGCCGTCGGGCCGTCCCCCATTCGCCCTGTCATGCTGGCCGGCGGCCTCTTCGCAGCCGCTTTCGCATTTGCCCTGCAATGGTACAGCGCCGTGATCGCCTACCCCATCAACAGCGGCGGCCGGCCGCTGAATTCCTGGCAGGTGTTCTGGCTGGTGCCATTCGAAGTCGGCGTGTTTGCCGCAGCCCTGTGCGGTGTCATTGCCCTGTTCTGGTCGTGCGGCCTGCCGCGCCTGCATGATCCGCTGTTCGAAATTCCCGGTTTCGAGCGCGCGACCCAGGATCGCTTTTTCTTGCTTGCCTCCTCCGAGCCGAGCGACGAGGCGGCGCGCGATCTTCGCCATGTGCTGGAAGCCGCCGGCGCGGTCGTGGTGACGGAGGTCCGTCAGCCATGATGCGCCCTCTCCTCTGCCTTTCGGCCGCGCTGCTGCTCGCCGCCTGCAACGACGTTTCGATGACGCAGCAAAATCGCTACGGGACCTATACGCCGGCCGCGCTGTTTCCCGATGGAACGGAAGCGCAAGGCTTGCCGGCCGGTGTGGTGGCGCAAGGCAATCTCGAGCGCGCTAATCAGGCTGCGACGCCCCCGGCGGTCGATCGACAGCTGCTGGCGCGCGGCCAGGAGCGCTACGATATCTATTGTTCGCCTTGCCATGGCCTTTCCGGCGACGGCGACGGCATGATCGTTCGCCGCGGTTTCCCTGCGCCGCCCTCCTATCACTCCGCGCGGCTGCGGGCCGCGCCGGCCCAACATTTCTTCGATGTGATCAGCAACGGCTACGGCGTGATGTACTCTTACGGCGCGCGGGTCGAGCCGCGCGACCGCTGGGCCATCGTCGCCTATATCCGGGCGCTGCAGCAATCCCGAAACGCAAAGCTTGCCGACATGCCCGACCTCAGGAGCAAGCTGCCATGAGCACCGCGGCCGACAAGCTGGTGACGCGAACGTTCGGCAGCCGGCCGTTCGCGATCGGCTTTGCCGTACTGCTGACAGCAGCGGGACTGTTGGCGGTGCTTGGATGGCTTATACCGATCGCGCCGCTGCTGCGCGGCTGGCTGGTGGCATTCTCCATCTTCGGCTCTATCCCGATCGGCGGCATGATTTGGCTTTTGATCCACCGCCTGACCGGTGGCCAATGGGGCTTTGCCGCAGCGCCCGTGCTGCGGCCGGCTGCGGCGATGACCCCGCTGCTGACCGTTGCCTTCGTGCCCGTCCTCGTCGGGCTGCATCAAATCTATCCCTGGGCCGCCGATCCGACCGCGATTTCGGCCGATGTCGCCCGCTGGTATCTCAATGGACCGTTATTCCTGATGCGCAGCCTCATCGCGCTGGTTGGCTGGTCGTTTCTAGCGGTCATGTTCGCCGCGGGATTGGGTAGCCGGCTGCTGGCTGGCCTGGGCTTGGCGTTCTTCGGCCTGACCATCAGCCTTGTCGCGGTCGACTGGTACCTGTCGCTGGAGCCGCATTATGTGGCTACCGCCTTTGCGGCCATGATCGCAATCCAGCAATTGCTGATGGCGCTCGCGGTCACCGCCCTGATCGGGCCGCCCGTGATCGAGGGCAAGGTGGCGGGCGATCTTGGCGCCCTCCTGATGGCCACGCTGCTTGGCGTCGTCTATCTCGAATTCATGACCTTCGTCGTCGCCTGGTACGGCGACCTGCTCGAAAAGGCGGCGTGGTTTCTCAAGCGCTTTGGTTCGGGCTGGTTATCCGTTTTGATCACGGCGCTCGCAGCGGGAGCGGTGCTGCCGTTTGGGATGCTTCTGATGCAGCAAGTCCGCAATAGCCGCCGCGGTTTGCGGATCGCCTCCGCGCTGATCCTGTTCGGCAGCGGACTGCATTTTCTCTGGCTGCTGGTGCCGGCCTTCGACGATCAGGCCTTTGTCGTTGTAAGCGCTTGCGCGGGAGGCGCCGTTCTCCTGCTGGTTTCGTTCCTGAGCGGACCTGCACTGGCACATCTGCCGGAGGCTCGCCATGCCGAATGAAGAGATGGGCAGCCGAGCCATACCGCAGCCGCCGGATGTCGCGACCCGCGTCGTGCTCACGGCGGTGGCGGGATTTTTGGCATTCGTCGCGCTGACGATGACCGGGCTGTTCCTTTACCTGAAGGCCGGCGCCCCCGGTGCCCTCCGGCAAGCGACCGAACATCCCTTTCCTGAACCGGCGCTGCAGAAACAGCCGCAGGATGATTTGAAGCGTTTTGAACTCGACCAGCGGATGGCACTGACGGGCTACGGCTGGGTCGATCAGTCCAAGGGCATTGCGCGGATACCGATCGAGGACGCAATGCGGATCATCAGCACGCGCGGCGATCATGCCTATGACCCGCTCGAGTTGCCCGCGAGCGCGCCGAACGCCGCCAAGCAAATCGGAGCCCGGCCATGAGAGGCGCGGCATTCATTCTGATTCTGGCGCTATGGCCGGCGACCGCGCTCGCAGGATTGACCGAAGCACAGGTTGGGCAGGTTTCACTGTCGCCACCACCGGGAGCGCGGGTGCCGACCGCGCTCGTGTTCAAGGACCTCGACGGACGCGACGTTACGCTCGGCGATGCCATCGCCGTGCGCCCGACGCTGCTGCTGCCGGCCGACTTCACCTGCACCCAGATTTGTGGGCCGGGGCTGTCGATCGCGGCCGGCGCGCTGAGCCAGACCGGACTGCAGGCCGGGCGCGACTATAGCCTCGTGGTGGTCGGTATCGACGCTAACGACGGCGTAGCAGACGCTCGGCGCTTTACCTCGGGCCAGGTTGGCGGGCCCGGTGTCTCCGTGCTCAGCGGCAGCGACGAGACGATCAATTCCCTGATGGCCGCGATCGGCTACCGCTTCCAGCGCGATTCCGCCAATGACGCGATCGCCCATCCGGCCGCCTACGTCACGCTCGCCGCGGACGGCCGGGTCTCGCGCGTACTCTCGAGCCTGGCGCTGCAACCGACGGATTTGCGGCTGGCGCTGCTGGAAGCCGGGGACGGCAAGATCGGCGGCATCGCCGGCCGGATCGCGTTGCTCTGCTACGGCTTTGATGCCGTCCACGGCATTTACACCCGCCAGATCGCGACGCTGCTGCAGATCGGCGGCGGACTGACCGTGGCGATCCTCGCCTCCGCACTGGGCTTGATGTTGTGGCGAACGGCCAAGCGCGGAGCCTCGGCATGAATTCGCCCTTCAGCTTGCCCGAGGCCAGCAGCCACGCCGTGCGGGTCGATCACATTTTTTACGGCCTGGTGGTCCTTTCGGGACTGACCATGCTTGTCGTGTTCGGGCTCGTCATCATCTTCGCCGTGCGCTACCGGCGCGGATCGGCTGCGAGACGGGGACCGCTTCCCGAGATTGTCAGCCGTGAATTCGAGATCGGCTGGACCTCGGCGACCCTCTTCCTGTTCGTGTTTCTGTTCTGGTGGGCTGCGTCGGCTGATCTCTCGAGCCTGTCGGCTCCGGCAAATGCACTCGAGATGCACGTCGTCGCCAAGCAATGGATGTGGAAAACCCAGCACTCCAATGGCGCGCGCGAGATCAACGCGCTGCACGTTCCCGTTGATCAGCCGGTGCGGCTGGTAATGACCTCGCAGGACGTCATCCACTCGTTCTATGTTCCGGCCTTCCGCGTCAAGCAGGATGTCCTGCCGGGACGCGATACCGAAATCTGGTTCCGCGCCACCAAGACTGGGGTGTTTCCGCTGCTCTGCGCCGAATATTGCGGCACCGACCATTCGATGATGCGCGGCCGCATCGTGGTGATGCCCCAGGACGATTACGCTGACTGGCTGAGCCAACAGCCCGAAGGCGACGATCTCGCCCATGAAGGCGCCAAGCTGTTCGTGGCGCAGGGCTGCTCGGGCTGTCACGCCGATTCCTCCAGCGTGCACGCGCCAAAACTTGCCGGTCTGTACGGCCGCACCGTCAACCTCTCCGACGGGCGCCAGGTCAAGGCCGACGAGGGCTACATCCGGGATTCCATATTGCAGCCAAAGCGCGACATCGTGGCCGGCTATGAGCCGATCATGCCGAGTTTCGCAGGCTTGCTCGATGATGGCGAAATCCAGAGCCTGACCGCGTACATCCGCTCACTGGCCTCAACGCCGGAGAAGCAAGCAGAGGGAGGAGCGAAATGACTGACGCCCTGCTGGCGGGCGACCTGCCGCTGCCGCCCCGGCCCGACTATCTCCGCCATGGAAGTACCGTGACGTCGTGGCTGACCACGACAGACCACAAGCGCATCGCGATCCTATACGCGATCACGATCACGATCTTCTTCTTTATGGGAGGCGTCGCAATCACCCTCGTGCGGCTGGAACTGTTCACGCCTAATGGCGGGCTGCTTACCTCCGACACCTACAACAAACTGTTCTCGTTTCACGGCATCGTCATGGTGTGGTTCTTCCTGGTGCCGTCGATCCCGAACACGCTGGGCAATTTCCTGCTGCCGCTGATGATCGGCGCACCCGATGTGGCGTTTCCGCGGCTCAATCTGTTGAGCTGGTATTTGACCATCGCCGCCGGCGTCTTCACGGTTTATGCCCTGGTTGCCGGCGGCGTCGATACCGGGTGGACCTTCTATACGCCCTACTCGACGATGTTTTCGAACAGCCACGTGCTGGCAGCCGCGGCAGGGATTTTCGTCGTCGGCTTCGCCAGCATCGCGACCGGGGTGAACTTCATCGCCACGACGCACATGCTGCGTGCACCCGGCATGACCTGGTTCCGGCTGCCGCTGTTCGTGTGGGCAATCTACGCCACCTCGCTCATCATGGTACTGGCCACGCCGGTGCTCGCAATTTCGCTGCTACTCGTGATCGCCGAGCGATGGCTGGGGCTGCCCATTTTCGATCCCGCCAATGGCGGCGATCCGATCCTGTTCCAGCATCTGTTCTGGTTCTACTCGCACCCGGCGGTCTACATCATGGTATTGCCCGCGATGGGCGTCGTTTCGGAAATCATCCCCTGCTTCGCGCGCCGGCGCATCTTCGGCTACGACTTCATGGTCTATGCGATGATTGCGATCGCCGGGATCGGATTTTTCGTGTGGGGACACCACATGTTCGTGTCGGGCCAATCGCCCTATGCCAATCTGATTTTCTCGTTTCTGTCCTTCATCATCGCCGTGCCGTCGGCGATCAAGGTGTTCAACTGGACGGCCTCACTGTACCGCGGCCAGATCAGCTTCGAAGCACCGATGCTGTATGCGCTGGGCTTCGTCGGATTGTTCACGACAGGAGGGCTGTCGGGCCTCTTCCTCGCCTCGATCCCGGTCGACGTGCACGTCACCGACACCTATTTTGTGGTTGCGCACTTTCACTACATCATGGTCGGCGGCTCGGTATCGGCGTTCTTCGCCGGCCTGCATTTCTGGTGGCCGAAGATAACCGGAAGGCTGTATCCGGAATCCTGGGCGCGGTTCGCCGCCATCCTGATGTATGCCGGCTTCAACATGACATTTCTGCCGCAATTTTTCGCCGGCTATCTCGGCATGCCCCGGCGCTACCATACCTATCCGCCGGAGTTCCAGATTTACAACGTGATGTCGTCTTCGGGTGCAGCCGTGCTGGCCGTCGCCTACCTGCTCCCGCTCGGCTATTTCGCCTGGTCTCTCTATTACGGCAACCGGGCCGGCAACAATCCGTGGGGCGCCACCGGCCTGGAGTGGACCACAACATCACCGCCGCCACCGAAGAATTTCGATCGCCAGCCGCGTATCGACCGCGGCCCCTATGATTACCACGCCGAGGGACAATCAGCCGGACTCGATCCGCCCGAGGTGCAAAACGCGCGGGAAGTCCGATGACCGACACAACCGGCCTGCTCCGGGAGCCCTGGCATTATTTCGAACGGCAGCGCGGCGCCGCCAAGTTTGGGATTTGGGTGTTTCTCGCCAGCGAAGTGCTGTTCTTCGGCGCGCTGATGCTGACTTATGCGGTGTGCCGGATCGATCACCCCTCCGCCTTTGCCGCCGCCGGGCGCGAGACCAATATCTGGTACGGCACCATCAACACGGCGATTCTTTTGACCAGTAGCCTCACGATGGCAGTCGCCGCGCAAGCGGCGGCCGCAGGCCGCGATTTTCGCCGCTTGGTCGTGTCGTGCCTGGCGTCAACCGCAGCGTTAGGCCTCGTGTTCCTGGTGTTGAAAGCTTTCGAGTACAAGGAAGACATCGACAAGCATCTGGTGCCCGGCGCGCAATTCGCCTTGCACGAAACCGGCGCGCAATTGTTCTTCGGCCTCTACTGGCTGATCACCGGCGTGCATGCGATCCACCTCACCATCGGCATTGTCCTGGTGATCCGGCTGGCGCTGCTGGGATATCTCGACAAGCTTCAACTCGACGAAAATCCTGAGATCGAGGTCACCGCGCTTTATTGGCACCTCGTCGATATCATCTGGATCTTCCTCTATCCCCTGATCTATCTGCCGGGGCGGGTCTCATGAGCGCGGACAGTGCCGAGCCCCGCATCAGCGCCCGGAAACTTTGGCGCCGCAACGGCCTGATCTGGGCTGCCCTGCTGCTATTGCTCCTTATAAGCCTGTTGCTCGCCTATGTGCCAATGGGATGGTTCACCCCGACCGCCGGCATCGCGATCGCGTTCATCAAGGCCAGCCTTGTCATCCTGCTCTTCATGGAACTGGCGAAATCAAAGCCGCTGATCCGTCTCGCCGCGTCGGCAGGCGTCGTGTTTCTGGCGGCCCTGTTCGCGCTCACGCTTGCCGACGTGCTGTCCCGCCTTGCCGCGTTCTGATGCGCATTCGGGTAACGGAACCGGAACACGATCGCCCGGTTCTTACGCGAGAGCCACGAGGCTGAAATGCAAAACAACATCTGGAGCACGATCAGAGACCATTCGCTGACGATTGCGCTGTCGGCCCTGTTTGTCGCCTGCGGAATTGGGGCTGGATATAGCGGCTGGCTTGAACAGAACCGGCTGCTGGCGGCGCATCACCATGCCGGCGTGGGCCTTGGCGCATACCTCCGTAGCGGCTCATTCATCGAGAATCTGTCGGTGAATTGGCAGGCGGCGATTTTTCAGATAGCCACGCTGGTGATATTCAGCGGCTTTCTTTACCAGCGCGGCGCGCCCCACTCCCGAAGCCCCTCAAAGAGACGGCCGAGCAGGAAGTATCCCCTTGGCAGCGCGAATTGGGTTTGGCGCAATTCGCTTTCCTTGGCTTTGGGCATTCTGTTTCTCATAAGCTTTGCGGTTCACGCCGTGTCCGGCGCCGCGTCGTATAACGAGGAACGCGTGCTTAACGGCCAGACCGCGATCGGCATCAATACCTACTTGCACACGCCACGATTTTGGTCTGCCAATTTTCAGACCTGGCAAGCCGAGTATCTCGTGATCGCGGTCTATCTCGTTCTCAGCATATTCCTGCGCCAGCAGGACTCGGCGGAATCCAAGCCGCCCGAGGCGGATAACAGAAGCACCGGCGAGCATAACGACTGATCGTCGGCCGCCTTCTTCAGGGAAATAAACAGGCAACCGTGTCGCTGACAAGGGAACATCCGGCGTCCCCCGGCGTCGAAAGATATGCACGTCCATCATTCCGAAACCGAACCAATTCCGCCAAGGTCTGTCGAAGTACCCCGGCTGAACCGCGACGGACGTCTAGATCAGCGCGAGGTCGCTGAGGAATGTGCTATCGCCCTGGTGTTTGACGGCACGACGGTGACGGTGGTCATGGCTACACCGTCCGATCTTCGCGATCTGGCGATCGGTTTCAGCCTGACCGAGGGCATCATCGGGGACTGCGGCGAAATCCAGAGCCTCGATGTCGTCCCGGGTCTCGACGGCGTCGAATTGAGAATGTGGCTGGCGCCGGATCGCGGCCGCCGGTTCAAGAAACGGCAACGCCGGCTGGTCGGACCTACCGGTTGCGGTCTCTGCGGAATTGAGAGCCTGTCCGAAGCCGCGCGATCCTGCCCGAGCGTGAGCCGTTCGATTTCGCTGGCGCCCGGCCAGGTCGAAGCGGCGGTCGGCGCGCTCGCGAAGGCACAAAGCCTCAATCAGGCCACCCGGGCCACTCACGCGGCGGGCTTCTACCTGCCTGGCGAGGGCCTCGTTGCCGCACGCGAGGACGTTGGCCGGCATAATGCGCTCGACAAGCTGGCTGGCGCCCTTGCATCCGAGGACATTGCAGGCGGCGCCGGCGCCATCATTCTCACCAGCCGCGTATCCGTCGAGATGGTTCAGAAAACGGCCGTCATCGGATCTCCCATCCTGGTCGCCATATCCGCGCCGACCGCGCTGGCGGTGAGAACCGCCGAGACATGCGGCATAACACTGGTCGGCATCGCGCGCGGCCCCGCCTTCGAAATATTCACTCATCCAGGTGGCATCGATCGCGACAGTGACGAGCGCATCGAGAATGGCTTAACTGAAGCATCGCCTCCAACTCCGTCGGCCCGCGACAAACATGGATGACCGACGACAGCGAAGGTACGCTCTCAGCAAAAAACAGTGACCCCTCGAACTTCATAGTCTCTGAAGCGGCCGTTTTGCAGCGATCAATCCCGAGCGCTCAGATCAGAATGCCTCGCCATTCCCAGGATCGCGTGCCAGCAAACTTCAAGCACCAGCAGGGCCTACCCCGAGTGTCCCGGCCGACAGTACGATACCAATCGCAAACTGGTGGAACGGAGTACCGCGGCTGATCCATAACAAGATCACTGAGGCGCCAATCAACGCTGCAAAGGACGCAATGGGCCCCCACAATCGTAAATTGCTGAGGGTTGGATTGGTAGAGTCGTGGGTTTCATTTCTAGCTTACCGCCAAAGCGATGTTATCCTGCGCTGGGGCGATCATCGCCGCGCGTTGGTGACGAAGATCGCGAAGAGTTGTCGAATATAAGGAAAAGCTCAAGCGCAGCCAGAAATGCCACCGCAGACCCAATCCCAATGCTGAAATGCATCGCGCGGGTATGAGCAAAGCCCCTCACCCAGGGGAAGCGACTAGCCAAATCCCAAGTAAAAGGTTCAGCCATTCTTGCCAGCCAGAGAATGCAACAAGGGATACGAGCGAGACCAGCGCGATCACAGCGCCGCTCGCCCAGATATCAATCCGGGCATCGAAGCTTGCGTATCGAAATAGCCAGGGCGACACAAACAGGAACGAGGCGAGGATGCAGTTATAGACGTCCAGAACGGCTTCCCGGCGCCAATGCGTCTTTCTGGGATGGGCGTCATCATTTCTAGAAATGGACGGGTAATGCATGGCGCATCTCCTTTTCGACGAGCGGCCCCATCATCCAAACTACCATACGATCAAACAGTTCTCCGTACGCCGGATCGACCTTCGACTAAGGACCTCGACTACCCTCGCCGATAGTGATCGCCCCGCGCGCCGGGTGCACCCGCCGGTACATCAAATCTGTGCGATTGAGCCAAAATCCCAAACTACGTCAGGGGGATTTTCTCCAATTCGGATCGTCGTATCGCTGACAAGTCGGTACGGCGGCACGGGTAGATTGTACGGGGCCGGCACACCGTTGAAAACGCGCCCGGCGAGATCGTATTTCGAGCCGTGACAAGGGCAGAAGTAGCCACCAAGCCAGTTTGCCGCAGGCAGACTATCGCTCGGATCAGGATAAATCATCGGAATGCATCCGAGATGAGTACAGATTCCGACGAGCACGCTGAACTCCGGCTTGATGGAACGATGCCAGTTATCAGCATAAGGCGGTTGCTGAGGTGCAGTCGAATTTGCATCCGATAGCCTTGCCAGCAGGTTCGGGTCTTGAAGCGTTTTGATGGCGGCGGGTGGACGGTTCATGACGAATATCGGCCGCGAGCGCCAGCGTAATACAGCTTGCTGACCCGGCTGAAGTACGGATCGCAGGAAACGCCGGCGGCAGAGCGCCCGAAGCAAGAACATGTCTTACCGAAATGTCAGATGTCCGGCTGTCGAAATAGCGCATCTCGCTGCTGCGCACATGAGCGGCGCCAACCGTTAACCTCGGTCCCTCGCGATTTATCCGCCCGAAATCGACGAGTTCGAAGAGCGTCTTTTCCAGAGGCGTGGTCGAATAGTACCCGGCGTGGTCGGAACCGATGGGAAGATGCATTCCCCAATGCGCTAGAGCGTTCGGTTTGAAGAACGCAGGAATACCGCGGGCCAAGATCGACCAATTCGAGAGGGCATCGGAAAAGCTGGTGGAGACGCCACTGAAATCCCATGTGGAATTCGTTTCAACCCTCTTCCAGAATTCCCTGAGTTTCGGAATTCTATCGCCGCGCCGGTTGCCCGCAATCAAACTGGCATTGATCGCGCCGATTGAAGTCCCGATGATCCAGTCAGGCTCGATGTCCGCTTCATGCAAAGCCTGATAGACGCCCGCCTGGTAAGATCCAAGCGCGCCACCACCCTGAAACACCAACACTACCTGGCCGGGTAAGTTATTACAATCCGACCACTGATCCGGATGATGATCTTGGTCTAATCTCACTTGCAATCTCCTGCAATTCTCGGAGGAACGCACATGGCAGTTATTGGACAGGCGGCAGTTGGCCGCAGGCCGTCCCGATCAGCGAACGGACCTGCTCCAACAGACGAGAATGGTGATGATTTACCCTGCTCGCCGATGAACGAAGATGGGGATCATTTCTTCGTCTCATGCTTTGATGTCGCTTCAGTGGTCTCTCTCTTTTTCATGCTTCCTTTAACGGACATTCGGTTCTCTTAGATTAATCAGTGCGTTGTTTTCAGTGCACGCTCGAAACTTCGCTACATACGCAAGCTCCGTTACGCCACCAGGGCTCACTCCTTTGTGATCGCCTGGCTCGGCGAGTGAGGAACCCGACGGTGGGGAAGCCTCGCCATCCCTTGCTCGTTCGACCGGATGGTAACAATACATAACTGGAAATTTCCGGGCTTCTACGCGAATGTCACCTGGCAACCGAGCCTCAGTTCGATCGATGCAATTGCCCCCAAACCTAAGGAGCTCGACATGAGCAGTACTCAGGCGCGTAGCGAAATGAGCCGCCTCGATGTGATCCGCCTTTTAGCGTTCAGCATGCTGTTGATCCTCCCTGCGACTTCTGGGGCGCAGCAGCTTCCACCTATCGCCGAACAGATGGCCAAGACCTACGGTGTGGATTCGTTCGGGCAAATCGAGGCAATACGCTACACCTGGAATGCGGATTTACCTGGTGCCAAACTTTCTCACAGGTGGGAATGGAAGCCAAAGACCGACACGGTCTCTTACGAAGGGAAAGACAAGGAAGGCAAACTGATCCAGGTCACGTATCAGCGCTCGCAGCTCGCCAGCCAAAGCGATGCCATAAAGAACGAAATCGATCCGGCCTTCATCAATGATCAATATTGGTTGATCCTCCCATTCCACGTCGTATGGGACGGGGCGACTATGACCACTGACGGCGCGCAGAAATTGTCTCTAAGTGGTGCTTCCGCTGAACGGATCGTGGTGAAATACCCTTCGGACGGTGGCTACGAGCCGGGCGACACCTGGGACCTCTACGTTGGCGCCGACAAACGAATCGTGGAGATCGCCTATCACCACGGCGCAAACAGGCCGCCCAAGCTCGTGATTGCGACGTGGGCGGACCACAAGAAGGCGGGCCCACTCCTTGTCGCAACGGATCACCGTGGGACCTTCGATGGAAAGCCGCTGCGGGTTTCCATTTCGGATGTGTCGGTAAAAGTGACGGGATCAGAAAACTGGATCAACGCGCAATGAACGTCGGAAAGGTTCGTTCGAGCGACTGATTGTGTGTCACAAATCAGTCGGGGTGTTTCCTGATCCAGTCGCTCGCCAGAGCGGGTACGCGCCCTGTCGAAGCTTTTGATGCCGGCGCTCTTCGGCGTAATAACCGCACGTTCTACTGCGTAGTAGCCTAGGTAGGCGCACCCTCGATCGCCCGCGCGACGGTGCGCCTTGTCAGCTAACCGATACGTAGAGTAACTATTCAATTCTTTGGAACAAGCACATATGCCCAAAAATCCCTTCACCGATGTCTGGCAGTTCCTGACCGGGACCACGGGTGATTATCTCCATCAGGGAAACTGGCGCTATCTGATCCTGGCGCTGTTCTGGATCCTGCTGCTCGCCAGCATTGCAATAGCCTTCCGGAATTGGCAGGAGGACTCAGAGCAATGCACCGGCCGGCATTTTGGAATCTGGCTGGTCCGGGTCTTGATCGGCTGCATGTGGTTCCAGGGCATGTTGTGGAAATTGCCTCTACCGGTGTCCGACGGCCTGCAATACTGGACCGAACAGGAATCGACCAGCGCGGCTTTCGAGTTCCACCGCACGTTCTTAAAGGATTTCGTGCTGCCCAATATGAGGCTCTTTGGGCCAATTGTCTTTCTTGCCGAACTGGCGTTCGCTGCGTCGATGATCCTCGGGCTTGCGGTGCGGTTCGTGGGCGTGCTGGCCGTCGCTTATACGCTGCAACTCTGGCTCGGCCTCTACGGCAATTCGTCCGAGTGGCCGTGGACGTACATGTTCCTGGCCATGCTGATGTTCCTGTTTGCGCTCGAGGGCGCCGGGCGCAGTCTCGGCTTAGATGCCTGGTTGCGCCGCAATGTACCTGCCGTGCGCGACGGGAGGGGCCTTGTCGGCTGGTTTTTCAACGTCGCGGGTTAGTCGCCATCGTTTTGCGTGAGAGACGAGCACATGATGGCACTGGCCCGCGCAGTGACGCTTCTTGTGGCGCTGGGCGCAACTCACGCATACGCCGCTGACGTTGGATATCTGGCTCCGCCGGGGGTCCCTGCAAAGGAGTTCCCCTCACCCCAGCGCCCAGTTGCGCAGATCGTCAGCCCAAGCCGCTCCGCTGAGGAGCAGCGCGACTCCCTGAATGAGGCCGGTGAGATCGCCCGTCTTCTTGAACTGAAGCCAGGCATGACGGTCGGCGACATTGGTGCAGGCAGTGGCTACCACACGGTCCGGCTCTCGCCTCTCGTCGGCCCCACCGGCTCCGTCGTCGCCGAGGACGTCACGCGAAAATACCTCATCGAGCTCGCCAAGCGAACGGAACGTCTGAAGCTGACTAACGTCATATTCGCGCTGGGCGAACCACACGACCCGCGCCTGCCTGCTTCGTCGCTGGATGCCGCCATCCTCGTGCACATGTATCACGAGATATCCCAACCCTATGCCTTCCTCTACAATCTCGCGCCCGCCTTGAAGCTGGGCGCGCGGGTCGGAATTGTCGATCTCGAGCGTCCAACTTCGGAGCATGGCACGCCAATTAAGCTCTTGCGTTGCGAATTGATGGCCGTCGGCTATCGCGAGATCGCCACCTATCAACTCGCCGGCGATGGCGGATATCTCGCCATCTTTTCTCCGCCCGCCCCCGCGAATCGTAGATCTCCCCGGGTGATCGCGGCCTGCGACGACCGCGCTGCCACTCCATGATCAATTCGTGCAGGCTGGGAGATGGCGCTGCCGCTGCCGCAGCCTCGGCACGGCGAATGAACGTCGCCGCCATCGACCGGGACGGCTTGAGCCGGCTAGCTCTCGACTCAAGGTTTGCGGTCGCTCGCGTGGGGCGGCATCTTCAGGTCTTCAAAGAGCGGAGCGAGACCGGTGATGAGTTGGGCACCACGCCCGAATGTCAAGTAGGCCCAGAACCATTGCGCCGCAATGAGCATCGGCGCCCGCACGCCAATCAGGAAGTAGATATGCGCGAGACCCCAGAGCCACCAGGCGAATCCGCCCGTCAGTCTGACGCGGCCGAAATCGGCGATGGCCGCGTGGCGGCCGATGGTAGCGAGATTGCCCCGGTGCCGGTAGCGGAACGGTGCCGGCTTGTCCTTGCCAAGAGCGGCCGCCCTGATCACGTCGGCGACGTAACGCCCGCCTTGCTTGGCGGCCGGCGCAAGACCCGGCACCGTGAGGTTGTCCTTCCAGGCGATGGCTGCGGCATCGCCGATAACAAAGACCTCCGGATAGCCCGGCAATGACAAATTAGGCCCGACCGCAATCCGCCCTGTCCGGTCCGCCTCGACCGGCAGCCAGTTCTTGAGATGGGGAACGGCTACACCCGCAGCCCAGATCACTGTCGCGCTCGGGATCAGCATATCACCAATGAAAGCCCCCTCATCGCCGCGCACCTCGACCCTTTGATTGAGCAGCACTTCAACTCCGAGCTGCTCGAGCACCCGGCTCGCATAGGCCGACAACTTGTGGGGAAACGTACGTAGCAGGCGGTCAGCCGCCTCGACAAGAATCACGCGGGCGGAGCCGGGATCAATGTTCCGGAAGTCGCGCGCGAGGGTAAAACGGGCGAGTTCGGCTATCGCGCCGGCCATCTCAACGCCGGTCGGACCGCCGCCGACAATCACGAACGTGAGCTGGCGCCGCCGTTCTTCCTCACTCATGCCGACTTCGGCGAGTTCGAAACCAAGGAGGATGCGCTTTCTGATCTCAGTGGCGTCGATGATGCGTTTCAATCCCGGCGCATGCATGGCCCATTCGTCGTGACCAAAATAGGAATGGTAAGAGCCGGTCGCGAGAATGAGATGATCGTAATTGAGGGAGATACGATCGGACTTGACCTCCCGCTTCTCAAGATCAATTCCTTCGACCTTTCCGAGCACAACTCGAATGTTCGGGTGTTTCGCAAAGATGCTCCGGATGGGCCAGGCGACATCCGCGGGCGATAGAGCGGCGGTCGCGACCTGATAGAGGAGCGGCTGAAAAAGGTGGTAGTTGCGCCGATCGATAATGGTGATGTCGACCGGCTGGCCGGCGAGGCGCTTGGCCGCGGCAAGACCGCCAAAGCCGGCACCAACGATCACCACGCGTGCGCGACGGGCACGTTTCTCCGACATTTCGCCGGCCTTGCCACGCAATTCTGTTTTCTGGCCACGATCTGCCATTGACCGACCTCAGGGAGCACAATGCAGGCGGGCGAGTGACCCACCCCGAAGGCCTCGTCGCTCAACGGATCGACCAGGCTCTTGCATGAATTACGCGCTAAGAGCACCGCACGTTACATCGTCGCACACCCGAATATCGGCCCCCTTGCGCTTTGCGAGCGCCTGCAACGTACATGGAGCATGAAAAGGGGGTGAGCGCTGCCCGCCGGTCGCCTACTGCAGGTCAGGCGGCATAATGCCGCTGGCGCCGCAGCGTGAGGGCGAGACGGATGAATGTCACCGCCATCGACCAGGCCGCCTTGATGCCGGCGATGAGGTTGCCGGAGACCTTCGATACCCCGCCGATCCGGCGCCGCTGGCCGACGGCGATCTCCAGTGCCGGCAAACCGGCGGCCGCGACCCGCATCAGCATTTCCAGGTTCCAGCCATATGTCTCCTCCTTCATGCCGAGACGTCTGAGTTCATCCCGCCGGATGGCGCGAAACGGCGACAGGTCGGTGAAGCTTGCGCCATAGACCAGGCGCAGGAGCAGCCTGCCGACATGGGCCGCGACGACCTGCTGTGGCGCCAGGCTGCCGGGCTCGCGTAAACCGCGAACGCGCGAGCCGAGAACGAAGACAGCCTGCCCAGCGACGATCGGCGACACCAGATCAGAGATGAATTCCGCAGGATTGCTGCCGTCGCCGTCGAGGAAGACCAGAATGTCGGCGTCATCGCGTACAGCGGCGATGCCTGCCTGGATGGCGCGACCGTAGCCGCGTCGCGGCTCGACAATCACGCAAGCCCCGGCGGCCTGTGCCCGCTCGGCCGTACGGTCGCCCGAGGCCCCGTCGACAACGACAACTTCGCTCACATTCAGGGCCAGCACCGTAGCTACGACCTGGCCAATTGCACCTTCCTCGTCGAGACAGGGAATGATCGCAGAGATGACGGGTGGGCGGCGCGAGGCAGGCCGCTTCCCGCCGATCTCGTTGGTCACCTCGTTCACAGGCTCCAGCGCAGGCCGCAATTGGCACAGCTTTTCGGCGGCTTGTCCGAAAGCAGCGCCGCACGAAAGTCCCGATACGCGGGCCCGTTCCAGATGTCCCGCAAGGACTGCTGCCCGGCATGGCCAAGCGTATAGTTGTCGTAGCCATGCTGCGAAAACGGAGCGATACAGCACGGCAAGGCGCGGCCATTGGCCGTGAAATACATCAACGACCACGGCCGCCGGCACAGCGCCCACGGCGAACCGTCACCACTACCCTTCAGACTTAGACCCGGCTCGGTCGCAGCACCGGACGCACTGAAGGTAACGCCAAGGGAACGCGCCAGATCCTCGGCCTGTTTCAGATAGGCCGCTTCTTCCTGCGTCAGGCGCTCGAACAGGGTCTGATCCGGCCGTGCCTTGCCAATGGCCAATTCGGCGAAAAACACGAGCCGTTGCAGATAGACTTCCTTGACACCGATCTCCGCCGCAACCTTCACAAATGCCGGGAGTTGCTCAACCGTCTCTCTCAGGCCAGTGAGCCAAATGGAAACCTGCGGCCGAGTGTGTCCCTCTCGCTCCTGAAACTCGCGAAACGCGCGCACGTTGCGGATGATGCGGCCGAAATAATCCCTGCCACGGATCGCCTTGAAACTCTCGCGGTCTGACGCGTCGAGCGACACACGCAGCTCATCGAGACCGGCGTCGATCAGCGCGCGGCCGTGGCGCTCGCTGAGGACCGTTCCATTGGTGTTGAACAGGACGTAAACGCTGCGGTCCTTCAGGTATCTGACCATCCGGGGCAGGTTCGCGACCAGCATCGGCTCGCCGACGCCGTGCAGGACCGCCCGGGCAAGATCGGGAACCTGGTCGACAATCGACGCGAACAGGTCCCAGCTCATGTCCGCCGGCGGCTCGAGTTCCTCGTAGGTGCGAGGACAGGTGGTGCACAAGAGATTGCAGCGGTTGGTCACTTCCAGATAAAGGCAGACCGGCGGACGCTGGGCGACCTCGGTGCGCTCACCCTTTACCAACTCATGATAGCGGCGCGGATCGAGGGGCGCGTTAGTGCCTGGCACTTCGCCCGAAAGGCTCATTGCGATATCCCTGCGTCTGCGGTGCGCTGCATCCGGGTCCTCCAGTCGGTATAGGCCCAAGCCAGGAAAAGACCTCCGAACAGAATTGATTTGGTCACCATTCTCGGAATGTAGAAATCCCAATCCAGTTGTTCCGACAGCAAGAGCGCTCCGATCGAAACGACCCAAGTTCCCGGTGAGCCGGACAGGGCGACAAACGGCGTGATGACCAGAAAATACCAAGGATAGTTGGGCGACAACAACAACAGAGCGACGAGTAACAGCGTGTTGATGTCGGCAAGGCTGGACGCGATGGTGCGACGAGAGCGGCGAGCCACGGAGAGCCCCTTGGACGTGAGGACCAGCGCGGCCAGTACGACGTAAGCGACAACATCACCTTGATGCTCCCCAAACACAAGCCGCCAGAGCGACAACAGCCAGAGATCGTTGCCGGCAATGATCCCCTCTTCCGTTAGATAGCCTTTGGTCAGGAATCCGAGAACCCCCCAACCGACCGATAAATAGGGAAGATAACAAAGCGCGACGGCGGCGATCACGACGAGCGGCATCTTGAGGTCCCACGGGCGCCAGATCCCCGCCAGCACCGGCGCAGCAATTGGCTTCACCAGCGCACCAAACGCGATCAAGACGGCTCCGCGGAGAGCATGGCCGGTCAAAGCAATCCACAGGCCCAGCAGCATCAGCGCAACCATCAGCGCGTCGACATGGCCGCTATTGGCAATCTCCCACAAGGGAAGCGGATGCCAGAGATAGGCGGTCACGCGCGTCACCGGGCGGTTCATACGCCGTAGCAGCAGCATGATCAGTGCAACGGTGACGGACTCGCACCCCAGCAGTGCAAGACGCATTATTGTCACGCTTTCGCCGATCCTCGTGACAATGAGGAAGAAAAATTGCGCCACCGGAGGATAGATAGTGACGGCGAAATCGGCCCGGTTGATGTGCGGAAAGATCGTCCCAGCGCGCAGAAACGTCAGCGCCTCATGAGCCGGGAAATAGCGGTAGGGATTGATGCCGGCGGCCTGAACCCTGCCATCCCAGACATAGCGATAGATGTCACTGGACAGAAGCGGATCGAATAGCAGCACATAGGCCCTCAGAAAGATCCCAATTCCAAAGACGAGCCATAGCGCACGTTCGGGTGGTGCACGCTCCGCAAGATGCGTCGCTACAATCGTGAGCAGACCTGCGAGGATTGTCAGAGCGATGAAAGCATTGTCACCGAGAGTCTTGAAGGCAAAGGGGGTCACCAACGTCAATCCGACGATGACTATACCGATGCCGGCCAACAAACGAAGCGGAGGCACGCTGTTGGCGGAGCGCGCCAGTCGACCGAATTGATTTGCGCCAGCCCCGGGCATTGGGTCTATGGGTTTATCTGCGGTGCGTCTTTGAGGAAGGCTCGGCTCGCCGCGGCAAACCCGCCGCCACGAAAGCGGGTCGCATGGCCGAACAATTCGTCCTGCAGCCAACGCAACGTTTTGAGGTCGTCGACATCGTACCATTCCGGAAGCAGCGTCGTGGCAAGCCCGATTTCGGCAGCGCGCTCGCATGTGGTGCGAGCGACGGTTTCCGTTCCCCATGCGATGCGCGCGAACAGCTGCTGATGCGGGTGTTTCAAGCCGATGAGGTAGTAGCCGCCGTCGCTTGCTGGCCCAAGCACCATCCGGTCGCCGGGCTCGCGCAGGGCTTCGATCGCCTGCGCCAGCAGACGGGATGGCAAGGTCGGGCTGTCGCCATTGACAAGCAGGACGCAGTCATGTCCGGCATCAAGGAGCGCGCGCGCTGCGCCAATCAGCACGTGTCCGAGATCGTCGCCGGCCTGTAGCAACAATCGGAACTCCGCCGGAAGCAGTTGCCGCATGATGTGTTCAGCTCCTGCCGGCACATAGACACCATAGCCGCACCTGCCGAGCGCCTCCGGTACCGCCTCGATGGCCGCGGCGACGTCGCGCAGAAAGCAGGCGGATAATTCCGAAGCGGCAGCGACACCAATGGCTCCGGCAAGCCGCGTCTTTGAGCGGCCGGGCTGCGGCGCCTTGCATATGATCCCGATCGCGGCCCCGCTCACGGCACGAGCCGGGACCGCAGGCGACCGCCGGCGATCGCGATCAGTTGCAGCGCGTCATGGCTGCCGTCCGCTTCGCCCTTTTCAAAATCGCCGTCGATGCGTCCCATTTGATTTGTGACATGGGCAAAACACAGGACAGGCTTTTGTCGGACTTGCGCGAACGCGTAAAGCGCAGCGGCTTCCATCTCGACTGCCATCAGGTTCCTCCTGCACATTGCGTCGATCGCCGACTGCGTTTCACGGAACGGCGCATCGGTTGTCCAGGTCGCGCCCGCAAACACCGGTACGGCAAATTCGCCGAATGCGTCGTCGAGCGCCGCGATCAATCCGGCATCGGCATCCGAATAATCGGACGGCGCCATGTAGTGATAGCTGGTGCCTTCGTCGCGCAGCGCGCGTTCGATGATGATAAAATAGGACGGCGGGCGCACCGGTACGATCTGTCCGGAGGAGGTGACGCTGATCAAGAGCTTGCAGCCCGATGCGAACATTTCCTCGGCGGTCAGCACTGCGTACGAGGCGCCGACGGCGCAGCCGACAATTCCGAACTCAAACCCGCCGCGGCTGAATGAGTAGAGTTGCGTGTGATAGCAGGCCCATCCCGGTTCAAGCCGGGCCTCGCCACGGGCGAGCAGGCTGCGCACGATGTCACCGTCAGGGTCCAGGACACAGATCTCCGGGATGCTTGAGCCGGCAGTGCGCTTTTGCCTGCGCCCTTCGCGCAGCAGATTTTCCGGCGTAAATTGGGACGGTTGCTCGTAATGTTTTTGCGCGAGGATGGGCGGGACCCCGCCGTCATTGACCGCCATCACCAGACAAACCCTCGTTACGCCGTGGCCGCTTATTGGTAGCGTTCTCCTCGACAGCGGGCAAGTGCTGCAGGCTGGCTGCGGCATCAGAGATCGCAGCCGGACGAGGGCATGGGTGTCACCGACGTCATGAAAAAGACTTCGAGTCACGTAACAGGATGGCTTCGAAGGACGTAATGACCACGAATATCACTCGCTGCGGATAGGGCGAAAGCTTGCGCTGCTTGAGGCTGGTAGTGTTGATCCGATAGTGCTGATCGCGTAGCATCGTGTCCGACCGCTGCAGCGCCAAGGTGTCGAGGGTCGTCATGAAACACGAGACCGCAGTTTCGAATGCCAAAGAGATCGCCGATCGCATTCTCGCACCTGCGGCCAAGCAAAACGACAAGGAAGCTCGATTTTCGTCCGAGGCAATTGCGGCGCTCGGTCCGGCCGGATTGCTGGGGATCGTGCTGTCAACCGAGGTGGGCGGCTCGGCCCTGGGCCCGCGGACCCTGGCTGCCGTCATCGCGACGCTCGCGGAAGCGGACGCGTCCGCCGCGATGGTTTACTTGATGCACACGTGCGCTACCGCAACGATCGCAGCGGCCCGTCCGGGTGCCACGGTCGCGCAGACGCTAAAGGATATTTCGGCGGGAAGACACCTGAGCACCCTGGCATTCAGCGAAGCCGGATCGCGCAGCCACTTCTGGGCACCTGTCTCGCGAGCGAAGCGCAATGGCGCCGGCGTGCGCCTCACGGCCAAGAAATCGTGGGTGACGAGCGCCGGCCACGCCCAAAGTTATGTTGTCTCGGCGCTGGCTCCTGAAGGGAAGAGTCCAACGGATTCGACCCTGTACCTCTGCGCCGGTGGTATGCCTGGACTGTCGGTCGCCGGCCCATGGGACGGTTTTGGGATGCGTGCCAACGCTTCCGCGCCGATGATCCTCGAGAATTGCGAGGTCGCGCCGGGTCTGCAGCTGACCGAGGACGGCGCCGGCTTCAAGGCGATGCTGGAAGTCGTGCTTCCGCTGTTCAACCTCGGAACATCGGCGGTCGCACTAGGCCTTTGCCGGGCCGCGGTGGCGGGGACCGCGGCTCATCTCAAGAGCGCTCGCTTCGAGCATTTGGGACAGACCCTCGGGGAGGGCCTGCCGACGCTTCGTGCGCAGCTTGCCACGATGCAGATCGACACTGATGGGCTTGCAGCGCGCGTCGACGATCTAGTCGATCACCTGGAGCGCCCCCGAGACACCACCATGCTGCGCGTGCTCGAGAGCAAGGCGTCGGCAGGTGATGTCGCTATCGCCGTCACCTCGGCGGCGATGCGGGCGTGCGGAGGCGCTGCGTTTTCCAAGCATTTGGCCATCGAGCGGCTGTTCCGCGACGCGCAAGCGGGCGCTGTTATGGCGCCGACAGGCGATGTTCTGCGCGAATTCATCGGCAAAGCCGTTTTGGGAATACCGCTGTTCTGAGCACGAGAGCGCTGCGCCATTTGGCAGGGCGGGGCAAGCGCGATTGATCGCATCTGAATATTGAGCGTGACAGGTGAAGCATGAGCCGGACGATCTGGGTAGGTGCCGTCGCATATGATCAGAAGGTGGTGGGTATCTGGGAGGGCATGCGACGTTATTTTCACGAGGAAGCGGGCCTCCCCGTTGAGGTCGTGTTGTTTCAAAGCTACGAGGCGCAGGTCGCTGCCCTCTTAGCCTTGCCCGGCGATCCGCTACCGCGCATCGACATCGGATGGAATACGAACCTCGCTTATGTTCAGGCCGATGCCTGGAGCAACCACCGCTGCCGACCGATCGCGATGCGCGATACGGATGTTGGCTGGATGACCAAGATCGTCGCGGTCACCGGGGGCCCGGTGGCGACGATTGCCGATCTCAAGAACCGCTCCCTGGCGCTCGGCAGCCGCGACAGCGGCCATGCGGCAATCCTCCCGGTTTACTTTCTGCAGCGCGAGGGACTGGCTGAAGGGAAGGACTACCTAACGCTGCGCTTCAACAGCGACGTCGGCAAGCACGGTGACACCGGCGCAAGCGAAGTTGATGTTGTTCGCGCGGTGCTCGACGGCCGCGCCGATGCCGGCGCAATTGGCAGCCCATTCTGGAATACCGTGCGTACCGAGCGCTTGGTGCCTGAAGGCGCGCTGACCGAGATCTGGACCTCGCGGCCCTATAATCACTGCATGTTCACGGCTCGGTCGGATCTCGACCCCGCTTTGGAGCAGGCGTTTGCCAAAGCACTATTCGGAATGAGCTATGACAACCCGATGCATCGTCCCGTGCTAGAGGCGGAAGGGCTGCGCCAATGGTTGGCGCCGCAGCTAGAAGCGTATGCCGAGTTGCGGGAAGCGTCGGTGCAACAGGGCTTTTTGACACGGCCTTTGGCATAGCGGCTAGGAGCTAAAACCTGCTTCGGCCTCAGGCGCACTCGCACGCCATTAATCAGGCGCAATTGAAAATCGTTGCCAACCGGCGCTGATGCTCAGATTCGTGATCGAACGCGCGGCGCACAGCTGCGAAGGAGTTCAGCGAGTGGAAAGATTTCGCGGCTAACCAGCAGGTCATTATCCTCGGCCCCGACCGGATGCCAAAACACGCCTTCCGCTGTAATCGTCACCTCGGGAACTAGGTCCGCCCTTGCCAACGCGACGCCCCGCGTGGCGGAGCCTCGCAGGGCAATTCGCCTGATCACCCGGTTCTCCTCGCTGACGTGATGGGCGTCAAGGAAGCTGCGGAATTCCTCGGCCTCCGTCTCAGTCGACACTGTCGCCGCCAATCGCACGCAGAATCCTTCGGCCCAGGCCAGCTCGATTCCTCTCCAGGCACGCTCCCATGTTCCCTTTCCGCGATGGCCATCGTGGCGCTCCGAGGTCGGACTATCGAGGCTAATCTGCAGGGTTACGCGCTCGCGCGGCAACGAGCGCAGCGTTGCGAGCCAACTCCCGGCAAACAGCATTCCGTTGGTAAGGACCGTGATTGGCGCCGCCGCAGCGCATGCGGCAAGGATCTCGCCAATATCAGGGAGCATAAATGGCTCACCGCCGGTGACAAAAATTTCGCCTACGCCGAGCTCCGCCGCCTCGATCGCGATCCGTCGTACCCGCTCGATACCAAGAGCCCGCCGCGGCGCTTTGGGTGACGAACGAACGCAACAATAGTCGCAGCTCAGGTTGCAGTCGAAGTTGGTGTAAAGCCATAGTCGAGAGCCGACAGGCCGGTCTTCTCCGACATTCGTAGGAGCCTCTCCGTACCGGAGCACCCAACGGGTGCGGCCTTGGTCGACTGCTGTGTCGACCAAACTATTGCGGGTGAAGCGACACCATGCCTCGAGCTCGGGGCCGATGCCTGGATCGCTGCTGATCACAGCCACGAGGTCGCCCTTACGGCTGCGGCGCAGCGCAGCTAGCAAGTCCGGCAAGAGGCCCGAGGCAAATGTCTTGATGCCGGCGTCGAGTTCAACATTCGCGTTCGTTCTCATGCAGTGTACTATAGTTTTTGCCTCAGGAAATCCAAGACGGTCTGGGGCGGTCCTTCAGACGTTCCACGTCTACCGCACCAGTTTCGCACCAGAAACGATCTCACCAGAAGGCAATGAAAACGATCAATCTCCAACGAAAATGCAGCAAAATCAGCGATCGCGTCCTTTAGTCTGTCGCTCATAACTCGCCCACCTGCCCGCTGGCACTCCGCAAAATTCCATAGCCTTCATTAAGCGAATCTCTGTATCCTCGAAGACGGCAGCACGATGCAGGACATCGTCAGAGATTTGACCAAAAAGGCGGAATGTTGCGATTTGACCTCGGGAGCCCTTTGGCCTCATCTGCACGGTGTTCTAGATGCCAATGACTTGTCGCCAAACGACTTTGAAACTTTCTACGAATTCACTACCTTTCAAGGACACAAAAAGCAGGTCCGTTTCAGCACTTTCAGTAGAGGCCGCGCGCTGGCCGGCAGTATCGCGCAAGGCGTACGGTTTTCATGGACATCGAACAGCTGATGTACGAAGCCATCCGACACGCTAAGATAGCGCCCTATCGCTGCTATATGGTTTTTGAATCTATGCCGGCTTCGCTCGCTCCGCCTGCCGATACTGCTCAATGCGGCTTTTGAGTCCCGGGCGGCTGGCGCTCTCCACCAAAGCCGCAAGATCGGCCGCACGCGTATCCGTCGCGGTCAGGTTAAGCAACATCGATTGCGATACCCGCTCCAGCATGCTGACTTTCTCACCTATCGATTGGAGAAGAACCGGCCAATCCTCTTGTCTTGCTGTTGCCGTCGCAAGACCCATCCCGAGTGCTTCATCCGCCTTGAGCATCCGGCTGCTGGCAAGAACGGAACGCGCCGCGTCCGTGCCAATGCGGCCAACCAGCCGCCGCGTTCCAAGCGCAATGCCAAATCTCCAACCGGGCATTCGAAAAACGGCGTCTGGCTCGGCAATGCGCTCCGAACAAGCGCAGAAGATATCGCAACCCGCTCCGAGGACCTTGCCCTGAGCCAGGGCGAGCGTAGCAAACGGCGCATGCGCGATGCGTTGCAACAGCAACTCGATACGAACCAGCTTGAGCAGCAGGTCGCCGTCGGTTTGCTGTTCAAGATCGCCAAGGTCGAAGCCGGAGCAAAAATTAGCCCCCTCGCCTCTGAACGTTACCAACGTGGTGCCGTCCAATTCAGCCGCGCCCAAGGTGACAATTAAGGCCTCCACCAGCGTGGCGCTCAGGGCGTTCGATTTTGCCGGACGCTTTAACATCATGTGCAGAATGGATCCATCGCGCATGACTGCTAGTTCGTGAACGGAAGATGTCATATCGATACTCTTCAATGTGATTGGCGCCGGCCGCCTGACTTTGTCAGTACCACAAGACTGCCCTCCAAAATCACGCACGTCCAACCTTCAAAGGCCCACCATGCAGCTGCGGCGCCAACGAGGCGAGACCGATCGGTTAGGCCGCAGAGTCATGGCGAAAGCCTGTCCGCTATTAAGCGATTTCGACCGGGATCATGTGGGCACGATATTGGCAAGAAGCTCAATCGTCGACAACGGTGGGTTCGGCAGCGAACTCCATTCCGACGATGTCGAAATTCACGTCATGACGGGCCAAGCCCGGAAAAATAACGTCGGCGGACTCATCATCAGCCCACCGACGGACATCGTTATTTCTCACTGCGCAGGCTGGAGAGAAACGGATCGCCTGCCTTCGATCACCGCAGAATCGCTTGCATCCGGCGAATTATAGTTTCTGCGGTACGTGTCCGGAAGATACACAGCGCAGATCGTGGCGATCGTCGCAAGCGCGGCGAGATAGATACTTACCGCGAGCGTCGTTCCATACTGATGAAACAGGTATGTCGCGATAAGAGGGGCCGGGCCGCCAGCCGTGATCGACGACAACTGATATCCGAGCGACGAGCCGCTATATCGCACTTCGGGCGGGAACGCTTCCGCGATAAACGCCGGCTGTGGTCCATAGGAAATATCGTGAACGACAATCGACATCACGATAGCGAGCACGACGATCGCGGTGTTTCCAGAATTTAGCATCATGTAATAAGGGAACGCGAAAATTCCTAAAGTCACCGCACCGATAATATAGAGTGAGCGGCGGCCGATGATATCCGACAGATATCCGAATAGTGGCACGCTGATGAGCGACACGCTGCAGGCCAGCAACAGCGCATTAAAAAGTAAATCCTTTGAAATGTGCAATGTGCCGACGCCGTAAGACAAAACGAAGGTCGTGAACAGATAGAACGCCGCGTGCTGACCGGAACGGATGCCGCAGACCAGCAGAATTTCGCGCCAGTACTTCCTGATCGCGACGCTGACCGGCGCCTTCTGGATCGTTCCGTTTTGCTCCATTCTCTTGAAGGCGGGCGTCTCGTGAATGCCGACGCGGATGTAGAGCCCCACGCCGATCAACACGATGCTGAGGAGAAACGGAATTCGCCAGCCGACGGTTTCGAACCATTCGGTCGTGCCATATTGGCTCACAGTCGTGAGCACGATCAGCGCCAACAACAACCCGAGTGGAGATCCGAACTGCGGCCAGCTTCCAGCCAGCCCGCGTTTTTTGTCGAGCGATTTCCATTCGGTAGCAACTGCAACCGCGCCGCCCCACTCACCGCCCACACCGAATCCCTGAAGCAACCTCAGGAAGGTGATGGCGACAGCGCCCCAGATGCCGATCTGGTCGTATGTCGGAACGAGACCGACGAGTACCGTGCTGACACCCATTAGCAATAGTGTGGTGACGAGCGTCGCCTTTCGCCCAATACGATCACCGAAGTGACCGAAAACAGCCGCCCCGAACGGGCGGATCACAAATCCCAGGAAGAAGGTGCTGAGTGATAGCAGCGTCGCGGAATAAGGATCGGTTTGAGGAAAAAACAGCTTTCCCAATACGGTCGCCGCGACCAGTCCGTAAATATAGAAATCGTACCATTCGATCATCGAGCCGACCGTCGAGGCAATCACCGCCCGACGTGCGTGCCGCTGGGTATCCTTGTCTCCCGCTGTGTCTTGCACTCTCATATTTCCCTCCCGTTGTCGCCAATACTTATTCTAATTTTTTTGGTAGATATTTTCAGAGCCTCGACCGAGAGCGTGTTCTCTCCGTCTTCTTAAGACCTTTTTGCGGCCGGCGGCGCGATACGCGATTGCGAACGCGGAATGCATCAGCCAACGTCGCGTGTTTTCGAAGCCACGCTCCCTTCGGTGCCGAGCCACTCGCAGATCACCTCGGCGGTATGTTCGCCGAGTACCGGAGGCGCCCGATAAACCGAGAATGAAAAATCGGTAATCTTGACCGGAAATCCCACCGTGCGCGTTCGGACGTTGTTCGGCAGATCGAGCGGCTTGATCAAATCCATGGCCTGAACGTGCGGATCGGCGAGAATGTCCGCATAGGTATTGATCGGAGAGCACGGCACGCCTCTGCCGTCTAATTCAAAGAGCCATTCCGCGACGCTTCGCTTGACGAATTGCTGCTGAAGAATTGCCGCCAGCTCCGTCTGTCGACTCGCCCGGTCGGACTGGGTCTTGAATTTCACATCGTCTGCAAGGTCGGCCCTTCCCACCGCGTGACAGACTTCGCGCCAGAGAATGTCGTTACCCGCGGCGACGATGAAATTCGCATCACTGGCCCGAAACGCCTGATACGGCGCGTTGCGAGGATGCGCGGAACCGAGCCGTTTGCCTGGCGACCCCGTGCCGAAATATTCGCTGGTTTGCAGAGCGGACACGCCGAGCAAAGCGCCGAGCATCGAACAGTCGATGTACGCGCCCTTTCCTCCCACTCTAACTCTCAGCAACGCCGCCAGAATGGCGTAAGCGCCGTACAAGCCGGCACAAAAATCACCGACCGGCACGCCGCATTTAACAGGGGGCTCGCCCTCATTGCCTGTAACGCTCATCAACCCGCTCATACCTTGCACGGTGACGTCGAAGGCGCCTTTCTTGGCGTACGGACCTTGCTGGCCGTAACCCGAGATCGAGCAGTAGATCAGTTCATTGTTTTCCGATTTGACGTCTTCATAACCGAGGCCAAGGCGGGGCAACACGCCGGGTCGGAAGTTCTCGATCAGGACATCGCATTCCTTGATGAGGGCTTTCGTCAGCGCGATTCCATCACTGTCTTTCAGATCGACGCAGACCGACCGTTTATTTCTGTTCACCGACGCAAAGTTTTCACTGAACGTCTCGCCCTCGCCGTCGGAAGTTAACGGCGGCCAGTTTCGCATGCCGTCGCCACCACCGGGATTTTCAATCTTCACAACATCGGCGCCGAGATCGGCTAGCAGAGAGCCCGCAAACGGGCCCGCTGCGATCTGACAGAGTTCGAGGACTCTGACGCCGACAAGCGGGCCGGCGCCTCTCGCTCCTGTGAGGCTATCGTGCATCATCGCTACTCAGCGGCAACCCTGTGCGGATGGACTTCCTGCTCGCGCATCAAATCCTGAAAAATCACGCGCGCGCGACGAATGGCAAGATCCGGTTTTAGGAACACTTCCTGATAGCCGTCATCAGGGTATTGGAACATGCGCCGCTGCTCTTCCAGAGCGAACTTGTCCTCCTTCACGACATCGGGGAACATTTCAGCGATGTGCGTCGCGGTCTGCTTGTCCGGGAATGTCATCGACATGTGATGCGCCGGAACGTTGATCATCACCCACCAGACGTGGCGCTTCTCGTCGATTGGGGTGTGAGTGTGAACGAGAACATACCCTCGCTCTTGGGTGTTCAGATCGAGCGTGCCCGGAAATTCGCGGACATGGTCTCGCGTGGAAAGGTGGCCGACCGGGGCGTTCCGCATGACAACACGCGTGGCGCCCGGGCTCATCATGCAATGGGTGTGATGCCGGTCGACAGTGTCGTAGTGAAACCAGTCGACGAGATAAGGGGGCTGTTTGTAGTTGGTGATTTTTCGAATGGTCATCGCATAGCGATTGCCGCCTTCTTCACCCTCTTCTAGATCAACGGGAATACGGCTGTTTTCAATGTCGCCGATATTGCCGTCGTGAAGCGGATAGAAATGAGTAATATCGAGAAGATTTTCGATCAGCAGAAGATAGTTGGCTGGAATCTCCATCGGTCCAACAATTTCGGTTTTCCAGTCGTCTGAGCCGACTTCCGGCAGGCTCGGCGGCTTGCGTGTCTTTGAAACTTCTACGTCTCCCGGCCAGAGCCACACGAGGCCATCCTGCTCGATGATCGGGAACGGACGAACGACGGCCTGCGGAGAAATCGGCCCCGTCGGGTGGGATGGGATCATCACGCATTTGCCCGTCATGTCGTATCGTAAGCCGTGATACGCGCACTCCAACGTGCCGTCCTTCATCATGCGTCCCTTCGACAGCGGGAATCGCTTGTGAGCGCAACGGTCGTCATAAGCGACAAGTTGTCCCTGCTTGGTCCGCCAAGCCACGATGGGCTTTTTAGCGACGACGTGGCCGGTCAGCTTTTCCGTGGGAAAATCCGATGCCGTCCCAATCATGTACCAGCAATTTTCGATGCAAGCGTAAGTCGCGAGCGGCTGAGCGTTATTTGCCGTCATCTTTGTCCTCCGAACTGTCGTGACACGATTTTCATGCTAAAGATCGAGCGTTAGCGAGGGACTCTCGGCACGCGCGCAGCAAATCATCAGGAACTTCTTGCGCTCCTCGGCGCTGAGCACGCAGTCGCGATGTTCCGGCACGCCCTCCACGTATCGCGTGATACACGTTCCGCAAAAGCCTTCGCGACAATCTGTCTCGATGCTGTAACCACGCGCGCGCAGCACATCGACGATTGTTTCCGATGCGCTGACATCAAGAACCTCGCCGGTTTTGCGGATCGCTATTTTGAACGGATGATTTTCGTGGACGGTGTCAGATTCTGGCGCTGAGAAATACTCGAAGTGAACCGCATGCGGCGGCCACGCGCCGAGATTCTCCTTGATCGCCGCCATGAAACCAGGCGGACCGCAGAAGTAGATGTGCATTCCCGGAACGTAAGCAGCGACGAGCGCCTTGATGTCGAGACCTTGCGAAGGATCGCCATTGTCGTGGTGAAGCCGAACTTTTTTGGCTTCCACACCCGGACCGAGATCTTTAAGAAACGCCGTGTTCTCGGGGGTTCGCGTGCAGTAATGCAGAACGTAATCCGCGCCCTTAGCCTCGAGCTCGGGAATCATCGACATCATCGGCGTAACGCCGATACCGCCGGCGACCATCATATGCAGGCTGGTTTCCGGTCCGGCCAATGCGAAATGGTTTCGGGGCCCTGAGATCTCGATGAAATCGCCTTCCTGAATCTTGTGCATTGCAACCGAGCCGCCGCGGCCGTTCAGCTCCAGAAGAACGGCGATGCGATATCTGTCTCGTTCGTTGGGAGAACTGCAAAGCGAATATTGGCGGACGATATGGTCATCGAGATGCACATCGATATGTGCACCTGCAGCAAACGGCGGAAGCTCATGGCCCGTGGGATGAACCAGCACAAATGAGCGAATACCTGCGGCTTCGTCCTTTGCGGCGGCAACTCGCACTTTATACTTCAACCGCAGAAGTTGCGGCTGCGAGGAATTTCCGATGTCTACTCGCTCGTTCATCATCCAAAAAACGTTAAGAGCTAGACCTATTCGAAACAAACGAGTAATATTGGCATTGGCGCATCAATTTTTTTGAAGAAAGCCGGCATTGAACCTCAGACAATTGGAAACCTTTTTCTGGGGTGCAAAGCTCGGCAGCTTCGTCGGAGCTTCCAATCGTCTCAGATCGACGCAATCGACGGTGTCGATGCGAATTCAGGAGCTTGAGCGCGAGCTTGGCGTCGTCCTGTTTGAGCGAAATCAACGAAGCTTGCGCCTGACTTCCAAGGGACGCGTGCTGCTTCCGCTGGCCGAGCAAATGATTCAGCTCGAAGCGGAAATCCGTTCCGTCATCCTCGCATCCGAAGCGTTTTCAGGCACGCTGCGGATTGGCGTTGCCGAAGTGATCTCGGTGACATGGCTTCCGCTCCTGATCAAGACGATGCGGGAAACCTATCCCAAGATCAGCATCGAGATGGACGAAGCGCTGACCTTGCCGTTAATCGACGAGTTGCGCGCTGGCGCGTTAGATCTGGTCTTGGCTCCGGGCTTGCATATCGAAAACACATTCAGGTCGAGACATCTTGGCACGATGGAGTTTTACTGGATGGCAAGCCCTTCGCTTCCATTGCCCGCAGGGCCGATCACGCCGCGCGATATGACTGCCTGGCCAATCATTACGTTATCTCCTCAGTCGCACCACCGCCGTTCAATCGACGAATGGTTTCAATCCGGGGGCGTCGCCTTCAAGCGATTTGATACCTGCAAGAGCCTGAACGTGGCGGCGTCGCTCGCAGCCGCCGGCTTGGGAATTACGTTTTTGCCAAAACGATGTTACGATAAGGAGTTAAAGGACGGCACTCTTCGCATCATCGAGACGAAGCCGTTGATGTCGGGGGTGTTGTTCAGCGCGACCACTCATATAAACGGCACACAGCCGCTGGCTGAAATGGCCGCCGCACTCGCAGCCGACATCAGTGATTTCGAACAAAAGTCCCCTTCTTAGTACGTGCGTTCAAGGAGTTACTTTGATAAACTCCGAAACAGCAATATTCCTTGGCTTTGGACTGGTGATCTTGTTCCTTGTGATCAGGAACGCTAGAAACCTGCGATGATGTAGAAGCTGAGGAAACGAAGTAATCAGATGAATATCTTGCGCAGGCGGCTGTCCGGTTTCATGCAATCTCATGACGACGACGACGCTTAAGTTTCCGGCGATCGGCCGGCAACATTCCAATTCCACCATTTCGCGCATTTGAACGCACCGACATCGCGAGACCGAGGACGCTACACATAGGCGTAGACATTTCTCTCAGGTCTCGGCGCCGATTTTGAAGTCGCGATTTTAAGCATTTAGAAGACAATCACGTCAAGATTCGCCCACCGCGCGTTGGAAGAACCTCGTCACGACCGGGGCCAGCATCTCATCAGGCACCCATTCACTCATGGGGATGAGATCTACATCGAGCTGATCCGTGCGCAATTCATGGAGTTCGGCACCGGGAATGAGTTTGGCAACACCGAGCCCGGCAGCGATCGAGTGGGTATTGTCGTTTCCAGGAAGTACGCAGACCGGAAAGTCGATATTCGTGAGCGCGCGCTCGCTTGCCCCTAGCATCGGATCGTTGATGCCCCTTTCGAGACCAGCTTGCCACTGACGCATGACGTCAATGAAATACTGACGGTCCCATGCCGTGATCTGCTCACGGCGCGACGAATCGAGAGCGATAAGGTCCCTGAAATGATCAGTGCGGCAAACTTCTTCCATACCGCCCTTTTGCGCGGCCTCGATATACTGGGTGTAGTAGACCCGCGAAAGCCGCTTGACCGCGAAGGCGCCCCCGGTCACTCTCATCATCAAAAGAGCCCGGATCGCGTCGCGATGGCGGAGCGCCATGATGGTTGCGAGCCGACATCCCGACGATGAACCTCCCACGATCAACCTTGGCAGGCAGAGGCTCCGCGCAAGCGCGAGCAGATCGTCAGCCCAGATTTCGAATTCCGACCCGTCGCCCTCCAGCGAGAGACTCGATTGACCCGTATTACGCCGATCATGCAGCAGGACTTGGAAGCCCGAATTCGCCACTAGAGTGGCTAGCCCGCGGACTTCATCCATGTTGCGCCGCGCGCCTGACACCAGTGCGACCCAAGGCCCCTTGTCGCCGAGTATCTCATAGTTCAGGCGCACCGAATTAACATTTGCAAACGGCATGTACAAATCTCCAATACTTATGTTCCGGTAAATCGCGGCTTGCGGCCTTCACGGACCGCGGCGATGCCTTCATCCACGTCATGGGTCCATTCCAGCGCGGTGCGAAGTTCATCGGACAGCTGGCGCGCCGAGGCAAAACCCGACGTCTCCCGCATCTTTGCAATTCGCTTGGCGCCTTTGGTTGCCAGAGGACCGTTGTCGGCAATCGTTCGCGCCATTTCATCGAGCGTCGCATGAACGGAGTCTTGCGCAACGACGCGTTCCACCAACCCGATGCGCTCCATTTCCCGGGCCTCGATTTCGCGTCCGGTACAAAGCAGCTCGAGCGCGCGCCCCATCCCGATGATGCGCGGAAGCCGCACCGGCGCACCGGCGCCCGGAAAGCCGCCCCACTTTGCTTCTGGCGAGGATAGCTTGACGTGTTCGCCCGCAATCCTGATATCGCAAGCCAGCACGAGCTCCACCGCGCCGGCCCGCACCAGGCCATTCAAGCCGGCAATCAAAATCTGAGGCAGTGCCTCGATCGCATCGAACGACTGGTTGGCGAGCCGTATGAGCTTCAGGACATCCGGCTTAGAAAGGCTGCCGCGCAAGGCGGGAGTCAGGATCCCGGTCGAGAAGCAGGATGAGCCTTCCGAAGTAATCGTGACAACATCGATATCGGCGTTGGAGCCCAGATCCTTGGATATGTCACCAAGCGCCCGGAGAATGTCCTCGGTCAAAAGATTGAGGGAATCCGGCCGGGTCAACGTCAGCGACGCGACGCGCCGGTCCGTCTCATACCGCAAGCCTTCAACCATCACGAAGCCTTTCGCTTTTTGTATCCAGCATCAACCCATCAATTGCGCAAACCGCTTTGCGCACGCCTTGAGTTCGCGGACGACGCGCCCCGAAGGAGAGATATCGAGTAAGCCACTCGATCCGACGGTGGCAAGACACGCGATAAGATCACCCCGATGGTCCAACACCGGCACCGCAATCGCATCGAGTCCCGGAATCAGATCGCCCCGCACGACGCTGAAACCTTCGTCGCGGATCTCCGCGAACAGCGCCGCCTGCCTCGCCTTGCTCAGCTTGCCCGATCGAAGGTCTGGCGTTGGTTTTTCCGACTGCAACGCGCGCGCAACGACATCCGGCGGCAAATAGGCCGCGCAGATCCGACCGAAGGCCGAGGTATGTATCGGCAGGATCGAGCCCGGACGAATGACGACCGACACCGGCCGCACAATGTCGAACCATTCGATCACCATCGGTCCCTGCGGGCTCCACACCCCCATAAAAACGGTTTCCCGCAAATCGTCCCGCAGCTTGCTCAACAGCGGCGTGCCGATACGGACGAAATCGAGACAATTCATCGCGACCCGGCCGATCAGGCGCGCGGCACCGCCGAAATCATAGCGGCCGTCGGACGCGCTCTGCTCGACAAACCCTTCGCGAATGAGACTGACAAGATATCGGTGAGCTTTGGCGGGAGGGATTCCGGCTGCCGCCGAGAGCGCGCTCAATGTCTGGGGACCGTCGAGCGTGGCCAGTGTCTTGAGCAGATGGCCCGCGACCTCCACCGACTGGACGCCGATCTGCTCGACCCGCGCTTCATGAGCCGCAAGTCCGGATGCTTCGCGTGCTGTCATGCTTGAACACTCCGCGGGGGCCAACGCCGCAGAATCACGGCTTGTACAATCGAAAAGGCGTTGTTGATGATAAAGCCGAACAGCCCGACAAGAACAAGCAGCCCGTAGAGCTGACCGGATTGAAAATTTCGCTGGGCCGCGATCATCAGCGCACCGATGCCCTCGATCGAGGTCAGAATCTCCACCAGCAGCGTCAGCACGATGGTCAGTGGCAGCGCAATCCGGATCCCCAAAAGGATCGCTGGCACGACCGACGGGATGATGATCAGTCTGACCCGCTCGAACCGCGACAGATGAAACGAAGTGGAAACGTCAAGCAGCAGCGGGTGGATATGCTGGATCGCCGGAGAAGTATTCAGCAGGATCGGCCACATCGCGGAGAGCGCGACAATGGTCAGCTTCATCCGTTCGTCATACCCGAGGAACAGAATCGCCAGCGGCACGATCGCCGGCGGCGGCATGGCCCGGCAGAATTCGAGCAACGGTCCGAGGGCCCGAGCTACGCGCGGCGAGGTCCCGATCAGGACGCCAACGACAACGCCGGCAACGATGGCTAACGCGAGGCCGGCGACAATGGTCTTGAGCGTCGCTAGGCAAGCCATCAGCAGCGTGCCGCTTGCCGCAATCTGCACCAATCCGTTCCACCAGGCCGATGGCGGCGGAAAATAAGGCGAATTGCCGGTTTGCAGCACCTGCCACAGCACGAGAACCAGAACGACCGGCAGCAGGCCTTGCGGCGACGGTAACTGCGACACCATGCGGCCGACCGCTAAGAATCCCGACATGAGTTTTGAGATCGATTTCGATTTGGGTTCCCTCACGCCGGCTGCCTCGGAGCTGTCCAGGGCCAGAGCGTTGTCGTGATCGCAAGCACGCCCGCATTCAGCGCGACGCCGAGCAGCCCGACCACGGCAATATAGGCAAACATGAATTCGGGATGCAGCGCCTGCTGCTCGCGGACGATGCCGTATCCCAGGCCCTCGGGGTTGCCGACGATTTCGGCAACGATCGCCATGACGAGCGCAAGGCCGAGGCTGATCCGAGCCCCGACGACGATCGACGGCAATGCGGCCGGCAGCAACAGGTAACGCACGGTCTCAAAGGAGCTCAGCCGGAAAGTCCGCCCCACATCGGTCAACCGCGGCTGCGCATTGGCGATGCCGCCCATGGTGTTGATCATGACCGGCCAGACGGTCGGAAGCACCGTGACGACCAATTCGGTCTGCAGCGAGAACCCGAACAAAAGCAATCCCAGCGGCGCAAAGGCGATCCCCGGCATCGGCCGAAGCACTTCGATGCTCGCGAGCAAGTATTTTCGGGCCAGCGGAGAAAAGCCGAGCAAAAGTCCGCCGCAGACACCGACCAGCATCGCGATCGTCCATCCGATGGCGATCGACAGCAGGGTGTGAAGCAGGTCGGGCAGCAGGATGCCGTCCCTGACAAGCTCGACGGCGCCCGCCACAATCGCGGATGGTGCCGGGAAGAATTCGAACGAGATCGCGCCGGAGCGAACCGCGGCCTCCCATGCCGCCAGCACCAGCGCAAAGACCGCGAGGCCCAACCAGTTGACGCCTGTATCGGTCCAGCGCCTAGCCATGACCGATCGCCTTGTGCAGCCTGTACCGGTAGTTCAAAAACTCCGACAACTGGCGCGTCATGATCTGGTCGCGCGGATTGGGAAGCTCGATGGCGACCACTTGCTCGATCCGACCGGGACTGCCGTTGAGGACGGCGACCCGATTGCCGAGATAGATCGCCTCTTCAATATCGTGTGTGATAAAGACGAAGCTGGTTCGTGTCCGGTCGCGCAACCGCAGCAGTTCGTCCTGCAGGCCTGCTTTGGTCATCGCATCCAGCGCGGCGAACGGCTCGTCCATCAACATCACCGCCGGGCGAAGCGCCAGCGCGCGTGCAATCTGGACACGTTGCTGCATCCCTCCCGACAACTGCCAGGGATAGTCGTCGGCGCGCTCCAGCAGACCGACCAGGCTAAGCGCATCGTTGACGCGATCCGCGCATTCGGCGCGCGTCAGCTTTCGCTCGATGCCAAAGGCGACATTGCCCCTCACCGTTCGCCATTGCAGCAATGCGTTGGCGTAATCCTGAAAGACGATCACGACATCTTCGGGGGGCCCCGTCATGACGCGGCCCTTGATCATCACCTCGCCGCTGGTCGGCGGCAACAGGCCGCCCAGCACGCGAAGCAAGGTGGTCTTGCCAGTACCCGAGGGGCCGACAATCGACAGGAATTCCGCGTCACGAACTTCCAGATTGATGTCCGAAATAATCGGGCGCGGTCCAGCGCTCAGGGAGAGCACGACACTCGCGGACCGGCACTCGAACACGGGTTCGGACATCGTGTTTTGGAACTTCTATTGCGCCACGACGAGTTTGGACGGGTCGACGGGCGTGGAGAGCTGCCCAATGTCACGCAACACGTTGGCCCATACCTCGATGTCCTTTGCTTTGATCGCGGTACGATAGGTCGGAAACGGCGTCGCCTTGACGACCGCTTCCGGCAACTTGGTGTATTGCGCGACGATCGCCCGCGCCTCCGCCGGGTTTTCCTTGATGAAGACGATGGCGTCGTCGAGCGAGGCTTTCCATGCGGCAACCGTCGGAGCATGCGCGCGGGCCCATTCGCCCGACGAGATCCAGAACGGAAACAGCACTTCCTTGCCGGCGCTCAGCAGCGGCGCCGTCAATGCGACATTGCCGGCCGCCTTCAAGGCTCCGACGAACGGTTCGACCGCTTCGACAGCATCGACCCGCTTGGCCTTTAACTGGTCGGCCATGTTCGGGAACGGGACTTCAACCGCGCGGATGCTGGCGGGATCAACGCCGTTCTTCTTCAACCAGTAGAGCACCGAGACATGAATCACACCGCCGATGGTCGGCGTCGCGATCAGCTTGCCGCTGAGATCCTTTGCCGACGTAATGCCGGAGTCCTTTGCGACCATCAGCTCGGTGGAAATATTGTCCTCGGTCTCGAACACCGAGCCCGCCACCGCCACTACGTCCAGGCCGCTCGCGACGGCCTTCAAAAGATCGGGCGCCGTGCTCGGGACGAACTCGAACTGTCGTCCCGCGGTGCCGGGCAATATCGAGAGATTCTGCGCGACGCTCAGCGTCACGTCGAGGCCGTGCTTGGCGAAGAAGCCTTTCTCTTTGGCGACCCAGGCCGGCAACCAGGTAATGACCGGGATGTAGGCGGCACGAACCGGCGTCGGCGCCTGAGCCCGGGTCGGCGTCGCTACGAGTGCGAGCGCCGCCAGCGCCGCGGCGACCGTGCCCGCTGTCAAAGAACGAAAATTCATGGTGCCTCCCAATTTTCATAATTGATTTCGGTATGCGTAATAAGGCACAAAGGGGCAAGATACAATATGCCGCCAAGACCGGCGGTCGGGAGTTCCAGGGATGTTCGCGTGAAAATCGACCTGCTTATTCCTGGCTTGCCCGCGAAAACCGACCACTTCCTGTTCGGCATCTGCTCGCTGCTGCTGCTTCGTGTCGCAGACCGGACCATCCTGTTCGACACCGGCCCCTTTCGTATCCGCCCGATGCTGATCGAGGCTTTGAATGCGCGAGGCCTTGCGCCGAAAGATATCGACACAGTGTTCCTGACGCATTTGCACTGGGATCACGTCGAGAATCTCGATCTGTTCGCACATGCGGAAATCATGACGCCGCGCGTTGAATTCGAGTACGCGGCTTCACCCCGCCCCAACGATTGGGGCACCCCGCCCTATGTTCGCGAAATCCTGCAAGGCATGCGCGTGACACTGCTGCCCGACCAGGAACAGGAACTGTTTCCCGGTGTGCGCACGCTGTTGCTGCCCGGGCATTCGGTCGGCCTGCAAGGGCTCGTTGTCGACACGGGTGAGGAACGCGCCGTGCTCGCGAGCGATGCCCTGTGGTCGGCGAGAGACGCCGTCAGAGGTGTGCCGGACGTTGCATTCTTCGATCCCGCCAAGGCGCAAGCCAGTCTCGACCGCGCGTTAGCCGCCGGCGATGTGTTCTATCCCGGTCATGACCGGCCGTTCCGCCTGGACGGCGGTTCGGTCGTTTATCTCGCGCAGTATCGCTATCACCTGACCTTCCCCTTTCAGCCTCACGGTCAGGACCTGGAACTGGAGATCTCGACCGAGAAATCCGCAAAAGCAGCGGTGCTCTCATGACTTCGTCGTCGCCCATCACGCTGTTATTCACAGGCTTGCCCGCCCGCGCCGACAAATTTCTGACGGGCATATCGACCGTGGCGCTGCTTCGCCTCAGCGGCCGGACCCTACTGTTCGACACCGGCCCCTACGCCTATCGGCCTATCCTGCAGGGGCGCTTGAAGAAGCTCGGAATCGACCCCGGCGAAATCGACACCGTGGTGCTGTCCCACGTGCATTGGGATACGGCGGCCAACGCCGACCTGTTTCCGAATGCCGAAATTGTGCTTCATGAGAAAGAGCTCGCTTATGCGGAGACGCCGGCCGTGCATGATGCCGACACGCCCGGCTATATCGGACGGGCATTGCGCCGATTGCGCTTGCGCACCATGACAGGCGAGCAGGATATCGCGCCGGGCGTTCGCATCATCGAATTGCCCGGGCATTCCCCGGGATCGATCGGCGCGCTGGTCGGTGACGCGCTCCTTGCCGGCGATGCCGTCACCTGCGCCGGCGACGCTGCTGCCGGAGATATCCGATCTCATTGCGCCGACCATGAACAGGCGAGAGCAAGCCTTTCGAAAGCATCGGCCTTGGCCGAGGTCATTTATCCCGGCCATGATCGTCCCTTCCATATCGGACCGCCCATTAGCTATCTCGACGACTACGCGATCCGGATCCGGTTTTTTACCGATCCCGCCGGTCCGGACGAAGAAATCCAGATCGGGTCGTTCGCAGCGAAATCGTTTGCGAGTTGGCCGTAAATCGACGGATCTCCCCTCAACCATAAGAGCCCATCAGGAATGGCCACATGAAACGCCTCGTTCTCTCGCTCCTGCTTGCATTGCTGTCGTTCCCGGCGATGGCGCGGCCAGCCACGCCGCTAAACCTGATTATCTTTCCCGGCGGGTTGAGCTGGCCGGTGTTTGTCGCGCAGGACAAAGGATTCTTCGAGAAACAGGACCTCTCGGTCAAGGTAACCGAAACCCCGGGATCGGTGTTCCAGATCAAGGGACTGCTGGCGGGCGATTTCGATGTTGCGATGACACCGTTCGACAACGTTGTCGCCTATCAGGAAGATCAGGGAGAAATCCATTTCGATACCCCGCCGGACCTGTTCGTTTTCATGGGCGGCATCTCCAGTACGCTGCGTTTGATCGTACGCCCCGACATCAAGTCATTTGCGGATTTGAAGGACCATGTCCTGGGTGTCGATGCCCTGAGCACCGGCTACAGCCTGCTGATGTACCGCCTGCTTGAGCATAACGGCCTGCCGCAGGGCAGCTACCGGCTCGAACGGCTCGGAGGAACCGCCTCACGGGTCCAGGCACTGACGCAAGGCAAGATCGCCGCTACGATGGTGAGCTCACCGCAGGAGATTCTGCCGGAAGAAAACGGCTTCAGGCGCCTCGGCGATATCCAGCAGATGCTCGGCAATTATCAGGCGCTGTCGGGCGTGGCGCGACGCTCATGGGCCGCCGCACATCGGGAGCGCCTCGAGCGTTTCATACGGGCCTACGTCGCAGCCAATGACTGGCTCGCGGATCCGGCGAACCGCGCCGAGGCCGCCGACATCTATGCGAAGCACATTCCGAACTCGCCGCGTCCGGTGATCGACAAGGCCTGGGACGCGATGTTCTCGAAGCTGGAAGGCTTTCAGCCTCACGCGAAGTTCGATCCAGTCGGAGCACGGACCGCACTCGACATCAGGGCCCAATATGGCGTGCCCAAGAAAGAACTGACGGATTGGCAAAAATATGTCGACGAGTCGTTTTACGACCGCGCCGTTGGTACCCAATAACGTTTTCGCCGCAAAAAATCACGGATCATCCCATGCCGATCGATGTCCACGCCCACTATGTACCTCCGACGATCCTTGAAACGGTTGAACAGCGCGCCAGCGAATTTGGCGTGACGCTGGTTCGTCATCCGCCATCCTGTGCCTGCAGCCTGCATTTCGACTATGGGCTCAAGGTGCGGCCGTTCTTCCCGAAGCTGGTCGAGCCGGTCTCCGACCGCCTTTCCGCGATGGACAAACAGGGCGTCGATCGCCAGGTGCTGTCGATGTGGGCCGATATCTTCGGGCACGGCCTGCCGCGCGCGCAGGCGAAAGCATGGCACCGCTATCTCAATGAGCATCTTGCCGCGCTGTGCGATGCGAACCGCGGACAGTTTTCGATGCTCGCCTCGGTGCCGTTTCCGCATGCCGAGGATGCCGCCGCCGAACTGCACCACGCGGTCAAGCAATTGGGCGCCGTCGGCGCCGTGGTCGCCGCCAACGTCGAAGGCACCAATCTCGGCGAGCTGGACCTCGATCTGTTCTGGCAAGCCGCGGTCGATCTTGATGTCGCGGTCTTTATCCATCCCGTGCAGGCGCAGCCCAGCGCACGCGCGGCGAAATTCGCGCTGGCCCAAATCGCTCAATACACCGTCGACACGACCTTCACGGTCGGCTCGCTGATCTTTGCCGGCGTGCTCGATCGCTTTCCTTCGCTGCGAATTTTGCTGTCTCACGGCGGTGGAACGTTTCCCTATCTCACCGGGCGTTTCGACTGCATGCACGAGCGCATGGACCGCGCCGTCCAGGCGGACGTCGCCATCCACCCCCCGTCACACTATCTGCGCCGATTTTACTACGACACAATCCTGCACGACCCGTCGATCCTGAGCTGGCTGGCAAGCCGCGTTTCGGTCGATCGCATCGCGCTCGGCAGCGACTATTCGTTTCCTCCCGCCGACCTCACGCCGGTGCAGACCGTTCGCGACGCCGGATTTAGCGCCGCCGAATTCAAGGCCATCGTTGAGGACAACCCGCGTGCTTTATTTCCTCGTCTTCCGGCCTAGACGACGCATCGTTTTTTGATCGGCCAAAATAACAAAATAAAAAGAGCAATTTACTCTGCCGATATGCGCTTGCTACAGTTGAATAAATTGATCGCCATTCAGAAGCGATCACCTTGGGGGGAAGTTAAGTGTCAATTAAACAATTGAAATCCGCTGAACTGCTGTCGCGCCTCGACCGCTTGAATTTCTCGAAATGGCACCGGAATTTTTTCATCATCGCTTTTTTGGGCGTGTTGTTCGACGCCGCGGACTTTGCGTTATTCGGCGCAGCGCTACCGCCTATTTCGCATGAATTTGGCTTGGGACCGGCCCAGGCGGGTTTTCTCGCTACCGTCGGGTTGATCGGCGCGTTCGTCGGCGCTCTGTTTTGGGGCACGATCTCTGACTACATCGGCCGCCGCGTTGCCTTCCAGGCCACTGTCGGCATCTTTGCGATTTTCACCGGCCTGATCGCGATGTCGTGGAACGTGGTGTCGCTCAGCACATTCCGATTTATGTCGAACTTCGGCCTTGGCGGAGAGGTGCCGGTGACCTCGACGCTTGGTTCGGAGTTCAGCCCGGGCCGACTGCGGGGAAGCATGACGGGCGGCATCATGTCCGCATTTCCTGTCGGTCTCGCCGTCGCGGCGCTGATGAGCCTGCTGATCATTCCGAATTTCGGCTGGCGAACACTGTTCGCGGTCGGCGTCATTCCGGCACTGCTGCTGCTGTTTGCGCGCCGCTACATGCCGGAATCGGTGCGCTTTCTGCTCAGCAAGGGCCGCATCTCCGAAGCCGAAGCCACCGTGGCCAAGATTGAACATGAGGCCCTGGGCCGCAATCTCACGGCCGAAGAGATCGCCGCCATTCCGAAACTGCCACTCGAAGAGCTGGTTGAAACCAAGGTCACGGTCGCCGAATTGCTGTCGCCGCCGCGCTTCAGGCGGACGATCCTGCTTTGGATCGTATCGTTCGGCTTTCTGTGGTCTTCCAACGGCATTCTGTTCATGCTGCCGACCATTCTGCAGCAGCGCGGCATCCCGCTCACGCAGGCCATTACCTTTATGCTGATCCAGGCCATTGCCGCCTTCTTCGGCTATGCCGCATGCGGCTTCCTGGTCGACCGCTACGGCCGGCGGATCGTGCTGTTCCTGTATTTCTTCATCGGCGCGTTCTTCCATCTCTGGTTCGCCGAGGCGAGCGGCATCTGGCTTTACTTCGCAGCCGCGGCGATCGGCTGGGTCAATCCGGGGGTCTATGGCGCAACCAGCGTGTATGTCGCCGAACTGCATCCGACCCGGCTGCGCGCGACAGCCGTCGGCTGGTTCTTCGGCATCGGGCGGATCGGCTCGTTTCTCGCGCCGACCGTGGTCGGGTTGATGCTGGCGAACGGGCTCGGCCACTACGTGCTGCATACCTTCGCGCTCTCGTTCCTGATCGCCGCCATCGCCCTTTGGCTGGTTGGTGTCGAAACCAAGGGGCGTGCGCTGGAAGAGATCAACCAGGCGCAGCCCGCTTGAAATTCCTCATAACCTCCATAATCAGGGTCTTACGATGAAGATCGATGTCTTCAATCACTTCACGCCCAAAGCCGTCTACGAGCGGTTCAAGACCATCGCCCCAAATAATCCGGGGCTGAATGCCTTCGGTGCGCTTCCAGCGCTATGGGACCTCGACGCCCGTCTCAAGCTGATGGAGGGCTTCGACAATTACCAGCAAGTTCTCTCGCTCGCCAACCCACCGATCGAGCTTCTGGCAACGCCCGACCAATCACCGCAACTCGCGGCTTTTGCCAATGATGCGTTGGCCGAGGTTCGCGCAAAGCACCCTCATTTGTTTCCAACCTTCGCGGCCTCGATGCCGATGAACAACCCAGATGCGGCCGTCAAGGAAGCGGAACGCGCGATTACGACACTCGGCGCACGCGGCATTCAGGTCTTTACCAATGTCAACGGGAAGCCACTGTCGACTCCGGAATTCTATCCGCTGTTCGAATTCATGGCCCGCCAGGATCTGCCGATCTGGATTCATCCGATGCGCGGTCCGCATTTTTCCGATTACGCCGCTGAGGATCATTCGGAAAACGAGATCTGGTTTACCTTTGGCTGGCCCTATGAAACGAGCGCCTGCGTCACCCGGTTGATCTTTTCCGGATTGTTCGACAAGCTGCCAAGTCTAAAGATCATCACGCATCATATGGGCGGCATGATCCCATTCTTCGCGAACAAGGTTGGGCTTGGCTTTACGCAGATTTTCCAGGGGACGCCTGACCGCAATCCTCTCGCCGAGCAAGCCGGCCTGAAAAAGCCATTGCTCGATTATTACCATATGCTCTACGCCGATACGGCGCTAAACGGTTCGGCCGCGGCGACCGAATGCGGGCACGCCTTCTTCGGTACCGATCATTCGCTGTTTGCCAGTGACGCCCCCTTCAATTCCGTCGGAGGCAAACAGTTGATACAAACCACGATCGATGCCGTGTCCTCACTGGGTCTTTCCCCTAACGAGCAGGACCGGATTTTCGCAACCAATACCCGCAGGCTGCTGCGGCTGAACAGCAAATGATGCCCGGTTGCACGATCGAAGCGATGAGTTGAAGGCGGCACAGGACGACCCAAAGATAGGCGCTGTGGCCGATTACGTTTCACAACGCGGAAGGTTAAATCAGATGCGAACTGAGAATGTTGTCGTGCCGCTGCGCGATGGGAAGATGAGCGCATACGTCGCTTATCCAGACAAAAAGCCCGTCGGCGCGGTCATTGCGATCATGGAAATCTGGGGCGTCAACGATACCATGCGCCATCACGCCCATGAATTTGCCGAAGCCGGTTTCATCTGCCTGGTGCCCGACCTGTTCTGGCGTCAAGAACCCGGAGTCGAGCTTTCAGACGGCGATCCCGGCGATATAAAAAAGGCCTTCGATCTCTATTACGACTTCGATTACGACCTCGGTGTCCAGGACATGGAAGACACGGCCATCTATTTAAAGACGCTGGAAGGCTGCAACGGCAAGATCGGGGCGGTAGGTTACTGTCTCGGTGGCAAGCTTTGTTACCTGATGTGCTGCCGCACCGATATAGATTGCGCGGTGGCCTATTACGGGACCTATATCGAGCACAACATCCGCGAAGTTGGAAACCTGCATCGGCCTTTCATGCTGCACATGGCAATGAAGGACCGCTGGGTACAGGCCGAGGTCAACGAACTGCTGGAGCGCCGGCTGTCGCCAAATCCGCTGGTAGCGATTCACAAATATCCCGGCGCTGATCACGCCTTTGCCAGGTCTGGCGGCAAGACCTACAGCAAGCCGGAAGCCGACAAGGCGCTGGCGCTGACGGTCGACTTCTTCCATCAGCACATCGATCGAAGTGAGCCGTGAAATGAATATCAAGTTTGAGCCGGCACAGATGTCTCGCGAGGGCAGCGGTCCGCCGTTGGTATTGCTGCATTGCCTCGGTGTGGATCATCATTTTTGGGATTTCGCTGCTCCGTTGGCTTCGGAGTTCACCCTGTACCGCTATGACCTGCCTGGACATGGAACATCGGCCACGCCGACGGTGGGTTACAACATCGGGGATCTTTCCGCGCAATTGGCCGAACTGCTGGAAGTGCACAAGACCGGCTGCGTTCATCTGGCCGGTATTTCCCTTGGCGGACTGATCGCTCAAGACTTCGCCGCTACGCGGCCGGAAATGGTCGAAAGACTGGTCCTGATCGATACGACGCCGCGCTATACCGACGAGATGAGAACCATGTGGGCAGAGCGTGCCGCCGGCGCGCGACAGGCCGGCGCCGCTTCGTTGATAGACGGGCTGCTGAAAGTCTGGTTTACCGCCGCCGCAATCGAGCGCAACGGCCCCGACGTGCAATATGTTCGATCGACCATCGGCCGGTGCAGCGGCGAGGGCTACGCGCTTGCCTGCGAGGCGCTGTCCGCAGCAGATCTTCGAGAGCTATCCGGGCAGATCAAGGCGCCGACACTGGTCATTTGCGGCGATGACGACATCCCCAGCTTCCTGGACGCCGCACGGCTCCTTTCGTCGCGTATCAGTCGGGCGACTTTGTCCTGGATTCCGCAAGCGCGACACGCATCGGTACTCGAACAGCAGGACACCGGTCTGCAACTCATTAGGGGCTTTTTGCGCGCCCCGGAGCTTCACGCTTAATACCGCAGCGACGAAAAAATCGAGTCGACCTTTCGCCGACGCTCGGCCCAAGGCCTGCCTACCCTCAACACCTGACGTTCCAAATCCAACATTACACGAATCTGGCAACCTGTTCAGATCTTCGCATCGGCTTCGCTGATGAGAAACCTAATGGGATCACCGGGAAGCAGGTCGCCGGGAAATTGCCTTCGTAGCTGGTCGAGCAGGCGCGCAGCACTGCCGTTCTTGTTGAGCGCCATATTGTAGATCTGGCGTACATAGGCATCCCATCTCGACATCTTATATTGGGTACCCTCAATTTCGATTGAAATCTGCTCCCTGGCAACCTTGCGAAACAGGGATCCCGTCGAGACTTGCCGCACAGTTTGTCTGGGTCGACCTTTTGGATTGCCTGAGCGACCCTTTTTGAACTGCGTGCTTTTTGGCGGATTACGGTTTCCTTTGCTCATTCTCTTCCCTTGCTAGTTTTTCGGCTTGGTAAATTCTGCGTCCGGCACAATAATGAACTCGGTCTCGGAGGGTCTCTCAGCTTCAGGCCCGAAGTATTTTGCAGCCATCTTCGCGATGAGCCTCGCGTCGGCAAGGTTCCCTTTGATTGCTTTGTTAAACACCTGCCGAAAGTGAATCTCTGCCTTTCGCATGCGTTTGCCCCTGCCCTCGATCGTGACGATCATTTCTTCGTTGTCGATCGCTTGCAGGATTTTTCCGGGGTCGAGCTCCTGAGATTTCTTTTTAGGCTTTCCGCCAGGATTGCCAGACTGCCCCTTCTTGAAGCGAGTCGCGACCGGCGGCCTTTTGTATCCGACATCATAGTCGTTCTTCTCATCACTCATCGCCCTGTTCCTTTTCAGCTTCGATGTCGCGAAAGAGCTTGCCGTCCGATACCCGGACCGCATCCTGGCCGGTCAGATTCTGCCAGCGGCGGATCGCCGTATCGACATACAGCGGATCAAGCTCGATCCCGCGACAGATGCGGCCTGTGCGTTCGGCGGCGAGCAGCGTAGTGCCGCTGCCCAGGAAGCAATCCAGGACGATACCGCCGCGGTTCGAGCAATCAAGCAGCGCGTCCATCACCAGCTGAACCGGCTTGACCGTCGGGTGCAGCTCCAGGACGTTATTGCCTTTGCGCGCTTGGGTACCGGCGCTGTCATACTGCCACACGTTGGTGCGGTTGCGGCCGTTCTTGCCGAGCTCGATGTTGTTGACGTGCCGCCCGGTGCCTGACTTAAAGACGCAGATCAATTCATGCTGCGATCGATAAAGCGATCCCATGCCGGCCGTGCTCTTGACCCAGGCCACGATGTTCTTCAGTTCTTCATAGACCTCGCGACCGGCTTCGAGAAGTTCATCGAGGTGCTTCCAATCCATGCACACGAAGTGGATCGCGCCGTCTTTGCTGTAGTTCTTAAGGAGGGCACAGCTACCGGCCAGAAAGCGAATAAACTCTTCTCGGCTGAGCTCTCCGGACCCCTGCGCGAACTCGCGATGGCGGACCTTTCCGTTGCCGGAAACGTGGCCATCGATGCGAACATTGTAAGGGGGGTCAATGAAGACGACGTTCGCGCGGTCGTCTGTCATCAATCTCGCAAAAGCAGCCTCGGACGTTGCATCGCCGCAATGGACGTGATGGCCCCCGAGCCTCCAGACGTCGCCGACATGGCAGACCGGCACCCCCGTCACCGAGCTGGCATCATCGTTGTCCTCAACAGCTGCCTCACTGAGTTTTTGGATCGCCAGATCGATCTCGGGCAGGCTGAACCCGGTGATCGACAGATCAAAATCCCGGTCGAGCTCTTTCAACTCAAGGAGACTCTCACCGAGCAGCCGCTCATCCCAATGAGCGTTCTGCGCCAGCTTGTTGTCCGCAATCCGAAGTGCCTTCAGCTGTGCCGGCGAGAGATGCCGGATCTCGACAACGGGTATGCGCGGCATCTTGAGTTTTTTTGCTGCCAAAACCCGTCCATGGCCGATGACTACCTGACCTCTCCCGTCCGTCACCACGGGCATCACGAAACCAAACTCCCGGATGGAATCCGCGAGCTGATTGACCTGGCGCTGGGAATGCTGCCGCGGGTTCCGTGAATCCAGGATGAGTTCTGCCACAGCGCGATATTCGATTTGAACCTCGATCAACCCGGCGTTGGTCGCCAGGTTCGATTCGTAAGCCATCACTTCCTTACCTTCTTGTTGAGTTGCCGAATCCCTGGCGCGTCATTCTCGCCGGGGAGCTCAGTATCCGGCGGCCGGGTAAACACGGTTTCCACTCAAGACGGATCACGTAAAATTATGTAGTGATATCAGATACTTACTTGGTAAAAAAATTTATTAGACCCACCCCGTGTCCGCAGTTCGCAGGTCCCCAATCGCGCGCTTTCACGAATCCGGCGTTGCCTCAAGTCAAAGAATTCTCCGCGCGTTTTCACGCGGCCATGACGCGTTATTCCAGCCGGTCCGAAACGTTCGGGGCGATCGAGCTCTCGTCGACAACCCATCGATCAGAGGCGTTACGGATACAAATCGAGCGCGCACTGGAGGCAGGTTAGTAGCCACTCCGGTAGCGTCGGCGACACGCCAGAGGCCGCATTGGGCCGCTAGAGACGTCCCATACAATCTTGCGTTAAAATTCGCGATTAGAAGTGGCTCCGGGATGGATGTTTCCGAAGCTTGAGTTGGAACCGATGGATTGGGCTTCCGCTACTGCATCATCGGGTACGAACATCTTGTGATGATCGGGTACGATCATCTTGTGATCTGACAGGCGCAAAGAGAGCCACAACATTGCTCAGTATCGGCTCGAACTCGGCGCCACTGAGAGCGATCAATGCGGGAGTGAACACCGCCTGATCTAACATGCTCCAGCTCGCCCCTTCGCGAGCTCGCGGCACCAGCATTATGCGTTCGCAAAGGGGTCGACCCGCCGTACCCGATTCGCATTGCCTCCCCGCCCACGCCCGGCCTATCGCGGGCTTGTGTCAGTGGCAGCACCCGATGCTGTCGCTCGCACAAGGGAGAGCCAAATGGCTACCAGCACATCGAAATCCAGATCCACCAAGGTCGAACGCAAACCCGCACGCGCAGAAAAGAGCCCCACCAAAAGCGGCGCCGCTCGATCGAAGTCCACCGCTTCATCGAGCGCCGTCACGTCAAAGCCCGCGTCACCGAAAGCGGCTGCGCCGTCTTCTTCCAAACAGGAAACGGTGCTCGCGATGCTTCGAGAAACGAAGGGCACCACTATCGCCGCGATCATGAAGGCAACGGATTGGCAGCAGCACTCGGTACGCGGTTTCCTTGCCGGCGTGGTCAAGAAGAAGCTGACGTTAAATCTCGTCTCCGAGAAGGTAGATGGTCAGCGCATCTATCGGATCGCCGGGACGAGCCAGGCCCGGTGATGCCCGTGCAACCCTCGTCAAACAAACAAGCCGATCCAGTTGTTGAAACCGAACTGGATCGGCTGGCGGCCATGCCGATCGCCCAGCTGCGCGCCAGATATCGCGAAGTGTTTCGATCCGATCCGCCGAAGGCGTTCGGTCCGGACCTGTTCCGGCGCAGCATCGCACACCGGATTCAGGAGAAGGCCTACGGCGGTCTCCCCCACTCGGCGCAACGCCTGCTCGATCAAATGATGAAGGCATACGCTGCAAAGCCGAACGGCAAGATCGCACTGCCACGCCGGATCAAGCCCGGCTCGGTCCTGGTCCGGGAATGGAAAGGCAAAAGCCATCGGGTGACGGTGCTCGCGGAAGGGTTTGCCTATGACGACAAGACCTTTGGCAACCTTTCCGAAATCGCGGTCCTGATTACCGGCACGCGGTGGAATGGGCCGCGGTTTTTCGGCCTGCGGTCCAAGGCGCCAGAAAGCGACGAGCCTGTGGATCCTGCTCGGTCCGATGGCGCAAAGCGAAACGCCGAAGCCGCGTCAGCCCGATCCAGTCATCTGGGCGGCGGAAGCGACTACCGGAAAAGAAACGCTGCCAGTACCGTTAAATCCCTTTCGACCGGCGATCGCCATGGCCGCTAGTATAGCAAAACCGGTCCGCTGCGCCATCTACACGCGCAAATCCACCGAGCATGGCCTGGAACTGGAGTTCAACTCGCTCGACGCCCAGCGCGACGCCTGTGAAGCCTATATAAAGAGTCAAGCCTCGCAGGGATGGAACGCCCTCCCCCAGCATTATGACGACCCCGCCTATTCCGGCGGCAACCTGGACCGCCCTGCCCTTCAGCAACTGCTGAAGGACATCGACGCCGGCCGGATTGATGTCATTGTTGTCTACAAGATCGACCGGTTGACCCGATCGCTCGCCGACTTCGCCAAGCTGGTCGAAGCCTTCGATGCCAAATCGATCTCGTTCGTCGCGGTCACCCAGCAGTTTAACACCACGACCTCAATGGGCCGATTGACCCTGAACGTTCTGTTGTCCTTTGCCCAGTTCGAGCGCGAACTGTCCTCCGAGCGGGTCCGCGACAAGGTCGCGGCCTCAAGACGCAAGGGCAAATGGACCGGTGGCACCGTGCCGCTCGGTTATGACGCCAAGGACAAGAAGCTCGTCATCAACAAGGCCGAGGCCGAGACCGTTCGGTACATCTTCAAGCGATATCTCGAATTGCAGAGTTTCGGGAAGCTGGTGGCGGATCTCGACGCCAAGGGCATCGTCACCAAGCGCCGGGATACCAAGGTCAAGAAATTCAACGGCGGAATTCCCTTCACCTATGGCCCCCTCGCCCATTTTCTGAAGAACCGGATCTACGTCGGCGAGACCGGTCACAAGGAGAAGTGGTTCCCCGGCGAGCACGCGGCCATTGTCGACCGGAATATCTTCGACCAGGTCCAGCAGCTTCTCGCATCCCAACCCGCCGGCCGCAAAGCCCGTCGCACCGCGAGCGAGGCGCCGCTGATGGGCAAGCTCTATGACGATCGCGGCAACCGCATGAGCCCCAGCTTTTCCGCCAAAAACGGCGTCCGCTACCGGTTCTACGTCAGCTCGGCGCTGTTGCGGGGAAGGAAGGCCGACGTTGGGTCCGTCGGGCGTGTCCCTGCGGCCGAGATCGAGAGCGCCGTCCTTGCCGCCCTCAAAACACATCAACAACAAGGACAATCCGACAGTGCGCCCTCTTCCATTGGAGACGTCGAGCGGATCGTCATCGCCCGCGATCACCTCCTGCTCACGATTGCTGGTACCGCCGACGGGGATGGGGCGAACCAGGAATTCAGAATTGCGTGGTCGACAAAGGCGAAAGAAGCGGCAGCCGCGATGGAAGACAATGGTGTACCGGAAGTCGCGCGCAACGAGAGCCTGATCCAGTCCATTGTTCGCGCGCAAGCCTGGGTGACTTGTCTCCGCGACGGAGCATATGAGTCGATCGAACAACTCGCTGAGGAGAACCGGCTTCATCCCAAGGTCGTTCGCCAGGCGCTCCGGCTGGCATTCCTCTCGCCGGATGTCACATCAGCAATATTGGAATGCAGGCAGCCGGCGGACCTCTCGCTGGCACAGATCCCGAAGCTGCTTCCTTTGCCGTGGACAGAGCATCGGTCGCTCCTAGGCTGATTTTTCAGACTGATTTATATCGATCCCCGCATTGACGTTTCGGGGTATATCGTTATGATCATAACGATAGGACCATGGGAGGATCGTATGACTGAAAGCGCCAGCAAGCTCACCCATGATTTCACCGATCGCACAAAATACGATGCGCTCATGGAAGTTGTGAGGAACCGTCTGACGACGCGGGCTTTCGATTCAAGCTATGTGATGCCATCAGAGCATTATGAGATGGTTTTGGAGGCCGCGCGACATGCTCCGTCAGGGGCGAACGCTCAGCCCTGGCACTTCATTGCCGTCACCGATCAGAACTTGAAGAACAAGATCACGGAATATTTTCGGGAAGAACAGGTCATGCGGGCCAAGCTGAAAATGAAATTTCCAACGCCCGACTACCGCGGCTTAGCGTCTGCTCCCGGCTTTATCGTCGTTGCCAGTGACTTTCGCTGGGTCAAGGCATTTCCGGTCCTGAACGACGGCTCCGAACTCGACAAGATGTACAAGGAGAACGCCGAGCGGATTCTACTCCAAAGCGTGGCGGCGGCGACCATGTCGGCGCATCTCGCCGCCGCCGCCCTTGGATATAATGTTTGGTGGGTGACGGCGATCGGCCAGGAGAAGGCGCAGCAGGCCATGAAGCCTCTGCTCGGCATTCCCGCCGAACTGTCTGTCCTTGACATCATGTGTTTTGGCCCACCTGCCAAGCCGCCGTACAAGCGCTGGAAGAAGAGTCTGGCAGATATCAGCAACTGGAACAGGTTCGATGCCTCCCACTTCATGACCGACGCGCAGATCGACGATTGGGTGGCCACCACCCGGCACAAGGTGATGTATCGGGATGCACAGAACGTCGACTAAGGCCGCCGCGGCGGCCACGCGCCCCGAGCCGGCTTACAGGCTCGAGGATCAGGTTGGGTTCCTGCTGCGACGCGCCTATCAGCGCGCGTCCTCAAATCTAATCGACCGCATCGGCCCTTACGATTTGACGACGCCGCAGTTTGCCACGCTGGCCCGGCTCCACGAACGCGGGACACTCTCACAGAACCTTCTCGGCCGCCTCGTCGCCATGGAGCCCGCCAACATCAGGGATGTCGTTTTGCGGCTGAAAAGGCGTCGCCTGGTTACGACTAGGCGCGACCCAGACGATGGAAGGCTGATCCTGGTCAGCCTGACAGCTGCCGGAACGTCTCTTGTTGAGGAACTGCTGCCCATCGAGATTGAGTGCACGGCAAGCACTCTGGCCAAATTCAACGCGAACGAAAAAGCACTTCTCTACGACCTGCTGGGCCGGCTGGCCGATAGCTGAAGCACGTACTTCGGGAGGATAGAAATGGGTTGCGGGCATTCGGATCACGACACTGGCTATCAAGAGTTCATCGAGGTCGTCAAAAAACGCCGCAGCGTCCGGCAATTCGAAAAGGGAAAGAAGGTCGAGCGTGAAATCCTGCTGAAAATCGCCGAAGCGGGTCGGTGGGCCCCGACAGGCGCCAATGCACAATGCTGGGACCTAATCGTCGTCGACGACGCCGATACCAAGCAGGCGGTGCTCGATGTCTTCTTGCGTCAATCGCAGAGGCTGGTCGATCACGCAAAGGGTTTCCCCGCCGTCAAGAAAACCTATCTTGCGAACACGGTCGCAATTTTTGTTGTGCTGGGTGATCCGCGCTTCAAGGCCTGTTTCCCGCAGGGGACGAGCCCGGAATGGCAGCGCGAATATAGCGAGAACAATGAGCGTATTTTTCTGGCTTCGCTTGGCGCCGCGATCCAAAACATTCAGCTCGCCGTCACCGCTTGTGGCTTGACGTCAGCGTGGCTGTCCGGAGGCGGCGAGGACAAAACCAACGAAGAGCTTGCGGCGGTCCTTGGATATCCGCCATTCCTCAGCGCGATCGGGACTGTTCCTGTCGGCTATCCAGAAAAGAATGTCGGTCAACGCTATCGAAGGTCGCTCGAGAAGATCGTTCACTGGAATCGATACGAGGCAGAAAAACTCAGGCCAGATGCAATGATCGAGCATTACGTCACCGAGGTGAGGCCATTTGCCATGTACCGGGGAGTGGAAAACGTCGGCGAATGGGAAGACGCCGAGGAGATCCTTGGCAAATGGAAGGATTTTTACCTCGGCTCTTAGTCCCCGAGAGACTCGACTTTGACGTGCTGGTTCCTGCTAGGATCGCCTGCCCACGTCGCGCAAAAGCAGAAATGCGTCGATCAGATGTTTTGGAACATGGTTTCCGACTGATAAGCTTTGCGAACAAAGCTTATCAGTTGCAAAACAGCTTCTTGACGACCCTCGCAGCTGGTAGTGAACTTACCGCAGCAATTCATCTAAGATATTCTCGAAATACGCGGGATATGCTGCGATTGCCTCGCGCGTGTATTGGCTGTTCGCTCTTATCCAGGCTATCGCCGTTCCATAGTCAATCACGTTTACAAAGCGAACACCCAGGTCCTTTGCGATTTCGCGGTCGGCGAATCCCACCTCGTACATCCCAAGAGCAGCTGCTGACGTGAGACCGGCCTTCATCTGCCGTTGCAGAACTTTGAACGCATCACGCAGCACGTCGTTTAGGCCATCAGCAAGATCGGCAAGCGTCGCAATGATCATTGCCCCTTCGTACCCAAATCCGCCCTCACAAAGTGCCACCGCATCTTCAATTTTCGGAATGCGGTTGTTTCCTCCAATTCGGACATTTCGCACAGACAGAAGTCCAAGGATCGCTTCGAAAGAATCACCCCGGACCCAAGCCTGAACGAGATGGGGTACGATGGCCTGATCGGAAAGCGCGGCAATCGTGCCATGCACATTGTGTTGCAGCATGGTGGATGTAACGACTTCGAGTAGCTGGCCGGCTTGGGCCGCCTGCAACAATACCGCCAGATTTGCAGTGAGCCACGCTCTCAACGTCTGCACTGATCGAGGAGCAAGCGGCGACCGCCGGAGTGCCGCGCGAACATCGACCGTCTGAGCGCCGGCGAGTAAATTATTGGCGACGGCTCTGAATAAGCCCTCAATTTGAAACTGCTGACCGTCGTCCGCGAGAAAATGGGCGAGAGTATTCTTTGCTAGCTCGACTGCCCGTTCGGGCAAGCCCGGGGTTTCGAAGTCGAGATGCGCGAGAAGGAAGGATGCGATGCCATGTACAATACGAGCACGTTCTTGCAGAAACCGTATGAAATCACGAGATTTTACGTTTGGATCGACGGTGCGCGCTGCCTGCGCAAGTGCGTTCAAGGTTTGCTCGTCATCAGAAAACAGCAACTGGTGCAACTGCCCTACGTCGACGGATACGGACTGTCCCGGCAAACGACCGTACACGAAGGGCCGAAAGATTTCCGAGATGCTGCTGGCCGATGGTTCGGAATTTGCTGCATCCAGCAGCTCCTTTGCGCCAAGCCAACGCCAGCGCTCCTTCCGCTGCCCCTTTTTATCAAAGACCGCGTTGTCTGCAAAGATTACGCTGCCTTCGATGTGCATTCCCGCCCGTCCGGCCCTTCCGATGAGATTGTGGAAATCGCGTACGAGAATTCTATCTTTCCCTTGGTTAACGCTGGTCACGATCAGATATTTGATTGGGAGATTAACTCCCTGCGCCAGGGTTGAGGTACAGACGACAAACTTTATCAAGCTCGCCTTCATCGCGAACTCTATGGAGAGCCGAAGGCCGTGAGGAACGCTGGCGTGGTGTGGAAAAATCCCGAGCGCAGCCGATCGTGTAACAGCTGCTGCCGCGCCCATTTGACGACCGAACAGAGCGGCAATCCTGGCAACCTCGTTACCGTCCGAGACAGCTGTGGGGCCGGCGAGGTCCATGCCTCGTGCGCTCATCACTGCTGCATCCTCACAAATCTTGGCGGCCGTGTCCTTGCGCCCGCAGAAGAGCGCGACGCTTCCTTTTGAGACAAGCTTAAGACCAAGGTACAAGCCGACCGAGGGACCGTCTTCTGCCTTGGGGAAGACCCGTGGCGTTCTTTCACGAGGCAAGGCCGGCAGTGTAACCGCCTCGATAACGCGCGGCACGAAGAATTCCCTGTCGTCGGGATCGAGTGGATTCACGTATTCAAGCGCGCCAAGCGGGTTGCGCCACGTTGTAAACGCGATGCTGCGCGAAGTTGGCAACAGCCCGGTGCCGTCGACTACCAACTCCGGATTGCCCAAAAGCCATTCGGAGATGCGGGCCGCGTTGGCGATGACTGCGGAAATCAGAACAATTTGAATGTTCGGGGCGAGCATCAATTTCAGCGAGGTGAGAAGCAACTCGTACGTCACACCGCGCGCGCCACTGTCAAATTGATGGCCTTCATCGTAAACGACAAGACCAATTGTTGCGGCAAGTTCAGGCGTTCTGCGCAATAAGTAAAGAAGCTTCTCCGGCGTTACGATCAAGATCGTCTTTCTGGCCCATAGTTCCTCAATTGAAAGGTCTGCTTGGAAGCTGTCCGTCGCCTCATTTATAGCAACATTGTCAGCCGCAAATGCTTGAGCCATGTCGCCACGAATGTCGTGGCAGAGAGATCTGAATGGACAGACGATTACGGCTAGCGAGAACCTATCGCTGAGAAAGCCGCTGCGCAGTATCAGTTCGGTGGCGCGTGTTTTACCTGCGCTTGTCGGCATTTGGATAAGCGCGGACGTGCCGCTCAAAACACCTGCCGCGCAGATGCGTCGCTGCGAGGGCCACAGTTCACGAGGAAAATTTGGTCTGATCAGAAAGGGCAGCCAGTTCCCTAGCGGTAGACCGGATGCCCCTGGCAAGATCGTCGCGGCTGCGGCTGCGATCTTCCGGCGGAGTATCGCTGCCGAAATGTCCGCGTAAAGAAGTTCACTGCCGTCCCCCGTTTCGTAAGCTTCAGCGCGGATAGCGCTGGCAGCCTCAATGACTCCCCCCAATTCTCCGGTCCCGGCAAGATAGCCGGATAGTTGCGCGAGGACATTATTGGCTAAATCGGCGTAAGGGCAGTCCGGCATGTCTGAGTAGTCACCGCGAAGTAGCTTGTATGTGAGCAACGCCAGGCCCGATCCGAGATGTGGCGGCGGTTCGGTGGCCTGGTTAGCAAGGACCTTCGAGCTGCCCGGATTATCCGCGAGGTAAAAGCAAGCCGATGCGAGGATGGGAAATTCGCCCGCGGCGAAGTTCTCAAGGCGGCTTTGAAGATACGCATCGAAATACGTTCCGGCGAACACGATTGCCTCCGGAGGCGTTTCCTCTCGCCTCGCATCCGTCGACATATCGGCGATCGCTGCCGCCGCGTCGCCGAGTACCCGAGAACTCGGCGAACCCCATGCCGACAACCAGCTCGTCGCTGATCGCCTTGTCTTGGTTCACCGTCCAAGGTGTTCCGTTTAACTTCGCATAGACCGAGACTGCGAAGTTCTGAAGCGTGTATTGCAAGCTGCCCGCCATCTGCGTGACAGTCGGCATTCGAACTTCCTGTGCCGGTATGCCCAGCGTTAACAACAGGGCTTTAGTACGCAAGTAAGGATTCTGCAGGCCTTTAAGGTGAGCGTGCTCTTCAAAAAGCACAACGATCGCGCCTTGTACGTCATCGACAGCTGACAAGCGATTTTCAATCGCGTTCCGATAGGCCGCCTCCGAACCCGACCGGTCCGAAATCTGGACGTGGACTGGACACATTACGAATTCGAGATTCACGAGGCCAAAAAGGTCTCTGAAACCCTTGGCGAAGCCGCGGTAGTTGGACCCAAGGCCATCGCGAAAGGCGCGCAGGAACGTCTCGACCTTTCCCTGCGTCGAGGCGGGAAACACGACCAAGAGCCTCGGCGACTTGTTGGCGAAAGTGGTCCGGTCGAACGGCCCAAATTGCGTAAGTCCTGGCCAAGCAAACGCGTTGCTTTGTGCGCCGGTGCGGTCGAACACATAGTCGACAGGAGGAGCGACATAGACCGTTTCTGATGTGTCGTTATTGGCAAGAACGATGCGTTCACCGATCCGGGCGTCCTGCCCAAGCGCAATTGGAAGCTTAGTCTTTGCCAAAAGCGTTCCGAGCTTTTCTACTACCTCATCAAAGTCGGGACCTAGTAGATACCCCGCCTGTTCATCATCGAGCGCCAGCATCAAAGATCGATACCGGCTCGGTCCCAGGATGGTTGCAAGGCACCGCGTAACGCTTTCTTTCGAACCTTCGAGCTTGACCTGCTCCGTCTCAATCAATGTCCCGTCGGTGCCTTCGGAGAGATAAGTGACGTTTCCTTCTACGCGCGCGATGCGGCCGACCAAGCGGCGCTTTCCTGGCTCGACCTGCCGGCGGACGACATGCAATCCAATGAGATCGACATTGGCGGTTTGAAGCTCATTCAAAGGTGCCAAAATATCGAACTGCATTTCTACGTTGATGAAGACCCCGAGCTTGGATTGGCCGTCAGTGGGCTCGAATGTCTTAGGGCTGAGCACAAAACGCGGGATGACGGTAAATTGGTTAATGAGCGGATGATCGATGCCGACAGCGTCGGCGGCCGGTCCAATCAGTTCCGTTCGTTGCGCGAGAAACGTGAATGGCCGCCGCCTGATCGCTTGATACTTTGGCAATGCCACCCCGATGACATCGTCAATGCGCGCGCGCAGCAGCCAACCGTATTGCGATGCCGCAGCGGAAAGTTGCTGCCCGTCGACGTTCGGGCCACCGGCACTGAGACGCAAATGGTACAGCTTGCCGCCGGCCCAATGTACAAACCAGAATCCCTGCAGCCTTTCGCGCTCGGCCTTCACCTCGGCTGGGCTTGGCATGTCGCGGACCACGAGATCAATTAGGTCAGGGGTCTCAACTATGAAGCCGTTAGTGACTAGCGGTCGTGATCGGCGTGTCGTCTGAGCCATTCAGATCTCGGAAGCAAAGGCTAAACTCTAGCGACAATCGCAGGTGGCGCATAATAAGTCACCACCACCTGGAGTAACCCGCTGTTTATTAACAACTTCTGGCTGGAGCGCGCTTGGAAGAGGCGGAAACCTTACCCCTACTCGAGAGAATCAGCTTCCCGCTGCGTGCCGTCACATAGGTGATGCGGACGCGTTGTGACAAAAAGGGAATACGGCAACACGCGGAATGCCCGTGGCCGGATGAAAACCGGCCGCAAAACGCGGTTTAAATCGCTTCAACAGCTGGCTGAATTTGGTTGCGATAAGTGGGTCTGAACCGTCGAGAACTAGCTAGTTTCTGTCGCGAAAGACATTTCGCCCTTTAAAATGAGGGTTATCTCGCGATTTTCGAGCACATTTTTCTTGCGACGTACATGTGCATAGTATCACATACTTCATATGAAGCATGTTGATTCGGAATCGCCTTCGGATGTCGCGCGGTGGCTGCGAAGCGAATCGACGAATTTTTGGCCTGCGCTTCTGGGTTCGCTGAGCCTGCGTCGTAGCCGGTGCATCCGCAAGAATTGCCCGGCGTGCCAGTCTGGCGAACAGCATCAAAGTTATGTGCTCTACGGTCGCGCGAACGAGCGTCGCGTTGCCGTCTACGTGCCGGAAGAGCTTGTGCCGGAGGTTCAACGCAGCCTGGACAACGGGCGCACTCTGCAGGATCTGCTGCACCAGGCGGCACCGCGATACATCAAAGCGTTGAAGCGAGATCGCGCCGAGGCCAAGAAGAGCGATGAGGGCTGAGCGTGTCCCGGACAGCGGAGCGGCAAGTCAGTTTTGCCGATTTTGAGCTGGTACGTCAGGGCCTGTGTCTTGAGCCGGTGCTGCAGACCATTTCCGATTTTCTGGACGACCAGAAGGATATGATCGAGCAGGTCCGCCGTGATCTGACGCGGGGTTTGAAGAAGGCCGAGACCGGTCGCAACGGCCTGACGCCACAACAGGTGTTGCGCTCGCTGGTTCTAATGCGCGTCAAGAACTGGAACTATCGCGAATTGCGCGAGCGGATTGCCGACGGATGCACACTGCGCCAGTTCACCGACTTCTATTGTCTGCCTGTGCCTCGACATGACGCATTCAACCGCGGCTTCAATCGGCTGACGCCCGCGACGCTCAAAGCGATCAATGATCTGGTGGTGCGGGTGGCCGTCGGGCTCGGTCTGGAGGACGGCCAGAAGCTGCGTGTCGACACCACGGTGGTGCAGACCGACATTCACCATCCGACCGACAACACGCTGTTGTGGGATGTTGTTCGCGTCGTGACGCGCCTGATCGGCCGCCTTGCCGCGGCGCTGGGACGCCGGCGTATCAAGGGTTTTCGGGATCGGACGCGATCGGCGCGGCGTCGGATGCAAGAGATTCAGCGGATGACCTCGAGGCAGCGCCAGCAGCAGCAGACCGGGAGATATCGCGAACTCATCGGCATCGCCGAGGAGGTTATCGAAAGCGCTCGAACCGCGCTCCGGCAGACCTGCAAAGCGCGTGGCACAGATACGATCAGCGAACTGGCAATCGCCGAGACGCGCAAGGAGATTGAGCACTTTTGTGATCTGGGGGCCCGTGTGGTCGATCAGTCGCGCCGACGTGTGCTCGATGGCGAGCAAGTTCCGACTGCCGAGAAGCTCTATTCGATCTTTGAGCCCCACACGGACCTGATCAAGCGCGGCAAGGTGCAGACGCCGATCGAGTTCGGCCACAAGGTCTTCCTCGCCGAAAGCGCGCGCGGCCTGATTACGCAGTATGAAGTGCTGGACCGCAATCCCGTCGACGAACAGCATGTGGTCATCTCGCTGGAACGCCACAGACAGACCTTCGGCGACGTCCCCGAATTATACGGATCGGATCGTGGCTTCTTCAGCGAGAAGAACGTGATGTCGTGCAAGCAGGAAGGCGTCAAGGTGATCTGCATCCCACAACGGGGCGGCATCAAAGCTCCCGAGCGCGAAGCCTATGAGAAGACCCGGGAGTTCAAGGACGGCCAGCGCTTTCGCGCGGGCATCGAGGGGCGCATCTCGGTGTTGTTCCGCGGCCGTGGCATGAAGCGTTGTCTCGCCGAAGGTCGCGAGCGCTTTGAGCTGTGGGTCGCAGCCGCCGTGCTCGCTAACAACCTGATGAAGATCGCAGCTCTGTTGGCCGAACGACCATCGCGCAGACGAAAAGCTGCCTGACAACATCCCCCAAGTTCGTTTACGGCGGAAAGATATCCGCCAGCCCATCTTGCAATCGAACCCGCCCCAACGGGCGCTTAATAACATAGCGAAGAAAATCGGCGCCCAATTGCCTCGGAAAATGCCGGCATCCGACGTCAGTTCACCCCGGTTTTATTGGGGAAATGGTATGCCTCGACACAAAAACAGGCGTTTCGCGACAGAAACTAGCTAGCTTTTGTTAGTTTCCTTATCAGTCAGTCTGTCGGCATCCTATCGCCCCCGCCCGCAGGCGGAATGACCGACCGGCCCACCGATGTTTTTGGGGATTGATACAGCTACCAGTTGACCGCCCTAACGCTCTGCGCCACAATGGAACGAATAGTGAACAGGAACGTTTGACATGGCCGGTCACGTCCACGAGCCACATATCGTTTGTCCGAAATGCAGCCATCAAATCCCCCTGACTGAGTCGATCGCGGCTCCATTGCTGGAGGCTGCCCGAAAAGACTTTCAGCAGAAGTTAGCTGCGAGAGAAGCCGAATTTGGGCGGATCGCAGATGACCTGCGCCATCAGCAGGAGGACTTGTCCAAGGCTCGCGAAGGGCTCGAAGAGCAGATTCGGCAGCGTCTGGCGGCCGAGCGAACTCAAGTTGCGGCGACCGAAGCGAAAAAAGCGCGAGAACAGGTCGCTGTTGATTTGGCTGCCATCAGGCAGCAACTAGCCGAAAACGAGCAACTCTTAAGAGTACGCGAGGCCAAGCTCGCTGAAGCCCAGCAGGCTCAAGCGGAGGCGTTGCGCAGACAGCGTGAGTTCGAAGAAAAGTCACGCGAGCTCGAAATTACGATTGAGACACGTGTTCAGGCGAGCCAGTCCGAGCTAGTGGCCAAAGCGAAGCAGACTGCGGCCGACGAACTAAAGGCGCAGGTTTCCCAAAAGGACACTCAGATCGAGTCACTTGGTCGTACCGTCGAAGAATTGAAGCGAAAACTTGAACAAGGTTCGCAGCAGACGCAGGGCGAAGCTTTTGAGCTTGAGCTAGAGAACCTTTTGCGTGGCAAGTTCCCGCTTGATTTGATCGAACCCGTCGCAAAGGGCGAGACCGGTGGCGATATCGTTCAGACCATCAACGCGCGGGCCGGAGCTTCAGCCGGCGTTATCCTTTGGGAGTTAAAGAACACCAAAGCCTGGTCCGATACCTGGCTGCCCAAACTGCGGGACAATAAGCGCGCCGCGAAGGCAGACGTAGCCTTGATCGTCTCGACCGCCCTGCCCAAAGGCGTGGAAACTTTTGACTTGATCGATGGTGTTTACGTGACCCACGCACGGTGTGCGGTCCCAGTGGCTCTCACCCTGCGCCAGGGCTTGCTAGAAATCGCTAACGCACGCACAGCTCAGCAAGGCCAGCGGTCGAAGGCAGAGCAAGTCTACAACTACCTGACCGGATCGCGATTCAAACAGCGCATTGAGGCTGTCGTTGAGCGCTTCAAAGAGATGCGCGATGACATCGACAAAGAGCGCAAGTTCATGACGAAGGCGTGGGCCAAGCGCGAGGCCCAAGTTACCGCGATGGTCGATTCCACAGTTGGCATGGTGGGTGACCTTCACGGCATCGTGGGCCAGGCGATGCCTGAGATTTCTGCAATTGATGATCCCCCAATGATCGAAGGCAAAGCCGCATAGATCAAAGAGGTGCGCACTTTGGTATCGGCCTGTGGGCTTGCCAATCGTAGATTGGTCGCTGAATTGCAATAAACCAACGTGGACACGATGCTGATCAACAGAATCAGTCGTGGGAGGATTATTCGCTCATGAGACGTGGCCGGCAACGAGTTATATTTTGCATCTTCGCCATCTTGCTTGTGCCGGCGGCTTGCCTCGCGGCCCTAACAGATTCGCAGAGGCAGCTAGACTTCTCAAAGGTTTTGTTAGAGATCATGTCTTCCGCCACACCAGACATTACAGAACAGTAACGCCGCACCATCATTGCACGGTACGTCGATAGCCGGCAGCATCGCGCGATAGCCGTACAAGGTGTCTATCGTCGCTATTTTCTGTCCGAAGGACATGAAGACGGCGAATCCGCCTCTGAACGAACCCTGGAAGGATGCCAGCTTCGTTTTGCGAAAACTTGCGCTATCATCGCAGTCGATGACGATCCATCATCCGACGTTTTAGTCAGCAAGGACATGCCTCGCCTTGACTATTCAGGCGAATTTGACCTCTCGAAGATTCCGATCGTATCGGCAAAAATCCGAGCCAGGAAAGACATTCAAGCTTATTTTGCTGCCCCCGAGCCAAAAGCACTGGCAATCCATCCGCTGGGGTACCTCTTCAGCTCTTATGGCGAACAGTCATCCAAAGCCGCGCAAGTGGATGCGCTCAGGCGCTGCAATGACGACACGGTGAGAGCTAGTGCCGAGGGTCCTTGCTTCATCTATGCGATCGGCAACGAAGTTGTTCTTCCAACTAGGCTAAAGCAACCAAGATGAGCTGGTCGACTCGGGAAAGTCAGATCGCGATAATCTCCCATTCGGTCTGATCCTGTGCGTCATAGATCTTCACCTGCAAAAACGAAAAGCGTTTCTTTAAATCCCTGGCACCGTTCTCTACGCCGTCTTTCGTAGAAAACTCAGCCTTGACCTGGCCATCGACCACAATTGCGTAACCGGTGGCAGGCAAAATACGGCTAGATCTCAGCATGACGAACTATGCCCCTTGTCTGTCGCTTTTTGTTCTAGGATGAGTCTCGCGAGTTGCGCAACTGCAACCATCTCAATTCTGACTGATAAGGTTTCTCTCAAAACCTTATCAGTCTGCGACGTGCGAGAAATGGCCTGGGTTGATGCAAACTCGTAACCCAATCGATTGAGCGACATGGCGGGCAAGCAACCACATCAAGTATCTGTTGTTTTTCGGGCCAGTCGCCTTCTGCGTCGCCGGATGTAGGACGCGACCAGAGCTAGTTTTTGTCTATGAGCGTTGCACGCCCCGCCAACACCGGCCCAAAGGTTGAGCGACGGCCAGTCCCGCCACGCCACGCAGTGACGATCGAACCCGGTCTCCGGCGTCAGTCTGCCGAAAACGGGAATATTCGCTGTGGCGGCCGGAGACTTTCGGCTAATTCGACCCTCAGTCCGCACATTTGGGAGTGTAGAGACCGTTCTCCGGATGGCAAAAGCCCGCCATTAGTGGCCATTTCTGCCACTAACCCCTCTGTTTTCTCCGGCCTTGGCACTGCCTGGCTGGGGCAGGAGGATTCGAACCTCCGCATGGTGGAATCAAAATCCGCTGACGATGACGAGGTATTACCCTTCCGTCCGCCACCAACATGGATTAGCGCTTGACGGCCCGCACGCAGAAGCTCTGCTGGTATGCATTCAAGCCACTGCCGACAACCATGCCGAGCGGGGCAAGGATGTCGGCGAGCGACAAATGAATGCCCTGGCACAAGCATGGTTGTCAAAGGCCCCCCGAACGCGCTTGCGATAGAGGCGAAGTCGCGATCAAAGGGCCATTTAACAGACGCGCATCGTACCGCTCAGCTAACGGATCCGACGAACAGGCCGTAGGCACATTCAGGATCTTGAGCGATGCGTAGCGGATCGACGACAGGCAGCCACCGCAAAATCGAAGCTCTGGCGCTCTCTTGGCGAGGGGCTCCTTTGGATTGGGCATTCAACTGCCTGATAATCTCTCCAAAGAATAACTCCGCCGATCCAAAATCCTCCTCCGGACAACTGCCACTTACGATCACGGCGAAGAGTTCGAGCACTACCTTTTCAACGAGTGCAGGCTCATAAGCTGTCGCAATCCCAGTCAGCTCACTTAGCATGGCCGGAGGGATTTTATCCACGGTCGAAGCCAATCGGTCAATGAAGGCACAATGACCGCGCCGCCAAGCGCGCCACATGCCGTCGTTGTACGCGGGTGAGAAGCTCTCCGCCGGCAAACTGTCGACGAGGACCTGATCAAACTCGATCGCAGTGGAAACCCGCTTCAAAAAATTTCGTACATCCTTCGATGCTAGTGTCTCGCTCATCACGGTCTCTCCTGGTTGTTGGTGGGGTCGCCGATGCGGCGCGCCTCCACTTTTCCTGCATCGGACGATAGATGTTCGGACGGCATGCCTCAAACGCCATAGGGAAGCTAAGGGGAGTTAGCTTCCCTATGGCCAGCTTTTCCACATTTCTTTTTCACTCGCAGGAAACTCAGCGCGCCGAGCGGCGCGATTTCGTTCGTCTCGGCGCTTTTTTTGGCGGCTGGCTTGCGTGCGCTCGCGCCACTTCAATGCGGCTCGTCGACTTGAATGGCTAGCCGTCAGTTTAGGCGACTCTTCACCTCCTCAACTCGGAAATCCTTTTTCGCGGTCACGACGGGTACCGTCGGCGAGCCCGCGAAACATAACCTGGTCATCCTTGCCAAGGGCGAGCACCTTGCGGATCGCGGCAGGCACTGTGGTTTGGCTGAGCGCTGTAATGGTGGCGGAGATTTCGAGGATTCAGCCGTCTTCGCCATCGCCGCCTCCCTGGATTGCGACACGATCCCATGTAATATATTTGCGTGGTAAGTCGAGGAGCCAGCCGCGCCTGAATTCACGCGAAAATTATGTGCGCCGTGAATGCCCCAGGCCTCAACACGATGTTCCAGATAGCCGATTAGCTTGACGAGCCGTCCACTAAACCGGCAGCAGCTCAGCGCATCTCTTGGATTGGGGGGCGATCGCAACGGCGCCTTCGGCGATCTTCGTATTGAAGTCGCCTTCCAGATCCGTGTCCTGCTCGATCACATCGCTGCGGCGCCCATGCAACCAATTCCCGCTATTTTTTATGCTTGTGCCGCTCCAGCCACTGCTTGGCGGCCTCCTCCATGACATCAGAGGCGGTCCGGTCCACGTCGAGTGCCGCCTGCTTGATCGCCCGAATGACGTCCGGATCCATGGTTGTCAGGAATTGTCGCTTGTCGCCTGGAGGGGGTATTCGCCCCCTTCTTGGAGACGGTTTGTCGTCCGCCATCGCCCTGCCTTTGCGTGGTGCAATCCTGGGAACCGTCCCATGGGTTGCTATCGGCGGCAAGGCACCGGATCAAGACCTTGGTCCGTTTCCCCGACAATCTGGCCCGCATCCTCTTGCTGACACGGCGGAATCCGCTCCTCAAGACGGGCATCTTTCGGAAATATAGATATAGGTATATATATGTCTATTGACTTTGACTGATGTTCCTGCTTTGTTCTTATTGGTAGCGTTCGCGTTAGGGTGTCGTGATGGTGGACAGCGTGCAGGATTGGCGGGTCAAGCTGATGCAGGCCCACCCCCGCCTCTTCGGGATCCCGTTCGGGAGGCCGGACGCTGCGCAGGGCTACCCCACCTGCGAAGAAGGCTGGCAGGATCTCCTGGAGCGATGCTGCGTCAGGATCGAGGCCGCACTGGCCGAGGGCGGTGCCCTCAGAGTCGTGCAGATCAAGGAAAAGTTCGGGGCGCTCCGCTTCTATTGGAGCGGCAGCCTGCCCGACGCGGCCAAGGCAGAGGTCGACGAGGCAATCGCTTTGGCGGCCGCCCGTTCGGCCTGCACCTGCGAAATCTGCGGAGCGGAAGGCCGCCTCTACACCCGCGACGGCTGGCTCGCGACCGCGTGCCCCGAACATGCCAAGGGCGAACTGACGCCTGTCAGGCCGGGATTCGAGAACATCCACATCGTCCGGACCTTCGGCGCCGGCCGGTTTCCGATCGTGTCGTGCCGCCGATACATCCGCGAGACCGATTCCTTCGTCGACGTCGATCCGAAGTCGCTCGGAATCGAGGAGTAGTGGCATGGCACGTACCGTGCGTGATTGGCGGATCGATCTGATCCAGGCCTACCCGGACCTCTTTCATCCGTTTCCGGACAATCCGGAGGTGGCGCAGGCGTCTCCGGAATGCGGCGCGGGATGGCAGGACCTGCTGGAGCGCGCGTGCGCCCGCATCCGGGCGGCGGTGCAGGCTGACGGCGGCACCTTTAAGTTCACGCAGATCAAGGAAAAGTACGCGACCGCCAGACTGTACTGGGAAGGCGCGCTCTCTCCGGAAGCGGACGCCCGGGTCGAGGAAATTATCGACTTGGCCGAGGCTCGCAGCGCCTGCACATGCGAGGTCTGTGGCGCGGAAGGCCGCCTGCACCGCGCCGGCGGCTGGCTGATGACGCGCTGCGCGGCGCACGGCCAGGGCCATCCCGTCCCCGAAAAGCCCGGCTGGGAGAACGTCACCATTTCGCGCGTGGAGCACGGCACCAAGACCGTCATTGTCAAACGCCGACGCTACGTCCGGGAGACGGACAGTTTCGTCGAAACCAATTCTTTGATCATCGGCGAAGGAGGATAGCGCCATGACCAAGTTTCGCTGCCGCACATGCGGCAAGGAAGGCACCTTCGTCTACGGCCCGGAGCGCTACACGTGTCCGATCTGCGATTCGATCGACGTGCAGTTTGAGGTCGGCATCGAGGAGTTGCCGGACGATGATCCGCTTAGAAACGCTGCGAAGCGGCTTACCGAGAAAGGCGGCGGGAAGAACGAGGACTGACATGCGACTCTGGATATTGTCCGATTTGCATCTCGAATTGACGCGCGGCTGGGACCTGCCGTTCGCGAGCGCACGTCCCCGCTTCGACGTCCTTGTGATCGCTGGCGACCTGATCCCGCGCATGGAGCGCGGCGTCGCTTGGCTAATCGAGCGCGTCACCGACCGGCTCGTTATCTACATCGCGGGGAATCACGAGGGATACGGCTGCGACGTCGACAGGACGGTCGAGAAGGCCCGCCAGGTTGCTGCCGGCACCAGCGTCACCATCCTCCAGAACGACACGGTCCGCATCGACAATGTTACCTTCGCGGGCGCAACCCTATGGACCGACTTCGACCTGTTCGGCGACCAGTGGCGCGCCATGCGCGTGGCCGGTGACCAAATGAACGACTTCCGCAAGATCAGGACGGCTCGGTACGTAGAGCGCTTTCGGCCGAAGCACGCGCTCGCTCGCCACATGGAGTCGCGCGCGTTCTTGGAGGCCGAGATGCGCAAGCCCAAGGACGGTCCCCTGGTCGTGGTCACCCATCACGCACCGCATCCGGGCCGCTCCTCCCCTAGGTATCGGAGCGAGCGGTTGGCCGACGAGGAGATTCTGACCGCGGCCTATCGCAGCGATTTGACCCCGCTGATGTGGCCCGCTCCGATCGAAGGCGGGCGCAATTCGCTGCGGCCGGCCGATCTCTGGATCTACGGGCACACCCATGAATCAGAGGATGTCACGATCGGCAACACGCGCGTGGTCTCGAACGCAAAGGGCTACGGGCCGTGGTTTCCGCAGCACCGGGCTTGGGACAATGCGCGTTTCGATCCGAACTTCGTCATCGACATCTGAAGGAGGCAAGTCCGTATCGATCAACAAGGTCCGCTTCTCGTTGCAATATTTTTAGCAGGAGAAAAGAATGCTGCGCGTCACTGTTGAAATTTGGCCAGGCGGAGACAAGAGGCACGCTCGCTGTCTCGCGATCGTAAACGTCGCCAACGTCAGCGACCTCGCGAACGTGAGTGATTACGCGGTGAGCGTCTCCGAGGGATACAATCCCGTTACCAACACTCCACCTTGGTCGCAGCGCGGGCAAATCTACGAGCACGATCGCAGAACATCGGTGTGGGCGCTTGTCGCAAAGGTCGCGGTCTGGGCAGCAGAAGAAGCCGGGAAGACGAGACGATGATCAGTCGAGAGGCGAGGCCGAGCCGCCGGTCGAAACCGACGGCCAACATCGTCAGAGTGCGTGAGAAGACGCTGAAGGCCCGCAACACCGACGACGCCGATTTGAGGACGAGGCATGAGCGCGGACCGTACGAGCGACGACGCCGATGACGCTGATCTGCCGTGGACCGCGCGCGATGCGGTCTCGACCGGAGCTGCGGCTGACTCGGCCGACTGGGACGAACGCCTGAAAGGGCTGCCGCGGCTCCTGCGCTTCGCCATGCTGGTCAGCGGCAACGCCCGTCATATCGAGCAGCGGCTAATCGCCGAGATCAATGAACTCTGCCCGAACTTGCCGCTCAACGCGGCTTGGGCCGCAGCACCCGACGTGCGCACTGGACTGGCGCTCGCCGCCGAACTCGACCGCCGTGCCGTCACCCAGAATGAGCCGAACCTGCGCAGCCTTGCCGACTGCGTCCGGCTGTTATGCCTGCCGCTGCCGCGCGAAGCCACCTATTTCGAGGAGCACCGCAGGGTCGGCAAGGCGCTCGTCCAGGCCTTTAATGTGACCTCCCGTCACGCGGGGGAACAGCTCCGCTGCAATCTCGAGCGATTCACCTTCGGCTGGGCGGCACTACCAGCCTGCACCGACCTGCTGCCGAAAAATCTCTCGGCCGCGGTGAACGCAACCGTCCTCGGCGGGAGCATGGCGGAGTACCGCATCGCTGCTGTCAAAGCGGCGGCCCGACGGCGGGCAGAAGAGGAGAAGCGCAGGAAAGAGGAAGAGGACGAGAAGGCCGCCGAGGCCTCCCGGCAGGTTTCCTCTCCTGCGGTGGAAGGGATTCCTGATCACCATCTCGTGTGGTGGCGCGCCTGAGCAGTGATGAGATGAAGAACCCGAAGCTGAAGGACATTCTGGGGCCGCTGAAGAGCGCCATCAACGTGGCCTTGCCGCTAGTCGAGGTGCCACCGCTGCACAAGGCGCGCAACACATTGATATTCGAATTCCCCTATGCCGTCGACGTCGCACTTTCCGACCTCGTCGGACGCACCACAATCAGGCTGCGGCCCTTGCTCCTGGTCGGCGATCCCGGCGGCGGCAAGTCCCGATTTGTCCGCCGGCTTTGTGAGGTCCTTGGCCTAAGAGTTTGGCGTGAGGACGCGTCCCGCGCGGACGGCGCCGTATTCGGCGGAACCGATCGGCGCTGGTACTCGGCCGAACCGTGCCATCCGTTTCTCGCCGTCGCCGCCGGCGGAATCGCCAATCCGCTTGTGCTGATTGACGAGATCGAAAAAGCTGGCACGCGCAGCGACTATGGACGGCTGTGGGACTGCCTTCTCGGCTTTTTCGAGGTTGAAACCAGCGCCCGTTATCCGGATCCCGCCCTGCAGACGAACCTCGATCTGTCTCAAGTCTCCTACGTGGCGACGGCCAACAGGCTGGATCCGCTGCCCAGCCCGATCCGCGACCGGCTGCGCGTCGTGACCTTTCCGAAGCCGAGCGCCGACGATCTCGATGCGCTCTTGCCCGCCGTGATTGCGGACCTCGCCAGGGAACGCGGTCTTGACCAAAGGTGGATGCCGCAACTCGATGGCGTCGAATACGCCGCCGTCACCGTGAACTGGCGCGGCGGTTCGGTGCGGCGCCTACGCCGTATCGTCGAGGCCGTCTTGCGCGAACGCGACGTGCGGGCCACGAGGAACTGATCACGGTTCAGGAAATGAGCAGATGACGAAACTGATTCAGCCGCGGCGAACTCTCCAAGATTGCGTTCGTAACGAGCGCTCGATCCCTATCGAACCCGTTCAAGTACGCTTCTTGATCGGCTCGAAAGCGGTTCGCCGCAGATCGCGGCGGGTGGAGAGAAGAAAAACCAGCCGGCTGCTGGCGGCCTGAGGGCTCCGTGCATGGCAGTCGTGGAACACGTGGAAGACGCAGGCACAAGCACTGCGAATTCCAGACCTATGTTAGCAGCCGGAACGGCGGGTGATCGTGCCGAGCAACTTCTTCGAAACTCGGCTCGGATGGTGGTCTCGACCGGCTACGCACGCGAACGGTTTGATGTGCCCCTGGAAAGGAGAGAGCTGATGTCGGAAGTGACCTGTTACGTCGCTGTGTGTACCGAAAAGCTAAACCCGGACGTAGTGGCGATGAAGTCCGCCAAGGATCGGATTTGAGGTGATGACTCCGGTCCGCTGAACCGGGCGAGAGACTGGCGCATCTTTATCTAGTGACCGATGTGTTCGAATGTCGTTGTAATAGCGAGCATAGGATCGCAAGATTCGGCGCAGATGCGCCTCGCCCAAAACGATGAAATGGTCAACACACTCGCGCCGGATCGATCCGATCAACCGTTCGGCAAAGCCGTTCTGCCAAGGCGAGGCTGGTGCAGTAGGCTTGTCCCGGATGCCCATGGCTCGTAATCGGCGCGTGACAATAGCGCCATAGATTTGATCCCGATCGCGGATGAGGTAGTGCGGAGCTTCGTCCCAAGGAAATGCCTCGGTTAGCTGGCGCGCTATCCATTCAGCGGTGGGGTTTGTCGTGACGTTGATCCAGACGAGGCCTCTGCGATCGATCCGCACGATGATGAGGACATAGAGCAAGCCAATGGTCGGGACAACAAACAGGTCCATCGCGGCAATATCTGGGGCATGGTTGTGCAGGAAGGTTCGCCACCCCTGGCTTGGCGGCCCGCGCCGCTTCACCATGTATTTGGCGACGCTTGATTGAGCGACGGCAAAGCCGAGCTTGAGCAATTCGCCGTGAATGCGTGGCGACCCCCAAAGCGGGTTCTCGACGCTCATTCGCCGGATCAGCGCGCGCAAGTCCGCTTCGATTTGCGGGCGCCCTCCCCGTCGCCGTGATTTCCACCGCCAGTAGCAGCGAAAGCCCGCCCGGTGCCAACTCACCAGCGTCTCAGGCTGGACAATCGTTACGACCTTCAAGATCGATGGAAACCATCGATACATCTGGACGAGGAACCAGCGGTCGTTGTTGGTAGCCTGAGCTCGACCCCGAACCCTGCGCTGCAAGACGATCAGCTGATGTCGGAGCACCGCATTCTCCGCCTCAAGCCTGCTCTTCGACTTGAACGGCGAGGCCAGCACGGCCAGAACAAAACAAAGCAGCCCGATCATCCCGCCAGCTTAGGCGATTCCATCAGGTCATCAACTCAGATACGGTTTTCGGTACACACACGCGCCGAACTTAAAGAAGCCGTGCGAGAGTTGTTCGCCGACGATTCGGAAGTCGGTCTGTTCTATTTCGCAGGGCACGGTTACATTGAGGCAACAGGCGGATATCTTTGCGCCGGAGACTGCAGGACCGGCGATGACGGCCTGCCACTCGCAGAGATCATGTCCCTTGCGAACGATAGTCCGGCCCGCAACAAGATCATCATTCTCGACAGCTGCCACAGTGGCGCGCTCGGCGACAGCCACACGAATAAGCAAATTTCGGAGATCGCTGAAGGTATGACGATCCTGACTGCGTCCACAAAAGGGCAGTATGCGACCGAGAAAAACGGCGGCGGTCTGTTTACAGGCCTTCTCGTAGATGCACTCGGCGGAGCGGCCGCAAATTTGGTTGGCGAAGTCACGCCGGGAAGTGTCTACGCGCATGTCGACCAGTCTCTCGGGAGTTGGAGCCGGCAGCGTCCCGTATTCAAAACGAACGTTAAAACGTTTATATCGCTCCGCAAGGTGCAGCCGCCGCTTCCGCTGGCTGATCTACGTCGTATAGCGGAATTTTTTCCGACCCCCGGCCACGAGTTTCAACTGGATCCGGCTTATGAACCCGAACACCCGAGTGCCGATCCCGCCAAAACGCCCATCCTCGCCATCTTGTAGAAGTACAATCGAGTAAATTTGGCGGTACCTGTCGGAACGACACACCCGTACCATGCCGCCATTGAGAGCAAGACAATGAAGCTGACTGCGCTCGGTGAGCATTACCGGCATCTCGTGGTTGATGATCTGCTATGACGGCTGACGAAGCTCCAAAGCTTTTAGAAGGTTTGCTCGAACGGCTCGCGACCATCGAGCACGAGCGGTGGGCGCACTGGCAGCGGTACATGCACGGTAAGGCCACGAAGCAGCCGGACGGCTCGTTACTCATTCCTGCCGACCTCGTGACGCAATGGGAGCGGCAACTAGCTACGCCGTATGGCGAGTTGTCTGAGAAGGAAAAAGAGAGCGATCGGGAACAGGTCCGGAAATATCTCCCTGTCATCGCTGAAGCGCTGACCCGCTCACGCGGGTAGAAAAGCGGCCATCGGGCTCGGATTCTGCGACTGTTGCTATCCGCGTTGACACAAAATTGGTCAACTAGCGTTTCGAAGCAGGGCTGATCATCGGTGTCACGCGACCCCGAGATCGCTTTCGAGCTGCTTCAATATTTTGCTCGAAGTACGTTTTCGCTTAGAGTGTGCCGCGCAGTATGCATCGGTGACTCATGAGCAATTGAAGTCGCGGCTCGGCTTAGCGAGGTCGCCCATCAGAATGGACCAGAAAGCAAGCATGTTTCGCTGCCATTTGTAAAAACTTTCTGGTCAAAGTAAAATCCTTTTGTCTAAGTAAAAACTATATTGTCTCTCGACACATGGCGTTCGCCGACAAGGAGCAGTTTCGCATCCTGTTTCTCGACAAGCGCAATCAGCTGATATCGGACGAGGTGCAGCAGACCGGCACCGTGGACCACACGCCGGTCTATCCGCGCGAGGTGATCAAACGCGCGCTGGAATTATCCGCCACCGCCGTGATCCTGGTGCACAATCACCCTTCCGGCGATCCGACGCCCTCGCAGGCCGACATCCAGATGACCCGCGCGATCATCGATATCGCCACGCCGCTCGGCATCTCCGTGCACGACCACCTCATCGTCGGCAAGAACGGCCATGCGAGCATGAAGGGGCTGAGGCTGATCTGAGATGCAAACGCAGCCTCAAGCCAGCTACATCCGTATGCCGCTTGCCAGAATGGCCTCCGCGAGTTCGGCGGCAGGTCCGCTTAAGGTTTTGCCCGTGCCGAGCAGAACGAATTCGACGGTGCCGAGATCTGGCAGACCGTGACCGCTCGGGAGTTCGACAAGGCCCGTCGGGATCAGGTCTCCTGTGAAAACCGTGATGCCGAGTCCGGCGAGCGCCGCGGCTCGCAACCCGCTCAAGCTGCCGCTTGTGCACACGATGCGCCAGGCACGACCGCACCGCTCAAGCGCGGCGAGAACGATGTCGCGGGTGATGCTGGGCGGTGAATAGAGGATCAGCGGTACCGGCGCTGATGGATCGAGGCGTGGCAGATCGCCGGCCACCCAAGCTAACCGATCGCGCCAGACAACGCGTCCGCGATCCTCTCCCGGGCGACGTTTGCCGCAGACGAGGTCAAGCTCTCCGCGCTCAAGTTTCTCGTTGAGCTCACCGCTCAGGCCAACCGTGAGCTCGAATTCGACCAGTGGATGTGTGCGAACAAACTCCCGCAACACTTCCGGCAAAAGCGACGTCACAAAATCCTCCGACGCGCCGAACCGCAGCCGGCCGCGCAGTTCGGAGCCCGCGAAATAGCGCTCCGCCCGTTCGTTCGCCGCGAGAATGCCCCGAGCGAACTCGATCATGGCTTCGCCGTCGGCCGTCATTGTTACCGAATGGGTATCGCGGACGAAGAGCCGGCGTCCGGCCTCGTGCTCAAGCTTGCGGATGTGCTGGCTGACCGTCGACTGGCGCAAGCCGAGCCGCTCGGCAGCCCGGGTGAAACTCCGGGTCTGGGTGATCGCCAGGAAAGTTTGAAGCAGGACGGGATCCAGCATGGGTCTATCATCATGATATCCGATTACACTAATAGCTGTGTGCGGTATTCACAATGACAAACATGCACTGATATCAAGGGGCGATCACCTGCAAATGAGGCTTATGCAAACGAGGCTTAAATGACTTTGGTCCGCTCCGTCTGGTCACGCATCGATGGGTTCCTCGCGGCCATCTTGCTGACTGTTGCTTTCGCCGCCGTGATGCCGGCCCGCGGCGACGCAGCAGGGGCCATTGGCTGGCTAACGGTTGCCGCCATAGCGCTGTTGTTTTTCATGCACGGGGCGAAGCTTTCGCCCGAAGACGCACTTCTTGGAGCGCGGCACTGGCGACTGCACACGATGGTGTTCCTGAGCACGTTCGCGCTGTTTCCATTGCTCGGAATGTCCGCGCGCTTCCTGGCCCCAAATTTCCTCCCCGGGCCGCTCTGGGCCGGGGTGATCCTGCTCACCGCGCTGCCCTCGACGGTGCAGGCCTCGATCGCTTTCACGTCGGTGGCGGGCGGCAACGTGCCGGCGGCGCTGTGCAGCGCTACCGCCTCGAATCTGTTCGGCGTTTTCGTTACTCCCCTGATCGCCGGTTTCCTGCTCACCCGCCACGGCCTCGACATCTCCGCGCGCTCGATTCTTGCCATCGTGGTGCAGCTTCTGCTGCCCTTCGTCGCCGGTCAGCTGTTGCGGCCATGGATCGGCCCTTATCTCACGCGCCACCCGCGCGCGCTCAAAAGCGTGGATTACGGCTCGATCCTGATCCTCGTCTACGCAGCTTTCAGCCGCGGCATCGTGGACGGTATCTGGCATCAGATCGATGCGGGAGATCTGTTCAAGGTCGCGCTCGTCGATATCGGGCTGCTCGCGGCGGTAATGGCGATCCTGACCTTTGGAAGCAGGCAACTCGGCTTTTCGCGTGCCGATGAAATCACCATCGTTTTCTGCGGATCGAAGAAAAGCCTCGTCAGCGGCCTGCCGATCGCAACCCTGTTGTTCGCCGGGCACGTGGGACTCGTTGTCATCCCGTTGATGTTGTTCCACCAGATCCAACTCATGGTCTGCGCGTCGCTCGCGCGGCACTACGCAGCGCGCCGGGTCACGGCGAGTGAATCGCTTCCAGCCCTCCCCGCATCCTCCGCCTGAGCGTTGGACACCGTCGGCACCGGAAAACCCGGCTGCGGCATTGCGCCCGCCGCAGGAGGACGGATGAATATCAGAGCGTAGCCGGCATTGAACGCTGGCTCTCGTGTGCCGGACACGGTGCAGCGTCCTTCACGGTGCACCGCAGAGCCGGGACCTATTCGGCGCTGCAAAAAAGATGAACCCCGGATCAGCTGCGCACCGCTTACGCGCTGCGCAGCGTCCGGGGAACGTCAATGGCCTACTCCACCTTCGCAAACTGATCGTCCCGGCGAACGCTGGCTCTCGTGTCCCGGACGGGGTGCAGCGTCCTTCACGGTGCACCGCAGAGCCGGGACCTATTCGGCGCTGCAAAAAAGATGGACCCGGATCAGCTGCGCACCGCTTACGCGCTGCGCAGCGTCCGGGGAACGTCAATGGGCTACTCCACCTTCGCAAACTGATCGTCCCGGCGAACGCTGGCTCTCGTGTCCCGGACGCGGTGCAGCGTCCTTCACGATGCACCGCAGAGCCGGGACCTGTTCGGCGCTGCAAAAAAGATGGACCCCGGATCAGCTGCGACCGCTTACCCGCTGCGCAGCGTCCGGGGAACGTCAATGGCCTGCTCCACCTTCGCAAACTGATTGTCCCTGCGACCAAGGTGACCGGCAAGCAAAACCTTGATGCCTGCGATCGCCGCTGTGACTCTCAAGAGACTTTGGATTTCTCAGGTCTCGAGCCGCGAGGCGGTTGATGCGCGAGCATGTGATCGGGCCAAACCGGAAAATGCGATAGAGTAAGATGGTTTTAATTTGAATCGGTGTGCTCTTCACCTCTCCCCAGCGGGGAGAGGTCGATTTGCGCAGCAAATCGGGTGAGAGGACACTGCTCCACCGATGGACCGTAACCCCTCACCCGGCGCTACGCGCCGACCTCTCCCCAGGGAGAGGTAAAGTTTCCGGTGCGTCGCAACTCAACCTAACCTCATCTCATCACGCTCTAACCCGGCCGGGCCCGGCCCGGTGGGCCGGGCGGCGGGATGGTCCTCTTGAAGCTCGGCCGCGCCGCGTGCCGGTCGTAATAGCCGGCGAGATGGCTGGCGGCGGCGAGCGCCTCCGCGCCTTCCGGGAGTTGCCGGACCTGAAACAGGATCGGCAGCAGGTTGATGTCGGCGAAGGTGAAGCGATCGCCGACGAGATAACCGGTCCCGGCGACCGCCTGGTCGAGAACCCCGATCTGCTGACGCAACGCCGGCGTCGCCGCATCGATCGCCTTCCTGTCAGGCTTGCCGTCGGCCGTCCTGGGGAAGGCATAGGCGAGCAGATAGGTTCGGATCATGGTGCGATCCACCACCGTGTTGACGAGCGAGACCCACTGTTCGGTGAGCGCGGCGAGACGCGGATCGGACGGGAACAGATCCGGGCCCGGGAAGCTGCGATCGAGATAGGTGGCGATGGCCTTGGATTCGCAAAGCGCGACATCGCCGTGGCGCAGCACCGGCATTTTGCCGAACGGATGAATGGCAAGGATCTCCGGCGCGCCCAGCATCGTCTCCGTCAGCACATATTCGATGGCCTTCTCCTCGCAGACCATCCGCACGACGCGGGTGTAGGTCGAGCGCACAGAACCGATGATCTCCGGTTTCGGCATGGCCTGTCTCCCTGCGCTGCCACGCAGTTATCTTCGCCAGACGCGCGACCCCGGACGACCCGCCGGCAGATCGCGCCTGCTTGTCGCAGGGACCGTCTCCCGAACGACGCCGGCGTGAGTTTGCCGCCCGGGACCAGCCCAAGGCGGCTCAGCATATCGAATACGGTTGCGAAAAGAACAGTCTGTTTCGCCGCGCGATGGCCGCCAACCGGTTCAGGTGGTCTTGCCGGAATGTTCCTCTTCCAGGGTAACGGCTACGTCGGCATTCGCCGACAGCCGCACGTTCTGTCCTTCGACCTCCGCGACCAGCCCCAGCTCGATGAAATGATGGTGGCCTTTGTGGTGCCCTTCGCCGCTGTCGGCTTTTGTCAGTTTGATCCTGCCGTTTACCACGCGATCGACGGTTCCGATATGAACGCCGTCCGCTCCGATCACCTGCATATGCGGCTTTACGCTTTTCACTTCATCTCTCCTCGCTGCAGCTAATCCTGATTTAGTCAGCTCATCGCGCTGCCGGGTCAGGCGTTCGAGTTGCGCCTCCTGGTCGGCGATGCGTTGCGCGTTCAATTCCTCGACCGCGGCGCCGGAATAGGCCGCCGCCTGCTCCTCCAATTCGAGGAGGTTCTCCCTGATGGCGGCGATGCGTTGTTCGATCTCCGTGAGGGTCAGCGGAATGATGTCTGGCATGGGTCATCTCCTCGGCGCGCGCCCCGCAGAGTGTACATCTCGCGAAGCGCACTGACTTTTGGCATCCTTGCGGGCCCGCGCCCACAACGATCGGACGGGATCGCGGCGCCAACAAGGCCATTCAGGCGCTCGGCGAGCGCCTTGCGGCTCGCACCAGCGCCCGCCGCGCCCCCGCCGAAATTGACCCGGTCAGGACGGTCCAGGGAATTATTGCCGCAGCATGATCAGCGGATCGGTGCTGTCGGGCACCCGCCGCCACTGCGCGTTGTCGTCGGCCTCGAACTGCCAGGTTTCGCCGCTGGCCGACATCAGCAGGATCTGCCCGTGATCGAGCCGCCACTGCGTCGGCGCGAACGCCGCTATCGCCGGGTCGCATTTCGGCTTGAGAAATACCTGGAAATTATCCGGGCTCGCCTCGGTGTTGGTCAGGGTCAGGCCGCAGATCGATTTGCCGTTGCCGCGAACCATCGCCCAGTCGCCGATCATCTGATCCATCGACTTGGCCAGCGAGCGCGCGGCGGCGAGGTTCTGCAGGATATAGATGCCCTCGCCCTGTCGCAGGCCCTCGAAAATCCCGGTCTCGACTTCGGTGAAGTCGATCACCGACTCGCCGGCGGCATCCTGCAGCCGGACGATATCCAGTCCCTTGATGCTCCAGGCCGTGATGTCCCTGGTGAACGGCAGCGCCGCCGGCGCAGCCGGGCTCGAGTTCAAGCTTCAACCCCTGCGGCGTGGAATCGCTCTTCAACGTGACCACACAGGTCTTGCTGCGTTCGGTGGTCGAGAGCTCCCACTGGCCGATCATGTCTTTCTTCAGGGTGGCGGCGTCCTGCGCCCGCGCCGCCGACCCGCAGGCGACCCACGCCAACAGCGCCGCAAGCGCAATGGAAGGACGCCCTCTCATCAGCGACCCTTTGCCGGGGTTTCCGCAACCGGCGTCAGCGGCGCCTTGCCGGCGAACCAGGTCTTGAGATTGTCGACCACCAGCTGATCCATGGCGTTGCGCGTCACCACCGAAGCCGAGCCGATGTGCGGAAGCAGCACCACGTTCTGCATGGTGCGCAATTCCTCCGGCACCGCCGGTTCGTTGGCGAACACGTCGAGCCCCGCGGCCAGAATGGTCCCCGACTTCAGCGCCGCGATCAGCGCCGGCTCGTCGACCACCGAACCGCGCGCCACGTTGATGATCACGCCGCGCGGACCGAGCGCCTTCATGACGTCGGCGTTGATCATCTTCGCGGTCGAAGCGCCGCCGGGCACGATGACGATCAGCGTATCGACCGCCTTCGCCATCTCGATCAGATCGGGATAATGCTTGTACGACACGCCGGGCGCCGGGTTGCGCGAGTGATAGACCACGGGAACGCGCGACGCCTCGAGCCGACGCCCGATCGCCTGGCCGATCCGGCCCATGCCGACCATCCCGACCTTGCGATCCCGGAGCGAACCGACGCTCAGGGGAAAATTCTGCGTCGTCCAGAGGCCGGAACGCAGGTAGCGGTCGGCCTTGATGAACTCGCGCAGGGTCGCGATCAGAAGCCCCATGCGCGATATCGGCGACCTCTTCGGTCAGGACGTCAGGGCGTATTGGTGACGACGATATTGTGGTCGCGGGCATAATTGGCGTCGACGTGGTCGTAGCCGACGCCGAACGAGGAGACGATCTCGAGTTTCGGAAAACGCGCCAGCGTCTTGCTGTCGCCGCGCACCGAATTGTAGGTAATCGCCGCGCCGCGGATTTTTTCCGCGGCCGCTGGCGTCAACCGCTCGAGGTCGGCGACGGTCTCGAACGAATGCAGCACGAACTGGTCGGAAAAGCCGTTGTCGACGATCGGTTTGCTCGGCCCATAGATCAGCAAATCGATCTTCTCCGAAGAAATATTCCCGCCAGCCATCAGTTTTCCTTTCCAAGCGCGCTCTCGTGCCAGCGCCGCAACAGCAGATGCGAGGTTAGCGCCAGCAGCCCATAAATGACAATCCCGGCGGCCGAGAGCAACAGCAAGGCCGCGAACATCCGGGGAATGTTGAGACGATAGCCGGATTCGGCGATTCGATAGGCGAGGCCGGAACCGGCGCCGGCGGAGCCCGCCGCGATTTCGGCGACCACCGCGCCGATCAGCGACAGCCCGCCCGCGATCCGCAATCCGCCGAGCATGAACGGCAATGCCGCGGGCAGCTTCAGATAGACCAGGGTCTGCAGCCGCGAGGCGCCGTAAAGTTGAAACAGGCCGGCCAGATTGCGATCCACCGAATTCAACCCGAGCGTGGTGTTGGACAGCACCGGAAAGAATCCGACAATCCAGGCGCAGACGATGACGGCGGTTTGCTGCGGCAGATAGATCAAGAGCAGCGGCGCGATCGCGATCACCGGCGTGACCTGCAGGATGACGGCATAGGGAAACAGCGAATATTCCAGCCATTTCGATTGATTGAACAACAGCGCCAGCGCGATGCCGCCGACGCCGGCGGCCACGAAGCCTTCGAACGTGGTCCGCAGCGTGGTCAAAAGCGATTGCGACAGCACCGGCCAGTCCTGGATCAGCGTCTGGAACACCGCACCTGGGCCGGGCAGGACATAGGGCGGGATATTGTTCAGCCGCACCACCAGATCCCACACCACGATGCCGGCCGCGAGCACGACGATGGGCAGCAGGATCCGGACAAGGCGCATCGCGCGGCTGTCCGGGGCAGCCTGCGCGGCGGATAATGGCGGTGTCTGCAGGGCGTTCATGAGCCGGACTGCCCGGGATAGGACGGCGCCAGCGCGTGCGAAACCTCGCGGCAATAGCCGGCATATTCGGCGGAGGTGCGAAACTCCTCGCCGCGCGGCTCCGGCGTGTCGATGCGGATCTCGGCGCTGAAGCGGCCGGGCCGCGATGTCATCACCACCACCCGCTGCGACAGATACACCGACTCGAACACCGAATGGGTGACGAAGATGACGGTCTTGCGCAAATTGCGCCACAGCGCGAGCAGATCGTTGTTGAGCCGGAAACGGGTGATCTCGTCGAGCGCGGCGAACGGCTCATCCATCAACAGGATATCCGGGTCGGTCACCAGTGCGCGCGCCAGCGACACCCGCATCTTCATGCCGCCGGATAATTCGCGCGGATAAGCGCCGGCGAATTCGGCAAGTCCCACCTGCGTCAACGCCTGATCGGCGCGGGCGTTCGCTTCCGCGGCCGGTGCGCGCGCCAGTTTGAGCGGCAACCGCACATTCTCGCGCACGCTGGTCCATGGCATCAGCGTCGGCTCCTGAAACACGAAGCCGATCGGCATGCCCGGCGCGCGCCGGACCGGCACGATTTGAAACACCGACCGTGCCCGAGGTCGGCGCGCTGAGGCCCGCGATCAGCCGCAACGCCGTCGATTTTCCGCACCCCGATGGCCCGAGCAGCGACACGAATTCGCCTTTGCCGACGTCGAGGTCGAACGGCCCCAGCGCCATGACGCCGCTGTCATAGACCTTGGTGACCCCGCGCAGGCTCACCGCGAGGCCGGCCGTGCGGGATTCGATTTCGGACAAGGCTGCGGGCTCGGCCATCGGCCTGCGTCCTAATTCTTCGGCCGCAGATCGAGACCGACACCCTTGTTGATGAAGCGAAGCGTGTAGGATTTGCGGAAGTCGATATCCGGGCGCACCACGCCGGCCCGCACCATCTTGTCGAAGAAGCTCGTCACCCGGGCGTCGCTCATGGCGCCGATGCCGTTGTGCAGGGAGTCGCCGGAATCGACAATGCCGTATTGCTTCATGCTGGCCACCGAATAGGCCAGCAACTCGTCGGTCATCTCCGGATTGAGCTTCTTGATCAGCGCGTTGCCGGCCGCGTTGTCGCCGTACAGGTAATGGTACCAGCCGATGATCGAGGCGTCGACGAAGCGCTGAACCAGGTCCGGCTTCTTGTCGATGAGATCGCGGCGGGTCTCGATCAAGGTCGAGTAGCTGTTGAGACCATAGTCCGCCAGCAGGATGACCCCGGGCTTGAACCCGGCCGGCTTTTTCGACCGCGAACGGCTCCGAAGTGACATAGCCCTGCATCGCGCTCTGCTTGTCGGCCAGAAACGGCTGCGGGTTGAAGGTGTAGGGCCTGACTTTGTCCTCGCTGAATCCGTATTCGGACTTCAGCCATTGGAAATAGCTCGTAATCCCTTCCTTGGACACCAGCAGCGTCAGCGGCTTGAGGTCTTCGAGTTTGGTGACATGGGATTCCGGATGGGTCAGGAAAACCTGCGGATCCTTCTGGAAGATGGCGGCAACCGTCACCAGCGGCACGTTGTTGGCGACCGCGTCGAACGACATCAGCGTGTTCGCGGCCATGAAGAAGTCGAGCTTGCCGGCAATCAGCAGCATGCGGTTGTTGTCGTTGGGGCCGCCCGGCACGATGGTGACGTCGAGCCCGTAATTCTTGTAGGTGCCGTCGGCCAGGGCCTGGAAAAACCCGCCATGCTCGGCCTCGGGGACCCAGTTGGTTCCGAACGAAACCTTGTCCAGCGTGGTTTGGGCGGCCGCAGGGGAGAGCGCCACCAGAACAGCAACAAAAGCGGCCGTTAACGCTCGCGGCAAAAGGGCCGGGTTCATGATTGGACTCCGTCGATCGTTCTGGCCCATGACAGGAAGCACGGGACGCTGGTTACCGCCCTCGTAATGCATTCAAATGGCCTGGCAAGTCCACCCCGGTGCAGCGCCGGGCACAGTTCGTCCCCTAGCCCTCCTGCAAATAGCTGAAATGGAGTTGCTGTCGTTGCCTGGCACCCGATGAGCCGTGACGACGGCAGCTGGGTTGCAGAGTTGCAACTGAGGCTGTTTAATACTTGCGCAACAACTGGGGCTTGCGCAACAAGGGGCGCCAATGAGTGGGATATCATACGCGGGCGCGGCAGCACTGCTGGCCGTCCCGCTCATGGCTTATTCCACTGCGGCCATCCTTGCTCGAAAATTTGCCCCATCGAAAATTGAGGAAGGCCCGCGCGTCAACTGCATAGATGGCCTGAGAGGGTATTTGGCGATCAGCGTCTTGGCCTTCCATTTCATCATGAACTGGAACCTGATCAGGCTTGGCCGGTGGGAAGACCCAACATGGTCAGTCGTCTTGACGAACATCGGGCCGGTCCCGGTGAGACTTTTCTTTATGATCACCGCATTTCTCTTCTACGGCAAGCTCGTTCGATCGTGCGGCGTGATAGATTGGTCGAGTCTGTATATCGGGCGAGTTTTCAGGCTAACGCCGATGTATTGGATCGTTGTTGCTCTCATGGCGCTGGTTGCATTTTGGCACATGAACTTCACGCTGACCGTGAGCCTGTTCGATGTTTGCAAGTCGGTCGCTGAATGGCTTGCCTTTACCCTGTTTGGCGAGCCGCTCATCGACGGTTACGACCTGACGAGCTACATTCCGTCGGGCGCAATCTGGACGCTACGGTATGAGTGGGCGTTCTACTTCCTGCTGCCGATCATCGCGCTTATCATCCGTCAGTATGGCGGCCTTCAAAGGAGCCGCATCGCGGCGATCCTTGTAGCCATTTTAGCCAGCAAATTCGTGCGCAACTATAGCGTTTGGGGTTTCTGGCTGAATTTAGGATCTCCCTTTTTGCTCGGAATGCTTTGCTACGAGCTGACGCTGATCCCACCGCTAACAAAGCTGGCAAGGCGTAGCGCAGCGGGCGCGCTGGTTCTTGGGTCCGGGGTCGGCCTCTTGATCACGCCCTATCTATCCCAGTGGTCGTTATCCAATTTGCTGCTTTTCACGGCGTTCTTTCCGATCGCAGCAGGCAATAGCGTCTTCGGCATTCTAACCCTTCCGGGCAGCAAGGTGCTTGGTAACGCGAGTTACAGCATCTACATCCTGCACGGGACTGCCTTGCATGTACTGTTCCAAAACATGCCGGGAGCCGCGAGCGACGAGCTAGGCTGGCTCTGGCTACTATTGCCCGTGGTCACCGCTGCCGTGACGGCAATTTCCGTCTTCCTGTACCACGCGATCGAGTTGCCATTCATTCAATTCGGGAAGCGGGCAACAAAAAAAGCCCCCCTGGCGGAACCAGCTGAGGCTCGTTTTTAGGTACAAACAGAAAAGGCAGGTATCATTACCAGGCCCCAAAGGCGACAAGCGCCCCCGCGATCTATTGGAGATAGGAGCGTTGCTTGTGGCGCTAATCCTTGGGTCGACACTAGCGGAGGTCGCGGATGATCTTTTGGGGCAGGCCAGCGTCATCGATGGCGTCGGCACATCAACGAGCCATCTTGGTTTTCACTGCATCAAGCGCATTAAGAACTTGCCGCAGGCTTCCGCTTAGCGCCGGCAACGCGGTTTGCCCGAACAGGCCCAGGCCGCGCAGGGGCAGACCACTAAGAGAAAACCCCGCCCTCGCCGGCGGGGTTTTCGTTTCTCAGCCAGGACCTACTACTTTGCCCGGCTTAGGGGGCGTGTTATGCCCGGCGCTGCACCCCGGGAAACACTTCGCGCGATGACTTCAATTGTTCCTCCCCGCGATTGGACCGACATTCACTGGCCCGACATATCCGGGGCGGCGGCGCGATGGATCGCCGTGTTGCCGCTGGCGGCGACCGAGCAGCACGGTCCGCATTTGCCTGTCGGCACCGACGTCATGATCGCGCAGGCCTATCTGGCGCGGGTGCGCGAGATTCTCCCCGACGCCATTCCGGCGACGTTCCTGCCGCTGCAGCCGGTGGGGATTTCCACCGAGCACATCGACTATCCGGGCACGCTGACCCTGCCGACCGAGATTGCGCTGAGGACATGGATGGCGCTCGGTGAATGCGTCGCTCGCGCCGGGCTCAAAAAGCTGGTCATGGTCACCAGCCATGGCGGCAACAGCGCGGCCATGACCCTTGTCGCGCAGGATCTGCGCGCGAAATATGGACTGCTCGCGGTGACCACCGGATGGTCTCGCTTTGGTGTCCCGGATGGATTGTTTCCGACGGAAGAAGTGCGTCATGGCGTGCATGGCGGCGCGGTCGAGACCTCAATCATGCTGGCGCGATACAAGCAGCAGGTGCGCGGTGAAGCGATCGCCGATTTTCGTCCGGCCGGGATCGCGATGGAAAAGGATTATCGCTGGCTTTCCGTGCACCGGCCGGCGCCGTTCGCGTGGCAGGCCCAGGACCTGCACCCGAGCGGTGCCGCCGGCGATGCCACGCTGGCCTCCGCGGGGAAAGGCGAAATCCTGATCGAGCACGGCGCGCGCGCCTTCTGCGAATTGCTCGCCGACGTCGATCAATTCGATCCGGAAACGCTCGCGCCCGGTCCCAAAAACTGACGGCACTCCCTTAACCGTCTGTAATAGCTAAACAACTACCATTACCCGGAATTAATAGAACGCCGCTCGAACCGGATTCGAAGAGGCTCCGTCCAACTGGGCATGCGGACCATAACGGACCCGCGCTCAACCGGATGGAGTTTCTGATGTCGATCAAGTCGAGAATTGCCGCGCTCGCGCTCGCCACGCTTGCCGTCACCGGCACTATCGCGTCCACCACCACCCAGGCCGAAGCCAGGGGCCTCGGCTGGGGCATCGGAGCCGGCCTGATCGGCGCCGCCGCGGTCGGCAGCGCGATCGCCGCCAGCAACGACGGTTACTATTACGGCGGCTATCGCCGCTGCGGCTGGGTCCGCCAGTTCGACACCTACGGCAACTACATCGGCCGCGTCCGCACCTGCAATTACTGATGATCGGCTGAAAGATTGTGGATCCCGCGTCCGGCACGGGCGCCTCATCCACCCCGTGCCGCACCCCCGACCCGCCCGGTTGTCCCTCCGGGCGGGTCAACTTTTGCCGCGCTTCCAGCGCGACACGGGAAAGTCGATTTTGGCAGCTCGCTTGTGATCCAAGACGTACAGGACACTGCCGGAGTAAGCGATTATCTTCCGAGCGTCGGCGCGGCGTCTTCCCAAGAAGGATGCCCGAAAGAAGCCGCGCGAAGTTGCGGGCTTTTCCTTTTCTAACCGCTGCGGTTCATCGTCCACGGAGTCAATGTCGATCTGCCTGGCTCGTGCCGGATCGGCTCAAAAGTATTCCCGGAGAAGTTCCACGGCCTGGTTGCCATAGGGCGTGTGACCGTGTCGCCTCTGACGATGGGGTGAGCGTCGGGATCAGTGTAGTTTCTTGTGCCTTCAGCAAATGCGAACGTGCTTGGGAGAGCGAAAGCAATTGCGAGCGCGATCGTGGCAAGTTTCAAGGGTGTGTTTCTGTTATCGTTTGGATAAGCGATAAAATCGGAATGTCTGTTTGAGTGTTCAATTCACGTTTTCTTTAGCGCGACAGAACCCCGCGAAGCCGACAACGTCGTCACTCAATCGAACCTCCTGTTTTTCCGCCGACGATTGGTTACCAGGCATCCCAGCGGTTGACATAGCATAGGGGGGTACCCTATCTACCCCGCATGACACATACGATCCGAGAAAAGAAAAAGCTGCTCGCCCGGGTCGGCCGCATTCGCGGCCAGATCGAAGCGATCGAGCGGGCGCTGACCGAAGAGGCCGAATGCGAACGCATCATGCACATGATCGCGGGCATTCGCGGCGGCGTCGCCGGCCTGATGGCCGAGGTGGTCGAAGACCACATCCGCACCCATCTCGTCGACCCCGAGAAGAACCCGGGCGCGCTCAACGCCGACGCGGCGGACCAACTCATCGAAGTGGTCCACACCTATCTGAAGTGAGAGCTCGCCATGACCGATGCAGAAACGATCTATCCGTCTCCGCCGCACCAGCACGTGTTTCTGGGCAAGGATCACGACAAGGCGGAGCGCCGGACCTGGGCGGTGATCATCCTCTGCAGCGTCATGATGATCGCCGAAATCGTCGGCGGCGCGCTGTTCGGCTCGCTGGCGCTGATTGCCGACGGCTTGCACATGTCGACCCATGCCGGCGCGCTGCTGCTGGCGGCGCTGGCTTATAGCTACGCCCGCAAATACGCCACCGATCGCAACTTCACCTTCGGTACCGGCAAATTCGGCGATCTGGCGGGATATTCCAGCGCCATCGTTCTGGCGATGATCGCGTTACTGATCGGCTATGAAGCCGTATCGCGGCTGCTCAACCCGATCCCCATCAGCTTCAACGAGGCGATCCCGATTGCCGTCCTCGGTCTCGTGGTCAATGTCGCGAGCGCGTGGCTGTTGTCCGGCGGACATCATCACGGTCACAGCCATGGCCACTCCCATGGTCACGGTCACGACGACGGAGCGCGCCGCGTCGCGTTAGGCGGCCGTATGCTGGAAATCGACGTCTTTGAAGACAACGTGCCGCCGCGCTTTCGCGTCACGGCGGATACCGGTGTGTCGCCGGCGGCTTGCGATCTCACCATCGAGACCATCAGGCCGGATGGCAGCCGGCAACTGTTCGCGTTCGAGGACGGCGGCGGATACCTGCAGTCGCGCGACGAGATTCCGGAGCCGCATGCCTTCCTCGCCAGGGTTTGCCTGGCGCAACAGGGCCAGCAGCATGAATGCGAACTGGAATTCGAAGAGCATGATCACGACGCCGCGCATGGCGCGCATCACCGCGACAACAACATGCGGGCCGCCGTCATTCACGTCATGGCGGATGCCGCCGTATCCGTTCTGGTCATCGTCGGGCTGCTGACGGCACGTACGTTCGGCTGGCTCTGGATGGACCCGCTGGCCGGCCTGATCGGTGCTTTCGTAATTGCAAACTGGTCGTTCGGGTTGCTGCGCGATACCGGCAGCATCCTGCTCGATCGCACGCCGGATCCGCGGATGGCGGAAAAGGTCCGCACGACAATCGAAAGCGAGGGCGACCAGGTCACTGACCTGCATCTGTGGCGGCTCGGGCCGGGCCATCTCGGCGCCATTGTCTCGGTCGCAACCAGCAGCGCGCATGGGGCGGCGCATTACCGGCAGAGACTGGCGAAATTCGCCGATCTGTCGCACGTCACTGTAGAGGTCCAGCACTCCCGTCCGGCAAATGGCTAGAGTATGATGGTTCTAATTTGAATTGGTGAGCCTTCACCTCTCCCCAGGGGGGAGAGGTCGATTTGCGCAGCAAATCGGGTGAGGGGGCGCTGCTCCACCGATAGATCGTAACCCGGCGCTTCGCGCCGACCTCTCCCTATGGGAGAGGTAAAGTTTCCGCTGCGCCGCAGCTCAATCTAACCGCATCTCATCAGGCTTTAGGTCTCACCGGTCGCGCGGCCACGCCGTCACAGGTACTTCGCGATCAGCTTGAAATCCCTGAGCGCGGCCGGGCCTTTCGAACCCGACGCCTTGAACGATCGTTCGAGGCTGTGGCTGATGTGATCGTGGATCAATGCCTTTTTGGCGCTTTCAATGGCGCTCTCCACGGCCTGCAGTTGTTGCGCGACCTGGGCGCAGGGCCGGTCCTGCTCGATCATCTCGATAATCGTTTCGAGGTGGCCATTGGCACGTTTCAAACGTCGGGCAATCGCAGAATGTGGGTGGTCCGGCATTCGAATCTCCTATCCTCCGGGGAGGATAACAACGATCCTCCCCGGAGGATAGGTCAGGATAGGTAAATGCGCTTGACACAGATAGCGGTCAGGCTTATTTGCCGATCGTTGTCGAGGACATTCGTTCGAGACAAGCCTTTCAACCCTGATGAAGAGCACATGGGCAGTACCACCTTTGGCAACGTCACCCCGGCGATCATGATCGGGCTGGCGATGCCGCAGAATATCAATCGCGCCGGCCTGGGCCGCGTGAGGGGTGACGGTCGCGCCTAGCTGACTGTCTCGCTCACTAGCCTGCCGCGCAAAGCGGAAGTGGAAGTGAGCGATGTTCAAAAGACTCGCAATATCCAGATTTGCAGACTTCAGATTTGCAGACTTCAGGTTTGGAGGACTCAGGCCTCTGCAGCCGCGGCGCGTTGCGTTGCGCAGGGCCGGGTTTTTCATCGACACCCATTTCAACGATACCCATTCCAATGACAACCTTCCGGGTCTTCGCCGCCCGAAGGGCCCGCGCCGGATTCCATCCCCGGCGCTGGCCTGTCATTGGATCAATCACGACGGCCGCCTGGAATGCTGTTGGCAGGCCGAGCCCAGCGGCGATGCGCCAATCGGCGACTTCGACAAACACGCTACGATGGGCCGTGCTTCCGGCCCGTCGTCGATGATGCACCCGCGCGGCCGCGCCCTGGCGCTGACCGGATAAGCAAGGGAACGACATGGACGAAGGACCTAGACGTCCCGCCGCCCACCGCTCCGGTGCCGCGACGGGAGCCCCTTTGGGGAACAATCGCATTGAATTTCGCAAGGCCGTGATTCAACCCGGCCGAGGTGGCGTGGGCGTCTAGCTGCTCCGCTCGCCTCGTGCCGCGGGTTACCGGCATCAAGGTGACTACGGAGGCAGAGGATGACGGACGTCGTCAAGCTTACCAAGCTGAAATTTCCCGACTTGCAGAGTGACGGGTCTCGCCGAAGCGGGACACGTCTTCACAATGGCGGCCCGCGCCAGACCCGCGCCCTGCGTGCCCAGGCCTCCGCATCGTCTCCGCGCGAGACCGCGGTGTCGGATTCACTTTCCGGCATCGCGGCGCCAAGTCTGCAGCCGGGCGAAATCGATCGTCTTTACCGGTCGCTTGCAGAGGTAACGCTGGAGAATCATCCACGCACGGCGCGACTGCTCGCATCGAGCACCCGCAAGACCGCTCAGAAGGTCATCGAGGAAGCCGGAGAAGTGGCGCTTGAGACCGTCAAACATAACGCTCGAGGCATCGTGCGGGAGAGCGCCGATCTGCTCTACCACCTCGTTGCGCTATGGCATCGCGCCGGCATCGATCCGGCGGATGTGTGGAGCGAGATGCGCCGCCGCGCCGACACCCTCGGCATTGCCGAAAAGCTACCCAAAGCCCGCCGTCGCCACCGTGGTCGCCCGGCCAGGATTCAACAGGAATAGACCATGACCGTCATGAACGAAGTGAACGCGCAAACGGCCGATCGTGCAGCGGGCGCGCGAGCGATCCGTACCGCCGTGCTGGACGATCTGCAGCGGCAGCACCGGATTTCACATAACGGTCTTCGAGCCGTCTTATCAGGAGCGCGGTGGCTGAGCGGTCAGGAGCATGGTTGGGTTCACCGGCGAAAGCGCCAGGAAATCGAGCAGGATTGTCACAGTGAACACATCGATCGATCAGGCCGCCATCAACCTTGGTATGACCACCCTCATCGGAACAATCATCGGATTCGAACGCCAATGGCGTCAACGGATGGCCGGCTTGCGGACCAAGCCGGTCGTTGAACAGCTGTTGTCAACAAGGTGATCGGGGTGTCGGGGGCGGTGGTGAAGCGCATTTATAAAATTGGGAACGGCACAGGCATTGTCTCGGCGACTCGCTCCCTTGCGATCGCGGCCGATCTATCCCCAAGCCTGCCGATGAGGGCGCCTTGTCATTCCCTGAGGTGTGTGGCGGGCCCGTCACTACGCGATGCCATTCCGCAGCATCTCCTGCGTTATTTCTTCCAATTGCGAATGACTTGCAATAAGGCTTGGGAACGGATGGGGCCTCCCTTTGATCTGGCGTTTGACCGCAACAAGCGGCAATTCCGGACCGGCGGGATCGACAGCTCGATTGCTTTTCCTGGAAGGCAGCGCGCCGGCATAGGTGAAGTGAAGACGAAAGAGACCGCCGGCATGCTCGCGCTCGAAACATCCGCCCCATGAACCGCAGCACCCGATCCTGGGAGCGTGTGGTCGCGAGCGTGGGCTTGAGCCTGCTCGCGTTCGATGGCGCGGCGACCGCAGCCGACCTGCCCGCAAGTCTCCCGGTCAAGGCGCCGGCGGCCTACGTCTCGAACAGCTACGATTGGAATGGCTGGTACGCCGGCGCCCATGTCGGTGTGATCAGAGGCTCTTCGAACTGGTCCGCATTCCAGCCGGGAGCCGGCGGCCCGGGTTTGAATGGGTCATTCGATCTACCGTTCAATTTCGACTTCATGGCCGGGACAGGCAGCTATGTCGCCGGACTGCAGGGCGGATATAATTACGTTTTTCCGTCTCGCGTAATGCTGGGCTTCGAGACCGACGTCAGCTTTCCGAATTCGGACGTGGTGGTGCCCTATTCGGTGCGTGGCAGCCAGACGGTGACCTCGCCCCTGACGGGCCAGGTAACCTACGGCGAGGCGGTCATTCATTACGGGACTGCGCGGGCTCGCGTCGGTTACGCGTTCGACCGTTTTCTCGTCTACGGAACGAGTGGGCTGGCCTGGACCTACGATCAGGTGACGCGGACCCAACTGGCCGGTCTTCCCGCGGGCGGTTTCGCAACACCGGGGACCGAGGACACGGCGCTATTGTGGCGATTGGGGTGGGCGGCAGGCGTCGGCGTCGAGATCCCGCTCGCCGGGAATTGGACGGCAAAAGCCGAATACCTGTCGACCGGATTTGACCGCAAGAGCGTGACGTTCCCATCGGGTGCGCAGACCTTCGATTCCAACCTCGCCACGCAAAGCATCCGGCTCGGATTGAACTACAAGATCGGCGACGACAACGCGCACATAGCGGACTTCCTGGCCAAGGGACCAACCGCGCTGGAGACGGATAACTTCGCATTCCACGGCCAGGCGACCTACGTCAACCAATACGACCCGCCATTTCGGGCTCCCTATAGTGGCAAGAACAGCCTTCAACCGAACATCGGCCGCGAGACCACGGACGTGACTTTGTACGCGGGCGTCCGGCTCTGGCAGGGCGCCGAAGCGTGGATCAATCCGGAAATCGATCAGGGCTTTGGACTGAGCGGATCGGTAGGCGCTGCGGGATTCCCGAGCGGCGAGGCGTACAAGGTCGGCGCGGATTATCCCTACACGCGTCTGGACCGGGCTTTCCTGCGGCAGACCATCGACCTCGGCGGCGAGGTCCAGAAGGTCGATGCCGGGCTCAACCAGTTTTCCGGATCGCAAACTTCGGATCGGCTGGTGTTTACCGTCGGAAAGTTGAGCGTCGGCGATATCTTCGATACCAACAAATACGCCCATGATCCTCGCGCCGACTTCATGAACTGGACCATCATCGACACCGGCACGTTCGACTACGCGGCGGACGCCTGGGCCTATACAGTCGGCGCGGCTGCGGAGTGGTATCAAGGTCCCTGGACCCTGCGCGCCGGCCTGTTCGACCTTTCAACCGCTCCGAACACGACCACGCTGGATTCGCGGTTCGATCAGTTCCAGTGGGACGGGGAAATCGAGCGGCGGTACGTTATTTGGGATCAACCCGGCAAACTGGCGATCACCGGATTTCTCACGCGCGGCCGGATGGGAAGCTTCGAGGACGCCATCCAGCTGGCCGCGATCACTGGAGGCCCTGCCGACATCACGGCCGTGCGGAAATACCAGAGTCGCGGCGGCATCAGCATGAACCTCGAGCAGCAACTGATGCCCAATGTCGGATTCTTTGCCAGGGCCGGGTTCGCCAATGGCAACATCGAACCTTATGAATTCACCGACGTCGACCGGACCGTTGCCGCCGGATTCTCAATCTCGGGAAAACAATGGGGGCGGGATGACGATACGTTCGGCATTGCCGGTGTCATCAACGGGATTTCCAGCGTGCACCAAGCGTTTCTCAACGACGGCGGACTGGGAATTCTGATCGGCGACGGCATGCTGCCCAATCCCGGCAACGAGAAGATCATCGAGACCTATTACAGTTTTCCGGTGTTTTCCACCAAGGTCACGCTGGACTATCAGCTGATCGTCAATCCAGCATACAATCGCGACCGGGGCCCGGTATCGGTGCTTGGTGTTCGCGTGCATTCGCAATATTAGCACTCGCGATGGACCCATGTTGCTCTTTAGGCCGACCGCCGACTATCAACTCATCACAAATCCCGCCTATAACGCCGACCGTGGGCCGGTTTCGATTTTCTCGGGCCGTTTGCACGGCGAGTACTGAACAAGGCGGCTCTGATGGCCCTGCATGATTTTCGGCCGGCCGCACTGGGGCAGGCGTTACGGCCCAACATCTGGGACCTCGTTGCGCTGATTCTCGTGATCGGGGCCATGGTGCTGATCGTCTACGGCGGCGAGCAGACCACCGCTGCCTTTGTCGGCGCTCGACATCGCGCCGGTCTCGCTCGATCCGGCCAATCTTCCGCTCTATGCGCTGCGGACCACCCTGCGGATGCTGCTGGCGATCGTCTGCTCGATCATCTTCACCTTCATCTATGCAGCGCTTGCCGCCAAGAGCCGGCGCGCCGAGATGGTGCTGATCCCGCTGCTCGATATCCTGCAGTCGGTGCCGATCCTCGGCTTTCTCACCTTCACCGTCGTGTTTTTCATGAACCTGTTTCCCGGCCGCGTGTTCGGCGCCGAACTCGCCTGCGTGTTCGCGATCTTCACCAGCCAGGCCTGGAACATGACGTTCAGCATGTACCAGTCGATGCGCAACGTCCCGAAGGACCTGGAGGAAGCCTCGCAAAGCTTTCACCTCAGCGGCTGGCAGCGCTTCTGGCGGCTCGACGTGCCGTTCGCGATGCCGGGCCTGATCTGGAACACGATGATGTCGATGTCGGGCGGCTGGTTCTTCGTGGTCGCGTCGGAGGCGATCACCGTCGGCAACACCACCGTCACGCTGCCCGGCATCGGCTCCTACGTCGCAATGGGCATTCAAAAACAGAACCTGCCCGCGATCGGCTACGCCATCCTGACCATGCTCTGGTCATCATCGCCTACGATCAACTGCTGTTCCGGCCGGTGGTGGCCTGGGCCGACAAATTCCGCTTCGAGCAGACCGCCGTCAGCTACGGCACCGACCTCCTGGATGCTCGATCTGTTTCGGCGGACCCGCGCGCTGCGCGCGCTGATCGTATCCGTTTGCCGCCTTGAACAAGGCCATTTCGAACCTGCATTTCGCAGCTCCCGAAAATCCTGAGGCCGCCGGTCAAAAGCGGCCCGCCGTCGCGCATTGTCGATGCGGCCTGGCTTGCCCTGATCGTCGCCAGCACCGGCTATGCCGCCTGGAGGGTCTATCGAATATCTCTCGGCGACCTTGGGCCCGTCGGATGTCCTCAGCGCCGTCGGCTACGGGTTCATTACGCTGGCGCGCGTCATCGTGCTGATCGCGCTGGCGACTCTGATATGGGTGCCGGTCGGGGTCTGGATCGGGCTTCGGCCGAAACTTGCCGAGCGGATTCAGCCGCTGGCGCAGTTTCTGGCCGCATTTCCCGCCAACCTCGCCTTTCCGGTGTTCGTGGTGATCATCGTGCGCTACGGCCTGAACCCGAATATCTGGCTCAGCCCGCTGATGATCCTGGGGACCCAGTGGTACATCCTGTTCAATGTGATCGCGGGCGCCAGCGCCTTCCCGACCGACCTGCGCGAGGCCGCCGGCAGCTTCCACCTCCGGGGATGGCGGTGGTGGATCAAGGTCATCCTGCCCGGCATTTTCCCGTATTACATCACCGGCGCCATCACCGCCTCGGGCGGATCGTGGAATGCCTCCATCGTCGCCGAAGTGGCAAGCTGGGGCGACACCCATCTGACGGCGACGGGCCTCGGCGCCTATATAGCCACGCGACCGAAGCCGGCGACTTCCCACGCGTGGTGCTCGGCATCGCCGTCATGTGCATTCTGGTGACGTTGTTCAACCGGCTGCTCTGGAGGCCGCTCTACGCCTTCGGCGAGCGCCGTCTTCGCCTCGGCTGATCCCGGAAGGGAAAACTCATGCTCGAACTTACCAAACAGACCAACCTGCTCGATATCCACGGCGTCTGCCGGTCGTTTCCGAAAGGCAGCGGCGAGGACCTGCTGGTGCTCGAAAAGGTCGACCTGACCATTCATTCTGGCGAAATCGTCGGCCTGCTCGGCCGGTCCGGATCGGGCAAGTCGACGCTGCTGCGCATCATCGCCGGCCTGATCGCGCCGTCCTCGGGCGACGCCAGGTGCCGCGGCGAGACCATCGTCGGCCCGCCGAACGGCGTCTCCATGGTGTTTCAGTCCTTCGCGCTGTTTCCCTGGCTGACCGTGCTGCAGAACGTCGAACTGGGCCTGGAGGCGCTCGGCATCGACAGCACCGAGCGCCGCACGCGGGCGCTGGCCGCGATCGACCTGATCGGCCTCGACGGCTTCGAGTCCGCCTATCCGAAGGAATTGTCGGGCGGCATGCGCCAGCGCGTCGGCTTTGCCCGCGCGCTGGTCGTGCATCCGGACCTGTTGCTGATGGACGAGCCGTTTTCGGCGCTCGACGTGCTGACCGCCGAGACGCTGCGCACCGACCTGGTCGATCTCTGGATCGAAGGCCGGCTGCCGATCAAATCGGTGCTGATGGTGACGCACAACATCGAGGAAGCGGTGCTGATGTGCGACCGCATCCTGGTGTTCTCATCCAATCCCGGCCGCGTCGCCGCCGAGATCAAGGTCGACCTGCCGCACCCGCGCAATCGCCTCGATCCGACCTTCCGGCAACTGGTCGACAGCATCTATGCCCGCATGACGCAGCGCGCGGAAGCCGAGAACGCCGGCCATCGAGGGCATCCACGGCACCGGCGTCGGCATGGTCCTCAACCATGTCTCGTCCAACGTGCTTTCCGGCCTGATCGAGACGCTGGCGGCGCCGCCCTATAACGGGCACGCCGATTTGCCGGTTCTCGCCGGCCACCTGCAACTGGAAGCGGACGAGATCTTCCACCTCGGCGAATCGCTGCAACTGTTGCGGTTTGCCCAATTGAGCGAAGGCGATCTGATGCTGACCGATGCCGGCAAGCGCTTCGCCCACCTCGAAACCGATGCCCGCAAGAAACTGTTCGCCGAACATCTGATCAACTACGTGCCGGTCATGGGCCTGATCCGCCGGGTGCTCGACGAGCGGCCCTCGCACACCGCCCCCGCCGCGCGCTTCCGCAACGAACTCGAGGATTATATGTCGGAGGAGCAGGCGGACGAGACGCTGAAGACCATCGTGTCATGGGGGCGCTATGCGGAGCTGTTCGCCTATGACGAGCAGTCGGAACTGTTCAGCCTGGAAAACCCGCATTGAGCGCCGTTTAAATCGTCATTCCGGGGCGACGCGAAGCGTCGAACCCGGAATCCCGAGATTATCAGTGCGAATTCCCGACGCGCAATTGCGCATCTGAGGTTCGCGCTGACGCGCGCCCCGGAATGACGGTGGTTGAGCCTACCCCACCGGCGGAGAAACGTCTCCGCCCGCGCCATCGCCCAGGCCTCGCGGAAGCGCGGGATCGCTGGTGCCGTCGATCAGTTCGCCCGGGCGCAGCGACGGATAGAGCTGGGCGAACGACCGCACCTCGGTCGTCGAAGTCCGCTGCGAGAAATGGATCGGCCGCAGATCTGCTGCGGATGTTCGAGCCCGGCGGCGGCGAGCAGTTCGGCCAGCGCATGCAGGGTGGCGTGATGATAATTGTAGACCCGTTCGATCTTGTGCGGCACCACCAGCGCGCGAGCGCGGGTCGGATCCTGCGTGGTGACGCCGGTCGGGCAGCGATCGGTATGGCAGCTCAGCGACTGGATGCAGCCGAGCGAGAACATGAAGCCGCGCGCCGAATTGCACCAGTCGGCGCCGATCGCCATCGCGCGCGCCATGTCGAATGCGGTCGCGATCTTCCCGGCGGCGCCGATCCGGATGCGGTCGCGCGCATTGATGCCGATCAGCGCGTTGTGGACGAAATTGACGCCCTCGCGCATCGGCATGCCCAGATGATCCATGAATTCCAGCGGGGCTGCGCCGGTGCCGCCTTCATTGCCGTCGACCACGATGAAATCCGGATAGATTCCGGTCTGCAGCATCGCCTTGCAGATCGCCAGAAATTCCCAGGGATGGCCGATGCAAAGCTTGAATCCGGCGGGCTTGCCGCCGGACAGCCGCCGCATCTCGCCGATGAAGGCCATCATCTCCAGCGGCGTCGAAAACGCCCGGTGGGTCGCCGGCGAGATGCAGTCCTCGCCCATGGCGACGCCCCTGATCCTGGAAATCTCCTCGGAGACCTTGGCCGCCGGCAGCACGCCGCCATGTCCGGGCTTGGCGCCCTGGCTGACCTTGAGTTCGACCATCTTGATCTGATCGTCGGTGGCGATGCGCGCGAATTCCTCCGGATTGAACGAGCCGTCGCGGTTGCGGCAGCCGAAATATCCGGAACCGATCTCCCAGATCAGTCGCCGCCGTTCTCGCGGTGATAGGGACTGACGCCGCCCTCGCCGGTGTCATGCGCGAAGCCGCCCTTCTTGGCGCCCGCGTTCAGCGCGCGCACCGCGTTGGGACTGAGCGCGCCAAAACTCATCGCCGAGATATTGAAGACCGACGCCGAATACGGCTTGGCGCAATCCGGCCCGCCGATGGTGACGCGAAATTGCTCGTCGGCGCGAGCCTTCGGCGCCACCGAATGGTGCATCCATTCATAGCCCTCGCGATAGACATCCTCCTGGGTGCCGAACGGCCGCTTGTCGAGCACCATCTTCGCGCGCTGATAGATCACGCGCGCGGGTGTCGCGGGAAAACGGCATGCCGTCCTTCTCGCTCTCGAAGAAATACTGCCGCATCTCCGGCCTGATCTCTTCCAGCAGGAAGCGCATATGCGCCGAGATCGGATAGTTGCGCAGAACCGCGTGGCTCTTCTGCGTCAGATCGCGAATGCCGAGCAGCGTAAGGGCGCCGAAGATCAGGATCGGGATCAGCGACAAGATCGAACACCTTGTGATCGACGATCCCGATGCCGAGCAGCAGCGCCGTGACGACGGCGCAAATCGTCAGAACGATGAAACGTGGCGAGAACGGAAGCATCAGCGTTTCCATGGTACCCCTCGGGCAGATTCTGCCGTATTATTCTTGTCAGCCGCAGCCTGATCCAACTATCAGAACAATCCTGTACACGATATCCGGCGCTACCGGTCATGGATATGACAAGGTGTCACGGCGGATCGTCGCTGAGGCTAGCGAATCATCCGGCCGAGAATCAATCCGTCCCGCGGCCGGCGGATACCGCCGCTCATGGGGTCATTTTGCAGTGCAACGCAGGCTCAACGGAGCCTTTGACGGATCAGTGGCTGTGCGGGCGCATCTCGTCGGGAATCCCGCTTTTCTCCAGGCCGTTTTGCGCCAGCCACGCATCGGTGCTCTGGATGGCGCGCTCGATATGATCGGCCGTTCGCGAGAAGTCGTAAGGCGATCCCACCAGCGGGCATAATGGCGGCACCACGAAGTATTCGATGCCGGGGTCGAGACCTTCCAGCTCGCTCACCAGTTGCCGCGCGATCAGGAGCGTCAGCGCATGCAGCGCGTTGGCGACCGCGCCCACCGGCGGCGTGTGGGTGGCGCAGGCGTAGCCAGTCGGCAGAATGATCAGGCGGTTCGCGCCCTTGTCGACCGCGACCCTGACCGGCGTGTTGGCGGAGATCGCGCCGTCGGCCAGATAGAAATCCTTGTAGCGGACGGGCGCGAAAGCGCCGGGGATCGCGGTCGAGGCGATGATCGCCTGCGCCGCCGAGCCCTCCGACAACACCACGCTGTCGCCCGAGACGATATCGGTGGTGACGATGTGGAGCGGCAGCTCCGCATCCTGCAGGTTGCGATAGGGCAGATGGTCGTCGATCAGTTTCTGGATCCCGTCATGGGGAATCAGGAAATCCCGGCGCCAGATAAATCCCAGCAGGGTCCGCCAGGTGACCGGGAAAACATCGTGCCGCTGCAACCCGCGCCAGATGGTTTCCAGCTGCAGCACGCCCTTCAGGGTGGGATCGCCCGCATAATAGGCGCCGTTGAGCGCGCCGACGCTGGAGCCGACCACCATATCCGCCGATACGCCGTGGGCGGCGAGCGAGTGCATCATGCCGACCTGAATGGCGCCAAAGCTGCCCCCGCCCGCGAAGACAAAGGCCGTTTTCGCAGGGCCGGCATGGTTGGATACGAGACAAAGCCCCTGGCGCTCCCCGGTCTCGCGGCGAAAGGCCACGCGACGTTCGGCAGCGTTATAGCAGCCGAAAACGGGGGGACGCCATCAACATTGGTTGTGATAATCGTCATTCCGGGATGGTCCGAAGGACCAGACCTCAGATGTGCAACTGCACATCGCGGAATCCCGGGATTCCCCGATGCGCAATTGCGCATCTGAGGTTCGCGTCTTCGACGCGCCCCGGAATGACGGCCTGAGGGGAACGGCTTCAGCGCTCGACGAACGCCTTCTCGATCACAAAATGGCCGGGCTCGCTGTGGCTGCCTTCGAGAAAGCCGCGCGCCTCGAACATCTGGCGCAGCTCTTCCAGCATGCCCGGGCTGCCGCACATCATGATCCGGTCGGTCTCGATATCCAGCGGCGGCTGGCCGATATCGTTGAACAGCTGCTCCGAGGTGATCAGATCGGTGATGCGGCCGCGGTTGCGGAACGGCTCGCGGGTGACGGTCGGATAATACACCAGCTTCTCGGTCAGCAGCGGCCCGAACAATTCGTCGTCGCGCAGCTTCGCCACCAGCTCCTCGCCATAGGCCAGTTCGGAAACCTGCCGGCAGCCGTGAACCAGAACGATGGTTTCAAATCGCTCGTAGACCTCGGGGTCCTTGATCAGGCTCGCAAACGGCGCCAGACCTGTCCCGGTCGACAGCAATAATAGGCGCTTGCCCGGGATCAGATTGTCGGCGATCAGCGTGCCGGTCGCCTTGCGCCCGACCAGGATGGTATCGCCCTCCTTGATCTTCTGCAGCCGCGAGGTCAGCGGCCCGTCGGCGACCTTGATCGAGAAGAATTCCAGCGCCTCCTCGTGATTGGCGCTCGCCATGCTGTAGGCGCGCAGCAGCGGACGGCCATCAACCTCCAGCCCGATCATTGCGAACTGCCCGTTGAGGAAGCGAAAGCCGGAATTGCGGGTGGCGGTGAAGCTGAAAAGCGTATCGGTCCAGTGCCGGACGGAAAGAACTTTCTCTCGATGAAATGCGCTCATGTGTTTTGGTTTACCTTGACGTCTTGATGTAGAATGATCGAGTTGTCCGGCCCCCGACGAGGCGAAAACCCCTGCAGTGATTGACGATTTGGCGTGTGACGTACCCCAGTCCCAGAGATAGTCAACCTGTGCTGACGCGCAACTGAGGGTGCAAAATCGCAACCGATCGCTTGCACAAAATGGTTTCGTTGCGATCCATTCGGACACCCATTGGCCGCGTAATTAACTTGCTGAAATCGACTTCGTCGTTGCAGTTAATTGCGCCACCGGACGAAAATTTCGTTAAGAGATAAAAACCAGATTGGAATGCCAGATCGCCGGAAATTGCATGCGAGACCTCAGGGAATTTCGGGCGGGAAAGCCGCGCTGCTATCCGGACCAAACGGTCTATGCGGAATATGCCTGCGCTGAACTCGGCCTGGTGTTTCGAGACCTCGATGGCGGAACCGGGCTCCTGTTCAGCGTCGCTTCCCAGACCAGACGCATCCATTTCGGCGCCGGGCGATGTTCGTGGTACCCGCAAAACAACGCCACCGCCGCGAGGCTTGCCTCGGACAAATACTTCGCCAGCCTCATCCTTGAAGACGCCGGCGTCGCGACACTGGGCGGCGAATATTTCTTCCTGCACGAGCGGCATCGCGCCCATCGGCCCGCGGGTCATGAGTGCGAAGACGCGCTCCGGTATTTCACAACATTGGGAGCAACAGCCTTCGTCAAACCGCTGTCGGGATCACGCGGCGATTTTGCGCAAGTCGTCCATGGCGAAGCCCCGCTGCTGCGATATCTCGGCGAGGTTTCGAAGTATTACGATTCGATAATGATGCAGCAGGTCGCTTCCGGAACCGAATACAGGGTCTTTCTGCTCGATGACGAGGTCGTCTATACCGCGCGGAAATATCCGCCCTCGGTCGTCGGCGACGGCGTGCGCTCCATCCGTGATCTCCTGACCGCGCATAACACGGCTTTGCAAGCCCGCGGCCTTTCGCCGGCGTCGTCGACCGCCGACAACGCGACAATGCTCGACGCCGTGCTTCCTGAGGGCGAGCGTTGGGAAATTCCCGGGCGGATGAACCTGAGCGCGGGCGGGATGATGGTGCTCGAAGCACCTCGTTCCGATGCCGCGCTGACGCTGGCGAGGAAGGCCACCCGCGCGCTCGATCTCCGCGTCGCCGCGGTGGACCTGTTTGCGGATGGCGACGGAGATCAGCAGGCGATCCGGATCATAGAAGTGAACGCCAACCCGTCGATCCGGCTATTGGAAGAATCCAACCGAAGCGACCTGATCCTGAAAATCTGGCATCACACCTTTTCGGCGACGGGATTGCTCGGTGTTTAATCTTCCAAAATACGGCGACGGCGTTTGTCTGGCGCGTATGGCGGAGCTCCTCGACGCCCTCGCGGTGGACCGCGCAAGGCTTTCACGCAATTCGGTGGTTGTGACGGGATCCAATGGCAAGGGCAGCACGGCTGCCTTCTGCGCAAGCATCGGCCGTGCCTACGGCTTGCGCACGGGATTGTTCACGTCGCCGCATTTGCGCCTCTTCAACGAGCGCTTTCAGATCGACGGCGCTTCGATCGGTGACGACGACCTGGCGCGCCTGAAGTCGCAAGTCGAAACCGCGATCGCCGCAATCTCGCAGAGCCGCGGCGAAAGATTTGGAAGTTTCGAGGCCCTGTTCGCGCTGGCCTGCCTGTATTTTCAGGAACGGAATTGCGATTTCGCGGTGTTCGAGGCCGGCATCGGCGGCCGCTACGACCCGGTGCGCCTGGTCGGTGCGCGCGCGACCTGCGTGACCTCGGTCGATTACGAGCATGTTGAACTGCTCGGCAATTCGCTGGAACTGATTGCTTCCGACAAGAGCGACGCTTGTGCATCCGAAGGCACCGTCGTCTACGGGGAGAACTGCCGAGCCTTGAGGCCTCATCTGATCGAATATAACCGCTATCGTGAAATCACCTCGCTGTTCGTCCGCGACGAGATCGGCATCGGCGGCGAAATCGCATCGACGATGGGACAGCGGTTCGATTTCGACTTTGGCGCTTATGCGTTCCGCTCGCTCGAAATGAGCCTGCTGGGCGCGTTTCAATTCAACAATGCCGCCATCGCCGTCGCCCTGTTGCTGCTGTGGCTGCGGCAGACGCGCCCCGGAGAAGCTCCTGCCGGCATCGAGGCGGCGGTACGATCGGGACTGCGCGATGCACGCTGGCCCGGCCGCCTCGAGGTCATCGAACAGGACCCGCTCACGGTGGTCGACGTCGGCCACACCCCCGACGGCATCCGGCAATCGCTCGAAAGCCTGCAGGCGATTTACGGGACAGAGGGCTGGATTCTGGTGGTCGGCGTTTCCCGTGACAAGAAGGCTGGCGAGATCGTGGGTGCGCTGGCGCCCTCCTTCGGCACGATCATTTGCACCATGGCGCACCACAAGGGCGCGGATGCGGATGACATCGCCGCCGCGGCGCGCCAGGCCAATCCGCGAGCCAAGGTTCGCGTCGCAGCCACCGTCGAGGATGCTGTCGCCGTTAGCCGCGGGCTTGCCGCGGCGGGAAGTCGAAAAATCTATGTGGCCGGCGGATTATTCCTCGCGATCGAATACGCCGTTGTCGCCAGCGGCGGCCGCGCGCAGGAACTGAATTTTTTCTGAAGCGGCGGCGAAGCCCTTCCCCGTTAACGGCTCATTAACCATAGCGGAACGATGGTTCCGCAAGCTGGGAGGAACGCATGACCGATATATCATCCGTGGCATCGTCGGCAGCCGCCATGATCACAAAGCCGATAACCGAGTTCAACAAGGCCGCGAGCGCGGCGACGACGAGCTTCGCCAGTACGCTCACCAAGGTCCAGACCGCGGTCGGCATCAAACCGAAGACGGGCTTTGTGGCCGGTCCGACCTACGAGGCGGGTACATTGCTCGGTCAGACCAAGGCCGCGTTCAACAACTCCCTCAGCGCTACCAAATCCGCGCTCGGCATCAAGCCGTAAGTAGCGCCGGGGCGCTCAGCGCCGCGGTGATCCGGCAGGGGTCGCCGGGGGTGCGGGCGTTGTTTGTGCCGCGGGTGCTGCGTAATAGGGGTTATTGAAGCAAAGCGCGGCCACGCCGCCTTGGGCCCCTGCCTTGCACTGCTCCATTGACGTGAAAAAGCACTCGATGGGCTGCCATCCGATCCGTACACTTCCATGCAAACAGGATAGTGCGGATCGTACCTTTGAGCCCATGCCGGCGATACCGCGAAAATCATTCCTGTCCCAAGGATCAGCCAAACTAGCCCGCGCATCATATTCCCCCGTCGCAGCCTGGATATCTCATCGAATACAGTCAGCGGCGTCAGGACAAGTTACAAAACGACAATCAATCGTTGGATGCGGCTACTGCGGGTACCCGAACAAACCAAATGCGCGTTGATGCTTCTCGGCTTCGCTGGCGCTGGCCTCATGGCCCTAATTGCTCGCCCCCTCGGTGTCGTCGAGCGCCTTGAAGGCGTCCTCGAGTTGCGGCGAGATCGCAACGTTCAGCCGCTCGCCGGTCGGCAGGCGGGAGACGAACCACTTGTTGTAGAGCGGAATCAGGTCGTGGTTCGTGCCCAGCTTGCGGAAGGCTCGCTCCACCACGGCGGCCAGTTGCGGCTCGCCCTTGCGGAACATGATGCCGTAGGGATCGTAGGACAGATAATCGCCGGTGACGTGAAACTTGTCCTGCGACTTGTGCCGCGCGATCAGGCCGTAGAGCAGGATGTCGTCGGTCGCGAACGCATCGGCCTTGCCGTCTACCAGCATCTGGTAGGATTGCTCGTGATCCGGCGCCACCACGATGGTGAGACCGAGCGCGAACTTCTTGTCGACGGCGTGCATCGCCTGCTCGTTGGTGGTGCCCTTGGTGACCACCACGGTCTTGCCCTGCAGATCCCTGGGCGCCGAGATGACAGAGGCCTTCGGCACCATCAGCTTGGTGCCGGCGACGAACATCAGCGGCGAGAACGCCACCTGCTTCGCCCGCTCCGCGTTCGCCGTGGTCGATCCGCATTCGAGGTCGATCTTGTTCTGCACCACCGCCGGAATGCGGTCATCGGAGGTGACCTTGACGTAGTCGATCTTCAGATCGGGCGTCGTCGACCTCGACGCCGATCTCATCGACCACGGCCTCGCAGAGTTCCAGGCTGTAGCCGATCGGCCGGTTGGCCTGATCGAGAAACGAAAACGGCGGCGAACTTTCGCGATAGCCGAGACGCACGACATGGGTGTTCTTGATATTGGCGAGCGTCGGGCTCAGCCCTTCGCTGCCGCCGGTCTGCGCTCCGGCGGACCGTCGCCAGCAGACAGGCCGCCAGCAGCAGTCCGCCGGCCAGGGACGATCTCGCCAGGGTTTGGCGCATGGGTCGCTCCCGTCAATGGCCGGCCATCGCAGGGATCTCGCCAGGGATCATGGTCCGGCGGCACGACGTCGTCGGGGCCGAGCGCATGCTCGGGCGCGAGTTCGCCCTCCCATTTCGCCACCACCGCGGTTGCGAGCGAGTTGCCGATCACATTGGTGGCGCTGCGTCCCATGTCGAGGAAGGTATCGATACCCATGATCATCAGCAGCCCCGCCTCGGGAATGCCGAACTGGCCCAGGGTCGAGGCGATCACCACCAGCGAAGCGCGCGGCACGCCGGCGACGCCTTTCGAGGTGATCATCAGGGTCGCGAGCATCGCGAACTGGGTGCCGAGCGACATCTCGATGTGGTAGGTCTGCGCGATGAAGATACTGGCAAACGTGCAGTACATCATGGTGCCGTCGAGATTGAAGGAATAGCCGAGCGGCAGCACGAAACTCGAGATCCGCGCCGACGCGCCGAAGCGATTGAGGCCTTCGAGCGTCTTCGGATAGGCGGCTTCCGAACTCGCGGTCGAGAACGCGATCATCAGGGGTTCGCGGATCAGCCGCAGCAGATGGCCGTATCTGGGCCCGATGACGACAAAGCCGACGATGACGAGGATGCCCCACAGCAGCATCAGCGAGAGATAGAAGCCGCCCATGAAGACGACCAGCTTCCACAAGCACCAGCAGGCCGTTCTTCGCCACCGTCGCCGTGATCGCCGCCCACACCGCGATCGGCGCAAACAGCATGACATAGCTCGTCACCTTCAGCATGATGTGGCCGAGGTCATCGATCACCGACAGTATCTGCTTGGAGCGGTCCGGCATCGCGCCCAGCGCGACCGAGAAGAACACCGCGAACACCACGATCTGCAGGATTTCGTTCTGCGCCATCGCGTCCGCGATCGAGGTCGGAATCAGATGGGTCAGGAATTTCTCGATCGAGAACGCCGATACCGGCAGGCCGGTCGATTGCGCCTTGTCCGGCAGGGTGCCGGGGAAATTGGCGCCGGGCTGCAGCAGATTGACCATGACGAGGCCGAGCAGCAGCGAGACGAACGAGGCACTGACAAACCAGCCCATGGTCTTGGCGAAAATCCGCCCGAGTTTGGCGCCGCTGCCCATATGCGCGATGCCGCCGACTAGGGTCGCAAACACCAGGGGCGCAATGATCATCTTGATCAGGCGCAGGAACAGCATCGCGATCAGGTTGACGGTCGGCTGCGATATCCCCGCGGCTATCGGGAAGATAATTGAAGATCAGCGCCCCCATCACGATGCCGAGCACCATCGCGATCAGTATGTACTGCGTAAACCTGTTCGACATTTGCTTACCCCCGTAAGTTCCGCCATGCCTAAGTTTGGCAGATTTCGGGGCCGACGCAACACGCTTCAACCCGCCGGCGCGTTCGCCACAATGTTCCCGTTGTGAAATGAGCGCCCGCCGACTAGCGTCGGGCGCAACGCACAATATGTGCAGTTGCGCGTTTCGTGGCCTCGATTGCATCAAGAAACGCCAATGTCAGCGGAGGAAGCACCATGAACGACACTGTCAATCGCCAGGTCCTGCTGGTGGAGAAGCCGACCGGAAAACTTGGGCCCGAGCATTTCAAGATGGCCAAAACGGCGCGATCCCGGAACCGAAGGACGGCGAGGCGCTGCTGCGGGTGCGCTATATTTCGCTGGACGCCGCCAACCGGGCCTGGATGCACGGCGCGACCTACCGCGCGGCGGTCGAGGCCAACACCGTGATGGCCGGCGGCGGCATCGCCGAAGTCGTGTCGTCGAAGGCGCCGGGACTGGCGCCCGGCGACATCGTGTTCGGCGATACCGGCTGGCAGGACTATGCGGCCGTGCCCGCAAAGCACCTCACCAAAATGCCGAAGGTCGAGCCGATGACGCATCTGCTCAGCGTCTACGGCATCGCCGGGCTGACCGCCTATTTCGGGCTGCTCGACGTCGGCAAGCCGAAAGCCGGCGAGACCGTGGTGGTCTCGGCCGCCGCCGGTTCGGTCGGCTCGATCGTCGGCCAGATCGCCAAAATCAAGGGCTGCCGCGTGGTCGGCATCGCCGGCGGCAAGGACAAGTGCGACTGGCTGACGAGCGAACTCGGCTTCGATGCCGCGGTCGACTACAAGGACGGCGCGGTGTTCAAGGCGCTCAAGGCGGCGGCGCCCAAGGGCATCGACGTCTATTTCGACAATGTCGGCGGCGACATCCTCGAAGCCTGCCTCGCGCAGATGAACAATCGCGGCCGCATCGCCTGCTGCGGCGCGATCTCGCAATATGACGGCGTGCCGTCGGCGCATGGGCCGCGCGGCGTGCCCGGCCTGATCGTGGTGAAGCGCCTGATCATGCAGGGCTTCATCGTGATGGATTTCATGGACCAGCGCGACGAGGCCTTGAGCGACCTGCAGTCCTGGGTGGCCTCCGGCAAGCTGAAAGTTCAGGAGGACGTCATCAACGGCCTTGAGAATACGCCGAAAGCGCTGATCGGATTGCTCGCGGGCGAAAACCGCGGCAAGCGGATGATCAAGGTGTAGTTGGACCATCGGCATGGCCGGGTCTCGTCCCGGCCATCCACGTCTTTCTTCCTTTGAACGAAGGTAAGACGTGGATGCCCGGCACGAGGCCGGGCATGACGAACCCCATCATGAAACTCGAGTTGGACTTGGCGGCCCCGCCTGCGAAACCGGGTGCGTACCCGGCGTTTTCCCCCTCCGCTCCGCCAGCCAGTTTTCGAACCGCTGCACCACGATGAAAAACGTCGGCACGAACAGCACGGCAAGGCAGGTCGAAGCGATCATGCCCGAGAACACGGTGATTCCGATCGACTTATACCAGCCTTCGGAAGGTCTGACTCTGTTTTGAAAAGCTGGCGCCGGCGTAATTCATTTCTGACCGACTGGATTGATTCGGGAGGTCGGCGATGGGCGCGGCGGTCGGTCTACGGGAGGATTTCGGGGCGGATGAGCTGCGTCGGCTCGCGGCGAAGGTGAAGGATGCTGCGCAGGCGCGACGGTTGCTGGCGCTGGCGGCGGTTCGCGACGGGATGAACCGCACCGAGGCGGCGCGGATCGGCGGCATGGACCGGCAGACGCTGCGGGACTGGGCGCACCGCTTCAACCAGTACGGTCCTGACGGTCTGATCGACATCAAGCCGACCGGGCGGCCGTCGAAGCTCTCCGACGAGCAGAAAGAGGCATTGAAGCAGCTTGTCGAGACCGGCCCCGACCCGGAGAAGGATGGGGTCGTACGCTGGCGCTGCGTCGACCTGAAGCGTGTTCTCGGACAGCGCTTCGGTGTCGATCTGTCGGAGGTGAGCCTGGGGCGCGCGCTCAAGAAGCTCGGCTTCTCGCACATCAGCGCCCGGCCGCGCCATCCCGTGCAGGATCCGGAGGCGATCGCGGCATTTAAAAAAACTTTCCCACGCAGGTCGCGGCGATCGTGACCAAACTCGCCCCGGAAACGCCGATTGAGGTCTGGTTCCAGGACGAGATGCGGGTCGGCCAGAAGAACAGCCTCGTCTACCAATGGGCCAAGAAGGGATCACGGCCGCGGCAGCCCAAGGATCAGCGCTACGAGAACGCCTATGTGTTCGGCGCCGTCTGTGCGAGCCGCGACACCGGCCTCGCCCTCATCATGCCGCAAGCCGACACCGAGGCCATGCAGGCGCATCTCGACGCCATCGGCAAGGCCGTCGCGCCCGGCGCGCATGCGCTGCTCATCCTCGACAAGGCCGGATGGCACACGACGCGCAAACTAAAGCCACCTGCCAATGTCACCCTCGTGCCGCTGCCACCCGCCTGTCCGGAGCTCAACGCAGCCGAGAACATCTGGCAGTATCTGCGGCAGACCTATCTCGCCAACCGTGTGTTCGCGTCCTACACCGACATCCTCGACGCCTGCCAAGACGCCTGGCGAAAACTTCTCGCCGAAACCGGGCGCATCACGTCGATCGCGGCCCGCGACTGGGCCATCATCGGTCAGCTCTTCTGAAGGCTGGTATTACGGGCGCTGGCGCCGGCGCCGCTGGCGACCACCAGCGGCGCCACGCCGAGGATGAAGGCAAACGAGGTCATCAGGATCGGCCGGAACCGGGCCCGCGCCGCCTCGACGGCGGATTCCACCAGCGGCTTGCGGTCGCGGACGTGCAGTTCAAGCGCGACCTCGACGATCAGAATCGCGTTCTTGGCCGACAGCGCGATCAGCAGGATCAGCCCGATCTGGGTATAGAGGTTGTTCTCGATCCGCAGTCCCGTGAGTACCGCCATCGGGCCGAGCAGCGAGAGCGGTACCGCCAGGATCACGGAGATCGGCGCGTACCAGCTTTCATATTGCCCGGCCAGCACGAGGTAGACGAGCAAGAGCGCAAGACCGAACACGTAGTAGATCTGATGGCCCACTTCCTTTTCCTGGTATGACATCGCCGTCCATTCGTAGCCGGTGCCGGGCGGCAAGGTTTTCGCGGCAATCTCCTCCATCAGCGCCATCGACTGGCCGGAACTGTAGCCCTGGGCCGGCAGGCCGATGATGGTCGAGGACGGATACAGATTGTACAGGCTGATCAGCGAAGGGCCGACCGATGGCGTGATGGTCGCCAGCGTGCCCAGCGGGATCATGTCGCCCTGCTGGTTGCGCACCATCAGTTTTTCAATGTCCCGCAGGTTGAGGCGAAACTGTGAGTCCGCCTGGGCATAGACCTGGAACGTGCGGCCGAACTTGGTGAATTGGTTGACGTAGGACGAGCCGAGATAGGAGGCCAGCGTCGAGAATACCTGGTCGGTCGTGACATGGAGGGTCTGGGTCTTGATCCGGTCAACCTCGACGTCGAACTGCGGAACCAGCGAACGGAACGGCGAACTCACGCGCTGCAGCGCACTTTGCGTCTGCGCATTGGCGACGATGGCGTTGGTGATGGCTTGCAACTTGCCGAAGTCGGAATTGCCGTCGCGCAGCTCGGCCTGCATCGCGAAACCGGCTGCGTTACCGATGCCCTGAATCGGCGGCGGCGGTATCACCAAGATCCGCGCTTCGGGGATCTCGGACAGTTTCTGGTTCAAGCCGACGAACAGCGAGCGCAGGTCCTGGCCCGGACCACGCTCGCTCCACTCCTTCAGGATCAGATAGGCGACGCCGGCGTTCGCGAGGCTCGAACTGTTGTCGAGCGCCGAAATGCCGGCGATGCCGATCACCTGATCGACGCCCGGCGTCTTGCCGGCGATTTCGCCGACCTGATCGAGCACGCGCTGGGTACGATCGAGCGCCGCGCCGTCGGGCAACTGCACGGCGACCAGCAAATAGCCCTGATCCTCGATTGGAATAAAGCCGGTCGGTACGCGCGACAGACCGTAACCGCCGATGCCGATCAGGATCAGGGCCAGGATCACCGACAGGTTGCTGTGTTCAGCCATGCGGCCGATCAGCCAGGCATAACCCCGTTCGACGCGGTCATATCCCCTGTTGAAGCCGCGGTAGAACCAGTTGCGCTGGTCCAGTGGCACCGGCCGCCGCAGCCACAGGGCGCATTGCGTCGGTTTCAGCGTCGCCGCGTTGATGGCGCTGAGCAGCGCGGTCGCGGCAATCACCAGCGCGAATTGCGCATACATGCGCCCCGTCAGTCCCGGCAGAAAAGCCGCCGGCAGGAACACCGATATCAAGACCAGCGTGATCCCGACGATCGGCGCGAACAGCTGGTCCATGGCGCGGATCGCGGCGTCATGGCCGTTCATGCCGAGCTCGATGTTGTGGGCGGCGCCTTCGACCACGACAATGGCGTCGTCCACCACGATGCCGATCGCCAGCACGATCGCAAATAATGTCGACAGGTTGATGGTGAACCCGAGCGCGGCCATCGCGGCGAAGGCACCAATAATGGTCACCGGCACGGTGGTCGCCGGCACCAGCATGGCGCGCCAGTCCTGCAGGAAGATGAGGATCACGACCAGAACGAGCAGGCCCGCCTCGATCAGCGTCTTGTAGACTTCATGGATCGACGCCGCGACGAACTTGGTGGTGTCGAACGGCGTGTCGTATTTCACGTCCTGGGGGAATTGCGCCGCGAGCGCGACCATCTTCTTCTCGACCGCCTTCTCGACGTCGAGCGCGTTGGCGCCGGGCGACTGGAATACGCCGATGCCGGTGGCCGGCTTCTTGTTGAGCGAGAAGACCTGGCTGTAGGTCTGGGCGCCCAGCTCGACCGAGCCGACGTCGCGCACGCGGGTGACGTCGCCATTGTTGCCGGTCTTGACGATGATGTCCTCGAACTCACGTGTGTCGTCCAGCCGTCCGTTGACGTTGAGCGTGTACTGGAAGGCCTGTCCGGCCGGCGTTGGCGGCATGCCGACCTGGCCCGCGGTCACCTGCTGGCTCTGCTGCTGGATCGCCTGGATGACGTCCTGCGGCATCAGCCCGCGGACCTGCAGCTTGTTCGGGTCGAGCCAGATCCGCATCGAATACTGGCCGGCGCCGAAAACCGTGACGTTGCCGACCCCGGGGACCCGCGACAACTCGTCCCGGATGTTGATCGTGGCGTAATTGCTGAGATAGAGGCTGTCGTAGGTCGCGTTCGGCGAAGTCAGCGTCACGAACAGCAGGATCGCGGTGGACTTCTTCTGCACCGTGACGCCCTGGTTCTGGACCGATTGCGGCAGCGACGACAGCGCGCTCGACACCCGGTTCTGCACCAGCACCTGCGCGAAGTTGAGGTCGGTGCCGATCTTGAACGTGACCGTGAGCGTGTAGGTGCCGTCGGCCGCGCTGTAGGACTGCATGTAGAGCATGTTCTCGACGCCGTTGACCTGCTGCTCGATCGGCAGCGCCACGGTATCGATAACGGTTTTGGCGCTGGCGCCGGGATAGCGGGTCGTGACCTGCACCGTCGGCGGCACGACATCGGGGTATTGTGCGACCGCCAGGCTGAACAGCGACACACCGCCGATCAGGATCATCAAAATCGCGATGACGTTGGAGAGAACCGGCCGCTCGATGAAGAATTTCGAAATCATCCGCGGTCCTATTTGGTCAATGCCGCCGACGCCTCGATCTTCTGCAGCTGTGGATCGACCTTCTGGCCGGGGATGGCGCGCAACAGCCCGGCGATCACGACGCGGTCATCGGCCTTGAGGCCGCTCTCGATGACGCGCAGGTCGCCCTCGACCGGCCCAATCGCGACTTTGCGCTGCTCGACGACGTTGTCGCCGTTCACGACCAGCACATACCGTCCGGCCTGATCGCTGCCCAATGCGACATCGGGAACCAGCAGCGCGTCCTGCTGCTGATCGAAGGGAACGCGGACCCGCACGTAATAGCCGGGCAGCAGCACGCGATCGGGGTTAGGCAGGACGCCGCGCACCGGCAGCGTTCCGGTCGACTGGCTGATCATCGGCGCCGCGTAGTCGAGGTTGCCCTTGTGCGGAAAGCCGGTTTCGGTCTGCAGCCCGACCTCGATCGGCAGCGAGGTGATCTGGCTCGACGTCAGCCCGCGCCGCTTGGCGTCGGCCCGGACGCGCAGCACGTCCTGTTCGTTGACGTTGAAATTCACATAGATCGGATCGAGCTGCACGATGGTGGCGAGCTGGGTCGGCGATGCCGCGCCGACCAGTTCTCCGACCGAAACCAGATGCGCGCTGACGATGCCATCGAACGGCGCCACCACGTTGGTGTAGCCGTAATTGACTTCCGCGATCTTGGTGTTGGCCTCGGCCTGCTGCAGGTTGGCCTGGGCGTTGTCGCGAGACGACGTGGAGGTGTCCAGCGTCGCCTGCGAGACGGCTTGCCTCTGAACCAGATCCGCCTGACGTTTGTAGTCGGCTTCGGCCTGCTTCAACGTCGCCTGCGCACCGGCCTCGGCCGCCTGGGCCTGTTCGAGTTTCAGCTTGTAGGTGTCGGGCTCGATCGTGAACAGCGTGGTGCCCTGTTTCACGAATGCGCCGTCCTGGTAATTGATCGATTGCAGCACGCCCTGCACCCGCGCGACGAGATCGACGTATTTGATCGGAGCGGTGTTGCCGGTGGCCTCGAGATAGCGTGTGACGGCCCGCTGCACCGGCACCCCGACATCAACCTTCGGCAGCGGCGGCGGCACAAAACTGTTCTGTTCGCAGGCGGCGAGTACGAACAGTGCCGACAGCGTGAAGGAAATACGACAGGCCGCGCGGGCTGTTTGCCTCACGCTGCCGTTCGACCTGACCCATGCCGGCGAACGCGAAGGCTTCATTCCCCTGCCCCATTCATCATGCCCTGGAACGCTTATGCTCTGGAAAGCTAATGCGCTGCGGAGCACTTCCCTCCATCCAAGACTAGCAACAATCCGCTTGCGGTGGAACTCGAAACCGAAAATGATGGCGGCTGCACGAAGATATTTTCTGTCGGTCCTGTCACAATTTCATTTCGGTTGAAGCGGCGGCTCCAGCGCGACAACGATAAGGATTTCGTCAAATGATCAACACGTTGAAACGTGCGCCGCTGCTTGCGACGTCGCTGGCCCTCGTGCTGTTTGGCGTCGCGACGCCAGCGTCTTCGCAAAGTCCGACCGATGCACAGCGTAGCGCGATCCGCTCGCAATGCCGCTCGGACTATCAAGCCCATTGCGCCAGTATCCCGCCGGGCGGAGCGGCGTCCCTGCAATGCCTGCAGCAAAACATGTCGAGCCTGTCGCCGGGCTGCCAGAGCGCGGTGCGAGCGGTGGAAGCGCCGTCCGAACCCAAAGCCGAGGCCAAGCCCGAATCCGCGCCGGCCGCCAAGCCCGCCACCGAGACCGCCGCGCCGGCGACGGAGCCCACCAAACCGGCCGCCGAGACCCCTATTGCGCCGGCTCCCAAAGCAGCGACGGCGGCAAGTCCGGTGGCAAGTCCGATGGCCAAGAAGCCAAGCGGCAGCCAGATCGCGGCGGTCCGCAGCGCCTGCCGTTCCGACTACCAGCGAAACTGCGCCGGAGTGCCGACCGGCGGTGCGGCGGCGCTGCAATGCCTGCAAAAGAACAAATCGAAACTCTCGGCGAACTGCGAACAGGCGGTCAGCGCGGCCAGCGGTGGGGCTGCGACGCCTGCCGCGGCCGGCGTTCCGTCTGCCGCAGCCCCCGGAGCAGCGGCCGCCGCCGCTCCGCCCGAGCCCGCATTGGTCTTGCGCCCGATGCGGCCGCGCGAGGAATTGTTCGTGTTGAGGTCGGCCTGCGGTGGAGACGTCCGCGCGCTGTGCGCCGGCGTTCAGCCCGGCGGCGGCCGCATCATACAATGCCTGGCAACGCAGGCGGCTTCGCTTTCGCCGGCGTGCAAGGGTGTGCTGGGCCAGTTCGCCGCGCAATGAATTAAACGGCGCGATATTTCCGCAGCAGCCTGCGAAGCTTCGTTGTACACCTGCGCTGCTGCCGGTCACGCCAGCCGGGTGCTGTCCGATCGTTTGCCGATAACGCTGGCTGGCTGTCATGGCCGGCCACTGGACACGTTCCAGGGGTTAGTCTTTAAGCGGGAGATTCTCCGCTTTTGCCGGGCCATCGAGGGAGGAAGCTTGTGCGTATCGCCGTGATCGGCGGAGGCCCCGGAGGTCTCTATTTCGCCTATCTCTGGAAGAAGCGTCACCCGGACGCGACCATCGATCTGTTCGAGCAGAACGCCGCCGGCGCCACCTGGGGCTTTGGCGTGGTGTTCTCCGAGCAGGCGCTGGAATTCCTGCGCGCTGACGACCCCGATACGGTCGATGCCATCGCGCCACGGATGGAGAGCTGGAAGAACATCACGCTCAATCTGCGCGGCGAAAGCGTCGAGATCGACGGCGTCGGCTTTTCCTCGATCGGCCGGCTCGATCTGCTCGGGATCCTGCAGGCGCGCGTCCGCTCGGTCGGCGTGACGCCGCGATACGACACGCTGGTCCAGTCGACGGACCAGTTGACCGGCTACGATCTGATCGTCGCGGCCGATGGCTTGAACTCGCTGGTGCGCCGCAGCTTCGAGGGCGATTTCGGCACGTCTGTATCCTATTCCGCCAACAAGTTTGCCTGGTACGGCACCACAAAGCGGTTCGAGACGCTGTCGCAGACGTTTGTGGCAACCGAACTCGGCACCTTCAACGCTCATCACTACCGCTATTCGCCTGACATGAGCACGTTCCTGGTCGAATGCGATCCCGCGACCTGGCTGGCGCTACGGCTTCGCCGACAAGACGGTCGAACAATCGCAGGCCATTTGCGAACAGGTGTTCGCTGCCACGCTCGACGGCCACAGGCTGGTGTCGAACAAATCGGTGTGGCGCAATTTTCCGTGGATCTGGAACGAGCGCTGGTCGTCCGGGAATATGGTGCTGATCGGCGACGCCCTGCATTCGGCGCATTTCTCGATCGGGTCGGGCACGCGGCTCGCGATCGAGGACGCGATCGCGCTGGCGAAGGCGCTGGAGGCGGAGGCGGATATTGCCGCAGCACTCGTCCGCTATCGAGGCCGAGCGCAAGCCGATCGTGAAAAAGCTGGTGACGGCGGCGCGCACCAGCGCCGGCTGGTACGAAAAATTTCCCGACCATATGAAGCTCGGCCTGATGGATTTTGCCTACAGCTACATCACCCGTTCGGGGCGGATCGACGATGCGCGGCTGCGCGCGATGTCGCCGGCCTTCATGGCGCGCTACGAGGCGTCGAAAAGCTTGCTGCAGCCCGGCGGGAGCAAGGCATGACCTCGCCGAAGCCGCCCGGATCGGTTGAGATTGTCGACGCTGTGCCCGGCGACAGCCTGGGCGCACGAGAGATCGGCTTTACGATCCCGGATCGCTACAACGCCAGCCGCATCCTGTTCGACAATCTCGGCAAGGGCGGCCGCGACCGCATGGCGCTGACGGGTCCGGCCGGAACGCGCAGCTATGCCGAACTCTGCGCCGAAGCCTCGCGATGGGGACACGGCTTCCAGTCGCTGGGGCTGGAGCGCGGCGACCGCATCCTGATGTTCCTCGACGATACGCCGGCCTATCCGGCGGCATTTTTCGGCGCGGTCCGCGCGGGCTTCGTGCCGCTGTTGATCAATACGCTGACGCCATCGGACCTGCTGCAATTTTATCTGTCGGATTCCGGCGCCACGGTTGCCGTCGCCGATGCCGAGTTTTGCGCGCGCTTCGACGCAGTGGCCTGCAAGGATACGGCGTTGCGCACGCTGATCGTCGTCAACGGCGCGGCTGACGATCACGCCGTGCCGAATGCCATCGTCGCCGAGCCTTGGCTGCAGGGCTTTCCGGCCGATCTCGCCGAAGCCGACACCCACCGCAACGAGATGGCGTTCTGGATGTATTCGTCGGGCTCGACCGGACGGCCCAAGGGCATCGTCCATCTGCAGCACGATATGGCCTATAGCGAAGCCGCGTTCGCGCGCAATGTCCTGAAGCTTGCCCCCGGCGACATCTGCTTTTCCGTGCCGAAGATTTTCTTCGCCTACGGATTTGGCAACTCGATCACCTTCCCCTTCTCCGCGGGCGCGGCGACGCTGCTGCTGCCGGGCCAGCCGAAGCCTGCGGCGATTTTCGAGGCGATCGAGCGTTTTCGTCCGTCGGTGTTCTTCGGATTGCCGACGCTCTATACGTCCCTGACAAAGGCCGAGGGTGCTGCGGCCACGGATTTTTCCTCGCTGCGCATGGCGCTGTCGGCCGCCGAAGTGCTTTCCGCCGAGGTCTTCAACGGCTGGAAGACGCTGACCGGCCTCGAGATCATGGAGGGGCTGGGGTCCACCGAAGTACTGCACATCTATCTGTCCAACCGGCCGGAGCAGAAAAAACCCGGCGCCGCCGGGCTTCGGGTGCCCGGCTATGAAATCGCGCTGAGGGACAAAGACGGCCGCGAGGTCGGCGACAACGAGGAAGGCATTTTGTGGGTGCGCGGCGATTTCAACACGCCGCTGTACTGGAACCGGCCGGACAAATCAGCCGAGACCATCCGCGAGGGGGGATGGATCTACACCGGCGACCGCTTCGTCCGCGACAGCGACGGTTTCCATTTCTTCCGCGGCCGCGCCGACGACCTGATCAAGATTTCCGGCCAGTGGGTCTATCCGCTCGAAGTCGAACTTTGCCTCGCCGAGCATCCCGCAGGTGCGCGAATGCGCAGTGTTTGCTGTCGAGTTGCCGGACCGGCGCATGACTCTGAAGGCCGTCGTGGTCATGAACAGCCGCGCCTTCGATGAACGCGAAGCGACCAGGCTGCTGCAGGATTTCGTGAAGGAAAAATTATTGCCGTACAAATATCCGCGCGAGATCAGGTTCATCGACGAGCTGCCAAAGACCGGCACCGGCAAGATCGACCGCCAGGCGCTGCTGCGGGTTTAGCATGTTCGCATCAACACACTCGGCGTCCTCCCGGCTCAACACACACGGTGTCGTCCCGGCCTTGAGCCGGGACCATGATCACCAATGTCCGTGGTTGAATCGGATAGCCGCTCCAGCCTTCGCCCAATGCACGCCGGGGGCTATGGGTCCCGGCTCAAGGCCGGGACGACACGGGAGTATTTGCTCCTACCCCGCCAGCCCCGTTCCGCCATACAGCCACGCCAGATCGCCATAGTAATCCTCCGAGCTCTTCGCGCTCATGATGGCGTTGCGTATTCGCGCGTGGTCGCCGGCGGGGTGGTAGATGTGCTCGCCGATGGCGCGGGACAGTAGTTGCACGCGCGCGGTGCGCGGGAAGCGATGCAGCGCGGTATTGCTCCAGCGCGGTGGCATGGTCGTCGGGATAGACCTCGAGCATATGCGACAGGCACACCGCGTCCTCCAGCGCCATGCAGGCGCCTTGCGCAAAATATTGCAGCATCGGATGCGCGGCATCGCCAAGCAGCGCGACGCGGCCGTCGACCCAGCGTTCGAGCGGCTCGCGGTCGCACAGCACCCAGAGCCTTCCAGTTCTTGCCGTGGCGGATGATCTCCTGCGCGCGCGCATGCACATGCGCAAAACCCTGCATGACCTCGCCGTCGGATACCGGCTTGCCGGCGACCGGCTCCGGCGCATCGTTGTGACAGGTGACGACGAGGTTGAACACCTTCCAGCCGGACAGCGGGTAATGCACGATGTGGCATTTCGGGCCGGCCCACAGCGTCGCCGCATTCCAGCGCAGATCCTCGGGCATTTCATCGGTCGGAATCACCGAACGGTAGGTGGTATGGCCGGAAACCCGCGGCGGCCCGTCGGCGACGACTTGTTTGCGGATATTCGACCACAGCCCGTCGGCGCCGATCAGCAGCGATCCGGTGACATCGTCGCCGGAAGCCAGCCGCGCCGTCACCGACGCGCCGTCCTGATCGTAGCCGATCACTTCGGAACTGACGCGCAGATCGATCAGCGTCGTGATCCCGGCAGGCTTTCAGCAATACGCCGTGCAGATCGCCGCGATGCACGACCGCATAGGGATTGCCGAAGCGCGCGCGGAAGGCGTCGCGCAGATCGACATGGGTGATCTCTTCGGCCGTCAGCGCATCCATCAGCCGCAGCTGATCGATATAGACGGCCATGCCGCGCGCGGCTTCGCCGACGCCGAGATAATCGAAGGCATGGAACGCGTTGGGCCCGAGCTGGATGCCGGCGCCGATTTCGCCGAGCGCCGAAGCTTTCTCCAGCAGGATCGAGGCAATGCCCTTTTGTGCGAGGCCAAGCGCGGCGGCGAGGCCGCCGATACCGCCGCCCGCGATCAGCACCGGTCGTGCGCCCGCCGGTCCCATCAGCCCGATTTCCCGAGATGTTCGAGCGCGTCTTCGGCGCGCAGCGGCACCCGCGACGCCTCGTTGTTGAGATCGACCAGCTGCGTCAGCAGCGCCAGCAGCGTCTTGCGGTCGGCCGGCTTTAAGCGGCTGCAGCATCCGCGCCTGCGCGCGATCGACCGACGGCATGATATCGCGCAGCAACGCGGCGCCCTGGCCTGGTCAGATGCAGCAGTTTGATCCGTTTGTCCTCGCGCGATGGCTTGCGCTCGATGTAATCCTTGGCTTCCAGCCGCTCGATCACATTGCCCAGCGTCGAACGGTCGAAGGCGATCACGGCGGAGAGCCGGGTGGCATCGATGCCGGGATGGGTGCGGATCGCGACCAGGGCGGCAAATTGCACCGGCGTCAGGTCGTGATGCCCTGCACTCCTCCACGAAGATCGAGACCGCGATCTGCTGCATCCGGCGAAACAGATAGCCCGGCGCGGTATAGACCGCATCCATCGTCACCGCGGCTGGCTTATTCGGCATCGGGCTGCCGCTCCGGCGCCGCGTCCGCGAACGCCTTGTTGTTCTTCGCGGCCGCTTCGGCCTGCAGCAGGCGCGGAAAGGCGGCGACGATCGACGCCAAAACGCCGCGCATTGGCAAGCTGCGGCACCAGGCAGAGATCGGCGATGGTCGGCGTAGCGCCAAAGCAGAACGGGCCGGGTTCATTCGCGATCAGGGTTTCGCAGGCCGCGAGGCCCTCGCGGTTGGCCCAGGCCGCCCACTCCGTGACCTTTTCTTCCGCCAAGCCAAGCTGCCGCAGCCGCGCCAGCACTTTCAGGTTCTGCACCGGATGGGTATCGCAGGCGAGCGCCATGCGCAAAGGCGCGGACTTTGGCGCGGCGCAGCGGATCTTTCGGCAGCAGCGGCGGCTGCGGGATGGGTTTCATCCAGCCATTCGATGATGGCGAGCGACTGGGTGAGGATGGCGCCGGCATCGTTCTCCAGCGTCGGCACCAGCCCCTGCGGATTGATCGCGAGATAGGAGGGCGCGCATTGCTCGCCCTTGCGCAGATGGTGCGGCAGGTGCTCGGCGCTCAAACCCTTCAGGTTCAACGCGATTCTGACCCGGTAGGACGCGCTGCTGCGGAAATAGCCGTGCAGCTTCATCGGAACCTCCCTCAAATTTTCTCGTTTTGCTTTTGCCGGCTCATTGACGCTAGCCACATTGTAAGTATGCTGTCAATAATCGAACAACAAGAACGACGGGAGGCTTGCCATGGAAGCCGTGCAGAAGACGCCGGAACGCGAGGCGTTCTACAAGAAGATCGACGGCGAAAATCTCTCCGCGCTGTGGAACGTGATGGGCGACCTGATCACGCCGGAGCCGAGGAGCGCCTGCCGGCCGCACCTGTGGAAATTCGACGCCATCCGCGACTACATGACGGAGGCCGGCAAGCTGATCACCGCCAAGGAGGCCGAGCGGCGGGTGCTGGTGCTGGAAAATCCCGGGCTGCGCGGCCAGTCGAAGATCACGACCTCGCTTGTTTGCCGGCGTGCAGATGGTGGTCCCCGGCGACATCGCGCCGGCGCACCGGCACAGCCAGTCGGCGCTGCGTTTCATTCTCGAGGGCAAGGGCGCCTATACCTCGGTCGATGGCGAGCGCACCGCGATGGAGCCCGGCGATTTCGTCATCACGCCGTCGATGACCTGGCACGACCATTCCAACGAAACCTCCGAGCCGATGTTCTGGCTCGACGGGCTCGATATTCCGATGGTGCAGTTCTTCGACGCCTCCTTCGCCGAAGGCTCGAACGAGGACCAGCAGAAGATCACCCGTCCCGCCGGCGACAGCTTTGCGCGCTACGGCCACAATTTGCTGCCGGTCGACGAGAAGCGCACATCGAAGACCTCGCCGATCTTCAACTATCCCTACAGCCTACACCCGCGAGGCGCTGGAACAGGCCAAAGCGCGCAACGAGTGGGACGCCTGCCACGGCCTGAAACTGAAATTCTCCAATCCCGAGACCGGCGATTTCGCGATGCCGACCATCGGCACCTTCATCCAGTTGCTGCCCAAGGGCTTCAAGACCGCGCGCTATCGCGCCACCGACGCCACGGTGTTCGCGGCGATCGAAGGCAAGGGCCGCATTCCCGGATCGGCGACCAGACCTTCGAATGGGGCCCGCGCGATCTGTTCGTGGTGCCGAGCTGGCAGTGGGTCACCCACGAGGCCGACGAGGATTCGGTGCTGTTCAGTTTCTCGGACCGTCCGGTGCAGCAGAAGCTCGATCTGTTCAGGGAAGATCGCGGCAATGCGTGAGCGTCGTCCCCTCAGCCCGTCGTCCCGGCCTTGAGCCGGGACCCAATCGCAAGCATTGGTGTTGCAGAACGGATCGGCCACGTTGCGTTATCGATAGATAACGCGGTATGGGTCCCGGCTCAAGGCCGGGACGACGAATCTTAGTGGAGTTACTTTAGCGCCAGTGCAGCAGCCGCGTCTCCAGCCAATTGATCAGCCGTCCTACCGCGAGCCCGAACAGCGACAGGATCACGACACCCGCCAGCAGCTGATCGGTCTGCATCAGATTGCCGGCCTGCAAGACAAAGGCGCCGATGCCGTATTCGGCGCCGATCATTTCGGCGCTCACTACCAGGAGCAGCGCGATGGAGGCGGTGATGCGGAAGCCGGCGAGAATCGAGGGCAGCGCGCCGGGCCAGATCACCCTGATCACGATCGTATGAAACGGCACATTGAAACTCTGCGCCATCCGGATCAGGTTGCGCGGTACGTTGTCGACGCCGCTATAGACCGAGATCGCGGTGGAGAAGAACACCCCGAGCGCGATGGTGGCGATTTTCGGCTCTTCGCCGATGCCGAGCCACAGGATCAGCAGCGGCAGCAGCGCGATTTTCGGAATCGGAAACAGCGCCGAGATGAAGGTGATGCCGACGCCGCGCGCGAGACTTGAGAGCCCGATCGCAAAGCCGACGACGACGCCGGCGACCGTTCCAAGAAGCCATCCGGTTCCGATCCGCATGATCGACCAGGACAGATGGTGCCAGAGCGCGCCCGAGATCGCGAGCTGCCAGATCGCGCGCACGATCGCGGACGGCGCCGGCAGAAACAGCGGATTGACCCAACCGGCGCTGCCGGCAAGTTGCCAGAATCCGATCACCAGCAACAGCGCAATCCAGCCGGAATAGCGGCCCGCTTTGGAGCTGAAGCCGGCGCCGCGAAAGGCCACCGGCCGCGTCTTGCCATTGCGGTCGGCTGGCGGCGAACCTTCGTTGGCCTGCGCACGGTCAAGCATGCTGGACCTCGCGCTCGGCGTCGATCGCTTCTTCGCGGATCAGCGACCACAGCTCGCTCTGCAGCGCCAGCAGCTGTTCGCGGGCGTGGATGTCGCCGCGTTCGCTGCGCGTCAGCGGGATGCTGACGACCTCGCGGACCCGGCCGGGCCGCCGCGACAGCACGACGATGCGGTCGGCGAGCCGAACGGCCTCCTCCAGATTATGCGTCACATAGACCGCGCCCATTGCGCCGTCAGCGAGCAGACGGATAAAATCCTCCATCAGCAATTCGCGGGTCTGCGAATCCAGCGCCGACAGCGGCTCATCCATCAGCAGGATCGCGGGGCGCACCGCGAGCGCCCGCGCAATGCCGACGCGCTGGCGCATGCCGCCGGACAGTTGTTTCGGATAGGTGCCGCGGAAATCCGACAGGCTGGTCCGGCGCAGCGCGTCGTCAACCACGGCGCGGCGATCGCTCGCGGCGAGGCCGGTGTGCAGCAGCGGAAACTCGACGTTTTCCTCGACCGTGCACCAGGGCAACAGCGCAAAATCCTGGAACACAAACGTCAGCGGATTGAGACTGCCTGCGGGCGCCGCGCCGCGCAGTTCCGCCGCGCCCGCGCAGGGCTGCAACAGCCCGCCGAGGATCGACAGCAGCGTGCTCTTGCCGCAGCCGGACGGACCGACGACCGCGACCACCTCGCCAGCGCCGACCGTGAACGACACGTCGTCGAGCACCTCGAGCGCGCCGAAGCGGTGGCTGATATGGTCGGCGATCAAGTCCATGTGGTGTTCCAGTTGAGAAATTCGCTTTTAGCCCGTAAGGCCCGGGCTTGTCCCGTGCGGCGTTCCCCGGACGCTGCGCAGCGCGAAGCGGTGCGCTGCTGAGCCGGGGTCCATTGTGAAGCCATACCCGTGGGTCCCGGCTCTGCGGAGCAGCGCGAAGGGCGCTGCACCGCGTCCGGGACACGAAAGAAGCCATCAATCCGGCTTCACATAATCCTTCGCAATGATGGCATCGACAGTGAAGCCCTTGTCGACAAAACCCTGCTGCTGCAGCCAATCGATCTGGTTGCGCGACATTCTTCACATCGAGCTTGCCGTCGGGGTCGATATAGGCGCAGTTGCCGACCACCTGTTCGACCGGCAAATTGGTGTATTTGGCGATGATCTCCAGCAGCGGCTTTGTCTGCTCGTTGATCGGCGCCTTGCCGTCGACGACGGCGGCCAGGATCACGTCATGATATTCGCGGTCGGCGCGGGCAAGCGCGCTCAAAAGCTTGGTCACCAGCGGCTTGTCGGCCAATGTTTTCGGCGAAGCGAACACCGCGCCCAGTTGCCACGGCGTCTCGTCGCCGACCCAGCCCAGCAGCTTCGCCCCGCCATCGTCCATCAGCTTCCGCGCGGTCGAGGCCGGCAGTAATGCCGCGTCGACGGTTTCGCCCTTTCAGCGCGGCGGCCGCGTTCGACAGCGACTGCATCGGCAGCACCTTCATGTCGCTCAGTTTGAGCCCGTATTTGTCGGCGAGCAGGCCGAGCGAATAGTGAAAGCTGGAACCGACCTGCGTCACCGCGATCCGCTTGCCGGCGAGATCCCTGGGCATCTTGAGTCCGGCGGCATAGGCGTTGTTGCTGGCGAAATAGCCGATCAGGGGATAGCCGGCCTTTTCGCGGCTCATGCCGCCGATCACCTTCAGCGTGCCCTTGCCGGCGAGGTTGTAGAGCCCCGCAGTGAACGCGGTGATGCCGAAATCGATATCGCCCGACGTAGTCGCCACCGCGATCGGCTGCGCGGCGTCGAAGAATTTCAGTTCGACATCGAGCCCAGCGTCGCGGAAATAGCCCTTGTCCTGCGCGATGAACACCGGCGCGGATGACGACAGCCTGAGCACGCCGACTCTGGCCTTGAGGGGTTCCTCGGCTCGGACAGCTGACGATGCGATGGTGGTCGCGGTCAACGCCAGCAGGCCCGCAAACACGCACTGCACAAACCGGGGCCGCGCCCTCCGGGCGCGATAACACAACGTCATGCAGGTTTCCTCCGTCGTTTATTCTCATCTGATCCAAATCGACTGAAGCATTCACTCGATGTTTCCGCAACGGCAGTGAACCCCCTCTCCCGCTTGCAGGGGAGGGTTGGGGTGGGGGTGCCCGACGCGGATGATGACGCGGATGGATGCCCCCACCCGCCGCGCTCTGCCGAGCGCCACAGCCGAAGCTCAGCTTCGGCTTTCTTATCTAAGGACGGCCGCCGATGGCGGCCTATGCTCCCCCGCAAGCGGGAGAGGTTGTGCGGAGCGCGCGGAACCAGACGATACCAAACTTCAAACTCTAGAGACCTGCGGGCACGGCCTGGTCCTGCCCGAGAAAAGCCCCCCGTTGCTTCAATTGTTGTTGCAACTTTCCGACATCAATGTCGCGCGGATTGGTATTGCCGCCCAGCGCTAGCGCGGCAGCCGTTCCTGCCGCCTCGCCCATGACAAAACAGGCGCCGGAGACGCGCGCCGCCGATTGGCCGTCATGGGTCATCGAGGCACAGCGGCCGGCCACCAGCAGATTGTCGATGCCTTCAGGCGTCAACATGCGGTACGGCAGTTCGTTGAACCCGCGCGACTCCGGGATCGGCGGAAACTTGAAGATCACGTCTCCGGCGACATGGGATTCCATCGGCCAGCCGTTGACGCCGATCGAATCGTCGAACGCGGCGCAGCCGAGCACGTCATCGCCTGAGAGCATGTAGCCGCCGACCACGCGCCGGGTTTCGCGGATGCCGAGTTGCGGCGGCAGGTCGACGATGTAGGATTTTTCAAATCCCGGCACCGTGCGCAGGAAATTGAAGGCGTTGAGGGCCTGACGGCGGCCTTCGATCTCCCCGCGTGTGAGATCGTCGGGCTCAAGCCCGTTGATCGCGCTGCCGTCCTCGCGCGCCAGCTGCGTAAAATTTACCCGCCATTCGATTTGCGAGCGCTGCGGCCGCACGATCGCGGCCTTGCGCGGAAAATGATGCGTGCCGGCGGCTTCGGCTTGCTCCATCAGCGCCGGGATCGTGCGCCAGGCGTCGCCGGCCCTTTCGGGATCGATGCCGTTGAGACGAAACATCATCGAGGGGTAGAGCATGCTGCCGTCGGCATCGCCGACCTCATAGCGCGCCCCGGCCCAGGCCGCGAGATCGCCGTCGCCGGAGCAATCGATGAAGATGTCGGCGCGCACCGCCTGGCGGCCGGCCTTGGTCTCGACCATCAGCGCGTTGATGCGCTTGTCGTCATGCATGACCACGCCGGCGCCGAGTGCATGAAAGAGGATGTCGACCTTGTGGCTCAGCCAGCAGATCGTCGGCCGCGATCTTGTAGGCCGCGGTGTCATAGGCCTGCGCCAGGATTTTCCCGAGGATCAGATGAGGTGCGTTGAGCCCGCCGAGACGATCGATCCGCCCGAGCAGATCGGAAGCGATGCCCTGCACCACCCGATGCATCTCGCCATGGACATTGGCATGCAGCCCGCAGAAATTCGTCACTCCCGCCGCCGTGCCCATGCCGCCGAGAAAGCCGTAGCGCTCGATCAGCAGCGTGCGGCGGCCCGCGCGCGCGGCAGCCACGGCGGCGGCAATGCCGGCGGGTCCGCCGCCGAGGACGACGACTTCATACTCGCCGTACAGCGGCACCTGCCGCCCAGGTTCTTCGATGGTTTTGGTGGGCAATGTGGGGTTCCCGATGCTGAGTGAACATCATCCCCACGGGTGAGGCGTTTCAGCCATCTCGTCAAGGGATTAGCCCCGGGGATGCCCGGAATCGTCAAGCTTCATCGGAGACAACGCGATCAAATCGAGTGTTTGATCTTTGCCAGTTTCTTCGGCGGCGTGGCGTGCATCCGAAGACCGTGTGGTCACGGTGATGCCGTCGCCTTTGGCTTTGGCCGGCTCCCGGAACTGCGTTTGCGGCCCGACGGCTCAGGCGCGCCTCCTGACGGCGTTTTTTTATTCGCCGGCGAAACATTCCGCTGAGACGGCCGGCGCAGCCCCGAAGCCGCCTCGGAAGGGCCTTCGCGACGCTTGTTATTCTGGTCAGCCAGGAGAAACAGCGGGGCCTCCCCGCCGGCGTTGAGCCCGACCAGAAAATCCATCCCGGCGCGCATCACGTGCTCGGCTGCGAGGGTGGCGGCCCTGCGTTCATCGCCGTCGATGATCGCTCGCAAGATCGCGGCGTGCTCCTCCCAGGAGCGAGCCTGGCGGCCGGGATCCATCGGCGAGAACAGCATCGACGTTCGTTCTCTCAGCTTCTGCAGCAGTTCCCCCAGGACCGTATTTTGTCCGGCCGCGGCGAGTTCCCGGTGGAAAAGCAGGTTGAGATCGAACAGCTGCTCGAATCGTTTGGCTGCGACTGCGGCACTGCCCTTGTTCAGGACCGCCTCGATGCGCTTGATGATCTGCTGGTCGTGCCGGCGCGCCGCGAGCCGGGCATTCTGCCCCTCGAGCAGGGCCCGCAACTCGATGGTCTCGCGCGCTTCCTGCTCCGTCATCGTCGCGACCGCCGCACCGCGCCGCGCGGTGACCTCGATCAGACCCTCGGAGGCGAGCGCACGGATCGCCTCGCGCACCGGATTGCGCGATACCCCCAGTTCGTCGGCAAGCCGACCCTCGACCAGACGTTCGCCTGGCTTCAGTCGTCCGGATAAGATGGCTTGGCGGAGTTCCGTAACCACCTGGTCGCGAAGCGGAGAATGCTCCTCGCCGAGTCGACGCTTGGTTGTGACGGCCGTGAGCGTCATTCCTTAGCCCATCCCAAAATCAATGCCGCCCGGCAAATGCAATGACGCCTCCGCCAAGCTATTGTTCGCCTGATGCTGACTGCGAAGCGGCTGCCTGACGCCAGTTTACCGCAATCCGCACCATATGCCATCCCGTTACTGCGTACGCATGCGAGAGTACGTGGTGGCCGTTCGGGTCACCCTTGCACCGGTCCGTCGGACAAGGGCACGACCGCCGCGGCGCCCGGCTCGGCGCGCGGGGCTGCTGCACCGCGCTCCGCCATCGGCACCCAGGAAACACTGACGTCGCCGTTGAGGAAGGTCTGGCAGGCCATGCGGTAGCCAGCCTTGAATTGCTCTTCGGTCAGATGCTTGCGCTCCTTGGGCTTGATGGCGTCGGTGTGCTCCAGACCTTGCTCGATCCTGCATTTGCAGGTGCCGCAGATTCCGCCGCCGCACTTGAATGGAATTCCGCCCTGCTCGCGCAACGAAACCCGCAGCAGATTGCTGTTCTCCGGCGCGCTGGCCACTTTGCCGCTGTTCGTCAGGAACGTGACTTGGATCATCTCGTGACCGGCTATTCAGCTTGCAGGCAACGCCGTCTGGCGCAACTCGGTGTCCATATGGCCGAAACTGGTCAGGTGCCGGAGTTCCCTCAGCGCCTGTTCGGTCGTCTCAAATTTTTCCAGGAATTTTGAGGGCACGTCGTTGACGATGGCGGTGTCGTCTTCGATGACGCGGATCCGGGTGCGCTCTTCAAGCAGTTCGGCGATCACGAAATGCGCTTTGGTCTGTCCGTAGAACACGTAGTCATAGGCCTCGAGAGGCCGCAGGCCATTGACGGTCTCGGTCCGGAACTGTCCAGGCTTGCTGGTCAGGATGACATACATGGCAATTCCTTTCATTGGCAACGCGCCGGACCGTTTCGCCGCGGTGAGAATTTTACAAAGCCGCGGGCGCCAGCGGTTCGACCGGGATATGGTCTTGCTCAAGTTCGATGTCGTGGCTGAGCCAGAGTTGACAGATCAGGCGGTAGCCCGCGTCCAGCCCGGGCCCTAGCCGCTTCTTTTCCTTCCAGTTCGGTTCGGGCAATTGCTCGGCCCCCCGGAGAACCCGGCAGGCGCATTTCCCGCATTTGCCCATCCCGCATCCATATCGCAGATGGGGATAGGGAAATTGCTTGATGCCCGCCCGCACGACGAGGTTGGTGTTCTCCGCGACCTCGCCCTGGTAGGCATGGCCGTCGCGATGAAAGGTGACCTTGGGCACCCGAATCAGGCCCGCAGCAATTGCCGCTCGCCGTGCTGCACCTTGGGCTCGGCGTTCTCGATCTCGCTGATCGGAATGTCCTTGGCGACGTAGTCCCAATACAGCGCGGTGGTGTACAACAGCCGCATCTGCGCCCCGATCTCGCAGATTTTCAGGCAGCGCTGCTGCAACTCGACGGTGTTGGCGTGCTCAAGAACGATCTGATAGCCGCGCTCGCCGTGGATCTCGTCGGAAACGATGTGGAGATCGAAGAACTCGACTTCCTCGTCGCTGAATTTGTACTTCTCGCGCAGCGTCGGAGTCTGCTTGCGATAGATTGACGGCACCTGGGACTCCAGGCCGACCACGAGGGCTGCGACGGCGACAATCGGATCTTCGCGCATCGCCACCGAATAGCACCAGCTCTGCAGGCCGCGCGTGGTGGCGGTCATGTTGTCGGGATCTATAACGCGCTCCCGCGTCGTGCCACAGGCTTCGGCGAACCGGATCAAGAGATCGGTATGGCGGTCGCCGCCGATCTCTTCCTCGTACATGTTGGCAAGCAGGAAGTCCTTGGCCTCGGTGTAACGCTCGGGCATCCGAGCATAAATATAGGCCAGATAGTCCGCGAACGGCCCGACATAATGGAAATGATTTTCCGCCCAGCTGGCGAGGTGCGCACGGCTCAACTTGCCGCTTGCCCACGCGATGCTGAACGGCGCCTTGTTGGCGCTCTTGCCCTTGATGGCGTTTTCGAGGGCGGTGCGGAACTCCACATGGTTCATCAGTTCAGGCATCGTTGTGCTCCTGGAGGTTGGAAGGGAACAGAACCGGTTACGGATTCTCTGTCCAAAATTGTATACACTATACAAAATCTGTCAACCGAGCGATTGCCTGCTTTGCCCGCAGTTCTCCAGGCAAACGCCCATATTTGCCGCAATCCCAATTTATCGCTTGCACTTAAGAATACTGTATACAATCCTGCGGGCTGCCGGGCATGGCATTGGTCCACAGGGGGAAAAATGGGTCAGCAAGTCACGATTACCGCAGCGCATTGGGTCTATCTCGCAGGTGTGATGGCCGTGGTGCTCACGATGGTACTGCGCGCCAACGTGGTGGTGCCTTCCATCATCGCCACCTTCGCCGTTGCGCTGGTCTGGACGCACAGTCCGGTGAGTGCGCTCGGCAGCATCTTCAATGCCAGTTTTGTCGCGGCCAAGGAGCTGTTCAACATCTTCCTGGTGATCGCGCTGATTACCTCGCTGCTGAACGCACTGAAATCGTTGCGCTCCGACGTGCTGATGGTGCAGCCGTTCCGCACCGTGATGACCAACGGTCACATCGCCTTCTTCGTGCTTTCCGCGGTGACCTACGTGATCTCGCTGTTCTTCTGGCCGACGCCGGCGGTGCCGCTGGTGTCCGCGGTGCTGTTGCCGGCGGCGATCGTCGCCGGCCTGCCGCCGCTCGCCGGCGCGATGGCGATCGCCATCGCCGGTCAGGGCATGGCGCTGTCGTCGGACTATGTGATCGGCGTCGCGCCCGGCATCAGCGCCAAGGCCGCCGGCGCAGCCGTCAGCGCTGCGGGGGTGGCCGACCGCGCCCTGGAGTTGTCGCTGATCACCGGCGGCGTCGCTCTGCTGATCGCCTATTTCTCGATCCGAAAGCTGATCCAGCCTGCCAGCGAATTGCTGCTGGTGCGCTGGCAGAAGCAATCGAGCACCGGCGAGCTCGACCGCATGGAGGCGGTCGGCACCTTCGACAAGGCCGAGATCGCGCGCAGCACCGGCGGCAGCTACGAAGAGCCGCTCGCCGTCGATGCCGCGATCAGGACCGAACGGCCGCTCAGCGACAAGCGTCGTGCCGGCTGGTCCAAGCTGTTCGCGATCCTGACGCCGCTCGGCTTCGCCGCGGTGATCGCCGTGATGGTGCTGCCCAAACTGGGGATCCGCGGCTTGCCGGAACTCAAGGGCGGCGACGCCGCCGCTCTGGTCGGCGGCATGGGCGCGGCGCTGATGATCCTGGCGACGCTCGCCGCGGAAGGCGCGCGCAAGAGCCTCGACGTCTGCGCCGACCATATCACCGACGGCTTCGTGTTCGCCTTCAAGGCGATGGGATCGGTGCTGCCGATCGCCGGGTTCTTCTTCATGGGCGCGGGCGGAGATCTCGCCGCCGGCGTGCTCAATGTCCCCGTCGGCGAAGCGCCGCCGCTGTTGTTCAACCTGATCCAGACCGCCGAGGCATGGATCCCGCACAATCACGTGCTGGTGGCGTTCGGCGTTTTGGTGGTCGGCATGATCACCGGCGTCGACGGCTCCGGCTTTGCCGGCCTGCCGCTTACCGGTTCGCTGTCGGGCGCACTTGGACCGACGGTCGGGCTCGACGTCACCACCCTGTGCGCCGTCGGGCAGATGGGCGCGGTGTGGACCGGCGGCGGCACCCTGATCGCATGGTCGTCGCTGATCGCCGTGGCCGGCTTCGCTCGGGTGTCGGTACTCGACACGGTCCGCGCCCTGTTGCTGCCCGTGCTAACCGGCCTGTTTGTGTCGACCATCTGCGCCGTCCTGTTCTGGAGCTAGAGAAAGGCTAAATCGTCCATGTCCGATACCGCGACGCCGATGGCGTACACCCGCACAGCGCGTACCCAAATCGAAGAGTTCAAGAACCATATCGACGGCAAATGGTCGGCGAGCCAGACCGGCGAGCAGTTCGACGTCATCAACCCGGCCGATACCAACGACATTGTTGCCCGCTTTCCGGCGTCCTCCGCGGCGGATGCCGAAGCGGCGGTCCGCGCCGCATCCTCGGCCTTCGCAAGCTGGAAGAAGACGCCGATCTCGGCACGGGCGAAGATTCTCAACCGCGCCGCGGACTATCTCGAGGCCAACGTCGATCGCTTCGCCGCGGAATTGACGCGGGAGATGGGCAAGGCACTCAATCTGAGCAAGGACGAGATTCTGCGCTCGGCGCAGACGCTCCAATTCTACGCGGTCGAGGGCCAGTCGTTCGCGGGCGAGACCTTCCCCAACGACGATCCCGACATGATCGTCTATACGCACCGCGAGCCGCTCGGCGTCGTCTCGGTGATCACGCCCTGGAATTTTCCGGTGTCGATCCCGGCGCGAAAGATCGCGCCGGCGCTGATCGCCGGAAACACCGTGGTGTTCAAGCCGTCGTCGGACGCGCCGCTGAGCGGCTATCGGCTTATGGAAGCTTTCGTCGCCGCAGGCGTCCCAAGCGGTGTACTGAATTTCATCGTCGGACCCGCTTCCGAGGTCGGTCCGGCCATTACCGTACCGCCGGTTGTGCGCGCGATCTCCTTCACCGGCTCGACCGCCGCCGGCGAAGCAATTCATCGCTCCGTCGCGTTCGCCACCCGCACGCAGATGGAGCTCGGCGGCAAGAATCCGCTGATCGTGATGGAGGACGCCGATCTCGACAAGGCTGTCGATCTGACCGTCAAGGGCGGCCTTTCGCTGAGCGGCCAGGCCTGCACCGGAACCAGCCGCGTGCTGGTGATGAAGCAGGTCAAGGCGGCGTTTACCGAGAAGCTCGTCAGCAAGGTAAAGGCGCTGAAGGTCGGCAGCGGCATGGTCGCAGGAAACGATATCGGCCCGCTGGCGACGCCGCGGCAACTCGAAACGGTGCTGCGTTATATCGAGATCGGCAAGAGCGAAGCGACGTTGCTGTGCGGCGGCGAGCGCCTGAGCGGCCCCGGCTACATCAGCGGCTATTACGTGTCGCCCGCCATTTTCACCGATGTCACGCCGGACATGCGGATCGCCCGCGAGGAGATCTTTGGACCGGTGATCAGCATCATGGAGGTCACGAGCTACGCCGACGCGATCGCAAAGGCCAACGATACCGAATACGGCCTCTCCGCGGCGATCGCGACGCGCAATCCGCGCTATATCCACGACTTCGCCAACGATATCGAAGCGGGAACCGTCAAGATCAACCGCACGACAACGGGAAATCTGATCAATGCGCCGTTCGGAGGCCTCAAGCGCTCCAGTACCTCGACCTTCCGGGAATCCGGTCGCGGGGCGCTTGAATTCTACACCCAAATCAAGACGATCTATCGCGGCTGCTGAATCCAGGTCGCGCCAACCATCACCACATCGCAATCCGAACTGCCGAGGCAACCAATGAGACCTTCATTCAAATTGGAACTAGAGGAAGCGCGCCACATGGTCGCCGCCGCCATCCGCAAATCCAGCGAGATCGGCGTGCTGGAGACGGTCTGCGTCGCCGACGAGGGCGGCTATCCGCTCGTGCTTGAACGCATGGACCGCGCCAGGATGACCGGACCCCAGATCGCCTGGAACAAGGCCTTTACCGCGGCCGGGCACAAGCGCTCGACCCACTTGTTCAACCAGACGCCGAACGGCCCCGCGCTTCCGGGCAATGAAGCGTTCGGCATTCAGTGGAGTTTCGAGGGCCGGTTTGCTGTGTTCGTCGGCGGCTTTCCCATCGTGGTGGACGACGAGGTCGTCGGCGGCATCGGCCTCAGCGGCGGCAATGGCGAACAAGATACCGCCTGCGGCGTCGCGGCCCTGCAGGCTCTGCAGGAATGGCTGGCCCCAAACAACCATCGCGTTCTGGTCCGGGCCGACATCAAGATGTGATGCGAGGACCGCCGTCCAATGGTCGAGCGCTATTGGACTACGCTTTGAGCGACCTCCTCACCTCCGGTATCGGGTTGCAGCACACAGGCGAACGGTATCAGGCCGGCCGCATCACCGGTTGCGTTGCGCGGCCGGCTTGTGGAAACTGGCGTCAATATCGTCGCCCCTCAGCAGGACACCACCCCCATGCGTATCTGCATTTTCGGCGCAGGCGCCGTCGGCAGCCATCTTGCGGTGCGGCTCGCGCTGGCCGGGCATGACGTAGCTTGCGTGATGCGCGGACCGCATCTCGAGGCGGTGAAAGCGAAAGGTCTGGTGCTTCGCGTTGGGGACGCCGAATTCCGCGTGCGGGTGAAGGCATCCGACGATCCGGCGGCGCTGGGTCCGCAGGATCTCGTCATCAGCACGCTGAAGGCGACCGGGGTGAGCAGCCTCGCAACGGGCCTGCGGCCGCTGCTGCGCGACGACACGGCTGTGGTGTTTGCCCAGAACGGCATTCCCTGGTGGTACGACATCGGGCTTGTCCCCGATCATCCGCCGCCGCCGGATCTTGCGTTTCTGGATCCCGGCGGCCGGCTGCGCGCGGCCGTGGCCAAAGAACGCATCATCGGCGGCGTGATCTTTTCGTCAAACGAGATCGTAGCACCGGGAATTGTCGCGAATTTATCGCCCGACCGGAACATGCTGCTGGTCGGCGAATGCGATGACCGTGCCAGCGAGCGGATCGAGCGGCTGCGCGGCCCGCTCATCGAGGCGTCCATCAACTCGCCCTTGGTCTCGCGGATCAGGGAGACGATCTGGTCCAAGCTGCTGACCAACATGTCGATGTCGGTGCTGTGCCTGTTGACCGGACAGACCGCCAGGGGCGTCAGGGAGGATCCTGCCTTGCGCGATATCGTGCCGCGGCTGCTCGATGAGGCGCATTCTGTCGGGCAAAGTTGCTATCCGAGCGTCAAGCGCGTCACCCGCACCGGGGCCGCGCCCGAGCACAAGCCTTCGATTCTGCAGGACTACGAACTAGGCCGGGCGATGGAAATCGACGCGCTGGTGCGGGCGCCGGCAGCCTTTGCCAGGGCGGCGGGCCTGTCGACGCCGATGCTCGACATGCTGGCGGGCCTCGCCATCCGCCAGGCGCGCGACAAGGGGCTGTACCAAGGTTGAGCGTCATCCCGCTCTTCGCTGGGATGGTGGAGATCGCAGGCTCCGTGCAGGGACGGGTTGGCGGAGTAGCGGCTGCGCCAGCGTCAGGTCTTGGCCGCCGTCCAGTCGGCCGCGCGTTTTTCCGCGAACGAGGCCAGGCCTTCCGCGGCTTCCCTCGTCTGGCGTTTAGCCGCATGCAGGCGGACCAGGCGCGCATAGGCATCGTCGTCCGGGCTCATGCCGCCAAACGAGCTTTCCATCGCCAGCGCCTTGGTTTCGGCCAGCGCATCCGGCGCGTTGGCCAGCAATTGCTCGACGACTTTTGCGCCTGACGTTTCCAGATCGGCCAGCGGCACCACCTCGTGTACAAGTCCGATGCGGCGCGCGTCCTGCGCGCCAAAGCGTTCTCCGGTCAGCGCATAGCGGCGGACCTGCCGGACGCCGATGGCATCGCACAATTGCGGGATGATGATCGCGGCGGTCAGCCCCCATCGCACTTCGGCGATCGAGAACACCGCATTGTCGGCCGCGATGACGACGTCACAGGCGGCAATCACGCCGGTGCCGCCGCCGAAGCAGCCGCCTTGAACCAGCGCCACGGTCGGGATCGGCAGCCTGTTCAACCGCTGCACGGCTTCGAAGGTGGCTCGCGACGCCGCCTCGTTCTCGTCAGGCGATTGCGGCCTCACGGCATTGATCCACTTCAGGTCGGCGCCGGCCTGAAAATGCCTGCCATTGCCTTTCAGGACAACGACGCGAAGCAGAGGTTTCCTGCTCAGTTCGTCAATGGCCGAGAGCACGCTATCAATTAGTCCGGCATCATAGGCATTGTTGACCTCCGGGCGGTTCAACGTGACCGTCGCAACCCCGCGTTCATCGAGGTCCCACAAAACCGGATGGGCAGGCATCAGCGATCCCTTCGTTGAGCGGCGCCGCGTGAAAGCGGCTTGAGGCATCGCCTCCAAAAAAGCTGGCGCGGTTACTCGGCCGCGTCGAGGATCGTCTTGCCGAGCGTGTTGTCGACAATGACGGGCGTCTCGAAATAGCTGATCTCGGGCGCGGCACCATAGCGCTCGGTGATCATCTGGCGCCATTCGGCATTGTAGACGCGCTCGGCGGCCTCGCGGCTCTCCCACAGATAGCAGCCGCCGCCGGTGCGGCCTTCGGCGTCGTACAGGTAATATTTGCGAATGAGGCCGTCGAGGCCCTGGTATCTCGGCGCTGAGAGCTGGAACACCTCAGCCACTTTCGCGGCATCGAAGGTTACGGGCAGCTTGAAACGGACAATGGCGGTAATCATCGGCAAGATCCCGGCCTTCACTTTGATGGTCGACGGTAGACCTAAATTGTTGGTGCCAAATGATCTGTCGTGAAAAGATCTTTGGCCGCCACAATCGACGACGATGAGTACTATAACTGTCTACGCTATGGCTGTCATCCCGTCAGCTGGGCGGTGCATTCTCGGCGAAGCGCGACATCTGAGCGTCGAGCGCCTTTTTGAAGGCGGGGCGATCTTCGCACCGAAGACGGTAGAACTCGAGCACAGGGCGGTCCGTCACCATCGTAGTGGTCCGCAGGATCCGCAGGACCGAGGTCATGAGCAAGTCCGCGGCGGTGAAGCGGTCTTCGAGATAGTCTCGTCCCCTCAATTGGCTGCAAAGGCTATCCAACCTCTGTTCGACCAAACCGACGACACCCTGCTTCAGGGGTGATTGTTCGGCGTCGGGCGTCCCGTTGACCGCATTGAGGAAAACGATCGGCGGCTCGACGGTATTCAGCGCTGCGAACATCCAGGTCTTGGTTCGTGCGCGCGCAACCGGCTCGGGGGGCATCAGCGACTCCGCTCGCTCGGCGATGTGGAGCACGATCGCCCCGGACTCGAACAACTCGAGGCCGTTCTCCTCGTAACTGGGGACCTGGCCGAACGGCTGCAGGGCTCGGTAGCCGTCCGATTTTTGATCCGCAGGTCCGATTAGACGCTCCTCATAAGCGAGGCCGGCTTCTTCCAGCGCCCAGCGAACTCGCAGGTCGCGAACGAGGCCTTGCGCGAACGGCGGCACCCAGCGAAATGCGCTCACCTTGATCATGGTCATTTTGTTATCCCTACTTGGATTCTTGCCGGCCTATCCGTGACCGGGGTCACCAGCCGCGAGATGGCCGGCCAGCTTGTTCAGTGCGCTGTTCCAGCCCGTCCCGTGCGCGTCGCGGTTTTCAACCGTGCCAAGGCCCTCCTGACGCAGGGTCAGCTCGGTCTTTCCGCCGAGATCACTGAGCGTGATGGTGATGAGCGACTGCCGCTCCTCATCGCCTTCCCAGCCCCAGGTGAAGGCGAAACTCCTGGGCGCCTCGATCATCTTGAAGACGCCGGCCACGGGGATCACGCGTCCGTCGGACATACGCATTATCATGCGATAGCGGCCGCCGACGCGGGGCTCGAACAGCGGAACCTCGCAGTGCGCGCCTTCGGGTCCGATCCAGGCCTGCCATTCCTCCCCGGTCAGCCAGGCGTCGAAGACGCGCGCGGGCGGCGCGTCGAAGATGCGCGTGATCTGCAGCACCGTATCTTCCGCCGTCACGGTCATGGCTTTTTTCCCTTTGCTGGCTTTTTCAAGTGGGCGTCGAGGCGGTCGAAGCTTCCGCTCCAGAAGCGGCGGTGAAAATCAATCCACTCTCCCGCGCTGGCGAGCGCTTCGGGATTGAGGCGGCACCGGCGATGCTTGCCTTGCCGCTCATTCGAGATGAGCGAGGCTTCCTCCAGCACCTTCAGATGCCGCGAGATTGCGGGGGGCGAAATATCGAACGGTTCTGCAAGTTGCCCGACGGTTGCTTCCCCCTGCGCGAGGCGAGCGAGAATAGCCCGACGAGTTGGGTCTGCGAGAGCTGAAAAAGTGCGGTCCAGGGTAATCATTTCACGAGTATGTTAATTCACTTATCAGTTAAGTCAAGTGCAAAGTGCGTTCGCCGCCGCGCTACCATCGCATGAACATTTGTGAGGTTCCCCAGCTCGGCGTGTACGACTCCGTGAGGTGCGACCCCGACAAGCCCTGTCAGCCAACTTGACGTTCGCGTCCGGAACAAGCCTATCCTCCGGCGGAGGAAAGTCCGCGTGCGCAAGGCGCCCGTGGGCTTTTTCGTTGCCTGGCACGATGTGAGCTACCTCGAAATTGGTGCTCCAATCGTGTGATGCCTGCAGGCGTCTCGGTTCGCTCACGAGCGTAGACTTGCAAAATCGTTGGTTTCGAAAGATTAGTGGATTGTGAAAACTTTGGTGTTTTGATGTGGCTTTACACCGGGCTGTGAGCGCTCCTCTATGCGGCGAAGTTTAAGAGCAGCGCCAGTTCCGACCGGCGGCAACGCTGTGTCGGGCGAGGAAAGCCGCGTCATCACCGCCAAGTACAACATTGACGACCGGCGTGATCTTCGGACCGGTTCGCGATTGTTCTTCGCCTGCCGCGTCGAACATCTCACTGACATGGAAATGACGCTTTCGGTTCCGGTAACGGGCGAGATCGGGGATCCGGTGTTTGTCCAAGTGAAAGCGCTGGGCGACATAAAAGGCTCGGTTGTGAAGCGAACCCGTACCGGTTTTGTCATGAGCATCTCTGCAACCCAGGCCGAGCGTGCCAGGCTCAAAGTAAAAATAGACTGGTTCGAGAAAATTAGAGCGCGCAAGGCCGTCAACAAGAGACTACACGACCGCTTCACACCCACCAATCCGCACTCTACACTCATCTTCGGCGATGGAAGCACACTGCGGTGCTTTGTCGTCGATATGTCGGCTTCGGGCGCCGCGGTATCAGCCAACGTAAGGCTCGAAGCCGGAACGCCGCTCGCGCTTGGCAAAGTCGTGGGAAGAGTGGTGCGTCACCTGCCGAACGGTTTTGCAATAAGGTTCGTCAGTGCGGTCAACGTCGGGATCCTTGAGGACCTGCTGATAAAACCCTCGATCTGATTTTTCTCGGTGGAAGCGGCGGCAAACCAGCCGGCTCATCCGTCATAACGACGGGCTGCAGATCACGACTGGCTTCTGCCTACCCCTCGTCACGGGCAAATTCAGAAAGCCAGCGGCCCGGCCGGCCCACAGGCTGACCAGGCGCTCAGGATCTGTCGAAGGCGGCGAGGACTGCCGCCTTCGATCGCAAATGCTCGCTAGGCTGCCATAACCGGCATGGCCTGTTCGGTAGCCGGCGCCGTCTCAACGGCCTTCGGAAGCGGGCGCGGCTTGATCAGGAACAGCGTCGAGCGGAACCCGACCTGCAGATAGGCGAAGCTCAGCAGGGACAGGTAAAGAGACTTGCGCGGCATGCGCTGGACCTTGACGACCTCGAGCCCGTGAGCGGCGGCAAGCTTCTTGACCAGTCCGCCGAACCAAGCTGGATATTGGACGAGCAGGCGGCCGTCCTTCTCAAGGTAATCGCGCGCTTGCGCGAAGAGAACCGGAAGATATCTCGTCGAGGTGGCGAACTGTGCCTCGTTATCTTCGAAATCCGCCTCGATATAGGGTGGATTTGCGAGGATAAGATTGAACCTGCCGCTGACATTGGCGAACATGTCGCTCGGCAGGACAGTGACGTTTTCCCGTCCAAAAAGCCGACAATTTTCCTTGGTATTCGCAATTGCAGCCGGACTGATGTCCACCGCCAGAACTTCCCGCGCCACGCCGGCAGCAAACACCGCGCACACGCCGCTTCCGCAGCCGAGATCGAGCACCCGGTCGCCCTCGTGGCAATATTCCACGCAAGACTGCTCGTTTTCGAGCGGCTTGTAGACGCCGGGGAAAATGACGAGAGTTTTCTGGTCCAACGTAATAGAGGGCCACAACACATTCAGTTGCCGAACATGCCAATACCAGTAGGTCATGAATCCGCGTTTAAAAAGCGCCCAAGGGTTCATCATATCCTCCAACTTGTCGATATGTTCCGCTGATGCATATACCGCACGAAAGTTAAGAAAGCGGCTTCCAGTCTCGGGATGCTCGTTCGCAAATCGTCAGCAGGCGACTGAAAGCCCCATCGCGCTGTTGGCGGACGCTTCAAGTTGGCCTGTTCGCTTTTTGTCATTTTCTCAATGCGGCCGGCAAAATGAGTTCGCTATCTCGAACTCCGCAGGCGAGCTACCCAGTCCCTACGATCTTGTCGACGCCGTTTGAGCCAATCGCAGGGCACCGAGTTTTCCAAGCAGCGGGGCGATCTCGCTCGGGGGCAATGGCTCGCTATACAAATATCCCTGCACTTCAGTGCAGCCCTCCTGATTGAGGCAGCTCCTTTGGTCTTCTGTTTCGACCCCCTCGGCGGTAGTCGTTATTCCGAAACTCGAACCCAGTCCCACAATAGCGCGCACGATCGCCAGGCTCTTTTCGTCCGCGAGCAGATCCTTGACGAACGACTGATCGATTTTCAGCTTGTCGAACCTAAAGCTGCGCAGGTAGCCGATGCTGGAATAGCCGGTACCGAAATCGTCCAGCGAAATCCGGACGCCAAGCTCGTGCAATTGTTCGAGTATCCTGACGTTGTGATCGGATCCTTCAAGCAAGATCGATTCGGTAATTTCCAGCTCGAGTCGAGATGCCGGCAAACCCGACGACGCGAGCGCGTTCATCACGGTAGATACCAGATCGCCCTTCGCGAATTGCACTGCCGACAAATTGACCGAAACGGAGATATCTTCCGGCCAGCCCATCGCATCGGAGCATGCTTCGCGCAGCGCCCACTCGCCGAGCCGCACAATCAAGCCGGTCTCTTCCGCCAACGAAATGAATTCGGTCGGCGATACCACGCCACGCGCGGGGTGCTGCCAACGCATCAAGGCTTCGAAGGCCGTCACTTTTTGCGTCTGCAAATTGACAAGCGGCTGATAGAAGAGCCGGAATTCGTTTTGGACAATCCCGTTCCGCATCTCTCGCTCGAGAGCGCTTCGCGCCTGAACGGCCGCATCCATTTCAGAGTCGAACATGCGATAGTTGCCGGGGCCCGCGGCTTTGGCGCCGTACATCGCGATATCGGCGCTCTTCAGAAAGCCCTCCGCGTTCATGCTTCCAGCGTCCGCAACGGCAACCCCGACACTGGCGCTGACCGTGACATCGTATCCCTCGATGGTGCACGGTTGGCCGACAACCTCGATAAGGTTCTTCGCGAGCGCGATCGCGGCTGAAGGCTGTTCTGCGGAGATTTGAAGAATTGCAAATTCATCGCCGCCGAGCCGCGCTATGCGGCCATTCACGGGCAAAATGTCACGAATCCGATTTGCAATTGACTTCAAAAGAAGGTCACCGATGGAATGGCCCAGTGTGTCGTTGACTCCCTTGAAGCCATCCAGGTCCACAAACAGAACCGCGACAGGCTTCGAAGCTTCCAGAACATCCTTGAGTACATCTTCAAGCTGCTCCTTGAAGAGAAGGCGGTTGCCGAGACCGGTGAGAGAGTCGTGATAGGCAAGATGGAGGGATCGCGCATCCGATTCTTCGCGAACGGCCATTTCCGCTCTCAGCTTCTGGTAGAGTCCCAACAGAAGCGCGGTGCGGTCGGCAACATTTTTTTCGAGACCGTCATTCGCCCTGGATAGCGCCTCGTTGGCTGCCACCACTTGCAGTTCCGCCCGCCTGCGCCCGATCTGGGTGTTGGCGCGCGCCAGCGCGACGGCAAAGTCGACGGGCTTGGTGACGTAGTCGTTTGCTCCGAGTCCAAGCAACTCGACGATATTTTCGCTTTCGGACTTTGCCGTCACCATGATCACAGGAAGCACCGAAGCCGACTTCCGACTGCGAATCCGCTTGAGGGTTTCTATTCCGTCGATCCCGGGCATCATCACGTCAAGAAGAACCAGGTCGAATTCCTGACGATCGATCAGTTCGAGGGCCTTCAGCCCGCTATCTGCCTCGACAACCTCAAAGCCGTGACGCTGGAAGCGCCGCAGCAGGATGATACGATTGTCGGAGATATCATCGACGATCAGAAGGCGAGGAGGCACCGCAGTATTATTCTCGACAGCACCGGATCCATGATCTTCGGGCCGCAAGATGGTGACGCGTTCGGATTGGAGATTTAACGAGGACATCGGTTTATCCTTCAGACCGCAGTTGCGAATTCGGGAGCAGCTAGCGGGATACTTCTCTCTTCGGTGAGGGTCTCCTCATTCATCCAGGCGAGCACCCGGATCGTGAAGCACGAACCTCGACCAATCTCGCTCGTGGCGGTGATGCCGCCGCCCATCAGTCCACATATCCTTTGGCTCAACGCCAGCCCAAGTCCCGTTCCGCCATATTTCGTGGAAGTCGTGCGATTGGCCTGACCAAAATTCTGGAACAGGTTTGAAAGGTCCGATCTGGCAATGCCGATCCCGGTATCCTGGACCTGGATCTCGATCCAGTCGCCCGCCGGGCTTCTTCGGCGATACGCCGATAGCGTGATCGTTCCGCCCTCGGTAAACTTCGCGGCGTTGCTCAGCAAATTCAGAGTCGCCTGGCGCAACTTGGTCGCATCGGTCGAAACAATTCCGAGATCGTCGGCACATCTCACGATGAGCTTGTTGCCATTTTTTGACACCATCGGCTCAACGTTGGCAACGATCCCGCGAATTGTCTCGGGGAGATCGAATTGTTCGATTTTCAGTTCGATGGAATTCAACTCAATCTTGGAGAGATCGAGCACGTCGGTAACGAGGGACAACAGATGCTGCCCCGCGGAATTTATGCGCCGGAGATCGGCCTTCCTGGTCTCGCCCTTTCCTTCGAACTCGGCGTTTTCAAGAAGAATTTCGCTAAATCCGATGACCGCATTGAGGGGAGTACGCAGCTCGTGACTCATTTTGGCGAGGAAGATTGACTTGGTGCGATTGGCGACGTCCGCCATATCCTTGGCCTCGCGAAGACGGAGCGCTGTTTCGCGATGACTTTCGGCTTCGCGCTCAATCTCGGAACTCATGGACATCATGTTGGCGTAGTAGATGGCCATCCAGGACATGTAGATTGTCGCCGACAGGATCGAGATCCAGCCGACGGTTGCAAGATCTTCCTTTGAAACAAGTTCCGGGAACCCCCACAGGGAATGGGCACCGCAAAACCCAAGGATGTTGAAGATGAACAATGCGACGACGAGGGCCGGAGACTTGGAAAGATAGAAGAAGCCAAGCAGGAGGCTGACGATCAGCCACGGCAGGAACGGCGAACTCACTCCGCCATAAAAATAGGCGCCAAACAGCGAGGTGAAGGCCAGAAGCTCAACAGTGACGACCGCCGTCCGCTGCAGATTGCCGGTCCATTTGTAGACGAAAGGCAATGTCCAGAACAGCCATATGCAGACTATCACCGTCCAGCAGGCGAACCCTGGATCAGGATCGGATAAATAGAGGAACACACTGATGGACTGCGACAGCAGCGGCCCGGCGAGATGCGTAAATACGAAATTTCTTGCGAGGTTTAGCTCCGAACGCTCCGATTTTGCCGCGTCGGGGATGAACCAGTCGATGATCCGGAGCGAAAAATTCAAAATCCACATATGCTCGCAATCCTAAGCAGCCCTATCCGGCAAACCCTACGGTAGTGCTTTTAATTATCCGTTTACGGGAGCTGTGCAGCGATTAACACGACTTTAAAGGGAGCCTGATAACGGATAACCGGCGCCCGAATGGCGCCGCTTCGCTAAGCGTTCAATATTTCTACGCGCTCAGTTGCTGGATTTATCAAGGCCCTCGCAGAAGGCGGCACGGTTCCATGAAACAAAAACTGACACAGTTGCTTACGGCGCTCGACCGCCTGGTGAATTACTTCATTCCTCCCGACATCGCGGCCGATCGGGAAGCATGCAAGCGGGCACACGTCTTCTTAATCAGTCACATCCTTGGACCGTTCATCGGGAGCGTAGTGCCGGGGACGATTTACTTTATTGATCCGAACCCGGGATATGAAGTCGCCATATTGGCCATTTCGATCATGTCTTTCTGGGTGTTTCCTTTCCTGTTGAAGGCCCGCGTGCCTTACAATCCGCTGGCGCTGGTCTCGGTCCAGAATTTGATCTTCTGCATTCTCTGGAGCTGTTATTTTTACGGCGGCGTGACCTCCCCGACTTTGGCCTGGGTGCTCACGATCCCTTTGCTGGCGTTCTTTTACCTGGGTTCGTCAGCGTCGCTCCGCATGGTCGTCATTGGCATGTTTGTGGTGAACCTGGCGATTTTCTGCGGGTTCTACTTTTACGGCTACCACCCGCTCAAAGACGATCTTCCGAGCGATGCGATGCAAGGCCTCGGCCTGATCTCCACCGTAGCGGCGGCGCTTTATGTGGCGATGATGGCGCTCTACTACGCGAAAGTTCAGACCTCGCAGGGCGAACTCGAAGGCGAGATGCGTCAGCACATGGCGACTGCTTCGGCGCTTCGTCTGGCGACCATAGAAGCCGAGCGGGCGGGCGCTGCAAAGGCGGAGTTCCTGGCAAAGATGAGCCACGAGTTGCGCACGCCATTGAACGCGGTCATTGGATATAGCCAAATTCTTCTTGAGGACGCAGAAGATGAAGGCGATGTCGAAGCCATCGCAGATCTTGGTAAAATTCACGGCGCCGGACAGCATTTGCTCAAGTTGGTCAACGAAATCCTGGACCTCTCGAAAATCGAGGCGGGGAAAATGGAGCTCGACCTGCAGGAAATCGTTCTGGCTGATTTGCTCAAGGAGATCGCCGTTGCAGCCGAGCCGGCGGCCGTGAAAAACGGAAACTCGATTCTCTGTAAAATCGACCCGAATCTCGGAAGTCCATTGTGCGATGCTTCAAAATTCCGGAGTATGGTTGACCAATTGATCGACAACGCCGTGAAGTTCACGCAAAACGGCAAGGTCGAACTCGTGGCGGAACGCCTGCCGGGCGACCCTACGGATGAACTTCTGGTTCACATTATCGATACAGGCATCGGAATCGCTCCGGACCAGGTCTCGGACCTTTTCGAAAAATTCACTGTCGTCGACGACTCCAGCACCAGCAAATATGGCGGCACCGGACTTGGATTGGCGCTCAGTCAGAAGCTTTGCAGGCTGATGGGCGGCGACATTTTCGTGGAAAGCGAAGTTGGGCGAGGAAGTCGTTTCACGGTTCGTATCCCGCTGGTCTATGAAGAAAAAATCAATTCAACCATTGAGTTGAGCGAGGCGCCTTGCGCTGGAGCGGATGGTTATGCCGCGGCGACGCTGGCCCCGGGTTTTCAGGATCCGGAAACAGCTCTCGAGCCAGTGACGGTCACCGACCATGCATAAGATCCTGCTCGTCGAAGACAATGAGATCAATCGGGAAATGCTCACGCGCCGCCTCGAGCGTAACGGCTTTTCCGTATGCTGTGCGTGCGACGGTGCCGCCGGTGTAGCTATGGCGCTGAGCGAGATGCCAGATCTGATCCTGATGGACGTTGCGCTTGGCGAAATGGATGGCTGGGAAGCGACCCAGCTGATCAAGGCCAATCCCGCCACGACCGCGATCCCGATCATCGCGTTGACGGCACACGCGCTGGCCAGTGACCGCGCGAAGAGCGTGACCGTCGGGTGTTGCGACTTCGATACAAAGCCGGTGGATATACAGCGTCTGCTCGGCAAAATTCGCGCGTGGCTACCCGCCGCCAAGCATGAAAATGCCGTGGCCTGACTTCGAGTGCAATCCCGCCGCCAGCGCCGGCGATCCGGTCGGAACTTTGGGCGGTAATGCCGCTGATCGAAACCCGGCACCATTCATCGAGGCGGAGGGATCCGGGTTTGATCGCGCCTTCGACCGCAACACGGCTCGCGCTGATTATCGGAGCAATCTCGCATGGTTAAGGCCGCGTTAAGAAGCGCCAAATCCACCTTGTGCGGAACGTTCGTCGCATAAGCACCACTTAACCACCCGGTCAAAAGGCCCGCGAAATCGAGTCAAAACCTACTAAAAATTCATTTCCATCCTTCAATCTCTTCCTCGGACGACAAAAACGATTTCAAAAAAAGCGTCGAACAGGGGATAACGATGTCAGACATTTCCAACGCCTATATTCCGCCTGCCGCATTGACCGGCAGCATGAGAGATTTCCGCGTGCCCGGCGGGGCGGACCTCCTCGGACGCACCGAAGGGTTCTTCAAGTGGCAAAACCTGCGTCGTCAAAACGGCCTCTGGCCGTTTTCTCGCGCCACCGAAGAGGGACCCAGCACGGTCTGCTGGGCACAGGACGATAGCGGCAACAAGATGCGCGGCGTCAATTTTGCCTCGCAGGACTATCTGAGCCTGTCGTCACATTCCGGAATCAAATCGACCGCCAAGGAAGCCATCGAACGCTTCGGTGTGCACAGCGCCGGTTCGCCGGCCCTGGTCGGCAATACGTCCTACTCTGTCGCGCTTGAGCGCAAGATCGCCGACTTCCTGAAAATGGAGGAAGTGGTGCTCTATCCGACAGGTTGGGCCGCGGGTTTCGGTGTGATCAAGGGCCTGGTCCGGTCGGCCGACCACGTGGTGATGGACATGCTGTCGCATTCCTGTCTGCAGGAGGGTGCGAACGCCGCCACCAACAACATCCATCTGTTCCGCCATCTCGATAACGAATATTGCCGGGACATCCTGACCAAAATCAGGTCGAAGGACAAAGAGAACGGCATTCTGGTCGTGACCGAGGGCCTGTTCTCCATGGACTCGGATACGCCGGATCTGGCGGCGCTTCAGGCGCTCTGTCACGAGTTCAACGCGACCCTGGTTGTCGACGTCGCACACGATCTGGGCTGCCTCGGTGACGAAGGCCGCGGGCACATCGGCATCCAGAACATGCTCGGCAAGGTCGATATCGTCATGGGCAGCTTTTCCAAGACCTTCGCGTCCAACGGCGGCTTCGTCGCGTGCAAGAGCCGCGCCGTGAAAGAGTATCTGCGCTTCTACAGCGCGCCCGCGACCTTCTCGAATGCGCTGTCGCCGGTCCAGGCGGCAACCATTCTGAAGGCTTTCGAGATCGTCGATTCGCCGGAAGGACGCGCCCAGCGTTCGGCGTTGATGGCGAACGTTCTTAGTCTTCGCCATCGGCTGCGTGAAGTCGGCCTCGACTATTACGGCGATCCGTCTGCGATCGTTTGCGTCAAGATGGGAACGGAAGGCGTTGCCCGTCTCGTGAGCAAGCGCTTGCCGGAACTTGGACTGATCGCCAATCTCGTCGAATTCCCGGCGGTTCCCAAAGGCGCTGCGCGGATCCGGATGCAGGTGATGGCCAACCACTCGGAGCAGAATATCGCCGACGCCGTCCGGATACTTAAAACCGCTCGGCATCAAGGCGAGTTGCAATTCGAGGACATCAATCAGCCGGCCTCTCTGGCGGCGTCGGTCGCCGCCTGAGCGCAAAAAAGCCGCCCAAAGCAAAAATATTTTGGGCGGGTCCTACTTCAAACTCGTTAGATTTGGCTAGTGCTCGTACACGAGCCTCGTCCTGATGGTGCCGTCAAGCGCGCGAATGTCGTCGAGAATTTCCTGGCTGTCGTGGCCGGCCAGATCCACGTCGAGCACGACGTAACCTACCTCCCGATCGGTCTCCAGATGCTGCGCGAAGATATTGATGTCGCGCTGCAGGAATACCTCGCTCAGTCGCCTGAGCATGCCGGGCACGTTGCGGTGAACATGGCTGAATCGCGCGCCGCGCGGACGCGCCTGCAACTGGACTTGCGGGAAATTCACGGCTCCCATCGTCGAGCCGCTGCTGAGATAGTCGAGCATCTTTCGAGCCACTTCCGTTCCGATTCGATCCTGCGCCTCTTCGGTCGAACCGCCGATGTGAGGGGTCAGGATCACGTTCTGCAGGCCCTGCAGGGGACTTTGAAAGCGATCCGCATTCGAAGACGGTTCCACCGGGAAAACATCGAGCGCGGCGCCCGCCAGATGGCCGTCGCGAAGCGACTTTGCCAGCGCATCGAGATCGACAACCGTGCCGCGGCTGTTATTTATGAGGAATGAACCCGGTTTCATCAGGCGGAGTTCGGCTTCTCCGATCATGCCGGAAGTGGCCGGTGTCTCCGGAACGTGCAGGCTGACGATGTCGCTCTGGGCCAGGAGAATCTGCAGGCTCTCGACGGGCTCGGTATTGCCGTGGCGAAGTCTGTCGGTGTGGTCGAAGAAAATTACCTTCATGCCCATCGCTTCCGCGAGCATCGAAAGCTGCGATCCGATATTGCCGTAGCCGACAATTCCGAGTGTACGACCTCGCACCTCGTGGCTGTCGGTCGCGGATTTGTCCCATCCTCCCTGGTGGGCTGCGGCAGAGCGTGGAAAGATGCGCCGAAGCAGCATGACGATTTCGCCGATCACCAGTTCCGCCACGCTACGGGTGTTCGAGAACGGAGCGTTAAAAACCGGGATGCCGCGCTGGCGGGCAGCATCCAGATCGACCTGGTTCGTACCGACGCTGAAACATCCCACCGTGATCAATCGGCCGGCCTCAGAAAAAATATCGCCGGTCAGCCGGGTTCGAGAACGAATGCCCAGCAAGTCGATTCCCTTGATGGCATGACGCAGCGCGTTTGCCTCGAGGGCTTTTGGCAGGCGTTCGACGCTCAAATATTTCGAATTCAGGAATAGTTCGACGGCACTGTCACTCACGCCCTCAAGAAGAAGAGCGCTAACCGCCTGATCGGCTGGAGAAGAATTGGCTGGCATCGGCAATTGTCCACGCTGTCGTGAGAGTTCGCGCGCTGCGGGTTATTTTCGGCAGGTGCATAAGCCATTCCTTAGCACCCGCTTCTCGAGAGCCCGGATGATTGGCATCGCGGCTCCGTCTTTACGTTAATATCGACCCCTGGAGTTGCGGCCGATGACTAACGCATCGAACGGAGAGACCAAGGTCTTGCAGGCCGCGCTTGGCGAATGTTAGCCTCTTGGCGCCATTGGCGGAAGTGGTCAATCCATACTTGTTCATGGCACTTGTGGCCCGACAAACGGCTCGGCGCTCCCATGCTCGGGGATTTCAGCCTTGCCCTCGGCAATTGGCCCCTCGGATTTCTTCCGCATACGGATTCCAAAAATTAATGCTGGGTGGTCGGGGCGATGTAGCCCAACCCGCTTGGCAGAGCGTGGCCTTTGAGGTATTGGGGTGCCCCGCCGCCCGGGCGCGCGGCAGCAGCCGACCCCCCCCCTCGAAGGAGTAGCGGATGTCGAATGACGAGGCGGCTCGGCGCACGTCTGCGCAAGTCATCACCGCGGCGGCATTGCCGGGGACGACGACACAAGTCGTCTTCATCGATTCCCGTACGCCCGATATCGCCGACCTCATCAACGGTGCTTTACCCGGCGAGCAGATCTTCGTCCTTGATCCGACGCAGGATGGCCTCGACCAGATCGCCTCGATCCTCAAGGCGAACGATCTAAGCGGACTGTCGGCGATTTCGATCGTCGGCCATGGCGCCCCCGGTGAAATCGATCGCGGCTCGACGGTCATCGATGATGCCAACCTCGCAACCGACGCGGCGGCAATATCCACGATCGGTGCGTCGCTTGCGCCTGGCGGCGATCTTGCACTCTATGCCTGCGATACCGCTACCGGCACGGCGGGTCATCAATTCATCGCGGACCTCTCCGCCTATGCCGGTGGCGTCGACGTCGCGGCGGCGACGCATCTCGTCGACAGCGCCGACCTCGGAGGAAGCTGGACGCTCGATGCGTCGACCGGCGCCCCGCAACGATTGTAGCCAGCGCCGATGCGCGGTTCGCACTTGTCTTTTCACTCGCCACCGGTTCGATGCCGGCAAGCCGTACCTCGCGGCCATCCTCGAGGCGAAAGCTGCGCGCATCGACGACCGCGGCGACGCGGCCTTCACCTTGCGACTGAAAAGTGCAGCCCGCCGCGATCGCCGGATTGGCGGCGGCAAGCACAAGGCCGCATGGCAATGCCGCCACGAAAATCGGACCCGGCGCCTCGCCGTACTCGACATCGCTTTCATTTTCCGGCCCTACGTCATGGCTAATTCTCTATCCGAAATTGGCCCGGCGACGAAGGTAACGCGATCGAAGTCAAACGTCACTCGATGGTGACAAAGCGGTTTTCATCTTCACTGTTCAGGCCGACCATCGTCGGCTGGCGGATTCCGGAAAGGGCTGCGACATCGTAGAGTTCCGTCACGATGCCTTCGATCGAAATCGAATGAACTACGTCACCGCTCCTCAGATCGATTACGTAGAGTCCGCAGCGCGGGCTGATGTCCCGCTCTGTCAACGCGGCGTCCAGTTTCAGGCCGGCGAAGGTTTTGTTACCGCGCGGCCTGGAAAGTCCGACCACCGCATAATTCTTGCCGACAAACGCAAGCCCGCGAAGATAGCCGGGACAGAAGCAAAGCGGTTCGAAGCGGCGGTTCTCGATGTCCACCCGGCCAAGCTCCCCGGTTCCGGAATTGAGCACCCATAGCCGGTCGTCCAGCATGCGCGGCGAATGCGGCATGCTGAGGCCGCTGCAAACGATCTTGCTGGTTTCGACGTCGATGACGACGCCGCCTTGCTCGCGGTGATCGCGCCAGCCGTCATAAGTGTCGCTTTGCGAGACGGCGCTTACATATTTGACGACGCCTGCCTTGAGTGCGACGCCGTTGAGATGACAGCGGTCCTCTGCGGCCAGTTTGCTGATGAAGGGAGGCCGCCACACTTCGCGAAAACTGTGGGTCGGAGAAACCGTCGCCAGGCAATTGAACCTTGTATTGGCGAACACCGCCCGGCCGTCCTTGTCGACGGCGATATCATGGGCATCCAAGTCGCCGGTGAAATAGCTGACCCGGGGCAGGTAAAACGCGTCGGGCTCATCCTTTGCTGCGTTACCACCCGCCATCGGATTGCTGAAGCGCAGCACTTTTGCGCCTCCCGCCACCCAAAGCTCGGAGCCGGAGGTTGCGATGCCCATGCAGCGGCCGATATTGCGGTTGAATACCCATACTCTGCCGTCCGGCTTCAGGCCGATGAAGAATATCTTGCCGATCTGGTAGGTGGTGAAGGCAATGCTGTTGCGTTGGTCGTGCAACCATGCCTCGAAGCCGCGGCTGAATTTGATTTCGAAAAACGGTTCGGCTGACGGCGCAGAATTTGTCGTGGTACTATCGGAGGCAGCATCGTCCATGGCGGTCCCAATTGTTGCGACGTCCGCGCGGCGTCGCCACGGCGCTCCGAGGGGAACTCATCGGCGCTTATAGCGCAAGCCCGATCCGTTCGCGAGATCGGCAGCGTTAACCTTTCGACCCCGGCAAACCTTCCGCCACGGTTTGGTTGTCTCGGTTCGCTTAGGGGCTGTATGGACAGGCATTTACCATTCGTTTACAAATGGATTACTGTGCGGCCCGCGCCGGCGTGTGGCGCGTGGAATGTGGGGTTGCGTGGCGGCATCCGATCGGATTGCGTCTGCGCGTTTCGATCGGGGAAGTAATGACCGACGTCGCGCCGAAGATTCGCCTTCCAGGTATCCTCGACATCGTCACCGCCAATCAATTTGACGGCACCGTCAGCGTATTGATCGGGAATGGCGACGGCACGTTTCAATCCGCGACCACACACGCCGTCAACGTCGGGCCTTCCTCCGTGGCGGTGGGCGACGTCAACGGCGATGGCTTTGCCGACATCGTCACCGCCGACTACGGCTTCTCCAATTCAGGCAGCACGCACCCCAATAATGAAGTTAGCATCTTGCTCGGCAACGGTTCCGGTGGCTTTGCCACGGCCAGCGGTAGCCCAATATCCCTGGGGACCGGCGTCCAGCCCTACGCCGCGGCAGTAGCCGATGTGAACGGCGACGGCTTCGCCGACATCGTGACTGTGAACTACGCCGCTTCCACCGTTGACGTGCTGCTGAATAATGGGAACGGGACCTTCGCCGCTCCCATATCCATCGCGTTGACCGGCGCCAAGCCTCTTTTCGTGGCGGTGGGAAATTTCAACCATGACGGCCATCTCGACCTTGTCACTGGCAACAACGCGACCGGCAGCGTCAGCATCCTGTGGGGTGACGGATCTGGAAGCTTTACCCTCAAGCAGACCCTAACGACAGGGAACGGTCCCGGCACCATCGCGGTGGGCGATCTCAATGGCGACGGCTTTTCCGACATCGTGGTCACAAACTTCGGCGGCGCCAACGGCGACACCGTCAGCGTCTTGCTTAACAAGGGCGATGGCACGTTCCAGGCCGCGTCCACTGTAACCGTTGCCGCCGAAGGTCCCCTCGGCGTGGCGTTGGGCGATATCAACGGCGACGGCAAACTCGATATGGTCGTTGCCGGTAGCTCCAACTCAACGATCAGCGTGCTGTTGGGCGACGGTTCAGGTGGTTTCACGGCGGGAACCACGATCGGCCCTGCGAATGACGGGAATATACAGCCCTTTTCGGTATCACTCATTGATGTCAATGGCGACGGAATCCTCGATATCGTTGAATCCGGTAAAAGCAACACGACCGGCGACGGCGTGGTTGCCGTATTGCTCGGCAACGGTAACGGCACCTTCCAGGCGCCGACGACATCATATGTCGTTGGCAACGATCCTGCTTCACTGGCCGTTGCCAATCTTGAGCCCCTGACAATTGCCGAAAACACGTCGCTGGTCTTCTCCAGCGCTCACGGCAACGCCATCACGGTCGCGGACATCGACGGCGGCTCCAGCAGCGAGACCGTGACGCTGTCGGTAGTACACGGTACGCTGACCCTGGGCTCGACCACCGGTCTCACCGGGTTGACCGGCAATGGCGGCGCGTCGCTCAGTTTCAGCGGAACCATCGCCCAACTCAATACGGCGCTGAACGGTCTTACCTACACGCCGACGGCGCAGTATCACGGCGCCGACGCGGTGGCCGTCACCATCAACGACAATACCGGTGTCCAGCCCGCCACGGCCTCGAGTCAAAATCTTTCGGTCCTGCTGGTGAACCATGCGCCGGCGGGCGCGGACAACACGATCACCACGCTGGAAGATACGGCGCACGCCTTCGCCATATCGGACTTCGGGTTTACCGATCCGAACGACAGCCCGTCCAACAATCTCCTCGCAGTCGAGATTACGACGCTACCGACCACCGGCACGCTGAAGGACAACAACGTAGCTGTGACGGCCGGCCAGTTGGTGTCGGCCGCGGACATCAATGCGGGCGATCTCGTCTTCACGCCGGCTACCAACGTCAACGGCAATGGCTACGCGCATTTCACCTTCCAGGTGGAGGACGATGGCGGTACCGCCAATGGCGGCGTCAATCTGGATCCAACTCCCAACACGATCACCTTCAATGTCACGCCGGTCAACGACGCGCCGGTGGCAAGCGGCACGGCGGCGCTGGCGTTGCCGAACACCGTCGCGGCGTTATTCACCAGCCATTTCGACGACAGCGCGGACAACCAGCCGGCGCTGCCGGGAGGCTCCGTCGCCAATACGCTGGCCGGCATCGCCGTCACCGGCGACGCAGCCAACGCGTCGACGCAGGGCTCCTGGCAATATTCGACCGACGGCGGCGGCAGCTGGACCAATATCGCCACTAGCGTGAGCGCGACCTCGGCGCTGATCCTTTCCGACGCGGCCGAGTTGCGCTTCAGCGCCGTCGCCGGCTTCGGCGGCGCGCCGGGCGCATTGACCGCGCATGTAATCGATAGTTCGGCCGGGAACGTGTCGACGACGGGGGTTACCGGCGCTTCTTTGCAGGGCAGTTCCTCGGCTTTCACCGGGATCGACATCGCGTCCCATGACGGCGGCTCGACCCCGGTCAGCACCGGCACGGTTTCGCTCACCGCGGTCGTGCCGGCGGTGACATCGATCAATCTGGCGGGCAGCACGCCGAGCGACGCCGGCAGCGAAGCTTTCACCGTCACTTTCTCGGAAGGCGTCACCGGCGTCGACAACACCGACTTTACGGCGGTTGCCGGCAACACCGTCGCCGACACCGGCATCTCGGTCAGCGCTGTCAGCGCCAGCGTCTATACGGTGACCGTCAACGGCGTCACCGGCGACGGTTCGCTGGGCCTGAATTTGAATGCCAGCGGCACCGGCATCGCGGATGCGGCCGGCACCGCAGTTTCCGGCGGCTTCACCGGGCAGACCTATACGGTCGATCATACCGCGCCGACGGTCTCTTCGATTGTCCCGGCAGGGGTTAACCCCAACGGCGGCGGCAGCGAAACGTGCACCGTCACGTTCTCGGAAAGCGTCACCGGGGTCGACACTTCAGATTTCACCGCGGTTGCGAGCGGGGCGGCCGACACCGGCGTCAGCTCGGTCACCGGCAGCGGCGGCACCTATACGGTGACGGTTGGCGGCGTGAGCGGCACCGGCACGCTGGGACTGGATCTGAACGCGTCGGGTACCGGCATCCACGATCTCGCGGGCAATGCGATTGCCGGCGGCTTCACCGGAAGCGACTATGCGATCATCGCCCCTCCGCCTCCGCCTCTCGATGGCGTGATGACGGATCCGACACTGACCGTCACCCTCGATCGGGGGGGCGATCCCAATAACACCACCTATTTCGCGTCCAGCGTCGTCGGTTTGCCGGGCGGCGGCAGCGCCGTCGCATGGGGCGCCGACACGAGCGCGAAGATCGAGTTTCTGTCGATCGCCGGCACGGTCACGGCGACGACGACGCTGTCGGATGCCAATTTTGAGGGCTCCGACTATTCTCTTGCGCCGCTATCGAACGGTGATGTCTTCCTCACCTATGATGGGCATGACGGCAATACTTATTTCAGTATCATCGGTCCAAGTGGCGTCGTCGTCACCCCAATCGAGGTGACGCCAGCCGCCGACATCTATCAGGCGGCACAATTATCGAACGGCGATATCGCGATGCTCACGCGTGTGGGCGCGAACGGCCATTCCTTTATTGACGTCTACGACACCAGCGGTGCGCCGGTCGGATCGCCTGTGCAGATATCGAGCGCACAGCCGGTGTCCCAGCCGTTGTCCATTGCGGCCAATGACAGCGGAAGTTTCATTGTCACTTACACTTCAACCGTAAGCTCAACGACCACCGCCTACGCAGCGATCTATGCCAATGGCGGTACCAGTCCGACCGCAACAGTTTCTTTGGGCACGCTGGGCAATGCAACCGCCGCGCCCGCTCAGGCTATCGCATTGAGCGACGGTGATTTTGCCGTACTCACGAATACCCCGACCAGCAGCATTCTGCAGATCTATGCGCCCGATGGTTCCACCGTTGGCAATGCGATCAATCTGCCCACCATCAGCGATGCCATTTTAACCGCCGACCTGACGTCCGGTGCGCCAGGTATCGTCGTCTTCAGCGACCACAATGAAGACGGCAACATCTACGCGATCCGGTTTGACAATTCCGGAAACATTGTGGCCGGTGGCACGCAAAGCTCGCAGGGCGTCCTCCTGTCGCTGGAGAACGGCGGTAACGGCGTTGAGGTCTACGATGACGCCGGCAATTATTATCTCCAGGGAGCGGCCGCGGGATATTCGGCCGGCGAGATCGGCCTGTTCGGGCCCCTTACAGGCACGACGCCCGTTATCGAAACCTTCGAGCTCAGCGCTGCGCCGACCGTGTCGTCGATCCACACGGTGGATAACAGCACCAACAATCTCAATACCGAACACTTCACGGTGACGTTTTCGACCGCTGTCACCGGCGTCGATGCCAGCGACTTCACGTTGCACACCACCGGCAACGTGGCCGGCTCGATTTTGTCGGTTACCGGCAGCGGCACGACCTGGACGGTCACCGTCAATAGCGTCACCGGCGACGGCACGCTGCGTCTCGACCTGAACAATACCGGCGATCCCATCACCGACAGTTCAGGCCACCCGCTGACGGCGGCGCACACCGGCGACCAGAGCTATACGATCGAGCACACGCCGCCCGCCGTGACCTCGGTCGGCGTCCCCGCCAATGCTACCTACATCGCCGGACAGAACCTCGATTTCACCGCCCATTTCAGCGAAGCCGTGACGGTGACAGGCACGCCCGAGATTGCCTTGACGCTGGATACCGGCGGCACGGTGGAAGCGACCTATGATGCCGCGGCCACGGCGGCGCTGCACGATGCCAGCGCGCTGGTGTTCCGGTACGTAGTCGCGAACGGCGAACTCGACAGCAACGGTGTTGCCGTGGCCAGCGCCATCGCGCTCAACGGCGGTACCATCAACGACGCGGCGACCAATGCCGCGTTGCTGACGTTGAACAGCGTGGGGTCGACGACCGGTGTGCTGGTGGATTCGATTCCGCCGACGGTAACGTCGGTCGGTGTCCCCGCGGACGGCACCTATGGCGCCGGCCAGACGCTGAATCTCTCCGTCGATTTCAGCGAGAACGTGCTGGTCACGGGAACGCCCTATATCAACGTGACGCTCGATACCGGCGGCACCGTGCATGCGGCATATACCGGCGGTTCCGGCAGCTCGGTGCTCACATTCGCCTATACGGTGGCGAGCGGCAACGACGACACCAACGGCATCGAGGTCGGAAGCTCGATCAACCTCAACGGCGGCACCATCAGGGACGCCGCCACCAATGCGGCGGTGCTGACGCTCAACAGCGTGGCTTCCACCGCCAATGTGCTGGTCGATGCGATCCCGCCAACCGTGACATCGATCGACACGGTCGACAGCACCACCAACAATCTGAGCACCGAGCACTTCACGGTGACGTTTTCGACGGCCGTCAACGGAGTCGATGCCACCGACTTCACGCTGCATACCACAGGCACCGTGGCCGGCTCCATCACCTCGGTCTCCGGCAGCGGCACCAGCTGGACGGTCGCGGTCAACGACGTCAGCGGCGATGGCACGCTGCGGCTGGATCTCAACAATACCGGCGATCCCATCACCGATAATTTCGGCAACACGCTCACGGCGGCCCATACCGGCGATCAGAGCTATGCGATAGAACACACGCCGCCCAGCGCCACGGCCATGACCGTTCCGGCAGACGGGACTTATGCCGCAGGGCAAGACCTCGATTTCACCACTACGTTCAGCGAATCCGTCACCGTCACCGGTACGCCGCGCATTGCACTGACGCTGGATACCGGCGGCACGGCGTATGCCAACTACACTTCGGGCAGCGGCACCAATACGCTGACCTTCCAGGAGGTAGTGTCGCCCGGGCAGCAGGATCTGACCGGAATTGTCACGGGAACGGCGATCGATCTCAACGGCGGCACCATCAAGGACGCCGCAACAAATGATGCCGTGCTGGCCATCAACGCCGTCGAACCTTCGACCGCGGGCATCGATATCGATGCGATCGTTCCGGCGGTATCCAGCGTGGGCGTTCCCTCCAACGGCACCTACGCGACCGGGAACGATCTCGATTTCACCGTCAATTTCACCAAGGTCGTCACCGTCAACACCGGAGGTGGCGTTCCCTATGTCGAGGTGACGCTGGATACCGGCGGCACGGTCGATGCGACCTATATCAGCGGTTCCGGCACCGGCGCGCTGGTGTTTCGGTATGTGGTTCCCAGCGGCGAACTCGACAGCAACGGCATCACGGTTGGAACGAGCCTGGTCCTCAACAGCGCCACCATCCAGGATTCCATCGGCAACAACGCCGCGCCGGCCCTGAACAATATCGGATCGACCACCGCCGTGCTGGTCGATTCGATCCTGCCGACGGTGACGTCGATCGATACGGTGGACGCCGCCACCAACAATCTGCAAAATGGCTGCTGTACGGGACCGGCGGCCTGGCTTATGGCGAGACCAAATCCAGCTTCACAACGACCAACCTGACCTCCGGCTGCGTGCCGAACGCATTTCTTTGCGCCAATGGCGCGTCGTCGGGCGTCCGTACGGGCTGGACCGCGGGTGCCGGCACCGAGGCGATGCTGGCGCCGAATTGGAGCGTCAAGGTCGAGTATCTCTACGTCGATCTCGGCGGGCGCTCGATGAACATTCCGGCATTCACCCTTCCGGCCATCGTGTTCAGCGCCTCGACCCCGTTCCGCGAGCAGATCGCGCGCGTCGGGTTGAACTATCACTTCGACTGGGCCGGGCCTGTCGTCGCCAAATACTGAGCGCCAACCAAATATTGATCGAAGATTGTCCGCGGCGTCGCCAACGCCGGTCTGGCCCTGGGCGAACTGCAGTAGGTTCCGTCTAACCGAAACACGATGGCGTTCCCGTGGCCTCATGGTTCGAGACGCGCGGCGTTGCTACACTTCCTTTTGTTCGGTCGTTCCACAGAGCTGCCCGATTCACCTCCAATTACGTCGTCAGGATTGGCGCTGACAACGCAATTGCGACGCCCTGAGGATGCCGGTCAAGGTGTTGCGTGTGCGCGCGCGGGGAGTAGCCATCGGAGTGCGGGCGCGAGTTTGCAAAATCCAATGCGTCGCCCGGGCAGCAAGCAATGCACAAAAATTTCAAAATCAGACATGTTCGGAAAACGGCCGACCGCTATTTCGTCACCCTGAATAAAAAAATATTTAATTGGCGTTCGACATGACGCAGATAGAATCCGATGGCATGCTGGAGCAATCAATGGATTCGAAAAAACAGTTCTACGCTCTTGAAGTTATGTGCCGTGAGCGCGCTGCCGTGGCGAAGAAAGAAATGATATACTGGCTGACCGAGGCCGAAGAATGGGCGCAGTTTAGAAAATCCAGCGATCAGTCTCTGGTGGCCGCGCAAGCATCCCGCTCCAATTCAGAGCCGCCTGCAAAGTGATGTCAGCGGCGGTAATATCCCGGGGCCCTTAATCACACCTATGTGGAAAGTGTACAATTCGCAAACGAGTTAGGACCGCTCGCAAAACGTACCGGGTTGAATAGCGGTCCAAATTGCCCGCCAGCGCGAGTGCCCAGGTTGGTGTTGCTCGCGACCGCCGGCGCCTTTTGGTGTTGCGGACGGCGCAGATGTCGTAATCTTAAAGGGGCGCACTGCGCCTCATGCCGACCCGGCCGAAAGGACCCAATGAAAATTCGTGGAGCAACAGCTCTGGTCACCGGAGCTAATCGCGGCCTCGGTCGGGCTTTCCTGCGGCATCTGCGCGAAGCAGGCTGCGCAAAGGTCTACGCCGGCGTGCGCCGGCTTGAAAGCCTTGGCGCAGGCGTCGAGAACGCCGTCCAGCTGGATATCACCGACCCTGGACACGTGGCTGCGGCTGCTGCTCGGTGCCAGGACGTTGATCTTCTGATCAATAACGCAGGCGTCGCCAAGTTCACGCCGCTGCTGGGCGCTCCAACCGTCGACAATGCACGCACGGAAATGGAGACGAATTATTTCGGCACGCTGGCGATGTGCAGGGCGTTCGCACCGATTCTCAAGCAAAACCGCGGCGGCGCATTGGTCAACGTGCTCTCGGTGGTGAGCTGGTTCAACGCGCCGATGCAGGGATCATACTGCGCGTCGAAGTCCGCAGAATGGTCGCTTACCAAGGCCGTCAGGTTCGAGCTGCGAAATCAAGGCACGCTGGTTGCCGGCGTCCATGCCGGATACATCGACACCGAAATGGTCGCGGCGCTGACAGATCCGAAGACCAGCCCGGACGATATCGTCAATCGCGTGCTTGCGGGAATTGAACACGGAGATGAAGAGATCCTCGCAGACGAGCGATCGGAAACGCTACGTGCCGAGTTGCTCGGAAATTATGCGCCGTTCGAAAGCGCCATGCAGCAGACCTGGGATGAGTATCAACGCCGGATCACGCGCTAAAGGATCCCCGCGAACGGTTTTCGATGGGCGTCTGGGCTATTGCAGGTGATGCTTCAGCGCATCCCCCAGCAATGCGATATCTCTGGTTGCTGCAGTACCGTCAAATGTAAGCGCCAATTCATCGATGCCGGCGTCTGCATAGTCGGTCGCCCGCGCAATGCACTCGTCCGGCGTTCCCGTCAGCGAATACGCCTGGGTGAATTTTTCACTCAGGACGTCAGCCGCGTCATCTCCGGCCTTAATCCGGAGCGTGGCGGCCTCGAACTCGCTCTCCGAAATATCGGTTCCGGCGAACAGCGCCTCCTTGGCGGAGGGAATTTTCTGGCTGAGCCCCCAGTAGTTCGGCATCATCTCGCCGACAACGCGCTTGCCGATCCTTTGGGCTTCGTCGCGATCGCCGTGAACCGCGCAGGGCATATACTGAACGACGCGCGCCAGGCCGTCGCGTCCGGCGGCCTTGCGGCTGTCCATCACCTTCGCCGCCGAACGGCGGCCAAACTCCAGCGAACACATGTTGGAAATCAGCAAACCATCGGCGCTTTCGCCGGTCAGTTTAAGCGTGAGGTCACCCCTGCCCGCCACGAAAATAGGAACGTCTCCCCGCGTCGCATAACCGAGTTTCACGTCCCGCACCGAAAACGCCTTTCCGGTATAGGTGACTTTCTCGCCGCGCAGCAGCGGCTGCAGAATTGCCAGGGTATCCCGCACGGCGACCACGGGCTTGTCCGAACTCGACCCAATCTTCTGCACGGACGAGCCGATGCCGGCGCCGATGCCAAGCATCGCCCGCCCGTCGGAGAGTTCGTCAAGCGCGCCGATCTCCATCGCCATCATGGTCGGATGACGGCTGAACGGATTGAACACGCCGGCGCCGATGCGCAGCCGGCTGGTAGCCACCGCGCAGGCCGCCGTCGCCGGCAGCACGCCGCGCGCAAAGGCGTTTTCCGCAAACCATGCGGTCGAGAAGCCGGAGCTATCGGCCGCGACCGCCAGTTCCACGCATCGCCGCGCCGTCAGCATGCCATGCAGCCGAAGGCTGATGCGTGGCAGCGGTCTGCTCTTTCCGTTTTTCGACGTCATCGCCTTCATTTCATCGTAACGAGGTCGAAGTCCCTCGCCTGCTTGCGCACCTTTTCGCGGTCGAACTTGTTGATCTCGGGGATCAGGGCATTGGTGAAAATGCGATCGAGTGGCAGCTCTTCCTTCAGGATACCATTGGTCTTCATGAAGTCGACCAGGCGCTTCCAGTCGGCGTCGATGAACAGTCCGTAGACACCCTTGGTCTTCGGCGAATCCCAGATTTCCATCCGCTTGGTGTTGACCATGATGCCGCCTTTCAACGCCTCTTCCGGGCTGACATTCTTCGGCTCGGATTCCGGGAACAGCTTCCAGCTGATCTTCACCGCCGCAGCCGGGTTCGCCACCGAGAACACGTAGCCCTTGGCGACGGCACGCGCAAAGCCGGTCAGCATCTTCGGATTGTCGGTGAGAACTTCGCGGCGGGTGACGAGGCCGACGTCAGGCAGACTGGCGAAGCCCTCGCCCGTATCCAGGTAGCGAATCTTGAAACCGTTGGCTTCGAACTTGTTGGTCTCCTGCGTTGAGAAGATCAGCGCATCGACTGCATTCAGGTTCAAGGCACCGACCGCCTGCGCGCCGCTGCCGACGGCGATGAAGCTGATGTCTCTGACGGGATCGAGCCCGGCTTCCGCGGCTAGGGCCTTGCCGAAGGTCGCCGCCGCACTGCCCATCGCGGCCATGCCGATCCTCTTGCCCTTCAGATCCCTGATGCTCCGGATCGGGCTGTCCGGCTTCACGGTGACCGACCAGATGCTGCGGTAGTTGGCCTCGTAGAAGTATTCGAGATCGAGCGCCCCCGGTGACTGCATGCCGACCAGCGCCTGGCCCGGCGAAGCAAGACCGATGTCGCCGGCGCCGGTGCTGACCGCCAGCGCGACTTCATTGGAGCCGCCGACCGCGATCAGATTGACGTCGAGGCCTTCCTCGGTGAAGTAGCCGAGATATTTCGCGACGCTTAATGGCGAGAACGCCTCGTTGATCAGCTTGGCGGGGATCAGCGCCTTGATCTTGATGTCGGCGGCCTGACCCGGACCCGCCAGCAGGCATAGGCTGGTCGCCAGCAGGGCCAGCGCGCGGATCGGTTTTGGCATGGTCATGTCAAACTCCCGTTCTTGTGGATGGGGATGTCCCGTGCGCCGGCTGGCGCTTGTCTTCGATGAGCTGCCATAGCCGCGGCGGACTGAACGGCAGGTGACAGGGCTCGATGCCGAGCGGCCGCAGTGCGGCAGCAATGGCATTGCCGACTGCGCCGCCGACGGCAATCAGGCCGCCCTCGCCGGCGCCCTTGGCGCCAAGCGGATTGTTCGGGCACGGCCGCAACGCCAGCGAGATCGAGCGGATATTCGGAAAATCATCGGCGGTCGGCAGCAGATAGTCGGCGAACGATCCGGTCAGGATCTGGCCCTGATCGTCGTAATGGATGTGCTCGAGGAACACGCTGCCGAGGCCCTGCACCACGGCGCCCAGCACCTGGCCATGCAGCGTCGCCGGATTGATGATCCGGCCGACGTCTTCGACGGTCAGGTAGTCCAGTATCTCGACATGCCCGGTGCGCGCATCCACCGCGACATGCACCGCATGAGCGCCGTAGCTGTAGGTGTGTTTTGAGTTCGAAAAACTGCGTTCCGCAACGACGCCAAGCGCGCCGAGTTCGGCGAAGGTCAGAACGCGGTTGTTGTGCCGGGCCGCGCCTTCGCTGACGTCGACGGCATCCGGCGCGCACTGGAAGATCCCGCTCGCGATGGTGCGGATTTCCGCTTTCAGCGCCTCGACTGCGACGAGCACTGCGTTACCGCCCATCACCGTGGAGCGCGAATGGAACGAGCCGAAGCCTTCGGTGACCAGCGTGGTCGAACCGTGCAGCAGCCTGATCCGGTCCATCGGCACTTCGAGGGCGTCGGAGGCGATCTGCCCCAGAACCGTTTCCAGTCCCTGCCCGAGCGCCGACGACCCCACCGCGACCGTCACCGTCCCATCGGCGTTGAGCGTGATTCTGGCGCCTTCGCGCGGGCCGGCAGAGCCGCCCTCGATGAACATGGCCAGCCCATACCCGTGATGGCGGCCGTCGATCAGCTCGCCCTGGCGCTTCGAACGCCGTTTCCAGTCGAACGCCTCGAGGCAGCGATCGAGCACCATCTCATAGGCGCCGCCGTCGTATTCGGTCTCCGCGCTGGGATCGATATGCCGCATCCGCGCCAGCTTGTAGGGCATCTGCGCTTCGGTCACGAGATTGCGGCGGCGAAACTCGGCGGGGTCGATGCCAAGATCGAACGCCGCCATGTCGAACAGCCGTTCGCAGAAAAAGCTGGCCTCGAAGCGGCCGGGCCCGCGATAGGTGCCGGCCGGCGTCTTGTTGGTCGTGAACACCGCGGCGTCGATCGCGATATTCGGCACGTGATACGGGCCGGACAGAAACTGCGCGGCATTGCGCGGCGCGGTGAAGCCATTGGTTCGGACATAGGCGCCGAGATCGACATGAATGGTGCCGCGCAGTCCAACCACGGTGCCTTCGCGCATGCAGGCGATCTCGATCTCTGCGGACATGTCGCGGGCGTGATTTATCGCGGTGAAGTGCTCGCGGCGATCTTCGATCCAGCGCACCGGACGTTTCACATGCATCGCGCAGAACGGAATCAGAAAATCTTCCGGATAAAACTCTCCGCGCGCACCAAACCCGCCGCCGACGTCGACCTCCATCATGTCGACGGCCGTCACCTCCAGCCCGAGCATCCGCGCCAGCAGGTTGCGGTTGAAGAACGGCACCTTGGCGGCGCCATGCACGGTGAGATGGCGTTCGCGTTCGTTCCAGTCGGCGAACAGGCCGCGGGTCTCCATCGGCATGGCGCCGTGGCGCTGCACGCTGAAGGATTCGCGGCGGGTATAGTCGGCCGAGGCGAAAGCGGCATCGGCATCGCCCTTTGCCGCCGTGAACGTCATCGGCCGGTTGCTGCCGGCATCGGGAAACAGCAGGACGCGATCGGCGGAGGAAGTGGCTATATCCGGGACCACATCGAGCGGCTCGATGTCGATTCCAACCAGCGCGGCGGCGTCTTCGGCGATCGACAGATCGTCGGCAATGATGACGGCGATCGGCTCGCCGACATAGCGCACGACGGTGTCGGCGATCACCGGCTGCAGGAACGGCAGCCCCTCATCGAGCACCTGCTGCCGCAGCGGAATTTTTTGAACGCCCGACGGCATATCCGACGCCGTGATGATGGCGCGCACGCCCGGCAACGCCCGCGCCGCCTCGGCACGGATGGCCAGCAACCGGCCATGAGCAACGCTGCTGCGCAGGATCGAGGCGTGGGTGGTCCGGTCGGACTTGAGGTCGGCGACATATTGCCCCTCGCCACGGAGAAAGCGCCGGTCTTCGCTCCGCTGCACCGGACTGCCCACTAGCGTGTTGGTCATGCGCATGGTCAGCCCCGGTCCGCCGACCGATACGCGCTACGTGCATCCATCACGGCATGGACGATCGGAAGGTAGCCGGTGCAGCGGCAGATGTTGCCGGACAGTACCTCGCGTATCCGCTGCTCGCCGGCGTCGGGCTCCTCGGTGAGCAGAGCATGCATGGTGGTCAGGACGCCCGGGGTGCAAAAGCCGCACTGCAGGGCGTGATGTTTCCGAAACGCGGCCTGGAGCGACGAGAGGTCTTCTCCGCGCGCAAGGCCCTCGACAGTGACGATCTCGCTGCCATCGGCCTGCACCGCCAGCATCAGGCAGGAGCGCACCGCGGCGCCGTCGACGATCACGGTGCAGGAGCCGCAGGCGCCATGTTCGCAGCCAAGATGCGTTCCGGTCTGGCCGGCCCGGTCTCGCAGGAAATCGGCCAGCGTCAGCCGTGGCGGAACGTCGCCGCGAACCTTCTGCGCATTGAGGATGAAGTTAATGTCCATGCGCATCCTTTGGGGTCCGTGACATGGATTTCAGCAATGCGCGTTCGACCAGCGTCCCGAACAGCGAACGGCGATAGGCCGGCGGGGCATGGATGTCGCCGACCGGGGTAATGGCGTCGCTGGCGATTTTGGCGGCGGCTTCGCACATCGCCAAGTCGGGTCGCCGTCCGCGTAAAAACTGTTCCAGTTCGGCGATGCGCGTGGGCATGTCGGTCGCGCCAAAGCCGACCAGGCGGGGATCGACGACGGCGCCGTGGTCATTCAGGTCGTAGGCCAGGCAAACACCCGCCAATGCAAAATCGCCGCGGCGGCGGGCGAATTCCTCGAACGCGAATTTGCGGCCGTCCGGCCACGCCGGCAGCCGGACCTCGGTGATGATGTCGGTCGGCAGCAGCGCCGTGGTCAGCGGTCCGACGAAGAAATCGCGTGCCGCCATCTCGCGCCGGCCGTCGGCGCCGAACACGACGATCACGGCGTCGCAGGCGAGCGCGATGGCGGGCAGTTCAGCCGCGGGATCGGCATGAGCAAGGCTGCCGCCGACGGTACCGCGATTGCGGATCTGATAATGCGCGATATAGCTGACGCCCGCGCACAACAGGGGATGACCGGTCGCCAGCAGCGGTTCGTTTTCAATGTCGCGCCAGCGTACCCGTGCGCCGAGCGTGACGCCGTCCGCGCCAATGCCGATCCTGTCCAGACCCGGAATGCGAGCGATGTCTACCAACAGGCTCGGCGTCGCCAGCCGGTAGGCCATCATCGGAATCAGGCTCTGGCCGCCGGCCAGAATCCTGGCATCGACATCGGCGAGCAGCCGCACGGCGCTGTCGAGCGACGTCGGGCGCGCATAGTCGATGTCGGGCAGCTTCATGTCGAGGCGCGGTCCGGTCCCATCATCAGCCCAGAATCCTGTCTGGCTCGGACCGCACCCAGAACACCAGGCGGCCCCTCGCGTATTTGACGAGGCCGTGCAGCGTCAATCCGATGATGGCGAGGAAGATCAGTACGGCGAACATGCCCGCGACATCGAGATTGAAGTTCAGCGCGGAGATCAGATAGCCGAGGCCGACCTGGGCGCCGACGAACTCGCCGACCACGGCGCCAATCACCGCCAGCACCGACGCGATCTCCAAACCTGCGAAGATGATCACCAGTGCCGATGGAATTCGCAAGTGGCGCAAGGTCTGCATTGGCGTCGCCCCGAAGGCGCGCATCATCTCCAGCTGGTTTAGGTCGATCGAGCGGAAACCGGCGATCACGCTCACCAGCACCGGAAAGAAGCACAGCAGCGCGGTAATGATGACCTTCGAGGTCAGGCCATAGCCGAACCACAATACGAACAGCGGCGCAATGGCGATCTTCGGCACGGTCTGCAACGCCACCAGATACGGGTAGATCAGTTCATCGAGCACCGGCACGGTGGCGATCAGGCTGCCGCACAGCAAACCCGCGAGAGCCCCGGCGAACAGCCCGCTCAAGATCGACGTCAGCGTTGCGGCGAAGTGCGGCCAGATCTCGCCGGTCTGGATCAGCTCGACGAAGCGCACCGCGATGGCGCTCGGCATCGGCATCACAAGTGGCGAGATGTCGAAGACGCGGCTGATGGCCTCCCACGCGCCGACGACGACGCAAAGCAGAACCAGAGATTGCACCGCCCGGATCGACTTCGTCGTCATGCTGTTGCCTTTCAAAGATCGCGGGCGCGGGCGGATTCCGCACCAAAGATGGTCCGAACCTCGTCGCACAGCGCGCCGAACTGCGGCAACGCCAGCGTCTTCAGATCGCGCGGGCGCTTAAAACCGACATTGAGGATGCTGGAGATGCGGCCGGGGCGCGGCGACATCACCACGACGCGATCGCCCAGCAGCACGGCCTCGGGAATGCTGTGCGTAATGAAGAGCACGGTCTTTTTCTCCCCGGAACACCAGCGCATCAATTCGACGTTCATGGTCTCGCGCGTCATGGCGTCGAGCGCGCCAAACGGCTCGTCCATCAGAAGAATTTTGGGATTTCGGATCAGCGCCCGGCAGATTGCCACGCGCTGCTGCATGCCGCCGGAAAGCTCGAACGGATATTTCCTGCCGAAGTCCGATAGCTCGACCAGCTTCAACAGATCGTGCGCCCGCGCGGTGGTCGCGGCCGAGACGTCGCCCTTGAGCCTGGCGGGCAGCAGCACGTTCTCGAGGACGTTGTACCACGGCAGCAATGTGGCGGCCTGGAACACCACCGAGACGTCGTCGCGCGGACCATGGATTGGCTTGCCGGCGATGGTGGCCTTGCCGCCGGTCGGCGCTTCCAGCCCGGCCAGGATGCGCAGCAGCGTGGTCTTGCCGCAGCCGCTGGGACCGACGACGGAGATGAACTCACCCTCGGCGACCGACAGATTGACGCTGGACAGCGCGACGACGCCTTCTCCCGAGCGCGACGAGAACCGCTTGTCGAGCGACGCGATGTCGATCAGGCGGGATTCGCGCAAGCCTTCCGAAATCGGCGCATCCTTCGCCGTTGACACATTCATGAGAAGTTCCGTACGCGCATCGAACCCCGTCAGGTTTCCCATCAACGGTATTGCCCTACGTGCTCAATACCGGTACACTGTTCCAACCACAGTAGGCGCGCGGATGCCGGTTCGTCAACGCTGTATTCCGCGCAATGCGGAACGCGACAAGGGCTATGGTCGGGCGATCGTGTCGGCAGAGGTTCTGCGATTATGGAGCTTCCTGGCGGGTGACGAGTTGTAGCGCGACGCCCGGCTGTTTATTGAGCAGCGATGCCGCATGATGTTGCAGCGCGCCGGCATGAAAGCGTAGGCCGTAATGATACGGGCTCGAAGAACGTGACGGACCACGACAGTTCGATTCAATTCAGGGGTGCGACAGATCAGCTCATGCATAAGGCGACGCCGGGAATTTCATGACTGTCATCGAAAAATCGCCATCCGAGAATCAATCTGTGGCACGGGCGCTCGCGGTGCTCGATCTCTTGTCATCGACATCATCGCCGCTCGGGGTCCGGGAAATTGCCCGCCAGCTCGGCGTGGCGCCCAGCATCGCCCAGCGCCTGGTCCGCACGTTGGCGAATGCCGGCTATCTCGAGCAGACCGGCGAGGCCTCGCGCTACACCATCGGCTATCGCGCGTTCCAGGTCGGCAACGCCTTCGTGGCCCAGAACAGCATTCATTCTGCCGTGATGCCGGAGCTCTATGCACTCGCGGACCTGCACATCAACGGCTTCCTCGGCGTGCTGCGCGACCACGCAGTGGTGTACCTCGCGACCGTGCAAAGCAACGGGCCGATCGCCCTCACCCATCGGCCGGGCTCGCAGACCTATCTGCATTCGACGGCGCTGGGAAAGGCGATCCTGGCCGAGATGCCGGATAGCCAGGTTCGGCATCTGCTGGAAGAAGCCTCGCTGCCGCGCCTTACCAACCAGACCAAGATCTCGATCCCGCACCTGCTGGCGGAATTGAAGCAGGTCCGCGTACTGGGCTATGCGACCAACGACGAGGAAAATCGCTACGGCGTCTATTCCGCCGGTGCCATCGTCCGGGATTCCGAGAACAGGCCGATCGGCGCGCTGAGCGGCGGCGTGCCGAGTTCGGGGCTGACCAAGAAGGAGCGCAGCCGCGTCATCAAGCTGGTGGTCGAAGCTGCCAACAATGCCTCGCGGCGGCTCGGCGCACGCATCGACGGTGGCATTTTCCTGACAGGGAAAGCTCAGCCCGCAGCCACCCGCAAGCCGGTCGTCAACGCGACCACCATGGCGACGCCAAAGCGTCGCACGGCGCGTCCGGTCGGCACCTAAAGCGTGATGAGATGAAGTTGGATTGAGCTGCGACGCAGCGGAAACTTTACCTCTCCCATAGGGAGAGGTCGGCGCGCAGCGCCGGGTGAGGGGTTACAGTCTATCGTTGGTGCAGCCCCCTCACCCGATTTGCTGCGCAAATCGACCTCTCCCCGCTGGGGAGAGGTGAAGGGCGCACCAATTCAAATTAAAACGATCTTGCTCCAATTCACTGTCAGGTCGATTGGCGCGCTCACGGCGACAGGGCCTCGCTGCGCGACCAGATTTTCAGGTCCTGCGGTGTATCGAGATCGAACGACAGGTATCGATCCCGCCGTATCACGACGCGATAGCCGAGGGTTTTGGCGACGTCAGCGTGCTTCGCTGCGCTGCCAATGCCGTATCTAAAGCTTGCTGTTCCGATCGGACGCCAGAGCAACACATTGGTGCCCTGACCGGCGCGGTCGGCAACGATCATCGCGTCGCAATCGGCTCGAAATTCATCGATCAGATGCCGCAAGCGACTTGACGACAGCCAGGGCAGGTCGATCGGCAGAACCATGATCTCCGTCGCACCGCGAGCCTCGGCCTGCTTCGCACCCAGCGTAATGGCTCTATTCAGCTCGCAAAGATCCGATTCAGGACATGCCGTAAAACCGCGGCGTATCGCTTCGGCGAGAACGTCGCGCGATTTGCTGACGACATAGACGTCGGCGATGTCGATCATCTGCGCGACTTGATCGAGCGTATGCGTCAACAACCGCGAATTGAGCGCATGGCGATCGTCCGCTTGCAAGACTTCGGTGAGCCTGGACTTCCCCTCCCGAAGCGACTTGACGGGAATGACGATCGCGAGCGGTTTCATGTCAGATGTCTGCTGCCAATTCCGTAATGGGAGCCCGACTATACCGGCTCTGCAACTCCAATACGAGAAGCGGGCCAAAACCGGCGCCGCGCCGAAGATATTAGTCCAGGCCGGTAATGACGATGCCGGCGTCCGGGATCTTGTAGGTGCGGTTGATCCAGATCAGCACCGAAGTCAGGCTTTCGGCCACGGTCGAATTCGCCAGCGGCCCGGCATTGATGCCGCGGAGGCCGGCATCCTGCGCAAGGCCGACGACGATCAGACGCGCGTCCTTGTCGTCGCAGCACACCAGCACGTCGCAGGGGATCTTGTGATCGAGCTTCTTCAGCTTGTGCGCCGAAATGTTCTGGAAGCCGGAGACCACCTTCACGCCCGGGCCGACCAGGCTCTGCAAGGCCACCGCGGCGGAGTCCGACGGCGGCAATTGCACGGTGGAAACTTTCGGCGGCACCAGCGGCACGGTGACGTCGACCAGAATCTTGCCCTCCAGCTTGCCGGCAAGGCCTTCGACGGTGGACAGCTGCGACGCATAGGGAACCGTCAGCACCACGATGTCCGCCGGAGCGACCGCATCGGCGTTGGTCATCCCGGACAGGGCAGACTTTCCGAGGATGGCATTGAGTTCATCCGCGGTGGCCTGCGCCTTGGCGGCATCCCGCGAACCGATAAAGACCCGATGGCCGGCATGGGCCCAGCGCAGCGCGAGGCCGCTGCCTTCGGCGCCCGTGCCGCCAATCACTGCGATCGTTCTCAGCTCTGACATCGGTCTTCCTTCGAATTGGCTTTCCCGCGATGGCGCGCCGAACCCCGGCGTTTACTTGACGTGCGGCATCACTTCTTCGGCGAAATACTGCACCTGTTCGTTGTATTCCTGCAGCGAATTGACGGCGACCACCATCGCCGCGCAATGATCGACGCCCATGGCGCGCAGCGTCTGGATCTTCTCGATCACCGACGCCGGCGATCCCACCAGGTTCGCAGTGACCTGGTGCTTCGGATCGCGGCCGGTATAGGCCAGCGACACGCGGTGGTGCACGAGGCCACTCTCCATATAGGTCTTTTCGGCTTCCTCGTCGGTCTTGCCGAGCAGCAGCGAAAACTGCGGCGCGATCTCGATCGTGCCCGGATCGCGGCCGAGTTCGGCGGCGCGGCCCTTGAGCTGCTTGATGCGCTCGTCGATCTCGTTGAACGGACGCCAGCCCGGCAACCAGCCCTGTCCGACCTGCGCGGCGCGCTCGATCGACGCCAAGTTGTGGCCGCCGATATAGAGCGGGAACGGATTCTGCACCGCCTTGGGAAACAGCTCGACATTGGAGAACGAGTAGTGGGGTCCCGTGTGGGTCGACACCTTGTCGGTCAGCAGGGTGTGCAATGCCTTCAGGCCTTCGTCCATCATGTCGCCGCGGCGAAAGGTCTTGGCCTTGTCGCCGGCCCAGGCCTCGAATTCCTCGCGATAGGCACCGAGTCCGACACCCATCATAAATCGGCCGCCGGACAACTGGTCGATGGTCGTGATCTGCTTGGCGAGATAGACCGGCTCGCGCATCGGCAGCACCAGCAGCGCGGTACCGACGCGCAGCGTCGTGGTGGCCTGTGCGATCATCGCCAGCGTAATCAGCGGCTCGTAGAAATTCGGCGGCGAATCCGGAAACAGCTGGCGGACATAGTTCTGCGTGGTCATGTGGTCGTTGCCCCACACCAAATCATAGCCGAGCTTCTCGCAGAGCACCGAGGTCTTGACGAGGTCCTGCGGCGCGCAGAACGGGATCGGGTAGGCGAGGCCTTCATAGCCGGTCGACAAACATACCGAAAACTTCATGACACGGTTCCTTGGTTTCTGGCAGCGTAACCGCCGCGATCGATCAACGGGCTCGCATCGGCACCCGCCTCACGCGAGCACCCGCAATTTGCCGTCCCGGGCCATCAGCAATTCGGCGCCGTCCCCGGTGACCAGGATCATGTCCTCGACCTGCAGACCGGCGAAACCGAGTTCGTAGTATGGCGTCTCGACGCAGATCACCATGTTCGCCTCGAACACATCGCTGAAGTCGCCGGCGATGTTCGGCGGATCATAGCCTTCGATGCCGATGCCGTGGCCGACATGGCTGCGGTTGTAATGCGGGATGCCTTCCTTCTGAACGGTGTCGACGACCTGCCGGAACAATTCGGAGATCTTCAGGCCGGGCTTGAGAATCTCGTAGGCGCGCTGCACGCCCTTGTAGAGCGCATCGTGGTACAACCGCAATTTTGACGAAGGCTCGCCCATCACCGCGATCCGCGAAATATCCGAGCGGTAGTATTGGTAGCGACAGCCGACATCGAAGCGGATCGCATCGCCCATTTTCAAGGCCTGGCTGGACGGCTGCACGTTGCTCATGGCGCTGCGGTCGCCGAAGCCGATGCAGCCAGTGACCGGAACGCCGTCGAGCATCGTGGTGCGGCTGTGAAAAACCCGCGCCAGCTCGATTTCGGTGATGCCGACCGCGGCGGCGCCCAGCGCCGCCTCGATCGACTGTTCGGAAATGCTGGCGGCGCGGCGCAACCGGACGATCTCATCCGGCGTCTTGATGGCGCGGACATTTTCCATCAGCGCAAATGCCCGCACGAAGGTGGCGTCCGGAAAAGCTGCGACAAGCTGCTCCATGCATTGCGGCGTGATGCCGATCTCATCGATTCCGATCCGTGCCTTGGCGAGGCCCCGCTGATTAATCGCGGCGGCCAGCGCCGCAACCGGGCCGGGATACGCCTCGCTGGAGAACAGCGCGATATGGCGCGCGTCGGCGGCGCTGAGCACCGCGGTCGCGTCGACGTCGGTCTTGAAATAGGAATAACGACGGACATCCGCGCTGATATCTTGATCGGCAACCAGATCCAGCAGCGACGTGTTGGTCACGACCGCCGGCTCACCGAGGCCCTTGCGGGGCCGCAGCACATAGGCCTGGGGTCCGCGGCGAACCCACTGCGACATCGCCCAGTAGCCGCTCAGGTAAAGCACGTTTTCCGGGGAGGTGCCGATCACAGCGTCCAGCGACGCCTTCGCCAGGAACTCGTCGAGCCTTGCTTCGTTCAACAGCATGTCTTAGGGCCTGTGCAAATATCGGTACAGTGTTTCAATTATTGTCGCAACTTCCAGCCTGCAAGTCAACGCTGCTTGATGCAGCGGCACGTCGTTCAGCTGGAATCCAGACGGCGCATCAGCGCCTGGACAGCCGTTCGGCGAAGGCAAGCAACTCGCGCGCCAGCGCGACGCGCGACCGCAGGTCGGTCATCAGCGTCGGCGCGGCATGCACGCGGGCCGCGATGCCCTCGACGTCGGCGGCATCGCCGCTGTCGATCAGCAGGCCGTCGAGCAGGCCGGCATAGTGTTTCGCAATCGAGGCGGAGGTGGTCTCGATCTTCAATTCATTCATGATCTTTGCGGTCGGCCCCTTGACGGCGCGGCCTCCGATGATCGGAGAAACCGCCACAACGGGCGCCCCGCTGCGGGTCACGGCATCGCGAAGACCTGCGACCGCCAGAATCGGATCGATGCTGAGATAGGGATTCGACGGGCAGATGATGATGGCGCCCAGTTGAGGTGATGACAGCGCCGCGCTCACCGATGGGTTCAACCGTGCAGTGTCGGCGCCCTCGAACGAAATACCCTTCACGACCGGCTCGCAGCGGCGTTCGACAAAATAACGCTGGAAATCCAGCACGCCGGCGTCGGTCACGACCTTGGTCCGCAGCTTGTCGTCGGTGACCGGTAGCAGGCGGGGAGCAATTCCCAGCGTGCTGGCGATGCCTGCGATGACCTCGGTCAGGGTCTCGCCGGCGGCGAGGCGCTGCGTCCGCTCGACATGAAGTGCGAGATCGCGGTCGCCGAGCGCGAACCAGCTTTCGCCGCCGAGCTGCTTGGTCGCCGCCATGAAATTCCAGGTCTCATCGGCGCGGCCCCAGCCGCGAACCTCGTCGCTCAGGCCGCCCAGCGTATAGATCACCGTATCGAGGTCAGGGCAAATTCGCAGACCCATATGGTCGAAGTCGTCGGCGACGTTGATGACGACGCTCAGCCTATCGCCGAGCAGTTGCTGCATGCCCAGCGCGAGCTTGGCGCCGCCGACGCCGCCGCAGATCGCGACGACGTTTTTCGACGGATTGAAGGCAGCATCCGGCCCAGGCATCTCTGCGTCCCCAGTCAACGAAACATATCCATGTTCTTGGGACGGATCAGCGCCGCCGCGTCGTTCTCCGGCGCGCGGTTCCGGAAGCCACGAACGTGGACGATCGGCGTGCCTTCGGCCCCCTGCCCCATGACAAGCGATGCTGCAGCAGCCAGCTCATCGCCGACAGCGACTTCCGTCACCTTCATCAACCGTCCGAACAGGTCGGGCGATCCGATCAGGTTTTGCAGCGAGGAGACGCCGGCGGCTCCCAGCGCGACGCCGACCACCCCGTTACGCCATGCCCGGCCGAAACTGTCATTTATGATGACGCCTACCGAAACCGCAAAATTCCGATCGAGCGTCGCTTTGATCTCGCGACACGTTTTGTCGGGATCGACCGGCAGCAGCAGGACCCGCTCCGAGTCCTCGCCGTGCGCGATGTTCAATTCATCGATCCCGGCATTGGCCATCACAAAGCCGAGCCGATGCGCGACGATGATCACGTTCTTCCTGGTACGCAGCACTTCCGACGATTCGGACAGCACGGCTTCGATGTGCCGCGCGTCCTTGCCTGTCACCTCAGCCAGTTCCTGCGCCTTGACGGACGGCACGATCTGCCCCAGATCGACATAGCGGTTCTCCGACTTCGAGACGATCTTCTGGGCGATCACGATGACGTCGCCGTCCTGCAGTGTGATCCCCGCGTCCGCCAGTCCGACCTTGATGATTGCGCAGACATCGTCGCCCGGCTGCACCAGCGGGATATTCGGTAGCGCGGTGTAGGTAATCGACCTGGTCATCAGCGGACTCCTGGGCGGATTCCCTCCCTATAGACGCGCCAGGGCCGAAGATCAAAAGCCGGGCAAGGCTATTTGGTCCGCTTCACCGTGCTGCAGACCTCAATGGCGATATTGGCATAGATTTCGGCGGTGCGGACCATGTCGTCCACCGTCATCGATTGGCCCTTGAAGTTGCGCGGCGGTCCATAGGTAATCGAAGGAATACCCATCTCGTTGAAGATCGAAACGTCGCGCCACATGCTGGAAATCACCGGCGCGGCCAGTTGCAGCTCGGTGCCGAAACTCGCCGCATGGGATTTCTTCAGTCCTTCCAGCAGCACGCCGGTATCGCCGGCCTCGTAAGAGCGGCGATAGACGAACAATTCGACCTCGCCGGGAATGTCCTGCGCCTTGAGCAGATCCAGCAATTCGCGGCGGATCGCCAGGGGGTCCGACACCGGCGTCAGCCGGCAATCGAGATAGACCGCGCAGAGTTCGGAGGTGCGCGTGACGTGATAGGGATTGCCGCCGCGGATCGCGCCGACCACCGCCTTCGGAACGATGACTCCATCCTTGCAGCGGTAGGCGAAACGCTGTTCGTATTGGCGCGCCCATTCCTGCAGCCGCGGCACAAACAGCGCCGCGCGGATGATGGCGTTGGGATGATGGACATCGACTTCCGCGTTCGGCACGAACGGGGTGTAGAGCTGCGGATCGCCGTGCACGACGATCTTGAAGAACGCCTTGCCGGCCTCGATGGCGGCATAGCCGAAATCGGTGCATTCGGCGACCAGGGCGTAATCCGCGACCCCGCCGTGCTGGATCAGATAGCGGGTGCCGACTTCCTTGCTGAGATATTTTGGTGCCTCGAATTCATCGACGGCCTCGTAGCCGATCTCGCCGGGCACCGCGGACAGCAGCAAATCGCCGCGCAGCCGGATGCCCGAGGCCTTCAACGCCTTGGCGGCGATCAGGAAGGCCGCCATCGGTCCCTTGTCGTTGACAATGCCTTCGCCGAACAAGGTATCGCCCTCACGCCAGGCGCCGTGGTTGATGCCTTCTTCGGGTGCCCGGATGCTCCAGCGATCTTCCTTGCTACGGCCGGTATCGAGGTGGCTGTTGAAGATCAGGCTGTAGCCGTCGCCTTCGCCGGGCAGTGTACCCAGCACGTTGAAGCGTTCCGGCATCATGCCGATCTTGCGCGGCTTGAAACCCTCCCGCTTCATCCAGGCGAAGACGTATTCGCCGACCTCGGCTTCCTGACCGGCCGGGCTCTCGATGTTGCACAGCGCCAGCGCGAGATCGACGAGTTCGTCACGATTGATCTTGATGCTCACCAAAACCGCCTGTCTTCCGGCCCCTCTACGATACGTTTTCCACGTGCTTCCGCTTGGCGGAGAACGGCGTCATCACCATGTCGGTCAGCGGCGCCGCGCCAAAACTGGCCTCCCGGCGCTCTTTCGGCACCTGCTGATAGAGCGTGGTGCGCTGTTCGAATCGCCGTCCCAGCGATCTGATCACCGTTTCCATCTGCTCGGGCGCGAATTCCTGGCCATGCTGGGTGCCGGCGGCGCGAGAGATGCTCTCGTTCATCAGGGTGCCCCCGAGATCGTTGACGCCGCCCTGCAGAAGCGCCGTGACGCCTTGCTCGCCAAGCTTGACCCATGACGCCTGGATGTTGGTGATCAGTGGGTTCAGCACCAACCGGGACACCGCATGCATCAGACGAACCTCGCGCCAGGTCGGGCCGATGCGAGATTGTCCACGCAGCGACATCGGCGCTTCCATGTGCACGAACGGCAGCGGCACGAATTCGGTGATGCCACCGGTGCGCTCCTGCAGATCGCGCAAATGCATCAGGTGCTTCGCCCAGCTCTCGTAATGCTCGACATGGCCGAACATGATCGTCGAGGTGGTGCGCAGGCCCACTTCATGGGCGGTGCCGATCACGTTGAGCCATTCCTCGGTGTTGAGCTTGTCCGGACAGATGAAGGCCCGAACCTCGTCGTCGAGGATTTCCGCCGCGGTACCGGGCAACGAACCCAGTCCAGCATCACGCAGCATTTCCAGATAACGGCGCACCGGGATATCCAGCGTCGCCGCGCCCTGCGCGACTTCAAGCGGCGAGAAGGCGTGGACATGCATGCCCGGCACTTCGTCCTTGACCGCGCGCAGCAGTTCCAGATAGGTGTCGCCGGTATAACGCGGGTTGATGCCGCCCTGCATGCAGACTTCGGTGGCGCCGCGATTCCACGCCTCGCGGGCGCGCCGCGCCACTTCCTCGAGCGCCAGGTCATAGGGCTTGCCGCGCAGCTGCTCGTGCATCTTGCCCTTGGAGAAAGCGCAAAAGCTGCACTGATAGCTGCAGACGTTGGTGTAGTTGATGTTGCGGTTGACGACATAGCGGACCAGATCGCCGCTCGCCTGGGATCGCAGGGTATCGGCGGCCGAGCAGATCGCGTCGACATCGCCGGCCCGGGCCTTGAACAGCGTGGTGACTTCGGATTCCGAGAGCCGCGACCCGGCCGCCGCCCGCGACAGCAAGGCGTCGACACCGACATTGACCCGTGGACGGCGCGGCGCCACCGGCAACGGCTCCAGCGAACCTGGCATCCAGTCGTCCTCGCGCACAAACCCATCCGCGTCCACGGCGCGGAGCACCTTGGTTGCCAGCTGCTTGTCGAGCCATATCGCGGAACCGGCGACGTAAGCCGGATAGACCGCGAAGCGTTGCTGCAGCGAGAAGCCGGCGCGTTCGGTAGCGGATTCGAGCTTCGCAAGATCGGGCCAGGGTGCTTCGGGATTGACGTGGTCCGCCGTGACCGGGGAGATGCCGCCCCAATCGTTGATCCCCGCTTCCAGCAACCGCGGAAATGCGTCGTAGCTGAGATTGGGCGGCACCTGGACGTTCATGGTCGCGCCGAACACCAGCCGCGTCGCCGCCGCGGTCCAGAGCAGATCGTCGAGATCCGGCTCATCGCAGCCGGCGAAGCGGGTGGCGGGCTTGGCCCGGAAATTCTGCACGATGATTTCCTGCAGGTGACCGTATTGGTCATGCAAATCCTTCAGCGCGAGCAGCGACTGAATTCGCTCCAGCCGCGTCTCGCCGATGCCGATCAGGATGCCCGAGGTGAACGGCACGCGCTGGCGGCCGGCGGCCGCGATCATCTCCACGCGCAACTTGGGATCCTTGTCGGGCGAGCCGAAATGCGCGCCACCGCGTTCGCCGAGTCGCGGCGAAATCGTCTCCAGCATGATGCCCTGGGAGACGCTGACCTTGCGCAACCGTGCGATTTCCGGTTCGGCCATCACGCCGGCATTGATATGCGGCAGCAAGCCGGTTTCCTTCAGGACCAGGGCGCAGACCAATTCCAGATAGTCCACGGTGCTGTCGAACCCGAGTTCGGCAAGAGCGTCACGGGCGGCGGTGTAGCGGAGTTCCGGCTTGTCGCCGAGGGTGAACAGCGCTTCGTGGCAGCCGGCCTTTTCGCCGGCGCGCGCGATCGCCAGCACGTCCTCAGGCGACAGATAGGGTTTTGCGACCTCGCGCGGCGCTTTTGCGAAGGTGCAATAGCCGCAGACATCGCGGCAAAGATGTGTGAGCGGAATGAACACTTTTCGCGAGTAGCTGATCGCCGTGCCATGACCACTACGGCGCAGATCCCTGGCGCACCGAAGCAACTCATCAAGCGGCATGTCTTCTAACGAGGCGAGAAGCCGTTCCGGCGCAACGTGCGGGGTCGTTTCCATTTTTTCCGTCCTAGACCTCTACGATGTCGCCGAGCCGAACATAGTTTCGCCCGCCGATGCGGGCGATGGGTGAATACGCTTTCGGATCGATCTTGCAATCCGTCGTCAGGCCGGACCTGATATGCATCGCCAAGACCTTGCCGACAATCAGGCTGTTCGGCGCGTCGCCGAAATGCAGGATCTGCTCAAGCCTGCATTCGAACTGGATCTTCGATCCGGCGAGGCGCGGCGGCCTCACATGGTGCGATGGCATGGTTTCAAGGCCGAGCAAGCGCGCTTCGCTGATCTCCGGCGGGTGATCCATGCTGGCCAGTTGCACCGCCTGTTCCCAGCCTTCCGGCACCATGTTGATGACGAATTCGCGGGTCGCCTCAATATTGACCAGGGTATCCTTCGGGCCACCCGGCCTCGGTCCGACAGATACGCCGAGCAGGCCGGGGTCGACGGCGAGAATCACGAACTGGCTGAACGGCGCGGCATTGACGACGCCGTCAGCACCCAGCGACGTCACGAACGCGATCGGCCGCGGAATCACCGCGCCGGTCAGCAGTTTGTAGCGTTCAGCGCGCGTCATCGCCGAAAGATCGACGTGATCGAACTGATCCTCTGCCGCGTCCGTCCTGTCCACATCAGTTGACCTTGGCCATCACGTCGGTGGCGAACCACTCGACCTGTTCGTTCATTTCGGCCACCGAGTTCGCCGGAAACATCAGGGCGCTGCAATGATCGACGCCGATGGCACGAAGTCTGTCGATTTTCTCCAGGATCACGTCCGGCGATCCGACGAGATTGGCGACCACCTGATGGCTGAGATCGCGTCCGGTGTAAGACAGCGAGACCCGATGCGCGACCAGGCCGCTTTCCATGTAACGTCTTTCCGCGGCTTCAAGGGTCTTGTCGACCGTCACGGAGAACTGCGGCGCGATCTCGATATCTTCAGGATTGCGTCCGAGTTCGAAAGCACGCGCCTTCAACCCCGCGATGCGCTCTTCCAATTCATGGAGCGGACGCCAGCCCGGCAACCAGCCCTGGCCATAACGCGCGGCACGCTCGAGCGCTTCCATATTATGGCCGCCGACATAGAGCGGAAACGGCTGTGCCCGGCTCTTCGGAAACATCTCCAGGTCCTTGAAGGTGTAATATTTGCCTTCGTAGCTGCAGCGCGCCTCGTTGAACAGCAACTGCAAGGCCTCCAGCCCTTCGTCCATCATGTCGCCGCGGCGCGCCTTTTCGACGCGCGAACCGCCCCATGCCAGGAATTCCTCGCGATAGGCGCCGAGACCTACCGCCATGATGAAGCGTCCATTGCTCATCTGGTCCAGCGTGATCGCCTGCTTGGCAAGATAGACCGGATCGCGCATCGGCAGCACCGTCAGCGCTGTGCCGAGCTTGAGCCTGGTGGTGACGGCGCTGATAGCAGCCAGCACCATCATCGGCTCATAGAAATTCGGCGGCTTCCCCGGGAAGAGGTCGCGCACATAATCCTGGGTGGTGACGTGGTCATTGCCCCACACGAAATCATAGCCGAGCCGTTCGCACATTTTGCCCTGCTCGATGAAATCCTCAGGCCCGGCGAACGGAACCGGATACATCACGCCTTCGAACCCGGTTGAAAGACACACGCTGAACTTCATTTGATTGCCCCTCATGCCGTTTGCATAATTTTTCTGATTTGATTGCCGTCGCGGGTGCCGGCGATGATAATCTCGTCAAGGCCCACCGAACGGTAGGCGGCGAAGCGCGCCTTGACCTGATCTGCAGTGCCGCTGGCCGCATGACGCCGAACGATGTCGTCGGTGATCAGCGCTTCGGCGCGCGGCCAGTCTTCGGCCAGCACAGCGCCGTTGAGCGCCGCCTGATCGAGCGCGCTGCCGGCCGCGTCAAGATTTGGCTTGTGATGCGCGCCACGCAGCAGGATCGCAAGCGTCCGGCGCAGGCGGTCGGCGGCCTGGGATTCGCGGTCGTCGATGGCAGAATAGATCATCGCGGAACTGCGCACCGCGCGCCCCTTGGCGCCGCGTTGAACTCGCTCCAAAGTCTGTTCGACGAACTCGACTGAGGTGCCCGCGCTGATCAGTACGCCGTCGGCGATCGCGCCGGCCAGCTCGAGCATCTGCGGACCCGATGCCGCCAGCACCAGCGGTATCGCCCGGCGTCCCGTGACCAGGCGCCGGTCATTGATGGTGAAGGCATCGCCGGCAAACTTTACGGTCTGTCCGTCGAGAAGGCCGCGGATGGCATCGAACGCCTCGCGCATGGCTTTCAGCGGCTTTGACCCATCGAGCCCCACTGCCTTCAAATCAGCCGGTGCGCCGACGCCGAGACACAGTGTGACGCGGCCCGGAAAGAATTCGTCCAGCGTGGCGGCCGCCATCGCCATCTGTACCGGGTGAATGGTGAAGGGACTGACCGCCATCAGCGCGACATTCATGCGCGAGGTCTGTGCCAACGACAACGCCGCGAGCGACACCGGATCGCGCTGGAACAGATGGTTCGCGATCCAGATGGTCGCGGCTCCGCCCTGCTCGCCCGCGGCAAGCTTTTCATTGAATGCAGACGGCGCATCACGTCCGTCGCTGGATATCGAAACGCTAGACAAGGCTTCTCACCGCTTCCAAAATCTTGATGTAGCCGGTGCAGCGGCAGATGTTGCCGCGCAGGAAGTGTCGAATGTCCTGCTCGGACGGCGTTGGGTTCAGATCGAACAACGCCGTGGTTGCCAGCACCATGCCGGGCGTACAGAATCCGCATTGCATGCCGCCATGATCGACAAAGGCCTGCTGCACGCGGCTCAACCGCCCGGAGGTGGCGACACCCTCTATGGTCAGCACCGACTTGCCGTCGACATCGACCGCCAGCGTCGTGCAGCTGCTGACCGGCAATCCATCCGCCAGCACCGTGCAGGCGCCGCAGACTTCGACGTCGCAAGATCGCTTCGTGCCCTTAAGTCCGAGGCGGTCACGCAACACGTCGATCAGCAGTTCGAACGGCGCGACCGCGAGCGACACATTCCGGCCATTCAGGCGCAGCGTAATTTCAACCGTACTGGAATCAACCATGGGCGCCCGCTTTGTCCGCGGACAATCCGGCCGCCTGCAGGACAGTGCGCCGCATGAACACCGCCGCGAGGTGCTGCTTGTAGTCGGCGCTGCCATGCAGATCGTCCCGCGCCGGCAACAATGCCGCGGCATCCACCGACGCCTTCGGCAGAGCGTCCATCAGATTTGCCGGCGCAATGCCGTCGAGCGCGGCTTCCAACCCGCTCAAGTGCATCGGCCGATCGGCAATGGCACCGGCCCAGACGCGATAGCTGAAGTCGCCATCACGCAGGATGCAGCCGGCCGCGATGCCAACCGCCGGGCGTTCCAGATGGCCAAAGCTCTTGTAACAGAATTGTTCGCCTGCGGCGGGCACCGGGATCCGGATCGCGGTCAGCAATTCATCATTGCGGCGAGCCGTCGTGAATTCCGCCTCGATGAAGTCCGCAACTGGAACAAACCGCGAGCCTTCGGCGCTCACCAGCGTGACCGATGCGCCCAACGCCGCCAGCAGCGCCGGCGGATCGGCGTGCGGCTCGGCGAAGCAGAGATTGCCGCCGAGCGTGCCGGCGACCCGGACGCGAATATTGGCGATGCCGTCGCTCAGCGCCGCATAGGCCGGCAGCAACCGCGCGATCAGCGGATCGGTCGCCAGCCGGAAGTGCGACACCAGCGCGCCGATGACGATCTCGCCGGCGTCGTGGCGAATGCCGTTCAACTCCGGAATCTGCTTGAGATCGATCAGATGCGCGTAACGCAGCACGCGAGCCTTCAGCGCCAGCAACAACTCGGTCCCGCCCGCATACACCGCCGCGTCGTCGCGGTACCGCGCAACAAGGTCGTGCGCAGCCGCGAGATCATGGGGACGATGATACTGGAACGGCGACAGCAGCATCAGCTCGTCTCCAGCTCTTTGCGGAAACGGGCCTCGAACTGCGCGAAATTCTCCTCGGCTTTCTTCTTGATGATGGAATAACCCAGCGAGGCGAGCCGGCCGGCGACCTGCAAGGTGGCGTTGACCTCAAGACGGCTGCCGGTGTCCGACGGCGCCAGTTGGACCTCGAGGATCACGTCGAGGGTAGTGCCGGTGATCTTGTCTTTGCCGAAGGCGCGGGCCCGGACAAAGCTCGGTTCCCGATACTCAAGGACCGTGATTTCCGCGGGCACTTCGAGCTTGAACGGTCCAATCTTCTGCTTCATCACTGCGCGATAAAGCTTCAGCTTCTCCCGCTCCTCGATCTGCTCGCAGCCGGGAATGCAGGACGCGATGCGGCCGATGTCCAGCATCACGGGCCAGACCTGCGTCGGCGCACTGGGAAGCTCGGCTTCCATTTTGAACTCCATGCCGCTACCCGCCCCGTTTCCGTTGCAGGGCACGCCACACCCGCTCCGGTGTCAGCGGCAGTTCGCGCAGCCGGACGCCATACCCGGTGGCGAGCGCATTGGCGATCGCCGGCGCCATCGGCAGGATAGCCCCCTCGCCCATGCCGCGCATGCCCCCGGGACCGGGGCCATCGCGATTTTCGATCAGCACGGTCGTAAATACATCCGGCACTTCATCGATGGTCGGCACATGATAGTCGATCATGCTGGCATTGATGAGCTGGCCATCGCTGTAGATCAGCTCCTCCGAGAGCGTGTGGCCGAGGCCCTGAATCGCAGCGCCCTCGTCCTGGCCTTCGGCGCCCAGGCGATTGATGACGCGGCCGATATCGGCGACGCTGACATAGCGACGGACGCGGATTTCGCCGGTATCCTTGTCGAGCTCGATGCCGCATTGTCCGGCGGCCGTCTCCCAGAACAGCGGCGCCAGCGCCAGGCGACCGCCGCGCGAATGCGGGGAAATCCGGCCGATGCCGATGATCTCGCCGCTGTCGATTCCGTAATACGCATGCAGCAATTCGGCGAAAGTCCAGGCCCGGTCACCGGCGACAATGCCGCCCTCGCTCAAGGTGACGCCGGCGGCTTCGACGCCGAACGTGGTCGCCGCAATACTCGCAAGCTGCGCCCGGATATCGCCAGCGGCGTCTTCGACGGCAAGTCCCATCATCAATGATGAGCGGCTGGCGCCGGTGCCCCAGTCGAACGGCGCAGTCGTGGTGTCTGGCGTCGTCACGGAGATCGCTTCAATCGGCTGATGCAGTTCATCCGCAACCAGTCGGCGCAACACTTCGCGGACACCTTGGCCGATCTCGACGCTGTTGCAGATCACCAGCACCGAGCCATCGATCTTCAAACGCAGCATCAGCGACGCCACCGCCAGAATGCCGGGATCGGAGATGCCCAACGCGGTGCCCTTGGCGAGATGCAGATCCGGCACGCCGGCTTCGATGCGGCTCATCGCCTGCGACGCCAGCCCCATGGCTTCGCCCATGTCGACGTCAATGGGACGAAGGTCAGGCCGCACATGCTCGCCGCGCTTCAGCATGTTGCGATAGCGTAGGTCGATCGGATCGAGTCCCAACTTCGCGGCGATGATGTCCATCTGCGATTCCGACGCCCACACCGCCTGCGGTCCGCCGATCGAGCGGAATGCCGCGCCGGGCACGGTGTTGGTATAGACCGCGACGCTTTCGAGCTTCAGATTGGGGATGTGATAGGGCCCGATTGCCCGGTTCGCTGCCTTGATCGCAACGGCCGGTCCGGTGTCGGCATAGGCCCCGCCATTCATCACGACACGGACATGCTTGCCGAGGATCATGCCGTCACTGCTGACGGCGGTGCTTACATTGATGCTGGCACTCAGGCGCCGCGCGGTCAGCATCGATTCGGAAATCGACAGGCAGACCCGCACCGGGCGACGGGCTTTCCAGGCGAGGGCCGCGACCAGCGGATCGATCTTCACCGAGGCCTTGCCGCCGAAGCCGCCGCCGACATAGGGCGAAATGATTCGCACGCGCGCCAGCGGAATCCCGAAGATACGCGACAGCACTTTCTGAACCGCTGTCGGCGACTGGCCGCAGCTCCAGACCGTCAGGCCGTCGTCATTGAACGACGCCACAACGCAATGCGGCTCCATGGCATAATGGAACACCATGGGAAACTCGAACTGGTCGTCAAAGCAGTGATCGGCCTTGGCAAAGGCCTCTTCGATGCTGCCATGGGCATATTCGTATCTCTGAAAGACGTTGGTGCCAGCGATCGGCTTGGCTTCGCCCTTGAAGTAAAAGTCCTTGAGGGCCTCAATGGTGTGATGCAGGATCGGCGCGCCGGCCTGCATCGCCTCATTGGCATCGGTTACGAACGGCCACGGCTCATAATCGACATTGATCAGTTCGAGCGCCTCTTCGGCCGTGCGTTCATCGATCGCCGCCACCATCGCCACGGGCTCGCCGACATAGCGCACGCGGTCGATGGCAATGACCGGGCGATCCTTCAGGGACGGGCCCCAATGCGCGTTGAGGCCGTTGAGATCGGCGCCGGTCAGGATCGCGGCCACGCCGGGCATCGCCAGCGCGGCGTCGAGATCGATGCTGCGGATCAGACCATGCGGAATCGGGCTGCGCAGAATCCTTCCGTGCAGCATGCCGGGCACAACGACGTCCGAGATGAACTCGGCGCGGCCGGTCACCTTTTCCTGGAAATCGCTGCGCACCGGCTCCGGCTTGCCGGATATCATGTGGTGAGTTCACCGGCGGCGATGCCGCTGCGCGAGCCCCGAATGTACTGATAGGCCTGCGACACCAGGACAATGGCTGCGAAGGCAAGGATGGTCGCGGAAATCGGCCGGCTGAAGATGATGCCCATGCTGCCGTCGCCCATCAGCAGCGACTGCCGAAGCGAGGTATCCAGAATGTTCGCCAGGATAAAAGCCATGATCAGCGGCCCTGCGTCGAGGCTGGCCTTGCGCAGCACGTAGCCGATGGCGCCGAAGATCATCAGCGTACCAACGTCAACGAAGTTGCTGCGCAGGCTATAGGTACCGAAAATCGCGATCAGAAGGATCCCCGGGCTGAGGATCCAGAACGGCACGCGCAGCAGCTGGACCCACAGTCCGACCAGCGGCAGATTGAGGATCAGAAGGATGATATTGCCGACATACATCGACGCGATCACGCCCCAAAAGACTTCCGGGCTTTTGACCAGCATCAGCGGACCGGGCTGCACATTCTGGATGAGCAGGCCCGCGAACAGCACGGCAGTCACGGCATTGCCGGGCAGACCCAGCGTGAGCAGCGGAATGAAAGATGCCGTCGCGGCCGAGTTATTGGCCGACTCCGGGCCTGCAACGCCGGCAATCGCGCCGCGGCCGAATTTTTCCGGGGTCTTCGAGAGCTTTTTCTCGAGCGTATAGCTCATCAGCGAGGCCAGAATGGCGCCGCCGCCGGGGATCAGGCCAACGATGAATCCTATCACCGATCCGCGTGCAATCGGACCGCCCAACTCTTTCCAGTCCTGCCGGCTGGGAAACAGGCTGCCGATCTTGCTGGAGACCAGCGCCGAGCCCCCTTTGTCTTCGAGATTGTGGAGTATCTCGCCGATCCCGAACAGACCCATCAGCATCGGAACCAGATCGATACCGTCGCTGATTTCCATGACGCCAAAGGTGTAGCGCTCAACGCCCGTGATGGTATCGACCCCTATCAGACCGAGCAGCAGGCCGGCGAAAACCATGCACATGCCGCGCACCGGCGAACCACCGGACAGCGTGGCGCTCAGCGCCAGACCGAACAGCGCCAGAGCGAAATATTCCGGCGGTCCGAACGACACGGCGAATCTCGCGAATACCGGACCGACGAACACCAACGCGCAAACCGCCAGCGTCCCCGCGATGAATGAGCCGATCGCTGCTATAGAGAGGGCTGGACCGGCGCGACCCTGCTTGGCCATTTCATGGCCGTCGATACAGGTCACCACCGAGGCGGCCTCGCCGGGTACTTTCAGCAGAATCGACGTCGTCGAGCCGCCATACATTGCGCCGTAGTAGATCGACGCCAGCATGATGATGGCGCCGAGCGGAGAGCCCGCGTGATAGGTGACCGGCAGCAGCACCGCGATGGTGGTGACCGGCCCGAGGCCGGGCAGGACCCCAACCAGCGTACCCAGAACCGAGCCGATCAGGGCGTACAGCAGATTGACCGGCTCGAGCGACAGTTCGAGGCCATAACCGAGCTTTTGCAGCGCGTCGATCATGACCACTCCGGAAACATCTGCATGGGGACTTTAAGAAGCACGTAAAAGATGAACAGTCCGAACGCAGTCAGGCATACGCTGCACGCGACGGAGCGAAACCAGCTCTGGCGATAGAAACCGCGTATCCACAGCACCAGCATGACCAGCGTTGCAGGCACGAACCCGGCCCGCGGCAGAACCACGGCATAGGCCAGGATCAAGGCGATCGCGCAGAGCGGTTGGATCTTGAACGAAGTTTCGTCCGCTGGAATCGGCTCGCGCAGCGCCACGATGATCATGGGCATCAGGAGGCCGCCGACGACGAGCGGCAGCAGTCCTGGACCTGGGCCGTCGTCGACCCAGAACCCGAGCCGAAAAGCGCCGATGCAGAACACCAACCCAAGCAGACCGAGCATCAGCCCGGCTACATAGCTCGGAACGATCCTGACCATCATGTTACGCCCCTCGTCGGGATCATTTCGCCTTGCCTATTTCCTTGAGCAAATTCCCTGCGAGCGCGTATTCGCTCTCGACCAGCTTCTTCACATCGGCACCGGGCAGATCGATGATTTCCATCGACATCCGGTCCATGGTGTCCTTGAACGCCTCGTCGGATAATGCCTTGCGAAACGCGCTCTCCAGCTTGGCGCGAATCGGCTCCGGCAGGCCGGCGGGCGCAATGATCGCCTGTACCGAGCGCAGCGATTTGTAGCCAAGCTCATTCAGCGTCGGCACGTCCGGATATAGTTTTGAGCGCTGCGGCGTCGTGACGGCCAGCAGCCGCACCTGCTTGTCCTCGACGAACGGAGCCCATACCGACGTCTCCGTGATGAAATCGACGTGGCCGCCGAGCAGCGCCGGCATCGACGCGGCCGACCCCTGCTGCGGCACGTGAACGAACTTGGCCTTCGAGCTGAATTGAATCGCTTCCGAGGTGAGATGCTGCGTAGTTCCGACACCCGCGGTACCGTATTTGATTGCGCCGGGTCGCTTCCTGCCGTCATCGATCAGGTCCTGCAGCGTCTTCCACGGCGCATCGGATTTCACGGCGATGCCGATCACATTGTCGCCGTAGTAGCTGATGTACGAAAAGGCATTGATCGGATCGAACGGAAGCTGGCGGCCCTGCAGCGCGATCAGATAGCCGGTGCTCGACAATGTCCCGATGGTATAGCCATCGGGCTTTGCGGCGGCCAGGGCGGCCATGCCGATGGTTGTGGAAGCGCCGGGCTGATTGATGATGACGATGGGCTGCCCAAGCGACGCCTCCGCCGCTTTGGCCAGCACGCGCGCGGTCTGGTCCGTGCTGCCGCCGGCGGTCCAGGGCACGATCATCGTGATAGCCTTATCCGGATATTCAGCGCGGGCTGCGCCGCCCAAGCTCATCACAGTTGCGATCACAAGAACGGCGACGGCGGTGATACTCCTGGATGAAATCACGTCTATTCTCCGTTGCGGTATCGCTATTCGGGAAAAATCCTTGCGGCTTTCAGCGCCGCGATCGCGTCGTTGAAATCTGTCGGAACGGTCAGCAGATCTTTCTGCAAGGAGGCTGTCGTTGCCGGATCTTTGAGCCCGCTGGCCGTCAGCAGCGACACCACGGTTTCCTGCGCGCCGATCCGGCCGGCCTGCGCCAGTTGCTCGACCGCCGCGAGGCCCGCGGCCGAGGACGCCTCGACGAATAGACCCTCGCCGCTGGCCAGCGTCTGCTGCCAGCGCATCATCTCGTCATTGCCGATGGTCAGCGCGGTACCGCCGGAACGGCGAACGATATCCAGCGCCTGATAGGTGCCGCGAGTGGCGCCGATCGAGACCGCGACGGTCTCGTAATTCTTCCGCACGTCCGGCGGCGTATCGCTGCCGTCGGCCAATGCCGCGCCGATCGATCCGTAGACTTCCGCCGCGACCATCCGCGGCATCCGGCCGGTCCAGCCGAACGCCATCATGTCCTCGAAGCCGCGCCACATCCCGAGCAGCGCGTCGCCATAGCACACCGGCACCACGCACCAGTCCGGCACGTTCCAGTCCATCTGCTCGGCGATCTCGTAGGCCAGCGTCTTGTAGCCTTCGATGCCGTAGGGATTGCTGCCGACGACGGGGCCGAAGAACGGCGAGGTTGGAAACCATCCGTATTGGCGGACTGCGTGCTTCATCAGGGTCCAGCGATCGGCCTTGTTTTCGCAGGCGATCACGGTCGCACCGTAGGCACGCATCTGCGTCAGCATCGGGCCGGTGGTGCCCTTGAACGTAAAGATGACGCAGCGCAGCCCGGCCTTTGCCGCATAGGCCGCCGCCGCAGCGCCGGCATTGCCGGAAGAACTCGACACGATCACCTTGGCGTCCATTTTCTTCGCCGAGGATACCGCCATGCAAGCGAGCCGGTCCTTGAACGACCAGGTCGGATTGCGTGTCTCGTCCTTGCCGAACAGATTGGCGACCCCGATGTCGCCGCCGGCGCGATCAAGACGGTGCAACGGCGAGCCGCCCTCGCCGAGACTGACGCCGTCGGCCCGATCAACCGGAAGCAGATCGCCATAGCGCCACATGCCGCGCTCCGCATCCGCCGCCGGCTTGGCGCGCGCCGTGCGCAGGGCCCCGTCGTACACCACCATCAGGTTGCTGCGCGCAACCGGCCGGCATGCCGGGCAATCTTCGGCGAAATGATCCGCCGGATAGCGCGCGCCGCATCGAACGCATTGGAGGCCGAGGACGGTTGCCATCAGAGGATCTGAAGCTCCGTGCTGCTCAACATGAAGGAGTCGACGCCGTCCTTGGTGATGACCATCGTGTCCTCGACCTGAAGGCCGGCGAAACCCATTTCGTAATAGGGCGTCTCGACGCAGATCACCATGCCCTCTTCGAAGACCTCGGAATTCGAAGGGGCAATATTCGGCGCATCGTAGCCGTCGAGTCCGATGCCGTGACCGACATGGCTGCGCTGGTAATGCGGGATCCCCTCGCGCCGCACGGTCTCGACGCAGACCTCGAAAACATCCGCGGCGCGAACGCCCGGCTTGATCATCTCGATGGCGCGGTCGAGGCCGACCCGGATCGCGCGATGGTATTGCGCCAGCTTCTTGCCGGGCTCGCCAAGCACCGCATTTCGCGCGATGTCGGCCCGATAATGCCGGTAGCGACCGCCGACGTCGAAGCGGATGACGTCGCCCCGCGCCAGCTTGCGCTCCGATGGCTGCACATTGGTCATGGCGCTGCGGCTGCCGACGCCGATGCACGCCAGCACCGGCAACCCGCCTTCGCTGATGGTCTTGCCGTGAAACGCCCGGGCGAGATCCATTTCGGTCGCCCCTTCCCGGGCAACGGCAAGCGCGGCCCGGATCGACAGGTCGGCGATCTGCGCCGACCTGCGCAGCCGGGCGATTTCTTCCGGCGTCTTGATGGCGCGGGCATAGCGGAAGATGTCGGCGGCGCGGATCAAAGTCGCGCCAGGCAAAGCCTCGGCCAGCTTGTCCCAGTATTGCGGCAGAATGCCGATTTCATCGACACCGATCCGCGCATTCTGCAGGCCGCGCGCCTTGATCGCCTTGACCAGCGCGCCGACGGCATCGCCATCGTCGCCCTGCGCCATCAGCTCTTCGATGCGGGAGTCGTGGGAATCGAGGTCGATCCCGGCCGTGCGATCGATGACGAATTTTCCGAACCGCGAGATGTCCTTCACCCAGACGTCGGGATCGGCGGCCAGATCGATCAGGCCGGTGCTGGCGATCACGACCGGTTCGCCCTTGCCCTCGGCGGGCGTCAGCACATAGGCCTGCGGGCCGCGCCGGATCCACTGGCTCATGGCCCAGAAGCCGCTTGAATAGGTGACGTTTTCCGGCATCGTCGCGACGATGGCGTCGAGCCGCTCCTTCCTCATGCCGGCGAACAGGCGCGTCGCGTTCATCAACATCGTGGTGGCGTCTTTCATGATCAGACTGCTCTGTACCGTTTAACGGTACGTTGTTCTGATTATGTAAGCGGCGCGGCGACGCCAAGTCAAGCGCGCGCTCCCTCGATCGCGGAACACGCACAGCAATCGCAGCTGCGAGTGACTAAAATCATCGCCCCAGGCCCGATCCGGTGCACGTTGACCGGCAATTGCGCGCGCGATGCCGCACCATTGAGCAAACAGCGTTTGAGAAAAATTGACGCGGCACCTCCGTTTCAGTACATTAAGCGGAACAACGTTCTGGTTATCGGAACAGCTAGCGAATCCAGCCCTCGGATCTCATGGAAGTCAGCGCCACCTATCTGCTGCAATTGATGCTGAACGGGCTGATGCTCGGGCTGATCTACGCGCTGATCGCCGTCGGGCTGGCGCTGATCTTTGGCGTACTCGAAGTCATCAACTTTGCCCATGGCGAACTATTGATGCTCGGCGGCTATGCCATGGCGCTGTCGCTGCCGCTGTTCGGGCTCTCCTATTGGCCGTCGCTCGCGGTTGCGGTGCTGGCGACGTCGCTGGTGGGCGTCGTGCTCTACGAATTTTTCCTGCGCCGCATCGATCAGAAGGAATTCGAGCGCAGCATTCTCACGACGCTCGGGATTTCCATGATCCTGCTGTACGGCATGCAGTATCTGTTCACCGCTACGCCGCTGATGGTTGACACGGCCTACGGCTTCGACGGCATCGAAATCGGAACAGTCCGCATCACAATGACGCGCGTGATCGCCGGCGCGCTGTCGATCGGAGCCTTCACGGGTCTTTATTGCCTGCTGAAATTCACCCAATTCGGTCGCGCCATGCGCGCCATCTCGCAAAACCGCGAGGCTGCCATCATGGTCGGCATCAAGCCACGACACGTTGCGCGCAATGCGGTCGCCCTCGCGGCGGCGCTGTGCGGCCTCGCCGGCGCCGCGCTGGCACCAATCCAGCTGCTGTACCCGGCGATGGGCCAGGCCATCATCTTCAAGGCGTTCGCGCTCGTCGTCATCGGCGGCCTCGGCAACATGATGGGCGCGGTGGTGATCGCCATCGCGCTGGGCATGATCGAAAGCTGGATCGGCGGCTTCTTCGGCATCGTTTGGCAGGAGGGCGCCATCTTCGCGATCATGATCGTCGCCGTGCTGTTGCGGCCGGATGGCATCTTCCAGCGCGGGAGCATGCGCGTCGGATGATCCAGCCCCCATGGACTCTCGGCGCCGTTGCGGCGGCCGTCGTCTTGCTGCTTTGCCTGCCGCTGTTGACGGGCTCGAACTATTTTATCGGCGTCGCGATTTCCGGCCTGATCTTCCTGACGGCCGCCGCCTCGCTCAATCTGGTTTATGGCTATGCCGGGTTGCTGTCTTTCGCGCAACTCGGCTTCTGGGGCGTCGGCGGCTACTGTTCAGCCTTGGCGGTGATGGATTTCGGGTGGAGCTTCTGGACCGGAGTCCTGTTTGCCGGCGCCGTCAATTTCGCGTTGGCGATGGTCATCGGTGTTCCGATCATCCGCACCACCCGCCATGCCTTTGTCGTCGTCACGCTGACCTTCGCCCTGCTCGCCGGGCTGATCGCCCGGGACTGGGTTGACGTGACCCGCGGCCCACTGGGCATTCCAGGCCTGCCCGCCCCGAGCCTGATGGGATTTGCGTTCGACACCACCGCACGATTCTATTACATCGCGCTTGTTTTCACGCTGGTCGCGCTGGCGTTCCTGTATTGTCTGAAGACATCGCGCATCGGGCTGATTCTGAAGGCGATCAAGCAAAACGATCCCCTGGTCCAGTCCCAGGGCATCTCGCCGGCCTCCTACAAGCTTGCCGCATTTGTGATCGCGGCGGTCATCACCGGCATGGCCGGCGCCATCTTTGCCTTCCATCTCAAGATCATCGATCCGAGCTTTCTGGATTTCTACTACATGCAGACCTTCCTGATCATCGTGATCATCGGAGGTGCCGGCAGCTTCTGGGCCGTGGTGCTGGCCGGCGCCGCCATGGTCGTGCTGCCGGAGGCGCTGCGTTTCTCCAATGAATTGCGCATGGTGATCTACGGCGTCATCCTCGTCGCCGTCATGATGGTCATGCCGCGCGGGATTGCGGGCTGGCTCGAAGACCGCCGCATCGCGGCATTGCGCAAGGCGCTGCGATGAGCGCGATTCTCAAAATCGCCGGTCTGTCGAAGGCCTTCAGCGGCGTGCACGCCGTGCGAGATGCATCGTTCGATGTCGAGGAAGGCAGCATTACCGGCCTGATCGGGCCGAATGGCTCCGGCAAAAGCACCACCATCGACTGCATCAGCGGCTTCCAGCGCCCTGACGCGGGACGGATCGAACTGGGCGGCCGGAACATCACCAATGCCAATCCGGCGACGGTGGCGCGCGCCGGCCTGATCCGCACCTTCCAGAACGTGCGGGTCTACGAGACCTACAATCTGCTCGACAATCTTCTGGTCGCGGAAGCCTCGTTTCGCGGCCTGAGCTGGTATGACGCGCTGGTGCGAAGCCGGGCGTTTCGCAACGTGCGCAGGGCCGCGGACGAGCGCGCCCGTGAATTGATCGAACTCGTCGGGCTGACCCGGTTGGTCGAAGCTCCCGCCGCGGTGTTGTCCTATGGCCAGAAGAAGCTGCTCGCCTTCGCCGCGGCCATGATGGCCCGGCCGCGGCTGATCGTGCTCGACGAGCCGGTCGCCGGCGTCAATCCGACCCGGGTCAACGAGGTCGCCGACATCCTGCGCAAGGCCAACCGGACGGGCATTTCCTTTCTGATCGTCGAACACAACGTCGAATTCATCAGCGGCCTCTGCCACAAGGTGATCGTGCTCGAACAGGGCAGCAAGCTGACGGAAGGCTCGCCGGAAGACGTGCGCAACGATCCCCGCGTTCTCGACGCCTATCTCGGCATCGCACCGACATCCGGGGCCAGCCCGGCGGAGGCGACATGACGCCTTACCCCAAACTGGAGCTGATTGATCTTTGCGCCGGCTATGGTGACGTGCCGATCGTGCGCGATTTCTCGACGCGGCTGCAGCCTGGCTCGATCACCACCCTGATCGGCGGCAACGGCGCCGGCAAATCGACCTTGCTCCGCGCCATCTTCGGTACCAATCGCTGGTTCTCCGGCCAGATCATCCTGAACGGCGATGCCATCGAGCATCTCAGCCCGTCGGAACGTCTGCAGCGCGGCATCGGCTTCGTCCCGCAAGGACGCTGCAACTTTCCGCAGATGACGGTCGCCGAAAACCTCAAGATGGGATGTTACACGTTGCCGGGGCGCACGCACCGCGCGGCTATCGCCCGCGTGACGGCGCAATTTCCCTTGCTGACCCGCAAATGGTCGGAAATCGCGGGCAACCTGTCGGGCGGCGAACAGCAGGTGCTGGAAACCGCGATGGTGCTGCTTAGCGGTCCCCAATTGTTGCTGCTGGACGAACCGTCGCTGGGCCTTTCGCCAAAGATGCAGGCCGAGGTGTTCGCGGTGGCCCGGCAGATTGCCGCGGCAGGTGTCACCGTTCTGGTCGTGGAGCAAAACGTCCATGGCGCGCTGCTGGTGTCCGACACCGCAATTGTAATGGAACTCGGCCGCAAGTTTCTCGAAGGCCCGGCCGCCGAGGTCCGCACGGATCCGCGCATCCGCGAGGCCTATCTCGGCGGCAATATCAAGGAGACGAGTGCGTAATGATTGCGGCACGCCTGGCTGTCGATATCGGCGGCACATTCACCGATTTTGCCCTGGAGGTCAGGGGGCGGCGATTCAGCCGCAAAGTCCTGACGACACCGTCCGCGCCCGAACAGGGTGTGCTCGCCGGCATCGACATGATCCTGGCGGACGCGGCGCTGCGCCCCTCCGATCTCGGCCTGATCATTCATGGCACCACGCTGGCCACCAACGCCATCATCGAGCGCAAGGGCGCGCGCACCGCGCTGCTCGCGACCCGCGGCTTTCGCGACTCCATCGAGATGGCATACGAGCATCGCTTCGAGCAATATGACATCTTCATGGACAAGCCGGCGCCGCTGGTGCCGCGCAATCTCCGGCTTTCCGTTCCGGAGCGGATCGACGCCACCGGCCGAATTATCGAGCCGCTCGACGAGCAGGCGCTCGCCGATCTCGTGCCCGTCTTGCGCGCCGAAGGCGTCATCAGCGTTGCTCTCGGCTATCTGCATTCCTACGCCAACCCGGTTCACGAAATCCGCAGCCGCGATATCCTGAAAGAGATCGCGCCCGACCTTGCCGTCACCATGTCGAGCGAAGTCTGCCCGGAGATGCGCGAATATGAGCGCTGGTCGACCGCTTGCGCAAACGCCTATGTGCAGCCGGTGATGGACCGCTATCTCAAGCTGCTCGAAGACGAACTGACCGAGCGCGGTTTTACCTGCCCGATCTTCCTCATCACCTCGGCCGGTGGTCTGACCACGGTCGAAATCGCGCGGCGCTTCCCGATTCGCCTCGTCGAGTCGGGCCCGGCCGGCGGCGCCATTCTCGCCACCCACATTGCGCAGGAGCGCGGCCACGATCACATCGTCTCATTCGACATGGGCGGAACAACAGCAAAAATTTGCCTGATCGATAATGGCCAGCCGCATTTCTCGCGATCGTTCGAAGTCGCGCGACAATACCGCTTCCTGAAGGGCAGCGGCATTCCGATCCGGATTCCCGTCATCGAAATGGTCGAAATCGGCGCCGGCGGCGGCTCGATCGCCGATGTCGATAGTCTCGCCCGCATTCAGGTCGGGCCTGCCAGCGCGGGATCGGAGCCCGGACCGGCTTGTTACGGCCTCGGCGGCCTGAACTGCACCGTGACCGATGCCAATGTGCTGCTCGGGCGAATCCAGGTCGATCGCTTTGCCGGCGGCAAGATGCGGCTTGATCCCCAAGCCTCTGCATCCGCGATTGCAAATTCAGTCGGCCGGACATTGAATCTCGACGCCGCGAGCGCGGCGCTGGGTGTCACCGAAGTGGTCGAAGAAAACATGGCGAATGCCGCGCGCGTCCACGCCGTGGAACGCGGGCGCGAGCTGACCAACCGGATCATCATCGCCTTCGGTGGCGCGGCGCCGATCCACGCCGCGCGGCTGGCGGAGAAACTCGACATCACCACGGTGATCGTGCCGACCGGCGCCGGCGTCGGGTCGGCGTTCGGCTTCCTGCTGGCGCCGATTGCCTACGAAGTGGTGCGCACGCGTTACACTCATCTCGATGCGGGTTTTGATTTCGCAAGCCTGAACAAGCTGCGTGCGGGGATGCGCAGCGAGGCCGAGGCCGTCGTCCGGCTCGGCGCACCCGATTCGCCATTGATCGAAGGCTGGACCGCCAACATGCGCTACCGCGGCCAGGGCCACGAATTGACGGTGACGATTCCCGCCGGCGAGCTCAGCACCACGTCTGCGGCCGAGCTGGAGCAATTGTTCATCGTGGACTACGCCCAGCAATTCGGCCGCCGGATTCCCGATCTCGATGTCGAAGTGCTCAGCTGGTCGCTGCGGCTGGCCACCGTCGGCGCGCCGATCGAACGCTGCCCACCGCCGCCACCGAATCATGTCGCCAAACCTGCCAGCCACGTCGATGTCATCGATCCCTTAACCGGCAAGCCGGAACTGATCGCGCTGTACAACCGCAGCGCGTTGACACCGGGATCGACGATTGCCGGCCCCGCTTTGATCGTCGAGGATGAGACGACGACCTTGGTGACGAAAAGTTTTACCGCGCAAATCGACGCGCTCGGCAGCGTCGTAATGACCAGGACATGACCATGGATGGAAACCTGAACCATACCGAGGATCCGATGTTCGTGATCCATCAGCAGATCATGTGGGACCGCCTGATCTCGGTGGTCGAGGAGCAGGCCCAGACGCTGATCCGGATCGGCTTCAGCACCTCGACGCGCGAAGCCGGCGACGTTTCGGCCGGCGTGTTCAACACCTCCGGCCACATGCTGGCGCAGGCGATCACAGGCACGCCGGGCCACGTCAATTCGATGGCGCGCGCCGTGGTGCATTTCCTTGACAAATTCCCGGCCGCATCGATGAAGATCGGTGACATCTTCATCACCAATGATCCCTGGAAAGGCACTGGGCATCTGCACGACTTCACCGTGGTGACGCCTGTGTTCCGGCAGCAGAAGCTGGTCGCGCTGTTCGCCAGTACCTGCCATGTCATCGACATCGGCGGTCGCGGCATGGGCCCCGATGCCCGCCAGGTCTACGAAGAAGGCATCTACGTTCCGATCATGCGCTTCGCCAGCGCGGCCGGAACCAACGAAACGCTGCTCGACATCGTCAAGGCCAATGTCCGCGAGCCGGTCCAGGTGGTCGGCGATATCTATTCGCTGGCGGGCTGCAACGACGTCGGCAGCCGGCAACTGCTCAACATGATGGAGGAGTTCGGCATCGAGACCCTGGATTTGCTCGGCGCACACATCCTTGAGCGCTCCCGCGTCGCTACGCTGGAGGCCATCCGCAAACTTCCAAAGGGCACATTCCGCAACAGCATGCGCGTCGACGGCTATGACAAGCCGCTCGACCTCGTGGCGACAATGACGATCGGCGATGACGGCATCGATGTCGATTTCACCGGCACGTCGCCGCCTTCCTCATTCGGCATCAACGTGCCGTTCTGCTACACCGAGGCCTATGCCAGCTTTGGCGTGAAATGCATCATCGCGCCGAAAATTCCCAACAATGAGGGATCCCTGGCGCTGCTGCGGATGCACGCGCCGGAGAATTGCATCCTCAACGCACTGCATCCGCTCCCGGTCGCGACGCGCCACGTTGTCGGCCAGATGCTGCCGGATCTGGTGATTGGCTGCCTGGACCAGGCGCTGGACGATCAGGTACCCGCGGAAGGCACGTCGTGCCTTTGGAATCTGTTCGCCTTCGGCGGCTCCAGCCAGATCGACGCCGACTCCACGGAAATGATGAAGGCCCGCGTCTTCAACGTCATGTCGTTCCATTCCGGCGGCACCGGCGCGCGGCCCGGCAAGGATGGCCTGTCCGCCACCGCGTTTCCGAGCGGCGTACGCAACGTTCCGGTCGAGGTGACGGAGGCGATGTCGCCGCTGCTGGTCCGCCGCAAGGAATACCGCACGGACTTGGGCGGCGCCGGCAAGTATCGCGGCGGCCTCGGCCAGGTCATGGAAGTCGTCACCCTCGACGATGCCGACTTCGCCATCAGCGCCAATTACGACCGGGTGCTGTATCCGGCACGCGGCCGCAACGGCGGCGGCAACGGCATGGCGGGCGCGCTCTCGCTCGGCTCGGGCGCAGCGCTGAAAAGCAAGGGACAGCAGACCATCGCGAAACGGGAATCCGTCATCATCGAGATGCCCGGCGGCGGCGGTCTCGGCGATCCTTTCGACCGCGATCCCGAGCGCGTCGCCGAGGATGTTCACCTCGGCATGGTTTCGCGTGCGGCTGCGTCGCGCGACTACGGCGTTATCCTGCACCACGACGACACCGTCGACCGCGACGCGACGACGGCGGCCCGCCGCCGCATCTGAACTTTCGCTGACAACACCCAGGACGAGGCACGAGGTGCCTGACAGGAGCAAACCATGAGTCTGATCGTGAGCGCCGGCCTGCCGACCGGAATGGAAGGCCTGACCTACCCTATTCCGTTTTCCTCTCCGGAAACCCTGATCAGGATCGCGCAGCATGCCGAGAAGCTGGGCTACCACTCGGTCTGGGGCAACGACCACATGACCACCCAGCACTATGTGCGCGAGGAATTTCCGGTGCCACCGCGGTTCTGGGAGCCGCTGATGACCTACGCCTTCATTGCCGCCAATACCACGACCTTGCGCTTCGGCACCGGCATTCTGGTGCTGCCGATGCGGCGCGACATTGTCGTGCTCGCCAAGCAGATTGCGACGCTCGATCATTTCAGCGGCGGCCGGCTTGAGATCGGTGTCGGCGTCGGCGCCTATCGCGAGGAATTCGATGCGCTGCGTCCCGAAGGCGGCGTGCATCGGGGTGACATGGTGGAGGAAGGCGTGCGGGCGCTGCAACTGCTGTTCAAGGAGCGCAACGCGAGCTTCGACGGCAAGTATTACAAGTACAGGGACGTCGAGTTCTTCCCCAAGCCGAAGCAGGAAAAACTACCGATTTATTTCGGCGGCAACAACGAGAACCATATCCGTCGCGTCGCCGAGTGCGCCGATGGCTGGATTCCCGCCGGCATGCCGGTAGACAGACTGAAGACGATGGTGACCCAAATGAAGGAAATGACGGTCGCCGCCGGGCGCGATCCTTCGAAAATCGCCGTGGCGCCGCAATACATCGTCCATGCCGGCAAGAACCACGAGGCTGCCGTGGCCCGCTACAAACAGAGCCAGATGCACAAACATCTCCTGTCGCTGTCAAAATCGACTCTGAAGGGACAGGCCAATCTGGCCATGGAAGACATCAATCTGATCGGCAATCCCAACTCCATCGTCGAGAAGGCGCATAAGCTCAGGGATGCCGGCGTCACGCATCTGCTGGGCCTGTATTTCGCGGCCAACGATGTCCAGGAGCTGCTCGACCAGATGCAGTTCTTTGCCGAAGAGATCACGCCGCGGATAGTATAAGACTACCCCACTCGATTCCCTTTCGGCCCAAGGCGCGTCATGCCCAGCGAGTTTGGACTCTCCTTCGACGGCAGCGAAACGCCGGACACACTGCGCGCCGCGGCCAAGACTGCCGACGAAGGCGGCGCGTCCACCGTCTGGCTGGCGTCGCATCTGTTCCAGCGCGAACCGATCGCCACCGCAGCCTTGACTTTGGCTCATACAAAAAACATCAGCATTGCGCTGATGGCGATGAGCCCCTACTCGGTTCACCCGCTCTACGCCACGATGGCGGCGGCGACGCTGGACGAATATTTTCCGGGCCGGGTCAAGCTCTGCTTTGGCGTAGGGGCGCCGCGCGATCTGGAAGCGGCGGGTCTTGTCGCAGACCATCCGCTCGGCACCATGCGCGAGGCCATCGGCGTCGCCCGCGCTTTGCTGAGCGGTGAAACCATCGACTTCAAGGGTGAGCGTTTTCGCGTCTCCGGAAGGCGTCTAGCCAATGGCGCCCGCGAGATTCCGATCTTTCTTGCCGCATCGGGTCCGCAGATGCTGGAACTGGCAGGCGCCGCCGCCGATGGCGTGCTGATCAGCGCCGCAACCTCCCCGGCGTTCATCCGCTGGACGCTCGAGCTTGTGCGCAAGGGCGAGCAAACATCCGGCCGCCGCATCCGCAAGGCCGCCTTGGTCTATGTGTCGGCCGATGATGACGAAATCGTCGCGCGTAACCGCCTTCGGCGTCTGCTGGGCTTCATCCTGCGCGGTCAGCATCACGCGCGCAACCTTGAAATGGCGGGCACGGCGCTCGATCAGGCCTCCCTTGTGGCGGCTTACGCCCGCGAGGACTGGGAGACGGTGAACAGGCTTGTGAACGACGACGTCGTGACGCGTCACAGCGCCAGCGGCACGCCGAGCCAGGTCAGGGCCGCCTTTGCATCCTACGAGTCCGTCGGCATCGATGAAATCGTGGCCTCGGGCATCGGCAACTCAGCGCAGCTGAAGAAGGTGCTCGAAACGCTGAAGGGCTAGCCCAACTTGCGCAGTTGGGGGCGGGATTTGGCTATTTTTCGGGATTTTGCGTCGCGTGACCTGAATCGGATCAATCGGTTAGACGTGGCGAAGATTGGATTTGGGCGTGTAGTGCCAACCTTGGGTATTTTCTGGAGGCGACGAGTTGGATTGATTCGCGCGCATGTACCTGCGCCACACCACGATACGCAAGGACGGGAAGGTTCATCGCTATTGGCGTGTTGTGCGCAGCGTGCGCGTTGGTCGTCGGGTCATTCAGCAAACGGTGGCGCAGCTCGGCGAACTCGATGAGCAGGGTCGCGTTCAGGCACAGGCACAGGCGCTGGCGCGTCGGCTGATTGGCACTCCCGAGCGCGCGCAACTGTTCGATGATAGCAGCGAGCAATTGACGGTTCCGGTGCGGTTGAAGGGCATCCGCATCGAGCGCCCGCGTCAGTTCGGCGATGTGTATTTGGCGCTCGCCCTGTGGCGCGGAACCGGGCTGGAGGCTTTGTGCGAACGACTGCTTCCGATCGGCAAAGAGCGCATCGCGTGGTCGAAGATGGCGGCGGTGCTGGTAGCCGCGCGGCTTTGCGAGCCATCGAGCGAGTTGCACATTGCGGAAGACTGGTATCGACGCACGGCGCTTTCAGATCTGCTGCAGTTCGGTGACGAGGAGGTCAACAAGGATCGGCTCTATCGCGGGCTCGATCATCTGCTCGCCCACAAGACCGAGCTCGAAGCGCATCTGTCGCAGCGCTGCGGAGAGCTGTTCGCGGTCCAGAACGAGGTGCTGCTCTACGACGTGACGAGCACGTATTTTGAGGGCCAGGCCGAGGCAAATCCGCAGGCTCGGCGCGGCTATTCCCGCGATCATCGCCCCGACTGCAAGCAGGTGTGCATCGCTCTCGTCGTGACCTTCGACGGCTTTCCTTTGGGCTACGAAGTATTCGCCGGCAACACCCACGACTCGCGAACCTTGCAGACGATCGTGGCCACCATGGAGGCCCGGCATGGCATGCTGGGGCGCGTCTGGATCACCGACCGCGGCATGGCCAGCGCCGACAATCTGGCCTGGCTGCGCCGGACCGACCGGCGCTACATCATCGGCGCGCCGAAGTCGGAGCTGAAGAAGTTCAGCTCTGCGCTCGCCACCGCGGACGGCTGGCGCGTGGTCCACGAGGGCGTCGAGGTCAAGCTCACGCGCCACCCCGAGACCGGCGAGACAGTGATCTTGTGCCGTTCCGCCGATCGGCGCAGCAAAGAACGCGCCATGCACGACAAGTTCAGCCGGCGGATCGAAGAAGCACTCGAGCGCCTGGCTGCGCGCCTGGCTCGCTCAAAGAAGCGTGTCGATCCGTCGACCGTGAACCGGCAAATCGGCCGCATCCTGCAGCAAAATCAGCGAGCAGCCGCCCGCTTCGCAATCGCGCTGGAGCCGGATGGCTGCCCCGCTGGTTTCCGCCTCGGCGTGGTTTACAACGCATCGTTCGACGACTGGGCCGCTCTCTCCGAGGGCGCCTATCTGCTGCGCTCGAACATCACCGATTGGAGCGATCAACAGCTCTGGAAGGCCTATATCCAGCTCACGCAGGCCGAAGCCGCTTTCCGGATTCAGAAGGATCAACTCAACGTCCGTCCGATCTGGCACCAGCGCGAGGATCGCGTACAGGCTCATATCCTCGTCTGCTTTCTTGCCTTCGTGCTGTGGAAGAGCCTGGAGATGTGGCAGAGCCGCGCAGGTCTCGGCAATTCCCCGCGCACCATTATGGAAGAACTCAAGCGCATCCAGTCCCAGGACGTCGTCTTGCCGACCGCAACGCGCGGCCAGATTCGTTTGCGCTGTGTGACCCAACCAGACGCGGCCCAGGCCGCTCTCCTCAATCGTCTCGGCATCGTCCTGCCGAAACGCATGCGTCTCGCCGAGCACGACTTGCCAGCTCTCAAACACAGCGCCTGATCCGACCTGCACCAAAATGTAGTGCCAATTTTTTGGCTAAGGCATTGATTTGCTTATACTCAGGGTACGATTCTGCGCAAGTTGGGCTAGCGCCCGCGCGTCGCGAGCGAGGCCGGCGGCGCGCCCATCTTGCGCGATACGCTGTCGGCTGCGTTCTTTACCAGCACGCAAAGATTGTCGATATCGCGCTTGTGCAATCCCTGACGCGGAACGGCGCCGCTCAGCGAGGCTACCACCGCCCCCGAAGCATCGCGCACCGCGGCGCCGACCGAATAGACATTCGGCAGATTTTCCTCATCCGAGATCGCAATTCCGGTCACCCGGATTTCGCGCAACTCGCTCAGCAGCGCCCGCAGCGAGACCTTTGTCTTCCTGGTCAGCTTTTTGTAGGGCTCCCGGCCCATCACCTCGGCCACCTGCTTGTCGGAGAGTGCCGCGAGCAGCACCTTGCCGAACGCCGTCGAGTGCGGCAGCGCCAGGGAACCCGGTGCATTGTTGATGGCAATCGGACCGTTGCTCTTGACAACCTTGAGATAGACCACCGCATGGTCGCGCAATACGCCGAGAAAACTGTTGACCTGGTGCTGCTCCGCCAGCGCCACCAGTTCGGGCGTGCTGGCACGATCGAGATCGTTTTGCGACAGGAACGAGCAGCCGATCCGGAATGCGCGGTAGCCGATGCGGTATTTTTGCGTGTCCGGCGCCTGTTCGGCGAAGCCGGTGGAGGCCAGCGTGCTGAGCAGCCGGTGCACGATCGTCGGCGACAGCGTCATGCGACGGGCGATATCGCGGACACCCAGGGAGCCGTTTTCGGCCAGTAATTCGAGGATATCGACCGCGCGCGCGACCGACTGGCTTTCCGCACCCATGTTATACATTCCGACAAAACGAACATCGTTCGTCACAGCTATGCGACCCGCGCCGGAAGAGTCAATAATGAGCGCTTCCGAGCGAAGTGGCGATCTGAGGCGCGACCCGGCATTTGTGCAGCGGGCCCCAATTGTAGGCAGTCCCTTGCTTGACAGGTCGGCCTGATTTTTCTCTAATCGATCGGGGAACGACGTTCCGATAATAGGAACGTCATGCACGTTCTGTCTTGTGGAAGAGACGATGATGGATTTTGCTAGCGACAATGCCGTTGGCGCCAGCCCGCTGGCTTCGCCTCCGGCCCTTTGTCGGCTTGGTTCGCGAGGCCGTGTCTCGGGATCATGCGACGCATGTGGCAGCGGGTATCGTGCGTTGATGAACATCAATCATTTCGGAAAGGCTTGACTATGTTGATGAGAACACTGGCTGCGGTGATCGGGCTTTCGCTCGCATTGCCGATGAGCGCGAATGCGCAGAACATCGTCATCGGCGCGAGCGTGCCCGATACCGGCCCGGCTGCCGCACCCGCGATGTGGCAGCGCTGGGGTTACCAGTTGGCACTCGACGAGGCCAACGCCGCTGGTGGCGTGCTTGGCAAGAAGATCGAGCTTCTCGCCTACGACAATCATTGCAATCCGTCGGAAGCCGTCAACGTCGCCAACAAGCTGATCGAAGCCAAGGTCGTCGCCATTGTCGGCGCGCATTGCAGCTCGGCGACGCTGGCGACGATGCCGTTGATCGCCGCTGCGAAAATTCCATTGATCGATGGCATCGCCTCCAGTCCGAAGATCACCGAGCTGTCCGGCGTCGGTGGCAATCAGTGGACCTTCAGGATCAATCCCTCCGACGACGACATGATGAACGCGCTTGGTCTTTATCTCGGCCAGGATTCAAAGTTCAAACGCGTTGCCATTCTCGGTGAAGACACCGATTTCGGTCGCGGCGGTGCCGCGGCTTTCGCGGCTGTGGCCAAGAAGAATGGCCTGGAAGTGATCTCCACGGACTTCCATCCACAGAACTATCCCGATTTCACCTCGCTGCTAACCCGCATCCAGCAGAGCAAGCCTGACGCCATCGCGATCTTCCAGCTCGCCGGCGACCAGATCAATTTCCTGCGCAATGCCATGCAACTCGGCATCAAGATCCCCTACATCGGCCGCTTCGACCCCGGCGGCAACAACCTGCAGATCATCCAGGCCGGCGGGATGGATGGCTCGATCACCGCATGGACCTACAGCTATCTGGTCGATACCCCGGCGAACAAGGCCTTCGCCGCGGAAGTTGAAAAGCAGCATAAGACGACGCCGGTGCTGCAGACCTGGGCGGGCTATGACGTGATGCGTCTTCTGCTAAAGGCGATCAAGGAGGCCGGATCCACCGACCCGACCGCAATCCGCGATGCGCTGAAGAAGATCGAATTCACCAATGTGATGGGCGCAAAGGTGACCTTCGACGATCACAACCAGGGCGGCAAGGTCGTGCTGATCGAAGGCATCGCCGACAAGAAGGTAAAGATTTTGAAAGAAGTCACGCTGAAGTAACACTCGCGCGGGGGCCACGCGTTCGTCCGCGACGCGTGGCCTCGCAGCAATTGCAATCCAACGTCAATGGGATTGCAGCCATAGCCGTCTTTCACGGCATCTCGCCTATGACGTCGGCTATCGCTTGATAAACCATGCCAAGTTCGTTTGCCTCGCTGCAATAAGGCGGCATGATGTAGATCGTGTTGCCGAGCGGCCGGACAAGCAAATTGCGCGACAGGAAGCCCTGATAGAGACGAGGGCCGACGCCAGCCAAATAGCCGGTCTCCCCCGATGCGAGATCCAATGCGGCTATCGAGCCGATCTGGCGGACATTGGTGAACCGCCGATCCTCGCGGAAGCGGTCGAGTCCTTTCGAATGCAGGCCGGAGATGGCCGCGATCCGCTCCAGAACCGGTTCCTTGTCCCAGATCTCCAGGTTTGCAAGCGCCGCCGCGCAAGCGATCGGATTTGCCGTATAGGAGCTGGAATGAAAGAACGTCCGGCAGCGGTCGGTCGAATAGTGCGCGTCGAAAATGTCGGCCCGGCAGAGCGTGACCGCGAGCGGAAGCGAACCGCCGGTGAGTCCCTTGGAGTAGCACGCGATATCGGGTGTTACTCTGGCCTGCTCGCATGCGAATAGCGTACCGGTCCGGCCCCATCCCGTCATGACTTCGTCGGCAATGAACAGGACGCCGTGGGTTTCGCAGACGCGCTTCATCTCCGACAGGACTTCCGGCGCATAGATCAGCATGCCGCCGGCGCCGAGGATGAGCGGCTCGACGATCAGCGCGGCCACGCCGCCCCGCTTGCATGCGGCACCCAGCGCCTGCAGCGTCGCTTCCTCGCGGCCGGCGGACGGAAACGGCAGCCGCTCGACATCGAACAGCAGGGGATCATAGGGCGCGTTGAAGACGCCGCGTTCGCCGACCGACATTCCGCCGATGGTGTCGCCATGATAAGCGCCCTCAAGGGCCAGAATGCCGGTGCGCTTCTCGCCGCGATGACGCCAGAACCCGAGCGCCATTTTCAAGGCGACTTCGACCGCGGTCGATCCGCTATCCGAAAAGAACACGTATTCGAGTTGCGGCGGCGTCACCGCCACCAGACGCCGTGCAAGTCTCTCCGCGGGCTCGTGCGTGAAGCCGGCGAAAATCACCTGATCGAGACGGTCGGCCTGATCCTTGATCGCCTGCATGATATGGGGGTGACGATGGCCGTGGGTGACGACCCACCAGGACGAGATTGCATCGAAGATCCGCCGGCCATCGGCGGTCGTAAGCCACGCGCCCTCGCCGCTCGCAATCAGGGTGGCATCCGGCTGCACCGCGTGCTGCGTGAACGGATGCCAGATCGGGGAGTTCGATTTCATCATGCAGTCTCCCGCAGGAAGTCTTCGATCCGGAAATGCCGGGCGAAAGCCGCCCGCAGCGAGGCACCGGTCAGTGGCTCAAGATGCGGCAGACGGCCAAGGTGGCGCACCTGTCCCAGATCGGCAATGATCCGTTCCGACTCCTGGTTTTCGTCGCCGATGAATGCGATGCCGGCAATTGCAACATTTCGAGTTCGCAGTGCTTCAACCGACAAAAGGCTGTGATTGATGGTCCCTAACGTCGTGCGCGCGCAGAGCACGACCGGCGCCTTCCACCGGGCCATGACGTCGATATAAGTGAGCTCGCGTGTCAGGGGCACCCGCAATCCGCCGGCGCCTTCCACCACCAGCGGCCGGTCCGTTTCCGGCAGCAGGAGAGCATCGGGATCGATGACAATTCCATCGCGTTCGGCGGCGAGATGCGGCGAGGCCGGAGTTCGTAATCGGTAGGCTTCCGCCAATACCCGCTCCGGCGAAAGGCCGGACAAGCGCAGAACCGTTTCGCGATCGGTCTCCTCCTCGATACCCGCCTGAATGGGTTTCCAATAGACCCCATCCAGCGCACCCGCCAGACCGGCGGCGAAAACCGTCTTGCCGATGCCGGTGTCGGTTCCGGTCACGATGATGCGCACGCTCATGCGGCTATCCGCAAATCTTCGGAGAGCGCCTCGAAGAACTTTGCCACGGTCGCTTCATCGACATTCAGCGTCAGGGCGATGCGCAGACGTGCCGTGCCCTCAGCGACCGTCGGCGGCCGTATCGCGCGGATATCATAGCCCCTGCGCTGCAGCGCCGAGGCCAGGTTTACGGCCGCCTGATCCGGGCCGACGATCACCGGAATGATGTGCGAGCCGGACGGTTCGATGTTGCATCGGCGGCGAAGCTCATTCCCAGCGAATTGAACGAGACGCGCAAGCCGCTCCCTCCGCCCGGGGTTCGATCTTGACAGTTCCAGGGCGGAGCGCGTGATCGCGGCGGTTAGCGGCGAAGGCGCGGTCGCAAAAATAAACGGGCGCGCGCGGTTGACCAGAAAATCACGAACTATTCTCGGCGCAAGGATGAAACCTCCGGCCGTGCCCAGCGCCTTGCCGCAGGTGTGCAAGGTGATGACGTTCTCGCGGCCCTCGAAGGCCGCCGCGAGACCCCGCCCCTGGGGACCGAGTACGCCGGTCGCATGCGCCTCGTCGATGACGACCATCGCCTCGTAGCGATCGGCAACCGCGAAGAGTTCAACCAGGTTCGGACTGTTGCCATCCATGCTGTACAGGCTTTCGACCGACAGCCAGGGCCGCCCCTTCCCCCCGGCCTTCCGCCAACGAACGATCGCGGCGTCGAACGCATCGACATTGTTGTGCGGCACCCCGGCGAAGTCGGCACGGCTCCGACGGAGTCCTTCGTGGACGCTGGCATGGATTAATTCATCGTGGACGATGAGATCTCCGGTTTGCGGGAGCGTCGAGAAGATGGCGAGATTGGCGACGTAGCCGCCGCCGAAATATAATGCGGTTTCGGCACCGAAATGGGCGGCCGCTTCGGTTTCCAGCGCCTCGTGTTCGGGATGGTTGCCTCGCAACAGGCGTGACCCGCCGGCGCCCACAGGCACGCCCCGCGCCACCGCCTCGGCAGCCGCGTGCCGCAATTCCGAGGACTCGGCCAGCCCGAGATAGTCGTTCGACGTAAAGTCTATTCCGGAACGCTCGCGAAGCGAGCGCAGCCGCCCCCGGACCGCGAGTTCGCGCAAGTTCGCCTCGAAAACGCCATACATGGTTAGTCACCAACTTCCAGCGGAAAGCTTACAAGTCTGTTTCCCAAGTTTGTATTCGATATCGCGTTACCAAGCAGGATAAAAATACGTCTGCCGTGCAGCTGGCCCATCAGTTGACCGCGGAGGCAACAGCAAGTACCAACTCACCGTCGAACCGTTCATCGGAAAGAAGAAGAACTACTCTCCGGCCCAACACCAATCCTTTCTCGATGACCCCGGGGGTCATCATCGTCAACGACGCGCATGCATCAGAGAACTACATCGCCGCCCAATGGACGGTCGGGATGAACCGGTTCGCAGAGGAAGACGAGACTTTGTTTGAAGCCGTGGCGGGCTTGTCGAATGGCCTGCTGACCAAAGCTAAATCACGTCCGCCCGCAAGTCGGCTGACAACTTCACGGCAAATTGACGGGGGTTTCCCGATAAGCGCCAGAATCGCGCTCGTAAGAGCGTCCCTCGGCTTCAATGTGACGATGGCTCTGGATGGTGACAAGTTCTGCGCGTTGGTGGCGACATCGTCGATTGATAGGCCTGATGATTTTTCCCGTTCTGCTACTCGCGCTGGCGCGCGGGTCGGTTGCGGATATTGGTATGGATGCCAAGGTTCAGCACATCGTAACGACCTATCTGGCTCCGGAGGCCGTGGGGAAAGCGGGCGGTCTCGCTGTGGCCGTCTACGCTGCGGGCTACACGCAGTTTTTCAACTACGGCTTCGCCGACGAATTGACAAAGCGGCCAATCACTTCAGACACGCTGTTTAACGTAGCGTCAGTACGCAAACCGTTTGAGGCCATCCTGGTCGCGCTGGGTACGCTTCGTGGCGAACTGAGTCTGGATGACCCAGTGAGCAGGTATGTCCCCGAGTTGCGCGGCGACTACATCAAAAGCGTGACGATCGGTGAACTGGCAACGCATACGTCCGGACTCTTGCTGCCGACCGATCACCCGCCATGGCCGAACGATTCGTTCACGCTGCAGCAATTCTTCAATATGCTCAACCCATGGACGCCGCAATCAGGCGAGCAGCCGGGGAAGCAGCGCATCTATACACATGCGGGGTATGTGCTTCTGCAGCTCGCGCTCGAGCGTCGCTACGGTCGACCGATCGGTGAGCTTATCGAAGAGCGTATCCTGAAACCCCTCGGCATGAACCACACGTTCCTTCCCGAGCGCGGGCCGGACAATCGCGCTATAATGGTTCCGGAGCTGTTGAAACGTGTCGTGCAGGGCTACTCTGATGCGGGCATAGCGATTGGTCCGCCTGGAAACCAGCAGAGTTATTACGATTTCCCTGGGACTGGTCAGATGTTCTCCTCGGCTCGCGATCTTGCCACCTTTCTTGCTGCCTGTATCGATGGCGATGTGGTCGATCCGCAATTGCGGCAAGCATTACAGATGACGCAGCGTGAGACCTTTCATGTGACCGAGCAGTTCGGACAGGCGATGGCCTGGGAAAACGTTCATTTGAACGACGTGGACGTTGTTGACAAGCCAGGCGGACTTAATAACGCATCAGCCTATGTCGGCCTCGTGCCGGCACACAAAACCGGCATCGTCCTGCTCGCTAACCGCGGCAATTTCCCACATGAGATCGCCCGCTACCGCGTGCTTCCGGAATTGGCGCGAGAAGAATAGCCGTGAATGTCGATTGGTCCGCTCAGGTCGTCAGCATTGGCTATTACGCGACCTCGCCAATCGCCAAATTTCCGCTTTGCGCCAAACTCGAACGTTCGCGAGAATGCCCGACTGCCCCGGTCATGAATTATCAGAGATCGGCGATCCATTGTGCGCTGACGACCATCTCCCAAACTCCCATCGTTGCGACCGCCATCACGATCATAGCGGCCAGCAAGGCGATCGAGAGCAGGACGCCATCCTCTTCGAGGTAGGCAAGCGATATCAAGGCAATCACCGAGGCGGGGACAACGTTGCTTAGCGGTATCGGAACTAACACCAAGGTGGTGCTTAGGATCAGGACGACGGCGCCAACCAAGCGCTTGGTCGGTTCGAGCGGCGTATGCCAGCGCGGATGTATCACCTTTTCAAGATACCTGAGCACCGGTATGGATCGTTGCACCGCAGCGGCCAGGTGTCTCGTCGGCAAAGAGCGAGCGGCGATGCGGCGTGGGAAGACCGGGGCGGCCTTACCCGCGATCATCTGGACAGCGGGAATCATAAGCAGCAGGCCAGCTATGATCGAGAGCCCTGGTGCGATCGCGACCAGAGCGATTAGGAGCATGATGATTCCGAAGGAGCGCTTGTGCAGGTTATTCGTCAGCCAGGCCAGGGTGAATTGATCCGCCGGTACCTCATCATGCAGCCGCTGCAAGACGACGGTAGCAGGAATAAGCGCTCGCGCGTCGGCAGGCAATCTCGGCATTAAAACGCGTCCTGACGTGATGGCTTGGCATCCATAGTGCACGTACGCGCGTTAAGTCCAGGCCCGAACGGCCGGCTGTGCCGTTGCGCGCGCTGGTAGGAGAAATAAGTCCGTAACCTGTGGCGACCCTGGCGCAGGCTCCGCGTTCTCCTTCGACATTGTCGCCGGGCAAACCCCAACGATGGTGGCATGATGCGCCTTTGTCGAGCGTGGCACTGCACCAGAAGGTTGCCCTCGGCGTCTCGCCCGTTAGGGTTCACACGATCAATGCCAGAGGTCGCACGCTGCAACACGATTGAGGTCGGCGAGGCGGTGGTCCGCGCTGGCTCGAAAATCGAGGCTCGCGACCAGGTCGAGCAGCCGTTGATAGGCGCGATCGGCGACCGCGACAGGCAAAGGTTCCTCGTCAAAAGCTTCTATATAGCCGCCGACTAAAGAGCCCAGCAACCGGCACAAGGCCCGTTGCCCGGGCTCGTCCCTGCTCAAGGTTGCGAGTTTTTGCTGGAAGGTGTGGAAAGTCCGCAAGCCGTGATGCTGCTGCAAAAGCCACGCGTGCAAGTCGTTCATGTCAGCCTCTTCAAATCATAGAAGAAGCTACCGATTCATACAGTCGGCCAAGGCTTCGCGCCATGGTGAATTTCGCATCCCTGCGCCGCTGGTTATGCAGCCATCCGCTGACAGTGCGCCAGACTGGGCGTCCGCTCTTCAGCCCTCGGGCAGGCCAGACTCAGAATAACTTGGCATTGACAACTCGGCGCCGATCGGATCGGCGGCGAACTCTCGAGGAAAGCTGCTTTCCACTCTAAACTCCCCTGCCATCCCGTTTGCCGATCACGCAGCGCCATGCCGCCAGGCGCTCGGCGGGATGCTGCTTCATCCACTCCGCCAACTGCGGCGCGCCCATCAGACAGGATTGCATTGAGACCTCAGCGAAGTCCGAGGTAGTGACGGTCTGCTCGTGGCAATTTGCCGGAGAGGAGAGACTGCAGTACAGCGATGATCTTGATCACGACAGGAGAGTCCCGTCGCGACGATGGGCATTGGCGCCGCTAACCGTATGACTTGCTGGTGCCTTGTTCTGCTTCTCGCTGACTGGATCAGCCGGTGGGAAGATGCTGTCGTATTTCGCGCGGGCCGCTCGAATTAAGCGGGCTCGCTCGCGCTCAGACTTTGGGACAAATCGAATAATTTCGCCCATATTCGCTCCAAACATTGGTTAGAGAACGAATCCGCGGTTAGAGAACAAGCGCGGCATAAGATGACGACAATCATCTAACAACGATTTAGGATATCGGCCCCAACTTTGAAGCTCTGCAGGCGGTAACGAAGGAATAAAAATCTCGTGACTGGGCCGCGCGCCGGCATCCGTCCGCCACACATTTCTTCCGCAGGTTGGGCTGTGATGCTGCCCATCAAGTCACGTGCGCCACTCGTCTTCAGCGTTGGCAGCCGATCGAGCGAATGCTTTGGCCGCATCGACATGCGAGGCTTTCTCAGCTCGCCGCTGGTAGTCGTCGGCAAGGGCCTTAAGCTGACCCGCAATCGCTCGGTCAGTCATGGTTTGGGCAGCGCGAAGCAAAGTCTCTGCTGTTTTTAAGTATTCCTTGCCTCGTTGTGAAAGCCGCTGAAACGTCATAGAGCCCTCGCGCGGTTCTCTGCCGCTTGGTCCAAGGCGGTTTGGAGCCAGGGTAGCCAATTCAGGTCGCTTGCCCGGCGGGCTCTGAAGCGATCGACGCACTTCCTGGAACAAAGGGGGGTTCGCCACGAGTAGTACCGGACGAGACCAAACTTGCCATCACAAGCCGCACATCGCGCGGCTCTGCCACATCTAAGACTTTCGGAGCAGTTCAGCATTGCAGTCTCCTCTTGGTATTATAGTCGTTGTTCGTCGATCATCCTTCTTTCACAGCCGCACTTCATGAGCCTGTGCGCTTTTCCAACTCATCCAGCCTAAGACGATCGCGATCACCGGCTCAATTGAACGTGGGTAATCGTCGGGCATCCAAAGTGGTCACGGAAACGATACGAAGGTTTATGGCGCTCGAAAGCCGACCACTTCTCGATACGAGACTTATTAGCTCGACGGTGCAGGCGACCCGCGCTTCCGCTTGCGCGGCGAAAGCTCCTGCTTCTTCGTGTCTCACCGACACCCACTCGATTTCGCTTTTGTCGCGTGAGCGGGCGATCAGGTTGAACGTGTCGCCCACGACGCCGTAGCAATGCTTGACGCCTGCATTCTGCGAGGTTTCAACAATGATATCCGCGACCAGCTTGCCCATCGCATTCAGACCCTGCTGTGACCATTCCTGCCACAACATGCATCCCAACTGCAGGCTTGGGCTTGCATCGGAATGCGAGGACTTGAACCCGACTGCGCGGACAGAGCACAGTACTCGAAGGCTCCAGATCTAGCCGACGGCCTCGGTGTCGGATTGGAGTTGGTTGAGGATTTGCAGGGCGCGCTTGTGAGTGGGGGATACAATTCCGGCTGGTGTTCGATCAAGAGCCGCGCTGAGAGATTTGTAGGCTTCTGCCACGCGATCCTGTTTCAGTAACAGCTCGGCAAGGTCCGTCGCAGCCTTCAATTCAAACAGGCCGGCGGACTGGCGTTTCGCCCAGTCGATCGCCGACAGCAGGCTTCCTTCCGCTTCGAAACAATCCTCGGCCGATCGAGACGCCAGGATGAGCCCTTTCATCCTGAACAAGGCGGGCATGTACAGAAATTTTCCGCCGCGATGCTGCGCTTCAATTGCTCTCTTGGTCATCGTCAGCGCTTCCTGGTGCTCTCCCATGGCAATGAGACCCGCACCCAGGTCGCAGACAAAGTCCATGTTGAGCATTTCGTGACTTTGCGCGTGAAGCTCATCCAAAGCTCTCTTCAGCAGCGGAATCCCCGCGCGGAGATCATTTTGAAGGAGCAGCCACCGGCCTCGCAGGCCAGTCGCCACAGCACGGTAGGGTTTCAAGGAATAGGCTGCAGAGAGCTCGGTCAGCTGCGCGATGTATTGTTCCGACCGGCGAGAGTCCGCCAGCGTCAAATAGATTGGAAGAACCAGGCTCAGGGATCGGCAGAGCGTGGCTGGATGATCGGATTTTTCGCCCTCCTCAATGGCGAGTCTAGCGTAGTCAAGTGACTGGTCGAGCAAGCCTCTGAACAGCAGACAATGTGCCATCCCCACCAGCAAAAGGTTGCTGTGATGAAACAAGTAGTGCCCCGCGCGGAAACGCGAACTGGACGCCGAGTGGCTCAGGCCGGATTCGAAATGCGTTAGTGCGGCGAGGTGATTTCCGGCCAAATGATTGGCGGAGCCCAACATCGTTTCAGCGAGCGCCATATCGTCGGGATCCAGGGTTTTTAGGGCGACCTCCTTGCTTCGAGAGGCGATATCAAGCGCACTATAGACGTCAATGTTCCAACGGTAATACATGAAGAGGCCGCTCAGGAGCCGCAGCTCGTACGCAAAGTCTCGTTGTATGACCGCAACGTCCAGCGCCCGAGAAAAAGCCTCGCCAACACGCTGGCTGCTCCCTTCGGTGTGCATCAGCGCCAAGGACAACGACGCGTAGATCTCCATCTCCCGGCGAGAGTTCTTGTGCTGATCCCCGAGGCGGACAATCGCTCGCTCTGCCCAGATGCGGCATTCGATCAACAGGGACAGTTCGAGAAACAGCTGCGTTGAAGCGGCCGCGAGCCTCGTCGCGATCTCGTCGTCACCATGCGGCCCAAAGCTCCATTCCAGTGCCGCGCGGATGTTACCTAATTGGCTGGAATGCGTCGAAGCGATCGCGAGTCCGGTCGCGATCTGGTTGTTGCCGCGCGGCCCAAAGCTCCACTTTGGCGCTGGGTGAATGTTTCCCGATGGACTGGGATAGGCAGCGCCGCTATCAGCCTTTAGCAGAGCCAACAGCGCCGCTCTTTGCAATTCGAGGTATCCGGTGACGTATTCTGCATGCCGGCGGAAGACCACGTCGACTTCGGCATGCTCCTCCAGTTTTTCGAGTGCGTACGCCCGCGTCGTGTCCAGCAACCGATACTGGGCCTGCGTTTCGTCGATCCGAGTTGCTATCAGTGACTTCTCAACCAGGCCGGCGATCGCATCAAAAATTTCTCCGGTGCCTACGCCGAGTTCGCCTGCGACATACCGAGCGCCCTCAAGGGTGAAATGGCCGACGAAAGGAGCGATGCGTCGAAGAACAATCCTCTCGCGGTCAGACAGCAGATTGTAGCTCCAATCCAATGTCGCCTTAAGGGTCCGGTGTCTGGGAACGGCCGTCCGATGGCTCAGTCTCAGCAATTCCAGCCGAGACACCAGCCGGGCAACCGTGTTCTTGAGGCCGAGTGCCGCGACCTGACCCGCCGCCAACTCGATTGCCAACGGTATGCCATCCAGCTTTCGGCACATTTCCGCGACAAACGGCGCCTCCTCGTCGGCGAGAACGACGCTTCCCGCCCTCGCCGCCACGCGCCGTACAAACAACTGCACTGCGGGATACCGAAGCACGGCATCTGCCGTTTGCTCGGACCCGTCCGGCGGAAAATCAAGGGGAAGAACCTGGCAACAATGCTCGCCCTCTACTTTCAGCAATTCGCGGCTCGTGGTCAGAAGATAGACCTGCTCCGTTTCCTGGTAGAGTTGCTCGGCAACCAGAGCGACCGCCTCGATCACATGCTCACAGCTATCGAGAATGATAAGAAGCTTTCGCGAACGCACGAAGTCGACCAGTTCCAAGCCGGAATCTTTCGATTTGAGTGCAAGTCCCAAGGATGTCGCGACAGCCGCCGCAACATGCCGCGGATCGGTAAGGCTTTCCAAGTCAACAAAATGGACTTTCCCGCCAAACTCCTCGGCAACGGCGCGGCCAACAGCCAAGGCAATCGTCGTCTTGCCAATGCCGCCGGGGCCGAGCAGAGTTACGAACCGCTCATTTCGAAGCTTGTCGCTAACCTCGCTGACGACCGTTTCGCGCCCAATCATCCTGCGCCGTCGCACGGGGAGCCTGCCTTGCTGGCGGAACTCAGCGTTCCTGCTCTCCATGCCGTCACCGAAGGGGACAACGGTGCCGACGAACGAGTAGCCCCGTCCCTTGATGTTTGCGATGTACCGGTTGCCAAATTGGCCGTCACCAAGAGCCTTGCGGATCGCGGCGACGTGGACCCGGAGGCTCCCCTCCTCGACGGTTACGTCCGACCAGACGTGATCCATGAGTTCCTGCTTTGCGATCACCTCACCCGGACGCTCGGCAAGGTAGATCAGGATGTCGAGCGCCCTGCTGCCAAGGGGCAGTACCACACGGTCGCGCCGAAGCACCCTCTGCCTGCTCGAAAGCTCGAAGGGGCCAAACTGCAGATTCCTTTGAACATCGTCGACAGCCACGGCTCTTGGCCTGGAGTCTGCCTGTCCGGGATGTCCAACCATCCGTGAGAAACCCAAGCGTGCGTTCCTGATCAACATGAGCCTGCTTCGGCTCTCTGCGGGGAGCTTTGCCCAAAAGGATCAGCACGCGGCGACCGGCGGCGGGACGCTTGCAGCCAATGATGCCCGGCGCTTCCCTCTCGCTGGCAGAGGTCGTACACTTCGCCGTTGCTTGTATCCCCCGAATGGGGGGGAGGACCGACGTGGATAGGGGGAGCCCTTGATCCAGCCGCGTTCGAGCCATCCTGCACATGGAACGGGCACCTTGCCCGGCGGAGGACAGCTGCCATTTCTGGCGACCAAGATCGTGCCGGCACGATTCCTGGGGTTGGTCGCACGTCCTCGGCTCCTCGCCATCTTGTCCGAACTCCCGACTAGGCGACTTGGTGTCATTAAGGCGCCCGCGGGTTTCGGCAAGAGTTCACTGGCGGCCGCTTGGGCCGAGAAACTCGAGCAAAGCGGCAATTGCGTCGGGTGGCTGACCATCGATTCAGACGACGACGAGGCCACACGGTTTCTATTTTACGTATCCCAGGCCCTGCACCATGCCTGTCCGGACGTTGGCGCCGGAGCAATTGGGCTGATCCTCGAGAACAACCTGATCGACCCGACAGCAATCCTGTCCAGCTTGATCAATGACCTGGCTGAGATAGAAGATGATGTATACTTGTTTCTCGAAGACTATCACTGGGTCCGCGCTTTTCGCATCCATCAAGCGGTTGCCTATTTTCTGAAGCACGCACCGTCGCACTGTCATGTGGTGCTTACGACGCGCGCCGAACCTCCCCTGCCGCTTGCGACCTTGCGAGCCCAGAATCAGCTGATCGAGATTGATGCTGTAGCCTTGCGATTCGACATGCAGGAGACAAAAGCCTTTCTGGACAGCACCAAGCCTGGCGTTCTGGAACTCCCCGACGTCCAGCTACTGCAACGCAAGACCGAGGGTTGGCCGGCGGCCCTGCGAATCATCGCCTCGATGCCTTCCAGTCCAGGCCCGACCTAAGGGAGTATGTGCACAACCTATCCGGTTCGCAGCGCCCAATCTCTACCTATTTTGCGGAGCTGCTGGATGGGCTTTCGACCGAGTTGGTCGAGTTCATGCTCCGGACAGCCATTCTCGATCGGCTCTCCGGTCCATTATGCGAAGCCGTCACCGGTGCGAACTCGGGCCGAACAATCTTGGCAACGCTCGCGCAGCGGCAACTTCTTCTCATGCCGCTCGACAATGAAGGCGTTTGGTATCGCTATCATGCGCTTCTCGCCGAATATCTAAGGCAAAGGCTGGAGGCGGACCGGGGCATTGAAATTCCCGAGCTGCACCGGCGTGCGGCACTTTGGTATGCCTCCCAGGAATTGTGGACCGAAGCGGTCGAGCACGCGATTGCAGCTGGAGACTCTGATCGTGCGATCAGCTGGATCAAGAATTGCGCAATGGCCTTGATTAAGAGAGGGGATCTCTTCACCCTGCTCGAATGGCAGCGCCAGTTTCCCGATGAGCTCATGCGAGGTCAGCCCGAGGTCAGGTTGGCGATCGCCTGGGGATTGGCACTCGCGCTACGTTTTGATGAGGCCTTGCGGCTCGCAACAGAAATAGAGAACGATATCGCTGCTAATCATCTGCCGCAGAGCGATTTGCAGTGCGAGTGCCAGGCGATCCGCTCCGTTGCTATAGCGCTGAAGGATGATAGCGAAAGAGCGCTGCCTCTGGCGGAGGATTGTGTCAACCGATCTCGAGATCCGTGGACCGCAAATGTAGCCTCCAATGTTGTTCGCTTCGGCCACATGCAAGCCGGTGACCTCAAGCAATTCTACGCGACGCCCTGGATACCCTATTCGCTGGAGGACGACCGGAGAAACGTATTCGCGTCGGTATATCGGCGTTGCCTTCAAGGTATCGCAGAGCTCCGGCAGATACGTCTCGTCGCGGCGGAGGGGCATTACCGTGAGGGGTTGCGCATTGCGGAGCAGCATGTTGGCCCGAGCTCGGTAGCAGCGGCTTTGCCTGCCAGTCTTCTTGCACGGATTTTGTACGAGCAAGGCCAATTGGACGAGGCGGAAGCTTTGGTGATCGATCGCGCACCGCTGATCATCTCTGGAACGATGCTGGACTGCGTTCGGAGCGCCTATTTCGTGTTGGTTAGAGTCGCGGCTGCTCGGATGAACCTCGAGCGGGCTCACACGCTCCTGGAGCGGGCTGAAAACCATGGCATCTCACGGGATTGGGGAAGGCTGACGGCAGCTGCGACAGCAGAACAAGCGCGGCTTTACCTCAACGAAGGGCGCGCGGATGAAGGCGCCGCATGCGTCGATCGCCTGGAGCGACTTGCGCGAAAGTACCCTGCGCCCAGGCTTTGCGCCTGGTCGGAAATTCAATGGGACCACAAACTAGCCCGCGCTTATTTGTTAGGAAAACGGAAGCGCCCTGAGGAGGCGATGTCAATCCTGCGGGAGCTGCAGCGCGAAACCGAAGCAGCACAGCATCGCTACTTCTTGATCCGAGTTGGGATTCGAATCTCAGCCCTTCAGCTAAGCGTCGGCAAAGCCGCGGACGCAACGAATCGATTTCGCCGTATTCTTGCCGCATGCGCAGCCGGGGGTCTCTATCAGACCATTTTGGACGAGGGTTCGATCATTTCCAACCTCATCCAGACGGTCCAGCAGGGCGGCAGCACTAGCGCGCATTTGATGTCTTATGTCGACAGGCTCGTGGCCGATTCCCAAAGGGCACGGCAAGATCGCTTGGTGCCGACCTTCAGAGCCCAGGCTCTGCACGCATTGAGTACACGCGAGACCGAAATCCTCAAGCTGATCGCGCAAGGATTGTCCAATAAGGAAATCGCTCGGAGCCTTGATATCGGTCCTGAGACCGTGAAGTCGCACCTCAAGAGCGCTTTCACCAAGCTGGGTGTGGAGAGGCGCGCGCAGGCGGTATCACGTGCGCAGACCCTGGGCCTTGTCACTACGCAATGAAGCTGAGCCTGGGTACTATTCGATACAGACGACAGAACCGACGAACGAGTAAGCCCTCCCTCGATGTTTGAGATATATCCGCTGCCAAATTGATGCTCTCCGAGCGCCTTCCAAATGAGCCCATGTGAACCCGCAGGCGCGCCAAGGGGCCGAAGCTCAGCACTCTGCCGCGCTGATCGCTCGCGGCATATTCTCGTCCATGCCAGTTCTTGAGGTGGCCTCGCCAGGGTTTCCGCGCTCGCGTCGCCAGTTGGCCGGACTTTGACCAAAGGCCTGTCTGAAGAGCCTGCATAGATGTGCTTGATCCGAAAAGCCTACGCTCAAGGCTATTTCGCTCAGCGGTTCCGCACTGGTCATCATCAGGTGGCAGGCTCTCTCCAGACGCCTTCTCACCACGTAGGCATGTGGCGACTCGCCAACAGCCAGTTTGAACTTGCGTGAGAAGTGCGCCTTGCTTCGACGGGCGACAGCACTGAGATCCCGGATGTGAATGGTGCGATGCAAGTTGTTGTCAATGTAAGCTCGCACTCGAAGGATCTGCCAAGCCGCCAGACCGCCCCTTGTGGAGCCGTTAGCGCCCGAACAACGTTCGATCTCCGCTTGCAGGATGTGAGATGCTGTGACCAACGACGCCTTGGCCGCCTCCTGATCACGCTCCAACTCTCGCTTGGCAGTTTCAAGCAGCTTGGCCACGCTGTTCGCAACCAGGTGGAACTGCTGATCGGCTGCAATGGAAGATTCCGGTGCGGTGGTTTGAAGTCCTTCCATGATCACTCCCTCGACGAACTATCCGAGGCTTCGGATTGGCGAGAGAGTGCACCAACCGGTCCCTTTTGGCTCGTTAATCAGCGTTATGGAAAGTTAATGTTGCCCAGCCCCGCGGGACGAATTTAATATTAAAGATCAATATGTTGCATCTTAGCGAACCTGGGTTCGCAGCAATTCGGAACCCCCCGGCGGTCGCTCAGACCCAAAATGCCATGAGAGACACGAGGCTTCAGACGTACAGGGCCGCCTCCGCCAGCGGAGGATTCGCGAACATCGATCTCAATCCGCGACCGACAACAAATCGAACGGCGATCAGGATCACCAAGGCGAGAAACAGTATCGCACTACTCACGAGCCATGGTCTTCGAGGATCTTCAGATCGCTAACTGAGTAAGAAAGTGAGTAACGAAACCCCAACTCGATCCTGTTCGGCGCGAGCGCTTCGAGTTCTTCGCCGTTCGCTTCCGGAAAATTAAGCTCGCCCTTCCCGATCCATGCGCCGACAACAGTGAGTTTGTCAGTGATCGACATCGCCAGCTCGTTGACCGCGGGCTTGTCCTGGTAGCCGGCCGCCAATCTCGGGAAGTATCGCAACAAGACCGTGGGTCGGCTGAGGAGAGACATTCCGTTTTCGACCGGCTTGTGCAAGGTGATGCAGGCTTCCGCAAGACGCTGGCCATGCGCCGAGAGGCTGGCTCCAAACCGGCTGCCGGACGCGACCGGCACCGCGGCGGGGCCTGAGGCCGCAAAGGAGCGCGTCTGAAAAATGCTACCCATTTTCTTTGGGAACCCCTGCGTCCAACCGCGCGCCAGCGCAGCATCATTGTCGACATAAATGTATGGACACCACATGACCGGCACGTCGCGATACATTGCGTCGACCAAAACAAACGCCTCGCGATATTGATAACGAGCCGGCTCAAGGTATTCGTCGTCCTGGGCGGTGAATTGCCAATCCAGAAACATCATGAGGGCGCGACCGTTTGAGTTCGGATCTGGGGAAAGACCATTCGGCAATGTCGCCGCCGTCGCATCGGGGTCCGTCCAAAATTCAACTCCAACAACGTCGCCGGCATAGTGCCAGGGTGGTGGCGGAGTTAGTGCGGCCTGACCGAATGGCGATTTCGGAACTGTAAAGCCCTTTAGCATTTCCGTACCCCGATGCGTCTATCACCTTCGGAACCGAGGTTATCGAAACCAGCCACAATTGATTTGATTGAAGTGCGTCGACTTGTTTATTTCTGCCGCGATCCACAACGCGCTTGTTAGCATCAGCCGCGATTGCTAGGCGGTCAGGTCTGCCAGGATCTCGATATCGGTGACGGAATAGGAAAACGAGAATCGATATCCTCGCCCCACCTTCACCGGTCCCAGCACTTCCAACTCTTCGCCAAAGGCCTCCGGAAAATCGAGTTCCCCGTCGCCGGTCCAGATGTTTGTGACCAGGAGGCGGTCCGAGACGCATCGAACGAGTTCATCCACGGCTGGCTTGTCGTGCAAGCCCGCGGAGAGCCGCGGAAAATATCTCCGTCCCACAATACCGCGATCGAGCAGGCCGACAAGACACTCCGCTTTTTCGCGCAAGGTGACACGGGCTTGCACCAGCAGCCGACCATGAGCGGACATGCAGGCAGAGAACCGGCTATCGTGCGCGAGCGGCGCCGAAGCCGCGCTCGCGGTGGCAAAGGTGCGGGTCTGGTGCACAGCACCGAATTTTCTCGGATAGCCCTGGATCCAGCCTCTCATCAAGGCAGCGTCGTTATCAGTGTAGCAATATGGACACCATGCTATTCGTGACCCCTTCCACATCGCGTCAAGGAGGACGCTGAACCCGCGGCACTGATATCTGGCGGGATCGAGATGCTCGTTGTTCTGCGCGGTGAACTGATAGTCCGTGAAGAGTGCAACAGAGTGGCCTGGACATTTCCTATCAAGCTCGACGCCCGTCGGGAGGGTATGGACTGATACATCGGGATCATTCCAGAATTCCACCGCCAGGACGTCACCTGCGAAATGCCAGGGGGGCGACGGGACCAATGCAGCAGCGCCCAGAAGGGACCGGGGCGCAGTGAATCCTTTCAGCATTTCTCGTCCCCACCACCAGTGGCGTATCAGCCGCGCATTATTTCAGCATCAAATGTTAGCGTTGGTGCTGTTCCCAGCGCTTGGACAAACATGTGACGACTTGCTGGTTTGTGCGCACCCGACGTTGATGCGAAACCGACCGAACCGAGCAACCTCGCTTATCTGCCCGATGCTCCGCCCCGTATCTCGCTGCTCCGAGTTCTTTCAAATGAGAGATGTCTTGTTCAGTTCGAACAACGGCAGTGTGTACATTCAATATGCATCCCCACCCTCGGCCGCGATTGAACGCGGCTGCTCGATTGGGGGCCAATCATGCTCCAAACCGTAGGCTGATGAGTTCGGATCTAAAGACGCGCTGCGTCGCCATCGCACGATCCGGGATAATCCGAGCACATTTTAACAAGCGCGCTTATGCCGGCTCTTCCTAAAACAGATCATCGCTCCGATATACGAAACGAACCGCTGCCTGATTCGAATATCGACGAGATCTGTTGCGTTCGCTCGGGAGCGACCGCCTAACCTAACGGAGAAGTAGCGATGAAGACGCCTTTGCTCTGGATGACTGCAGCCGTCAGTTTTGTGGCCCTGGCAACTGTCGCACACGCGCGATCCGCCTATGACGGTTCCTGGGATCTTGTCTTCGTGACGCAAAGGGGCCCATGCGATCCCAGTTACAACTTCACCGTCAATATTACCGACGGCATTGTGACCCATCCCAACCTGGTAAGATTCAGGGGATACGTCGCGAGATCTGGTGCGGTTCGTGCGTCGGTGACGGTTCAGGACAAATTTGCGTCCGGCACGGGCAGGCTTTTCGGGACGTCCGGTCGCGGAAAATGGAGCGGCCGCGCGGGAAGTGCGCGATGCTCTGGCTATTGGACCGCGCAACGCAATTAGCATCCATCGATGGGAAAGACGAGCATCCGGGCGATCGCCTTCATCCCGCGCTGCTCGGGAGCGGCAACGATCGGCTCCGGGCTGGCATCTTCGCTGGGATTGCATGAGTCACGATCGCCCTGCCGGCGACGCTCCTGCTTGCTCACGGGCGAACCGCGGAACGAACGATTACCGCCGCTGAACGATATCGCGCAGATAGGCGGCGGGCACGAGCGAGTTAACTCGTCCGTAAACCGCCGCAAACGGACGAGACCTGGTAATGGCAGATACATTCGACCCGACCGGACCAATCGCTGAGGCAAGCGCTGTTGGCCGATGGACCTCGGCCTTCGCGAAGGCTACTCCGTCGCTGCTGTTCGGACTTCGACTATGGACGGCGGTATGCCTCGCCCTCTTCGTTGCATTCTGGCTCGAGCTCGACAATCCATTTTGGGCCGGTACCTCCGCGGCGATTGTGTGCCAGCCTCAGCTCGGAGCTTCGCTCCGCAAGGGCTGGTTCCGGATGATCGGCACCGCGGTCGGCGCCACAATGATCGTGGTGCTGACCGCGTGCTTTCCGCAGAATCGCATTGCCTTTCTGGTGCTTCTTGCCCTCTGGTGCGGCATCTGTGCATTCGCCGCTACGGTGTTCCGCAACTTCGCATCCTACTCGGCCGCGCTCGCCGGCTATACCGCCGCGATCATTGCCGCCGACAATCTCGGCGCTACCGGAGGCGCGAGTTCGGATGTCTTCCTGCTGGCGGTCACGCGCGCGAGTGAGATCTGCATCGGGATCGCGTGCGCCGGCATCGTCCTCGCTGGTACTGATCTCGGCGGCGCCCAGCTCCGGCTCGCGGAATCACTTGCAAATCTTGCGGCCGAGATCATGGGCCGATTTGGCCGCATGCTCGCCCTTGCAGAGGCGCAACTGCCGGACACGCAGGCCGAGCGTCGCGAGTTCGTCCGGCGCGTCATCGCACTCGACCCCGTCATTGATCAGGCGCTCGGGGAATCTAGCCACCTGCGCTACAACTCGCCGAAGCTGCAAACAGCCATGTATGGTTTGTTCGGGGCGCTGGACGGCTGGCGCGGAGTTGCGACGCATCTCAGTCGTTTGCCCGAGGCCGCAAGGCGGCAAGGGGCCCACATCATCCTGCGAAGCCTCCCGTCCGAGCTTCGATCGGTACCGGAAGCGGGCTCGCCGGTGCTCTGGATCGCTGATCCTTTGGCCCTATACCGCGCTTGCGAGGAGGCGGTGCGGACATTGATCGTCCTGCCCGCCGACACGCCATCGTTGCGGTTGCTCGCTGACGAAACGGCCAAGGTGCTGGCCGGCATCTTGCTTGTGCTCGACGGGTTGGCACTTCTTGTCGATGCTCCTGATCATCCTTCGCTTGGCGCGCGCAGCTTCCGGCTAAGCGAACCCGATTGGCTGCCTGCTCTCATCAATGCGGCACGCGCGTTTCTCGCTATCAGTGCTGACGAGCTTTTCTGGGTCGCGACCGCCTGGCCAAACGGCGCCTCGGCGATCGTGTTCGTAGCGGTCGTGGCTCTGTTGCTTTCGCCGAAAGGCGATTTTGCCCACGGCGGATCTCTCGCATTCGCGCTCGGCACCACTGGTGCCGTGGTCTGTGCGGCAGCCGTCAAATTCGCGATGTTGCCAGCGCTGCAAACGTTCCCGGCCTTTTGCGCCGCCTTGGGTCTCTTCTTCTTGCCGGCCGGCTTTGCAGTGGCCGTGAGCCGGCAACCCATAGTGACCGCCGTCCTAACCGCTATGGCGTTCAACTTCATCCCTCTCCTCGCGCCCACCAACGAGATGAGCTACGACACTATGCAATATTACAATTCCGCGCTTGCAATCGTCGTAGGCTGCGGCGTGGCACCGCTGGCATTTTGGCTGCTGCCTCCGTTGTCGCCGGCCCTTCGAGTGCGTCGCCTTCTCGCCTTGAGCTCCCGTGACCTGCGTCGCCTCGCGATCGCTCCCGAGCTTCCGACACCGGACTATTGGGAGAGCCGCATTTACAGCCGGCTCACGGCGTTGCCAGATCAGGCAACGCCGTTGCAGCGCGCACAGCTGCTGGCAGCGCTTTCCGTCGGTACCGAGATCATCGGCCTTCGCCAAATGGCTACGCACCTTGGGACGACCGCGGAGCTCGACGCCGCACTCAATGACATCGCGCTCGGACACAGCACCAAAGCGATCGCGAAGCTGCGCCAATTCGACGACCAACTCGCCTCTACGCGTGAAACCGGTACTGAGGCAACCAGGGCCCTTCGAGGGCGCGGCCGCGTCCTGATCATCTCCGAAGCGATTGCCGAGCATGGCCATTACTTCGACACAGGAGCGCCCGCGTGAGGTTTACCGATATCAACCTGTTCGGTGTCTACGTTGCGCCGATCTCAATCATGATGATCGAAGCGTGGCTCGTTACCATCGTACTGCGCCGGGTCGCTGGCCGCTGGGGCTTGCTGCGGTACGTCTGGCATCCCGCTTTGTTCGTGTTTGCAGTGTACATCATCGTTCTTTCGTCCTTCGTCCTGACCATTACCTAGTGAGCTCGTCATGACTATTACTGAAGTTACATCGAAGCGCGACAAGGCGGCGGACTATCTCGACAGAAACGCCCCCTTACGCCCGCCGGAATTCCGCACCGCTACAAGGCGCAGTATGGAGATACGTCCAGTTTTGATCACGCTGGCAGCGATAGCACTTGCCGGGCTGCTGGGTTGGACGATGTGGGGCGACTATATGGAGGCACCGTGGACGCGCAACGCCACCGTGCGCGCCTATGTTGTCACGATGGCGCCGGAGGTCGCAGGGCGCATCGTCGAGCTACATGTGGTCGACAACAAATATGTGCACAAAGGTGATCTACTGCTGGTGATCGATCCGACGAACTTCAGGATCGCGGTCAGCCAGTCCGAGGCGGCGGTGCAGCAGGCGCAGGCGAACGTGCAGAACGTCGAAGCGCAAATGACTGTCCAGCAGGCGCAGATCAATGCCAGCCAGGCACAGCTACAGGAGGGGCACGCCGCGCTCGTATTTGCGCAGCAGCAGGCCGACCGTTACCAAACCCTGGCGAAGGACGGCTGGGGCACCGTTCAAAATGCCCAGCAATTTACGTCCCAGCTGCATCAACAGCAAGCGGCGGTGCAGTCGGCGCAAGAAAACCTCAATCAGGCGCTGCGGCAAGTCGAGTCGCTGAAAGCGCAGCGCCTGAGTGCCGAGGCGGGTCTCGCGCAAGCCAAAGCCCAGCTAAACCAGGCGCAGGTGAACCTCGAACGCACGCGCATTCTCGCTCCGGTCGACGGTTATGTGACGAACTTGTTGGCGCAGCTTGGCGACTACGTCAATGTCGGCGTAAACACCATTTCTCTTGTCGACGCCCATTCATTCTGGGTCGACGGATATTTCGAGGAGACGAACCTAGCTCCTATCCGCGTGGGAGATCCGGCTCAAATCAGGCTGATGGGCCGCGATCAGATCGTGCGCGGTCACGTCGACAGCATCGCCCGCGCAATCAACGTTGCGAACGCGCAGCCCAACAGTCAAGGGGTTGCTACCGTCAATCCCATCTTCACCTGGGTACGCCTGGCCCAACGCATCCCGGTTCGCATCCATATCGATGAGGTGCCTCCCAATGTCGTCCTTTCGGCCGGCATGACCGCCACAGTTGAGATCCACGATCAAGGTCGGGCGCCAGCCACGTGAACGCGGGCCTCTGTTCGAGCGCTTCGTCCCCACGCCCGCATGAACCCGCACAGACGTTCTACGCACCGCATCACCGTTCAAGAATAGCTCGGCGCGCAGCTGTATCCAGTACTGCGGGGGGTGGCGGAGAACAGGTCGGGTAAATAGATGAGCACAGTCCTCACAAAAAGCTTTCCGCAGGAAAAGCCCATCGTCGCGAATGCGGTTCGCGGCAAAAAACGCGTCTTGATCGTCGGCGGCGGTTTCGCCGGCATCGCGGCAGCACAGGCGCTCAAGCGAACCGATGTCGAAATAACGCTAATCGACCGGCGTAACCACCATATTTTTCAGCCGCTCCTATACCAGGTCGCCACCGCTGTTTTGGCGCCATCCGAGATAGCGGCGCCGATCCGCCAGCTTGAGGCGAAACAGAAGAACCTCAGCGTATTGCTGGCCGAGATTAAGGGCATCGACCTGGGGGCGCGCACCGTCGAGGCCATTTGCCCGGGGATTGGCAGTCGAAAACTCGAGTACGACTTCCTGGTGATCGCCACCGGAATGCGTCCAAGCTATTTCGGTCATGACGAGTTCGCGCGCTTTGCGCCAGGCCTCAAGAGCCTCAACGACGCTGAGACGATCCGAACCAAGATCCTGAGTGCATTTGAATTGGCTGAATCGACCGATGACGAGAAAGAACGCGCCCGCCAAATGACCTTCGTTTTGGTGGGCGCTGGCCCGACCGGCGTCGAGCTTGCCGCTTCGATAGCTCACATGGCTGCGGTGACTCTGCGCAAAAATTTCCGGAAAATCGACCCTGCCAAGAGCCGAATTGTGTTACTGGACGGCGGCGCTCGTATTCTTCCAACATTTGCGGAATCGCTGTCGCGAAAGGCGGCCAAGCGACTAACAGAGCTCGGCGTTGAAGTTTCGACCGGTGTAAAGGTCGAGAAGATTGACGACCAGGGCGTGATCGCGGCTGGCGTCCGGATTCCCAGCGCTACCGTGCTTTGGACAGCAGGCGTTAGCGCCTCGCCGGTTGTGAAAATGCTGGGGACGAAGACAGACCGCGCCGGGCGTGCATTTATCGGCGCTTTCGTGGACATCCCCGAGGCGCCCAATGTCTTTGTAGTGGGAGATGCAGCCACGATGAGCCAGGATGGTCACCCCGTCCCCGGAGTGGCGCAGGCAGCCATTCAACAGGGACGATTTGTCGGACATGTCATCGCCAACCGAGTCAGGGGACGCAAGGATGGTCAACCGTTTCGGTACCGCGACAAAGGCAATATGGCGGTGGTTGGCAAGAACTTCGCCATCCTTGAGGCCGGTCATTTGCGCAGCAGCGGCTTCATGACCTGGCTGGTGTGGGCCGTGCTACATGTGCTCACGCTGCCACAACTTCAGAACCGGTTCCGCGTTCAGACGCAATGGTTCTGGTCGTATCTGACAGGGCAGCGCAGCTCACGGCTGATTTCCGAAGCACCGCGACCGCCCGCGTCTTAGTCGTAGTCTGGCCCGGGTAGTCGTCACTGCCGGATTCTGAAGTTGGTTGGGGACCGCACCTGTGGACGCCTCCATCATCTCCGCGCTCGCCGCCCTGACAGGAGCAGCTGTCGGTGGCCTGACGAGCGGAATAACGAACTGGCTGAACCAACGAAGTCAGCTCCGCGCCCAGTGGCTGCTTCACGAGAAGAACCGCCGGCAGATCCTCTACAGGGATTTCATTGAGGAAGCCTCCAAGTGCCACATAGATGCGCTCCAGCACGGTGAAGCCGACATTCCGGGTCTGGTCGGTCTTTACGCCAAGATAAGCAGAATGCGGGTCCTGTCTTCAAAGCGGGTGATCCATTGTGCCGAAGACGTCGCCCGAAAAATCCTGGACACCTATTTGGAGCCGGACAGGAGCTTCGTTGAACTGCGTAAAATGGCCATCGACGGCACGATCGATCTGTTGCAAGGCTTCAGCGACGCATGTCACGACGAATTCGAGGAAATGCAGCACAGGCAATTCTAAGCTTCGCCCGCGCCGTCTCTTATGCGTCGGCAATCCGAATCGCCTTTTACCCGGATGCCGCGCGCGCTTGCCGCGAGCCGTCAGATGCACTGGCCTGAGATCGGATCGTCTCGACCCAATTCGCGAACGCCTGCATGAAATCCTGCAGGAATTTGCGGGTGCCGTCGCTGACGAGCTTGCCCTGCTCATCGTCGGCATGGCTGATATAGGCTTCGGGCTGCTGCATGGTCGGCACGTTCAGAAACACGAGCGACTGCCTGAGATGATGATTGGCGCCGAAGGCCCCGATCGCGCCCGGCGAGCCGCTGACGATCGCACCAGGCTTGCGGTCCCAGATGCTGCTTCCATACGGCCTGGAGCCGACATCCAGTGCATTCTTGAGGACGGCCGGCACCGACCGGTTATATTCCGGCGTGACGAACAGAACTGCATCAGCGGCTTTGACGCGCTGACGGAACGCGGCCCATGGCGCGGGCGGAGGGTCGGTCTCAAGATCCTGATTGTAAAAAGGCACGACGATGTCGGGCTTCATCGAGGACGGCGCCAGCGAGATCAGCGCATTCGCCAGCATCCCGTTGAACGACGCCTTCCGCAGGCTTCCAACCAACACGCACACATTCATCGGCTTATCCATGGTCATTCTCCATTATGACATTTCAGCTCGAAGCGAACCCGGTTCGCTTCATTCGTAAGCTTCCAGGCGGCGATCACGATCACCTCAAGCAGCTGACCGAGCAATGCCGAGACGTAGAGACGGCTGGCGTGGCTCCAGAACATGGTGAGCACTGCCGCGGGGCTCACGCGGCTGCGGTCAGGCCACTCCGTGCTCCGGTGATGATGCGGAGCGCGAAGCTCTGCCAGAGACACTGCGGGCTTGGGGGACTCTTCAATCGCAGTGATCACGTGTCGGCGGAATCGTCCCTATGCGGTCGCCGAGGATTTGACGCTCCTCGTGAAGTCGGGCTTCCGCTTTTCCAAGAAAGCCGTGAACGCCTCTTTTGCGTCGTCGGAGCGGACTTGCACACTGAACTCTTCGTTCTCAGCCTTCATCGCGGCCTTGATCTGCTCGCGAAATGGCTGCTTCATGAGCCTCTTGCAGGCTTGTAAGGCTCTCGCCGGCTTGGCTGCCAACTTCGCAGCCGTTTCGGTTGCTCTCGTAAGGACGTCCTTGTCGGATATGACTTGGGTAACCAGCCCCAACTCCGCCGCGCGCCCGGCATCGAAGGGAGCTCCCAACAAAATCAGTTCCGCCGCACGGAGGTGACCGATCCGAGCCGGCACGGAGCAGCTCGAGCCGAATTCCGGCACGACAGCAAGATTGATGAAGGGCATCTGGAATTTCGTGCTCTCGCCCGCGTAGATGAAGTCGCAGTGCGTCAGCATGGTGGTGCCGCCGCCGATCGCGGCGCCGTGGACCGCGGCGACGAGCGGCTTGTCGATATTGACCAGCGCCTCCATCAGTCGGGCCTGCGGACATTCTCCCGGCCCCGGAGGATTCTTCAGAAAATCATCGATATCGTTACCTGCGCAGAACGAATCTCCCGCGCCATGCCAGAGCACGACACGCGTGTTCTCGTCAGTCGCCGCCTCGTTGAAGATGCCTGCGAGAGACAGGTACATGGCTGACGTCATCGCGTTCCGCTTTGTCGGGCGGTTCAATTGGACACGCAAGATGCTTCCTGAACGTTCGGTAACAATCTCTTCCATTGTCAAAGTCCCTGGTCGCTTTGGTGAATTTCACTGCAAGCCGACGTTCGGGGCGGTTCCCGCCGCCCCAACAGTCGTCACGCTAAGCCGCATGTTCCGTTGCTTTCGGAATGGCACCGCTCGCACGCAGACCATCGATCTCGACCGCGCTAAATCCCAGCTGCCGGAGAACCTCGTCGTTGTGTTCTCCAATCTTCGGGGCGCGCTTCGCGGACACCTTGGCGACGCCATGCACCTGAAGCGGGCTGCTGATTGTGGACGTCAGCTTGCCGCCGGCACCGTCGAGCGGAACGACGATGTCATTCGCCCGGAGCTGAGGATCGTTGACCACCTCTTGCGGCCCACGCACCGCTCCGAACGTCACGTGAACGCCATTGAACACCTTGTACCAATGGGCCATCGGCTCGGCACAGAAGACCTCGTCTAGGATCGCCGTGAGCTGCGGCATATTCGCCGTCAGCTTCGCCGGATCGGAGAAACGCGGATCGGTCAGGAGGTCAGGGCGGCCGATGGCGTTGGCGACGGCTGCCAGCTTGTCGGGCGTGACGATGAGAACGAACCAGGTGTCATCCTTGGCGTGATAGACATTCATTGCCGCATTCGCAGGATTCTTGCGATCGTGCAGCCCGAAGAATTTCGCCTCGCACAGCGCGGCCTGGATCGAGACGCTGGCGGACCATATGCCTTCGGCGAGAAGCGAGGTCGTAACATGCGCCCCCTCCCCCGTGCGCTCGCGACGATATAAGGCGGTGACGATCGCCGAATAGAGCCCGACGGCGGTGGCATTGTCACCGCTGCCAGCCACTGGCCAGGTCGGCGGCGCGCCGGCATCGCGTGTCATTGACAGCAATCCGCTGCGTGCCCAGTACGACGTGATGTCAAAGCCGGGAAGATCCGCGTCGGGTCCCTTGTCGCCGAAACCCGTGATGTCCGCATAGATCAGGCGTGGATTCCACCGCACCACGTCTTCATATTCGAGCTTCAGTCGCGCGCGGGCCGGATGTGGCGTGTTGACGATGAGAACGTCAGCCCATTTGACGAGCTTTTCGAGGACTTGCTGGGCGTTCGGCGACTTCAGATTAAGTGCCATTCCGCGTTTGTTGCGATTGGCAAGGTGCCAGGGGTAAGGATCCTCCGCGACCGGCTGCGGCGGGAGCTTGTTTGCATGCCGCCAGAGTTCGCCGTTCGGTGGCTCCACTTTGATGACGTCAGCGCCGAAGTCCGACAGGATCACCGCGGCGCTGGGGCCTGCGATGAAGCTCGCCAGATCTACCACCTTCAGTCCGGAGAAAATGTTGTTGCTTGCCATGGCTGTCCTTTCTGAATAGCTGTGTGGGGCGGGCAGCTTCACCGACCGCGAAACTTCGGCGCACGTTTCTCGAGGAAGGCGGAGGTGCCTTCCTTCTTGTCTTCGGTGGCGGCGCAAATGCCGAAGTAGGAAGCTTCCAATGCAAGGCCTTCGCTCTGGCTGGTCTCCAGGCCCTTGTTCGCCGCCTCCAGGGAGAACTTCACGGCGATCGGCGCATTGGCCATGATCTTCTTCAGAATCGTCTCGGCACGATCAATCAGGCTCGCTGCAGGAACGACTTCGTTGACGAGGCCAATGCGATAGGCCTCCTGCGCGGAAATCGTCTCACCCGTGAGGATCAGCTGTAACGCACGACCCTTTCCCACCAGGCGCGGCAAACGCTGCGTTCCGCCGCCGCCCGGCAGCAGGCCCAGCTTGACTTCGGGCTGCCCAAATCTGGCGTGCTCCGCCGCGATCCTCATCGTGCAAGCCATTGCCGTCTCGCAGCCTCCGCCAAGCGCAAAACCATTGATCGCCGCGATCACCGGCTTGCCGAGATTTTCGACGAGGTCCAGCACGCCCTGCCCGAACCGGCTGGACTCCTCCGCACCGTAGGCGTCGACATGCGCGAGTTCACTGATATCTGCGCCGGCGATAAAAGCCTTGTCGCCCGCACCGGTGAGGATCACGCCGTGCACCGACGCGTCGGCCTTTGCATCCTCGAATGCGGCCTGCAAATCGGTCCACGTCGGCGTGTTGAGCGCGTTGAGCACCTTGGGCCGATTGACTGTCACGTAGGCGATCGAACCCTTCTTTTCGTACTGGACGTTCGCAAGCGCCAACGCCGCTCTGGGCAACGAATCGGACAATGTTGCCGGCGAAGGCGTGGATGGTGCGGATCCGGAAGCCATGGTCTTATCTCCTGGATTGGGGGATCAGCCGGCGTCGGAGCGCCGGCGCATCAAGAAATCACACGAAGGCGCCGAGGCCGCTGACAGCTTTGCCGACGATCAGATTCTGCATCTGATACGTGCCTTCGTAGGAGTAGAGCGCTTCACAATCCGCGAAGAAGCGTGCCGCCTTGTAGTCGGCAACGATTCCGTTGCCGCCGATCAACTCGCGGGCCCAGGCAACCGTCTCGCGGCATTTGGCCGTAGCGAATGCCTTGGCAAGCGCGGCATGGGCGTCCGTCAGCTTACCTTCGACATGCAGCTGCGCCTGGCGCACGATCAGGCACTGCGACGCCGTGATATTGGCGATCATTTTGGCGAGAAGGTCTTGGACTAGCTGGAACGACGCGATCGGCTTGCCAAACTGCAAGCGCTCCTGGCTATACTTCAGTGCAGCCTCGTAGGCGCCCATCGCGCATCCAGTCGCCATCCACGCCACGGCGTAGCGCGTCATCTTCAGCACCTTCGCGGTGTCGCGGAATGAATTGCCGCCCTGGAGGCGGTTCGTCTCCGGCACTCGAACATCCTTCAGCGTGATGTGGCCGTTCTGGACCACCTTAAGCGCAATCTTGTTCTCTATCTTCTCGACGCTGAAGCCGGGCGTGGTCTTGTTCTCGACGATGAAGCCCTTCACCTGGTTGTCGGCGAGATCGCGCGCCCAGATGATTGAAACATCGCACCATGGAGCATTGCCGATCCAACGCTTCTCGCCATTGAGGATCCAGGTGTCGCCCTCGCGCTTCGCCGTGGTCAGCAGACCGCCGCTGGCACCTGAGCCCACCAGCGGCTCGGTCAGACCGAAACAGCCGATCTTCTCGAAGCGCGCCATCTGCGGCAGCCATTTCTGCTTCTGCTCTTCCGATCCGTCGATGTAGATGGAACCCATCGCCAAGCCGCCATGGACGCCCATGAAGGTCGCGACCGACGGGTCGACGCGTGCGATCTCCATCTGAACGAAGCCTAACAGCGCCAAGCTTCCACCTGCGCAGCCGTAGCCGTTCATTGCAAGCCCACCGATGTCCAACTTCTTGATCTCCGGCAGCAATTCGAAGGGAAAAGCATCCTTCACCCAATAATCTGTGATGACAGGCGCGACCTTGGTCTCCATGAACGCGCGCACCCGTTTCACTGTCGCGAGTTCGTCAGCGCTTAAGGTCTCGTAGACCTCGTAGAAGTCGCTATTTGGCTCCGGTAGCCGCTTTGGGGCGGTGGCCTTGCTTGCGGTGGTTGTAGGCATTTGGGACTCCTAATGCTGCGGCTAGAAAGCGGGAAAAGTTGAAGGACGTATGATCGATCTCGCCGATGGCGCCTGGTCTCAGGCGACCGGCGCCGTCGATTTCGTTTGGCCCGACTTGGCAACCTTGTTGCGTAGCTCAATCAGGCCGAGCAGGACTTCGTCGCGCTCCGCCTCCAGTTCCTCGATGGTGCGCGATCCGACCTCGGCATGGACGCTGTTGATGAGCTTCTTTTGCACTTCGGGAGTCAGCACCGGCGAGCCGAGAGTCTTCCACCAGGCCGTCATCGGGCCGGTGAACTGCTGGAAGAAGTGCTCGATGCCGCCCGGACCGCCGCCGAGATGGTTGAGCATCAGGTTGCCCATAACGCCCCAGCGCAGGCCCGGGCCCCAGCACAGCGCGGTGTCGACGTCGGCGGCGCTCACCACACCCTCGGCGACAAGGTAGTAAACCTCGCGCGCCAATGCGGCCTGCAAGCGGTTAGCGACGTGGCCGGGCATCTCCTTGTTGACGCGCACCGTCCGCTGCCCGATCGAGGTATAAAATTCCGCTGCGCGCCGGATTGTCGCTTCCGAGGTCTTTGCACCACCGACGATCTCCACCAGCGGGATCAGATGCGGCGGATTGAACGGATGGGCGATGACACAGCGTTCCGGATGGGTCGCGGCACCCTTCTGGATTTCGCTCATGGTGAGGCCCGACGAGCTCGATGCGATGATCACGTCGGGTGCCAGCAGGCCGTCTAGCTGGCCATAGAGCTTCTGCTTGAAATCGATCCGCTCGGGCCCGTTCTCCTGAACGAGGTCGGCGCCGGCGAGCGCCTGCGCGATGTCAGTGGTGAACTTCACGTTCGACTGCGACGCTCCGGACGACAGGCCCAATCGCTTGAGCGCCGGCCAGGCGGTCTCCACGAAATTCTTCAGCGCGGCTTCGGCGTTCGGCGCGATATCCGTCGCGACGACCTGCAGTCCCTTGGCGAGATATAGCGCGGTCCAGCTTGCGCCGATCACGCCGGTGCCGATGATGGCGATGCGGCGAATGGGCTTGGTCTCGGTCATGTCATTTCTCCGATGCGTTTGTCAGACTTCGGCGTAGGCGATGCCGGTGAGGTTGCCCTGGGCGTAGAGGAAATTTCGTTCACCGGATCCATCAAGCCGTGCGGAGTAAACCGAGCCGGCGAAATCGGTCACGAACATGCGGTCGTTTGGAACGTCGAGCGCGATACCGATTCCCTCCATGAGATGGGTCACCACGATCTCTGGCTTGGCAGGCTTGTTGTCGATCGAGGCCCGGTTCACAGTGTTGCCGCGTGGAGGGTCGCCGCGGTCGGTCCAGTAGAGAACACGGTTCTTGTGGTCGAGCTCGACATCGATCGGCTCCGGCAGACCGTCGAAGAAGATCTCGATGTCGGACCTGGTCGCTGCAGTTTGGCCGGCAGGAATTTCGACATTGGCACGAAAGAGGCGACCGAGCCCGGCATTGTCTGGACCTTTTTGCGTCCAGTAGATATGTCGGAGTTTCGGGTCGATCGTCAGCCCAACGGGCCATCGCATCTGATCTTGGCGATCGGCGTCGCCGCGCCCTGCCTCGATGAGCGTCTCCAGCTGCGACCCGTCGAGATTGCAGCGCATGACGCGCATACCCTCGCGGTCGCACCAATAGAGCTTGCCGCCTTTCTTATCGAGGATGATCTGCTTCGGAGTGTGGGTGTCTCCCTGTGCGACGATTGTCTTGCGGTTCTTGCCGTCGATGTCGGCGCGCTCGATGGACCCGTCATTCAGGTTTGGGATGCCCATGTTGGTCCAGTAGATATGGCCAGCCTCGACATCGACGACGATGCCGTCGGGCAAATGACAATCCGACACGATGGTCTTGCGGTCGGAACCGTCCGTATTCATCGAGTGAATGCGGCCTGCGTTCAGCTCAAGAACAAAGAGACGAGGGGCGACGGCGCTGGCGCCAGCGCTTCGATTGGTCTTCTTGACGGCTTCAGACATGTGGCACCCGTATGGTGATCTGACGCGATATTGGTCAGCGATGGGCCGCGACTGTGCCGCGAATACTTGCCACGATATTGAATGAGACGATCGTCACTGGAATGGTTGTGCTTCTTCATCGCTGTCGGACAGCGCGGCTTGTCCCTGCCGCGCACTTACACATTTCGTACGCGGCGGGTATTTCGGCACCGGTCTATGGCCGGTTCACAGAGGTTTTTACGATCGCGGAGATGCGGACTATGCGAGCCCCGCTCGACTCGCTCCCGCACCGTCTTCCGCAGTGTTCATTTGCCGGCGATGCCATGCGCGCGAAGTTCGCCTTATGTCCGGGACTCCTCTCACCGACCGAACCGGGCAAGAGTGGTCGATACATGAATCAAGAGGACGGCGTTCCGGCGAGCTCCGTCCATTCGATTTTTCTGACCTATCCGCGAGATCGCGCATAGGTCGCGGCAAATCGCTCGCCCGTTGCTTCGATTCTGGGTATCATCCGCGCGGGTCGCATACCCGAACAAAAGACGCGGCTCGTCCGGGCCCTTTGGCAGATGTTCCAGGACATTTGAACTAAGTGGAGTCAGGCATGGACACACCGACCTCTGATGAGGAAGTTCAAAGTACGTCCGACGCACCAGGTGACGGACAGAAGAAGGGCACGCCCGCCGCGACGCGTGCTCCTTCCATCATCGTCGGCGCTGTCGCGGCGGTCGTTGTTGGGCTTTCCGTCTTTTATCTGTTGCGACCGGAGCCGCTGCTCGTTCAGGGCGAGGCCGATGCGACACGGCTCGATATCGCCGCGCGTGTCGACGGACGGGTCAAGGAAATACCTGTCGAACGCGGCCAGAACGTTCCTGCGGGGGCTGTGCTCGTAAGGATCGATAATCCGGAGACTGTCGCCAAGCTCGAACAGATGAAAGCGGCGATGGCTGTTGCCGAGGCTCAGCTTGCCAACGTACTCGTCGGAACACGGGTGGAAACCATTGACGCGCGGAAGGCGGAGCTGGAGCGTGCGCAGGCGGCTCTGGTGCTGGCGCAGAAGAACTTTGAACGAACTCGCATCTTGACCGAGCAGGGCAATGCGCCGCAAGCCCGCCTCGACCAAATGACCGATACGCTGCACGAAGCCGAACGCGGCGTCGATCAGGCCAAGTCGGCCCATGATCAGGCTGTCAATGGCTACACAAGGGAAGAACGGGCGATTTCCAAGGCCAATGTCGAGAAGGCCAATGCCGATATCCAGAGGGTTCAGTCAATCATCGATCAGCTGGTGGTCTATGCTCCCCTCGCCTCGCAGATCTATCAGCGCAATGTGGAGCCGGGCGAATATGTATCGCCGGGCGTGCCGCTCATAACCTTGATCGATTTGGCCGACGTCTGGATCCACTTCGACCTTCGCGAGGATCTCGTCAAGAACTTGAAGGTCGGCGATCGATTTGATGTCCTTATTCCGGCTCTCGATGAGCGCCGTGTCACGGTCGAGGTCAAGCTTATTGCGACCAAGGGCGAATATGCGAGCTGGCGGGCCACACGTGCTTCGGGCGATTTCGACTTGCGAACGTTCTCGATCCGCGCCTACCCGGTCCAGCCGGTGCCCGAGCTGCGACCGGGAATGAGCGCCTATCTCGACTGGCGGTCACGGCAATGAGGCTGGCGTCAAAACCCGGATTTCTGCTGGTCGCGCGGCGCGAGTGCCGTTGGCTGATTCACGATCGGGTGGCGCTGCTTTTGATCTTCGGCGTGCCTCTCTTTGCGTTCGTGGTTCTCACAACCGTCTTCAGCCGTCCGGTGATACGGGGGCTCGGGGTGACGATCGTCGACCTGGACAGGTCGGATGCCTCGCGTGCCATGGTGGAATACGTCGCAGCGTCTCCGAGCCTGCATATCGTCGATCGATCCGGTACGCTGTCCACGGCCGTGCAGGACATACGCTCCGGCAAGGCGATCTCGGCAATCTATATCCCGCCAAATTTCGAGCGCGACCTGAAGGCCGAACGTCGCCCGCAGGTCGTCGGGTTCTATAACCAGCAGTTCCTGACGGCGGCCGGCATTGCGTCTTCCGGCCTGAGCGATGCACTTTCCGCCGCGGCGGCCGTGGCCGCCCCCGCCAACCGCGCCGCCCCCGCACCGGCTTCCACGGGAACGTTCGCGGCGGAGACCATCGCGCTCGTCAATCCGCAAAAGAATTATGCGCAGTTCTTGTTACGCGCGCTGCTGCCGACGATCATCCATGTGGTGATCACCTTGGCCGCAGGCTATTCAGTCGGATCGGAATTCCGCCGTCGCGACGCGCGGGCCTGGCTCGAAAGCGCCGGAGGCGATCCGGTCGTCGCGCTTGCCGGCAAGCTCGCCCCGCTGTTCGGCATCTTCTTCCTGATCATGTTGGCTGAGGCGCTCTTCCTCGAGGGCGTGCTGCAAATCCCCTTTAGGGGAGATGTGCCGTTGCTGGTCGCCGCAGGCTCCCTCCTGATCGTTGCTCACCTGTCCCTGGGAGCCTTGCTGCAGCTCCTGACCGGCGACTTGGCGACGGGGCTCGGACTTGCGGGCCTCATTGCCTCTCCTGCATTCGGCTACGCCGGCGTCGGGTTCCCCACGGTCGGCATGAATGCGTTTGCGCAAGTCTGGAGCGCTATCCTGCCGCTGCGCTGGTACATGGCCGTCTTGCTGGGACAAGCGGCGCGGGGATTGCCGGTCTCGGATTCCGCCGTTCCCTTCGCGGCGCTCGCGGGCCTGACGGTGCTCTATGCCGGCCTCGCATTGCTGCGCATGGCGAGCCTCAAGCGCAAGGGCTGGTTTGAGACGGCGCGACCTGCCGAGCAACCCGAAACAGGGAGCGCACCGCGGGGCATCGGCGGCGCCTTTACAGCGGAGTGGCGGCGCGTGCTCGGAACGCGGAGCGCCTTCAGCCTGCTGTTCCTGGCTCCCTTGGTTTACGGCATTTATTACCCGCAACCCTATTTGAACCAGATCCTTCGCAAGCTTCCCATCGCGGTCGTCGATAACGATCTGAGCGATCTCAGCCGCCGGATTGCGGAGACACTGGACGCGAGCGGAGCATTGAGCGTCGTGTTTCGCGCCCGAACACTTGCCGAGGCGCGCACCGCAATCGATCGCGGGCAGGCCTTTGTCGCCGTCGAGATCCCGCCACAGACCGAGCGCGACGTACTGAAGGGGATCACCGCTCACATCCCGATTTACGCGGATGCCACCTACCTCTTCATTTTCAGATCGACCGCAAGCGGAGTCGCCACGGCCATCGGAGCATTAACCTCCGAACTCGTTTCGCGAGGCGCGCGCTCCGATGGGAGCCTCGTCAAAGCGAAATTGGCGAGCTCGAGCCCGGCCGACGTTCTGCTGCAGCCGATATTCAATCCAGTGGGCGGCTATGCGAGCTACATCGTCCCGGCGGCGTTTTTGCTGATCATGCAGCAAACCCTTTTGATCGGCGCGGCGATGCTGACCGGTACTGCGCTGGCGAAAGACGGCGGAGCATTCGCCGGCGTGTTCGGCCGCGGCATCGCCCACCTGACCATTTACCTTCCAGCGCTCGCGCTTTATCTGATCGTGCTGCCGCGTATCTACGGCTTTTCGACGCTGGGACATCTCCCACAACTCTTCGCGCTCGCTGCGGTCTTTTTGCTTGCGACCAGCTTCATGGGGCAGGCCGTCGGGGCCTGGTTCACGCGGCCGGAAAACGCGACCCTCCTCCTCCTTGCAACCAGCCTGCCTCAGTTTTTCACCGCCGGCTTTGCATGGCCGCGCGAAGCAATCCCCGAAGCGGCCATCGCTTTGGGCCGGATTTTCCCCGCCGACTTCGCGATTGATGGCCTCGTGCGCATCAATCAGCTGGGTGCCAGCATCTGGGAGGTCGCGCATGACTGGCTCGGACTGTGGTGTCTGACGCTCGCCTATTTCGGGCTCGCCGTGATCTCCGCGTTTGCCGTCAAGAGAGGACAGCGACATGCGCAGGCCTAAGCGTATCGCGATCTCTGCGATCGCACTCGTGCTCGTCGCGGGCGGGCTGATCTACTCCGTGCGTCGTTCCGGATCGGCGCCCGCAATCGTTGGCGTCGTGCGGGCGACCGAAGTCAGGATAGAGCCGGAGGTGGACGGCCAACTCGTGTCGATTGCGGTCGAGAAAGGCGCCCGCGTACATGCGGGCGATGTCCTGGCGAAGCTGTCCGCGGTGGAGTTGACGGCACAGGCGGACCAGGCCCGTGCTGCGCTCGCATCGGCAACCGCGAACCGCAACAACGTCTATGTCGGCGTCCGTCAGGAACAGGTCGCTTCGTTGAAAGCTGAAATCGCCAAGGCAAACGCACGCCTCGAATATGTGCAGCTCCAGCTCACAAGGACCAGCACGCTGGCACGCCAGAGTTTTGAGACGCAGCAGGCACTTGACCAGGCCGAAAACGACGCGGCAAGCGCACGCGCCGATGTGGCGGAGGCCCAGGCGAATTACGATGCGGCCGTGGCGGGCCCGACCCGGGAAGAGCGCCTGATCGCCGATGCGCAGGTGCAGGCCGCGGCGGCCGCGGTTGCCGTGCTTGAGCGCCGTCTTGAAAAGATGACCTTGCGTGCTCCGGCCGATGGCGTGGTCAGCGTCATCGCCGCACAGGTCGGTGAAAATGTTCACGCGGGTCAACCGATTCTGATGGTCGAAGCGGCTGGAGAGCAATGGCTCTCGTTCAATGTACGCGAAGACCTTCTCGGCGGCCTTACGGTCGGAAAAGCCGTGAGCGTGATGCGGAACGGTGCCGATAACGCGATCAAGGCCGTCATCACCGAACTGCAGCCGCTTGGAACGTTCGCCACCTGGCAGGCCGAGCGGGTTATCGGAGATCATGACCGCAACACGCTTCGCTTGCGCCTCGACCCGGAAGGAGAGCCGGCAGGCCTTGAGCCGGGCATGACGGTTTGGATCGGGAACTAGCGAGAGTTCTCAAGCCTTTGCGAAACTTTCAACATTGCCTGGGCTTAACGCCGTCTGGCACTTTCCGGCGGGTGCCACACAAAAAGTACCGAAAAATAAGGCTTTGTGGGCCTGGTGGCTGGCGATCCCGGCATGACTCGAACATGCGACCTACGGTTTAGGAAACCGTTTTCAGCCTTGCTAAATCAAATACTTAGACGGCGTGTGTTGCAGATATGTTGCGTGCGCACTGATGGAGACGTTCAGAGAGATTTCCCGGCTAGTGGCGAACGGCCCCGAATTGGCGGGCGCATGCTGCCGGCGCAGGACCGACCTTTACGCGCGGCATGGCGCTCAGGCCCGGTGCTTGGGCGGGCGAGGCCCGGACTTACGGCCATCCCCGCCTGCGATCCGATAGACCCGGTTGCCGTCCACCTTCTTGGAGCCGAGCTTCAGCTTGAGGCGCTTACGCACGATGCCGGCAAGAAAGCCTCGCACCGAGTGCTACTGCCAGCCTGTGGCCTTCGTCATTGCCGCAATCGTCGTCCCGCTTGGTGATTGCAGCATCGCGATAATGCGAGACTGCTTGGAGCCAGGACCCGATGCTGACAGTCGAACCACCTAAACGCACGCGGACGCCGGCAGGGATTCTGCAGTGATAGGAGTAACGGATTGCGCATTTCGGTGATGGTGAGCGGGGATTTCACTCGATGGTGAGCGCTCGTTTCGTTTGATCGTGAGCAGGTATTTCACGCGATCATGAGCGGCCGCTTTGACCGACATGGTGATTGGTTCAGGGGTTTGAGTTGGCGTCAAGAGTTTGATTGCGGGCGTTCTTCTTTCGCATGCTTTCTCCGGTGAGCTGAAGGCGGTGAGCGTTGTGAACGAGACGGTCCAGGATGGCGTCGCCCAGGGTGGGGTCGCCGATGATGTCATGCCAGAGTTCGACGGGGATCTGGCTGGTGACGATGGTCGAGGCGCGACCGTGGCGATCATCAAGGATCTCCAGAAGGTCGCGCCGTTCAGCCGGATTGAGAACTGACAGACCCCAATCGTCGAGGACCAAGAGCTGAACGCGGCCGAGATTTTTGAGCAGGCGGCCATAGCGACCGTCGCCGCGAGCAAGGGCGAGCGCCTCGAACAGGCGCGGGATGCGGTGATACTGGACCGAGCGATTGTCGCGGCAGGCTTTTTGGCCAAGGGCGCAGGCGATCCAGCTCTTGCCGAGCCCGGTTGCCCCGGTGATGAGCAGGTTCTCGTTGCGGTCGATCCAGTCGCCGCCGGCGAGCCTGGCGAAGACAGCGCGATCGATACCGCGTGGTGTGCGCAAATCGACGTCTTCCACGCATGCGCTCTGGCGCAGCGCGGCGAACTTGAGGCGGGTCGTGAGACGCTTGGTGTCGCGCTCGGCGGCTTCGCGATCGACCAGCAATCCTACGCGCTCCTCGAACGACAGGGCATCGAGATCCGGTGATCGTCGCTGCTCCTCCAGAGCTTTGGCCATTCCGGTCAAGCCGAGCGTGATCAGCCGTTCGTGAGTGGGATGTGTCAGCATTGAGGTCTCCATGATTCAGTGGAAATAGCCCTGGCCGCGGATGTTGCCATGGCGCAGGGGCTGATGATCGGACGTCTCGTCGAGGAAGGCGCGATCAAGGCCGTTATTGAGGATCGAACGGATCGAGGCGACGGAGCGAGCCTTGATGAGGATGCCGCGTCGGCAGGCCGCATCGACGCGCGCATTGTCGTAGCTCCTGGTCAGCGACAGAATGCCGAGGCAGGTGCGAAAGCCTTGCTCGGGATGAGGCCGGGCAGCGATGACGGTCTGGAAAAACGCCGCGGTCGATGGACCGATCTTCTCGCCGGCGGCGATCAGCCCTCCCGGCGTCCATTTGCCATAGCGGCGATGGGCGCTCGGCATATGATCGGCAATCGTGGTGTGGCCGCGTCGGTTGGGTGCGCGGGCGTGGCTCGCGATCCTCTGGCCTTTGTGGAAGATCTCGACGGTCTTGTCGGCAATACGTACGTCGACCAGTTCGCGGATCAGGCGGTAAGGGGTGGAATACCAATGCCCGTCGATCTCGACGTGGTAGTCCGGGGCGACGCGGCAACGCTTCCAGCGCGCAAAGACGTAGGGCTGGTCCGGCAGCTCCCCCAGCTTGAGGCGATCGATCTCGGCGAACAGTTCGGCGCGGCTGGAGCCGAACCCCCGCATCTGGCGGCCGTTGAGCTCGACGACGAGCTCGCCAATGGCGGCATTGAGTTGCGCCAGGGAAAAGAAGCGCTGATTGCGCAGGCGGGCCAGGATCCAGCGCTGCGCGATCTGGACGGCGACCTCAACCTTGGCCTTGTCCTTTGGCCGCCTCGGCCGTGCCGCGAGGATCGCGGTGCCGTAATGGGCAGCCATCTCGGCATAGGTGCGGTTGATCCCGGGATCATAGCGATCGGGGTTGGTCACGGCGGCCTTGAGATTATCGCAGACCACGAACTTCGGCACGCCGCCGAGATACCGGAACAGACTGGTGTGCACGCCGATCCAGTCGGACAGGCTCTCGCTCGGGCAGGCTTCGGCGTAGGTGAAGTTCGAGGCTCCCATTGCCGCGACGAACAGCTTCATGGCGTGGGCTTCGCCGGTGATGGGATCGAAGATGTCGATGGTGTCACCGGCGAAATCGACGAACACCTTCTCCCCACCGATGTGGGTCTGACGCATGCTCGGGCGCGCACGCTGCTTCCAGGCCTCGAAGGTGGTGCAAAACCAGGTATAGCCAAAGCCGTCGGGATTGGCGGCGCGATACTCTTCCCACAACAGCAGGCGTGTCACGCTGCGGCGGCGCAACTCCTTCTCCACATAAACCCAATCGGGGGCCGGTCGCCGGTCGCTTTGCGAGGCTGCTGTTGCCGCCGGAAACAGCAGCAGCTCCAGGCTCTCGTCATTGACGCCCTCCGGCAGCGGCCAGCTCAGCCCCGCAAGGCGGGCACGCCGCACATAACCATGCACGACGCCATTGCTCACTCCCAACATCCGCGCAATGACGCGCTCGGTCAGGCCCTGGTGCCTTAAACGTAGAACTTCTCTGATCCGGCGCATCGACAATCTCTGGGTGGGCATCGCGCTTCCTCATTGGTTGAATGAGAAACCCGTAGCCCGGTTGAGTTGTCGGCCGAAGCGTCCAGCACTGCCAAAAGGTGCTCACGATCGCCTGAAATCGCTGCTCACGATGCTCTGAAATCGTCGCTCACGATCCCGCGAAATGCCTGCTCACGATCTTCTGAAATCCGTGCTCACGATCCCCTGAAACGCGCATAACGGATTTCTACTCCGTGGGTTGCAGGTTCGAAATCCTGCTGGGATCGCCAGCCGTTTTTGGCGCATTTGATTTCTAACGATAAAATGCCCCTCAGTGTCCCACCTTTGAGAACGCCTGTTCTGGTGAGACACATTTGTCTGTTTTTGATTTACAGCGACGGCCCGTTGCAGCCGCCGCCAGCGCGCGCGCATCCTCGGCCCGACCTATGTCTGATCCGGAGCAACCGAGGATGCACGGCCGAAAGCCGTGACCGAACTCGGACCTGCTTGCCCTTGCCTGAGCGGGCGGCGTTTCCACCGCCCGCCCGGTGCGATTTAGGCTGACTTGCTGAACCGCGCCTCAGCGACTTCCTTGCTGCCGACGTGGGTCTTTTCTTTTAGAACATGATTGACGGCGCGGACGTTGATTATGTAGGCCGCCGCGATCTGATGCTGATACTGGCCGCTGAAATGGCGCATCCAGACGTCGACCGCCTGCTCGAAGGAAAACTGAGTAATACTCAAGGGTAGCTCCATTAGCTTTGGAGCCGTAGTGGATGACGTGCAAACCACCCATTGACGGGGCGATCCTCGGTCGTACAGTGATACTGTCCGCTTGGCTCTGACAGGGGTTAAGGGACACGAAGGAGCCGAGCACCTGTCCAAGGGAACGCTCGGCTTTTTCATGCCTCCCGCAGATCAACGAACCCACGGGGGGACCGCAAGGTGGCGCGGATGAGCCATGAGCGCAAGGGAAACGGGGGGACGTTCCCCACGTTTTGCCGGAAACGTCGCCGCTCATCTAAAGACCTGCATCGGCCCCGGCCGATTGCCCAACAAGGTGCGGGATCAGCTGTCCCTGTCGGAAACCTAATTCGGCTGGCAAGTGAAGCCGAATCGCGCAATGTTTCTATCTTATGAGAGAAGCTTGCAGCCTGATCTGGTCGGCGCTGGTATTATTGTTCCGATCGCGTGCCTCGTTGGCAGCCGAGATCCTGGTTCTTCGGCATCAGATTAACATACTGAGACGACATTCGCCCAAGAGGCAGACGTTCAGCGCCATGGACCGCTTGATCTTTGCCGGGGTGTATCGATTGGCGCCAACAGTCCTAAACGCTCTGGCGGTTTTGAAGCCAGATACCGTTATAAAGTGGCACCGCGCCGGGTTCAGATCGTACTGGCGCTGGAGGTCACGACGTCGTGGTGGCCGACCAACCTTACCGACAGAGATACGCAAGCTTATCCGCGAGATGAGCATCGCCAACCCGTTGTGGGGAGCGCCGCGGATCCACGGAGAGCTGCTTAAGCTCGGCATCGATATCGGCCAGACGAGCGTGGCCAAGTATATGGTGAAGAGACGAGGGCCACCGTCGCAAGGCTGGAAGACGTTTCTTCATAACCATACCGACGCCATCGCGGCGATGGATTTGTTCGTCGTGCCGACGATCTCGTTTCGCCTGCTCTATGGATTGCTGATCATGGGGCACGGCCGACGACAAATTTTGTGGTTTGGCGTCACAGATCATCCTACTGCAGAATGGATCGCAAATCAGGTCACGGAAGCATGCGGTTGGGAACAGGCTCCCCGCTACCTGATCCGTGACCGGGATGGGGCCTATGGTGAGGTCTTCATCCGAAGACTTCGATCAATGGGCATTCGTGACCGGCCGACATCGCCGCGCTCCCCATGGCAAAACGGATATGCCGAACGGCTGATCGGTTCGATCCGACGGGAGTGCCTTGACCACGTTGTTGTGTTCGGCGAGCGACACCTCCGTCATGTCCTGCTATCGTACATGAAATATCACAACGAGATAAGGACGCATTTATCTTTGGAGAAGGATGCGCCGGTCTCGCGCGCCGTCAATCGCGCCGGGCACATTCTTTGTCGGCCAATCTTGGGCGGACTCCATCACCGATATGGCCGGATTTAATTTACGGTGCGCCTGCCGAGGCGCCGCCGCGGACAGCGCAACGGCATCTCCACCGACATGCTCGCCGCCGTCCGCCAACTGGTTCTCATCGCCAATGATGATCTGATCGCCGGCATCCTCAACCGGAACGGCCTGGTGACCGGCCACGGCAATCGCTGGACACGGGAGCGGGTCACCGCGCTCAGGTCGCATCATAAGATCCCGGTCTTTCGGCCGGCGCCAGACGGGAACGAGCTATGGCTTAATCTGAACAAGGCGGCGGGTTTGCTCGGCATTGCACCGAAGACGCTTAGGCTCGCCGCCGAAGCGGGCGAGATCGCAGGGGGGCACCCCCTGCCGGATGGTCCGTGGATCTTCAGCCGATCAACGCTCGGCGAACCGGCGGCTCAGCGCGTCGTTCATCGCGCGAGGCAGAACCCACATCACCCCACGGGATCGCATCCAGATCAGCAAAACCTCTTCTCTTCAATCGCATAGACGGATGGGTGTTATGAAACAGGATTGTAGTAGGTCGCGTAAGATCGCAGCAGATGGCGAAGATGCCGCTCGCCGAACACGACAACGTGGTCAATACATTCCCGCCGGATCGAACCGATCGCCCTTTCACAATACCCGTTCTGCCACGGCGATCGCGGCGCGGTTGGCCGATCACGAATGCCCATCGCCCGAAGACGGCGGATGAAGACGTCACCGTAGACGGCGTCGCGGTCACGAATGATGTATCGCGGCGCTACTTTCCAACCATAGGCCTCGGTGAGCTGGCGCGAAATCCATTCCGCCGTCGGGTGCGCAGTCACTCCCAGCCACAGGATTTGCCGGCGATCGTGTTGCAGTATCAGCAACCCGTAGAGCAGTCGGAATGAGATTTTCGGAACCACGAACAGGTCCATCGACGCGATGCCGTCGGCTTGATTATCAAGAAACGTCTTCCACCCTGGGGACGGCGGTCGCCTTCCCCTCGCCATATACTTTGCAACGGTGGTTTGTCCGACATCGATGCCGAGCTTGAGAAGCTCGCCGTAAATCCGTGGTGCGCCCCATAATGGATTGGCGAGACTCATCTCGCGAATGAGCTGACGGATTTCCAGCGGGGTCTTCGGCCGGCCACTGCGCGGTCTTGATTTCCAGCGCCAATATGCTCGGAAGCCGGCACGATGCCAGCGGATCACGGTCTCCGGCCTGACGATCTTCAAAGCGTCCAGCACGCCAGGTGTCAGCCGGTACAACCCGGCAAATACCAGACGGTCGATGCTTGTGAAGGTTAGTCGCTGCGGCGATTTACGCCGCAGCACGTTGAGTTGATGACGAAGCGTCAAGATCTCAACTTGCGGCGACACGCCCGCGACCGGAACATCCGATCAGCGCCAACCAAATCAGGCTAAAAGCATCTCTCATGAACCAAGAGCATCACCCGATTCGACTGCGCTTACTAGCCGGATTGAGTTTCCGACAAGGATAGGCCTCTCTGAGTCCAACAAGTGCTTTAATCAAGCAACTCGCTTGAACGCCTCCTGCGACACTTGATTGGCGCGATCGAAGGCAGCGCGCGTTTCCGTCAAGGCAGCCATAAGTGCGGACCATGACTGGGTCCCCGCCTGGTTCAACTTCTGGAGTTTTTTCTCCGCCTCGGCGGCATCGGCGTTCATACGTTTCACGACGGCGTCGATTTCGTCCCGACGCTCAGCAGCGAAGTTTTTGGCATCGATGCCAAGCTTGTCCGCCGCTTCGCGCCACGCTTTCAATTGGGCGTCCGATTGAGCCTTGAATGTCGCCTGCTGGTGCTCGATCTTTTTGCCGAAGCTTTCGACATACTTCTTGAGCTCGTCCTCGAACACGTTCCAGTCCAACTCTAATTTTGACTTTGCGAGGAGCCAAGCGGCTTCGTTAAGTTCCGATTGCTTCCTAATGGTGTCCCGGAAGTCATCGCGCCGCTTGCGCAGGTCAGCCAGAACCTTATTGGCCTTGTCGCGGGCATCGGACTGCACCTCGGCGAGCTTGCCTTCAAGCGACGTCACTGCGGCGTCCATTTCATCGAGGCGCTCCTTTGCCCAATTCGTAAAGAAGTGGATATAGCTTTGCGTAGCCATTGCTCATCTCCATGAGTTTCGAAATGGTACTGCCCACCCATCTTACTGATTAACATGCCGCGCCAAACCATTTTTGATGTGGGTCAACGTCAAACCTCAGAATGATCTTGGTCTGATCGGACAAGCCATGATGAAACTGGGCCGCGATGTCACTTGATCTAAATCAACGACCATCGCCGACGCGCGCCTAACCTGAGGGAACGCCGCGGCTGTCGATCGCGCTAATGTGCATCTCCTTCGAGCACCCGCCTTGCCGGCGAGGGTGTCGACACCGACTGACCACGCGGGCTTCGCAAGCAGAGCGGCGCGGTGAAGTACCGAGGGACATCGCGATTGCCCGGAACGGTTAGGGTTAGTTCACGCCAGTACGGTTAGTTCACGCCAGTGAAGGAAACCATGGTATGGCCCCACGCCCAATCTCAAATTGTGCAAGGATCACCACCCGATTTGACCTCGTTCGACCTTGCAGCGCTCGGCAGTAAAAATGTCGAAGAGTAAGAAGAGCTAATCCGTGTTCAGACGCAGCTTTTTGAGGAGCTGCAGCAGTTAAATGACACTGGATCAGGAGGCAATGATGGCTGACAAAGAGCGGGCATTGATGGATGCGTACTGGCGGGCCGCCAACTACCTGTCGGTCGGCCAGATCTATCTCTATGACAACCCGCTGCTGAAGCAATCGCTCACCAAGGAACACATCAAGCCCCGGCTCCTCGGCCACTGGGGAACGACGCCAGGCTTGAACTTCATCTACGTTCACCTGAACCGGGTGATCAAGAAGCACGACCTCGACATGATCTACATAACCGGCCCCGGGCATGGCGGTCCCGGTCTGGTCGCCAACGCCTACCTCGAGGGGACCTACAGCGAGGTCTATCCGAACATCTCTCCCGATGAAGAGGGCATGAAGCGCCTGTTCAACCAATTCTCCTTTCCTGGCGGCATTCCGAGCCACGTTGCACCGGAGACTCCCGGTTCAATTCACGAAGGCGGCGAGCTCGGCTACGCCCTCTCGCATGCCTACGGGGCGGCCTTCGACAACCCCGATTTGATCGTTGCCTGCGTTGTCGGCGACGGCGAAGCGGAGACCGGACCGCTGGCAACGAGCTGGCATTCCAACAAATTCTTGGACCCGGCGGCCGACGGGGTGGTTTTGCCGATCCTCCACCTGAACGGATACAAGATTGCCAATCCCTGCGTTCTCGCCCGCATCAGCCATGAGGAGCTGGAGCACCTGTTCCGCGGCTATGGCTACACGCCGTATTTCGTCGAGGGGGATGAGCCGGAAAAAATGCACGAGCTGATGGCCGCGACCATGGATAAGGTCGTCGGGGAAATTCAGCGCACCAAATCGGACGCACGTCGAAAGGGTTTCAGCGAGCGTCCCCGCTGGCCGATGATCGTGCTTCGCACGCCCAAGGGCTGGACCTGTCCGAAAGAAATCGATGGCAAGCGCACCGAGGATTACTGGCGCTCGCACCAGGTGCCGATGGGCGAGATGCATGAGAATGCGTCCCATGTACGCATTCTAGAACAGTGGATGAAGAGCTACCGACCTGCGGAGCTGTTCGACGACAGCGGCCGCCTCCGACCCGAGTTGGCCGACCTCGCCCCTCGAGGCACTCGCCGCATGAGCGCCAACCCGCACACCAATGGTGGCTTGCTCCTGCGTGAACTGCGGCTGCCGAACTTCCGCGATTACGCTGTCGAGGTGACCGCACCCGGCGCCGTAACCGCCGAATCTACGCGAGTGATGGGCCGGTTCCTACGCGATGTGATGAAGCTGAATATGGAGCAACGAAATTTCCGCCTTTTCAGTCCCGACGAGAATAACTCGAATCGTTGGCAGGATGTGCTCGAGGTCACCAACCGCGCCTGGGTCGCGGAAACCCATCCCTGGGATGATCATCTCGCCCCCGGCGGGCGGATCATGGAAATGCTCAGCGAACACCAATGCCAGGGCTGGCTCGAGGGCTATCTCCTGACCGGCCGGCACGGCTTCTTCTCTTGCTACGAGGCGTTCATCCACATCATCGATTCGATGTTCAACCAGCACGCCAAGTGGCTCAAGGTGTGCAACCACATTCCCTGGCGGCGACCGATCGGCTCGCTGAACTATCTCTTGTCGAGCCATGTCTGGCGCCAGGACCACAACGGCTTCAGCCACCAGGACCCGGGATTCATCGACCACGTCATCAACAAGAAAGCCGAAGTCATCCGCGTCTATCTGCCGCCCGACGCCAACTGTTTACTGTCGGTCACCGACCATTGCCTCCGCAGCCGCAACTACGTCAACGTCGTTGTCGCGGGCAAGCAGCCCGCTCCTCAGTGGCTGACGACGGACCAGGCGGTCAAGCACTGCGAAGCCGGATTGGGTATCTGGGAGTGGGCCAGCAACGACCAGGGCGGTGAGCCCGATGTCGTGATGGCCTGCTGCGGTGACGTGCCGACGTTAGAGACCATGGCCGCTGTCGACCTCCTTCGAAGGCACGCGCCCGAGCTGAAGGTCCGCGTCATCAATGTCGTCAATCTGATGAAGCTGCAGCCCCCGAGCGAGCACCCGCACGGCCTGCCGGATGGCGATTTCGATGCGCTGTTCACCACCGACAAGCCGATCATCTTTGCCTTCCACGGCTACCCGTGGCTGATTCACCGGCTGACCTACCGGCGTACGAACCACCGGAACATTCACGTGCGCGGCTACAAGGAAGAGGGCACCACGACGACACCGTTCGACATGTGCGTGCTGAACGATCTCGATCGCTTCCACCTCGTAAGCGATGTGATCGACCGCGTACCGAAGCTCGGACCGCGGGCCGCTTACGCCAAGCAGGCGATCCGGGACAAGCTCATCGACCACAAGGAATACATCGCCCGATACGGGGACGATATGCCCGAGATCACCGGCTGGAAGTGGGGGCAGGAGGCGGCTTCCGCGGCGGTTCATTCGACAGCGGCCGATAATGTGTGACCCTGCTGGCGGGAGGAGAATGTGAACGTGTTCGCAATCAGGCACGGGGAGACGGCCTGGAGCCGCAGTGGCCAGCACACGGGTACGACGGACATTCCGTTGACCGACAACGGCCGCCGGCTTGCCAAGCGGATGCGGCCGGTACTCGCGGCCGAAGCCTTTGCGCTGGTTCTCTGCAGCCCGATGCAGCGAGCACGAGAGACCTGCGAGCTGGCAGGCTTGGGAGATAAGGCCGTCATCGACTTTGATCTCGTCGAGTGGAATTACGGGGAATACGAGGGGCTGACGCCCGAGCAAATCGAGGAGATGGCGCCGGGCTGGTTGATCTTTCGGGATGGATGCCCGGGCGGCGAGACGCCGGAGCACGTAGGTGCGCGCGTGGACCGGGTGATCGCCCGGTCGCGCGCGGTGGAGGGTGACACCGCGTTGTTCGCGCACGGGCACGTCCTGCGCGTTTTCGTGGCTCGCTGGATCGGGCTGCCTCCGGGCGGAGGTCAACACTTTCTGCTGAATACGGGTACCTTGTGTGTGCTGGGCTACTACCGCAAAATACCGGCTGTAGGGATTTGGAACGGACCTCTCCTCGACTAGATCGCAGCGAGGTCAGTTGTGCGCTCAGGTCCTTGAGTAACAGGAGAGCGATTCATGCCGCGGCCTGAGAGCAAGCGCGTCAACTGTGACCAGTACGACGCCGTTCTTTTTGATCTCGACGGCGTAATAACGAACACTGCCACTCTCCACGCGACGTGTTGGAAGCAGATGTTTGACGAATACCTTCGGGATCGAGCGGAACAGAAAGGGGAAGCATTCCGTCCCTTCGATCTCACCACAGACTACCGGCTGTACGTGGACGGCAAGCCCCGTTTCGACGGCGTTCGTGACTTTTTGAGATCACGCCGTATCCAACTGCCTGAGGGAACCCCTGACGACCCTGCAGACGTCGAAACCGTGCACGGACTCGGGAATCGCAAGAACGAGCTGGTGAACCGTGCCATCGCGGAGCTGGGCGTGGAGCCTTACGCCGGAACCGTCCAATTCATTCATCAACTCCGCCGGGATGGGTTCAAAATTGCCGTCGTGACCTCCAGTCAAAACTGCGATGCCGTCCTGAGAGCCGCCAAGTTAGACGACCTGTTCAAGGTGCGGGTCGACGGAAATGTGATCCAAGCCCAGCGACTTGCCGGGAAACCGGCCCCGGATACGTTCTTGATAGCGGCAAAGCTGCTCGGTGCTGAGCCGATACGGACGGTGGTCATCGAGGATGCCATTTCCGGAGTTGAGGCCGGGTCCAATGGGAAGTTCGGGCTTGTGATCGGCGTTGCACGCAAAGGGAATGCTGAGGAGCTGAAGCGTCATGGCGCGCATCTGGTGGTCGACGACTTGGGCGAGCTGGTCGAGTGACCAACGCCTCGCGCTGATATGGGAGAAACAGCCCGATGCTGCACCATGAACGCCTCAGGCCGCCATCCCATGATTATCCGGCCGATGAGTGGAACGTCATCGAAAAAACGTTTCACCCTGAATTCCTGGCCCAGTCGGAAACGATGTCGGCGCTCGGCAACGGATATCTCGGGATGCGCGGGTGCCCGGAAGAAGGCGGCCCCAACGCCGAGAATGGCACTTTTATCAATGGGTTCTATGAAACACGCCCGATTGTCTATGGCGAAGAAGCTTATGGTTTCGCCAAAACTGGCCAGACGATCTGCAACGTGACCGACAGCAAGATCATCAAGCTCTTCGTGGATGACGAGCCGTTCTGGTTGCCCAATGCGCGTTTGTTAAAATACGACCGGCGGCTCAACATGAAGTCCGGGACGCTCGACCGGGAGATCCTTTGGGAGACGCCCGCCGGAAAACAGGTGTCGATCACATCCCGACGTTTGATCTCTTTCGCTAACCGGCACGTGGCCGCCATCTCCTATTGTGTGACACTCCTCAATGCGCAAGCCTTTGTCGTGATCTCGTCGGAGATGGCGACCAACGAAGCCAGCGCCGGCGACAGCGGGGGCGACCCGCGATTGGCGAGAGCCCTTCCGGGCCGGGTACTCCATCCGCAAGCAAGCTACTCCAAAGACCGGCGCATCGTGCTGTGCCATGAGACCGAAAAGAGCCGCTTCACGCTGACATGTGCCACTGACACTGCGCTGGAGAGCTCTTCCCCGCATTCCTGCAAGGTTGTTCACACCGCTGACTCCGGCCAAGTCGTGTTCACAATCGACGCGCAGCCCCGCTGTCCAATCCAACTCACCAAATATATAGTCTATCACACCTCGCAGACGACTTCCGCCGAAGAGCTCTGCGGCTGTGCTGAATGGACATTGGATCGCGTAGTGACCCAGGGCTTCCGGCAGCTGCTCGCCTCTCAACAGCAGTACATGGACGATTTTTGGCGCCGGAGCGATGTGCGGATCAAGGATATCAGGGAGGACCGAACAAAGCGCAGCACAGTGGAGATCCAACAAGCGATCCGCTTCAACCTTTTTCACATCCTGCAAGCGGTGGCGCGGGCGGAGGACACGGGCGTGCCGGCGAAAGGCCTCACCGGACAAGCTTACGAAGGGCACTACTTTTGGGACACCGAGATCTACCTGCTGCCGTTTCTGACCTACACGTCCCCGCGGATCGCCAGGAATCTCTTGGCCTTTCGCTACAAGATGCTGCCGCAGGCACGAGCGCGCGCCAAGGAATTAGACCATCGAGGAGCCATGTTTCCGTGGCGCACCATCAACGGGGAAGAAGCATCGGCGTATTACGCCGCCGGAACTGCGCAGTATCACATCAATGCGGACATCATGTACGCGCTGCGCAAGTATGTGCAGGCGACGGGCGATGAAGCATTCCTGCGAGACTTCGGTGCCGAGATGCTCGTGGAAACGGCGCGCCTATGGCTGGACCTGGGGTTCTACTCGGATGCAAAAGGAGGAAAGTTCTGCATCAACGGTGTCACTGGCCCCAATGAATACAACGCCGTCGTAAATGACAACGCATATACGAATTTGATGGCCCGCGAAAACCTGCGGTACGCAACCGAGGTTGTCGAATCCCTGCGGGCGACAGAACTGGATGCATACAACGCGCTTGTACAAAAAACCGCGCTTGAGCCGTCTGAGGCGAAGGCATGGATCCACGCGGCGGAGAACATGTATGTGCCGTATGATGAAAAGCTGCAGATTATTCCGGAGGATGACAACTTTCTGGACAAGGAGCCATGGGATTTCCGGAACACACCGGCCGACCATTATCCGCTGCTGCTATTTTACCATCCTCTGAATATTTACCGGAAGCGAGTGATCAAGCAAGCGGACATCATCTTGGCCATGTTCTTGTTGGGCGACGTTTTTTCTCCAGAATCGAAGAAGCGCAACTTTGATTTCTACGACCCATTGACGACGGGCGACTCATCGCTCTCGTCATGCGTCGAGGCGATCATCGCCGCACAGATCGGCGACATTGATAAAGCGATTCGTTACGGGATGGCGGCACTGCTCATGGACTTGGCGGACGTGGGGGGTAACGTGAAGAACGGCTGTCATATCGCCTCCATGGGTGGCACCTGGATGATGCTTACCTATGGTTTCGGCGGTATGCGCGACGATGACGGCACGTTGTCGTTCTGGCCACGCCGTGCTCCCGAGGACAACGCCATCCTTCGATTTACCGTAACCTACCGCGGCCAGCTGCTGGAAGTGGAAATCGGTCTGGAGAAGGTGGAGTACGCGTTGCGTGAGGGCGAGTGCCTCGTGATCCGCCATGAAACCGAAGAAGTTGAGCTGACTCCGGAAAATCCGCTGGCGGTGCGGACAGTCAGTAGGAGATGAGGACCGGTCTCGATGCCGATCGAGGGTTGGTGCAGTCGCTCTTCAGATTAAAATGCGAATCCACACGGCACGAGGGCGGCGTCATCGTCCCGTGGCAGATGGGGCTCCCTCGCTGGCCGAATACGCATATCGGGCACGGCGCACTCAGTTGTCGTGCTGTTCTAGAGGCCGGGGCCCGGCTGACGTGGTTGATGACCGGCTGCGCCGCACTTTGGCGAGAGAAGTATTGGAGCATCTGGGGAATCACTTAAAGAGGGCAAACAGTTGCCTTCTCGCAGCGAACCTCGTGCCGACGGCCGTTCACCAAAAGCGTCATCGAGTCGCCGGATTCCAGTGTTGCCTGGAGAAGATCGTGGTCAGCATCGATCCTGAATTTCAGACGCCGACCACGCCACTCAATCGCGAAGCCCAGGCTTCGCCACTTCGCGGGCAGCTTCGGATTGATCGCGATCTCGTCGTTTTGCAATGATAGCCCTGCGAACCCCAAGACCGCCGTGAGCCAGGTACCGCCGAGAGAGGCCATGTGCAACCCCCCCGCGATAGTCGTGTGCGTATCCGCGAGATCTATCGCCGCAGCCTGCTGGAAATACCGCAATGCGAGGTCAGAGTAGCCCAGCCGGGCTGCGACCAAGCCATGCATGGCGCCGCTCAGGGAACTGCCATGGCCGCAGCGTGGCTCATAATAGCGAAAGTTCGCGTCTGCGTGGTCGCCAGCGAATTCTTCCGGTAGCAAGCCGAGTAACGCCACAACATCCGCCTGCTTGATCACCTTGGTCTTTTGGGTCCGCTCGCGTCCGAGCACGACATCCATCGGCACAGAGCGGCCCTCGTAAGCTGTCAGATCGATCTCCTCAAGGTCGAAAAATCCCGCGAACTGCTCAAACAGTCCCGTTTGCGGATTCAAGCCGGTCGCCATTGTCTCTGCCACGGTCTGCCATTGAACAAGTTCCGTATCACCCAAGGCGAGCCGGGATGAGAGGCTTGTCCAGCGCTCGGGCCAGCGTTCGCGTAGCAGGCCAACCACATCTATCGCCCGCTGAATGTTCCAGCGTGCCATCACATTCGTGAAGGCATTGTCGTCTATATGCTCGTGGTATTCATCTGGTCCTATAACGCCGCGGATATGGCAGTAACCGTCCGCCTCCGCCTGGGCGCGGCTCGACCAGAACCGGGCCGTCTCAAGGAGGATCTCGGCACCAGCCCTCAGGAGGAACTCTTCGTCTCTGCTTGCCTGCCAGTACTGCCAGACTGCGTACGCAACGTCCGCAGTAATGTGCTGTTCCTGCTTGCCGCAGAGGACTTCGACAATGCGACCATCGGGACAGACAACCCGCTCCGGCGTTGCCTCCGCACCAGTGTCCGCCGATTCCCAAGCGTACATGGCCCCGCGCCAACCCATGCCGGCCGCCTTCGCCCGTGCCCCATCAATGGTCCGAAATCGGTACATCAGCAGCGCGCGGGCCGCCTCTGGCCAAGTCAATGTGTAGAACGGCAGCAGATAGATCTCGGTGTCCCAGAAAACATGCCCCTGATAATCATCTCCCGTCAGCCCACGCGCTCCGATGGAGACGTGCTCGTCTGCCGGGTTAACGGCGCTAGTCAGATGGTAGGCAGCGAAACGCAACCCCAGCTCTGCAGTCGGATCTCCCCGGACCTCGAAATCGCTGCGCTGCCATCGCTCTGACCACGCGGCCTCGTGTTCTTGGACAAGCTTGCGCCAGCCAAGTTGCCGGGCACTCTCGAGCTTCTGCCATGCAACACGGTCAGGAGCCTCATCCTGGCTGTCGCTTCGCGCCACGGCCACCAGCCGCGACAGGCATACGATCTGGCCAGTACGAGTTTTCCAATGCCAAGACCATACGAACGGACCGGACATGGTCGGTGCGAGCTCGGAGCCGTCAATCTGCAGGCAGGGTGCGGCAGCCATCGCGAGGCGTTTATTTGAGTTCCTGGTCCGCCAAACGCCGAGATCCTGCTCAAGCCGCTCAGACAAGAGCCCGAGGCCCAGTCCCTCAAATGATGTTTCAAGGGTGACCTCGACCTCGCCGTACTCGACCTCCAAATTGATCACGTGCAGCCCGAGCGCACGCTCATTCAGTGACACGAGCCCCATGGTCCGAACGTGGACGGCGATGTTCGGGTGGTCACTCAAGCGGCATCCGGTGAACAATGCGCCTCGCCGCATATCGAGAGTCGTGCGATGCGAGGGTACCTCGGCGGGATGGTGTACGAGTGGGACGCCACTCGGAATGATGCGGGATTCCAGCCAGCCGGGGGCGGGAACCAGCACCGGTATGGGATGCTCGGGGCCGGGTATATCGAACAGACCGGCAATGTAAGTGCGATGGGGTTCAGTCCAGCGCGATCCGCGACTGACTGCACGTCCTCCTCGCACCCCGAGAAAGCCGTTGCTGGTTGCAAAACGCGCCTCATAGACGCCTTCACGAAGTGGGTCGTAACCCTCTGCGACAAGCACCCATGTGGGATCAGAGGTCGGTTCGAGTAACTTTTCCATCTCGGACGCTCCGCTCACTCCGCGACTGGGTAGAGTCGGCCCGGCAGGCAGGGAATCCATTGCGAATTCACAGCAAGCTTGTCACCACCAGATCCGAGGCCAATGGACCGTAGCAGGTTCTGCGATCAATGATTCACGAAGACAGTTTCTCCGGTCATTAGCTTGGCATAGTCGGTCGCCAGGAACGCTGTGGTCGCACCTACGTCGTCGATGGACACAAGACGTCGTGTCGGTGCTAGTCGGGCAACGTGATCCAGCAATTCGTCGAAGTCCTAAGAGCTGCCACCATGCACGACGCGATGCCCGACGGCGGCCGGCTTCTCGCCACCCAAATGGATTTCCATCCAGTCGATCAGGTACTGCAGTATCGCTTCGTATCGGGGTTGAGTTTCGAGCGACCACTGTTTTTCGGCGACGGTTCGGCCGTTTGCGTCGTGGACTTCATTGAAAGCCGAGCGACGAAGTTGCGATCGGCGAATCCTTTTTATAAGATATTGTCGCACCTTCGCTGCCGGCACAATTTGATCTAAGTCAAACCGGCGTGGATAAGTGGCTTTGGTGGCGGGGTGGGCGCCGCGAGGCCCGGGACAAAGCCGCTTCGCCTGCCCCCTGCTGCGACTTACCCGGTGAAGCTACCGTCAAGTGCGCCAACCGCCAGCTGTCTGAAGATTATGTCTGGCGCCTCCGGCTTGGCCGAGCGGCATGTTCAGGATTTCTGTTCGCGATTTTCATCGGATGACTGCCCTCCCGCATCCCTGGTGGGGGTGACCCCAAGCTGGCGTACCGAGTCCGACGACGGCTTCAACGCCAAGATCTAACTCATCACCCGGGGCAAGCGCCAGTCGGTCGTGCTGAACGCCGACAGCCAGTTCCGCGGTGCTTCGATTACACTGTCGCGCTAGATGATCCGTAGAAGCTGATACCGTAAGCTGCGCTCCTAGTTTTCCTGTCCGGCCCGGCAACTCCTCAACATTCTGGGTAGCGTCAGGACCTGGAGTGGATCGAAGCAGTAACGGCCTGGGGCACTGCGTTCTTCTTTCTAACCGGACGTGGAACCCGCCAGCACGGCTCGTGCGTCGTATCGCTCGCGAGATGCCATTCACTTGGACAGGACAGCGCGTTTAATAGTCCACAGCGAAGCCCCCCTTGCGAGTGAGGTCGAGACCTCCTGAGCAGGAACTAATTGTCTTACCGGCGCGAGCGATGCGGCCGGAATTGGGGAGATCGCCCTAGACGCACTTGAGCGATCCGAAACTTCGGCTATCTGTCATTGTGCTCGCGTTTGCTCATTTGTCGTAACCTCGGAGCTCCGCCCGACAGCGTTCAGCAAACTCGCGAAGGACATCAGACTTTCGGCCGAGGTCGGGTCTTGTCTGAGTGTCAAGTTCTGGGGAGTAGTAGGTTTCGATGATCCGATCCATGACTTGCTCGGCAGCTTCTATCGTTCGATCGGACGCGAATAGACGTAACTTCCCCATCGTCGCATACAGCGGGATGATACGCGAAGTATCCTGGATCGAGGTTCGCTGCAGAGCATCAACGAACGCTTTGGACGACAAGTCGATGAATTCGACAAACACTCGTTCACGCCGCACATTCTCTTGGGCACGCTGCCGAACTTCGTCCTGATGGTGCTGCGTCAGCCAAGTTGTTGCGAGTGAGGCAAGCGCCCCGATAGCAGAGCCAAACAAAGCCGACAGCGCCGAGATATACGCTGGATTCATCTCGCATTTCCTGCGGGCATTAGCCGTATCACGACTGTCGACGCACCGTTGCCATCATCCGACAAATTACCCAACAGCCACGTGACGTTCGGAGGCTCCATTGAACGGCGACAAGCGTTCATGAAGGCCGTGCCCAATGCGACTTCAAATCCGGAGTGAGGCGATCCGTGAACCAAACGACAGCGTTCTCTTAGCAGTACGATATGGCCCTCGAAGGATCAGGGCGCAATCATGCTATTCGGCCGCGAACTGCTATCTTTTGATTCAGATCAATAAATCGCCTGGCCCCATCTGCCATTGTGTAATGGATTTGCCTGGTGGGAGGCATTCAAGTCGAGCTCCTGAACATATGATGCGCTTCATCGCAAGGTGTTGGCACTGGGCCTCCTCGCTCGATTGGTGGGAGCGGGGTGTCATTGGGGCGCTCGTCGGAGCCTTTCTGTTTATCCTCGTTCCCGCAGCCATTTCCTATGGAGCAGCTGTCAGCTTTGTCGCCTACTACTGGAGCTTGTTCTCCTCGCTCGATATGTGGCAGCGGGCGGCCATCGGGGCGCTCTCTGGGGCTGTCTTGCTGATCCTGATTCCGGCCTACGCATCTACCAGCAAGGCGTGAGACATCAGATGAAGGGCGCGAAAAGGGAGCCTTGCCATGCTGGAAAAAGAGATTCGCGATCGTATCCAGAAACTTGTCCATCCATTCCGTATCACTAAAGGCGAGGGCTTTCGGCTTAAAGACTTCGACCCGGGTGATACCGGCGACCTGACGTTGGACAAAGCGCAGGGGGCGGAGCTCGTCCAAATCGGCACCGAGTGGCTGGCGGAAGAACAAGACATGCTCTACGCCCAGGACCGCTGGTCCTTGCTGCTGATCTTCCAGGCAATGGACGCGGCCGGCAAAGACAGCACGATCAAGCACGTGATGTCGGGCGTCAATCCTCAAGGTTGCCAGGTATTTTCATTCAAGCAGCCCTCGTCGGAGGAGCTCGATCACGACTTCATGTGGCGCTACGTCATCCGCATGCCCGAGCGCGGACGTATCGGCATCTTCAACCGGTCATACTACGAGGAAGTCCTCGTGGTGCGCGTGCATCCCGAGACCATGAAGCGGCAGAAGATGCCGCCGCGGCTCGTCAGCAAGAGTGTCTGGGACGAGCGGCTTGCCGACATTGCGCATTTTGAGGACTATATCTCCCGACAGGGGACGACAATTTTGAAATTCTTCCTTCACGTGTCGCGCAAAGAGCAGAAAAAGCGCTTCACGGAGCGCCTCGACGAGCCTGAGAAAAACTGGAAGTTCTCTCCGTCCGACGTGATGGAGCGCAAGTTCTGGGGCCACTACATGGAGGCCTTCGAGGAAGCGATCCGAGCAACGGCGTCAAAGAACGCCCCGTGGTTCGTCGTGCCTGCAGACAATAAGTGGTTCACCCGGCTCATCGTCGAAGCGGCGATCGTGGATGCCGTGGGTGATCTCGGCCTTGCGTACCCAAAGGTCGATGCCGCGAAGCGGAAAGAGCTCATGGCGGCCCGGACGGCACTTTCCCGCGAGCGGCAGCGGCGAGGAAGTGCAATTTCATTGCCGGTAGCGTAGGGAGCAGCCGGAGCCATAGCAATTCTTCCGGCAATAGAAGTTACGTTTACGATGCAGCCATGGCGGCGTTCACGCATGCCGGGCAGCACCGCCCTCATGCAACGCAAAGCGCCGAAGAAGTTCGCTTCAGTGCCAATAACAGCTCAACTCTTCATCTCGCCAACAAATGCAAGACCTTGCTTAAGCGGCGTTGCCCATCAGCGTTGAGCTTGCCGGTCGCTGAGACGGTTTCCTGGAGCAAGTCGGAGCAAGCGCGACGGGACCATGGCTTTCGAAAATTGCTGCTGCATTGCGATGCTACTCGCCGTTGAGCTGTACGAGTTTGATTAGGATCAAAGAGTCGACTTCCGTCATCTGCCATTATTCAAAGGTGTCAATCGTTGACGCCAGGCTATGGGCGTCCGCCGCCTAAGTATCGTCGGTGTAAATCCTTGGCCGGTCGCAGGTTCGAACCAAGTGGGAGAACCGTCGTGCCCGCACAAACCGTATCATCACGCGAACTGAAGTCGCTCGAACAAGAGCTTGTGATTGCGCGACGGCAATCTGCGCCTACGCTCCCCGGACCTACTCTGGTGCGGCCCGGCCGAAGGTCTGCATTAGGTAGCCGACTGCCTCTCCGTTTCGTCAGCGCCGTTGCGTTGGTCGCCGGCTTAATTGCAGCCTTGGCGCTCACATCGGCGCTAGGCGAGGAAGGCACCTCGACGGCTCCGCCCCAAGCCCAGAAGCAGCCAGGTCCCATCGAAGATGCCCGCAAAGCGGTCGAAACGCTGATCAATCGTCTGCGTGGCCGCGACATGCCCGAGGGGATCGTGAAAACCAACGGCCGCATTGAAGCGACGCAAGTGGATGTGGCGGCGAAATACTCGGGCCGGCTGGCGACGCTGACCGTAGACGAGGGCGATGAAGTTACCGCCGGACAGGTGGTCGCCACCATCTCGTCACCGGAAACCGAAGCCCAGTCGCGCTCCGCGCAGGCCCAGGTGCTCAAGGCGAAACAGGCCTACGCGGAAGCTGTCGCGCTCATCGCGCAACGCAACAGCGATTTGACATTCTCCAGGACCGACTATGAGCGCGGAAAGACTCTACTGCAAAAAGGCGATATCGCGCAGCAGGTTGTCGATCAGCGGCGCAACAGGTTTGAAGCGGCCGACGCTGCTTATGTTGCGGCGAATGCCCAGCGTGACCAAGCTGAAGCCTCGATCAAGTCGGCCGAGGCTGACGTCGAACGGCTGCAATCGATTCTGGTCGATCTCGTGTTGGTCTCGCCGCGGAGCGGGCGCGTGCAATATCGGCTCGCCCGAGCCGGCGAAGTGGTCTCCGCGGGCCAGCGCATTCTGACTGTTCTTGATCTGAATGACGTCTACATGACCATCTATTTGCCGGCAGAGCAGGCGGGCAGGCTTACGATTGGAGATCAGGCCAGAACCATTCTCGATCCGATCCCGCAATATGTCCTCCCCAACACTGTCAGCTTTGTGGCAACCGAGGCGCAGTTCACACCCAAGAGCGTCGAGACCACAGAGGAGCGGGAGAAGCTGATGTTCCGCGTCAAGCTCCAGGCCGACCCTAAGGTGTTGGATCAATATCATAAGGCCGTAAAAACGGGCGTTCGCGGCCTCGCCTTCGTGCGCACAGATCCCAAGATCGGCTGGCCCGCCGAGCTTGAAGTGAAGCTTCCGCAATGACCAGTCCCATCGTCGCCAGCATCGAGCATGTAACGCACCGCTACGGAAAGACGTTCGCGCTGAACGACCTCGCCCTCGAGATTCCTGGCCGGTGCATGGCGGGATTGATTGGGCCCGACGGCGTCGGCAAGTCCACCTTGCTCGCCCTCATCGCTGGCGTGCGCAAGATTCAAACCGGCACAGTCATTGTGCTCGACGGCGACATGGCGGATGAGCACCATCGCCGGGCGAGTTACGGCCGCGTTGCCTACATGCCGCAGGGGTTGGGCCGCAATCTCTATCCGACGCTCAGCGTGTTCGACAACATCGACTTCTTCGGCCGCCTGTTCGGCCAGGGCGCGGCCGAGCGTCGCACGCGCATCGACGACCTGCTGAAAGCCACGGGACTCGACCCGTTCGGAGATCGGCCATGCGGCAAGCTCTCGGGCGGCATGAAGCAGAAGGTCAGCCTCTGCTGCTCGCTGATGCATGATCCCGATCTCCTTATCCTCGATGAGCCCACCACGGGCGTCGATCCGCTCTCGCGCCGGCAGTTCTGGGAACTGATCGATTCAATCCGGGCGCGTCGCGAGCAAATGAGCGTGCTCGTCGCAACCGCGTACATGGACGAGGCAAGCCGGTTCGACTGGCTCGCCGCGATGGATGACGGCAAGGTCATCGCGCATGGCGCGCCGAAGGAGATCCTCGCCGAGGCGAAAAAGAGCACGCTCGACGATGCCTTCATTGCACTGCTTCCGCCGGAAAAGCGCGGCCAGCATCAGGAGGTCATCGTGCCGCCGCGTACTGAAAGCGATGACAAGACGGCGGCGATCGAGACAGAAGGGCTGACACGCCGGTTCGGCGATTTCGTCGCCGTCGATCATGTGAGCGTTCGCATCGAACGCGGAGAGATTTTCGGATTCCTCGGCTCGAACGGCTGCGGAAAAACCACCACCATGAAAATGATGACGGGGCTGTTGCCCGTCACTGAAGGCTCGGCCAAACTGTTCGGCAAGCCGATGGCGGCCGACGATATGGAGGCGCGTCAGAACGTCGGCTACATGTCGCAGGCGTTCTCGCTCTACAGCGAGCTCACGGTGCGGCAAAATCTCGAGCTGCATGCGCATCTTTACCACCTCCCTCCAAACGAGATCGAAGGTCGACTCAAAGAGTTGCTGGAACGATATGACCTGGCAGCTGTTGCCGATGCCAAGCCGGAAAGCCTGCCGCTTGGCGTCAAGCAGCGACTGCAGCTTGCGGTGGCCGTCCTCCACCGGCCACCCATGCTCATTCTCGACGAGCCCACTTCGGGCGTCGACCCGGTTGCCCGCGACGCGTTCTGGCGAACGCTGATCGATCTATCTCGTAACGACGGCGTCACCATCTTTCTATCGACCCACTTCATGAACGAGGCCGACCGCTGCGACCGCATCTCGCTGATGCACCAAGGGCGTGTGCTCGCTGTCGCCGCGCCGAAAGAGCTGGTCAAAGGACGCAACAGCGCGTCTCTTGAGGATGCTTTCATCTCGTATCTGGAGGAAGCAGGCGGAGCCGGCAAGGACAAGAAGTCCGAGCCGCGCCAGCCGGCGGCAGCGCCAGCCAAGACGGCCGACTCGCCCGGGCCAGCGGCATCGGCCCAAACCATGGCGTCGCGCTCTTCCAGGCGGTTTGATCCGGGACGGCTCTGGGCCTATGCCCGCCGCGAAGCGATGGAGCTGTTGCGCGATCCCATCCGCCTGGCGTTCGCGTTCGTCGGTCCTGTCATTCTCATGCTGGCAATGGGGTATGGCATCACGTTCGATGTCGAGAACCTGAAATATGCGGCGTTCGACCAGGACCAGACGCCGGAAAGCCGCAGGCTGCTCGAAAGCTTCTCCGGCTCGCATTATTTCACAGAACGACCTCCGGTCGGCTCGCCAGCGGAACTCGAGCGACGCATGCGCAGTGGTGACCTGGCCGTTGCCGTCGAGATTCCATCCGGCTTCGGCCGCGATCTTGCAAACCTGCGTTCGCCGGAGGCCGCCTTCTGGATCGATGGTGCCATGCCGTTCCGGGGCGAGACTACCAAAGGCTATGTCACCGGCCTGCTGTTGCGCTTTGCGCAGGACCTCGTCACGGAGCGCTTCGGCCCCAATGCACCTTCCAATGTCTACGTGGGAAGCGTGAATATCGAAAACCGCTTCCGCTATAACCAGGCTTTCAAAAGCGTCTTCTCCATGGTTCCCAGCGTCATCGTGATTATACTGGTTCTAATCCCGGCAATCATGGCGACCATTGGTGTTGTCCGCGAGGTGGAGACGGGCTCGATCGCTAATTTCCGGTCCACGCCCATCAGCAAATTCGAATTCCTCCTGGGTAAACTGCTTCCCTATGTCCTGGTCGGGATGTTGGCGTTCATCCTCATGGTGCTGATGGCGTCGGTCGTTTTCCACGTGTCGGTCAAAGGATCTTTTGGAGCCCTCGCGTTTGGAGCCTTGCTCTACGTCTTCTCGACTTGCGGTTTCGGGCAACTCGTCTCAACGTTCACCAAAACCCAGGTCGCGGCCGTGTTCGCGACCACGGTGCTTGCCCTTATCCCAGTTGTGAATTTTTCGGGCCTGCTCGTGCCCGTCTCCTCCCTTACCGGCGCCGGCAGGGCAATCGGCTTGGCGTTTCCATCGGGCTGGTTTCAGCCGATCAGCATCGGCACTTTCACCAAGGGCCTCAGCTATTCCGATCTCGGGTTCAACGCGTTTGTGCTGGTGGTGTTCTCGGTCGCCTATTTCATAGCCGCTCATACATTCCTGCAGAAACAGGAGAAGTGAGATGTCAGGAGAGAACCACGCCGCCGATGCACGAGAATTGGCGGCAACGCGGTCGGCAACGCAGACGAAGGGTCCCGGGAGTAATCGGTTCGCCGGACTGCGGCTGCACCTCGAGAACATCTACCGGCTGACGATCAAGGAGCTGCGCAGCTTCCGCTCCGATCCGATCATGCTGCTGCTTGTCGCCTATTCCTTCACCATTGCGATCTATGCCGCTGCCACTGGCGCCTCGACCGAAGCGACCAACCTGTCAGTTGGAATCGTCAATGAAGACCATTCTGATCTATCCCGTCGCATTGCGGATGGTCTCACCCCGCCGACTTTCAAGTTAGTCATACAGCTCAAGGCGGCGGACATCGACCCGACAATGAATGCGCAACGGGTCCTCTACGTCATCGAGATCCCGCCAAAATTCGAGGCCGATATTCTCGCCGGGCGGCAGCCCACGGTTGAGATCGATGTCGACGCCACCGCGGCGGCCCAGGCCTTCAATGGAATGACTTACATCCAGAACGTTATCAATGACTACGTGACGCAGTTCATCACAGGACGCGAAGGCGGCGGGATCGGTGTGTTGGACAAAATGGTGACCAAGGTAAAGTTCAATCCGAACTTGAAATCGAGCTGGTTCACCTCTGTGATGCAGATCATCAGTAATCTCACGATGATCACCGTCATGCTCACCGGCGCTGCGCTCATTCGAGAACGCGAGCAGGGCACGGTCGAGCATCTGCTTGTGATGCCTGTCGTTCCCACCGAGATCATGCTCTCGAAGATCCTAGCCAATGGCGTCGTCATTGTGGTTTCGACGGCAATATCGCTGGCGCTTGTCGTCGAGTGGTGGCTGCAGGTGCCGGTCGCCGGGTCGCGTCTGCTTTTCCTGGGCGGAGCGTGCGTCTACGTGTTCACTGTCGCTGCACTCGGCATTGCTCTCGGTACCATCGCTTCCACGATGGCCCAGTTCGGCCTGCTGTCGATCCCGGTGTTGCTGGTGATGATGCTGCTTTCCGGCTCAACGACGCCGCTGGAAAGTATGCCGGTGTGGTTGAAATATGTCATGTTGGTCGTCAGCCCGACACCGCATTTCGTGATTTTCTCGCAGGATGTGCTCTACCGCGGAGCTGATCTTCCCATTGTCTGGCCAGAGGTCGTTGCGACGGCCGTCATTGGGAGCGTCTATTTCGGTGTTGCGTTGTACCGCTTCCGCCGTGTGATCTTTAGTGGTTGAGGTTCGCGCGGACGTTAATTTCGGGCGCAAGCTCGATGAAAAACCGAGGAACCGCGCCTCGGCGCAGAACGTTTGTTCACTGGGAAAACAGTGCAAACGGTCCCCGTCACAATGACGCGGCGGAGGAGCGGCCTAGGAGCCAAGTACAGTGAGTAGACATTCCGGTCGGTCGAGGCGTCCGCATGAATGGAACGATCACGAAATACCGCTGTGGCGCTATTTCCTGTTTGCCGGCGGAGCATTGCTCACGTTGCTCTTTGTTGCGGATTGGGTGATGCCCCGGCCGGCGAACGATAGCATAAATTCCGAGCCCAAGCTTCCCATAATCCGCATTTACTCCGAACTGAAGGGACCGGAAGCAGTCGTGATTGATACCAGCCGGCCTATAATCGCGGCGACGCTTACCGCGCAGCCGGATGTGGCTGCCGCGCCGCAAGCGTCCACCACGGCGGTTTCACATGTGGGCGAAACTCTTGCACTGCTGGCCCGGCTCTCACCGGAGCAAACAGGTACACGCGAGCCGAAGAAGGCGGAGCGCAAGCAGCAACGAAGCCGTCAGGCCGCCAGGGCTCGCGCAAGGCATCCAACAATATCGGTCGCCCAGCGTCCTGATTTCGGGTTCTTCGACACCCATCCCGCGATGTTTGTCCAGCAGGATCCACACATCCGCGAAAGCTTCGCGCAGTTGCTCCCGCGCCCGCCGAAGCACGCTGGCGCAACGCGCAAGGTCCTTTCGGCGCGGATTGAATATCCGCGGCGTCCGAGTGTATGCTGCCTCAGGTAGACTGTGCTCCGAACTTCTGCGAAGGACGCATATCAATTGTGGATGTCGAGGACGATGACAATATCGTCACCGTCGCGTTCAACAAGGCGTGGCGCTTCATCGAGAACGATCCATTTCTTGCGCACAATTCCGAGTTGGTGCTGCGCAACCGATTGCGGGCCCATTTGGAAATCTTGATCAAGGTCGGCGAACACAATCCACCGCTCCCAACCCGGTGACTAGTATCCGGAATCATAGCTGAGTGATACGGCGGTCTTTGAAGCGGCGTTGACGGACCTTTTTCTTGGTCCAAATGAAGGGCTCAGCTGTGACGTTATATGCTCTGATGTAGGCATCGATATGCAGCTCAAGCTGTTTCAGGGTCGTGAAGGAAGCGCCGCTGAGTGACTGTCCCTGCAAGATCGAGAACCATACCTCGACTTGGTTGAGCCATGACGCGCTTGTCGGCGTGAAATGAAATTTCACATTGGGATGTGCCTCGAGCCAATCCTCGTTCTTCTTGTGGGTGTTGAGGTTGTCGAGGATGACGTGAAGCTGGCGGTTCGGAAAGGCCGCGGTGACGCCGTTCATGAAGTCGAGAAACTCGACACGGCGACGGCGTTTCGAATGCGTCGCGATGATCTTTCCGGTGGCGACTTCCAGCGCCGCAAACAGCGTGGTCGTGCCGTGCCGCTTGTAGTCGTGGCTCTGGCCGGTCAGGGCCCGGCCGTTGGGTAACTTCAGATAGCCCTGCGCTCGCTCCAAAGCCTGGATCGACGGCTTTTCGTCCACGCATAGTACAATGGCCTTCTCGGGCGGGGCGACATAGAGGCCAACCACATCGGCGGCTTTGGCCGTAAAATGCGGGTCGTTGCTCTCGCACCAGGACTTGCGAGCCGCGAGATCAATCTTGTGGCTGCGCAGGAACCGCCAGACATATTGGACGTCAACATCGCCAAGTTCCCCGGCCAGTAGGGGCCCGGTCCAGCGCGCGAACCCGGTAGGCGGCGGTTTATCGAGCAACTTCAGAATCCGTTTGTCGGTCGACTTCGTATAGATCGGCTGCTTGCCCGGCCGCGGTTTGCTTCGCAGTCCTTCAAGACCAAGGTCGGCAAAGCGATGCCGCCAAAGGCTGACAATCCGCGGCTGGACCCCAACTTCCTTGGCGATCGATCGGGTGCTACGTCCGGCCGCCGCCAAGAGAACAATCCGTGCCCGCTTCAAATCGCGCTGCAATGTCACCGGGGAGCGGCAACACGCTTCAAGCACCTTGCGATCTTTCCTCGAAAGGTGGACTTCTCTTGCTTCGGGTATCATCCCGATGTTAAATCATGACTCACGTTCCAAGGAAAGTCGGTACTAGAGGGAGGGGCGCGGTTTGCGCCCAACCAGTGCAAATACCGGCCCGCACATCAGACCCTGGCGCCGGTGGTGAGCATGAAAAGTCACGCCGTCTGCAGGCCAGCTTCCCGCGGCTCCTGACAAGCCAAAGCGCATCTCCCAGCCTGTGCGGCGCCGCGATCGACGTCCTGCTCGCGGGTGGTGTCCGGAGCAATCCGTTCTCGTTCAGCCGCGGCGTCTTAAGCATCAGCGGGGATGGAGGAACATCGCCGCGTTGATGGCACTGATTACCGCAAAAGCTACGACCCACATCGGCCATATTGGTGCGGGCTGGTGCCGCTCGATCCCTCGAGGAGGCACTCCGAAATTTCGAGCCATGTTCCTCTCCGCAACCTCGACTGAACGGAATGTTTGCGGCCCAAATTGGTGAACTTGCGGTTAAGGCATCGTTCACAGTGCCGATAGGTTCGGCAGTCGCGCGGTGTGTTGCTACCCGTTTCCATCTCATGACGTCCGCACAGTTCCTCGGGAAAACGAACTCGAGAATTCCAATGGCGATCACCACGATTATGCGCGACCCTGGATTCGTCCCGCGAAGCAACCAATGCTTGCGGCCTGTCGGCCAGAGAACCTCCCGGGCTGGGCCCAGGTCGGTCAATCCCAATGACCGTTGGTATAATACGGCGGCGGGCGAGTGCTGCGGATGCAGAAAAGACCTGTGTGTACCGAAAACTCCATCCGAGTTGATGACGTGATGGAATCACCTAAGCTGGCGGAATAATCGCGCTGCTTTGTTTCGCTTTGGCCGTTCTAGCCTCGCCGTTCAAGTCGAGGAGCAGGCTTGAGGCGGAGAATGCGGTGCTCCGACATCAGCTGATCGTCTTGCAGGACGTTGGCATAGCCGCTTCGATCGTCGCTGCGCCGGCCGTCGGAAAGCGTAAATTGCGCCGCGAGACGGCCAGCCAACGGGAGGTCGCCGATCGCAAGCCCGGGGCCGAGCAGGGGCTTGCGAACATCCGGCTTGACCGGTGCGTCCTTGCGCGCCTCGCCGGCGGCGAGGCCCGCTTCGATCGCCTTGGTGTTGATCACGCCGCCCAGCCGTATCGCGAGCTCGATGAATTCGCGAACATGGGGCGAGCGTTCGCTTTGATAGGTGTCGAGCAGGCTTCGCATCGCCACGCCCGGCAAGGATGTCGCGGAGCTTCCAGGCAAGGTTGGAAACATCGCGGATGCCGGCGCACATGCCCTGTCCCAGGAACGGCGGGGTCTGATGCGCGGAGTCTCCGGCGCAGCAGCCGCCCGTTGCGCCATTGTGTCGCGATGGCCGAATGAAAGGTATAGTGTATTCGATCACGACGAACCAGGCGGCCATTTCCTCCCTCTTCCGGCGCATGAACCGCTACGTTGGCAACCTGGCGCCGATGCCGGGCGTGTTCAGCCATCTCGTTACCTCCATGACTGCTCCGATTGCTTCCGGCTGGAGCGGTTGCCGGGTGGGGCTTGCACCCACTGGAAAGCGCCGCCTTTGCACGGCGCACGCCAGAAGCGGCCATTCCATAGCCGACCCACTGGGCAGCCACTGGACGCTTCGGTCAATTTGATTTAAGTGCAACGCGAGCCGCTGGGACTGTGCTGCACATGGCCAATGTCGATCCAATCCGCCGTGCCGAAATCGGCCGCGAGAAGCGGGCAAGAACGCGGGCTCAACTGGTGGCGGCAGCTCGATCGCTGTTCGGGAAGCGACCGGTCGAATCAGTTACCGTTGATGACGTCGTGGAGGAGGCGGGGGTCGCGAAGGGAACATTTTATGTTCATTTCGAGGACTTGAACGCTCTGACTGCGGCTGTCGCAGACGAGTTGGTGAGGACGTTTGACGAACTCCTGCAGCCGCAGCGCCTGTCTATGCCCGACCCGCTCATGCGGATCGCCTTCGCCTGCAACGCCTTCATCGAAAAGGCCATGGAAGATCCATCCTGGGCCGCAGTTGTCGCGCGGATGGCGTGGTCCCATCCAATGGTTGGCCGAGTCGCCCGAAGCCGGCTTCGTGAGGACTTGAAGCTTGTTCTCAAAGGAATGCCGCAACAAGAGACCTCGCTGGAGTTAAGTCTTGAAGTAGCGTTGGGCATCATGCTTCAAGTGCTGGCGGCAATTAGCCAACGGCGACTATCTCGCCGTGATCAAAAAGCGGCGATTGGCTCTATCTTGCGTGCGGTTGGTGTGGCGAGCCGTCAAGTGAAATCCACGCTGGCACATTTGACCCAGATCGAACTCGCCGCAGGGTAGCGCGGTGGCTAGGGAACACCAAACAATTCGATCCAAAAAGAACACGCGTCTGACAACGTCCAATTGACAGCCGCAAGGCTTAGCCCCCTCTGATCTCCCTGCGGCGGCGGCCGATCCAATGACCCGTCTGCAATTTGGTTAGCTCAAGACGTTCGTCATCTGCTCACCAAGATCGATGCGGCCATCCGCGCTGTGTATGTAAGCGTTGATAACGTCTCCAGGCTGGAGGTATTGCGGGCGGCGACGCTGGGCTTTGATAAACAAATTCCAGAACTGTCGCTCCGGAAGCAACTGCAGGAGCCTCCGAATCGGGGCAGGCGGTACGTGAAGCGCACATCCGGAGGGCGTACCCGTCAGCAATACATCGCCCGGTCTGACGTTTGCGAAAGTCGACAATTCGGAAATCGTTTCTGCGGGCTTGAACACGAGATTCTTTGTCGTATCGCGCTGACGAGGGGAGCCGTTTACGGAGAGTTGTAATTCGAGCTGGTCGAGGTAGGCGAATTCGTCGGGCTCAAGAACCGTCAGCCAAGGACCTATCGGGCAAAATCCACGATAGCTCTTGCCCTTGAAGAATTGCATCTGCGGAAGCTGGACGTCCCGTGCGCTGAGATCGTTCGCGATCGTGGCGGCGAACACGTAATCCTTCAGCGTATCCTGGGTGACGGCGACAGATGACGAAATTGGCCGACGAAATACCAACGCAAGTTCGATTTCGTAGTCGAGCAACATGACGTGTTTTGGCCGGTGCACCGAGCCTCTTGCGGGGCCGATCGACGCATCCGACTTGGTGAAAAACATGTTGAACAGCTTTGCATCCGGGTTCATGCCAGATTCAATCATATGTTGTCGATAATTGGCGCCCTGGCAATAAACGCGGCAGGGTGCCGTTACCGGGGAAAGAATCTTCACCGAATTTATCGGCACGCTGGCCGCTTTTCCCAATGCTGCGCGCCAGTCGGCCTCGCCTTGCTCGATCAATGCTGCCGTCGTCGGATAGACGCCGTCGAGGGGTGATATTCCTGATGCTGATACGACACCCCAGTACGCATTTCCCTCGGTTTCGTAGCGAGCTATGTTGGTAGCCATGTTTTCAAGTCCTTTTTGTTCGGTTGTTGTTTCGGTCAACGAGAGTATCGATCGGAAGGCGATTAGAGGATTTCGTCAGAAGGGGCGGTTCGGGTAAGCGGCGAACGATCTGCTCGGCCTCGTCGGCGGCCACGCCAAGCCCGCGCAAGACCCCGGAAGCGGCGGCTGGTACGTCAGAGGGCGAGAGGCGCTTCTCACTGGCTGAACGCATCGCCTGAAGAACGCTGCCAACGGCGATATCGTACCCGACTTCCGCCGAAACCGGCGCTATGCGTCCTTGCGCTATCGCGGCACGCAGGTCGTCGCTGAGTCGCTTGCGTGCGGCGGTGGCAACCGCCGGGAACGCCCAGACCCCCCGCGCGGCGAGTCCTCCCCAGGCCGGATCGTGCAGCGCTTGCCTGATGAACGCGGCGCAGCCCGTTGCTATCCGCTCGACGGGGTCGGCAATCGCGGTCCGATGAGGCTGGAGAAGGTCGTCCAGTTCGCGCGCCAGCTCATCCGCCACGGCCGCGCGCAAATCGTCGAGATGCTGAAAGTGAACGTAAAAAGTCCCTTTCGCCAGTTCCGCTTCCCTCGTCACGTCATCGACAGTGATGGAATCGACCGGCCGGATCGCAAACAACGCACGCGCCGCCCGTATCAACTGAGCATGGCTCTTTGCGCGGAGCCGCAGCCCGATTTGCGCCCGGCGCACGATGTCGACCTTGACCATATCCACTTACCTTTTTTGACTGTTGGAATATTTCGTATTGACTTTTTAGTCATTCTGACCAAATAGTGCAACATGAAATTGGAGCCACGCCAGAGGAGGCGCAAATGTCGAGGGAAATGGAACTCAATTCCGGACCATTGCAGCAGCGCGAGGTCGCGATCGTAGGCGCAGGCCCGGTGGGCCTGATGGTCGCAAACTTGCTTGGCTTGGCAGGCGTTCGAGTTGTCGTTTTCGAACGCAACAAGGGACTTCTAGGACTGCCGCGAGCAATTGCTTATGACGCCGAGACACTGCGTCTGTTCACCCAGGTCGGCCTGTTCAACGGGATCGCGCCAGGCCTCATTCAGAATCCGCATGTCCGCCACATCAATGCGCGCAATGTCACATTGATGGCCGCGGATTTCCCTGTCCGAAGCCAATTTGGTCACTCGGCGTTGGGCACCTTCTATCAACCGGAATTCGAAAAAGTGCTGCTCAATGGCCTGTCCCGTTTCGACAATGTTCGCACGCTGTTCGATCACGCTGTTACTGGCTTTGAACAGGACGCAAGCGGGGTCAATCTGAAGATTTCGACACCAAATGGCTCTCGTTTGCAACGCGCGAACTACGTGGTCGCCTGCGACGGAGGCGCCAGTGGAATCCGCGAACTGCTTGGCGCGCAGCTCATAGGTTCGACCTATGCGGAGCATTGGCTGGTGATCGACGCGATTGTCAGGAATCACGACGTAAAGCAGATCACTTTCCGCTGCGACCCGCGTCGTCCGCAGGTGGAATTACCGGCAGTCGGAGAGCGGGTGCGCTGGGAGTTCATGCAGTTGCCCGGAGAGTCCGCAGAAGAGCTCATGAGCGACGACAAGATTCGCTCTCTGGTAGTGGAGAACAGCAAGTATCGTTCGTTCGAAATCGAGCGGAAGGCGATCTATACCTTCCACGCGCGCGTCGCGGATCGTTGGCGGCTGGCACGTGTATTTCTGGCTGGCGACGCAGCGCATCTGATGCCGCCCTTCGCGGGTCAGGGCATGAACGGCGGCATGAAAGATGCCGTCAACCTTTCGTGGAAGCTTGTTTCAGTTCTGAAAGGACAGGCCCCTGACTCCATCCTTGACACATACCAGGTCGAACGTTCACCGGTCGTGCGGAAGATGGTCGAGGTTTCGCGTCGTCTTGGCGCGTTGATCATGCCGACCAGCCGGATCACCGCATCGGCACGGGACTTCCTCTTTGCCTGCCTCAACCTGTCCGGCAAATTTCGGGCTTTTATCGGTCGCGGCGGAGTCTTGCCCCCGCCCGAGATCCATCAAAGCGCGCTGACTGACAAAGGGCGGGACGCGCTGATCGGTCGGATGATGCCCCAGCCGACTGTCAGTGCGGCGCAAGGGAACGAGCCGTTTGATGCGTTCCTTTTTGATGCGTTCCTTTCTTGTCATCAATGGCTGGCGCTCGGCATCGGAATCGATCCGGTCTCCATGTTGTCCGCCCGTGACTTGGCTGTTCTCGACGCCCTCCAAGCAAGATTTGTTTGTCTGAACGGTGGCACCAAGGACGCCAGGACGCTGTCTCTGCAATGTGTCGACAGCGGTTTTGCCGACTGGGCCAAGCGGCACCAAGTCCTGGCCGTCCTCGTTCGCCCCGATCGGTTTATTGCCGCCCGGCTCGAACCGGAAAAGGACATTTCGGTCCTCACTCCCTTCGCGCTTCCCCAGACTGCGCGCTCATCGCGCATCGCCGCCTAAGCAATCCAAGATCAGGAGACGACCATGTCGCAAATTGCAAAGCTCGACGGACCCGGCGGCATCAAGCTGGCGCGCAGCCGCGAACCAATCGTCAAAGCCAACGAACTTCTGTTTGTTCATTTTGAGCGTCCGGATATCGGCAAAGCCGAGCGATACCTGCTTGACTTTGGCCTGACCGTTGTCGCGAAAGGCGAAGGCGAGCTGTTCATGCGAGGAACAGGGTCGCAACCCTACATCTATCGCATCTCGATCGGTCCGGAAGCTCAATTCGTCGGACTTGGATTGTCGGTTCCGACGAAGGAGGACCTCCAAAAGCTGTCGAAGGCCTCCGGTCGTCCAGTTGTCCCGGCGAATACTCCGGGTGGAGGCTCCGTCGTCCATCTGCGCGATCCCGAAGGCGTGGCCGTCGACGTCTTGCATGGCTTCGTGCCGAACAAGCGGCTGCCGGTTCGCTCGGCAATCCCCCATAACGCGCCGAACCAAATCGTTCGAGTGAACGACACCCAGCGCCCGGCGCTGGAGCCGCCCCAGGTCACCAAACTCGGACATCTCGTGCTCGAGGCGCCCGACTTCGACGTCAGCGTGCGCTGGTACATAGACACGCTGGGGTTCATTCCCTCCGACGTGATGTGCCTGCCCGACGGTGCGCTGGTCGGCTCCTTCATGCGTCTTGATCGCGGCGACGAGCCGACGGACCATCATACCTTGTTCGTGGCGATGGGGCTGGAGTCCAAAGTTGATCACGTCGCCTTCGAAGTGGTCGATCTCGACGCCGTGGAAATGGGCCAGCAAGTGATGATGGCCAAACGATATCGCCACGCCTGGGGCGTCGGTCGGCACCTGCTTGGAAGCCAGATTTTCGATTACTGGCGCGACCCCTGGGGCCAAAAGCACGAACACTATGCCGACGGCGACCTGTTCGATGCCGCGCGGCCCGCCGGATATCATCTAATGAACCGCGAGGGGCTTTATCAGTGGGGGCCGGATCTTCCGGACGATTTTGTCGACGCGCGGCTGACCCCCGCCCGCCTCTGGCGCGTGCTGAAAATGGCCGTCAAGGACAAGGCGCATCTTAAGCGAATGATGGCTCTCAAGGAGAGCCTTTCGAAACCGGGTCGTCAGTGGCAGCGGTGAGAACTGTAGCCCCTCCCCATTAGCCGAGCGAGCGAGGCGACCACCGCTCGCCATTCCAGGAACTGCGATGAAACACCGATTTCAACCTTGCCAGGGCGGCGGCCAAAGGGACGGCCGGCCCATCATGAAGCTGCGAGGTGCGGCGCTTGCAGCCGCGCTGCTCGCGACGTCATTGAGCGCCTGCAATGACCGCTCCGCGGCTTCTGTCGAGCGTGCCGCATTGGTGCACACCGAGCTTGTGCAGCCGCGGGACGGACAGGCCGCCGTAACGCTGACCGGTGAGGTCCAGGCCCGCTTCAGTGCCGACCTGTCGTTCCGGGTCAGCGGACGCGTGCTCGAACGATTGGTGGACGTCGGCGCCCACGTCAATGCCGGCGACGTCCTGGCACAACTCGATCCGGCCGAGCAGCAGGCCGATTTTGACGCCGCGACCGCGAGTGTGGCCGCGGCGGAGGCCCAGTTGCGCGTGGCGCAAGCGACCTTTGACCGGCAGAGCTATCTCCTGTCGAGCGGCTTCACCACCCGCACAGCCTACGACCAGGCGCAGGAGCAATTGCGATCCGCACAAAGCTCGCTTAAGTCAGCGAAAGCGGAACTGGGACGGGCCCGCGAAGGGCTCGGCGATACTGAACTGCACGCCCGCTCCGCGGGCGTGATTACGGTGCGACACCTCGAGGTCGGGCAAGTCGTGCAGGCGACCCAATCGGTTTTAACGCTCGCGCAAGACGGGGAGCGGGACGCTGTCTTCGATGTCCCCGAATCGATGTTCTTTGGCGATGTGGAGTACGGCCAAGTGTCGCTGGCGCTGGTCTCGGGTTCTGACGTGACCGCCGTCGGCTACGTCAGGGAAATATCGCCTGCCGTCGATCCCAAGAGCTCCACAGTTCGCGTGAAAGTCGCAATCCAAAATCCGCCTCCGGCGATGGCGCTCGGAAGCGCCATCGCGGGCAGCGCCGGGACCAAACCGGCCACGGAGATCACCGTGCCGTGGACCGCCCTGACGGCAGTGGGGTCAAAGCCCGCGGTCTGGATCGTCGACCCCGAGACAAAGACAGCGTCGCTGAAGCCGGTGACTGTCGGCGCTTACGAAGCCGAAGCGGTCCTGATCAAGGAAGGGCTGCAGGCTGGAGACCGCGTCGTCATCGACGGAGGCAAGCTGCTGAGCTCCGGCCAGCCCGTGACATTCGCCGGAGATCGGTCATGAGAACACGATTTTTTGTCGTTGCAAGCGCCATCGCTTCGGCGTTGGCGATGGCCGGATGCAAGCAGGAGGCGAAGGCCCCGGAGCCTGTCCGGCCCGTGCTGTCGGCCGTCCTGCAACCGGCCGCATCCGACAGCACAGTGGCGGTCGGAACCGTGCAGCCTCGTTACGAGACCAGTCTCGGCTTCCGCGTGCTGGGGAGACTCATCGCACGTTCAGTCAACGTGGGCGATCTGGTCACCGAGGGGCAGACGGTTGCTGCAATCGACCCGACTGCCCTCGAGCTCGCGGTGAGGTCAGCGAAAGCAGACCTTTCGAAAGCCCAGGCCCTGCTTGAAAACGCAATCGGGACCGAGGAGCGGAAACGGATCCTGATCAAGACCGACGCAACGACGAAGCAGACGCTTGACGACGCAGAGCAGGTGCGCGCGGGCGCACAAGCATCGACCGCTCGCGCCAGCGCGAATTTGACGAAGGCTATCGAGCAGCTAGGTTATGCACAGGTGAAGGCCGACTTCGCCGGCGTCGTCACGGCCGTCAGCGCCGAGGTGGGACAAGTGGTCTCGCCGGGTCAGACTGTGGTGACCGTGGCGCGGCCGGATGTCCGGGAGGCAGTGGTCGATATCGGCGCGGACTTCCCCGTGCCCTTGACCGTCGGTTTGCCGTTCACCGTCAGCTTGCAGTTGCTTCCTGCCGTTCAAGTCCAGGGCCAGGTTCGCGAAATCGCGCCGCAAGCCGACCAAGTGACGCGCATGCGCCGCGTCCGTGTCACCTTGAATGATCCGCCCGAAAACTTCCGGCTCGGAAGCACCATCACAGCTAGGCTCAGCAAGGGTCACAGCTCAGTTCTCCGAGTGCCCGCGTCCGCTGTCCTCAAAGAGGGCGCTGAGACCTTCATCTGGGTCATTGACGCTCCCACGAGCACGGTTTCGCTGCACAAGGTCGATATCTCCGAGGACGAAGGAGGGATCCGGGTCACCGGCGGTCTCTCCATCGGAGCGCGTATCGTGACTGCCGGAATCCACAGCCTCAAACAAGGACAACGGGTCCGCATCGAACAGGACGCCATGCCATGAAAACCTTCAACCTTTCCGACTGGGCACTCGGGCATCGTTCGCTTGTCTGGTATTTCATGATCGCCTTCATGGCGGCGGGTCTATTCGCATACCTGCAGCTGGGGCGGCAGGAAGATCCTGATTTCACCATCAAGACCATGGTGATCGGGGCGCAGTGGCCGGGCGCGTCGCCCGAGGAAATGACGCGCCAGGTCACCGACAGGATCGAGAAGAAGCTCGAAGAGCTGGAGTCGCTCGACTATACCAAGAGCGTCACCGTTGCGGGCCAAACCACCGTCTTCGTCTATCTGCGCGACACGACGAAGGCTGCCGACGTCGCCCCGACCTGGGCGCGCGTGCGCAACATGATCGCGGACATCAAGGGCGATTTCCCGCAAGGGGTGATCGGGCCGGGCTTCAACGACCGCTTCGGCGACGTCTTCGGTAACATCTACGCGTTCACCAGCGACGGCTTGAGCCAGCGCCAGCTCCGCGATCGCGTCGAAGACATTCGTGCCAAGGTTTTGACAGTCCCCAATGTAGGCAAGGTCGACATCGTTGGCGCGCAGGATGAAATGATCTTCCTGGAATTTTCGACCCGGAAGATCGCGGCGCTCGGCCTCGACACCCGTTCCATCGTTTCCTCGCTGCAGGCGCAAAATGCCGTCGCGCCCTCGGGAGTATTCCAGGAGGGACCGGAGCGCATCAGCGTGAGGGTCAACGGTCAATTCGCATCCGAGGAAAGCCTGAAGGCGATCAATCTCAGGGTCAACGACCGGTTCTTCCCGCTGACAGATGTGGCAACCATCACGCGCGGCTACGCCGATCCGCCGACGACGCTGTTTCGCTTCAACGGTCAACCCGCCATCGCACTCGCGATCGGGATGAAGTCGGGCGCAAACTTGCTGAAATTCGGCGAGGCGCTGAAAGAGGAAATGTCCAAGATTCTGGCCGAACAGCCGATCGGCCTGGGAGTTCAGCTCGTCGCTGACCAGCCGGTCGTCGTCGAGCACGCCGTGTCGGGCTTCACGGAAGCCCTGTTCGAAGCGGTGGTCATCGTGCTCGGGATCAGCTTCTTGAGCCTCGGCGTTCGCGCCGGTCTGGTCGTTGCGATCGCGATTCCCTTGGTTCTGGCGATCACGTTCGTGGTGATGGCTTATACCGGAATCTCGCTGCAGCGCATTTCGCTGGGCGCATTGATCATCGCGCTCGGGCTTCTGGTCGACGACGCCATGATCGCCGTTGAAATGATGGTGGCGCGACTGGAAGTTGGCGATCCCTTGGAGAAGGCCGCAACGCACGTCTACACCTCCACAGCCTTTCCGATGCTGACAGGCACGCTGGTCACCGTCGCCGGCTTCATCCCGATTGGCCTCAACACCAGCAACGCCGGTGAATTCACCTACACCTTGTTCGTGGTCATTGCTGTCTCGTTGCTCGTGTCATGGATTGTCGCGGTGCTGTTCACGCCCTTGCTCGGCGTCACGATCCTGCCGGCCAGGATCAAAGGTCATCATGAATCCAAAGGCCGGCTTGGGCAGACGTTCGCCCGTCTGCTTCTGGTTTGCATGCGTCACCGCTGGGTCACGGTTGGGGTGACGGTCGCGGCGTTTGCGCTCGCTCTGTTCGGCATGAAGTTCGTGCAGCAGCAGTTCTTTCCGTCGTCGAACCGGGCCGAGTTGGTCATTGACTGGAACCTGCCTCAAAACGCCTCGATCACGGAGACCAATGCGCAGATCGCCCGCTTTGAGCACGAACAGCTGCAGGGCAATTCAGGTGTCGAGCAGTGGTCGACTTATGTAGGAACCGGCGCTCCGCGATTTGTGCTGTCATTCGACTTGCAGACGGCGAACACCTGGTTTGGCCAGATGGTCGTCGTCACCAAGGGCGGCATTGCCGCGCGTGATCGCGTCAAGGCGCAATTCGAAACCTATCTGAGAAAGACCTTTCCGGGCACCGATACCTTCGTCAAACTGCTCGAGGTCGGACCTCCGGTCGGGCGTCCCGTCCAATATCGGCTGAGCGGACCCGACATCGCCAAGGTGAGGGAATTGTCCCAAAAGCTCGCCGGCATTGTGCGTGCCAATCCACACCTCGATCATGTGGTGTTCGACTGGATGGAGCCCGCACGCGTGGTCAAGGTCGATGTCCTGCAGGACAAGGCGCGCCAGCTTGGCGTGAGTTCGGAGGACATCGCGACGACGTTGAACGGCGTCCTTGCCGGCTTCTCCATCACCCAGGTGCGCGACAGCATTTACCTGGTGAATGTGACGGGACGCGCGACCGCACCGGAGCGCGCATCAATTGATACGCTGCGAGACCTGCAATTGGTTGGATTGGGCGGCCAGTCGGTGCCGCTCGGAGCGGTCGCCACGCTTCGCTACGAAATCGAGCAGCCGACAATCTGGCGCCGATCCCGGCTTCCCACGATCACGCTGAAGGCGAGCGTTCTCGACACCGTGCAGCCGAAGACAATCGTGGATCAACTCGCGCCGAAGGTGGATGAGTTCGCAAAAGGACTGCCGGCCGGATACTCGGTCACGATCGGGGGCTCGGTCGAGGAAAGTGCGAAGAGCCAGGCTCCGATCGAAGCGGTCGTTCCGCTGATGCTCTTCATCATGGCGACGATCCTGATGATTCAGCTGCAAAGCTTTCATCGGCTGTTCCTGGTGTTTGCGGTTGCGCCTCTCGCCCTGATCGGTGTTGTCATGGCCTTGCTGCCAAGCGGAGCGCCGCTCGGATTCGTCGCGATACTCGGTGTGCTGGCGCTGATCGGTATCTTGATCCGCAACTCGGTGATCCTGATCGTGCAGATCGAAGACCTGAGGAAAGCGGGACGGCCCGCCTGGGACGCGGTGGTGGAAGCGACCGAGCACCGCATGCGGCCGATCATGCTGACCGCAGCCGCCGCAAGTCTCGCGCTCATCCCGATCGCGCGCGAAATCTTCTGGGGGCCGATGGCCTACGCGATGATGGGCGGCATCATCGCAGGCACCATGCTGACGCTGTTGTTCCTGCCGGCGCTCTATGTGGCGTGGTTCCGGATCAAGGAGCCGGAGCCTGCAACAGACAACAAGCACGAAAATCCGACTAACCCCGAATTGAAAGCAGATCTGTCGGCTGACGCGCCTTTTCAGCCTGAATTGGAAAATGCATAGGAGAAACATTTACGACGATACGTTGAACGAGCCAACTCGCGCCGAACGTCACCTCGTCTCCTGTGTGTACCGAGAACCTTATCTGAGTTGATGCCGTGGTGGAATCGCCTAAGCTGGCCGAATGATCGGGATACTCTGTTTCGTTCTGGCTGTCCTGGCCTCGCCATTCAAGTCGAAGTTGCGGCTTGAGGCTGAGAACGCGATGCTTCGACATAAGTTGATTGTCTTGAGGCGTAGGCGGCATGCTCGCGTCCGGCTTACGAACCTTGATCGCTGGTTCTTGATCAGCTGTATCGCTGGTTTCCATCAATCCTTCAGGTTCTCACAATCATCCGGCCCGAGACCCTCGTGCGTTGGCACAGGGCCGGCTTTCGCTGCTACTGGCGTTGGAAGTCGCGCCCACAGGGAGGGCGACCGCAGATCGACACGGAGCTGCGCGCATTGATCCGGCGGATGAGCGTCGAAAATCCGCTTTGGGGCGTGCCACGCATTCACGGCGAACTGCTCAAGCTCGGGTTTGAAGTCGCGCAGTCGAGCGTCGCCAAGTACATGGTCAAACGGCGGGCGCCACCCAGCCAGGGATGGCGGACCTTCTTGCGTAACCACGCGCTGGACATTGCCGCCATCGACCTGTTCGTTGTTCCAACTATCGGTTTCGACCTGCTCTATGCCTTCGTCATTATCCGGCTGGACCGCAGAGACCTCGTCTGGATCAACGTCATAGCACATCCGACGGCCGAATGGGTTGCACGTCAAATAGCGGAGGCATTTCCCTGGGATGAGGCTCCGCACTACCTCATCCGCGATCGCGACCGGATCTATGGCAGCATCGTCACGCGCCGATTGCGCGCCATGGGCATCCGGGACAAGCCTATCGCACCAGCCTCGCCCTGGCAGAATGCTTTTGCCGAACGGCTGATCGGATCGATCCGGCGTGAGTGTTTGGACCACATCATTGTCTTGGGCGAGGCACATTTGCGTCGAATTCTGAAATCTTACGCCCACTACCACAACGGCGTCAGAACGCATCGGTTTTTGAACAGGGATGCACCGGTCTCTCGCTCGGTACGGCGCACCGGGGTCATTAGTTCACGCGCACTCCTTGGCGGACTTCACTACCAATACTGCCGGGTTTAGGTTTTTGGCACACACAGCTTCGCCGCGCGGCCGCCGATTTGCACTTGCAAGACAAATTTTCCGCCACGGTCGATCTCACCGGTCAAGTGCCGATGAACGACGAACGGTTTTCGGTCATTCGCTACAGCGCGGTCCGCGACACATTGACGGCGGTGTTCGGCGTCTTGATCATCCTCTGGCTCGCGGTTCGCTCCTGGAAAATTATTGCCGCCGTCTTCTTCAGCCTCGTGGTCGGGGCGGCGAACTTCTTTTCCGTGATCAGCCGTTTCGTGATCTCGGCACGCTCGCAGTAGGATTCGTGCGTGCCGTGGGATGCTTCACCCAATAGCGCGAAGCCGCTCGCGCCGCGCCAGCTCTTGCAGTTCACGCGCCGCGACCGCATCGATCATTTGCTCGGGGATACCAAGACGTTCGACGAGCTGATCGTTGAGCACGCGCACGCCACCCGTCGCGACCGCCCCCATGGCCAATTCCTCGTAGCCGGGGACGCCAAGCTTGCGGACGACAAAAACGTCCATCGGCGCACCGAGCCCACGCGCCACTTCATAGGCGACGGGCACGCCACCGCGCGGCAGCGCCAGCACCAGCACGTCCGGGCGGTTGGCATAGGCCGCGAGCCTTTCAGCCAGCGACCGGCCGGCTTCGCGGCGATCGCGAAAGAGTCCTGGCTTGACGCGTACCGGTTTCATGCGATCACCTGCGCGATGGAGACCACACGCAATTCAGGCGAGCACTCCCACGCAAATCGCGGCTATCGAACTTTGCCACGCATGGCCATCACAGCCTTGACGGCCGTCAACGCGAAATCCGACGTCTCGCCTATTTGATGATGATGACCATCGACCATATCAGCGGGAAGCAGCGCGGGCATTGGCTTTGGTTCGCGGGCATCGCGGTTCTCGGCGGCGCAACGGCAGCCGGGATGTGGCATCGTGCGGCACCCGATACGGGTCCTGCCCGCGCTCCTCCGCCCCCCGATCCAGGTCAGCGTGGCGCCAGCCAAGACGCAGGACGTGCCAATTTACCTGTCTGCTCCCGGCATCGTGCAGGCCTGGAACACGGTCGCGGTGCACAGTCAGATCGATGGCAAGCTGACAGCCGTTAACTTTGTCGAGGGCCAAGACGTTCGAGCCGGCGACGTCCTTGCTCAAATTGATCCGAGCCCGCTGAAGGCGACGCTGGATCAGGCGATCGCAAAAAAAGGGGAAGATGACGCGCAACTGGCTTCGGCAGAGAAGGACCTCGAGCGCGACCTCGTGCTGGCCCCTCGCCAGGCTATTCCACAGCAGCAACTGGACCAGCAACAGGCGAAGGTGGACCAGCTCAGGGCCACCGTCGCAGCCGATCAGGCCGCGATAAAAAGCGCCCAGGTCCAACTTGGCTATGCCACCATTACGGCGCCGTTCGACGGCCGGGTCGGTCGGCGGCAGCTGGATGTCGGAAACATCATCCACACCAGCGATCCAAATCCGCTCACCGTACTCACCGTGATCCGGCCCTTGGCGATTACTTTCACGTTGCCGCAAAGGAACCTGTTCGACGTACGGGAGGCGATACGGCGCGGACCGGTCACCACGATAGCGTTTGACCAGGACGACAAGCAGCAACTGTCACAAGGCGAGCTGCTGTTCGTCGACAACCAGATCGACCAGTCGACCGGCTCGGTTTTCCTGAAGGCTCGGTTTGCCAATGAGGATGAGAGGCTCTGGCCCGGCGAGTTCGTACGGATCCGCACGCTGGTCGACACAAGCAAGAACGCCCTGACGATTCCCTCCGTCGCGCTACAGCGTGGATCGCAGGGATTTTACGTTTGGGTGGTCCAGCCCAACAACATCGCCGAGCCGCGCGACGTCGACGCCAAGCCGATCGACGAAAACATCACAATCGTCACAAAAGGGCTCTCGCCCGATAATCGTGTCGTTGTCGATGGTCAGAGCCGGCTCGAAGCAGGCGCGAAGGTCGAACCGAGGTCTCGAGAGCCCGGTTAGACCGCATGAACATCTCCGAACCATTCATCCGCCGTCCCGTCGCAACCTCGCTGCTAATGATGGCGCTGGCGGTTGCCGGCATTGCGGCCTTTCCGCTTCTGCCGGTGGCGCCGCTGCCGCAGATCGATTTCCCGACCGTCCAGGTCGCCGCGCAGCTTCCGGGAGCAAGCCCTGAAACCATGGCGGCAACCGTGGCGCAGCCGCTGGAGCGCCAGTTCGCGCAAATCTCCGGTCTCACGGACATGACGTCGACGAGCACGCTCGGCTCAACCTCGATCGTCCTGCAATTCGATCTTGACCGCAATGTCGATGCCGCGGCGCAGGACGTGCAGGCGGCAATCACGGCGGCGAACCGTCAGCTTCCCACCAATCTCCCCTCGCCACCTACTTACCGGAAGGTGAACCCGGCAAATTCGCCGATCCTGGTCATCGCCGCATATGCGGATACGTTGCCGATCACCACCGTCGATGACTTTGCTGACACAGTCGCCGCTCAGCAGATTTCGCAGATCAAAGGGGTGGCGCAAGTCGTGATCGGAGGCGAGCAGAAGCCGGCGGTGCGCGTTCAGGTCGACCCGGCTAAATTGCAGACGCGAGGGCTCGCGCTTGAGGACGTACGCACCGCGATCACCCTTGCAACCTCGAATGCCCCCAAGGGCAACATCTATAACGAAAACCAGAGTTTTACGATCGCGGCCAACGATCAACTGCAGAGGGTCGCGGACTATGACAACGTGATCCTCGCCTACCGCAACGGCGCGCCTATCCGGGTTCGCGACATCGGTCAGGCGGTGGAGGGGCCGCAGGACGTGACCATCGGGGCGCTGTCGAAGGAGCAACCAAGCGTCCTCCTGATCGTGTTCAAACAGCCGGGCGCCAACGTCATCGAGACGGTCGATCTGGTCAAAGCGTCGCTGCCACGAATCTATTCGGTGCTTCCGCGGGCGATACGCCTCGACACCATCCTGGATCGCACCGAGACCATTCGGGCTTCGGTGCGCGATGTCGAATTCACGCTTTTGCTCACGATCGCACTCGTTGTGCTGGTTGTCTTCCTGTTCCTTCGCCATGTCCGCGCAACGCTTATTCCCTCCGCAACGGTGCCGCTGGCCGTGCTCGGCGCTTTTGCGTGGATGTATCTGATGGGTTACAGCCTCGACAACCTCTCGCTGATGGGGCTGACGATCGCGATCGGCTTCGTCGTCAATGACGCGATCGTGGTGATCGAGAACATTTACCGGCACATCGAGAACGGCGCGTCACCGATGAAGGCGGCGCTGGACGGTTCGGGCGAAATAGGCTTCACGGTCGCCTCCATCAGCCTCTCGCTGGTGGCCGTCTTCATCCCTTTACTGCTGATGGGCGGCATTGTCGGTCGGCTGTTTCGCGAATTTTCCGTCACGGTCACCGCGGCCATTCTGGTATCGATGGCCGTCTCGCTCTCGTTAACGCCGATGTTGAGCGCGCTCTTCTTGCAGGCTCAATCCGAAAATCACGGCGCGTTCTATGTCCGCATTGAACAGGCCTTCAAGACCCTCGTCGATGCCTATGGGCGCGCGCTGAACGTCGTGCTGCGGCATCAGCTGACCGCGCTGCTGGTCTTCCTCGCAACGCTGGCTCTAACGGTGCTGTTGTTCATCTTCATCCCGAAAGGCTTCATACCGACACAAGATACCGGGTTGCTGACGGGGTTGTCGGAGGCGGCCCAGGATGTCTCCCCGGAGAAAATGAGACGCCTGCACCTTGAGCTCACGCGGATCATCGAACGCGATCCTGATGTTGCGACGGTCGGATCGGTGTTCGGAAGCAGCATCGGCAGTACGTCCAATACCGGGCGGTTCTTCATTGGGCTCAAGCCCCACGACCAGCGCAATGCGTCAGCGATCCAGATCGTCAATCGGCTCCGGCCCCAACTCGCGAAGGTGGAAGGCGTGGTACTTTATTTACAACCTGCGCAAGACATTACGGTTGGCGGGCGCATCGCCCGGGGCTTGTACCAATATACGCTGCAGGATGCGAATATCGACGAGCTGAATATCTGGGCGGAGCGCTTGCTCGGCAAGCTCAGAACCTTGCCCGATCTCGCCGATGTATCGAGCGACCAGGAGAACAACGCACCACAGATCATGGTCAATATCAATCGGGAGGCTGCCGGGCGCTTTGGAATCCAACCCGACCTGGTCAACTCCACCCTAAACGACGCGTTCGGTCAGCGGCAGGTGACGCAATATTACACGCAGGTCAACTCATACTCTGTGATCCTGGAAGTACTGCAGCAATTGCGGCGTGATCCGAAGGCCGTTGAGACCGTGTACATCAAGTCGCCATCTACCGGACAGCCGGTGCAGTTGCCGGCCCTGATCGATGTCGACACGCGTCGCACCGGTCCGCTTTCGGTCAACCACCAGCGGCAGTTTCCGGCGGTGACGCTGTCGTTCAACTTGCCTCAAGGGATAGCGCTCGGGCAGGCGGTCGCGGCGATCGAACGAGCAAAGGCCGAGCTCGGCGCGCCGCCATCATTGACCGGCGATTTCGCGGGCAATGCGCAGGCATTCCAGTCCTCACTCGCGAGTGAGCCGATCCTGATCGCAGCCGCATTGCTCGCCGTCTACGTCATCCTCGGCATGCTTTATGAGAGCTACGTCCACCCGCTGACCATTCTCTCGACCCTGCCGTCCGCCGGCGTCGGGGCGTTGCTGGCATTATGGGCGGCGGGCTTTGACCTTTCCGTGATGGGAATGATCGGAATCATTTTGCTGATCGGTATCGTCAAGAAGAATGGCATCATGCTGGTTGATTTCGCGATCGCTCGCGAGCGCGAAGGGTTGTCGCCCGAACGCGCGATATTCGAGGCCTGCCTGCTGCGCTTTCGTCCGATCCTGATGACCACAATGGCGGCCCTGCTCGGCGGCGTGCCGCTGATGCTGGGGACCGGCGCGGGCTCGGAGCTTCGCCAGCCACTCGGCTATGCGATGGTTGGCGGCCTCGCATTGAGCCAGCTCCTGACCCTGTTCACCACGCCGATCATCTATCTTTATCTCGACCGCCTGCAGGCTAGGCTGGCCTCGCGCCAGCACTGAACGTCGGCGCGGCCTCTTGCCGAGCTTCCTCGCTCTATCGATCGCGGGGCGTGGTGATACATCAGCGCCATTTGTGAGCGCGGTATGCAATTCCGCGCCCACGACGGCCCCCTCGCCGATTGCGGCGCCGACCCCTTGACCGATCCGGACCGCACATCGCCGCAAGCGAATATGTTGCGAACGCTGGTTTCCAGCGGCAACGGACGGCCGGATCGATTATTCGACCGCCGGGCATCAGGTGGAACGTCCGATCCTGTCAGAATGAAATTATTAGTGTCCAGGGCGACTCCGATACGTAACGTCGCCGCCGGTCAGAAACGAACGTTAGCGGCTTACCTTTATCGTTGGCGAATTCCAGGTAGACCAGCTCATACCCGGCATCCTCATTGGTCATCTCGTCGGCGCCGAGCACAAAATCCACGCATCGAAGCATGTAGCTTTTACCGCTATTCGAAACGCCTGCAATTATGTTGCCGCCCGGTGCAAATCTAATCACCGCGTGTTGCTTGTCCGTTCCGGTCACGCGAAGCTCTCGAAGCTGCATTATCCAAGCTCCAGGTCACGTAGAGCATGCATCTGAAAAATTGGTCATTCATCTATCCGGACGGCCGAACCCAGAAGCTCGCGCCCGCCTACGACTACGTGTCAACGATACCCTATCTCCCGAACGACAAGCTTGCGCTCAACTTTGGCCGCTCGAAGGATTTCTTTCCGGTGGATCGCGAGCGATCCGATCGCTTCGCGCAAAGGGCTCGGCTGCCCGACGAGGCCGTGTGGAGCGAGATCGCGGAGACCGCGACCAGAACGTGGGAGGAGTGGAAGCGCTCTCCGGCCGCCGACATCAACCCTCCGCTCGTCCATGGCTCCCCCAGTCGCGCTGAGCGCTCCCGCAATCTGCCTGCGCCTCGGTTTGTAGAATGAGCATTCCACCAACTGTCGTTTCTGGTCGTCGAAACTTCGCGGGCTTGTTCGGTTGCAATTGATTTCGGAAAATTATTCTCGTCGTCTTTCGATTTTTCGAATTTTTACGCAGCCGGGGTCAAAAGCTACATTACAGGAAGGTCCGGTCTTGGCGGATACTGTTGAAAAAGTCGAAAATCGAACCGCCCCTAAAATCTCGCGGAAGTCTATTCTTAGCCGTCTCGACCGCTGCAACGCTCCTTAGCGCCGATACGAAGGTCGGTGGCTATTTTTGTGTGAAACGATGTGGCCCCTCACGTTTTCGTTCGTCACCCAAAAAGGACTTTTTCAACACAACCGGCGCAAAACGGTCGTTCGTGGATATTTGGGTCTCCGCATCGTTCGGCCTCATTATGCGTCTTTAATAGAGCTTCGGAAACATCCCCGCAGCGAACCGAAGGAGGACCGACATGACAGTTTCGGCGGAATGCGCAGTCCTTGCCGGCGGCTGCTTTTGGGGCGTGCACGATCCTGCTGCGCCGGTATCCTGGCGTGATTTCAGTTGGCCTTCTTCATGCACCAGAATGTGGTCGCATTCAAAGGTGCGCTTGACCTCCAGCGTCCTGGGCGGCTGCGTTTCAGTCTGAGGCGATTGCCCTTCACCTCCCTTCTCGGCAAACCGAGAGGGCGCCATGCTGGTCATTCCATCCTCATCGAGGCCGCTTCGCCGACGCTTGAACGAAATCAGGAACCAGTGGCACAGACTGATCAAAACGGTCCGCCATCCCTATCGCCCCGAGCGTCACTACATGCGTGGGCCCGGCCCGAAATGGCATGCGAAGTATCGCAGCAGCGAAAGCGCTGCGCTCTGAGGCATGGCGGCGCCCGCGTGTAGAGCGAAAATTCGTCACCCAAACGTGCCGATCAGTCTCGCCGCTAAGATCTGGGGTCAACGGTGAGACGACCAGAATTTTAGATCGCTAGTCAGAGGTCGGTTGCCAAATCAGGCCGCATAAGCTCGGGGCTCTGCTTGTGGGTTTCATTTCAGCTTGATGGAAGCTGGAATTCCTCTCGTCTTTGTCTCGGCGTCATAGATTTTGACCCGCAACATCGGGAAGCGTCTTTTTAGCTCCTCAGCTCCCGTCCAAGCTCCCTCTTTCGTTTCAAATTCGGTCTTAAGACGGCCATCTACTTCGAGCGCATAGCCCGTATCCGGCAGTTCACGGGCCACTGCAACCATTCTACCCTTCTCCTGATCGTCAACTCGCTTGTCTGCGTATTCCCTAGCGTGAGTCTCCCACGGCGTGCCAGCGCGGCAGCGGCTCTTTTCAAAAAGAAGGATGTGAGGGAACAGCTCAATCGCCCTCCTAGGAGCCTGTCCGAATAGTCGCTGTTCAATTTTGAGCGAGTTTGATTCAAGCTTGAGCTATGAGCAAGTATTTTCGTCCGTGGAATATCGATCAGACACTGCTGCTGCCGCCGAATGTGCAGGACTTCGTGCCGAAAGGCCATGTCTCGCGGTTTATCGTTGAGCTGGTGCGGGAGAGCCTTGATCTGCGGGAGATCACGGGCAGCTATGTGAGTGGTCTTGGGCAGCCGCCGTTTGACCCGCGGATGATGGTGGCGCTTCTGCTGCACGGCTATGCGAGTGGGCTGTATTCGTCGCGGCGGATCGCGAAGGCCTGCCGCGAACGGAACGATTTTGTGATGATTGTGGCGCTCGATCCGCCGGATTTTCGCACGATCAGCGACTTCCGCAAGCGGCATTTGAAGGCGCTCGGCGCGCTGTTCCTGCAGGTTCTGAGGTTGTGCGAGACGGCAGGGCTGGTCAAACTCGGCCATGTCGCGCTTGATGGCACGAAGATCAAAGCGAACGCGTCGAAACATAAAGCGATGAGTTATGAGCGCATGAAGAAACGCGAGGCGGAATTGAAAGCCGAGGTCGCTCGCATGCTGGCGGCCGCCGAGGCGGCGGATTCCGAAGAGGACGAGACTTTCGGCCGAGACAAGCGCGGCGACGAGATGCCGGATTGGGCCGGCGACAAGCAGAAACGACTGGCGAAAATCCAGCAGGCGATGGCGGCGCTGGAAGCCGACGCCAGGCTGGCGGCGGCGGAAGAGCGTCGCATCGAGGCCGAAAAGGAACAGCAGCGCCAAGCTGAAGGCCGCAAGAAGCCGGGCAAACCGGCGGCGCCGCCATCGGACCAACCTGATCCCAAGTCGCAACGCAACTTCACCGATCCGGAAAGCCGCATCATGAAGTCGAAGGATGGCTTCGTTCAGGCCTACAATGCACAGGCCGCCGTCGACGCAGGCGCCCAGATCATTGTCGCGCACGAACTGACGCAGTGCGGCAACGATCAGGGCCAGTTGGTGCCCCTGATCGAGGCCATCAAGAACAATCTCGGCCGCAAGCCGGATCAGGCCTCGGCGGACTCCGGCTACTGCAGCGAATCCAATCTCGAAGCGCTCGAAGCACACGGCGTTGACGGCTATGTCGCGCCCGGACGCGCCAAGCACCCGACAGCTGCGAACGGAAAAATCGGTGGACCGCTGACCCAACGGATGCGGAAGAAGATCGACGACGGCGGCTTCGAAACACCCTACCGATTGAGAAAGCAAGTGGTCGAACCGGTGTTCGGACAGATCAAACAGGCTCGCGGCTTCCGCCAGTTCCTGTTGCGGGGCGTAGATAAAGTGCGCGCCGAATGGGCCATGATCTGCACAACCCACAATCTCCTGAAGCTGTTCACCCTCGCAAACGCAGCCTCAGCCGGCTAACCTCAACAAATGCCCGAACGCCTATCTGGACGGGCTCCTAGTTACGACATTTGTCCAATCTCGATTTTATTGATTAGCTACGCAGGCCTCGGACCTGGATCAGATCATGATGAGCAAGACCTCAGTAGGTTCAAATCTTGGACGCGCAACAACCAATTCTTGCGATTGATTGAGGGACCTGTTCCCAAGCTGGCTGCGTAGAGCTAGCAGCGTCGCCCCGCTGACTGCGAAATTGAGGGGCTTCCATCCGAGGTCCGCCACCTTCTTGATGGCCGGTACGTCGGGTTTCGGCAGCGCGCCGGCTCCTTCACCTCCTGCAAGCCCTGCTTAGTGCAGCCAGCTGGCTAGCCTCGGAGACGAACATCCAGCCGATCCATCATGCGATGCGCGTCGTATACGACCACCTTGTTCGATATGTCCTAACGCTAGCGCGTCGCTGACCGCGCACGAATTTGTGAAGTGGCCTCTTTCCGTTTCCCGAAAGCCCTTCGCACGTCTACCTCAAGCCGGTCCAAACGTCGGCGGCGCGACCGCGGGGCGCGGGTTGACGAATGTCAATGCGACCAGCGGAAACCCAATGAAGATGCCGTAGCCATTGCCTTAGGGGGTGGTCTCGGCAGGCTGAGGGAAACCTGATGAATATTGAAAAATACACCGAACGCGCGCGCGGTTTCATTCAGTCTGCGCAGTCGCTGGCGATGCGCGAGGGGCACCAGCAGTTCTCGCCGCTGCATGTTTTGAAAGTACTGCTGGACGACAGCGAGGGCCTCGCCGGCGGCCTGATCGACCGGGCCGGGGGCAATTCGCGCGCCATTCTCAAAGCCACCGAGGACGCGCTCAACAAACTGCCAAAAGTTTCAGGAGGCGGGGCCGGGCAGGTTTACCTCGCGCCGGAGCTCGCGCGCGCGTTCGACGCCGCGGAAAAGGCGGCCGAGAAGGCCGGCGACAGTTTTGTTACCGTCGAACGGCTGCTGCTGGGGCTGGCGCTCGAGAAAAACAACGAGGCCGGAAGCATTCTCAGCAAAGGCGGCGTGACGGCGCAAAATCTAAACGCGGCGATCGAAGCCCTGCGCAAGGGCCGCACCGCCGACAGCGCCACCGCCGAGAACGCCTATGACGCGCTGAAGAAATATGCCCGCGACCTGACGCAGGCCGCCCGCGATGGCAAGCTCGACCCCGTCATCGGGCGTGACGAGGAAATCCGCCGCACTATCCAGGTGCTGTCCCGCCGCACCAAGAACAATCCGGTGCTGATCGGCGAGCCCGGCGTCGGCAAGACCGCGATCGTCGAGGGTCTGGCGCTGCGGATAGTCAACGGCGACGTGCCCGAGAGCCTGAAGGACAAGAAACTGCTGTCGCTCGATCTCGGTTCGCTGATTGCCGGTGCCAAATACCGCGGCGAGTTCGAGGAGCGGCTGAAGGCCGTGCTGCAGGAAGTTACCGCTGCCGAGGGGTCCATCATCCTGTTCATCGACGAGATGCACACCCTGATCGGCGCCGGCAAGGCCGACGGCGCGATGGACGCATCCAATCTGCTCAAGCCGGCGCTGGCGCGGGGCGAATTGCACTGCATCGGCGCGACCACGCTCGACGAGTATCGCAAGCATGTCGAAAAGGACGCGGCGCTGGCGCGCCGGTTCCAGCCGATCTTCGTCTCCGAGCCGACCGTCGAGGACACCATTTCGATCCTGCGTGGCCTGAAGGACAAATACGAGCAGCACCACGGCGTGCGCATCACCAATTCCGCGCTGGTCGCGGCGGCCACGCTGTCGAACCGCTATATCACCGACCGTTTCCTCCCCGACAAGGCGATCGACCTGATGGATGAAGCCGCGGCGCGGCTGAAGATGCAGGTCGATTCCAAGCCGGAAGAGCTTGATTCGCTGGATCGGGAAATCATCCGGCTCAGGATCGAGCAGGAAGCCCTGAAGAAGGAGAGCGACCCCGGCTCGAAGAGCCGTCTGCAGACGCTGGAAAAGGAACTCGCCGAACTCGAAGAAAAGTCGGCGGCCCTGACCTCGCGCTGGAGCGCGGAGAAAAACAAGCTGTCGAACGCGCAGAAGCTGAAAGCCGAACTCGACGCCCTGCGCATCGAACTCGCCAACGCGCAGCGTCGCGGCGAATACCAGCGCGCGGGCGAGCTGGCCTATGGCCGGATACCCGAGCTTGAGAAGAGACTCGCCGAGATCGAGGCCAGGGAAAATTCCGGCGAGATGATGGAGGAAGCGGTCACCGCCAATCACATCGCGCAGGTGGTCTCCCGCTGGACCGGCGTGCCCGTCGACAAGATGCTCGAGGGCGAAAAGGACAAGCTGCTGCGGATGGAGGAAAGCCTCGGCAAGCGGGTGGTCGGCCAGGCCGAAGCCGTGCATGCGGTAGCGACCGCGGTGCGCCGTTCGCGCGCGGGGCTGCAGGATCCCAACCGGCCGATGGGCTCGTTCATGTTCCTGGGCCCCACCGGCGTCGGCAAGACCGAGTTGACCAAGGCGCTGGCGGAATATTTGTTCGACAACGAGAACGCGATGGTGCGCCTCGACATGTCCGAATACATGGAGAAGCACTCGGTGTCGCGGCTGATCGGCGCGCCTCCGGGCTATGTCGGCTATGACGAGGGCGGCGCGCTCACCGAAGCGGTGCGGCGGCGGCCTTATCAGGTGGTGCTGTTCGACGAGATCGAGAAGGCGCATCCAGATGTCTTCAACGTGCTGCTGCAGGTTTTGGACGACGGCCGCCTGACCGATGGTCAGGGCCGCACCGTCGACTTCCGCAACACGCTGATCATCATGACCTCGAATATCGGCTCGGAGTTTCTGGTCAACCAGCCGGAAGGCGAGGATACCTCGGAGGTGCGCGAGCAGGTGATGGGCCTGGTGCGCGCGCATTTCAGGCCGGAGTTCTTAAACCGCGTTGACGAGATCATCCTGTTCCACCGCCTACAGAAGAGCGAGATGGGAAGGATCGTCGAGATCCAGTTCGCCCGGCTGCAAAAACTGCTGGAGGACCGCAAGATCGTGCTCACGCTCGATGCCGACGCGCGCGACTGGCTGGCGACCAAGGGCTGGGACCCCGCCTATGGTGCGCGTCCCTTGAAGCGGGTGATCCAGCGTTGTCTACAGGATCCACTGTCGGAAATGATCCTGGCCGGCGAAGTCAAGGACGGCGATCGCGTCGTCATTTCGGTCGAAGGCAACGTGCTGACCTTCAACGGCAAGGTACCGAAGACCGCCGAGATCGCGCAGTTCGAAGCGCCGCCGAAACGCAAGCTGCACTGAATTGATCGATACGTCTTCCCCTCTCCCTTCTTGGAGCGCAGGGAAATCGGATATGCATCATGGGAATAGCCAGTTACGAAGTTGTTGGTTCGGGCGGTATCTGGCGCGTCAAGCACGACGGTGAACCGATAGGCAGATACCAAACCAAGGAAGCCGCTTTCGAGGCAGCCGTTGCTGCTGCTTCATTGGCCGTTCGGGAAGGATACCAGGTCCAACTTTCAGTACCCGGAGCTCGTATCGAATCTTGATGGGCGCGGATGGGCTCGACTTTCACGACCTCGGTGCTGGCGGACTCGTCAGTTATTATCAAACGCGTCCCAGAGACCACGTCTCAACCACCGAAGTCATCTGGATGTCGGGAATCCTCAAAGGTGAGCACTGGATGCATTGACCCAAGACCGTAACGTGTCTCGCGGCGGGAGTGCCCACCAGCAGAGCCCATGCCGCAAACCCTCCTGCAACGACCGATAGGCCTTTCGACGCGGAACGCTCCGGATTGTCACAACTCGTCAGGCCCGTAGCCGCCGCTTAAAAGACCCACGCCCAACGCGCGACATCGGATCGCCGCCAACATGTCCCAGATACTATCGCCAACAACCACTGCGGTCTCGATGGGTGCGCTCAGCCGTTCAGCAGCTGCCAGAAACAGGTCGGGGTCGGGCTTGGCATATTTTGACCTGATCACGCGTCACGACTGGAATCAAATTCGGATCGACCCCGAGCGAAGCCAGATTGACGGCTGCGGTTTCCATGTGGCCGCTGGTCGCAATCGCCCACGGAATGCCGGCCTGCGACAACCAATTCAACAATTCGCGAGCTCCAGGCAAAGGCCGGAAGTGATTTGACTGCTGCCGATAAGCGGCAGCATGGGCGTGGCGAAGCCGCTCGACGCGTTCAGCGCTAATTTCGATCCCGGTTTCGCGAAGAAGCTGATTGGTGAACAAGCCTCCGCTCATTCCTATCCTGCGATGGATGCGCCAAACCGAGAGTTCGATGTCCTCTGCATCGAGCGGCTCCTTCCATGCAAGAACATGCTGATAGATGCTATCAACAAGCGTGCCGTCGAGATCAAACAGGAAGGCCGGTTCGATACGCATGCTATCTCTCCCGTTCTGGAACTACGTTGCCATCAACGAAGACGGTGTGTGCCAATCCGCCAACAAGCTTTAGGGACGAACCGCCTGGCACTTTGCTGCCGACAGCCTCCAGACCATGCTCCCGAATAGACGGATCGGTCGGTGGCACTCTACCGGTCGGCATGAGTGGCTCCCATTCAGACACGGCGCCGGGCCGATCGGCGCTTTATTGGCTTTCCATCCCTGATTTCCTCCAGAGTGCGCCCGGTAAGGACGGAATAATCGAAACGAGGACTCTCGATGTCCCATGACGGATCAGCGTACTCGTCGCGGCTTTTGATGAGCAACCAGTAGTCTCTCCGGCTGGAATTCTTTGATTGTCTTTCGAGTTTAATTAATGTGAACGCGCCGCACAGTTTCTCAACCTGCAACACAACGTGGATCTTGCCGCTGGCCGGTTGTTCCTCTGGCGGCCGGTCTTCCGGAGACTCGTGCTTTCCCAAGTCGCAGACCATCACCGTTCCTGTTCCGTATTGGCCTGGCGGAATCACGCCCTCGACTGCGGCCAGCCGAAAATCATCATGAAGCCGACTGGCATCGTGCTTTTGGACGACAAAGTTGCGGCTGCGACTATCTCGCCGCGCTCGCCCGGCTGTCTCGAGCGTTTTTGCAAAGGCTCTCTTGGTCGATATGCTGTGAGCGACATTGTCTTGCCTTCAACTGCTTTGCCGATTCGTCAGCGGGCTTGAGATTTCACCTCATCGCACATCAGCCCTCACGCACGACATCTTCCGGACGCTTGTCATTCCGCAGACCGAGGAATCGAGGGTGTCGCAGCTTGCCTGCCACCGTCCATTCGGTGAATCCGATTTGAGCGACGAGCTTCGGGTTCACCCAATGCACGCCGCGTCGCGGCATCCCATCCTCAGCAAAGGGGGAAACCGTTGTCTCCAGCCGGGCAAGCTTTTCGCTCAGACGCCGCAATAGGTCTCGGTCGAAGCCTGTCCCGACCTTTCCAGCATATACGAGCTTCCCACGCTGGTAGTAACCTAGTAGCAGTGCTCCGAAACCGTTCCGACCTCCTCGGGGGTCGGTGTAACCGCCGATGACGAACTCCTGCTCTCGGTTGCATTTGAATTTGAGCCAATCGCGCGTTCGCCTGGACACGTATACGCTGTCCCCGTTTTTTGCGATGATCCCTTCCCACCCCTTCTGGCACGCCCTACGGTAGTAGTTCTCGCCTTCAGTGTTGCGGTGTTCCGTGAACTGCAAGGAGCCCCGGAAGTCGAAGGCAATTCGAAGCAGTTCCTTTCGGTACCGGAGCGGAACCTCCCGGATGTCGTAGCCATCCAGGTAGAGCAAGTCGAAAAGATAGAACCACACCGGCACCTTGCGAATCAGATCAGCGGAGGGGTGTTGCACTTGCATGCGCGCTTGCAGTTTTGCGAAATCGGTGATCGCGCCGTCGAACGTGACAATCTCGCCATCCGCGATGAAGGAGGTGGTTTCCTGCTGATAAATCGCCTCAATCAGCTCGGGATATCTCGCGTTCAGCCGAATTTGGTTCCGCGAAAAAAGATTCAAATCGGGACCGCGGCGAAAAGCGAGGCAGCGTTCCCCATCCCATTTCGGCTCAAATAACCATCCCGGTCGCGAGAAGACTTCATCCGTGAGCGTTGCCAACATGGGCGGAAACCATTTCGGCTGTGCGCGCTTTCGAAGCCGGGCCAGGGCGTCGGGCGGCAGCGCGTCGAGTAGGTTGCGCCCGGACATGGAATCTCACCTGTCAACCGAGACGTCAAGGCAAGCCAAAGCCCGCAGATCAGTGCGGGTCGGGCTTTCCGAAAAACCACCAGCCAACATCTCTTCGCCTCACCAGAATGGATCCAATCGTCTAAAGCGACGAACATGCTTTCTGATCTTCGGATTGAGATCGACAAGAACCCGCTCGTGCCAGCCTAATACGATCCCTCCGGCACGATCGATCGCGCGAGTATCCTGATTTGTTGCTTCGCTAATTTGATCAACGAGACCATAGGCGACACGGACGTCATTTGCATAGCCGAGCTCGTCTTGCAATGTCTCTAAACACTTTACGAACGTTCGAACCCGGTTCCTGTCAAAAAGGCTTCCCAAAAATTCGACGATGTAGTGCAAATGCTTCAGCGCAATACGCAGCCTGTGCCGCTGAGTTGCCGTCAACTCTTCGAACCTCTTGCTACGCTTGCGAGCCTTGCGATGATGTCGTTCGATCAGGTCGGGGGCGGCATCAGCGATAGGAGCTAGTAGAACAACTGCGTGCTCTGATATCTGCTGATCACGCCGCCCATGAGTTACAAACCATCGCAACAATCGCAACATCGATTCAGTGTATCTTTCGGATATGATCGCCTGTTTAGCCCGGTCAAGAGCTGCACGCCGCTGGCACTCTGTAGCGTCGATGAGGCGCCCGAACTCCAGGCCGGCCGGCAGCGCTTGAGTGACCGGGCGGACCAGGCAGGCGGCAAAAATATCCCAGTTGCGCACCGGACCGAGGGTGTGAGCGAGCCATCTCAACTCCTCCGAGGCCCAGCGGTAATGCTTTTTCTGCAGCGGTCGCTTCAAAGCCAATAGCGCGCAGCGAAGACGCCGAACGGCAACTCGCATTTGGTGGATGCCTTCCGGCTCACCGGCCAGCGCGGCCTGTTCATTGCTCAGAAGATGGGTGAGGCAGCGTCGCCCGATGCGCTCCAGCGCGGCCTCGACGCTCATGGCAGGATCGAGCGCGATGGGTCCCACACGGACTGCCTGCGGCATCAGGCCGTCGGTTCCAAGCAGCAGATAACCTCGCTCAGCCTTGCTGCGCGTCTCAATACGGATTGGCGCGGCTTCGAGCAGTTGCAGCGCCACGTCGAAGATCACCTGCGGATCGCCATCCTTGAGCTCGAGCTCGATTTCGCTGATCGGCTCGACAGCATCGCCCTTGGAAGTGCGGATCTCGCCCTCGTCAATGGCCGCCTCGACCCGAGCGGATGGATCCGGGCTGATTTCGATGACCGTTCGCGTGACGGTCGTCGCGAAGACTGGACGCAACTCCTCATCGCGGACCGTATTGGGCAGCCGCTTGCCAGTCTTCGGTGCATCAAGAACCGGCCGCCTGCTCGGGATCTGGTCCTCCCACTCTTTCCTCTCCAATATATCCGGTTGAGTGGGATTTTCGGCCTTGACAGTCTGTACGAACTCCGAGGCCTGCTTGCGCACCCGAAGCGATAACCGCTCTCGATGGAGCGCAAGCGCAGGTGTGTCGTAGTACGTGTTGACGAGCTTCGATCGGACCTCCGATTTCGCAGCGGGCATCGCCAGGAGCACGCGCTTCAACTCTTCCAATTTCGCTGCTGGTGCGGCGAGCTTGAGTTCGAACTCAGTAGAGATGAGGCGTCTCCCTTGGTGAGCGTGCTTGGCACCGTCGCCGGCATCCAGGCGGCGAAGCGCACCAAGACCGCGGCGCAGCTATAGAGGAGCCCGAGAGCCGTGGTGCCCGGCCAGCCGAAATGATGCCAGGCGAGGCCGCCCGTGTAGGAGCCCAGAGCGCCGCCAACAAAATATAAGACCATGTAGATCGTGTTGGTGCGACTGGTGGCCTGCGGTGCCAGGCTAAGGACCGTGCTCTGGTTGCCATTCATCGCGGCCTGGATGCCGACATCGAGCAGGACCACTCCGAGCGCAACCATCGCCAAAGAGCTTCCGGCCAGCATGAACACGACAAAAGCAATTGCCGTCGTCACGGTGCCGACGGCAACCGTGAATCCGGCCCCTCGGCGGTCAGTCAGGTAGCCCGCAAGAGGCGCAATCGTGGCGCCTGCCGCGCCCAGCAGCCCGAACAGTCCGGCCACTTGCGGTCCATAGCCGAAGGGAGGTTCGCCTAGACGGAATGCGAGGGTCGACCAGAAGACGCTGAACGCGGCAAATAGCAGCGCCCCGATCAGCGATGACGTTCTGAGTTGGGGGTAGCTTTGCCAAAGATCCTTGAGCGATCGCAGCACACGCGGATATGGCTGTGGTGCCGGGGGTGGCGTCCGCCGCAAGGCCCGATATAGGACAACCAGTACGCCGAGATTCATCGCGGCTGCCAGCCAAAACATCGGACGCCAGCCAAAATGCGCGCTCACCGTACCGGACACCGTCCGGGCGAGCAGGATGCCGGCGAGGATGCCCGCCTGCAAGGTACCGACGATGCGGCCGCGGTGCTGCGGCGGGCTGAGCTGCGCCGCCAACGCAACGAGAACTTGCGCCACTGCTGACATCATGCCAAGCGTCAGGCTGGCGATATCGAGCCACACAAGCGACGGCGCGAGCGCGAGCGCGAGCAGGGAAACGATGATGCCTAATAGCAGAGCCGAGACGAGCCGGCGGCGATCGACTACGTCGCCAAGCGGCACGAACAGGAACAGACCCACCGCATAGCCGATCTGCGCCAGCATGGGCAGAAGTGCGATTACATTTGCTGCGACGCCGAAGCTCCGGCCGATATCGGGCAGCATCGGCTGGTTGTAATAAAGATTGGCAACTGCAATTCCGCCGGCAGCAGCCATGATGCCGATACAGCTCGGCGAGAGAGATGGGCGACCGCCCGATGACACGTCGTATTCTGGGCGCGTGTCATGATCGACAGCTGGACACGCGGCTGAGATCCAAAGTTGTCGAGACGATTTGGCGGCCGAGAGCGACTGGTCGTCAGACTGACGGGTAGAATGCTTTAACATCTGTGAGCTCGCGGCCAGGTTCACCGTAAGAATTCAACCCCGTCAGACTTCGCTCATTCGCACCCACAAATCACTCGCACAATTTGATCAGGCCACGCTCATTCAACAGCGCGCCGTTTCTTGGCAGAATAGGCCGTTGCAGTATCTAATGACCTTGATAGCAGTCAATTTTCGTGAACTGGCATCCTCAGATCGACGACACGAGTGCTCGCTACCGCCCCAAAGCGGTTATCGATGCGGAATTTGACACCCATCAGAGCGATGATGAATTGGCATGATACAAGGAGCATGACGCGGACCGGAGCTGCGCATGGCCGACGTCCTATTGATCAAGACGCTAGTCGTCATCATTGCCTCCGTCAGCGCCATCAGCTTGGTTGCGCAGCAAGGCTTCCGGCAGCCGGTGGTTACCTGTTGGCTGGTTTGGTTATCGGCCCGCACGGTCTGCACCTCATCGCCACAAGCGATGAAACGAGATTTTTGGCGGAGCTCGGCATCGTTTTTCTCATGTTCATGGTGGGTCTTGAGTTTTCGTTCTCGGCAATGATTGCCGTACGCCGTGATGTTTTCGTCGCCGGCAGCCTGCAAGTCGGCTTGACCGTTTTAATCGTCGCGGGAATCGCCATGCTGCGGGGCGTTGGGTTACCCACCGCGGTGCTGCTCGGCGGCGGGGTCGCCATGTCATCGACCGCCATCACGCTCAAGCAATTGGTCGACCAAGGCGACGTCAGTAGTCGGCAAGGCCGTCTCGTGCTGGGAATCCTGCTGTTCCAGGACCTTGCTGCCCTTCCATTTCTCGTTGTGCTCGGCGAGTGGAAACAGAGCGGCGGACCCGAGCCGTTCGAAGCGCTGCGCCAGCTCGGAATAGCAGCGAGCGCACTCGGCATCGCTGCTTTGGTTTGCAAACCGGTTTTTCGCACCTGGCTCACCTGGGTTGCCAGAACGAACTCGACAGATCTCTTTCTGCTCACCGTTCTGTTGCTTGCGCTAGTACGGCATTCGCCGGACGTCTGGCCGGCCCTTCCGCGCCGATCGGAGCGTTCCTTGCCGGTATGGTGGTCGGCGAAAGTGATTTCCGTCATCAGGTAGAGGATGACATCCGGCCCTTTCGCGACGTCCTGTTGGGCCTGTTCTTCGTCACTACCGGCATGGAGGTTGATCCATCAACCGTCACTGCAGCACCCATGGCCGTCCTCGTCTGGATTGTCGCCTGCCTGCCGGGAAAGGCCCTGGTCGTGTTGCTCGTTGGCGCGATCATGCGTTGGTCGGCCCCGGTTAGTACGCGAGCCGCCCTGATTCTGGCACACGGCGGAGAAGACGGTTTACTGCTGCTCACCCTGGCGATGAAAGTGGGTGCCATAGAACCGAACGTTGGGCAGCCTGCTCTTTTGGCTTTGGCCGCAACCATGGCGCTCGGCCCAGTGCTGATTCTGCGGAGTGCGCGTTTTGCGGAGTTCGTTAACGGTGCGTCACATCGCGCCAGAGCAGACGCCGAAGAAGCCGCCATCCGCGCGGAAAGCCAAAATCTCGGGGATCACGTAATCCTGTGCGGTTGTGGACGCGTGGGCCGGCCGGTGTCCCTCGTGCTTGAGGCCGCAAAGGTTCCCTCTGATACGCTTTCGCAGGGCAAAGAAGTCGGGGCACAAGGTGGTCTTCGGGGACGCTGGCCGGAAAAAGGTTCTGGAAGCCGCCGGCGTCGCCCGTGCACGCCTCGTCGTTTTAACGTTTGATCGACGCCATGCGGTCGAACGTATTCTCCACTATGCACGTGAGCACAATCCGACTGTTTCCTCCATTGTAAGCGCAGCCGATGATCAGGAAATCTTCCCGCTTGTACGGGCTGGAGCCAGCACCGTATTTCCAGAGAACGTCGCAGCCGGCCTGGCGCTGGCTGATCAAGTGCTTCTCGTCTGCGGTTTCTCCCAGGACAACGCCGCAATCGTCACTACGGTTCGAGCCGAACTCCATCCGGAACTGCGTGGGCGCGTAGGACGCTGAGTCGGATACCCTATCACTCACACTGGGCGCAGTCTGGATCTTTGCACATCGATAAGAGCAGGTCGCCTTTCGCTGGACCTCGCGTTAGTATTTCGACCCGACGACCTCTATTTCGGCTTTCCGATTTCTTTAAATTGACAACGCTTCACTGGTGGTGGGCGTTCGAACCGTGCAGGTCCACTCAACCACCATCGCGCCTAGCATCGAATTCGACTTTGCAACAGCGCTCCCGACCTGAAAATGACGGACGTCAACATCCCGAGCAGGATCAGGCAGATCCGATTGACGACGGCCGCAATACGGAAGCGTAGCGGGGGAGGAAATGCCGCCGGCGACGATAGGGACGGCAAGTCCCAAATCGATGGCCGTTTTGATGCCCATCAATGACAGCCCCTTCGGCGATCCCCATCATGGAGTCATCAGTCTGCTCCAAACCCAGGCGGCCGCAACAAGTCCAGGTGACAAGTGGATTGCCCTCGCTTGAGGCGATTACAGATGTGCCGACAACTGCCGATCTGACTTGAGAAGTTGTTGGCGACCTAGACACCAATTGCTTGCTGCCATTCGACACACCACAGCGTCACCCTCCGAAAGACAAAGGTCTCATGTCCAAATCGTGGTCCAGGACATTCCCCGCGGCAATGAGACTGGCCATATTCGTGGTCGCTCTGCTTCATTCTCCGGTACCGGGTCACGCCCAGCAAGGTCCCTTCGCAGGCCTAAGCGGGAGTTGGTCGGGGGTGGCTTTATCAAGCTGGGTAGTGGCCAACGTGAACGCCTGCGCTGCCGTGCGAACTACAACGTGGGCGAAAACGGCACGCGGCTAGAGCAGAGCCTGCGCTGCGCGAGCGATAGTTACCGGTTTGATGTCAATAGCAACATTGTTTCGGAAGGCGGGACGCTAAGTGGAAGCTGGACCGAAACCAGCCGCAACGCCTCTGGAGGCGTGTCCGGCCGCGTGAGTGGCGGTCAGATCCAGGCGAGAATTGATGGTGCCGGATTTTCAGCCAGTTTGACCGTCAATACGCGCGGTGACCGGCAATCCGTCACCATCGAATCCCCGGGCCACGAGGTCACCGAAGTCTCTGTCGCGCTTACCAGGACGAAGTGAGCAGAGATATCTTATTCCGCCATTACCGGTAAAACGGTTTGCCCCCATCCGGCGTGCGAGCCTGCTCAAAAAACGTGACCGTCGGCCGCAAGATCAACAGGTCCGCAGCCAATGCTGCGAGCATGGCGAACGCGCTCAACCAGCCAAACAGGCGCTGTGACGGTAAATCGGAGAAGACCGTTCGGTCCACTGCCATGGAGCCGCCATGGAAGCGCTCAGTAGACACCCACGAGCGACCGTCAATTTTCGGGCGGCAGTCGACAAGAACGATCCGGAAATTGATGCGGTCATGGCGCCATGCGTCTTGCTTTGTCTTTTAGGGGACTGCCGTCTCGGCAACCCGGAACGCCGATACTGGACTCGGACCTAGAATAGGATGCGTAACGACGCGAAGAGGAGAATATCCATGACCGCGACGCTTAACCGGCGAGCGTACGAGCATGCCGTTAACAACGGAAGATTTGTATTCGACGAGTGCGATGTATGGAGCGAGCACCGGCCGTCCGCGCAGAAGAAAACGACTTCCGGTCGCCCCATCATTCCGCCGTTTCTTGCCGTAGCGCGCCGCCCAGCGCATCAGCTCGAGCAGCTGCCCGGGAAAGAAGACGGCCGGAACACCCGCCTCCGGATGCTGTTACGCCCGCATTGCTGTCAATCATGTCCACGACCTGTCGGAATCCTCGTCGATCGCACGTTACCACTGCTCGCCAATTGACGGCCGTCATGGCGCGCCGGGCTGCAAGATGCCAACCAGCGCTCGCGGTAGCGATCAGGTTTCTTTCTTCGATGAACCTACGTCGAAATGTCAGTTGGTCGATGATCGCGATGCTGCAGCCGCATCCAACCCTGGAAGGCTCAAGCGATGACGACGATAAAAACGATCAATCCGGCCACCGGCGAAACATTTACAAACTATCAAGAGATGACGGATGCCGATGCACGAGACGCCGTCGGCAGGACCCATGATGCTTATCTCGCATGGCGCCGGACAAACTTTGGAAGCCGCGCCGCGTTGATGCGTCAGGCGGCGAAAGTGCTGCGAAATAACGCCGGAAAATATGCCGAGCTGATGGCCCGCGAAATGGGAAAGCCGATCCGCGACGGGGTCGCCGAGATCCAGAAATGCGCTGGCGCCTGCGACTACTACGCCGAGAATGCCGAGCGCTTTCTCGCAACCGAGCCCATCAAGACCGAGGCCCGCAAGAGTTTTGTCATCTTTCAGCCGCTTGGCGTCGTGCTGGCGATAATGCCATGGAATTTTCCGTTCTGGCAGGTTTTCCGGTTTGCCGCGCCGGGGCTGATGGCCGGTAACGGCGCCGTGCTGAAGCACGCCTCGAATGTGCCGGGCTGCGCGCTTGCCATCGAGAAGGTGTTTCAGGATGCGGGTTTTCCAAAGGATCTTTTTCGCGCCTTGCTAATATCAAACGCGCAGGTCGGCCCGGTGCTCGAAAACCCGCTGGTGTGCGCGGCCACCCTTACAGGCAGTGCCCCCGCCGGACGCGCGGTCGCCGGCAAAGCCGGCTCGCTCCTGAACAAGACCGTGCTCGAGCTGGGCGGTAGCGATCCCTACCTGGTGCTCGAGGACACCGATCTCGATTTCGCTGCCACCATCTGCACCAGAGGACGTTTGATCAATTCGGGACAAAGCTGCATTGCCGCCAAGCGCTTCATCGTTCTCGACAAAATCCACGACAGGTTCGTCGAATTGTTCGTCAAGCGCATGGCCGCGGCCAAAATGGGCGATCCACTCAAAGAGGGTACCGAGATCGGTCCGCTGGCACGGCATGATCTTCGCGACAGCCTGCATCAGCAGGTCGAGAAAAGCATCGCGAAGGGCGCGCGCTGCGTGCTCGGCGGCGAGATTCCGAAGGGGCCAGGCGCCTATTATCCGCCGACTGTGCTTACCAATGTGACCAAGGGCATGCCCGCCTACGAGGAAGAACTGTTTGGCCCGGTGGCATCCGTGATCCGGGTCGACAGCGAGAATGCCGCGATCGCAACCGCCAACAATTCGCCGTTCGGGTTGGGCGGCGGCGTCATCACCGGCGATATCGCGCGCGGCGAGCGCATCGCCGCAGAGATCGAAAGCGGCAATGTGTTCGTCAACGACAATGTCCGCTCCGATCCGCGGCTGCCGTTCGGCGGCGTCAAGCAAAGTGGCTATGGACGCGAGCTTTCGCACTACGGCATCAAGGAATTCGTCAATATCAAGACGGTTGTGGTGGGTTAGCCTGACGCTAGTTGATGCCCATCAACGCGGCGATGGACTACCACGCGATAGTGATGGCCGGTTCCGCTGAAAGGATAAATCGATGGACGTCGGTTTCATCGGGCTTGGCCACATGGGCACGCCGATGGCGCGGAATCTCTTGAAGGCCGGCCATCGCCTTACCGTCTATAATCGCACGCGCAGCAAGGCCGAAGCCCTGGCGCGCGAGGGCGCGCAGGTTGCCGACCGCGTTGCCGATGCATGCAAGGGAGACGCGCTGATCACGATGCTGGCTGACGACACGGCGGTCGAGAGTGTCGTATTCGGGGACGGCGGCGCGCTTTCCGCGCTTCGCCGCGATGCCATTCACATTTCCATGAGCACGATCAGCAGCGCGCTGTCCGACCGCCTGGCCGAGGCCCATGGCAAAGCCGGACAGGGTTACCTCGCCGCGCCCGTGTTCGGACGGCCGGAGGCTGCCGCCGCGGCCAAGCTTTTTATCGTCGCGGCGGGTGCCGACGCCACGCTCAAGGCCTGCTATCCCTTGTTTGATGCGCTGGGCCAGGAGACGTTCGTGATCAGCACAAAGCCCTCCGAGGCCAATCTGGTAAAGCTCTCCGGCAATTTCCTGATCGCGTCGGTACTGGAGAGCCTGGGCGAAGCATTTGCGCTGGTGCGAAAATCCGGCATCGACCCGCATCGTTATCTCAACATTTTGACAAGCACGCTGTTTTCAGCACCGGTCTATCGGACCTACGGGCCGATCATCGCCGACGAGAAGAAACCTACGGATGGCTTCAAAATGTCACTCGGGTTGAAAGACATGCGGCTGGTGCTTGCCGCAGCCGACGCCCGGGCGGTGCCGATGCCGGTCGCGAGCCTGGTGCGCGATCACTTTATCGAGGGCGTTGCGCGAGGCGAAGGCGATGCCGACTGGTCCGGGCTGGCGCGGCTTGCCGCGCGAAGGGCGGGTCTTTAATGCGTAATGACATCGAGCATGGCGGGTTAATCGACTATTTCCCGCGATCTTGACGGCGGTCAACGCGCCCGGGGCTTCCTTGCTTTATCAAATCCCCATGGTCATGCGGTTGGCGTGACGTGTCGCCCTGACAACGTGACTGGTTTGAATCCCGCAGCCCATCAGGAGAAAATCATAAATCAACTCGTTCGCGCAGGCGCAATCACCGTTGCGATTTTTGGCAGCGTCAGCTTCGCTGCGGCTCAAAACTCCCCAAACCAAATGCCCGGCCCTGCATATCCCGATCTTACGGCGAGGCAGCAACAAATGGTCAGCCAAGGTCTGGCGTCGTCACCATCGCAAGCCGCACCGGACGGATCGCAACCGCAGGTCGGCAACAAGCTTCCTGATTCCATGACGGCGCAATCGCTTCCGAGCAACGTGACCGATCAGATTCCCGAGGCAAAGAACCTGCTGTTCGTGAAGCTGCCAGACCGTGTGCTGTTGATCGATCCGGACAGCAAGATGGTGACCGAGATCGTCGGGGCGGACGAAACTACCACCGGGTCAAATACGAACAGTTCGAATCCGAGCAGTTCCGATAGCTCCGACCGGCCGTCCAAATAGCAACCGATCGCCGAGCGATACCGCAGTTGAACCCGGCTGTTGGCCTTGCTCGGCGTTTCCTCGGAAAACGACAGAGGTCACATGTACAGGTTTCGCGTCTTGTTGTCGCGCGCGGTCATTTTCACGACCGTCGTTCTCGCCACCTGGATTGATCATGCGGCGGCGCAGGAAATAGCACTTACGCCCATGCAGACCACGGAGGTCGCAAAAGGCTATCGTGGCGAGGCGCTCAAAGTGATGCCGGTGGTCAACGACAAAGGCGAGATGATCGGGAGGATCAGCGATTTCATTTTTGGCAAGGATGGCAGCACCTTCGTTGTCCTGAGCGTCGGCGATTTTACCGGTGTCGGCGGCCAGCTCGTCGCCATTCCCTTCCGCAGCCTCAAACTGGACGACCCCTCCGGCAATATCGTCCTGCCGGGGGCAAGTCGCGCGGCGCTGGAAAAACTACCGGTTTTCCTCAGTAACCGTTGAAGCTGCCACGCCGCGGGCATCTTTCAAAGCACCGATTCGCTGATCGGAATCGCGTATCAGCCAATAGACCACGCCGAGCGCGAGGATCGCGGCCGCGAACGCCAGAATATGCGCGGCATCTGTTTCGTTCAGGTCGAGAATGATGACCTTCCGACAGATGGCAAGCAGCGCGATCATCACCACCGAGCGGATCTGGACAACGCTGTCGTGGCGCTCGGCCACCACCAGAAGCGATTTCTTGAATTCGAGCGCGATGATCACCGTAAAGATCATGCCGAATACGGCTTGGAAAATCGTGTAATCGGACGGATCAAGACTCCCGGTCAGAATCAGGCCGAACAAAATCTGCGAGGTCAGGCTCCAGACCGCCGCGACGACAATGACCGCGATCAACGCCGTAAGGATCACGATAACGATGTGCTCGAATCGCTGATAAAGCGAAAGCAGATTGAATCTCTCCCTGGCAACTCTCAACTCATCCTTGATCGACATCGAGACCTCCCGCACAGGACACGCGTGCTCTCCCGCTGATGCATGAGCAGATTGAGTGGTCGATCAATCCGAAGCTGGGACTTTGTTGTCAAGGCGACGCGGACGTTGCACCAGGATCACCAGCGGGATCGCCAGGATCGACACGAACATCATCAGCTTGAAATTGTCGATGAACGCGACGGCTTCCGCCTGCTGCGTCACTATCTGGGCAAGCGCGGCCCGCCCGGTAAGGCTGGCAAGACTGAACTGGTGACCAAAGTCGCGTACGACCTGCCGGTAGGGCGTGATGTGCTCGACCAGCGCGGATTGTTCCGTGGCAGAATTGCGCACCAGGAGATAGCTCATCATGGAGATGCCGATGCTCGCCCCGATATTGCGCATCAGGTTGAAGAGTCCGGTTCCCTGTGTTCGCAGCGCCGGCGCCAGCGTGCCGAACGCGACCGCACTCAAAGGCACGAAGACGCAGCCGATGCCGAAGCCTTGTATCAGGCCGGTGCGGACCAGGGTGCCCTGCGATACGTCGGGTGTGAAGCCGGTCATCTGATAGAGCGCCAGTCCCGTGATTCCAAGACCAGTTGCGATCATGAGTCGGGGATCGATGTAGCGCGTGAGCTGCCCGGCGACCACCATGGCCACCATGGTCCCGAGGCCGCGCGGCGCGAGAACCATCCCCGCCGTCAGCACAGGATAGTTCATGAGCGTCTCGAGATAGGGCGTCAGCAAAGCCAACGTGGCCAGCAGCACCATGCCGATGACAAAGATCAGGATGATGCCGATCACGAAATTCCGGTTGCGGAATAACGCGGGATCGATGAAGGGCTCGCGCGCGGAAAGAGTTTGGACCGTGAAGAGGTAGAAGCCGAGCACGCAGAGTGCGGCCTCGGTCCGGATCTCGGTCGAGGCAAACCAGTCGAGCCGCTCGCCACGGTCGAGGAAAAGCTGCAATGCCCCAATGCCAAGCCCGAGCGTCGAGAAGCCAAACCAGTCAAGCCGTCTAGCCGGCGGCCGGTCGGTGCGCCGTCCGAGAAACAGCAGGAGGCCGAGGGCGCACAGCACGCCGAAAGGCACGTTGACGTAGAATACCCAGCGCCAGCTGTAGGAGTCCGTGAGCCAGCCGCCGAGCGTCGGGCCGAGGATCGGTCCGAGCATCACGCCGAGCCCGAACACCGCCATCGCCTGGCCCTGTTGCTCCTGGGGATAGGTGTCGAGCAGCACGGATTGCGACAGCGGCACCAGCGGCGCCCCGAAAACACCCTGCAGCAGACGGAATACCACGATCTGGGTGAGCGATACAGCGGCGCCACAGAGCATCGAGGTCACGATGAAGCCAATCACCGACACCAGGAATAGCGGTTTGCGTCCGAACCTCGCTTCCAGCCAGCCGGTCGCCGGCATGATGATCGCGGCCGCCACGATGTAGGAGGTCAATACCCAATTGATCTCGTCGCTCGTCGCCGACAGGCTGCCTTGCATATAAGGCAGCGCGACGTTGGCGATCGTGGTGTCGAGCGCCTGCATCAGGGTTGCAAGCATCACGGTTGCGGTAATCATCGGCCGGTTGACGACCCCGCTGCTTGCCGCCGTGCTCGCCATCTCAAGCCCCGAAGATCGAAGTGATGTCGCGCCACAGCTCGTGGAGCGAGCGCCGGTGACCGGTATCGATCGAGACCTTGACGCTCATGCCGGCACGTAGCGCGAGGCCGTCCGGGATTTCGGCGAAGGATAGACGAACCGGTATGCGCTGCACGACCTTGACCCAATTGCCGGTGGCATTTTGTGGCGGCAGCAGGGCGAAGACCGAACCGCTGGCCGGCGCCAGCGTCGTTACCTTGGCGTCAAGGGGCATATCGGGATAGGCGTCGACCGTGACGCGCGCCGGATCACCTTGCCTCACATAGGTGAGGTCGGTCTCCCTGATATTGGCCTCGACGTAGATGTCGTGGATCGATATCAGCGGAAAAGCGGATTGGCCGGCATTCAAAAAGGCTCCGACCGCGATGCTCTCGACATTGTTGGGAATGCCGTCAAAGGGCGCGGCGATGAAGGTGAGGCGCAGATTGCGTGCCGCAGAATCGACAGCCGCCTGCGCCTGTTTCACCGAGGATTGCTCGTCGATCGGCATGTCCGGATTGCCGCCGAGCTGCGCCAGCGCCGCCGCGGCTTCGCGTTGCAGGCTTGCCAGATTGGCCTTCGCCGACTGAAGGTCGCGTATCGCGGCATCGAGCGTGGCCCGTGGCACGGCGCCCGTGTCAAACAGGTGCTGCTGGCGCTCGTAGTTGGTCTGCGCATAGTCAGCGGTCGCCTTGGCCTCATCGATCTGTTTGAGGCGCGAGCGATAAGTCTCGACCAAGGTGCGAGCCTGGTCGCGCGCAACACCGAGCTGCGCTTCGGCATTGGCCAGTGCGATCCGGTACGGCTCGGGATCGAGGTTGAACAGCGCGTCGTCTTTCCTGACCGGCGTGTTCGATCGGGCAGCAATGGTAACGACCTGACCCGCGACTTGCGGACTGATCGTAACATTCACTGCCTGAACATAGGCATCTTCCTCGGATACATAGCGGCCGGTCACGAGGTAAAGGCCCAGCGCTCCGACGACTAATGCGAGCGGGCCCAGGATCAGGAGGGGTCGCCGCCAACGGTTAGGCGGCGTGGCCGCCGCACTCCGACTGCTCGGCGCTTCTAATCGATCGGGACTTTCCCGCTCGACCTGAGGCGAGCGGCTTGGCGTCCGGCGGGCGATGCTGGGTTCGGCGGCATCTGAAACCGGTTCGAGGCCGCTATTCCTCATCGCGCGATGTCTCCGCTAGTTTAAGTCGAGCTCGTGAAAAATCGGCGACAGCAGAATTGATCGGAAGCAGACTCGCAACCTGGTTCTCAAGCGACGTCATGGCTTCTTGCGAATGCTACGTCGAGTGGATCGTCGCCACCTTGACAGGCGTCATTATTCTTGGTCCGGGCATATTCAGGAAGACCCCCGCTCACGTCATCGGGCAGCAGCAAGGGACGGCGCTAGCCAGGCAAAATCCGAAAATGCGTGCAGGAATTGAGCCCCGTCAATGCGCGTGGCACTTTGATTTGCAAAATGAACATCAGCGATAGCCCTCTGTCGCTGCCCTTCCCGGGCGTTTCCTCCCTGACTTGGACCGCCGGCGAAAACCGCGCGGTCCTTTTTTTGCGCGTGAGTTGCTGGATTGGAATGCCTGGTAACAGCGAAGCACCGATCCGAAATGACGGCCGGCTTATTCAAACTGAGCAATATTGAACTGCGAACCAGTGCGCGGAAAGGGCATACTCGTCTACGTCGTGTTCGAGGGAAGCATCATGCCGGAAGTTCAACCTCTGTCGTCCATTTTTCCGCTCGCTCAAATTGAGCGTCCCGCCCGTCCGAAATGCCAAGGGCGGCGGATGTTGTTGGTCCGTATCGTGCCGGCGTTCCTGGGGACCGACCTGCATACGTTTGAGTGCGCTGCGTGCAATCAAGTCCTCAGGACGCTTGGCGCGCGCGACGACCGGCGCGGCGCTCACTTGATCGCTGAAGGCGCGTCGGTTGAATTCCGCCGTCAACCTCCGACGCCGATCCACTCGCGCCATATGGTCAGCAGCGCAGCCATGATCACGGGGCCCAGGAAAAGGCCGAGTAATCCGAACGATTGCATCCCGCCGATAATTCCGACCAGCACCAGCAGGAATGGCAGCCGAGCGGCGCCGCCGATCAACGCCGGCTGAATGACATTTTCAGCGATCAACAACGTCGCCGCGCCGAAAACAGCCAGACCAACTCCGACCAGCAAGATGCCACCCTTCGCAAGCAGCGCTAGCACCGCCAAGGCCAGCGCGGTCCACGCGCCCAGCGGCACCATCGCCAGCATCATCGTCAGCAAGGCGAACAAGAACGCATGCGGCACGCCGGTCAACCCGTATGCAATACCGATAATGGCGCCCTTCAGGATCGATGCAGCCACGGTCCCGTTCACGGTCGCGCGGACGGCGTCCGCGATTTTTACGACCAGCCGTTCGCCGGGATTTCCCAGCACCCGCCCGGCGGTCGCCAGCGCATGGTCCGCCAGCCAAGCCCCGTCGCGAAACACCATGAACAATGCGATGAGCGTGACCAGAAACAGAAACAGCCTGTGCAGCAACGCGCCGCCGAGAGTGCTGGTCCACGCCGTGATACTTTGAGGGTCCATGCCGCGAAGCCATTCCACGAGAACCTCGGGGTTGCTGAGGTGGGACCGCCACCAGTCATCGAGGTATTCGCCCGTAATCGGCAATCCCGCGAGCCAGGTGGGAACCGGGATTCCACTGTGCTGCAGTTGATCGAGGGAGCGGGCAAAGGCATCGCTTCCTTGCGCGATCTGATGCACTGTCAACACGACAGGCCCCAACAGGATAACCCCAGTCAGGAACGTAAACAGCAGCGAGGCCAACATCGCAGACCGGTTGCCAAGGATGCGCGTAGCAAATCGGATGTAGATCGGCCAAGCAGCGATGGCGATTACCGCCGCCCAGGTCAGCGCCACCAGGAAATCGCGGGCGACCCAGGCGGCAAGCAGCACCACCAGGACCGCAATAGTGGCACGCGTGAACGCTCGGGTGCGCGAATCGAAGGGCAGCGCCGGCTTTTCAACGTGTCGAAGCCCGTTGGTATCCCTGCTCAGCATGATTTCCGATTAGTCTCGCGGCCGTCGCAAAAATGATGATCCGCGAGACGCTACATCTTATGCCGCTGCGCACGTTGATGACCATCAACTGCGACCTATTTTGCCCCGGCACCGCGCGAGCCGCCCCCCGCAATTGGCACGTATCGGCTTGACAACCATCATGGCGCCCCGCGGCCGATCCGAGGCTAGTTACCCCAGTGGACTATTGAGGGATCACACCATGCGGGCGCTTACCGAACTGATCGACCTCAATCGTATCCTGCTCAATCTTGCCCGTTCCAGGGAGTTTCCCTACGGCTCGCCGCGCCATGGATATGATTTTATTGCGCCCCTCGATGCCGAGGGACACATCGATCCCCTGCTCTGGAAAAAGTATCGGGATTACTGTCGGGTTCGGCGATTTTGGGAAGGTGAAGAGGACGAGGTCGGCCGCCTCGTCCATAAGCCCGGTGGCGCTGAGCACGCGCGCTGGGTTTTCGACTATAATTCCGACGAGGAAGACGACGAAGCCGGTTACAAATTCGGCGTGCATGCGTTCTTGCCGGGCGAATACGTCTCGCTTAGCGGACAAGACGGCAAGCGGCACACGTTTCTCGTAGTCGCGGTCGATCCCGTGGTATTGTCGGTAGACCTGGTCAAATCCTTCCAACTGGAAATCGAAGTGTGATCCAGAATGCCGCAGGCTCGACGCGAACCTGCTGGCGATGGGCAGCGTTGGTCACTCCCGCCTGCACGAATTGCTGCGGCGGAGCACGACCGATCGGGTCCAGCACCGTTCACCGTTCCCGCTGCTTGTCGCGCATTAGATTGCGCCTACCGCGTTGCACCCGTTCCCGGCGGAGGATTGACGGTCGTCAAGGTGACGGCATCAACGGCATCCTAGAGTTGGCTTGAACACGTATTTGGAATTGAGGGTCAGCCGGGCGCCCAACAACCTGGCGTGCTGGGTGCTTTCGCGTTGGCTCTGGGACATATCATGGCCGCGGTCGATCCAAGAAACCTGATGTGGACTACCGCTTGTGCGATGATCGATCGCGCCGAGCGATTGCATCGTCAATTCTTTCAGCCGACGGCCGCAGCGATCGGCAAGGTGAGCTGGGAACCGCCAATCGATATCGTTGAGACCGATTCGGAGATCTTGATCACCGTCGCACTTCCCGGCGTCGACCCGAACGACCTCAAGGTGACGGTCGATACCGACGGGGTTTCGGTGGTGGGTTTCCGTCGTCCGAGTGCGATCCCGCGCGGCAGCCTCGTTCATCGTCTCGAAATCCCCTACGGAAAATTCCAGCGCCAGATCAGCTTTCCGGCGACGCGCCTTGAGCTTGGCCAATCGGAACTTGCCGACGGGTGTCTCACGCTGAAATTCTCCAAATAGCCTTCAGTGGAAGGGCGGAACGATGTCCGACGCAAATGTGAGCAATGATTCCGGCGCCCCTGCAGACCAGCGCTACCCGACCATTCCCGAGGATGCGACGATCATCCTGCCGGTCCGAGACACCCTGTTGTTTCCGGGCGTCGTGCTGCCGCTGACGATCGGCCGGCCCTCTTCGATCGCGGCGGCACAGGAGGCGGTTCGAAGCGGCCGCAAGGTCGGCCTCTTGCTGCAGGATGACCCCAGCATCGAACAACCAAGTCCCGAACATTTGCGCCGTGTCGGCACCATTGCCGAAATCCTGCGCTATGTCACTTCCCAGGACACGCATTATGCCATCTGTCGCGGGATACGACGGTTCCGCGTGAAAGAATTCCTCGCCGGCTTTCCCTACATCGTTGCGCGCGTCGAGGAGATCGGCATCTCCGAAGTGATGACGCCCGAGATCGAAGCGCGGATACGCCTGCTCAAGACGCGGGCCCGCGAGGCGATCCAGCTACTGCCGAACCTGCCGCCGGAAATCGCGGCGGCCATCGATAGTCTGGATTCGCCGTCGGCACTGGCGGACTTTCTGGCCGGCATTATCGACATATCGGTTAGCGAGAAACAGGATCTGATCGAGACGTTTGACGTGACGCAGCTTCTCGACAAGCTTTTGGGTTTGCTGGCGAAACGCATTCAAGTCCTGCAACTTTCGAAGCAAATCGGCGAACAGACGCAAAACACCCTGTCCTCGCAGCAGCGCGAACACATTCTTCGCGAACAACTGCGCCAGATCCAAAAGGAACTGGGCGACGACGACGTTAAAGCCGCGGAACTGAAGGAACTTGCCGAAAAGATCGAGAAGGCAGGAATGCCCAAGGAGGCCGAGGAGCAGGCCAGGCGAGAATTAAAGCGGCTTGAACGCATGCCGGAAGCCGCGGCCGAATACGGGATGACAAGGAGCTATCTCGACTGGCTGATCGAACTGCCCTGGTCGAAGCTCGATCCGGAGCGCATCGATATCGTCGAGGCGCGACGCATTCTCGATGAAGATCACTATGGCCTTGAGAAAGTGAAGCGGCGCATTCTCGAATATCTGGCGGTGCGCAAGCTCAATCCGGACGGCAAGAGCCCGATACTTTGCTTCGTCGGCCCTCCTGGCGTCGGCAAGACCTCGCTTGGCCAAAGTATCGCCCGCGCGATCGGTCGCAAATTCGTCCGGCTTAGCCTCGGCGGCGTCCATGATGAAAGCGAGATACGCGGGCACCGGCGAACCTATATCGGCGCGCTGCCCGGTAACATCATCCAGTCCATCCACAAGGCAGGGTCGCGCAATCCGGTGATGATGCTGGACGAATTGGACAAGCTGGGCGCGGGATTTCATGGCGATCCCTCGGCAGCGCTGCTGGAAGTGCTCGACCCCGAGCAGAATTCGACATTCCGCGACAACTACCTGGCCGTTCCCTTTGACCTCTCGAAAGTCCTGTTCATCGGCACCGCCAATGTGATGGACAACATTCCACCGGCCGTGCGCGACCGGATGGAAGTCATCGAAATGCCGGGCTACATCGAGGATGAGAAATTGGCGATTGCAAAGCGCTATCTCGTCAAGCGTCAATTGCAATCGGCGGGATTGACGATGGAACAATGCGAGATTTCCGACGACGTCCTGCTTTCGATCATCCGTGACTATACGCGTGAAGCCGGCATGCGAAATCTCGAGCGCCAGATCGGAGCCATTTGCCGGCACGCCGCGATGCGCATCGCCGAGGGCAACGCCGTGCGCGTCGTCATTACGGTGGCGGACCTTCACGCCATTCTGGGGCCGCGACGCTTTGAGCAGGAAATCGCCATGCGCACCAGCGTGCCGGGCGTCGCCACGGGTCTCGCCTGGACCCCCGCGGGAGGTGATATTCTGTTCGTTGAAGCGACCATGGTTCCCGGCCGAGGCAAGCTGATACTGACGGGGCACCTGGGCGAGGTGATGAAGGAAAGCGCGCAGGCAGCGCTGACGCTGGTCAAGTCGCGCTCCGCCGAATATGGCATCGATACGGCCGAACTGCAGAAATCCGACGTGCATATTCATGTTCCGGCAGGAGCCATCCCCAAGGATGGGCCGAGTGCGGGTGTCGCGATGTTCATGGCGTTGACCTCGCTTCTGACCGCGCGCACGATCCGGAGCGATACGGCAATGACCGGTGAAATTTCGCTGCGTGGTCTGGTGCTTCCGATCGGCGGCGTGAAGGAGAAAGTGCTGGCGGCGATCCAGGCCGGGATTACCACCGTCATGCTTCCGGCGCGGAACCGTAAGGACCTCGAGGACGTACCGGAAAAGGCGCGCAATCGAATTCGGTTCGTCTGGCTTGAACGTGTTGACGATGCGATCGACGCCGCCCTCAATCCTCCGCAAACGCGCGAGCCGGGCGTGCCCCGAACCTCCCCCACGGCGCCGCCGGACCGGCAGGTGGCGCGTTCCCGGTAGCAGCGGGATCAACGGGATCCTGTGCTGGCTTCTCACATTTGATCTTTCGAAATTGACCGACGTCAGGGCCGCGGCGGGCGATCTCTTTCATAGAGATAAAAGGCCCGCCGTGAGATTGCTGTCATGCTCGAACGTACCCCCAATTTCTTCACCGCCAGACATCACGCGATGCATGTGCACCGCACCATGTTCGCCGCGGCGATCGACCGCTTTGGTGGACCTGAGGTGATTACCCCTCACGCCCTGCCGGTCCCGGCAGTGGACGCCGGCGAAGTCTTGATCGCCGTCGACACCGCAGGCGTTGGCCGATGGGACGCCGACGTCCGGGAGGGATATTTTGCGGCGCGCAAACCGCACTTTCCGATGGTTCTCGGCTTCGATGGCGCCGGTGTCGTCGCTGCGGTCGGCTCGCGGGTGCGGCGGCTCAGAGTCGGTGACGAAGTCTATTCCTACAACTGGCAGAATCCGAAGGGCGGCTTTTACGCAGAATATGTCGCGGTGCCGGCCGACAAGGCCGCGCCGATCCCCAAGCGGCTAGATCTGCGGCATGCCGGGGCGATCCCGATCACGGGATTGACCGCGCTGCAGGGCATCGACGACGCGCTCGGCTTGAAGAAGGGCGAGACCATCATCATTCATGGCGCGTCGGGAGGCGTGGGAACGCTGGCGGTGCAATTCGCAAGGCTGCGCGGTGCGCGAGTGTTTGCCACTGCATCGGGCAAGGAGGGGATCGAATTGGTGCGAGAGATGGGCGCGCATATGGTTGTCGATGGCAGGCGCCCCGATATCGACGATCAGGCGCGTCGCTTTGCAGCTGAGGGCGTGGATGCCGTGCTGGCTCTCGCCGGCGGAGACGCATTGGAGCAATGTCTGAAGGTGCTCCGGCGCGGCGGCCGTCTTGCGCACCCCAACGGGGTCGAGCCTGCGCCGAAGAAGCGGCGCGGCATGACGCTGATCCGCTATGACGGCATCTCCGGAGTCCACGAATTCGAGCACTTGAATGAGGCGGTGCAGGCCGCAAGGCTCAAAGTTCCAATCTCGGAATGCTATCCCCTCACCCAAGCCCGCAAGTCTCACGAGCGCCTTGCCCAAGGTCACGTGATCGGAAAAATTGTCCTCGCCGTGCATGGCGAGTAGTCTCTGGTGGCTAGCGATCCCGGACGGGAATCTGCACTGCACGCGATCAAGGCCCAGAAGAAGCCATTGGCCGCCGATCGGATGGGTGAAAGTCATGCGGCGATGCAGGCTGACCGTCGGTGGACATTCGGCGAGAATTGACCTGGAACACCTCCGCCATCGCCAGGATAGCTCTTTTCCCGTCGGGCGGCTGAGTTTCGGCGATTTTCAGGATGGACTCATGGCATTCATCCAGCAAGCTCTTTTGCATCGAACTATCCCTAAACTGCGGCCCACCCCGAAGGAATTTTCGCGATCACAATTGGTTCCAATGGCTCCAAAGTTTTTCATTTTGTGATGCTGAAACATTAGGCCGGGCCAACACGGCTTTACACTCTCTCGCCGGCACGATGCGCCCGAGCCGTGCATCAACCATTCGCCTCACGATGCGATTGCGATGGCGACGGTTAGATGCCGGGCCCGTGGGAGGTCCTGCCGATTGCGAGTACCGATCTTCGTGCTCTGCACCTATTCGTTGCAGGCGAGCAGGACCGTCGCCATGCTTGATGTGGCGCGTGCGCACCAACGCTCCATCGTGCGACGGAAAGGCGATTGGGAGTTTTTGGAGACTCCCGAACTCAAGCGGGCCAAGCAGGAAATCAGAAGGTTAAATGGCGCACTGGACAACTCGTCGAAGCCGTTCCCACGCTGCCTGGACCAAAAGGCGCGCACCTTGTTGACAACCGTCAACGCAACCATTGCTACCCATGAACTAAATTGAATTCGCGCTGCAAAAGCCGCGGAAATTCAGGCAGGCCGGACGCCGGGTCGCGGATGGGAGCATATCATGGCTAGTACCACAATGAATCCCCCCTCTGACATTGGATACAATGCCGGACAGACGCTCACTCAAAATTGGTGGCTATTTCTGCTGCGAGGCATCCTCGGCATCATCTTCGGAGTGCTTGCGCTGATCTTTCCCGGTCCGACGATGCTGTCGCTGGTGCTGCTGTTTTCCGCCTACATGCTGGTCGATGGTGTCTTTGGTATAGTCTCGGCGGTGCGGGCAATCCGCCGGAAGGAGGACCGCTGGGGATTGCTGATCGTTGAAGGGCTCTTCGATATCGCCACCGGCGTGGTCGCGTTTCTCTGGCCAGGCCTTACCGTTATCGCGTTCGTGTGGCTGATTGCCGCCTGGGCGATTGTCACAGGCGGGCTGCTGACCGCCGCGGGGTTCCGTTTGAACATCGACCATGGCAGGTGGTGGATGGTTCTGGGCGGGCTGTTGTCTCTTGCCTACGGCGTGCTGATGATCATCGCGCCCTTGATCGGAGCCGTTGTGCTGACATGGTGGATCGGGGCTTACGCGCTCGCCTTCGGCATCACGTTGGTCATATTCTCCCTCAAGCTTCGATCGCGACAGCACGAGCTGGCTAGTCCCACAACCGTGAGAAGAACCGCTTAGGCGGATATCGATGACATCGCACCATCATCGACGCCGAAAAGGCCGGGCCAATGCCCGGCCTTTTCACAAAGTTGAAGCGACGGCAACGGACGACGACGAGATCGTCGAGAGCCTGATCGAGACTTTTCCCGCGAGTGATCCACCAGCGTGGATTGCGTTGACCCGTGTCGGCAATCCTGAGCGGCAAGCCAAATCCCGGCGCGCTCGAAAGCAAAACATCTGATAGATACAATATCGATAGCCGCCGCGAATCTGCCCGAAAAGTGCTCGGTAACCGACAGAGAGCCCTGCTCCACGTCGAAACGCGCCCCGGCATAGGACCAAGACCAATTTGGCGTTGCTAACCCCACAAGATAGGTATCAAATTCATGTGGGGTGCCTTGAACGTAACTCAAGGGCGCAAGCCATGCCGTGGACGGAGCCGCTTGCAGATCCCGACGAGCTGCGGCGCTGCATCCGCGATCTTGTAGCGCTCTCAACGTTGCCGGCTGGATGGCAAAAATACGATATGGGCCAGATCGGCGGCAGCATGGTCGCCGCGCTGGTTTCGATGCTGGATGCCGATTTCGTTTTCGTTGCACTCCCCGAACAGGGCGATCAGGTCATCACCGGACTGGCCCGCGGCAGTCTCGCGCCCGAAGGCCTCAAACGTGTGCAGGCATTGCTGCAGCCTGAAAAGGCAACGCTCGGCAGCGGACGGGAATTCATCCTGTCCGACCCATCCGACGGCCGCGACCTCCACGTTGTGACCGCGCCGATCGGGTTCGAAGGCGATGCAATACTCGCCGCAGGCTCTCGCCGCGACACGTTTCCGACCAGAACAGAGAAGCTGCTCCTCACTACCGGGGCCAATCAGGCGGCGATTGCCTTCCAGCAGTGGCTGGGAGACGCCGAGAAAAGAAGATTTACGGCGGTGGTACAGCGAACCACCGATTTCGTTGGCATCGCATCGCTGAGCGGCCAGGTTCAGTACGTCAATCCGGCAGGTCTTCAATTGGTGGGACTTGACACACTCGATGACGCGTTGCGGCTTCACATACTCGATTTCGTTTCGCCGCAAGATCGCAAGACCGTACAGGACGAAGTCTGGCCTCTGGTGCTTCGTACCGGCAGGTGGAAGGGAGAGTTCGAGCTCAGGCATTTTGGATCCGGTGAACCAATCGCCTTCCTGGTCGACAGCTTCAGGATCGATGATCCGCGAACCGGAGAGCCGATGAACGTTGCAACCGTCAGCCGCGATCTGACCGCGCAAAAGAATTCGGAAACGGCGCTGCGTCATTTGAACGAAAGTCTGGAACGACGCGTAGAGGAACGAACGTTTGAACTGGCAGACGCCAACAGGCGGCTGCTCGCGGAAAAGCTCGAGCGCGAGCAAGCCGATTTGCGCTTTCAGAAACTGCAGAACGAACTCTCGCACGCAGCGCGCCTGACAGCCGCCGGCCAGATGGCCGCCGCTCTTGCGCACGAAATCAGCCAGCCGTTGACGGCGGTCCTCAATTCAGTCAATGCGGCGAAGCGGCTGCTTGCGCGTGGGGGACAGGTCAATTTCATGATCGCGCAGGAAGTTGCTAGCGAAGCTGCCGAGCAGGCATCGCGGGCGAGCGAAATCGTCCGCAGCCTGCGCCAACTGGTCACCAGGGGCGAGACGGAAAGGCGAATAGAAGCGCTTCCTTCGATGATCGAGGAAGCGAGCGGCCTGGTATTGAACAGCATCGTGCCGCTGGCGTTGCGTCTGAAGTTTGAATTCGATGACGGCGCACGAACGGTATTCGTGAACCGGGTTCAAATCCAGCAAGTCATCGTCAATCTGATCCGGAACGCGTTTGAAGCGATGGCCGATCAAGAACCGCGGGAGGTCACGCTTTCGACGAGGGCTCTCGACGACGGGACGATCGAGATTGCCGTCGCCGACGTCGGACCTGGAATTCCCTACGAAATTGCAAGCCGATTGTTCGAGCCGTTCGTCTCGAGCAAGCACGACGGCATGGGATTGGGACTGTCAATTTCGCGTTCGATTATCGAAGCGCATGAGGGGCAGTTGAAAGCGGAGCCGAATCCCGCAGGGGGAACCATCTTTCGTTTCACCCTTCCGTCCGGTGGAGTGGCAGATGGCTGAACGAACCGTCTACATTCTGGACGACGACGTCGCCGTGCTTCGTTCGCTGGAGCGTTTGCTGAGTTCCGCCAGTTTCGAGCCGATCGCCTTCGACAATCCGGACGCATTTCTGGCGGCAGCCAAGACATTCAAGACAGGTTGCGTGCTGCTGGATGTCCGCTTGCCCGGCATGAGCGGACTCGATGTCCAGACGCAACTGCTCAAGATGAGGGCCGACCTCGCGATTATTGTCGTGACCGGTCAAGGGGATATTCAAACGGCTGTTCGCGCGATGAAGGCGGGTGCAACCGATTTCCTGGAGAAGCCATACAGCGACCACGCTTTGCTCGGGTCGATCGAGATGGCCTTCGGCAAAGGGACCTTCTCCGATCGCGATCGCGATATCGCCGACGCCGCCCGGCGGGTGGCAACCCTCAGTCCGCGCGAGCGCGAAGTCCTTGATGGGCTGCTGACGGGCTGGCCGAACAAGTTGATCGCCTATCACCTCGGAATCAGCGTGCGCACGGTCGAGGTCCACCGCGCGCGCATGATGGAGCGGATGGGGGTGCGTCAGCTCGCAGAGGTCATACGCCTGGGCATCATCGCAAGGCTGAGCACTTCCCTGCCCGATAACAGACGAAAGGGCTAGGCCGCAATTCGGCCTGGCCCACAATCGCTTCAGGCCGCCATCGAGCCCTCGCCAGAGCGGTCTTTCAGTGCGCCCCGGTTCAGAATTTTGACCGTTCGCTTGCCTGCCAGGGTAATGACGCCACGCTGCTGCAGGTCGGTGATGGAGCGGCAGACCGTCTCGACCGAGACCGCGAGATAATCGGCGATATCATAGCGCGAGACCGGCAGTTCCACTTGCCCCTTGGTTTCTGATGCACGTCCGGCAAGCGAGAGCAGGAAAGAGCCGACCTTCTCGAGAGCGGTGATGCCCCCGAGGATCAGGAGTTGGTCCTGGGATCGGGTAAGGGACTGGAACGCGACTTCGCGGAGTTCCCGCGCGAACTGAGGGTCGCGTTCCGCAAATTGTTCGACCCGGCTGCCAGGGTAGCTCGCAAGCACGGTCTCCTCGACGATAGCTTCGGTCGTCCCCTCCCTCCCGTTGTCCAGGATAAAGAAGAAATCCCGCGGCAACATCAGATCGACGATTTGCCGCCGGCCGTCCGAGCGGATCGTGCAGCGCCGCACCGCGCCGGCGATCACGTAATACCAGTGGCCCGAAAGCCCCGAACTATTGGGAATTTCCTGGCCGCGATGGCAGTGCATGATCGTGGCAAATGGATCCAGGCGCTTCAGCGCATGGGGTTGCGCAGAAAGTATTCGCCGATAGTAGTCTGCTGGATGGCTTCTCGCTTTCATGACCGCATCCTTTTGTCTCGAAAACCCCTTGGCATCGTGAGGAACGCAGCGCCCTTCGAACAAACCGTCGCGCATCTCTAAAGATCAGGCCATTAGGAGATTCTGCTTACCGTAAAACTACGTAACACGGTCGCAAATAACATCCTGATAACACCCTGCGGGGAGCGAACATTGAAGTGCCCAAAATTGATTGCAAACAACGACGTAACTGGGGGGCGTACGAGGAACACGCCGCGGCGAGCCGCAATCTGGCGCGAGGACTGCTCGGCATTTCCTCGTCGGGTGTGGTGCTACGCGGCCTTTGCCCGCGACCGCCAGTTGCATTTTCCGTTGCTCGCCGATTTCGAACCCAAGGGCGAGGTCGCAAGAAAATACCAGGCCTATCGTGCGAGTGACGGCGTCTGCGAACGCGCGCTGTTTGCGCTCGATCGATCGGGCACCATCGCGTGGAGCTATCGATCTCCGATCGCCGTCAATCCCGGCGCGGGCGGCGTCCGCAGCGGCGTCAACGCCACACCGACCTCTTTCATCAACGGCGTCCGGCACGATGGTGCGTATGATTACGCCTCGCTGGTGGCGGGAATCCAGATGCACACCGCCGCCGACACCAGCACGTGACGGGTTTTTCGGAACAGCCACTCAGGATGACGTTTTCGATAAAGATTGTTCGAATTGACGATTGTCAGTGCCGCCTCGACCTGCCGGAATTATCCGGTGGCCATGCTCATATTTTCAGGAGAGAACCATGGCTGCCTTCACAGAATTCCAAACGCCCTTGAAAGCCGGCACTGATGCCTCATCGCCTGTGCGACGAAGGCGTTCGCCGGACTGGATGATCTGGACGGCGCTCGCGGTTTTCCTGGCGACGGGTCCTGCGCTGCCGCAAGCCGGTGTATCACTCGTCAAGGTCGACCTTTCGGTCGTCGCGCAAGGCTATCGGTTGAGCAAGCTGATCGGCAGCAGCGTCATCAACGACAAGAACGAAAAGATCGGCACCATCGATGACTTGATCGCGGACAAGGACAAGAAACTGTTGAGTTTCGCAGTTCTGCAGGTCGGTGGCTTCCTCGGTGTCGGCGGGCGCCTGGTGGCGGTGCCGTTCGACAGTCTTGTCATCGACGATAAGGCAGGCAAGGTCACGGTCCCCGGTGCGACAAAGGACGAGCTGAAGAAATTGTCGCAATTCAACTATCCGGCGTGACCGAACTGGAAAAAACGATGCTCCCATCGTCAGACGATGTCCTGGACAAGGTCCGCACCCGCGAGGTGACGGGCGTCTTCCATTCGCGGAAGGCGCTCGTCGATGCCGCGGAAGAGCTGCTGGTGGCAGGGTTCGACCGCGCCGACATCGATGTCAGTGCATCGTTCGATGAGCTGCAGCGGCGATTGAGCTACCGCGCGATCCCTGCCCCGGATATTGCCGACATTCCGACCGCGCCGCGGCAACCTTTTTTGGGCGAAGACGATGTCGAGGTCGCGGACGCCGTCGTCGGCTGCGTCGCCGGTTGCGCTGCGGCAGTCGCCATGGCGTTCTTTCTTGTCGTAAAGGACTTCAGGCCGATCCCGGTCGGCATTTTATCGGTTCTGACCGGGTTCATTATAGGCGGCGGGGCGGTGCTTTGGGCGCGTCGGCGGTTGCAGCGCGAGCGCGCGCGAGGATTAGAGAAGCTTGCCGAAGCTCACGGCTTGCTGATTTGGGTACGCGTCCGATCCCCGGAGCAGGAAACTCGAGCTCAGGAAATTCTAATGCGGCATGGCGGGGAAGCCGTCCATGTTCACGAAATTGAGCTCGCGAAACGAACCGAGGATCTTCCGCTCGCTTCGCTGCGACCCGACCCATGGCTGGGTGACGAGCCGCTCGGGCGACCTTGAGCCGCTGGCGATCTGGAAATCGCCGGCGCCGTGGCCGCGATCGTTTTACCGAATCATCCGGAAATGTTCGCAACCGGCGGGACGACAAAACTCCTTCACCACGAATGATAAACTTGGTGCGGAAGTTGACGGTCGTCATGGCTGTACCGGCCATCTCTCTTAGACTTGTCGAGATCGGTGACGTCGTCGACCGAGCCCGCAATTCCCTTTTGTCCAGACGAGGAGCCAGTCATGAAATCCGACAGTGAAATAGAACGCGATGTTCGGGACGAGCTGAAATGGGATCCGGACCTTGACGCTTCGGATATTGCGGTCTCGGTCAAGGATGGCGTTGTCACGCTGGCGGGCTTTACCAAGAGCTACACCGACAGGCTCGAAGCCGAGCAGGCCGCGAAACGGGTCGCCGGCGTTCGCGCGGTCGCGAATGATATCGAGGTTCGGCTGCCGGCCATCGATCAGCGCCCCGATCCGGACATCGCGCGCGATGCGGTCGCGGCCCTGAAGGCCGAATTGCCGATTTCTCATGACCGGATCAAGGTCATCGTCAAGGATGGCTGGGTAACTCTGGAAGGCGCGGTGGAGTGGCAATATCAAAAAACCGCTGCCGACAATGCCGTGCGAAAAGTCAAAGGCGTAAAGGGAGTGACCAACGTCGTCACGGTGAAGCCCAAGGTGGAACCTTCAGAGCTTCAGCGCAAAATCATAGCCGCCTTCAAACGAAATGCCGAGGTCGACGCCAATCGGATCACCGTCGAAGCCAACGGCAGTGAGGTGATACTGAAAGGCACTGTTCGCTCCTGGGTCGAACGCCAGGAAGCCGAACGCATCGCCTGGTCGGCGCCCGGCGTCACCAAGGTCGAAGACCGGATCGTGGTCAGTCCGTAGAGCCGCCACTTTGCTCGCACCCAACGACAAGTCCTCAAGCTGAAAAAGGAGAATCCCATGAGGTTAAGATCACTGGTTCCGTCTCGAGAGCCCAACGCATTGATGCCGCCTGGCTTCGGATTGTTCGGGCTGCATCGCGAGATCGACCGGCTGTTCAACGAATTCGCGCAGGGAGTAGGATCCGACGGCGCAAAGAATATCGTTCCCAGCATCGAAATCTCGGAGACCGACAAGGCGATCGAGATCAGCGCGGAGATGCCAGGGCTCGAGCGCAAGGATGTCGAGATAACGATCGAGGATGACACGCTCACCATCCGCGGCGAGAAGAAGATCGAGGAAAACCAAAAGGACAAGAATGTCCAGCATAGCGAGCGGGCCTATGGCGTGTTCCTCCGCGTGCTGCAATTGCCTCCCGGCATCGATCTGTCGAACGTACAGGCAACCATGTCGAACGGGGTTTTGAAGATCACGATTCCGAAGCCGGCCAAACCCGAGCCAAAGAAGATCGAGGTCAAGGAAGAACCCAAGCAAGAGACCAAGCAAGCCGCTTGACGTCCCCCAAGCGGTCGCGGGTCGCGCTGGCCGTCTTTCCTCCCGACGCACCCGGCGCGTCCCGCATATTAATCGAACAAAGTCTGAAACGGCGAAAGCGTTTACACGCATCTTTGAACAAGGAGCCTGATCATGGCGAAGGCAATTGGCATCGATCTCGGAACCACCAACTCTTGCGTTGCCGTGATGGAAGGAAACAAGGCCAGGGTGATCGAAAATGCCGAGGGCGGCCGCACCACGCCGTCGATGGTCGCCTTCACCGACGATGGCCAGGTCCTGGTCGGCCAGCCGGCCAAGCGCCAGAGCATCACCAATCCGGAAAACACGATCTACGCCATCAAGCGGCTGATCGGCCGGCGCTATGACGACCCGATCACCGCGAAAGACAAGGCGATGGTACCCTACCATATCGTGCCCGGCGATAACGGTGACGCCTGGGTCGAGGTCAGGGGCAAGAAATACTCACCGAGCCAGATCAGCGCCTTCATTCTCACCAAGATGAAGGAAACCGCGGAAGCCAATCTCGGCAGCGCCGTCACGCAGGCGGTGATCACCGTGCCGGCCTATTTCAACGATGCCCAGCGCCAGGCCACCAAGGACGCCGGCCGGATTGCCGGTCTTGACGTGATGCGTATCATCAACGAACCGACCGCGGCGGCACTGGCTTACGGGTTGGACAAGAAGGGAAGCGGCAAGATCGCCGTCTATGACCTCGGTGGCGGCACCTTCGACATTTCGATTCTTGAGGTCGGCGACGGAGTGTTCGAGGTCAAATCGACCAACGGCGATACTTTCCTCGGCGGTGAGGATTTCGACCAGCGGATCATGGACTATCTGGCTGACGAATTCCGCAAGGAGAACGGCATCGACCTGCGCAAGGATCGCCTCGCGCTGCAGCGGCTCAAGGATGCCGCCGAAAAGGCCAAGATCGAACTCTCAAGCGCCACCCAGACCGAGGTCAATCTGCCCTTCATCACAGCGGATCAGAACGGGCCGAAGCATCTTGCCATCAAGCTGTCACGGGCAAAGCTTGAGGCCCTGGTCGACGATCTGATCCAGCGCACCATCGAGCCATGCAAGGCGGCGTTGAAAGACGCCGGTCTGCAATCTTCCGACATCAACGAGGTCGTGCTGGTCGGCGGCCAAACAAGGATGCCGAAAGTCCAGGAAACCGTGCAGAAACTGTTCGGGCGGGAGCCGCACAAGGGTGTCAATCCGGACGAAGTGGTCGCAATCGGTGCGGCGATCCAGGCCGGCGTGCTGCAGGGCGATGTCAAGGACGTTCTCCTGCTCGACGTGATGCCGCTGTCGCTCGGAATCGAAACGCTTGGCGGCGTCATGACCAAGCTGATCGATCGCAACACCACCATACCGACCAAGCGCAGCCAGGTTTTCTCGACGGCCGAGGACAACCAGACGGCAGTCACCATCCGCGTCTTCCAGGGCGAGCGAGAGATGGCGGCCGACAACAAGCTCCTCGCCCAGTTCGACCTGGTCGGGATCCCACCCGCGCCGAGAGGTGTCCCGCAAATCGAGGTCACCTTCGATATCGACGCCAACGGCATCGTCAACGTGTCGGCCAAGGACAAGGCCAGCGGCAAGGAACAGAGCATCCGGATCCAGGCGTCCGGCGGCCTGAGCGAGGCCGATATCCAGAAGATGATCAAGGAGGCCGAAGCCCACGCCGAAGAAGACACACGCCGCAAGGAGCTGGTCGAAGCGCGCAACCAGGCCGATGCGGCGATCTATACTACCGAGAAAGCACTGAAAGAGGCGGAGACGAAGATTCCCGCCGACCTCAAGAGAGAGGTCGAGCAGGCGATCGCCGACACGAAGCAAAGCCTGACGGCGGAGAATCCTCAAACGATCCGTCAGGCAACTGAACGATTGATGCAGGCAGCATCCAAGATCGGCGAAGCCCTGAATCGCGCCGCCGCGCAAGGCGCCGGTGGTGGAGGTGGGCAAGCGGGATCGTCCGGCGGCGGAAGTGGCTCCTCGGGTGACGACGTCGTCGATGCCGAATTCGAAGAAGTCGATCCTCGCGACCGCAAGGCGTCCTGAAGCAGGAGGCCTTGCGCGTGACGCGAGGCGGCAAGATATCGGAGTAGTGAGGTTTAGGAGTATGACATGGCGACCAACACCATGGACAACGATGTCGACCCGTCAGTTACGGGCGAAGGCAGCGAAAACGAACAGACGTCCGAAATTGCCTCTCTGCGCGATCGGTTGATGCGGGCGCTGGCCGAGACCGAAAATACCAGGCGTCAGGGTGAACGGCGCGCGCAAGACGCCCAGCAATACGCGATCACGAATTTTGCCCGCGAGTTGCTGCAAGTCGTTGACAATCTGCGCCGGGCCATCGAGGCCAGCCCGGCCGATCTGGAGGCAAGAAAGGCAGACGGGTTGCTGGAGGGCGTCGCGGCGACCGAGCGCATTCTGATGCAAATTCTCAACCGCTTCGGCGTCAGGGAAATCGGCGCGCGCAACGAACCGTTCGATCCCAAAAAGCACGAAGCGGTCATGGAAACGGATGAGACCGAACAGCCCCCTGGGAGCGTGGTCCAGGTTCTGGAAGACGGCTACATGCTTCACGACCGCCTGTTGCGGCCGGCGCGCGTGGTCGTGGCCAAGTCCGCGCAACAACCGTCGCAGGCGGCAGAACAATGAGACCACATTCGCCCGGGCTTTGCCGGCGTGCAGACAGGAGTGGGCATTGGCCGCGGATCCCTACACAACGCTGGGCGTGAACAAGGGCGCAACGCAAGACGAGATTCAGAAGGCCTATCGGCGCCTGGCGAAAAAACTGCACCCGGACCTCAATCCCGGCAACAAGGTTGCTGAAGAAAAGTTCAAGGAGGTCTCGGCCGCCTACGACCTGGTGGGTGATCCGGACAAGCGCGCGCGCTTTGACCGCGGCGAAATCGACGCCTCTGGGGCGGAGCGGCCACGCCAGCAACAATATTACCGAGATTTTGCCGATCAGGGCGGCTGGTCAGCCTACACCAGCAATTCCGGTTTCGCTGATTTCGGCGATTACGCCGGGGCTGAAGATATTCTCTCGGAGATTTTCGGCCGCGAAGGCCGTGCGGGCCGCCGCCGGCGGGGCCAGGACGTCCGCTATCACCTCGAGCTTTCCTTTCTGGATGCCGTCAATGGCGGCAAGCAATCGATTATCCTCCCTGACGGCAGTACGCTCGACGTCAATATCCCGCCGGGAACGCGGGATGGCCAGATTTTGCGCTTGAGGGGTAAAGGCCGACCGGGAGTCGGTGACGGTCCGCCCGGCGATGCGCTGATCGAGATCAGCGTGCTGCCGCATCCCTACTTCACCCGCGAGGGCGACGACATCCATCTGGATTTGCCGATCTCCCTGAAGGAGGCGGTGCTGGGCGCCAAGGTCAAGGTGCCCACCCCCGGTGGGACGGTCACGGTGGCGGTGCCAAAATGGTCGAACACCGGTCGCGTTCTCCGACTTAAAGGACGCGGCGTGCCGCGTACCGATGGCAGCAAAGGTGATGAATACATCAAGCTGATGCTGATGCTCCCAGAAAAGCCGGATCCGAAACTCGAAGCGTTCGTCGCGGGGTGGCAACCTGTGGAATACAGTCCGCGGCAATCGATGGGAGTGTGACGATGGAGACCCAGGAGTTCATCGCCCGATCGTATCTTGATGCTCCGACACTTGATGCCTGGATAGAGGCAGAATGGTTGGCCCCTCTCACTGGCGGCAAGACCCCGCTATTTTCCGACGCCGACCTCGCGCGGGCGCGGCTGATCCAGGATCTCAGGCTGGATTTCGGCGTGAACGACGAGGGCGTCGCGATCATTTTGCATCTGCTCGATCAATTGTACGGGCTGCGCTGCCTGGTGAGGGATATTCACGCGATGGAATTGGCCGATCGCGCCAAGGATGTCGGCTGACGGGCACCGCACCAAGGCGGCCGGCGTCTCAATGGAACTCATAGCGAAGGATGGCAGTCAGCGGAGCGAGATCCGGCAATTCGTCCTTCCGCGCACCCATCACCCTGGCTCCCGTATACAGCGCGCGCCGCGCGACTTCGTCGACCACGCTATAGGTCTCGGCATCATCGGAGGCAGAGTAAATGACGCTGCCGTCGATGTCGCTGACGAGGCCCGGAATGACCGCATCAAGATCGACCAGAAGCTGCTCGATGGCGCCTGCGGTTGCGGCATGTGCGGCATAGGAGACGTCGGTGGTTGCAAGCCGTGGCTTTAGTTCGTCGTAGCGCGCGATCACCGCCTTCAGTTCGCGGGAGTAGAGGCGGTCGAGGATCGGGATTGCGGCGTCTTCCAACTCGGCATCCGTGCGCGTGTCCGGATTTCCCCCGATCATTTCATCGGCCAGCCTCGGATAGGTGTTGGCCGCGCGGAACATCGAGGCCAGCGGCTCCTCGGCGGCAAGAACCAGCGGTGCGCTCTGTCCTGCGAGCACGCCATGTACGGCGTGTTCGACCTTCCTGACATACTGCTGCAACAGCACCTTCTCGCCTTCCAGGTTCTGCAGCCTGCGGCGCGGAGCCCGCACGTGAAAGGATGGACGATGCGTTGCATCTTCCGCGCTGCCGGGCAGGTCCGGAACCTGCAGCCGCTGCGGTGGAAAATTGGCAAAGGCGCGGATCACCCGGACGCTTTCTTCCGCCAGTGCAAGCACGAAGACGTCGTGCGGCGAGGTCATGGCCCGTATCAGTGGCGTCAGGTGAAATCGGTCCGCGACTTCGGCAAGCGGCTTCGGCCGGTTAGGCAGGCGGAACGTCCGCATCATGCCTGTCGTGGCCAGTACTCCCAACCCACTCGCCTGATAGTGCCAGAACGACTCGATCGGATCTGGCTTTGCGCGCTGCAGCTTTCTGATCTTGTCCTCATCCTGGACGTCATGTTCAGGCCCTGCGAGCTGCTCGAAACGCTCCTCGAAAGCGATGATGTCCTTCTTGTCGGTACCGGCTTCCTTCAACTGCAACACTGCTTCCCTGGCGATATCCTTGAACGCCACGCGATTGACCCGGGCATCCGCACCTAACGGGGACGTCGGCAAATACAGGGAAATGCAAATCTCGCCCTTGATCTGCGCAAGCTGTTTGAACTCCGCCAGCGTTGGAATATCGATGTGAAGCATCGGCCCCTCGTTTAACGCCGGCGCGGAGACATTCGCTCCAGATTGCGATACTAGCCGACGCGCCGCGCGCCAGCATTGATGGCCATCAAATCACGGCGGCCAGCCCAGCGCCCACGCGAAAAAGCAGGTGGCGGCAAACCCGATCAAAGCGTGACCCCATTCCAGCAAGCCCCAGTCCCACATCAGTTGGCGCACCGGCGACACCGCCCTCCCCGGCGGCAACGCGCAGAGCCAGACATTGACCGGCACCATCACAAAATAGGCATACGGCCAGCTCGCCAGGATCGTGGTGCCGCCAATGATCCAGCGGACGTCGCCATTGGTCTTGAACTGGATGAAGGCGAGAATTGCCGAGATAACGGCAAAGACCGATAATATCAGGGTGCCGCGGCGGTTGCTCACCCTCCATTCCTTGATCATCTCGGGGCCGGAGAGCTTCAGCCGAGCAGGCTGCTCGACAAGGCAGATATAAATCGCCGCACCCAGGAAGCCGGCGGCGGCAGCGTATGCGTACAAGCCTGGCCGCATCCTGTTGGCTCCTGATCCGGCTGGTTGTCCAGTCAATGCGACATGAACACGGGTGCGGTCATCGACTTCAGCATATTGCGGGTCACGCCGCCCAGAATGAACTCGCGCAGCTTGGCGTGGCCATAGCCGCCCATCACGATCAACGTTCCGGAAACGTCGGCGACGTAAGACAGGATCGCGTTGCAAACGTCGATGTCGGCAGCCGGGACTGTCACGATCTGGACCTTGACGTCATGGCGCGCCAGATGTTTCGCCATTTCGGCGCCGCGAATGACGTTCGGGGGATTATCCGTCTTTTCGTTCAGCACGATCAGCAGGTCGACTGTCCTCGCCTTGACGATGAGCGGCAGCCCGTCATTGATGGAGCGCGCCGCTGCGCGGCTGCCGTCCCAGCAACACACCACGTGGTCGAGCTTTAATCCATCCTTCTGGATGTACGGCACCACGATGAGCGGGCGCCCGGACTCGAACAGGGAAGCTTCGATCATGTCGTCATTGTCCACCCCGTTCGGTTCGGACTGCATGAACGCGCTGAGGTCGAAACGTCGGGCGAGCGTCGCCAGGATTTGGGGCGCGGCCGCCCCTAGGGTCTTGACGAGGCGGTGCTCCGCGGGAACCAGGCTGCGCCGGGCGGCGGCATCGAAACGTTCGATCGCGGCCGAAGCGGCTTTCTCGCTCTCGGCAATCGCTTGCGCCAGGATATCGGGTGGAATGTCCAGCATGACATAGCCGGGAAACTCCGGTACATATGCGAAGGCAACCCCGGCGACATGGGCGTCAAAGGTCTCCGCGATACTAATGGCAAAATCGCGGGCCGGATCGCGTGCGATTCGATGTTCGAGATTGACGATAATGTCCTTGATCATCGAAATACTCCCGCAGAGAACGTGAGGCTTCCCCCGGAGCATTGTCGAGGTCCGCGCTATCGTGAGCATTGATGGCGGTCAACGTGCCCTGCCACTCGTTCATCAATGTGAACACCGGCCCGCTCACCCATCTCTCAGGAACCAAAACGGCTCATTGCAGTTTCCTGAGCATCGTTCCGGAAGCATAGACACTTCCGTTTCTCCAGTCGGCGTTGCCTTGCGCGATCCGCGGTCTTTTGTGTTGTTTGTATTTCGTCACGATGTTTGACTCGGTCTAGGGAGCCCAATGCCTCGCTACTATTTTCATTTCCGGAGCGGATCGTCGATATTCGAGGACGACCTCGGTGAGGACTTTTCGGATGTCGCCGCGGCCCTGCAGCAAGCCAAGCGGATCGCCCTGGAGCTGGCACGAGCCGGTGAACCCATGAACTCTGTAATCGTCGTAGCCGAGGGCGATCGGCAGCTTTTCGAGGTTCCGCTGTCGGAACACGGCAACTGGGACGGATGCCCATAGGCATCGGCGCAGCCCCTTAAGTGATGGGGCGAGACACGTCGGCCATGTCACCTGACGCAAGTCAGCTGGTCTCGGCAAGCGCTGGCAGCGCCGGAATGTTGGATGAACCCGCGCCCGCTCAGTAGCAATCCTCTACGCGACGAACGTGCCAAGCCCATCCATCCCAGAAGCGTTCGCGCCGGATGTAACATCGCGGCCCGAAATAGACCGGCTCGTAGTCGTAAGCGTAATAGGGCCTGGGTGCCGCGAGTGCAGCGCCGATGAGGGCGCCCGCCGCCAAGCCGCCGATGACGGGAGCGACGGGAAAGCCATGGTGCCATCGAGCCTCCGCCGTCGTCGGGCTCGCCACTGCGCCGATTGCAAGCGTTGCACTAACTGCGAGCGTGACCAGGATTTTTTTCATCACACGACTCCACTTCTTCGTTGACTCCACTTCTTCGTTAACGTCCGACATCGACAAATGTAACTGGTGGGCATTTGGCTGGCATTGGCGTTCGTCAAGAACCGGCTGCCGTTATCGAACGTACCAGTTGTTCTGCTTGCGGCGACACTCAACAAAGAAGATTCCGGAATTGATCGCCGTCATGGCGACGAACTTGATGACTTGTCTGCTGCGAAGCTGGCGTCCTTGGTCAATCTATCGACTTGAACGGGAGAATATCGATGGCCGTAACACTTAACCGAAGCGCATTCGAGCATGCAAAAGAACTCATCAACGAGGGACGATTCGTTTTCGACGAGCGCGATGCCTGGAGCGAACACCGGCCGTCGGCGCAGCAGGAGAATGAGTTCATCCAACGCCATGGCTTTGCCGAATACGGCAAGTGGCATTTGGGAATCAACAACGAAAAACCCGAGGACACCAAGGGACACTACGAGTTTCCCTATGGAGATTTCAAAGACGTCCATCGCTGCGGGCTACTGTCGGCCGAAAGCCGTGCGGGCCAATACAAACATTATGACATCGAGAACGCGGCGGCCCATTTGCATGGAATGCTGGACGCCCGGAAAGGCGTGTCTTCCCCAAAGCACTCCCGCTCCTCGGGAAAGACAGCGCGCGGGTCCCGGCATCCGGCGCGATAACCGGTTTGCCCGCTCAGCGGTTTACGGCCCAAAACACCAGGCTGAACACCACGCTCAGGAGCAAACAGGTCATGAGCGGGAAGTAGAATGTCACGTTTTCCCGCTCAATCACGATGTCGCCGGGGAGCCGTCCCAACCCGACCCGGCTCAGCAAGGGCCAAAGCAGGCCGGCCACCAGGAGCACGAGGCCCAGCATGATCAGAAAGCGCGCCATCGCTATGTATCCTCGCCGGTTGCTGCGTCAATTTTCCCGGCGCTGGCCGAACAATTGCAGCAGCATCATGAAAAGATTTATGAAGTCGAGATAGAGCGCGAGCGCACCGAGCACCGCTTTCTTATCCGCGATTTCGGCCGTGTCTGACTCTAGATACATCTGCTTGATTCGTTGCGTGTCGTAAGCGGTAAGACCAACGAATACGAGGACGCCGATCACGGAGACGGCGAACTGAAGGGCGCTTGACCCGACAAAGATGTTGACGATGGACGCGATGACGATGCCAATAAGTCCCATCAGAAGGAACGAGCCAAAACCCGAAAGATCGGATCTCGTGGTATAGCCGTAGAGGCTCATCGCGGCGTAGGTTGCCGCTGTGATGAAGAACACGCGCGCAATCGAGGCGCCCGTGAAGACCAGGAAGATGCCGCCCAGCGACAGCCCCATCACGGCGGCATAGATCCAGAACAGCACCATCGCCGTGGCCGCGCTCATCCGCTGGATGCCGAAGCTCAGCACCAGGACGAAGCCGAGCGGTGCCAGCATGACGATCCAGATCAGCGGCGTCGCGGCGATGGCCTGGTAGAAACCGGAAGCGGCGGCGGCGTATGCGACAATGCCTGTCAATGCAAGGCCGCCGGCCATGTAGCCGTAGACGCGCTGCATATAGGCCCGCAGTCCCGCGTCGATCCGGGCGCCGATCGGGGGCGGAAAAGCCATTCCCTCGGAAGGTCTTTGAGCGTTGGAATCGTAGTAACTCATGGGCTGCTCCTGTGCGGTTGGCTGGACTTTTTCGGTCGCGGTATCATGGGTTGCATCAGTGCCGTCCCGATACGCTCGCGGACAACAGGATGGCGATCTCCATCAGGAAGCGCCGTGCCGAGATCGTCGATCGACCAGGAGCAGTCCGATGATCAGCGCAAGCAGCAGGACCGCGAGCCCGTAAGCACCGGGAAACACCAGCCAGAAAGCCAGCGCGCCCAGCACGGCGGCGGAGGCGACGACCCAGAGCAGCATCACCGCCCCGATGCCGGCCATCACGAGCAGGAACGGCAGCAGCAGTAACACCACAGCGAGCACCACGATTCCCAACATCAATTGTTCGAGAATCACTGGAACCTCCGGATTCCGACAAGTCCCCTAGCAAGCATGCAGCGCGCGTTCGCAGCGAACCTGGTCGGCGGTATAAGGCACGGCGTTCGGATCAAATGACTGCCACCCCGATTTGCGGTAAAGCTCCCTGCGCTCTTCAAGTTTCACCGCGCACCGGTTCATGATCGCCTCAATCCGCGGTAAGCCGGACTGCGGCACTTTTGCGATGACCAGCGTTCCGCCACGGCGCACGCCCTCGACATAAACCTGCGCGTCGTGCTCGCTGACGCCGGCATTGGTCAGCGCACCAAGCAGGCCGCCAGCCACGCCGCCGATCGCCATGCCGCCCAAAAACGCCGCGAGCCATCCGGCGCCAACGACAGCACCGACACCGGGGATCGCCAGCATGGTGACGAGGCTGGCCGCCGTCGCCGCCGTTGCGCCGATCGCAGCACCGATCGCCGCTCCTTCGGCCTTGCCGTCGGCATGTCCGCTCGCGCCATCCTTCTGCAACGGAACCACATTGGAGGTCTTCGGGACGCTGTACCAGGTATCGGAATTGTTCGAAATCAGGCTGGTTTCCGACGGCGGCAGGCCCGCAACTCCGAGCATCAGAATGATCCGATTGGCGTCAGCGTATGCATCGTAGAGACGGCAGACCGTGATCAACATGACGCGATCCCTTTGCAAAAAACGGCGGATCGGCGGCAGCGGGCCGACCCAACCCAATAGTGCTGATTACTCCTTCTCATCGCGACGACTGGTTGCGCCTTGACGATTGTCAATGGAACGCGCGAATTTCGTTTCAGATGCAAATATTGCTTTTTCAGAAGAATAGTTTGACGGCCGTCAAACACCTCATCTTGAAAGTTACTAAACTCGCCGATAACATTACTTGAGACTTCGGGATGAGGTTCGCCATGCCCTCGCTTGTTTCAGCGTTTTACGATGCGGCGGTCTCGCCTGAGGCGTGGCCCCAGGCTCTAAGCGCGTTGACGGACGCGGCCGGCGTTGCGGGCGCGGCGATGATCATTTTCAACAAGAGCACGGGAAACGTGGATGAAGTCTGCTTTTCCGGCCTCAGCGCCGGATTCAAATCCGCCTACGTCAGCGACTACGCTGCTCTCGACCCCTTCTCGCCGCTGCTCGACGGAAGCTGGAAAAAACTCTCCGAGTGTCTTCCGGAACCCCTGTTACGAAAGAGCGAGTGGTACAACGATTTTGTGTTGGCGTGCGGCGTTCGCGACATTCTGGGCGCGCGGGTTGTGGAAACGCCGAACCATCACGCTATTTTCGGTCTTCACCAGCAGATCGGTCGTGACGTCTCTGACAGATTAAACTCGACGCTAGACCTCATCAGCGTCTCGCTGAAGCATGCGGCCTGGCGCCATATCGGGCGCCTGGCTCCAGGAATTGATCGGCTACACGAATCCCCGGGCGGCGTTTTGGTTGAAGGGAGTCGGTTCTATTTCCACGTCGACAATGGCCGCCGCTATCCGGACGAAACGGGGTCGGTTTTTTCCACTCGCGACGACGTCACGGCGCATGCTTTCGTTCTTGCCCGGGAACTTGCGGAAGATGGGGGCTGGCTCGGATCCTCTATCCTCGTGACCGACGGCCGGGGACAGGAAATTACCCGAGTGGCAATCGGCCGTTAGCGTTTATTCGCGCGCAGTTCGAATTTCTTCGTCCAGCGGAGCAATGCGCGCCATTGCCTATTTCGGCGGCCCGCGGGACGCGCCCACATATGGCCGGGGACCAGCGGCTCGGGACTCCCTGTGATCAGGAGCCAACTCCGCCATCACCGCCAGCCGAACAGCTTCGGCGGGAGAGCGGGTTCCCAGCCGCGCCAGCATGCGCGCGCGGTGCTCCTCGACCGTGCGCGCGCTGATGCCAAGATCGTAGGCAATCTGCTTGGTCAAGCGGCCCGCGGCGAGCCCGTCGAGCACCTGGCGCTCGCGCGGGCTTAACCTCGCAACCCGCTTGGCGGCCCTCATCGCTTCGCCGCGGGTAGGCTCCCGGGCTCGCGTAAATGCCGCCTTGATCGCCTCGAGGAGCAGATCGTCATCGAAGGGCTTCTCTATGAAATCCGCGGCGCCGGCTTTCATCGCCCGCACCGCGGTCTCCACGTCGCCTTTCGCGGTCATCACGATCACCGGCAGCTTGAACCCAAGGGAGTTGAGCCGCTCTTGCAGTTCCAGTCCGTCCATTTCCGGCATTAATACGTCGAGGAGCAGGCATCCCTCGGTAAGGTCGGGCGCTACATCGAGAAATGCGAGCGCCGTATCATACGAGACCGCGGTCAATCCCGCCGCGCGAAAAATGCGTGCGACCGAGCCAAGGCACGCCGCGTCATCGTCCACGATGTAGACAATGCGTTCCGGTGAACCTTCAGAGGGCATTGTTCTCCCCGTTACTGACGAGCGTTGCGAGGGCAAAGCATGCGGTCTCACCATCGGCGCCGACCGCCTCCCTTGTTCTTTCTTACGCCGACGCGCATGATCCTACCGCCGCAAGGACTCCGAAACATCAGCTCCGGCGTTCCGCAAGGCCGTGTGAATGTGACTGAGGAGTTCCTCGTCGCTAAACGGCTTGGCGAGGTAACCAACCGCCCCGGCATTGAGCGCCTGGGTTCGCGCATTATCGTCTGTGAAAGCCGTGATGAAGACAATTGGGATCACATAGCCCGCGGCGATGAGGCGCTTTTGCAATTCGAGCCCGGTCATGTCCGGCATATGCACGTCCAGAACAAGGCACGAAGTCTTGGCGAGGCGATCGGAACCGAGGTATTCGGCCGCCGAGGCAAAGGTTTCCACAGGGAAGCCATACGACTTCATCAGGCGTCGGACTGCTTTCCTGATCGAATCATCGTCGTCGACGATCATGACGATTGACTGATTGCCGGTCATGGGCTTGCTCCTGCGGCCAGCGGCAAGGTGAAGCCGAAGACAGCGCCAAAGGGAGATCCGGATTTCGCCCATAACTGACCGTGATGGGCTTGAATGATCGTGTTACTGATCGCGAGCCCCATTCCCATCCCCTCGGGTTTCGTCGTGAAGAAGCTGTCAAAAATGCGATCCCGATTTGCAGGATCAAGACCAATGCCGGAATCCGCCACGTTGACGACGATGTTGCCCTGATCGCTGAGCTGAGACCGGACCGTCAAGTTGCGCGGGCGATCGGTGACCGCGCGCATCGCGTCGATACCGTTCATGACGAGGTTAAGAACGACCTGCTGCAACTGAACCCGGTCAGCCATGATCACCGGAAGATTTGAATGCAGCTCCGTCATGACAGAGATACGGTGTCGATGCAGCTCATCACGGGTAAGCGCCAGCACTTCGGTGATCGCGCGGTTGACATCCACCTGCCCGCGTTCCGGCGCGGAGTTCTTCGACATCGCGCGGATGCGACTGAGCACCTCGCTCGCGCGCCTGCCGTCGCGGACGATCTCGCCAACCGCGTCCTTGACCTCGTCCAAATCGGGCGGCGAGAAGCCAAGGAAGCGCTCGCAAGCATGTCCGTTGGTGATGATTGCGGAAAGTGGTTGATTGATCTCATGGGCGATCGATGCCGAGAGCTCGCCCATCACGGTCAGTCGTGTGGCACGTGACAGCGCCTCCCGCGCGTCTTGCCAGGCCATTTCCGCGCGCTTGCGCTCCGTGATGTCCTCGACAAGGGCGGGTATGCCGGGGATAGGACTGTTCGGATCGAGGGCCCGCGCGGTGCTGACGCGGACCCAGATCACCTTGCCATCCTTACGGCGATACCGCTTCTCAGCCTGGTAGTCTTGGCGCTTGCCGCTCTGCACGTCCTGGATCATCTCTCGCGTGGCCTCGCGGTCATCTTCATGCGTGATATCAACCGGGCCGAGGGACTGCAGTTCCTGCTCGGTGTAGCCAACCATCTTCTGAAATGCCTCGTTAACGGCGGCGAAGTGGTTCTGTTGATCCATGATGGTGATACCGACCGCCGATGCCTCGAACATGCTACGCCAGCGCTCCTCGCTCGCACGGAGCGTTGCTTCGGTGTCCCGCCGCCGCACGACTTCCTCCTGAAGGTCCGCGGTGCGTGCGGCGACGCGCCGCTCAAGCTCCGCATTTGCCTCACGCAGCGCGGCCTCAGCGTGTTGCCTCTGAGTGATCTCTTGACCAAGGAGCTTGTTTGCCCGCTCGAGCTGCCCCGTGCTCGGCAACGCCAGCGCCAGCGGCATCACCTTCCAGATCGTGACCGCTGTGCCGACGGAAAGCAGGGCCGTGACCGCTTTGATGCCGCCATCGACCCGATAGTCCGGAAACCACAGGGTCCAGACGCTCATGGCATGGGTCGTGCCGCATGCAAGAATGAAGAGACCCGTCAACACGAAAATGGCCGGAAATGCCAGATCGGTGCGCTTCATGACGAAATAGATCAGGGCGACCGGAATGGAGTAATAGGCGAGCGCGATCAACGAATCCGATGCGACGTGAAGCGCGATCAGTTCCGGTTGCCAGAGAAAGCACATGCCGTGCGGCATGTAATCCTGCGGTGACAACAACCATGAGAGAAACGATGTCATGGCATGTCCCCTGTTTCAGGGAAGACGTACACTAGGGGCGTCGTCATGACTTTGCTCCCGATTTCTACGAGGAACTAAATTCGATCTGTTCCACGCCCACGGCCCATTGGACGAGTCTGACCGCATCGGCGGCAAATTCGATTACGTAAAATTACTTAAATGGGCGGGAACCTGCCGGAATGCCTGCTGGTTCTGAACGGATCGGCCCATCCAGACCCGCGATCCCAGAGCTGAGCGATGAGCCCAGGCGGAACGGCTATCTCCGCCTGAATTTGACACCCGTCATGGTCGTCAGGCCGATTTCACCCGTCTCTAGATCGGATGACCACGACCAAGCAGGAAATGCGCCGAGCCGCCAAGCCGCAAGAGCAATCGCCGTGGCCACACGTGCGCTTGGCGGAAACCGATCGGCTCGAGACATTCAGCGATAGCGTGCTCTCGATCACCATGACGCTTTTGGTGGCCGAAATCGTCCGGCCGGGGTATGCGCCCGGCCAGCTCCTGGAAAAGCTGGCGGAGCAATGGCCGAGCTATATCGCGTTCCTGGCGTCGTTTTGCTATGCGGGCGTGATCTGGCTCAATCATCGGGCTGTGTTTGCGAGGGTACGCTACTGCGACCGCAGTCTTCACCTCGCCAACCTTTTCCTGTTGCTGACGTCGGCGCTGATCCCATTTCCGACAGCGATCCTGTCCGCAGCCGTGCAGGGCGGCAATGGATTCGATGCCAGAGTGGCGGTTGCACTTTATGCAACCATCGCCGGAACCATGTGCCTGTCATGGCTCGTCGTGTTTCATGTCCTGAGCATCCATCCGTATCTGCTAGAAGATGGCGTAAATCCGGACTTCTTCCCGAAGGAACGCTTCCGCGCCACCCTCGGCGTCATCTTGTACGCTATAGCGGGCGTGGCAGGCTGGCTATCGACATCAAAAGTCTCTTTGCTCATCTTCCTCGCGTTGCCGGTGTTCTACGGCATCACCAGCGAAGGTTTGACGGAAACACGGATACGCCTGCAATTTGGGAGAGCCCATCGAGGGGTTTTGGCGAAGCGTGGAATTCTGGCGAAAAACGCGCGCGAAGAATTGCGCACTGAATAGCGGCCGCGCGAGCAAATCAGTTTTCGCTTTCGATGATCTCGTGAGTCCGACAACTGCACACGACTTGCACGGCCGCCAGCCAATCTTCCCACAAGGTCGGATCGACCGGCGAGCCATCGGCCCATTTCAAGCCGCCGATCAGAAGCTCGATCTCGCCGGCGGCCTTGCCTTGGCGCTGCCAGACAGTCTCGATGAAGATCCGCATCGCGTCATAGCCTTCGACTACGGTGATCATGTCCGTCGGTTTGATGGTGGGCATATCTTCATCTTCTTCCGTCACGCGCCGCCCTCACAGATGAGATCGCTGACAAATGCGAACCGTATTAGCGAAATTCCAGCCGCTCTTTGCATTGACGGCGATCAATGGAAGCGAGCCGATCCGTCGCTAGTATTTCCCAAAGTGACGGGCTTTTTGGGTCTCCTTGAGGAGGAAAAGATGAACGAGATCGCCACGGCTACGCGGCCGCGTGCCGCTCAGGGCACAGACACGGACCCGCTGTTCCAGCCATACCGGCTCGGCCCGTTCAATCTTCGCCATCGCGTCGTGATGGCGCCGCTGACCCGCTCGCGGGCGCGCCAGCCGGGCAATGTGCCGAGTTCCCTTGCCGCCTGCTACTACGCGCAACGCGCCTCCGCCGCTTTGATCGTGAGCGAGGCAACGCAGGTGTCGATGCAGGGCCAGGGTTACGCCTGGACCCCCGGCATCCACAGCCGCGAGCAGGTGGAAGCGTGGCACCGGGTCACCAAGGCGGTGCACGAGGCCAACGGATTGATCTTCAATCAGCTTTGGCACGTCGGGCGCATCTCGCATCCGGCGCTGCAGCCCGACAACATGCTCCCGGTCGCGCCGTCGGCCGTCATACCCGAGGGCAAAGCCTTCATCGAGAACGAGCGCGGCGAAGGTGAACTTGTTCCGTTCGTGCGGCCGCGTGCACTGATTATCGAAGAGATGCCCTATATTGTCGCGCAATATGAGCGCGCGGCCAGGAACGCACAGGCCGCCGATTTCGACGGCGTCGAGATCCATGCCGCGAACGGCTATCTGCTCGATCAGTTCATCGAGACCGGCGCCAATCGGCGCACCGACGCATATGGCGGCCCGGTAGAAAACCGGGCGCGAATGTTGTTCGAGGTCGCCGACGCCCTGATGCCGATCTGGGGGCCGGATCGTATCGGGGTGCGCATCTCGCCGATGGGCAAGTTGAACGATATCCACGACGATAACCCCGAGGCGACCTTCGGCTACGTTGCCGAGCGGCTCAGCGACTATGGCTTCGCCTATTTGCATATGGTCAACCCTGCGCTGGAGCAAATGCAAAATGGACAGGAGCCGGACCCGAAGGCGATGAACATGGTCAGGCTGATCCGGAAGAAATACAAGGGAACGCTGATCGTGGCGGGCGGCTTCCAGGCCGACACTGCGGCGAAATGGCTTCGCGAAGGCACGGCGGACCTGATCGCGTTCGGCCGCAAATTCATCGCCAATCCGGATCTGCCCGAGCGAATCCGCCTCGGTGCGCCCTTCAACACCGACGATCCAACGACCTATTACGGCGGCGGCGAGAAGGGATACACGGACTATCCTTCGCTGGCACAGGAGCGCGGTGAACAGCCGAAGGCCTGCGTCGACCAGCGCTGGAGATAAACCTCAGTAGTAGCGGGGAATCGGGCTCAGATGCGGCGTCGGCCGGTCCGAAAGGTCGAACATCACTTCGTCGACGTAACACCAACCCCATCCTTCCGGCGGATCATAGGCTTCGATGATCGGGTGCCTGGTTGCGCGAAAATGTTTTGTGGCGTGTCGATTTGGCGACTGATCGCAGCACCCGACATGGCCGCAGGTGCGGCAGACGCGCAGATGCAACCAGGGGTCACCCAATTTCAGACATTCTTCACACCCCGGAGCGCTCGGAACAACGTCACGAATTTCCGCGAGATGTTTGCAAACAATTGCCATGCTCTTCTTCCGTGCTCTTCGCTCCGGGCAGGGACACTTGGTGACGATGTGCTGAAGGGACTTAGGGCGTCATCTCGAGCTCGGCCGCAGTCGTCGATGCTTTCTCGCCACTGACGCTGTGTTCTTGGACGCTGTGTTCTTGGGCGCTATGTTCTTGCCTGGTGACAGGCAGCTGAACGACCCGCGCATGCTGTCCTTCCGACAACAAATTCACCAGAACCGTGTTGCCGTCCGGAAATGCGAGGGCATCGCGATGCTGCTCGGGCGCGCGGGGCGCGATCTGGCAAAACTGGGCAACACGAAAGCCCGCATCCTTGGTTGACAGCCAAAACCGATTGTACCTGACGTCGTATTCGAACGCGAGTTCGGTTCCGGGCAACAGACATACCGCGACACGGGGCTCTTGCTTCGCAGCAAAACCGCGCGTGGATGTGCCGTAGAAACTGCTTGTAACAAGCGTCTCCCCAACTTTGGCCGGGCGAGAAGCAACAGCATGCAGGCTATAGTCGCACATGGGTTTTCTCCACTGATCTGCGCACCCGAGAGACGGTACGGCGCATTGGCGTACGCTACCTTGACCGACGTCAACAATCATCGACCGGTTATCCTTCAAAGCAAACAGCAATTGGAAGACGAGGCGTGGAGAAAGCAAGAGCAAGCTGGAGTCAGGTCATGGTGCCCGCCATGAAGCAGCGAATTGAAGTCCCGAGCGTCCCCCTGGTCGGCCAGACCATGGTTCTGCCGTATCGGTTCGGTGATCACTGCATCATCTGGAACGTCGACCCACTCATTATCGACGCGGACGCGGTAATGGCCATATTTCGATTCCCAATCCGGATCAGAAACAGCAAAGCCATCAGCATCCGAACAGCACAGTCCCTTGCCGGACCTGAGGCCGTCACACCATGGCTTGAGCGGGGAGTGCGCATAGTGCCCGTCGTCGCGGGCCTCGACCGCTCCAGCAAACGTCAGCACAAAAATGCAGAAGGTGACACCGAGGACAGGTACTTTCATGATCGTATTCAGTCTGATAAAAATACCGCTGGCGGCTGGCGGCGCGCAGCATCTATGCGACCATCGTATCAAAGTCCTCTTTACCGGCCCTTGATGAGCATCAACTTGCGCTTGCGAACTCAAGCCTTGGTCGACGCGATCGACCAGATCAAATATCGATAAGCGCGATCCCTAAATCCGCTCGCTTCTTGCGACGAAGCTTTGACGCCGTTTCGACGATCGTCACTTCAAGCGTGGGTCGCACTTTCCCGGCTAGGAAGTGTCCTCCTCGTACGGTGCCGTCGCGAAGTCCGAGTACAGCGTGGAGATGCAAGCTGGCCTTGCCATCATCTCCCTGCGCTATATCGCCGAGCAAGCTCAATACTTCGCATTGCTCGTCGACGGAAATCGGATTGTATCGCCTGGCAGCGAGATCAAACCACCCGACCTCGGCGTTCTCGAACGCCCCGATCGCCGTGACCGATGCCGCGCTGATTGTCTGTTCATTCGCAAACGCAGTCATCGCTGCGAAAGCCTCTTCGCCGGGGTCCAGGATCAGAACGAACGTCCGACCTTCATGTTCGGAAGCCAGTTTGGATTTCATGAGCCGTCTCGCGGTAAAACCTGATCGGCCGCTGCTTTAGCAACCAATCCGATAAACGCTCGGCTGGTGTCCAGGTTCCGGCAGCTGCATAGCTTTGCACGCGCAGCGCGCCCTGCTTCCCGAAGCGAATGCGGGTCTAGATCGACGGAGTTTTGATGCCTATCAATGACAGCCTCATCGGCGCCGTCACTACGAAGTTTTCGGCCACGCTCCCGGCAAGCACAAAATCTCGTGTTGCCGGAACTTCGCCTCACCGCTTGGTGTTCAAAAGAGTTCCCTTCAAACCATTTGGGCCTCAGGGCTCCGGGTTATGCAATGCAACGAAATGGGAGGCCGCGGAATGCAATCAACCAAAGACGATAAACACACGTCCGGGTGGAGCCGCCGAAACTTCCTAGCGACCTCGATGGTGTCCACCATGTCCGTCAGCCTCCTTGATCAGCCTTCGGGGAATGCGGCTCCTATAGCAACGGACCCTCACGCTCCCTATGCGACGACCATCAACGTCAATGGACAACGATATCACCTTGCACTCGACGTCCGCACGATGCTGCTTGACGCCTTGCGCGACCATATCGGTCTGACAGGCAGCAAAAAAGGCTGCGACCATGGGCAATGCGGTGCATGTACCGTGATGGTCAACGACCGTCGCGTGCTCTCGTGTCTTACTTTGGTCGCATCAGTCGAGGGTCGCAACGTTACCACCATAGAGGGCCTGTCGCAGGCGGATGGGACACTGCACCCGATGCAGCAGGCCTTTATCGATCACGACGCGTTCCAGTGTGGTTATTGCACGCCGGGGCAGATCGTGTCGGCGGTCGCGTGCGTGAAGGAGGGACACGCCGGAACCGACGCCGACATCCGCGAGTACATGAGCGGCAACCTCTGCCGCTGCGCGGCTTACCCCAACATCGTGGAGGCTATTAACCAGGCGAAAACAAGAATGAAAGAGGCCTGACATGCAATCGTTTCAGTTCTCTCGCTCGGGCGATCTGCAGTCCGCGTATTCGGCATATCGTGCTGCCGATGCCGAAGCCGCCGACGCTGCGCATTCACACAGCCAATATCTGGCTGGCGGTACGACACTACTCGATCTCATGAAGCTCGGCGTCATGCGGCCCGAGCGCGTCGTGGACATCAACGATCTGGGCCGGACCAATGCCGGTCTAGTCGAGTTCGCAGGCAATCGGGTGCGGCTCGGAGCCTTGACCCGGATGTCAGATGTGGCCGATCACCCCGATGTGCGCCGGGAGTTCCCGGTCATAGCGCAATCGCTTCAGCTGGCCGCCAGCGCACAGATTCGAAATATGGCGTCGCTCGGTGGAAACGTGTTGCAGCGGACCCGCTGCAGTTATTTTCGCGATACATCCTATTCCAATTGCAACAAACGCGAGCCCGGCTCGGGATGCGCGGCTCTCGACGGGATCAATCGCCCCCACGCGATCCTGGGCACCAGCGAACGGTGCATCGCGACTTATCCAGGCGATTTCGCACAGGCCCTGATAGCGCTCGACGCCCAGGTCGAGGTTATGGGACGGAACGGCTCACGCGAGCTTCCGTTCGCGAAATTGCACCGGCCACCGGGACAAACTCCCCATCTCGAGACAACGCTCGCGCCGGGAGAGCTGATCACGGCGTTTCGGATAACCAGGGCGCCTTTCACCCGGCGATCGCTCTTCCTAAAGGTGAGGGATCGGGAATCCTATGAATTCGCGCTTGCGTCGGCCGCCGTCGCTCTCGATCTAAACGGCGATACAGTGAAGCAGGCGCGCATTGCTCTGGGAGGCGTGGCGACGGTGCCGTGGCGAGCCCATGAAGCCGAGGCTTCGCTCATCAATCAGCGGCTTGATGAAACGGCCATGCGCCACGCCGCCGATGTTGCATTCGCAGATGCTCGGCCGCGCCAGCACAATGCATTCAAAGTAGAACTCGGCAAGCGGACGCTGATGCGTGCGTTGCGCCAGGCCGGCGTCATGGAGATTCGATCATGAGCACTGCCGCCCCCGAGCCGAAGGAAAACATGGGCAAACCGGAGCCGCGAATCGACGGGCGCCTTAAGGTCACCGGCGAAGCGCGCTATGGGTCGGACTTTCCGGTCGCAAACCCGGCCTATGCGTTTCTGGTTACCAGCGCGATCGCCAAGGGACGCATCACGGCAATGAATCTCACCGAGGCCAAGGCCGTGCCTGGTGTACTCGAAATCTTTTACCACGCGAACATCGGCGAGCTGAAGAACGGCCATGAGCTAAAGGTGATCGAGTATCGATCCGGCGGCGGCGGCCCGACGTCGTCGATCCAGGATTTCGGACCAGAAATCAGGTACGGCGGACAAATCATAGCGCTTGTCGTTGCCGAGACTTTTGAAGCCGCGCGCGAAGCGGCTCACAGAGTTAATGTGACTTACCAGGCAGAACAGCCGAGCGCGACCTTCGACTCTCCAGGTGTCAGCGAGGAGGATATCAGCAAGCAAAAAGATGTCCCGCAGGCCGGCGATGCCGAAGCCGCGTACGGCGCAGCACAGGTCAAGCTCGACGCCGAATATGAAACGCCAACCCAGCATCATAACCCCATAGAGCTGTTTACGACGACCTGCGTCTGGCAGGACGATAAACTGACGATCTACGAGCCGAGCCAGTTCATGTATGGGTTGAAGGCCAATGCCGCGAAGAAAATGGGCATTGATATCGCAAAGGTTCATGCCGTATCTCCTTTCGTGGGTGGAGCGTTCGGATCGAAAGCGCAATTTTCGCCGCGCACAGGATTGGTCGCCCTCGCGGCGAGACGCCTCAACCGGCCGGTCAAGCTGGTTGCGACACGCGATCAGGGCTTTACGATTCAGACATATCGCGCTGAAACCCGCCAGCGCATCCGCATTGGCGCGCAGCGCGACGGAAAGATTACGAGCTTCATTCACGAAGGCTGGGAGGTAACTTCGCGTCCGGATCCGTATTCCGTGGCGGGCGTGGAGGACAGTGCACGCCTGTACGGGTTTGGTGCGGTGAAAACCCGTGTCTCCCTGGTACATGCGGACCGCAATACGCCGGGATTCATGCGCTCGCCCCCCGTGGTGCCGTACATCTATGCGCTGGAAAGCGCGATGGATGAGCTTGCGATCAAGCTCAACATGGACCCCGTGGAATTGCGCCGCATCAACGATTCCCAAACAGATACCACAGGCAAGCAATGGTCCAGCCGCTCGCTGATGAAATGCTATGATGAGGCCTCCGAGCGCTTCGGTTGGGCGAAACGCAGCCCAGAGCCCGGCTCGATGCGGGACGGCGACTGGCTGATCGGATGGGGCTGCGCGAGCGCCGTCTATCCGACCCACGTCGGAGCAGCCGCTGCGCGCGTGCTGTTGACAGCAGATGGCAAGGCGCGCGTGCAAATCGCCGCACACGATCTGGGTACTGGCGCCTACACGGTCATTGGACAAATCGCAGCGGAAGAGCTTGGCATTCCCTTGTCGTCCGTTTCCGTCGAGCTCGGTGACAGCAACCTGCCGCCTGCGCCGGTCGCCGGCGGATCGAACACGACGGCGAGCGCCTGCTCTGCCGTGATGAAGGCCTGCGAGGCTATTCGTTCAAAACTCTCGGCGCCGGTGCCGACACAGTCGGACAACACTGTAGGCCGCAATACCGGGGTACGACAGCCTAATCTGGAGGAAAGCTTCAGCCGTCTTGGCGTAGGAGCCATCGAGGAGTACGCCGAGTACTTGCCCCCGGGCGGCAAACCCAATTCCATCAAAAATTTGTACGCCGGCACGCCATTTCTGACCGGCGGTTCGAAAGGTGAAAAATTGATGTATGCGACCGGCGCGGAATTCGTCGAAGTGAGGGTTCACGCACTGACACGCGAGATACGAGTGCCGCGCCTCGTCGGCGCTTTCGCCGCGGGTCGGCTGATGAACACGCGAACGGCACATAGCCAATATATGGGGGCGATGATCTGGGGAATTTCCTCCGCGCTGCATGAGGCGACCGAGATCGACCAGCGCGTCGCGCGCTACGTCAATGACAATCTCGCGGACTATCTCATCCCGGTGAACGCGGACGTTCGGGATGTTGACGTAATTCTGGTTCCGGAGAGAGACGATTTCGTCAACCCCGTTGGGGTTAAGGGCATTGGCGAGTTGGGCAACGTGGGCACCGCTGCAGCCGTCGCCAACGCGGTCTATCATGCGACCGGCATTCGGGTCCGAAAATTGCCGATCCGGCTTGAGAAGCTGCTGGCGGCCTAGAACGCTCGACGGTGCAGTCGCTTCTCGCCAAGCTGGCGCGCGAGCCTGCTCAAGAACGTTACCGTGGGCCGCAGGATCAACAGGTCCGCCGCCAAGGCCGCGAGCATGGCGAACGCGCTCAACCAGCCAAACAGGCGAAGCGAGGGCAGATCGGAGAACACCGTTACGATCAACCCGCACGCCAATACGACGGACGTCAAAATCAAGGGCGGCCCAACAAGCACGGTGGCGCGCTCCACCGCGATAGCCGGGTCTTCGTCTGGCCGTTCCTCGTGCCGCAACCGATTCAGGAAATGAATGGTGGCACTCAGCCCCAATCCAAAGGAGACCGTCAGCGCCACGACGCTTGCAAACTGCAGGCCCTCGCCGATCAGCCACAACAGCGTTCCCGAGAGCACGACCGGAAATATTCCGGGCATGATGCACGCCAGCAGGACGACGACGGAGCGGAAGGCCAGGCCGATGAAGGCTGCGACAAACAGAAACTCGAGCGTCAGACCTCTGTTTAATTTCTCGATCATGAGGGCGCTGTTGCGGGCGGCGATCGCCGACAGGCCGGTCACGGCTATTTTGTAGCCTTGGTGCTGCGCGCGGACTTGATCCAGCGCTTTGTCGAGGCTTTGAATGATGGGCAGAAGCTGGCTGGCGTCGACGTCAGGGACGCGGCCTGAAACCAGCACGGCGTCCTGTTCCGCCGAAATGAAACGGCGCGTCAGGTATTGCGGAAGTATATCGACATATTGCTTCAACGTCGCCACGTCCGACTTGCCCATCTTCTCCGCAAGCCAGCGCCGCAACGTCTCAAGCGACCATACATTGGCGATGCCGGGCTGCTTTTCGACGGTCTCATGCACCGCCGCGATCACAGCGAGCGTTTCCGGGTCATAAAGTGATTTGCCTTTGGGAAATTCGATCAGGACATCGATCGGATTGGCGCCATTGAGCTTGGCATCGAGACGGTGGCTCGCAGCAACGGCCTGTTCCCGGTCCGGCACCTGGTCGGCCAGCCGGTACCGCGGTTCGAGATTGGCGTAGATCAGGCCCAGGCCGCCGACGACCAACACGCTGAGCAGGCTGTAAAGCCCCGGCCGGCTTACCATTCGGGCTGCAATCCAGAAACAACAGCGCCGGAGCACATCTAGCGCGGAGTCCGCCCCTCTGACTTGCGCCACAAAGGTCAATTCGTTGCGCACGAGCAGAATGCCGAGCAGCGGCACCAGCATCAGAACCGCGACCATGGCAATCAAAGTTGCGAGAAGGCCTGCTTCGCCAAACGTCCTGATCAGATCGGATTCGGAAAACTGCAGCGCGACGAACGAAAGCGCGGCAGTCGCGTGCGTCAGCACGCAGGCCGGTCCGACCACGAGCATGGTGTTGCAAAACGCCTGGTATTTTCCTTCGCCCTGAAGCAGCCGGTCGCGGGCTGCGAACGTCAACTGCATGCTGTCCGAAAAGCTGATCACCATGATCAGCGGCGTCATCACGTTGAGGAACATGTTGAGGCGAAAATCAAGCCAGCCGAGGGCGCCGAGGGCCAGCACGATCGCGGTCAATGGCGGGCCTGCCGCGATGATCATAAACGACAGGCGTCGAAAGAATATGATGGCGATGAGAGCTCCGGCGGCGAAGCCGAATGCGTTATAGACCAGCCGGTCGCGCTCCACCGCATTGCGGATCTCAAGCTGCATCACCGGCACTCCGGAGAGGCGAGCCGTGAGGCCGGTGCCGGCAAAATCATCGCTGATTGTTTTCTGAATCTCGCCGATGACATCGCGCAAACGACTGCTGGCAACGACATCCGGGTCGAGTGCGAGGACGATCAGCGTTAATTCGCCGTCTTCCGACAACAGCTTGCCGCGGATGATCTCGTTGCTCATCACGCGCTGCACCAGCTGGTCATACTCGGCGCCGGTGGGCAATCGGTCGGGAAACAGCGGCGCAGGCAGCTCGTTGCCCTGGGGCGGCTGGCGAGCCGAAAATATCGAGATGATGCCCCTCGTGCCGTCGATCAGCTGGAGATCCGTGACCAGATCGCGCAGCTTCTCGATCGAAGAGCGTTCAAGGAGATTCTTTCCCTCGACCACGATGAGGACATCGAATTCGTTCGACGGGAAGCGTCTCGTCACCTCTTCGAAGGTCTTGAACTCCGGCGTTTCGGATCGAAACAGCTGGCTCAGGGAATCGTCGACCTTGATACGCGCTGTCCCAAACGCCGCCGCTATCAGCAACACGACGGCGGCAAGCCCGATCAGCAGCGGAAAGCGCAAGGAGATCAAACCAATGCGCTCGAGACCGAGCGTGTACGGCTTGTTGGCGAGCCTAGCGGAGAGATCGGACCGTTCGCTTGCTTTGGATTGATTGACAGGCACGGACGATCTCCTAGAACGGCTACGCGTCAAGATGGCGCTGCAACCAGTCGCGCGCCAACCGCGCCACTTCATCCAGCGCGCCCGGTTCTTCGAACAGGTGCGTTGCTCCGGGCACGATCAGAAGCCGCTTTTCGCAGCGCAGCTGCGCCAGCGCTTGCCGGTTTAGCTGCACGACCTGGTCGTCGTGTTCGCCGACGATCAACAACGTGGGAGCCTGAACGCGCGTCAAGGCCGCACCAGCCAAATCGGGACGGCCGCCTCGTGAGACGATCGCGCGCGCCGCATCGGGGCGCACAGCCGCTGCCGCCAGCGCGGCAGCGGCGCCGGTGCTGGCGCCGAAATAGCCGATGCGGAGGTGCTTAGTATCGGGGAACTGGGTGAGCCAATCCGTTGCGTCGACGAGCCTTTCAGCGAGCAGGTCGATGTCGAAGCGCAGCTGTGCCGTGCGCGCGTCGACGACTTCCTCGTGCAGCGTCAGCAGGTCGATCAATAGGGTCGCCAGCTTCGCCTCGTTGAGCACGCGCGCGACGTATCGATTGCGGGGGCTGTGCCGACTGCTGCCGCTGCCATGGGCGAAGAGCACGATCGCCCGGGATTCCTCCGGCAGGGTTAGATTGCCTTCGAGCGTCACCGAGCCGGCCGGAACCTGGACTAACTGCTCTTCGACTGTTTGAGCCATAGGATTGTTCATTGTATGTTTCCTGCTTACACCGCGAACGGGAACGTCTCCGGAAGCTCGCCAGCTTCCCACTCTTCCGCGGTTTCAAGCGGCTTGACCGCGTGCGTCTCGTCGAAATGCAGTACGGCGTCGAATTGCTCGGCCAGTCGCGCCCGGAAATAATGGCTCTGCCGCTCAGTCTCGGGACGATAAATCACGCCGATCGCCCGCTCGAGCCGGGGCGCGCGCAGTTGCTGCGCTATCGCGTCGCTGTCGTTCAGAATAAGCAGGAATTGGTCGCGCCCTGCGGTATGGAAGAGCGCCTCGTAGCTGCCGCCCAACGCCGGGCGAACGCGTTTGCGCTCAGCCGACTTGCCCCAATCGGATGCGGCGGTGACAGTGCCATGGTGTGTGGTAAAGCCGATCAGTACCGCCTCGTTGCCGTATTTCTCACGCACGAGCTGGCCGACATTCAGCTCGCCGCGCTGGCCCATTTCCGTCGCGCGTGCATCGCCGAGATGCGAATTATGCTCCCATACCGCCAGCTTCGCGCGGCGGCCCTTGCGGCCAAGATGGGCAACCAGCGCATCGAGCGTTTCGGCCATATGGCGGTCGCGCAGGTTCCATGACGATATCTCTTCGAGAAATACCGAGCGGTAATATGCCTCGGCATTCTTCACCAACCGGGCGTTCTGCTCGGCGTCGAACTGTTTGTCTTCGGCCAACCGGCCGCCGCTTCGCACATAGTTGCCCGCGCAGCGCTGCAACTCAACCAACTGGCTGATGACCTCCTCCTCGCAAGACTTGGAGAGATTTAATCGCGTCAGGAGACCGTAGGCCTGGGTATCCTCGCCGACATGATCGAAGCAGGAGTAACGTTCGCGTGCCTGCTTGGCTGCCTCGGGATCCACCTTTTCCAAATAGCGCAGCACGGCCTTCATCGACGCATGCAGACTGTAGAGATCGAGGCCGTAAAACCCGACTTTTTCGGCGCCGGGCGGAATCGCGTCGTTGTATGATCGCAGCCACTCGATGAACTCGACCGCCACGGCGTTGCGCCACATCCATGTCGGGAAGCGGCGAAAATCGGCGAGCGCTTCCACGGCATCGACATCGTCGCTTGCGCCGCGGACATAGCGGTTGAGCCGATAAGCATCGGGCCAATCCGCCTCCACGGCAACGGCGGCGAACTTCTTTTCCGTGATCAGCCGTTTCGTGATCTCGGCACGCTCGCAGTAGAATTCGTGCGTGCCGTGGGATGCTTCACCCAATAGCGCGAAGCGCGCCTCGCCGATCCGGCCGATCAGCGGATCGTAATCGCGAGCAGACCCCGCCAGCGGATAAGCAGTCTCGCGCAACGCCTTGACGAGCGCGCTGTCTGCCGTCGGGATTTCCGCGACCTTGCTGTTGGCGGGCGTGTTCCGCCGCGAGAGCAGAGCTTCGACCTCCTCGTCCGTGGTCTGCGAAAAATCCTGGTACCAGCGGCCGACCGCTTGGAACGGCTCCGGCGTAATCGCACAGATGACGTCGTCGGCCTTGGTTTTCATCTCCTCGCAGGTCTCGGGCGATGCGGTCGGAACCGCGACAACAATGCGGGCCGGATTCTGCTGCCGCAATGCTTCGATCGCGGCGTACATGGTGGCCCCGGTCGCCAGGCCGTCGTCCACCAGAATAACAGTGCGGCCGCGAACGTCGGGCGGCGGACGACCTCCGCGGTAAAGCCGCTCGCGCCGCGCCAGCTCTTGCAGTTCACGGGCCGCGACCGCATCGATCATTTGCTCGGGGATACCAAGACGTTCAACGAGCTGATCGTTAAGCACGCGCACGCCACCCGTCGCGACGGCACCCATGGCCAACTCCTCGTAGCCGGGGACGCCAAGCTTGCGGACGACAAAAACGTCCATCGGCGCACCGAGCCCACGCGCCATTTCATAGGCGACGGGCACGCCACCGCGCGGCAGCGCCAGCACCAGCACGTCCGGGCGGTTGGCATAGGCTGCGAGCCTTTCAGCCAGCGACCGGCCGGCTTCGCGGCGATCGCGAAAGAGTCCTGGCTTGACGAGGGTTGAATTCATGTCTCGTCCTCCCCTGTTGAGGCTGCCTCTGCGCAACACCGTTGCTAAGCGGACCGCTCGGCGAAAACCGTTACATCACGCCAGCAACGGCGCGATGAGATAACGCGCATTTCCTGCGGGCGTTCACGGCGAAGCGGACTGTGCTACTCAAGACCATCGACGGCCTTGACAGCCATCAAGCCAACGTTCGTGGTCGCGCGTGTTTGATGACGCTACGCTTCCTGCTTCACTTTATCGCGGCGCGCCGGCACAGCGGCGCCATTTGAGAGCGCGGCATGTAGCTCCGCTCCGACAACTGCCCCCTCGCCGATTGCGGCGCCGACCCGCTTGACCGATCCGGACCGGACATCGCCGGAGGCGAATACGTTGCGAACGCTGGTTTCCAGCGGCAGCGGACGGCCGGATCCATTAATCGACCACCGGGCCTCGGGTGGAACATCCGATCCGGTCAGAATGAAGTTCTTGGTGTCCAGGGCAACTCCGCTGTCTATAAGCCAAGCCGTGGCCGGCTCCGCGCCGATAAAGCAAAAGACGTGGCGGATCGGTTTCTCGGTTTCCTCGCCGGTCACACCATTGCGCCAGCGCACGCGCTCAAGCTGCTTTTCCCGGCTCCCGTAAAGGGCAACGATTTCCGTGTTGGTCAATACCTCGATATTGTCGATCGCCCGGATGCGGTCGACGAGATATTGCGACATGCTCTCTGCGAGACTCGGGCCGCGCACCAGCATCCAGATTTTTTTGGCGAAGTTGCGCAGGAAGACCGCGGCCTGGCCGGCCGAGTTGCCGCCCCCGACCAAGACGATCTCCTCATCCCTGCACAGGCGCGCCTCGATGGGAGAAGCCCAGTACCAGACACCGCGCCCCTCGAAATCAGAAAGGTTCGGAATGTTGAGCCGCCGATAGCGAGCGCCGGTCGCGACCACCACCGTCTGGGCCTTGACGCGCCGACCGTCATCGAGGCGGAGCGCCAGCGGCGCTTCGGTCAGATCGGGGTGGACCACCTCGGCGGGTATCACCATCCTGGCACCGAATTTCTGCGCCTGGACATAGGCGCGGCCGGTGAGCGCCTGGCCGGAAATGCCGGCCGGGAAACCGAGATAATTCTCGATACGCGCGCTCGCGCCAGCCTGTCCGCCGAAGGCGCGCGCGTCGAGGACGATGACCGACAGACCTTCGGAGGCGGCATAGACCGCGGTCGAGAGGCCGGCGGGTCCGGCGCCGACAACTGCCACGTCATAGGTTTGATCCCGTTCGTCGACCGGAACCATTCCAAGCGCCCGTGCCAATTCGGCCTCGCTCGGGTTTTTCAGGATCGTACCCTTCGGACACACCGCCAGCGGCAGGTCGGCGGGGTTCGGCGCATATTGCTGGACCAGTTTGACTGCGTCCTCATCCTTCTCCGGATTCAGCAATTGATGCGGGTACGCATTGCGGGCCAGGAAACCTTGCAGACGTATAACGTCCGGACTGGATTCGGGGCCAATCAGGACCGGGCCACCAGCACCAGCCTCGATCAGGACGACACGACGCAGGATCAGCGCCTGCATGATCCGCTCGCCGAGTTCGGGCTCTTCGATCATCAGGGCGCGCAAATTTTGCGGCGGGATCAACAGCGCTTCTACGTCATCGATCGCATGTACATCGACGAATGCCGGCTGGCCTGACAGCTGCCCGACTTCGGCGACGAACTGGCCGGGCCCCATCTCCACAATCGGCGCGCTATGCCCTAACGGGTCACGTCGCGTGACGCGCACCGACCCGTTGATCAGCACATACATGCCGGGAGCGATGTCGCCTGTCAGGAACAGCGCCTCGCCCGGTGCATAGCGCCGTACCTCGCCGAAACGGCGAAGCCGATCGATTTCCTGCGGCGTAAGCTTTGGAAACATATGCTCGTCGCGGGGATCGATCGGCGACATATCAAGCCCTTTTGTCAGAGACCATCTGGATCCATCAATGAGCCATCAGAAGCGGAACAGGTGAATCGTGCATCAGTTCGTAGGTCACCCCGCCGAGCAATCGCTCACGCAGGGGCAGATGACCGTATCCGCCCATGACGATGAGGTTGGCCCTGCGCCGTTCGGCCTCTGCCGTCAACTTGGTGGCGACTTCTTTTTGGCTGCTCTTGATTCGATGCAGCGCGGCGTGGATCTCGTGATGCCGCAGATGATTGACGGCGTCGACACCGAGGATGGCCTCTTCTTCGGTTGGGTGTTCGCTGGTCACGACCACAACGGTGACTTCATCCGCCAGGCCGAGAAACGGGATGCTTTCGCTCAAGGCCCGCGCGGATTCCCGGCTGCCGTTCCAGGCGATGAGAATGCGACTGAAGTCGATCTTTGGCCGCTCGGTCTCGGGCACCAGGTACAAGTGCCGGCCCGATCCGAACAGAACGCCTTCGACCAGCTGATCCGGATCCATCGCACCATTGGGACGCAGCGCCACAAAAGAATCGGCGGATCGCGCCTCGCGCGCGGCGACCTTGGCGATGTCGTCGGCCAGGATATCAAACCGCCTAATCTCGACTGGCCGCTCAAGCATCTGAAGGCGCCTCGTCAGCACCTTCTCGATCTCGTCGCCGGCCTCGCGCGCGTGGTCGATCAGCTCGGCCGTGGCGTCACCTTCGACCGGACCGGGCAAGGGCAGCGGATTGAGAAACAGGCCGATGATCGCTTTGGGTTGCAGCCGTCTGGAAATATCAGCGACTGCCGCCAGGCGAATCTCGTCGGAAACACCTCCATCCAGCCAAACCATCACATCCCTGATCATCACACCCTCCTGGCTCGACGACAAATGCGATAGAGCCACCAGCTTGCACTGCCGTCCCTACATCAGCAGATCGAAAATCCGGAAGCACTGCTGCCAATGCTTGCTTGCCGGGTTCTTCAGATCGCCATCAACGATCTTGAAGGCACGCGCGAGCGCCACACTCAGCCCGCCGACGACCGCCGGCAGTTGATCCTCGGTATCTTCGCCATAATCGAGCTCAAGCGGCGGCTGGGCGGCAAGATGCTCGAGGATCGGCCGTAGTTCGATCTCCTCTTCGATCTTTTCGAATTGGTGGATGCTTTGCTGCAGGCCCTTGGTGATGGGCAGGTCGAACGGCTCGATCACGACCCGGCCATTTGCCTTCGCGACCGCTTCAGCCCGAAGCACCAGGTCATAGACCTTCCGGTTGATGAAATCGCTGTAACGCTTGAGGTCCTGCTTGTCGACATCCAGCCCGGCCGCGACCCGGAAGAATCGCTCGAATTTAGCCACGCGCATGGAGTAGCTGGTCGGTCCTCTGTTCGGTTGCACCGCGGCGATCATAACGCGATGTTGCCGTGCGTCAGCCGGGCCCCCATTGACGGCTGTCAGAATCTTTCGATTTTCTTCTCCCGATTTTCTCCGTGGTGCTGAAAATTGATCCCGTCACGGCGCGGTTCCCGATCTCCTGACAATCGTCGCTGATCGCGTGGAGCTCAAGCGATGGCATTCGCCGCCATTCACGTCGTTCCGGACGACTGTTTCGACGACTGGGTCGTGCGCGGCGACGTTGGGCAGGAGTTCGGGCACTTCCCTACCCGAGAGGAAGCAGAGCTGGCAGCCGAGCCGCTCGCGCGAGCGCGCGACGCCGACCTCATCGTTCGCCTCCCAGACGGAAGAACGACCCGCAAGAGTTTTAAGAAGGGCTGGACGGCCAGATTGCTCGAGATGATCGGCAAATGATCGATAGGAATTGACCGATGCCTGTCACGCCTTGACGCCGTCGACATGTTCGCGAGTCCATGCCAGAAGCTGGGCCAGAGGCATGACCCCCGACTTGCGTGCGATCTCCCGGCCGTGGTGCACGAGCATCAGCGTCGGTATGCTCTGGATGGAGAAGCGCTGCAGCAGATCCGGCACCGCATCGCTGTCCACCTTGACCAACCGTACATCAGGCTCGAGCTCGGTTGCCGCCTGTTCGAAGATCGGCGCCATCGTCCGGCACGGACCACACCAGCTTGCCCAGAAATCAACCAATAGCGGAATGTCACTACGCTGTGCGTGCTTGTCGAAGCGAGCGGTGCTGTTCAGTGCAGCCGGCCGCTTCTCGAAAAGCGGCCGATGGCAGAAGCCGCACTTGCCGCCTTCACGCAACCGCACCCGCGGCACGCGGTTGATCGAGTCGCAATACGGACAGACAATATGCAGCGCGTCAGCCATGGGGACTCCAGAACGGACTCGACGGCGCAGGGTGGTGCGTCGCTTGAGAAGTCGCCTTGATCGACATCAATTTTTAGGACAGCCCTGCGTGACGATCGATCGTGGCCGTCTTGTGTCGCGAAAATATTGACGGCGGTCATGGGCGCGCGCCGCGGTACAGAAGTACAAAGGTTGCCGTAGCGAATCCCGACAGGGATTGTGTCATGCCCGAGACATTCTCGATGCTGCCCGGTGCTCGGAACACTTTCGCCTTCGCCATCCTGCTGCTTGCGGGATCACCGGCCGTTGCCCAACCGGTCCGGTACGAATTGTTTCCGGAGCCGGATGTGCGGCAGAGCGCGACGAACCGCACAGCGTCGGCCTATGTCGTCGACAAGAAGGAAAACCAGTTCTGGATCTGCACGGCGCGATACGATTTTCGCGACCTGACGGCCAATAACGGCGACTGCGTCAAGCTTCCGCTCGATATCGGAAGACCTTCGCTTACCGAGAACTACAACGCCCAAGCGGTGACCGGGTCCACCGCGATCAGCGCATTCCTTCCCGTGATCTGGTTCATCGAACCAGCCACCGGCGCGGTTCAGTTCTGCGCCGTACGCCACGCGGGAGCGTGCGTCGGGCTAACGTTGCCCTGATTTGCGCTGGAGTACGCGATGCGACCGATCGGCATTCCGCGGAAGAATCCTTGTTCCGCGGCGCTGTTCATGAAAGCAGCCAAGGACGTCGGCTTTCATCCGTCCCTGGAGCCGTCCGCCGACGCCTCGCAGCCCTACAGTCGTGAGTTTCATCCAGACCAGTTGGGGAAATGCGGGCGCGGTTACCAGCAGCAAGGTCATCGCGCTGCGCAAGTCCGCGAAAAAATCATCATTCCGGGCGGCCCGCGTCCATTTGACCTCATCGTCCCTTCTCATAGCCCCAACTTGACGACCGCCAAGGCGCTGATGTCGCATTCATGTATCAAGGCATCGGGGCTCACGTAGCGAGCGCCTTGCCACGATCGCAGGTGCCGTCTTTCCACCGGAGGATCGAGTCATGAACCTTCCGCAGCGCCTCCTCGGCTCGAGCCGCGTCCTGATCACGAAAACCGGATTTGGTGCCTGGGCAATCGGCGGAGGCGGCTGGGCATTCAGTTGGGGACCCCAGGATGACGCCGTTTCGCTGGCGACCATGCGCCACGCATTGGAACTCGGGGTGAACTGGATAGACACGGCAGCGGTGTATGGCCTCGGTCATTCCGAAGAAGTAGTCGGCCGGCTGCTGCGCGAACGGCCGCCGGCGGAGCGCCCACTGGTATTCACCAAGTGCGGATTGATCTGGGATCCGAACAATCCGATGGCCCCGCCGCAACGCGTGCTCAAGCAGAATTCAATCCGGCGGGAATGCGACGCATCGCTGCGACGGTTGGGTGTCGACCACATCGATCTCTACCAATTTCATTGGCCAGATGAAACGGGTACGCCGGTCGAGGATTCATGGAACGAAATGGCGCGGCTGATCGAGGTGGGCAAAGTGCGCCTCGGGGGCGTCAGCAATTTCGACGTGCCATTGCTCGAACGATGCGAAACCATTCGACACGTCGATTCGCTGCAGCCGCCATTCTCGCTGATCCACCGCCAGACCGCCGCACGCGAGATCCCCTGGTGTGCCAAGCATAATACCGGGGTGATCTGCTACAGTCCCATGCAATCCGGTCTGTTGACCGACACCTTCAGTCGCGAGCACGTCGCGAGATTCGCCGAAGACGATTGGCGGCGCCGCTCGCCTGATTTCAATGAGCCGAACCTGAGCCGCAATCTGGCCCTGCGCGACGCCTTGCGCCCGATTGGACAACGTCATGGCGCCACGGTATCCGCCGTAGCGGTGGCTTGGGTTCTGGCCTGGCCCGGCGTTACCGGAGCCATTGTTGGCGGCCGCTCGCCCCAACAGGTCGACGGCTGGATCGGTGCAGCGTCCCTGCAACTGACCGCAGCCGACTTGCAGGAGATTTCCGACGCCATCGTGCGTACCGGCGCCGGAGAAGGGCCGACGATGCCGCAATTGGAACACCCCGGCGCCGCGCACTAGGTCGCGGCGTGAAGGCTGAAGCGTGATTGCGATGCCACTCCAACATTATCGCAACAAGAGAAGGTTCACCGAGACGCCAGAGCCGGCGGGCCGATCGCGCCGAAGCAGCTCCAGGCATATTTTTGTCGTTCAAAAACATGCTGCCAGTCACCTGCACTATGATTTCCGTCTGGCGATCGATGGCGCTCTGGTATCCTGGGCCGTGCCAAAAGGTCCTTCCATGAACCCCGCCGACAAACGACTGGCGATACGGACCGAAGATCATCCGCTCGAATACGCTGAATTCGAGGGCGTGATCCCGCAAGGCCAATACGGTGCCGGTACGGTGATGGTATGGGACACCGGCCCATACGAGCCGCTGGATGGCAACTCGCCGAGCGAGCAGCTTGCTCGCGGCAAGATCGATGTCGTGCTCCACGGCAGCAAGCTGCGCGGCGGCTTCACATTGGTACGGACAGGAATGGTCAGCCAAAAGGAACGCTGGCTACTCGTCAAACAGCGCGACGAATATGCGGATCCGTCATGGGACATTGAGAGCTCCCGTCTTGACCGTTCTGTGCTGACGGGCCGCACCCTGAAACAGATCGAGAATGGTCATTCAAGAAAGGTGCGGCGTGTCCGTCACGCTCCTGCTTGAATAGGAACAGCGAGGACAAGACAAAACGATCAATTCTCAGAAGCGAACGGTGGCTGAGGAGCGCCCCTGGCGGACCCCTCGCCAGGAATGCTGTCCCGCAAAATTTCAGAAATTGACGGACGTCATGGCCAGTTTGGGGGTCGCAGCCGCAAATGTCAGGATGACCTGCCAGAGCGAAGCCGCAAGCGCCAGATATTGTCCGGGATTCCACGACATCGAGCCGGAGGGGCGCAGATGATCCCGATCCGGAACGCGGTTCCGTCGCGCTATCCGCTGGTGGTCACCTGGACGCTGATCGCCATCAATTGCCTGGTGTTCCTGTTCCAGGACAGCCTGAACCCCGACGAGCTTGAGCTGTTCTTGAGCCAGTTCGCGCTGATTCCCGCGCGCTACTCGGAAGCCTTCGCCTCCGGGAACACCGATCTGGCCGCGGTGGATTTCGTTCCGTTCTTCACGATGATGTTTCTGCACGGCGGATGGCTCCATCTCATCTTGAACATGTGGACGCTGTGGCTGTTCGGTCCGGCGATCGAGGATCGGCTGGGTCACTTCCGCTATCTGACGTTCTATCTTGTTTGCGGCCTCGCGGCTTCGGCTGCTCATGTCATGTTCAACCCGACGTCGATCGTACCCGCACTGGGCGCCTCCGGCGCAATCGCCGGCATTCTCGGATGCTACATGCGCCTGTTTCCGCTGGCGCGGGTCGTCGTGGTCATTCCGATCCTGTTCATCCCGTTGTTTTTCGAAGTCTATGCGTTCGTCTTTATCGGCCTCTGGTTCCTGATCCAGGTTTTGCAGTCGGTGATGGCTCTCCTGCTACCCGCTGCCAGTGGAGACGTCGCGTGGTGGGCCCATGTCGGAGGGTTTATCGCAGGCTTCACGCTCGGCGCTCTCCTGGTCCGGTCCGAGGAGCTTTACCGCGTGTACTACCCGGACGAAGGCCAGCTCGGCTTTGACGTCAAGGGACGGATATGAGTGTCATGCCATAGGAGGATTCCATGTCGATCGGTGATCTGTTCTGGTTATTCTTCATCTTCTCGGCGATCCAGCCATTGTTGCAGCAGAAGATGCTCGAGGCCATGCGGCTGCGGAAGATCTCGCAACTCGAGCGCACGCGAAAATCGCGAGTAATCCTGCTGGTGCATCGACAGGAGACGATGCGGCTCCTCGGATTTCCCGTCTCACGGTACATTGACATCAATGATTCCGAAGAGGTTCTGCGCGCCATCCAAATGACGGACGACGACGTGCCGCTCGACGTCGTGCTCCACACGCCGGGTGGACTTGTCCTTGCGGCACTGCAAATCGCAAAAGCAGTCCGTGAGCACAAGGGTAAGGTCACGGTATTCGTACCGCACTACGCCATGTCAGGGGGCACGTTGATCGCGCTCGCGGCCGATGAAATCGTCATGTGCGAGCATTCCGTGCTGGGTCCCATCGATCCGCAACTCGGAAAATCGCCGGCGGCCTCGCTCATCAAGGTCATCGAGGAAAAGCCGGTGGCGAAAATCGACGATCACACACTGGTATTGGCCGATGTTGGCCGCAAGGCCATCACGCAGGTCAAGCAGGCCGCCAGCGAACTCCTGACCCGTCGTCTGTCCGCTGAACAGGCCAGTGCGCTCGCCGAAAAACTGGCCACCGGTACGTGGACGCACGATTATCCGATATGGGCCTCGACCGGGAAGTCGCTCGGCCTGTCAATCAGCACCGATATGCCGGATGATGTCCTTCAGCTGCTGACGCTCTACCCACAGCCCGTTCGCATGCAGAACGGCGGTGGCGTTGAATATCTCCCGGTCGAGCGGCGAAATCTGCGTGAGAGGCGCGTCGGCTAGTACCGACTTTCCTTGGAACGTGAGTCATGATTCAACATCGGGATGATACCCGAAGCAAGAGAAGTCCACCTTTCGAGGAAAGATCGCAAGGTGCTTGAAGCGTGTTGCCGCTCCCCGGTGACATTGCAGCGCGATTTGAAGCGGGCACGGATTGTTCTCTTGGCGGCGGCCGGACGTAGCACCCGATCGATCGCCAAGGAAGTTGGGGTCCAGCCGCGGATTGTCAGCCTTTGGCGGCATCGCTTTGCCGACCTTGGTCTTGAAGGACTGCGAAGCAAACCGCGGCCGGGCAAGCAGCCGATCTATACGAAGTCGACCGACAAACGGATTCTGAAGTTGCTCGATAAACCGCCGCCTACCGGGTTCGCGCGCTGGACCGGGCCCCTACTGGCCGGGGAACTTGGCGATGTTGACGTCCAATATGTCTGGCGGTTCCTGCGCAGCCACAAGATTGATCTCGCGGCTCGCAAGTCCTGGTGCGAGAGCAACGACCCGCATTTTACGGCCAAAGCCGCCGATGTGGTTGGCCTCTATGTCGCCCCGCCCGAGAAGGCCATTGTACTATGCGTGGACGAAAAGCCGTCGATCCAGGCTTTGGAGCGAGCGCAGGGCTATCTGAAGTTACCCAACGGCCGGGCCCTGACCGGCCAGAGCCACGACTACAAGCGGCACGGCACGACCACGCTGTTTGCGGCGCTGGAAGTCGCCACCGGAAAGATCATCGCGACGCATTCGAAACGCCGTCGCCGTGTCGAGTTTCTCGACTTCATGAACGGCGTCACCGCGGCCTTTCCGAACCGCCAGCTTCACGTCATCCTCGACAACCTCAACACCCACAAGAAGAACGAGGATTGGCTCGAGGCACATCCCAATGTGAAATTTCATTTCACGCCGACAAGCGCGTCATGGCTCAACCAAGTCGAGGTATGGTTCTCGATCTTGCAGGGACAGTCACTCAGCGGCGCTTCCTTCACGACCCTGAAACAGCTTGAGCTGCATATCGATGCCTACATCAGAGCATATAACGTCACAGCTGAGCCCTTCATTTGGACCAAGAAAAAGGTCCGTCAACGCCGCTTCAAAGACCGCCGTATCACTCAGCTATGATTCCGGATACTAGATATTCCGAAGACGTTGCGATCAGGGTTTCTTCCGGGAAAATCGTCCGCCGCGTGGGACAAAGGGCCTTCGGCCCCCCGCCCCCGAGATTCGGAACCGCAAGCTAACTGCTTTTCCGGATTTTGTTTGCCTGTTGGAGACTGGATAGCCTCCTACTCGTGACTCATTTTTTCATTCCGTAACCCACCTTACGCGATACGTCACATGAGTTCACATGAGTTCGCTTCGGGTTCTATGCTGATGCGCGTCTCGGTGAACACAGAAGAACAAGCCCTTAGACTGTCGCGTCAGGACAGTCCGCATTTCGCCGACGCGCTATCGAAGCCGGAATTTGTCATTCGGCTTGCAATATTGACGGGGTCAAATTTGGGCCCTGACTTACTTTTGGTGCAGTTGCTCACGCTGCGCCGATGAGACGCGCCTCAAGCAGATCAAGTTTTGCACGCCCATACATCTGACGCTTCACCAGTTTGAGCTTCGTAATTTGGCCTTCGGTCTGACCGTTCGACCATGAATGGAGCATCGCGGCTCTAACGGCGTCACAATCCGCGATGATACCCTTGGCGAGCGAACTGAGTGGACTGTTGATTGCTGCGGCTATCCATTGGCCGAGGTCGGCGGCCTTTTGCTGGCGCATGATTTCGTGGAAACGATCGACCAAGTCGCGGGCCACGAGCAACGGTGGGACATCGCGCTCGATCTTAGCCATAGTCGACGCGTGATCCTTCGGTACTTGATCGCGTTCGATCGTCATAAGCCGGGCAATCTTACGTGCCGACGGAGTCTTCCATACTCGACCAACCGGATTCGACAACTCGTCGAGGCGGCGGCGGGTGGCCCATTCGGAGACGACACGAAGGGATCCCTGGAATCCTTGTACGCGCAGCCGCCGCCACAGTTCGGCTCCATTCCGGCAGCCTCCCGTCCAGAGCGCGTCGGGTGTCTCGGCATGCGGCTCAAGGATACTCACGCGGCTGCGGAAAACCTCCATTCCGCCTCCCCGGGCGATGCGTCGGACCGTCTGGCGCGCAAGGCTAAGCCGTCGGGTAATCTGTTTGAGTGGGATTCCCCGTTCGACCAGTTGCAACACCGCGTCGACCGTCTTCTTGCGGTGTTGGAAATTCTTCCACCGCTTGCGCTCGGCACAACTGAGCAATGCGGGGTCGATGCTGTCAGTCGCCGACGATTTGCGGATTGCGTGCATATTCTGCCGCACGACGTCAAGAAAGCTCGCGCTGGCGTTTTCGAAGAGATGCCAACGATCAGCGATCTGTGTAGCCTGGGGCGCTCCCCTGGATGCGGCGTCGCCGTAGCTCGCGCCACGATCTTGAGCAATGAACTCGATGCCGGGGTGACCGCGCAGCCAGGCGGCACTGGTGCCACTCGCACGATCCGGCAGGAGCGCAACGATGCGGCGGCGCTCAAGATCGCAGATGACGGTGCCGCATTGGCACCCCTTGCGCCATGCCCAGTCATCAATTCCGACTGCGCGCAATGGCTCGCGAGGGCGCGCCGCGCGCCGGCGAACCATTCTAAGCAGGGTATCTTTACTGACCGGGATTGCCAGGCGACTTGCCAAGTTATGTCCGGGACGCCCACCTAAGGCGAGCCCAAGGCGATGAACTATGCTGTCCATCCGTGCAGTTCGGCGAGCCGACGGCAATGCGACAGCCTCACCGAGCCGCTGGACAAATATGCGTCGCCGGCATGCTGCCCCGACACATCGAAACCGGCGCGTCTCAACATTGATCTCGACAATTCGACCGTGGGCGGGCAAATCCGTCAGGCGTCGGCTTGTAGCGGCTATGGATCCGGCCCGAGACGGCACCGCATTCGGGGCAGGTCCCCACCTTTGTGCTCGGTCTCGCCGTTACGATGATCTTGGCGGCTCCGATCTCGACCCAATCAACAGCAAGCCCACCCGGTGTCAGCTTCGCACTATGCGTATTACGGCACATCTTCGATGATTCCCCCAATACGTTAAATCACCGACAATGCCACTCCCCCAGCACACAGAAAACTGCACCAAAAGTGAGTCAGAGCCACTCTTGGACGCTTATTCACACGTTGGCGGCGTCAAGGTGTAGTAGGGAACTAGCCGATTGCGTTCGATCATCGCCGGAACAATCTGGCGAGCCACCCCTTCGCGAAGCTCCTGCAGGTTGTTCTCCCGTCAGGAAGGTGAACGACGAGTTCGGTCTCGCACTGTTGCGCGATTGCCTCGGCGACCCGCTCGGCGGCTTCTCTGGTGGGGTAGTGGCCGAACTCGTCACCAATGTCGCCGCGCACGATCCAGTCGTCGAAGCTATCGTCCGGAACAACATGAATAGCGGCTGTTGCCATCGCCTGAACTCCCGCCGGCGAGTAACGGTTGGCACAGGATCGGCGACGGTGCCCTGACGGGGATCAATTGTTTTGCACCAGCAAGAAAACCAGGAGAATCTGACAGCCGTCAATGGGAGTTCGGCCCATTCGCGGCACCATCGCGCCGAGGAATCAGAAGCCATGATCGCCGCGGCAGAATCGAGCAAGAAGAGCACCAGCCATGTCATGAGCGTGGCGAAATTCGAGCGATTCTTCCGGATCGCGGCCGGGCTCGATGTCGACAAGCAGGACCTCAAGCGCTACAGCGATTTCATCAATCAGAAGGTTTACGACCTCCTGGTTCGCGCTGAAGCCACCGCGAAAGCAAACGGCCGGGCTATCATAGAGCCAGTCGATCTGCCGATCACCAAGGGCCTGGAGGAATGCATCCAGGAATTCGAGAGCATCGACGAGCAGATCGAATTGCGGCCGATTCTCGATCAGCTCACCCCGCGTCCGCCGCTGGGCCTGGTTTATGACGAAGATATCGAGGATCACCTGCCGGTGGTGGCAGGCGGGCTCAGCGTGGCGCTCGCGCGTGCCTTCAGGATCATCGATGGCGACTTGAAGCATCCGCACACCGAACACTGGCAGCGCTGCTTCCGCATTTTTGATCTGCTGATGTAATACGGCACCGCAAATGGAAGCGGTCGCATCGCGGCGTTTGTGGCCGAGCCAAGAGGCAACGATGATCAGGGACGTGATGGTTTGGCTGGATGGCGGCATCTCCGACGAAGTCCGCTTGGCGGCTGTCGCCGATATTGCCCGACGGCTAGAGAGCCGCGCGATGGAGAGGGGCGTCCTTGTTCAGAGATCGATCGGTCCTCGACACATTATAATAGGCGGCATATCGGCGTAGGATCTGGCGCAGGTGCGCTTCGCCAAACACGATCATGGATGCGAGCTTACGCCGTCCGCTTGCTGCGTCTATGCCGAATCGAATTTTCGGTACGCACACGGGGGTCGCGGTATGTCTGCTCCCCAGAACCGAACTCGCATTCGAACGTGACGTCAGATACAATCGCAATTTTTTATCAACCAAGAGCGCGGGTTTTCGCGTTGCCCGGTTCTGCTCGGTTGAACCGGACGCGCCGGATCAGCATCACGATGCCCTGTCGTTTCCGGACGGAAACACGGTTCTCGTGAATCTGCTGTCGGAAGGGCAATATGCACGGGTGCTGCAACTGCCCGTTGTCCGGCGCGAACAGGACGTCAGTGGCGAGGCTGAGAAGGCCGACGCTGCTGCCCACCTCAGGGTTCCAGCCTAGCCAGCGCAGAACATGGCGGATACCGGATCAGGCGCGGGCACAGCATGCCCGCGTTTGGCGCAGTTGGAGTGTAAGTCCGCATTGACCTGCGGACATTAAGCCCGTTACCCGCCGGTGACGGCGAGCACGGCTTCCTTGATCTTGGCCACGGCATAATGTCCGACCTGCTCGAGTTCGACATGGGGCATGTTCGGCATCTCGTCGGCGGCCACGACGGCGTCGACGATCGCCGGGCCGTCGACGGCGAGGGCCTCGGCGATTGCGGCCATCAACTCGTTCGGCTTTCGCGCCATGAATCCGTGACCGCCACAGGCGCGTGCCAGCGCGGCAAAATCGGGGTTTGGAAATTCGATGGCTTCGCGGAATGGCACGAGGCCGACGCTTTCGGCCTCCAGCGTGATCAGCCCGAGCGCGGAATTATTGTAGATGATGACCTTGACCGGCAAGTTGTGATGAACGGAGGTCAGGAATTCTCCCATCAGCATGTTGAAGCCGCCGTCGCCGGTCAGCGCGATCACCTGGCGCGAACGGTCCAGCGCCTGCACGCCGTTGGCCTGACCGAGCGCCGTGCCCACCGCGGCATTGTTGAACGAACCGATGATGCGCTGCGATCCGGTCTGCCGGACCCAGTTCCCCGACCATAGCGTGTTCAGTCCGGTGTCGAAAACAAAGATCGCATCGGGACGCGCCAGATCGCTGACCGCGCGCGCCACCGCCTGCGGATGGATGCGATCCCCGCTGCGCCTGAGGTCAGCTTGCTTGTTCAGCATCTCGTCCCATCGGTGACGCTCATGGGTAACCTTGTCCCAGAAAAGGATATCGGTTTTCTCCTCCACCCTGTCGAGCAGCAGCTTCAAGGTCGGCCGTGCCGAACCGACAACGCCGAGCATCGTCGGCGTGCGCCGGCCAAGCACCTGCGCGCGCTCGTCGATCTGGATCACATTGCCTTTGGTCGGCAGGAAATTGGAATAGGGATAGTCGGTGCCGACCATCAGCAGCAGGTCGCAATCCTGTACAGCGTGGTAGACCGGCTTGGTGCCGATCATGCCGAGGCCGCCCATCCAGCGCGGATCGTCGTACGCCATCAGCTCCTTGCCGCGCACCGAATGCACCAGCGGCGCCTTGAGACGATCCGACAGCCTGTCCAGCAGATCGGCGGCGCCGCGACACCCGGAGCCGCACATGATCACCACATTGTCGGACGCATCAATCCTGCGGGCCACCTCGGCGACGTCGGTCTCGCTGGCAGTGATTTCGCTGCGCGGCTTCAAGGTGCCCAGGCTCGAGGCTTTTCCCTCCGCCTTCGCGGAGATCACGTTCTGCGGAAGGGTCAGATGCGCGACGCCGGGGCCGGCATAGGCGGCGGCGATGGCCTGGTGGATGACGGCCGGCGCCTGCGCCGCGGAAGAAATAGTTTCGGTGTAGAGCGAGACGTCGCGGAACAGCAGATCAGGATCGGTGGCTTGGATGAAATCAGTGCCCTGCAGATTTAGCGGCATGTCGCCGGACAGCGCCAGTACTGGCGCGTGGTCGCGGCTCGCTTCATAGAGGCCGGCGACCAGATGGTTGCTGCCGGGGCCGGTGGTGCCGGCACACACGCCGAGCCGGCCGGTGAGCTTGGCCTGCCCGGCGGCGGCCAGCGCCGCACCTTCTTCATGCCGTACGCCGACCCATTCGATCTTGCTGTGCCGGACCGCATCCGCCAGCGGATTGAGCGAATCACCAATCAATCCAAAGAGATGCCTGACGCCGATCTGTTCGAGCACGCCGACCAGAAGTTCCGAAACCGTTTGTGACATTTGCTGCTCCGATCGTTAGGGGCACGCGCCATGACCGGTGTGAGCGGCCAGACTCTTCCGGCGATGATCAGGCGGAAGCGGGCGATGCCTTGTCACACCTTGACGCCGTCGGCATGCTCGCGGGTCCACGCCAGCAGCTGGGCCAGCGGCATCACCCCCGACTTGCGTGCAATCTCCCGGCCGTGATGTACCAGAATCAGCGTCGGTATGCCCTGGATGGAGAAGCGCTGCAGCAGTTCCGGTACCGCATCGCTGTCCATCTTGATCAGCCGCACGTCGGGCTCGAGTTGGGTTGCCGCCTGTTCGAAGATCGGCGCCATTGCCCGGCACGGACCGCACCAGGCCGCCCAGAAATCAACCAGCAGCGGAATGTCACTGTGCTTTGCATGTTTGTCGAACCGGGCGACGCTGTCCAGCGCAGCCGGCCGCCCTTCATAAAGCGGCCGATGGCAGGAGCCGCACTTGGCGCCGTCGCGCAATCGTTCGCGCGGCACACGGTTGATTGCGTCGCAATGCGGGCAGACGATGTGCAGCGCGCTGGCCATTTGTACTCCCCGGGAGGCTGGCTGCGCCAGGATGATGGGTCGCCCGGGAAGCCGCCTTGACCGCCATCAACTTTTCGGAAAGCGCCTCCTGACAAGCGATCGCTCGCGCAGAGCCGCCCGATCAGCGCGGCGCCGATCGCTGCAGCGACGCGACAATTGACGGTGATATGGCAGCGCTTACAAAAGGCCCATGCAAACGCCGGCAAAAGGAACATCCACGCGAACTCGGAACCATATGCATCGCTCTCGCTATACTTGCGGGTTCGTCGGCCATCGCTCAGGCAGGCCGATATGATCTGTTTCCCGAGCCGGAAGTTCGGCAACCGTCAGTCAACAACAGGGTGGCATCGGCCTATGTCATTGATAAGAAGGCCAACCAGTTCTGGATTTGCACGGCGCGATATAATTTTCAGGATCTCACGGCCAATAATGGGGACTGCGTCCAGCTTCCGAGCGATATCGGCAGACCTTCGCTGAGCGAGGCCTACGATGTTCGCCCGGTAACAGGCACTACCAGTGTCAGCGCCTATCTTCCGGTATTCTGGTTCATCGAACCCACAAGCGGTGACATCCAGTTCTGCGCTGTACACCACGCCGGGTTATGCGTGAAGATGAGGTTGCCCTGATAGCCCGGAGATGCTCTCGCCTGCCGGCTTGCCGACCGCTGACAATTTGTTGAACTAGCATTGATTGACCGTGCGATCGCCGCCTGATGCACCTATCTCGCGATTCCTCACCTTCCCGAAGCTATTTCTGACATGACCTTGTCAATGAATTCAGTCGCTGCCCTTAGCAGCGCTTGATCACTCGCGTTCTTGTAGACGTCCGATCTGAGCCGACCTTCCTGCACCAACGTCCGCACCCTAATGGTGAAACTGCCTGCGTGAGTCCTCTCGTACGGAAAGGCGAGAAGCATTGCGACACGGCCGATGGTCCTTTGGCCGTTGACTGTCTCATCCAAGGGGGCAAATGTCGTTAGGAACTCTGTAACGTTGTCAAACTCCCTTGGTTATTAGGCAAAGTATTTTCCAAGAACGACGTTAGCTCTCGCCTGTGCCTACCGCAAATCAAGCCCGAGCATATTGGTGATGCAGTCCACCCAGGATCGGATGGGATAGAACGCGTCCCGCTGCCTCGGCGGCACGTGATATCGGCGCGTCCTTGTTCAACGATAAGTGAGTGCGCGTGCCATTATAATAGTCGATGTAGGACAGCAGCACATGGCGCAGATGGCGTTCGCCGAACACCACGATATGATCGAGGCATTCCCCGCGGATCGAGCCGATCAACCGTTCTGCGTAAGCGTTTTGCCAGGGTGAACGCGGAGACGTCGGGCGGTCTCGAATGCCGATCGATCGAACGCGGCGGATAAATATCTCTCCGTATGCACCGTCGCGATCCCGGATTAGGTAGCGAGGGATTTGCTCCCAGCCGCAAGCCTCAGTGAGCTGATTGGCGATCCATTCGGCCGTTGGATGTGCAGTAACTCCGAACCACAGCAGTTGCCGCCGGCCGTGACCCATAATCAGCAAGCCGTAGAGCGGCCGGAACGAGATTGTCGGCACCACGAACAGGTCCATCGCGGCGATCCCATCAGCGTGGTTACGAAGGAACGTCCTCCATCCCTGCGAGGGAGGAACCCTCCTCCGCACCAGATATTTGGCCACGCTGGTCTGGCCGACATCGATGCCAAGCTTGAGAAGCTCGCCATGGATCCTCGGTGCTCCCCACAACGGATTGGCGCCGCTCATCTGGCGGATAAGCTGGCGTATTTCGACCGTCACGGCCGGTCGCCCGCACCGATACCGGTCATCACCTCCCGCTCCGGCAAGTGACCGTGGCGGACGACGCGCTGGTGGCCGTCCCCGGTCTTCAAATCGGCATGCTTGTCGAGAAAGTCCGCGACCTCGGCCTCAACCGCCTGGGCCAACAAGGCACGCGCCCCATTACGCAAGATTCCGGTGAGTTGGTCGTCGACGTTTCCTGGCTGAATCAGCTTGATGATGTTATCTTTGGACACGGCATATCGCTCCTTCGGTGGAGAAGTGGACGCGTCAAGCACCCCCACGATATGCCGCCTTCCCGATTCCCGACGTCACCAACTTTGGGCGATAGCTCGGTTTGAGCCGCCGAAATATTCTGCGGGAACATTGTACATCAGGCCTTCGATAAATTACGAAGGGGCGAGACCGTCCTCAATGATCTTCGCCTCGATCATCGAATTCCGTAGATTTTTGAACGTTCGGACGGTCGGCTTGAACCAGCTCTTTGTAACCTGATGTTTGGTGGTGCAGTTATCGCTGTGGCGCTCGGGAAAATTCTCGATCCGAGTACCATCAGGGAGAAAGAAGCAAATGCCATCGACGTGGCTCTCGTCAGCCGGTCCTTTGAATTTGTAATACCGGCGGAGCTTGGCACACACGAGCACATCAGCGTCCCGCCGATTACCATTGTCCCGAATGCCCATGGTGCGCAATCGGCGGCGTGTGACGACGGGACCATAAATGCGATCCCGGTCGCGGATCATGTAGCGCGGAGCCTCATTCCAAGGGAAACCGTCATGAAAATGACGGACGTGGTTGGCCTGATCGACGAGAAAGCTGCGGAAGTTGCTATCGTTCGCCGAGTTTACAAGGAGCGCGATGCCAAATTGCAAAGCGGTCATCGAACCTCGCGCTGTTGTTTGCGTTCCTATTGAATCGAGGAACACGCCCTGACGCACACGAGAGGAATTGCAGGCACCGCTTACCGCTTGGGGTGTCCCAATTGACGGCCGTCAAGGCGATTGTTCAATTCGACTTGTATGGTCGCTACCTCGTGATGCCATGCCTTGGGAAATGGTCAGCGCCAATTTGACATTGCCTGCGTTCTCTCGGCCGTATTCATCGCTTTCAGAGTAGCTCCCGCGCGGCAAGCGAGATGAGGCTGCGTGTGCAGGAAGCAATTAGAATCAGGAGACTGCATCTAGGAGGTCAGGCATGGGCATACTGAAATGCACGCACACCGTTAGCGTGACAGCATTGCTGGCGACTGCCTGGTCCTTCCCGCCGCCGCCCAGCCTGCGAATGCGCTACTCAGGGACACTAGCCGCCAGGATGTCGGTACCGTCTCTCTATTGCAGGACCCCGGCCGGGGTTTTGCTCAAGCTTTCGATCAAGGGAATGCCTCCGGGTGAGCATGCCATCCACATTCATGCCGTGGGCAAGTGCGAGCCACCCTCGTTCGACTCGGCCGGTCCGCACAACACGCACCACGGTATCATGGTGGGGGCCGGTCATGCCGGCGACATGCCGAACTTGCACATTCCGCCGAGCGCCTCGCTCGAAGTCGAACTGGTTGCTACGGCGATCACCATCGATAGCGTCAAGCCCAATTCGGTCTTCCATCCCGACGGCACCGCAGTGGTAATCCACAGTGGCAAGGACGACTACAGGACCGATCCGACCGGAAACGCCGGCAACCGGATTGCCTGTGGCGTGATCAGCCAAGATCCGACAACCGTCGGCCGGACACAGGCGCAATAGCACGCCGAGAACTCGGGTCTGCTCCGGCCGATGGGCTAATGGAGGGATAGGGCGTCATGGCCAGATCGCGCCTCGGCTCGTCCCCCGCCTTCAACTTCGTGCTGACGATGGGGGTGGTGAACCTGTTCGGCGACATGACGTATGAAGGCGGCGGGGCCATCAATGGTCAATTCATGGCGACGCTCGGAGCAAGCGCTGCTGTCGTCAGCATCACCGCGGGTCTCGGCGAATTTCTGGGCTACAGCCTGCGCTCCGTCTCCGGCTATATCGCAGACAGGACGGGGAGATATTGGCTGATCACTTTCATCGGATACGCTATCAACCTGCTCGCCGTTCCCGCGATGGCCTTCGCTGGAAACTGGCAAGTTGCGGCTCTCCTAATTCTTGCCGAGCGCATCGGCCGCGCCATCCGCAAACCCACAGTCGAAGCCATGCTCTCCTATACGACTGGAAAGCACGGAAAAGGATGGGTATACGCAGTGAGCACGGCGCTCGATGAGACCGGGGCTACGCTCGGCCCGCTGATCATGGCGCTGGTCCTTTTGTTGCACGGGGACTACCGGACCGGATACGCGCTGCTTTCAATTTCGAGCGTGCTCGCGATTGGCGCACTGACCGTCGCGCGCATGAACTTTCCGGTCCCGTCTCTTCTTGAAGAGGAAAGAACGGCGACGGCGGGAGGATTTAGCCGGTCTTACTGGCTCTACATGGTGGCAGCGGCGTGCTTCGCGGCCGGCCTGATCAGCTACGAGTTGGTCGCCTATCATCTGGCCACCGCCAAGGTTGTCACCGAACAGTGGATACCGGTCTTCCTCGCGTTTTCGACGGGATGCGGCGTGATCGCCAGTCTCATTCTTGGGAAGCTCTACGACAGAGCTCCATTGCGAACCCTACTGGTCGCTGTCTTTCTGTCCTCGCTCTTTTCGCCCTTTGCTTTCTACGGCGATTTGCCGGCGCTCCTCGCAGGCATGGTGTTCTGGGGTATCGGATATGCAACCCAGGATACCCTGTTCAAGGCGGTGGTAGCCGGCGTACTGCCAGAGGGAAAACGCAATCTGGCCTTCGGTCTCTTCTACTCGGGGTACGGAGCCGGTTGGTTGATCGGCAGCGTAGCGACAGGGTTGCTCTACGAGCCGTCGCGTGTGGCGCTGGTCGCATTCGCGGTGCTCGCCCAACTCATTTCCTTACCGCTGTTTGTGATCGCCAAACGACAAGAGCACTCGCCGCAATAACAAGAGTCCGCTGATCAACACAGCAGAGCACAGTAATTGAATGTCACATTCAGGACGCAGCCGCTTGTCATGTGCTTGATCACGGAACTGCCTGGTCGGCGTAGGCGAAACACTAATAGTAAGTTGCAGCGACACATGCATTGGCGAGACGTATGGAATCTTTTCAAAGGCGAATTGCAGCCGCCGAAAGAAACGCATCACGGTTCAGACGCTGCCGGGAGAGAGCCGTAGGCCTTAACGGGCTCTCATTGACGGATATCAGTGCAGGCGCGGAGCCCCGCTGTATACTGTAACGCGTGTCGATGTTTTCGATGCGCGATACTCATAGTCGACGACCCGAACTGGCCCATGGAATATGAAGCAACCTTTGGCGAGGGTAATCAACCCAGTGACCGTGGCGTTATTCGTTTCGTTTGCCATGACCCATCGCGGCGGGCGCCGACCAATATTGCCGCACTGACGTCACTTCCCACATGATGAGTTGTGATTTTTCGAGCATGGGACGATGCTTGGCTACAGGATTTCCAGGGCCGAGCCGATAGACAGATGTTCGCGCCATGGAATCGTTCGAACTCAACAAAATTCTTGGTGCCGTTCTGGGCGTATGCCTATGCCTTCAGGTGCTCCATCTCTCCGCTGGCGCGATCTTTGCCCCAACGCTTCCCGCCAAGCCCGGCTTCGCAATTGCGGTAAAGGAGCCGGAATCGGGTGCTCAGGCTCCGAAAAAAGCGCCGGAACAACCTATCGAAAACCTGTTGGCGACCGCGAATGTCGATCACGGCAAGGACATCAGCAAGGTTTGCATGGCCTGCCACACCCTGCAGAAGGGTGAACCGAACAAGATCGGTCCCAATTTATGGGGCGTGGTCGGTCGACCCCGCGCCTCGGAGCCCGGCTACGACTACTCCGCCGCGATGAAGGCGAAGGGCGGCTCATGGACGTTCGACGAACTAAATAAATTCCTCGCTGGGCCCAGGAATTATATTCCGGGTACTAAAATGACTTTCGGGGGTCTGAGCAGCGAAAACCAGCGTGCCGACATCATCGCCTATCTGCGTACGCTGTCCGATAATCCGCTGCCTCTGCCGACAGCGCCCAACACAACGGCGGCGCCGGCAGCTTCCAAGCCCAACGAACAGGTGCCCGCGCAGAAAAAGGGAAGTTGACCCCTGCAATTCCGCGGAGGTGATGGCCTCCGCATGGCTGAATATTTCGAACTCGCGGCCATGCGCGATCGCGACGAGTCTCAACCCGCAGGCCCCCTGCCGTTCTAACCGCAAGCGCGGTGGGCGCTGAAACCGCGATGAGTATCGACGAAGCAGAAACTCCTCAGGATCGACAAGCATACTGCTCGACGCCGGAAGCCCTCATGGTGTTCCCGCTCAGAGGTCGCTGGGAAAAGCTGGATCGGACAGGAGACCAGCGACAAACGCAGATGGCCCTTCCAATGGGCACGTGGAGCCATTGGACACTCCGCTTACCGATTACTTAACGGGGCTTCACCCAATTGATTGGCTCATCGAATCTCACCCGGAGAGACATGGTTCTCCACGCACCGCATGCGCCGCATTCTCAGGCGGGCCCGCGAGTGTGACCGGTTTGCGAGTGTTCGCTGCGACCTGCCGCGACTGCGAGCACGGCTACGATTACGATCGCTCTGGCCTGCGCCAATCTCTTGTGGCAGTACCTGGATCACGTCGCTGACCTCGCCCGAAGCTACATGTCTTTTTCAGAGCCCTGGAACAGCGTGTGTGCCGCATCCTCGAGCTGGCCACTTTCTGTGGATCGCATATTATGACGTGCCGCCCATTGACGTCCGTCAACTCTCCAAAATAGCGTGTCTTGCGGCAAGCCACACAATGAAGCCGCTGGGGTTGACTGTAACGATGCGCGTGATCTCCTTGCACCGCTGCTCGATGCCGCGGTGCAACGGTCTCTGGCCAATAGGTCACTCAGCGAACTGCCGCCCGTTAGTCCTTTGAAGCGTTCCTATGCTTGCAGGAGGGCGCTCGCATCCTTTGGGTCGAAATTGTATCGGCTATCGCCGTTGTGATCCATCACGATCTGGGTTGCCATTGCTGACGCTCCTTTGGTTTCCAGCCAGGTCAAGGAATTGCAGGAAAAGTCCCGGATCGCAAGCGCCGGTGAGCGCGCGAGAGACTAAGTCGCAGAACAACTTCGGTCCACCATCGCCATGCCCGTGCCGGACCAGCTTCACTGAGGACGGCGCACGAGCGCTCGCCGAACGATACGAACCAGGCAGAAAAATTCGGCTTAAGGGAGACGTCACGGAACGCGTTAGCTTCCTGGTCGACAGTCAATCCGTGCTTTACTGACATCGATCAACTGTCTTGCTGGCGAATGAACAGCCGAGCGCCTGGTGAAAATTGACCCCGTGTTTCGCCGCGTGCTTCTGTCCTATTGGAAGGTGAGAGCCTTGGTCGACTTTGCGATGTCAGCCTTCGTGACGCTGTTGCTGGTCGTCGATCCGGTCGGCCTCGTACCTGCCTTTCTGGCGGCGACACATGGGTTGACCGAGCAAGACAGGAGGACGATCGCAATCCGCGCTCCGCTGATCGCAGCAGAAATCCTGCTGACGCTTGCCTTGTGCGGGAATTGGCTGCTGCGCCAGCTTGGCATTGGCATCGCCGCCTTTCAGATCGCGGGGGGACTACTGCTTTTCGGGGTTTCTTATGGGATGATCTTCGGCGACCGGCCCCACCGGGAGGCGCGTGAAGCGGACAAGGCGCGGTCCGAACATGCTGCCGACATTGCCGTTTTCCCGCTCGCTATCCCGCTGATGGCCGGCCCGGGCGCGATCGCAACCACACTGCTCCTTTCCAGCGCTGCAGGCGCGACGCCCAGGTTGATCATTGTGATCGTAAACATACTGCTCGTCTGCTTGATCAGCGTGCTTTGCTTCAGAGTCTCCTCGCTAATCGCCACAACCTTGGGCAGGACAGGCAACGCTGTTTTCTCCCGGCTGGTTGGGATCTTGCTCGCGGCGTACTCGGTTCAGTTCGTGCTGGGATGGAATTGCTGCAGTTCGAACAACGAGCGCCTAGGCCAGGCAGCGGGTGGATCTCGCTCGCGTATCGCTGATAGGCCTCGGCATTACCCCCGCCGCGGCCGTTCAGTGCGCTCGGGATCAATTTCGACCTCGGTCTCGCGCAACGATTGGTTGGTGAACAGGCTTCGCTCATGCCGATCTTGCGGTGGATGCGCCAGACCGAGAGCTCGATGCCCTCGGCATCGAGTGGCAATCCGCGCCTGCACCGCCAGCCTCCGGCCGTAACCGACATGCAGGAATATTTTCGCGTCAGCCCACCTTCGGTTCACCAGATGGTGCTAACACTGGAGTGGGCCGGGTTAATCAGAAGGCAACCAAGAACCCCTCGCAGCATAGAAGTGCTCGTTTGATCCGAGAAACTTGCCAGAGCTACTTTCACCTAGACCAACCTGTCAAAATCACCGTGTCCCGGTACTAGCGGGATTGAGGAAGTTCGGAATGCCTGAGTAAGACGTTCAGCAAGCTCAACAGGCAGGGTACGTGCGGGACGTGCCCGAGAAAGGCTCCCAGTCTTGATCGCGGCCGTCAGCCTGCCTTGCTTTGCCTGGTGTTCGAGCGTTTGGCGGGCCGCCGCTGCTTTGAGGCCGCGCGTTGCGAGGCGGGCCGGCCCCTCTGGCCGTCGCCATCGGTCTCCAAGCTCCGCCGCAGAGCATCCATCAGATTGATAACGTTCGTGGGTTGAGCGCGCCTTTCCGGCTCGATGCGCTCGCCTTTCTGCTTCTTGCGAATGAACTCCTTGAGTGCACTCTCATAGTGATCCTCGAATTTTTCCGGATGAAAATGGCCGGATTTCATTTTGACGATGTGTTCAGCCAACTCGAACATGTCGTCCGGAATCTTAATGTTCGGGACGTCTGCGAAGATGTCCTTCGCATCGATTAGTTCGTAGGGGTAGCGCAGCAGCATGCCCATCAGTCCTTTATCGTGGGGTTCAAGAGCCATCACATGCTCCCGGCTCGTCAGCGCGATCCGGCCGAGCGCTATGCGGTCCATGCGGGCAATTACGTCGCGGATTACAACAAAAGCATCCTTTCCAGCATCCCCCTCCGGAGCGATATAATAAGGGCGGAGATGATAGAGATCATCGACCTCCTTCTTCGGTACGAATTCGTCGATTTCAATAATGTGCTTACTTTTGAGCGCGACCGCTTCGAGCTCATCGTCTGTTACCTCGATGTATTTGCCCTTGCTGATCTCGTAGGCTTTGACGATGTCGTCATCGTCAACCGGTTTGCCGGTCTCAGCATCGACCTTCAAATAACGAATGCGATGGCCGGTCCGCTTATTGATCAGGTGGAATCGGATCTTGTCGCGCTCTGTCGCTGCGGGATAGAGCGCAATTGGGCATTGCACCAGTGACAACCGGAGATAGCCCTTCCAATACGCACGTGGGGCCATAGCGAACTCCTACGCTGAACTCGACTAATAAACGCACTGCAGGGCAGGGTCGTTCCGGTAGTCCGGGTTGGCCGACCCCGAATGGCTTGTCGCATATCAAACCTTCGAGCATCGGGCGGAGGAGGCAGTAATCGGCCGCGGCTTCCAAAGTTGGATGCCCCGATTGACCGATTCCCACCGGCCGAAACACGATCAGTTATATTAGCCCTGCCTACTACAGGTCATATGCCGACCCATATCTCCACCCGCCTGACGTTGCCGCTGACATATTTGGCCATTGGTGCAGCGCGACAATTTTGATGAGAAGAGCGCGACAATCTGGATGAGAATTTGGTGTCGCGCGGTGGTGATGATCGCGGCAAAGAATGGTGCACGTAAGCGGAAGTTTGATTGTCGCGGCGCGTCAGTCAGCGCTGATATCGGTGGGCGTGGCATATGACGTTGGCCGATCTGGCCCTCGCTTTCGTTCCACGGCCTCGCGTCCGAGTGCTCTCGGTCGTCGAGGATCAGCAGATGGAAGCGGTCGAGCCTGCCACTCGGAAATCTGGCCATCCTGTTTGCTCAAGCAGGGTCGTTCCACGTTGATCGCCCTAGCTCTTTTTCCGCGACGATGCGCTCGCCGATCATAATCCGTGCCTCGCTGGCTGTGGTCTGACCGAAACCCTTTGCGCGCAGCCATGTGTCGGCAGCGTGAAGGGCAGCGGGTAGGTCAGGGGCATCGAATTCATAAAAATCGACGGTCTCGTTAAGACCGAGGGCGGTTCGTTTCACGGCTTCGACGCGATATAGGGTCATGAACGATTAAGGGCAGACCTCAACCCAATGATGGTGGCGCCTCTCGTAGAAGCACCCGAGCAGACGAGGCGGCCCCCAGACAGCGAATGCCGGCACAACGCCGTGCCATCCCGGTCTCCACACGCATCGGAACGGACCGCACACCCACGCAACCTTCGTAGCACTCTCCGGCATCAGCGTGCTGGCACCCAGGAGAGCGGCATCGGCGGAACTCGACAGTGCAAGCATTAGGACACCGACGATCATGGAATTCTTCAGCATCGGGACTCTCCTGGCTTCCTTACAGAAGCTCATATGCCAAAGGCGATCTCCGACACACTGATAGCCGTCAACAAAGGGATAGCCTGTTTGCCCCTGGGCGGCTTTAGCGAACTAGTACCGCTGCACAGTGGCGGCGTCTCCAAGGAACATCTGCTCGTTGGTCTTCTCGGCCACGGCTTCCGTTTCGGAGGTCGGCATAACGGCGGCCTTGACTGTGCCACCCACGGCGCTCGTCATGGTTTCCACGAACTTTTCTATTACCGATTTGTCTTTATCATCCATGGCATCCCTCCAGAATCGGGATACTATAGCTCATTTTACCTAAGCTGGGCTGGTATGTTGGGGTATGTCCCAAAGAATTCATTCAGAGGGCCATATTAACGCTCGATTACAGCAAAAGCGGCTTCCAACTCACATGGGGCCGCTATTTGCTTGGTGCGCTCCTGGCTCATTTTGGACGCCCTAGCACCATTAAGAACAAAGGGGCCGGCTGTCTGCGAATTTAAAAAGGCTAGTTTTGTAATGGTGCTGCACACCGCTCAACCACTCGGGCCTGAGCGCTATCGGCACTTCACTGTTTTATCATGCCCTGATATGCGTAAAATGCGATCTCACGCTGCATCGTGAGCTTGATCATATGCACAGGCGGCGAACATCGACCCTTCTTGCATGACCGGCATTTCAGCGCCGCTTCAAGTTTGAACGCCGGATGGCGTCGAGCGGCAAGTTCGCCCGAGTCTTGCAGCGATGGCATTCGACTTCGAGCCAGCCGCATCCGCCGTTGAGGCATTGGGCGATGGTCGGGAGGGCTGCGCGGGCCCGCCATAGCCTTCCATGGCGCGGTCGGCCTCACGTATGGCCTCGGCAGCCCGCTTGCGCGGCCCTCGGCATGTATCTTCGCGCCTCTGATCCGGCTACCGTAAGTCACCTAGACCAAAAGAGGCAGCAAAAGCGTTATGAACAAGCTATGACCACACTGAATAGATAAATTGGCGGAATAGCGGTTCCGGATACTCGTCAGCAAATTCTAATGACAAACCGTTTACGGCGTATGCACTCGTTCCTCATCGGTTGTGGCACCCGTCTCCGGAGCAAGTGACGGTGCCCGCACTGGCGCGCGTAACAAGACCTGACGGGCTTGCCATTCGGTTGCCGGATCGAGTTCGCTGAAAAAGGTCACTTCGCCCACCGACAACGAAGCCGCGGGTACGCCATCCCGATAAAGCACCCGGTTGCCCGCCAGCGAAGCAATCTTCGGCCCGGGCGTTAGAATGCCCGCAAGATTCAGCGGGTCCGAACCCGACACGGCGAGCCAGGTATCGGCATCCGGTTGTCGTCGAATTTTGCGCAGCATGCCAATGGCATCCGGCAGCGCAAACTGCTCGCCGGAAAACCCAGCGACGAAACGTCCGCCACGGATCTCGCCGCGGCTCTCGAGCCTGCGAAAAACGCGCAACAGTTCCCGCCATGGCGGCAACCATGCCGCCTCGCGTTCGATGAGCCGCCAGAACACCACGCCGTATCGGCGCAGCAGCGTGCGCGCGACATGCTCGACGGCATCGCCATCGGACTCGGTGGTGGTCCGGCGTACCAGCGACCAGCGGCCCGCATCCTCCACCCCGAACAAGGCCGTGCGGGAGCGACGCCGAATGCTTGTACGCCGCTCGCCCGACGGGACCAGCAGCGCCCGCAAGCCGCCAAAACTGTCGGAAGTTACGAGCCCTAGCGCCACCAACTCCGCAATGGCCTCCTCGAGTTGCGATCGCAACAGACCGCCGCCTTCCAACAAATCCTGAAAGAACGAAGCCCCGTTCTGTCGAATCCAGTCCGCGACCATTTGCGCTCGCGGACTTGGACGCGTGCCATCCGTCTGGGGCGACAATGACGTCCACAAACCGCAATGTCGCCGCGGAAGTATGGTGATGGGCGTGGTTCGCAACGGCGACGCCCTTCTATCGCCGGCTGTACCGCTGCGGGGGCGCAGGCGCATCCATGTGAGATGTCCCGCGAGGCACCGTTCGTCGAGCCAGGCTTGATCGTAGTCGGCCAGCCGCGTCGGCAAGATCTCGGCTTCCCATGCGGCGGCCGGCGCTTCAAAGCCTTCCAACTGGGCAAGGATCGTATCAAGCGCCTTCGGGCCGACCATTCGTGCTTTCGGAGCGGCGCGCTGCCAGTTGAACAGAAAACGCAGGAAGTCACGCGCAGCCACGGGCTCGATCTCGGCGCGCAGACGCTTGATCGTGTAGTGGTGGATGCGCGACAGAAGCCGGCGCTCGCACCACTCGTCGTCGATCGCATTCGCCGTGAAACGCCCGCGCATGGCGAAACCTTCGGCCTCGAGCCTTGCGAGCGGCACTCCGACCTCGTTCGTGGTCATTCCCAACGGCGACGCCAGTGTGGCTGTTGCGATTGGCCCCGAACCTTCAAGGCGGCCGCGAATAATTTCGACAAGGGCGTCGTCGCCCGACCACGCGCGAGTTCCTTGAGTGGAAGACACGCCGATCTCGGGCTCAATTTTCGCCAATGGCCATAATGCGCGGAACTGCGCCGCGCGCTCGGCGGAAATCCACAGCGTGACGCCCCCCACCTCCAGACGCCCTGCGCGTTTTATCGCCGCGAGGTCCTTCAGCCAACAGCACCAGCGGGGTTCGGCCATGACTTCGGTGTCGGTCAAGAACCCCAGCCAAACCAGGGCGTCATGCAACTCGTCAGCATTTTCCGCTTCCGGCCATGCTTCGCCGCGCACCCGCGCGATCGCCTCCGGATCAAGGCGGCCAAGATCGGATGCATCCTCCGGCGAAATCCAGCGCCGGGCCATCACCGCCTGGGTCCGGCGTTCTTCGAGCGGTGCGTCGTCGAGGAAGGCATAGGGCCGCGCCGACAACACTTCCAGGGCCAGCGGCGAGGGTTGCGTAAGGTCGCGCGCCACGGTCCGAACGCTGCCAGCCTCGATCGCCTTAAGAAGGCGCTCGAGTCCTTCAACGTCCATCGCGTCAGTCAAGCTGTCCCCGACGGCCTGACTGACCAGTGGATGATCGGGGATTTCACGTTCGCCCTGAAGATTCTCCGCACAGGCGATCTGGTCGGGGAATACCGCGCCGATCAGATCTTCGGCGCCCATGCGGGCGATCTGGGGCGGCACTTTTCTGCCGCCGCGGAAGCGTGGCAGTGCCAAGGACACGCCAACCACCCAGCGCCAGCGCGTCGTGAACATCGGAGAATCAAGCAGCGCCTGGGTGAGCACGGTTCTCACCGAAGCTGAGTGCAAATAGCGAACAACTTCATCCAGGGCGAAGCTGTGCGCTTCGGTCAGCGAAATGACGATATTGTCCTCGGTAGCTGCGGCCTGAAGCTCGAAGTTGAACTTGCGGCAGAATCGCTTGCGCAGCGCCAGCCCCCACGCGCGATTGATGCGGCTGCCATAGGGCGAATGGACGACGAGCTGCATGCCTCCCGCCTCGTCGAAAAAGCGCTCGAGCACGATGGTCTGCTGTGTCGGCAAGCAGCCCAGCGCTCCATAACCGGCCCGCAAGTATTCCACCAACTGCTCGGCCGCGGCCGAAACAACGCCAAGCTGGTCCACCAGCCATCGCAGTGTGGACCCGCCCGTCGGGTCCCGTTGAAGCTGTTCCGCAATATCGGCTCGCAATCGGGATACCGCTTCCGAGAGTTCGTCGGTTCGTCCGGGAGCCTCGCCGAGCCAGAATGGAATGGTGGGAGCCATGCCATGCGCGTCCTCGACGCGGACGACCCCACGCTCGATGCGCTGGATCTTATAGCTCCGGTTGCCGAGCTGGAAAACATCACCGGCAAGGCTTTCGACGGCGAAATCCTCGTTCACGGTTCCGATGAAGTGGTTTTCGGGTTGCAGCAATACCTGATAGTCGGCGTTGTCGGGGATGGTTCCCCCCGCGGTTAGCGCGGTCAGCCGCGCGCCACGGCGTCCGCGCAAGACTTGATTGACGGCATCATGGTGGATCAACGCACCGCGCCGGCCGCGCCGCGTACTGAAACCGTCCGCCAGCATGTCGACGACCGCTGCGAAATCCTCCCGAGGCAAATCGCGGTATGGCCACGCTCGCCGGATCACCGCAAACAGTTCATCGTCGCTCCACTCGCGCGAGGCCACCTCCGCCACGATCTGTTGCGCCAGCACGTCCAGCGGCCGGTTTGGTATCGTCAGACGGTCGAGCTCGCCACGACGAACGCTGTCGAGTAGCGCCGTGCACTCCACCAACTCATCTCGCGATAGCGGAAACAGGCGGCCCTTGGGCGTGCCGCCAACCGCGTGACCCGACCGTCCCACCCGCTGCAGGAAACTGGCAATCGAACGGGGTGAGCCGAGCTGACATACGAGGTCGACATCGCCGATATCGATGCCAAGTTCGAGCGAGGCGGTGGCAACCACCGCCTTCAGTTTGCCAGTCTTGAGCCGCTGCTCGGCATCGAGCCGCTGCTCCCTGGCAAGACTGCCGTGATGTGCAGTTACGTTGGTTTCGCCGAGCAACTCGGAAAGCTTGCGCGTTACCCGCTCCGCCATCCTGCGCGTGTTGACAAATATCAGCGTGGTTCGGTGCTGTTCGACCAATGCCGCCAGACGGCGGTAGACCTGCTCCCACACCTCCGCCGACATGACCGCTTCGAGCGGAGAACCCGGAACCTCCAAAGCGAGATCGCGATCGCGACGATGGCCGGTATCCACGATGGCGCAGTCCGGACCGCCTTCGCCGCCGGTGCCGGCGCCGACCAGAAATTGCGCGACATCCTGTATGGGTTTCTGTGTCGCCGAGAGCCCGATGCGCAGCGGCGGAACAGTGCAAATCGACGCCAGGCGTTCAAGCGAGAGCGCCAGATGGCTGCCGCGCTTGTTCGGGGCCATCGCGTGAATTTCGTCCACGATCACCGTCCGCGTGGTCGCGAGCATGCGGCGTCCGGTCTCGGATCCCAGCAGGATGTAAAGGGATTCCGGCGTCGTCACGACGATGTGCGACGGCCGCCGCGCCATGCGCTGTCGTTCTCCGGCCGGTGTGTCGCCGGTGCGCACCCAGGTCCGGATTTCGACATCAGCGTGCTCCTGCTCGCGAAGCTTCTGCCGAATGCCAGCAATCGGAGCCTCAAGGTTCCCACGGATGTCGTTAGACAGCGCCTTCAGCGGGGAGATATAGAGGATTTGGGTCTCATCTTTGAGCCCGGCGGCGACACCCTGCCGGACCAGGTCGTCGATAGCCGCCATGAACGCGGCGAGTGTCTTGCCCGAGCCGGTAGGCGCGGCGATCAGTACGTTGCGGCCAGCCTTGATGAGCGGCCACGCGTCTGCCTGTGCCGGCGTGGACACCTTGAAGTGCTCTTCGAACCACGCGGTCACGGAAGGATGGAACAATGTCCTGGAAAGCATGCCTGAACCATAAGAGCGACGCGCCCGTAAGCGGGCGATCCGCGCAACTGTAGCAAAATGTGGTGTACCGGCGCATATGGTGTTTTGTTGTCATAAATCAACGGGCTGACGCATCTGGGATGGGCGCGTGCAATCCTGTAGGGCCGCCGCGATGCCGATCGCCGCGCCGAAATGGAGGCTCCGCACGAAGCTGTACTGGATGCGCTTGTGTTCCATGCGGAGACAACAAGCAGGACGCCGTAAGTTTGCCATTCGGTCCCGCAAGGGCGGGACTGGAGAGGGTTCGCACCGGAACAGGTCCTTCCCTCCAGGACCGCTCGGCATGCTAGTCGCATCAATTCCCAAGACGACTGCTGGGTATGTCCACATTTGAACTCAATGGCAATGAGGGCCTATTCCGGCGGCTTTAGTCACCCACAATCCATCCCGCCTTGTCAGATTCATCGGGTCCGTTGCTACGGTCACGGTAATAAAGCGATCGCATTTTGCGCATTCGAAGTTGCGCAAATCGTACCCGGTACTCCGGGTAGTGTCCGGCTCCGGCTCATACGGTTCGCGCACGTAGGGCAGCGCGGATGCTCAATCGGGAGAAGCGACGGTTGGGGGCGAGTATGAGATTGCGGCATGTTATGCATCCCCTTTTGATCACGCGGAAGCGCAACAATCTCGGTCACCGATAGCAGCCGGGGCGCGGTCCGGTAGACGACTTAAATCGGCGAAGTGGCGTTGGCAATTTGACTTAGGGCATCTGTAGTCCTTGGCGACGAGACCCATTGATTGATGTGGGAGGGTGTTTCAGCCGGCCGGGCCTTGAGCATCAACTCTTCGCGCTCTCTGCCGGTTGGTAGTGCGTTGGCCCGTTCCTTGATCTGCTGAGCCTGCTGGGCGAGGCGTTAGTCCGGCCAAGTGGTTTGCTTTACCGTTCGATGCGGCATGGCAATCTCCTACTTTCGCCGGGAAGTTAGCGCGCAGGACCCCACCGTTCGATGACGATAGTCCGATTAGGCCACTAGAACAATCAAACTGGAGGCCAAAACAGGCCAGTACCAGATGTTGGCCGGCACCGAGAGATCCGAGCCGCCGAGCATCCGATATCGCCGATGGCGTCCGCTGCGGGCACATCCGCGCATCTACGAGATGTGCAATCGTACGTTTCGGAAACCGCGCCGCGACTGAACATGCATCGCCCCACCTTGCAGCGCATCCTCGTCAAGCGCGCACCGATAGTTTGGTCCGGCGCGAGGAACGATCAGCACGTCGTGTAGATGCCACCCGCCTTACCGTTTGGTGGGCGAAGTATGGACGGCCTTGAGTTCATCGCCGGGATCCACTTGCATACCTGGTGGTGTTCCCCCTTGCGGGTCTGATGCTGACGCGCCGCCGCTGCCAGTCGTGAGCGGACCGGGTGAGCCTTGTGGCTGAGGTTGGCCCTTATTGTCAGGAGACGCGCTTGACGTGGAGTGGCCGCCGGAATCGTTTCGCTTGCTATCATCGCTGTTGGTTTGGGCCATCGCCATCGTTGTGCACGCGACGAGAAAGAGTGCTACAAATGCAATGCGCCTACCGATCCTCAGATAACCTGTTATCCAAATTGGTTCGGTCCAGAGCCAAATGCGCATCAGCACCGCGCGGAGCAACTGATAGGCGCTGTGCCGGTCCACGCTCAGTTCCTGGGCGATTTCCTTGAGCCATGTGTTTGTCTTATGAAGCGTATCGTCGAAAACTTCGAGGCCGGTCGCGGTCATATTCGTATCCTTTGAATTAGAAATCGGTCCATGCGAATCGAGCGCTCGCCGCCACATACGTGCATCGACCTTTCCTGGCCGGGCTTTGCCTCGATGCGAACCAACAATGCGACGGTAACCATGGTATTTCTTCCTCCTTCCATGCGGAGTCGGGCGTGATCGGCTTACAGCATCGGCAGCGCGCGGCGCGGACCGCGCGGGAACGCGGCATCGATCCGGGCGATCTCGGCGCTCGACAAAAGCAAGCGGGACGCTCCGGCATTCTCTTCGACGTGAGCGACACTGGACGCTTTGGGGATTGCGAAGACCGAAGGCCGCAGCGTGAGAAATGCGAGCGCGATCTGGCGCGGGGTAGCATGATGCGCCTCCGCAATTTCTGCAAGTACGCGACCCCCGGGTGTATGCTTGCTGGGAAATTCACCGTGTCCCAAGGGACTATACGCGGTGACCGCGAGGCCGTGCTGCTCGCACCAGGGTAGCACGGTGTGTTCTATGGCGCGTTCCTGCAAGTGATAGAGCACTTGATTGCAGGCGATGGTCCTCTCGCCGGCAATCTCCACAGCATCTTCGAGATCCGGCATATCGAAATTGCTCACGCCATAGGAAAGTATCTTGCCCTCGTCGCGAAGCCTCTCGAAAGCCGCAAACGTGTCCTCCAGCGGATGCGGGCCTCGCCAGTGCAGGAGAAAGCAATCCAGCCGGTCGGTTTTGAGGCGCAGGAGGGATCTCTCGCAAGCAATCCTCGTGCCCTGTTCGGAGGCATGCTCTGGAAGCACCTTGGTGACGAGGAACACCTCATCACGCCGGCCCGCGATGGCTTCGCCGACCATCAACTCCGCGGCGCCCGCGCCATACATCTCCGCGGTGTCGATGTGGTTCATTCCGAGATCGAGGCCGCGGCGCAGGGCGGCGATCGCCGATGCGCGATCGTCCCGGTCGATGTACCAGGTCCCCTGGCCGATCACGCTGACCTCGCGCTGCAGGGGACCGAAACGGCGCCTTCTGACGCTTGTCCGCGTGCCGTGGGTGGCGTTACGCTGCATGACGCCGCCCGCGTGCGCCGCTGAATAATTTGATCGTCTCCCTGTTGAATGCCGGGATGTCGTCGGGCTTGCGGCTGGTGACCAGGCCTTTGTCCACGACGGCTTCCTCGTCCACCCAGTCCGCGCCGGCATTCTTCAGGTCGGTTTTGAGCGAGGGCCATGAGGTCATGCGGCGACCGCGCGCTGCGCCGGTCTCGATGACCGTCCACGGGCCGTGGCAGATCGCCGCGACCGGTTTGCCGGCATCGAAGAAGGCCTTTGCGAACGCCACAGCCTTTGGCTGGATGCGAAGCGAGTCGGGATTGATGACCCCGCCCGGCAGCATCAGCGCGTCGAAATCTTCCGGTTTGGCCTGATCGAGCGTCACGTCGACCGGCAACTCCACGCTCCATTCCGTGAAATACCAGGCCCGTACGCGGTCGCGTTTCGGCGATACGACCTTGGTGGTGGCGCCGGCTTCGTCCAGAGCCTTGCGCGGCTCCGTGAGTTCGACCTGCTCGAATCCGTCAGTGACGAGTATAGCGACATTCAATCCTTGAAGGTTATCTTTGGCCATGATGATCGTCTCCGATGTTGAATGGCTATCATGTTGAGTCGCTATCGATGGTGTGCTGAGGCGTGACCTCGCGCGCGCTCACTTGTTTTGTCCGCCGACGCCAGCTTCGTCGTGTTGTGCGGATCGATGACAAATTTGTTGGGAGATCCGTCATGGAAGATCTTGTACGCCTCGACTGCCTTGTCGAGCGGGATCACTTCGGTGTTCAAGAGCGGCGTCAGGTAAGGCATCCGGTCCCACAGAATGGCCATCATCAGGTCGCGGTTATAGTGCATGACCGGACATTGACCGGCTGTGAATGACGGCGATTTGACCCACGCTGCCGGGAAGCCCAGGGCCATCAGGCCCTTCTTGTTGAGTTCTGTGGGCGCACCCGGATCCATGTTCGTGTAGACCCCGGGAATGCCCATCGCCCCCGCGGGCTTGATCACTTCCATCAATGTATTGATGACGGCTTCCTCCACGTTCTTCGCGCTGCCTTCCGGCCCGTACCCATGGCATTCCAGGCCGACACAATCGACGGCCGCGTCGACCCAGCGAGAGCCGGTGCCGAGGATTGTCTCGATCTGATCGGGGACAGGCGTGGCGCTTGACGGATCCACCACCTCGTAGCCGCACTCCTTGACCAGATCGCGCCTGGCCTTGTTGTGGTCGCCGAGGATGATGCAGGACGCGCCGAGAAGTTGCGCGCTGGCGGCGGCGCAGCGACCGACCGGTCCGGCGCCGGCAATGTAGACGGTGGATCCCGTTCCAACCCGCGCCTCGATACAGCCGTGATACCCGGTGGGCAGAATATCGGAGAGCAGGGTGAGATCCCTGATCTTTTCGATCGCCTGGTCCTTATCGGGGAACTTCAGAAGCTGGAAGTCCGCCCAAGGCACAAGCATGTATTCGGCCTGGCCGCCTTGCCATCCGCCAAGATTAAAGCCGTAGGCGCCGCAATATCCGAGCTCTTCATTGGCGTTGAGGCACACATCCGTGTGGCGTTCCTTGCAGTTCCGGCATGTTCCGCACGCCACGTTGAACGGCACCGAGCAGGTATCGCCGACCTTGATGCGCTCGACATGGGAGCCCACCTCGACCACCTCGCCGGTATTCTCGTGGCCCATCTGCATTCCCTTCGGCGCCTCGAAGCGGCCGTTATAGATATGCAGGTCGCTGCCGCAGATGTTTGTCGTGATAAGCTTGAGAATGACAGCGTGCTCGATCTTCCTGCCCTTCGGATCCTGAAGCTTGGGATATCCCTTGTCCTGGACCTCCATCTTGTGTGGTCCCATAAACGTGACGGCGCGATTACCTGTTGCCATGATCAATCTCCTTGCTTTCAGTGTTCGAGGGAGTTGTGTTCGAGGGAGCCTGTCCCATTTTCTTTTCGGTTAATCGCCCTCTCTTATTCTCACCGCTAGAATTCCCAACTGCGCTGACAACGATCAACTTCAGAATATTTTCGCCGTCGGTGCGCGCGGCAAACAGCGAGACAGAGCGGCGAAAGGTGCAGGAAATTCAGGAAGGCGCTATACGAGTACGCGAAGTTGAACAGGGGACCGGCCGCAAAATAAAATATCGGCTGATCACTCGATTACCGGTATCCGGGGAATTGATGGCCTCGTGGATCGGATATGGTTCGAAAATTGAAGTCCTGCCGAGGGGTTATGGTCAGTAACCTTGGGAAGGGCCGGCCCTGAGCAAACGCGTCAACCAGAATGAGCAGATCGGAACTTGCCATCACCTCGTCGAACGACAATATCGCGGTCAATTCAACTCTGATCGGATCGTTCGATGCAATCAATATCAGAACGGGCCATCAGTAGAGCCCGCGGGTTCGCCTATGGATGGCCGATCGACGTTTTTTCAAAAGAAGTTCCATGAGAGCCCTTCTAAGCAGAACGGCGGGCGGACCAGAGACACTGATGCTCGATCATATCAATGATCCGTCGCCGGCCGCCGACGAAATAGGAGGTAAACGTTGCGCGTAGTCGGTAGGGAACGATCGACCGCGGGAGCTGTTTGAAATAGGGGCTACCTCGGACACGCACCACCGTTTAGCCCCTAGTTTTATGGGACTTCCGCGGTGAAGCCCGCGGGATCGTGATGCAGCCGCAGAGGCAGCCAAAGGATCGCAAAGTATGGGGACCGTACCCATGATCAAGCTCGGCTACAAATTGATGTCAGAGGAACACGGCCCGACCGATCTGGTCCGCAATGCCACGCGGGCCGAACAGGCCGGTTTCGATTTCGCGGCGATTTCCGACCACTTCTTTCCTTGGCTCGAGGAGCAGGGACATTCGCCATTCGCCTGGTCGGTGTTGGGAGCGCTGGCGAATGCAACCCGGCGAATCGGCCTGATGACCTCGGTGACCTGTCCGATCATGCGCTACCATCCGGCGATCATTGCCCAGGCCACGGCCACCATGGGGTTGCTCGCCGACAACCGGTTCACGCTCGGGCTTGGGGCAGGGGAACGCCTAAACGAACACATTGTCGGCGCGGGATGGCCAGGTGTGGGCGAGCGTCACGAGCGCTTGTCGGAAGCTGTTGACATTATCCAGGGCCTGCTGGCGGGCACCCTCCCGAACTATCGGGGGAAGTATTTCCGGCTGGATCACTGTCATCTGTTCGATCGGCCGGATCAGAAGCCTGCCGTAGTGATGGCCGCCGGCGGCCCCCAAGCCGCGTACCTCGCTGCTCGAAAGGGGGATGGACTGATGGTGACCGAGCCACAAGCCGAACTTATCGAGGCGTTCAAAAATGGTGGCGGCTCCGGGCCTCGCTACGCCGAAGTGGCGCTATGCTGTGCTGCAAAAGAAGAGGATGCACGGGAGACTGCGCATCATTACTTTCGATGGGCGCTCACTGGCTGGCCGGTGATGGCCGAACTGCCCCATGACGGCAGTTTCGCGGCGGCGTCCCGTCACATAACGGCCGAGGCCGTCGCCCAGTTCGTAAGCTGTGGCCCGTCCGCGGAGCGACATCTCGAGGCGATCGACCGCTACGTTCAGGCCGGCTGCGATCATATCATCCTGCTGCAGATAGGTCCTGATCAGGACTATTTCCTCGATCTCTTCGAGCGGAAGCTGGCGCCGGCCCTGCGCAATCGAAAGGCGGCTTAGGCGAGGGTTTATTCCTCACGCATAGTGACCCAGGTTCTTATTCCGCTGGTACACTGCAGCCTCGCGCGATTGCTTCGTCAGCGCTTCGATTGACGCCCGTCAAGGCGGCGGTGATTCAGCCCCGCTAATGTGCGAATACCTGCTGGCAACGCGCGGCACTCCTTAGCTCCGGAGTACGTTATCGCACGGCTGCACAACAGCCGAATAGCGACAACCTCCGCTGTTCGGAGCGGCCACGGCGGCATCACATCGAGAACGCCCCTTCGGAGGTTTGCACAGGACACCTGGCAAATATGGAGCTCATAGCATGGCGACGTCAAAGACATCTCGCTCCGGTGAACAGGGCGCCCCCGCTAAGACAAGTGGGGATCAGCCGCGCCCGACCGCACCGCGCGCCACGTTGCCGTCCGTCAATCCCTACAACGGACAGACGCTGAAGACGTATCTCGAAATGTCTGCCGAGGATGTGGATAACGCCATTGCAAAGGCGCATGATTGCTTTCCGGCTTGGCGTTGCGTCCCCTTCGCCGAGCGTGCCAGCTTGCTGCACCGTGCGGCTGCGTTGTGCCGCGAACGTGTCGACGAGTTGGCGAGGCTCATGACCCTCGAAATGGGCAAGCGCATCGCCGAGGGCCGCGAGGAGGTCGAGCTGTGCGCGCGAATCTTTGAATACTATGCGCACCGGGGCGAGGAATTCCTGCGGCCGCAGATCCTTCCGTCGCCTCTGGGAGACGGCACGCTTCTCAACGAACCACTCGGCGTCCTCTTCGGCATCCAGCCGTGGAACTATCCTTGCTACCAAGTTGTCCGCTTCGCGGCGCCGAACTTGATGGCGGGAAACGTGGTGCTGTTGAAGCACTCGACCAGCGTTCAGCAATGTGCCGAAGCGATCGACCTACTGTTCCGTGGCGCGAGCTTCCCCACGGGCGCTTACACGAACCTCGTGGTTACTGCCGGTCTTGCGAACAAGGTTGTCGACGACGATCGGGTGCAGGGCGTGTCGTTCACCGGCAGTGACACGAGCGGTGCCCGGGTCGCCGAGCGAGCCGGCCGGTATGTCAAAAAGACCATTATGGAGCTAGGCGGCAGCGACCCCTTCGTAGTTCTCGATGACGCGGATATGAAGCTCACCATTGACCGCGCGGTCTTCGGCAAGATGACCAACATGGGACAGTCGTGCGTCGCCGCCAAGCGATTCATTCTCCTCGAATCGGTGAGCGACGAGTTTGTCGATGGTTTCAGGGAGAGGCTCGCCGCCCTTAAGATGGGAGATCCGCTCGACGAGTCGACCGGCGTCGCGCCGCTGTCTTCCGTTGAAGCGGCAGCAAGGCTCGAAGACCAGGTCAACCGCTCGGTCGCCGGCGGCGCCCACGTCATCCTCGGCGGGAAGCGCCCCTCCCCCGACAGCGCCTTTTTCGAGCCCACCATCCTGACGAATGTCAAGAAGGGGACACCTGCGTGCGACGAAGAACTCTTTGGACCGGTGGCCGCCGTGATGGCAGTCCCTGACGAGGAGACCGCGATCGCGGTCGCGAACGACACCAAGTACGGTCTTGGCGGCTCGGTCTACACGCGCGATCTCGAGCGCGGGCGGCGCGTCGCGGATCAGATCGACGCCGGCATGGTCTTCGTCAATCACCCGGCCTGGATCTATGAAGACATGCCTTTCGGTGGAATCAAGAAATCTGGATACGGTCGGGAGACTGGCCCGCTTGGCATCCAGGAGTTCGTGAACAAGAAGCTCCTTCGCGCGCCACTATCGGCATAAGCGTTCTGAACAGGGTGACCCACAAGGCAACGATTGAGCCGCCGCGGTTATGTACGCGGAGGAAATCGATCCGGTGACAGAGGCCTTTCTCGGGAATTTCGCGCTGATCAGCTGCGCGACCAAGCTGCTGCTGTACGAGACGGGCGGCGAAGCCGCACTTTACGGTGTGCAGGGCGAGGGCACGCGCCGAACCGCCAAGAAGATCACGGATGCCCTGCAAACACGTTCGTTAGGTTTGAATAAGCGTCCAACAGGTGCCCCCTCTACCGCTAGGTTCCGGAACCAGCTCATAGCGGCCTGCGTGAGCGAGCACCGGCGAACCCCCAAGGATCGCAAAGGCGATACACATTGTCCCGAGCCGCATGGCAGCTTCCCTTCGCGCCGGCATTCGCACAACCCTAAGCGCGGTAACCGGTTGAAGCGTTGACCGCCGTCAATTAGCCCGCTCGCGCGACGATCTCGGTTCCTGCAAGAGGCGCCCTGCAGGGGGCGCTTCCGCGGGGACCGATGTCGCGTGGTCTTGATGGCCATCATTGTCTTCGGAACTCCGCTCGGCTGTCATGCGTTCTCCCCCGGCCGGGTCGTGTAAATGCTGGAAATCAACAAGCCTCGTTCTCGAAAAGCCGCGGAAGAGTTTGTGCGGGGCTTCGTCCGCGTGCGCGGAGCACGCGAGCACAATTTGAAGAGCATCGATCTCGACATTCCCCGCGATGCCCTGGTGGTGTTTACCGGCGTGTCCGGCTCGGGCAAATCGTCGCTGGCGTTCGGTACGCTCTATGCGGAGGCGCAGCGGCGGTATCTCGAATCCGTCTCGCCCTATGCGCGGCGTTTGTTTCATCAGATGGCGGTTCCCGAGGTTGACGAAATCGATGGCCTGCCCCCGGCCGTGGCCTTGCAGCAGCAGCGCGGGTCGCCCACCACGCGCTCTTCCGTCGGGAGCGTCACGACGCTGTCCAACCTGCTTCGAATGCTGTACTCGCGCGCCGGCGATTATTCACGGCACCAGGCGCATCTCGATGCCGAGGCTTTTTCGCCCAATACGCCGGCGGGAGCCTGTCCCCGATGCCATGGGCTCGGTCGGGTCTACGAGGTGACCGAACGCTCGATGGTGCCGGATGATTCCAAAAGCATTCGCGAGCGCGCGATTGCCGCCTGGCCGCCCGCCTGGCATGGCGGCAACCTGCGCGACATGCTGATCACGCTCGGCTACGACGTCGATCGTCCGTGGCGCGAATTGCCGAAAAAAGCCCGCGACTGGATCCTGTATACCGACGAGCAGCCGGTGGTCCCGGTTTACATCGGGTATGACGCGGACGAGGCGAGAAGGGCGATCAGACGCAAGGAGGAGCCCAGTTACCGCGGCAATTTCTCCAGCGCCAGGCGATATGTGCTGAACACCTTTGCCACCACTGAAAGCGCGTCGATCAAGAAGCGGGTATCGCGCTACATGGTAAGTACCGAATGCCCGCTCTGTCATGGCAAGCGGCTTCGCCGCGAATCGCTGTCGGTCAAGTTCGCCGGCTTCGATATTGCCGACATCTCCAGGATCCCGCTGGCCAGGCTCGCTGACCTCTTGCGTCCCTATGCGGAAGCCACCGCCCCTACCCTGACCAAGCTTAAGGCGCAGCATCCGGAGAAGGCGTTGGTGGTGCAGCGAATCGCCGAGGACCTCGGCGGCCGCCTCACGGTTCTGCTTGACCTCGGGCTTGGCTATCTTTCGCTGGAGCGGAGTACCCCGACGCTTTCTCCGGGCGAACTGCAGCGCCTGCGACTGGCAACCCAAGTGCGTTCCAATCTGTTCGGCGTCGTCTATGTGCTCGACGAGCCCTCCGCCGGACTTCATCCCGCGGACACCGAGGCGCTGTTGACGGCGCTCGACCGATTGAAAGCCTCCGGCAATTCGCTGTTCGTGGTCGAACACGAGATCGATGTGATCCGGCATGCGGATTGGGTTGTCGACGTCGGGCCAGGCGCCGGCGAACTCGGTGGCCATGTGCTCTACAGCGGTCCGCTGCAAGGGTTCAAGCAGGTAGAGCCATCGCAAACCCGCCGTTACCTGTTCGGCGACTACATTGTGCCAAACCGAACGCCGCGCTCGCCCAAGGGCTGGTTGCGGCTGCGTGGCGTCAGTCGCAACAACATCCATGAACTCGATGTCGATTTTCCGTTGGGAGTATTCACCACCGTGACGGGCGTTTCCGGCTCGGGCAAGTCGAGCCTGGTGAGCCAGGTCCTGGTGGAATTGGTTGCAAAACAGCTTGGCCATCCCATCCCCTCGATCGACGATGAAGGCGACGAACTTGAGCGGACCGTCGTGACCACACTCGGCGGCCGGATCGCGAGCGGAATGGAGGGTGTCAAGCGATTGGTGGTCGTCGACCAAAAGGCGATCGGACGCACACCACGGTCCAACCTCGCGACGTACACAGGGCTGTTCGATTACGTTCGCAAGATCTTCGCGGCCACCAAGTCGGCGCGCGCGCGTCACTACGACGCTGGACGCTTTTCCTTCAATGTTGCCAAAGGCCGCTGCGAGACCTGCGAGGGCGAAGGCTTTGTTTGCGTCGAATTGCTGTTTCTGCCCAGTGTATATGCACCGTGCCCAAGCTGTCACGGCGCTCGCTACAACGCTAAAACCCTTGAAATAAAATACCGCGACAAGAACATCGCCGCCGTACTGGGAATGACGGTCGACGCCGCCTTCACGTTCTTTGCCGAGGAGGCGCAGGTACGCCGGTCCCTCGATGTGCTGCGGCAGGTTGGCCTCGGCTATCTGCGACTTGGCCAGCCGGCGACGGAGCTTTCCGGCGGCGAGGCCCAGCGGATCAAGCTTGCCACCGAACTGCAGCGGACGCAGCGCGGCGACACGCTCTACGTCCTAGACGAGCCCACCACGGGACTGCACCCGGCTGACGTCGAGAAGCTCATCGCGCAACTCGACGGGCTGGTCGAATCCGGCAATACCGTCATCGTGGTGGAGCATGACATGCGCGTCGCCGCGGGCAGCGACTGGGTCATGGATATCGGCCCCGGTGCAGGTGACGAAGGCGGTCACGTGGTGGCGTTCGGCGCGCCTGCCGAGGTCGCTGGATCGTCCATAAGCCGCACCGCGCCATACCTGTCGCGGTTCAGGGCCCGGCTCGCGGCCGACGCGCCAGCGTCCAATCGCCTCGCCGCACCTCAGTAAAATCGCGGAATCGGCCCCAAATGCGGTGTCGGTCAGCCCGAAAGATCGAACATTACTTCGTTGACGTAACACCAGCCCCACCCTTCCGGCGGATCAAAGGCTTCGATGATCGGGTGTTTTGTCGCGTGAAAATGTTTTGTAGCGTGTCGATTTGGCGACTGATCGCAACAACGGAGATGGCCATAGCTGCGGCAGATCCGCAGATGCAACCAGGGGTCGTCCAATTTCAGACATTCTTCGCACCCCAAGGCGCTCGGAACAACGTCACGGATTGCCGAGAGATGTTTGCAACATATCGCCATGTTTTCCTGACGCGCAATCCGCGCCGCGCTCCGTTTGTCTCGGTTCCAATCCGATTGCGAAGCTACGCTTCGCCATGTGCTCGAGTGATCAAGCCGTAAGCTCAGGATCGACCGCCTTGATCACGGTTTTCTCGGCATGGCCATCGACGCTCTCGCGCGGGATAACCGGCAGCTGAAGCACCAGCGCATGCTGCCCTTCCGAGAACACATTCACGAGAACCGCTTTTCCGTCCGGGAACGAGAGGGCATCGTGATGTTGATGCGGCCCGTCCGGTTCAATCGCGCAAAATCGGGCAACGCTAAAGCCTGTGCTCCTGGTCGACAGCCAATTGCGATTGTATCTAATGTCACGTTCGAATGCGAGTTCGGTTCCGGGAAGCAGACATACCGCGACACCCGGCTCGCTCTTCGCAGCAAAGCCGCGCGTCGATCCTGCCCGGTTCGGCTCCGTAATCACGGCATCGTCGGGGACGTCGATCCATTCGTTGTCGACGCGGACAAGGTAGTGGCCGCTCTTTGATTCCCAATCCGGGTCCGACAGAGCAAAACCATCCGCATCCGAACAGCACGGTCCCTTGCCGGACCTGAGGCCGTCAAACCATGGCTTGAGCGGAGATAGCGAATAGCGGCCGTCGTCGCGGGCTTGCACCGTACCGATGAATGCCGCCACGACTTGCCGAAGGCGGAGCCGAGGACAGGGATCTTCATGCTCATGTTCGCCGCCTGATCAAGACACCAATTCAAATCACGCTGGTGGTGCATGTATCGCTGATCGTATCAACTCCATCTTCACCAGCCCTGACGTTCGTCAAGGCTGGACCCGCGAACACCCCCGCCTATTCCACAAGCCAATAGTATCTGACTTCCCAATAATCGTAGACGTCCTGGTTGCGGGCCCGGCTCGCTTGCTCCCAGCTTTCCCCTTGTTCGATTTTCGGGGCGTTCTTGAGTTGCTCTTCGGTGACGTCCAATTGGAAGCCGTCTGGCTTTTCATTGTAGGTCAACATCGACCAGGGAATCGGATAGTGATTCTCGCCGATGCCGAGGAAGCCGCCGAAACTCAGGATCGCGTAGGCGATGCGGCCGGTAAGCTTGTCGATCATCAGGCGTTCGACTTTCCCGATGCGCTTACCGCGCGCGTCATAGACCGGCATTCCCTCCACCCTGTCGCTTGTGATCAGGGATGAAGTGTGGCGCTCTTGCACCGGTGCGGGTTGCTCCCAATAACCATGGACCTCCTCGTCGCGGTCCCGGTTCGCTTGCTCCCAGCTTTCCCCTTGTTCGATTTTCGGGGCGTTCTTGAGTTGCTCTTCGTTGATGTCCACACGGTATCCGCCGAGCTTCTCATCGTAGTCCAGCATCGGCCAGGGAATCGGATAATGGTCCGCGCCGATGCCGAGAAAGCCCCCGAAACTCAGGACCGCGTAGGCGACGCGGCCGCTGGCTTTATCGATCACAAGGCGCTCGACCTTCCCGATGCGCTTACCGTGCGCGTCATAGACCGCAGTTCCTTCCACCCGATCGCTTGCGATCAGCGAGGATGTGGTTCCGTGCTCCGTCATGGGTGCGCGCTGCATTGTGGTCACCATAGTATCGTCTCCTCGATTGCCAGTCCCCTGTTGCGCATATGAAAACCGGTGCCTCGGCCCGGATCGCTGATCAGTGGCCCCGCAGCCTTGCACTCTGTTGCAAGCGTTTACGCTGCCATCGCGCTGGTTGCGTTGACAGTCGTCAACGCTGGGAGGCCCTCGTCAACTCGACAGTGTCACGGGTCTGAAGCCGCTGCGCACCGGCGGCGAATCGCCGAGCGCTGCATGGGGCGGCACCTAGTACGCGCCGAAATTCCTAAACGAGCGTGGCACCCGTGGTGGCAGTCGAAGGTCTGCTGTTGACGGATGGGCGGACATCGAACATTCACTGCTTGAGGTCTGCTTTTGACGCCGCCGGACAACGGAGTGGGATGATACTCCTAATCTGGAGCGTCGGATGTGGGATCTGGCGCCGGCCCCGGTTGAGCGGGTTTCAAGATGCCCGTCTGCTCGATCACGCGCGTGAAATCCGCGATCGTCTTCTCATAGATGGGACGGCTCAGGTTCTCTCGGCTGCGGGATTTGTGGGAGGTTGTGGCCGGTCAAGATGGTGAGGAAACGTGCCATTCAGCCATTAAAGCGCTCCGTGCAGCGGCAGGCAAATCATCCTATAGGTTGGGTTTGGAACAGCATTGCCACTGCCGATCGCAAGTGTTCAGAACCCAGCGGCCACTCGGATGCTGGACATCGAGCGCGGTGCCGACAAGACGATGGCCACGGCCTAGCAATCTTGACCGCAATAATTGTCGCGGCGGCGCAATGTCAGCTTGTGGAAGGTCAGGACGACTAAGGTTGCGAAAAATTGACCGCAATCAATGTACCCCCGCATTCGAGCGACTAGTTTTGCCTTGAAACAAGGACCATATGGTTTCCAAATACGTCGCAGCGACACTTTTTAGCGTTGCCCTCATGACTGGCGTAGCGTCAGCCCAAACAAACACTGGCAACAAGAACGCGGCCAACACTAGCGCCACGATGGAAGAGTACAGTGCGTACCAACTTGTTGGCGTTAACGTGTACAACGCTGGCAACGAGAAGATTGGCCGAGGTCAAGGACATCCTACTGGTGAAATCCGGCAAGGCAGACAAGGCCATCCTATCCGTCGGCGGCTTCCTCGGCTAGGCGAACACTACGTAGCGGTTCCCTACGATCAGGTAAAATGGGTCGACGAACCGGCGCGTTCCGCTTGCAGCGGCGCAGGAACCACAACTGGATCCTCAACGACCACGAGTTCAACCCTCAAATGGTATCCCGATCACGCGGAATACAACGCCACCAAGGATCAGCTGAAGGCGATGCCTGAGTTCAAATACTGATCGCCAGCAAAGGTCGGGTCCGCGAAACGGCGGTCGATCTTGATCACCTTAAGCGCGAAGCCGTATTCACTGTGGCGAAGCAGCCAGCTCTGTCTCGGTCGTCGACGATGCCGGAAGGGAAATCCACCAAGAAAGCATTGACAGTGCGGAAAAGAGCGGCTGAGGATCGCGCGGATGTCAGCTTTGGGGAGGTGGACTCGCGACATGCTGACCGCGCAGCGGCAATCGATCAGGTTGTTACAGACTGTACTGGTGGCTGCGGTCACGATTCCGATTTTGCTTTTTTGCTTCGCCGCTTGGCACGGCTACAACGACAATCAGAAAGTAGCCGAAGACCAGATCGAGCGATCGCGCGACGTGCTGAAGGAACACGCGCTGAGGGTTTTCGAGGCTGTCGAACGCAGTATCGCCGAGATCAACGAGATCATCCGGGACATGTCGGACGACGAGATTGCGGCCCGGCAAGAAAATCTGCATGATCGATTGGAGCGCATGGTCGGCAGTTCGCCGGAGGTGAAGTCCTTCTGGATCTTCGACCGCGGTGGCCGCGCCCTGGTCAATAGCCTCGGCACTTCTGCACCGATGGTCGATTTTTCCGACCGCGATTATTTCAAGGCCCATGGCGACCGCGACGTTGGAACTTTTATCGGAGTGGTCTTGCGGCCGAGGACACCATACGGCGGAGCGCCATTCTTCGGCGTCAGCCGTCGCAGGTTGACTTCCGACGGAAACTTCGCAGGCGTGATTCAGGCGTCCGTGCTGCCGGAGTATTTTGAGGGACTTTACGCGAAGATAGGCAAGGCACCTGGGAGTTATTTTTCGCTGATCCGCGACGACGGGTTAATACTAGCGCGACATCCCGCCCTGATGCAGGACACTCAGTTGCCGCCGCAAGGTGATCTTATCAAGGCGTTCCGCGACCATCCTGCCGAGGGGACGCTAACCGTCACGTCTCTCATTGATGGCGTCAGACGTCGTGTCAGTTATCTCAAGCTTCCCGAGCTTCCGGTGTATGTGCTTTCCGGATTGGAGACGTCGGCGATCCGGGATGAATGGCTTTTACAGATGAGCCGGCATCTCATCTTCGGCATCCCAGCGACCGGAGCCCTGATCGTCGTAGTCGCGCTGGCACTTCGGCGAACAAGAAGACTTTATGAAGAGGCCAAGCGCCGGCAGATAGCGGAAGGGGCGCTGAAGCAGGCGCAGCGGCTGGAGGCGTTAGGTCAGTTAACGGGAGGCGTGGCCCATGACTTCAATAACCTCCTGATGGTCGTTGGAGGGTCGGCGCGGAAGCTGAAGCGCGCCAACAAGGATCCGATCGAGTTGCAACCGCTGCAGATGATCGAGGCCGCCGTTCAGAAAGGCGAGGGCTTGACCCGCAAGTTGCTGGCGTTCTCCCGCCGCCAAAGCTTATCGCCGGAAGTGATCGACCTCACAGAATGTGTGCGGAAGCTTCGTGGCGTGCTTGAGCAGTCCGTCCGTGGCGACATCGAAATCGAAATCGTCGCGCCGTCGAAGAAAATCGCCGTCAAGGTCGATCCCGACGAATTTGAAATTTTGCTGCTAAATCTGACCTTGAATGCACGGGATGCCATGCCCGATGGTGGTCGCATCAGGATCACGATCGGTACCGCGCCGTTTGCCCCAACGGTCGATAGGGGCGACTTGCCCGATGATATGTCCGTCATTGAGTTCGCCGACACAGGCGTCGGCATATCGGACACTATCCGGGAACGGATCTTCGAACCGTTCTTCACTACCAAGACCGTCGACAAGGGTACGGGTCTCGGGCTGAGCCAAGTTTACGGCTTCGTTCAGCAATCGAACGGCGCGATTTCGGTGTCGAGCACGGCGGGCGGCGGCGCGACATTCAGAATTGTGCTGCCGATCAGCACCGAATCTCCAAGGCTAAAGTTGGCGCCATCGGTCGACTTCACGAAGCAATTTGGGCATGCGACGATATTACTAGTCGAGGATAATTCCGACGTGGCGATCGTCGCCGCCGACTACCTCGAGCAGCATGGTTGCAAAGTGGTCAAGGCCGCCTCCGCCGAAGCCGCAATCGATGCCCTGAACAAAAGACGGGATATCGACCTCGTCTTGTCTGACATCGTGATGCCGGGCATGAGCGGACTGGAATTGGGCCGGCTGGTCCGCGAATATCATCCCGAAATTCGCATGGTCCTGGCCTCAGGCTATAGCGACAAGGCCGCGGTAGCGACAGAAGAGGGCTTCACGCTCATCCGGAAGCCCTATTCGCCAGAAGTGCTTCACAGAATACTTGCCGGTGTGACGAAGGAAAATTCGCAAGCGTAGAGCGCAGCTTCAGTGCCTCAAACGGTTCCGTTACAAACAGTTCATCGGAACTCGGGTTGCAATCAGACCCCTGTCGAATACTTGGGTGAGGCAGGAGAGACATATGAAGCAATCTGAAATCTTTCGCGAAAACGCCGAGAACTGTACGCACTTAGCTGAGAGTGCATCTGATGAGCCAGCGTACCAGCGGCGGTATGAACGGATGGAGGCCGCTTGGCGCGCTTGAGCTGAGGAACAGGATTGGCTTGATGGTGAGGTATCGCCCGTCGGTAGAGGCAATGGAAAGAGATTGACCAGTCCTGAACGCGCGACGTCGGGAAATCAATCTAGTGCTGCCCTTGATTGATGTTGATCCCGTATTGGGATGCCACGTTCGGGGCCCACTTGAGTTGATTCCGGCAAGCGTCGTCTTAATTCTTGTCTGGCAGAATGGTCTCTAGGACGTGACGCGCGGCACCGCGGATCATGCCAACTTCGTCGGGATCTCCCTTGACTAGGACAATCGAGAAATTCTTCGCCTGTTGAAGAGTTATGTGCGGGGGCAGAGGGTGTACTTCCGGGTCGGTCTTGACCTCCAGCACCACGGGAATATCGCTCGCCAGCGTCTGATCCCAAGCCGATCCTAACTGTTTGGGATCATCCACGTAGATGCCGCGCAATCCGATCATTTCGGCAAAGCGGTGACAGGGAACGTTGGGAATTCTCTGCGACGCGTCGAATTTCGGGTCTCCGTTAGATCCGCTGCTCCCAGGTCACCTGATTGAGATCCTCGTTGTTGAACACGCAGACAATCCAGCGGTGATCGGACCATTCGCGCCAGTATTTGGCAACCGTAATCAGATCGGCCATGTTATTCATCTGCATCGCGCCGTCGCCGACCAGAGCGATGACCGGGCGATCAGGATGCGCGTATTTGGCGGCGATCGCATAGGGCACCGCGGCCCCCATCGAGGCCAGTCCACCGGACAACGAGGCCTTCATGCCGTGACGCATCTTAAGGTCGCGCGCATACCAGTTGGCGCAGGAGCCGGAGTTGCTGGTGATGACAGCACGGTCCGGCAGCCGCGGCGACAATTCCCAAGTAACGCGCTGGGGATTCACGGGCTTAGCCGGTTGCTCCGCTCGGTCCTCCAGCTACACGAGGGCCTCCTACCAGGAGGACACTTAGCACCTCAATTAGGATACGTTTGCGTCAGGCCGTCAAGCTGGCGGGCATCCGCCGAAGAGCTTCACGAAACCATTATATCAGCCGCAGCATCTTTGAAAGTCGCACCCGTTGGTCTGGGCAACCAGCATATCCCCAGCCTTGCGATATCTCGGAGGCATATACCAACGTATGTGTTAGCCCAAACCAATAGATCGCTGTGTTACCCCAAACCCACTACGACATCGAAATCCACGGCGCTCGCGTGACCTTTAGTCTCGGCCGCAAAGGAGAACGTGCCGATCGCCGACGAGGTGGAACAATCTTTGGGGCGGCCTTGCCGACCAGCGGTATGAAACGGAGGTCTTCGCAAAAGTCAACTGGGGAGCCCGGTGCAGGAAATCTGCACGCTAGGTTCTGCTTGGGGAGACGAGTTCAAGAAGCCACGCTCGCTCGGTGAGGGCACTGGCGCGAAAGCGTCAGATAACAGCGAGGCTCCGCAAAGGGCTACCGCTTCAAGGCTCGTCTCTACCATCCCCCCGAGCTTAAGTTTTTGGTACACACAACCAGTCGGTATCTGCAAGCGCGCGGCCATTATCATTTAGCCTGTCCCAGATTGCATCTGGGATGCTCGACCCCGTGTGGGGAATACCAAGAACGACCGGTAAGTTGCCGGCGATGACCTCGAAGGTACGCATAGAAGTTCCTTCAGATTATTCCAGGATGGAATCCGCCACTTCTCGAGAGGCAATCATGTCAGCGCGCGAAACGGCAGAGCTCCTGCTGTAGGTGGGACGGCTCGTACAAGCTGAGGGCTATGACGGCGAACTCAGTCCGGCCCAATGGATGGCGCTCCGCTTCTTCGCGCGTGCCAACCCGTTCTCGCGGACCCCGTCGGCCTTCGCGGAATTTCAAGCGACAACCCGCGGCACCCGCAACACAAGCCATTAAGGCGCTTGAAGCGGGTGGCTACTTGGTCCGACAGCCATTCAAGACGGACAGGCGAAGCGTAAGTCTGCGACTGACGAGCAAGGGCAAAAAAGCGCTTGCACGCGATCCGTTCGAAGTTCTAGTGCGCGCCGTGGATTTGCTCGACGCGACAGCGCGAACTGCGATGCGTCGCGCCCTGCACCAAGTGCTGTCCACTCTAGCTACGAGTGATGCGCGTCGGCGGATCGGTGTTTGCCACGACTGCACGCACTTCGGCAGAACGATGTGCGGCAAGCTGCCGAGCACGGGCCCCTCGGCCACTGAATGCCTGCTCCTCGGTGTTCCGATTCAGCCAGAGGACATAGGTCTTCTGTGCGTCCATTTCCAACCAATGAACGAGCACCGCGAGAACGAACGGACTCCATGAAGTTCGCCACTGCGATCTGCTGAAAGGACGCTTAATTGACCTTCGTCGTCAACGAGAACTGTATTCGCTGCAAAATCATGGACTGCGTCGACGTGTGCCCCGTGGACTGCTTCTACGAGGGCGAGACCATGCTCGTCATCCACCCGGACGAATGCATCGATTGTGGGGTGTGCGTGCCGGAATGCCCGGTCGACGCGATCAAGCCTGACACCGAGCCGTGGCTTGAGACATGGCTGTCGCTGAATGCGGAATACGCGAAAATCTGGCCAAATATTACGGTCAAAAAAGCCCCCCACCCGACTCGAAGGAGTGGGAGGGGAAGCCGGACAAACTCCAATACTTCTCACCAAATCCCTGCGCGGGTGATTGAGGCGGACAGCGCCCGCGCCGTATGGGTGCCGGACCCGAGAGCGGTCCAACTGATCCAACCGGGCGCAGCTGCGGCCGTGATCACAGTCTCTTCAATTGGTTCGCGGAGACTGCAACACGTTCCAGTAGAGCTGCAAACCATATGAGGAGAGGGATCATGTACAACGATTCTATGTTCAATGCGTTCGCTCGGTCCTACGAGGCTCGAAACGAAAGCGATATGTCGATGGCGGAATATCTGGAATCGTGTCGGGGCGATCCGATGCGATATGCCAATGCGGCGATCGCGATCTGCCGTAGGCGCGAGGGCTGGATTTTGGCGACGCGGAAGCGCGAAATATCGCCACCGAAAGTTTCGAGCCGTTTGTAGCACTAGGGACTTATCAGTCCGTTCAAGCGCCGACGCGGAATGCCGTATTTTTCCTCGATCATCGGTCCCAAGGCCTCGGGATCGAACAGATTGAGCGGACTCTCGAACACCGGACTTAGTTCGTCGCCGGCCTTCAAAACATAGATTGGATTGACTTCCGTCAATGATGGCGCGCAGCGTCCAGGAATACAAGGATGCCGCCGGTGTCGACGAAGGTGAAGCAAGCCGGCTGAGGCGGATGCAACGTGGTTATGCACATCATTGACAGGCGCCTGAATCCGGGCAGCAAGAGCCTGGAAAACCGCCAGCGGTTTTTGCGGCGTGCCAAGTCGTTGGTTCAGGGCGCCGTCAAGAAATCCTCGCAAGGCCGCGACATCAAGGATGTCCTGGAGGGCGGCGAGGTCAGCATCCCGCTCGATGGGATGAATGAGCCGCGGTTTCGCCGCGAAGGCGGCACGCGCGATATGGTGCTCCCCGGCAACAAGAAGTTCGTCGAAGGCGACATGCTTCCGCGTTCGGGGGAAGGGAGCGGGAAAGCGTCCGCGCCGGGCGAAGGCGACGGCGAGGATGCGTTCCGGTTCGTTCTGAGCCGCGATGAATTCGTCGATCTGTTCCTGGACGATCTCGAATTGCCGGATCTCGCCAAACGCAAGCTCGCCGAGGCGGAAAGCGAAGGACTTCGCCGGGCCGGCTATTCGACCTCCGGCTCGCCCGCGAATATTTCGGTGAGCCGCACGGTTCGGCTCGCTTTGGCCCGCAGGGTCGCGTTGCGGCGGCCGCGGCCGGAGACAATCGCTCAACTGGAGGCCGAACTTGCGGATTGCGAGGAGGCGCGCCGCATCGAACTGATGGCCGAGATCGACGCATTGAAGGCAAAGCTTCGCCGGATTCCGTTCATCGATCCGATCGACATCCGATTTCGCCGCTTCGAAACCGTGCCGAAGCCGGTGGCCCAGGCCGTCATGTTCTGTCTGATGGACGTCTCCGGCTCGATGTCCGAGCACATGAAGGATCTGGCCAAGCGCTTCTACATGCTGCTCTATGTGTTTCTGACGCGGCGCTATCGCCACGTCGAGATCGTCCTCATTCGCCACACCGATCGCGCCGAAGAGGTCGACGAGGATACGTTCTTTCACGGCCCGGCGTCCGGCGGCACCCTGGTGTCGAGTGCGCTGCAGGCGATGCACGAGATCGTCAGGTCGCGGTTTCGTCCGGCGGACTGGAACATCTATGCCGCCCAGGCCTCCGACGGTGATAATTCCAGTTCGGATGCAGCTGCCGTGGGCCGGCTGCTGACCGAGATGATACTGCCGGTCAGCCAGTTCTTTGCCTACCTGGAAGTCGGCGAGACCGGTGGCAGCACGTTCGATATGCCGGATTCATCGCTTTGGGCGCTGTATCAGCGTTTGCGCGCCGATGGAGCGCCGCTTTCGATGCGCAAGGTCAGCGAGCGCAGTGAAATCTTTCCGGTCTTTCACGACCTGTTTCACCGTCGCCGCAAGCAGGAGAAAACCGCGCCATGACCGCGGCAGCCAAACACCTTTTTCAAGGAGCGGACTGGGACTTCCCGAAGTTGCAGCGTATCCACGATGCCTGCGAGGAGATTGCGCGAACTGAACTGGGCCTCGACACCTATCCCAACCAGATCGAGGTCATTACCGCGGAGCAGATGCTGGATGCCTATTCGTCGGTCGGCATGCCGCTGTTCTACAAGCACTGGTCGTTCGGCAAGCACTTCGCACACCACGAGACGTTCTACCGCGGGCCTCCTGTTGGCAGCGTGCATCGGTGTCGCTGCCATCGCTTGGCAGTCGTCCTACGGCGATCCGGAATCTCCAGCCATCGCCCGGATGCCCGACCAGAGAGGCTGCAACGGAAAACGTCTCTGCCCGCCTTCTCAACCACCTCATGAATATGGACCAGGCATCCGGCCCAAGGATGCCACGAATAAAAAAGCTCGGACTCCGCGATCCCGTGGGTGTTCCGTCGTCGTCTTGTACAATGAGGTACGTGCGCATCTATCGTTGAAAGGATGCGCCGGCACCGCGACCTGCCGCATCGGAAGTCTTAGTAAACAACAAACGGGCTCGCTTCGGCGGGTCGTTTTTATTTTGTCGTTAAGAACGTCGCTGGAACTTTGGCCGCTAAGGAATGTTCTTCCCGATATCATTTCGAGGAACGAACAATGATTTCCAAGGCGGCGGAGAAGCCCCTTAGGAAATTTGCGAAGAAAACGAAGTCGAAATGTTAAACATGCCCGATAACGCAGAAATCAATTTCGATGCTCCCGCAACTCTCAGAAAATGGCCGTCAGTCAACAATCAACGCGTAAGCGCCTCCCTCGGGGCGCACCTTTATCTCATAATTGATGGCACTCTTGATGAATGCATTCGGAAGTTCATGGCTATGCCAGTGGGTCAGCATCATTTGTATGAGATCTACACCACTCCGCAGTCTGATTTAGTCAGCGCGGTTTTGTCGGCGACTCATATTGTTGAGCTCGCCGGGCTGCGGGATTTTCTCTAAGGCTAAATTTCCGCCGGGTGTGTGTACCGAAAATCCTATCTGTGTTGATAACGTAATGGAATCACCTAAGCTGGCGGAATGATCGGGCAACTACGTTTCGTTCTGGCCGTCCTGGTCTCGATATGCGGCTGTCCCGCAGGAGCCCGCTGATGGTCCAACCACGGTGCCGTCGATGGCATCGGTATAGGCTTTGGAAGGTCAGGTGCGCCACCATGCCGCAAGTGATCGCCGTCCACCAACAAGAAGGACGTCGCCGGCTTGTGCCTCCACGAGTTGGCATAGGCTATCAAGTATTCAGCGAGCGAATTCCCTTTAGCCACCATCTCTTGTGCTCCTCACGAGAAACACGAAAGCGCGAGGTTATTTAGGTCAATCAAACTAGAAGCTACCCGAAGCGATCGATCTTCACGGCAAGCAGCGCGGCCCCAAGCCTCGCCCTGCTCCGTTTTTGTGCGACCCTAAGCAGGGGTTGCTGCCGAAATTATCCGTCCGGTGCGGGTCGCCGAGAGCTTCAAGCGATAGGGGCGGGGACGCACACTAAGAGTTCTGGAACGGCGAATTCTGGACATGATCATAGAAGTTACGCCGCCTGTAGTTACGTGGCGGACTTCATCACCACTACGTTCGGGGTTTAGGTTTTTGGTACACACAGCGGTGAGGCTGCCAAAGTTGACTTGTTTGACGCGCTTCGGCGTAACGCACAATATCCAGCACCCGTGCAAAAACATGTTCGGCGACATCGAACGGTAACGGTTCTTCGTCAAATGAATAGATGTAAGGATCGATCTGTAAAGCGCGGCGTGCTCTGGATCAGCGCTGGCTCGCGCTATCAACTTCTGCCTTAGGGATTTGTAGGTCCGGAGGCCGTGATGCTGAGTGCTCAGCCAAGTGTTGCAGTTCAGACATGTTTCGTCTCTCCATACGAGAAGAAACAACGTAGCGTATCACGTACCGGCGAGCGGCAAAAGTCTGTATCTGCGGTCTACCAAAACGTGATTGCAGCGCCCTTCATGGCGCTCGTGAATCTCGCTGGCTAAAGGACTGTGGCCGTCCGTCCGTGAACCCTTCCATGTCCGGATATGGCTGTTGATGGCGGCGCATCTTCCTCCGCTTCAACTGAACATCATGAGTTGCGCCAGCGGCACGTTGCTCGGCCTCGGTCAATGTAAAGGTGAGAAGGAAGGAAGATCCTTCGGCGGCGCAAGACGTCTGAACGCGGCCGCCCAAACTGCTGGCCAACTCGCCGACGATCATAAGCCCTCGACCGCGCGGGATGCGTTCAGGTATCGACCCATTGTCAAGCACCCTGCACTTTACGACGTTGCCTGCAAGCATCAACTCCACTCGCAATTCTGGATGTCTATCGTCGAATTGTGCGTGTCGTGACACGTTGGTCAGTAGCTCGGATACAATCAGCCCAAGCTTCCAGCAGCGTTCTCCTTCAAGCCGCAGATCATCCGCTGAAAACAAGACACGTATCGCCAAGCGGTCCAGTCGGTATTTCGTTATGGAAAAGCAAAGCTGCTGGAGGTACCTCGCGGCATCGGTGAGGCGCCCCTGATCCGGCATGCGCAGCGCCCGATGAACATCGGCCCATTGATGCAGTAGGTCTACGACGTCAAGCAGCGCGGCCTTGACCGCCACGCTATCCGACAGCACCGCTTTGGCTGAAACCTTGCATATGGCGGAAGTACGCTCGTTTTTTACTCTGTGGTTCAACTCGCGAAGAAGCAACGATCCATCGGGATTCGGTAACTGTACGATGTGTTTTGTCATTTTGTACTCCACGATTCTCTCTGGCCAAAAAATGAAGCTAAGCGTCCGCCGCGGTTTCGTTCGGGAGTTCGGCGAGGGGGCAGACACAGAATAATCCCGCATTGACAACTCGGCCGATCAGATCGCCCGCGAACTCTCGAGGAAAGCTGCTTTCCACTCTAAGCTCCCCTGCCATCCCGTTTGCCGATCTCGCAGCGCCATGCCGCCAGGCGCTCGGCCGGATGCTCCTTCATCCACTCCGCGAGCTGGGGCGCACCCATCAGGCAGGATTGCATTGAGACCTCAGCGAAGTCCGAGGTGGTGACGGTCTGCTCGTGGCAATTCGCCGGAGAGGAGAGACTGCAGAGCACGGCGATGATCTTGATCACGACAGGAAGACCGCGTGGCTACGATGAGCATTGCCGCCGCTGACCGTATGACTTGCTGGAGCCCTGTTCCGCGTCTCGCTAACTGGATCAGCCGGCGGGAAGATGCGGTCGTATATCGCGCGGGCCTCTTGAATTAGGCGGGCTCGCTCGCGCTCAGACCTTGGGACAAATCGGATAATCTCGCCCATAATCGCTCCAAACATTCGCTAGAGAAAGGAGACACATTTCTTCCGCAGTTGGGCTGTGATGCCGCCCATCAGGTCATGTCCGCCCACTCGCCCTCAGCATTAGCAGCCGATCGGGCTAATGCTTTGGCCGCATCAACATGCGAGGCTTTCTCAGCTCGCCGCTGATAGTCGTCGGCAAGCGCCCTAAGCTGACTCGCAATCGCCCGGTCCGTCATGGTTTGGGCAGCGTGAAGCAAAGTCTCTGCTGTTCTCAAGTATTCCTTGCCTCGTTGTGAGATCTGCTCGACCGTCATGGAGCCCTCCCGCGGTTCTCCGTCGCTTGGTCCAAGGCGATTTGGGGCCAGGGCAGCCAACTCCGATCACCTGCCCGGCGAGCTCTGAGGCGATCGACGCACTTCCTGGAACAAGCAGGAGTCCGCCACGAGTAGTACCGGACGAGGCCAAACCTGCCATCACAAACCGCGCATCGCGCGGCTCTGCCACATCTCAGACTTTCGGAGCAGTTCAGCATCGCAGTCTCCTCTTGGTATCATCGTCGTTGTTCGTCGATCATCCTTCTTTCACGGTCGTGCTTCATGAGCCTGTGCGCCTTTCTAGCCCATACAACCTAAGACGATTGCGATCACCGGCTCAATTGAACGTGGGTAATCGTCGGACACCCAAGGTGGTCACGGAACGATACGAAGGTTTATGGTGCTCGAAAGCCGGCAGCTTCTCGATGCGAGACTTCGATTAGCCCGACAGGCAATCGTGCTCCTATCGTGATCTCCAGGGTATCGTACTCATCCAAGGCCATCTTGATCATTCGTGACCTGGTCCTTCATTGACAATCATCACCTACGTTCGAAATAATTTCGGACTTGCGACCAATGCCGCCCATCATCGCGTAGGCCATGGGCCCCCAGAAGATTTCGCGCGCGATCGGGATGAGCGCGAGACTTGCGGCGGCTGCGGTCAGCATGATCGGCCGCATGCGGTGCTCGGTCGCTTCTACGACCGTGTCCCAGGCGGGCGGTCCCGCGTTCCTCAGATCTTCGATCTGCACGATCAGGATCACCGAGTTGCGGATCAAGATACTGATCAGCGCCAGCACACCGAGTATCGCGACGAATCCGAGCGGCGCTCCGCTTGGCAGCAAGGCCATGACAACACCGATCAAGGCGAGAGGCGCAACCGCAAACACCAGGAACAGCCGGTGAAAGCTTTGCAGCTGAACCATCAGGATCGTCGCCATGATGAAGAGCATCAGCGGACCGGCCGCTTCGATCGGAGCCTGGCTCTTCGCACTTTCCTCGAAGCTCTGATTTCATGCTTCACCTCCCGCAAGACCGCGGCGAGATCATCGACGATCGCACGGCGGACTGCGGCCGGCAGATTGCGCCAGACGTCCCGAGGCTCGATGAGCATGTGCCCTCGCTTCCTTCGGCCGTCGCAACCAGTTCTTCCAGCGCTTCGATGCTGAGCCTGGTTTGCGTGGTGGGCCGCTCCCTACGCGGCCCGAGATTCGTGACGTGCAGGGGCAGGAGCTGTCAATCGGCGCTCAAATTTGGCTCTGACTCACTTTTGGTGCAGTTTTCTGTGTTGTGTGTACCGAAAACTTTATCCGAGTTGATGACGCCCCGGAATCGCCCAAGCTGGCGGAATGATCGGGCTCTTCTATTTCGCTCTGGCCGCCCTGGCCTCGCCATTCAAATCGAAGCTGCGGCTTGAAGCTGAGAACGCGGTACTTCGACATCAATTGATTGTCTTGAGGCGCAGGCGGCATGGTCGCGTCCGGCTTACGAACCATGATCGCTGGTTCCTGATCCAGCTGTATCGCTGGTTTCCGTCAATCCTGCAGGTTCTCACAATCATCCGGCCCAAGACGCTCGTGCGGTGGCACAGGGCCGGTTTTCGCTGCTACTGGCGTTGGAAGTCGCGCCCATTGGGAGGGCGACCGCGGATCGACACGAAGCTACACGTGTTGATCCGGCGGATGAGCATGGAGAATCCGCTTTGGGGCGCGCCACGCATTCACGGCGAACTGCTCAAGCTCGGGTTTGAGGTCGCGCAGTCGAGCGTCGCCAAGTACATGGTCAAACGGCGGGCACCGCCCAGCCAGGGATGGCGGACCTTCCTGCATCACCACGCGCCAGACATTGCCGCCATGGACCTGTTCGTTGTTCCAACTATCGGTTTCGACCTGCTCTATGCCTTCGTCATCGTCCGGCTCGCCCGCAGAGACCTCGTCTGGATCAACGTCAGCAAATCCCACGGCCGAACGCGTTGCACGTCAGATAACGGAAGCATTTCCCTGGGACGAGGCTCCGCACTACCTCATCCGCGATCGCGACCGGATCTATGGCAGCGTTGTTACGCGCCGATTGCGCGCAATGGGTATCCGGGATAGGCCCATTACACCAGCGTCGCCCTGGCAGAATGCTTTTGCCGAACGGCTGATCGGATCGATCCGGCGTGAATGTGAGGACCACGTCATTGTCCTGGGCGAGGCGCATCTGCGCCGAATTCTGAAATCTTACTCCGCCTACTACAACCGCGCATTAGAACACCCATCTGTCTATGTTGTTGAAGAGAAGAGACTTTGCTGATTGGGATGCGATCCCGCGGGGTATCTTGGGTTCTGTCGCGCTCGTTCGGCGATAGATTGAGCGGCAGTTGTTTTCAGTGAGGCGAGGGCGAAGATCCACGGGCCGTCCGATAGCGGATGGAAGGCTTCGATCTCGCGGGCTTGAGCAGCCAGGCGGAGCGTCTTTGGCGCGATCTTCAGGAGCTTGGCGGCGTTGCCAAGGTTGAGCCAGGGTTCGATCCCGTCATCGGCGGGCTTGAATACCGGGATGTGGTGATAGAAGCGTAGCGATGCGACGCGCTCGCGGGTCCAGCGATTGCCGTTGCCCGTCTTGAGGCCGTTGCGGTTGAGTAGGCCGGCAATCAGATCGTCGCTGGCGATCAGCACCAGTTGACGCACGGCTTGGATAATATCAGCAGAAGTGCTGTTGCGCTGTCCGCGCCGACGCTTGGGCAAGCGCAGCTCGCTATGAGCGCCACCCACCCAGTGGACGATGAGAACGATCTCGGACGCCGCGTCGTCGATATCGGCCACGATCTCATGGACGAGGGTGCGTACAATGCGCTTCTTGAGGCGAGCATCCGTCGTCGGCGCATCCCAGACCGTTTTGAGGTTCGAGGCGAGAACGCCGAGCGAAGCCGGATCAGCAATGGGTGCAGCCGTCGCCGCATCATGCTTGGCGATCTTGCCCTCGACCTCCGCCGCGTGAGCGAGCGCCCTGTTCCAGCGCGCTTCAAGTTCACTCGCCACCAGCCGGTTCGCGGGGTCGGCGGCATTGTATTGCCGGAAAGCCCGCTCTGCGGCATAGCGCGCCGCTTCCAGATCGCGACTGAGAGCATCGCGCACCTGATCCCGTCGTTCTTCGGCTTCCTTGGCAGCAGCGGTTGCCGCGGCGATCGCGCCTGGGCCGACAACGCCAAGCAGTGCTTCCTCGATTGCATCATTGACGCGTAGTCCTCCGAAGGCGATGCAGAGAGGGCCGCCATTGTCCATCCAGGCGCGGCTGCAGCTGTAGCGCGGGATATGGTGCTTCATGCCTGTGTACCGGACTGTGAGCTTGCGGCCGCAGCGCTTGCACCGGATCAGACCGGCCAGCAGCGTGTCTCCATGCTTGGGCGCGCCGTGATGTCGACCAGTGGCAACGTTGCTGCTGACCATTGCGCGGATCGCCTCGAACCTCTCCCAGCTCACATACCCATCGTGGGTATTGGGCTTCAACATCAACCATTCGTTCCGCCTCTTGCGGCGGATCTTCCCGCTCACGCCCTCGGCGGTGTATCCCGCCGCCACAGCCGTCTTACCATAGGCATAGGCGCCGCCGTAGACCGGGTTCTCAATGATCCGGTGGATGGTGGAGTAACTCGGTCGCCGCCAGGCCGTGTCGCCGTCGGACTGCTTCACCGGAAGATCGAGATTGTACTCGTGGAGCCAGCAGAGCGCCTGTCGCGCGCTGCCCAGTTCTTCGACCTTGTCGAACACCAGCTTGATCGCGTCCTGGACACGCCGATCCGGATCTTTCTCATAACGGTCGCCGGCCTTCACGAAGCCGACGGGCGCCGCCACAACCAATTCCCCCCGGCGCGCCTTCTCGTAGCGGGCCGAGAGCGAGCGCTGTCGCAACAGATCCAGCTCGTACTCGTTGAGGCTGCCCTTGAGCCCGAGCAGCAGGCGGTCGTTGCCGTTTCTCGGCACATAGATGGTCTCCTGATCGACCAGAACGGTATCGACCACGCGGCACATCTCAATGAGTTGCTGCCAATCCCGGCTGTTGCGAGCGAAGCGTGAGACCTCGCGGGCGCAAACTGCACCAACCTTACCGAGGCAAACCTCTGCTACCATTCGCTCGAAGCCAGCGCGTTGTACGCCGCCGGCGGCTGAGCGACCGAGATCATCATCGATCACTTCAATCTCTGACCACCCAAGCGCCGTGATCCGGTCCCGCATGGCATATTGCAACGCGCTACTCTCGCGATTGTGGAGCACCTGATGGACGGAGGATTGACGCACGTAAAGGATCGCCTTGCGCTCCAAGTGATGAGGCCTGACCTTGTCAGAGATCATGACTGACCTCCTTGGCGCGCGGCGTCGCTGTCGTCGCAGTATGATCGAGGATCAACTGTGTCATCAGGCTCATGAGGCTCGCCCGCGCTTGCGCTGGCAGCTCTGACCATGCGGGCGCGCCCATAACGCCGTTCGATAGGCCGCTCACGAACAGATCCATCTGCTGCTGTGGCCGTGGTTGTCGATTTTGTCGGTATCCGTTTCCTGGCATCGCCATCTGCCGCGACATGGCTCTCTCCCTGATTCTGGTCGTGAGAGGCTCTAGATGCGCCAGAAAGCAGGACGGCCGATGGCGTTTGATCCTTCAACACCAGATCGAGAAGTGCGGAGAGCGTCGAAAGTGCGTCGATGCTAACAAACGGCTGAGCTACCAAAAGCTGGGGGGCCGGACATGCCGTCCGGTCGAACATCCATGCTGGCACCTCAAGCCACCGATCTGCTTGCGATCCATCCACCGTACAGCGAAAAACAACGCAGCCAGCCTTGTCGGCTGCCCCATGAACGCAAACTCTGCGACCAAACCAAGGATGATGCCGATAAAGAACCTCGCGAAGAACGGTCCTGTGGGCGTTCTCAAACCTCGTTGTACAACAGCATTAGAACACATCGGTCATTGGATAAAGATGCGCCGGTTTCTCGTCCAGTTCAGCGAATCGGAAGCATCAAATCACACGCCGTCCTTGGCGGACTTCACCACCACTACGCCCGAGCTTAAGTTTTCGGTACACACAGGTACCGCCGATCGGGACCCTACGCGGATGGGCGATCGCGCTGCTGCAGGAAGCCGGCGCCGTCCGCGAGTGCGAGGATCACGGATGGACGCAGGACCGCGCCTACCCGGACGCGCGCCGCTACAGATGGTCGCCGGCCGGCATTGCCGCGTTGTTGTTCGACAGCACCTCACCGCTGACGGTTACGACGGTCGCTATCGCGTCCGTGGCCGCCCTCGTTCTCAGCCTCGTAATGTTGCGCAAGAAGGAGCTGCAGCCGGTCGCGGCGGATCCCGGCGCTGGGTGACGGGTCTACGCCGCTATTCAGCCCTAACCGAGGTCGTGGATGGCCGGCCGCAGGCCGTCGGGCGTGACGTCGAGCGTCGCAAGCGTGATCGGCAACCGGAAACGCCGCCGGCCCGCGCTTCCTGGATTCAAGTAGAGCACGCCGCCGGCCGTCTCGATCTTGGGCACATGGGAATGGCCGGAGACGATGACGTCGATGCCGAGCGCAACAGGATCGATCTGTAAGGTCTTGAGATCGTGCAAGACGAAAATGGATTGGTCGGCGATCCGCACGAACTCGGTTTCGGCGTGCTCACCGGCCCAGTCGCCTGTGTCCACATTCCCTCTGATCGCAGTGACCGGCGCGATCCGACGAAGCGCGGTAATGATCTCGGCACTTCCGATATCGCCGCCGTGAATGATGTGGCCCACACCGGCCAGACAACGTTCCGCTTCCGGCCTCAACAGGCCATGCGTGTCGGAAATGATGCCGATCCTGAACATCACTGACGTATATCCGAGCGAATGCGGTCGCTTTCTTCGGGTCCGGGCTTTATCGCGCGATGCAGAGTGACGTTAATATGCCGGACCAAAGGCGTTTGCAAAATACAATGTGCCGACAAGGATTCCGGATGATCATCGATCACGCGCTGGACCTGTGCTTGCCACGCGCTACGCCAAGATAGCGCATCCGTTGCTGCCTGCTGCGAGGGCTGCCGTGTGCTCAGCGTGCGGAAGCTTTATGACCACCCGTGTTGCATCCGTGTTGCATGCAGCAGGTGGTACTCCATGTAACCCCTTGTAACTGCACGTACTGGGCGGAGTAGGCGGAATCACGAAAATCGCGCGCCCGGAGACGGTAGAACAAGGGGCAAACGTCAAACAGTCTTTATTTTACTGGGCTTTTCTGCATTTCAAGGCTGGCGATCCCGGCATGACTCGAACATGCGACCTACGGTTTAGGAAACCGTCGCTCTATCCGGCTGAGCTACGGGACCGAAGACCCGCCGATATCGGCGGGTGCTTGCATACTCCATACCAGAACGGTCGCCTGATCGCCAGCCTCGGCAATGCCGGCCGCCCCCGGTTCTCAACGCGCCCACAATAAAAAGATCAGCCCGGACCTGGGGCTGGCGAACTGCGAGGGGCCTGGAATCCCGGCTTGTTCCATCCGCCGATCCCGGCACGAGTCTTGACCAATCGAAGTACAATTGCGGTTGTCAAAACCGCGGGCCCGACGATATCCATTTTTGCGAATCGATGCGTGATCCCTTCGACCCTGTTCACCGATCCGGTGATTCCGCCGCACAATATTATTTTTCAGATCGGTTGGACAGATTTCAAATTCATACTTGACTCTACCGTTGATTGAGTTTTGGATTGTGGCCTGACAGATGATTGAGCCAGTGAAGAATTACAGCATTAGTTATCGTTCGAATAGGACCGCGAATGATAGTCGAGTGCATTGCCCTCGGCCTGGTGGCCGGCGTGTTTGCGGGCGCGATGACGGTCGCGATTGTGTATTTGATACGGCGCAAGCTTAGCTACAAAGCACCAAAGCTCCCAAAGTCAGAATTTACGGCCCTCTCTGGTGTTGTCGTTTTTGTCGGTGGCATAGCGTGGTCGCGTCCCCTACTGATCACAGTCCTCCGATCCGTGGTGCAATCAGAGTTACTTCTGCGTCGCGTCAGCGCTGCTATTGGCGATCAGCGGGCCAAGTATTTTTAGATTGATCGTTTGGTGCGCCCACAACTCTCCTCGGTGACGTGATGAGTGGCCTGACTTTACTTGCCCTTCTGACGAGTGTGCTCTTCGGCATGTACTACGGTGCCGTGGTCGCCATCAGCGTAGCCGTCTTGCGCCATGCTCGGCACACACGACACGAGCGAACGGTGCGCACCTCAGAGGATCAATATCCCTCGATCCGAGCATGGTGCATTTCGCTCGTCGTGATCACAACCGTTGTCATGTGGATCTGGCCGTTCGAGTATTTCACCTACATTTGGCACGTTTTGCACATCAAAAACTCTGAGGTCCTCCTCATTAATTTGGTCTTGGCGCTGGTGAGGCCAGCGGTTTCGCTCATCACAGCCGTGGCGGGGGTTCGTCTCTATGAGAATTCCAGGCCTATTCGATCTCCAGAGTATGCGACATCCGCAACTTAGATCATTTGGGATTTTACGGGGGCTCGATTATCGCGTCGAAGCCTTCGAAGGTTTACTTTTGGATTGATCCACCTTGGGCGACGCTTTCGGGGCCAGTGGATCGTGCCAATGCCTGCTGACAATCTTGATAGTTGTCTCCGCCTTGATAGTTGTCTCTGCCGGCTTAGGCGCGTTATCAGGAGGTACTATCGCAACGGGCGTCACCGTCGTGCTTGCCACCGGTTCGATATAGGTAACCTTCAACTTATCCGCTTTCGTTGAAGTGGCTTGCTGTGTGTCGGCAGCAGTCGTCGTTTCCAGGCGCGAGGCCTCGGCACTCGTAAGCGGCGCCGCTCCAATCCTTATCGCGACCAACACTACGAGGCTGGTTAAGCAAAATCGCCACCGGCGCTGTGGCTGACGGTACCGGTGGCGGCCACCGCGTGCGCCTGCTTCAGCGCGACGGTCAGGTTGTTTTCGATCTGAATATTGGCGTGCGTGTCCATCACGGAAAGCTGGATATCTTCGGAAGAATAGTCCTTGGCAAGTTCGTTGTCGGGGAAAAACGATCCCAGTTCAGCGATAGCTTCACCAACGTCGCTAATGGTCTCGGCAAAAACCGCCCTCGGTGTAACGAGGACGGCTTAATGGTGCTCCCTAAGTAAATTCCAAAGTGAAGGCCCTGCTCCGCACGGTAATCCGCCTGTAAGCTGTCAATTGCCTAGCTGCCTTAACACTTGCCGCCGGGAACCCCGCACGGCGGCGAGCCTAGGTTCCTTTCGCGGTGTCTTCCGAATCATCCGCCTTGTCCTTATTCGCCCGGTCGTTCACGGACACAAAGTACTTACCGTCGGTGGTTAGGCCCTCGCCCCACACAAGGGCATAAGATGTTCCTGTGTTTTCTCCGACCATGAGCGGGACCTCCTCGTCGTCGGAATCCTCAAGATAGTTCGCCCAGCGCGTCGCAAGGTCGCGCCACACCGCGCGAGTAATGCGATCCCTGTCGTACCATAGAAGTAGCTTGGTCGGGGTAACGGTTGTAACTCCGTACTCAAACAACTCATCAAATTTGGCCAATAATTCAGCGTTATGATGCGCAAGCATAATATTTACCTCCTAAACGAATTATGTTCCCTGTTCGCACAATACGTATAGTTGCTTTATATATGTTTTACAAGAATTATAGCTGTAAGTGGATATTAAATCTATAATTCGTTGAAAATGCTTATGTTTTTTCGATATTAGGAGCATCTAGATGGTGCCGCGCGACAGATCCTGGGCCGAATTGTGCGCGAGCCGTCTTGGATGTGGCGGTACGGTCTAAATCGCTTTTCGCGGAGGCAAGCACTGCTTCTGTTATTAATGCTGGAGAGAACATCGGCAAAACGAAGAGCAGGCTCCGAAGAAATTGGATTGCCGACGCACCTCTGATGACAACGTCAACCCATTTTGTCGACCCAATAGCAAACATGCGAATGACCGATGCGCTCGATTGTCGCCGGTTTGCTTTGCTCAATCGTTAGAGTTCTGCCCTTGGGAAAACGCCTTGTCAGACGAACTCTATCAATGCCACCAAACCTGATAGGCCCTGTCCTTTTCCCAAAACTCAATTTACTCCGGATTTACTTGAACCCAGATCCGGTCGGGCCAGTTGCCCAAGCCCCATTCCCACTACAAGGAATTCCTAGACCTCAGGGGCGACGGCCGGGTCGTGCTCTACAAGAGGGCCGATCACGAGAATCCAAAGTGGACCGTCCGGCTCAAGATTCCAGAAACTGACGGCTTCGTAGTAAAATCGACGAAGACGACTGATGATTTTGAGGCAAGACGGTTTGCCGAGGACCTATACTATCGGCTGGAGGGCAAAGCCCGGAGGGGCGAGCCGATCAACTCCCCGACCTTCCGAAGGGTCTTCGCCGAGTGGGCCAAGGTGCCCGTAGCCGATCAAGTGATCCGGACGGCACGGTACGTCAACGGTAACGTCAGGCGAGTCGAGATCTGGGCCTTGCAGTACTTTGCCGACACCACGATCGACCGTGTCACCGAGGCCAAGCTCGCCGACTACGTGGACTGGAGGCTCTCGCAGCCGAAGCGTCCGGCCATCGTGACCCTCAAGAACGAACGGACGGCCATACGCCAGCTCCTCGGGTTCGCGAAGCGACGCGGGTACATCTCCGAAGTGCCCGAGTTCGCCATCAAGTCGGGCAGGACCAACGCTCGGCCCGACATCCCAGAGGTCGAGTGGCACAGGCTGACCCGCTTCCTGCCGCTGTATGTCGACCGAGCACAGGACAAGCGACGTCAGAGAGAGAGGTTCTACCTCGCGCTCTACATCCTGATCATGGGCAATACCGGCATCCGGATCGGCGAGGCCCGGAAGCTGAGGTGGAGGGACGTTTCGACCACCCGGACCCTGACTGATGAGGTTAGGGCAATCCTGTCCGTCCGGGGAAAGACCGGGGAAAGGGAGGTGGTCTGCAACAAGGGGGTCGAGCGCTACCTGGATGAGCTCCGGTCATACCGAACCGACGAGTTGGGGAATCCACCCCCGGACCAGGAATACGTCTTCTGCCATCCCTCGGGGGCACCGGTCGGGTCCTACAAGGGCGGCTTCCAGAGGGCCCTGAAGGAAGCCGGGGTCCTGTACGCCTCGGATGGCAAGAAGCGGGTCCCCTACTCGCTACGGCACACTTACGCGACCATGAGGATTTCCGAAGGGGTGAGCGTGTTCCAGCTCGCGGCGAACATGGGGACCTCGGTAGAGATGCTGGAAGACTTCTACGGCAAGAAGCGGATGCGGGACCCAAAGATGGCGACCGAGGTGACGAAGAACCGCAGGACGTATGAGACCTAGTCAATTTGACTCGACATTTTACTCGGTAAAACCAACGGGAAACAAAAATGCCAAAGCAGGAGCAAATTTCCGGCTCCAAATCCTTAAATACCCTGCAGATCTCCGACTTTGATGGATTGGCCACTCAAGCGAACCTGCTGCAGAGGGTTTATGTCATGCGCGCCGCATCAAGCCGCATATGGTCCACTATGACCAAGAGCCAACAGGCTAACAAACCTGACCTAATCCAGATCAGATCCAGTAATCCACCGGCAGGTATCGACCAACTGATCATGGATCCCCAGGTTGGACCATCCAATGCATCAGTTCCACGCAGTCATGGATATTCCGAACACCGCTCTCCAACTGGGTCCGAATCCAAACGCGTATTGGTGGATGGTTACACCCAGTTGGTTACTGACCGAGTTCAAGCCGGCTGGACATGCGACTTGGTCACCATCCTTTTCTCCCCGCTCACCGGCGCTCGCAGTTCTGTCATCAGTAAGATGAAGGACGAGGTCCAGCGGGTCTATTCGACCCTTGTGACTAGGGTTCATAGGAAACCCAGGACGGCTTCAACCGACGAGCTGGCGGTCTTCATCGGGGCGGCTGACCTTCCAGTCTACAAGCGTGATCGGTCTGCGATCACCCCCGTATTCTGCAACGGCGGGCTCCATTTCCACCTTCTGGTCCTGATGCCACCCGGATCGCGCCTCAAGGAGCCGCTTGCCGAACACCTGGAGAAGAACCGAGATCTTTATGCTGGCACCGGGACGTCGATCCAACGCATCCATGTCGAAGCGGTAACGAGGGTCGGGTCGCGTCTGGTAGATTACGTGCTGAAGACGATCCTGAACGGTCGTCTATCATACGACGAGGCCGTCGTGGTGCTCCCCCGGGCTCGTGCCGAACTCAGTTAGGTTCAGTTATGGCCCATAAATTGTCACTCTGAGCAACTGTGCTAGAAGGCCGCAACGAATCAAATGGAGATCGAAGTGGCTAAGAAAGCAAAGAAGACAATCGTTCGCCGTGAATACACCAAAGCTGACGTAAAGGAATTACGAGCTCATTCCAAAGCTAAAACTCCGATAGTCAGCATTATGAAGCTTACCAAGAGAACGGAAGGTTCGTTGCGACAGAAAGCGTTGAAGCTTGGTATCAGACTCGGCCATCGCAGGTAACGAGGCAGCAGCAACGGAACATTGACGACATGGCTTTTTGACCAATCTCATGTTCTGCTACAGCCTTCTATTGTGGATGCATCTATTTCCCAGACGAGGCGCATTTCGTCCTTTGGCGGGAGCGAGGGACTTTTCAATGAGCGTCCGAAGGATCCGGCTTCCGAAGAGACCATGCGCAAACTGCGACATGGACCACGGAATTTTTTTGGACGGCGAGGGCGACCATAGGTGCCCCCGTTGCCCGAGGAGGGATGCGCGAGCGTCGAACATTCGACCGCGGTCGCGCCTTATCGTCATTCGACGAAAGATACCTGCCTAGCAAGCGGCTTCGCGATTAAGCGATACACGGTATCTTTGTCGGGCTGCTCTTCCGTTTCTTTAACGCGCCCGGCGTGGCTCAACTCCGGAAGTCCTCAATCTTTAGGGACTGCTATTTTGGTTGCTGGCGCCACCGGGATCCCCGGGCTTGTTTTGCGCTCGCTGTGATCGTCTTGGGTAGAAAGTAGCGTGGTGAAAGGTTCATGGTGCACAGGCACTACGAGAACAGTGGATCGCGACATCAGTCATCAATGCGCTTCCCTATAATTACTTCTTGTATGTCTTCTACGGGCCAGACCATCCCTATCTGCGCGTCTGTTGGGTCTTTGGTGTGGAGCCGGCCAGAGTAAATGCCGATGAGCTTTGTGGCGTGGGTACTGCTGAGTGGCAATATTCCCGCCTCGGTGATATGCGCTCCCCAACTGCGTCGGATGACCGGAGCGCCGGACATCCCGGGTCGGGAAGCCGTGTCGACGAGCATGTAACCCGCGCCTATGCGGGTGAGGTCCGGTTCGGAAGCGATGCTTCCCCGTTTCCATACGGGAAAACCCGGAGGGTCTGAGCCGAACGGGTAGCCGAGAATAAAAACATCCATGCCGATTTCGAACAGCCAGGTCCGCCTTCTGATTCAGGGTGTTGATGGGATACATGTTGATGATGATGATGTCTTCCGCGGTCATCGGCAGTGGAACGGCGACGACATCGCAGCCGCGATTCCGTACCGGATGGGTGTACCAACATGGCCGATTGTCAGCATCACGGATCTTGAGGTCGTACTCCTTCTTTCCGAAGTCCTGCATTTTGGTGTTGAATAAAAGTCGGAGCATATCTGGCTGCGCCCGGACTGTGAGTTCATTAGTGCGGGCATTCCTGCCTGTCACAACGTGCCAGTTTGTAATGAGGTAGTGTTGATCTCCGTCCTGCCAGATAAAACCTGTTGCCTTTGCCAGCGATTGTCCGTTCGCGCACGCCTCGATAGGAACGGTCGTCATGGAGTACAGGTCAATGTTAGTCATCGGCTATCCCCATGTCCTTCTCTTCATTGAGAATGGCACGTTGCACGAATGCAAGTGTTCAGTATACAATACTCTTGGTACGTAGTGGGCATCAGCGCTGTTCAGTCTCGAACTGAAGAGCTGCGCGCAACAAGCATTGGACTCACCGAACGAGCCGCTTCTGAACTGGGACGGCTTCTTGCTATTGCATTGACGCGCCCCGTCGCCCTCCCGTCTGACTTGCATCGGTGACGGGGAGTGAGGCTCACGATCCGCCACGACTGCTTCGTGAGGTTTCACAAGCGGGATGGACTCATAGAAGATTGCAGCCTCTAAGGGAACCAGAGGCAGAGGGCGTTTTGGAGCGGGAAATCGATGCTTGATAAGCCGACTGTGTTTGTGATTGGAGCCGGAGCGGGCTTTGATATTGATATGCCGCTTGGTGACAAGCTTGCCGACCTGATCTCCGGCGCGGTGAGCTTCTACTACGATAAAGGCCTTTTGGCGAATGGGAACGCACACATAGCAGAGGCCCTGCAGAGGATTTCACAGCTCAAAAATGTCAACTGGCAAGCGTTTTTGATTGCAGGGAGAATGATCGCGGGCGGTATCAAATATACGCGTTCGATCGACAATTATGTGCATACACACAGCGACAAAGAGGCGGTTAAGACCGTCGCGAAGGTTGCGATTGTGCAGACAATTCTTGAGGCGGAGCGAGAATGCGCAATAAGCATCGATCCGCAGCAGTTTCCGCCTCGTTTTCGCAAGGAGGACGAGGCTTATAAATCATGGCTGTCTGATTTTTTCACGATGCTCCAGGACGGCGTAATAGAGGCAAAAAACGTCGATAGGATATTCAGCAACCTCACGATTGTTAATTTCAATTACGACCGGTGCATCGAACACTATATGTTCCACGTCATGCAGCGCTTGTACCCTTCAAAAGGTGAGGCGTACGTGACTGAGTTGATGAATACGACACTGAAAGTCCTCCACCCATACGGAAGCGTGGGCAATCTTCCGTGGCAATCCAAAACGAATGCGGTTCGGTTCGGTGGGGAGCAGGATTGTAACGACCTAGGGTCCCTCTCAAATCAGATCCGTACCTACAACGAGGAGGTCGATGATAAGAAAAAGATAGACGAACTTCGCACTATAATGGCGGAAGCAAAACGAATTGTCTTTCTCGGCTTTCATTTCCATAAGCAGAATGTCGAGTTGTTGTCACCCGAAGTCGATAAGCCGGATTTGAAGGGGACCTTGAGCATTTACGGGACGCGGATCAACCGCTCGTCTGCCGATATAGAGAGCATCCAGAACGTCAAAATGCGGCGTATCCTCCACGGTCGTACAGAGCTGCCGAGTTCGGCTTATATAACCGAGCGTGGGTGCAAGGAACTGTTCCGGGATTTTGGTGGCATTCTATCGGGATGACTATTGAGCTATCGTGAACTGCTTGAAGCCGAGTGACTTCGCAAAGGTCGTGGGAAGCAAGGCGTAGATTGCTCTGAGTGCTGATTGGTCCGAGGCGAGCATGTCGCCGGTTTTGCCCCATTCTTCCGAGTCATCAATGCTCACCCGATCGCGCGTTGAAAGATGGGAAAAGAATAGCTCGCAACGAGCGAGAATAGCCGCGGCCATTTCGACGTTCGAGTTTTACTCGGTAAAACAAAGGGAGGGCGAGCCCCGACTGATGTCAAAACTGCTTAAAGCTGCAACACCATCATCGGTTTCAGCGAAGCAATAAGGTAGGAACTTCACAAATCTAATCAGATCAACGATTTGTTCGAACTGATGATAGAAGAGATCAAATATAACCATTCGTCCGAGCGGCTTGGGCGAGCTGAAACGATAAACCAGCGTTTATGTTTGACGGAAAGCCGACCCGGCCGCTTTCCTGACCCCGGTTCAGTATCACTTGGTATCGACGCGGTCGGCCGTTCCTAAAGACAAGAGCGGACATCGTAAATGGGCACTCCGAAGTCCGAAAAGGCAAACGAATCCTAAGTAAAAATGCTGACGGTTTGCAGCACATGGGCAATTTTTGCTTAATGGTTCGCTGATATCTTGCGGACTGTCCCGGAGCTGCTTTCGCGTGCCGCGACCATTAGTGACAAGCATGCAAACAATCGAAACGACCGATCCAATAGAAGCGAGACGCTGCCGATACGCTCAGTACCGAGGCGAAAAAGCAACGTTGACGTTAATGGGATCCACCATCACGGGGATGGTCCGGTCGGTGATGGAAGATAGGTCGAGCAGCCCCACACGTTGGATTGTCACGGTCGTTGGGATGCAGAGTATCGCAGCCTAACCTATCGGGTTTGGCGGCCGAAAAATAGCGAATCCGCTGCATTCACTCGAATGCGACACCGATCCTGTTTGCACATATCCAAGCGACCCGGCAGTTCCGGATCACACGATCCCTTTTGATCATCAACTGAAACCGATCTGGAACATAGGAGGGGCTCGGAACTTCGATCGCGGCCCCTTCAGCAGAGATGTTTAGCACGCGACAGCTCGTACTCGATCCGCCGATTGAAATATACGCCGGTTCGTCAATCTCTGTACGCGGATGTTGACGCCTCTCGTCCATCTCGGCGTTCTACACCATTCGTCTCAAGCAAACGTAAAGCCAACTCCTCAAACGAAAAACCCCGCCATGCCGCGCGGAGGCGTGAACTTCGGCTGGCACCGAACGGACATGCCGAAGCAGTCGCCTCATGTCTGTTGTTGGGGGAGAAACGGACCTAGCTCAGATCCGCCCCGAGGTCTGAGTTTGACCCGAACCGGACCTCTGGCAAAAAGGGAATTGGCAAGTCTAAACGCACTCGTCCGCCGCAAGTAACCCATCAACATCGCAGATCGAAGCAACAGCTATGGAAGCTGATCGCCTCTACGTGTCCGAGCGAGCCGCTGCTGCGGCTGGCAACAGGGCCATCATCGACCAAAAGCTGACGGGTTCCGTGTGCGCCCTTAACGCAAGCGCAACCACGACAGGTTCTGGGACTTTGGCTTCGTCGCCGTCCTCACGCGGTTCTCCCATAGAGAACTTGCAAAGTTTGTATTAGAGTCCACGCTTAATATTTGAATTTTTTGAAGGTGGAGGTGGTCGCATGGGGCTTCTGTTCGACTTAGCACAGGCGAATTACGTCGCGTATCTGACGACCCCTGGCGATGTTGAGCCGCCTCGAATGGATTTCGAGCAGCTTGGCGAGTTTATCGGGGCGCTGGAGTTGCGTCACTATGACGAAAACCCCGGGTTGCTTTCAACGTTCATCTCGAGCGAGGCGCGTACAGTCTGGCTTCTTGCATTGGTACGCACCGCAAGCGAACGACTTGCTCCGCACCTTCCTGCTCGCGGTAGCCGGAGCGGCATCGAAGCGCCAGGATTTGTTGTGCGGCAAGTACTAGTACCCACTTTTCTTGGAAGATGAGTCGATGCCTTCATCCTCGAATACAATGAAAAGAAGGGTTGCCAACCTCGGTTCGAGGATCGACGTATCACTCAATTCTGATTCCGGGTACTAGAACCACTTAAGAGTTTCTTTAGTGAGCGGGACCTCTACGGTATGGTCGTTTCGAGACAAGACCTTAATCAGCGCAATACACCGGAGGTACGATTCTTCCAACGGGCCGCAAGGGCGTCTGGAGGTAAAACCCTTATGCTCATGCCAATGACCAGCGAGAGCCCGACAAGGATCATTGATCCGTTTCCACCTTTACGTATTTTGGCTGAATACCCGGTGTCCGTGCCGGCGGTTGTGTTCTGGACATTCGATCGGAAGAGTTTCAATGATGTGCAGCCAGACGTTTGCGCTCTTCCCTTTTCTGAAGCGCAACAATTCTACGATAATACTCTACTCGAGAGCTTGCCGCTCGGACGAGGCGCCGTTGCTGCTGCCATTCGCGACAGAATGGCCAAAGCGACGACCAAGCACATTCTTCAGTTAAGCGACTTACATTTTGGCGACAGCGCCGCAGACTCAAGACGTCGATACATCAAAGGTCATCTCGACACATTTGACAAGAAAATCGACTGCATATTGATTACCGGAGATCTCTGCGACACGCCTAACCGGAAACTTCGCAATCAATATACGGAGTTTCGATCTGACCTAGGTCGAGTCTTGAACAAGAGAGACGTGATCATAGTTCCCGGAAATCATGACGTTAGGAAAATGGGAATAGTAGGCAATAATTATGAATTCGTCTTTGACCTGGGCTTCAGGCCGATTGTCGTTGAAGAGGAACTCCGATGTGTTTTCTTCTGCTTTAATTCGGTGGAAGGGGGTCATTTAGCCAGGGGCTTTATAAGCGACGAACAACTTATGAGGAGTGCCGCCGAGTACGAAGAGCTTATCGCGGAACGAAAGCGGTTGAAAAAGTCGGACCTGAAAGACTTTCTCAAAATTTGCGTCCTCCATCATCACCCGGTTGCCTATGAAACCGTGCCCACAACTCTATATGACAAGGTCCTGCGGATGGTCACCCGTGACGAAGACTCTCTTACGCGTTTGGAAAATGCTGATCGGTTCCTGACCTGGTGTGCGGATCGAAAGATCGCCCTCATAGTGCACGGCCACAAGCATGTACCTCGACACGTTCGACTGGCGATTGCGGCGTCTGACAAGCGTAGTAGAACGATAGAAGTAGTTGGTTGCGGGTCCACCACTGGCGTCGAAGAGTCGGAATTGTGCTACGTTATCATCTCGGTTGATCCGACTACTAGACGGTGGGGAATAAGTTTCTATCATGATCCTTCTGCGTCTGGAGCCGGCTTCAGAAGCCATGAAATAGCGATTGACACCCGCTCACTTCGGGCAAGCTGGTGACTGCCGGAAATTTGAGAGCCAATATGACCACACCGTCGGGATAAGCGAACGTCTGCTTGGCGCAGCAGTCGCTGCATGTCTGTTATTGGGGTAACAGCGGACGACTTTTGCTGGCAGCGAGTATTTCTCCTTTTGGTAGAGTCGAGATGTGGCGCGGTGGCGTTAGGTAGAACATATCTGTTGCCGCCTCTTTCGTCTGGCGGTGCCTTAGTGGTTCAGCCATGCCTCCGTTTCCACATCCCGCTCATCGAACCGGACATGCAGATATCCCGCATCCGGCTCTCGGACAAGAGCTCACGCTTTCGCGTGCAACGCCTTCTGCAGTTTCTGACCATTTATCGGAGTTGATAGGTTTCCCAATCTCCAAGGTCCTTCCCTACGTATTGCGTCTGTCTTGAACTGAGGTCCCTTCCCTCCACCGGCGTTACCCGGCTTCAGCGGTACTACGAACCTCTCCGCCACCCCAAGGCGCCCAGCCTGTCCCTCGCGGGCTTCCGGTTGGTCATTGCTGACCACGCCATGGGGCTTCCCGTGTTGCGTACGCTTTCCTTGTGTACATGCTGTCGCCACTACCCCGGCGCAGCGGCTGGGCGTACTCTTCGCTCTGCTTCACCCAGCCGTATCAGCCTTCCCCGAAAGGGTTGTCGGGTCGGCCTGCGCATTGTCCTTTTCGAGGATTGCTCAGCGTTCACTCGCGTTACGGCCTGCACACTCGCGCTGTCACCAATTCGTGACACGCTAATCGAAGGCTTCAGCCACTTCGTTGCCTCCATGACTGCTCCGATTGCTTCCGGCTGGAGCGATTGCCGGGTGGGGTTCGCACCCACTGGAAAGCGCCGCCTTGTCACGGCGCACACCCTAAACAGACCTCATATCCAAGCCTGTGGTGTCGCCTAAGCAATGTCGGAAACTGCACTTAGAGGTTAACGTTAAGCCGTTTAACCCTTGCGGTTGAATAGAAAGCCATTCAGAATGTGCGCATGAGCGCGATATTTTGAAGCGCTCGCGTGTTGTCACAAAGCGGCCAACTACCGAATGAGGAATTGGTCGGATGGCCTTCTACAAAACGGATTTTATGAGGGAAAAAAATGCGAATTAAATTGGTTTTGTTGGCGCTGCTCGCGATCCTGCCAAATATAGCCTCTGCTAGCACCATAATCGGCACTGGTGACGGATGGTGCGAAACATCTAACTGTAACAACGTTTCCACTACGAGCCGTGCCAACACCATCGCTGGCGAAAACGATAATAACCGTGATTGGTTTGGCTTTAGTTTGCCATCTGGTGGCACCATCACCTCAGCTACAATCGAAATTTACAACCCGCAATATTACAGCGGCACCCTCGGGAATGGAGCTTCCCTCTTCAATTTATACGCTGCATCTTCCATCACCTATGCTGGTTTGATTTCTGGACCGGTTCTCGCCTCTATTACCGAACTGGCGGTAGATTCGGTCTCACTTGGATACGTAACTATCACTTTGAATTCGACAGCGATCTCGCTTTTGAACGCTGCTGAGGGCGGCTATTTCATTTTCGGTGGCAAGTTAAATGATACTACGCCCAGTGCTTACGTGTTTGGCAACACGTCAAGCAGTGATCCAGCCCCCGAATTGAATTTGACTTTCGCGACGGCAGCTCCTGAACCAACCACTTGGGCAATGATGATCCTTGGTTTCTGCGGCGTAGGTTTCATGGCGTATCGTCGGAAGCAGAATGGGCCTGCGCTTCGCGTCGCCTGATCTGCATCGCCATTAAGTCAGCCAGACCGCCTCCGGGCGGTCTTTCCGTTTGTGCCTCGGCAAGTGAAGCGATCAGCGGCCTCACCGACCGAGATGGCAGGCGGACCCATGACCGAAATGACAGCATTTCCTGACCCCTTGCTGCGTATAGGGAATACAGACCAATTATCACTCTTATCATCTGCTTTAAATCTAATACTAAATCTTTGGTCATCACGGTCATCTCCCTGCAACATGCTGGTCGGAAACGACAATGACCTATGCTCGACGTTGCGGCCGAGCTGCTTGCCGCAAAGCTAGTTGCTGGCGAACCCTGGGGCTAGAACTCAACGACCCGGCTCGATGGTGCTCACCGTGTATAACAAGCGGCCATGCGCAACCTCAATTCAATCAAGCGGAGCTATCCACTAAAGGCGCTGCCGCTAAATAGGCTGCGCCTCACATCCGCTGTTGGCACCAAACGGACATGAGGCCGCAGCGCCCGCATGTCCGTTGTTGAAGGATGAATGGACCAAGCTCAGACGCTGCCCGAGGTCCGAGTTTGACCCGAATGAGACATTTGGTGCTGCTCGCCTCTTTAGCCATCGCGAGTGACTCCTCTGTTGACAATCATTTTGGAGCCTTTCAACGTTACTCGTCCACAACGCGCGTCGCTGTAAGTTCTCCGGCCCGAAAGCCTGCCTATGGCCTCATGGAATTTTGACGCAATTGAACGAAGCTTCTCCGACGCTGCCACCCAGCCTGCGCTTTGGAACAAAGCAATGGATGTCATTGCGGCCGAAACTGGCAGCGTGGGGACAATTCTATTTCCCCCGCAAGAGTTAGTAATTCCGACCGTGCCCTCGAGCGACGCAGTTCGACGATGCGTTGAAACATATTTTCGAGATGGATGGCACGCGCGCGATGAACGATTTCGCGGCTGGAATACGATGGTGCAACGCGGCGTAGCCGATGACTTTGATATCATCAAACGCGACGAAATGAAGCGACATCCTTACTATCAAGAATTTCTCCAACCGCACGGATTGCAATATTTTGCTGGCGTCAGAATGGCGGCCGGTGAAGACCTCTGGTGTGTTTCTATTCAACGGTCGGCGCATCAAGGACCGTTTTCACCAGCGGAAATGCTGACGCTCGCTGCACTCTCAAAAAAAATTGCAGGTGCTGCCGCTCTGGCGCGCGCGTTAGGCCTTGCAAGCGCCAATGCTGCGGTTGAAGCACTTGAACTGAGCGGATCAGCGGTGGCGCTTCTAAATCGCAGCGGTGAGGTGTTGCGGCTGAACCGGGCGGCTGAGCGTCTGCTTGGTCTGGAACTGGGCGTCGTCGCGAAGCGGCTCGTATCTTACGACCAGAATGCAACGAAAGCGCTGGATCGTGCACTTCACGCATTACTATTTGCGAACACTAGCGCTGCGTTATTGCCACCGGTTGCGTTGCCTCGCCGAGGCAAACGATCAATACTCGCGTATCCGATAAAGCTCTCCACGGTGTCATTGAGTATATTTGCGGATTGCCAAGCCATACTGGTGCTGGTCGATCTCGAACATCGACCAAGGCCGCCCCAAGAGGCGCTCCACGCCTCTTTCGCACTTACCCCGGCAGAAGCGAGAATTGCCGTTCGCATTGGCTCCGGTGAGGATCTGGTATCTATCGCCGATGAGCTTGGTATTTCGAAGGAGACGGCGCGACGGCAACTCGCCTCGGTGTTCCAGAAAACGAGGGTCAATCGTCAAGCCGAGTTAGTCTCGTTGCTGGCGTCCCTGCTTTATTCGAGGCCTTGACCCGTTCGGGTTATTCCCAAAGCTCTTGAAGTAGCGCTTGATCGCGTGTCTCAAAAACAGCCTCACGACGCGCGGGGGCCAAAAGCTCGCTTGAGCCGAGCAGAATGACGTGAGATCATATTAAAGATTTTTAACCTTATTTAATTGAGGGGGGTGCCATGTCGCTGAAATTAACTCATTTAGCTTACCTGCTTGCCGCCGCCACGATGCTGGTACTGCCAAATGCGGCTAGTGCCAGCGTTGTGAACGTTTTCACGACGACGTCGCCCGTTGTTGAGCAGGGCGGCAGCATAACTGAGAATTTGACCTTAAATGTTAGTTCTGACCCCGGCTACTTTAATGCCTACTTCACCGGTGGAACGATAACCTTCGCCTCGGGAAACGGTCAAACTCAAACTCAAACAATTGCCGGTGGTCCCACGTCCGAGAGTTTCTCTCAATCGTTTAGTTACTCAAGCGCTGGAAGTTTTAACCCCGGCATTTCCTACACGGCTTATTATAGCGAGGAATACTCCGTTTATACCCCTTATTATTATTACGTTCAGCAGGGGTATTGGCAGGAGGAAAGTTGTGGGTTTCTTTGTACTGATTCTTATTGGGTTAACACTTCCTATTGGGAGGGAGGCTTTGATTACTACTCGACGAGCAGCGCGGCCACAGGGAGCGGTTCCGAGCCTCTTCAAGTAACTGCTCCGCTTCAAGTATCGGATGTACCTGAACCCTCCACATGGGCGATGATGCTCCTCGGCTTCGCGGGCGTTGGCTTCATGGCGTATCGGCGCAAGCCGAAGCCAGCATTGATGGCTGTGTGATCCAACATCATCAGATTTGAGACCTAACCAATTCAAAGCGGCCATGAACAGGGGGACCCTCGTGAAAAATATTGGTTTGATTTTGTCTGCGCTGCTTTTGGGGGGAGCTGCCATAGGTGCAGCGACACAGGCATCAGCCACCACATACGTCTATACAGGCAATGCGCTCCCCGCTCCTCTAGTAGGAGATTACGTAACCGCATCTGTTGACTTAAATTGCGTAGGCCCCTGTGCGGCGGGCGACTACATCTATTCATCGGGGATCACCTCCTTTTCGCTTACCGCTTATGATAGCTCAAATGTGCCGCTCGTCACGATATCCACAAGTACACCCGGTGTTGGTTTTGTGGGTTTCAATGACTATTTGACGTTGGACAATTCAGGTCAGGTCACCAATTGGTTTCTGAATCTCACCGATCACATTTCTAGTCAATTGTACACGATAGGCAACGATATCAATCCGCCATCCAATTGCGGCGGAGCAAGCGGGTGCGGTACCTCGGACTTGGCGTCGATTGGTCCTTACGATTCCCCGAATTATAATAACGCAGGTCAGTGGGGGGTGGCCTCCGCCGTCCCCGAACCCTCGACATGGGCCATGATGATCCTTGGCTTCGCGGGCATTGGCTTCATGGCATATCGTCAGAAATCAAAGCCAGCATTGATGGCAGGCTGATCCACGATCATCTAATTTGAATTGAAGAGCCGCCTTCGGGCGGCTTTTTGTTTTGCCGCATCAGTTGGGCAACTTCCGTTGTTGGCACGAAACGGACATCGAGACCCCGTTTGTGAATGTCCGTTCTTGAGCGGGAAGCAGACCTAATCCGAAGCTTGCCGACAGTCGATTTCAAAGGCTTAATTGTATGATGCGGTACACGATGGAAAAGTTACCTGGTCGCGACCTGTGGGCAGTTATTGATTCTGTCACGCACAGGCCTGCGTTGGTGAACGACGTGCCTCAGATAGACCTTGATCTTGATGACGCCGACGACCTTACCGACCTGCTCAACAGGCTCGATCGAGATGCTTCCGCTAGTAACAAACACTGATGCCGATGCTGGATCGACGAGTGTAGATAACAATCAACCGTCTCGCTTACGCGGTTGTCGAGTTCCCACGCCTAAGCCTCATTGGAGGCGCGGCCGATTATAGTGCTGGTGTCGGGCTCTTAGCCGGCTGCGGCCGTCATCGTCACGCAGCGAGCCAATGTCCCTTGTGAATATCGAACTTCACTACGCCGTCGTCGCGCATCTTCAATAGGAGCGATTGGCAGTCGTCCTGGTTCCTTATGTTAACCCGCTTCATGATCTCGAAAGCCTTCAGCGGCTTTTCGCGAAGGGCGGTCAGAATCTTTTCTCGATCAGTCATGAGGGTACCCTACGTACGGAGTCTCAGACATAGCGCCAAGATTGGGCCGAATAGCAAGGGGGCACGAAATTCTTCAGCGAACTTCGCGATCAATTCATGGCAAAATGACTACCGGAAGACCAAAGTCTTGCCATGGATGGCCGACCAAGCAAGTATCAGCCTATCGCTCGCCACCTGGCGACGCCGGGGTCGCCGGACACTCAAGATCCGGCACATGAGGAAACAAATGCTCTATTCCACTCGCCTGCGCAGTCTTGTCGTCGCCGCGACGTTTATCCTCGCCCTCCCCACCGCTTTCGCCGAGGGTCCCGTCACCGTCGAACCCGCGGCAGCGGGGTTCACGACGGCCGGACTGGCAAGGATCGACGCCTATCTCAAGAACGAGGTCGCCGGAAACAAGATTCCGGGCGCCGCCATGATGATCCAACGCCACGGCAAGACCGTCTACTTCAGTACTTTCGGCGTCAGGGATCCTGGCACGAAGCAACCCATGACATCCGACAGCATCTTCCGCATCTATTCGATGTCGAAGCCGATCACCACGGTGGCCGCCATGATGCTGGTCGAAGAGGGTAAGCTGCAACTCGACGACCCGTTATCAAAGTACATCCCGGCGTTTGCGAACGTTAAGGTCGGCGTCGAGAAGAAGGACGAGGACGGTAAGATGGTCCTGGATACCGTCCCGGCCAAGCGTCCGATCACCATCCAGGACCTGATGCGGCACACTTCGGGCATCACCTACGGCTTCTTCGGCGAAGGCATGGTCAAGAAAGCATACGTGGACGCTCACCTGTTCTCCGGGGACGTGGACAACGCCGAGTTCGCTGAACGAATCGCCAAGCTGCCGCTCGCCTATCAGCCGGGCACAACGTGGGACTACAGCCATTCGGTCGACATCCTGGGTCGCGTCATCGAGGTCGTTTCCGGAAAGTCGCTCTACCAGTTCGAGAAGGAGCGGTTGCTCGACCCCTTGGGCATGAAGGACACGGCCTTCTACGTGACCGATCCGGCTAAGAAGTCCCTCGTAGCCGAGCCATTCCCCAGACGACCGGACGATCGGCAATGACGCCGTTATGAATGACCCGCGGGAGGTGCAAAAATGGGAGTCCGGCGGCGGCGGTATGGTGTCCACCATAGGCGACTACGCCCGTTTCGCGCAGATGGTTCTGAACGGCGGCACATTGGACGGACGCAGGTATCTCAGCCCGAAGACGGTCGCCTACATGGGCTCCAACCATATCGGACCCGGTTCAGGTGTGACGCCAGGTCCGTACTACCTGCCCGGACCGGGCTTCGGATTCGGGCTTGGCTTTGCCGTGCGTACGGAAGCCGGCATCAGTCCAGCCGAAGGATCCGTCGGCGAGATGAACTGGTCCGGGGCCGGCGGCACGGCGTTCTGGGTGGATCCGAAAGAGGACATGTTCGTGGTGTTCATGGCCCAGACGGTCTCGCAGCGCGGAAGACTTCGGGTGGCACTGAAGAACATCGTGTACGGGGCTTTTGAAAAGTAACCTCAGAACTTCCCGGGCGGCGAAGCGGGTCTCGCCGTCGGGAGCCGAGCGTCGAGCCGCCACCTTGCATGCCTTACCGAACGACCCGTTCTTGGCAGCCTGGCCGAACAGATCGTCCAGCTCCCCGGCTCGGACGGCGGAGATCAGGGTGTCGATCAACGCGCAGCTTGTCCTAGGACAATACCATCTCCTCGGGTTCGCGAAGAAAATCGCGCCCTACCGTTGGAAGCCACGTGAGCACGCTCGCTGCGTGGTTCGTTTCATAATTGGTTGACGCGAGTAGGTCTGTTAACATCAGTCCGCTTGCGTTAGCGGAGCAACGATATTGAAAGACGCCTCGTTCTTGCTAGGTGAAATGAATGGGTATTGAACTCGTAGAAGAGACCATCGGCAAACTCCGGAACCAGCTTGGTCGGAAACCGACGGAAGATGAAGTCCGCGCCGCACGCAACGAACTCATTCGGCGGGCATATGCAGCGATGGCAATAACAGATGTGCAGTTGCGAGAGGAGGCGGAGAACTACTTTCGTCCACCGAAATCCGAATGAAGACATCGTCCTGTCCTTGTCGGTGGTCTTTCGAATTGGTGGAGACAGTTTCGCACGCCCTGCCGGCGACCAATCTCTAACGGCCGCGGTTCACTTCCTCGCCCCTCCACCGGAGGAACAAGAAGATCACGCCCAGAACCGCGAGCTGTTGCAACATGCTGGTGCTAAAGGCCAGCACCGCCGATCGGGTCGCGTTGTAGTTATAGAAGATCCCGAACGCGAAAGTGACGACGTAGAGGATCGCTCCGGCGGTTAGCGGCCCTTGGAAGAGGGGCACGTTCGGGTCGTTCAACTGGCTAAAGGAGCTGAAGCACATGATGACCAGGGCGATCGGACAGGCGATGACGCTGGTCCAGGTCGAGCCCAGGCTCCAAAAATACACGTCCCGCTTGTGAAGGGCCATGACGGTCATGACGATCCAAAGAAGCACGAGCGCCGGCACCAAGACTGCGACGACCTCGAGTACAGTCGAGCCGTCCGCGCCGGCCCAGATATAGTCCAACATTCCAACCCCCTTGTTACTGACGCTGGACACACCCGTCGTCAGTTCACTAATACAGCTTGAGGCTTTAAAGCCGTGGGGTAATGAACCACAGGTTGGTTGGCTGGGTACATGAACCCACGCCAACTTTTTGCGACCAACCTCCGGCGCATCCGGCACGAGCGGAAGCTCTCTCAGGAGCAACTGGCCCACGACGCCGGGGTGGATCGGGCCTACGTGAGCCGGGTAGAGCGGGCCGTGACCTACGTGGGGTTAGAGATCATCGGGAAGCTGGCCTCTATCCTGGGCGTGGATCCGGCCGAGTTCTTCCGGCGGCCCGGCCGGTCGGGCTCCAAAAGGAAGCCTGACAAGGTCTAAGGCAGCCATTTCTTTTACCGAGTAAAACCAAGCGAGACTCGCGACGGCTAGATACCCGACCCGGTCTTCTCCGGGGCCCCCTCCGTCTCTAGCATCCGGCCGGCCAGGGCATGTCCCACCCTGCGATTTCAGTTTACGGCCGAGCTTCCTACCAACGGGAGGGCCGGGATGGAGATCGACCGGAGAGGGTTGCTGAGAGCCACGGCCGGCCTGGCCCTGACGGGGTTGCCCGGGCCGTCAGAGGCAAACACTCGAACCGATGTGGATGCCTTTCCCGCCGCGCAGTCGTGGCACCCACTCACCCGATCACTCCTAGACCGGGCTCGCCGAGCCAGCCTTGCCGACCGGCGAGCCGATACATCACTGGTCGAGCGCGTCATCCGCAATACGGCCCGAGCGCGGGGGTGCGCCAACCCCCCCGTTATAAAATGGCTGGCTGACCCTTCCGGCGCCTTCGATCATCTGAGCCAATACGGCCTCGACGCGCTGCTCCGGATGGGCACGGCCAGTCTCTGGCACTGCGCAGGGCCGTCGGTGAGCTCCGATGATCGATCGTTGGATCTATCGTTCATCCTTGGCGGACTCGTTGCCGGTATCGTCGGGGTCGAGGCACATGACCGAGCCCTGATGGCCCCCAAGCTGCTCGCTAAGTCTGCGGCGATGGTAGGAAACGCGTCCGTCGAAGCAGTCTTTGAGGTTCGAGCCGTCGCCGCCCAGATAGGTTGGCTGGAAACCTCCATGCCGGTCGCTGCGGCCCGGGCCGTCGCCGACGTCGAACTCCTCCTGTCCTCGGGCTTCTCCGAGCACGATGAGCCGATACATCATCAGTTGAGGGCGTTCGAGGCCTACGAGCTCGGCTTGCTTGCCACGTGGGAAACGCCGACTGACATCATCTGCGTGTCCCGACCGATACGCTTATATGCGCACGCATGATTGCAAAACCAAGAAGCATTTAATGATAACCGCGTTGCAGATCAGCCTCGCTCAAGAATCTCTTTGCATCCTTTTAATCTTACTCTCGATGGCGTCCCAAAGTGTTCCGTGCAAACAACTGGAAGTGGGCGGTGTGTAATTCCAATGAGTGGCACATCTGGGTTCGTAAGCCGTACACCCGTTGTTAGCGCTCCAGCTACTGGCTTCGGTATGTCCAGGTTGTTCGATGACCGTTCCAGCACCGACAACGCAGTACAAGAGGTCCGGGAAAATTGGTCCAATCTTTTGATCAGCCATGATTACCCCGAAAGCTGCAACAATCAGCACGACAAATGATCGGACGCCACCTGGTCCGGATGTCGCCGATGAGTTCGCTGACTCGCCAAATTGCCTGTTGCCGGACCTAGCTATTGCGAATCCGCCAATCACGCCCAAACAGAGCATTCCTCCTGCGACCATGATCCAGAAGGTCAATTCGTCCCGCAGTTTGTTTTCAGCGATCGCAGTGTCGACAATTCGACCGTTTCCTGCCTTAGCCACTTTCGATATTCCTTGAGGGCCGGCATCATCAAAATTTGAGGCGGCTTTAACAGGCTTTACTTCGTTGGCTTCGATGTCATGACACTTTGAGAGTATCGACTTGAGGGCTTCCACCAGTCGTCGCTGTGCCATGGCAGCTTCGTCGCGTTGAACCGTAACTTCTGCATTGCTGGTAAATACTAGACCCATCGGCGAGGTGCCTATTTCTAGGAACTTCGGAACAAACTTGAAGCTCCCGTATCCTGATCCTATTTGAGGGTCGAAGCTGCCATAAGTCTTGACCTTCTGAGACCACAACCCGTAAGCCTCAAAGAAGGCGCTACTGTCAGAGAAGTCTGACTCCAATGGTGGAGAAGGCATCATCGTCCATTCATCTGGTTTCCTGGAAGTCAGGACACGAGCGACTGGCATCTTAGATCTAGAGAGTTCCAGGTCTAGCTGAACGGCGGGATTCATCTTGATCCCGTCCTCCCTAAGCGAGCCCAAGTCGAAAGTTAACTCACGACCTAGGAGGTACGTACCTTCGATGGCACCATCCCATTTTCGACTCACGTTCTCTTGCATCGGGTGACGCTCCGTCACCGTCATCACACACTCCCTCGGATAAGAGACTGTGAACGTGAACCCCTTTCTTTGTAGGCATTCGGTTTTCATACGAAACGTCGGTCCACCAATAAACACGGCGTTGTGTGCGGCATCTATCCGCCGTGTTTGCAGTTCTGGACGATCGCCCCTGGGTTCACTCTCACATCCAGGCACACTGAGCGAACTCCATGCGCGCTGAAATATCACACCGAGCACCTGTTCCGGTGATGCGGCTTGATCTAGTTCAGCCAGGGGACGATCCTGCTGGTCAGCTCTGGAGGCCATCCTCCGTTGCTCCGACTCTTCCGCAGCAGCCTTCTGTGCCTCCAACAATCGGCGGTTTTCGGCTGCGAGTGCGTCGGCCCTGACCCCGTTGGTATCCTGAGTGAGAAGGGGCGATTGTCTAGCGTACTCTGTATCCACGTGCTCGGCAGAACCCGCCTTACTGGGGTCGAAATCGATATCCATATATTTCCAAGCATCATAAGAAGTCGGCTTTAGCATTTTGTAAGGCTGACCAGCTGAGACTGCCTTTACGGCGCTATCGGCAGCCGCCTGAAAGCTAGGATCATCTGATCTAGAGACGACCTGAGGCTCCGCATCTAATCTGCCATTAGAATTTAATCGGACTCGGATCGTAATTGTCCTCGTGTATCCAGATGGCTTCCAATACTTGGCCAGGACTGCTTTCATTGCATCGAGTTCTTCGATCGATAGTGGCTCCTTTTGATTTGGCTCCGTTCCCGGTTCAGCTTTGGCATCGCCGTTTGATATTTGAGCATTAATCGCTGACGCATCGATGGTGAGGAAGCGAAGTGTCCCAATTCCTCTCTGGTCCCAGTTAGCCGCCCAAACGTATCCGGCTCCGCCAGTAAGGCGATAGATGGGAAGACCTAGCTGCGCAGAACGTTGATAATTTCCGATATAATCGACCATCAGGCCCGCACGAACATCGCGACCAATGGCTAGCTGCGCGATATTGTTCGGATCTAGGGGTTCCAATACGACGTCCCCCCACGTCACGATCATTCCATTGGGGACGCTTGATTGTCGTGGCATCGGGGTGATGCGCGTCGGCGCACCATACTTTTTCGACAGACGGTTTATTTCATCGTTCGCCTCATTACCCGAAAACCAAGGTCCTTGGTAGTGATTGACATAAAGGGCGACTCCCTCCTGCGAATGGAGGATCGAATAGGACGACGAATATTGACCTCGTGAGCTAGGTTCGTCAGTCTTCTTTTGACACCACGTGAACCCCGAGAACTGCTCGCTCGGGCTGCACTGATACTGCCTATACGCCGAGCTGCCTTGCTGAACCCTTCCGCCAAGCTGTAAGCCATCGACCACGTAGATTGATGGGCCGTTCACTACGCGCTGAAAAGACTTGCTTACGCAGGATGCCCTGATGTCGGAGACGCGCCGGTCAGTCGGTTGAACGCCCTGCTGAATAAGGCCTTGAACACTGTCGCCACGGTTTACCACCGCCGTATTGATGCAGGCCAGCTCATCCTTGGGAAGCTTTTGCCACTCGAATAGGGTGGATTGAACGATGGCCGTTTGAGCGAGCCCGCGGAAAAGTGAGATTACATCGTTCGCGTTCTGCGCGACAGCAGCGCTTGGGCTTAAGAGAAGCAATCCGGGCAGGAGGAATCGTCGCAGAATTTTGGCTTCGCGCATCGGATGTTCCCCAAACTCATCGCAACCTAACAGGCCAAATCGACCCGGGCGACGGATTTGTCATCCGTCGCCCGGGTCTCGTCTTATTAAGATTAAGCAGCCTTGCGCGCCTTGCCGATCGATCCGGACTTGGCAGCCTGGCTGAACAGCTCGTCCAGTTCGCCGGCCCGGACGGCCGCGATCAGGGTATCGATCACCGCCGGCAGCTTGTCCTTTGACGGGACCACGATGCCGGCCTTGCCCTTCTCGAACTCTATGGGCTTGGCTCCGAACTTGATGGACATCATGACCTGACCGGTCGGGTCCGTCTTCCACCAGGGCCGGACGGCCTGCTGCTTGTTGGTGGCCTGCCGCTCTCCGTTGACCTTGGTCCATCGCTGGACGGTCCGAACGTGGGTTGGATCTTTCAGGAGCAGCTTTTGCTCTTCCAGCCTGGCGACGAACTTGACCCGACGCAGCTGGGCCGGATCGTTCGCGGCCTTGGGAAGGGCGGTGAAAGAGAGTGACTTGAGGACTGGCATGCAGGTTCTCCGTTGTTGGATGAAACCTCGCTGATCCTAATCACGTGCATGACACTGTACACAGCCCCGGCTGAGATATTGCTCGTTGATCGGAGCGGTCATGCGGTCGACTTCGTGCTGGCGCCAGTTGCCGAGGCTATTTCTCTAATTAACTTGTCTGCTAGACGGTAAGCGTGATTGCGTCGACGTTCTTGCTCCTCATCGCCATCGCGGTATGAAGCCTTGCGCATAAGCTGTGCTGCCACCACGGCGGGATACTCGATATCCCTGAATTGCGTCGCGAAGGCTAAACTCGTCAAGTCCAGCAGAAACGCTTCTTCGTAACATCAAAGTTCATGCGTATAGCCTGATCGCACATCCGGCAGGTCCCACCCATCAACTTTCCTTGCAACTCCGCGAGGCGTAGGACGATTCCCGGTAAGGCGGCATTAACCAAAATCGTTGTTTATGGTTACCGATGTATGAATCCCGGAACACGCGCCTTTTGCAACTGTCTGACGATGCGCAAAACGCATTGATCGCGGCTGCGCGCACCTCTGAACCTGTCCGCGGCCTGACCCACGGATTTTACAAGTACCCGGCGCGCTTCTCGCCTGTCTTCGCTCGCGCCGCCATCCAGGTCTTCACTCAGCCCGGCGACCTGGTTCTCGATCCGCATGTCGGCGGAGGGACCACGCTCGTCGAAGCTCTGGCCGCGGGACGAGAGGGGATGGGCGTCAATATCAGTACGCTTGCCGAATTTGTCTCGAACGCAAAATGCACCGTATACTCCGAGGCCGAGCTTGATCGGCTCGAATGGTGGTCCAATCGCGTGGCCAATGCTGTCGATATCCATCGGCCGTCCGTCGCCTTGTCCGACTATGAAGATCTTGGCTACTACAAGCATCTCGATCACCCGTCCCGTTGGCGCATGCGCAAGGCGATAGAGCAATCGATCGCAAGCGCAATCAAACTCGGCACTCGGCGCCTGGAATCATTCGGGCGTTGCGTAGTGCTGCGATCAGCGCAATGGGCGCTCGACGGCAGAAGCAAGCAAGCGACGATCAATGATTTCCGCCGGGTCCTTACCGAAACTGCCCAAGAAATGGTGCAGGGCGCGCGGGAGCTGCGCGCCTCAGTAAAGCAAAATAATCGTCAGCCCGTGACTATCTTTCGGCGCAGCGCCGCAGGCATCGAACACGAAGACGAAGTGCGCGGCATGCGCGCGCCGAAGCTCGTGGTCACGTCGCCGCCATATCCCGGCGTGCACGTGCTCTACCATCGCTGGCAGGTTGACGGCCGCAAAGAAACGCCGCTGCCTTTCATGATCGCGAACAAGCTCGATGGCGCGGGGAGTAGCTACTACACGATGGGCGACCGGAAGAACCCCGGCCTCGAAAGCTACTTCACGAATATCAAGGCGTCAGTGTCTTCGGTTGCCGCGCTCGCGGACGAAGACACGGTTATCGTGCAGATGATCGCGTTCTCGAACCCACAAGCCCACCTTCCTCGTTATCTTGAAGCCATGGAGGCATGTGGTCTCGTCGAAATGAGTCTGCCAGTCCTAAAGCGAGAGGGCGATGGCAGGCTTTGGCGCAGCGTACCGGGACGCCGCTGGTACAGTATGCAAAAGGGAGCAACCCCTGGCTCGCAAGAGGTCGTCCTTTTCCATCGGAAGTCGGGCGTCAACCCGTCGCAGCTTCGAGCCCATCGACCTCTTCGCCCTCAGACAAGTCCTGCTGCCCGAGACCAGTCAGTGCAAGTATAAAAGGCGCCATTGCGCGCGTTGTTTCTTCGATGCGAGCCTCGACTGACGGTGCTGCTTCATCGTTTTTAGGCGACTGCTTGTCCTGTAGCAGCAAAGACAACCCTACCAAGACATTGGCGTAGAGAAATTGATTCCGCGCCGTCATGTCCTCGAGGCGACGCTGCTTGATCTCATTCAGCAGCGGCGTGTTGTCCATGTTGATCTTGAACTCGTAGATTTCATTCTCCTCCGCGTCGTAGCCCGCGACATCGACGCGCATGGCAGTCCCCTCGTTGAAGGGAGGGTTCTGGCTCTCCCATTCATCGCGGAACACGCGCTTGATCTCGGGGGTGGTGAGCTGACGCGGAGCTTCACGGTCGTTTCCGGGCTTATTTTGCGGAGGCTTGCGGCCGCCGCCTCCACCGGACTGCGTTTCCGTCGCGGCCTTCACGGTCGCTTCGATGACGTTATCGAAGCCGCTGTGAGGATCGTCGGTCCTCGCGATGAGCTTGATAACGTCGCCGATCTCGGCGTCGTCCGGCAAGTTCGCCATCACCGACGCAATGCCGCTCTTCAAGTTCGGGCCGATATATGAGCAGTCCTGCTCATTGCCTTTCTTGTCCACGTAAACGAGCGAGAAATTCCCGCGCTCGATGCGGCGGCGGAAGTAGTCGTCGCGCGCGTCGGTCTCGAACGTGAACTTCATGCGCTGGTTGATCGGGGCGATGCGCTTGAAGACCTTTCCATATTCCACGTTCTTGGTCTTGAAGAACGTCGGGTAGATTTCTCCCTTGAACGGCTCTTCGGGGTGGCTAGATACGGGCACTGTATTGAATGGCGCTGAAATGCGCTGACCGAGCTGCAAGAGCTGCGTGAGGTTGGGCGAGCTCTTGATGAGGTTCTGCAAAACGTCCGTGAGTGGCCGGTCGTCTTTCAACTGCTCGGAAACTCGCTCCTGCTGCCGCTTGTTGCGAACCTGCTTGAGCGTTTCATCCGCCTTGAGGGCCTGATCGAGCAAATCGATGAGGTCGGCCTTAAACGTGGTGTCGGCGAGGCGATCGCGCGACGGCATGAAGAGATCTTCGCGAACGTCCGGACTCATCTGATCGCAGTCAACAAAGACCAGCATGTCCTCGGCGATCGGCTTCAGCTTCAACGTTTCGCGGCGGAAGTAATCGCGAGGCAGGCTTCCTTGCGTCTGCCCGTTGCGGACGAATACGACGCCCTCGCGCTTCCGGTACGACTTGATGCCGCCCAGCTTCTTGCGGTCCTTGCCGTCTTCCTCATCGTCATCGCGCTCGGTGCCTTCCGGCTTGAACACGAACACGTCGGCGATCAGCTTTTCGCCTTTTGGCGAGAAATTCAGGGTGATCGGGAAGCCGTCCTCTACGTTCTCGTTATCGACCAGCCGGCGCCGCAATCCGACCAGGGTTGTCTCGCGGCTGCCCTTCGGCAAGACCTTGCCAGCGGCGTTCTTGCGGAACTCATGCAGCCGGACCGGCAACGCGATCTCCGGCAGCAACAGCTCAAGCCGGCGAAGAATGACGCGCTTACCGAAGATGATGTTCGAGCGCTCACCGATATACTGGTACTCATAGAGCTTGATGGCCGTGCCGAAGGTCGTTTCGCGTCCGAACGGCTCATCGTCATTGGGAAAGAGCGGCATAGTGGCCGCTGAAAAAGACAGCACGTCGCCGTTGCGGGCCTCGTGCTGCTTCCCGACACCAACAGGCGCCAGGTAGGTGAAGATCGAAATCTTGCGGCCGTCGGTCGCTTCTGACGCGCGCTCGCGCCGGACGATCGTGAATCCCCACTGCTTGTCGATATCGTCCGGGTCAGGACCGAGCAATGCCGGGTTGCGGCGGCTGATGACGAGCTGAAGGTTACGCTGGCCGCAGAACCTCAACGCGCCGGTGCCGCCCTGATTGAATTGGCCCTGAACGAACTGGATATACATCTTGTTCGAACGGCTCAGCGACAAGATCGTGTTCGGCAAACGGCGAGGGCTCTGGCCTTCTCCCACGTCTGCGATGGTCAGATTCAGCGTAGGACGGGTGCCGGTGGCTGTCAGCGTGATGCCCTGAGCGACGTTGCGGATACGATCGTCGGTCCAATTCTCGATCAGTCCGCTGGTCTGCTTCTTTCCCGGCTCCTCGAAGAAGGCAGCGACTGCGGCGGGAATGCTTTGGGGAGCTTGTTTGCTCTTGGGATCGATGTTCCGTACGAGGCACTCGTTGATGAGCCGGGCATCAACCGAGTTCACCAGCTTCTCCGCGAGGGCAGCCTCGGCGAGGCTCTGCTGATTGCCTCCAGTCCCCCAGTTGTTCTCCAAGTCCCCGTAATGCCGCCAGAGTTCAGGCTTGTCCCAGTATCCCGCTTCCTTCAGCACCGTGATCGCTTCGTCCTCGGTCTCGGCGTGAAGAAGTGCGAGGCAAAGGTCCCGAATCTGGCCGTTCGTCATGTTCTACAACCCCCCGTTAGTAAAAGCCTACCTCACAATTTGAACTCTACCGACTCTTTTCCGCCGGTTGTGGACATCCGGGCTTTTAAGGCCTCGACTTCCTTGTTCAGGGCCCGGATAATTTTGGCTACGTCCGCATCGTCAAATTGGTAGGCATTTTTGTTGCCCAATTTACCGATCACGCGAATTGCCTTGATGGCGTTTACGGTACGGCTTTCGGCAAGCTCGACGAACTTTTCCCGCTTCGCATTCTTCGCGGATGTGTCCTTCGACATCGCAGTTTTTTCGAGCATTTTAGTTCTCCTGTTCATCCTAAATGTTAAACTCAAAAATATGATATTATTTTCTCTAAATTACACAACTTTGAGAGTCCAACGAAATCTTCAAAATTAGATGATTTGGGCGGCCTGCGCCGACCTTGGCATAGAAAGTCGTTAAAAATCATATGCTTGTATGGGGCGCCGATGTGAATTTGGGGCGCGAAGGCAGCCGGCGCGGAAATCAGGCAGAAAAGTTGGGATGCCGGAGGGCGAGTCCCATATCCTTGCCCCATGCTCCCGGAAACGGGGGAGGAATAAATGGCGCGCCCAAACCGACTGCCTCCGCAACTCAGAACGTGCGAGAGCGGAACTGAAGAGATTGGCGGCGCGCGGCGGTATCACCTATTAGAAGGAAAAAGTCGGCCGTCATGAGCGATGGCTAGTGATGATAGAATGACCCTTCTATGATGAGTTCGGATCAGAGAGGGGTGCTTGGCGCACCCAATCTTTTGGCGGTAAGCGTACGAGGCGCAGCCACGTGACCAAGCCGCTTGCGTAATCGCTCATCCAAAACGTCGATCGGATCTTCGTGTGGTTCTTGCCCAGGTTCTCCCGTGATACGCCGCTCGACCCGACGACCATAACGGCACAGGTGAAGCTTCTCGTTTCGGCAGGTGTCCCCGCTTTCCTGTCGCACAGTATCTACAGGACAGTGTTCGCCGCGTAATTCATCCGGATTCCCGTCAAATCTGCCGGGAGACGAATGGAAGCCCCTCACACGGTGCTTTTGTCGTCTTTGAACTCCCGGTTTACCAGCGGGGCACATAGTGCCTCTATCTCGGCACGGAATTCACCGAGCAGCCTGGTTACACGACCTGGCTCTTTCACGGCGGAACTGTTGTGGTCAAAGATGTCGGACCGCATCTGAACGCTCGCATCCCATTCGTCGGTCCCTATTTTTGCGTCCGGGACCTGGATCAGGAAATCGCACGCGGACTGAATCATGTTCCGTGCGCGATGCAGCTTCATAAAGGTTTCTTCGGTCTTATGTCCGAACACCGCCATGAACTTTGGCTGCAATGCGAGCACTCGGTCGAAAAAGGCAACGTGTCTGCTAAATCGGTTGATGATGGCGTACATCGAGCGGCTGCTCTCTATCTGCTCCTTGCTCATGCCCTCCGTCGGCATATCGGCCCACTCATATTCCCGGACAAAGCGGCGCCGGATGTCATCGAAGATCATCTGTGTTTCGTACGCGAGAGACAGGGCCTCAAACGCAATTTCTAACTTCCTTTCCTCGACCTTCTCCCTTTTCCACTTCCCGAATGTCCGCAATCCAAGGAACGAGATAACCCCGGACATCACCAGACCAATAAGCGTAAACAGTTGCGTCCAGCCGAATACCCACGGGTCAGTCAATGCCTACTCCTGTTCTTCTTTCGTGGGCTCGAAGTAATACATGTCTGTTGTGAACGCGAATTTGGTGTTTACGAGCTCGACCATAGCGGGTGCGATCTTCTTCCCGAGCCCGCCCAAGCCATCAACCATCATCTTGAACGAGTCGTTGAGCAGCTTCCACTTCATATCCCACTCGGCATCCTTTGGCGTCTCAGCACGGCGCATGAACGGAAGCAACCGCAGCATCATCCAGCACACCTCAGTGCACCGGTTCATATACATTGACTCACTCATTTCGTCGTTGACCGGACCGACAACCATCCTCTGCTTACCTTCTAACAACTGATGGGATGATCTGAAGAGTGTAAACAATCCCCTGTGAGCTTCCGTGTTGAATAACCTGCTCCAGGTCTCAAGCTCCTTTCGGGTTTCCGGCGAAAATCCAGACTTCTCCCCGATCAGTTTCCGGGACAGCTTGTCTTCAATTTTCATCCGGTTCTTTACGATCTGTGCTTGATGCGCCTCGTCCCACTTTCCTCCCCCCTCCATGCCATCCCAACCGAACAGCTCGCCAAAGGTCGCTAGGTTGTTTGCGGCACCGCACAGGATGAAGACCTGGTCCTTGATGCTGCGCTGAATGACGTAGCCCTGGAGCGGGTAGCCGTTCAAGGCCGCCACTTCCGCCGCTCGAAGGGATCGAAACATCGTGAGGTACATTATCAGGCAGGTCACATAGTATGGTCGGTCCTTGGGCCAACCCTTCTGCTCGTTGTACTCTCTTTGCTTTGACAGCGTTTCGCCGAAAAAATCCATGAAGCTGTCAGTCAGTACCCGATGCCCGTAGTACTTTTCGACGAACACGCCGCCGATCTGTGGCTCCATATCCATCACCGGACCGAAATATCTATCGCCCAACACGCCATTGTGCCGGAAGGCATCAAACAATCCGTCCTGCCACTTCTTTATTTCAGCCGCGCGCTTATCGTCAGACATCCTAAAACTCCAAACCGCCACCATAGACCCGGCCTCCCCTGCTCGACAGGGGTCTACGCGAAAAACTACTTGGACAGAGAGTTGGTGAAGCCGGGCCGGTCCCCTTGAGACGGCTGCGATGCTTCTTGAAACAGACAGAGATAAAAATCAGTACCACGGCCGGCCGGGTTAGATGCTTTTATAAATTCCCGAAGCACACACACCACGGAATCCCGGACATCATTGCCGTAAAGGGCGGTCGGCGTCATTTTCCTCGAAGTCAAAGCCGGGACGGGCAGGCTATCGCCCGACCAGGAAGAGTTTGGAAGACACACTGAAGCTATCGGAGCTGCTTACGCTGTTGTGCGTTCCATCGAGGATATGCAACAAATCGGTCTTTGATTTGAGGACAGCAAATGGCCGAGGTCCGCACGCCCGACGTTCCCCCACGCATATTTCGCTACTGTCGGCTCGACCGGCCCGACGATATCGAACACGAGCGGGAAGCGGCAACAATGCGCTACATCCATTGCTCGATGTATAAGCGCATGAATGATCCGATGGAGGGTTTTTACGAACCGAGCATCCGTCTGAAGAACGAACCGGCGTGGCGGACCAAGTTTCGCGAAATCCTCAACGCAAAACAAACAGTAGGCATCGCCTGCTTCAGCGAGACATACGACAATGAGATAATGTGGGCTCACTATGCCGGTAATTGTAGCGGCATGTGTGTGGCTTACTCCTCCACAAAACTGTTGAAGAGCCTGCCACCATCTGCCCGTCTCGCAAAGATGGCATACGCGGAAACTCCGGTCCGCCTTTCCAAACATGACAAGGGCGACGCCTACGCCGCTGCTCACAAGATACTCAGCCAGAAGAAATACAACTGGGCTTACGAACGTGAATGGCGGGTGCTCGGAGAGTATCCCGGTCAATTGTCCTACGTTGGTGATATCGTCACTGACATCTACTTCGGCTCGCTCACCAAGCCCGAACACAAACAGCAGATAAAGAGCGCCTTCGCAGGGAGATCGTTAAACTTCCACGGGATGAAGGTCACCGGATATCGTCACAGGTGGACGCGGCTTTGACCGGCCTGGTTGTCCACTTCACTTTGCTTGCAGATAGCCGGATATCCGCGGCGAGCTTGCGGCGTTTGGAGACAATCTCGACGCATCGGCGGTGGCCCGGCACGCTCGGTTGTTCCGACACGTATGGCTCGTCGGCCAATTCGACGTCGCCGGCGTAGATGCATTGTTGCGAAGAACCCCGAGGGCGTCAGCAGGAGGCCAACGGATTCGAAGGTGCCGGCGGAAATGCCACCCCGTACCGATCTGATGATAGAATGTCCCTTCTATCATCAGTCCATCCAAGCCTTTGCCTGTCCAACTAATATTTCCAGTCGGCTATACGCAAGCGATCGATATGGTTCAGCAACGCACTAGACGACCGATTCCATGAAGCCGGCAGCGAGAAGCCAGCATCTATGGAACCGGAAGTATGTTGGTGGATTCCTCGTTTGAGAAGAGCTGAACGAGGAGCGACATCATGGCAACATGGCGGCAGGCGTTTGAGGTGGTGATGACAGATGAGGACGTTGCGCGTTTGACGGCCCTCTCGCGGTCTCGTACCGAGCCGGCGAGCCGGGTGCAGCGTGCGCAGATGCTTCTGACTTATCGCGAGAACCCGTCTTTTTTTGCCGTCGGACAGCGGGTGGGGGTGCATCATCAGACGGTCCAGCGCTGCATCGAGCGGGCGCTGGCCTATGGGCCGTTGATGGCGCTTGATGACCGACCCAGACCGGGCAAGGAGCCAACGATTACGCCGGAGGCCAAAGCCTGGCTGGTGTCATTGGCGTGCGACAAGGCCAAGGATCACGGCTATCCGCACGAGTTGTGGACGACGCGCCTGCTGGCGCGCCATGCGCGCGAGCACGGGGCAGCGGCGGGACACGGATGCCTCGCCAATCTTGTCCAAGGCACGGTGTGCAAAATTCTCGGTCAAGAAGAAATCAAACCGCATAAGGTGCGTTACCATCTGGAACGCCGCGATGCCGATTTCGAGCAGAAGATGGCGGAGGTTCTGTGCGTCTATCGCGAGGTTCAGATCCTGAAAAAGGCGGCGGCCAAGGCGAAGAATAAGTCCAAAACATCGCGCAAGACGGTGGCGATTGTCTCCTACGACGAGAAGCCGGGAATCCAGGCGATCGCGACCACATCGCCGGATTTGCCGCCGGTGCCTGGCACCTACGCAACATTCTCGCGCGATCATGAGTACAAGCGCCATGGCACGCTCAGCCTGTTGGCCGGGATCGATCTGCTCACCGGCAAGGTCCACGCCCTGGTCAAAGACCGCCATCGCAGCCGCGAGTTCATCGAATTCCTCAAGCTCCTTAATGCCGCTTACCCGGCCGGTACGGCGATCAAGGTGATCCTGGACAACCACTCGGCGCATATTTCCAGAGAAACCCAAGCCTGGCTCGCCACTCAACCGGCGGCCCGCTTCGCGCTCACCTTCACGCCCAAGCACGGATCCTGGCTCAACCTCATCGAGGGCTTCTTCTCCAAGTTCGCCCGCTCGGTCTTGCGCCATATCCGGGTGGCATCAAAGCAGGAGCTAAAGCAACGCATCATGCTCGGTATCAAGGACGTCAATCGCTACCCGGTCATCCACACGTGGTCTTACAAACTTGCCGAGGTTGCCTGATATGATTCGAACCAAGGAAACGCTGACCTAGTGCTGCGCTGAGGTCGCGACGTCGGGGATTTTACTTCGGAAACGGGTAGGATACTGGTTCAGGCTGTCCACCGTATGGGGGCACGTAAATCTCGCTCGGTTCCCATCTGGGCGCCTTTGTTAGACGGAAGAACGCCTTAAGCGCCGCGTCGTCTTTATATGCAATGTCCCATCCGTATTGAGCGCAGAGCATTACGAAGCATCCCGTGACGGCTCGAATGGCATGCATTAGCGTCGCTTCGGAGAAGTTCGATTCGCGATCATGCTTGACCTTGTTGTAGGCCGCATAAAATCCGAGATCTTTGCTTGCAGTTTTGCTTGGAACCCAATTCTCGAACGGAAGAATTGGTTTAATCCAAGGATAGTACGGAAGCTCAACTCGATATTCACCTAGCTTCATCGCCGGTGAAAGCTTCGCATAGTCTTCCGTATTTCGACCCTTTTGGCCATTTGCCTTCAAAATGTTAAGCCAGTGGGCCTCTAGCTCGGTGCAGGCTAGAATTAGCAAGTTCCGGATATCGTGTCCGAAGGCATCAAAATTGCCGCCCCTCGGATGCACCACGCGGCAGATTTGCCCAAGCTGTCTGATCAACGCGTGTAACTGCCCTGAGCTTGTCGCCCGCGCGTGAATTGCATCGTCGCTCTTATCTGGATTAGTACCCGGGCTCTCGGTTTCCCACGCGGAGTATGGCCGCGCCATTCTGGGATAATATTGTCCTGGCTTGAGTGACAACTCGAAGAAGTTTGAGTCGGGGAAATGCTTCTCCAAATTTGCAACGACCTCTTCGGCCGCGCCGACAGGGTACGGCGCCGGATTCGAGTTCGAGCACATCAATCCGGTCTGCCGCGCTGTTCTCGACCTTCCATATAGGTTCGATTCCGGCGTGTTGGGTTTGGAATATTTGAATATAATATTTCATGAATACACCCCGCCATCGGCAAATCAGTCCTGGAGCCGCGGTGTTCTTATGCACGATCTCATGGCACCAAATTGCATCTGTGCAACTCAAATAGGCAAGCCAAAAGTCAAGAGACCCAACCGATGATAGAAGTACACTTCTATCATCAGTCAATCCAAGCCATTGCCCGTCCAAGTATAATTTTCGGTTGGCTATGTACGACCTCTCCTGACTGATTACAGTCCAGCGTCCTGCTGCCCATAAATAACGGGTTTGGAGGACTAGATGAGTTTAGGGAAACAGGCGAAAGCGTTGAGCAAGGGCCAGGTCGAGGCCGTCTTGGGCTACCTGGCCAAGACCCGCCACCCAGCCAGGAATCGATTGATCTTCATGCTCTCAGCCAAAGCCGGTCTCAGGGCCAAGGAGATCGCCCGGCTGACTTGGTGGATGACGAACAACTCCCAGGGGGAGATAGGGCCGGCCATCTGCCTTCAGGATTCTGCTAGCAAGGGCAAGTCTGGCCGTGTCATTCCCTTGAGCGATGAGGTCAGGAACGCCCTGATCGAGTATCGGCGAACCGTTCCCCATGCGGGCCCCTTCGTGATCAGCACCGAACGCTCCCTGCAGACCTCGCCACAGGCCATCGTGAACATGTTTCAACGCTGGTACCGTCACCTCGGCTTCGTCGGCTGTTCGAAGTCATAGCGGGAGGCGCACTTTCATCACCAATGCGGCCAGGAAGATCTCGACAGTGGGCGGCTCCCTGCGGGACGTGCAGATGCTGGCCGGTCACGCGAACATCCGGACCACTCAGGGTTACATCGAGGCCAACCCGGACGCGCAGGTGCGGATCGTGGAGTTAGTCTAGCATATCGCTGCCGCGCGACGGTTCTAACGAGCTGGAGCCTTTTAGCTCGCAATACGCAGCCACGCCTCCATGAATTTGCGGCGCTTATCCAGTACGTCGCTTCGTCAGGAGCGACATAGCCCATTTGGGTCATGACGGACGGCCAAGCAAATGGAAACGTCACTCCACGAAATCCGCCGAACCTGCTGAGCATTACGAATTCATGGGAATTCTTCCACCGAACTTGCAGCTGAAGGGGCAATTGGCTCGCTTCCGGTCAGCTGTGGACTGCCCCTCCTCCTTCAATGGAATACGTTTCGGCGGCTTCCAGGCACTCGTAAAGCGAGTGGAAAATACGCTTCTGGTCAGTATACCGTTGGCCGGCAGCGTATTGGCAGTTGCCCATATTTGGCAAAGAGGACTGACTTGGATTGATATTACCGCCTTCCTGATCTTCTACGTGCTTGTAGGTCTGGGGGTAGCTCTTGGCCTTCATCGCTACTTTTCCCACAAAAGTTTTGAGACCACGCCCTTTGTCGCTTATGCACTCGGCGCGTTCGGATCGATGGCGTTTCAGGGATCCATTTTACGCTGGGTAACGGACCATCGCCGGCACCATGCGCACACGGACGAATTTGGTGACGTTCACTCCCCCTATGTCGATCCATGGGGAGTCGAAACGACGGGGTGGGGTGGCCTGTGGAACGCTCACATAGGCTGGTTGTTCGATGCCACGACCACGGACGCTCGAGTTTATGGGGCCGGTCTGCTTCAAGACCCCATCGTTGTGTTTTTCACCCGGACCCATTGGATCTGGCCGGCGATCTCGCTCGCGCTACCCTACTCTTATGGCTACTCACTCGGCGGTCCCGAAGCAGCATGGAGCGCCACGCTTATTGGCGGCTGTCTGCGAACGTCAATTCTCCACAACGTCGTTTGGGCTGTGAATTCGATCGGACATCGTTTCGGCAGCGAAGACTTTTCGCTTGGCAACGGAAGCAAGAATAACCTGATCCTCGCATTGCTGACCTTCGGAGATGGCTGGCACAACAACCATCACTGCTTTCCACGGTCCGCATTTCACGGGCTGAAGGCCAACGAAATCGACATCAACGGTCGGCTGATTTCAGCATTGGAACATGCTGGACTGGCGTGGAATGTCGTCAGAATCTCCGAACACCGTATCCTCGACGCACGCGTATCGAAAACACCCGGCTTCAACCATGCATGACCACATTCGAAGCAGCGAAGAGCGATTACCGCTGCATCATTTACTGTTCAGGCTTGGTGAGTTCGTGGAGAGCGGTGGCCCTTTTGCCCATCAATACGATGAAGTATCCGCCCTTTTCGAGGAACTCGCTTCCAGAAAAAACCCTGAAGACGCCATAATCATCAAGGAATTCGCTGAGCAGTCGAAGGGCGCCTTCAATTCGACCGAAACCAATCAGGGCTTTGTGTGTCTTCGCCCGCACGGCTATCACGGCGATTTCGAAATAATACAACGGATTTACGATATGCGAACGTCATCCATTCCTGACTTGGAACGGTGGGACTGGTATTTTAATGGGAGTTCGGCATCATGCGCAGTTCGCGCCCGCAAGGACTATTGCATTAAGTTGTTTCAGGAAGCGGCGCGAATTAGCCCTCACGGGCTGAGAATTCTTGACGTCGCGAGCGGGCCATGTCGCGACGTGTATGAATTTTTCAGCTCAGACAGCGCCTTGAGTTCGCCAAACTCATATCCACTGCATTGACCAGGATGCGAACGCGATTGCATACGGAAGGCACCTCCTCAAGGAGTTTCTTGAGCAGGTATCCTTTGAGAACCGCAATATTTTTCGTAGCCGACTGACCCGCGCTTACCACCTCATATGGAGCGCCGGACTCTTCGACTATTTGGACAACCATCTTTTTGTGCGGCTTCTGACCAAGCTGTGCTCGGCACTACTTCCCGGAGGCGAGCTCGTCGTCGGCAATTTTTCCACTCGGAATAGGCATCGCAGCTATATGGAATTCGGCGGATGGCACCTTATTCACCGGGACGAGAAGGAACTGTTGCGCCTCGCCAACGCAGCGAATATTCCCGGTGCGTCGATCCAGATTGGTCAGGAGCCAAACGGCGTGAACCTGTTCCTGCACCTTAAATTAGCTTCCCCGGTGTCCGACCCGACCAACATGGCAGACCAAGCCGACCGCTGAACAGCGGAGCTATTTCTAACTCTGCAACGCTTGATGAAGCCATTCGTCCCGCCCTTTCCGTGATTGCCGGTGGCAGTAAAGCTGCGCTGCGCAGCTAGATCACTGCATTGTTGAAACGTTTTTGCAGCCGCTGCTGCCAGGTTGACAAATACCGCGACGAACGCGAGAGCCATCAACTCGACGCAGCCCGAAATGATACTGTCGTGCGATCTGGCGTCTCGATTTTTGCTCTGCCGGCCGGCGGATCGACCTTCGCGGCGGGAATCCGCCAGCGTTAAAGTAGGCCTCGACTTGAGTCCCGTCGATCCTGTCCGGCTTTCCCGGCAGCCCCATGATGACAGACACGGAATGGCGGCTAAGGGCCAGATAAAATGGCAGATTCCAGAAGCGAAAAGGAGCGCGTTCAAAAAGCGCCCGCGCGGCGCTAACGCAAGACTAACTTTGTAAGCAGAGCTACCAATTCGCTTTGCCGTGAGACACCGACTTTTGAGAATACTCGTTTTAAGACATTCCGGGCGGTATCCTCGGTGATGCCGAGCCTAGTAGCCGCTTCTCGGGGCGGAAGGCCAAAACCAACAAGGGCAGCTATCCGAGCCTCGCCAAGTGTAAGCCCTAGAATATCCCGCACAACGGCGGGATCGGCTGGTTCGCCAATCTTGGGCTCGACCACAAGAACGATGGCCCGCGCGTGCGTTAGAAATTGCTCGGCAAGGTTCAGCGGCGTCGTCACGGGCAACAAATACACTACCAACGGACGATCTGACGAGGTTCGTTGCACCACAATGGGTTTGGGGTCCTCGACCAAATCAGCTGGTTTGCCCCGCAGCGTTCGAGTGATTGCCGCATCTATTGAAGCTCGCTCACTACCCAAGCCGATGCACAAGCGCCCGGCAATCGTTTCGAGGTGCTGCCCAAGTAGGCGTTGTCCTGAGGAATTCGAAAACGTGACCCGGCCAAGTGAGTCCAGCACGAAGATGCCAAAATCTAGTCGGCTCAGAGCTTCGCCCAAACTAACGTTAATTAACTCGGCGTCGAGAAGCCGAATAGATAAACGTAGTGATTTTTCGACGTGTGGCCCGATACGAGCCAAAGTCGCTAGTTCAGTATCGGTATAAGCCCGTTTCTTCACAGCGTTGCGCTGTACGCTCAGCGCAACTCCAACATGCGAATTGGGGGATACTGCAATCGCAGCAAACCATCCCATCTGGTGCTGAGCCAGAAACTGTGTATAAAAGGGATCAACAAGAATTTCTTCATCGGAAACGACGTGCCGCTCTGTGAAAGGTTCACCACTGAAGAATAACCCGCGTTCTGAACTACGCTGCGCGCGAATATCTCGAGAAGCCCAATTTAACTGATAATCTCGTTGGGTTTCAGCCAAATTATCTGAGACGATTGTGCCGTAAGAGCCGTCGTCTCTTCCCCAAATCAGAATTGACCCAACGTCGCCAAAGCAATCTGCAATAGCAGACAGGGCGCGTGGCCATTTTAATGGATCGGGCGCGGCGTCGTAAATTGCCTCTATGGCATCGACGAGCGAACAGTCTGCTAGCGACTGCGTCAAAATATGCTCCCCCAGACCGCGCAGGAAATTGAAACGAAATTAATCGACGCACATATCCCATATGGGTCACGACAACGGACGATCCATCATCAACTATTAGTTGTCAAGCAAAGCACGCCTTCGGAAAGCCTTTCCGGGCGGCTGACGCTCTTTGCAGGCCGCCAAGGGTAAAGACATGAAACGATTGGTTCTGATTTTTTCAACGCTAGCTCTAGCTGCCGTATTCGGAGGATTTTCTAGCGCGCAGGTATTGAAGAAAGAACCTGGAGCAGGACAGTTACCAGCGGGATCGGTTGTGCTTATCGACGACGGGAAATGCGGCAAAGGCAAAATTAAGCAAGTAACTGCTGGTTCAAACATGAGCGGTGGCCAGATGATCGCGGGAGGATCACCGCGAACTCGGAACTGTATTCCGAAGCCATGATCGGTGGTTCAGCAAAAGCCGCTGATACGGGTCTTCACACGACTGCCCTGCAGCGATCAGCGTTTGATGAGGCGATAGAGGCCCTAGATCGCTTTCAACGGGATTTTTTACATTCGGTCGATGCCTCAGCGTTTTCTGCCTTCGGAGGGCTATTGTCTCGACTGAAACGTCAGATGCATCTCACCCAATGGGTCGCGCTGAAGGCAGAATGCACTACTCATCCAATAGCGTCTATCCTACACCAAGACCCCCTTACATATTGGTCTTATCAGCAACCACGAGGTTATCCCGGTGACGCACGACTACTAGACTTCATCTACAACCACCCCAGTGTTGCCGGTGAAATTAGTCGCGCCTCAGAGATCGGACGGGCAATTTACTTTTTGACCTGCGCAAGAGGCGCTCCAGAGGCTGTCAGAGAGCGCCGCAAGATTTTGAGAAACCTAGTTAATGATACGGCCGACAAGAGCAGATCCCCTATTGAAGTGTTCGCGATTGCGGCTGGACACCTACGCGAATCAGAGGATTGCGCAGCCCTTCAAAACCACAAAGTGGCACGTTGGGTGGCGCTTGACCAAGACGTAGAGACTATTGCGTCTCTGAGCGCTCATCGGCTTTCCGCTGTTGTAAATCCAATAGTCGGGTCAGTCTTGGATCTGCTTCGGAAAAAACCGACAACGCTTGGCCAATTCGATTTGGTCTATTCAGCTGGCCTCTACGATTACCTTTCAGACCCGATCGCCACTCGTCTGACTACCATTCGAACTGGTTAAGCCGGGCGGAACGCTTCTATTTGCAAATTTCACCAACGACATTGCCGATGATGGGTACATGGAAGCTTTTATGGCTTGGGAGCTCAATTTTCGAACAGAAACGGACATGAGAAGATTGGTTGGCGAGATTGCTCCGAACACAATAAGCAAGCTAAAACTCTCTAGAGGCCAAAACAACAATATAATCTATGTGGAAGTTACAAAGTCATTTTGACAAGGCGTCGTCCGCCGCGGGGGTTACCGCCGAACAAAACGGCCGAGGTCTGGCCCTGCCGACAGGACGCCCATGGGGAGTTTTTTAAGAACATTGGACCTCTCGCCACGATGTAATTTGGTAGATCGCTCCGACCTATTGCTCGGTTGCGCGCTTCTGGGCCGGCGCATACCCTAAATACCCCGAAATCTCAGTATCGACGCGATATGGACAGCGTCCCGTACCCTCCTAGGTGTGAGGCACTGCGGAAACCCCGGTGGCCTGAGACACTGGTCGGAGCGTCCGGGTCACGTTGACCTGACGCCTTCCTGGAAATGAACGACCAAAGCGGGCACGGTCGCTAAACAAAGCCTGACGAGAGACGGAAAAGCTTTACACCGTCTGGGTGGCAAGATCGTCGGATCGGTCTTGCCTAGACCCTGCGCAGATAAGCAGAGGATAACGGGGCTCACCGCACTGCCGGTCCCGACCACTTCCCGGTGGTTTCTCTGATCCGATGTTTCCGAAGCCGTTATACGCACGACCTCCGGGATACGCTTCGCCGTAAAGGGCGAAGTGTGTCACTCAACCGTTTCCGCACACGTTGACTGCCGCGTTGGTCATGGCCAATTTCCGAACGGAAACTGGTCGGGTTGATCAAAACTTGAGGTCGCCCGAAGGGCGTTCACCCAAACGAAGTGAGGGCGAGAACTAGGATTGAAAATTTATAAATTGGGCGCAATCAAACCGTTTACCAACTCGCTCCAGGATTTGAAAACCTCATTTCCTAAGCTGACGGAAAGAGACCCGTGCCAAGAGTTCCCTCAACAAGATCAGGAAGGGGAACGGGTCAATGTCTATCGTTCGAGCCATCGTGGTAATCGTCCTGTCTGCCTACGCGGGATCCGTAGTCGGCGGCCTTCAATTTACCGACCCGGTCAAGGCCGGCACGGAGCTAAGCCAATCTGGCATCGAGCACCGTTGATCCGATCCGAGCTTTAACAAGCACACGCATTATCTAGACACGTTAAAACGCTAGGCTTTTAGCCAGCAATCTTTTGAAATGTCGGAGATATGAAGGGCTTTTCCGAGAACGGTTGTGCGGGGGCTCCTCTGGATGCGTAGTTTTGTTTACTTTTTTTCCGTTATTCTTCTCGATCTTCAGCATCTCCATAGCTGGGGCGACAGATTTATTGGTCATGCCGGCGAAAGGCGACACGTGCAGGACCACCCGGATGGACGCTGATCACGCGGCCGAGGAAAGCGAGTGGCGATGCCCCGGGCCAAGCGGTTTCAGCTTGAAATACTACGACTCCACCACACAGGGTGGAATTGCCATTGGCTTTCACGGCAAGGACTTGCCTAGCGACGGCATGACGTGGGCACCCGCAAATTCGGGAATCAGCGGTCGAGTAGAATGGCGTCTCCAGGACGGAATGCCCGTTGCTGCCATTGTTGGTCGCTGGCGACTGGCGGATGAACAGAACGGGTCGAACAACTCTGCCGTCGAGGAGTTGTTGGTAATCAAGGTCACCCCGACGGGTGCCTGCGCCATCGCGGTCATCGGCGGTTTATCACCTCAGGCGATGGATGTCGCGCGCGAGCATGCTGAGCTCAGCGGAGCCAGCTTCAGGTGCAAAATCGATCGACCGTTCACCAACACGAATCCGGCTTCGGACGCCGTTAGTACACTGGACGGTCGCTTCTCCACCCGGGAGACCTTGGAGCACAATGGGTCAATTGTCGAACTGCAGGAATCTCCCGCCGGCGAAATGGAAATCCGGTACAGGGAGCCACGAGCGGCTCTCGCCATAGAACCGGGCACGCTGCTCTTTCGCGGCGCCGAGCATGACGGTCAAGTCAAAGGCGAGGCGTTTGTTTTCAAGGCCGGGTGCCAACCTGCGAGTTATGAAGAATCGGGTCGCCGAGAGAATGGCCTTCTATTCCTCGAGGGTGCCGCACCGCGACGCGGCATTGGCTGCTCATTGGCCGGCCTGTCGAAATCGTCAAGGCATTCGCGTTTGGTTTTTGAGCACGAGCCGGTCACGACCGTGGCAACGGCGCGAGTGGACTCGCTGCCGATAGAGCGGGGCTATTACGTCCGGAGCAACAGTTCCTGTCAGCAGGCGTCGAACGCCACAATAATGCTCTACGACGGCATTTCTTTCGGGACGGCGCACGTCGAGTGCCGAAATCACTCAATCCAAAAATTGGCCGATGGCTCTCACCAAATCACCGAACGATGCAGGGATACGCAGGTAGACGGTGGCCCGTGGACGGCTTTCACCGCAAGCTATGCTGTCGTGAGTCGAAACGAATATGTAGGGACAACCCCGTTCGAGAAGGCCTCCTATAGGTACTGTAAGCAGGCCGATCTACCCGGGCCCTGGGGGACAAACGATATTCGCTCACTCGGCGTCAAATAGAGTCCATCTGCTGGATTGGAACTACTAGGTACCCAACGCACCGCCCCGCATTGAAGGGCTTGCGATTTGGAAAATTGCCCCCTCAGTTTGAGCCGGAGCCTCGTATGCCAATGCCAATCGCGTCACATAACCTCCTCACCACGGAGCGTTACATCGAGGCCAATCCGGAAGCGCAGGTTCGTATCGTGGAGCTAGACGACCGATTCCATGAAACTCCTCATATGCATTGCTCACTTTAGTCAAGAAATTCAGGGTGTTTCGAGAGCAACGATATGATTCGAACTTTGGAAGCGCCTGACTAGTTTAGCGATCATGAGAAATATGGTCGGACGTGAAGCGACCCCTCAATGGAAAGTCCTCGGGCGCGGATATTGAGGCCATGGAGGGCAATCACCATTACTGCGACCGGTAATACAAAAAATCCGCAGCGACGCGGGCTTTCCCGTTTACTTTTACTCGGTAAAACCTAGGTGCTCCAAGCTTCAGCTCGAAAAGCTGGGTCGGGCCAGTCTACGGATAGGGGACCCTGACGAAAGGCCTCTAAGATGGAAAGCGGTGCTGTCTTTTCTGCCATGATGGCGTCCTCCCATTTTCCTCGGCGCCAGCTGAGGACTGCTACCCGGCCGCCCTGATAACGTTAGAAGTTCGGATCCATCGCACCCGGACAATCCGTCACGTGAACGGAAAATACCTTGAGGATTTCCGATGCCGGCTGGTCATAGACGCTCATCATGAGGCGGTGAGCGTCTATGCAAACCGCGGACAAAACGGTGACGCCGTTAATCTGAGCGCAACAGTCTCCGAAGCCATGAAGCTTCTGACATCTCGCGTTGACGATCCCGAGGATCTTTGGAACGATCAACTCCAGAACGAAATCGCGATTCTTGATTTTGCTTATCAAAACATTCTTGAACAGTTTCCATGATAGCCTCCATTTTTCGGGTGGATGCGTGGACGACGCTTCGACGCAGACGAGGCAGCGAGCGGACGCCCCGCTCACTGCCTCTCGTCGCCTTACGCGGCTTGAGAACGCACGTGCAAGTCCACGACGAGCTTCGCGTCGTTGGTCGGAGCCACCTGCTCGAGCTTGAATGCGCCGGCCACCGGATCGAGGTGCGTTACGCGCATCATCAAGTTTTTGCCGGGATAGCACTCCGCCGTGCGGACACTCGGAAACGCGGTCCGGTCACGAACGGCGACGATTACCCTGACGATCCCGCCGCAATGCGCGAGCGCCCACGCCAGATCCTCGAAAAAGAACCGACTACCAATACCTTTATGCCAATCCCCGTGAGAATGGCGCTCGTAGGTCATGCTCCCGGCTGGCCCGATGAATTCATCCTTCCACAGGGTCACGACAACCGTGTGTGCCGATCTGGCCGACCAACTCCAATTGGGGTTGCGGGGTTCTGTGTCGTAAAGACGAAATGCTTGGGTGCGGGTCCATTTGCTCGCCATTTTGCTCTCCTGTTTCCGATTACCGGTCCAATTACCGGCATGGACGGCCAAACGACCGTGGCAGGGATATCGCAGAGGTTTGAGTGGATAATATGCGGGCGATTTAAATCCGAACGCGCCTGCCCGCATTGAAAAAGCCAGACCTGACCAGTCGGAGCGAGGTAGCCTCGGGCCGCAGCTATCTGACGAAGGTTGTCGGGCCTTTGAGCGCCATATTTTCGCTGAACTCGAACTGGCTCTGATCCAGTTTCCCACGAAACAGCTCGTGCCGGAGCCATAGCCGGTACGTGTTGATCACGTCGGACTTGCAGTAGTCGGCGATTTCCTGGATCCGACCGGCGTTGAAGTAGGCCTCGACCTGAGACCCGTCGATCCCGTCCGGCTTTCCCGGTAGTCCCATGATCCGGCTCAATTCATCCAGTTTCACCTTGGCCCCGTAACTGAACGACGAAAGTACGTCGCATAGGTCGATGTTGTCGTCGGTGTACCGGTGGTAGTAGGCTCGGTTGTGCATCCCGGGCGCAAAGACCCCGTGGATCATCGCCCGGTAGCGAAGGACCGGAAGGTCGAAACCGCCACCGTTGAACGTGACCATCTGGGGTGCGAGCTGGCCGATCTTGTTGGCGAACAACTCGATCAGTTCCCTCTCGGTCCGCTGACCGACGTGGGGCGCACCGACGACCTGGACCTCGTACCCGTTCGCCGTTCGACTTGCCACCAAGGCCCCGATGCAGACGATCGAGTGGTAGATCAGCTTCGGGAAGTCGTCACCCATCGCAGCCCGGATCTCTGCCGGCGACCTGCCGATGAGGTTGTTTGCTCTCGCATAGCCTTCGAGGTCGGGTATCGTTTCCAGATCCCAGACCATGACGTCACTTACCAACTTAGATCCTTTCGTTTGATTTGAGTAGATGATTATAGGTTTGCGGAATTCGATTGCGATCATTGATCGAACCGATTGCCATTACCCATTCGTCCTCACTTCGTTCGGACGAACCTTCGGACGATTTGTTTCAACCTCGATCGATCGTTCATTCGAACGGGAGTTATCAAGAGGATTGCTTGCCATTATTTCCTCATCCTCACTTCGTTCGGATGAGCCTTCGGACACCTGCCTTATTTTTATTTGCCAAACCTAGTATCCATTCAGGTTGCAAGATCAATCATTGGATGGGATTGACTATCATCATCTTTATCCAATCATCTGCAGCTGTGAAGTATTTCAGCAATGGTTAGGACACACTTCGCCCTTGCAGGCGAAGTGGCTGTCTGAGCTTGCATCTAATGGCTCGAACACATCTGGATCCGAGAATTCACCTGGGTGAACGGGACGGGCGTTGCGGTTCGTCCCTTGGCTCTCTGCTTGTACGCGCAAGGCTCTCGGTGGACGATCCAGACGATCTCACCAGCCTTCGACGGTTTAAAGGTATTTCCGTCTCTTCGCGGGGTTTTGTTTAACGACCAATCCCCGCTTCGGTCGAAGCTTAGTCCAGGCTTGCCAGCCCGCCGGAGTCTCAGTCCCCCGGGGAGTCCGCACTTTCCTCGCAGTCAGGAGGGTTACGGGGCAGCATCAATGCTGAGATGTCATGGTATTTACCAACTAAGAGCCCCCTGACCCGGGCCTCGATCTGATTATATTTTGCTTTTTTGGCGTCCCGACGCATCCGGAAGCATCGACGCGCCGGAACACCACCGCGAAGTCATTTCAAGGCCAGGAAACCGACGAACATGACACCCCGCCAGATCGGTTCGATCTCCCGAAAGCCCACCCGACGGAGCGCCCGCCTCAGCTCGGTTTCAGTCCATAACGTCATCAATCCCCGGAGGGTACGCTCCTTATCCAGAAGCTCCTTCTCGCTGAAGCCCTGCTCGATCTTAAAGTCATAGTAGGGAAACGTCAGAGCATCTTGCAGCCTTGAAGTGTCGGCAAGCGTCTTCTCCGCCATGATCAGCGCGCCGCCCTCAACCAGACCGTCGCAGATTCGCTGTAACAGCGGCATCTTGTCGGCGGGACGAACGAACTGGATGGTGAAAAGGCTGTATGCGAGCGAGACGTTCCTGAAGCCTTGGTAGGATCGGGCGTCACAGACCTCGAAACGGACGTTCTCGCTCTCCAGCCGCCCCCAATGGACACTGAAATCGGGCACGCAGTCGATGCCGACGTAGTCAACGTCCGGTCGCGCGCTTTGGTTACCTTCTTGGATCGACGCCAGCAGGTGCCCGGTCGAGCAGCCGACGTCTACAACGGTCGTGCCGGGTTGCACGAAGCGACGAGACAGTCGAACGCAGGTTCGAACGAGTTCGTGGTAGCCCGGAATGGACCTCCCGATGTGGGAATCGAAGTCCTTGGCGTGGTCTTTGAATGAAAAATCAACGACGGTCATGGGTTTTATCCTGATAGGGTTTCAAGACATTCTCGTAAACGCTCTCGGCGATGGCTTTCGTCAGCAGGGGAGGAACCATCCGACAGACACGCTCCGCCGCTTGGCCGAGTGTTCCGGTGAGGACGAAGTCGTCGGGCAAAGCCGTGAGGCGCTTGAGTTCTGGCAGGGTGAACTTCCGATCCCTGTCCGGATGGATGGCGCCGGTCAGCCCGTCCGGACGCTGGCCGGAAACGACCATGGTCGGAGCCGGCTTGTCCCAGGCACATCTGGTCAGTGTGTAGTGCTTGGTGTAGCCCGGAATAACATGCCCGAGCCGGGTCGGTTTATCCGGATTTTTAGGAAGTAGCCGAATCAACTTGCCCAACGAGGTAGACATGGCCGACCTTCTCCATGGCCAGACATCGGTGTCAGCCTGTTGAAGATTCGCGAATGCGGACCGGATACTGACCCCAACTTGCGTGGGCGTCGGAAATACTCCACGGACAGCCTCGTCGCTCGCGATGCCGACAGCTTCGGCAACATCCCTGCGAACGCCAACAATGAACAACCGAAGCCGTTTTTGCGGGACTCCATAGTCGCTGGCCGACAGGATCGAGTGGGCCACAAAATACCCCTGACCGAAAATACCTTCAGGAGAACGTAACTCCCGCATGAAGCGTCGGAATACCTCTGTGCCCCTTCCGCTGGCAAATGCAGGCACATTTTCGCAGATGAAAACCTTAGGCTTGGCCCTTTTTACCAAGTCCGCCCAGTCGAAAGGCAGCGAAGCAATGTTGTTTTGCTTAACGTCGGAATAAGTACGAAGGACGTCTTGGTCACCTATTCCGCGTCCGGCGGTGCTAAACTCGCAACACGGTGGCGAGCCGTCCAGAATATCCAGCTCGCTGGGTGCCAGAGCGACTTGGCCCAAGAATGCGGCGACGCCCTCGTCGCTAGTACTAATGGCGCGAATGTCCCGCGTGTCCACGACCACGTCGGGGAAGTTCTTGCTGTATGTGCGGGTGGCCTGAGGAACGAAATCGTTCGCCATCAAGACCCGACCGCCGGCGAGGCGGTATCCGATCGATGACCCTCCACCGCCGGCGAACGTGGTGATTACCGTAAATGCCCTCCTAGCAGAAGCAGCGCTTACGTCGGCCATTCGATAGGGCTTATGACTTAGGTGCTGCGAGGTTCTCAGGTTCGCGAGCTGCTGCGGCGGCAGGGCGTTGAACTCTGCAAAAAACGCCTCCGGGTTTGCCTCGACCTCAGCGCCCCATCGCCGGCAGAGGGGAGAGGTAGCCTCGTATTGGGTCTCAAACCGATTGATGTCAGCATTTGACAGCAACGTTCGAAATAGCTCATCGACTCGGCCTCCCTTCTGCAGGCGCTGCCCCTTGGCAATCAATTTCTCCGGCAGTCCGGAAAAAGCCTCGCAGAAAGCCTCGCGGATGATCGGCTTACCTAGCGGAGAGAGCTGATCATGATCAAAATCAGTGAGATGCTCCCGCATTGCCGGATCGGTGTAAGCGTCGAGGAGTTGCTTACCGAACTGATCACAGATGGCGGCTGCCTTCCAAAAGGTGTGTGACGAACCTGGCCGGTCGAACTCCTCGTACGTGCGATGCCGATGAACATCGAAATGCTCCTTGCGCTGCTTATCACTCGCGCCATCCCGCTTGAGACGAGCTTGGCTGAACACGTACTCACGGGTGTTGCCATAGTGGTCGTCAGCGTTCCATCCGGTCCAAACCTCGGCTTCCTCTATGGCCGGAACGACGTACAGGAGCGGATAAGATACTTCGAAATGCACCTTTTTCTTGCACCGCAGCCCAATCGCGAGACGTTTGAAGTCGGAAGCCAGATCATGGGTCGGCACTTTGACTATCGTCAATTCCCATCCGAAATGACGCGCGATAGATTCGACCCTTTCGCGCTCGTGCGAACGGTAGCCCTCTAGCTCATATGTGTATGCATGGATGGTTTTGCCGGTCTTCTGACAGGCTATGCCAGTGGTTATACTGTCCCTGCCGGCGGAAAGCAGAAGCGCTACCTTGTCTTCACTGCTCTGCCGCGAAACGCTTTGTTTCATTATGTCGAGGAGCTTACTCATCGGACTGACCCCAGTTCGCGTCACCGACGACCGAAAGCCACCCGGCAGAAGATCCACCGGACTTCTCCGAGGCGAAAAGATGCAGCTTTTTTCCCGCATCAGGGATCAACCGCTCAACTACGGCCTTAGCATCCAATTCTTCAGAGTCGGCAATCCACGTAAAATTGGCCGTAAAATCCGTTTGCTTGCGGTGTGCGATAACAAGGACTTCGGCACTGGTCACGTCTGCGTGCGAGGGCATCCTGATGAGGCAAACTTGCGACACATACGAGAAACCCAAGATAGGTAGCAGCCTATTTTCGATGATCGGGATATCGGCTAGGCGTGCCGTAACGACCGCGACGGCATCCTCGGTAACGAGTTGGCTTCCGATGCGAAGGAATTTCGGCTCTGTAGCGTGATCCTCCGATAGCGTCCAGAAATCGCGTGCGCGATCCGGTGTAAGCAATAGCACCTGATAGTCGGTCCCGAGGTTCGAGATTGGATCGGGGTCGCTACCCGCGGGGTGGTCCCCAGCGGCGGAGATAGACGGTAACGCAGACGCGCCCCTTTTTGCTCGCTTGATTTCTTCCGTACGGGCAATCAACCTTTCCCGAGACAGGGGGCTAAGAGCGGCAAGCTCGCGAACGAGTTGATCGAAGCGATGCACCTCGTCCCCATCCAGGACGCCGTAGAGTACGGTCACCTGATAGATGAGCGTGTAACCCGGCGTTAGATAACGAAAGATCCGCTCATCACGGAGCATTGCGGCTTTTTGGCCGATCGTTTTAAACTTGCAAAGTTTCGGCGAAGCCTTGCCCAATCTGGCCTCGCTACGCGACATGATGTTTGCGTCGGCCAAGACGGCCAGGAAGGCGTCGATCAAATCGGGATTATAATCAGGAAAACTCTGAACGGCCTCGTTTGTCCTGACGCACGCGTCAATGACTGCCCGCACCCCGGAACGAAACCCGCCGACCACGAGGGCAGCTTCGGCGGCCGCATCACTTTTACTGGGTAAAACTCTGGTGGGGCAGGTTGGCGATGGTGTCGCGTAAATTGGAGCGACGAGCCTAAATTCGATAACTTGCAATTTAACCTCCATGTAGCTGCACGGCAAATTCGCCGCGAACTCATGAAGGCAATTTCAATCGGTGGAATTAAAGGTCTCGATTTTTTGTCCAAAGATCAGTCCCAGCGCCGAAAATCCTCCTCGGTCGTTCCGGCGCGTTCAACAAATGCATCCAGAAATCGGTCAGGGTCCAACTTCGCGAGTCGCTCCAAGGCGTCATTGGGATCCAACTTCGCGAGCCGGACCTTATGGTCATTGTCCATGGGGCCGATTAAATCTATAACTTCTTTCACGCTCTTCCGAAGAATGTCGGGGTTGATTTTCTTGTACCTGGCTTTGTACGTTTTCTGCAGAGCGGTAGCCACGCTCGAATAACTACGAACATCCTTCGAATGGTCGCGGATGATTTGAACGACATCCAGTGCAAAGCCGAAGAACTTCTCTAGGGTCTGCTCGTCCGGTCGGCCACGATACTTCACATAATCACGGACGAATGCTTCCAACAACGCGCGCCAATGATAGGGGTTGCGATCATTGAGGTTAAGCTCGCGGAAAAGCGACTGCGTCTTTAGATCGGTAGGACCAATGGTGAACGCAGCGGCCCATTCGTTGAAGTCGGGACGTCGTGATGCTTCATCATATTTCCATCGACGGCGCAGCTCGTCCGCCGACGTCTTTAATTTTTCCTCGGTAAATGTTGGTTGCGAGAAGCTTTTCTTCCGAGCTTTGTTAGGTCGTGACGAGTTCTCTTCACTCATGTATTAATCCGAAGACGTGAGGATGAATGTCCGGTACGTCGGACTTTTATGCTCTCGTGATGGGGAAAGATTTCAGATTCTGAAATTGCCTGACAAATTCTTCCCAAACTGGAGGCGAAAATCCACGACTTAGGTGAGGGATAACGCTCGCCAGCGCCATCCCTTTGGACGTTTTGTACTCTCCGACTTCCATGTTGTTCCCTGCGAGGTTTATTGTCGTTTTTCGCCCGTCAAATGGTGGCATGTTCTCCCAAAGAAAAACGGTACCGGTCGCCAATATATGAGTTGGATTGAGCCGTGATCTAACGGCTTCGAATGCGTTCCATGACCCACGCGCTTGCACTGGCGTAGGTCGAAGGGTCGGGTCCGGCATGCTGATTTGGACGAAGTTGTAGAACGAGATTCGCTCTATCTCGTCACTTCGGTGGAGTTCGAAGGCCTGCTTCCCACTCAGCAGACGCGCTAGCGCAACAAGATACCTGATCTTCCATTTGCCTGATTGCCAGTTTTCAACCACGAGGGACGTATCCTCGGCGGGGAATTCACTTGGCTCTCCGTAGTGGCTTTCGCCTACGACTAGCAATCGTACGGGGCCGTCATTGTATTTCGGTCCGACCCAAGGTTCGAAGACAACTCTTGATCGCGAATCATACATTTCAGTTTTACTTTGAATTTACCGGGCTCAGCCGCGCACGATTGCTCAATCGGGTCAGGGCCTTGGAACGGATCATTATCTTAGGAAACCGTCGCTCTATCCGGCTGAGCTACGGGACCGAAGACCCGCCGATATCGGCGGGTGCTTGCATACTCCATACCAGAACGGTCGCCTGATCGCCAGCCTCGGCAATGCCGGCCGCCCCCGGTTCTCAACGCGCCCACAATAAAAAGATCAGCCCGGACCTGGGGCTGGCGAACTGCGAGGGGCCTGGAATCCCGGCTTGTTCCATCCGCCGATCCCGGCACGAGTCTTGACCAATCGAAGTACAATTGCGGTTGTCAAAACCGCGGGCCCGACGATATCCATTTTTGCGAATCGATGCGTGATCCCTTCGACCCTGTTCACCGATCCGGTGATTCCGCCGCACAATATTATTTTTGCGACGTATTCAGATCGGTTGGACAGATTTCAAATTCATACTTGACTCTACCGTTGATTGAGTTTTGGATTGTGGCCTGACAGATGATTGAGCCAGTGAAGAATTACAGCATTAGTTATCGTTCGAATAGGACCGCGAATGATAGTCGAGTGCATTGCCCTCGGCCTGGTGGCCGGCGTGTTTGCGGGCGCGATGACGGTCGCGATTGTGTATTTGATACGGCGCAAGCTTAGCTACAAAGCACCAAAGCTCCCAAAGTCAGAATTTACGGCCCTCTCTGGTGTTGTCGTTTTTGTCGGTGGCATAGCGTGGTCGCGTCCCCTACTGATCACAGTCCTCCGATCCGTGGTGCAATCAGAGTTACTTCTGCGTCGCGTCAGCGCTGCTATTGGCGATCAGCGGGCCAAGTATTTTTAGATTGATCGTTTGGTGCGCCCACAACTCTCCTCGGTGACGTGATGAGTGGCCTGACTCTACTTGCCCTTCTGACGAGTGTGCTCTTCGGCATGTACTACGGTGCCGTGGTCGCCATCAGCGTAGCCGTCTTGCGCCATGCTCGGCACACACGACACGAGCGAACGGTGCGCACCTCAGAGGATCAATATCCCTCGATCCGAGCATGGTGCATTTCGCTCGTCGTGATCACAACCGTTGTCATGTGGATCTGGCCGTTCGAGTATTTCACCTACATTTGGCACGTTTTGCACATCAAAAACTCTGAGGTCCTCCTCATTAATTTGGTCTTGGCGCTGGTGAGGCCAGCGGTTTCGCTCATCACAGCCGTGGCGGGGGTTCGTCTCTATGAGAATTCCAGGCCTATTCGATCTCCAGAGTATGCGACATCCGCAACTTAGATCATTTGGGATTTTACGGGGGCTCGATTATCGCGTCGAAGCCTTCGAAGGTTTACTTTTGGATTGATCCACCTTGGGCGACGCTTTCGGGGCCAGTGGATCGTGCCAATGCCTGCTGACAATCTTGATAGTTGTCTCCGCCTTGATAGTTGTCTCTGCCGGCTTAGGCGCGTTATCAGGAGGTACTATCGCAACGGGCGTCACCATCGTGCTTGCCACCGGTTCGATATAGGTAACCTTCAACTTATCCGCTTTCGTTGAAGTGGCTTGCTGTGTGTCGGCAGCAGTCGTCGTTTCCAGGCGCGAGGCCTCAGCACTCGTAAGCGGCGCCGCTCCAATCCTTATCGCGACCAACACTACGAGGCTGGTCAAGCAAAAGATGGCAAGCCAAATAGTCCTAATCATTCAAGATCCACGAAACCGGCCCCTTCGATATCGGCACCGCAAATTCATGCAACTAAATTCAGGCGACTTGGCGACAGATCAACGCGGAGATGCATTAAGCAGTGGATGCACCAACGAACGAAGGAGGTTCACGACCTTTCGCTTGCAAAACGGAAGCGAAAAGGCCGCAGAACGTCGTTCGGTCACAAAATCCCCGGGCCGGGTTAACTGTGTCCCGCCCGTCACAGAGCAGCGGTAAGCCCGCACCCCGCGCGCGAGAAATGCGCGGTTACGGGGTGACAAGCCGGCCAATAATGACGACAATCGGCCGACACCGTGTCGCGGGAACATTTGAGGAAAATAGTCCGTGATCGCACCACGCACATCCGCCCTTTTGATGGCCGCGATCGCCGGCTGCTTCGTGCTGGCGCCTTCGCGCGCGCATGCGCAGTGGTGGTCGCGCGCGCCGGCCGATTTCGAGGAATGCGCCGACGCCGCGGAGCAGGCGGCGACCAAGGAAGCCAAGGCCTCGCAGCTCGCCGGATGCAACGCGAAATTCGCCGGACGGCGCAAGCCGGGCGGCGGCTATGTCTATTTCGATTTCATGCAGAACCGCAGCTTCGATATCGCCGGGCCGAATCCGACGCGAGAAGAACAGAAGCAAATCGACGAGCAATATACCGCCTATCTGGATAGCGAGCGGCGAAGCTCGATCGCGGCCGCGTTCACGGCGAAGCAACAGCAGCAGCAACAGCAGCAGGTGCAGCAGGCCGCGTTCGAGACTGGAAATGAAAAGGCCCCGGTGACGACGCGAAGTGTCGCCAAGCCAGTCACCAAGCCACAGGCCGCTGCACCGAAGGTCAGGCCGCGCGCGAAGATCGAGAATTGCGCGGAGCATTCGTTCTCCTGCGACTGGCCGAGGCTTTCCGAAGGCCTCAATGACTTGAAGAAGCTGTTCAGTCCGCCTCCGAGCAAGGCCAAGCGGGGCTGACTAACCCCCGTCATTCCCGCGCGCGCAGCGCGAACCCGGAATCTCGCGCATCATCTGGGGATTCCGGGTTCATCGCTTCGCGATGCCCCGGAATGACATTTAATTCTAATCCGTGATCACCATCGCCCAGAATTTCCGGTAGGGCGACTTCGGATTGTCCCCCGATGCGATGCCGACGCGGCGCGCGCCGGCCATCAGCAGATTCTCGCGGTGGCCGGCCGAGTCTTCCCACTGTTTCAGCATTTCCGCGGAACTCAGGAAACCCGCCGCGATATTTTCCCCGGCGCTCGATTTACGCAGGCCCGCGATGCGGGATGGTGCCGGCATGGCTCAGTGCGCGCCGTCGTAAATGCGCTTCTTGTGGCGCCGGGAAAGCCGCTTGGGAGCGACAGCCGCAGGCTCGTAAATGACCGGCGCGGCTCTCTGCTCCTGCAATCTCGCATCATATCCCGGCGACGGTGTGACGGTCGGCGGGGCGGCTTTGGCCGGCGCGGTCGAAGCCCAGCCGGCCAGAGCCACGCCGGCGGCCACGGCGAGGCTTGCGTAAATTCGTTTCATATCGCCCTCCCGGCGCCGATACGGCCGATCTGCGCATCGCCGCTTCGCATCAAATTCATTTGCAATCATTGTCTTTTCAAGGCAGTTCCGGCAACCCGGTCATTCGAGCGCGCGGACATTCCATGTCGCATGACGAACCCCGGGTTGACCCTCCAGGCTGGCCACGACGGCATCGAGTTCGTCCGCTTGGATCGACTGACTGACAAGGGTGGCAGCGATTTCGGCATCATCGCCGGAGCGATAAACCACATCGACGTCCCGCACCGGATAACTCGCAGCCTCGAGCTTTTCGAGCAGCAATTCCCGAACCGATGCGACCGAGCCCGTGTCCGCTGTCACCAGCACATCGTAGCTTGCTTCCGAGGATTGCTCGTCGATGGGAATACGATTGATCGCGTTGACCAGCGGCCGCAGCAATGTGTTGCCGCCGAGCACGAACAGCGTCAGCAGCACGGCTTGCGCGACCATGTCCGCGCCCGCGCAGCAGCCAACCGCCGCCGAGGCCCACAGCGTGGCCGCAGTGTTGAGGCCCCTGACATTCATGCCCTCTTTCATGATCGCCCCGGCACCGAGAAAGCCTATTCCCGAGACCACATAGGCAATCACGCGAACGCTGCCCTCGGCTCCGTTGAGGCGGTTTGCAAGATCGACAAACGCGGAAGCGCCGACCGCAACCAGCACATTGGTTCGCAAACCGGCGCTGTGCTGGCGATACTGCCGTTCGGCACCGATCAGCGTTCCCAGCACGAAGGCGGTCAGCAGACTGACCAGCGTGTCGAGAAAGTCATAGAGCTGAAAAGTCTGAAGGAAGCGCATGGCTGGTATCGATCAGGGATCAGACGTTTGCGGAAGCTGTGCCGGAACAAGAAGAGGAATTGTTTTGGCATGTATCGGCTCACCGGGATAGCGGCAGATCATTCGAGCATTTTCCGGTGCGAAGGGCAGTTGAGGACAACATCGTCGCTATTGCGAGCGGTACATGGCTGGCGATTTCAGGACCGAATCTGCTCCGGCGTCAGTTTGGGCGAGCCTTGCCCCGCGGCCTCGGCGCTCTTGATCAGCGTCACGATGCGCCGGGACAGCGGCACCTCGAGCCCGCGCCGGTCGGCAATCCCGGTGATGACGCCCTGCAGATAATCGATCTCGGTGCGGCGCCCGCGTTTGAGGTCTTCCCACATCGATGAGCGCGCCTGCGGATCGATCTTCATCGTCCCTCCCAGCAGCATCCCGAACAGGGTGTCGGGCAGCCGCAGCAAGGCCGGGGTCCAGCCTGCCGGGATCGGCGTCGACGATACCGGCCTGATGCCCTCCGCGCGGATCGCGGCCAGCCCCTCCGCCATCTGGTCCGCGAACAGCATCCGCCACGGGCGTTGCGCCAGCTGCTGACGCAGCGGCATATCGGCCAGGGCGTTGAGCGCGTTGTTGAGATTGACCAGCAGCTTGCCCCATTGCACGCCGGCGATGTCGCCGGAGGCGCGCATGGTCAGGCCCGGCACCGAAAGCCGCTGCGCCGTACCGGCGTCGTCCTGTTCGATGACGATATCGCCCGAGGTGGCGCGATGAAATCGCCCCTGGCCCATCGCGATCACATTGAACGGCACCATTCCGGCCAGCACCCGATGCGCCGGCAATCGATCGCGCAGCACCGAGACGTTGCCGACGCCGTTCTGCAGGCTGATGACGATGGCGTCGGAACGCGCATGCCGCGCAATCAAATCGGCGATCTCAGGCGTATCCGCGCTTTTCACCGTCACCAGCACTACGTCGGCGTCGCCGAAAATGGCGGGGTCCTCGGACAGCGTCAGCTCTGTTCGCCGCGATCCGCCGATCGACGCCCTCGAAACTGGTCAGCCGCAGGCCGCTGCCTTCGATTTCGGCGATCACGCGCGGACGCGCCAGCAAGGCGACGGGGCGGCCGGCGGCCGCAACCATGCCGCCGACAAAGCACCCGATGCTGCCGGCGCCGGCGATGCCGATCGTTCTGCTGGAATCCATCCCGCTTCCCTCAACACTTCCGTTCGATAGCAGACTTTCCTGCGCGATGCCTGTCGCTAATCGCGCCGCCGCCGGCCTGGCCGCGCCTTGTAACCGTCATGGCGCGCCGTTATGCTTGCGGGTGGGCAGGCACGTAGGAGGAAACAATGGGTTTACTCGACGTACTCAACGGGATGCAGCAAGGCCCGCGCGGCCCGAGCGATGCAAGCGCGCAAAGCCGCGGAGGAATGTCGCCGATGACCATGGCGATCCTTGGACTGCTTGCCTACAAGGCGGTCAAACATCTCACCGGCAGCCAGCCAGGCGCCGCGCCTGCGCCGTCGCCCGCGAACACCGGCGTGCCCGGCAGCGGAATGGCTGGAGGTCTCGGCGACGTTCTCAAGGGCGGATTGGGCGGGCTGCTTGCCGGCGGCGCCGCGGGTAGCGTGATCAGCGGCGGGCTCGGCGACCTGCTCAAGCAATTCCAGCAGAGTGGCCAGGGCGACGCCGCCAATTCATGGGTGAGCCCGGGGCCGAACAAGCAAATTTCGCCCGGCGATCTTGCGAACGCCTTGGGCGCCGATCAGATCAACGCACTCTCAGCGCAAAGCGGACTGTCGCGCGACGAACTGCTCGCCGGCCTCAGCCAGCATCTGCCCGGTGTGATCGATCATTTGACGCCGGACGGACGGCTGCCGACCGAAAACGAACTGTCGGGCCGGATCTGACCCGGTCGGCACCGGCTTTTTGCAACTCTGCTTCTCCAGAAAAGGACGACAGACATGAGCGGCATTGTTTGGATCATCATCGTCGGTTTCATCGCGGGAATTATCGCGCGGCTGCTTTCGCCGGGCCCGAACAACCCGAGCGGATTCATCCTGACCACCGTGCTCGGCATCGCCGGCGCGTTTCTCGCCACCTTTATCGGCCAGGCGATCGGCCATTACGGCCCGGATCAGGGCGCCGGCTTCATCACCGCGACCATCGGCGCGCTGGTAGTGCTGTTCATCTGGAACAGGCTGGTGGCGAGCCACGTGATTTCCGATCCGGGCGCGCAATAAAGAGAGAGCCGTCATGCCCGGGCTTGTCCCGGGCATCCACGTCTTCTTAAGGTGTTGCAGGCAAGCAAGACGTAAATGGCCGGGCATAGGCGAGCGGAAGCGACGCCGTCCTTCGGACGGCTACGCCCGGCCATGACAGAAAAAGCTCGCACATCTTCTCACGTAATCAGGTGCATCCCGGCGTCCATCCGCACCAGTTCGCCGGTCATGTTGCTCGATGCCGGCGTGGCGAGGAAGCACACCAGCGTTGCGATATCCTCCGCGGTTGAGGCGACCTTGAGCGGGACTTTCGCGATCACGGAATCACGCACCAGCTTGGCGCCGGCCTCGCCGCGGCCCTTGGTGAACCATGGCGTGTCGATATAGCCGGGACACACGGTGTTGACGCGGATCAACGGCGCCAGCGCGCGCGCCAGCGAATAGGTCATGGTGTTGAGCGCGCCCTTGCTCGCGGCATAGGCGACCGAGGAGCCGACGCCGCTGATGCCCGCCACCGACGACACGTTGACGACCGCGGACGCGCGGCCCGAAGCCTTCGCTGCCGCTTCCAGCAGACTTCGCGCCGCCCGCACCATCTGGTAAGGCCCGATGGTATTGACGGCAAACAGCCGCTGAAAATCCTCCGCCGACAGGCCGTCCAGCTTGTCGTGCGCCACGTGCTTGGTGATGCCGGCATTGTTGATCAGCGCGTCGAGACGGCCCCAGGGTTCTGCCGCTGCGACGATCTTCCTGCAGTCCTCGTCGCGGGACACATCGCCCTGGACCACGACTACTTCGGCACCGGCGGTGCGGCAGAGATCGGCGGTCGCTTCTGCTTCCTTCTGGCTGGAGGAATAGTTGATCACGATGCGCGCCCCGCCTTTCGCCAGAATGGCGGCGGTCGCAGCCCCCAGACCGGACGCCGAACCCGTTACGATTGCGCACAAACCATCCTTCGACATCCGCATTTCCTTTTATTGATTTTTCAACCGGTCCAGCCGTCACGGCGATCTACCATATCGTGCGGCAAAATGCCTGCAAACCGGCAAAACTCCATTGCGCGGAATTAATGGCGGCGGCGGCCCTGACTGCATGCCGGCTTTGCAGCCTGCCCCGGCATCAGCGCTTGTCAGGACGGTGGCTTTTCCTCATCATGCGGTGCAAGAAAACGTCGCACGCGATCCGTGCGCCAAATTCAAAGCGGGGAACGCCGTGGCGGAGAGTGAGAACATTGTCGCCGAGACCGCGGAGAAGATCTTCGCTGATCTCGCCGACGCGCAGACCATCAACAACGACAAGACCGGCGGCTGGAAGGCGCCGCTGTGGCAGGCGCTGACCGAGGCCGGCCTGCCTTTGTCGTGGGTGCCGGAGGATTGCGCCGGCTCGGGCGTCAGCCTGGCCGAAGGTTTCAGCGTGCTGGGCGCGGCCGGGCGCTTTGCGATCGCGGTGCCGCTGGCCGAAACCATGCTGGCTGGATGGCTGCTGGCGCAGGCCCGGATCGCCTCTCCCGAAGGCGTGATGACGGTCGCGCCGGCGAGCCCGAAGGACCGCATCACGGTGGGCGCCGACGGCACCCTGTCCGGCCGCGCGCGCGGCGTTCCCTTCGCCAGGGACGCAAAGCATATCGCCGTGCTGGCGGGTGGCGCCGGCCGTCTCTCGATTGCGCTGGTCGATGCGGGCGCTTGCCGGATCGAGGCCGGCCTCAATCTGGCGAACGACGGCAACGATACCGTGACGTTCACCAATGTCGCGCCGATCACGATCAAGCCCGCGCCGAAAGGCTTCGATCAGACGGTGCTGATGCTGATGGGCGGCGTGGCGCGAAGCCTGCAGATTGCAGGTGCGCTGGAATCGATGCTCGACGTCAGCGTGCGTTACTCCAATGAGCGCGTCGCGTTCGAAAAGAAGATCTCGAAATTCCAAGCCGTGCAGCACAATCTGGCAAAACTCGCCGGCGAGTCGGCGGCGGCGCTGGCGGCGGCGACCTCGGCCGCGGATGCCATCGCCAACAGCACGTCATTCGACGACGCGGTGTTTCTCGAAGCGGCGTCGGCCAAGATTCGCTGCTCGGAGGCGGCCGAAAAGGGCGCGGCGATCGCCCATCAGGTCCACGGCGCGATCGGCTTTACCATCGAGCACATCCTGCATCGCTACACCCTGCGCGCACTGGCATGGCGCGACGATTTCGGCTCCGAGAGCTACTGGGCGGTCGAACTCGGCAAGCTCGTCGCCGCGCGCGGCGCCGACGAATTGTGGCCGCTGGTGGCGTCAAGGTGAAATGCCGATGAACTTTGTTACGGAGCACGCAGGTTCCTTCACCTCTCCCCTTGTGGGAGAGGTCGGATCGCCCCCGGCGATGCGTAGCATCGTCCGGCAGCGATCCGGGTGAGGGGTTACGGACCATCGATAGACCGTGACCCCTCACCCCAACCCTCTCCCACAAGGGGAGAGGGAGCTCACCGCCGCTGTTGCAACATTCGGGCTCTTACTCTCAAAGAAACATCTACACCGGGACTCGATTAAAATGACCGCAGCCCTTCGTTTCGATCCGATCCGCCTGCCGCCCGAATGCGAACGGCTGCGCCAGGAAGTGCGCGCCTTTCTCGCCGAGGAAATCGCGGCCGGAACCTTCGATCCGCACAAGCCGAACCGCGAAGATTCGGATGCGCCGGAATTTTCCCGCCGGGTGGGCGCACGCGGCTGGCTCGGCATGACCTGGCCGAAGAAATATGGCGGCCACGAGCGCAGCTTTCTGGAGCGCTATGTGGTGACCGAGGAAATGCGCGTCGCCAACGCGCCGACGCGGCGCTTCTTCGTCGCTGACCGGCAGAGCGGCCCGGTGCTGTTGAAATACGCGCCCGAGCACATCAAGATGGACATCCTGCCGCGCATCTGCCGCGGCGAGGTCTGTTTCGCGATCGGCATGAGCGAGCCCAATTCCGGCTCCGACCTGTTCGCCGCCAAGACCAAGGCGACCAAAACCGACGGCGGATGGCTGATCAACGGCACCAAGATATGGACCTCGTCGGCGCACATCGCCGACTACATGATCGCGATTTTCCGCACCTCGCCGTCCACGAAGGAAAATCGCCGCCACGGCCTGACGCAGTTCCTGGTCGACATGAAGACGCCGGGCATCAAGGTCAATCCGATCGGCCAGATCACCGGTCAGTTCGAATTCAACGAAGTCGTCTTCACCGACGCCTTCATGCCCGACGATCACGTGCTCGGCGAAATCGACGGTGCCTGGAAGCAGGCGACATCAGAACTCGCCTATGAGCGCAGCGGGCCGGAGCGCTTTCTGGAAACCTATTACGTGCTGACCGAGCTGGTGCGCGCGGTCGGAAAAAACCCGGATACCCGCAGCGCCGAAGGCATCGGACGGCTGGTCGCGCAGCTCCACACCATGCGGCGGATGTCGGTCTCGGTGGCGGGCATGCTGCAGGCCGGCAAGGAGCCGGTGGTCGAGGCTTCCATCGTCAAGGACATCGGCACCGTCTGGGAGCAGCAATTGCCGCACCGGGTTCGCGATCTCGCCGCCTTCGTCGATACCGAGGCGTCAAACCACGAAGCGCTGGAAAACCAGCTGGCCTTCGCGATCAAGACCGCGCCCAAGCTGACGATTCAGGGCGGTACCACCGAGGTGTTGCGCGGCATCATCGCGCGCGGGCTTGGACTGCGCTGATAGCAACGCGCTCTCTGTTAACCTCTCCCGAAGGGAGAGGTCGGATCGCATCGTCAGATGCGATCCGGGTGAGGGGTTAAGGCCTATCGATAGACCGTAACCCCTCACCCCAACCCTCTCCCACAAGGGAGAGGGGGCGCACTTTCTTCGTTGTTGGACTTTCATCCATTGGAGACAAGAGCATGACAAAATTCACGGATATCGGCGTCGAGAAGATCGGCCACGTCACCATGATCGAGATCCAGCGGCCGCCGCTGAATTTCTTCGACATCTCGCTGATCAACCAGATCGCGGATGCGCTGACCGACATCGACAACGATCCCGAAGCCCGCGCGGTGGTGCTGGCCGCGCAAGGCAAGGCGTTCTGCGCCGGCGCCAATTTCAACGATCCGGCCCGGCAGGAGCAGGAGGCGCGTGAAAAAGCCGATCCAGCAACGGGCCTCGGCCAAATCAGCCATCTCTACATCCAGGCGGTGAGGATCTTCCGCAACAAGAAGCCGATCGTCGCCGCCGTCCACGGCGCCGCCATCGGCGGCGGCCTCGGGCTCGCGGTATCGGCGGATTTCCGCGTCACCTGCCCCGAAGCGCGGTTCGCCGCCAACTTTACCAAACTCGGCTTTCATCCCGGCTTCGGGCTGACCACGACGCTTCCCGAACTGGTCGGCAAGAACAACGCGGAATTGATCTTCTACACCAGCCGCCGGGTCACCGGCGAAGAAGCGTACCGGATGGGGCTTGCCAACGAATGCGTGCCGCAGGATCAGGTCCGCTCCGCCGCGATGAAGCTGGCGCAGGAGATCGCCGAATGTTCGCCGCTCGGCCTGCTCTCGACCCGCGCCACCATGCGCGCTGGCCTCGCCGACCGCGTGTTGGCCGCGACCAATCACGAACTATCAGAACAAACCCGGCTGCGCAGCACCGAGGATTTCAAGGAAGGCATCAAGGCCACCGCGGAACGCCGGGTGCCGAACTTCAAGGGGCGGTAGTTTCTTCACCTCTCCCGTTGGGAGAGGGAGCGCACTGCCCTCGCTGAAACATCCAGCTCTACCGCGCCTTCCCCACCACTAGCGCATCGACGATGGTGACGCCCTGGCCTTGCGGATGCACCAGCACTGGATTGATTTCGATTTCCGAAACTTGGCCGCGATAAGCCGCCGCGAGCAGCGACACTTGCGAAATCAATTCCGCCAGCGCCGGGATATCGGCTTTCGCGGCACCCCTGAAGCCATTGAGCAGGGGTGATGCCCTGAGCTCCGCCAGCATGGCCGCGGCCTCGATCGCGCTCACCGGCGCCGGCCGATAGATCACGTCCCTGAACAATTCGGTGGTGATGCCGCCGAGGCCGACCATGATCATCGGGCCGAAGGTTTTATCCGACAGCGTGCCGATGATGATCTCGACGCCCTTCTTCGCCATCGGGCCGACCAGTACGCCCTGAATCGCTGCCTTCGGCCGGTGCCTGCGCGCGTCGTCCAGCAGCGCCTGATAGGCGATGAACGCCTCGCCCTTGGTCGTGATGTTGACGCGCACGCCGCCGACTTCGCTCTTGTGCGGAATATCCGGCGACTGGATTTTCATGACCAGCGGAAAGCCGACGCGGGCGATCGCGTCGTCGAGGGCGCTTCTTTCCGTCACCAGCACCTCGTCGGGCAACGCGACGCCGGCCTCGCGCAGCAGCGACTTGCTGTCGGATTCGGACAATACAGCGGATTTCAGATGCGCGGAGAGATCGCGCCGCGGCAACGCTGCAACATCGACCGGCGGCGCCAGCTTGAATTTCGAATAGTCGACCATCCGCCGCAGGGCGACGCCGGCATGCGTCAGCCCCGACAGCACGATGACGCCCGATGCCGCCAGCTCGTTGCGCGCGAAGTGCGACGGCAGCGTGTAGGAGTAGAACACGATCGGCTTGTTCTGCGCTGATATGACCGGCTTCAATTCCGCCTGCTTGAACGGCATTCGCGTGTCGCTCGACAGCGACAGCACCACCAGCATGGCGTCGACCTCGTCGGAGGCGTCGAGCAGGTCGATGCTCTTCTGCAACCCGCCGGAGTGCACGCCTTGCGCGGTTACGTCGATCGGGTTGCGCGCGGCCCCATAGGACGGCAGCAGTTTCATGATTTCGGCCTGGATCGGCGCCGACAATTCCGGCACCTGCAGGCCCTGCCCGGAAACCGTATCCGCGCCCCAGATGCCGGCGCCGCCGGACACCGTGAGCACGGCGACGCGGTCGCCCTTGGGCAGCGGATTGGTGGTCAGCACGGCGGCGATGGTGACGGCCTCATCGAGATCGTTGGAGACGATAAAGCCGTATTTGGCGAATACCGCGTCATACGCCGTGGACCAGCCGGCCATGCTGGCGGTATGCGAGGCGGCGGCGCGCTCGCCGGCGCCGGAGCGGCCGACTTTTGTCACGATGACGGGTTTGCCGGTCTCGGCGGCACGACGGGCGGCGGCGAGGAATTGGTCGACGTCCCTGATACCCTCGATAAACAGCAGGATCACGTCGGTCGAGGAATCCTGCACCATGTAATCCAGGAATTCGCCGGCGCCGAGGTCGGATTCGTTGCCGGTGCTGATGACGTAGCTGAGCGCGATGCCGAGCGCTTTGGCGCGGTGATAGATCGCAAAGCCGATGCCGCCGCTTTGCGCGACGATGCCGATCCGCCTGGCGGTCGCGATCAGCCTCGGCTCGCCGGGCTTGACGTCGACGGTCGGGCTGAAGGTGGCGGCGACGTGCTGGGCTTCGCTGTAGAATCCTTCGGCGTTGGGACCGGATATCCGCATGCCGGTCCTTTTGGAGAGCGCGGCGATAGCGTCCTGCATCGCGGCACTGTCGCCGCCTTCTTCGGCAAATCCCGAGGATATGATGACCGCGTTCCTGACGCCGGCGGCGGCACATTGCTCGAGCGCGCCGAGCACCGCGCGCGCCGGAATGATGACGATAGCAAGGTCGATCTTTTGACCGACATCGGCGATCGCCGGAAAGCATGTCAACCCGTCGATATCGCCGTAGTTCGGATTGATCGGATAAAGCTTTCCCGGAAAACCGTTCTTGCGCAGCATCGACAACAGTCGCCCCGGAATTTTCTCCAGGTCGCGCGAGGCGCCGATCAGCGCGATGCTGTCGGGCGCGAAGAACGAATCGAGCGGATGCGGCATTGGGGGGCCTTTTATTCTTGCTTGGCACACTATTTGCTCCGTCATGGCCGGGCATAGCCGTCCGAAGGACGGCGTCGCTTCCGCTCGCCTATGCCCGGCCATCCACGTCTTTCTTGCTGCACGTCCGCAAAGACGTGGATGCCCGGGTCAAGCCCGGGCATGACGATCTAAATGGTGTCGATGCTCACGCCGCGAGACTGAAGGTCACGCCGCCGAGATCGAATGAATCGCCCTTGACCGCACAACCCTTTTTCTTCGCGGCGTCGCGTACGGCAGCGATATCGCCGACTCGGAACGTCAGCCCGCTCATGATCTCGCTGGCCCCCTTGACGAAGCGGAAGCTGCAATTGGGAAGTTTGAGCTCGGGCTCGCCGACCTGATTTGTGGTGACCGCGATCTCGATGATCCGTCCCCAGTGCTCGGCCAGGCCTCGGGGATCCGGACCTTGCATCACCACGCCGGTGAGGGCCTGCGTCACATCCTTGCGGATCGATTTCGACCACTCCGGTCCGGCCGGCGGATAGGGCCCGAGAATGTCGTCGCTGCCGTCCGTATGGTTGAATTCGATGAACGCCGCGCGGCAATCGCGCGGATGCAGCTGCACGCCGCGATAGGGCGAACGACCGATGACGTTGGCGATCCGCACGCCGATTGTCCCGGCGTGTTTTCCGCGCGCGTCGGGATCGTCACAGCAGAAGATCGCCATGTAACCGCCGTGGCCGCCGGTCTTGTCGAGAAAGCGCCTTGCCGCGGTGCCGGGCTGAAACGGCGCCACCACTTCCAGCAGGATGGTATCGACCGGCAGCAGCGCGTTCTCCAGGCCGTATTTGGCGACATTGCCGTCGCGGTAGCAGACGTTGAGCCCCATGATCCCGGCGATATCGCCGACCACGGGTTCGAGATGCTGCGCTACCAAGCAGATCTGCCGCAGCCTGATATAACCAGCCATCTTAGCGCCCTCGGCCATTTTCAATGGCCGGAGAAGACGGGCTTGCGCTTTTCGACGAACGCCTTGGCGGCTTCCTTGTGGTCGGCGGTTTCGCCGGCGCGGGTGTGATGGATCGCCTCGGCGTCGAAACAGGCCTCGAGCGAAAGGTGCTCGGCGTTGTTGATGTTGCGCTTGATGTAACCCAGTGTCACCGACGGGCCCTGCGCCAGCGACATCGCCAGCTCGTGCGCTCTCGCGTCGACCTCGGCGTCGGGCACGACTGATGTCACCATGCCCAGCGCAAGCGCTTCCTGCGCCGTCAGCACCGGCGAAGTCAGATAAAGCTCGCGCGCCTTGGCGCTGCCGAGCATCTGGGTCAGGAAATAGGTGCCGCCGTAATCGCCTGACAGCCCGACCTTGGCAAAGGCGGTGGTGATTTTCACGGATGCAGAGGCGACGCGGAGATCGCAGGCCAGCGCGATCGAAAGCCCGGCGCCGGCGGCGGCGCCGTCGAGCTGCGCCACCACGGGCTTCGGCATCTGGTGCAGCAAGCGAGAGACTTCCATGCCACGGCGAAGGTTGGCCATCTTGGCTTCGAACGGCAGCGGCGCCCGCCCCTCCGCCATCGATTTCACGTCGCCGCCGACACAGAACGTGCCGCCCGCGCCCTTCACCAGCACGGCACGGACCTCATGATCCTCCGCCGCCCGCCGCGCCGCCTCGACCAGCCCGCGCGTCATGTCCGGATTGAGTGCGTTGCGCCGGTCAGGCCGGTTCATGGTGATGGTGAGCAGCCCGGAATCGAGTTTTTGCAGGACCATGTCGTTCATGAATTTTGGCTTTCGTTGTTATTGATTGTCGGTGCTTGCAACCGTCATTCCGGGGCGATGCGAAGCATCGAACCCGGAATCTCGAGATTCCGGGCTCGCGCTTTGCGCGCCCCGGAATGACGGCCTCCGGCCGTCACTTCTTCACCAGTGGACAGCGTGACAGTTCGAGCGGCTGGAACGCCTCGTTGCCGGGGACGGTCGCCAGCAGCTTATAGTCGTCCCAGCGGCCCTTTGATTCCGACGGCTTCTTGACCTCGAACAGGTACATGTCGTGCACCATGCGGCCATCTTCGCGGATCCGGCCGTTCTTGGCGAAGAAGTCGTTGATCGGGGTGTCCTTCATGATCTTCATCACTGCGGCCGGGTCGGTGGTGCCCGCGGCCTTCACCGCCTGCAGGTAATGCATGACCGACGAATAGACCCCCGCCTGCGCCGAGGTCGGCACCCGCTTGGTGCGCGCCATGAATCGCTTGGAGAAGGCCCGGGTGTCGTCGTTGAGATCCCAGTAGAACGCTTCGGCGAGCAGCAGCCCCTGCGCGGTTTCAAGTCCGACGCTGTCGATATCGGTGACGAAGGCCAGCAGCGGCGACATCTTCTGGCCACCCTTCATGACGCCGAACTCGGCGCCCTGCTTGATCGCGTTGATGGTGTCGCCGCCGGCATTGGCCAGCCCGATCACCTTGGCCTTCGAAGCCTGCGCCTGCAGCAGATAGGACGAGAAGTCCGAGGTGTTGAGCGGATGCCGGACGCTGCCCAATACCTTGCCTCCGGACTTCAGCACGACATTGGTGGTGTCCTTTTCCAAATCCTGTCCGAAGGCGTAGTCGGCGGTGAGGAAGAACCAGGTGTCGAGTCCGGATTTGACTGCGGCAAGCCCGGTCACATTGGCCTGGGCGAAAGTGTCGAACACATAATGCACGGTGTAGGGCCCGCAGGCCTCGTTGCTCAGCCGGATCGATCCAGGGCCGGAGAACATGATGATCTTGTTGCGCGCCTTGGCGATCTCGCCGGCGGCCAGCGCGGTCGCGGACGCCGCGACGTCGTAGATCATTTCCACGCCCTGATTGTCGAACATGTCGCGGGCGATGTTGGCGGCAAGATCGGCCTTGTTGAGATGATCCGCTGCGATGATTTCGATCTTGCGGCCCAACACCTCGCCACCGAAATCTTCCGCCGCCATCTTCGCGGCGGTCTCGGTGCCGGGGCCGGTAATGTCGGCGTAGAGACCGGACATGTCGAGGATGCCGCCGAGTTTAAGCGGAGGCTTGCTTTGGGCCCATGCCGCGCCGGCGGCCAGCACCAGCACCGAGGCGACAACGCCGGAAAGAACTCGTTTCATTCAACGCCTCCCTGTCGGCACGCCACATTGCTTTCGCGGCCTTGATGTCCGTTGCGGCAATCATGCCGTAAGCGGTGCGCAGCGGCAAGCTGCCGGCGAAGCCGCTACCTTCGCGTTTTTCCGCTAAGCGGAATGAACGGTTTGTGAGAACATGACGTCATGGTCGCACCGGTGACAACGATGGAATTCTGCGCCCGCCGCGCAGCAATCCCGCTGTGTGGGATCATGCTGGTCGCCGCCGCAGTCGGTCCTGCTGACGCGGCGGGATGCGCCTTCGAACCGCAGGGTGAGGGCCGCGTCGCCGCTGTCATCGATGCGCGCAGCTTTCGCCTCGAGGACGGCCGCGAGGTCCGGCTTGCCGGCATCGAGCCGGTGGCGGGCGAAAAGACAAATGCGAACCGGGCTGCGGCGCTGGCTGCGATCGTTGCGGGGCGCGAGGTGACGTTATCGGGGGAAGATGACGCGCCCGACCGTTACGGCCGTCAGCCGGCCTTCGTGTTTCTCGCGCCCTCGGGGATCTCGGTGCAGGGTTTGTTGCTGGCGCAGGGCGAGGCGCTGGTATCGACCACGGTGACCGACAAGGACTGTGCGGCGGTCCTGACCGCGGCTGAAGCGGAGGCGCGCCAGGCCAAACGGGGAACCTGGGCCGATCCGGCGGTCATAAAAAACGCGGAAAGTCCGGGCGATATTTTGGCCGGGATCGGGCGGTTTACGGTGGTCGAGGGCAAGGTTTTGTCCGTGCGGCAGGCCGGGGCAACGACTTACCTGAATTTCGGACGGAACTGGACACGGGACTTTGCTGTGACTATTTCAAGGCGCATGCTGGCGGCTTTCGAGGCCGCCGGAATAGTCCTTAAGTCCCTCGAAAATCGGCGGATTCGCGTCCGCGGCTTTGTCGAGGCGCGGGGCGGGCCGCGAATCGACCTGCTCCGGGTGGGGCAGATTGAGTTGCTTGGCGGGAATTAGCTCGCCGCATCAACGAATACGAGTGGCCGAAGTGGCGGAACGTGCGGGACGGCGCGAGGGAAGAATGAGCCGCCGCCTTTGGGCTGCGGCCTCCCTGCTGTGCGCGGCTTTCGCGCTGGCCGCCTGCGGCGACATGAGCCGGTTCCAGACCGCCTCCCCCGTGGCCAGCCCCGCCGCTGCCGCTACCGCCGCCAAGCCCAATCGCACGGTAGCCCAGACGCCTGCCGCCGAGCGCGAACACGAACGAATCCTGTCCTCCTATGGCGGCGCCTATGACGATCCCAAACTGGAAGCGCTGATCACCCAGACGGTCGACCGGCTGGTGGCGGCATCGGACCGGCCCGATCAGGCCTACAAGGTGACGATCCTCAATTCCGGCGCGGTGAACGCGTTCGCGCTGCCGACCGGCCAGCTTTACGTGACGCGCGGCCTGATCGCGCTGGCGAGCGACACCTCGGAATTGTCCTCGGTGCTGAGCCACGAGATGGCGCACGTGCTGGCCAAGCACGCATCGATCCGCGAGGACCAGGCGCGGCAGGCCGCCATCGTCACCCGCGTCGTCACCGACATGAGCACCGACCCCGATCTCACCGCGCTGGCGCTGGCCAAGACCAAGCTGACGATGGCGAGCTTTTCGCGCGCCCAGGAATTCGAGGCGGACGGAATCGGCGTCGGCATTTCGGCGCGCGCCCATTTCGACCCCTATGGCGCGGCGCGTTTCCTGACCTCGATGGAGCGCAATGCCGAATTGAAGGCCGGCAAGAGTTCGCTCGATCCGCGCGCGCAGGACTTTCTGTCATCGCATCCGGCGACGCCGGAGCGGATCCAGAACGCGCAGAACACCGCGCGGCAATACACTTCGCCGGAGGGCGGCGAACGCGATCACGAAGCCTATCTCACCGCCATCGACAACATCGTCTATGGCGAGGATCCGAGCGAGGGCTTCGTTCGCGGCCGGCGCTTCCTGCATCCCAAGCTCGGCTTCACCTTCACCGCGCCGGAAAACTTCACGCTGGACAATACCGCCCAGGCCGTGATCGGCGTGCGCGAGGGCGGCACCCAGGCGATGCGCTTCGACGTCGTGCGGGTGCCGGCGGAACAGACGCTCGGCGACTATCTCAATTCCGGCTGGATGGAGAATGTCGACAAGGCTTCGACCGAGGACCTCACCATCAACGGCTTCCCGGCGGCGGCGGCGAACGCACATGGCGATCAATGGCAATTCAAGGTCTACGCGCTGCGTTTCGGCACCGACGTCTACCGCTTCATTTTCGCCGCGAAGCAGAAGACCACCGAGAGCGACCGCAACGCGCGCGAGACCGTGAATTCGTTCCGCCGGCTGACGCTCGAGGAAATCCAGGCCGCGCGGCCGCTGCGGATCAAGGTCATCACCGTGCAGCCCGGCGATACCGTGGAATCGCTGTCGCACCGCATGGCCGGCGTCGACCGCCCGGCGGACCGCTTTCGCGTCCTCAACGGCCTCGACGCCCACGCCCAGGTCAAGGTGCGCGACCTCGTGAAGATCGTGGTGGATTGACGCGAAGCGCGTCGTTCCCGGGGCGATGCGCTCCCCTCCTCCCGCGAGCGTAGCGAGTGGCGGGGAGGGGTCGGGGGTGGGGGGTCTGTCAGCGCGAATATCTGCTTCAGTATATGCCGCGCCACCCCCCGCCCCCGACCCCTCCCCACCGCTGCGCGGGGGGAGGGGAGCGAGAGACTTTTCGCTGCGGCTGCATTCGAACTCGTTTTTGCGAGTTGACGAATAAAAAAGCCCGGTCTCATCGACCGGGCTTTTGATTGTCTGAGTGAACGAGCGTGGCTTACGCCGCTTCGTCTGCCACCGCGGTGTCGTCGCCATCGGCGTCGGCATCGGCTTCAGCGTCGGCGTCGGCCTCGACTTCGGCCTTGGCGCCGCGGCGCGGGCTCTTGGCGAGCTGGCCTTCGATTTCCTTGACCGCCTCGGTTTCCGTCACATGCTGCACGACGGCGATTTCCCGCGACAGCCGATCGAGGGCGGCTTCATAAAGCTGGCGTTCGCTGTAGGACTGTTCGGGCTGCGATTCCGAGCGATAGAGATCGCGCACCACTTCGGCGATCGCGACGATGTCTCCGGAATTGATCTTGGCTTCGTACTCCTGGGCGCGGCGCGACCACATCGTGCGCTTGACGCGGGCACGACCCTTGAGGGTTTCCAGCGCGCGCTTGACCAGCGCCGGTTCCGACAGCTTGCGCATGCCGACATTGGCGACCTTGGCGGTCGGCACCCGCAACGTCATCTTGTCCTTCATGAAATTGATCACGAACAGCTCAAGCTTGGCGCCGGCGATCTCCTGCTCCTCGATGGCCAGGATCTGGCCGACACCGTGGGCGGGATACACCACGAATTCATTGGTCTTGAAGCCCTGACGCTGGGTCAGAACCTTCTTCGGCTCTTCGACCCGCGGCGCGACGGCCGCCGGCTTGGCGGCGGGCTTGCTGGCGGCAACAGGTTTCACCACGGCCTTCGGAGCAGTCTTGGGGGCAGCGACTTTGGGAGCGGCGACCTTCGAAGCAGTGGCCTTCGAACCCGTCGCTTTCGCGGCAGTTTTGGCAGTCTTGTTTGGCATTGCGCTTCTTTTGTTTTTTGAGGATTTTGCAGCCGCGGCCTTGGTGGCGGTCCGGGTATCCTTGAGAGAAGACCGGGCACGGCTTTTAGTTGCGCCGCGGCTGGCCGCAGCGGGTTTCTTCGTCGTCTTGGAAACACTCTTTTTACGCGTTTTCTGTGACACAGCCTGCGCGCGGAACTGCCACGCCCCTGTTCGATGTTTTCACGGGAACCCATAGGGGCCATTACAACGCGGCTGACGGGTTCGGCTTGTAATGTGCCCAATATAGCACATTTTCCGCAAAAATCAATGATTTAGGCCGGATCAAGGGCTTCGCGCGGCCGGTTGAGCCGAATCAGCGGGATTAGGGTTAAGTTGAACCCGTCAGTCGCCGGTACCAGGTGCTGGAGAAAAATATTTCTCGAACTTACCTTCCATGCCCTCGAAATCCTTGGCGTCGGGCGGGGATTCCTTCTTCTGGGTGATATTCGGCCAGCTCTTGGCGTATTCGGTGTTCACCTCGAGCCACTTCTCCAGACCGGGCTCGGTGTCCGGCTTGATGGCGTCGGCGGGGCATTCGGGCTCGCACACACCGCAATCGATGCATTCGTCGGGATGGATGACCAGCATGTTGTCGCCCTCGTAGAAGCAGTCGACGGGGCAGACTTCAACGCAATCGGTATATTTGCATTTAATGCAGGCTTCAGTGACGACGTAAGTCATCCAAGACTCCGGAACGGGACCAATTTTGAGTGGTTTGCGTAGCGCAGGAAGTCCGAAGCCGCAAGGAAGCAAAATGCCTTCGACAACCGTTTTCAAACGGCCCCGCGCATACCCCCACAGATAGTTACTCCGGCCGCCCTTGCAAATCGTCGTACAGCACGCGCGCGGCCGACGCGTCGCCCCGCCGCTCGGCAAATCCGACCACCTTGAGGATGCGCACGCTGCGATCGAGCCCGATGGTCAGCACGTCGCCGGGCTTCACGGCATGGCCGGGGGCCTTCTCGCGCACGCCATTGATACGGACATGACCGGCCTCGACCAGCGCGGCCGCGCTGGTGCGGGCCTTTACCACCCGCGCGTGCCACAGCCATTTATCGAGACGCTGGCGCTCCAAGCGACACCACTTCGAGAATGGATCTAGCGATCCTTGCGGTTGGCGGTGAGCTGCTCCCTCAGCGCCGCCAGTTTGGCGAATGGCGAATTGGGATCGACCGGGCGCTCGCGTTCGCGCGGCGCCGCACTCGTCGCATACTGCCGGTGCGAGGGTCCGCTATCGCGCTTGTCGCGGCCACCCTTGTCGCGACCGCCCTGCTCGCGACCGCCCTTGTCGCGGCCGCCGAATTTGCCTTGAGGTTTCCCTTGCGGCCGGTCGCCTTCGCGGCCCTTGTCGCGGCCCCCAAAACGCTCGCGCGGCGGACGGCCCTCGTCCTTGCGCGGTTCGCGGGCGACCGGCGCGCCTTCGGCCGGCGCTGCCGCGGTGGCTTCGACCGGCGCATCGGGGCGCGGTTTGCGGAAATCCTGGTTGCGATCGCGCCGTCCGCGCCGATGCCGCTCGTGTTTGACGGCCTCGCCGGGCTCGCCGGCAGCAACGGCGGGTGCGGCGCCTTCCGCGGGACGATTCTGCTGGCCCTGGTGGCGATGACGGCTGCGATCATGACGCGGCCGACGCTCTTCGGATCGGCCGCCTGGCCGCCAGACATCGACCATTTCGGGCTCAGCGACGACAGCGGCGGGCTCCGCCGCAGCGGTGGCTGCATCTGCCGGTGCCGCATCGCCGGTTACCGTTTCCGTTGCCGTTTCGACGGCGGCCTGATCCTGCGGGGCGTCCGCTGCTGTCGCTTCGATCGAAGCCGCTTCCGGCTGGGTTTCTTCCGGTTGGGCTTCTTCTGATCGGACTTCGACGGTCGCGGGTTCCTCCGCGCTTGCCTCAGCGGAGAATGCGACCTCGGGCAGCAATGTCGCCGATGGTGCTGCGATCTCTTCGGCGACCTGCGGCATATCGCTGGTGATATCGGCGATATCGCCGGTTTCCGCCGCCACCACAGGCTCTGTCGCAACGGCCTCGGCCGCTGCGCCTTCCGCGGACACCGTCTCCGGCGACGAAATCTCTGACGATGCGGCGTCAAGCGGCGCGGCTTCGGCCGGAGCCGGCTCCACAGCCACGGCTTCAACCGGTGCCGGCGCAGGTTTGGGCGGCGGCGCCGGGCGGCGCTCCATGCGATAGCCGAGCGCGCGCAGGATCGAGGCGAAATCCTCGCCGGCCGAGCCGGTCAGCGAGGTCATCGCCTGCGTCACGACAAAACCGCGGCCATCGAAGGCGCCGGCCGGCTTTGCGCCCAATGAGCCTTCGCGCCACGACAGCGCCGGACGGATCAGATCAGCCAGACGCTCCAAAATATCGACCCGCACCGCGCGTTCGCCGCATTGCCGGTAGCCCAGCACGCGATAGGCGTCGCGGTCGAGCAGCTTGTCGACCGGGAACGACGTGCGGCCGCTGCCGGCGAGATGCTGCGCGCCCGACAGCGCCGACATGTCGATATTGTCCAGCTTCAGCGCCCACAACAGCGACGCCAGCGCGCGCGCCGCGGGCTTCAATAGCGCCGGAAGGTAGATGTGATAGGCCCCGAAGCGAACGCCGTATTTGCGCAACGACGCCCGCGACGGCTGGTCGAGATCCTTCATCTCGGCAGCGATCTTCGAACGCTCCAGCACGCCGAGCGCCTCGATCAGTTGAAACGCGATGCCGCGCGCGATGCCGGTGATGTCCTCGGCCTTGTTGAGATCGAACAGCGGTCCCAGCAGTTTTTCGATATGGGTCTTGAGCCACAGATCGAGCCGCGTCTGCACCGCTTCGCGCGGCGCGCCGCTCAGGCGATCGTCGGCAACGATGCGCAGCCGCGGATGCAGCGCGTCGTCGGCGCCCATCAGCTTCGCCACGGCATCGCCGGTCCAGCGCAGCGTGCCGTCGGAGGCCAGCACGAACTGCTCGTCGGGTGCTGCCGACAGTTTCTCGGCGCGGGCGTCGATTTCCCCCGCCAGCGCCTTGAGCGCGGTCGCCTGCAACGCCTTGGCGTCGGAGCCGGCTTCCGCCGCCTCGGGAGCAAAGGTGAATCCGTCGAGACGGCCGATCACATGGCCTTCTACGATCACTTCGCCGGTCTTGCCGATTTCCGTATTCAACATCGTGTTTTCCCGCAGGCGGCGCATCAATACACTGGTCCGCCGATCAACGAAACGCTCCGTGAGCCGTTCATGGAGCGCATCAGACAATTTATTTTCAACTTCGCGCGTGATTCCCTGCCAATGCTCGGGATCGGCCAGCCAGTCCGGGCGGTTGGCGACAAAGGTCCAGGTCCGGATCTGCGCGATCCGTCCCGACAGCGTGTCGATATCGCCGTCGACGCGATCGGCCTGCTCGACCTGGGCGGCAAACCAGGCGTCCGGTATCCGCCCCTTCTTCATCAGGAATTCGAACAAGGTCGTCACCAGTTCGGCATGGGCGGCCGGCGCGATCTTGCGGTAGTCCGGTATCTGGCAGGCATCCCACAGCCGCTCTACTGCGGCTGCGCCATGCGCCATCTCGCGCACATCGGCATCGCGCGCGGCGTGATCAAGCACCCGCAGATCCTCCGCGATCGGGGCGCGGGTCAGCGCGTCATGCGTGGGCGTCAGCGCCAGCGACACCTGCAGCGCGCCGAGCGAGGAAAAATCCAGCTTCGAATTGCGCCATTGCAGCACTTTGACGCTGTCAAACGTGTGGTTCTGCAGCGCGTTGACCAGTTCCGGCTCGAACGGCGCGCAGCGCCCGGTGGTACCGAAGGTGCCGTCGCGGGTGGCGCGCCCGGCGCGGCCGGCGATCTGCGCGAATTCGGACGGATTCAAGCGGCGGAATTGGTAGCCGTCATATTTGCGGTCGGAGGCAAACGCGACGTGATCGACGTCGAGGTTCAGCCCCATGCCGACCGCGTCGGTCGCGACGAGATAATCGACGTCGCCGGACTGGAACATCGCCACCTGCGCGTTGCGGGTGCGCGGGCTGAGCGAGCCCAGCACCACCGCGGCGCCGCCATGCTGGCGGCGGATCAGTTCGGCGATCGCGTAAACTTCATCGGCCGAAAACGCCACGATCGCGGTGCGCCGCGGCTGCCGGGTGAGCTTGCGGTCGCCGGCGAATTCGAGCTGCGACAATCGCGGCCTCGTGACGATGCTGGCGCCGGGCAATAGCCGCTCGATGATCGGGCGCATGGTGGCCGCACCCAGGAGCAGCGTCTCGTCGCGGCCGCGCCGGTGCAGGATGCGGTCGGTGAAGACGTGGCCGCGCTCCAGGTCGGCGGCGATCTGGATTTCATCGACCGCGAGAAAGGACACGTCGAGATCCCGCGGCATCGCTTCCACGGTGGAGACCCAGAACCGCGCCTTCGGCGGCTTGATCTTTTCCTCGCCGGTGATCAGCGCCACCGAGTCGACGCCGGCGCGATCGACGATCTTGTTGTAGACCTCGCGCGCCAAAAGCCGCAGCGGCAGGCCGATCACCCCCGAGGAATGCGCGAGCATCCGCTCGATCGCCAGATGGGTCTTGCCGGTGTTGGTGGGCCCGAGCACCGCGGTGACACCGGCGCCGGGGGCCCGTTCGCTGGCGAACGTGGGCGGATGGGACGAAAAGGTCATGTTTTCAAGGATGTTTCTGCGCCGCTGGCGTTGGACGCGTATTCCGCAAAGGTGGCTACCGGTTTTGCGATTGGAATACGCGCAAGGTTATAAAGTGTTTCACAATGCGACGGGTCAGGGTCGCGGCTTAGGTTCTGGAACGAGTTCCGGAACGAATCGCGCCCGAATCGCTGACTCCGTGCTCCCCGGTTTCGTTCACCGCAACATCTCGCGTGGACCGCTCCATGCGGCACTAGATCAAGTTTGAACGGGGTCGACAAGCCACGTAAACAGCGCGAATTCCTTAATCGAAGCGAGAACGCGGAGTTGAATCAGAAGCGCGCAAGAGTTCAACAGGATTCCTCTCGAAGCGACAGACTGCTTTCCCCCTCTCCCCTTGTGGGAGAGGGTGCATAGGCGGCCTTCGGCCGCCGTTCTTAGAACGCCGATGCTTTGCATCGGCAATGGATGCGAAGCATCGCAGACGGGTGAGGGGTCTGTCTCCGCGGATAGAGACCCCTCATCCGGCGCGCTTTGCGCGCCACCTTCTCCCACAAGGGGAGAAGGGAAAAAGGCGATCGCCCGGCCATGACGGGAATTGCGGTTACTGCGTCTTGGCGACGCGCGGCGGCGTGGCCTGGGTGATGAATTGGGTGGCTTCCAGCATTGCGGGGCCGAGCGGGGTCGGGATCTTCATCCAGAACGGCACCAGGATGCGGGTGCCGGCGACCGGCGCGAAGGCGATCTCGATGTGGCGCTGGGCCGCGAGATATTTGATCACGGCGCGGTCGGGGATATAGCCCGCGACGGGAGAGAAATACACCGCGCACACCAGCACCGGACCCTGATAGCCCTTCTCGGCCTTGACCGTCTCCATGCGCTTGAAGTCGAGCGTCAGATCGTAGCGCATGCGGCCGTCGAAGATCGCAGCTCCGGTGCGGCAGGCCTCGGGCGACAGCGGATCGGCGGTGCCGGGCACCCGCAGCATCGATCCCGTCATCGGATCGTAGACGCCGCGGCGATGCGCGTCGGTGACCGGAAGCCGGTCGGGATCGACCGGCGGTACCGGCTCGATGCCGTACTCCTTGACGTTGCCGTTGGCCAAAACCATGTGGATGGCCTCGGTTTTCTTCGAGGTCGTGGTGGAGGCGGCATAATTGGTCGACACCAGCGCGCCGTTGACGACGCGGCCCTGGGCGGCGCCGGTGCCGGAGCCGCCGGTGAACGCCTTCAATAATCCCGAGGTGCCGCCGGAGGCGGACGCCGAAAACGTATCGTCCGAGATATCGATGGTCCAGGCGCCCTTGCCGACGGGAATGCCGGCCAGCGTCGCTTCATAGCGCGCGTCCAGCCGCCCCTGCGCGGCGGCGGAATCCGCCAGCGCCGTCAGCAGCAAGGCCCCGGCGCACAACTGGCCCACCGCCCGCAGCGCCATGTTTGCCGGCCGGGACGAGATCATGCGGTGCGTAGTCACTGAAGGGTCGTCCTCAACTTCGCGCGGTAATTGATCATTTAAGCAAAAACATCCGGCAAACAACGGGCCGGCCCGCATTTCGCGCAAATCGCGCCAAACCGCGTAAAGCAACCATGGAAAGATGATGTCGGTGGCGAATACGCCGTTTATATGATGGCTAAAGCCCCCCCGGGAACACCAGCGAAACCGGCATTTCCGAGCCTCGAACCGGGCCCAAAACCTTGACGCCCTGCGCCATCGGTCTTATAGGTCCGCGGTTCCCTGGATGGACATGATTTTGAACCCCCGCACGGCGCCCGCATGGCACCGGAGGGCGGGGATGGAAGAGGATTTCTGCAGATGTCGCGGCGCTGTGAACTGACGGCCAAGGGCCCGCAGGTGGGCCACAAGGTAAGCCACTCCAATATCAAGACCAAGCGCCGGTTCCTGCCGAACCTGTGCAATGTCACCTTCATGTCCGACGCGCTCGGCCGCAACGTGCGCCTGCGTGTCTCGACCAACGCCATCAAGAGCGTCGACCACCGCGGCGGCCTCGATGCGTTCTTGATCAAGGCCAAGGCCGACGTCCTCTCGCCCCGCGCGCTGGAGCTGAAGCGCGCGATCGAGAAGAAGACCGCGAAGGCGGAGCCGGTCGCGAAGGCGGGGTGAGCGGGTTCGTTGGGCTGAGATAGCCGAACGAATTTAGCGATTGAGAATTTTGAACAGCCGGGTCGAAAGACCCGGCTGTTTTTGTTTGGGGCAATAACTAACAGGCTGCCATCACGCCGACGCGCATCAGCTACCGTTTGTCTTGGTACGGCGGCGCTGGACGCGGATGCGGATGCGGATGAGCAGAACGCTGGCCAACTCCTTCTTCAAGCCCTGCCGCTCTGATCGGACGGTCGCCCCACCCATGAGTCGTTGCTACCGACGTTAGATCAATTTGTGTACAGTCACAACGCGCGTTCTAGAATCCCAAGGATTCCGTTTTGCATGGCTTGCATAGAACCATGAGGCTCTTACAAGCACGGGTTGATCGCGATATCTGCCGACTCGAACCAAAGCGGAGCTTGCGAACCTGATGGCCGGTTTCATTTCTCGAGTCCCGCCATCTAAGCCTTTTTAGAGTGACGCATCTTCTACCGAGAAGACCAATGCAAGGCCGGCAATTCTTTGAGCGCCTAAGCGCTGCCAACGTAATGCCTTCCGGGGGTGCCCGGGCAGAGTGGCTGGTTGGCGCAGAGCGGGATGGCGTGCGCCTTCTGACACAGGAGGAGCGTGAGTACGTGATTCTCTACGCGAGCTTTCAAAGCTTGCTGATTATTTCGATATTCGGGCGAGCGTCAAACCTCGCCAATCCTGATAAAGACGAACTGTACAATAGCAGCTTTCACACCGACGAAGCTTGGTGCATCCAGAAGGCTTGGGGCGGAGGGCACGGCCATAGGATGTACCTTGAGCCGCCTCTCGACTTTGCTGAAGGGCATCCCCTCCATGGTGCAGAACCCATAGTATTTCGGCGGCATTTCGATGGAATGTCGAATTACGATACGCCCATAGAGCTAAGTCAGAAGCTTGTTCATTCACTCGGCTTGCATTTCATAGCTGAGCGAAGCGCATACTGCCTTCTCAATTCGGAGGGCGATCTAGAGGAAGTCATTCGGGTATTTCACGACGCTGGCACTGGTGACTTTGACCGCACGCGGACGCTCGTTCTGATGAAGGCCAAGCCGCTCGCGGAATTTATGGCGGTAGGCGGATATGAACTTTATCGGAAATTCGATGTGACGCGGTTCGTCCCTGGATCGTTCTCCCACTGGGAAAATGCCGAACGTCATTTTGATGCCCGAGACCTTTTCTACTATTCGGGGCTGTCAGGTGGAAATGCAAGCTACATTCATGGCGGGCAAATCCTTCGGCCAAATGTTACGGTCGAAGAATTGATCGAGGAATGGAAGCGTGAGAATGACCCGGATGCTCGCCAGTATGAAACGTTCAAAATCCACGACTGGAAAAATGACAGGTCAGTCGAATGGTCTTGCGCCCCCTCTGAACTAAGCAACTATTTTACTAAGTCGGATAAGCCATTCGAGATATCGCCTGCGTTCTTCAGTCCAAACGTTTTGACCAAGTACAAAGCAGACCCGGACAAGTATGATCTAGGAGACCGTTCTATCACTTGTCGCAATGCTTGGCATCTAAAGACCTTTGACATCAATGAAGCTGGTCAGGTTCACACTTACATCGGTTATCTGCAAAACCTGCCGTTCAAGGAGCAGCAGCATTGGAAGCATCACAATGAGTGGCCCAAGTCTCCCATCTCGAAGCGAGCATTCGACACGGACTTTAAGGGAGAATGGACTTCCGAGAGTGATCCGCTGCAATCGCTGCGATATGCGGTCTCGGAGTTAGATCGTAATCCCCCACCTTGGTGGCGTGCGCGAGGATCGCAGGTTCGCGATAGAGTGCACTATCCTGTAACCACATCCTCCAAGGAATGGGCGGACGAGTTGCTTGCTTTAGATCAAATGGCTGTGGAGGGCTTTGTTGCGACCGAGATTCGCAAGCTCGCGGATGCTTCTGGCGTTAAGTTCGAGACTTCCTGGCAAAGCCTCAAATTGATTCAGGAAATACTTCGGGCCAAAGACAGTCTCACAGCAGATCAAATCGTAGAACCGCTCAGAGAGCTTCATCGCCTTAGAAGAAGTAGAGCTATCGCCGAAAGTTGGTGACGGCGGGAATCGGAAAGGCGGCATATCGTGGGGGTGCTTGACGCCTCCACTTCTCCACCGAAGGAGCGATATGCCGTGTCCAAAGATAACATCATCAAGCTGATTCAGCCAGGAAACGTCGACGACCAACTCACCGAAATCTTGCGTAATGGGGCGCGTGCCCTGTTGGCCCAGGCGGTCGAGGCCGAGGTCGCGGACTTTCTTGGCAAGCATGCCGATTTGAAGACTGCGGACGGCCACCAGCGCGTCGTCCGCCACGGTCACCTGCCGGAGCGCGAGGTGATGACCGGTATCGGTCCGGTCGCCGTCCGCCAGCCGCGTGTTCGCGATCGCGAGGCGGACGCCGCCGATCCCGACCGCATCCGGTTCTCTCCGTCGATCCTGCCACCCTACATGCGCCGTTCGAAGTCGATCGAGACGCTGCTGCCGATCCTTTACCTGAAGGGTATCTCAACCGGCGACTTCTCCGAGGCGCTGGCTGCGCTGCTCGGCAAGGATGCTGCCGGGTTGTCGGCATCCGCCATCGGCCGCCTGAAGGATGGCTGGCTCGACGAGCACACCGCGTGGCAGAAGCGCGATCTGTCGGCGAAGCGCTACGTCTACATCTGGGCCGATGGCATCCATCTCCAGGCGCGCCTCGAAGACGAAAAGCAATGCATCCTTGTGCTGGTCGGCGCGACGCCGGAGGGCCGTAAGGAATTGGTCGGCTTCAGCGATGGCGCCCGCGAGAGCGCGCACGACTGGCGCGATCTACTGCTTGATCTGAAGCGGCGCGGGCTCGATGCGCCCCCGCGGCTCGTCATCGCCGATGGCGCACTCGGGTTCTGGAAGGCCGCCGGCGAGGTCTGGCCGAGAACGCGCGAGCAGCGCTGCTGGGTGCACAAGACCGCGAACGTGCTCGCCAAGTTGCCAAAGAGCCAGCAGCCGAAAGCCAAGCGCGCGTTGCAGGAGATCTGGATGGCCGAAACCAAGGCCGCCGCCGAACTGGCGTTCGACGCCTTCGTGGAGAGCTACGCGCTAAAATACGAGAAGGCGGCCGACTGCCTGAGCCAGGATCGAGACGCGCTGCTGGCTTTCTACGACTTCCCAGCCGAGCACTGGAAACACCTGCGGACCACCAACCCCATCGAAAGCACCTTCGCCACTGTGCGCCATCGCACGATCCGATCGAAGGGCTGTCTGTCGAACAGGACCGCGCTCGCGATGGTCTTCAAATTGCTTGAGGGCGCGCAGAATAGCTGGCGTCGTCTCGATGGCCACAACCAGTTGCCAAAACTCGTTCTTGGTGTGACATTCAACGACGGGATCGAGGTCATCGCCAAGCCGACCGACCGTCAGCCCATAACCGCCGCCGCCTGACCGGTCCCACCGTCACCAAAATTTGGCGATAGCTCTTAGAAGTAAAGTTCCGGGTCATCACACTGGAGAACGAGCGAAGCTGGAGGCAGACGCTTTGAGGGAGCACGGATCGCTAACAGCGCATTTTCGTTCCTTATGTGCGCTTTGCGAGGATTCCTTTGACCGGATCGTCACGACGCTAAATGGCGTGCAAAGGCGTTAGACCGACAGCTTCACCGCAAACCGCGTCGCAATACCCACCGTTCACGGCACCCCCAACACCTGCGCGCCTTCTCCAAGACTTTCGGGTCTTACACCGCGCGCCAATGGTCCGGTTTCTTTTTATCGTTAAGGTGGCGAACCCGGGCGACATGAGGTGAATGGCCATTTCTTTTGGCCCAATCAATTGCCTCATGTTGGGTCCTGAACGTTCCAAGCGGATGATCCGCGTGGTCCTCAACGACGTAGTCAGTGATCGGGCTTCCTTCCTGTCTGCCCTTTGGACGTGCCTCAATAAATACGGTGGCCATCGTCGCTTCCTCCGAATCGTTATCAGAGGTTGAGTATCACACAGATGCTCCCTTTGGGAGAATCCAATATCTCTGCTGGCCCTTGAACCAAATACAAAACACCGCTACGAAAGCGGCCATCAGCGAGCAAAAAAGTCTATTTCTATCAGTACCATAGCCGATTGGCAGTGGTTCCCACCCAACTGTACCACCATCGCAGCGATTGTCCTGCTGCAGGCGGAGATCGGCGTTCTTCTCGAAGAGCGCGCGGTGGCCGACGCGGCCTAGCCGAAACCATTGACCCATGTCCAACTTCGCGCGCCTCTTCCCAATGACGGTCCGAACGATATTGCAACAGTACCTGCCCTTGTAGGGTTCGTTAGAGGTGCCTCTCTCGGCAAAGACGAAGAACTACTGAAACAGCTCAATGAAATTGACACAGACGTTCGGTTTTTCGACGATAACAAAACGTTGAGGCGTGAGATTGATTGGAGCTTTGCCTTCCAGGGAGTGCTGGCGCGGCGGTTCCCACCTTACTGTAAGATGCCCGCCCGCTATTTCGTTTCAACGTCATTCGACCAAGTAGAATTTATACAATCGGCGTTTTGGAGCCCCAACGATTCCATTTTGCATAGCTCCGTGGAGAGCACCGCCGCAGCGCGAGACCATGGCCGGTTCGACGCTACGGCGGTGAATGTGGGTAACGCGTGTTTCTGGAGTGTGGGGTGTAGCGGGGATAACGCGGTGCGCCCGTCGAGCCGCCGCTAATTTGGCCCCACGAATCACCAGACTTGTTGCACTATTCTCAAATCCACCTTGCTAAAGGATGTTGCCTATGGCACCGAATTTTGTTCACCGGATTAAGCCTGTTGATCCCGAACGCTTCAGATTCGCGATGGGTGTCTTCGGGGCTGCAGCAGCGCTAAAAGGACCCGCGCCGAACCCCACGCAATTTTCCATCAATATTCTGGAAGATGACGGCTCTAGATCCAAAATCAGCTTCACTGATAGGCCGGAAAATCGCGGCTTGCTTGCCGTCAAACAACAATTCCCCGATTCAGACGAGTTTGAAAGCTTGAGTTACCGCATTCTGTCTCTCAGTGAAGTCATTCGAGATGAGCGGCTGTCGAAGATGGGCGTGATCAGGTCTGACGAAACCGGACAGACAGAAATCCACGATTCCGTGATATTTGCCTTAGCGACCGTACCGTTTCGGAAATCCGGCAAATGGGACAAGCCCGCTTTTATCGCAGCCGTGAAATCTGAGTTCAAAAGGATCGAATCGACTGGGGACGGCGGTTCAGTCTGATAACAGTTTGGAAGCGGCGTGACAAAATCCAGGCCCCAATGAGTGGCGAATGCAACGAAACACTGGAGTGAGCGGGTTTGATGTCGAATGAGTATGAAATGCAACAGAGCATGGAATACACGCTAAAGCTGGCGGACGGAATTCTAGTGTCGGCCACAGAGCCACTAGATGCTGTCTTAGCGGCGGTCGGCACGCTTGCTCAAGTCATTCACATTGTCACCCCAGACGACCAAAGGGAGGCAACTTTGAAGTCCGCCATGAGCATGTGCAGGACCTATTTGAGCGCCCTGGACGCCGCGCGCGGGAGGTGAATTGCCAATGACCATTGAATGCGAAAAGCGTGCCAGCCAACTCGCCCGATCCGGCAATTTCGCCAATTGGAAAGCCGTACAAGACGAACTTGGGCGAACCGGAGGGGGACAGTGCATGAAGGAAGTGGGGTTTCTACGCGGAGAAATCGACCGCCTCTGCAAAGAGGCTCGCAGAGAGCAAACTTAATCTAATCACCCCGTTCAATCCGTTTTTGCTCACGCGGTGAATACATCGCTTCCAACAGATCGGTTCGCCGCTGCACATTGAGCCAGAAGTCCGGGCTGTTGCCGAACACGCGGGCGAGAATGAGAGCGGTCGCCGCGGTCACCTTGCGGCGATCGTTGCAGTTCATTGACGTGCCTGCGTTGCACGCCCATGGCGTCAGCCAGCGCGCCCTGCGTCAGCCCGATCGGCTTCATGAATTCCTCGACCAGAATTTCGCCTGTTGTCGTCGGCTCGCGTTTTGTCATCAACATGGCTTGTCTCACTGATAAGTACGAGCAACAGATCGCCGCGCTCAAACATCGTCCCAGACTTTACCCTCCGGATTGTCCCAGACGGCGGCCAGCGCGGTCGCCTGCGCGTACATCAGGTCGCGCCATTCCGCGCGATCACGCCCCTCGCGAAGGAAACCGACGAAGTCGAGCACTTCGCGGGCAAGCGGATCGGGCAGCAGCTTCACCTGCCTGTAAACCATTTCGGCGATGGTCATGCGGATCTCCGGATCGGTCGGGTCGCTCCATGGTTTTTTTATCACATCCGTCATGCCGGCGGGCGGCCGCATGGTCATCCGTCGAGACAGGCGCGAAGCGATATCCGGGAAGGACCGGGACCGCGCTTCGCGCCGGGCCGCCGGCACATCCGGCCCCGAGCAAGGCTTTGATGAGGAACGGGTAACGCGGCTGTTCATCAACGCCCGTGCCGTGGCCCGAGATAATTCTTCTGATTTTCAGAAGTTATTGTTGACCACCCACCCAAATCACTTCTATATCCCCGGCCATCCTGTTCCACTCAGAGGGGCGTTTCGCGAACGTCACGAACGCGGGGCGGGGTGCGGTGGACGCGGATGGTGCTCCTGACGAGGGTACTTGAGGCGGACGGCGAAGACGTGTGGTCCTGACACCCCGACGCTGGTGTCAAGTCGGTGGAGGCAACTCCGCCGGCGACGGTGGCAAGAAAGCCGATCACCGGGGAGCAACTGTATTTTTAAATTAGACCGGTGATCGGCTGGCCTCAAGGCTGGCGCTACGCGCCACCGCCTCCGGCGGCTGTCGGCCTTGACCCCATCCGCTCACTGGTCTGTTGGCTTTGCATGCGCTCGGCCGAATGCCGAGCGCGGGCGTGGCGCGCTCGTCAACTCACCGGGTAGCGACTGGCATCCCATTTCTCGCCGCGGGCGATCATGGTGTTGAGAATGACGATCAGCTTGCGCATGCAGGCGACCAGGGCAACCTTTGCCTTTTTGCCCTTGGCGATCAGGCGATGATAGAAGGTCTTGAGCATTGGGTTGTGCCGGGTCGCCGCTCCCAGGGACGCCATGTAGAACAGATTGCGGACCTTGCGGCGTCCCCCCTTGATCTGGCGCTCGCCCTGCCGTTTACCGCTATCATCATCGTAAGGGGCGACGCCGAGCAAGGCGGCGATGGCCTCGTTGCTCACCTCGCCCAATTCCGGCATGGCTGCGATAAGGCCGGCAGCAGTCGTGGCGGCAAGCCCTGGCACGCTCTCGATGATCTCGGCGCGCTTGGCAAAATGCGGCGTGGCCTTGACGAGGGCGGTGATCGCTGCCTCGAGCTTGGCAAGCTCGACGGCTATGGCCTTCAGCAGTCGCGCATGGCTTTTTTGCACCGGTTCCGGCACATCCTGCTCGCCTTTGTTGCTCAGCATGGTTCTTATATCGAGCAACCCCTGGCGAGCATTGACCATCTGTTGAAGCGTCTCGCGCGCAGCATCGTGGGCTTGGCTTGGCGCCTCGTCGAATATCTCGGCAAACCAAGCGATCGTGTCAGCGTCGATGACATCATTTTTGGCTAGTCGCCCAGCAGACTGGGCGAAGTGGCGCACCCGCTTAGGGTCAACAATACGAACTTCGATAGCCTTCTCGCGGATCGCCCGGGCCCATTCGCGCTCATATCCCCCGCTTGCCTCCATCACTGCTTTGGTCACCTTGTGCTTGCGAAGCCAAGAGATCAACTGCCGACGTCCCTCCGCGGTGCTTGGGAACGTTTGCCGTTGAGACAGCGCACGAATGCTCACATCCGCCTTGTCCTTGGCGATATCAATACCGGCGACAACCAGACCGTTTTGTGCCATCATCCAGCTCCCTTCCTTGCTCGGTTCGGGCTCTAAGCCCATGCAACTGTTCGGGTTGAGGAAGACACCGGATCTGTCCCTCGCTCCCCGTCAGGCTCTAGCGGCCTTTGAGCACCACGGGCTCAGATCCAGCGGCGGGCGGTTGGTCAGAACCGCCCGTTCGCATATTCTGGCAGATTTTGCGGACACAAGAGCACGGTATAAGCCGTAAACCATTGCGCGGGGAATGCCGGGTGATTCCGGTGACTCGCTGTGAATACTCGTGTGCATACTTGCTACCAATAGCGCACACGAGGCTGCGGGTGCATCGGGCGCCCGGCATTCCCTGCGCCCTCTGAATTGAGAGGGCGGAACGAGCAGGCCAAACCTCGCGCAAAACATGCGGCGAGATCGCGAAGCTGTGTTTGCAAATCATGACGCTGTTTGAAAATTGAATCAGCATTTCGGGTGTCATCGCCCGCGAAAGCAAAGCTCGTCATGCCCGGCCTTGTGCCGGGCATCCACGTCCTTGCAGCTCCCAGGCAAGAAAGACGTGGATGGCCAGGACGAGCCCGGCCATGACGAGAAAGGGAATCTTTTTCCAGCACTGTCATTCCGGGGCGATGCGAAAGCATCGAACCCGGAATCCAAGGATTCCCCGATGTGCAATTGCACTTCTGAGGTCTGGTGCTGGCGCACCATCCCGGAATGACGGCTGAGGCGTCTCGCGCTATCGACGTCCCCTCACCCGCACCGGTAGCGCGTGCCGTTCTTGCCGACGAAGGTGCCGGAGGCCGGGTCGTATGAGCGATAGCGGCGGGCGCACCAGGCCTGGTCGTGGGGCGATGCGGCGAAGGCCTGCGGCGGCGGGCTGTCGGTGGCGTGCTGCGGGTTAAAGCCGAACAGGCCGGCGGCGCCGATCCACACGCCGGGGGGATAGGCGGCGAAATCGCCGGGATAGAATCCGTTGTTGGGAAAATCGCGGACATCGTCGCGGCCGTCGAAGAACCAGAGAATCGGGCTCGGCTGCGCCAACGGCAGATTCGCGGGCGAGCTGGGCCTGGGCCGGACATCCTGCGCGAACACCGGCGCCAGCGCCGCCGACGCCAGACCAACCGCGGCGGTAACCAGGAGTGTCAGTTTGCGCATAGCGGCATCCTCAATAACCAGCAAGGCCGATTGCTTCGCCAATCGCCTTTCCATCCCGTCAGCCGGCCGCGCCTGAATTGCAGATAGAGGCCGTCATTGCGATCCGACAAGGCCGCGCCCTTGACATTGGCGAGAGCGAGGAAGAGTTCGTTGCCGGGACGGCCGCGCACATAGTTCAGCGTCACGCCCAGCACCCGCGAGACCTGGTCCACATCCATGCCGAAGGCGAGCGGGGTGTTGTTCGGCGCCGTCGCCGTGAACACGGTTTGCGCGCGCGCGGCCGAAAGCCCGACGCCCGCCATCGCCGCCACCAGGACCGCCGCCATCAACCGCGTTGTTCTCATGACCCGTTCCTTACCATGGACTGCCGCCTGCCGGGCGTACATCGCCGTTCAATTCTGCGCCGTTCAATTCTGGCCTGGCGGCGGCAGCGCGGCCAAGGTGCCGTTCGGTGTCCAGCCGCCGCCCAGCGCCTGAAACAGGCTGCTGGCCGCCAGCAATTTCGACAGCCGCACCTGCACCAGCAGGGTCTGCGCCGTGAACAGCGTCTGCTGGGTCTGCAGCACCGTCAGCAGGTTGACGGTGCCGCCCCGATACTGGGTTTCGGAGACGTCGAACGCCTTCTGCGAGGCGGTCACCACGTCGGTCTGCAGTTTTTCCTGCCGGGTGAATTGCGCCAGCGCCACCAGCGACTGCTCAACGTCGGTGAAGGCCAGCAGCACCGCCTTGCGGTAGGCTTGCAGGAATTGCAGCTGCACGCCCTTGGCCTGCTTCAACTCGCTCTGCAGCAGGAAGCCGTCGAACAGCGGCTGGGTCAGCCCCGCCGACAGCGAATAGAAAAAGGCGCCGGGTCCGAACAGCGACGCCAGCGCCGCGCTCTGCACCCCGGACGCTGCGGTCAGCTGGATCTGCGGGAAGAACGCGGCGCGCGCGGCCTCGACGCTGAAGTTGGAGGAGGCCAGCTGCGCTTCGGCCAGCCGGACGGCCGGGTTCTGATAGAGCAGCTGCGAGGGCATGCCCGCCGTGATCCGGGGAACCACGATCTGCGTGGTCGACCCGCCCTTGACGTGGAAGTTCGCCGGCGCGTGCGCCTCCAGCAGCGCGAGCGCGGCGATCGCCTGCCGCAGCGTGACCTCAAGCGGAGGGATCGAGGCGCGCACGGTAGCCACCAGCGCTTCCTGTTGCGACAAATCGAGCTGCGAGGCGGTGCCGCCGGCGAATTGCGTTTTGATCAGCGCCAGAATGCGCTCGGAGGCGGCGAGGTTGTTGTGGGCGACGCGCAGTTCGTCCTGGGCGGCGAGGATCGCGAAATAGGTGTTGGCGACGCTCGCGATCGTCGTCAGCGTCACAACCTCGCGATTGTAGCGCGAAACGGTCGCGTTCTCCTCGCCGGCAAACAGCGTGGCGCGGTTCTTGCCCCAGAGATCGACCATGTAGCTCGCGGTGACGCCGAGACTGAATTGCGGGGTGGCGGGCAGCCCGCCCGCCTTGAGCTGCTCCGCCGTTCCGGTTCCGGTCAGCGACGGCAACAAGGGTGCACCCAAGACGCCGACCTGGGCGTCGGCCTGCACGATCTCGGCGACGGCCACCGCGATATCGAGATTGGCGATCTGCGCGTTCTCCATCAGCGACGTCAGTTCGCTGGAACGGAAACCGCGCCACCAGTCGACGGCGGGCACGGCGGCGTCGGGCGCGCCGCGGGCGGCTTCGCGATAGTTCGAGGGAATCTCGAGGCCGAGTTCAGGCCGCTCGGATCCGAGAATAAAGCAGCCGGACAGCACCGGGCCCAGCAGCAGCACCGAGAGAGCCGACGTGATGCGGCCCCCGCCGCCAAAGCCGGTGGCAGGAGAAATCGATTTCGACGCGAGTTTACGCATGTGCCCCCGTTTGCGGCGCGATTTTAGTGGTGTTGCAGCGGCCTGCAAGAGAGCGCTGCGTTAAATTCGCCGTCGTACACGACATGCTGAAGGGCTTCGCCATCCGTCCGTGCCACTATCGACATCTATTCGCCCGGCTGCAGCCCGGGGCCGGGCGAAACCGGGGCGCGACGTCCGCTCCTGAGACCCCGGCTCCAGATCCGGAACCGGTCCATATAGAGATAGATGACCGGCGTCGAATACAGCGTCAGCAACTGGCTGAGCGCAAGGCCGCCAACGATCGCGATGCCGAGCGGCTGCCGGAGTTCGCCGCCATCGCCCATGCCGAGCGCAAGCGGCAGCGCGCCGAGCATGGCCGCCATCGTCGTCATCATGATCGGCCGGAAGCGCAGCAGGCAGGCCTCGTGGATGGCATCGAATGGACTGAGTCCGCGCCTGCGCTCGGCGTCGAGCGCGAAATCGATCATCATGATGGCGTTCTTCTTGACGATGCCGATCAGCAGAATGACGCCGATCAGCGCCATGATGCTGAAGTCGACATGGAACGCCATCAGCGCCAGCAGCGCGCCGACGCCGGCCGACGGCAAGGTCGACAGAATGGTCAGCGGATGAACGTAGCTTTCATAGAGCACGCCGAGCACGATGTAGATCGTGACCAGGGCCGCCAGGATCAGATAGGGCTGGTTGCTCAGCGAGTCCTGGAAGGCTTTCGCCGAGCCCTGGAAAGTACCGCGCACCGTCGCGGGCACGCCGATCTTGTTCATGGCGGCCTCGATCGAGGCGATCGCGGTGCTCAGCGAGACATTCGGCGGCAGATTGAACGAAATCGTGCTGGCCACCAGCAGCCCCTGGTGATTGACCGCAAGCGGAGTCGCGCCTTGCGTGAAATGCGCCACCGCGGACAGTGGAATCATGGTCTCCTGGCTGGTGCTGACCGCGGAGCCGGTCGAGGCAACGCCCTTGCCGGTGGCGCCGATCGAATTGGTCGCGAGATTTCGCGCCGCCTGGGCGTTGGCGGAGTTGGCCGCGGCCGATGTTCCGGTCGCAACCACAGTGCCCGCCACCGCGTTGGTCGCCTGCGAGCCGCCGACCGAGCCGCCCGAGGTGCTGATGTAGACGTCCTTCAGCGCTTCCGGATTTTCCCAGTAGCGCGGCGCCACCTCCATGATCACATGATACTGGTTGCGGGCGACATAGATGGTCGAAACCTGGCGCTGGCCGAACGCGTCATAGAGCGTGTTGTCGATCTGGCTGACGGTGATTCCCAATTGGGCGGCGGCGTCCCGATCGATCACCAGGTCGGATTCGAGCCCCTTGTTCTGCTGGTCGCTGTTGACGTCGGCGAGGTTCGGGTCGCCCTGCAGGGCCGCGGCGATCTTCGGCGTCCACTCATTGAGCTCCCCCAGGGAGGCGCCCTGCAGGGTGTATTGATACTGCGCATTGCTGGCCCGGCCGCCGACGCGGATGTCCTGCACGGCCTGCAGGAACAGGGTCGCACCGGGAACGACCGACATCTCACGCCGCAACCGCGCGATGACGCCGTCAGCGGAAATGTGACGCTCGTTGAGCGGGAGCAACGAGGCAAACACAAAGCCGGAATTGGTCTGGCCGCCGCCGGTGAAGCCGACGACGGTTTCGACCGCGGGATCCTGCTTGATGATGGTGACGAACTGCGCCAGCTTTTGCTGCATCAATTGAAACGAAATGCTCTGATCGGCCTGGATCGAGCCGACCACCCGTCCGGTATCCTGCTGCGGGAAGAAACCCTTCGGGATGATGGCGTACAGGTAGAAATTGAGGCCGAGCACGGCGGCGAGGATCAACATGATCGCTCCCGGATGGCGGAGCGCGGTGGTCAGTGTCCGCCGATAGAAGCTCAGCATGTTTTCGAAGAAGCGTTCGCTGGCCTGATAAAGCCGGCCATGGCTCTGGCCGGAATCGCTGCGGAGCAGCACAGCGCACATCATCGGCGTGGTCGCCAGCGAGACCGCCAGCGAGATCACGATCGCGATCGAGATCGTCATGGCAAATTCGCGGAACAGGCGGCCGACGATGCCGCCCATCAGCAGGATCGGAATGAAGACGGCAATCAGGGAAATGCTCATCGACAGCACGGTGAAGCCGACTTCGTTGGCGCCCTTGAGGGCGGCCTGCAGCGGCGACATCCCGTCCTCGATATAGCGGGTGATGTTCTCGAGCACGACGATGGCGTCGTCGACCACAAAACCGGTCGCGACCGTGAGCGCCATCAGCGACAGATTGTCGAGACTGTAGCCCATCAGGTACATGGCGGCGAATGTCGCGATCAGCGACACCGACACCGCCACGACAGGCACCAGCGTCGCGCGCAGGTTTCGCAGGAATGCGAAAACCACGACGATCACCAGCAGCACGGCGAGGATCAAACTGCGCTCGACGTCGCGCAGCGAGGTGCGAATGGTGGTCGACCGGTCGACCGCCAGTCCAATGTCAATGGCAGGCGAAACCGACGCTCGCAGTTGCGGCATCAGCCCCTTCACCAGATCGACGGTGGAGATGATGTTGGCGCCCGGCTGCCGGTAGAGGATGACCAGGACGGCCGGCTTGCCGTTTGCCAGCCCCGCATTGCGGAGATTTTCGACCCCGTCCGTGATCTCGCCGATATCGGAAAGGTGGACCGGCGCGCCGTTCCGGTAGGCGACGATCAGCGACTGATAGTCGGCGGCCTTGTTGGCCTGGTCGTTGGCGTAGATCTGGTAGCGTTGGTCGCCGACGTCGATGCCGCCCTTCGGGCTGTGCGCGTTGGCGCTGGCAAGCGCGGCGCGCACGTCTTCGAGACCGATGCCGTATTTGTAAAGCACCTGCGGAATGAGATCGACTCTCACCGCAGGCAGCGAGCTGCCGCCGACAATGACTTCGCCGATTCCCTCGACCTGCGACAGTTTTTGCGCCAGCACGGTCGATGCGGCGTCATAGAGATCGCCGCGCGTCATCGTGTCCGACGTCAAAGTCAGGATCAGGATCGGGGCGTCGGCGGGATTGACCTTGCGGTAGGTCGGATTGGATCGCAGGCTGGTCGGAAGGTCGGCGCGAGCCGCGTTGATCGCCGCCTGGACGTCGCGCGCCGCGCCGTTGATATCCCGGTTGAGCCCGAACTGCAGGGTGATGCGGGTCGCGCCCACCGTGCTCGACGAGGTCATCTCGGTGACGTCGGCGATCTGCCCGAGATGGCGCTCGAGCGGGCTCGCGACGGTGGTGGCGACATCCTGCGGACTGGCGCCGGGCAACACCGCCTGGACCGAAATGGTCGGAAAATCGACCTGCGGCAGCGGCGACACCGGCAGTTTGAAGAACGCGACGGCCCCCGCCGCGGCAAGCCCGAAGGTCAGCAACGTCGTTGCGATCGGCCGGCGAATGAAGGGGGTAGACGGGCCCATGACTTAGTTGAACTCGTTGGCCTGGCGGCCTTCGCCGGCAGGTCCGGCAAACCGCGCCGCCAGGCGGTCGAACCAGAGATAGATCACCGGCGTCGTAAACAAGGTCAGCAGTTGACTGACCAGCAGGCCGCCGACGATGGAAATGCCGAGCGGATGCCGCAGTTCGGAACCCGCGCCGGTCCCCAGCATCAGCGGCAATGCGCCAAGCACGGCCGCCATGGTTGTCATCAGGATCGGGCGGAACCGCAACAGGCAGGCCTGGTAGATCGCCTCCCGCGGCGGCTTGCCCTCGTTGCGCTCGGCGTCCAGCGCAAAGTCGATCATCATGATCGCATTCTTCTTTACGATGCCGATCAGAAGAATAATGCCGATGATCGCGACGATGGTGAGATCGTCGCCGGCGGCCATCAGCGCCAGCAGCGCGCCAATTCCGGCCGATGGCAGCGTCGAGAGGATGGTGAGCGGGTGGATGAAGCTCTCATAGAGCACGCCCAGCACGATATAGACGGTGACGATCGCGGCCAGGATCAGGAAAAGCTGATTTGAGAGCGAGGACTGAAACGCCAGGGCCGCGCCCTGAAAGCTGCTGATGACGCTGAGCGGCAGGCCGATGTCGATTTGCGCCTGCTTGATCGCCGTCACCGCCTCGCCGAGCGAGGCGCCCGGCGCCAGGTTGAAGGATACGGTGGATGCGGGAAACTGGCCGAGATGCGAGACCTGCAGCGGCGCGGTTTCTTCCCGCATCTTGGCCATCACCGCCAGCGGCACCGGCGGGCCACCGACCGACGACGGCAGATAGATGTCCGACAAGGATTTCAGCGAGGTCTGCAGGCTGGGGTCGGCTTCGAGAATAACGCGGTACTGGTTGGAATTGGTGAAGATGGTGGAGACGATGCGCTGGCCGTAGGAGTCGTACAGCGCATTGTCGATCGTCGCCGGCGTAATGCCGAAACGGGCGGCTTGATCACGGTCGATTTGAATGTAGACCGAGAGACCCTGGTTCGAGATATCGCTGGCCACGTCGGCCAGCTGCGGAAGCTGATTGAGCTTGTCGACCAGTTTGGGCGTCCATTCGGCAAGCTGTGCCGGATCCGCGTCCTGCAGGATAAACTGGTATTGGGTCCGGCTGACGGTGCCCTCGATCGTCAGATCCTGGACCGGCTGCATATAGAGGGTGATGCCGGTCAGCGATGCCGTGCTGTTCTTGATGCGCTGCATCACAGTGGCGATGTCGGATTTGCGCTGATCGTGCGACTTGAGATTGATCAGAATCCGGCCGCTGTTGAGCGTGGTATTGGTCCCGTCGACGCCGATGAATGAAGAAAGACTGTCGACGTCGGGATCCCTGAGAATGGCGCTGGCGAGTTGCTGCTGCCGCTCTGCCATCGCGGCGTAGGACACCGACTGCGGCGCCTCGGATATCGCCTGAATGACGCCGGTGTCCTGCAGCGGAAAGAACCCCTTGGGAATGGCGACGTAGAGAAAGGCGGTCAGCGCGAATGTGCCCAAGGCAATAAAGAGCACGAAGGTCTGGCGATCGAGCACCCAGTTGAGCGCACGCCCGTAAACCACGATGATCCGGTCGAACCCTTCGCGGCTGTAGCGCTGAAACGCGTTCTCGTGGGTTTCGGTTTCGGCCTTGAGCAGCTTGGCGCAGGCCATCGGCACCAGGGTCAGCGACACCACGGCGGAAATCAGGATCGTGACCGACAGCGTGATGGCGAACTCCCTGAACAGCCGGCCGACCACGTCGCCCATGAACAGCAACGGAATCAGCACCGCGATCAGCGACACCGTGAGCGAGATGATGGTGAAGCCGATCTGCTCGGAGCCGCGCAGTGCCGCCTGCAACGGGGTATCGCCCTCTTCGAGGTAACGGGAGATGTTCTCGATCACGACGATGGCGTCATCGACCACGAAGCCGGTGGCGATGGTCAGCGCCATCAGCGAGAGATTGTTGAGGCTGAAGCCGAACAGGTACATTGCGCCGAGCGTGCCGACCAGCGATAGCGGGACCGAGAGGCTCGGGATCAAGGTCGCCCGCGTATTGCGCAGGAACACGAAGATCACCAGCACCACCAGGATCACGGCGAGCGTCAGTTCGTATTCCACATCCTGCACCGATGCACGGATGGTCACGGTCCGGTCGGTCAGAATGTTGAGATCGATCGCGGCGGGCAGCGACGCCTGCAGTTGCGGCAACAACGCCTTGATTCCCTCGACCACCGAGATGACGTTGGCGCCGGGTTGCCGCTGAATATTCAGGATGATCGCCGGGGTCTCGTTCATCCAGGCACCGAGCTTGTCGTTCTGGGCGCCATCGATGACGTCGCCGACGTCGCTGAGCCGGACCGGCGAGCCGTTCTTGTAGGCGACGACCAGCGATTTATAGTCGGCGGCGTTGCGGATCTGATCGTTGGCGTTGATGGTATAGGCCCGCATCGCTCCGTCGAAGTTTCCCTTCGGCGTGTTGATGTTGGCGTTGCCAAGGGTGGTGCGCAGGTCGTCGATGTTGAGTCCGTAGGCGGCGAGTTTGCGGATGTCGGCACGAATGCGTACCGCTGGCCGTTGCCCACCGCTGATGCTGACCAGGCCGACGCCGGGAAGTTGGGAGATCTTTTGCGCAAGACGCGTATCGACGAAATCTTCGACCTGCGTCAGCGGCATTGTTTTCGATGTCAGCCCCAGCGTCAGGATCGGCGCGTCGGCCGGGTTCACCTTGGCATAGATCGGCGGCGCCGGAAGATCGGAGGGCAGCAGATTGCCCGCGGCATTGATGGCGGCCTGGACCTCTTGTTCGGCAACATCGAGGGAAATCGTGAGCCCGAACTGCAGCGTGATGACCGATGCCCCGGCCGAACTCACCGAACTCATCTGGTTTAGATTCGGCATCTGGCCGAACTGCACCTCGAGCGGAGCGGTGACGGACGAAGTCATCACATCAGGACTGGCGCCGGGATAGAACGTCTGCACCTGGATGGTCGGATAGTCCACTTCGGGCAAAGCGGCGACCGGCAGGAACCTGAACGCCAGCAAGCCCGACAGCATGATAGCGATCATCAGCAGGGTGGTTGCCACGGGCCGCAGAATGAACGGCTGCGACGGACTCATTGTTTCTGTCCGTTATCCGAACGCTGTTTCTTGCCGCCCGACTTGACCGGGCCCGGCGGCGGCGGAGTGCCGGCGCCGGCTTCCGTCCGTATGTTGATCTTGGCGCCGTCGCGCAGCTTGTCGGCTCCATCGACCACGATGCGATCGCCCGGCGCCAGTCCGGAGCTAACCTCGACGTTGTCGCCGTCGGTGACCCCGAGTTTGACCGGACGGACCGACACGGTACTGTCGGCATTGACGAGATAGACGAAGGTGCCCGGCACCCCGCGCTGGACGCCCGCCGTCGGCATCGTGGTGACGCCCTTGTGGGTGTCGAGCAGCAGCCGGACATTCACGAACTGGTTCGGATAAAGCGCCTTCAATTCGTTCGGAAACTGCGCCCGCAGCTTGATCGTTCCGGTGGTCGGATCGATCTGGCTGTCGAAAGTCTGCAATGAACCGTCGGCGATCTTGTTGGCGCCGCCGCGATCATAGGCAGTTGTGGGCAGCACGGCTCCGTCCTGCAGCCGCTTCGAAATGGCCTGCAGGTTATCCTCCGGGACCGTGAACAGAACGCTGATCGGCTGCAATTGCGTGATGACAGTAAGACCGCTGGTGTCGCCGGGAGTCACATAGTTGCCCTGATCGACCTGGCGCAGTCCGACGCGGCCGTCCAGCGGCGACAGGATACGGCAATATTGCAGGTTCACCTCGGCGGACCGAACCATGCCGCGGTCGGCTTCGACCGTGCCCTGGTCCTGAGCGACCAGGGCGACTTGCGTGTCCAGCGTCTGATGCGGCACGGCATTCTGCGCCGCCAGGCCCTGGTAGCGGGCCAGATCGACTTGAGCGCCCTTCAGCAGCGCTTCGTCGCGCGTAAGCTGACCCTTCATCTGCGCCAGGGTGGCTTCGTACGGCCGTGGATCGATCTCGGCGAGCAGGTCGCCTTTCTTGACCTCCTGACCTTCCGTGAAATCGATCTTCATCAGATAGCCGCTGATCTGGGTCCTGATGGTGACGGTGGCAAGCGAGGTGACGGTACCGAGCGCATTGAGGTTGATCCCGATATCACCCTTGCCGACGGTCGCGGGCACGATCGACATCGGCGCAGCGTTGCGACCGGCGCCAGCCTTCTGCGGCGCGCCCTCTTGCCTGGTCCACCAGACCACGCCGGCCACGACCAGCAAACCCAGGATAAATGTCAGAACGAGGCGCCCGCGCGGCCGAGGCTTGGGGATTTGCGAAGGCTCGACTAACGGAGCTTCCTTAAGAGATTTTATCGGTTGGTTCATGAACCTGCCATCACATCACCCCCATGGGCGGTTTCGACAATCTAGCATACCTGACGCGGCTGTTTGTCTGCCTTTTTGGCCTTTTCCGCCTGCCGCATTTGACATTTTCGCCGAGGCCGGTCGCATTAATAATCGGAAAGATTTGTATCGCCAATTCGCCTAAGGGCTGACAGCCGACAACATTTGAGGTCAATCTTTCGATATTTGTCTCACGCCCGCGCGCGCAGATTCGCAAATCAGCGACCGGTAGCAAGGAGTTGATCCGGCTCCATTGCGATCGCTCATAATCGGATGGCGGGAAGCTGAGGATACGACGGCAAAAGCGCCTCTTGCAATCGAAGAGCGAGCCAGAAAGGTTCTTGAAGGACCGCGATTGACGTCAGCTGATTCGAAGCGCGTGCGATATCCTGACCAGCGCGTCGCGATCGCCAAAGCCGCCGGATTTTGCAACGAAGGTCAGCGGTGCGCCGTCAACCTGAAATCTCCCGATTGCCACCCCTGGCGAAAGCTCACGGAGCAGAACGGCTTCGGCAATGCCGAGCGCTTGAAAAACCGCCAGTGCGGTATCTCCACCCGACATCACCACGGCACCGATATTGATACGACGGACCAGCCGTGCTGCCGTTTGACCGAGCGCTCGCGCGATTGCCTTCGATGATTCCTGGAGAAACGGCAGAGACGCCGCTGGCCGCACCACCAACGCCCGGGATTGGACATCGTCAGCAATATCTTTCTCCACAGAACCGGCGGTCTGTTCGACAAATGGAAATTGTAGCACAATCTCCTGTGCGCCTGCTTCATACAGCCTGACAATCTGTTCCGCGCTCGCAGGCGTGCGCGAACCTATCACGAATAGGGTCGTGGCGGATCGCTCACTGGTCGATCGGTTTGTGGAAGGGATATTCGGCGTCCTGTCGGCGGCAAACTGCTCTGCGATAGCCGTGCCTAATCCCGACGCGCCGACAACAAGCAACCGGTCCGCGTGATCAAGCGCAAACCGCGCAAGCGCCTCAAGGTCGTCTTCGGATTCGCAGTCTGCGACATAGGCGTGAAGGCCCGCGGCCGCGCTGAGCGGCGAAATATCGCCGCGTCGCCAAGAACGCACTGATATCGCGGCGGACGATGCGCGCAGCAGATTGGGCAAAGGCGCCGATGGCGGCCGCGACAGGTCACCGAAGCGGGCCGGATTGTCGCGAAGCGAGACGCCGTTTACGAACACTTCGCCGCCCCGCATGGTGCGGCCATGGCTCGGCACGGCTGTTGCGATCAGGGCATGCCGCCGCCCGCTGGCTTGAAGCGCGGTCAGGATCGCGTTGGCGACATTGCCGCGCAGCGTCGAATTGATCTTGTGGATCAAAATCCGGGGCTTGCGGACCAACGCGGCAGCCATCGCGGAGCGAATGTTCTCCGAAGCCGCTTGCGCTGTGAGCTCCCGGCTGGCGCTGGTAAGCGTCAGCACCTCGGTATCGATGCCGGTCGCCTTGTGCCCGTGATCGAGCAGCAAACGGGTCGCAAAACCGCGCGAAGCGAACGGGGCTGCCATGTCCAAAGCCCCCGTCAAGTCATCGGCGACGATGGCGGCTTCCAGGTCATGACCACTCATATTAATGCCAACAGGGGTAGCCGTACCCGTTCTTGTCGCGTCGCGCGGCGGCCAGGCGACGGGCGTAAGCGATGGTCGCATTCATGTTGTCGTGACGTGCGACACCCTTCCAGGCAATATCAAAGGCGGTGCCGTGGTCCACCGACACGCGCAGGATGGGCAGTCCGAGACTGACATTGATGGTGGTATCGAAGGCGACCAGCTTGCAGGGGATATGACCTTGATCGTGGTATTGCGCGACCACGAGATCGAACTCGCCCTGCATGGCGCGATAAAATACGGTATCGCCGGGGATCGGGCCGATCGCGTCAATGCCTTCGTCGCGCGCCAATTTGATGGCGGGAACGATGCGTTCGATCTCGTCCGTGCCGAACAGACCATTTTCGCCGGAATGCGGGTTCAGTCCGGCGACCGCGATGCGCGGCCGCACGATGCCCAAGAGCTTCAGATGCGCGTTTGCGGTGCGGATCGCCGCGAGTTCGCGCTCGATGGTCGCTCGTCCCACCGCGCCCGCGAGCGATACATGGGTTGAAACATGGATCGCCGTCAGCTTTTCCGATGTCAGCAGCATGAAGGACGATTTGGCGCCGGTGAGATGCGCCAGAAGCTCGGTGTGTCCTTCGTAATGATAACCGGCGGCGTGCAGCGCTTCCTTGTTGATCGGCGCGGTGACGATGACCGAGACATCGCCCTTCAATGCCGCGGACACCGCGCGCTCGATATAGGCATAACTGCAGGCGCCGGCGGCAGCGCTCATGGTGCCGTTCTGGACCGAATTGGCGCTGGGGACCGCGACGTCGACGACCGCGACGCGGCCTTCTTCCGAAGCATCCTCGGCCGACGTAAACGACAACCGGTCGCCAGTGAGCGCATTGGCGCGATCCAGAAACGACCTCGTGCCGAACACGACAATCTCGTTGCGCTCGCCAGGCAGGAGATCACCAAGCGCCCGGCAAATAATTTCTGCGCCGATCCCTGCGGGATCGCCCATCGTGATCCCGATACGTTGCGTTGCCATGGTGCCTGCTTGTCTCAGTTCGGGGTAATTCCGGAGGATTTTGCAACCTCGGACCATTTTTTGGTTTCAGCCGCCAGATAGGCGGCAAATTCTTTCGGTTCGCCAGCAGCGGCGGGCTCGGTCCCTTGTGCCGAGAGCTTTTCGCGCACGCCCGCCGAGCTGAGCGCCTTGCGGATTTCAGCGTTGAGCCTGTCGACGATTTCCGGGCTTGTCCCGGCAGGCGCCAGAATACCAACCCAGACGCTGACGGCAAATTCGGGAAGACGGCCCGATTCGGCAACAGTCGGTATTTCAGGCGCCAGGATTGAGCGTTTCGGGCTCGAAACGGCAATCGCCCGCAGGCTGCCCGCCTTGATTTGCGGCAGCGCGACCGGGAGCGTCGGAAACATCATCTGAATTCGGCCCGCAAGGACGTCGGTCATCCCCGGCGCGTCGCCGCGGTAGGGCACGTGGACCAGATCGATCCCAGCCATCGTCTTCAAAAGCTCGACAGTGAGGTGGTTCGACGTGCCATTCCCGGCCGATGCATAACTGATGCTTCCCGGGCTCTTTTTTGCCAGCGCGATCAGGTCCAGCACACTGTGAATGGGGGAATCATTGGGTACGACCATGATGTTGGGCGACGCGGCGACCAGGGCGACAGGGGCAAAATCCTTGATGGGATCGTAGGGCAGGTTCTTGTACTGGCTCGGCGCCATCGCGAGATTGCTGACCGAGCCGAGCAGCAGGGTGTAGCCGTCCGGATTGGCCTTGGCCACGGCGTTAGCGCCGATCGTGCCGCCCGCGCCCGGCCGGTTTTCGATGACGATCGGCTGCCCCAGACTGTCCGAGACGCTTTGCCCCACGATGCGCGCGACGAGGTCGTTGATGCCGCCGGGGGGAAAGCCCACGATCAGCCGAATCGGCCGGTCGGGATATGTTTCGGCTCGGGCAGCTATCGGCCCCAACGACAAAACAGCGACAGCTAGTGCGAGTTGAACAAGTCGCGTCAGGGAGCGCATATGCATACCGGCAAATTCTCCGCTCTGGATTGGAACAAGTGCCAACAACAATCGAGGTGCTAGGCGAGCATCGCCGAGCGCTTTTCGATCCGATGGTGAGGTTCGCCTGTGGGAATGCTGACGGGGACGCCGTCACGCAGCAGACGGGCCCGGACGGTTTCGATCGGCATGCCGTTCCAGCCGCGCTCCGCCGCCAGTGCCGCGAAGGTACCCGCGGCCTGGCCCTGCAATCCCGTCGGCGCCATGTTGCGGGCAAACTTGTCGACGTCGTGCGTCATGGAGGCGCAGCGGCCGGCCACCAGCAAATTCTGCACTTCGTTGGTCATCATGCTGCGAAGGGGAAACTCGAACCGCATCAGCTTCAGCGACATCTTGCGTGCCCACTCATCGCTGGAACTTCCTTCGTGGCCGAAATCAGGGCCATGGATTTCGGCGTTACCGTAATCGACCGAGGTCATGACAGCGATGGAGTCCTCAAAGCGCGCGCCGTTTTCGAGATCGCCATAGGTCAGGGTATAGCGCCCCCGGATGCGCCGGGTCTCGCGCACGCCGAGATAGGCCGATGTATCGACCAGGAAGCTGCGCTCAAAACCCGGCAGCAGCGACTGGCACACTTTGACGATGTCGCGAAGCTGCTTGCGTCCCTCGATCTCCGCGCGGGTAACATCAGCCGCATTGGTGCCGTCGATGTTGTACATCCGGGTGCTGTTGCAGATCAGGATCGCGTTTTCGGCATTTTGCAACGGGTTCACGCCGCTGAAGCGCAGGTAGTTGATGGGCATCGCGGCGTCCATCAACCCGGTCGATTTGGCCCTCTCGATGGTCGAGAAGAATCCGTCGATCCGCACGATGCCCTGTTCGAGATCGACGACGCGGCGGCCGTCATCCTGCGAGAAATCTTCCGGATGGGCGTCGATATATGCCTTGAACTGCCGCAGGTTGATATTGCCGATTCGCCCCATCACGGTGGTCGGGCGCATCGCGCCGTCTTCCTCGCGGCCCTTGATGAAAGGCACGCCGGCGCGGGCGGCGACGTCGCCGTCGCCTGTCGCATCGATCACGACTTTCGCCAGCACGGCCTGCCGGCCGGACTTGCTATCGATGATAACCCCTTCGATCTTGCCGTCGCGCACCAGCGGCTCGGAGATCCAGGTGTACAGCAACAGCTCCGCGCCGGCCTCGACCAGCATATCCATCGCGGCGAGCTTGTAGGCCTCGATATCCCAGGGAATGACATCGCCAAGTTCGGCGCCCTGCTCGCGCGCCAGGCGGGCAAAAAACTCCCGGGGAAATCCGACCAGTTCGTCGGCGGGGATCACGATCAGCCCCATCGCCGAACCGGTGGCGGTGCCACCGAGAAAACCCGCGCGTTCGATGAGCAGCGTCCTGGCGCCGTTTCGCGCGGCCGCGACGGCGGCTGCGATCCCGGCAACGCCGCCGCCGCAAACCAGCACGTCGACGTTCGCAGCCACCGGAATGGTTTGCTTGCCGAGGGTAACCCGTGAGGTGGAAATGTCGAACAAACGCGGCTCCGCTGGTTGGATGAGAGAAGTTTGGCTGGAGGGAGATATCGGGCTGATCACTTCCGTCTCGGCGCGGAAGCGATCGGAGTCCGCACAGGACCGGGCGCGGCGCCCGACGGCGGTTGGGGAAACCGGCGATGATAGGAATCGATATAGGCGTTGCGGGCGACATGGATGTGATCGCGACAGATCGTCAGCAGCTTCGGTTCCTCGCCCTTTTCAAGCGCGTCGATGATGGCCCAATGTTCTGACCGGGCGCGCTCGAGATATTCCTGATGCGTGATGATGAAAGACCGGACGCCATGGGCTTTCTGCCCGAACTGTTCAATGGTCTCGACCAATTCGCGGTTGTTGCAGGCCGAAAAGAAGGCGCGGTGAAAATCGATATTGACCCGGAACGCGGCGCGCGGATCGCCGTCCTTTGTGGCCTTGTCGTGCCGCCGCTGGATTTGCTTGAGCTCCTCGATCTGTTCTGGTGAGGCGCGGCGAAGAACTTCACGCGCGGCGGCAGCTTCCAGCAGTTCGCGGACGAAGTAGATCTCATCGACTTCGGCGGGCGTCAGCGCGCGCACCAGGGCGCCGCGATTCGGAAGCCGTTCGACCAGGCCCAACCGCGCCAGCCGGGCCAGCGCCTCGCGAACCGCATAGCGCTTGGCCGCGAAGCGCTCCATCAGCGCGTCTTCGACCAGCCGTTCCCGCAAATGCACAAAACCGAGGACGATATCTTCCTCGAGCTGCGCCACGATCGCCGCGACCACGAGCTCCATCGACTGCCCCCGCGATGCGACGGCGGTGCCTTCGTCGGGATTGGTACGGGATGCTTTTTCGGGCATGGCTGCCGTTTTGTCGGAGGGCAGGAATTATGTCAATAGGATTATCAATAATCTTATTGAGCCTCGTGGAGGCTCCCGTATCGTGCTCGAAGAGCGTGGTGAAGCTCCCCCTCAAATGCGGTTCATCGTGCCCGGATTGCGCTGCGGGCCATCTGGACTACGCTCCCGTTCATGGCCCGTGCGAAGGCCGGCAACTCATGAAGAGGAAACCCGATGAAACGATTGATGATCCTGAACGGCCCCAACCTCAATCTTCTGGGCGTGCGGGAGCCGCATATATACGGGACCACCACCCTGGCGCAGATCAGGGAAAGCTGCGAGCACCACGCCAAACAGCTCGAGCTCTCGCTTTCGTTTCATCAATCCAACCATGAAGGCGAACTGGTCGACCTGATCCAGTCGGCGCGGCAGGCGGCCGACGCCATCATCATCAATCCCGCCGGCTATTCCTTCACGTCGATCGCCATCCTCGACGCGATCAAGGCGTTCGAGGGGCCGGTGCTGGAAGTGCACATTTCCAATATCCACGCCCGCGACGAGCATCACCGGCATTCGAAAATTTCCTCTGTCGCCACCGGCGTCATTTGCGGCCTGGGGCCTTACGGCTATATCGCAGCGATGCACGCGCTCGCCCAGATGGCCAAAAAGGCCTGACGGCGAAGGCGACGTGACGAAATGGTGGAAACGTCGCCAAAGCCGCGCTTAAGGAGAAACCCCATCGTGAAGATCGTCGACCTCAGCCGTGAGCTCTATCACCGCACCCCGAGCTATCCGGGGCATCCTCCCGTGATCCACGGCGTCTGGACCGCGCATGAGGAATCCTTCGTCGCATCCGGCAACGTGCACGGGCTGTCCTCGATGTACATCTCGATGCCCGACCATGCCGGCACGCACATCGACGCGCCCAGGCACTTCAACAAAGGCGCCCAGCCGATCAATGAATACCCGCTGGAGAACTGCATCGTGCCGGGCATCTGCATCGATCTGCGCCACATTGCGCCGCGTGCCGAGATCACGCCCGCCGATCTCGAGACCGCGGTGCAGAAGGCCGGCGCGCCGGTGCCGAAGGGCGGCACTATTCTGCTGTGCACCGGCCACCACGAGCGCACCTTCCCGCGCAAGGAATATGCGACCGACAATTCCGGCGTCAATGTCGCCGCGACCGAATGGCTGGCCGGGCAAGGCGTCGTGCATTTCGGCATCGACTCGATGCGGCCCGGGCCCGAAGGCAAGGTGAACTCGCTGGTACACAAGGCGTGCGGCGAACTCGGCATCACCCACATCGAGAGCCTGTGCAATCTGGAAGCGCTGCTCGGCGCGGGTCGCTTCACCTTTATCGGACTGCCGATGAAGTGGCGCGAGGGCACGGGATCTCCGATCCGTGCCGTCGCCGTGTTCGATATGTGAGGTTGCTTCTCCGCCATCCCAGGATGGGGAAGCGCGCGCTACGTCTCCAAATCGAGGAGCTTCGCCGCGGTGCGGCCGAGGATGTCGGCCCTGTCGTCATCGCTGAGCGAGGCGGAGGCGAAGATGTGATCGACCGGCTGCAATTGCCAGGGAAAGGGATAGTCGCTGCCGAGCACGATCTGGCCCGTACCAACCTGGGCCGCCAGATGGCGGAGCGCCTCGGGCGTGAACACCAGTGAATCGAAATAGATCTGCTTGAGATATTCCGTCGGCTGCCTGGCGAGCTTGACGTTCGGGTTGCAGCCCCCGGGATTGACCAGACAGGCATGGTCGGAACGATCCGCGTAGGAAGGAAGAAAACCGCCGCCATGGGCGGCGATCACTTTCAGCCTGGGAAAGCGGTCGAACGTGCCTTCGAAAATCATGTGCGAGAGCGCGATCGTCGTCTCGACGGGATAGCCGACCGCGTTGGTCAGCCAGCCATTGCCGGCCAGTTGCTTGTTCAGTTCGGGGATGCCCTGCGGATGAATGAACAAGGGCACGCCGAGTTCTTCCGCCTTGGCCCACACCGGATGAAATTTGGGATCGGCAAAGGCCTCGCCGTTGACGTTGCCGCCGATTGCGGCCCCCTTCAGGCCCTGCTTTTTGACCGCGGTTTCGAGTTCCTGCACCGCGAGATCGGGCGCCTGCAGGGTGAGCGAGGCAAAGGCCGCGAACCGGTCGGGCTTCGAGGCGCAAAGCTCGGCCAGCTTCTCGTTCTGGATCTTGACGATCCGGCCGGCCAGATCGCGGTCACGGTTGTACCAGTTGGGATTGATCGACAGCACCTCCATGTCGACCGCCTGCGCGTCCATGGCGGCGAGCCGCTTGTCGAGCGCGATGACGGCCTCGTCCGCGCCTCTGACCGGAGAAGGTGCCGAACCCGCCTCGCCCAGCACCTTGCCGGCTTCGGTGAATAGACAGTGGGCATGGACGTCGATGGTCTTGACCCGCTTTCCGTTGACCATCACAGGAAGTTTTTGCCGTGACGCCTGCTGCCCGTGCGCGCTTTGCAAAAGCCCGCAGCTGCAGAAGACGATGCCGGTGGCGACGGCAGCGCTGCCGCCTTTCAGAAAGTTACGGCGCGTGGTCATGACGTTTTCCCCCATGGCTGTTTTTTGCCGGCCGGATCTGCCACCACCAGGCCAGATTGGAGAGCAGCGTAGGGCATGCCACGGCGAACCGCCAGCCCAGTTCCAGGATGAAGCGAAGCCCACCCCTCATGAACATCTGATCCGGCAGCGGAGACCGGGTTTCCGGCATAGCCAAGATGCGGCCAACAAACCGCCGAAACCGCGGCGTTTGCGCAGCTTCGTCACTTGCGAAAGGAACGCAAAACGCTGCGGGGGGTTTTCAGGGATGTTGTGCCGATACGACGGCACAATGGATCGATGACTTCGACGAGGAGTGACTTATGCGAAAATATATCATCCCGATCATTGCGGTCGCAGCGCTCGGCCTTGCGGAACCCGCCATGGCCTATGACTCCGGCAACCTCATGTCGATGCAGGCCGCATTGGGTGTTGCAACAGACCTTGGTCTCGCAACTGTGTCCCATACCCAGTTCGCCGGCGACGAATGGCAGATCCAGGGACGGGATATATCAGGCCGATGGATGGAGGTTGATGTCGACGCCGCCACGGGTGAAGTACTCAACGTCGACCGGTAGTTACGCCAGGCGAGACGGCAATCAGAAACCGCCGTCTCGCGCTCTTCATCGCAGCCTTACGCCGCGCGGCCGAGTTCCGCGTTGAGATGCTTCAACCGAGGCATCACCTCCTGCTTCAACAGCGTCAGCGAATGGTGCCAGGCTTCCGGCTTGTGCTTGTAGTCGAAGCCGAACACCAACAGCGTGCCGAAACCGCCGACCTCGCGATAGATGGTCTCGATCCTGTCGGCGACCGTCGCGGGCGAGCCGACGACCCAGTTGCGGCGGGCGCAGTAGTCGACCGTGACGTCGGAGTCCGGCACGTCGGGCGCGTGCTTGAGGTAGTCCTTGAAGCCGAAGTGACCCAGCAGCGGCAGGAAATATTCGCCCATCATGCGGCCCATCATGTCGCCGGCCGACAGCCTCCAGGCTTCCTCATCGGTATCGGCGACGAACACCTCGCGCACTAGCCGCCAATCCGCGCGGCTCGGCTTTCGCCCGGTTTTGGCGGCGCCAATCTCCACGGAATCCCAGTGGCTCGAAACGTAGGCCGGGTTGAGGTTGAGGCTCATCGGGATGTAGCCGCGCTCCCCGGCAAGTTTCAGCGTGTCCGAACCCTTGCTCAGGCCGGCGACACCGATCGGAGGATGCGGCGTCTGCTTGGGTTTGAGGTGGGGCTTGAGGAAATCGAACATGGTGTCTGGTTTGGTTACCGTCCAGAATTTGCCCTTGTGGGTCCACGGGGCGTCTTCGGTCCACATCCTCAAGATGATCTCGAGCGCCTCGCGGGTCATGTCGCGGTTCTGTCCGGACATGCCGTCGACGTTGAACATCGCCCAGTCGCTCGGCAGGCCGGACGCCGCGACGCCGAAATTCAGCCGTCCGCCGGAGAGATGATCGAGCATCGCCACACGGTTGGCGAGTTCGGCGGGATGGTGGTAGGGCAACAGGAAACCGCCGGGGCCGAGACGAATATTCCTGGTTTGCAGAAAGGCCTGCGCCAGCAGCAAATCGGGTGCCGGGTGCGGCTCCCATGGCGCGGTGTGGTGCTCGCCGATCCAAGCCTCCTGGTAGCCAAGTTCATCGAGCCATCGCAGCGTCTGAAGGTCCCAGTCGTGACCCTCTTTCAGCCCGCATTCCGGCGGATGCGAGGGCATCGTGAAATATCCGATCTCCATGGGGTTTTCCTCTCGTTCGTTTGTCTCCCTAGGCGCTGCTTGTTGCGCGCCGGCGGGAAGCATAGCACGAGAGGGGCGCTCAATCACTGGCTGTGATGGGCTCGAGCGTGAGCGTAGATGCTGAGTGAACAAGGACTCGTCATGCCCGGGCTTGACCCGGGCACCCGTCAATCTTCGTAAAATGCATTTTGCAGATGGATTGCCGGGTCAAGCCCGGCAGCGACGAAGGAGCGAGTGCCGCCTCACCGCGCCCCGAACGTCGTCTTCCCGAACAGTTCCTTCTGTGTCGAAGGCTGTGAGCGCCAGTATTGCGGCGGCGCGGTGACATGGCCGCCGAGTTCGGCCGCCGCGTGCCAGCCCCAGCGCGGGTCGTAGAGCATGGCACGCGCCAGCGCGACCATGTCGGCCTTGCCTGATGCGACAATCTCTTCGGCCTGTTTTGCCTCGGTGATGAGACCGACCGCGATGGTATTGACGCCGGTTGCTTCCTTGATGGCCTGCGCGAACGGCACCTGATAGCCGGGCGAGAGCGGAATTTTTTGCTTTGGCGAGACGCCGCCAGAGGACGCATCGATCCAGTCGACGCCACGCTTTTTCAACTCCTTTGCGAATTCGATGGTCTGCGCGAGATCCCAGCCGCCCTCGACCCAGTCGGTTGCGGAGACCTTGACGCCGATGGGCTTTCGTTCCGGGAACGCCGCGCGGATCGCGTCGAACACTTCCAGTGGATAGCGCAAGCGGTTTTGCAGGCTGCCGCCATATTGATCGGTGCGCTGGTTTGAAATCGGCGACAGAAATTGATGCAGCAAATAGCCGTGCGCGGCGTGCAGTTCGAGGGCATCGATACCGAGCCGCTCGGCGCGCATGGCCGCCGCCACGAAAGCATCGCGGATGCGCCCCAAGCCCGATGCATCGAGCGCCAGCGGCGCGGCCTCGCCTTCCTTGTGCGGCACGGCGGAAGGCCCCTCCGTTTGCCAGCCGCCTTGGGCGAATGGAATCTGCTGCCCGCCGTCCCACGGCGTGTGGCTGGACCCCTTGCGGCCGGCATGGGCGAGCTGCATCGCCACGGCGCTTTTGGAATGCTTGCGCACCGACGCCAGGATCGGCTTCAGCGCGCCTTCGGTGGCATCGTTCCACAGGCCGAGGCAACCGGGCGTGATGCGGCCGATCGCTTCGACGTGGGTAGCCTCGATGCAGAACATCGCAGCCCCCGACAGCGCCAGCATGTTGATGTGGGTGAAGTGCCAGTCGTTGGCCTCGCCGTCGACGGCGGAGTACTGGCACATCGGTGCCACCATGATGCGGTTGGGAAGCGCAAGATCGCGCAGTTTTATCGGAGAAAACAGGGCGCTCATTGGGGATATCCGGGTGAGAGGAGAGAGGCGGCGGTCTATATCTAATGAGACGCCGTCCTTTCCTCAACCGCGTCGGATTCATCAGACTATTGCTTGATCCCGGCGGCCTTGATCACTTCCATGTTGGCGGCCGTCTCGCGCAGCACGAGTTCGTCCATCTGCCCGGGCGTCATCGGCAACGGGTCGACACCGAGCCTGTTCAGGCTGTCCTGCATCGCCGGCTCGTTCAGCACCCTGACGCCGGCGGCATGAAATTTCTCGACGATGTCGCGCGGCGTCTTTGCCGGCATGAATACCCCGAACCAGATCGCGCTGTCGGCATCTTTCAGCCCGGCCTCGAGCGGCGTCGGTACGTCGGGCAGATCGGCGACGCGTTTCGGCGTCGAGACCAGCAGCGCACGCACCTGACCGGCACGGATCAAAGGCAGCGCGGTGGCGAGCGGACAAAAATAAAAGTCCACCCTGCCGCCGATGATGTCGGCGATCACTTCGGCGCCGCCGCGATAGGGCACGTGGGTGGCCTCGATGCCGGCGGCGAGGCGGAATTTCTCGGCGCTGATATGCACCGCGCTGCCGATGCCGACCGAGCCGAACGAAATCGATCCCGGTTTGGCTTTGGCTTCCGCGATGAAATCCTGCACGGTCTTCCATGGCCGCGAGGCGGGCACGATCATCACATTGGCGCTGGAGCCGATCATCAGCACCGAAGCGAGGTCGCGCGTGGCGTCGAACGGCAGATCGGGAAAGATCGCCGGCGCAATCGTCAGCGCCGATGAATCGGCGAGAATGCTGTAGCCGTCGGGATCGGCCTTCGCCACCATGGCGGTGCCGAGCGTGCCGCCGGCGCCGGCGCGATTCTCGATCACGATGGGCTGGCCCAGTTCGGCCGCGAGACGATCGAACACCAGCCGCGGCACCACATCGGTGGCGCTGCCGGCGCCGAACGGAATCGTCGCCTTGATCAGCCGCGACGGCCAGTCTTCCGCGCGCGCCGTGGCAGCCAGCAAAAAACTCGAGAGAATGCAGATCAATCGGGTGGACTTGCGCAATCGAAGCTCCGGTTTTGTCTCAGGGCCAATGGCGGCAGCGTAGCAAGAAGTGTTCCACCGTTGACCAAAAATTCGCTGTCGTTGCCGCGAACGCCGGGACAACAAGGGGATTTACTCCACCAGCGTGAATTGCAGCAGCAGGGTGCGTTGGAGCAACGAGAAATTGTCGTCGGAGACCATGGTCAAGACCGTTTCGCCCTCAGGCGTGACATAGGCGTCGATCCCCTCCATGTTGTCGATCTCATGGCCCAGATCGGCATCGAAGATCGGGGGGCCGTCGACCACGGCGCCCGGCGCCACCGATGTCAGCGCGATGCGCCGGATCCGGATGCCGATCCCCGACAGCAGCGAAAACTTCCGCTCCAGGACCAAAAGTTCGCCCGACGGCAGCAGCACCGCGTCGCTGATATCGTAATTGTCGGTGCGGTGAACGCTGAACTGGCCGGGCGTCGGACCCCCGACCAGAAACGCGATCAGGTTGCCCGCGGCATTGAGGCCACGCTCGGAGATCGCGATCAGCGTGCCGGCCAGCGGCAGGCCCTTCGGCACGAACACCAGCGCTTCCAGGCCCTTGTTGAAAGGCAGCTTGCGCACCGCCGCCGGCATCGGCACCTCTTCGCCGCGCGATCGCGTAAAGCCCTCGCTGAAATCGAATCGAAGCACCCGGTTGACGCGTTCGAGGCCGATGTAGACTTGGGGCCCGTCGAGCGCGATCGACTCGGTATCGAACCAGCCGCGCGCGGTGATCGGCCTGCCGTCGGCCCCGAGCATTGGAGCTGCCTCGACGTCGTCGAGCCCGGTCATCTCGCGGCCGTGATAGACGATGCGGCCAGTGAACCAGCTTCCCTTGTCGCTGAAGGAGATGAAACGCTCGCCCCTGGCGTCGAGCCGCAATCCCGACAACCCGCCGAAACCAGGAAAACGCGAGGTCAGAACCAGCCCGCTGCGATATTCCAGCGCCCCAAAACGGGTTCGCGAATGGTCGCGGGTGTCGAACGAGGGAATCGGCCGGGCGTTGACCTCGATCGAAACCGGCGCCGTGACCGAGAACTTGTCCGGTGCGATCGGCTTCGACGGCGGCTCGGTTGCCTGTTGCGCCGACGCGAGGTCGGGCATTGCGATCGTCGAGAGCCCCGCCGCCGTGAACTTGAGGAGGCGGCGGCGGCTGAGACGCGTGCGCATGAATCTACGAATGCAATCTGCGCCGGGGGCCCGTCCTCGGAGGCGCGGCGCCCTGGGTCTCGCTGAACAGCTCGGCGAGCTTTTCGGTGATGGCGCCGCCGAGTTCCTCGGCATCGACGATGGTGACCGCGCGACGATAATAGCGCGTGACGTCGTGACCGATGCCGATCGCGATCAGTTCGACCGGCGAACGGGTCTCGATTTCCTCGATGATGTGGCGCAGGTGGCGCTCCAGGTAATTGCCGGGATTGACCGACAGCGTGGAGTCGTCGACCGGCGCGCCGTCGGAAATCATCATCAGGATCTTGCGCTGCTCGGAGCGGCCCAATAGTCGCTTGTGCGCCCAGTCCAGCGCTTCGCCGTCGATGTTTTCCTTGAGCAGGCCTTCACGCATCATCAGCCCCAAATTCTTGCGCGCCCGCCGCCACGGCGCGTCGGCGGATTTGTAGATGATGTGCCTGAGATCGTTGAGGCGTCCGGGATTGGGCGGCTTGCCGGCGGCGAGCCACGCTTCCCGCGATTGCCCGCCCTTCCACGCCCGCGTGGTGAAGCCCAGGATTTCCACCTTGACGCCACAGCGCTCCAGCGTCCGCGCCAAAATGTCCGCGCAGGTGGCGGCCACCGTTATCGGGCGCCCGCGCATCGAACCGGAATTGTCCAGCAGCAGCGTCACCACGGTGTCGCGGAACGTGGCTTCCTTTTCGTTCATGAACGACAGCGGATGATAGGGATCGGTCACCACCCGCGACAGCCGCGCCGGATCGAGCACGCCCTCCTCGAGATCGAACTCCCAGGCGCGGTTCTGCTGCGCCATCAGGCGCCGCTGCAGCCGGTTCGCCAGCCGCGCGACAATACCCTGCAGATGCGCGAGCTGCTTGTCGAGATAGCTGCGCAGCCGTTCCAGTTCGTCGTGATCGCAGAGATCTTCAGCCGCGATCACCTCGTCGAATTTCGGCGCGAAGGCGTGATATTCCGGTCCGCGCGGCTCGTTGACGCCGCGCGAATTCGGCCGGGTCGCTTCGCCCGGCGTCTCATCGTCGCCGAGTTCACCGTCGTCGAAGGTATCGGAGGTGGAGGCCTGCGCGCTTTCCATCGCGCTCTCCGACATCTCGTCGGAGGTCGCCTGCGCCTGATCGGCGCTCATTTCCTGCGCCGCGTCGCTGTCGGGGGAGCCTTCCGCACCGGACTGATCGTTCTCGCCGTCGCGGTTCTCGTCCTGGTTCTCGTCGTCGTCAGCCTCGGCGTTGCGGTCATCGCCAAGTTCGAGCGCGGACAACAGGTCATGCACGGCGTCGCCGAATCTCGCCTGATCCTCGGCGAGGCGATCGAGCCGGTCGAGCCGCGCGCCGATCTTGTCTTCCAATACCGGACGCCAGAGGTCGACCATCTTGCGGGCCGCCGCCGGCGGCGCCAGACCGGTCAGGCGCTCGCGCACCAGCATCGCCAGCGCATCCGACAACGGCGCGTCGGCGCGGTCGGTGATCTCGTCGAACTTGCCGCGGTGGAAATGATCGTCGAGCATCGCGGTGAGATTTTTCGCAACTCCTGCCATCCGCCGCGAGCCGAGCGCTTCCACCCGCGCTTGCTCGACCGCTTCGAAAACGCCGCGCGCCTGCGGATTTCCCGGCATCAGCTTGCGGTGCACTTTCGGATCGTGGCAGGCGAGTTTCAGCGCAATGGAGTCGGCGTGTCCGCGCACGATGGCGGCGTCGCGCCTGGTCATCTTGCGCGCCGGCTCCGGCAGCCGCGCCTTGCCCGGCGACAGGCCGGGACGCTCGGAGGCGAACGCCACTTCAAGCTCCGGCTTTTTAGCGATCGCGCGCAGGCAGGCGGTGACCGCGCGCTTGAACGGCTCGGTCGGTGCCTCCTTCGATCCGGTGCGGAATTTGGTGTTCGACGTCGTCATTCTAATCTCACCGCGCGTCGTCCTCTCGCCTCGGGTCGTCCCCGCGTTCGCGGGGACGACGTTAGCTCATCGCCACGTTGACCGAGGATTCCGGGAGCTCAACGTTGAAGCAGCGCTGATAGAATTCGGCCACCAGCGGACGCTCCAGTTCGTCGCACTTGTTGAGGAAGGTGACGCGGAACGCAAACCCGATATCGGTGAAAATTTCGGCATTCTCCGCCCAGGTGATTACCGTGCGCGGGCTCATCACCGTCGACAGATCGCCATTGGCGAAAGCGTTGCGGGTCAGATCCGCAAGCCGCACCATCTTGTTGACGATGTCGCGTCCCTCCTGGGAGCGATAGTGGTGCGCCTTGGCGAGCACGATCTCGACTTCCTCGTCATGCGCCAGATAGTTCAGCGTTGTTACGATCGACCAGCGGTCCATCTGGCCCTGGTTGATCTGCTGGGTGCCGTGATAAAGGCCGGAGGTATCGCCGAGGCCGACCGTGTTGGCGGTCGAGAACAGCCGGAACGCCGGATGCGGCTTGATCACCTTGTTCTGGTCGAGCAGCGTCAGGCGGCCGGAAACCTCCAGCACGCGCTGGATCACGAACATCACGTCGGGCCGGCCGGCGTCGTATTCGTCGAACACCAGCGCGATATTGTGCTGCAGCGCCCACGGCAAAATACCGTCGCGGAATTCGGTGACCTGCTTGCCGTCGCGCACGACGATGGAATCCTTGCCCACCAGATCGATACGGCTGATGTGGCTGTCGAGATTGACGCGCACGCATGGCCAGTTCAGTCGTGCAGCGACCTGCTCGATATGGGTCGACTTCCCGGTGCCGTGGTAGCCCGTAACCATGACACGGCGGTTTTTGGCAAATCCGGCGAGAATGGCGAGCGTGGTGGCGCGGTCGAAGCGGTAATCCGAATCGACGTCCGGCACGTGCGGATCGACCTCGGAATAAGCCGGCACCTCGAGGTCGCTGTCGATACCGAATACCTGCCGGACCGACACCTTCATGTCGGGCAAACCGGCGGGCTCCTGCGCTTTGGTCATGGCGGCGGTCGTCATCAATCCTCCGAGGTCTCGGGCGCTCCCGAAACCAGATTTTGCAAATATGGCTGCGGATGGGTACTCGGCGGAAGCTATCAGAGAGCAACGGCCGGCAGAAGCCCGTGGCCCAATCAAAGTTCCGTCGTGGTATCATCAAGATAGGGGCTAGCCCCGGTTTTTGGAAGGCTGCCCTGCGAATCACGCCGTACTTTTGCCGACCCGATCCGGGTACCCGCCCGAAGCAGTTGCTTTGATGGCACTTTCCTCGCTCGTCGTGGGTTATCTGCCGTGAGTTATGTTAGGTCTGCGCCTAAATCGAACGGCAGCGCCAGTACAGGAACCTTGTGGCCTCTTATATCGATCCATTGATTGCGTTCGTCTCGGCACATGCGTGGCTCGCCTATCTCACGCTATTCCTTGCTGCCTTGCTGGAGGCCGTTCCCGTTATCGGCTCGGTTATTCCAGGCTCGACCATCATTTTTGCGCTCAGCGCGCTGGTGCCCGGCGGTGAGTTGCGGCTGCAATGGGTACTGGCAGCGGCGGTGGCCGGGGCACTGCTCGGCGATGGATCGGCGTTCTGGATCGGACATCGCGCCCAGCGCGAAATCCTCAGCAGCTGGCCGCTGTCAAAATATCCGCGCGTGATCGCACGAAGCGAGGAGTTCTTTAATCGCTGGGGTGCGCTGGCGGTGTTCTTTGCGCGCTTTGTGCCGCCGATCCGCGCTTTCGTGCCGATCACGGCAGGCGCACTCGGCATGCCGCCGCTGCGCTTTTACGCCGCCAACATCCCGGCGATCCTATTGTGGGCGCCCCTTCACGTGCTGCCGGGCGTGCTGGCGGTTTCCGCGCTGCACGAATATGGCGGGTTCCCCCATCATGCCGGGCACGTCAGGCATTACTGGATACTGGCCGTGATCGGCGGCGCGTTGATCGTGGCGCTGGTGACCTGGACGATCCGCCGCCGGCACGGCGGAGGCGCCATCGAGCCGGCGGAACGGGTGCGCAAGAAAGGCTGACCGCGCGTCGAAAACTAGCTCGCGCCGCGCACCACGGTCTTGAGATAATTATACGCCTTGATGATCTCGATCAGGCGATCTTCGGTGGAGCGATCGCCGCCATTGGCATCGGGATGGTGCTGCTTCACCAGCGCCTTGTATTTCGCCTTGACGGTCTCAAGCGTCGCATCCGAGCCGAGTCCCATCACCTGCAGCGCCTTGCGCTCGGCGTTGAATATTTTTCGGGTTTCGACCTTGGTCTCGCCGGCGGCTCCGCCCGGACCCGGCCGCCAGCGGCCGCGCCCATTGAGTTCGCTGAACATGCTGAACGGGTCGGAGGCGCCTTCCAGGTCGGCCTCGGGGCTGCCCTTGCCCTTCTTGGCGCTGGTGTTGGCGCCCATCTTCCAGGTCGGACGATGGCCGGTCAGCGCATCCTTCTGGTAGCGCGCGACCGCGTCGGCATTCATCCCGGAAAAGAAATTATAGGACTGGTTGTATTCGCGGACGTGGTTGAGACAGAAGTGCCAGTACTCCTTGTCATTGGCCCGGCCCTTGGGCGCGCGGTGCGGCCCCTTGTTCTTGCAGTCCGGCCATTCGCACATCGCGGATTCTTCCCGCGCCTGCGCCTGCTGCTTCGCGCTCAGCTTGTTGGGCTTGATGCGAATGGAGTCGAAGAATTTGGATGAATCAATCGGCATGGCTGACTATGACAACGCAATGCAAAAAGCTTCAAGTCTTGACATTGCGAAACCCTCACTCTCGATGCGCCATTGACGGCGGACGGTCATAGACGTATTGCCGCGGCTATGAGCACCAAAGACGCTATCACAAACAAGTTGCGCGAAGCTTTCTCGCCCGAAAGCCTCGACGTCACGGACGAATCACATTTGCATGAAGGCCACGCCGGCCACAGGCCGGGCGGCGAAACGCATTTCAGAGTCTATATTGTGTCGCCGGCGTTCCAGGGGAAGAGCCGGATCGAACGCCACCGCATGATTAATGCCACCCTCGCCGGGGAACTCGCCGGCTCCGTCCACGCACTGGCGATCAAGGCGCAGGCGCCGGGGGAAGCGGACGGCTGAGAAGTCTTGTTCGCCCCGCCCTGGAAGGCAGGGCAACGAAACCCTAAAACGCGGTGCCCGCCCGCTTCGGCTTTTTTTCCTCGACCTCGGTCTCGCGCGGCACCGCCACGATCCGCAGCGCGGTGATGCGGTTACGCTCGCGGCGCAGGACGCGGAAGCGGAAGCCGTGGAAGGTGAAACTCTGGCCGCGCTCGGGGATCGAGCGCGCCTCATGAATCACAAGGCCGGCGACGGTGGTCGCCTCTTCGTCGGGCAGATGCCAGTCCATCGCGCGGTTGAGATCGCGGATCGGCACCGAGCCGTCGACCACCACCGAGCCGTCGGGCTGGGCGCGGACGCCGGCCACCACCACATCGTGCTCGTCGGAAATATCGCCGACGATCTCTTCCAGGATGTCCTCCAGCGTCACCATGCCTTCGACTTCGCCGTACTCGTCGACAACCAGCGCGAAATGGGTCTTGCGGCGGCGGAAGGCTTTGAGCTGTTCGGACACCGGACGCATCTCCGGCACGAACCAGGGCGGCAGCGCGATGGTCGAGACGTCGATCCTCGATGTATCGCCATCGGCCGCGCGTATCGCGCGCAGCAGATCCTTGGCGTGCAGCACGCCGATGATGTTTTCCGGCTTGTCGCGCCACAGCGGAATCCGCGTGTATTCGGTGGCCAGCACCTCGCGCACCAGATCTTCCGCCGGCAGGTCGGCATTGATCATCACCATTTCGGTGCGATGAACCATCACGTCGGAGACCTGAAGCTCGCGCAGATCCAACAGCCCGCCGAACATGTCGCGGTCCTGCTTTTCGACCTTGCCTTCGTGGTGGAGCAGATCGACCGCGCCGCGCAAGCGCTCGATCGGCGAAAGGATCGGCTGGTTGATGCCGATCTTGATGCCCAGCATTCTCATCAGCGCGCGGACGATCGCCTCGATCACGGTGAGCAACGGTCCCAGCAGGTAGACCATCAGCTTCATCGGACGGGCGACCAGCAGCGCCACGCGGTCGGGCGCGTTGATGGCAATGGTCTTCGGCAGCACCTCGGCAAAGATCACGACCGTCACCGTCATCACGCCGGTGGCATAGAGCACGCCGACCTCGCCGAACCAGGCCGTGAAGATGCCGGTCGCCAGCGCCGAGGCGCCGATATTGGCGATGTTGTTACCGAGCAGCAGCGCGCCGATCATCCGGTCGCGCATCGCAACCAGGCTGGAAACGACGTCGGCCTCACGGTTGCCCTGCTTCGACAGCCGCAGCATGCTCGCGCGCGAAGCCGCGGTGAGCGCTGTCTCGCTCGCGGAAAAGAACGCCGAGATCAGCAGGCAGGCGAGGACAATGGAGAATGTAAGCCAGTCCATGGGTTGACGATCACTTCATCTGTCGTTGCAGCCTGATCTTTTCGGAAAGCCGCGTTCCGGACCAGGCCCTAAATCTTGCTTGCCAGCTTGGCTTTCAGAAAATCTCGGACCAGCGCAGGTTCGACATCGGGCGCAATCACGGCGCGCCCGACAGACTCCAGCAGGATGAAGGTGAGCCGGCCGCGTTTGACCTTCTTGTCCTGCGCCATCAGCGCCATCAGCGCATCGGCATCCGCCAATCCTTCCTGGGAAAATCCGGCGATGTCCTGCAAATGGGTCGGCAGGCCCACCTCGGCAAGGTGATGCCTGACGCGCGCCGCGTCGGATTCGGAGATCATCCCGAGTTGTGCGGAAAATTCCGCCGCCAGCACCATGCCGACGGAAACGCCTTCGCCATGAAACATCCGGTCGGAAAAACCGGTCGCGGCCTCCAGCGCATGGCCGAACGTATGGCCGAGATTGAGCAGCGCGCGCTCGCCGGTCTCGCGCTCGTCGCGCGCCACGATCGCGGCCTTGGCGCGGCAGGAGGTGGCGATGGCGTGTTCGCGGCCGGCGCCACCTGAGAAAATATCGCCATGGTTGACCTCCAGCCAGGCGAAAAACGCTTCGTCGCCGAGCACGCCATATTTGGCGACTTCGGCATAGCCGGCGCGGAACTGGCGCGGCGACAGCGTGTCGAGCACCGCGGTGTCGGCAACCACCAGCAGCGGCTGGTGAAACGCGCCGAGCAGATTTTTGCCTTGCGGCGAATTGATCCCGGTCTTGCCGCCGACCGACGAGTCGACCTGCGCCAGCAGCGAGGTCGGCACCTGCACGAAATCGACGCCGCGGCGCAGGATTGCCGCGGCGAACCCCGCGAGATCGCCGACCACGCCGCCGCCGAGCGCGATCACCAGATCGTTGCGCTCGATCTTCGCCGCGATCAGCGCCTCGCTGACCTGTTGCAGGCCGGCATAGGTTTTCGAACCCTCGCCTTCCTCGACAATGATTCGCGACGTCGCAATACCGGACTGCGACAGCGAGGCCTCGGTGCTTTCGAGCCAATGCCTTGCAACATTACGGTCGGTGACGATGGCGGTGCGCGCGCCGGGCCGCAAGGCGGCGATGCGGGCACCCAGCGACGGCAGCACTTCGCGGCCGATCACGATGTCATAGGCGCGCGCGCCGAGCGCGACATCGACCGTCATGGGGTCGGAATGTTTCAGGGGCACGGTCATTGGCTGGCGCCCACGCTGTCCGACGTTGCTTTCGCGCCATCGCCGCACAGCCGGATGTGCAGGGCCTCGACGCATTCATCGACGATTTTTTCGTGCGGCACGTCGCGCGACCAGATCGTGAGATCGGCGTGCCGATACACCGGCTCGCGTTCCTCGATAAGGCGCCCGATGGTGGCGGCAGGATCGGGGGTCTGCAGCAGCGGACGGTCGGCCCGGCGCTTCACGCGCTTCATGATGATATCGGCATCGGCCTTGAGCCAGATCGAAATCGCTTTGTCGCGAATCAACTCCCGGGTCTGCTCGCGCATGAAGGCGCCGCCGCCGGTGGCGAGCACGGCGGGACCGCCGTCGAGCAGCCGCGCGATCACCCGTGCCTCGCCGTCCCTGAAATGCGGCTCGCCATGGGTCTCGAATATGTCCGGTATCGGCATGCCGGCCGCCGCCACGATTTCGATATCGGCATCGAGAAACGGCAGCCGCAGCCGCGCCGCCAGCCGGCGTCCGATGGTGGATTTGCCGGCGCCCATCATGCCCACCAGCACGACCGAGCGTGTTCCCAGCGCCGCTGATATCTCGGCCTCCTGGAATGCGCTGGCGCCGGCCGGTGAGGTTGTCTCGGGCATCTCAATGCTCAGTCGCCGCAGGAATTGCGGCGTTCCGCGCCACCTATACTACCCCCGCCGATACCGTTGCCAGAGACTCTTGCAACGGAGCGGCGAACATGTTGGTACTGGCCCGGCCATCCCCGACGATTTCAAGGGTTAATTCGCCGCCTGAGGCTCTGATATGCCCAGCCTGTTCCGCTTTCTGACGGTCGTCGCGGTGATCGTCGGGATCGTCTATGGCGCGATTTTCGCGCTGGCGAATTTCGTTAACCCGAAACCGCGGGAAATGACCGTCACCATCCCGGCAGACAAGTTCCTCAAGAGATAGGCGCCAGGGTTGGCGGATGCGTTCCAGCAAGACCTCAGATGCCAAACTGATCAATCTGTTCCTCGACATGCTCGCAGCGGAACAGGGCGCCGGCCCCAACACGCTCGACGCCTATCGCCGCGACCTGACGGATTTTTCCGAGTTTCTGGCTCGAAGCGGGCAGGCCTTTGCTGGGGCCGAAACGCAAGGCTTGCGGGACTACCTCGCCGATCTCGACGGCCGCGGCTTCAAGTCGTCGAGCGTGGCGCGCCGGCTGTCGGCAATGCGGCATCTGTTTCGCTTCCTGCTCAATGAGCGGATACGCAGCGACGATCCGGCCGCTATCCTGTCCGGGCCGAAGCGCGGCCGCGGGCTGCCAAAAGTGCTGTCGATCTCGGATGTCGATCGGCTGCTGACGCATGCGAAGGCGCGGACCGAAACGCCGGAAGCTCCGGCGCTGCAGCGGCTTCGCGCGATGCGGCTGTATTGCCTGCTCGAGGTGCTCTACGCCACCGGCTTGCGGGTATCGGAACTGGTGGCGTTGCCATTATCAGCGGCGCGGCGCGATGCCCGCATGATCGTGGTGCGCGGCAAGGGCAACAAGGAACGGCTGGTGCCGCTCAACGAGCCTTCGCGGCAGGCGATGGCCGATTACCTTGCGGCGGCCGAGGCGCTCAAGCCGGAGAAAAAGAAAAACGCTGTAGGCTCGAAATGGCTGTTTCCCTCGTTCGGCGAGAGCGGCCATTTGACCCGGCAGCATTTCGCGCGCGACCTCAAGGAACTCGCGGCTTCCGCCGGCCTGGCGGCGCGGCTGGTCAGCCCGCACGTGTTGCGTCATGCGTTCGCCAGCCATCTTTTGCACAACGGGGCCGACCTGCGCATCGTGCAGACGCTGCTCGGTCATACCGATATTTCGACCACGCAGATCTACACCCATGTGGTGGAGGAGCGGCTGAAGAGCCTAGTGCGCGACCTGCATCCGCTCGCGGAGAAGTAGCGACTGCCTTGACTTCGGCGCGTTCTCACCTGAAAGAGCCCTTTCCCGCCCGCGACCTCGTCAGCAACGTTTTTGTAAAACGGGTCCGGTTTCGCTCCGAAGGCGCGCTAAATCATTGAAGATGCGTGCTTTCTTCAGGCGAACCGGGAGCCGCTTCGCCTGAAACCGGGCTCGTCCTATATCGATTTGATGCCGGATCACATGCGCTCTTATCTCGATTTCGAAAAGCCCGTCGCCGAACTCGAATCCAAGGTCGATGAATTGCGCGCGCTGGCGGCGACCGGCAGCGACATCGGCGAAGAGATTTCACGGATCGAGGACAAGGCCGCCCAGGCGCTGGGCGATCTCTACGCCAATCTGACGCCATGGCAGAAAACCCTGGTCGCGCGTCATCCGCTGCGCCCCCATTTCTCCGATTTCATCAACGCGCTGATCACCGAATTCACGCCACTGGCGGGCGACCGCAAGTTCGGCGAGGACGAGGCGCTGATCGGCGGCTTCGGCCGCTTTCGCGGCGAGAGTATCTGCGTGATCGGCCAGGAGAAGGGCGCCACCACCGAATCCCGCATCAAGCATAATTTCGGCATGGCGCGCCCCGAGGGCTATCGCAAGGCGGTCAGACTGATGGAGATGGCCGAGCGATTTGGCATCCCGGTGCTGTCGATCGTCGATTCCGCCGGCGCCTATCCCGGCATCGGCGCCGAGGAGCGCGGCCAGGCCGAGGCAATCGCGCGCTCCACCGACGCCTGCCTGTCGCTCGGCGTGCCCAATGTTGCGATCATCACCGGGGAAGGCATGTCGGGCGGCGCCATCGCAATCACCACGGCGAACCGCGTGCTGATGTTCGAACATGCCATCTACAGCGTGATCTCGCCGGAGGCGGCGTCCTCGATCCTGTGGCGCGACGGCACCAAGGCCCAGGAAGCCGCAACCAGCATGAAAATCACGGCGCAGGATATGCTGCGTTTCGGCGTGATCGATTCCATCCTGAGCGAGCCGGCCGGCGGCGCCCATCGCGACCCCGACGCCATGATCGCCACCACCGGCGACGCTATCGCGCAGGCCTTCAACGACCTGCGCAATCTTGCTCCCGACATGATCCGCAAGCAGCGGCGCCAGAAATTCCTCGATATCGGCCGGAAACTGGGTTGAGCCCGGTTCCCCTTCCCCTTCGCGGCGGGGGCAGGCGGTTTTTTCTGTAAATCGGCAATTTCGGCCCCAATTAGGCCCAGACGCCGATATTTAACTCTTTATTGACGATGCCTTAGGGGGAACCGGCTGCGACGCCGCCATTGGCTTGCGAGCAGGGGCCCCAAAGGATAGTATTTTAGTTAATGGCTTCAGGGCATGACGCTGTAATTGGGGTGCGAAAATTGCCCGGTGGGTGTGGAGCTTTGCATTGATCTGTCGCTCGCTGTTCCGCGCGCTCATCACATCCGTCGCGCTCGCGGCCGGTGTGCTGCTGGCCGGCTGCAACAGCGACGAGATCTCCCTTGCCAACAACGCCAAAGCCAACCAGCCGGTGCCGCCGAAGCTCGTCGCCTCCATGGCCGAAAAGGACATGGACCTGCAATCGCCAATGCTGGTCCGGCTGTTCAAGCAGGAAGCCGAGCTGGAAGTCTGGAAGCAGGATCGCTCCGGCCGTTTTGCGCTGCTGAAGACCTATCCGATCTGCCGCTGGTCGGGAGACCTCGGACCCAAAGTGCGCGAAGGCGACCGCCAGGCCCCGGAAGGTTTCTATTCGATCTCGCCGGCACAGATGAATCCGCAGTCGGCCTATTATCTCTCCTTCAACACTGGCTATCCCAACGCCTATGACAGGTCGTTGGGCCACACCGGCTCGGAGCTGATGGTGCACGGCGACTGCTCGTCGCGCGGATGCTACGCAATGACCGACGAGCAGATCGCGGAAATCTATTCGTTGGGCCGCGAATCATTCTTCGGCGGCCAGCGCTCGTTCCAGTTCGAGGCCTTCCCGTTCCGGATGACTCCGGTCAACATGGCGAAGCACCGCAATAATCCGAACATGCCGTTCTGGAAAATGATCAAGGAAGGCTACGATCATTTCGAGGTGACGCGGCAAGAGCCCAAGGTCGATTTCTGCGAGAAGAAATACATCTTCGATGCCGTGAAGGCGCCGGACGCCAAGCGCGATCCGGTGTTCGAGGCCTCGGCCAAATGCCCGGCCTATGTGGTCCCGCAGGAACTCGCCGACGCGGTGCACGAGAAGCAGCAGCAGGATGAGGCCGAGACCGCTAGGCTGATCGCCAAGGGAACACCGGTCGCCCGGCTGAACACCGGCATCGACGGCGGCATGAACAAGGTATTCGCCTCCAAGCTGCCCAACGGCTCAACCGGCCTGTCGGAAGGCGGCGAGGGTCAGGGCCTCTCGCTGGTGGTCGAGCGCGCGCCCGGGACCATTCCGCCGACAGTCAACCCGCCGCACGGGCCGGTGACTTCCCCGGATGAGCCGCTGGTGGCCTCCATGGCGCCCGCGCCTTCGACCCGCGTGGCGTCCGCCGCGCCGAATGCGCAATCCGAGGGCTTCTTCAGCAACCTCGCCCGCAAGGTGGGTCTCGGCGGCGCCGCCGCGGACACCACTGCCACCACGCAGCCCGTTCCGGCGAAACCGAAGGTGATCGAGGCCAAACGCACCGAACCGCATCCTGCATCGAAGCCGGAGGCCAAACAGGCCGCCGCCCGCCCGCCGTTGAAGCCGAGCGTATCCGCCGGCACGGCAACCGCCGCCGCCGCGCCCGCGGCACCGGCGAATGACGGCCTGGTCGCGGGCTCACAGCCGATCGTGCAGGCCAACTCGTTCGAGAGCCGCTTCTCGGCCGCCAAGTAAGGCCTTTCACCTCACTCTTCACGGCCCCAAATCGACAAACCGGATCATCCGTCTTCGCGGATGACGACATTAGCGATTATTCAAGGCGCCTCGCGCTCACGCATACTTGCCGTGGCAGTGCTTGTACTTCTTGCCGGAGCCGCAGGGACAATCCTCGTTGCGGCCGACCTTGCCCCATGTCGCCGGATTCTTGGGATCGCGGTTGGCGGTGGCTGCCGGCACCAGCGAGGCATTGGCGAATGCCAGTTCGTCCTCACCGGTATTCGGATCGAACTTGTGGGCTTCCATCACCGGCAATACCGGCTGCTGTTCTTCCGGCGGCACGATCTCGACCCGCATCAGCTGCGCCGTCACCGCCTCCCGTAAGTGCGTCGTCATCGCCTCATAGAGGCCGAACGCTTCCGACTTGTACTCCTGCAAGGGATCGCGCTGGCCGTAGCCGCGCAGGCCGATCACCTGACGCAGATGATCGAGCATGATCAGATGCTCGCGCCAAAGATGATCCAGCGTCTGCAACAGGATGGTCTTTTCGACGTAGCGCATCACGTCGGGGCCCCATTGCGCCACCTTGGCCGCCATGTGCTCGTCGACGCGTTGTTCGATGCGCGCCAGCAATTCCTCGTCGGCGATGCCCTCTTCCCTGGCCCATTCGTCGACCGGCAGGTCGATATCGAGCACCCGCTTCAGTTCTTCCCTCAGGCCGGCCGTGTCCCACTGCTCGGCATAGGCGTGTTCCGGCACGTGCTTGGCAACGACGTCGTCGACGAAGTCGCGGCGCATGTCCGTGACCATTTCGGCCACGTTGTCGCTCTTCATCAGATCGACGCGTTGGTCGAAGATCACCTTGCGCTGGTCGTTCTGGACGTTGTCGAACTTCAGCAGGTTCTTACGGATATCGAAGTTGCGGGCCTCGACCTTCTGCTGCGCCTTCTCCAGCGCCTTGTTGATCCAGGGGTGGATGATGGCCTCGCCCTCCTTGAGGCCGAGCCGCGTCAGCATGCTGTCGAGCCGGTCGGACCCGAAGATCCGCATCAGGTCGTCTTCCAGCGACAGGAAGAACTTCGAGCGCCCGGGATCGCCCTGGCGGCCGGAGCGACCACGCAGCTGATTGTCGATGCGGCGGGATTCGTGGCGTTCCGAGCCGATGATGTAGAGCCCGCCGGGTTTTGTCACCGTCCTGGCCGGCTTGCTGCCCTTGGCCGGCTCGACCTCGACGACCTCTTCCGCCTTCAGCACGATGTCGCGGAAACGTTCGACGTCGGCCTTGATGCGCTCGATCTTGGCGGCCTTCTCGGCCTCATCGGTAATCCCTGCGGTCTCGTGCATGATCCGCATTTCCAGCGAACCGCCGAGCTTGATGTCGGTACCGCGGCCGGCCATGTTGGTCGCGATTGTGATCGCGCCGGGGACGCCGGCCTCGGCGACGATGTAGGCTTCCTGCTCGTGGAAGCGCGCGTTCAGCACCGCGAACAGTTTTGCGGGCTTGCCGGCGCGGGCGGCGGCGTAGAGCTTTTCCATCGCGTTTTCGTTGCCGAAATCGATCTGCTTGTAGCCGTGCTTTTTCAGGTATTCGGCCAGCACCTCGGACTTTTCGATCGAGGCGGTGCCGACCAGCACCGGCTGTAGCCGCACATTGGCGCGCTCGACTTCGGCAAGGATCGCGCCGTATTTCTCGGTCTGGGTACGATAGACCTCGTCGTCTTCATCGAGGCGGGCCACCGGCACGTTGGTCGGAATTTCCACGACCTCGAGTTTGTAGATGTCGAACAATTCGTCGGCTTCGGTCAATGCCGTGCCGGTCATGCCGGACAGCTTCTCGTACATCCGGAAATAGTTCTGGAAGGTAATCGAGGCCAGCGTCTGGTTTTCCGGCTGAACCTGCACGTGCTCCTTCGCTTCCAGCGCCTGGTGCAGGCCTTCGGAATAGCGGCGGCCCTGCATCATGCGCCCGGTGAACTCGTCGATGATGATGACCTCATCGTCGCGGACGATGTAGTCCTTGTCGCGCGTAAACAGCGAGTGGGCGCGCAGCGCCTGATTGATGTGATGAACGACCGAGACGTTCTCGACGTCGTACAGCGAATCGCCCTTGAGCTGGCCGGCGTCGCGCAGCAGAGTCTCGATCTTCTCCATGCCGGCTTCGGTCAGCGTCACCGTGCGCTGTTTCTCGTCGACTTCGTAATCGCTCTTGTCGAGCTTCGGGAAGAAGGTGTCGATGGTGTTGTAGAATTCCGAACGATCGTCGAGCGGGCCGGAAATGATCAGCGGCGTGCGCGCCTCGTCGATCAGGATCGAATCGACCTCGTCGACGATGGCGTAGAAGTGGCCGCGCTGGACCATGTCCTCGAGCCGGTACTTCATGTTGTCGCGCAGGTAGTCGAAGCCGTATTCGTTGTTGGTGCCGTAGGTGATGTCGCGCGCATAGGACTGCTTGCGTTCGGCGTCGTCGAGGCCGTGCACGATCACGCCGACGGTGAGGCCGAGGAAATTGTAGATCTGGCCCATCCATTCGGAGTCGCGACGGGCAAGGTAGTCGTTGACGGTGACGACGTGGACGCCCTTGCCGGCCAGCGCGTTGAGGTAGACCGCAAGGGTCGCGACCAGCGTCTTGCCTTCGCCGGTCTTCATCTCGGCGATGTCGCCTTCGTGCAGCACCATGCCGCCGATCAGCTGGACGTCGAAATGACGCTGGCCGAGGGTGCGCTTGGCCGCCTCGCGCACGGTGGCGAAAGCCGGAACCAGGATGTCGTCCAGGGTCTTGCCGTCCGCGAGTTGGGCGCGGAATTCGGCGGTGCGGGCCTTCAGCGCCTCGTCCGATAGCGCTGCGACCTCCGGCTCAAGGGCGTTGATCGCGTCGACGCGGGACTGGTATCCCTTGACCCGCCGGTCATTGGCGGAGCCGAAAAACTTGCGTGCGAGCGCGCCGATCATGCCAAATTCCTGTTTTTGCGGGTCGGCGTTGCCGCCGTGAAACGGTCCACCCAGTTGCCTATCAACTCATCGTGACGCACCGCGGCACCGGCCCCGATCGGGGAGCATCCGCCAAATGAGTGGGGATTTAGCAATCCGGGATTCAATGGCCAAAAACGCCGCCAAATAAGCGCTATCGCCATTGCCCCGGCTGGGCAGAGATATGGCTGGGCCGAAGGCTTGTCAACGGCGCGAAGCTGTCAAGGATTTCATCATTTTGACAGACTTTTCGCGTTGCCAAGGCCACATGATTGGGCGAGTGTCCGCCGCTCCAAACAGCGCCAAATGCCCTGAACCAATTCGCGGCTTTGAAGATAAGGATTTTCCATGACCTCCTCGTCATCCGAAACGAAATTCGGCGTGCGCTTCGGCCTCGCCTCCGCCGCCGTCACCGGTGCGCTCGCCGTGGTCCTGCTCGCCGGCCTCCCGGTGCGCGCGGACGACGCCAACCCGGTGCTCGCCAAGGTTAACGGCTCCGAGATCCGCCAAAGCGACGTCGCCTTGGCCGAGGAGGAACTCGGACCCAGCCTCGCGCAGATGGACCCCGCGACCAAGAAGGACAACGTGCTGTCTTTCCTGATCGACATGAAGATCGTCTCCAAGGCCGCCGAGGACAAGAAGGTCGAAAACAACGAGGATTTCAAAAAGCGGCTGGCGTTTACCCGCAACCGGCTGCTGATGGACAGCCTGCTGGCGACCGAAGGCAAGGCCGCGACCACCGACGAGGCGATGAAGAAGGTCTATGACGACGCCTCCAAGCAGATCACCGCCGAACAGGAAGTTCACGCCCGCCATATCCTGGTCGAGACCGAGGACGAGGCCAAGGCGGTCGAGGACGAGCTCAAGAAGGGCGCCGACTTTGCCGAACTCGCCAAGAAGAAATCCAAGGATCCCGGCGCCTCCGACGGCGGCGATCTCGGTTTCTTCACCAAGGATCAGATGGTGCCGGAATTCTCCGCGGTCGCCTTCGCGCTCGAGCCCGGCAAGATCTCCGATCCGGTGAAGACGCAGTTCGGCTGGCACATCATCAAGGTCGAGGAGAAGCGCAACCGCAAGGCGCCCGATTTCGAACAGGTCAAGAGCCAGATCGAGACCTATGTGACGCGCAAGGCGCAGGCGGATTACGTGGCGAAGCTGCGTGAAACCGCCAAGGTCGAGCGGATGGACCAGCCCGAGGACACCGCGGCGAAGACCGACGCCAAGCCGGATCCCACGAAGCCCGCGGACGCGGCGAAGCCCGCCGATTCCAAGATGGCGCCGGCGAAGAAGTAAAAATTCGCTGTTACTGAAGCGACGCCGATAGTATTTATCATCGTCATGGCCGGGCTTGTCCCGGCCATCTACGTCTTGAAACTTCGTTGAGCGAGAAAAAGGCGTGGATGGCCGGGTCATCTAGCGCGAAGACGCGCTTCGCGCTTCTGCCCGGCCATGACGTCTGTTTCATCGTGGTTTTTCGGAATTCGCCCATGTCATCCACCGTCTCCCCGCTCGCCCCGACCGACGTCCCCGACATGCCCGTGATCGCGGGCGTGAGGCTTGCCACGGCGGCGGCGGGGATCCGCTACAAGGGCCGCACCGACGTGCTGCTCGCGGTGATGGACAAGGGGACGACGGTCGCCGGCGTGTTCACCCGGTCGAAGTGCCCGTCGGCGCCGGTGGAATGGTGCCGCTCCAAGCTCCCCGCCGGCAAGGCCCGCGCGCTGGTGGTGAATTCCGGCAACGCCAATGCCTTCACCGGCAAGACCGGCCGGCAGGCCACCACGCTGACGGCCTCGATCGCCGCCAAGGCCCTCGCCTGCAGCCCCAACGATGTGTTTCTCGCTTCCACCGGCGTGATCGGCGAGCCGCTCGACGCCACCAAATTCAACGGCGTGCTCGGCACGCTGGCCGAACAGGCCGTGCCGGGCGAATGGCTGAATGCCGCCAAGGCCATCATGACCACCGACACCTTTGCCAAGGTCGCGACCGCGACCGTGAAGCTCGGCAAGGCCAGGGTCACGATCAACGGCATGGCCAAGGGCGCCGGCATGATCGCGCCCGACATGGCGACCATGCTGGCGTTCGTGTTCACGGATGCGCCGATCGCAGCCGGCGCGCTGCAATCGCTGCTCAAGAGCGGCGTCGAAGACACTTTCAATGCCGTCACCATCGACGGCGACACCTCGACCTCCGATACGCTGCTCGCCTTCGCCACCGGTGCGGCGGCCGCCCACGGCGCGCCGAAAATCAGCCGCGCCGCCGATCCGCGCCTGAAGGCCTTTACCAAGGCCTTCCGCGCCGTGCTGGCCGATCTCGCCGAACAGGTGGCGCGCGACGGCGAAGGCGCGCGCAAGCTGGTCGAAATCATCGTCGAGGGGGCGACGACGAAAGCCTCGGCGCGCAAAATCGCAATGTCGGTGGCGAATTCCCCGCTGGTGAAGACCGCGATCGCCGGCGAGGACGCCAATTGGGGCCGCGTGGTGATGGCGGTCGGCAAGGCCGGCGAGCCCGCCAACCGCGACAAGCTGTCGATCTCGTTCAACGGCATCCGCGTGGCCAAAAGCGGCGCGCGCGATCCGTCCTATGACGAGGCGGAAGTCTCGGCGGCGATGAAGCACCCGAAGATCCAGATCAAGGTTGCGCTCGGCCTCGGCAAGGGCCGCGACCGCGTGCTGACCTGCGACCTCACCAAGGAATATGTCGCGATCAACGGCGACTACCGGTCGTGAGCGAGACATCTGTCCGCGTTGTGCTGGTGGTCGCCTGCGCGCTGGTCGACGTCGACAAGCGCGTGCTGATCGCGCAGCGTCCGCAGGGCAAGGCGATGGCGGGCCTGTGGGAATTTCCCGGCGGCAAAATCGAGCCCGGCGAGCGGCCGGAAACAACGCTGATCCGCGAATTGCACGAGGAGATCGGCATCACCGTGAGCGAAGCCTGCCTCGCGCCGCTGACCTTTGCCAGCCACGCCTATGATGATTTTCATTTGCTGATGCCGCTCTACATCTGCCGGCGCTGGGACGGCGATGTGATCGCGCGCGAGGGCCAGCAACTCGCCTGGGTCCGCGCCAACAAACTGCGCGACTACCCGATGCCGCCGGCCGACATTCCGCTGATCCCGCATCTGATTGATTTGCTGATGTGACATCCTCATCCTGAGGAGGCGCGAAGCGCCGTCTCGAAGGATAGCCGCGAGTCCCTACGTTGCATCCATCCTTCGAGACGCTTGCTGAGTTTATCATCGGGCCGCGCTTTGCGCGGACCCGGTGGCAAGCTCCTCAGGATGAGGTCCGAATCCTTCACAGACTCTGAGGAGGCGTGAGGCGCGGTCTCTCCCCGTCATTGCGAGCGGAGCGAAGCAATCCATTCTTTCTTTTTGTTGCTCCATGGCTGCGCTCGCAATGACGACAAATACAGATACACTTTCGCATTCTCGCGGCGCGATGCGCCCGAGGTGTGCATGAATTTTCCGCCCTGAAAACAGAGGGCGTGGGGAATGCCGGGCGCCCGATGCACCCGCAGATGGAGTAACGGGCCTTCCAAGCAAGCCGCGCTAGCTACGGCGCTGTTTGAAGCGCGCGTCGCGCGGCTTGCTTGGAAGCCAGGCGGTCGTCCCTCACACTGATGGTATGACGGAGTCGAGGACAGGCCTCGCTCCAAGCACCAGGGAGAGACGACCATGGATTATTATGCCGGAATTGACGTGTCGTTGGAATACTCGAGTGTGTGCGTGGTCGACGGGAGCGGCAAGATTGTCCGGGAGACCAAAGTGGCAAGCGAGCCGGAAGCGCTGATCAACTGGTTCGGTTCGCTCGGGCTTGGGCTCGCCAGGATCGGACTTGAGGCCGGGCCGTTGTCGCAATGGCTCTATGCGGCCATGAAGCAGACTGGTCTGGCGGTCGAGCTTTTGGAGACACGGCACGTGAGCGATGCCTTCAAGGCGATGCCGGTGAAGTCGGACCGCAACGACGCACGCAACATCGCGCAACTGATGCGGCTCGGCTGGTTCCGGCCGGTACACTGCAAGTCGATCACGGCACAGGAGATCCGCGCGATGCTGACGGCACGCAAGCTGGTGCAAAGCAAGCTCCTGGACCTTGAGAACAGCCTGCGCGGGATATTGCGCGGCTTCGGGCTGAAGGTCGGCAAGACAACACGGACCAACTTTGCCGGACGGATCGAAGAGCTGGTGAAGGGGCATCCCAACCTTCAGACGATCATAGAGGCGCTGCTTCGGGCGCGGGCCGTTCTGCTTGCAGAGTTCAATGGTTTTGAGAAGCGCGTGCGGGCAATGTCGCGCCTTCATGAGAAGGCCAGGCTCCTGATGTCAACACCGGCGGTGGGGCCGATCGTCTCGCTCACCTTTGCCTGCGCGATCGATGATCCCTCTCGCTTCACGTCATCGAAGCGGGCGGGCCCGCATTTCGGTTTGACCCCGAAGAAGTATCAGTCCGGCGAGACCGACTACACCGGCCGCATCAGCAAGCACGGTGACGCCTCGGTGCGCGAGGCGCTTTACGAGGCCGCCCACATCATGCTGACAAAGCCGGTCAAGGGTTGCTCGGAACTCAAAAGCTGGGCAATGCGGATCGCCCGGCGCGCTGGCACTAACAAGGCCAAGGTGGCGCTGGCGCGCAAGCTCGCCGTGATCATGCTCCGCATGCTCAAGGATAATGTGCCGTTCAATCCGGCTGCCAAGGCAGCAACGGCCTAAAAACAGGGAGGACGAACCGGTTTTCGGGCGGGCCACCACACCGGCCTCTCCCCGAAGCGAAGTCCCTTCGCCGGGACGAAGGACCAGGCCAGGCCGTCACACGGGTTGTCGACGCATCCAATCATGTGATCACGCTTTCCGCAGATCGGCCGGCCTGTTCCTCTCATGAACCCCATCAGGCGACGGCCCTGCGCCGATCCCGAACAGAAGCAAGTGCCCGGCAAGTGGATAAAGCAAAAAGGGATTGACTAACCCACGCCCGTTACAGAAGCCTCGTGTGCGCTATTGGTAGTAAGTATGCACACGAGTATTCACAGCGAGTCACCGGAATCACCCAACATTCCCGCACGCAATGGTTTACGGCTTATACGTGCTCTTGTGTCCGCAAAATCTGCCAGAATATGCGAACGGGCGGTTCTGACCAACCGCCCGCCGCTGGATCTGAGCCCGTGGTGCTCAAAGGCCGCTAGAGCCTGACGGGGAGCGAGGGACAGATCCGGTGTCTTCCTCAACCCGAACAGTTGCATGGGCTTAGAGCCCGAACCGAGCAAGGAAGGGAGCTGGATGATGGCACAAAACGGTCTGGTTGTCGCCGGTATTGATATCGCCAAGGACAAGGCGGATGTGAGCATTCGTGCGCTGTCTCAACGGCAAACGTTCCCAAGCACCGCGGAGGGACGTCGGCAGTTGATCTCTTGGCTTCGCAAGCACAAGGTGACCAAAGCAGTGATGGAGGCAAGCGGGGGATATGAGCGCGAATGGGCCCGGGCGATCCGCGAGAAGGCTATCGAAGTTCGTATTGTTGACCCTAAGCGGGTGCGCCACTTCGCCCAGTCTGCTGGGCGACTAGCCAAAAATGATGTCATCGACGCTGACACGATCGCTTGGTTTGCCGAGATATTCGACGAGGCGCCAAGCCAAGCCCACGATGCTGCGCGCGAGACGCTTCAACAGATGGTCAATGCTCGCCAGGGGTTGCTCGATATAAGAACCATGCTGAGCAACAAAGGCGAGCAGGATGTGCCGGAACCGGTGCAAAAAAGCCATGCGCGACTGCTGAAGGCCATAGCCGTCGAGCTTGCCAAGCTCGAGGCAGCGATCACCGCCCTCGTCAAGGCCACGCCGCATTTTGCCAAGCGCGCCGAGATCATCGAGAGCGTGCCAGGGCTTGCCGCCACGACTGCTGCCGGCCTTATCGCAGCCATGCCGGAATTGGGCGAGGTGAGCAACGAGGCCATCGCCGCCTTGCTCGGCGTCGCCCCTTACGATGATGATAGCGGTAAACGGCAGGGCGAGCGCCAGATCAAGGGGGGACGCCGCAAGGTCCGCAATCTGTTCTACATGGCGTCCCTGGGAGCGGCGACCCGGCACAACCCAATGCTCAAGACCTTCTATCATCGCCTGATCGCCAAGGGCAAAAAGGCAAAGGTTGCCCTGGTCGCCTGCATGCGCAAGCTGATCGTCATTCTCAACACCATGATCGCCCGCGGCGAGAAATGGGATGCCAGTCGCTACCCGGTGAGTTGACGAGCGCGCCACGCCCGCGCTCGGCATTCGGCCGAGCGCATGCAAAGCCAACAGACCAGTGAGCGGATGGGGTCAAGGCCGACAGCCGCCGGAGGCGGTGGCGCGTAGCGCCAGCCTTGAGGCCAGCCGATCACCGGTCTAATTTAAAAATACAGTTGCTCCCCGGTGATCGGCTTTCTTGTCACCGTCGCTTGCCAAAGATTTGCAAACTTGATGCCGGCGTCGAGGCATCAGGACCACACGTCTTCGCCGTCCGCCGACAAACGCTTTCGTCACAAGCGCTACCAGCGTCCACCGCATCCTGCCCCGCGTTCGTGACGTTCGCGAAACGCCCCTCTGTTGGGACAGGACGGCGTGGATATAGAAGTGATTTGGGTCGGGGGTCAAGCGATAATTCTGAAATTCAGAAACGAGCCAAAATGCCGCAGCAGGCGCGATGGCTCCCACCGGACGCGCGCTTTAAAGCTTGATGAGGGCTCGGACGTAACGAAGCTTTACCTCTCCCATTGGGAGAGGTCGGCGCGTAGCGCCGGGTGAGGGGTTGAGGTCTCTCGTTGGTGCGGCGCCCCCTCACCCGATTTGCTGCGCAAATCGACCTCTCCCCGCAGGGGAGAGGTAAAGTTTCCGCTGCGTCGCAGCTCAATCTAATCTCATCCCGCTCTATCGCTTCAGCCCCTTCACCGCTTCCGCCAAACCCGCTTTCGCCGAGCCCGGCTTGAGCGGCTGCTGCTGGCTTTCATGCGGCGCCCAGCCCGACAGCCAGAGCACGTCGAAGGTAGCGCGGATGCGGCCGTCGGAATCGGCGAAGCGTTCGCCGTAGAACTGCGCCATTCGCAGCAACGTGTCGCGGCGGGTCGGCGTCCGCCGCCGCTCGACCAGGATATTGGTCGCGCCCATGCGCCGGAGATCGGCCATCAACGCGAACGCGCTGTCGTAGCGCACCACGATGCGATCGACGTCGGTGACCGGCAACGCAAAGCCCGCGCGCTGCAAGAGCGCGCCGACGTCGCGCAGATCGGCGAACGGCGCCACGCGCGGCGAGACCCCGCCTTCGCATTCGGCCTCCGCCGCCGCGAAGCTTTGTCGCAGCTCGGTCAGCGTATCGCCGCCGAGCATCGCCGCCAGCAATAGTCCGTCGGGTTTCAGCGCGCGGCGGATTTGTGCGAGCACGCCGGGCAGGTCGTTGACGAATTGAAGCGCGAGCGCGGAAACCGCGAGGTCGAGCGATTGCGGCTGCAGCGGCAGCGGCTCGGATTCCACGTCCGGCAAATCGACGTGCGTCATTTGATCCGCGCGGCCGGCCAGCCCGTCGCAGACTTGATCGCCCGGCGTGCCCACATCGGCCGCATGTTTGAATTCTCTCAACACCGCGTGCAGCCGTTCCGCCATGTCGTCGGCGACGCGATCGAGCAGAAACGTCGCAGGACCAAATCGCAACGCCCGCAACTGCCGCGCCCGCAGCAACGCGCGGTCGAACAGGACAGGCGCGGTGGTCGGGTTCGGGGCCATGCGGCGTGGTACGCCGATCCCCCCGTTTCTGGCAATCCGGTGTTCCCCGGCGCCGCATGCGGCGGCCGCGCCGTTACGCCGGTACCCCCTTTAACTTCGATTCCAAATGAATCCAAATAGACTCTAAAAAGGTACTTTTCAGTACACCCGTTAAGAGCTAGCTTTTTGGCATGGCCACTGAAAAAGCCGAAACTGACCGGGTTCCGATAACGTTGGCGCTCTCCACCATCACCTATCTCGAAAAGCTGGTGAGACAGGGCACCCACGGCACCAGCGTTCCCGGCGTCGCAAGGACCCTGATCGAGGAAGGCATCCGGCTCGCCATCAAGGACGGGCTGCTTGCGATCCGCGACAACGGCAAGACGCCATAAGGGGAACCTGCGGGGCGCGGCGGTTCGGAGACAGCGAGGCCACAAGGATCCGGCGTGAGGACTCGTAGCCTAGGAGACCATCAACATGCCCGCCATCGAACGCACCTGGACGGCCGAACGCATCGAACTCCTGAAAAGCCGCTTTGAAGCCGGGCTGTCCTGCCGCGAAATTGCCGGCGAGATCGGGGTGAGCCGCAACGCCGTCATCGGCAAGCTCTCCCGGCTCAGTCTGGTGAGCGAAAAAAGCGGCGATGCACCACCGTCGACGCGAAAGGATGCCGCCCGGGGACCCCGCCGGAAATCGGTGCCGAGGCTCCAACATCAGATGCTCGAGGCGTTATACGGCGAGGCGCAGCCCGAGGCCGACGACGCGCCGATCCACAACGGACATTGCTGCTCGCTGCTCGAGTTGACCACGGAGAGATGCCGCTGGCCGATCGGCACCCCCGGCGCCGCGGATTTCTGTTTTTGCGGCAATATGCCGATCGAAGGCCTGCCCTATTGCGCGGGCCACAGCCGGCTCGCCTACCAGCCGGGCTCTCGCAAGCGCGTCACGCGGAGGTGAGAAAGCGGTCATCGAAAATATTTAGCGATGGACCGCATCCTGCTAAAATGTATGCTCGCTCCAAGTCGAATTGAGTTTACGACAAGGTCAACGGTCAGCGCTTAGGCGGAAGTTCATCTCGATCTTCGGGGCGGAGGTGCTGTTTGGAAATCGCCAGGGCGAATAGCCGGGGGTGGGATCGGGATCGCCAGGCAGATCCAGCTGCCAGGTCTGCTCCGGGACATCGGGGATTTCCAGGTTTACGACCCTTCGGCTCGTCTTCCTGCCGAGCGTCGCACTGGCGAGGATCACCCGGCGATCGCCGTCCGTACCGTGCCATCGTGCGCCGAGCATGACGATGGCATGTTGCTGCCCCTCCTCCACGGCGATGTGCACATCGGTTGCGTCCGGCGGCAAAGCCATTCCGGGCGGAAGTCTGAATTGCAGTTGGAGGGTCATGAAGCCGCGCGTGAGGTAAGGCGAACGGATCAGTTCGTACCAGGCCCACCAGGCGAGGCTCCCCGCGAGCACCAGAACCGCGACGGCAAAGGCGGGCGACACGCGCGTTTGCGCAGGAGCAGGTGCGGCGTCGGACCGCTCCGCCTCGGGCGACGATGGACCTTGAGAGACCAGGCCTATCTTGATGAACAGCAGCACGCCGGCGGCGAAGCCGACAAGGCCGCCGATCGGCCCGATGTTGAAGAATGCTCCCATGGCGAGGCCGCCATCGCGGTCCGGCCCCGCGAGGCCAATCACGAGGGCGGCGAGCCCGAACCAGCCGGCGAGCAGGCCAAGAACGCCGGACAGGAAACCGAGGATGAAGCGCATGAACGGAAACACCCTGGAGCGAATTCAGGCGAGACGATATCAGCTGCAAGTTGCTTTGCCAGGGCGTCGGCTCAGGGCCAAGGCGATCGATAACAGCTATCGGCTGCTCGACTTGAGCGTCTACGGGCGGCATTGCGACGACAAAATTAGGTGGCGGCGGCTTGAGCCCTGCGCGATGCAACGCTAGCCTCCCCCCATGGACGCCGAGGCATCACCGTCCCGTTCCATCTCCGGCCACCTGCGCGGCGCGCTGGGCGCGTGCCGCGGCGCCTGGGTTCATGCCGCGCGGCTCGCGCTCGACATTGCGCTGCCGACGCTGTGCGTCGCCTGCCGCGAGCCGGTCCACGGCGAGGGCGTCTGCGCGACATGCTGGGCCAAATTGTCGTTCATCGCGCCGCCTTTTTGTCCGCGGCTCGGCATTCCCTTTGTCTACGATCCCGGCCCCGAGCTGCTGTCGATGGAAGCCATCGCCAACCCGCCGGCCTATGCGCGCGCCCGCGCCGCGGTGCGTTATGACGACGTCGCGCGCACGCTGGTGCATGCGCTGAAATATCAGGACCGCACTGATTTGGCACCCGCGATGGGCCGCTGGATGGCGCGGGCCGGGCGCGAACTGCTGGAGGGGGCCGACGCGCTGGTGCCGGTGCCGCTGCACTGGCGGCGCGGCTGGAGCCGGAGGTACAACCAGTCGGGCGCACTCGCCCGCGTCATCGAACGGCAGAGCGGCGTCAAGGTGGCGTCGGAAGCGCTTCGGCGGGTGCGGCCGACCCAGCAGCAGATCGGCCTGTCCCGGCCGCAGCGCGCCAGCAACGTGCAGGGCGCGTTCAAGGTCGCCGGCCACCGGCAGTCCGATATCCAGGGCCGCCGCGTGGTCCTGATCGACGATGTCCTGACCTCCGGCGCCACGGTCGACGCCTGCGCACGGGCACTGCTCCGCGCCAAGGCCGCTTCCGTCGACGTGCTGGTATTCGCCCGGGTTGTGGACACCCACAAAGCTCCCATATAACTGGGTATTCTTCCCCAAAGTCGAGCGCGACATGACCGCCGCCATCACCGCTGCCATCGAAATCTACACCCGTCCGGGCTGCGGCTATTGCAGCGCCGCCAAGTCGCTGCTGACGCGCAAAAAAGCCGCGTTCACCGAACACGATCTCGCCGCCGACCCGACGCTTCGCCAGAAAATGTGGGACCGCGCCGGCGCCGGCTCGACCTTTCCGCAGATTTTCATCGGCGAGAACCATGTCGGCGGTTGCGACGAGCTTTACGCGCTGGACCGCGAGGGCAAGCTCGATTCGATGCTGACGGGTGAAAAGGCCACTTCATGAGCGCTGACCTCAGCTTTACCGCCGCGATGGTGCAGATGCGCACCGGGCTATTACCCGAGGCCAGCCTCGAGCAGGGAACCAGGCTGATTCGGCACGCCGCCGCCGAGGGCGCCGATTATGTGCAGACCCCCGAGGTCAGCAACATGATGCAGGTGAACCGCAAGGCGCTGTTCGAACATCTCGCCGCCGAGGAAGACGACCTCTCGCTGAAAGCCTATCGCGCGCTGGCGGCGGAACTGAAAATCCATCTCCATGTCGGCTCGCTGGCGCTGCGCGCGACGCCGGAGCGGGCCGTCAACCGGTCGTTCCTGATCGGACCTGACGGCACCCTGATCGCGAGCTACGACAAGATCCACATGTTCGATATCGACCTGCCCGGCGGCGAGAGCTATCGCGAATCCGCCAATTATCAGCCGGGCGAAACCGCCGTGATCTCGGACCTGCCGTGGGGCCGGATCGGGCTGACGATCTGCTACGACGTGCGGTTTCCGGCGCTGTACCGCGCGCTGGCCGAAAGCGGCGCCGCGTTCCTCACCGTGCCCTCCGCCTTCACCCGTAAAACGGGCGAAGCGCACTGGCATACGCTGCTGCGGGCCCGCGCCATCGAGAACGGCTGCTTCGTGTTCGCCGCGGCGCAGGCCGGGCTGCACGAGAACAAGCGCGAGACCTACGGCCATTCGCTGATCGTCGCGCCCTGGGGCGAGGTGCTGGCCGAGGGCGGCGTCGAGCCCGGCGTTTTCATGGCGAGGATCGATCCCTCCAAGGTCGTGACCGCGCGGAAAGCCGTGCCGTCGCTGCAGCATGGAAGGCGTTTCAGCGTCGCCGATCCCAAGGCCGGCCCCGAACATCTGCACCTGGTGCGGGGATCGGCATGATCCATTACAACCTGCGCTGCGAACGCGGCCATTCGTTCGAAAGCTGGTTTCAAAGCTCGTCCGCCTATGAAATCGCAGGAAAAGCGCAAGCTGGTGAGCTGCCCGGCCTGCGGCTCGACCAAAGTCGAGCGGGCCATCATGGCCCCGCAGATCGTGAGCAAGAAGGGGCGCGACAGCGCGGCGCCGGCGCCGGCCGCAAGCACGGAAGTCACCGCACCCGCATCCACTCCCCTGATGATGGCGCAGGAGCGCGAGCTGCGCGCCAAGATCAAGGAGCTGCGCGATCACATCGTCAAGAACGCCGACAATGTCGGCGAGCGCTTTCCCAACGAAGCCCGCAAGATGCATTACGGCGACATCGAGCACCGCCCGATCTACGGCGAGGCCTCGCCGGAGGAAGCGCGCTCTTTGATCGAGGAAGGCGTCGAAGTCTCGCCGCTGCCGGTGCTGCCGGACGACCGGAACTAGATTCCGACCAGCGAACCTCTCTGTTCCTCATGGTGAGAAGCGCGGCTTCGCGCGTCTCGAACCATGAGAGCCCCTCATCTCATCCTTCGAGACGCGACCAAGAGGCCGCTCCTCAGGATGAGGACCGTTACACCGCGACCAATAGCGCGACGCCGACCACGATCAGGGCGATGCCGGACAGTTCGCGCGCCGACAGCGGCTGCTTGAACGAATAATACGCCACGGCTTGCGCGAACAGGACCTCGACCAGCGCCAGGGTGCGCACATTGGCGGCCGCCGTCAGCGCAAACGCCAGGAACCAGAACTGCGAGGCGAATGCGCCCATGAAGCCCGCGAATAGCGATGGTTTCCACATGCCCAGCATCGCCGTGAGCACCTTGGGCGCGCGCGCCAGCAGGTAGAGGGTCAGCACCAGCGTCTGCAAGAACAGGCCGAACACCAGCGTGTAGGACGCGGCCGTCACGAACGACACGCCGGATACGGTGATGATGGCGCCGCGAAAGCCGATCGCCGACAGCGCGAACGCGGCGGCGGCGACCAGGCCGATGATGGTCGGCTTCAGGTCGGCGAAATTCTTTTCCCCGCCCGGCCGCAGCGCGGTGACGATCACGCCGACGGTCGCGATCAGGATCGCAATCACCTTCAGCATGGTCAGATGATCGCCGAGAAAGACAAAGCCGAAGATCGCGGTCTGGATCGCCTCGGTCTTCAGGTACGCCGTGGTCACCACGAACGAACGATCGTTCATGGCAAGCAGCATCAGCCCGGTGGCGATGATCTGGCTGAGCGCGCCGAGCAACAGCCACGGCCAGAACGCCGCCGTCGGCCACGGCAGATGATCTCCGGTCGCGACCATCACCACGGCGAAGAACACCAGCGAGAACGGAAAGCCGAACAGAAAGCGGATATTGGTGGCGCCCCAGGTGCCAAGCGGCCCCGTCAACTGCCGCTGCATCGCATTGCGCGCGACCTGTCCCAGCGCGGCCGTGATGGTGAAGGGAATCCAGAGCGTGGTGATGGAGAACATGGGGGGAATCGGTTGGCGGGCGCGAGATTTGGGTACCGTGCCGGGCGCGGCGCGTGCGGTCAACCGGAGCGGCGTCATGACAGGATTGCGCGATCTCAAATCCCTCGTCGTCCCTGCGAAAGCAGGGACCCATACGCCGTGACCGATCGGTGGGACGAGGTTTGAGAGACCTTTTGCGAAAATGAGCGCCGGTGGTTATGGGTCCTCCCTGCTTTCGCAGGGACGACGACAAATTTTCTTATCCCCTTAACCCCCCTCCGCCACCACCATGTAGTTGACGTCCATGTCGGAGGAGAGGCTCCAGCGGTCGGCGAACGGTGAGTAGACCACGCCGGCCTGATCGGAGATGGCGAGCTTGTTGTTCGCCAGATGCCGGGTCAGTTCTTCCGGGGTGACGAACTTGTCCCATTGATGGGTGCCGCGCGGCAGCCAGCGCAGGACGTATTCGGCGCCGACGATGGCCAGCGCAAAACTCTTCCAGTTGCGGTTCAAGGTCGAGACCACCATCATCCCGCCGGGCTTGAGCATCGCGGCGCAGCGATTGAGGAACATGCCGACGTCGCTGACATGCTCGACCACTTCCATGGCGAGCACGATGTCGAAGCGCTCGCGCACGTCCATCTGTTCGACCGTGGTGCAGCGGTAATCGATCGACAGATGCCCCTTGTCGGCGTGCAGCCGGGCGGCGGCGATGTTGGTGGCGGAGGGATCGATGCCGATCACCTGGGCGCCGAGACGGGTGAACGGTTCGCACAACAGGCCGGCGCCGCAGCCGATATCGAGGATGCGCAGGCCGGCAAGGCAATTCAGGCTTTTGACGTTGCGCTCGAACTTGCGGCAGGCGGCGTCGCGGATATAGGTCAGCCGCAGCGGGTTGATCTTGTGCAGCGGCGCCATCTTGCCGTTGGGGTCCCACCATTGGTCCGACAGTTTTGAGAATTTTGCCACTTCCGCCGGATCGACCGTCGAGGCCGCCGCGCCGGATGGATTTGCGCCGGAAAAACTGGCTGACGAATTTGGTTGCATGGCCATGGCTTGCGCGGCGCTCCTATCGCGCGGTGATGTGGCTACGGAAGTCGAGTGGCGAAGCGATGGTGTTGATGGTCTCGGCGCCCTCGCCGACGCCGCGCACCGTCACGCTGCCGTAATTGAGGATGCGGCCGAGAATGCTCTGGTTGACGTCGACGCTCTCGACCTTGTCGAGACTCATCTCGAAGGTGCGGCGCTTGATGAACCCGGTCTTGTGAACGACGCGCATGTTGGTGACATCGGTTTCGGTGGTCCAGCGATGGAACCAGGCCTTGACGGTCCAGTACAGCGCGGCAAGTGCCACCACGGCCGAGGCCGACAGGCACAACAGCACAATGCCCTCGGTGCTGGTCGCGCGCGACAGAACCAGCAGGATCGCCGCCACGATCCAGGCCGCGATGGCCGGCAAATAAAATATCCAGTGCGCGTTGGTCGAATACAGCACCTTCTCGCCGGGCTGCAGGATATCGTCAATATAACGCCCCATACGTTCAACCTCAATTACCCCTGACGGCACGCTATCCGCCCCATTCCGGGGACCGCCGGAACCGGTTGCTTGCCCGCAACCGCGCCGCTATGTATACGCGCCTTTCGGCCCGCGCGCCCGATTTCCGTGCAGGCCACCTTACTTATCCTCTCAGGGAATGCACCCGTCGACATGGGCCGTCTCGTGATGAAATTCGGCGGCACATCGGTCGCCAATATCGACCGCATCCGCAACGTCGCGCGGCATGTGAAGCGTGAGGTCGACGCCGGCCATGACGTCGCCGTGGTGGTGTCGGCGATGGCCGGCAAGACCAACGAACTGGTGGAATGGTGCAGCGAGGCCTCGGCCCTGCACGACGCGCGCGAATACGACGCCGTGGTGGCGTCCGGCGAACAGGTCACCGCCGGACTGCTCGCGATCGCGCTGCAGGCGATCGGCATACAGGCGCGCTCCTGGCAGGGCTGGCAGATCCCGATTCGGACCAGCGACGCCCATGCTTCGGCGCGGATCCTCGAAATCGACGGCACCGAGCTGATCAACCGTTTCAGGGACCGCCAGGAAGTCGCCGTGATCGCCGGCTTCCAGGGCATCCATCCGCCAACCGGACGAATCACCACGCTCGGGCGCGGCGGTTCCGACACCTCGGCGGTCGCGATTGCCGCGGCCATCCATGCCGACCGGTGCGATATCTATACCGACGTCGACGGCGTCTATACCACCGATCCCCGCGTGGTTCCGAAGGCACGAAGGCTCGATAAAATCGCGTTCGAGGACATGCTGGAACTGGCCTCGCAGGGCGCCAAGGTACTGCAGGTCCGTTCGGTGGAACTCGGCATGGTGCACAACATGCCGGTGTTCGTGCGTTCCAGTTTCGACAAGCCCGAGGATATCGACCCGCACGCCACGCCGCCGGGCACGCTGATCTGCAGCGAGGAGGAAATCATGGAAAACCACGTTGTCACCGGCATCGCCTTTTCCAAGGACGAAGCGCAGATCTCGGTGCGCCAGATCGAGGACAAGCCGGGGGTGGCCGCCTCGATCTTCGGCCCGCTCGCCGAAGCCAACATCAATGTCGACATGATCGTGCAGAACGTCTCGGAGGACGGCGCCACCACCGACCTCACCTTCACCGTTCCCGCCTCGGACTATCGCCGCGCCCGCGATACCATTACCGCGGCCAAGGGCAAGATCGGCTACGCGCGAATAGACAGCGCCACCGATGTCGCCAAAGTCTCCGTGATCGGCAGCGGCATGCGCAGCCATGCCGGCGTCGCCGCCAAGGCATTCGCGGCGCTGGCCGCCCGCAATATCAACATCCGCGCCATCACCACCTCCGAAATCAAATTTTCGGTACTGATCGACGCCGCCTACACCGAACTGGCGGTGCGCACGCTGCACACGCTCTACGGGCTCGATCAGGCGTGAGAGCGAAATTCGATCACGCATCATCGAAGACGAGTTCGAGCACAGCCGCCGCGACAACTCTTTCTACTCCCCTCCCTCCGCGAAGCGGTGGGGAGGGGTCGGGGGTGGGGGGTGGCGCGGCAGTTAGTGAAGCAGCGTTTCCTGCTGACAGACCCCCCACCCCCAACCCCTCCCCGCCACTCGTTTCGCTCGCGGGAGGAGGGGAGCACACTGTCGCTCGCTTCGCGACAGAACTCACACCCATTCAATTAAACTTTAGAAGAATTTTCCCTTAGCGGACGCAGCATTGGCCGCCACGGGGGTTATCGCCCTCTGGCAGGCGTTTTGCTTGGCAAAACAAGCCTCAATTCGCTATACGGCCTGATGGGTGGGCTGCCGCAAACTGTGCCACAGTTTTCGCACTCCTGATTCGGCCGTTATCCGGCTTGCGACGGCGCCGAATGAATAAAATTGTTGTTTTTCTTGAGCTTGATGCCAGCTATCGGCCACCCGGCGGGCTGGCTTTCTAGAGGAGGATTTTAGCACATGCGGAGCGCGTCGGGAGGCCCCCGCGTCTTGCTGAGACGGCTCCGCGAAACCATGGCGGAGCAGGTCTCGGCCCAGGAACGATTGGACAAGATCGTGGTGCTGATCGCGGCCAACATGGTGGCCGAGGTCTGCTCGACCTATGTGCTGCGCATCGACAACACGCTCGAACTCTACGCCACCGAAGGCCTTAACCGCGACGCCGTGCACAGAACCGTGCTGAGCGCGCATGAGGGCCTGGTCGGCCTGGTGGCGAGCGAGGCGACGCCGCTCAACCTCAGCGACGCGCAAAGCCATCCGGCGTTCTCGTTCCGTCCGGAGACCGGCGAGGAAATCTACCATTCGTTCCTCGGCGTGCCGATCCTGCGCGCCGGCAATACGCTCGGCGTGCTGGTGGTGCAGAACCGCGCCAAGCGCACCTATGTCGAGGAAGAGGTCGAGGCGCTGCAGACCACCGCGATGGTGCTGGCGGAGATGATCGCCTCGGGCGAATTGTCGGCGCTGGCGCAGCCCGGCGCCGAGCCGGCCGCGCGCCACTCGCTGCACAAGACCGGGGCGATCCTGTCCGACGGCATCGCGCTCGGCCACGTGGTGCTGCACGAGCCGCGCGTCGTCATCACCAACTACATCGCCGAAGACCTGCCGAAGGAAATCAAGCGGCTCGATGCCGCGCTGACGAAATTGCGCGCCGACCTCGACCGCATGCTGGAACGCGGCGACGTCGCCGAAGGCGGCGAGCACCGCGACGTGCTCGAAGCCTATCGCATGTTCGCCAACGATCACGGCTGGTCGCACCGGCTGCACGAGGCGGTCGCGACCGGCCTCACCGCGGAGGCCGCCGTCGAGCGCGTGCAGTCCGACACCCGCGCCCGCATGCTGCGTTCCACCGATCCGTATTTGCGCGACCGCCTGCATGACCTCGAAGATCTGGGCCATCGGCTGATGCGGCAATTGGTGGGGCAGGATCACGCGCCGTCCCGGGAACAGCTGCCCGACAATGCCATCCTGATCGCGCGCGCGATGGGGCCCGCGGCCCTGCTCGACTACGACCGCAAGCGCCTGCGCGGACTGGTGCTGGAGGAAGGCACCGCCAATTCCCACGTCTCGATCGTGGCGCGCGCGCTCGGCATTCCCGCGGTCGGCGAGATCGCCAACGCGCCGGGCATTGCCGATCCCGGCGACGCTATCATCGTCGACGGCACCTCGGGCTCGATCTATGTCCGCCCCTCGGCGGAAATCGAATCGGCCTATGCGGAGCGGGTGCGATTCCGCGCGAGGCGGCAGGCGCAGTATTCGGCGCTGCGCGACAAGCCCTGCGTGACCAAGGACGGCCAGCCGATCGAACTGATGATCAACGCCGGGCTGATCATCGACCTGCCGCATATCGACGACACCGGCAGTGCCGGCATCGGCCTGTTCCGCACCGAGCTGCAATTCATGGTCGGCCAGAGCCTGCCGCGCACCAGCGACCAGCTCGCGCTGTATCGCGCGGTGCTGGACGCCGCAGGTCCCAAGCCTGTGACCTTCCGCACGCTGGACATCGGCGGCGACAAGGCGCTGCCCTATATGGAAGCCGTGATCGAGGAAAATCCCGCGCTCGGCTGGCGCGCGATCCGGCTCGGGCTCGACCGGCCCGGCCTGCTGCGCGGCCAGATCCGCGCGCTGCTCCGTGCCGGCGGCGGCCGCGCGCTACGCGTCATGTTCCCGATGATCACTGAAGTCGCCGAATTCGATTCCGCCAAGGCGATCGTCGAACGCGAGCTGACCTATCTGCGCCAGCATGGCCACGCGCTGCCGGAACGGATCGACGTCGGCACCATGGTGGAAGTGCCGGCGCTGCTCTATCAGCTCGACGAACTGCTGAAGAAGGTCGATTTCGTCTCGGTCGGGTCCAATGACCTGTTTCAGTTCCTGTTCGCGGTCGATCGCGGCAACGCCAAGGTGTCGGAGCGGTTCGACACCATGTCCGCGCCGATCCTGCGGGCGCTGCGCGATATCGTGCGGAAGGCCGACGCCGCAAAGAAATCCGCGTCGCTGTGCGGCGAGATGGCGTCGAAGCCGCTTGGCGCGCTGGCGCTGATCGCATTGGGCTACCGTTCGCTGTCGATGTCGGCCACCGGGCACGGTCCGGTCAAGGCGATGATTCTCGACCTCGATGCTAAAAAGGCCGAGGCCGTCATGACGCCGCTGCTCGATGCGCCGTCCGGCAGCGTGTCGATCCGGCAGAAGCTGACAGAATTTGCCGAGGCCGAAGGGCTGTCGTTGTAGCGAGGCCCTGCCCGCACAACGCCCTTGTCGCAATTCGAGACCTGACCATGTCGATGCTCCCTGAAGCCAAACTTGATATTCTGCTGGCGCACCACGCTTCGCTCGAGGCGCAGCTGCTGGGCCAGGTGAATTCCGAGAGCTATGTGCGGATCACGCGCGAACTCGCCGAACTCAATCCGCTGATCGACGCGGTCAAGGCCTACCGCGCCACCAACAAGGAGATCGCGGATATCGAGGCGCTGATATCAGACCCCTCAACCGAGGCCGACATGCGCGGCGTGGCGGAAGCCGAGCACGAGACGCTTGCGGCGCGCAGCGTCGATCTGGCGCAGCAGATCCGCGTGGCGCTGCTGCCCAAGGACGCCATGGACGACCGCAACGTCGTGCTTGAAATCCGCGCCGGCACCGGCGGCGACGAGGCCGCCTTGTTCGCCGGCGACCTGTTCCGGATGTATGAGCGCTTCGCGGCCCTGCAGGGCTGGAAGGTCGAGGTGATCTCGGCCAGCGAAGGCACCATGGGCGGCTTCAAGGAAATCATCGCCGAGGTGCAGGGCCGCGGCGCGTTCGCCAGGCTGAAATTCGAATCCGGCGTGCACCGGGTGCAGCGCGTGCCCGACACCGAGACCCAGGGGCGCATTCATACCTCGGCGGCGACGGTGGCCGTGCTGCCCGAGGTCGAGGAGGTCGACGTCGATATGAAGAGCGACGATCTGCGGATCGAGACCATGCGCTCGCAGGGCGCCGGCGGCCAGCATGTCAACAAGACCAAATCCGCGATCCGCATCACCCATATTCCGACCGGCATCGTGGTGATGATGCAGGACAGCCGCTCGCAGCACAAGAACCGCGCCTCGGCGATGAACATCCTGCGCTCCCGCATCTACGACGCCGAGCAGCAGCGCATCAATGCTACCCGCGCGGCGGACCGCCGTGAGAAGGTCGGGTCCGGCGATCGCTCCGAGCGCATCCGCACCTATAATTTTCCGCAAGGCCGCGTCACCGATCACCGCATCAACTTGACGCTCTATAAACTTCCGCAGGTGATCGCGGGCGAAGCGCTCGGCGAACTGGTCGATGCCTTGACCACGGAGCATCAGGCGGCGCAGCTCGCCGCCCAGGGCGCCGCGGCGTGAGTGACGCTTGCCCGGCGTCTCTGATGTTATCGGGACGCCACAACCATCCCGGTGTCGTCCCGGCGAACGCCGGGACCCATACTCCGCGGCCCATGTTGTTTCAGAAGGTCTCTAACGCCAGCATTCTTACCGATAGTACACGGCGTATGGGTCCCGGCGTTCGCCGGGACGACGCGTGGATGGTTTTGCGCGAGGACGGCAAGTGACCGGAACCTTCGCCGGCAAAGCCATAGAGACCGTGCGGCGCACGCTCACGGCACGATTCAAATCCGGCACCATCGACTCCGCCGAACTTGACGCCCGGATTCTGATCGGCGCGGCGCTCGGTCTCGATCTCACCGGCGTGATCGCGGCGGCGAGCCGGCTTCTCACGGCGGATGAATCGAAACGTATCGAGGAATTTGCGCAGCGCCGTCTTGGCGGCGAGCCGGTCGCGCGCATTCTCGGAGCCAAGGAATTCTGGGGCCTGCCGCTAAAACTTTCGGCCGCGACGCTGGTGCCGCGGCCCGACACCGAAACCGTGGTCGAACTGACGCTGGAAATGGTACGCGCCGGACTCCCTCTCCATCACCAGCTGCGCATCGCGGATCTCGGCACCGGCTCGGGCGCAATTCTATTGGCGCTGTTGTCCGAATTGCCGGACGCGTGCGGGTTCGGTACCGACATCAGCGTGGCCGCGCTGCGGACCGCGAGCAGCAATGCCGACCGTCTGGGACTGGCCGGTCGCGCCGCGTTCATCGCCTGTAATTATGCGGCGGCGCTGTCGGGTCCATTAGATCTGATCGTATCGAACCCGCCCTATATCCGCTCCGCCGACATCGCCGAGCTCGCCACCGAGGTTCGCGATCACGATCCGCTGCTGGCGCTCGACGGCGGCCCGGACGGACTTGACGCCTATCGCGCCATCATTCCCCAGGCCGCGGCGCTGTTGGCGCCCGGCGGCGCTCTGGTTGTGGAAGCAGGCCAGGGCCAAAGCGGCCAGATCCAGGGTTTGATGACGGCGGCAGGGCTGACGCTCGATTGGCCTGTGAAAGCCGATCTGGCCGGGGTTCGCCGGGCGGTTGCGGGCCGGAAACTGCCCCCATAAAGCCTGATTGGAATGCAAAAAAAACCACTTGGAATATTCCCCGGGAGCGACTACGTTCCGGCCACAACATCGGTCCAGGGTTGCTGGCCCCTTAGATACCCCTTAGGGATATTATGGGTGAAGGCCAGAGTTCTCAAAGCGAGAGCCCGCCCCGAGTGAAAGGTTCCAAAACGCAGGTCGACTTGAGCGCGATGGCTGAGAGAGCTGCGCTGCTTCCGACCGCAAAGCGAACGAAAGCCTGATATTGCGCCTGAAAACTCACGCGAGAAACCTGTGCTTGTTTTGGCAGGCGGGATGATTTGAGGCAGCCAGCGCCGTCCGCTGGACTGTTGGGGAGCGCGTCTTTGTTGACCGCGACGTACGGCAAAATCTGTGTGGAATTGAACGGCACCGCGATTCGGTGCGCGTGACGCGTGCCGGATCGGGCAAGGCGGACTATGATAATTGCCAAGGCCAATTGCCAAGGCTAGTCGATAAGGCTGCTAATCACTCAAGGCTACTCATCACTCAAGACTGGTAACTTCAGGGCTGGAATAAAGGCGAGACATGAGAAACGGTCAGAACAACAACAAGCGGATGCGTAACCGGAACAACAACAATAATAACAACAACAATAATAACCGGCGCGGTCAGAACCCGATGACGCGGGTGTTCGAATCCAACGGTCCCGATATCAAGATTCGCGGCACCGCGTCTCACGTCGCGGAAAAATACGTACAGTTGGCGCGCGATGCGCGCTCTTCCGGCGATCCGGTCGCCGCCGAGAATTACTATCAGCACGCCGAGCATTATTTCCGCCTGATCGCCGCCGCCCAGGAGCAGTTCCGCCAGAACCAGCCGCAGCCGCGCACCGAGAACGAAATGCCCTCGGAGGACAGCGACGACGAGAGCGAGAGCTTTTCGAATTTCGGCCAGGAGCCCGGCTTCGTTCCGGTGCAGCCGCAGCCGTTCGTGCCCCGCGACAACAATCCGCGCGATCACCAGCGCGAGGGGCAACCCTACCAGCCGCGCGAGCAGCATCCGCCGCGGGAACATCGCGAGCACCGTCCGCAGCCTCAGTTTCAACCGCCGCAGCCGCAACCGCAGCCGGTGATTCCGGACAATGTCAGCGTCGATCGCCTGCCCTCCTTCATCACCGGACCGCAACCGCAGATCAATGGCGGCCCCGGCGGCTTCGAAGGCGGCGGCGAGCGCTTCCCGCGCCGTCGGCGCCGGCCCCACGGCCCGCGCCCCGAAGGCGCGGCCGCGCCGGCGACACCCGGCGACGATTTCAATCCGGGGAATGAGTAAGACGGCGTAGCTTCGCCGTAAGCGCTTCTCTTCACCCTCCCCTGGAGGGGCCGAGACGAGCGAAGCTCGCTCTCTGGGTCGACGCGAATGAAACGAGCGGCGGGGTGGGGTGACAGTCTCTCCCCGCGAACGGTGCCCGAGTTGAGGGACCGTCACCCCACCCCGTCTCGCATCTTACGATGCGAGCCGACCCTCCCCCTCCAGGGCCCTCCAGGGGAGGGTAAGACAATTCGGGCGCCACAAATAGTGTGTCGATTTTTTACCGCCGCAGCGGCACGTCATCCCGCTGCAGCGACGACGGCACCAGCGCCGGCTCCAGCGCCGGAATCAGCCGCGTGCGTTCGCGGTGCGCCGGGATCGCGCGGTAGACCTGCTTGGTGGCTTCCACGATATGAACGCCGGCGAACGGCAGCGACAGCGCGGCGCCGACGCGCTCCCACGCCATGGCGGAGCGCAGGAACCAGCCGCCGCCGACCGGCGGCATGAACAGCGCTTCGCCCCACGCCGTCGGCGTGAACCAGGTCTGCCGCAGCAATTGCGTGATCTGCGAGCGCGAATACGGCCGGCCGTGACCGAACGGCGTGTTGTCGGTGCGCGTCCACACCCCGCGCCGGTTCGGAATAATCGCCATCACCCGGCCGGACGGCGCCAGCACCCGCCACACCTCGCGCAACAGCCCTTCCGGATCGTCGGACATTTCCAGCGCATGAACCAGCAAAATACGATCGACCGCGGCATCCGGCAGCGGCAGTGAAAATTCATCGACCAGTGTTGCCAGGGTCGGCCGCGCGGTCGGCCATTTCAGCACCCCCTGCGCCGCCGGCATGAAGGCGATGCAGCGCTCGGAGTCCTCGCGGAACAGGCCGAGATAGGGCGTCGGATAGCCGAGGCCGAGCACCCGTTGCCCCCCGGCGTTCGGCCAGCGCGCATGAATGCCGCGATTGATCAGCCGCCGCGCCACGATGCCGAGGCGCTGCGAATAGAAATCGCGGAGATCGATGACATCGATGGTCATGGCAATAATCTAACACGTCGCCGGGCTCATGGGCGTGCCGAATATCGCATTGCCCATTGGCCGTTAACGCCATATCTCATGCCCGGATATGGCTGTGCCAGCGTTCTGGCCTCACCCTCACGGAGATATCATGGCTGCCGAAATCCGCCTGTTCCCCTGCCTCACCGACAATTTCGGTTACCTGATCCACGACCCCGCGACCAAGGCGACCGCCGCGGTCGATGCGCCGGAAGCCGCCCCGATTATCAAGGCGCTGGAGCGCGAGGGCTGGACGCTGACGGATATTCTGGTCACCCATCATCATGGCGACCATGTCGGCGGCGTCGCCGAACTGAAGCGGAAATACGGGTGTCGCGTGGTCGCGCCCCATGACAAATCCGCTGCCATCGCCAATGTCGATCTGCGCGTCAGCCAGGGCGACGTCGTGAAGGTCGGAGGCCTGCTGGCGCGGGTGCTGGAAACCCCGGGCCATACCCTCGACCACATCAGCTATGTATTCGACAACGACAAGGCAGTGTTCGCCGCCGACACGCTGTTCTCGATCGGGTGCGGACGGGTGTTCGAGGGCAACTATCCGATGATGTGGGAGTCGCTGTTGAAGCTGCGCGCCCTGCCCGACGATTTCAAACTCTATTGCGGGCATGAATACACCGCCGCCAACGTCAAATTCGCGCTCACGATCGAACCGGACAATGCCGCGCTGAAAGCGCGCGCCGAAGAGGTGAAACGTTTGCGCGCCGACAACAGACCTACAATTCCGACGCTGCTTGGCGAGGAGAAGAAAGCCAATGTGTTCCTGCGCGCCGACGAGCCGTCGGTCGCGGCCAGCGTGCGGATGAAAGGCAGGAGCGCGGCGGAAGTGTTCGGCGAATTGCGCGAACGCAAGAACAAGTCCTGATGGGCAGGCTGCCTTCCGCCGCCGACATCATCGTCCGGCTTGCATTGAAGCCGCATCCCGAGGGCGGGCACTATCGCGAGACGTTTCGCGATACGCGCCTCGACGCCAACGGACGCGCGTTGTCGACCGCGATCTATTTCCTGCTGGCGCGCGGCGAGCGCTCGCACTGGCATCGCATCGATGCGGTGGAGATCTGGCACTACTACGCCGGCAGCGCGCTGACCCTGCAAATTGCCCATGACGGGGACCGGCGCAGCGTCAGGCTCGGCCCCGATCTCGCCGCCGGCGAAGTGCCGCAGGCGGTCGTGCCGGCACAGGCGTGGCAGGCCGCCGAATCGACCGGCGACTGGACGCTGGTCGGATGCACCGTGGCGCCGGGATTCGACTTTGCGGCCTTCGAATTGGCGCCGACGGGCTGGGCGCCTGCGAGCTAAGGCAACCCCGTCATTCCCGGGCGCGCGTCAGCGCGAGCCACAGATGTGCAATTGCACATCGGGGAATCTCGTCATTCCGGGTTCACGCGTAAACGCGTGCCCCGGAATGACAAGATCAGATCACGCGTGATACTGCCCGCCATTGACGGTCAGCGTCGATCCGGTGATGAAACCGGCATCGTCGGCGGCGAGGAATACCACGCTGCGCGCGATCTCCTCCGGCTCGCCGAGGCGGCCGGTCGGAATCAGCGGCAGGATGCTTTTCTCCAGCACCTCTTTCGGCACCGCCTGCACCATCTCGGTGTTGATATAGCCGGGGCAGATCACGTTCACCGTAACGCCCGCCTTGGCATTCTCCAGCGCCAGCGCCTTGGTAAAGCCGATATCGCCGGCCTTTGCCGCCGAGTAATTGACCTGGCCGAACTGGCCCTTCTGGCCATTGACCGAGGAGATGTTGATGATGCGGCCGAATTTTCGGGCGCGCATGCCCTCGATCACCTGGCGCGTCACGTTGAACAGCGAACCGAGATTGGTATTGATCACGGCGTTCCACTGATCGAGCGTCATCTTGTGGAACGCGCCATCCTTGGTGATGCCGGCATTGTTGACGAGTACCTCGACCGGGCCGAGGTCAGCCTCGACCTGCTTGATGCCCGCGGTGCAGGCGTCGAACGAACTGACATCCCATTTATAGACGGGAATGCCGGTCTCAGTCTTGAATTTGTCCGCCGCCGCGTCATTGCCTGCGTAGGTCGCCGCGACCTTGTAGCCGGCGGCTTTCAGCGCCTTGCTGATTGCAGCCCCGATGCCCCGCGTTCCTCCCGTTACCACTGCAACACGTGCCATGCCGTATCCTTCCCTTGGCGTTTTTGAATCACGGTTTTTATTTTTAGCTTTGAATTAAGCGGGCCGTTTGACGAACATCAAGAACAAAACGCCCGGCACGAGGCCGGGCGTTTCATCTTAAGCTTTACCGTTGCAGTTGCGAGATGATCTTTTCATCACGGAACGCCGCAGGATTAGTCGCGTGCAATGCACATGGCGATGCCCATGCCGCCGCCAATGCACAGCGTGGCGAGGCCCTTCTTGGCGTCGCGCTTCTGCATTTCATGCAGCAGCGTCACCAGCACGCGGGCACCGGAGGCCCCGACGGGGTGGCCGATGGCGATTGCGCCGCCGTTGACGTTGACCCTGGAGGTATCCCAGCCGAGATCCTTGTTGACCGCGCAGGCCTGCGCCGCGAACGCCTCGTTGGCCTCGATCAGGTCGAGATCGCCGATCTTCCAGCCCGCCTTCTTCAGGGCGGCGCGCGAAGCCGGGATCGGCCCGGTGCCCATGATCTTCGGATCGACGCCGGCCTGGCCCCAGGACACGATGCGTCCCAGCACGGTCCTGCCTTCCTTGGCCGCCTGCCTGGCGGTCATCAGCACCACCGCGGCGGCGCCGTCGTTGATGCCGGAGGCGCTGCCGGCCGTCACGGTGCCGTCCTTCTCGAATGCCGGCTTGAGCTTGGCCATCGCTTCCAGCGTCGCGCCGTGACGGGGGTATTCGTCGGCATCCACGATAATGTCGCCCTTGCGCGACTTGATGGTGACCGGAACGATCTCGTCCTTGAACTTGCCGGCCTTCTGGGCCGCCTCGGCCTTGTTCTGCGAGGCCACGGCGAACTCGTCCTGGTGGGCGCGCGTGATCTGATACTGCTTGGCGACATTCTCGGCGGTGTTGCCCATGTGGTAGCCGTTGAAGGCATCCCACAAGCCGTCCTTGATCATGGTGTCGATGAATTCGACCGGACCCATCTTCACGCCGCCGCGCAGATACTGGGCGTGCGGGGCCATGCTCATGGATTCCTGGCCGCCGGCGACGACGATTTCGGAATCGCCGTTGAGCAGCGCCTGATAGCCCAGCGCCACCGTGCGCAGGCCCGAGCCGCACAATTGATTGACGCCCCAGGCCGGGCTTTCGACCGGGATGCCGGCGGCGATCGAGGCCTGACGGGCCGGGTTCTGGCCCTGTGCCGCGGTCAGGATCTGACCCATGATGACCTCGGAAACGCGGGCTGGCTCGATGCCCGCGCGCTCAAGGGCTGCCTTGATGGCGATGGCACCGAGATCATGGGCCGGCATGGTGGCGAACGCGCCGTTGAAACTGCCGACCGGGGTGCGGGCGGCGCTGACGATGACGACATCGTCTGACATGGACATCTCCTGGGCTTGAGGGTCTTGGACGGCGGGCGGCCGGATGGCGGGCCAGTCTCTCCTCCTATCCTGTTAACGGAGTTGGGGCATGTCAACCGGCCGGTGGCCGAAATTACGCCGCGGCGCATTCAAAACGATCCTCCCGGCACATTCCCGAACAGCCTCCATGCCTTGGAATTAACCGTCCGCACAAAACGGTGGCGGAACGGCGTTGAAAATGCTTACTTTGTTGCGATGCGTTGCTCTACGCCCTTCGGCGATGCCGTCGGGTTCCTTGTCCTCCTCGGTGCATGTGTGAGCCCATGGCGAAAACAGACCAACCCACCACGATCAAGAAATACGCGAACCGACGGCTCTATAATACCGGTACCAGCACCTATGTGACGCTCGAGGACCTCGCGGCGATGGTGAAGGACGGTGAGGATTTTCTCGTCTACGACGCCAAGACCGGCGACGACATTACCCGCTCCGTACTGGCGCAGATCATCTTCGAACAGGAAAACAAGGCCGGCCAGAATCTGCTGCCGACCACCTTCCTGCGCCAGCTGATCCGATTCTACGGCGACAGCATGCAGATGGTGGTGCCGAAATATCTCGAACAGTCGATCGACACGCTGACGCGCGAGCAGGAAAAATTCCGCAAGCAGTTGACCAACACATTCAGCGGCACGCCGTTCGCGCCGCTGGAAGAACACGTTCGCCGCAACATGGAATTGTTTCAGCAGACATTCTCGATGTTCAAGCCGTTCGTGCCGCCGCGCGGCGGAACGGCGGTTACAACCGAGCCGGAAAAGACACCGGAGCCGGCCGCGGAAAATAACAACATCGACGACCTTCGCCGTCAGATGAAGGAAATGCAGGAGCGCCTCGAGCGCATGTCGAAAGAGCCGAAAAAGGAAGAGTGATCTTTGTCGTCCCTGCGAAAGCAGGGACCCATAGCCACCGGCATCAATCGTAGCATAAGATCTCTCACACCATTGTCCAAACGATAGGACACGGCGTATGGGTCCCGGCTCAAGGCCGGGACGACGCTTTTTATATTACGACGCGCAGAGATTCTCTAACACGCCGCCGGCAACACCGCTTCGCCCCGCGAATCCCAGGGCCGTTGCGAGGACGCAAGCCCGATCAGGCGGCCCTGGATATAATCGCAGCCCCAGTCGCGCAGCATCACCGCTGATTCCTCGTCCTGAACCCATTCGGCGACGGTCTTGATTTGCAGCCGGCGGGCCAGATCGATCAGCGTCTGCACGAAGGCGCGATCGTCGGCCGAGCGTGCGACGTTCTGCACGAAGGCGCCGTCGATCTTGACGATGTCGACGCCGAGCTTGCGCAAGTTCCGGAACGAGGTGTAACCGGCGCCGAAATCGTCGATCGCGATCCGGCTTCCAAAATTCTTCAGCCGGGTGACGAAGCCGCGCAAATCGTCGATATCCTGGATCGCGACCGTCTCGGTGATTTCGACGATCAGCCGCTCGGCGACGCCGGGGTGCGCCCGCATCAGCGATTCGATCGAGGCCCACCAGTCCGGATCCATCGTGGTGTCCGGCGAGATGTTGAGGCTGAGCTGCACGTTCGGCGACGCCGCAAGTTCGGCCACCACCAGTTCGAGCACGCGGTGATCGACCAGCCGGATCAGGCCGAGCTTTTCGGCGACGGGCACGATGTCCGGTGCCAGCAAGACCTGCCCATCGTCCTGTTCCATGCGGATCAGGCACTCGTAGAACGAAGCGCTGCGGGAGTGCGCCTCGACCACCGGCTCGAACGCCATCACGATGCGGCGCTCGTTGAGCGCGGTGACGATCTCGTCGGTGACGCGGATGTTGACGCGGCGCTGGGCGTCGCGCTCGACATTCGGACGCCACAGCGAGAACGACCCGGCGCGGCGGCGCTTGGCCGTATCGAGCGTTTCATGGGCGCGGTTGATCGCCTCGTCGGCGTTCCGCGCGTAGCGCGGCACGCTGACCGCGCCAATCGATGCGGTGACCGAGACCGGGCCGGATCTGGTCGGCACCACGTCATCGCGAATGCCGGCCAGAAACCGCTCAGCGGCGACATTGATGTCGTCGACGGTGCAGTTCCTCAGGATCAGCCCGAATTTGTTGCCGGAGAACCGGCCGAGTACGTCGCCGGCACGCAGCCGGGCACGAATGCGCCGGGCGACTTCGGAAATCACGGCGTCCGCCACATCGAAGCCGAAGGCGTCGTTGATGCGTGCCAAGTGATCGATGCCGATCAGCATGAAGGCGCAGGACGAGCGGAAGCGGGTGGTTTCCTCGATCGCCTCGGCCAGCGCTGCGACGAGATGGGTGCGGTTGAGTTCGCCGGTCAGCGGGTCGTGCCGCGATAGCTTCACGAGTTGCTCGTCGCGGGCGTGGAGTTCGTTGTTGACGCGGACAATGCCCTGGACGCGCGCCGGCTTGCCGTCGGCTCCGGCAAACCAGCTGCCGGTTTCCTCGATCCAGAGCACCGGGGCGGAGGTCGAGGTCCGCACGCCATATTCGATCCGGTAGGGCGCCCCGTCGCTACCCTGCGCCGGCGGCGAATGCCCCAGCGCCTCCGACCGGATCGAGCGCACCGGCTCGATCAGTTTCGAAAACTCCGCGCCGCTCACAAGCGCCGTTGGCGGAATATCCGGAAAAACCGAGCTGACGTGATCGCTCCAGGCGATCGCATCGGTTGCGATATCCCATACGAAGGCCGCCTGGCCGAGGGAAGCCAGGATGGTCGAAGCTTGCGGTAGGGTGGGTATCAAGATCGCCTCGTTTTGGGACACTACCGGGTGATTCCCGGTCCAGGATACTGCTTGTTTCGGCAGCGACCCTAGGCAAAGTTGATAAATATTCCGCAAACCACGTTGCGCGACGGCCAGGAACAAACCGGACAGAACCGGCATAGACCTTGCGAGGATGGAATCATAAACGGGCGCAGCGTCCCAAAATGTGACAATTCAGCCGGATTTTGATTTGCGATGTTAGGCAGCGATCGACCAGAACAGACAATCGAAGATGGCGTCTTTTCAGACGCCGGGCCCGCCTGCGTCGCGCTGGTGCCGGTGGTCGCGTCCGCGCAATGGTCGATGCCCATCGAACTGTCCCGGCCCAACTCGACTTTTGTCACCCATCTGATCGCAACCGCCGAGCAGGTGCCGCAAACCCGCTCCTTGCGGCGGGCGATGGCTGCCGATGCGCAGACCGCTTACCGCGCGAACCAGCACACGGCCCAAGGCGCGGACCAAGTCGCGGGCGTCCGCACCCGGCAAATCATCTGAGTTAGCGTGGCGGCGGCTCTGGCTGCGGCGAGGCGTTGTGCGGCTGCAGTTCCGGCGACGGGACTTCCGGCGATGCTTCACTCGGCGTGACGGCGGGTGGCACAACTTTCGGCGGCGACTGGTCGAGCGGCACGGATTCGGCGACGGAAGCCGCCGGCGGCACCGCCGGCGCAGGTGCCGGATCGAATTGAGGTTCGGCTGCAGCCGCCGCGGCAGGCTGTCTGGCGCCCCGCCTGGAGACTGCCGGGGCCGCCGCAACTTGCGTTCCGCGCCGCGCGCGCAACGCGATGCCGGACAGAAAATCCACCAGCGCAAGCATCGCCAGCAGGAAATAGGTCGAGGTGCCAAACCTCGGCCACAGCAAAAACTCGGCCGCGGCGGCGCCGAATACGATCAGCGACAACAGGTGATCGGTGAGAAATTTCGCGCCGGGACGGGCGCCCTTGATGACCTCCAGCAGCAGCAGGAAAATGCCGAGCGCCAGCAGCATATCGTTCAAGTTCACCGGCCACTCGGCGCCGGACATAAGCGTCAGCTTCAGCACCGGCTCAGCGAGCGACACGCTGGGCATCAGGAAGACGATGATGTTGTAGACCGCGAGCGGAATCAGAAGCAGCGGAAAACCGACCATGGACATCCGAGGCCTTCCTTCTCAAGCAAGAGAACCAGGGCGTTCCCGGGCGAAACGCTTCGGCCCGTCCCAGGAACCCGTCTTACCTCACCCGTTGGCCGAATTCAGGCAGGCCGGCCGTCGGCTTGCCCACCTTTCGTGTGGATCAGGATTCCTTCTTGGCCTTCAGAACTTGGCGGCCCTTGTACATGCCGGTCTTCAAATCGAGATGATGCGGACGGCGCAATTCGCCGGAATCCTTGTCCTCGGCATAGGTCGGCTTCTTCAGCGCATCCGCCGAGCGGCGCATGCCACGCCGCGAGGGCGATGTTTTTCTTCTGGGAACGGCCATGTCGGTGTCCTCTAGGGGTGTTGTCGGAGGCATCGTCCGTGGAGGACGGCTGAAGCGTTTTTGGCGCGAGCTGAAATGCCGATAAGGCCGCGCTTATAGAGGATGGAACAGCGCAAAGCTAGCGTGGTTTGCAGCCAAAATGGCTCAAAATCGGTTCAAAAGGCCCGATTTTCGCGCCAGCATCGCTGCAACTCCGCGGCCTGCGCCCGCGCCGTATAGGTACCGGCCAGGCGGCGCACCCCGGGGCCGGGGTTGCGAGCGCTGCGCTTGACCGGATTGGGCAGGATCGCCGCCAGCAGGGCGGCTTCGCGCGGTGCAAGCGCCGAGGCCGGACGGCCGAAGGCATAGGCGGAGCCGGCCTGTGCGCCGAACTGGCCGGACGGACCGAGCTCGGCGATGTTGAGATAGATCTCCAGAATGCGCTGCTTCGGCAGCACGAAGTCGATCCACAGCGCCAGCGGAAACTCCAGCGCCTTGCGGACCACGCTGCGGCCCGGCCACAGGAACAGGTTTTTCGCCACCTGCTGGGTGATGGTCGAGCCGCCGCGCGTCACCTCGCCGTCCTCGGCGTCGTCGATCACGTCGCGCAGCGCGTCCCAGTCGATGCCGTGATGGCTGCAGAATTTCGCATCTTCGGCGGCGACCACCGAGCGCGGCAGTGACGGCGAGATCGCGCCGAAATCGATCCATTGCCGCGACATCGGCGCCCCGGTCAGCCAGCGCCAGGCCATCAGCGTCGAGACCGGATGGCCGGCGCGGTAGAGCGGCGCCAACAGATACGGCAGCACCAACACGACCAGCAGGATCAGCAGCAAATTTCGGGCGACGCGCAAAATCACCGTTTCTGGTTCTGCGCCTATTCCGCAAAAGTGCCGGTTTTGCGAACAGAATACGCGCGATTTATTATAATAGGGCATTGTCTCCGGCCAACCGATTCCACTTGGCCGGAAAATGCCATGCGCGGCGGGCGCAGCCGGATAATGGCCGGTATCGATGATATCTCCCTGATAGTTCCGGCGTTTTCCAGCGGTTTTAAGGCACCGCGGACCTGGCCGACGGAATTGACGAAGCCGGTGCCATCAACGATTGTCCCGGCCAACTCGATTGGGAGCTGTTTTTGATGACGACCGGCACTGCACTATCAGACTTCACGAAACGACTGGACCAGACCGCGGAGGATACCGAAGCCCTGCTGGGCAAGCTTTTGTCAGATGCGCTTTTGCCCGACGAGATCGCACGGCCGAAACGGCTGATCGAGGCGATGCGCTATTCGAGCCTCGGCGGGGGAAAACGGCTGCGGCCGTTTCTGGTGGTCGAGAGCGCGGCCGTGTTCGGTGTCGCGCGCGAGGCCGCGCTGCTGGCCGGTGCCGCGCTCGAATGCATCCACTGCTATTCGCTTGTTCATGACGACCTGCCGGCGATGGACAACAGCGACCTGCGCCGCGGCCGGCCCACGCTTCACAAGAAGACCGACGACGCCACTGCGATCCTGGCCGGCGACGGGCTGCTGACGCTCGCTTTCGACATCATCACCCGCGACGAGATCCACAAGGACCCGACGGTGCGGCTACTGCTGACGCGCGCGCTGGCGCGTGCATCGGGAATCGGCGGCATGGTCGGCGGCCAGATGCTCGACCTTGCCGGCGAAGGCCGCTTCGGCGACCGCGAACCGGTCGATGTCGCGCGGCTGCAGCAGATGAAGACCGGGGCGCTGCTGCGCTTCGGCTGTATCGCCGGCGCGATCCTCGGCCAGTCCTCGCCGAGGGAATACCAGGCGCTCGACGACTATGGCCGCGCGCTCGGCGAAGCCTTTCAGATCGCCGACGACCTGCTCGACGTCGAAGGCGACGCCGCCGCGCTCGGCAAGCAGACCGGGCAGGACGCCGCATTGGGCAAGACCACTTTCGTCACCCAGCTCGGCGTCGCGGGCGCCAAGCAGCGCGTGCGCGATTTGCTGGCGCGCGCCGATGCCGCGTTGTCGATCTTCGGCGCCAAGGGCGACGTGCTGCGCGCCGCCGCGCGATTTGTCGCCGAACGCAAGAATTGAAGGCGGCGATGACAGTCAAGCAAGCTGACGATCCCGTTCTCGTTCGTTTTCGGAAGATGCCCGGGCCGGTCCGTGTGGTCTACGCGCGGCCACGCACCTTCTTTTCGATTCTGATCGGCATGGCGGCATTCGTTCTGCTGCCTGCCTCGCTGCGGCCGGTGACACGCATACTGGTCGGCTGGGATGTCTTTACCGCGGTGTATCTGGCGCTGGCCTACATCATGATGTCGCACTGCGGACTTGCGCATATCAAGCGCAACGCCGTGCTGCAGGACGATGGCCGCTTTCTGATCCTGCTGGTGACCGCGCTCGGCGCGTTTGCCTCAATCGCCGCGATCGTGTTCGAACTCGGCGCATCGCAGCGCAGCGTCGCGGAGCTGACGCTGGCGACCGTGACGATCGCGCTTTCCTGGGCCGCCGTACACACCACCTTCGCGCTGCACTACGCCCATGATTACTACCGCGGCGCCAAGCCCGGCGGCTTGCAGTTTCCAAGCGGCGACACGCAGGAACACGCGGACTACTGGGATTTTGTCTATTTCTCGTTCGTGATCGGCATGACCGCGCAGGTTTCCGACGTCGGCATCACCGCCAAGAGCATCCGCCGCACGGCCACCGCGCACGGCATCATCTCTTTCGTCTACAATACCGCGCTGGTCGCGCTGATGGTCAATATCGCCGCAAGCGCGATCTGAGTGTTCTCATGTCATTCCGGGGGATGCGCAAGCATCGAACCCGGAATCTCGAGATTCCGGGTTCGCGCTGACGCGCGCCCCGGAATGACGGTTTCCCACGTACCTCGCGCCGCTCACCTGCAAATCTGCACGTTGCCGCCGCCACCTTCGCGGGGGCCACCTTGTGCGGTCGTTCTGAATTCGAGGTGACAGCCGCGCTCGACCGGGCGGCAGCCGCCCTGGTCGCAGACGATCTGACCCGAGGCCTGCGGCCTGGCCGGGGCGGCCTCAGGCCTCGGCCGGTCCCGCGCCGCGCGCTCGGGGCGGTTGGAAGTGTCACGCCTGGCGGTCGGCGTTTTCGCACGACGCTTCTGGCATTCGTTGTCGTCATTGAGGATTGAGCCTTCGGCGCAGACGATTCTGCTGCGGCGGTCGCCGTCGGGTTTGAAGCCATGCTCGCAGACCAGCGGACAGACCCGCGACGGTTTCAGCTTGATCGCGTCGAGCGCATCGAGACTTGCCAGCTCGACGTCGAATTTGGTTCCGGCATGCCGGTTGAACAGCGCCAGCGAGCGCTGCGAGGCCGCGTTCCATTCGCCGTCGGCATCCCCGGTGAGACAGCCGACGCGGCGCAGCTCGACCTGCACCGATTTGGCGAGATCGGCCGGCGGCGGCGACGGATTCAGCGAGGCGAGGTTGGTCGCATCTTTCGCCCCTTGTGCCTTGTCTGCCGCCGCGGTTTCGGCGGCTGCCCGTTTCTGTTCGGCCTCGGCGGCCTGCTGCTGCGCCGCCTCCTTGGCTTTCTCGGCTGCCAATCGGGCCTGCTCGGCGGCCTTGGCATCGGCGTCGGCCTTGGTCTGCTGTGCCTTTTGCGCGCCCTCGGCGGCATGCCGCGCCCGCTCCTGTTCGGCGAGCCGCGACTTTTCGGTCGCCGCAACGCGGGTTTCCTCCGCAGCAATCCTGGCCAGCTGGATCCTGGCGAGGTTTGCGTAAAAACCGTCCGGGTACTGCGCGAGGAAAGCGTTCAGCGCGTCCTTGTTGCCGATCTGCAGCGCCAGTTCGTAGTCGCGGCGTGCCTCGGCCTGCGGATTGGGCGCGGGTGTGGACGGTGCAGAGATCTTGGGCGCGGGTTTGACCGGCACCAACGGCAGGTCGTTGCCGCCGAGCGAGCCATAGACAAACGGCTCCTGCTGATTGCCCGTGCTCTTGAGCACGTCGTCGCGCACGAATCCGAATGCCCGGCGTACATCGAGCCCCGGCGTCGTCAGGTGTTTTGCCAGCGCGATCGTGAACGGGCTGTTTTTGTCATCGCCGTCCTGCGCGGTCGAGCCGGCCTTGGCGGAATAGGCGATCAGCGTATTCGGGCTCGCCGGCTCGATCTTGGCGAGACCGCGGCCGACCGAGCGCGATGCCACGGTGCGTTTCATGTTCCTGGCGAACGGATTGTCGCGGCAGGCGTCGAGGATCACCAGCCGAAGCTGTTTCGCGGGCTCGATCGCCAGCAGCACCCGGTCCAGCGAGAACGCCTCGTCGAACACGTCGGTGTCGCGTTCCAGTTTCGCATCCACCGGGATCAGGTAATTGGTGCCGTCGACCTCCATGCCGTGGCCGGCGTAATAGACCACGGCGATATCGGCGTCGCGCGCGCGGTCGGCAAAGTCGCGCAGCACGCGGCGCGTCTCCGCCGCCGGCAGGTCGTGCCGTGAGTCCACGACATCGAAACCGGCGTCCTTGAGCGTCGCGGCGATCACCGCGCCGTCATTGACCGGGTTCGGAAGCGGCGCCACGTTCTGATAGGCGGAATTGCCCAGCACCAGCGCCACGCGCTTTTCGGCTGATGCCGGCTGGCACACCAGCAGTAGCGCAGCGGCGAGCAAAAACCGACAGGATAAAAACCGGCGCAATCTTGCAGATCCAGGCGAATTCATCATGACGCTCCCGGAACTATCGTCGTTATAGCCTTGCAGCCTGCCTAGCAGATACCGACGCTAAAGCCTTGTGAGCCAGATCACGAAACGGCGGCGCGCATCAGCCGCCGAGGCACAGCGGGAAACGGAACTTCCTGTCTTTGTGTCGCGCCAACCCGTCGCCGGTTCGCCCTTTGCGGATCACGTTTTTCCGTCCAATATCCGGCCACAAGCAAAAACAAGCGGAGGAAGCCATGCGCGGCGTTGTATTCACGGGCGAACGCGGGCTGGAACTGATGGCGTTCCCCGATCCCACCCCGGATGCCCATGACGTCGTCATCGAGATGAAGGCGTCGGGCATGTGCGGCAGCGACCTGCATCAATACCGCCGCCCCAAGGGCCAGACCCAGGCGACCGGCATTCCGATGAAGGACGGTCCCGTGATCGCCGGGCACGAACCCTGCGGCGTCGTGGTCGCGGTCGGCTCCGCCGTCGAAGCCAGGGAAGCGCGTGTCGGCCGACGTGTGATGGTGCATCACTATCAGGGCTGCACCCAGTGCAACCATTGCCGCTCCGGATGGCAGCAGCTCTGCCAGGAGGTGCCGGTCAAGGTCTACGGCAACAACGCCCATGGCGGCCACGCGCACTACTTGAAGGTGCCCGCCAACACGCTGGTGCCGTTGCCCGACGAGCTGTCGTTCTCGGCAGGTGCCGCGATCGCCTGCGGCTCAGGGACCGCCTACAGCGCGCTGCGTCGGATGAACCTTTCAGGCAACGACACGATCGCGATTTTCGGCCAGGGGCCGGTCGGGCTCGCCGCCACCCAATACGCCAAGGCGATGGGCGCGAAGGTGATCGCGCTCGACATCAGCCCGCAGCGGCTGGAGCGCGCCAGGGCGTTCGGAGCCGACGACGTCATCAATCCCGGCTCGAACGATCCGGTCGCTGCGATTGGGGATATCACCCACGGGCGTTATGCGGACCTGACGCTGGACACTTCGAGCAATCCGGATGCGCGGCTGAATGCGATCCGCTCCACCAAGGTGTGGGGCACGATGTGCTTCGTCGGCGAAGGTGGCGACGTCCATATCGACGTCAGCCCGCATCTGTTGCGCCGGCAATTGACGCTGGTGGCGTCGTGGACGTTCTCCAACATCATCCAGGCCGACTGCGCGCGGTTTTCGGTCGAGCGCGGGATCGACGTCGACAAGCTCTTTACCCATCGCTGGAGCATCGATCAGGCGGAGGAAGCCTACAAACTGTTCGACAGGCAGGTCGACGGCAAGGGCGTGTTTTTGATGTGACTGGTTACCTCATCCTGAGGAGCGGCGTCTTCGCCGCGTCTCGAAGGATGAAGATGCATTGTGGCCTAATGGTTCGAGACGCGCGAAGACGCGCTCCTCACCATGAGGGACTTGATTTCACGCAAACAGGGAGAACCAACCAATGAGTCATGACCGATCGACCGTCGAAGCCGTGGTCCAGCATTATTTCGATGCGCTCTACGAGGGCGATGCCGACAAGTTGGGCGCCATTTTCCATCCCTCTGCCGACCTGCGCTCGCTGGAAAAGGGCGAGCTGAAGGTCCTCACGGTACCGGACTGGATGGGCTGGGTCAGAAAACGGCCCTCCGCCAAATCCGAGGGCAAGCCGCGCGAGGACTTCATCGTCACCATCGACCGATCCGACGAATCCACCGCCTTCATCAAGGTGCGCTGCCAGTTGCCGCCGCGCTACTTCACCGACTATCTGGTGGCGATGAAACTCAAAGACGGCTGGCAGATCGTCTCGAAGTCATACCGCTACGATCTCAGGGAATAGCCGCTCAGGGAATAGCCACGGCGATTCCGCGGCATTGACGTTGCCGCCGGTCTGGGCAAATTGGCCCGGCACAGGAATTCGACATCGTGGAAGCCAAGTTCCAGATCTTTCTGATTTTGCTGGCGGTGCTGGCGGGAACCGCGCTGCTGGCGCGGCGGATCAGCGTCGCCCCAGCGATCCTTTTGCTGCTGACCGGCATCGTGCTCGCCTTCGTGCCGGGAATGCCGTCGCTGGAATTGCCGCCGGAACTGGTGCTGCTGGTGGTTTTGCCGCCGCTGATCTATTCGGCCAGCGTCGCCATGAGCTGGCGCGAGTTCAAAAAGAACCTGCGCCCAATCATCCTGCTGGCGGTCGGCTGCGTGATCTTTACGGCGTTCGCGGTCGCCGCCGCGACACATTACCTGATCGGGCTGCCGTGGAACGTCGGCTTCCTGCTCGGCGCCATTGTCGCGCCTCCGGACGTGGTGGCGCCGCTGGCGATTGCGCGCAAGCTCGGCCTGCCGCGTCGTATCCTCGTCGTGCTCGAGGGCGAGGGACTGGCGAACGACGCCACCGCGCTGATTCTTTATCGCTTCGCGCTGGTGGCGATTTCGACTGGCATGCTCTCGCTGCCGAAGGCGGCGGGCACGTTCGTCGCCATCGTCGCCGGCGAGATGCTGTTCGGCGCGGCCGTCGGCTGGCTCAGCTTGCGGGCGCGCCACCGCGCGCGGGATCCGCAGATCGAGATCACGCTGTCGCTGATCACGCCCTACATTGCCTACTGGATCCCCCAGCATTTCGGCGGCTCCGGGGTGATCGCGACCGTCGCCTGCGGGCTCTATATGAGTTGGAACGGGCCGCTGCTGATTTCTTCGGCGACGCGACTGCAGGGCATCTTCTTCTGGGACCTCGTGATCTATCTGATCGAGGGCCTGCTGTTCCTGCTGACCGGCTTCCAGATTCGCTCGCTGTTCGAAGCATCGAAGGCGTTTCCGCTGCACAACATCCTGTTCGCGACCGCGCTGGTCACCGTGATCATCATCGTGGCGCGGTTCGCGTGGGTGTTTCCCGCGAGCTACCTGCCGCGGCGGTGGAGCAGGCGGCTGCGGGAACGCGATCCGGCGCCGCCGTGGCAGTGGACCTTCGTGCTCGCCTTCACCGGGGTCCGCGGCGCGGTTTCGCTGGCCGCGGCGCTGGCGCTGCCGTTCGCGCTGCCGGACGGCGAAAGCTTTCCGTACCGCGACCTGATCTTGTTCGTCACCTTCGGCGTCATTTTCATCACTCTGGTCGGGCTCGGGCTCGGGCTGCCGCCGGTGGTCCGCGCGCTCGGCATCGCGCAAGCCGGCCGCGCCGAACATCTGGCGGAGCACGAGTCGGAAATCGCGGCGCGGCGCGAGGCGCTCGGTGTGGCGCTGAAGTCGCTCGAAGCCATCACCGACGACCGCGAATTGTCCGACGAAGTGGTCAGGCTGTTGCGGGCGCGGCATGAAACCCGGATCAACCAGCTGCCGGATTCGCTTAATCCCGACCAGGACGATGTCTCCGCGGCGGGCATTGACCTGACGCGGGAACTAATCGCATCGGAGCGGAAATTCATTCACGTGCTGCTGCGCGACGGCAAGATCACCGACGAGATCAGGCGGCGGATCGAACGCGACCTCGATCTGGAGGAAGCAAGCCTCGCCAACCGCGAATATCGCAAGGTGCCGCTGTGAAGGAAAGACTTGCGAGCGCGAATGCACCGACACAGGTCGTCCCGGCGAACGCCGGGACCCATACGCCGTGTCCTCTCGATGAAGCATGGAGGCAGACGCCTTCAGTAACAACTAACGCCGGTGGTTATGGGTCCCTGCGTTCGCATGCGTTCGCAGGGACGACCCGCGATAAAAATAAGGCCCCTACTCCGCCGCCGCGTTCCGCCGTCGCCCGACGAACCCCGTCGCGTCGCCGAACCGCTCCACCATGACCGCCGGTAAATCCTTTTCCCGGTGCGTCACGCAGGCGCCGGAGCGCACGGCGTAGCGGTCCTGATGTGCCAAGTGCGCCGGCGCGTGGCCCTGCTGCAGCGCGCGGGCGCAGTCCATCACCAGTTTGCGGAAGTGCATGATGCCGAGATCGGTCGGCCCGAGATGTTCACGGCTGCGGTCGGCGATCGGCCCCTGGCTGTCCTGCACCGCGGCGTCCTGTTCGGACACGCCCTTGATGCCGGTGTAGCTTTTGGTCTTCTGCAGCTTTCGGTCGATCAGATAGTCGTTGGCCTTGTTGCGCAGCGGCACGTAATTTTCGTCGACCTCCGAGATCACGCCGTTGCCGCGGTCGTACGCATCGCGCTCGGCTTGCGTCAGCGGCCGCTCCGGATTCCAGGCATAGGTGTAGATCCAGCATTTGGTATCGGTGACCGGAATAAAACTCTGGCCGAAAATGCTCTCGCCCGGCATCGCGCTCGGCGCATAGGCATGCACCGGCATCAGGTATTGGGCGATGCGCCAATAGATGTTGTCGTCATCGGTGAGCCGGCCGCCCGCGATGGTCAGGCCTGCGTCATGCGGATTGATTTTGATCACTGGACGCGGGTCCTCGGCAATCCAGCGCATATGATCGACGTTCATGCGCGCGATCGGGTTGACGAAATGCCTTTTGATATCGAGCACCTCGTCCTCGTCCTTGTCGAAGCTCAGATGCGCGAAGGTGAAATGGGCAGTGTCGATGGAGCCTTCCAGCGCCTGCACCCAGTTGCAGTCCTGCCACTTCTTGGAGACGTAGCGGTGCGAAGCCGGCACCAGCGCCATCTCCAGGTCAGGCAATTGCGGCACTGCTTCAGCGGGACCCATATAGGCCCAGATCATGTCGCCCCATTCGCGCACCGGATAGGATTTGATCCGGATCAGGTCCTTGGCATTGAGGTCGGGATAGGAGGTCGGCATGTCGACGCAAGCGCCGTCGGTGTCGAATTTCCAGCCGTGATAGACGCAGCGGATGCCGCATTCCTCAACGCGGCCGAGCCAGAGATTGGCGCCGCGGTGCGGACAATATTGATCGATCACCCCGACCACGCCGCGCGAATCGCGGAACGCGAGCAACTCCTCGCCCATCACCACGATCTTTTTCGGCGGGCCGTCGGCGTCGGGCAGTTCCTCTGACAGCAAGACCGGCAGCCAGAACCGGCGCAGCAACTCGCCCATCGGCGTGCCCGAGCCGCTTTCGGTCAGGAATTTGTTGTCCTCGGCGCGGAGCATGGGTGTCCTCCGATAGTCATTGTTGCTTTTGAGCAAGCTTGGCGCAGGCGCAGCGGGGCGTCAACGCGCGGCAGTCGCCCTCACACCGGCCGCTCGCCCTTCACCGTCACCCGGGTGCCGGCGCGGGTGTGGGGCCAGTAGTCCCACAAGGCGCGGTGCTGGGCGCAGCGGTTGTCCCAGAAGGCGATGGCGTTTTCGCTCCAGCGGAAGCGGCACTGGAACAGCGGGTTTTCCATGTGCTGGTAAAGATATTTCAGGATCGCGGCGCTCTCGTCCTGGGGTATGCCGACGATGTGGCGAGTAAAACCGCTGTTGACGTAGAGCGCCTTCTTGCCCGTCACCGGATGCGTGCGCACCACCGGGTGCTCGGCGCGCGGATAGGCCGGCCGGTCGGCCACGCCATAATTGGCGTAGAGCCCGCGGTAGATCGGTTCGCCGTCATGCAATGCGGTGAGCCCGTCGAGATAGGCCTTCATCCGCTCCGACAGCGATTCGTAGTGCCGCGTACATGTTGGCAAACAGCGTGTCGCCGCCGCTCGGCGGGCACTGCTTGATGTGGAGAATCGAGCCCATCGGCGGCTCGACGTCGCAGGAGACGTCCGTATGCCAGCCCTCGCCGTTGACGCGCGGTGAATCCTTGTCGGCATAGATCTTCATCAGCGCCGGATCGTCGCCCTCGTGGGGCGCGGCGGGATGGATGTGCAGTTCGCCGAACTTGCGCCCGAAGGCGAGATGCTGCTGCGGCGTGATGTGCTGGTCGCGGAAGAAGATCACGAGATTTTCGGCGAGCGCGCGATGGATCTCGTCGATCTGACGGTTCGAGCGCGCTTCGTCCGAAACCAGCCTGCCGATATCGACGCCCGAGATCTCCGCGCCGATGATCGGGGTCAGCTTCTCGACGCCGATGGTTTCATAAGGCTCGGTGCTGTCTGCGGTGTGCCGATAGCGGGGGCCTTGCTTGCTGGCGAGCGAAGACATGCGCGTTCTCCCGATCGTTCTTGATTGGGATCATCGTAGCCCGGATGGAGCGAAGCGCAATCCGGGAAAGGTCGTTCGACGAGCGAGATCCGGGCTACGACAGTGTCAGACCCTCATGGTGAGGAGGCGCATCTCGCGCGTCTCGAACCATGAGAGCCCCGATGCATCCATCCTTCGAGACGCGCGCGGGAGCGCGCTCCTCAGGATGAGGACCTGCGATTGCAGCGCCCTACTCCGCCGCCGTCACCGCTTCAGCGGGAACCGCCGCGCCCGCGCCGTAGCGCTGGTCGATATAGTCGATCACCATCGCCTTGAATTCGGTGGCGATGTTGGGGCCGCGCAGGGTGCGGAATTTCTTGCCGTCGACGAACACCGGGGCCGCCGGGGTTTCGCCGGTGCCGGGCAGGGAGATGCCGATATCGGCATGCTTGGATTCGCCTGGACCGTTGACGATGCAGCCCATGATCGCGACGTTGAGTTCCTCGACGCCGGGATAGCGCGTCTTCCACGCCGGCATTTCGTCGCGGATGAAATCCTGGATCGAGCGCGCCAGTTCCTGGAAGGTGGTCGAGGTGGTGCGGCCGCAGCCCGGACAGGCCGCGACCAGCGGCACGAAGGTGCGGAAGCCCATGGTCTGCAGCAGTTCCTGCGCGACCTGCACCTCCAAGGTGCGATCGCCGCCGGGCTCCGGCGTCAGCGAAATCCGGATGGTGTCGCCGATGCCGTCCTGCAGCAAAATGCCGAGCGCGGCGGATGAAGCGACGATGCCCTTCGATCCCATGCCGGCTTCGGTGAGGCCGAGATGGATCGCGTAATCCGAACGTTCGGCGAGGGTCTGGTAGACCGCGATCAGGTCCTGCACCGCCGAAACCTTGGCGGACAGGATCATCCTGTTCTTGGGCATGCCGAGTTCCTGGGCCCGCGCCGCCGACAGTAGCGCTGACTGCACCATCGCCTCGCGGGTTACCGCCCGTACATCCTTCGGTGCTGCCAGCTTCGCGTTTTCGTCCATCAGCCTGGTCAGCAGTTCCTGATCCAGCGAACCCCAATTGGCGCCGATCCGCACCGGCTTGTTGTTCTTGTTCGCGATCTCGATGATGTCGGCGAATTGCGTGTCGCGCTTGTTCTTGAAGCCGACATTGCCGGGATTGATGCGGTATTTGTCGAGCGCCTCAGCGCAGGCCGGATACTCCGCCAGCAGCTTGTGGCCGATATAATGGAAATCGCCGATCAGGGGCGTGGTGATGCCGCGCTTGCGCAATTCGTCGCGGATATGCGGCACGGCCGCGGCGGCTTCGTCACGGTCGACCGTGATCCGCACCAGTTCGGAGCCGGCGCGCGCCAGAGCGGCGACCTGCGCCACGGTGCCGGCGACATCGGCGGTGTCGGTGTTGGTCATCGACTGCACCACGATCGGCGCGCCCCCGCCGACGGCGACATTGCCGACCATGACCTGGGTGGTTTGATGCCGGGCCTTGGGACCGGCGACGTCGTTCTGCGGTGGTTTGACTGGCTTGTTCATGGGTCCCAAATATCAGGTTTTTGTGACGTTCAGCAATGGATCAATCGGAACCGGGAGCAGTGGACTGGGCCGATTAACCAGATAAAGCCCCGCAATCACCAGCACGGCCGCGGCGCCGAACGCCAGCGTCAGGGTATCATGCATGATGAAATAGCTAGCCACCACGCCGAACAAAGGGGTGATAAAGGTAAAAGCCGACAATTTGCTGGCGGAATAAGTCCTGACCAGCATGAACCAGATCAAAAACGTCGATCCGACCACCCAGACCGCCTGATAGACCATCAGCGACAGTGCCAGCGGTCCGGGAACCCGCGTGATGGTTTCGCCGGAAAGCCACGCCGCCAGCCCGAGAATCGGGATCGACAGCGCCACCTGGTAGCCCAGCGCCTTTTCGGGCGGGGCCCGCAGCAACGGGGTCGCCTTCACGATCAGCGTGGTCGCGGCCCACATCGCGCCGCCGCCGACGATCAGGAGGTCGCCGAGCAGCACATTGGCATCGACATTGGGCTGGGGGACGCCGATCGCCAGCGCCACGCCGGCGAAACTCAGGGCCAGCCCGCCCCATTGCGACCCGCGCAGCCGTTCACCGAGAAACTGGTAGGAGCCCAGCGCCACGAAAAACGGCGCGGTATAGAGAAACACCACCGCGCGCGACGCCGAGGTCAGCAACAACCCGCGAAAGATCAGCACGAATTCGATGCCGAACAGAAGGCCGGCGAACAGGCCGGCGCCGAGCGTGCCGTCGCGCTCAAAGATCTTCACGCCGCGAAACCGGGCAATCAACAGCAGCACCGGCAACGCGCCGACGGACCGGATCATCGCCTGCAGCATCGGCGGAATGTCGGGGAGAGCGAGCTTGACCGCGATCTGGTTGAACCCCCAACTCACGCACAGCATCAGCATCAGGGCGACGGCGCCCGGGCTGAGCGGACGCTCGGCCGATGGGTTCACTTTATTTGACGACATGTATCCTCGCGGCCGGCCTGGCGCCGTGTTGTTGGCGCATGATCCCGAAAAGTGGCCTTCCGGTTTTCGGATAAGATCATGCGCTGATAAAATCTACGGTGCTTGGCAGTGCGCGCAGGTTCCGGTGATTTCGACGACGGACAATTTCGGCGCGAAGCCGGTGGCCCGCGCGGCGGCGTTGAGGCTTTGCGCCACCGGGAGGGCTGGAATCTCGCCGACCGAACCGCAGCGCTCGCAGATCAAAAATGCCACCATCGCTGCCGCATCATGGTCATGCGCGCAGGCCAGGAAGGCGTTGCGGCTTTCGATGCGGTGGACCAGGCCGTTCTCCATGAGGAATTCGAGCGCCCGGTACACCGTGATCGGCGCCGGCCGCGGCATCGATTTCGCCAGTTCATCGATCACTTCATAGGCGCCGAGCGGACGGTGGCTGGACAGCAGCGCCAGCAACACCTGACGGCGGATCGGCGTGAATTTTTGCGCCCGCTGCTCGCAGACGCGCTCGGCATGATCGATCGCGTCCGCCGCGCAGCGGTTATGGTCGTGATCGGGCGCCGGAAATGTCGGTCTGGTCAGGGTCATCTACGGCGATCTGTAGCATTTTGGCGGACGTTCCCCAATCCTGTCCGGCAGGTTTCTCCAAAATTGCAATTCGAGCCATGTGCTCCCAGCGGGGCAGCCCTCCCATTAAGCAGCCATAATTAATTCATAAGCTAGCTTATTATATCGCAAGCTTATGGAGACGATCCGGATGCGCGGTTCCGTGGATATAAACTTTCTGTTTACGCTTGGGGAATTACAGCGACTGGTGCGCGCCTATGCGGACAAGCAGGCCGCGCGCTACGGCATTACCCGCGCTCAATGGGCGGTTCTGGCCAAGGTGGAACGCACCGAGGGTCTCAAGCAGTCGGAACTCGCCGAACAGATGGAAATGCAGCCGATCACGCTGACGCGGCTGATCGATCGTCTCTGCGACAACGGCTGGATCGAACGCCGCGGCGACGAGAGCGACCGCCGCGTCAACCGACTTTATCTGCGCAAGGCCGCGCGCCCGTTGCTGGGCAAGCTGAGCGGGCTGCGTTCCGAACTCACGGCGACCGCGCTCGAGGGCATCAATCCCGCCGACGCCCACCGCCTGCTCGCCCAACTCGAAGCCATCAAGGAAAACGTGCGCAATGCGATTCAGAACCCGGCCGGAGAGCCTCCCAAGAAAGAGCAGCGCTATGGCTGATCCGGTCCTCAAATTTCCGCCCGAGCAGAAGGGCAATCCGGCTGCCGCACCGAGGGCGAAAGTCGCCGCGGAGCCGCGCCGCCGGCTGATGGCCGGCATGCGGCGTTACCGTCGCGTGTTGTTGCTCGTGGTGTTGCCACTGGTCGCTGTGATCGCCGGGCTGGTGTTCTATCTCAATGGCGGGCGCTACGTGACCACCGACGACGCCTATGTTGGGGCGCAAAAGGTTCTGATCACGCCGGACATTTCCGGCAAGATCGAAAAAATCGTGGTCCGGGAAGGCCAGCGGGTCAACGAAGGCGACGTGCTGTTCGAGATCGATCCGGTGCCGTTCCGGCTCGCCGTCAATCAGGCCAAGGCCACGCTGGCCCAGGCCAAGACGAGCTATGAGAATTTGGCGGCCAATATCAAGATTTACAACGATATGGGCGACCTCATGCAACAGTCCATCGACCTGAAGCAGCGCGATGTCGACCGCAAGGCGGTGCTCGCCAAGAACAGTTTCGGTTCGCAGCTCGACCTCGACAATTCGTCGAACTCCCTCATCACCGTGAGAGCGGAACTGGCGTTCGTCAAACAGCAGCTTTCCGGCGCGAAAACCCAGTTGCTTGGCGATCCCAATCTGCCGCTCGAACAATTTCCGCCGTACGCCCAGGCCACGGCGGCACTGGCGCAGGCCCAGCGCAACCTCGACCACACCGAGATGCGCGCGCCGATGGCGGGAATCGCGACGCAGGTCGATCAGATCCAGCTTGGCCGCTTCATCCCCGCCGGCACGCCCATGTTCAGCATCATCGACACCTCGAAACCCTGGGTCGATGCCAACCTGAAGGAATCGGATTTCACCTATATCGGGGTCGGACAGCCGGTCGCGATCGACGTCGATGCCTTCCCGGATCATGTCTTCAAGGGCACCATCGGTTCGCTCAGCCCCGGCACCGGCGCGCAATTCGCGATCCTGCCGCCGCAGAACGCCACCGGCAACTTCGTCAAGGTGGTGCAGCGCGTGCCGGTGCGAATCTATTTCGACGAAAATGACAGGTTCGTGCAGAAGCTGAAGGCCGGCATGAGCGCCTATACCACGGTCGACACCGGCCATCGCCGTTCGCTGGCCGCCCTGCTCGGCTTGTCGCAGGCAGCGGCGAAGCAGGACTAGCCGCCCATGACCACGGCAGCCGCGGCGCCCACCGCCGTTCCCGGCCTGCGCCGGAACATGGTGACGATCTGCGCCATGACCGCGACTATCATGCAGGCGCTGGACACCACGATCGCCAATGTCGCGCTGCCCTATATGCAGGGCAGTCTGTCGGCGTCGCAGGACCAGATCAACTGGGTCCTGACCTCCTATATCGTCGCCGCCGCGATCATGACCGCGCCGGTGGGATGGATCGCCAACCGGTTCGGGCGCAAGCGGATCTTCGTGATCTGCTCGGCGGGCTTTACGATCGCCTCGGTGATGTGCGGGGTAGCGCAGGACATCAACGAGATGGTGCTGTTCCGCCTGCTCCAGGGCGTATTCGGCGCGGCGCTGGTGCCACTGTCGCAAGCGGTCATGCTCAACTCCTACGCGCTGCATGAACGCGCCAAGGCGATGTCGATCTGGGGCATGGGCGTGATGATGGGGCCGATCATGGGGCCGTCGCTCGGCGCCTGGCTGACCGAGACCTATTCCTGGCACTGGGTGTTCTTCGTCAACATCCCCTTCGGCATCGTCACGGTGGCCGGGCTGCTCGTGTTCATGGACGAGACCGCGACCAATCGCGAGCTGCGCTTCGACTGGTTCGGGTTCGCCGCGCTCGCGGTCGGCATCGGTTCCATGCAAATCGCGCTGGACCGCGGCGAACAACTCGGCTGGCTGGAATCCAATGAAATCATCGGCGAGATCATCGTCTCGATCGCCGCCTTCTACTACTTCTTCGCGCATTCGTTCACGACCGACAAGCCATTCATCCAGTTTGCGATTTTCAAAGACAGAAATTTCGTTAGCGGCTGCGTGTTCATGGCGGTCATGGGCCTCGTGCTGTTCTCGACCATGGCGCTGTCGTCGCCGTATCTGCAGAACGTGATCGGCTATCCGATCATCGCCGCGGGCCTGCTGCTGGCGAGCCGCGGCTGCGGCACCTTTGTGGCGATGATGCTGGTCGGCCGGATGATGCGATTTATCGAGGCGCGCACCCTGATCATCAGCGGCCTCAGCCTGACCTGCCTTTCGCTGTTTTACATGACCGGCTGGACCGACCAGACCGGCGTGTCCGAGATCGTGACCCTGAGCATCGTGCAGGGATTCGGATTCGGGCTGGTGTTCGTGCCGCTGAGCACGGTGGCGTTCCTGACGCTGCCCAACCATCTGCGCACCGACGGCACCTCGATGCTGACCCTGATGCGCAACGTCGCCAGTTCGATCGGCATTTCCGTGGTCATCATGCAGCTGACGGAAGGCGGCCGCCGCGTCTACGCGGTATTGAACGAGAACGTCACCCCGTTCAACCAGGCCATGCAGATGCCCAATGTGCGCGGCATGATCGACATGGGTACCGACGCGGGACGCGCCATGGCCGACGTCATGATCGGCCTGCAGGCGCAGATCATCGCCTTCTCGCGGGATTACCAGATGGTGATGCTGTTCACGCTGTGCGCCATTCCGCTGGCGATCATGATCGGCTCGACCAAGGCCGCGCTGCGCAGTCAGTCGGCGCCGCCGGAACATGCTGTCATCGAATAGGCTGCTGCCGCTGTTCCGCCGCACAGGCGGCGTCATGCCCGGACTTGATCCGGGCATCCATCGATCTTCGCGAGACGTCTTTTCCAAAGTGGAGGGATCGCCGGGTCAAGCCCGGCGATGACGGAAGCAAGGTAATTTCAGGAAAGCAGCTCGCGGCAACCGAGATCGTCGACCGCCATGAAAATCCGCTCCAGATTATTCCACCAGATCACCGGCGGGATGCCGTTGGCCTCCTGCCACACCGGCGTCGTGGTGTTCCACAGCACCGACAGACGATAGTCGTCGTCCAGTTCGCGGCGGGTATAGTCTTTGACGCCGCAGGCCTGAAGCGCCGCATGGTAGCAGTCCAGCAGCGGCCGTTCGACCTGTCGTCTGCGCTCCGGATACCAGTGGATCGCCATCATGTAGGAGAGATCGTCGGAAGCGGTGTCGACGTGCCAGCTATCCCAGTCGAACAGCAGCACATCGTCCTTCGCCCCGTCGCGCGGCAGGAAGCAATTCCAGACATGCGAATCGCCCTGGAGGATCGTCATGTTGCGATGGGAACGGTACCGCATCTGCAGCCTCGGCTCGCAGTCAATCAGCCGCGCATAAAGATCGCGCCGCCCCGGCGAAAGACGATCGCCGTAGCGTTCGGTGAACCCTGCCAGATTTTCGGCAAACTGTTGCAGTTGCCGAGCCTGCGTCGCGACATCCTGCCATGAACCGATGACACCGAGACGCGGATCGTCCCACCACGCGGCATGAAAGCGCGCCCGCGCCTGCACGATGCTCTCGCATTGCTGCAGTGTCGGGGGCAACGGCCAGCGCGTGGCCGCGAGGTGCGAATCAGTAAGATCTTCCAGCAGCAGATGCCACGCGCCGGTGTCGGCGTCCCAATTGGCGTCGAAGCAGCGCGGGACCAGATGATCCGACATCGCGGCAGCAACCTGGTTGTAGAACGCCACTTCCTGGCATCCCCCCTTCCACGGACCCCCCGGACGATCCGCCAGCCCCGCTTTGAGAATGAGAAATTCCGGCCCGCCGACCGGGCCTTCGTAACGGAGCTGAAGCCGGAAAATATGCGACAGCAGGGTATCGAACGAGCGCTCCACGACGACGTCGCGCACGCAGCCCTCGCCGAGCACGCTGGCCTTGCGAAGCGCAGCCGTAAGGTAGTCGGCATTCACTGTCGGCGGGAACGGGGCTGTTATCATCGATCCCCATGAAGCGAGGCCGCGCGCTACGGCCAGATGGTGTCATACGCGGGCTTGACCCGCGTATCCATCAATCTTCATACGAAATTTCTTCAAAAAAAGATCGATGGCCGGGTCAAGCCCGGCCATGACATTGGTAGACGTGGCACAAGCCTCACACGTCGAAAAACACCGTCTCGTTGTCGCCCTGCAGGTGAATGTCGAAACGATAGACCGCGTTGCCGTTGCCCGGTTGTCGCGCGGCGATCAGCGTGGCGCGGCGCTCGGCGGGCACCAGGTCCATCACGGGATCGGCGGCGTTGGCCGTTTCGCCGTCCAGATAGATCCGGGTGTAGAGATGCAGCAGCATGCCGCGCGCGAAAACCGCGAGCAGGATATGCGGCGCCTGCGGCTTGCCGTCGGGGTCGGGCACCGAGCCCGGCTTGATGGTGTCGAAGGCGTAACCGCCGTTCGGGTCGGTGCCGCAGCGGCCAAACCCTCGGAACGCCGCATTCGGCAGCGCGCGCCTGTCCTGCGGATCGGCGAAGCGGCCCTGCGCATCGGCCTGCCAGATCTCCAGCATGCAATCCGGAACCGGCTGGCCGTCGCCGTCGAACACCCTCCCCTCGATCCTGATGCGGTCGCCCGACGCATCGGGGGTGACGAGATTATTGGTGAAGGCGTCGTTCCAGTCGTACTGGCCGTCCGGCGTCAGCCCATACTTGAAAAACGGACCGACGGTCTGCGACGGCGTAATCCCCTGCTTCGAAACTCCCTGCACTATTTCGTCTCCATTGGCGTGGCATTGCGCCCGCGCAGCACGATGTTGAAGCGGTAGCACAGCGCCCATTCCGGCTGGGTGTTTTCCAGGTCGAAGGAGGAAACCATCCGCCACCGCGCCTTCTCATCCGGCACCGAGTTGAAGATCGGATCGAATTCGAACAGGGGATCGCCGGGAAAATACATCTGCGTCACCAGCCGCGAGATGAAGGCGTGGCCGAACACCGAGAAATGGATGTGGGCCGGCCGCCAGGCGTTGTGATGGTTGCCCCACGGATAGGCGCCGGGCTTGACGGTGACGAATTTGTAGTAGCCATCGGCATCGGACTTGACGCGTCCGGCGCCGGTAAAATTCGGATCGAGCGGTGCGGGGTGCTGATCGACCACATGGATATAGCGGCCGCAGGCATTGGCCTGCCAGATCTCGACCAGCGCGTTGGGCACGCCGCGGCCATCTTCATCCAGCAAATGGCCGTGGACGATGATGCGCTCGCCGAGCGGCTCGCCTGCGTGCTGGGTGGTGAGATCGCCATCGTTCTCGCGCACCGTCTCATGGCCGTAGACCGGCCCGGTCAGTTCCGACAGCGTATGACGCATGATGATCAGCGGCTTTTGCGGCGAGCGTTTGATCGTGCTGCGGTAGCCCGGGAACAGCCGCGGCGGATGCGCCGCGTTGCTTTCGGTGGGATAGGCGAGTGTCATAAGTAGCTCCTGCCTTCTGCCTCATGGTGAGGAGGCGCTTCTTCAGCGCCGTCTCGAACCATGAGGTTCACAACTCATCCTTCGAGACGCGGCCAAGGGGCCGCTCCTCAGGATGAGGGGTCTGCGAATCTAGTTCAGCTTCTCGATCGCCATCGCGACGCCCTGCCCGACGCCGACGCACATCGTCGCCAGCGCGCGCTTGCCGCCTCGTTTCTCCATGCCATGCACCGCGGTCATCGCCAAGCGTGCGCCGCTCATCCCCAGGGGATGACCGAGCGCGATGGCGCCGCCATGCGGATTGACGAAATCGGCATCGTCCTTGACGCCGAGCTGGCGGAGGCAGGCGATGCCCTGGCTGGCGAAGGCTTCATTGAGTTCGATCAAATCGAAATCGCTGATTTTCAGACCCAGCCGTTCCATCAGCTTGCGCGTCGCCGGCACCGGACCGATGCCCATGATGCGCGGCGGCACCGCGGCCGAAGCGAGGCCGAGAATCCGCGCCCGGGGGGTAAGGCCGTGCCTCTTTACCGCGGCTTCCGAGGCCAGAATCATCGCCGCCGCGCCGTCATTGACACCAGAGGCGTTGCCGGCCGTCACGGTGCCGGGATTGCGCACGATCGGCTTCAATTTGGTCAGGCCTTCGAGCGTGGTTTCGGGGCGCGGATGTTCGTCCTTGTCGACCGTGACAGGTCCGGCCTTGCCGCCGGGTACCGAAACCGGCGTGATCTCCTCGGCGAAATAGCCCGACGCAATGGCCTGGCCGGCGCGCTGCTGCGAGCGGATCGCAAACGCGTCCTGGTCGGCGCGCGACACCTGGAATTCCTCGGCGACGTTCTCGCCGGTCTCGGGCATCGCATCGACGCCGTATTGCGCCTTCATCAGCGGATTGATGAAGCGCCAGCCGATGGTGGTGTCGAAGATGTCGGCGGAGCGCGAAAACGCTTCCGCCGCCTTGCCCATCACGAACGGCGCCCGCGTCATCGATTCGACACCGCCGGCAATGGCGAAATCGATCTCGCCGGCGCGGATCGCGCGGCCCGCGGCGCCGACCGCATCCAGCCCCGAGGCGCAGAGCCGATTGAGCGTGAGGCCGGGAACCGTCTCCGGCAGGCCCGCCAGCAACAGCGCCATCCGTGCGACGTTGCGGTTGTCCTCGCCGGCCTGGTTGGCGCAGCCGAAATAGACCTCATCGATTTGGGACCAGTCGAGCTTGGGATGCCGCGCCATCAGGGCCTTGATCGGGGCGGCTGCCAGATCGTCGGCGCGGACCTTGGCCAGCGCCCCGCCGAAGCGGCCGATCGGGGTCCTCACGGCGTCGCAAACAAACACATCGCGCATTGAATCTCTCCCTGAATGCCGCAGTTTAGGCGCTGAACGGCTGGAATTGATGGCGAGTTTTAGGAGCGCCTTCGCGGAAGGTCAATTGATCGCTGCACGCCAGCGGTGCTTTCGCGCGAGGGCGGATATGCCGGCGCGGAGGAGGTGGAAAACGCACATTACGGCGGCAAACCGATAGGACCGGGCGATAAAATTTTGTAGTTTGCGCAGCCAATGACGATCCAGCAATCCATTCCACTGCCATCGGATGACGCGCCGGCCGCCGAGGCCGCAGCGCGCGTCACGCCGATGATGGAACAATACCTCGAGATCAAGGCCGCCAATCCCGGGCTGTTGCTGTTCTACCGGATGGGCGATTTCTACGAGCTGTTCTTCGAAGACGCCGAGATCGCTTCGCGCGCGCTCGGCATCATGCTCACCAAACGCGGCAAGCATCAGGGCATGGATATCCCGATGTGCGGCGTGCCGGTGGAGCGTTCTGACGATTATCTACATCGCCTGATTGCCGCGGGCCACCGGGTCGCGGTCTGCGAGCAGATGGAGGATCCCGCCGCAGCCCGGGCGCGCGGCAACAAGAGCGTGGTCCGCCGCGACGTGGTGCGGCTGGTGACGCCGGGTACACTGACCGAAGACACGCTGCTGGACGCGCGGACCAATAATTATCTGCTGGCGATCGCGCGCGCGCGTGGATCGGCAGGTACCGACCGCATCGGGCTGGCCTGGATCGACATTTCCACGTCCGAATTCATCGTCACCGAATGCGCGACCGGCGAACTCGCGGCGACATTGGCGCGCATCAACCCGAACGAGGCCATCGTCACCGACGCGCTCTATGGCGATGCCGATCTGGGTCCGCTTGCTGCGCGAATTGCCGGCGGTGACACCGCTGACCCGCGATGTCTTCGACAGCGCCACCGCGGAACGGCGGCTGTGCGATTATTTCGCGGTCGCCACCATGGATGGCCTCAGCGCGATGTCGCGGCTGGAAGCGACCGCCGCCGCGGCGGCCGTCACCTATATCGACCGCACCCAGGTGGGCAAACGACCGCCGCTGTCGCCGCCGTCGCGCGAAGCCGCCGGCACCACCATGGCGATCGACCCGGCAACCCGCGCCAATCTCGAACTGACGCGGACGCTGGCGGGCGAGCGGCGCGGATCGCTGCTCGATGCCATCGATTGCACCGTGACATCAGCCGGATCGCGGCTGCTCGCGCAAAGGCTGGCGGCGCCGCTGACCGACAGCGCTGGAATCGCGCGGCGGCTCGATGCGATCGCGGCGTTCGTGGCGGATTCCGCGGCGCGCGACGATGTCAGAACCACGCTGCGCGCCGCACCCGACATGTCGCGCGCGCTGGCGCGATTATCGGTGGGACGCGGCGGCCCGCGCGACCTTGCCGGATTGCGCGACGGCATCATTGCCGCCGACCAGGCGCTGGAGCGGCTCTCCACGCTTGACGATCCGCCAGCTGAGATCGCGGCGATCATGGAAGCCCTGCGCCGCCCGTCGCGCGAACTGGGGCGCGAATTCGCGCGCGCGCTGGCCGAACAACTGCCCTTGATCAAACGCGACGGCGGTTTTGTCCGCGAGGGCTACGAGGCGGCGCTGGACGAGACCCGCAGTCTGCGCGATGCCTCCCGCCTCGTGGTCGCCGCGATGCAGGCGCGCTATGCCGACGACACCAGCGTCAAGGGCCTGAAGATCCGCCACAACAACGTGCTCGGCTATTTCGTCGAGGTCACGGCGCAGCACGGCGACAAACTGATGACGCCGCCCTTGAACGCGACCTTCATCCATCGCCAGACGCTTGGCCGGCCAAACCCGCTTCACCACGGCCGAACTCGGCGAGATCGAAGCCAAGATCGCCAATGCCGGCGACCGCGCGCTCGGGCTGGAGCTTGAAATCTTCGAGCGGCTCTGCGCGCTGGTCATGGCCGCCAGCGAGGATTTGCGCGCCGCTGCACATGCCTTCGCGCTGCTCGACGTCGCGACCGCGCTGGCCAAGCTCGCGGTCGATGACAATTACGTGCGGCCTGAGGTCGATGGCTCGCTCGGCTTCGCGATCGAGGGCGGCCGACATCCGGTCGTCGAACAGGCGCTGAAGCGCGATGGCCAGCCATTCATCGCCAATGGCTGCGATCTGTCGCCGGGGCCGGGCCAGAAGTCGGGCCAAATCTGGCTGATCACCGGCCCGAACATGGCGGGCAAATCGACCTTCCTGCGCCAGAACGCGCTGATCGCGCTGATGGCGCAGATCGGCAGCTTCGTGCCGGCGACGCGGGCGCGAATCGGAATCGTCGACCGGCTGTTCTCGCGGGTCGGTGCCGCCGACGATCTGGCGCGCGGGCGCTCTACCTTCATGGTGGAGATGGTGGAGACCGCGGTCATTCTCAATCAGGCCAGCGAGCGCTCGCTGGTCATTCTCGACGAAATCGGCAGGGGCACCGCAACCTTCGACGGACTGTCGATCGCCTGGGCGGCGATCGAACATCTGCATGAGAGCAACCGCTGCCGCGCGCTGTTCGCCACGCATTATCACGAACTCACCGCGCTGTCCGCCAAACTGCCGCGGATGTTCAACGCCATCGTGCGGGTCAAGGAATGGCAGGGCGACGTGGTGTTCCTGCACGAAGTGCTGCCGGGTTCGGCCGACCGCTCCTACGGCATCCAGGTGGCAAAGCTCGCAGGATTACCTCCAGCGGTGATCGCCCGCGCCAAATCGGTATTGGCAAAGCTGGAGGCGCAGGATCGCGGCCAGACCACGCGCGCGCTGGCCGACGACCTGCCGCTGTTCGCGGTCCCCTCGCGCGCCGCCGCCGAGCTGGCGCCGCCGAGCGAGGCGGAAAAGCTGATTGAGGCCGTGAGAGCGCTGCATCCCGACGAGATGTCGCCGCGCGAGGCGCTGGAGGCGCTGTATGCGCTGAAGGCGAAATTGCCGAAGCAGTGAGTGGTCCTCATCCTGAGGAGCCGCGAAGCGGCGTCTCGAAGGATGGATGCATCGCGGCTCTCATGGTTCGAGACGCGCCAACGGGTCCGCGCGAAGCGCGGCCCGATGATAAACTCCGACGCGCTCCTCACCATGAGGGCTTACAAGCGCTTGAGCTTTCTCCGCCCAGTCCACCACAGCGCGAGATTCCAGCTGAGGCAAGTTGCCAGCGCGAGGCTGAGCGCAACCACCGAGCCAAACCGCGACGCCGCAACATGCAGCACCGCAATCGCGACGCCGAGCCCCATCATTCCCCAGCCGCTGTTGGCGATCACCGCCGCGGTCGGCGGCCCACCGATGCGCGGGTGCAGGATCAGTATCATGCTGCTGAACACCACCGGAAACAGCGCGATGACGCCGCTCAGGTCAGGGCCGACCCAGCCCGACAACGTCGTGACCGTTGCCGCCAGCGTTGAGACCAATAGCGCGCGCAGCGGGATATCGTACCAGCGCCGCGTGATCAGCGGCATCCTGACATGGCGGAAGCGCCGCATCAGCGGCAGGCAGATCGCGAAGGTTATGACATTCACCATGATGCCGCCGGCGAGCGACCAGTGGATCGTGCGCGACAGCGTGGCAAGCGCAATCCAGACCGCCGCCGCGCCGGCAAAACTCACCAGCGCACTCCGGCGCTGCGCCAGCACGACATAGGTCAGCCCCAGAAACGTCGTCGCGGCATTGATCGGCAGGCTCGCCAGCGCACCCTCGGCGATGAACGCGGCACCGTGATCGAGCGCGAGAAACACATAGGACGGGCCGGCCGAAATCGGCAAGGTCGCGACCAGCGCGCCGATCACCGGACCCGAACGCTCGGTGATGAAAGACGCCGATACCACGAACGCGGCGGTGATCGCCATGCGCAGCACGAGCGTCAAGATGAAGGCGAGATCGGGGGACATTTAAGGATGTCGTCCCGGCGAACGCCGGGATCCATAAGCACAGCTGTTCGTGTTGCGCGAGAGCCGTCGAACAGCGATTTCTGGAACGAGAGGACACGGCGTATGGGTCCCGGCGTTCGCCGGGACGACAATGAGTTGTGCAATCACACCCGCTGCATCGTCACCGACACCTTGGGGCCGTTCTTGATGGTCTGGTAGACCACGCAATAGCGCTCGGTGAGTTTGAGCAACAGATCGAGCTTGTCCTGCGGCGCCGGCGTGTCGACGTCGAAGCGCAGGCGAATTTCCGCAAAACCGACCGGCGCCTCCTTGTCGACGCCGAGTGTGCCGCGGAAATCGAGATCACCCTCGGCGGTGACCAGACCGGTTTTCAGCGGCACTTCGATCGCGGTCGCCACCGATTTCAGGGTCACGCCGGCGCAGGCGACCAGCGCTTCCAGCAGCATGTCGCCGGAACACAATTCGAGGCCGGAACCGCCAGTGGCGGGATGCAGGCCCGCCACCGCCAGCGCGCGGCCGGTCTCGACCTTGCAGGCGATGCCCTCGTTGTCGATCGACCCCTTGGCCTTCAGCGTGATGAAAGCGGCTTTCGGGTCCGATTTGTAGCGGTCCTTGATCGGGGCCTGCGTGGCGCGGAGTTCGGCGGCGTCCATTTCTTCTCTCCCGAATTTCAACTGAGTGTCGGATTTAATCGGTCGGGGCGCCGATGTCACCACCACATCGCTTCGCCGGCGTTCGATTTCGGCTCGGCATCGGGGACGTTGCGGTCGAGCGAGCGATCCAGCGCGGTCAGCACGCGGCGCTTGAAGTTGTCGAAGTGCGGCGATTGGCGGTCGCGCGGCCGTGCCAGATTGATCCTGATTTCCTCGAACAGCCGGCCCGGACGCGGCCGCATCACCAGCACGCGGTCGGCCAGCACCACGGCTTCGTCGACATCGTGAGTCACCAGCACCAGAGTCGGCCGGGTATCGGCCCAGAGGTCGAGCAGATGGTCCTGCAAATCCCGCCGGGTAAAGGCATCCAGCGCCGAGAACGGCTCGTCCAGCAGCAGCACTTCCGGTTGCGGCACCAACGCACGCGCGATCGCGACCCGCTGCGCCTGCCCGCCGGACAATTCGCGCGGCCACGCACCGGCCTTGTCGGCGAGGCCGACCCGCGCCAGCGCGCGGGCGACTTTCTCGCGGCGGATATCGGCGGGCAACTCGGACAGGCCGAAACCGATATTGTCGGCGACGCTGAGCCAGGGAAGCAGTCTTGGTTCCTGAAAGATGATGCCGATTTTGGCGTGCGGTGCCGAGATAGCGATATCATCGAGCGTCACGGTGCCTGACGTGGCGCGGTCGAGGCCGGCGATGGCGCGCAGCAGGGTGGATTTTCCGCAGCCGGAGCCGCCGATGATGGCGACGATCTCGCCGAGTTTGATTTCCGCGGAAAACCGCTCCAGCGCGTGGACGCCGTTCGGATAGATTTTGCCGACACGATCCAAAACCAGCATCAGGTCGCTCCGCTTTGACGGCCGAAGGCGTCCTGCCAGCGCAACAGCGGCGCCGAGCCGATTTCGATCAGCCAGTCGGTGGTCTTGCCGAGAATGGCGAAGATCACGATCGCCGCCAGGATCTGCGCCGGCTTGCCGAGCTGCTGGCCGTCGATCAGGAGATAGCCGAGCCCCTCGGACGCACCCATGAATTCGGCGGCGACCACGAACATCCAGCCCAGCCCGAGGCCGACCCGCAGCGCGACCACATAGGCCGGCAACACCGCTGGCAACAAAATGCGCCGGATCATCGCCGGTCCGGAAAGGCGGAAGGTGCGGCCGACCTCGACGATCTTGCGATCGACCGACAGGATCGCGCCCATCACGCCAAGATAAACCGGGAAAAACACCCCGACCGCGATCAGCACGATTTTCGAGGTTTCGAAAATGCCGAGCCACAGGATGAACAGCGGCACCCAGGCGATCGACGGAATCGCGCGCAGCGCCTGCACGGTAGGATCGAGCAGCCGGCGCGCCAGGTCCCAGTAGCCCGAGACGGCGCCGAGCACCGTGCCCGCGATCACGCCGAGGCCGAAGCCCAGGACCACACGAGTGAGCGTCGCTGCGATATGACGCGCAAGTTCGCCGCTGCGCGCAAGTTCGACAATGGCGGCAAAAATCCTGCTCGGCGGCGGCACCAGCCGTCCGTTGGACAGGCCGAGCCAGACCACGATCTCCCAGACCAGCGCGAGGCCAACCGGCAGCAACAGCCCCAGCGCCGGCCGCGCCCAGCGCCGCAGCCGGCCGGTAGGTGCAGGGCTCGCGATCGGATCGGTTCGTTCGGGCGCAGAAAGTTCAACCGTCATGGCCATAGCAGAACCGCGTCTGGTGAGGGAATGCAAGGCGGCGAACGGGACGATGCTGCGTCCAATGTTCCCCACGAGCGAGGCCTTCTCTTCTCCCCATGTGGGAGAAGGTGGCGCGCTTTGGAGCGCACTTGCGATCCTGAGCGCGCCGGATGAGGGGTCTCTATCCGCGGAAACAGACCCCTCACCCGTCTCGCATCTGACGATGCGAGCCACCCTCTCCCACAAGGGGAGAGGGGAAAGAAGCGTCCGTGCCAGTGTCAATTCGTCGGCAGCGGGACCTGATCGTCGATCAGCGCGTCGAGCGTTGCCTTGACGTCGACCTTGGCATCGATCACGCCGGCCTGCTGCAGCGCCAGGCCCGCGGCCAGAATCGAGTCGCGCTGCGGCGCGCCGATCCGGCTGTGGGTCAGTTCGGTGCGCTCCTTGAGCTGCTTGTCGACCACCGCCTCCGGCAGCTTTGTTACCGCGATGAATGTCTTCTTCAGATCGTCGTAGTTGGCCAGCGAATATTTGCGCGCCTCTTCATAGACCGCGAGCACGCGGCGAACGACGTCAGGGTGATCCTGCAGAAACTGTTCGCGCACATTGAGTATGCCCCAGGTGTTGGCGGCCGGATTGCGGAAGAACAGTCTGGCGCCGTCTTCGATTTCCGCCTGCGCCATCATCGGATCGAGGCCCGCCCAGGCATCGACGTCGCCGCGGATCAGCGCGGTCTTGCCGTCGGCATGCTGCAGCAGCACCGGCGTGATGTCCTTTTCGCTCAGGCCGGCATCGAGCAGCGCCCGCACCAGGAAGATGTGCGGATCGGTGCCGCGCGTCACCGCGACGCGCTTGCCTTTGAGGTCGGCGACCGTTGCAATCTTGGAGTCCTTGGTCGTTACCAGCGCGGTCCATTCGGGGCGCGAAAAGACGTAAATCGACTTGATCGGATTGCCGTTGATCCTGGCGACCAGCGCCGCGGAGCCTGCGGTCGAGCCGAAATCGATCGACCCGGCGTTGAGGAACTCGAGCGCCTTGTTGGAGCCGGCCGATTGCACCCAGACGATGCTGATGCCGTCCTTGGCGAATTCCTTCTCCAGCAACCCCTTTTGCTTCAGGATCATCGACACCGGATTGTAGGTCGCCCAATCGATATGAATTTCCTTCAACGCCTCGGCCGCGGTGGCGCCGCCGGGCATCAACGTCGCGACCGCCATCATCGCAACCAGGGCGCGCCGTGAAATCTTGAGCATCGTCAATTTCTCCTCGGAGTGGGAAGGATTGAAACGGATTGCGGGCAAGCGCCACCACGACCGCCGCGTGCGCCCGCGCCGCACCGCGCGCCTCCAAAAAACACCGTTTTATTTCAATTAGTTAAGTGGACACGTCAACGAGAAAATACATTCGCTCCAGACCGTCGCAACGAGAACAGCCTTTCTCAAAGCCGGAAGAATCCAGCATGGACCTGCTGTCGTCCCCTTGCGGAATGTCCCGTGACAGCGTGGGCGCTGTCCGATATCGGGTTAGGTCATGGATAGTATCGCAACAGAGGGCCGCCCCGAGGCCGACGAACGTTTCGATACCGCGCGGGTCACCGCCGCGGTGGATGAACTCGCCGAAAATCACGCCGGACGAGAGGATGTTTTTCGCGCCGCCACCGCGCAACTGCTGAAGGCCGAACTGATCGCGGCGCGCGCCACCGCGCAGGCGGTGCTGCTGAAGGATCGTCACGGACGGCGCTGCGCCGAACGGCTGTGTTACGTCCAGGACGAAATCATCCGCATCCTGTTCGCCGCCGCCACCCGCCATCTCTATCACTCGCCGATCCCCTCCGGCGCCGAGCGCATGGCCGTTGTCGCCACCGGCGGCTATGGCCGCGGCCTGATGGCGCCGGAATCCGATATCGATCTGTTGTTCATCCTGCCTTACAAGCAGACCGCCTGGGGCGAGCAGGTCGCCGAGGCCATTCTGTATTGCCTGTGGGACATGGGCCTGAAGGTCGGCCACGCCACCCGCTCGGTCGACGAATCGATCCGGCAGGCGCGCGGCGACATGACGATCCGCACCGCGATCCTCGAGACCCGGTTCCTGACCGGGGACCGGCCGCTCTACGATGAACTGGTCGCGCGGTTCGACAAGGAGGTGGTGCAGGGCACCGCCGCCGAATTCGTGACCGCCAAGCTGGCCGAGCGCGAAGAGCGCCATCGCCGCGCCGGGCAATCGCGCTACCTGGTCGAACCCAACGTCAAGGACGGCAAAGGCGGGTTGCGCGACCTGCACACGCTGTTCTGGATCGCGAAGTATGTCTACCGCGTGCGCGAGACCGACGAACTGCTCGAACGCGGCGTGTTCGACGCGCAGGAATACCGCACATTCCGCCGCTGCGCCGATTTCCTGTGGTCGGTCCGTTGCAACATCCATTTCTTCACCGGCCGCGCCGAAGAACGGCTGTCGTTCGACATCCAGCGCGAGATCGCGATCCGGCTCGGCTATACCTCGCATCCCGGCATGCAGGATGTCGAACGCTTCATGAAGCACTATTTCCTGGTCGCCAAGGACGTCGGCGATCTCACCGCGTTCCTGTGCGCCAAGCTGGAAGACCAGCAGGCCAAGCCCGCGCCAGTGTTGAGCCGCATGATGGCGCGGCTGCGGCCGAGCACCAATCGGCGGCGGTTAGCCGACAGCGATGATTTCATCGTGGACAACAACCGCATCAATCTCGCGGCGCCTGACGTCTTCCGGCATGACCCGGTCAACCTGATCCGGATTTTTCGGCTGGCGCAGAAAAACAATCTCGCGTTTCACCCCGACGCCATGCGCACCGTGACGCGGTCGCTCAAGCTCATCAACACCCAACTGCGCGACGATCCGGAAGCCAACCGGCTGTTCATGGAAATCCTGACATCGAACGATGCGGAAATCGTGCTGCGGCGCATGAACGAGACCGGTGTGCTCGGCCATTTCATCCGCGCCTTCGGCAAGATCGTGTCGATGATGCAGTTCAACATGTACCATCACTACACGGTCGACGAGCATCTGCTGCGCTGCGTCGGCTTCCTGCAGGAGATCGAACGCGGCGGCAACGACGAATTCACCGTCGCCAGCGACCTGATGCGTAAAATTCGCCCCGAGCACCGCGCGGTGATCTACATCACCACGCTGCTGCACGATATCGCCAAGGGGCGGCCGGAGGATCACTCGATCGCCGGGGCGAAGGTGGCGCGGCGGCTGTGCCCGCGGCTCGGCTTCAACGCCGCCGACACCGAGCTGATCGTATGGCTGATCGAACAACATCTGACCATGTCCACGGTGGCACAGTCGCGCGACCTGTCCGACCGCAAGACCATCGAGAATTTCGCGGCGGTGGTGCAGTCGGTCGAACAGATGAAGCTTTTGACGATCCTGACCACCGCCGATATCAGGGGCGTCGGTCCCGGCGTCTGGAACGGCTGGAAGGCGCAACTGCTGCGCACGCTGTATTACGAAACCGAGCCGGTGCTGACGGGGGGGTTTTCCGAAGTCAACCGCGCGCAGCGCATCGCGGTGGCGCAGTCGGAATTCCGCGCCGCTTTCACCGAGTGGCCGGAGCCGGAACTCGACGCCTATGTCGCACGGCACTATCCCGCCTACTGGCTCAAGGTCGAACTGCCGCGCAAGATCCGCCATGCCCGCTTCCTGCGCGCCAGCGAACAGGCCGGCCACAAGCTGGCGATCAATGTCGGCTTCGACGAGGCGCGCGGCGTCACTGAATTGACCATCTTCGCAACCGATCATCCCTGGCTGCTGTCGATCATCGCCGGCGCCTGCGCTTCGGCCGGCGCCAACATCGTCGACGCGCAGATTTACACCACCACCGACGGGCGCGCGCTCGACACCATCGCGATATCGAGGGAATACGACCGCGACGAGGACGAGGGACGGCGCGCGACGCGGATCGGCGAAATGATCGAGGACGTGCTGGAGGGTAAATTGCGCCTGCCCGAAGTGGTGGCACGCCGCGCGGCGGCCCGCGGCAAGGCCCGTCCGTTCGTGGTCGAGCCGGAAGTCATCATCAACAATCAGTGGTCGGACCGCTATACGGTGATCGAGGTATCCGGCCTCGACCGGCCGGGCCTGTTGTATCAGCTGACCACCGCGATATCGAAGCTCAACCTCAATATCGCCTCCGCCCACGTCGCGACCTTCGGCGAGCGTGCCCGCGACGTGTTTTACGTCACCGACCTGCTCGGCGCCCAGATCACGGCGCCGACGCGGCAGGCCGCGATCAAGAGCGCGCTGATCCATCTGCTCGCCAGTGACGAGGCCGCGGTGCAGCCGGCGGCGTGACCGCCCTGTCAACCTTCCGGATTGCTTCGCGGAGCCTGTCATCGGGCGCGCATTCGCGCGACCCGCTGGCGCGCGATAACACTCTCAGAGCAGCTTTTGCTTTGGGGCTTCGGGGGAACGCAGGATTCTGTACGTCCAGGCCGCGCCGGCCACCATCGCGCTGATCCTGCTCTGGCTGGCGTAAGGTCGGTCAGCTTTCCGCTCCTCGTCGTCTTGCATTGCTACATCCGTTCCTCCAGTATCTTGCCAACGATGGCGCCCGCCATGGCCTGAACAAGAGCGCGGGACAAGACCGTCGGCAATCACACAGATGAGGGAACGAGCGACATGAGGAACGGTATTTTCTATCTGGCGACCGCGACCGCGGTTGCCGTCGCGCTGTCGGCATCGCCGGCATCGGCGCAAAAGAAATACGACACCGGCGCGACCGATACCGAGATCAAGATCGGGCAGACGGTGCCGTTCAGCGGACCGGCTTCCGCTTATGCGACCATCGGCAAGGCCCAGGCGGCCTACATCAGGATGGTCAATGACGAGGGCGGGGTAAACGGCCGCAAGATCAATTTCATTCAATATGACGACGCCTACAGCCCGCCGAAAACGGTCGAACAGGTCCGCAAGCTGGTTGAAAGCGATGAGGTGCTGCTGACGTTCCAGCTGATCGGAACCCCGCCCAATGCGGCGGTTCAGAAGTACCTTAACGTGAAAAAGGTGCCGCAGCTGTTCGCCGCGACCGGCGCCTCGCGCTTCACCGATCCGAAGAATTTTCCCTGGACCATCGGGTTCAATCCCAACTACCAGACCGAGGGACGCATCTACGCGCAATATATTCTGAAGAACTATCCGAACGCCAAGATCGGGATACTCTATCAGAACGACGATCTTGGCCGTGACTACCTGACCGGCATGAAAGACGGGCTCGGCGACAAGGCCAAGACGATGATCGTAGCCGAGACGTCCTACGAATTGTCGGACCCGACCATCAACTCGCAGATCGTCCAGTTGAAATCGGCCGGCGCCGATGTGTTCTTCGATGCCTCGACACCTAAATTTGCTGCCCAGGCGATCAAGAAGGTGGCCGATCTCGGTTGGAAGCCGGTGCATATCCTCGACATCAACGCGGTGTCGGTGGGCGCGGTATTGCAGCCGGCCGGCCTGGAGAACTCCAAGGGCGTCATCAGCACCATCTACGGCAAGGATCCGGCAGATCCGACCTGGAAGGACGACGCCGGAATGAAGAAATATCTGGCCTTCATGGCTAAATATTATCCGGATGGCGACAAGGAGTCGCTGTTCAATACCTACGGCTACAGCACGACGCAGCTCTTGATCGAAGTGCTCAAGCGCTGCGGCGACGATCTGACCCGTCAGAACGTCATGAACCAGGCCACCAGCCTGAAGAACGTCAAACTCGATCTGTCGCTGCCGGGAATGTCCGGCACGACCTCGCCGACCGACTACCGCGTCAACAAGCAGCTGCAGATGATGAGGTTCGATGGCGAGCGCTGGCAAGGATTCGGACCCATCATCGAGGACACCGGCGCCAGCGGGTGAGCGCTCCCTCGTCATCCGAGTCTGACTGAAAATTCCGTCATGGCCGGGCGTAGCCGTTCGAAGGACGGCGTCGCTTCCGCTCGCCTATGCCCGGCCATCCACGTCTTTGTCTCGAAAAGGGAGGACGTGGATGCCCGCGACAAGCGCGGGCATGACGAGCTAATGCGGAAGCCCCACTCTGGCGCTTTCGCACATGCGGTAGGGTTAAGACTCCTGAAATCGCGGGATATCAACGGCTTGCACGCCGGCCGGCTCGTCAGCCTTAATCATCGCTTAACGCGGCTTTAAATCCCGCTCGCTAGTCTTCCGTATCGGGTGGCGCGGGCGTTTGCGTATGGCGTGGGCACGGAAAAAGAGCGGCGGACGCCGGGAGCCGCAATTCGGGCTCGCCGCTGCGCTTTCGGAATTGCGTCTCGGCCCGCAGGATCGCATTGCGAACAACGACGACAAGCCGAAAAAGCCATCTTCCAAACGCGAGGCCAATGACAGCGACGACGATACGCCGCGCGAGCGCAAGCCGCGCGCGAATAAAAACAGCAGCAGGCGCAAATCCAGCGGTCGCGCGCGCAGCGGCCTGTATCGGCTGGTCTATTGGGGCGCGGTGCTCGGGCTGTGGGCGGCGATCGCGCTGGTCGGCGTCATGGTCTGGGCCGGCGCGCATCTGCCGCCGATCCAGTCGCTTGAAATCCCGAAACGGCCGCCGACCATCCAGATCACAGGCCTAGACGGCAGCGTGCTGGCGACGCGCGGCGAAATGGCCGGCGCCAATGTCGCACTGAAGGACCTGCCGCCCTATTTGCCGAAAGCATTCATCGCGATTGAGGATCGCCGGTTCTATTCGCATTACGGGGTGGATCCGCTCGGCATCCTGCGCGCGGCGATAGCCAACGTAATCCATCGTGGGGTTTCGCAGGGCGGCTCCACGCTGACCCAGCAGCTCGCCAAGAATTTGTTCCTGACCCAGGAGCGCACGCTGCAACGAAAATTGCAGGAAGCCGAACTCGCGATCTGGCTCGAGCGCAAGCATTCCAAGGCCGAGATTCTCGAGCTTTACCTCAACCGGGTTTATTTCGGCTCCGGCGCCTATGGCGTCGAGGCCGCCGCGCAGCGCTATTTTGGAAAATCCGCCAAAAACGTCACGCTGCCGGAGGCCGCGATGCTGGCGGGCCTGGTGAAATCGCCGACGCGGCTGGCGCCGAACCGCAATCCCGAAGGTGCCGAAAAGCGCGCCCAGACGGTTCTCGCCGCCATGGCGGACGCCAAATTCATCACCGAAGCGCAGGCGCAGGCTTCGATCGGGCATCCCTCTTACAATGTGAAGGCGGCGGGCGCCGGCACCGTCAACTATGTCGCGGACTGGATCGGCGAAGTGCTCGACGATCTCGTCGGCCAGATCGACCAGAACATCGTGGTCGAAACCACGATCGATCCGAAACTGCAGAGCATCGCCGAAGCCGCTGTGATCGATGAACTCGCGGCCAAGAGCGTGAAGTTCAACGTCAGCCAGGGCGCGCTAGTGGCGATGACGCCGGATGGCGCCGTGCGCGCCATGGTGGGGGGACGCAATTATGCCGAGAGCCAGTATAACCGCGCGGTGACCGCCAAGCGCCAGCCGGGCTCGGCGTTCAAGCCCTTCGTCTATCTGACCGCGATCGAGGCCGGCCTGACGCCGGAAACGATCCGGCAGGATGCGCCGCTCGACGTCAAGGGCTGGAAGCCCGAGAATTTCAGCCGCGAATATTTCGGCGCGGTGACGCTGACGCAGGCGCTGGCGATGTCGCTCAACACCGTCGCGGTGCGGCTCGGACTGGAAGTCGGCGCCAAGAACGTCGTGCGTACCGCGCACCGGCTCGGCATTTCATCGAAACTCGACGCCAATGCATCGATCGCATTGGGCACATCAGAGGTTTCGGTGCTTGAAATGGTCGGCGCCTATGCCCCGTTCGCCAATGGCGGCCTCGGCGTCTCCCCGCATGTCGTGACCAAGATCCGCACCGCCGACGGCAAGGTGCTGTACGCACGGCCCGCCGACCAGCTTGGCCAGGTGATCGATCCGCGCAATGTCGCTGCCATGAACACCATGATGCAGGAAACCCTGCTCAGCGGCACCGCGCACAAAGCGGAACTGCCGGGCTGGATGGCCGCCGGCAAGACCGGCACCAGCCAGGATTTCCGCGACGCCTGGTTCATCGGCTACACCGCCAATCTCGTCACCGGCGTCTGGCTCGGCAATGACGACAACTCGCCGACCAGGAAGGCTACCGGCGGCGGATTGCCGGTCGAGGTCTGGACCCGCTTCATGCGCGCCGCCCATCAGGGCGTCGCGCCGGTGCCATTGCCGGACTCGCAAGCGGGCGGCTTCTTCTCCAACATCACGCAGGTGTCTTCGCAATCGCCAGCGGCCAACACCTCATTGCCCGCGAGCAACGTCGGGCGCCCAGCGCCGGCGCGAGCGTCGGTACGTCCGGAAGCGGCGAGCGGTCTCGATGGCTGGCTGATGGATCGGCTGTTCGGACGGTAGACTTTCGTCCGCGCGGAGAGGTACCACGAGCAGCCCTCATGCATCGCACAAGGCGAGCGAGCCAAAGCACCTTCCGCCCGCCCCCGGGAAGTTAAGTCGCGCTCACGGCTGCGTGACTCCCGGCGCTTCCCGGGACTGAGCATCCTCGGGGAACAACCGGTCCTGAGTCCCGTCATATTGCATCTCGCTGACATGCAGCCTTGAATTATTGGCTTCCCGTCTTTTTGCGTCTTCCTCTCCATACAGGAACGCCAAAAAGGCATAGCGTTTCCCGCGGGTGACGGGCGTCACCTGATGGAGCGCGCCGCATGAAAACACCAGGGCGCCGCCATCCGGGGGCCGGTAGACTTTCCGTCCGAACTCCGGAAACATCAGATCGCACCCTTCGAAGTTGCTGTTGAGATTGATCGAGACGGCAAAACGCCGATGCTGCGCTCCGGCATTGACGTTGTCGCGATGGCGATGGAAGTGCCCGCCGACCTCGCTGTCATAACGAGCGACGATGTAGCGGTCCATTCGGGTGGCCTGAAACTGGAAATACTGCTCTATTTCGGGAAGCAATCGACGGACGATCTGAAGGCGTATGAGATCGCGAACCTCGGGCGCCGCCACGATAAGGTCGCTGCGGCGCTTGAGCCTCCAATCCGACAGCGTCGCGGTCTTGCCGCCAGTGTCAAATTGAAAGCCGGAGTCTTCGCCACCTTGCTGTTCGTAGAATTGCATCAGAAAATCGCAGAGTTCGAAGCTAAAGATGCGAGGCACGATCAGCGCCGGCGCCGACATCGGAACACCCGCGGAGCCGTCGACCGTCGGAAGATTGCGCAGAACGCCGCGTACCGCTTCGGCGTGCCCCTGTGGGAAATCCCACGCAATGTCGGCGACTGCCCGCAACATCGGGTCGAGCACGATGGTGCGCGGCATCGCACGCTCGCCGAATGAGCGGCTGATCGCGCCATCGTAGTCGGCCAGAAAGAACAGCGCATTGCTGCTGATCTCGGCAATTTTTGCGATATCGCCAGGCGGCTCGGTGAATACGCACCCCACAACAAGGTGATCCTCCCGAAACAGCTCCGCCTCGCGCAACAGGTTGCCGAGCTCCACATACGCCTGCGGATTTGAGGGCGAGCCAAGGAAGCTCAGCACGACCCAGCGCCCGGCACTCACGTGGAGATCGAACGAACCACCCGTGATCAGTGGCGCACTGAACCGCGGTACACGATCGCCCAAAACGATACGATTTTTGACTGCTTCCGTCATGACGACCCTGCGAAGAGAGGCGCCCCCTGCAACGGACTAGGAAATCATGGTTAACATTTGCTGAATCGATGCCGCGGCCGGAGAATCAAGCCAGCGATTTATCCCGCCGCCGACATCTGGCTTGCCGACTTGGCGAATTCCCACAGTCCTGATTCGCCTTCCGTGAAGCCGTTGTCACGGTAAATGTTGCGCGCCGGGATATTGCGCGGCGTCGGGATGATCCGTCCGCTCAGGGAAAACGGGCAATCCTTCATTTCACCCAGAATATGGCGCAGGAAGGTATGCTCGACACCCATTCCCAGCGCCCGGCAACTGATCGCGAACCCGACGATCTCGCCGTCGGCAACGACCGCGGCGCCGACCATACCGTGATCGCCCAGGCGGTCCGACACGTCCATCGCAAACAGGCGGGTGTCCGGGTTCGCTGCCAGCGCCGCCAATTCGCTCGCGGAGAATTTTCGGCCCGTCGTGTTGAACTGTGTGGTGCGCTGAAATAGCTCTTCGACCCTTGCCAGTTTCGCCGATGCAGCGGTCAGGTGTTCGATCGAACATTTAATCCGCAAGGATTCGATATACTGCGCCTCCCCTACAGTCTCGGCCCGCAGATGCTGCCGTGCGATCTGGGCCTTGACGAGTGCGCTACGCGCCGCCGCCTCCGCGGTAACGACCGGTATTTGCAAACGCGGATCGTTGAGCAGACGCCGGCGCAGGCTGAAGGGATCCTCTCCCCAGACCTCCACCTCGGGCAATCGCTGCCGCACGCGGTCGCGTTCAACGGGGCTGTCATCGATGAACAGAAAGGAGTCGAGCCCGAAGCCCAGTTCCTCCGCCATCGAACGGATATTGCCGACCTTGTCGTCCCAGTTGATGCGCCACGTCGCGAAATCATCGGGTTTGAGCAGCCGCTGCAGAGGGTAGTGATCGGAATATTTCCAGAGCTCGCGCACGGTGGCTTCATCATTCTTGCTGACGCAGGCGAGCACCACGCCGCGCTTCTTGAGGCACAGCAGCGCTTCGTGCAGGCCGAAATAGAGCCCGACAAAGGAGAAGGCGCCGCTGATTTCCGGCGTCCACGCAAACGGACTGCCGGTCTCCGCCAGCACCCCCGGCCACAACGTGCCGTCGAGATCGAGAATGATGCACTTCTTGCGCCCAATTCCCGTCACGGTGACCAGCGCGTCAATGTGCTTGCCGGCGATCACCACCTCGCGGCCGTAAGGGTCGCCGCCCAGCGCATGAGCCAGCGGCGCTGTATCCGGGAAGATGCCGTGGACGGCGGCTTTTTCGCTTTCCGGCCGCTGCAGCATCCATCCCGGCGAGCCGAAATGGGTGAACCCCACCTGTCCGTCGTCGAGCAGCCGTTCGGAACCGACCGCGGCCAGGGCGGCCGCGATATCGATCACATGGACGTCGGAGAAGGAGTTCGCGAGTTCGGCGAGGGCGACGTTCGTCAGCCGGAACCGGGTGCGGTGACCCTTCACCCCTCGTTCCGCAAGTCCCAGCGGCTGCACGGTCGGTTCGGGCAGATTGTCGATCAGGATGGGCGCGGATGTGACCTCGCGTAATTTACCCAGAAGCTCGGTCGTGTGCGCAACGTAGGCAGCGTGAGGGTTGAAGCCGTCGATGTCCTCGGCGACCAGATGCCGGGCTCGCAATGCGCCGATGAAAACGGCATCGTGCTTGCGCTCGCCGGCAAAACGAATGTCGTCCGGGAATGTCGCCGACACATGCAGGTCGATGTCGCGTCGCGCCGCCTCCCGGCGCAGGAAATCTGCTTCCATCTGGATGTCGCAGTCGCCGAACAGCAGGACGTCGACCCGCTGGCGGGCGGCGTTGAAATCATCAAGGCCGTAAGCGGCGCCGACCGCCCAATAGGCCTCCGCTCCCTCCTTCAATTCACGCCGGTACCGTTCCAGCATTTCGGCGGGGTCGCGGCCATGCTTGGGAGCAAGTTCCGCGCCGACCGCAGCCAGTTCCTCCTCCGGTGTCATTTCGGTGAGGATCTGGCGCGACAGCAGTTCCATGACCGAGCGCTCGACGACATCACGCAACCCTGCCGGCGTATCCTCCGCGTTCGGAAACAGGGCCGTCATGGCATCGCAATCCTCCGGAATGCGGCGAGGCTCGGCAAAATGATCCACAAGCGTGCTGATATCGCTATCGGCGGGCATCCGCATATGGCTGATCGCGTGGACGATCAGCGTACGATCCTTGCCAACAGGCAATTGATGAACGAAGCGGGAGCGGCGCAAGATCATGCTTGCCTATAGGCTCGCCCGATCTGTTTGTGGAACGGGAAAATGGATCAATGCATACGGATGCAACTGTTTTCCACATGGTTCCAGCAGGACCGCCGCCACATCCGGAAATGAGGTTCCGAGGGCGCGCCTATGCTTCGCGCTAGTCGCTGATCCCATAGCGATGCAGGTCGTTGCCGTGGGTATCGAGCCAGGTCTTGGCGCGCTCGACATGGCCGCAGACCCTGGCGACCACCCGCCAGAACCGCGCCGAATGATTCATCTCGACCAGATGCGCCACCTCGTGGGCGGCGAGATAGTCCATCACATAGGGCGGCGCGAGGATCAGCCGCCATGAGAACGACAGCGAGCCCGCCGAGGTGCAGGACCCCCAGCGGCTCGACTGGTCGCGGATCGACAGCCGCTTGACCCTGACGCTGAGCGCTTGCGCGTAAGCCTGCGCCGCCTTCTGCAGGTCGCGGCGGGCTTCGCGCTTGAGGTAATCGTGGATCCGCCGCTCGATATGCTCGGGCTCGCCGGCGACGCAGAGAATCCGCTCGCCGCTGTCACGGATTTCCGTCCACACCGTGCCGCGCTGGCCTGCCCGGTGCACGATTCTGTGGGCGACGCCGCGCAGCGGCACCACGGTGCCCGGTAGAAACGGTGCCGCCTTCGGCAAACGGCCGAGACGCGCGGCGATCCAGCCGCCATGACGCTGCGCAAAATCCTTGGCATCGACCAGCGTGCCGCGCGGCGGCATGGTGAGGATCGCTTCACGGTCGCTGGGATGAATTCGCAAGGTGTAGCGCCGCGCGCGGCGATGCCGGCGCAGCCTGATCGAGTAGATTTGCGAGCCGTGCTTGACCAGTAGAATCGAGGGTTCGGCGGGCCGCCGATAAAGGAGGGCGCGAGTGGCCATGTCTGTAAGTCCGGGGAGCAGGAGTTCGCCCGGATTCTGCCATATCTGCCGCCAGTGAAATCGCTCGGCGCAAAAACAAATCATTTGCCCAATATACAGGGGCTGACCGGCTATCCGACCCTACAGAATGGGCCTCGGAACAAAATATTTCGACTAAGAGCGAGTGTCCCGAGGCTGCTTAAGGATTGAGGTGAAACTCATTCTTTCGAGAAGCCGTGAATCTGAATTACTGAGGTCAATTCAGAGGGTTACCGGCAGCCGATTCGGTGCCGGCATCTCGCTTCGAACAGTCGGTCGCGTGTCATACTTTGTCGGGATCGGCGGCTATTCGGCCGCCGCGGCTAACGAAAGCTTCGGATTCGCCGCCGACATCATGAAATCGGAGATCCGTGGCACGATTTCCGATTTGAAGCGGGAGCCGTTGAAGACGCCGTAGTGTCCGACGCCCTTTTGCACGTAATGCACCCGGCGGTGATCCGGAATTGAACTGCACAGCCCGTGCGTCGCTTCGGTCTGCCCAAGTCCGGAAATGTCGTCGTTCTCGCCTTCCACCGTCATCAGCGCCACGCGCTTGATCTTCGAGGGGTCCACCGGCTTGCCGCGATGGGTCATCTCACCCTTCGGCAGCGCGTGCTTGACGAAGACCAGATCGACGGTTTGCAGATAATACTCCGCCGCCAGATCCATGACCGCCAGATATTCGTCATAGAAATCGCGGTGCTTGTCGACCAGATCGCCGTCGCCCTTTACCAGGTTCTTGAACAGGTTCTTGTGGGCGTCCATGTGACGGTCGAGATTCATGCTGATGAAGCCGTTGAGCTGCAGAAAGCCCGGATAGACGTCGCGCATGACCCCTGGATGCGGAAACGGCACCTTGGTGATGACGTGGCTGCGAAACCAGTCGATGCCGCGCTCGGCGGCGAGATTATTGACCGCGGTCGGATTGCGGCGGGTATCGATCGGACCGCCCATCAGCGTCATGGAAAGCGGAACGTAGGGATTCCGTTTGGCTTCCATGATGGAAACCGCGGCCACCACCGGCACCGACGGCTGGCACACCGCGATGATGTGCATGTTGCCGCCCAGTGTGTGCAGCATCTCGATGATGTAATCGACATAGTCCTCGAGATCGAAGCGGCCCTCGGTCAGCGGGACCATCCGGGCATCGGCCCAGTCGGTGATGTAGACCTCGTGGCTCGGCAAAAAGGCTTCGACCGTGCCGCGCAGCAGCGTCGCGTAATGGCCCGACATCGGCGCCACGATCAAAACGCGCGGCTGCGGTGCGCGCAACGGCCGCGTCAGCTTGCGATCGAAATACAACAGCCGGCAGAACGGCTTTTCCCAGATCGAGCGGATTTCGATCGGCGTGCGCACGCCGCTGACTTCGGTGTCGTTGAGGCCCCATTCGGGCTTGCCGTAGCGGCGCGTCGCGCGCTCGAACAGTTCGCAGCCGGCGGCGATGGATTTGCCGAACTTGGTGTGCGACCACGGGTTAAGCGGATTTTGAAACAGAATTTTGGTCGCATCGGTAACAGCCCGCGCCGGATTGAGCGAGGCGTGACCCATTTCGTACATCCAGTACATCGGCGTCGTCAGCGCCGGACTGCCTTCGGCCACCAGAGGCGGTGCGCCGCCAAATTCACCAATCGGCATTTATTCCTCAGTTCTTCTTTTGCATCGCAGCATAGTGCCGAAAGCGTAAGAAAGCGTCAATGCACAGATCGGTACATCCAGCGTTGCGCACAAGCCGAAAGATCGTCAAATCCTTGGGATAAGTGAGTTATTCACCGCCCTGGAGCAGCGAGCCATGACGGCGGGCGCTGCGCAAAAGCCCAAGAAATATCGCAAATGACGCAATAAGGAGGGCGACGTTGATAAGCAGCGCGTCGATCATCAGATCGGCCCGAAACACGTGGTCGATCAGCAGCGCGCGCATTCCCTCGAACACATAGGTCGGCGGCAGGGTCCAGGCCACGTATTGCAGCCAGTGCGGCAGCACCGTCACCGGGTAGTAGATGCAGGCCAGCGGCATCAATCCGAACATCAGCGTCCAGACGATGCTCTCCGCGCCGAGGCCGTTGCGCAGCACCAGCCCCGAGACGAAAATCCCGATCGACCAGCTGGTGAAAATCAGGTTGCAGAAGAAGGCGATCAGCGGCAGTCCGATACTGTAAAAATTGAAATTGAAGAAAACCAGCGCCAGCAACGTCATCGGGATAACCCCGATCGCGAGCCGGATCAGGCTCATGATCATCAGCGAGATCAGGAACTCGATCGGCTTCAACGGGCTCATCATCAGGTTGCCGAGATTGCGCGCCCACATCTCCTCGAGAAACGAGATCGAGAAGCCGAGCTGGCCGCGGAACAGGATGTCCCACAGGATCACGGCGCCGATCAGGCTGCCGCCGGCGCGCGCGAAAAACCCGGAAGTCTGCGAAATGTAATTCTGCAGAAACCCCCAGGTGATGATCTGCAGCGCCGGCCAGTACAGCAATTCCAGCAGGCGGGGCCACGACGACATCAGCAGATACCAGTAGCGCAGGATCATCGCGTGAATGCGATGCGGCGCGATACCCCAGTGGTGGCTGACGAGCTTGCTCACGGCGCGCCTTCCTGAACCCGGCCGCGGGCGACGTCGAGGAACACTTCCTCCAGCGTCGCCCGGTTGTAGCGCGCCATGATCCTGTCGGGGCTGTCGTCGTCCTTGATGCGGCCGCGCTTCATGATGATGACCCGGTCGCACAATCGCTCCACTTCGAGCATGTTGTGCGACGCCAACAGGATGGTCGCGCCATGGGTCTTGCGGTAGGTCTCGAGATGCTGCCTGATCCAGTCGGCGGTATCGGGATCGAGCGAAGCGGTCGGCTCATCCAGCAACAACAGTTCGGGCTGGTTGACCAGCGCCTTGGCCAGCGCCACCCGGGTCTTTTGCCCGGCGGAGAGTTTGCCGTTGGCGCGGTCGAGGAATTCGCCGAGATCGAGATCGGCGGCGAGTTGCTCGATGCGCTCGCGTAAATTTTCCACCGCATAGAGGCGGCCGAATATCGAAAGATTCTGCCGCACCGTGAGCCGCATCGGCATGTCGACATAGGGACTTTCGAAATTGATCCGGCCCAGCACGTCATCGCTCTGCTCGGGCATCGAGCAGCCCAGCACCCGGATGCGGCCCGACGTCGGCAGTACCAGTCCCATGATCATGGCAATGGTCGTGGTCTTGCCGGCGCCGTTGCCGCCGAGCAGCCCGGTCACGCTGCCGCGTGCGATACGAAACGACACATCGTCGACGGCGCGGGTGGTCTTGTAGAACTTGACGAGGTGGGCGACCTCGATCGCCGCCGATCCCTTCGGATCGGTCGCGGGCAGACCGGGCGTGACCGCGTCCTTCTCCATCATGCGGGCCGTTCATTGGGCCATCGCGGCGGCAAGCGCAAGACTTTGAACCGGCTCGATGTCGGCCTTGATCGAGCGAATTTGTGGTCGAGGCCCGGCACGGCTAAACTCCCGGCATGACCGACGTCGCAGCCTCCGATTTTCGCCATCCGCGCCGCTATGTCCGTCTGGATACGATCCTGCGGCTGCGCTGGCTCGCCGCGCTCGGGCAGCTTGCCGCCATTTTCGTCGTGGTTCAGGGGCTCGAATTCGACCTCCCGGTGGTCCCCTGCTTGGCCATCGTCGGGCTGTCGGCCCTGCTCAACCTCGCGCTGCAGATCGCCTTCAACCCGATGCAGCGGCTGGAACCTGCCTACGCCGCGGCGCTGCTGGCGCTGAACATCGTCGAACTGGCGGGACTGTTGTTTTTCACCGGCGGCCTGCAGAATCCATTTTCGTTTTTGTTCCTCGCCCCGGTTCTGATCTCCGCGACGGCGCTGCCGATCCGCTTGACGATCGCGCTCGGCGTCCTCGCGGTCGCCTGCGCCTCCGTGCTGGTGTTCTTCTATCTGCCGCTGCCGTGGGACAGCGATGAGCCTCTGGTACTGCCGCCGATCTACCTGTTCGGAGTCTGGCTCTCGATCGTGCTGGCGATCGGGGTCACCAGTCTGTATGCGTTCCAGGTCACCGAGGAAGCCCGAGAACTCTCCGACGCGCTGGCCGCCACCGAACTGGTGCTGACCCGCGAACAGCATCTCACGCAACTGGACGGTCTCGCCGCCGCCGCCGCGCACGAACTCGGCACGCCGCTTTCGACGATCTTTCTGATTTCGCGGGAACTGGAGCGGACCTTGCAGGATAACAGCCCGCTGGCCGGCGACATCAAAACCCTGCGGGAACAGGCGCAGCGCTGCCGCGATATTCTGGCCAAGATCACCCAGTTGTCGTCGACTGGGGCACCGTTCGACCGCATGCCCTTGTCGACGCTGATCGAGGAATCGGTGGCGCCGCATCGCAATTTCGGCGTCGCGATCAAGGTCCGCATTGCCGTGGCGGGCACCAGCGAGCCGGTCGGCACCCGCAATCCGGCGATCCTCTATGGTGTCGGCAACATCCTTGAAAACGCCGTCGATTTCGCCCGCCAGGCCGTGGAGGTCAACGCGTGGTGGAATACCGAGACCGTCGAGATCGTCATTTCCGACGATGGACCGGGCTTCGCGCCCGACATATTGAAGCGAATCGGCGAGCCCTATCTGTCGCGACGGCGCAGCGCCGACGAAGGCCAAAACGGGCACCGGGGCGGCCTCGGTCTCGGGGTCTTTATCGCCCGCACCCTGCTGGAGCGCACCGGCGCCAAAGTCTCCTTCACCAACCGCATCTTTCCCGATCATGGCGCCGTGGTTCAGATCGCCTGGCCGCGCCACCGTTTCGAGGCCGGCGAAATTGCTGCCGAACCAGCATCTTAGGACAGTCTTGGCGTCGTCCCGGCCTTGTGCGCCGGGACCCGTACGGCGTGATCCCGCCGGGGCGACGGGTGATCGACTTTGGGCGGCCTTGGCAGCGCCGGCTTGCCACTCCATATGCTGGGTGTCCCAGATCAAGGATACCCGAATCGTGAGCGCCAACGTCGAACTGACCGAGCACACCGATCGCTCCCTGCTGATCGTTGAGGACGACAAGCCGTTTCTGGAGCGCCTCTCGCGCGCCATGGAGACCCGCGGCTTCACCGTGACCTCCTGCGACAGCGTCACCGACGGTCTGGCGCAGATCGGCCGGGCCGCGCCGGCCTTCGCGGTGGTGGATTTGCGGCTCGGCGACGGCAACGGCCTGGACGTGGTGTCGGCGTTAAAGCGCAAGCGCCCCGACGCCCGCGCGATCGTGCTGACCGGCTATGGCAACATCGCCACGGCCGTGACCGCGGTGAAGATGGGCGCGGTGGATTATCTCTCAAAACCCGCCGACGCCGACGACGTCGTCGCCGCATTGCTCGCCAGCGGCACCGAGAAGTCCGAACCGCCGCAAAATCCGATGTCGGCGGATCGCGTGCGCTGGGAGCACATCCAGCGCATCTACGAGATGTGCAACCGCAACGTCTCCGAAACCGCGCGGCGGCTGAACATGCATCGCCGCACCCTGCAGCGCATCCTCGCCAAGCGCGCGCCGCGGTAATCCCCAGACAAAAGCGCCGCCGGCCTGTCAAAATCGTTAGCGCCGCACGGGCTTGCAGGCGGGGTTTCGTGTTGCTGTGGGATCCCTGACCGAGAAAACGACCGTGGCGCGTTCGCACGCGGTGAATTGCTACGGATTCAATTTTCAAACAGCATTGTCGTTTGAAGTGTTCTTCACCTCGCCCCGCTTGCGGGGAGAGGTCGCGAGTTCCCGGCAGCGCGCTTGCGCTGTCCGGCGGCGAGCGGATGAGGGGGACTCTCGACGGACTCGGACTCGCGGATAGTCCCCCTCACCCGGAGACTTCGCTGGCGCTTCGTCTCCGACCTCTCCCCGCAAGCGGGGCGAGGTGAAGGGAGCGCCGTTCGTTCGATACAGCTTCGCGATCTCGCCGCATGTTTTGCGCGAGGTTTGCCATCCATGTTCCGCCCTCCCTTCAGAGGGCGCAGGGAATGCCGGGCGCCCGATGCGCCCGCAGCCGCGTGTGCAATGATAGTGGTAGAACGCACACGCGTAGTCAGGTCACACCGGAATCACCCAGCATTCCCCACGCAATGGTTTACGGCTTATAGCGCGCTCTCCCCGGTGATCGGCTTTCTTGCCACCGTCGCCGGCGGAGTTGCCTCCACCGACTTGACACCAGCGTCGGGGTGTCAGGACCACACGTCTATATTTTGGTATTCGGTGAAACACGCCGAAGCTAAGAAAACCCTTTAAAACAAGCGCTTTTCGACTAGCCTGATGCAGGCTGTTTCTGCGGGTTTCGCCAAATCTAGGGCCGGGCCCTTTTCCGCAAGCCCAGCCCCACTGGTCCAAAACCCTTTAGGAGCCGCAATGGATACTATCATCACCGAGCCCGCCACCAAGCGCATGCGCAATGGCAGCGTCATCCTGACCGACCGCATGTGCGAGAAGCGGGTCGCCAAGCGGGTGAAGTTCTACGACCGCAAATGCCCCGGCCTCTACGTCAGCATCACCACGGCTGGCGTGGCGACCTTTTCCTTCAAGTTCACCGACCCGAAGACCGGCAAGCAACGGACCGGCTGGCTTGCCGTCTATAACCCCGAGACCTTCACGGTCGAGGATGCCCGCAGCAAGGTCTATGGCCTCAAGGGCAAGGGCGGCGACACGCTGGCCGAGACTTTCCGCGAGCACAAGGCCGAGAAGGCGAAGCGGGGCAAGACCGTTGACGAGATCATTGAGGAACGGATCGAGTGGATGAAGACGCCGGTCCGCAAGCCGGATGGCGAGATGCGGCCCCGGGTCGAAACGTGGGACAACGTCGCCAGCCATCTGCGGCGCTTTATTAGCCCCCGGCTCGGCAAGAAGATCGCCAGCGAAGTCACCAAGCACGACATTGCAACGCTGTCGAACGACATCGTGGCAGGCAAACTCGGCGTTCCGTCGGTAGCCAACGCCCGCCACATGCGCCGCGCAGCCTCGGGCCTGTTCAATTGGGCGGCGGAAGCTGGTCGGGACTATGTCACCGCCAGCCCCTGCGTAAACCTGCCGAAGCTGGACCCGGAGCATCCGCGCATGCGCGTCCTGTCCGAGGAGGAGATCAGGATTTTCTGGCACGGCCTCGACCGGGACGACCTGCCTTGGGATCGCAGGACCCGCCTCGCGCTCAAGTTTGAACTGGTCACCATGCTGCGCTCGGGCGAGCTGCTCGCCGCGAACCGCAACGAACTGTTCGACCTCGATGGCGACAATCCGCGCTTCGACGTTCCGCTGAAGCGGGTCAAGAAGCGCCGCGTGATCCAGCAGCCGCTGTCCGATCTGGCAGTGGACATCATTAAGGAGGCGCTTTCCAGCGACAAGCAGCAATTCGTGTTTGCAAGCCCAGTTGGTGACCAGCCGATGAACCGCAAGGTGATGGCAACCGCGCTGCGCGGCACGAAGTCCAAGGGCAAAGTGAAAACTCCCGGCATCTGCGCGCTGCTCGGCCTGCGGCCGTTCACGCCGCACGATCTGCGCCGGACGGCGGCGACCTTGGCTGGTGATCTCGGCTTTGACGATGCGTGGATCGCGAAGTGTCTCGATCACGCCGCGAGCAAGAAGCAGGAGCAGACCGTGCCTTCCGTCACCGGGAAGGTCTACAATCACTCAAAGCGGATGAAGGAAAAGCGCGCGGTGCTGGATGGCATTGCAGCCGAGTTGCGACGGATCATCGGCCAGCCCGTCGGCCAACGGGAAATCGAACTGCGTCTGGTCGCCTGAACATCAGCCCGGCCTCGCCTTGGGGCCGGGCTTTCTATTGAAACACGTTGAAACGCGCCGTTTGGTCGCTGTGACCGGGTCCCTTCTCCCCTTGTGGGAGAGTGATAGGCGATAAAAGTCCAATCCTATCAACGCATCAGCGCGGCGGTGTAAAGCCCGTGTAAAAAACAGATTTTTTGCTGACACTGGCGGGAAATGGCTCAGTTTCTCACTGTGGCGGCGTCGGGGGTCGCGTTGGTGTCCGGAGCAACAGAATCGCCTATCGTGGCCCGATGGAAGAGCAACCGTTCTTGGCCGGGAAGAAGCAAGGTCACTCGCTTGAGCGGGGATCGTTCATACTCGACCTTTACCGGCTGATTTCCATGGTCTCGGCATCCCGGGACGTTGCGAGGCGCGGCCTCACTGCGCCTGCCATCGCGATGATGCAGGGAGGCTTCTTCAAGTCTGAGGTGACGCGGATTCTGATCTCTTGTGCGGCTGGCTTGCAAATCCACTTCGATCAATCGCAGGGACCAACAGACGAGCAGAAATCGGATTGCGGAAAGCTGTTTCCAAATTGGGCGACCGATCCAAAGACGGTCGAGGTGCTCACCCTGCGCGAGGCCTGCAACAAGATCATTCACGCAACCGACATCCGGTTTGACGTCGTGGTCCCCGATGCTGCCATGAATCCGGATGAGGAAGGCGCTTACTACCAACCACGCCTCTACCTGTACGGAAGCAAGGGGCGCAACGATTGGCGCGCCGAGCTGTCGCTGATCGACTTCGCACGGTGGGGCGCGGTGGCATTCAAATGGCTTGCCTACTGATGAACGGGGCGCCGCGCTCCGCTGTGCGTTCGCGCTCGATAGTGATCCGGTCAACACGACGGAAGTAGGCATTCGACGAATGATGATCGATCTGAACGAGACGAGGTCTTCGGTGATCTGAACAGGCTGCAGCGGCTCCTAACGCAACTAGACGAGCGAGGTCTCATCCTTGCCATAGCTGCCTTCGCAGAGGATGCCTTGGGAGATTTGATCAAGGCATTTCTCATTCCTAGCGAGGTCGCAACCCAATTGCTCGATGGTTTCAATGCCCCGATTGGAACATTTTCAACCCGCATCAAAATGGCCTACTCCTTGGGCCTGATCACAACGCAGCATCACGATGATCTAGATCGGTTGCGACGAATTCGGAATGAATTCGCGCATAACTGGGAGCCTATCTCGTTTGCAGATCAGAAGATCGCTGCCCACATCTCCGCGTTGCACTTCAGTACCTTGGACGACGAGTTTCCCGCATCAGCCCAAGATAAGGTGCGCTCGTCTTTTGGAGCAATATTATTGGAGCTGCGATCTACTACGAACCAGATCAAAAAACATGGTCGTCGCGCTAAACTCATCAGGCAGCATTTAGTCGCCGGTGTCACTGGTGAACTGAACGACCAAATCGCTGCATGTCGAACCCGACTGACTGAACTCGCGGAAGAGCTGAAGTCCGCTTCTGGTGATCGTCGGCGTTTTCTTTTAACTGCTCGCCGAAATTGGGAAAGCAAGCTTGAGATAGTCCGGTTAAACGCCCCGAGCGAGCGGCAGGCTGAAATCAGACACCTCCAGACCGAATTGCAAGCATGGAATGAAACCTGAGCAAAAGATCACCTTCGGCGAGATGCGCGCGTCCGGCGTCCGCGATGTGCTGTCTATTGCCGCGATCATCGATGCAGCCATCACATCGCGATCAGCGCCGACCGCTGGCCCGATCATGTCCGGCTGTCGGACATCGAACCGGGCTTCGTCTGCACCGCCTGCGGCGAGCGCGGCGCGGATGTCAGGCCGAAGTTTCCGCAGGCGCGCATGGGCACCGGTTGATGCCGTACATCACCGCGCTGCCGACGATGCCGTGGCAGGACGATGGGCGATAACGTCTCCTCCTGATTTCAGGAGCAGGGACCATCGTTTGATGCCGGGGGACTTGTTTCTCCTGATTTCAGGATAAACCCCGCAGTGTCGATGGCGCGAGACGATGACAAGCGGCTTCTCAAAGAAGGTTGAAAACCACGCACATTCGATTGCGTTGTTCGCGATGTACTATAACTTCGTTCGCGCCCACGGGAAGCCACTCAATAGGGAATTAAAAATGATTGATCGAAGCAGCAAAATTATTCTTATCGTGATTGCAGCAGGACTTTGGGCAAACATCGCAGCCCCTATATTTCGACCGACCGTTGCTATGGCCGACCAGATGGAAATGTATGTTGCCGCGATCTACAACGGCACCTGCGTAAATCACAAAATCTGTTAGCCGCCACATTCAAAGGCACCGACTACCCGGCGACCGAAGACAACGCCGGTCCATGAACTCGAACGCTACATGCGCGGCAAGGATTGCTCGCAGGTCCGTGGCTATCCGTACAAGCGGAGCCATCTAGTCGCGCTCCGACCAACCAAGATTTCAGCCAGCGACCCGCCGTCAACGTGGTGGCCGGGAGAACGGTAACGTCAGGGAGAAAAGAACTTGAGCTTGATCCTAAACTTCCAGTGGGAAGAAGCCCCCGGCTGCAAGACTTTAAGCAATGCAGGCAATCCTCGCCCTGCCGATCAATTCAGAGATGCTGCAGCCAACCAAACAGCCCGTCAGTCCGCATTCTATAGAAATCTGGTTCGGCTCGCTGAACAGACAGGGGCTAGAACACTGCCGATCACGTTTTTGACCTTGGATGGCACGGCAAAGCGAATGGACTACGGCTGCATGAAGATCGCCGAGCATGCAGGGTTCATCGAACCGATTGCGAATTCGCCCAACCGCGTGGTCGAAACGGTGACGTTGAGGTGGGACCCCTCGATCTGAGAGGGCTCCGACCTATGTGCAACCTTTACAGCATCACCGCGAACCAAGCCGCCATCATCGCGCTATTCCGGGTCATGAACCGCTACGTCGGCAACCTGCCGCCGATGTGTATGGTGCTCACGCGCCGCTGCCGGTTGTCTGCGACACGCTGTTTTTGGCGCGCTGTTGTATTTGGGTGACTCCATTCCTGCTTCGCGGCGATATGCTCAGCCACTAGGTTGGGAGCGCCGCGCGTCTGGGGAACTAAGGTCTGCACCAGCGCGTTTTTATGGTCAGGAGGAATTGCTATGTCAGTTCTCTCTGCCGTACTGACCGGTTGGCTTGTTTTCAACGGAGCTGTCTTCGCCGCTCTCTTATCTAGGCGTCCTCGGCCCGAGCTACGATCCCAATTCTTCCTGTGGGTCGTTCGAAGCGATCATGCGCATCGTGCGCGCTCTGTCGTGCACCCCGTCTAGCTCGTGAAGCAGTAGAAGAATGCTGACCGAACTTTGCCCCGATCAATCTGAGCGCGCCTAAAAGACGCCGAGGTGGCGGCTGTTTCGGGTTCTGTGTCCGCGTCATTGCACAGTTCGTGCAAGCGTAGACCATTGCGGTCCCTCTCAGCCCTACTTTCACGCTTAGGATTTCGAGCGGAAGACGGCAATGCGGGCATTCATCGGAGGGTTCTAGTACTTGGTTCATGCGAAATTCCCATCCTAGCGAACCTGCGACTGTGGTGCTCATGCGACGGGCGTCGTTATTCCTATTGGTAAGTGCGACTAGTCGGGATGTTAGACCCCCTGTTATGAACCCCTGATGAAGAAGCTGACGGCAACGATGGTTCCTGCGCCGGAACCATTAAGGGCCGCGCGGCGGTTTGAGTAGCAACCCGGTCGAAGACCGCGCCATCTGCTCTCTACGGCTTCCTGACCACAGCGCCGAGCGCCGTCGTGAAGCCCATCCATCCCAAGACCATGCCGGTGATCCTGACGACCGATGAGGAGCGCGACGTTTGGATGCGTGCGCCGTGGGATGAGGCGGGGCGCTGCAACGGCCGTTGCCGGATGACGCGCTCAAGATCGTTGCCCGTGGTGCCGACAAGGAAAATCGGGCGGCGTAGCGAACATCTAACACCTTGGGATGACTATCGGCTTGGTTCTATGAATGTCACCGTTTGATCTCCATGGAATTGAAGGAGACCAAATGATAATGCGACAGTCTGAGGTGACCTGTCCCAAATGCCACAGCGGTTATCGCCGCATTGAGCTGGTGTCCCGAAAGGGCTGGAAGGGCGAGTTTCGTTGCGTATCCTGTGATCAGGTTCTCGAAGTTTTCGATGGCTCAACCTATGTAGCCATCCGACTTACAGTCCGACCCGAAAAGCTGTTCGAGTGAGCAACAGCATCGGCGAAATCGGCCGAAGGCAAAGTGCGCCACCCGTTCTTCAAGGGCATCCGAGAGGATTTGTGATGACAGACGGATCAAGGAAGATGGTCTGGATTTACGTCGATACCAACCACTATGTCGGCCATCCCGATCATCTCAACGTTTTCGCAGACCCAGAACTTGCCGATGAGTGGTTCAAGGAGAACGACCCGGAAGGCGCCGCTTTGGATATGAGGTCATTGAATTATTGCGATTGCCCGCTCTAATGGAGCGATATTCGATAGTTGGTCCGCCGCGATACGCGGGCTGATAATTGTGCTTCCCTGAGCCGCTCGCGTAGTCGGTCCACTTCGCGCAACTGAGCACGTAGTCGGTCCAATTCGCGTATCTGAGCAATGAGTGTATCTGTCGTGTGGGTGACGGCTGCAATACGTCGAAGAGAACTCATCTGAGACCTCCAACTAACTAAAAAATGGACGCTACAAACTACAGGGTTTCCTTATGTCATCGTGGTGGAACTTAATGTTCAAATTAGGCCACGCAACAGACTGAGATTAAATGCCCGGCATGCGATGGTACCGGCTTCCCAACGGTCACGCAGCCAGTGCAGCCGGATCGCAAAGTCTATCCTGCACCGTGCAAGAAATGCGGTGGTAAGGGGCGCATAACAGAGGCCGCCAACTGAGGCGGCTCTACCCCGGCGGCCGTAACTCGCCCTTTAACCAGCCCGTTGCTGTATCGGTTTTCAATGGGTCGGGGCGGTCGCATTCGAAGCATTGGAACGTGCGTGGCCCCTTGCCGCCGGGAGGCAGCGCCAGAAGCAAATGCGCCCCGCAATGGGGGCAAGTCGGTCGTTCGGCTTGGCCCATGCGATATTTTTAATCGGATAATTCTAATTGTCTGTCCGGTCCCGGACTCCAAATCGTAATTTTTTCAAATTAGGCCACTGCGGCTTAAAACAGGCCAGTACCTCCCGACGGACTAGATTTCTTTGATTTGGATCAAGGGTCGGTCAGCACCCCGGGCACATGCCGCAATGGGGCTGGACACGGATATGGCAGCGCAGCCGACAGTCGTGATCGTGGTCGATGACAACGCGGGCTTTCTGAAGGGCGTGGCGCGGCTGTTGGCGCACAACGGCATCGAAAGCCGGACGTTCGACTCAGCCGAGGCATTGCTTGAGAGCGGCAGCGCGCAGACGGCTACCTGCTTGTTGCTGGACATCCACCTCGGCGGAATTTCGGGGATCGAGTTGCAACGCCGACTTGCGGCATCGGGATCGAAGTGCCCTGTCATCTTCATGACGGGGAACGACGACGAGGCCACTCGCAATGAGGCCGTGGACGCCGGGTGCATCGCCTATTTGCGCAAGCCGTTCGCACGGCAAGTCTTGCTGAATGCCATTGGGAAAGCTGTGGCCTAACGGGCGCGGCCTCACGTCCGAGTTGGGTCAAAAGGTGAAATACTCGCTCCGAGCACATATAGTCCGCTTTGCCCCTGAAAGCGGACTCAAGTCGGACATCGCTGGAGGTCCGTTTCGTGCCAAGAGCCGACACCGTCAAAAGGGCTGCCTACGGCGCAGGCGGTCCTGGTCGGCACGATCAAAATCTTGGCGACGACCCGACATGTCGCACTTGAGTTTATGATAGGTCGCATGGCGATTTCGGCGGCAATGGCGGTTTGGTGTCTGGCGGCGCGCCGTTGCTCGGAGTGATGGTCCCAGAGGCGGCGGCGATTTCATCAACTTTCTTCTTCGCTACGCCAACGGTCGCTCGTTCCTCCCGTCCTCGCCGAAGATGTCCGCCTGAGATGCCTTTTGGAGGAGCCACCCACTTGGTTTTGGAGTACAATTGATGCGGTTGTCCCACTACAGGAGGTAAGCCATGAGCAGGCTCTACACTCTCGCGTCGGTTGGGTTCTGCGTAGCTTCGGCAGCCCTGATCACGTCGGCATCGGGTCTTCCAACCGATGAAGTCCCGAAGACCGAACCAGAGTACATCGCGAAGGTGAAGACCGCCGCCCCGGCGTCGGTCGTGAACAACGCGACGATCACCATGCCGCAGCCGGATGGGTCTTCTAAGACCGTCCAAACCGGATCGAACGGTTTCACGTGCTTTATCGGCAAGGACGGAACGCCCGAATGCGATGACCAGAACGCCATGGAATGGCGCAAAGCTCTGCAGGCCAATCAGGCCCCGCCGAATAAGATTGGCTTCATTTTTATGCTGGCCGGTGACACCGGCACGAGCAATCATGATTTCGCCGAACGGCACACGCACCAGCATTGGGTCCAGACTGGGCCGCATGTGATGATCGTCGGCGGCGCAGCTCGCGAGATGCTCAGTCCCTATCCGCACGATCTGGATGTCAAAGACCCAACGCAGCCCTTCGTCATGTACCCCGGCAAACCCAACGAGCACCTGATGATCCCGGTGCAATCGCAAGAGCTTGCCACGGGCAGCACGCGGTGACGCGCGTGAACTCCGCCGTGCCTGAACTCTGCTAGTCCGCCACGAGACGAGCGGCGTTCTCGATAACCCCATCCCACCGCTTCCGGCGCACACGTTCGGTCGCCAGCTCAAAGCGCGCGAGCGTGGTTGCGATCACGTCGTCGATCTCCTCGGCAGTCAACGTGCGGCGAATTTTCAGCACAACGCTGAGCGCGATGATAACAGGCCCGTGCGGGTACAGCAGATCGAACGCCTGCCGCTCAGCGAAAGCAAGAAAGTGCCCGACCGCCTCCGCTGATTTGCAGACCAATGACGCAAGCCCGACCGCTTGTTCAACATCGCTGACGGAAGGCACAGGCTCGCCTTCCAGAAGCATGCGCTCGGCGACTGCTCCGGCCGCGAGTTCGGTGCAACGCGTAAGGACGTGCGAATAGATGTCGGCAACATCGTCGCGAGGCTCGCCATCCTGCGGCATCAAGTCCCGCAGCTTGTCGCAAAGCGCGGGCGCGGCGTCGGCGCTGCTGCCGAGCGGCGCGTCGTCGCTGCCGAACGCGGCGCGGTGCCGTGGCCCCCACACAAGCCCACCGAATTTGCCGTTCGGATCAGGATTGATAGTCGCCCCGCCGAGCGGCTGACCGAGCAACCGCGCTGTGACGACGTGACCGGCCTCATGATACGAAACCCTGCAATCGTCATCCTTCGAACGGCCGATCTCAGCGAGCAGCCGACCATAATCGTCCTCTTCGTCCGCGAACTCCTCGACTTGATCAGTCATCTACGAACACCCCGACGCGACCGCCGCCGTTGCGAAGGAAGCACACGACAGCGGCGGTCGCTAAACCGGCGTGTTGCCACGCGCCGGGGACCGTTATGCATCATCATGGCGCACCCTAGTCATGCGCGCCTCGATCACGCGCCTGCGCTTGAGTGTCCGCTCAAGCGCGTGCTGGCGCGCGACCATCCGCGCGCGAACGTCGGCAATGCTATCGCCGGACTTTGCCGCGCGGATCAGCGCCGCGACGCGGCTCGGGACGTGATCGGGATTTTCAGGATCGACGATGTGGCCGTCGATGCGGTGCGTGATCTCGTGCGGCGACCAGCCCGCCGGTGCGGCTTTCTTGGTCACAGCCGGGGCACTGCGATCTTGAGCACACGCGACTCGGTAATCGCCTCACGCCGCATCCGGCGTGATGTCACCGACGACATTGAATTCGCGATAAGCCTGCTCCAGTGACCAGTCACAGCCCTGCGTCGCCTCTTTGCCGAGCCCGATCAAAAACAGTTGCAGGTGTTTTTCGCACCGAAGCTCGGTCATCATCTCCGGCTCGCCGTGCGCCTTGGCGTCGGCGCGCATCGCCGAGTCCACCTCACGCATCAGCGGGATCAGCCGCTCGCGCGCAAGCCGACGGCGGCGCTCAAGCGAGGCGACCCCGCGCATGGCCGAGTCGGCCTCATCGAGCTTGCGAAAGAGGTCTGCGAGCCGTGCGTTCACAGTCGGCCCGCTCTTGTTGCGCCCGAAATGCGCATCGAGTGCCGCAATGATCGTTGGCAATCGCCAACGTGGATTTTTGCCTTGAAAGCCATCCGGCGCGACGTGCCTGAGAGCGCGCCGAACCGTTTGCCGGTCTTTTTCCAGCAGATCAGCCGCGCCGAACGCGGAAAACAGTTTCACGCCAACGATGCGATACCAGTCCTTGCCTTCCGGCGGTGGGGCCAGATTGGCCTTGCCGTTCTCGACCTTGAAATACTGCCGGTGATTATCGACGCCCGCCTTGGTGCCCTCGTCCGGCGTCATCTTGTTCAGCACCTGCGCCGATCGCACGGCGGCCAGCAGGGCCACAGCTCCGCGACCGTCCTCAACCGTGGCATCGGCACCGCCGGTCTTCTTGGTATGGTGGATCAGTTCAATCGCCGTATTGGTCTCGTCGGCGATGGCGGTCCATTGCTTCGCCACCATGTCCATTGCCGGGTTGTCGTTCTCGACGACGCGGTGACAGGACACGAACGGATCGATGATCAACACGTCAATTTTGACATCGAGGATCGCGTCAATAAGCGCCTTCACCACGGGCCTTACGATAACACTGCCGGTTTTGGTTTGCTCGGCGATGACGATCGGCTGATCCCGCCCGCTGTCGTAAAAAAGCCAGCCATCGAGATCCTCGGCGGCAATGCCGTGGTGCAGGCAAATCGCGGCAATTCGCCGTTCCGTCTCCTCGCGCGGGTCCTCGCCGTTCCAATACCAGACGCGACAACGACGGCATGGCTGGGTACCGAGCAGCGGGCGGTTCGTCGCCATCGCAATCGCTTCGGTCAGCGCGAGGGCCGACTTGCCGACGCCACCGGCCGCAAACTTTGCCGAGCCGAATTTGCGAATGAGGTGAGTTCCGTAGAGAAATTCGCGCTTCGGGATGTCCTTGGGATCGCGCCAGATGTAGGGGGTCGCGCGGAGGGGTGTGGGCGGCGGTGCGGCTGACTGACCGTCCTGCCCGGCGTCCCTGAACTGCTCTGCGCTATCGACCAGCTTGGGGATGTCGTTGTAGCGAGCCATCCAGCGCAAGGGGTCGCCGGTCTTTGCCTTTGACCCCTCCATCAGCGCCCGCAGAAGATTGACGACCGCGCCGTTACCCATGCCAGACTTGACCATCTTGGCGGCGAGGTCGCGCAGCGAGGTGTGTAGCGGTTCGCCCGCAAGGATGCTGTCGATCAGGGGCTGCCAGTCAGCGGGCTTTGCGCCTCCCGTGTCATCGCCTGACAAGCTGTATTGTCTGCCAGCGCCATTGAGGTCGATGCCGGGGCCGTTAGAGGCAGGCTTGGCCGCTTTGGCACCGACCCCGCTGCCGTCCTTGAAGATCGATCCGGCATAGAGATCGTCACGCTTATCGAGGAAATCACCGTCGAGCGGGGATGTCCCGATCGGTGTTGAACTACGTCGGGCCGACGTTGCCGGAATGAATGTTACGCGGCCCTCGTGACGTGGGCAACGGGCTTGATCGTCATGCGATCGTGGTGAGCTTGAAGGGCCGCACGCAGAACCGACAATTGCTTATGCGCCTTCAATCGTCGGAAGCCCTTGTTGGCCTCGATCATGCCGGCCGCGACCCATCGCAAGGCCATACCGGCATCCCGCCAGCGTTTGACGTTGCGCGTGACGCGGCGAATGGTGCCCATCATGTTCTCGGCGATGTTGGTACAGGCGAGCGATCGACGAAGCTCCTTCGGCAGCTTCAACCGGACGACAGTCAGGATTTCGTCGAGGCCTTCGAGGATGCTGGCCGCTACGCCGGGCCATTGCTGGTCGAGTCGACGCGCGAGATTGCGGATCAATTTTTCAGCCTTGTCGGCGTCATCGAGCTCCCAGGCCTGGCGCAGCACCCGACGGGTGGCCGCATGATGCTCTTTCGGCAGGCGTTCCATGATGTTGCGCGCCTTGTGGATCTGGCAGCGCTGGATCGCAGCGGCCGAACCGAAGGTGCGGCGGATCGCCTTCGACAACGCTTTCGCGCCGTCGGCGATGAACAGTCTTGGCACCGTCGGGTCGAGCCCGCGCGAGACCAGGTTGTCCAGCAGGGCCTGAACCGTTGCGGCATTCTCGGTCGCCCCTTCCACCAGCGCCAGCGGATGCTTGTTGCCTTCGCCGTCAACCCCGATCGCGGCGACCAGCACGAGATCGTCGCCGAGATGCAGCCCATCGATTTGGACCACCAGAAGGTCGAGCGCGGACAGATCGGCAGCCATGAAGTCGGCCAGCCGCGCCGCCGACAGCGCTACGAACCTCCGCGAGGCCGCCGACTTCGAAACCCCCGATCCGGGCGGTGCCGGCACGTCACCCTCGGGCAGCCGGACAGCGCGGCCGAACCGGCGCGTCGACACATTGATCAGCATCAGGTTCATCGCCCAACGACCGAGCCAATCCTCCTCCGCTGCCGTTTCCCAGCTCGGGATCGTGACCTCGCGGCCGTCCACGCCTCGGACCCGCGGGCGCTCGACCTCGATCTTGCCGCCGTGGAAGCCGATCCGTCCCCGCGTTCGGCCCCAACGGTGCGCCCGCCGCGCCGCGTCGCGACCGTGGCGCGGCCCGCAGGCCGCCGTGACATCTGCCTCCATCATCGTGCCGAGCGCCTCGATCCCTGCCGCAAGGCAGAACCGATCGAAGCTCGCCCGCACTTCTGCAAACGCTTCGTCCACAGCCCCGGTCGCCGGCGAACCAGCCGGTGTGATATCTCTCGTCATGGCGTTGCTCTCCTTTGTGGAATCAGCACCCCGAGCCTACCGGCTCAAGGTGGGCAACGCCGACCTCTTCAGAAATTCAACAGAACCCGGGACATCCCCCCGTCGAGCACCTCGACGCGGTACTCTGCACCTTCGACGTGCCCGTATAGATACCCCTGCGACTTCGTGAAGCTCTCGCCTGCGAGCTTGCCGTCGAGCAGGCCGTTGAGCCGCGCGACAAACTTTTCGCGCACTTCGGGCTCACGGTTTTGCGACAGCGGCACGATGATACGCCAGCGTTCCTTAACACCGGACACGTGGGATGCTGACGTGTAGAGCAGCGCACGAATTCGAGCCCTGCGTATCCGCGCGACCGCCTCCTCGAACGACAGCTCCCCGCTGTCGTGATCGCCTTCGAGGCCGCTGATCTGAAGCATGTTAATGTCGGTGCGCAGGCAGTTTTTGTCGCTACGCTTGTTCCCGAACAGCGCCAGCTTGAGCCAAGGCAACGCCATCTTGCTGGCGGCGGTCCGATTTCCGATTTGCGCGGCCAGTTGCGGCAGCGTCATGTCGGCGCGATGCATATGCTGCCCGGTCTGGTCTTTGATGAACGTCACCGTAATCTTGCGGGTGTCGATGTCGCTGGCCGCTTCAGATCCATTGGCGGGATCCTGCGGACCGTCCCCCTCGGCGATCGGCAACTCCGCCGTTTCGTCGAATAACCCTGTCCCGATGATGTCTTCCAAAGATAAGTCCGCAGATTTGGATTTGGCGATGAGATCTTCAAACGGCCTCGGACCGCCTCCCTCGGCGACCGGCACGTCGGCGGCGCTAACGCCGGGCTCCCAAGGGTCCATCGGCGGATTGGGGTCGTACGCGTTCACGACCACGCCCCCCACGATTTGCAATCGTGCAGGATCGCCATGATGCAGTACCGCGTTTGCACGCAGGCCGAGGGATCGTTATAAAGGGATTGCATTGAAGTAGTTCCCGAAACGTTGAAAGCCCGGTGCGCGCCAACGCCCGGGCTTTTGAATTTCTAGGCGGCGATGTCGTTGGCCGAGCCGATGCGGTCGGGACGGTTCGCGATCTTGGCCGCGACGTGGTTGTCGATCTCTTCTGCGAGCCAGCCGACGCGGCCCGGGCTGATCTGCACCCGACGAGGAAACTTGCCAACGGCTTCGAGGCGATCAACCTGACGACGGCTGCTGCGGATGCCGTGATCTGCAAGTTCGGGATAAGTCAGAATTTTCTTCGGCATAGCGCCCTCCGTTGACTAAGGATGGCGCGACACTGCCCGACAGAACCGGGCCGCGTATAATGCAGCTTTCGCAACGTTTTTGAGTGCCGAATGCCTAAGAAGTGCCTCTGCCCCAAGGCTTTCTCAACTCTCTTAGCTCTTGCTCGGAAAATCCCATATCGACTTCTTTCTTCCGTAGACGGGCTATGGTGAGAACCTTGGTCCCCAACTGCTGGTCGATGTCCTTGGTCAGCGCGATCAGGCCAGCGTCTACGAAGCCGCCCTTTGGGTCCAGCGTCGCCTCGTCACTGAGCGAGCGATAGGTAAGGCCCTTTTTGCCAGTGAGCGCGCGGAAGGCATCGCGGACCCGCAGCACGAAAATGTAGGTCAGCTTGTCGGCTTGGCGCTTGCTCGAAAAATTGCCTTTCTCCAGTGCGGCTTTTATACGAGGGATGCTGTCTTTGGCGCTCGGGATCACCGAGCTGAAGCTCGCGGCCCTGACCAACTTCATCTCCCGCGTGTCGAGCGGAGAGCGACGGAAAGCAAACGTTCCTGACCTGCCGCTTATCACAGCTTGCTCGTTGCGTCCTGCGACCGGCGGCGGCTCGCCTTTTTCGGAGCCCGGAGCCTTCAGCGGCGATACCAGCGCGCGCGCCTCACCGGAGACGCCCAACCATGCTGTCTGCCACTCCTTTGCAGAGCCGCCGCGCGCCGCTTTCAACAAGCGCTGCAGATCGTCCTTCAGTCCGCGCGTTGCTGCTACGGGCTCTGCCCGCTGCCTGATTTTGCCGTTGATCTTGAAGCCATGACTGTCGGAGCGTCCGCGCTGGAGCTGATAGGCGGTGTAAATTTTGCGGGCATGCTCGATGACGAGCCGAGTGTCGGCCGCCGGATTGATCAGCTTCACCCGATTGACGAGATAGTCCAGCTCGGGCGGGACAAGCTCGCCCATGATTTCGTTCTCAACCCAAACAGCGGCAGACCGGCGCTTCATCTGTGAATACCCAACACACGTCAACCCGGGGCTCGGAACGCCATAGTCGGACGGCGCGATCAAGTTTCACAAGCAGAAACTTGAAAAAAATCTTTGCGCGCCGGTCGGCGGTGACAATCACATGAACCTTGGCGGAGATGCCACTCTTTTGCCCAGCCGCCGCGCGCCGCTTTTCGCGCCCAAGACGGGACCAAACGTGCATTACCCAACCCAAGTTCCTTCGGGTTAAGAGCCGTGTTGTTCAAGGGTGTTTCGGCGAATTGCCCGGCATTCCAAATTTTTGTCAGCGGCGGCAGACGCCGAGACGCACGATTAGGGGTTCACGATGATCGCAGCAAAAGGAGCGGACGACGGCACAGCAGCGCCCGGCGCGGGCGGCGGCGCGGAAAAATCCCGGCCTCGACGCATGCTGAGCGAAAAACAGGTGTTGGAGATCGTTCCGGTCGGTCGCACCACGCTTTACCGCATGGCGAAGGTAGGCCGGTTTCCCAAATCGACTTACATCTCACCGAACCGCAGGGTCTGGTTCGAGGATGAGATTATCGCTTGGCAGCACGCGGTCGATGAATTCAATCCGAACCGTGGCCGGGGTAAAGGGCGTCGCCGCCGTGTTTTGCCGCGTGCAGGCTAATTCAACGAGCTAATGTCCGGTTTCTGCGGCCGAGCAGACATACCGTTCGGCCCGACAGATGCCCGCAGGACCCGAAGCGGACTCAACAGCGTTGGTCAAGGCGAGCTCGTTTGTCGGGCCAGCGGATGCCACAACAGAGCGCGACCGATGAGCGTAATCCCGACAGCCAGAGGCAACAGCCAATAGGTAAAGTGGGGAAGGTCTTTCCAAACGGGCAACTGCCTTCCGTTGTCCACGTAAAAGGCGATCAGAAGCAAAACGTAAGATATCCCCATGCCGCTGATGTGCAGCCTAGCCCAATCGCGCCAGCGTCGCCGTCTGGCTTGGCGGCCGAAATACGCTGCCGCGAACGACAACGCGCCAAGAACGAACAAGTGATAATCCTCGGCCCAACGCACCACAGCCAGACTGGTCGCAGTTAGACAAACTCCGGCCAAACACCAAAAGTAGACCGTGCCGTACCGGGGATGGCGACCCGCGCGTTTCTGACTGAGCATTGCGATAGCGCCGGTGACCGTGCAGGCGAGCCCGAGCAGGACATGAATGCCCACCACAGCCAGAAACACGGGATCAGTGGAAGGTATCTCAATTCCCGCTACATTGGTGATTCCTTCGGTCATGCTGATGCTTGCCGCGCCGTCGCTCTAGATTGATCTGCCTCAAAACAAACTAGCCTCGCATCGGCCAATATTCTCCAAGGTGACGGAGGTTAGCAATGTGGTGGAACTACTGGGGCAAGCCGGAAATAGTCAACGTGCGACCCGGCCGCCTCGGCGAAAAGTGATTGGATCAATATCGCTCCGGCGGGATTTATCGGACGGTGGTGACGCTTCTCAGGAGGTTTTCAAATGAACAGTCGCATCTTGGGACTCACGGTATCTGTTCTATTTCTGACGTACGGCACTGTCGGTGCTTTTGCACAGGACCAAATGACACCCCATCCAGATCGGCAACAAATGCAACCGCATCCCATGGGTCAGGAAGGCGCGGGCACGATGGGGCACGGAAGCATGATGGGCGGCGACACGATGGGGCGCGGCATGATGGGTGGAGGCATGATGGGACCACCACCTTTTATGATGCGGATGATGTTCGCTCTGATGGACGCCGACGGCGATGGGAGCATCTCATTGCAGGAGTTTCAGGAAGCTCACGAACGAATTTTCAAGGCAATGGACACCAACAAAGACGGCAAGCTTACGCTGGAGGAGATGCAAGCGTTCATCCACGGGACCAAGTGATGGGTTGCGCGCGGGCAGTCTGATCAGCAAGCAGCTCGCCCAGACGAACAGCCCGAACGGCTAATGACAAGCGGATGTTCGCGGCTTGCCAAAAAGGCCTTGGCAATGCCCGAGTTGTGACTATGCAGGCCCGCCTTCCATGTCGCCTAGTGGCTCAACCCTGACACTCGGGTTCCCGTTTTCGATGTCTGCTTCCGAGTGAAAGGCGGACCTTTTTAGCGCAGCAGCGCTCCTCACTGAACTAGGGCCTATTGGGGCCTGTCTGATTTGGACAGCCCCATTTGCTTTCAGCGTGTGTCGTCGAAGGCTATGATTTTAAAGCGCTTTATTAGTTTCCATTAGCGGACAAAAAGTACTGGACTACAGGACCACACGTCTTCGCCGTCCGCCTCAAGCACCCTCGTCAGGAGCACCATCCGCGTCCACCGCACCCCGCCCCGCGTCCGTGACGTTCGCGAAACGCCCCTCTGAGTGGAACAGGATGGCGATGGATATAGAAGTGATTTGGGTCAGGCGTCAAGAATAATTTCTGAAAATCAGAAATAAGTCAGGGGGCGCCTTCCCTAGGTCACCCTTCCTCGTCATGGCCGGGCAAAAGCGCGAAGCGCGTCTTCGCGCCAGACGTCCCGGCCATCCACGTCTTTGCTCACCCAGAAAGAAAGCAAGACGTGGATGCCCGGCACGAGGCCGGGCATGACGAGCTTAAATATCACGCGTTACGTCTGTTGCTGCGCCGGGCAGGTGGCCGGCACCGGGAAGAGGCGCTGCAGCGCCGCGTTACGGCCGCCTGCGGGTGCGCGCTATTGCGTTCATCCCGGGAGGACGGGGCTGGTTCGAACGTGCTGCTTCGAACTCATTATATATTCTAGAATTCATATTCTAGAATTCGCCATGGCCCTGCGGATCGACCAGGCGGTTGATCCGCTGCGCCGCGGCGACGGCGAACCGAATTGTCATCAGCTTGCGGGTCGGCGCCGGCAGCCGATGCTCCGGCGCCTCGCAATGCAGATGCGCGCCGTAGGCGTCCGCGACGATCAGACCGGTTTCCTGCGGAAAAATCTCGCACGGCAGATCCTGGGTAAAGGCAAAGAACAGCCGGTCGCAATGCGCCCGGTAGTCCTGCCACTTCTGGTCGGCGCGCAAATCCTCGACCGATGACTTGATCTCGACGATCCAGATTTCGCCGCGCTCGTTCAGCGCCACCAGATCGGCGCGCCGTCCCGACGGCAGCGGCAATTCGCTGATGCAGGAAAATCCCAGCGACCGCAACAGCCGCGCGGTGCCGCGCGCGATCGCCAGCGCCGTCACGGACTGACGGCGATCCGGCGCCGGCACGAGATTGATCTGGCGGGCGGGCGATTCCATCGCCCGAGCATAGAGCGCGAAAGAACAAAATGGAAACAGGATTTGCGCCAGGCTCCGTCGAGCGGGGAACCCGCGGAAACCTCACGGCTTATCACCTTGCCGCTGTCGAGGCGGACCGATGGGGGCGGCCCGCGCATGATCGACGACCTCTGGTACAAAAATGCCGTGTTCTATTGTCTTTCCGTCGGCACCTACATGGATGCCAATGGCGACGGGATCGGAGACTTCAAGGGGTTGTTGCGCCGGCTGGATTATTTGCAAGGCCTCGGCATCACCGCGATCTGGCTGATGCCGTTCCAGCCGTCCCCGGGCAAGGACGACGGCTACGACATCGCGGACTATTACGGCGTCGATCCGCGCTATGGCACGCTCGGCGACTTTGTCGAGTTCACCCATGGCTGCCGCCAGCGCGGTATCCGGATCATCATCGATCTCGTCGTCAATCACACTTCCGATGCGCATCCCTGGTTTCGCGACGCGCGAAGCGCGAAGGATTCACCCTACCGCGACTGGTATGTCTGGGCCGACAAGAGGCCCGCCAGTGCCGGCAAGGGCATGGTGTTTCCCGGCGTGCAAAAATCCACCTGGACGCGCGATAAGGAAGCCGGCGCCTGGTACTTCCACCGCTTCTACGATTTCCAGCCCGACCTCAACACCTCGAACCCGCGCGTGCAGGCCGAGATCCTCAAGATCATGGGGTTCTGGATTCAGCTGGGGGTGTCCGGCTTCCGCATGGATGCGGTGCCGTTCGTGATCGCGACCAAGGGCGCCAAGGTCCGCACCCCGGTCGAGCAATACGACATGCTCAGGAGTTTTCGGGAGTTCCTGCAATGGCGGCAGGGCAACGCCATCATCCTGGCGGAAGCCAATGTGCGGCCCGAAACCGACATGGAATATTTCGGCGACGACGGCGACCGCATGCACATGATGTTCAATTTTCACGTCAACCAACATCTGTTCTACGCGCTGGCCTCGGCCGATACACGCCCGCTGGCCAAGGCGCTCAAGGCGACGAAACCGCGGCCGGCTTCGGCGCAATGGGGACTATTCCTGCGCAATCACGACGAGCTCGATCTCGGCCGGTTGATCAAGGCGCAGCGCGATGTCGTGTTCATGCAATTCGGTCCCGACAAGAACATGCAACTCTACGATCGCGGCATTCGCCGCCGCCTCGCACCGATGCTGGGCGGCGACCGGCGGCGCCTCGAACTGGCCTACAGCCTGATGTGCACGCTGCCGGGAACGCCGGTGATCCGCTATGGCGACGAAATTGGGATGGGCGACAATCTGGCACTCCCCGAACGCAACTGCGCACGCACGCCGATGCAATGGTCGACCGAACCCCATGGCGGATTCACCGAAAGCGACAAGCCATGCTCCCCGGTCATCGATCAAGGCCCGTACGGCTTTGAGCAGGTCAATGTCGCCAGGCAGCGCCGCGATCCCAACTCGATGCTGAACTGGACCGAGCGCATCATCCGGATGCGCAAGGAAGTCCCGGAGGTCGGCTGGGGCGATTTCACGGTGATCGCGACGCGCGATCCGGCCGTGCTGGTCATGCGCTACGACTGGCGCAACAATTCGGTGTTGTTCGTGCACAACCTCGACGAAAAGCCGCGCGAGATCGCGTTCGCGGCAGGCCTTCCCGGCGATACTGGCAAGCTTCTGGTCAACCTGTTGTCGGAAGACCACAGCGAGGCCAACGAACGCGGCAGGCACACGCTTGTCATCGAAGGCTACGGATACCGCTGGTATCGCGTCGGCGGGCTGGATTATCTATTGAAGCGCAGCGACATCGACACCGACGCGGCCGGCAACGCCCGTCATCCGGCCTGAGCGCCTGGTTCACCGATAACAGCGCCTTCGTTACCGCGCAGATCGAGCACGCCCTCGATCTTTTCGCCCTGCCGGTCCAGAAACGTTGAAAGCAGGATTTCGCCGTCAAGGCCGGCGGCGTCCGACGCCATCGAAACCGGCTCCGCGCCGAGATTCAGTGCGATCACGACCGCCTTTCCTTCGCTCTGCCGCCGATAGAGCAGCAGATCTCCTTCCGCCGCGATCGGCAGGTAATCTCCCGACACCAGTTGCGGCAATTCTTTTCTCAGCTTGATGAGCGCCCTGTAGAGGCTGAGGATCGACCGGGCATCGGCCTCGAGATTGACTACGTTTTCGTGGATGAAATCATCCGGCACCGGCAGCCACGGCGTTACTGTCGAGAAACCGGCGTTGTCAGCCGCACTCCACTGCATCGGCGTCCGGCAGCCGTCCCGGCCGACGCCCAGTCCCGGCACGTTTTTCTCGAAGGGATCGCGCACCTTGTCGGGTGCGATCGCGACCTGATGCATGCCGATTTCGTCGCCGTAATACAGCGTCGGCGTTCCCCGCAGCGTCAACAGCAGCATCGCGGCGACCCGCGCCTGGTCCGGCCCTACCCGGCTTGCCACCCGCGGACGATCGTGATTGCCCAGCACCCAGTTCGGCCACGCGCCGGCCGGCAATGCGCTTTCGTAGTCGGCGATGATCTTCTCGATCGACCGCGCGCTCCACAACGTCGACAGCAGCGCGAAGTTGAATGGCATCTGCGCGCCGGCGAGATCGTTGCCGTAATAGGCGACGAGGCGATGCAGCGGCAGATAGATTTCCCCGATCAGGATGCGCGCCTCGAACTCGTCGATGACGCGGCGCATCTGCGCAATCACGTCGTGAACCTCGGGCTGATCGGTGGAGTATTGTGTCAGAATCCTCTCGTGTGGCGGCCGGCCCTCGCGAAAATGCGGATTCGGCGGATTGTCGCGAAACTCCGCATCCTTGATCAGGTGCCAGATCACGTCGACGCGGAAGCCGTCGACGCCCTTGCGAAGCCAGAACCGCATCACGTCGTAGATCGCCTCGCGTACCGCCGGATTGCGCCAGTTCAGATCCGGCTGCTGGGTGAGGAAGGCGTGATAGTAATATTGCCCGGTCGCGGCGTCGTATTCCCAGGCGCTGCCGCCGAATTCCGACAACCAGTTGTTCGGCACGCCGCCATCGGGGCGCGGATCCCGCCAGATGTACCAGTCGCGCTTCGGATTGTCGGGCGAGCTTCGGCTTTCAACGAACCAGGGATGCTGGTCGGAGGTATGGTTAGGCACCAGATCGAGGATCACCTTGAGATCGTTCGCATGCGCGGCCGAGATCAGCGCGTCGAAATCCTCCATGGTGCCGAACAGCGGATCGACGCCGGTGTAATCGGCGATATCGTAACCGAAATCAGCCATCGGCGACGGAAAGATCGGGGACAGCCAGAGTGCGTCGACGCCGAGTTGCAGCAAATAAGGCAGGCGGTCGATGATCCCCCTGATATCGCCGACCCCGTCGGCATCGGAATCCTGAAACGAACGCGGATAGATTTGATAGAAAATGCCGTCCCGCCACCAGAATTCGTCGCGCTGATCCATCTTGTAAATCATTCTCCAAAATCGCGTTGCGCGGGCCAACGCCGCAACCGCCGACAAGTTCAGGCCGGCGAATTCCCCAAAAGCATCGGGAAAGGCGACGGAGGTATGACGAAGGGCCAGAAATCCGCGGTTCGGCGCCCAGGCGCGCGGAAATCCACCTGCACCCCGCTTTGGATTCGGCTTGGGAATACCGGCCGATCGGGCTATCGTGCATGCCGGGGGCAGGGACGTGACCGAGTTCAGTTTTTTTTCAGGCTCAGCAGGTCTGAGCGTGGCGGAGATCGCCGCGCTGACGGGAGCGGAGCCGTGCGAGGGAGCGGATCTCTCGCGCCGCCTGACCGGCATCGCGCCGATCGACCGTGCCTGTGGCCATGACCTGACCTTCGTCAAGGACACCAAATTCGCGGTCGCGCTCGCGGCCACCGGGGCGGGCGCCGTGCTGACCACCGAACGCTTTTCCCGGCAGGCGCCGGATGGCGTCGCGGTGTTGCGGGTGCGCAAGCCCTATGATGCCTTTGTCGCGGTCGCGCGCGCCATTTATGGCGGCGCGCTGCGTCCGACGTCGGTGTTCGGCACCAACGGCGTCGGACCCAGCGCGGCCGTGCACCCATCGGCGCAGTTGGAGCGTGACGTCACGGTCGATCCGTTCGCGGTGATCGGCGTGTCCGCCAAAATCGGTGCCGGCACATTGATCGGCGCCCACGCCGTGATCGGCGAACACGTTCGGATTGGACGCGATTGCGCTATCGGGGCCGGCTGCACGATCACCCATGCCCATCTCGGCGACCGTGTGGTGATCCATCCCGGCTGCCATATCGGCCAGGACGGTTTCGGCTATGTGTCGAGCGCCGAGGGGCATATCAAGATTCCGCAGATCGGCAGCGTCGTCATTCATGACGACGTCGAAATAGGGTCCGGCACCAGGATCGATCGCGGCGGAATGCGCGATACCGTGATCGGCGAGGGAACCAAGATCGATAACCTCTGCCAGATCGGGCATAATTGCGTGATCGGCCGCCATTGCATTATCGTCGGTCAATCGGGGCTCAGCGGCAGCGTGACATTGGAGGATTTCGTCGTGCTTGGACCGCGCACCGGCATCATCCCGCACGTCACGGTCGGCAAGGGCGCGATGCTGGCCGCGCGGTCCAGCGTCTACGAAGACGTGCCTGCGGGCGCGGTCTGGGGCGGCGTTCCGGCCAAGCCGACACGGGTATGGATGCGCGAAGTGGTGGCGCTGCAGAACCTCGCAGGCCGAGGCCGCAAGCAGCCCAAGCGCCGCCCGGCCAAGACATAGGGGCCCTGTTCCCGGGCCAGTGCGCGAATCTTTGACTTGGCGGGCCGCGAAAAATCGGCATTGTGCCGGGATGGCAAATGAAACCGAAACCCAGGCGAAAGCCGGCGCGGTCATCGTCCCGGTGACGCTGTTCGAGCAGAACTGCACCGTGATCTGGTGCGAAGCCACCAAAAAGGCCGTGGTGATCGACCCCGGCGGCGACGTTGCGAAAATCCAGGCCGCGATCAAGCAGGCCAACGTCACCGTGGAAAAGATCTGGCTGACCCACGGCCACATCGACCATGTCGGCGGCGCCGCGGAGCTGCGCGACGCGCTGAAGGTGCCGATCGAAGGCCCGCATCTCGCCGACAAATTCCTGCTCGACAATGTCGTGACCAGCGGCGCGCGGTTCGGCATGACCGGGGTGCGCGATTTTGGGCCGGATCGCTGGCTCGAAGAGGGCGAGCAGGTTTCGATCGGCGAGCTGACCTTCGACATCCTGCATTGCCCCGGTCATTCGCCCGGCAGCGTGGTGTTTTTCAACAAGGACATGCGCTTTGCGCATGTCGGCGACGTGCTTTTCAACGGCTCGGTCGGGCGCAGCGACATTCCCGGCGGCGATCACGCCACGCTGATCAAGTCGATCACCGACAAGCTGCTGCCGCTCGGCGACGACGTCGGCTTCATCTGCGGCCACGGCCCGGGCTCCAGCATCGGCCAGGAGCGGATGACCAATCCGTTTCTCACCGGGGCGATGTGATCGCCGAGCCTGCGGCGGCGGCCGGCCATCGGCCGTTCGAAGGCGGCGTTTTCGATCGGTGCCAGTGCGTGACGAGATTAGATTGAGCTGCGGCGGCGCGGAAATTTCACCTCTCCCATCGGGAGAGGTCGGCGCGTAGCGCCGGGTGAGGGGTTCCGGTCTATCGTTGGCGCAGCACCCCCTCACCCGATTTGCTCCGCAAATCGACCTCTCCCCGCTGGGGAGAGGTGAAAGGCACACCGATTCAAATGCTCTATCACGGCTATTCAGCCGCGATCATCTCCATCGCGTTTGCCGGCGCGAGGTGGCGCGCGCCCCAGTTGCGAATGGCGGCAATGACCGGGACAAAGCTCTTGCCCTTGCGGGTCAGGCGATATTCGACCTTGGGGGGAACGACGCCGTAATCCTTGCGGTCGATCAGCCCGCTCTCGGTGAGCGCCTTCAATTCACGGCTGAGCACGCGGGGTGCGATTTCCGAACTGCCGCTTGAGCCTCGCAGCAGGCCGGTCCTGATCTCGCCATAGCGGCGGGGACCATCCTTCAGATCCCAGACGATCCGCAGCTTGTATTTGCCGCCGATCATTTTCTGGAACGCCGCCACCGGACACCCGCGCGTCAGTGCTGATTTTGCGTTCGTCATATCGTCATCTCCCACAACACGTCCTTCGCGGCTCCTTCAGATTACGGACAAGCGCAAGAAAGTCCATAGTATCATTTTTGTCCATACTTCCATTATCGCTCCTTCCAGCGCCAGATAGCGCTGTGCCGGCCGCAGTCAACGAAGGAGCCCGCGATGAAACATTTCATGATCAAATATCAGTTTGCCAGCGGCACCACGGAGCAATGGCATCGGGAAATCGAACGGTTCATTGCCGCGCTGAACAACGATCCCGAATTGCAGGGGAAGATCAGCTACCGCTGCATGAAGAACCGCGACGATTCCAGTTATTGGCATCTCGCCGCGGCCGCCGACGAGCAGGCCGTCAAGACGCTGCAGCAGCGCGATTTCTTCAAGCACTACACGGAAAAGACCCGGCATGTCGCCGGCGGCGAGGTCGTGGTCACGCCGATCGAGCTGATCGCGGAAACCGCGTATCGTCCCTGAGCAAGCACGCTATCCCGAGATCATCGCGCGGATTCGCTGCGACAGATGCTCGAGGTCGAACGGCTTGGTGATCATCTCCATGCCGGGCTGCAGGAAACCGTCCGCTATCGCGACGCTCTCGGCGTAGCCGGTAATGAAAAGAATCTTCAGGTTGGGCCGGGTTTCGCGGGCCTGATCGGCCAACTGGCGACCGTTCATGCCGGGCAGACCGACGTCGGTGACCAGCAAATCGATCCGCTCATGGTCGCGCAGGATTTGCAGGCCCGACGGGCCATCGACGGCCTCCAGCGTCCGGAACCCGCGTTCCCCCAGCATCTCCAGGATGACCCCGCGCACGACCGGCTCGTCCTCGACCACCAGCACGGTCTCGCCGGTGGCGGCGTGTTCGGCCGCCCCGGCCGCCGATGCATGCTCGGCGGCGCTGTCGCCATGATGCCGCGGCAAATAGAGCCTGACCGAGGTCCCCCGCCCTATCTTGCTGTCGATCGTGACATGCCCGTTCGACTGCCGCGCAAAGCCATAGATCATCGAAAGTCCAAGTCCGGTGCCCTGCCCGATCGGCTTGGTGGTAAAGAACGGATCGAAGGCGCGTGCCGCGACCTCCGCGCTCATGCCGACGCCGGTGTCGGTGACCCCGATGCAAATATAATCGCCGGGCGAAAGCGCCGGCGTGTCCGCGGTCACGCTGTCGAGCCGCGCATTGACGGTTGAGATGGTGAGCTTGCCGCCATCCGGCATGGCATCGCGCGCGTTGATGGCGAGATTGAGCAGCGCGCTTTCCAGCTGATTGGGATCGCACAGCGTCCCCCACAGATCGTCCGGCGCCACGATCGCCAGATCGATGGTCTCGCCGATGGTCCGGCGCAACAGATCCTCCAGCGACACCACGAGCTGATTGGCATCGACGCTTTTCGGGATCAGCGGCTGTCGCCGCGCGAATGCCAGCAGGCGATGGGTGAGCGCGGCGGCGCGGTTCGCCGAGGTCATCGCCGCATTGATGTAACGCGCGACGTTGTCGGTGCGTCCCTGATTGAGACGGGTCTGCAGCAGATCCAGCGACCCCACAATGCCGGTCAGGAGGTTGTTGAAGTCGTGCGCGATGCCGCCGGTGAGCTGCCCGACCGCTTCCATCTTCTGGGACTGCAGCAAAGCTTCCTCGGTGGCTTTCAGCCGCTCGGCGGCGGCCTTCTCCGCGGTCACATCGCGGGCAACCGCATAGATGTGATCGCGGTCCGCCACGCCGGTCCACGACAGCCAGCGGTAGGAACCGTCCTTGTGCCGAAACCGGCTTTCGAACCGGACGGTGGTCTCCCGGGCACCGAGCTTTTCGACCTCCGCGCGCGTGACGCCGTTGTCGTCCGGATGTTCCAGCCATTGCGAGGTGCGGTTCAACAATTCGGCCTCGCTCCAGCCGAGCGTCCGGGTCCAGGCCGGGTTGACCGTGCGCCAGATGCCGCTGCGATCGGCGACCACCAAAAGGTCGTGCGACACGTTCCAGATCCGGTCGCGCTCCCGGGTCTTTTCCTCGACGCGCTGCGCCAGCGTCGCGTTCAGCTCGGCGAGCTCATCGGCAAGCCTGCGGAAACGTTCTTCGCTTTGCCGCAGCGCGAGGTCGGCCTCGACCTGCTCGGTGACATCGCTGTGCGCTCCGACCAGGCGTATCGCGCTGCCCTGCGCATCGCGCTCGATGGTGGACTTGACTGAAATCCAGCGGGTCTCGCCGTCACTGGGACGAACAATCCGGTACTGCACGTTGTAATCACGCACCCCGCCTGCGACAGCGTCGCGGAATTTCTTTTCAGTGGCCTCGCGGTCCTCCGGATGGACGCGCTGTACCCAGTCCTCGTGGGACTCGTTGGCCGCGTCCGGCGGCAGCCCGTGAATCAGCAAATACTCGGGCGAACGGCGATTGCGAAAACCGGTCGTGAGGTCGACCTCGAGGCCCCCGATCCGGCCGATCTGCTGCACGCGCGCCAGCTCGGCCTCGCGTTCCCGCAACGCCGCGGCAGCGAGGTAGTCCCTGGTCACATCGCTGCAAACCACGAGCACGCCGCCGATGCTATCGTCTTCATCGATCGGGCTGTAGCCGTAGGTCCAGTAGACCTGCTCGAGCCGGCCATAACGCGTCACCGGAATGAGCTGCTTTTCATGCCAGGTGGCGCCGCCGCCGCTCATCACCTGCTCGATCTGCGGACCGATAACGTCCCAGATTTCAGCCCAGCATTCCCGTCCCCGCTGGCCCAGCGCGCTTGGGTGGCGCTCGGGTCCCATGGTCTGACGATAGGCGTCGTTATAAAACTGAATGAGTTCCGGCCCCCACCAGATGAACATCGGGTGGTTGGTGTTGAGCACAATCCGCAGCGCGGTCCGCAGACTTTGCGGCCAGGTTTCAGGTTTGCCCAACGGGGTAGCCGACCAGTCGTAGGCCCGCGTCAATGCGCCCATCTCGCCGCCGCCGGCGAGGAAATCCGCAGAAGTCGGTCGGGTGATCTTCAACATCAGGGGATGATCGGTGGCCAAGTTCAGCCCAATTAGCAGCGGGAACCTAACCGCCGGTCACACCCCAAACTCACGGCACCGCCCGTTGGTTCCAAAATTTTTCCGATGGGCGGAACAAATGAGCTGCTGCCTGCGCGGCAGCCAGCATTAACCATTCGCGCCGCCATCACCGTTATTTCATCAGGCCCGCGGCCGTGAGCGCGCGGGTGATGACGCCGCCGACGTCGATGCCGCGGGATTGCGGTCGGCGGGGCGACTCGGGACGGCGGTGCAGCGTCGTCCGCGGCCACAACACCGCGCCGAGATCCGGTACCGGCGCGGGCGGCGGGGCCATCACCGGAACTGTCTTTGTAACTTCCCTGGAAGCAGCCGTTGCAGCCGGCTTCGCTGCTTCGCCGGGTTGATGAATCCATTCCGTCAGCCCGAAGAAATTCGCAATGTGGTACGACGACGAGATCCCCGCCTCGATCAGGAAAGCGCCTTGCGCGCCGTATCGCTCGTCGTTGTCGGCAACACCCAGCGGGGTGCCGTGGGCCATATCGGTGATGGTGTAGGATTCGACGATGGTTTCGCCGTCCGCGTTCCACCAGACCTGGTGAGGGTAGCCATCGACGATCGACTCCGACATCGGTGCCGCGGGCAACTGATGCACGTCGAGCCATTGCTTGACGATCTCATCGGCATTCGCAGGATTGACCGTGCGATCTGCACTACCGTGCCACACCGAGAGTTTCGGCCAGGGGCCTTTGTGATTTGAAGCGTTGCGCACCAGATCGCCCAGTTCGGCGGCCGGGCGGGACGGCGACTGCGACATTCCGGTCAAGGCTTCCCGCACATTGGTCGCAACCCCGAACGGCAGGCCGGCGATAACGGCGCCGCCGGCGAATATGTCGGGATAGGTCGCGAGCATCACCGACGTCATGGCGCCGCCAGCGGAAAGCCCGGTGACGAAGATGCGCCGCGGATCGATATCGGCTTCGTCCACCATCCGCGCGATCATCTGCCGGATCGAACAGGCCTCGCCGCTGTCGCGCGCGGTATCTTCCGGATTGAACCAGTTGAAACAGCCCTGGCCGTTGTTCGACGCTTGCTGCTCGGGCATCAGCAACGCAAAGCCGTAATGCTTGGCGAGCGTCGACCAGCCGGCGCCGAGATCGTAACCGGCGGCAGTCTGGCCGCAGCCGTGCAAAACCACGACAAGGGCGGGCGCCTGCTGGCGATGGTCCGGAACGAAGGAGAACATTCTAAGACCGCCCGGATTGGAACCAAAACCGGTGGTTTCCGTGAGCGGGCTGTGCAGATCGGGTCTCAGGTTTCGTGCAAACTGCCCAAAACCATTGATTCCATTTGCCTTTTGGAGACGCTGCAAAAATTCGATATTTTTGGCAAGGGACACCGGCAGCTCCTTGGCGAGAGAACTTGTTTCTAACCGCACCAAGACCAGATAGTTGCTGCAGTGCAAAATAAAAAGGACGTGTGCTGTCAATTCCGGATGATCGCCTCCGCCTCAATTGCGTTCAGGCGGCGGCACCGACCGCATTCACGACAGAAATGCGGCAGCGGCGAGAATCGACAGCGCAAACATAGCCAGAGCGGCGAGCAACGCCGATGGCGCGGAGAAAACAGCTTTGACAGCAAGAAAATACCGCGCCGACCGCGGCGACGCCGGCGGCGTTGGCGATTTGCGCCGTGGTGTCGTACATCCCGGCGCCGAAAAGGATGCGGTCGCCGCACTCGAAGATGCGCTAGATCGCCTTCAATTTGCGATAGGCGAACCACACCATTTTCAGCAGCAGCCAGCCGTCGCGGAAGCGGGAGATCTGGGTCTCGCCGAAGGTGCGCGCCTTGTAATGGATCGGCGTCTCGATGATCTTGAGATTCTGTTTGGCGGCGCCGAAGATCAGGTCGAAGTCGCCGAACGGATCGAAGTTGCCGAAATAGCCGCGCTCCCGCGCCAGCATTTCGTAATCCTTTCGCAGCAGCACCTTGGTGCCGCACAGCGTGTCGGTCAGGCGGGTATTGACGAGATAGCTGAACAGATAGGCAAAGCAGCGATTGGCAATCAGGTTGAGCGGGCGCATCGCCTCGTTCTCCATGGGATAGATCAGGCGGGTGCCGTTGACGAATTCGGCCTTCCCGGTCTCGATCACCGCATGATATTTCGGCAGCGCTTCCGGCGGCATCGTCAGGTCGGCATCCAGGATCATCAGCACGTCTCCGGTCGCCGCGGCAAAACCCTTGCGGACCGCATCCCCCTTGCCCTCGCCGTCCTGCTTTAGCACCTTGATATCCCAGCTATCCCGGTAGGCGTCGCGAACGCGCTCGCATTCGTCGAAGGTGCCGTCGCTGGAATTACCCTCGACGAACAGGATTTCCTGGGCGGAGCCGAATCGGGGCATGCGCAGGATGGCATTTTCGATGTTGCCCTTCTCGTTGCGGCACGGAATCAGAATGCTTGCGGAAAATTTCCGGTCCGGAAATTTCCGCACCGGCCGTCCGACGATATAGGTCCGCAGGCATAGGTGCCGGATGCCGGGCAGCGGCGCGATGAATCGATTGATGAACGGCCCGAGGCCGAGCCAGCGCCGCGGCAGCAGTTGTCGCTGCTCCTGACTGATCACTTCGAAATCCGCGAGATCCATCAGGTTCAAAAAATCGGCCGTGGCGATGTAATTGATTTTGGGTTGCTTGCTCCGCAGATGCAGCAACTCGGCGAGCTTCAGGACCGGCTCCCACAGATGGGAATAGTAGGAGATGATGATCCGCGTCGACGGCGCGCACAGATGATTCACCAGCCGCAATGTGCCGTCGATATCCTCGAACATGCCAATGGTGTCGGCGATCACGACGTAATCGAACGGTCCCTCGATGCCGGTCAGCGTCGCCGGATCTTCCACGTCGCCCAGGCAAAAATGCAGATCGGGATGACGGGCGTTCGCTTTCGCGATGGTCGCGGCGCCGAAATCGATGCCGACGCCGTAAGACGGTTGCAGCGAAGCCAGCAAATCCCCGCGGCCGCAGCCGAGTTCAAGTACCCGCTTTCCCGGCGGAATCAGAAACTGCATGAACTTGCGGTCGTCTTCGTGGTAGGCGGCATTGAACTCGCGCCAGCGATCCAGTTCGTCGCCGTTGACCTCGAAATGATCAAGCAGATCTCGCTTGCGACTGGAAAGCTGCAGAGAAGCAGGCGGGTCGGATTGCTTCAGATACATTGCAGCCTCGGAGCGGAAAACGGAGAGTTCTCTTAGCTGAAGGGCCCTGAGGTGTAAATTCGGCAGGGACGTCCGGCTTAGCCGATTTGCCGGTCGAATGTGCCTGGCCTGCCGCTGTTTACTGTCTCACGTTGGCATGAATGCGCTTCGGTTTGGATGCGACCAAGCAGCGTTGCTTCCCGCTCGCTTTGTCTTCGTGCCTCGGCCAGTTTAAGGTGTGCACGGGAGCACGCCTCGAATGACCCCGCAGAAACCCAGGATTCTTCTCAGCGAAGGCTCTAGCCTGTCGTCGCGCGAGGCTATCACGGCATTGGGGCTCGCCGGCCACCGGGTCGAACTGGTCTCCAGCGATCCGATGTGCCTGGGGCGCTTCTCGCGCTTCGTCAGGCGTGTGCATCATGCCCCCCGTCCGGCGCCGATCCGGATGGCTATCTGGCCAAGGTGATCGATGTCGCCAAAACCGCCGGTATCGACGCCCTGATTCCGGTGCATGAGCAGGCCTATCTGTTCGCCGCCGCGCGCAACCGGCTGCCTTCGGATCTTGGGATAGCGCTGGCCGATTTCGAGGCGTTCGAGCGGGTCCAGAGCAAGGCCGCTCTCGCCGACCTGCTGACACAGCTCAACGTGCCGCAACCCAGGACCGATATCGTTCGCTCGGCGGATGACTTCGCCGTCGGCCGGCCCTATCCGTTTTTCGTCAAGGCCGCGTTCGGCACCGCGAGCACCGGCGTCTGGCGGATGGCCGACGCGCGTCAGCGCGATGCGCTGCTGATGCAACTCATGACGCACAATGCGTTCGCGGAAGGTCTGCTGGTGCAGGCCGCCGTGACCGGATCGCTCGAACGCACCCAGGCGGTGTTCGACCACGGACGCCTGGTCGCCAGCCATATCTACCGGCAGGTCGTGGAGGGGCCCGGTGGCGGCGACGTGCTCAAGATCAGCGTCGTCAATGCTCAGGTTCGCGAGATCGTCGAACGGATCGGGCAGGCGCTGGCCTGGCACGGCGCGCTGTCGTTCGACTACATCCGGGAAGAAGCGACCGGCACGCCGCATTTCATCGACGCCAATCCACGGCTGGTCGAGCCGATGAATGCGTGGCTGAGCGGTGTCGATTTGCCGGGGGCCTTGTTGCAGGTATCGCTCGGCGAGACGCCGGCGGTGCAGCCCGATGGCCGCGAGGACGTGCTCACCCGGCTCGGCCTCATGGGGTTGCTGGATGCCGCGCGGCAGCACAACCGCCGCCGCGACATCCTGCGCGAAATCGGCTTGATGACATTGAGTTCCGGGCGATATCGCGGCTCACGCGAGGAATTGGTGCCGCTGCTGACCGACCCGTGGTGCGCGATTCCCCTCGGCGTGGTGGTGGCAAGGCTGTTGCGCGCTCCCAAAGCAGCGGCGCGATTCGCAGACTCCACCGTCGCGGCCTACAGCCTGACGCCGCAGGCGATCCATCGGCTGCGCGCATGGCAGCATGCCGCATAGGCCGCAACCCCTTTCGGCAATTGCCTTGGCGCACTTCGGCACGTAGCTTGCAAAAGACCTAATCAACAACAATAGCCGTCTGGAGAGAAACCTATGGCGCGCCTTAAATTCGGAGCCTTCCTCGCCCCGCATCATCCGATCGGCGAGCATCCGATGCTGCAATTCCGCCGCGACCTCGATTTTGTCGAGCAGATCGACGCGCTCGGATTCGATGAATTCTGGTGCGGCGAGCATCATTCGTCAGGTTGGGAGATGATCGCGTCGCCGGAGATGTTTCTGGCCGCCGCCGGCGAACGCACCAAGCGCATCAAGCTCGGGACCGGCGTGGTCTCGCTGCCCTATCACCATCCCTTCAACGTCGCGCAGCGCATGGTGCAGCTCGACCACATGACCGGAGGCCGCGCGATCTTCGGTTCCGGCCCCGGCGCGCTGGCTTCCGACGCGCATACGCTCGGCATCGACCCGATGACGCAGCGCGATCGTCAGGACGAGGCGATCGCGATCATTCGCCGGCTGTTTCGGGGCGAGCGGGTGACCGCCAGGAGCGACTGGTTCACCATGAACGACGCGGCGCTGCAGATCCTGCCGCTGCAGGAAGAGATGCCGTTCGTGGTGGCGTCGCAGATTTCGCCGTCAGGCATGACGCTGGCCGGCAAATACGGTATCGGCATCATCTCGCTTGGCTCGATGTCGACGCAGGGCCTGATGGCGCTGCCGACGCAATGGGACTTTGCCGAGGATGCCGCCAGGAAGCACGGCACCACCGTGAGCCGGTCCGACTGGCGCGTGCTGCTGAGCTGGCACATCGCCGAGACCCGCGAACAGGCGCGGCGCGAGGCCGGCGCCGGGCTGATGCGCTGGCACAACGAATATAATGTCGGCACGCTGCAACGGCCGGGCCTGCAGCCGTTCACTTCGCCCGAGGACGCCGTGGAGAAAACCGCCGGCGGCGCGGGCGCGGCCTCCACCATCGGCACCCCCGACGATCTGGTCAAAACCATCAAGAGCCTGATGGAAGTGTCCGGCGGCGTCGGCACCATCGTCGGCTTCGTGCACGACTGGGCCAATCCGGAAAATACCCGGCGCAGCTGGGACATGGTGGCCCGTTATGTGGTGCCGGAAATCAACGGCTATGTCGCATCCCTGCGCAAGTCGCAGAAATTCGTGATCGAGAATCGCGCGGTGTTCGAGCGCGCGGGGCAGGCGGTGATGGCGAAGATCATGGAGAACGACAAAGCCGCGGCGGCGCTTCCGCTCACCGGCCCCGGCCGCGTCGCGATCCCGACCGTCAACGCGCCGGATCTGCAGCAGGAAGCCGCCAAACGGAAGGCGTGAAAGCGAGCAACCGCTGTCGTCCCGGCTTGCGCTCGCGTTGCTTGCTTGCCGGGACGAAGTGGTGATGCAATGCACCGCCGCGGTACTGCAATCACCCACCAGGCTCATTCACTTCCCGTAATAATCCTGCACGGTCTGCCGTGCCACGGTCTGCAGGAAATGCGCCGTGGGCTCGTCGATACCCGCAAGATAGCTGTTGCCGACCGGCGAGCGTCCGGTCAGCGCGGCGAACACCGAGCAGGCGGCGAGATAGGTTCCGGCCAGGCTCGGATGGCGCTTGTCCGCGGCATAGAGATTGAGCTCCGGCTGCTCGGAAAGCGCCCGCGCGAAGGCGAGGCCCGCCGGTATCACCAGCGCGTCGTTGGCGTTGCCTGCGATCGTATAGGCTTCGGCCAGTTGCGCGGTCATCTCCGGCCTGTCGGCATAGGCCCAGGACATGAAGAACACGGGTTTGGCGCCATGCGCGCGCACGATGTCGCTGTCCTTTTTGGCAAATTCGGTGAATACCGTCTTGAGCTGGGGATGGATCGGGCACTGGCTGCAATCCATCATGACAGCGGCATCGAACAGCTTGTCGCGCTTGTTGAAGACGACATTGTTATGGTCGTCGAACGAATAGGAGCCGATGGCGTTGGGCCGGAAATAGCTCTCGACATCATGCCAGTCGAAGCCTGAGCCGCCGATCGTCACCATCGTGGCGCGATAGTCCTGCTTGTGATCGGGTCCGCGGCCTTTTCCAGCAGGCTCACATGGCTCGGCAGGCCGTTGTTGTAATAGAAGAAGCTGTTGCCGATGAAGATTTCGCTCTTCGGGAAATCGGGGCCGAGGCTGGTGACGACAGGTTTGGTTTGCGCCAGCGCGGCGGTCGGCGCTGCCGCGATACAGCCCGCCACCACCAGCACGGCGAACACCGCTCTGAACATTCCCGGCATATCCATTCTCCCTGGTCGATCTTGTTTTGCCGCACCCTATCATGCGCGCAGGGTTTGTCGCGCCGGAGGGATCGGCTTGATTTCCAGTCGAGTTCATGAGGCTTTGCACGGAAGAGACAAAGGGCTATTTTAGCAAGCCGGGCTGTGCCGGGAATAACGGGAGCGATGGCGATGTCGATGCAAAATGTGGCTTCCCCCGCGGTGACGCTGACGTCACCGAAACGCAATTCAATGACGCACATTCCCGGCGACGAGGGCTGGCCGATCATCGGCAAGACGCTCGAAGTGCTCGCCGATCCCAAGGGACAGATAGAGCGGCAAGCTGCCAAATACGGCCTGGTTTATCGCAGCCACATCTTTGGCGAGACCAGCCTGGTGCTGCTGGGACCCGAGGCCAATGAACTGGTGCTGTTCGACCAGGCCAAGCTGTTCTCCTCGAGCCTCGGCTGGGGCCCGATTCTCGGCCGGTTGTTTCCGCGCGGGCTGATGCTGCTGGATTTCGAGGAGCACCGCCTGCACCGGCGCGCGCTGTCGGTGGCGTTCAAATCCGGACCGATGAAATCCTATCTTGGGAAGCTCGATACCGGCATCGCGGCACGGGTCGCGCAATGGAAGGCGCAACCGGGGCCGATACTGTTCTATCCGGCGATGAAGCAGCTGACGCTCGATCTGGCCGCGACCTCGTTTCTCGGCGCCGATATCGGACCCGAGGTCGACGAGATCACGCGTGCCTTTGTCGACATGGTGGCCGCCGCGGTCGCCGTCATCCGCAAGCCCCTGCCGGGTACGCCGATGGCCCGCGGTGTCAGGGGCCGCAAACGCATCGTGGCCTACTTCTCGGAGCAGATCCCGATCTGCCGCGCCAAAGGCGGCGAAGACCTGTTCTCGCAGCTGTGCCGCGCCACCCATGAGGACGGCGCGCTGCTGTCGACCCAGGACATCGTCGACCACATGAGTTTCCTGATGATGGCCGCGCACGACACGCTGACCTCGTCGCTGACGTCTTTTGTGCAGGCGCTCGCCGCCAATCCGGATTGGCAGGACAAATTGCGCGACGAGGTCGCTGCGCTAGGTATCGCCGCGGGCCAGGCCACGACATCAGACAATCTCGATGCCATGCCGCTCACCGAGATGGCGTTCAAGGAAGCGCTGCGGCTGAAGCCTCCGGTGCCCTCGATGCCGCGCCGCGCGGTCCGCGATTTCACCTTCAAGGGCTACGCAATCCCGGCCGGCACCCAACTCGGCATCAATCCGGTGTTCACCCACCACATGCCGGAGATCTGGCCCGATCCGGAACGCTTCGATCCGATGCGCTTTACCGACGAGGCGCAGCGCGGCCGCCATCGGTTCGCCTGGGTGCCGTTCGGCGGCGGCGCGCATATGTGCATCGGGCTGCACTTCGCCTATATGCAGGCGAAATGCTTTGCGCGGCATTTCCTGCAGAATCTCACCGTCTCGATGGAGCCGGGCTACACGTCGAATTGGCAGATGTGGCCGATCCCGAAGCCGCGCGACGGATTGCGCGTGACGCTCTCGCCGGTCAAGTGAGCGGATCAGGCCAGGGCTTGATCAGTTCGGCTTGATCAGTTCAAGGTTTGCGCGTCGATGCCGACCACGTCGATCCCGTCGGCGCGTCCGCGAATAGCCAGACGCCCGAGATCGCGAACCGCAAAAGGCGGCGCTGAGCCGAACCGGTCCATCGCCGCGCGCGACGCCAGGAAGCCGCCATCGACGTTGCGGCTGAGTTCTTCGAGCCTTGCCGCGGTATTCATGACGTCGCCGTTGAAAACGATGGCGCGTTTGACGTCGCCGATCTCGCCGACGATCACCGGCCCGAAATGCAGACTTCCGCGAATCCGCGGCGCCGCGCCGAACTCACGATCGAGTTGGCCTGATGCGCGCGACAACTCATCGCGCATCGCCACAAAGCAGCGCAGCGGACGGCAATCGATCGCGCCGCTGTTCTCCCGCCAGGTCACGATCACCTCGTCGCCGACATAGTTGAGCACCTCGCCGCGATGGTCCACGACGGCGAGGGTAAGGAGGCGAAAGGTTCGGTCGAGCAGGCGGTGGATGGCGACCCCGCCGAGCCGCTCGGCCAAACCCGTCGATCCCGCGATGTCGACGAAAAGCACGAAGCGGTTCTCCTCGACGGGGGAATGGTACCGCCCGCTGATAAAATTCAGGAATGCGCGCGGTCCGATGATGTTGGCGACCCCGAGAACGAGATTCACCAGAACCAGGAATACAACGGAATAGACGATCGCGATCCAGAAGGTCTTATGAGACGGATCGACAGGAGTCCCCGCGATCATGTCACCCAACTGGAAAAACTGGATCGGGACAATGATCGCCGCGTAGACGGCGCTTCGTACAATCAGATTCGCCGTAAACGAAAGGCTGCCGAGCCAAAGCCGCATCGGACCTTCCAGGACAAACAGTGAAGTGCCCCCGATCGCGGCACCGAGAAGGACGCCATAAGCGATACCTGCTGCTATCTCGATCGGCGATCTCAGGCCCTTTGCGAGAACAAAAACGATGCCTCCGATTGCGCTGGCAACAACGATGACCGCCAGCAATCGCAATTTTCCTTCGAGCCTTGCGTTCATGCCGTCCTGCCCGCGTTGCCGTGGATTCAACTATACACGGCTTGTGCGGCCTGACCTGTGAGGCTTCACCCCGCGCCCTGATCGAACGCCTTGCGTATGGCGACCAGACCCTGCTGCTGCGCCGTCCAGTTGCGGCCGCCGGTAATGGCGCCATCGACCACCAGATCGTGGCCATTGATAAAGCTGGATTCGTCGCTGGCGAGAAACACCGCGGCATGGGCGATGTCTTCGGGCAATCCGGCGCGCTGTATCGGCTGCGCGGTCTTGTAGATCTCGCGCATCACATCGGGCGTTTTCTCCGCCGCCTCGACCGAAAGGCCCAGCGCCTTGCCGAAAATCCCGGTGGCAATCGCGCCCGGCGAAATGCTGTTGACGCGGATGCCGGACTCGCCAAGCTCCATCGCCACGCATTTGGTTAGATGAATGACGGCGGCCTTGGCCGCGCCATACACCACCGATGACGAGAACCCGGCCAGCCGTCCGGCGATGCTGCCATTGTTGATAATGCTACCGGAACCCTGGCGGCGCATGTGGGGGGCGGCGTGCTTCATGCCGAGCATCACGCTGCGTACCAGCGTGGCCATCGCCGCGTCGAAACGCCTGACCTCGAGGCCCTCGATGCCGCCGGTCTGCGCCGGGCCGCCGGCGTTGTTGAACAGACAATCGATGCGGCCGAATTTTTCGACCGCCGCGTCGATCAGCGCCCGCATCTGTTCCTCGACCGTGACATCGGTCTGGCGAAAGATGCAGGCAGCGCCGAGCTTGCCGGCGAGCGCCTCGCCTTCCGGCGCGCGGCGTCCGGCGATGACGATCCTGGCGCCTTCCGCGACAAAAACTTCCGCGGTGCGCAGGCCGATGCCGCTTGTCGCGCCGGTGATAACCGCGACCTTGCCGTCCAGCCGTCCCATACTATCCTCCTCGTTCAGAGCGATGCCGATTTCAGTATATCCCCGCCCGGCCGGAGCAACGCAAGCCCCGCCGTATTGCGTGCACCTGTGAGCCGTCGGAACCGGCACTTTATCGCCAGGCCCGTGATGCCCGGCCTTGTGCAAGGCCTCGATGTATTCCTACGCTGCCGCAAGAAAGACTGTCATGGCCAGGGGCCGGCCGTGACGCGGCGGATTGCTTGCATGCATATTCACGGGTTGAAGGGCGTGTTCCCGCCACACTCCCGGACCGGGTATTCTTCGTTATCCTCGCCTTATTTTGGATTAGCTGATCGGTTGATGTGACCATATGGGGAAATTGATCGACGAGTTTCGGCGGGGCTGGCAAGGGACGACCCAACCATCGCCGCTTTTCAGCATTGCATTTGCGGTCTGCTGCCTCGCGCTGGCGACCGTGGCGCGGTGGTCGCTTTCGCTGATGCGGCCGGACGTCTTTTTCACCCCGTATTTTCCGGCGGTATTCTTTGCCGCCGCATTCGGCGGCTTCCGCGTCGGGATTGCGACGGCCGTCGCCGGGGGTGTGCTCGGTGCGACCGTCAATTTCAGCGATGCGTCGGCCGATTTCGCAAGGCTGGCGCTTCTGGCGATTTTTCTGCTCGTATGCGGCCTCACGATCTGGGGCATCGAGCATTTCCGATCGGTCGCCGCGCATCAGCGACAGATATCAAAACGCCTGATCCAGGAGGAGGAGTACCGCAAGCTCGTGGTCGACGAGCTTCAGCACCGGCTGAAAAACAAATCGTCGACCATCCACGCCGTTCTCCACCAGGTGCTGTACGATCAGCCGCTGATCTGGGCCAGCATCGATCAGCGGATACGGGCGCTGTCGGCGACCGACGACCTGATCGCTCGGGTCGATGGCAGCGGTTGCGACATCAAGGATCTCCTGCTCTCCGAACTCGGGCCCTACGGTCATGTCCGATTTACCCTCAACGGCAATCCGCTGTTTCTACCCGCGAAGCTGGCGGTAAGCTTTGCGTTGATGTTTCACGAGCTTGCCACCAATGCCGGCAAATACGGCGCGTTTTCTTCCCCGCACGGGCTGCTGCAGGTGACATGGTCGGTGTCGGACGATCGCCTCAATATTACCTGGGACGAGACCGAAGGTCCGCCGGTCGGCGCGATCGGGCGAGCCGGCTTCGGGACCAAGCTCCTGAAATCCGCGCTAGGGCCTTTCGATGGCAAGACCGAGATCGCTTTTTTGAAAACCGGGGTTCATTGCACCATGCAGTGCCGCATCCCTCCGAGCTGAGCGTTTTCATGCCGCGATGCCGGTCGCGCGCGGCCGCCCCCTTCAAGGGTAATCTGGGCAGCAAGCGTTGCCGAACGCGCGCGGGCGTCGCATACCGGACAGTTCTGAAGCGGCCGTTGACATTCTGTTAATGACAACTCACGGCGCTTCGATCCAAATGGATGGCGCCGCCGCCGGCCCGGCATGTTTCTCGGATCCATTTAACCAAACCTACAACACCCCCCGGCAATGTCGGCGGTCATGCGAAGCCGCAACAACCATGACCTGCAGCCCGCCGCAATGGACAGCGATGGCGCTTTCGCGCTCGAGACCGAGCTGAACATTCTGCGAGACGTTTTCAGGATGCTCCCGAACGGCGTGACGCTCCAGGACGAGCAAGGCCGCTTCCTGCTGGTGAACGATGCCGCGGCGGCGCAGCTTGGGATGGCCTCCGACGGGCCGGCTGCGCCGGCTTCGAAAGAATTGAGCGACCGCCGCGAGGCCGCCATGGCAGCGCTCCACGCCGGCCGCGCGGCCGTAACGGAGGAATTGGTGACCAGCGGCCCGGTCAGACAGGTCTTCCTCACCGCCCATCGCCCGGTTCGTATCGCAGACCGCGATCTGTTGCTTTCGAGTTCTGTCGACATCAGCGGGCAAAAGGCCGTCGAGGATCAGTTGTTCCGCTCGGCCTATTATGACGAACTCACCGACCTGCCGATGCGGCGGGTGATCGAACATCGCGCCAACAGCCTGCTGCAGCACGACGAAACGCATGCGCGGTTCGCGCTGGCGTTTCTCGACATCGACAATTTCAAGCACATCAACGACTATTACGGCCACGCCATCGGGGATGCGCTGCTGGTCGAAGTCGCCAAGCGGCTCGGACGCGACCTGCGCGAATCCGACATGCTGTCGCGGATCAGCGGCGACGAATTCCTGCTGCTGCTCAACCCGATCCAGAGCGAGCATGAGGTGGCCGAATACGTGCAGTCCGTGCTGGCGCGGCTGAGCGCCCCGTATTTCATCGATGGATCGGAAGTATTCGCTTCCGTTTCGATCGGGGTGAGCCTGTATCCCGAGCACGGCCGCAGCTACAACGTATTGCGCCAGAACGCCGATATCGCGATGTACCGCGTTAAGAACGACGGCAAGGGCGCGGTGGCGTTCTTCGACGCCGGCATGGAGCGCGAGGCGCTGGCGCGCATGAAAATCGAGCAATCGCTGCGGCTCGCCATTCTGGAAAAACGCTTTTGCTGTGCCTTCCAGCCCAAGGTCGACATCAGGACCCAGGATATCAAGGGCATCGAGGCGCTGGTCCGGCTGCGCGACGACGAAGGCGTCATTCAGGCCCCCGGCACCTTCATCAACCTCGCCGTGGAATTGGGCCTGATCGACGAACTCACGCATCTGGTGCTGGCCGAGATCGTCAAGTCGATCGATCTGATCAACGAGACCTTCGGGCCCGACACCTCCATCAGCATCAACGTCGCGGCCAAGCAGGCCGGCAATCCGGAGTTCATGCGCCCGTTCGCAGAGGCGATTGAAGCAACCGGATTTCCCAAACGTTTCATGATCGAGGTGACCGAGGATGCCTTCGTCGCCAAAACCCACTTCCAGGACGAAATTCTGCCGATCTTCCGCCAACTCGGCGTCGGGATCTCGATCGATGATTTCGGCATCGGCTATTCGTCGCTGTCGGCGCTGGCCGACATCACCGCCGACGAAATCAAGATCGACCGGTCCTTCATCACCGACATTCACAAGCGCCCGCGCAGCCAGGGCATTTTGCGCGCGATCGAATCGCTCAGCGAGGCGCTCGGCATGACGGTGGTTGCCGAAGGCATCGAAACCTTCGAGGAGCTCGCCTATCTGCAGGCGGCCACCAAAATCCGCTATGCGCAGGGTTTCTACTTTTCCAGGCCGATCTTCCTGGAGGAACTCAAGCCGGCGGTCCGGATCTTCAGCGACGCGCGCGTCGGTCCGGCCAGCCGGCCGCCCCAGGAAAACCGTCCGGCCTATTCGCGCGGCGAACGCTATCGCCGCTGACCGGCGCGAGCGCGCGCGGCGGTCAGCGCGCATTGATTCCGATAGTGTCCATTTCGGCAACGCCGGCAGCGGCGCGGACTTCCTCCGTATCGGCTCTTTCGGCCGCTTTCCAGGACCGTTCTCAAGACTATTCTGATGAAGGATGGGATCAATGGGGGTCGCGGGCCGTCGCGCGAAGGCCGCGGCGACAATGCCGCCTTGACCCGGGGGGAGCCCGCACCCTATCAGTGGCCGGCAGATCGCCTAACCGGAAGAAACCCAGGGGGAGAGTAGCTGTGCGAAAATCATTGATCGTTCACGGGATTGCCGTGGCTTTGCTGGGGACCGCCGCAGCGCATGCGGACGATCTGAAGATCGCCTTGATCTACGGCAAAACCGGGCCGCTGGAGGCCTATGCCAAGCAGACCGAAACCGGTCTGCGGATGGGACTGGAATATGCCACCAAGGGCACCATGATGCTCGACGGCCGCAAGATCGTGGTCATTACCAAGGACGACCAGAGCAAGCCGGATCTCTCCAAGGCCGCTCTCGCGGAAGCCTATCAGGACGACAAGGCCGATATCGCGATCGGCACGACATCGTCGGCCGCGGCGCTGGCCGACCTTCCGGTCGCCGAGGAAAACAAGAAAATCCTCATCGTCGAGCCCGCCGTCGCGGATCAGATTACCGGCGAGAAGTGGAATCGATACATCTTCCGCACCGCGCGCAATTCCTCCCAGGATGCGATCGCCAACGCGGTGGCGATCGGCAAGCCGGGCGTCACCATCGCGACGCTGGCGCAGGACTATGCGTTCGGCCGTGACGGCGTCGCCGCCTTCAAGGAGGCGCTGGCCAAGACCGGCGCCACGCTCGCCGACGAGGAATACGTGCCGACCACCACGACCGATTTCACCGCGGCCGGCCAGCGCCTGTTCGACGCGCTGAAGGACAAGCCGGGACGCAAGATCATCTGGGTGATCTGGGCAGGCGGCGGCGATCCCCTGACCAAGCTGCAGGATATGGACCCGAAGCGTTACGGCATCGAGCTTTCGACCGGCGGCAACATCCTGCCGGCGCTCGCCGCCTACAAGCGGCTGCCCGGCATGGAAGGCGCGACCTATTACTACTACGACATTCCCAAGAACCCGGTGAACGACTGGCTGGTGTCAGAGCACCAGAAGCGCTTCAACGCACCGCCGGATTTCTTCACCGCCGGCGGCTTCTCCGCGGCGATGGCCGCAGTTGCTGCCGTCACCAAGGCGAAATCGACCGACACCGAGAAGCTGATCGCCGCGATGGAAGGCATGGAGTTCGATACGCCGAAGGGCAAGATGATCTTCCGCAAGGAGGACCATCAGGCGCTGCAGAGCATGTATCACTTCAGGGTCAAGGTCGATCCGAACCTCGCCTGGGCGGTGAACGAACCGGTTCGCGAGCTCAAGATCGAGGATATGAACATCCCGATCCGCAACAAGCGGTAACAGCGACGCCGCTGTCGTGGCGCCGCCGATACTTCGATATCGTCATTGCCGGGCTTGACCCGGCAATCCATCTCGCTTCCAGACAAGGCCTTTTTTTGGAAGCGGATGGATGCGCGGATCAAGTCCGCGCATGACGACAGAGTACGTTGAAAGCGCTTGCGATTTGACCCGACAGACATCCTGACGACGGCTCAATGACAACCCTCGAGACCCGCGATCTGACCATTCGCTTCGGCGGGCACGTCGCGGTCAACCGTGTCAGCTGCGGCTTCCGGCCGGGCGAGCTGACCGCCATCGTCGGCCCCAACGGTGCCGGCAAGACCACCTATTTCAACCTGATCTCGGGACAGCTGCGTCCGACCGAGGGCAGCATCCACTTCGACGGCGCCGATATCACCCGGCTGTCCGCACCGCTGCGCACCCGCGCCGGGCTCGGCCGCGCCTTCCAGCTCACCAATCTGTTTCCGAACCTCAGCGTCGAAGAAAACGTCCGCCTCGCGGTGCAATCGGCCAGCGGCGTGCATTACGACATGCTGCGGCCGTGGATGACGCGCAAGGACCTGATCGCGCGCGCCGACGCCATTCTCGACAAGGTCGCGCTCGGCGCCCGGCGGAACGTAGCGGCGACGGTCTTGTCCCATGGCGACCAGCGCAAGCTCGAAGTCGCGCTGATGATGGCGCTCGAGCCCAAGGTATTTATGTTCGACGAGCCCACCGCCGGCATGAGCATCGACGAAGTCCCCGTCGTGCTCAACCTCATCGCGCAGCTCAAGCAGGATTCCAGCAAGATCATCCTCCTGGTCGAGCACAAGATGGACGTGGTGCGTTCGCTGGCCGACCGCATCATCGTGCTGCACAATGGCCAGCTGGTCGCCGACGGCAAGCCGGCCGAGGTGATCGCCTCGCCGATCGTGCAGGAAGCCTATCTCGGCATCGCGCCCGGAAAGAGCGCGGCATGAGCAAGCTTCTCACTCTCGCCGGCGTGCATACCCATATCGGGCGCTATCACATTCTGCAGGGCGTCGATTTCAGTGTGGCCGCGGGCCAGACCACGATGCTGCTGGGTCGCAACGGCGCCGGCAAAACCACGACATTGCGAACCATCATGGGCCTGTGGCAGGCCTCCTCGGGGCAGATATCGCTGGCCGGGCAGCGCATCGAGCGGCGCGCGACGCCTGACATCGCGCGGCTCGGCGTCGGTTATGTCCCCGAAAGCATGGCGGTGTTCTCGGACCTGACGGTGAAGGAAAACCTGGTGCTGGCGGCGCGCGACGGGCCGCTCGACGATGCCAGGCTGGAATGGATCTTCGGATTCTTTCCGGCGCTGCGGCGTTTCTGGCTGTCGCGCGCCGGAGCGTTGTCCGGCGGACAGAAGCAGATGCTGTCGATCGCGCGTGCCATCGTCGAGCCGCGCAAATTGCTGCTGATCGACGAGCCGACCAAGGGGCTGGCGCCGGCGATCGTGGTGGCGCTGATCGAATGCTTCGCCGAGGTTAAACGCCGCGGCGCCACCATTTTGCTGGTCGAGCAGAATTTTCGCGCCGCGCAGGAACTCGGCGACACCGTGCTGGTGATGGACAACGGCAAGATCGTCCATCGCGGCGAGATGGCGGCGCTGGCTTCCGACGTCGCGCTGCAGGAACGGCTGCTCGGGCTCAGTCTGGAGGCGCATCAGTGACCGACCTTGCCGCATCAGCCGCGCTGCCCAAGCCGAAGCGGGATATCCTGCCGATGCTGCTGCCGGTGATCCTCGCGCTCGCGATGCTGCCGCTGATCGGATCGGGCAGTTCCTGGGTGACGCTGACGGTGGCGAGCTTTGCGATGGGCATGATGATCTTCATCATGGCGTCCGGCCTGACGCTGGTGTTCGGCCTGATGGACGTGCTCAATTTCGGCCACGGCGCTTTCATCTCGGTCGGCGCCTATGTTGCGACGCTGGTGCTGCTGCCGCTGGCACCTTACGTGCAGGCCGATTCACTGTGGCTCAATCTGGCGGTGCTGGCGCCGGCGGCACTGTTGTCGATGGCGGTCTCCGGCGCGCTCGGACTTGTGGTCGAGCGCGTGCTGATCCTTCCGGTCTACGGCCAGCACCTCAAGCAAATCCTGATGACAACCGGCGGATTGATCGTCGCCGAGCAGGCGCTATATGCGCTGTGGGGGCCGCAGATCATTCCATTGCCGCTGCCGACTTCGTTGCGTGGCTCGTTCATCATCGGCGATGTCGCGATCGCCAAATACCGCCTGTTGGCGATGCTGGTCGGTCTGATCGTATTCGCGGGCATTCAACTTGTGCTGAACCGGACCAAGATCGGGCTTCTGATCCGCGCCGGCGTGGAAAACCGCGAGATGGTGGAAGCGCTCGGCTATCGCATCCGCCGGCTGTTCCTCGGCGTGTTCATAGTCGGCTCCGGTCTCGCCGGCCTCGGCGGGGTGATGTGGGCGCTTTATCGCGAGCAGGTCCACGCCTCGATGGGCAACGATCTGACAGTACTGGTGTTCATCGTCGTGATCATCGGTGGCCTCGGCTCGATCGGCGGCTGCTTCATTGGCGCGCTGCTGGTCGCGATGGTCGCCAACTACGGTGGCTTCCTGGTGCCCAAACTGGCGCTGGTCTCCAACATCCTGCTGATGGTCGCGATTTTGATGTGGCGGCCGCGCGGGCTCTATGCGGTGACGAGTCGATGAAGGTTTGCCGATGATGATCCTGTCAGGCGATCCGCCGCGCAGCCGCGTGCTCAGCGTCATCCTCGTCGTCATCATCGCGGCGCTGGCGGTGGCGCCGTTTGTGTTTCCCGGCGCCAAGGCGATGAACGTCGCCACCAAGATCTGCATCTTCGCGGCGTTGGTGGCCTCTTATGACCTGCTGCTCGGCTACACCGGCTCGGTATCGTTCGCGCATACCATGTTTTACGGCATCGGCAGCTATTCGGTCGCGATCGCACTTTATTCCATGGGCCCGAGCTGGGCCGCGGTCGCCTCCGGCGTCGTCATCGGCCTGCCGCTCGCCATGCTGCTGGCGCTTGCGATCGGGCTGTTCTCGTTGCGGGTCGAGGCGATCTTCTTTGCGATGATTACGCTGGCGGTGGCATCAGCCTTTCTGGTGCTGGCATCGCAACTGTCATGGCTGACCGGCGGCGAGGACGGTCGCAGCTTCCAGCTGCCGGAACTGTTGCGGCCGGGCACGGTGCTGATTTCGAAAGACCGGCTCGGTTTTGAAATCAGCGGGCGGATACTGACCTACTATCTGATCTTCTTCGCCTCGGCCTTGATGATCCTGGCGCTGTTGCGCGTGGTGAATTCGCCGTTCGGCCGCGTGCTGCAAGCGATCCGGGAAAATCGTTTCCGCGCCGAGGCGCTCGGTTTCCGCACCGTGTTTCATCTGACCTATGCCAACTGCATCGCGGCCCTGGTCGCCGCCAGTGCCGGCATGCTGAACGCGCTGTGGCTGCGCTATGCCGGGCCGGACACCTCGCTGAGTTTTTCCATCATGCTGGATATCCTGCTGATGGTGGTGATCGGCGGCATGGGCACGATTTACGGCGCGATCATTGGTGCTGTGATCTTCATTCTGGCCCAGAACTATCTGCAGGCGCTGATGGGGGTGGCCTCCAACGCCGCGGCCGACGCCGGGCTGCCGCTGCTGCCGGGCCTGCTGCATCCGGACCGCTGGCTGCTGTGGCTCGGGCTGCTGTTCATCGCCAGCGTCTATTTCTTTCCGACCGGGGTCGTCGGACGGTTGCGAAACCCGCCGCGATCAAAGCCTTAAGCCCATGCGCCATGGCCAAAATCGAAGCGGCGCGGTGGGGATGGCCGAGTTACCGTTCGGGATGCCGGTGGAGATCGAGGGCGAGGTCCTGATCTCGGACTAGCCGCAATTCGGTTTGATTGTCCGGTCCATCGGCATAGGATCGGGATATCGCCCGGCGCGAACGCGTCGCTCATTTTGCAAAGACATCGCATGCCGCCCGTTTCGATAGTGTTGAACATCCTCTGGATTCTCTTTGGCGGAATATACATGGCCGCCGGCTGGGTGATCGCTGCCGTGATCATGGCCATCACCATTATCGGCCTGCCCTGGGCGAGAGCCGCCTTCAACATCGCCGCCTATACATTGCTGCCGTTCGGGCAGAAGGCCGTGCGCCGTGACAGCCTTACTGGCCAGCCCGACATCGGCACCGGACCGCTCGGCCTGGTCGGCAACGTGATCTGGTTCGTGCTCGCCGGCTGGTGGCTGGCGCTCGGGCATCTGATCACCGCGATTGTGCTGGCCGTGACCATCATCGGCATACCCTTCGCCTGGGCACACCTCAAACTCGCCGGGATCGCGCTGTGGCCGATCGGCAAGGTAATCGTGCCGGCCTAGGGTTTTGGTCTTTTCCCTAGCGCCCGAACCGCCTCCTCGACGCTGTGGAAGGAGCGATCCGGACCCAACAACTGGTCGATGCCGAACCGCGCCATCGCGTCCTGGGCGCGGATCAATTCGAGACGAGCGATGGCGAAATCGATGCCGTCGGCGTGACACTTGCGAATAAAATCGGCCAAGACCTGCGCCGCAGTGAAGTCGATCTCGACAATACCCGTCGCCTCCAGCACGATCAGCCGCACCCGCTGCGGCGAGGCCTGCAAGGCGTCCAGGATATCGCGCCGGAAATGATAGGCGTTGAGAAAAGACAACGGCGCCTGAAATCCCGCGACAATGACGTTCGGCTCGCGCTCGCCCGGGATATTCTGGCTCGACGGCCACCAGATCGAGGTTCCGGGCACGCGTTCGAAGACCAGCACGCGGGCCCGCGTCGTGCTCCAGATGCCGTGCAGCAGCGACAGCGCGATGCCGATACCGACGCCTTGCTCGATCGGCAGTATGATAATCGCCGCTGCGGTCGCGACGATCAGCAGGAATTCGCCGAACGATTGCCTGGCGATCGCGACGATCTGGCCGACGCGAACGATCCGCAAGGCGACGAACAGCAGCACGCCGCCGAGCGCCGCGTTCGGAATTCGGCTGAGCAGCGCCGCGCCGAACGCCAGCAATACAAAGATGATAACCACGGCGGCGAGGCCGGCGATCTGGGATCGCCCGCCGGTTTCGCAAACCACCCCCGTGCGCGGCGGGCTGGCATCGACCGGAAATGCGCCGATCAGCCCGGACAGGATACTGCCGACCCCGACGCCGACGAAGTCGCGATCGACATCCGGCGACTGGTCGGGATCCGACAGAAAGGACCGCGTGGTCGCCGCCGTCTGCACCATGATGACGACCGAGATGATGAGGCTGAGCGGCACCAGGCTCGCCAGCCGACTGGCCGAGATAAGGGGGATCGCAACCGACGGCGGCGCAACGGAGATCGCGCCGAGAACGCTGACGCCGCGGCTTTCAAGCCCGAGCCCCAGCACGGCCACGCTCGCCGCAGCAAGCCCGATCAATGCCCCGGGGATCCGCGGATCGATCCGCTCCGACAGGGCGATGGTTCCCAAAACCCCGAGGCCGATCGCAAGTGTGAACGGGTTTGCCTGGCCGAGATGGGTGGCGAGGATCGCCAGGCGTTGCAGCATCGGGCCATCCGGCGAGGGAAGCCCGAGGATGCCAGGCAATTGCGAAATGAAGATGTGCACGGAGATGCCGGCGAGAAAGCCGATCGTCACGGGAATCGAGAGCAGATCCGCGATCCAGCCGAGGCGGAAAATTCCGGCCGCGAGCAGCAAAAGCCCGACCATCAGCGCCAGCGCCGCCGCCAGCAGTTGATATTCCGGGGAGCCGGACGCGGCCAGCATCGCAAGCCCGCCGGCAAAGATCGGCGTGATGGTCGAATCCGCGCCGCATGACAGGAAGCGATTGCTTCCGAACGCGGCGAAAGCCACCGACCCCGCCAGAAAGGCAAAAAAGCCGACCGCGGGAGCAAAGCCGCCAAGCCGCGCGGTCGCCATCTGCTCGGGAATGGCGATGGCGGCAAGGGTGAGGCCGGCGAACAGATCGTGGGTGACGTATTGAAGGCGATAGCCGGTCAGCGAGCGGAACACCGGCCAGCCCTTGCGCGCGCCCGCCAGCCCGGCGTCCGAAGCACCGGAAGTGTCAGCCATAACTCGTCGCCTCCCCCGGAGATGCGCAGTTTCGAGCGCGGTTTCGGGGTCACGCTAGCATGCCGGCTGCGGCGGTGAAACAAAGGCCCGGAGGCGATCAACCCGGCGCTGCGGTACTGGCCGTTAAGCCTTAAGTAACCGGATTTCCTAACCGGCAGGCCATTTGTGCATCGTAAGCATGTCCCCCGGGGAGTCGGGGAATGCCAAGATTGGTTTCCAGCATGTGGGACGCATTCGGATCGCGTGGAACGGCGGCGATCGGGTCGCGTCATCTTGTGGCCTCGTTTCGGCGAGGGCCGGTGCTCTGGCTCATCCTCAGCGGCGCCCTGCTGGTCGCGGCGATCATCATCGGCACGGTGGTCATGGTCAGCGAATTTCGCGAGCGCGCGCTGAGCAACAGCGAGCGCGAACTCGAAAACACCGTGCTGCTGCTCACCCGCCACTTCGACCAGCTGTTCGAAGACACCGATATCATGGCGAATGACTTCATCTCCCAGATGCAATTTTCGAAAATTGCTTCGCCGGAGATTTTCAAGAGCCGGATGTCGACTCTCGACGCACATCTGATGTTGAAATCCAAGGTCAGCGGCTTGTCTTACATCGGCGACGTCATGATCTTCAACTCGGAAGGGAAGTTGATCAACTCATCCGGAGCGTGGCCGCTTCCGGCGCTTGGCGTTGCCGACCGGGAATATTTCAAAACCCTCAAATCGAACCCGCAATCGGCAACGGTGGTGACCGAATCGGTTCGCAGCATTTTCACCGACGGCTGGACCACCATTTTCGCCCATGGACTGACCGCGCCGAATGGCGACTTTCTCGGCGTCATGGCGCGGCGGATCGACCCCGTCGTTTTTGAAAACTTCTTCGCTTCTGTCGCACTCGGGGAGGGGGCCGCGATTTCCATGTTCCATCGCGATGGAACGATGCTGGCGCGTTACCCTCACACCGAATTCGATGATCGGGCAGCAATTCAAATCGGCTCCGCTGCTGCATAATGTCCTGACCCGGGGAGGCCGTCAGACACTGCGCGTCCGAAGCCCCGTGGACGATCAGGACCGGCTCGGTTCGGCAGCCCCCTTGAGCCGTTTCCCGGTCGTGGTGGTCGCGACCATGACCGTCTCCGCGGCGCTGGCCGACTGGCGCGCGCAAACCAAATTCATGGTCGTTGCCGCCGTTCTGTCCGCGCTGGCGATCGCCTTCATCCTTTTCCTGATCATCCGGCAGATGACCCGGCAAAATCAGGAATCCCAGCGGCGGCTGGAAACGGAAAAGCACCGGCTCGACACCGCCCTGAACAATATGACGCAGGGCCTCGTGCTGTATGACGCATCGGCCCGCGTCGTCCTTTGCAACCAGCGCTACATCGACATGTATCGTCTGTCGACGGAGGTGGCAAAGCCGGGTTGCCATTTCCGCGACCTGATCCGGCATCGCAAGGAGACAGGGAGCTTCGGCGGCGACGTCACGAATTTTGTTCAACCGTTCTGCGAAACGTTTCTCAAGGCAAGGTCACCCACAGTACCCTGAAAGCCGCGGACGGACGTACAGTCCAGATCGTCAACAAGCCGCTGGCGGGTGGCGGCTGGGTTGCCACGATCGAAGATATCACGGAACGGCGAAACCTCGAACAGGAACGCGATCGCAACTATGCCTTCCTGCGCCAGATCATCGATCACATCCCGACGCAGATCACCGTCAAGGATGTACGCGACCACCGCTACGTCCTGGTCAACCGGGTGGCGGAGACTCAATTCGGCGTGTCGCGCGATGCCATCGTCGGCAAGACAGCCTACGATTTGTTTCCGAAGCCGTCCGCCGATGCGATCACAGCCGACGACGAAAAGGCCTTGCGATCCGCTGACGGGCTGTTTCTCGACGAGCGCCCGTGGCAAAGCCATCTGGGGCGTCGCTATATCACTTCAAGGCGGATCGGAATTCCGGATCAGGCCGGTGAAACCCGCTACATCATCAACGTCATCGACGACGTCACCGATCGCCGGCGCGCCGATGAGAAGATCGCGCACCTTGCGCATTACGACGCGCTGACCGACCTGCCGAACCGGGTGCTGTTCCGCGAACAGATCGAACGCGAGCTGCAGCGAACCGGCCGGGGCGAGCAGTTCGCCCTGCTTTATATCGATATCGACGAGTTCAAGGGCATCAACGATTCGCTCGGGCATCATGTCGGCGATGAATTGCTGAAGGCCGTGGCGTCCCGCATCAGAAGCTGTATTTCGGACAACGATCTGATCGCGCGGCTGGGTGGCGACGAGTTTGCGGTCATTCAGGCGGCCGTCGCGAACGCCGCCGACGTCGTGGAATTCGTGACCCGGATTCACGAGGCGATTCGGCAACCCTATCAATGCCTCGGTCACCAGCTCTCGACCGATGCCAGCATCGGCATCGCATTGGCGCCACAGGACGGCACCGATCTGGACCAGCTCATCAAGAACGCCGATCTGGCGATGTATGGCGCCAAGGCCGACGGACGCCGGACCTATCGCTTCTTCGAGCCGTCCATGGATGCCAGCGCCAAGGCCCGGCTTGCGCTGGAGCAGGATCTGCGCCAGGCGCTGGTCGACGGCGGCTTCGAAATCCACTACCAGCCGCTGGTCGATCTTCGGAGCGACCAGGTGACCGGCTGCGAAGCCCTGCTGCGCTGGCGCCATCCCGAACGCGGCATGATTTCGCCGGCCGAATTCATCCCGGTGGCGGAAGACACCGGCCTGATCATCGAGCTCGGCGAATGGGTGCTGAGAACCGCCTGCGCCGAGGCGGCCACCTGGCCGAGCCATATCCGGCTCGCCGTCAACGTCTCCCCGGTTCAACTCAAATGCCAAACGCTGGCGCTGAAGATTGCGGGCGCGCTGGCGGCCTCCGGTCTGGCCGCGAGCCGGCTGGAACTCGAAATCACCGAGGCAGTGCTGATCCGCGACGACGAGGCCGCACTTGCCATCCTGCATCAACTCCGCGCCGTCGGGGTCCGTATCGCGCTGGACGATTTCGGCACCGGCTATTCCTCGCTGAGCTATCTGAAACGGTTCCCGTTCGACAAGATCAAGATCGACCGCTGTTTCATCAGCGACGTCGCGGAAACCGACGGCTCATCGGCGATCGTGCAGGCGGTGGTCAACATCGCCGCCGCGCGCAACATGACGACAACAGCCGAAGGCGTCGAAACGCTTGAGCAAAAGGAAATGCTTGGCAGGCTGGGCTGCACCCAGATGCAGGGCTACCTGTTCAGCGCCGCGAGGCCTGGGGCGGAGGTGCGGCAGCTGTTCGGGACGCGCGCCGAGACGACGGCCGCGGTGGCCTGACGTTTACGCCGCCAGCCGGCCGCGATTGTTCTCGGCGAGGATGGGGCGGATCAGCCGTCCGAAGCGCTCGGCCTCCTCGTCGTGCAGATAGCCGGACAGGCAGAACGAATGGCAGCCGGCATCGATGAATTGCTGCAGGGTGTCGGCGCATTGCGAGGGATTGCCGACGACGGCGATTCCGGCGCCGGGCCGCACCCGGGTGATGCCGGTCCACAGATGCGGCAGCAGGAGATCGCCGTGCTCGCGGGCGAGCTGTTGCACCCGCTGGTTGGCCGCCGAGTTGTTGTAGAGCGTCTTGATCTCCTGCTTCTGCCGCTCGGTCGCGTTGCGCACCAGGATGTCGGCGGCTTCCCACGCGTCCTTTTCATTCTCGCGGCAGATCACCTGCAGGCGCATGCCGAAGCCGATGTCGTTTTCGCGGCCATGCGCCTTCGCCATGCCCCTGATCTCGGCGATGTTCGCGGCGATCCGTTCCGGCAGGTCGCCCCAGAACAGATGCACGTCGGAATGTTTCGCCGATATTTCCCAGGCCTGATGCGAGCCGCCGCCGAGATAGAATTTCGGAAACGGCTGCTGCAGCGGCCGCGGCCGGATATGCGCGCCCGATAGCGTGTGGAATTTGCCCTGGAAATTCAGCGGGCCGCGCGTGGTCCACAGCGCCTTGAGAATCGAAACCTCCTCCTCCATCAGCGCGTAGCGTTCTTCCTTGGCGTAGCGCACGCCCTCACCTTCGACTTCGCTTTCGTTCTGGCCCGCGATCAGGTTGATGCAGATGCGGCCGCCCGACATCTGGTCGAAGGTCGAGATCATCTTCGCCAGCAGCACCGGGTTGATGTAGCCGGGCCGGGCCGCGATCAGCGGCTTGATCGTCGCCGAACGCGCCGCCATGAACGCGCCCGATATCCAGGCCTCCCAGCAGGTCGAGCCCACCGGGATCAGCAGATATTCGAAGCCCGCCTTCTCCGCGGCCTGCACGACGCGGTCGCACAGTTCAGGCGATCCCGCCACCTGTGCTTCCATCACGCCATAGGCCGTGGTGTCGCCATGCGTGGGCAGATACCAGCCGAATTCGAGCGGACGCATGGACGATTCTCCCTGAGGCACAATTCTCTCGGGGGACAGTTTTACAGCCTGCGTCCCACGAGACAATCGGGGTAACAGCAACACTTGTCTTCGCGATAGCGCGCCGGATCACGTCACGTCGATCCCCGCAGCCGCTCGCGATAGGCCTCCATGCCCAAGCGAACGTCTTTATCCGAGACCCATTGCCCGCCCTCATCCATCACGCCCGCCTCCAGCATCGCGGCGGCGCATGGCCAATGCAGATCGACCCAACGCGGAATATCGGCCTCGGGCATGCCGCTGCGGCGGCAAATCCGCTCGGCCATCTCGCGGGCCAATGGTTCGATGTTTGAGCTCACGCACCGCCCTCAACGCCTGGTTCCGGCCGGGGAAGCCCCATCTTCCGCGGGACATTGCCGACATCAAGGCAGGCGAAAGGAACCCCAGCAAAGCCATCCTTGGGCGCAAATCCGGTTGAGCCGGTCAGAGGGTACTGGAAACTAGAGCAAGATGGTTTTGAATTGAATCGGTCTGCCCTTCTTCACCTCTCCCCAGCGGGGAGAGGTAAAGTTTCCGCTGCGTCGCAGCTCAATCTAACTTCATCTCATCACCCTTTAAAGCTCGCGATCCTTGATTCCAGCCTTCGCGTACAATTCGTTGATGTGCTGCTTGACCTCGGGCGGCGTGGTGTCGTCCGCGGGCAGATGCGCCCATCCGGCCTTGCCGCGCGCATATTGACCGATGACTTCATCCTGATCCGAGGTCGCGCCGCTGATGCCGTAACAGCCGACCATCTCGTTGCCCTTGAAGACGGGCGCCGCTCCGCCGGAGGCGGCGACGCGACCGTTCGACATCACCGCCATGGCGATCATCAGTTGCGGATTGCGTTCCTTGAACCACTGCTGGATGACGAGGCCGTCGGGAAAACGCGGCGACATCGAGCGAAATGCGGCGACGGTGTAGGCCTTGGCCCACGCGGTCTCCGGCGTCACAAAACCTGCATCATCCATGCGCTCGAGCGCGATCAGGTGGCCCTCCGGGCCAACGATGGCGATCGATACTGGGACCCCCATCTGGTCCGCCTTCTCGATCGCCGCCTTGATGAACTCGCGGCATTCGACCGCGCGCAGTTTTGCCATGTCAGATTTCCCGTATGCTTCGTCGTTACTTGCGAAGGCCCGCGGCCACGACGACGTCATTCCACTTTTTGGTTTCCGACGCAACAAACGCGCCGAACGCTTCGGGTGTCCCGCCCTTGATGTCGAGCCCCGCGGTGTGCAGCGATTTTACGACGTCGTCGTTCTTCAGCGCTTCGTCGATCGCGTGCGCGAGTTTTTCGGTGATTTCGTGCGATGTGCCGGCGGGAGCCATCAGTCCGAACCATACGCTGGTATCGAATCCGGGCAGACCCGATTCGGCGACGGTCGGAAGATCGGGAGCGGCGGAGGCGCGTTCGCGTTCCGAGGACGCCAGCGCCGTGAGCTGCCCCGATGCCACATACTGCAGCACCGTCGAAGCCGGAGAAAACATCACCTGGGTGCGACCCGCGATCAGATCGGTCACCGCCTGCGCGCTGCCGGAATAGGGGACATGCACCATCTTGGTCCCCGCCAGCATGTTGAACAGCTCGCCCGAAAGATGCGGCGATGTGCCGACGCCGGATGAGCCATAAAACACCTTGCCGGGGTTTGCCTTGGCGAAACCTATCAACTCCCTCACATCGTGCACGCCGGTGGAAGGATGCACCACCAGGATGTTGGGCGACGACGTCGCGTAGACGATGGGGGCGAAATCCCTGGCGAAGTCGAACGCGAGATCGGGCTGCAGCACCGCGTTGATGACGTTCGCCACCGTGCCCATGAACAGCGTGTAGCCGTCTTTCGGGCCGCGAACGACCTGTTCGGCCGCCACCGTGCTTCCGCCGCCTGGTTTGTTCTCGATGAAAAACTGCTGGCCCATCGTCTGCGACAGTCGTTGAGCCAAAATCCGGGCCGTGAGGTCGGCGGCGGAACCAGGACCGAAGCCGACGACGATCCGCACCGGACGGGACGGGTAGTTGTCTTGCGCAAAGGCCGCGGCAGGCAGGACCAGGATCAGAATCAAACCAAAACACAGTTTCAAAACGCGCATCAACTTCCCTTTCCGGACTTTTTCTCCACAACGCAGAGTTCGCGGCTGACTTCAAGGGCGATCTCCGGCATATCCCGGCGCAGGGCTGTGCTGCGCGGGGATTCCTTCGGTCAGCCTGGACGGCTACCGAGGCTCGGCGTTGCGCGCCATAAAGGTTTCCGGGCATCCGTCGCGCGGATCGACAAATATAATATCGGTGGGTTCTCGTCGCGGCGTATCGATAGAGAGAAACACGACGGGCTGCTCGAACAAATCCGGCATCGCATGAACGGTGCCGCGCTCGAAAAACAAAAGCTCTCCCGGTGCGAACTCCGCCTTGGTCGCGGGGTCTTTCATCCAGAACGTGCCACGGCCGGACACCACATAGAGATATTCGTCGCAGGTGGCGTGATAATGCGGCGGGGTCGGCCGGTACACCCGAAACACCCGCGCGCTCGCCTGCTCACGGTCGGTGAGGTATTGTCGACCAGCAATGTCGTCGCCGTTTCCGGCAGCGATTTGGCGATGGCAGCGATGTCAAATCGCCCGGTTGAGGTGTCGATTTCATCAGGCATCGCGCTCTTCCTTGATCAAGATGCAGCCCTGCGGCGCAGCAGCACCTTCATGCCGACCTCATGCAGATTCTCCGCACCGTTCCAGCCCTTTCGCATTATTCTCGACAATCGGCATGCGGACAAGCGGTGATGCCGGGAACGCCGCGGGTCGGGCAAGACTAAAAAGAGATGTCGGGGGCGGTTAGCCCTCTACAGTCCCGGCACCCTCGGCACATGCTTTTCTGGCGCACCCGACACAATTCGAACGTGTGTGCCGACGTCAGGCCAATTCATCAGCGGTTTGCTTGATGTCCTAGATAATCGGACCCCGGACCTCTCCCTTGCCGCCTGTGTCGCCGATGGAATTCCGCTCTATCTAGCCTTGGAACAAATCCAGAGCCGAATATCGCTTCGGGAAGGCCTTGTGCGCCCCCTAGGCGGGCTTATCTGCAGGATGGTTAGCACTCGATAGCCACGACTGCTATTTGGTCCAAAACAACAACAACTAGAAATAGGAGGACTGCATGAAATTCCGTCCGCTCCACGACCGCGTCGTGGTCAAGCGCATCGAGGCCGAAGAAAAGAGCAAGGGCGGCATCATCATTCCGGACAGCGCCAAGGAAAAACCCTCGCAGGGCGAAATCACGGCGGTCGGTCCCGGCGGCCGTGACGAAGCCGGCAAGCTGATCCCAATCGACCTCAAGGTTGGCGACCGCGTGTTGTTCGGCAAATGGTCCGGCAACGAGGTCGTGCTCGACGGCGAGGATCTCTTGATCATGAAGGAGAGCGACATCATGGGCGTTCTCACCGACCTTCCCACCGCGAAGAAGAAGACCGCTTAAGCGCTTTAGCCCGTTCCATCATCCTGAGGAGCCGGCGCAGCCGGCGTCTCGAAGGATGAGGCCAGCAATCCAAATCTCATCCCTCAAGAAACCGCCCAATCGCGCGGCCTTTGGGATCTGACCAGTTGAAAACGGAGATCATTATGTCAGCCAAAGAAGTCAAATTCGGCGTCGATGCCCGCGACAAGATGCTGCGCGGCGTCGATATTCTCAACAACGCGGTCAAGGTCACGCTCGGTCCCAAGGGCCGCAACGTCGTGCTCGACAAGTCGTTCGGCGCCCCCCGCATCACCAAGGATGGCGTCACCGTCGCCAAGGAAATCGAGCTTGATGACAAGTTCGAGAACATGGGCGCCCAGATGGTGCGCGAAGTCGCCTCCAAGTCGGCCGATGCGGCCGGCGACGGCACCACGACCGCAACCGTGTTGGCCGCTGCCATCATCAGGGAAGGTGCCAAGTCGGTTGCAGCCGGCATGAACCCGATGGATCTGAAGCGCGGCATCGACCTGGCTGTGGAAGCCGTGGTCGCCGACCTCGTCAAGAACTCCAAGAAGGTCACCTCGAACGAGGAAATCGCGCAGGTCGGCACTATTTCGTCCAACGGCGACGCCGAGATCGGCAAGTTCCTCGCCGATGCGATGAAGAAGGTCGGCAACGAGGGCGTCATTACGGTTGAAGAGGCCAAGTCGCTTGAGACCGAACTAGAAGTCGTCGAAGGCATGCAGTTCGACCGCGGCTACATCTCGCCTTACTTCGTCACCAACGCCGACAAGATGCGCGTTGAAATGGAAGATGCCTACGTCCTGATCAACGAAAAGAAGCTTTCTCAGTTGAATGAATTGCTTCCGCTGCTGGAAGCCGTGGTGCAGAGCGGCAAGCCGCTTGTGATTATCGCGGAAGACGTCGAAGGCGAGGCGCTTGCCACACTCGTCGTCAACCGTCTGCGCGGTGGTCTGAAGGTTGCCGCCGTCAAGGCTCCGGGCTTCGGCGATCGCCGCAAGGCCATGCTGCAGGACATCGCGGTGCTGACCGGCGGTCAGGCGATTTCGGAAGATCTCGGCATAAAGATGGAGAACGTCACGCTCGCCATGCTCGGCCGCGCCAAGAAGGTGATGATCGACAAGGAGAACACCACCATCGTCAGCGGCGCCGGCAAGAAGGCCGACATCGAAGCCCGCGTGGCGCAGATCAAGGCGCAGATCGAGGAAACCACCTCGGACTACGACCGCGAGAAGCTGCAGGAGCGTCTGGCCAAGCTCGCGGGCGGCGTCGCGGTGATCCGCGTCGGCGGCGCGACTGAAACCGAAGTCAAGGAGCGCAAGGATCGCGTTGATGACGCGATGCATGCGACCCGTGCGGCGGTTGAAGAAGGCATCGTGCCGGGCGGCGGAGTCGCGCTGCTGCGTGCCTCCCAGCACCTTAAGGGGCTGCGCACCAAGAACGACGACCAGAAGACCGGCGTCGAGATCGTGCGCAAGGCGCTCTCCTGGCCGGCGCGCCAGATCGCGATCAATGCGGGCGAGGACGGATCCATCATCGTAGGCAAGATCCTCGAGAAGGACCAATACTCCTACGGCTTCAACTCGCAGACTGGCGAATACGTCAACCTGATTGCCAAGGGCATCATCGACCCGACCAAGGTTGTTCGCGTAGCGATCCAGAACGCGGCCTCAGTGGCAGCGCTGCTGATCACCACCGAAGCCATGGTGGCTGAAGTGCCGAAGAAGAACGCAGGCGGCGGCATGCCTGCGGGTGGCGGCGGCATGGGCGGCATGGGTGGTATGGATTTCTAAGTCCAACCGTTCAGAGCTCGACAATAAGAAAGGCCCGGCAACAATGCCGGGCCTTTTACCTTGGGTGCGTTCAACCAGCTAGCTGGAACGACTCGAAGACGAAACGGATCAATTTGGGGCCAGCTCAAAAGCGTTCTGGAAGACGATCCAGGAGCCCAAGGGGCTACCGCAACCGAGCGATTTGAGCCGCCACCACCCGGCACGTTCTGCACCACCGTTTCTTGGCGCGCCCGAGACGTTCAGAACGTGTGACCTTTACCGCTCGTGGACCTGCCTACTTGGCATGAGCACCGGAAGCCTCTCCCCAGCACACCTCCAGCGACCGACCACTCTGAACCGTCGCGGCTGCATAGGCCCCCGCGCAGTAAACCACCGTACTATCGCTTTTTCTTCTTTCCAAAAATGTCGTTCCAGTTGTCCTTGTAGGCCTTGGATACTGGCTTCTGCCCCTCGCCCATACCTTGCTTTTTTGCTGTAGCGTCCGGTTTGCTTTCCGCCTCGGTAGAGGATTCCGGCTTGGCTTCGACAATCTTGTTCTCGGCGATCGGTTTTTTAGGCGGAGTGTCTTTAGCCTTATCAACTGACATTGTTTTCCTTACAGGCATATTTGCTCTCAAACCGCCGGACGCGTCTGCTAACGAAACAGGCCAGCACCCGTCCGCCCATGTAAACAGATCGGGAATCTAGAACAACTCCTGAACCATGCGCGGGGGCAGTGAGGATTGCACTGGGGTCCAATGTCCGTTCAGGATCAATCGCGACTGGGTCGAGCCAACCGCAAGTCCGGCCATGTCGGTCATTCAATAAACAATGCGCGTTCAAATTGACGTATAAATGTCGAAAGCCTGGCTTGGTAGTTCTGGGCCCCCGCAGTCTCGGCACAGGCATTTCTGGCGCACCTGACACGATTCGAACGTATGACCGTTTGCCTACGGAGCGTTCCCCTGCCTGCAGAGGTCTGGCCAAGCCCTCGCAGGACGGCTGCCGACACCCGGCCATCGGCGAAATGAACGCAGCACGACGCTATGCAGCATGTCGGCGTGCCATTTCTGTGAGGGCGGCAAGGCCCTTCCCTGTTAGGCAATAGGGCGCCGCTTGCTCTTGGCTGGTTTTTTGCACCAAGGCCTTTCGCTTTAGATACTGCATAAGAGCATTTATCGAAGGGGGCGGTATTCTTAGTTCATTTTTCAAATCTCTGATCCGCATCGATCGCGCATCGCATATAGCCGACAGCACCGCGCGAACGCGATCTGATTCGACAGGTAGCCGAGGCGCATGCGCCAAGCGGGCATTCTTACGACATTGCGGATGCTTCGAGCCGGCCGCAGTTACCTGATAGATTGCGTCATTAGTGAACTCATTCTGCGCTACGACAAAGCCCCTTGCAACAAGGCTATCAAGGATCTCCTGGACACTCTTCTCAGGGAGCAAAGCTGCGAGCCTTATCTTCGCGACATTCGTTGCATAGGCATCCGGGATAGCCGAAAGCACAAGCGCCTCATTGCGTGACAGCAAAACTGTCTTATCCTTGGTGCGCGAGACAACCTCTAGTATTCTTTCTGGGTCTCCGAATTTCACAAATCCTTGTGCATGAAGTTTGACCACAAGCTGACGAACTCTTTGAAGAGTGATGCCCAAACTTTCAGCAAGCTCACTGCCCCGCATCGGCCGGTCCAAAATATCGAGCAGCCGCCGGGCGCCAGGACCAGGAAGTGCGCTACTGCGCCGAATTCGATCCGGAATAGTCTTGAAGCGACAATCTCTTCCGCGTCTCGTGAAATGCCACCTATTCATCTCGCCGCGCTTGGCAAGCCCGAGTTCCTTCAATGCTTCGAGTGCTTTTGCTGCTTTCTTGAGATCAAGCTTGGCTTGTATCGCAATATCAGTCTTGGACTCTTTGCGGGATCTAAGTGCGACAAGGCAAGCCTCTTGGGATTCGGTCAGAATGAGATTCCTAACTTTGCGGTTCATGCTGACTCTCCGCTGATTCGAGCAAGGCAACATTATGGGGCGTGGGGCGACTAAACACAGCCACCAGCAGCAACGATCCACAACGCGATCAAAGAACACAGTTTCCCACGGTTACACTGTAGAAAGCCGACAGCATCACCACGAATTATTGCTCTGGGCATGGGCTTAACAAAGCAAAGTCGACCTTGCGGCCTGACCGCATCTTCGATCAGTTCGGCGGCAGAGCCTCGGGAACCTCCTGCGCCTCGCTCACGTCGGCATAGACTTCCTCGCGGATCACCCGCAGCGTCACTTGATGAAGGTAGGCTTGCAGGGCCTGGTCAAGCTCTGAGAACTGCGGCCACAGAACTTGATCGAGGAACCGTTTTGGTGCGCGAACCATGACCGTATTGCGCCGCTGCCGATAGTAGCGATAGGGCTTCATGCCGTAGCGTCGACGCAAGGCGAGAAACAGATGGCGCGACCATTGATCCGGCATCGAGAACTGCATCACAATTGATGGATCTTTCCGACCAAGTTCCGTCAAACGCTCCCGCACGCGTTCCAGCGCTGCTTCCGCCGCGAGCCGCTCGCCGGCCGTCCCGGCACCCGCGAAAAGGGCCTCGATCTTCCGTAACTTCTCGCGCAACTGGGACTCGGTCGACATCGGCAGGCTCGCGGTTGAGTTTGAAAAAACCAACATCCGGCCATGTCGAGGTCAACGGGTTCGGCGCGATATCCACGCCATTCACTGCAAGGTGGGGTCAAACGATCGGTATCGGTCGAAATAGCCTGTCGGCGGATAAGATAACACACGACATCCCTCGGGGATCGATCCGCCACAGTCCCGGCACGCTCGGCAGATGCTTTCCCGGCGCACCCGACACGATTCGAACGTGTGACCTTCGCCTTCGGGCCTTGCTCCTTCCCCCCAGCCCCGTGAGGGCCGTTGCCGAGGCCCAGGCAATCGGCTAAATGAACCCCGAAGCACCCGTAGCTCAGCTGGATAGAGCGTTGCCCTCCGAAGGCAAAGGTCACACGTTCGAATCGTGTCGGGTGCGCCAGATGGACCTCGATGGTATTTATGGCGTTGGAGCTCAAACCGGTTGACCACCGTGTCGCCGGCATCTTTCCAGCGCGACCCACAGAAAGCGAAGCCGACATGAGCGAGCGACTTGAGACGCTGAAAAAGGCGCGCGAGCGCATGGCCGACGACCGCGATGCCTTCGCCAAGACGCTTGCCGCGCCGTTCGACCGCGACAAGGCCGAGCGGGCGCGGATCAAATTCATCGAGACCCAGGTCCTGATCGACGCCATCGATCGCGCCATCGACGGCGAGCAGGCCCGCCCCGCCGCGGCGGCGTAAGGTCGCTTGACGCCATCGCGAGACTTCTCCAACCCGCATGATCACGGTTTGCGGCAGCGAGCCGGCGGCCGCTTGCCGACATGTCCGGCAGCGACTAGGTCGCGGCAATAGCCTAACGCACGGCAAATGACCGGATATTGATGGGCCGTCCGCGCCACGCGCGCCCGCGCCTCGGAACCAGGCGCAGCCGGATATCGTTAGGCGATAAAACGGAGAATCTGCCATGAGAAGATTGGCAATCGGCTGCCTCCTGCTCTCGACATTGTTGCCAACGGCGGCGTTCAGCCGCGGCGGCGGCACCGGTGGGCATCATTCGGCGTCGACGATGGGCGGTTCCGTCCTGGGCGGAACCATGACGAACAGCATCGCAACGGGCGGCGCGGCCGGCACGAGTTTAGCCGCGCCCGGCACCAATGCCTCCGGCACGGCGCTTTCGGGCGGCGGCACTGCTTTCAGCGGCGGTCCCGGGCTCGGCACCGGTGATCTCTCAGTGGACAGGGAAGATCGTAAGGCCGCCCACATGGTCTCCTCGATCTGCAAGGGCTGTTAGCGAACGCTCGCTCCGAGAAGCGATCGCGCCGCGGCCGATCGATTCCAGCAACAAGCCTGCCGCGCCGGCTGATACTGCTGGCGGTCCGTGCCTGACGCGGGTTGAAGCTTGAATGAGCTTTGACAATCGATGATCGATCGCTGGCGCAGTGACGCTCAGGCTCTTGCCGCGCCGGGTTCAACTCCGGCGGCCACGCCGGCCGCAGGCTGATACTGGTCGCGCAGCCGCAGCCAGTCCATCGGGTACGGCAAGCCCTGTTCGTGGCGGCCGAGCGGCGTCAGGTCGAGATAGTGGTAGGCGGCATTCATCATGTCGAGACCGCGCGCGAAGCATGAATAGGTGTGGAAGATGTCGCCCGCCGGGTCGCGGAAGAACACGCTGATCCCGGGCGCCTCCTCGACGCCGAAGCCTGACGTTCCGAAATTGTAGAGCCTGGCGCCCTGCTCGATCTCGTCCCGCGTGAACGAAACCGCGTAGTCGTAATTGAAATCGTTTTGCCCCGAAGACACCCAGTCGAAGCTCCAGCCCATCCGCATCTTGAACGCGTTTAGCTTCTGTAACGGGGCCCGCGAGATCGCGACCAGCGTGGTGTCGCGCGCGGCGAGATGGGGAATCATGCGCTCGAAGCCGTCGGCCCAGAACGAACAGCTCTTGCAGCCTTCGCTCCAGTCGGGCGCGAACATGAAATGCTGCACCACCAGCTGGCTGCGCCCCTTGAATAGATCTGCCAGTGTGGCTTTGCCATCGGGGCCATCGAACACGTAGGGCTTGTCGACCTTGACCCATGGCAGAGCGCGGCGCTCTTCGCTGAGCCGGTCGCGGGCGCGGGTAAATTCCTTCTCATGGGCGAGATGGGCCTTGCGGGCTTCGATCCATTCTTCACGCGAGACGATGTGGTGCGATTGCATGACCGGTTCCTCCGTATGTGTCGGTTTCAGGCAATATGGTTCTCGGGCTTGTCGAACGCGCCGCTCATCTGCAAATTGCTCATGATGCAGGATGAGCAGCGTCCCGGCGCCGTCAGGCTCCAACATGATCGTCACCAGCGATTCGCGTTCCGGCGTTCGCCGGACCGCTCGCTGAGAGATTCGCACGTCACCCGACCGGTGCGTCCCGGTGCGGAGCCGGGGACGCTTTCGCGGGCTTAGTAATCCCAATAGGGCCGGCCGCGCCGTTGCCGTGCGAACGCGACGCGCGGATTGATGTTGCAGTAGACGTTTCGCCCCGAAGCGCTCGCCATGCATTCGGCATAGCTTCGGTACGAGCAGTCACCTGGAATTCCCCAGCCCCAGCCCTGGATGCAGTAGGGGTAGACGACCGCCGCCGCGGGGCCGGTCGTGGCCAAGGTGGCAGCGCCGGCAGACAATAAAGCCAACATGGCCAACATTGCATTGCGCATGATCTTGTCTCCTCTGCGTGGGTCGTCTTGTGTTGAAAACCATGCCGCATCGAGAAGGTTCCGGCCAGCCATGACCGGCCGCGCGCGTGACCGCGATGCAGCGCCTGCGGCGGCCCTAGTCCACCTTCAGGCCGGAGAACTTGACCACCTTCGCCCATTTTTCGGTCTCGGCCGCGATCATCGCGCCGAAGGCTTCAGGCGTGCTGATCAGCGGCTCGCCGCCCAGCTCGACCAGGCGCTTCTTCATCTCCGGCTCGGCCAGGATCGCGTTGATCTCCTTGTTCAGCTTTTCGATGATCTCCGGCGGCGTCTTCTTGGGTGCACCCATGCCGAACAGGGCGCTCGCCTCGTAGCCCGGCACGGTCTCGCCGATCGTCGGCACGTCAGGCAATTGCGGGGACCGTTCCGCCGTCGTCACCGCCAGCGCGCGCAAGGCGCCGGAGTTGATGTGCTGGATGATCGAAGGCATGTTGTCGAAGATCACTTGGACGCGGTTGCCGAGCAGATCGGTAATCGCGGGCGCCGCACCCTTGTAAGGGATGTGCAGCATCTCCGCGCCCGACATCGCCATGAACAATTCACCGGACATATGCACCGAAGTCCCGTTACCCGATGACGCCATGTTCACCTTGCCCGGATTGGCCTTCACATAGGCGATGAACTCGGCGACTGTCTTGGCCGGCACCGCCGGAGCTACCGTCATGACGTTCGGGACGCGGTTGAAGGTCGCGACCGGGGCGATATCGCGGATGAAGTTGAAATTCAGGTTGGTGTAAAGCGAGGCGTTGATGAAGTTGGCCGGATTGATCAGCAGCACTGTGTAGCCATCGGGCTCGGCGTTGACCACCGCCTCGGTGCCGATGTTGTTGCCGGCGCCGGGCTTGTTTTCGATTACGAATTGCTGGCCCAGCCGCTCGGAAAGCCGCTGGCCGATGATGCGGGCCAGAATATCGGTCGCGCCGCCGGCCGGATATCCGACGACAAAGCGCACCGGCCGGGTCGGATAGTCCAGCGCCGAGGCGCTGGCGGTCGACCAGACCAGGGCCGAAAGGCCGATTGCAAAAACACCTATCGCGGCGCGGCGTGATGCCATGAGTTTCTCCCCGGCGGCCGCGTCGTGTCGCGCGGTCCGTTGTTGTTGAATCTGCGATGCCCGGCGTTGTAACAAACAAAGCCGGATACGACTAGTAGCGGCGCACGCATCGAACCGCGACCAAAGGATAACCCATGGCTGTCAAGGTCAACGCCCTCGATCATATCGTGATCAACGTTTCCGACGTGGCGCGCTCCACGCAGTGGTACCAGAAAATCCTCGGCATGGAGGTCCGGGTGTTCGATCCCGGCCCGGGCAAGACGCCGCGAACCTCGCTTGTTTTCGGCAACCAGAAAATCAACGTGCGGCCGCGCGATGCCGACAAGGTCGAATGGTTCACGGCCGACCATGAAACCGCCGGCAGTGACGATTTGTGCTTTCTCACCGCGAGCACCCCGGACCAGGTGGTCGCGCACCTCAAGGCGCACGGCGTCGCGATCGAGGAAGGCCCGGTGGCCAAACAAGGCGCCCGCGGCACGCTGCGGTCGGTCTATTGCCGCGATCCCGACGGCAGCCTGATCGAGATTTCATCGTATGAGGGCGAGGCGGGTTAACCGCGGGCGAGAGTCGGGGCATGAGACGACATTTCTTTCGTCATGGCCGGGCTTGTCCCGGCCATCCACGTCTTTGCTTGCTGCGTCGCCGTTGAGACGTGGATGCCCTGCACAAGGCCGGGCATGACGACGCAGGATTTGCCCGCCGCGCCATCCGGTGGCAGACATGGTCCCGAATAAAAATACCAAAGCAGCCGGCAAAGGCTGCGCGGGAGGATCAATGGCGGATTCACAGGACGCGCCGGGCGTGGTGGGGCCGTTCGCGGGACTCGACGTGCCGTGGCTGCTGCGGATGCGCGCCGAGAAGCGCCGCGATCATCCGTTCCTGATCTGGGCGCCGTTCGATGCGCCGGCGCGGAGCTGGGCGTACGGCGAATTTCACGAACGCGTCGGCGCGCTCGCCGCAGGCCTTGTCGCGCGCGGCATCAAGCCCGGCGAATTCGTGCTGATCCATCTGGATAATTGCGTCGAGGCCGTGCTGGCCTGGTTCGCCTGCGTCGAACTCGGCGCCATCGCCGTCACCACCAACACCCGCTCAGCGCCGGCGGAGATGGAATATTTCGCTGGTCATTGCAGCGCCGTGGCCGCGATCACGCAACCTGCCTATGCCGAGCTGATCTCGGCGCATTGCCGCAACCTGCGCTGGATCGCGGTGATCTCGCACGATGCCGGCACCGCGCCCGCGTACGGCGCGCCGCAACGCAGCGACAGTTTCGAGGCGCTGTTCGCCGACAGCGCCGACCGGCCGCGCCGCGCCATCGACCCCCTGGCGCCATGCAGCGTGCAATATACCTCCGGCACCACATCGCGCCCGAAAGCGGTGCTGTGGACCCACGCCAATGCGCTGTGGGGCGCCAAGGTCAACGCCTCGCATCAGGATCTGCATCAGGGCGACGTGCACCAGACCTATCTGCCGCTGTTTCACACCAATGCGCTGGCCTATTCGATGCTGGCGAGCCTGTGGGTCGGTGCTTCCTGCGTGATTCAGCCGCGGTTTTCCGCAAGCCGGTTCTGGAGCGCGGCATTGGAGCACGGCTGCACCTGGACCTCGACCATCCCGTTTTGCATGAAGGCGCTGCTGGAGCACGAAATCCCGAAGCAGCACAAATTCCGGCTCTGGGGCACGGCGGTGTGCGAACCGCCGGCCTTTGCAGCCTTCGGCATCAAGATCATCGGCTGGTGGGGCATGACCGAGACCATTACCCACGGCATTATCGGCGAGGTCGACCAGCCCAACACGCCGATGTCGATCGGCCGCGCCGCAGCCGAATATTCCCTCCGCATCACCGATGATGACGGCGCGCCGACATCGGTCGGCGGCACCGGCAATCTGCTGATCAAGGGCGTTCCCGGGCTGTCGCTGTTCAAGGAATATCTGCACAACGAGAACGCGACCCGCGAAAGTTTCGATGAGCGGGGTTATTTCATGACCGGTGACCGCGTCACGCTACTGGACAACGGCTTCATCAAATTCGGCGACCGCGCCAAGGACATGCTAAAGGTCGGCGGCGAGAACGTCGCCGCCTCCGAGATCGAGCAGGTGATCGCGGTGGTGCCCGGCGTGCGCGAGGCCGCGGTGGTTGGGAAAAAGCACCCGATGCTCGACGAGGTGCCGGTGGTGTTCATCATTCCGCACGCCGGCGTCGAACGCGCGCCGCCCGATCTGCACGACAACGTCATGACCGCCTGCCGCAGCGCGCTGGCCGACTTCAAGGTGCCGCGCGAAATCCGCTTCGTCGACGAGATGCCGCGCTCGACGCTGGAGAAAGTGGCGAAAGCGGAATTGCGGAAGCTACTGGGCTAATGAACAACACCAGAGAGCGACAAAGCAACTCTAAATTGCTTCGTTGCTTGCGCTCCTCGCATTGACGGCTGTGTACCGAACGAAATAAGGGGGAAACGACATGTTGGGGCTCGGACATAAAAAAGAAGCGCGAGCCAAACGATTGGCCTTCGGCAAAGCGCTGGCGGCTTGCATGAGCCTGGGCCTCGCTTTGGCGGCCAACTCCGCCTCGGCGCAAACCGCCGACACCGTGCTGTTCAACGGCAAGATCCTCACCGTCGACAAGGATTTCTCGGTCCGGCAGGCGCTCGCGATCGCCCATGGCCAGGTGCTGGCGTCAGGCACGTCGGCCGCGATGAAGAAACTCGCGGGCAACGAGGCGAAATTGATCGATCTCGGCGGCCGCACCGTAATTCCCGGGCTGACCGACGGGCACATTCACGGCATCCGCGCCGCGCTGACCTTCGGCACCGAGGTCAACTGGATCGGCGTACCGACGCTGAAGGAGGCGCTGGAAAAAATTCGCCAGGCCGGCAAGAACTCAAAAACCCGGGTCCTGGATCGTCGTGGCCGGCGGCTGGACCGAAGAGCAGTTTTCAGAGAAGCGGCGGCCGACCGCGCGCGAGGTGACCGAAGCGGCACCGGACAACCCGGTCTACATCCAGCATCTCTACGACTGGCTGCTGCTGACGCCGAAGGCGATGGAGGCGCTGAACATTCATGAGGATTCCGACGTCACCCCCGGCGGCAGGCTGGAGCGCGACGGCGACAACCATCCCACCGGCGTGGTCATCGGCAACGGCAACACGCTCGGCAAGATCTTCGACCACCTGCCGAAACCAACCATGGCGCAGCAGGTCGACGGCTCCCGCAAATTCTTCCGCGAAATGAACAGTCTCGGGATTACCGGCATCGTCGATGGCGGCGGGGTCAGCATGTATCCCGCCAACTACCAGGCCGTGTTCAAGCTGTGGCACGACAAGCAACTGACGCTGCGCATCGCCTATCATCTGTGCGCGCCGAAACCGGGTAGCGAACTGGCGGATCTGCAGAACCTGACGCAGCTGCTGCCGCAAGGGTTCGGCGATTCGATGCTGCACTTCAACGGTCCCGGCGAAATCCTTGTCTGGTCCGACTGGACCGACGGCGATATCACGCCCGACGGCAAGGCCAAACTGGCGGATCTGCTGCGCTGGGCCGCCTCGAAGGGTTACACCATCCAGTTGCACTGGAACCCGGACCGTACCGTGCACGACCTTCTCGACGTCATCGAAGACATCAACAAGGATTATCCGGTTCGCGACCTCCGTTGGACCGTGCTGCACCTGTACAACGCCTCGGAAGACAATCTGAAGCGAATGAAGTCGCTGGGGCTGATCTGGGGCGTTCAGGACGGCCTGTATTTTGGCGGCGAACGGCTGCAACACGACGTCGGCGTCGAGCCGGCGCGGCGGTTGCCGCCGATCGCGACCGCCCTGCGGCTCGGGCTCACCGTGGCCGGCGGTACCGACGCGCACCGGGTGTCGTCCTACAATCCGTTCGTGGCGCTGCAGTGGTATCTCGACGGCACCACGATCGGCGGCGTCAAGACCCGCGGCGAGGCGGAAGCCCCGAGCCGCCGCCAGGCGCTCGAGATGTACACGCGCAATTCGGCGTTCATGGCCAATGACGACGACAAGCGCGGCACGCTGGAGCCCGGCAAGTTCGCCGACCTGGCGGTCCTGTCAGCGGACTATCTGACGGCGCCGGTGGGCGAGATCGGGAAAATCAGATCGCTGCTGACGATGGTCGGCGGCAAGGTGGTGTACACGGCACCGCCGTTCGCAAGCGAGGCATCCGGCGTCGGCCAATAGCTCCGTCATTGCGAGCGCAAGCGAAGTAATCGATAAGCCCAAAGGGGGATGGATTGCTTCGTCGCTTACGCTGCTCGCAATGACCCTGTTGAGAACTCGGCCCCGATCAATACGATCCAAACGCCACCGGCCGAAAGGCCTGCAGCAAATGCTGGTCGAGCTTGCCGTCCATCTGCTCCATGATCGCGAACGCCTTGGCGTGCGTGAACGGCAGCCGGTAGGCACGATTCGCCACCAGCGCCGCGTAGATATCGACGATCGTTGTCAGCCGCACGATGTCGCTGATCCGGTCGCCGTGCAGGCCATTGGGATATCCGGTACCGTCAAGCAGTTCGTGATGGTGCAGCACCACATCCAGCATCTCCGGCGGAAAGCCGCCTTCGGCCGCGAGGGCGTCATAGCCGAGGCGCGGATGCTTGCGGATGACGCTTGTTTCCTCGTCGCTGAGCTGTCCCGGCTTGTCCAGTATCTCCACCGGGACGAACGCCTTGCCGACATCGTGCAAAAGCGCGGCGCGCGCCACCCGGCGCTGGTCGTCCTCGCGCATGCCGAGATGCTGTGCGTAGGCAACGGCGAAGCCGGTGACAAACAGGCAGTGGCGATAGCTCGGGTTGTGATGGCGGCCGACGGTCGCCAGCCATTTACGCAGCGAGGATTGCTTGACGGCCCTTAGAATCTTGGTTTCGGCTTTCATGATGTCGCTGAATGTCAGCGGGATTCCCGCCGGAAGCTTCTCGAAGATCCTGACCATCACCTCATGCGCGGCGGCAATGCCCGTGTTCAGGGCCTCGCCGTCTTCCGTTGAGTCGAATCCGCTGCTGTCCGGAAATGCCGAGCGGATGCGCTGCAAAATGCCCTCGACGTCGAACGGCCGCGATATCGTATCGGTAGCGCCCAGCGCCCAGGCCTGCATCGACCCATGGTGAAGGGAGTCCGCCAGAACGAACAGCCGCGGCATCGAGCGGTAAGCCTCCCCGCGCAGTTTGCTGCGAACCCGCTGCACGCTGTCGGCGGATCGCAGATTGATGTCGACCACGATGCCGGCGAAATGACGGGCCGGGGCGTCGGGAATATCCGACGTCGAAATGCTGTCGACCTCACCCACGGATTGCAGAATATTGGCTAGTTCGCTGCTCTGATCGCTCCGGTCCGATGCCAGGAGCAGCCGGCGCTTGGACGAAGACTGGTGGGCGAGAGCTGTCATAAATCCTCATTGGCTGGCTGGTGTGGCCGACAACAAGGACTACCCGATAACGGGTTCCCCGGGGCTTAAGGGGCAATGTGAATGCGTGCCTATTGGGGCCAGTACAAGTTTAACGATCCCAATTTGGAATTGCGCCAAGAGGATAAAATTGCGAAATGCTTGTTGTGCGTCGCCGTAAAAACTTCATCGGCGAATTTGCTCCCACGCCGGCAAGCCGCAGCAGACGGTCCTCGCCTCGGAAGTTGGGCAGTTCCCACGGGCGAACGGATCGCGCTAGAATAAGGCAGCGACGGAATGCCGGAAAAAGACCGATGCCAACAATCGATCGGGACGGGGTCGAAATCTACTATGAGGTCCACGGCAGCGGCCCCGCGCTCTTGCTGACCCATGGCTATTCATCGACATCGGCGATGTGGCTGGGCCAGATCGATGCGCTGTCGAAGCGTCACAAACTTGTGTTGTGGGATATGCGCGGCCACGGCCAGTCCGACTACCCTGAGGATCAGACTGCCTATAGTGAGGCATTGACCGTGGCGGACATGGCCGCCTTGCTGGACAAGGTTGGTGCTGCCAGCGCCATTGTCGGCGGACTTTCGCTTGGGGGGTACATGTCGCTTGCATTCTATCGCGCGCATCCGCAGCGGGTCGAGGCACTCCTGATCGTCGATACCGGACCAGGTTTCAAGAAAGACGACGCCCGCCACGCCTGGAACAAGCGGGCTCACGACACCGGCGACCGCTTCGAGCGCGAAGGCCTTGCGGTCCTGAAATCCCAAAGCGGCGAGCGCTCGAGCGTGAGCCACCGCGATGCGTCGGGTCTGGCACGGGCCGCGCGCGGCATGCTGACCCAGCGCGATGCCGGCGTGATCGAAATGCTGCCCGATATCAAGGTGCCGTCGCTGGTGGTGGTCGGCGCCGACGACGCGCCGTTTCTCGCTGCCTCCGATTACATGGCGGCGAAAATTCCGGATGCGAAAAAAGTGGTGATCCCGTCCGCCGGCCATGCCGTCAACATCGATCAGCCGCAGGCCTTCATCGCCGCGGTGTTGCCGTTCCTCGATGGCCTGCCGCGCAGCGTTCCTCGGGAACGGCAGACTGGCCGGCTGGAAGGGCGAACGGGGCCATAACTGGAGGTGGCAATAGCAGGCGGCCAACCGCATACTCTCTCCTCGCAAGCAATTCTGCAAACCATCAACTCTCAACCAATGGATGACCCGTGGGACAAGATATCAAGCTGACGGCCTCGGATAATTTTCAACTGGGCGGCTATCGTGCCGACCCCGCGACCGCGCCCAAAGGGGCGGTGGTGGTGATCCAGGAAATCTTCGGGGTCAATCACCACATTCGCGCGGTCTGCGACCGTCTCGCCGGCGAAGGCTATGTCGCCATCGCGCCCGCGATCTTCGATCGCGTCGAACCCAATTTCACCTCCGGCTATTCGCCGGATGAAGTCGCGATCGCACGCAAGTTCGTCGCCAATCCGGACTGGGCGGCGATGCTGCGCGATACCCAGGCCGCCATCGACGCCGTCAAGAATGTCGGCCCCGTGGGCATCATCGGCTTTTGCCTCGGCGGCAGCATCGCTTACGCCGCCGCGACCAAACTGTCAGGGCTGTCGGCCGCGATCGGCTATTACGGCGGCGCCGTCGTGCGCTTCGCCGACGACAAGCCCAAGGTACCGACTCAACTTCATTTCGGTGAAAAGGACGCCGGCATTCCGCTCAGCGACGTCGAGACCATCCGCGCCAAGCGGCCGGACGTCGAGGTCCATGTCTATCCGGGCGCACAGCACGGCTTCCACTGCGACGAACGGGCGAGCTACGACAAAGCCAGCTCCGACATCGCCTGGCCGCGCAGCCTCGCCTTCTTCGCCAGACATTTGAAGAAATAGTTGGTTGAACGTCATTCCGGGACGCGCCACTTGGCGCAGACCCGGAATCTCGAGATTCCGGGCTCGCGCTAACGCGCGCCCCGGAATGACGAAGTGCTTCGTACTTCGTCAGAACCAGCGTTCGCCAACCTGCACGGTATCGCCGGGGCTGAGCGCGGTGCCCAGCGGCACCACGACGCGCATCGATCCGGCACCGTCGGTGTGGGTCAGGGTAACGCTATCGCGGCGGGCACGCGGCGAAAATCCGCCGGCGATCGCCACCGCGCTTTCGACGCTCATATTGGGCACGTAAGGATATTGGCCGGGAGCGGCGACTTCACCGAGAATGAAGAACGGCCGGTAGGATTCGACTTCCACCGCCACCGAGGGGTCGCGGATATATCCGTTGCGTAGTTTGCCGGTGATCTCGGAAGCCAGACCCGCCGGCGTTCGTCCGCGCGCCGGCACCGCGCCGATCAGCGGCATGGTGATGGCACCGCCGGCGTCGATCGCGTAGGTATTGGTGAGACCTTCCTGGCCGTAGACCACCACCCGCAACTTGTCGCCGGCATCGAGTTTGTAGGCCGCGTCATGGACCGACGGCCTGGGCGTCGCCGCATAGGCCACCGGGGTGGCGGCGTAAGAGCGCTCGGAGACCGCGGCAAAGCTATCGCGAAGCGCGCTGATGGCGCCGCCTCCACCGGAATCAGCGACACCGTAGGGCGATGACACCGCCGCCTGCGGGGCTTTAGCGTATGGCTGGCCGTAAGCAAAGGAGTCGAGATCGCTTTGCGGCTGCGCCATCGCGACAGGATCGGTCGTGCGCATGCAGCCCGACAACGCGAGTGCGCTCATGATGGCAGTGATCGGTAGTCGAAACGCGCGCGCAACCCGCACCGGAGCCATCCCTCATAGCGAGACCGCTTCAGTTTTGCACCGGTTATGGTTAACAAATCGTTTTTTGCCAGCGGACGGGAGGGCCGATCTGATCCCGATGTGGAAAGCCGAAACCGGCTTTCCGCATGATGTCGGGCAATCAGGATGCGGCGCGATCAGACGCCGACGCCGGCGCCGATCGGGCACGACACGCCGGTTCCGCCAAGTCCGCAATAGCCGGCCGGATTCTTGGCCAGATACTGCTGATGATAGTCTTCGGCGAAATAGAATTCGCCTGACGGCGCGACCTCGGTGGTAATCGCGCCGAGACCCTTCGCGGCCAACGCCTTTTGATAGATTGCCTTGGACGCATCGGCGGCTTTGCGTTGCGCATCGCTGAGGGTGTAGATCGCGGAGCGATACTGGGTGCCGACGTCATTGCCCTGGCGCATGCCCTGGGTCGGGTTGTGGCTTTCCCAAAACACCTTCAGCAGCCGATCGTAAGAGATCTTCTTCGGATCAAACACCACCAGCACCGCTTCGGTATGACCGGTGCGGCCGGAACAAACCTCCTCGTAAGTGGGGTTTTTGGTATGACCGCCGGCGTAGCCCACCGCGGTCGTATGGATGCCATCGCCGAGCTCCCAAAATTTACGCTCCGCGCCCCAGAAACAGCCGAGCCCGAACACCGCCTGTTCCAGGCCCGCGGGGTAAGGCGGTTGCAATTGCCGGCCGTTCACGAAATGCCGGACAGCAGTAGGGATCGGATTCGCACGCCCCGGCAGCGCCTCGGCTTCGCTCGGCAGTGCGGTGGTTTTGCGCATGAACAACATGGGTCCCTCCCGGCGGTACACGGACGAAAAAAGATGACCTTAATATATAATATATGTCTTTACGTCGGCAGCCGCAGCCCGTTACGCCGCAGGCCGGCAAGGCCGGGGCGTCGGTCGGATCCGTCAGGCTCAGTTCCGCGAATAGCCGATCAACGGCTTGCGGGGCCGGAACACCAGCATCAGCAGAATGCCGAGCACACCCAACACGGCAAAAACCGGCTGGTCCAGGATCACCTTGACAATGGTGGTCCAGAGCCAGGGCGCATGGGCTTCCACCCAGGCCCGGAAGGCCTGCTGGCTGGATTGATGGATGTCATTCCAGAACTGGCCGAACCGGGTAAAACGCAGGGTCTGATCGGCGACCCAGCGCGCGCCGTCATAGACCATGAAGATAAATCCGCCAGCCAGCAGCAGCAGGCCCACAAGTCGGAAAAAACCGCGGATCATGCGTTACCCTCTATTTGTGCGCCCGAAAACGCAGTCAGCCATTAGCCGGGTAGCGCGGGAAATTCAACCTGATCAGCACCTTATCGGCGCTTTACCACCGGGCTCCCCGGTTCCGGCCCGCCCGGAAAGCGTTGACGCTGCAAAACCCGCCCTTTATAAGACCGGCAGTGGCGGCCGGCGCAATCCTGCCGCCGCTGTTCTTTGAGCCAAGCCTTCATGCGAGCATGTTCCTCGCGACATGGCATTCGCTCAGGAACACCCGAAAAACACGATAGCGTCGATCACGCGGTTGAACGGCCGGCGCATTCAAGCCCGACCACTTAGCGACCGGTCACCGCCGAAGGATATTTGAAAGCCATGGCCAATACTACTTCCGCCAAGAAGGCGACGCGCAAGATTGCCCGCCGCACCATCATCAACAAGTCGCGCCGGACCCAGATGCGCGGCGCGGTTCGCATCGTCGAAGAGGCGATCAAGAGCGGCGACCGCGACGCCGCGATGAAGGCAATGACGCGCGCAGAGCCCGAGCTGATGCAGGCAGCGCAGCGCAACATCATTCACAAGAATAATGCGAGCCGAAAGGTCTCGCGGCTCGCGCATCAGATCGCCAAGCTCGCGAAATGAACTGATCGAAACTGATATTCGTCAAAAAGCCCGGCACTGCCGGGCTTTTTTGTTTTTGGTGCCGTCTTGCTCCGCGAAATTGCGGTGTGCGCGATTCATGCGCGCCCATGCTCCCACCGCCCTATGCAACGAGAGGGGGCTTTGCAACGCGATGGCGTGCGCGACGGTATTGATGCCGCTTATTGGTCTCATTTGCTTTTAAAATAGCAATGGCGAATGGGTGAGCACCTTCGACAAGGAAGCGGGGTTACCCTATTCCGACGAGCAAAAAAAATCGCGGTTGCGTAGTCACTTATCGGCATAGTGGCGAAGGCTTGTTCGAAAATTCCGTTTCGCCCGGCTCAAACGTAAACGATTTATGAATTTATTTTGGGCGATTGTGAGAAATATGACGGCGCTTCGGCGTTTCGATTCTGTGCGCAGATTTAAAACCTTGCCACTCCGCGCGAAAGGCGCTGCCGGATTTGGCAGGCGCGAAGTCGATTTTGCAGGCACCAGCGTTGAATCATTTCCGTTGCGGGAAATGAGGCATGATGTATCTCTTAGGGCGTTCGCGGCGCCCACGGCTCTTGAGACCAGCGCGGTTTAAGAAACGGGGCGGACGTGCAAATCGGCGGCGGTGTGCGCGTTGGCGACGCTTTCCAAGCGATTGTCGGATCAAAACTCATAGCAATATGAGGACGGTAGTTCTGTGTCGAAATTTCTCAAAGCGCGGCATTCGTGCCTCGCTCGCTTCGAACAAGAGAGATACGCACGGAACTGTCCGCCAGCAGCCGAAAGCGAAGCACGAGGGCGGGTTAGAACGAACGGGCTGAATAAAGCGGCGTGATGGCTGAACGATTTTGAAGTTCGGTCATCGCCGGCTGAATTTGAAACACACGTAGTAATGACAACTTGCCGCGCGCAATCGCGGCGAGAGGGGGAGGTTGCATGCCTTACGGAATCAGCGCGGTAGTCGATCGTCAAATGCCATTTTCGGGAAATGCGTTTTCAGAAAATGCCTTTTCAGCCACCCAGGAGGCCCCCGATGCGCGGCCTCCCGCGCGCGGTCCTGACAGACCGTTGAGTACGCGCTGACCTCGCGGACGCTTCTCTTTCAGCCCTTTTGATTTGCCCGCGGCATTTCGCCGAACGGCTGGTCTATGGCTGAGGACGAAGCCTCGCTTGAGGTCGCGCCGCGCGGAGAACCCGCCCGGCGATTTCGCAGAAAACATCACTCGTTCAGAAAAGTCGTCAGGCAATGTCAAATATGGAACAGGATCGCTGGTCACGCGTGAAGGGTCGGCTGCGCTCAAGCGTTGGAGAAGACGTCTATACGAGCTGGTTCGCGCGGATGGATCTGGAAAGCGTGCAGCAGGAAAGCGTCCACCTTTCGGTGCCGACGCGGTTTCTCAAGAGCTGGATCCAGGCGCATTACGCCGAGCGCGTTCTCACCTGCTGGCAAGCCGAGATGCCGGAAGTACACCGGATCGATCTCACCGTACGCACGGCGATGCGATGCGCGGCGCCCGCGAAAGAAGTCGCCGCGCCGCCCGATCAACGGCGTGCCGAACGCTCCGATGGCCGTCCCGCGCCCGAGCTGCGCGCGACCGCGATCGCGCCGGTATCCGCCAGCCATGACGCGCTCGGCGGCTCGCCGCTCGATCCGCGCCTGACATTTGGAAGTTTCGTCATCGGCCGCTCCAACACGCTGGCACACGCGGCGGCGCGCCAGGTGGCTGAGGGACGGCGTGGCGACAGCGTGATGTTCAATCCGCTTTACATCCACGCCGGCGTCGGTCTCGGCAAAACCCATCTGCTGCAGGCGGTGACATGGGCCGGCAACTCGGGCAGCGAACGCAAGGTACTTTATCTCACCGCCGAAAAATTCATGTACGGTTTTGTCGCGGCGCTGAAGACCCAGACTGCGCTGGCGTTCAAGGAAGCGTTGCGCGGCATCGACGTGCTTGTCATCGACGACCTGCAGTTCCTGCAGGGCAAATCGACCCAGGCCGAATTCTGTCACACGCTGAACGCGCTGATCGACGCCGGGCGCCAGGTGGTGATCGCAGCCGATCGTCCGCCTTCCGACCTGGAAAGCCTCGACGACCGCGTGCGTTCGCGTCTCGCCGGTGGCCTGGTGGTCGAAATGGGATCGCTCGGCGAGGAATTACGGCTCGGAATCCTCAAATCGCGCGTCGCCGCGGCCCGCGCCCATCATGCGAGCTTCGATGTGCCGGCGCCGGTGCTGGACTATCTCGCCCGCACCATCACCCACAACGGCCGCGACCTCGAGGGCGCCATCAATCGCCTGCTGGCGCACAGCAAGCTCAACGCCCAGCCGGTGACGCTGGAAATGGCCGAACGCGAAGTTCGCGACCTGGTCCGTCCGCAGGAACCCAAGCGCATCAAGATCGAGGACATCCAGCGCGTGGTGGCCCGGCAATACAATGTCAGCCGCTCCGACCTGTTGTCTTCCCGCCGTACCGCCAATGTCGTTCGTCCGCGCCAGGTCGCGATGTACCTGGCCAAGACCCTGACGCTGCGTTCGCTGCCGGAAATCGGCCGCCGCTTCGGGGGGCGCGACCACACCACGGTCCTCCACGCCGTGCGCAAGATCGAAGCCCTGGTGACCAAGGATACGGCGCTCTCCGAAGAGGTCGAATTGCTGAAGCGCCAGTTGCAGGAGTGAGCGTCGGCTTTGTTCCCAAGGCGGAGACCGGCGTTCGCCGACCCGCGAGGGCCGGATTTCCCGGCAAAACGTCGGGGACGACCCCCGCGTTTCACTTGCGCTGGCGGCCCATCCGCGCCACCTTGCGGTCCCCCCGCGGGTTTGATCAAATCCAGCTTTGATCGGGCTTTTCGGGTCTCGAATGCCGCGGCGCGCCTTTGGCCGCCCGGCTTTTCCATCTTAGGATCAGGCGGGTATTGCAATGAAGGTCACCGTCGAACGCGCGCAACTCCTGAAGTCGCTGGGCCACGTCCATCGCGTGGTCGAGCGCCGCAACACCATTCCGATCCTCGGCAACGTGCTGGTCCGGGCCGAAAACGCGCGGCTGTCGCTGAAAGCCACCGATCTCGATCTCGAGGTCACGGAAACGCTGCCGGCGGAAACCGCGACCGGCGGCTCGACCACCGTGCCGGCGCACATGTTCTACGACATCGTGCGCAAATTGCCCGACGGCGCACAGATCGTACTGGAAGGCGACGGCGACCGCTCGGTGCTGGCGATCCGCGCCGGCCGCTCGCGCTTCACGCTGCAGACGCTGCCCGAAAACGATTTTCCCGATCTCGCCGCCGGCGACATGACGCATTCGTTCACGCTGGCCGCCTCCGACATGAAACGGTTGATCGACCGCACCCAGTTCGCGATCTCGACCGAGGAGACCCGCTACTATCTCAACGGCATCTATCTGCACACCGCCGGCAGCGCCAAGGCTGCGACCTTGCGCGCGGTCGCCACCGACGGGCATCGTCTCGCCCAGATTGATCTGGCTTTGCCCAAGGGCGCATCCGGCATGCCCGGCGTGATCGTACCGCGCAAAACCGTCGGCGAAGTGCAACGCCTGATCGAGGACAACGAAGCCGAGGTGCTGATCGAACTGTCGCAAGGCAAGATCCGCTTCACCATCGGCGATGTGGTGCTGACTTCGAAACTGATCGACGGCACGTTCCCGGATTACGGCCGCGTCATCCCGCAAAACAACGACAAGGAACTGATCGTCGACAAGAAGGATTTCGAGGCCGCGGTCGACCGCGTCTCCACCATATCGAGCGAGCGCGGCCGCGCCGTGAAACTGGCGTTGTCGCCGGGCAAACTGGTCCTGTCGGTGACCAACCCGGATTCCGGCAGCGCCACCGAGGAACTCGAAGTCGAATACGCGTCCGACCCGCTCGATATCGGATTCAATTCGCGTTATCTGCTGGATATCGCGGCGCAGATCGAGGGCGAGGTCGCGGTGCTGCGGCTGGCCGATCCCGGCTCGCCGACCCTGGTGCAGGACAAGGATTCCAAGGGCGCGCTCTACGTGCTGATGCCGATGCGGGTGTAGGAATTTCTCGCGAGCCGCACCCGAATCTTCCCTCTCCCCTTGTGGGAGAGGGTGGCGCCTCACGAAGTGAGGCGACGGGTGAGGGGTTCGTGCCGCAGACGCCACACCATCGGCCGACCGCGAAGCGCATACGCGGTTTCGCAAAAAAACTCCGCCGCAAGCAAACCGAAGCTGAAACAGCCATGTGGCGATTGCTTCGCGGCCGGCGGCTCGCGTGCTTCAAGTTTCGCCGGCAGGTCCCCTTTCAGACCTTCATTCTCGACTTCGTGTGTTTCGAGAAGCAATTCATCATCGAAATCGATGGTAGTCAGCATGCCGACTCCGAGCGTGATACGGCACGAGATGCCGTCCTGATGGCCGAGGGTTTTCGGATCGCGCGTTACTGGAACAATGACGTGCTGCAACAACCTTCCGCCGTATTGGAGGACATTCTCGCAAAGCTAGGCGAGCCGTAAGAACCCCTCACCCGTCGCCGAACTTCGTTCGGCGCCACCCTCTCCCACAAGGGGAGAGGGGGAAGAAAGATCGACATTTCTCCGCCATGACCGCCTCCCGCATCCACCGCCTTACCCTCACGCACTTCCGCAATTACCGCGCGGCGAGCCTGCAGACGCGTGGGGACGTGGTGGTGCTGGTTGGACCGAACGGCGCCGGCAAGACCAATTGTCTCGAGGCGATCTCGTTTCTGTCGCCCGGACGCGGCTTGCGCCGCGCAACGCTCGAGGATGTCGCCGACAACCAGGGCGACGGCTCCTGGGCGGTGTCCGCCGAGGTCGAAGGCGCGCTGGGGCTGGCAACGCTCGGCACCGGCATCGACCCATCCGGCAGCGATGCGCCCGCCACCGCCCGGCGCAGCCGGATCGACCGCGAACCGGTTCCTTCCGCCACCGCGTTCGGCGATCATTTGCGCATGGTCTGGCTGACGCCAGCGATGGACGGACTATTTCTCGGCGCGGCATCGGAGCGGCGGCGGTTTTTCGACCGGCTGGTGCTGGCGATCGACAGCGAGCATTCCAGCCGGGTGTCGGCGCTCGACCGCAGCCTGCGCTCGCGCAACAGGCTATTAGAGGTGCGCAATTACGACGACCATTGGTGTGACGCGATTGAACGCGAAACCGCGGAACTCGCGGTCGCGGTGGCGGCGATGCGCGGCCAGACCGCGATAAAACTCGCAGCGATGCTGCGCGCGCGCGGCGAAGCTTCGGCATTTCCATCCGCCGACATCATGCTCGACGGCTGGATGGAAAACGCGCTGATCAGCGAGCCCGCCACCGCCGTGGAGGATCGGTACCGGCAGATTTTGCGTGACAGCCGTGCCCGCGACGCCGCCGCGGGCCGCACCCTCGACGGCCCGCATCTCACCGATCTGCAGGTGATCTACGCGCCGAAGAACATGCCGGCCCGCGACGCTTCTACCGGGGAGCAAAAGGCGCTTTTGATCGGACTGGTGCTGGCGCATGCCAATCTGGTCGCGGAGATGACGGGCATCACGCCGCTATTGCTGCTCGACGAGGTGGTGGCGCATCTCGATCCCAACAGGCGCAATGCCTTGTTCGTTGAACTGGCAAAGCTCGGCGCGCAGGTCTGGATGACCGGCGCCGACCCCGCGGCATTCATCGATATCGGCTCAACCGGCGAAATCTTCGACGTCGATTCCGGCCAGATCGCGCGGCGCAGCTGAGCGGCGGTGAGACAAAATTCGAGCCTTGAACGGGGCTTTTTACGGGCCTTCGAATCGGCTCCCCGACGCCTTGAAAAACGCACGAAAAATCCTATTTATTCAATAACTTGCCGAAAGAGACTTTGCGCTAGGCGCAGTGCGTCTTTCATGGCACAAATAAGCTGATCAGCACCTGTTTCGCGCGCTGATTCGGAGCTACCCTCGAAGGCCCCACATGACAGAACCTGCCCGGCAATCGATCGCCGACACTGAGCATTCCATTCCTATCGAATACGGCGCGGAATCGATCCGGGTTTTGAAAGGCCTCGACGCCGTACGCAAGCGGCCGGGCATGTATATCGGCGACACCGATGACGGCTCCGGCCTGCATCACATGGTCTACGAGGTCGTCGACAACGCCATCGACGAAGCGCTGGCCGGCCACGCCACCGCGGTGGAGGTCGTGCTCAATGCCGACGGTTCCGTCACCGTGCGCGACGATGGCCGCGGCATTCCCGTCGACATTCACAAGGGCGAGGGCATTTCCGCGGCCGAGGTCATCATGACCCAGCTGCACGCGGGCGGAAAATTTGACCAGAATTCCTACAAGGTTTCCGGCGGCCTGCACGGCGTCGGCGTCTCCGTCGTCAACGCGCTGTCGAGCAAGCTGCAATTGCGGGTCTGGCGCGACGGCAAGGAGCATTTCATCGAGTTCGCCCATGGCGACGCGGTGGCGCCGCTCAAAGCGGTCGGCGATTCCAACGGCAAGCGCGGCACGGAAGTGACGTTCCTCGCCTCCACCGAAACCTTCACCAATGTCGAATACGACTTTGCAACGCTGGAGCATCGCCTGCGCGAGCTCGCGTTCCTGAATTCCGGCGTCAATATCGTGCTGTCCGATATGCGCCACGCGGTCGGGAAGCGCGAGGAGATGCACTATGACGGCGGCGTCGAGGAGTTCGTCAAATACCTCGACCGCAACAAGAAGGCGATGGTGCCCTCGCCGATCATGATCAATGCCGAGATGAACGGCATCGGCGTCGAGGCGGCGCTGTGGTGGAACGACAGCTATCATGAGAATGTGCTGTGCTTCACCAACAACATTCCACAGCGCGACGGCGGCACCCATCTGGCCGGCTTCCGCGGCGCGCTGACGCGCCAGGTCAACGGCTATGCCGAGGCAAACGCCAAGCGCGAAAAGATCGCACTGACCGGCGACGACTGCCGCGAGGGCCTCACGGCGGTGCTTTCGGTGAAAGTCCCCGATCCGAAATTCTCGTCGCAGACCAAGGACAAGCTGGTGTCCTCGGAAGTACGTCCGGTGGTCGAGAACGTCCTCAATGAAGGCCTGGCGGCGTGGTTCGAGGAACATCCCGCGGAAGCCAAGGCCATTGTCGGCAAGGTGGTGGAGGCCGCGGCCGCCCGCGAGGCCGCGCGCAAAGCCCGCGAGCTGACGCGGCGCAAGGGCGCGCTGGATTACGCTTCGCTGCCCGGCAAGCTCGCCGACTGCCAGGAAAAAGACCCCGGCAAGTCCGAACTGTTCATCGTCGAGGGCGATTCCGCCGGCGGCAGTGCCAAGATGGGCCGCAACCGGGAATTCCAGGCGGTCCTGCCGCTGCGCGGCAAGATCCTCAATGTCGAGCGCGCGCGCTTCGACAAGATGCTGGGCTCCGAGCAGATCGGCACGCTGATCACCGCGCTCGGCACCGGCATCGGCCGCGACGATTTCGATCTATCCAAACTGCGCTATCACAAAATCATCCTGATGACCGACGCCGACGTCGACGGCGCGCATATCCGCACCCTGCTGCTGACGTTCTTCTTCCGTCAGATGCCGGCGCTGATCGAGAGCGGGTTCCTCTACATTGCGCAGCCGCCGCTCTACAAGGTGACTCGGGGAAAGTCCGAGCAATACCTGAAGGACGAGCGCGCGCTCGAGGATTATCTGATCGAGACCGGCCTCGACGACTGCGTCTTCAAGCTGGCGTCCGGCGAGGACCGCAGCGGCCGCGACCTGCAGACGCTGGTGGAGGATGCCCGCCTGATCCGCGGCACGCTGCACAATCTGCACAGCCGCTATAACCGCAAGGTAATCGAGCAGGCCGCGATCGCCGGCGTGCTGAGCCCAAGGATCACCAGCGACGTCGCTACCGCCAATGCCGCCGCGGACTACATCGCCCGCAGGCTCGACGCGCTGGCCGAGGAAGTCGAGCGCGGCTGGTCCGGACGCTTTACCGAGGGCGAGGGTTTCTTCTTCGAGCGCACCGTGCGCGGCGTCAAGGACGTCGCCATCATCGACGACGCGCTGCTCGGCTCCGCCGACGCGCGCAAGCTCGACGATTACGCCGCCAAGCTGCAGGAGGCCTATCCGAAGCCCGGCCTGTTGCGCCGCAGGGATACGGAAACCCCGATCCACGGCCCGGTCGGCCTGTTCGAGGCGGTGACCGACGCCGGCCGCAAGGGGGTGACGCTGCAACGCTACAAAGGCCTCGGCGAAATGAATCCGGGCCAGCTCTGGGAAACCACGCTCGACACCAATGAGCGCTCGCTGTTGCAGGTGAAGATCAAGGAGGTCGACGAGGCCGACGACATCTTCACCAAGTTGATGGGCGATGTCGTCGAACCGCGCCGCGAATTCATCCAGGACAATTCGCTCAGCGCCAATGTGGACGTGTGAGCTGCCAACCCGTTCCGGCAGAAAAATGATGATCGTCATGCCCGGCCTTGTGCCGGGCATCCACGTCTTTACAGACCGGTAAGACCAAGGCGTGGACGCCCGGACAACAAGAGCGGCCATGAAGGGCCAGGTTGGGCTCCATGAAAGTCCACGCGATCGCTCCCGACGCTGACACCCGCCCGCTGCTGGCCGGCGCGCAGTTCAGCGATGCCTTCAGCATTGCCGTCGACAACACCGGGCTCGATGCACGGCACGCGGCGCAGAAGATGCTGGCGCGGGGGCCGCGATGGATCGATGCGTTGATACGCTTGCGCAACAGGCTGGTGACGCCGTTCGGCCTGAAGACGCCGGCCCCTGGCGAGACTACCCTCACCGACACCGTCGGAATATTTCCCGTCATCAGCGAAACCCCCGGCCGGCTGGTCGCGGGGTTCAACGATCGCCACCTCGATTTCCGCGTCGTCGTCGACGTCGCGACCGCCGGGAACGGCAGGCGCGTCACCCTGACCACGCTGGTGCTGACGCATAACCTGCTCGGCCGCGTCTATCTCGCCATCATCCTGCCGTTTCACCGGCTGATCGCCCGCGCCATGCTGCGGCAAGTCGCGAGCTGAACCGAACCCATCCGCGAATCCGCGGGCGTGGACGCCCTGCTCCACCCGTGCTTTGTTGCGGTCAGCCAATATGCCGACCGGGGTACCCATGACCTTGTCCGTCGATCTGTTTTTTTCCTTCCGCAGCCCCTACAGCTATCTCGCGCTGCCGAAAACGCTGCAATTGATCGCCGACTACGACGCCACGGTGAACCTTCGCCCAGTCTATCCGCTCGCGGTGCGCGTGCCCGGCTTCTTCAAACGCGCCAATCCGCAATTCGCGCGTTATGTCGTGCTCGACAGCAGCCGCGTCGCCAAACACGACAACATCCCGTTCCGCTTTCCCCGGCCCGATCCGATTGTGCAGAACATGGCGACGCTGGAGGTCGCCGAGCACCAGCCCTACATCCACCGTCTGACGCGTCTGGGCGCCGCCGCACAGCTCGAGGGCCGTTCGCTGGTCTTTGTCGATGCCATCAGCCGGGTGCTGTGGGACGGCACGGTCAAGGGGTGGAATGAAGGCGATCATCCGCGCCGCCCAGGCAGCCGGCTTCGATCTGGCCGCGATGGATGCGGCGATATCGGCCGATCCTGATCGCTATGAACAGATCATCGCGGACAACGAACGGGCGCACGCGGCTTCCGGCCATTGGGGCGTGCCGACGTTCGTATTCGAGAACGAGCCGTTCTTTGGACAGGACCGGATCGAGCTGTTGATCTGGCGGATGGAAAGCAAGGGGCTGACCCGCCGCGGCTGATGTTGACGGCGCGCCGCGCCAGCCGTACCTAAACCGCACGCAGGAACGAGCAGCAACCAACGAGGCAACGCCATGGCCCATGAAACTGCAACGCTGGCCGGCTATGTCGCGAATCTCAAATTCGAGGATATCCCGCAAGAGGTGCGCGAGCGCGCCAAGGCGCTGACGCTGGATTTTCTCGGCAGCGCGATCCGGGCAAGGCGCGACGCGGAATCGACGCCGTCGCTGCTCAAGATGCTGGAAGCGCTCGCGCTCGACGGCAAGGGCGAATCCACCGTGTTCGGCGATGCCAAGACCTGGACCCCGGCGGTGGCGGCGCTGCTCAATGGCGCGCTCGGCCATTCCCTCGATTTTGACGATACGCACGCGGATTCCTCGCTGCATGCGAGCGCGCCGGTGGTGCCGGCTGCGTTCGCGGTCGGCGAAATGGTCGGCGCGTCGGGCCGTGACGTGCTCACCGCGATCGTGGCGGGTTATGAAGTGTGCTGCCGGCTCGGCAACGCGCTCGATCCCACCTCGCATTACGCGCGCGGCTTTCATCCGACCGCGACCGCGGGAACCTATGGCGCCGCCGCCGCGGCGGCGAAGCTGTTCGGGCTGTCGCAACAGCAGATCATCGCCGCCTTCGGCGTCTCCGGCAGCCAGGCCGCGGGTTCGCTGCAGTTCCTGGTCAACGGCGCCTGGAACAAGCGCTACCAGGTCGGCGCCGCCGCGATGAACGGCGTGATCGCGGCCACGCTCGCGCGCAATGACTTCGTCGGCTCAAGCGAATCGGTCGAAGGCAAGCACGGCCTGCTGGTCGGCTATAGCGACAACGCCCATCCCGACAAGGCGGTCGCGGGCCTCGGCGACATCTACGAGACCATGAAGATCGGCATAAAGCCCTATCCGAGCTGCCGCTATACCCATGCCGCGCTCGATGCGCTGATCGCGATGCGTCGGGAGCACAATCTGACGCCGGACCAGATCAAACGCGTCGAGATCGGCCTGCACCGCAACGGCATCACGCTGACGGGCGACGCCGCCACCAAGCGGCATCCGACCTCCATCGTCGGCGGCCAGTTCTCGATGTTCTTCACCGGCGCGGTGGCGCTCGATCAAGGCCGCTTCGGCTGGGACGATTACGAACGCCTCGGAGATGCCGCGGTCGACGCGCTCGCCGACAAATTCGACGTGGTGCAGGACGATCGCCTCGAGGTCGGCCGCAGCCATCCGTTCGGGGCGCGCGTCAGCATCGTTACCGATGACGGCGTGCACGAGCGGATGGCTGCCGATCCTTCCGGCGAGCCGAATTCCTTCCCGGACGCACAGGCGATGGCGCAGAAATTCCTGACGCTGGCCCGCCCGGTGCTGAACGGCCGCGCCGACCAGCTTGCGGATGCGATCCTGTCGCTGGAAAAATTCGACCGCGTCGCGACTGCGACGCAGCTGGGACGGCAATAGGACACGCCGACGTTAAGCCATGGGCTGGGCCGCCCAGGCATCGCGGCGCGTCACCCAGACATCCGCGACATGGCCGAACAGGTCGATCTCGCGGCCCTTTTCGGCTCCGAGCCGGCGCGCCACGGCCTGCGACGCGGTGTTTTCGCGGTCGATGCAATGAATGATCTGATCGATCTCGAAGGTCGCAAACGACCAGTCGATCGATGCCCGCGCCGCCTCGACCGCGTAGCCCTTACCGCGAAACTCGCTTGAAATGCCCCAGCCGACTTCAAAACCCGGCCAGCCCGGCGGCCACCACGGACCCACTCGCCCGGCGAAGCGGCCGGTCTGTTTTTCCTCGACCACAAACATGCCGAAACCGTGCAGCGCCCAATGTCCGGCCATGATCGCCGCGTTGCGCCACCCGAAAAACTCGTCGGTGACGGGCTTTCCATCCGGGGTGATGAATTGCGCGGTGCCGGGATCGGCCAGCATCGCCGTGTTCGGCGCGATGTCGGCGTCGCACCATCGCCGCAGTTTTAGCCGCGCGGTCTCGATCATGGGGCCGTCCGGCGCGAGCGTGACGCCTGGCTTGAGGGGAGCGATCATCGGTCCTGTCCTCTCTTTATTACTGGAATTCTTACCGCCGCCATTGCGAGGAGCGCAAGCGACGAAGCAATCAAGACTTGCCGTGCGGATTTCCGGATCGCTTCGCTTCGCGCGCAATGACGTGATAGGTTTTGGACATCCACTGCCTCTCCCAAGTCTTGCTCTCCCAAGTTTCGCCCCATGCTCCGGACCCCTTTCATCGAAACCCTGAGCGACCTGTTCATCCGCTCGGCAGGGTGGCGCGGGCGCGACGAGATGTTCGTCGACGAAGAGAATCGCATCACCGGCGCCGAAGCGCTCGATCAGGCGCTCAGAATGGCGCAGGGGTTTGCCGACCATGGCGCCACCCCGGGCGCGGTTATCGCCTATCTCTGCCGCAATTCTGCGCGGCACGCGGTGGCGTGGTTCGCAGCACCCTTGAGCGGAAGAGTTGCCTGCAGCCTGCATGTCCGCGAAACGCCGGAGCGTTTGGGCCAGGCGCTCAACTGGCTCGAGGCCAAAATACTGGTGCATGACCGGGATCTCGAGACCGAGGCCATCGCTGCGGTCACGGCCTCCGGTCAGGCGATCCGGCGCATCAGCCTGGGCGCGCGCGGCAGCATGGAGGCCGACTACAGCGACATCATCGCCACCGCCGCGCCCTTCAACATTGCGGCGAACCGCCCGACACCCGCCGACCTCGCCGCGATCGTGTTGTCGTCGGGCACCACCGGCAAGCCCAAGGGCATCATGCATTCCCAGAAGACGCTGCTGGAAGCCGCCAAGGGCGGTCAGGTGGTGATGGGACCGATCACGCCTGACAGCGCCACGCTTTTGTACATGCAGCCGTCGTTCGCGGCGTGGCCGATCATTGTGCTGCCCTTCGTCGGCGCCAAGGCAAAAGTCTGTTTCGGCAAGCTGTTCACGCCGGCGGCGTTTCTGGAATCATGTCAGCGCGAGCGCATCACCAAGGCGCCGCTGGTGCCGACGATGTGGCGGATGGTTTTCGAGGCCTCACCTGAGAATTACGATCTGTCGGCGCTGACGCTGGTGTCGATCTCGGGCGAAGCGCCGGCGCCGAGCGACGTGCGGCAGCTCTACGATCGGATCTGCAGGAACATCTGCTGCGTCTATCTCTCCGGCGAGGCCTTCACCGCATCCGGGGTGATGGCCAACACAAGCGACCTGATGGAACGCGGCAAGATCGGCTCCAGCGGACGGCCGGTGGTCGGCGGCGACGTGAAAATTCTGTTGCCCGGCGGAGGTTTCGACGATGAGGCGCCCCACGGCGAGACCGGCGAGATCGCGGTCTCCGGGCCGTCGCTTGCGATCGGATACTGGAAAGACTGGGAATTGACCCGTGAAAAATTCCGCGACGGCTGGTGGCGCAGCGGCGATCTCGGGCGGCTGGATTCCGACAACTATCTGTGGGTCTCCGGCCGCATCGACAACGTCATCAATTCAGGCGGTATCAAGGTCAGCGGCGAGGAGATCGAGCACGCGCTGCTCTTGCATCCCGCCGTCGCGCAATGCGCGGTGGTCGGCCAACCCGATTCCAGGCTCGGGCAACGTATCGAGGCCTACCTTGTCGCCCGCGGCGTCCCGCCGGACGGCGCGGAAATCAGTCTGTTCCTGCGCCAGCAATGCCATCTCGCCGGCTTCAAAGTCCCGAACGCATTTCACTGGATCGACGCCATGCCGACCGGCCCGACCGGAAAGCTGTTTCGACGAGCGTTGCGGGTGGAGGGCTAGAGCCACCTCCACGCGTCGTCCCGGCAAGCGAGCCGAGCGAGCGCAAGCCGGGATCCATACGCCGTGCCCTATCGTCCGGGCACTAGGGCAGACACCTTTTGCAACAATTACCGCCGCGGATTATGGGTCCCGGCGTTCGCCGGGACGACGCTGAATGTGTTGCGATCACGGCTTGTCATTTCCGCCAATTTTTGAAAACCTGATGCATTGATGCATACCCGGTCGATCGCAAAGTGCCGGATCAGCTAACCAGTTATCACAGGGAGCAATCGTCATGGAACGACGGGATGTCCTGAAAACAATGGCTATCGCAGGATTGGCGGCGGGCGCGGGCGGCGCGGCGGCGACGGCGCAGACCAACGCACAGACATTCGTGCTGGTTCACGGCGCCTGGCACGGCGGCTGGTGCTGGAGCCGGGTCGCGGACAGGCTGCGCAGCGGCGGCCACCAGGTGTTCACGCCGACCCAGACCGGGCTCGGCGAGCGCAAGCATCTTTTGTCGAAAGACATCACGCTGGATACCTTCACCAGGGATATCGTCAACGTCATCGAGGCGGAGGAATTGTCGAATATCATTCTGGTCGGGCACTCGTTCGGGGGTCTTGCGATCAGCGGCGTCGCCGATGTCATGCCCGACAAGATCCGCCATCTGGTCTACCTGGATTCGCTGATGGTGGAGGGCGGCAAGCGGCCGTTCGACAGTCTGCCGCCCGATGTCGTCGCGGCGCGGCTCAAAGCCGCCGAGGAGACCAGCGGCGGATTAAGCCTGCCGGCGCCGCCGCCGTCCGCCTTCGGCGTTTCCGATGCCAGGGATACCGACTGGGTCAAGCGCCGGCTCACGCCGCATCCGCTCGGGACCTACACCAGCACGCTCAACATCAAGGGGCCGGTCGGCAACAACCTGCCGCGCACCTACATCCACTGCACCAACCCGTCCTACGCGGCGCTGCAAGCCTCGCGCGACTGGGTCAAGGCGCAGCAGGGATGGCGCTGGGCCGACATCTCCACCGGCCACGACGCCATGGTGATGGCGCCCGACGAGTTGACGCGGATGCTGATCGGCGTTTCAAGCTGAGCGCGGCATCGGGCTGCGCCGCCAGGCGCTTCGCGTGGACGGGGTGCGTCACCTCTCCACGAGTCGTCGCGGGAAGCAAGCCAACGGGTCGGCGCAAAGCGCCGCCCGATGACAGGCTCCGCGAGCGCAAGCCGGGATCCATTCGCGCGCCGTCTCATTTTGACCAGCGTGGCAGATACCTTTTGCAACAATCACCGCCGGCGGTTACGGGTCCCGGCGTTCGCCGGGACGACGCGGAGGTAATGTGCTAAGATCGCCGGCAAAAGTCATGGAGACACCTCATGAGCTGGCATCCCTCCAACGATCCCGTGTTGGGCGATCCGCACTCCTGCGACGCGCTGGAGCTTGTCATCGTGCCGCGCACGCGTGACCTCGGCGATGGATTCGAGGTGCGCCGCGCACTGCCGCACGGCAAGCGCCAGATGGTCGGCCCCTTCATCTTCTTCGATCATTTCGGTCCGGTGCAGTTCATGTCCGGCAAGGGCATGGACGTGCGCCCGCACCCGCATATCGGGCTCGCCACCGTCACCTATCTGTTCGACGGCAGCATCATGCACCGCGACAGTGAGGGCAACATCCAGGAGATCCAGCCCGGCGCGATGAACCTGATGACGGCGGGCCGCGGCATCGCCCATTCCGAGCGCACGCCGGACTTGCAGCGAAGCAGCGGCCAGAAGATGCTGGGCCTGCAGAGCTGGATCGCGCTGCCGGCCGGATCGGAAGAGATCGCCCCGTCGTTCCAGCATTACGGGTCAGCCGATTTGCCGACGGTCCGCGATCGCGGTTTTAACGCGCGAATCATCGCGGGCAGCGCGTTCGGGGTGTCGTCGCCGGTGGCGATGGTGTCGCCATGGTTTTATACCGAGGTGAGCGCGGAGGGCGGCGTCAGCGTGCCGCTCGATCCCGACCATGAAGAACGCGCCGTCTATGTGATCGATGGTGAGGTCGAAATCGCGGGTGATCGCTACCAGGGGCCGCGGTTGTTGATCTTCCGGCCCGGCGATCGCATCACGGTGAAGACGACGACGCCGGTGCGGATGATGTTTCTCGGCGGCGATGCGCTGGAAGGTCCGCGCCATATCTGGTGGAATTTCGTCTCCTCCAGCCAGGAGCGGATCGAACAGGCCAAGGCGGACTGGAAGAGCGGCCGCTTCGCAGCCGTTCCCAACGAACACGAGTTCATTCCGCTGCCGGAGTGAGCTATCCCCCATTTCCTTTGTTGTCGCGCGCGGCCGCGCGAGACGGCTATCTTTGAAAGTCTGCTCCATGAACACCATGCTCGCCAGCGACCTGCCCCTTCCCCGGATCGGGCGCGGCAAGGTCCGCGATATCTATGCAGTCGGCGACGACCGCGTCTTGCTGCTGACCACCGACCGCATCAGCGCCTTCGACGTCGTCATGGCCGAAACCATCCCGATGAAGGGCGCGGTGCTGACCCAGATCAGCGCATACTGGTTCAACGAGCTCGAAGGCGTGGTGCCGCACCACATGATCAGCGCCGACGCCGACGCCATCATCAGGGAAGTGCCGGCATTGCAGGGCCATCGCGCCGACATCCTGGGACGCGCGATGCTGTGCCGGCGCACCACGGTGTTTCCAATCGAATGCGTGATCCGCGGCTATCTCTCCGGCTCGGCCTGGAAGGAATATGCCGCCCGGGGCACGCTCGCCGGCGAGAAGCTTGCCTCGGGCCTGCTCGAAAGCGCAAAACTCGAACCCGCGATCTTCAGTCCGGCGACCAAGGCCGAAACCGGCCACGACGAGAACATCACGATCGCCCGCATGCGCGAAATTCTCGGCGACGAGGTGGCGTATCAACTGGAAAGCATGACCCGCGCGATTTACACGCTCGGCGAGAAAATCAGCCGCGACCAGGGCATCATCATCGCCGATACCAAGTTCGAATTCGGCAGGGACGGCGACGGACGGATCATCCTGATCGACGAGGTGATGACGCCCGACAGTTCGCGGTTCTGGGCCGCCGATGCCTACACACCCGGCCAGCCGCAGCCGAGTTTCGACAAGCAGCCGCTGCGCGACTATCTCGATGCCGAGCGCCGCGCCGGCCGCTGGAACGGCGATGCGCCCGCGCCCGCTTTGCCGGCCGAGGTCGTCGATGCCACCAGCAAGCGTTATCTCGAAGCCTATCGCCGCGTCACGGGTAGCGAACTCACAATCTAACCGCGTCATTCCCGGAAGGCGCGCAACATCGAACCCGGAGTGACAACCGCACAGGGAGAGCAGACATGATCGAACCCGAGAGCGTGCTCATCGAACGCGATGGGCCGGTGACCATCGTCTCCATCAACCGCCCGCATTGCCGTAACGCCGTTGACGGGGCCACCGCGCGAAAGCTGTTCGATGCGTTCCGTGACTTCGACGCCGATGCCGAGGCATCGGTCGCGGTGTTCACCGGAACGGCCGGTACTTTCTGTGCCGGCGCCGACCTCAAGGCGGTGGCGTCAGGCGATCCCAACAAGAAGCGCGAGATCGGCGGCCAAAACACGATCGCGCCGATGGGACCGAGCCGCCTGCGGCTCTCGAAACCCGTGATCGCCGCGGTCGAAGGTTTTGCAGTGGCCGGCGGCATGGAACTGGCGTTGTGGGCGGACATGCGCGTCGTTGCCGAGGACGCCACGTTCGGGGTGTTCTGCCGCCGTTTCGGCGTGCCACTGATCGACCTCGGCACCGTCAGGTTGCCGCGCCTGATCGGTCATTCCCAGGCGATCGACCTCATTTTGACCGGACGCCCGGTGGGCGGCGCGGAAGCCTTGCGCATGGGCCTTGCCAATCGCCTCGTTCCCAAGGGACAAGCGCTCGAACACGCCATTGCGCTGGCGAAACAGATCGCCCGCTTTCCGCAAACCTGCCTGCGCGCCGACCGACTTTCCGCGTTGCAGCAATGGGACCTGGCAGAAGAGCAGGCGATTGCCAGCGAGCTACGCGGCGGACTCGAGGTCATCGCATCAGGCGAAACCATGTCAGGCGCCGAGCGCTTTGCGTCCGGCGCGGGGCGCCATGGTGCGTTCGGGGAGGTCTAGCGTTGCGCGCGTCGCTCGGCGTTGGCCGGGACGAAGCTGCTTTCAATTCTTGTTGGCCGAGCGGGTGCCATCACGCTTCCGTTCCGTCATAAAAATAAGGTTGTCCTGACGCGCTGCGGTCGTCTACCACTGCCAACGGGTGATGGGGACAAACTCGCGCGTGGTCAGACAATCTGTCAGTCTCGGTCCGAAACTGCGCCGAGCGCTTAACGACGTTGTCGGCGGCGGCGCCGCCAGCGTCCTGACCGTGACGTTTGGACTGTCCTACGCGTTGCTGATCTTCACCGGTCCGCTGGCCCCCTATTTGTCCTACGGCGTCGGCATCACCTTCATTTCATCGGCCGTTCTCGCCGCCGCCATCGCGCTAGGAAGCTCGTTGCCGTTCGCGGTCGCGGGCCCGGAAAGTTCCACCGCGGCGATGACGGGGATACTGGCGTCATCGCTGGCCGAACGAATGGCCGCGACCGATCCGACCGCGGCGCTGCTCGCGCCGGTTCTGATCACGTTCGGCATTGCCAGCATCACCACCGGCATCGTGCTCTGCGGTTTCGGCGTGACGCGGATGGGCCGCGCCATTCGTTACGTGCCCTACCCGGTGGTCGGCGGATTTCTCGGCGCCACCGGCTGCCTGATCCTTCTCGGCGCGATCCGCGTCATCACCGGCCAGCGGCTTCAGTTTGCGACGCTCGGCGGGTTCGCAAATCTCCTGACACTGTCCGAGCTGGCGGCTGCCTGCGCCATGGCCACGATTCTCTATCTGACCTGGCACCGCTCCCGCAGTTCGTTCGGACTGCCGGTTATTCTGATCGGCGGCGTGATTGCCGCCCACATCGTGTTCTGGCTGGCCGGGATCTCACTGGCGGAGGCGCAAGCCTCGGGCTGGACTTTTCAGCCGCCGCCGCATGTGTCCTACGTATTGCCGTGGAGCACCAACGACATTGTGCGCTATCCCTGGTACACCTTGCCGGACCTCGGCGGCAATCTGATCGCCGTCATCTTCGTGACCGCGACCAGCACCCTGTTCAACACCACGGGCATCGAAGTCGCCACACAACGCGAGGCCGATCTCGAACGCGAATTGAACGTCACCGGCCTTGCCAATATGTTGTCGGGCGCATTCGGAGGCTATACCGGCTGCATTTCGGTCAGCCGATCCGTGCTCAATTTCAACAGCGGCGGAACCAGCCGGCTTTCTGGCCTGACGGTCGCCGCGATCTCCGCGCTGATGCTGGCGGTGGCGCCAATGCTGCTCGGCTACATGCCGAAATTCGTGCTCGGCGGCCTCCTGATCTATCTGGGGGCGGATCAGCTGCACCGATGGATCATCGAGTCGCGGCGGCGGCTCTCGCTCACCGAATACCTGTCGCTGCTGGCGATCATCGTCATCATCGTCGAATGGGGTTTCGTCGCCGGCGTCCTGATCGGCGTCGTGATCGGCTGCGCGACATTCGCGCTGAGCGCGTCGCGAATCGATTCGATTAAATACAGCTTCGACGGTTCGGAATACCGCAGTTCGCTGGACCGCTCGCGCGACGATCAGGCGGTGCTGTCGGCGCATGGCGGCAAGATCCAGGGCCTGAACCTGCAAAGCTATCTGTTCTTCGGTTCGGCCAACCGGCTTTATCAGCACGTCAAGGCGCTACTCGCGCGCCATCCGGAATGCCGCTTCCTGGTCTTCGACTTCAAGCTGGTCACCGGCATCAATTCTTCGGCGGCCTACAGTTTTGCCCAGATCAAGCGCAGGGCGCATGACCGGGGCATCAAGCTGGTGCTGGTGCATCTGCCGCCGCCCGCCGAAAAGGCCCTACGATCGAGCGAGTTCATCTCGAAAGAGGTCAGCATCATCGCCGAACTGGACCATGCGCTGGAGTGGTGCGAGAACGAGATCATCGCCGAGCATCAGGGCCTTGAGCGGGAAGAAGCCTCCTTGCGCGACTGGTTCACCGAGATTCTCGGCGCCGAGCACGACGCCGCGGAGTTGATGCACCGCTGCCAGCGCATCGAGGTCGACGCCGGCGAGACCATCGTCCGTGCCGGCGACGCCGCGGATTCCATGCATTTCATTCTGGAGGGACGCGTCGGGATCATGATCCCCGCGGATCAGGGGCGCACCACGCGGGTGCGAAGCCTCGGCCGCTACACCACGATCGGCGAGATGGGTCTGGTCGCCGGCGCGCCACGCAGCGCTACCATCCAGGCCGAAGTCGCGAGCACGCTCTACGTTTTAACGACGCATCAGTTCGAGGCCATCAAAACCGAAAACCCGCCGCTCGGTCAGAAGCTTTTGACCTATTTCGTCTCGGTGATGGCCGAGCGCCTGACCTTCGCCAATCGCATGATCACGGTGCTGCGGAGGTAGACACCCCCGGATGTGTTGAGTCGCTCCGCAGAAAGGTCTACGCTCGCCAGCCAGCAAGAACGCACGTCATCCGGCACCCGGGAGAACGTCATGCGTGAACTTCTGTTTGCTACCACCATCGCGGCCACGACGACGCTTGGATTCTGCACGCCGGGCCTGACCCAGGAAGATGCAGATCAGAAACTGGGCACGGTTCACTTCGCGACCTCGTGCAACGAAACGGCGCAACGGCGGTTCGACCGCGCGATGCGATACCAGCATTCGTTCTGGTACAGCGAATCCAGGGACATCTACCAGGAGGCGCTCAAGGCCGATCCGGGATGCGCCATTGCCTATTGGGGCATCGCGCTGTCGCTTCTGAACAATCCGCACGGCGCGGTGCCGGCACCAAATCTTCCGCTTGGCCTCGCGGCGATCGAGAAGGCGAAAGCGATTGGCGCCAGGACGCAGCGCGAACGCGACTATATCGACGCGCTGGCGATCATGTATGTCGATTACGACAAGACCCCGCATCAGGCGCGCGTGCAATCCTACCTGAAGGCGATGGAAGCGCTGGCGGCAAAATATGCCGACGACGACGAGGCGCAGATCTTCTATGCGATCACGCTGAATGTCGCGGCATCGCCGGCCGACAAGACCTACGCCAACCAGCTCAAGGGCGCGGCCATCCTGGAGCCGATCTGGCAACGCCAGCCGCAGCACCCGGGCGTCGCGCACTACCTGATCCATCTGTATGACTATCCATCGATCGCCGCCAAGGGGCTTCCGGCGGCGCTACGCTATTCAAAGATCGCACCGAACGCGCCGCATGCGCAGCACATGCCTTCTCACATTTTCACGCGCGTCGGCTATTGGAAGGAATCGATCGCAGCGAACCTGGCTTCCGTGCAGGCGGCAAAGGCCCAGAACGAACTCGGCGATCAACTGCACGGCCAGGACTATCTGGTCTACGCCTATCTGCAACTAGGTCAGGACAAGCAGGCTCGCGCCGTGGTGGATGAAATCGAGGCGGCCCGGCCCGATCCCGATGCCTTCGGCTCCGCCTTTGCAAAGGCCGCTTCGCCCGCACGCTACATGGTCGAACGCGGCGACTGGGCGGGCGCGGCCAATCTCGAGATCACGCCAAGCAAGTTTCCGCACGTCATGGCCGTCACTTATTTCGCGCGTTCGATCGGCGCCGCGCGTTCCGGCAATTCCGCCGCAGCCAAGGCCGATGCCGCCAAGCTTGCCGAAATTCGCGACGAGCTGCGCGAGGCGAAGAACACTTACTGGGCCGGCCAGGTCGATGTCCAGCAGCAGACGGCGAACGCCTGGATCCTCTACGCCGACGGCCAATATGATGACGCGCTCAAGGCGATGAGCGCCGCGGCTGAGGCCGAGGACGGCACCGAAAAGGCGCCGGTCACGCCGGGGTCACTGGCACCGGCGCGCGAACTATACGGCTTCATGCTGCTCGATCGCGGCATGGCCAAGGAGGCGCTCGCGGCGTTCGAGGCCACGATGGCGAAGGAGCCGAACCGTTTCAACGGCTATGTCGGAGCCGCAAAGGCCGCGCAGGCACTCGGCGATAGCGCCAAGGCAAAGGCGACTTATGAAAAGCTCGTCGCGCTTGCGGCGGGCTCGGAACTCGGGGCGGCCGACCCTTGCCGCCGCCAAGGCGTTCGTCGCAAGCAACTAGCAAATGCACCAACGCCGTTAGCGGCCGGGAATGCGATGAAGAGCGTCACCGTCATTGCTGCTGTCGTCGGCTTGGGGCTGGGCGCGCTGGTCGGGGCGTCCACGTTCTTCGCATGGCCGTTGCCGGGCCACACCCCGGTGGCGGCGCCCCCGAGCCATCCGGTGTTTTCGGAGGTGGAATGGCCGTATCCGACCGACGAGTGGGGCAAAGGCAAAGCGTTCCGCTGCGTGGCGGCTGACTGCGGCGCCGAGGTCAACCTTTATGTCCGGGCCAAGATCGGCTTCTGCAACTGCAAGACCGGCGTTGCCGATGACGCCGAACTCGATCGTCTGAGCGACTTCAGGCTGATGGGCGAAAAGCTTTCCGTTTTGGGGCCCGGCCATCCGATCAATGTCGCATGGATGAACGGCCGCAGCCGCGCCTATGCGATCGCCGATCCCTATCGCGCGCGGAATTCGGCCCTTGCGATCGCATTCAACGACCGCTGCGATGCGATCGTCGCGACCGCGGTGGTCGCGCACGATCGTCCGGCGGCGATCGAGCCCGGTGTCATCGAGTTTCTCAACAGCAAGACCGTCGTGCACTGGGCCGAAGTCACGCTGGGCCTGTAGCGTTAAGCCTCCGCCGGAGGATGACGCTGACCAGTTGAGCGCAACTTCCACTTCGACGGCTTCATCCTTCGAAACGCGTCGCGCGCGTTCGCGTGATCCGCTGGCAGTACTCATCAGGACGAGGTCGTGAGCTCCCCTCCCCCCGCGCGTATGGCGCGTGGCGGGGAGGGGTCGGGGGTGGGGGGTAGCGCGGCGTTCACCGAGGCAGCGGTTCCTGCCGATAGACCCCCCACCCCCGACCCCTCCCCACCGCTTCGCGGGGAGAGGGGAGAAAACGACCATCATGGTGAGCAGCGCGGCAACGCGCGCTTCTCGAACCACGGCCCATCGGACACCCCGTCATGATCCCACTGAAGTGGAATCCGCTCTAAATCCCCGCCATCATCACGTATTTGATCTCGACATATTCTTCCATGCCGTGATGCGAGCCTTCGCGCCCGAGGCCGCTTTCCTTGACGCCGCCGAAGGGTGCGACCTCGGTGGTGATCAGGCCGGTGTTGACCCCGACCATGCCGGATTCCAGGGCTTCGGCGACCCGCCAGACCCGGCCGAGATCGCGCGAATAGAAATACGACGCCAGCCCGAACGGCGAGCTGTTGCACATCGCGATCACGTCGGCTTCGTCCTTGAAGCGGAACACCGGCGCCAGCGGTCCGAAGGTTTCTTCCTGCGACACCAGCGCATTGGGCGCGACGTTGGCCAACACCGTCGGTTCGAAGAAGGTGCCGCCGAGCGAATGGCGTTTGCCGCCGGTGACGATTTTGGCGCCGTGCTTGACCGCGTCGGCAATATGCTTTTCGACCTTGTCGACCGCCTCCATGTTGATCAGCGGTCCCTGCGTCACGCCGGCTTCCGTGCCGTCGCCGATCTTCATCGCCGCAACTTTCTTCGAGAGCTTTTCGACGAACTGATCGTAGATCTTGTCCTGCGCGTAGAGGCGATTGGCGCAGACGCAGGTCTGGCCCATGTTGCGGTATTTCGAGACCATCGCGCCTTCGACCGCGGCGTCGATATCGGCGTCGTCGAATACCACGAACGGCGCATTGCCGCCGAGTTCGAGCCCGAGCTTCTTCACCCCGACCGCCGCCTGCTGATACAGAATCTTTCCGACCTCGGTCGATCCGGTGAAGCCGACAAAGCGCACCGCGGGATGTTCGCACAACACCTTGCCGATATCGGACGACTTGCCGGTGAGGATATTGAACACGCCCTTGGGCACGCCGGCCTTCTCGGCCAAAGCCACCAGCGCCAGCGCGGTGAGCGGCGTCTCGTTGGCGGGTTTGAGCACCACGGTGCAGCCGGCGGCCAGCGCCGGCGAAACCTTGCGGGTGATCATCGAACACGGAAAATTCCACGGCGTGATCGCGCCGCAGACGCCGATCGGCTGGCGGATCGCGAGTAGCCGCGCGTCCGGCCGCTGCGTCGGAATGGTCTCGCCATAGACGCGCCGGGCTTCCTCGGCGAAGAACTCGACATAGGCGCCGCCGATGTCGACTTCGCCGAGCGCCTCGGCCAGCGGCTTGCCCTGCTCGGAAGTGAGGATCAGCGCCAGATCTTCGCGGTTGGCGATGATCAGGTCGAACCATTTGCGCAAGATGTTGGAGCGCTGCTTGGCGGTGAGTTTGGCCCAGGCCGGGAACGCGCGCTCGGCGGCTTCCACGGCCTGCGTCGCTTCCGCCGTGCTCATGACAGGCACCTTGGCAAGTTCGACACCGTTAACCGGATTGGTCACGGGATTCGCCGGCGTGCCGACCCAGGCACCATCGATGTAGCAGCGGTCGCGCAGCAGCGACGGATCCTTCAGACGGTCACGCAGCGATGGCGCGGAGGATTGCGAAGTGCGTGCAGCAGCGGTTGGGGACATGGCGTTGCTCCTCGATATTTCCAGGGGATGTTTCTTGAGACGTTCGTTGGCCTTGAGGTGGAGTATAGGCTCAAATAGGCCCCCGATGCACCGGCCGCCAGCGCTCGGCCGCCGGCGTTTTCAAGGCAATTCGTGCAGTGCCCAGGTTCCCCCGCGCGCAAGACCAAGCAAGACATCGGCAAACCAAAGATATCCGCCGCGCAAAGCGCCGTTCAGGCCGCGCCGCTCATATAGGCTTCGCGCCGACCTATCATGCGCTCCACCGCGGCCTTGGCATCGGCCTTGGAGGAGGTTGCGCAGGTGCGATATTCGAGGTCGGGCATTTGAGCGGGCTCGCGCCGCCCGAACCATGATTTCGAACCGATCGGCAGCAGCGCCAGCGCCTGGGCCACATTATCGACCGCACCGAACGAATGCAGCGCGCCGGTGCCGGCATAACGGACTTCATAGATCCCGGGGCTGATCGGCGCTTCAATATTTTCCCCGCGTCCGACCCGCGGATATCGCTTCCATTCGCTCCAGGTCGAAATCATTGTCGCCCCCCGGCAACCTCAAAAATCACAATCAATTTCATCAAATCATCCCGTCCGAGGCGCCGTTGCGCTGCGATATGAATGTCTTACTACGAAATCAGTTCCATCGTCTCTACACGATCAAGATACCGCGGATACGCCATGAGGTCACCGGCGACGCCGCGCAATTCACCGCAAATTATGGCGAGTGTTGCACTTCTGTCTGCGCCAGACCATCATCACGAGATCGCGACCGCCATGCCCTGACCGGCCGCTCGTGCTTGCGTGAGGCGGCGGCCGGGGAGAAGATCAACGACTTCAAGAAAATTAAACGGGAGAAGGCCCATGCATAGCAAAGCTCAGATCGATCAAGTCCTGCGTCAGAAAAGTGACGCCAAAGAAATTCCTGGCGTGGTCGCGATGGCCGCTGACAGCAAGGAAGTGATCTACCAGGGCGCGTACGGCAAACGCGACCTGTCCAGGGACGATGCGATGACCTTGGACAGCGTGTTCTGGATCGCCTCCATGACCAAGGCGATTACGGCAGCCGCCGCGATGCAACTGGTCGAGCAGGGCAAGCTTTCCCTTGAAGGTCCGATCGGCAAGGTGTTGCCCGATCTCGCCGCGCCGCAAGTGCTCGAAGGCTTCGATGCCAAGGGCGAGCCGAAGCTGCGGCCGGCGAAGAATCCGATCACGCTGCGACATCTCATGACCCACACCGCCGGCTTCGCCTACGACATGTGGAACGGCGACATGGTGCAGTATCTGGCGAAAACGGGGCTGCCCGCCATCACCACCTGCAAGAACGACGCGCTGAAGACCCCGATCATGTCAGACCCCGGCACGCGCTGGGAATACGGCACCAATATCGATTTCGTCGGCAAGGCGGTCGAGGCCGTCAGCGGCAAGCGGCTCGGTGCCTATCTCCACGACCACATGTTCGCGCCGCTCGGCATGACCGATACCGGATTCAAGATCGGGGAAGCCCAGCGCAAGCGCCTGGTCGGCATGCACTCCCGCGGCGAAGACGGATCGCTGGCGCCGATCCCGTTCGAGCTCGAGCAGGAGCCGGAATTCCACATGGGTGGCGGCGGGCTTTACGGCACCGCGGGCGACTACATCAAATTCACCCAGATGATCCTCAACAAGGGCCGCGGCAACGGCAACCAGGTGCTCAAACCCGAGACCGTCGCCATGATGGGAAAGAACCACATCGGTGAGCTCAACATGACCAAAATGACATCGGCGGTCGCGTTCGCGACCAACGACGTCGATCTCTATCCCGGCATGGAGAAGAAATGGGGGCTCAGCTTCCTGATCAACGCCGCCAAGACGCCGGAAGGCCGCAGCCCCGGCAGCCTCGCCTGGGCGGGCCTTGCCAACACCTATTACTGGATCGACCCGTCGCGCGACGTCACCGGGGTGATCCTGATGCAGGTGCTGCCGTTCGCGGACGGCAAGTGCCTGGAAGCGTTTGCCGGCTTCGAGAGCGGCGTCTATGCCGGGCTCGACACGACGCAAAAGGCGGCGTAGTCGCGCTATCGTTTTTGCCGGCGGGGTCGAATTGATCTCGCCGGCAAATTGCCTCTTGCCGGAACCTTGCATATGATTCGCCGGCATGCGCGCGCCGGCGCAGGAGAGGCCGCCTTGACGGAAAACACGGACAGTTATGTTTGTGGCATCGCGGATGCACCGCTGCTCGGCGACACCATCGGGCGCAGCCTCGATTCCGCGGCGCGGCGCTGGGCCGATCGCGAGGCGCTGGTTTCGCCGAGCCACGGCGTCAAATGGACATGGCAGGACTTGGCGGAGCGGGTCGACGCCCTCGCCGCGGGCTTTCTCGCACTCGGGCTGGAACGCGGTGCACGGATCGGCGTCTGGTCGCTCAACCGGCCGGAATGGACGCTGACCCAGTTTGCCGCCGCGAAGGCGGGGCTCATTCTCGTCACCATCAATCCCGCCTACCGCCTCAGCGAACTCGAATTCGCCCTTGCCAAGGTCGGCTGCCGCGCGATCGTCACGGCCACCGCGTTCAAGACCTCCAACTACATGGAGATGCTGAACACGCTGCTGCCCGAGCTTGCGAAGGCGCTGCCGGGCGACCTGCAGGCGGCGCGATTGCCGCAGCTGCGCGCGGTGATCCAGGTCGGCGGCCCGGCCTGTCCGGGCACGATTCCCTTCGACGAGATACCGGCCATGGGCGGCGCGCGCCACCGCGACGCGCTCGCGACGCTCGGCAAGATTTTGCAGTTCGACGATCCCGTCAACATCCAGTTTACCAGTGGCACCACCGGATCGCCCAAGGGCGTCACGCTGACCCATCACAACATCCTCAACAACGGCTATTTCGTCGGGCGCGCGATGGGCCTGACCGAAAGCGACCGCATCTGCATTCCGGTCCCGCTCTATCACTGCTTCGGCATGGTGATGGGCAATCTGGCTTCGGTCACGTCGGGCGCGACCATGGTCTATCCCGGCGAAGGCTTCGATCCGCTGACGACGCTGCAGACCATCGAGCGGGAAAAATGCACGACGCTCTATGGCGTCCCCACGATGTTCATCGCCGAACTCGACCATCCCGAATTTTCAAAATTCGACCTGTCGTCGCTGCGAACCGGCATCATGGCCGGCGCACCCTGCCCGATCGAGGTGATGCGGCGCGTCAACGAACAGATGAACATGCGCGACGTGACGATCGCCTACGGCATGACCGAGACCAGCCCGGTCAGTTTTCAGAGCGCCATGGACGATCCGCTGGAGCGGCGGGTATCGACCGTCGGGCGCATTCATCCGCATGTCGAGGTCAAGGTCATCGATCTCGAGGGCCGCGTCGTGCCCCGCGGCGAACGCGGCGAACTCTGCACCCGCGGCTACAGCGTCATGCTGGGCTATTGGGACGAGCCCGAAAAGACCGCTGACGTGCTCGACGCCGGCGGCTGGATGCACACCGGCGATATCGCCGTCATCGACCAGGAGGGCTATTGCAACATCGTCGGCCGCATCAAGGACATGGTGATCCGCGGCGGCGAAAACCTCTATCCGCGCGAGATCGAGGAATTCCTCTATCGCCATCCCAAGATCCAGGACGTGCAGATTTTCGGCGTCGCCGACGACCGCTATGGCGAGGAGCTTTGCGCGTGGATCAGGACCCGCTCCGGCGAAACCCTGACGGCCGACGAAATCCGCGCCTTCTGTCAGGGCCAGATCGCGCACAACAAGATTCCGCGCTATGTCGAATTCGTCGACGAATTTCCAATGACGGTCACCGGCAAGATCCAGAAATTCCTGATGCGCGAAACGGTCGAGTCGCGATTGGGATTGAAGACGCAGAAGACGGCGTGAGCCGGTCCGGCCGGCGCGTTGCGCTATAACAAGATGGTTTTGCATGCGGTCTGTCCTCTGGTTCACCTCTCCCCAGCGGGGAGAGGTCGATTTTCTCCTGGCGATGCGAAGCATCGTCCAGAGCAAATCGGGTGAGGGGGCGCTGCGCCATCGAGAGACCGTAGCCCCTCACCCGGCGCTACGCGCCGACCTCTCCCAATGGGAGAGGTAAGATTCCGCGGCGCTGCAGTTCAGCCTAACCTCATCTCATCAAGCCTTAGCGCCTCGTCATACCCGCGCATGCGTCGCAAGTGCGGCGCATCCGGCGGCGCAGTTTCGCGTTCTCGCGGCGCGATCCGCCCGAGGTTTGCCCAAACGTTCCTCGCCCTAAAATCAGAGGGCGCAGGGAATGCCGGGTGCGCGCTGCACCCGCGGTCTCGTGTGCAAATGCACAAGGAAAACGCACACGAGCATACAGGTCAGCGGAGGCAATCCGACATTCCCTGCGCAATGGTTTTACGGCTTATGCCGCGCTCTCCCCGGCGACGAATTCGTCTTGTCACCGTCATCGGCGGATTGAGGGCCCATCAAAGCCCGGTCGGGCTTGATAAAACCTCCGCCGACTTGACATCAGCAACGGATGCCAGGACCACACAGTTTTGCCGTACGCTTCAACATCGTTCGTCTGCACGCCGTTTTTTCGCTCACAGGCAAAGCCCGCCCTGCGAACACCTGCGCGCCCGACGCTGCCGCGTCCACCGCATCCCATCCCGCGTCCGTGACGATCGCGATACGCCCCTCATGTGGGACGAGACAGCAGCGGATATAGAAGCGATTTGGTATTCGGAAAACCAGAATATTTTTTCCTATGGGACTGGACAGCCCAAATCACACCAAATCTAGCCCGTCGGGCGCGCGTTTTTTTGTGCGGCGTCATCCGCCATGGCGGCGGCAAAGGAGAATTTGACGCGTCGGGCAAATCACCGGCATTGGTTCATGATTGCATGAGGACTAAGAGTAATTGAAGACGGCCAAGACTGCGTGAGGAAAGCGGATAGCGCACGAGGCGTATTACAATGTCGTCATGGCCGGGCTTGTCCCGGCCATCCACGTCTTCAGGGGGCGCATTTTAGAAAGCTCGTGGATGCCCGGGTCAAGCCCAGGCATGACGGTTGACGGAGCCATGTTTCGGCGACCGGACTCGGCGGCGGCTCCCCCTCACCCGAAATGAAACAAACAACGCTGTCATCGCCCGGCTTGACCGGGCGACCCAGTATTCCAGAGACGTCTGTGTTCAACCGAGGTGGCACGGCGTACTGGATCGCCCGGTCAAGCCGGGCGACGACAGTCTTGTTGTGGCGGGCGGTGTGCCAAGCCCTGATTTCTTCCCGAGGTGAGGAACGCGCCTACACCGGCAACCCGTTCTGCTTCGCCAATTCCTTCAGCGACGTCTGCGGCCTTGCGCCGATGTGCTGGATCACTTCGGCCGCCGCCAGCGCGCCGAGCCGGCCGGCATTTTCATGGCCGGCGCCGCGCACCAGGCCGAACAGGAATCCGGCGGCGAACAGATCGCCGGCGCCTGTGGTGTCCACCATCTCACGAATCGGAAATGCCGGCACCGCGGTGACGCCGTCCTTCGACGCCACCACGCAGCCTTTCTCGCTGCGGGTGACGACGCCGAGTTTGGTATCGACGCGCAATTGCTTGAGCGCGGTGTCGAAATCCGACGTCTGGTACAGCGAATGCAATTCGGCTTCGTTGGCGAACACCAGATCGACCGTGCCGTTCTTCATCAGGTCGAGAAATTCGCCGCGATAGCGATCGACGCAGAACGAATCCGACAGCGTCAGCGCGACCTGGCGGCCGGCCTGATGCGCGATCGTCGATGCCTTGACGAAGGCTTCCTTGGCGCTTTTGGGATCCCAGAGATAGCCTTCGAGATAGATGACGCTCGATGCCGCGATCTGGACTTCGTCGATATCGCCGGGCGTCAATTCCTGCGCCGCGCCGAGATAGGTGTTCATGGTGCGCTCGCCGTCCGGCGTCACCAGGATGTAGGAGCAGCCGGTGGCCGGACCATCGGCCGCCGCTTTGGTCTCGAACGCGACTCCTGCGGCGCGGATGTCATGGATATAAAGACGTCCGATCTGGTCGTCCCTGACCTTGCCGACATAGGCCGCACGCGCGCCCAAATTGGCGACCCCGACAATGGTGTTGGCCGCCGAGCCGCCGGACATCTCCGTGGCCGGGCCCATGTCCCGGTAGATCGAGGCGGCACGCGCCTCGTCGATCAGCGCCATGCCGCCTTTGGTCATGCCGTGGAGGCTAAGAAAGCGCTCGTCGGTCTGCACCAGCACGTCGAAAATCGCGTTGCCAATCCCGAGAACGTCATATTTCGCAGAAGTCATCCGTCAGTCCTGTGTGCGGCGATTGCGATGGCGCGAAAAATCCGCTCCAGTCGGCTTGAATAGGTGCAGCGGCCTATCATGATCGACCCTGCGCCAGCAAGCGACGGTGTTATACAGCATTCCGATGATCCGTTCCTTTCTCACCGTATCCACGGGAACACTGGCCTCGCGATTGCTCGGATTCGCGCGCGACGCCATGATTGCGGCGCTGCTCGGCACCGGCCCTATCGCGGACGCATTCCTGATGGCGTTCCAGCTGGTCAATGTGGTCAGGCGATTGTTGACCGAGGGCGCGCTGAATGCGGCGCTGGTGCCGGCCTGGCTGCGCCTGCGCCAGGCCGAGGGCGCCGTGGCGGCCGCGGCATTTGCCGGCCGCGTGCTGGGCACCGTCAGCGCGGCGCTGATCGTGGTGGCGGTTGTGATCGGCCTGGTGATGCCGCTGGTCGTGACCGTGCTGGCGCCGGGCTTCGCCGGACATCCGACGCTGCAACTGGCGGTCGACGATGCCCGGCTGATGCTGCCCTACCTCGCCTTCGCGGGGCCCGCCACGGTGATGATGGCGCTGATGAGCGCGCAATCCAGATTCGCATTGACGGCGTTCTCGCCATTGCTGTTCAACATCGCGCTGATATCGGTCATGATCGCGCTGCTCGGCTGGCGGCCGGACGCCCATGATGCTGCGCTGATCATCGCCGCCACCGTCGGCATTGCCGGGCTGCTGCAATTGTTGATTCTGCTGTTGCGCCGTGGCGGCGGCAGTACGGCGACGCCGCTGCGCGTCGCGTTCGACGCCGATATGCGCGGCTTTGCCGGCAAGGCGATCCCCGGCATGATCGCGAGCGCAGGGCCGCAAATCCTGGTCGTCGCCGGCGCGATCATCGCCTCGTCCTCGCCGTCGGCGGTGTCGTGGCTGTATTTCGCCAACCGCCTGATCGAACTGCCGCTCGGGATCGTCGGCGTCGCCATGGGCACGGTGCTGGTGCCCGAACTGACGCGCGCGCTGCGCGTCGATGACCGGACAGTCGTCGCCCACGCCGAGTCGCGCGGCCTCGAACTCGCCGTCGGGCTGGTGTTGCCGGCGACGCTGGGATTGATCGTGCTGAGCGAACCCGTGGTGCGGATGCTGTTCCAGCACGGCGCCTTCACCGCGTCGGATACCGCGGCCACCGCGCAGGCGCTGATGGTGCTTGCGGTCGGCCTGCCCGCGCAAGTGCTGGTCAAGGCGCTGGCGCCGGCGTTCTTCGCACGCGGCGACACGCTGACGCCGCTGTTTGCAACGCTGAAGGGAGTTGCGGTCGCGGTCGTTCTGGCGCTGGTGCTCGGCCGATTGTTTGGCGCCAGCGGCATTGCCGCCAGCATCGCGCTGGGGGCATGGAGCAGCGCGCTTTCGTTGATCCGGCGCGGTGCCGCGACCTTCGGGTTTTCCATCGATGCCGCGGCGCGCCGCCGGCTGCCGCGCGTTGCCGCCGCCGCATTGGTCATGGGCGGGCTATTGTGGCTGACGACGAGACTCGTGCCGGCGCCGGGCGCTGAATCGCATGGCGTCGCGCAGGCGCTCGTGCTGGCGGGGCTGATCGCAGGGGCAATCGCCATTTACGGCGCGCTTCTGGCCCTGCTCGGCGTCGCCAGCTGGGGCGAAGCGGCAGCCGCATTCAGGCAAACCGCCGCCTCCGACTTGCGCGACTGAGGCCCGCATGGCATCTGACGGCGCGTAGCAGGACTGCGGAAAGCGAAACACATGGCGATCGTCGAACGGGTTTTTTCTGGCGTCCAGCCGACCGGTAATCTGCATCTCGGCAATTACCTCGGCGCGATCGTCAATTTCGTGAAGCTGCAGGAGACCCACAATTGTCTGTATTGCGTGGTCGACATGCACGCGCTGACGCAGCCGGTCTCGGTGTGGGGCGGCCCGGCGGAACTGGCGCGCAATACCAGAGAGGTGACCGCGGCCTTCATCGCCTCCGGCATCGATCCCAAAAAACATATCGTCTTCAACCAGAGCCAGGTGTCCGGACATGCCGAGCTGGCGTGGATCTTCAATTGCGTGGCGCGGATCGGCTGGCTCAACCGCATGACGCAGTTCAAGGAAAAGGCCGGCAAGGACCGCGAGAACGCGTCGGTGGGCCTCTACGATTATCCGGTGCTGATGGCGGCCGACATTCTGCTCTACCGCGCCACCCATGTGCCGGTCGGCGAGGACCAGAAACAGCACCTCGAACTGTCCCGCGACATCGCGCAGAAATTCAACAATGATTTCGGCGACTCGATCCGCGGCCACGGTTTTGCCGACGGATTGTTCTTTCCGCAGCCGGAGCCCTTGATCACCGGCCCGGCGACGCGGGTGATGTCGCTGCGCGACGGCACCAAGAAGATGTCGAAGTCGGATTCGTCGGATAATTCGCGGATCAACCTCACCGACGATGCCGACACCATCGCGCAGAAGATCCGCAAGGCGAAGACCGATCCGGAGCCGTTGCCGTCGGAGGAAAAGGGCCTGGAGACGCGCCCCGAGGCCGACAATCTGGTCGGGATTTACGCCGCGCTGTCGGGCCGCAGCAAATCCGACGTGCTCGGCGAATTCGGCGGCGGGCAGTTTTCCAATTTCAAGAACGCGCTGGTCGAACTCTGCGTCGCCAAACTGTCGCCGATCGCCTCCGAAATGAAACGGCTGGTCGCCGACCCCGGCCACGTCGATTCGATCTTGATTGATGGCGCCGACCGCGCCCGCGCCATCGCCGCCGAGACCATGAGAGCGACCAAGGACATCGTCGGCTTCGTCCGCAAGCGTAGCTTTCCTTGTCTTTGACATAATTGACGCAGCGCACAGTTCTCGCTGTCGTCGCTTGTCGAAGACGGCTGCGCCGTGGCAGCATGCGGCTTGTCTGGCGCAGCATCGGGACATGCATGAGCACCCAGCGACGAAGCTACGAGACGGGTCACAAGCCAAAATGTCTTGTCATCGTTGACGACACCACGGAATGGGACCGCGCGGTCTACTATGCCAGCCGGTGGGCGATCCGGGTCGGCGGCGGCGTGGTGATGCTGCGCATCATCGAGACCGAGGACCAGAACCAGCAATGGCTCGGGGTTGCCGACATCATGCGCGCCGAGGCGCACGAGGAAGCCAACGCCGCGCTCGATCGTGCGGCCGGCCGCGCCAACGGCATCGCCGCGATTACGCCCGAGCGGGTGATCCGCGAGGGCGACCCGACCGAGCAGATCCTCGACGTCATCGACCAGGACGTCGATATCGCGATGCTGGTGCTGGCCGCCAATCCGGGGCCGGAGGGCCCCGGCCCGATCATCACCATGATGGCGAGCGCGGTCGGCTCATTCCCGATCCCCGTCACCATCGTATCGGGTGATCTCAGCGACGCGGCTATCGACGCGCTGTCCTAGGAGCCTGTCCGAATAGTCGCTGTTCAATTTTGAGCAAGTTTGATTCAAGCTTGAGCTATGAGCAAGTATTTTCGTCCGTGGAATATCGATCAGACACTGCTGCTGCCGCCGAATGTGCAGGACTTCGTGCCGAAAGGCCATGTCTCGCGGTTTATCGTTGAGCTGGTGCGGGAGAGCCTTGATCTGCGGGAGATCACGGGCAGCTATGTAAGTGGTCTTGGGCAGCCGCCGTTTGACCCGCGGATGATGGTGGCGCTTCTGCTGCACGGCTATGCGAGTGGACTGTATTCGTCGCGGCGGATCGCGAAGGCCTGCCGCGAACGGAACGATTTTGTGATGATTGTGGCGCTCGATCCGCCGGATTTTCGCACGATCAGCGACTTCCGCAAGCGGCATTTGAAGGCGCTCGGCGCGCTGTTCCTGCAGGTTCTGAAGTTGTGCGAGACGGCAGGGCTGGTCAAACTCGGCCATGTCGCGCTTGATGGCACGAAGATCCAAGCGAGCGCGTCGAAACATAAAGCGATGAGTTATGAGCGCATGAAGAAACGCGAGGCGGAATTGAAAGCCGAGGTCGCTCGCATGCTGGCGGCCGCCGAGGCGGCGGATTCCGAAGAGGACGAGACTTTCGGCCGAGACAAGCGCGGCGACGAGATGCCGGATTGGGCCGGCGACAAGCAGAAACGGCTGGCGAAAATCCAGCAGGCGATGGCGGCGCTGGAGGCCGACGCCAGGCTGGCGGCGGCGGAAGAGCGTCGCATCGAGGCCGAAAAGGAACAGCAGCGCCGAGCTGAAGGCCGCAAGAAGCCGGGCAAACCGGCGGCGCCGCCATCGGACCAACCTGATCCCAAGTCGCAACGCAACTTCACCGATCCGGAAAGCCGCATCATGAAGTCGAAGGATGGCTTCGTTCAGGCCTACAATGCACAGGCCGCCGTCGACGCAGGCGCCCAGATCATTGTCGCGCACGACCTGACGCAGTGCGGCAACGATCAGGGCCAGTTGGTGCCCCTGATCGAGGCCATCGAAAACAATCTCGGCCGCAAGCCGGATCAGGCCTCGGCGGACTCCGGCTACTGCAGCGAATCCAATCTCGAAGCGCTCGAGGCACACGGCGTTGACGGCTATGTCGCGCCCGGACGCGCCAAGCACCCGACAGCAGCGAACGGAAAACTCGGCGGACCGCTGACCCAACGGATGCGGAAGAAGATCGACGACGGCGGCTTCGAAACACCCTACCGATTGAGAAAGCAAGTGGTGGAACCGGTGTTCGGACAGATCAAACAGGCTCGCGGCTTCCGCCAGTTCCTGTTGCGGGGCGTAGAGAAAGTGCGCGCCGAATGGGCCATGATCTGCACCACCCACAACCTCCTGAAGCTGTTCACCCTCCCAAACGCAGCCTCAGCCCGCTAACCTCAACTGCCCGAACGCCTATCTGGACGGGCTCCTAGGCCCCTGTCACCGTAGGTCCCTGATGCGGCTTGAGAACTGCTGCCCTGCGCCCCTTGATCGTGCGTTTGCCGTCGCCATCTGCTAAGGGACACCCACGCGCCGGCCTTGAACCGGCGACGCCGGAGAGAACCGATGTTCATACAGACCGAAGCCACCCCCAATCCCGCCACCCTGAAATTCATTCCCGGCCGCGCCGTGCTCGACAGCGGCACCCTGGAATTCGCCAACCGCGAGGCCGCGGCGCGCTCGCCGCTGGCTGAGCGACTGTTCGACGTGCCTGGCGTCACCGGCGTGTTCTACGGCTCGGATTTCGTTACCGTGACCAAGGACGACAGCGACTGGCAGCATCTCAAGCCGGCGATCCTCGGCGCCATCATGGAGCACTACATGTCCGGCGCGCCGCTCTTGGCCGACGGCAGCGTTGGCAGCGACGAGGCCGCCGACGAGCAGGACGAGTTCTTCAACGAGGCCGACGCCGAGACGGTCGCGACCATCAAGGACCTGATCGAAACCCGGGTGCGCCCGGCGGTCGCCAATGACGGCGGCGACATCACCTTCCGCGGCTTCAAGGACGGCATCGTCTATCTCAACATGAAGGGCTCCTGCGCGGGCTGCCCCTCATCGACCGCGACGCTGCAGCACGGCATCCAGAACCTGCTCAGGCATTTCGTGCCGGACGTGGTAGAAGTCCGGCCGGTGTGATCGGTGAAGCGAATGGCGAGTGGCGAATGGCGAGTGGCGATTGGCTCTGACTTTCTATTCGCTATTCGCCACTCGCCATTCGCACCCCCATGCTGATCCTCGCCATCGACACCGCGCTGGATGCCTGTGCCGCGGGCGTGCTGGATACCGACGCCGGCAAGCTGATCGCGCAGGAATCGCAAGCCATGAAGCGCGGCCATGCCGAAGCGCTGATGCCGCTGATCGCGCGGGTCATGAAGGAATCCGGCATCGCGTTCGCGTCCCTCGACCGCATCGCGGTGACCACCGGTCCCGGCAGCTTTACCGGGCTGCGCGTCGGCCTCTCCGCCGCGCGCGGCATTGCCCTGGCCGCCGATAAGCCGGTAGTCGGGGTGACGACGCTGACCACCTATGCCGCGCCGGTGGTCAGCGAGAACGGCGAGCAACCGGTGATCTCCGCCATCGATGCGCGGCACGACCATGTCTACTTTCAGGTGGTCAGCGGCAATGGCGGCTCGTTGATCCGGCCGCAGGTCGCGCCGATCGAGGAGGCGCTGGGTGCGTCGCGGTTCGGCGCGCCGTATCTGGTCGGCAACGCCGCCGAAATTCTTGCCGAGCGCTGGCCGGCGCAGGCGCCGCCGCCGTTCAAGGTCGATGCGCAGCCGGCGCCGGATATTGCCTGGGTGGGCTGGCTCGGCGCCGCGGTCAGCCCGAACACCGCGCCCGCCCGCCCGTTTTATCTGCGCGCGCCCGACGCCAAACCCGCCAAGGACCCGCACCCAAAAGCCGCGCAGCCAACCGCGTCATGATGGCATGGCTCTCCGAACTGTGGAGCGGCGGCACGGCGGCGATCGAACCCGCGAGCCTGCGTGACGCGGCCCGTTTGGCGCAGTTGCACGGCGAATCGTTTCACCGCGGCTGGGGCGAAGGCGAATTCGAGGCCATGCTGGCCGAGCGCAACACCCTGGTTCATCGCCTCCGGATGGGGCGTAAGGTCATCGGCTTCGCGGTGTCGCGGATGGCGGCGGACGAGGCCGAAATCCTTTCGATCGCCATTGCTGCGAGCCATCGCGGACGTGGGTTGTCGCGCAATCTGCTGCTGACCCATCTTGGCCATCTGGCGGGCCGCGGCGTGCGTACCGTGTTCCTCGAGGTCGAGGAAAACAATCAGCCGGCGCGGCAACTCTACCAGCGGGCCGGATTTGGTATCGCCGGGCGCCGCGAACGGTATTACTGGCAGGCGAGCGGGGAACAATTGAACGCGCTCTTGATGCGCCGCGACTTGTCCTGACGCGCCCGCGGTGGCAGAAAGCGTCCATGACCGCCCTGAAATCGACCCCCGCGCTCAAGGCCACCGGTATCGAGGCGCGCTGCGCTGCCACCGGCATGCGCATGACCGAGCAGCGCCGTGTGATCGCACGCGTGCTGGCGGAGGCGGCGGATCATCCCGACGTCGAGGAACTGTATCGCCGCTGCGTCGCGGTCGACGACAAGATTTCGATCTCGACGGTGTATCGGACCGTCAAGCTGTTCGAGGACGCCGGCATCATCGAGCGGCACGACTTCCGCGAGGGCCGTGCCCGCTACGAACAGATGCGCGACAGCCACCACGACCACCTGATCAATCTTCGCGACGGCAAGGTGATCGAATTCACCTCCGAGGAGATCGAAAAGCTGCAGGCCGAAATCGCCCGCAAACTCGGCTTCAAGCTGGTCGATCACCGGCTGGAGCTGTATTGCATTCCACTGGACGACGAGAAGTCCTGAAGCACGTGCAAATATTGAACGCGAGTGTCGACCTCATCATTTTCGACTGCGATGGCGTGCTGGTCGACAGCGAGGTGATTTCATGCCGCGCGCACGCCGAGGTTCTGACCCGCCACGGCTACCCGATCTCGTCCGAACAGGTGTTCGATCGTTTCCTCGGCCGGTCGACGCGTCAGGCGAATCTGGAAATCGAAGCCGAATTGGGCCGCAGCCTGCTTGACGACTTCCACGTGCAATTGCGGGACGAGTTGTTTCAGTCTTTCGCGGCCAAGCTGGAAGCGGTGCCTCACATCGATGCCGCGCTCGATGCGATCGGCCAGCCGGTCTGCGTGGCATCGAGCGGTTCGCAGGAACGAATGCGCGTCAGTCTCGGCCGTGTCGGGCTCTATGACACATTTGCACCGAACATTTTCTCCGCGACGCAGGTCCGCAACGGCAAGCCGGCGCCGGACCTTTTTCTGTTCGCAGCCGCGCAGATGCAAACGGCTCCCTCGCGATGCCTGGTGATCGAGGACAGCGTGCCCGGCATCGCCGGCGCGGTGGCGGCCGGGATGACCGTGCTTGGTTTTCACGGCGGCAGCCATTGCCGGCCCGGTTATGCCGGGACGCTGCGCGCCGCCGGAGCGGTCATGACGTTCAACGACATGCGGGAGTTGCCTGGTCTGATCGGGCGGATTGAAGCTTGCGTGGCGCCGGGTTGACCGCCGGGACCCGTCATTCCGGGGCACGCGCTTCGCGTGAACCCGGAATCTCGAGATTCCGGGTTCGATGCTGGCGCATCGCCCCGGAATGACGGCTTCCGACGGTCTTCATGGTGGATTTTCCGCACTTTAGCCTATATTTGAGCCCCACGCCGCATTGGCGCCGTTTCCGCATAGCATTCAGGTTCCATGAACCCGCCGCGCAAGCTGCATATCAAGTCCTATGGTTGTCAGATGAACGTCTACGATGCGCAACGCATGGTGGACACGCTGGCGGCTGAGGGCTTTGTCGAGACCGCCAGCGTCGACGACGCGGATCTGGTGATCCTCAATACCTGCCACATCCGCGAAAAGGCCTCCGAGAAAGTCTACTCAGAACTGGGGCGGCTGCGCGTCGTCAAGGACGAAGCCGCGCGCAATGGCCGCCATATGAGCATCGCGGTGGCCGGTTGCGTCGCGCAGGCGGAAGGCAGCGAGATCATTCGCCGTGCCCCGGTGGTCGATGTCGTCGTCGGTCCGCAAAGCTATCACCATCTGCCGCAACTGCTGGCGCGCGCCAGGAGCCACGGCCGCGCGCTGGAGACCGAATTCCCGGTAGAGGACAAATTCGGATTTTTAGCCCCGCCGCAGCCCGATGCGATACGCGCGCGCGGCATTTCGTCCTTCGTCACGGTACAGGAAGGCTGCGACAAGTTCTGTACATTTTGCGTGGTGCCGTACACCCGCGGCACCGAGGTATCGCGCCCCGTCGCCAGAATCGTCGACGACGTGCTCAGGCTCGCCGATAATGGCGTGCGCGAAATCACCTTGATCGGGCAGAACGTCAATGCCTATCACGGCGAGGGTCCGGACGGGCGAACGTGGTCGCTCGGCACCCTGCTGCATCGCCTTGCGGAAATTCCCGGCATCGTTCGCCTGCGCTATTCGACCAGCCATCCCCGCGACGTCGACGAGACCCTGATCGCTGCGCATCGCGACCTCGCGGCACTGATGCCGTTCGTGCATCTTCCCGTGCAATCCGGTTCCAACCGGGTTCTCGCTGCCATGAACCGCAAACATACCGTCGACGATTACCGGCGCGTCATCGACCGGTTTCGCGCCGCCCGGCAAGATATTGCGTTTTCATCGGATTTTATCGTGGGTTTCCCCGGCGAGACCGAGGAAGATTTCTCTGCCACCCTCGCACTGGTCACACAAATCGGATACGCTGGTGCCTATTCGTTCAAATATTCGCCGCGGCCCGGGACGCCGGCGGCGGACATGCGGGAGATGGTGACAGCGGTTGATATGGACGAGCGATTGGTGCGGCTCCAGGAATTGATCGACAGCCAGCAATCGGCCTTCAATCGTGGCGACGATTGGCAACACCGTCGATGTGCTGTTCGAGCGCTCCGCCCGCAATCCCGGCCAGATCGTCGGCCGCACCGCCTATCTGCAGCCGGCCCATGTGATGGCGTCGACTGAAATCATCGGACGGGTGTTGCCGGTGAGGATCGATAGCCTCGAGCGCTACAGCCTGCTCGGCGAACTTGCTGCCCCGCAGCCCACTTTGTCACAAATGCCCCCTTCCCAAATGACATTTCCTCCAATGACCACGGGAGCCTGAACCCTTGCCCAAAAGCGCATCGGATTCGTCTTCGCTTGCTCCCAGCCGCAAACTTGACCGCGACATGCAGATCCCGCCCGAAACCCAGGTCGTCATCGACTTCGACGATAATCGCGCGGCCTCGGCGCTGGTCGGACCCTACGGACAAAACCTGGCACTGATCGAGCGCCGGCTCGGCGTGGTGGTCGATTCGCGCGGCAATCACATCACCATCGCCGGATCGCGCGACGGCTGCGACGCCGCGCGGCGCGTGCTGGAAACGCTGTATGCGCAGGCGACGCAGGGTCACGAACTGGTGCAGGGCGATGTCGAAGGCGCGATCCGCGCCGTGATCGCGCAAGGCTCGCTGTTCGAATTCGACGCCAAGACCGTCAAATCGTCGTTCGAGACCATCAATCTGCGCAAACGCCCGGTGCGGGCGCGCACCGCCGCGCAGGATTCCTATATTCGCGCGCTCAAGCGCCACGAACTGGTGTTCGGCATCGGCCCGGCCGGCACCGGCAAGACCTGGCTCGCGGTCGCGCATGCCGCGCAATTGTTCGAACGCAAGGAAGTCGATCGCATCATCCTGTCGCGGCCCGCGGTCGAGGCCGGCGAGCGGCTCGGCTTCCTGCCCGGCGATTTGCGCGAGAAGGTCGATCCCTATCTGCGGCCGATCTATGACGCGCTGTACGACCTGATGGATTCGCGGATCGTCGAGCGCGCGCTGCAGGCCGGCGAGATCGAGATCGCGCCGCTCGCCTTCATGCGCGGCCGCACGCTGACCAACGCCGCCATCATCCTGGACGAGGCGCAAAACACCACCTCGATGCAGATGAAGATGTTTTTGACGCGGCTTGGCGAGAACAGCCGCATGATCATCACCGGCGATCCCTCCCAGGTCGACCTGCCGAACGGCCAGACTTCGGGACTTGCGGAAGCCGCAAAGCTGCTCGATGGCGTCGAGGGCATTGCCCAGGTGAAATTCACGGCCGAAGACGTGATCCGCCATGAACTGGTGGCGCGGATCGTCGCCGCCTATGAAGGATTGCCGCAGCGGCCGGCAACCCGCAAGCCTTGATGCGAAAATTGACCGCCGGGAGCGCGCCGGAGGCGATTTCGGAGCGCAAAAGAAATTCTGGACCGATGGTGCCCTTTGCCTTTCCCATCACCGAGGTTCTCGTCGTCGCCGATTGCTGGCAGACCGAGCCCGACGCCGAAGCCGTGATCGATCGCGCCATTGCGACCGCGGCCGAGATCGTCAATGCGGACCTTGGCGAAGCCGAACTCGCGGTCATGCTGACCGACGACGCCGGAATTCGCACGCTCAACAGCAACTGGCGCGGCATCGACAAGCCGACCAACGTGCTGTCGTTTCCGGCCTTGCCGCCGACCGGCGCGGGCGGCCCCGACGATGCGCCGCGCATGCTCGGCGACATCGCCATCGCCTATGAAACGACGCGCCAGGAGGCCGATGACGAGCAAAAGCCGTTCGATCATCATCTCAGCCATCTGGCGGTCCATGGTTTCCTGCATCTGATCGGTTACGATCACGAAACAGACGACGACGCCGAAGCCATGGAAACCCTCGAAGCGGAGATTCTGGCGCAACTCGGCATTCCCGATCCGTATGCGGACCGGGAACGGATGGACTGAGATGACGGACTCCGAACCGACCCACGACAATCCGCGCAACACGCGCAACCTGCCGGCCGTGGTGCCGCCGGGCGAAGTCATGCGCCCCGCCGCCGAGAACTGGCTGACGCGCGCGATCCGCACGCTGTTCGGATGGAAGCCGGGATCGGTCCGCGACGACCTGCAGGTCGTGCTCGACGCAAGCACGCCGGACGAGGTGGGATTTTCGGCGATCGAGCGCACCATGCTGCGCAACATCCTCGGCCTGCATGAACGGCGCATCGCCGACGTCATGATCCATCGCGCCGATATCGTCGCGGTCAAGCGCGACATTCCGCTCGGCGAATTGATGAGCCTGTTCGAAAGTGCCGCGCATTCGCGTCTGGTGGTCTACAACGAAACCCTCGACGATCCCGAAGGCATCGTGCACATCCGCGATCTCCTGGCGTTCATGACCGCAAGAGCGCGCGTGCCCGACACCGGCAAGACCAAGCGCAAGAAGCCGTTCCCCGCCGGCCTCGATCTGCGCGCGGTCGATCTCGCGCTGCCGCTGGCGGACGCCAACATCATCCGAAAATTGCTGTTCGTGCCGCCGTCGATGCGGGCGATCGACCTCTTGGCGCAGATGCAGGCCTCGCGCATCCATTTGGCGCTGGTGGTGGACGAATATGGCGGCACCGACGGGCTGGTGTCGATCGAGGACATCGTCGAGCAGATCGTCGGCGAGATCGACGACGAACACGACAGCGACGAGCCGCCGGCGATCGTGCGGCAGGCGGATAATTCCTTCATCGCCGACGCACGCGCCAGTCTCGACGACGTGCGCTCCGTGATCGGCGAGGATTTCGTCACCGGCGAAGCCGGAGAAGAAGTCGAGACGCTTGGCGGCTATCTGGTGACCCATGTCGGCCGCCTGCCGGTACGCGGCGAAGTCATTTCCGGCCCCGGCAATTTCGAAATCGAAGTGCTCGATGCCGATCCGAGACGGGTCAAGCGCCTGCGCATCGCCACGCGCAAGGAGCGTCCCGCGCCCCGGGCGCCGCGCGAAAGCCGCCGCCGCGAGGCAACTCCGGAGTCTGGCCCGGCGCAGGCCAACGACAATGCGAGCCCGCCGCCCGGCGATGGAGCCGGTTCGTAGTGAAAGCTTCCGACAAACTCCGTAGCGCCGGTCTTTCGATCATCCTGGCCTGGGGATGGAAGCGCGCCGTCATTGCGCTCGTCGCGGGAGCGCTGTCGGCGCTCGCGATGGCGCCGTTCAATGCATGGCCGGTGCTGTTCCTGACGTTTCCGGTGATGGTCTGGCTGATCGACGGCGCCGGCGCCGGACGGCTGCGCGGCGTGCCGGCGGCGGCGATGGCCGGCTGGTGGTTCGGGCTCGGTTATTTCGTGCCGGGACTGTACTGGATCGGCTACGCCTTCCTGGTCGATGCCTCCACCTTCGCCTGGCTGATGCCGTTCGCCGTGCTGGGCTTGCCGGCCTATCTGGCGCTGTTCACCGCCTTCGGCTTCGCGCTGGCGCGCCTGATCTGGACCAGGGACGCTTCGCGGGTGGTCGCGCTGGCCGCAAGCCTCACGTTGAGCGAATGGCTGCGCGGTCATGTGCTCACAGGCTTTCCATGGAATGCGTTCGGCTATGCGCTGACAGAACCGCTGGCGCTGGCACAGACCGCATCGCTGATCGGCCTCTGGGGCCTGACCTTTCTCAGCGTCGCTATCTTCGCCAGCCCGGCCGTGCTGATCGATGGAAGTTCGCGTGGGCGCAAACCATGGATCGCGCCGGCGATGGCGCTCATGCTGCTGGTCGCCATGGGCGTGTTCGGCGGCGTTCGCTTGAGCCGACACCCGACCACGACCGTTGCCGAGCGTTAAGCTGCGGATCATGCAGCCCAATCTGCAGCAGGACGTCAGATTCAATTACTCCGCCAAGGCGGAGGTGATGCAGAAATATCTGACGCTGTCCGACCGCGCCTCCGGGCCGCAATCCACCGGCGTGCGCGACGCCAGCATTTTGATCTGGCCGGAATCGGCGTTCCCGTTTTTCCTGACGCGCGAAGCCGACGCGATGGCGCAGATCGCCGATCTGTTGCCCAAGGGAACCGTCCTGATCACCGGCTCGGTGCGCGCGCCCGATGTGCCGCCCGGCACAAGGATCACGCGCGCCTATAATTCGATCTACGTCATCGACCACGACGGCAGCGTGCTGTCGGTCTACGACAAGCTGCATCTGGTGCCGTTCGGCGAGTATCTCCCGTTCCAGGACTGGATGGAGAAGCTCGGCTTCGTGCAACTCACCAAGGTTCAGGGCGGATTTATCCCGGGCATGCGGCGGCGCACGATGGCGGTACCGAATGCGCCGCGCGCGCTACCGCTGATTTGTTATGAAGCAATCTTTCCCGGGATCGTTGCGGCAAACGACGATCGCCCGGGCTGGATCGTCAACCTGACCAATGACGGCTGGTTTGGAATCTCGACCGGCCCCTACCAGCATCTGCAGCAGGCGCGTCTGCGCGCGATCGAGGAAGGACTGCCGCTGGTCCGTGCAGCAAACACAGGCATTTCCGCCGTGATCGATCCGCTGGGGCGGGTGGTCGCGCAGCTCGGTCTCGGCGTCGAAGGCGTGCTGGATTCCAGCCTGCCGTCTGCGATCCCGCCGACCATTTACGCGCGCAACGGCGACATTCCCACCGCGATCATCGTCGCCGCCGCCGTGCTTTTCGTCCTTCGGCGGCGCGTTGCGAAGCGGCGCTCCTGACGCCTGCATATTCATGTTTGTTTTCGGTTATAGGCAAAATTCTTTACGCACGAAAATCCACCAGTTGACAGACCGACTGCGCAATTCGCATTCTGTTAACCAAGAATAGATCCAGTCAGTTCATTGCTCCAAATTGTCTGCATTTCTCTCCGACCCTCCGAGCAATGACGTATTGACGCGTAGGCATACTCCCGTTTGTCTCATCGCATGGTGCGATCCCAAGGAGTGTTGGAAATGTCGACCAAAGCGCCCAACCCTGTTGACAAATATGTCGGCAGCCGTGTGCGCATGCGCCGCATCATGCTGGGCATGAGCCAGGAAAAGCTGGGCGAAGCATTGGGCCTCACATTCCAGCAGGTCCAGAAATACGAGAAGGGCACCAACCGGGTCGGCGCCAGCCGCATCCAGCAGATCTCCGAAATTCTCCAGGTCCCGGTATCGTTTTTGTTCGAGGGAGGACCTAGCGGCATCGCGACCGCCGAAGGCTACAGCGAAGGAACCTCACCGGCGTACGTTTCCGATTTCCTGGCGACCTCCGAGGGCCTGGCGCTTACCCGTGCGTTCACGCGCATCAGCGATGCCAAGCTTCGGCGCAGCATTGTGGAATTGGTCGAACAGATCGCCGCCCGCGATGCATCCGACAAGCGTTAAAATGCGCCTCGTCATTCCGCGGCGCGAGCGAAGCGAGCGATCCCGGAATGACAATCGCAGGCACACAACATGCTGACGACAGCCAACCCTTTCGATTCCAAAACCATCCTCGACGGCATCCGCCGCTGGGTCGAGATCGAGACGCCGACGGAAGCGCCCGGCCAAATCAACAAGCTTGCGACACTCGTCGCCGGCGGTTATCGCGATTTGCCTGTTGCCATCGAGCGCATCGCCGGACATTCCGGTTGCGGCGATCATCTCGTCGCGCGTTCGGCATGGGGCCAGGATAACCCGGGCATCCTGGTTCTGAGCCATCTCGATACCGTGCATCCGATCGGATTCATCGAGCGTCTGCCGTTTAGAATCGAGGGCGACAGCGCCTTCGGCCCGGGCATCTATGACATGAAGGGCGGAGCCTATCTGGCTTACCATGCGTTTCGCGCAGCTTTGCGCCGACAGCCGAGCGGTCGCCGCTTGGCGTGACGCAACTCTACGTCTCCGATGAAGAGATCGGCAGCCCGACGTCGCGTGGGCTGATCGAGGCCGAGGGGCGAAGAGCAAAATACGTGCTGGTGACCGAACCTGCCCGCGACGGCGGAAAAATCGTCACCGGGCGCAAGGGCGTCGCGCGCTTCGAGATTTTCGTCAAGGGCGTCCCGGCGCATGCCGGCACCCGGCCCGAGGACGGCCGCAGCGCGATACGCGAACTCGCCAATATCATTCAAACGCTGGAAGCCATGAACGATATCAAGCGCGGCGTGACCGTTAATGTCGGCGTCGTCAGGGGCGGCACCAAGCCCAACGTCATTGCCGAGGAGGCCTATGCCGAGGTCGACATGCGCGTTCCCTCGATCGCGGATGCCGACGATCTGGTGCCCAAAATCCTGAACCTGAAATCGCGCACCGAAGGCGTCAGCGTCAAAGTGACAGGCGAATTGAACCGGCCGCCTTACGAGAAGGGCAATGCCGGCGCAGCGCTTTACGAACATGCCAAGACGCTCGCCGCCGAAATCGGCTTCGACCTTATGGATACGTCCACCGGCGGCGGCTCCGACGGCAATTTCACCGCGCCGCATGCCGCTACCCTCGACGGCCTCGGCGTCGATGGCAAGGGCGCGCATACCCATTACGAGCAGATGTATATCTCGTCGATCGAGCCGAGGGCGCGGCTGTTGCATCGGCTGTATCAGACACTGCGATGAGCGTCGCGAGCAGCGATCCCGGAAATCGCGCTGCATCGTCCGACGATGACGCTGCCGCTCACCCGCACGGGTCGTTCTTCGGACGGCGCAAGGGCCACAAGCTTCGCTCGCACCAGGCCGACCTGATCGAACATTTGCTGCCCCGGCTTGCGCTCGACATCGGCACGCCCTGCCCGACCGATCTCGCCGACCTCTTCGACCCGCCGGCCGATCAGATCAGACTCGAAATCGGATTCGGCGGCGGCGAGCATCTGATCGCGGAGGCACGCGCTTTTCCGAATATCGGCTTCATCGGCTGCGAGCCCTATGTCAACGGCATGGCGAAGATCCTGACGCAGATCGAAGGCCACAACATCGGCAATATCAGGCTGTTCGCCGGCGACGCCGCCGAATTGCTGGCATGGGCGCCATCGCATTCGCTTGTTCGCATCGACCTGATCCATCCCGACCCGTGGCCGAAGCGGCGGCATTGGAAGCGACGCTTCGTGCAGGACGCCACCGTCGCGGCGATGGCGCGCGTGTTGAAACCGGACGGCGAATTTCGCTTTGTCAGCGACATCGACGATTACTGCGCATGGACGCTCGAGCATCTTGCGCGCTCGGCCGATTTCATCTGGGCCGCGGAGCGGGCCTCCGACTGGCGCCTGCCATGGGCCGATTACACGATGACGCGATATGGCGTTAAGGCCGAGCGCGAAGGCCGCCAGGCAGCGTATCTGCGGTTTCGGCGGATCGGATAAAACCGCGAAACTCGCGGTCGTCAGGCCGATTGGCGGGTCTGCCAGAAACTCACCACCCGCTCGGCGGTCGACGGCATCAGGCGCGCGAAATTCACGCGCGCGGTTTCGATGTCGGCCGGTGCCGGCACCCGGTTGGGGCCTAGCCGAAGCAGGATCAGGGCGCGCACGGTTGCCCATTCGAGGCCGACCGCCTTGCCGACGATCAGGATCGGATCGTGGCGGTCGCCCGAAATCAGGTGGTCGAGGGTTGCGATTTTCACCCCCGACATCGCGGCCAGCGCGGCAACCGATTCCTCGTATTTGTAGGGCCTTGGCGAAACCGAGCAGTGCGGCTTCATTCAGTTCGCCGGCGTTGTGAAGCGCAAGGATCGTGCGCTGCGCCGGCGCGAAGTCGCGGCGGCTCTCGACCCGCTCGGGTTCGCCGGAAATTTCGCTCATCGCCTGCTTGATGTCGGCCTGCCTGCCGGGCTTGACCACTTCGAACAGGCGGCGGCGGACGATGTCGACCGATCCTGCCAGAAGATCCTTCAGTTGCGGACCCGACAGATCATCGCGCTGACCGACCGCGAGCGTCAGCACGCCGTCCTGGCTGGCGCGCCTGATCAGCACCGAATATCCGGTATGCGAAAACTCCGCCCCCGCATTGCCGGCGGCGCGCCTGACCACCTCGCGGTCGCCGCGGCGCACGATGACGTCGGTGAGATCGGGAGAAAGCTTCGGCCGCTCCGACATCGCCAGCAGATGACCCTGGCCCTTGAAGCGCGCAATTTCGATCAGGGCGACCTGATCGATGACGGGCGATCGGCGCAGCAACGGACCTGCGATCGATATCTCGTCCTCGCGCGCGAGCTGCCCGACCAGCCCGCGCGGGGCCTTTGCGAGCATGGACAGCCGCTCGGCGAGGTCGGCACGCGCGGCAATTTCGGTGTGGGGAACCAGATCAATCAGAATGCCGTCAAACAGATCGACGTGCTCGGGCCGGAAATTCGCGGCACCATGCAGGAACAGTTCGCTGATCCTGCGCGCGGCCTCGGCGCGGCGGTTGGGATCGCCGTTTCTGACGATTTCATCAAGCCCGGGAATCAGCGAGGTGGCGACTGTCATTAAACGCACTCAAACCCGACGCATCGGCAAGTTTCGGGGCAATTTAGGTTGGCTTGGTGAAGGAAGGGTTAGGTTCGGAACGGTGTCTGCGGGTGCGCAAAATCGCGGCCTCTGGGCCTCTCGGGCCTTGCCGGATGAGGGGAAAACCGTTATATCAGCCCCAACTTATGGTTCTCATACGATCGCGTATTGAGAGTGGGCCCCCCGGGACCCGCTCTTTTTTATTACCCGAACCAGCCCGACGCGGGTAACGGCGCCGGACGAGGCCCGGGCAGCACAGCCGGACCGCTTTAAGGCCCGGCCCCAACCCAACTGAAGTTAGACCGCACTTTGACGCTGGACATGACCGATCCAACTGCTGGTTCCGTAGATACCGACCTGCTTGCCGAGCCGCGCCTGGTGGTCGAGCCCGGCATGGCGGCGCGGGTGTCGGCGGTCGCGGGTCCGGTATTGCAGGGAATGGGCTACCGGCTGGTGCGGATCAAGATTTCCGGTGAATCCGGCTGCACCGTCCAGATCATGGCGGAGCGGCCCGATGGATCGATGCAGATCGAGGATTGCGAGGCGATCTCCAAGGCGTTGTCGCCGGTGCTCGACGTCGCCGATCCGATCGACCGCGCCTATCGGCTGGAGATTTCTTCGCCGGGAATCGACCGGCCGCTGGTGCGCCGCTCCGATTTCGAACGCTATGCCGGCCATCTCGTGAAAATCGAAATGGCGGTCGCGCATCAGGGCCGCAAGCGGTTCCGCGGCACGCTGGGAGGCGTCGAGGGCGATGCCGTGCAGTTACATCGCGATGACATACGCGCGGGCGAAGATGCCGATGTCATGCTGGTCATGGAAGATATCGCGGACGCGAGGCTGGTTCTGACCGACGAGCTGATCGCGGAATCGATGCGGCGCGGCAAGGCCGCGGAGCGCGAGCTGCGCCAGAATCTCGGCCTTGAGCCGCCGCCACCGCCGCACGCCAGGAAAAGCGATCCTTCGAAAAGCAACAAACCGAAGCCGAAATTGAAGCTTAAGCAAACGAACGCCCCGAAAAACACCAAGGAACACCGCCTGGCCGCAGAAAGACTGCGGAGAGGCGAAATCGATCCCACTGAAGGAGACTGAGCCATGGCAGCTGTCAGCGCCAATAAACTCGAACTGCTGCAGATCGCAGACGCTGTCGCGCGCGAAAAATCGATCGACCGCGGCATCGTGATCGCGGCGATGGAAGACGCCATCGCCAAGGCGGCGCGGGCCCGTTACGGCAGCGAGACCGACGTCCACGCCGAAATCGATGCCAAGAAGGGCGAATTGCGGCTGTCGCGCCACATGCTGGTGGTCGAGCAGGTCGAGAATTCCTCGAACCAGATTTCGTTGGTAGATGCGCAACGCGCCAATCCGGGCGCACAGGTCGGCGATACCATCGCCGACACCCTGCCGCCGCTGGAATATGGCCGCATCGCCGCGCAATCCGCCAAGCAGGTGATCGTGCAGAAGGTGCGCGAGGCCGAGCGCGACCGGCAGTACCAGGAATTCAAGGACCGCATCGGCGATATCGTCAACGGCATCGTCAAGCGCGTCGAATATGGCAGCGTCATTGTCGATCTGGGCCGCGGCGAAGCCATCGTGCGCCGCGACGAGATGCTGCCGCGCGAGGTGTTCCGCAACGGCGACCGCGTCCGCGCCTATATCTTCGACGTGCGGCGCGAAACCAGGGGCCCGCAGATTTTCCTGTCCCGCACCCATCCGCAATTCATGGCGAAACTGTTCGCGCAGGAAGTGCCGGAGATCTATGACGGTATCGTCGAGATCAAGGCGGTGGCCCGCGATCCCGGATCGCGCGCCAAAATCGGGGTGATTTCGCGGGATTCCTCGGTCGATCCGGTCGGCGCCTGCGTCGGCATGCGCGGCTCGCGTGTGCAGGCCGTGGTCAATGAATTGCAGGGCGAAAAGATCGACATCATTCCGTGGTCGCCCGACATCGCGACCTTCGTCGTCAACGCGCTGGCGCCCGCCGAAGTCGCCAAGGTCGTAATCGACGAGGACCGCGAGCGGATCGAGGTCGTGGTTCCCGACACCAATAACCAGCTGTCGCTGGCGATCGGCCGGCGCGGGCAGAACGTGCGCCTCGCCTCGCAACTGACCGGCTGGGACATCGACATTCTCACCGAGTCAGGAAGAATCCGAGCGGCGTCAGGCCGACTTCGAAAACTCCACCCGGGTGTTCATGGAAGCACTCAATGTCGACGAAGTCGTCGGCCAATTGCTGGCGTCGGAGGGCTTCACCTCGGTGGAGGAACTGGCGATGGTCGACGTCAAGGAACTGGCCGGTATCGAAGGTTTCGACGAAGAAACCGCGAACGAATTGCAGAGCCGGGCGCGCGAATATCTGGAACAGCTCGAAGGCGAGCTCGAAAACAAACGTAAGGAACTCGGTGTGGATGACGCTTTGAAGACGGTGCCCGGCGTAACCTCGAAAATGCTGGTGAAATTCGGCGAGAACGATATCAAGACGGTCGAGGATCTGGCCGGTTGCGCCACCGACGATCTGGTCGGCTGGACCGAGCGCAAGGAAGGCGGCGAGCCGACCAAGCATCCCGGCATTCTCGATCCCAATGAAACCTCGCGCGACGATGCGGAAAATATGATCATGCAGGCGCGTGTCATCGCCGGCTGGATCACCGAAGCCGATCTGGTCAAAAAGACCGAGGAGGCCGCGGCCCCCGAAAACCAGCCGGTTTAAGGAGCCATGTCCCAGGCATGCTTGCTTTCGCTGACCCCGATCTCGACAACGGACCGCGGACCGACAGGTCCGCGACGATGCGGATGTGCGCGGTCACGCGTGAGGTGCGGCCGATCGACGAACTGATCCGTTTTGTGGTGGCGCCCTCGGGCGAGGTGATCCCGGATCTGAAGCGCAAGCTTCCGGGCCGCGGGCTGTGGGTTTCAGCCTCGCGTCGGGCGGTTGCAGAAGCCGTCCGGCGTAACCAATTTGGTAAGGGCTTCAAGCGCGACGTCCGCGTCGCGCCGACCCTGGCCGCCGATACGGAAAGCCTGCTGGTGCGCGGCGCGATCGAGGCGCTCGCGATGGCCGCCAAGGCTGGCCAGGTGGTGTCCGGCTTCGGCAAGGTCGAGGATGCCCTCGCGCAGCGGCAGGCCCAGGTCCAGGTTCGGGCCCTGATCCACGCCTCGGACGGCGCGGCGGACGGAATCCGGAAATTGGACGCCGTGGTGCGGCAAAAGTCCGGGATTAACGATGAATTCGAAGCCATTTCCGGTGGTCTCGGCACTGACTTCGGAACAATTGGATTTGGCACTGGGCCGGTCAAATGTGATACATGCTGCGCTGCTCGCGGGCCCGGCGAGCAAGACGTTTCTGTCGCGCAGCCAGATCCTGGTCCAATACCGGATGGCGGACGACGACAAGACAGCCGGCAATGCGGCCAAGAATTCGCCGATACAGACTGTGCGGACACGCACGACGCAACAAGATTAGGACTGCTGAATGGTCGATACGAAAACTCCTGGCGACAAGACACTCAGTGTCCCGACCAAGACCTTGACGCTCAAGCCGCGCGTCGAGACGGGCACCGTGCGCCAGAGCTTCAGCCATGGCCGGACCAAGCAGGTGGTGGTCGAAAAGCGCGGCAAACGCCGCGTCGGCGGCGACGCGCCTGCAACCGAAAGCCATGCGCCGGAGCCGACTGTTGCCAAGGCGGCGCCGGCCAAGGCCCCGCTCGCCCGTCCCGCGGCTCCGCCGCGCAGCAATTCGGGCGTGGTATTGCGCACGCTGACCGAGGATGAGCGTTCCGCCCGCGCCAGCGCGCTCGCCGACGCGAAAGTCCGCGACATCGAGGAACGGCGTCTGGCGGAAGAAGAAGCCAAACGCCGCAACAGCAAGGAAGGCATCGAGCAGGCCGAGCGCGAAGCCGCCGAGGCCCGCCGCAAGGCCGAGGAAGAACGTCATCGCCAGGACGAGGAAGCCAAACGCAAGGCCGAACTCGAAGCCAAGAAGCGTTTTGGCGAAGCCGAAGCCAAGGCTGCCGCGGCAACAGCGCGCGCCGCGGCACCTGCCGCGCGCGCGCCCGGAGTCGCCGCCGATACCACCGACGAGGATGAAGGTCCGCGGCAGGTCCGTCGCGGCCCCGGCGGCGTCGCCCGCCCGGTCGGCGCCCCCGAAGACCACCGCCAAGCCGGCGCCGCAGAAGCAGCGCGGACGCCTGACGCTGGTCACCGCGCTCAATGCCGATGACGTGCGCGAACGCTCGATCGCCTCGTTCCGCCGCCGCACCCAGCGCCTCAAGGGACATGCGTCGAACGAGCCGAAGGAAAAGCTGGTTCGCGAGGTGATCATCCCGGAAGCCATCAATATCCAGGAACTCGCCAACCGCATGTCCGAGCGCGCGGTCGACGTGATCCGGCTTTTGATGAAGCAGGGCGCGATGCACAAGATCACCGACGTGATCGATGCCGACACCGCGCAGCTGATCGCCGAGGAACTCGGTCACACCGTCAAGCGCGTGGCCGCGTCCGACGTCGAGGAAGGCCTGTTCGACATCGTCGACAATTCCACCGATACCGAGCCGCGTTCGCCCGTGGTGACCGTGATGGGCCACGTCGACCACGGCAAGACCTCGCTGCTCGATGCGCTTCGCCATGCCAACGTGGTGTCCGGCGAGGCCGGCGGCATCACCCAGCACATCGGCGCCTATCAGGTGACCTCGCCGGAAAGCGGCAAGAAGATCACCTTCATCGACACCCCCGGCCACGCCGCGTTTACCGCGATGCGCGCCCGCGGCGCCAAGGTGACCGACATCGTGGTTCTGGTGGTCGCGGCCGACGACGGCGTCATGCCGCAGACCGTCGAGGCGATCAATCACGCCAAGGCGGCGAAGGTTCCGATGATCGTCGCCATCAACAAGATCGACAAGCCCGACGCCAGGCCGGAGCGCGTGCGCACCGAACTGCTGCAGCACGAGGTTCAGGTCGAATCGATGGGCGGCGACGTGGTCGACGTCGAGGTCTCCGCCAAGAACAAGACCAATCTCGACAAGCTGCTGGAAATGATCGCGCTGCAGGCCGAACTGCTCGACCTCAAGACCAACGTCTCGCGTCCCGCCGAAGGTACCGTGATCGAAGCCAAGCTCGATCGCGGCCGCGGTCCGGTCGCGACCGTGCTGGTTCAACGCGGCACGCTGAGGGTCGGCGACATCATCGTCGCCGGCGCCGAGATGGGCCGCGTTCGCGCGCTGATCAACGATCAGGGCGTCACCATCGACGAGGCCGGACCGTCGGTTCCGGTGGAAGTGCTCGGCTTCAACGGGCCGCCGGAAGCCGGCGACCGTCTCGCCGTGGTCGAGAACGAAGCCCGCGCCCGCGAAGTGACCAGCTATCGCGCCCATCAGAAGCGCGAAAACGCCGCCGCCAGCATTTCCGGCATGCGCGGTTCGCTCGAGCAGATGATGTCGCAGCTCAAGACGTCGGGCCGCAAGGATTTCCCGCTAATCATCAAGGCCGACGTGCAGGGCTCGCTGGAAGCGATCCTCGGGTCGCTCGAAAAACTCGGCACCGACGAAGTCACCGCGCGCATCCTGCATGCGGGCGTCGGCGGCATCTCGGAATCCGACGTGACGCTGGCGGAAGGTTTCAACGCCGCCATCATCGGCTTCAACGTCCGCGCCCACAAGGAAGCCGCCGCCGCCGCCAAGCGCAACGGCATCGAAATCCGCTACTACAACATCATCTACGACCTCGTGGATGACGTGAAGAAGGCGATGTCGCGGCCTGCTGGCGCCGACGCTGCGCGAGACCATGCTGGGCAATGCCCTGATCCTGGAAGTGTTCAACATTTCCAAGGTCGGCAAGGTCGCGGGCTGCCGCGTCACCGACGGCACCGTGGAACGCGGCGCCAATGTCCGCCTGATTCGCGACAACGTCGTGGTGCACGAAGGCAAGCTGTCGACCTTGAAGCGCTTCAAGGATGAAGTGAAGGAAGTGCAGTCCGGCCAGGAATGCGGCATGGCGTTCGAGAATTACGGCGACATGCGTGCCGGCGACGTCATCGAGTGTTATCGCGTGGAGACGATCCAGCGCTCGCTGTAAGTCCAAATCTTGCAAGCGCGCCGGTTTTATAACTGAAAATAAGGCGTCATGGCCGGACCTGTTCCGGCCATCCGACGCCTTGCCTGATTCAACAAGAGAGACGTGGATGCCCGCGACAGGCGCGGGCATGACGCCGTTGAGAGACCACAATGCCCCGCCACCACAAAAAGGACTCCGGCCCCGGCGGCTCGCAGCGCCAGTTGCGCGTCGGCGAGATCATGCGCCATGCGGTGGCGGACATTCTTTCGCAGGGCAGCGTGCATGACCCGGAACTCGAGGGCCATATCATCACCGTGCCCGAGGTGCGGATGTCGCCGGACCTGAAGCTTGCGACCATCTATGTGATGCCGCTCGGCGGGCGCGACACCGACGTCGTGATCGCGGCGCTGGAGCGCAACAAGAAGTTTCTGCGCGGCGAGGTGGCGCGGCGCGTTAACTTAAAATTTGCGCCTGATGTTCGCTTCCGGGTGGACGAACGATTCGACGAAGCGGAACGAATAGAGAAATTATTGCGAACACCTGCGGTGCAAAGAGACCTCGCGCCGGATTCGCAGGATTCGGAAGAGTGAACTGATGACCGTGACCACCGCAAACAGCCTGATCGAGCCGCGAATCGGTGATTCGGACGGCGCTGAAAAAAATAATTTTTCACCAGCACGTGGCGACCGCCCGAACAATGACCCTCGCGATCAGGGTCAGCGCGGCGGCAAGCAACCGCGCCCGAACAACCAGCCGCGCCGCGACAAGCGCGACGTCCACGGCTGGGTCGTGCTCGACAAGCCGATCGGCATGACCTCGACGCACGCGGTCGCGGTGGTGAAGCGGCTGTTCCAGGCCAAGCGCGCCGGCCATGCCGGCACGCTCGATCCGCTCGCCTCCGGCGGCTTGCCGATCGCGCTCGGCGAGGCCACCAAAACCGTCCCCTTCGTGATGGACGGCCGCAAGCGCTATCGCTTCACGGTGTGCTGGGGCGAGGAACGCGATACCGACGATACCGAGGGCCGGGTCGTCAAGACCAGCGAACTCAGGCCGTCGGCCGATGCGATCCGGGACCTGCTGCCGCAGTTTACCGGCATGATCGAGCAGACCCCGCCGCAGTACTCCGCCATCAAGGTCCAGGGCGAGCGCGCCTATGATCTGGCGCGCGACGGCGAGACCGTCGACCTGAAGCCAAGGCCGGTCGAGATTCACCATTTAACCCTTGTAGAACAACCAGATAGACAGCCATTCGGTGTTCGAGGCCGAGTGCGGCAAGGGAACCTATGTGCGGGCGCTGGCCCGCGATATCGGCCGGATTCTCGGCTGCTACGGCCATATCTGCGCGCTGCGGCGGACCCTGGTCGGCCCATTCGGCGAATCGGACATGATTCCGCTGGAACAGTTGGAGGCTTTGTGCGATAGAGCCGCGTCTGGCGAGGGCAGCCTCGCCGACGCGCTTTTGCCCGTTGAGACCGCGCTGGACGACATCCCGGCACTGGCCGTCACACGGGCTGATGCGGCAAGGCTCCATCGGGGCCAGGCCGTTTTGTTGCGCGGACGGGATGCGCCCAATTGTAGCGGCACAGTCTATGTCACGGTGGCAGGCCGGCTTCTGGCCCTCGCCGAAATTGGCAATGGCGAACTCATCCCCAAGCGCGTGTTCAACCTGACCGGACTGACTGCCAGTTCCGGCTCGCAACGAAAGTGTTTGACGATGTCGATTACCGCCGAACGTAAAGCGGAAGTCATCAAGACGAATGCCAACAAGGCCGGCGACACCGGCTCGCCCGAGGTTCAGGTCGCGATCCTGTCGGAACGCATCAACAACCTCACCGGGCATTTCAAATCCCACGTGAAGGACAATCATTCGCGTCGCGGGCTTTTGAAAATGGTCGCCACACGCCGTTCCCTTCTCGATTACATCAAGAGGAAGGACGAGGCGCGTTACAAGGCGCTGCTCGAAAAGCATAACATTCGTCGTTGAGTACGAGCTCACACGCGCATCTCGCGCGTGTTTTTACGCGTGGACTTTGAAAACGTCCGCGCGGCGTGTCCAGCAGCAATCCGGCGACTGGGCTTAACGGGTAAGATGCCCGTACCATCGGAAGGATGGACGCCATTCGAAACATAAAGACCATGGCAGGATCGCCGGACGCTGCATCCGCGACAATCTCGCGATCAGCGTCCCGCAATCTTGCGCATGGTTTTTGTGTTTTCGGCGCCCCTGCTTTCGTGAACCCATGAAAGAAAACCGTAATGTTCAATATTCATTCAGTCGAGATCGACTGGGGTGGCCGTCCCCTCAGGCTTGAAACCGGAAAGATCGCCCGTCAGGCCGACGGCGCCGTGCTCGCCACCTACGGCGAGACCGTCGTGCTCGCCACCGTCGTCGCCGCCAAGACGCCGCGCGAAGGCGTCGACTTCCTGCCGCTGACCGTCGACTACATCGAAAAGACCTACGCCGCGGGCCGCATTCCCGGCGGCTACTTCAAGCGCGAAGGCCGGCCCACCGAGAAGGAGACGCTGGTCTCCCGTCTGATCGATCGCCCGATCCGCCCCTTGTTCGTCGACGGCTGGCGCAACGAGACCCAGGTGATCGTTACCGTGCTGTCGCACGACATGGAGAACGATCCCGACATTCTGGCACTGGTGGCCGCGTCCGCGGCGCTGACGATTTCCGGCGCGCCCTTCAAGGGCCCGATCGGTGCCGCCCGCGTCGGCTTCATCAACGACGAATATGTGCTCAACCCGACGCTCGACGAAATGGTCGAAACCCAGCTCGACCTGGTCGTCGCCGGCACCGCCGACGCCGTGCTGATGGTGGAATCGGAAGCCAAGGAACTCAACGAAGACATCATGCTCGGCGCCGTGATGTTCGGTCACCGGCATTTCCAGCCGGTGGTCAACGCGATCATCGAGCTGGCCGAGAAGGCCGCCAAGGAGCCGCGCGACGTCAAGATCGTCGACGAGAGCGTGCTCGAGAAGGAAATCCTCGGGCTGATCGAAGCCGATCTGCGCGCGGCTTACGCCATTCCAGTCAAGCAGGACCGCTACGCCGCGGTCGGCAAGGCCAAGGAAAAGGTGATGGCGCACTACTTCCCGGAAGGCCAGGAGCCGAAATACGACAAGCTGCGCATTGCCGGCGTGTTCAAGGAGCTCGAAGCCAAGATCGTTCGCTGGAACATTCTCGATACCGGCAAGCGCATCGACGGCCGCGATTCGAAGACCGTCCGCAACATCATCGCCGAGGTCGGCGTGTTGCCCCGCGCCCACGGCTCGGCGCTGTTCACCCGCGGCGAAACCCAGGCGATGGTGGTGACCACGCTCGGTACCGGCGAGGATGAGCAGTACATCGACTCCTTGTCGGGCACCTACAAGGAGCAGTTCCTGCTGCACTACAACTTCCCTCCCTACTCGGTCGGTGAAACCGGACGCATGGGCGGCACCAAGCGGCGTGAGATCGGCCACGGCAAACTGGCCTGGCGCGCGATCCACCCGGTGCTGCCGCCGCATCACGAATTCCCCTACACGGTGCGCGTAGTCTCCGAGATCACCGAATCAAACGGATCGTCGTCGATGGCGTCGGTCTGCGGCGCCTCGCTGGCGCTGATGGATGCGGGCGTTCCCCTGAAGCGGCCGACGGCGGGCATCGCCATGGGCCTGATCCTGGAAGGTTCGCGCTTCGCGGTACTGTCGGACATTCTCGGCGACGAGGATCATCTCGGCGACATGGACTTCAAGGTCGCCGGCACCGATCACGGCATCACCTCGCTGCAGATGGACATCAAGATCGCCGGCATCACCGAGGAGATAATGAAGGTCGCGCTTGGCCAGGCCAAGGAAGGGCGCATCCACATCCTCGGCGAAATGTCGAAGGCCCTGACCGCGGCACGCGCCGAACTCGGCGAATACGCGCCGCGCATCGAGACCTTCAAGATCGCGACCGACAAGATCCGTGAAGTGATCGGCACCGGCGGCAAGGTGATCCGCGAAATCGTCGAGAAGACCGGCGCCAAGGTCAACATCGACGACGACGGCACCGTAAAGGTCGCCTCCGCCGACGGCGAATCGATCAAGGCGGCGATCAAGTGGATCAAGTCGATCGCCTCCGATCCGGAGCTCGGCCAGATCTATGACGGCACCGTGGTCAAGGTGATGGAGTTCGGCGCGTTCGTGAATTTCTTCGGAGCCAAGGACGGCCTCGTCCATATCAGCCAGCTCGCGTCGGCTCGCGTGCAGAAGACCTCCGACGTCGTCAAGGAAGGCGACAAGGTCAAGGTCAAGCTGCTCGGCTTCGACGACCGCGGCAAGACGCGTTTGTCGATGAAGGCGGTCGATCAGGTGACCGGCGAGGACCTCGAGGCCAAGCAGAAGACCGAAGCCCCGCGCGAAGCCGCCGGCGAGTGATTCGGCGAGTGGCGAATAGCGAATAGCGAAAGGGCGGCTTTTGAGCCGCCCTTTTTGTTTCCGTGAATCTTGGCAGCGTTCGAACTCATGTCGTGCGGCGAGAGACGGTCTGTTCCCTCTCCCGCTTGCGGGGGAGGGTTAGGGAGGGGGCCCGCTCATCCGCCGTGTCCCCTCAACATTTGCGTATGCCGCGAGCCTCCCACCCCGCCCTCCCCCGCTAGCGGGAGAGGGAGAAGAAGGCGCCACTCGGGATCGCGAGGATCATCGCGGTGCTGGCAACAAGCCTTCACCCCCGCTTCCTGTTTGCCGTGTTCACCGGCGACACACCCATCATCTCTTTCACCACCTCCCCCAGCGCGGCAAAATCCGCCTTGCGCGGCGAGGTGCGGCGGAACGCAAGCCCGATGCTGCGGCCGGGCTGCGGATTCTCCAGGGGCAGGAATTTCACCCGGTCATCGCGCCGCTCGACGTCGGCGGCGATCTGCGGAATCAGCGTCACGCCATAGCCGTTGGCGACCATCTGGATCACAGTGGTCAGGCTGCTGGCGCCGAACGCCGTGCCACCGGCGCTCGCGGTACGGCTGTGCGCGGCGGTGGCGCAGAACGCCAGCGCCTGGTCGCGCAGGCAGTGTCCGTCTTCGAGCAGAATCAGGCGACTTTGATCGATATCGCCGACGGCAATCCGCGCCGTCTCGCGGCGCGGATCGCTGGACGGCACCGCGAGCAGAAACAGGTCCTCGAACAAGGCGATGGTGTCGATGTCAGGCTCGCCGAGCGGCAGTGCCAGCATCGCGGCGTCGAGCGCGCCGCTCTTGATCTCCTCGACCAGCTGCCTGGTCTGGGTTTCCCGCAGATCCAGCCGCAACTCCGGAAACCGGGTTTGCAGGGCGGGGAGAATCCGCGGCAGCAGATAGGGCGCCAGCGAGGGAATCACCCCCAGCATCAGCCGCCCCGTCAGCAGGCCGCTGCGATGGCGGGCGAAATCGACCAGATCGCGCGACGCCGCCAGCACATCCTCGCCGCGCCGCGCGATCTCGCGCCCGACATCGGTCAGCATCACGTCGCCCGGCCGCCGCTCCACCACCGCGACGCCGAGCGTGTGTTCGAGATCGCGAATCTGCATCGACAATGCGGGCTGGGTCACGGCGCAGGCCTCGGCCGCGCGGCCGAAATGGCCGTGCTTGGCGAGCGCCGATAGATAACGAAGGTGTCGGAGCGTAATCATCCCGATCAGATAAACTGATCGGGAGCGCAAGACAATTCGACTGGACCTGATGTTAGATTTCTTCCAAACTGGGGTCACCGCGAATTCGGCAAAAGGGACACCCGGTTTTGCCTCGCAATTCGTCAGCCCCCTGGAAACACAGAGCTTTTTGGAAACGCTGACGTCTCGGACGCGAACCGGATTTCGCTCCCATACCGAACCACCCGAACAAGAAAATTACAGAACACATTGGAGAGAAACATGGACGCAAAGACTGACGACAGCGCGGGCAAGTGCCCGTTCACCGGCGGCACCCGCGGACACAGAAACCGCGACTGGTGGCCAGAGCACCTCGATATCGGCGTGCTCCACACCAACGCGCCCGCCGCCGATCCGATGGGCGAAGCGTTCGACTATGCCAAGGAATTCGAAAGCCTCGACCTCGACGCCGTGGTCAAGGACCTGCATGCCTTGATGAAGGACTCGCAGGCGTGGTGGCCCGCCGACTTCGGTCACTATGGCGGACTGTTCATCCGCATGGCGTGGCATAGCGCCGGTACGTACCGCATCACCGACGGTCGCGGCGGCGCCGGCGCCGGTCAGCAGCGCTTCGCGCCGCTCAACAGTTGGCCTGACAACGCCAACCTCGACAAGGCGCGCCGCCTGCTGTGGCCTATCAAGCAGAAGTATGGCCGCAAGATTTCCTGGGCCGACCTGATGGTTCTCACCGGCAACGTTGCCCTCGAATCGATGGGCTTCAAGACGTTCGGCTTTGCCGGCGGCCGCGCCGATGTGTGGGAGCCCGAAGAGCTCTATTGGGGTCCCGAGGGCACGTGGCTGGGCGACGAACGCTACAGCGGCGAACGCCAGCTGGCCGAACCGCTCGGCGCGGTGCAGATGGGCCTGATCTACGTCAATCCGGAAGGCCCGAACGGCAATCCGGATCCGATCGGTGCAGCGAAGGACATCCGCGAAACGTTCTTCCGCATGGCGATGAACGACGAAGAGACCGTGGCGCTGATCGCCGGCGGTCACACTTTCGGCAAGACCCACGGTGCCGGCGATCCATCGCTGATCGGCGCCGAGCCGGAAGGCGCGGCGATCGAGGATCAGGGCCTCGGCTGGAAGAGCAAGCATGGCACCGGCTTCGGCGCCGACGCCATCACCGGCGGCCCGGAAGTGACATGGTCGCAGACCCCGACGCAATGGAGCAACCACTTCTTCGAGAACCTGTTCAAGTACGAATGGGAGCTGACGAAGAGCCCGGCCGGCGCCAAGCAGTGGAAGGCGAAAGGCGCCGAGGCCACGATCCCCGACGCGTACGACAAGTCGAAGAAGCATGTCCCGACCATGCTGACCACGGACCTCGCGCTGCGCTTCGACCCGGCCTACGAGAAGATCTCGCGGCGCTTCTACGAGCATCCGGACCAGTTCGCGGACGCTTTTGCCCGCGCCTGGTTCAAGCTCACGCACCGCGACATGGGGCCGATCGTGCGGTATCGCGGCAAGCTCGTGCCGAAGGAAACGCTGATCTGGCAGGACCCGATCCCCGCGGTGGATCATCCGCTGCTCGGGGAGCAGGACATCGCGGCGCTGAAGGCGAATATCCTCGCCTCGGGCCTCACCGTGTCGCAGCTGGTCTCGACCGCCTGGGCATCGGCCTCGACGTTCCGCGGCTCCGACAAACGCGGCGGCGCCAACGGTGCGCGCATCCGCCTCGCGCCCCAGAAGGATTGGCACGTGAACAATCCGCCTGAGCTGGCGAAGGTCCTCTCGAGCCTCGAAGCGATCCGTAAGGAGTTCGGCAAGAAAGTGTCGCTCGCCGACCTGATCGTTCTCGGCGGCAGCGCCGCCATCGAAAAGGCGGCGAAGGACGCCGGTCTGACCGTGACGGTCCCGTTCACGCCTGGCCGCATGGACGCGTCGCAGGAGCAGACCGACGCCGCCTCCTTCGCACCGCTCGAACCACGCGCTGACGGTTTCCGCAACTATATCAGCGGCAAGCGGCAGTTCATGATGCCGGAGGAGGCCCTGGTGGATCGGGCGCAACTGATGACGCTGACGGCTCCAGAAATGACGGTGCTGGTCGGCGGCCTGCGCGTGCTCGGCGCCAATGCCGGCAATTTGAAGCACGGCGTCTTCACCAAGAAGCCGGAAACGCTGACCAACGACTTCTTCGTCAACCTGCTCGACATGAGCACGGAGTGGCAGCCGGTTGGCTCCGATGGCGAGTACGAGGGCCGCGACCGCAAGACAAAGGCGGTGAAGTGGACCGGCACACGCGTCGACCTGATCTTCGGGTCGCACTCCCAGCTCCGCGCCATCGCGGAAGTCTATGGAAGCGCGGACGCCAAGGAGAAGTTTGCGAAAGACTTCGTCAAAGCGTGGACCAAGGTGATGAACGCTGATCGCTTCGATCTTGGCTGATCGCTGCTTTCCGCACTAAAATGCACTTGGAGAAGCCCCTGCGATATTATCGCGGGGGCTTTTTCTTTCACCTGTCATTCCGGATGGTCCGCGACGCGGACCGATCCGGGATCTCGAGGCGAGGCGCGAGATTATCTCGTGGGGATTCCGGGCTCGCGCGTTGCACGCGCGCCCCGGAATGACGAATATAGGGTGACACCCTTGCGAGAACTCCGCCAATGCCGCCAACGATCCGCGCTGCCCGTCCGGACGAACATGACGAGATTGCCCGGGTCTGGATGAACAGCTTCTGCTCGACCGGGCTCGAAGCGCCCAGCAATTTCCTGCTGGCGAAGTTGCGCGCGCGGGTGCCTCTGGAGGTCGAGAAGGGCTGGAGCCTGTTCGTCGCCGACGATGACAGCGTGCTGGCGGCAATGCTGGCACTGCACCTGCCGCGCCGCTATCTCGATCAGTTGTTCGTCGCGCCGGAATATCAGGGCCGGAGCCTTGGAAGAACGCTGCTCGCCTTCACGCGAGAACATCTGCCCGACGAAATCGAGCTGCGCTGCATCCGCGAAAATGAAAAGGCGTGGCGCTGGTATGAGCGCGAGGGATTTCTTTTCGAAAAGGAAGCGGTCGAGCCGATGACCGGATTTGTCATGAAGTACTATCGATGGAAGAAGGAAGGAACCTCCCAATGATGAAACTCTACTGGTCGCCCCGCTCGCGCTCGTTTTCATCGCTGTGGCTGATGGAAGAAACCGGGCAGCCCTATGAGCGCGTGCTGACCGATATTTCCACCGGCGCGCAAAAGACGCCCGAATATCTTGCGATCAATCCGATGGGCAAGGTGCCGGCGCTGAAAGACGGCGAGGCGACGCTGGCCGAAGCCGCCGCGATCTGCGCCTATGTCGCCGAACGCTATCCCGAGGCGAAACTCGCGCCGCCGCTGGGCGATCCCCTCCGCGCCAAATATCTCTATTGGCTGTTTTTCGCGACCCGGCTGCGTCGAGCCTGCCATGGTGCAGCTCGCCACCAGGATCGAGATGAATTCGATGTCCGCCGGCTGGGGCGACGCGCAGCGGGTGTTCGATGTACTCGACGCCGCGCTGGCGAAGGGACCCTGGCTGCTCGGCGAACCATTTTCGGCGGCCGATATCGCGATCGGGTCGGGTTTGAATTTCGCCGTGCGGCTGTTCAAGATGGTGCCGGCGCGGCCGTCATTCGACCGCTACATCAACGCTTGCGCGGCGCGGCCGGCCTTCCAGCGGGCGGAGAAGATTGCAGCGGGCTAGCGAATGTAACCGTGTCCCGGACGCGGTGCAGCGTTCTTCACGCTGCTCCGCAGAGCCGGGACCCATGCACTTGGAGCGCTCAATGGGCCCCCGATCAGCAGCGCACCGCGCCGCAAGTGCAGCGTGCTGCGCAGCATCCGGGGCACGGCGCAGCGTGAGGCGAGCGAACGCCGCTACTCCGCGCCGTTCTTCAAATCCTCCGGCCGCGGCATCGAGATGATGTTGTAGCCGGAATCGACGTAGTGAATTTCACCGGTGACGCCGCCCGACAGGTCGGACAGCAAATACAAGGCCGAGCCGCCGAGTTCATCCAGCGTCACGCCACGGCTGAGCGGCGAGTGCTTCTGCTGGAAAGCAAACATCGCGCGCGCGTCGCCAATGCCCGAGCCGGCAAGCGTACGCACCGGACCGGCCGAAATCGTGTTCACGCGGATGCCGCGCGAACCGAAATCGGCGGCGAGATAGCGCACGGAGGCTTCCAGCGCGGCCTTGGCGACACCCATCACGTTATAATTCGGCATCACGCGGGTCGAACCACCATAGGTCAGCGTGATCATCGCCCCGCCGGATGCGGGCATCAACTCGGCCGCGCGTCTGGCAAGTTCGGTGAACGAAAAACACGAGATCAGCATGGTGCGCGAAAAATTTTCGCGCGAGGTATCTGCATAGCGCCCCTTCAACTCGTTCTTGTCGGAGAACGCGATGGCGTGGACCAGAAAATCCAGCTGTCCCCATTTGTCGCGCAACGCCTCGAACACCGCGTCGACACTGGCGATGTCCTCGACATCGCAAGGTAGGACCAGCGGTACCCCCAGCGATTCGGCCAGCGGCCTGACGCGCTTGCCCAGCGCCTCACCCTGATAGGTAAAGGCGAGCTCGGCGCCCTGCGCCGCGAGCGTCTTGGCAATACCCCAGGCAATCGAGTGGTCATTGGCGACCCCCATGATCAGCCCGCGCTTGCCCTTCATCAGCTCGTTCATCGTCCCTGCGCTTTCTCTTTCGTCGTGCCCGGGCTTGTTCCGGGCATCCACGTCTTCCGGCCGCGTGTGAATCAAGACGTGGATGGCCGGGAGCGCAGACAAGTATACTTAGTCTGCATCAGGCAGACCACTATGCCCGTCCATGACGTCGAATTGGGTTAGTTAGCAAGTCCAAAATCTCACGCATCCATCCGCCTGAACACCAGCGTGGCGTTGGTGCCGCCGAAGCCGAAGGAATTCGAGAGCACGGTTCCCAAACTTGCGTTGTCGATGCGCTTGCGCACAATCGGCATGTCGGCAAAGACCGGATCGAGCTCGGTGATATTGGCGCTTTCGCAGATGAAACCGTTGTTCATCATCAACAGCGAATAGATCGCCTCCTGCACGCCGGTGGCGCCGAGCGAATGTCCGGTGAGCGCCTTGGTGGCGGAAATCGGCGGACACTTGTCGCCGGTCCCGAACACCTTGCGGATCGCCTCGATTTCCGGCGGATCGCCCGCCGGCGTCGAGGTGGCATGCGGATTGATGTAATCGATCCTGGTATTAACGGTCGCCATCGCCATGCGCATGCAGCGCTCCGCGCCCTCGCCCGAGGGTGCTACCATGTCGTAGCCGTCAGAGGTGGCGCCGTAGCCGACGATTTCGCCGTAGATGCGGGCGCCGCGCGCCTTGGCGTGTTCGAGTTCCTCGAGCACCACCACGCCGGCGCCGCCGGCAATGACAAAGCCGTCGCGGCTGATGTCGTAGGGGCGGGAAGCGGTCGCGGGCGTATCGTTGTATTTCGACGACATCGCGCCCATCGCGTCGAACAGCACCGACAGCGACCAGTCGAGTTCTTCGCAGCCGCCCGCGAAAATAATATCCTGCTTGCCGATCTGAATGGTCTCGTAGGCGTTGCCGATGCAATGGTTCGACGTGGCGCAGGCCGACGAGATCGAATAGTTCACGCCCTTGATCTTGAACCAGGTCGCCAGTGTCGCCGACGCGGTCGAGGACATCGCCTTCGGCACCGCGAACGGTCCGACCCGCTTCGGTCCCTTGGTGCGGGTAATATCGGCGGCTTCCACGATGGTGCGGGCCGACGGGCCGCCGGAGCCCATGATGATGCCGGTGCGAACGTTGGAAACGTCAGTGGACTCAAGACCGGAGTCCTGGATCGCCTGCTCCATCGCCACGTGATTCCACGCGGCACCTTCGCCGAGAAACCGCATCGCGCGCCGATCGATGACGCCGGCCGGATCGAGCGTCGGCGCGCCCTGCACCTGGGAGCGGAAACCGAGTTCGGCATATTTGTCCGCGCGGGTGATCCCGGACTTCGCCTCGTGGAGACTCGCAAGTACTTCCTGGGTGTTGTTTCCGATGGACGAGACGATGCCCATCCCCGTGATGACAACCCGCCTCATGATCGCCTCGCCCTGTCGTTGCGTTTTGTGTGATGGCCGTCCTCAGGCGAAAACCGCCTTGCCGGCCGGAGCAGGTAATTTACGTTCCCGGCTGCAGTGCGGCACCCTGCTTTAAGAGCCCCACCCTCAGATCCTTGGCGCGATAGATAATCTCGTCATCGGCCGAAAGCCAGCCGTCGGCGATGCCTAGCCAGAGCTTTAGGCGCATCACGCGCTTGATGTCGATGTTGTACACAATCTTGCGGACGTTCGGCATCACCTGACCGGCAAGCTTCAGTTCGCCAAGGCCCAGCGCCCGGCCGCGTCCTTCGCCGCCGCTCCAGCCGAGAAAGAAGCCGACCATCTGCCAGAGCGCGTCGAGGCCAAGGCAACCGGGCATCACCGGATCGCCCTTGAAATGACAGCCGAAGAACCAGAGATCCGGCTTCACATCGAGTTCGGCGCGCACAAAGCCCTTGCCATATTCGCCGCCGGTCTGGGAAATTTCGCTGATGCGGTCGAACATTAACATCGGCGGCAGCGGCAACTGCGCGTTGCCCGGACCAAACAGCTCGCCCCGACCGCATGCCAGCAGATCCTCGTATTCGTAACCGGCCCGCCGATCCAGCATTGTGTCCCGCCTCTCTCAAAGTCCCGATGCAGCGTTTCTTGCGAAATGGACCGGTTTCGCATGGGAAGCACGCCATTTGTCTTAAAATTGGTGCTGATACGGCAAATCAGGATGCGATGCAGTGTCCGCCGCTCACCCTTGCCGAAATCGCATAGCCAAGTCCGCGCGCTCTCTATCATAGGCCCCGCAGGCGGCAAAGCACCGTGACCGGGCAAATCGCCGCGTCCGGTCCGTCCTCTGTAACCACGGCTCCGTTCTAGTTGCGAAAAACTTGCATCTGACAGATTTCTTTCTTATATTCCACAATGATAGTGCTGAGATGGTGAGTGCGGTGGCTGAAGTGGAAATGAGCGACAACGGTTCGGTTTTGAACGATGACACCGTCAATCCCGCGGCCCGCCATGCGGGACGCGAGCCGGCGCTGACCGGCTGTCCCTGGCACGATGTCAACGAGATGCTGCAGGCTGCCGGCCTGCGTCCGACCCGTCAGCGCATGGCGTTGGGCTGGCTGTTGTTTGGCAAGGGCGCGCGCCACCTCACCGCGGAAATGCTTTACGAGGAAGCCACGCTGGCCAAGGTTCCGGTATCGCTCGCCACCGTCTACAACACCCTCAATCAGCTGACCGATGCCGGGTTGCTGCGCCAGGTCAGCGTCGATGGCACCAAGACTTATTTCGACACCAACGTCACCTCGCACCACCACTTCTATCTGGAAAACAACCACGAGCTGGTCGACATCCAGGATCCGCATCTGGCGCTGCAAAAAATGCCGGAAGTGCCCGAAGGCTACGAGATCGCCCGGGTCGACATGGTCGTCCGGCTGCGCAAGAAGCGCTGAGGCGCGGCGTCCCGGCGGAACGCCGAGCCCATCCCGACTAGCATTGATGACTTGAAGAAGGCGTCGACTTGGGCGTGGACGTTTGTGTGCGAGCGCCCTTTCTTCCGTCATTCCGGGATGCGCGAAGCGCAGACCCGGAATCTCGGGATTCCGGGTTCGCTCGTTGCCGAGCGCCCCGGAATGACGGCGCAAGCAACTGCCCCGCCGCTGCTCGGGAGAGGAAAGTCAGTCCACCTTCTCGTCGGCATAGACGCCCCACAGCCGCTGCTGTTCGATCCAGCCATCGAAGCCGTTGCCGGCGACGTGGCACCAGCCTGCCGCACACTTCTTGACCTGGGCCACAACGCCAGCCTGCAGGCGGGCGGCCACTGCGCTGGTTTCATCGGCGCGATCATAGAGCGGCGCGAGTTCGTCCTTGGTCTTCATGGTCACGACAGCGGTGCGGCGGCCCGACAGCAGCGAGTGATAGACCCAGCCCTCGGCGCCTTCGGAATCGCGGACCCGTCGCCAGTTCTCGAATTCGGCGGTGATCTCAACCGGCAGGCCCGAGCGGGTGTAAACCCAGGCAACGTCATTGTCCTTGGTCGGACCGGCCCTGACGTTCACATGATCGGATTTGAGGCTGACATAGCGCGGCACCGGCAGCCCGCTGCTGGTGACCGCCGTATCCTTTGCCGAAAATCCCGAGCTTATCGACGCGCCCAGCAGACCACCTGCGAGCACCATCACAGAACAAAAACGCCGCAACGCCATTCAACTCGTCTCCTGCCGAGATACCAACTCAATTCTTCGAGTTGACCACCAACCAACACGTCCCCCGTACCCCGTCCCGATTGCCCCTCGGCGCGTGACCGGGGGTCTTGCGGGTTCTTGTCTTGGCCCGGCCTTCTGCTAGAGAGGACGGAACGCCAAAAACAAGACGAGCCCGAACGCCCCCTGACGAGATCCCGGGGGCAAGATCGGGAACCCACGGAAACGCCGGGACCGCACGGTGAAGGCAGTGTCGAACAACCGGGTTAATGAGGTCTGAACGGCCTCATGAGGGAAGGCCATGTCGGTGAAGAAAAAGCCCCTCGTTGTCGTCACGCGCAAGTTGCCGGACTCGATCGAGACCCGCATGCGCGAACTGTTCGACGCCCGACTCAATCTCGACGACACCCCGCTGACACCGGAACAGATCGCCGAGGCGGTCCGCTCTTCCGACGTCCTGGTGCCCACCGTCACCGACGTGATCACCGAAGAGCTTCTCAAGCAGCCCGACTGCAGGTTGAAACTGATCGCCAATTTCGGCAATGGCGTCGACAATATCGACGTCGTCGCGGCGCATGCGCGCGGCATCATCGTGACCAACACGCCGAAGGTTTTGACCGAAGACACCGCCGACATGACCATGGCGCTGATCCTGGCGGTACCGCGCCGGCTGATCGAAGGCGCGTCCATCCTCACCGAGGGCAAGCACTGGCCGGGCTGGTCGCCGACCTGGATGCTCGGCCACCGCATCGGCGGCAAAAGGCTCGGCATCATCGGCATGGGCCGCATCGGCCAGGCCGTGGCGCGCCGGGCGCGGGCCTTCGGCCTGCAGATTCATTACCATAACCGTCGTCCCGTCGCGCCGCGCATCGCCGACGAATTGGGCGCGACCTATTGGGAAAGCCTCGACCAGATGCTGGCGCGAATGGACATCATCTCGGTGAATTGTCCCCACACGCCGGCCACTTTTCATTTGCTGTCGGCGCGGCGGCTGAAGCTGATCCGGAAAGACACCTATATCGTCAACACCGCGCGCGGCGAGGTGATCGACGAGGAAACCCTCACCAAGCTGATCGAAACCGGGGAGATCGCCGGCGCCGGCCTCGACGTCTTCGAACACGAGCCCGCGGTCAATCCGAAACTGGTGCGGCTGGCGAAGGCCGGCAAGGTGACGCTGCTGCCGCATATGGGTTCGGCCACCATCGAAGGCCGCGTCGAGATGGGCGAGAAGGTGATCATCAACATCCGGGCCTTCCTCGACAACCACAAGCCGCCGGACCGCGTGCTGCCCAGCATGCTGTAAGGACGCTCAGCGATGGGCGCTCAAATCGGTGATGACAAGCGCATCGCCGTTCAACGGGTTTAACGGATCGCGCTTGTAGCGCAGGGTCTCGAACCGCATCGCGCGGGCGTCGACCATCAATAGCCGCCCGACCAGGCCTTCGCCGAAGCCGACGATTTCGCGGATCGCCTCCAGCGCCATCATCGATCCCAATACGCCGGCGAGCGCGCCCATCACTCCGGCCTCGGCGCAAGCCGGCACCGTGCCCGACGGCGGCGGTTCGGGAAACAGGCAGCGGTAGGTCGGATTGAACTCGCCCTCGGCGTTTCGCTCATGCGCGCGGATCGTGGTCAGCGAGCCGTCGAACATGCCGAGCGCTGCCGTGATCAGCGGCTTGCCGGCGAGAAAACAGGCATCCGAAACCAGATAACGGGTTTCGAAATTGTCGGATCCATCGAGCACCAGATCGTAGCTGCCGATCAGCTCCATCGCATTATCGGCATCGAGCCGCGCGGCGTGCGCGGCAAACTGGACATGGGGGTTGAGCGCATAAATCCGATCCGCCGCGGTATCGACCTTGCGACGGCCGACGTCCGGCGTGGCATGGATGATCTGTCGCTGCAGATTGGACAGCGACACCATGTCGTCATCGACCACGCCGAGCGCACCGACGCCGGCCGCGGCCAGATACATCAGCGCCGGCGCGCCGAGGCCGCCCGCGCCGATCACCAGCACGGCGGCTTCCTTCAACGCGGCCTGGCCGGGGCCACCGACCTCGCGCAGCACGATGTGGCGGGCGTAGCGTTCGAGTTCCTCGGCGCTCAGCATGGTCAAATCATATCCTGAGGTTGCGATGCGGGTCCGGCCGTCACTTGCTGAACCCTCCGCCTGTTGGTGCCGACCAACCAGATGTGCTTAATTGCCTCTAGGTCAATGGACCCGAGACTTGTCATGAGATCGATGCTGACGGCAACATTGATATTCGTGGCCGCGGGGGCCTCCGCCCAGGCGCAGATGTCCGGAACGGCTGCCGTCACCGGCGTCAAGCCGAAGCCGGTCGCGACCGTTCCGATCCGCCCGGCTTTGCAGACCCCGGCCGATACTGCCAATGCGATGGCGCAGGCCGAGCGCCTGGCGATCCAGTCGGATCTGGCCTGGGTCGGCCAGTATAACGGCGCCATCACCGGCGACGTCAGCGAGCGCATGGTCGCCGCCATCAAGGAATTCCAGAAAGCGAGGGGCGGCAAGCCGACCGGCGTCCTCAATCCGCAGGAGCGCGGGGTGCTCGCCGAGACCGCGAAACGGCGGCAGGACAATGTGGGGTGGAAAATCGTCACCGATGCCGGCACCGGGGCGCGGCTCGGCGTGCCCACCAAGCTGGCGCCGCAGCAATCCAGCGACGCCAGCGGCGCCAAATGGAGTTCGTCCACCGGCACCATCCAGATTCAGCTTTCGCGGCGCAAGGAATCCAACCCGACCACCGCAAAGCTCGCCGAGCGGGAAAAGAAAGAACCCGCCGGGCGCCAGATCGATTACACCGTGGTCAAGCCGGATTTCTTCGTGCTGTCGGGCTTGCAGGGCCTGAAGAAATTTTACCTGCGCGGAACGTTCAGGGGCGACGAGGTCCGCATCCTGACCATCCTCTACGATCAGGCTACCGAAAATACCGTCGAGCCGGTGGTGATCGCGATGTCGAGTGCGTTCAATCCGTTTCCGGCGGGCGCGCAGGCCGCGGGTCCGCCGCCGCGCAAGACCGTCGAATACGGCACCGGGATTGTCGTCAGCGATGACGGCGCGATTGTTGCCGACCGCGAGATCACCGACGGCTGCTTGGTGATTGCGATCGCGGGCTACGGCAACGCCGACCGCGTCGCCGAGGACAAGGGTCATGAGCTGGCGCTGCTGCGCATTTACGGCGCGCGCGGATTGAAGCCGCTCGGCCTCGGCAATGGCGCGGCGAAATCCGGCGTCGAACTGACCGGCATCGTTGACCCGCAAAGCCAGGGTGGCGGCGGCGCCGTCAGCAGCGTCAAGGCAACGGTGACACAGGTTGGCGGCAGCGGCGATCTCGCGCTGTCGCAGGCGCCGGCGCTGGGCTTTTCGGGTGCTGCGGCGCTTGACGCCGACGGCAAGTTCGCCGGCGTGGCGCTGTTGAAGCCCGTGGTCGTTGCCGGGCCGACGAACGTGACGCCCGCGGCGCAAGCCGCGCTGGTGCCGGCCGATACGGTGCGCGAGTTTTTAAAAGGGAACAGCGTCAATGCGACGAGCAGCGGATCGTCGGACGCCAAGGCGTCGGTGGTGCGCGTGATCTGTGTCAGGAAGTGACGGCTGTCTCACGCTCACAGCCGTCATCTCACGCCAGCCCAAATCTTACGCCCGCTGGCGCCAGCCCTCCGGCAAGGCCGATCGGCGTGCCGTCTGCGCGCCAGCAGGCCGCCCCCGTGAATGAGCCGTCATCGTGGAATTGGATCGCATTCATACCCCCGGCCACGGTCGGCACCGAGACCACATTGTGCCCCATCGCTATGAGGGTCGTGCGAACGCCATCCGGCACGGCCTTTTCGACATCGAGCGCATTACCCTCGGTCCAGACCCGCGGCGCCTCGACCGCCTCCTGCAGGCTCATGCCGTGATCGATCAGGTTGACCAGCGCCTGCAACGCGCTCGGAAAAATCTTCTTCCCGCCGGGAAGGCCGAGCGCGTAGACGAGCCTGCCATCGCGTAGCGCCATCATAGGCGACATCGAGGTGGTCACGCGCTTGCCCGGCGCCAGCGACAGGGCATGGCCGGGCCGCGGATCGTACAGATTCATGTAATTGTTCGGCACGGTGCCGAGGCCGGGAATCAGAAACTTGGCGCCGAATAGACTGTTGATGGTCTGCGTGGTCGCGACCACGTTCCCCATCGCGTCCGCGGCCGTCATATGCGTGGTGTGGGCTCCTTCGAGCTGCGCCACCCCTGCGCCCCAGCGTTGCGCGCGCGTTAGATCGATCGCGCGGCGCCGCTCGTTGGCGTAATCCTTCGAGATCAGCCGTTCCACCGGTACACGAACAAAATCCGGATCGCCGCTCGCGGCGGCGCGATCGGCAAACGCGATCTTCAACACTTCGGCGAGGAGATGGATGGTCTCGGCGGTGCCGAAGCCGCTTCGGGCGATATCGTAGCCCTCGAGAATATTCAGCATCTGCGCGATGTGCACGCCGGAAGCCGCGGGCGGCGGCGGGCCGAGAATCTCCCAGCCACGGTAGTCGGCCCGAACAGGAGACCGCTCGACGGTCCGGTACGACATCAGGTCTTCGTGGCCGATGAAGCCGCCATGCGCCTTCATATAGTCCACCAGAATGTTGCCGAGGACACCCGTATAGAGCGCGGCTTCGCCGTGGCGGGAGATATAGGTGAGCGTCTCGGCATATTCCGATTGCACGACGCGCTCGCCGGCCTGCAGCGGCGTTCCCTCCGGCAGATAGATCGCCGAAATCGCCTTGTCCTTGCGCATCTCGTGAGCGCCGTCGACGATGCATTCATGCAGATAGGGCGTGGCCGCAAAGCCCCGCCAGGCATGCTTGATCGCGGGCTGCATGACGTCGGCGAGACTCATGGTCCCGAATCTCGCCAGCGTCTCGCACCAGGCCTTGAGCGAGCCGGGCACCGCCACCGCTTTCGGGCCGTTAAGATTTTCATTATCGACCGTATCGAACACATCATGCGCCGAACCCGGCCTCGATCGATAGGTGTCGGGTTTCACGGCAAGTGGAACGGTGCTCTGGCCGTCGATGAAGCGGTGGCTGCCGTCACTAAGCCGGATATGCGCCATGCCGCCGCCGATGATCCCGACCATCATCGGCTCGACCACGGTCAGCGCGAACAGCGTCGCGATCGCGGCGTCAATGGCGTTGCCGCCGGCAGCGAGCATCTCCGCGCCCGCGGCGGACGCCAGCGGATGATTGCTGACGACCATGCCGCGGCTGCCCGATGCCGGCCGTTTCTGACAATCGAATAACGTGCCCGCGCGGTCCCGCCAGTTACCGGTCATGGTGCCGTATCGTCCTCCATTTCTGCGGAACACTCTGTATCAGGGTCGTGACAGTGGCCCAATCCAGTCCGGGACATGCCGGTGTTGCGTTTGCCGGCCAACTATCAGGGATCCCTTCGCAATCATCGATGGCCAGGCGGCAGCCGCAAATACATCGCGTGCCTGCGCAGGCAGCAATCTCATTTCTGGCACTTCGGGCACCAGAAGGTCGAACGACCGTTCTGGGTGAATCGCCGCACGATGCCGCTGCAACCTGCGGTCTGGCATTTTTCGCCTTCGCGGTCATAGACCTGGAACGAATGCTGGAAATAGCCGAGTTCGCCTGAGGTCTGGCGGTGATCGCGCAGCGACGAGCCGCCGGCCTTGATGGCCTGATTGAGCACCGCATGGATCGCCGTTACCAGCCGCCTGGCGTGGTCGGTCGGCTCGCCCTTTTTTGTCGCCAAGCGTCGCGGCCAGTCTTCGCGGCGACAGATGCGCGCGATACAGCGCCTCGCAGACATAGATGTTGCCGAGCCCCGCGACCACGCGCTGGTCGAGCAGCGCCGCCTTCAGGCTGGTCTTCTTGTTGGCGCAGGAGCGCGCCAGCATCGCCGCGTCGAATTCGTTGCCGAGCGGTTCGGGGCCGAGACCCCTCAACAGCGGCTCATCCTCGAGCGCGTTGCGGGCGATGATCTTCATGTAGCCGAAGCGGCGCGGATCGTTGAAAACAACCGCCGCGCCCGATGACATGTGGAACACCACATGATCATGGGCGCGATCCTCGCTGCGCGGATGATGGAATTGGCCCGGCGTCTTCTCGTTCCTCGTCCTTGAGGACGCGGAACGAGCCCGACATGCCCAGATGCATCAGCAGCACGTCGCCGGAGGCGAGATCGGCCATCAGGTATTTGGCGCGACGGCCGAGACCGGTCACGGTCTGGCCCGTAAGCCGCGCGACAAAATCCTTCTGAAACGGAAACCGCAGGTCCTTGCGCCGGGCTTCGGCTTTCACGATTTTGGATCCCTCCATGACCGGCTGCAGGCCACGGCGGACGGTCTCGACTTCGGGTAATTCGGGCATGGATCGGCGTTCACCTTGTGATGTTGACGTGATAGCGACATTGCGGCGGGCGCGCTATGGTCCGGCCGCTGCACGTTTGAGGGCGCAAAGACATGGATCGGCCGGACCAAACCACCCATTTCGGCTTCAGGGACGTCCCCTTGGGGGACAAGCAGACGCTGGTGAACGACGTGTTTCACAGCGTGGCGCAGCGTTACGACCTGATGAACGATCTGATGTCGGCGGGCCTGCACCGCGTCTGGAAAGACCTGATGATCAACGCACTCAATCCGCCGCGCGGCGATACGCCGTTTGCGCTGCTCGACGTTGCCGGCGGCACCGGCGACATCGCGTTCCGCGCCGCCAAGGCGGCGGGCGCCGGGTTTTCAGGCCACCGTCTGCGACATCAATGCCGACATGCTTGCAGGTCGGCCGCGAGCGCGCGGCGGCGCGCCATCTCGACGACCGGGTGTCGTTCGTCGAGGGCAATGCCGAGGCGCTGGCTTTCACCGACCGCCGTTTCGACGCCTACACCATCGCGTTCGGCATCCGTAACGTGCCGCGGATCGATCTGCGCTCTGAGCGAAGCGTTTCGCGTGCTGAAGCCCGGCGCCGATTTCTGTGCCTGGAATTTTCCACCGTCGACGTGCCCGGGCTCGACCGGATTTACGATCTGTTTTCGTTCAAGGTGATCCCGCCGCTCGGCCGCGCGGTAACCGGCGACGCCGAATCCTATCAATATCTCGTTGAATCGATCCGCAAATTTCCCAGGCCCGGCGCGTTTGCCGAGATGATCCGCGCCGCCGGCTTTTCCCGCGTCAACTGGCAGAGCCTTTCCGGCGGCATCGTGGCGCTGCATTCGGGCTGGCGTTTGTGATTTCTGCCCTGACCCACATCGCGCGGCTCGCCCGCGCCGGTTTCGTGTTCGCGCGCGAAGGCGTGTTCGGCGTCGTCGATCCGAGTCTGGTGCCGCCGCCCGGGCAACTCGCGCTGCGACTCGCGCGGATCATCGAGCGCCCCGGCGCCAAATCCGGCCCGCGGCTGTCGCGCGCGCTGACCCGGCTGGGGCCCGCCTATCTCAAGCTCGGACAATTTCTCGCCACGCGGCCCGACGTGGTCGGCGTCGTCATGGCGCGCGATCTGGAAAGCCTGCAGGACCGGCTGCCGCCGTTTTCGCAAGACGAGGCCGAGGCCGTGATCGCGCAGTCGCTGGAACGCCCGGTGGCAGCAGGCGTTTGCGAGCCTCGGTCCGGCGGTCGCCGCCGCCTCGATCGCGCAGGTGCATCGCGGCGAAACCGAGCGCGACGGCGTGCGCACATCGGTCGCGGTGAAGGTGCTGAGGCCCAATGTCGGCCGCGCGTTTCCGCCGCGACCTCGCCGATTTCTTCTTTGTCGCGCACAATGCCGAAACCTACTCGGCGGAGGCGCGGCGGCTGCGGCTGGTCGAAGTCATCAACACGATGTCGCGCTCGGTGGCGATGGAGATGGATCTGCGGCTGGAGGCCGCCGCGCTGTCGGAGATGGCGGAGAACACCCGCGACGATCCGGATTTTCGCGTGCCCACCGTCGACTGGGATCGCACCACGCATAATGTGCTGACGATGGAATGGATCGACGGCATCGCGCTGAGCGACCATGCGCGGCTCGAGCAGTCGCAAGTCGATCTGCCCGAGCTCGGCCGCAAGGTGATCCAGAGTTTCCTGCGCCACGCGCTGCGCGACGGCTTCTTTCATGCCGACATGCATCCCGGCAATCTGTTCCTCGACGATGCCGGCCGGCTGGTCGCGGTCGATTTCGGCATCATGGGCCGGCTCGGCGTGAAGGAGCGGCGCTTCCTCGCCGAAATTCTGCTGGGCTTCATCACCCGCGACTATCGCCGCGTCGCCGAAGTGCATTTCGAGGCCGGCTATGTGCCGGGCGCATCACTCGGTGGAGAATTTCGCGCAGGCGATCCGCGCCATCGGCGAGCCGATCCACAACCGCACCGCCGAAGAAATTTCGATGGCGAAGCTGTTGACGCTGCTGCTCGAGGTCACCGGCCTGTTCGACATGCGCACCCGCCCCGAACTGATCCTGCTGCAAAAGACCATGGTGGTGGTCGAAGGCGTCGCGCGCAGCTTCGATCCGAAACTCGACATCTGGAAGATCGCCGATCCCGTGGTGCGCGAATGGATCGAGCGCAATCTCGGCCCCGTCGGGACGCATTCAGGGCGCGATGACCGGCGCCGGCGAGCTCGGCCGGGTGATGGCGGGCCTGCCGGCGATCGCGGCGCGTTCGGTGGCCGTGCTGGAGCAGCTGGAGACCATGACCCGGGAAGGGCTGACGCTGTCGCCGGAGACGATCGCGGCGATGGGCCGGGCCGAAGGCCGCAAGAGCCGCTGGCGCACCATGGCGCTCTGGATCATCGCGGCGACCTTCATCGGGATTCTGGTGGCCATCAGGCAGATGTGATTGCATTGCATTCATGTCATGATAGCATTGCTATCAGAATCACCGGAGACGCCCATGGCCAGCCTGACCATCCGAAAACTCGACGACGCCATCCGGGACGAACTGCGGCTGCGCTCGGCCCGCAACGGCCGCTCGGTCGAGGACGAGGTCCGGGTGATCCTGCGCGAGCGCCTCGCAGAATCAGCCCTTCGCTGACCGCAGCCGGCTCTCAAACCGTTCCCCAGGGCGACGTGGCGCGCCCGCGCGCTGCTCGCGACGCAGGCAACCTTGCGCCGCGTCACCCTGATCATCGGCGGCGGCATCGCCGCCTACAAGGCGCTGGACCTGATCCGGCGGCTGAAGGAGCGACATATCCACGTCCGCTGCGTGCTGACCAGGGCCGCGCAGCAATTCGTCACCCCGCTTGCCGCCAGCGCGCTGTCGAACGAGCGCGCCTACACCGATCTGTTCGACCCCGAGAGCGAATTCGACGCCGGCCATATCCGTCTGGCGCGCGACTGCGACCTGATCGTGGTGGCGCCGGCGACCGCGGACCTGATGGCGAAGATGGCGCAACGGCCATGCCGACGATCTCGCCAGCGCCATCCTGCTCGCGGCCAACCGGCCGATCCTGCTGGCGCCGGCGATGAACCCCTTGATGTGGAACAATGCCGCGACCCGCCGCAATGTCGCGCAGCTCGAACGCGACGGCGTCGCCATGGTCGGACCCAATGCCGGCGAAATGGCCGAAGCCGGCGAGGCCGGTATCGGCCGGATGGCGGAGCCATTGGAAATCGCCGCCGCCGCCGAACGCTTTCTGCGCCCCGCCGCAACCGCGCCCACTGGCCGGCAAGCGCGATCCTCATTACGGCAGGCCCGACGCACGAGCCGATCGATCCGGTGCGCTACATCGCCAACCGCTCCTCCGGCAAACAGGGTTTTGCCATTGCCGCCGCGGCACAGGCGGCCGGCGCGGACGTTACCTTGATCTCGGGGCCGGTCGATCTCGACGATCCCCCCGGGGTCACGGTGAAGCATGTGGAATCCGCGCGCGAGATGCTGCACCAGGTGGAAGCCGCGCTTCCGGCGGACATCGCGATCTTCGCCGCCGCCGTCGCCGACTGGCGCGTCGCCAATGAGGGCGAGCAGAAACTGAAAAAGACGGCGACCGGCATGCCGCCGCTGCAACTCGTGGAAAATCCCGACATCCTGGCGACGATTTCGAAATTGCCGGACAAGCGTCCGAAACTGGTCATCGGATTCGCCGCCGAGACCGAAAACCTGATCGACAACGCCAAGGCCAAACTCGCGCGCAAGGGCTGCGACTGGATCGTCGCCAATGATGTCTCGCCGGCATCAGGCGTGATGGGCGGCGACCGCAACACCGTCCATTTGCTGACCCGCGATGGCGCCGACATCCATGTCGACTCCTGGCCGGTGATGACCAAGGAAGAAGTCGCCACCGCCCTGGTGGCGCGAATCGCAAAGACTTTGACCGTGGAGAAAACCTCGTGAGCGTCACCGTCCAGGTCGAGATCCGGCAATTGCCGCACGGCGAGGGCCTGGCGCTGCCGGCCTATCAGAGCGCGCACGCCGCCGGACTCGACCTGCTGGCCGCGGTACCCGAAGATGCGCCGCATGATCCTCGCCCCGGGAAAGCACGCGCTGGTGCCGACCGGGCTGACGATCGCGCTGCCACCGGGCTACGAGGCGCAGGTCCGGCCGCGCTCCGGGCTCGCCGCCAAGCATGGCGTCACCGTGCTGAATGCGCCTGGCACGGTTGACGCGGACTATCGCGGCGAGATCGGCGTGCTCCTGATCAACCACGGCGACGCGCCGTTTCCGATCCGGCGCGGCGAGCGCATCGCGCAGATGGTGATCGCCTCCGTGGCCCGCGCGGAACTCGTTCTCGCGGTGTCGCTTTCCGCCACCGACCGCGGCAGCGGCGGCTTCGGTTCCACCGGCCGCTGATTTCGATCAAACCTCGGATGAATTTTCATAAAAATCGCACCGCCGGGGTTTGGCACCGCATTTTTTTGCGCCGGAATTCGCGTTCACGATCTGGACTCTTACCCGCTCGACTCCCGTTGGGGATATTGTCACTCGATTCGCGAACGGCGAGATCAGGCGCTGGGCGTAAAGTCGTGCGGTTTGGGGCGAACTATGTCGGGCGTAATCGTGGCGATGCGTCGGACCCTGCTGTCGTGCACATCACTGGCACGTAACGGCCTGACTGGGCTTGGCATCGCCGCACTGCTGTGGACCACGCCCGCTCAGGCCGGCGATTTGCCGCTGCTGCAGGCGATCTCGGGCTATCTCAACCTCAACCGTCAGGAATTCGCGGTGCTGACCACCGCACTGGCGTTGCTCGGCTTTTCGGTGGTGGCCGCGATCCTTTTGATGCGCACGCGGGTCGGCGCGGCCAAGAACGAGGCGCGGCTGCGCGCCGATATCGGGGAACTGCAGGTCCAGGCCGACCGGTTCCGGGCGCTGCTGTTCGCCGAGCCGCAGATCCTGATCTCGTGGGCGGCAGGCGACAATCGCCCCCAGATCAGCGGCGACACCTCGCTGCTGATGTCGCAGGAGCTTCCGCCGCAGCGCATTCTGGCCTTCGGAACCTGGCTGCCGCCGGAACCGGCGCTGCAGATGGATCACGCGGTCGACGCCCTGCGCGAGGCCGGCGAGGGTTTTCTGCTCAATCTGACGACGTCGAACGGGCGCTCCATCGAGGCCATGGGCCGCGCCATCGGCGGCCAGGCCATTGTGCGGATTCGCGAACTCGGCGGATTGCGCCGGGAACTCGCCGAGACCAACCTGCGGCACAAGGCGCTGTTGGAAGAAACCGAGATGCTGCGCGGTTTCGCCGCCGCCGCGCCGTGGCCGATCTGGGCCAAGCGCGCCAAAGGCGGGCTCAGCTATGCCAACGCCGCCTATGCGCGGGCGACCGAAGCCGTCAGCGTCGCGGATGCGATCGATCGCGGCCTCGAACTGCTCGACAGCGGCGCACCGCGCCGACATGGACCGCGCGTTGAGCGGTGCTGCGGCCTTCACCGCGCGGCTGCCGATCGTGGTCGGCGGCGAGCGGCGCATCTACGACGTGCATGCGACTCAACCTCGATGGCAGCGGCAGCGTCGGCATCGCCATCGACGCCAGCGAAGCCACGGCGCTGCGCGCAGCGCTGGTGCGGATGGCGGAGGCGCATCGCCGCACGCTCGATCAGCTATCGTCCGGGGTCGCCGTGTTCGACGGCCAGCGGCGGCTGGCGTTCTACAACGATTCCTATCGCCGCCTGTGGGACCTCGACCGCGCCTTCCTCGACAGCAATCCCGACGATTCCAGCGTGCTCGATCGGCTGCGCGCCGCCCGCAAACTTCCCGAGCAGCCGGATTTCCGGGCCTGGAAGGCCAAGCTGCACGAGGCCTATCGCGCGGTCGATCCCGAAAAGGACACCTGGTATCTGCCCGACGGCCGCGCGGTCAGCGTCGTCACCACGCCCAATCCGGAAGGCGGCGTCACCTATCTGTTCGACGACGTCACCGAAAGCCTGGAACTGGCGCGGCGCTTCGACGGCCTGATCCGGGTCCAGCGCGAAACGCTCGATAATCTCGCCGAGGCCGTCGCGGTGTTCGGCAGCAACGGCCGCGCGCAATTCTTCAATCCGGCTTTCGCGAAAATGTGGAAGCTGTCGGCGGAGGCGATGCAGCGAACAGCCGCATATCGAGACCGTGGAAGCCTGGTGCAGGCCGCTGTTCGACGACGCCGGCACCTGGCGGACGCTCCGCGAAGCGATTACCGCGATCGAAAACCGGGTCGAGGTGCCGCTGAAGCTCGAGCGCAAGGACGGCAGCGTGCTGGACTGCATGACCATGCCGCTGCCCGACGGCGCCACCATGCTGACATTCCAGGACATCACCGATACCGAGAACGTCGAGCGGGCGCTGCGCGAGCGCAACGAGGCGCTGGAGACCGCCGACCAGATGAAGGTCGATTTCGTCCACCACGTGTCCTACGAACTGCGTTCGCCGCTGACCACCATCATCGGCTTTGCGCACTTCCTGAGCGACCCCGTCACCGGCCCGCTGATGCCGAAGCAGGCCGAATATCTCGGCTACATCACCGCCTCGACCAACGCGCTGCTCGCCATCATCAACAACATCCTCGATCTCGCCACCATCGACGCCGGCGCGATGTCGCTCGAATCTCGGCTCGATCGATATCCGCAAGACCATCGAGGCCGCCGCCGAGGGCATCCAGGACCGGCTCGCGACCGACCGCATCGAACTCAAGGTCGACGTCGACCCGAACATCGGGAGCTTTGTCGGCGACGAACGCCGCGTGGTGCAGGTGCTGTATAATCTGCTTGCCAACGCCGTCGGATTTTCGCCTCAGGATTCGACCGTCGGCCTGAGCGCCACGCGAACCGAGCACAACGTCATTTTCACGGTGACCGATTCCGGTCCGGGCATTCCGCCCGACGTCAAGGACAAGGTGTTCGACTGGTTCGAGAGTCATTCCAACGGATCGCGGCATCGCGGCGCCGGCCTCGGGCTGTCGCTGGTGCGCTCCTTTGTCGAACTGCACGGAGGCAAGGTGCGCGTCGATTCGATCGTCGGCAAAGGCACGACCGTCACGTGCGACTTTCCGACCGATCAGGCCGCGCATCGCAACGCCGCGGAATGACTGCTCCCACGACATTCTCGGTTGCGCTGGCGAACGAGACGGCGACCGCGCATCTGATGGCCGATCTGGCGCTGCTGATCGGCCCCGGCGACGTCATCACGCTTTCGGGCGACCTCGGCGCCGGCAAGACCGCCGCGGCACGGGCGATGATCCGCTATCTCGCCGGCGACGACGCGGTCGAGGTTCCAAGCCCGACCTTCACGCTGGCGCAGACCTACGATCTGCCGTCGTTTCCGCTGATTCATGCCGACCTCTACCGCGTCAACGATCCCCTCGAACTGGAAGAGATCGGCCTGTCGCCCTTGCCTGAAGGCACGGTGGCGCTGATCGAATGGCCGGAGCGCGCGCCATCGGCGCTTCCCGCCGACCGCATCGATATCGCGCTCAGTCACCGTTCGGCGCTGGGATCGACCGCGCGCGCCGCTGAAATCACCGGCTATGGCAAAGCGGGCGCGCAAGTCGCGAGGCTGAAGGCGCTGCGGCAGTTTCTCGACGGCGCCGGCTATACCGACGCCAGGCGCCAGCGCATGGCCGGCGATGCGTCGACGCGCTCCTATGCGCGGCTTGTCCGCGACGATGGCGTGGTCATCCTGATGAACTCGCCGCGGCGGCCCGACGGACCGGCGATCTATGACGGCAGGTCGTACAGCGCGGCGGTGCATCTGGCCGAAGACGTCAAGCCGTTCGTCGCCATCGCCGGCGGCCTGCGCGAGCGCGGCTTCTCGGCGCCGGCCATTCGTCACGCCGATCTCGACGCGGGATTCCTGATCACCGAGGATTTTGGCAGCGCGGGTTTTGTCGAGGGCGATCCAGCCCGACCGATCGCGGAGCGGTACGAGGCCGCGACCGACTTGCTGGCCGCGCTGCATCGCGAAGCCCTGCCCGAGATTCTCCCGCTGGCGCCGCAGCTCAGCTACGCCATCCCCACCTTCGACACCGAGGCGCTGCTGGTCGAGGTCGGATTGATACTGGAATGGTATCTGCCGGACCGCGGGGCGGAGCCGACCGGCGACCTGCGCGCCGAATTCGTCGCGATGTGGCGCGATTTGCTGAGCAAGCCCGCCTCCGGCGCCAGGACCTGGGTGCTGCGGGATTTTCACTCCCCCAACCTGATCTGGCTCGAGCAGCGGCCCGGGATCGCGAAAGTAGGCATCATCGACTTCCAGGACGCCGTGCTGGGCCCGGCCGCCTACGATCTGGTGTCGCTGTTGCAGGACGCGCGCATCGACGTACCCGAAGCGCTCGAGCTTGCGCTGCTGACGCGCTATATCAAGGCGCGGCGCGCGTCCGACGATACGTTCGACCCCGCCGGTTTCGCCGAGCTGTACGCCATCATGTCGGCGCAGCGTAACACGCGGCTGCTCGGTACCTTTGCGCGGCTCAACCGGCGCGACGGCAAGCCGCAATACCTGCCCCACCAGCCCCGAATCTGGACCTATCTCACCCGATCGCTGGCTCACCCCGCGCTGGCGCGCGCCCGGGAGTGGTATTCCGCCCACGTTCCCGCGCCGGTTCCCTGATTTACCGGTTGTTAGCCACCCTGCCTTAATCTGCCGCAAACCCTGCCTGGGCGCGGGCGGCGGCTTTGAGGGCTGGAGCGAATTTATGGTGTCAGAACGACGCAAGGGCGAGCGCGTCACGTTCGAGCGCGGTATTCCCGCGCACATGATGGGCATCGACGGCACCTGGCGGCGCGAATGCATCATGGAAGACATTTCGGAGACCGGCGCCAAACTCACCATCGAGGGCTCGGTCGAAGGGCTGCAACTCAAGGAATTCTTCCTGCTGCTGTCGTCCACGGGTCTCGCCTATCGGCGCTGCGAGCTGTCCTGGGTCAATGGCGATCAGATCGGCGTCAATTTCCTTAAAACCGGCGACAAGAAGAAAAAGTCGGCGAGGCGCGGTGCGCCGCAGGCCGCGGAAGTCTGAACGCGGCGCCGCACCCGTCGCACAATCGTCACGGGGTGCGGCTATGGCCTCCCGGTCGATGCACCCTGCAAATCGCCGTGATATGATTCGCGCTGTCCTCAACACGGTTCGAGAAATTTCCTGAGATGTCCGTCAAGCCCAGCAAAGCCATGGTCCTCGCCGCCGGTCTCGGCGTGCGCATGCGTCCCCTGACGGACCATCTGCCAAAGCCGCTGGTGCGCGTCGCGGGCCGCGCGCTGCTCGATCATGTGCTCGACAAAGCTCAGCGACGCCGGCGTCAGCGAAGCCGTCATCAACGTGCACTATCTGCCCGACCAGATCATCGATCACGTCGCTTCGCGCGCGCGGCCGCGCGTGATCATCTCGGATGAGCGCGACGAGGTGCTCGGCACCGGCGGCGGCGTCGTCAAGGCGCTGCCACTGCTCGGGCCCGCGCCGTTCTTCCTCGTCAATGCCGACACGATGTGGATCGACGGCGTGCGGCCCAATCTGGCGCGGCTGGCCGAAACCTTCGATCCCGCGCGCATGGATATCCTGCTGCTGATGGCGCCGACCACCAGCAGCATCGGCTATGGCGGCCGCGGCGACTACGCCATGCTGCCCGACGGCGCGTTGCGCAGGCGCCGGGAACATCAGGTGGTCCCGTTCGTCTATGCCGGTGCTGCGATCATGTCGCCGTCGCTGTTCGCCGACGCCCCGTCGGGCGAATTTTCGCTGACCAAAATGTTCGATCGCGCCAACGAGCAGGAACGGCTGTTCGGCCTGCGGCTCGACGGCGTGTGGATGCATGTCGGAACCCCCGACGCGGTTCACGCCGCGGAAGAGGCGTTTCTTCAAAGCGTGGCGTAGCAGCGCAGGCGTAGGCAAAGGCGCGTTGGCGCGCCAAGCCCACCGTTTCTGCTCGCAGGATTGAAGCTCTAATGTCTCGACAACGGCGGTGAACTCCCTCTCCCCTTGCGGGAGAGGGTTGGGGTGAGGGGTTACGGTCTATCGATAGACCTTAACCCCTCACCCGGATCGCATCTGACGATGCGACGTAGCCGAAGCTTTGCTTCGGCGTTCCTTTTCAAGAACGGCCGCCGAAGGCGGCCTATGCCTCTCCCGCAAGGGGAGAGGTGAAGGGCGCCCGGCGCGGGTACCAAATCAGATTCAATTTTCAAACAACCAAGGCGCGGGATTGGTCAGACCGTCATTGCGAGCGAAGCGAAGCAATCCATCCATTCTTTCTTTTTGTTGCTGCATGGATTGCTTCGCTGCGCTCGCAATGACGTAGACGCACCTTCACGTTCTCGCGGCGCGATGCGCCCGAGGTTTGCAAGAAATCTCCGCCCCGGAAATGAGAGGGCGTGGGGAATGCCGGGCGCCCGATGCACCCGCAGCCTCGTGTGCGCATATTGGTAGCAAGTATGCACACGAGTATTCACAGCGAGTGACCGGAATAACCCGGCATTCCCGCACGCAATGGTTTTACGGCTTATTCCGTGCTCTCCCCGGCGATCGGCTTTCTTGTCACCGTCGCCTTGCGGAAGATGGCACGTCCGCCCGGTTGGGCGTAAGCACCTCCGCAAGACTTGACGCCGGCGTCGAGGCGTCAGGACCACACGTCTTCGCCGTCCGCATCAGCGCCGTTCGTCAGCGTGCCGTTGATCGCTCACAGACCGAAGTCCGCCCTGCGATCACGTGTCACGCCTGACGCTGCCGCGTCCACCGCATCCCGCCCCAACGTTCGTGACGATGGCCAACGCCCCTCTCTCGGGACGGGATGGCGGAGGATATAGACTGATTTGGGTATTCGGAAAAACAGAATATTTTTGCAAAAGGGGCTGGACAGGTTTTCGCGACGGAAGCCCGACGGGCAAATCACTCGCTTTCGCTTCTTGCAATCCGCATGGTTAAAGAGATTCGCTCCCAAATCAGCGTACGCAGCGGTAGCTCGCATGAGCGCAGCGATATGCGGGAATGCTGGCCGATCAGAAAACCCCGGATATCGCTCCGCTTATCCGGGCTACGCTCGCTGAATGCCGGCGATCGCGTTATCACCACCTCATGCGCGGGCTCGGCCCGCGCACCCAGGTCTTGTCGGAGCCAAGCAAGCCAGACGTGGATGCTTGGCACAAGGCCGGGCATGACGAGATCGGGATCGGTTAGCCGCGACGACGCGAACGCAGGCCTCTCGTCTCCGGTTGACATGGGTCCCGGCTCGGTGGCCGGGACGACGGCGGAGAGGTGTTTGCCCACCATTCGAAGAGCAGTTGCCCTTTTCGTCATGGCCGGCCCAAAGCGCGAAGCGCGTCTTCGCGCAGATGTCCCGGCCTTCCACGTCTTTCTTGCTTCAGTGAAGTCAAGACGTGGATGCCCGGCACAAGGCCGGGCATGACGAACTCGCCCCGTCATTCCGGGGCGCGCCAGCGAATCCGGAATCTCGAGATTCCGGGTTCGACGCTTTCGCGTCGCCCCGGAATGACGGTGGTGCCCCTCCCTCCACATTGCTGCCCGTGCCATGGTGCATCCTGACCTGCGAATCAGGAAGCCGATGCGCGTTTTCAGTGTTCCTCTCTCCGTGCCGTTCCTGCGCACCGTCGTCGCGGCGCTGGTCGATGGCCGGCTGGTCGATGGTTTTGAGGCCCGCGCGCAGCCCGAGCGGCTGGCGCGCGTGACGCTGTATTTGCCGACCCGGCGCGCCGGACGCATGGCGCGGGAGATCTTTCTCGACGAGTTGAAATCCGACGCCGTGCTGCTGCCGCGCATCGTCGCGCTCGGCGACATCGACGAAGACGAACTGGCATTTGCCGAAGAGGCCGAACACTATGGCGGCACGGCGCCGCTGGAGATTCCGCCTGATCTCGCCGAACTGAACCGCCGGCTGACGCTGGCCAAATTGGTGGGGATGTGGGCCAAGGGTCCGGTATTGGCGCCGCTGGTGGTCGGCGGCCCGGCCTCAACGCTGGCGCTGGCCGGCGATCTGGCGCGGCTGATGGACGACATGGTGACGCGGGGCGTCGGCTGGGACGCGCTGGACGGCCTGGTGCCGGACCAGCTCGACCAGTATTGGCAGCACTCGCTCGAGTTCCTGCAAATCGCGCGGCGGGCCTGGCCGGCTCACCTCGAGGAAATCGGTAAGATCGAGCCGGCGGCGCGGCGCGACCTGCTGATCGCAGCCGAAGCCACGCGCCTGACCGCGCATCATGACGGCCCGGTGATCGCGGCCGGCTCGACCGGCTCGATGCCGGCGACGGCGAAATTTCTCCACGCCGTCGCCGCCCTGCCGCACGGCGCGGTGGTGCTGCCGGGGCTCGATACCGATCTCGACGACGCCGCGTGGCAATTGATCGGCGGCATAAGGGATGCACGCGGCAAGTTCAGCACACCTCCGGCGTCCAACCACCCGCAATTTGCGATGCACGCGCTGCTGGACCAATTCGGCATCAAGCGCGGCGATGTCGAAATCCTGGGCGAGCCGGCGCTTTATGGCCGCGACGTGCTGGTCTCCGAAGCGATGCGGCCGTCAAATGCGACCGCGCAATGGCACCGGCGGCTCGCCGAGCCCAAGATCGTCGAGAAGATTTCAGGCGGCATGACCAACTTCGCCGTCATCGAAGCCGCCAATCCCGAGATGGAGGCGCTGGCGATCGCGGTGGCGATGCGCGAGGCGCGGCATCTCGAAAAATCGGCCGCACTGGTGACGCCGGATCGCGCGCTGGCGCGGCGGGTGATGGCGGCGCTCGGCCGCTGGAATCTCGCCTTCGACGATTCCGGCGGCGACGCGCTGATGGAAACATCCGCCGGCGTTTTCGCCCGGCTCACCGCCGAGGCGGCGGCCAGGCAGCTGGAGCCGCCGACCCTGCTGGCGCTGCTGAAACATCCGCTGTGCCGGCTCGGCGGCGCGCCGGGCGCGTGGAACGACGCGGTGGCCACGCTCGAACTGGCGCTGCTGCGCGGCACCCGCCCGCAGCCGGGAAGCGGCGGGCTGAAGCGCGATTTCGCGCGCTTTCGCGGCGAGCTTGCCAAGCTCAGGCGCGGCGAGACATCGTCGCTGCACATCGCGGAGCCGAGAACCCGACTAGGAGATGCCGCGCTCGATCGGGCCGGCCAGTTGATTTCGGCGTTGCAGGCCGCACTTTCGCCGCTCGAAAGTCTCAGCGCCTCGAAACCGTATGATTTCGCCGATCTGGCCAGACGCCATCGCGACGTCCTGATTGCGCTGTCGGGCGACGGGCATGGTGTCGCGCATGTCTTCGAGGATCCTCAGGGCTCCGCGCTGGCATCCGCGTTCGACGACCTCCCGGGCGGGCAAGCCGAGAGCGGACTGACGGTTCAACTCGGCGACTATGCGGAAGTTTTCCAGACCGCGTTCGGCGACCGCACGGTGCGGCGGCCGGAGACGGCCAACGTTCATTTGAAAATCTATGGCCCGCTGGAAGCACGGCTGACGCAAACCGACCGCGTCATTGTCGGCGGGCTGGTCGAAGGCGTCTGGCCGCCGGCGCCGCGGATCGATCCGTGGCTGAGCCGGCCGATGCGGCACGAACTCGGCCTCGATCTGCCGGAACGGCGCATCGGCCTCTCCGCGCACGACTTCGCGCAATTGCTCGGCGCCGACGAGGTGATCCTCAGCCACGCCGCCAAAGTCGGCGGCGCGCCGGCGGTGGCCTCGCGTTTCCTGCACCGGCTGGAGGCGGTGGCGGGCGAGGCGCGCTGGAACGTCGCCAGGACGGCGGGTGAAAAATATGTCCGCTACGCCAGCGAACTTGACAGGCCCGAGAAGGTCAAGCCGATCGACCAGCCCGCGCCGAAGCCGCCGCGCGCGACGCGGCCGCTGAAACTGTCGGTGACCGCGATCGAGGACTGGCTGCGCGACCCCTATACGATCTACGCGAAATACATTTTGAAACTGGCGCCGCTCGATCCCGTCGACATGCCGCTGTCGGCCGCCGACCGCGGTTCGGCGATCCACGACGCGCTCGGCGAATTCACGCAAGTTTTCGCCGCCGCACTCCCCGATGATCCCGTGCGCGCCTTGCGCGGTATCGGCGAGACATATTTCGCACCGCTGATGGAGCGGCCGGAGGCGCGCGCGCTGTGGTGGCCACGTTTCCAGCGCATTGCAGTATGGTTCGCGGATTGGGAAATCGCCCGGCGCGGCGATGTCAGCAGCATCGCCGCCGAAATCCGGGGCGAAATCGCGGTTCGACTCGACAACGAGCGCACTTTCACTTTGTCGGCGCGGGCCGACCGGATCGAACGCCGCCGTGACGGCACGTTTGCGATTCTCGACTACAAGACCGGGCAGCCACCGACCGGCAAGCAGGTGCGGATGGGGCTGTCGCCGCAGCTGACGCTGGAGGCGGCGATCCTGCGCGAAGGCGGCTTTGAAGGGATCGCGGCGGATAGCTCGGTCAGCGAACTCACCTACGTGCGGCTCAGCGGCAACAATCCGCCGGGCGAGCAAAAACGCCTGGAGCTGAAGATCAACAAAAGCGATACGCCGCAGCCGCCCGACGAGGCGGCCGACGAGGCCCTGCGGAAACTCGAAGCGCTGATCCGCGCCTTCGAGAACGAGGATCAGGCCTATACCTCGCTCAATCTGTCGATGTGGTCGAACCGCTACGGCAGCTACGACGATCTCGCCCGCATCAAGGAATGGTCCGCCGCCGGCGGCCTGGGAATCGAAGAATGGTAACCGCGCCGCGCCCGATTCCCGACGCCGTGCGCGCCACCCAGGCGCGCGCATCGGATCCGACGTCGTCGGCATTCGTCTCGGCCAATGCCGGATCGGGCAAGACCCACGTGCTGGTGCAGCGGGTGATCCGGCTGCTGCTCGACAACGTGCCGCCCGAGAAGATCCTCTGCATCACCTTCACCAAGGCCGCCGCCGCCAACATGGCGGAACGGGTGTTCACCACGCTCGGCCACTGGGTCACGCTCGATGATGCCGCGCTCGACGCCGCGATCCGCGACGCCGGAATCGCGCGGCCCGATGCCAAACTGCGCCTGCGCGCCCGCGAACTGTTCGCCTGCGCGCTGGAAACACCGGGCGGCCTGAAAGTGCAGACCATCCACGCGCTATGCACCCGGCTGCTGCAGCAATTCCCGTTCGAGGCCAACGTGCCGGCGCGCTTTACCGTGCTCGACGACCGCGACCAGAACGAGATGATGGAGCGCGCCAATCTCAAGGTGCTGCTCGACGCGGCCCGCGACCCCGGCAGCGCGGCGGGCCGGGCGCTCAATATCGCGATGGCCAGCGCCGCCGACGTCACCTTCAAGGATGTGGTGCGCGAGGCCTGTCTCAGCCGCGATCACTTCATGGCGTGGACCGACGATGCCGGCAGCGCCGATGCCGCGGCGGCACAGATGTCGGCCGCGCTCGGCGTCGATGCCGATGAGCGCATCGAAGCCGTCGAGCGCGCGATCGTTGACGGGCCGAACCTGCCGAGATCGCGGTGGAGGGAAATAGCCGCCGTCCTCGATACCGGCAGCAAGACCGAACAGGCCCATGCGGGCCGGCTTCGCGACGCGCTGGTGTTCACCGGCGCCGCGCAGGTCGACGAATATCTCGGCGTCTTCTTGACCGACGAACGGACGCCGCGGAAAACGCTGCTGACGAAGAATTTCAGCAACAACAATGCTGCGGTCGCGAGCCGGTTCGAGCAGGAAAGCCTGCGCATCGGACCCCTGATCGAGCGCCTCCGGGCGGTGACGACACGGGACCGCACGCAAGCGCTGCTGCAGATCGCGACCGCGGCGGCGGCCAATTATCGCCGCGAGAAGCAGGAGCGCGGCCTGCTTGACTATGACGATCTGATCGACAAGACGCTTGTGATGCTGGACCGCGTCTCCTCCGGCTGGGTGCATTATAAGCTCGACCGCGGCGTCGATCACGTGCTGATCGACGAGGCGCAGGACACCAGCCCCCGGCAATGGGATATCGTCGACCATATCATTTCCGAATTTACGTCCGGCGAAGGCGCCCGCGACGGTGTCGTCAGAACGATCTTCGCGGTCGGCGACGAGAAGCAGTCGATCTTTTCGTTCCAGGGCGCGGCGCCGCGTGAATTCGACAACCGCCGCCGAGGGCTGGAAAGGAAGTTCATCGCTGCCGGGCTGAAATTCGATCCGGTGTCGTTCACCTATTCGTTCCGCTCGGGCGCCGCGATCCTGCAATCGGTCGACCACGTATTTCACGAGGCGGATATCTACCGCAGCATCCACTCCGCCGATACCGGCTATCCCATCCACAATTCTCTCGGCGATGCCGGGCCGAGCCTGATCGATCTCTGGGAGTTGCAGCTGCCGGACCCGAGGCAGGAGATCGAAGGCTGGCGCGCGCCGTTCGACGGGCTGTCGCTGACAAGCCCCGAGGTCCGGCTTGCGAGGCGCATTCAGGCCGAGATCAAATCGCTGGTCGAAAGCGGCACCATGACCGGCCATGCCGGCAAGCGCCGGCCGCTGCGCTACGGCGACATGCTGGTGCTGGTGCGGCGGCGCGGCAATGCCTTCGACGCCGTGATCCAGGCCCTCAAGCACGCCGGCATTCCCGTCGCCGGCGCCGACCGGCTGAAACTGACCGAGCATATCGCGATCATCGACCTGATGAACCTCGCCGACGCGCTGCTGCTGGCGCAGGACGATCTGGCGCTCGCGGTGGCGCTGAAGTCTCCGCTGTTCGGCCTTTCCGACGACGACCTGTTCAAGCTGGCTTGGCAGCGGCGGGGCTCGCTGCGCGAGGCGCTGCAGCATCACGCCGCAGGGGGCGGAAAATTCGAAGCTGCGCTCAAGCGCCTCGAGGAATGCGAGCGCCGCTTCGCCACCGAAACGCCGTTCGCGTTCTATGCCCGGCTGCTCGGCGGCGATGGCGGCCGGAAGCGAATCCTCGGGCGGCTCGGGCATGAAGCCAACGATGCGCTCGACGAGTTTCTCGAACTCGCGCTGGGCTATGAGCGCAAGGCGCCGGCTTCGCTGCAGGGATTCATGGCGTGGCTGCGTGCGGCCGACCTCGAGGTGAAGCGCGACATGGAGATTTCCCGCGACGAAGTCCGCGTCATGACCGTGCACGGCGCCAAGGGACTGGAAGCGCCGGTGGTGTTCCTGGTGGACACCACCTCGTCGCCTTCTGATACGCAGCGGCTGAAACTGATCCATCTTCCGCGCGGCAATGGAGCACCGCACGCGCCGGGTGCCGTGGTCTGGGCCGGCAAGAAGGCCGACGACCCGGCGGCGGTCGCGGCGGCCCGCGTGGCGATGCTGGCGGAGACCGAGGATGAATACCGGCGCTTGCTGTATGTCGCGATGACGCGGGCGGCCGACCGCCTGATCGTCGGCGGCTGCATGCCGGGCAACATGAATACGGTGCGCAAACACTCCTGGTACGACCTGATCGTCAAAGGCCTCGGCAATTCCGGATTGCACGAGCAGACCATCGAGCGACCGGATGGCACCGTGAAACGCTATTCGCGGCCTGGGGATGTCACGGCCCCCACGGGCGCGGCGACGGCGCCGGCAGCGACCGCCGCGATCGAACTGCCTGCATGGTTGCGCAGATCAGCAGCGCCCGAGATGCCTGCCGACGGCCCGCTGCGCCCCTCAGGTCCTGCCGGGGACGAAGGCCGCAGCGTCCGGACCGGCGAAACCATCCAGCTGCGTGCACGCGCGCTGCAGCGCGGCACGCTGGTGCACCGGCTGCTGCAATCCCTGCCTGAGGTCACCGCCGAGCGCCGCCGCGACGCGGCGCTCAAATACCTCGCCCGCAATGCGGCCGGCTGGAGCGAGAGCGAGCGGGAGGCCCTCGCCGAGGGGGTGCTGGCCCTGATCGGGGATGCGCGGTTTGCGCCGGTATTTGGCGCCGGCAGCCGCGCCGAGGTCTCGATCGCCGGGCGGATCGAGCGGCCGGGACGGTCGCCGGCGCTGGTTTCGGGGCAGATCGACCGGCTGGTGGTGACGCCAGGCGAGGTCCTGATCGTCGACTTCAAGACCAATTATGCCCCGCCGCGCGGCGCGGCCGAGGCACCGGAGGCCTATGTCCGCCAGCTCGCGCTCTACCGCGCGGTGCTGCAGAAGCTTTATCCCCAACGGCCGGTCCGGGCAGCACTACTCTGGACCGAAACCCCTGAATTGATGGAGATTTCTGCTCCCGCGCTGGACGCGCAACAGGCAACCGTTCGGCGGGGGGATGACCAAGCTTGACCCGGCAACGCCGCGTTCATACGTTCGCTGCATGATCCCGGCGGCGATTCTTCAGGCCGCATCCTTCCCGAACCGAACGAGGTATTCCAATGGCCGTTGGCAAGGTTTCTGACGCCGATTTCGAGGCCGAAGTGCTCAAGGCGACCGGCCCGGTCGTGGTCGATTTCTGGGCCGAATGGTGCGGTCCCTGCCGCATGATCGCTCCGGCACTGGACGAGATTTCCGGCGTCATGGGCGACAAGGTCAAGATCGTGAAGCTGAACGTCGACGAGAGTCCGAAGACGGCCTCGAAATACGGCGTGATGTCGATCCCGACCTTGATGATCTTCAAGGGCGGCGAGATGGCGTCGCGCCAGGTCGGCGCCGCGCCCAAGCAGAAGCTGCAGCAGTGGATTACGGCCGCGGTCTGATTCCGCTACCCCAATAATTATTCCTGAAAGCGGCCGGCGAATAGCCGGCCGTTTGCGTTGAGAAGGGCATGCCGCCCTCGCGCCGAAACACCGCATTGAAATCTTCCCGCGCGACGCGGCCGGCGGCGATGGAAGCACGTTCCGTCAATGCGATACCGCGCGGACCAGAATGGCAGTATGAGCCGAAGTGGGACGGTTTTCGTTGCCTGCTCTCCCGTCAGCGCGGCAAAGTCGACCTGCGCTCGAAGTCGGGAGAAGATCTCGCCCGCTACTTTCCCGAACTGGTCGAGGCCGCGCTCAAACTCAAGGCGACAACATTCCTGCTCGACGGCGAAATCGTCGTGCCCCATGGCAAGGCGTTTTCATTCGACGACCTGCTGCAGCGAATTCACCCGGCGGCGAGCCGGGTCACGAAATTGTCGCAGGAAACGCCGGCGCTTTTTATCGCCTTCGACCTTCTGGCGACCGCGAAAGATAAAAAGCTTTCCGCTCAGCCGCTCGGTAAACGGCGTCCGGTGCTGGAAGCTTTTGCCAAAACCCAGTTCAAATCGAATCCAACATTTCGACTGTCGCCGGTCACGACGAGCTTCACGGCCGCCAAAAAATGGCTCGCGCAAGCCGGCGGCGGCTGTGACGGCGTCATCGCAAAACGGCTCGACCTGCCGTATCAGTCGGGCAACCGCGACGGCATGCAGAAGATCAAGAACTTCCGCAGCGCTGACTGCGTGGTCGGCGGATTCCGCTACGCCACCAACAAACTGGACGGCAAGCGGGTCGCTGGCTCCCTGCTGCTCGGCCTCTACGATAGCGACGGATTGCTGCACCATGTCGGCTTCACCTCCGCGATCAGGCAGCAGGACAAGCCGGCGCTGACCGCGAAGCTTGAACCGCTGATTGCAAAACCCGGATTTACCGGCAATGCGCCGGGCGGCCCGAGCCGGTGGTCGACCGAGCGCTCGGCGCAGTGGTGTCCGCTCAAGCCGAAACTCGTCGTCGAGGTGACCTACGATCATTTCAGCGGCGAACGCTTTCGCCACGGCACTTCCATCCTGCGCTGGCGGCCGGACAAGGCGCCCAGGCAATGCACATTCGATCAGCTGAAACAAAGAGCTGCCGATCCGATGAAGCTGTTGGCGTGAAAAAGATTTTCGTGCCCCGGACGCCGCGCAGCGCGCAAGCGGTGCGCTGCAGATCCGGGGTCCATATAGCGTCACCTGCAGGTGGGTCCCGGCTCTGCGGCGCACCGCCGAAGAGGCGCTGCACCGCGTCCGGGACACGGGCGTCCTATCCCGGCGGTGTGCCGTTGAGGCCAAGCACGTGGCCGGCGAGATACAGCGATCCCGTGATCAGGATGCGCGGCGGCACTTCATAGGCGAGGCGCGAGAGCGAACGCAGCGCTGCTTCGACACCAACAGCGGTTTCCACGCGCATGCCGAGCTGGCGCGCGGCGTCGGCCAGCGTATCCGGCGGCATGGCATTGTCGCGGTCGGGTATCTGCACGGCGATGATGTGGCGCGTGAGCCCTGCGAAATTGGCGAGGAACGCGCTGGCGTCCTTGTTGGCCATCATGCCGGCGATGACGACCAGCGGACGCGATACCCGCTCCTCAAGGTCGCCCAAAGCGGCGGCGGCGACGCGCCCGCCCTCGGCATTGTGTCCGCCATCGAGCCAGATCTCGCAGCCCGGCGGCGCCCGTCCGATCAGCGCGCCCGACGCCAGGCGCTGCATCCGTGCCGGCCATTCGGCGTTGACGATGCCGGCCTCGAACGCCGATGGTTCGATCCTGAACCGGCTTTGCGCGCGCAGCGTCGCGATCGCCAGACCGGCATTGTCGAACTGATGCCGGCCGAACAGTTTTGGCGCCGCCAGGTCCATCAGGCCGCGATCATCCTGATAGACAAGACGCCCGCGCTCGACATTGACGTGCCATTCCTGCCCGGCGCCAAACAGCGGCGCGCGCATGCGTTTGGCCTGCTGCTCGATTTCGGCCATCGCCTCGGGGGGCTGCTCCGCGCAAATCGCCGGCACGCTGCGCTTGATGATGCCGGCTTTTTCGCGGGCAATCGTCGTCAGGGTGTCCCCGAGAAATTCGGTGTGATCCATGCTGACCGGTGCGATCACCGTCGCCAGCGGCGTGTCGATCACGTTGGTGGCATCGAGCCGGCCGCCGAGACCGACTTCCAGCAGCACCACATCGGCCGGATGCTGCGCGAACAGACAGAACGCCCCCGCGGTCTCGATTTCGAAAATGGTGATCGGCGCGCCGGCGTTGGCGCGCTCGCAATGTTCCAGCACCGCATAGAGTTCCTCGTCATCAACCAGAGTGCCGCTGCCGGGCTGGCCGAGCCGGAAGCATTCGTTGGTCCGCACCAATGAGGGCGAGGTATAGACGTGGACGCGCAGGCCGGCCGCTTCCAGGATCGCGCGCAGATACGCGATCGTCGAACCCTTGCCATTGGTGCCGGCGACATGAATGACCGGCGGCAGCCTGCGTTCGGGATGATCGAGCCGCTCCAGCAGAAGCCGCATCCGCTCCAGACCGAGATCGATACGTTTCGGGTGCAGGACGGACAACCGCGCGATCAATTCGCCGAGCGGCGGCGAGGGTCTGGCCGCAGACGCGTTCACGCGTGGGGAGCGGCCGGCGCCACGTCCGCACCTGATACGATCTGGGCCGGCATACTGACATGTGGCATAGGCTTCGAGACGGTTTCCACCGCCGGCGATTTCGTCAGCAACCGGCACAGCCGCGCCAGCGTCGGGCGCAGTTCGTGGCGATGCACCACCATGTCGACCATGCCGTGATCCCTGAGATATTCCGCGCGCTGAAAACCTTCCGGCAATTTCTCGCGGATGGTCTGCTCGATCACGCGCGCGCCGGCAAAGCCGATCAGCGCACCGGGCTCGGCGATCTGCACGTCGCCCAGCATGGCGTAGGAGGCCGTGACGCCGCCGGTGGTCGGATTGGTCAGCACCACGATATAGGGCAGTTTCGCCTCGCGCAGCATCTGCACGCCGACCGTGGTGCGCGGCATCTGCATCAGCGACAGAATGCCTTCCTGCATGCGGGCGCCGCCGGAGGCCGCGAATACGATGAACGGAGCCTTCTTTTCGACCGCTAGTTCAAGCCCGCGCACGATCGCTTCGCCGGCCGCCATGCCGAGCGAGCCGCCCATGAAATCGAAATCCTGCACCGCGATCACGACGGCGGCGCCTTCGAGCTTGCCGTAGCCTACCTTGATGGCGTCGTTCACCCCGGTCCTGGCGCGGGCGTCCTTGATGCGGTCGGCATATTTGCGCTCGTCGCGGAACTTCAGGGGATCGGCGGTCACTTCCGGCAGCGCCACGTCGAACCATGTCTCGTTGTCGAAGATCGATTTCAGCCGCGCCACCGCGCCCATGCGCATGTGGTAGTTCGAGCCGGGAATCACGAACTGGTTGGCCTCGACGTCCTTGTAAAACACCAGCTGCCCGGAATCTGGGCACTTGATCCACAAATTCTCCGGCGTCTCGCGGCGCAGGATGTTGCGGATCTTCGGCCGGACGACGTTGGTGAGCCAATTCATGGTTCGCTCCGATCCGCGATCAAGCCCGATCGCTCTTAATAATTTAGAGCGCGATCGAACGCAAAACCGGATTCCACTTTTGCTGATCGCGCTCTGAATATATGGCGGCCCGGAGGATACCCGGCAAGCCGCCGCTGTCCGGTCCGTTTCCACCGCAATTGTGGCTTATTCGGCGGCCTGTTTCGCTCCCCGCACCCCCTGCGCCAACGAGGCCACGAGATCTGCGACCGCATCGACGGTTTTGGCCGTCGCACGGCCTTCCGCGTCGAGACTGCCGCGCAAGGCATCGACCAGCGCGGTGCCGACCACCGCCCCGTCGGCATGTTGCGCAATGCCGCGCGCGGCCTCCGGCGTTCGGATGCCGAAACCGACGCAGACCGGCAATGTGGTGTGCCGCTTGATGCGGGCGACGGCCTTGCCGACGACGTTGGTGTCGGCGCTGGCGCTGCCGGTGATGCCGGTGATCGAGACGTAATAGACAAAGCCCGAGGTGTTGGCGAGCACGGCGGGCAGGCGCTTGTCGTCGGTGGTCGGCGTCGCCAGCCGGATGAAATTCAATCCGGCCTGCATCGCCGGCAGGCACAACTCGCTGTCCTCCTCCGGCGGCAGGTCGACGATGATCAACCCGTCGACCCCCGCGGATTTCGCGTCGGCCAGAAATTGATCGACACCGTAGATGTAGATCGGATTGTAGTAACCCATCAGCACCAGCGGCGTGGTGGTATCGCCGGCGCGAAACGCGCGCACCATCGCCAGCGTCTTCTTCAGCGTCATGCCGGCCTTCAGCGCGCGCAAACCCGCCGCCTGGATCGCCGGCCCGTCCGCCATCGGATCGGTGAAGGGCATGCCGATCTCGATAATGTCGGCGCCGGCCTTCGGCAGCGCCTTGATAATGTCGAGCGATATGGCGGGATCGGGATCGCCGGCCATCAGGAAGGTGATGAAGGCCGAGCGGCCTTGCTTTTTCAGTTCGGCGAAACGTGCGTCGATGCGGGTGGTCATGTACCAGCACTCGCTGTGCTATACCTCTCCCCGACGGGGAGAGGTCGGCTGCGCAGCAGCCGGGTGAGGGGGATGGACAAGTTCAAGGCGAGAGCCCGAAGCCTTCGCGCGTCGTAAACGAGCGCCGAGGCGAAGCTTTGGCAAGCACTGCGCAATCGACGGCTCGCGCGGTGGAAATTTCGCCGCCAGCATTCGATCGACCGATACGTCGTCGATTTCGTGACGCTCGATGGGAAACTGGTCGTCGAAGTTGACGGTGTAACGCACGCTGAGCCGTCGGAACTGGCAAGAGATAAAGCCCGATCCGAGGTACTGGAGGCTTGTGGCTTCCTCGTGGTCCGCGTCTCGAACACCGATGTGTACGACAATCTGGAGGGCGTCCTCCAAATGATCGAAAGCACGCTTCCGCTCGATTGAATGGAAAGACCCCTCACCCGGCTGCTGCGCAGCCGACCTCTCCCCGTCGGGGAGAGGTGAAGAAAGCGGCTGCGCTTGAAAGTCACTTCTTCCTCCCCCGCAAGATATCCGCCACCTGCGGGATGTCCTTGTCGCCGCGGCCGGAGAGATTGACGACCATCAGGTGATCTTTCGGCCGCTTCGGCGCGAGTTCCATCACCTTGGCGATGGCGTGCGCGGGCTCCAGCGCCGGGATGATGCCTTCCAGCCGCGACAGCAGTTGAAACGCCGCCAGCGCCTCTTCGTCGGTCGCGGACAAATACGTCACCCGGCCGGTTTCGTGCAGCCAGGAATGCTCCGGGCCGATGCCGGGATAATCCAGTCCGGCCGAGATCGAATGCGCGTCCTGGATCTGGCCGTCGTCGTCCATCAGCAGATAAGTGCGGTTGCCATGCAGCACGCCGGGCCGGCCGCCGGCGATCGAGGCCGCGTGCAATTGCGTCAGCCCGTGGCCCGCGGCCTCGACCCCGAAAATCTCGACCGAGGGATCATCGAGGAACGGATGAAACAGCCCCATGGCGTTGGAGCCGCCGCCGATACAGGCGATCAGCGAGTCCGGCAGGCGGCCTTCCTGCTCCCGCATCTGGGCGCGGGTCTCGACTCCGATCACCGACTGGAAGTCGCGCACCATCATTGGATAGGGATGCGGGCCCGCGACCGTGCCGATGCAGTAGAACGTGTCGTGCACGTTGGTGACCCAGTCGCGCAGCGCGTCGTTCATCGCATCCTTCAGCGTGCGCGAGCCCGACTGCACCGGGATCACCTTGGCACCCAGCATCTCCATGCGAATGACATTGGGCTGCTGCCGCTCGACGTCGACCGCGCCCATATAGACCACGCAGTCGAGCCCGAACCGCGCGCACAGCGTCGCAGTGGCGACGCCATGCTGGCCGGCGCCGGTCTCGGCGATGATGCGCTTCTTGCCCATCCGCCGCGCCACCATGATCTGGCCGAGCACATTGTTGACCTTGTGTGAGCCGGTGTGGTTCAGCTCCTCGCGCTTGAAATAGATTTTGGCGCCGCCGAGATGTTCGGTGAGGCGCTCGGCGAGATACAGCGGCGACGGCCGGCCGACATAATCCTTGAGGTAGCCGTTCATTTCGGCCTGGAACGCCGGATCGGCCTTGGCATCGGCGTAGGCCTTCTCCAGATCGAGGATCAGCGGCATCAGCGTTTCCGCGACAAAGCGTCCGCCGAAAATGCCGAAATGCCCGCGCTCGTCCGGACCGCTGCGGAAGGAATTGGGTTTAGCGAGACTCATCGTTGCCTTTCGTCATGGCCGGGCTCGTCCCGGCCATCCACGCCTTGCTTCCTTTGGGTTACGACAGACGTGGATGCCCGGGACGAGCCCGGGCATGACGCTGTTGAGCCGACTGCCGCGATCATCGCGCACCTGACGCACTGAGTGCCGTATCATTTTCGACCGCGCGCGCGGCGCGAATGAAGGCGCGGATCATCTCGGGATCCTTGATTCCGGCTGCCCGCTCCACGCCCGAGGAAACGTCGACGCCGCCGGCGCGGGTGACGCGAGCGGCTTCCGCGACATTGCCGGCATGGAGGCCGCCGGAAACCATGAACGGCAGCCGGAGATCGAGCTTCTCAAGCACATGCCAGTCGAACACGGCTCCGAGGCCGCCGGGGCGGGTGGCTTCGCTGGGCGCGCGGGCATCGAACAGGATGCGGTCGGCGACGGCGGCGAGGCCGGGCAGCGATGCGAGATCGGAAACACTTTCGACCGCGATCGCTTTCATGACCGGCAATCCGAAGCGCTGCCTGATGTCGTGCAGCCGTGCCGCGGTTTCCCGGCCGTGCAGTTGCAGGATATCGGGCTGCAGGGCCTCGACAATGTTGGCGAGCGTGGCGTCATCGGCATCGACCGTGAGGGCTACCTTGATAGCGCGGCCTTTTGCCTGCCTGCCGAGCTCGCGCGCGGCCTCAAGACCCAGATGCCGCGGCGAGGCCGGAAAGAACACGAATCCCACCATGTCGGCGCCGGCCGCCAGCGCGACGTCGAGCGTCTCGCGCGTGGACAGGCCGCAAATTTTGACGATCAGGGACATGGTTCAAGGCACGGGTCAAGGCGACGACGGTGGAGCGGAAAAGCGCTCACGATGGGCCGCGTTCTACAACGTCGCGCCCTGCTTGTCTCGCCCGCCCGCCCCATATCCGCCGCCCGGCTGCGGGGCAGGAATCCGCGGTCGATCGTATCGCGAGGGCGTCATGGCGCCGGCACGCAGATCGGCCAGTTGCGCCCGCGCCTGCCGCGCATCGGCTTCGTATTGCCGCGCGGCGCGGCGCCAGTGGCGCTGCCGGAACCAGGTCGCGGTGCCGCCGGCCACCACGCCCAGGATCGCCACCACGATGATGACGACGAACAGCGGCAGCGTGACGGCGACCGATGGATCGGTCGAATTGAACGGATCGAACGACACCGTCACCCAGTGTCGATTGGCGACCGCGAAGACGACAAAGATCAGGCCCAGCGGAATCAACACCAAGCCTGTGAGAAATTTTCGCATGACCATCTCTCGCGTTGCTGGAGACTGGCGGGCGCGCAGACCAATCCGGGGTGGAATACGCGTAACGCCTAGGCGCCGGCGTCGGGCGCTCCGCCCTCGCGGTTCAGCCGTTCCCGCATTTCCTTGCCCGTCTTGAAAAACGGGACACTCTTCTGATCCACCGGCACATGGGCGCCGGTGCGCGGATTACGGCCGGCGCGGGCCGGACGATGCTTCACCGAGAACGCGCCGAAACCGCGCAGCTCGACCCGGTCGCCCCGCGCCAACGCGGCAACGATCTCATCGAGAATCGCGTTCACGATGTTCTCGACATCCCGCTGGTAAAGGTGCGGGTTGTGCTCGGCGATACGCTGAACAAGTTCGGATTTGATCATCGAGACTGGGACCCGGGAATGTGCGGACATCCATTTCCGTGAAAATGCCTTGAACTGTCAAGACGCTAAATCAGATTTGGGTCGCGCGAAAACACGTGACAAACGCCCCGATAGGGAATTGTGACAATACCCGCAGTGCGGGAGGAGGGGCGGAAACCGGACTTACGCGGCTTAATTCGTCCCTACCGGATGCCACAGTGCCAGCATGCCATCGAGACCCAGGCGATCGACGGCTTGCGCAACGCCGGCCTGCTCAATCTGCCGCGCGATCGCGCTCAAGCCGAGCGCGTCTAGGGTAATGGAGGCCGCCGTGCGCAGAAAAGTCAGGTCGCCGAACCGCGGCGCCAGCTTGTAATCGCGCACCGGCAGACCGGCCTTGACCCCCTTCTGCGCGACCAGCCAGGCCACGGCGGTTTTCTCGTCGCCGAGTTGATCGATCAGCTTGAGATCGACCGCCTGATGGCCGGTGAAGACCCGTCCGTCCGCGACCTCGTTGAGCAAGGCGTCGTCCATGCCGCGCCGCTCTTTCACGAGGCCCCGAAACCACGCATAGGAATCCTTTACCAGCGCATCGAGCGCCGCGCGCGCTTCCGGACTGGTCGGCTCAAAGCCGTTGGGCGCCGCTTTCAGCGGCGAAGACTTCACTTCCTCGACCTTGACGCCGACCGTTTTCAGCAAGTCGGTAAAATTCGGAAACTGAAACAGCACGCCGATCGAACCGACCAGGGAGGTCTGCTGAGCGACGATGTGATCGGCCGCGATCGCGGTGATGTAGCCGCCCGATGCCGCCAGTCCCTCGACCACCACTACCAGCGGTTTCTTCGCCTTCAGGCGGACCAACGCGTCGTAAAGCTGCTCGGAGCCGGCCGTGGTGCCGCCGGGCGAGTTGATGTGCACGACGACCGCCGCCGCGTTAGATTTTTCCAGCCGTTCCAGCGCCTCGACGCGATCCTGGTCGCTGCGGATCAGGCCTTCGATGTTGACGCGGGCAATCGAGCCGGAGGTCGTGAACGCGCTGCGGCCGCCGGGCGTCGCCAGGACAGCGATGGTGACGACCGCGGCGATCGCGACCACCGTCGCGACCACGCGCCAGAACGTCAGCTTGCGGCGTATCCTGCGGCGATCGACGATCACGTCCGAATCAAGCGACATCGAAAATCTCCCAGGAGCGACCGTTAAGGGGATCGCATGGTCTTTCCCTGCACAGCCTTAACATACCGTCCATCTATTACATCAATTGCGGTGCAATATGAAGAAAACAAGGCCCCTTCAGTCGTCCCGGCCTACGAGCCGGGACCCATACTCCGCGGCAGTAGCGTTGCTGAAGGCCGTCCACCACAGTGCCCCAACGATAGGACTCGGCGTATGGATCCCGGCTCGCGCTTCGCTTGGCCGGGACGACACTCAGAATAAACCGGGATGACGTCGAGCTAAAAAAGCCCCGGTCGAAACCGGGGCCCTGATTTGATGGTGACAATGAAGCCGAGGCTTACTTGTCGGTGCGCTGCTTGAGCGCGGTGCCGAGAATATCGCCCAGCGTCGCCCCCGAATCGGAGGAGCCGTATTGCGCGATGGCTTCCTTCTCTTCGGCGACTTCCAGCGCCTTGATCGAGACCTGCACCTTGCGGGCCTTCTTGTCGAACTGGATCACCCGCGCATCGACCTTTTCGCCGACGGCGAAACGCTCGGCGCGCTGATCGGAGCGCTCGCGCGCCAGTTCGGACCGCTTGATGAAGGTGGTGAAGTCGGTGCCCGAGATCTTCACCTCGATGCCGCTTTCCTTCACTTCGAGCACTTCGCAGGTCACGACCGCGCCCTTCTTGACGTCGCCTGGCTCGGCGAACGGATCGCCTTCGAGCTGCTTGACGCCGAGCGAGATGCGCTCCTTTTCGACATCGACATCGAGCACCACGGCCTTGACCATGTCGCCCTTCTTGAAGTTGTCGATCACCTGCTCGCCCGGAAGCTTCCAGTCGAGATCGGACAGATGGACCATGCCGTCGACGTCGCCCTCGAGCCCGAGGAACAGGCCGAACTCGGTCTTGTTCTTGACCTCGCCCTCGACCGTCGATCCGACCGGGAATTTTTCGACGAACACTTCCCAGGGATTGCGCATGGTCTGCTTGAGGCCGAGCGAAATCCGGCGCTTGACCGAATCGACCTCGAGAACCTGCACTTCGACTTCCTGCGAGGTCGAAACGATCTTGCCGGGATGCATGTTCTTCTTGGTCCACGACATTTCCGAGACGTGGATCAGGCCTTCGATGCCCGGCTCCAGTTCGACGAACGCGCCGTAGTCGGTGATGTTGGTGACGCGGCCGGTGAAGCGCGCATTGAGCGGGTACTTCCCCTCGATGCCCTGCCACGGATCGTCCAGCAACTGCTTCATGCCGAGCGAGATGCGGTGGGTTTCGTGGTTGATCTTGATGATCTTGACCTTGACGGTCTGGCCGATGGTCAGCACCTCGGTCGGGTGATTGACCCGGCGCCAGGCGATATCGGTGACGTGCAAGAGGCCGTCGATGCCGCCGAGATCGACGAACGCGCCGTAATCGGTGATGTTCTTGACGACGCCGTCGATGACCTGGCCTTCTTCGAGATTCTGCACCAGTTCCTGGCGCTGCTCGGCGCGGGTCTCTTCGAGAACCGTGCGGCGCGACACCACGATGTTGCCGCGGCGCCGATCCATCTTGAGGATCTGGAACGGCTGCGAATTGTTCATCAGCGGTGCGACGTCGCGGATCGGACGGATGTCGACCTGCGAACGTGGCAGGAAGGCCACCGCGCCGTCGAGATCGACGGTGAAGCCGCCCTTGACCTGATTGAAGATAACGCCGTGCACCTTCTCGTTATTGTTGAACGCCTTTTCGAGCTTGCCCCAGCTTTCCTCGCGGCGCGCCTTGTCGCGCGACAGCACGGCTTCCCCGAGCGCATTCTCGATGCGGTCGAGAAACACCTCGACCTCGTCGCCGACCTTGAGTTCGCTTTCGCGGCCGGGCCCTGCGAATTCGCGCAGCGCCACGCGGCCTTCGGTCTTCAGGCCGACGTCAATGACGGCCATGTCCTTCTCGATCGCAACAACGATGCCCTTAATAACGGAGCTTTCCTGCAGATTGCCGCCGGCAAAGGACTCGTCGAGCATGGCGGCAAAATCGTCGCGGGAAGGATTATAGGAAGTAGCAGTCGAAGCCATTTGTTCTCCAGATGCGGGTGTCGCCGGCGATTGGGGTTAAGGGCGTATCGGGCGTGAAGTGTTGGGGGTCCGCGAACCCTAACGACCGCTTCGCGAAAAATCGCTAGAGCGGGCCGGCAGCATGCCTGCACGTTCGATACGTTGAATTTTATCCGGGGCCTGAAACGAGCTTATCGATCTCGAAGCCTGGAGCGGGCTTTCCTCCAATGACGGCAGCGGTTTCGTTTGCAAGCCTTCAAATCAAAGCCTTCAAACCCGCTGCCGGCCCGCTCGGACGGCCTCGACAATGTCGATGGCGGCCCGGACGCCGCCTTCTATATCCAAATTGGAGTTGTCGAGCAAGTAAGCATCCGGCGCCGCTTTTAAAGGCGCGGTGGCCCTGTTCTGGTCGCGCTCGTCGCGTTTGAGGATATCCGCCAGCACTGCGGCCTCGTCGGCGTTCTCGCCCCGCGCTTTCGCCTCCAGGGTCCGGCGCCGGGCGCGGACTTTCGGGTCGGCCACGACGAATATCTTCACATCGGCGTGCGGGCAGATCACGGTTCCGATATCGCGGCCGTCGAGCACCGCGCCGGGCGGATCGGCGGCGAATTGGCGCTGAAAATTGAGCAGCACCTCCCGCACCTTGGGGATCGCCGAAACCACCGAGGCGGCGTCGCCCACCTCCTGGGTCTTCAGCGCCGGATTGCCGAACTTTTCGGGGTCGAGCTCGAGTGCCGCGGAGACCGCGAGCATCTCGTCGGTCAGGTCGGCGCCGGCGTCCATGAGCGCCTTGGCCACCGCGCGGTAGATCACGCCGGTATCGAGGTGACGATAGCCGTAATGCCTGGCGAGCCGCTTGCCGAGCGTGCCTTTTCCCGAGGCCGCGGGTCCGTCGATGGCGATGATCATGTCGGTCTATGTCTTGGCTGGTTGCGGGCCACGGGCCCGCCGCAGCGGCCGTTCCTCTGTGAAGATGTTGCGCGATGCAAATTCAGCGGGACTGGCAAAGGTCAGATATTCGCGCATCGCATCCGATGGCGAGGCTGTCGTAAACCACGGACTGGCCAAACGGCGTGCGGGACCGGAAACCCAGTGAGGAACACGACCGAGGCGTCGCTGTTTTGCCAGATAGTCAGCGATCGCACCAACCAATGCATCCAGCCTGTCATCGCCCGACAGTTTCGGCTCGCGACTCGATCGACGCATAGCGATCCGCGTCGGACTTTGCCAAATCAAACGTGTCAATGAATTCGGCGAGTTCGACGTCCTGCGCCGAACCGCCCCGAATCCTCTCGACTGCTTCAGCGAGGGTATTTGGGCGCATCGATCCCTCCCTCGTGATTCATCTTGTCCAATAGAAATCGCTGCTTTTCAGAAGAAGCGGCACTCACCGGGAAGTATCGGCCAAGCAGGGCGATGGCATCCTCTGCGGTCGAGATGCCCACGACTTTCATCAGGTTCAAAATATCGAGCCGCTCTGTTTCGCCGCGAACCGGGTCGGTCACCCGTGCGGCCTTCAGCTTCAATGCGAGCAAATATTCGGCCGACGGTACCGAAACCGCAAGCCCCGGCGGGCTACCGTCGCGCGGAAATGTACCGTACTCCAAATGGTCGAGCGAACGATCCGCCAGAGCACTGAGGTGAAAAACGACGTCGTCGTTGAACCAGTCGCTCCGCCAATTATTTTCCCGGGCGATCTCATCCACAACGACCGCCAGCCAGCCGGGCAGAGGGCGTTCAAGCTTGGAAACGTCAACATCCTCCGTCGCAAACCGGAAATTGCTGGCAAGCATCAGCGCGGAACCCCCGTAAACCGCGATATGGAGCTTTGTTCCAGCCAGCGCCGCCGCCCGGCCGATTTGATCGAATGCGTCGAGCAGCGCTTCGCGGTCAAAGGTTGCACTCATGGTGCTCCCCTCATGTAAACTCCGCCCCAAGCGAGCGCATCATCGGGATGAAATCCGGAAAGCTGGTGGCGATGAAGGCGGTGTCGTCTACCTTCACCGGCTTGTCGGAGGCTAGCCCCATCACCAGCGCCGACATCGCGATCCGATGATCCATGTGGGTGGCGACGAGGCCGCCGCCCGGCACGTAGCCCTTGCCCTCGACGATCATGTCGTCGCCGGATATCTCGACCCTGACGCCGTTGACACGCAGCATGGCGGCGGTGGCTTCCAGCCGGTCGGATTCCTTGACCCGCAATTCCTGCAGGCCGCGCATGATGGTGGTGCCTTCGGCAAAGCTCGCCGCCACCGCCAGCACCAGATATTCGTCGATCATCGAGGGTGCCCGCTGCGGCGGCACCTCGACGCCGCGCAGTTTCGACGCGCGCACGCGCAGCTGCGCCATCGGCTCACCGGCATCGCCGCGCAGCTCGCTTTCCTCGATCGACGCGCCCATCTCGCGCAGCGTCGTGAACAGCCCGGTGCGCAGCGGATTGGTCATGACGTCCGACAGAACGAGGTCGGAGCCTTCGACGATCAGGGCCGCCACGATCGGGAACGCCGCCGATGACGGATCGGCCGGCACCACGACGTCGGCGCCGTGCAGCTCGGGCTGACCGGTGAGCGCGATTTTGCGGCCGTGGCTGCCCTCGCGCGTCGAGACGATCTGCGCCCCGAAATGCTTCAGCATCAGCTCGGTATGGTCGCGGCTCGCCTCGGTCTCGATCACCGTGGTAACGCCCGGTGCGGCCAGCCCCGCCAGCAGCACGGCGGATTTGATCTGCGCCGAGGCCACCGGCGTGCGGTAGAGGATCGGCAAGGGATCGCGGGCACCCTGAAGCGTCAGCGGCAGGCGGCCGCCCTCCCCGCTGGCGCCGACCCGCGCGCCCATCAATTCCAGGGGATCGAGCACCCGCCGCATCGGCCTGCTGCGCAGCGAGGCGTCGCCATCGAAAATCGCCGTGATCGGGCAGCCCGCCACCGCGCCCATCACCAGCCGGCAGCCGGTGCCGGAATTGCCGAAATCGAGCGGATTCTCCGGCTGGGCGAAGCCGGCCACACCGACACCCCGCACCGACCAGGCGAAATCGCCGGTTCGCTCGACCCGGGCGCCCAATGCCCGCATCGCCTTGGCGGTATTGAGCACGTCTTCGCCTTCGAGCAGGCCGGAAATCCGGGTTTCGCCGACCGCCAGCGCACCCAAAATCAAGGCACGGTGCGAAATCGACTTGTCGCCGGGAACGCGGATCTTCCCGGTCAGGGGCCCGCTGGAACGGGCTTCAAGCGGCATCGGATGATCGGGAAGGTGAGTTGAATGAGTCAAGATTGTGTCCTCTGCGCCGGCGGCAGGTACCATATGGGTCGCGCTGACGTCACGCCGCCATCCAAATGCGCTCAGAGCGCTATTGACAGCGGCGCGGCAACTAGCCAAGTGAAGCACCGTTTTTCAGAAATTCCCAGGATTCCACACGTGGCCAAATCCGATCTCGGAACCAAACGCATTTGCCCGACGACGGGCAAGAAATTCTATGACCTCAACAAGAACCCGGTGATTTCACCCTACACCGGCGAGGTGGTGCCGATTGCGCCAATTCCGCCGCCGCGGACCCGCGCCGACGCCGCCGCCCGAGCTAGTGCGGCCGCTGCCGCCTCCGCCGCCGAGTCGACGCCGGAGCCGGTGGAGGCCGAAGAGTTGGTGCCGCTCGAGGAAGCCGATGCCGAGGAAAACACCGGCAAGGTCAAGGCGGTCGTTCCCGAATCGGAAGACGACATCGAGATCGACGAGACCATCGAAGACGACGACGATGACGATTCGACCTTCATCGCCGACGAGGAAGAAGGCGACGAGGACGTCACCGACATCATCGGCGACGTCGGCGGCGACGAGGAGACTTGAGATCGGCCCTGAACTGTGTTCAGGGTTTTGTCCCGCGCATCGCCCAAGACGCGCGGGCAGCATGATCCGGAAAAGTGGCAACCGGTTTTCCGAAAGGATCATGCTCAAAAATAGAGTTAAGGGGCCATAGCTCAGCTGGGAGAGCGCTTGCATGGCATGCAAGAGGTCGGCGGTTCGATCCCGCCTGGCTCCACCACGCTTCGCCCTTCGGGCTACGCGTGGCGCAGCCACGCAAAAGTCCGAAGAGCGAAGCGTGCCCGGCGTAGCCCCCTTGGGCGAAGACGGGCTGGAGACGCGATCCGATACCATCTAAGATCTGGGCTCGCCCATAGGTGAGCGCCCATGTGGTACGTTTACATTATCCGCAGCATCCATTTTCCAGGACAGGAATACACCGGCGCAACCGCAGACTTGAAGCGGCGGATACCTGAACATAACGTCGGCAAGTCCACCCACACCGCAAAATTCAAACCCTGGGAATTGGTTTGGTATTGCGCTTTTCCGGATAAATACAAAGCACTGGAATTCGAAAAATACCTCAAATCCCACTCCCGCCGGGCATTTGCGAAGAAGCGCCTCTAATGCTTAATGCGCGCGACGACGTCTCCCACTAACATCCGCAAGAAACGCCCATGACCGCAGAAACTGCCCGCGCCGGCGCGATGACCGGATTGCGCGTGATCGACCTGACCCGCGTGCTCGGCGGACCCTACTGCACGCAGATCCTTGCCGATCACGGCGCCGACGTGATCAAGGTCGAGCCGCCCGCCGGCGACGAGGTGCGTGACTGGGGACCGCCGTTCCACGACGAGGACGCGGCCTATTTCGTCGGCATCAACCGCAACAAGCGTTCGATCGGACTCGACCTCGCATCCGAGGGCGGGCGCGCCGTGCTGATGAAGCTGTTGGAGGGCGCCGACGTCCTGATCGAAAACTTCAAGCCCGGCACGCTCGACAGATGGGGCATCGGCAACGAGGTGCTGCGGGCAAAATTTCCGAAGCTGGTGCATTGCCGGATTTCCGGCTTCGGCGCCGACGGCCCGCGCGGCGGCAATCCCGGCTATGACGCCATCATCCAGGCCATGACCGGAATGATCGCCGCGACCGGATCGCCGCAAAGCGGTCCGATGCGGATCGGCGTTCCCCTGGTCGACATCTCGACCGGGCTTTACGCGGCGATCGGGATTCTGATGGCGCTGTCGGAACGGCAAAAATCCGGCCTCGGGCAGTTTCTCGAAACCACGCTGTACGAAACCGGCCTTTCCATCATGCATCCGCATGCCGCGAATTATTTCATGCACGGCAAGCCGCCGCAGCTCACCGGCAACGAGCATCCGAACCTCGTGCCCTACGCGATTTTCCCGACCCGCACCGCCGATATCTTTATCGGCGTCGGCAATGACAGCACCTTCCGCAAGCTGGCCAAGGAGATCGGCAAGCCCGAACTCGGCACCGATCCACGTTTTGCGCGCAACAAGGACCGCGTCGCCAACCGCGATGCGCTGCGCGTCGAGCTCGCCGCGGTGTTCAGCCAGCACGACGCCGAGCCGTTGTGCGCCCGCCTGCTCGCCGCCGGTCTGCCGGCCGGCCCGGTGCAATCGATCGACACTGCGTTGACCAACGCCCACACCGTCCACCGCGGCGATGTCATCGAAAAGGACTGGTACAAAGGCGTGGCTTCTCCGGTCCGCTTCGAGCGCACCAAGGCTACCTTGCGCAACGTCCCGCCGAAATTCAGCGAGCACGCGACCTCGGTGCTGACCGAGTTCGGATATTCCAGCGACGAGATCGAAGCCCTGGTCGCCCAGGGCGTGGTTTGCGGGCCGCAGCGCAAGCGCTAGCCTGGTGCCCCGGATGCCGCGCAACGCGCCGCTGTTTCGGCGTGGTGCGCTGCTGATCCGGGGGGTCCGGCAAAGGGCAACGCCGTAACGGCACCGGCTCCGCCGAGCAGTGCAAGGACGCTGCACCGCGTCCGGGACACGGGACCGAGCCTCCGCCCATTTTACCGCTTCCCTTGGCCGGCGCTTCCCCCGTACCATCCGCTCGCTTATAGGTCATTTGCACGTCATCCGGCGCTGTTAACGCGCGCAATGATGGTGACGGTCCACTGGGGGAGGAATTTTTTGATGGCTATCCGGCAATTAGGCGCTGCCGCGGCAGTCGCTGCCACGCTTGCACTCGCGACGCCCGCTTATGCGGTGACCGAGATTCAATGGTGGCATGCGATGACCGGCCCGAACAACGACGTCGTGGTCAAGCTCGCCAACGATTTCAACGCGTCGCAGAGCGACTACAAGATCGTCCCGACCTTCAAGGGCAGTTACGCCGACACGCTGAATGCCGGGATCGCGGCGTTCCGGGCTGGCAACGCGCCGGGCATCATGCAGGTGTTCGAGGTCGGAACCGCGACCATGATGGCGGCCAAGGGCGCCATCAAACCGGTCTCCGAACTGATGAAGCAGCAGGGCGAGACCTTCGATCCCAAATCCTATCTGCCGGCGATCACCGGATACTACTCGACCTCGAAGGGCGAGATGCTGTCGTTTCCGTTCAATTCGTCGAGCATGGTGATGTGGATCAATCTCGACGCCCTCAAGAAGGCCGATATCGCCGAGCCGCCGAAGACCTGGCCCGAAGTGTTCGCCGACGCCAAAAAGCTGCACGCCACCAACCCGACCTGCGGCTTTTCCTCGGCCTGGATTACCTGGGGGCTGATCGAGCAGTTTTCCGCCTGGCATAACGTGCCGATCGGCACCAGGGCCAACGGCCTCGATGGTTTCGACACCGTGCTCGAATTCAACACCCCGCTGGAAACCAAGCTGCTGGAAAACCTCGTCGAGCTGCAGAAAGACAAGAGCTACGATTATTCGGGGCGCACCAACACCGGCGAAGGCCGCTTCACGTCGGGCGAATGTCCGATGTTCATGACCTCCTCGGCGTTCTATCCGAGCGCCAAGGCCAACGCCAAGTTCGCCTTCACCGCCGTCCCGATGCCGTATTTTCCCGACGTCAAGGGCGCGCCGCAAAATTCCATCATCGGCGGCGCGTCGCTGTGGGTGATGGGCGGCAAGACGCCCGAGGAATACAAGGGAATCGCCAAGTTCTTCACCTTCCTGTCCGACACCGACCGCCAAGTCTACCTGCACGAGGTTTCCGGGTATCTGCCGATCACGAAAGCCGCCTACGAAAAGACCAAGGCCTCCGGCTTCTACGAAAAGAACCCGATCCTCGAAGTCCCGCTGAAGGAATTGACCAACAAGCCGCCGACTGAAAATTCGCGCGGCCTGCGCTTCGGCGGCATGGTGCAGATGCGTGACGTCTGGTCCGAGGAGATCGAGGCGGCGCTCGCCGGCAAGAAGTCGGCGAAGGAGGCGCTCGATGCGGCGGTGTCGCGCGGCAACCAGATGCTGCGGCAGTTCGAGCGCACCGCCGTCAAGTGACGGCCGCCAGGATCGCGGCCCGGCGCACCCGGCCGCGATCCGTCCAGCGAGGCATCATGGAAAACCGGGCGATCTTCTCGAGCAAGCTGCTGCCCTGTCTTCTGATCCTGCCGCAGCTTGCGGTTTCCCTGATCTTTTTCTACTGGCCGGCGGTACAGGCGCTGCAGCAGTCGTTTCTGGTGCAGGACGCCTTCGGGCTCTCGACCGAGTTCGTCTGGTTCGAGAACTACGTCGACCTGCTGCAAACGCCTGAATATTATCAGGCGATCGGCGTCACCTTCGTGTTCTCGGCGCTGGTGGTGTTTTTCTCGCTCGGCCTCGGCCTGCTGCTGGCGGTGATGGCCAACCGCAACATCCGGGGTGTCCAGATCTACCGCACGTTTCTGATCGTGCCCTACGCGGTGGCGCCGGCGGTCGCGAGCGTGCTGTTCATCTTCATGTTCCAGCCCGGCCTCGGCATGATCGCGCGCGCGATGCAACGCGCCGGCATCGACTGGAATCCGGTGCTGAACGGCACCCATGCGATGATCCTGGTCGTCATCGTCGCGGTCTGGAACCAGATCAGCTACAATTTCCTGTTCTTTCTTGCCGGCCTGCAGGCGATTCCGAAAAGCGTGATCGAGGCCGCGGCGATCGACGGCGCCAAGCCGATGCGGCGTTTCTGGACCATCGTCTTTCCGCTGCTGTCGCCGACGACGTTCTTCCTGATCATCGTCAACATCACCTACGTCTTCTTCAACACGCTCGGCATCATCGACACCGCGACCGGCGGCGGCCCCAACGGCGCCACGCAAACCCTGGTCTACAAGGTTTTTCAGGACGGCAAGGCCGGCGCCGATCTCGGCGGCTCGGCCGCGCAATCGGTGATCCTGATGGTGATCGTGGTGGCGCTGACCGCGTTTCAGTTTCGCTACGTCGAAAAGAAGGTTCACTACTGAGCGCCATGGTCGAACATCGCCGGTTTGGAAACTTGCTGCCCCATCTCGTCCTGCTGGCCGGCGTCGCCATCGTCGCCTTTCCGGTCTACCTCGCCATCATCGCCTCGACCCACGACAATGCGGTGATCGCCAACGGCCAGATGCCGCTGATCCCCGGCTCCCACGCCATCGAGACCTACTGGAACACCCTCGTCGCCGGCACCGGCAGGACCACGCGCCAGCCGGTCGGCGGCATGATGCTGAACAGCCTGATCATGGCGCTCGGCATCGCGGCGGGAAAGATCGCAATCTCGATCATCTCGGCCTATGCGATCGTGTTCTTCTCGTTCCCGTTCCGGATGACGGCGTTCTGGACCATCTTCATCACCCTGATGCTGCCGGTCGAGGTGCGCATCTATCCGACCTACAAGATCACCAGCGATCTGCACATGCTCGATTCCTACGCCGGGCTGATCCTGCCCTTGATCGCGTCGGCAACCGCGACGCTGCTGTTCCGCCAGTTCTTCATGACGGTGCCGAAGGAGCTGGTGGAGGCCTCCAAAATCGACGGCGCCGGCCCGATCCGGTTTTTCTGGGATACGCTATTGCCGCTTTCGGTCACCAACATCGCCGCGCTGTTCGTGATCCTCTTCATCTATGGCTGGAATCAATATCTCTGGCCGCTGCTGATTACGACGCGCGACGACATGCAGACCATCGTCATCGGCATCAAGAAGATCATCGACGTGCACGACGCTCTGACCGAATGGCAGGTGGCGATGGCGACCGCCGTGCTCGCCATGCTGCCGCCGGTCGCGGTGGTCGTGCTGATGCAACGCCTCTTCGTCAAGGGCCTGATCGAGACGGAGAAGTGAAGATGGCGGGCGTCACGCTTCGAAATGTCATCAAAACCTATCCCGGCGGCTTCGAGGCCATCAAGGGCATCGACTTCGAGGTCGCCGACGGCCAGTTCTGCGTGCTGGTCGGCCCTTCCGGCTGCGGCAAATCCACGCTGCTGCGGATGGTCGCGGGGCTCGAGACCATCACCGGCGGCGAGATCGACATCGGCGGCCGCATCGTCAACCGGATCGAGCCGGCCGAGCGCGACATCGCCATGGTGTTCCAGAATTACGCGCTCTATCCGCATATGAGCGTCTACAACAACATGGCCTATGGCCTGCGCAACCGCGGCATGCCCAAGCCCGAGATCGACACCCGCGTCCAGGAAGCCGCCCGCATCCTCGAACTCGGTCCGATGCTCGACCGCAAGCCGCAGCAGCTCTCCGGCGGCCAGCGCCAGCGGGTCGCGATGGGCCGCGCCATCGTGCGGCAGCCGAAAGTATTTCTGTTCGACGAACCCCTGTCCAACCTCGACGCCAAGCTGCGGATCGCGATGCGGGTCGAAATCCGGAAATTGCAGCGGCGGCTAAAGACGACGTCGATCTACGTCACCCACGACCAGTTGGAGGCGATGACGCTCGCCGACATTCTGGTCGTGATAAACGGCGGCCGCGTCGAGCAGATCGGCAACCCGCTTGATATCTACCAGAAGCCGGCGACGACCTTCGTCGCTTCCTTCATCGGCGCCCCGCCGATGAACCTGCTGCCGCTGCGGTCGGACGAAATCAAAGCGCAATTCGCCGGCAACACCGCGGCCGGCGAAGCCGGCATTCTGGGAATCCGCCCCGAGGACTTTGTGATTTCGAGCGATCCCATCGCCGGCGGCGGCCTCGCGCTCGAGCTCACCGTGGAAGCCATCGAGCGCGTCGGCGCCGAGACCTTCATCTACGGTACCCGCCGGCACGAAGTGCAAGGCGTTGCCGCCAATCCCGGGGAGTTGCCGCCGGGTGAGGTGATCGTCCGGATTCCCGGCGCGGTCGCGCCTGCCATCGGCGAGCGAATCAGGGCCATTGCGCCGCGCGAGAAATTGCATCTGTTCTCAGCCGACGGCCGCCGGCGGATCGACCTTTGAGCCCCGCCGCTCTGTCTTGAATGCGGTCCACCGCCCGGGTCCGCGGGGTGCTTGAACGCCTGCAGAATCATGCCCATATTCCCTGTCGACCCGGACGGCAAATTCGCCGGACGGCCAAAATGGGCGCCGCAAGGGCCCTGAAATGCCAAAGTCGCTTCGAGAGGACTTTGTAAATTATGTCTCGTGTTCCTTCGTTATCCAGTCCGTTCCTGCTGGGATTCGACGAAATCGAGCGTGTGCTCGACCGGGTCGTCAAGGGCGCAGACGGTTATCCGCCGTACAATATCGAGCGGTGCGACCGTAATAGCGGCCAACCCGAACGGTTACGCATCACGCTGGCGGTGGCGGGTTTTACCCGCGATCAACTTGATGTAACCATTGAGGAAAACCAGCTCGTGATCCGGGGCCGCCAGCAGGACGACAAGGCCCGGCAATACATCCATCGCGGCATCGCCGCGCGCCACTTCCAGCGCACCTTCGTGCTGGCGGAGGGGATGCAGGTGCTGGGCGCGGATTTGAAAAACGGGCTGTTGTCGATCGACCTGGCCCGGCCTGAGCCGGAAAAGGTCGTTAAGACAATCGCTATCAATGAACACGAATAATGGAACGAGTAGCGGACTCGACCGCTTAGTCTGACAGAGGAGTCGAGACCATGACAGAAGTTGGTGTTGTGTTTGAACCCGAAAGCGTCTCCACCGAGGCGCTGGCGACACTTGGCGAGGGCCATATCGCCTACGTGAAGCAGATCCGTTCCGAGGACGTACCGGGACTGTTTCCCCAGGCGCCGAAGATCGCGCCGGGACTGAAGCTTTTCGCGCTGCATGCCGCCGACGGCACGCCGATCATGCTGACCGATAGCCGGGAAGCGGCGATCGCCAATGCGTGGAGCAACGAATTGCAGGCCGTCAGCGTTCACTAAACGGAGGCTTTCGGCGTCGCCGAGGGAGCGATTGCTGCGCTCTCGATTCAGCAAATTGAGATTCGTGATACGCGGGTTATGCGCTCGGTTTATCGGGAACATGCCCGTGTATTTTTTTGCCCGTCTTCCGCTTACGAATATCCAATGTGCGCCCCAAAATCTGGTCACGGTGACTAGAAAGCGGCATTCATGACGATCGCGAAAAAGCGCTCCTCAACGGGCGGCTCCCGGGCCGGCCGATGGCGACTTCAGGACGCAAAGGCCCGATTTAGCGAGGTGGTCAGGGACGCGCAGCAGTCCGGTCTGCAACGGGTCACGCTGCACGGGAAAGATGCCGTTGTTATCGTCGGCGCCGACGAGTTCGATCGGCTGCAACGCCCGGTTACTGGCCGCGATATCGTCACGGCTCTTGCGGCATCTCCTCTGGCGAAGGTGAAATTTGACCGCCTGACGATCGAATCCAGGGTGAGGAATACCAACCTGTGAAAGGCTGGCTGCTCGTGACGAACGGCGTTTTCCGAGCCGCGTAAGCCCAAACGAACCGCCGGTGGACGCGGTTGAAAAATTCTCTTTGAAGAATTGAGAAGTTACGCGGCGCTCGCCGGGGGCAACGCCAGCACAGAATAGATCGCCTGCGCATCGCGCGAGGCGCGCAGCTTCTTGGCGACGTCCTGATCTCGCAACAGCCGCGCGATGCGGGCAAGGGCTTTCAAATGATCGGCGCCCGCGCCTTCCGGCGCCAGCAGCAGGAACACCAGGTCGACCGGCTGGCCGTCCATCGCCTCGAAATCGATCGGACGTTCCAGCCGCGCGAACAGTCCGAACAGCTTTTCCAGTTTGGGAAGCTTACCGTGCGGAATGGCGACGCCGTAGCCGACGGCGGTGGTCCCGAGCTTTTCGCGCTGCAGCAGAACCTCGAAAACCGCGCGCTCGTTCTGCCCGGTCAGGAGGGCGGCCCGCGCCGCCAGTTCCTGCAGCGCCTGCTTCTTGCTGTTGACCTTCAACGCCGGGAGAATCGCCTCGGGCGCGACCAGATCGGTAATCGTCATGGGGCGTTCCGAGGTGAATTGACCATCAGGTTGCGAAATGGGTTGCAGCGGGTAGGGCGGGGAGGCGGGCTTACGCCCAGGTCCTAATTGGTGGGGCTTCTACTCCAACGCAAGACCGGTGCCAACTCCTGAGAACTTGTTCCCTAGCCTCTATCCCCGGGGGCGGCGGACCATAGGGAGGGTCCCCGGAAGCGTCAATGCCGATTGGCACGCTACCCCCCGGAGTTCACCGCCGGGGGGTCGACCCAGCCGACATTGCCGTCGGCCCGCCGGTAAATGATGTTCACCCGGCCGCTACTGCCGTGCTGGAACACGATGCAGGCGGCGCCGGTCAGATCCAGTTCCATCACGGCCTCGCTGACCGAAAGCCGCTTCAGCGACGTGGTCGCTTCCGCGATGATGACCGGGCTGTAGCCGGCCTCGTCGTGCTCATCGTCTCCCGCGGGCGCCTCGATCACATAGCTGGGCGCATTGAGGGTCGGCGCGTCCATCCCGGCAAGCGCCGCGGAAGCCGCGTGGGCCTTGCGGGCCGAGCGGTCCTTGAGACGGCTCTTGTAGCGGCGCAGTCGCTTTTCGATCATGATCAGCGCCTGATCGGCGCTGGCATAGGCATCGGCGGCATTGGAATCCGCCTCGAGGGTAATTCCGGAATCCAGATGCAGCGCGCAATCGGTGCGGAAGCCGAAGCCATCCTTGCTCAGCGTGATGTGGCCGGAATAATTACCGTCGAAATATTTGCGCAGCACTTCATCGGTGCGCTCGCTGACGCGGCCGCGCAGTGCCTCGCCAACGTTGATGCTTTTTCCCGAGATCCGCAGAGTCATTGTTGGCGCCTCGATTCTGGAGCGGAACGGACACTATTCCGATTTGGCCCGGGCGCAATCACGCAGGCTGCGTATCCCGGGACCGGTCGGAGGATGCGGCGGGGGCCGAGAGCGCATTGCCGAGCATGCTTTGTTTGTCGCGGCGGCGCTGCACCGAAGACGGGATTCGCATCGCCTCGCGGTACTTCGCGACGGTGCGACGGGCAATATCAATGCCCGATGCGCGCAATCGTTCCACGATGGTGTCGTCGGAAAGGATCACCGCGGGGTCTTCGGCATCGATCATCTGCTTGATGCGGTGGCGGACCGCCTCCGCCGAATGAGCCTCGCCGCCGTCGGCCGAGGCAATCGAGGCGGTGAAAAAATACTTCAGTTCGAAGCTGCCGCGATTGGTCGCCATGTATTTGTTGGCGGTCACCCGCGACACCGTCAATTCATGCATCTGGATCGCGTCCGCCACCGCCTTGAGGTTGAGGGGCCGCAGATGCGCCACACCGTGGGTGAAGAACCCGTCCTGCTGGCGCACGATCTCGGTTGCGACTTTCAGGATGGTACGGGCGCGCTGGTCGAGCGCGCGCACCAGCCAGGTTGCGTTCTGCATGCAATCGGTGAAATAGGACTTGTCGCCGTCCTTGCGGATCGTCTTCGACAGCTCGGTATAATAGATCTGATTGACCAGCACCCTCGGCAACGTGTCGCTGTTGAGTTCGACGTGCCAGCCGCCATCCGGCCCCGGCCGAACATAGACATCCGGCACCATGGTCTGGGTTCGCGCCGAGCCGAACTTCAGACCCGGCTTCGGATCGAGACGGCGAATCTCGCCGATCATGTCGGTGATGTCGTCATCGTCGACTCCGCAAAGCTTGCGCAGCGCAGCGATATCGCGCTTGGCCAGCAGATCGAGATGCTCGACCAGCGCCTGCATCGCGGGGTCGTAGCGATTGAGTTCGCGCAGCTGGATCGCAAGGCACTCGCTCAGGTTTCGCGCACAGACGCCGGGCGGATCGAATTTCTGCAGCACCGCGAGAACCGCCTCGACCTCTTTGGGCGAGGCGCCGAGCCGCTCGGCGGCCTGCCCCAGATCCGCCGGCACGTAACCCGCCTCATCGACGAGGTCGATGAGGTATTGGCCGATCATGCACTGCGCAGGCGTCGCAAAAGCCACCGCCAGCTGTTCGGCAAGATGGCTGCCGAGCGTGATCTCGGCGGCGACGAAGGCTTCGAGATTGTAGCTGTCATCGTTGGAGGCGCCGCCGCCCCATTCGGTATAGGCGGTCGGCGCCGCGTCCTGCGCGGTGCGCGCGGCGGCCTCCGCCGGCTCCTCGGAAAACAAGTTGTCGAGGCCGGTATCCAGGGTCTGCTCGATCTCGGCGCGGCTGCCGAGGTCGCGATTCATCCACTCTTCCTGGGCCGGCTCGAAATTGTCGGAGGCGCCATTGTCCATCCCCGAGCGCTCGGTGACAGCGTCGTCGTCATAGGCGGAACCGGAATCGTCGGAATCGGAAAACTCGGCCCGCTCCGGTGTCGGCTCGCCGGCGACCGGGGGCTCGGTGCCGTCATTGGCGCGCTCAAGCAACGGATTTCGCTCGAGTTCCTCCTCCACAAAGGCCGAGAGGTCGATATTCGACAGCTGCAGCAGCTTGATTGCCTGCATCAGCTGCGGCGTCATCACCAGCGATTGCGACTGTCGGAACTCTAATCTCTGCGTCAGTGCCATGGAGGCAAGAACCGATCCTTAAAAATTGGTCCGATTCTTGCTTAAACTAGTCCGAAGCCGATGTACACGGCTTGACGGACTGGAAAAATGGACTATGCCGCCACCGGCAAAAATGGGGTCCGGTTTTCTCTCCGGGCGCGCCATATTCTGAATGGACGCATGACCTTATTGCCAAACCGCCCACATTTTGGCGGGTCATGGGCTAAAGCCGGAATTCCTCGCCAAGGTAAAGGCGACGTACATCCGGGTTATTGACGATTTCATCCGGATTGCCCTCGGTCAGGATTTCCCCGGCATAGACGATATAGGCGCGGTCGGTCAGTCCCAGCGTTTCCCGCACATTATGGTCGGTAATCAGCACACCGATGCCGCGATTGGTGAGATGGCGGACAAGATCCTGAATGTCGCCGACCGCGATCGGATCGATGCCGGCGAAGGGTTCGTCGAGCAGCATGTAATTGGGGCGGGTCGCCAGCGCGCGTGCGATCTCGACGCGCCGCCGCTCGCCGCCCGACAGCGCAATCGACGGCGTCTTGCGCAGCCGCGTGATGTTGAATTCGTCGAGCAGGGAGTTGAGTTCGGCCTCGCGTTTTTTCCTGGAAGGTTCGACCACCTCCAGCACCGCACGGATATTCTGCTCCACGGTCAAACCGCGGAAGATCGAGGCCTCCTGCGGCAGGTAACCGATCCCGAGCCGGGCGCGCTGATACATCGGCAGCTTGGTGACGTCATGGCCATCGAGCTCGATGGCGCCGCGATCGGCCTTGATCAGGCCGGTGATCATGTAGAACACCGTGGTCTTTCCGGCGCCGTTCGGACCGAGCAAACCCACCGCCTCGCCGCGGCGAACATAGATGCTGACGCCACGAACCACCTGGCGGGTGCCGAAACTCTTTTCCACGCTATGCACAGCCAGGTAGCCCGTCCGCTGTGCCGGCCGCGGAGCCGCTGCCGCGCCATTGGTCTTCGGACGCGGCGGGGAAACCGGGCGCGGCTTTTCCGCCGGACGCGGCGTATCCAATTGCAGCGGGGCGTCGCGCGCGATCGGCGGCGCGTCGCGCACCGGGCTGGTCAGAATCTCGCCCATGCTGTCGCCAAGCACGGTGATATCTGCGCGGGTGCGCGCAAATCCTGGCGGACTGCGTTTCGCAGGGCGCCGACGGAACATGCCGAGTAAATCCACCATCCCCGCTTCGCTCAGCCTTTCACGGTGATTCCGTTGCGGCGACTCGATTCGCTGGCGCAACATGAAGGAATGGAGGTCGCTTGCCCAGCGGAACCCCCCCGCGATTGGAGGGCCGGATCGCGCCGCCGGGCTGTTCCGTAGATACAGGTTTACGCCGTGGGCTTCAACCTCGCCGCCCCGCGATAGCAGCCAAGTAGTTGATATTATTTCGGTTTATTTGAGGCGCCGAAGGCCGGCAGCGGCGACCCCGAGCCGGGCGATGGCGGTCCGCAGCCCTGTCCCGACTGGATGAACAGCCCCTGGACCTTTCCGCTGTCGGATTCCACCCGCGACACCCCCGTGGTCATGTCGACCAACAGGCGGTCGCCGCGAAGCACATTCTTGCATTGGGTCAGCACCACCCCGCCGAGCATGGTGATCAGGTTGGTCTTGGTATCGAACACGGCGGTCTCCCCGGTGACGACCTGATCCTTCTGGGTGACGATCACGTTGCCCTTGGCCTCCAGCCGCTTGATCGACGAACTTCCGCCGGGACCCGGGGTCGCGGACTGCATCGGCGCCGATTTTGCCGCCGCCGCCTTAGCGTTAGCAGCCGGCGCCTCCGATGGGGCCGGGCTCAATTCGTAAAACACCACAAGCGTCTTCGACGTCATGGTGGTGTCGCCCTGCACCACCTTCACATTGCCGGAGAAGGTCGCTTCCTTTTTCTTGTCGCGCATCTCGAGCGTGGCGGCTTCGATCTGGATCGGCTGGTCGCGATTCTGCGAAAACCCCTGCATGGCATTGGGCACGCCCTGCACCGAGCTCTGCGCACCGGCTTCGCCGGCGGCACTCATCGCCAGCGCAAAAGCGGCGGTACAGGCGAAGCGCGCGATCCACCTGAACGGGATGCAGCGCGAGAAAGACATCATCATGAACTTCATTTCGGGTTGGCGGCTTTGCCGGATTGAGACCGCGGTTTGGCCGGATGAACGACCGCGGGCTCGGGCGCCGCGGATGCGCTGGCGGCGGGCGGGCTGGACGTCTCGGCGGGTGGCAGATGGTCCAAATTCATCACCACATTGCCTTCGAATCTCACGACTTCGCCGCCTCCTGTAATTCTGAGCCTGTCGGAGGTCAGGGTTCCGTTGAGCAATTTGACGTCGACATGTTCGTCCGACGTCACCGTGCCCTTGCCCATGTCGACGAACGCCTGCGTCAGGCGCGCTTCGTAGCCCGTGGAGGTCTGCAGAAAGATATCCTTGTGTAGATCCAGCAACTGGTCCTTGGAATTGAACAGGCCGTTGAGTGCATCCAGCGTGACGGTCGACTGGTCTTCCATCAACATCTTGGCCCGCAATGTCTTGAGATCGACGTGATCCGGATCGGTCACATCCTGGGTCGCGGTTTTGGCCCACATTTCGTATGGCCGCTGATCGGTCGTGTAGCCGGACAGATGCGGCGATTCCATCGTGATCTTGGTGCCGGAGACGACGAGGTTTCCGATGTCGAGCGGCAGCTTGGGCATCAGCATCCGGAACGGATTGAAAATCGACACCCCGACGATGGCCGCCAGCGCCAGGATCACGGCCGCCGGGACCGCGATGCGCAGCGCCCGCACCATCCGACTGTGGCGCGCGGCGATGGCAAAGCGCGCCTCCATTCCGGCTTGATAGGCAGGATTCTGAACCGAATTCACCACTGCTCCCAAGCGCTGGCGTCCCCTATTCTACCCGGGATGGCCGGATTATGCAGCCCGGACCTCCCGCTATGAGTGTGACCGAAACGGGGCGGAAGCCGGCCGGCTCGGCGCTTCCGGGGGCCTCAGCCTACGAATGGGCAAAAATGTCCTCGGTGTCCCAGCCCTGCAGGTCGAGCCTCGCCCGCGTCGGCAAAAACTCGAAGCAGGATTGCGCCAGCCCCAGACGGCCCTCGCGCGCCAGCATGATATCGAGGCGTTCGCGCAGCGCATGCAGATGCAGCACGTCGGAGGCCGCATAGGCCAGTTGCGCCTCGCTCAGGGTCTGCGAGCCCCAGTCGCTGGATTGCTGCTGCTTCGACAGATCGATGTTGAGCAACTCCCGCACCAGATCCTTCAGGCCGTGGCGATCGGTATAGGTGCGGGCCAGCCGCGAGGCGATCTTGGTGCAGTACACCGGCTGCGGCATCACGCCGAAGGCGTTGTCGAGCGCGGCAATATCGAACCGGGCGAAATGAAAAATCTTGGTGATTTTCGGATTGGCCAGCAACGCCTTCAGGTTCGGCGCGTCGGTCCGGTCCTTGGGAATCTGCACCACGTCGGCGCTGCCGTCGCCGTTCGACAGCTGCACCACGCAGAGCCGGTCGCGATGCGGATGCAGCCCCATGGTCTCGGTGTCGATCGCCACCGAATCGGTGTAGCGGGTGAGATCAGGCAGGTCGCCGCGGTGCAGGCGTACGGTCATGTTGTTCGGAACCTCGTCGAATCGATGGGGGTCAAACTACCGCCCAAACGGTCAAGAGGCGAGCGTCCGGCGTGCTGTTCAGGCCACGAACATACGGTCAGAGCTGGGGAAAGCTCAAGGCCGGGACGGCTTGTCGGCGATCCCGGTCGCTCCGGTCAAGGCCGAATCTGATCTGGAACGGATCGCGTCCAGTGCGGCCTGTTCCGGCCACCGTCCGGGCTTTAAAGGCGCACCGCTGCTCGCCTGAACCCAGAGCAGTTTGGAACCAAGGCCGCAGGGGATACATGCGGTAATTTTCATCGCGATTTTCCGGAATCGGCAGAATCGAGTCAATATAGTTCGGCCGTCGCCACAACCGAAGGTGCCCTTGATGAAAATCGAACAGCAGCGCCTGCCCCGCCTCGCCGTGCTCATCGACGCCGACAATACTTCGCCGCAAATCGCCGGCGGCCTGTTCGAGGAAGTGGCGAAGTTCGGAGAAGCCAGCGTACGGCGCATTTACGGGGATTTTTCCGGCCCGCAGCTCAGATCATGGGCCGACATCCTGTCAAAGCACGCCATCGATCCCTACCAGCAGTTCGCCTACACCAAGGGCAAGAACGCCTCCGACATTGCGCTCGTCATCGATGCGATGGATCTGCTGCACAGCGGACGGTTCGAAGGATTCTGCCTGGTGTCGTCCGACAGCGATTTTACCCGGTTGGCATCCCGCCTGCGTGAACAGGGCGCCGACGTCTACGGATTCGGCAAGCAGGACACCCCGGAAAGCTTTCGGCAGGCGTGCCGCCGCTTCATCTACACCGAGAATCTGGTGCCCGAGGCACCGGCGGCCAATTCCGGCGCAGCACCGAAGTCCAGATCACTGCAGCCGCCCAGCGCCGCGATCCCGATTCTGGAAAAGGCGATTTCCCAGATTGAAAGCGAGGATGGGTGGGTCAGGCTCGATACCGTGGGATCGGTGCTGGTAAATCTGGTGTCGGATTTCGACGTCCGCACCTTCGGTTTCAGGAAGCTGAGCGACCTCGTGCGCAACGGCGGCGGGTTCGACTTTGAGAAGATCGAGGGTGGGCACCTGCGTATCCGCGCCAAGCCCGCCAGCGGCGACAGCCCCAAGGTCAAAGCGAAGTGAACGCCTCGGCGCGGTGATCTCGCGCAGGGCCGCCCGTGGGGCTCTCGGGCATTTGAGCGAAGTCATGGGCTTGGGCAGGAATGGTGCCCATGAAAGGAGTGGACGATCCAGACAGCAATCCGGCGAGTCACAACGGCCCTGACCCACGCAGGGCACGCTTTAGACGGCTGTCGGTGTGCGGATCGACATAGTGGAACAGGGCAGTCGCGCGCGTCTCGTCAGGATCGCAAGGCTCGTTGGTGTGGATGGAGCGATAGCCCCAGAAAAGATACAGGTTGCCCGGCTTCAATTTGATCCGGATCAGATGCGAAGAACGCGCTTTCGCCAAACGCTTCAGCAGTAACTGTGTGAGCGGATTGTCTACGAGTAATTTATCAATCAGGTTTTGTGCATACGACGTTCTGATAGAGCGAGTGTTTGGAACCATGAGCAGTTCGCCGGAGCGCCGTCCTTCCGGAACACAGATCGGGAGCAAGGCAGTTAGCACATAGGAGTCGTAGTGGAACCGAAGCGAGTGTTGCTGACTCGAGGGGCCGGCCAGACAGCGTAGAATTTGGTAGTACGGCTGATCGGGGGCCTGATTTCCCGTCGCGCGTTCATAAATGCGCGTGCAAAGCCGTCGGAATATCGGGGATTTGGCCATTCGCTCAAGCGGCGTGCCTGCCAAATCTTCACAGCCCGTGAAACAGACATACTGGTTTCCCGCGGCCCGAACTGCATCTTCAACGAAGGCGCGAAGCTGATCAAGCTCGTGCTGCTTCAAATAATGGGAAACAACTCCATATCCGCCGCGATCGATCGAGCTGACCAACTCGCTGACGAACTCGTCCGACAAATCCGGAAATCCTTCGTTCAGCAAAATATCCGATGCACCCGATACAATGGCCATGGGCGTACCCTTGGAATCCGCCCCCGCGCCCCGCGCCAAGCCATTTCAGCCGGCGCAGGCTTCGGACTGCTCGCGTGGCTGGCGGCATAATCTGCCGGAAACTTGGCGGCCCTTACCCAATCTCCGAAAGTCCATCGTCTAAAGTGTGGCGGTATCGAGGCGTTATAGAGGCCGATCAATGTCACAGGAACCAGCCTGCCCTGTCGTTTACGCAACGACCCGACCATCCTGCCTCGCAGGCCTATCCCTATCCTCGGTAATTGGCTGCTCGAACGCGGCCTCGCCATGCTCTACGCCCCGAGCGGCATCGGGAAGAGGTGGCTCTTCCTGTCCATCGCCACCGCGATTTCCGGAGGCGGATCGCTCCATGACTGGAAGGCGGCATCTGCTGAGCGGGTCATGCTGGTGGACGGAGAAATGGACCTCTCCGACATCAAGGACCGCCTGGGCATCGTCTTCAAGGCAGTGAAGGGCGACCCATGGCCGTGAAGAACTGCTGGGGATCGTCGAGACATGGAAGCCCAAGCTACTCGTGCTCGACAACCTCTCCACACTGGCCAAGCAATAACAGCACTATCTGAAACGATGGTGCCCAGGAAAGGACTCGAACCTTCACGGCCGTTAAGCCACTGGCACCTGAAGCCAGCGCGTCTACCAATTCCGCCACCTGGGCCCGGGCCGGTTAGTACGGACCGGTTGCGCGCTTGTCAAATTGTTGAACCGTTGCCCAAATGCGCTGTACAGCGCCGGCATGTTGGCGTATCGCGAAACCGCTAAATCCTCCCACGACCGATCGAATTTGACCCCAGGAAATTGACTCCCATGGCATCGAATCTGGACACGCTGGTCACTGTTTTCGGGGGATCGGGCTTTCTGGGACGAAGCGTGGTCCGCGCGCTCGCCAAGCGCGATTACCGCATCCGGGTCGCGGTGCGGCGGCCGGAACTGGCCGGGCATCTGCAGCCGCTCGGCAGGGTCGGCCAGATCCACGCGGTGCAGGCCAATCTGCGCTACCCGATGTCGGTCGAGACCGCGATGCGTGACTCCCACGCCGCCATCAATCTGGTCGGCATTCTGGCCGAAAGCGGCGCCCAGAGCTTCGAGGCGGTGCAGGCGTTAGGCGCAGGCGCGGTGGCGAAAGCGGCAGCGGCCGTGGGCGCGCGGATGGTGCATGTCTCCGCGATCGGCGCCGACCAGAATTCGCCGTCGCGTTACGCACGCTCCAAGGCCGCCGGCGAAAGGGCCGTGCTGTCGGCCGTGCCCGAGGCGACGATCCTGCGGCCATCGGTGGTGTTCGGGCCCGAGGATCAATTCACTAACCGTTTTGCGGCGCTGGCACGGATGTCGCCGATGCTGCCCTTGATCGGCGGCGGCCTGACAAGACTGCAGCCGGTCTATGTCGGCGATGTCGCCACCGCGGTCGCCGATGCCGTCGACGGCAAGACCAAAGCCGGGGCGACCTACGAACTCGGCGGTCCGGAAGTGCTGACCATGCGCGAGATCATGGAAATCATTCTCGCAACCATCGAACGCAAGCGCATGCTGGTTTCGCTGCCGTTCGGGCTCGCGAAATTGCAGGCGCTGGTGCTGCAGTTCGCGCCGGGACCCCTGAAACTGACGCCGGACCAGGTGGCGCTGCTGCAGTCGGACAATGTGGTGTCGGACACGGCGAAGGCCGCCGGGCTGACGCTGGAAGGCCTGGGAATCGCGGCGGATTCGCTGGAAGCGATCGCCCCGCAATATCTCTGGCGCTTCCGCGCCGCCGGGCAGTTCCAACGCAATGGCGCGTGAATTATCCGTCGTCCCGGCGCGACGCCGGGATGACCCGCCGAGGGAATTCTACCGCCCCATCGCCAGCGCGATCAGGCCGAGCGTGCCGACGATGACGCGCCACCACGCGAACAGCGTGAAGCCATGGCGGGTGACGTAACTCAAAAACGTTTTCACCACGACGATCGCGGTGATGAAGGACACCACGAATCCGATCGCGATGATCCCCAGATGATCGGTCGTCATCTCGGCGCGGTTCTTGTAGAAATCATAGGCGAAGGCGCCGACCATGGTCGGGATCGCCAGGAAGAACGAGAATTCCGCCGCCGCGCGCTTGTCGGCCCCGAACAGCATCGCCGCCACGATGCTGGCGCCGGAGCGCGACACGCCGGGAATCATCGCCAGGCACTGCGCGAAGCCGATCCAGAGATACATCAGCAGCGGAAACTTGGTCGCATCGTGTTCGTGCGGCTTGTGATCGATCTGATCGACCCACAACAGGATCGCGCCTCCGACGATCAGCGAAAAGCAGACCACCCAGGGATTGAACAGAACTTCCTTGATATATTTCCCGGCGATCAGCGCCGATGACCACGGCCGGCAGGAACGCCACCAGCAGGCCGATGACAAATCGCCGGTCGTCGGGATTGGAGAACATGCCGAGCGCGATCCGCCACAGTTTGGCGAAATAGATCACGACAATCGCGAGAATCGCGCCGAGCTGAATCAGCACGGTAAAACTGTTCCAGAAACTGCCCTCGCCGAGATCGAAGAATCGTTCCGCCAGCAACAGATGGCCGGTCGAGGAAACCGGCAGGAATTCCGTCACACCCTCGACGACGCCGAGGATCACCGCCCGTACTGCATCAGACATCATGACTGGTCCGTTAGGATCGAAATGAGGCGAAAAGCCGGGCTCTTCTCGCTTATTCGTTCCTCTGCCGCAATCTCAAAAAACGTGAAAACACAGGTTGCCTCATTCGCGCGCTCCGGTAGTTTGGCGCGTTGCCCCCGGTAAAGTCGCCGCCTCGCGGGGTGAGGATTTCTTAAGCACCGCAAAACTATCAAGGGATACATGTTCACGCTGTTTCACCATCCGTTCTGTCCGCATTCGCGCTTCGTCCGCCTGGCGATCGGCGAATACGGCCTCGATGTGCGGCTGGTGGAAGAGCGGGCCTGGGAGCGGCGCGAGGCTTTTCTCGCGCTCAATCCCGCGGGCACCACGCCGGTGTTGATCGCCGAAGGCCAGCCTTCGATTCCCGGCGCCGCTATCATCGCCGAATATCTCGATGAGACCCACGGCGCCGCGATGGAGCGAACGCCGGCTGCTGCCGACGACGATGGGCGAGCGCATCGAGGTGCGCCGGCTGATGGCGTGGTTCAACGAAAAATTTTTCGAGGAAGCCTCCAATCCGCTGGTCACCGAGCGCATCTACAAGCGCTTCATGAGCGAAGATGATGGCGGCGGGGCGCCGGCGGCGGATGTGATCCGCGCGGCGAAGGCCAATGTGCGCTATCATCTGGCCTATATCGGCTGGCTGGCGCAGACGCGGAATTTTCTGGCCGGCGACCGGCTGACCTATGCGGACCTCGCCGCCGCGGCGCATCTTTCGGCGATCGATTATCTGGGCGACGTGCCATGGATCGAGGACGACGCGGCAAAGGCGTGGTACGCGCGGGTGAAATCCCGCCCGTCGTTCCGCCCGCTTGCTGAGCGAATGGCTGGCGGGCGTGCCGGCGTCGCGCACCTACGTGGACCTCGATTTCTGATTCAGTCCCTCGAATTGAATACTGAACCCTCCGCGATGACGGTGAACTCCCTCTCCCAAAGGGAGAGGGTTGGGGTGAGGGGGTACGGTCTATCGTTAAGTCAAAACCCCTCACCCGGATCGCTGTGCGATCCGACCTCTCCCTATGGGAGAGGTGAAGCTCCGATTCTACTTCGATGACGGGAAATCTCAAAGAAGCGCTCACGAGCGAAGCGCGTGCGCTCGGATTCGATTGCGTCGGCGTTACCGATCCGGATGCGATCGGACGCGCGGGCCCATATTTCCGCGCATTCCTCGACGCCGGCGCGCATGGCGACATGGACTGGCTCGCAGCTCATCCGGAACGCCGCACCGACCCGCGCGTGCTGTGGCCGGACGTGCGCTCGGTGATCATGCTCGGCGTCAATTACGGACCCGACGAAAATCCGCTGGCGATCCTCGAACAACGCACGCGCGGCGCGATCTCGGTCTATGCGCAGGGCGACGATTATCACGACCTGATCAAGAAGCGACTGAAGGCGCTGGCGCGGTGGCTGGCCGCCACCTCGGGCGGCGAGGTCAAGGTATTCGTCGATACCGCCGCGGTGATGGAAAAGCCGCTGGCGCAGGCGGCGGGGCTGGGCTGGCAGGGCAAGCACACCAACCTCGTCTCGCGCGAATTCGGCTCCTGGCTGTTTCTCGGCGCGATCTTCACCACGTCGGACCTGCCGCGCGACGAAGCCGACACCGACCATTGCGGCTCGTGCCGGGCCTGCCTCGATATCTGCCCGACGTCGGCGTTTCCCGCACCCTACAAGCTCGATGCACGGCGCTGCATTTCCTATCTCACCATCGAGAGCAAGGCGCCGATCCCGCAGGAATTCCGCAAAGCCATCGGCAACCGAATCTATGGCTGCGACGATTGCCTCGCGGTCTGTCCGTGGAACAAGTTCGCGCAGGCCGGGCGCGAAACCAAACTCGCCGCGCGCGACGGGTTGCGCGCGCCATCGCTCGCCGAACTCGCCCGGCTCGATGATGCGGCGTTTCGCGCGCAGTTCACAAAATCGCCGGTCAAGCGCATCGGCCGCGACCGTTTTGTTCGCAATGTGCTGATCGCGATCGGCAACTCCAACGACCCTGCATTGGCGGCGGAGGCCGAACGGCTGCTCGATGACGCAAGCCCGCTGGTGCGCGGTGCCGCCGTGTGGGCGCTGTCGCAACTGATCGGGCGGGAGGAGTTTTTGGCACGTGCGGCTAAGGCCGTGCATGCCGAGACGGATGAGATCGTGCGGGCGGAATGGCGGTCCGCTTGCACGAACGCCCATTCCTCATCCTGAGGAGCGGCCACTTGGCCGCGTCTCGAAGGATAGCCGCGAGTCCCTACGTTGCATCCATCCTTCGAGACGCTTGCGGAGTTTATCATCGGGCCGCGCTTCGCGCGGACCCGGTGGCAAGCCCCTCAGGATGAGGTCCGAATCCTTCAGGCTCTGAGGATCAACATGGTCACCCTTGATTTCGTTTGAGATATTCCGTCATGGTCCCGCGCCATGACGAATCAGCCTTTCTTCACCAGAGACCGCGACGCCTACATTCCCACCGATGCGGCGCGCGGGCCGTGGGACCCTAATTCGCTGCACGGCCGTGTCATCATCGGACTGCTGGCGTTCGCCATCGAACAGCGTCACGGCGCCGACGATTTCGTGCCGGCGCGGCTGACGGTGGACATGTTTCGCCTGCCCACGCTCGCGCCGATCGAGGTCACGACGCGGCTGGTCCGCGATGGCCTGCGCATCAGGGTGGTCGAGGCCGATTTTTTCAGCGGCGGCGTCGGCATGGCGCGCGCCTCCTGCCAGCTGTTGCGCAAGACGCAAGACCCGCAAGGCCAGGTCTGGTCGCCGCCGAACTGGGATGTGCCGGCGCCGTCGGACATTCCGGTCCCGACCGATCCGCGGCTGGGCATGAACGGCAAATGGACCACCCGGCCGATCGTGGGCGCGATGGGCACCGTCGGTCCGCGGCGGCTTTGGATGAGCGAAGTGCGCGACCTCGTCGAAGGCGCGGCGCTGACGCCGTTCGTGCGGGTCGCGGTGGCGGCGGATTTCGCCAGCCCCTTTGCCAATGCCGGCGACCAGGGCCTCGGCTACATCAACAGCGACGTCACGCTGTACCTGCACCGCCTGCCGGTGAAGAAATGGATCGGCTTCGAGGTGGTGAACCATCACGCCACCGACGGCGTCGCGATCGGCGAGTGTTTTCTGTACGACCAGCAGGGCGCGATCGGCACATCCACCGTGGCGGCCCTGGCGCAGCGCAAGCCGATGGCGGCGTCTGCACGGCCGCAGGCTTCCTAGAGCAAGATGGTTTTAATTTGAATCGGTGCCCTTCACCTCTCCCCAGCGGGGAGAGGTCGATTTGCGCAGCAAATCGGGTGAGGGGGTGCTGCACTAACGATAGACCGTAACCCCTCACCCGGCGCTACGCGCCGACCTCTCCCTATGGGAGAGGTAAAGTTTACCGTTGCGTCGCAGCTCAATCTAACCTCATTTCATCACGCTTTAGACCGTCATCTCCGCTACCGCCGCAAGGATTCGCGCGATGTCCTGCGGCCGTGAAAGGCGGTGGTCGCCGTCCTGGATCATCGTCAGCACCACATCGTCGCTGGGCAGCCGGTCCGCCAGCGCGAACGCATGCCGCCATGGCACGTCTGGATCCTGCGCGCCCTGCAGGATGCGAACCGGGCAGCCCACATCGATCGCGCTGCCGAGCAGCAGATGGCTGCGGCCCTCCTCGATCAGCGCGCGGGTGATCGGATAGGGCTCGCCATATGCCGAGGGCCGCAGCCAGACGCCCTGGCTCTCGATCTCCCGACGAATGTCGGGCGAAAATCCTTTCCACATCAGTTCCTCGGTAAAATCCGGCGCCGGCGCGATCAGCACCAGCCCAGCGAGCGACGCGCGGCCTGCCGGGCGCCGCGCCAGTTCCCGCGCCAGCAACAACGCCATCCAGCCGCCCATCGACGAGCCGATCACGACCTGCGGGCCGGTACAGAATTGCTCGAACACCGCGACGCTCTCTTCCAGCCAGCGCCCGATGGTGCCGTCGACGAACGCGCCGCCGGATTCGCCGTGGCCGGAATAATCGAACCGGACACAGGCGCGATCGCGCTCGGCGGCCCAGGCGTCCAGCGCCAGCGCCTTGGTGCCCTGCATGTCCGAATTGAAACCGCCGAGCCAGAACAGCCCGGGCGCGCCACCGGCGCGGGCGCGCACCGCGATGCTTCGCGCGGCGCTGTCCCTGCCGACCTCGATGAAGGCGGGCGGCGGCTCGGATGCGGCGGAATTGGTCATGAAGGGGTCACTCTGGTTCGCTGCTGTTTGATTGAGCACGCACGATCCGTCAACGGACGCCAATACCGGCATTAAGTATTTCGCCGAGCTTGCGGAACAGAGGCATGGTCTCTATGTGGCTGGTCTGAACGTTCCGCGCGGCTAAGCGTTGTTCGGCGTGACCAAAATGCCTCGCATTTGAAGGTTTTCGCGCCGGCAACGCGAGTTTGCTTGCCCGCTGAGCCTTATTCCTTCAAACTGTTGCCCTCGTTCACAACCTTGGAGAGTTACCCATTCGCCGTCCCAACAGAGCCCCGCCCGCTGCCACCAAAGACGGGCCGCGCACCAACGATGAAATCCGCAACGCACAGGTTCAGCTGATCGACCAGAACGGCCTGAATCACGGCACGGTCGAAACAGTCGGCCGCCGTCAAGATGGCCCTCGAAGCCGGCATGGATCTTGTGGAGATTTCGCCCAATACCAATCCTCCCGTTTGCAAGATCATGGACTACGGGAAGTTCAAATATTCGGCGCAGAAAAAAGCCGCGGAGGCCCGCAAGAAACAGAAGATCGTCGAGATCAAGGAGATCAAGCTTCGGCCGATGATCGACGATCACGATTACGACGTGAAGATGCGCGCGATGCAGCGCTTTTTCGAGGAAGGCGACAAGGTCAAGGTCACCTTGCGCTATCGCGGCCGCGAAATGGCGCATCAGGAAATCGGCACCAAGTTGCTGGACAAGGTCAAGAGCGACGTCGCGGAGATCGCGAAGGTCGAGCAGGACGCGCGCTTTGAAGGCCGTCAGGTCGTGATGGTTCTGGCGCCGCGCTAAGTCGCCCGGCACATCCCATTAGTCAATTTAGTCGCAGCGAAACGGCCCGTCAGATCATCTGGCGGGCCGGTTTCTTTTGCGCGTCGCGCGCGTCTTCGACGCGCCATGGCGGTGCGCTGCAGAGCGGGGGCCCACATTTCACCGGACGCAGTTTGGTCCCGGCTCTGCGGAGCAGCGGCACGAACGCTGCACCGCGTCCGGGACACGAATCTCTTTGCCCATTGCGGTCCGGGCAGACTCGTTCCCCGGACGCTGCGCAGCACGGAGTGATGCGCTGCTGATCCGGGGTCCATGCCTCAACGAAGAAGTGTGGGTCCCGGATCTGCGGCGCAGCGTGAAGGACGCTGCACCGCGTCCGAGACACGAGAGCCTTTGATCTAACTCCGCGTGGCCTGCCAGCTGCCGCTGCAGCGGTCGCCTGAAATAACGCCGCTCCACCGACCCGCCCCGGTATTGCCGAAGAGGCGGCCGCTGCCGCTGGCCACCGACAGCCCGACCGATATCCTGACCGACACCGCGCCGGCCCGGCTGATGCCACCTGTGACCTTGCCTCCTCCAGCCGATGACACGCGACGGCCGGACACGGTGAAGGGAGCGCTGTTGGTCGGGCTGCAATTGCCTGCCCGGGTCGCGAAGATCACGTTCCAGATGCCGTCATAGGCCCCTGCCGCCCTGACGATTCTGGCCTGCCGGCGCATCGGCGGTGCCGGGCACGACCAGTGCGGCGAGAACGGCTGAAGCAAACACCCAGCGCAAGCTACGCGACGGCCTGGATTGGGCGAAAAGGGCAACCGATTGGGCTGAAATCGTCATTTTTTCCTGTTTCTTGGCTGCGCCCGGATGGCGTGAGACCATATGTCGAACGATATGGTTCGACGGTTCATCGTTGCCAATCCCGCTCGGCTCTGCCATAAGCCCAACCTTCATCGCCCGGCTGATCAAGGGCTGCCGTGTCGATGCCCGTGCTGGTTGTTGCGTTAGGAAATAACCGAGCACTTTCAACGCTCTAACGAGCATTTTAGCCGCGAAAGCGCCCCTTTGGGCGCGTTTTTCTGCGGCAACAGGAGAGCCAAATGCCCAAGCTGAAGACCAAGTCAGGCGCTAAAAAGCGCTTCAAGGTGACTGCCACCGGCAAAGTGATGCACGCCCAGCGCGGCAAGCGCCACGGCATGATCAAGCGGACCAAGAAGCAGATTCGTCAGCTTCGCGGCACCCGCGTGCTGTTCAAGACCGACGGCGACAACATCAAGAAATACTTCTTGCCGAACGCCTGATCGCGAAAGCGATCGCGGTCTTACGCCTTTGCCGAGCCGCGTCCGCGCGGCGATCCGTCACCCATTTTTCCATGAAGGAGACCCGTCATGTCTCGCGTCAAACGCGGTGTGACCTCTCACGCCAAGCACAAGAAAGTCTACAAGGCCGCCAAGGGTTTTTACGGCCGCCGCAAGAACACCATCCGCGCCGCCAAGGCCGCGGTCGAAAAGGCCGGCCAATACGCCTTCCGCGACCGCAAGCGCAAGAAGCGTACCTTCCGCGCGCTGTGGATCCAGCGCCTCAACGCCGCGGTGCGTCCGTTCGGCATGACCTACAGCGTTTTTATCAACGGCCTTTCGAAGTCGGGCATCACGGTGGACCGCAAGGTGCTGTCGGATCTCGCCATCAACGAGCCGGCGGCGTTCCAGGCGATCGCCGAAAAGGCCAAGGCCGCGCTGGCGGCGTAAGTTTCGCGAAAGCGCTTTGCTTTCACCTCTCCCGTCGGGAGAGGTCGGCGCGTAGCGCCGGGTGAGGGGTTACGGACTATCGATGGATCGTAACCCCTCACCCCAGCCCTCTCCCGATGGGAGAGGGAGCGCACCGGCGTTGCGGCAGCCAGAGTAGTCCTTTAACTACCTTCGCCAGGGATCGCCATGTCCGACCTCGTGACGCTTGAACAAACCATCCTCGACGACATCGCCGCCGCCGGCGACGAAGCAGCACTGGAGGCCGTGCGCGTTGCGGCGCTCGGCAAGAAGGGTTCGATCTCCGCGCTGCTGTCGACGCTCGGCAAGATGTCGCCGGACGAGCGCAAGACGCAAGGTGCTGCGATCAACCTGGCCAAGGATACGGTCACGCAGGCGCTGACCGCGCGCCGCGACATCCTGAAATCCGCGGCCCTCGATGCGCGGCTCGAATCCGAGACCATCGACGTCACGCTGCCGCTGCGCGAGACCCCTGCCGAAGCAGGGCCGGATTCATCCGCTCAGCCAGGTGATGGACGAACTCACCGCGATTTTCGCCGACATGGGATTTGCCATCGCCGAAGGTCCCGACATCGAGACCGACGACTACAATTTCACGAAACTGAATTTCCCGGAAGGCCACCCGGCGCGGGAAATGCACGACACTTTCTTCTTCAATCCGAAGGAGGACGGTTCGCGGATGCTGTTGCGCACCCACACCTCGCCGGTGCAGGTGCGCACCATGCTGACCCAAAAGCCGCCGATCCGCATCATCTGCCCGGGCCGCACCTATCGGATCGATTCCGACGCCACCCACACGCCGCAGTTTCACCAGGTCGAGGGCCTCGTCATCGACAAGGGCTCGCATCTCGGCCATCTCAAATGGATCCTGCACGAATTCTGCAAGGCGTTCTTCGAGGTCGATCACATCAACATGCGATTCCGCCCCTCGTTCTTCCCGTTCACCGAGCCGTCGCTCGAGGTCGATATCCAGTGCCGGCGCGACAAGGGCGAAATCCGCTTCGGCGAAGGCGAGGACTGGCTGGAGATTCTCGGCTGCGGCATGGTGCATCCCAACGTGCTGCGCGCCTGCGGCATCGATCCCGACGTCTATCAGGGCTTTGCCTGGGGCATGGGCATCGACCGCATCGCGATGCTGAAATACGGCATGTCCGACCTGCGCCAGCTGTTCGAAAGCGACGTGCGCTGGCTCGCCCATTACGGCTTCAAGCCGCTCGACGTCCCGACGCTGGCGGGAGGGCTGAGTTCGTGAGTCTCGTCAATGTCGTGACCCATCGCGCAGGCGTGCTCGAAACGATTGCCACCGCGGTTGCGGAGAGAGCTCCCACCCTGACCCTCCCCCGCAAGCGGGAGAGGGAATGCGAACTGCCCGCGGGGAAGCGACCATCATGAAATTCACCCTCTCCTGGCTGAAGGAACATCTCGACACCGACGAGCCCCTGGAAAAGCTCGCCGACAAGCTCACCATGATCGGGCTCGAGGTCGAGAACATCGAGGACAAGGCGAAGGCAGCTTTCGCCGTTCACGATCGCGCGGGTGATCTCGGCCGAGCAGCATCCGAACGCAGATCGCCTGAGGGTCTGCATGGTCGATACCGGTGACGGCGGCCGCGCCGGTGCAGGTCGTCTGCGGCGCGCCGAATGCGCGGGCCGGCCTCGTCAGCGTGTTCTCGGCGCCCGGCACCTTCATTCCCGGCAAGGACATCACGCTCGGCGTCGGCACCATCCGGGGCGTCGAGAGCCGCGGCATGCTGTGCTCGGCGGCGGAACTGCAGATCTCTGAAGATCACGACGGCATCATGGAACTGCCGGCGGACGCGCCTGTGGGAGCGGGTTACGCGCAGTGGGCCGGGCTCGGCGATCCCGTGCTCGAAATCAACCTGACGCCGAACCGGCAGGATTGCGCCGGCGTGCACGGCATCGCCCGCGACCTAAGCGCCGCCGACATGGGCAAGTTCAAAGACCCCACGATCAAGCCGATCAAGGGCGAATTCCCGTGCCCGGTGAAGGTGACGGTCGAGGACGCCGCGCTGTGCCCCGGCTTCGCGCTGCGGCTGGTGCGCGGCGTCAAGAACGGACCCTCGCCGGAGTGGCTGCAGCAGCGCCTGACCTCGATCGGGCTGCGTCCGATCAATGCGCTGGTCGATATCACCAACTTCATGACCTATGACCGCGCCCGGCCGCTGCATGTGTTCGACGCGGCCAAAGTCAGCGGCAATCTCACCGTGCGCCGCGCCCGCGACGGCGAGACGCTGCTGGCGCTCGACGGGCGCACCTACACGCTCGACAAGGATGTCTGCGTGATCGCGGATGAACACGGCGTCGAATCGCTCGCCGGCATCATGGGCGGCGAAGCCTCCGGCTGTTCGGAGGACACCACCGACGTGTTGATCGAATCCGCGCTCTGGAACGAGATCAACATCGCCCAGACCGGCCGCAAGCTCGGCATCAATTCCGATGCGCGCTATCGTTTCGAGCGCGGCGTCGATCCCGCCTTCATGGTGCCGGGACTGGAAATGGCGACCCGGCTGGTGATGGAACTGTGCGGCGGCGCGCCATCGGAAAATGTCGTGGTCGGCAAGGCGTTCGCCGACGATCGCGTGATCGATTTTCCGCTCACCGAGGTCAAGCGGCTCGCCGGCATCGACGTGCCGCTCCCGGAGATCAAGCGCATCCTCGGCCATCTCGGCTTCATGATGGCCGGCCCCGGCCCGGTGGTGAAGGTCGCGGTGCCGTCCTGGCGATCGGACGTGCACGGCAAGGCCGATATCGTCGAGGAGATCGTGCGCATCGTCGGCGTCGACAAGGTGCCGATGACGCCGTTCGATCGCGGCGAGGAAGCCCGCAAGCCGATCCTCACCCCGATCCAGCTGCGCACCCGCCGCGCCAAGCGCGCGCTCGCCGCGCGCGGCATGGTCGAGGCGGTGACATGGTCGTTCATCTCGAAACCGCATGCCGAATTGTTCGGCGGCGGCCAGCCCGAGCTCGCGCTCGCCAATCCGATCGCCGCCGATATGTCCGACATGCGGCCGAGCCTGCTGCCGGGTCTGGTCGCGGCGGTTCAGGCCAATGCCAATCGCGGCTTTCCCGATGTCGCGCTGTTCGAAGTCGGACAGATTTTCAAGGGTGACCGGCCGGAAGATCAGCTGATCGCGGCATCCGGCGTTCGGCACGGCTTTGCGTCGTCGAAAGGCATCGGGCGGCACTGGTCCGGCTCGGCAACGGCTGACGCACTCGACGCCAAGGCCGATGCGTTCGCGGTACTCGCCGCGGCCGGCGCGCCGATGCAAGCGCTCCAGGTGATATCCGGCGGCGCGAGCTGGCTGCATCCCGGACGCTCCGGCACCATCCAGATCGGACCGCAAAACGTGCTGGGCTATTTCGGCGAACTGCATCCGCGCGCGCTGGATGTTCTCCGCGCCGACGGCCCGATGATCGGATTCGAGGTGATCCTCGATCGCATTCCGGCCGCCAAGCAGCGGCCGACCCGCGCCAGGCCGGTGCTCGACCTGTCGCCATTCCAGCCGGTGTCGCGCGACTTTGCGTTCATCGTCGATCGCAGCGTCAAGGCCGGCGACATCGTGCGATCGGCACAGGGCGTCGACAAGAAGCTGATCACCGATGTGACGGTGTTCGACGTCTACGAAGGCAAGGGCATCGACGAGGGCAAGAAGTCGATCGCGATCGCGGTGACGATCCAGCCGCGCGAGAAAACCCTGACCGATCAGGAGATCGAAGCGGTCGCCGCCAGGATCGTGGCCGAGGTGAACAAGAAAACCGGCGGCGTCTTGCGCGGATGAGCCTTACAGGTCTGATCCCGACCGACGTCCGCAGCAACGCCGCCATCGCCATCTGCGCCATTGCTTTCGTATCGGGAACGGCGCGCGGTTTTTCCGGTTTCGGCTCCGCGCTGATCTTCATGCCGCTGGCAAGCAGCGTCGCGGCGCCACGCCTGGTCGCAGCGCTTTTGCTCATCATCGATTTCGTCGCGGCGGCGCCACTGCTGCCGAATGCGTGGAAACATGCGGAGCGCAGGGCCACCGCCGTCATGGTGTCCGGCGCGCTGGTCGGCGTGCCGATCGGGACCTACTTCCTCAGCCAGCTCGATCCGGTGACGACGCGCTGGATCATCTCCGGCTTCGTGGCGGCGCTGTTGCTGCTGCTGCTGTCGGGCTGGCGCTACCGCGGCAAGGACCATCCGGCGCTTTCGATCAGCATCGGCGGGCTGGCCGGCTTCTGCAGCGGACTGGCGCAGACCGCCGGGCCGCCGATCGTCGGCTATTGGCTGGGACGACCAATCCCGTCGGCGATCTCGCGCGCCAACATCCTGTTGTTTTTTGGTGCATCGGACTTCTTTTCGCTGGTGAGCTATGCCTTGACCGGCCTGATCACGGTGGACGCCATCCGGTTTTCGTTTCTGATCGGCCCGGTCTACGGCGTCGGCGTCTGGCTCGGCGCTCAGCTGTTCGGTCGCGCCAGCGAAAGCCTGTTCCGTTCGATCTGCTATGCCTTGATCGCGGCGGCGGTCATCATCGGCCTGCCTGCACTGGATGGTGTGCTGCGCTAGCTAGAAGTTTACGCGGTGCGCACCGTCATTCCGCCAACACCAGATCGCTATAGCCATAACCTTCTCGCTCGACGCGCTCGCCAGCGGCCACCGCGAGGCGGCGCGAGAAGATCGGCCCTGCCACCACGCAGGTATGAAACTCGCCGTTCTCGCCGCAGGGGTCGATCCCCTCGGGCAGATCGGCCAGCAATTGCAAATCGAATTTGCGCCCGGCAAATTTCGCCGGCAGTTTTTTCAGATCGACGGTGGCGAGCCAGGCTTCCAGTCCGCTTTCGATCATCGCATGCGCGAGCGCCAGGGTCGGCCTTTGCCACAGCGGAAACAGCGGCGTGATGCCGGTGCCGGCGAGCTTCTGTTCGCGGTAGCTGCGGATGTCGGCGAGAAACAGATCGCCGAAGACGATGTGGCTGATGCCTTCCCGGCTGGCGCGCGCGACCGCCTCGCCCATGCGGGCTTCGTAAATTTCGTTCGGGCAAGGGTAAGGGATCGGCACGATCCGCGCCGGCAATCCGGCGGCATCGAGCTGCGCGTGCAGGATCTCCTGCCGCACGCCGTGGATCGACACCCGGCCGAACGTCTCGGTCACCGTCGTCAATGCGCCGACGACGTCGAATTCGCCGGCGCGCCTGACTTCATGAAGCGCGAACGCGCTGTCCTTGCCGCTCGACCACGAGATGAGTGCTTTCGGCCGCGGCATCAGTGAATCGGCGAGGCGGGGGGTGCAGACCTCGCAGGCGCGGCGCGGCGCGGGCGTTTTGCCGCTGGTGCCGGCGCTTGCGGCGGTCCGGTATCCCGCAGCGCGCCGATCCTGCGCAGCGCCGCTTCCGCCGCGCGCTCGCCGCTTTCCCAGGCGCCGTCAACCGTTCCCCACAGCGTTTCATGGGTGGCTTCGCCGGCAAGGAACATGCAGCCGATCGGCTCGGTGAGAATTTTTCGCGATGGCTGGCCGCCCGGCACGGCCGCCGACATCGCGCCAAGCACGAACGGCGCGGCATCCCAGCGGGTTGCGCTCGATTTCTTGACGGCGGCAGCGGCTTCGCTGCCGAACAGTTTCGTCAGCCACTCGACGGCAAACGCCAGCATCGCCGGCTCGCCCTGGGCGGAAAGATCGCGCCCGAAGGAACCCGCGACGTCGATCGAACATAGCGACGAGCCTGCCATGTTGGCGAACAACATCGCGGTACGCGTCGAGCTGCTCTGCTCGATGATGATGTCGTCGCGGGCCAGTCCCAACGGATTGCCCGGCAATTGCAGGGCGATGCGATCATAGCTGCCGAGGCTCAATTTGGCCGCGGCATCGAGCTGGCGTCTGGGAATGTCCGGCGTGAATTTGATGTTGCCCGCGGTCAATACGTTGCTCGACACCGTGATGATGGCGGCGCGGGCGGCGATCTTGCCCGCCGGCGTCTCCACCGTGACGTCGCGGCCGCTCCAGCTGATGCGGCTGGCGGGCGTCGACAGCGCCAGCGGGACCTGCTCGCCGAGCTTCGCGATCAGGGTCCCCAAACCCTGGCGGCAGGCGATCGCGGCGTTGCGCTCCTGGGCGCGGGCCTTGTCGATCACGGAGATGTCTCTCAGGTCCTTGCCGGTGGCGTTGGCGCCGAGCACGAATTCCGCCGTCGCCGCCCAGTCGCCGAGGTCCTTCGGCAGCACGGAGGCGCAGGATACATCGGCCTTGCCGCGCGAGGCATCATCGATGGCGCGGTTGGCGCGCACCAAAGCGGCGAGAAATTCTTCGGTTTCCCCGGCCCGCGCGTTGCGGCGGCCGATGCGGATTTTCTGACCGAGCGGCGCCGCGGAGACGTCGAGCCCGGCGCTGCGCCCGAGCCTGATCATCGGGTTGCTGTCGGGATTATGCATCCAGCGGGCGCCGCGATCGAACGGCACCTCGAACGTCGCGGTGTCAGTAGCGCAGCGGCCGCCGACCTGGCTTGCAGCTTCCACCACAATGACCTTGCGGTTCGCAGCCTGGATGCGCCGCGCCGCGGCGATGCCGGCCACACCGGCGCCGATCACGACAATGTCGGCCTCGCGCGGCAATGGCGCGCCCCAGGCGTTGGCGCCGAGCAGCGGCGTCGCCGCAGCGGCCGCGGACGCCGAGAGAAAGTCGCGCCGCGTCATTGTCATGTCATGGTTTCCGGAACTTTGAAAAACAGGAGAACAGCTAGTGAACTTGCCGCATCCAGGGGCAGGCGGCAACCATCATGGTGAATCAATCATGATTGATCCGCGCCATGCATGAACTAAATTGCAACAGCTTTCGACCATGATAAGGGAAGAGAAAAAGCGGTCGGAAAGGCCGCTGGGGGGGAAGACCATCATGGGCGTTGTGCTCGATACCGTCGGAAAGCTGATCGCGGACTACCTGCAGAAGGAGGTGCCGGGCTATGAGCCGTTCACCCCGAGCGACCCCGAGCATTTGCGCGGGATTGTCGAACAGGGCGATGTCCTGCTGGTCGAGGGCAACAACCGCGTCTCCGGCATCATCAAATATCTGACGCAGTCGACCTGGTCGCATGCCGCGCTGTTTGTCGGTCCAATCGACGGCGCGGCGGAACCCGACGGCGAGCCGCATGTGCTGATCGAAGCCAATATCGGCGAGGGTGTAACTTCGGCGCCGCTGTCGAAATATCTTCCCTACCACACCAGGCTGTGCCGGCCCGTCGGCCTGTCGTTCGAGGACCGCTACACGGTGTGCCGCTACGCCATCAACCGGATCGGCTTCGGCTACGACACCAAGAACATCGTCGACCTGATGCGCTATTTGATTCCGTTGCCGATTCCGCAGCGCTGGCGACGGCGGATGATCGCGTTCGGTTCCGGCGATCCCACCAAGATCATCTGCTCGGCGCTGATCGCGCAGGCGTTCGACGCCGTGCGCTACCCGATCCTGCCCAAGATCACCCGCGCCGCCACCAAGAAGGCCCGGCGCGAAATCCTGCACATCCGCGATTCCTCGCTCTATATGCCGCGCGATTTCGACATCTCGCCCTATTTCGAAATCGTCAAACCCACCATCGTGCACGGCTTCGACTACACCGCCCTGCACTGGGCCGACAAGCAAAAGCCGCTCCGGGAGGTAGCGGGCGAATTCGGCCCGTTTCCAGAAACGATCCAGTCGCCGCCGCTTGTTCCTGAAGAGATTGACGAAGAGGCGCCGCTTCCGGCTGAAGAAGTGACCTTGGCCGGCGAGGAAGCGACACTGGAGATGGCGGCTTAAAAGATCGCTGTCAGATTCAAGCCGCGGCGCCGGATTTGCGAGCGGGCAGCCCGGCGCGGGCGAGCCCGCCGTAAAGCGTCTCATCAGGCATTTCCGCTTGCAGGATCGAGCGTACCGCAATCAGCTTTTCGATATCGATGCCGGTCGCAAAACCCTTGCTCTCGCAAAGAAACACGAGGTCTTCGAACACGACGTTGCCGGTAGCGCCGGGCGCGAATGGACAGCCGCCCAAACCGCCCAGCGAGCCGTCGAGGATGCGCGCGCCGGCATCGAGGGCTGCGGACGCGTTCGCAATCCCCATGCCCCTGGTATCGTGCAGGTGGACGCAGACCGGCCTTGCGCCGGAAATCTTCACGACCGCGCGGGTCAGCTCTGCCACCTGCCTTGGGCCGGCATAGCCGACGGTGTCGGCGACGGCGACGAAATCGACGCCGGCCTCCAGACATTTTTCGACCAGTTTGATCACTTCATTGGGGTCGACGGGCCCGGTGATCGAACATCCAAGCGCCATCGAGATCGCGGCATTGACGAGCGGCTTGTGCACGCTGGCGTCGCGCAACTCGCAAAGCCGCCTCACATTGGCGATGGCCTCCTCGCGCGACCGCCTGGCATTGGCCTGGCTGTGTTCTTCGGTCGCCGAAACCACCGTCGCGACTTCGGCCACGCCCGACGCCAGCGCTTCATTGACGCCGCGCTCGTTTAGCGCCAGTGCCACGCCGTGCGTGCCCGGAAGCGCCGCGATGGTCCTGACAATATCGCGCACATCGGCGAATTGTGGAAACGTGCGCGCGGGCAGAAACGAGCCGACCTCGAAATGCCGCACGCCCGCGCGATATTCGTCGCGGACCCAGCGTTGCTTCGCGGCGGTCGATGGAAAGGTCTTCACCAGTTGCAGACCGTCCCGCAAGCCGACCTCGCGCAAGCTGACGCGGTCGCCGGGATAAACGTCCTGAACGCGGGTCATGCGAGTCTCGCAGCGGGTTTGGCGGTTGCAGGAAGTTCTTCGGCGTTGAGTTCGGCGCGGACCGCTTCGGTATCGGCGCCGAGCGCCGGCACTTTGAGCCCTTCGCCGATGCTGGCGCCGTTCCACTCGATCGGAAGCGCGGGGACGCGGAACGGCTCGCCATTGGCATTGGTGTTATTGACGAGACCGCCGGGGCGCTGCACATGCGGATCGTCGAACAGGTCCTCGGGACGGTTGATAGGCGAGAAGCAGATGTTGAGCCCGTCCAGCGTTGCGGAGAGTTCGGCTGCGTTCCAGCGTTTTATGATCTCCGCGGCCCGCGGAATGATCCTGGACCGCGCCAGGATGCGGTCGGTCGTGGTCCGCAGAGCGGGATCTTCCAAAAATTCCAGCATACCGAACTCCCGGCAAAAACTCTGCCAGTGGCCTTCGGTGACGACGCCGATGAAAATGCGTTCACCGCCCGCCGTCTCGAAAATATCATAGATCGGCCAGGCGTGTTCGCGCTCCGGCATCGAGCGCGGCTTGTTGCCGGTCATCTCGTACTCGACCATGTGCTGGGCCACGAGGAACAGGCAGTTTTCAAATAGCCCGATGCGGATGTCGGCACCATCCGCGGCGCCTCCGCGCTTCTGGTAGAGCGCGCAAGGATCGCGATCGCGCCGAACATGCCGCCCATGATGTCGTTGGCGGAAGAGCCGACACGTTGCGGCCTGGCGCTGGTGCCGGTCATGGCGGCCAGACCCGACATCATCTGCACGACCTCGTCCAGCGCGGGGCGATGCTCGTAGGGGCCGGACAGAAAGCCCTTGTGTCCGGCGACAATCAAATGCGGATGTCGGCGGCGTAACTCGTCCGTGCCGAGCCCCTGCTTTTCCAGCTGGCCATCGCGGAAATTTTCCAGAAACACGTCGGCGCTGGCGAGCAGCCGATGCATCGTCTCGCGATCCTCAGCCCTGGCAAAGTCGAGCACGACGCTGCGCTTGCCGCGGTTGAACAGCGGGAAGAACGAAGTTCCCATGCCCCCCAGGCTGCGGGTCTTGTCGCCGGCCGGTGGCTCGACCTTGATGATCTCGGCGCCGAGCTGCGCCAGAACCATGCCGCAGGTCGGCCCCATCACCATATGGGTCATTTCGACGACCCTCACGCCGGCCAGCGGCAGTCCCGTCCCGGTCATCGTTGTCTCCCGTGCCCTTTCGGCCGTCGGCCGTGCCCCAGACTAGGCTTCCGGCCTCGATCTGTTAAACATAGTCGTGGCAAGCGACAACGGAAGCGGCGCGGGACAACGCAGCAATGCATGCCGCGCCTAAAAAAGAAAACCGCGGGAGAGGAAATCATGAGTGCCGTCGGCATCGACACCGGGCTTGATTTGGCGGCCGCTCGCGGTGGGCCGGACGAAATATCCCGGCGGCTCGAAAGTCTGCCCGCCTCGTCTTATTTGTGGCGCCTTGTGATCCTGCTGTCGCTCGGCGGCTGCTTCGAAATCTACGACCTGTTTCTCACCGGCTATATCGCGCCGGGCCTCAACCGCAGCGGACTGTTGACCACCACGACGCAGGCGTTTTTCGGCTTTTCGGGAATCGGCGCGTTCGTGGCGGCGACCTTTGCCGGGCTGTTCGCCGGCACGTTCTTTCTGGGCTTTCTGGCCGACCGCTACGGGCGGCGTTCGATCTTCACCTGGGCGCTGCTCGGCTACAGCGCGGCGTCGGTGGCGATGGCGTGCCAGACCACGTCGGACGGCGTGCTGTTGTGGCGGTTCATCGCCGGGATCGGCATCGGCGTCGAGATCATCACCATCGACGCCTATATCACCGAGCTGGTGCCGAGCTGGATGCGAGGCCGCGCCTTTGCAATCAACCAGGCCGTGATGTTCACTTCCGTGCCGGTGGTGGCATTGCTGTCGTGGTGGCTGGTGCCGCTGTCGCCTTACGGGATCGAGGGCTGGCGCTGGGTGGTCCTGATCGGCGCCGCCGGCAGCATGATCATCTGGGTGCTGCGGCGCTTGGTGCCGGAAAGCCCGCTGTGGCTGGCGCGCCATGGCCGAACCGAGGAAGCGCTCAAAATCCTCGCGGCGCTCGAAGCCTCCGCCGGCACCGCGCGTCCGCAAAGAACGGCCGAAGTGCTGCCCGCGCGCGCGACAACGCCAGCGGGCTTTTCGGATCTGTTCAGGCCGCCCTATGTGTCGCTCGTCGTGCTGTTCATGGTGTTCAATTTCTGCCAGGCCTTCGGCTTCTACGGTTTCGCCAACTGGGTGCCGGCGCTGCTGGTTGAAAAAGGCATCACCGTCACCAAGAGCCTGCAATATTCCTTCATCGTTGCGTTCGCCTATCCGATCGCGCCGCTATTGGCCGCAAGCTTCGCCGACCGGTTCGAGCGCAAATGGATCATCTGCGGCGCATCGGTTGCGATCTGCGCATTCGGGATGGCATTCTCGCAATTTGCGGAACCCGTGCTTTTGATCCTGTGCGGCGTGTTGATTACCGCTGCGAACACGACCCTGTCGTACGCCTATCACGCCTATCAGACCGAAGTGTTCCCGACCTCGATCCGCGCCCGCGCGTCGGGCCTTGTCTATTCGATGAGCCGGATCAGCGCGACATTTTCGGGCTTCATCGTCGCCTATGTGCTGCGCGAGGCCGGGGTCGGTGCGGTGTTCGGCCTGATCACGTCGGCGATGGTCATCGTCATTGTCGTGATGGCGGCCTTCGGCCCGAATGTGCGCGGCAAACCGCTCGACGCCTGATGGAGGCCCTGCTGGCCGTTGCCGCAAAAGAATTCATCGGTCATCGAGATCGAGCGTGACGTCGTAAACGCCGCGGTCCTCGGTATCCGTCGCGACCTTGAATCCCAATTCCCGGCACGTCTTCAGCATGACGAAATTTTCCTTTAAAATCTGGCCGTAGATGCGGCGCAGACCTTCGGATTTCGCGTATTCAATGATCAGCTGCATCAAGGTCCAGCCCAGGCCTCTGCCCTTGAGATCCGATCTCAGCAGGATCGCGTACTCCCCGGCCTCGCGGCTCGAATCGATATGGAGCCGGACGACGCCGAGCGTCTCGCGGCTGGCTTCGTCGATGGCAATAAAGGCCATCGCGCGCGCATAATCGAGTTGCGTCAGTCTGGCGATGAATTGATGCGAGAATTCCTTGATGGAATCGAAGAAACGAAGCCGCAAGTCTTCCCTGCTCACATGTGCCAGAAGGTCGCGGTCCCGGAACTCGTCATCCGGCCTGATCGGCCGGACAAATATCCGCCAGTCGTCCCCGAGAACAAAATGCCGCTGCCATTTTGGATCGGCCGATGGATCAATGGTCATCACGACACCGGAGTCGATATCTGGCTGCACCAAATTCATTAGAACTGCGCCGCCGCACGTCGACAACCCTCGTCAAGAACTCAATGAGCTTTCAATAAACTATCGTCTTCGGGGGAGTTCAGATACATGCCCGACATCGGCTCGACCCAGCAAAGATGGTCGTGAACCTTGGTAACCCCGGAGACATTCTCTGCCGCCACGATACTCGCCTGTCGGGAATGTTCGTTGGCGGTGCGCACGCATTGTATGATGTTCTGACCGGGATTGAGATGCTTCAAAGCGCGGGGGATCCGCTTGGCAAAGTGGATTGGCTTAGTGTCAACGCCAAAGATGGCAACAAGTCCCCAACGCTCAAGATCCGAAGAACGCGCGATGTGAGCAATATTGCTCACTCTTCCTTCGCTTCGGTATCGGTGGTAGCGTCGTGACCATCGGCTCATGGATGATCCGGCTGCCGCCAAGCGTACTCGGCCGAGCTTCCGCACCGCGTTCGCCAATGCAAATCTCGACCAATCCAGCGCGCCTGCGGTCGTCTTGACCGTGATTTGCGCGTCGGCGCCGTAGCCGTCTCCTTAAAATGACAGGAATGCAGCATGCCCCGATGGAGTCCACGTCTCGACTGGGAGCATTTGCAAAACTGGGTACCCGGAGTTCTCGGAGCCGCCGCGGTTATTTTGCTGGTGGTTATCGCTGCCAATTCCCCGACGCAGACCAATTCAAAGCCGTCTGAGGTGGCGCAATCCGCCGCGTTGGCGGCCAAAGGTCACACAGGCGCTCCCCCACCCCCGTCTGAGCCGGCGGCGCCTCAAACATCTCCTGGCACCGACAGGGTGGCGAAAGCTCCTACACCACCGGCGCTCCCTCCGGCCGCTACCACAGGCGAAGCTGCCAAACCGCCGCCGATGCATGATCACGCCATGGTCAAAGCTGAGGCCGTTGCCGCGCCGGCGCCAGTTCAAGGCACTGCAACGCCGGATAACGAACCGAAAAAAGCCGTTGCTGATCCCACAAGCCTGCAAGGGGACGCAGTGGCCGGGCGACAGGTCTTCAAGAAATGTCAGGCGTGTCACTCTCTGGAGCCAGGCAAAACCATCCTGGGCCCAAGCCTGGCAGGCATCGTCGGCCGCAAGTCGGGCGCCGAACCGAATTTCAATTATTCGCCGGCCATGAAACAGGCGGCTTTGACGTGGGATGGAGCTACACTCGACGCATATTTAATGGATCCCCAGAAGATCGTGTCGGGCAATCGGATGCCATTTCCCGGCCTCAAGACCGATCAAGACCGCAAAGATGTCATTGCGTTTCTGGCAGCTCCCGTTTCGCCTGCCGGTGCGCCCGCTGTGAAAGCCGCTGCGCCGGCCGCTTCCGCAACAGCCGGGCCGCAAGCCAAATCAGGCAGCGATGCGGTCTATCTCACGGACGCGAAGTACACATTGCGCACCGGAATCGCCGAAGGAAAAATGGTCTTTCTGGGCGTTGGCGGGTCTATCGACGGCAAGGCAAATCCCCTTCTGACCGCGGCCGAAGGACAAATCGTGCAGCTCACCTTGATCAACGGCGAGGGCACCGAACACGACATCGTATTTCCTGATCAAAATGCGAAGTCGCCGCGGGTGAATGGCAAGGGCGCGAGCACAACCATCGTGTTTCGTGCGACTAAATCCGGAGACTTCCTCTATTTCTGCAGCGTTCCCGGCCATCAATTGGCGGGTATGCAAGGTCAGTTTCTGGTGACCCCTATACTTGCGCCGCAGACGTTGGTCGAGGCCGACATTTCTCGCGACCCTACGGACCTCCCTCCGCCGATCGGCAAGCGCGATCCGCAGACCGTCAGGCTTGATCTACTCACTGTCGAACAGGAAGGCCGGCTCGCGGAAGCAACCACATTCGGTTACTGGACCTTCAACGGCAAAGTACCTGGACCGTTCGTTCGCGTTCGCGTCGGCGATACCGTTGACGTGCATCTGAAGAATTCGGCCGACAGCAACATGATCCATTCCGTGGACTTTCATGCGGCAACCGGTCCCGGCGGAGGTGCTGCAGCGTTGCAAGTCGATCCGGGAGGCGAAAAATCGATGACGTTCAAGGCCCTTATTCCCGGCCTCTATGTTTACCACTGCGCGACGCCGATGGTCGCCGAACATATCGCCAACGGCATGTACGGGATGATTTTGGTCGAACCTGAAACGGGTCTGCCGCCGGTCGACCACGAATTTTACGTCATGCAAGGTGAAATTTATACGGAAGCGGCTTTTGGCCAGCATGGAAGTCAGGAATTCAGCGTCGAAAAGCTGTTGAACGAGCGCCCGGAGTATTTCGTCTTCAACGGCTCCGTTGGCGCGATTTCGAAGCTCCATCCCCTGCATGCCAAGGTTGGAGAAACGGTGAGACTTTTCTTCGGCGTAGGCGGACCGAACTTCACATCATCTTTTCACGTGATCGGTGAAATCTTTGACAAGGTCTATAATCTGGGCGGTCTGACAAACCCGCCGCTGGAAGGTATTCAGACCGTTACGGTGGCGCCCGGTGGCGCTGTGATTACCGAGTTCAAACTTCATGTGCCAGGAAACTATACGATCGTGGATCATGCGCTGGCCCGTATGGAGAGAGGGCTTGCCGGCCTGCTGATCGTCGAGGGAACGCCAAATCCTGACATCTACAACGGCACAGTGATGCCCGGCATGGGACATTGAAATGCGACATGGGCCAAACTTGCGTAAATCGATCAAGGCCCCTCAATGGAATGAGAGGCCTCGGTATGATTATGCAGCCGCATGTTTGGTCCGCTTGTCGTAGCTGATCAATACTGGCCCGAAGGAGATCGCAAACCCAACGAAGGCCGCAGCCCAGGCAAAAGCCGCGAGATGAAGAAGCGGTACGCCATGAACCGGTTCGATCACCGCACAAATGCGTGCCAGAGCCGCGACGATTGCCGCAACATAGATGGCCTGGGTCGAAACGGACGCGGTCAGTTTCTGACCGGTATGGCCCAGCGTCGCCCGGGTCATCACTGCCAGCGTCATGATCCCCGCGGCTCCTGCCATCCAGGCGTGGATTCCGGCGCTCGCAGGGACCAGGCCGAAAGCGGATGCCGCATTTAGCAGAAATCCAATCGGAACGAAGGCGTAGCCGACGTGCAGAATGAGCACCAAACGCTCCCGCCAGGTTCGATCGCCAGCCCAACGCCCTAGACGGACAAGGTGCAGACAGCCAGCCAGAGCAAGAGCATTTCCCGTCACTGCGCCGCCAGGCCAAACAACCCAGAACACAAGCGCCAACGCGCCGATTGCCACGACAAGCATATCGAAACGGGCGAAAGGTGCCGGCAGACGACCCGGGTTCTCGCGCGCAAGCCAATTGCGGGTGAAGCTCGGAATGATGCGGCCGCCAATCAGCGAGATCAGCATCACGACAATCGCGATGCCGATGCGGATGCTGATATCGGCGGTGCCATTGAAATGCGCTTCGAGGTGGAAGGCAACATTCCCTGCAAGGAGAAGCAGGATCAGAATCACGACGTTGAGATTACCCCACTTGCGTCCGGCGATGATTTCGCGAGCAGCCGCCGCCGCGACTAGCAACAGGAAGCACGTATCGAGAAGCATCGCGGGTAGCCATCCGGTCTCAACCGAAAACGTCACGCAGACACGGCCTGCAAGCCAGAGAACGACGAGGCCAAGCAGCGGCTTGCCTTGAATGGGCAAGCGCCCGGTCCAGTTCGGAATCGCAGTGAACAGGAAACCGGTGATTACCGCGGGAAGATAGCCGTAGAGCATTTCATGGACATGCCAGTCGCGGGGCGCAAAGGCCGTAGTCAGAGTAAGTTCGCCCATGAAGACCGGGAGCCAGACCAGGATGGCGAGACCCGCATAGATGGATCCCAGCAGAAAAAAGGGGCGAAAGCCAGTTGAGAATATTGGCCAGCCATCGTGAGGCCGAAGTCTGGGAACAGGTGCCATGATTTTACCTTCACGAAATAGCAGCGTTTCACGTCTACGCGGCCTATGATGGGGTGTAGCATTCCCAGGCTTGCGAAGCTCTTCGTCGAACAAAATCAGTGGCGGCAAGATTGCCGAAGCCTTGTCGGCAACCCTTGATAACATGGAACGGCGTATTTCGTCTCCTCCAAGCCCTTCTCTTATCTGAACCTGGGCATCGGCAGAGAGAGGCCACTCATGCCACCAATAGGCTGCTGAAAAAATTATAAAGTGGTCAAAACGGAACACAACCGCGGTGCCGGGATGGGATCCGCTGACAACGAACGGCGCGGGTCGTCCGCGGCGCTTTATCTCAAGCCCCAGCGTGTCATGCGTTCGACATCGAAGGCCTCGACGGGGAGACTAAAAAGGCGCACGATTGAATCGTCCCGAACGGGAAACTCTTCATCGCCAAAGGCTCATACGATCCGTTCGCTAGGAGCCTGTCCGAATAGTCGCTGTTCAATTTTGAGCGAGTTTGATTTAAGCTTGAGCTATGAGCAAGTATTTTCGTCCGTGGAATATCGATCAGACACTGCTGCTGCCGCCGAATGTGCAGGACTTCGTGCCGAAAGGCCATGTCTCGCGGTTTATCGTTGAGCTGGTGCGGGAGAGCCTTGATCTGCGGGAGATCACGGGCAGCTATGTGAGTGGTCTTGGGCAGCCGCCGTTTGACCCGCGGATGATGGTGGCGCTTCTGCTGCACGGCTATGCGAGTGGGCTGTATTCGTCGCGGCGGATCGCGAAGGCCTGCCGCGAACGGAACGATTTTGTGATGATTGTGGCGCTCGATCCGCCGGATTTTCGCACGATCAGCGACTTCCGCAAGCGGCATTTGAAGGCGCTCGGCGCGCTGTTCCTGCAGGTTCTGAGGTTGTGCGAGACGGCAGGGCTGGTCAAACTCGGCCATGTCGCGCTTGATGGCACGAAGATCAAAGCGAACGCGTCGAAACATAAAGCGATGAGTTATGAGCGCATGAAGAAACGCGAGGCGGAATTGAAAGCCGAGGTCGCTCGCATGCTGGCGGCCGCCGAGGCGGCGGATTCCGAAGAGGACGAGACTTTCGGCCGAGACAAGCGCGGCGACGAGATGCCGGATTGGGCCGGCGACAAGCAGAAACGACTGGCGAAAATCCAGCAGGCGATGGCGGCGCTGGAAGCCGACGCCAGGCTGGCGGCGGCGGAAGAGCGTCGCATCGAGGCCGAAAAGGAACAGCAGCGCCAAGCTGAAGGCCGCAAGAAGCCGGGCAAACCGGCGGCGCCGCCATCGGACCAACCTGATCCCAAGTCGCAACGCAACTTCACCGATCCGGAAAGCCGCATCATGAAGTCGAAGGATGGCTTCGTTCAGGCCTACAATGCACAGGCCGCCGTCGACGCAGGCGCCCAGATCATTGTCGCGCACGAACTGACGCAGTGCGGCAACGATCAGGGCCAGTTGGTGCCCCTGATCGAGGCCATCAAGAACAATCTCGGCCGCAAGCCGGATCAGGCCTCGGCGGACTCCGGCTACTGCAGCGAATCCAATCTCGAAGCGCTCGAAGCACACGGCGTTGACGGCTATGTCGCGCCCGGACGCGCCAAGCACCCGACAGCTGCGAACGGAAAAATCGGTGGACCGCTGACCCAACGGATGCGGAAGAAGATCGACGACGGCGGCTTCGAAACACCCTACCGATTGAGAAAGCAAGTGGTCGAACCGGTGTTCGGACAGATCAAACAGGCTCGCGGCTTCCGCCAGTTCCTGTTGCGGGGCGTAGATAAAGTGCGCGCCGAATGGGCCATGATCTGCACAACCCACAATCTCCTGAAGCTGTTCACCCTCGCAAACGCAGCCTCAGCCGGCTAACCTCAACAAATGCCCGAACGCCTATCTGGACGGGCTCCTAGGGGAGGCTGACGCTGATAATCCGCCGTTGCCTGCTTCTCATTTCCATCGCGTCGATCTTCGCTCAGCTCCCAATCGTCCACGCACAGGAAACCGAACGCGCACCCGACACCATGGCGGCTCGCGTGCTTGCCTGCGCCTCCTGCCACGGCGACAAGGGTCAGGGTACCAATGATGACTATTTCCCGCGGCTTGCGGGCAAGCCGGCCGGCTACCTCTACAACCAGTTGGTCGCGTTCCGCGATGGACGGCGCAAATATCCGCCGATGAACTATCTTCTCGAATTTCTGCCCGACCCATACCTCAAGGCGATGGCGGACTACTTCGCTTCCGAGCAGCCGCCATTTCCGCCGCCGGCAACGCCCACCGTGAGCGGTGCGATCCTGGCACGCGGCGAGATGCTTGCGACCAAGGGTGATTCTGCTCATGAAATTCCGGCCTGCGCGAATTGCCACGGCCCATCCTTCACCGGCATGGAGCCGGCGATTCCCGGACTGCTCGGACTTCGCACCAACTACATCAGCGCGCAGCTCGGCGCATGGCGCTACGGCACGCGCACCGCGACAGCCCCGGATTGCATGCAGATCGTCGCAGGCCATCTCAGCGAAGACGATGTCAAGGCGCTGGCCGGGTGGCTCTCGTCGCGCCCGATGCCCCCGAACCCCGCTCCCGTGCTTCACGGGTCCTTGCCCATGCCGCTTGCATGCGGCAGCGAACCGAACTGAGGGGGCGAGCAATGACCCTGCAGTTCCTGAAACGCATTTATGCGACAGCGGCCGGATCGCTGGCGCTATCCATGCTGTTCGCGCCTCAGGCATCGGCCCAGAGCCCGACTGCGACAGTGGACAAGGCGTCCATCGTCGCGCGCGGAGAATATCTCGCCCAGGCCGGCGACTGCGTTGCCTGCCACACCGCGCCGGGCGGCAAGCTGTTCGCGGGCGGGCGCGCGATGCCGACGCCGTTCGGCACGCTCTACACCTCGAACGTGACACCCGACCGTGGCACCGGCATCGGCAAGTGGACCGCGGACCAATTCTACTCGATGATACACACCGGGCGCTCGCCAGATGGCGGTCTGCTGTATCCGGCGATGCCGTTCGGCTCCTACACCAAGATCACCCGCGCCGACAGCGACGCGATCTTCGCGTTCATGCAATCCGTTCCGCCAGTAACGCTGCAGAACAAGCCTCATGACCTGAAGTTTCCCTACAACAACCGCTCGCTAATTATCGGCTGGCGGACACTGTTCTTCACCGAAGGTGAATACAAACCGGACGCGACCAAGTCGGAAGAATGGAATCGCGGCGCCTATCTGGTGCAAGGTCTCGGCCACTGCGCGATGTGCCACTCTGCGATCAACGCGCTCGGCGGAAGCTCGGAATCGGCAGCCTTCGAAGGCGGCCTGATCCCGATGCAGAACTGGTACGCGCCATCGCTGACTTCCAACAAGGAAGGCGGCCTCGGTGACTGGAGCATCGAGGACATCTCCGACCTGCTGCGGACGGGAATCTCGGAACGCGGCGCGGTATATGGTCCGATGGCCGACGTCACCTACAACAGCCTGCAATACATGACGGAAGCGGATACGCGTGCGATGGCCGTCTATCTCAAGAGCCTAGCGGAGCACTCGGTGCCCGACGCACCGCGCTCCACGACATCGGCGCAGGAGAGCAGCCTGCTGTTGCGGCTCGGGCAGACGATCTACCCCGACAAGTGCGCGAGCTGTCACGGCGACAAGGGACTCGGAAGACTTCCTGACTATCCGCCGCTCGCCGGCAACCAATCGATTGAAATGTCTTCCGCTGTAAATCCGATCCGCATGGTCCTCAACGGAGGCTATCCGCCGGGGACGGCCGGCAATCCGAGGCCGCATGGAATGCCGCCTTTCGCCCAATCGCTCTCGGACGACGAGGTTGCAGCCGTCGTAACCTACATTCGCATTTCATGGGGCAATCACGGAGCCGCGGTTTCCGCAGCCGAGGCCAACGCGCTGCGCTCGGCGCCCCTGCAATGAGGACGCCATGATCATTTCCCAGGTATCTTCGTCGTCGCCTGAAACCGAGGAGGCCAGGATCGACGAGATCGTGCGGTCCGGCCCGCACGGCGCGGTCGTGGTCGCAGGAATCGCGACGGCGATCGTCATCGCGTTGTGGTTTATGTTCTATTTCATGGTGTTCCTGCCGCGGGGATCGGTGCAATGACGTCCGCATCCGATCACGACGAAGGCGCAGCGGTCGCAGCTCGTATTGAACGACGATGGACGATCGTGTCGGCCGGCATCGTCGGCCTGCTGGTCGGCATGGCGATCTTCGCCGGCATTCATCGCGCGACCATGCCGCAGGCCTGGGTAGAAACGGCAAACCCCCAGACCCTGCACATCTCCGGAGAGTTCGTCGAAAGCAATCTCGGCAGCGCCATCGAAGCTGACGGTTCGGTGACGGTCCGCGCGATCGGACAGCAGTTCTCGTTCACGCCGCAATGCATTCTCGTGCCTGCAGGCACGCCGATCAGCTTCAGGGCTACCAGCGCCGACGTCGTCCATGGCTTCCTGATCGACCACACCAATATCAACTCGATGCTGGTGCCCGGCTACGTGTCGGTATTGCCGGCGAAGTTCGATACGCCGGGCGAACATTCGATGCCCTGTCAGGAGTTCTGCGGCATGGGCCATGAGGGCATGTGGGGCAAGGTCAAGGTGATTGACAAGACCACGTTCTTCAGGATGGCGGCCGACCGGCGGAGGCTGAGCTGTGTTGAATAACAAGCGGCTCGTCCTCGCGCATTTCTGGCTGGCCTTTCTGGTGTTTGGCCTCGCACTGCTGCTCGGCGAATGGCAGATGTTCGCCCGCAGCCCATTGAATCCGTGGATCAGCAACTCCGAACTCTACTATCGCTCCGTCACGGCCCACGGATCGGCAATGGGATATGTGTTTCCCACGCTAATCGCGATGGGTTTCGGTTACGCCATTACCGAGTTCGCCCTGAAGAAACCCCTGATCGGCAGGCGCTGGGCCTGGACCGCTCTCGCACTGGTCGCGGTCGGCGCCATCACCGCCATGATTCCGGTGTCGCTGGGTCTCGCCTCAATCCTCTACACCTTCTATCCGCCGATGATCGGAAATCCGTTTTACTATATTGGCGTTGTGCTGGTCGTCGTCGGTTCCTGGATCTGGGTCGCGCTGATGTCCATCAACATGGCGGCATGGAAACGCGACAATCCCGGAAAACCAGTCCCGCTCGCGATGTTCGCCAACGTCGCCGGTGCTTATCTGTGGGGCTGGACCGCGGTCGGCGCGGCGATCGAGGTGATCGTTCTGATTCTGCCTGTTGCACTCGGCCTCAAGACCACGATCGATGCGGGCCTGTCGCGGGTGTTCTTCTCCTGGACGCTGCACGCCATCGTGTATTTCTGGCTGATGCCAACCTATATCGCCTATTACACGATCTTTCCCCGAGCCATCGGCGGGCGCTTGTACAGCGACGCCATGGCCCGCATCGCCTTCATTCTGTTCGTCGTGGTGGCGATGCCGATCGGCGTCCATCACCTATTCGCCGATCCGCAAGTAGGCGCCGGCTTCAAGTTCATCCAATCGGTGTTCACCGCAATGGTGGCGCTGCCGACCTTGGTGACGATCTTCACGATCTGTGCGTCCGCCGAACTCGCCGGCCGTTTGCGCGGCGGCAAGGGTCCGTTCGGCTGGGTCGCCGCGCTGCCCTGGGACAACCCGATGATGCTGGCGGTCACCTTCTCGTTCGTGATGCTGGGATTCGGCGGCGCCGGGGGCCTCATCAATATGAGCTACCAGCTCGACGCCAGCATCCACAACACCCAATGGATCACCGGCCACTTCCATCTGATCTTCGCCGGCGCGATCGTCATCATGTATTTCGCGATCGCCTACGACCTCTGGCCCCATTTGACCGGTCGCGCGCTGAACAGCGGTCGCCTGATGAAGGCGCAGTTATGGCTGTGGTTCGTCGGCATGATCGTGACCACGTTCCCGTGGCACTATGTCGGTATTCTCGGCATGCCGCGCCGCATGGCTTCTTATGACTATACCAATCCAGCTATCGCTCCGGAGGCGCTTTCGGTTTCGATCTCGGTGTTCGGCGGGCTGCTGTTGGTGGTTTCGGCCGGCTTGTTCTTTGCCGTTCTGATTCGTGGCCATCGGGCGCAGCAATCGGATCCGGGAGTTTATCGCTTTAGTGTCGCGGTCCATGAGCCCGTGCGCGTGCCGGTCGCGCTCAATGGTTTTGCGCTTTGGCTGACATTGATGATCGGCCTGACCGTCGTCAATTACGGCTATCCGATCGCACAACTTCTGGCGCTCAAGGGCAACGCGGTGCCCGCGGTCTATGTGGGGGCGGCGCAATGAGCGCAGAACGCCTTTTCACTTTCAGGAATCCGTGGTTCGCCGCCGGCGTCGGTATCGTTGGCGCAATGGTGGTGCTGTCATTCATCCTGGGTTTCGTGCTGTTGCCGTACGCTGCAGAGAATTCACAGTTGACTAGCCTCTGGAACGCCATCTGTAGCGCCGCAGGCGTCCCGCGCGCGACCGTCGTTTCGGAACAGCCAAAGTCGACCATCGTCACTTCGAACGTCGTCATGAATTCGCAGATGTTCGGCCCACCCGACGCGCGCTCCGTCGGCAGGGGCGCGACACTCGCGATGCAATGCGCGATCTGCCATGGTTCAAACCGGCAGGGCCAGGTCGATACGCCAAATCTTGAAGGCCAGCCGGCGGCCGTCGTGTATAAGGAATTGCATGACTTCAAGTCGGGAGCACGGACGAACGCGGTGATGAGTCCATTCGCCGTCAGGCTCAGCGAACAGAATATGCTCGATCTCGCCGCCTACTACTTGTATCTGCCACGTCAACCCGGATCCCATCCGGACGCCGCCGTAGTCGATCCGCCGATCGTGGCCCGCGGTGCTCCCATGCGCAATATTCCTGGCTGCGCTTCCTGCCACGGCACGACCGACGCCAAGCTCGGTACCCCATGGCTCGACGGACAGTCCGCGGTTTACCTCAAGGACCAGCTCGAGGCCTTCACGACCGGCGCCCGGCGAAACGACATCAGCGAACAGATGAGAAATGTCGCGCGGCAGATGACCGCCGGCGAGATCGACGAGGCTGCGCGTTACTATGCGAGTCGGCCCTGACTGGCGGCAACGCTGTCGGCAAGGAACATTTTTCTATCGGTATGCACCTGCTCTTGCTGAAGCCTGCGACCGTGGCTACCTCTTGCGAGGGCCTTCATTCAGGGATAGCACGACCATGCTCGATGCCGCCGTCAAGGCGTTTTCGCAGATCCTGTCGCGGCCGATGCGCTCCATCCTGTGGCGATCGATCGGGCTGGCGCTGGTGCTGATCGTGGTGCTGGCGATCGGCCTGCAGCGGCTGTTGAGCTGGTTCGCGACCTCGGGCCAGGGCTGGGCCGAGGCGATGCTGGGCCCGGGCTTTCATACGCCGCTCGATGTTCTCGCATGGACCGTCTCGATCGCCGCCGGCCTTGGCGTGATTGTCGGCGCGGTGTTCTTGATGCCGGCGATCACTTCGCTGGTCGCCGGCGTGTTCGTCGACGAGGCCGCCGACCATGTCGAGCGCGAACACTATCCGGCTGAACGTCCCGGCACCGCGCTGCCGCTCGGCCTGGCCATGACCGAAGGCGTCAAGACCGCGCTGCTTACCATCCTGGTCTATCTGATCGCGCTGCCGTTCGTGTTGTTCGCCGGCGCGGGCTTCATCGCGTTCTTTATCGCGACCGCATGGCTGCTGGGCCGGGAATATTTCGAGCTCGCGGCGATGCGGTTTCGCCCCCCGGCGGAAGCCAAGGCGATGCGCAGGCAGAACGCCGCCGTTATCTTCACCGCGGGCCTGGTGATCGCGGCGTTCGTGTCGATCCCGATCGTCAACCTGGCGACGCCGCTGTTCGGCATGGCCTTCATGGTCCACATGCACAAGCGGCTGTCGGGTCGGAGGCCCGAGATGATCGAGCCGGGGCGCAAGACGCGCGTGCCGGTCATCTGATTCCCTCAAGGTGAGGAGCGCGTCTTCGCGCCTCGAACCCAGGACGCCCATCCTCCGAGACGCCGCGCGTTATAGCCGGGACAATCTGAACCATCCCGTCACAACTCGTGCGCCGCGAAACGGTACCGGCGTGAACGGCCCCGGGGGCGCTCGGGTCATCAGGGCCACCAGACCGAGGGCGATCATCGCAATCCAGAACGTCAGCCAGAAGCCGTCAATATAGGCCAGCACGTTGGCCTCGCGCTGTACCAGCGCCGTGAGCGTCCCCAGCGCGCGCGCCGACGCGGTCGCGGCGCCGTGGCCTGCAAAGCCCTCCGAGAGCTGCTTCAGTATCCGGTCAACATCGAAGCTGCCGCCGGCGACATGCTGGCCGATGAAATTGGAATGGATCTGCTCGCGGACGCGCAGCCAGGTGCCCATCAGCGCGATGCCGATTTCCGCGCCGCCGAGCCGCGTAACCTGGATGTAGGCCGCGAATGCCGTCGCGCGCGTGAAATCGGCATTGGCCAGCAAGATGATGATGATCGGCAGCAGGGTGAATGCCTGCCCGATCGATTGCAGAACGACGATCATGACAAAATCGTCCAACGCCCAGTCGTGCGTCAATTGCGTACCGAGCAGGTTCGCCGCGGCGAAAGCCGACAGGCCGATGATCAGCACGACGCGGGGGTCGAGATGCCTAAGCAGGAACACCGACAGTGGCACCAGCACGACCATCGGAAGCGCGCCATAGAGCACCAGCAACACGCCGGTCTGTTCGGGGCGCAACTGGGTGACGGTGGCGAGGAAATTCGGCACCAAGGATGAATTGGACAGGCTGGCGAGCGTGTAGAAAAGAATCACGATCAGCCCGAGCCCGACATTGCGCGAAAACAATACGCTGACATGGGCCCATGGCCGGCGAACCAGGGTTTCGTTGATGAGAAAGGCGACAAGCAATACGCCGCCTCCGATCAGCAGCGCCGCGACCGTTCCGGATTCCAGCCAGTCGAGGCGATTGCCCTGATCGAGGCCGGCGTAGATCATCGCAACGCCGGCGCCCAGCAGCAGCATGCCGCCCCAGTCGGCATCGCCCAGCAGCTCCCGGTTGACCGGTTCGTAGGGCGTACCGAGATAGACCATCAACCCCATCAGCGGCGCCAGCACCACGTCCTGCCAATACAGCCACTGCCATCCCCAATGGTCGACGTAGAAGCCGACCATCGACGTACCGGTATCGAGCGCGAACCCGACCCGTATCGAATAGATCGCGATCGCCGGCAGCCACCATCCGATCGGCAGGTTGCGGAAGATGATCATCAGGGTCGCGGGAACGAAGGTGCCGCGCAACAGGCCGTGCGCGATGCTGAGTGCGATCAGCGTGTAGTAATCGTGGGCGAACGGGATCACCAGCGAGATCAGGGCGTAGACCAGGCTCGGAATGCCCAGGACGCGGCGCAGGCCGAAGGCAGTGGCCAGCCAGGCCACCGCGGGCGCGATGAAGATCTGCGAGCCGATCGCCGCGGTCGAGAGCCAGGCGCCCTCGTCGAATCCCAGCGAGAAGGCGCCGCGCAAGTCAGGCAATCCGACCGAGGTCAGCCGGCTGTCGACATTGGCCAGAAACGAACCGAGAAGCACGGCGCCGACCGCAAACAAGGGTTGAGGTGCGATGCCGCCCTGCGACAGCGGCCCATGATCGGCGTCGCTATTTTGTGCCATCCGCGCCCGCTTCGTCGGTGTGAATTCGGGTGACGACCGACATTCCCGGCAGCAGGCGTTCCAATAGCGGCTGACCCTTGTCGAGGGCGATCCGAACCGGGATACGCTGCACCACCTTGGTGAAATTGCCGGTCGCATTGTCGGGCGGCAGCAGCGCGAATTCCGAGCCGCTGGCGGGCGCGATGCGCTCGACGTAGCCGTGCAGCCGCTCATGCGGGAAACTATCGACGGTCAGGTCGACAGGCTGGCCGGGTTTTACCCGGGTCAGCTGGGTTTCCTTGTAATTGGCGATGACATAGACGTTCGGCAGCGGCACCACGTTGATGAGATTGCTTCCGATGGTGACGTAGTCGTTGGGCTGAACCTGCCGCTCGCCAACCACGCCGTCGAACGGTGCGGTGATCCTGGTGTAACCGAGCTTGAGCCGGGCCGCGGTAAGCGTCGCCTTGGCTGCCGCAATATCCGCCGCGCGCTCCTTCTTGTTGCCCGACAGCACGTCGAGCTGGTGGCGCTGCGCGGCGACAACGGCCCGGCTGGCGCGGACGTCGGCCTGCGCGCGGGCGTAGGCGGCGGTGGCCTGCTCAAACTTTTGCCGGGTGCCGGCGTCGGTCTGCGACAGCGATTGTTGCCGCTCCTCCTCCTGACGGGCTTCGACTTCCTGGGCGAGCGCGGACACCTGCTGCGCCTCGGCCTGGGCGATGGTGGCGTATTGCAGCTCGATTTGGTTGGCGAGATTGTCGAAGGCGGCCTGCGCGGCGGCGACGCCGGCCTCGGCCTGCGCCACCTGCGCTTCGTAATCGGCAGGATCGATCTGAATCAGGAGATCGCCGGCCTTGACGTGCTGGAAATCCTTCACGGCAACGGTGAGAACCTCGCCGGCGGCCCGGCTGCTCAGCCGGGTCAGCTCGGCCTTGATATAGGCGTCGTCGGTGGTCTGGATCGCCGCGGCGCCGACCCAGGCGTCCCAGCGCAGCGTTGCCAGCGCGATAAACCCGAACGCGGCCAGCACGGCGAACACGGGAATCGCGAGGCGGTTCCAGGAACTGCGCCAACCAGCCAGCGGCGGCTGTAGCGCCGGCGCGGCGACCGCCGCCGCGGCCGATGGTGTCGACGCGGTCTGACGCGCTTGTACCGCGCTGATCGGATCCTGCTGACTCAAGGGCGGCCCCTCTCAGATCATTCTTTCTTCGGCGAAACCCAAGGGAAGATTCCGCATGGCGGATGATGCCGGCAGATCCGACCGACAGATATGATGGCTGTCATACCTCAAACCGTCTTTTCCGGCCAGCGGCAGAGATCGTTGATCAGGCATACTTCGCAGCGCGGCTTGCGTGCGAGGCAAGTGTAGCGGCCGTGCAGGATCAGCCAGTGATGCGCGTGCAGCATGAATTCGGGCGGAATCACGCGCTCAAGCCCGAGTTCCACTTCGAGCGGCGTATTGCCGGGCGCCAAACCAGTGCGATTGGCGACCCGAAATACATGCGTGTCGACCGCCATGGTGCGTTCGCCGAACGCCATGTTGAGCACGACGTTGGCAGTTTTGCGGCCGGCGCCGGGCAGCGATTCCAGTTCGGCGCGGCTGCGCGGAACCTCGCCGCCGAACTCGGCGATCAATTTTTCCGACAGCGCGATGACGTTCCTGGCCTTGTTGCGGTAGAGCCCGATGGTCTTGATGAAGTCGCGGACTTTGTCCTCGCCGAGCGCGAGCATCTTTTGCGGCGTGTCGGCAACCGCGAACAAGGCGCGTGTCGCCTTGTTGACGCCGGCGTCGGTCGCCTGCGCCGACAGCACGACCGCGACCAGCAGCGTGTAGGGATTGAGATGTTCGAGCTCGCCCTTCGGCTCCGGATTGGCTTTGCGAAAACGGCTGAACGCCTCGCGGACCTCGGCAGGAGTCCAGGGTTTGACGGCCCTGATGGATTTTTTCGCCGCGCGAAGCTGACCCGGTTTGGCCGCAATCTGTTTCGGTGTTTTGGCCGGGCCGGCCCTTGCAACCGCCCTATCAGGGGCTTTTTGAACGCGTTTTGCGGCCGTCTGTTTCGGTTTGGGCTGAGGTCCGCGGGTGATTTTCGCCATGATGCGGGTATACTGACAGGTCATGACCGCAGGCAACGATTTTGATCCACCGCCGCAGCCGGAACTGTTTTCGGCGCTGCTGACGCCGCACCGCTCGCTGAACCGCACCGGCTTTCTGCTGGTGATGGCATTTGTCAGCGTGGTCAGCTTCGCCGCCGGCCTGGCGTTTCTGCTGATGGGCGCGTGGCCGGTGTTCGGCTTTTTCGGCCTCGACGTGCTGGCGATCTACTGGGCGTTCCGGATCAATTTTAAACGCGCCAGGGCGTCCGAGGAAATCTCGGTCACGCCGTCCGAACTGCGGGTGCGCCGGGTCAGCCACCGCGGCCATGTGGTGGAATTCGTGCTCAATCCGCTGTGGGTGCGGCTCGATCAGAAGACGCATGCGGAATTCGGCATCGAAAAGCTCTATCTGGTTTCCAAAGGCCGCCACGTCGCGATCGCGAGCTTCCTGGGGCCCGACGAAAAAGCCAGCTTTGCCAAAGCTTTAACCCAGGCACTCCAGGCCGCGCGGCGTGGCCCGACCTACAACCCGATCGGGTGAAAGCCTGTCGGGAATCGGGTGGTTCTGACCGCGCGCCCGTCCTACATCAGAGCCATGATGAACCTCGCAATCAATGACCATCGCCTGACCGGGCCCGGGCCCCAGAACGCCGCGCTGCGCGACTATGATTCGGTGCGCCGCGCCATCGCCTTCATCTCGGAACACTGGCGCGCGCAGCCGACCATCGAAGCGATGGCGGATGCGGCCGCGGTAACGCCCGACGAGCTGCACCATCTGTTCCGCCGCTGGGCCGGACTGACGCCAAAGGCCTTCATGCAGGCGCTGACGCTCGATCACGCCAAGGGCTTGCTGCGCGATTCCGCCAGCGTGCTGGATGCCGCGCTCGAACTCCGGGCTTTCGGGCCCGGGGCGGCTGCACGATCTGTTCGTCACCCATGAGGCGATGTCGCCGGGCGAATGGAAAGCCGGCGGCGCCGGCATGACGCTCGCTTACGGATTTCATCCCTCGCCGTTCGGCACCGCCATCGTGATCGCCAGCGGCCGCGGACTGGCCGGCCTGGCGTTCGCCGATCCCGGCGAAGAGCCGGCCGCGCTCGCCGACATGCAGCGGCGCTGGCCACGCGCGAACTATGTTGAGGACCGCGCCGGCACATCAGCGCTGGCGCAGCGCATCTTCGATACCAAACTGTGGCGCGCGGATCAGCCGCTGCGCGTGGTGCTGATCGGCACCGACTTCGAGGTTCGGGTGTGGGAGACGCTGCTGAAAATCCCGATGGGCCGCGCGGTCTGCTATTCGGACATCGCGGCCAGGATCAAAAATCCCACGGCGTCACGCGCGGTCGGTGCGGCGGTCGGCAAAAATCCGCTGTCGTTCGTGGTGCCCTGCCATCGCGCGCTCGGCAAAAGCGGCGCGCTGACCGGCTATCACTGGGGCATCACCCGCAAGCAGGCGATGATCGGCTGGGAAGCCGGGCAGCTGGGAATGAATTAGATAGATTCTTCGTCATTCCGGGGCGATGCCAACGGGTCCGCGCGAAGCGCGGCCCGATGACAGGCTCCGCATCGAGCCCGGAATCCAAGGATTCCCCGATGTGCAATTGCACATCTGAGGTCTGGTGCTAACGCACCATCCCGGAATGACGGCCTGATATCCTCTCAATCACCCCGCCAGATCGAGCTTCGATGCCACGGTGGCGTCGGCATTGAGACGGTAGATCACCGGCGCGCCGGTGGCGAGTTCGCGCGCGAGAATTTGCTCCGGCGAAAGCTTTTCCAGCACCATGATCAGCGCGCGCAGCGAATTGCCGTGCGCAGAGACCAGCGTGCGCTCGCCGCGCAGCACGCAGGGCAAGATCTCCTGAACGTAGTAAGGCAGCGTGCGCGCCAGCGTATCCTTCAGGCTTTCGCCGCCGGGCGGCGGCACGTCGTAGGACCGGCGCCAGACATGGACCTGTTCCTCGCCCCATTTCTTGCGGGCGTCGTCCTTGTTTAGTCCCGAGAGATCGCCATAGTCGCGCTCGTTCAGCGCGAGATGTTTTTTGACCGGAATACCGGTCTGGCCGAGCTCATCAAGCATCAGATCAAGCGTTTGCTCCGCGCGCCTGAGCACCGAGGTAAAGGCGATGTCGAACGACAGTCCCTGCGCCTTTAATTTTCGCCCGGCTTCCTTGGCCTCGGCGATTCCCCGCTCGGTGAGACCGGGATCCTTCCAGCCGGTGAAAAGATTCTTCAGGTTCCATTCGCTCTGGCCGTGACGCACCAGCACAAGAAGACGCTCACTCATTTCCCAATCCGTTCAGATTTCTGGAAGTCGCCAAATCGTCAGAAGTCGCCGAGCCCGAGCACGTCGGCCATCGAATACAGTCCGGGCTTGCGCTGGCGCGCCCACAGCGCGGCCTTGACCGCGCCCTGCGCGAACATCGTGCGGTCCTCCGCCCGGTGGGTCAGTTCGATGCGTTCCATCGGACCCGCGAAAATCACGCTGTGATCGCCGGTGACGGTGCCGCCACGCAACGATGCAAAGCCGATGTCGCCGGCCGTGCGCGCGCCGGTGATGCCGTCGCGTCCGCGCGCGGAATGCTGATCCAGCGCGATCTTGCGGCCAGCGGCGGCGGCCTCGCCCAGCATCAGGCCGGTGCCCGACGGCGCGTCGATCTTGGCGCGGTGATGCATCTCGAGAATTTCGATGTCGAAGCTTTCGTCCAGCGATGCCGCCACCCGCTTCACCAGCGCCGCCAGCAGGTTGACGCCGAGGCTCATGTTGCCGGACTGGACCACGATGGCGCGCGAGGTGACGCTCTTGATCACGGCGTCATCCGACGACGACAGGCCTGTGGTGCCGATAACGTGAACCAGGCCCCGCTCGGCGGCGATCGCAACATTGGCAATGGTCGCTCCCGGCACGGTGAAATCCAAAATGCCGTCGGCTTTTGCCGACATCGACCACAGGTCGGCCGACAGCAGGACCCCGTTGGCAGGCAGGCCCGCGAGCACGCCGGCGTCCTTGCCGAGGAGTTCCGAACCCGGCGCTTCCAGCGCGCCGGCGAGGACCGCACCCGGTGTTTCCGAGATGACGCGTGTCAGCGCACGGCCCATCCGGCCGCCGGCTCCCGCAACGATCAAGCGCATGTCGGACATGTCTAAAAACCTCGCCCTTGCGGTATAGCTGTGGCGGCCAGTTCCGGCAACCGATCCGGCCATGACGCAAATATCGATGTCTTCTCGAAACCGCTCTACGGCTGCGGCCCGTCATAGCCCTCGATGATCACGAGATCGCTCTCCGCATGCGGCGAGCGGATCTTGACCAGGCGGGCATATTCCGGCGAATTGTAGCAGGCCAGCGCGGTCTCATAATCCTTGAATTCGAGCACCACATTGCGCGTGCGGCGTCGAACCTTCCTGCCCGACGTACCGGCCGCCGCGCACCAGAAACCTGGCGCCGTATTTGGCAAATACCGCGCCGTTCTGGGCGACGTATTCCTTGTAGCCGTCCATGTTGTGGACGTCGATGCGCGCGATCCAGTAACCCTTTGCCATCTAATCTCTCCGTTTTGTTCAGCCCAGCGCCTGCACGATTTCTGCCTGGATGGCGTCCGCCGCTCCTCTGGGATCGGCGGCTTCCATCACGGGTCTGCCCACCACCAGATAATCGGCGCCGGCTGAAATGGCGCGGGCCGGCGTCATGATGCGCTTCTGGTCGCCGGTGGCCGTGCCCGCAGGCCGAATGCCGGGGGTAACCAGGTTCATCTGATGACCAACGATCCCGCGCAAGGCCGCCGCCTCCTCGGGCGAACAGACGAGACCATCGACGCCCAGCACCTGCGCCTGCCGGGCGCGGGCCTCGACCAGATCGGACACGCCCAGCCGGTAGCCGGCGGCGTGCAGATCGCTGTCGTCATACGAGGTCAGCACCGTGACGGCGAGGATTTTCAATCCCGATCCGGCGCGGGCCTCGACCGCCGCCTTCATGGTCTGCGGATAGGCGTGCACGGTCAGGAAGGTCGCGCCCAGCCTGGCGACGCTCTCGACGCCGCGCGCCACCGTGTTGCCGATGTCGTGCAGCTTGAGATCGATGAAGACCTTCTTGCCGCCATCAGCGAGCTGCCGAACCAGCGGCAGCCCTCCGGCATAGGCGAGCTGATAGCCGATCTTGTAAAATGTCACGCTGTCGCCAAGCCGGGCGATCATCGCTTCCGCGGCGGCAACATCCGGCAGGTCCAGCGCCACGATCAATCGGTCGCGAGGGGCGATAACGGATGGCTGCATGTCACCTCACATCATGTGCTGGGAAACGTCGATCAGTTGCCGCACCAGCGCTTTCAGCGCTTCGACATCGGCTGCGATGTTTCAGCCTGTCCATATCATCATAGGCCTCACCGGCGAACGACAGCGCGAGCTGATTGCGGGATAACCGTGGCCTGGCAGGCGGCAAGAATCAGCCGCAGCGCTGCCAGCGCACGGGTTCCGCCGAGCCGGCTTTCCGACGCGGCCGCGATCGCAAAGGCGCGTTCGCGAAATACCTGGCCCCGGGTTTCGTGCGCATCCTGCACGCGGCTGACCCAGTCGATGGTGTTCTTGACCAGCGCCGGCACCGACGAATTATATTCCGGCGTCACGATCAGGACGCCATGATGCGCGCCGATCATGCGCTTGAGATTGATCGCATTCTTCGGCACGCCGGATTTAGTCTGCAGGTCGCCGTCATAGATCGGCAGCGGAAAATCGCCGAGCGAGATACGCGTGACTTCGGCACCGGCTTGCGCGAATTCATGCACGGCTGCCGCCGCGAGCCTCGCATTGAGCGAGCCGGTGCGAAGCGAGCCGGGGATCACCAGGATTTTCAGCGCGGACATGATTTAAAATCGCGTTCAGGACGAACCCACCGCCTTGGCGGTGTCGGACGGCTCAACCCTTGCGATACACCCAGACACGGGCCGGCGGAAGGTTCATCCAGATGCGCTCGGAGGCTTCTGTGGACACGCCGGGCAGCGATTTCGGAATCGGCGGCGCCACCGAATAGGTGAACTGCACGAACGGCGCACCCGGCGCCAGCGCCGCGAAGGCATCGCGGATCAGCTTCAGCCGCGTCAGCATCGGCTTGGTGACGAGCGGCAGGCCGGACACCACGGCGCAAGCGGGAGCGCTCAACACGTTCCAGAGCGAATCGCGCAGCGCGTAGGCGTCGCCCTGCACCACCTTCGCATGCGGATAGCGGTCGCGCAGCAGCGCACAGAAGCCCGGATTATATTCGACCAGTACGAGCCGCTTCTGATCGACGCCGCGCTCGATCAGCGCGCTGGTGATCGCACCGGTCCCGGGCCCAAGTTCGACGACCGGCCCATCGGAATCAATGTTCGACATATTGCGCCATGGTGCGCGCCAGCACCCGCCCCGAGGGCATCACCGCGCCCATGTGAAGCGGCTTCTCGATCCATGAACGGAGAAAACGCACCTCATCGTCGAGACGAAGAGGTTTCTTCAACGCACGCACGGACGATTGCAATGGCATGTCGCTACCAGGCGGGACCGCGCTTCGGCGGCAGTGTCAGAAAATAGTCATAAAGACGTATAGGTAGCAACCGATACGGTCAAGCGGCGAGCCCTCTAGGTGGCCCCGCGGTTACCGAAGAAGTCCTTGACCTTAGTGAAGAAACCCGCTGCCTCGGGCTGGGTTGCACCGGACGATAATTTTTCGAATTCGGCCAGCAATTCCTGCTGCTTCTTGGTCAGATTCTGCGGCGTTTCGACCACGACCTGGACATACATGTCGCCGGTCTGACGCGACCGCAACACCGGCATGCCCTTTGATGCGATGCGAAAGCGCCGGCCGGATTGGGTTCCCGAAGGGATTTTCACCTTGGTCTTGCCCTTGTCGATGGTCGGCACCTCGAATTCGCCGCCCAGCGCCGCCGTCACCATCGAGATCGGCACGCGGCAGTGCAGGTCGGCGCCGTCGCGCTGAAAGAATTGATGCGTGGCCAGCGAGAGGAAAATATAGAGATCGCCCGGCGGTCCGCCACGGACGCCGGCCTCGCCTTCGCCGGCCAGCCGGATCCGCGTGCCATCCTCCACGCCTTGCGGAATATTGACCGACAAGTTCCGTTCGCGCGTCACCCGTCCCGAGCCCGAGCAGGAGGGACAGGGGTCTTCGATCATCTGGCCGCGGCCCTGACAGCCCGGACAGGTTCGCTCCAGCGTGAAAAATCCCTGCGCCTGCCGCACCCGGCCGGCGCCGCCGCACATCGAGCAGGTTTTCGGCTTGGTGCCGGACTTGGCGCCGGTGCCCGAGCAGGATTCGCAGGTCACCGAAACCGGAATCTCGATCTGGGCGGTCTTGCCGAGGAAGGCTTCCTCCAGCGTGATTTCCATGTTGTAGCGCAGGTCGGCGCCGCGCTCGCGCCGCCACCGCGGCCGCGTTGCCCGGCCATGCCGAACAGGTCTTCGAAAATATCGGAGAAGGACGAGGCAAAGCCGGCGCCGAAGCCCGGACCACCGGCCCCGCCTTGCTCGAACGCCGCATGGCCGAACCGGTCATAGGCGGCGCGCTTGTCGCCGTCCTTGAGGACTTCGTAGGCTTCGTTGATTTCCTTGAAACGGACTTCGCTGGTCGCGTCGCCCGGATTCTTGTCCGGGTGCCATTTCATCGCGAGCTTGCGGAAGGCAGCCTTGAGCTTGGACTCGTCCGCGTTCCGCTCGACTTCAAGGGTTTCGTAGTAGCAGCGCTTGGTGGACATCCGTCAAATCCGCCCGAGGTTTGTCCTCATCCCGAAGAATGCGTCCTGGAGAATGCAACCTCCGGCTTAACGAAAAATGACCCCCATCCTGCGAGACGCGGCTTGCGTGCTCTTCAGAATGAGGGCCATGGTTACAGCCGTTTACGCAGACTTCTTGGTGTTCTTGTCGTCGTCGACCTCGGTAAACTCCGCGTCGACCACGTCATCCTTGGCAGCATCCTTGGCCGCGTCGCTCTCGGCCTGCTGCTTGTACATCGCCTCGCCGAGCTTCATGGAAGCCTGCGCCAGCGTGTTGGTCTTGGCCTTGATCGCCTCGGCATCGTCACCCTTCAGCGCTTCCTTCAAATCGCTGACGGCGTCCTCGATGGCGCGGCGCTCGCTCTCCTCGACCTTCGAGCCATGTTCGGCCAGCGCCTTCTCGGTCGAATGGACCAGGGCGTCGGCATGGTTCTTGGCATCGACCGCTTCGCGGCGTTTCTTGTCCTCGGCGGCGTTGGCCTCGGCGTCCTTGACCATCTTCTGGATGTCGGCTTCGGACAGACCGCCGGACGCCTGGATCCGGATCTGCTGCTCCTTGCCGGTCGCCTTGTCCTTGGCCGACACGTTGACGATGCCGTTGGCGTCGATGTCGAAGGTCACCTCGATTTGCGGCATGCCGCGCGGCGACGGCGGAATGCCCATCAGGTCGAACTGACCGAGCACCTTGTTGTCGGCCGCCATTTCGCGCTCGCCCTGGAACACGCGGATGGTGACGGCGTTCTGGTTGTCCTCGGCGGTCGAGAACACCTGGCTCTTCTTGGTCGGGATCGTGGTGTTGCGATCGATGATGCGGGTGAACACGCCGCCCAGCGTCTCGATGCCGAGCGACAGCGGCGTCACGTCGAGCAGCAACACGTCCTTGACGTCGCCCTGCAGCACGCCGGCCTGGATCGCCGCACCAATGGCGACGACTTCGTCGGGGTTGACGCCCTTGTGCGGCTCCTTGCCGAACAACTGCTTCACCACTTCCTGGACCTTCGGCATGCGGGTCATGCCGCCGACCAGCACCACTTCGCCGATTTCGCCGGCGGTGAGGCCGGCATCCTTCAGCGCCTTGCGGCAGGGCTCGATGGTCTTCTGGATGAGGTCATCGACCAGCGCCTCGAACTTGGCGCGCGTCAGCTTCATGGTCAGATGCTTCGGCCCGGTCTGGTCGGCCGTGATGAACGGCAGGTTGATTTCGGTCTGCGTGGTCGAGGACAATTCGATCTTGGCCTTTTCGGCGGCCTCTTTCAGGCGCTGCAAGGCAAGCTTGTCGTTGCGCAGGTTGATGCCCTGCTCCTTCTGGAACTCATCGGCCAGATAGCTGACGAGCCGCATGTCGAAGTCTTCGCCGCCCAAAAATGTATCGCCGTTGGTCGACTTCACCTCGAACACGCCGTCGCCGATCTCGAGGATCGAGACGTCGAAGGTACCGCCGCCGAGGTCGTACACCGCGATGGTGCCGGATTTCGACTTGTCGAGACCGTAAGCGAGGGCGGCCGCAGTCGGCTCGTTGATGATGCGCAGCACTTCGAGGCCGGCGATCTTGCCGGCATCCTTGGTGGCCTGACGTTGCGCGTCGTTGAAATAGGCGGGAACGGTGATGACGGCCTGGTCGACCTTCTGGCCGAGATGGGCTTCGGCGGTCTCTTTCATCTTCTGCAGAATGAAAGCGGAGACCTGCGAGGGCGAGTAGGTCTTGCCGTCGGCTTCGACCCAGGCGTCGCCATTGGACGCCTTGACGATCTTGTAGGGGACGAGCTTCTTGTCCTTCTCCACCATCGGGTCGTCATAGCGGCGGCCGACGAGGCGCTTGACCGCGAAGAAAGTCCGCTCGGGATTGGTTACCGCCTGGCGCTTGGCAGGCTGGCCGACGAGGCGCTCGCCGTCATCGCTGAAGGCGACAATCGACGGGGTCGTCCGCATGCCCTCGGCGTTTTCGATGACTTTCGCTGTCTTGCCATCCATTACGGCGACGCACGAATTCGTGGTGCCGAGATCGATCCCAATGACCTTTCCCATGGTCCTCATATCCTTCTTTTTGCGGCAGGTTGGCTGGGCCCTGACGGCGCACCAATCCAAACCCCCAAACGATCAAATGCTCGCGATATTGCGACGGTGAGCCTCATATAGGAGGGGGGCACTGGCCTGCAAGGACCGGGACGCAACCTTGGCCCATGAAAACCTCGCTCTTTGAAAGATAGTGTCCCCCTCACCGGGCCGGACGGCGCGGCCGGCGAAGGGGGTTAATGGGCGGCCTGGTCTGTCGCCGGACCGTTAAAACCGCTAAAAGCGGAGGGCCTGAAACGTGACCCCGGGAATGAAGACCGTGGCCGGCCGACCATTGAACGGCCTCAATGCAAACCCAGTAGATTTTCATGAAGCTCATTCGACTAATATCCGCCGTTATTCTGCTCTTCCCAGCCCTATCGCCTGCCTTCGCCGCGGACGTTGTCTTTCCGCCGGGTATGCGGATCGGGATGACGCCCCTTGTGGGCATGGTCCAGGCAAAAACATTCCAGTCGGATTCGAAACCGAGGACCAAAGCGTCAAGGTCCTGGTGGCGGAGCTTCCGCCCGAGGCCTATGGCGAGGTCATGAATGCCTTCAAGGCCAATCCTGCGGGCAGCGGCGGCATCAAGCCCGAGAGCATCGAGACATCAGCCGGCGTGGCCTACTATACCGCTGAAATCCGCCAAGGATGGCGCAACCCCCGTACGGCGCTATTCGATGATTCTGTCGGGTGGCACCTTCTCCGGCTATGTCGCGGTGCAGGTTCCCGAGAACGCCACCAAGATCTACACCGATGACGCGGTACGGCAGATGTTTGCGACGGCGGCAATTCGCAAGGAGGTTCCGGTCGAGGAGCAGCTCGACCAGATGCCGTTCAAGGTCAGCGAACTCAGCGATTTCAAAAATGTCCGCACGCTGGCGCTAGGCGCCGCCCTCATTCTCGCCGACGGCGACGAGGTAACCGGCTTTGAGGCCGCGCCCTTCATGGTGATCGGCGTGATCGGATCGGCGCCGGCACAGCCGGACGATCGCGGCCGCTTCGCCCAGCAGATCGCAACGACAATTCCCGGGGTACGCGACGCCCGGATCACGATGTCCGAGCCGCTCCGCATCGACGGCACGCCAGGTTATGAAACGCGGATCGATGCGACCAGCGGCAAGGACAATACCGCCGTCACCGTGGTGCAATGGCTGAAATTCGGCGGCGGCCCCAACGCGCTGCGCATCATTGGAAGCGCGCCGCGCGACCAGTGGGCGAAGGCATTTCCGCGCTTCCGCGCCGTGCGCGACGGCATTCAGCCGCGCGGCTAAAGCTTGATGAAATGAAATGGGGTTGGATTGAGCTGCGGCGCACTTGGATTTCACCTCTCCCACAGGGAGAGGTGAAGCGGAGGAGCTGCTCCAGGCGATTACCGCTCAGGCTGCGCTGTTCGGCTCGTTGCCGTTCGCCGGCGCGCCCGCCTTGGCGCCACCCTTGGAGACCGCAACCAGCGCCGGCCGCAACACCCGCTCGCCGATCATGTAGCCGGCCTGCACGACCTGGAGCACCGTTCCGGCGGGTACCGACGCGTCGGGGACCTCATACATCGCCTGCTGGAAATTCGGATCGAATTTTTCGCCCGCCGGATCGAATTTTTTAACCCCGTTTTTCTCGAGCGCGTTGAGCAGCGACCGCTCGGTCAGCTCGACGCCTTCGATCAGCGCCTTCAGCACGGGATCGGCCGATGCCCTGGTGTCGGCCGGAACCGCGTCGAGCGCGCGCTGCAGATTGTCGGCGATATCGAGCACGTCGCGCGCGAAACCGGAGATACCATAGGTTCGCGCATCGGCGACCTCGCGCGTGGTGCGCTTGCGCAGGTTTTCCATTTCCGCCAGCGTGCGCAGCATCTTGTCGCGCGATTCCGCGAGCTCCTTGGCCAGCGCTTCGGCCGATCCCACTTCCGGATCGTCGGGCATGATGTACGGCTTGGAAACCACGGGCTCGGGGGACTGCGCCGGCTTTACCGGATCGTCCTTCTGCCGGTCGGGATCGGTCATAGGCTGCCTTCTTGAAAAATCGTCTGGGATCAATGGGGAGGAGAGTGGCTGGCCGGGATATCGTGCTTTAAGCGCCAAAAATCAAGCGCAACCGACGCCGTATCGGCGAGATCATCCGCCCAGCATCCGGCTGACGATGCGCGCGGCATAATCCACCGTCGGAATCACCCTTGCATAGTTGAGCCGCGTCGGCCCGATCACGCCGAGAACGCCGACGATATGACCCGCGGCATCGCTGTAGGGCGCGATGATCGTGGAAGAACCGGACAGCGAAAACAGCTTGTTTTCCGAGCCAATGAAAATCCGCACGCCTTCGGCGCGCTCGGCGCGTCCCAACAGATCGATCACGCCGCGCTTGGTCTCGAGATCGTCGAACAGCAATCGGACCCGTTCGAGATCCTCGAGCGCGTGCAAATCCTCCAGCAGATTGGCGTGACCGCGCACGATCAGCTGGCGGTCGTCGCTTTCGCCGCCGGACCAGCTCGCGATCCCCGCGGCGATCACCTTTTGCGTCAGCTGATCGAGCTCGGCGCGATTTTGCGCCAGCGCGGTTTCCAGTTCGAGCCGCGCTTCGGCCAGCGTCCTGCCGCGAATCCGCGCATTGAGAAAATTGCTGGCTTCGGTGAGTGCCGATGAGGGAACGCCCGGCGGCAGCGCCAGCACGCGGTTTTCAACCTGGCCGTCCTCGCCGACCAGCACCACCAGCGCCCGCTCCGGCTCCAGCCGCACGAATTCGATATGCTTCAGCCGCGAATTGGATTTCGCGGTCAGCACCACCGCCGCCGCCCGGGTCAGGCCGGACAGCCGCGTCAGGGCTTCGCCGAGGGCGGCTTCGACCGATTGCGCCTTGCCGACCGAAGCAAGCTGGCTCTGGATCGACTGCCGCTCCGGTTCGGTGAGATCGCCGAGCTGCATCAGGGCATCGACGAAAAACCGCAGGCCGAGTTCGGTCGGCAGCCGTCCCGCCGAGGTATGCGGCGCGTAGATCAGGCCGAGCTGCTCGAGGTCCGACATCACGTTGCGGACCGAGGCCGGCGACAGCGGCACCGCGATCAGGCGCGAAATGTTGCGCGAGCCGACCGGTTCGCCGGTCGCCAAATAGCTCTCGACAATTTGACGAAAGATGTCCCGGGAACGCTCATTGAGCTGGGCAAGCCCGGCATGCGGCGCGATCAGGCCAATCGGTTCGTGGTGGGCCACTGGGTACTCCTGACAACTGCCCCCTAATTTGTCGATCTCGCGGGTCAGTTACAAGCAGGCATTCGGCCCAAAAGGGGCGGCCAAGGGCCTTGCCGCTGCTGCCTTGCGCTCCTACAAGCACCGCGAGGTAACAACTTTTCCTGAATTTTCGGAGGATTCCCATGCGGCCAAGCCGCCGTGCGCCCGATGAACTGCGCGCCGTGTCGCTGGAACGCGGCGTGGTCAAATATGCCGAGGGTTCCTGCATGGTCAAATTCGGCGACACCCACGTGCTGGTGACGGCAACGCTGGAGGAACGGCTGCCGCCGTGGCTCAAGGGCCAGGGCCGCGGCTGGGTCACGGCCGAATATGGCATGCTGCCGCGGGCGACGCTGGAGCGTACCCGCCGCGAGGCGTCCGCCGGCAAGCAAAATGGCCGCACCGTCGAGATCCAGCGCCTGATCGGCCGCTCGCTGCGCGCCACCGTCGACCTCGAGGCGCTCGGCGAGCGCCAGATCACGGTGGATTGCGACGTGCTGCAGGCCGATGGCGGCACCCGCACCGCCTCGATCACCGGCGCCTGGGTCGCACTGGCCGACTGCATCTCCTGGATGAAGGCCCGCAACATGATGAAGGGCAACGTCTGCGCGACAACGTCGCCGCGATCTGTTGCGGTATCTATAACGGCACCCCGGTGCTGGACCTCGATTACGCCGAGGATTCCGAGGCCGATACCGACGCCAATTTCGTCATGACCGGCGATGGACGTATCATCGAGGTGCAGGGCACGGCGGAAAAGACCCCGTTCTCGCAGGACGAGTTCCTGGCGCTGATGGCGCTGGCGCGCAAAGGCGTGGCGCGGCTGGTGGATCTGCAGAAAATGGCCGTGGCGTGATTCACAAAAGGCCGTCATGCCCGGGCGCCGACGAGTCCACGTCGTCTGCGAAGGCAGACTACTACGCCCGGCCATGACGAATGATAGATTGTCCATGACTCAACATCGCCGAATCACAGGCAAGCTCGTGATCGCGACCCACAATCCCGGCAAGCTCGCCGAGATGCGCGAACTCCTGGCGCCGCACGGCGTCGAGGCGGTATCGGCGGGCGAACTCGGCCTCGACGAGCCCGAGGAGACCGGCGACAGCTTTGCCGCCAATGCGCGGATCAAGGCGATCGCGGCGGCAAGAGCGACCCAGCTGCCGGCGTTCGCCGACGATTCCGGACTGGCGGTCGACGCGCTCGACGGCGCGCCCGGCATTTTCTCCGCGCGCTGGGCCGGTCCAGCTAAGGATTTCACCGCCGCAATGACGCGGATCGAACGTCTGCTGGCGGAGCGCGGCGCTGCCGCGCCCGCGCAACGAAAAGCGCAGTTCGTGTCGGCGTTATGCGTCGCCTGGCCCGACGATCATCTCGAGGAAGTCGAGGCCCGCGCCGAGGGAACGCTGGTATGGCCGCCGCGCGGCAGCGCCGGCTTCGGCTACGATCCGATGTTCATGCCCGACGGGCACGCGCGCACCTTCGGCGAGATGACCAGCGTCGAGAAGCACGGCCTGCCGCCGCTCGGGCTCGGCCTGTCGCACCGCGCCCGCGCCTTCGTCAAGCTGGCGGAGATCTGCCTTGACTAGCGTCGAGAGCCTCCACCCCCGCACGCCCCCGCAAGCGGAGGGAAAACAAAGCGCGTTCGGCGTCTACGTGCACTGGCCGTTCTGCCTGTCGAAATGTCCGTATTGCGATTTCAACAGCCATGTCCGGCATGCCCCTGTCGATGAAGACCGATTTGCCCGCGCCTTCGCCCGCGAAATCGAAACCACCGCCGCGCGCGCGCCGGGCCGCGAAGTCTCGTCGATCTTTCTCGGCGGCGGCACGCCGTCACTGATGCGGCCGCAGACCGTCGGCGCGATCCTGGATGCGATCGGCAAGCACTGGCGCGTGGCCCCGGGCGTCGAAGTCACGCTCGAAGCCAACCCCACCAGCGTCGAGGCCACGCGGTTTGCCGGCTATCGCGCCGCCGGCGTCAACAGAGTTTCGCTCGGCGTGCAGGCGCTGGACGATGCCTCGCTGAAGGCGCTGGGGCGTCTGCACACCGCGCGCGAGGCGCTGGATGCGGTCGCGATCGCGCGCAGCGCGTTCGATCGTTACTCGTTCGACCTGATCTACGCCCGTCCCGACCAGACGCCGCGGATGTGGGCGGACGAGTTGAAGTCTCGCGATCTCCGAAGCCGCCGAGCATCTGTCGCTCTATCAGCTGACGATCGAGGAAGGCACGCCGTTCTTCGGCCTGCACGCCGCCGGCAAACTGAAGACACCGGATGAAGCGACCGCGCGCGCGCTCTACGATGTCACGCAGGAAGTCTGCGCCCAACATGGCCTGCCGGCCTACGAGATTTCCAATCACGCCCGCTCCGGCGCGGAATGCCGGCACAATCTGGTCTACTGGCGCGGCGACGAATATGCCGGCATCGGTCCCGGCGCCCATGGCCGGCTCGATATCGACGGCACCAGGCACGCGATCGTCAACCGAAAAGCGCCCCGAGGCGTGGCTGATGCGGGTCGAGGCTGATGGCCACGGCGTCGTCACCGACGATCGCCTCAACAGCGAAGAGCGCGCCGACGAATTTCTGCTGATGGGCCTGCGGCTCGCCGAGGGCATCGACCCCAGCCGCTATGCGGCGTTATCGGGCCGCGCGCTCGATCCCGATCGGATCGCGATCCTGCGCGACGAAGGCGCCATCGTGGTCGACGACAGCGGCCGGCTGCGCGTGACGCAGGCCGGATTTCCGGTGCTCGATGCGGTGGTGGCGGATCTGGCGGCGTAGAAAATTCGTTGTCGCCCCGGCGAACGCCGGGGCCCATACGCCGCGGCCCCTCATTGGAGCGATGTGGCAGTCGCCTTCGTGACCAGCAAACGCCGGTGGTTATGGGTTCCTGCTTTCCGCAGGAACGACAATAGTGAAACTACGCCCCAAAACTCTTCGGCGAGCCGGCGACCGGCGCGCCGCCGCCTGATGCGACGCGCATCACCGCAAGGCCGCGCTCGTTGGTGCCGTCGGCGCGGAAGCGGAACAGGCCGTCGATGCCGGCAAAGCCGGATGGGTTGGTCAGCACTTCAGGCGAAAACCGCTGCGGCCCCTGGGTTCGCGCCAGTGCCGCGACCAGCGCCACCGCGTCATAGGCCAGCGTCGCGGTGCGCACCGGGTCGGCGCCGTATTTGGCGCGGTAGCGGCCGGAGAAGCTGCGAAAGCCCGAAGGATCCGGCGCGGCATAAAGGCCGCCCTGCAAGGCGGGGCTCGCGAACACGCGCGGATTGTCCCACAGGCCGGTGCCGAGCAGCTGGATGTTTTTCAGATTCGCCCCGGCCGCGGTCAGCGCATCGGCCACCGTCACCACGCGAATCGCCGTCGTCGGCGAGAAACAGCGCATCCGCGCTGCCAAGCGCCTGCGCCACGGTCCGCGCCGGGGTGGCGCGGTCGGCGCCGTATTTTTCAAATGCGACGATGCGGCCGCCCTTGCGGCCGACCGCCTGCTTGAAGGTCGCCTCCACCACATTGCCATAGGCATTTTCCGGCAGCAGCGCGGCGAAGGAGCGCTTTCCGATGCTGGCGGCATATTCGATGATCCGGTTGACGTCGGATTCGGGCAGGAAGCTCAGGAGATAGACGCCGCGCCCGGCCACGCTCGAATCGGTCGAGAACGCGATCACCGAGACGCCGCGGGCGCGCGTCAGCTGCGCCGTCGCCGGCACCGACAGCGCAAACAGCGGACCGAGAATGATCTCCGCGCCTTCGTCGAGCGCCTGCTGGGTGCCCTGCTGAGCGCCTTGCGGGCTGCCGCCGTCATCCTTGATCAGAAGCTGGATGTTGGGATTCTGGAATTCCGCCAGCGCCATCTCGGCGGCATTCTTCATCGATTGCGCCGCGACGCCGGCATTGCCCGCGGCCGACAGCGGCAGGATCAATCCGACCTTGACCTGCCCATTGCCGACCGCGAGCGGCTGCTGCGGTGGCCCGGCGGGTCCGGCCGCCGACGGCGAACTGGAAACTGGCTGAGGCTCTGCTGCACGCCGGCGCATGCCCCGAGCAGCGGCGCGCCGAGAATCAGGCCGACCGCCGTCCGCCGGGTGGCCCCCGAAGACTTGGACCTTGGCAGTTCCCTCGAATTTCCAGACCCCATCGTATCTCTTCTCTTGACCGACCGAGATCGGTCAGCACACCACCCTCCCAGATGATCAGGAAGGGTGGATTCAGGCATATTGTCGGCGAATAGTTAACCAAAACAAAAGGATTATGGCCCTGCGGCACGGTCGCCGGTTGCAGCCTCCCGGTTCCTCACCTGGCGTCACGCATCTTCGCGAGCCCGCACGCTTGTGGCGTGCGCGCCGTGTTCCCTCTAGATTAGCGATTATGCGCCCAAAAGCGGCTTCCACAAATAGAACTGAAGGCCTGATCGGAACCCCCGGAGCGGACGTTTGCCGTCGTCCGGCCATGTCCTGACCGCGCCGAAGCCGGTTCCAGGCCTGCATCTGGTGGCCACGCCGATCGGCAATCTCGGCGACATTACGCTGCGCGCCCTGGAAACCCTGGCCGGCGTCGACATCATCGCCTGCGAGGACACCCGGATCACCCGAAGGCTGACCGAGCGCTACGCCATCTCGGCGCTATTAAAACCCTATCACGAGCACAACGCCGCACTTGCGCGGCCAAAGATCCTGGAAAAGCTGGCGCAGGGCGCCTCGATCGCGCTGGTCTCGGATGCCGGTACGCCGCTGATTTCCGATCCCGGCTTCAAGCTGGTGCGCGAGGTCTGCGCCGCCGGGCATGCCGTGATCGCGCTGCCGGGGCCCTCTTCGGTACTGTCGGCACTCGCGGTGGCGGCGCTGCCCACCGACCGGTTTTTCTTCGAAGGATTTCTGCCGCCGAAACAGACCGCGCGCCGCGCGCGGCTTGCCGAACTGGCGCGGATCGACGCCACGCTTGTCATGTTCGAATCCGGCAACCGCGTGCAGGACACTTTGGCCGATCTTGCGGAAATCATGGGCGCGCGCGATGCCGCGATCTGCCGCGAGATGACGAAGATGCACGAGGAGATCCGGCGCGCGCCGGTCGCCGAACTGGCGCGAGCAGCCGACAGCTGGAGACGCGCGGCGAATTCGTGCTGGTGATCGGCCCGCCGGCCGCCGGCGCGCAGGCCATGGCCGGGCATGAGCTCGACGATCTCCTGCGGGCTTCGCTCCGGCGCGACAGCGTCAAGGATGCGGTGGCGCATGCGGTCGAACTGTCCGGCCGGCCGCGCCGCGAGATCTACGCCCGCGCGCTTGAACTCGCCAAGAAAATGACCGCGAAAGACAGTCATGGCGAAGACTGACGGCGCCTCGCCGCCTCGGATAAACTGACAAGACCCGCTTCGCCCGCGCGCGTCGCCGCGTTTCGCACCGGCCTGTCCGCCGAAACCCGCGCCGCCGCGTATCTGATGGCCAAAGGCTATCGCATCCTCGTAAAGCGTTTTCGCACGCCCTATGGCGAGATCGACATCGTGGCGCGGCGGCGCAACCTCGTGGCGTTCATCGAGGTCAAGGCCCGCGCCAGTCTCGATGACGCCGCCTATGCGGTGACGCCGCGCCAGCAGGCGCGCATCATCGAGGCCGCGCAGGCCTGGCTGATGGCGCATCCCGAACATGCCGAATTCGAATTGCGTTTCGACGCCATGCTGATTGCGCCGCGGCGGCTGCCGCGCCATCGTGTTGGCGGCGTTCGACGCCAGCACCTGAAACCTCAGACCCAACTTGCGGACTCCACAATGAAATTGAACGTCGCCGTCCAGATGGACCCCATCGCGCGCATCAACATCCGCGGCGATTCGACCTTCGCGCTGCTCTTGGAAGCGCAAAAGCGCGGCCACGGGCTGTCCTATTACACGCCGGACAAGCTCTCGCTGCGCGGCGAGGAGCTGGTCGCGCCGGTCCGGATCCTCAGCGTGCGCGACGATGCCGGCGACCACTTTACCCTTGGCGAACCCCGGCGCGAGCCGCTGGCCGCAATTCGACGTCATCCTGCTGCGGCAGGATCCGCCATTCGATCTCGCCTACATCACCTCGACGCATTTTCTCGAACGGCTGCATCCGAAGACGCTGGTCGTGAACGATCCCGCCAGCGTACGCAACGCGCCGGAAAAGATCTTTGTGATGGATTTTCCGCATCTGATGCCGCCGACGCTGATTTCGCGCGACCTCGACGAGATCAATGCGTTTCGCGACGAGCACGGCGCCGTGGTGATGAAGCCGCTGCACGGCCATGGCGGCGCCGCGGTATTTCGCGTCATGCCGCAGGACATGAATTTCGGCTCGCTGTTCGACATGTTTTCGGTGACGTTCAAGGAGCCCTGGGTGATCCAGCGCTTTCTTCCCGAGGTCAAGCACGGCGACAAGCGCATCATCCTGGTCGACGGCGAATTTGCCGGCGCCGTCAACCGCGTGCCGGCGGCGGACGATCTGCGTTCCAACATGGTGCGCGGCGGAGCGGCGCAAGCCACCGACCTCAGCGACCGCGAGCGCGAAATCTGCGCCACCCTGGCCCCGGCGTTGCGCGAGCGCGGCCTGCTGTTCGTCGGCATCGACGTCATCGACGGCAATCTCACCGAGATCAACGTCACTTCGCCGACGGGTATTCGCGCCATCGCGCGATTGGGCGGGCCGGATGTGGCGGCGATGATCTGGGATGTGATCGAGGGGAAGCGGGGGTAGGGAGCATTTCGCCGGGCTTATTGAGCCCCCGAAACACCTTGAAGAATCGCGTCCGAATTGAATTGACCGGCCTTTATCCGTTCCCCTAATGTTCTTGCGCTCCTCGCCAGCTTCCGTTACCTTCCGCGGCAGCAAAGGGGAGTTCTCCTATCTCGTCTCGCCCAGCTCGCGAATTCGCAGCGAAAAAGTATCCGGAGGGGACGGAAGGGCGCGGCGTTCACGAACCTGCTGTCGGCCCCCCCGAGGTTTGCGCGCTGCTGGGGTCGTCGTTGAGCCCGCCGCGCGAGCGGCCGATGGCTTGATCGAGCCCCCTTTTTTGAGTGCGCCGGCGCTATGCTGGTGGGCTCGCACTATCGTCGCGTCGATCATCGCGTACTCATTGTCGGGATCGTCCGCCAAGGCCTTGAAAAGATTCTCCCAAACGCCGCTCGCGGCCCAGCGGGAGAAGCGCTTGTGGGTGTTGCACCAGCCGCCAAAACGCTCTGGCAAATCGCGCCACGGCGTCCCCACGCGGAACTTCCAGATCACGGCTTCGACGAAAAGACGATTGCCCAGTTCGCTGTTGCGGCCGACCGTGCCGGGACGGCCCGGCAACAAATGCTCGATCCGGGCGAATTGGTCGTCTCGCAATGCATGGCGTTCCATCGTAGCCTCCTTCATGAAGGCTCCCCATGAATCATGCTTTGGCTGATTTGCGAATCTGGAGGGTTCTGTGAGGTCGCGCTCACGCGAGGGCGCGGCAGGCGCTTGTCACGCGACCTCATTGAAGCCGGATTGAACGAAGGCGCGGGAGGTTATGCGCGGTTGTGCAGCTATGGGGATTGTTCAGCTATGGGGATTGTTCGAGATCGGAAGGCCCGATCTGCTGGCTCGGCGCGTGGGGCAGAGCCACGAGATGTGCGCATCGGGGAAGAGTTGAGATCAGACGCGCTTGGCCGGAGATCGCGATAGGCTTTTTGCTGCATCGGACGGTTGTTGTCGCGCAGTGTGACAGCATGAACTTCGAAACCGCGCTGATGTAGGATCGCTGCGTCGCCGGCGACAGATTGCGGACTGTCATGTCCTCGATCATGCGGCGGCGAAGAGGGCTCAAATCGGCCATCTCAATACTCCTGTCTGAGGGGGTGGGCTCCAACACCCACATCCTCTCAGCCAGGAGGCGATCTACGCCACCTCGCCACGCACGCCGCGACAGCGGCTTCGTTCAATCCTCTAAATGACGACAGGCCCTAGCCAAATTGATCGGATTTTAAACCCCACGCCGCCCAACGTCGTACCAATCAGGAATGTAGAAATATCGGCCTGAACGCGCCGAAGCGCCCTGAAAGGGGGCTTGGATGGCTTCCGGTCGTGTAAAGAAGGCTGTAACGCTTTATTTGAGATCAGAGTAGGCATCGGCGTAGGCACGATTTCGATGAACGCCCACGTTACTTCCCCACTTCTGTAACGAAGAATTCCGGGAAAAGTAACGCTTAATTCGGGTTCGGCGTGGGGGTGGTGCGGGCGCGCAAAAGCGCCCCGCTGAGGGGAATTGTTTTTTAACCAAATCAATGAAACTATGTCCGTGGGCTTCAGAACCCGGACCAGAGCTATAGCCACACATCCTTGGTCAGGATGCTCCCGATTGGCGTCGGGGGTGACGGCTGAACGCAATTTTCCGATTTGGGAAAATTGCAAACGGACGCACTTGGCGGTGCGGCTCCGAACCCTGCCATATTGGCCGGGGTCGGGCGCGCTGTCCAGAGGGGAAACCCTTAAAAGCGCTCGGCTCGTCGCTCTGGCGAGTTCTGAACCCCCGGCTGCAGCGGCTGTCCCGCTGCGATGGCCTTCAGAAGCCAAACTACAGAGCAACCACCATGACCCTAGCCAGACCCATGTTTCCGCCCCGTGCCGCCCCTCCGGGCGCCGCAGGCGCCGTTTTAGGATGCCAACCGTCTCTGATTCCAGATAGCCAGCCTGACCCATCTCAGGGCCTCGCCAATGAGGCCGAACCGCAGCCCGAGCCTCGGACTTGTTTGGAGCGGGCGGGAGCATCAATCACACGGAGACTAGCCATGAACATGTTTGTAAGCACCGCCGCACTCGCCGCAGGCACGAAAGCCACGAAAGCTGCGACTTCGCAGCCCCAAGATGACAAGGCCCTGTTGGCGATGGAGGAGCGAATTTTTGAATGCAACGCCGCGGCTAGGGCTTACGACGATGAAATTATTCGGCTTCACGATATCTGGTGCGGCGTTTGGCTGCATCTCGATCAGGAGATTAAAGAGGGCCGCTGCGATCTCACCAAAGGTGAGCTTTGGAGCCGGATTAAGGAGCTTCCGAAAAGCAAGGAGCACGCCCGGCTTGTAGAGCTGCAGGGGCCTCACTTCACCGAAATGGACAAGCTAATAGAGAAAATGTGGGCAACGCCTGCTCACACTCCAGAGGGGCGGCAAGCAAAACTCTGGGTATTGCTCGGCACGATCATGGGGAGCGACTGGTGTGAACATGATGGCCGTGCGGATTATGAAATCCGACGGGCGCGGGATCTGATGATCGAATTTGTCGGCGGCGAGCCGGCCGAACAGATGCGCGATCAGTTTCGCGTTGGGCCGCAGGCGGCTTGATTTCGGCGCGACCCGCCTGCGTGCAGAGTGTGCGCAGGCGGGTTTATTTTGAGGGCAGGGCGATGGCGGACGATGAATACGCGGTGCGCCCCAACGTGTTCGCACGGCTCATCTCGCCAATGAGCGTGCGCAGCTCAGCCGAGACCTTCGGTCTGCCAACACGGTTGCGGGATCGCCAGCGCCAATACGTCCGAAACCCGGCACGGTGCCAGCGAATGATGGTCTCCGACCGGACAATCGCGACCACCTCAAGGACGGACGGAAACCAGCGATAGAGCCAAACAAATAGAAAACGATCCGTATTGTTGAGGTGCGGTCGCTTCGGCGTTCGCCGGCGAAGCACATTGACCTGTTGCCGCAGGACCAGGTTTTCCGCTTCCAGCGTTGCTCTCGCCTTGAAGCGCGAAGCCAGGATACCGAGAATCAGCTTGAACAGATCGGTCATCAGGATGCGAGCTTACGCCGTACGCTTGCTGCGTCTACGCCGAATCGAATTTTCGGTACAGTCCGCCGTCATTCCGGGGCGCGCGTTAGCGCGAACCCGGAATGACGGCGGACAGCGGATGGTCCGAGTGCACCGCCTGTCCCGTCAACCCGACGGTAACGACTTTTGTTTACCGTCTGCCAACCATAAGCCCCGCGTTCTTGAGGCCTGTCGTTGAGTGAGTGCGTATCATGTTGCGTTTCAAGATTCTGGCCTCGGCTGCTCCCCTGTTAATTGCCGCAATGTTCGCGCGCGGCGGGTTGCTGCCGAGCCCGCGGCCCTGCATCACCGTCGCCGAGACCTCGGTCGAGATCGCTTCCGTGCCCTGGCAGGCCCAGCTTCACGTCAGTTTCACCGACGATCCGGCACTGGCGACGGTGCGGGTCGCAGATGGCGGACAGCGCCGAGGCGGCGGATTTCGCGGTGGTCGACGATGTCGACAGCGCGGAAGCCGGTGCCTGCGAGACCAATGCGGCGACGCGGCTGGTCGCGATCTCCGCAACGCCGGCGGCGGCCGCGCCGGTGATTTATCTGTCGCCGGACGGCCCGGCCGACTACCGGATCTTCGTGCGCTCGAAGACGTTCACGGCGCGCGAGGCCGCGGCCCTGATCGTCGGCGCCAGCGGCGGACACCACCGCCTCGAGGCCGCCTCGCTCTGAATTTCAGGCTTAACGCGGCGTTAACCCTGTTCTCATCGCAGCGCGCGAAGCCGCCCGGCCGCAAGCACTTCGCAATGTCGCTGTCGCCATCGTCGGCGCCAGGACAGACGCGCGTCAAGGCAGTCTCCAATGCTCGCGTGAAACGATCGCAGTCCAGGGGCCATCACAGGGATAGTTGCGCGATGGGGCGGGGTTTCCGGATCAAGTTACACATACGCCGCTTCTCGCGACGCCATCCATGGCTCATCCTGGCGGTCCGCTCGTTCACGATCTTCTCCGCGGCCTTCGGCGGCGCCTATGGCTTCATCGCCGGCAGCCGTTCGCGAGAATTCCGGCTATGACCCCAACGCCTTTGCGATCGGCGCCAGCTTTCTGTTCGCGATTGCCTGCGTCGCGCTGGCGACGCTCAGCATGCGGCTGCGCTTGGTGCAACCAGAAGACTTCGCAAGATCGCGCTGCACAACGAGGCGCTGGCCGACCGCAATTGGGAATTGCAGGAAGCCGAGGAACGCGCCCGCAGCCTGTTCGAATCGCAGGGCGACCTGATCGTGCTGCGCGACGCGGAAGGCTGCATCACCTTCGCCAACGACGCCTATTGCGAATTGGCGCAGCTGCCGCGCCGCGCGTTGATCGGCAGCCAATTCACGCTCGACGGTGCTCGAGCAGGGCGACACCGCGCTCGAGCCGAACGGCACCCGGATCCATGACCAGAAGATCGCAACCGCGCTCGGGCCGCGCTGGATCGCCTGGCGCGAGGGCCTGGTCCGGTCGGATGCGGGCCAGCCGGCGGAGATGCAAAGCGTCGGCCGCGACGTCACCGACCGCACCGAGACCGAACGCGCGCTGGCCGAGGCCCGCGACCAGGCCGACGCCGCCAGCCGCGCCAAGTCGCGCTTCCTCGCGATGGCGAGCCACGAAATCCGCACGCCGCTGAACGGCATCATCGGCATGAGCGGGCTGCTACTGGATACGCCGCTGACGCCGGAGCAGACGACCTATGCCAGGGCGGTGAAAACCTCGGGCGACGCGCTGCTGGCGCTGATCGAGGAACTGCTGGATTATTCCAAGATCGAGGCCGGCAAGATCGATCTCGAACACCGCCCGTTCGCGCTGGCCGCGTTGATCGAGGATATCACCGAACTGCTGGCGCCGCGGGCGCAGGCGAGGAAGCTCGAGATCGCCGCCTATGTCGACGAGCGGCTGCCGGTGGACGTGGTCGGCGATGCCGCGCGGCTGCGCCAGGTGCTGCTCAATCTCGCCGGCAACGCGATCAAGTTCACCGCGACCGGCGGCGTGGCGCTGATCGTCGAGCCCGGCATCTGGCCCAACGAAATCAGCTTTTCTGGTGCGCGACACCGGCATCGGCATCGCGCCCGAGGCGCGAGAGCGGATTTTCCGCGAATTCGAGCAGGCCGACGACCGCATCGCCCGCAGCTATGGCGGCACCGGTCTGGGCCTGAGCATCTCCGAGCGCATCGTCAAGCGCATGGGCGGCCGCATCACGCTGGAAAGCACGCCCGGCGTCGGCTCGACCTTCGAAGTATCGATCCCGCTCGCCGCCGTCCGACGCCGACGGCAGCGGGCAAAAGCCATTCGCGGCGCCGGACTTGACCGGCCAGTCGATCATGCTGGTGGCGCCGCAGAGCATCGAGGCGTCGCTGATCGCGCGGCGGCTGCAGCGCTGGGGCGGCCAGACCTGCGTGGTCTCGGATATCGCGGTGGCGCAGGCGTTGCTGCCGGAGCGTTCCTGGCACGCCGTGCTGATCGACCGCGCGCTCGGCGCGGAGGAGGTCGAGCGCGCTGGGCGAGGCGGCGCGCGCGCCACGCGACGCAGCGGATCGTGATGTTCACGCCGGCCGCGCGGCATGAACTGCAACCTTCCACCGGCTCCGCCTTCACCGGCTATCTGATCAAGCCGCTGCGCGCGGCGTCGCTCGCGGCCCGCCTGGCGATGGCGCCGGAAGTTGCCGCGCCGGACCTTGCCGGCGATGCGCTTGATCGAGCTGTCGGATCGCTGCGGAGAGCCCGGGCATCGCGCCGGCGCGCGGTCTTTCGGTGCTGGTCGCCGAGGACAACGAGATCAACGCGCTGTTGATGCGTTCGCTTCTGACCCGGTTGGGGCATCATGCCGTCATCACCACCAATGGCGAAGAGGCGCTGGAATCCTGGCTGGCGGCGAAATCCGCCGGCGCGCCCTACGATCTGGTGCTGATGGATATCCAGATGCCGCAGCTCGACGGCATCGAAACCACCAAACGAATCCGCGCCGCGAGGCCGGCCAGCCCGGCCGCCAGACGCCGATCCTGGCGCTGACCGCGAACACGCTGGTGGAGGATCGCTACGCCTGCTTCGAGGCCGGCATGGACGGCTTTCTGATCAAGCCGCTCGACCGCGAAAAGCTGGCCGACGCGCTGGCGGGCTTGGCCGCCTCGCGGCATCTCGCGGCGTGAGAAGGGCCGTCATTCCATCAGATACGCTACAGCCGCCGCAGCGCCACCGTTTCGACCACATGGTCGGCGCCCTTTTTCAGGATCAGCGTCGCGCGCGGCCGGGTCGGCAGGATATTGTCCTCGAGATTGGCGAGGTTGGTGCGTTCCCAGATCGCCAGCGCGGTGGCGGTGGCCTCCTCGTCGGACAGCGGCGCATAGCGGTGGAAATACGACCTGGGATCGTGGAACGCGGTGTCGCGCAGCGCCAGGAAGCGCCTGACGTACCAGTCGCGCAGCACCGCGACTCTCGGCATCGATATAGACCGAGAAATCGAAGAAATCCGACACCACCGGCACCGCCTTGCCGTCGCGCGGCAGCCGGCCGGTCTGCAGCACATTGACGCCCTCGACGATCAGGATGTCCGGCCGGTCGATCTCGATCCATTCGTTCGGAATGATGTCGTAGGTCAGATGCGAATAGACCGGCGCCCGCACCGGCCGCCGTCCGGCCTTGATGTCGCTCAGAAACGACAGCAGCGTCGGCAGGTCGTAGCTCTCCGGAAAGCCCTTTTTCTGCATCAGGCCTTGCCGCTCGAGCACCGCGTTAGGAAACAGAAAACCGTCGGTCGTCACCAGATCGACCTTGGGCCGCGGCGACCAGCGCGCCAGCAGCGCCTGCAGCACGCGCGCGGTGGTCGATTTGCCGACCGCCACCGATCCGGCGACGCCGATGATGTAGGGCATCTTGCGGTCCCGGATGCCGAGAAAGTGGCGCTGCGCATAATACAGCCGCTGCGTGGAATCGACATAGATCGACAACAGCCGCGACAGCGGCAGATAGATGTCCTCGACCTCGCTGCAGATCGAGCCGGTCATGCATCGAGCGCAGCCGCTCGAACTCGCCCGGCTCCAGCGTCATCGGCGTGTCGTCGCGCAGCCGCGCCCACTGGTCGCGCGAGAATATCCGGTAGGGATTGTACTGCTGGTCCGGTGCCCGAATATCCATGAAGCCGCCTTGCTTGCTGATTGGCTTAGTCAATCGCGCTTGCGCGCGGCCTTCTCTTCCAGTCCGGACATGCGTCGTGCGCTGCGCCAGCGCCGCCTCGACGTCCTCAAGCTTCACGCCGCGCGATTTCAGCAGCACCAGCAAGTGAAACAGCAGGTCGGCGCTTTCGGCGATCAGATGGTCGCGATCGTTCTCGACCGCGGCGATCACGGTTTCCACCGCCTCCTCGCCAAGTTTCTTGGCGCAATGCTCCGAACCCTTGTCCAGCAGCTTGCGGGTGTAGGACGCCTCTCCGCCCGACGCCGCGCGGGCATCGATGGTGGCGGCGAGATCGTGGATCGTGAAACGCGACATCAACTCAAACTCACGCGCCCGCGCAGACATGGGGCGCCACTCGTCCGTGAGGAATTTAGCACTTTTGTGACAAGGAGTCGTCAGGGATCGAGCCGCATCGGCAACCCGGCGCGCACCATGTGGTCCTTGGCTTCACGTATGGTAAATTCGCCGAAATGGAAGATCGACGCCGCCAGCACCGCGGTGGCATGCCCCTCGCGGATGCCGTCGACCAGATGGTCGAGATTGCCGACCCCGCCGGACGCGATCACCGGGACCGGCAACGCTGTCGGCGATCGGCCTGCGTCAGCGGGAATGTCAAAACCCTGCCTGGTGCCGTCGCGGTCCATCGAGGTCAGCAGGATTTCGCCGGCGCCGAGCGAGACCACTTCCTGGGCATATTCGATGGCGTCGATCCCGGTGGAATTGCGCCCGCCATGGGTGAAGATTTCCCAGCGCTCCGAGCCGCCGCCGCGCTTGACCCGCTTGGCGTCGATCGCGACCACGATGCACTGATCGCCGAATTTTTCGGCGGCTTCCTTGACGAATTCGCGGCGGCTGACCGCGGCGGAGTTGATCGAAACCTTGTCGGCGCCGGATCGCAGCAGCGTCTTGATGTCGTCGATGCGTGCGCACCCCGCCGCCGACCGTCAGCGGCATGAAGCAGGCTTCCGCGGTGCGCCGGACCACATCCAGCATGATGCCGCGATTTTCATGGGTGGCGGTGATGTCGAGAAAGCACAATTCGTCGGCGCCGGCGGCGTCATAGGCGATCGCCGCTTCGACGGGATCGCCGGCGTCGCGCAAATCGACGAAGTTGACGCCCTTGACGACGCGGCCGTCCTTGACGTCGAGACAGGGGATCACGCGCACCTTGAACATTCTCGATAACTCCTAGGCCGCGGCGCGCGCGTTGCGGATCAGCGCCAACGCGGCTGACGGATCGAGCCGGCCGTCATAAAGCGCGCGGCCCGCGATCGCGCCGGCGAGTTTCTTGGCGCGCGGCGCCAGCAGCGCCTTCACATCGTCGATGGAGGCAAAACCGCCCGAGGCGATGACGGGGATCGAGATGCGCTCGGCCAGCGCAATGGTGGCGTCGAGATTGAGGCCTTGCAACAGGCCGTCGCGCGCGATGTCGGTGAAGATGATCGCGGCGACGCCGGCATCCTCGAACCGCTGCGCGATTTCGAGCGCGGTGACCTGCGAGGTCTCGGCCCAGCCTTCGACCGCGACCTTGCCGTCGCGCGCGTCGAGACCCACCGCGACGCGGCCGGGGAATTTTTTCGCGGCGTTCTTCACCAGTTCGGGATCGCGCACCGCCGCGGTGCCGATAATCACCCGCGCAACGCCCTTGGCGAGCCAGGCCTCGACCGGTACCGAGATCGCGGATGCCGCCGCCGAGCTGCACCGGCATGGTGACCGCCTTGAGCATCGCCTCGACGGCATGCGCATTCATCGGCTTGCCGGCAAAGGCGCCGTCGAGATCGACCACATGCAGATATTCGAACCCTTGCGCGGCAAAGTCGCGCGCCTGCGCCGACGGGATCGAGGTTGAACACGGTCGCGCGCGCCATGTCGCCCTGTTCGAGGCGCACGCACTGGCCGTTTTTCAGGTCGATGGCGGGAAACAGGATCACGGCTTCCATTTCAGAAAATTCGAGATCAGAGCCAGCCCGAAGCGCTGGCTCTTTTCCGGGTGAAACTGGGTGCCGATCGCGGTGTCCTTGCCGACGATCGCCGTGACCGGACCGCCGTAATCGGCGCGCGCCAGCACATCGGCCTCGTTGGACGCGTTGAGGTGATAGGAGTGCACGAAATAGGCGTGGCGGCCTTTCGGCCCGAGCGGCAGGCGCTCGAGCACCGGATGCTCGCGGACCATATCGAGCGTATTCCAGCCCATATGCGGGAATCTTCAGATTCTCCTCGCGCGGCGAAATCTTTTCGACGTCGCCGGCGATCCAGTTGAAGCCGTCGGTCGTGACGTGCTCCTTGCCGCGGGTCGCCATCAGCTGCATGCCGACGCAGATGCCGAAGAACGGCCGCGCCTTGCTTGCGCACCGCCTCCGTCATCGCCTCGATCATGCCGTCGAGCGCATCGAGCCCGCGGCGGCAATCGGCGAAGGCGCCGACGCCGGGCAGCACGATGCGGTCGGCGCGAAACACCACTTCGGGATCGCGGGTGACCACGATCTTCTGCGGATCTTCCATGCTGCGCGCTGCGCGCTCGAACGCCTTCGCCGCCGAGTGCAGATTGCCGGAGCCGTAATCGATGATGGCAACGCTCAACGCGAGGCTCCCGGTTCCGGAAACAATCCGATGATCTCGCTCTGCGGCAACGGCGGCGGCCGCGAAAACGGCTGGCCCGGAATATCCCGCGTCGGCGGCGGCCCGCCGCGATCGACCGCCAACTGATCGTTGGCGAGCGCGCGCTGTTTGGCGGTCCAGCGATCGAAAAACCGCCGCTCGGCCGATTCCTCGTCGTCGGCCACCACGATGTCGAGCTGGCGCCAGTTGCGCCGCGACAAGGTCCAGCGCTGCAGGCTCGCCGCTTCGAATCCCATCAAGCAGCGCCATCAGCACATTGGCGAGGAAGATCGCTCCTGCGCCAGCGCCGAGGCGCGCCATTCCGACATCGATCGCGGCGATCACGACGATCCAGCCGATCAGCGCCAGCCACAGCCGATGCCAGGCGAGCCACACCGGGCCCAGCAGTGCTGCCCAGACATGAAAGCCGTCGCGAACGAAGGCGAAGCGGTCGGTTGCGCGAATGCCCACGTCATTGGCTGTGGGAGCGTGAACTGTGTAAACCGGCATCGTACCTCTCCGCCGCGAACGACAGGAAATCAGCCGCCGAGCTGACCCTTGGTGGACGGCACTTCGCCAGCGGCACGCGGATCGATCGCGACCGCCGCACGCAGCGCCCTCGCCAGACCCTTGAAGCAGGATTCGGCGATATGATGGCTGTTCTCGCCATATAGGGTCTCGACGTGCAAAGTCACGCCGGCATTGATCGCAAAGGCGTTGAACCATTCGCGAACCAGTTCGGTATCGAAGGTGCCGACCTTGTCGCGCGGAAACTCCACCTTGAACACCAGCACCGGCCGTCCCGAAATGTCGATCACGACGCGCGACAGCGTCTCGTCCATCGGCATGTGGATACTGGCATAGCGGGTGATGCCGGCCATGGTGCCGAGCGCCTGCTTTCACGGCCTGGCCGAGCGCGATGCCGACATCCTCCGTGGTGTGATGGTGGTCGATATGGAGGTCGCCGACCGCCTTCACCGTGAGGTCGATGCGCGAATGCCGGGCCAGCAGATCGAGCATATGGTCGAAAAAGCCGATGCCGGTGGCGACATTGGACACGCCCGACCCGTCGAGGTTCACTGTCACCTCGATGTCGGTCTCTTTGGTCTTGCGCTTGATGGTGGCGCTCGCGCATGAAAACTGCTTATCCCTCTGGCCGAAAACGCGGCCCTTTTAACAGGCTCCCCCCGCCTTCGCTACTGCGGGATCGTCCTCTTCGGACTGAACTTCGGCCTATGGTGACCGGAATCCGCCGCCAAAGCTTCGCCGATTGTAACCCGCCGGCCTTAGTCCCTAAATCTGGCCGAACGCGAGGTACTCCATGCAAGCATCACAATCCGAGTCGCCGGTCTGGCACGGCACCACCATTTTGACCGTCCGCAAGGGCGGCAAGGTGGTGATCGGCGGCGACGGGCAGGTCTCGATCGGCCAGACCGTCATCAAATCCAACGCCAAAAAGGTCCGCAAACTCGGCAAAGGCGACGTCATCGGCGGGTTTGCCGGCGCCACGGCCGATGCCTTCACGCTGTTCGAGCGGCTGGAAAGCAAGCTCGAGCAATATCCGGGGCAATTGACCCGCGCCGCGGTCGAACTCGCCAAGGACTGGCGGACCGACCGCTATCTGCGGCGGCTGGAGGCGATGATGATCGTCGCCGACAAGGATGTGTCGCTGGTTCTGACCGGCACCGGCGACGTTCTGGAGCCGGAAGCCGGCGTGATGGCGATCGGGTCCGGCGGCAATTATGCCTTGGCGGCCGCGCGCGCGCTGGTCGATACCGACAAGGATGCCGAGACCATCGTGCGCCGCGCGCTCGATATCGCCGCCGACATTTGCGTCTACACCAATCGCAATGTGACCATCGAGACGCTGCAGGGCGGCTGATCGATGGCGCCGGATTATGCCTTCCGCCCGATGGCCGGCAGCCGATCTGCCCTTGATCCGGCGCTGGCTCGAGACGCCGGAGGTCAGTGCGTTGGTGGGGAGAGCCGGCCGAACAATACGCGCTGGTGAGCGGCGATCTCGATCATCCCGACATGGATCAGTTCATCGTCGCCCTTGGCGGCCATCCGTTCGGCTATATCCAGTGCTACGCGCTCAGCACCTGGAACCAGGGTTTCGGCTCGCAGCCCCCCAGGACACGCGGCATCGATCAATTCATCGGCGAACCCGAATGATCGGCCGCGGCCATGGCTCGCGCTTCATCCGGCAATTCGCCGACAGTTTGCTGAAATCGGGAATTCCGCGCATCGTGACCGATCCCGATCCGGACAATGGCCGCGCGGTCCGCGCTAACGCCAAGGCCGGCTTTCAAAGCGACCGCATGGTCGATACGCCGGATGGTCCGGCCCTGCTGATGGTGCGCAATCCATGACGCTGCAACATGACGCGTCAGGCACCCGCGGCTTTTCCCCCTGGCATTGGCTGCTGATTGCGGGCGGCCTGCTCGCGCTGCAGGCATCGATCCTGTTTGCGATGGGGCGAGTGCCGATCTGCACCTGCGGCTACGTCAAGTTCTGGCACGGCGTGGTGCAGAGCTCGGAGAATTCGCAGCACCTCACCGACTGGTACACCTTCTCGCACATCATCCATGGCTTCCTGTTTTACGCGGCCATCCGGCTGCTGCTGCCGCGCCTGTCCTGGCCCGGCCGTCTGATTGCAGCGATGCTGGTCGAAGGCGGCTGGGAGGTCGTTGAAAATTCCAACTGGATCATCGAGCGATACCGCACCGGCACGATTTCGCTGGATTATTATGGCGACAGCATCGTCAATTCGGTTTCCGATACGCTGTCGATGGTCGCGGGATTTTCTACTGGCCAGAAAGCTACCGGTTGCGCTGACGGTTAGCCTCGCGCTCGCGTTCGAGATTCTGGTGGGGCTTCACATTCGCGACAATCTGACGCTTGAACATCATCATGCTGGTCCACCCCTTTGAAGCGATCCGGCAGTGGCAGGCCGGGCCACCGATCATCTAATGAATTCAACGCCGCTTGTCCCCGCAACATTTTGAACCTACCTAGGAGCTGATGACCGACTTCTCCCCCCGTGAAATCGTATCCGAACTCGACCGCTTCATCGTCGGCCAGACCGACGCCAAGCGCGCGGTCTCCATCGCGCTGCGCAACCGCTGGCGGCGGCTGCAGCTCACCGGCAACTTGCGCGAGGAAGTACTGCCGAAAAATATTCTGATGATCGGGCCGACCGGAGTCGGCAAGACCGAAATCGCGCGGCGGTTGGCGAAACTCGCCGGCGCGCCTTTCATCAAGGTCGAAGCCACCAAATTCACCGAGGTCGGTTATGTCGGCCGCGACGTCGAGCAGATCATTCGCGATCTGGTCGAAGTCGCGATCGCGCAAACCCGTGAACGCAAGCGCAAGGACGTCCAGGCGCGCGCCCAGCTTGCCGCCGAGGATCGCGTGCTCGACGCCCTGGTCGGCGCCAACTCCAGCGCCGCGACGCGCGATTCGTTCCGCAGGAAGCTGCGCGCCGGCGAGCTCAACGACAAGGAAATCGAGGTCGAGACGCAATCCTCCGGCGGCATGCCGATGTTCGAAATTCCGGGCATGCCGGGCGCGCAGATGGGCGCGATCTCGATCGGCGATATCTTCGGCAAGATGGGCGGACGAACCAAGACCCGCCGCCTGACGGTCGGAGGATTCCCACGAGCTTCTGGTCAACGAGGAATCCGACAAGCTGCTGGACAACGATCAGCTGGTGCAGGAAGCGATCAATGCGGTCGAGAATAACGGCATCGTGTTCCTCGACGAGATCGACAAGATCTGCGTGCGCGATGGCCGCATCGGCGGCGATGTCTCGCGCGAAGGCGTGCAGCGCGACCTCTTGCCGCTGATCGAAGGCACCACGGTGTCGACCAAGCACGGCGCGGTGAAGACCGACCACATCCTGTTCATCGCGTCGGGCGCGTTTCATATCGCCAAGCCATCGGATCTGCTTGCCCGAATTGCAGGGCCGGCTGCCGATCCGGGTCGAACTGGAAGCGCTGACGCGTGACGACATGCGCCGCATCCTGACCGAGCCCGAGGCTTCGCTGATCAAGCAATATGTCGCGCTGATGCAGACCGAGGGCGTGACGCTGGATATCACCGATGGCGCCATCGACGCGCTCGCCGACGTGGCGGTCGCCGTCAATTCCACCGTGGAGAATATCGGCGCGCGGCGGCTGCAGACTGTGATGGAGCGGGTGCTCGACGAAATTTCGTTCGCCGCGCCCGACCGCAATGGCGAGACCATCCAGATCGACGCCGACTACGTGCAGAAGCACGTCGGCGATCTCGCCAAGAACGCCGATTTGAGCCGGTTTATTTTGTAGTTTGGTGACGTCCCTGCGGATGCATGTGAATGCAGGACCCCGCCAGCGACGTTGGTCGTGGACGGCGTGATGGCTCCAGCCTTCGCGCCACAAATATTTGTGGCTCTGGGTCCCGGCTCGCACGGAGCCTGTCATCGGGCCGGCCGAAGGCCGGACCCATTGGCCGGGACACGTCGAGAACAATGGCGCGTTGCGCTCCGCACATTTGCCGTGTGATAAGTTCGAGCCTGATTGAGCCGTTGTTTCCGGGTGCCGAATGAATTTGCGTGTGCGGGAAAACCCCTGGCGCCTGATGCTCGCCGTCAATGTCGCCGTTGTGACAGGGGTTTTTCTCTACAAGATCACGCTGCCGCCCTACGTCCCCTACATCCATCTTCTGGTCGACTACCATTTCGGCTTCACCAAGCGCGCTCTGATCGGCGCGCTGGTGTCGCTGTTTTTCGCAAAGGTGCCGGTGTGGCTGGTGTTCGCGCTCAGCGGCACGGTCTGGCTGATCACGCTTGCGCTGTTCGTCAAACTGTTCCGACGAACCTTCGGCTTCGACGATGCGCAGATGCCGCTGTTCGTGTTCATGGCCGGCTCGCCGTTTTTCCTCAAGAATTTCATGCACACGCTGGGGCATTTCGATATCTACGGCTGTGCATTCGCGATTTGCCTGCTGCTGGTGCCGGCGCGCTCCGTGATTTTTGTGCTGCTTGCGGCGCTTGCCTCGATGATCCTGATCCTGATCCACCACATTCATGTCTTGATGTATGTGCCGACCATCGCCGTCATCGTGGTGCTGCGGTATTATCTCGTGCAGGGTTTGACGCGGCAAAATGTCAATCGTCGGCATCGCGCGCGATCATGGCCATCGGCCTGCTGTTCCTGTCCGCGCAATTCCTGGGATCGATGACGGTGCCTTCGGACGGAATTCGTCCACTATCTGCAGGGCCGGATGGCCGACCCGGCCCGGACCGACCTGCTGAGTTTCAGTTATATCTGGTACCAGCCGCTCTCCAAGGAAATCGAGGATACCTGGGATCGGATGCCGTCCAACATTCTGGGCGTTCCGGTGTTCGCGTTGCTGATCTGGCTGCATGCACCGCTCTGGAAATATTTCGCCGACCTGATCCGGTCGCTGGCGGAAGAGCTGCATCGACGCATCGTCATTGCCGCCATCGTGTTGGTGAGCGCGGCCTATCTGATCATGTTTGCGATGGTGTTCGACTATTCGCGATGGATCTCGAACTGGGCGGTCTGCATGTTCCTGATCCTGCACGCGGTGAAGACCTTGCCCGGTTCGCAAGCCGTGCCGCCGATCGCGGCGGATGATCGAAAGACCACCATTCTCGGCTGGATCGTGACGCTGATCCCGCGGGTTGGGATCGTCAGGCCGTTTTAGGCATCTCAGATTTTCGATCGCCTGATGCGCACGTAAAGCGCGCCCTCGCCGCCATGGCCGATATGCGCTTCCTCAAAACCGACCACCAGCGAGCGGAATTCCGGCAGGCTCAGCCATTGCGGCACCTGGCGGCGCAGTACGCCGCGCTCGGATTCGGCCCCCATTTTGCCTTTGCCGGTGATGACCAGCACAAACGTCAGGCCATCGCTGTGGGCGCGCTGCAGGAAGCCCGATAGCGCGTGGTGGGCGCGGGTCTGCGTCATGCCGTGCAGGTCGAGCCGGGCCTCGATCTCCTTCCGTGCCGCGCGAAAGCTGCGAACGCTCGCGGCGTCCGATGCGGCGCCAGCGGCGGTGTAGCCGGCTTTTGCGCACTTGCGATCGCGGCAGGCGCAACGCGCCTTTGCATTGCCCCGGGTTTCACAGCAAGTGGGGAATCCGCGACCAGCGCATCCGCCGGCGGCTTGGCGGCGCGGGGCCTTTTCCGCAGCGGCTTCGTCTGTTTCGCAACGCTCTCCCACAGCGCGCGCTCTTCTTCGCTCAAGCCGCGCTTGCGGCGTGGTGGCATCGGCAATTCGGGAATCGAGGGCGAGGGCGGGCGTTTCATCGGCGGCGACGATAACGACGATAGTAACGCTGGCGCCGCCGGTCGCGGCCCGGCCTGATGTTGGGCCGCGGCTCCGGCAGCGGTACGGCTGGTGCGGCAGCGGGCGGGGCGCTCGAAGCTTGCGTCGCGGTTGCGGGGGGCGCTGACTTGTTCGCGGATGCCGGCGGGCTGGCGGTGTCCTTTCCAACGGGCGCCGCGGAATTCTCCGGCGGCTTCGCGCCGGCCTTCTGATCTTTTTGCTGATCCTTCAGGGGATCGACCTGCGGGAACAGCTTCGCGATTTTCTCCGAGGGCCGCGCATCCGGCAGCGGCATCTTGCGGCCCCTCGCCACGGGATCGAGGCTCTTCGGCACCAGGATCACGAAGCGCATGGTGTGCCGGAAGCGGCCGGACACCCTGCCGGCTTCCGCGCCGGCGCCGTAATAGATATCGGCGCGCGCAGGACCTGTAATCGCGGAGCCGGTGTCCTGCGCCACCATCAGCCGCCGAAACGGCGTCTTCGACTGCGCCGATTCGATCGGCAGTTCGCCCTCGATAAAGAACGGCGTGCCGTAGACATGCAGCGCCCCGTCGACCGCGATCGACCGTCCAGGCGTCAGCGGCACGCCCTGCGCGCCGACCGCTTCATCCTTGTCGGAGAGCTGCACTTCGCGGAAGAACACGTAGGAGCGGTTCTGCCGCCGCAAATCCTTGGCGCCGTCAGGATTTTGCTCCATCCATTCCCTGATCTTCTGCATCGACATCTGCTCTTTCGGAATGATGCCGCGATCGATCAGGATGCGCCCGACCGCCGTATAGGGATAGCCATTATGCGCGTCGTAATTGATGCGGATGGTGGAGCCGTCCGCGAGGTGGACCCGGGCCGAACCCTGGATTTGCGCGAACAGCAGATCGGTCTGATTTTTTAGCCAGCAGATTTCAAGGCCGCGGCCGGCAATCGCGCCGTCTTCGATCTCGGCGCGGTCGTAATAGGGCACGAGCTTGCGGCGGCCGATCTTGCGAAACACCTGGCCCTTGTTGGGCAGACTGGGCGCGTCCTGCCTGAAGCCTCGGACGAACAGATTCGATGGACGGCGATAGACCGGCACATTGTAGACGTCGGTCTGGGTGCGCGATCCGTCGAGGACCGGCTCGTAGTAGCCGGTGACGAAGCCCGCGTCCTCCCCAAGCCGCGAAATGCGCAGGGGCAGAAAGTGCTCCTCAAAGAAGGCCCTGGCCCTGGCGCCACTCGAAATGTCGGCGGCCCTGGCCGCACGGCAGGGATCGCGCAACGAGGTGCCCAGCGCCTTGGGATCGGCTGGATGGCATTCGCTGCTCCGCGATCGGCTTGCAGCTGGTGCGAAATGCCTTGTAGGCCTGCAAGTGGTCGTCCGCGCTCCAGCCGGCGATATCGGCCCATGCGACCGGAGCATATTGGCTGCCGCTGATTTCGAGCGGCCATTCAAGGCGGGGGTAGGGGAGGTGGCGCGCGGCAGCATCCGGAAGATGGGACCAAACATGACGCGCGGTACGCGCGGCAACCGGAAGGAGCGACAACGCGACGGCCATCGCACAACACGCGGCGGCGTATCGCCAAAAAGCCCGCGCGCTAGTGAGCGCTTCCGGTGCCAACCAGCTTCCAGTTCGGATCGCGTGAAGTAATGTCGCGGGCGAACGTCCAAACATCGGTGATATCGGCGACCTTGTCCGGATTGCCGTCGACGATCGTGCCGGCCTTGTCGCGGGTGACCGAAATCATCTGCGACACAAAACGAACGGTCAGCTGTGCCGCCCGGTCGCGGCTTTCGGCGCCGACGAGTTCGGCCTTGTCGATCGAAACGAACCGCGTTTCCGTCTTTTGCTCGTGCTTCTCGCGGTCGCGGATTACGCTCTCGAAACTATCATAGACCTCGGACGACAACAGATCCTTCAGCGCGCGGCGATCGCCATTGGCGAACGCCAGCACGATCATCTCATAGGCGCTGCGCGCCCCGCTGAGGAAATGCCGCGGATCGAACGAGGAATCCTGGGCCGCAATGGCATCGAGCCCCTGGGCGAGCGGCGTGCCGGGCTCGGCCAGCCCCTTCCAGCGGTCGGTCGGCGGCGCGACATCTGCCGTCGGCGCCAGCGGCGCCTGGTCGATTACCGCTCCCGGTATCGGAACCACGTTATTGTCCTGGGCGCCCTGCACCACATTGCGCGCGGTGCGATCGTAGGGCGGCCGCTCGCTGCCGGTGCGCTGTCCGAGCACATTGCGCAGGCGCAGGAAGATGAAGACCGCCAGCGCCAGGAAGATGATGGTGTAAATATCCACGTCGCATTCGCTTTCTGGTCTGCGCCGGCAATGGCTCCGGCGGTAGAGCGTTCCCCTCGGGGAACGGCAGAGATTACATCATGGATGGGTTTGCAGCATGTAGGCACGAAACTTGGCCTGGCCAATGGCGCGTTTTGGCATGAAAGGCCATGCCGGTGGAAATAGGACAAGCCGATGCCGCACCCCGTTTGCCACCGCCGAATTGTAGCGCGTTTTCGTCGCAGGGGGAAACCCCCGGCATGCGCGGAAATCGCGCATATTCAACAATTTAGAGAGTACGCTGGTTGGCGGGGCTGGCGGGTATTCCCAAGCCGTGCCGCCCGGTCCGAGGCGGCGCGCCTTGGTGGGGCGCGGGTGATGGTCGTCCTTGTAGAATGAGGTGGGGCTATGATAGCCACTCGCCCCGACAACGGCATTTTCACACCGTACGAGCGAATTCCAGACATAAATCGGCCCCGCTCGCTTTCAGGAGAGATTTCATGACCAACGGCAACGGCGCGCCTCCCGAAGCGGCCCCTCCTCCCCAGCTGAACGTGCTGGCGCAGTATACCAAGGACCTGTCGTTCGAAAATCCGAACGCGCCGGCCTCGCTGGCGCCGCAACCGCAGCAGCCGGCGATCAATATCCAGATCAACGTTACCGCCAACAATATCGCCGAAAACGAATACGAAGTGACGCTTTCGGTCGAAGGCAAGGCGGAAAATGCCGGCAAGGTGATGTTCAGCTTCGATCTCGCCTATGCCGGCGTGTTCCGCATTCTCAACGTGCCGCCGGAAAACCTGCATCCGCTGATCATGATCGAATGTCCGCGGCTCTTGTTCCCGTTCGCGCGTGAAATCATCGCGACTTCGGTGCGCGATGGCGGTTTCCCGCCGCTGATGCTGGACCCGGTCGATTTCGTCGGCCTTTACCGCCAGAACCTGGAACGGCAGGCTACCGCCCAGGCCGCGCAGGGAAAACCAAGCTGACCACGGGTCGCGCTTTGGATTTGCGCGTATTTTAATCGCAAAACCGGTATCCGCCCTCGGATCAGGTCCGAGGGCATGCTTTTTGCGGAATACGCGCGATCACGCGCCCAGAAAATCCTTCCAGATCGGCTTGTCGCCCAGCGTGGCGATAAAGGCCCGATGCGCCATGCGATCGTCCTCGGTGATCCGCGGCATAAGCGGCACCTCGCGTTGCCGCCGCGGCATTTCACCGTATCCGCCGCGCGTATCACGCGTTTCGGCCGCCAGGATCAATTGCGACTGCCGGGCCCCGATCAGATCGATATAGACTTCGGCCAGAAGTTCGGCGTCGAGCAATGCGCCGTGCTTGGTGCGGCGCGAATTGTCGATCGCGTAGCGCGAGCAGAGATCGTCGAGACGGTTCGACACGCCCGGATGCTTGCGCCGCGCCAAGCAGCAGCGTGTCGACCAGCCGATCGCGCGCGATCGCCGGCCGTTTGATGCGGTCGAGTTCGGCGTTGATGAAGCCGATATCGAACGATGCGTTGTGGATCACCAGCGGCGCGTCGGCGATGAATTCCAGGAACTCCTCGACCACATGGGCGAACAGTGGCTTGTCGGCGAGGAATTCGCTGGAGAGACCGTGCACCGCAAAGGCTTCGGCCGGCATGTCGCGCTCGGGATTGAGATGCCGGTGAAAGGTCTGCCCGGTCGGCATGCGGTTGAAGATCTCGACGCAGCCGATTTCGACCAGCCGGTCGCCCCGCAGCGGGTCGAGGCCGGTGGTTTCGGTATCGAGAACGATTTCGCGCATGGACTATAAACCGTTGGGAATGACGAATCAGGATCGTCGCTGCGGCATCTTAACAGCCTCAGCCAGAATGTCCCTGATTCGTGCGCGCACAGGATCAAGTCCGTGCGACGTATCCACCACGAAATCCGCACGCCTGCGCTTCTCGGCGTCGGGTAGCTGTCGCGCCAGGATCGCGTCGAGCATCTCGCGGGTCATGTTGTCGCGGGCCAAAATCCGCTGGCGCTGGATTTCTGATGTCGTCGTCACCACCACCACCGCATCGACGCGTTTCTCGCCGCCGGTTTCGAACAACAGCGGCACATCGACCACCGCGACCGGCGCGCCGGATTGCTCGGCGTCGTGAAGGAACTTTTGGCGGGAGGCGCCGAGCATCGGATGAACGATCTGCTCCAGCTGCTTCATTGCGGCCGGATCATGCAGCACCCGCGCCGAGAGACAGTACGCGGTCGACTTTGCCGTCCGCGGTCGTGCCCGGAAACGCCGCTTCGATAGCAGGCACCGCCTCGCCTTCGTACAGCCTGTGAACGGCCGCATCGGCATCGTAAACCGGCGAACGCCGGCTTCCGCGAACAGCTTTGCGGTGGTTGATTTGCCCATCCCGATCGAGCCGGTCAGCCCAAGAAGTATCATTCAAGCATCGCCATTGGCTGCCCTATCGGGATTCGTTTTTCACACACCGAGCAGCCGCTCGCTGCGCAGGAACGCGAGCAATGGCAGCAGCGGCAGACCGAGGATGGTGAAATGATCGCCTTCGATACGCTCGAACAAATGGACCCCCAGCCCTTCAAGCTGATAGGCGCCGACGCTTGAGGTAACCGCCTCTCCGGCGGCGTCCAGATAGGCCTCGATTTCGGCCTCGCCAAGCCGCCGCATGGTCATCCGCGCCATCGTCACGTCGGCGAACAATATCTTGCCGTCGCGCGCAACCGCAACGGCGGAATGCAGTTCATGACTGCGGCCGGCCAAGCTCGCGCAATTGCTCGGCGGCCTGCGCGCGGCCCGGCCGGCTTGCTGAAAAGCCGGATCCCCAGCGCCAATGTCTGATCGGCGCCGACGACAAATCGGCCAGGCCGGTGCGACGACACCGAAAGCGCTTTCGCGCGGGCCAGATGCAGCGCGATCTCGCCGGGCGCCGAAAGGCCTGAGGCTTGCTGCACGGCCCGCTCGTCAATTTCGGCGGGAACGGCTTCGAACGCGATGCCGGCATTGGCGAGCAGCGTTTGCCGGGCGCCGCTCTGCGAGGCGAGTATCAACGGATATTGTCCGCGCCAGAGTGTCATTCCGAAAGCCGCTACCGTTGTCGGTCGGTGTACAGTTTCATGATGGCGGCGGCGGTTTCCTCGATCGATCGCCGGGTGACGTCGAGCTGCGCCCAATTGAATTTCGCGCTCAATCGCCGCGCGAACGCGACTTCATCGGCGACCACCTGACGGTCGATATAGTCGTCGTTGCCGGGACCGGCGCCCATGCTCAACAGCCGGTTCTGCCGGACCTGGATCAGGCGCTCCGGCGTCGCGTGCAGACTGACCACCAGCGGTTTTTTCAAGGTCTCCAGTTGATGCGGGATAGCGATGCCCGGGACCAGCGGAACATTCGCGGTGCGGATGCCGCGGTTGGCAAGATAGATCGAGGTCGGCGTTTTCGAGGTGCGGGACACACCGACCAGGACCACGTCGGCCTCTTCCAGTCCTTCGACATGCTGGCCGTCATCGTGCAACATCGTATAATTCAGCGCGTCGATACGCTTGAAATATTCCGCATTCAGGGTGTGCTGCGCACCGATCCGCCCGGTGGTCGGCGCACCGAGATAGGCCTGAAACAGCTGCATCACCGGGCCGATGATCGAAAGGCTCGGGATATTGATCTGCTGGCACTTGGCTTCCAGCCGGCCGACGAGATCTTTCTCCAGCAAGGTAAAAAGCACGATACCCGGTGCTTCCTCGATTTCATCGAGCACGCGGTCAAGCTGCTTCTGGCTGCGCACCAGCGGATAGACATGTTCGACCGGCGTCACGTTGGCGTATTGCGCGGCCACCGCGCGCGCCACCGTGATCAATGTCTCACCGGTCGAATCAGAGACCAGGTGAAGATGGAAATAGTTGCCGATCGTGGGCACCGCGACCCCTGTGTAACCTGTGAATCTCTGTGGAGTTTACCTGAGAGAATCGGCCATGGGCTGACCGATCAGGGATAACCCGGCTTTTTCTTCACAGGCCTCGAATTGAGGATAAGTCCGTTCACCGCACGCAATGATAGTGCGGTTATGTGGACTTGTCTCTTCGTAACCCAGCGACAAGTTTGCGCAACCACTTGGAAAGCGTAGCCTTATTCCGATCGTCGAATGCAGGGCGAAGATTGTTGATGGATGTGAACAAGCCCGGACAATCGCGGGACAGTTTTGCGCGGGCCTAATTCACCGCTACTTAGACTCAAACCTAAGATTCTAAAATTATTGTTTTAGAAAAGGGCTGCTTGCGGATATGTCTCCGTTCCCGGCTCAAGTGAGGCCTCTTCGCAGCGCTGATGATCACTGGAACGTTCCGGTGTTGCGGTTATCAAAACGGCGTTTTCGAAAAATGAGTGAGACCTCCACGATGTACGAATGGATCAAGGCGCTGCACGTGATCGCCGTAATCGCATGGATGGCGGGCATGCTCTATCTGCCGCGGCTGTTCGTCTATCATTGCGAGGCGGAGGCCGGATCGAAGCAGTCCGAGACGTTCAAGGTGATGGAACGCCGGCTGCTGAAGGCGATCATCAACCCGGCGATGGTAGTCACCTGGCTGGCCGGACTGTACCTCGCCTGGGCCGGCCATTGGTTTTCGGCGGGCTGGCTGCACGGCAAGCTTTTGCTGGTGGTATTGCTGTCGGGTGTCCACGGTTTTTTTTCCCGCTGCGTCAAGGATTTTGCCGCCGACCGAAACACCAGAAGTCAGAGATTTTATCGTATTATCAATGAGGTACCGACCCTTCTGATGATCGGGATCGTGATTCTGGTGGTGGTGAAGCCGTTTTGATGGGCGCAGTGCTCAACATCCAGCTTCGAGCCGCGCTTGCGGAAAGCCGGCCGATTTTCTATATTGCTGAAATCCCACCCCACGCAGGCGGATGTGGTTGCGTTCCGGTTTCCTCGTTGAACCGGCCGCCGCATCAGGTTTGAAGCCTCTCCGGCACTTTCCTAGCTCAGACCTGCGGACCATCCTGATCTCGCGTCCGCATTTTCGAAAAAGCCACCTTGCAGCCCCTCCCCCCGTTATTCCACAGGACCATCCCAATGCGGGAAATGAAACTTCAAGACCTCAAAGCCCAGACGCCAGCCGAGCTCGTCTCGTTCGCGGAAGAAAAGGGGGTCGAAAACGCCAGCACGATGCGCAAGCAGGAGCTGATGTTCGCCATTCTCAAACAACTCGCGATCCAGGAAACCGATATTATCGGCGAAGGCGTCGTCGAGGTTCTCTCCGACGGCTTCGGCTTCCTGCGCTCGCCGGACGCCAATTATCTGCCGGGACCGGATGACATTTATGTCTCGCCCTCGCAGATCCGCCGCTTCGGTCTTCGCACCGGCGACACCATCGAAGGTCACATCCGCAGCCCGAAAGAAGGCGAACGCTATTTCGCGCTGCTGAAGGTCAACACGTTGAATTTCGAAGACCCGGAAAAATCCAAGCACAAGGTCAATTTCGACAATCTGACGCCGCTGTTTCCCGATCAGCGGTTCCGACTCGAACTCGAAGACCCCACCAGAAAGGACCTATCTGCAAGGGTTATCGACATCGTCGCCCCGATCGGCAAGGGCCAGCGCGCGCTGATCGTGGCGCCGCCGCGGACCGGCAAGACCGTGCTGATGCAGAACATCGCGCACTCGATCACGGCCAATCATCCGGAATGCTATCTGATCGTGCTCCTGATCGACGAACGCCCCGAAGAAGTCACGGACATGCAGCGCTCGGTGAAGGGCGAAGTGGTCTCGTCGACCTTCGACGAGCCGGCGGTGCGTCACGTCCAGGTCGCCGAGATGGTCATTGAGAAGGCCAAGCGACTGGTCGAGCACGGCCGTGACGTGGTGATCCTGCTGGACTCGATTACGCGACTGGGGCGCGCCTACAACACCGTGGTGCCGTCATCGGGCAAGGTTCTGACCGGCGGCGTCGATGCCAACGCGCTGCAGCGGCCGAAGCGCTTCTTCGGCGCCGCGCGCAACATCGAGGAGGGCGGTTCGCTCACCATCATCGCGACCGCGCTGGTCGATACCGGCAGCCGCATGGACGAGGTGATTTTCGAAGAGTTCAAAGGCACCGGCAATTCCGAACTGATTCTCGATCGCAAGGTCTCGGACAAGCGGACCTTCCCGGCGATCGACATCTCGCGCTCCGGCACCCGCAAGGAAGAGCTGATCACCGATCCGCAACTTCTGAAGAAAATGTACGTGCTGCGCCGGATCCTCAATCCGATGGGCACCATGGACGCGATCGACTTCCTGCTCGACAAGCTGCGCAACACCAAGAACAACTCGGAATTCTTCGAGTTGATGAATACCTGAGCCCTTCCCGGCCTCTTTCGAAGGGGCGCTCCGCGCAAGGGGGCGCCCTTTTTCGTGAATGTCTGCCAAATCGATGCTGCGGCTTTTGCTGCGGTAGGACCGCAATATCGCAAAATTCACGGGCTCGACGGGGCCGCACCGTAAGCCTTTGAATTAGCTTGCGATTAATGTTGACGCCCCGATCGACCTAGCCGAAGGGCGGATTTCTGCAGCATAAGGAAAGCAAAATGCTGCGAGAATGCTGCAGCATTTGTTGCGCCCTATGCCGTGGGTCGCTGGCTTGCCCCAATTCGCACGAGACAGTCCGGCAACTGAAATAGCGTTGCCTTTTCAAGGGCCCAAGGGGCAAATAGGCGATGCATCCGCGGCAACAGACCATCTTCGCGCTCTCGTCGGGCCGCCCGCCGAGCGCGATTGCCGTTGTGCGGGTGTCCGGACCGCAGGCCGGGTCCGCGCTCACCTCCCTTGCCGGCAAGCTGCCGGCGACCGAGGATGGCCGACGCGCGCGCTGCTGCGCGATCCCGGCCAGCAGCCGATCGACGATGCGGTGGTGCTGTGGTTTCCGGGACCGGCAAGTGCGACCGGCGAGGACGTCGCCGAGTTTCACGTTCATGGCGGGCGCGCGGTGCTGGCGGCGCTGTTCGCGGCGCTCTCGGCAGTTCGAAAATATCCGCGCGGCGGAGCCGGGCGAGTTCACGCGCCGGGCGTTCGAGAATGGCAAGCTCGATCTCACCGAGGCCGAAGCTCTCGACGATCTGATTCATGCCGATACCGACCGGCAACGCCGGCAGGCGCTGCGGCAGCTGAAGGGGTTGCTCGGTGACAGGGCGCGTGACTGGCGCGCGCAGATCATCGCAGCCTCCGCACTGATCGAGGCCGGAATCGATTTCTCCGACGAGGGCGACGTGCCCGCCAGGAGCTGATCGCGCCGGCGCTTGCCAGGATCAAAACGCTGCTTGGCGAAATCCAGGAAGTGCTTGCGGCGCAGGGGCAAAAGTGAACGGCTGCGGGATGGGCTGGTGGTTGCGATCGCAGGCCCTCCGAACGTCGGCAAATCGACGTTGATGAATCAGCTGGCGCGGCGCGAGGTTGCGATCGTCTCGCCGCACGCCGGCACCACGCGCGATATCATCGAGGTGCAGCTCGATCTCGACGGCTATCCGGTGACGGTGATCGACACCGCCGGGATTCGCGAGACCGAAGATCCGGTGGAGCAGGAGGGGGTGCGTCGCGCGCGGGCGCGCGCGGATGAAGCTGACTTGGTGCTGTGGATGATCGATGCACAGCACGAAGTGAATTCGGCCCGAAGGCGCCGCGCCGGTGTGGACGGTGCGCAACAAGATCGATCTCGACGGAGGCGGCGTGGCGAACCCGGGGCAGACGGCTGGCGCCTCGCCGGGACCGGACGGCGCCGACTTCAGGATTTCAGCGAGCCGCGGCGACGGAATCCAGCAATTGGTCGCGGGCTTGATTGCGTTTGCTCAGGATTTTTTCGGGTCGGGCGAGGGGGGCCTGGTCGGACGGGAGAGGCAGCGCGAGTTGCTGGAGCAGACGGCCGCTTCGTTGCAGCGCAGCATAGCGGCAGTCGGAGAGGGCGAGGAGCTTGCCGCGGAAGATCTGCGGGCGGCGGCGTACAGCCTGGGGCGCCTACTTGGCCGCGTCGACGTTGAGGATATCCTGGATGTGATCTTCAGAGAGTTTTGTGTAGGGAAATAGTATTTCTTTATTCATTTCTTTTTTGCATGTTTCACGTGAAACAAGGGACTGACCGCCCCCCGCTGGCCGTTTCACGTGAAACGTCGATTGCAGCAAACTTACTGCTTCCGGGTTTCGTGATCTCGCGATAAAAATCCGGCATGACCACCAAGCTGGAATCATTCGACGTCATCGTCATCGGCGGAGGCCACGCCGGCTGCGAGGCCGCGAGCGCCGCGGCGCGCATGGGTGCCCGGACGGCGCTGGTGACCCATCGGTTCGCAACCGTTGGCGCGATGTCCTGCAATCCCGCGATCGGAGGGCTCGGCAAGGGCCATCTGGTCCGCGAGGTCGATGCGCTGGACGGGCTGATGGGGCGCGTCGCCGATGCTGCCGGCATTCAGTTTCGCATGCTCAACCGCCGCAAGGGTCCGGCGGTGCGGGGTCCGCGCGCCCAGGCCGATCGCAAGCTCTATGCCGCGGCGATGCAGGCCGCCATCGGCGAGACCGCCAATCTCAGCGTGATCGAGGGCGAGGCCGACGAGTTGATCGTGTCCAGACGGCCGCGTCACCGGCATCCGCCTGGCCGATGGCCGCGAGCTGTCGCGCGGGAGCGGTCGTCATCACCACCGGAACCTTCCTGCGTGGCCTGATCCATCTCGGCGAGAAGAACTGGCCGGCCGGCCGCGTCGGTGAGGCGCCGGCGCTGGGGCTCTCAAAGTCCTTCGAGCGCGCCGGCTTTACGCTGGGGCGGCTGAAGACCGGCACGCCGCCGCGGCTCGATGGCACGCACCATCGACTGGCCGGCGGTCGAAATGCAGCCCGGCGACGATCCGCCGGAGCCGTTTTCGGTCATGACCGACCGAATCACGCACGCCGCAGATCCAGTGCGGCATCACCCGCACCACGCCGGCGACCCACGAGGTGATCCGGGCCAACGTGCATCGCTCGCCGATGTATTCCGGCCAGATCAAGAGCACCGGGCCGCGCTATTGCCCCTCGATCGAGGACAAGATCGTCCGCTTCGGCGATCGCGACGGCCATCAGATCTTCCTGGAGCCGGAAGGTCTCGACGACACCACGGTCTATCCGAACGGCATCTCGACCTCGCTGCCGGAAGAGGTGCAGCTGGCCATCCTGGCGACGATTCCGGGCCTCGAGCGGGTGCGGATGGTCCGGCCCGGCTATGCGATCGAATACGACCACGTCGATCCGCGCGAGCTCGATCCGACCTTGCAGACCAAGCGTCTGCCGGGGCTGTTCCTGGCCGGGCAGATCAACGGCACCACCGGCTATGAAGAGGCCGCCGCGCAGGGACTTGTTGCGGGCCTTAACGCCGCATTGGCCGCCGGCGGCGCCGAGCCGATCGTGTTCGACCGTGCCGACGGCTATCTCGGCGTGATGATCGATGACCTCGTCACGCGCGGCATCACCGAGCCGTACCGGATGTTCACCTCGCGGGCCGAATACCGCCTGACTTTGCGGGCCGACAACGCCGACCAGCGCCTGACCGACAAGGGGATCGCGCTGGGTTGCGTCGGGCAGGCGCGTTCGCTGCGTCACGGTGCCAAGATGGCCGCGCTGACTGCGGCCAAAGTCGCTGGCAAAGTCGCTGACGCTGACGCCGAATGAAGCCGCCAGGCATGGCCTCGCGCTCAACAAGGACGGCCATCGCCGCTCGGCCTTCGAGCTACTTGGCCTATCCGGAGATCGGCTGGACCGAGATTCGCGGCAATCTGGCCGGATTTGTCGGCCATTGACCCAGCGATCGCGGTCCATCTCGAAATCGATGCCAAATACGACGTCTATCTCAAGCGCCAGACCGCCGACGTCGATGCCTTCCGGCGCGACGAGGGGCTGATCCTCAGCGATATCGATTACAGCCTGGTGCCTGGACTTTCCAACGAGGCCCGCGCCAAGCTCGAAGCCGCGCGCCCGTGGACCGTAGGGCAGGCGGGTCGGCTCGATGGCCTGACCCCGGCCGCCCTGGGCATTTTGGCCGCGTATCTGCGACGGGAGGCCCGGCGCAAGAATTCGACGGCGACCGCATAAAAGATGTTTCACGTGAAACGGAGTGGCTGACGACCGTCCCTCTCGACGTCATCCTGATGAGGTGCACGCTCTTGCGCGCCTCGAAGGATGGGTCACAAACTCTGTTATATCCTCAAGATTCGCCGAAGAGCTCCCACTCCAGGATGACGTCCTCCAACGGCAAGTACTCGGCAGATGGTCGCATCCAAACCCGCAAAATTTCCAGTCTCAGCCACCGACAAGGCCGCGGCGCTCGCGCTGACGCCCGTTTCACGTGAAACAGAGGCGCGGCTGGACCGCTATGTCGATCTGTTGGTGGAATGGCAGGCGAAAACCAATCTGGTGGCGCCGTCGACGCTGCCAGTACTGTGGACCCGCCACATCTCCGATTCGCTGCAGCTATTGGCACTCGCGCCATCAGCCAAAATATGGGTCGACCTCGGCAGCGGCGGCGGGTTTCCCGGGCGTGGTGTTGGCCTGTGCTTTGGCGGAGACCCCGGGTGCGATGATCCATCTGGTCGAGCGCAATGCCAAGAAGGCCGCCTTCCTGCGCGAAGCGCTGCGCGTTACCAACGCACCGGGGACGGTTCATCTGGCGGATATCGGGGATAGTGTGGATAGGTTGCCAGGCCCGGTCGATTGCGTCACTGCCCGGGCGGTGGCTCCGCTACACCAGCTCATCGGCTTCGCGGAACCGCTGGTGCGCCGGGGCGCCAAAGCCTTGTTTCTCAAAGGCCAAGATGTAGAGGCTGAATTGACCGAAGCCACTAAATATTGGAATATCAAACCGAATCTGCATTCCAGCCGCACCGGCGGAAAGGGCTGGATCGTCGAGCTCGACCAAATCGAGCGGCGCAATTCGTCCGCCGCAGCCCATGGCAGCCGCGCATGACCGTAATCGATGAGATTTATCAAGAGGATAAGGCGCCACCTCCGCCCGGCCATCCGCGCATCCTGGCGCTGGCGAACCAGAAGGGCGGCGTCGGCAAGACCACCACCGCGATCAATCTCGGCACCGCGCTGGCGGCAATCGGCGAGCGCGTGCTGATCGTCGATCTCGATCCGCAGGGTAACGCCTCCACCGGCCTTGGCATCGATCGCCGCAGCCGCAACTGCTCGACCTATGACGTGCTGATCGGCGAAGCGCCGCTGCGCGATGCCGTGGTGCCGACCGCGGTACCGCGGCTGCATATCGCAGCTTCCACCATGGATCTGTCCGGCCTCGAACTCGAACTGGGATCGACCCGCGATCGCGCGTTTCGGCTGCGCGATGCGATCGCGGCGCTGAACACCAATGCCGCGGCCGGATTCCGATTACACCTATGTGCTGATCGATTGTCCGCCGTCGCTCAATCTTCTCACCGTCAACGCGATGGCGGCGTCCGATGCGATCCTGGTGCCGCTGCAGTGCGAGTTCTTCGCGCTCGAGGGCCTGTCGCAATTGCTGCAGACGGTGGAGCAGGTGCGCTCGACGCTCAATCCCAATCTGTCGATCCACGGCATCGTGCTGACCATGTTCGACTCGCGCAACAATTTGTCGAACCAGGTCGTCGCCGATGTCAGGCAGTTCATGGGAGCCAAGGTCTACAACACCATGATCCCGCGCAACGTGCGCATCTCGGAGGCGCCGTCCTACGGCAAGCCGGTGCTGGTGTACGATCTCAAATGCGTCGGCAGCGAAGCCTACCTCAAGCTCGCAACCGAAGTGATCCAGCGCGAGCGCGAACTGCGCACGCATTGATATCGCCGTCGCCCTTCGAGGCGCGCAAGGGCGCGCACCTCAGGGTGACGGTAACAACCACAAGCGTCATCCTGAGGCGCGAGGGGCAACGCCCCGAGCCTCGAAGGATGGTTGAAAACGTCGACGTCTGATTCGGAGTGCTGCTACGTGAATCCAAGGGAGCTGGCGATGGCCGACGAAGCGCGTTCGCGACTGGGCCGCGGTCTTGCAAGTCTGATCGGAGATGTCGGCGGCGAGGCCGCGCATCTGGACCGGCCGCGCGCGCAGCGCAAGGTACCGATCGAATTCCTCAAGCCCAATCCGCGCAATCCGCGCCGTGAGTTTGCCGATACCGAACTCGGCGAACTCGCCGAACTCGATCAAGCAGCACGGCGTGATCCAGCCGATCGTGGTGCGGCCGGTCAAGGGCGTGCAGGACCGCTTCGAGATCATCGCCGGCGAGCGGCGCTGGCGGGCGTCGCAGATTGCGGGTCTGCACGAGGTGCCGATCGTGCCGGTCGACGTCAGCGACTCCGATGCGCTCGAGATCGCGATCATCGAAAACGTCCAGCGCGAAGATCTCAACGCGATGGAAGAGGCGCAGGGCTATCACGCGCTATCGAACGAATTCAAACGCAGCCAGGACGAGATCGCCAAGATCGTCGGCAAGAGCCGCAGCCATGTCGCCAACATGATGCGGCTGACGAAATTGCCGGCCGAGGTGCAGGCCTATATCGCAATGGGCCAGCTGTCAGCCGGCCACGCGCGGGCCTTGATCGGCGTGCCCGACCCGGCAGCCAGCGCCAAGCGCATCGTCGAGGAAGGCCTCAACGTGCGTCAGGCCGAGGCGCTGGCGCATGTCGAGGGCGTGCCGGTTCGCAAGCCGCAGAAGGCGCGCGGCGGCAAGGTGAAGGACCCCGACACGGTCGCGCTGGAGAAGCGCGTCAGCGACGCGCTCGGGCTGGCCGTCAGCGTCGATCACCGCGAACCCGGCGGCACCGTGCATATCCGCTACCGCGATCTCGAGCAGTTTGACGAGATTATGCGAAGGCTGGACGCCAGGACGTAACGGCGGCCAGCCATCAGGCCGCCGTCAATCGACGGTCTTTGTCGCCGGTGGACTGCTCGAGCCAGTTCGAGACCTCGTGATTGGCGAGGTTCTGCCGCCCGATTTCAAAATTGGCAAACAGATCGCCGTTCTGATTGTGCTTTCCGGTCCGTTGCACGATCGCGGTGAAATGCTCGGCGAAGCGCGCCGCCTTGTTGCGATAAATGAATTCGGCATCGGCATTGACCGGATCCGACATCGCCACCCGATAGAACAGTTTAAGCGGGTCATGCGTGTCGGCTTCGACGAAGAACAGACGCTTGCCGTCGATCAGCGTACTTTCCAGAATTCCGGCGCCGCTCGCGGCGTCTTCGGCATTGGCGAAAAACACGTGGGCGTCATAGGTCATCAGCGGCTCGACGCGCGTCGCCTTGAGGCCGAGAAAAGCAACCAGGGCGGCATGATTGTTCGGCCGGTACAGGATCCAGGGCGGCTCGTCGATGGTGCAGGTCTGACTGAGCGCGTTCATCAGCGCGACACGGCCGTTGCCGGCAATGCTCCCGCAGCGCGTCAATATCTTGCCGAGGATTTCGTCGGTCGCCGTGGCTGCGAACGCGATCTGCGGGCAGGCGCTGCCGTCGCCGGCCTTCCAGTAATGATGCTGGACGTGCGCCAGCATGTTGATGAAAATAATCGCCGTGTCCGGCCGTTCCCGTTCGACGGCCCGGATAAAAGCCATCGCGGACAGATATTCGAAGAACACAATGAAGACGGCGTTGGTCATGCCAAACTGGCGGACACCGCGCCAAAAGATCCGCAGGCCATCGATGAAATCAGACCCCTTGGTCGACCCAAGGAGGGTTCTGACAAGATCGTATCCCTTGCGCGCCGCGGTCCACTTCGAAAAATCCAGGTAGTTTCTGGCGAGATAGCGCGGCAGCGCAATCAGGCCCTGATACTTGTCGGGATAGGCATCTTCCGAGAAGGTCCAGGGGTCGGGAACGAAGACTTTGCAGGTTTGTGCATTGCGGCGGTTGCCATTCATCACCCCCCAAACGATCGAACTCAGTCCGCGCTTGCTCCAGCGTTCCCAGACCTGGTCTTCGGCGAGGTTGGGCACATCGCCCAGGTTCTTGACACCGTGCTGGCTGGAAGGCACGCCCGTGTGAACCGAGACCCATTGCACCCACGGCTCGAGAAATCCGGTCTCATACTCGTCCGAAGTCCAGGTCCCGGCACGATTCCAGCTGAGGGTTTCCTGCACGTGTTTCAGCTGATGAGCCTTCGCAATGCTGCACAGCAGATCGCCGTTGAATTCGTTGAGCTCGATGAGCAGCATTGTGTCCCCAACCCCTTTTCTCAACGCGCGCTTTGGTTATACAGATGATGACGAAGACGCTCCAGCCGGGTTCGCAACCGCTGGGCGAAACCATTCGCCGGTGAATATTTAGCCCTCATTCATACCACCCAGCCCGACATTTCAGAATGCCATCCATGACGTCCAACGATGAGCCCGCGGCTCCGCCCTCGGAAAGCCGCCCAACCGAGCCGTCGCCGATCGTTTTCCTGATTCCTTCGTACCGTCCGACGGACACGCTTTGCAATTTGCTGGAGAGCCTGCGGCTCGGCAATCCGTCCCCCATCGTCATTGTCGACGACGGCAGTGGCCCGGCCTACGCGGCAATCTTTGCGCGCGCAAAGCAGGTGGTCGGCACCACGCTGCTGACCAACGCCGTCAATTTGGGAAAGGGCGCTGCCCTCAGGCACGGGATGAATCACATCCTCGTCGGCCATCCGGACTGCGCCGGGGTAGTGACCGCGGATGCAGATGGTCAGCACACAGTGGCCGACATTTTAAAGGTGGTCGATGCGCTAAAGGAAAATCCCGACAGCGTCGTATTCGGTACCCGTCGCTTTGGCTCCGACGTTCCGTTGCGGAGCAAGTTCGGCAACACCGTGTCGCGGTATATCTATCGATTTTTTATCGGGCTGAAGTTGTCGGACACCCAGACGGGCCTAAGGGGGTTGCCGAGGCGACTGCTTGAGCTTTGTCTTCCCATCCGCGCCAACCGCTATGAATTCGAGACCGAGCAGCTCGTCGTCATCAAGGCGCGCCGTATGCGCGTTCAGGAAATTCCGATCGAAACGATCTATATCGAGGACAACAGGGGTTCGCACTTTCGTCCGTTGATGGATTCGGCCCAGATCTATTTTGTATTGCTGCGCTATAGCGCAGCAAGCCTTCTGACCGAAGCCACCGACATCGTTACGTTCGCAACGGCAATGGCGTGGTCGAGCGACCTCGTGGTCTCCAACATCATCGGACGTTTCGTTGCTGTTTGGGTGCAGTTCACGCTGTTGCAGCGCTTCGTGTTCCGGTTGCGTGGTAATGCCAGAATTTTCCTGATGTATTTCGGGCTGGTCGTGGTGTCCGGCATCGTCTCGACGGCACTGCAGGTGCAATCCGCGGACTTCATTCCGTTTCCGGTCGTCGCCAAGATCATGGCCGAGGTCCTTGTGTTCGTATTCAATTTTCTATTCCTGCGTGACTTTGTGTTCGGGGAATCCGACGATGCCGCTTGCGACTGACTGGGACAGGTACTACGACCGGCCGCTCGCGACCGCCAAACTGACGCGGCGGTATTCGGGCCACTGGTTGCGGACGGCGATCCGTCAATACGCGTCCCCGCCGTCGCAGATCTCTGTGATCGAGTTCGGCGGGGGCAACAGCTGCTTCTTCAGGACTCTGGTCGACTCCCTGCCGATCTCCCGCTACGAGGTCGCGGACCTGAACGAAAAAAGCCTTCAACTGTTCGAACGGCAGGGGCGCCAGGTTCCCGCCGTCAGCACGACCGCGCATCGCGTCAACCTGCTGACCGATACCCCGTCGCTTGCCCTGGCGGACGTCGTATTCTCGGTTGGCCTGATCGAACACTTCACGCCGCAGGGAACGAGAGATGTCGCCCGGCGTCACTTCTCGTGTGTAAAAGACGGCGGCGTCGTGATCATTACCGCTCCCACCCCGACGTGGCTTTATCGCATGACACGCTCGGCGGCGGAGCAAATCGGCGTGTGGCAATTTCCCGACGAGCGACCGCTACTCCCGGAAGAGATATCACGGGCTGGAGAGGGCCTCGGAACACCGCTGCGTTCCCAGACACTGTGGCCGCTTGTGCTGACACAGCAGGCCATGGTCTGGCGAGCGCATAAAAGCTAGGGAGGCGATGTCAACAGCACCCATCCCCGGGATTCAGCTGCGGTGACATACTGGCGTTCCTCGGATTTGGCTTTCACATAATCGACGACCGATGCCAAGCTGAGAGCCGGGGGATACATGATCCCCGTGCAGCCGTGCTGCTCGTCGAATTTTTTCGTAACTGGTTCGGGCAGCGGCAGGCTGGCGTGGAAGTACTCCAGCTGCGGCAGGTATTTTGCAAACGTCGAGATGGTGTAAATGTAATCCGCGCCCGTCAACAGGACGCAGCCGCGGCCAAGAAGCTGGTCGACCCTGGTGTTGAAGTTGGCGCCTGCGCCGATGCGGAATTGCTCGCTGTTGAAGCGCGCGTTGAAGTGGGTGTCGTCCAGCGCAAGTGTGAAGGTTGATCCGACCGCGAACACCGCCAGCATCGCGGCCACCGCGGCATCCGGCACCCTCCATCCCGATCCCGCATTTTCGGCAGGGCTGATGTCCATCTTTCGCGATGCCGCGAACAGCGGAATGAAGGCGCCAATCAACAACACGCCAAACAAGTTGCGCATATCGTAGCTGGCCGTGGCTGCCCACAGACATGTTCCGAGCAGAAGCGGCAACGTCAACCAGCGGATACGCGGCAAAAACGGACTAAGCGCGATGCCGACGCACGCCAGGATTCGAAACGGCAGCGTGAAATTGCCGTTGAACAGCCGCACGCTGCGCCTGAGCCTTTCACCGAGGTCGGAAACGGGATCGCCAGGCAAGGATCTCACGGTCAAGTGCCAGTACATGATCAGGTAAGCGGCGGCAAATGCCGCGAACAGTCCGATGGCGGCGGCCAGAAACCTCCGCCGCTCTTTGCCGCTGAGAAGCGCGGCTGCGTCCAGGCAGAGCCTGAGCAAGACCGCGAGAGCGAACAGTCCGTAGATCGGCTTTGTCGCGGCGGCCAGCAGGATCAAACACAGGCTGGCCAGCGCGGTGGTTATTTTTTCCCTGTCGAACTGCTGGCCGGGATCATTGTTGATGAACAACACCAGGCCGCAAAATCCGCACACGGCGGCGGTCCAGTCCGGGAAGCCCGCGGGCAGGGTGGCCCGAAGCCACGGATCCTGAATCTCGGCGACGAACCAAACGAAGGTCACGAGCGGCAGAAGCGCCGCCAACCAGCCTGCGCGACCCAGGTAGGCCGAAGTCAAAACCAGGGGAACGATGATCAGGACGATGTAAATGTAATAAGCGAAGTAGTGCTCGACCGAGCCGGTAAAAATATAGCTCACCGCCCAAAGGGTCGGAATCAGCTGCGGATATCCATAGGAGCCGGTTGGGAACAGGCCATGAGACCAAATCGACGCCCAGGTATTCCAGCTGATCGAAACGTCGCCTTCCAGAAAGATGTTGGGCACGCCCCTTTTCCATATATTGAAATAGGCGAGGCAGACGAGCGCAAGGCTTAGCGCCAGCCATCTGAAATCCGATTTCAGGACAACGGCACTGTCGTGCCGCATCCAGGGGGCTGTCTTTCGGCCGAGAAAGTCCATGATGGTCAGGCTTGCGAAGGCCGTGGCCAGCACAAGGACCACATCTCGATAGGTCTCCAGCGGGTTGAGATGAAGCGTGGCGATCAGCACGACGAGGAAATAATTGGTTGCGAGGCTGGTGATGATGATGACCAGCATCCGCTGGGGAAAATTCGGGATGTCGAATGCCCTGACGAAGATCAGACCCGGCAGAATGAAGACGCAGAGCAAAGCCAAAAGGCCGTTTAGATAGATGGGAGCAACACTCACCAAGCCAACGGCCATTTCGTCATACCCCCGGCAAATCCGTCGAAAATATCACTTCGTGCAAATGCAATGGCCCATGCGGATGCCGAAGTTAACGCCGGCTCGATGGGATATGCTCTGGAAAATGCTCATCCCCGCCGCTTTGCATTGGCGGCGATCGACAGCAGGGTGCGCTGCGCGATCGCGGCCGCCAGCGGCGCCTGTTTGCGCATCTCCAGCGCTGCGGTTGCGAGTTGCTCGATGATCGCCAGCAGGCGCGCCGCGCTGAAATTGCGCAGCGCGGTTTCGACATTTGGTTTCCGCGAAAAATGCAGGCGCGGAAATCCGCTGTCTAGCAAGGTCGATACAGAGGTGCCTTCGGCGACTGCGAGCGCCGATTTGTGCAACCACGCCGCCTGGCGCTGAGCGGCGGAAATGATCATGCCGGGATAGGTGCCGGCGATCATGGCCTTGGCAAATTCGGTTTCGACCAGCTCGGGCTTTCCTGCAAAGGCGCCATCGACGATCGGATCGATCTTCAGCTCGGAAGCGTCGGCAACCACCGCCATCACGTCATCGAGCGAGACTTCATTTTGGCCATGCGCATACAGCGCGAGTTTTTTCAATTCATTGCGCGAGGCCTGGCGGTCGCCGCCGAGCAGCGCCATCAGCGTGGCGCGGGCATCCGCCGCGATGCGCAGGTTCGAAACCTTCAATTCGGTGTCGATCAACCGGCCGAGCTGGCCGGCGTCGTCGGGATAGCAGCCGATCGCGACCGCGGTCTTGGCGCGCTCGCAGGCCTTGCGCAGCGGCGATTCCGGCCGCAGCTCGCCGGCCTCGATCACGACCCGGCAATCCTTCAGCGGCGAATCGGCCAGCGTATCGACGCCGCTGGCAAAACTGCGCGAGCCGGCGCGGACGCGGATCGCGCGGCGGCCGCCGAACAGCGGCACCGTCATGGCTTCATCGACAAGCCGCGACGGATCGGCTGACAGCTCGTCGCCGTCGAGCCTTACCAGCGAAAACGGATCGTTGGGGTCGTCGACCGCCGACGCCAGCAGCGCCTCGGCGCGTTCGCGCACCAGGCCGGCATCGGGACCGTAGAGCAGGATGATGGGACGGCCGGCGTCGGGCCGGGCGAGAAATGTGTCGATGTCTTTTCCGCGAAGCGCGACCAAAATCAGCTGCCGGCGTAGAAGAACGACGCCAGCCGGGTCTGGATGTTCGTTGCGATTTCCTGACACGCGCGGTCTTCGGCGTCGCGGAAGGCGCGGGCGCGGGCGAAACGCTGGTAACTGCCGGGGATCTCGTAGGAGACGCGCGAGAACGTGGTGCCGGTCATCACCGATTTGTTGCTGGCGATTTCGATCAGATTGTACTGCGCATCGATGCCATAGTTTTCGTCGGTCGGCAGCCCGGTAGTGGTATCGACCATCAGCGACGAACGGCTGGTGGAGAACCGCAGCACCAGCCGATGGGTGGGCGGCATGCCGGTGGCGTTGCCGTAGAGCTTGAACGCCAGCGCATTGCGGATTTCCACCCCGAGCCGGGCGTCGCGCGACGCATTGGGCTTGTCCACGGGAGGCAATTCCACGCCCATCAGCTTTTCGCGCAGGGCGGGCGTGCCGTCGGTATGTTCGGCATACATCGGCTGAAAGCAGCCGGCAGTCAGCGCCGCCAGGGCGGCCACGGCCAGAAGCCGAGCGGCGAAACGGGTCCTAGCCAACGACATTCACGATCCTCATGGGAACAATAATCACCTTGCGGACAGCTTTACCGCCCAAGGCCTGTTTTACCGCATCGAGGGCCAGAACGGCAGCCTCAATTTCCGGATTTTGGGCATTGCGGGCCACCGTGACCTCACCCCGTTTCTTGCCGTTGACCTGAACCACCAGCATCACGGTGTCTTCAACCAGCAAATCGCGTTCGATTTTGGGCCAACCGGCCTCCGAAACCAGGCCGGGCTGCCCCAGCACCTGCCAGGACTCCTCAGCCAGATGCGGCATCATGGGCGCGAACAGTTGAACAAGGATGACCGCGGCCTCGGCAACCGCCCAGGATAGATCCGGCGACGGTTTCCCGTCGCGCGTCAGCGTCTCGGCCAGCGCGTTCGAGAATTCGCGGATATGGGCGAGGCAGACATTGAAATGCAGTTTTTCGATGCCGGTCGAGACCTTGTCCAGCGCACCATGGGCCGCCTTGCGCAGCGCCAACGCTTCGGCGCCGAACCCTGCCGGCCGCGACGCCGGCGCAGCTTTGGCGATTTCGGCCAATTCGTTGACCAGCCGCCACAGCCGCTGCACGAAGCGCGACGCGCCCTGCACCCGCTCGTCGCTCCAGATCACATCGCGATCGGGAGGCGAATCCGACAGCATGAACCAGCGCGCGACGTCCGCGCCGTAGGTCGTGATGATGTCGTCGGGATCGACGGTGTTGCGCTTCGACTTCGACATCTTCTCGATCGGACCGATGCCGACTTCTTCGCCGGTATCCAGCAGGCTGGCGCGGCGGCCGTTGGCGCCGCTCTCGATCCTGACCTCGGCTGGCGTGGCGTAAGTGCCGTCGGTCTTTCTGTAGGTCTCGTGGACCACCATGCCTTGGGTGTATTGGCCGGCAAACGGTTCGTCGAAGGCGATGTGGCCAGTGGCCTTCATGGCGCGGGTGAAGAACCGTGCGTACAACAGATGCAGGATCGCGTGCTCGACGCCGCCGATATATTGGTCGACCGGCATCAGCCGGTCCACCACGGCGCGCGTGGTCGGGGCGTTTTCGTTCCACGGATCGGTGAAGCGCGCGAAGTACCACGACAAATCCACGAAGGTGTCCATGGTGTCGGTTTCGCGGGTAGCCTCTGCGCCGCATTGCGGGCAGGCGACGTGCTTCCAGGTCGGATGATGGTCGAGCGCGTTGCCGGGCTTGTCGAAGGTGACATCCTCGGGCAGCACCACCGGCAGATCCTGGTCGGGCACCGGCACGACGCCGCAGGTCGGGCAGTGGATTATCGGGATCGGGCAGCCCCAATAGCGCTGCCGCGAGATACCCCAGTCGCGCAGGCGGAAATTTACCTGCCGTTCGGCGAGGGGCAGGTTTCCGCGGACTTCACCCTCTAGCCGCTTTGCGACCTCTTCCTTGGCCTGCTCGATGCTCATGCCGTCGAGGAAGCGCGAATTGATCATGCGGCCGTCGCCGTCGTAAGCGATGTCGGTGATGACGAACGACTTCGGATCGACGCCGGGCGGGCAAACCACCGGCGTATTGCCGAGCCCGTATTTGTTGACGAAGTCGAGATCGCGCTGGTCGTGCGCGGGGCAGCCGAAGATCGCGCCGGTGCCGTATTCCATCAGCACGAAATTGGCGACATAGACCGGCAGCTTCCAGTTGGGGTCGAACGGATGGATCGCCTTGATGCCGGTATCGAATCCCTGCTTCTCGGCGGTATCGATGATTTCCTGCGCGGTGCCGTGACGCTTCGCCTCGGCGATGAATTCCGCGAGCTTCGGATTCTTTGCGGCCGCGGCCTGCGCCAGCGGATGATCCGGCGCGATCGCCATGAACTTGGCACCGAACAGCGTGTCGGGCCGGGTGGTGAAGATCTTCAATTCACTCCCGCCATCGGGCGTCGAACCTTCAGGCAAGGTTTTGGGGTCGAGCGCGAAGCGGATCAGCAAGCCTTCGGAGCGGCCGATCCAGTTGCGCTGCATCAGCCGCACCTTGTCGGGCCAGCGATCCAGCGTGTCGAGCGCATCCAACAGTTCCTGCGCATATTTGGTGATCTTGAAGACCCACTGGTTCATCTCGCGCTGCTCGACAATAGCGCCGGAACGCCAGCCGCGGCCGTCGATCACCTGCTCGTTGGCGAGCACGGTCATGTCGACCGGATCCCAGTTGATCTTGCGCTTCTCGCGCTCGGCCAGGCCGGCGCGGAGGAAATCCAGAAACAGCTTCTGCTGATGCTTGTAATAAGAGGGGTCGCAGGTCGCGAACTCACGCGTCCAGTCCAGCGACAGCCCGATCGACCGCAGCTGCTTCTTCATCGCCGCGATATTGTCGTAGGTCCAGGCCTTCGGCGCCACCTTGCGCTCGATCGCGGCATTTTCCGCCGGCAGCCCGAACGCATCCCAGCCCATCGGGTGCAGCACGTTGAAACCCTTGGCCCGCATGTAGCGCGCGATCACGTCGCCCAGCGTGTAGTTGCGGACATGGCCGATATGAATGCGCCCGGACGGATAGGGGAACATCTCGAGCACGTAATATTTCGGCCGCGGATCGTCGTTTTTGGAGGCGAAGATCCCCTTCCGGTCCCACTGGCGTTGCCAGCGCGGCTCGGATTCACGGGCGTTGTAGCGTTCGGAGGTCATGGAATCGCGGGGCTTTTTGTGGATTAGGGCCGTCTTTGGAACGGCGGACTAGGCCACAAAAGCGGCTTTGGGGTCAACGGCCCGACGCCTCAAAAGGTCGGCGGCAAAGCCTCAGCTCGCCAGCTGGATCGCGCCGCTATCCGTGACCCGCACGAAGCCGTGTTCGACCACGGCGTTGCGGCCGCGATGCTTGGCGGCATAGAGCGCGGCGTCGGCGGCCTCGATCAGGTCGCCCGGCCGTTGCGAGTCGCTCGGCCTGGTGCTGGCGACCCCGACGCTGACGGTGACGGTCTGATAGGTCGAGGTGCAGTGTGGCATCGCGAGGTTTTGCACCTCCGCGCGTACCATTTCACCGATCTCGAGCGCGCGGCTCGAATCGGTGTTCGGCAGCAGCAGGCAGAATTCCTCGCCGCCATAACGCCCGGCAAAGCCTATGGTCTCGGCGGCAATTCCGGCCAGCGTTTCGCCGAGCCTGGAGAGGCAGACGTCGCCCTCGGGATGGCCGTAGGTGTCGTTGAACAGCTTGAAATGATCGACGTCGATCATCAGGATCGACAGCTCGCTGTCGTATTGCAGGGCCTTCATCCATTCGAAATCGAGCCGGCTCTGAAACCCGCGCCGGTTGGCGAGGCCCGACAGCATGTCGATCGACGCCATCACGGTCAGGCGGTCATTGGTGGCGACCAGTTCGCGTTCGCGCTGGCCAAGCTGCGCCGCCATCGCGTCGAACGCGCGGGCCAGCGGAATGAATTCGGCCGGCAGCCGGCTGCGCGTCGCGCGCACCGCCCAGTCGCCCTGGCCAAACCGCTTCGCCATCGCGGCCATCATCTCGATCGGCTGGATGATCAGCTTCTCCGCGGCGACCAATGCCCCAAGCAGCACGAACAGCGAGACGAACAGCAGTTGCAGATAGGCGGTGCGGATCTCGCGGTTGATCGCGGCCGACACCTTGGCCTCGTCGATGCTGACGATCAGGCGCGATTCCGTGCCGTCAATGCGCGCAAAGCGGACCGCGCGTTTCGATCCGTCCGCGGCGATGAACGAGAGCGATCCTTCCGCCTGCTCCGAGCCGATCGCCTTGTCGGCGATGGCGGACAGCAGCGGCACGGTATCCAGCGCCCGCCCGATCATGCTGGCCTGATCCGGCGGCGCCGCCAGCACGGTACCTGTACTGTCGACCAAGACGGCCGAAATGCCGGGCCGGCCGCCGAGATTGCTCATGATCTTCGACATCCAGTCGAGATTGACGCCGGCGGCGATGACGGAGTCCACTTCCGCATTGATGGCGGATACCGGATAGGCCGCCATGACGATCGGCTGATTGTCGGATTTGGCGAGCAGAAAATCGCTGAAAACGAAATTACCGGCCTTGCGCGCCTGCTGCAGAGAAAGCCGGTCGCTCATATCGACACCGACCAGCGCGTTGCGTGTCGAGCATTGCACGCGTCCATCCTTGCCGATGATCATCAGGCTGCGAATCCACGGCAGGTTGAGCGGCAGGCTGGCGCGCAGGATGTCGCAACTGCGACTGACGCCCCCGGCCGAGGCGCGGATATAGGCCGCCGACTTCAAGACCGTTTCCACCGACGAGACCACTTCGCGCTGGGCGTCGGCGGTGTGCTGCGCCAGGGTCGAGAATTCCGCCGAGGCGTGCGCGACCTGCTTGGCGCGGGTGTCCTCGAGCGAGCGGGCGCGTTCCAGCATCAACGGCGCCACCAGGATCAGCGCCAGCAATGCGAGCCGCGCGCGGATTCCGAGAAGCTGCTTGAGTTTGACTCTTTTGCGGTTGTAACTAACGCGTGACATTCTTAACCCCCGACCCCACATGCAAGGTAGAGGGAATGGTTCAAGAAGCCTTTCCCGAACTAGATAAAGTTCGAACAAATCCCGTAAATTTACGACCGACGGATGACATGGCGCCCGAAAACCCCTCGTCGATAACCGCGCATTTACCAAGCGGGCTTGCCACGGTCGAGCAAGACATCGCGCGCGCGTGCAAGGAAGCGCGCCGTGATCGTACCTCGGTGAGTTTGATCGCGGTGTCGAAGACGTTCGGCGCCGATGCAATCCTGCCGGTGATCGACGCCGGCCAGCGCCTCTTCGGCGAAAATCGCGTGCAGGAAGCCAAGGCAAAATGGCCAGGGTTAATATCGGCCTGCCCGGGCATCGCGTTGCATCTGATCGGGCCGTTGCAATCCAACAAGGCGAGGGAAGCCGTGGCGCTGTTCGAGGCGATCCATTCCGTCGACCGTCCGAGTATTTGCGAAGCGTTAGCCAAGGAAATTGGTTCTCAAAAACGTAAGCCGCAATTGTTCGTCCAGCTCAATACCGGCGAGGAGCCGCAGAAGGCCGGCGTCGCACCTGGCGACGCCGACGGCTTTATTGCTGCTTGCCGCGAGAAATATGGCTTGGAAATTTCCGGCCTGATGTGCATTCCGCCGCTCAACGATGCGCCGGCGCCGCATTTCGCGCTGACCGCGAAGATCGCCGCGCGCAACGGCCTTGCCAATCTGTCGATGGGCATGAGCGCCGACTTCGCCATCGCGATCGCGTTCGGCGCCACCCATGTGCGCGTCGGCTCGGCGATCTTCGGGCACCGGTAGAAGCGAGGATGCGTACCCCGGACGCTGCGCAGCGCGAAGCGGTGCGTTGCAGATCCGGGGTCCATCTTATTCACTGGGTCCCGGCTCTGCGGAGCAGCGTGAAGGACGCTGCACCGCGTCCGGGACACGATCGCTACCCAATCACGATCTTGGTCTCGGGCCCCAGCCGCGCCAGCAGCCGCAGCATCGCCGATTGCGTCATCGACACGCAGCCGGCGGTCGGTCCGAAATTCTCCCGCGCCAAATGCAGGAACACCGCGCTGCCGCGGCCGGCGATGCGCGGCGCGCTGTTGTGATCGATCTCGACGATGAAATCGTAGAGGTGGTCGTCGCGCCGGAGCCGGTCGCCGCCCCGCGTCCGATCGCGCCGGATCGGCTGGTTGTAATGCCGGCTTGAGGGGTCTTCGCACCAGGCGTCCTCGGGTCCGATGGCGCGAACCGGGAGAAACGTCGGCGGTCTCGGATGCCGGTCAGCGCGCCACCACAATTGCCGCGGCCGGAATATGCCCTTGGGCGTCCCGCCATCGCCCTCGCGCTTGTTGGCCCGGATGCCGCCGCGCCCGAGCGCGACCGGCACGGTCTGTCCGCCCGCGGTCAGCCAGCCCCGGCACGGGTCGCCGGCGGCCGCGCGAATCGATATCGCCGACAGCGGCCGATCCCGCTGATTTGTCCGGTAAGCGTTTGAAATATCATAACTTCCCATGCCAGACGCACGCCCCCGATCGCCCCATTGACTGTAAACGTTCTATTTCACGTCCATTACAGGACATTCATCCAAATGACCGCGAATTCCGGAGTAGACTGCGTTTCGGCTTGTGAATCTGGAACAGTTCCCTACCTCAACATGAACAAGACCTGACGAATGCTGAATTTACCAACCAAGACTCGGCTGAAGGCGCTTCAGCTTGCACCCGCCGCGCGCGCCCCAAGAGGATTGTACCGATGGCCAATGCCCGCAAGATCCTGATCGTGGATGACGATACCGATCTGCGCGATACGCTGGTGGAGCAATTGTCGCTGCACGACGAGTTCGAAGCCTCAGCCGTCGATACCGGCGCGAAGGGCGCCAGCGCGGCGAAGACGAATGCTCCCGATCTGGTGCTGATGGACGTGGGCTTGCCGGACACCGACGGCCGCGAAGTCGTGCGCAGCCTGCGCAAGGGCGGCTTCAAGGCTCCCATTATCATGCTGACCGGGCACGATACCGATTCGGACACCATCCTGGGGCTGGAATCCGGCGCCAATGACTACGTGGCAAAACCGTTCCGCTTCGCGGTGCTGCTGGCCCGGATCCGGGCGCAGTTGCGCCAGCACGAAGCCAGCGAAGACGCGGTGTTTTCGGTCGGTCCCTATAGTTTCCGGCCCGGCTCCAAGATGCTGACCGGCGCCAACGCCCGGAAAGTGCGGCTGACCGAAAAGGAAACCGCGATCCTGCGATTTCTTTATCGGGCCGGCCAGCTGCCGGTGTCGCGCGAGACGCTGCTGCAGGAGGTCTGGGGCTATAATTCGGGCGTCACCACCCACACCCTGGAAACCCATATTTACCGGCTGCGCCAGAAGATCGAGAAGGATGCGGCCAATCCCGAGATACTGGTGACGGAAGCGGGTGGCTACAAACTGGTGCCGTGATACAATTCGGGCAACGATTCGTATTGATTGGCCTAACCAGCGCGTCGCGATCACCGGTCCTGCATGTCGATCGAAGATGATGTTGCCCTGCTCGAGCGCGTCCCGACACTACGCCTGTTGGGAACGACCGCTCTGCGCATGCTGGCGATCGGCTCCGAGCAGCGCGATGTCGCGCGCGGCGATCCGCTGTTCAATGCCGGCGACGATGCCGATGCCGGATTTATCGTTCAGCGCGGCGCGTTCCGGATCGAGGATGGCGGCGGCGCCGAAATGGTAGCAGGCCCGGGCGCGTTGATCGGCGAACTGGCGCTGATCGTCCCGATGCAGCGGCCGTCCACCGCGCTCGCGCTGGAGCATTCCTCGGTGATCCGGGTCGCACGCAGCCTGTTTCAGCGCGTGCTGGAAAGCGACCCCGCCGCGGCGCGCCGGCTGCGCGACGAATTCGCCAACCGAACCAGCCAGATCGCCAGCGATATCCTGATGGCGGGCGCGAAGCTGAGTGTCTGAGCGCTAAAGCGTGATGAGATGAAGTTAGATTGAGCTGTAGCGGAATCTTTACCTCTCCCATAGGGAGAGGTCGGCGCGTAGCGCCGGGTGAGGGGTTACGGTCTATCGTCGGTGCCGCACCCCCTCACCCGATTTGCTGCGCAAATCGACCTCTCCCCGCTGGGGAGAGGTGTAGGGCACCGATTCGACTTAAAATCATCTTGCTCTAAGTTAGGAATCGTCATTCCGGGGCGCGCGTCAGCGCGAACCCGGAATCTTGCGCGGTTAACCTCCGGGTTCCAGGTTCGCTCGCTTCGCGAGCGCCCCGGAATGACGGAATAAGACAATTCACACTTCCAGCGTCACCGTGACCGGAACGTGGTCGGACGGCCGCTCCCAGCCGCGCGCGTCCCGCGTGATCCGGAAATCGCTGACGCATTCCTTGAGCGCGCGCGATACCCAGATGTGATCGAGCCTTCGGCCGCGATCGGCCAGCGTCCAGTCGGCGGCGCGGTAGCTCCACCACGTATAGACTTTTTCCGACAAGGGGATGCGCTCGCGCGCAACGTCGATCCATTCGCCGTGAGCCTGCGCGGCCAAAAGCTTCTCGCATTCGATCGGGGTGTGCGACACGACTTTCAATAATTGCTTGTGCGACCACACGTCGTTCTCATGCGGCGCCACATTGAGATCGCCGACCAGGACATGCCTGTCGTTGCCGCGCGGATGCAACGGCTCGCACGCTTTCATCTCGTCGAGAAATCGAAGTTTGTGCTCGAATTTCGGATTGAGCGCGGGATCCGGAATGTCGCCGCCGGCCGGAACATAGAAATTGTGCAGCACCAGCGGTTTTGACAGCTGCGCCTTCTCGCCGAACGCAACCGAGATGTGCCGCGAATCGATCTTGTCGCAAAAGGTGCGGATATCCGTGGTCTCGAACGGCAGTTTCGAGACCACCGCGACGCCATGATAGCCCTTCTGCCCGTTCAGCGCGACGTGCTCATAGCCGAGGCGCCGAAAACGCTTCAGCGGAAAGGCGTCATCGACGCATTTGGTTTCCTGCAGGCACAGCACATCCGGCCTCACCGCCTTGAGGAATTTGGCGACGAGATCGATGCGCAGGCGCACCGAATTGATGTTCCAGGTTGTCAGGGAGAAGCGCATGGGCAGGATCTATCAGGACAGGCGCAGAAAGACACGCCTCATCCCGAGCGGGGCCGCTTGGCCGCGTGACGATGGATGAGTTGATTGTGCGGCCATCCAGCGCGCGCGCCTCAGGGTGAGGCGAGGGGCTAGCCCGGCGAGGTCGGATAATTGGTGAAATCGATCTTGAACAGGCTGGGATCGACTTTCTTGGTGGTATCCAGATTGTAGACGGCCACCGTGGTGTCATAGCCCTGCGGATCGGTCACCGTCCACTGCTTGAGCTGGCCGTCCTTGGCGCCGACCATCAACATCAGCCGGCTGGTGCCGATCAGCGCATGCTTTTCCTCGATCGTGACGCTGATGAACATGTTATCCGCCGTTACGGCGACGACATTGGTGTCCTTCAGGAGATCGATGCGGTCCGACAGCAGATAGCGCAGCGGCGTCTGCGACAGCGGATAGATGTCCTGGGTCGCAAGCTTGCGGTCGCGCACCGCTACCGACGATCCGTCGGCGATGATGTCGATCGGGCTCGGGGCGTCATATTCGAACCGGACCTTGCCGGGCTTTTGGATATAAAAATCACCCTGGGTCTTGCTTCCGTCAGGTCCGACCTGGACGAAATTCCCGACCAGGGTCTGCAGCGACGACAGATAAGAACTCACCCTGGCGGCTTGCGCCTTTTGATTCGCATCGAAGGTCGCAAATATATTGGCAGGCAGATTGCGGCGCGGATCGGGAATCACCGGGTTGGGCGGCACCGTCGAGGTGGTCCCGGTCGTCATCGGACCCCTCTGCGCATCCGAGGCACTCATCTGCACGTCGCGGGCTTTTGGCGCAGGCTTTGGAATCGGCACCGTCTGCGCGGTGCAGGGCACCACCATGCCTGATACGGAGGCCGCGACCAGCAACGCCAAGGCAGCGCGCAAGCCGGGACGGGCGAATTGTTCGAGCATTCGAAGTTTCGGATTTATATTCAACGCGTCGTCCTGTCCGGGCTTTTGGGCATTTTATCGTGGTTCGGTAAAAGCAGGTATCGTTTTTCCATGAAAATGTGACGCCAATTCCGTCAGCGCTGTCTGACCGACGATACTCTCAAAAGCCGCTTTCTTCTTCTTCGACCAGAATTTCGCGCTTTCCGGCATGATTGGCCTGTCCGACGATGCCCTCGAGTTCCATTCGCTCCATCAGCGACGCGGCGCGGTTATATCCGATCTGCAGCCGGCGCTGAATGTAGCTGGTGGAAGCCTTGCGGTCGCGCTTGACGATCGCCACCGCCTGCGAGAACAGGTCGCCGCCGCCATCGCCGCCCATGCCGGTGGCATCGAACACCGCGCCGTCTTCATCGGTCGGCTCTTCCGCGGTGACCGCTTCGAGGTATTCCGGCTGGCCCTGCGTCTTGAGATGGCGCACGACCTTCTCGACCTCTTCGTCCGAGACGAAGGGCCCGTGCACGCGGCTGATGCGTCCGCCGCCGGCCATATAGAGCATGTCGCCCTGTCCGAGCAGCTGCTCGGCGCCCATCTCGCCCAAAATGGTGCGGCTGTCGATTTTCGAGGTGACCTGAAACGAGATGCGGGTCGGGAAGTTCGCCTTGATGGTGCCGGTGATGACGTCGACCGACGGCCGCTGGGTGGCGAGGATCACATGCAGCCCGGCGGCGCGCGCCATCTGCGCCAGCCGCTGCACCGCGCCCTCGATATCCTTGCCCGCGACCATCATCAGGTCGGCCATTTCGTCGACGATGATGACGATGTAGGGCAGCGGATCGAGATCGAGTTTCTCGTCCTCATAGACCGCCTTGCCGGTTTCCTTGTCGAAGCCGGTATGCACCGTGCGCGTCAGCTCCTCGCCCTTGTTTTTCGCTTCCAAGAGCCGCTGATTGTAGCCGTCGATGTTGCGCACGCCGAGCTTGGACATTTTCTTGTAGCGCTCTTCCATCTCGCGCACCGCCCACTTCAGCGCGACCACGGCCTTTTTCGGATCGGTCACGACCGGCGTCAGCAGATGCGGAATGCCGTCGTAGACCGACAGTTCGAGCATTTTCGGATCGACCATGATCAGACGGCACTGATCGGGACGCAGCCGGTAGACCAGGCTGAGGATCATGGTGTTGATGGCGACCGATTTGCCCGAGCCGGTGGTGCCGGCGATCAACAGATGCGGCATCCGCGCGAGATCGACGATGATGGATTCGCCGCCGATGTTCTTGCCGAGACAGAGCGGAAGCTTGGCAACCGACTCGTTGCCGTCCTTTACCGAAAGCAGTTCCCGCAGATAGACTTTTTCGCGATGCGCGTTCGGCAACTCGATGCCGATGGCGTTGCGGCCGGGAACGACCGCGACGCGCGCCGACAGCGCGCTCATCGAACGCGCGATGTCATCGGCGAGCCCAATGACGCGCGACGATTTGATGCCGGGCGCGGGCTCGAGCTCATACAACGTCACCACCGGCCCGGGATGGGCCTTGACGATTTCGCCGCGGACGCCGAAATCGCCGAGCACGCCTTCCAGCGCGCGCGAGTTGGAATCCAGTTCCGACTTGTTGAGCGGCTGGCGGTCCGAAGCCTTGGGGGCGGTCAGCACCGACACCGAGGGCAGTTCGAATTTGTCCGATGACTTGCGTGCGGGGGCGCGCGGCGCAGCCTTCTTGCGCGGGGCGCGTGCGGCCGGAACTTCCTCGTCGTCGTCTTCGTCCTCGAAATCTTCCTCGGCCTGTGGTGCCAGCGCCGGAGCCACGCGGTCGCCGAGATTGGGCTCCTGGCGCTCGAACGAGGATGCCCGTGGCGGCGGCGCACTGGCGACCAGCCAGCGATAGGCCAGAACCAGCAGCCGCGACAACCGCGCCTTCGCGCTCATCGCGGCGTGAAACGCCCATCCGAGCGAGACCGAACTGCGGTCATCTTCTTCGACGAAGACGGCGTCGTCATCCTCGATCGCCGTCAATTCATCGTCCTGAGGGCGCGACCCCAGGCCGGCGGCGATCAGGAACGTCGCGGCCATGACGGCGAACAGGATCAATCCAAGGACCAGGCGATAGAAGAAACCGGGGGGGCCGAACGCGACGGCCGGTGCACGCACCAGCGCGTCGCCGACCACGCCGCCGAGCCCGGTCGGCAGCGGCCATGCGCCGCCATGCGGCCAGCAGCTGGCAAAGCCCGCCGCCGTCACCGTGCACAGTATCCAGCAGCCGATTCGCAGCGCTTCGCGGTCGAAGGTGCGGTGGGTCAGCATGCGCCAGCCCCACACCGCCACCGGCAGAATCAGCATGATCGCGCCGAGGCCGAGAATCTGCATCAGGAGATCGGCGCCGATCGCGCCGGGATAGCCGACGATGTTACGGATTGCGCGCGCCGTCGCGTGACTGAAGCTCGGATCCTGCACCGACCACGTCATCAGCGCCGCCGCCGCCACGCCGGACATCGCGATCAGGCTCAAGCCCGCGAGTTCGCGCAGCCGCCGCGCCAGTGCCTCACGGATCGACGCCGGCAATTGGCCGACCAGGGGAATGACACGTTCGATCGCTGGCATGCTCATGGGGCCCTGCGACTAATCCAGAATTTCGACCAGCCGGTGCAAAGCCTCGGCTGTTGTTTCACTGTCCTGCACCAGCGCCAGACGAATGTAGCCGGCGCCGGGATTGCTGCCGTCGGGTTGCTGCCGCGCCAGGTAGCTCCCGGGCACGACGCGCACGCCGCCGTCCTTGTAGAGTTTTATCGTCGCCGCTTCATCGCCGCCGCGCGCCGACACGTCGAGCCAAACGCAGAAGCCGCCAGCCGGCCGGTGATAGCCATAGCGGTTGCCGAGGATCTGATCGGCGAGATCGAATTTGATGCGGTAAAGCCGTCTGTTCTCCTCGACATGCGCCTCGTCGCTATAGGCCGCGATCGCGACATGCTGCAGCGGCACCGGCACCTGGGGCGCGGCGACGTTGCGCAGCTCGTGAAACATGCCGAGAAATTTCCTGTCGCCGGCGGCGAAGCCAACACGCATGCCCGGCAGGTTCGAGCGCTTCGACAGCGACTGAAACGCAACCACATTGGAAAAATCGGGACCGGCGCATTCCAGCATGCTGCCGGGCGCTTCTTTCGTATAGATCTCGGAATAGCATTCGTCGCTCAGAACCATGAAGCCGAAACGGTCGGCCAATTGCTTCAGGCGGCCGAAATATTCCTTCGAGGCTACCGCGCCTTGCGGATTCGCCGGCGAGGCGATGTAGATCGCGACCGTTCGCGCCAGCGTGGCATCGTCGAGCGCATCGAGGTCGGGCAGGAATCCGTTGGCGAGCGTGGTCGGCAGATAGATCTGCTCGCAGGCCGCCGCGCGCGCCCCGGCGCCATAGGCCGGATAAAACGGATTGGGCATCAGGATTGCAGGCTTGCCCTTGCGCTCGCCGACATAGCGGGCGGCGGTCAGGGCGGCGAAGAACAGCCCCTCGCGGCTCCCGTTCAGCACCAGAAGCTCGGTCTCGGGGTCGATCCCCCGCGGCAGCTCGAACCGGGTGGACAGCCAGTTGGCGGCGGCCCGCCGGAACGGCTCGGTGCCCTTGGCGATGGGATAGCGGCCGAAATCGGCGATGTGCTTTGCCAGGACCGGGCCGACGAACGCGGGAACCGGGTGCTGGGGTTCGCCTAATGACAGCGCAATCAATGGCTTACCTGGCTGATAGGGGGCCAGTAATTCGGTCAGCCGCGCGAAGGGCGAGCGTTCGCTTTCCGGACTTCCGGCGCCCTGCGGCGCCCGGGATGAAGCGGTCATTGCCATACTTTAAAGCGCCAGCACTCTAGGGGCGGCCGATCTTCGAGACCGGCCGGAAGCGGATCAAACCACCATAGATACGGCGAGGTTAAGACGCGATTAACCATCGACGACCGGGGCGGTTATCCAGATCCCCCGTTAGTTCAAAAGAAAGGGGCTCCAACTTGCGCTGGAGCCCCTCAACGGTCGGGGCATTGCCGGGTATGTGCCCAAACCGTAGTTCTGGGCGCGATCTCCTGAGATCGCGCCCCGGGAGAACTCACATATTGTAGGCGCGCTCGGTGTGCTCGGTGATGTCGAGGCCTTCGCGTTCGGTCTCGACATTGGCACGCAGGCCGACGATGACATCGACGACCTTGTAGAGGATCGCCGAACCGACGCCCGACCACACCAGCGTCGTGCAGACGCCCCAGGTTTGCGAGATCATCTGCGCGGTGAAGTCGTAATCGGCGATCTTGCCGGTGGTGTAGTCCATGATGCCGGAGCCGCCGAGCGCCGGATTTACCAGGATGCCGGTGCCGAGCGCGCCGACGATTCCGCCGATGCAGTGGACGCCGAACACGTCGAGCGAGTCGTCGTATCCGAGTGCGTTCTTGACCACGGTGACCATGAACAGGCAGACCACGCCGACCACTAGACCGAGCACGATCGCTCCCATCGGACCGGAGTAGCCGGCCGCGGGCGTGACCGCCACAAGTCCCGCCACCGCGCCCGAGATTGCGCCGAGCATCGAGGGATGGCCCTTGATGATCCACTCCGCAAACATCCAGGACAGTGCCGCCGCCGCAGTCGCGACGAAGGAGTTGGTCATGGCGAGCGCAGCGCCGCCATTGGCTTCGAGGTTCGATCCGGCATTGAATCCGAACCAGCCCACCCAAAGCAGCGAGGCGCCGATCATGGACATGGTCAGCGAGTGCGGAGCCATCAGGTCCTTGCCGTAACCGACACGCTTGCCGATCAGCAGCGCCCCGACGAGGCCTGCGATGCCGGCGTTGATGTGCACCACGGTGCCGCCGGCGAAGTCGATCGCGCCCTTCTTGAAGACCCAACCGGCGTCGGCGTTGACTTCATCGAGCTTGGCCTGCGCCGCGGCCTTTGCCGCCGCGTCACCCGCCGCAGCGAGCGCCTTGACCGCATCCGAGATCGCGTCCGGTCCGGCCCAGTACCAGACCATATGTGCGATCGGGAAGTAGATCAGCGTCACCCAGAGCGGGATGAACAGCGCCACCGCCGCGAACTTCATGCGTTCGGCGAAGGCGCCGACGATGAGGGCGGGAGTGATTGCCGCGAAGGTCATCTGGAAGCAGACATACACCAGCTCCGAGATGTTGGCGTCGACGCTGAACGTCGCTGCCTTGGAGTCCGTCGTCACGCCCATCAGGAAGGCCTTCGAGAAGCCGCCGATGAAATCGGAGCCGCCGGTGAAAGCGAGACTGTAGCCGTAAAGCGCCCAGAGGATAGTGACGATGCAGACGGTGTAGAATACCTGCATCAGGACCGAGAGCATGTTCTTGGAACGGACGAGACCGCCGTAGAAAAGGGCGAGGCCGGGAATCGTCATCAACAGCACCAGCACTGTCGATGTCAGCATCCAGGCATTGTCGCCCTTGTTGACGGTTGGTTCAGCATAGGCAGCGGTCGCAGCGAACAGGCCGACTGCGAGGGCCGCCAATCCCGCGCTATAGGGACGTTTGAACGTCATTTGTTATACTCCTGATTGGAAAAAGGTTGAGCGCGAGAGATCAGAGTGCCGCGGCATCGGCCTCTCCCGTGCGGATCCGAACCGCATGGTCGAGGTTGATGACGAAGATCTTGCCGTCGCCGATCTGTCCGGTCTTTGCAGCCGAGGTGATGGCGTCGATGGTCTTGTCGACCTGGTCCGAGGCGATAGCGACCTCGATCTTGATCTTGGGCAGGAAGCTCACCGCGTATTCAGCGCCGCGATAAATTTCCGTATGGCCCTTCTGCCGGCCATATCCCTTGACTTCCGTCACCGTTAGACCGTGAACGCCAATGGCGGTCAGGGCGTCACGGACTTCTTCGAGCTTGAATGGCTTGATGATCGCCATAACAATTTTCATGGGTCCTATCCCCGCTTGGGCCCGGTCCAGACGCGACCGGGCGTTCTCGACTGAGGTTCACCACGCGGAGAAGTTTCACTACGCGGGCACAGCCGAGACCCATAGAATCAAATGCCGTGCCAGATCGGCCGGATTGCCTAATGGACTATGAACAACCAGCTTTTCAGCCTTTATGGGAATCGGCCGGGACTGCGCTATTCGGTCGCGCTCAAAGTCTAGTCACCACAGCCTAAAACGTGGGCATGACAGGGTTCGGACATAATCCTGCCCACGGCAAGGGCAGAACACAGGTATTTAGATGGGGAAATTCTACTGCAACGCCTCGCCATGCTGCGAAATGTCGAGCCCTTCCAGTTCGTCTTCCCGGGACACTCGCAGCGGAACGAAGGAGCTGACCAGCTTCAGCAGCACGTAGGTGACCCCTCCGGACCACGCCAGCGTGACCGCCACACCGTAGAACTGAATCAGCAATTGCTGCGGATTGCCTTCGATCAGGCCCGAGATCCCCCCGATCGAGGCGGTCGCAAAGACCCCGGTCAGCAAGGTGCCGGTCATTCCACCGATGCCGTGGACGCCGAACACATCGAGCGAATCGTCGTAGCGGAAACGGTGCTTGAGCCAGGTGCAGGCCCAGAAACACACCAGGCCCGCGATCACCCCGATGACGATACCGTGCCACGGCGCGACGAAACCGGAGGCCGGGGTGATCGTCCCGAGGCCCGCGACCGCTCCCGAAATCATGCCGAGCACCGACGGCTTGCGCCGGATCGACCACTCGATCGCGCCCCAGGTCAGCGCGCCCGCACAGGCCGCCAGATGGGTGGCGATGATCGCCATCACCGCGCGCGAATTCGCGGCCAGGGCCGATCCGCCGTTGAAGCCGAACCAGCCGACCCACAGCAGTCCGGTGCCGATCACGGCAAGCGACAGATCGAACGGCGAAAGATTTTCGGTACCATAGCCGTGGCGTCTTCCCATCACCTTGGCCGCCACCAGCCCGCCGACCCCGGCTGAGAGATGCACCACGAGACCGCCGGCGAAATCCAGCACGCCGGCGGTGCCGAGAAAGCCGCCGCCCCAGATCCAGTGCGCGAGCGGCACGTAGACGAACATGAACCAGCCGATGGAAAACAACAGATACGCCGAGAACCGCATGCGGTCGGCGACCGAGCCCGCCACCAGCGCCACCGTGATGATAGCGAAGGTCATCTGGTAGAGCATGAACAGGCTCTCCGGAATCGTCTTTGCCGCGGGGTTGATACTGTCCATGGTCATGCCGGTGAGAAACCAGCGGTCCAGCGTGCCAAGCCAGGGCCCGTCGCCGACGAACACCAGCGAATAGCCGAACGCCACCCAGAGAATCGAAATAACGGTGACGGCGGCGAGACTTTGCGCCATCGTCGCCAGCACGTTCTTCTTGCGAACCATGCCGGAATAAAACAGCGCCAGGCCCGGTATCGTCATCATCAGCACCAGCGCGGTGGCGACGATCATCCACGCGGTGTCGGCGGCATTGATGGTTGACGTTTCGGCGAAGGCCGGTGTCGCGAACAAGATCGTCGCAAGACTAATCGGCGCAGCCAGCTTCGCTGCACGACACGATAGTGCCCCCATTGGTATTTCCCCAGCCAAATATGATTTTATTGATCGCACGCACGGCGTCGTTGCCGGATGCGACGGAGTTGCGAGAACCTAGAGCGCGTCGCTGTCGGTTTCGCCGGTTCGGATCCGCAAGGCGTGATCGATCGGCGTCACGAATATCTTGCCGTCGCCGATCTGGCCGGTACGCGCGCTCGCAGTAATCACCCCAACCGCCTTGTCGGCGAGATCTGACGCGACCGCGATTTCGATTCGGAGCTTCGGCAGGAAATTCACGACATATTCGGCGCCGCGATAGACCTCGGTGTGGCCTTTCTGGCGGCCGTAACCCTTGACCTCGGTGACGGTCATGCCGCTGACCCCGATCGCGGTGAGTGCCTGGCGTACCTCGTCCAACTTGAATGGTTTGATAATGGCAACAACGAGCTTCATGGTCAGGCCTTCATTTCCCGGATTCCGACAGACGGTCGCGGCTTGATTTGCGCCGTCCGCAAGTCTGGCATCTTTCCGAGCAAATGGCACAAAAAGTTGCAAGGTCCACCGGAAAAGAATGGCGGCCGCTCCGTCTCTGGTGGCCAAGTCCCTGCAGGCACCGGGATAATCCACCGTGAAACGGATTCCTCCCCACGGAGGGGCCGGCGCGCCCGTCCGTTACGGCGCCTTAAGGGGGTGAAATGTCAGCGATCCCGGTTCTTCGCGTCCTACGGCCCGCCGAGCCGCTATCCGGAACCAGCGTTATTTCCGTTCGCGAAGCGAGCCTTCCTGCGCCACCGAGGCCACCAGCGTGCCGTCCTGCTTGAAGATCATGCCGCGGGTCAGGCCGCGCCCGCCCTGCGCGCTCGGCGAATCCTGGGCATAAAGCAGCCATTCGTCGGCGCGAAACGGGCGATGAAACCACATCGCGTGATCGAGGCTCGCCGGCATCATCCGCTTGTCGAACAGTGTCCTGCCGTAGCGCGCCATCGCCGCATCCAGCAGCGAGAAATCGGATGCATAGGCCAGCGCGCACATATGCAGCGCCGGATCGTCGGGCAGTTTTGAGGCGGTGCGGATCCAGACATGGATGCGGCCATCGTCGATCTTCTGGCCGAAATAGCGGCTGAGCTCGACCGGGCGTAGCTCGATCGGGCGGTCGGATTCGTAATAGCGGCGGATGAATTCCGGCATCTCCCGGAACATCGGCTGTTTTGCCACTTCCTCGGCGGTGAGTTTTTCCGGCGGCGGCACGTCCGGCATCTTGTCCTGATGGTCGAACGCGCCGTGTTCCTCGACATGAAACGACACCATGATCGAGAAGATCGCGTTGCCGTGCTGGATCGCGGTGACCCGGCGGGTCGAATAGCTCTTGCCGTCGCGCAGCCGTTCGACCTCGTAGATGATCGGAATCTGCGGATCGCCCGGCAGAATGAAATAGCAATGCAGCGAATGCGGCAGCCGGCCTTCGACGGTACGGCACGCCGCCACCATGGCCTGTCCGATCACCTGCCCGCCGAACACCCGCTGCCAGCTCGTTTTCGGGCTGTTGCCGCGAAACAGGTTCACCTCGAGCGGCTCGAGGTCGAGGATGGAAATCAGGTCGATCAGGCCTTTGGACATCGTGTGCTTCCAATTTCCCCGTCATTCCGGGGTGAGGCGAAGCCTCGAACGCGGAGATGATAACTGCCAGGTTCCGGGCCCGTGATGCCGCGCGCCCCGGAATCACCACCTTGGGGCCACGAACCTTGCTTCGCGGCCCTGTTTCGCCCAGCTATAGTCAGGTAGCAAGTCTAGATGACGTGAGCGAGTAAGGGTGCGGAATGGCGGCACAGCGAAGCATTGTCATCGGCGGCGGCGCGTTTGCGGGGCTGGCGCTGGCGCTGGCGCTGCGTCAGGGCCTCGGCGCCGATATCCCCATTATCGTTGCCGACCCGGCGCTGGCGGCGCGGCCGAGCCGCGATCCGCGCGCGACCGCCATCGTCGCCGCCTGCCGCCGGCTGTTCGAGGCAATCGGGGTGTGGAATCAGGTCGCGTCCCAGGCGCAGCCGATTCTCGACATGGTCGTCACCGATTCCGGCCTGCAAGATGCGACCCGTCCCGTGTTCCTGACCTTCGCAGGTGATGTCGAGCCGGGCGAACCTTTCGCGCATATGATTGAAAACCGGCATCTGATCGATGCGCTGGTCCAGCGCGCGGAAGCCGAGGGCATCGGCCTTCGCGCCACCGCGGTCACGACATTCGATGCGCGCCCCGATGGTATCGACGTGACGCTGGCGGACGGCAGCGCGATCGAGGCGAGCCTGCTGGTGGCGGCCGATGGCGCCCGCTCGAAACTGCGCGAACGCGCCGGGATTGCTACCCATGGCTGGGATTACGATCAATCCGGGATTGTCGTCACCGTCGGCCATGAGCGCGATCATCACGGCCGCGCCGAAGAACATTTCCTTCCCGCCGGGCCGTTCGCGATCCTGCCGTTGACCGGACAACGCTCGTCGTTGGTATGGACCGAGAAGCGCACCGAGGCGGCGCGCATCGTCGCGCTTGGCGAAGATGAATTCCACGGCGAACTCGAACAGCGCTTTGGCCTGCATCTCGGCGAAATCAAGGCGCTCGACAGACCGCGGGCGTTTCCGCTGGGCTATTTCGTCGCGCGCTCGTTCATCGGCGAACGGCTCGCGCTGGTCGGCGACGCCGCGCATGTGATTCACCCGATCGCGGGGCAGGGGCTCAACATGGGCCTGAAGGATGTCGCAGCGCTCGCCGAAGTGGTTGTCGATGCCGCCCGGATCGGCATGGACCTCGGTCAGGCCGACGTGCTCGACCGCTATCAGCGCTGGCGGCGGTTTGACACGATGGCGATGGGGCTCGCCACCAATTCACTCAATCTGTTGTTCTCGAACGAATCGAAGGTGCTGCGCGCGGTGCGCGATATCGGGCTCGGGCTGGTCGATCGCACCCCGCCGCTGAAAAGCATGTTCATCCGCCAGGCGGCGGGTCTGGCGGGCGAGGTGCCGCGGCTGTTGAAGGGCGAGGCCTTGTAGACCTCCGTCAGGTCGCAACCGCGGTGTGTAACCTCATGGTGAGGAGCGCATCGGAGTTTATCATCGGGCCGCGCTTCGCGCGGACCCGTTGGCGCGTCTCGAACCATGAGGCCGAAGCATCTCTCAGCGGGGCTTTCATCCTTCGAGACGCGCGCAAGGGCGCGCTCCTCAGGACGAGGGCATTTACTTCCTCGCGTCGTCCGCCAAAACAAAAGCCGCGACCGCATCGATCATGGCCGGGTCCAGCGCACGTTCCGCCTGATTGTAAGCCGCCAAATCGTCGGCCTCGTCGGCGACATCGACCAGGACGTGGTTCATGTCCGGCAGCCAGAGCGTCTTCGCCGCTGGCGACGCTGTGCTGAGTGCCAGGAAATCCAGTCGCGCCACCTGGCGGTCGCGGCCGCCGCCGACAATCAGCGTCGGCTGATCGATCAGTTTCAGGGGGACGACCGGGTCTTCCGTGAAGGCCGAGGCGATGCCGGGCTGCATCGCCGGCGGGATCGACAACCCGCGCGGCAGCGGATCGACGATCTGCCCGGACATGATGGCGTCGATGGCGTCCGCCATCGGCTTGTAGACGTCGGGAGCCAGTGTCTTTTCCAGCTGGGCCTTGAGCAGGTCGCCCTGCCGCCGGGCAGCGGTAACCAGCAAAACCAGGCGGTCGACCGGCACATGCCGCGCCGTGAGAATCGCGACCAGGCCGCCCTCGCTGTGTCCGACCAGAATGACCTTGGAGAATTTTCCGCTGCTGCGCAGATAATTCACCAGCGCCGCGGCATCGTCGACATAATCCTTGAAGCGAAAATCCTCCGGCTGTCCGAATTCCGGTTTCCAGCCGCCCGCGCCGCGCTTGTCATAGCGCAGCGTCGCGATCTTGCGCGCGGCCAGTTGTTCCGCGAGTTTCTTCAGCGTGGCGGGCTTGATCTGCGGTCCGTTGCCGTCATGGTCGGTGGATCCGGAGCCCGCGATCAAAAGCGCGACAGGCGGCCGCTCGACCTCCGAGGGCACCGTCAGCACCGCGTCGATGGCGCCGACGCGAATTTTGGTTTCTTCAGCGGATACGCTCACCGTCATGATGGCAAGACAGAGCATTGCAAGCGCAGCCACGATCTTTGGGGGTCGCATGCGCTAATCGATCTTTCTTGCTTCTTCCGGCAGCATGATCGGAATGCCGTCACGGATCGGGTAAGCGAGCTTTGCGGAACGCGAGATCAATTCCTGCCTCGCGGGGTCAAACTCCAGCGGACCCTTGGTCAGCGGACAGACCAGGATTTCCAGCAGCTTTGGATCGACGGTGCCTTCAAGGCGTTCGGGCGGGGCGGTCATGCATGGGTCTCCGGCTTGCATTTCGCTCCTGTAGCATATCCGCTCGAAGCGTGTAGCCGCGCTTATCGCCGGGTCATCCGGAGCAGTTCGTCGAGCACCGCCTGCTGTCTCGCCCGCGGCAATGGGCGGTCCGACAGCGCAAACCCGACAAACGCCCAATAGAGAATCTGCGCCCGGGCGCGGGCGACCCCGGGGGCAAACCCGGACGCCCTGAACTGGCTCTCCACGTAGCTCAAGCGGCGCCGGTCGATGGCCTGCACCGCGGCGCGGGCCGCGGGGTCGAACGCCGCCCAGGTGCGAACCGCCTTCTCCAGCGCCAGCTTGCTGCCGAACGCCTGCCGCAGCAACAGCGGCAACGGGTTGCCATTGTCGGAAGCGGCCTCAAGATTGGCAATGACCTGCTCGGCGGCGACCTCGCGCCAATGCTTGAGGATCGCGGCACGGAACGCCTGGACGTCGGTGAAATGCCAGTAAAAGCTGCCGCGCGACACCCCCATCGCCTTGGCCAGCGGTTCGGCCTTCAGCGCCGTAAAGCCGCTATGGGCCAGCGTTTTGAGGCCCTGGTCGAGCCAGTCTTTTGCGGAGAGTTGATCGGTCATGCTTCTTCCCTGCGACATCTGACCATACACAACTGTATTGACAGCCGCCAGCGGAGTCTGCAACATTCTCCATACAGTCATGTATGGAGGTGATCCGATGCGCGATGTGCTGTTGCAATGTTCGGGTTTGGCCGCGATCGCCGTGGCGATCATCCATGGCGTGCTCGGCGAAACCAAGGTGTTCACGCGCGCCAGCATCGAACCGGCGCGGCTGCGGACCCTGATCCGGCTGGTGTGGCAGGCCGGCACGGTGGCGTGGATCGGCGGCGGCGTGCTCCTGATCGCTGCGCCCTTGATGGCGTCGGAGCCGGCGCGGCACTGGATCGTGGTCACGCTCGCCTGCGTGTTCGCATTTGGCGCGCTGGCCAATGCCTGGGCGATGCGCGGCCGGCATTTTGGCTGGCTGGCGCTCAGCGCGGTGGTAGCGCTGGCGGTCGCGGGATATTGATGCAGGCAGACCAACAACCGTCATTCCGGGGCGTGCGGAGCACGAACCCGGAATCCCGAGATGATAACTTCCAGGTTCCGGGTTCGCGCTGGCGCGCGCCCCGGAATGACTACTGCAGTCTCACTGCAGCGGCGGGTCGCCGCTGGTGCGTTTCTTGGCCAGATCCATCTCGGTGACCGCGATCAGGATTTCCGCGCGGGTCTTGAGGTCGGGCGCCTCAAGCATCGCCTGCTTTTCCGGCGGCCCGCATGACGATTCACGCGCGGCGCTCCCGCAGCTTGGCCGGCATTAAAGGGCAGTTGCACTGCTATCAAAAAAGGGAAGCAGCCTTAACTGTGGATATCATCGTCGTGCGATTGCGTTTGATTCGCAAAGCGGATCGCCGGCAGCGGACAACGCTAGGTCTGCCGCCAATAAGGTCTCAGTTTCTCGAAGACGCAGAACGCCTGCTGGGCGGCGGCGAGCACCGGCTCCAACCGGGCTTCCTCGTAACCCGTCAGCAAGCCGGCAGCGAAGACGCGCCGCGACGATGGGGCAACCGATGCCTCGGCGATCCCGGTCGCGAGCTGCTCATGGACGGCGATGTCGTTCAGATCCCCAAAGCAATCCTGCATGTCCTTCAAGGCCGACAGAAAGGCCGCGCGTCGCTTTTCCTGCTTCTTCCCGGTGAAGACGGTTTTGTAAAACTCGGTCGCGTAACGCAGTTTCTTGGCTTCGATCCGAAGTTTGTGGCGCGCATGAGCATCGAGCTTCTCCAGAATGCGGCCGCGCTTGCGAATCTTCTTCCGGCGCCGCTTGAGCTGCGCGCGGGCGACGGTCTCGATCGGCTCCTCCCACCGCTCCCGCGCGGGCTTGCTTGGCGGCTCCCACCAGCCGCCGGCTTCCAGCCACCTGGCAACATCAAGGGTCAACTCGCGAAATCGTTTCGAGCAGACGGCGGCCAATGCCCGCGCGATGGCGGCCTCGCGCCGGTCCGCCAAATCACGGGACAGGCTTTGCATCCCCGTCAATCGCGCGCGGCGACGCTGCAGCGGAGCCACCACGCGGTTCAGGAACACGTCGAACTCGCGCGCGGGGCCAAGTTCGCCCGTAAGCCATTTCAGCTCGGCCTTGATCTTGCGCTCGGTCGCATCGGCGGCGATTTCCGGGAACAGCGAGATCGCCGCGCGCAGCCGGCGCAAACCGATGCGCATTTGATGGATGCCCTCGCGCTCGCCCGCAACAATGGCCGGTTTGTTGGCGATGATCTGCTTCAAACAGGCAAACGCGATCGCGCGAAATGCGTCCTTTGCCGGCATATCGGGCGCGATCTCGATCGCCTCACCTCTTGCAGCCCCGGCGTCGTCGCCGGCGAGCAACTCGTAACCGCGTTGCGACTTGCTCTTGACGGCCAACTCAGCGGAGGCGGCGTGGGCAAACGCCCGCGCGACCTCGAACAACCGCGCCTTGTCGCCCCGCTTCAGCTCGAGCTCCGCCTCGCACAGGGGTAGTGCGCCCACGCCCGCATCGATCTCGCCGCGGTCGATCGTCAATGCGATGTCGCAGTTCTTGCGCCTGACTGGATAGGTCGTGCGCTGCACGCGGGTTTCGAATACCGGGCGCAGCCGCTTGCGGAGTTTCTTGATCCCCAACGGTTCCAGCACGGGCGCGGCCGCGTGTTTCAGGTCAGGCCGATTGTCCCTGACTTCGGTTTCCCATTCGCCGCGTTCGAACGGGCTTCCCTGATCGGATTTGACGGTTTGGATATAGCGGCCGCCGACATGCCGGACCCGCAACGTCAATCCGTTGCGTCTCAGTTTCAGGCCCTTGGTGTCGAAGTAGATCGAGTTCTGTATTTCACTTTGCTTCGATTTTCCCGCCTGGCGGATCAAGGGTATACCGCGCAGCCGCGCGAGACTCGCGGACGGCAGCTGCAGCTTGATTTCGATTTCTTTCGGGGATGACACGCGCCGGCACCGATGCAGGACTCGGATTCAAGCGTCCCAATCGGACAACGACCCCAAAGGTTCCCGGCGCGAGGGTGCCAATATCGAGAACGGTTCCGTTACTGCAGCGGCGGATCGCCGCTGGTGCGTTTCTTGGCCAGATCCATCTCGGTGACCGCGATCAGGATTTCGGCCCGGGTTTTCAAATCCGGCGCCTCAAGCATCGCCTGCTTTTCCGGCGGCCCGTAGGGCGACATCATCGCCAGCGCGTTGACCAGCGCCTCGTTGGGTGCGCTTTCGACGCCCTCCCAGTCGACCTTGAGATTGTTGGCTTTCAGGAAATCCGTCAGCACTTTGAGCAGCGCCTCGCGATCGACAGCCTCTTCGCCCTTGCGCGCGGTGAAATCGTCGATGTAGGGGAAGTAATCCACCTTGCATTGCCGGTAGGCGGTCAGCGCGGTCATTTCCTCAAGCACCTTGAAGCGCGCGATGCCGGTGAGTTCGAGGATATAGCGGCCATCGCCGGCCTCGGCGAGCTGGGTGATGCGCCCGACGCAGCCGACCCGAAACAATTTTGGATGGGCCTCGTCCCGCGAGTGCGAAACGTCGGGCTGGATCATCCCGATCAGCCGGTGGCCGTCGCGCAGCGCATCGTCCACCATCGCCAGGTAGCGCGGCTCGAAGATGTTGAGCGGCATCTGGCCGCGCGGCAGCAACAGCGCGCCGGGCAGCGGAAACACCGGAATCACCTCGGGAAGATCGCCGGGCCCGCGATATTCGGCATTGATCGGCATAGGGCGGCCCCGCTGTTAGCTGCGCGCTATGAAAACAGGATCGTCGACAGCCGCTTTCGCCCCTCAACGGTAGCTTCGTCGGTCGGGCCCCAGGCTTCGAAGAACTGCACCAACTGCTTTCGCGCGCCGTCCTCGTTCCATTTCCGGTCTCGCTTGACCACTTCGAGCAGCTGGTGGGTCGCCTCGCTGCGCTTGCCGCTGGCATTGAGCGCCGTCGCCAGATCGAAACGCGCCTGATGGTCGAGCGGATTTGCGGCGACTTTCTGTTCCAGTTCGGTCAGCGGCCCGAGCGCCTTGGCTTGTTCGGCGAGATCGATCGACGCCTGCACCGCCTTGACGGCCGGGTCATTGCGTTTCGAATCGGGCACCATGGCAAGGGTCTGCTTGGCCTGCTCGATCGCGCCGGTCGCGACATAGCATTTCGCAAGGCCTGCAAGCGCCGCGATATTGGTGGCATCCGCCGCCAGCACCTCGGCATAGATTTGCGCCGCGGTGGCGGGATCGCCCTCCGCCAGCACGGCTTCGGCCTCTTTGAGGATATCAGCGATATTGGGCTCGCCCGGCATACCGGCGGTCAGCTTGCCGATGAAGGCGGTGACCTGGCTTTCCGGAACCGCGCCCATGAAGCCGTCGGCGGGCTGGCCGTTGACGAAGGCGATCACGGCCGGGATCGACTGGATTCCCATCTGGCCCGGGATGGCCGGATGCTCGTCGATGTTCATCTTGACCAGCTTGACCTTCCCCTTGGCGGCATTGACCGCCTTCTCGAGGATCGGAGTGAGCTGGCGGCAGGGGCCGCACCACGGCGCCCAGAAGTCGATCAGCACCGGCTGGCGTTTTGATTCTTCGATGACGTCCTTCACGAACGTCTGGGTGGTCGTCTCCTTGATCAGATCCGATGCCGCCTGCGGCGCCGGTCCGCTACCCTGCTCTACTATCGTCACGGGAATCCTCGCCTGATGTCTTGCAAGTGGACCGATTCTAGCACGGCCCGGGATGGGGGGTCAGAAGTTCTGTCACCTAAGTGGCGGTTTGCCGGCAAATTTCAATCGGTTCCAGCGATCGCCGTGAAATCGGAGATCGGGTGGCTGGCAGGTGTCCCGCAGCCCATGGTGGCGCGGTAACCGCATCCCGCGAAGGAACTGAGAGATGGCAAAGGCCTATTACAGCACCGTATTCGAACAGCCGGCGCCTCAGATCTGGAAAGTCATTCGCGATTTCAACAATTATCCGGTCTGGGTCGGCGGCGCCGGCGAGAGCCGGATCGAGGATGGCAAGTCAGGCGATACGGTGGGCGCCGTCAGGAACGTGCTCTATCAGGGGCGGCACATCCGGCAACGTCTGCTGGCACAATCCGATGTCGAGCGGTCGCAAACCTATGAATTCTGCGGCGCGGCGACGCTCCCGGTCACGGGTTTTCAGGCGACCTTGCGTGTCACGCCTGTGATCGATGGCGATCGGGCGTTCGTTGAATGGTGGGCACCTTCGATTGCGATGCGACGCGCCACGACGAACTGACCGGCACGCTGCAGGGCTGGTTCGGGAAATGGCTCGAATCGTTGCGCGACATACTGGGCGGCCAGACCCCCCAGTTCCCACCGAAACCGGCGGCAACGGCAGGATAGCAGCCGTTCGCGTGCCATTTGGGGGCAATTTCCCCATATTAGCTCCGATAACCGGTTATGAGAGCCGATTCGAAGGTCGCGCGCCGGCTGTTGCATTCGCGGGCCGCATTTGGCATAGCTCTGCCCGTTGCCGGCGAGCCATCGCCGCCAGCCTCTCGGATGCGGGTGTAGCTCAGTGGTAGAGCACGACCTTGCCAAGGTCGGGGTCGAGGGTTCGAATCCCTTCGCCCGCTCCAAGACTTAAAATGTCCGGCCCGGACAGACAGGTAACACCACATACCTTAAGACATGGGCGACAACCGCGCGCCAAACGGGTTGTCGAGAGGTTGTAAGGCGGCGGCGCTGTGAACGCGTCGTTGAGCTGACCGTAGACCACGGGATTTCCCGATATCACAAAATTCGTCGATCGCGGGGTCCGCATCCCAGGCGCAACGCCAGTCGAGGTCCTCTATTGCATAGCGGGCGTGTAACGGGGAGGAGTGCCGATGTTTTCCGTGATTTTCGAGGTTCAACCACGCGCCGAACAATGGAATGCGTATCTCGACAAGGCCAAGACGTTGAGGCCGGAGCTTGAGCAGATTGACGGCTTCGTCGACAACATTCGTTACCGCAGTCTCACCCGGGAAGGCTGGATATTGTCGCTGTCGGGCTGGCGGGATGAAAAATCCGTCGTCCGCTGGCGTACCAAAGTCAGGCACCACGATGCGCAGGCGAAAGGGCGCTCCGAAATTCTGCAGAATTATCATCTGCGGGTCGGACAGGTGACGAAAGACAATCAGCTGCCGCCCGGTCACGCGCTTTGTGAACAAAGGCTCGACGAAACCGAAGTCGGCGAAGGCACCACGATCACTCTGATCAACGCCACGCGGCCGAAGGCGTGGACCGAGACCGGCAATGCCGCCGATTGCGCCGAATTTCTCGGCCTCAATCCGGATGCGGACGGCCTCGTGGCGTGGGACGTGTTCGACGCCGTGCTGACGCCGGGCGAATTCATTCTGATGATTTCGTGGCGCGACAATGCCGCCGCCGAGGCGTTCGACAACGAATTCAGCGTACCGGATGGGTTTCGGGCGCGCCGTGTCCGCGTGGTGCGCGATTACGGCATGTTCGACCGCCGCGAGGCCCCGCAATATTACCCCGACGCCAAGGGTGCCGTCACGATCCATTCGTGACGGTGCCGACCGTGCACCCCCATCCGGCACCGCCGCCATCGTTCGGTCTTCGCAATGCCGACGATGTCATCGGGCGGTTAACGCGTCGGACGATCGAGGAACGGAAAATGAAATATCAGACCGTGAACGTAGGAGGCGTGTCGATCTTCTATCGGGAGGCCGGCCCGGCGGATGCGCCGGTCGTGCTTTTGTTGCATGGGTTTCCCTCCTCGTCCCGCATGTACGAGCCGCTTTTGCCGCGACTGGCCGACAACTACCGGCTGATTGCGCCCGACTATCCGGGCTTCGGCCATAGCGACGCGCCAGCTCCGAATGCGTTCGCCTATACCTTCGATCACCTGGCGGAAGTGATTGACCAATTCACCGAGGCGCTCGGCCTGGAGCGCTACAGCCTGTATCTCCAGGATTACAGCGGTCCGGTCGGCTTTCGTCTCGCCTTGGCGCATCCCGAGCGGTTGTGTGCGCTGATGATCCAGAACGCGGTGGCACACGAGGAAGGATTGGGCCCGCTCTGGAACGCCCGGAGAGCGTTCTGGGCGGATCGCCGAACGCACGAGGCGGCGCTGCGGCAGAATTTCCTCTCGCTGGAGGCAACCCGGCAGCGCCACGTGGGTCACAGCCCTCATCCTGACGTCTACGATCCTGATCTTTGGACCGACGAATTCGCCTTTCTCAGTCGGCCCGGTCAAGCCGACATCCAGACCGATCTTTTTTATGACTACCGCACCAATGTCGCGAGCTATCCTGCCTGGCAGGCCTGGCTGCGAAGCCATCGCCCGCCGCTTCTGGTGGCATGGGGCCGTTTCGATCCATCATTCGAAGTTGCGGAAGCCGAAGCCTATCGCCGCGATGCTCCCGACGCCGAGATCCATATTCTCGATGCAGGTCATTTTGCGCTCGATGAGAAGGCTAACGAGATTGCGGAAATCGTGCAAAATTTCCTAAGGCGAGTCTCCGGACCCGATGCGACCTGAATATAAGTGGCCAGACAGCGCCCCGCGGCGGACTGGATTACGTACACGCCCGCCCCGAAAAAACAGATCGTGCGCAATCGGCCGCCGGTCGGTGACAATATGGTTCAGTACGGCGGCGCCTTTCGCGCACGTTGCGACCGTGCCGCCTCGGCCCACCACGCCAGGTCATCCGCAAAGCGCGGGAAGGCGCCGTCAAGGAACTGTCCGGCATGACCTTGCGGCTCGCCATTGGCGGCCAGCGTCTCCGCGATCGGTCCAAGGCTCAGCGTGCTCGAGATCACCACCATCCCCATCTCGGACAGGGTTCCGTGCCAGAGAAAATTGGACCGCGCCCCGGCGATGCGTCCCGCCGAATAGCTCACAATCGCCGCCGGCCGCCAGAACCACTCCTCGAGAAAATGGTCAGTGAGGTTTTTCAGGCCCGGCTGCATTCCCCAGTTGTATTCACCGGTGACGAAGACGAATGCATCGGCCGCGCGAATCTTGCCTGCAAGCGCCGCCATGGCCTCCGGCGCTGAACCCGGCGGATACTCCTTGTACATCCGATCGAGCATCGGCAATCCCACGGCCTTCGCGTCGATCAGTTCGACATCCTCGCCGCGTGCGCGGAGACCCTTCACAACATAATCGGCGAGGCGGATTCCCATCCGATCCGAGCGATATGAACCATAGAAAACGAGTATGCGATGGGTCATGGATCATCCCCCGAGCATGCTGCCAATGGTGATCGCGATTGTCGCTTCGCTCGAACATGTAGTGCCTGATGCCGCGAGCGAAACCTCGTGTGCCTCCGCCGCTGTCGTCCCGCGCGTCGTCAGCCCGGTTCAGTCTCCGGCGCCCGGCCGCCGAGTTCGTCCACAAACACGCGCGTATTCTCGCTGTAATCGACCGGTACCACCACGAGGTGAACGCCGCCGGCGGCGAAGGCCGCTTCCAGCGTCGGAACGAGTTCGCCGGCGGCTGCGATGCGGTGGCCACGCGCTCCATAGGATTCAGCGTACTTCACAAAATCGGGATTTCCGAACGTCATGCCGAAGTCGGTGAACCCGTCGACCGCCTGCTTCCAGCGGATCATGCCATAGGCCCGGTCCTCGACGATCAGCACAACCAGATTGAGCTTCAGACGCATCGCCGTCTCGAGTTCCTGGCTGTTCATCATGAAGCCACCGTCGCCGCACACCGCCATGACGCGGCGATGCGGGTCGAGGAGCTTGGCCGCGATGGCTGACGCAAGCCCCGCGCCCATGGTGGCCAAAGCGTTGTCGAGCAGGAGCGTGTTGGCGACATGCGTGCGATAGTTTCGCGCGAACCATATCTTGTACATTCCGTTGTCGAGACAGACGATGCCGTCTTCGGGCATGACGGCCCTGACATCCCTGACCAGCCGCTGCGGGATCACCGGGAACTGATCGCTGTCGGCGCGCCCGTTGATGTGGCCGAGTATTTCCCGTCGCAGGGCAAGGATATCCGGATCCGGAATAAGCGCTCCGTCCAATCGGTCGGCCAATGCGGTGACGGTCGCTCCGATGTCACCAACCACTTCTGCGTCGGGATGAAACACTTCCTCGACGGTCGCCGAGACGTAGCCGACATACAGCACCTTGGGGCCGCCGATCTGGCTCATCAGAAAGGGCGGTTTTTCGACGGTGTCGTGGCCGATGGCGATGATCAGGTCCGCGCAATCGATGGCGTCGTGAACATAGTCGCGCTCCGACAGCGCCGCCGTTCCCAGATAGAGGTTGGATCCGCCCGTTACCGCACCCTTGCCCATTTGCGTGTTGAAGAAGGGGATGCGGCTGCGGCGCACGAAATCGGAAAGCGGCTCGACCAGCCGGGGCCGGTTGCTCGCAGCCCCGATCATGATGAGCGGATGCTTCGACGCAAGGATCATGGCAACCGCCCGATCCAGCGCCGAGCTCGGCGCGACCGGTCGGTCGATCGGATGGGGCGGCACCAGAGCGACGTCGGCTTGCTCGGCGGCGATATCCTCGGGAAGTTCGAGATGGACCGGGCCGGGCCGTTCTTCGACGGCAACGCGGAACGCGTCGCGCACGATGGTCGGAATCGAGGCGGCGGAGACGATCTGCCGCGTCATCTTGGTCAGAGGGCGCATCGCGCCCACGATGTCGACGATCTGGAAGCGCGCCTGCCGTGCGCTCTTGATGGCCTTCTGGCCGGTGATCATCAGCATCGGCATCGCACCGAGATGCGCGTAGGCCGCGCCGGTGGTGAAATTCAGCGCGCCGGGCCCCAGGGTCGACAGGCAAACGCCGGGCCTGCCGGTCAGGCGGCCCTGGGTGGCGGCCATGAACGACGCCGCTTGCTCATGCCGCGTCAGGATCAGCTCGATTCGAGAATTACGAAGCGATTCCACGACATCCAGGTTCTCCTCCCCGGGGAGGCCGAAGATGCGTTTGACGCCCTCGCTTTCCAGCGCGGCAACCAGCAGATCGGAGCCTTTGGTCATCGCTTTCGCTCCTGGTGCTCGGGGCGGTGCAGCGCCGCGGGCGCGGCCTCCGCGCCTTGCCGGCAGGGAAGATATACCGATCGTCTTTCGCAGGCGACGCCGATGTCCCTGATCTCATCGGGCATCCTGCACGCTATTTTGGCAAAGAAGATCGGGATCGTTCTGCGCATGGAAGAATTGGACGCTTGGACACCTTATCAGGATCTTTGGACCAAGGCGCAGCCCCAGGCTGGCATTCAAGCTCTGAATTCGCGCCGTTTCGTGAAAGTTTGCGGGCGGTAATGGGAGAGAGGGTGCGGATATCGATGACGGATTTTGTGATCAAGCGTGTATACGACCCGCCTTCGGGCAAGGATGGCATCCGCATATTGGTTGATCGCCTGTGGCCACGAGGGCTGCGCAAAGATGCCGCCGCCCTTGATCTCTGGGCCAAGGATCTGGCGCCCACGCCGTCGCTTCGGCAGTGGTTCGACCATCGCCCTGAAAGATTTGCGGAGTTCAGGCGCCGATATCGTGACGAATTGAAGGACAACCGCGTCGTTGCTGATGTGCTTGGCCAAGTCGGAAAGGCCAAGGCGACGCTTCTTTATGCCGCCAGAGATCCCACCGTGAACCACGCCGTGGTGCTTGCGGAATTCCTGAACAAATCGCGTCTGCGGAAGCCAGGCGGCAGGCCGGCTCCCGCTGGGAAGGCCTGGCGTCTCGCTGTCGGGAAGCCGGATAACACGACCAAAGGAGGCAAGGATGAGTAAGGATATCGATGAACTGACGAAGCTGAATAAGGACTATGTCGATTCCGTCCAGAATTCCGATGTCAAACGCTTCGACCAAATTCTGGCCGACGATTTTTATTGCACGCTTCCGGACAAGTCGTTCGTCGATCGCGCCGAATTTCTCAGATACACGGCGATTCCGGTCAAGATCAAGAATCTCACCGCGCAGGATGTCAGGATTCGCGTGATGGGAGATTCCGCGATCATTCATGCGCACCAGCTACACCACCTCCGAGGGTCAACAAGCCTGGGGTCGCTATACCGATTGCTGGGCCAGGCAGAACGGACGCTGGCTCGCGGTTTCGGCGCACGTTTCACGGTAGACAGCTTCCGGAGCGCTATCCGGCCATTGTGTGAGCTATTCCTTCGCATCGAGTGCATGGCAGAAAGCTCACTTCGACGTTACCGGGGCGCCGGCCGATACGATACTGCACCGCAGCGCAAGCAAAACGTAAAAATCATCTCGAATGAAACCCGCCTAAAGAAATTTCTTCCTCGCGGCGCACACTTCTCTCTTGCGGCGAATGTGGTAACGTTTTGAGGTCTGACGCACCTAGCACCAGACCAAAGTTCGTCTCGACGCGTTCAAAAACAAATAACGCAGCCACCCGGCGGCATAGGGAGTACGCGATGAAATCGGCCTTCAATCGATCCGTATTAGCACTCGCAGCAATCGTCATTGCCGCCGGCGCCAGTCAGGTCAACGCCCAGCAAAAACCACTCAAGAAATACGAATCGGGCAACAAGGAATTCTGGACCCATCCGCCGGACGACTGGTTCCTCGGCGACGAGACCGAGGCGCAAAAGGGCCTGGCACCGCCATCGGGTCCGCCGACCGGCGCGTCGGAAGCCGAACTCGCCACGATGATGAAGAAGATCAAGCTGCCGCCGGGCTTCAAGATCGAAGTCTATGCGCCGGGCGTGCTGGCGGCGCGGCAGATGGCCTGGGGCGACAAGGGCACGCTGTTCGTCGGCTCGTTCGGTCTCGGCAACGTCTACGCCATCACCGACAAGGACGGCAAGAAAGAGGTCAAAACCATCCTCAAGGGGCTGAACATGCCCACCGGGCTGGCCTTCAAGGATGGCGCGCTGTACGTCATCGCGGTCGACAAGCTGATCCGGTACGACAATGCCGAAGCCAATCTCGACAAGCTTGGCGATGGCAAGGTGGTTTATGACGACATGCCGTCCTATGCGGCGCATGGCTGGAAATATCTCGCTGCCGACAAGGATGGCTGGTTCTACATTCCGTTCGGACCTCCCTTCAACATCGGGATTCCGCCGACCAGCGTCTCGCAAATCCGCCGCGTCGATCCCAAGACCGGCAACGCCGAAATCGTGGCGCTCGGCGTCCGCAACAGCGTCGGCGGCGATGTCGACCCGCGCAGCGGCAAATATTGGTTCACGGAAAACGCCCGTGACTGGATGAGCGACGACATGCCGAGCGACAAGCTCAACATGATCTCGAAATTGGGCGAGAACTTCGGCTATCCGCATTGCCATCAGGGCGACACACCGGATCCAAAATTCGCAATGGGTCACAAATGTTCGGAGTTCACCCCGCCGGTGCTCAATCTCGGCGCGCATGTGGCTCCGCTCGGCATGAAGTTCTATACCGGCGACCAGTTTCCCGCCGATTATAAGGACAACATCCTGATCGCCGAGCATGGCTCGTGGAACCGGCATAAATATCAGGGCGGTCGGATCATGCGCGTGATCGTCGGTCCGGACGGCAAGAACCCCAAGCAGGAAGTATTCGCATCCGGCTGGATCGAAGGCGACCAGGGCTATCTTGGCCGGCCGGACGATATCATTCTGGCCAAGGATGGTTCCATCCTCGTTGCCGACGACTGGGCCGGCGCGATCTATCGCATCAGCTACAAGAAGTAAGCGCTTTATCGTCAAAGGCTGCGGCTGCTCGGGAACGAGTGGCCGCAGCTTTTTGTTGAAGCTATGTGGGGCGATCGGATCAAGTCGTCATGTCCAAGACTTGATCCGGGCAGCCATCAAAATGAAAACATCTCGCAAGAGATGGATTGCCGGGAACTCGGGCAAGTCTGCCTAGTCCGCGCCAGGCGGACTGCGATGCCCGGCAATGACAAGGAAAAGGACTGGTGATGCGGAGTGCCTCGATCGGGGTTTTTTTGACTGCAATTATTTTCGGAATGCCGGCCCAAGCCGCCGACAATGCCGCCGGCCAGGAAAAGGCCGGGCTGTGCGCCGGCTGTCACGGCGAAAACGGCATTTCGCAAACCGAGAACATTCCCTCGCTCGCAGGTCAGCCGGACCAGTTCACTCAGTGGCAGCTGGTCTTCTTCCGCAGCGGCGCGCGCAAGAACGAGCTGATGCAGCCGATCGTCGAGCAGATCAACAACGAAGACATCCGCAATCTCGGCGCCTATTTCGCTGCGCTGACGCCGCCGAAGGCTTCCGCACCCGACGACAATCCCGATCTATCCAAAAAGGGTGCGCAGGCCGCCGTGGGACGGCGCTGTGCGTCGTGCCACACCGATACATTTGCCGGAACCAAAGCGGTGGCGCGCCTCGCCGGCCAGCGCGAGGAATATCTGGTCAAGGCGCTGCACGACTACAAGTCGGGCGCGCGATCCGGCGGCGCCGGGGCGGCGATGTCTGATGTCGCCTATCCCCTCAGCGATGAGGAAATCACCGCGCTCGCGCACTATCTCGCGCATTTGTAGGACTTCCGCCGTCCTCGTCCTGAGGAGCGCGCTCTTGCGCGCGTCTCGAAGGATGGGATTGGGCACCGCGGCCTCATGGTTCGAGACGGCGCAAACGCGCCTCCTCACCATGAGGGTTCACCCCCGCTGCTTTTCGTACGCCTTCAAATGCGTGTAGGCGGTGCGCAGCCGCGGCACCGGCGCCTTCGCGGCGTCGCCGCGCGCGATCAAATCGCCGATTACATGATCGGCTTCAACCGGGGCACCCGTCTTGATGTCGCGGAACATCGACGCCGTCATCTGCGATCCCTCCGCGGTCAGCATGCCGTGGGTACGCTCCAGAAATGGCGGGCGGGGCGCGTAACCCTCGGCCGATGCGACCGCGCTGCATTCATCGAGCGCGCCGAGGATAAAATCCTTGCCGCCTGGCACGGCCAGAATATTGCCGACCGAGGTGCGCATCAGGCAGGTCGAGGCCGCAAGCGTGGCGAGGAACACCCATTTCTCCCACATCTCCTGCAGAATATGTTCGCTCGCCACCGCGCCGAACTTGCCGCTGGCGAAGACCTCCGCGATGGCGCGGACGCGGTCCGACAGCTTGCCGTCGCGTTCCCCGAAATTGAGCGACTGCATCGGCTGGAGCTGAACCACCTCGCGCTTGTCGTTGAGCGTCACGGCGATCGCACAGAGGCCGCCGAGCACACGCTCGCGCCCGAATTTCTTGTCCAGCACATCCAGGTGCAGCATGCCGTTGAGCAGCGGCACGATCGCCGTCTGCGGTCCCACCACCGGCGCGAACGATTTTATGGCATCGTCGAGATCGAACGCCTTGCAGCTCAACAGCACCACGTCGAATTTTTCGTTGAGTTTGTCGGCCTGAACGACCGGCGGATTTTTCAGCGTGACGTCGCCGTTGGGGCTTTTGATCACGAGGCCGGCGGCGGCGAGTTCCGCCGCGCGCCGCGGCCGGACCAGAAACGTCACGTCCCGGCCGGCCTGAAGCAACCTGCCGCCGAAATACCCGCCGATCGCCCCGGCACCGACTACGAGAACACGCATGGTTTAGCTCCGTTTGTTGTTTTTCTTGAACGCGAATAGCGAGTGGCGAATAGGGCAGGTCCATTCGCCATTCGCTACTCGCCATTCGCTTTCTACCACTTTTCCCCGAACGGGCGGATTTCAAGCTCGAACGTCCAGGCGCTGCGCGGCTGCTGGTAAAGCTGCCAGTAGGAGGCCGCGACCGACGCCGGCGGCATCAGCAAATCCGGATTATCGAGCGCTTCCTTGCCCCAGAGTTGCTCGCGGCGTTGCCGTACCCATGCGGTGTCGACGCCGGAATCGATGATCAGATGCGCGACATGGATGTTCTTCGGCCCGAGCTCGCGCGCCATCGATTGCGCAACCGCGCGCAATCCGAATTTGGCGCTAGCAAAGGCCGCAAAGCCGCTGCCGCCGCGCAGGGACGCGGTCGCGCCGGTGAAGAATATATTGCCCTGGCCGCGTGGCACCATTAAGCGCGCCGACTCGCGTCCGGCTAAAAAGCCCGCCCAGCAGGCCATTTCCCAGACCTTGCGGAACACGCGGTCGGTGGTCTCCAGGATCGGAAAGTTGACGTTGGCGCCGACGTTGAAGATACAGACTTCGAGCGGCGCGTGCTCGTCGGCGTCATTGAGGAAGGAGGCTACCTCGTCTTCCTTCCGCGCATCCAGGGTGCGCGCGACGATCGATCCGCCCGAGGCCTCGATCTCCCGGACCAGCGGCTCGAGCTTGGCGCCGTCGCGTCGGCCCGCGAACACGGTGAACCCTTCGGCGGCGAATTTCTTGGCGATCTCGGCGCCGATATAGTCTCCGGCGCCGATCACCGCGGCCGTTGCGTTGCGCTTTTCCATTCCAGCGTCCTCCTGTGCCTCATCCTGAGGAGCGGCGTCTTCGCCGCGTCTCGAAGGATGAAGATGGAAATGCATCTCATGGTTCGAGACGCCGCGCGTGATGCGCGGCTCCTCACCATGAGGGTTACGGTACTAACCGCCCGCGATCATCTCCTCGACCTCGCGCAGCTGCTCCTTGCCGAAAAACATCTCCTTGCCGACGAAGAAGGTCGGGGAGCCGAACGCGCCGCGCTCGACCGCGGCTTGCGTGTTCATGATCAGCTTCGCCTTGACCTCGGGTGCTTGCGCGCGCGCAAACAGTTTTGCGGCGTCGAGGCCGGACGCGGTGAACGCCTTCAGCGCCACTTCCGGATCGTCCATCTTCTTGGGCTCGCCCCACATGTGATGAAACGCGGCATCGACATATTTCTCGAACACGCCCTCGAGTTGCGCGGCCACGGCGGCGCGCATCAGGTTGAGGGTGTTGACCGGGAAGAACGGATTCCAGGTGTACGGCTTGACCCTGAAGCGCTTCACGAACCGCTCGGTCTCGATCGCATGAAACTCGCGCTTGTTCTTGACGCCGGCCAGCGTCTCGGCGGGAGACTTGTTGTTGGTGGCCTTGAAGATGCCGCCGAGCAGAATCGGGACATATTCGAATTTAATGCCGGTGCGTTGCTCGATCGCCGGGATCGCCTCGTGACTGAGAAATGCATTGGGGCTGGCGAAATCGAACATGAATTGCGGGGCGGTGGTGCTCACGGCGGTCTCCCGATCGATGTGACGGTTTCTTATATGATCCCTATCATTCCAATCAGCCTAGCGGCTCGCACCGACGGGATCAACCGGCGCGCGCCCGGGGTTCGCGATCGAACGCCCGTTCCGCGAGCTTTGCGGTGTGGTCGCGTACGTCCACGGGCCATTCGGCAATCAATTTTTCGAAACCGCGGCAATCGCCGGCGAACAGCGCGCGGACCGCACCTTCGTAATGTGGCCTGTTGCCGGCCATGACCGACATGAAACGATAGGCCGCTTCCTGCGCCTCGCGGACGCGATCCCCGTCCTCGCCGGTCCGCCTCGCCGCGTCGACCAGTTTGCGCAGCGCGACCGAGGCGCCGCCCGATTGCCGGGCCAGCCATTCCCAGTGCCGTGGCAATAGCGTGACTTCGCGCGCGACCACGCCCAGTTTCGGACGGCCCGGACCGCGCGGCGCTGGTGAAGCGGCATCGTCATCCGCGGCGCGTGCGTCCGCGATGTCAGGCAGTCGTGCCAACACGTCGTCGAGGGAGCCGCGAAGGTCGATTTCGACCGGGCCGCTGTTCCTGCCATCGAAAACAAGAATCGAGGTATCCTTGCGCCGATCGAGCTTTTGTTTCGCCGCTCGGGCGACGTCATGGAGATCGCCTGATGCGATGCAGCGGTCACCTTCGAAAGCGATGTAGAGCGCGTCAGATCCGGGGTTCACGGAAGCTCCTCGATTTCTGAGCGGATATTACCCGGGTAAATCTAATCTGTCAATAACATCCGGGTAATATCAACATTTCTGGGTGCCTCGACTTTCGCAGGCCCAACTGGCACGACCAAGCTCGGCGAAACTGCGCCATGCTCTGGGGAAAGCGCCATGCTCACGGTCCATCACCTCAACAATTCCCGCTCCCAGCGGGTGCTGTGGCTGCTGGAAGAGCTTGGCGTGCCCTACGAAATCGTCCGCTATCAGCGTCAGCCCGACATGCGCGCGCCGGCGGAGTTGCGCGCGATCCACCCGCTCGGAAAATCGCCCGTCATCACCGACAACGGCAACACCATCGCGGAATCGGGCGCGATCGTTGAATACCTCGTCGACAATTACGGCGACGGCCACCTGATGCCGCCACCGAGGACGCCGGAGCGATTGCGCTATACTTACTGGCTTCACTACGCCGAAGGCTCGGCGATGCCGCCGCTGCTTTTAAAACTGCTGTTCACGCTGATGCCGAAACGGGCGCCGGCGCTGCTGCGTCCGCTGGTGCGCAAGGTCGCCAATCAGGCACTGACCTCGCTGGTCAATCCGCAGCTCAAGCAGCACATGGCGTTCTGGGAAGGCGAACTGGGAAAAAACGAATGGTTCGCCGGCAACGAGTTCACCGCCGCCGACATCCAGATGAGTTTTCCGCTCGAAGCCGCCGCTGCGCGCGCCGGGCTCGATCAGGGCCATCCCAAAGCGATGGCGTTCCTGGAACGCATCCACGCCCGCCCGGCCTACAACCGCGCGCTTGAAAAGGGCGGACCTTATACGGTGGGAAAGTAGCAGACCGCGCCTCTCGTCTTTGCAAGCATCAACGCGACGAAGCAATCTCAGAAGCCGTCATTCTGGGGCGATGCGAAGCATCGAACCCGGAATCTCGAGATTCCGGGTCTGGTGCTAACTAATACCAGCCTTCAGAAGAGCTGACCGATGATGGCCCAGTCGCGGGCCGCGATCGACGTGATGCGCCCGGTTTCGGCGAGAAGTTTTCGCCAGGCGTCTTGGCAGGCGTCGAGGATGTCGGTGTAGGACGCGAACACACGGTTGGCGAGATAGGTCTGCCGCAGATACTGCCAGATGTTCTCGGCTGCGTTGAGCTCCGGACAGGCGGGTGGCAGCGGCACGAGGGTGACATTGGCAGGTGGCTTTAGTTTGCGCGTCGTGTGCCATCCGGCCTTGTCGAGGATGAGCAGCGCATGCGCGCCGGGCGCGACGGCCTTGCCGATGGCGTCGAGATGCGCCTGCATGGCCTCGGTGTCGGCTTGCGGCATGATGAGGGCGAGGCCGGTGTCGCGGCTCGCACAGACGGCGCCGAACACATAGGCGTTCTCGTAGCGCTGATCCTTGGGCTGCCGCGGCCGTGATCCCTTCTTGGCCCATTGGTAGACGAGGCTGTTCTTCTGGCCGACCCGCATCTCGTCCTGGAACCAGACCTCAATCGGCGTTTCCGGGGCGAGTTTGGTCACGATCGCCGCGACCTGCGTGGGAAAGTTTTTTTAAATGCCGCGATCGCCTCCGGATCCTGCACGGGATGGCGCGGCCGGGCGCTGATGTGCGAGAAGCCGAGCTTCTTGAGCGCGCGCCCCAGGCTCACCTCCGACAGATCGACACCGAAGCGCTGTCCGAGAACACGCTTCAGGTCGACGCAGCGCCAGCGTACGACCCCATCCTTCTCCGGGTCGGGGCCGGTCTCGACAAGCTGCTTCAATGCCTCTTTCTGCTCGTCGGAGAGCTTCGACGGCCGCCCGGTCGGCTTGATGTCGATCAGACCGTCAGGACCGTACTGGTTGAAGCGGTGCGCCCAGTCCCGCAGCGTCTGCCGGTCCATGCCGCCGATCCGCGCCGCCTCGGTGCGGTTCATCCCGTCGCGAACCGCCGCCAGCGCCAGCAACCGTCGCGCCTGCGCAGCATCCTTCACCTTCGCCGCGAGCCGACGCAGCTCATCCGCCCCGAAATCCTCCCGTAGACCGACCGCCGCGCCCATCGCCGACCTCCCGAATCAATCCAGTCGGTCAGAAATGAATCACGCCGGCGCCAGCTTTTCAAAACAGAGTCAGACCTTCCGAAGGCTGGTATAACGCACCAACCCGGAATGACGGCTTTATTCCCGCACCCTCCCGGCGGCGCGCTTCTAGCGCGACTTCTGATTCTCGCCAACCGAAGGCAGCGCCATCACGGTGACGCCGGGCGGCGGCACGTCGTCGTCGGGCACGAAGAAATCCGACCTGAGCGGCACGGAGGGATCGACCCGGTAGGGCTCGAAGTCGCGCACGCCGCTGGCGTAGAGCAGCTTGTCGTCGATGCAGAACTGGCCGGTGAATTCGCGCGACGGCTTTGTGAAGATGACATAGGCCGCGTCGCCCATGATGTCGGGCTTGCGGCTGGCGCGCATCATGGCATCGCCGCCCAGGAGATTGCCGACCGCGGCGGTGGCGATGGTCGTGCGCGGCCACAGCGCGTTGACCGCGACGCCCGCGGCTTTCAGTTCGCCTGATAGCCCGAGCACACACAGGCTCATGCCGAATTTGGCGATGGTATAGGCGGTGGAGTGCTCGAACCATTTTTGTTTCATGTCGAGCGGCGGCGACAGCATCAGGATATGCGGATTGTCCGCCTTCTTCAGATGCGGGATGCAGTATTTCGATACCATGAAGGTGCCGCGGGTGTTGATATCCATCATCAGGTCGAACCGCTTCATGTCGGTGGCCTGCGAATCGGTCAGGCTGATGGCGCTGGCGTTGTTGACGCAGATGTCGATGCCGCCGAATTCGGCGACGGCCTTGTCGACCGCCGCGACGACCTGGGCCTCCTCGCGGATATCGCACAGGATCGGCAACGCCTTGCCGCCGGCGGCGCGGATCTCGTCGGCGGCGGTGTAGATCGTGCCCTTGAGCCGCGGATGCGGCTCGGCGGTTTTTGCGGCGATCACGACATTGGCGCCGTCGCGCGCGGCACGCAGCGCGATCGCCAGCCCAATGCCTCGACTGCCGCCGGATACGAACAGTGTCTTGCCTTTGAGGGATGTCATCGGGGTTACTCCGGTTGGTTCAGTGGTCAGGATTACGAGCGTGTGCGGCGATTCTTTCTATTCCCTCCCCCCTTGTGGGGGAGGGCTAGGGAGGGGGGTAAGCCACGAGCACCGCCTTCTCGGGGTTCAACCGGAAAGATTGTCGACTTACCCCTCTCCCCAACCCTCCCAAGGGGCCCACAAGGGGGGAGGGAGCACACTTCGTTCGTTGCTACACTTTTCTACGCATCCGCATGCAGCACGCGGCCGCGCGTTTCCGGCAATGCGAAGGCGGCGATGAAGAACACGCCGTAGGCCAGAACCGCGAAAATCGCGATGGCGTTGCCGAGCGAGGTCTCGGTCGAGAGCGCCCCGACCAGGAACGGAAACAGCGCGCCGATGCCACGGCCGAAATTGTAGCAAAAGCCCTGGCCCGATCCGCGCAGCCTGGTCGGATAAAGCTCGGTAAGGAACGCGCCAACTCCGGAGAAATAACCGGAAGCGAAGAAGCCGAGCGGGAAGCCCAGCAGCCACAGCACCTCGTTGGTCAGCGGCAATTGCGTATAGAGCAGGACCACCGCGATGGCGCCGATCGAGAAGGTCAGGAACAGGTTGCGCCGACCGATGCGGTCGGCAAGCCAGGCGCCGACCAGATAGCCGATAAACGAGCCGATGATCAGCGCCGCGAGGTAGCCGGTGGAACTCACCACCGAGAGCTTGCGCTCGGTGGTGAGAAAGCGCGGCACCCAGAAGGTGATGGCGTAATAGCCGCCCTGGCATCCCGTCGCCATCAACGATGCGAGAATCGTGGTCTTGAGAATCGGACCCGAAAATATCTCCCACAGCGCTGGCCGGTCGCCCGCCGCCAGCTGCTTTGCCCGCGTCGCGGCGGCGATCTCCGGCTCTCTGACATGGCGCCGCAGATAAAATACCAGCAGCGCCGGCAGCGCGCCGATCGCGAACATCCAGCGCCATGCGATCTCCGGCGGCACATAGGAGAACAGAATGGCCTGCGACAGCACCGCAAGGCCCCAGCCGACCGCCCAGCCCGATTGCACCGAGCCGACCGCGCGGCCGCGATATTGCGGGCGGATCGCTTCGCCCATCAGCACCGCGCCCGCGGCCCATTCGCCGCCGAAGCCCAGGCCCAGCACGGCGCGGGCGATCAGCAGCTGATCGAAATTCTGCACCACGGCGCAGACCAGCGAGAAGAACGAGAACCACAGGATCGTCAGCTGCAGGGTTCTGACCCGGCCGATGCGGTCGGCCAGATAGCCGCCGAGCCATCCGCCGACCGCGGAGGCGAGCAGCGTCACCGTGCCGGCGAGGCCGGCGGTGCCGGGATCGACTTTCCACAGCGCGATGATGGTGCCGATGACAAGCGGATAGATCATGAAGTCCATGCCGTCGAGCGCCCAGCCGCCCGCGCAAGCCCAGAACGTTCGCCGTTCCGCCAGATCCATGTCGCGGTAGAAGGCGAGCAGGCTGGTGTCTTCGATCGGCGCTATTTCGATCGCCGGCGATGGTTCGACGGTGCTGCTCATGATGCAAGTTCCTCCCGAAGAATTTTGACCGGCTTGTCGTTCCCGCGGCCGACTTGCGCGGATTTGCCAAATCCTACGCCAATGCCGTCATCAGGCAAATTCGCAATCCGCTGTGCGGACCCTCTTTATTGCCCGGCCGCCTCCGCGCCACGGCTACGTGGATCGGGGGCGCCGAGCAATCCATAGTCGGTCACGGCGATCGAATTGGCCGAGGTCTGGCCCAGCGGCTCGCCGATGGTGTGTCCCTTCGCCTTTAGCGCCGCGATCACGTCGTCGGCAAAGCCGCGCTCGATCCGCACTTCATCCGGCAGCCATTGATGGTGCAGCCGCGGCGCAGCGACCGCCGCCGCGACGTTCATGCCGTAATCGAGCACGTTGACGATCACCTGCAGCACCGCAGAGATGATGCGGCTGCCGCCGGGCGATCCCGTCACCAGAACCGGCTTGTTGTCTTTCAGCACGATGGTCGGCGCCATCGACGACAATGGCCGCTTGCCGGGGCCGGGCAGGTTGGCTTCGAACCCGACCAGGCCATAGGCGTTGGAGGCGCCGGGCGCGGCGGTGAAATCGTCGAGTTCGTTGTTGAGCAGGACGCCAGTGCCGTCGGCGACCAGGCCGACGCCGTAGCTGAAATTCAGCGTGTAGGTATTGCTGACCGCATTGCCCATGCTATCGACGATCGAAAAATGCGTGGTGTTGCTGCCTTCGCGCGGCGGCGTCGCCGACAATGCATCGGTCCACGGCGTGGCGTGGTCGGGATCGATGCTCGCGCGCTGTTTAGCGGCGTAGTCCTTCGAAATCAGGGTCGCGACCGGCGCGCTGATGAAGGCGGGATCGCCGAGATAGCGGGCGCGGTCGGCATAGGCGCGCTTCATCGCCTCGATCATCAGATGCAGCGAGGGCGCCGAGCCCTGCTTCATCTCATGCATCGGAAAACCTTCCAGGATATTCAAGGTCTCCAGCAGCACGACGCCGCCGGACGAAGGCTGCGGCATCGAGACGATGTCGTAGCCGCGGTAACTGCCGCGTACCGGCGCTCGAATCACGGCCTGATAGGATTTGAGATCGTCGTATGTCATGATGCCGCCGGCGTCGCCGATCGCCTTTACCAGTTCTTCCGCGACCGGGCCCTGGTAAAACCCGCGCGGCCCCTGCTCAGCGATCGCCGAAAGTGTGGCCGCCAGATCGGTCTGAACCAAAGTGTCGCCCTCGCGCAGCGAGGTGCCGTCAGGGCGGGAAAAGATTTTTGCCGATGCCGGCCAGCGCGCCAGCCGCCGATGCCCGTCCGGCAGCGTATCGGCGCTGTCGTCGGTGAGGACGAAGCCGTCGCGCGCCAGGTCGATCGCCGGCTGCAGCAATTCCGCGAGCGTAAATTTGCCCGAGCCGTATTTCTCCAGCGCGAGCGTCAGTCCCGCGACCGTGCCGGGAACGCCGATGCCCAGCGCGGAGTCGCGCGACTTCGCGATGTCAGGTTTGCCGTCAGCACCGAGGAACATCCCCGGCGTGGTCGCCGCCGGCGCGGTTTCGCGATAATCGATCGCGACATCCTCGCCATGCTCCCGCGAGTGGATCACCATGAAACCACCGCCGCCGATGTTTCCGGCGCGCGGATAGGTCACCGCCATCGCGAATCCGGTGGCCACCGCGGCATCGACCGCATTGCCGCCACGGCGCAGCACGTCGGCACCGATTTGCGCCGCGATTTTCTCCTGCGCGACGACCATGCCGTGTTCGGCGACCACGGCATGAATGGCGTCGGCCGATGGCGGCGTGTAAAAGCCGCGGCGCTGCTCCTGCGCGGCGCAAGGCCCGCACCACGCGACAACCAGCACGATACTCGCGACTATCCAGCGCCGCTCGGCTGCAAACGAGATCATCAAGCTTCCGCCGCGGGGTTGGTTAAAATACGCAAGTGCTGCCGCAACCATGAATGCTATATGGTTTCCGGTGCCGGGCGCAAAGCGCCTCGTCGTGATGAAAGGGATATCAGAGCATGGCGGTGATCGCTTCGGACGCAGGCATTGCCGGTATGCAGGAGAACTACCCGCCTCGATCCGCCGTCATCAGCTGGATTTTCTTCGATTGGGCGGCTCAGCCTTATTTCACTCTGATCACCACCTTCGTGTTCGCGCCTTATTTTGCCACGCATGTGGCGTCGGACCCCGCCAGTGGACAGTCGCTGTGGGGCTTTGCCACGGCGGCGTCGGGGTTGACGATCGCGCTGTTGTCGCCGGTGCTCGGCGCGATCGCCGATGCCAGCGGCCGGCGCAAGCCGTGGATCGCGGCATTCGGCGCGCTGCTGGTGATCGGCTCCGGCCTGATGTGGTTCGGCAGACCCGGCGACATCAGCGTGATTCCGGCGCTGCTGCTCGCTTACGGAATCGCGACCGTCGGCGTCGAATTCGCCACCGTCTTCAACAATGCGATGATGCCGACCCTGGTGCCGCCCGACCGGATCGGGCGATTGTCCGGCACCGGCTGGGCCACCGGCTATGTCGGCGGCATCCTGAGCCTCATCCTTGTGCTCGGCTTTCTCGCCGCCAATCCTGAGACCGGCCGAACCCTGTTCGGATTCACGCCGCTGTTCGGGCTCGATCCCGTCACCCATCAGGGCGACCGAATCACCGGGCCTCTGACCGGCATCTGGTTCGTCATCTTCGTGCTGCCGATGTTTTTGCTGACGCCGGATTATCCGGCTAGGCGGCAGTGGCGCGAAGCGCTGCGCGAGGGCTTGACGGACTTGCGGCAAACGCTGGCCGAATTGCCCAAACGAAAATCGATGGCGGCGTTTCTGCTCGCCAACATGATCTACACCGACGGCCTGGTGTCGCTGTTCGCGTTCGGCGGCATCTACGCCGCCGGTACCTTCGGCTGGAACACCATCCAGATCGGCAGTTTCGGCATCATCCTGGCGATCGCCGGGACCTTCGGCGCGTGGCTCGGCGGCCAGCTCGACGACAGGCTGGGACCGAAACGCGTAATCGCCGGCAGCATGCTGATCCTGCTGTTTTCGATCATAGCCATCCTGCTGGTGAACAAGGAAATGATCTTTTTCGTCAAGGTCGCGCCGCCGGTGCCCGGTGGGGCGCTGTTTTCTTCAGCCGCCGAGCGCGCCTATCTGGTGCTGGGATGTCTGATCGGCGCCGCCGGCGGGCCGCTGCAGGCGGCGTCGCGGACGTTGCTGATCCGAATGGCGCCGAAAGATCGTATTGCGCAATATTTCGGACTGTTCGCGCTGACCGGAAAGGTCACCTCGTTCGTCGGGCCGCTGCTGATCGGATTGATAACGGCTGTTACCGCAAGCCAGAAGGCGGGCATGGCGGTGCTGGTGCTGTTTTTCCTGGCGGGACTGGTGCTGTTGGCGAGGGTGCGGGATTAACCCACGTCATTCCGGGGCGCGCGTTAGCGCGAACCCGAAATCTCGCGCTGATCAACTCCAGATTCCGGGTTCATCGCTGCGCGATGCCCCGGAATGACGGCTGTTGCTAATGCCTGAAATGCCGCACGCCCGTAAACACCATGGCGATGCCGGCCGCGTCGGCGGCCTTGATGACTTCATCGTCGCGAATCGATCCGCCGGGTTGGATCACCGCGGTGGCGCCGGCCTCGATCGCGACCAACAGTCCGTCGGCGAACGGAAAAAACGCGTCGGACGCGACCACGGAGCCTCTGGTCATCGGAAACGGCAGCTTTGCTTCCTCGGCGGCATCCTGCGCCTTGCGCGCGGCGATGCGCGCCGAATCCACCCGGCTCATTTGTCCGGCGCCGATCCCGACGGTGGCAAGATCTTTCGCGTATACGATCGTATTCGATTTGACGTGCTTGGCGACGCGGAACGCAAAGCGCAGGTCCTGCAGCTCAGCCTCGCTCGGCGCGCGTCGGGTCACCGTCTTCAGCGCGATGTCATCGACCACCGCGTTGTCGCGGCTCTGCACCAGCAAGCCGCCGGCGACGGTTTTGGCGGTCAGGCCGGCCGCGCGCGGATCGGGCAGCTGGCCTGCGAGCAGCAGGCGCAAATTCCGCCGCTTGGCGATAATCGCGATGGCCTCCTCGGTCGCATCGGGCGCGATGATGACTTCGGTCAGGATTTCGGTGATGACGCGCGCGGTATCGGCATCGAGCGTGCGGTTGACCGCGATGATACCGCCATATGGTGACTGGGTGTCGCAAGCGAACGCCTTGCGGTAGGCCGTGATGAGATCAGGACCTTCGGCGACGCCGCAGGGATTGGCGTGCTTGACGATGACGCAGGCGGCCGTGCGCGCCGGATCGAACTCGGCGATGCATTCATAGGCCGCATCGGTATCGTTGATGTTGTTGTACGACAGTTCCTTGCCCTGCAGCTGCCGCGCGGTGGCGACGCCCGGGCGTCTGTCGGGCGTGCGATAGAACGCCGCGGTCTGATGCGGGTTCTCGCCGTAGCGCAAGGCCTGGATCAGCCGTCCGCCGAAGGCGCGGAAATCCGGCGCCTCGGTCTTGAGCTCGCGGGCGAACCAATTCGAGATCGCCGCGTCATAGGCGGCGGTGCGGGCATAGGCCTTGGCGGCCAGGCGCCGCCGCAGCGGAAGCGGGTCGCGCCCTGATTGGCGGCGAGTTCGTCGAGCACGGCCTGATAATCCTGCGGCTCGACCACGACCGCGACATCGTCGTGGTTCTTCGCCGCGGCGCGGATCATCGCAGGGCCGCCGATATCGATGTTCTCGATGCACTCCTCGAAGCCGGCGCCTTTGTCGACGGTGGCCTCGAACGGATAGAGATTGACCACCAACAGGTCGATCGGCGCGATGCCGTGCGCCTTCATGGCTTCCGCATGTTCGGCGTTGTCTCGGATCGCGAGCAGCCCGCCGTGCACCTTGGGATGCAGGGTCTTGACGCGGCCATCCATCATCTCGGGAAATCCGGTCAGCTCCGAAACATCGGTGACCTTCAGCCCCGCCGCGGCAATCGCCTTGGCGGTGCCGCCGGTGGAGACGAGATCGATGCCGCGGCCGGCCAGCGCGCGGGCGAATTCGATCAGTCCGGATTTGTCGGACACGGACAGCAAGGCACGGGTTACGCGGCGCGGATGGTCGGTCATACGTCGGTCCTAATTAGCAAGTGCGCCGGGTAGCATGGTTTTGCCAGTCACGAAACCGGCGCTAGTTCCGGGTGGAAAGCTCCCCCCTTGTGGGGGAGGGTCGGGGGGGGGGGGGGGGTACCACTCCGACGTTTGCGGCTCACCCCCTCGCGAACCCGCTCACGCAAGGGGGGAGGGAACGCAACTCCGAAGCCCCAGTCCCGACCTGGGCGACGAGACTCCTACAACGGCAGTTCCGGCTCGCGCCTTGCGCTGCGTTTGGCCGCGGTGGCCGAGGGCGACGACGCCGAGCGCACGAAGCTCCAGCGGACGCTGGGGGCGTGTCGGGAATCCTGCCGGATCACGATCTGCGCCGTGCGGCGCGGGCCGTCATTGCCGGCCAGAAACACGCTGTCTTCCAGTTCGACCTTGTCGTCGAGCGCCTCGAAGGTCCAGACGTCGCGGTTCGGCAGCACCAGCATCGCGCCGCGTGCGTCGCTGAGCCGGCTCGCCTTCACCGAGGGGTGCAGATGAAACCGCAGCGCGTAGTCGGTCGCGTTGCCCTTGATGCGGGCGCCCGGCGCCGGCGACACGGTGTCCTCGCCGTCGAGCCTCGAGCCATCATGCGCGACCATCAGCACCCGGCGATGCACCACGCCGAACCGCTCGAGATAGCCGTCATGCGACGTCGTCAGCAGCACGCCGTTGGCGACCACCTCGCGATAGCTCTCCACATTGGTCGGGCCGCCGATGATCGGGGCGCCCTGCAACAGCCGCTTCATCGCCGAGAGTTCGACGAACTGGCAGGACGACGTATCGTGATAGGTCAGGGTCGAATGCGCCGCCGTGCCGCGCGCAAAGGCGCGCCAGTTGTCGCGGCCGGTCGAGGGCATGCCGCAATTGATGACGATCCGGCTTGGCCCGGAGGACAATTCAAACGACAGGCAGCCGGCATGGGCGTCGTGACTGACGCTCGGCGGCGGCGGTGGGCCGGTGTCCATGATGACCGTCATCGCGCCGGCATCGAGGCGCTGAAAGCCGGTGTGCGGCATGTTCGCCATCGGCACGCCGCGGGTGTCGTCATAGGCGAGCAGGGTCGCCAGCAGATCCGATGGCGCGCTGCTCATGCCGTTGAACAGCGCGAAGGCGCCGTCGCCGTGACGGAAGAAACGCAGCATCGGCATCATGCGGTCGATCGCGTTCAACAGCGCCGGCGGCGGCGCGATGTTGCGGGCGGCAAAGGTCTGCCGCAGCGGCAACAGGTCGATCAACAGTTCGATCAGCGCGCCGGGATTGCGCGAGATGTGGCCGCCATCGGGGAGGATCTGCCGCTGCAGTTCGTCGGACAGCTTGCGCGTGGCGGAGCGGATGTGCCGCGCCTGGTTGGCGAGACAGAGCGAGGCGTAGCACAGCGCGATCAGCACCTGCAGCCGCGGCACGCCGTCGGGAATATCCAGCATGGTGTAGCGCAGATAGCGGATTTCGCGGGTCAGCCCGCGCAGGTAACGCCGATAGAATTTGCCGTCGGTATCGCCGAGCACCAGCGGTGCCTGCGACAACAGCGAGATGACGCGGCGCGCCAGCACGTCGGCGCGGCGGCCGACCGGCCGTTTGTGCGTCGGATTCGAAATCCAGTCATCGACCAGCGAGCGCGCATTGGCGCGGGTCAGCGCGGTATCGGCGGCGCGCAAATGCCGCAGCCATCCGAAGCCGAGCAGCGCTACTTCCCAATCTTCCGACGGCGGTTCGAGATCGAAGATCGAGCGTCCGTGGCAGGTCACGATCTTGCCGGCGAACACAAAGCGGCCGGCATAGATTTCGGCGGCGCGGGTGGCGTCGGCGGTGCGCAGGTCGTGCGGAGCGATGATGAGGCGATCGGTGCGGCCCGGCCACAGCCGCGACAGCGCCACCGAGCCGCCGCTTGCGCGCGACATCATGCTCCGCGCGAAGCGGCTCATGATCAGCGTCGAGATGCGTCTGCGTTGAGCGACCGACACGCCTTGCCTTGATCGGGAGGATAGAGGATTCGATACGAATCCTTTTAATCCGGAAACGCGGCCAAGACACCATCTTGAAACCGCGCGAATCAACGGCGCAGAGCGAAATTGCAGTGCAAAATCAGGATTTAACCAGCCGCGCGGCGTAAAAGCCGTCGAGCCCGCCCAGGCGGGGGTCCTGGTGCGGCAGGTGGCAGGGCAGGGTGCGCAGATCGCCTTCCGCGGTGAGGATTTCGGCGAGGCCCGCGACCTCGCTGGCTTCGATCGGCGCGCGGCGCATGGCCGATTCGGCGCCGAGCAGCGCCGCGATGGCCTGTTCGCCCTCTTCCGGTTCCAGCGAGCAGGTGCAATAGACCAGCGTCCCGCCGGGTTTGAGCAGCGTGACCGCCTTTTGAAGCAGGCGCTTCTGCAGCGCCGTCAGCGCGGCGATGTCGGCCTCCTGCCGCAGCCAGGCGACGTCGGGGTGGCGGCGGATGGTGCCGGTCGAGGTGCAGGGGGCATCGATCAGGATGCCGTCGAAGCCGCCGCCGTCGTTTCCCCCTTGCCATTCGGCGGCATCGGCGACCACGGTCTCGGCCTCCAGCGCCAGCCGCGCCAAATTGTCGCGCAGCCGCGCCATGCGGCCGACCGAACGGTCGACCGCGGTGACATGCGCGCCGGCCTGGGCGAGTTGCGCGGTCTTGCCGCCGGGCGCGGCGCAGAGATCGGCGATGGTTTTGCCGGCGACGTCGCCGAACAGACGCGCCGGCAACGCGGCGGCGGCGTCCTGCACCCACCATTGGCCCTCGGCAAAACCCGGCAGCATCGTCACCGAGCCCTGCAGCAGCGTGCGCACGGTTCCGGTCGGCAGCGTTTCGCCGTGCAGGCGCGTCGCCCATTGCGCGGCGTCGGACTTCACGGTGATATCGAGCGATGGCTCATGACCGATCGCCACCGCGATCTCGCTCGCAGTGTCCGCGCCATAATGGGCGGTCCAGCGTGCCAGCAGCCACTGCGGGAACATCGAGCGTCTGCGACTTGACCTCCTCGATCAGCGGTTGGCCCTCGCGCGCGCAGCGGCGCAGCACCGCATTGACGAGCCCGGCATATTTCGCGGCGCGCCGGTCCGACTGCACCAGCCGCACCGACAGATCGACCGCGGCATGATCGGGCACATCCATCCAGAGAATCTGCGCCGCGCCGATCAGAAGCGCGCTTTGCGCGCGCGGCGCGTCGGTCGGAACGCCGCGATCGAGCAGCCGCGACAATACATGGCCGAGCGTGCCGAGCCGCCGCAAAATTGTGGCGACCAGCCGCCGCATCAGGGCGCGGTCGCGATCGGAAAGCGTTTTCAGCCCGGGATGCGCGGCGGCGCCGTCGAGCTGTTCGTCGAGTGTCCGGTGCTTATGCAGGACGCCGTCGAGAATGTCCGCCGCGATCCGGCGCGCCGCGAGACCGGGCACCTCGGGTGGCAGGGCGAATCGTTGAGAAGGCATGGAGCGGGAAACATCTCGGAAGGATCGGATAGCGATTCGCGTTCGACGCGCATGCCATCGGGGGAAAAACACCTTTGGCACCGGAATATGCCAAATGTAAGAATCGCCCTAGCCATTTCGCCGAGGCGATGTGATCTGTGTAGGCAGGGACCTTGAATTGTTCGCTGGAAAATTGAGCGATGACCGACGATCCTTCACCGCCTGACCGCTGAACCGGGCCGCAAAAAGCTCTCGCCGGCGGCGAGGCGCGCGCTGGCCGAGGCCGAAGCGCGCAGAAAGGCCGCCGAGGCCAACGCCGCGCCCGCGCCAAAGGAATTTCAGGGCCCCAAGGGCCCGGAACCGACCCGCTACGGCGATTGGGAAAACAAGGGCATTGCCTCGGATTTTTGAGTCCTCAACACCGAATTTGCGGATTAACCGGCACGCTCCAGACCCGCCTTGTTGTGGCGCGCGCAATCGATGTTCAAACAAAAAAGCCGCGCAAGGCGCGGCTTTTTCTTGCGTCGTCATTCCGGGATGGTCCGAAGGACCAGACCCGGAATCTCGAGATTCCCCGATGCGCAATTGCGCATCTGAGGTTCGCGCCAACGCGCGCCCCGGAATGACGAAAGTGGCGTCTCAGCGCGTCACCACCACGGTCGTGCCGACCGAGACCCGCTGGTAAAGATCGGTGATATCGGGGTTCAGCATGCGGATGCAGCCATAGGAGACAAAACCGCCGACCGAACCCGGCATGTTGGTGCCGTGAATGGCGTATTCCCCGCCGGCTAGCGTCATCGCAGCGACGCCCATCGGGTTGTGCGGCGAGCCGCCGGGAATGACCTCCGGCATCGACGGCTTGTCACGCTTGACTTCCGCCGGCGGCGACCAGGCCGGATTGCGATACTTGCCGTCGATCCGGGTGGTGCCGGCCCATTGCTTGCCGGACCTGCCGACACCGATGGGATAACGGACGGCGTGGTCGGGATCGACAACCAGATAGAGCCGGCGTTCATTGGTCCTCACCACGATCGTCCCCGGTGAATAGTCGCCCCGGAAATCGACCACGTCCGGCCGCGCCTGGGCCTCGGTCGTCACCAGCATTCCCGCCCCGATGGTGGCCACGAGAGCCACCGCAATTCTCAACGACATCAATCTCTCCGTTTTCGATCAATCACCCCCTCCGGGGCCGTGAAATCCGAACGCAAATCCTGCAAAACGCCGCGCTAGCCGCCGTTCGCCCACGCAATTTTAACCGCGTGATTTAACCAATGGGTTTCCACGCTGGGCCTGAACGTGATCCAACGCAGGAACAAAGAAAATGCTGGAAACAAAGTAAATGACTTGAAAACAACACTGGGTCGGAAAGCGACAAGCCGCAGGCGAAAAGACCTCACAATGTTATTGGTCGGCAATTCGAGGCTCAACTGGCGGCGGGGCGGCGTCAATCCGATAATCGTGTGAGCGGCGAGGCGGAGTCGACTATATCAATCGCCGGATCGTGTAGATCGTAACGAAGGATCGTCCGCATGGGTGTCATGGTCGACGGCGCATGGCGCCGGGAAGACGGGTTTCCGGCCGACGCGTCCGGGCGGTTCACCCGGCCGGCCTCGCCGTTGCGCAACTGGATCACGCCGGATGGGTCTCCCGGGCCGAGCGGTCGCGGCGGGTTTGCCGCCGAGCCGGGGCGCTACCATCTCTATGTGTCGCTGGCCTGTCCGTGGGCGCACCGCACCCTGATCTTTCGCGCGCTCAAGGGTCTCGGGGATGCGATCAGCCTGTCGGTGGTCCACTGGTTCATGGGCGTCGATGGCTGGACGTTCGATCCAGGTCCCGGCGTGATCGCGGACCCGATCCGCCACGCCCAGTTCCTGCACCAGGTCTATGCCGCCGGCGATCCGGCCTACACCGGGCGCGTCACCGTTCCCGTGCTGTGGGATCGTAAGACCCGGCAGATCGTCAACAATAAATCGTCCGAGATCATCCGGATGCTGAATTCGGCCTTCGACGGGGCCGGAGCTTTGCCCGGCGATTTCTATCCCGCCGATCTGCGTGCCGACATCGACGCGCTGAACGTGCGGATTTACGACACCGTCAACAACGGCGTCTACCGCGCGGGTTTTGCGCGCAGCCAATCCGCCTACGACGAAGCGGTGACGGCCCTGTTCGCGACGCTCGACTGGCTCGAGGAGAGGCTGTCGGGGCGGCGCTGGCTCCTCGGCGACCGCTTGACCGAAGCAGACTGGCGGCTGTTCACCACCCTGATCCGCTTCGACACCGTCTATGTCGGGCACTTCAAATGCAACATCCGCCGCATCGCCGACTACAAGCATCTACAGCGCTATCTGAAAGAACTTTATCGGCAACCGCTGATCGCGGAGACCGTGAACCTGTTTCACATCAAGCATCATTACTACGAAAGTCATCGCCACATTAATCCCAGCGGCATCGTGCCGGCGGGGCCGGTGCTGGATTTGTAAGAATGATAGGCGCGGCGTAGCTGCGGGCAAGACCATCGTGTCCCGGACGCGGTGCAGCGCGTCTTCGCGCTGCTCCGCAGAGGCGGGACCCATACTTTCGCGTCGACATGGACCCCGGATCAGCAGCGCACCACGGCGCAAAGAGCGCCGCGCTGCGCAGCATCCGGGGAACGCCGCTGGAGCTACGCAGCCACTGCGCCTACGCGTCCTGGCCATCATGTCCCGGACGCGGTGCAGCGCCTCTTCGCGCTGCTCCGCAGAGCCGGGACCCCATACTTTCGCGCCAACTGGACCCCGGATCAGCAGCGCACCACGGCGCAAAGAGCGCCGCGCTGCGCAGCATCCGGGGAACGCCGCTGGAGCTTCGCAGCCACTGCGCCTACGCGTCCTGGCCATCATGTCCCGGACGCGGTGCAGCGCCTCTTCGCGCTGCTCCGCAGAGGCGGGACCCATACTTTCGCGTCGACATGGACCCCGGATCTGCTGCGCACCGGGGCGCAAAGAGCGCCGCGCTGCGCAGCGTCCGGGGAACGTCGCTGGCGCTACGCCCCCGCGCCCTTCTTGTTCTGCCGGTGCTCGACGAGATCATCGACGACGGCGGGATCCGCCAATGTCGAGGTGTCGCCGAGGCTGCCCGGCTCGTCCTCGGCGATCTTGCGCAGGATGCGGCGCATGATCTTGCCGGAGCGGGTCTTCGGCAGGCCCGGCGCGAACTGGATCTGGTCGGGGGATGCAATCGGCCCGATGTCCTTGCGCACCCACGCCACCAGTTCCTTGCGCAGTTCTTCGCTCGGCTCGACGCCGGTCATCAAGGTGACGTAGGCGTAGATGCCCTGGCCTTTGATATCGTGGGGATAGCCGACCACGGCAGCTTCCGACACCTTGGCATGCGCCACCAGCGAACTTTCGACTTCGGCGGTGCCCATGCGATGGCCGGAGACGTTGATGACGTCGTCGACGCGGCCGGTGATCCAGTAATAGCCGCCGGCGTCGCGGCGGCAGCCGTCGCCGGTAAAATATTTGCCTTTGTAAGTTGAAAAATAGGTCTGCTCGAAGCGGGCGTGGTCGCCATAGACGGTGCGCATCTGGCCCGGCCAGGATTTGGCAATGCAGAGATTGCCCTGGCATTCGCCCTCCAGCACCGTGCCGTCGGCGTCGACGATTTCAGGCACCACGCCGAAGAACGGATTTGTCGCCGAGCCCGGCTTGAGCTTGGTGGCGCCGGGCAGCGGCGTGATCAGAATGCCGCCGGTCTCGGTCTGCCACCAGGTATCGACGATCGGACAGCGCTCGTCGCCGATGACGCGGTGATACCACTCCCACGCTTCCGGATTGATCGGCTCGCCGACGCTGCCGAGCAATCGAAGGGACTTGCGCGAGGTCTTCTTGACCGGTTCATCGCCGCCCTGCATCAGCGCGCGGATCGCTGTCGGCGCGGTGTAGAAAATGTTGACCTGGTGCTTGTCGATTACGTTCCAGAACCGCGAATTATCGGGGTAATTCGGCACGCCCTCGAACATCAGCGTGGTCGCGCCGTTGGCCAGCGGCCCGTAGAGAATGTAGCTATGGCCGGTGACCCAACCGACGTCGGCGGTGCACCAGTAGATATCGCCGTCGTGATAATCGAACACGTATTGATGCGTCATCGACGCGAACACCAGGTAGCCGCCCGAAGTGTGCAGCACGCCCTTGGGCTGGCCGGTCGAGCCCGACGTATAGAGAATGAACAGCGGATCCTCCGCGTGCATGTGCTCGACCGGACATTCCTTCGTCACCATCGCGGCGGCTTCGTGGTACCAGAAATCGCGCGACGGATTCATGTCGACGGCGGCGCCGGTGCGCTTGACCACGACCACCCAGTCGACGCCGCCGCTCTTGGCGATCGCGACATCGACATTGGCCTTCAGCGGCACTTTCTTGCCGCCGCGCAGCCCCTCGTCTGATGTGATGACCACCTTGGACTGCGCAGTCGGTGATACGCTGGGCGAGGCTGTCGGGCGAAAAGCCGGCGAACACCACCGAATGGATGGCGCCGATCCGGGCGCAGGCCAGCATCGCGTAGGCGGCTTCCGGAATCATCGGCAGATAGATCGTGACGCGGTCGCCCTTCTTGACGTTGCGGGTGCGCAGGATGTTGGCCATCCTGCAGACCTCGTCGTGCAGCTGGCGATAGGTGATGTGCTTCGACTCCGAGGGGTCGTCGCCCTCCCAGATGATGGCGGTCTGGTCGCCGCGCTTGTCGAGATGCCGGTCGATGCAGTTCCAGGCGACATTGAGGACGCCGTCCTCGAACCATTTGATCGAAATATTGCCGGGGGCGAAGGAGGCGTTCTCGACCTTGGTGAAGGGCTTGATCCAGCCGATGCGCTTGGCCTGTTCGGCCCAGAACCCCTTGGGATCGCTGACCGAGCGCGCATACATCTCCTGGTACTTGGCAGAATCGACCCAGGCGCGCTTGGCCCATTCCGCGGGCACGTCGTAAATCTTCTCGGACATCACACTCTCCACCCATGCGGCCGGCGAACGCAGCGACGACCAGCCGTCTTGATTGTTGCAACGATTATGCGTCGGGCCCGATGGCGCCGACAAGCGGAACAAATAGAGCCTTCGGCGGGCAGCCCGCCATGCGCCGGATCAAGTGACGAACAGGTGTTTCGGGCCGCCGTCTCGGCCGGGGAACCGCCATCACGATCGCGTTTTCGGCAGGTCAAAAAGCCGCATGCCGATGCCGCCCGCCCGTCTAACGGTAACCAGAAACCACAATTCCGCGAAGCCGGGCTGGCGCTCCCGGCAATTACCCCCTAAATGGCCTCCCCGTGGCCGAGAGGCCTGCCGGAACCAAAGATCAATAAACGGCATTAGCAGGGTGTATCAGGAGCAAGGCGTCTAAGGTCATGATGGATCAGCAGAATTTCGAGGCTGCGCGGCCCGTTTCCGCCGATCCTGCCGTGACCGTGAGCCCAGGGGCACCCCGCCAGCGTGGAATCCCTCGCCAAAGAACTCGGCCTCAAGCTCGGCGACCAGAACGAACTGACCATCCGCCGCATCAAGCGCGGCAAGAACTATTCATTCGTCCGCGCCAACGGCACCGCGATCCGCCACGTCGGCACCATCAAGCGCCTGCACTCGATGGCGGTGCCGCCGGCCTATGCCGAGGTGCGCTATTCGCCCGATCCGACCTCGCATCTGCAGGCGGTCGGCCGCGACGCCGCGGGCCGGCTGCAATACCGCTATCACTCCGATTGGGAGAAGGTCCGCGAGCACCGCAAGGCGCACCGGCTGGCGCGGCTGGTCGCGGCCTTGCCGAAAATCCGCCGCCACGTCTCGATGCATCTGTCCGGCGACACCCCGACCCGCGAATTCGCGCTCTCGGCGGTGATCGAGCTGATCGCGCGCACCGCGATCCGCCCGGGCAATGAATCCTACGCCCGCCTCAACGGCACCCGCGGCGCCACCACGCTGCTGCAAGTCCAATGTCGCGCTGGAAGACGATTGCGTCGTGCTGACCTTCAAGGCCAAGGGCGGCAAGGCCGTGCGCAAGGAATGCGACGCCGCCAAACTGGTGCGCGCCATCGGCATCCTGCGCGGCGTGCCGGGCAAGCGCATGTTCCAGTACCGCGACAATTCCGGCACCGTCCGCGCGGTCTCGACCACCCAGGTCAATGCGTTCCTGCGCGAGATCGCCGGCATCAAGATTTCGCTGAAGGATTTCCGCACCCTGATGGCATCAGCCGTGGTGCTGGAATCGCTGTCGCGGATTTCGCCGGCGGCCAGCGCCCGCGGCCGCCGCAAGCAGGTGCTGGAAGCCGTCCGCGCCGCGGCGGATGAATTGTCCAATACGCCTGCGATCTGCCGCAAGAGCTACGTCCACGACACCATCGTCACCGCCTTCGAGGACGGCATTCTCGAGCGTTTTGCCGCGACCATGAAGGGCTATCGCTCGCAGTCGAAACGCGAGGCGTTGCTGGCGCAGGTCGTGACGGCCGCGGCCGCGGCGTAAGCCCTTCTTCTTCCTTGTGCTTTCTTCCTTCTCCCCTTGCGGGAGAAGGTGGCGCGAAGCGCCGGATGAGGGGTCTGCATCCGCGGAGACAGACCCCTCACCCGGCCGCGATGCGTCGCATCGCGGCCACCCTCTCCCACAAGGGGAGAGGGAAAGTAAGAGGACCGTGCGCTACACCCCGCCCATCTTGCAGACGATCTTCCATTCCTCCGCCGTCACCGGCTGCACCGACAGGCGGGAATATTTTACCAGCGCCATGTCGGAGAGCCGCTTGTCGGCCTTGATCGCCGCCATCGTCACCGGCGTCTTCAGCGGCTTGTCGGCCTTGATATCGACGCAGACGAATTTGCCGGTCGCGTCGGTCGGATCGGGATAGGCTTCCTTGATGATCTCCGCGATCCCGACGATCTCCTTGCCCTCGTTGGAGTGATAGTAGAACGCGCGGTCGCCCTTCTTCATCTTCACCAAGTTCTGCCGCGCGGTGAAATTGCGCACCCCGGTCCAGGCCTCGCCCTTGGCGCCTTTGGCGACCTGCTGATCCCACGACCACGCCGAAGGTTCGGATTTCACCAGCCAGTAGTTCATGACGCCCCACAACTTGCTCGTCATGGCCGGACTTGTTCCGGCCATCCACGTCTCACTTTTTGCAACTTCGATTAAACAAGACGTGGATGCCCGCGACAAGCATGGAGACGCGCTTTGCGCTTTCGCGCGGGCATGACGATCGGAAAAACTATCCCTCCGCTTTGAACGGCCGCGTCAGCAGGCTTTCGATCGCGGCATCGATGGTCACCGCCCCGCTCAGGATCGCCGCGACCGCTTGCGATACCGGCATATCGACATGTTGCGAAGCCGCCAGTTCGATCAGCACCGGGGCGGTGAACTCGCCTTCGGCGAGCCCGGCGGGGCGTCGTTCGCCGCGCCCGAGCGCGATGCCGAGCGCGAGATTGCGCGATTGCGGGCTGGCGCAGGTCAGGATCAGATCGCCGAGGCCCGACAGCCCCGCCATGGTTTCGCTGCGCGCGCCGCAGGCCCGCCCGAGCCGTACCAGTTCGGAGAAACCGCGCGTGGTCAGCGCGGCCTGCGCCGACGCGCCGAATTTCCGCCCCGCAACGATGCCGGCCGCGATCGCGAGCACGTTCTTGGCCGCGCCGCCGATCTCGACGCCTCTGATATCCGTGGTGTGGTAGGGCCGGAAGGTCGCGGATCCCAGCGCCTGCACCAGGGAGCGTGCAAGCGCCTCATCCTGCGCCGCCAGCGTCACCGCGGTGGGAAGGCCGCGCGCGACGTCTTCGGCGAAACTCGGCCCCGACAGGATGGCCGGCGTCGCATCGGGGGCGGCTTCCGCGATCACCTCGGTCATGAATTTGTGGGTGCCGCGCTCGATGCCCTTGGCGCAGGCGATCACGGGCGTTGCTCTGGCAAGATGAGGCGCAAGTGCTGCGACGGCCTCGCGCAGATGCTGCGCCGGCGTTGCGATCAGCATGATGTCGGCAGCCGCGGCAACGGCGAGATCGCCGGTCACGCGGATGCTCGCGTCCAGCTTTACGCCGGGCAATTTCGGATTGGCCCGCGTGGCGGCGATCTCCGCCGCGTGCTCGGCGCTGCGCGCATAAAGCACGACATCGCGCCCGCGCGCGCCGCAACGCCGGCCAGCGCAGTTCCCCACGCACCGGCACCGATCACAGCGACAGATTTGAATAACGGCATCGGCAGCGCTCCGCCTAAAATCCCGCCCGCGTATTGGCAAATCCGGCCGGCGCTTTGGCGCTCTCATCGAGCAGCCAGCGCGCGCGCGGCGCGGCGTCCATCGTATCGATCATCCCCAGCGCCAGCCGCTCGGCGCCGGCCCAGGCGATCATCGCGCCGTTATCGGTGCAAAGCGCCGGCGGCGGAATGATCAGCGTGGTCTGCGCCTTGTCGGCGACATCCTGCAGCGCGCCGCGGATCGCCTGATTGGCGGCGACGCCGCCGGCGGCGACCAGCGCGCGCGGCGGTCCGAATTGTTCGTGAAACAGCCGCAAACCCACGCTCAGCCGGTCCGCGGTCGATTCCAGCACCGCGGCCTGGAAGCCGGCGCAGAGATCGCTGATGTCCTGCGGCTCCAGCGGATAGATCCTGGAGACCTCGTTGCGCACCGCGGTCTTCAATCCCGACAACGAGAAATTGGCGTCGGCGCGCCCGAGCATCGGCCGCGGCAACGCAAACCGTTTGGCGTCGCCGCCGTGGGCCGCGCGCTCGACCTCGGGGCCGCCGGGATAGGGCAGCCCGAGCATTTTCGCGACCTTGTCGAAGGCTTCGCCCATGGCGTCGTCGACGGTGGTGCCGAGCCGGACATATTTGCCGACGCCGATCACGGCGACGATCTGGGTGTGGCCGCCGGAGGCGAGAAACAGGCAATAGGGAAACGCCAGCGCGCAGGTCAGCCGCGGCGTCAGCGCGTGGGCCTCCAGATGATTGACCGCGATCAGCGGCGTATCGTGCACCATCGCGATCGCCTTCGCGGTGGTGAGGCCGACGATCACGCCGCCGATCAGGCCGGGCCCTGCGGCGGCGGCGACCGCCGACAACTGCGCGAAGCCGACGCCGGCTTCCTTCATCGCGCGCTCGACAATGCCATCGAGCACGTCGACATGGGCGCGCGCCGCGATCTCCGGCACCACGCCGCCGAATCTGGCGTGCTCCTCGGTCTGCGAGCGCACGATGTTGGACAGAATCTTTCCGCTGCCGTCGCTTGCGCGCTCGACCACGGCGGCTGCGGTTTCATCGCAGGTGGTTTCGATTCCCAGCACCAGCATTGGTGTTTCGTTATCCAATTTCAGCCCTTGCGCTGGCGGCCAAAGCGGCGTTTGCCTATCTCCCGGTAGCATCAGGGGGTCGCAAAGTGCAATCGTCCGTTGCCGCAAAAATCCTGGGCTTTAGAGTTTAACGCATGGCTGTTCTCGTCACCCGTCCGCACCCCGACGACGAGGCCACCGCCGCTGGCTTGCGCGCTCGGGGGTTCGCGGTGCTGCTGGCGCCGATGCTGCGGTTCGAGCCGGTCGCCTTCCATGACGACGAGGACGCACGCTACGGCGCCGTCATCGTCACCAGCGCCAATGCGTTGCGCGGCATCGCGCCGCATATCAAGGCCAGCCGGCTATTGAAGCTGCCGTTGTTCGCGGTCGGCGAACATACCGCGGCCGCCGCCCGCGGCCTTGGATTCGAAAACGTGATCCCGGCCAACGGCGACGCCACGGCACTGCGCGATCTCGTGCTCGCAAGCGTCAAGGCGAAGGCGCTGAAGAAGGCCAGCACGCTGCTGTATCTGGCCGGCGCCGATCTGGCGCGCGATCTCGCCGGCGAACTCGGCGAGCGCGGCTTTACCGTCGTCACCCACACCACCTATCGGATGATACCGCTGTCCAGCCTGCCGCGTGAAACCTGCGACGCCTTCGCCGCCAACCGGGTCGAAGCCGTGCTGCATTACTCGCGGCGCAGCGCGCGCGCCTTTCTGGACGCGGCGCGGGCCGCCGGCGTCGAAATATCGGCGCTGGCGATCCCGCAATGCTGTATCTCCGCCGGCGGTGGCCTCCGTGGTCCGCGACGCCGGGGCCATGCAGGTCATGGTGGCGGCGTCGCCGGATGAAAATGCCTTATTCGCGGCGCTGGACCGTGCTTTGCACCCCTGATCGCGCTACAAGGCGTTTTCGAGCAAGGCATGCCCGGCAGCCGTCGGTGCCGGGAAAATGCGTCAAAACAAATGATTAGAGCCTCGGAACCGATTGAACCGAGGTTCTAAAAGAACCTGTCGAATCGGATAGTCCACCTGCCGAGGAACCGAGGAACCGTCACGATGGCCGATGACACGCCCGAAGACATTACGCCGCCGCCGGAGTCCGGCCGGGCCAAACGCCCGCCGCCCACCATCGACCTCGAAGCGTCGGAGGTGACAAGCGAGACCCAGGGCGCGGAAGCTCAACCCGAGCCGATCAGCCCCGCAACGCTCGAGGACCGCATTTTCCTCCGCGCTGATTGCCGCGGTGACCGGGGCGGTCGCCGCCGCGCTGGTGATCGCGGTCGCCTGCGTTCGCGGGCTGGCCCGGGGAACCGGTTCCGGCAGCCGCGCCCGCCGCGCCTCAGGTCAGTTCCGCCGACATCGATGCCCTCGCCTCGCGCATCGCCAGCGTCGAGTCCAAAGCCGGCAAGCCTGCGGCCACCGCGCCCGATCCGGCGGCGGCGGCGCGGATCGAGGCGCTGGAGAAATCGCTGGCGTCGGTGCGCGGCGAACTCGCCGCGACGCGCGCCAGTCAGAGAAGCTGGCGGCCGACCTCGACAGCGTCAAAACCGCGCCGCGCGAAACGGCGGCGCCGGTGGATTTGTCCGGGATTAACGACCGCCTCGCCCAGATCGAGCGGGCCAATCGCGCCCAGACGAGCGAGATCGCGCAGGAGAACGCTAAGCCCGCCGATGACGTGCCGCTGCGCCGCATCGTGGCGGCGGCCCTGCTCGACGTTCTCGGTGCGGAGCGGCGATCCCTATCCCGCGGCGCTTTCAGCCGCGAAATCGCTGGCGCCGGACCCGGACGCCTTGAAGCCGCTCGAGGCTTTTGCGGCTTCGGGCGTGCCGAGCGCGGCTGTTCTCAGCCGCGAGCTGCTGACGCTGGTGCCGAAACTGCAGCCGCCGGTGCCGGAGAATGCCGCTACCGGCACCGGCCTCGTCGCGCGCTTGCAGGCCGGTGCCTCAAAGCTGGTCCGCATCGAGCGCACCGATGCCGTCGGCAATGATCGCGGCAATGTGGTCGCGCGGATCACCGCGGCGGCGCTGCGCAACGATTCCAGCGAGGCCCGGCGCGAACTGAATACGCTTTCGCCGGCCGACCGCGCCGCCGCGCAAGGCTGGATCGACAAGGCCGACGCGCGTGATGCCGCGCTCGCCGCATCCCGTCAATTCGCCGCCGACGCCATGTCGGCGCTCGCCAAACCGGCGCCATAGGAATCCGATGTACCGGATCATTCTGTTTCTGGTGTTGATTGCGCTTGCGGCTGCGGGCGCGGCATGGGTGGCCGACCAGAGCGGCGACGTCGTGCTGTCGTGGGACGGCTGGCGCGTCGCGACCACGCTGCCGGTGTTCGCGCTGGCGCTCGGCATCGCCATCGTCGCGGCGATGCTGGCATGGAGCCTGATCCTCGCGCTGTGGCGCATGCCGGAAAAGATCCGGCGTAGCCGGCGCGAGCGCCGTCACGCGCGCGGCCGTCACGCCATCACCCATGGGCTGCTCGCGATCGGCCACGGCGATTCCACCGCGGCGCGCGGCGCACGCCGATGTCGCGCGCAAACATGCCGCGCACGATCCGCTGGCGCTGCTGCTGCACGCGCAATCGGCGCAGCTCGACGGCAATCGCGAAGGCGCGCGCGCCGCGTTCCGCGCCATGGCGGAACGCGAGGACACGCGGCTGTTGGGCTTGCGCGGACTGTTCATCGAGGCGCAGCGCGCCGACGATCCCGTCGCCGCGGTGATGATCGCCGAAGAGGCGCTGAAACTGGCGCCGGCCTCGACCTGGGCCTCGCAGGCGGTGCTGGGATTTCGCTGCGCCAAGGGCGACTGGAGCGGGGCACTGGCGATCCTCGACAACAATCTTGACTCCGGGCCTGATCGACAAGCCGGCCTACCGGCGGCAGCGCGGCGTGCTGCTGACGGCGCGCGCGCTGGAGCTGGAGACGGTCGACCGCGATCTGTCGCGCGAGTGCGTGATGGAAGCGGTCAAGCTGGCGCCGACACTGGTGCCGGCCGCCGCGCTCGCCGGCAAATATCAGAGCGAGGCGCATCAGGTGCGCCGCGCGATGCGCATCGTCGAGACCGCGTGGCTGGCGCAGCCGCATCCCGATCTCGCCGATGCCTATGCGCATGTGAAGCTCGGCGATTCCGCGCGGCAGCGGCTGGTGCGGGTCGAGACGCTGGCGGCGAAGGCGCCCGGTCATCTCGAAAGCGCGCTCGCGGTGGCGCGCGCCGCCATCGACGCCATCGGAATTTGCCCGCGCGCGCGAGGTGCTGGCGCCGTTCATCGACGGCACCGACGCAGCGCGTGGCGCTGCTGATGGCGGAGATCGAGCGCACCGAACATGGCGACAGCGGCCGGGCGCGGGCCTGGACTTTGCGCGCGGTGCGCGCGCTGCACGATCCGGTGTGGACCGCGGACGGCTATGTCAGCGACCGCTGGCGGCCGGTGTCGCCGGTATCGGGCCGGCTCGATGCCTTTCAATGGCAGACGCCGCTGGCGGCCTTGCCGTCGGACAAGAACGCCGCGATCGAATCCTCAGCCTTCGAGCAGGCGATGCTGGCGCCGCGCCGCGTCGAGCCGCCGCACGAGCCGCCGGCCGAGCCGACGCCGCCACCGGCGGCGCAGGATAATTCGCCGGCCCATGCACCCGCGCCAGTTCCGCCCGCCTCCGCGGCCGTCGAACCGGCTCCGGCCGCTGTACCTCCGTCACCACCGCCAGCCGAGCCGCCGTCGCCGGCGCCGCTGTTCCGCGCCCGCGCCGATCTCGGCAAAACCGGCGCCGCTAGCGTTCCCCCGGTGATTCCCATTGTGCGCCCGCCCGACGATCCCGGGATCGATGACGAGCCTGTCAGCGACGAATTCGCGGAACCGATCCATCCCGCGCAGGGCCAGGCCGGCGGCTGGCGCGGTTTTCTGTCGCGCTGGGGCGGGTGAACCAGGCGCGCCGGGCGAAAGCCCGCCGCGATCCGCGTTTTTCTTGCCAAACCGGGCGCTGCCCGATATCAGGTGCGGGCGTTTTCAGCCCGTTGCCGAACGCGCCGCATGGTCCGCCGCAATAGCTCAGCTGGTAGAGCACGTCATTCGTAATGACGGGGTCACAGGTTCGAATCCTGTTTGCGGCACCAAAAATCCCATAAGATCATATACTTAAGGTGGTGGTAGCGGGGTGGTCTTGTCGCTGCGGAAGCTATGTCAGCAGCATGTCAGCAAAATTTCCAAGGCGCGCGCTAAGGCGCCACCGCACAAAGTTGAAGACGGGCGCGACGGCCGGCTAGTCAGCTTCGGGCTTCAGCCAGCCGCGTTCCTGGTCGTAGTCCTCCGCGACCGCGGTCCAGTTGCCCAAGTCGTCGACGACGACCGACGCTGTCGGCCATCCGGCGGCGCGATGTTCGGCGGCTACCCTTCTCGGCTTTTTCCTTGGTCATGCCCTGAAAGTGCCCAGCATCGCCGGCCGCGATGAAGCGCCGCCTGGATTTCGCCGGCCACCGACGCGATCATCGAAACTTCCAGCAGTTCCGGCATTAGATAGCAAACTCACCTACTCCGCGCTCTTGCTGTGGCCCTACGAAGGCCACAGCGCTCTTGGGATGGCAGCGTTGACACGGGGGAAGAATCGCCGTAGGATTGAAAATGAAAAAGGCTACTCTCGTGAGGAGTGGCCCAATTCATCCGAGCTTTCGTCACTTTTTGACCGGCCCTATGACCGACGACCTTGCCAAATCCATTGCTGAGAAAAAGGCGCGCCTTGCGATGCAGGCGGTCGAGATCGAGCGTGAACTGGCAGAGCTCGCAGAGCTGGAGCGCTTAGTGGCTAAACACAATCTAGTTGTGAGCGCGGTGCACCCAGTTTCGGTTACTTCCGACGAACGGGCATCCTACCATAGTAAGCCAATTCCCACGATTCCCGCGCTCCCCCCGCTGCCTTACGGAACCTTCGCCGATTTAGTCCAGAAGTATCGATCGCACCCAAAATCCCCGATCCACAACCTCAAGCACGGCGTCCGGAACGGCTACAATCGGATATTCGACAAGATCGTAGCGGATATCGGCTCGAAGCAGCTTTCCGAACTAGACGCTGACGAGATCACGCGGCTTTACGATAAGTGGGCCGAAGGGGAGAAGTACTCTTGGGGCCACGCCATGGTCGGCAAGCTCCGGCTCCTATTCAGCTTCGGCATGAACGTTCTCAAGGACGATAAATCGACGCGCCTTAGCGTCGTCATGAGCAAGATGCGCTTCAAGATCCCGGAGGCCCGAAGCGAGCGCCTGACGGCGGAGCACGTCAATGCAATTCGTGAGGCCGCGCATAGGCTTTTTGGCTGGCCCTCCATTGCCTTGGCGCAAGCCCTTCAATTCGAACTCATGCTCAAACAGACTGACGTTATTGGGGAATGGGTTCCGGCGTCTGAGCCTGGAAACTCCGATATTCTCAAGGGTACGGAAAAATGGGTGCGCGGACTCCGATGGTCCAGCATCGATGACGATCTTATCCTCCGCCATACCATCTACGGCGGTCGCCGACATGAGCCCAAGGAAATCGAGATCGATCTAAAGGAGGCCCGCATGGTCATGGAGGAGCTTGCTCTATTGGGCGAAAATCGGCCCCGCAGCGGTCCAATGATCATTTGTGAGGCCACCGGCCAAGCTTGGTCAGCCAATGAGTACCGGCGGAAATGGCGGATGGTTGCCAACGAGGCGGGAATTCCGACGAACGTAAGGAACATGGATAGCGGCAAAGCCGATCAGCCGATTGCTAGGACGCTTCCTAGCGGGACGATCAGAAAGGAGGTCGTCTAGCCGCAAACGAAAACCGGAGCCTCGCGGCTCCGGTTCACAAATGGGGGTGCACAGTGCAGGGGCGCGGTTGTCCAGCCATTGCCCCGGCGGGTGCAAGTCCCGCTACCTCCACCTACCAGCCCCTTCCACAAGGGCTGCCGTCAAACCCCTTCCAAAAGGGTTTGGCGCCGTCTTCCAAGGCCCCCTTCCACAAGGGGCCACCTTAACCTCTACCAGAATCTGCGCTTTCCGTCGAGCGCGCGACCCTTATTCCGCTTTCCGCCTGGTCACCAAAGAATGCACCAATCAAGCGGAGTCGTTTTTCTCACGCATTCGCCGCGCTGAGATTGGCATTCACCACCCCATCGCCGGGCCGTATTTGTCGGCTTATGCGAGCGAAATGGCATGGCGGGAGAACAACCGCCGCGTGACCGCCAGCGCCGCGCTCACCCATCCGGTGTCGCGCCAATGGAAGGGCTTATTGGCAACGCTAACTGATATTGAATCTAACTTTCGCGCGTTCAACGATTACGCGTCTTTGCTCGGCGCTTATCAGTTCTGGAATTGGGACGACGACAGGCGGGCGCGCACAGCTAAAATACCATACGCCCTCTCCCCACCCAGTCGGAGCATCGTAGGATCCGCCAAAACTGCTTAACAGGCGCGTGAAAAACGCCTTATATTCGGACTCGGTCATTCATGCCGCGAAATCGTATTTGCTCATTATGAGCGGAGATTAGGCGGCAGATACAACTCGTACCATTGTCCCGATCTTGGGACCTGCAATGCTGCCATTTGTATAAACGTGTACCTCACGCCCTTCCTTACAGAAGGCGTTTTTCAAACCGAGATCTATTGCTGATCGGATTTTATCGTCGGAGGTCACCGCCAAAAATAATTCTGGCAAATCCGCGCACGTCATAAAAATAACCCCGGCTTCACTTTCGCGATCCAGAGTTAGAGGTACGGCTCTGCCGTCAAAGTCTGACTGGAGGATTTTTTCGGCGCTCTGCAAATCGCTCACTGTGCTATCCCCGCAAAGCAGAAAATGGCTTTTTTGCCACAAGTTATAAACTTAAGCCCACAAACCATACTTCGCCGGCAGCCGCAATGCGCGAGCATTCCAAGTGGTTCTGCCGTAGATAGTTCCGATGGAACCATAATCAATAATGTTTACAGTACATTAATGATTGTTGCGGGATTGGTACTGGAACAATCCAAAAATCACTTTTTTCCGTACTTTCCCGTACAAACAGTGAATCTGTGGTTTTTTTCCATATTTGGGCTGGTTGAGGATAGCGATCGTCATCGCGTCGGATTATCGATCTATCTCCCAAAGCGTGTACTGCCCCGGGCCCTGATCGCACCGGACCACCCCGTTTTCCCGCTGCCCGCGAAGCGCAACTCCAACCCGCTTTGTCATGAGCCGCAACAGCCGAAGATCGCTCTTATCCAAGGCGCGTGGTCAGCGGTTCTGAGGCTTGGCGCAGGACGCTCAAAATGATCCGGGACATCTGGCCTCGATTTGACCAATCCTTCGGCGGCCGGAATGCCTTGGGTTTCATGGTCTCGATCTGAAAATCAGGGTCAAACTGCACAATGGTGGCGTCCAGGCTTTCGAGGTCCAGGACCATTTCGCAGCGATTCATGGGTATTTTTTATCGCCCGCCAGTTGGGCGCGGCGCTTTACCAGCCCGTTCAACGCGATCTCGGTCATGGCTGTATCACAGCGCCATGAAGGGTCCAGGCGATGCTAATCAGGATGATAAGGGCACTTCCCAAAAAGGAGACTATTAGCCGGAGGTAAGAACGAATTTCCTTGAACTGTTCATCTGTCATTTTGCGGCCTTCACAAGTTTTGAGACCGGAATCTAGCATTGCAGGCAGCTTTGCCCGATATTGGACTTGGTGAGTTGCGCCGCAGAACATCATTGTTAGGCCCTCGCCGTCGATCGGCCAATGGACAGACCGCGCGGTCGAGGCCGTAAATCGAGCAAGCACGTATCGAAACCGGCCGGCTGGTTTCCATCAATTAGTGTTCCTTGTTATTTCAGGTGCCGGCGACAATCGGGATCAGAGCAACCAATTCCGCCGGCAGGGGTAAGCAAGCAAATCCCCAAAGAATGAGAGACCGCCGCCACCGTCGCGTCGCGCTCCTCTGGTGGGTAAGAGGCTCGCGTCGCGAAATTTTCAGGACGGCGGGAAGCACTCGCGATGAACCCGCCGTCCCGTCGCCGGGCACGTGCCACAACCATGTCGCGCCGACGAAACCGTGAAACTCTCTTCCGCCGCTGTCGCTCCAGATACGCGAATATCCCGTCATCGACGGCCACGATCCGCGTGTCTTGCGGCGCCATAACTCCGCAAACGAGCTCAAAATCGTCGCCGGGACATTGGGCGGCCATCGCCGCAAGCGTGACTGAGCCGGCCACATACGCTGATGAAACTGAATCCATCAACCCTCCAATTCAGAATGATATGACGGGCTTGATGCTGTCGGCCGTCGATGCGCCTTTGCGGCAAGGCCCGGGTTTGCCTCAAACACCCTCGCGAACGCCTGTTGCGGCGTGAGTGTCGGCGCCAGCGCCCGCTGCTTTTCCGCCAGGGCAACGAGTTGATCGTAAGCCTTCTTCAAATCGTCGGCGGTTACGGTCGATCCGACTTCGGTGGAAACCGGCGCCGTCTCCATCATGCTAGGGAAGCCCTTGACGATATCGAGGGCCTTGCCGAAAGCGGCATTGGTTTCGAGGTGCCGGGCGAAGGCAGACACCGCGCTTTCGCCGGCGCCCCAATTCTGCTTGGCGTACTCCATCAGCGCGGCGGAAAATTCGTGCTCGGTGATCGTGGTTTCGCCCTTGTTGATGATGCGCTTGCAAATCAATTCCATGCCGCCATCGGCTTTCGCGATCGCAAGTAGTTCGTCGGTTCGGTTCATAGGTCGCTCCATTTGTTTGGAAAAATCTTCGCGCAATTGTCTCCCGTGTGCCGTGTGCAGAATATGATGCATCGCCTGCTGACGGGTGATGGCAGGCTCGGCGGTCATCAGCGCGGCAATCAATTTCTCATCCGTTTCCGACAACTCGGTCTCGTCGTCGTCATCGTCGTCATCGTCGCCGTCAATGTTGTCAAGGTCGTCGGCCTTACGTGTTCGGCGGCTCGAATGCATTGGCCCTTTGTAACGCGGTGGCCGCCACTGCCGGCGTTCCTCTTCCATGGCGGCGGCCAGTTGATCGACCGCCTCGTCGCTGTCGTCGGCAACATCGGTGCGGCCGACAACGGCGTCAGCCGTGACCCTTTTGCGCATGATGTCGTTGAACATCAGCGGGCCTCGCCGCGCGGCGTCGCGCTCAAACAACGTGATTGGCTCGCCAGCGTCGCGCTTCCAAAATACAATCTTGCAATTTTCGCCGGCACCCTTATCGACCGACGAAATTTCGTCAATTCTTAACTTCGTCAAGATGCGCGGCATGTGATTTTCTCCGGTTGCGCGTTTCATGAATGGGACTTCGGCGCCGACATTGGCGGCGCGAATCTCAAATAGGTACTGCGTCGCCTCGTCGCGAGTAAGCGTCGGATAGTCCGCCATCAAACCGGCGACAAACGCCTCGTCGTCATCATCAACCCGCGCGAGCCGGGTGAAGTGGAACGGCAGATCGGCAAGCTCACTGGTCACGATCCGGTTCAATCCTTTCTGTCGGCGAGGGTGCCGTGTCGGGCGGCTTCTCTTGGAAACGCCCTCGGCGGTGTTGCTGCCTGCTGTTGTTGTGGACCGTCAGGGCGGCCACCAGCGCCTCTATCGCCTGCTGACGATACCGCTCGACTATGATGGGCGGCAGTGCGCCCCAGGGTCGTGGACGGAAGGCTTTCCGCTTGAACGCTTCCGCGCCGATAAACGCCGCGCGGATCGCCCTGGCCGCCGCCTCAACCATCGCTGGCGAAATCCATCTCACGCGGCGGTCTACCATGTCGGGTTATGCGGCCTCATCCTTGATCGGGCCGAACTTGGCGGCGATCTGGTTGGCGATTGTCACGCCCCACGTGTTGGCGAGATGGCGGAATTCTTTCCGCTGATTAGGCGCAACCCAATCGAAGCCGATTTCGTTGACATATGGCCGGGGCAGCAATTGCAGCGCCGTCTTGATCGCAACCGTGACATTCAAAAGAAACAGCCGGTCGATCGGCGCCGCGATTCCAAGTTCGCGCATTTGCGTGAGCAATTCCTGCGCATTGAGTACCGACGAAATCATATCGGCAGCGGCAGCGTCGGCGTCCCGCAGTTGCTCGGCGAACTCTGTGTTCAGCGCGGCGATTTGCTTGGCCGTCTGGCGATCGGCGGCGGAGATTTCGGCGGCGCGCGCGGCGTCAAGGCGCCTGTTGGTCTCGGTGATCGCGGCCTCGACGCTGTCGATCTCGCTTGCAAGATCGCGCCGTTCGGTCTGGAATTTTTCAAGATTATTCCGCGCCTTGTCACACGCTTTCTTGTCGCCGGCGGCATGAACGTCAAAACTCACGCGATAGATGGCCTCGTCCAGTTCGATCTTCCGCTGCAAAAGGGCCTTGCGTGCATCTTCGTGCTTGGCAAGCATCCGTTCGTATTTCTCGATCTCAGTCATTTGCGATGATCTCCGTTTTCAGTTTCTCCGTTTTCAATTTCCTAAATTTGCTCTGGCTTTCGCGATCACGACGCGGTCCATTTCGAGGATGCACAAGTGCTCCTGCTTTTCCGGGTTGCGATTTGTCAGGTGCTTCTTGCGCAGCGCCTCGCGCTTGCGGCGCAACGCCTCGCGCTTCCGGTGCCGGTGTTCGCTGTCACCATCCCGGCCTCCGATAGATGCAATGCGTTGGTTGGGCCGCCGGTGAAGCAGCATTGAGCAGCGGCGGCGCCGCGACCATGCCGAGCGGGGCGCTCATGAACCTGTAGTCGGCGCCCTGCAACCTCACGATCAGCAACCGCGCGGGGTTATAGCCCTGCGACAATAACTTGCGCGCGATCATGAACGGCAGCAGGTCGAGCCAGATCTCATCGACGCCGGCGAGATACACGTCGCCGTCATTCCAGTGCGCCATATACAGGGTGCCGCTGTCGGACTGCGGGCTAACGTTCAGTTCGATCGGCGGGCTTTTCATGGTCACCACCCCCATCGCGGGGTTCGGCCGCCGATCTCCGAGAAAAGGCCGCCGCCGTTATTGTAGTAGTCATAGAAGGCTTGCGTGCTGTTCTGCGGCCCGGCGCGCTCGGTGTACGGATCAGGCAGGCCGCTGATGATCGGCGGCCCCGTCGGAATGACCTGTTCGAACCGTGCGGCGTCGAGCGCGGCCCAGGCCGCCATGCCGAGCGCAACGATGACATCGATCTTGTGAGATTGCCGCTCCTTGGCGATCCGCCAGCCGCGGGCACTCTCGATCGCGACCGCCCGTGAGGCCGCCAGCCGCATCGCGGCGTCGGGATACAGGATAAGACTGCGGCTTTCGATCAATTCATAAAGCCCCTGCGACGCCAGGGTCAGGTTGGGGACGGACTGCGGGAATTCCCTGATCGGCAGCCCGCGCTTTTGCAGCCGCTGCATCGTGGCCGCCATCTGATAGGGGTCGCTCAAGATCCGGCGCACCGCGAAGCGCTGGCAAAGGTCGAGCAGCGTCGCCTCGACCACGGCCTCGAAGTCGAGCGGCTCGCTCGGCGTCGGCTGGAATACGCGGTGCATCGCCAGGCGGAGGCGGCCGTCGGGCAAAGGCGTCACCGCGACGATGGCCGTGCTGTCGTGCTTCACCGAGGCGTCGACGCCGACATAGGTCGGCAGCTCCTTGTCGGCCAGGATGGGCGCCATGGCCGGGTCGACGCATTCATCCCATTTCGCCATGTCGACAAACGAACTCTCCGACGTGACGAAATAGTTCTCGATCATGCGCAGATATTGATTGGGCCGAAGACTGCGGCGCATCTCGGCGAGCCAGCGCTCGGTTTGCCACGGCGCGATCGGCTCATGATGCCAGGCCAGCAAAATGCCGTCGCCGGCATGCAGGTTAGGCGCGACCTCGGGCTGCGCCTTGCCGCGGCCGTAGAGTTCTTCGAGCAGCGTCGATTCGTTGGTGAAGCCGGCGTAGGTCACGGTCAGGCGCGCGCTGATCTGCCTGGTCGGCGGTGGAATCATCTCGTCCCAGAGGCGGCGGGCATTTTCCGAGACGTAGCCCCACAATTCATCGAAAACCGAGATCACCGGATTGGCGCCGGCTGCGGGAGCGTAGCTGCTGGTAAGCGCGCTGATCGTGGCGTCACGAAAGGTCGGAAACACGATCTTGTCCGCGGTGATCTTGGCCGCGTGCCTCAACAGCGGCGACGCCCCGACGATGCGCCGGCACGCCTGGAAGACGCGGGACGCGGCTTGCTCATAGTCGTTGGCGAGCGCGTAGCCTTCACCGTAATGGCCGCCGAACAATAGCAGCATCGTCAGCATGAACATCGCGCCGAAGCCGGTCTTGCCGGACTTCTTCGGCGCCGCGTAGACCAGCTCGGGGAAAAGCAAACGCCCCGCATCATCGAGCCTGAAGGCGTATGCGAGGAAGGCGCGTTCGGCCGGCAGTAGCTTGAACGGCTTGCCGGTCTCGGGATCGAACAGCGTCCGCTCGATGAAGTCGATCGGATTGGAACGCCAGCGATCGATCGCACGGGTGCGCTTCATGGCGAAGCCTCGTCGATCTCCTCACTTTCGACGATCTCCTCATTCATAATGTCTTGAAGCGTGGTGATGTCGCGGGCGACACGCCGCAGGCCGATCCTGCTGGCAACGCGCACCAGCGACGAAACGGCTTGGGTGTGCATGAGGATGTCAACCTTATCGCCCCTGAGCAGATGTGCGTTGAAGTTATGCACATGCACGGCGATGCCGGCGAAAGCCTCGACCAGGCCCTTTTGAACGGTCGAGAGTTGATCCGCACCACCAAGGTCCGCGGATATGCCTTTGGCGACGGCGATGAAGTATTTGCGAGCGTGGGTGCGGCCGTCCAATTTCTCGCAACTGAGCAAGCGCGTCTTGAACGCCCGGGATTTGCGCCCACCGGCCAGGGTCCACCGGGACGGCTTCTCGGCCGGAGATGGCTTCCCGGTCGTGACAACGCCGGCAAGCGGCCCATGGCCAGCGGGCGCCCGCGGCTTCTTGGCTGTGACGACAGGTTCCGTCTGAGAGGTATCAGGGCACGCATCCACAGTGGCGTGCGACGGTACCTTGACACGCACCGAACGGGTTTCGGATGACATTAGGGAATCCATCTAACTCACCGAAGTGATGACACCGCGCTGACATAGGTGGCCACGAACGACACAAATGTCAATGTTATCAACACCATTAGGCCCATGAGACCCCGTCATTAGTAATGACGTCCCGCGTGATCTCGAATGTCAGCGCGTTGAAATTACTGGAGATTTTGACGGTTCCGACGCCGGATCGGAGGCTGAAATGGTTCCTGTTTTGAGGTACAGGCAGCCATGATATTTTCCGGGTTCCAAATTTTTTGGGCGGCCTTTGTCTAACCTCGTCAAGACCTTCGGTATGACCATCCGAGGTTGTGGGCGTCAATCTTCACGCCGTAACGGGTGGCGGCAGGTGTTAGTCAGCTACATTTACAACCTGACGTTAACTGGAAACCTCTTGGCGAAACGCGTCCAAGGCTGCGAACCGTAGGCTGCCTCCGATTTTTGACGAGTTTCGAAAATTTTGGCGGCCCGGGATAGCTCGTGCGGCGCCACTTATATTATTGTAAATTGCGCCCATGAGCAGCGTTGGGATACCCCCTCCAGCCAGCCTGGACTTCTCAGACCTTTCGCGAGAAACGAAGGGACTGATGGTGGTCTATAGTCGTGCAATTGGGGCCAGCAACTCGATCCCAGCATTATCCACCTCCGTTTTCACTTTGTATTTCTCAATACTTCTGTGGATTCTTGGTTTGGAACTTACTGTGATCGTCGGGCTCTTTGACCTCGTTCTGATCGCCGCTCGAAGCATGTTTGGCCGGCCCAAGATACTGATCGGCAGGCGTCTGTATGCCTATGTGCTGCGTCCCTTCAGGAGCGCCTGGGAGGGTGAAGTTCCTGCGCTCAGGATCTTTCGTGCTCGCTATCTGACCCGGCTGTTCCTGTTTTATCGTGCGCAATCGTCGATGAGCGCCCTCCGCCGTGTACACAATCGCCAGTATTTGGAACTTCTAGTCGATGATCCCTCGAACTCAGCCGCGGCTGAGGAGGAAAAAAAGTTTCAACAGGTCTATGAAATGTACCAGAAGATAACGACTGACAGCTACCAACTTGGAGCACTCGCGCTCGGTGGCCCCATCGTGGCGTTGCTCTCGCTAATCGCACAACAAGCCCTCCTACCGTTCACAACATGGGCGTGGCATGCGCTCGGAGGTCCATCACTGAGTTCAATTACGCTCGATCAGATCAAGAGCCTCGCCGGCTTTATCTATGTCTTTGGGGCCGTAACCCTTTGGCTAGCGGTATCCGCCTGGATGGATATGCGCCGGATCCTAATTACGCAGGGTGTTATATTAAGCGAGCGCCAAGTGCGTGTAGCAGCAGGGCTACGTCCTAAGGCTGAAATTCCATTCGACCTCCTTTTGTACTTTGGCATATTGATACTTCTCACGTATGTGCCGAAATCTCACGTCGACATCAACCCAACCGTCGACATCGCAGCCTTGTGGACCGTAGAACTGCTCACAGCGCTAGAAGCGAGCACAGTGCTTATAGTCCTCTCCGCAATCGGCGCCCTTGCAGCCACTCGCCGGTATTGGCGCTCCTATGGATGGGTAATCGCTGCCGCCTTTCGAAAAGACATGGACGCGCAACACGGCTGGCCTAAAGCCGTTGATAAAACGTGTTCTCCAAAGGATTTGATGATGCCTCCCTAGGCCTCTCGCCGAAGGCGAAATGCCGTCGGCCTTGCCAATCTACCACGGCCATGGGGCGTAACCACTCCTTTCGTCTTCTCTGTTGACCCTCTTATATAATTTTAAAGGTAGAGAAGAGTAGAAAAAAGACAGAGGGAATTCCGCCTGTCTCGACCGTGTGGAAACCCTTGCGGCTGTGGGATAACTTTAATTTGTAGGTTTACACGGTGTCGCGTTTTGCGCGAAGGGGTGTCGCGTTTTGCGCGAAGGGGCGTCGCGTTTTGCGCGAAGGTATTGCAGGTTGTTTTCACAAAACTACTCGCTCCCCCAGCATGACGATCAGCGGTGACTTTCCGCGGCGCTGTTTCACAGAAATCAGCCCGCATTTCTCAAGCTCGGTCAGCGCGCGGTATCGCTGGTCCTTACTAAAACCGAACGCGCTAGCATCGGGCAGTTCGAAAGGTCGGCCTTGGGCCTTGCCATACGGGGCGAGGAATTGCAGGCGCCTGAAAACGGGTAGCGTCGCGTTCGATACCTGCATCAAGCGGCGGGCCTGTTCTCTTGAAGTCATCACGAATTGCGGGCCTTGCGCTGGTCGCGACGGCGCCGGTGCTGCCTCCTTCGAAGGCGCCTTCGCCGCCTTCCCGGTGCTCTTGCATCTGTCTAAAATCCCCGCCTTGGCATCCATCAGCTTGCCTCCGCCAGCGCGCCGATCTCCGCCAGCACGTCCATCACCGTCCCCCACATTTTCCGCGCAACCTCGCGCTTGTCGGCGAACCGTGCGCCGTGCCTTCGCGAATCAAAATCGATCTCGACGCCGATCTCGAATCCGCCGCAGACTTCGGCGCCGGCCTGCTCCATGATCTCGATCGCGTGCGCAACCTGCTCGGCGTCGTGCGCCTCGATCAGCGTCGCGTCGTGGACCAGCATGCTCGGCACAATGCCGGCGTCGCATAGCCGGGTCGCGGCCAGCCGCAACATCTCGGCGCCGCCGGACTGCATCGGAAAATTGAACAAGGTCCGCTTGTTCGGCGAGGTCGAGATATGCAGCGGCCAGCCGTCATGCCCGGACTTGATCTCGCGCTCCAGCATCGCGCTCTGCACCATGTCGGCGCGCCATTCCCAAAAGCGCGGATATTTTTGCTTGTGCCGGATTATCACTTCGCTGCCGATCAACGGATGGCGGTCGAGGCCGCGCGCCAGCGACCTCACGCCCATTCCGTAACTGATCGCGAGTTGCAGCACCTTCATGCGTTGCCGCTGGTCTTTGCATTCGGATTTCCAGCGCGCGATGTCGGTATCGCTGGTCAGGCCGCAGAGCATCGCGAGGGAATGATAGATGTCGCCGGAGCGGTAGGATTCCATCAGGGCTTCATCGCCGGAAAGCGCGGCGGCGACGCCGACCTCCTGCGTTCGCCAGTCCAGATAGACGCCGATCGCGTCGGCCGGAAAGACCATGAAGGACCGCATGGCGGCATGCGCGTTGAACAGGCTTTTGGAATGCGCGTTGCGGCCGGTCGCGGTGCCGAACGGAAACAGGCTCGGACGGTTGCGGCCGTCGCGGCCGATCGGCAATCTCGCCCGCACTATCACGCCCAGACTATCGCGCAGCGCGTGCAATCCCAGGATCGCCGGGTGGGCGCCGTACATCAATCTGAATGCGTCGCCGTCGATTTCCAGTTCGCCAGATGGCAGCCGGGGCCAAGCGGTGATGCCAGCCCGGATCAGCCATTGTTCAAACCGGGCGTAGCTGAATTCACCATCAGGCGAGTAGATCGAATTTTCGTCGCCATGGCTCGGGTCGAACCGCCGCAACAGCGCCGTGATGACGGCGGCCTTGTTCTCTTGAACCAAATTCCAAAGCGGCACGTCGATCGGCATCCCGCGCGCCTGAATTTGCGCGACGGCTTTCCCGCTGTAATTCGACCAATGCAGGACACGATGGGTATCGACCGGCGGTCGCGAACCGTGGCCGCGCACCTGCCGGCGCAGCAGTTCGGCGGAATTGCGAACGTCTTCCTCGCAATAGTCAAAGACTACCGCTTGGCCGTGGATTTGCCAGCGGCCCTCGCCGATGTCCTGCGAAATTTTCTCCTTGTCGATCGCGTCCCATCCCGGCACGCCGTAGGCCTTGCAGGCGTCGGACAACCGCTTGCGCGGCTTGATCCGTTTCTCGTCGGGATTGTAGGGCAGCAGAATGTTGCTGCTGGCGAGGTACGCGGTGTGCTGATCGAACAGATGCACCGGGAAGCGCCAGCCCAGCGCCATGAAACAGGTCATCTCGGCCCAGAGCGAGTAGCCGACGATCAGCGAATCCGGTCCGATGTCGAACGGCGGTCGCGAACCGAATTCGCCGCGCCACAGCCGCGTCGTGGCAACGTGGCGCAACTCGCTGTCGAGCGTGTACGCCACCATGCAGAGCACGTTCGGAAGATCGCCATCGCCGACTTCATATTCGAAGTCGACGACGGTGATGCTGCGGAAACAAACCGGGCGGGTCACGCCGTCACGCGAGATTTTGCTTGGCGGCGATCAGGCGGAGCAAGCCGGGATGGTCCTCGGTGTCGATGAAGAATCCCTTGTGGCCGGCGTCGGCGTCAAAACTTATCTTGATGATTTTCTCCAGCGAATGCGTTCCCCATTTCGGTTCGGGGAAGGCGTCGGCGTCGCGGGCCTTGTCGATCTTGTAGCCCTCGATGTTCTCGGCCTTGCGCGAGGTCGCCTGCACCCATTGTGTTCGCGCCTGCTCGCAGGCATTGATCGCGGTGATGTTCCAAGTGTTGTCCATATTGGTCGACGGAATCTTGCAGAGAAACTGCACATCGTAAGGCTTGGTCGCCAGCGCCAGCCGGAAACGGAGAACCCGCTTGCTGGAGAGGTACTGCACCGCGATCTCTTCATCGATCAGGTGCAACTGGTCGCGCTTGTCGCCGATGATCGGAACGTTGACGAAGCACAATTCGTAGGACCAGAAATTTTCCGTGTCGGGGTGTAGCCGACACCAATCATTGGCCTCCGAGATTTTAAGGATCGGCAACGCCTGCAGCAGCGTCTCGACGCCGGCGATGGTCGAGCCGCGCTTCGACCTTGCGCGTTCGAGGAACGATGGTTTCGGAATCGTCATCGGGATCACGTTGGCGATGTTTTCGGCCTTGGCCGTCTCGGCGGCGGCGAGTTCAGAAAGCGGCTCGGTGATGTCTTGCAGTTTGGGGTCGGATTTGGTCATTAGCTAAATCTCCTTTAGCGATTTGCCGGCCATGATGATCCGCGCGGCCGGCTTCGCGGTTAAAACCTCGCCGGGTTAGGCGTCGGGGTTTTTGAAATTCGGTGAAAGGTCGTCGGCCCGCGATGTTCGCGCTCCCAAACGTACCAAGCATGGTTGATCGCGCTCGATGCTTTCGGGCCTGTCCAGCTGTCGCGATGCATCATCGGAAGTAGCTCGACAAAGACGTGAATGCGCGCGAGACCGCGCCGCTCCATGATCTCGGTTCTGCGCTCTGACGCCATCAGACCGAGCGGCGCGAGCACGATCACGCGCGGCGCGAGGTCGAGGGCGTGCGCGATGAATTCGTTTATGAGACTGAAAGGCGGGTTCGTCAGGATGCAGTCGCAACCAACCGGTGCCTTGGTCTGCGCCAAAAAGTCGGCGACGAAATGCAGCGGAAAATCCCGCTGGATTATATCGGACGCGATGACGGCGAGACCGCGATCTCGCAGAACCTTGACGACGGCGCCGCGCCCGGCTGCGCATTCCCATATCGTGTGTGGAATGTTCTCGGCGCCAAGTAGCGCCTCGGTCGCACAGGACGGCGTCTCATAAAGATCGAGGCCGCGATCAGCACGGGAATGCGAACCGGATTGGCCAATGGCGTGGTTCGTCATCGCCGGCCGTCCGCTTGACTGGCGCGATCCAGCGCGCTGATGACGCGGGCCACCTCGGTGGCCTTTGCGGGGCCGGTAGGAAGGATGACGCGGCCCGCCGGATCGCGCGCCACGCGCCCTCTGAGGGCATCCAGGAAGGCGCCCTGCATGACGGCGCCGGCTTCGCGCTGGCGTGACCGGGCTTGTGGACGGGATTGCGGTAGCGTATGTGAAGGCATCGAGCAGCCCCAGAAGCGGCTTGGTGAAACAGCGACAATCAGAAAACGGCACTGCGGGAATAATTTCAGCGCCTCGGGATCCCTGGACCGGACCCGCGAGGCGTTCTTCATTTCAGGCGGCGGAAGCTCGCCGCGGTTTCCGGGGTTGGTTTTTGCGCTGCGCCTTGTCGGCAAGAATTCGCAGGCTGGCATCTCGCTTTACATACGGCGTGCCGGATATGTACACGGTGGGGAGATTCATGCGGTTCGCGGTCCGATCACTGATCCCGACAAGCGAGCGCGCGAACGTGGCGCGTGGGACGAGCACTTCGCCGTCCGGCAGTGAGATCGAATCCAGGAGACACCGGAGCCGGTGGCGTCGCGGTGTTGCAGTCGAAGGTTCGTCGAGGTTTGACATGGCGCGTCTCCAGATGACGCCACCACATTAGAATCCGACAATCGTTGTTGAACGGACAGGCCGAGCCCGTCACTTGTCCTAAATCGCGAAGGGGCTGTGTTCAGTTACCTGCCGCAGTCCCGCGCGGATCACAAAGGCGTTAGGCACGCAAGCCTTTGGGATTCGCGGCCTTCAGCACGGCCTTGCAGGCGCGCTCAAGATCCCGATCCTCTTTGCCGGTCCGGTACCAGTGGAGCAATCCAGCGATCGTGCGCAACGGACCTTTCGGATGGATGGTCGGTCGGAGCGTTGAGCAGTCTTTGATCAGGATGCGGGCAAATTCGGCGTCGAGCCATTTGAGCGGTTCGGAATTAGGCGCCGGACCTTCGATCTTCTCCAGCCGCGCCAGCCATTCCAGCTCTTCTTCGAAGCCTCCGGGAATAGTTTCTTCCAACAGGGTGCGCAGCCGCCTGGCGGCCCCGCTGATCGCTTCGGCATTCTTGATGCCGGACAGTCGGGCACAAACCTCGTCGAACAGCTCTAGCCTTCGCCCGATCTCCTTGGCGATATCTACATCCTTCCGGGCGTCGAATCGTCGGCCCAACAATTCGCCGCAGATAGCCTCGATGACCGGTTCGGGGGTGGGGCGCGTCATGATGACTGCCGCTCCAGTATGTACCTGCTGCGCATTTCCAACACGGACGCCAGATTGGGCCTCACGTCATTGATGCTGCGACCGATCAGCTTGTCGATCGCGGCGCCGCTCAACGTCTTCTTCTTGAGCAGCGCCGCCGCCAAACGTTCGATCAGCGCGCGATGCCGTCGCACCAGCATCCGCGTCATGGCACGCAGGCGGCCTTCGATCCGCTCCCAAGGCCAGGCAGAACTGTTGCTGAGTTCTTCCGCCAAGCGCTCGATCTGGCAACGATCGTCACTATCGCCGCCCTGCGTCGCGCCGAGTAATATGATCTCGGCTTCGGCCCCGGCCATAGAGGACATGATCTTGGCGTGCCAGACCGCATCTATGCTGCCGCGAATCTTGCCGCGCTCTTCCCAGGCGGCATCGCAAGTGTAGGATTCCTCGATGATGGCGATACCGGCAGTTCTGGCCTTGTAGTCCGGCCTGATGGTAGCGCCGCCACAGGACAGTGCCAGCACGCGGCCGATCACAGCGTGTCCGGCTTCATGGGTTGCGGTGTGGCGCAGATGGTTCAACGATCGTGTCATGATCTCAACTCCGATTGGGTGCCGGCCCCCGCGCAGGCGTCAACGATTCCACGATCGCGCCGACCTTCTCGACCGCGGCCCGCTGCGGATCATCGAACAAGTGCGCATAGCGAGCCGTGGTCGTCGGGCTCGTGTGGCCCAATAAAGCGCCGATCAACTCCAGGGACGCGCCGCCGGAGACGAGAAACGAAGCGAACGAATGTCGCACGTCGTGAATTCTCAATCCGGTGATGCCGGCGGCCTTGCACAGCGACGCCCAGCCCTTCTTGATCGTGGTGACGTGTCCGACCTCACTGTCGCTCGGGAAGACGAATTCCTCATTGTGCGTGTGGATTTCCACCAGCACGGCCAGTGCCGACGTCGACAACTTGGCATGGTGCACGGTCCTTTGCTTGGTCGTGGCACCGGGCTTGTCCCAGGTGCCGGCGGCAAGATCGATGTCGGCCCAGCGCATCGCGAACACTTCGCTCTTGCTGCGCGCGCCGGTCGCAATCAGCAGGCGGACGATGTCGGCGAATTGCTGGTCAGAGGAATGAGTGGCCAGCGCATCCAGCAGCCGCCTCAACTCGTCGAGCGTCATATAGCGCGTCCGCTTGTTCTCCGGATTGCGCTCGATGCCCTTGGCCGGATTGCCGGCGGCGACGGTGCGCATCTTCCACCGGATTGCGCATGAGAACATCTTGCTGCACACGGCGACGACGCGATTGGCCTCGGAGGGATGGCCGGCGGCCGTCACCTTTTGATGAAGCTTGTCGATGTCGTCGAAACTGACGTCGGCGACCTTGGTGAATTGCCCGAAGTGCGGGCGGATGTGCAACCGGAGCGCCCGCTCGTAGGAATCCGCCGTGCTGGCGCGCTTGCGCGGCAAGTGCTCGGTCTCGAAGCGGTCGGCTAAATCGCTCACGGTCGGCGCTTCGCGCAGCTCCAGGCTGGCGCCACGCGGATCGGCGCCGCCATCGACCTCACGGCGCAGCCGCTTGGCTTCCTTGCGGGCCGGGGCCGTCGACCAATCGCCGAATTTGCCGATGGTGATCGAGCGCTGCTGGCCGCTGATCTTGGTCCGGTAATTGAAGACGAAGGCCCTATAGTCCTTGGCCGTGATCCGGATGCCGAACCCAGCGACCTTGTCATCCCAGGTGATCTCATAGCCACGGGCGGGCACCGGCAGGCGCTTGACAATGTCGTCCTCCAGATGGCGGACGTTCGGGGCCGGGCGATCGGCCACCGCGGTGCCGTTGACGCGCTCCAGCGCAGCCGTTGCGGCTTCCTGCTCGCCGGGCGTTCCGGGCCGCTCGACCAGGGCGGCGATCTTGGTGGCCCGATTGGTTCGTTGTAACATCTGGACCTCCCGTATCAGCATAATGTCAGCACCACAAAGGGCTGTGCGTGTCCTAGGAGTGTATACCCTTGTCCGGGCTTGTCCAGAGAAAGTGCTTGGTTTTCAGAGTCTTAATTGTCGCGACTCGGAAAATCCTTGGCGGCCAAGGGGCTTGGGAAATCCGCCAAAAAGAATTCGTAATGACGGGGTCACAGGTTCGAATCCTGTTTGCGGCACCAAAAATCCCATAAAATCATATATTTGAAGTGGTGGTAGCGAGGTGGTCTTGTCGCTGCGGAAGCAAAATTTCCAAGGCGCGCGCTGAGGCGCCACCGCACAAAGTTGAAGACGGGCGCGACGGCCGGCTAGGCTTCGGGCTTCAGCCAGCCGCGTTCCCAGTCGTAGTCCTCCGCGCCCGCGGTCCAGTTGCCCAGGTCGTCGACGACGACCGACACCGTCGGCCATCCTGCGGCGCGCATGTCGCCCTGGATTTCGCCGGCCACCGACGCGATCATCGAAACTTCCAGCAATTCCGGCATTAGGTAGCAAACTCACCAACCTTTTAGGGTGCCTAAATACCTTTATTTTCGGTGTTCAGTCTTTGTCGCTCTCTCACCACTCTCCACTTCTGAGACGTTGCATGAGCGAGGGAATCGCGGTAAGCAGATTGCGGGCAGAAAGGGCCCTGATCGATTTAATGAGCGACCATCCCGGCCAGAGCATCAACGAGGTTATCGCGGAAAAGGAAGCGCGCCTGGAAGACCGGGCGGCAGCCATTGAGCGCGAACGAGCTGAGCTTACGGAATTGAAGCGGCTTACCGCCCTTGCCGCGAAGCATAACATGCTTTTGATCCCGGCTCCCACCACTCCCAAGGACGGGGATAAGATCGTGACCGTGGCAGAGTTGGCGGACTGCTACCACACGGACCCCCGCTCGCAATATCACAAGCTTCGCTTCAGGGTTCGTCAGAACTACGATAGCGGCATAAGGCGCATTGTCGCTGATGCCGGTTCACTACGCATCGTTGATTTAGATGCCGCCGCCCTAAAGCGCCTCTATGATCAATGGTCTTCTGATGGCAAAAAGGCGCAAGGTCGAGCGCTCATTACGAAGCTTCGTTTACTTTCCAGTTTTGGCGTTACCGTATTAAGCAATGACGCATGCATGCGTCTCTCTGCCTTCCTTCGCAATATGCGCTTTCCTCTCCCCCAAGCGCGAGCGGCCCGACTTACGGCAGAGCATGCGGTCGCAATACGCGCTAAAGCCCATGAAATGGGCCGGTCATCAATCGCGCTTGCTCAAGCATTCCAATTTGATCTTCCGCTCAAGCAAACCGATGTCGTTGGCGAGTGGGTGCCGCTGTCAGAGCCGGGCGTCTCCGATGTAATCAACGACGCTATGGGCAAGTGGATTCGCGGCATCCGCTGGGAAGACATCGACGAAGATCTCATTCTCCGTCACATAACGAGCATGCAGCAAAAAGAGGTCGAGTTAGACCTAAAGCGCGCGCCGATGGTGATGGAAGAGTTGAAAAAAATCGGAAAGAAGCCAGCGCGCGGCCCTGTAATCGTTTGCGAATGGGAAGGCAAACCTTGGAGCCAAAATGAATATAGGCGTTGGTGGCGCAAGCTGGCCGACGCGGCAGGCGTGCCCAAGAACGTCAAGAACATGGATAGCAGCCGAGCGGTCGGCTCAAACGAAAACCGGAGCCGTGAGGCTCCGGTCGCTCTCTAACCAAGTATGGCACCCGTTGAAGGCGGGTCGAAAGGTAGGTGGTACATGACAACATAAAGCTATCGAGCACCAAAGAGGCTGCCGGTCGCGTTACGAGCGTGACTGGTAGCTTCTGCGGAGGGCCGGGGCTGGTGCCGCTTGCTGGATTTCCAACCGTGCGAGCTTGGGTCCAATCCCCAACCGGTCCACCTTTTTCTTATATCAAAATCACAGACTTAGGTCTAGCGCAGAGCCTTTATTCCGCCTTCCTTCGCCACCTTTTTCCAGTGCAGTTTGCATTGCCGTTAGATTGTTCCGCGTCGGCTCCCGGCGGCCTGCCTCAAAGTCCCTCACCGTCGAAACGCCCACGTTCGCGCTTTTTGCAAGCGCGTCTTGAGGCCAATTTAGCCATGCTCGGGCGGCTCGACACTGTTCCGGGGTCATTTGGCGAAAATAGCGACGCAAAGTAGTTCGCCCCGCAAACAAAAAGGCTGATCGCATTGACCGGCGACTTGCCGAGAACCAGACCGGCAAGCGCCGAGTGGTTGTCATTATGCGCGAGCGCGGCGGCCGAACGCTCCCGTTCGTGTTCAAGTCTGAGGATGCGTCGGTCGTTACTATCGCCCGCACCGTTGCTCCCGGCAGCACCCTCTACGCCGATGAAGCAACGCATTGGGATGCGCTACATGCGCGCTTCCTGACGAAGCGGATCAATCACTCTGAGGCTTATTCAACGGACGAAGCCAACACCAACCAAGCGGAGTCGTTTTTCTCGCGCCTGCGTCGTGCTGAAATTGGTATTCATCATCACGTCGCCGGGCCGTATCTGTCGGCGTACGCCAATGAAATGGCTTGGCGGGAAAATAATCGCCGCGTAAGCAATGGCGAGCAGTACTTGATGACGACGAGTGGCGCCCTCGCGCACCCGGTTTCGCGCCAATGGAAGGGTTATTGGCAGCGAGCGCGCGCCTAAGGCCTTAACCCAAGAAACAGCGATTTATAAAGCATATTTAGCGAATGCGGTGAGATGTTCTTTTCTGCCAGCGTGTAGCAAACATCTTCAATATATTCCGACTTTTGCGGAATCGAAAACTTTAGAATCTGTTGGCGCGCTTCAGGTGTATACGCGATATCGGTGCGGGCAAATTCCCAGTATCGGCAGATTCTGAGTCCAATATCAAAGGCCGCAAAGACATTTCCGTATTGAGTCAGGATTTTGTTGGGGCCACGATATCTAATGCCCGCAAGAGCGAGGTCCGGGTTGGACATTATTTCGGCCATCGGAGGACACCGCCGAAGCCAGTAGCAGAGAAACCCCACAGCGGTTCTGAGGCTTGGCGCAGGACGCTCAAAATGATCCGGGACATCTGGCCTCGATTTGACCAATCCTTTGGGCGGCCGGAACGCCTTGGGTTTGATGGTTTCGACCTGAAAATCCGGGTCAAACTGCACAATGGTTGCATCCAGGCTTTCGAGGTCTAGGACCATCTTTCGCAGCGATTCATGGGTATATTTTCGATATCGCCCGCCAGTTCGGCGCGGCGCTTTACCAGCCCGTTCACCACGATCTCGGTCAACCCTGTTGGCACTTTTGGTGTTCATGCGGAAGTATTCGCTCCCTGCATTCCCGGTTGCCGACGATAGGTCGCCCGCGTCGTCTTACCGCCAGGGCGGCGCGAAGCCGAAACCCAGCAGCCCGGCAATATCCCCGTTCGAAATTCGAGGGGGTCTTGACGGCCAATCGCCGCGCGACCGGTTCCATGCTATATTCGGCGCAAGGCAGCATTGGAGCGTGCATCATGGATGCCGTCGCCCTGGTCGTTTTTATCGTTTCGATCTTTCTTGCCGGCCGCATTGCCGAGCGTCGGGGACGCAGCTTCAAAACCTGGGCGGGGATTGCCGCGGTTATCGGGCCGCTGGCGCTTCCGCTGGTGTTGCTGTTCCCGAATTTGCACGGCAGGAACGGCGACCATGCCCAGGGGTGCTGATGGCGCGTAGCGCCTTGATCGCCGGCGAGAACCGGACATGAATCTGCGAGTTGCAAATGAAACGGCCCCAGCGCGGGGGGAAGCTGGGGCCGAAGTCTAGATGTGCCGGGAGGGACGAATCCGGCACAACTCCAATATGGGTTTGCAATCCGCGGCCACCATTAAATTCCTTTTTAGAGTGGCCTTTTTTGAAACCGCGAGGGCCAGCCCGTGTGCGGCCCAGCAAACAGGTGCGGCCCAGGAAAAAAAGCCGCCCGGGCGCTACGCCGGACGGCTTTCTCATGCGGCTGCCGGCCCGGCACCTCCGGTTCCGCCGCATCTGGATGCAATGCTGATGCAGCTTGGTTAACGCGGAGTTAACGCGGCCCGGTCCCGGAGCCCGCCTCCGCGCGGCCCCGAAATCTTGCGTGATGTTTCTCACATAACCGCTTGTTCGACCCGTCTAGTCACCTGCCCAAGTCAGCCCACACCCGGCAATGCGGCCCGTCATGCCCGGCCTTGTGCCGGGCATCCACGTCTTCCTTTGCGGTGACGCAAAAGACGTGGATGGCCGGGACGTCTGGCGCGAAGACGCGCTTCGCGCTTTTGCCCGGCCATGACGGGAAGAAAAGCGGCGCTCGGAGATTTTCTGATTTTCAGAAATTATTATTGACGCCCGACCCAAATCACTTCTATATCCATCGCCATCCTGTTCCACTCAGAGGGGCGTTTCGCGAACGTCACGGACGCGGGGCGGGGGGCGGTGGACGCGACGGCGCGCTTGACGGGCGATGCCAACGCGGACGGCGAAGACGTGTGGTCCTGACACCCCGACGCTGGTGTCAAGTCGGTGGAGGCAACTCCGCCGGCGGCGGTGGCAAGAAAGCCGATCACCGGGGAGCAACTGTATTTTGAAGTAGCCCTGTGATCGGCTGGCCTCAAGGCTGGCGCTGCGCGCCACCGCCTCCGGCGGCTGTCGGCCTTGACCCCATCCGCTCACTGGTCTGTTGGCTTTGCATGCGCTCGGCCGAATGCCGAGCGCGGGCGTGGCGCGCTCGTCAACTCACCGGGTAGCGACTGGCATCCCATTTCTCGCCGCGGGCGATCATGGTGTTGAGAATGACGATCAGCTTGCGCATGCAGGCGACCAGGGCAACCTTTGCCTTTTTGCCCTTGGCGATCAGGCGATGATAGAAGGTCTTGAGCATTGGGTTGTGCCGGGTCGCCGCTCCCAGGGACGCCATGTAGAACAGATTGCGGACCTTGCGGCGTCCCCCCTTGATCTGGCGCTGGCCCTGCCGTTTACCGCTATCATCATCGTAAGGGGCGACGCCGAGCAAGGCGGCGATGGCCTCGTTGCTCACTTCGCCCAATTCCGGCATGGCTGCGATAAGACCAGCAGCCGTCGTGGCGGCAAGGCCCGGCACGCTCTCGATGATCTCGGCGCGCTTGGCAAAATGCGGCGTGGCCTTGACGAGGGCGGCGATCGCCGCCTCGAGCTTGGCAAGCTCGAGGGCTATGGTCTTCAGCAGTCGCGCATGGCTTTTTTGCACCGGTTCCGGCACATCCTGCTCGGCTTTGTTGCTCAGCATGGTTCTTATGTCGAGCAACCCCTGGCGAGCATTGACCATCTGTTGAAGCGTCTCGCGCGCAGCATCGTGGGCTTGGCTTGGCGCCTCGCCGAATATCTCGGCAAACCAGGCGATCGTGTCAGCGTCGATGACATCATTTTTGGCCAGTCGCCCAGCAGACTGGGCGAAGTGGCGCACCCGCTTAGGGTCAACAATACGAACTTCGATAGCCTTCTCGCGGATCGCCCTGGCCCATTCGCGCTCATATCCCCCGCTTGCCTCCATCACTGCTTTGGTCACCTTGTGCTTGCGAAGCCAAGAGATCAACTGCCGACGTCCCTCCGCGGTGCTTGGGAACGTTTGCCGCTGAGACAGCGTGCGAATGCTGCCATCCGCCTTGTCCTTGGCGATATCAATACCGGCGACAACCAGACCGTTTTGTGCCATCATCCAGCTCCCTTCCTTGCTCGGTTCGGGCTCTAAGCCCATGCAACTGTTCGGGTTGAGGAAGACACCGGATCTGTCCCTCGCTCCCCGTCAGGCTCTAACGGCCTTCGAGCACCACGGGCTCAGATCCAGCGACGGGCGGTTGGTCAGAACCGCCCGTTCGCACATTCTGGCAGATTTTGCGGACGCAAGAGCACGGTATAAGCCGTAAACCATTGCGCGGGGAATGCCGGATGATTCCGGTGACTCGCTGTGAATACTCGTGTGCATACTTGCTACCCCAGCGCACACGAGGCTGCGGGTGCATCGGGCGCCCGGCATTCCCTGCGCCCTCTGATTGGAGAGGGCGAAACGAGCAGGCCAAACCTCGCGCACAACATGCGGCGAGATCGCGAAGCTGTGTTTATGTATCCCGGCGAACGGGGCGAGGGAGCGCGCATCGCGGACGCTGGTTGCTGTCATTGCCGGGCTTGACCCGGCAATCCATCCGCTTCGCGAGATTCCTTTCAAGAGATGGATACGCGGGTCAAGCCCGCGTATGACGACCGAATATGTTGAGCGCGCGTTCGCGCGACCCGTTGCCTCGCAATGACGGTCTTGCTGTTTGAAAATTGAGTTCAGTTCACCTCTCCCCGCAAGCGGGGCGAGGTGAAGACGCAAAACGAAGCGCTGTTTGAAAATCAAATCCGAACCGCCATCACCCGCCACCGTCTCGCCTTCGGCGAGACACGGTTGCGAAGTATGACGACCTTGGGTGGAGCGCGTCCGCTGACCCATCCTGGCCACGTACGGCGTCGGCATCTGTCGCTACGGCGCTGTAGCATCACGTTTTCCTGACATGTGAAGCAGGTCACATCGAAATATCGCGATCGGTCTATTAGACGGTGCGAACCGCTATGGGAGGCACCCATGTCGTCACCCGACCTGCAGAGCGAAACGAACCCCGGCATCGACTGGCCGGGAATCCTTCGAACCTTGGCCGTCCAGATTATTGTGCTGCTCGCGCTGGCGGGCGCGGTCGTCGGCTATCTGAACTGGTCGTCCGATGTCAACGTGACGGAATTCATGGCCGCCAGCCAATCGTCGGCGCACGGCCCGAGGCAACGCCCGCCATCGATAACTCCGGTCAAGGCACAAGCTCATTGCGATCGGAAAATCTGAGCGCGGCTTGCGGATTGTGAACGGGACATCCGATCGGGAACCGGCGCCGTTTCATGGACGGTCTTGGTAGCGTCGCATTGATTTAGTTCAATGGAGGAATCGTCCCATCGAGCCAAGTTGCTCCCATGAAAATATCCGACTTTGCCTGTCCGTCCTGCGCGTCGTCCTATGAAGTGGCCGAATCGCTATCGGCGGAGGGAAGCCCCGGCCATGCCGAATGCACCGTCTGCGGCGCGGTCCTGGCATCCTGGCAAGAACCGAAGCTGAGAGCCTATCGGCTGGTGCTGTCGCCGGAACTCAAATATCCGCGGATTCCGGCGCCGCCGTCTCCGGTCCACTTTGAACCGGCCTGAGTTCAGGCCGGGTCGATTTCAAAGCGGCTATTGGGAAACCGTCTGCACCACGCTGCCGACCGGACGCGTGCCGGCGACCGGCACCTTCATGTCCTTGAGCAGCGCGTCGTCATATTCGGGCAGGGTCTGATACGAGGTCTTGGCCTTCATCTGCACGACCTTGTAGCCGCCGGCCTTCAGCCGGCGCAGCAGCGTCGGCAAGGCTTCGGCGGTGTGCTTCTGGAAATCGTGCATCAGGATGATGCCCTTGCCGAGCTTGTCGACCTTGGTCATGACGGTGTTGACGATCTGGTCGGCGTTCTTCGCCCTGAAGTCGAAGGAGTCGAGGTCGCAGGAAAACATCGCGACGTTGCGCTGCTGCAGATAGGCCACGGCGGCGGGGCCGTGCTGCAGTTCCGGGAAACGAAAGAACGGCGAGGGTGCGGCGCCCAGCGCCAGCTTGACGGCGCTGTAGCCTTTTTCGATCTCGTCCTTGACCTGCTGGTCGGTGATTTTCTTGGCATTCAGGTTGGCATGCGACCAGGTGTGCGCGCCGATCGTATGACCGGCCGCCGCCACCTGCCGGAGAATTTCGGGATGGTAGGTGACGTGCTTGCCGATCGGGAAAAAGATCGCCTTGGTGCATTCGTCCGCGAGCGCCTTGAGCACCGCAGGCGTGTTGCCCGGCCATGGACCGTCGTCGAAGGTCAGCACGACTTCCTTGTCGGCGAGAAAGTCGAGCTGCTTGAAATGCTCGAAACCGAAGCCCGGTCCGCCCGTGGTGTCGACTTCCACCACGCGGCTGACGCCGAGCGCATCCGGGTTGGCGCATGCGGTCTTCGGCTGCGCGGGAGCGGAAGGCGTCGCGGCAGCGGAAGGCTGGGCTGAGATGGCCGCGGTGGTCTCGACATCGGCAGCAGCGGTCCCTGCCAGCCGCTCGGCGGGTTTCGCGGCGACGGTGGCGGGAGGAGAGGCGGCCAGCTCGGCACGCGGGGAAGAAGTCCAGAACCAGACGGCGGTGATGAGAACCGCCATCACGACGCTCGCCAACATCAAACCCAACGCGTTACGCATGGTTACACATCCTCAACTACTCAAGACGAAATCGCAGCCAAGCCATTAATGAGAAATAGATGTTAACGCCGTCCCAACGCGGCGGCTGTTCCGGCGACGAATTCGCGCCGGCAACGTCGGTTCCATCAGAAACGGCCGCGAGCGCGCCAGCCTGAGCGCCGGCCGCCGGACCGGGATCTGGCCGCGCAAGCCAAGGTCGCGGCGAAGTAATTCGTTGCGGCGCCGGGTTAGGCGCATTAGAAACGCGGTGAGTTCATGACCAGCGGGCGTAACATCATGGCCAGAATTCTTTTCATTATTCCGTTTCTTGCAATCGCTTCGGCGGCGTCAGCCCAGCAGCAGCGCGAGCATGACGCCTGCGCGAGGGACGCCCAGCGTTTTTGCCGCGCTTACCTCAGTGAGGGTGACCAGGTCGTCTTGGGCTGTCTGCAGCAAAATCGCGGCCGGCTCAGCAGGGCCTGCGCGAGGGTGCTGACCGAACACGGGCAGTAACCGGCTCTCAGTCATTCCGGGATGGTCCGAAGGGCCAGACCCGGAATCTCGAGATTCCGGGTTCGCGCGCTTCGCTCGCGCCCCGGAATGACCTTCCAAGTGGTTAAGTACTCCCGCCCGCCGCCGTGGCGATCGGCAGCACGTCGCGGGCGGCGCGGTCCGGAGTGTCTTCCTTCCAGCGCACCGATCCGAACGGCCGCTCCAGCATGCGGCGGATCCGCACCGGATCGGGCCCGAGATGAAAGCTCTGGGCGCGCTGATGCAGCGCGCGGTCGGATTGCGTCGAGCGATTGCGCTGGCGCAGATAATCGAGCCAGGTCGGGCAATGATAGCGCTCGGTCCACAATTCCGGATCGGCGATGTCGCGCGCGATCGACCAGCCATAGGCGCCGTTGCGCTGGCGGCTGAGCTGCACTTCCTGCATCACGCTGTGGAAGGCGCGGGCGTTGTCCTGATCGACGCGGTACTCGATCTCGACCACCAGCGGTCCGCTGCGCCCGGTCAGCATCAGGCGCACCTCGGGATCGGCCAGCACCTCGGCGTCCTCGTTGCGCGCGCCGACCGGCGGCATCCGCAGCCACAATCCGAACAGCGGCGAGGCAAACATCAGCGCGCCGGAGACCAGCAAGGCGGTTTCCACGCCGGCGGCGTCGGTCAGCCGGCCCCAGCCCCAGCTTCCGATCGCGATGCCGCCGGCAATGGAAGCCTGGAACGCCGCCAGCGAGCGGCCCGCGACCCAGCGCGGCGCCGACAGCTGCACGCCGATATTGAACAGGGCGACCGCCAGCATCCACACCGCGCCGGCGACCACCAGCGCCGCCGCGGTCAGCACCGGCTCGCGGCTCAGCGCCACCGCTATGATGGCGCCGCCCATGCACAGCGTGCAGGCGCGCACCGCGGCCTCGCCGCTCATCCGCTTGCGCACCTCGGCGATGTTCAAGGCGCCGATCACCGCGCCCATGCCGAAGGCGCCGAGCATGATGCCGTAGGTCTGCGCGCCGCCGTGCAGGAGGTCGCGCGCCACCAGCGGCATCAGCGCCGACACCGAACCGCCGATCAGCCCGGTCACCAGCGTGCGCCCCAGCACAATGCGGATCGACGGCGAGTTGGCGATGTAGCGCACGCCCGACACCATGGCGCGGTTGAGACGCTCGCGCGGCAGCCGCGACGGCGCGCTGGTGCGGCGCCACAGGAACAACACGACCAGCAGCGGGATATAGAGCACCGCGTTGGCGGCGAAGGCCGCGACCGCGCCGGCCGAAGCGACGACAATGCCGCCGATGGCGGGACCGAAACTGCGCGCGATGTTGTAGCTGATGCCGTTGAGCGCCACTGCGGACGGCAATGTTTCGGTCGGCACCTGCTCGGTGACCGAGGACTGCCATGCCGGTCCGAACAGCGCCATGCCGCTGCCGACCACGAAGCAGAATGTCAGCAGGATTTCCGGCGTGACGAGGCCAAGCCAGGCCAGCACCGACAACGCGGTTGCGCCCGTGAGCGCGATCGACAGCGAGACCAGCGCCACGATACGGCGGTCATACATGTCGGCGATGGCGCCGGCCGGCATCGAGATCAACATGATCGGCAGCATCAAGGCGGTCTGGACCAGCGCGACCTTGTCGGCCGACGACGTCATCTGCGTCATGGCCCAGGCGGCGCCGACGCCCTGGATCAAGAGGCCGAGATTGGAAAGCAGGCTGGCCAACCAGATGCGCCGGAACACCGGATGCCGCAGTGGGGCGGTGACGCCGTCGGCGGCAAACGTCTGACGTTGCGGCTGCTCGGTCATGGTCGGTTCCGTTGGCGCCGGTGGCGGCCGGCCCCTGATTCTCCGCAGCTTAAGTGATGCCTGCGAAAGTCCTTGGCTGTCCAGTGGTTAGACCGGTATTAGCGATGCCGCGGCGCGGTTAATCCGCAAAAAAATAACGGGGGAGGGCCATGAAATGAGACTATCGCGGCGGACCATTTTGAAAGCTGCCGGCACCTTGCCTTTGGCGGCCGGCGGCTTCGGTTTCCCGGCCTTTGCGCAAATAACACCTGCTGCCCCGGGCGCACCGGAAGTTCCGCCGATCCTTTTTGCCCACGGCAATGGCGAGCAGGCGGCGTTGTGGATGACCACCCTGTGGCGAATGGAATCCAATGACATCCCGCGCGAACGGATGTCCGCGATCAATTTCACCGACCCCTTAGCGCGAACCGACGATGCCAAGCCGGAGCCGAACAAGTCCTCGACCGAGGATCAACTCCGCGAACTCACCGATGCCATCAAGGAATTGAAGCGCCGCACCGGTGCTGCGCGCGTCGCCCTCGTCGGCAATTCGCGCGGCGGTTATCCGATCCGGAGCTACATCAGGAACGGTGGCGGCACCGATGTCAGCCACGCCGTATTGTGCGGCGTGCCCAACCACGGCGTGTTCGATTGGGACGCCAATCCGGGCAGCGAGTTCAACGGCCGCGGCGCTTTCCTGCGCAGGCTTAATGAAGGCGAGAGCGAGGTAACGCCGGGCACCTCGTTCCTGACCTTGCGCAGCGACAACATGGACAAATACGCGCAACCCGATGGCCGCATTCTCGGTAAGCCGGGCACGCCGACCGGCATCAGCTTCGACGGGCCGGCGCTCAGGGGCGCGACCAATCTGGTGCTCGGTGCGGTCGATCATCGCGAGACCGCGTATCATCCGCGCGCGTTCCGCGAGATCTATAAATTCATCGCCGGGCGCGAACCGGACCGGATCGCGATTGTGCCGGAAGCGGAGGTGAAACTGAGCGGCCTCGTGACGGCTACGCCGGGCGGCGTCGCAACCAACCGGCCGGTGGCCGGCGCATCGGTGGAAATGTTCCGCGTCTCCCCCGATACCGGCGAACGCATCGGCGGCGCCATCCACACCTCGCAGACCGCAGCCGACGGGCGCTGGGGTCCGGCGAAGGTCGATCCATTCTGGTACCTCGAGATGGTGCTGACATCGGCCGGCTCGACCACCACGCATTTCTACCGATCGCCGTTTCCCCGCTCCTCCGATATCGTGCACCTTCGCGCCGCGCGCCCGCTGGGAACCGCGGACGCCGGCGCCGGCGCGGTCGTCCTGATGTCGCGGCTGCGGGGCTATTTCGGCCTGCCGCGCGATGTGGTGGTGTTCGACGGCAAGGAGCCGACCGATGTGAAGCCAGGCGTGCCGACCGATTCGATCAGTACGCTGCGGCTTTCGGCCGCGGCGGCCGGCCGTCCGGTGACGGCGGTATTCAACGAGGAACGGATCGTTGCGCGGGCGTGGCCGGCCTCGGAGAACAGAATTGCGGTGGCCGAATTGACCTCATAGCTTACTGTCGGGAACGGGGCTGATTTCGTGTCGCGAGGTCGTCAATGAGCATAGCTGAAGCCTCCGGCATCCCGGTCACGCGCCGGCCGCTGGTGCCGCCCAGCCCGCCGCGCGCGCCCGACACCATGAACATGTTCGGGCGGATGGCGGTGATGCGCCAGAGCGTGATCGCAACTTGGGGGCAGCGCGCTTACGAGGAAGAAATCATCCAGGGCCGCTTCTTTGGGCACAGCAGCTTTATTCTCAATACGCCGGACGCGATCCGGCATGTCCTGGTCGACAACTACGAGAACTACACGCGAACGCCGGCCGGCATCCGGGTGTTGCGTCCGGTGCTTGGCGAAGGCCTGCTGATATCAGCGGGTCGTGCCTGGAAGCACCAGCGCAGAACGCTGGCGCCGGCCTTCACGCCGCGCGCGGTGGCGTCGCTGGTTCCGCACATGATCGCGGTGATCGGAAGAAACGATAGCCAAGCTCGAAGCGACGGTCTGCGAGCCGGTCGATCTGCGCGAGGCGATGCAGCGGATGACACTCGAAATCGCCGGCCGCACGATGTTTTCGTTCGGGATGGGCCGTCACGGTCCGGTATTGCGCGACTTCGTGATGGAGTATGGCGCGCGGCTGGCGCGGCCGCATTTCCTCGATCTGGTGCTGCCGCTGAACTGGCCCAGCCCGCAGGATTTCTCCCGCGCCCGCTTCCGTAAGCGATGGACGCAATTCGTCGCCATGCTGATGGCGGAACGCCGCGCCGCCGGCAAGAACGAAGATGCGCCGCCGCGCGATCTGTTCGATCTGATGGTCGCCGCGCGCGATCCCGAAACCGGCGAAGCCTTCAGCGACGAACAGCTCGGGGATCAGGTCGCGACCATGATTCTCGCCGGCCACGAGACCACCGCGACCGCGCTGTTCTGGGCGCTGTATCTGCTCGCGCTCGATCCCGCGAGCCAGGACGAACTGGCCGCCGAGGTGCAGCGCGCAACCGTCAACGGCGCGCTCGATCTCGAGCGGCTGAAATTTACCCGTGCCGTGGTCGATGAGACCATGCGGCTCTATCCGCCGGCTTTCCTGATCGCGCGTGGCGCCGCGGCGCCGGATACGATCGCCGGCCTGCCGGTCAGGAAAAAGGACGTGGTCCTGATTGCGCCGTGGCTGTTGCACCGGCATGAAAAGCTCTGGCGCGATCCGAGCGCCTTCATCCCGTCGCGCTTCATGCCGGCAGCGCCACCGCCGGATCGCTTTGCCTATCTGCCGTTCGGTGTCGGTGCGCGGGTCTGCATCGGTGCGCATTTCGCTCTGGTTGAAGCAACCCTGGCGCTGGCGAAATTGATCGGCGCCTTTCGCGTCGAGCTGCTCGACAAGGAGCCGGTCATGCCGGTCGGCGTGGTAACGACGCAGCCAGATCGCTCGCCGATGTTCCGTATCGCACGCCGCTGACAAAACCGTCATTTGGACGCGGTGGTAATCTGTTCTAAACTGGCGGCATGAGCGATAGCCAGGCCCAGTTTTCGGTGCTGAAGCAGACCGCCGATCCAGCGGTGGCCGATGCGATCCGCGAGCTGATCGAAAACGGCGAGGACCACGAACTCAACCGGATCAACGTGCTGGATTTTTCGGCGCGGACCGGGCTCGACGAGGAGCGGGTGATTTCCGGCTTCCTCCATGCGTCGCGGCTCGGGCTGTTCGATCTCACCTGGAACGTGCTGTGCCCCGGCTGCGGCGGCGTGCTCGATGCCCACTCGACGCTGAAATCGCTGCGTCACGACGACTATCATTGCGGGCTGTGCGCCTGCGGCTATGAGGCCTCCGTCGACGAGCAGGTCGAGGTGGCCTTTACCGTCAGTCCCCGGGTCAGGCGCATCGCCGCGCACGATCCCAACACGCTGCCGATCTGGGAATATTTCAAGCAGGTGTTCTGGAGTTCGGGCGTCGATCTCGACAAGGAATCCTTCGCGTCGCTGACCGACGAGGTGACGCTGGATGCGCTCGAGCTGCCGGCGCGGCGAGAAGGCGGTGCTGTCGCTGCAGCTGCCGCCGGAATTCATCATCGTATTCGAGCCGGTGACGCATGCGGCGCAATTCATCGACGTTCAGGGCGAGCCGACCAAGGAGCGTCAGCAGCTGTCGCTGATCTACAACAAGATACACGCGCCGGTCGGAACCATGACGTTGCGTCCGGGACCGCTGCGGCTGTCGCTCGACAATCAGGCCGGCGTGCGGGTGCTGCCGACGGTCTTCATCGCGGCCGATGCGCTTCATCATCTGATCGGCAAGCGCAAGCCGTTCCTCACCGCCAAGCGGATGCTGACCAACCAGACCTTCCGCGATGTCTTCAAGGCCGACAATCTCAACATCGATCAGCGCCTCAAGATCACCTCGCTGACGTTCCTGTTCACCGACCTCAAGGGCTCGACCGCGCTGTACGAGCGGGTCGGCGATCTCGCCGCATTCGATCTGGTGCGCGCGCATTTCCACGCGCTTCTGGAGATCATCTCTTCCGAGAAGGGCGCGGTGGTGAAGACGATCGGCGATGCCGTGATGGCGACCTTCATCAGGCCCGAGCATGCGCTCGTCGCGGGCTTGCGGATGCGCGCCGCCATGGAGGCGCTGAACGCCGAGCGCGGCAACCAACGATCTCGTGGTCAAGATCGGCATCCATGAAGGTCCGTGCCTCGCCGTCATGCTCAACGAGCGGCAGGATTATTTCGGCCAGACCGTCAATATCGCCGCCGGGTTCAGGGCCTGTCGACCTCGCAGGCGATCCACATCACCGGGCCAGTGATCGACGCGCCCGCCGTGGCCGCCATCCTGGACAAGGAGGCGATCACGCCGATTCAAAAGCAGGCGGCGCTGCGCGGCATTGCCGACAAGATCGTCGTCTATGAGATCCCCTGAGATTGCCTAATCGTAATGCGTGTTGCCGAAACAAGCATTGCGCAGGCTGACTTTCCAACCCATATACTGGCGATACCGCCGATTCGGCGGCCAACGGACCCCACAAGATTTCGGTAGGAAGTGATGCTGGACGGACTACGCCAATTCATCGCCGACGTTGTTTCTCCCGCGGCGCACGCGGATCGGACATTTGACGATACCGGGTATCGTCTGGCGGCGACCGCACTGCTGATTCACGTCATTTCGATCGACGGCGAACCCTCCGACATCGAAAAGCGCAAGCTTCACAGCCTGATCGAAAGCCGTTTCGGGCTTGATCCCGGCACGGCGGATCAGTTGATCGCGTCGGCGATGCTGGTCGAAGGCGAGGCGGTCGATCTCTATCATTTCACCAGCGTCATCATGCGCTCGGTGGATGAGGAAGGCCGGCTCCGCATCGTCGAGATGATGTGGGAGCTGGTTTATGCCGACGGCCAGGTCAGCGAGTTCGAGGATAATGTGGTCTGGCGCGCCGCCGACCTGCTCGGCGTGTCTTCACGCGACCGGATCGAACTCAAGCATCGGGTTGCCGGCAGGCAATCCGCGCCGGTCCCAGGCAACTGAGTTCGGCATGTGCCGCGTCAATCTGAGACGCTGGGGATGGACATTTCGAGCCGTCGATGGCATAGCACCGGACATGACGAAATTTTAATGTCCCCCGATAGTTTGCCGCTGACCGCAGCCTTTAGCCTCATTGCAGCCATTCGATTTCACAGCAGAGTGCGTTTGACCACGCCGAGATGCTTGCAGGTGCCTTGCATCCCCCCTAATGCCTATGCTCTCGTCGAAAGCATTGGCCGCAGATCGTGCAAATTTATTTAAGAGCATTGAATCGTGACTGAGCGTGTGACGCTGATTACCGGTGCCTCGGCGGGGATCGGCACCGAACTGGCCCGCGTTTTCGCATCAAACGGCCATCGCCTCGCTCTGGTGGCGCGACGCGCGGATCGCCTGACGGCGCTGGCCGCCGAAATCGCCGCCGCCGGCGGCGCTGCGCCGATCGTGATCCCGTGCGATCTCGAACAGCCGGATGCCGGCGACAAGATTGCCGCCGCGCTTGGCCGCTGCAGGGCGTCGAGGTCGAATACGTCGTCAACAATGCAGGCTTTGGTTTGTTCGGCAACGCGATCGAACTGGACCGCGCCGAACAGCTCGGCATTATTGCCGTCAACATTCGCGCGCTGACCGATCTGTCGCTGCGGTTTTCCGATCAGCTGATCCGGCATCGCGGCGGCATCCTCAATGTCGGCTCGATTGCCGGCTTTCTGCCGGGGCCAGGAATGGCGGTGTATTATGCGTCCAAGGCCTATGTGCTGTCGTTTAGCGAAGCGCTGCGCGGCGAACTCGCCGCCTCGCGGCGTGCGCGTGACCGCGCTCTGCCCGGGGCCGGTGCCGTCGGAATTTCAGCGCGCGGGCCGGGTTCGAACCCGGATTTGATTCGGCGATCCTGAATGTCAGCGCAGCCGATGTCGCGCGGGCGGGCTATCGCGGGCTGATGGCGAACAAGCGGGCGGTGCTGCCCGGCCTCGGCATCAAGGTCGTGCCGTTCCTGCTGCGGCTGTTTCCGCGCGGGTTTATCCTGGCGGCGGTCGGCCGTTTTCAGCTGCGGAAGCGCGGATAAAGCGGCCGGGAGCCTGTTTTTGGCCCGCCATTTGCTTCTACCATGACTAAGACGGAAATTAACGATTCCTTAGCTATGATTCCGGCCTGATCGCCGCAGCAAGAAAGTCGATGTCGTTTCAGTCGGGCAAAATCAACGCCGAAGCCGCGCTGCATCTCCCGCGAGGGATCCAGGGTGCCGCCGTCGCGCCTTCGACCGCCATGCCTTTGCTGCCGGTACTGATCGTCCTGCATCAGGAAACCTCGACGCCTGGCCGCGTCGGCAATGCGTTGCGGGCGCTCGGCATACGCGCTCGATATCAGGCGTCCGCGCTTTGGCGATCGCCTTCCGGAAACGCTCGATGGCCACGCCGGCGCTGTCATTTTCGGCGGTCCGATGAGCGCCAACGATCCCGACGATTTCGTTCGCCGGGAGATCGACTGGATCGCCGTGCCGCTTCGCGAGCAGCGGCCGTTCCTGGGGATTTGCCTGGGCGCCCAGATGCTCGCCATGCAGCTCGGCGCGCGGGTTGCGCCGCATCCGGAAGGCCGCGCCCAGATCGGATACTATCCGATCCGGCCCACAGCCAGCGGGGCTCGCGATCTGCCCGCACTGGCCGGATCATGTCTACCACTGGCACCGCGAGGGATTTGAACTCCCCGATGGCGCCGAGTTGCTGGCCGAGGGTAGCGACTTCCCGGTGGAAGCGTTTCGCCTTGAGCACTCCTTCGGCTTCCAGTTTCATCCCGACGTGACCTACGCGATGATGCATCGCTGGACCACGCGCGGCCATGCCCGGCTCGAATTGCCCGGCGCGCGGCCGCGCCATCATCACTTCGCCGATCGCGCGGTGCATGACGTCACCGAGCGCGCCTGGCTGAAGCAATTCATCGACGGCTGGCTGGCCAGAGCGCCGTTGCCGGTGATGGCGGAAGCCGCGGAATAATGACCGCGGCGCGGTTCCTCCGCGGCGGTTCTCAAGCCCTTTCCAAATTTGCAGATGTGATAATGTCGGCTCGGACAAGCCTGCGCTCAAGCAGCAAGTGCGGGGGGAGGCGACATGACCGGCGACGAATTCGCAGCTCTGCTGAATGACTTCACCCCGTCGGCGGAATCCGGCGACGGCGCGCGCTTCGCGAGACATTTTACCGAGGACGCGATTTACTACGACTACATCTACGGCGCGCACAGTGGCCGTGCCGACATCGCGCGCATGATGCAAGACCTGTTTCACCGCGACGCGGCGGACTATCGGTGGGAGATGTTCGATCCCGTTTTCGACGGCGAAACGGGATATGCGTGGTCGCTGTCGAGTTTCACCTCGAAGATAGAGCAGTTCAAAGGCCAGCCCGTCGTGATCGACGGCATGAGCCGCTTCATCGTGCGCGATGGCCTGATCGCCGAATACCGTGAGTCCGTGAACGGCGGCGTGGCGATGGCGCAGCTCGGCGTCGAGCCCGAGCGCATGACCAAGGTGTTCCGGCGCTGGACCGGGTGGCTCAAGGAGAGGCCGGAAACATTGGATTTTCTGGCGCGGCCGAAAGGTTCGCGCGTCAAGGCCAAGGACCTGAAAGCGTAAAGCAGGAACGCCAGATTGTCGCTGACGTGGCAGCGAGCGCAGGGAGATCGCAGGTGACCTATCAGTATATTCTTTACGATGTGAGCGAGAAGATCGCGACCGTCACGCTGAACCGGCCCGACCGCATGAACGCATGGACGCCGATCATGGAGCGCGATGTGCGCCACGCCATGGAGGCCGCGGCGGCGGATGAAAATGTGCGCGTCATCGTGCTGACCGGTTCGGGGCGCGCCTTCTGCGCCGGCGCGGACATGGAAGGCTTAAAGGGGCTCGATCCCGAACGATATCAGGCGCGCCGAAAGCGTGCCGCCGTTCGACATGAACCGCAGGCCCGACTGGCAGGCGCGCTACGCGTATTATCCGTCGATACCGAAACCCGTTATCGCCATGCTGAACGGCGCCACCGCCGGCATCGGTCTGGTGCACGCGCTGTATTGCGATCTGCGCTTTGCCGCCGACAACACGGTGTTCACGACCGCGTTCTCGCGCCGCGGGCTGATCGCCGAACATGGCATCAGCTGGATGCTGCCGCGCATTGTCGGTCACGCCAATGCGCTCGATCTCCTGATGTCCGCGCGCCGGGTCCCAAGCGACGAAGCGCTGCGCATCGGCCTGGTCAATCGGCTGTATCCGCCCGATCAATTGCGCGATCAGACCTATGCCTATGCGCGCGACCTTGCCGACTTCGTCTCGCCAAGCGCGATCGCCGTGATCAAGCGGCAGCTTTATGACGTGCCGTTCCAGACCCTGGCGGAAGCGACCATCGACGCCAACCGAGAAATGGCGGTGGCGTTGCGCGGCAGCGATTTCCGCGAAGGCGTGGCGAGCTTCATGGAAAAGCGGCCGCCGAGGTTTACGGGGAAATAGCGGCGAGGTTCTAACGGCCCGTCGCCGCCCTTCGGGCTATGCGCCCTTCGGGCTATGCCGGGCACGCTTCGTCCTTGGGGCATTGCGCGGCTGCGCCACGCGTAGCCTGAAGGGCGAAGCGTGGTGGAGCCAGGCGGGATCGAACCGCCGACCTCGTCATTGCGAACGACGCGCTCTCCCAGCTGAGCTATGGCCCCTCTCGCGAGCCGCCTCAATGCGAATGGGGGCGGCCGACAATCGGCGCCATTTACAATCCGCGCCAAGGTCAAGTCAAGAACGGCGAAAATCGCTGTTTTCCGCGTCATTTGCCCGGAACTTCCCTTGTTTGGGGGGGGGGGAACCGATATTTAGCAGGTAGTCCAATCCGCGACCGAACCCCCGAGTAAGCCAGCCATGCGTGCCGTTCTCGATATCGTTCTTATCGTTCTCGATCTCTATGTCTGGCTGTTGATCGCCTCCGCCATCCTGTCCTGGCTGATTGCCTTCAATGTCGTCAATACGCGCAACCAGTTCGTGGCGGCGGTGGCGGAGTTCCTGTACCGGATCACCGAACCGGTGCTGGCGCCGATCCGTTCGTTCATGCCGAATCTCGGCGGCCTCGATATCTCGCCGATCATCCTGATCCTGATCATCATGTTCATCGAACGGGTGATCACCTATTACATCTATCCCGCCGTATTCTGATCGCAGGCATGGATGCTGATGGACCCTTGGCGCTATTCCACCCAAGGCATCAGTCTCGCGCTGCGGGTAACGCCGCGCGGCGGCCGCGACGACATCGACGGGCTCGAGACGCTCGCCGATGGCCGCGTGGTGGTCAAGGTGCGCGTCCGCGCCATTGCCGACGGCGGTGAAGCCAATCGCGCGGTGACGGAGCTGCTGGCCAGGGCGTTCGGTGTGCCCAAGGCAGACGTGCGGATCCTGTCGGGTACGACCTCGCGCCTCAAGCAGATTGCCGTCGCCGGTGACCCCACAAAACTCGGCGAGACATTGCGAGAACTGACTGCGGCGAAGCCGCCTGAATGACAAATGAAGGATTGAGATGACGGCCCGGATCATCGATGGAAAGGTCATTGCATCAGAGCTTCGCGCCCGCGTCGCCACCGAGGTGGCGCGGGTGAAAGCGCGAGAATGCCCTCACGCCGGGGCTCGCGGTGGTGCTGGTCGGCAGCGACCCCGCCAGCCAGGTCTATGTCCGCAGCAAGCACAAGCAGACCCAGGAAGCCGGCATGGCGTCGTTCGAGCATGTCCTGCCGGCCGACGTCGCGCAGAGCGATTTGCTGGCGCTGATCGCGAGCGCTCAATCGCGACCCCGCCGTGCACGGCATTCTGGTGCAACTGCCGTTGCCGAAATCGCTTGATACCGAAACCATCATCAATGCCATCGATCCCGCCAAGGACGTCGACGGGCTGCATCCGAACAACGCCGGACGCCTCGCCGCCGGCGGCTTTGCCGCGCTGTCGCCCTGCACGCCGCTCGGCTGCATCATCCTGACCAAAAGCGTGCATGCCTCGCTGGAGGGCATGAACGCCATCGTCATCGGCCGCTCCAACCTGGTCGGACGTCCGCTGGTGCAATTGCTGCTCAACGAAAACGCCACGGTGACGATCGCGCATTCGCGCTCGCGCGATCTGGCGCAGTTATGCGCCCGCGCCGATCTGGTCTATGCCGCCGTCGGCAAGCCCGAGATGGTGCGCGGCGACTGGATCAAGCCCGGCGCCACCGTGATCGATGTCGGCATCAACCGATTGCCCGGCGTCGACGGCAAGACCCGTCTGGTCGGCGATGTCGCCTTTGCCGAAGCGTCGAGCGTCGCGGGCGCGATCACGCCGGTGCCCGGCGGCGTCGGCCAGATGACCGTGGCGTGCCTGCTGGTCAACACCCTGCGTGCGGCCTGCGCGATTCGCGGGCTGCCGAAGCCGGCGGTGTAGCGCGCTGCCTTTGTCCTTGTCATTCCGGGATGGTCCGTAGGACCCGACCTCAGATGTGCAATTGCACATCGGGGAATCTCGAGATTCCGGGCTCGCTCGCTTCGCTCGCGCCCCGGAATGACGGCTACGCCGTCACTTCCCCTTCGCCCGCGCGATGGCTTCCATGATCAGCTGGTGCGCGTCCTCGGCCCCGCCCCATCGCAGCACCTTGACCCATTTCCCGGGTTCGAGATCCTTGTAGTGCTCGAAGAAGTGCTGGATCTGCTGCAGCGTGATGTCCGGCAAATCGCTGTAGGTGCGCACCTTGTCGTAGCGCTGGGTCAGCTTCGAGGACGGCACCGCGATGATCTTCTCGTCGCCGCCGGCCTCGTCTTCCATCAAGAGCACGCCGACGGGGCGCACGCTCATCACCGCGCCGGGGACGATGGCGCGGGTGTTGGCGACCAGCACGTCGCAGGGGTCGCCATCGTTCGACAGCGTGTGCGGAATGAACCCGTAATTGCCGGGATAGCGCATGGCGGTGTAGAGAAACCGGTCGACCACGAGCGTGCCGGCGTCCTTGTCCATCTCGTATTTGATCGGCTCGCCGCCAACAGGCACTTCGACGATGACGTTGACCTCACGCGGCGGATCGATCCCGATCGAGATGGCGTCAATGCGCATGAATGGCTCCGCCGTTGCGAGATTGGCACAATCGTCATACGCGGGCTTGACCCGCGTATCCATCGCACTTTCAAAGGCCGCCTTAGGAAATGATGGGTTGCCGGGTCAAGCCCGGCAATGACAGCCAGAACTCAATTGGTCCAGGCAAAGGCGACCTTGTCGAGCGACTTGGGCCCGAATTTCTCCGACGAGCGTGCGACCATGCGGCCGCCCAGCGCCCGGTAAAACTCCGTTGCCGGATCGTTGTCGGAGAGCGCCCAGACCACCATGCTCTTCAGCCCGCTCTGCAACAGATCGCGCCGCGCGGCGGTGAACAGCCGGCGGCCGAAGCCGAGACCCTGAAACTCGGGACGCAGATAAAGCTCGTAGATCTCGCCTTCGAAGTGCAGGCTGCGGGCTCGATTGCGACCGTAATTGGCATAGCCTGCGACCTTGTCGCCGAACACCAGCACGCTGACGCGGCTGCCTTTGCGGATCGCGCTGTCCCACCATTGCGGGCCGCGGCGGTTGATCAGCTTTTCCAGTTCGGCACCGGGAATGATGCCCTGATAGGCGCAGCGCCAGGCTTCGTCATGGGTGGACGCCACCTCGGCTGCATCAGCAGCTTTGGCCGGCCGGACCTCGATCAGGGTTGTGCTCATGGTTCTGATCAAAGCAAGTCGGCGCGTCCGCTTCAAGGTCCATCGTTAATTATCGGTTAACCTGTGGATTTTTTGCATCAGTTTTGCCATCAGGATGTACCGAAAGAGGACAGGGAGGTGCCCTGATGGGCATTTCACTGAGGGCTGACCGGTCACGCCGGCCCGAACCGGACTTTCGGCGAGGCCGTGCTCACGGAAAAATGCTCCGGATTTGATTCGCCGTGCCTATTCTGCGCGGTGAATCCGAGGCCGTCGTTGCGGTTGAGTCAGGCAAATTCATGCAATTGTTCAAAGCATTCCTCGCTCTGGTTGTGCTGGGAGCAGCTAATACCCAGAGCGCGACGGCGCAATCAGCATTGGGCGCGCAAGGCGCCGAAGCCGAGCCGAATCGCGAACAGCAATGGCTGGTCCCGTCGCCGGATCCGGACACCGCGGCGCACGCCGTTCTGTTTCGGCCGCCGGGCGATGGGCCATTTCGACTGGCGCTGATCGCGCACGCCTCGACGCAGAACGTCCTGCGTCGCGCGCAAATGCCGCAGCCCGAATATCGCGCGCTGGCGGCATGGCTGGTGGCACGGGGCTTTGCCGTGCTGGTGCCGGAGCGCCCGGGCCATGGCGCGACCGGCGGACGCTACCTCGAAGACCAGGGCGGCTGCGACGAGGCCGACTATTCCCGCTCGGGGCGCGCCACGGCGAGCGAGATCGCCGCCGCGCTGGAATATCTGCGCGGACAATCCTTCATTCGGCGCGACGGCGCGGTGATTGTCGGGCATTCGGCCGGCGCCTGGGGCGCGCTGGCGCTGGCAGGCCAGAATCCGGATGGCGTCTCGGCGATCATTGCATTCGCGCCCGGTCGCGGCGGCCGCGCCAACGACTTTCCCAACCAGGTTTGCGCGCCGCATACGCTGATCGCGGCGGCGGCCGAATTCGGCCGCGGTGCGCGCGTGCCGGTGACCTGGCTGGTGGCGGCCAACGACAGCTATTTTTCGCCCGACCTGTCGCGGCAGCTGGCCGATGCATTTCGCGGCAGCGGCGACAAGGTGAATTTTCGCGTGCTTTCGGCGTCCGGCGGCGAGGGCCACTGGCTGGCGGAGACGGAGGCCGGCATAAGAAGTGCCGGGCCGGAACTGGACCGGGCGCTGAAGGCGCCCGCACCGGCAGAGGCGAAGAAGCAATGACGCCGGGCGCGGCAAACACTTGGCCGGACGATGACGTCATTCTCTACGACGGCGTGTGCGTGTTTTGCTCGCGCTGGGTCCGCTTCGTCGCCGCGCGCGATCGCGATCGGCGGTTTCGCTTCACGGCGATTCAATCCGGTTACGGCACGCGGTTGGCGCAGGCGTTCGGCATTGATGCCAGTGATCCCGACACCAATGCCGTCATCCATGGCGGTGTCGCCTATTTCAAATCCGACGCCGCGCTGACGGTGCTGTCGCAACTGCCGCGCTGGGGCTGGGTGCGCGTGTTGCGCACAGTACCGAAACCGCTACGCGACGCGGTCTACAATCTCGTCGCGCGCAACCGCTACCGGATTTTCGGGGAAGTATGAGGCGTGTTTCCTCGGCGATGCGGGATTTAGGGACAGGGTGATGGAGTAGGAGGCTGAATCAGGTATGGCTATCCAAGCGACGAGTGCCGCCTTAAGTTGAGTTCGCTGAGATAAACTGAAATAAAGAGTCTGGCGGGCAGTAACTTATGACCAAAGCCGTTTTTACGACCAAGGCAGCGCCAGGTTATAATGATCTGCCCGAAGTCCGATATCACTTCCCACGTACGTACCTCAATCAGGCTAGGCAAGCAGTCGGCGATCATATCGTCTACTACGAGCCGCGGCGGTCGAGCATGGAGCTATCAAGCTTCGGCGGCCGGCAGTCCTATTTCGGCGTGGCGCGCGTTACAGCGGTTGTCGAAGACGGAATGCTGGCTGATCACTATTACGCCCTTGTCGATGATTATCTGGATTTCGATCGACCAGTGCCCTTCTCTGAAGGCAGAGAATATTATGAAAGTGCCCTGAGAAAAGAAGACGGCAGTACAAACAAAGGCGCATTTGGGCGTGCGGTTCGAACTTATTCCGGATGACGAGTTCGACCGAATACTGAAGTCTGGCTTCGCTCCGGTTCTCGGCGAAAACCTAGCGTCTCCAGAATTGACGGTGCCGGGATTTTCGGAGCCACCCATTCCGTTTGAACGCCCAATCGTTGAAATGACCGTCTCTCGACCATTTCGGGAGCGATCATTCATGCACAATGTACGCGCTGCATATTCGAATCGGTGTGCGATCACGGGACTACGCTTGATCAATGGAGGAGGTCGTCCTGAGGTTCAGGCGGCGCACATTCAGCCGGTCGCTTCAAACGGGCCTGACTCCGTCCGCAACGGACTTGCTCTCTCCGGAACAGTGCACTGGATGTTTGATCGAGGACTTATCTCGATTGGCGATGACTACAAAATTCTCGTTGCCAAGAACCATGTTCCGGATGACGCCGTTCGTCTTTTAAATCAAAGTGGGATGATCAACCTTCCCAAAGATCCGACTCTTCATCCAAATGCGCATTTCCTGAAGTTTCACAGAGACGAAGTTTTCAAGGGCTACCGTTAAAGCTCCGATACCCGCTCCGCGAGACAGAGCGGCGGTCATCGAGTCGCGTGCGAAGCCACCACTTCCCCCGCCGCCCGCTCCCCACTGTCCCTTGCCCCATGCGCGGTCGAGAAAAAATTCGGCGAGGTGGCCTCTCCGGCAAAAAACAATCGCCCGTCGACTGGCGCGGCAAGCACGGCTCGATCGCCGGCGTGGCCGGGCAGTGCATGCGAATAGGAGCCGCGGGCGAACGGGTCATGGGCCCAGCGCAATTCCGCAAGCGGCTTTAGTTTGCGGCGATAGTCATTGCCGAGCAGGCTTGCGATCTCGTCGATGCTTTGGGCCGCCAGCGCGCCACTGCCGGCGTCTTCCAGCGCCCGTGCGAAGCTCCCGCCGAAATAGCCTTCGATGCAGGGTTGCCCGAACGGGCGCAGGTGAAAACTGCCCATCGCGGTGCGCATGGTGGCGCCGCGCAGGTTGCCGTCCTTCGGCAAGGCGTCAGGTTCATCCAGCGCCAGCATCACCTTGTCGGCGAGGCCAAGCGGCAGGCCGCGCGCGGCGTCGACTTTTGCGGGCAGCGCGGGGTGAAAATGAATCGCCTCATCGGCGATCAGGTTGGTCGGCACCGTCACGATCACCTTGCCTGCGGTGAGCGTGCCCCGCGAAGTTTCGATCCGCACCCGCGCGCCCGAATGATCGATCAGCGTCACCTGCGTGTTCAGCGCAAGCGGGCAAAGCGCGCCATAGGCCGCCATCAGCGCGCCGTAGCCGCGCCGCACCCGCCAGTTGATCTCGGTGTCCTCGTAGGCATCCATGTCGTGGGTCGAGACACAATTCAACTCGCAGCCGTTGATGTAGGTCGAGAGCGCATCGATCATCGGATTCCAGCGATTGCCCGGATCAAGCCAGGTGCTGGCGGCGCTGTCGCGGCCGGTTTTCGCGGCTTCCTCGGCGCGGTCGTAGAAGGCGTCCAGCGCCTTGATGAAGTCCAGCCGTTCCCTGAGCGGAAAGCCAGTGTCAAAACTCTGCTCGCGCCACGGCGGACGGGTCTTGTCGATCTCGAAATGCAATTGCTCGGCGATTCCGACGAACGAATTCCTGTTCGCCGAATGCAGCCAGCCGCAACCGAGGTCGAAGGCAATGTTCGGCGCCGCCATGGTGGTGTGGCCGCGTCCGCCGACACGGTCGCGCGCTTCCAGCACGAGCACCGAGAGGCCGGAGCGTTCCAGCGCGTGCGCGGCGCCGAGGCCGGCGGCGCCCGCACCGATGATGGCGACATCGACTTCGGAGGGAAGGGACATCAAGGGAGCGAATGGCGAGTGGCGAATAGCAAGTAGGGTATAGCAAACCAAATCACGCGGAAACTCCTCTACTCGCTACTCCCCATTCGCCATTCGCCTCACGCCACCGCTTCCTTGGTCTTTTCCGCGCGCTTGCGCTCGTTGGAGTCGAGGAACTTCTTGCGCAGCCGGATCGACTTCGGGGTCACCTCGACCAGTTCGTCGTCCTCGATATAGGCCAGCGCCTTTTCCAGCGTCATCTGGATCGGCGGCGTCAGGCGCACCGCTTCGTCCTTCGAGGTGGTGCGGATGTTGGTGAGCTGCTTGCCCTTGAGGATGTTGATCTCGAGGTCGTTGTCGCGGGTATGCTCGCCGACAATCATGCCCTTGTAGACCTTGCAGCCGGGCGTAATCATCATCGGGCCGCGGTCTTCCAGCTTGAACATCGCGTACGCCACGGCCTCTCCCTGATCGTTGGAGATCAGGACGCCGTTGCGGCGGCCCTGGATGTCGCCCCTGTAGGGCGCATAATTGTGGAACAGGCGGTTCATGATGGCGGTGCCGCGGGTATCCGTCAGCAGTTCGCCCTGATAACCGATCAGGCCGCGGGTCGGCGCATAGAACACCAGCCGGAGCCGGTGACCGCCGGAGGGGCGCATCTCGATCATCTCGGCCTTGCGTTCGCTCATCTTCTGCACGACGACGCCGGAGTGTTCCTCGTCGACGTCGATCACGACCTCTTCGATCGGCTCCAGCCATTCGCCGGTCACGTCATCCTTCTTCAGGACGACGCGCGGCCGCGATACGCTGAGTTCAAAGCCTTCGCGGCGCATGGTTTCGATCAGGATCGCGAGCTGCAATTCGCCGCGGCCCGAGACTTCCATGGAATCGCGGTCGGCGGCCTCGGTGACGCGCAGCGCGACATTGCCTTCGGCCTCGCGCAGCAGGCGATCGCGGATCATGCGGCTGGTCACCTTGTCGCCTTCAGTGCCGGCGAGCGGTGAGTTGTTGACGATGAACGACATCGACACCGTCGGCGGATCGATCGGCTGCGCCTTCAGCGGCGTATCGACCGAAGGATCGCAGAACGTGTCGGCGACGGTGCCCTTGGTGAGGCCGGCAATGGCGACGATGTCGCCGGCTTCGGCCTCATCCAGCGGCGTGCGCTCGATGCCGCGGAACGCGATGATCTTGGTGATCCGCCCGGTCTCGATCAGCTTGCCGTCGCCGCCCAGCACCTTGACCGTCTGGTTGGGCTTGATGGTGCCGGAGGTGATGCGGCCGGTGATGATGCGACCGAGATAGGGATTGGCCTCGAGGATGGTGCCGATCATCCGGAACGGGCCGTCTTCGACGGTGGGCGGCGCGACGTGGCGCAGGATCAGGTCGAACAGCGGCTGCATGCCGGCATCGTGCGAACCATCCGGGGTCTCCGCCATCCAGCCCTGCTTGGCCGACCCATACAGAATCGGAAAGTCGAGCTGCTCTTCAGACGCGTCGAGCGCCGCGAACAGATCGAACACTTCGTTGATGACTTCGGTCGGCCGTGCGTCGGGACGGTCGACCTTGTTGATGACGACGATCGGCTTCAGGCCGACCTTGAGCGCCTTCGACACGACGAACTTGGTCTGCGGCAGCGGACCCTCGGCGGCATCCACCAGCACCAGCGCGCCATCCACCATGTTGAGGATGCGCTCGACCTCGCCGCCGAAATCGGCATGGCCCGGCGTATCGACGATGTTGATGCGGGTGTCCTTCCACTGCACCGACGCCGCCTTGGCCAGAATGGTGATGCCGCGCTCGCGCTCGAGGTCATTGGAATCCATCGCACGTTCGACCACCCGCTGGTTCTCGCGATAGGTGCCGGATTGCTGCAGCAGGCGGTCGACCAGCGTGGTCTTGCCGTGGTCGACGTGGGCGATAATGGCGACGTTGCGAAGTTTCATAGCTCTTCTTCTGGTCGGACAATGGCTGGAGCGCGATCTCGCCGGAAAACCGGGACCCACTTTTCCGGATCACGCTCAAAAACCTGGAATCTCGAGGGCGCTTGGCGCCCAAAAAGGAAGCCCGGCCAAAAGGACCGGGCACACCCTGCTCGTTGCGGCGCAATATAGTCAGGAATCGCCGGAAAACAATGCGTTGTTTCGAATTTGGTTAGCTGAATTTGGCGCCAAACGCACCAAACCAAGCTCAGCCTCAGCGGTTGTGGGCCCCTTCGGCGGGATACACCCCGCGCAGCACTTCCTCGAAGTGGTTTTTGACGGATTCATTACACAGGCAGGACCGTATTTTCAGCGCCTCCCGGTTGCGCACCAGGATCGAACCGCGCCGGGTTTCCAAAACCCCTTCGGCCTTGAACGTCTGAATCACGCGGCTGGTATAGCTGCGGCCGACCCCGAGCAGGGTCGCCAACTGCTCGTGCGTCAGCGGCACGACGTTGTCGCCATCGGTGCGCTCCATCGCCGAGATGATCCATTTGGCGGTGCGCTGCTCGATCGAATGGATCGCGTTGCAGGCCGTCGACTGGAACATCTGGGCGAGCATGCAGTCGGCGTAACGGGCGAAGACGTTGCGTAGCGTAACCGATCTGGCTTTCGCCGCATCGAGCTTTGCGACACGCAGGCGCACGAAAGGTCCGGCGAATTTGACCATGATGCGGGTATAGGCCGGCAGATATCCCTGACTGACGATACCGCCGACGGCGCCTTCGCGGCCGACCAGAATGGTCTCGACGTCGCGGCCGTCCTCGTTGGGGACCAGGTAGGACGCAAGACTGGGGCCGCAGGGAAAGTGGACGATCTCGACATCGTCGCCGGGATTATAGAGCAGGTCGTTGGCCTTGGCGGCTTCCTCGTGCACAAGATGCGGTGCGATCAGCGCGAAGTCGGCAGCGCTGAGCCGCCGCAACAGGTTGTTGAACGGCCGTTCGATGCCGTCAGCAGCGTTTGTGCGTCGTCCTGCCATCCCGAAATACCCCTCGCGCCCTGACTCCCACCATAACTGATTATGCCGGTTGTTGTGTGCACAAGTGCACAGACAAGGGAAGTTCGATGTGGTGGGTTCCAATATGGAAACCCGGTGACGCATGCCGACAGGCGTCACGACAGGTCCTTTCCGGGCTCTGCTCGGCTTCGATTAACTTTAATCCTTGCCCTGGCGAGATCATGGAACCCGCCTCTCCCGACCGCATGCCCGACGATGTGTTGATCGTCGAGGACGATCCCATCATCGCGATCGACTTCGAGGACACGATTCTTGGCTTCGGGGTCAAGACGGTGCGGACCGCGGGCAGCGTTGCGAAGGCGCTCGAAATGATTGCCGATCGGCCGCCGGATTTTGCCCTGCTCGATGTCGGGCTGGTCCGCGAAAAGAGTTTCGCGATTGCCGAGCGGCTGGATGCATTGAAAATACCCTTCGTCTTCGTCACCGGATATGGCGTCGATGTCAGGCTTCCCGCAGCGCTCGCGCGCATACCGCGGCTACCCAAACCTTGTTCGACGGATGCGTTGCAAGCCATGCTGAGAAGCTTGGCGGGCAGTCCGAACCGTTGAAGCTTGGGACCTGTCGCCAGCAGGATTGTTTGATATCCTGCGACACGACGGACCATCGCCGTGTGAAGCGCCATGCCGGGGAAAAACAGAGCCAGCCTCGAACAGATCAGGGGCTTCTTCGCGCGCATGATGGCGGCAGCCAGCGGCTCGGACGATCCGCGTATCGAGCGGGCGTTGGAACTGGTCCGCCGCGAGGCGTTTCTCGGACCCGGGCCATGGCACATCAGCGTCAACCGACGCACCGTCGAAACGCCGAGCGCCGATCCTGTCTTTCTCTATCAAAACGTGCTCGTCAGGCTCGATACGGCGAAGGGCATCAACAATGGCGAGCCCTTTCTGCATGCGGCCTGGATCGGCGCCGTGGAGCCGAAGGCCGGCGACGCGATCTGTCACATCGGCGCGGGCACCGGATATTATTCGGCCATCCTGGCGGTGCTGGCGTTGCCCGGCGGCAGCGTGAACGCATTCGAGATCGACGCGACTCTGGCGCGCCGGGCACGCCACAATCTTCAGCCGTTCGACAACGTGTCGGTGATCGTGGGCGATGCCACCCGGCTGCCATTGCCGCCGTCGGATCTGATCTACGTCAATGCTGGCGTGATCGCGCCGCCGGCTGGCTGGCTGAGAGCGCTGCGCCCGCGGGGCCGGATGATTTTCCCCTGGCGTCCGACCGAACTCATCGGGCTTGCCGTCGTGATCTCGCGTACTGGCTCAGGCTTCAACGCGAAGCCCCTGATGCCGTCATGGTTCATCCCCTGCGTCGGGGCCTCCGATGCCGAGGAAAGCAAAAAGATTCCCGAGATGCACGAGGCATGGTCGACGCGGTCGGTTTGGCTCACCTCCGACCGCGAGCCCGACGAGACCGCGGTCGCGATTTACAGGAAGCTGTGGTTTTCCTCGGCGGAGCTGCCGGCGGACGCATAGTGCGTTGCGACCCTAAGCCGGTTTGGGATCGAGCGTCGTCGACCACAGCGCCACGTCGGCGCGATCGCGCAAGGTCACCGTCATCTGTCCGGTCACGCCCTCGATCTTGACGTGACCGAAGAATTGCATGCCGGCCGATGGCGGCAGGTTCTGCTTGTCGAGGCCCGGCGCCTTAACGAATTTCACTTCGGGCCCAAAGGTGTTGTCGAGTTCGTTCGGTCCGAACGTTCCGGCGTGCAACGGCCCGGAGACGAATTCCCAGAACGGATCGAAGTCCTGAAATTGCGCCTTGTCGGGGTTGTAGTAGTGCGCGGCGGCGTAATGCACGTCCGCCGTCAGCCAAACGGTGTTGACAATACCGGAGGTCTTGATGAAGCGCAGGATGTCGGCGATCTCGAGTTCGCGGCCGCGCGGCGGCCCGTCGCCCTGCGCGAACGCTTCCGAACCCTTTCGGTTGGCGGCGTCGTCATAGACGATCAGGCTGAGCGGCATGTCGGACGCGATCACCTTCCAGGTGGCGCGCGAGTTCAACAGCGCGCGCTTCAGCCACAGCATCTGATCCGGTCCGATGAAATAGCTGTCGGGACCGTAGTTGGTCTGCAGGTTCGGACCATTGGGGCCGCGATAGCTGCGCTCGTCCAGCATGAAGACGTCGAGATGCGGACCATAGCTGAGGGTGCGGTAGACCCGCCCCGGCTCGACGATGCTTTCGCGCATCGGATACATCTCGTGGAACGCACGCGCCGCGCGGGCGGCGAGCAGCGTGATGTCGCGCTCCTTGTAGTTGGCGGGGAGCTGTTTCGAGGCCGACCAGTTGTTGGTGACTTCGTGGTCGTCCCACTGCACGAAGATCGGCACCTCGGCGTTGAAGGCGCGCACATTATCGTCGAGGAAGTTGTACTTATGCGCCGCCCGGAATTCGTCGAGCGTCTCGGCGACTTTGGCTTTCTCCGGGATCGTGACGTTCTTCCAGAGCTTGCCGTCGGGCAGTTTCACCTCGGATGAAATGACGCCGTCGGCATAGATGGTGTCGCCGGAATGCAGCAGGAAATCCGGCCGGTGCTTGGCCATGGTCGCGAAGGTGACCATGCCGCCGTCGTCGGGATTGATGCCCCAGCCCTGTCCGGCGACATCGCCGCCCCAGACGAAACTGACATCGCGCCGGTCGCTGGGCGCGGTCCGGAAGCGGCCGACCAGCGGCTCGCTGGAAATATCGGTGTGCGCCAAGTCGCGGAATCTGACCCGATAAGAGATGTCCTGGCCGCCGGGCAGATTTTCCAGCAGCATTTTCGCAGTGAAATCGCTTTCCGGCAGCGCCGCGATCGGCGGCAACGCCCGCGCATTGCCGAACGATTCGGTGGTGGCGACCTCGACCATCATCTGCGACGGCCGGTCGGCGCGCGCCCATACCACGCCGCTATCGGCGCCGACGTCGCCGGATTGCACGCCATGGGTGATTTGAGGCCGGTCGGCGGCGCGGCTGAGATAGGGCATCGCGATAGCGCCGAGCGCGCCGGCGCCGGTCGCTGCCGCGGTGGAAAGAAAACGGCGGCGGGAAAGTCCGTGAAGAATTTTGCGGGGAATCTTGATCGTCATGCGGGCCTCCTGGATCGGCCAGCAGAATGCGCAATCGCGCTGACAGGCCTAGGAAGGTTATGTGACGGTTCCATTACACAGCGGCTGCTTACATGGTTCCGCTCGCCCGGAACTGGGCGGCCGCCCGTTGCAGGTTTTGCGGGATGCTGTTCAGCAGCGCCTTGCGGTCGGCCACCGCGTTGTGGAATTGATCGAGCGCGATATTGAAGGCGGTCAACGCCCCTTCCTCGATGGCGCCATGCTCGAAGCACAGCAGCGTATCGCGCAGGATATCGTCTGCCTCAGTCTGCATCCGGTCGAGTTCTTCGGTGGAATCGCTGCGGCGCGCGGCGGCAAGCATGTCCAGCAGCCGTTCGCGCAATGTACTGTTGTTGTAGCGTTCGTCTTTCTTCAGATAGCCCGCGAACCAGGCACCGGCGGAGCCCATCGCGGACAGCACCATCAGCCCCCACCAGATGTAATCGCTGTAGCGATCGAGGAAGGTTTTCTCCTCGCCGTCGACAAAGGCCGCAGCGCCCGGATGCACCGGGATCGCGGCATCCTTGTCGGTATCCGGGGTCTCGATTTTCGCGGCCAGCGGGAATTCCGCCATCAGCGCCTGCCGAACCGAAAACAACTGCCGGGTGAAGGCGGCGACCGTCGATTCCGAGAGCGTTTTGCGCGCGACGATGTGGTGGGAGAAGCTGATCGTCTTGACCTCGTCATCGGGCCGGTCGGGCGAACCGCCGAAGGCGCCGGCCGGAATTTCGGAGGCCTCGTATACCGGATGGTTTTGCGCGATCGCCTCGGCCGAATCGATCGCGAGGAAGGTCGGCGTACCGCCGTCGCGCGTCGATGCCGCGATCGCATCCGCGGTGATCTTGCTGTTGACCGGGCCGGCTGCCAGATAGGCGTCCGCCTTCTGGTTGCGGATGGCGTCCGCGGCTTCGCTGGCCGGAAACTGAACGATCTCGACCTTGCCCGGGTCTACGCCATATTGCTGCAGGATCACCTTGAGCAAATTGACATTGGCCGGGGTGCGGCCGACGACGCCGACACGGTGTCCGGCGAGCTGCGCAATTTTGGTGATCTTCGGGTCGGCCTTCTTGCCTCTGCCCTTGCCCTTCGCCGGTGGGGGCACCCACAGCACCGCGACGTTCTTGCGCAATGTCGCCACCGCCTGCGCATTTTTCGGCACGTCGAGGTCGCCGCGGATGATGGCGAGATCGGCTCTTGCCGTCGGCGAGCGCCTGGGCGCTCGCGGCGGCGCCCTCGGTCTGAATCGGACGCAAACGGATGTGGCTGTGCGCCTGCGTGAAGGCCTGCGTCAGGGCCTGGACCACCTTGACGTCATCGCTGTTTGCCGGACCGACCGCGATCCGCAACATCTCCGGCCGCATCGCAAAGTAATAGGCCGCCTGCGAGCGTGCCGGCGATGGCGAGGATCCCCGCCAGCGTGACGAACATCGCCTTCCGCTTGGCCGAGCGCGGCGACGGCTGCGCCGGCGGCTCGACCAGGTCGAACCCTCCCGTCATCGATCTGGCAAATAATCGTTTGAGGTCCAACGTCATATTGCCATATGCGGTTAGACTCACATTGTAGCAAATTTCCCGCCAGAGCGGCGTTACATCTGCGGCATGGTTACCGGCTCGGCCTTGGACCGGCTTTGCCGCAGATTTTGGCAGGGATTCCGAAGGTCCCGATCGGTGTTAGGGTCGAGCTGGTGTGAAACGGGAGGCGATCATGGCGGAGCGGCTATCGGCGGAGGCGCGAAAATCGGCCCTCAAGGGGCTATCGGGGTGGACCGAGACGCCCGGCCGCGAGGCGATCGCGCGAACCTTCATTTTCAAGGATTTCAACGAAGCGTTCGGCTTCATGTCCCGCGCGGCCCTGGTGGCTGAAAAGAGCGATCATCACCCGGAATGGCGCAACGTTTACAAGACCGTGGAAGTGGTTCTGGCGACCCATGACGCCGGCGGCGTTACCCCGCTCGATATCGAGCTTGCCAAGGCGATGAACGCGATCGCAAAGCAGCTCGGCGTGGACTGACGGCGTCCCCGCGCAATCTTGCGGCGCAGACGCGACATCCCCAGCTTGAGGGCGTGCGCCGCGGCGATTGCCCGCGGTGGCTTCAGGGAACCCAAGCGATGGTTTCAGAACATACCGTGGGTTTCGAGCCGGCCGACCGGCTGGCGCAGGACCGCGAAAGCGTGCGACGGCGTTTCTGGATCAAGCTGAAGCGGGTCGTCGCAAAACTTCCGTTCGCGGAGGATTTGCTCGCGGCGTATTATTGCGCGTTCGACAAGCAGACGCCGCGTCATGTCCAGGCGGCGCTGCTCGGCGCGATCGCCTATTTCATCCTGCCGTTCGATTTCATCCCGGACATGCTGCCGGTGCTCGGCTTCACCGACGATGCCGCCGTTCTCGCGACCGCGATCCGGATGGTCGCGACCCACATCACGCCGGAGCATCGCGAGGCGGCCCGCGCCGCGTTGAAGCGGGGAATCGGCAGCGGCGATTGCGCCGGCGCCAAAGGCGGCGATTGAAAGTTCGGGCCCGGCCCCGCCTGCGACGATTGCAAACTCTACCGCACCTTTTGCGGCGGCCGCGGCTGCGCATGGGCTTGCTGCGCGGCCTCCCATGCCTGGAACTGCTTGAACAACGCTTCCTTGTCGGTGTCGGCGGGCAGTTTTCCCATCGCTGCATTCTGCTTCAGAAATTCGTCGAACCGGGTGCGTGCGACGGGCTCGATGCCGTGCCGGTCGAGCCATTGCTGGGCGGCGGGAAAGCGTCGCCAGTCCGGAAGCGGCGCCGATAGCGAAACCTCCTTCCATTTCGGGTGGAAGGGCGGATTCTGGAAGGCGGGAAATTTCGTGAAAAACGCGTCCACGAACAGCGCGAGCTTCCGATATCGCTCGGTTTCGGGGGCCCAGTTAAAGGCCGCCAGCACCGCAGGCACCGCGATGGTGTCAACGACCTGTTCCTGATCGGAAATCAGGTTGGGATAGTCTTTCGCCGACAGGCTCGCCGGCAGGTAATCGCCCTGCAGCGCCTTCTCGTAGTTGACCGTCACCAAATGGAACCGATCGTCCTTGAAACTACTTACGGCTTTGTACGGCTTGCCCCCAACAACGATCACGGCGTCGATTTCGCCGGCCTTCAATTTCTCCAGCGCGATGCGCTGCTCGATATAGACGACATTTGGCTTGAGTCCGAGCCGCTCGAACACGGTCAGCGCGGTGACGAAGGTGCCGCCGTCGGGCAGGTCGACGCTGATGGTCTTGCCATCGAGATCCCTGAGATTGTGGATCGATTTCGAGGCGATGACGTGCATCTCTTCGTTATAGAGCTTGGTCACATAGGTGAATTGTTTCTTGAGGTCTTTGGCGAAGCCTTTTTTCTCGAGATAATCGAGCGTGTCGGCGCGAACGATGCCGAGGTCGACGCCCTGAAGGAAGAGAATGTCAGCGACGCTTTGCACCGAGCCGCGGCCAACGATCGGCAGCACGCGCAGTTTGTTGCCGTCATCGAGCAACGAGGCCAGATCGGCGCCGAACTGGACATAGGTGCCGCCGATGGTGCCGGATATCAGCGTCACCGTGTTGGCGTTCAGGCTCTGCTTGGTGGTGGTCGATCCGAACTGGAATATCGCTTTCAGGCTCTCGCTGACCTTTGCCGGGTCATATTGGGCATTCTCGGCCCGCGCCGCGAAGGCACAAACCATCATCATGGCTGACATCGCCAGCCCAAGTAATCGCCGCATGGCGTCCCCTCTGTTTTGGCAAAAACTAATTCTGCATCTGAGCAAGACGCTGCTGTGCGGCCTGCGACCCGAACCGGGCTGCCTTTTGGTACCAGCCGCGCGCCGCCACCGGATCGGGCGTGATGCTTCGCGCGTCCGGCGTGCCCAGCACCACCGGATCGTAGGTCTGGGCCAGCAGCAGGGCGGCGCTGGCATCTTGCGCGTCGGCTGCGCGTGCCAGCAACAACCGGGCAGCCGCGATGTCGCCGACAGCGATCAAGTCCTTTGCCCGCTTCAGCAACGTCGCGAGTTCGTCGGCAGCGATCTGTCGTACCGGCGGCGTTGCAGCGGCTGGCTGAAGCATTTCCGGTTGATTCTGATGGGCGCTTCTCAGCGCGGCGGCAATTTCGTCGCGGGTCGGCGTGCCCATGGCGGTCGGCGCCTGAACAGCGGCGGCCGATCGGGCGGCTGGTGCCGACGGGCTGGCGGGCGTCTCACTCGCCGCAACGCCGATCAGCGAAGCCTTGGCGTTCGCAAACAGCGCGAATGGATTCGGCACCGACAGGGTCGAAAAGGCGATTGCCACCGCCGCTGCTGTAAAAATACTGATCCTGAAGATTCGCGATGCAATGAACAATCCATCCCGGGCTCTGCTGAAACCCGGCAGCTCTGTTTCTTCTTCGGCATATCCGGAGAGAAATAGGGGCACATCCTCGGGGAGAAGATCGTCTCTCGCTGCAATCGATGGATGGGCGCAAGGCGACCTGAGTTGCCCGCTGAAGTCTAGGTCAACCGCCCCGACAATTCGTTCGCCGTATGAAGTGAGCCTGGTTTGCCTCTTCATGGTGATGCCTCCCGCTATGACGCAACATCAGGGCATCCCGGCTTTCAGCTTTTATTGCTCTCGAGTAACCAAGGCCCCGTTACTGAGAACGAAGATTCGCATTTTGAATCCGTCCAAAAAGCGACGATCGCCGGCACGATTTGGGAGAAATCTTGATTTCATTGCGGCAGTACCGCGCGATTTCTTGAACTACTTGGCGGCAATATGAAGAATCTTTGAAAAATTTGGCGGCGACATGAAGAATTTTAGCGGGCCAACCCATCGCCGCGGCCGCGCGGAACCAGCACGCCGAAGCGGTGCGGCTTCATCACAAGCGTCTCGAAATACCGGCGCCGGCCGGTCAAGCCGGTTGACGACAGCTGGCATGATCTGCTTGACGGCGATCAACGCGCCCTCACGGATGCAAAATCACCTTGCCCATCGCCTGGCGGCCCGCCAGCACCTTCAACGCGTCGGCGGTTTGCGCCAGCGGGAAGGTGCGGTCGACATGCGACGAGATCTTGCCTTCCGCGGTCCATTTCACGAGCTTTTCCAGATTGGCGCGGTTCTTCTCCGGATTGAGCCGCGCCCAGGCGCCCCAGAACACGCCGCGGATATCGCAGCCCTTCAATAGCGCCAGATTGAGCGGCATCTTCGGAATGTCGCCGGCGGCGAATCCGATCACCAGGAAGCGGCCTTCCCAGGCGATCGAACGCAAGCGCCGCCTCGGCATAGCTGCCGCCGACCGGATCGAAAATAATATCGGCGCCCTTGCCGCCGGTGAGCCGGCGCAAGCCTTCCTTGAGATCTTCCTTGGCGTAGTTCAGGCCGAGTTCGGCGCCGTGTTGTTTGGCGAATTCAAGCTTCTCGTCTGACGATGCGCAGGCGATCACCTTCAGGCCCATCAGCTTGCCGAGTTCGCAGGCCGCCAGACCGGTACCGCCGGCGGCGCCGAGCACCGCCATGGTCTCGCCGGCCTTCAGGCTGGCGCGATCTTCCAGCGCATGCAGCGCGGTGCCGTAGATGATGATGATCCCGGCGGCGCGATCGAAATCCAGATTGTCGGGAATCCTGACGATCGAATTGGCCGGCAGCGCGATCTTTTCGCGCGCGCCGTTGTGGCCGCAGGAGGCCACCACGCGGTCGCCGACTTTCAGGCCGGTGACGCCGGCGCCGACGCTTTCGATCACGCCCGCAACTTCGGCGGCCGGCGAAAACGGAAACGGCGGCTTGATCTGGTATTTGCCCTGGATCATCAGGAGATCGAAGAAATTCAGCGCCGCGGATTTGATCGCGATCACGGCCTCGCCGGGCCCGGCGCACGGGATCGGGCACGTCAGCCAGCACGAGATCGTCAGGGCCGCAATATTGCGAGCAGAGAATGGCTTTCATGGGCACACCTGAATTTCGGACGCAGAAATGACGTAGGTTGCTTCATGCCGGATTTGAAGCCGGGCTACAATCTGATTCGCAGGGCGGGGAGGCCGTCATTCCGGGGCGTGCGCAAGCGCGAACCCGGAATCTCGAGATGATCAGGATCGACAATCCCGGGATTCCGGATCCAGCGCTACGCGCTGGTCCGGACTGGCGGCGCGAAATGAGACGGGGAGAAAACGATGTTTGAAAAAGGCCTGCTCAAGGGAAAGCGGATACTGGTCACCGGCGGCGGCTCCGGGCTTGGCGCCGCGATGGGGCGCCGCTTCGTCGCGCTTGGCGCCGAACTGATCATCTGCGGCCGCCGGCTCGAATTGCTGGAGACCACCGCCGCGCGGATGCGCGCCGATCTCGGCGGCAAGGTCACCGCGATCCGATGCGATATTCGCGACGGCGCTGACGTCGATGCCATGATGGATGCGATCTGGCGCGAGGCGCCGCTCGACGTGCTCGTCAACAACGCCGCCGCGACCTTCATCGCGCAGACCGAGCAATTGTCGTTCCGCGCCGCGGACGCGATCCTGGCGCCTACACTGCACGGCGCGATGTACTGCACGCTCGCGGCCGGCAAGCGCTGGATCGAAGCGGGACATAAGGGCGTGGTGCTGAGCATCCTCTCGACCTCGACCATTACCGGCCGCGCTTTCACGGTGCCCTCTGCGATGGCGAAATCAGCCGTTCTCGCGATGACCAAAAGCCTCGCGGTGGAATGGGGACCGAAGGGCATCCGGACGGTGGCGATCGCCCCCGGCGCGTTTCCGACCGCCGGCGCCTCGGGCCAGCTTCGGCCCGAGGGGCGCGACCAGGGGTGGACCTCGAGAAATCCGCTCGGCCGCGCCGGCGAACACAGCGAACTTGCCGATCTGGCGAGTTTCCTGATTTCCGATTCCGCCGGCTACATCAATGGCGAGATGGTAGTGCAGGATGGCGGCGCGCATTTGCGCAGTTCCGGCGCCGAGGATCTGCTGCAGTGGACCGATGCGCAGTGGGAAAAGCAGCGGTCGGCGCGGTCGAAAAGCCAGGGATGAACGGCGCATCAGGGCGCGGCGGCGTTTCGCGGCTGTGCCCGTTCCGAGCTTCGTAACTGCCTTCCCAAAAAGGCATTTCCCGGCTATCCATCGGCCCCCGTGACGGCGGATGTCGGGCCATCTTCCAGTCACAATAATGGGGGAACCAGAATTGGTGATGTCCGTGCAACGAAAGCTGACAGCCCTGGTTGCGAGTGCGCTGATGTGCGGGGCAGCAAGCCTTGCGCAGGCGCAAACCCCGGCGCCGAAAACCGCCAAGAGTACGGCCAAGCCTGCGGTGGCCAAGCCGGAAACCAAGCCCGCTGTTGCGGGAGGCGCGGAGCCTACGCTGATCGGGCAGTTCGGCACCTGGGGGGCCTACACCGCGACACCGAACGGCAAGAAGGTCTGTTTTGCGCTCGCAAAACCCGCCTCGTCGAAAACCAATCCGCCGAATCGTCCGCGCGATCCGGCCTACGCCTTCGTCTCCACCCGTCCGGCGGAGAAAGTCACCAACGAAGTCTCGGTCATGATCGGCTACACCCTGAAGCCGGGCTCGGAATCGACGCTCGAGGTCGGCGGCGCTTCCTACGCAATGTACACCCAGGGCGACGGCCTCTGGATCAAGAACGCCGCCGAAGAAGAGCGGATGGTCGACGCCATGCGGAAGGCCTCCGACGTGATCGTCAAGGGGGTGTCGACAAAGGGCACCGAGACCACGGATACGTTCTCGCTGAAGGGGCTTTCCCAGGCGCTCGACCGGCTGGCGCAGGATTGCCGGCGCTAACCCGGTCGCAATTGCGCTGTCGGTTGCTATATAGGGCTTTCCGGAAGCAGGCCGATCCCGGCCGTGAGCTAGCGAATGTTTTGGTCGTCATGGCCGGATAAAAGCGCGAAGCGCGTCTTCGCGCTGGACGTCCCGCCATCCACGTCTTGACCGGCCGCCAAAAAGACGTGGATGCCCGGCACAAGGCCGGACATGACGTCTCAAAGAGATGCCAAGTGATGCAGACGACCATCGAAACGCCCAATGCGCAGGCGCCCCTGGAAAAGATCGCGCTCGAAACCTACGTGCCGCCGGCCAAGCCCTCATTGGTCGGACTGTCGCGCGCGGAGATCGCGGACCAGCTCGGCGTCATCGGCGTGGCGCCGGCGCAGCGCAAGATGCGCGTGCAGCAGCTGTGGCACTGGATCTATGTCCGCGGCGCGCGGAATTTCGCCGAGATGACCAGCATTTCCAAGGAAATGCGCGGCGAACTCGAAGCGCATTTCACGGTCGCGCGCCCCGAGGTGGTGGCGGAGCAGATTTCCAGCGACGGCACCCGCAAATGGCTGTTGCGATTGCCGAGCGGCGACAAGATCGAGAAGGCGCATGAAGTCGAGTGCGTCTATATTCCGGAAACCGACCGCGGCACGCTGTGCGTTTCCTCGCAGGTCGGCTGCACGCTGAATTGCTCGTTCTGCCACACCGGCACGCAGCGGCTGGTACGCAATCTGACCGCGGGTGAAATCGTCGGCCAGATCATGGTGGCGCGCGATCGCCTCAACGACTGGGCCGACCGCGTCACCCCGACCGGCAGCCGCCTCGTCACCAATGTGGTGATGATGGGCATGGGCGAGCCGCTGTATAATTTCGAGGCGGTGCGCGATGCGCTGCTGATCGTCGCCGACAATGAGGGCATCGGCATTTCCCGCCGCCGCATCACGCTGTCGACCTCGGGCGTGGTGCCGAACATCATCCGCACCGGCAATGAAATCGGCGTCATGCTGGCGATATCGCTGCATGCCGTGCGCGACGAATTGCGCAACGAACTGGTGCCGCTGAACCGGAAATATCCGATCGCCGAATTGCTGCAGGCCTGCCGCGACTACCCGGGCTCATCCAATGCGCGGCGCATTACTTTCGAATATGTGATGCTGAAAGGCGTCAACGATTCGCTCGACGACGCAAAGTTGCTGGTGAAGATGCTGAAGGGCATTCCGGCCAAGATCAATCTGATTCCGTTCAATCCGTGGCCGGGCACGACTTACGAATGTTCGGACTGGGATCAGATCGAAAAGTTCTCGGAATATATCTTCAACGCCGGTTACTCCTCGCCGGTGCGCACGCCGCGCGGCCGCGACATTCTGGCCGCCTGCGGCCAGCTCAAATCCGAAACCGAGAAACTGTCGGTGCGCGAGCGGCAGGCGCTGCGCGCCATGGCGATGACGGACTAGGCGAACCATCCATTTTAGGCGTCATGGCCGGGCTTGTCCCGGCCATCCACGTCTTTAAAGGATTTCGGCGAGGCAATACGTGGATGCCGGCACAAGGCCGGGCATGACGGTGGAGGGGTTAGTGCCATTGTTACCTGACGACGGACTCGCTCGATGGCGCTGATCGGCCGGCTGTTCGTGATTCTGTTCGGATTTCTCGCCGCATGTCTGGTGGCGGGAATGATCGTGGTCGGCGCGGTGCTGTTTCCGGAATTCAGCGATCTCGGCAGCGGCCCGATTGATCCGGGCGCGCTCGACGTCGTAGTTCGGCTTCGGCTTCATCTTCATCAGCGGCTTTGCGCTGTTGCCGGCGATGATCGTGGCCGCAATTACGGAAGCGTTTTATATCAGGGGCGCGCTGACCTACGCGGTCGGCGGCGGTGTCGTCGGCCTCGCATGCTATCTCGGCCTGGTGCCGTTCGATCCCGAGACACTGAGCTTCGAGGGCATCGTTCGGCGCCATCTCGAAATCATGACCGGCGCGGGGATCGTTGCAGGCGTTGTCTACTGGATGATCGCAGGCCGCAATGCAGGGGCGTGGCGCGAACCGCGGCCGCCGCGGCCGCCGCTGCCCCCGCTGCCGTCGCATTCGCCGCCGCCTTCTGCGCCGCCGTCATCGCGTGAGCTCCATTCCTCTTACCCTCCCCTGGAGGGAGAGGGTCGACGCGAATGAAATGAGCGGCGGGGTGGGGTGACAGTCTCTCGCCTCGAACGGTGCCCGGGTTGAGAGATCACCCCACCCCGTCTCGCATCTTGCTTCGCGCGATGCGAGCCGACCCAGAGAGCGAGCTTCGCTCGTCTCGCCCCCCTCGTCTCGCCCCCCTCCAGGGGAGGGTGAAGAAAAGCGCGCCTCGTCAAGCCTTTTCATACCCAATCTCCTCGGCTAAACCCCGCGCCATGAACCGGACCGGACTTTTCATCGCGCTGGGGTTGGCGCTTGTGGTCGGATTGCTGTTCGGGATCTATCCCGAACTCGATCTGAAGCTCGCCGCGCGTGTTTTACGATGCGTCGACCAGGTCGTTTCCGGTCAAGCTCAACACGATCGCCGCGATCGCGCGCGACGGGGCGATGTGGATCTCGTGGGGATTTGCGCTGCCGGCGCTTGTCGCACTGCTGGTAAAGCTGGTGCGGCCGGATCGGCCGCTGCTGATGTCAGGGCGCGCGATCATGTTTCTTCTGGTCACCCTGATTCTTTCCGCCGGCATTCTCACCAATCTCACCTTCAAAAGCTATTGGGGCCGGCCGCGCCCGGTGGTGGTGATGCAGTTCAACGGACCGCAGGAATTCGTGCCCTGGTGGGACCCGCGCGGAAGCTGCGCGCGCAACTGCTCGTTTTTCTCCGGCGAAGGCGCCACCGCATTCTGGACCTACGCGCCCGCCGCGCTGACCCCGCCGGCGTGGCGGCCGCTGGCCTATGCCGCCGCCACCCTGTTCGGTGTCATGACCAGCGTGCTCAGGATGGCGTTCGGCGGGCACTTCTTCACCGACGTCGCCGCCGCGGGGCTGGTGACGTTTCTGGTGATCTGGCTGGCCCATGGCTACATCTACCGCTGGCGGTCGACCCGGCTGTCCGACGAAGGCATCGATGCCGCACTGACGCGACTGGCCTGGCCAGGGTATCGCTGGCGGCAGCGTTGGCAAGGACGCGATGTGGGACCTGCTCCGTCCGCGTGAGCGACTTCAGAACGCCAGCCGCTATTAAACACGTGCCCATCAGCGCGAAATTTGTTATTCGCGCACTCAAGCCACGAGCGGCATTGGAAATTTCGACCGATTGGAAGTTTGATGAGCACGATCCTGAAAAGCCTGCCCAAAGGGGAAAAAGTCGGCATCGCCTTCTCGGGGGGGCTCGATACCAGCGCGGCGCTCCTGTGGATGAAGCAAAAAGGCGCCCGCGTCTTTGCCTATACCGCCAACCTCGGCCAACCTGACGAGGCCGACTATAACGAGATTCCGCGCAAGGCTTTAGAGTACGGCGCCGAAAAAGCCCGACTCGTGGACTGCCGCACGCAATTGGTGCACGAAGGTATTGCCGCCGTCCAATCCGGTGCCTTCCACATCTCTACCGGCGGCATCACCTACTTCAACACCACGCCACTCGGCCGCGCCGTGACCGGCACGATGCTGGTCGCGGCAATGAAGGAGGACGGCGTCAACATCTGGGGCGATGGTTCCACCTTCAAGGGCAACGATATCGAGCGCTTCTACCGTTACGGTCTGCTGACCAATCCGAGCCTCAAAATCTACAAGCCTTGGCTCGACCAGCAGTTTATCGACGAGCTGGGCGGCCGTGCGGAAATGTCGGCGTTTCTGACGGCCAATGGATTTGGCTACAAGATGAGCGCCGAAAAGGCTTATTCGACCGACAGCAACATCCTCGGCGCAACCCACGAGGCCAAGGATCTTGAGCAGCTGGACAGCGGCATCAAGATCGTCAGTCCCATCATGGGCGTGCCGTTTTGGCGCGACAACTGTAGCGTCAGGGCCGAAAAGGTTGCCGTGCGTTTTACGGAGGGCCAGCCCGTCGCGCTGAACGGCCAGACGTTCGCCGATCCGGTCGCGCTATTCCTTGAGGCTAACGCCATCGGAGGTCGACATGGCCTTGGCATGAGCGACCAGATCGAGAACCGGATCATCGAGGCAAAGAGCCGCGGTATCTACGAAGCCCCTGGCATGGCGCTGCTGCACATCGCCTACGAACGCCTGATCACCGGCATTCACAACGAAGACACCATCGAGCAATACCGGAACAGCGGCATGCGCCTTGGCCGATTGCTCTACCAGGGGCGGTGGTTCGATTCTCAAGCCTTGATGCTACGAGAAACCGCCCAGCGCTGGGTGGCTCGTGCGGTTACCGGCGAGGTGACGCTCGAGTTGCGCCGCGGCAACGACTACTCGTTCCTGAACACCGAGAGCCCCAACCTGACCTATCAGCCGGAGCGGCTGAGCATGGAAAAGGTGGAGGATGCGGCGTTCACGCCAGCCGACCGTATCGGCCAGCTGACAATGCGCAACCTCGACATCACCGATACACGCGCCAAGCTGAATCTCTACGCAGAGACAGGCTTGCTATCGAGCGGGGAAGGCTCCCCCATCTTCAAACTCGACAGCGACAAGAGCTGAAACGCGAACGCCGGGACGACGAAATGTTTGCGTCCTAAACAAAAATGGCCGGGATTGCTCCCGGCCATTTTCATTTTGGAATGCTTTGCCCTACCGGGGCGCCGCGACGCCGGGGGGCGGGGGCGGCAGCGATGCCGTTCCGCCGTTGAGCAATGGCGTGATGCGGCGGACGGTGACGCGCCGGTTGATGCGGCTCGGCCCTGAGGTCTGTTCTTTCAGATATTGTGCGCCGTAGCCTTGCGAGGTCAGGTTTTCCGCGGGCACGCCGAATTGCTGGGTCAGCAGTTCGGCCGCGGATTCGGCGCGCCGATCCGACAGCGACAGGTTGTCGACGTCGTTTCCGACCGCGTCGGTGTGACCCTCGATCAGGAACACCTCGCGCGGATTGCGCGTGATTGCCCGATTGAGCCCGTCCGCGATTCCCTGCAGCTTTGCGGCCTGGTCGGGTGGGATCTCCCACGATCCGGTTTCGAAGTTGATGCTGTTGAGATCGATGCTCGGCATCAACGCCCGCACCGACGGGCTGTAACGGATTTCGTCGAGTGAGTAGCGCCGGTCGATTCGCTCTACCGGCGGCGCCTCCATGGTGTCGTAAATCAGATCCGGCGGCGCGTCGTCGGCCTCGACGATGTAGCGGTTGTAGGGAATGCCGATCACCGGCGGCGGCAGATCGACATAGAAACCGCCGACCGCGCGAGGATCGCGATAGGTATTGTCGATGATGATGACCTCGCGGCCCTGCTGATCCCGGCGAATCCGACGCATCAACTCGCCGTCGCGTCCGACGGTGGTGATGATCTGGCTGCCGTCGGGGCGAGCCACGATGGTCTGGGTCTCGCCGCCGACTTGCCGAGTCTGGATGTCGCGCGCGCCGAAACGGAATCGATCTTCTTCGTTGTGACGGATGAACGACTGGCCGCTGGGATCGACCACGATGACTCGGCCGGGTTCGGTGAAGACCTTGCGGCCGCCCTGGTCGCTCTCGTGGCGCGCGCCGCGGAAATCTTCCATGCGCCGCGGTCCCTGTGCGGCTGCGCCAGGCGCGATCGGAGTCATGGCTTGAGCCTGCGGCGGGGCGGCCGGAATCGGCGCGGTGACCGTCGGCGGTGCGCGACGGGCCAGCGGGCCGCCTCCCGGCGGCAACGCGGTCTGGCCTCCGCCCGGTGCCGGAGCAGCATTCGGCGCGGCCGGAGCGGCGTTCGGCGTTGGGTTGACGGGCGGGCCGGTACGCGGCGCTGGAGGCGGCGGTGCACCCCCGCCCGCGGCGGGTGGTGCCCCCGGCGCCAATCTTTGCTGAGGCTGCATGCCAGGCCCGGCGCTTGGCGCGCCCGGCGGCTTCGGTGGCACAGGCGCCGGCGCTGCCGCCGGCGGAGCCGGTGGCGCAGGACGCTGCGGCGGGGCTGCGGTGGGCGGCGCAGGACGCGGCGGAGGCGCTGCAGCAGGCGGCGGAGGGACGGGATGCGGCGGCGGGGCCGCTGCAGGAGGTGGCGGCGCGGGGCGTGTCGGGGGAGCCGCGGCAGGTGGCGGAGGCGCGGGACGTGAGGGAGGCGCCGCAGCCGGCGGTGCGGGCCGGGGAGGTGCCGCGGCCGGAGGTGCGGGCCGGGGAGGTGCCGCGGCCGGAGGTGCGGGCCGCGGAGCTGGTGCGGCCGCGGGAGGTGCGGGGCGCGGCGGTGCCGGGCGCGCGGGCGGCGCTCCCTTCGGCGGCTGCTTCGGCTTTCCATCGGGACCGAGTTCTTCCTTCGCCTGCGCCACGACAAGCGGCGCGGACTGCGCGTGAGAAAGAGTGCTTCCAAATTGCATTGCGGTCAGAGTCGTGGTGGCGAGCAGTACGAGACGAAGTCTTGTCATGATGATTGGGGTTCCCCGGGAATGTCTGGCAACAGGTCTGGCGATCAACAAATAAGCGTTAGGCCGGATTATGACGGCCTTCAAAGGCGGATTTGGTTTTATTTCTGAACATGCAAAGTTCTGACGCGCAATTGTTCATTGCGCATTCAGGCGGCCGTTTCAAACCGTAGTTTCACATTGTCCCCCGCGAGATATCCGGCATGCCCGGATTCAGATCCGCTCCACCAGCGATTCCGGCATCGGTCGCCGGCGTGGCCGGCGGTGCTTCCGGTCCTCGTACCGGCAATTCGTCGGGCGTGCGGCCCGGCAATTCCTCGGGGCTCGGCGGCTCACCGGGCTCGTGCATTGGCGGCGGCACCTCAGGCCTCGGATTTCCCGGCGGATCCTCCTGCGGCGGCTCCGAAGGCTGCCCGGGCTTGATCGGCGGGTCCTCTTGCGGCTCGATCGGCATTTCACTCTTTCTGGAATTTTAGTCTGGTGCGTCAACGGCGCGAGAGCGGCAATGTTCCCTGGCAGATATTCTATGCGCGCACCAACAGCGCGTTGCTGCGGGTCCTGCCGGTTTCGGCGTAGCCGCGCGCGCGCATATCTGCGATGCAATCGTCTCGCCATTCGTTCCGCGACAGATGCTCGATCACCACCGCGCGCGGCCACAGCGATTGCGGCGATTCCTTGAAGAAACCGGTCAGAACGCGGTCCTCAAAACCCTCGACATCGATCTTCAGCGCATCGACGTGTGACACCGAGGCATCGTCGAGAATGCGCTGCAGCCGCAACGACGGCACCCTGATGGCCTTGCCCGAGCGTTCGCCCGACACGATATGGCTGGCGCCGAGATTGTCGCCGTCGGTTTCGATCAACAGCTCGCCGTCGCAGGGGCCGGCCGCAGCGGCGACAAGCGTAACCTGTGTGGTGTCGGAGGCGGCGCGGTTGAACGCGAGCCGCGCGTGCGTCACCGGATGCGGCTCGATCGCGATCACTCTTCCGCTTGCGCCGACCCGACGCGCCAGCACCATGGCGTAGGTGCCGACATTGGCGCCGACATCGACGAACACGCCGCCGGCGGGCGTACGCGCGCGCAGAAAATCCAGTTCCTCGAGATTGTAGTCGGGATTGAACAAGGCGCCGCGCTCGGTCGCGCTGGCCTGATGATAGAACCGAAATGCGGCGCCCTGATACCGGACATCGACTGGACCCGCGCGCAACAAATTGACCAGCCGCGACAACATCGGGCGGAACGCACCGCGCTTCAGCCGCGAACGTTGCGCCAGCGCGATGATGGCGCGCTGCGCGGGCGTAGGCGCGAACGCCCCGAACGGAGGCGCCGCCGGATCGTTGGCCGCGGCGATGCCGGGAGGCAATGTCGGTGTCGTCAAAAAGTCCTCGTCGAAGGCTTGCGGCAGCGGCGCATGCATAGCCCAGTTTGCGCGCAACTCCAACGGCCCGCTCCGCGCTTGACCCGCCTCCGTTGGGGCGCCGTTTTATTCCTGACGCCGCGCGCCAAACCGCCACCATTCCGAACCAGACTGCAAATCTCAAGCTTGGATAAATCAGGTGCGACGGCAGAGTTGATTGGCAATCGCCAGCCACTATTTCACTGCAACGGGAGTGACAAAAGATGGGTCCACCGGTCACGGATTTCATCGCGACGGAAGCGCGTTTTGGCGCGGGGAATTACGCGCCGCTCGGCGTCGTGCTGTCGCGCGGCGAGGGCGTCTGGGTGTGGGATACGCAAGGCAACCGTTATCTCGATTGCCTCTCCGCCTATTCGGCTGTCAACCAGGGCCACTGCCATCCGAAGATCCTCGCCGCCATGGTGGAACAGGCGGGCAGGCTGACGTTGACCTCCCGCGCCTTCCACAACGACCAGCTGGCGCTCTTCTACCAGGAAATCGCGGCGTTGACCGGCTCCCACAAGGTGCTGCCGATGAACAGCGGCGCCGAGGCGGTGGAGAGCGCGATCAAGTCCGTCCGCAAATGGGGCTACGAGGTGAAGGGTGTGCCGGATGGCCAAGCCGAGATCATCGTCTGCGCCGATAACTTCCACGGACGCACCCTTGCTATCGTCGGCTTCAGCACCGACGCGGCGGCGCGCGATCATTTCGGGCCGTTCGCGCCGGGCTTCCGGATCATCCCCTTCGGCGACGCCAGGGCGCTGGAAGAGGCGATCACGCCAAACACCGTCGCCTTCCTGGTCGAGCCGATTCAGGGGGAGGCCGGCGTCATCATTCCTCCATCAGGCTATTTCGCGGCGGTACGCGAACTCTGCACCGCGCATGACGTGATGCTGATCCTCGACGAGATCCAGACCGGGCTCGGCCGCACCGGCAAGCTGCTCGCGGAGCAGCATGAAGGCATCGAGGCCGACGTGACGTTACTCGGCAAGGCGTTGTCCGGTGGTTTCTATCCGGTGTCGGCAGTGCTTTCGAACAGCGCGGTGCTCGGCACCTTGAAGCCCGGCCAGCACGGCTCGACCTTCGGCGGCAACCCGCTCGCCTGTGCGGTGGCGCGGGCAGCGCTGCGCGCGCTGGTCGAGGAGGGCATGATCGAGAACGCAGCCGTCCAGGGCGCGCGCTTCTTCGCTGGCCTCGCGAACATCCGTACCAACACGATCCGGGAGGTGCGCGGACGCGGGTTGATGCTGGCGGTCGAACTTCACCCGGAAGCGGGCGAAGCACGTCGCTACTGTGAAGCGCTGCAGGGCACGGGCATCCTTGCCAAGGATACCCATCAACACACCATCCGCATCGCCCCACCGCTCGTGATTACCAGCGACCAGGTCGACTGGGCACTGGAGCGGATCGAAGCCACCTTGAGGCAGGATTTCTCGTAGCGGCGATGTCCGCGGCGGTCCATTCCGCCAGCAGGCGCAGCACCACGCCTTCGACCGCATCGTGATACCGGTCAGGCCACGTTCCTGGGGCAGCGTAGCAGCCGTCTGGCTCTCGGCACGATCGCGGGCGATATCTGAGGTGCGGGCATGCTACGAGATCGCAAGGATCTCAAGTTCTTGACCGGATGCACCGACGACATCCCCAACGGCTTTGCCCATCAGAAGCCTTGCTACCGGGGATACGAAGGAAATAGACCCGGCCTTGGGGTCCGCTTCATCCTCTCCCACGATACGATATTTCTGTACGCGCCCATCGTCGCGCCTGAAGGTCACCGTGCTCCCAAAGGCAACAGTGTCAGTTGACGCAGGGTCGGGGATGACCTGAGCCGTCCGAACTCTCGCCGCAAAGTAACGCACATCGCGCAACGGAGTTGCTGCTTGCCGCCGTCGTTCATTCACGTCTTCGATCTTCTGCGCCGTCTCGTACGCCTCGCGAGCCTGGTGGAGTTGAAATTCCAGAGACGTTAATCCCGCTTGCGTGACAAGGTTCGGATGAGGTGAAACCGGGCGGTCGGGTAGCAGCGTCTCCGACGCTGTTTCGGCACTGTCTTCCTTGGTGAAGGCAACGCTCAACTCAGACTCCTTTTAACTCAGATATGGTCAGTCGCCCGTCAGCGCCACCCCAGGGCGGGAGCGACGTGGGTCAGAATCGCTTCGATCACATGCGCGTTGTAGGCAACGCCCAATTGGTTGGGGACGGTCAGCAGCAGCGTGTCGGCCTCGCCGATAGCTTCGTCCATCCTGAGCTGCTCGATGAGTATATCCGGCTCGGCGGCATAACTACGGCCGAAGATCGCCCGGGTGTTCTCGTCGATGAATCCGATCTGGTCGTTATCTTCGCGCCCGCGCCCGAAATAGCTGCGATCACGATCGTCCATCAGCGCGAAGATGCTGCGGCTGACGGAGACCCGCGGCTCGCGAGCATGGCCCGCCTTCTTCCAGGCGGCGCGGTAGGCCCGGATCTGGGCAGCCTGCTGGACATGGAAAGCCTCGCCCGTTTCGTCGTTCTTGAGGGTCGAGCTCTGCAGGTTCATCCCGAGTTTTGCTGCCCAGATCGCCGTGGCGTTCGAGCTGGCGCCCCACCAAATCCGGTCGCGCAGGCCGTCGGAATGGGGTTCCAGACGCAGCAGCCCAGGCGGATTTGGAAACATGGGTCGCGGGTTCGGCCGGGCGAAGCCTTCACCGCGCAGCAGGTCGAAGAAGACCTTCGCATGACGCCGCCCCATGTCGGCGTCATTCTCGCCCTCGGCCGGTTGATAACCGAAATATCGCCAGCCATCGATCACCTGCTCGGGCGACCCTCTGCTGATGCCTAGCTGCAGCCGCTGGCCGGCGATGAGATCGGCGGCCCCGGCGTCCTCGGCCATGTAGAACGGGTTCTCGTAGCGCATGTCGATCACAGCGGTGCCGATCTCGATGCGGCTGGTCTTCGCGCCGACGGCCGCCAGCAGCGGGAAAGGCGAGGCAAGCTGGCGGGCGAAGTGATGGACCCGGAAATAGGCCCCGTCCGCGCCCAATTCCTCGGCGGCAACGGCCAGGTCGATGGATTGCAGGAGCGTGTCCGCCGCCGAGCGGGTCTGTGATTGCGACGAGGGCGTCCAGTGCCCGAATGAGAGGAAGCCGATCTTCTTCATGCGGGCAACCTATTGCTATCCGGGTTGGTTTGCGACCGTCGTTGTGCTGTCCGTGCGGATTTCCAGGCCACGCCACGTAAGACGGTAGTCATCGCAGGTGTTGTGAGGATGCCGGGGATCAAGCTCGCCGACGAAGCCTGTGCCCTTCAGCAAAAGCTCATTGTTGAGCCGCCTAATCGCATCGAGTGCGCATGTTGAGCATCGAACAAGTCTCAGCCTAAACAAGGAACATTATTGTTCAGGAAGAACTATATTGTCTAAGAACAACTATATTGCCTCCAGATGACATTAGACAATTATGTTTTGGCGAAAGGCCAGAAAAAAGTTCTTGGAATCAAGATCCCGCAAACAGCTCAAACTGGAATGTTTTGGCAGATTTCGGAAAATCGACTAATTCCGCTGACAATTATGTTTTGGCCACCCTCTTCGTGGAACACAACCGACTGATTTTAAAAGAGAATTCACGCAAAGCGACTCGCTCGGAAATCGTCTTCCGTCGTTTTGACTTTCCCTCAGTTCGTGAAAGCCAAGGCGGCAAGGGGAAGGCGGCTAATACTTCGGCTTTCGACAACGGGTAGTCAGCGAGGTGGGCGCGAACAAGTGTGAATCCCAGTTCGCTCGACAATTCGTACAGGCGGATTTTGACGCCTTTCTCCTTCATTCCAGAAAGTGCGGTACGAATTGCGGACGCCAACTCTCCATCTCGCTCGACAGGGATACACGCTCGTGCCAAAGTTCAGTGACGGTCAGCTTGAGCCCAGTGCCAGAATTCAGTGTTGGTTTTTCGCCCCTGAATTTGGCTCGCCGGCAGTCGAAATCGGAAAAGGGCAATCCTATCAACGAAAGCCAGTGCCAAAATCAAAACGCGCCAGTGCCAAAATCAAGCGCGTACAACAGAAACGACAGGCCGAAGGCGTTTCAATTCGGTCGGTTCGCATAATGAAGAGCGTTTTTAGCTCAGCGGCGCGGCCACGGCGGCGCGGTTGAACACAAGTGTGCGACCCGCGCTGGTGGGCTAAAAACGTGTTGGACTAAACCGCCGGGCACGGCAGCGCCACAGCTATGGGGGTTGTAACGCGGCCAAGAGTTGCAAGGGACCGCAAACGCGGTCGCGAATGGTGAGCACAGGAGACTTGAGCGGACGCGATGACGCATCGGGGGTACTGATCACGAGCAAAGAGCAACAGAATTGCCTTGGAAATGCGATGTGAAGCCCCACGGGGCGAAATTGTCCCGTTCGCGAGATCGCGCAGGGTTGGCCGAGACATGATGGTGAGTAGCCGTTGACGATCATGAAGTGTCCATGATTGGCGCACGATTGGCGGCGCATTCGAAAGTTTCGATGACCACCATGGTGCCAGAGCGACACAGCGGGCATGTCTTCAGGGAAACGCCCGTGAGTACCTCATATCGATCTCTGTAATCCATGCTGACTTTGCGGGTGGCCCTTGGCGGCGACATTTGCACGAGCTGCCGGCACAGAGCGAGCTTCTCTGCGCGGTAGCGATTGGCCAGGAAGCCGAAATACCGAATACGTTGAAACCCGTCGGGAAGTACGTGAAGCAGGAATCGACGGATGAATTCGTCAGCGCCAAGCGTCATCGTCTTTTGACGGTGGCCATTGCGATAATCTTTCCAGCGAAACTGAACCTTGCCGTCGTCAATATCGAGGAGGCGATTGTTGGAGATGGCGATGCGGTGCGTGTATCGTGCGACGTACTTGAGGACTTGTTCAGGTCCGGCGAAGGGGCGCTTCGCGTAAACCACCCAATCCTTCTTCTGGATAGGCGCGATGTGACGCAAGAAGGCGTCGCGCGTCCGAAGGGATTCCAGCGAGGAAAAGAACTGCAAGTCTCCGGCGTCGAAGGCCTTCCGGAGATAATCGAGAAACAGTCGACGAAACAGACGCGCCAACACGAGAACGGGCAAAAAGAACTTGCGCCGGCTGGAAATCCATCGTGTGCCATCCGGAGAAATGCCTCCACCCGGAACCACGCAATGCAGATGCGGATGGTGAAAAAGAGCCTGACCCCAAGTATGAAGCACCGCGAAGAATCCGATTTGAGCGCCCAAATGCTTGGGATCAGCTGCGATGGTGCGCAACGTCTCGCTGGCGGCCCGGAACAGAATGCCGTAGACGATCTCCTTGTTTTGAAGGGCAATAGCTGCAATGGACTGCGGTATGGTGAAGACCACATGAAAATACTGGGTGTCGAGAAGTTCTGATCGACGGTCGTCCAACCACAGGGCACGAGCCAGTGATTGGCATTTTGGGCAGTGGCGATCACGACAACTATTGTAGCAGATGCGCTGGTGGTCACAGTGATCGCAGCGCTCGACATGACCACCAAGTGCCGCAGTTCGACACAATTCGATCGCGCTCATGACGCGACGCTGTGCAATGCATAGCGAGGCGCCATGGCTCTCACGATAGGCTGCACCGTAGCGGCGGAATATGTCCGCCACTTCCGGCCCCGAGCGGGCCATTGGTCTGAAACTCAGAAGTGTTTTGGCGGCGCCGGCTGTGGTTCGGCTGGAACTGGATGCGGCAAGAGGTCCAGAGGGCTGGACGTCGCGCAGACCTTGTTGGTCGCGATGCGCAGGTACTTGGCCGTGGTGGCGATGCTGCGATGACCGAGGAGGAGCTGAATGGTCCGCAAGTCGGTACCTGATTCGAGGAGATGTACAGCGAATGCGTGCCGAAGCGAATGTGGGGTGACGGGTTTAGAGAGACCGGACAACCGATGCGCCTTTTGGCAGGCTGCTTCTACGGCCTCCTTCGTGATTGGCCGATCATCGTGAATGCCAGGGAACAGCCACTCCTTCGGGCGAACGGCGATCCAGTAGCTGCGCAGGATCTCCAGCAGCATGGGCGACAGCATCACGTACCGATCTTTGCGACCTTTACCCTGCTCGACGCGAACAACCATACGGGCACTATCGATGGCGGCGGCCTTCAGCCGGACGGTCTCCGAAATGCGCAAGCCTGCCGCGTAGCAGGTGGTCAGGATCACCCGATGTTTGTTGCAATCCACGCAGCTGAGGAAATGCACAACTTCTTCAGGGCTCAGGACGACGGGTAGCTTCTGCGGCTTTTTTGGAAGCGGGATGTCTTCTCCAAAGGTCCAGTCCTTCTTGAGCGTAATCCTGTAAAGGAACCGAAGCGCCGCGACAGCCGTATGGATTGAATTGGGGGCCAGCCTCTTCTCGTTCGTGAGGTAGATTTGATAAGTCCGGATGTGCTCGGGGGTCAGCGCATCCGGCGACATACGGAAGTAACGCGCAAACAGCGAAACCTGTTGGAGATACGATGCCTGTGTATGCGGCGACAAATTCCGCACCTGCATGTCCTCAGTCATCCGTTGTCGAAGAACCGTCATGGGAAGCTCCTTTGCGATATGAAAGCGCTGCAAGCAGCGCCTCCAGCGTCTCGCAATCGAACTTCGTCGGGAATGCAGGAAGATCAGATGGTGGCACCGAAGCTTGCCACGGGTCGCCTACCGCGAAGCGGTGATGCGCCGGAGAGGGGCGGACTGCCTTGTATTAGCGAGGAAGCGGCGTAGCGCCCGTGAGGTCATCGCCATTGGATCGGGTCAACCAGCAATGGGAGGAAGGCGGGTTGTGCGACGGATAGCGAATATGGCTCTGTTGAGCCATATTCGCTATCATCGCTGATCGTCGGCTCTCTGATTCGCCCGTTAAAGATGGACGACGCTATGCTCGACAATCCGGAGAAGACCACCCGGCTGCTCGCCGCACTCAAGGCAGCCGCGCCATTTGGCGTTGAACTGGCACCATCGTTGATCGAATATCTGCAAGCCCAGAATGTTGCCGATGCTGATCGGATGCACCACGTCGTCTGGGATTTGTCATACGCCGGTGACGAGGGCGGCATCATCTGCCATTTGTCTCGCTCGGAAGAAACAGGCAGAGCGCTTGTCGTCTCCCTCACACATGTGCGCGTGCAGCGCTCGATGCCACTTGCAGCGGCCGTTCTGGATTATCAGAAGCACCGAGTGAAGAAGCTCAAGAAGCAGGGCCGGAGGTAGCATAGAAATGGCGCACGCGATTATCCGAGGAAAGAATGGTCGCCGATATGAAGTGGAGTTTGACGACGCGCCGGTACGCGTCGAAGTTCATGCCAGTGAGGAGACCGTCGAGATTTTTGTGGAGGCAGATTTTGAAACGCACCCGGAAGAACGGCGACGTTTTGCGATAATCAACATCCCCCGCCACCTGTTCAGCGAGGCCACGGGTCGGACGGCGCGACGCACAGCGAAGGATCGTTAATGCCGCTGCCGCGCATTCTGTGCCGCTTCCTTCTTCAGGCCGCCGCCATCGCTGCCTACCGCGGAGCGGTTTAGTCCAAGGTTTCTTATGCGAAATTGTCTAGCTGCTGGCCCAAGTCCTTGTCGTTTCGAATTCGATCTGAGTCTTTTCTGCTCAATCGGAGTCGGACCTCGTTATTTCCTGATTAGCAGCGTCTCGAACCGGTCGAATCGCTTCAGTGGCCGTGGCCCAGATGATGTCGAGATCGATATCGTCGTACCCGTGTCGCACGACGTTCGATAAGCCGCGAACGTCTCGCCACGGGACGTGAGGGTAACAACTCTCCGTAAGTCCCGGCTCGCCGCGACGCTTCTCTTCCTTGTCCAAACAAATCGCTGCCTCACCCACCGTTTGTAGCGAGTAAAGCACGGCATTCTGAGTTCGCAGATCTGCATCGAAGGCCTCGCGTGTAAATGCTCGGAGGATTTCGCCGATTGTGACGTAGATGGTTTGGACGAGTGCGCGGCGGCCTTGCGCGATAAGCGCTTGAACTTGGCGAAGACCTGTCGATCGGGTTCAGGTCCGGCGAGTGAACGGACGACGCAGTCGCGACAGTTGATGTCTGCGTTTGGCACTTTTCCGACGTCGCCGAACACACAGTCCATGTCTGTTCACGGGGGTAAAGCGGAATCCCAGCGAACCTCGCGCGAAAACGACGCGAATGACCCCGAGCTGACATCAGCACTCGGCGCGTGTATACAGGTCGCATGACAACCTTATTTCAATAACATAAGAGTTCGCTGTGTGTGCCGAAATTAGAGTCTGCAATATTGATGGTGAAGGCCGCCAAGGACCAGGTCGTAATACGACGGCGCCGAGGCGCTCAATCGAGCGCTGGAGAGGGGCGTCCTTGTTCAGAGATCGATGGGTCCTCGACACATTATAATAGGCGGCATATCCGCGTAGGATCCGGCGCAGGTGCGCTTCGCCAAACACGATCATGTGGTCGAGACATTCGCGGCGGATCGAGCCGATGAGTCTCTCAACGTAAGCATTTTGCCAGGGCGATCGGGGTGCGATCGGATGGTCCCGAATGCCCATTGCACGGATCCGCTGCAAGAAGACTGGACCATACGAGGTGTCTCGATCCCGAATGAGATATCGCGGCGCGTGGTCCCAAGGGAACACCTCGGTGACTTGGCGCGAGATCCACTCCGCGGTTGGGTTTGCCGTCACGCCAAACGACACCCAGAGTCGTCGTCCGTGGCGCAAAATGACCAGACAATACAGAATTTGGAATGCGATCGTCGGCAGGACAAAGAGGTCGATCGCCGGCGATGCCGTCGAGGTGATTGCTGAGAAACGTCCGCCAGCCCTGAGACGGTGGCCGCGAGTGGCGGCACATATACCGGGCGACCGTCGACTGGGCGACCTCGAAGCCGAGCTTGAGCAACTCACCATGAATACGCGGCGCGCCCCAAAGTGTGTTCGCACGGCTCATCTCGCCAATGAGCGTGCGCAGCTCAGCCGAGACCTTCGGTCTGCCAACACGGTTGCGGGATCGCCAGCGCCAATACGCCCGAAACCCAGCACGGTGCCAGCGAATGACGGTCTCCGGCCTGACGATCGCGACCACCTCAAGGACGGACGGAAACCAGCGATAGCGCCAAACAAATAGAAAACGATCCGTATTGTTGAGGTGCGGTCGCTTCGGCGTTCGCCGGCGAAGCACATTGACCTGTTGCCGCAGGACCAGGTTTTCCGCTTCCAGCGTTGCTCTCGCCTTGAAGCGCGAAGCCAGGATACCGAGAATCAGCTTGAACAGATCGGTCATCAGGATGCGAGCTTACGCCGTCCGCTTGCTGCGTCTACGCCGAATCGAATTTTCGGTACACACAGGTGCCGACCGGAAGGGCGGGAGACCTGTTAGTCGTCATCAGCGATCCGATTTCTGAGCCGATCATCGTGGTCGCGGACCATGGCTTCCAGTTCCTCGACCTTCTGCCATAGCTCGCGCAACAACTCTTCGTCGTCGCTGACCTTATCGAGATGCAGGGCCAGAGCCTTGACGACCACGGCATTCATGGGACGGTCTTGCTCTAGATTGCACGCACAATGACACCCGCCGGGCCTGCGCTCGGCGGGTTTTGCTTTAGGTTACGCCATTTCTATAGGGCAGAAGCAGGCGTGCTACGGTTTGAGTGCTCCTCGGGAGTGGGCGTCGCGTGTCCGGGCTGATGTGTGACCGGCAGCTGCAATACAGTCGCCCTCTGGCCGCTCTTGAGATGTGTCACCAGAACGATGTTTCCGTCTGGCAATTCGAGCGCGTCATGATGTCGGAAGGCACTGTGCTGATCTACCTTGCGAAATCGAGCAACTCTGAAGTTGGTGGTCTTCGCCCAAATCCAGCTTTGATCGAGTTTCACGTCTTGATCAAAAGCCAATTCGGTCCCCGGGAGCAGGCAAACCGCCACGTTCCGTTTCCCTTCCGCCGCAAAGCCGCGGGTCCCTCCTGAAAATGACGTTGTGATAAGCATCTCGCCAACCTTTGCGGGACGAGACGCGACAGCGTGCAGACTATAGTCACACATCGGATTTGCCTCTCGCTTGAGATAGGTCACCCGCGCCCGCGCAGAGGCGCAAGCCACTATCAGAGTGGTAAGAAGCACAAACTCTACGTCCGCCTTGGCGGTTTAACCACTAAAAGATTTCGAGGCCAGCCTAAGCGGCAAACGCGCCGCGCCCGACCAATGGCTTTCGCATGTGGATACCGACGATACGCTGTTCAACACGACCGCGCTCCGGATAACTCGACGGCGGCGTTTGTTTCGCTTTGCCACTCCACGAGCCATTCAGGGATCCGCGCCACGGCTCGGGTTCCAGGTTCCCTGGTCCAGGCCGCGATAACCTGCCCTTCCTCTGAGAACATGAATACACCGTCCATGCCCTTCGCGCGGCGCAGGGTATCAAGCGCCTGGACTGGGGTTTGCGCGATCGGTCCCCCGACGTTGAAGGATGTGTTCACTGCAACCTCGACGCCGATTCGCCTTCCAAGCGCCTTCAAATAGGCGTGCGTTACGGCATCGGTATGCTCGCGCACGATCTGCAGCCGCGCAGTTCCATCGACGTGAATGACGGCGGGAACTTGGGCGCGCGCTTGAGGCTTGGCTCTCGCGGTCAGGACCATGTAGTTATAGGCATTGTATTCATCGTCCGAGGCGCCCTCGGACAAGTCGAACAAAGCCTTTGCCGCCGAAAGCGTCGCCATAGGCGCGAGCGGCCGGATCGCTTCGCGATATTTGACCTGCTCGTTAAGCAGTTCGCGCGTGCGCGGGTTGCAAGGGTTGGCCAAGATCGATCTGTGACCCAGCGCCCGCGGCCCCATCTCTGCCGGTCCCTGGAAGACCGCAATAATCCCGTCTCTCGCGGTGATGAACGCCATGAGGTCGGCGATGGCCTCTATTCCGGATCTGTGCGACGCATCGCCGACGCCAATCCAGGCCACATCAGCGGCACCCTCCAGAACGACGAGGATATCGGACATGCTGGGCGCGCGACCGCAATAGAAAGCGTGCTGGAGGGACGGCCCGAGACCCACCCCGGCGGCGGCGGCGAATGCGTAAGCTGCTCCTACGGTTACCCCGGCGTCGTTCGGCACAGGTGGCGTCCATAAATGAAGCCGCGTCGATCGCTTGAGGACGCGGCTATAGTAGCCTGCGTCGAAATGCTCCAGCACGCGCATGTTCCCAGCTGCGTTGAGCGCCGCGCCTCCGGTCAGCACCAGCCGGTCGCTGCCGCTCATGCGGATCAGACCGTCAATGATGTGGACGAGACCATCCTCGAAAACCATCTGGGTGGCCGCCGCCTTGTCGAGCCTTTCCTGCGTATTCGGCCGGTGATGGATGTCTTCGACACGCAGGACCGCATCGGGGTTCCACATCTCCTCAGGCGCGATGGGCGGCCCCAGGATCTCGGTGAGATGCTGGGTATAGGGCTGACGAAGCATGCGCCGGGGCCAATTCGCAAGCGACCGGTTGAGATACACGTCGCCATCCGCCCGAAGATCGAAGATGCTTCGCAGCTGCCGATAGAAAGTGTTGGTCGAACGGTCCATGTCGCCATAGGCCGCGGCGCCCATGTAGCGGCCTTCGCTGCTGAGCGCTGTCCAGCCGCCCTGCGTCGAGCTGATGATGCCGTAAAACATTCCAAGCGAGTCGAATATGCTGGCGTTGCTCCGGATTTGCCGAACGACGCCGTTCTCGCCGAGATAGAGCGTGGTCGAGGCGAAGTCGCCCGAACCATCGACAACTACGATCATCGTCTTTTGCCGCTCTCTGGCGAAAGGCGAGGCCAAATATGAGAACCATGCGTGATTGTCGTGGTGCGGCATGCCAATGATTGGCACGCTGCAATCGAGGCCGAAAAGCTGACCCAACCGGGCTGGGGCTTTAAATCCCTCCTTCAATTGGTCGCGGTCGAAGGCCGGGGCGTGATCCCGGAACGCCAGGTGCAGGCTTGCGGGAAAATCCTCCAGAACGGACCGAAGCCCCGCGGCCATAAGCAGAGAGTAATCGTAGGTCGCGAGACAAGCGACGATCCGCTCGGGGCCAATGCCCAAACCCCTCATGATTTCATTCAGCGCTTCGAGCGATGCGCGAGGATAGGCGTTGGTATGCTTTCGGCCCGAGAAGCGCTCTTCCTCATTGTTGCAGATGATCCGGGGACCGCCAGCAGGAGTCACCTCGACGAGCGCAACTCCAGTGTTGTGGTATCCGCCGATACTTATGCCAACGAGATAGGCCGTTTCGCCGCGCGCCAGTCTTGCGACCAAGTCCCGCGACCGCTCAGCAGCGAATTGGCTGTTCGGACGATGAATGTCTTTATGCCGGAAGAACCGCTCTGCAAGCGGTAGGGCGGCCCTGAACCCCGCTGCCGCAAGCCGCGGGTGGAGTGGCGTGAAGCGCCCGGCTCGACTTGCATTTCGCACGACAAAGCTCCTGGGCTTCAACCAACCGCCATTCCGCTTGGCGGCCTAACCCCGGCATCCGAGGAAACGCACATGGATACCACCACACTTCTCATCATTGTACTTCTCATTCTGCTGCTAGGCGGCGGCGGCTGGTACGGCCGCGGACGCTGGTACTAAACGTGGCTGAGCTCAAGTTGGGCCGGCGCCGCAACACAGGTCGGGGAAGCCAGACCGGCGCGGTGGCAGATCACTAACTGAGTTCTCGCGTCGGACGATACGTAAAAAGGAAGTTATTGGTGAAATCCAGCGACCCATCGCGACCGAGTCGCACGAGTGCTATCCCGCGCCCCTCCTCGGAAGGTGGGAGCATGACTATCGCGAAAGGCCGCGTGTTTATTTTGACGCCCCCCATTTCTTGGGTTTCGGCGCGTTATTATGCGCCTTGAAAGTGCCGCTGCCAGTAGCCGGTAAAATCAACGCTCTTGCCACGCTTCATCGCCAGCGCCGCCACGCGGCTCACCTGATCCTCATTCGAGACGCGGCGGTTATCCGAAGGTCGGATGCCTCTGACCTCTGTCGCGCAGGTATTTTCTTGCTGGTTTCTTGCAACGGGTATTCAATGAACCCCGAAGCCCCACGCGCTTCCAATCAAAACACTGGCATAATCACAACATCAGGGAGGCCTGAAATGGCTGCTATCCAATCCCGACTGGTTGTTTTTTTGGCCACCGTGGCCGTGCTCATCGCAACCAGCAGCGGCGCGCTCGCGCAAAAGATATACGACGTCGGCGCGACCGATACCGAAATCAAGATCGGCAATATCATGCCCTACAGCGGACCGGCGTCCTCCTACGGCGTGATCGGCAAGACCGAAGATGCCTACTTCAGGAAGATCAATGCCGAAGGCGGCATCAACGGCCGCAAGATCAATTTCATCAGCTATGACGACGGCTACAGCCCACCGAAAACGGTCGAGCAGGCGCGCAAGCTGGTTGAAAGCGACGAGGTCCTGTTGATCTTCAATTCGCTGGGTACGCCGCCGAACTCGGCGATCCAGAAATACATGAATACCAAGAAGGTGCCGCAGCTGTTCGTCGCCACCGGCGCGACCAAGTGGAATGACCCCAAGAACTTTCCCTGGACCATGGGCTGGCAGCCCAGTTACCAGAGCGAAACGCAAATTTATGCGAAGTATATCCTAAAGGAAAAGCCCAACGCCAAGATCGCCGTTCTTTATCAGAACGACGATTACGGCAAGGACTATCTCAAGGGTTTGAAAGACGGTCTCGGCGCCAACGCCGCCTCAATGATTGTTGCCGAGGAGAGCTACGAGACTACTGAACCAACCATCGATAGTCATATCGTCAAGCTCAAAGCGAGCGGTGCCGATGTGTTCGTCAACATTTCAATTCCGAAATTCGCGGCTCAGGCGATCAAGAAGAATGCCGAAATCGAATGGAAGCCGCTTCACTTTCTGAATAGTGTGTCGAGCTCGATCGGCGCCACGATCAAGCCGGCCGGGTTCGCCGCCGCGCAGGACATTATCTCATCGGCCTATGTCAAGGATCCGACCGACCCGCAGTGGAAAGACGATGCAGGAATGAAGACCTTCAACGCTTTCCTCGACAAATACTATCCGGAAGCAAACCGGAACGACGCGTTCGTGGTCTACGGCTACAGTGTCGCGCAGACCATGGTGCACGTGCTGAAACAGTGCGGCGACAACCTTACCCGTGAAAACGTCATGAAACAGGCAGCCAGCATCAAAGGCCTGGAACTGGGCGGCTTGCTGCCCGGCATGACGATCAAGACAAGCGCGACCGACTTTGCTCCTATCGAGCAACTCCGGCTGCAAAAGCTCCAGGGCGACACCTGGCATCTGTTTGGGGACATCATCAGCGCCGAGGTGGGTGGCTAGGGCGGCCCTCCGACTTGCTTGCTGTGTGTGCCGAAAATTAGATTCTGCAATATTGATGGTGAAGGCCGCCAAGGACAGGTCGTGAGACGACGGCGCCGAGGCGCTCAACCGCGCGATGGAGAGGGGCGTCCTTGTTCAGAGATCGATGGGTCCTCGAGCCATTATAATAGGCGGCATATCCGCGTAGGATCCGGCGCAGGTGCGCTTCGCCAAACACGATCATGTGGTCGAGACATTCGCGGCGGATCGAGCCGATGAGTCGCTCAACGTAAGCTTTTTGCCAGGGCGAACGGGGTGCGATCGGATGGTCCCGAATGCCCATTGCACGGATCCGCTGCAAGAAGACTGGACCATACGAGGTGTCTCGATCCCGAATGAGATACCGCGGCGCGTGGTCCCACGGGAACGCCTCGGTGACTTGGCGCGAGATCCACTCCGCGGTTGGGTTTGCCGTCACGCCAAACGACACCCAAAGCCGTCGTCCGTGGCGCACAATGACAAGACAATACAGAATTTGGAATGCGATCGTCGGCAGGACAAAGAGGTCGATCGCCGCGATGCCGTCGGCATGATTGCTGAGAAACGTCCGCCAGCCCTGAGACGGTGGCCGCGAGTGGCGGCACATGTACCGAGCGACCGTCGACTGGGCGACCTCGAAGCCGAGCTTGAGCAACTCACCATGAATACGCGGCGCGCCCCAAAGTGTGTTCGCACGGCTCATCTCGCCGATGAGCGTACGCAGCTCAGCCGAGACCTTCGGTCTGCCAACACGGTTGCGGGATCGCCAGCGCCAATACGCCCGAAACCCAGCACGGTGCCAGCGAATGATGGTCTCCGGCCTGACGATCGCGACCACCTCAAGGACGGACGGAAACCAGCGATAGAGCCAAACAAATAGAAAACGATCCGTATTGTTGAGGTGCGGTCGCTTCGGCGTTCGCCGGCGAAGCACATTGACCTGTTGCCGCAGGACCAGGTTTTCCGCTTCCAGCGTTGCTCTCGCCTTGAAGCGCGAAGCCAGGATACCGGGAATCAGCTTGAACAGATCGGTCATCAGGATGCGAGTTTACGCCGTCCGCTTGCTGCGTCTACGCCGAATCGAATTTTCGGTACACACAGGCCGTAATAGGCATCGAATGACGGCAGCACAAAGGTGTGCTTCACAGTACTTGTCTCGAAGTCCGTCAAGCCAGCCGCACTGAAGAGAGATCGGAGTAGTGACGCTTCGCCGAGCGCGAAAGTGCGAGTGACGGCCTCGGCCAAGCTTGGCATATGTCGTGCGATGATTGCGTTGATCTGATGGTTGTAAGAGCGCTCGACTTCGAACGTGGTGCAGAGCACGAGACTAAGTCGGCTTGTAAGCGAGATTCACTTGACGGCGCCACCGGTGATGCCGGAAATGAAGCGATCGAGGAAGAGGTTATAGGCGATCGCCACCGGGATGCTGGCGAGCAGTGCGCCCGCCATGATCTCGCCCCAGAAGAAGATGTCGCCGCGAACGAGATCGGTTGCCACGCCAAGCGTGATAGGCTTCTGCGCGGATGAGGAAATGAATGTCAGCGCGTAGACGAATTCCTGCAAGGTGAGGGTGAACGTGAAGATCACCACCGTCAGAATGGCCGGCAGGGACAGCGGGATTGCCATCTTGATGAAGGCGCCGAACAGACTGCAGCCGTCGACGATCGCCGCCTCCTCGATCTCGGGCGGCATGGTCTTGAAGAACCCCATCAACAGCCAGGTGCAGAAGGGGATCGTGAAGGTCGGATAGACCAGCACCAGCGACCACATCGAATTCTGCAGGCCGAGATCGGCGACGATCCGCGACAGCGGCAGGAACAACAAGGTCGGCGGCACCAGGTAGGTCAGGAAAATGCCGATCCCGAGGGCCTCGCCGTTGCGGCCGGCCATCCGCGCCAGGCTATAACCGGCGGGTACCGCGGCGACGACGGTGATCGCGACGACGCAGACGCCGATGATCAGCGAGTTGAACAGCCAATGCACGAACAGGGTTTGCTCGAACAGATAGCGGTAGTGCTCGAGCGTAGGCGGATCATTGAACCAGAAGGGGATATTGGCGACGTTGTAAAGATCGCTGTTCGATTTTAGCGAGGTGATCAGCATCCAATAGAATGGGAACGCCGTCAGAATCACGAAAAACGCGACCGCGCCGAAAAACGAAACCTCCCGGAAGGTGTTGGCGATGACACGCCGCATGTCAGATCTCCCGCTTGCGGATAAAACGCAACATTGCGATGACCACGAAGAACAGCACCGGCAGCATGAACAGCGAGATGGCAGCGCCATGCGACACGTCGCCGGAGACGATGCCGACCTGGAAACCCTCGAAGCCCAGGACCGAGGTTGCGTTTATCGGACCGCCATTGGTTAGGAGAAAGACGATGGAAAGGTCGGTAAACGTAAAGACGATGCCGAAAATCAGGCCGACAGCCACGATCGGGAAGATCAGCGGCAGAATGATCTGGTAGTTGCGGCGCCAGAAGCCAGCGCCGTCGACCGTCGCGGCGTCGATGATATCCTGCGGTACGGAGGTGATGCCAGCCAGAAAGACAACGATCGCAAATGGAAAGAAACGCCAGGCATTGATGACGATTATGCACAGCATTGCCAGATGCGGATTACCGAGCCAGTTCGGCGCCTCCGCGCGGTCGATGATGCCGAGCGCGATCATCGTCCAGTTGATGACGCTGTAGAGAGAATCGAACATCCACTCCCAGGCAACCGTGGCGAGCGCGATCGGCACTGCCCAGGGCAATATGATCAGCGCTCGCACGAGCTTGCGCCCCGGGAACGGTCGCAACAGCAACAGCGCACCGAACTTGCCGAGGACGAGGCCGAGGAATTGCGATCCAAACGTGAAGAGGAATGTGTTGCCCAGGGTTTCGAGGAAGACGGGATTTTGCAAGATCTGCCTGAAATTTGCCAAGCCGACAAAGCGCCACGAGGGATCGTAGATGGTGTAGGCGCTGACTGAGTAATACAGCGAGAGCAGAAACGGCACGCCGACCAGCAACAAGACATAAAGGATCGCGGGTGCGAGGAAAATCGAGCCGAGCACCTCGCGCCGGTCCAGGATAAACCGAAACCGCGAGGCCGGCTTGGCGATCGGTTCTGCGATTGAGACCATCGGCGAAACCCTGCTTCAGTGGCGGCCAGCCCGCTTGCCGTCCTTGTCAAAATAGCGCAGCGCGCTGTTTCGCACGGCGAAGGAATGCCACTCGCCGGGCCGGATGCTTTCCTCGGAAACATGTGCCGGCGGCAATTTCGCCGTGATCACCTGACTAGCGTCGATGCCCTCGATCGCACCGTAAACGATCCGCTCGGAGCCGAGATACTCGGAACGATCGACGCGGAACGAAAATTCGGTGACGTTGCCGTCGTCGATCATTTCGCTAGGCAGGAAGTTCTCGGGGCGGAAGCCCAGATACCCGCCGTTGCGCGCGACGAGATTCATCGGCGGCGTGCCGACAAAGGTCGCGACGAAGCGGTCGGCGGGGTCGTCGTAGATCGCCGCCGGAGTTCCCACCTGCCGCACCCGCCCATGGTCGATGACGGCGATGCGGTCGCCCATGCCCATCGCCTCGACCTGATCGTGTGTCACATAAATCGTGGTGACGCCGACCCGCTGCTGGAACTGCTTGATCTCGAGGCGGGCCGAGGCGCGCAATTTGGCGTCGAGGTTAGAGAGCGGTTCGTCGAGCAGCAGCGCAGTCGGCTCGCGGACAAGCGCGCGTGCGAGCGCGACACGCTGACGCTCGCCACCGGAGAGCTGACGCGGCCGCCGATCCAGAAGATGTCCAATGCCGAGCAGTTGCGATGCCCATTCGACCTTCTTTTCGATTTGCGGGCCTGGAACACGCTGCGTCCGCAGCGGAAAGGCGATATTCTTGCGCACCGTGTAGTGCGGATAGAGGCCGTAGCTCTGAAACATCATCGCGACGCCGCGGGCGCGTGGCGGAATATCGTTGACGACGTTGCCGTCGATCATCAGATCGCCGCTTGTCTGCCTTTCGAGCCCGCAGATGATGCGCAGGAATGTGGTCTTGCCGCAGCCCGATGGCCCCAACAACACCATGAACTCGCCGTCCGGCACGCTCAGCGTGATGCCGTCGACGGCGGAAACCTCGCCAAATGTCTTGATGATATCCCTGGTCAGTACCGCAGCCATTGGACCTCCCGGTCATTCAACACGACGCGTCCGCCCCGCCGGCCTTCCCCAGCGGGACGCACGCCGCAGTTCACCGACGCGCCGGACCGCGCGATGGCGCAGTCCGGGCATGCACGATCAGGCCTTCTTCAGCCACTTCTCGAAGATGGCCTGGCATTGCTGCGCGGCCCATTTCACCGACTCTTCCGGCGTCGACGCACCCGTTGCCGCCTTCGCCATCATGTCGCCGATGATGAAGTTGTTATAGATCTCGTCGGTGGCGGGCCAGGCCGGTCCCGGATAGCCGGTGGCAGCCGACCACTCGTCCGAGGTCTGCAGGATCGCCAGCTTGTCGCGGGGGGTGGACGTCGGGTCGTCGGACAGGATCGGCATCGGCTTAGGTACGATATTGGCATAGATCGGCATGTTGTATCCGGTACTTGCCTTGAAGGCGTCGACCCAGTTGTCGGCATAGTATTTGAGGAAGTCCATTGCCGTGTCCTTGTTCTTGGCGAACTTCCAGATTCCGTAGGAATTCGGTGCGCTATCCATCAACAGGCGTACCGGGCCCTTGGGCGGCTTCATCACGAAGATATCGTCGGCCACCTTCTTGTTGAGCTGCTGGGCGGTCCGATAGGCCGAGATGGGGTTGATGATCAACGAGCTGACCCCGGAATCGATGTACTGGTTGTTGCTGGCGTCGCTCCAGGACAGCACGTCCGACGTCATCGCCTCCTTGTAGAGGGCTGTGACGAATTTCACCGCCTCGACCGTCTCCTTGCTGTCGAGCGTGACGCGCTTGCCGGTTTCGTCCTGTTCAGAGGCGCCATAGCTCCACAGTAACCCGCGCCATGTCGTCTCCGGATCGTTGCTGTGGCCGAGCGAGATTCCGACGGGATGGCCTTTTGCCTTCAGCTTGGCGCCGCCGATCCGAATATTGTCCCAGGTGTCCGGCACCACCCCGACCTCCTCCCACAGGCTCTTGCGGTACATGGTGGGGAAGTTGATGTAGTAGTCGGGATATGCAGACCAGGTCTTGTCGTCCTGGTTGTAGCCGATCTGCCTCCCGATGAGGCTGATCTTCCCATGCTTTTTCTCGACGTACTCGACCAAGCTCGTAACGTCGACAAGGAACTTCCGGTAGAGGTGCGGCCCGCCGGCGCCGTTCCACTGGAACATGTCGTGGCCCGATCCGGCCGACGCTTCAGCGGCCGCGCGCGAGGCGACGTCCTGGACCGGGATGTGGTCGACCGTCACCTCGATATTGTTCTTCGTACCCCAGTCCTTTGCGAACTGGTCGAACCACTTGTCATACGCCGGGACGAAATGACTCCATTGCACGATCGTCAGCGTCTTGGTGTCGGCCAGTGCCCGCGACACGAATGGCGCGGAGATTACGGGTGCCGCACTGACGGCGGCAAGGGTGAGGCCCGTTTCCTTCAAGAACCGGCGTCTCGTGACACGCGGAATTCTGCTCGTGCTCATCTTCGGCTCCTCCTCTCTTTGGGGCCAGTTGGATTAGGCGGGTCCGGATGAGAGAATTGCCTCGTCCACTGGATCATATTTTTAAGCCGCCATCATAGCGCTGCGATGTTCTCCCCGGCATCAGGACTAAAGCCGGTCAACAGCTATGACCTATTGCGTGTCTCCCTTGAGAGGTTCCCTTGAATTGTTGCGTTTGACCGTCAATTTGGTGGGAGTGAATTTTCACAGCGTACGGACACGTCGAAACACCAGCCACGGCCTCGAAATTGGATCTCCCCACCAATAAGCATGACGAGCTTATCCTTCACCTCGATTTCGAATGCCTTGCGCGGCCCCTTGGGTCACAGCAGAGAGAGCCTCTTCGAGGGCTTCGAGCTCCGCTTCGACCTGTAGTCGATTAGATTTGAGGTCAGCGATACGATGGTTTGCGTCGACCGGTTAGTGGCAACATTTCCTCACGTTCTGTCAACGCCGCGCGAGGTCGCTACGTCGTACGATTACGAATCTCGCGTTCAAATCACCATTTCAGCTCTGCGCTTCGCTCCTATCCGCAGTCCGCGTCGAAGCTCCGCAACGTTGGTTCAGGTTGGCCGAGAGGCAGCACGCCTCACCTCGGGGGGTGAGTTGCAGAGTGAGATAATACGTCGGCAGCGGACATCAGTGCAGAGAATCCTGAGGGGAAGACCAATTGCCGGCGGCGCGCCATTCCGACAAAGGAAAAACCTACTACCCTTTCTGAGAGCCCGGACAAACGGTTGGAATTCATGTTTCATGAGACAGCCGTCGTCGCGGTCCCAGATCATCATCCGCCCGCGTCGAAGAAGCGCGTGACCATCGCCGATCTCGTAGATCAGCCGCTGATCGTGCTCGAGCGCCGTTCGCGACCGCATAGTCACGATCTCACCATGAAGCTATTTGCCGAGGCCGGACTTGAGGCCCGCATCGTTCAAATTGCCGATGAAAAGCAAACCATCGTCAATCTAGTAGCTGCCGAAAGGGCGTTGCAATTGTACCCAAATGGACTTCGCGAATGGCAGCTCGTGGTGTTCGTTATCTCAGGCTTGCGACATCCGACATGAACAAGTTGCCACTGGCGGCAGCCTGGACTCGCGGAACACGTGACCCCATCAAGGGCGATATGGTGCAGATGCTCAAGGTTCATCTGTCGCGCTATGCGCGGGAGGCTTAAACAAAGACCGCTCTGGGTCATTCTCGACCAAATTGGCCGGTCCGTGCCATGTCTGCTATTCCCTCGATAGCGACTGGACTGCGGACATCGCTGCTGGTCTGGTTCGTGCCAGAATGTATGGCCCGGGCCGTGCGTTGCAAGACAGAAGCTCCAAGACCGACGAACGTGAGAGCTGCAACAATGTATCAGGCCTCGAACGTGGAGCATTTGCTCCGGGCCATCATGGGTATCCGCGCGCATCCGAGGCTGACTAGCGGAAAGACCTCGTTGGGCCATCATGGCACCCAGTCTCTTGGTTGCGCCGGGCAGACCGTTCGTCCATCTCTTCATTCCATCTCGCAGACCTCGGTGGGAAAGCTGTTGATAGTAAACTACTCAGTCTCCGTTCTGATGTTTCAGGTCAGCCGGATCACGTGAAGCCATCCCCTCGGAGCCACCGTCGCTCGCTCGCCCAATGAGGCGAGTGATGGTGGCGGAGAGGGGTGGCGGGCATCTCCTTGGTGAACCCGAGCGAGCCTTTGTCATGCTGCATGGGTGATCCTCGGTTGATAGGTGCCCCCGCGCGCGAGAACCGCCCAGGCGATGCGGGCGAGCTTGTTGGCGAGCGCGATAGCCAACATGTTGCGGTGCAGCCGTTTTGAAGCTTGCTCGACCCAGGGCCACAAACCCCGCATCGCTGCGCTCGGCCGCCGCTCGAGAACGACGTGCGCGGCCTGCACGAACAATGTTCTCAGGTATTTGTTGCCGCGCTTGGAGATCTTGCCCAGGATTGTGCGATCCCCCGTCGACTCCTGCTTCGGCACGAGCCCCAGCCAAGAGCCAAAGTCGCGGCCCTGCTTGAATCCGGTGCCGTTGCCGATCGCCGCCACCACGGCGCTCGAGATGATCGGCCCGACCCCAGGTACGGTCATCAGGCGCTGACAACTGTCGTCTTGCTCCGCCAGCGCTTCGATTTCGGCCGACACGGCTGCAATGCGCTCGTCAAGCCGACGCCAGTCTTGGGCCAGGTCAGCGATGAGGCCAACCATTCTGGGCGAAAGCGCGCCAGTGTCTGAGCTTAGAATTTCCGATAGCGCCTTGCGCAAGGGCATCGGGCCCTGACGCACCGTGATGCCGCGCTCGATGAGGAAGCCGCGGATTTGGTTGATCACGCCCGTCCGCCGTCCGACAAGACGTGAGCGCACGCGATGCAAAGCCAGCAAATCCATCTGTTCCGGCGTCTTGATCGTCACGAAGTGCATGGTGGGCCGCTGCACTGCCTCCGCGATCGCCTCGGCATCGCGGTAGTCGTTCTTGTGCCCTTTGAGGAACGGCTTCACGTACTGGGCCGGGATCAGACGCACATCGTGCCCGATTTCAGCCAGCTGCCGACCGATGTGATGGGAGCCCGAGCAGGCCTCCATGCCGATCAGGCAACGTGGAATATTGGCGACACGGCGTTCGAGCTGACTGCGTGACACCTTCTGCTGCAGAATGATGGCACCCCGCTGGTCAAAGCCAACGAGGTGGAAGGTGTTCTTGCCGATGTCGATCCCGATCGTGGTGACGATTCCAGTTATCTTCTGAGATGTGCGCATCGCATGCTCCTTGAGCTTTGCTTCACGCCTCCCAGCCACAGTCCAGCAAATTAGGCCGCTGAGCACGGCCGGGCCATCCCATTAAGAGACTCAACCATCGCAGCAACTAGCAGCTTGTTCGACACTTCACCGGCGCGTGCAAGCAGCGTCGGCGGGATCGTAGGACCGAGCGCCTTCGCTAGACGTCCTTCAATTGCAGCCGCGTAACGGACGACGGCACCACGGCATAAGGCCCATCACCCGACAGGAATTGCACCACAAGCATCACCGACCAGACGACAGGTAGCTCGGAGCCCGCCCCGACAAAGAAGAAACCCTTACGAATTGCCCAGAAATGAGCTGCTCCCGCGATCAAAGGAAGCGTGTACAGCGCGACCCAACGCGTCCAAATACCTGGGATAAATAGGATCGCCCCGACAAACTCCGCCGATATGCAGTACCATGGGGTGATCGATGGATATCCGCTTGTCGCAAAGTTTAACCACCACGTGTTTAGGCCACCGGGAAGTATCGCGAATTTCCAATACAGATGTGCAATGAAAAGCGAGCCCAAAGTTACACGAAGCAGCAGCGCCGCCCAAGGCGCGGTACGTTGATCAATCATTTTGTCCCTCCCATAAGAAAAAAGGATTTTTGTTGCGAGCCGGTATCCTCCGAAATGTGCAACCTCTATTCTATCACGACAAACCAAGCCGCGATCATCGCCCTGTTCCGGGTTATCAACCGCTACGTTGGCAATATGCCGCCCATGCCGGCGTGCTCCACGATTATCCATCGCATGTCCGCCCCCGGTGATCCTGACGACGGAAGAGGAATGCGACGCCTGGATACTCGCGCCATGGGACGAGGCAAAGGCGCTGCAGCGGCCATTGCCGGATGGGGCGCTGCGGATTGTCGCGCGCGGCGCCGACAAAGAAGGTCAAGCGAGCGCGGCATGACCAGAGCAGCTTCCATGGAATCCTCCTGTTTTGGCCGAATCAAATGGAACAAAAGTTCTAGTTCCTGGTTAGGGGTGAAAAATCGGGAGGCTCTCATGGATCGAACAACGCGCTGCCCGAAATGCGAAAAGCGAATGGTCCCGGTTGTCACCCTCTCCGGCCGCACCGACCTCCAATGCATAAGTTGTGACGACCCCGCGGTGAAATGGTCTGAAAGTCCGCTTACAGCCCCTGAAAAGCCAATCGTACTAGAACGCGCTTAAACCACTCTGCGTGCCTCGGGCTGAAGCGGGCTCGGACAGATCTTCAGGTGGAGCAGGTCGCGCGAAAATCTTGCAGAGCTGGGGCTGAAGGCGAAGGGGAAATGAGGGCGGCGAAGCTGCAAGAACTGGAAGAAATGGCGGCGGAGCTGTTGGCGACCGCTCGCAAGCTTCCATCGGGGCAGGACCGCCACAACGCGCTTCAGGAGATCGAGAGATTTCGGGCGCGGATAACTGCGCTGCAACGCCTGTCGGGTATGGCTCAGTCGCCGCAACCTTATGACCTTGTAACCCGGCCCTGCACGATTCACGCGGGTCGCTTTCGCTGGGATGTCAGAGAGAACGGAAGACCTATTCAGTCTTCCATGGAATCGTTCGCCACCGAGCAGGAAGCTCGCGCGGACGGTCGCCACGAGCTCGAAAAATTAATCCAAGTCTCGAGGTTGTGACTGCCTTATTTGCCGAATTTTCAATTACCAATTCCCCGCCTGGGGAAACGGCGCGCCTTCGCTCAGCTGTGACTCCATGATGCACGCTCCCTCGCGGAATACTTCGGACGCTTCGGTGTTCAACTCAGCAGCAACGATGTTACCGTGTGTCCGGGCTGAAAAAGGGAAAATGACTGAGCTGACGCGCTATCTTGTGAGGAAAGGATCCTGTCCCTGTCGGAAACTAATCCGGCTGGCAAGTGAGGCCGAATCGCGCAATGCTTCTGGCTTATGAGAGAAGCTTGCAACCTGGTCTGGTCGGTGCTGGTCCTATTGTTCCAGTCGCGGGCCTCGTTGGGAGCTGAGATCGTGGTCCTTCGTCATCAGCTTAACATCCAGCGACGGCACCTGCCAAAGAGACTGACTTTCAGTGCCATGGATCGCCTGATCTTTGTTGGGCTGTCTCGTTTGGCGCCAAGTACCCTCAATGCGCTGACGATTGTGAAGCCGGAGACTGTCGTCCGTTGGCATCGTGCCGGGTTCAGATCGTACTGGCGCTGGAAATCACGACCTCGTTCCGGCCGACCGACGGTTGCGGTCGAAATACGACGGCTTATCCGCGAGATGAGCATTGCCAATCCTCTGTGGGGAGCGCCGCGGATCCATGGAGAACTCCTCAAGCTCGGCATCGATATCGGACAGACCAGCGTGGCCAAGTACATGGTCAGGCGAAGACACCCGCCGTCCCAAGGGTGGAGAACCTTTATCCGCAATCACGCTGATGGGATCGCTGCGATCGATATGTTCGTCGTGCCGACAATCTCGTTTCGCCTGCTCTATGGATTGCTGATCATGGGGCACCGCCGGCGACATATTCTGTGGTTTGGCGTCACAGCGCATCCAACCGCAGAATGGATCGCAAACCAGGTCACGCAAGCATGCGGTTGGGAACAGGCTCCTTGCTATCTCATTCGTGACCGAGACGGGGCCTATGGTGAGGTCTTTATCCGCAGGCTCCGATCGATAGGCATTCGCGACCGACCAACGTCGCCGCGCTCCCCTTGGCAAAATGGATATGCTGAAAGGCTGATCGGTTCGATCCGACGGGAATGCGTTGACCACGTCATTGTATTCAGCGAACGCCACCTCCGTCACTTACTGCTCTGTTACATGAAATATTACAATGGGACCCGCACGCATCTATCCCTGGAGAAAGATGCACCGGTCTCACGCGCCGTCGATCGCGCCGGGCACATTCTTTGTCGCCCAATCTTAGGCGGACTCCACCACCGATACGCCCGGATCTAATTTACGACAGGCACAGGTGCGGCGCGTCATTGCACTGCGCGCCACATGGCCTTCGAGATCCTCCTCTCGGACTGGCTGTGGTGACAGGGGGCTAAGGGAAGTGATGAGAAAATGCGCCATGATCTCACCCAATGAATTCCTGATTGGCCGCTTCTGGCGCAAAGCGGCCGTTCGTACGCAAACAGCATCCCGTGACCGATAAGGAATAAGTGGAGAGTCTATCGGTTTGGAACAGGCTCGGGGAGAGGGCGCTTAGCCGTTCACAGTGGGAGCCGCAACATCATGCTTCGGTGGCGTGTGCGAACATCGGGGCATTCGTCGCAGCCGCTTTCATCACCTTCGAGCCGAACGCCGCCGTAGCATCGGTGACCAATCTGACATCATTCCGAATCCGTCGGCGGCTGCGTCGCAGGATGTCGCGCCATATCGCAGATTTCGGCGGGATGTAGGACGTGGAGGGATTCGAACATAGTAAGCATTGCTATGCGGCGAGCTGGGGAATGGTCTGTTCGACCAATCGCAAGAATCGGGTGTTACATGTCCGGGATTTGAACCTAATAGCGGACAGTTCAAACGTGCGATGATAGCGCACAAATGGCGGCTTTTGGTGAACTATGCCGATGTCGCCTAGCGAGTTAAGCTGCCCGCCGATACGAAAACGGGGCTTCCGGGATCGTGGGTATCGCGATGTAGCGCTCCCGCTACCAAATTCTACGATCTTGCCCGCTTTGTTGCGATTTTTTGCGACCCTGCTCGCCCGGTGTTAGGGCCTAGCCCAACAGGGCTTGAGCGCTTCTGATTGAATCAGACGGTTCGTATCCCTTCCGGCAAAACGACCAAAGTCACGTTGACTCGCTCCGCAGACCAAGATGGTCGAACAGATTCATCGGGAGCGGAAAGACCACGGTCGAGGACCGTTCGCCAGCGATGTCATGCAGCGCTTCGAAATAGCGTAGCTGCATCGCCTGCGGCTCCTGGGCGAGGATCCGGCCGGCCTCGACGAGCTTTTCAGCGGCCTGCTGCTCCCCCATCGCATTGATCACTTTGGCGCGTCGCAGTCGTTCCGCCTCGGCCTGCTTGGCGATCGCGCGCACCATGGTTTCGTTGAGATCGACATCCTTGATCTCGATCGCGGTGACCTTGATGCCCCAGACATCGGTCTGCTTATCGAGGATCTCCTGGATGTCGGCGCTTAGCCTGTCACGTTCGGCGAGCATCTCGTCGAGTTCGTGCTTGCCGAGCACCGAGCGAAGCGTGGTTTGCGCGAGCTGGCTGGTCGCGGCCATGTAATCGCCGACCTTTATGATGGAGCGCTCGGGATCGACGATGCGAAAGTAGAGAACGGCGTTGACCTTGACCGAGACGTTGTCGCGCGAAATCACATCCTGGGGCGGCACGACCTGCACCATCACCCTGAGATCGACCTTTACGAGTTGCTGTACGACCGGAATGAGGATGATGAGGCCCGGGCCCTTCACTCCGGTGAAGCGGCCGAGCGTGAAGACGACGCCGCGCTCGTATTCCCGCAGGATGCGAATGGCCTGGGATAGAAATATGATGACCAGCAGCGCAAGCGCTGCATAGGTCAAATAATCAAGCATCATGATGTACCTCCCTCGCCGGTTGGGACCGGCGCGCGCCGCACCACCAGCGTCAGATCGACGATGTTGGCGACTTCAACCACCTCGCCGGGCTTGAAGGCTTCGGTGCCGCGCGCTTGCCAGCGTTCACCATGCGCAAAGACGTGACCTTCATTCTCGGACCAATCGAGGATCTCTGCAGACAGGCCTCGCATGGCTTGCGCGCCGACTCGTACTGGACCGCTGCGAGCGCGTCGAAGCGCGCCGAGCACGACAAGAACAAAGCCAGTGAACAACGCCGCAACGATGCCGATGACCGACCACGACAGTCGGTAGCCGGGCGCTTCGACCCTGAACAGCATGACCGCTCCCAGCACAAAGGCGATGACCCCTCCGAGGCCGATCACGACGGTCGGGTTGAAGGCCTCGATGGCGAGGAGCGCGATCCCGACCAGCATCAAGGCGAGGCCGGCATAGTTGATCGGCAGCAGATTGAGGGCATAGAGGCCAACCAACAGGCAGATCGTGCCGACGACACCCGGGGCGACCGCGCCGGGGGACATGAATTCGAAGATCAGGCCGTAGATGCCAACCATCAGGAGAATGAACGCGACGTTGGGATCGGTGATGACGGCCAGGAATTGGGAGATCCATCCGGGATCGATGGCTTCGACGAAGGCATCCTTCGTCGCCAGGCGTTGCGTCTTGCCACCAGCAACCTCCACCACGCGACCATCGACCTGCTTGAGCAATTCGGCCGGATCGCGCGCGATGAGGTCGATGACATTTGCCTGCAACGCGCCGTTGGCAGTGAGGGTCGCAGCCTCACGGACCGCCTTCTCGGCCCAGTCGGCATTGCGGCCACGCAGTTCGGCGAGGCTGCGGATGAAGGCGACGGCATCATTCGTCGCCTTTGCCGTCATGGCGTCCTTCGGCTCGGGCTGGCGGTCGCCATCCTTCTTGTCTTTGCTTTCCTTGTCAGGGGTGCCGCTCGGCAGACCCGGTATCGAACCACCGATCTGCACCGGCGTTGCAGCGCCGATGTTGGTGCCTGGCGCCATCACAGCGATATGGGTCGCATAGAGAATGTAAGTGCCGGCGCTCGCCGCATGCGCTCCGGAGGGAGCGACGTAACCGATGACAGGAACGGGTGAAGCGAGCACATCCGTGATGATCTCGCGCATACTGGTGTTGAGACCGCCCGGTGTATTCAGACGCAGAATGACAATCTCGGCGCGTCGTTCGCCTGCCCTGGCCAGGGCGTCCTTCACGTAACTGGCCGACGCAGGTCCGATCGCTCCGTCGATCGAAATAGTCAGTGCAAGACTGCCGCTCTCCTCCGCTAAACCGGGAAGGAGGGAGACAACCAGAGCGACGATTGCTATCGCCGCAACGAGGGCCGCCTTTACGGTCTGCACGGCAAGGACTCCCTTGCCGAAAATATGGGGTTCCACTCCGGAACCTCAATGCCCGTGGATCGGTATCAGGGAGTCCCCGTAGGCCGTTGTGCAACGCAATGGCTTGGGTCAGCCGGAAGACCCTTCTTTGGAGCACATGCAAGACAGTTGGTTCACGACATCAGCTCAAGCTCCGACTTGAGTGCGACCAGGAAGCGAGCGGCTTCGCCGCCGGTCACGATGCGATGGTCGAAGGTGAGCGACAACGGCAGCACACGTCTCACCGCAGGCTGGCCCCGATGCGCGACTGCCCGCTGGGAAATCCGCCCCGCTCCTATGATTGCCACCTGCGGTGGCACGATGATCAGATTGGCAAACCGGCCTCCGATCATCCCGAAATTCGACAGCGTAATGGTCGCGCCGCGCAGCTCTTCAGGGGGTATCGAGCGCGCGATCGAGTCAGCCCGCAGGCGGTCGAGGCCGGCCCGCAAGTCCGATACGCTGCGCGCTGCGACATTGCGCAACACAGGAACGATGAGGCCGCCCTCGGTATCGACGGCGATGCCGAGGTCGACGCGCGCGATGAGGCGCCGTTCTCCCGTGCTGGAATTATACCAGGCATTGAGAGCGGGTTCTGCCTTGCAGGCGGCAGCGATGGCCCGGACCAGGCGGATCGTCACGTCCTCGCCCGTCGGCCAATCGTCAATATCGGCTTCATCGGTCACGGTGGCGGGGACGATTTGCGCATGGGCTGCTGTCATGCGTTGGGCCATCGCGCGCCGCATGCCTCGCAGGGGCTCGGCGCAACCGGTTTGGGAGATACGCTTCGCAACCCGTTCGACATCGGCCCGCGTGATGGTGCCGCCGGGTCCGGTGGCCTCGACGCTCTCAAGATCGACATCGAGATTGCGCGCGAGTGCGCGCACAGCCGGAAACACCTGAGGCTGCTGCCCGATCGGCCGCTCGGAGGAGATTCCTGCCGCGGACGGATGTTCGCCGCCGCCGAGTTCGCCGACAATTGTGCCGGTGTCCTGTTCGGCGCCTTCGGCAAATTCGACGAGCGGCATGCCGACCTTCACGATATCTCCCTTGGCGCCAAACACGTGGGCGATGCGTCCGCTCGACGGCGACGGTATCTCAACGACCGCCTTGTCGGTCTCGACGGAAACGAGCGGTTGGTCGGTGATGACGTGATCGCCTTCGTTGACATACCAGGTGACGATCTCCGCCTCTTCAAGACCTTCTCCTAGATCCGGCAGCATAAACTGGCGCATAGGACAAAGTCCGTTGAGATTCAGCTGAACTGACACACCCTGCGCGCCCCGGTGACGATGCGTTCGACCGAAGGCATATAGTATTGCTCGAGGCGTGCCATCGGGATCACGGCGTCATAGCCGGTGACGCGGGTTACCGGCGCAAGCAGCGAGGACAGACCACGTTCGGCGATAAAGGCTGCGATCTCGGCTCCGAATCCGCCGGTGTGTGCCGCCTCGTGCACGATGAGGCAACGTCCGGTCTTCGCGATCGAACCGAGCACGGTGCTTTCATCATAGGGCTTGAGCGTGGCAAGATCGATGACCTCGGCAGCGATGCCTTCGGCGGAGAGCGCATCGGCCGCGGCCACGGTCTCTTTCAACACCGCGCCCCAACCGATCAGCGTGATGTCGCGACCTTCCCGCAAGACAAAGGCACGATCTAGCGGCAAGGCTTCGCCATCGTCCTGCACCTCGCCTTTTGCCGCGCGGTATAAGCGCGTTGGCTCCAGAAACACCACCGGATCGGGATCGCGGATCGCGGCGAGGAGAAGTCCATAGGCACGTTCCGGCGAAGAAGGGATGACAACGCGCAAGCCAGGAATATGGGTGAGCATCGCCTCGGTGCTTTCGGAATGATGCTCGGGCGCTCGAATTCCAGCCCCATGCGGCGTACGCAGAACCATCGGACAGGTGAGCCGTCCCTGGGTGCGGTTACGCATTCGGGATGCGTGGTTCACCAGTTGATCCAGGCAGGGATAAATAAACCCCATAAACTGGATCTCGCCGACGGGCTTCAGCCCCTGCGCCGCCATGCCCACGCAGAGCCCGCTGATCAGGAGTTCAGCAAGCGGCGTATCGAGGACGCGCTCGGCTCCAAAGCGCTTCTGCAGGCCCGCGGTCGCGCGGAAGACGCCTCCGTTGACGCCAACGTCTTCGCCAAGCACGACCACATCGGGATCGTCCTCCATCGCGCGTCCGAGCGCCAGATTGACGGCTTCCACCAGCGTTACCTCAGGCATCGCGCTCTCCCGCGAGTTCACGGCGCTGTGCGGCATAGACCTCGGGCAGATCGGCGTAGAGGTGATCGAACATGGTTTCCGGACGGCGCGGTGCCGTTGCCAGATAGCGCTCGACCGCCGCCTCGACGCGCTCATGGCACTCGGTGGCGAGCCGCTCTTCGTCTGCTTTGCCCCACATTTTTTGACCCACAAGATAAGCCCTCAAGCGGGCAATCGGCTCTTCCTTCCAATGAGCCTGGACTTCGTCAGCCGAACGATAGCGTGATGCGTCATCCGAGGTTGTATGGTCGCCGAGGCGGTAAGTGACCGCCTCGATGAAACGGGGGCCTTTGCCGTCACGGGCTGCGGCAATAGCCTCTTCGGCAGCGGCCCGCATCGCCACCGCGTCGCTGCCATCGACCTGCTCGCCGGTGAATCCCGCGGCGATAGCTTTCTGCGCCAGCGTTTCGGAACCGGTCTGCAGTCGCAACGGCACCGATATGGCCCATTGATTGTTGGTGGCGACGAACACGACGGGCAATTTGTGCACGCCGGCAAAATTCATCGCTTCGTAGACGTCGCCTTTCGAGGTGGCGCCATCGCCGAACAGGCACACGGCGACACGCGGCTCCTTGCGCAGTTTAAAGGCATAGGCGACGCCGGCGGCATGAGGCGCCTGAGATCCCACGGGAACGCAAAACGGAAAATCGTGAAGCGGTCCGGAGAAACAATTGCCCCGTTCGTCCCCGCCCCAAAACAGCAGGATCTCCTCAAGCTTGACGCCGCGCCAAAGCAGCGCACCATTGTCGCGATAGGAGGGCAACAGCACGTCTTCTTCCCGCATCGCACTGGCTATCCCGACCGATACCGCCTCCTGGCCGAGCGAAACGGCATAAGTCCCAAGTCGGCCGGTGCGCTGCAATGCAACTGCCTTCTTGTCAAAGAGGCGCAGCAGCACCATGGCCCGGTAGAGCGCGATCAGTAGGTTGGCATCGGAGGCGAAGGCGGGCAGCGGCCGGGCTATCGAGCCGTCTGGCGCGAGGTAGTTGCGATGGCGCACCTCAAAGCGCGCGATCACAGGGAGATCTTGGTTTACCCTTCGGCTGGCCATGCGCTCACTCCGGAGCGATTGTGCCTGCTAAACCTATTCAGTTGGTGTTTGTGCCGGGTCGATGCAAGACCACGGCGGGTCCGCCTTGATGTGCGCCCGGTTGTTGCTGCACTGCAGGTTTGCGGGGATCGATCCAAACGATCGTGGAAACGACGCAGCGACTGCGCTATGGGAGAGCATGGCAAATGGTCAGGTTGTCCTGGTAACAACTGAGCCGTTAGGTGGCGGCCCACCGGTTCGCTCGGTCTTTTTCGTGGCCGAAGGAGATCCGGCCAAGGCCGCGGCAATCATTGCGGCCATGATGGCGCCGAATGAAAGAGTCGAGGCGTACGGACCGCTTCCGGAAGTTGCTGTCAAAGCACTTGGATTGAAACCCGGTGACTTCACGCAGGGGTGACCGGCGCCCGGCGATACGAAAACAGGGCTTCTGCGATAGTGGGTCTCGCGTTGTATCGGACCCCCCGCTACCAAGTTCGACGATCTTGCTCGCCTGCCTACGATTTCCTGCGATCGCGCCCGATCTTTCGTAGCCATCGTCAGCACAGAGGGAAAAAGTCGGCTCTGCGAGCCAAAGCCAAACAGGCGTAGCCGTTGCCTGATCCTCAGCTCAGCTCAGCTCAGCTCAGCTCTGCTCAGCTCTGCTCTGGCAGGGGCAACGCAGGCCCTGGGACAGTGTTCGTACAGCACCGCGTAGTATCGCCAAAAAAGTGTTAGCGCACGCCAATTCGCGAAATGAGCGTTCATGGAGTGGCAGCTTCTGGCGCGGACATTCGCTGAAACGCCGACGTCAGCTAAGTGCTGCCAGAACCCGACCTCTCGGAAACAACCGCTAATCTGCGTAAGGCCCGGACCAGCCGGGATTTCCGTTGTAGCGACCATCAACGGATATCCGCGCGGTCTTTGTTTCAGCGCCGTCGTTCTTTGTCTACTGGTCCGGGCATCCCGCCGGACTATCTCTCATACCAACCGACAACGATCGCTTCCGCGATGGCGTACTTGCGTGCATCTCGCTCAATGTCACGGCAGGACGCGTTGGCCTTTGCCCGAAGCTGGTCCGTCGAGAGAGCAAGCAGCCGGAAGTGATAATGATGAGGCCCATGGCCATGAGGTGGACACGGGCCGCCATAGCCCACCTTCCGAAAATCGTTGACCGCCTGCCTCAATTTGGCGTTTTGCTCGGCGTCGACCGCAAGCTCCGTTACGGCCGGGGGAATATCGTAAGCCGCCCAATGATGCCATGTGCCGGCGGGCGCATCGGGGTCGTCGCAGAGCAGGACAAAACTCAGCGTTCCGGCTGGCGCGCCGGACCATTGCAGAGGTGGGGAGAGGTTTTCTCCATCGCAGGTAAACCGTCGCGGAATTGCTGCACCATCGTCGAAGGCGCTTGAAACAAGTTTCATGGCTCTCTCCATCAGGCTGCAGGAGGCATCGGCGCGGGCTTGACGTGCCCTTCCAGATCCGCCTCGGCCAGCGAGCGAGCATCGATTGCCGCACCTCGTCGCGTAGACGAACGAGCGTGATCAGAGCCGTAGTTCGATCTTGCCGGTGCGGAGTCCAAAAGTCTGCTTAAATCTGGAAGTTCATGGAGCAATGACCAAAATCAACCCGGTGTACAAGGGAGGGTTCCTTGGACAGTGAAGGTAGAGTGACGCACAAGACGCGTGAAAAACCTGCTGCAGAATAGTTTGCCATGCGACCGATCTTCCATCCGAGCCTGGTCAACGGTCGCTACGGCGACCCGACGGTCTATGTGGAGACGCTGTTCAAAACGCACAGCGTGCTGTTCGATCTCGGAGAAATCGCTTCACTGTCACCGCGGAAGATACGACGCGTCGACCAGATCTTCGTCTCACATGCGCATATCGATCATTTCATTGGCTTTGATCATCTGCTCCGTTTGCTTGTGGGACACGAGAAGACAGTACACCTTTGCGGCCCGGCCGGCTTTGCCGAGCGCGTGTATCACAAACTTCAGGCCTATCGATGGAATCTGGTCGAAAGCTACAGCTCCGATCTTGTCTTCGTTGTGAGCGAGCTTGCAACGCCGAACTCCATCTCCACGACGCAATTTCGCTTGAAGAGAGCGTTTGCCGCGGAACCGACGGTGTCGAAAACAACGCTTGACGGCGTACTCTGTGACGAACGGACCTGCCGCGTATCAGCCGCCATTCTCGAGCATCGCACGCCCTGCCTCGGCTTTGCGCTGCAGGAAGCGGCACACGTCAACATTTGGAAGAATCGCTTGTCCGAGCGCGGGCTTCGGGTCGGGCCGTGGTTGCAGTCGCTCAAGCAGGCGGTTGTGGAGGGACGTCTGGACGATCATTTGATACGGATCGATGGAGCGGCCGCTTCGGACGGTCGTCTCGAGCCGCTCGGCAGCCTGCGCGATCTCCTGACGGTCGCTGCCGGCCAGAAGATTGCCTATGTGACCGATGTCGTCGACACGCCGGCCAATCGTGCCGCCATCGTGGCGCTCGTTCAGAATGCGGACATCCTGTTCATCGAGGCAGCATTTGCGGGGGCGGACGCCGCATTGGCGAGGGAACGGGCCCATCTTACAACTACGGCTGCGGGAGAAATTGCGCGGGAAGCCAATGTGCGCCGCGTCGAGCCGTTTCACTTCTCTCCGCGCTATGCGCTCGAGCAGGAGCGGATGCTGGCCGAGGTAACGACGGCGTTTGAGAATCCCACGCCTGACGCAAAGACCTAGAGCGGTATCTCATGCCCGAGGAAAGACACTTGCCGGCTGGGCATCGGAAATCGGTGCGGGTCTTTCTATGCGGCGATGTCATGTGCGGCCGCGGCATCGACCAGGTGTTGGCGCATCCCTGCAGCCCCGAGATTTACGAACACTATTTGCGATCGGCGGAGGGTTACGTGCTGCGCGCCGAGCAGGCGAACGGGCCCATTCCGCGACGCAATGGGTCGTCCTACGTTTGGGGTGCTGCACTGGGCCAGTTGGAGCGCATGCAGCCGGACGCGCGGATCGTCAATCTCGAAACGGCTGTGACCCGCAGCCACGACCGCGTGAACAAGGGCATCAACTACCGCGTGAGCCCCGAGAATGCAGAATGTCTCGCGGCAGCCAAGATCAACTGCTGTGTATTGGCCAACAACCATGTGCTCGATTGGGGCCGCGCCGGCCTGCTGGAGACGCTGACAACTCTGCAGAAACTCAACGTCAAGGCGACAGGCGCAGGACGCAACGATCACGAAGCGCGTGCACCCGCAGTGCTGAACCTTGGCAAAGCGCGGCTCCTGATCTTTGCGTTTGGATCGACATCGAGCGGTATCCCGCTCGAGTGGGCTGCGACACCCGACGCTCCAGGCGTAAACTTGCTGCCCGACCTGTGCGAGGCGAGCGCGTTGGAGGTCGCTGACCGGGTCATGGCGCTCAGGAGGCCGGGCGATCTCATCGTCGTTTCGATCCATTGGGGATCCAATTGGGGATACCGCATTCCGGATGAGCAGAAGACTTTCGCCCGGGCCCTCATCGACCAGGCAGGCGTGTCGATCGTTCACGGGCATTCTTCGCATCATCCGAGAGCGATCGAAATCTATCGAGACCGCCTCATTCTCTATGGCTGCGGTGATTTTTTGAACGACTATGAAGGGATCCATGGTTACGAGCGCTACCGTGACGACCTGGCCTTGAAGTATTTCGCCGACCTGGATCCGACCAATGGAAGCCTCCATGCGCTCAAACTGGTTCCCCTGCAGATCAAGAACTTTCGTCTCTCCATTCCATCGTGGCGGGACATCGAATGGATCCAGCAGACACTGGATGGGAGATGTCAGCAGTTCGGAACAAGGGTCATTCTTGATTCCGAACGGCAGCTTGTAGTTATCGGGCCTAGGGCAGGGACCTAACTCTGGTCACAATACCGCCCATGGACCGCTTTTGGCGCGACGCGGACAATCTGCGAACGCTGACGTCTGCTTTGGGCGTGCGCCGTGACAAGGCGGCGCTTTCCAGTGGGTGCGAACCCCACCCGGCAACCGCTCCAGCCGGAAGCAATCGGAGCAGTCATGGAGGCAACGAAGTGGCTGAAGCCCTTTAATGCGGTTGACGTGTTGAACGCGTTCCGAGACCAAACGGTCACGCTCACGATGCAGCCGCCGCGCGTCTTCTTCGGCAACGCTGGGCACCCGCACCACGCTCCACACCTTCGGCTCCCCGCGTAGATAAGCCATTAGCGAGCGCAACAACCGCTCAGTGTCGATCCGATCTGTCTTTACTCGTCGCGCCCGCCGGTCCACCTGCAGGCTTGCCGGATCAATAACATAATTGCGTATGCCATGCGCTTCGAGTAGCCGGTGTAACCAGAAACCGTCATAACCGGCCTCGTAGCACGAGAGCACATCCACCGCCCGACCCGTCTCTCGGCTGACACGTGCTCGCACCTCCTCGATCAAATCGAGTAGACCTTTCCAATCGCATCCACTCAAGATACGGCGGCTGATCTTCGCGGAAAGCGGCGTAATAAATCCAATAACCCAGCTCTGCTTGCTCAATTCGATTGCAAACAGACACCGCGCCATCTCAACATGCATTGCGGCGGGTAGGTTGCTTACTGTGCGGACCGTCATCAGGCTCTCCTATGCCTTGGTGGTGGGGTTACACCGAAACGGTATCACCCAGCCCGCCGCGCCTGCATAGGATCTCTACCCAGAAGCGGCCATTGAACCGGATTTGAGGCTCGCGCTCGCCAAGCCGCGCTTTAGTTGGTTACGATCCACGTAATCCAGCACGCCGCTGCAGTTCTGAGCGTTACCTCAACGCGCGCTGAAGGTGAGGCCGGCGCGCTCCTTCAGACGCTTGCGCAACGCCGGACCCATCAGCGCGCCGGGCGTCCAGGTGCCGCCCTCGCCCTGCACGTCGCGCACGAGGCAGAGAGCGCTCTCGGCGATCATCTTGCTGGTCGAGCCGTAGCCCGGATCGCGGTCGCCCGTGACTACCGCCTCGACCCGTCTGCCATCCGGCAGCTCGCCCAGGAAGAGGATGTCGTAGAAGCCCTTCTCGCGCTCTTCCCGAGTCGGGCCTGCGCCGGGTTTGAGACCGCCGGTCCCGAACAAGGAAACCATCGTGGCGAACGTCTCCGTCGTCACGCGAGCGATTTCCCCAAATCCCGGCGCGACCATCATCTCGTCGTAAACGAAGTCCGTGCCGTAGGGATGACCCAACAGGAAATTCGTGCGGTGCACGTTCTTGGTGTTGATTGGCGCCATGGGGAACGGCACGAGCCACACGTTCATGCTCGGGTCGTATTCGGGGATGAGGCCCGACGGCTGCGACGGCCCGGTGAACCCCGGCGTCAACGCGAAGGGATCGGTCAGCAGCCGGATCAGGGCCGGGTCGCGCGCGGCGGCCGCCAACGTCGCCTGAGCGCTCGCCGCGGTGCCGCCAGACATGCCGCCTTTCACCTTGCGCAGGCGGGCTTTGACCCGCCGCGCCGGGCGTCCGAATTTCTCGCGCGCCTTCTCCTGCAACGTGAGCACGCCGAGATCGAACGGGATGGAATCGAAGCCGCAGGAGAAGACGATGCGCGCGCCGGTCCGTTTCGCCTCTTCGTGATGGGCGTCGATCATGCGCCGCATCCAAGCCGGTTCGCCGCTCAGATCGACATAGGCCGTGCCCGTGGCCGCGCAGGCCGCCACAAGCTCGGGACCGTTGAGCTGGTAAGGCCCGACCGCCGTGATGATCACGGCCGCACGCTCGCACATCGAACGCAGGCTGGCCGGCTCGGCGGCATCCGCCCTAACCAAAGGCAGATCGTCTGGTGCGCCGATGTCGGCACGCACCTTCTGGAGCTTGTCGGTCGAGCGTCCCGCGATCGCCCAGGACGGAGCATCGTCGCCGCGATAGGACGTCGCCAGATATTCGGCGATCAGACGGCCGGTGTAACCCGTCGCGCCATAGACGATGAGGTCGAAGTCCCGCTTCACGACGTTGGTCCTCCTCGAGACCCGGGAGCGCTATCTTCAGATCCGTGTGCAATCGCTCTGTACGCTTCGAGGTCTTCCGCAGCTATCAGTGAACTTCCATCTCGGGATAAAGGACCAGCTCATTGTGATCTTCCGTTGCTTTCACCAAAGCGTTCCGCGCTGCAGGAGCAGCGCGAGCCTGCGAAATGTAAATGCTGGCAGCGCGAGCAAAGGAGCGGCGCCGGATTGCTGTGAGTCTCCCGAACCGCACCAGCAGAACTGCGCTGGCCCGCTCCAGAGACCTTGCAATCCGGCGAGACCAACCCTCAGCTTAGGTAGACACCGGGCTGGAGCATCTTTCGGTTCGACCGCCTGCTGTACCGAGGGTATCCTAGATGTATTGACGGCAACTCCTTGAACAAATGCCAATGTCTCTTCGATTAACAGGTCGCGCTGCTTCGTCCACTCATTCATCACAAAGCCCATCCGACTGACGACGACCATAGGTGATAGCAGCCGCCACACGGCAGAGTCGATAGTTTAGCCTCTCTGTTCTCGGGGAATAGGTCGCACTGGGCTGAAATTAGATCAGGGCTTGGAGGTCCGGCGCGGTGCCCCCCCCGCTGAAAAACCAGCAAGTCGAGTGATGGTGGTTCGCCGCCGGTCAATATCGATAGGCAGGCGTGTGCCTGACCGCGATGATGGGTCTGGTGATTGAACAAATGCAGCAAAATATCTGAAAGGACCTGTGACTGCGGCATCCCGGATGTCGTCTTGTAGCTGTGGAGATTGGCCAGCGCCGTTTCGTCGTACTTCTCGACCACTACAATTAGCCGGATATCTTCGGCGACCCGTGCCCGGGTTAGTCCGGCCCGGTCTTCGTATAAAATTGCATCAAGCCGGTTTGGATGGTCGCCTTCACCGGTCAGCCTTTTCAGCCAGAGGCGGTCGGTCAGCAGCAAATGGTTGAGTGTACCGTGCAGGCTACCGAAGAAGACGCCTATGTGGAGACGGTACGCCTGGTCAGATAACGCAAGCGTGGCTGCATACAGGCGGGCGTTGGCCCAGCGATTATAGCCGGCAAGCTGCCGAAATTGATCTGGGGTCATCTCGGGGTCCTTCCCAGCGCGGGTAGTTCTTTATGTTTCCAAGCCGTGCACATCGGCCCCGCGATATGCTCTCTTAAATTTCTCGCGCACCAAGGGGGCGAAAATTCGGCAAGAAGCGCCATCTGGCCGTTGTAAGATGAATCGAAATGTCTGACGGCGGATAGAGGCTGTTCAGCAACATCTTCATATCCGCAATATTGCGCGTCGGTTGCCGCAGGGGCGGCAGTTGTTCCAGTGCCACTAAAGCTGTGGCCAGTGCCTCTGCGATGATGAATTCATCGCGGCCTGTGATTGATCCCAATGTGCCATTTCTCATTGCGGCCTCCTTACACGGTCTTAGAACGAGGGTACGGGGCTACGTGACCGGCGGGCGTCGTTAAAGGTCTACCGAAAGAAGTTGCCCTTTTTTAGAAGGTCCTTTCCCTTGTGAAAGTCGTCCTCAGTTACGGGCTGAATTGGTCGAAAACAGCAGCTCAATCACGGCTTAAACGCCGCGATGTGTTAACTAGTGGATAGGACGGACGCCCTCAATGTTACGAAATCTCTCCGGTCTGATCGCGATTGCGGTTTCCAGTTGTTCGGCGATGAAATCGAGAATGTCTTGAACGCATTGGCTCCCGCCCTTTGTCAGGTAACGTCCGCCGTGCTTGGCTATCGTCGGCCCAACGTTGGTCCTGTATTCCTCAAATTTTGCAGCGTCGGTGATGATGTGCTCGACAATTCAAGTAAGCCGCCATTCACTGCTCCTATGGAAAGCATTATGAGTGGGGTCGCACGATCAATCCAGGATGTGGACGCGGAGACTGCGGTGGTTTAGCACGTCATCACCCTCGGTCTGGTCAAAAGTTTTATCATCGTGATTTCTTGGTGACCGACCGGATAGTCTGGAATCCTTCCGATTGCTGCAAAGCCAAGCTTGATGTAAAACTGCGGGGCTTGAAAGTCATGCGTTCGAAGTGCGATCTGGTCGCATCCTCGGTTGATTGCTTCAGCCCGGGTCCCGTATCCCTGCTTTCGCAATTCTGCTGGGACAAATAGATGGCTGATGAAACAGGTTTTGGCCCATGTCCAACCGGATATGCCGCCAATCACACGCTTGTCGGCATCCCTCAAAAACGAAGCAAATAGCTTGCCATCCGAGACGCCCGTTGCTTGCACGTTGAATTCGTAGATCGCCTCTTCGAGGCGATGCAGGTCATCCGGGTCGGGACTCTCGCTAATTAGAGGGTTACTACCCATTGATGCGTCCGTTGGATGGGGACGTGTTCGGGAAGGCCCACCTATAATTTCCCGAATCTGAACGGCCATCATCCTACAGTACGGCTGGCCTTAGCAAAATTGTAAAAATTCCTTCGCAATCTGGCAGTTCGGAGAATTTACGTGATTGAACGTCGCCGACTCCCACGAACGAAGGTTGCGCAGCCAGGTCTCGGCGGAGGATGCGGATGCTGGGGGCGACTGCACCGTCGAAAACCTGAATACGATGGGTGCATGTATCAGTTTCGATGCGACCACCTTCGCCGAACTACCTCACAAATTCGACCTGACTTTCGACAATTGCCACACCTATTGGCATTGTGACGTGATTTGGCAGGATGGCGATGTTCGGCGCGTCGGGGTCAGTTGGAAGACGTGCTGACCGTGCGGCAACACTGAACGTTATTTTTCCGCTGATGCTGCGGACTTCCGTATCGCGGTGTTGTTCAACGTCTTCGGGTTCCTGTTCGTCAAGGCGAGTAAGTTCGGACCGGGCATCGCTATCCGATGAACCATCGCCCCTTGTGGATATCGAATTTCACCGAACCTTCGTCTCGCATTTTCAATAGGAGCGACTGGCAAGATTCCTCATTCGGGATATTGGCGCGTCTCATGATCCCGTAAATTTTAAGCGGCTTCTCGCGGAGCGCACTTAGGATATTTTCTCGGTCACCCATGACCCGTTACTCGCTTTTTGCTGTCATACCGAGTCGCCACCGTTACTTACGCCGGAAACTGTTTACCAAGCCTCTGAAGGACCTGAAAACCACTTTTCCTAAGCTGCCTGAAACAAATCCTTGTTATTGTCCCTCTCTCCAACAGACAAGAGGCAGCAATGCCCATCATCATTAGGGTCGTCGTCATCGCGACGTGCGCTTATGCCGGTTTAGTTGTCGCGGACATTCAATTCCCGGACCTACCTGACCCTTATCAAACGGCGCAGAAATAGCTGACATGAAAAAGCCAACTCTGCGCATCGAAGAACAACAGCCGAGAAATATACAGCGGGCTGACATCGCGCCTGTAAACGGATACGCGATTGTCGTCGACGGGCATTTCAAAAGCCAATTTTCGGAAGAAGATGCTGCCAAGAAGGCGGCAACAGAATTGTTGGCGAACTTTCCAATGCTGCAGGTCGAGATTTATGACGGTGCGGCGAAGACGCGAACATCGGTGAAATAGAGTCCATTGCAGCGCTATGGACGAATTCCCGACCGAGCGACTTATCGCTTGTCGAGGCGCGAACCATTGGAACTGCTTTGCGCAAACAATCCGCGGAACAGGCGCGAGAGAACCGGCACGGGCAGGAAAAAGTTCGACCTGCATGAGACCCATCGCTTGCCGTCGAGCGAGATGCCGCCGCCCGGCACGATCATGTGCACATGGGGATGGTGCGTCATCGCCGAGCCCCAGGTGTGAAGTACCGAGGTGATGCCGATGCGGGCGCCGAGATGCTTGGGATCGGCCGCGATGGCGATCATGGTCTCGGCCGAGGCCGTGAACAGGATGTCGTAAATGACGGCCTTGTTCTGATAGGCAATGTCGGCGATGGCCGCCGGCAGCGTGAACACCACATGGAAGTACGCAACCGGAAGCAGGTCGGCCTCGCGCGCGGCGAGCCATTCGGTTGCGGCGGCGCCCTGACACTTCGGGCAATGCCGGTTACGGCAGGAGTTGTAGGCAATGACCGTGTGGCTGCAGTCTTCGCAACGCGCCACATGACCGCCGAGTGCCGCCGTGCGGCAGCGTTCGATCGCACTCATCACCTTCATCTGGTCGAGGCTGACGTGCCCGGCATGGGCACGACGCCATGCCGCCCCGTGGTCGCGGAAGATACCCGGCCACCTCGGAGTCCGAGAAGATCTCCTTCAACCAGCTCAATCGCCAGACAGGGCACCGGATCAAGTACGCCAAGGTCGACGCCGACACCGGCGAAGAGGTGGCCAACGAGGACATCGTCAAGGGCTACAAGATCGACACCGACACGTTCGTCGAGGTGACAAAGGAGGAGCTCGAGGAGGTCGGGCTTGAATCCACGCGCACCATCGAGATCGACGAGTTCGTGGAGAAGTCCGAAATCGATCCGCGCTATCTGATCCGGCCCTACTATCTGCGGCCCGACGGGAAGGTCGGCCACGACGGCTTCGCGGTAATCCGGGAGACTATCCGCGAGATGAACAAGGTCGCCATCGGACGCGTCGTGCTGACAAACCGGGAGCACATCATTGCGCTCGAGCCGCTCGACAAGGGGCTGATGGGCACGCTGCTCCGCTATCCGTACGAAGTGCGCAGCGAGGAGGAGTATTTCGACGAGATCCAGGACGTCAAAGTCACCAAGGACATGCTCGATCTCGCCAAGCACATCGTGAATCAGAAGTCGGGGCGCTTCGAACCTGAAAAGTTCGATGACCACTATGAGACCGCGCTCGTCGATTTGATCAACAGCAAGCGCTCGGGCAAGCCGATCACGCCGAAGGAGCGGCCGCGCGGCGAGAACGTGGTCGACCTGATGGACGCGCTGCGCAAGAGCGTCGGCGGCGCAGCGGCCGAGACCAGGGCCCCGAAGAAGTCGGCCAAGAAGCCGCGGAAGGCGGCGGCCGGCCAGAAGGAAATGCTGATGCCGATCGCCGGCAAGAAGCCGAAGGAAGCGGCCGCGAAGAAGCCGGCGGCCAGGTCGCAGCGGAAGTCGGCGTAGGCGCTCCGAATTTCCGAAGCATACGACAGCAGCGCTGTCTTGAAGTTGCCTCGCGACCAGCCATGTCACCTTGGTCGATGGGACGCGTAGGACTTATCGACATCACGGTAGGCAACGCGGCGCGCCTCGGCGCATCGCAACGTTCCACCATGCGACGCTGCGCGTCGCACCACATCGCTACGCAACGCGCGAGCCGCTGGGGACATCCCGGCGGCTCTCGCGCGTTTAGCGCGGCCCAACGCCAGCTATCGCCAACGTGCCTTAACCCGTGTCTCCTGCCCGATGATTGCTTCTATCGATACCAAACGGGATCCCTTTATTGGCAGAAATGTTCTACCGCGCAAGCCGTTGACGCGCTCTGTTGAAACCCAACTCTGAGAGGCGACAAATGACCTTCTTCTTGTGCAAAATGATCTTGCCGCGCTCGGACTTCGTACAAACGATGACCGACAGCGAACAAAACATCATGAAGGCTCACGGCGACTACCTCCAGAGCCTGACCGAAGTTGGTTCGATCGTGTGTCACGGCCCTGTAGATGATCCCGAAGGTGGGTGGGGGCTGTCGATCTTTTCTGCAAAGGACCAAACGGAGGTTGAGCGTCTGACAGCCGCCGACCCGATAATTCTGGACGATGTCGGTGCGAGGTATGAAATTCTTCCGATGAAACAACTTCGGATGAAGGGAGCGAGCTGAGCAAGCCGCCGCCGTCGCCTCAGGTCTGTTGTTGGGAGAAGAACGGAAGTCGCGTTTCGGTGGCGACAGGTCCGTTGATGATCCAGGCCGTGTGCACACAGTCTGGACTCCAAAGCAGACTTCGAACGTGCTGATCAAGGAAACGATTTTAGAACACGGTCTAGTGGGGGCTCCAGCGCTGATCGAATAACAGCTCGGAGCCCGAGCATGACGGGGGGAGAATGTGGCGCTTGCCGTGCCCACTGGCCTTTTTCTTTCCCCTTCTCCGCCCCGCTTAGAGCGCGTTTACCATCCACGATTATGGCGAATGAGAAATTTGCAGCGCGCCCCTCGTGCTGCAAGGGAGGTCTGTTGCGTCGGGTGGAGCAATGCGTACCGAATTGTCCTTTCAGCGCAAGCTCCGCCGCATGCTTGTTGCTGCCGCCATCATTGGTCCCGTGGCGCTGGCGCCCGAGATGAGTTCGGCCCAAGGGTTGCTCGATTTCTTTTTCGGCGGCGGCCAGAAGCAGCAGCACCAGACCTCGTTTTTCGCCAACGTTTTCAACAATAATCCGCAACCACCGCCGCCGCGGCTGGTTGTCGCAAGCTCGGGACCTGCCTTCTGCGTGCGCATCTGCGACGGCAAATATTTTCCGCTGATGCGCGGCGCCGCCTCGCCGGCGCAGACGTGCCAGGCCTTCTGTCCGGCGAGCCCGACCGAAGTGTTCTTCGGCTCCAGCATCGACGACGCCTATGCCGCAAGCGGCGAACGCTACGCCGATAGCGAAAACGCCTTTGCCTATCGGAAGGCGCTGCGCGCCGACTGCACCTGCAACGGCCACAATCCCGCCGGTCTTGCGCCAGTCGATCTCGCGCTGGACAACTCGCTGCGCCCGGGCGACGTGCTCGCCACCACCGACGGGCTCGTCGCGTATTCCGGCCTACGGGTCGGCAACGACCAGACCCCGGATTTCACGCCGGTGGCGTCTTTTCCGGGCCTGACGCCGGAAGTGCGCGCCCGGTTGAACGCTATGAAGGTCGCGCCGGTGCGAGCCGACATGGCGGCAAACAACGCGGCAACTTCCGAGGTCACCCGCACGCCCCTGCCGGCGGCGACCATCGCGCCGAAGCCTGTGCCCGCGCGCGACAAGCGCGTAGATGCGGATTGATGCTGCAAATCACCGCCCGACGATCACGCCGATCACATTCGATCAGTCGAGACCGCCCAACCTCTTCCATTGCCCGACAAACCGTCGATCGCCGTGCTGCCGTTTCAAAACATGAGCGGCGATCTCGAACAGGAGTATTTCGCCGACGGCCTGGCCCAGGAGGCGGAAGCGCACGCCCAACTTGCGCTGCGACTGAGCCCGCGGGGCTACGGGATCGGAACCGCCCACCTTGCGCTTGCAATGGCGCACTTCACGCTGCGCAACCATGCCGAAGCCGTGCGCTGGTGCGAATCTGCAATCCAGGTTTCGCATCGGGCACCGATCCGCCGTGCCCTGATGATCGCCTGCAGCGCCCGGGCCGGTGACATGGCGCGCGCCCGCGCCGAAATCGCTGTGCTCGACAGCTTCGCGCCGGGCTTCATCGCAAGCTTGTGTGAATCGGCTTGCGATTTGACCCCCAATCGGCTCCCGACCGTGACCCCACGTCCTGACTTGGACGCCGATCGAGCGGCATACCCCACGCTGAATAACACTCGAGGCCTATCTCGGCCGGCGCAGCGCAGCGCGAGTGCTGGCGGGTCCTTTGCGGCGCGATATCGGCGAGACCATCCAGGCCGCGCTGCTCTATGCCGATCTGCGCGCTTCACCGCCTTGTCCGAGAGCAATCCCCCCGCGGCGGTCATCTCGGCTCTCGATGCCTGGTTCGATCGGATCGCAGGTCCGGTGCACGCCTTCGGCGGCGAAGTGCTGAAATTCATCGGCGACGGCATACTGTCGGAGGGTCGCCGCGTGGCGCCTGCGACGCGGCGCTCCGTGCAGTTGTGAATGCTGATCGAAAAATGACCCCCATCGGCGTCATCGTGACCCCTCTAGTCCGTTGAATTCATTTAGTCGCGATGATGGGACCCCCTTGCCGATCATGAATTGACCCCCGCCGAAACACATCGAGGCAGCGCGGGCAGGCACAGGAGGGGAACTGGCTCGCACGGAGCTCGTTGCCGGAAGCTTTTTTGAGTCCGTTCCAGCCGGCGCCGACGTCTATGTACTGAAGAGGGTCATCCACGACTGGAACGACGAACAAGCTGCAATGATCCTGCGGAGATGCCGCGACGCAATGATGCCGCATGGAAGAGTGCTGGTCGCGGAGACGATCATCCCACCCGGCAACGAACCCAATCCAATCAAACTCGTCGACGCCAATATGCTGGTTGTGACCGGAGGCCTTGAGCGCACTGAGGCACAGTATGCCGCTCTACTTGCCGCGGCTGGGCTGCGGCTAAAGCGCGTCATCCCGACTGTTCGGCCGATCTCCATTCTAGAGGCTTGCCGAGTCTAACTGGCTTCAAGTAAATCGCCTGGCTGGTCAAAGCCGACGCCGCGTCTGTTGTTGGCATCTTTGAGACATGCCGATGGACGCTGAAAATGTCTGCTTATCGGCGTAAACCGGAAGTGGTCGCAGCATGGTCAAAATGACGAGATTGACCCATTGCAGGCATGTCCGATAATGAGTGGTCAGGGCAGTCGCTCACAACCGGGAGAGAAGCTCCGCCTTCTTAGCTGCGAATTCTTCCGACGAGAGAATGCCTTTCTTGTGCAATTCGGCCAGCCGCTCGATTTTGGCGAAGAGGTCCGTTTCCTGGGCACTGTCGGGCCGATACGGCTCGCTACCAGGCGCCACCCGTGGTTCCGGAGCCTTGGTTTGCACGCCGTCCACCGAGACGACCGGCAGAGTTGAGACAATAACTGTCCCATGCTGGCTGGTAAGGGTAAGCGAGCCGCCGCGCCCCTGCTGCTGAGAGACGCCGCTGATCTGGTGATCTAGCGTGTCGTAGACGGTCACGTGTCCATTCAGCTCTACTGCTAATCGACGCTTTTGGTTGAAATAGGCATAGCGGACTTGGTTCTGCGCGCCAGTCCCGTTGGGGAACCCTAGTTCCGCTGGCCACCATTGACCCGACGCTCGGCCGGGTGTCTCTGGTACGAATAGGCTGACCGAACCTGTATCTAAGACGTCGTGGCCGCCCTCCTGCTGGCCGCCACCCTGCCTCTGTGACTGTGACTGAAAGCCCGCGGGGAATGGCACGAAGGGTTGCATAGCCAAGATTTGTGACAGCTCGGAACACAAGCCGTCGACCTTCGCCTTGAAGCCGTGATTGAACATATCGCCGACCATCGTCATGCCACCCGGCATCCACTGCCCGGCACCACCCAGTTCCCGATGGTCAAACTGCGCCATCGTGCCTTTGCTGTTCAGGAGGGCCTGCAACAACGTCATCACCGCGTCGGCACTGACTCCGTAATGCTGAGCCAGATCGTTTATTCTCTGCAAGCCTTGGTCGGTTAGGCGGGGCAAGGAGTTGTTCCTTAGCGGCGGGAAGATATGACCAGCCGCGCATAGTAGAAACCGAGTCCTTTATCGGTGCAAGAACGGACATGACGCGGTCTCTGCGCCATGTGGCAGTTTGACCCAACAGCGACATTGGTCGCTGTCGCGCCTCCGACGATCAAGTTGAGTGACACAGGCCGTGCGGACGCTCGTCGGGCGCCGGGCGCCGGCACCGAGGACGACAACGTCGAATTCCTCGGCGAGGCGTCGGTTCGAGATTAATTTCGCCAGCAGTATACATCTGGACGGATCGCTCCGATGGTCCGCCTGAGCGGTAAATGCCAGGGTCGCCGATGGGGTGACCTGATTCGGATTTTGAATTTCTGTCGCTCGCTCGATTGCCGAAAATACTTTTGAGACGCTTTCTCGCCGACAGCGGACCTGGGGTCGGGTGGCACGTCCGAAGTCCCCCCGATGAGGTCCGCAAGCTGGTGACAAAAGCTCGGGTCCCGAGGTACGCTCGCCGGAGGCTTGCTAGGAGGCCGGTGAGGCGTCCGGAATACGAGGCCGAGCGAGACCCCATAATTAGAGCATCGATCGAAACCGGCGTCGCGTATTAGCCAAGTGCCGTTCTCCGGGTTGGCCATCTGGGAGGACACCATGATGGAAAACGCTCCGCTCGTCGGCTCGGGCGCTTCAGCCAGCCTTTTGCTCGGACGAAAGCTCGACAGCATTCCGTTCAGCATCTATCACGTGCAGATCATCCTGGTGCTCGGGGTGGTCGGCTTCGTCGAGGGCTACGACCTCGCGCTCGGCGGCTCGCTGCTCGTGCTGGCTAAGGAGCCACTGCATCTGACCCCCGAGCAGATTCGCTGGCTCGTAGTCGCGCCGCTCCTCTTCGTCGTGGTCGGCGCCTTCACGGCCGCGTCAATTTCCGACCGCCTCAGCCGCAAGACCGTGATGCAGATCGGCGTCATTTCCAGCACGTTCCTCACCTTGCTGATACCGCTGACGCAAACCGGCACGCAACTGCTCGTCATCCGCCTGCTCACCGGTTTTGGCCTGGGATTTGCCGTGTCGGCGCCGTTCCCGATCGCCGCCGAACTGATGCCGGCCCAGCATCGCCGCACCTTCGGCGCGATATTCGAGGTCATGCTGGCGAGCGCCTTCACGCTGCTGCCCTTTGTCGGCTTCGTTCTCGCCGGCAATCCGGAGGGCTTCCGCCTGATAGCGCTGCCGGGCGGCCTCGCGCTCGGTGTCGTGCCGTTGCTGTTGCACTTCGGTCTGCCGGAAAGCCCGCGCTGGCATTTGAGCCGGGGCAATCCCCAGGCGGCGGTCGACGCCGTCAACCGCATGATCGCCCGCAGCGGCGGCCGCATCCCGCCGCTGACGATCGCCGCGCTAGGAGCTGTCCGAATAGTCGCTGTTCAATTTTGAGCAAGTCTGATTCAAGCTTGAGCTATGAGCAAGTATTTTCGTCCGTGGAATATCGATCAGACACTGCTGCTGCCGCCGAATGTGCAGGACTTCGTGCCGAAAGGCCATGTCTCGCGGTTTATCGTTGAGCTGGTGCGGGAGAGCCTTGATCTGCGGGAGATCACGGGCAGCTATGTGAGTGGTCTTGGGCAGCCGCCGTTTGACCCGCGGATGATGGTGGCGCTTCTGCTGCACGGCTATGCGAGTGGGCTGTATTCGTCGCGGCGGATCGCGAAGGCCTGCCGCGAACGGAACGATTTTGTGATGATTGTGGCGCTCGATCCGCCGGATTTTCGCACGATCAGCGACTTCCGCAAGCGGCATTTGAAGGCGCTCGGCGCGCTGTTCCTGCAGGTTCTGAGGTTGTGCGAGACGGCAGGGCTGGTCAAACTCGGCCATGTCGCGCTTGATGGCACGAAGATCAAAGCGAACGCGTCGAAACATAAAGCGATGAGTTATGAGCGCATGAAGAAACGCGAGGCGGAATTGAAAGCCGAGGTCGCTCGCATGCTGGCGGCCGCCGAGGCGGCGGATTCCGAAGAGGACGAGACTTTCGGCCGAGACAAGCGCGGCGACGAGATGCCGGATTGGGCCGGCGACAAGCAGAAACGACTGGCGAAAATCCAGCAGGCGATGGCGGCGCTGGAAGCCGACGCCAGGCTGGCGGCGGCGGAAGAGCGTCGCATCGAGGCCGAAAAGGAACAGCAGCGCCAAGCTGAAGGCCGCAAGAAGCCGGGCAAACCGGCGGCGCCGCCATCGGACCAACCTGATCCCAAGTCGCAACGCAACTTCACCGATCCGGAAAGCCGCATCATGAAGTCGAAGGATGGCTTCGTTCAGGCCTACAATGCACAGGCCGCCGTCGACGCAGGCGCCCAGATCATTGTCGCGCACGAACTGACGCAGTGCGGCAACGATCAGGGCCAGTTGGTGCCCCTGATCGAGGCCATCAAGAACAATCTCGGCCGCAAGCCGGATCAGGCCTCGGCGGACTCCGGCTACTGCAGCGAATCCAATCTCGAAGCGCTCGAAGCACACGGCGTTGACGGCTATGTCGCGCCCGGACGCGCCAAGCACCCGACAGCTGCGAACGGAAAAATCGGTGGACCGCTGACCCAACGGATGCGGAAGAAGATCGACGACGGCGGCTTCGAAACACCCTACCGATTGAGAAAGCAAGTGGTCGAACCGGTGTTCGGACAGATCAAACAGGCTCGCGGCTTCCGCCAGTTCCTGTTGCGGGGCGTAGATAAAGTGCGCGCCGAATGGGCCATGATCTGCACAACCCACAATCTCCTGAAGCTGTTCACCCTCGCAAACGCAGCCTCAGCCGGCTAACCTCAACAAATGCCCGAACGCCTATCTGGACGGGCTCCTAGGGACCGGCCTGGTAACGGCGCGCGAGGCGCTGCCGCCGATCAAGGCGCTGTTCGGTGCCGGCCAGCTGCGCTGGACCCTCATCGGCACGGCCTGCTTCGCCGTGGCGACCACCGCCTATTATTGCTCCGCTATCCTGTTGCCGAAGGCGCTGGTCGACCAGGGCGCCGCGGTGACCCTCAGCTTCGGGCTCAGCACGTTGCTGTTCATGGTGACCATCCCCGGCAAGTTCTTCACCGGGTTCATCATGGAGATCATCGGGCGGCGATGGACGATCACCTATTGTTTCGCCGGCGCGATTCCCGGCTTGGCGCTGATGGCCCTGGCGCATCGGACCGGGGACTACGCGACGGTCGCGATGAGCGCCGGAGCAATCATTACCGGACTGACCGTGCTGTCCTCCTTCACGGCGGTGCGCGTCTATCTCTCCGAGCAGTTTCCGACCGCGCTGCGCGGACGCGGGCAATTTTTCGGGGAAGCGACCGGGCGAATTTTTTCCGGCGTCCTGGTGCCATACCTGTTGGAACCGTACACCGAGTCCGCCACGATTCTTCGGGACGATCGCCGTGGTGGTGACGATCGGCGCCTGCGTCCCGCTACTGTTCGGCAAGGAAACCGTCGGCCAGCTCGAAATGGTCACCGAGGCGGCCCCCGAGCCGGGCAAGGCGTGATCGGGCGTCGAGGCAGGAACCCGCCGAAGCGCACCACGCGTACCCGTGACCCCTCAGTTCGTTGTCAGTCTGTAAACTCGAGATTAAACCGATCCATGCCTGCCGGCTTGCTGGCGAATTTGACAACTTTTCCTGAGAGTGCTGCCAACGTGCCCGAAGCAAACTTGAAGACCGTTTTTCCCGAGGCGTCGGTGCCGGCAGGTTTGCCATCTTTCATGACAACGGACCCGGTACCTTCCGTGAGTTGCGTAACTGCAAGCCCCCCGGGCGCTCGGTGGATTCCGCCGGCAAACAAAAACGTTCCCTGAGGACCTTCCCACTCTTGGATCGAGGACGCTGTGTACACAGCTCCTTTCAGGAGGCCATCCACACCGAAACAAGAATATTGGACGCTCACAAGGCTATGCCCATTCTGGTCGCCTATTGGCTCTGGGCTTGCCGTGCCGATAATACTGCATTCATACCGCCCGATCGTTTCAGCAAGCGCAAATCCACTTGCGCCAATCAAGCTGAAAGCGGAACAGACAAAGGTAGCGATGAAGCGCTTGCTCATTGGGTTCTCCTCCTGGTGCAAACTTGAGCTGCAGGTTGGTGGGAGCACCGAAGACCGATTGGCGAGTTTTCGAGCAGCGTCTCCCTGGGCGCTCCCGAAGGCTGCTTCACTTCATCTCTAGTAGAGAATGCCTTCGAATACTATGCGGTGATTTAGATCAACGGCGCGACAGTCCAGTCGTCCGGCCGCGACGAAAATCGCCCGAATTAAGCTGCCTCATCGGCCGCAGGAACGTTCCGGCTGACTTATGTCTGCCAATTCGATATCCAGCAGGCCTTTCCGGCTCGTGACATCCACCATGACGTCTTCGATCACCACAGGCTTTTCAAGCAAGGTGAGTGAGTACGTCGCGGGGCGGCCCGAATATCCCGGAGCCCTGCTCCCCGACCTCCCACCCGCCGAAACCATCATCGATCTAGGCGCTGGCACAGGAAAGTTCACCGAGCTTTTGGCGTTGACCGGAAAGCGCATCCTGGCCGTGGAACCGATCGAGAAGATGGCTGCACGCATCCCGGTCGATCGTCTCGCGGCAGTTGAAGTGCTAATCGGTAGTGCCGAGTTCATTCCCGCTCCCGATCAGGTAGCGGACCTCGTCTGTTGCGCGACCGCCTTCCATTGGTTCGACTATGAGAAGGCGACGCGCGAAATTCTTCGGGTTCTGAAGGCGCACGGTGCGCTCGCCTTGATCTGGAATGTACGGGACGATCGTGTGCCCTGGGTCGCCGCGTTTTCCAGGATCATGGACGTCTATGCCGGCGACACGCCGCGGCAATCGACCGGGAAATGGCGTATCATCTTCGACGATGCCCGCTTCAGGCATCTGGCAAGTAGAAGCTATCCCTTCAGCCAGCCCATGCCGGCGACTGGAATTGTGGACCGCGCCCTTTCGACGAGCTTCATCACGGTGCTGCCGGAGGACGAGCAGAACATTGTCCGTGCCAAGGTCAAGAGCATCATCGAGAGTTACCTGTGTGTACCGAAAACTTAAGCTCGGGCGTAATGGTGGTGAAGTCCGCCAAGGATGGCGCGTGAACTGATCACACCAGTTCGCTGAACCGGGCGAGTGACCGGCGCATCCTTGTTCAAGGATCGATGCGTTCTGATGCTATTATAATAGTCGGCGTAGAATTTCAGAACCCGACGCAAATGCACCTCGTCCAAGACAATGATGTGGTCTACACACTCACGCCGGATCGATCCGATTAGCCGTTCAGCAAAGCCATTCTGCCAGGGCGAGGCTGGTGCGGTGGGCTTGTCCCGGATGCCCATGGCGCGTAATCGGCGCGTGACGACGCTGCCATAGATCCGGTCGCGATCGCGGATGAGGTAGTGCGGAGCCTCATCCCGGGGAAATGCCTCCGTTATCTGACGTGCAACCCATTCCGCCGTCGGATTTGCTGTGACGTTGATCCAGACGAGGTCTCTGCGGTCGAGCCGGACGATGACGAAGGCATAGAGCAGGTCGAAACCGATAGTTGGAACAATGAACAAGTCCATGGCGGCAATGTCCGGCGCGTGGTTATGCAAGAAGGTCCGCCATCCCTGGCTGGGCGGCCCCCGCCGTTTGACCATGTACTTGGCGACGCTGGACTGCGCGACCTCAAACCCAAGCTTGAGCAGTTCGCCGTGAATGCGTGGCGCACCCCAAAGCGGATTCTCAATGCTCATCCGCCGGATCAACGCGCGCAGCTCCGTGTCGATCTGCGGTCGCCCTCCCAATGGGCGCGACTTCCAACGCCAGTAGCAGCGAAAACCGGCCCTGTGCCAACGCACGAGCGTCTCGGGCCGGATGATTGTGAGAACCTGCAGGATTGACGGAAACCAGCGATACAGCTGGATCAGGAACCAGCGATCATTGTTCGTAAGCCGGACGCGGCCACGCCGCCTACGCCTCAAGACGATCAACTGATGTCGAAGCACCGCGTTCTCAGCCTCGAGCCGAACCTTCGACTTGAATGGCGAGGCCACGACGGCCAGAACGAAACAGAACAGCCTGATCATTCGGCCAGCTTAGGCAATTCCATGACGTCATCAACTCGGATAAGGTTTTCGGTACACACAGCGCGGGCATGGCGCTCTAAGCCGGCGCTTCGGCCTTCCCAGCATGAGCGCGCTGCTCCACCGGTTTTTCGGCGCGCGTGAGATTGAACGCGCTGTTTACTAGCGCGACGTGGGTAAACGCCTGTGGGAAATTTCCGAGCAGGCGTTGCGCCACCGGGTCATACTCCTCGCTGAGCAGGCCGAGGTCGTTACGCAACGCAAGCAGCCGGTCGAGAAGCGCGCGCGCATCCGCAAACCGCTTCTGCAGGATATAAGCATCGACCAGCCAGAAGCTGCAGGCGAGAAACACCCCCTCCCCCGGCGGCAGGCCGTCATCGGCGTCGACCTCGTAGCGGCGGACGAAACCATCGACCAGGAGACGTTGCTCGATCGCCTTCAGCGTGCCGAGCATACGCGGTTCATCCGCCGGCAGGAATCCGACAGAGGGCAAGAGCAACAGGCTGGCGTCGAGCTGCTTCGATCCGTAGGACTGCACAAAGCTTCCAAGTTCCGGATCGAAGCCCCGCCGGCACACCTGGTCGTGGATTTCCGCCGCCACCGCCCGCCAGCGCTCTACCGGCCCTTCCAATCCAAATTCTTCCGCACTCTTGATCGCCCGGTCGAAGGCTACCCAAGCCATCGCTTTCGAATAAGTGAAATGCCGAGGCGTGCCTCGTATTTCCCAGATGCCCTCATCCGGCTCGGTCCAGACCCGCTCGAGGTGCTTGAGCAATGCCAGCTCCACGGCCCAGCCAGATTCGCTGGCGGCCAGTCCGAAGTGTCGCGCCTGATGCAGCGCATCCATGACCTCGCCGAATACGTCGAGTTGCAACTGTTTGAACGCGGCGTTGCCGACGCGCACCGGGATCGCGCCTTCGTAGCCCGGCAGCCACGCCACCTCCCATTCGGTAAGCCGCCGCTCGCCGGCGATGCCGTACATGATCTGGACCTGCTCAGGGCTGCCGGCAACGGCGCGCAAAAGCCATTCACGCCAGGCCAGAGCCTCGTCGCCGAAGCCGGCATCCATCAGCGCCAGCAGCGTGAGCGTGGCATCACGCAGCCAGCAGAAGCGATAGTCCCAGTTGCGCACGCCGCCCAACTGCTCGGGCAAGGACGTGGTCGGCGCTGCCACGATGCCGCCGGTCGGCCAATAGGTCAGTGCTTTGAGGGTGATCAATGAGCGGACGATGGCATCGGAGCAATGGCCTGCGGGTCGGCATTTCTTCGACCACTCGGTCCAAAGCGTTTCGGTTTCATCAAGCGCCGATTGCGGGTCGAGGGGTGCCGGCGGCGGCAAGTGCGAATACGCGTGGGTGAGCATAAACGCTACCGTTTCGCCGGCCGCGACCGTGAACTCGCCAACGGTCTTCATATTCTGGATATTCTGGCCGACGAGGTGCACCGAGGTCCGCAGCAGAACCATTTCAGGGCCGGCGATAGCGCGCAGCGTCCCATCGTCGAGCCGCGTGACCCAAGGCACGATCGCGCCGTACCCGAAACGCAGCACAAGCTCGGTGTCCATGATGACGTTGCCACGCTCACCCACCACAAGCCGGATGATGTTCGGGGTCTCCGTGCGAAAGGGCATGAAGTCGACCACCAATACGGCGCCTTCGCTGGTTTCGAAGCGCGTCTCCAGGATCAGGCTGTTGCCACGGTAACGACGTGTGATACGGGTCTTCGCGTCGCGCGGCGCGATCCGCCAGTGCCCGTGCTCCTCCCAGCCCAAGAGTGCGGCAAAGCAGGCATCCGAATCGAAGCGCGGCCAGCATAGCCAGTCGATCGAGCCGTCGCGTCCAACCAGGGCGGCCGCCTCGCAGTCACCGATCAGCGCGTAATCTTCGATACGGGATGGCATATTCGATCTGCTCAGATTTGCGTCCTATTGCACAAAATCGATAACGACCTTGATGTCGCCGTGCCTATGCTCGAGCGCTTCGCTCCAACGATCGAGCGGGACACGCCGCGTGATCAGGCGTCCGAGCCAGGCCTTGTCGGCGCAGGCAAGCGCATCGGCCGCCATCTTGTAGTGCCAGCGGTTGGCGTTGACGGTGCCAAACACAACGTCGTTGTCGCGGACCATGATGCGGTTGAGGCTGCCGATGTCGAGGTCAAACTTGTTGCCGGGTGCGGTGACGCTGGCGAGACAAAGGATCCCGGCGGGTGCCGTGACGCCAAGACAATCGCGGATGACGGACGGTGCTCCGGTGCATTCCATGACGATATCGGGTTGCAGCCGTGCCATGTCGCCTCCATCGGTGTGGTAGGTGGCGCCGAGTTCGCGGGCGAGCGCGGGTTTCGGACCTTCCTCATTGTGATCAAGCACGTGAACGTGAAGACCGCGCTGCACGCCCATCAAGCCTGCCAACAGTCCCACCGGACCAGCGCCGGTGACCAGCAAGGTCTTCGGCGTCCAGACTTGGGCACGCCGGCCGATGCGCTCGATGTGATCCCAGGCCTTGGCGAGGATGCTGGCGGGCTCGAGCAGCACGCCGAGTAAGCCCAGAGTAGGATCGATCTTGACGGCGAATTCCGGTTCGATGCGGAAGCGTTCGACGCCGTAGCCGTGGCGCTCCTTGATGCCGCGTTCGGTGTAGCGGCCGTTGCGGCACATGTCCCATTCGCCCATGGCGCAGGCCGGGCACGGCACCGGATCGGGCCGGCGCACAATGCCCACGATGAGATCGCCCGGCGCCAAGCCACTCTCCGCCGGCGCCGCTTTGATCTCGCCGAGCAATTCGTGGCCCAACACCAGCCGCTGCTGCCCCGGCGGCGCCCAGCCGTAGCTGCCTGAGATAATTTCTCGATCGGTTCCACACACACCGAGCGCCATAGTGCGCACCAGCACCGCACCGTCGGAGAGCGGCGGTTCCGGAATGTCATCGAGCCGTGCCGAATTGGCGACGCCGGGCCAGACAGTGATTGCGCGCATCGCTTCCTCTTGAATTATACGGAATCGTCGCTGTGCACTTCCCTGGACGACACTCTATGCCCCGCGGCGGCGAAAAGTTCCGATCAGGTAAGAAACGAAAATTGCAGCTCGAGCTGCCGGGCTATTTCGTCGACAGCTGCCAGACGAATTTCGTCGGAGATGGCTCCATCCAGCCGAACCATGACATCCTTGATCATCGCCACCTCCTCGCTTGACGACACACGCCGCGACGAAACCGTTTTAGACTGCATGCCGATATGACCGGAACGAAGTCATCGGCCTGAAGCGGAGTTTGTCGAGCAGAGCTACATCAGCAGATCGAAAATGCGGATGCACTTCTGCCAATGCTCGGTTGCCGGGTTCTTCAGATAGCCATCGATGATCTTGAAGGTGCGCGCGAGCGCCACGGTGAGCCCGCCCACGATTTCGGGCAATTGACTTTCGGTATCTTGGTCATAGGCGAGGTCGAGCGGCGGCCGTGCGGTCAGCTGATCGAGGATCGGATGTAATTCAATCTGCTCGTCGATCTCTTGGAATTCGTGGATGCTTTCCTGCAGGCCCTTGGTGATGGGCAGGTCGAACGGCTCAATGATGCCCCGGCCATTTGCCTTCGCGGTGGCTTCAGCCCGAAGCAGGAGGTCGTAGACTTTCTGATTGATGAAGTCGCTGTAGCGCTTGAGGTCCTGCTTGTCGACATTGAGCCCGGCCGCGATCCGGAAGAATCGCTCGAAATCTTGCCACGCTCATGACGTGAGTGGTGGGGCTTTTGTTCGATTCCACCGCGGCTATCATGGCTCTTTGAATCCCGTGGACGATCTTGCCGCGCCCGAGCCCTGCTCCAATTGACGATTGTCAGATTCTTCGGATTTTCTCGGTATCGCCGAAAATTGACCCCCATCAGGGCGGCACAGGCGATGTTCCGGCAATCGATGGAAATAGTGCCGGTCAGCCCGGACGACCTCAGGATCCTGATCTACATGGGCCTCGTGGAAATGCGGGGCGATGTCGCTGTAGTCACGCCCGCCGATGATGCCGAAATAAATTGAGACTGCCGTTCTAGAGCCTGTCCTCAATTGAGCCAAATGACTGCGGCGGCCAAATGGATGCCGGCGAGGAAGTTTCTGGCGGTCTTATCATAGCGGGTCGCAATGGCTCGGTACTGCTTGAGCTTACAATAGAAGTTCTCCATGAGGCGGCGCGCCTTGTACAATTCCTTGTCGTATAGGCGTTGAACCTTTCGATTACTCTTGGGCGGAATGACGAACTTTTTTCCTGCCGCAAGCAGAGGCTCGATGACGCGTTCATCGGCATCGAAAGCCTTGTCTGCCAACAAGGTGTCGGCCTGGTCTTCGCCGTCTTTTTTTGAGCGCCGACGCTGTGCTGATGTGCGCGTACGATGGTGCTGTCGATCATTGCGTATTCGTTGTCCGCATCGGCCGCCAGCATTTCGAAGATATTCTTCCATGTGCCGCTCTTCGCCCAGCGCGAAAACCGCGTATGAATCTTGATCGGGTCACCAAAACGTTCCGGCAGGTCGCGCCAAGGTATACCCGCGCGATATCGGTAAAGTACCGCCTCGACGAACAGCCGATTATCCTTGGCGGTAACGCCAACGTGGCCTGCTCGACCAGGCAAAATATCCTTGATCCTGTCCCATTGATCGTCCCGAAGGGCGTAGCGGCGCATCTGTCAGCTCCGAATCAGCTGACCTCTCATGAATCACGCCGTTATACTCTTGGGAATCGCCTAATTGAGGACGCGCCCTAGTGCCGTTCCACGGGATCGGTGGCCAAGCTGGCCGATTGGCAGACAAGTTGCCGGCGCCGCGGTGCCGAGGGAAATTATCTTTGAGTTTGCAGGAGCGTTGGTACGCTCAAGGTGGCGCATGCGCGATCCCCGACGCTCACCGGTCGCGCGACCGGTAACACGCGTATGCTCTGCACGCATACCAGGGCACCCCGAAATTGCTCTTACGCAGGCGGGTGTTCTAGTGAACGTGCTCGCAACGGGGTATGACGACTATACTCCAGAGCAACGTGACCAAGTCATCGCCGCCTTTCCGCGCGTGATGATTTCAAGAATGAGTTCATTGAACGTCAGGCTCGCTCTGCCTTAAAAAAGCCCACGACCACGTTCGGTACGGTCAATCTCGAATATATCGAGTGTCATGATCCGACATTTCCGGAGACCGGCGAATGTTTGCGCTCGTATCCGCAACACGCCTTGGCATAGCTGAGCCGTTGTGGGCGTTTACTGCGTCAAACGCGGCAACGCTCACCGCGAGTTATCATGCCTGCATCGCTGCACTGCCTTATCTAGTACCCACTTTTCTTAGAGCGTGAGTCGTGATTCAAGGTCGGGATGGTACCCGAAGCAAGAGAAGTCCACCTTTCGAGGAAAGATCGCAAGGTGCTTGAGGCGTGTTGCCGCTCACCGGTAACATTGCAGCGCGATTTGAAGCGGGCGCGGATAGTTCTGTTGGCGGCGGCCGGGCGCAGCACCCGGTCGATTGCCAAGGAGGTTGGGTTGCAGCCTCGGATTGTCAGCCTTTGGCGGCATCGCTATGCCGATCATGGCCTTGAAGGGCTGCAAGACAAGCCGCGGCCTGGCAAGCAGCCGATCTATACGAAGGCCACCGATAAGCGGATTCTGAGGCTGCTGGATAAACCGCCGCCAGCAGGGTTCGCACGCTGGACCGGACCCCTGCTGGCCGGGGCGCTAGGCGATGTTGACGTCCAATATGTCTGGCGGTTCCTGCGCAACCACAAGATTGACCTCGTGGTTCGCAAGTCCTGGTGTGAGAGCAACGACCCGAGCTTTACGGCCAAAGCCGCCGATGTTGTTGGCCTCTATGTCGCCCCGCCCCGAGAAGGCCATTGTGCTATGCGTGGACGAGAAGCCTTCGATCCAGGCTTTGGAGCGAGCGCAGGGCTATCTGAAGTTGCCCAACGGCCGCGCCTTGACCGGCCAGAGCCACGACTACAAGCGGCACGGCACGACAACGCTATTTGCGGCGCTTGAAGTTGCCACCGGAAAGATCATCGCTACACATTCAAAACGCCGTCGCCGCGTCGAGTTTCTCGACTTCATGAACAGCGTCACCGCTGCATTTCCGAAACGCCAGCTTCACGTCATCCTCGATAACCTCAACACCCACAAGAAGAACGAGCAGTGGCTCAAGGCCCATCCCAACGTGCAATTTCATTTCACGCCGACAAGCGCGTCCTGGCTCAACCAGGTCGAGGTATGGTTCTCGATCTTGCAGGGGCAGTCGCTTAGCGGCGCATCCTTCACAAGCCTCAAACAGCTCGAGCAGCACATCGATGCCTACATCAAAGCTACAACGACAAAGCTGAGCCCTTCGTCTGGACCAAGAAAAAAGGTCCGTCAACGCCGCTTCAAAGGGCGCCGTATCACTCAGCTATGATTCCGGGTACTAGCTGACCCTCGGCGCCTTCGCCATCCGCACCGAGGGCTTTATGATCGCCGGGCTGCTGCCCGCCCTGGTCATTACCGCCGAGAACGATCCGCTTCGCGGCGGTGAAGCACTCCGCGCAGCGGAACTTTTCCTAACAATCGGCATTGCACCATCGCTTTGATCTGGCGGCCGACACGGGAGCGCAGTATGGCAACCCAAATCATCATGGACCTCAACGGCGATACACGGCATAACTTCGATGCAATGGACGCGAAGGCCCTCTTGAAGGCCGAGCGCCGCTTTGAGGCATTGATGGGGGCTGGCTTCACTGCAGCAACCCGTAATGCTTCTGGAGATCCGGTCGTGACCCGCGCGTTTGATCCGACCGCAGAAGAGACCCTGTTTTTTCCTCGGCTCGTCGGCGGGTAAATGCTCGGTTTGGTCGTGACCCTGTTTCGCGATGCAAACGGTCAGTTCGGGCGGCTCCTAGCGGCCTGCTTGCGCCTAGCGCGAAGCTTTCGTGAGTGGTATGTACGTCCCAGTACAAGGGAAGAGCGCGGCCTCAAATTATTGAGGGAATGGCTTTCGCGTGAGCAACGCGCGCAGTACGACGCGCTCGACTGTTTCGAGGTCATCGGCTGCCATACCGGCAAGCGATACCGCATATGCCACAGCATCGGTGCGAACGTCTTCGAATTAGACGATGCCGGCCTGCGGAGAGCGGGCTGGTGCTTCGTGCTCAAAGACCCTCTCGTCGCGGGCGACGTGATGCTGGCCCAAAAAATTGCCCTGGAAACGGACGAGCGGGGCGCGCTGGCGGTGGCTAACAAATTTACGCCTAGATAACTTGGAGCGAGAGGACCACATGGATAAGGGCTTCGCGACGCTAGTACCTATGCCTGATTAATACGATGCGTATTGAACCGGTCTTCTTGTTTGATCTCGACGGCACGCTGGTTGACAGCGTCTATCAGCATGTTCTTGCCTGGAAGGCGGCACTCGATGCGGAGGGTATCGAACTGTCGGTCTGGCGCATCCATCGCAAGATTGGCATGAGCGGCGGCTTGTTTACCAATCAGCTTCTTCGCGAGACCGGGATCGAAATCAGCGATGAGCGTGTCGAACGGCTTCGCCATGCCCATGCCGCCGCATATCGGCGGCAGGCACGACAAATCCGACCTTTGCCCGGAGCTTGCGAATTGTTGGCCTGGTTGTCGGAAGCCGGCATTCCCTGGGCGATCGCAACCAGCGGCCGAATGGAAACAGCGGCTGTCAATCTGGCCGCGCTCGGCGTCGATCCGGATCGGAAACCAGTCGTGACGCGCGATCAGGTCAAATATGCCAAGCCGGATCCGGATTTGTTTGTGGCGGCGGCCGAACGGCTGAACGCACCCATCGAAACGGCAGTGGTCGTCGGCGACAGCATCTGGGACATGTTGGCCGCCATAAAATGTCGCGCGCTGGGCGTGGGACTCTTGAGCGGCGGCTATGGACCGGACGAATTGAGACAATCCGGTGCTTTCCGCGTCTACGAGGATCCCGCCGACTTGCTGCGCCGCATCGACGAGGTCGGAGGCCGGCGCTAAGCGTACATCGCGGCTTGGGTCACGTGTGGACGGCATCCTGGCAGGAGCTTTCTGCATTGGTCGGATGCGGTCATTCCGGCCTGTCAGTGCGGCAGGTGTGGGTGTGGCGATGGCCCGAGTGCTCTGCGCGGATCACAGACTCTCAACGCGGCTTTCGAAGTCCCTTACCGCGCCACACCACCGCCTTGAAGGAGGAAGGCAGGCGCGCGGGGTCGTGATTCCGAAGTGGCGTTTGATTTCATCCTATCGGTGTTAATCGGCGTGGGGTCCCGACGCCGATCGGCGAGCTAAGCTATTGATCTGCCTAGCGGTGGAGGGGTCACTCTTGGACGCTTATTCACAGCGATGATTGCCAGCACCACGCCGACGATAAATATTAGGATGATGCCGCTGCGAGTATTAGGGACATTTTCTCGGAGCGCCGGACCGGCTGGCTGGAGTGAGAGGATTCGAAACTCACGCATTCCCGATCGAACCCGGTCTCTGCGTGAGTTTCATCGAATTTGGGAATAAGGCGGGGTCTTCATGGATCACTCATAACCGGTGTCGGCCGTAGTAGCGGGATTGAGTTTCAACGGCGGGAGCCGCAGTCTTATAGGGGCGGATGGGTCAGGCAGGGTGTGTGCGCGCAGAATTATGAGCCTATCTAATTTGGCGGAGCGAACACGCGCAGAGCTCCCCGTCGGATCTTGTAGTGGAGCGGCGACTGCATAGTTGCGACTTCCCCATCGAACGCAACGAGCAGCCGGCTCCTGCGTGCGCTGATATCGGCAGTCGCGCCCTTGAAGATGCGAAGATCGCGCTGCTGCCTGACAAGCCCGAGAATGCAACGGCAAGCGAGCCAGAACATCGAAAGCCGACCTTGCGTCCTGGCGACGTAAAGGCACAACTCGCCTCGATCGAGCCTCTCCCGCGCGCCAAGCCCCGGTCCGGTAATTCGATACTCATTGTTTCCGACGAATACGCACGGGCTGCGGCACGGCTCGACAGTCCCTTCGACAAGGATGGCAAGCCGGAACAGGGGCAGATTGCGAAGCACGCGAGGCATGGCCAGGATCATTGCTATCCACTTTGATAGCCGTTTCCTTCGCCTTCTTCGCTCTCGCTCCAGGACCAGATACGGATAGAACCCGATCGACGAGTTATTCACGAATATCACGTCGTTGACTTCTCCCACGTCGACAGCACGTTGTTCTCTGGCTCCGATGATCGCCACAGCGCGTTCCGCAACGACGGATATCCCGAGATCTCTGGCAAAGTGATTGAGAGTCCCAAGCGGCAGGATCCCGAGTGGAATGTTACTTCCGGCAAGCACGCTCGCAACGGTGCGCACGCTGCCGTCTCCACCGCCGACGACGATGGCATCGAGTTTCCCGTCGACGACATGCTGCTGGGCTCGCTCAGCCGCTGATCCCAACTCTGAACCCGGCAGGAACTCCAGAGCGGCCGCGATTCCGTGCTTCTCGAATGCCGACGCAAGAACATCGCGCAGCGTTCCAGCACCCTGGCGCTCGATCGTACCGGCAGATGCGTTCAGCAGCGCAGCAACCCTGAGCCTTGCATCGGGGAGCATCGGTCAGATTCCTTAAGAGCGTCATGACTTTTCCGGCGGCTCGACTTGTCCCCCGCGTTGCAGCCATGTCATGAGCACCCAGCAGCCCATGGCCCAGGCCGTCCCGATGCACCAGCCCGCCAGCACATCGGTCGGATAATGAACTCCGAGATAAATTCGGCTCAGGCCGACCAGGACCGTGAGCATCCCTGCGAGCGTGATGAAATAGATCCGCACCGGGATCTCGGAATGGGTTCGGGCCAACAGGGCTCCCAATGTCAAATAGGTGATGGCTGACATGGTGGCGTGGCCGCTTGGGAAGCTTGCGGTGAAGACCCGCACGGCAGGAACCACGAGATCGGGCCTCGGCCGCGCGAAACTGAATTTCAGCAAGCTGTTCAAGGCCACGCCGCTTGATACCGCGCCCAGCATCAGCCACGCTGCGGCTCGCCTTCGCGTCAGAAGCAAATAGCCGACCACGGCAAGCAATAGGATCCCGAGCACGATGGTGCTGCCAAGCGCCGAGATGTCGCGTGCCGCTTCGGGCAGCCATGGCGGGCCGATCGGAACGCCCGGATTGCCGGCCTGACGAAGCGCAAGCAGCAGTTTTCGGTCGAACGGCAGTGTTTCGCCTTCAAGCACCTCCTCCGCGAGCAAGCCAAACGCCAGAAGAAGCGCCGCTATCGTCAAGATGGATGCGAAGAGCCGGGTCTCCGCCTGCGATAGTTTTGCGATTGGCTGCCAAAAGACCCGCATCTGGTCTCTCCCTGGAAGGACCCAGGCCGTTGCATCACGGTAGGTCAGCGTATCATTGCGACAATGCAGGTCCGGCGATGCACTCGCCGATGCTGGCCGCTTCATGATTCAAGTGGGCCATGCAAGGGACGGTCCCTCAGTGGGCCGCCTTGTCTGCGGCGCGCACGCGGCGGCGCGCGCTTGCTAAAAGACTCTCCGCTTCAGCCGGCGTAATCCCGAGGGCCAGCGCGACCTCCTGCAACGGCACCCCATGGACCTCGTGCATGAGCAGGACTTCACGCTCGCGCGGAGCGAGCCGGCCGACAAACTCGTCTTCCTCCGCGACGTCTTCCCGCGCGCGATCGACGGCGCCGCTGAAGACTTGCGAATTCTTCGGATATTCCAGCTCATGCGATTGCCAAAAGTCGTCGTCGTTCTCATAGAGCGGGTCGGGCTCTACCTCCTCGGGGAACAGCTCGGTCGTCGTCCGGCTGCGCTCGTCTTCGCGCGCAGCCAGCGCTTCTGCTGTGCGGAAGATCGAGGCCAGCGCGAAGGCTTTGATGCCGAGCGTCGAGGACAAACGCCGGCGCTCGCGCCACACGCGTTGTAGCGCCATGTCCAGCAGCTGCTCTGGCGTCGGGTTATCGGGCGCAAACTGCCCGAGCGTCAGACGATGGCGCAGCTCACGCTGCGCCGCCTGCAACAGCTCGGGGTAGGTGGGTGCGAGCGCACGATCGAACGCTTGGCGGTCGGCCTGCGCGGCCTGTCTCCACGGCGGCGCTGTCCTGCTCACGATGCTGCTGCCTCTCCGTTGAGTCCGAGTTGGACCGGATAACCCAATCGCGCGTCTGTGGCCTTGACGGCGGTCAAGCATCGGGGCGTCGCAATTGAGTAAGGTCAATTCCCGTGACGGAACCAAAATCCTGGTCCGCCGCTTCATTTCAGGAAACTCGCCCAAACGAGGGGCCGCTGAGGTGCAAAAATGGCCGATGCGATTCCGACGCTGTCGATTTCGACAGAAAAGATCTGCTTTGTGGTGCTGAAAGCGCGTGAATTCGACGTCAAGGACGCCGACACGAGTTCGGACGAGGATGGATCCAATCCGGCCGACGACCGCATGATCGAGGTGCTGGAGGATCGGCTTGATGATCCTGTCGACCAGGAACTCGTGGCGTTTATCGAAGCCATGAGCGAAGACGAACAGGTCGATCTCGTCACCCTGACCTGGCTCGGCCGGGGCGACGGTGGCCTGGAAGACTGGGATGATCTGAGGGCCGAGGCCGGGCGCGTGCACAACAGGCGCACGGCATCCTACCTCCTCGGAATACCCCTTTTGCCCGACTTTTTAGAAGAGGCCCTCGCGGCGTTCGGCCGTTCGTGCGAAGAATTTGAAGAGGACCAACACCGGGGGTGATGCCGCTGGCTCAGCTGCTGGCGTGGACCCGCGAGCATGCCGACGGCGTCAAGGTGTGACAAGGCATCGCCCGGTTCCGCCTGATCATCGCCGGAAGAGTCTGACCGCCCCCCCTTCGCAAAATTCTTGCGGCTGGTTCTTCCGTCAGGGAGATAAACGACGAGTTCGTCCCGGCGCTCTCGCGCGATCGCCTCGGCGGCCGGTTTGGCGACTTCTCTGGTGGGATAGTGGCCAAACTTGTGCCCATCGTGGTCGCGCACCACCCAGTCGTCGAAATTGTCGTCCGGAACAACGTGAATAGCGGCGGCTGCCATCGCCCGAGCTCAACGCGAGGTACGAAGACTGCCAGCGGATTGCCACGGCGCCGTGACGAGAATCAATTTTCAGCACCGCGGAGAAAATCGGCAGAATCTGACAGCCGTCAAGGCGTCCGCGAGCGAAGCGCCTATCCGAAGGGAACCGAGCGCAACCCGAAGAGTCCTCCCCCGCTCCCGCCACCGCTGCGCCGGAATCGACTTTCAGGATATATCGAGAGGGGCATCCGAAGCAACACGCCCACCAGTCATGGCGCGTGCCTTAACGACCGGAGCGGCATGTCACAAACGGTTTCGGAACTTCTGGTCGGCGTGCTCGAACAGATCGGCGTCAGGCATCTTTTTGGATTGATTGGTGATTCGCTCAATCCGCTGGCGGATGCGGTCCGGCACAGCAAGATCGAATGGGTCGGCGTACGGCATGAAGAAGGTGCGGCGCTGGCCGCCGCCGGGCAGGCCAAGCTCACCGGCCGGCTCGGCGTGTGTGCCGGCACCACCGGCCCCGGCAGCAACCATCTGGTCGCCGGCCTCTATGAAGCGAGCCGCGACCACGCGCCGGTACTGGCGCTGTCCGGCGACATGCCGCTAAATCTGCAGGGCACTGATTTCATCCAAGCCACCGATCCTGATCTGCTGTTCCGCGAAGTCTCGCTCTACACCGAAACTATTTCTTCCGCGGCGCAGGCGCCGGCCGTCATCCACCAGGCCATCGCCGCCGCCTATGCCGGCCCCGGCGTCTGACCCTTCCGCAGAACGTGATCTCCGCGAAGGCGGAGGGAAAAGCCTCGAGCCTGGGCACCTTGAAGCCGCGCAGCGAAATCACCGCCAGCGAGACCGACGTCGCCGAGGTGGCCCGCAGGATTGATGCGTCCGACAATGTGGTGATCATGTGCGGCTCCGGGTGTCGCGGCGCCGCCGATCTGCTGGACAGGCTGTCGGATCGTCTCAAGGCGCCGCTGGTGCATTCGGTGCGCGGCAAGGAGCTGATGGCGTACGACGATCCGCGCTGGATGGGCGGCCTCGGCATGATCGGCACCAAGCCGGTTTACCACGCTGTACAGGATTGCGACCTGCTGCTGATGGTCGGCACCGACTATCCCTATTCCAATTTCCTGCCGACCAAAGGCAATGTGATCCAGATCGACGAGCGCGCGCAGGTTGTGCGTACCGAAAATTCGATTCGGCGTAGACGCAGCAAGCGGACGGCGTAAGCTCGCATCCTGATGACCGATCTGTTCAAGCTGATTCTCGGTATCCTGGCTTCGCGCTTCAAGGCGAGAGCAACGCTGGAAGCGGAAAACCTGGTCCTGCGGCAACAGGTCAATGTGCTTCGCCGGCGAACGCCGAAGCGACCGCACCTCAACAATACGGATCGTTTTCTATTTGTTTGGCTCTATCGCTGGTTTCCGTCCGTCCTTGAGGTGGTTGCGATCGTCAGGCCGGAGACCGTCATTCGCTGGCACCGTGCCGGGTTTCGGACGTATTGGCGCTGGCGATCCCGCAACCGGGTTGGCAGACCGAAGGTCTCGGCTGAGCTGCGCACGCTCATTGGCGAGATGAGCCGTGCGAACGCACTTTGGGGCGCGCCGCGTATTCATGGTGAGTTGCTCAAGCTCGGCTTCGAGGTCGCCCAGTCGACGGTCGCTCGGTACATGTGCCGCCACTCGCGGCCACCGTCTCAGGGCTGGCGGACGTTTCTCGGCAATCACGTCGACGGCATCGCGGCGATCGACCTCTTTGTCCTGCCGACGATCGCATTCGAAATTCTGTATTGTCTTGTCATTGTGCGCCACGGACGACGGCTTTGGGTGTCGTTTGGCGTGACGGCAAACCCAACCGCGGAGTGGATCTCGCGCCAAGTCACCGAGGCGTTCCCGTGGGACCACGCGCCGCGATATCTCATGCGGGATCGAGACACCTCGTATGGTCCAGTCTTCTTGCAGCGTATCCGTGCAATGGGCATTCGGGACCATCCGATCGCACCCCGATCGCCCTGGCAAAATGCTTGCGTTGAGAGACTCATCGGCTCGATCCGCCGCGAATGTCTCGACCACATGATCGTGTTTGGCGAAGCGCACCTGCGCCGGATCCTGCGCGGATATGCCGCCTGTTATAATGTGTCGAGGACCCATCGATCTCTGAACAAGGACGCCCCTCTCCATCGCGCGATTGAGCGCCTCGGCGCCATCGTCTCACGACCTGTCGTTGGCGGCCTTCACCATCAATATTGCAGAATCTAATTTTCGGCACACACACCCATGTCTCAGTTGGGTCAAACTGCCACATGGCGCAGAGACCGCGTCATGTCCGTTCTTGCACTGATAAAGGACTCGGTTTCTACTATGCGCGGCTGGTCATATCTTCCCGCCGCTAAGGAACAACTCCCTTGCCCCGCCTAACCGACCAAGGCTTGCAGAGAATAAACGATCTGGCTCAGCATTACGGAGTCAGTGCCGACGCGGTGATGACGTTGTTGCAGGCCCTCCTGAACAGCAAAGGCACGATGGCGCAGTTTGACCATCGGGAACTGGGTGGTGCCGGGCAGTGGATGCCGGGTGGCATGACGATGGTCGGCGATATGTTCAATCACGGCCTCAAGGCGAAGGTCGACGGCTTGTGTTCCGAGCTGTCACAAATCTTGGCTATGCAACCCTTCGTGCCATTCCCCGCGGGCCTTCAGTCACAGTCACAGAGGCAGGGTGGCGGCCAGCAGGAGGGCGGCCACGACGTCTTAGATACAGGTTCGGTCAGCCTATTCGTACCAGAGACACCCGGCCGAGCGTCGGGTCAATGGTGGCCAGCGGAACTAGGGTTCCCCAACGGGACTGGCGCGCAGAACCAAGTCCGCTATGCCTATTTCAACCAAAAGCGTCGATTAGCAGTAGAGCTGAATGGACACGTGACCGTCTACGACACGCTAGATCACCAGATCAGCGGCGTCTCTCAGCAGCAGGGGCGCGGCGGCTCGCTTACCCTTACCAGCCAGCATGGGACAATTATTGTCTCAACTCTGCCGGTCGTCTCGGTGGACGGCGTGCAAACCAAGGCTCCGGAACCACGGGTGGCGCCTGGTAGCGAGCCGTATCGGCCCGACAGCGCCCAGGAAACGGACCTCTTCGCCAAAATCGAGCGGCTGGCCGAATTGCACAAGAAAGGCATTCTCTCGTCGGAAGAATTCGCAGCTAAGAAGGCGGAGCTTCTCTCCCGGTTGTGAGCGACTGCCCTGACCACTCATTATCGGACATGCCTGCAATGGGTCAGAAGCGCCGGTTTGAACGTCGGCCTGTCACTTCCGGTCTTCCCCGATTAACAGACATGCTCAGGTGCAGTCGGCATGTCTCAAACGTGCCAAAAGCGGCCATCAGAGACACGTCTCAAGCTCCGAACCACACGCGTCCGAACACTCCTGTTAATCGGCGTGGGGTCCCGACGCCGATCGGCAGGCTAAGCTATTGACCCACCTAGCAGTGGAGGGGTCACTCTTGGAGGCTTAGTCACAGCCTGCCGATGTCGGTCACACGAAGTAAGTGCCGACGATGTGCAAAATCCAAACCAACGGGCCACACTTACCCATCCCAGATTCTTCCGAATGGAAGAACGCAGGTTGTCTGTCCGATGTGTACGCCCGCCTTGGACTTAATCCTGATCACGCTGCAACGGCACGCTATTCGGCGACCAGGTTGCAGGGTCCAACACTACGGACCAATAGATGAAAAACAACATCATGCCGTCCTGCACTCGAGATTGGCCTTGGTCGTCAGCGCTAGAAAGAAGGGCCGCCTACGTTGCCGCAAGCGGCCCAAGTCTAGGGAGGAAACGCCCAAGGAGGGCAGCGATAGCGGGAGAGCTACCGCACACCCTATCTAAGACGATCGCGATCAGCGGCTCAATTGAACGTGGGTAAACGTAAGACATCCAAAGGGGTCACGAACCGATACGAAGGTTCATGGCGCTCGCCCTAGTCGGGTTCATGTAGTTGCGTATGCGTCAGTCGCCGATGAACGGAACGAACTACGCCGAAATCGTCACGATGCGATGTGAGCATGGAATGACGTTGCCAGAATGGCGGCAATGCCGCGGCGACCTTTGGAGGTTCTCTCGCGATCGCTTGCACGAGATATGAAGCGCGCCTCCGATGACGTGCCGGACGATTGGTCGCCGCTGCTTCGTTCCGTGAACCACGTAGATCGCATACTCGACGAACGGCCGCTTCGCGCCAAAAGAAGTCGTCCGCCTTTGAAGCGAAAGGCGGCGAAGGTCAGCCGACTGCAGAGCTAGGGCCGACCCCGCACCCCTTCTCCTGTGTGTGCAGCGTTATGTCTCGGTCTTGGCAGCAGCTGCAGAACTCCAAAGGGAACCGGGATTGGCTCGATCAGGGTAAAGCTCCAGCATCCGGTCATAGAGCTCGCGGGCGGTTTTTGTCGCGTCATTCAACCGAATGAAGTCACGGATGTACTGGCGCGTTTCCTCAACATTTTTCGGACTGTCATCGTTGCCGGGAATCTTATGTCCCGCAACAACCGTTGACGGTTTCAGAGCGTCGATTTTGTCGAGCGCGGCAATCCATTCCAGCCTGGTTTGCCGGTTCGAACTCGTTGAGAAATGGATGAATGCCGTTATAGACGGCATCGCCAGCAACGACTAATCCGATGGATGGGACGTGAAGACACGTTGTATCATCAGTATCTGTATGCCCGACTTTGACAACGACTAATTTACTTCCTTCCAAATCAATCTCATTGCCTTCCAAGGGGTCCGCGATGGAAATAAGGTCCGGAATTTGATTTGGGAACAGTTTGCGCCATCGGCTATTCAATTTCTCCGGCGTGATCTGAAGCTTCATTTTTGCGACGACCTCAGGTGTCGCCAGGGCTTTCACGTTTGGGAATCGATCCTGCAAAACCTTTATCCCAAAAAAGTGATCACCATGTGCATGGGTGACATAAATTGCTTTCAGCGTCTTTCCGTTCGCAACAACGGCGTCTGCCAAACCGTTGGACTGCTCCACCGTAAGGAAGGTATCTACGAGTACCGCGTCTTGCTCTCCGTAGATCAGCGTCGCCGAATTGGCCACCCACATCAGGTGCTCCTTACCGGGCGGCACATCGCGGTTCAGGCCCGGACGAGTGACAGTAAATACCTTGTACCTCAACGGAGGCGTCTTACTATCCGAACTTGCCATTGCTGCTCCCGGCATCAGCGGAAGCATGGCCAGAGAAACCAGCTTCATCATACCGCGACGGTTCATACTACCCACCATTACATGATGACTATCATCTATCTTGATGCGTGCCAGGCTTGGCGTCAAGTCAAGGCATCATGAGGCCGGATCAGGCCACGTCTGTAATTGCCGACTTGGACAGATTGACGAAAGTCCGCTTTGCGCGGCCAAAAGCGGTCCACGGGAGATATTGTGACCGGAGTTAGGTCCCTGCCCTAGGCCCGATAACTACAAGCTGCCGTTCGGAATCAAGAATGACCCTTGTTCCGAACTGCTGACATCTCCCATCCAGTGTCTGCTGGATCCATTCGATGTCCCGCCACGATGGAATGGAGAGACGAAAGTTCTTGATCTGCAGGGGAACCAGTTTGAGCGCATGGAGGCTTCCGTTGGTCGGATCCAGGTCGGCGAAGTACATCAAGGCCAGGTCGTTACGGTAGCGCTCGTAACCATGGATCCCTTCATAGTCGTTCAGAAAATCACCGCAGCTATAGAGAATGAGGCGGTCCCGATAGATTTCGATCGCTCTCGGATGATGCGAAGAATGCCCGTGAACGATCGACACGCCTGCCTCGTCAATGAGGGCCCGGGCAAAACTCTTCTGCTCATCCGGAATGCGGTATCCCCAATTGGATCCCCAATGGATCGAAACGACGATGAGATCGCCCGGACTCCTGAGCGCCATCACCCGGTCAGCGACCTCCAACGCGCTCGGCTCGCACAGGTCGGGCAGCAAGTTGACGCCTGGAGCGCCGGGTGTCGCAGCCCACTCGAGCGGGATACCGCTCGACGTCAATCCAAACGCAAAGATCAGGAGCCGCGCTTTGCCAAGGTTCAGCACTGCCGGTGCACGCGCTTCGTGATAGTTGCGTCCTGCGCCCGTCGCCTTGACGTTGAGTTTCTGCAGAGTCGCCAGCGTCTCCAGCAGGCCGGCGCGGCCCCAATCGAGCACATGGTTGTTGGCCAATACACAGCAGTTGATCTTGGCTGCCGCGAGATTGGCCGGCGTGTCGACGACATCGGTCACATAGGCAATCTTCTGGCCGGCAGCGACCGTCAGGAGATCGCGCAGGCTGCCGAGCGGCTCGAGACGACCGTCCGAAGCGGCCGCTCCATCGATCCGTATCAAATGATCGTCCGGACGTCCCTCCACAACCGCCTCCTTGAGTGACTGCAACCACGGTCCGAACGGAAGCCCGCGCTCGGACAAGCGATTCTTCCAAATGTTGACGTGTGCCGCTTCCTGCAGCGCAAAGCCGAGGCAGGGCATGCGATGCTCGAGAATGGCGGCTGATACGCGGCAGGTCCGTTCGTCACAGAGTACGCCGTCAAACGTTGTTTTCGACGCCGACGGTTCCGCGGCAAACGCTCTCTTCAAGCGAAATTGCGTTGTGGAGATGGAGTTCGGCGTCGCAAGCTCGCTCACAACGAAGACAAGATCGGAGCTGTAGCTTTCGACCAGATTCCATCGATAGGCCTGAAGCTTGTGATACACCCGCTCGGCAAAGCCGGCCGGGCCATAAAGGTGTACTGCCTTCTCGTGTCCCACAAGCAAACGGAGCAGATGATCAAAGCCAATGAAATGATCGATATGCGCATGTGAGACGAAGATCTGGTCGACGCGTCGTATCTTCCGCGGTGCCAGTGAAGCGATTTCTCCGAGATCGAACAGTACGCTGTGCGTTTTGAACAGCGTCTCCACATAGACCGTCGGGTCGCCGTAGCGACCGTTGACCAGGCTCGGATGGAAGATCGGTCGCATGGCAAACTATTCTGCAGCAGGTTTTTCACGCGTCTTGTGCGTCACTATACCTTCACTGTCCAAGGAACCCTCCTTTGTACACCGGGTTGATTTTGGTCAATGCTCCATGAACTTCCAGATTTAAGCAGACTTTTGGACTCCGCACCGGCAAGATCGAACTACGGCTCTGATCACGCTCGTTCGTCTACGCGACGAGGTACGGCAATCGATGCTCGCTCGCTGGCCGAGGCGGATCTGGAAGGGCACGTCAAGCCCGCGCCGATGCCTCCTGCAGCCTGATGGAGAGAGCCATGAAACTTGTTTCAAGCGCCTTCGACGATGGTGCAGCAATTCCGCGACGGTTTACCTGCGATGGAGAAAACCTCTCCCCACCTCTGCAATGGTCCGGCGCGCCAGCCGGAACGCTGAGTTTTGTCCTGCTCTGCGACGACCCCGATGCGCCCGCCGGCACATGGCATCATTGGGCGGCTTACGATATTCCCCCGGCCGTAACGGAGCTTGCGGTCGACGCCGAGCAAAACGCCAAATTGAGGCAGGCGGTCAACGATTTTCGGAAGGTGGGCTATGGCGGCCCGTGTCCACCTCATGGCCATGGGCCTCATCATTATCACTTCCGGCTGCTTGCTCTCTCGACGGACCAGCTTCGGGCAAAGGCCAACGCGTCCTGCCGTGACATTGAGCGAGAGCCACGCAAGTACGCCATCGCGGAAGCGATCCTTGTCGGTTGGTATGAGAGATAGTCCGGCGGGATGCCGGGACCAGTGGACAAAGAACGACGGCGCTGAAGCAAAGACCGCGCGGATATCCGTTGATGGTCGCTACAACGGAAATCCCGACTGGTCTGGGCCTTATGGAAACGAGCAGAAGACCAAACTGATGCAGCCGCGGCAAACTCTCCTAGATTGCGCTCGCAACGAGGCTCAATTCCTGTCGAACACGTTCAAGTACGCTTCTTCGACCGGCTCGAAAGCGGTTCGCCGCAGATCGCGCGTTAATCGGCGTGGGGTCCCGACGCCGATCTGCGAGCTAAGCTATTGATCTGCCTAGCGGTGGAGGGGTCACTCTTGGACGCTTATTCACACCAGGAGGAGAGGCTGTTAGCTGCCAAACTATAATCGTTAAAGCGGCGAAGCCGCTCACTAACATTGTGACGCCGTAACCTGCTGCGGGTTCCGAGAACTTGGTAAGAGGCGGCCGTTCATAATGGCCTGATTGCAGATTCGAGTCCTGCCGGGGGTCCTCCAGTGCCTACTATGTGCGGAGGCCGAAAGAACGACTCGATTCCGCTTTAAGAGCGACTCGATTTGGGCTTTAAGAACGACTCGATTTCACATCCCTCTGATTTGGCAGCAGAATTTCGCCCAGTTTTTTTCACCCAATGACAGCCCCTCAAAAAACCGAGGGGGTCTTTTCGACGAAAAAGCATCCAGCAACTCCAGTGCTGTCCCATCGGCGCCGCCAAAGCTCTACACGAAGCCTCAATTAGTTCGATGGTGCACGCGCTATCAGTGCTTGTGGCGAACTCGACTGAGGCAGTCCTGTATCTGTGAGAATTCCCGTGGGACCACGCGCCGCGGGATCTTATTCGGGATCGAGACACCTCGTATGGTCCAGTCTTCTTGCAGCGTATCCGTGCAATGGGCATTCGGGACCATCCGATCACACCCCGATCGCCCTGGCAAAATGCTTACGTTGAGAGACTCACCGGCTCGATCCGCCGCGAATGTCTCGACCACATGATCGTGTTTGGCGAAGCGCACCTGCGCCGGATCCTACGCGGATATGCCGCCTATTATAATGTGTCGAGGACCCATCGATCTCTGAACAAGGACGCCCCTCTCCAGCGCGCGATTGAGCGCCTCGGCGCCGTCGTCTCATGACCTGTCCTTGGCGGCCTTCACCATCAATATTGCAGAATCTAATTTTCGGCACACACAGGAGCGGGCGCGGGCTTAAAAGGTCACCTTGTTAGGGACTCTCAGTTGGAAGCCGCGGGTGCCTTGCCATTGTTGGCGGACGCGCGGCTGCCATTCCCCGCGTGCCGCTCGGCCGGACGTGCTGCGAATTCGGCGATCATGTCACGCAGCCAATCTAGCTTTAGTTGCGTGGCGTCCGGTTGACCAAACGGAATGACGATACCGGCCTCCTTGAAGGCGCCCAGGATCGCCATTGCCAGCTCGGTCCGTACCCCTCCGGCCTTGGTGATGTCGCCGACATAAGCAGAGAGCGTGAAGTTGAGGCTCGTGGCGGCGAATTCGTCCAGCATCACGAACGGCTCCGGCGTTGTTAGGACGTCGGGATTTTCCTTCGCTACTTTCAGGAGCGCGGCGCGAACCTGGTGCGGATCGCTGCCATAGGCCACACCGATCGGAAGCGCCACGCGGCGAACGCTGTTGCGGAAGGTCCAGTTCTTCACCTTTTCGGCGATGAAGTAGGAGTTCGGGACGAGAACATTGGCGCGGTCGAAGGTTTCGATCTCGGTGGAACGCACGCTGATCTTGCGCACATAGCCTTCCTCGCCGCCGACAACGACAAGATCGCCGACCCTGATCGGCCGTTCCACCAAAAGAATGAGACCAGAGACGAAATTATTGACCAAATTCTGCAGGCCGAAGCCGATGCCGACGGATAACGCGCCGGCGACGATGGCAATGCTCGAGAGATTGAAGCCCGCATAGGAGACGGCGACGAGCGCCGCAATCAGAATCCCCACATAGCCGACGCCGGTGCGGATTGAGTTGCGCACGCCGCCCGAAATTCCCGCCGGCTGCAGCACCTGGGCATCGAGCCAGCCCTGGAACAGGCGCGCCGCCGCGTAACCGACGCCGAACACGATGATCGAGGCGAACAGCGCGCCGAACGTCACTTCGGTATTGCCGATGTGGAGCCCGAAGAACAGCTGCCAATACCATTCGCGAATATCCGGCCAGGCGTAGCCCCACTGCAGCATGATGAGCGGCACAGCAAGGATCAGCACCGCGAATTTCAGCGACAAATTGATCGGCAGGGCCAAATGCTCGCGCCGTGCCGGCTCCAGTCGGTCCGTCTTCCGCAGCCAGGCGCCGACAACGGTGCCATCGTCGCTCAGGCCTTGCGTGAAACCGTCAACCCACAGCAGCAGCAAGTAGACGACGGCGAGAATCGAGCCTGTCACGACCAATTGCTGTGCCAGAAAGCGCGCCAGCGCCAGATAGCCCGTCAAGGCGCAGACGACGATGGCGCCGACGATGGCCCAGACCGCGATGCGGATCGGTTTGAGCAGCTTCGGCGGCGCGGTATCGCTGCCGCGCTCGATCGGCGTTCGCAGCAGCGCCACCACAAGGCCGGCCAACAACAGACTTGATGGCAGAGCCACGGCAATAGTCAGCGCAAACGGCGCCTGAACGAGCTGCGTGATCACATAAAGCAGCGTGGTGAGGCTGTAGACAAGCGCGAGCAGGATGACGAGGCCGCAAAGGCGCGCGGCCGCCGCATCGGAGATGGGGACAAGTCGCCATCGCGCCGCGCCAGGCGCAAATACGACGCTCGCCAGCGCACCGACCGTGAAAACGATCACGATCGATTGCGCTGTGAGATAGAACAACCAGTCGACCCGCACCGGAAGCGCCTCGATGCTCGAGACCATAGCGTAAAGAAAAACCACTGGACCGACGACTGGAAGCGCTCGCAACACCAGCACGACCGCGGCGACCGATACGCGTTGCCAGAATGGCGGTTCTGCGGTGTCTTGTCGGCGATGCAAACGGCGCACCAGCCTTGCGCTCAATAAGCTCAGCGCCAGAACGCCCAACAACGCGCCGATGACGAGGTGCTCCAGGTTCTCAGGATCGAGAAGCGCGTTCCACCAATTGGCGACGAGGTCATGGGCCTTGCCGACCGCCGCCGGCACATCTTGCGGTACCTTGGCCCAGGTTTGATAGGAGTAGACGCCGGGAATGGGTTGCAGCAGAGCTGATGCAAACTTCTTGCGGCGGACCTCTTGAACCGTATTGAGCAGATTATCGATGCGCAGGTTGGCCGAATTCACCGCCGCCTGTCCGGCCAACAACAATCCGAAGTGATAGTTCAGTTCGGCACGCGCGATCGCGGCCTGTTCCGGTTCCTGCGACTGGCCAGCCGCGGGCGCGGGACCGAGCAGTTTCATCTGCGCCTTGCCGGCATCGAGTCGCGGCTGCAACCGATCCGCGACATCCGCCGCCTGCGAACGTACGCGCAGCAGTTCGTCGCGATACTGATTGAGGTCTGAATAGCGTAAGCCCTCGCGGCCGAGATCGCTTTCCACCTGGTCCAGCGCGTGCTGCCAGCCGGCAATAGTCGCCTGTAGATCGATGCCGAGTTCCTGATTGAGGCGGTTGACGATGTCTTTGGTGTTGATCGCAGGATTGGCCGCTTCCGCCGCGCGCGTGAGGTTCTCCGCAGCAGGCGTGCCGCTCGCGGCAGGCTTTTCCGCGGCCGGCGCCGCTTTGGGCGATTGCGCGAAAGCACACCAGCTGCCCGCCAATCCAATGGCGAGAATCACCGCGGCCATCAAAAGGATGCAGGTGCGTGCAATGCGTCGCAGTAAGGGCCCCATTCGGCTAGACCGATCCAGTCAGGACGCGTAGCGTTGGAACCAGGGCAGATTATGGCAGGCCAATATCAAGCGGATCCGCCAGTAAACTCGGCAGTTTCTGCTGCCTTTCCTTTGTTGCCCCGCCCGCCCCTTTCCGACTCCGGATAGAGCAAGGCCCATCGCCATCTCGCCTGCCGCCGTCGTGACGCAGTCGCGCTGGACGTGGTGATGACGCGATGACGTGATGCCGTCCGCTATCGGTCGCCTGTCCGCGCCGTGATGCTGCGCGATCGTGACGCGGCGGCGCTCCTGGTGCGCGGTGCCGTCCGTCATCGAACGCTGGCAACGTGGTTGACGTGATGCGCGCGACGGCTCGCAATGTGACGGCGTGACCCTCCGCAACGGTCGTCGGTCGTCCGGGTCCTTTGGGGAGGGCCGCGCGCGCGGGGACCGCGCGACCGCTGTCCCTGTCGCAAACTCAATCTGACTAGCAGTTGATTGACAATCGGGCGATGCTGTTGCGGGATGAGAGATCTTGTCAGGCTCATGGTTTGGATGGTCGTCGATCTGCTTCGGTCGCGGGCAGCGCTTGAGGCAGAAATTTTGGATGTTGCGGCAGCAGATAAACGTTCTGCGGCGAACCGCACCTAAGAAACAAACCTTCAGCTCCATCGACCGATTGATTTTTGTCTGCCTCTATCGGCTTCTCCCTGGCGTTCGGGATGCGCTGGCGATTGTTAAGCCGGCGACCGTAGTCAAATGGCATCGCGCTGGCTTCCGATTATATTGGCGCCGGAAATCGAGAGCGCGGGGTGGCGGGCCAACGGTTCCGTTGGAGATACGCAAGCTTATCCGCGAGATGAGCATTGCCAATCCGCCGTGGGGAGCGCCGCGGATCCATGGAGAACTCCGCAAGCTCGGCGTCAATATCGGACAGACGAGCGTGACCAAGTACTTGGTCAGGCGACGAGACCCGCCGTCCCAAGGCTGGAGGACCTTCCTCCGCAACCACGCTGACGGGATCGCTGCGATAATGGATATGTTCGTCGTGCCGACAATCTCGTTTCGCCTGCTCTATGGATTGCTGATCATGCCAATCCGCTGTGGGGAGCGCCGCGGATCCATGGAGAACTCCGCAAGCTCGGCGTCAATATCGGACACACGAGCGTGACCAAGTACTTGGTCAGGCGACGAGACCCGCCGTCCCAAGGCTGGAGGACGTTCCTCCGCAACCACGCTGACGGGATCGCTGCGATAATGGATATGTTCGTCGTGCCGACAATCTCGTTTCGCCTGCTCTATGGATTGCTGATCATGGGGCACGGCCGGCGACATATTCTGTCGTTTGGCGTCACAGCGCATCCGACCGCGGAATGGATCGCAAATCAGGTCACGGAAGCATTCGCGATCGACCGACGTCGCCGCGCTCCCCTTGGGGGCGGTCGTGCGCCTGCGTCACTTCGTTTCGTGGCAGTCGGGGGTGCGCCGGTGCCTACCTAGCGGCCCGACTTCCGAAAATGCCCCTTCTCGGACATCAGCGACCTCCAAAGTTCCTTCGATCTAGCCGTCTTCAAAGTGACCAGATTAGGTCGCCACAATTGCCCGCATTCTAATCGTTGGAGTGGGCATACCTTGCCTGCCGAGCGCCAAAGGGAGTGAAATCAGATGCTCATGTCTCGAGCTCTTTGGGTAGCGATTACAGCCGCAACGGTTCTTGTTGGTGTACTGCTTTCCGCGCCAGCCTTCGCGCAGGCGCATATCCGCGGCACGCTGACCGCCGCGAAGGACGGAACGATCAACGTCCAGACCGCCAAGGGCGGAACGGAATCGATCAAACTCGCCAACGACGCAGACCTTTTCCTGGTTACCACGGCTGACATGAGCGCCATCCAGGCCGGCAAGTTCGTCGGCATTACGTCTGTCGAGCAGGACGGCAAGCGCGTCGCACGCGAAGTTCATGTATTTGATGAATCGCTGCGCGGTCTGGCCGAGGGGCACTATCCCTGGGATCTTGAATCCAAGCCGAACATGATGACCAACGCCAATATCTCAAAGGTCGAGGAGGTCGGAACGGACCGGGTGCTCATGCTTAACTACAAAGGCGGAGAACAGACGATCACCATCCCGACGAGCGCGACGGTCGTCGCCTTTGACAAAGCGCCGGCCGATCAACTGGCCGTTGGGCGCAAGGTCTTCGTCATTATGAAGAAGGACGGCTCGGAAGCCGCCGCGGTCGTGATCGGCGCGGAGGGTGTGAAGCCGCCGATGTGACGACGCGATAGTCTCGGCGAGGCGATCGGCCCCACGGCCGATTGATCTATCGGCACACGGCGCTGGTCCACGCGACTTACTCGATCAATGTCGTGTTTCTGGCGATTACGAAAGCCGTCAGTCCGTTATTGGCACGAAACGGACCAGATCGGCCGGTCTGGTGATGTCCGTTGTTAGGGGTAGACCGGAAGTGGCCGAACCACGGTCAAAACAACTCGATTGACCCACAGGAGACATCCCGCGCGAACTGACCGGTTACGGCTTCCCACTTACGCGTCAACAAGTGTGGGCTAAGCTCTTAAGACAAAAAATCGGCCACCCAGCTGGCTCACTCCGGCGGCGTTTTCCATTGAACGTCGCGTGAGGATGTGCAGACGGGTGGGCGTAAAGCACTCATGCTGACGCCATCGATAGAATCAAACTGACGCCATCGATAGAATCAAACAAAGTGTACGGCCTGTCACATCATCAACTCACACGCATTTGACTGCGCGCGACCGCAATCTGACATCTGCAGATGAGTTGACGCAGTATATCAACGGAGTAGCATTTACGGGTCCGTCAATGCCTTCCATGTGTTGGGAGCCGTGTTTCTCACATGCAGTCAGCACAGCTTACGTGGACGTGGCACGGCAACGCCATTGATCTCGGCTTCGACACAAGTGGGAAAGGGCCGACGGTACTTCTACTGCCGGCATTGAGCTCTATCTCGACCCGGCGCGAAATGTGGCCGCTGCAGGAGCGCTTAAGCTCGCATTACCGTACAGTTTCTGTCGACTGGCCGGGCTTTGGCGACCAGGCGCGCTCTGCGGTTGACTGGAACCCTGCCGCCTATGCGGCATTCCTGGAATTCCTCCTCGAAGCCGTGGCGCGCTGCCCGCACGCCGTCATTGCAGCGGGGCATGCAGCAACCTATGCACTCGCTCATGCCTGCGCTCGGCCCGGCTCTTTCGGGCGGCTTGTTCTGCTGGCTCCGACCTGGCGCGGGCCCTTGCCGACCATGATGAACGGCCGCAGGCCAATCTTTAATCGGATTTGCAAATTGGTCGACCTGCCGGTACTCGGACCTTTGCTCTATAGGCTGAACGTCAATCGCCTCGTGGTTCGCTACATGGCCGCCGGGCACGTCTACGCGGACCCGGCGTGGCTGCGCGATGAACGGCAGCGCGAAAAACTGGCGGTCACTCGCGCTCCTGGATCTCGGTTTGCGTCAATCCGGTTTGTGACCGGGCAGCTCGATCCGATCGAAACGCGCCAACAGTTTCTGGCTCTGGCGCGACAGGCGGCGATCCCGATGCTAATGGTGTATGGAGATCAGACGCCGCCACGATCGCGTGCCGAAATGGAAGCACTCGCGACGATCGACGGTATGCAAAGCGTCTGTATTCCGCGGGGCAAGCTCTCTCTGCATGAGGAGTTCGCCGATCAAGTCGCGCTGGTCGTTGTGCCGTTCCTCGCGCACGCCTGAGAATTCTTACCGTGTCGCCTTTGGCACGCTTGAGACCTGCCGACCGGTTCTGAAGATGTCCGTTAATCGGGTGCCGGCTCAACCGGTCGACGCAACACAGGCGCTAAATCTCTCTGCTGGGGTTTCAAATTGCAAGGTCTCACGTGGCCGTTCGTTTAGCTGGCGAGCCACTTTATTCAGATAGGCTTGCGAATGTACCGACAAGTCGGTGCCCTTAGGAAAGTACTGTCTCAGCAGACCATTGGTGTTTTCGTTCGACCCGCGCTGCCACGGGCTTTGCGGATCGCAAAAATATACGTCAATTTTGGTCGCCAACGTAAAGCGACGATGATCCGTAAGTTCCTTTCCCCGGTCCCAGGTCAGGGACTTATACAATTCCTTTGGTAGCTTCTTCGCCTGCTTGATGAGCGCCGTAACTACCGTCCGGGTGTCCTTACCGGCCACCTTGGCCAACATCAGGTAACGCGTATGACGCTCGACCAAGGTCGCGATATAGCTGTTGTTCGGCCCAGACAACAGATCGCCTTCCCAATGGCCAGGCACCGCCCGATCTTCAACCGCCGCCGGTCGCTGACGGATTGAGACGATATCCTTGATATGCCCCCGTCTATCGCCATTCGGATCAACCGGCTGGGAGCGACGCATCGAGCGCTTCGATCGAAGATGACTAAGCAGCTCTTTCTTGAGCACGCCACGTGTTTGTACAAATAAGCTGCGGTAGATCGTCTCGTGTGACACCTGATTACACTCGTCTTCAGGATGCGTTCTTTTCAGCCAACCGGCTATCTGCTCGGGCGACCAATCCAATCTGAGCTTCCCCGCCACTGCTCGCCGTAGCCGCGGACTGTTCGCCAATTTACAACATTTTGGACGACGAGCTCGCGCCCAGGCATTCTCGTCCGCAAGCACCGCTCGGTAGCGATCATAGCCGCCATTGCGGTTCATTTCACGGCTCACCGTCGAGGGTGAGCGGCCAAGCAACTTAGCGATCGATCTTGCCGATCGATGTGCCGTAACGCCTCTGGAAATCACCTCGCGCTCTGACAGCGTCAATGCCAGCCTCGAGCGACGCCGCTCGGCAGGACGAATCCCACCATGGGGAGCCACCAAAAAATAGATCGACGAGGACGGCTTGCCAAAAGCTCGTCCAATCGCCTTCAGCGATTCTCCGCGCTTCCAGCGATCCCATAACTCCGTTTTCTCTGCCGCAGTAAACCCTCTATGAAATCTGTGACCCATCAAACCACACTCCATCTCTTCTTTAAGATAAAGTGTTGCGTCGACCGGTTGAGACCGCCGGGGGAGACCGGAAGCGGCCGGCCCATGGTCAAAAACGACGCGAATGACCTTGTCTGTACCGAAAACTTAAATCCGACCATAGTGGTGATGAAGTCCGCCCAGAATGGCGCGTGAACGAATGACACCGGTGCGCTGTACCGAGCGAGAGACCGGTGCATCCTTGTTCAAGGACAGATGCGTTCTGAAACGGTTGTACAACGAGGTTTGAGAACGCCCACAGGACCGTTCTTCGCGAGGTTCTTTATCGGCATCATCCTTGGTTTGGTCACCGAGTTTGCGTTCATGGGGCAGCCGACAAGGCTGGCTGCGTTGTTTTTCGCTGTACGGTGGATGGATCGCAAGCAGATCGGTGGCTTGAGGTGCCAGCATGGATGTTCGACCGGACGGCATGTCCGGCCCCCCAGCTTTTGGTAGCTCAGCCGTTTGTTAGCATCGACGCACTTTCGGCGCTCTCCGCACTTCTCGATCTGGCGTTGAAGGATCAAACGCCATCGGCCGTCCTGCTTTCTGGCGCATCTAGAGCCTCTCACGACCAGAATCAGGGAGAGAGCCATGTCGCGGCAGATGGCGATGCCAGGAAACGGATACCGACAGAATCGACAACCACGGCCACAGCAGCAGATGGATCTGTTCGTGAGCGGCCTATCGAACGGCGTTATGGGCGCGCCCGCATGGTCAGAGCTGCCAGCGCAAGCGCGGGCGAGCCTCATGAGCCTGATGACACAGTTGATCCTCGATCATGCTGCGACGACAACGACGCCGCGCGCCAAGGAGGTCAGTCATGATCTCTGACAAGGTCAGGCCTCATCACTTGGAGCGCAAGGCGATCCTTTACGTGCGTCAATCCTCCGTCCATCAGGTGCTCCACAATCGCGAGAGTAGCGCGTTGCAATATGCCATGCGGGACCGGCTCACGGCGCTTGGGTGGTCAGAGATTGAAGTGATCGATGATGATCTCGGTCGCTCAGCCGCTGGCGGCGTACAACGCGCTGGCTTCGAGCGAATGGTAGCGGAGGTTTGCCTCGGTAAGGTTGGTGCAGTTTGCGCCCGCGAGGTCTCACGCTTCGCTCGCAACAGCCGGGATTGGCAGCAACTCATCGAGATGTGCCGTGTGGTCGATACCGTTCTGGTCGATCAGGAGACCATCTATGTGCCGAGAAACGGCGACGACCGCCTGCTGCTCGGGCTCAAGGGCAGCCTCAACGAGTACGAGCTGGATCTGTTGCGCCAGCGCTCGCTCTCGGCCCGCTACGAGAAGGCGCGCCGGGGCGAGTTGGTTGTGGCGGCGCCGGTCGGCTTCGTGAAGGCCGGCGACCGTTATGAGAAAGATCCGGATCGACGTGTCCAGGACGCGATCAAGCTGGTGTTCGACAAAGTCGAGGAACTGGGCAGTGCCCGACAGGCGCTCTGCTGGCTCCACGAGTACAACCTCGATCTGCCGGTGAAGCAGTCCAACGGCGACACGGCCTGGCGGCGACCGAGTTACTCCACCATCCACCGGATCATTGAGAACCCGGTCTACGGCGGCGCCTATGCCTATGGTAAGACGGCTGTGGCGGCGGGATACACCGCCGAGGGCGTGAGCGGGAAGATCCGCCGCAAGAGGCGGAACGAATGGTTGACGTTGAAGCCCAATACCCACGATGGGTATGTGAGCTGGGAGAGGTTCGAGGCGATCCGCGCAATGCCGCCAGTTCGGGATGCATCCAAATTGACTAATTTGAGCGCCGCGGAGTCGAAGGCTATCGCCGGGCGGTTAGAATCCGAGAAATTCTCGCCCAAGGCAACTGTTGCCGGACACACTTTGGAGGTGACAATGAAGATCTCTTTGGTGGCAGAGGTCTCATAACGTTGATTGAAAGCCGCAAGCCACTGAGCGTTCGCCACCCTTGCAAGGCGTGCCCAACAATCACCGAGCCTGAGGGGCGCCCCAACAACGTTGTGGCTAAGCCGAGGGCCCGGCCCTTGGGCGCGAGCAGAGCCGCCGACTGCACGGAGACTGTCAGATCAGTCGGGGGTCGAACGAGAACGGCACCGAGGCGGCAACCCTGATCGTGGCAGCGTCCGGGTGCGCATGATTGATCAGCACATTGCGATCCGGGCACTCGGCCAAGGGCATGATCGCCGACGGCACCTGCAAAAGTGGGGTTGAGCGTGCGCGATGCCAAGCATCGCCACGCTGTTGTGTCAGCGCTTCTTGGTGCCGCCAGTCGGACGGGAGATCGGCGAGCGCGATTATCTCGATGGCAAGCAAATCCGGCACGTCATAGGTAACCATGATGAGATCAGGCAGCAACGCTGGATCTTCGATGTGTACCAGCTTCTCAAGCAGACAAAGTGAGGGTGACGTCGCGCAATACGTGACAGCGTGCCCAGCAGTATTCCACCGGCCGTCAAACAACAGGCCGTAACCACCATCGAAGACGGCAGCGTGCTGGCGGCCGGACAAACGCCAGAGTAGCATCAGGCGGCAGCGCCCCAGGCGATCTTGCCGAGGATAGTTTCGATCACGCGCGCGCCCGCTTCGGTCTGCGCCACCGTGAGTGGCGCCTCACCCCCGAGTTCATTCAACGCCCGGCGCAGCCACCGGTTGGCTTTTTCCTTGTCGGCAAAGCTATCTTCGGCAAGGGTCTGAACGCGCAGGAGGCGCACCGCGCGATCGGATTCCTCAACCGTCAGGGGCTGATTTTTATCGGCGCGATGGCGGCGGGTGCGTTGGGGGATGACGTATTTCTCGATTTCCTGTTCGCTGAGGCCAGCTCGGGTCAGTCCCTTGAGCGCGGCAAGCGGCAGTCGGTTGCGAACCGCGAGTGCGAGATCGGCCTGGGACCGCACGACGCTTCCAAGCACCGGTTGGCCGCCAAGCTTGCGCGCCACCTCTTGGACAATCGCTATCGTCATCGAAGTCTCCCTAAAGGACCCGGCAATATGCCGTAGATATACGCGGCAACTTGCCGAAAAACAAGAGTTGATCGGAACACGCACGGTCGCTCGGCGGTCAGCGTCGTCGACGGTAGGCGGTAACTGGTGCCTGAGGTTCCCTGTTAATGGAGGGTGTCTTATGTTGCCCAATGAGACAAAATCAGTCGCTAAGTAGCCTTGTGCGACATTTCGTGGCTTGTGGAACCCGTCGTCACTCATAGAAGAACCAGGCCTGGCGCCGGTAGCCGGTCGTCGACGTAGTTTCCGATCGGTGTACCGGCCTCAACCGGGTTGATCGTTCGTCCCGTCAGCGACGCGATCGATCCGAAGCGTTGGCATACGGGTCCTGCCACCAGGTCGCGCGGCACCGCATCGTCAACAACCTGCCTGGGACCCCGGCGTTCTGTCCGATGATGCCCAGGGACGTCCCACTCGTCGAAGATCTGGCCGAAGTCGCCGTCACGCGGCTGCGCGCGGCCGCTGGCGATGCCGGAGAGGCCCGGTTGCGCCGGCTCGGGCGGCGGTTGCTGCTGAAGGATTCAAAGTCCACCTTCCTGATTGAAAACGAGACGCCGTCGCTCACGATGGCGCAACGGTGGGGCGAGGAGATCGCGAAGGCGGGGAGCGTCCCGCTCGATCTGGTGCTGATGACGCGGCTGCAGAAGCTCCTGATGTCGGAACGGCGGTTCATGGTGACGGGCCTGCGGCGCGCCGGGGTGTTACGCAAGAAGGTTCGCCATCCCTGGCTGGGCGGCGCCCGTCGTTTGACCATGTACTTGGCGACGCTCGACTGCGCGACCTCAATCCCGAGCTTGAGCAGTTCGCCGTGGATGCGTGGCGCTCCCCAAAGCGGATTTTCAACGCTCATCCGCCGGATCAGCACGCGCAGTTCCGTCTCGATTTGTGGCCGCCCTCCCCGTCGACGCGATTTCCAACGCCAGTAGCGCCCAAAGCCGGCCCGATGCCAGCGCACGAGCGTCTCCGGCCGGATGATTTTGAGAACCTGCAGGATTGATGGAAACCATCGATACATCCGAACGAGGAACCAGCGATCATGGTTCGTGAGCCGGACGCGACCATGCAGCCTGCGCCCCAAGACAATCAACTGATGGCGAAGGACCGCGTTCTCAGCTTCAAGCCGCACCGTCGACTTGAATGGCGAGGCCAGGACGGCCATAACGAAAAAGAGCAGCCCAATCATTCCACCAGCTTTGGCAATTCCATCACGTCATCAACTCGGATAAGGTTTTCGGTACACACAGGCGAACCGTCGGCGTACGCGATCAACCAGCGTGGGCGCAAGCTCGGCCATGAACACGCCGAACAGGCGGCGAAAGTCCACCTCGCTGTTGAGAGGTCGATAGCCTAACTCGGCCAGTGTCCGGCCGTAGGCCTGGAAGTCGAAACCAATTTCTGATTGCGCTCATCATAGTGATCTCGAAACCGGTAATCAGAGCGAATAGAACTGCGCGAACGGGCAATCTCTGCAGATCCGAGAGGCTGACGAGCCCGACGATGTGGGCCCCAGAAACCACGAGCCGGCAAGGTCTCTGATCTACATCCCTAATGAAATCCAAGATACTCGAGTCGGCGCCTATAATGGTCTCTTCCGAGAGCGCGGTGAAATTTTCAGCGACGGTTCCGACTAGCGGCGCGCCAGCCGGGAAGCCTTTTGTAAAAAACAGACCGGCGATCTTTTGGTCGTCTTCCAATCGAACGACAGGAAGATAATCGAATTATTCGATATTGCTCTCGATCACATCTGCAATTCGATCATCAGCGCAGCAAAGCTTCAGATCGTGACGCGGTGTCGAGATCAATTCGACGGTCAGTCCCGTATGAAGGGTGTCAAAACCGTCTCGATGGTCTCCAAAGTTCGACTTCGCCCATCCAATCATTTCGAACGCTTTCTCTCGCCAATAACCCAACGAGATCAATGTTGCCCCTGAACCCTGCGTCGGGTCGCAAGGCGATTCCGCCCGCCGCTATGGCTACGCACTGACGTAGACGATGTTATCTGGAAAGAGAGCGCTTTCTCCAGACCATCGATAGGCAGTCAAAAATCCCTTTTTAGCGACGCTGAAGTCGAGACAAGCTGCGTAGTCGTTAGAAATAACCGGCGCTCCCTGTAACCAATAGTGGCCAAAGAAGACCGGTATTTGCTCTGCGTAGTGGTAGTTTGTTGTCACTGGAAGGTCTGGCAGACTTGCTTCCATCCCGTCCATGCCAAGCGCTGCCTTGCGAAGGGTCGTTGCATCGGGATCCCACCAGCGCAGCCGAACCTCATGGCGAGTGTGACCCTGCTTATCCCTGAACGAGCACCCGTCTGGAAGAAGCGCTTCAGGGCCTTTGAGAAGAACCTCGGCGGCATCATAGGCTTCGGAACCCCTGCGGCTGGCTTCGCGTAAACCAACCTTTGTGAACCTCTGCGACTGGTCAAGAAATGGCTGGAGCATCTGCTGGGCCGGAGCATGCCAGCAAGCGTGCACGACACGAAGCCCGGGCAGATCCAACCAGACTGGCAGCGTCTGAAACCATTCAAGCGCTTCCGTGTGAGCTACCGAACCCTCGCCAATCTGGCGCAGGAATTCTTCATGTTGCTCTTTGTTGTTCTGGCTGTGCGGCCTCAAAAACCCACCATTCCCGTCCGGCTCGGCCCAGCCCAATGCGTTAAATTCATGGTTGCCCATGACCGCGACCGCTGCACCGACGTCACACATGCTTTTCGCAATATGAAGCACCTCGCGCTGCTCCGGTCCGCGATCGACGAAATCGCCGACAAAAATCACCCTACGATCTGCGTGACGAAAGACGCCATCGTCATCGCGATAGTCCATTTTTCGCAGCAGGCTGCTTAGCACCTCCGCATGCCCATGGATATCGCCAATGAGGTCGTAGTTACCTGCGATCATGAATTATTGTCATTCTGGTTGCGACAGAGCTCGTCACAGCGCTGCCTCGCGTAATCCCGTGCCGAGAAATCGGATCCCGGACCGCGAATAAATGGGTCTTCGCCAAACATACAGTATTGATCGTAAAGCTCATTCGACGACATTCCGAGCTTTCGTTCACGCTCGAGGAACTCGTCCACAATGCTCTTGCATTCGTTCACAGCCTCTTCGAGCGTTTCGTACTCCCCGCTCTTGTCCCTCATGTAGTGAAAGTTATCGTCGACGAATACACGGTAAGGTTTTTCCGCCGACGGCTCTGCCAACACTTCAATTGGCAGCGAAGCTAACTCTGGAATTGGCGGTGCAGGCTTTGGAAGCGTCAGCTTGAATTGCGTCGCGCCGAAATCCTTCACACCATATACATCTCTCAGCACCCGGAACGCCATCCGAGCGACGTAAGCGAGATCTTCCTTCCCCTTGATCTCTATCTTTTGCGAGAAATTCTTGGAATAGCCCGGAGCTGTGAAGCCAAACTCCTGCACCAGCTGATTTTTCTTTACCGGCGTGAGGATCGCCGCGAGTTCATGGACAAATTTCTCGGAAGCAGCTTCGCACCGCAGATACATGCCGAAAGGAGGCGCAAGGCATTGGAAATAGGCAGGACCAACTTCGAAGATGCAATAAGCGCTCCCGAATACATTGTCGGCCCTGCGACTTTTATCGATTTGGATCAAATGTGTCATTGCGGTCTCAAGCCAGCGCTGATCAACAGGAGACAAACTGCCGAGAGTCGGCTCACCTGGTCGCAAAGCAAGTATCAAGGATTTTGATGTAGACGCTTTCCATTGTTCATAGACGTGTTGTCCCTGAAAGACGAATCCCGGACCGTTATCTTTGGAATTTTCGTTCACCACAAGGGCACCTGCTTTAGTGAGCAGTTTGTAACAACTGATCTGATCGACAATAAAGGACTGCCGGATCACAAACTACCTTTTGCCCCCGCGCAACGGCTCATTCCTCGAGACAGGCTACTCCCGCACCCGCGACAAGCTCAGGGTCGGGGGTCGCCAACTGAGGCCAAGGGCAAGCCGGTCGACTTCAAGGAATTGTTCCGCATGGAGCCCGACAGCGGGACCGCCAACATCCGCAACGTGAGCAGCACCCATTGGCGCCGACGGCTTGAGCCGGTCAATCGGTGCCTTGTACCTTTTACGTCGCTTCCGAGTACGACACCATCAACGGCAAGGAGACGCCGGTCTGGCTCGCGGCCGAAGGCCAGCGTCCTCGTCAACAGCGTAGTCTACCTAAGATCGTTGACATGCGACGCTCCAAAACGCTCTGCAATCTGGACGATAGCCCGTGACGGCGTTCCATAGCACACAAGCCTCACATCAAGATCGAACCCCGACATCATCCCTAGACATCGCTGCATGGCTGCGAGAATCCAGTCGTCATGATTGCCGAAGGCGCCTCCGCCGAGTTGGGTGAGCAGAACGACGTTCGACGCGCCGCGTTGTGCGTTTAGCAAAGCGGCCAGCATCGTGGCTTCGTACGCGGCTTGTAGAACCAACGAAGCAAAAGCTTCCCAGTGCGACGGCGGCACGCGGGTATAGGCTACCGGGAGCGCCGAGCAGAAGGCTTGCGAGACCCGAGGTCGACGCTCGCCTGTGGCGTCGGTGACTTCCACGTCGCGGTGTATCCCGATGCACAGCTTGCCGCGAAGGATATCGAGTTGCTCCGGTTGCAGCGCGCTAAGATGTTTCGCAATGCCGTTGAGCCCGGCACGGGTGCATAGCGCGTAGCCATTTTGCATGTCCCATAGGTTCTTGACCGGCTGATTCAAAGCGGTCCCTAAACTCTCGCCGAGGTCGGCCAATCCGTCGAGCTGGCGTTCTGTCGTCTGGCCCTTGCCGTCGCCTAGGGGGACGAAGTAATTGCGGTAGATTGTAGCCGCACCGGCGGCGATCGCGCACGCCGGGCCTTGAGTGCGGTCGTGTTGGTAACGAGTGACGCCGTGTTCTGGTGTTACTGTAGGCGACACCATCTCCAATAAGTTGAACTGGGACGCCACCTGGAACAGCGCATCGGCGTTCTCGGGCAACTGGTGCATTTGTCGGACGTCACCGGTAACCACGCTTACCTTCAGCCGTCCAGGCAGTCCGCCAGCGGACTTCGCCCTTTCCCGCAGGGCTTGCAAGGGTACCAACTCCAGCTCTCCGATCCCATAGTCTTTACCGTTGATCAGGGAGTGCAGTCGGCCGCCTTCGACCTTGAGGTTGACGCGGGAGCCGTCGTAGTCCGTTTCGCGAAATCCGGTAAGTTTTTCAAACCAGTCCATTGATCACTCCTGGCGATCATTTACTCGCCGTGCCAACACCTCTGACAAATCTTTCTTGATCACTGGTCTCGATCGCTCCCGGTCCGCGCGCACATTTTCGATCGCCTTCGTCGGATTCATGCCGAGTCGGGATCACTTTCTGCCCGAGGAAATATGATCGGTTCGCGATGAGCGGGGAGTGGGATCGCGATCTCGCCCTCGATCTCGACAAGGTCCGCAATTGGGGAGCAGCCAGCAGTTACGACTGCGATTTGCAGGGGGTGGGTCAAGGATGCTCTTTTCATTCACAATCCCCCCATTGCTTCAAACAGCGAGGATCTGCACGCCTGACCAACGCACGTTGGACTTGCTTCGCAGCCAACTGCCACGGCAGACCCAAAACAGCTTCTGCTAGAGAGATCACCCGCTTCCATCGCCTTTCCATTTATGGATCGTTTCGCAGCAGTTGTGGACCAACAAAGGTCATTCATGTCGCAGTCGTCTCAATCGAAACTAGAGGCTCGGCTTCCGCTTGCAAACGGTGGGGGCGGTTTTTGGCGGGACAGTCCCTGCACGCCGGGCGGCTTGTTCTCTTCTCCGCATGCCGCGCGCTGCATCAGCCACTATCGGCGATGGCCTAGTCCTATCCCCATATGCAATGCTTTCTGCCGTAGTGCTCCGACCGTGCGCTTGGTAAGCTTTGCTATTTTGACTACAGGCGTCCGCGCCTTTGAATGATCCTTGAGTTCTTTTAGATCGGCTTTCGTCCATTCGCGGCGCTTGCCGGTCTTCCTAGCTACTTTAGCTTTCTTCACGTCGATCGCTCCTATTGATGAAGGCGGGTTGTTAACACGAATCCGCGCGACGGCTCCATCAGAGTAGCATTCGCAGATGAGGCAATACGAGGGGTCAAATATTTGCAAGCGTGGCGGCTTGGCCGATCTCTCGCGCCATCTTGAGCGCGTCTTCAGCCTGTCTGAGCGCGGCGTCGGGATAGCCAAGCAACCACAGAGCCCACGACCGAAAGATTAAGGCTGCCACCCCAACGTCTTGGCCAAATCGCGTCGCCAGCGGACGATGCTCGGCTGGATCGTAAAGCGCGATCGCCTGATCCAAGTGTCCCCGGCCCCCCGCGATGTCCCCTGTAAGCAATAGCGAAAGTCCCATGAGACGATGCCCAACCATAATTGGGGCTGTCGCCCTTTGCTTCTCCGCGAGCGCCAGGAACTGCGCCGCGAGACCACGACAGACATTGCCGTTGAAGGCCACAAAATTCGCGACCCAGAAGGCGTAGAGGACCGAAAACAACAGCAACGGGTCTTCGGGATGCTCTCCCAGCGCCTCGGCTTGCTCGATAAGCAAACGAGCCTGCTCCGCAGCCGCCTTGGTTTCGGCGGCAGCGTAGCCTTTGACATGGAGGAGTGGGGTGATGAGGGCGACCTGGAGCTTGATTTGCTCGCGACGCAGCGCCGGCGTGCCGGGCAAGGTCGCGATCTGCTCGAGGGCGCGGGTGAGATGGGCCGCGGCTTCGGCCAGCGCCGAGAGCGCCAGTGACCGCTGACCCGCCTTGCCCCATAGGCCCGCGGCCTTCTCGATCAGCCCGGCCTCGGTGCAGTGACGCGCCAGGATCTCGGGCTGGCTCTCGGCAGTTTCGGCGAATCGGCTTTCGAGGGTCTCCGCGATCCGGGCGTGAAGCGCGCGTCTCGGCTCGCGCAGCATCGTGCCATAGGCCGCATCCTGCACCAGGGCATGCTTGAACAGGTAGCTCGCCTGCGGCGGCATGCCCTGCCGGGACAGCAAGCCTGCCTGAATGAGACGATCGAGCGCCGAGCCCAACTCCGCCTCGGACTTGCTCGCCACCGACGCCAGCAGGGCATGCGAGAACTCCCGCCCGATCGCCGATCCGATCTGCGCCATCTCCTTCGCTGAGCCAAGGCGGTCGAGCCGCGCCATCAGCGAGGCATGCAAGCTTGCCGGCACCGCCAGGGCCGAAGACGGAACCGCCGCAACCGTGCGCCGGGCCGCGCCCTCGCTCTCCGCCTCCAGCACCGCCTTCGTCATCTCCTCTACGAACAGGGGAATGCCGTCGGTGCGCTCGACGATCTCCGCCATCACATCCGCCGGCAGCTCCTTGTTCCCGACCAGCCGCGCGATGATGGCGGCCGCTTCATGTTCCCCAAGCCGGTTGAGCGTCAGGCTCGTCACATGCGACTGTCCCACCCAGGGCGCGTTGAACTCGGGGCGGGAAGTTACGATGAGCAGCGCCGGAAGAGTTTTAATCCGGTGCACGGTCCGACCGAGCACTTCCAGGCTCGTCGGATCGACCCAATGCGCATCCTCGAAGATCATCAGCACCGGTTGCTGGCGCGCCAATCCCGCGAGTTGCGACGTCAGCGCTTCCAGCGTTCTTTGCCTGCGCTGCTCTGGGGCCGAGTTCGAGCGCGGGATAGCGCCCATCGTTCGGGAGCGACAGCATCTCGGCGAAGAGTGCGGCATCCTCCGTCGAGGTCGAGGTCTGTGCGAGCACCGCATCAAGCTTGTCGAGCTTCGCTTGCGGTCTGTCGTCGTGCGCCAGTCCGGCGGCGCGCTCCATCTGGCCAATGATCGGATAGAATGCACTGTCCGTGTGCTGCGGCGAACAGAAATAGCGCAAGCGCGTGTGCGCTTCGCCGGATAGGCGTTCCAGAAGCGCGGCCGTGAGCCGCGACTTCCCGATACCTGCCTCGCCGGAGACCAGCACCACCTGGCCTTCATCCCTCTTTGCCCTCGACCAGCGCCGCAGCAGCAATTCGAGTTCTTCTTCCCGTCCGACCAGCGCGGTCAGACCGGCCGTGTGCAGCGCCTCGAAGCGGCCTTCCGCCGAACCAGCCCGCAACGCCGCCCAGGCTGGTACCGGCCCGGCGACGCCCTTTAGGTCTTTCGCCCCGAGGTCCTCGAACTCAAACAGATTGCCAAGAAGTCTCCGGGTTCCTTCGGCGATGACCACGTTGTTCGGCTCGGCGATCCCTTGCAGGCGCGCCGCGAGGTTCGGGGTCTCACCGACGATGCCGTGCTCCTGCGCCTCTCCCGATCCGATCAGGTCGCCGACGACGACCAGTCCAGTGGCGATACCAACGCGGGTTTGCAGTGGAACTGGCGGATTGAGCGCTGTGACCGCCGCGATCAACTGCAGCCCTGCTCGCACCGCCCGCTCGGCGTCGTCCTCATGCGCTTTGGGATACCCGAAATAGATGAGCACGCCGTCGCCCATGTATTTCGCCACGAACCCACCGCACCGGCGCACGGTCTCAGCAACGCATTTCTGATAGGCCGAAATGACCTCGCGCATGTCCTCGGGGTCCAACCGGGCCGAGAGCGCCGTCGAACCGACAAGGTCGCTGAACATGACCGTGACTTGGCGGCGCTCGGCGGTGTCCTGGGCGGCTTTGTCGGTTGCCAGAGGCGCGTCGGATAGCGGCGTTGGTGCGCTCGCTTCAGCGCGCACGGCGGCGATGGCGTCGAGCAGCTTACGGCGATCTCCGACAAATCCGACACCAAGATCCTTCAAGTCCTCCGCCGTCAAACTCGGCAGGACGGTGTCGTCGATCCTATTCTCGCGGAAGGCCGCCTCATATTGTTCAAGGCCAAGCTTCCGCAGCCAACCTCCGACGTCCATGCGGCACCCTAGTTCGCCAGCCGCTGCATGATCCCCCAGGCGAGACAGTCTGTCTAGGTTAGCGCCTGTTGAATGGCCGGTTTGGGTCAAAAGGCGAAATACTCGCTGCGAGCAGATGTTTTCCGCTTTGGCCCCAACAACGGACATCGCTCAATAGGGTCGGCATGTCCGTTCGGTGCCAACATGAAACTCATGCGCTGCAGCAAATGGCAACGCTATTCGATCACCTCGTCGGCGCGGGCGAGGGGTGTCGGCGGTAACGTGAGGCCAGCCTATTTCAGGGCCGTTAGATTGCGCCGCCTGCTTAGGCAACCGTTTGCTCCGCGCGGAACTTTTCCCAACATGTGGCATTAGCAACATCGCTTTGATCTGGCGGCCAATCCCAGGAGCGCAGCGATGGCAATCCAAATAGTCATGGACCAAAACGGCGATAGCCGGCACTACTTCGATGCGAAGGACGCGAGGGCGCTGCTGAAGGCTGAGCGCCGCTTTAAGGCACTAACGGGCGCTGGCTTCACGGCGGCAACCCGCACCGCAGATGGAGAGCCGGTCGTGACGCGCACGTTTGATCCGACCGCAGAACAGACACTGTTTTTTCCGCGGCTAGTCGGCGGCTAGAACTCGGTTCGTGTTGGTGAAGCTGCTGCGCATCGCCAACGATCAGATCGGGCGGCTCTTCGCGGCCTGTCCGCGCTGGGCGCGGGAATTTCGTGATTGGTATCAGCGCCCAAGTACAATCGAGCTGCGCGGTCGTAAGCTCTTGAAGGAATGGCTGTCACCCGAGCAACTGGCGCAGTACGACGCGCTCAACTGTTTCGAGGTCACAGGCTGCCACACCGGAAAACGATTCCGAATAAGCCATGGCATGGGAATGAACGTCTATGAGCTGGACAACGCTGGCCGGCCGCGAGTGGGCTGGTGCTTCGTACCTAACGATCATCTCGTCGCGGGTGACGTCATGCTGGCCCAGAAGATCGCCCTGGAAACCGACGAGCGGGGCGCGTTGGCAGTGGCGAGAAATTTTACGATTAGATAATCCGGCTAGGTCGACCCTCTAATCTAGTACCCGGAATCATAAGTCACTAAGACGGCGTCCCTTGACGCGGCGCTGGTGGACTTTGGATTTTGTCCAGACGAACGGCTCCGCGTCTTTGTTGTAGGCTTTGATAAAAGCATTAATGTGCTGCTTGAGTTGCTCGACGGAGGTGAACGATGCGCCGGTCAGCGACTGGCCCTGCAAAATGGAAAACCAGCCCTCGACCTGATTGAGCCACGAGGCGCGTGTCGGCGTAAAGTGGAAAGTTACAAGCGGGTGGCGTTTCAGCCATTCGTCGTTTTTCTGGTGCGTATTCAGATTGTCGAGGATGACCTTGAGCCGTGCCTTTGGATAGGCGGCGACGACGTCATCCATGAAGTCGAGAAATTCCTTGCGGCGACGGCGTTTCTTGTGTGCGGCCCGGACCTTGCCGGTGGCAACCTCAAAAGCGGCAAACAGGGTTGTCGTGCCATGCCGCTTGTAGTCGTGGCTTTGCCCGGTCAGGGCGCGTCCGTTCGGCAGTTTCAGGTAACCCTGCGCCCGTTCCAGTGCCTGGATCGACGGTTTCTCATCGACGCACAGGACAATCGCGTTCTTCGGCGGCGCCAGATAGAGGCCGACCACATCGGCGGCCTTTGCCGCAAAATCCGGGTCGTTGCTCTCGCACCAGCTTTTGCGTCCGGCCAGATCGATCTTCTGCTTGCGCAGCGATCGCCAAATATACTGCACATCGACGTCGCCCAACGACCGCGCGATCAATGGCCCGTTCCAGCGTGCAAAACCCTTAGGTGGCGGCTGGTCGAGAACCTTGCGAATGCGCTGGTCGGTCGCCTCGCCGTAGATCGGCGGGGTGCCGGGTCGCAGCCGATCCTCCAGCCCATCAAGGCCTTCGCGCGCGTAACGGATACGCCATAAGCTGACCGTGGTCGGCGTCGTCTCCAGATCGCGGGCGATCTCCCGTGTCGCGTGCCCGTCGGCCGCCTCCAACACGATCCGTATCCGCAACAGCTGCCGCTGTTCGGTGCTGCCGGCGCGCAAGCGCGCCTCACGAACCGCACGATCTCCCGGCCGCAGCCGGACTTTCATGGCATCGCTTATCATGCCATCTTGAATCACGCGGCAACGCCGCACGATAGTGCAAATATGACTCAGTTACTTCGGATAGTGGGTACTAGCTGACCCCGCACGGCACAACTCAGCGAAGTACGCATCCGACACGACGGTGATCCTGTGCTGATGACCATTGGTCCTCATGGGATATCGGTGTTCGAGGCCATGAACAGCAGCAACTCTGGATCCGGTTCAAGTTCTACGACCGGTTCGTCGAACGGCAATCCTTCGAGCGCAGCGTTCGGTATGGCCTCGTGATGATACCCGCGGAACCAACCGGGAAGAAAGGCCCATCACCCAAGCAGCTCGGTACCGGCACTCGTGACGTGGGCGCGCCACTTCCGTTCCGGGTCGATACTGTCGAAAAAGTCGAAAATTGAACGACGCCAAAAATCTCGCAAATGTTGATTTTTGGACTGCTCCGCCGCTGCGATGCTCTTTAGCGTCGATACGAAGGTCCGTGGTCGTTTTTTCTGAGAAGCGATGCGGTCCCCCTCGTCGCTGCGCACGAAACGCATCAGCAGCTTTATAAAATTTCGTTTGTTACCCCCAAAAGACTTTTTCGACAGCATCGGTCAAATTCGGAAGTCCGGGCGCGCAACTGGGCCGTCCGCTTTACCCTCAGGAACAGACGTCGTCAGCGTGACCACCCATGTCCGAAAAGTGCCACAAGCGGAAGTGAGGCGATATTGTTCGATCACGATATCGGCGCTGGCCGAGAGGGTCAACGCACCGGATCAATCGGCGTAGCTAAGCCTAGTCCTTCGACCGTGAAACCACGGTCCATGGCTTGGCCACCAACAAGAATCCAACCGTAGCGTTGACCCCAGTCGATGATCACCGGAGGTCCGCCTACACGTCGGTTTCCTTCCTTTGTTTCGGTGCCATTGAATGCTTGCCTGAAGCGTGACTTCATCGCCTCAAAGGTCGGAATGGAGTCGCCCACGGAGGCTGCCAGGTCGGTGTAGGCAGCATGGAAAGTCTCCGTACGGCCGGGTCTGTCTCACCCCTCTTGAAGGTCGATCTCCATTCGTGAAAGAGATCGTTCAACCGGTTCAGGTAGGTCTGATGATCGGCGGTCCTTACCGAAGGATGGCCCCAGTATTATCGCTTAGCGTCACCCTGCTGATTTATCCGGCGCCGCACCAATTAGCGCAGCGCCTCCCAAACTTCCGCCAAAACGGCCCGCGCGCGTGTCGTTCAAGCCTGGGAAATTTCCAAATTCCGATCCAGCGCTGACGCCATCTCCACGATCTCCTGGTAATAGACAGGATTCATTACGATAACCGAGCTGATGCGGCGTCCGACCAATTCCGCCGGTGGAACAATCGGGGTGCCTGTCCCTGGCGCATAGCGACCTTGTTTGTGCGGATTGAGATCGATCACCGCATTTATCGCGCTTGCGCCGGGGACCACGTTCAAGAAGCTGACGCCCTTGGACCCCGCACCCCATACCGCCGTCGACAAGGGTCCGCGGTCAGCGATGTAATCCCGCCAGTGACTAATTTTTGAATGATAGATCTTGTCAAAATCTCCTGCCAGTTTCTCAAGCGGCAGCACATCAGACGAGAATGCCCGAGTTTGCGGTTTGCCCATCCTTGCCTCAATATAAAGAAATTGCTCACCGAACGTTGTCCCCGCATTCACGACCTCGAATCCCGCGATATTGAGCGCCGTACGGAACGAGGGGGGCGTGAAATAAGAAACATGCTCGTAAATCAGATCCCAGATTCCCAGCTCGCGCAGGGTGTAAAGAGCGTTTGGCACTTCAAAGTAGAAAACCGTGTCTGGACGAACACTGTGATGCGTATTCAAAGCCCGTAGAAAGGAAATCGGCTCGGCCATGTGCTCGAGCACGTGTCGGCATGCCACAAGGTCCGGAGCTTCACCCGCATAGGTTTCGTCGAACCAGTTTTTGACGAAGCGGACCCCGGTAATATCTTGTGATCGCTGCTCGAAGCTCTTGTCAAAGCCGACGCCTCTGGCGCCGCTCAAAGAGCACACACACCTGAGGAAGCCGCCTTTACCACAGCCCACATCAATGATCAGCTTTCCGGCGAGATCGTAGCTTGCGTTCAGCCGTCGTGCCAGTTCATCCTCGAACGACACGAACCTCGGTGAGAAATCCAGGGAGGAATCGTAGCTCTGCGTATAGCGAACCTTGCGCTCATCGAAGACCGCATTGAAAAAGTGTCCGCAGTCACGACACAAGCAACCATCGAAGCGACCGGTCTCCGATCTCCTCGCAGATGCTGCATCCGCGTGGAGTTCATTACACAGCACCGGCAACCTGTCGATCAGGACAGAGCTCAATAAATTGCCCCTATTACACACCGGACACTTCATGCGGATTACTCGCAGTCGGCCGTGTTTCGCCTCCTGTCATCGTGGAGCACGTAACGGCAGTCTTCAATTGACCGTAAGCGTGGCGCCGGTGCGCCGAATCGCAAGGCTGTTTTCATATGACCGTTGGCCAGGGAATAGGAATGATGAACTTTCCACCGCGCGCGCGGTACTCCCGTTGCTGATCGAGAATTTCGTCCGCGAAGTTCCAGGCAAGCAGCAGGACGTAATCAGGCTGGACCTCTAGATCCCGAATTCAAAAAGGGGCCACTCCTCAAAAGCAAAAGGGACCAGTCGCTTAGGGATGCGATGGAAAGGGGCCAGTACCGCCCCTTGAGCAACACAGTGCTTGCGGCATTCGTTAGCGAATCCGCGCATCGATTCCCTACGTCTTGATCGTTATTTTATCGTTATTTTATCGTTATTTTCTTCGCAATGGCGATTTGGTTTGCAAGTCAGGATCGCCATTTCTCCGCCACGGAAAAATAAGGCTGGGCGCTGGACATGCTCACCGCGCTCGGACAAGGACCTCAACGTAGCCATGACTCTCGCAGCGCGCAACGCCATCAAGTTTTTGGCGGCCCAGGCGAAGATCAGCGAGCTCGACGCCTACGCGCTGTGCAGCGTCGCGGTGAGCTTCCGTGTGACCCAGGTGGTGGACATCGTGCGCGGCGTCCACGCGCTAATACCTAAGAACACGTTCGCCCCCCAACTCAGGCGCGAGATGACGATGGTGTGAGTGGCGCGCCTGCGGCGACGACTTCCGGTGTGGGTCAATCCCGTCAATTCGGGCGTGTGCCGACGACTTCCGCTCTCCCTCTATGAACAGACATCGTCACCACCCGTCGGCATGTCTCAAAGGTGCCAACAGCAGACCCGCTTTTGATGATTTAGGAAGGTCCCTTACCGGCGGATGGAGGCATTCTTCATAGGTCGCAGCTTAGTCGGGTTGACGGTCCATTTTGCGAGAATTTCAAATTCGCGCCCACCCAAGCGCTAATGCCCGCTATCGCGACCTCATCCTCGTATGTCCAGCTGTGCATATCCCGGAGTGCGAGAAATGGGTTGCGGTTTGAGCAGAGGCCGTAGCCTAAAGACGCGCAAGAGTTTAGCGAAGGATTCCCCGTGAAAACACACAAAGCCAAGGCCCGTGTACCTTCGGAAAAGCTTGCAAAAGAAGTTCCGCTTTGGCGGGTCTTTTTTGGATCAGTGCTCCGGCGCAGCACTCGATAACGACGCATCCGCCGCTTCGCATTCCATTTTCAATCGAACTAGCGCAGCGATGACTTCATCCGGTAAATCATCCCGCTGTAAGGTTCCTGAGACCATCGTCATAACGCCGATTAGGTCGGTGTCTCTTAGCGCCTTCTCAATTATCGCAGCCTGAAGGGGAAGCGCATCTGGATTTTCCTTTTCCAGTGCCTCGATATGTTCCGCATAGGCGCTCATCGAATCTCGAAGATGATCGGTGATACGATCAATTGTTGAAACAGCCTCTATGTCCATCATATTTACTCCAATGAACCACCTTCCTTGCATTCGAAGTAGTGGAACAGTGGTTGTTCGGTAGAAAGGCATTGTGTCATTAGTGCCTCAAAAAAAGTCGTCTTCGCGATATCATGAAGACGATTGTTTGTTTAATTTTCGACAACCAATTACATCGGCTCCGTCGCTGTCGGCATTTTCGCAGCAACAGGAGCGCCAAGCCGAATGACAAGCTCCTCGCTTCGACGGTGCATTGCGTTGACGACGAGATCATCGAATGGCTGAAGCGGCGTGAGCGACGCAGGCGCGACAAGACGGCGAGTGCCGGTGCTGCTAAAACAGCTTTTTTTGAATAAAGGCTTCGCACTCATGGATGCGAGCAATGGCGAGGCAGTAAGATTCCACGGTCGATAGTTCGTGCTGCGCGAGGCTGCGAGCCTCTACGAGTGCAGGTACGACACGTGCCCATTCGGTCTTGGCGAACTTCGGCAACCAAGCCGGTGCCGGTGGTGCCTTGTCTAGTGCACCGTGTAGAGCGGTAATGTTTGGTTTGCGGCCTTTCATGGGCGGCTCCGTTAAATTAAATTATGTCGCGCTGTTGCCGCAAATCGGAGTCATATTCGTAACGAGGGAGGAGGTTGAACAGGTTGAACAGCGCAGGTTGAACAATGAGTGAAGCGGCACGGAAATCAGATGATTTAGAAGACCGGTTTGTTATCTTGGAAAACCTAGGTCTCGAAGAAAGGGCGTTGCGATACAATAGAGCCGCCGACACAGTAACCGTCGTCCGTGACGAACAGGCATTCAGAAATTTCTATGCAAGGGCGTTTGACGAATGGGCGGGCGGAAATGTTGTTGGTACCGCACGAGAAATTTTCGACCGTGTCACCGCAATTATCGAAAGCAAATGAACTAACGCCGCCAAAATCTCCAATTTGACGTTTTAGCCTGTGCCGGGCGCCGCCACAACCAATTCCCCCCGGCGCGCCTTCTCGTAGCGGGCCGAGAGCGAGCGCTGACGCAACAGATCCAGCTCGTACTCGTTGAGGCTGCCCTTGAGCCCGAGCAGCAGGCGGTCGTTGCCGTTTCTCGGCACATAGATGGTCTCCTGATCGACCAGAACGGTATCGACCACGCGGCACATCTCAATGAGTTGCTGCCAATCCCGGCTGTTGCGAGCGAAGCGCGAGACCTCGCGGGCGCAAACTGCACCAACCTTACCGAGGCAAACCTCCGCTACCATTCGCTCGAAGCCAGCGCGTTGTACGCCGCCGGCGGCTGAGCGACCGAGATCATCATCGATCACTTCAATCGCTGTCCACCCGAGCGCCGTGAGCCGTGATGGACGGAGGATTGACGCACGTAAAGGATCGCCTTGCGCTCCAAGTGATGAGGCCTGACCTTGTCAGAGATCATGACCGACCTCCTTGGCGCGCGGCGTCGCTGTCGTCGCAGTATGATCGAGGATCAACTGTGTCATCAGGTTGGTGAGGCTCGCCCGCGCTTGCGCCGGCAGCTCTGACCATGCGGGCGCGCCCATAACGCCGTTCGATAGGCCGCTCACGAACAGATCCATCTGCTGCTGTGGCCGTGGTTGTCGATTCTGTCGGTATCCGTTTCCTGGCATCGCCATCTGCCGCGACATGGCTCTCTCCCTGATTCTGGTCGTGAGAGGCTCTAGATGCGCCAGAAAGCAGGACGGCCGATGGCGTTTGATCCTTCAACGCCAGATCGAGAAGTGCGGAGAGCGCCGAAAGTGCGTCGATGCTAACAAACGGCTGAGCTACCAAAAGCTGGGGGGCCGGACATGCCGTCCGGTCGAACATCCATGCTGGCACCTCAAGCCACCGATCTGCTTGCGATCCATCCACCGTACAGCGAAAAACAACGCAGCAAGCCTTGTCGGCTGCCCCATGAACGCAAACTCGGCGACCAAACCAAGGATGATGCCGATAAAGAACCTCGCGAAGAACGGTCCTGTGGGCGTTCTCAAACCTCGTTGTACAACAACATTAGAACGTATCGGTCATTGGATAAAGATGCACCGGGTTCTCGTCCGGTTCAGCGAATTGGAAGCATCAAATCACACGCCGTCCTTGGCGGTAGAGTAGGAGTGTGGCGCGGTAGACGTTAGGTCCGGCGTATCTGTTTCCGCCCCTTTCGTCTGGCGGTGCCTGAACGGCCGAGCCATGGTCCCCGTTTCCACACTCCCCTCATCGAACCGGACATGCGCGTCTAGCGCATCCGGCTCTCGGACAAGCACTCATGCCTTCGCCCACGGCAGGTTACGCGTCAGCCCCGGCAACCGGACCAGCCTCAGGGTTTCGTAGAGGTACTGGTCGGGGTAGCGAATGATCCCTTTGCCATTGACCCGGTGCTTTCTGCATAACCATTGGCGCAGCCGATAGTTGGTATGGGCCTCGACCACTTGGTAGGCCTTGGAGACCGGCCCAAGATGGAAGTAGTTCGCCCATCCGCTCAGTTTGAAGTTGAGTCGCTTCACCAGCTTCTCGGCTGATATCGTCTTCGTGTGTCGGCCGGTCTCGGCACTGATCGCATCGCAGATTCGCTTGATGCTCCTCTTCGATGGCGTCGTGCCCAGATAGGCCTTCCCGGTCTTGCGGGAGTAACACCGCCCGAACGTGTAGCCCAGGAAGTCGAAGCTTTCCCCCGGTACACGGCAGATGCGCGTCTTGTCTTCGTTGACCTCCAGTTGCAGTTTCTTGATCACCTCTCGCATCGTCTGCATGGCAAGATCGGCCGTACCCTTGCAGCAGATCACCAGATCGTCGGCGTAGTTGACGATGACGGCTCCCAGCCGTTGCCGCGTGCCTGATTGCTTCCACCACAACACCAGCCGTCGCATGTACAGGTTCGACAGTAGCGGAGAGATCGGGGAGCCCTGCGGAATGCCGCGATGCTCATCCCGATTTCGCGTGGTTCGATGTTTTCGTCCGCGATCGTCCGTCTCTTCCACCGGCGCCTCGATCCACATCTTGATCAGGTGCAGGACCTGCCGGTCGGTGACCCGGCGCGCCACCGATTTCATCAGTGATCCGTGCGGAATCTCATCGAAGTAGCCACGCAGATCAGCGTCGACCACGGCCGTGTGCCCGGTGTTGATTAGGCGGTGCACGGTCCTGACCGCGTCCAGCGCATTCATGCCGGCGCGGTACGCATATTGCTCAGGCTGCAGGTCGGCCTCGAAGATGGGCTCAAGCACCAACATCGCCGCCGTCTGTACAACCCGGTCGCGTATCGTCGCCATGGCCCCCTCGAACTGCACTGCAGTCCCGTCAGCCTTTGGGATCGGCTGAAGTCACCCATCCCTTTCATCCGCTTTGCGGTCATCGCTTTGTTGTCCTGAAGGTCAGAAGAGTCTCGGGCGTCGAGACTCTAAGTCTGCGCCATGCCGATCTGGGGTCGTTCGCCCTACCGCGCGAATGGACCGACTGGGCGCCTCCCGGCACCGAGACAGTGCCTAGCGGCGTGCAGCCATTGCTCGTCGACGCCTTCGGCCTATTGGGGCTCGCCGAACTCGTCACGCGGTTGACACGCAACGATGGGGCTTGACGAATGGCCCGCATCCTGAATCCATCGGACATCTTTCTGATTCGGTCCGATCGACATGCCAAATGTGTCGTCTGCGGCCCTGCGCAAACGTCGCCGCCAGCTCGTGCGTGGCCTGCCCCAAATCGAGCAAATTCTGCGCGGTTCACTGATCGAGACCTACAAGCGTTGCGGTCGGCCGAACTGCCACTGCATCGACGGACCTGGGCACGGCCCCAAGCGATATCTGTCCACAATCAGGCAAACCGGCGAACGCCCGCGGCTTGGTTACGTGCCGAATGCAACCCACGCCCAGGTCGCCGAGTTCATCGGCAATTATCGCAAGCTGCAGCAAATGCTCAACGAGATCTGTGCGATCAATGCCGAGCTTCTACGCCGTCGCGAGAGGATCGACTAGATGGATCCGGCGGTCGCAGGCCTCGACTTCGCCAAGGCGGGCATCGTCCTCGCCAACATGATCGAATCGTATTTTGCTGGTGGCGCCCCGCCGTCCAACCCGGAGGGAGCCGTCCATGACGAACACCAAGATTGCCGATCAACATCTGTCACGGCAAGCCTACGTCTACGTTCGTCAGTCGACGCCGGGACAGGTCCGCTTCAACCAGGAGAGCACCGAGCGACAGAACAATCTGGCAGGCAAAGCGCAGTCTCTCGGCTGGAGCCCGGAACGGATCCGGACCCTCGACCGGGATCTCGGCCAATCCGGCGCGCGAATGACCGGTCGCGAGGACTTCAAGGCCCTGGTCAGCGACGTGGCTCTCGGCCAAGTCGGTGCGATCTTCTCCCTGGAAGCCTCGCGCTTGGCGCGATCGAACCAGGACTGGCATCGCCTGCTCGAGTTATGCGCCATCACCGGCACGCTCGTCATCGACGAGGATGGGTGTTACGATCCAGCCGACTTCAACGATGGCCTTGTACTCGGCATGAAGGGTACTTTCGCTCAGGCAGAGTTGCACATCATCCGCGCGCGCCTCCACGGCGGCAAGCTCAACAAGGCACGCAAGGGTGAGCTGCATTTCGCTCTGCCTGTCGGCTTTGTTTTCGACGACGACAAGATTACGTTTGATGCCGACAAGGAAGTGCAGGGTGCCGTTCGAATAGTATTTGAACTGTTCGAACGAGAGAGCACGGCCTATGCCGTGGTGCAACGCTTCCAGGAACTCGGCCTGCGCTTTCCGCGTCGGTCGTATGGAGGCGCCTGGAACGGCAAACTGCTCTGGGGCCGACTGACCCATTCGAGGGTGCTCGGCATCCTGGCGAACCCATCTTACGCCGGCACTTACGTCTTCGGACGATATCAAGCTTGCAAGCAGATTGGGCCGACCGGCGAGGTCCGCACTCAGTCCTGCCTCATGCCACAGGATGAGTGGCGCGTCGTCATTCCTGACCATCATCCAGGCTACATCACCTGGGATCAATTCCTCGCCAACCGTCAACGCTTGGCGGCGAACCGGACCAATTGCGAGGTTCTCGCCGGGCCAACTCGAGAGGGTCTCTGTTTGCTGCAGAGTTTGTTGGTCTGTGGAACTTGCGGGCGGCGTCTGAGTGTGCGCTACACCGGCAATGGCGGCCTCTACCCGATCTATCAATGCAACTGGAAGCATCGAGAAGCCCTGTCACAACGGTCCTGCATGTGTGTGCCCGCCAAACCGGTCGACGACGCCATTGCCAAGCGTCTGGTAACCGCCGTCACACCGCTCACGATCGAACTCGCGCTCGAAGCGTTGAGCAGTCTGGAAGAGCGCGACAAAGCAATCGCCGCTCAGTGGCGCCGACGGATCGATCGGGCCCGCTACGATGCCGACCTGGCGGAACGGCGCTATGAAGCGGTCGATCCCGCCAACCGCCTGATTGCCAGCACGCTCGAGCAGCGCTGGAACGACGCGATGCGGCGGCTGCTCGAACTGGAGACCGAGCTGGCCAACTTCGAGCGTCAGACACTCCGCGCGGTCACCGCGGAGCAAAAGCGGCAAATCGTGCAACTGGCGACCGACTTCCCTCGACTGTGGAATGCCCCGACCACTGCAGCGCGAGACCGCAAGCGCATGCTGCGCTTGCTGATCAAGGACATCACCATCGTCAAGGCTCCGGAGCCAAAGCTTCTGCAATTGTGCATTCGTTGGCAGGGCGGCACGACGGAAACAGTCGCCGTACACCTGCCGCCAAACCGCGTAGAAGCGATTCGTTATCCCGATACATTCGTTGACCGAATTCGCACTCTTGCAGCCGTCCACGACGACGACCAGATCATTGCACTGCTCAAGCACGAGGGCCTCACAAGCTCAACCGGCAAGCCCTTCACAGTCGGCATGATACGCTGGATCCAATCGCATTCCCGGTCCGCCGCTTCCTGTCAGAACCTTCAGCGTCAATCAGGTTCGCGAGAGATACGGCGTCAGCCTGTGGGTGGTTTACTACTGGATCGACCGCGGTCTGGTAACAGCGCACAGAAAGAAGCCCGGCTTGCCATACGCCATCACGCTCACCGACGCGACAGATCACAGACTGCGGGATTGGGTTGCCAACTCGCCCCGTATCGCCTCGCCGTCCCCAAACCCGAGTTGAACAAGGTGCATTATGAAGTCCTCGTCGCGATCCCCAGAGGTCGCATTTTCTTGCTGTTCGGCTTCGGAATGTAGACCCGTCTGACCGCTTGCGGTCGATAAGTCTTCTCCCTGAGCTCTTGCGCCAGTTCCCCGAGCCATGGGTTCCAGTCGGTTTCGATATCCGGGTTCTTGCGATCCTCGGAGTCCCGATCGTGGCTTCCGTACGCCTCAATGTCCTCGAACGTCTGGCCGTCGACCCCAGCTGCGCCGCCATTGGCTTTGCATCTGGCATAGGCGAAGCTCAGAATATCCGCGCGGTACACCTTATCGTATAGAACCGATACTCGGGTTCTGCCTTCGCTTTCGCATGTAATGCAGTCTGCAGCTTCCGGACACTTGGCGGAGTTTCCAGGTTGCCCAATCTCCCCTCCTTCACCACTTCCCACATCGACTTGAACGAGGGCTCCTTTCCTCCACCGGCATTACCCGGCTTCCTCAGTACTACGAGCCCAACCGACTCCCCGCCGCGCCCGGTCTGGCCTTCACAGGCCTCCGGTTGGTCTCTCGCTCAAGACCACGCGATGGGGTCTCCCGTGTTGCCCCAGTTCTCGTTGTGTACGTGCCGTCGCCACTACCCCGGTGGAGCTGCTGGGTGCTTATCGCTCCCTTCCCCAGCAGTGGCAGCCTTCCCTGTGAGGTCGTCAGGTCAGCCTCCACATTGTTATTTTCGAGGTCAGCCTCCACATTGTTATTTTCGAGATGCTCAGCGTTTACTCAAGTTACAGCCCGCACACTCGCGGAGTCACTAAATGACCCTTTCCACGGAGGCTTCAGACAGGTCGTCGCCTTCCCGCCTGCTCCGATTGCTACCGGCTGGAGCGACCCTTGCCGGGAGGGACTTGCACCCTCTCAAGAACCGTGCCTTTCCACGGCACACGACTTCACCACCACTACGCCCGAGCTTAAGTTTTCGGTACACACACCTCGTCGTCTTGAGCGAGAAGGCATTCAACTTGAAAAGTATGGTGACCCGGAAGTAGCGACCTGGGATATGGACAAACATTCGAAGCCGGTGGCCCGCAGCTAACAGCACCGGCCACTACACTACTAGCCAAAAATTCCGCGTAGAAACAAAACTATTGTCGCTGCCAACAGCATCGAAATCATCGCCAAACCAGATGGGGCTGTCCAGTTTTCGCGGCAGCGTCCTGAAGCCATTTTGACAAGGTGCTTCTCATCACAATTGCATCCGGGAATTAAAGAGGTGGCGGAGAACTAATCTCGAACAGGCTCTCCCGGCGCCCTATCGAGTGGCGGATGCGGTTTCGCTAGGCCAATCGTACCTGGCTGCGTAACGTTACCGGCGGACCTCGTGTCGATACCCTCAAGCGTCGTGATGAAGGCAGCCATAACTGCAACCGCTAAGATGGCGGCAAAGATTGCCATGACGGCTGCGCGAGCGTGACGGTCGGCCGCTTGTTCAGGATCATCCCGATCCATGACAAGCCCTCCTTGGAACAGAGACGACAACGCCGGATGGCTAGGCTGGTTCCGCTGGTTGTCCAAAGGACCTTGGGGAACCTTGCGCGTCGCGTGGGCTGGCGTTGGAGCAAGGAGACGATACGGCAGCAGCGCTGTCTTGAAGTCGCCTCGCGACCACGCCATGTTTTGCCATGTTTTAACGTAGTCGATGAGAGTCGTAGGACTTATCGACATCACGGTAGGCAACGCGACGCGCCTCGGCGCATCGCAACGTTTCCACTACGCAACGCTGCGCGTCGCACCACATCGCTACGCAACGCGCGGACCGCTGGAGACACCCGGCGGTTCTCGCGTGTTTTAGCGCAGACGGTCACCCTCAACCGCCTGTGGTACCGAGACGGTCATGTGCTGCGCACACATTCTTTTAACCCGGACCCTGGGACTTTGCGGGTCCACTCCGAAAATGATCCCGGAGCGCATATTGAGGGATCAAGAAGCGGGTGCCGAACCCAAAACCTAACCGGCAAGGCGGGCGCACTGATCACGTCGGCGGGGTCGCCTAGCTGGCGACCTCCTTTCTTTCGGTGGCCGGATGTATGGGTGGCCGTTCCAGTCCTGGAACTTCCCGGAACGTCTGCCGTTTTGAGAGGAAGTAGAGGATGTTGGAGGAAGTCATGAAGCGTCACGCGCCGCCCATAACCGACCCCGTCGAGTTGATCGTTGCCCCAGCCGCCATCGAACGCGCGCTCGACGTCTATCAGCAGCTCAAGCAAGAAAAATTCTCACACAACATATTTTCGGAATGGTCGATCAGGGTGAGCTAGATGAGCAACGGCTGACCGTGGCCGGCCTTGCTCATTTTATGGGGACGGACTGCAAGATTTACGGGACCGTTCCAATCTCAGTGGAATAGACTTTTATCGAGGAATAAAGATACCGGCCTCGGCAGGGAGGGAGGCAAGCTGAGGCCGTTCACCATCAGAGAAGTGTCGGTGCGGCGGGCACGGCACATTTGAAAAATCCAGAAATCGAAAGTGGTTCCTTGCATCCTGACCATGTTGGACCTGCCAGCGGGCGGACGTTCCACATTTTCAGGTGCGATGCGGCGATAAACCCGGCGCATACCGCTTGAAAGGCAAGCCGGGAACCTCTGCCGAGGCATCCTGTTAGAATAACAGTCACAAGTTGGAGCGGGCCATGAGCTACGTTTTGAGCTTTGTGGTGGCTGCGACTGTATTGGGCGCTACCCAAGCCAGTTCAGAAGAAGTTGGCCTTGGAGTTAGTGTTCGTTGGGTAGAGAACGGCGTCACGGTAGGGACAAGCCAAAACAGTTGTTACGATATGGACTGGAACACGGCCGCGATCAAAGAAGGAGAATGGGAACCCCCAGCGATGATCGCAATTATCGAGAGAAATCGCGAAGACCGCGAGCGTAAGGTAGTAGTGGACCGCTAGGCTACTATGATGATCTCGGACCCGCCTACGGCGGCTATCGCTCCTACGCTTATAACAAAATCCGGATCGGCATCGTTACGGACCCTACGATCCCGACTCCCGCACCCATTAAGCGGCAAATTAGTTGATGCTTGAGGGCCTTGGCGTCGAGAGACGGCGTGAAACCGAAACTACCAGGCGCTTATTTCACAATCGAGGTGGATGGGAAGAGCAATAATTATCGCGCGGCCGTCTGGCGTTGCGCATCGAATTAAACTCGCTAACGTCGCAATAAGGGCAGTGGAACAAGACGAACCTGTTCAGCCGGGTTAGCATTTGGAACAAATGGCTTTTCAGCTGTTTGGTCCCCCAAAGGGATGTCTCATGGTGCATGACACTACCGTCGAACGGGTGACCAACCGGGTATGGGGCATCTTCTCCTCTCTCGATCACGGCATTGCCGAGAATAACAATCGCCGGGCGTTACTTAGAGCGTACATCGCTTCGCTTGCCGAGCGCGGAGAGCACAATGCCGACAAGCTCACGGTTGACGGCCTTGTGTATTTGAAGGATCTCACTTCCCACAAGAAGAAGCCGGTTAAGCGCAGGGCTTGATAGCAATATCAATGCGCGGCCTCGCTTTATTGTAACCGCGCCGATCGCCAGTATCGCTATCTGGCCGTTGACGCTGCTTCCTTCTCGGCCTGGACGACCTGTCTGTACCGAAAACCTTATCCGAGTTGATGCCGTGATGGATCGCCTAAGCTGGTGCCATCTCAGAACAAACGACATCGCCTATCTTCGGCTGAGCGGCGACGCGCCGCAGGCGGCCCTGGGATTGGCCTCCCGGGTTGAGAGGCGATCGGCCGCGGTCGGCAACTTCATCGAAGTCGCCCTCAGGATCGCACATGATCACAATAAATAGCGACGATAAATAGCGCCGCCCCGATCGGTGCGAAGCGCATCCTCGCGCACGCACGCGCGGGCGATGTCGTCACCTTCGCAACGGGACGTCCGATCACTAGCAATTCAAGAACTTTCGACTCGAAATAGCCTGGGGCCACGCGGCAACGGGCATACTCACTGAAAATCTGGGGTATAAGCTCGGACGATAGCTACTTTCCGGCGCAAAATTGACGTTTCCGGGATTGAGGTCAGTTGGTTGCCGCAAAACAAAACCCGCCGGGGTGAGCGGCGGGCCGAGTTGGCTTAGATTGAGGCGCCTACTGGACGGATTGTTTTTCCATTGTGCGACCGATGTTGACGATGTTGTCGGCGATGACGCCGAGCCCGACCCAACGCTTCATTCCGGCATCGCCTTTGTAGTGGCAGCGATCGAGCCCGTGTCGCCGCTTGACCACGCTGATGCGTCCCTCGCATCCGGTCCGCCATTTCTGTCCGTTGCGGAACCAGCGCTTCCTCTGCTCTCGTTTGCGCTCGGGGCTCTTGGTCGAACGGTTGGGAATGCAGACGCGCTTGACGCCCTGGGCGTTCGCTGCTGCCTCGTTCTTGGCAGAGTAGAATGCGGCATCTGCTGCCACCATGTGCGGCGGACGCCCCAGCATTGCTCGATGCATCTCGATGGCGGCTATCAGCAGGTCCGAATCGCTCGGACGCCGATCATAGACCTCGTAGTCGATCACGATCTGGTCCTCGGCCTCCTGCAACTTCACCATCTTGCCGAACTCGTTCGGCTTGCCGGCCTTGCCTTTGCGAATGATCTCCGTCGATGGCTCGAACAGACTGAGTATCTTGCCTTCGGCGTGTGTGTCGCCGCGGAAGATACGCGCTCTCGTCTGCTTCATCACTTGCTTGACCAGCGGCACCATCGCGTCGAGCTCCTAGCGCAGGCCTTCGAGCACCAACTGCTGCAGGACGTTCCTTGCGCGCTTGGTTCCTCTGGCGATCTCTTTGGAGAACCGCTTCGCCTGTCCCACCACGCGGCTGGTCGCATTGAGCAGCTTGCCGTAGGATCGATTGAGCTTCTCCCGGCTCTGCTTGGCTCTGGAGCGCGCCGCCCGGGCGATGTCCAGGACCCGCAGCTTCACGCTGCGACTGCGGTCGCGCAGCTTGGCGCCAGTCTCGCCGGCGATCTTGCCAATCCTTTTCATGGTGCGGATCAGAACCCGCACGCCATCGCCCAACAAGCTCGAATCGGTCGGATAGTGGATGTTGGTCTCCACCACGGTGGTGTCCACGCGCATTCTGCGCCCCGCTGCCAACCCGTTGGCTTGAGCCAGCTTCACCAGCCTTTGGTGAATCTGCATGACCACCTCGGGCCCCACTGCCAGACCCCAACGTCCCATCGTCTTTGCATCGGGTGTCTTGCCGGCGCCGACGCGGGTGAAGTCGCGGTACACCAGATTAGCGCGCACCTCGCGCTCCAGCACGCCATAGCTCCAGTTGCGGATGTGCTTGAGGATCAACAAGCGCAACACCATCTCGGCCGGCGCGCCCAACCGACCGCGACTGCGGCTCTTGGGATGCCGCCTCGCCAGCGCTCCGTACACCGCAGCTACGATCTGTTCATCCGCCAGCACCCGGTCGGCGCGTTCCATCCAACCTTCGCGAAGATCGCTCACTTCTTCGGCGATCAACCCGTCGCCAAAGCTGAGCTGCGCTCGGCGCATCTCAATCACGCTGTCCTCCCGAGCGCCTTCGACGCGGCTCCGGACGCAGCAAATCATGATTGAGTTCGCAAATGGTCTCGATCGATTGCTTCAGCTTCTGATGGTTGCTCAGCCAGCGGCGAACCTCGGCGACGCGCTCGCGACGCACGCTGAGTTGCCGCGTGCGTCCACCAGCATAGGTGACCGTCAGAACAAACACCCGGTGCCCTTCGCCACGCGCGCATTTCGGGCAGTCTTTGGCATGTCGGACGGTGCGCTCCAGCAGCGAGCCACGCAGCAATTCGCCGGTGACCGGCAGCTTGCCGACAAGCTTCTCGCCGCGCTCGAAGGGATCGATCTCGAATCATTCACAAGAATGAATCAGGCCGCAGTCGCCCCTGTCAATTTCAAATCTGTCCGACCTTGCAGTTTTCCATGCCCTGAGCGATTCTCCCGCAACAACCGAGCGCTTCAATTTTGCGCCGGAAAGTAGCTAGACGCCCAGCTAGGCGATCTCGTCCCAGTAAGGCGCGTGTTCGCGGGCGAGCGTCCTCCGTCCGGTGACAATCCGTCGGGCCACAGAGAAGCTACGGAAAGAGATCTCGAGTGATGACGCTTCAGCGAGGAGGCCGCCATGGCGATCGGTTGGATGATTAAGGTCGACGTTACGGGCGACGGCCACAAAAACAGCATCCGCGGATACGCCGTCGCAATTCGAGATCGCGACGAAGCGAGGGCGGCTGCGAGAGAAGCTTCGGGTGAGCGCGTCGCCGAGGTCGATGGCGAGATGACGAGGGAGACATTTGACGAGCTCCATCTGAAGCCCGGCGAGGTAAAATGCGTTTTCATGAGCAATGAGGGGCCTTCTAGGACACATTAAACGGTGCCCTCACCTCTCATCGTCCGGATGACGCGGCGCAGCATGATTTCGCGAGCGCGCTTCAGTTGCCATTTGGGCGCGGCGGGAGGATGCTATCTGCTGTGGGCATAACGGAGAGCCAGCATGAGCAAGGCAGGTCTCGACAATCGCCACCGCAACAAGGACGGCGAAATCAGCGGCAAACACGGAAACACCCTAATCCGGACGTTGCGTAAAGTTTACGGACAGAATTTCGCGGCCGGCTATCCTGAAACCGAGAAACTGAGCGAGGTTTTGCTTAAGCTGAATGAGACGTCGCTGAGCCAGCTCCGGCGCGATCACGAGACCGGCCACTTGGAGCACAAGATCGCCATCGCTTCGAAGTAAGGCCGCGTCTGGAATGGCAAAGCCCCTACTTTCCATGCACGATTTGCGGCGGCGGGCGCTGGCAGAAATCAGACGCAACCCGGTTGTCACAACGTCCAGGACATCGCAATCAATCGCGTTACGGATGAACGTGCTGAGAGTAATTGGTCCCTATGTGTGTTGTCCGCGGGCGCTACTGATGCCAACACCGCGGCTCGCGCCGCACTCCATGTTCAAAGCGTTTTGCGCCGCGATTACGATCTGATGACGGATATCACCATGATCGACCAATTGACTGAGCGTGATCGGATCGAATTACTAGCACGCGCGCAGGACGCGTGGGACAGCGCGCCGCAAGACACAATGAAAGCGGTTTTCGAATGGCGTGGAAAAAACTACGTCGTATCGCACTCGTCAGTTCAGTTGCGCATTTACACTGAGGAAGGCATCAAGGTCTACTGAACGGCATGAGAGCCCGCCCGAGGCTGCATTCCTCGTGCAGGGATCCGAAGTTTCGGAAGCCCTTTGACCGCATACGAAGCGCTGGCCGCTCGGCAGGGATCTTCAACCGGTACCGCAGCAAACCCACGTCGCAGTTTGCTGTGGAATCGACACGTACAAATCGAGCGGGCACTTAGCCGCGTTATAAGCAAGGAGATTCGAAAGAGGCTGCTCATATCACTTTCAGGAGAAACACCCGAACTGTCGTTGCAGATGCGAAGGTAACTGGACCAACTGCTGGATGAAGACGAGTCACCGTCGATTGTCCCTTCGATGCGTCCATTTGGCTGTGCCTGTCGTAAATTAAATCCGGGCATATTGGCGATGCAGCCCGCCCAGGATTGGGCGACAAAGAATGTACCCGGCGCGATCGACGGCGCGGGAGACCGGTGCATCCTTGTTCAGGGATAGATGCGTGCGGGCCCCGTTGTAATATTTCATGTACAATAGCTGTGTGCCGAAAATTAGATTCTGCAATATTGATGGTGAAGGCCGCCAACGACAGGTCGTGAGACGACGGCGCCGAGGCGCTCGATCGCGCGATGGAGAGGGGCGTCCTTGTTCAGAGATCGATGGGTCCTCGGCACATTATAATAGGCGGCATATCCGCGTAGGATCCGGCGCAGGTGCGCTTCGCCAAACACGATCATGTGGTCGAGACATTCGCGGCGGATCGAGCCGATGAGTCTATCAACGCAAGCATTTTGCCAGGACGATCGGGGTGCGATCGGATGGTCCCGAATGCCCATTGCACGGATCCGCTGCAAGAAGACTGGACCATACGAGGTGTCTCGATCCCGAATGAGATATCGCGGCGCGTGGTCCCACGGGAACGCCTCGGTGACTTGGCGCGAGATCCACTCCGCGGTCGGGTTTGCCGTCACGCCAAACGACACCCAAAGTCGTCGTCCGTGGCGCACAATGACAAGACAATACAGAATTTCGAATGCGATCGTCGGCAGGACAAAGAGGTCGATCGCCGCGATGCCGTCGACGTGATTGCCGAGAAACGTCCGCCAGCCCTGAGACGGTGGCCGCGAGTGGCGGCACATGTACCGAGCGACCGTCGACTGGGCGACCTCGAAGCCGAGCTTGAGCAACTCGCCATGAATACGCGGCGCGCCCCAAAGCGTGTTCGCACGGCTCATCTCGCCAATGAGCGTGCGCAGCTCAGCCGAGACCTTCGGTCTGCCAACACGATTGCGGGATCGCCAGCGCCAATACGCCCGAAACCCGGCACGGTGCCAGCGAATGATGGTCTCCGGCCTGACAATCGCAACCACCTCAAGGACGGACGGAAACCAGCGATAGAGCCAAACAAATAGAAAACGATCCGTATTGTTGAGGTGCGGTCGCTTCGGTGTTCGCCGGCGAAGCACATTGACCTGTTGCCGCAGGACCAGGTTTTCCGCTTCCAGCGTTGCTCTCGCCTTGAAGCGCGAAGCCAGGATACCGAGAATCAGCTTGAACAGATCGGTCATCAGGATGCGAGCTTACGCCGTCCGCTTGCTGCGTCTACGCCGAATCGAATTTTCGGTACACACACCGCCGCGCGCTCGACCGAAACCATCCGCGTCATGATCGGCGAAATCCTCCGAGCATTTGCGCCCACCGAATGCGCCAACTATTTCCGAAACTCACGTTATGCCCAATCCCAAAAGCATCATGCTCTAGTCTTCGTCCGGCTCGCGCACGACCGGCGGCTCGTCGCCGCGGTCCTCTTCGTCCTCTTCGTCCTCTTCCTCTTCGTTCTCGTCCTCTTCGTCTTCATTAGGATCTCGGGGCGGGATCGTGTTGCCCATGATCACGAATGGACTCCTGTCGATCAACCTGGTGAAAAATACCTCGGGGATGTGTGGGGTCATGTTGTTGCTCCTCGGGTGTGGGGAACTTGGCGTCGGTCCGCCGGACGCTCACATACCCGGCGGGTGGAATGGCGGCCCACTAATACCAGCCTTCGGAAGGTCTGACTCTGTTTTGAAAAGCTGGCGCCGGCGTGATTCATTTCTGACCGACTGGATTGATTCGGGAGGTCGGCGATGGGCGCGGCGGTCGGTCTACGGGAGGATTTCGGGGCGGATGAGCTGCGTCGGCTCGCGGCGAAGGTGAAGGATGCTGCGCAGGCGCGACGGTTGCTGGCGCTGGCGGCGGTTCGCGACGGGATGAACCGCACCGAGGCGGCGCGGATCGGCGGCATGGACCGGCAGACGCTGCGGGACTGGGCGCACCGCTTCGACCAGTACGGTCCTGACGGTCTGATCGACATCAAGCCGACCGGGCGGCCGTCGAAGCTCTCCGACGAGCAGAAAGAGGCATTGAAGCAGCTTGTCGAGACCGGCCCCGACCCGGAGAAGGATGGGGTCGTACGCTGGCGCTGCGTCGACCTGAAGCGTGTTCTCGGACAGCGCTTCGGTGTCGATCTGTCGGAGGTGAGCCTGGGGCGCGCGCTCAAGAAGCTCGGCTTCTCGCACATCAGCGCCCGGCCGCGCCATCCCGTGCAGGATCCGGAGGCGATCGCGGCATTTAAAAAAACTTTCCCACGCAGGTCGCGGCGATCGTGACCAAACTCGCCCCGGAAACGCCGATTGAGGTCTGGTTCCAGGACGAGATGCGGGTCGGCCAGAAGAACAGCCTCGTCTACCAATGGGCCAAGAAGGGATCACGGCCGCGGCAGCCCAAGGATCAGCGCTACGAGAACGCCTATGTGTTCGGCGCCGTCTGTGCGAGCCGCGACACCGGCGTCGCCCTCATCATGCCGCAAGCCGACACCGAGGCCATGCAGGCGCATCTCGACGCCATCGGCAAGGCCGTCGCGCCCGGCGCGCATGCGCTGCTCATCCTCGACAAGGCCGGATGGCACACGACGCGCAAACTAAAGCCACCTGCCAATGTCACCCTCGTGCCGCTGCCACCCGCCTGTCCGGAGCTCAACGCAGCCGAGAACATCTGGCAGTATCTGCGGCAGACCTATCTCGCCAACCGTGTGTTCGCGTCCTACACCGACATCCTCGACGCCTGCCAAGACGCCTGGCGAAAACTTCTCGCCGAAACCGGGCGCATCACGTCGATCGCGGCCCGCGACTGGGCCATCATCGGTCAGCTCTTCTGAAGGCTGGTATAACTGGCGGGCTCTGCGAACAAGGCGCTCGCGCTCAATGCCCGGCGGGGTACCTTGAGCCTGCGTGCGCAGCCGCTTTGCTTCTTCGGCGAGTGAGCATGCCCGCCATAGCGTTGGCGTCGGCGGCAACCTGAGCTGGGGTTGCGCTTTGACCAGGGCTAATGCGCCAAGAGAACGGGTCGTGCCGAAGCGTTCTTAAGGATGTGGCGCGTGGCCCCGCCCAGAAGCATCTCGCGCAGGCGGCTATGGGAATAGGCGCCCATGATCAGCAGGCCGGCTTCATGCTCTGCCCCCGCCGCGAGCAGCGTATCGCCCACCGAGCGCAATTCCGGTGCAACCACCTGCGCGGTCGCACCGATGCCATGACAGCGCAAATAGGCAACCACCTCCGCCTGCGAGGCTTGGCGATTGCTGGCGTCCCGATCAACGCTTATGACCCGCACTGATTTGGCGAGTTGCATGAACGGTATGGCAGCCGAGACTGCGTGCCAGCATTCCGGGCTCTCATCCCAGGCGATCATCACGCTGTCGGTCAGATCACTCTGCGGGCGAGCCGGCGCCAACAGCACGGGGCGACGGGTCTGCAGCAGCGATTGCTCGGCAATGGCCATGAGCGATTCCATCACGGTGGCGCTTGCGGCGACCATTAGGTCGAAGGCAGCGGCCCGTTGCACCGCGATTTCCACATACGATCCCTCGGCTTCGCGCCAGGATGCTGCGAGCGGGCTGCCGGGCTCGTCGTTCGCCGATAGCATCGGGATGCCGACTACCGCGCAGGCCTGCGCGAAAACCTCTCGCGCGTCACGCGCTCTTCGCTCCCGTTCCTCGGCGTGCCAGTTTACCGAAGCGACGGCCGCCGTTTGTCCCATTTCGTTGATCGTTAGGCCGCCACGCGTGACCGGCGGCGGCTGACTGATGAACAGTGCCTGGACGTGAGCCCCCAACGCCTTCGCGGTAGACAGGGCCGTTTCAATTTGACCGGTGTGACCGGCTGAGCCGGGAAGTGGAACCAAGATTCGCTTGATACTCATGAGAGCCTCCTGCGATGCCGCGGTTTGCGACGACAGACGGCATATGTGTGTTGAGCCGAATGCGAAATCGCGCAATGCCGCCCAATTCATAACTCCCGGAATCACCCCAAAGTTCCGGAGACCCGCAGGTGTGCCGGTCGCCGACTTTGGTCGTCGATGTCCGGTAAGGTGCCGTCGCGGAGTTGGTAGGAATTGAGGGTGGCGTAGTCTCCGGGGTGATCAACCTCGAATCATCCGGCGTTGAAGCGTCGGACTGGAGACCACGCCATGACGAACAATACCACGAAGCCTGATTCTTTGCAGCCAGGGGCCGAAACGGCTGTTGATCTTTTTGACAATTGGTTCGACCCGATCGAGACCGAGGTGCGGTGTGCCTGTCGGAAATCAAACACGCACATACAGATGATGAAGTCCGCCAAGAAATGGCTTAGGCAAAATGCGACCAACGGCAAGTACCGTTCGCGGCGACGGCGCGTCCTTGTTGACTGAAAGGTGCGTGCGAGCCCCATCATAATATTTCATGTACGACAGCAGTAGGTGACGGAGGTGGCGCTCGCTGAGCACAACAACGTGGTCAAGGCATTCCCTGCGGATCGAACCGATCAGCCTTTCAGCATATCCATTTTGCCGAGGGGAGCGCGGCGACGTCGGCCGATCGCGGATGCCTATCGATCGGAGCCTGCGGATAAAGACCTCACCATAGGCCCCGTCCCGGTCACGAATGAGATAGCAGGGAGCTTGTTCCCACCCGCATGCTTCCGTGACCTGGTTTGCGATCCATTCTGCGGTTGGATGCGCTGTGACGCCAAACCACAGAATATGTCGCCGGCGGTGCCCCATGATCAGCAATCCATAGAGCAGGCGAAACGAGATTGTCGGCACGGCGAACATATCCATCGCAGCGATCCCATCCGCGTGGTTGCGGAGGAATGTCCTCCAGCCTTGGGACGGCAGGTCTCGTCGCCTGTACTTGGCCACGCTGGTCTGTCCGATCTCGACGCCGAGCTTGAGGAGTTCGCCATGGATCCGCGGCGCTCCCCACAGTGGATTGGCAATGCTCATCTCGCGGATAAGCTTGCGGATCTTCAACGAAACCGTTGGCCTGCCACCCGCGCTCTCGATTTCCAGCGCCAATATAATCGGAAGCCAGCGCGATGCCATTTGACTACGGTCTCCGGCTTAACAATCGCCAGCGCATCGCGAACGCCAGGGCGAAGCCGATAGAGGCAAACAAAAATCAATCGGTCGATGGCGCTGAAGCTTTGTTTCTTAGGATCGGTTCGCCGCAGAACGTTTATCTGCTGCCGCAACGTCAGAATTTCCGCCTCGAGCGCTGCCCGCGATCGACACAGGTCTGCGACCATCCAAACAATGAGCCTGACAAGATCTCTCATCCCGCAGCAGCATCGCCCGATTCTCCATCAACTGCTAGTCAGATTGAGTTTGCGACAGGGACAGGTAGCCGAAACCGAGCCCGATCATTTCGGAAATTGCTCGGTCTGCGGGGCGTATCTCGACATACGCGACCCAAGGGGGAGTTAGGCGGTCCGACGCTCGTCGGTATGTGGCTCTTCCGCCCGTGCGCTGAGTTGAGCTCCGGCCCTCAGCACTTGTTGCTGACAGGCCTTCCCATCCTCCGCTAACAGTTCCATCTCTCGCTTGAGCCAGTCCTGATATTCTCGGAATATATCGGAGGGCGTCTCGGCATCGCCAATATGTTTGACCGCTTCAAGCGCCACTTCCATGCCCTTATGACGTCGGGCAAACCAACCGTCCGCAAATTCCTTCAAGCCTTCGAGCGCTGTTTCTTGGTTCTCCCAGAACTTGACGCCCATCGGCGCATAGGCCTTCAAGGTAGCTGGCTGCAAGATGTTCGGAAATAACGTCCCGTTATCGCTCATGGTCATTCTCCGTCTGAGTTGACCTGCCCCTGAGACTTATATTGAACTAATAAAATAACCGTCCGCGTGTGACGCCCGATGTTCAATATCGCACTACGCGGCGGTACGGGGATTTGTTCCGGCCCGAAATCTACAAAAATGAACGTAGGCACCTGCGCGCAGGTTGTTCCACCGGGAGGAACATGATGCCAAAGCCTGACATGAAAAGAAGCCGCCTACTGAGGCGGGGTCCGGGAGGAGGAGAACCGGACCCCTGACACCGACCGGAACAGCGTCCCCCTCGGGGGACCGCTCGGCAAGATGCTCTACCGAAGGTAATCTTCAAATCGCAGTGCACATTGACGGTTATCAATGTCGCCTCGCGGCGGCCTTACCCTGGCGGATTCAGGTTACTGTGGATCCAGCCAGCAGAGGCAGATTTCATTGGGTCCGTGCATACTGCGATCATATCGGTACAATCGCACTTTGTGCACTCAAAGGTACGATAGTCGTACCCCTTAGGGCCGGGCATGATCCGCGCCAAATTCATTCGAGTTTGGCACTTCCGACAGCGGGGCCGCTCGATCAGGATCAGCGATGGTTCTGTGGGATAAGCCAGATGCATGTGATGCTCCTCTACACTAAGGCGGGAGCGCAACACTCTCAGTCACCGATGACGGCCGGGACGGGGCGGTGATGCGCAACAGTAGATTCCCCTTACGCCCGGAAGTCGACTTTTGAAACATTAATTCGGCAAACCCTTGTTTGTACCGAAAACGAATTAGGACACTGCCGGAATTTTGGTGCGGTCCTATTTAGGACACCCATTCTGACAAATTAGGGCCTTCAAAACGCACAACGCCACCAAGCGGAATATAATCGCTCGGCGGCGTCGGCATTTCCATGGTCGGGTCTTTAAATCCCGGCGACATCGACCGAGCAATCGGCGTGCCACGATCATGTGACCCCTGAAATAGGACAGTTTCTAAAGCGAAATTTAATGGGAATCGGCGTCCTGCCAACAGACATCAAAATTGTGCCGATATGCGGCACTCCTCCCTGTAAACTGCGGCCCCAGCTTGTCCCTGCCGGAAGCTGGGGCCGTTTCCTTATCGTGCCGGGCGAATGAGGGTCGTCCGGCCAAGTGGCGATGGCCACCAACTGAGGCGGCCTTGGTTATAATTTTTGACAGGATTTAGGAATAGAATAGGGGGTGTGAGTCGATAGATGGTGCTTTATCGGAATGGCGAAGTCCTCGAAACTGGTGGCCGCAAAACGCGGACGGGTGCTGCTCGTAAGACGAAAGCGCGACGGACTTTGGATGTTCCCCGGAGGGCGCAAGCGCGCGCGAGAGAGCGCTAAAGATTGCCTGCGCAGGGAGATCAAAGAAGAGCTTCCCAAACTCAAACTTGGACGCGTAAGGCTTTGGAAGGAAGTTAAAGCCAAGAACCGTCGTTCGGGCCGGAAAATGAGTGACGCGATCTTTGTCACAGCGAAAGCGTCCGGTCGCCTGACAATCGGCGACAAAAAGGAAATCGATAAGGCGACATGGCGCAAACCGCGCGGCATCCGTTTGACGCCGACGTCGCGCTACATCAGGGATAAACTTCTCCCTAGATAAAATAGCCCGCGGCCTGCGACATGCCGCAGTAGCCCCATCCCCGAGTTTGCGCTAACGCTTCCCTAAAAAACCAGACCACAGCCTGTCAGCAAGCCAAATCAAAAAGATCGCAAGAAACGAGAGAGCGAATAGTTCTGCGGTGAACAGAAATGCTTGCGCGGCACTTGTCATGGCGTCTCCCCTGTTGTTGATTTTTTACCCCGTTCGTTCTCAGGTTGATACTCAGAGTATGCATAATTGCCGACAACCGCCGAACCGATGTTGCGATAGATCAACTTCGGAGCCGCTCTGGTTTGCGAGGCGCGCGAGCGCCACCCATGCAGCGGTCTATTGATCGAGGGAGGTGGATACCGGGCGGATCAAACGGCGCTGGCAGGCCGCGCTAGGGCTGCACAGCGGCGACAAAGGCGGCTGCGGATTCTCGGCGTTCTTGCCAATCGCGACGGCGGCTGGCGTTCCACGGCCAAGGTCTCAGCCGCCATCGCTCTCATGATCACCTGATCGACATCATCGCCGGTCAGAACGCCGCGCTCAACAATCGCATCCACCAAAGCCGTTACGACCCCGAGGTGAGCAGTTAGCAGAGCCGCAGCTTCGGCCTCGCATACGCCAGCAACGCGCTCGCGGATTGAGGTGCCGCGCATGCGACAGCGGCGAAGGCGCGAGCCTCGATTTGATCGTGTTCGGCAACAAGCGGTGCATCGTTCGGGTGCAGTATTTGCTCCGCCACGCGACCGCCGACCAGCTCAATGGCGGCTACCTGTGCGCGGTGCGTCACGACCTGCGCCACCACGCCGGTTGAGCCCGAGATCAACGGCTCCAATTCGCCATCAGCGTGCATGCAAAACCGCTCGGTGATCGCGGTTGGCAAGATGCGGAACTCCTCCTCCACCTGTACGCTCGACCACACCGTCGATGACTCGACCGGCTCGTTTCCGATCCCGAAGCTCGGTGCGTCTGGCGTCACGGTGTCTCGACGACCAATGGCTCATCCTTGCCGATGGCTTCACACCACGATCAGGCCCAGCCTCGTGCCGCGCCTTGGCGGCGGCGAGCCCCGCCTTCGACCGGGCGCTGATCCTGAGCCCTTCGTCTTTTGCCACCATGACCATGTGCGGACGGTGAGCCGGTTGGCGTTCGGCATGTCGGCGGCAACGAAGTCGACCCAACGTCGGCACCGCAGCCGTGCTTAAGTGTGGCAGGGTGAAGTAAAGGCGGTATTCTATTGCCAACCGAGGCGGCTTACTTTGTCGGCCGACCGCGCTTCGCAATCGCCGCCTGTGCCTGAACTGCGCTGCAGTTTCAGCCGCCCGCCAAGGACGACCGGGTTTCCGCGCCCGCGACCGCGCCGCTACCGGGTGGCTGGCTGTTGATCTGCTGTTTCATAATAGCTGAGGGCTTGAACACCACCACGCGTCGCGGAGGGATCGGCACCTCGATGCCGGTCTTGGGATTGCGCCCGAGACGTCCGCCTTTTTCGCGGACCATGAATGATCCGAACGAAGACAGCTTCACCGTCTCGCCCTTCTCCAGGCAGTCGGTGATCTCTTTTAAGACCAGTTCAACAAAAGCGGATGATTCCGTTCGGGACAGTCCCACCTTCTGGTAGACCGCCTCGTACAGATCGACGCGTGTGACCGCTTTGCTAGTCTTTGGCATCGCACGGCCCCCCAGATGCGCCAAATAATAGAGCCCAACGCAATGTGGTCAACAGTCAGTGCGCGTTCGGGCGCGCTCCGCAAGGCGGGTGCACGGCACGGGCTGTTCCCTTAGGCCGTGCCGCTTCCTAAGCTCCAGGTCGATCCGCTTTGAGCCCGGTGGGCCGCGAGATTGAACCGGGGCCGATCATTTCGAAAAATGCCCGGTCGGCGGGGCGTTGCTCGGCGCGATCTAGCCCAAGTGCTGGCGCATGTTCACGACGCGGAGATTGAAATATGCGAGAATCCGGGGCCGCAAGGCCCGTTGCATTAGAGTTAAAAGCAAAGCCCACGGTAAACCATCCGCCAACCGATGGATGCTACCACGTCGCGAAAGCCCGCACAGGACTTTAGGTGGCGCATGCTGCGAAACGGCAGTTATTCTGCTTGGTTCAGAACCTCGTTGAGAGAGGGAACCGGCATCGTAGAGCTTAACGACGGCAAAGTGAGTGGCGGCGACCCAGTGTTCGCCTACTCTGGATCATACTTTCAAAACGGCGGTGAATTTTCGGCTTCCCTTACGACGCGGCGACACACGCAGGGGCAACCATCCGTGTTCGACATCGACAACGTAGACTTGACCGTGACCGGTACGTCTACGCCGACGACGGCAGCCTGCACCGGAACTACCAAACAAGCGCCGGGCTTAGCCTTCGAGGCCATTTTTGTGCGTATCGCGGATGAACCGAGCAACGCAGCGCCCCAGGCGTCGAGGCGATGATGGGACACGCTACGCGATGCCGAGCCTGACATGAAAAAGGCCGCCAACTGAGGCGGCCTTACTTCCGGACTATGCGGCCCTGTTCACGCACGAGCGCGGTGTATCGGTCGATCTGGCCAGCAAGTCTTGACCGGCTAGAGGAGAGATTTCTCAGAACCTCGGCTTCAGCCTTGCTCTGCGTTGATTTCATCAGGCGAAGACATTCTTTCGCCTGATCACGGCAGCGTTGTGCACTGTCCATTGACCTTGGCTCCCAGGGGATAATCCTGCGAACATAAACCCTTGGGGTACCCCTAAATTCTAGGATTACGTAGTCTTACGCAGAACGCCCGGGGGCGACTTCATGACACGCCCATGGTCGACCTAGGACATCCCCGAATTCAAAAAGGGGCCACTCCTCAAAAGCAAAAGGGACCAGTCGCTCAGGGATGCGATGGAAAGGGGCCAGTACCGCCCCTTGAGTAGCACAGATACTTGCGGCATTCGTTAGCGAATGCGCCCATCGATTCCCTACGTCTTGATCGTGATTTTATCGTTATTTTCTTCGCAACGGCGATTTGGTTTGCATTGGGCAACCCGCTACATGGCCTCAACTGAGGCGGCCTTTCTCGGTATGTTCACGCGGATTAATTTCCCTGACGTAGATCAGCGGTGGGTAGAACAAAATCAAAACAGGCCACTGCCAAATTCAAATTAGGCCACTGAGGGTCGAAACAGGCCAGTACCAACAGGCCGAGAAACCCGAACTTTCGGGAATGAGGTGAGCGGCAAGCCGAACAGGCCGGTGCTGCGCTCGCCGATGTCTGCTTTGAAGCGCATTACGGACTCAAGTCGGACATCGCGCTGAGTCCGAAAAGTGCCAAAGAACGAACCCGCTTTGCGGGAGCGCGCTGCGCGCGGAGCGGAGCCAGTGGCACCGATGGAGTGACGAAGTAAGCGGGAGACGATGACAAGCCGGACGTCCTGTCTTGAGAATCGAGGGGTCTACCAACCTCCACCTCAAGACAGGAGCACCCCGATGAGTGAGAAGCCCATCAGCCCGCTGCGCCGGCGCATGATCGAAGACATGACGGTGCGCAACTTCGTCGAGAAGACGCACAACGACTATATCCGGCACGTCAGGACATTTACAGCCTTTCTCGGCCGCGCGCCGGATACGGCCGCGCCTGAGGATCTTCGCCTTTTCCAGCTGCATCAGACGCAGGCCGGCGTGCGCGCGCCGGGCATCAATGGCTCGGTTGCAGCGCTGCGTTTCTTCTTCACCGTGACGCTCGACCGCCCCGAGATGGCAAGGCACCTCACGTTCGTGCGGGAGCCGCGCGGGATCCCGGTGGTGTTGAGCCTGGAGGAGATCGCACGGCTGCTGGAGGCGGCCCCCGGGCCGAAGTACAAGGCCGCGCTGAGCGCCGCCTATGGCGCCGGACTGCGGGTCTCCGAAGTCGTGGCGCTAAAGGTGTCGGACATCGATTCCGAGCGCATGCTGCTGCGCATCGAGCAGGGCAAGGGGCGCAAGGATCGCTTTGCAATGCTTTCCCCGCGGCTGTTGGAGTTACTGCGCGATTGGTATCGCATCGCCCGGCCCGCGGTCTGGCTGTTCCCGGGCCGTGATCCGCTGCTGCCGCTGACGACGCGGCAATTCAATCGCGTCGTTCATGCCGCTGCCGATAGGGCGGCGATCAAGAAGCGAGTGACGCCTCACACATTGCGCCACAGCTTTGCCACCCACCTGCTCGAAGAGAAAACCGATGTGCGTTTGATCCAGGTTTTGCTCGGACATGCCAGGCTCGATACGACCGCGCTCTACGCGCAGGTAGCCACCAACGTGATCCGCGCGGTCATGAGCCCGTTGGATCGGCTCACGCCGCTGACATCGAAGAACAAGCCGCCGGCATAAGCCACGGCGATCATGGCTCGTCCCGTCCTGGAGATCGCGGATATCTTCCGCGCCCATGGCTCGGCATGGCGGCAAGCCAATGCCGGTCATGTCAGTCTCGGCCAGTTGAAGGTGATGTCGGCGATCGAGAGCTGCCGCACGGCGGCTCTCGGCGGCCATGTCATGCGCTGCGAGGACTGCTTGCACACGCAGATCGCCTATAACAGCTGCCGTAACAGGCATTGCCCCAAGTGCCAGGGCTCGCAGGCGCTGGCATGGATGAAGCAGCGCAAGTCAGAACTGCTGAACGTTCCTTACTTCCACGTCGTGTTCACATTGCCAGGGCGGATCGGGACCATCGCCTACCACAACAAGGCCGTCGTCTACGATCTCTTGTTCAAGGCTTCCTCGCAGACAATGCGCACGATTGCGGCCGATCCCAAGCGCCTCGGCGTCAAGATCGGCTTCACCTCGGTGCTCCACACCTGGGGCTCCGCGATGACCCATCATCCACACCTCCACATGATCGTGCCGGGTGGTGGGATATCGCTCGACGGCACGCGCTGGATCGGCTGCCGTCCAAACTATCTCTTGCCGGTGAAGGTGCTGTCGCGGCTGTTCCGCCACCTGATGCTGGAGATGCTGCTCGCCGCACACGACGCCGGCCGCCTGCAGTTCTTCGGCGACCACGCCCACCTCGCCGGCAAGGCCGCGTTCAAGGCCTATCTCGCGCCGCTGCATCGGACCAAGTGGTTCGTCTATAGCAAGCGGCCGTTCGCCGGGCCGGAGCAGGTGCTGGCCTATCTGTCCCGCTATACCCACCGCGTCGCGATCTCCAACAGCCGCCTCATCGCCGCCGACGCGACCGGCGTCACGTTCAGCTACAAGGACTACCGGATCGAGGGACCCGGCCGCTACAAGACCATGACGCTCAAGCCGGACGAGTTCATCAGGCGGTTCCTGATGCATGTCCTGCCTAACGGATTCCACCGGATCAGGCACTGCGGTCTGCTGGCCCGCGGCGCCAAGACCGAGACCATCGAGCGGATTCGTGAGCTGATCGCTGCGGTGGCACCTGTGCAAACCGCGCACCAGCCGCAGCCTCCCGATAGTACCCCGGCAACCGACCAGGCGACCCAGCCGTGCCCGTGTTGCGGCGGTCGCATGAACATCATCGAGACCTTCAAGCGCGGCTCGACACCGCATCATCGGCCGACCGGTCCAATCATCGCCGTCAGGATCGATACGTCATGATCACGATCGATGTGCTGAAACGATGCACTGACAACCTTGCCCAGCGTCGGTTGCAGACCGGCGCCGACCACGCTCGCGCAGATGCGCCGTCCCAACAACTCAGCATCCCTGCAACCGACACACTCAATAACAGTCTCAATCATCAACCCGAGCTATCGCTGCCTGCCTGCCAAGTAACAAACCGCCTCAAAGGACACGGCGCTCCCGCGCTCACACCTTCCGCATCAGCCAAATCCCCATAGCGCAGTGCGCGGCATTCTCCGCGCCCCATCCCCCGCGGGTTCTTTCCTTGGCGGCTTTCGGACGCCGGCCACTGGTGTATGTCGCGCCGATCTCGCTGGCCGGCATCCGAAACCCTCAACAATTGCAGAAGTGCAAACGCCAGCACGATGAGGTCCGTCAGCGCGGGTTCTTCAGCCGCGACCCGGCAAGTTCGCGGTGATGCTGTAGAAATTGTATATCCGTAAAAATTAATACGAATTGCGACCGTCGGAAGGAATAAGCGGAAAGTCCCTTTGGTGTAGACGTCCGACAGCGTCAATGGGGTGCAACATGACGTCGCTGTTGATCTTGATTTTCTTGATCCTAGCGTTCTTGCGTATCAAGAGCGGCTGGAAATCTACCCGCTCGGAAATTGACAACGAACCCCTACTTCCAAAATGGCTGGTCCGACTGATCTGGCTAGGGAGCATAGCCTTTTTTCAAGCCCTTGAATTTCAGCGATATCTTGGTGGTCTCTCCTATAGACCCTTCTTCGCGCTCTTTACCGCAGTGATTTGCGCTGCGGTTGTATGGTTCGCGGTGAGAGGTCAGGCGGACCTTAGCCGCCAGCGGCAATCTCGCCTTCGTCCCCAGAGCAGGTCTTAGCTGAAAGAAGATTGCAGCAATGCATTGGCCTAAAACCTCTTCTTTGATTATTTTTGTAATCGCTATCAGCGCCGTGATGGCCATCATAAGCAATCTGAGAATTGCAGGCTACCTCACCTTGGAAACACAGCTTGTTGCAGCCTACCTTGCGTTTGGTCTCAACTTCATGGCCGCGGTTGTGGGATTCTGGACCCGGTTTCGCCTCGCTTGGCTTTCGTATCTGATTTTAAGCGTCGTAAGCATTCTGTTTCTAAGTTCCACGCCGTTCGCCGCAGCATGGATACTGATCAAGTTGGCGGCCAGACATGCTTTCGCGTGATGGACTAGGGCGACATCGCAGGCCGGGGCTTCCTAAGTCGCTAATCCGCATTGCGCTTCAATGTCTCTTTCGGGTCAAACTCGGAAGTCGGAACGGGCAACCGCGAGGTCCGCTTCGCCCCCACACCGGACATTGTCGGCCTACATCAGCCATGTCTGAAAGGTGCCATGAACGGAAGTGGCTTTTCATTGATCGCAGTTTGCCAGGGTTTGAAACCGCAATGCTTATGAAGCGCGGGGTTGGTGTAATAGAGCCCTCGTCATCGCCACGCGAGATCGATAAGTCAGCGGGCGTGGGCCGGCTCGGTCAGGAAGCGCTCCGCCGGCACCGGCAGCATCGGCTCTTCGACCGCGGCCGGCGCCCCGTCCTGTCCTTCCAGCATCTGCCGGAGCTTTTCGATTTCGGCGGTAATGGTCTTCTGGAATTCCGCACCGACATGATCGAGAAATGCCTGGTCCTTCGGCTTCGGCCTCGCCAGCCGGATCTCGATATGCGTCGCCCCGGGCCTCTCCTCCAGGAACGCGTAGGACATGATCACCTTGGGGGCGTCGGGCATCGGCAGCAGCGTCGAAATCGTAAGGTAGTCGAACGGACGCCAGTCCAGCACCTCCTCAATGATGGCGTGGGGACCGTGCATGCAGTGATTGACGGTCCCGACCCCGCGCCGGCCGCTCTCCGAAGTCTCGCGCACCTCGTCCGCCGCCCGCCATTTCGGCCGCAGCCCGGGCTGGGTGAAATGCTCCCACACCGCCGGACGCGGGGCGGCGATGTCGAACTCGATCACGGCTGCCGCGGCCTCGCGGGTTACCTGGTTCATCTGCCGGTCTTTTTCCTGCTGCCATGCCGTTTCGAGGTCGCGCACCCAGCACGTCACTTCGCCGATGATGTCGATAGACTCCCGGTGCTCGACCAGGCCCTGCGCCGCCGGATCGATGCCCATGGCCCGGATGCAGGGGTCGGAATAAAGCGCGTAGGCGTGGCCGCCGAGGCGCTCGTTGACGCCGTTCTTCAGCAGGCGATGCACCAGGATGACGTCGCGGCCGGCGAGTTCGTCCCGGCCGGACATCTTCTGCTTGATGAACTCGCCGTGGTGGCAGACGAATTTGAGGTCGAGATCCTGCATCCGGCTGCAGGCGTTGCACGCGCAGGAGGTTGCTTGGCTGATGTTGCGAAGACGCTTCCGGAAGGCGAAATACGCTGCCTCCACGGCGTCCTGCAGCACCGAGCCGTCGACCTTGTCGGCAACCGCGTAGAAGAAGGCCGCGTCGCCCTCGAACTTGGCGAGCCGGAACGGCGGCCGCAGCCGCCTCACTATGGTGTCCATCACGTCGGCGACGATGTCCTGCGCATGCTCGAGCTCGACCCCGGCGAGAAAGCCAGTGTAGCCGGAGATGTCCGCGATCACGAAGCAAGCGGATTCGGGTTTCGGAAGCATCGAGCTGTCCCTTCCTCGTAACTCCTGAGAAAGCCCCTCGTGCAACACTAGAAGCCTAGCACTTTGCGCCGGCCAGCGGGAGGGAAATGGCACCCAACCGGCCTCAGACGCGATCAGGTTCGATGTCTCAGATGGGTCAAAAACGGAAGTGGCCGCGCTGGAACGGCATGTCCGTTCTGCCCTCCATAACAGACATCGTCAGGCCGCTCCGCCATGTCCGTTTCGTGCCATGAACGGACTCCTGCGCCGCAGCAAACGGCATCTCTATTCGATCACCTTGTCGGCGCGTCCAAGCAGTGAGGGGCGGCACGGCGAGACCGAGCGCTTGGTGGTCTTGAGGTTGACGATAAGCTCGGACTTCGTCGGCGCGCCTGCACCCATCTGGGTTTGCCTTACGAAAGCCACCGACTACAGGCTCCAGATAGGAAAGGTTCCACGTCGGAAGTACAGCAATGATCCGCGCCACGGTACTCCGTGCGCTTGTGCTGACGGCAGCTTTTGCCGCGGGGTTGACGCCGGTCACGTGCCTTGGCGAAAACAGCAATCGGTTGCCGACCAAGGCAACAAAGGAGCTACCGCCCGAGCTGCTCTCGCTGCTCCGACAAAAAAAGATGCCAAAATATTCACCCATCCTTGTGCGCCTTTTCAAGGAAGAGGCGGAGCTCGAAGTCTGGAAACGGGACACCACCGGCCGTTTCCAGATCCTCAAGATCTATCCGATCTGTCGGTGGTCCGGCGATCTTGGGCCGAAGTTGCAGGAGGGCGACCGTCAGGCTCCAGAGGGGTTCTATACAATTACACCCGAGTTGATGAATCCCAACTCCAACTTCTATCTTGCGATCAACGTCGGCTACCCCAACAGCTTCGACAAAGCGAACAACCGCGACGGCAGCTTGCTCATGATCCACGGCGACTGCTCGTCGAGCGGTTGCTATGCCATGACCGACGAACAGATAAGCGAGATCTATTCGCTGGCGCGCGAACTCATTCCTCGGCGGCCGGCCGTCATTCCAGGTCCAGGCCTATCCGTTCCGCTTGACGCCGGCGAATCTGGCGCGGCATCGAAATAGTCCGAACTTGGCCTTCTGGAAAATGCTCAAGATCGGCAACGATCGCGTCGAGACGACGCATCTCGAACCTAAGGTGGATGTGTGCAATCGCCTCTACGTACTCGATGCGCAACCTCCCCCAAATTCGCCGAATCCTCTTGTGTTCAATCCCACCGATAAATGCCCCGCCTTTGTCGTAAATCCGAAAATCGCGCGGCGGGCGCTGGAGAAACAACGCACCGACGAGCTCGAATACGCGCAATTGGTTGAAGACAACGTGCCAGCCGCCCCAATCTACAGCGGACTGGACGGCGGAATGAATAAGGCTTTCCTCGCACAGTTTCCGGGCAGAGTGACGCTTGCGAAAGTGCTGCCGTATGCATCTTACCTGCCGCAACTGCCACCGATCCCCTGGGTCGACAACGATGGTTCGTTGACGAGTAAATGGTTTGGCACTTTGTTCTCTAAACCGATTGTGTGCGATCTGGCTCGTACCAGCTTCCCATCGAGCGTCCTGGTAGGACACCGGTGCTAAACCGCTGGGTCTTCAGGGGTGAACCGATTGGAGCGTGTGAGCGCATCAGGAGAGCTATAAATGACCGCCTTTTACATCGGCCAACACGAGATCGACGACGATGCGGCTTTCGCCGACTACCTCAAGCAGACTATGCCGTTTATCGAAAAGCACGGCGGACGTTATCTCACCAAAGCTGGCACACATGAAATGCTCGAAGGCCAGCGACCGAGCCGCGTCGTCGTTGTCGAATTTCCGAGCAAACAGGCGATCAAGGATTGGTACAACGATCCCGGCTACCGGCCCCTGGTCGCCAAACGGCATGCGGCGGCGCGCAGCATCATGATCGCCCAGATCAACCGAAAGACGGGCCACCGCATCAAATATGCCAAGGAGGAAGCCTCCAACGAAGACATTATGAAGGGCTACAAAGTCGATACCGAGACCTACATCGAAGTGTCGAAGGACGAACTTGAAAACATCGCCCTGGAATCTACCCGCACGATCGACATTGACGAGTTTGTGCCGAAGAGCAGCATCGATCCCCGCTACCTCATCCGGCCATACTACCTCGTCCCAGACGGCAAGGTTGGCCACGATGCCTTTGCCGTCATTCGCGAGACCATCCGCAATATGGAGATGGTTGCTATCGGCCGCGTGGTCCTGACCAGCCGGGAGCACATCATCGGCTTGGAGCCACTGGAGAACGGCCTAATGGGGACGCTCCTCCGATATCCCTACGAAGTTAGGGACGCAAAAGAATACTTCGACGATATCCAAGACGTAAAAGTCACCATGGATATGCTCGACCTGGCGAAGCATATCGTCACCCAGAAAGCCGCCGATTTCGAGCCAGAGCGGTTCGAGGACCACTACGAAGAGGCGCTGACCGAGCTTATCAACGCAAAGCGCAACGGCAGGACCATCAGCGCGAAGCCCCGGCCAAAGGGCGAGAACATTGTGGACCTCATGGATGCCCTGAGGAAGAGCATCGCCAGCGAGGCCGCCCCGAAGGGCAAGAAGCCCCGCAGGGCCTCCACAGGTCAAAAGGAAATGTTATTGCCGATCGAGGGAAAGAAGCCCGCCAAGAAGGCGGCTAAGTCCGAGCGGTCAACGGGACGCCGGAAGGCTGGATAATTTAGGGCAGTCTTTTTGTTGGCCCGGTTCCAGAATTAACCCGCAGCGTCGACATTCAGCTTAATGAGCGAGTTTCGTTGCGGCGTCATTTCGGCGCGCTATCATCTGCGCACCGGATATTTTCCCAATCCGAACCCACCGCCGCGAAGCCGTCAGCGATCATATTCCGCTTGGCGGCTTTGCTTTTGAGGTCGCGCATGGTCATTGGCAGGCAGGATTACGATGATCGGTCACAGCAGCCGAGGGCGGCTTGGTCAGAAGTCTGGCATCTGTGGATGGTCGTCATTCCGCGGCGATCAATTACTGGCCGGCTCTTATACGGCAGGGTTTGGCGACGCCATGACGGGCGGCATTGGATATACAAGAAATTCGTTGAATATGACGATTGACATACCCTCTCATCGTCTGGACTGGCCAATCGCGAACCGCGTGATCAGATTTCATAGCGGCCTCCCACGAGGCAACCGGATCCGACGAAGTCGTTTTCCTTGTCAGACGAAGCCATCCTGAAGCGAAGATCCACTATCAAAGCTCTGTTCTTTTGCGGAGTTGCGTTGTGTCCTGGGATAGCCGTTTTGCCGAACCCATCGAGCTGCCCGGCGGCGTTAGGCTGGCGTCGTTGCGCGACGCTATTGTGCACCTGGTTAACACCGTCCCGTCATCCGAACGCGGCACCCCGGTCATCCTTACGGCGGCGGAGCTGATAACGAGCGCGGCCGAACGTGGCGGCCCGATCGAGTTCGCGCGCATCGCAACTCTGCAGGCGCTCAATCGGCATGCCAAGCGCGTGCTCAATCCCGATGTCGTGAAGACCCGTATTGGGGCCGCCGCAAGCTGAAGCCAGATGAATGAAAAACCCGCCCGGCGTGAACCGGCGTCCTCACCTCTCATCGTCTGGATGATACCAAGCTAGGCGGGCCGCGGGGATAAGTCTTGCGATTAACGGAACCTGCGCTTCGCACCTTTGTTTTCGTAAATCCTCAAAGTGGCGCCGAAGACGCTACTCGTCGAAGGATGGAAACCAAGGAGAGGCATAATGTTTACAAAACAAGTCATCCTCGCAGGCTTTGCCGCAATCATTTTGGGCGTTGGTGCCGCACACGCCGGTCCCTGCAATACCGGCGGTAAGGACGCTGGTTCTGGTCCCACGCCCGGCTACACCGGTCAAACGACTGGTACTGGTTCGGCAAAAACCGATCAGCATCCGCCGACCGAAACGATGAACCGCGTGGCAGGAGAAAAAGCCACATCATCGCAGGATGCTCAAAGACAGCAACAGGGCCAGCCAACAGCCGCACAGCAAGCCCAGGGCGCCAAGCCTTCGGCGCAGACGGCCGATCAAGGTTGCTGAACACCAGGGGTGCCGTCGACGCAAGTCGACGGCTTACCGCGCATCGTCCGGATCGTGCCCAAGTCCGCAACGGCGGGGATGGTGGTTGGCGAGGGCGCGCCGGCACGATGGAAATTGAAAGAGGCCGCCAACTGAGGCGACCTTACATCTTCTCCTGAGACCCAAGTTCGGTTGCCGCACTTACATTCGAACATGTGGAACGTCCGCCCGGTCGGCGCGTCCGGCATACTGGCAGTGCAATTGGGTTGCTCGCCGCATTTTAAGCAGCGAGGAGAGGTCGGCCCTTGGCGATCTTGCTTTTCCGTGACCCCAAAAGAATGAAAGTATGTGGCATTATTCGGGTGGCTTTAGCTCTGGCGACGAGAGCCATTGATTGATTTGCGAGGCGGTTTGTAGCTGCCGGGCCTTCCTTACGAGAAGGTCGCGGTCCTTGCCGTAGGGAAGTTTTTGAGCCTCGGCTTTGGCCGCTTCCGATTGCTGAAGCCACTTCTGTTCAATCGTGATTTTGCCGGTCATTGGGTCGCTCCCTGATGTCCTAAAGGCAGGGGTGTTCAGCAAAATTTGCGCCCTTAAAACCGTCAACGGCCTTCCAGGTTCCCGGCCGAAAAAACAAAATAGGGCGGCTGATGTATGGTTCGGGAGCCGGAAAGAATCGGCCGGCATTGCTTGAATCCGGTTTCTGTTGCGGAGTTGTGTTGTGTCCTGGAGCTTGAGGTTCGCTGAGCCGATCGTGCTGGACGATGGCGCCAAGCTGGCGACGCTTCGCGACGCAATCAGGCACCTCGCCCAGATCATCCCCAAAGCCGAACGCGACATGTCGGAAATCCTGACGGCGTCCGACCTTTCTGACGCAAGCAGCCGAACACGGCGGCCCGGTCGAATTCGCGCGCATCGCCACGCTGCAGGCGATCAACCGTCACCGTGCTCAATCCGTCGCGTAAGGATCAGATTGGGGGCGTCGGAAGCCGGCGAGGGATCGATGATCAGGGGCGGCCCCGACGCCGGCATGGCAAGCGGCGCCGGACCTAACCGCGTGGAGGTCTTGCCGGAATCCGACGCGGCTGCCGACATTAATGCGCGACTAATCGCGACAGCCTCCGAGACATTAAACCGCAGTGCCAACGGGAACGAAAATTCTTCCCCAACCTTGAATCGGTTCTGTTGCGGGAGTTGCCGGCGTCATGAATAGGCCCGACCAAGATACGCTCCTGCGTGCCGTTGAGGACGCTAGACGCATCCTGGGTGAATATATTGAGCCCGGGCCGCGCAACGCTACCCGAACGGTGGAACATCTCCTGGCCGTACTCGACAGGAACGACGTCGTGCACGCACTTGACCGAAAAGCGGCGCCGGGTGATACGACTGGTTGAGTTCAAGAATGAACCCGCCGGCGTGAACCGGCGCCTCACCTCCGTGGCGCTCCCGCAAACCGGTTCCGCGGGACCGGAACGAATCGCCCTCCTTCCTCTTGAATCCCGGTTCCTGTTGTGCGTGGCAGAGATGAATTGAGAGGCGAGAATGTTCCTGATTGGACTTGGCGCGCTGCTCGTTCTCGGCGGAATCTTGTACATGGCGCGCGCTGCTATTTGGAGGGGACCCCTTAGCGGCCCGGATTCCTCCCGGCCGATTCGCGACACTCTGGAGCCGCCACGGCGCGGCGTGGGATTCCTGGGGCTCGGAACGAACTGGCCGGGCATTCTCCTTATGGCAATCGGTGCAATTCTGTTGGTGTCGGGGGTCAGTTTCTAGTCCGGCCATCCGGTACGCATGTAAGCAATGAACAGCGCCGCGCCGCGACATCAAAGTCAAATCGATGAAGGGCGGATGTAGTCCTTCAAATAACCCAAGGTCCCGGAGCAATCCGGGGCCTTCTTCGTCCATTCAGACGTTGGCGGTCTCATACCGAGCCGCAGGTTGGGACGCCTGAGGCTTTTCCTCGATTGGGCTTGCAGGCAATTGCAGTACGGTAGCCCTTTGTCCCGCAGCGAGGTCAGTGACAAGAACGATTGCACCGTTTGAGAATTCCAGCGCGTCGTGATGTTGGTATCGCTGGTTGAGGTTAATTTGGCGAAACCGCGCTAATCGAACGCCGATGTTCTTGCGAAACATCATGCCGTCAGTTTGAACGTCATTCTCGAATGCGAGCTCGGTCCCGGGACGAAGGCAGACCGCGACTTTCGGATCGTCCGGGCTCGCAAAGCCGTGAGTCCCGGTAGAAAAGTTGGTCGAAACCAACGTTTCCGCGACCTCAGCGGGACGTGTCGCGACCGCATGTAAGCTGTAATCGCACATGGATACGCCTCCTATAAATCGTCACCCCCGAATCACGAACCTTCGCAAACCTATTTGGTTGCGATACCGCCGAAAAAAACCCGCCGGCGTGAACCGACGCCCTCGCCTCTCATCGTCCGGATGATGCCAAGCCCTTACGCCGGCGCAGCGCGCGGCCCTGTGGAAAGCGAAACGAGCCCCCATGCGATTCCGTCCCGCTGCCTTAGCGCTGATGGCCGAGGGCCGATACCCATGGTTTTTGCCTGCATCGCCCGCGCGCCGGGAGGATCTGAACAAAACGTGAGGCTTGCCGCGCCTTGTGATCGAGCTTCCCGTTACCATGATCGTGAGGGGGTCCAACTTGGGAGACCCAATATGCGAAAGTTGATCACGACGATAGCGTTGCTGGCCCTGGTCGACACTTCTGTGGCGATTGCGCAAACGGCTGGTTCGCGAAACCCAGCCGCACATCGATCGACGAATTCCGGGCAGCAATTGCTCCCGGGTGACGCACCGGTCGGCCACCGCCAGCCGCGCGCCGATCAAGTGCCCTCGGAGAAAAACCCGATGGATGATCCGAACAATTCAATCAACCGAGAGAACGCGGCGCTCGACCGCATGACCAAAGGCATTTGCCGCGGTTGCTAACAACTGGCCTTCTCACCTCTCCTCGTCCGGATGCACCCACCTTGATGCCGCTTGACGTCCTGCTCGATCACCGAGGCAGCCGGGGAAGCTAACCCCCATCGCGAGACAACTTCCGCCGCTCACCGGCGCGCAAAGAAAAGCATTGGTGACCCGTAAGCTGGAGCGCGACCGATGACACTTCGGCGTGACCCCATGGGACCTTTAAGGCCTTGGGCGCGTTTAAGGTGAGCATGAATGTTGGGGCGATCCGGAACGGGAGCTCCAGCCATGAGCATTATTCCCCTAGACCTTCAAAGACGCTTCGAGCGTCGATGGGCTGCTCGGTTAGGTTCGCCAACCCGGGCAAAACCCGCCGGCGTGAACCGGCGGGGGCTGCTTTCAAACACAATTTTCGCTACTTAGACCTTGTCGTAGAGTTTGAGCCACTCGTTCCACTGGTGTTCGAACCCGGCGGGGTCTTGCCCGGAACGGCCAGCGCAACATGAGCGTCGAACTCGCGGTCGATGCGATGGAGATGGCCGAGCACACTGATCAGATCGTGCTGTTTTCCGGCGACGGAAATTTCCGCTCGCTGGTCGAAGCGGTGCAGCGCCGCGGCGTGCGGGTTACCGTGGTCTCGACGATTTCGAGCCAGCCGCCGATGATCGCCGACGAGTTGCGGCGTCAGGCCGACGTGTTCACCGATCTGGTTGAATTGCAGTCCAAACTGGGCCGCGATCCGTCCGAGCGTCCGGCCCCGCGACGCACAACGCCACCGCGCGGAATATGATCGCTTGGCGGCGTTGGCATTTCCGTGGTCGGGTCTTTAAATCCCGGCATCCTACAAAACGCCTGTGGTGTCTTAAGGTTCAACACCCGTTTGGGTGGAGGAACGGTTTTCAGGCTGGCGGGTTGTCCAGCGTGTCGCGATCCCCATTTCGGCACATCCCCCACGGCCTCGGCTTCCCCCGAGCTGGGGGCCGTTTCTTTTGGTCGGCCGTCCTCACCGCTCCTCGTCCGGATGCACCCAAACGTAAGGAACTGTCTGGCATTCTTCCGTCAGTCGGATCATGTGCACCGGCGGTGCGTGACGCTCCTTCCGGCATGACCGGCATTTCAGCGAGGCCTCAAGTTTCCAGATTGGCGTGTCCTTCGGCCTCCGAACGCAATCGAGCGGGATGCTGGCTTCCGTCTTGCAACGATGGCATTTGACCTGGAGCCAACCGAGGCCGCCATTGAGGCATTGCCCAATCGTCGGTGACGGCTGCGCGGGTCCACCATAGCCCTCCATGCGGATAGACCATGCTTCGGCCTCGGCGCGGTCCGCCTCGCGAACAGCCTCCCTGGCGCGTTGGCGGGCGCCCTCAGCGCGTATCTTTGGCGCCGCGGATACTGCTGCCGAAAATGACCTCGCGCGATTTGGTGCTCCGGCGAAGTGGCCGGCACGCCAGAAGGAAGCGCGCACCGAATCCGGCCTGCACCGAGAGCCAAAAACCTCTGATCATGTTCTTATCCATCACGTGCTGACGCGCAGGGAACCCTACGCGGCAGGTATCGTCGGGGTCGCCAAAACCAGGGTTTTGCCCAGCTTTCGAGAGTGGACCGAAACCCATGTCCGAGACCTGTTTGAATCGCACGCTGGTCGCAACAGAGTCCGTCGCGGCAAGGACGCGGGCCGGTCCAAAATCACGAACGGCACCTCTTTTTTTGCCGTCTGTCGATGGCCGCTCTGCGTGGATTCGGCGGGCCAAAGATTTGGTCGCCGAGCGCGTCGCGGACCTCGGTGGGCCGGACAACACCAATGCCGTCGAGCGTTCGCTTGTGCGGCGCGCATCGGTCGTCACCGTCCAATTGGAATTTCTCCAAGCTAAGTTTGCCGCTGCGGGGCAAGCCACCTGTGCGTACCGAAAATTCGATTCGGCGTAGACGACACCGACCACAATACCGATAAGGTCATCAAGCCGTCGAGGCGCAAGCCTTAGGTCAACCCTCGGGCGTGAACCGGCGCGCCGACTATTGGCGCGCCGCCTCCAATCCGCGCAACTGTCTCCGCGCTCTCGCGCATCGGCCCTGTGGTTTTGCGTCAACTTGACGCGAAACCATCTCGGTAGTTTCCGGAAACGTTCAAATTAAGATCGTTTTGTCCTCCCTCTAACCGCGAGGACATCACATGAAACTCAGGACATTGACATTTGTTACAGCAATGGCTCAGCTCAACGCTCGCATTCGCGCAAGTATTCGCGGTGGGTCGGTTCAAGCCAGTTCAGCTGCCACGATTAATTAAACTGACTGACTACCGGCCCTTGACGGGCGGTCGCGCCGGCCCGGGTCCCGTGGTACGTTTAGCGGAAAGCAAGAGGTAACCCGGATGCCAGAAGACAGTCTCATCATCATAACGAGCGCCATCAAAACCGCTTTCATTGATCATCCTAGTTCTGGGCACGGCACGACGTGGGACCAAATCACGAAAAGTGACGAAGAAAGTATCCACCTCGCCAAGGCTGTGCTGGTTGCTCTTCGCAAAGCCGGATATGTCATTAGCAAGGTCGAGGACGAGAACGCCCCGAGGCCCTAAGGGCGAGAAGCGTCCCACCGACGTGATTGGTGCCGCCGTCATGAGCTACATGGCTTCGGCCAATTGCGCCTACCCGCCGGCTTGTAGAGCTCGACCTCAAGGTCAAGGCGCCAGCGAGCCCGTCAGCGAGCCCGGTCGGAGGTTGCGCGCTCAGGACCTCGCCCAAAGGCGATCGAAAAGATTATCGATCCCGCGGAGCCGCCAGAAGAACGAGCCCAGCGCAGGCGCCGTCTCACCAAGGGCCCGACCGAATTTCGCGACGACCGCGTCGATCTGCCGAGGGCGAAGAGGAAGCAAGGCGTGAAGGGCAATGAAGGGTATTGCGGACAACGAAGCGCGGATCGTAAACGTCGGCGTACGCAAAAACCAGCTTATCAGCGATGCGCAATTTGAGGCCGTCAGCGAGCATCTCCGGCCGTATTTGGCTCAGCTCGTGACAGCCGAAGAGAGGTCGATCAAGTCTGCTAGGGCTCTTGCTTGAAAACCCGCTGCACGACGCTTGTGCCGATGCCGAGCTTACGGCCGGTCTTGAGCATTCCGTTACCATGGGCCCTCAACTCCAGTATCCGCGCCAGGACCGGGCGGCAAAGAATGGTCCCGTCCAGTTTGACGGCGCGCGAGACCGGCGCATCCTTCTCCAAAGATAAATGCGTCCTTATCTCGTTGTGATATTTCATGTACGACAGCAGTACATGACGGAGGTGTCGCTCGCCGAACACAACAACGTGGTCAAGGCACTCCCGTCGGATCGAACCGATCAGCCGTTCGGCATATCCGTTTTGCCATGGCGAGCGCGGCGATGTCGGCCGGTCACGAATGCCCATTGATCGAAGTCTTCGGATGAAGACCTCACCATAGGCCCCATCCCGGTCACGGATCAGGTAGCGGGGAGCCTGTTCCCAACCGCATGCTTCCGTGACCTGATTTGCGATCCATTCTGCAGTGGGGTTAGCTGTGACGCCAAACCACAAAATTTGTCGTCGGCCGTGCCCCATGATCAGAAATCCATAGAGCAGGCGAAACGAGATCGTCGGCACGACGAACAAATCCATCGCCGCGATGGCGTCGGCATGGTTATGAAGAAACGTCTTCCAGCCTTGCGACGGTGGCCCTCGTCTCTTCACCATATACTTGGCCACGCTCGTCTGGCCGATATCGATGCCGAGCTTAAGCAGCTCTCCGTGGATCCGCGGCGCTCCCCACAACGGGTTGGCGATGCTCATCTCCCGGATAAGCTTGCGTATCTCTGTCGGTAAGGTTGGTCGGCCACCACGACCTCGTGACCTCCAGCGCCAGTACGATCTGAACCCGGCGCGGTGCCACTTTATAACGGTATCTGGCTTCAAAACCGCCAGAGCGTTTAGGACTGTTGGCGCCAATCGATACACCCCGGCAAAGATCAAGCGGTCCATGGCGCTGAACGTCTGCCTCTTGGGCGAATGCCGTCTCAGTATGTTAATCTGATGCCGAAGAACCAGGATCTCGGCTGCCAACGAGGCACGCGATCGGAACAATAATACCAGCGCCGACCAGATCAGGCTGCAAGCTTCTCTCATAAGATAGAAACATTGCGCGATTCGGCTTCACTTGCCAGCCGAATTAGGTTTCCGATAGGGACAGGTCGAAGGTGCCATGACTGGAGAGATGTTCCTCGCCTATATCGAGCAGTGCTTGATTCCTACGCTCCGGCGCAACGACATCGTCGTGATGGATAACTGCCGCGTCCACATGGGGCCCGCCATTCGTGAGGCGATTGAGAAAGCCCACGCGACGCTGCGCTACCTACCGAAATACTCGCCCGACCTCAATCCAATCGAACTGCCTTACAGCAAATTCAAGGCGTTCCTCCGTAAGGTCGCGGCGCGAACTGTTCCGGGCCTCACTCGAGCAATTCGCTCATTCGTCCCACAGCTCGGTCCGCGCGAATGTGCCAACTATTTCAGGCGTGCAGGCTATGCTTCAATATGACCGGAATCCGCTTTAGCCGCTGGCGAAGGATGCGACGAGTGCGTCGACTTCCTTCTGATCCGGACCCTTGCAGCGGGCGTTGACGCGCGGACCGGTGGCGTAACCGATCCACAGTACAATCTCGTGCGGCCGCGGCGCGTCGTGGATCAGCACCGGGGTCGAATCAAAGGCATCCAGATCCCAACCCTCGTCGAGGGGCCCATAGATCAGATCGACGGTCGTGCCCGGCGGGCCCACCTTGGCGTGGCCCGGAATGATAACGCGACCGCGTTTGATCGCGCGGCGCATCGCCATGCCGAGTCTCGGATGAATCATCGCAGCGCCATGTTCGAGGTCTCCTCCGATGCCGACCAGCGCCGCCTTGGTGTAGGCGCGCAGCTGCGCTGGGCTCGCGCCAAGTGTCGCCAGCGCCGTCTTGGTAAGCGAAGCCCCGAGCTCAAGCGAATATTCGATCAGAGGTTTAAGGTCGGCGCCGGCCGCTTTGCCGGCGAGCGGGTTCTCGAACACCGCGGCAATCGCGACGCGTCGCAGCGGGGGGCTGGCGGGCGCGCCGTACTCGCTATTAATCTCCTCGACGAGAGTGACAGTCTTGCGGATGGTCATGATGTACTCGCTCTTCTAGTGTCTATCAGTGCCCAGCAGATGCTATCGGTTTAAGTCAGCTGGACGAAGGGTCGGTGCCATTTATGTCTGAGTCGGTCATAAACGGAAGTCAGAGTCGGTCAATTCAGAGTCTGCTCTCCCCCCAACACCGGACATTACATAGCCAACATTTTGCGAATTGGCGGCAGTCCGCCCGCCGCCGATGGTGTTGCAAAAGTCCCAAAAAGTCCTGCGGCTGATTTTCAGCCAAAGGATGAAACAAGCGACAATCGCCGATCAATGCCGCCAGAAGCCCGTTACCGGAATCGCCTGTGAGTTTGGCACAAGGCGGCGTAGTCCCCCGCATTATTATTCGATCGTCGCGCCTACGGCTCGGAGAATTTGAGTCCAGCTCCCTCGCCAGGCGACGCCGTGCGCGCGGTGATCGAGAGTCGCTCCTGCAAAAGCAACAGGCACCGGCGCATCCGCTGGTGGTGTCGACCACGAGCATCTCGGCGTTCGTAGTCAAGTTGACATCGCCGTCAGAGCGCAACGACGTTCCGATGTATCCGCCATTCGCCCGACGCACCACTATCCTCGACTCCGGGGTCGTAGGAATGGTCACGTTGCGCTTGATCACGCACCGCTGATCCTGCTGGAGAGCTGCGACGAGCTTGCGGTCCAGGAAATAGTTGAGCCGGACCGCCTCGCAGTCCGGCTTACGCCGTTCCGCTGCGGCATCGGTCGACCTCGCGGTCGGCATCCTCGCCGTCATATCAAGGTTGGGTGGGGTCTCGTTCGTCGTCCCGTTTCATTCAACCGGCAGTGCGAATACTCGGGCCGGTCGCAGGTAGCGCGAGCGACCTCACGCTATCACGGTGTCGGCGCCAGGGTGACAATGATCTGTTCGACCTCGTGGCCGTCGATCCTGCCCCGGGCCCGGAGACGTGCCGCCACTTCCCTCAAAGCGCCGCGATGCTCGATGAGGATGCGTTTGGCCTCTTCGAGCGCCGCCGCCAGTTCCTGGTGTGCGGCCGAACGCAGATAGGCATGGTCCATGATCACATCGGTCTGGTGCTGTTCGCCGAGATAAAGCAGCGGATGCGGACCGGCATGTCCCAATGAGCCGACCAGCGCTGCGGCGATCCGTGTTGATTGGGCCAGGTCTGAGGTCTGCGAACCGGAAGCGCCGCTTCCGGCGGCGGAAAGTTCGAGTTCTTCCGCTGCCCGGCCCGCGAGCAGGCCCTGCAGCACGAGGCGGTATTCGTCGAGCGTGCCGGCCGAGGGCTCCCGGTCTTTCGACAACACGAATCCCGACGTCCGTCGGGATCCGGCGACGATCGCGTGGATGTCCTCCGGTCCGCCGTGCAGGACCGCCAAGATGATATGCCCGGCCTCGTGGATCGCGGCCCGCTCGAGTTCTTGCGGCGACAATTCCTCCTTGCGCCCGAGAATGGCACGGCGGACATCGGCGATCGACAGCGGCCGCTCCTCCTGACGGGCCTGGCGGCGGGCGTCCTTGATGATGCGCTCGACGTCGGCGCCGGTCGACCCGATCGCCAGAAGCGACATCTCCTCCAGCGCCTCGTCCTTCAAGTCGCCGCGGAGCCTCACGCGCATCATCTTCTCGATATCCGGAGGCCCCGGCAGGCGCACGCTGATGATGCGGTTGAGGCGGCCGGCCCTAACGATGGCGGGATCGCAGCGCCGCACGTCGTTGGTGGCTGCGATGTAGATTATTTTCTGTCTGCCCTGCAGGCCGTCAAGCTGTTCGATAAATCCATTAACAACTTCAATAACGTAGTCTTTGTGACTGTGGGTTAAATCGGCGCGGTTAGGAAAAGAATCAAGCTCATCGACAAAGACGACGGCGCCGTCGGCCTTGCTGCGCGCCTCGTCGAAATCCTTGCGCATAGCGCGCAAAAGATGTCCAAGGTGTGCCTCTCCGCTCGCCTGCCATTTTGCCAGAGTTCGCGGTAATCAACGGCAACCCCATGGCGTCCGCAGCCACCTTGGCGAAGGTGGTCTTGCCCGTGCCGGCGGGGCCATCAAGCACGACGCCGGCGTCGATCGCGTCCCAGCCGATCTCGCCGCGACGCCACGCCTCGAGGTCCACGATGGTGCTCTTCGCCCAGGCGACGGCTTCGTCGAGGCCGTGCAGTTCATCGAGCGAAAGCTCGCGCGAGCCCCGCTTCGCTGTCTTTGCCGCAACCAATTGCAGCAGCATTTCGGCACACTGGGCCGGGGTGCGGTCGAACCGGACTGCGAGAAGAAGCTCATGGAGTCCGATGGCGGCGGCGGCCTGGTCCGGAATGACGTCCCTGCAGGGCTTGCCGCAGACGATGCTGATCACGCTGTTGATCAGGGCGGAATTGACCGGCGGCAGCACCAGCCGGTGGGCGGCGGCATCCAAGAGCACCTTCGAAAGATGGCTTTCGGCGGACGGCGTGATGGCCAGGATCGGCAGCGCCAACTGGACCGCCGCGAAAGCCCGGTTGTCCGCCGCGCCGCGGTCGGTCTGCGACAGTGCGTTGTTGTAGACCGCGTAGATCGCATCGAAGTCCTCGCGCTTGGTGCCGTCGGACAACCTTGAAAAATCCACCAGGCGCAATTTCGTCAGCGCCAGCACGTCCTTCCACTGATGGGCGATCCGGCTATGCATTGCGCGGTCCGGCACGTCCACGATGACCACCGGCGACGCGGCACGGAAAGCTTCCATGACTGTCGGATTGCGGTCGAACAACCGCGCCAGCAGCAGACGTGCGGCGACCCTGCCGGGGGTCGGCGCCTCGACGTCGCGCTCCGGCACGCCGTCGTCTTCGTCGTTGTCGGGAATGGACTTGCGCAAAGCGGCGAAGCCGCTGCGGGACGTCTTGCCGGCGCCGTCGCCTGCGGCGCGCGCGCGCTTCGTACCAGCCGACTTCATGATCTCTTCCTGCGCCGCCTGTGCGGCGGCCTCGAGTTCGCGGCGTGATGCGACCTCTTCGACATGGCGGAGGTAGGCCCGCGAGGCCTTCCAGTCGGATTTGTAGGCCGCGAGCTCGAGGGGCCCCATCGGGTTGAAGGACGCCTTCCGCACGGCGGCGGCGGCCGGCTTTTTTCTGGTGGGCATGTCAGACGCCTCCCTCGAAGTCCGAAGCGGGGGCAAGACCGTCGTCGCAACGCGGCCCGAGTTTGTAGAACCGCGACAGCGTGCGGATCCACGTGCCGTCACTGCCAGCAGCCCAGAGCTGCGACGTCATCGCGCAGGTGTCGCCCAGCCTCGGGTGGCCGGTCACATGGCCGACGAGCCGAAGACCGGCGGCCGACACGACGCAGCTCCAATCGAGGAGGAGCGGGGAGTCGCCGAGCTCGGCCTTGGTCGGCGCTGCGCCGGCGGCGATCCGCTCGAGGTCGTCGGCGAGCACGCGGAGCTTCGCGGCCAGGTCAGGCTCGACATGGCGCGGAAGAAGGAAGGGAAAGTCGTTGGTCAGCATGTCAGTCTCGATGTTTCGTGATGCGATTTCGTTTCCGGCTGGGCCGGCGGTTCGGTGGTGGTGGAGTTGCCCGCTCGTGCAGCGGTGGCTTGCGGATGGGACGGGCGGCGTTTGCGCGCGTCTTCATGAGCCGACCTCGATGATGAAGGCCGGATCGAACTTCGCGTTCTCGCGCCCGTAGCCGTGCGGATTTGCGATGACCCTCGTGGCGCCGACGCGGTAGTCCGCGCTGTCGTGGATGTGCCCGTGAATCCAAAAATCCGGGCTCTGGTCGCCCGTCGTCGGCGCCGTCCCGCCGCCCTCCTGGCGCATGAAATTCAGTTCGCTCAGCGCCGTGCTGGCGAACGCGGCGCTGAGGATGTCGCTTGCGTACCGTGCGGGGACCGAACCGATGTCGGGGGCATGGTGGCTGATTGCGACCGTGATTTCGTCGAACGGCGACGCAAAGGTCTCGGCGAAAAACGACCTCGAGGCGGCGTGCAACAACGCCGCTTCCTGCGGACGAAAGCGGGCCCACGGCTCGCGCTTCCAGCCGATCAGGCGGTGGTCGTTCATCCCGAAACGCGCGGCATGCATCGCGGCCGGCGCGTTGCTGTCGCCGAACATGCGGTAGTCCGTCCAAAGCGAGGCGCCGGCGAACCTGACCACGCCATCGATGACGACGGTGTCATTTTCAAGCAAAAACACGTTCAGGCTCGGCGCTATCGCCCTGGCGAACGCAAGCTCTTCGCCTAGGAAGCGCCTGTAATATTCGTGATTCCCCATCACGAAGATGATTGGAATGCGCTCAGGCACGATCTTGCGGAGCGCCAGGAACGAGTTCTCGGCCCCTTCCGCGACGTCGCCCGCCACCACCGCGATGTCGACGTCCGGGCCGAGCACGATCGGCTTCAAAGGCGCCACACCTGCGTGGAGGTCCGAGAAAATCTGGATTTTCATGACGGCTCCTTCATGACGCCGCGGGGCTCAGCCGGCCGGTGCCGGCGACGGGCGACGCCAAGTCGGTCGAGACCGGGAAGCGCGAGACGGAGATTGTTCGCCAGCCACGAGCTGGCCAGACGGCGCTTCAGCACGCCGTCGAGCGGCATCTGGCGCAGCGCATGTGACAGCACCAGCGCGGCGCCGGCGCTGCCGTTCAAGGCGCAGTTGAGAAGCACCGTCATCGTCAGGTCGGTGCGGGCCGTGATCTGCGACGGACGCTCCATCCGCAGCGCGAGGCGGATCGCGCTGGGGGCGTCGCCGTGGATGGCGGCACGCCAGGCTTCGACGGTGGAGGAAGTCCGCCGCATGTACTCGGCGACCACGGCGCGGTGATCGGGGCCGAAGCCGTCCGCCGGCACGGTGCGCCAGAGGCGGAGGGCCTTCGCCCAAGCGCCGCACTGGGCGTAGGCCGTGTCGTCGTGTTCGGTCCGGGGAGCGCCGCGCTTGCCGCCGGGCCCTCCGCATTTCTGTTTCGTACTCATCAAGCAAACCTCTCCCGTTCGCGCCGAAGGGCGCGTTGGCGTCCCTTCCGGACGCCGTGTCAGTTGCCTTGGATTGAATGGAGCAGCCCTGTGACGGGCTCTCCCCCTGCCTCGCCGGGGCGTGCCATGCCTCGCCGGGCCACGCCCCGCCAGACCAGACCTTGCCGAGCCACTCTACGCCGTGGGCTAATCAAGCTGCACGGCGAACCTCCCGTATTTCGGGCGCCAATCGCCGATGCCCTTCATCGCGCCGGCGATCTTCATGAAGTCGATGACTTCGGACCTGTTCAACAAGGTCGTGAGGAAGGTTGCCTGAATCACGGCGCTCCATTCCGGAAACCGCGGCCGCGTCCGCATCGGGCGCGCGCTCTGGACGCGCACACCCTTCCGGAGGCGATACTTTTCATCTTCCCACAACTCGGCCAGATCCGTAGGGCCGTCGTAGACCAGCATCGCCGGCGCGGACGCGACGAAGCCCGCCTTCGCCGCATCGCCCTTCCGCCGCGTCTTGGCGGCCTCGATGAAGGCGGCCTCGACAGCTTCCTCGGGCAGGCACGGGAGCTTGCCGTTGAGCCAAAGCGACCCGTACCACTCGCGGCGCGCGATTTCGTGGTGGTCGGCCCTCGTCTTGTTGCGCTTACTCGTCACGGCGGCGAGACTGATGACGCGCTCTTCAAGCGGATCGGCCATCGCGCCGTTGTGCATCAGAAGCGGGCAGAGCCCGACGATCGGGATCTCGATGGTTTCCGTGCTCATGACCATTCTCCGGGAGCCATCGGATCGAAGAGCGGAGCACGGCGGTCGGTGGCGGCAACGTCCGCGGACACCGGCATGAAGGCCGCGTATCGGCGGCGGCGCAGAATGTCGGTGTTGCCCAGATGGCAGTCGGCACACAGCGTAGTCAGATCGCTGGCCAGTTCGCACCCGAAATTCCGGTAGGTGCGGTGGTGGACCTCGAGCCGGACCTCGTCGCGGCCGCGGTTGCAGATGCGGCACCGGAAGCCGGAGGCCACGAGTTCCGTAAGGCGGGCCGTGCTCGCCCTCCACGCATGACTGCTGATGTAGGCGGTGTAGGTCAGTAAGCGCGGTGCTTGGGCGCCTTTCGGGTCGATTTGATGTTCCATTCGCGCGGTAAGGTGCATGTCGTGTTCTCTTCAATTACTACGGTAATGTCACTTATAGGACAGTTGCGGGGCGAGTGTCCATTGTCAGTTTCATGACATTACGTGTATGGTTAATCCGTCGTTGATTCGGAGGCAGGTACGATTTGGATTCCGAGAAAATCCCAACCGGAAGAATGATCCGTGCTGCGCGCGGCCTGATCAATATGGAGCAGGGTACGCTTGCCGGACTCATCGACGTCGCACCTCGGACGATAATCAGGCTTGAGGTTGATGACCCTCAACCGACTAATCCGCGCCGACTTAAAATTTTGAAAGCGATCAGGGACAAGTTGGAGACCGGCTACGGAATCCGTTTCGTTTATGCCGACAAGACTACGGGTGAGGGTGTCGTGATGAAGAAGGGAAGGTGAAAGCGCGCTCCGAGAGCACGTGATCAGCGTAGGTTGTTGTCCCATCAGTCGTCGTCGTCCAGTAAATCCGCCAGGAAGGACGCGGTCATGTCTTCGACGTTGCCGGCGCGGACGGCGTCTTCGAGATCGGGAACGGGCTCCTTAGGCCGCGCCCCGGAAGGCTTGGGAGGCCCCTTGTCGGCCCGGTCGACCCATTGGGTGGCCCGCGACGAGGCGACGTCGGCACGTTCGATCTCGGCCGGATGCGGCTCCGGTGCCTCCGCCGGCCTCTCGTCGATGTAGATCGCCTCTTCGATCTCGGTATTGACCACGGCCTCGCCGGGCTCGGGGTCGGCGTCGAAGTTCAGCGCGTCCAGGAAGCGCAAGGTGGGGCGTCGCTGGCCTGGATCTTCTCGGCCATCTTGAAGATGTTGTCGTCGACGGTGACGCCGTGGTCGACCTTGCGCATCTTCGAGGGCTGCTCCGAGCGCTGCGCCTCGGCGCGGGCCGGGGTCCAGCCGGTCGAGGCTGTCCGGTCCAGCGCGTTCCAGGATGCCGGCGATGGAGCGCGCCACCACCATCTCCTCGGCGTCGCCCTCGAAATCCATCTCGTCGGGCGGCGGCACTTCGTCGTCGAGCATCGGCGGCGGCATGCTCCGCGACGGCGGCCTGCGGACCGGATCGGCACCCAGGCCGAACCCGTCCGGGATCCGGGCCTCGTCGCGGGGGCGGGCGTCCCTCGCCGCGGCGGCGGCCCGCGACGCCGGCGTGACCGCGGTCGGGATTTCCGACGGCACCCTCGTCTTGCAGCTTCTTGCGACGCCGGCGGAAACGCCGGGGCGGACCGGGGCCGGATCCGGCAGGTTCTCCACCCGGCGCACTTCCTTGGTGAAGGCGTTGGCGTCGTTGACCTCATCAGCCAAAGCTAGATAGGAGATCGGACGCTGGCACCACGCCCGCTTAGGGCGATGATCTCTTGCGGCGACTTTGCAATCGATTCCAACCCGATCGACTACGCCGCGATCTCCGAATCCTTAACCATCTAAGTCGTTGAACCCGGGCAAATCGATTGGGGCCTCAATATGTAAGGCCAGATCGGCGACGGCACGTCGATTCCGAGCGGCGTCAAAGCACCGGATCGCTTACTCCGCACTCCCCGACCAGCGTCGTCACGCTGAGCGGGGTGTCGCAGATCGCTGGCGGCTGGCAGTTCGCCTGCGCTGGCGAGTGCTGGGGCTTCGGCTGCTCCGGCCAGCTCGCAACGGCACCACTAACAATGCGGGGGCGCCCGTCCAGGTCAGCGGCCTTGCCAACGTCACCCAGATCAGCGCCAACAGCTCCAACGCCTGCGCGCTCCTGTAAGGCGGCACCGTCAAGTGCTGGGCGACGACAATTACGGTTCGAAAATCAAGGCCTTCTCGATCGCGGTGTCGACCACTTCGACGCCGGGGCTCGGCGCCCTCGCCGATCGAAATTGAGGGCCGCCAAAGCGGCCTTGATCCGAGTCGGTTTGGCCGGCAGGCTCCCGGCGGCCGAGGGAGGTCGACGGGTCACGACGTCGAAATCTGGCTCGGTTTCCGGACGGCGGCATCGCACCGCATCCTCGTTTTGCAAGTTGGTTGTGTTAGGAAAAAGGGAGAAAACTGGTGCTGAGCAGAGGTACCCTTCATCATGTGGAGTCGCCCGGACTGACCGGCGCCCGCCGTCGAGGGAGCAAGACACTGTTGGGGAACGATGGAGGTTGCCGGCTCGGCGATCAAATTGGCGGCCAGTGGTGCTCCTCGTGTGTCACTGACACATCAATTGACACGCTCATTTTTAGATGGCCATGCGTTGACACAAATGTCGCACAACTAGCCATTTTTGTTGGTGTCAACTCTCCACCCCAACGTGGGTAGACCAAGGATTTACCCAGCGGGTTTCGCGTGGAGAGGAGGCGAGGCGGGAATGGTTAACGCACACGCGAGATGCGCGCCACCACGCGGCCGAGCAACTCGACAGATCCTGACATCTCGCCAGACGGCGAGTTGCGCAGAACGATGGTGCCGTCTTCTCGCCTGACCGCCATCTCGGCGCCGTCGACCCACGACACATCTTCCACGTCGATCAGAACCCGATCGCCAAGGCTTACCGCTCCATTGGCAGGATCTGGAGACGGCGCGACGATCCGAAGATTGGCCGGCGGGAGTCTCCATACTTGTGAAAGAAAGCCGGGCGGAAAGCCCCAAGCATTCGTCTTTCCTTCGCCGACACCTTCGCGAACGATTTCCAGAGCATCGCCGGCGGTGCTAGTCGCCTTCGGTAGAGTGGTCGACTGACGCTTTCTCTCGCGAAGCTCAGCCACGATCTCGGGTCGGGCACGGCGGACGGCGGACGCAAATTGCATCAATTTTTCAGAAATTTGCGCGTCCTCGGATTTCACGAAGGCATTGACCAAGGAAGCCAGCGTATCTGCATTCGAAGTCGTCGTCAGACCGGAGGGAGCGTCGCCGTAGAGCAGCCAACGAGGAGAAACGCCGAAAGCCAGCGCGTACGCTGCTGCCAGTTGATCGGATATTCCGTGTCTGCCGCTCTCGTGGGCGTAGTAATTCTGCTCGTTGAATTTATACGTATCGGCGGCCAGCTTTGCGGTCGCAAAGCCCGCAAGGTTGCGAGCCAGAGTTAACCTGCGAGCCCGGCGTCGCTTCTCATCAGCTTTGTTACCGGCGCCGAGGCTGGGCAGAATGCCATATCTTTCGGCATCCCAGAGCTTAGCCGGATCTATGGCAAAGGCCTCCAGGTATCGGGCCATCTGCTCTGCCGATGGCCGGCGGGTGCCGGCTTCATGGGCGGCGTATGCGCTTTCCGGCCACGAAAAGGCGAGCGCGGCCGCGCGCGCAGACCTAAAGCCCGCGAACTTCCGAGCGGCCTTCAACGTACTGGGCCTTCGCCGCATCACCTTCGTTTCCAGTTTCGCCAACTATCGAGCACAACCTCATAAACGTCGCGTTAACCAATAGCTTGTTTCCCTGTATTAATACAGAGAAACTTGTGGTTCATGACGCCATCGGCGCACTTTCCCTGTATTATTACAGTATTGGAGCGCCTTCAATCGGTGCTCAGGATGTCTACGAAGGCGGCGCGCAAAAAAGGAAAGGGGCTCCAGGACGGCATTGCCCATCTCGACGAGGCGGGCATCACGCTCGTGCCATCCCTCCGTCCAGAGGCGACCTTCGAAGAATTGCGCGCCTTCGCCAGCGACCGCATCGGCGAGGATCCGCGTCGAAAGGGCAAGACCGACAAGCAGATCGAGCAAGCGATCGCGCAGACCATGAGCGCGCTCAATCGCGCGAAAAATCACGGCGGTTCTGCGTCGGTCCGCGTTTCGATCGAGAAGGAGCTCGAGCGGGCCGAAGAGGACGCGAGAAAGGGAAACCGAAATCCGAAGAGGAGAGCCTCGATTCTTCTCGAGCTTTTGGATGAGCTTGAGACGCAGAGACACAACGAAGCTTCGTCCACCCTGGAGGTGATCCGGGAAGATGAGGAACGTGTGCGACGGTCGCCGTTCGGAAAGTCGATCGTGAAGAGCCGCGAGGGCAAGGGTCTCTCGCAAACCGAACTGGCCGAAAAGCTGGGACTTTGCAGCGCGACCATGTCGCGCTGGGAACACGACACCATTCCCCTCGACAACGACAAGACGCATGCGATCGTCAACGAGATGGAGGTCGTCCTCGGTTACGGCAAGGACTTCCAGTGGGGCTTGATCGCCGGTGAAGGTCGCCTCATCTCGGATTGGCCGATCGAAATCCCGCAAGACGAATGGCTGCGTCGGAAAATCTCCGAGCGCGCCGGCAACTTGCGCGGTCTATCCCAGGCCGAACAATGTGCAAAGCGGCTGGCCATCTATCGTGAGATCGAAGCTGAAGACAACGAGAAGGTACGGTTCGAACCTTATAGTCTCGGAGATTTCGATAAATGGCCGGAGAACGCGCTTCGCGGCGATTGGACCGAACTCCTCCAGTCGCACATGACCTTTGAGAAGTTGCCGGATGGCGAAAAGCCTCTGGTCCCGCCTCCCGACAAGACGAGTCCGTCATTCGAGGTGGATCGCACCACCGGCAATACTCTGTACATGTCGGGTAAGCCCATGCGTGAAGCTACGGCCTCCATGCATTCGCAAGCCGCATCGCTCATCTTCGGAAGCTGCGTCAATCCGATTCGAATGCTGAAAGCGAAAAACGAAACTTCGTCCTCGGATTCAAGCGACACCTTGGGGAATGAACAAGACGACCCTGTGAAATTGCAACCCATTCTTGACAACGACGAACTGATGTCCATGGGCATCGCACTTACCATCTGCCCGGAAGTCATCGAGCATTTTTTCCGTGCGCACCGCATCATGAGGGATCTTCTCAAGAAGGACGATCGGCTCAACCGGGTGCACGTCAGATACGTCGGGACGATGAAGAAGATCGTTGAGTGGATCGCACAGCAACCGCATTTTATTGAAAGGCTGAAACCCATCGCTGGATTGTTGACCGCCGAGCAGGTGGCAGATGCACGGAGGGATTGGCCGGCCTACTGCGAAAATGTGGTGAAGCGTTACAAGAAAATCTACGAAGGCCAGAAGAACAGGACTGCGAAAAGGTACGACCATGGCGTCGAGATCGAAGACCTACTCGTGTCCGAACCCCAGGTTGCCCTGTTGGCGATTTTCGACAGCCATGCCGACGAACTCGTGAAATTCAAAGAGCGTGATGGCCGTCGCGCAGCCCAACTCAGGGATGCATCGGCGGCTGGGCTAAAGGCGCTCTGTTACTACCGTCCCGGCACCGACCACCGACTGAACTGGAAAGCCGACAACACCGGACACCTCCGTCGCCTTATCGAAGACGGACTCAAAGTGTGGCGAATGCAGGTTCCGAAGGAAGACGTCAAGAACCACTACTCCACGGCGATGAAGGACGGCGAAAACCGTCTGCTCCACGACATCAGTGGAAGGTTTTATGCATGTCTAGAGGAGTATCTCGATTGGGGCAGGGCCTTCCTCCTGGCCGACAGGACTTCCGATGCCCTTATAGTTCGGTCTTCTGGACGACTGCGGCACTCCGCGGACTCGTACGGGGCGTACTGGAAGAGGCTCAGCCAAAGAGCGATGAAAGAGGACAAACCGGAGTTCCACGGAGTCCGATCTATGAACTGCATACAGGTTAGGGAGGCAGGGGCCACCGACGCCTTCATCACCGACGGCACGCTCGAAGCCGCCGGCAAAGCGATCAACAACACGCCGCAGGCAGCCCAAGTCTACGTCAAGGTGCTCGCCTCCGAGCATACCAAGCGTTCCACAGAACGCACAAAGCAGGCAGACGAACGTCGACGTCTGAAGCGGGTCGGCTAATGACCCAACGAATCTCGCGGTTGCCATACGGAGACAGGGGCCGATGTGACGTCTTTCTTCACTCCATCATAGCCCGCCGCTCTGCCGCCGTTTAGGACGATGTCTTCCGCACCTCACGCCCGTGGCCTGTTTGAGTAGCGGTTGAACCGGGAATCGGCGAAGGTGGCGAGCTGATCGACCCATCGCCGACGATCGACCAAGCCGTCAACGGCGGCTTTCCCTGGCTGGAGATCCAGTGCGCACGGTGCAAGACGCCCAGCGACGTCGACCTCGCGGCCATGAAACGCCCGCCGACCGCCTTCGTGCACGACCTTGGCGGCAGGCTCCGCGGCAGCAAATGCTTCAAATCGGGCCGAAGTCCCGCGGCGACCTTGCTACAGTTGGCCTGGCAGCCGCGCCATCCCCGACCGGACGTCTGACATGTGCAATCTGTGCTCGATCACGACCAACCAGGCCGCCATCATCGCCCTGTTCCGCGTGGTGAATCGACGCATTTCTCGCGCTGCCGCGAAACCTACAGCAGGCTCATGGGCCGGATCGCCACCTCCATCGTGAGCACATTTTCCGCCGAGCTCGACGGCCTGCTGGCGGAATACGAAACCACCAAGCGGCGAGCCGCCGTATTGGATTTCGACGATCTCGTCTTCACCTGTCGCGAGGTGCTCCGCGAATATCCGCAGGTTCGCGCCGCAGCGGGTGGACGGTTTAAGCGCATCCTCGTGGACGAATTCCAGGACACCGACCCGGTTCAGGCTGAGATCATTTTCCTGCTGTGCAGCGCGGACCACGACGTCCGGAACTGGCATGAACACCGCATCGGGGCGGGACGTCTCTTCGCGGTCGGCGACCCGAAGCAGGCGATTTATCGCTTTCGCGGCGCGGACCTGGCGACCTATCTCCTGGTACGCGGAGCGATCCAGGAGCAGTTTCCGGAAAGCATACTTCGCATCACGGCCAACTTTCGCTCCCGCGGTCAGATATTGAACCACATCAATCGGTGCTTCGCAGTGCCGCTGGCCGCGCAAGAGGCCGGTTACGTCGCGCTGCGCAGCACGCGGAGTCCTGCGGAACACGGGTTACCATGTGTTGCCAAAGCCACGATCGAACTTCCGCCAAACACATGGCTCGACAGCAGTAGAGACGAGGAAGCGCGGGTTGTGGCTGAGATCTGCTCGCGGCTGTTCGGAAACGTCGAACTGACGCTCAACGACGGACGGCGCAGGCCCCTGACGCCGGGCGACATTGCGCTGTTGGCGCCCGTCTCGACGGACCTGTGGCGGTACGAGCGAGCGCTGGAGGAAGTGGGGCTGCCGTTCGCCTCGCAGGCCGGCAAGAATCTGTTCCGCCGGCAGGAGGCCCAGGACTTCGTCGCGTTGGTACGCACATTGGCGGACCCTCGCGATACCATCGCTCTCGGCGCATTGTTGCGCGGTCCATTGGTCGGGCTCACCGATCAGGAGTTGCTTGAGATTGCTGAAGGCTTGACCGGATCCGACGACACCGTCCGCCCCGGCAAGTTGTCGCTAAATGCGGATCCCGCGACCGTTCCCAATCTGGTTGCTCGCGAGGTGCTCGAAATTCTTCGCGATCTCCGCAGGCGCCTGCGGAGCACCACGCCGGCCGTTCTCCTTGCAGAGGCGTTCGAGCGCCTGAGAATCCGGGCCATCGTGGCCACCCGAAGCGCCGACCAGGCTGCACGCGCGCTTGCAAACCTGGACGGATTGCTCGAGCGCGCCCGCAGTTATGGTGTGCGCGGATTCGCCCGGTTTGCGGAAGACTTGGATTGGGATTGGTCAAGCGGCCTTGGTGTCGCCGAAGGAATGGGCGAAGCCGACGGACAATCGATCGAAATCGTGACGGTTCATAGCTCGAAGGGGCTGGAATGGCCCGTCGTGATCCCTATCAATCGGGCCTCGATGCCACGCCGGAGCGAACCGTTCGTGTATCGCAGGGCCGATGAGACATTGCATTGGGCTTTGGGGCAGATTACGCCGCCCTCCCTTGAAAGCGCCATTGAGGGTGAAAATCGCGAGAGACGCAACGAAAGCTTGAGGCTCCTTTACGTCGCGTGCACCCGCGCGATGGAGCTACTTATCATTCCGGACTTCACGTGGAGCAACAATTCGTCCTGGGCGAAGTTGCTCGACTTCAACCTCGCGGACATACCGGAATTGAAGCTCCTGCAGCCGCCGCGTGGCGGTTTGGCCGCACCCGATCCGGTCGAAAATCATCAGACGCCGGATGTGTTTGCGACCGAACAGGCGCGGCTTCTGGATGCCCATCAACCGGTCAAGTGGATTCGGCCGAGCGACGACGATCCGGAAATCGCGCCGATACAATTCTCCAACTCGCTTGGCGATGATCCGCTTGAGGCGCCGGTCGAGATAGAAGGCAGCCGTGCACGCGGCCTTCTCCTGCACAAACTGATGGAAGAACTGGTGACGGGCGAACTCGCGATTCGTGTCGATGACGTTACCGAACGGGCCGCTCTTCTATCCGATCAACTGTCCGGCTGGTCTGCAGCACCACTTGATCCACCTGACCCCGGCGAGTTGGCCGCTACGGCCATTAGGACGCTTTCGCTGCCCGAACTACAGCCTTTCCGAAGCACGCTCATAGCAGAGGTTCCAATCTATGGCGAGGCACCGGCGCGCGCCAACGCCTACATCTCGGGGCGAGCCGATGCGATTGCGTTGGCCGCAGATGGTAGCAAGGTCGTTTTCGACTGGAAGAGCGACGTCGATCCGGACAATGCGGCGAGGTCCGCCTACCGGCAGCAGCTCGGCCAATATCTTCTCGCCACGGGCTCCAAACGAGGAGCGATCGTCTACATGAGCACCGGGCGTATCGACTGGATCACGCCCCATTGAGCGGTCACCGGCTTGCGCGCCGCGGCTGATCCGGGCCACCGACCAGCGAGGCAAGCGTGCCGCTCCTGTTGTAGCAGACGACGCGGTCCTCGGTCGTGACGGCCGGAAACCTGCTGATCACGAAATGCCGGACTGCGTCGAGACCGAGCTTGCTCTTGAGCAGATGCTCCCTCCGTTCTTCTTTCGCGATGGCCCGTAGATAGTAGCGGACCAGGCGTCGATTGTACCGGACGAACAGCTCGCGGTCGGATTCGACGTTGGAAAGATCGATCGCGTTATTCTTGCATTGGAAGTTGTATATGACGCCGTCGCTGGTGGCGACCACGTCGAACTCCTTTCGGTTGATCCGCTTGATGTCGGTGACATCGAATCCCAATCTCGTCAATTCCCGAGCCACCATCTCCTCGAAGATGAAGCCCGCATGGATCTGAAAGCGGCGGCGGCTCCCGAGATGGACGTCCTTGAAAGCATACAGGAAGCGTGACAACAGATTGACGTTCGACACTACCGCGTCGCCCACGTCGACGAACGGTTCGAAAGCGTTCGTATTGACAGCGTAATCCGTCGAAGGCCTGTTGACGAGAAGACGCTCCATCTCCTCGGGATCAGAGTTCGCTTGCTTCCGCAACAAAGCCCGGAGTTTCGGCTTACCGATCGCGACGATCGTAATCGTCTCGACAGCGATGGGACAGCCCGGAAATAAAAGCCGCCATGGTCTGGAAATGCGAGTCGTTGAGCTCGAAAGCCTCATAGCTCGCGCCGAGCAGCTTGATAGAATTTCGGAGTTCGGCGGCGGAGAAGATTTTTTATGGGGTCAACCGGCTCGCTCTCAGGCATCGTTATCTCGTCGCCTCGCAGCTCGTTCATGACGACGATGGAAGCGCGCTCTGGGTCCGCAAACCAAGGGTCCAGCGTCTCGAGCCAATGGCTGGCGAGCGCGCCGCGTTCGTCGCACTGCAAAGTGAACTCAGGAAGCGCGTCCAGAAGCATCAACTTGAGATGCAGACTGGTGATCGTAACGCAACTGTGCTCCACCTGGGGCAGCATTACGTTGAGTGCGTCCAAAGGTGCAAGCGTTGCCGTCCCCTTGCAGGCGAGGGGCATCATATACAGCAGCGACACAAAATGGCGTCTTCGCGATTGCAGGTAAGCCATCGCGTTTCCGATCGTGTCGAGCGTGATTCCAGACCCGAAATCAGACTGTCCGTTCAGCCGGAAGCCGCTCCCGATGGCGGCGATTTGGAGCATCAGCCGGCAGAAGCGCTCGACCGTACCGCCATCGAGGTGAGGCCGCAGCGCCGCACCAACGTTCTTGACCGATGCTGGGTTTCGAAAGAAGCGCTGGTCCAAGGGGACCGGCATGAGCCACGCGATCAGAGCCTCGCGAAGAAGGGAACGTTGATGAATTCTTCCATGGCCCGGATGGTGTCGTGCCACACGCGAACCGTTTCGGTCGCGTCATAAACGGCGAGCGTCGATAGCAGGCCGCCGTTATGCTTCGAAATCTGCTCCTCGAGCAAATTCCTCGCTTCATCGCCGCTCACGGTCCGCAGTTGCGCCGGGTTCATCGATCGCTCGACAGAGTTTGTTGCATGTGTCACGACCGGCCAGTTCCGGTCATCTTGATCGATTCCCTTCATGCGGGCGAAGTGTGCGCCTGAACTATCGACTAGGCTTTGTCTTGTTCTTCGAATTGCCGGAGCTGCGGCTTTCGGAGCGAAGGCGCTCCCGGTCTGTCTCATGTCCGGCGGTAAAGAGCGTCGCAAAACTCTTGGCGGCCCCGTTGGTGCAAAGCAGAAACCGGGTTTCACCAACGCATCACTCGCGCCGCCTGCTGCGGGATGAAAACCGGATGATCGACGACCTGCGCTTCACCGCACTTCGGTCATCTGCAAGGGCGTGTCTTGTCTGCTCCGGGCATCGTCTCGGAAGCTTTCGATCTTATCCACTAACCGATTGAATTCCCGCTCGGGGTCGCGATACCAGTCGGTCGACGACACGCGGTGGATTCTCCAATTCAATTCCTCGAGAACGGACTGCCGCAAGCGGTCCCTGTCGCGCGCGGATTTCGAGGAATGATACGTCGCTCCATCGCATTCGAGACCGATGATGTAGCTGCCCGGCCGGTCCGGATGGACGACGCCGATATCGATTCGGTATTGGGCCACGCCGACCTGTGGATGCGCGACATACCCGGCCGACTTGAGACGCGAGAGGAACCACCGCTCGAAGTCGCTGTCCGGCTCCTGCCCCGTTTGCCGCCCGTGCTGGATCGTACCGCTCGCGGCGTATTCGAGGAATTCCTTGAGCACGCGCACTCCGCGCTGTTTGCCCTCGGTCAGGATCTGCGATGGGTCGAGGGAGGTGAACAGCGCCAGCCTGCGCTTTGCGCGCGTGAATAGTACGTTCAGACGGCGATGCCCGTAGGCCTTGTTGATGGGTCCGAAATTCTGATGGAAAATGCCTTCGGCCGTTCTGCCGTAGACGGTGGAGACCAGGATGATGTCGCGCTCGTCGCCCTGCACGTTTTCCAGGTTCTTCACGAAGAAGGACTCAAGCGTACCGTCCCAGCGCTGGCGATAGGCCTGGATCTCGGGATCGGACGCGGCGACTTCGTCCATCAACGTCTCGATCAGCTCGCTTTGCGCCTTATTGACCGCGACGATGCCGATGGATCGATCGATCCGCCTCCTCATGAGAGCCGCTGCCTCGGCCACGATCGCTCGGGCTTCCAAGGGATTGCGGCCTTGGCCGGCTTCGTACCCGCCATCGGCGACCCTTTGACAGGTGACTCCGAAGTCGGGATCGTCGAGGACCGGGCTCGGATAGACGAGCAGCCGGTCGTCATAGAACTCGCGGTTGGAATAGGCGATCAGCGATTGATGACGCGAGCGGTAGTGAACTCCCAGCATTCGCATCGGACGCCAGCAGCGCCGTCCCAGTTCGAGAATGGACTCTTCCGGAGAATCCTCGATCTCCTCTTCGTCGCGGGTTTCCGCCGCGACGAAGAAGTCGCTCGGCGGCAACTGTTCGGGGTCACCGACCACCACCGCCTGCGCGCAGCGGATCAGCGCGCCAAGCGCATCTTCAGGGCGCATCTGCGAGGCTTCATCGATGATCAGGACGTCGAAGCGGTGCTTGCCCGGTTCGAGATACTGCGCGACCGACATCGGGCTCATCATGATGCAGGGCTTGTAGGCGCGGATGGCGGCACCGGCATTGCCGAAGAGCCGGCGGAGCGCGATGCGCGGCTTCTGCAGGCTCGTCTGGTGATCGAGCATCTGATTGTCGGTATAGTCGCGCGTCGACTGGGCGCGCTGTCCTACCGGCACCTGCCGGGCGAAGAGCTTCGCCGCTACCAAGCGACGGTTCAGCGAAAGGATTTCCTTGTCGAGCTCCTGGAACCTCTTGCGAACCTGCTCGTGCGTGCTTCCGGTATGCCGCGCAAGGGCGGGCTGCTCGCGCATCAGATGCGCGGCCGCCGAACGGTAGAATGCGGCTTCGACCGTCCATGATACGCCTTGATATCGCAATCCCTCTTTGCTCCAGGCGGCGATCAGGTCGCCGAGTCCCAATCGACGTGCCTCGTCCTCGGTCGCGAGCAACGTGATCTGCTTCTCGAGACTGTCAGGCGCCTGCACCGCACGCTGCACCTTTTCCAGCAGTCGTTCGATCGGGACAACCGTGAACGGCCCACCGGACCACGAGACCGCATCGATCTGCAGCAGGACATCCGCACGCTCGCGGGCCGAGCCTTCTGCCTCGAGGGCCCTTTCGACCGCCGACGCCATCTGCGAAAGCATTTCGGTGCGCGAGAAATGGTCCGGATGAAGCAGCCATTTCACGGCGCCGGCGGGAAGCCCGGCGCCGGCGATTTGTCCTGCACGAGCGAGCGTTGCACGAACCGAGAGCACCTGAGCGGGTTCGTTCTCGGCTGACGCTTCGCCGACCGCGATCGCGTCGGTCCGCTGCGCCGCAATCGCGGCCCGGCATTCCAACGCCTGGGCAAGGCTCGTCATCGCCTCGCTGAGTTTTCCGACGGCAACGCCGGGCCTAAGTCCGCTCGCATGCGCCTGCTCGAGCAACGCTCCCATTCGGTCGACCCGATCGGACTCGCGCCGGGCCTCCTCGCTGACCGTGCTTTGCTTCGCGTAGCACGCACCGAAGATCCCGATCAGGTCCATCGCTTCGGCACTGCTGGCCGCCTCGGCCAAGTTCCTGACGTCCTCCGAAGCGCCATCGAACAACAGCCGCCGCAAGGCCCGCGCGCCGTCCACGGCAGCCGGAGTCACTTTCTGAACGGCCCGCATCCATTCGCCCACGGCCAAAATGTCTGCGAAGGGTGTGGCACTCCCCCGCCAATGGGAGGCTATGGCGTCCTTGGCAGTCAAACAGCCTTCGAGCGACTCCAGCCCTTCCTTCCACTTCGCCGCCGCAATGAGCCGTGCAGCGCTCGATCCGGACATCTTCTCGCCAGGGAAGCTCTGTCGCCAAGTGGCCTTGGCCCGCCGCCCCTCGCCGCTGAAGAACCTCCCGACAAACGAGGTGCTCTTGATGACGGCAGCGGCCGCGCGCATTTCCCGGGCGCTCGGGAGCGATGCCGCAAGGGCGGCCGTCGGAGGTTCGCCGAACTCCGCTTCGGAGGCCGCGTCGGAAGCCGCTGTCGCAAATCCGTGCGCAACCCGAACGTCTTCGAGCACGCCGTCTTCGGCCAGGCGCATCGAGCGCAAATGGGCCTTGGCGTGGGGAAAGGCCTGAACGTTGCGGAGGAAGCTCGCCGCGAGTGCCTCGGCGCGGACGTCGAGGCCGGCTGCCGGATCGCGGTCCGTGACACTCAAGACTTGCCGCATCAAACCGACGGCGCCGGCAAGCTCCTCGGCGCGAACGCGGGACTTCGCATGAATCCCTGCTAGTTCGTCCAGCGTCGCGCCTACCACCCCGAGGGTTTCGGCCGCCTCGAGCAACGTCCGAACGCTACCCAGCGAGGATTGCATTTTTTCGCGTTCACAGATCGCATCGGCCGACGCCTCGAATTGGCGCGCCGACATCACCAAATCGGCCCAACGCGACAATGCAGCCGCAGACGATGGATCCAGCATCCGGGAGAGCAACCCGCAGGCGGTCTCCGGCTCGGGCGGCGGCAACGCCCGGATGAGTTGGACGGCTTGACTCGCGGTTTCTGTCGTATCGATCCCTTCCCATTGCGTGGCGGCACGGATGGCCCGTACCGCTTGCAGCAAGTCGGCGAGAGCGGACGACCACTCCTGGACGGCCTCGATGGCACTCGTCCGGTCAAAGCGAGTGATGTTAAGATTGCCGACGCCGCGCCACGGCTGACGCGCAGGCTCCGAAAAGGCTCCCATGGCGGCCGCCTGGTCGTCCAGTGCTTTCCCCGCACTGACGAGCTCACGCAGTCTGAAGCGGTCGATGGAGACGGCATCGGGAAACCGAAAATCGAGGGCCGACGCAGGCACGCCGGCCGGCAGCGTCCCGCGGCTGGCATCGCCCCAAAGGATATCGTGCGTCGTGAGGCCGGTATCGCCCGCGGGGGCGTTGATCACGCCGGCGTAGTCCGTCAGCCGCGCGCTTCCTGCAGCGCCGTTCTTGCGCGTTCGATTTCCTCGGCGTTGGAGCGGACGCGGCCCGCATCCATGCGCTCCTTCAAGGCCTTGAGAACCTGCGCCTTCGACGCTTTGGCGGAATGAACTTCAAGACAAAAAAGACCGAGCCCCATGTGGTCGAGCCGATCCTTCACCACCCCGAGGGCCGCCATCTTCTCGGATACGAAAAGGATCGACTTTCCCTGCCAGACCGCATTCGCGATGATGTTGGTGATTGTCTGCGACTTTCCTGTGCCGGGCGGACCTTGAATCACGAGGCTGTTCCCGGCGGCCGCGTCAATCACGGCGCTCACCTGCGAGGCGTCGGCATCGGTCACGAGCACCGGCGCTTGGAGTTCGACCTCCGGATGATCGATGTCGTGCACCGGAGCGAGCGTATTCAGGTCTCCGACCGGCGCGTCGCCGTAGATCTGTTGAAGCAGAAGGTGTCGTTCCGGACGTACCGCGGCTGGCCAACGCTCCGGGTCGAGATCGGTCCACATCGCCTGCCGCGAGAACGAGAAGATCCCGATCGTAACCCATCGTCGTACGCGCCAGCGCGGGCGGTTGCGTACTGCGGCGGTGACCAAGGCGAGATAATGTTCGGCGCCCTGTTCCGGATCATATTCGGGCAGCTCGATCCCGTGCTGCCGCAGCTTCTCGCGAAGGGCTACGTTCGTCGTCTCATCGTCGTCCCGGCCGACGATAGAGAAGACGTACTCGCCTCCGGAGACGCGCTTCTCCATGTTGATCGGCAACAACAACAGTGGTGCGAAGGCGGCCGTCGGACCATCGTCGGTTTCGTACCATTCCAGGAAGCCCACCGCGCACGATAGCGCGCTGATGCCGGCGTCTTCCTGCAAGGTGCGCGCGGCCGCATGGATCGCAGAAAGCTTCGGCTCGAGCCGGTCAGGGAAAAACAGAGTTTGAAGCTTAGGATGCCCCGAAGATGCATCCCCGCTGACTATTCCATCCTTGAGATCATAGGACGGATCAATTCCGAGTTCCTGAGCACGGACCTTGGGATCCGTCGCGGCCCGCCATTCCTGCATCCCGAGGTGCACGCGCACGCGATCCCGCAGCGAACGCTCGGCGGCCCTGTCCTTGTTGCGGCGCCGGCTGCCCGCGGCGCGCTTGGCATCTTCCGCCGCAAGCCATTCGGGGTCGACCGCCTTGGCGTCTCTCAAAGCCGCACGAAAAACATCGGTGTCCTCGTCGCGAGGTATGGTCTCGACCGGGGTTAACGGCACGAGATCGATGCTCTTCTCGGAGGCGAGGCATTCCACGACCGCGCTCGGCAATTGATGCACAACGCGAACATGGCGGCTGGAGGATTCCAAATGGCGGTAATTCAACATGCCATTTCGAAGACTCAGGTCGATCAGCTTTTCGCGGGCCTTTAGAATGCCCTGCCGCACCATTTCGACAATAGCACCGTTGCCGTCACCAACACCGTGTTCCGGTGCTCCCGCCGCCTCCGGCCGTTTGAAAGACATCTGCGAGACTTACCTAAGCGTGAGCCTGCGCTCCCCGAACGCAGGGTCACCGGCTTGGCAAACTACGAGATCGATCGACGTTCCGCACGCAGAAAGTGCGCAGGTACAACTTGGGGACGCCCTCGGCCATTGAACCTGTCAAGGCAAGCGGCTTCTACCAATAAGCCTTGGTCAATCACATGCTGTGATGACTTCCATCCGGTCACCTTTTAGGGCAGAATGGGCTACCCTCGGGGCTACACCCGGGGGCCACACCATCAGCTCCTGGGGTGCGGAAAGGCCTTATTTTACGGGGTTTTATCGAAGCTACTTTAAGGTGGCGGAGAGGGAGGGATTCCCACCGCCGTTATGTCGGCTCGACTTTCAAATATTTCTGAAACTTCAGCGCGTTGGTCAGCCGGACTGGGCGAAATGACATTCGTCCGACGGTCAGGTTAGCTTTTCACACCCTCGCGGAGCTGCTACACAGCCCTGCTACACAGACCGACAGTCGGGTCTGCAGAAAGTGCCTTATTTACTTGGTTTCCGGCCTATCCTCGGCCGGCTGGCGGAGAGAGTGGGATTCTCATCCCCGTTGCAGAGCCGGCGCCGTGCCTCTGACCTGATGGTGCGACGATTGGCCCGTGATAATCCGTTATCAATAGTGGCATGTTCCTGACACGTGATTTCGACAAAAACCTGAAAAGCCCGCAAAACAATGGGCTTTGCGGCGCCCGAGCACTCCATTGGTAATGGAGAGGTCGACAGTTCAATCCTGTCTGGCAGCACCACTATAAAATCAATGAATTAGCTGTATTTTTCAAAAACACCTCACGCGGTTTTGGCACACGGGGCAGCATTTGGGGCAGCAACGGGCCAAATCCGCTTTCCAAGCCCTGATCCGCGCGCGGAAGCGGTCCAAAACCGCAGGTGAATCGGCCCCCGCCACAAGGACCCTTGACCCCGGCAAACCGCGCGGACGGCCCGCGCCGGGCGATTCTGGCGGCGTTTTTGGCTGGGGGGGCGCGGCCCGCGAATCCTACTATTGACAGCGGCGCGGGCCAACTAGCCCAGTGAAGCACCGTTTTTCGAAAAATTCCGGAGGATTGCACACGTGGCCAAATCCGATCTCGGAAGCAAACGCATTTGCCCGACGACGGGTAAAAAGTTCTACGACCTCAACAAGAATCCGGTGATCTCACCCTACACCGGCGAGGTCGTGCGGATCGCGCCGATCGCGCCGATCGCGCCGCCCCGGACCCGCGCTGACGCTGCAGCGCGCGCCAGAGCCGCAGCTGCCGCCTCCGCTGCCGAAGCAACGCCGGAGCCCGTCGAGGCTGAAGAGTTGGTGCCGCTCGACGAAGCCGACGCCGAGGAGAACACCGGCAAGGTCAAGGCCGTCGTTCCCGAATCGGAAGACGATATCGAGATCGACGAAGACGACGATGATGATGACGATTCCACCATCATCGCCGACGAGGAAGAAGGCGACGAGGACGTCACCGACATCATCGGCGACGTCGGCGATGACAAGGAGAAGGAGACTTGAGATCAACCCTGAACTGTGTTCAGGGTTTTTGCCCCGCGCCGCCCAAGCCGCGCGGAAGGTCCAGGGGGCCATAGCTCAAAGCTGGGAGAGCGCTTGCATGGCATCCAAGAGGTCATGGGCTTGGACGGCAGGAATCAAAAGCACGGCCCCGCCCAAGGTACTGAGTGTAAGGCAGGACCGTGCCGGGCCACATCAGCGCGGCCGACGTGGCCCAATGACGATAACGGGGACATGGCGAAAGTGTTTCCGGGCTGCGGCTGACCTCAAGGCATTCTAGTCTGGGTTTTGACAATCGCGGTCGGCGCCGCCGGGGCGACCGCGGTCATCGGCGCATCCACGCCCGCGCAGGCAGCGAAGGTTTCGCAAAAGCTCGTGAAGTATCAGGACATGCCAAAGGGTGAGCAGAGCTGCGAAAATTGCGTACAGTTCGAGACCCCCTCGTCCTGCAAAACGGTGGATGGAACTGTTGCCGCACAAGGCTGGTGCATGGTCTACGCAAAGAAGCAGGCATAAAATCTAGTATACGCCGCTAAACCCTCGAATCGTCACACGACAAAGCGCGCCCGGGGCGACCTGTGGACGACTTCCGAAATGGGTCAATTGCGATCGAAATGGACTGTCCGCTCCATGTCCGCTTTCCCTCCAACAGCGACCGAACCGTAGACATCGCTAGTGGTCCGTCTGCGACCAATTGGCTGGTCGCGCTGAGTCCGCTCGTGCCTCAACAACAGACATCTATCGAATGAGTTGGCACGTAGCGCAAATAGCGGCGTATTAATTAAGATTCAAAGTCTCGAAAATGATTAGCGCGCTCCACGAGATCGACCATGTGGGCGGCCGCATGAATCGTCAGAGGATGCTGGGTAAAGCCGGGCCGTGGGGAGATATAGCCTGCCATTTCACGAGCCAATCGGAGTTGGTCATCCGATGCTGTCGCAAGCAGAGCAATCATCAGATTTTCCAGAGCGATGACACGGATACGCAGCGTCACGAGTTCGGCATTGGTCAGCTCCGGGATTGCAATTCGCTCGGTGTCGAGCGCCGAATCCGTGGCGGGCCCCTCGGGCCCCGCACCTCCTTCGTTGTCCCATCTGGACAGAGCGCGTTGATGCTGGTTCCAGTCGCTGGAAGTATCGGAGTTTTCTCGCGGCATGGGTAGGTCCCTCATGTAGTCGTCACGAAACAGGATCGTCATCCCAAGGCAGTCAGATCGGCATGCGATAGCCGTAGAACTCGTGGTCCTCATTATAGCCGCCATGGCCCGCGCCGAGATCGGCAAAGTCGTGCACGAATTCGATCGCCGCGATCCACTTGACCATCTTGAAACCCAACTCATTCTCGCATCGCAGCCGCAACGGCGCGCCATGCAGTACGCTGACGGGCGCGCCGTTCATCTCGTAGGCGAGGATCGTCAGTGCATGGCGCATGTTCTCCATCTTGTGGACGTCATAATAGCGGCCGCCATCGGCGCCGTCGGCCAACGAATAGAACACGGCGTAGCGAGCCTCGGGCGTCGGTTTTACGAGATTCAACATATCGCGCATGGCGACGCCGCCCCATTCGGCAACACCCGACCAGCCCTGGATGCAGAAATGCGTCGTGATCTGTTCCTGCTTCGGCATCGCCTTGAGTTGGACAAGAGAGAACTCCTGCGGAGCCCGGACCAAACCGCTGATCCGCAGCCTATAACTGGCGAACTCCTCTGCGACGAGATCATCAAACTCCTTGGAGTGGGGCATCGTGCCGTTTGGCCAGAAGTAAGGGGAGATGTCTTTCTTCGTGAGCTGTGAGCGGGGGTCCCAGCCTTCAGCCAGCCCCATGATCCAGCCGGTCATGAACGCGCCGGCGCGCTGCACCAGACGGGCGTGCCGGATGGTGTAGGGCGAAGCCAAAAGCCAGGCGATCGTCAGAATAGCCATCGCCAGCGCGAACAGCGGAAAGCCCGTCCAGGACGCGTTGTCCACGCCGCCGAACATGTGGTTGGTGTTCTGTCTGATGCCGGTAACGAACACCATGACGCCATGCGCCAGAATGAAGCCCACGAACCAGGCGAAGGAGATGAAATGAACCGACCGCATCGCCTGCCGGTTGAACAGCCTGCCAAACCATCCCAGCGCGTTGGAGATCGCGGGGCTCTGCATCAAACCGGTCGCGATCGAAACCGGCGCTGCGACGAACACCGTGATGAAATAGCTGAGCTGCTGGAGGCCATTGTAGCGGGTCCAGCTATGATCGGCCGGAAAGTTCAGCGACGCATACTGGATCGCCGTTGAGAGCGCGGCCGGGAAGACTTCCCAGATCAACGGCACGAGCCTGCGCCATTGATCGGTTGAAAACAGCAGCGCATAAAAGGCCACGCCGTTGATCAGCCACAGCAAGTTGACCGAGAAATGCCACCAGCGCGACAGCCCGAGGGTATGGCGCAGGCCGGGAATGCCGAGCCATGTCGGCAAGGTGACGGAATTGTCCTTGGCGGTCCAGACGCGCCCCTTTGGCACTGGAACCTGGAAGCGGAACCAGTCGGTCCCCGGCGTGCAATCGCGGCCCCAATAGAGCCGGGGGTGGTCGGCCAGGATTTGCAGGCCGGCCCGCATGATGAACAGCATGAAGAACATGTTCAGGAAGTGCTGAAGCTGCAGCCACCACGGGAACCCCGAATCGACAGACGGCGCCGCCTGTGCAATGCCGGGATGCTGCCGGATAAAGGCCTCTACGCCGGGAAGTTCACGCAGACTTTGAGCCAAGGCAATCAGGCAGAGCAGTGCCGCGGCTGCGATCGGCAGGCCCCACAGCGTGTCGATCCAGCGCCGGCCAATGCGAATCCGGGGCGCGATTCCCTGTTGTGGCCGCATCCAGTGATTGAGGCGGATGTGATCGTCGGCATCGCTAAGTTTTGCACGGAGCGGCTCGACCGGGAAAGATTTTGAACTCGTGGGCATCGGCCGATCATTGTCTGTCATCGAGCACGCCTGACAATGGGGTGTCAATCGCCAAGCTTGGTGAGCGCGGCACCCTTGTGGAAGGCGATATGATCCGTCTTGCTGCTCTTGATCTCGTATTGTGGATCGTCCGGGCTCGCATGGTGGGTATAGCCTTTGACCTCGAACTCGCGAGTATGCACGCGGGTGATCGTGCCGCTGACGCGCCCCGCCTCGGAATTCCAGCTCACGCGATCATGGATCTTGAAGCTCTTCGGCACGGTCGTTGGATCCGATGCCGCCAAAGAACTGCAAAGGAGGCAGTTCTCGCACTGAATGCATATTTACGTGTGCGGCATCACCACCAACCGCTGCACTTCCTGCCGGTTCCTTGAAAGCGCAATATCTTTCGACTGACGCGGTTTCGTTTCCGGCATCGGACGCTTAGGATCGATAGCGCCGCGGGCTGGTCACGCGCCTTCACCGCTTGGAGCACGGAACGAACCCCTTTTTCACCATAGGTCACTCGACCAGGACGACCGTCGAATTTGTCGATCTCTTGCGGGAGTCGGACGTCGGCCTGGTTATCGACGTAAGGTCGATGCCGCGGTCGCGCACCAACCCGCAGTTCAATCAGCAGAGCCTCCCCGAAGCGCTGGCGCCGTGGCAGATCGGCTATGAGCATATCGCCGAGCTCGGCGGCCTGCGGGGAAAGTCGCGCGGCACCGAGTCCTCGCCCAACATCTATTGGCGAGTGCGCAGCTTTCGGAACTATGCGGACTATGCCCTGACGGCGCCGTTCGCTACCGGCCTGGCGCGGCTCCGGGAACGCGGCTCGGAGCAACGGTGCGTGGTCATGTGCGCCGAAGCGGTCTGGTGGCGTTGCCACCGCCGGATCATCGCCGACTACCTTCTCGCCGCGGGCGAGCAAGTGATGCACATTCTCGGAAAATCGCATGTCGATGTGGCGAGCCTGACACCCGGCGCCGTTGTTCGCAACGATGGAACGGTGGTCTATCCCGCCCAAGATCCGCAACCGGAATGAGGCAAGTCCGCTCAGCCGCCGAAGGAAATGTGCAGAGTGGCGATGATGCCGATCACGGCCAGTCCGTAACAGCCGAGCCGGATCGCGACTATTGCTACAAACCTGACACCTGAATGGACGTAATCCTCAACCACCACCTGCAGACCAAGCGCGGAATGATGAAACAGTGCGATCAGCAAAAGGACCATGCAGCCGGTGGCAAGCGGTGTCCTGAGCCAGGCGATGAAGATCGGATAATCGCTCCCGGAATGAGCGATTATCGAGGCGACGAACCACAGGCACAGAGGCACAAGCGCGACTGCCGTGGTGCGTTCCGCCCACCAGTGCCGGACGCCACTTTTGGCCGAACCGAGCCCAAGGGCGCGAGCCAGCGGCGAGCGGAAGGATCGGTGATTCATCGGGGCCACCCCGCGACAAACAGGCTGATCACCCATACCGCCACAGTGAGCGCCGCACTCGACCCTACGACCGTCCATCCCGAAATATAGATCGACCGAAGCTCGAAGCCGTGGACCGTGTCCCAGACGAGATGACGGATCCCGCCGCACAGATGCAGAAAAAAAGCAAAGGTGCAGCCGAACAAAACGACCTGGCCGGCCCAGGTCCTGATAGCGCTGTGAACGACGCCATAGGTCTGGGGTCCAGCCGCCGCAGCGCTTAGCCAGACCACCAGGCCGACGGCGCCGAGGCTCAGGACTATGCCGGTGATGCGGTTGGCGATCGACAAGGTCGATGTGAGCTGCGGCCGGTAGATTTGAATATTCGGTGAGAGCGGGCGTAGACGCTTCGGCGTTGAATTGGGGTTGCCCGGGTTCTCGGCCACGATTAACTTTCCCGCTCGACAATGGCTTTCTTGATCGCGGCGATGGCCTTGCCTGGATTCAATCCTTTGGGGCAGGTCCGGGTGCAATTGAGAATCGTGTGGCACCGGTAAAGCCGGAATGGATCCTCGAGCGCATCGAGCCGTTCTCCTGTCGCCTCGTCGCGGCTGTCCGCCAGCCAGCGCCATGCCTGCAGGAGTACTGCGGGTCCGAGAAAACGATTGCCGTTCCACCAGTGACTAGGGCATCCGGACGTGCAGCAGAAACAAAGGATGCATTCGTAGTAGCCGTCGAGCTGACTGCGTTCCGCCGGGGATTGCAGTCGTTCCTTCTCGGGCTCCGGCGATTTGGAGCGGAGCCATGGCTCGATCACGGCGTATTGTGCAAAGACGTGTGTCAAGTCGGGGACGAGATCCTTGACGACCCGCATATTGGCGAGCGGGTAGATAGTTGCCGGCGTGGGCATATCGGAAATAAACCGTGTGCAGGCGAGCCAGTTGGTACCGTCCATGTTCATGGCGCATGAGCCGCAGATTCCCTCCCGGCACGAACGGCGGAAGGTCAACGTCGAATCCACCTTGTTCTTGATCCAGAACAGCGCATCGAGAACCATAGGTCCGCAGTCGTCGAGATCGACATTGAAGGTATCGAGGCGAGGATTGGCGCCGGAGTCGGGATTGTAGCGATAGATCTCGAATGCCTTCACGCGCTTCGCGTCTGCGGAGACCGACCATGTGCGTCCTGTTTCGATCCGCGATTCCGGCGTGACCTTGAAGTTTCGCGGAATGGGAAACCGCTTGAGCCAAGAAAAGCGAGATACTTGATCCGAGGATTCGATGATCATTGTAGATCTTGCCTTTCGCACGATTAGGCAGCGCCGGCGTGACTAGGCATCAAATGAAGGCGGTACAGTAGAACCACCAGAGAAAGCAATTATCTCAACATCGATAGAGCATAGTACACCATCTCAACTGCCGCGTCCGCTTGGTTCCATGTTCGAACGGCCTCGAGCAGAGGGATCACGGGGTTGTAGGGTTCCGGTCCGCCCTCATCGAGATGTCCTCGGAACCGGTGATTGTCGCCGGCGGCCGCGAAGTTTCGATCGAGGGCGAACTCGACGGCTAGTCTGGCGGATTTTTGAACTTTGCCGATGACGCCGGAGAACTCGGCTAAGTCTGTTGCGGGTCAAACTCGGACCTCGGCCCACGTCTGAGCTTGGTCCGTTCATCCCTCAACAACGGACATGCGGCGACTACTGCGCCAGGTCCGCTTTGTGCCGATATTGTTGCAAAAGTCTTTTTGGGGTGACGAACGAAATTTCCTAGGCCCGCTGATGCGTTTCGTATGTGGCGATGTGAGGGACCTCATCGTTTCGTACAAAAACGACCACGGCCGTTCGTATCAGCGCTACAGAGCATTGCAGCGGTAGAGGCGTCTAAAAATCAGCTTTTGCGAGATTTTCGGTATCGTTCGATTTTCGACTTTTGCAACACAATCAGCCAAAAGCAGAAGTTTACCCCCAACAGTACGTACAGCCTGCTACGCGCCATCCGTCCACGTGGGCGCAGCAGGCACCTCGCCGTCTTGGCACAACCCGTACAAGGACTGATGCTGACGGAAGCCGCGCAATTCGAAATGGCCGATTTCAAAGACCGGTGCCGCAACTTCGGCGGCAAAAGCACCACTCATGAGCAGTGGCCGGCCAACATCCTTGCAGAGGAGTTCCAGCCGGCTGAGGATGTTGATGTCGCGCCCGACGGCGGTGAAGTCGAGGCGATTGCCAGAGCCAATATTGCCGTATGCGGCATCACCGTAGTGCAGAGCAATATCGATGGAAATATGCTGCTGGACCTCGGGCGGTGAAGCCTGGAGCGCAGCCAGCGTTGTCTGCGCTGCAACCAGGGCCGACTCACAGGCCAGCGCCGGATCATCGGCGGTGACTGGAAAGATCGCGATGACCGCATCACCGATATACTTCAGGATGTCACCTCCGCTGCCGATGACGCCAGGGACGACCAGATCGAAGAAGGCATTTAGGAGTTCAATGATTCTTTGCTCCGGAAGCTCATCTGTCAGTCGGCTGAAACCACGCAAGTCGGCGAGCAGCATTGCCGCCTTGATGTGGTGGACGTTTCCGCGCTGGACGGCGCCCGCCATAATCCGCGCGCACGGATCTCGACCTACGTAGGTGGCAAGAAGTTCACCATAGATCCGCCGGCCCGCCGTCACTTCGAGAACTGGGGCAAAGGTCGGCACTAGATAGCGAAAGAGTTCAACATCCGCTTCCCCAAACCCGCTGGGAGCGTCGCTTCCCCACGATATCGCGTTAACGATCCGATTCGAAAAGATAAGGGGCGCCATCACGTAATGGGTAATGCCTTGCGCCCGCAGCGTTGCGAGGATCGGGAAGCGCCGATCGGTGGCTTCGCTAAGGCCAGTATCAAGCCACTGTCCGGTTTCGATAACGTACTGAAGGGGGCTATTCTGGTAATCCGACGTAGACTCGATACCGTGTCGCGACGATCGGAACTCGGTACTCTGTCCACGGCGCCAGATACGCGATATTCCCCGGAATTCTGGATGCAGCGTACGGACATGCACTGTGGCGCGGGCTATCGGCGCCCCGAGCACGGTGAGCTTCTCGCAGAGCATCTCAAGAAGCCCACCGGTATCGGGCGCAAAACGTCCCTCCTCGCTTAGCCAGCGCAGAAGCTCGGCCTTGCGATCAGCAAGCGAGAAATCGAGAGCCTTGGTCACATTTCACCCGAAGTTTCCCAGGGCACATCCGCAACGATAAGTTCCTGTAGCGCGCTTGCAGCTTGGCTGGAAATTTCGTGCTGGCAGTGTCATGCCGGGCCGTCGCTTCATCGAGCCACCTTTCAGTCCGAGGAGAGTAACTTAGCACGGCCTGATGGCAGAGTGGCGGCCTCGTGGGTCACAGCAAATGGGGTGCTCGACTTCCGACCCGCCGTCAGGCATCGTCCGCGATACGTCTGCCGCGCCTCGGACAGCGGACGTTAGCCTTGAGGTACCGAACAGCCGCGTCGGGCCAGAAGCGGACTTGCACAGCCGGACGCAATTCGTTTTCACTTTGGCGAGGGAGCAACGACGAACTGAGCAGCGAGCGAGACCTTCGATTTTATGGAATTCGAGATGAAGCACTGCGCTTTGACGCTTTCCATGATTTCGCGGGCACGTTCGAGTTCGGCTTTGTCTTTGAGGCCTACGCGCGGTCGAACCATAACTTCTGTGATGCGGTACTTGCCTTCGATATTTTCGAGCAGGCCTTCGGCTTCACTTTCATATCGCACCGGAGTCAGACCTTTCGCTTGGGCGAGCGTGAGGAAGGTCAGCATCATGCATGTATTGACTGAGCCCACGAGTAGCTCTTCAGGTGCCCAGATGTCTGGCTCGCCTTTAAACTCAGGCGGACTGCCAACATCGATGTTCGGTTTTCCCGACGCAGAAAGCGTACCCCGTCGGGCGGAGTTCCAAGCTGTGTTGGCCTTGTAGCGAAAAGATTTGTAGGTTGTCTTTGTCTCCATGCAAACCCCCTAGACGTTGTCGCCGAAACGGGGCCTGGCGTTCGGCGGTTCTGTCGAACTATATGGTGAGGCGACTTTAGTCTGAAATGGGTCAAAATCGGTGCTGCGAGGCGGCGATGAGAGGTCCCGCCCAGGAAATCTCGCCCGCCACCTTTCGCGGCGCGAGGTTCACGACAAACAGCGCCTGCCGGCCTTCAATTTCCTTTGGATATGGCCGCTACTTTTTCATGCCGACGAGAATGGAGCGCGCGTGGTCGTCGAAATCGACACGCAGCCGTACGAGCTTCTCCGAACGCGCCACGTCCTCGACAGCGAGAATGGTCCCGACGCGGACGTCGATCTTGTCGAGGTCAGAGGTGGAGATGAGGGGTTTGATGGGCGCCGGATTCATGTTCCACTCTTTGCTGAGGCTCGGTCGATCGCGTCGAACTCGGTCTCACCCAAGCGCCAACCGAGTGCATCGAGATTGGTCCTGGCGTGATGAGGCTTGGTCGCGCCGGGGATGGGAATCACGTGACTGTCTCGCGCCAACAGCCAGTTCAGGGCGACCTGGCTGATGCTGGCGTCGTGCGCGCGGGCAATATCGGCGAGACACGTCAGCAGCGCTTTCGTGCCCATGCTGTCCGACGGCTGCGTGAGGCGGCCGGACGCAAGGGGAAAATACGCAATCAGTGCCACATCGAGCTCACGGCAGGCGTCGAGCACGCCATTAGTTTCCGCTGCTCGATGGAGCAGGCTGTAGTTGACCTGATTGGCGGCGAGCGGAACGCCAGCCCTGGCGAGGTGATCGGCGATGCGGCGCATCTGGTCGGCGCCAAAATTTGCAACCCCAACCGCGCGTGCCTTGCCGGACTTCACCGCTTCGACGAGGCCTTCGGCGAAGACTCGCACGTCCATCAACGGTAGCGGAAAATGGACATAATAGAGATCGATTGTCTTGAGGCCGAGGCGCGCGAGCGAACCGTCAAGGCCGTGCATCAGGCGGCGCGGAGAGCTTCGGCCCGGAAAGGGAAAGAATTTCGTGGCGATCACCGCACGGGTGGCACCGGCGCGCAAGCAGTCACCCACGACGCGCTCCGAGAAATAGATCTCGGCCGTGTCGATCATGCAGGAACCGGCGTCATTGACGGTCCGGTACGTCTCGAGAACCGCCGCACGATCGGCACGCCGCCACTTGTTCGTGCCGATCCCCAAGGGCAGCACATGGATGCCGGTTCGACCCAGGGGGCGCGTATCATCATCTGCGGGCATCGCTGGACCTCTCACAAGGCGAAAGCGCCGTTGGCTCGTTGGTGTGATGACGCTGGCATTTCAAGGTTACGCCATAGCGACTACGGCCGCATACGGTTTTGAGATTGACAATCACCTCAGCGTTCGCAGCCCGCTGCTGCTTAACGATAGGACATCTGAGGCTTGCTGTTCTTTCGCTTCGTAGTATTCGGCCGAGAACTTGATTGACCAGCGCGAGAAGAACGATTGCAATTTCTGAGTGGGCTTCTCGACGCCGAACTGTTCGGCAACGTGCGCGTTGCGCAGCCACCTCACCGCCGATGCGAAGCCGACGGTACGCTCGAGCCTCTCAACCACTGCGATGCCGGCGATCTCTGCCTGCCGATAGCGAAAGCCGACCTTTTTGATCACATGCATGCGCTTGAGGGTTTCATAGCCCTTGAATACGAGCTGAACGAAAGGGTGTCTTTTGGCCTGTGGCCAGGCTGCCGGGTACACCGGCAGCACCAAGAGCTTGCTCTTCGCGATGACCGTTGCCAGCGGATGCAAGAGTTGCATCCACGCCGGCCAGGACGTGACCTTCGCAAACAATATCGCGTGCATCGCCGTTGCTGCCCCGAAAGAGATCGGGAGCCAAAGTACCGCGCCCAGGATCACGAGCAGTGCGGTGTTCGGCGTGAGATGCCGGCATTTCCGGAACACGCATGCCATGCCGCTCTCAAAGGCGGTATGCACAGCTCGTTCGAACGCCTGATAGCTAATCTTCCGCCGAAGCCACGACCAGTTCCGGCGGATCGCTATGCTCCAGCGCCGACGATACGTCTCGGAAAGGGGAACAAGACGCAACGCGACGCTTATGGCAGTAATGATGACATTGCCAAGAACCCTGGCCGCGAAGAGCGGAAGCCAGACGATCTGCATTGCCAAAGGGAAGGCGTAGTCGAGCAGCCGCATCAGGATCGAAAGGATGAAACGCAGGATTTTCTTGGCGGCGAGCGCAACAACAACGAGCGGGATGATAATCACATCGTCGAGGCTACCGCGGAAGCGGCTTTCCTTGGTCCATGCCGGATTATGATAATCGGTCATGGTGCAACGGTTCCGGGCTGAAGACAGTGGATCGTGCCGGCTTAAATTAGCACATTGTAAGAGCCAGGGGGCTTCACTTACCGGTCATTTAGCGCAACCCGCTGTCCGCCAAGGGTTGTGTGTACCGAAAACTTTATCCGAGTAGATGACGTGATGGAATCGCCTAAACTGGCCGAATGATCGGGCTGTTCTGTTTCGTTCTGGCCGTCCTGGCCTCGCCATTCAAGTCGAAGTTGCGGCTTGAAGCGGAGAATGCGGTGCTCCGACATCAGCTGATCGTCTTGCGGCGCAAGGTGAGGGGTCGAACTCAGCCTACCAACAACGACCGCTGGTTCCTCGTCCAGATGTATCGATGGTTTCCATCGATTTTGAAGGTCGTAACGATCGTTCAGCCTGAGACGCTGGTGCGGTGGCATCGGGCTGGCTTTCGTCGCTACTGGCGTTGGAAATCGAACTCGCGGGGAGGGCGCCCGCGAATTGAGATGGAATTGCGCGCGCTGATCCGGCGGATGAGCATGGAGAACCAGCTTTGGGGTGCGCCACGCATCCATGGCGAACTGCTCAAGCTTGGATTTAGCGTCGCTCAATCAACTGTCGCCAAGTACATGGTCAAGCGACGTGGATCTCCAAGTCAGGGATGGCGGATCTTTCTGCGAAACCACGCTCCGGACATTGCCGCCATGGATGTGTTCGTGGTCCCGACCATTGGCTTTAAACTGCTGTATGGCTTCGTGATTGTACGGATTGATCACAGAGAACTCGTCTGGATCAACGTCACAACCAATCCGACGGCGGAGTGGATCGCACGCCAGATCACCGAGGCTTTTCCTTGGGACGGTGCTCCGGGTTACATGATCCGTGATCGCGATCGGATCTATGGCAGCCTCGTGACGCACCGATTGCGCACCATGGGGATCCGGGACAAGCCTACCGCACCAGCCTCGCCTTGGCAGAATAGATTCGTCGAACGGCTGATCGGATCGATCCGGCGTGAATGTGTGGACCACGTCATTGTCCTGGGCGAGGCACATCTGCGCCGGATACTGAAATCTTACGCTCTTGGATAAAGATGCGCCGGTTTCTCGCCCGGTTCAGCGAACCGGTGTGATCAGTTCACGCGCCATCCTGGGCGGACTTCATCACCACTACGCCCGTGTTTAAGTTTTAGGTACACACAGGGGGATCGGACGTGGCGGAATTGATTACAGATTGCCCGCGATGCAACTCGAGCAAAATACCCTAGCCGAATTCCTGCTCGCATCGCCGCTGCGCGGCGCCGATCTTGATCTGGAGCGTCGCTTCGATCGCTGAACTTCGGCTTGGGACCGCCTTGACCCGATAAACTTGTCGAAGATGCGCTCGCGCGCCGACTCTTAAGCTTACGGTCTTGTCAGCGACGATGGCCGCATCTGGCGCAAAGCGGCCGCTGATACGCAAACGGGATCTCGTGGTCGATAACGAATAAGTAGAAAAACTATCCAGTTTCCAACCGGCAAGGCCGCCCGATTCTCGGCGGCTACATCACCAATATGTCCCGATTTGATTTACGACAGGCACAGCATCAAACTGCTGCGTCATGATTTATTGCGTCAATTAATTTTGGCGCAGTTCACGCGACCCAACCTATCCGGATGCCAGTGGAACGCGGGTCTTGCAGTTTGTTCTTTCGGGCTTCTTGCGAAGGAGCGGACTCCCGGCCGTCCTCGTCGCTTGCCGATTGAAATCTCTTCTGGCGCGCCGTTATTTCAATGACTTGGAACGCGGGCTTTTCCCATCGACAGATGATTTTACGGCCCCGATCCGATTCTTTTGGGAGACATCGTCGCGGCCGAAGTCGCAATTTTCGCGAGCTCGATGTGGGCGCGACGTATTATCCCCGCGTGTACCGGATGCATCGGCTGACGGCAGCCGGCGCGTCCGCTCGTCCAGGGTGCGCTGCGCTTGCCGGTTCAGTTCGTCGGCGAGATAGAGGGCTGCTTCCGGTGGCAACAGCAGTTGCACGAGGCCTGCGTGATCGCCGGCGGTGTCCGAGCCCGGTTCATATTGCAACACCAGCTTCAGTGAGCCTCGTTCCTCGGGGCTGAGCACCCAGCCTTGCAATTGCCGAGCCTGCCCCTTTCCCTCGAAATCATCCATGCTCATCTCCTCGGTTTTTGGGATACCAGCCGCATCCGCCATCAAGGCGTCTCTGACGAGACCTGCGGTATGCCAAAGGATACGCGTTATATTTAATTGCTTATAGCGCTTCAGTCTGATTCTTCGTTTTCACCTCGATTTGATCAGCGTCTCAATCGCTGTGCTGCGATCCGCCTCGTTCAAAACCATGGCGCGATCTCCGTAAGTCTTCGATGCGCCGTTTCGCGCGCAGCCTGCGCCGGCGCGGCGGGGCCGACGGTCGGACCGATCAGGACGAAACGCTGGTCATTCAGGCCGATGAAACGCAGAACGTCGCGCAAATAAGGTGTCGCCATGTCGGTGCGGCCGCGGTTCATCCCGGTAACGAAATCGCCGCCGCTTGCCAAAATGACGAGCGTCGGTCGATTCCTGAGCAGCGGACTGTATCCGCGATTCGGGTCGAAGCTGAAAGTGAGGCCCGGCTGCACGATCAGATCGAAATATTGCTTCAGCTTGTAGGGTATCCCGAAGTTCCACATCGGTGTCGAGATCAGTACGCGATCCGCGACCGCGAGGCGCACGACCATGCGTTCGATGACTGCGAAGGCGTCGCGCTGCGGATCGTTGAACGGCCGGTCCGCCTGGCGCGCATATTTCGCTTCCAGTGCCGCGCCCTGGAAATCGGGCAGGCTTTCGCGCCAGAGGTCCAGCGTATCGATGTCCCAGCCGGGATGGGTCTCGTTGAAACGATCGACGAACGCGCCGGCGCCCGCGCCGGAGGCGGAATCGCGGCGCGGCGACGCCCGGAGATGAAAGAGTTTAGGCAAGCGCCCGTTCTCCCGAATTGACGCCCTTCAGCCGAGCGCCGCTATGACCGTATCCGCGTTGGTGACGACCGAAACGTTCTGCAATGCAAAATTGATCGAGGCGTTGTGCCATTCCGGATTCATGGTGGAGCAGCAATCTTCCGGAACGATTATGAAATAGCCCTTGTCGGCGCCCGTACGGGCGGTGTGCTCGACCGACATGTTGGTCCAGGCGCCGGTATTGATGATCATGTCGCGCTTGCCGCTCTTGAGCATCGTCTCCAGCCGCGTGCCTTCCCAGGCGCTCATCCGCATCTTCTCGACGATCAGGTCACCGGGTCGGGGCTCGAGGCCGGGGACGGGCGCAGCACCCCAGCCGCCGCGGACCATGGCATTGCTGTCGACCAGTCCCTCGAACAGCGGCGCGTTGAGCGTCATTCCCGGCGCGCCGGCTTCGACCACAAACCAGACGTGAATGATCATCACGCCGGCCGCACGGGCCGCATCGGCGACCCGGCGGATGTTCTCGACGACGCGCTGCGAGCGTGCATGGACGGGCGAACCGGACTCGGCGAAGGCGCCGCCTTCGCCGATCACGTCGTTTTGCATGTCCTGGATGATCATCGCGCAGCGCCGGGGATCGATGCGGAGGTTATCGCCGCTGGATGACGAGCGCTCCGCGCCGCCGGACGAGGGCGCCGCCCGGCCAGTCGCGCTCATATAGGGTTCGTTGCGCGGCCCGACCTTGGTGCCGACCGTGTAGACCGAATGGGTCGAGGTCATGAACAGGGTGCGGAAATCCTCGCCGCCCCAGGCGAGATTGGCCACCAGCTCGGGCACCCGCACTTTGCCGATCAGATCGCCCGAGGGGGCATAGACCCAGACGCCGCCGGGGGCCGTGACCCAGATATTGCCGCGCGCGTCGCATTTCATGCCGTCCGGCACGCCCGCTTCCGATGAGGAGCGGATGCCGCTGGCGAAGACGCGTCCATTGGTCAACGAACCGTCGCCCGCGACGTCGAACACGCGGATCAGCGTCTGTACAGTGTCGTTGATGTAGAGGCGCTTCTCGTCGGGCGAGAAGCAGAGGCCATTGGGCTGATCGAACAGATAGCGATCGACCAGCAATTGCGGTGCGCCGCCGCCGGGCGGGATGCGATAGACACCCTGGAAGCCCAGTTGGCGCGGACGTTCGACGCCATAGACCGGCATCCGGCCGTACCAGGGATCGGAGAAGTAGATCGAGCCGTCGGAGCGCACGCAGACGTCATTGGGGCTGTTCAGTTCGCGCTTTTCGAAATGAGAGGCGACCACCTCGCGCCGTCCGTCTGGCCGCTCGCGGATCAGCGACGAGGTCGCGTGCTCGCAGACGATCAGGTTGAGATCGGCGTCATAGGTCATGCCGTTGCATTTGTTGGAAGGACGGCGCACCTCGGTAACGCCGCGCTTGGCGTCCCAGCGGCGCCGCACGTCTGCCGGCATGTCGGAAAACAGCAGATAATGCTCGACCGGATGCCAGACCGGCCCCTCGGTGAACGTAAAGCCGGTGCCTAACTGCCCGACCGGCGCGTAGGGATCGATCAGAGCCTCGAATTCGGGCTTCAAGACAGCATGTGTCATCGCCGCAATCCCTCGTTGTCACTCAGGCCGGAAACCATTGGCGCTTGGGGTAGGACTGGACGACCGGGCCCGGGACCGAATCCTGCAGCCGGCCCGTCACGACACCGCCCTCGACCTTGCATGGCCGGTCGTGAATCGGCAGCAGGAAGCGTGCATTGTTGACCAGCTTCTTGATCGCGCCTTTTTCGGCGCGCTTCGACAGGCCGTGGTTGCCGGTCGTCTGCGGCTCCGCGTCATGGATTTGCCGGAATGGCTCGACCAGCTGGTCGTTGATATCGTAAAGCACGTCGCCGCAAATCGTCGCCACACCTTCGGCGGTGTGAACATGGATGTTCATCGAGCCTTCGGTATGCGCGCCCGCCGCCTCGAGATAGACGCCAGGGATCAGCTCGACGATGCCAGTGATTTCCAGATCCATCAGGCGCAGCGCACTCTTGGTGTGCAGCCGGTCGATCAGATGCTTGATGTCGGGCGCGGGATATTGCGGGTGCTGCAAGCCGGAGACGGAATATTCCAGCTCCTTGCGATTGACGATGACGGTGGTGTTCATCGGAAACAGATCGTCCTTGCCTGCGTGATCGATATGGAGATGAGTGTGGGCGACGTAACGTACGTCGCCCATGCGCACATCGTGTTTGGCAAGCTGGTTCTCGATCATGTTCTCGTGGAACTGCAGTCCGCGCATCCCCAGTGTTTCCATGATCTGGTTGGAGCGATAGCCGGTGTCGACCACGATGGGATAGGGGCCGCCCGTGATGAGAAATCCCAGCGTCAGCACCCGGCGCGTGCGACCGCAGTCACGGCCCAGCACCAGGAAGCTGGATTCCAGTTCAATATCGCCGTAATCGAGAATCTTGATTTCCAAGGCCATGATATCCTCCCCTTTTCGTGCGGGCATTCGCCCTAATTGGTTATCTGATAGACGCGGATCGCCGTGTCATGCAGCACCGCGCGCTGTTGCCGAGGCGACAGACCCTGGAGGGCCCTTCGATGGGCGCCGACCAGATCGCCGTAGGACGTCCAAAGTTTTTCGATCGGAAAGTTCGAGCCGAACAGGCAGCGCTCGGCACCGAAAATCGAGACGGTTTCGCGCACGACCTCGGCGATATGCGCGAGGTCGTTGCGGTGCAGGAATGTGCCGAGGCCGGAGAGTTTGCAAACGACATTGGGGCAAGCCCCCAGCCGCACCATGCCGGCGCGCCACTCCGAACGGCCGGCCTGCGAGAGATCTTCCAGCATTCCTGCGTGCTGCAAGACGAGGGTAACGGCGGGGCACGCCTCCGCGAGGCTCGCCGCGTCCGGCATCTGCGAGGCGAAAACCTGGAGATCGAAGCTCCAGTTGTAATCGGCAAGACGCGCTACATTGCGCTGGATCTTCGGATCGAGCGGCAAATCGGGCCACTCGGCAAAGCGATAGAGCGCGTTTTCGTGCCAGTGCAGCTGCATCCGGACGCCGCGCACGAGCTTGTGCCGCGCGAGCCGGTCGAGCTGCGGGCGCACGTCTTCGGCGGAAAAATCGGCGTAGGCGACGATGGCGTGCGGCCAGCCGGTCGCGTCAGCGGAACGCTGCACCCAGACCGCTTCGTCCTCGTAGCGATCCTTCGGCCAGTTGGTCTGCACATAGACCGATTTGACCACGCCCGACTCCGAAAGATCCGAGCGAAATTCCTCGATCGGATAGTCGCGACGGATCGCCTCGTAGGGCCCAAAAATGCGAGGCTGCATAGGGCCCATCAACCAGGCTAGATCGGCTTGTCGCCAGATGTGGTGGTGGGCGTCGACGATGGGGATCATGCGGCTTTTCCATGGGCTAGTGCGAGGACGTGGTCGACGATCGCCGGCGTCGAGCCGCCGTCGACCATGTCGTCGACGAAACGCGAAATCGCGATCAGGGCTTCGGTCTGCGGCTTGAAATTCCTGCCGACGGCCAGCGGCGTCAGCCAGCTCAGGCGCCAGGCGCGGCGCGAGAGCTTGGCGACCGCGTCGCTCATCGCGAACGGATCGCCGCGCTCGAGCCCGTCGGAAACGATCAGCACGGCGGCGCCGCGCGCGTAGCCGGCAAAGCGAGGCACGGCGAGAAAGGCCTGCAACGCGTCGCCGATGCGGGTGCCGCCGTCCCAGTCGCTGACCAGCCGCGCCGCGGCGGCCAGCGCCTGTTCGCGCTGTTTGAAATGCAGTGGCCGCGTCACGCGCGTAAGCCGCGTGCCGAAGGTGAACACCTCGATCCGCTGGCAAGCCTGGGTCAGCGCATGGGCGAGGCGAAGATTGTCCTCCGTGCGTGTCTTCATCGATCCGGAAACATCGATCAGCAGCAGGATTTTCCGCGGCCGCTTGCGGCGCTTCAGTCGCGCCAGTTTCAGCACTTCGCCGTCATTGCGCGCCGCGTCGCGCAGGGTTCGCCTGAGATCGACCAGGGGGCCGCGGCGGCCACGCATGCGCCGATAGCTGCGTCGCTGCGGCAGACGCGCCGGCGCCTCGCGCGCAAGCTTTCGCAACGCCTCGTCGCGGCCGGCGAGACCGAAGCGGCGCTCGACCAGCGTTTCCACGCCGGTCGCGGCTTCCCCGGACTCATTGGACTCGTCCGACGGTGGCGACTCGCCTTCGCCGCGCTGCTCCTCCTGCACGCGCACGATGTCGTCGTCGTCCTCGGCGTCGCCGAGAACGGGCGCGTCTTCGCCGAGGAAATGTATTCGAAACAGCGCATTATAGGCGCCGTGGCGCTCGGGCGGCGGGGCGAGCATGGCGAGGCCGGCGCGGCGGATGTCCTCGGGATGGCGTGGCCCGAGCAGCGATATCGCAGACAGGAACGCAGTCGTCTGTTCCGGTGCGACCGCAAAGCCGTTCGCGCGCAGCAGGCTGACGAAGGTGAGGAAAGGCCGTGCGGCGCGCGGCAGTGGATCGAACTCGCTCATGCGGCTGACTCGGCGATCAGGGCGTCGAGCCGGCCCGAAATGAAAGCGAGGTCTTCCTCGTCCTTGAGCGCGACGCCGATCGCGCGCTTGAATGCGTCGGGCCAGCGAGCGCCGCCCTGATGCAGCAAGGTGGCGGCTTCCGCCCAGTCAATCGCCTCGGCGATTCCCGGCGCCTTGCTGACAGGTTCGCGTCGCAGCTTGCCGACCGCCTTGACCACGGCGCGGGCCGTTGTCTCGGCCACGCTGGAAGCGCGCATCATCACGATGCGGGCCTCGCGTTCCGCATCGGGATAGTCGATCCAGTGATAGACGCAGCGCCGCCGCAGCGCCTCGTGCAAATCGCGCGTGCGGTTGGACGTGAGGATCACCACCGGCTTTTCGACCGCACGCAACGTGCCGCGCTCGGGAATCGAGATCTGGAAATCGGACAGGAATTCGAGCAGGAACGCCTCGAACTCCTGGTCGGATCGGTCGATTTCGTCGATCAGCAGCACCGTGGAATCGGGCGCCCGCAGGGCGGCAAGCATCGGCCGTTCGATCAGGAAGGCCTCGCCGTAGATATCGATGCTCTCGTCGCCGGCCTGCCGGATCGCGAGCATCTGGCGCGGATAATTCCATTCGTACAGCGCTGCCGAGGCGTCGATACCCTCATAGCATTGCAGGCGGATGAGCTTGCGCGCCAGCACCGCGGCGATCGCCTTGGCGGCTTCGGTCTTGCCGACGCCGGGCGAGCCTTCCAGCAGCAGCGGCTTGCCGAGGGCCAAAGCGAGATACGCCGAGGTCGCGATCGCCTCGTCGGCCAGGTAGTAGGCCGAACGCAGCGCGCGCTCCAGCGCCTCCGGACTGTCGATGCCGACGATGTTGGAGCGGATTGCCATGATGCGATTAGCGCCTCGCCTGAGGTCGCGCGCCGCCCTGGGCGCGGATCGCGCGCAGCACCTTTTCCGGCGTGATCGGCAAATCATCGATGCGGACGCCGACCGCGTTGAAGATCGCGTTGGCGACCGCGGGCAATACCGGATTTGCGCACATCTCGCCCGGCCCCTTGCCGCCGAAGGGCGCATCGGGCGCCGGTCGCTCCAGCACGGCAATGTCGTGCGGGCAGATGTCGCCCGGGCCCGGCATCAGATATTCGGTGAAATCGCGCGGTCCGTGGCTGATGTCGGGATAGTAGGGCTCCGGCGTTTCGTAGAGCGCGTGGCTTATGCCCATCCAGGCGCCGCCGACAAGCTGCTGTTCGACCATTCGGGGGTTGAGCGCGCGCCCCAGTTCATAGGCACTGTCCATCTTGATCATCGCGACTTCGCCGGTCTCGTCGTCGACCTCGACTTCGGCGACAAGACAGGCATGCGCGTAGCAGGTCGCGGGCGACATTTCGCCGGTTTCCGGATCGACGGCCGACAGCGGAACGAGGAAAATGCCGCGCCCAGATATTGTACGGCCCTGCTTGAACTGCGCGGCGATGGCGACATCCTTGGTCGAGATCGAGCGATGCGGCGCGCCCTTGACGTGGATGTTGCCGCGCCCGTCGGTCTCCAGGTCGACGACGTTGACTTCCAGCTCTTCGGCCGCCGCCTCCATCATGACACCGCGCGCCTCCTGGGCCGCGGCAATCACGGCATTGCCGACGCGGTGCGTGCCGCGCGAGGCGAAGCTGCCCATGCAATGCGGTCCGGTGTCGGAATCGGCGGTGTCGACATAGACGTCTTCCACCGGCACCCCGAGCGCTTCCGCGCAAATCTGCCGGGTCACGGATTTCATGCCCTGTCCGAGATCGATCGATGACAAGGCCACCGTGAACTTGCCGCTTGGATTGGAATGGACCAGGGCCTGACTGGGGTCGCCGCCCAGATTCATGCCGATTGGATAATTCATCGAGGACATGCCTCGGCCGCGCAGCTTGGCCATATCAGCGTCTCCTTCCGAAAACCGATGAAAACCGCGTTGCGCCGTGCGAACTTGCCGCCGGGGCAGGTGAGGGCGCCGGTGGCGGCGGCTGAGGCGGAACGGGCTCGGGCGGCGCGAAGGCCGCGCGATCGTAGCTGGTGCGTTGCTGCGCCGCAGGCCGGGCGGCCGCGACCGCATCACGCGGCGTCAACGGAATTTCCGCACGCTCGCCGCCGCCGTCCTTGCGCGAGGAGGCGCGCCTGAATTCCTCGCCGATCTTCCACTTCGCCTTTTCGGCGGCGACCTGGACGCATTCGATCAGCGCCGTGTTCTTGGCGATGCGCCGATGCGCCTTCATGTCGCCGTCGCGATAGGCGTTGAGGATCCGGAACTCCATGGGATCCATGCCCACGAGATGAGCCAGCTTGTCCATCTGGCACTCCAGCGCGAAATCGAGCGCCGTGACGCCGAAGCCGCGCATCGCCGTGGATGGCGTGCGATTGGTGTAGGAGCAGAATACTTCGGCATGAACATTGGGAATGGTGTACGGGCCCGGTATATGCGCGACGCACTTGATGACGGCGTAGCTGGAAAGCCTGGTATAGGCGCCGCTGTCGAAATAGCTGCGCACCTGGCGCGCCATGATCCGGCCGTCACGCCGCACGCCGTCCTTGACGTAGATCCGCTCGGCGCCGCGCGGCGAACCGAATTGCATCTCCTCCTCGCGGCCGAACACGTAGCGCACGGGCCGGCCGGTCAGCATCGCGCCGAGAATCGCCAGCGGCTCGGTCATGGTGTCGACTTTGCCGCCGAATCCGCCGCCGACCGTGCCGCCGATGAAATGCAGCTTGTTGGAGGGCACATCGAGGATTTTCGCGCAGGTGTCGAGCGAAAAGAACAGCGCCTGCGTCGAGGTGTAGACCACATATCGGCCATTGGTGTCGGGGGCGGCGATCGAGCCGTTGGTCTCCGTCGGCGCATGCTCGATCGGCGACATCTGGTAGCGTTGTTCGAGAACGTGATCGGATTCGGCGAACCCGCGCTCGACGTCGCCGAAGCGAAGCTTTTGGTGGTCGTACTTGTCGTGAAAGGTGAAGCTGTTCTTGGGATAGGTCTCGTTCACCACCGGCGCGCCGGGCTTGAGGGCCTCCTCGACGTCAAACACGGATGGCAGCGGCTCGTAATCGACGCGGATCGCGGCCAGCGCCTCGAACGCCCCGCGATGGCTGTCGGCCACGACCGCAACGATCGGCTCGCCCTTGTAACGCACCTTGTCGACCGCCAGGGTCGGCTCGTCGTCGATCCCGAAATTGATCAGGCTGAGCAGCGTGTTGAGGTTGCGCGGCACGTCGGCGCCGCGGATGACACGGCGCACGCCTGGCATCTTTTCAGCCGCCGCGACGTCAATGCGCCGGAGGCGGGCATGGCTGTGCGGGCTGCGCAGCACCTTGAGGTGCAGCATGCCCTGCAGTTTGTGGTCGTTGAAATAGGTCGAGGTCGCCGTGACGTGCCCGAGCATGTCCTGGCGCTGCGTGCCCTTGCCGATTTCCTTGAGATTGTCGTCGCGCTCGTCGGCAAAAATATCCTTGCGAAGTTCGAACATGGCTGGAAATCCTTCAGGCGCGCGTGGCGCCGCCGCCGGTGGCGACGGACAAAATGGCGTTGATGATGGGCTCATAGCCTGTGCACCGGCAGATGTTGCCACCGATCGCCTCGACCACATCCTGCCGCGACGGCGAGGGGTTGCGATCGAGCAGCGCCTTGGACGCCATCAGCATGCCGGGCGTGCAATAGCCGCACTGCGCCGCGAAATGCTCCATGAAAGCCGTCTGCAGCGGATGCAGCGCCGGCCCGGTCTTCAGGCCGTCGGCGGTCTGCACCGAGCGGCCCGCGACCGTTTCGGCGAGCGTTATGCAGGCTAGGTGCGCCTCGCCGTCGATCAGCACGGTGCAGGCGCCGCAGCCGCCCTGGCCGCAACCGAACTTGGGCGAGTGATCGCCGACACCGTCGCGCAGCGCAACCAGCAGATTGTCGCCGCCTTCGACAAATACGGCGACGTCGTGGTCGTTGTGCCGGAACTGTAAAGCGGTTTTGGCCATGGCTCCGATCCCCTTCAGGCTTCCTGGCCCAGCAACAGGCGGCGGAGATGCACGCCGACAACTTCGCGCCGATACCACGTGCTGGCGATCGCGTCGGTGGCCGGCGACGTTCCCTCCGCCGCGAGCGCGACGGCGGCGGCGACACCGGGCTCGTCGAGCATTTTGCCTTCCAGCGCGCGTTCGGCCGATTTGGCGCGGATCGCGGTGGGTCCCATCGCGCCAAGGGCGATGCGCGCGCCCGAGACCCGTCCGCCCATATTGGGCACGTGGACGGCGAGCGAAATCACCGAGGCGCCCTTCGGCCTGACGCGCGAAATCTTGCGGTAGCGAAACGCCTCCGCGCTGGCGGGCCGTTCGCAGGAAACGCTCACCACCACCGAACCGGCGGTGCGATCGCGCCCCGCGAGGAACTCCTCCATCGCCATTTCGCGTGCACCGTAGCCGCCCTGCACCGAAACCGTGGCATCGAGCGCGAACAGCGCCACAGCGAGATCGCCGAACGGAGCAGGAGCGAACAGATTGCCGCCGACGGTCCCCATGTTGCGCACTGCCGGGCCGCCGATCGAGCGCGCCACCGGATGCAGGAAGGCAAGATCGCGCTCGCGCAGGATCTGCGCCAGCGTCACGCCGGCTCCGATGGTGACCCGTCCTCCGCTCGCGCGAATAGTGCCCAGGCTGCGGTCCTGGACCCGCACGATGGTCGAAAACGAAATGTCGCCCTCGTTGAGCGCGCGCATCACCAGCGTGCCGCCGCCGATATATCGCGCGCCACGCTCGGACGACAGCGCGTCGGCGGCCTCGGGAATCGTCGCAAAGGTCTTGACGCTCACAGGCATGATGAGAATTCCTTGTTCATGCCGCCTCGCTCACATGTCTGCGGACGGCATCGAAGCCCGCCTGATAGATTTCTTCGCCGACCATCGCGATGAGCCGCTGCTCCTCGCCCGCGCGGGTCGTGAAGCGGCACTCCCAATGCCAGAACGTGCGGTCGCCGTCGGTGACGGGCAGTAGGCGGACATGGGCGACATAGTTGAAGAGCGGGATCGGCGTATCCAGCAGGCAATAGCTGAAGCTCTGTTCCAGATCGGAAAGCGCCAGCAATTGCTCGCGCAATTCGCCGCCGTCCGCCAGTTTGAAGCGACGGACGCAGCCGATCTTGTCGGAGGGCTGGCCGCGTTCGATCGCGCTGGTGGCGACGGCCGGGTGCCAGCGGTAGTGGCCGTTGAAATCGCGCAGCACGTTCCAGACGCGATCGGTGGGCGCGTTGATAATCGTGCTTTTGACGATCTTCGGCATGTGTCAGCCTCCGAACGCGCGCTTGAGCGCGTCGAAGCCGCCCTGGAATACGCCGCCGCCGATCGTGGCGATGAGATCGGTTTCGCGATCGGGCGCGCAATCGAACTCGGCGGTCCATTCGACGAACGTGCAGTCACCGTCGGTTACCGGCGTCAGCCGCAGCGTGGCGACGTAATTCTCCACGCCCATCGGCGATTCCAGGATCGAATAGGTGCAGAACATCTCATAGTCGGAGAGGCCGAGCAGCTTCTCGCGAATGCGGTCGCCGTTGCGCAGCCGAAAATCCCGGACGCAGCCGATCTTGTCGGCGGGCTCGCCGCCCTCGATGCGGCTTTCGCCGATGGCGGGATGCCAGTTCGGCAGGCCGTTGAAGTCGCGCACGCGCGCCCAGACCCGGTCGGAGCGGCCGTTGATCACGCTGGAAACATAAACTCGCGCCATGACCTTCCTCAGGATTTCTTGCGTGACGAACCGCCGCCGGCGGCGGGAGTGTCGGGACCGGTGCCGGACGGCGGCAATGCGTCAGGTTCTCTTTTCGGCGCAGCCTCCTTGCGGATGCCCTGCAAGTCACGGGCCTCACGTATGAGGCCCTGCATTTTCGAGAGGCTGCCGCCTTCGATGCCGATCTCGGACAAGACCGAGTTGATCAGCGGGGCTTGCACGCGATAACGCAAGGCAGAATCGATCACCTCGTCGGTCGCGTTGCGCCCGCCGCCGCCCGAGCCGGAGCCGTTGAGGCCGTCGACATGCAGGATGCGGATGCCCTCGATCTTCTCCATCGGCTTGACGCTCTCCCGCACGATGCCTTCGATGTGCTCGAGCAGCTTGCGCTTGAACAGCGACTGACGCGCGCCGTCGGTGAGCACGTTCTCGGCCTCGTTGATGAGCTTCTGCGCCTCGGCTTGGACGGCGGCACGGATGCGCTCCGCCCCCGCCGCGATGCGGGTCTCCTCGGCTTCCTTCTCCGCGATGAGAACCTCGATGGTCTTGCGGCGCCGCGCGATCTCGCTGTCGCGCACCGTGATCGCCTTTTCCTGGGCTTCGGAGGCGTGCGCCTTGGCGTTTTCCGCCTCGGCCTGCGCGGCCGAATGCTCGAGCGATTTCTGGTAGAGGGCGATCGCCTTTTCCATCAGCGCCGTCTCGACCACCTTCTCGCGGTCGACTTCCAGCTTGCGCAGATCGCGTTCGCGTGACACGCGGGCCTCGTCGAGGCCGCGATCGGAAGCGATGCGAGAGCGTTCGACCTCTTCGCGCGAGGCGATTTCGGCTTCCTGCAGCGCCTGGACGCGGGCGATCTCCAGTTGCTCGATCGCGCGCCGTCGCTCCAGCCGCGCGGCTTCCATGACCTGCTCGCGCTCGACGTCGCTCTTCTCGACCTGCTGCTTGGCGAGGATCTCGGCCTGTCGCACCTGCCGGTCGGCACTGATACGTTCCGATTTCTTCGAGGACAATGCGATGATGCGTTCCTCGTCGGCGATTTCGACCGCCTTCTTCTGGTCGATGTTCAACACCTCCCGCGTCTTGGCGGAGGCGATGCGGTCGGCTTCCAGCGCCAGTTCGACGCCGATGCGCTGACGCTCGATCGCGTCGCGGCTCTTGAGTTCGGCCGCGTTGAGCATTTCGGAGCGGGCGATCTCCAGACCGCGGGTATCGCGATCGGCCAGGATGCGCTCGGCGGCGACCATCTTCTCCTGAGCGATCTTCGAGGCCTCGATGGCCTCCCGCGCTGTGATTTCCGCGGATTCGATGCTCTGATTGCGGGCGATCTCCAGACCGCGGATTTTCTCCTCGGAGGCGATGCGCGCCGAGGCGACGACGTGGCGCGAGGAAACCTCAGCCTTGTCGAGGGTTTCGTTGCGTTCAATTTCGAGCGTGCGGGTTTCCTGTTCGGCCTGAATACGCTCGGCCGCGAGCAATTGCTCGCGTGCGATCTTGGCGGCTTCGATTGCCTGCTGCGCGGCGATTTCGGCCTCCTCGATCGCGCGGGTGCGGGCAATTTCGAGCGAGCGGGTGCGTTCTTCCGACCCGATGCGTTCGGCATTGATCGCGGTCATCTGCACGATGCGCAGCTTTTCCGTGGTCTCGCGGGCGGCGATCTCGGCTTGTTCGACCGCGCGGGTGCTCTCGATCTCGCGCCGGCGCGTCTCTTCCTCGTTGACGATGCGCAATTCATTGACCGCGCGCTCCTGCATGAAGCGCGCCTTTCCGACCGCTTCACGCGCCTGAATTTCAGCTTCCTCGATGGTGCGGGTACGCTCGATTTCCTTCTGGCGGACCTCGCGCTCGGAGGCGATCCGGGCAGTGTCGACCGACCGCTGATTGGCGATCCGCGCCTTCTCGATGTCCTCGCGGGCGGAAATCTCGATTTCCTCGACCGCGCGCGTACGCTCGATTTCCTTTTGCCGGATTTCCCGTTCCGAAGCGATCCGGGCTTCACTGATCGCCTGTTCGTTGGAAATGCGCGCCTTCTCGATGGTCTCGCGGGCGGAAATTTGCGCCTGCTCGGCCTCGGTCTCGCGCAGCGCGCGCTCGCGCGCGACCTCCGTGCGCTGCACGGCGCGCCGCACCTCGATATCGCGTTGTTGTTCGAGCCGGGCGGCTTCGCTGTCGCGCTCGATGTCGAGCGCCTGGCGTTCGGCCTCGAGATTGCGGGTGCGAATGCGGATCATCGAATCCTGTTCGATGTCGTTGCGCAGCTTGCGCCTGGCCTCGATGTCTTCCATCAGCCGGGTCAGGCCCTCGGCGTCGAAGCGGTTGGAGGGATTGAAGAATTCGAGGTCGGTCTGGTCGAGATCGGTGATCGCGACCAATTCCAGTTCGAGCCCGTTCTGCGCCAGCGCTTCGGCGGCGGCGGCCTTGACCCGCGCGACATATTCGCCGCGCTGCTCGTGCATCTGCTCCATCGTCATTTCTGACGCGACCGAACGCAGCGAGGAGACGAATTTGCCGGAGAGCAGGGCGTGCAGGCGCTCGGGCTCGAGTGTGCGCCGGCCCAGCGTCGCCGCAGCGATCGAGACGGCTTCGCGCGTCGCCTGCACGCGGACATAGAAATCGGCCTCGATGTCGATGCGCATGCGGTCGCGCGTGATCAGCGCGCCGCCCTTCTCGCGCACGATCGCCATCGGCAACACATTCATGTTGACCGGGGTAAAGTCGTGAATAAACGGCAATACGAAGGCGCCGCCGTCAATGACGACCCGCTGGCCGAGGAAGCCGGTGCGTACGAACGCGACCTCCTTGGACGACCGATGGTAGAGCCAGTTCACGACATAGACGAACACCACGATGACGATGATCGCGATGATCAGCCATAGGATCAGCGTGCCAATCAAAAGACCCGACATCTTCCTTACCTCCCCAACAGGCCGCCCCTGGTGCGACCCGAATTCAGACTTCCTGGTTTCGGCCGATGGCCTTGAACCGTTTGACCTGATCGGTCAGCGCGCGCTCGACCGGCAGGCGTTCCATCGAGGACGCGCCATAGAATCCGTGGCAGGTCTTCGTATGTTTCATGACGAAGTCCGCGTCGGCGGGCTCCGAGATCGGCCCGCCATGCGCGAGCACCAGAATATCCGGCCGCGCGCGCAGGGCCGCTCCGGCCCATGCGTCGATCAAAGCGGGGCAATCCCTGAGTTTCAGCGGGGTTTGGGCTCCGATCGCGCCGCCGGTGGTCAGGCCCATGTGGCAGACCACGATGTCGGCCCCGGCACGCGCCATCGCCTCCGCTTCGGCTTCGTTGAAGACATACGGCGTGGTCAGCAGGTCCTTGGCGTGCGCCCTGGCGATCATGTCGACCTCGAGCGCGTAGGACATGCCTGTTTCTTCGAGATTGGCGCGAAACGTCCCATCGATCAGGCCGACCGTCGGGAAGTTCTGCACGCCGGAAAACCCGAGCGCCTTGATCTCGTCGAGGAAGACGTCCATCTGCCGGAAGGGATCGGTGCCGTTGACGCCCGCGAGAACCGGCGTTCGCTGCACCACCGGGAGAACCTCCCGCGCCATGTCGACGACGATGGCATTGGCGTCGCCATAGGCCAGCAGACCGGCGAGCGAGCCGCGGCCGGCCATGCGATAGCGGCCGGAATTGTAGATCACGATCAGGTCGGCCCCGCCGTCTTCCTCGCATTTGGCCGAGAGGCCGGTGCCTGCGCCGCCACCCACGATCGGCTCGCCGCGCGCCACCATCGCGCGGAACCTTTCGAGCAGGGCTGAACGTTCGAATCTGGGCATGCCTACCTCGCCGCTCGTTTGCGGGTGCCCGCGCGACCGTGCAGCATGCGAAACGCGGCGACGACGGCGGACGAGAATTCGGGATCGTTGATGTGGCGCTTGACGCGGATCAGCTGCCGGTTGGTGGTCTGGCGCACGGTCTGTTCGAGCGCGCGGAACAAGGCGGCGTCGGCCTCGGGATCGCGGAACGGCTGGCCCGGCGAATCCAGCGCGGAGACGCCGCCTTCGGGCAGGAAGAAGCGTACCGGCCCATCCATGCGGTTGAGGCGATCGCCGATCCAGCGGCCGATGGCGTCATTTTCCGCCGGCGTGGTGCGCATCAGCGTCACCTGCGGATTATGGACCTGCAGGCGGCGGCCGGAATAGGCGACGGGAACCGTATCCCTGGCGCCGAAATTGACCATGTCGAGCGCCCCGACCGATCCGATGTAGGGCAGGCGGGTGCGGATGAAGGCGCCGAAGCGATCCTCGGTTGCGGGGAATACGCCGCCCATCAGGAGATCGCAGACTTCCGTGGTCGTGATGTCGATCGCGCCCGCCAGCATTCCGGAATCGACCAGTTTCTCCATCGATTGCCCGCCGACGCCGGTGGCGTGGAAGACCAGGCATTCCCATTGCTTTGCGAGTTCGGCCGCTATCTGCTGCACGCACGGCGTGGTGACGCCGAACATCGTCAGGCCGACGGCGGGCAGGTCGGTCTCGGCGGGCTCTGCCGCGCCCTCGGCAAGCCGCGACTTCACCATGCCTATCAGCGCTTGCGCGCCATTGCCGAGCACCTGGCGCGAAATCGAGTTGATGCCTTGCACGTCCGTCACCGAATACATCATCGTGATGTCGGCAGGGCCGACGTAGCGGCCGACATCGCCCGAGGCGATCGAGGAGATCAGGACCTTGGGGACGCCGATCGGCAACGCGCGCATGCCCGGCGCGACGATCGAGGCGCCGCCCGAGCCGCCAGCGCTGATGATCCCGACGACGGCGGGCTGCCGCTTGATCCACGCCTCGAAAGCCTCCGCCATCGCACTGACCGAGGCACCGCGCTCGCCGTTGAAGACGCCGGGGCCGCCGCGCGGATGGTTGAGCGCGATTTCCTGCGCGGTCACGTCGGTGGTCGCGGGTTTGCCGCTGGTCGAAACGTCGACCAGCCGCGTCCGCAGTCCGCTCGACTTGATGAGATCGCGGATGAAGCGCAGCTCCGTTCCTTTTGTGTCGAGTGTGCCGACGACGAGCACCGCCGGCGGTCCGCCTGAAAGTACGGACGTCGTCGAGGCGCGCCGGCGCGCCGCTTCATCGATCCGGGTGAAGCCGGTCGAGACGGTACGCGCGGCGGCCTCGATGCGGGCCGCGGGGACCGGCTGCGACCATCGCGTCGGCGGAACCGGATTGGAAATGTAGATGCGGATCGGTCCCGGGCTTGCGGCCGGGGCCGGCGCGCTCGCCGTCTTCGCGCGCGGCGCGCCCACTTGTTCTTCGTCGGCTTCCGGCTCGGCTTCGGAGTGCCGGCCGACGCCGAGCAGGCGCTGCTGCAATTCGCGATCGGCGGCCAATCGCTGCGAGTCGATGACGCGATTGATCCGCCCATTGACCATGATCGCGACCTTGTCGGACACGGAGGTCGCCACACCGATGTTCTGCTCGATGACAAGGACCGCGATCTCGCCTTCGTCGCCGAGCCTGACCAGCATCTCCTCGACCTGGTTGACGATGACCGGCGCTAGGCCTTCGGTAGGTTCGTCCATGATCAGCAGTTGCGGATTGGTCAGCAGCGCGCGGGAAATGGCGAGCATCTGCTGCTCGCCGCCCGAGAGCTGGCCGCCGCCATTGTTCTTGCGTTCGGCGAGGCGGGGGAAGGTGTCGTAGATGCGCTCCACGCTCCAGGCGCCGCGCCGCGCGCCGACGCTGATGCGCAGATGTTCGTCGACGGTGAGCGAGCGCCAGAGCCGGCGCCCCTGCGGGACATAGCCGACGCCGAGCCGGGCGATTTGCGCGGGCTGCAGGCCCAGCAGATCCTGGCCGTTCATGCGGATCGAGCCGCTGGAGGCGCGCACCAGGCCCATGATGGTTTTGCAGAGCGTGGTCTTGCCCATGCCGTTGCGGCCGACCACGGAAAGAACGCCCCGCTCGAGCGCAAGGTCGACGCCCTGCAGCGCGTGCGAGTGTCCGTAATAGACGTTGAGGCCGCTGATCTGCAGGATCGCGTTGGCGGCGACGGGGCGGCGCGGCTCAGCCATGTCCGCCTCCCAGATAAAGCTCCTGCACCTCGGGATCGGATTCGATCTCTCGCGGCGCACCTTCCTTGAAGATGCGGCCGTTGTGCATCATCGTCACGCTTTCCACCACGCGCAACGCCACGTCCATGTCGTGCTCGATGATGATGTAGCCGATATGCGCGGGAAGCGCCGACAGGATTTCGACCAGTTCCGTCCGCTCGGTCGGCGACAGACCCGCGGCGGGTTCGTCGAACAGAATAAAGCGCGGCGCGCCGGCAAGCGCGAGCGCGATCTCGAGCTGCCGCTGCTGGCCATAGCTCAGCTCGGAAACCAGCTGATCCTTGACCGCGCTCAGGTGCACGGCTTGAACGAGGTTTTCCGCGGAATGAACGAGCGCGTCCGTAAGGCGCGGGCGCACCAGCGAGAAGCGTCCGCGCGAAACGCCGCGGCAGGCGAGATACACGTTGTCGACCACCGAGAGGCCCGGAAACAGCGCCGAAATCTGATAGGTCCGCCGCAGGCCGCGCCGGATACGCTCGTGCGGCGGAAAGGCGGTGACGTCCTCGCCGAAGAACCGGATCGTGCCCGAGGTCGGCAGGAAATCGCCCGTGACGCAGTTGAACAGCGTCGTCTTGCCTGCGCCATTGGAGCCCAGCACCGCGCGGCGCTCGCCCGGTCGCACGGTCATGGTCACGTCGGTGAGGGCGGCGAGCGCGCCGAACAGGCGCGTGACGCCGCGCAGTTCCAGCGCGTTGCCAGCGCCGACCGCAGACAGGCGTTGCGCGACGCTATCCATGGCTGCCGCCTCCCGGTGCCGCATTTCGGGAGGACAGGCCGCGATTGCGCCAGCGCATCCACAGGCCGATCACGCCGTCCGGCGACCAAAACACGATGACGAGGAAGCCGATGCCGACCAGCAGCCGAAACCGGTTGCCGTCAAGCCCGATCGCGACCAGGAAATCGAGCGCGAAGGTGCGAAGGATCACAAAGATCAATGCGCCGATGAACGGTCCGATCGGCCGCGAAATGCCGCCGACGACGGCAATGACCAGAATGTCGATGGCATTGTCGACGCCGACGGAACCGGGAGAAATCTGCCCATTGCTCCAGACCAGCAGGATGCCGGCGATCGCGGCAACCAGGGAGGCGAAGACATAGGCGGCGACGCGATGCGCATTGACGTTGAAGCCGAGCGCGGCCATGCGGCGCGGGTTGTCACGCACGCCCTGCAAGGCGAGCCCGAACGGCGCGCGTGCGAGGTAGCCGGCCGCCCAGTAGCAGATCGCGGCAAAGGCCAAAGTCACATAGTAAAACGGAATCGGCGAACGCCAGTCGACGCCCCAGAACTTCGGCGTCGCAATGCTGTTGATGCCGGTGTGGCCGTTGAATATCGCGTAATTCTGGTTGACGAAATAGAAAAACGCCGATGCGATCGCGAGCGTGATCATGATCGTGTAGATGCCAATGGTGCGGACCGCGAGTGCCCCGGTGATGGTGCCGAACAGCGTGGCGAGCGCCAGGGCCATCGGCGCGGCGAGCCACCACGGCCATCCGAGGCTGATGGTGGCCACGCCGCTGACGCCGAAAATAGCGACCATGTAGCCGGAGAAACCCGCGATCGTCATCTGCGCGAGGCTGACCATGCCGCCGTAACCGGCCAGAAACATCAGGCTGAGGCCGATCATTCCCAGAATGAACGACCATGAAAAAATCTGAAACAGGATGAACCCGTTCACCAGCAGCGGCATCACCAGCAGGATCACGGCGACGATCGCGGCGGCGGGATGGATGCCTTTTGTCCAGTCGGCCGGCGCCGCGGCGATGGGAGCCGGTGCCGCCGATGGGCGTGTGATTTCGACGATCGCCATCGCTCAGCGCCTCACCAGCAGGCCCTGGGGCCTGACCGCCAGCACGGCCACCATGATGAGGAAAGTGAGCACGATCGAATAGGTCGGGACATAGACCGAGCCGAGTTGTTCTGCGAGGCCGATGATCAGGGCGCCAAGCGCCGCTCCCGGAATCGAGCCCATGCCGCCGACGATCACCACGACCAGCGACGCCAGCAGAAACCGGGTGTCCTCGCCCGGCGAGATCGATTGGAAGGTTGCGCCGACGACACCGGCCATTCCCGCCAACCCTGCGCCAAACGCGAACACCAGCACGAAAACCAGTTGAATCCGTACCCCCATCGCCGAGAGCATGTCGCGGTCGTCCACGCCGGCCCGCACGATCATCCCGATGCGCGTTCGATTGAGCACTAGCCACATCGCCAATCCGATCACGACGGAAGCCGCGAAGATGACCAGACGCACGATCGGGTATTGCAGATAGACCGCTTCGCCCGAAGATTTGACCGCCACCACGAAGGGCAGCGGCGCCGGACCAACCAGCCACGCGGGCGTCTGAACCTGGTAATAGTCGCCGCCGAACACCCAGAGCATGAGGTCCGCCAGCACGATCGAAATCCCGATGGTGACCAGCGTCTGCCGGAGATCCTGGCCCTCCATGCGGCGGAAAACCAGAACCTGCAGGATCATTCCGAGCGCGGCCGCCGCCACGAAGGCCGCGACGAAGCTGAGAAGCCAGGAGCCGGTCCAAACCTCGGTCTTGTAGCCGATATATCCGCCGAACAGATAAATCGACCCATGCGCGAGATTGACGTTGCGCATCAATCCGAAGATCAGCGTGAAGCCGCTCGCGACCAGAAAATACAGCCCACCTAGCGTGATCCCGTTGAGCAGCGCGTTGAGGAAAACTTTCTTCCTGCCGATCGCATCTTCCAGGCCTTGTGGCCAGGTCCCGAAGATCAGCCAGATCGCCAGCACGATGCCGATCAAGATCAGGACCGACCAAAGCGGATGGCGTTCGACGAAGCGGTTCATCCGACCGCGCTCGCCAAACGGGCCGGCGCGAAGCCAATGCGCCGAATTTTCATGCTGCCCTTGGCCATGACGGCGCTCATCCTCCCGAACCTTTTCGCGGCTTGGTCGCGCGATTAAGGGGTCCAGTGTAGCCTGCCCGTATTACGCACGCTTGATCGTGAGTATCTTTTTGCGAAGATGGGCGTCCGCTCGAAGGAAACAGGCGCGTCTTCAAAGCAACTGCGCTGCACCGCGATAATCGGTAGGGGCCATGCCGACATTGGACGCAAAGAAGCGCGTGAATGCACTCTGCGAGGAAAAGCCGAGATCGAAGCCGATGTCGGCGACCGGCTTTTCCGTCTTCACCAGGACGTCGATGGCGCGCTCCATCAACAGCGTATTCAAATAGAGATTTGGCGTGACGCCGGTTTGGCTGCGAAACAATTTGTAGAAATGCGGGCGCGAAAGGCCGGATTCACGGGCAACGTCGTCGAGATGGATATCCGCGCCGAGCCCCTCCTGAATGAGACGGATCGACTTGCGAACGCGGAAATCCGTGACGCCTTCGAGGACGCGACGTTCCGAGGCCTCGCCCGGACGCCGCCAGCTTTCGGCGTAGCAGGCATCGATCAAGCCGCGAAGCTCGCGATCGAGATCATTGAGCGCATGCGCGGAGTAAACCATCGCCGCCGTATGCCGGATCTGGCGGTCGATCGTCGAGGTCCGGCAGGTCAGTTGACGGCCGAAGCGAAGGCGCGCGGCGTCGCTCGGGGCCCCCGGCGTGAACCATTCGGGATTGACGTAAAGAACCAGGAAAAGCGCGCCTTGGTCCAGGTCGCTGGGGACGAAATTGTGGGGCTCCCAGGGGCAGACGGCGACGAAGGAAGATGCGTGCAACGGGCAGAGCTTATCGCCGACGGTTATGCTTCCGTCCGAGCCGCCCAGATGGAAAATCAGATGTCCTTCGCGATGCGCGTGGACGTTGAAGGGCCGATTCAGTTGATAAATCGTGGCGCGACCGAAGCAGCCATGAAACACGGCGATCGCCCTGCTCATATGGATCCTCCCCGAGTTTTCGCTTTTTTCTTAGGCGTAGGTTCTACAAACCGGAGGGACATTGCAAGAGCGCGTTGAACCGGGGGGCGGTAACAGGTCACCCCCCGGCTCAGGTTCGATTTGGCTCGGCGCATACGCAGCCGGCGCACTTGGCTTGCGAAGTCAGTACTTCTTGCACTCCGGAACAGTGCGGCTTGGCAAACCGATCTTGGCGAAGACCGCCGGATCGTAGCCCAGCGTCTGGTTGACGTTCGGCACGACCGCGACAACCTTGCTGACCAAATTGCCCTTGCCGTCGTCGACGACCTCGGTCACGAAATTCGTGCCGATCGCCTGGCGATTGTTGTCGAGCTTGATTTCGCCGTTGGGCGCCTGGATCACCAGCGTGTTGAGCGCTTCGCGGAGTTTCTTCTGGCCGTCGCTGAGGTCGCCATTGACCTTTGCGAGCGCCTCCATCAGGGCCTGCGTGGCGCCATAATAATTGGTCGCGAGCAGGGACGGACTCGGAAAGCGCTTCTCCGGCGGGAACGCGTCCTGATAGGCCTTCACGAAAGCCTGCCAACTCGGTGCATCCCACGTATCGCCCTGGCCGCTGGCCGCCACCGTGCCGATCAATGCGTTCTTGGCGTTGCCCTTGGCCGAAAGGATCGTCTGGTCGACCATGATCGAGCCGCCGATCAGATGCGCCTTGCCGCCCGCCTGCTGATACTGGTTGAGGAAGTTGACGGCGTCGCCACCGCCCAGGCCGAGATAGATCGCGTCGACGTCGTCAGGCATCGCGGCGATGACCGAGGCGAAATCCTTGGTGCCAAGCGGCACCCACTGGCGATTGGTGACCTGGCCGCCGGCGGCGCAATATTCAAGCACGAGGCCGAAAACCTGGGTGTAGACGAAGGAATAGTCCTCACCGACCGTGGCGATCTTCTTATAGCCCTTGGTCTTGTAGATGTAGTTTCCGAGGCCCGCCTGCCACTGCGCGCCGTCCATGTTGAAACGGTAGAAGTTGGGGGCCGGATCGACGTAAGTCGTTTCCTGGGCACCCGAGCCGCCGTTGATGAACGTGATCTCGGGATGCGTCTTGGCGAAATTCTTGACCGCGATGCCTTCGTCGCCGGACAGCGGCGAGATCATCAGCTGGACCTTGTCCTGTTCGATCAGCTTACGTGCGGCACGCACCGCCGAGTCGGGCGTGGCGTCGGTCGAGGCGATGATGAATTCCAGTTCCTTGCCGCCAACCTTGGTGCCGTATTTCTTCAAGGCGGTCTGCAGGCCGCGGATGCCGTCCTCGCCGAGTACCGTGTAGGTGCCTTCCAGGGTCGCCGTGACGCCGACCTTGATCTTTTCCTGAGCCTGTGCGCCGCCCGCCAGCATAAGGCAGCCCAGCGCGACGGCGCCGATAGTCCGCATTACCATTTTGTCCTCCCCGGTCGATTGTGTTGCGCGTTCTTTGTGCGCGCAGCGTTTCGCCAATCCGATTTCGGCCTCGACTTCAAATCCGTATGAATTCAGTCGGCCGAGGACAGGAGACTAGCGGATATCAGGCTGGCGACAGGCCCGCGGGCGCACCCGTTCTTGACTTTTAGTCTCATTTTGTCTGCTGCCCCGCAGCATTTCATTCGCGCTCGCAACATGCTTACTTGTCTTCATGCGCGGCGTCGAATGTGAGGCGATCAGCCTACATGAAAAGCCGCATCATCTCACGCCGGCCCCCGAGATCATTAGAACTAGGGCGTGAACCCATAAATCCGGAGTGGTCAGCGGACGTCTGGTTTGGTGCGCATAACGGACCCAAGCGGGACATCGCGCCATGTCCGAAAAGTGCGGCTGCCAAAAGCGGAAATGAAGCTCATTCGATCATTTCGTCGGCGCGGGAGAGGAGCGCGGGCGAAATCGTGAGGCCGATATACCAGCCCCAGTTTGACAGGCGTACGCGCGGCGGCGCTCGCAGGCCTCGCCGTCACCCCAATTCCTGCCAGCGCGCTAATCTCGGGCTTGCGCATTCTCGGTGTGGAAGAGGGGCTGCCGCGGCTTCCTGACCTTGAGTTCGCGATCTACGAGAAACCGCGGCCCGACAAGGCCGCCGCGGCACTGGCTGCTGTTCTGCTGACGCTTGCACAGGGACCATCACGCCCGGCGATCTGAGATGAACCGGCACTTCAATCGTCGAGAGTCAGGGGTGGGTCAAAAGCGCCGCTGACCGAACGGCCGATTCTGGCGCAAAGCAGACGCTTGTCCGGGGACACCCGTTAATTTCGTGGCTTTTAACCTAAGCGGAACGCTCACCTGGCTACAGACGCGGCGAGAAAGCTCGGGCGAGTCTCTCGAAATCCTCCGGCGGCAGGGAGCGTCCGAATAAATAGCCTTGGTAATTGAGCTGTCCGTGCTGCTCCAGGAAGGCATATTGCTCTTCCGTTTCGACGCCTTCGGCGATGACGGAAAGGCCAAGGCTCTTTCTAAGCGCGATTATCATCTGGGCTATGGCGGCGTCGTTAGGATCGACCAGAACATCTTTGACGAAGCTGCGATCAATCTTGAGCTGATCGAGCGGCAGACGCTTCAGGTATGAGAGGGATGAATAGCCGGTTCCGAAGTCGTCGAGGCTAAAGCCGATGCCGATTGCTTTCAATTTGTCCATCTTGGCGATCACGTCGTCGACGTTGCTGACCAACGTGCTTTCCGTGAGTGCGATTTTGAGGCGATGGGGATTTTGCTCGATGATCGCGCTGACCTGTTCGACAAAATTCTTCTGACGCATCTGCAGGGCGCTGACATTGATCGCGACAGTCAGGCGTTCGGTTGCCAGATCGGCCGACCAGCAGGCCAGTTGACGGCAGGCGATTTTCATCATCAAGGCGCCGAGCGGGAAAATGAGACCTGTGCTTTCCGCGACGGGAATAAATTCGCTCGGAGAAACCATGCCTTTCTGCGCATGCGGCCAGCGCGCCAGCGCCTCCGCCCCCAGCAGCCTTCCTTCGTGATCTACCTGCGGCTGGTAATGCAGCAGGAGCCTTTCCATTTTAAGATCTTCTCGCAGATCGGTCTCAAGGGCAGCGCGCGCCGAAATCATAGTCTGCATGACAGGGTCGAAGAACCGGAGGCCATTTCGGCCCGCGCTGTGTGTGCCGAAAATTAGATTCTGCAATATTGATGGTGAAGGCCGCTAAGGACAGGTCGTGAGACGACGGCGCCGAGGCGCTCAACCGCGCGATGGAGAGGGGCGTCCTTGTTCAGAGATCGATGGGTCCTCGAGCCATTATAATAGGCGGCATATCCGCGTAGGATCCGGCGCAGGTGCGCTTCGCCAAACACGATCATGTGGTCGAGACATTCGCGGCGGATCGAGCCGATGAGTCGCTCAACGTAAGCTTTTTGCCAGGGCGAACGGGGTGCGATCGGATGGTCCCGAATGCCCATTGCACGGATCCGCTGCAAGAAGACTGGACCATACGAGATGTCTCGATCCCGAATAAGATACCGCGGCGCGTGGTCCCACGGGAACGCCTCGGTGACTTGGCGCGAGATCCACTCCGCGGTTGGGTTTGCCGTCACGCCAAACGACACCCAAAGCCGTCGTCCGTGGCGCACAATGACAAGACAATACAGAATTTCGAATGCGATCGTCGGCAGGACAAAGAGGTCGATCGCCGCGATGCCGTCGGCATGATTGCTGAGAAACGTCCGCCAGCCCTGAGACGGTGGCCGCGAGTGGCGGCACATGTACCGAGCGACCGTCGACTGGGCGACCTCGAAGCCGAGCTTGAGCAACTCACCATGAATACGCGGCGCGCCCCAAAGTGTGTTCGCACGGCTCATCTCGCCAATGAGCGTGCGCAGCTCAGCCGAGACCTTCGGTCTGCCAACACGGTTGCGGGATCGCCAGCGCCAATACGCCCGAAACAGAGCACGGTGCCAGCGAATGATGGTCTCCGACCGGACAATCGCAACCAGCTCAAGGACGGACGGAAACCAGCGATAGAGCCAAACAAATAGAAAACGATCCGTATTGTTGAGGTGCGGTCGCTTCGGCGAAGCACATTGACCTGTTGCCGCAGGACCAGGTTTTCCGCTTCCAGCGTTGCTCTCGCCTTGAAGCGCGAAGCCAGGATACCGAGAATCAGCTTGAACAGATCGGTCATCAGGAGCGGAGCTTACGCCGTCCGCCTGCTGCGTCTACGCCGAATCGAATTTTCGGTACACACAGTGGGCACTTCCCCCTCCACCGGACGGGTGGTTATTGACTCGGCAGATAACGTCTTGTGTAAGCCGGTAACAGCATAACAGCGCGCATCGCTTTTGTCCGAGAGCTGGATGCGGGAAATCTGCCTGTCCAGTTCGATCCGCGGGCGGGGAGAGATCGGATCGCGTCGGCGGTCCGGGTGAGGGGGCGTCGACGCGCAGCCGGGAGCTTTGCTGCCGTCAGTGACCGCTGCAACGAAGTGTGGACCCGCGGGTCAAGCCCGCGGGTGACGCAGAGTGCATGGCACCGCGATTCTCCAAACGCTGTGTCATGGCCTGGCATGGCGCTCAGCTTGTCTGAGCGCGTCCAACAACTTGACCCGGCCATCCACACTCACCAAACCCACCGCCGTCATTTCAAGCGACTTGGAAAGCTCGGCGAATCCGAAAATCGCTCAATCCCAGAACTCACCATTCTGCGGGAGCTTGGCGAAATCTTCGGCATCGTGGCAGAAAAACAGCGGGATGCCGCTGCGTTCCAGCTGCTTCATCCGCATGCGCGTCATCGACATCGCGCCCGCGCTCCAGTCCCAGGGCATGGGAATCATGTTCTCGAATCCATCGCGCTGGTGACCGGTATCGGCGGCGAGACAGATGCGTCCGCGGTTCGGCAGGTCGACAATCAGGACCTGATGGCCGGGAGCGTGACCGGGCGTCTTCACGAGCCGCAGCGTGCGATCGTCGAACAGGTCGAAGTCACCGTCGATCTCCAGAATGTTCAGTTTGCGAATATCCTTGAAGTCGTTCTGGCAATAGACCGGGCGCGTCCAGGGATCCGGCCACAGCGCATAGCGGATTTCGTCGCGCTGGACCACGTGTACGGCATCGGGGAAGTACGACATGCCACCGGCGTGATCGAGATGCAGGTGGGAATAGACCACATAGCGCACGTCCTTCGGCTTGATCCCGAGCTTGTCGAGTTGGGCATCGACGACGTGGGCGCGCGTGAAAGCGTGCGGGTTGAACGCGGCGCGCAAGCCGGGGCCCCAGTAGGCATCGCCGCGCTCGGGATCGGTCACGGCGTCGTTGATTCCGGTGTCCCACAGCACGAAGCCGTGCTTGGGGTGTTCGATGATTGCTGAGGTGGTCGGGATGTCGACGCGTCCGGGCGCGAACGCCACCAGCAGGTTCTTGTCACAGGTTATGGGGCCGACATTCATCGCAGACATTCGAAGTCCGGGCATGTTTTCCTCCATTTGATTGGCGTGCTTGTTTGCGCACTGCGCTCTTTTTTCCGACGCGTGACGGCGTCGCGCATCGTTTCGGCGGCTCAGCCGACGATGGCACAACTATAGCGGGCGATGACAGCGGGTAAATAGTCGCGCCGGGGGCGTGGCTGAGCGGCGGAGGCGAACGGCGATTAGCCGGGCTTCAGGGACGAGCGCCGCATGATCGGTTTCGCTTCCGCAATGATCGCGCGATGTTCGGCGCCACCTCGCGGATCATGGGAAGCATATGGAAGGCGAGGATTGTCTGGGCACTCGGCTGGCCCCGTCGGCTGCGCTGACGGCGCGTTCCTGCCGACGGCAGCCGCAGCGGACAGCTTTTCCATCTGCTTTGGGGTCGGCATACGCCAGCTCGCGGGTCGATCGGTCATGTCAGCACTAATCCCCATTGTGAATAAGCACCGAAGCGGCACCCCAACTCGGATGACCGCAATGCTTTGTTGTAGCACGCGGAAATTCGTTCGGCGTGTTGGGGTGGACGGCCCCCGACGGCATCGCGTGTGCCAGAATGAGGTCGTTGCAGATCTCACTGAAAGGGGACCGTCGATGGAACAGATTAGCCGAATTGGGATGGATACGTCGAAGCGCTTCTTCCAACTTCACGGGGTGAACACAGCCGAGACGGTCGTTTTGCGCAAGAAGCTGAGGCGCAAGGAGATGGTCACGTTTTTTGAAAAGCTTGCGCCGACGGTAGTGGGGATCGAAGCCTGCGGCGCTTCCCACCATTGGGCGCGTCTCTTGCAGTCATTCGGCCATACAGTGAAGCTTATCCCGGCTCAACTGGTTAAGCCGTACGTAAAGCGCGGCAAGAACGATATGGCCGATGCAGAGGCGCTATGCGAGGCGATGAGCCGGCCAACGATGCGTTTCGTGCCGATTAAGACGGCCGAGCAGCAAGCAGCCCTGATGCTGGTTGGCCTCCGCGATCGGCTTATCCGCAATCGCACGCAGCTGTGCAACGCCATCCGCGGCTACGCCGCCGAGTTCGGGTTCACTGCCGCCAAAGGGGTGGCGAACCTTCGACCGCTGCTCGAACGCATTCAAGCTGATGAGGGCGTGCCCGACTTGGCGCGCGAGTTGTTCGCGGCCCAGGCCGAAGAGTATGCTCAGCTTGAGGAGCAAATCGCCGAGATCTCCGGCAAACTCATGGCCTGGCACAAGGCTGACGAATGCAGCCGGCGTCTCGCCAAGATCCCCGGCATCGGCCCGATCGGCGCGGCGTTGCTGATGATGAAGACCCCAGCGCCGGAGCTATTCCGATCGGGGCGCCAGTTCGCAGCCTGGATCGGATTGACGCCGAGGGACCATTCAACAGCCGGCAAGGTCAAGCTCGGCGTCATCACGCGAGCCGGCGATGAAGCTTTGCGCGCCGTGCTGGTGTCGGGGGCAACCGCCGTAATCAGGCATGCCGTTGGCTGCAAGGGACGCGCGTCGCCCTGGCTCATCGACCTTCTCAAGCGCAAACCGCCCAAACTGGCTGCCGTTGCGTTGGCCAACAAGTTGGCTCGCATCGCATGGAAGCTGATGGTCACAGGCGAAACCTACGCGGCGACGTCGACGACTATTGCTTCGGCGGCCGCGGTGTAAGAGTCAGCCAGACACGGGGAGCAACCTAACTGCAACCGTGCCGAGCCGATGTCAGAACTTGCAAGAAGACGAGCAGATGGTGTGATCGATCGATCCTAGACGTGAGACAGTCCGTGGACCCCACTGGCCGCAAAGGTCGCCGGCGTGTCTGGAACTCGCGTCGCGGAAACCATCTTGGCCAGCGTTCATATGCGAGCGCGCCAACAGGCCGGACATATGGACGCAAGCGATCTGATCAAATCTATGCAACGACAGTCTTGCAAGGAGGGGGCCGTCCACATATGGGGTCCGGCTCGGCGCCGATCGGGACCCGGTTGTCTGCTAAGTTCTCGAACTAGATCAACAGGTTGGCGCTCACGTAGCCCGGGGTCCCGCTTTGGTGTTTATTCACAGTCTTAGCTCAATATTCGATAATCCGGGAATTTTCCGACGAATTTTTGCCCTTTGAAATCAGGCACATCTCTCAATTTCGGCCGATAAATCTAATTGGCCTTAGAGGGTAAGTTGCGGCTCATTTATTGATCCGCTGAAACGATCGATACCGGAGCATCGACTGCTGAGGCAATGCGGCCTTACGATCATCAACCCCAACCCTTTTTGCGCTGCGGACCGGAGCGCCTCACCGCGTCGAAGAAATCATTCAATATCTGGTCAGTGATCCTCAGATATCGTTGTCGCTCATGATCGTACTCCTCCTGGCTGCGCGGCCAATGTCTGCGTCGGCCTGCGTGGCGGAACGAATGCGTCCGGCGCAACTTGGTGCGGGCGACCGGATGCTCCGTCCCCCCACGGGATATCCGATGGATACAACGGCCTCAGCCCACCCCCCCGGCTGGGGCCGTTCCTCTGGCCGCTGGTGAGTTGGGGATTCGCGCGTATGTGCTGGTCAGTAAAATCGATTTTGCGAGCTGGTTGGAGTCCCCAGGAGGCGTTTGGGGTGGTTCATTTGTCTAACCCTACGCATAGCAAGGGGAATAGAGCACGATCACCTTAAATCAGGGCGGTTTCGCGCGAGGGTCTCAAAGCCCGTCATCACTGGCGTATCGCCTTCGTAAACTCGCCACTCCCATCGCGTTGGCTCCAAGGGGATCACCGTGACTTCAAGCAGGCGTGGGTGGGACTTCTTGGCCATCCAAGGAATATGCAATGCGCATAGTCAACATTCCAGCTCCCAAGCCTGCAACAATCAAACTGATCACTACCGGACGCCGATCGCCGGGCTTGCGGGACTCCCCGATGCGGGTCCGGCTTGCGGGCTGTCATGTGCCGTCCGATCGGTGCGCCAGCAGGGCTCGTCCGCGCTGCCGATCCAGAGGCCGCTAAAATTATGGTTCCAGATGAAAGTTGCGGAACGAACCGGGACATCGAGCCTTGCCTATTCAAAGGCTCAAACCGTTCTGAGACACGCCCATGAATACCTTGCCCGTCGATCGCGCACTGCGCATCTATACCACCCTTGCAAACCGCGCCGAGACAAAGGGTGCCCGCGAACGGCTTTCCACGCATCTAATGAAAATGTTCATCGATGGAGAAAAGGACGAACATCGCTTGACGGTGCATGGACTTTCATTTCTTCGAGATATGGATCGGGAAATCAACTCCCGCATCTAGCCCCTCAGGGCGTCCCGCTGTTTCCGCAAGGAGTTGCGCCGCATTATTTTCGCCTTAGCGACGCGGACGCCATCGGTCCTTGTTGGTTTTTGCTTTGGTTGTGGCGCCGTCTTCACCTTTCCGGCCCTTGGCATCATGGGCAAAACTGGAGTTGCAATTATCGAGGTACGCTCGATCGGTTGCGTTCTCATTGGGCCAGCGGTCGGCGTGTTTTTAGGCATGTCGGATAACTCGCTTCGCCCCAATTCGTTCACAAAGGCGCGGACCTGAGCCCCACGGCATTTTGGAAAGAATGAGCCCTCGATTGTGAGCCAGTTCACATGTGCTCCGCTTGGCGCCTGCTACCCTCTTAGCGCTGGGGATTTCAGGGGCCCAGTGATAGGCGCCGCCGGGACACGACATTTCGAGCCCGACGGCGCAGCTTTTTGCGACCTAGCTTGCCATCCCCCGGTCCTATCAACCGCCGACGGTCAGTCGCCAGCCGTTGCCGGCAACGTGAACCCGTACACCGGCGCTGTCGGCACACGAAACCCGCGGTACTAAGGCAAATGATCAGGCATCTCTCGGCCCAGGATCTTGGCGAGATCGCCGCAAGTGGCGGAAGCCTTGAAATTGATGGCGCACCACACTCGGCTCTCGACCTCGCAGGCATCGCCGCTCGCTTGACGAATGGAGCTACGCTGAAGGTTTGCAACTCGGCCCACCTTTCGGCGATGGATATGGGCGGAATAGCCGCGCACAAACCGGGCCAAGTCATTTTTGCCTAGATGGTGGGGCGCGGACCTGAGCCCGCGCCCGTTCGTCCCGATGGGCTTGCTGCGCAACCGTTCACAGGGGCGCGAAAAACGCGCCGGCGTAAACCGGCGGGCTCGTGGTTAGAACTCGCCGCCGGTGTTTTGCACCGGCATCGTTCTCTCGTTTTGTGCGCACGCCGCCATCGAAGCGGGCCTGAACTCGCTCTGGGTTCAGATTTTCGTTGGCACCTTGGGTGTATTACTCATGACAGCAGCGGCATATTACTGGAGCTGGCCTAAGCGGCGCTATCCCATCCTTCCTTTACCCGGCTCGAACTGGCAGAACGCCGTGCCATCCAAGCCCGTTTAGATTGAGGCTTTTGCGCTCTTCTCTTGCGTTACACCCGGATCAGCTGAAAGAGGCAATTTCACTGTAACCCGAAGTCCCGACCGGCCGATGCCTGTGATGTTCTCAAGCGCAATTGAGCCTCCCAGCCCATCCACAACCCGCTTCACAATCGATAGCCCAAGACCGGTGCCTTCCACCTCTTCGCGAGCTCCACGAAAAAACGGTTCAAAAATCCGATCCATATCGCCCGATTCGATGCCAAGTCCGCTGTCCTCGATCTGCAGAATCGCCGCGCCGTCCTGCCGGTAAACCCCGATGTCCACGTTTCCGCCTTCAGGCGTATAGCGGAGCGCGTTGTCGAGCAAATTGCGGATCATCGCCGCAAGCATGACCGGCTCGCCGGGCACTGCAAGCGGTTCGACCAGTTCGAAGCCGAGATCGATGTTACGGTCGAGCGCCTGCGGCAAGAGATCGGCCACAACCTCCTTTGCCACCTGATCCAGCGAAACCTGCGGCATTTCCCCCCGACCGAACGGATGGGCCTCTTGCCTTGCCAGCGCCAGCAATTGCTCGAGCAGGTGCTTAGTGCGGTGCATGCCTTGCTTGAGCGCTGCGAGTCGATGCCGCGCCGCCGCAGGGAGGTCAACCGGGTCGAGGTTTTCGGCCTGCAGGCTGAGCGCGGCAATCGGGGTGCGCAACTCGTGCGCGGCATCGGCGATGAAGCGCCGCTGCTGATCCATCATCAGCCGCATTCGCGCAATAAGTCCATTGATAGAGGCGATGAATGGTTGCAGTTCGCTCGGCATGCCCTTCAGCGGCAATGGGCTCATGTCGTCGGCGCGCCTAGCGTCGAGATCGCTGGCCAGCCGGACCATTGGGCGCAGCGACTGTGCAATCAGGAGGGCCGTGACCAGCATCAGGCAGGGAATCAGCGCGGCGATCGGAACGAGCGTGCGCAGCGCCATGTCGCGGGCCGTCTCGTCGCGAACGGCGGTCGGTTGTGCCGCGGCAAACCGGCTTCCGTCCGCGCGCGTCCGCAGTAGCACCCGGATCGGCTGGCCGGCGCGCGTTGCAACATGCAGGCCGTCCTGATAGCTCCAGAGTTGGCGGTCGTCGGCTGAGCCATGCGGCGCCTTCCCCAATTCCATGATCCATACCTCGGCGTCCTCCTCGACCCCCAGAAGGGGTTGGCCGCCGCTGAAACCGCTATTTTGCGCGAGGCTCGCGATCTGAGTCAGGATGGAGTCCTGCATCTCGATGGCCTCGTCGAACGCCCAGTTAAAGGCGAACATGCCGCCGATCGCTCCGGTCAATATGATGATTGCGGTCAGCCCGATGAAGAGACGTCCGCGCAGCGACCTTATCATGACGGACGGTCCACCATCCACCCGACCCCGCGCACGTTGCGAATCGCGGTGGCCCCGAGTTTCTTGCGGATGGTGTGGATCAGAAACTCGATCGCGTTGCTTTCGACCTCCTCATTCCACCCATAAATCTGCCGTTCGAGCTCGCTGCGCGACAGGATGGTGCCCGGCCGCGCCAAGAGCGCCTGCAGCAGGGCGAACTCGCGCGCCGTGAGCTGCGCTGTCTGGCCGAGGTGCGAGGCTTCCCGGGTTGCCGGATCGAGGCGGAGCTTTCCATTGGTCAGCAGCGCCGACGCGCCAGAGCCCTCGCGGCGCAGCACAGCGCGCATCCGTGCCAGCAGTTCGCGAACTTCGAAGGGCTTGACCAGATAATCGTCGGCGCCGAGATCGAGCCCATCGATCCGGTCGTCGACGCCATCCCTCGCGGTCACGATGATGACGGGAAGCCGGCGACCAAGCGCGCGCAGGCGCCGCAGCACGTCCCGGCCATCGGTCATCGGCAGGCCGAGATCGAGCAGCGCCAGCTCGTAGGCTTCGTTTTCAGCTGCATGGATCGCTGTCGCGCCATCCGTTACCCAATCGACCGCATAGGCCGCATCTTTGAGCGCCTGCTCGACAGCCGCGCCGATCATCCTGTCGTCCTCGATCAGCAGAACACGCATCCTCGTTTTCCTTCGAGATGCCGGAGGTGGGCCGGCCTGGTTGTTTCCCTCCCGACTTAGCGCAGACTTAGGGCGCGATGGTGGTCTAACTCGATCACCATCGCGCCCTGGGCCGTCATTCCGCCTCCAAAAAAGAAATTCGTCCTAAGCTGTGCCTAAGTCGGCATTGCCATGATCCGGCATCGTCTGGTGGCCATTCGATTTGGGGAGATGCACGTGTCCACGACCTGGGATCTGCGCTTGTCGCCGATGCTAAACAAGGTGCCGGAGATCACGCTGATCTTCTGGACCATCAAGATCCTCTCGACGACCGTCGGCGAAACCGGCGCCGACTATCTCGCCGTGCATGTCGGTCTCGGCGCCAACGTGACCGCGGCGTGCATGGCCTCTCTGCTGACTGTGGCGCTGATGCTGCAGCTGCGCGCGTGCCGCTACGTTCCCTGGATCTACTGGCTGACGGTGGTCCTGGTCAGCATCTTCGGCACAGAGATCACGGATCTGTTGACCGACAAACTGGAGATTAGCCTCTACGTCAGCACGGCCGTGTTCGCCTGCGCGCTCGCCGCAACCTTCGCAATCTGGTTCGCCATAGAGCGGACCCTTTCGATCCGCACCATCGTCACCACGCAGCGCGAGCTGTTTTACTGGGCGGCCATTCTCTTCACCTTCGCACTAGGCACGGCGGCGGGCGACCTGGCAACGGAGGCGCTCGGCCTCGGCTTCCAGCTCGGTGTCATCGTGTTCGGCGTGATGATCGCGGCGATTGCGATCTTCTACTCGCTCGCCGTCAATCCGGTCCTCGCCTTCTGGCTGGCCTATATCCTCACTCGGCCGCTCGGCGCCTCGCTCGGTGACCTCTTGTCACAGTCCCGCAACTATGGCGGCGTGGGGCTCGGCACGGTCCATACCAGCCTTGCGTTCCTGACCGTGATCATCGCGCTTGTGGCGTGGGTGACCTTCGAAGGCGACCGTGCCGGAGGCGCCGATCCAGCGCAATGACGTCCAATTTCAGCTTCCAGAAGCCCGGGCGACGGTGCGCGGGTAGACCTCAAGGAGAGTGCATGAAAAGAATGATCCTGGCAGCGACGGTCGGCCTGTTCACGCTGGCAGCAGGCGAGCCACAGTTGACGATGGCGATAGGCGAGTCCAACATGCACGCAAGTGACCGCCTTTCATTCGTAACGCTCACCGAAGCTGCGATGTCTTCGAAACTGGGCGACCTCACGCCATTCCGCGCCATCGTCGCGGATGTTTCCGCGCTGATCGACAAGGGCGATCTGGTCGGTGCCAAGAATCGTATCAAGGATCTCGAAACTCAGTGGGACGATGCCGAAGCCGCGCTGAAGCCGCGTGCAGCAGCCGACTGGCATACGGTCGACAAGGCGATCGATCGCGCGCTGGAAGCCTTGCGCGTGGCCGCGCCCAACTCTGCCAAATGCAAGCAGAGCATCGCCGAACTGTTGTCCCTGATGGACTCGGTCGGAAAATCCTAACGTTCGCGGCTTCAGTCTCAAGCAATGCAATCCCAAGCCGACAGCAACAATGGGCGTCGTTGGACACGAACCGGAGATGACACATGGACGGGTATCAGAGAGAGAGCAGATTACGATTTTTTCATGCTCGCCTCGCGCCAAAGGCTCGACTGGATCGGAGCCTTCCGAACCAAACCGCGTTGTCGCAAAGGAAGGCTCAGTCCCGGCGCAGCTCGAAACGCGAGGTGCCACAGGTACTAAAGCTATCATTGTCCGCCGTCGCAGGACTGATATTGCTGACAGCTGCTGTCCCCTTAAAGGCCTACACCGGCCAGGAGCTTGCCAAAGACGCAAAGATCAGCATCAAACAAGCGCGAGCCATAGCCCTCAAGGCTCATCCCGGTGAGATCACCGACGAAGAACTGGAGAAGGAAAGAGGAGGCAGCGGGCTCAGGTATTCCTTCGACATCAAACGTCGAGGAGCCACGCAGGAGGTCGGTGTCGATGCGAGGACTGGCAGAGTGCTGGAGAACAAGAAGGAAGGTCCGCACCCGGACTGATTTGGTTACTCGCTAAAAGGCTATTGTTGTTGGCGAGTTGAGATACGTTTGTTTGGGCGACGAGAAATCAAGGATGGACGAAATGGACCAAGCCACCAAGGCAACGCTGAGCAAAGTGCCAGAGGTCACCCTAAGTTTCTGGATCATAAAAATTGCCGCAACAACGCTGGGCGAAACGGGCGGCAACTCAGTTACCATGACGCTGAATTGGGGATATCTTGTCGGCACAGCAATCTTCCTTGTGGCGCTGATAACGCTGGTGGCGTACCAGACCGCTGCGAAAAAGTTTCACCCGTTCCTATATTGGGCCACAATAGTTGCGTCGACAACGTTTGGCACGACCATGGCGGATTTTGCCGATCGCTCCTTGGGCATCGGCTACACCGGTGGTTCAACACTTCTGTTTCTGTGTTTGATGACTGTGCTTGGTCTTTGGTACTGGTCCCAAGGCACAGTTTCGGTGAACACGGTTAGCACGCCCAAAGTCGAGGCCTTCTACTGGGCGGCGATCACGTTCTCACAGACGCTTGGCACCGCCCTTGGGGACTGGCTGGCCGACACTGGCGGCCTCGGATACGAGGGCGGCGCACTGGTGTTTGGTGCTGGATTGGGAATCCTTGCTGCGGCGTACTACTGGACAAATCTCTCGCGGGTCGGCTTGTTCTGGGCAGCATTTATCCTGACCCGGCCGCTCGGAGCCACGGTTGGCGACTTCCTCGACAAGCCGGTAGGCCACGGAGGCCTCGCTTTGAGCCGACCAATCGCATCCGCCGTAATCGCCGTTTTCATCATCGGTTGCATTTTGCTATTGCCGCAGCGCCCAGGAAGACATCCGACCGAAGCTCAAGCAAGCGCAGGGTAACTGGAGGCCGAGCAAGGAACGGGCGTCGGTCACCAACAGGAGCACGTTCATGATTGGGCGCGCATGTATGCTTAAAGCCGCGAAATGCTCGAAGATATTTCAGGAGAAGATCAGCGGTGCTCGGACCGACCGCAAGCAGCTAACTCGTCTGACGGCGGTCCGTGTGTACCGAAAACCTTATCTGAGTTGAAGCCGCGATGGAATCGCCTAAGCTGGCGGAATGATCGGGCTGCTCTGTTTCGTTCTGGCCGTCCTGGCCTCGCCATTCAAGTCGAAGTTCCGGCTTGAGGCGGAGAACGCGGTGCTTCGACATCAGTTGAACGTCGTGAGGCGTAGGCTGCCTGGTCGCGTCCGGCTTACCAATAATGATCGCTGGTTCTTGATCCAGCTGTATCGCTGGTTTCCGTCAATCCAGCAGGTTCTCACAATCATCCGGCCCGAGACACTCGTGCGTTGGCACAGGGCCGGCTTTCGCTGCTACTGGCGTTGGAAATCGCGTCGGCGGGGAGGGCGGCCACAAATCGAGACGGAGCTGCGCGCGCTGATCCGGCGGATGAGCGTTGAAAATCCGCTTTGGGGAGCGCCACGCATCCACGGCGAACTGCTCAAGCTCGGGATTGAGGTCGCGCAGTCGAGCGTCGCCAAGTACATGGTCAAACGACGGGCGCCGCCCAGCCAGGGATGGCGAACCTTCTTGCGTAACCACCATAGATCAGGTCGAAATCAATGCTGTGGCGTTGATCCAGACGAGGTCTCTGCGGTCGAGCCGGACAATGATAAAGGCACATCCGACGGCCGAATGGGTTGCACGTCAAATAACCGAGGCATTTCCTTGGGATGGGACTCCGCGTTACATGGTCCGAGACCGCGATCGGATCTATGGCAGCGTCGTCAGGCGCCGACTGCGTGCCATGGGCATCCGGGACAAGCCTGTTGCACCGGCCTCACCCTGGCAGAACGGCTTTGCCGAACGGCTGATCGGATCGATCCGGCGTGAGTGTTTGGACCACGTCATTGTCTTGGGCGAGATGCATTTGCGTCGGGTCCTGAAATCCTACGCCGACTATTATAATAGCTTCAGAACACATCGATCCTTGAAGAAGGATGCACCAGTCTCTCGCCCGGTTCAGCGGATCGGTGTCATCAATTCACGCAGCATCCTCGGTGGACTGCATCACCACTATGGTCGGATTTAGGTTTTCGGTACACTCAACCAGCACTTCGGACGGTTCCTGCCTATCCGCCGTATCGAGCTGGGAGAGATACCGCGCCACACTCTCCTCGAACTGCGCGCGCCGGCGATCGATCTTCCCTCGTGTAAAATTGCGATCTCGATTATTGACCGCTTTGAACTTGCTGCCGTCGATCGCGACGCTCGCCTTCGCCAACAGACCTATCTGGCGACAGAGATTGACGAAGCTCGCGCATGCCCTGCGGATCGCCGGGGCATTGTCCTTGCGGAAATCGGCAATCACTTTGTCATCGGGAACGAGCCGACCGAGTAGCCATATGACTTCCAAGTTTCGGCCGGCTTCGCGCTCAAGCCGGCGGCTCGACTGCACTCGGTTGAGATAGCCGTAGATGTAAAGCTTCAGAAGAACCGAGGGGTGGTAGGCAGGCCGGCCTGTCGCTGCAGGCTCGACGCCTTCGAAACCGAGATCGGCCAGATCGAGCCTGTCGACAAAGCAATCCACCACACGAACGCAATTGCTCTCCTCGACCCACTCATCGAGGCATTCCGGCAACAACGTCAATTGTCCGCGATCGGCACCCTCAACGAAGCGCTTCATGATTGCCCCCGGCAAATCGCCAAGCAAATCATAGCAGACAGTTCGTTTTCACGCAGCCAGGGTCAAAAACGGAAGCGGCCGCGCTGGAACGGCATGTCCGTTCTACCCTCCACAACAGACATCGTCTGACGGCCCCGCCATGTCCGTTTCGTGCCATGAACGGACTCATGCGCCGCAGCAAACGGCATCTCTATTCGATCATCTTGTCGGCGCGTCCAAGCAGTGAGGGGCGGCACGGCGAGACCGAGCGCTTGGTGGTCTTGAGGTTGACGATAAGCTCGGACTCCGTCGGCGCGCCTGCACCCATCTGGGTTTGCCTTACGAAAGCCACCGACTACAGGCTCCAGATAGGAAAGGTTCCACGTCGGAGGTACAGCAATGATCCGCGCCACGGTACTCCGTGCGCTTGTGCTGACGGCAGCTTTTGCCGCGGGGTTGACGCCGGTCACGTGCCTTGGCGAAAACAGCAATCGGTTGCCGACCAAGGCAACAAAGGAGCTACCGCCCGAGCTGCTCTCGCTGCTCCGACAAAAAAAGATGCCAAAATATTCACCCATCCTTGTGCGCCTTTTCAAGGAAGAGGCGGAGCTCGAAGTCTGGAAACGGGACACCACCGGCCGTTTCCAGATCCTCAAGATCTATCCGATCTGTCGGTGGTCCGGCGATCTTGGGCCGAAGTTGCAGGAGGGCGACCGTCAGGCTCCAGAGGGGTTCTATACAATTACACCCGAGTTGATGAATCCCAACTCCAACTTCTATCTTGCGATCAACGTCGGCTACCCCAACAGCTTCGACAAAGCGAACAACCGCGACGGCAGCTTGCTCATGATCCACGGCGACTGCTCGTCGAGCGGTTGCTATGCCATGACCGACGAACAGATAAGCGAGATCTATTCGCTGGCGCGCAACTCATTCCTCGGCGGCCGGCCGTCATTCCAGGTCCAGGCCTATCCGTTCCGCTTGACGCCGGCGAATCTGGCGCGGCATCGAAATAGTCCGAACTTGGCCTTCTGGAAAATGCTCAAGATCGGCAACGATCGCGTCGAGACGACGCATCTCGAACCTAAGGTGGATGTGTGCAATCGCCTCTACGTACTCGATGCGCAACCTCCCCCAAATTCGCCGAATCCTCTTGTGTTCAATCCCACCGATAAATGCCCCGCCTTTGTCGTAAATCCGAAAATCGCGCGGCGGGCGCTGGAGAAACAACGCACCGACGAGCTCGAATACGCGCAATTGGTTGAAGACAACGTGCCAGCCGCCCCAATCTACAGCGGACTGGACGGCGGAATGAATAAGGCTTTCCTCGCACAGTTTCCGGGCAGAGTGACGCTTGCGAAAGTGCTGCCGTATGCATCTTACCTGCCGCAACTGCCACCGATCCCCTGGGTCGACAACGATGGTTCGTTGACGAGTAAATGGTTTGGCACTTTGTTCTCTAAACCGATTGTGTGCGATCTGGCTCGTACCAGCTTCCCATCGAGCGTCCTGGTAGGACACCGGTGCTAAACCGCTGGGTCTTCAGGGGTGAACCGATTGGAGCGTGTGAGCGCATAGGAGAGCTATAAATGACCGCCTTTTACATCGGCCAACACGAGATCGACGACGATGCGGCTTTCGCCGACTACCTCAAGCAGACTATGCCGTTTATCGAAAAGCACGGCGGACGTTATCTCACCAAAGCTGGCACACATGAAATGCTCGAAGGCCAGCGACCGAGCCGCGTCGTCGTTGTCGAATTTCCGAGCAAACAGGCGATCAAGGATTGGTACAACGATCCCGGCTACCGGCCCCTGGTCGCCAAACGGCATGCGGCGGCGCGCAGCATCATGATCGCGGTGGAGGGCCAGTGAAGCTCTATGTCCGGCTCGGGTCAAACTCGGACCTCGGCCCACGTCTGAGCTTGGTCCGTTCATCCCTCAACAACGGACATGCGGCGACTACTGCGCCAGGTCCGCTTTGTGCCGATATTGTTGCAAAAGTCTTTTTGGGGTGACGAACGAAATTTCCTAGGCCCGCTGATGCGTTTCGTATGTGGCGATGTGAGGGACCTCATCGTTTCGTACAAAAACGACCACGGCCGTTCGTATCAGCGCTACAGAGCATTGCAGCGGTAGAGGCGTCTAAAAATCAGCTTTTGCGAGATTTTCGGTATCGTTCGATTTTCGACTTTTGCAACACAATCAGCCAAAAGCAGAAGTTTACCCCCAACAGTACGTACAGCCTGCTACGCGCCATCCGTCCACGTGGGCGCAGCAGGCACCTCGCCGTCTTGGCACAACCCGTACAAGGACTGATGCTGACGGAAGCCGCGCAATTCGAAATGGCCGATTTCAAAGACCGGTGCCGCAACTTCGGCGGCAAAAGCACCACTCATGAGCAGTGGCCGGCCAACATCCTTGCAGAGGAGTTCCAGCCGGCTGAGGATGTTGATGTCGCGCCCGACGGCGGTGAAGTCGAGGCGATTGCCAGAGCCAATATTGCCGTATGCGGCATCACCGTAGTGCAGAGCAATATCGATGGAAATATGCTGCTGGACCTCGGGCGGTGAAGCCTGGAGCGCAGCCAGCGTTGTCTGCGCTGCAACCAGGGCCAACTCACAGGCCAGCGCCGGATCATCGGCGGTGACTGGAAAGATCGCGATGACCGCATCACCGATATACTTCAGGATGTCACCTCCGCTGCCGATGACGCCAGGGACGACCAGATCGAAGAAGGCATTTAGGAGTTCAATGATTCTTTGCTCCGGAAGCTCATCTGTCAGTCGGCTGAAACCACGCAAGTCGGCGAGCAGCATTGCCGCCTTGATGTGGTGGACGTTTCCGCGCTGGACGGCGCCCGCCATAATCCGCGCGCACGGATCTCGACCTACGTAGGTGGCAAGAAGTTCACCATAGATCCGCCGGCCCGCCGTCACTTCGAGAACTGGGGCAAAGGTCGGCACTAGATAGCGAAAGAGTTCAACATCCGCTTCCCCAAACCCGCTGGGAGCGTCGCTTCCCCACGATATCGCGTTAACGATCCGATTCGAAAAGATAAGGGGCGCCATCACGTAATGGGTAATGCCTTGCGCCCGCAGCGTTGCGAGGATCGGGAAGCGCCGATCGGTGGCTTCGCTAAGGCCAGTATCAAGCCACTGTCCGGTTTCGATGACGTACTGAACGGGGCTATTCTGGTAATCCGACGTAGACTCGATACCATGCCGCGACGTTCGGATCTCGGTACTCTGTCCACGGCGCCAGATACGCGTTACTCCCCGGAATTCTGGATGCAGCGTACGGACATGCACTGTGGCGCGGGCTATCGGCGCCCCGAGCACGGTGAGCTTCTCGCAGAGCATCTCAAGAAGCCCACCGGTATCGGGCGCAAAACGTCCGTCCTCGCTTAGCCAGCGCAGAAGCTCGGCCTTGCGATCAGCAAGTGAGAAATCGAGATCCTTGGTCACATTTCACCCGAAGTTTCCCAGGGCACATCCGCAACGATAAGTTCCTGTAGCGCGCTCGCAGCTCGGCTGGAAATTTCGTGCTGGCAGTGTCATGCCGGGCCGTCGCTTCATGAGCCACCTTTCAGCCCGAGGAGAGCAATTTAGCACGGCCTGATGCCAGAGTGGCGGCCTCGTAGGTCACAGCAAATGGGGTGCTTGACTTCCGACTTGGGTCAAAAATGGAAGTGGCCGCGCTGGAACGGCATGTCCGTTCTACCCTCAGGAGCAGACATCGTCAGGCCGACCCGGCATGTCTCAAAGGTGCCAAAAGCAGAACATCGGGTTGATCGCATGAACCGGCAATGTGTTTGAGCTCAAGCACGTCGTGGCCGCTGTGTGTTCAGTGTCCACGTGAAAGTAAGTTGAGGTAGTCGCCGATTGGGCCTGCCCAGAGATCAGGATAGTGAATCACGTTGTGGCCCACGTCGCTGGGCACATCGAACTCGATGAACTTTCCTTGGCCGCCGGCTTTTTCGAAGGCCGCAAAGTTTTTCCTGCTGTGGTCAATCGAGTAATAAATGTCACCCTGGCCGTAGTGCCAGATCGTTGGCTGGTCGTAGCGCGCACCACGCTCGAAGAGTGTTTGATTGACTAATTCAGCGCCGGCATACTTTTCGCCAAACCACCCGCCCACAAAATTGATGACACCCATAGTTTGCTCGGGATGCATTCCTGCATAGGCGATGGACAGCACGCCGCCACGTGACTGTCCGCCGATCAGAACAGGATCGGGACCAAGGTCCTGCCGGCGGCGAAGGACGGCAATGGCCGCATTCACATCGGTCAATGCGCGATCCGCACCGCTCACCGCTCTGTCGGTATCGCCGAAGCTGTTGCGCTCTTCTTCATAGAGCCCATCGGATTTTCCGCGACCCCGACGCTGCGGAAAAGCAACGAGCCATCCTTGCTTATTGAGAAAATCGGCAACTTCGAGCGAGACCCACGTTTGCTTGACAAGTCCGGGTGTCGCATATCTGCCGATTGAGCCGTGATTGAACACCGCGAGAGGAAACGGCCCCGGCCCGGGAGGCTTGAAAATGACTGTCCCCAGCCTGATTGGATTGCCATCTTCGAGCAAATCCGTTTGGAGCAATTCGGATGTACCGCGCGACCAGGCGACGGCAGCATCGGGCCTGGTCAAGGACGCCAATTCGGCTCTGCTCATCGCCGCACGAGCCATCCTGCTGCCTTTGAAGACGGCCTTCAACTGCCCATCGTCATCCATGTCGTAGGTGGCGGTGAACAGCCGCGCTCTAACGGCAAGAGTTCGCCCAGACACAGCCGCGTCCAATCGCCACCACCTCGCGCGCACCCCGGAGTATAGGTTGTCAGCTTCCGCATAAACAATGCCGGCTGCTCCATCTTCGCCGATACGTTCGACCAGCAGGACATGCTTGAGGTCACCGTTCCATGCTCCGGCCCACACGCCGCTCCAGCGCCGCTGCAAGTCGGTAGCGGATTTCGGAACAAGGGCTACGCTGGCGTCGGAGGGAAGCGGCACGCCATCAACGAGGAGATCAGCGTTTTCACCGGCACGCGCGGCTAACGGCCAAGTTACTGCCGCGCCCCCGAGCACTGTAATAAACTCGCGCCGTCGCATACCAGTGCCCAAATGATCAGAGTTGGACCTTAACCGCTCGAATGTACTTTTGGGAAGAGATCAAGTTTTGAACATCGACCAGCCACTTCCACTCTACCCCGATGAACGGACATCATCAGACCGCGCCGACTGGTCCGTTTCGTGCCAAGAAGGGCCTCATGCACCGCAGCAATTATTAACTTCACTCGATCACCTCGTCGGCGCGGGAAAGGAACGCCTCTGGGATCGTCAACAATTTGCCTCCCTTCCCCACATTTCCGGGGCTGCCCGGCGCCGTTGCCGCGATCGGCCAAAGCGCGCTTGGCTCAGTCGTGGCACGTCGCGACTGTCGGATATGTTCCTGGCGCCTGATAGCGTCGACCAGATCCGCGCCATCGTCGCGCGCGGGCCGCCGACACGCCGGACGGTGAAGCGATGCTGCGGCAGATGCTTCAGGCGCGTAGTTAGCGGAATCACCGCGTCCAACTCCTCGACCAGGAAGCCAACTCTGCGCGCGCCGGCGGCGTCCAATTTTTGAGCGCGGGTCTGACGACTATCGGCCCCTTCGAAGGTTTCCACGCGAGGAAAAGTGTTTTCGTTGGAAGGTCGATCGCAATCATGGCGCCCGTTTCATCGCATTGGTGTGGGGTGCATGATGTTGCCAATACGACATCGCCCTTAAATTCGATGCTTCCGACACCGTTGATGGTCGGTAAAACTGTAGATCGATCTGCTCCGAGTAGCGCGTCTAGTACCCGGAATCATAAGTCACTAAGACGGCGTCCCTTGACGCGGCGCTGGTGGACTTTGGATTTTGCCCAGACGAACGGCTCCGCGTCTTTGTTGTAGGCTTTGATAAAAGCATTAATGTGCTGCTTGAGTTGCTCGACTGAGGTGAACGATGCGCCGGTCAGCGACTGGCCCTGCAAAATGGAAAACCAGCCCTCGACCTGATTGAGCCACGAGGCGCGTGTCGGCGTAAAGTGGAAAGTTACAAGCGGGTGGCGTTTCAGCCATTCGTCGTTTTTCTGGTGCGTATTCAGATTGTCGAGGATGACCTTGAGCCGTGCCTTTGGATAGGCGGCGACGACGTCATCCATGAAGTCGAGAAATTCCTTGCGGCGACGGCGTTTCTTGTGTGCGGCCCGGACCTTGCCGGTGGCAACCTCAAAAGCGGCAAACAGGGTTGTCGTGCCATGCCGCTTGTAGTCGTGGCTTTGCCCGGTCAGGGCGCGTCCGTTCGGCAGTTTCAGGTAACCCTGCGCCCGTTCCAGTGCCTGGATCGACGGTTTCTCATCGACGCACAGGACAATCGCGTTCTTCGGCGGCGCCAGATAGAGGCCGACCACATCGGCGGCCTTTGCCGCAAAATCCGGGTCGTTGCTCTCGCACCAGCTTTTGCGTCCGGCCAGATCGATCTTCTGCTTGCGCAGCGATCGCCAAATATACTGCACATCGACGTCGCCCAACGACCGCGCGATCAATGGCCCGTTCCAGCGTGCAAAACCCTTAGGTGGCGGCTGGTCGAGAACCTTGCGAATGCGCTGGTCGGTCGCCTCGCCGTAGATCGGCGGGGTGCCGGGTCGCAGCCGATCCTCCAGCCCATCAAGGCCTTCGCGCGCGTAACGGATACGCCATAAGCTGACCGTGGTCGGCGTCGTCTCCAGATCGCGGGCGATCTCCCGTGTCGCGTGCCCGTCGGCCGCCTCCAACACGATCCGTATCCGCAACAGCTGCCGCTGTTCGGTGCTGCCGGCGCGCAAGCGCGCCTCACGAACCGCACGATCTCCCGGCCGCAGCCGGACTTTCATGGCATCGCTTATCATGCCATCTTGAATCACGCGGCAACGCCGCACGATAGTGCAAATATGACTCAGTTACTTCGGATAGTGGGTACTAGGTCAGCGTTTTCATGGTTTGAATCATATCAGGCGGCCTCGGCGAGCTTGTAGGACCATGTATGGATGACGGGATGGCGATTGACGTCGTCGATGCCGGCCATGATGCGTTCTTTGAGCTCGTGCTTTGAGGTGACCCGGATGTGGCGCAGGACCGAGCGAGCAAACTTGGAGAAGAAGCCCTCGATGAGATTCAGCCACGAACCATGCTTGGGCGTGAAGATGAACGCGAAGCGTCCAGGTGGTCGAGCGTCGAGCCAGGTTCTTGTTTCTCTCGATATGTGGGCGGAATGATTATCGAGGATTAGCTTGATCGCGGTGCCGGCCGGATAAGCGGCGTCGAGACGCTTGAGGAATTCGATGAATTCTCGGCTGCGGTGGCGGTCTCTGACGAGCGCATGAACCTTCCCGGTAAGCAGGTCGATTCCGGCCAACAGGCTAAGCGTGCCATGACGTTTGTACTCGTAATCCCGCGCGAAGGTCGCGTGGACGCCGGGCTTGGGCGGCAAATCGGGTGCCGTCGTTGCGATGGCCTGGATTCCCGGCTTTTCGTCGTAGGAGACGATCGCCACTCGCTTGATGGCTTTGCGCGACTTGGCGGCAGCCCTTTTCAGGACCCGCACCTCGCGGTAGACGCACAGAACCTCCGCCATCTTCTGCTCAAATTCGGCATCGCGACGTTCCAGATAGTAGCGAACCTTGTGCGGCTTGATTTCCTCCTGGCCGAGAATCTTACACACCGTACCCTGGACAAGGTTGGCGAGACATTCGTGCCCCGCCATCGGTCCGCGCTCGCGCGCATGGCGTGCCAGCAACCGCGTGGTCCACAACTCGTGCGGATAGCCGTGCTCCTTAGCCTTGTCGCACGCCAGCGACACCAACCAGGCTTTGGCATCCGGCGTGATGACCGGTTCTTTGCCCGGCCGTGGTCGGTTCTCGATTGCCGCCAGCGGCCCATAAGCCAGCGCCCGCTCCACGCAGCGCTGAACAGTCTGATGATGGACCCCAACTCTTTGCCCCACCGCACAGAACGAAGGATTCTCGCGATACGCCAGCAGCATCTGCGCCCGCGAAACCCGGCTCGCTGGCTCAGTTCTCGACCGCGAAAGAGCCTTCAATCTTTCAATTTCTTCGTCGGTTATCGTCAATTCGATTACCCGCCGCCATCCTGCCATGATCCCGCTCCTCGTTTCGCCAATCGCAAACGAGGAATCCGCCACCAAACCATTAGTTCCATGACGCAGGTTTCATGGAATCGATCGTCTAGGCATGCGCATCCGAATTCTTGTGTACAATACGTCTGCAGGGGAAGGCAGACACCACGATTTCGGCCAGCGCCTGGAAGGTGGCCGCGACGGTGCGATCCGGGTTGAAATCGTGTGCCGAGGCGACGCGGCCGCGAAGGGTGAGGATGGCGTTGTGCATGGCGAAGTCTGCTCTGCGGTGCATGTGCTCTCGCTCATGGCTGTGCACGATACACAACACGGTTCGATCCTTCAATTGGCTCGCAGCACACCGCGTGCTTCGCGGCACGTCTCGTTTTTGGTGAAGCGCCTACAACAGGTAGCCCCTGTCTTTCCAGGCTCCAACGCGAAGCCAATGGAGCAAGCAGGTCATGGCCGAATAGGTCGCCGGGTGCCTGCATCAACGCGAGTCGGTGCGCGGCATGGCGCCGAAGCCGCCAAAACGGTGTCTGATGCGCCTGCCGAACGCGATGCCGGGTTTCTCGACCGTGAGATAGGTTGTCGCCGACACGCTGGCCAGCGCCAGCGCGGATAGCACGCCGACCGCCCAGTATTCAAATACTCCCTGCAGCGCGAAGACCTTGATCGACGGCACGGCGAACGCGGCGGTCAACACAATGCCCTGCATCAGATAGACGCTATAGCTGACGTTGCCGAGCCGGCGCGCGGCGGGTGTCGTCAGCAAGCCGAACAGCGTGCCGCCGTCGCAGACGGCATAGAAGAACAGCGCCATCAAGGCGATCTGCACGGAGCCCAGCGCCGTATCGAAGCCGACGAAAATTGTGCCCAGGCATCCGAGTGCGATCGGCGATAACCAGCCCGCAGGCGTGCGTTCGCGCATGCTGCTGCGGCGCAACGACGCGACCAACATACCCGACAGGAAGAAAGCCAGCAGATCGGCGACAATACCCATCACGAGCCCCGCCGTCATCGGAGTCGCCAACCCGGCCGTCAGCGTCGGCTCGCAGGCCGATGTCAGCAGGCACGCCCCCAAGCCAATGCCGACAAACAGCGCATGCCGGCGCGAGCGGGCAATTATCGCGAGCAGCGGCAAGACCGCATAGAAGGCCCACTCGCAGAATATGGTCCACGTCACGCCGGCGAGAATCAGTCCCGTCGCCTGGTAGCCGTTGACCTCTGGCTGCTGCGGGAAAACGCCCAGCGCAAGCCACTCGGACACGGAGATGCAAACCCGTGCAAGGGGCTCCCTAAGTTGGAAATCGGTCCGGTACGCCACCACGAACAGCATCAGCGCGACCACGAGTACATACATCGGTCCGATTCGGAAGACCCGCCCGAGATACAGCGTCCACCAGTCGGGGCGGCCGCGCGCATCAAGCAATTTTCCCCAGAACAGGAAGCCGGTAATCATAAAGAAGACACCGAACCCGACCTGTCCCAGCAACGTATAGAAAGCCGACGGCGGATAATCCCAGGTGCCGCTTTGCAGGTAGCGATGCGTGATGACCAAGTGATGGACGAACACGCTCAACGCGAGAAAGCCGCGCAAACCGTCGAGCGTTTCGGTCCGCATGCCGCCGTCCGCGCGCGCGTCGTCGACAAGCTTGAATGGCGGCAGCCGGCCGCATGCGATCGAAACGACGAACACCAGAACAAAGTACGGCCAGATAGCATAGAGAGTCATACCGGCTCCACATCAAATCCGTGACTCTCCTCACATCTTCCCGCGCGCAAGATACCTGTAAATGTAACCAGCTCCAGCTGATGCTAACCGTCGGGTAATGTTGCATCCTGATGCGTGGGATGAGGGCGCCGATGATAAGAATTGTCACGAAAGACAATGCAGAACGCCACGTCAGCCATTAAAGCGATGCCGGCGCTGCCGATCCGAAAGTGGTTGCGCTCGCACTTTTGGCGCGGAAGATCAGAAAATTCGAAGCGGCTGTTGTCCCTGTCGGAAACCTAATTCGGCTGGCAAGTGAAGCCGAATCGCGCAATGTTTCTATCTTATGAGAGAAGCTTGCAGCCTGATCTGGTCGGCGCTGGTATTATTGTTCCGATCGCGCGCCTCGTTGGCAGCCGAGATCCTGGTTCTTCGGCATCAGATTAACATACTGAGACGGCATTCGCCCAAGAGGCAGACGTTCAGCGCCATGGACCGCTTGATCTTTGCCGGGGTGTATCGATTGGCGCCAACAGTCCTAAACGCTCTGGCGGTTTTGAAGCCAGATACCGTTATAAAGTGGCACCGCGCCGGGTTCAGATCATACTGGCGCTGGAGGTCACGACGTCGTGATGGCCGACCAACCTTACCGACAGAGATACGCAAGCTTGTCCGCGAGATGAGCATCGCCAACCCGTTGTGGGGAGCGCCGCGGATCCACGGAGAGCTGCTTAAGCTCGGCATCGATATCGGCCAGACGAGCGTGGCCAAGTATATGGTGAAGAGACGAGGGCCACCGTCGCAAGGCTGGAAGACGTTTCTTCATAACCATGCCGACGCCATCGCGGCGATGGATTTGTTCGTCGTGCCGACGATCTCGTTTCGCCTGCTCTATGGATTGCTGATCATGGGGCACGGCCGACGACAAATTTTGTGGTTTGGCGTCACAGCTAACCCCACTGCAGAATGGATCGCAAATCAGGTCACGGAAGCATGCGGTTGGGAACAGGCTCCCCGCTACCTGATCCGTGACCGGGATGGGGCCTATGGCGAGGTCTTCATCCGAAGACTTCGATCAATGGGCATTCGTGACCGGCCGACATCGCCGCGCTCCCCATGGCAAAACGGATATGCCGAACGGCTGATCGGTTCGATCCGACGGGAGTGCCTTGACCACGTTGTTGTGTTCGGCGAGCGACACCTCCGTCATGTACTGCTGTCGTACATGAAATATCACAACGAGATAAGGACGCATTTATCTTTGGAGAAGGATGCGCCGGTCTCGCGCGCCGTCAAACTGGCCGGGACCATTCTTTGCCGCCCGGTCCTGGGCGGGCTGCACCACCAATATGTTCGGATTTGATTTACGACAGGCACAGGCAACCCGGAAAACACATGCTCGCACTGAGTTCTTCTCAGTTTGACCCATATCGACGAAATCCAGCGTTGCTCCGGCGGCGAGTGCCTCTTGCACCATCGCTTCCGAAGGTCGGACGGTGAGACCGGTCGCGCCGGCAGCCATCAGGAAATGCCGCCAGCTAAGCCGCCCACGCGGGGCCGTTCCGATTCGCAATATCGCGCTGTACTGCCTATATCCAATCCACGCCCCGCAAACCGATAGAATTGCGCGCCGGTATCGCCCGCGCCTTCGCGGAAGATATGCGCGCTTTTTTTGCAGAAAGGGATGCGATCAAGCGCGACGAGATCGGCGCGTCAGCTGCACGCGCTGAAGCAGTATCACCCCGGAAAGCCGCAGCTGTCCGGTGTGAAGGAAATGTTTTTGCGAGTGAAGGAGCACGCATGACGCAATCTCATTCCATCACCTCACTCACTGTCGCGTTCGCAACCAACCTTTACCGAGGCACCAATAGCTCAATCGGAATGCTCCATTCCGCGCTAATTTTGCGGATCATGTCCAGTGTAGCCACTACCATCAGGGGCGCGGCGATCGCGACGCTGGCCGCGGCGCTCGGCCTATCCGTAGGGACGGTCGCACTCGCAAATCGCGACGGTCGCTGGGTTTCGACTTGGGCCGATCCAGCTGTCTCCACCGTTCAAGCACCGAGCAATCAGACCGTACGCGAAATCGAGCGCATCAGCCTTGGTGGAAACTGGCTGCGCGTCCAACTCTCGAACGAATTCAACCCAGCTGCCATAGTCGTCGGCGAGGCGCATATCGCTCTCGCTGGGTTGGCAGGCTCGACCGTACCGTACTCCAACCGCCAACTTACGTTTGGCGGCCAGTCATCCATTACCATCCCGCCGAACGCGGCAGTATATAGCGACCCTGTCCGCCTGGCGGTGCCAACACTTGGGAGCGTTGCTGTCAGCCTCTTCCTTCCGGCAAACGCGGGGATGGTGACGATCCATCCGGCGGGTATAGACACCGCCTATATCACCAACGGCAACACCACGGCATATTCGAGTCCAGGCGGCGCGGTAAAATCCGGCATGCGCTATATGCTGTCCGAGATTCAAGTGCTCGCGGATGAGGACGCTTTGGCGATCGTAACGCTCGGTGACTCGATAACCGAGGGCGTCGGCTCAACCACGGATGATAGTCACCGCTGGCCTGACTTTCTCGCCGACCGCTTAGCGGCTGCGCTAAGGATCGGACCCCGTGGAGTGAGTAACGCGGGCATCGGCGGTAATCGAGTTCTGAATGACAACCCGCCGAATCCTTTCTTCAGCTTCGGTGAAGGCGCTCTCGCGCGGCTCGACCGCGACGTGCTTGCACAGGCTGGCGTGAAGTATCTCGTCATCCTTGAAGGCGTAAATGACCTTGGTCTTCCCGGACTTGTAAACGTACCGCAACAGACCATCACAGCCGATCAGCTAATCGACGCATATCGACAGATTATCGCACGGGCTCATGCTCACGGCATAAAGGTGATCGGGGGGACGATTACACCGTTCGCGGGAGCCACGCAGCCCAACTATTGGACGCCGGCAGGCGAGGCGATACGAGAAGCGGTTAACAAGTTCATTCTCAAGAGCGGCGAGTTCGATGGCACGATCGATTTCGCCGCTGCGATTGCCGATCCGAAGAAACCCACGTTTATGGCCACCCAATTCAGCAGCGGCGACGGCCTGCACCCGAATGACGCTGGATATGAAGCGATGGCGGCGGCGATAGACCTCCGGCTCTTCAAGGACTTTGATCGGTTGGCCGATCACGGCTAAAGCGCTCCGATCCCGTTTGCGCTGGAAGCTGCACAAGCGGCTTCGCCAAGAGGGCAAGACCTGAACAACTCCTGTGGCTGGGGAAGTTTACTTCGAATTGCGAGCAGGGATCGGTGCTGCCTCCAGCCGAAGTTCGTCGTTTGCTTCATCTTTGTCTTGAGCCTCGAATACCTCCCGCGCGTAATCTTCGAGAACCGCCGTGCAGCGGGCGAGCCGCTCCTCTGCTTCGGCCCGCAGGGAAGCCCCATAGAAATCGAGCCGCACGATCTTTTCAAGCCAGGCCCGGAGCTTCGTCAGATACTCTTCGCTCTCTTCGACTTCCGCGTAGGTGAACTTGCCGACGCCGCGCTCCTTCGCGATTTCGCCATCAAAATCTGCGCAGCGGTTGATGAACTCCTGATAGGCCTCGTTCCGTTCGGCTGAGAACCGAGCGATCACCTTCTGCTCCTGGGTGCGATCCAGTCCGACTGTCTCCAGAAGCACCGCATCGCCGTCCATGGCGGATATCTCGTTCTCGAGTACCTTCAAACGGCGCACGTGGGACTCGATCTTCGGCAGCAGACAGACGCCGCTCTGCAGATAGACGGCTCCAAGAGCCTTCAGCTTACGCCAGAGCGCGATACGACGCTTGGCGGGTTCTGCGGGCACCTTGTAAGTGAGGAGGAGCCATCGCGTGGCGGCTCGAGCACCGAGCCTACCACTACGCTCCTCTACGCCGGTCTGCTTGCTACCCGCGCGTCGTCGCCTAGGACGAAGCGCGCTGCGCGAATCCGCTTGCATCCCTATTTGGCCTCTTCCCAAGGAAATATCCGCGAGCGACCGACCACATCGCGCTGCTCATCCGACCTCATTTCGTTTTCACAGGCCCGCCAAGCCGCGCTTGAAGCGAGATAGTCGGTGCGGTAAATGTTACGATGGTAACATTCAAACTGTCCAGGTGTTTCGTGAGAAAGAATGGCGTAGGTTTCTTGCGACCCACATCGCGGCCGGTCACCATGACGGTCTTGCTGCTCGCGCTTCTCTCAATCGACCAGTGCGTCGCCGCGGAGCCGGAACAGCCTGGATCCGAGCCGTCGCAACCTGAGAACCGCACGGAGCAAACCAGAGATCAGGCGGTCGTCCGACTTTCCGCGGATCAGCAGAAGCAGATCGGGCTGGAAACGGTGGTCGCGAAGGCCGCTCCCCGTTCCGAGCAGTTTCGTGCATACGGCGCGGTGCTGGATATCGCCCGCGTCACGGATCTGACCAACGGCTACGCCAACGCTCAGGCACAGCTTCAGACGGCGCAGGCCAAGTTAGAAGTGGCAAAGAGTGCTTTCGAGCGGACGAAAAACCTAGTCCAGTCGGCGGCCCTCCCGAAAAAAGAGGCCGAAGCCGCCCAAGGGACCTTCCTAACCGATCAGGCGTCTCTCGCGGCGGCCGAATCGCAAGTCAGGACGCTCGCTGCGACCGCACAGCAGGAATGGGGCCCGGTGATCGGCCAGGGAATCGTGGACCGCTCGCCGGCAGTCGTCCGGCTGATCGAGCGCGACCAATTTCTTGTCCAGGTAACTCTGCCGCCCGGCGTAAGCCTCACCGAGCCGCCACAAACGGCTCTTGCGCAGGCGCCCACCCGCCCGGGGAACATTGACCTTCAGTATATCTCGTCGGCAACGCGCACCGACCCCAGGATTCAGGGATTGAGCTTTTTCTTTTCCGCTCCGGGCGGCAGCGGCTTGCTGCCGGGCATGAACCCCGTCGTCTACGTGCCTTCCGGCAAGACGTACGAAGGCGTGTTCGTCGAAGACACCGCCCTCGTGCACTGGCAAGGTCGGTCTTGGGTGTACCTCCGTATCGGTCCCGATAAATTCAAACGCCGTCTGATCAGCACGGATCAGCCCGTCTCTGATGACGACTACGTCGTGCGGGATATCCCGCTGGGCACCGAAATAGTCCTCCGGGGTGCACAAGTCCTGTTGTCCGAGGAAGCGAAGAGCGAGCTTCGAGGCGGCGCCGACAATGACTGACGCGGTTCGCAGGATAAGGCCGCAAGCCGCCTTGGTCTCCTTTGCGATTCGCTTCCGCGGGATTGTGCTCGCGCTCGCATGCGCGCTCGTGGGCTATGGCCAGTTCGCGCTCGGCAAGGCGAAATACGGCGTCTTCCCTGAATTCGCGCCGCCGCAGGTTTCGATCCAGACCGAAGCGCCCGGCCTCAGTCCTGAACAGGTCGATGTGCTGGTCACGCAGCCGGTCGAAACCGCCATCAACGGCTTGCCGGGCGTCGAAACCATGCGCTCATCCTCTATTCAGGGGCTGTCGGTTATCACGGTCGTTTTCCAGGCGGGCAGCGACATCTACCAAGCCCGGCAACTGGTCGCGGAGCGGCTTGCGGTCGCGGCCAACCGGCTACCGCAGGGCGTTCAGGCTCCTTCGATCATTCCGCTGACGCCGACAGCTGGTACGGTGCTGGTGATCGGCCTGACGTCCAACCAGCGCTCGCTGATGGATTTGCGGACGATCGCTGATTGGACCGTTGGAAGGCGGCTCCTGGCAGTGTCGGGTGTCGCACAAATATCGACCTTCGGCAGAGATGTCAGGTCCCTGCAGGTGCAGGTCCGACCCGACGATCTGATCCGCTTCGGGGTCGGCATGAACGACGTTCTTGCTGCCGCGCGCAAAGGCACCGGGGTGCGGGGTGCCGGGTTTGTTGACACTGCCAATCAACGCATCACGCTGCAGACGCAGGGCCAGTCCCTGACGCCTGACCAGCTTGCTCGGACAGTTCTGCTGCATGAAGGCGGCGCAAGCGTCGTGCTCGGTGATGTCGCCACCGTCATTATGGCCCCCGAACCGCCGATCGGAGGTGCCCTCATCAACGGGCGCCCCGAAATCGTGCTCATGATCAGTCAACAATATGGAGCGAATACACGGGAGGTCACGACACGGGTGGAAGCGGCGCTCGAGGAGCTGCGACCAGGACTTGAAGCCGAAAAGGTTCAGCTCCACGCCGACCTGTTTCGGCCAGCAAACTTCATCGACACTGCAACCAGGAACGTGCTGCATGCCTTGTTGATTGGCGGCGCGCTCGTGATCATCGTTTTGTTCCTGTTTCTGTTCGACTGGCGCACCTCTTTGATCAGCTGTACCGCGATTCCGTTGTCATTGATCGCGGCGGTACTCGCCCTGCAATGGATCGGTAAATCGCTCAACACCATGACGTTGGGCGGCCTCGCGATCGCAATCGGCGAGGTGGTTGACGACGCGGTGATCGGTGTCGAGAACGTCGTGCGCCGATTGCGTGAGAACCGCGGGCTCGCTGAGCCGCGAGCCGAGGCTCGCGTCGTCCTTGATGCCATCCTCGAGGTGCGTACCGCCGTTGTATACGCGACCCTCGCCGTCCTTCTGGTATTCTTTCCAATTCTCGCCCTTTCGGGGGTTGCTGGCCGCCTCTTCGGTCCCTTGGGCATCGCCTATATCATGGCCGTGTTGGCCTCGCTCGCAGTCGCCCTCACCGTCACGCCCGCGCTTTCCATGTGGTTGCTCGTGGGCCGGCGCGGCCGGCGAGAACTGCATGAACCGCCTTTGGTGCGGTTGTCCCGCGGCCACTATACGGCCTTGCTCCGCCGCATCGGAAGCTTCCCAAGACTTATGATGGCAGCGGCGGTCCTTCTGACGATAGTCGGCGCGGCAATGCTGCCGTTTTTCGGCGGGACCTTCCTCCCAGATCTTCGGGAAGGACATCTGATTCTGCACGTCACAGCAATTCCCGGCACGTCGCTCGATGAATCGCTTCGCATCGGAAAGCTGATGACTGACATCCTCCAGACTATCCCAGGCGTAAGGAGTGTGGCGCAGCACGCTGGCCGCGCCGAAGCCGGCGTCGACACCATCGGTCCGCATTACAGCGAGTTCGAGGTTGCCCTGCAGCCGGGGCTGTCCGGTCATGACCAAGCCCTCGCGGAGCGACGGATCCGAGCGGCGTTGGCCGACTTCCCCGGCGTCGCTTTCGCGGTGAAGACCTATCTGACAGAACGTATCGAAGAAACCGTGTCCGGTTTTACCGCAGCACTGGCTGTGAATATCTGCGGTCCCGATCTCGACACGCTGGACGGTGCCGCTCGTGACGTTGCCCGGGATCTCGGCGAAATTCGAGGCGTCGTTGACGTCGAGCAACAATCGCCGCCGGGGGAGCCGATGGTCGATGTAACGCTCCGCCCTTCCGATCTGCAGCGCTGGGGCCTCGATCCGGTTGAAGTGCTCGAACTGATCCGAACCGCCTACCAGGGCGATGTGGTCGGTCAGGGCTATGAAGGCAACGTGGTGTTCAACGTGATGGTCAACCTGGATGCGCATGCCCGCGCGCGTCTCACGCAAATCTGGGACATGCCCATACGCACGCCGAGCGGCGCTTACATTCTGCTGAAACAAGTCGCGGACGTGTTCGAAACCTCGGGCCGATACCAGATACTGCGTCAGAACGCCCAGCGCGTTCAGACGGTCACGGCAAATGTGAGTGGCCGCGATCTCGAATCGTTTGTGGCTGATACCAAGGAAAAGATTGCCCGCGAAGTGAAGTTGCCGCCAGGAGCGCATGTCGAGTTCGCTGGAGCGGCAGAGGCACAGGCCCAGTCGCAACGCGATCTTCTGGTTAACACATTGCTGACCGGGACCGGCATCATCCTTCTGCTTTCCGTGGTCACCGGCAATTGGCGAAATCTCCTGCTGGTGCTAGTCAATCTCCCGTTCGCCTTCGTCGGCGGAGTGTTCGCGGTGGCCATAACCGGCGGTCTGCTTTCGCTCGGGTCGATGGTCGGTTTCGTCACTCTGTTCGGAATCACGCTGCGCAACTCCATTCTGATGATCTCGCATTATGAGCGCCTCGTCATGGTCGACCGTCGCGCCTGGGGGCAGGATACGGCGATCGAGGGCGCGGCCGACCGTCTCGTTCCGATCCTGATGACCTCCCTTGTTACGGGACTGGGATTGCTGCCCCTTGCGCTCGGAGCTGGCGAACCAGGGCGCGAAATCGAGGGCCCGATGGCAATTGTCATCCTCGGAGGGCTCTTCACCTCGATGGTGCTGAACCTCCTGGTGCTGCCAACGCTCGCGCTACGGTACGCGCGCTTCGACCTCCAACAACTGGACGCCCAAGGTGAAGGAGCAATCGCGCCATGACGCTGGACCAGACCACGCAGGTCAGCCCAAGGTTGAGGACTGGCGGCATGAAACGAGGCGCCTGCGTGACACATCGCATGGCGCAGCTATGAACGAGCAAGCTACGCCGCGTCCAACAAAATCATCGCCCCTCGAGCTTCCTGCAGATATTTGGGCACTCGGTTTCGTAAGCATGTTCATGGACATCTCATCTGAGATGATCCATGGCCTATTGCCGGTGTTTTTGACCTCGGTGCAGGGCGCCAGCGCAGAAATGGTCGGCCTCATCGAAGGAGTGGGTGAAGCAACCGCATCAATCTGCAAGCTGTTCTCGGGTTGGATCAGCGACACGCTCGGCAAACGCAAAGCGCTCACCATCCTGGGCTACGGACTCGGCGCGCTGTCCAAGCCGCTTTTCGCCGTTGCGCCGACCTCCTAGCTGGTGCTTGCCGTGCGTATTTCGGATCGAGTCGGCAAAGGGATTCGTGGCGCGCCGCGCGATGCGATGGTGGGGGACATGGTGCCAGCAGGGCTGCGCGGTGCGGCGTACGGCTTGAGGCAGCCGCTCGATAACGTGGGCGCATTCGCAGGGCCGTTGTTCGCGATCGCGCTGATGGCCGCGCTAAACGACAATTTCCGTTTTGTTTTTTGGCTCGCGCTGATTCCCGGCGTTCTGTCCGTGCTTGTACATGTCTTCGGTGTGCGCGAGCCTCCGCATTACGCGACGGCACCACGATCGCTAACGTTCGATGGCCTCAAAACCATTGGCTCCGCCTACTGGATCATGGTGGGAATCGGTGCAGTTCTGACACTCGCGCGCTTCAGCGAAGCCTTCCTGATCCTGCGCGCGCAGACCGCCGGACTCACCCTTGCCTTGGCGCCTCTGGTCTTGGTCATCATGAATATCGTGTATGCCCTTTCCGCCTATCCACTCGGCGCTCTAGAACTGATGCTGGCGCTTGGATTTGCGTTGCTCATTGCCGCAGACGTCATTCTCGCCGTCGCACCCAATCTCCCCACTGTCATGGCAGGTGTCGCAATCTGGGGCCTGCATGTCAGCGTACCGCCGGCCATTATTGTTTTACTTTGAGTCCCAGATCTACAAGCCGGCGGATGGCTTCAGGTCGATCCAGTTTCACTCCCTGACGCGCGATCCACTCGTCAATTGACCGCATTTCGTACTCAGTCCACTGCGGGTTCGGATTTGGAGATGGAGCTTTCTGAGCCATTGCTTTTGCGATCGCAACGGATGCGGTGATTTTGGCTTGCGTGGTTTCTTTCATCGGACCTTCGCCTTTTTTAGCCGGTTTTTCGCCCCGGTCTTCCGACAGGATATGCAAGATTGTGTCCATCATGGCCCTTATCGCCTCAGGGCGGGTTAGCGGTCGGTTCTGCTTGGCAATCCAGGGCATCTAGGGCCTCGAGGTTAAGTGCCTAAGCTCGGCCAGAGCTTTGATCCACTGCCTATTTCAGCCAGTACCGGTTGAGCGTTTCCGAAGCGTCCGAGTGCGCTTGCGCGGATGGTCGAAGGTCCGCAAGCGCACCGGTGCGCGAGCGTTTCCGCGATTCAATTTGTTCCCGTGTTCCCGGATCACAATGTTGAAATAACGACGAAATATCGGAACGACCGATTAACGCCGATGTTTCTGCTTCAGGTTCTTATGGAGGAGCGCAAATGTCGAAACTTGATATTGTAGGGGCTTCGGCCCTCTCATTCGCGTTAGCGGTTGCAACCCCTGCCTTCGCCCAACAAGGGCGCGGCGGCGGAGGAGGTGGCGGCATGCACGTAGGCGGCGGCGTTGGCGGTGGCGGCCGAGGTGGCATGGGCGGCGGCGGCATGCACGTCGGCGGCGGGGGAGGGGGGATGCGCGTCGGCGGCGCCGCGGCTGGGATGCCCGTCGGCGGCGGGGGAGGAGGGATGCGCGTCGGCGGCGCCGCGGCGAGCCCGTCGGCGGCGGGGGAGGGGGGATGCGCGTCGGCCGCGGCGGCGGTGGGTTCAGCGGTTCTCAAGCGAGCATCGGCGCTGGCCGAGTTGGCCCAGTGAGCGGCGGAAATTTCGTAGGGCGCGGCGGCGGACAGTTTGCGCAGGGCGGATTTCGCGGTGGAGATCGCGGCGGTCACGACCGGCACCGTGGCTTTGGCCGCGGAGTAGGCTTTGCTGCCGGGTTAGCGGCCGGTAGCGCGCTGGGCTATGGCTACGGGGGCTACTATGACCCCTACTATTACGGCGGCGACGACTACGCTTATAATAATAACTACTACGACAACGGATACTCCGGCTACGACAACGGGTACTCCGGTTACGACGGGTACCCCGGCTACGTCGTATCGAGCGGCGCCGATCCTTCCTATTGCGCCCAGCGTTACAAGTCCTACGACCCGGCGTCCGGGACGTATCTCGGCTACGATGGTCTGCGGCATCCTTGCCCATAAAGCAAAAAAGAGCAGCTCAAACGGGCCGCTCTTTTTCTATGCTCGACACTTTCCATGCTCGACACTCGGCCAGAGTGAGCGCCAACGGACTGTTACCCGAGGCGATACCCTAGTGGTCTGATTCATTCGGACGATTCCCAAATCGACCGAAGCAGTTCAAGCTCTCGGCATGAGAGCAGGAATTGGCGTGAACGTCACCCGAGCGGACCGCCATAGACTTGAGGCGATCGTCTCGGATCGCAGCGCGCCGCAAAAGCACGTGTGGCGGGCCAACATCATTCTGGCCACTGCCGAAGGCTGCGGCACCGCTGTGCCTGGCGTAAATCAAATCCGGACATATTGGTGGTGTAGCCTGCCGAGAATTGGGCGGCAAAGAATGTGCCCGGCTAGTTCGACGGCGCGGGAGACCGGCGCATCTTTCTCCAAAGACAAATGCGTCCGTATCTCGTTGTGATAACTCATGTACGACAGCCGGATGTGACGGAGGTGTCGCTCGCCGAACACAACAACGTGGTCAAGGCATTCCCGTCGGATCGAACCGATCAGCCTTTCAGCATATCCATTTTGCCAAGGGGAGCGCGGCGACGTCGGTCGATCGCGAATGCCATTGATCGAAGCCTTCGGATGAAGACCTCAGCATAGGCCCCG